>JAEBES010000005.1:0-569515 GCA_049998155.1 Amycolatopsis sp. cmx-13-12 | reverse complement strand
TGCGGCTGACCGTCGAAGCCCTGCGCGAACGCCAAGAACACGAACTGATCAACAACCCCGACTTCGGGCTCCTGCACAACGCCGACTTCGCCCAGCGCATCCCCACCCGCACCGGCCCACCCACCCCTGATGACCTCGACGAACTGCTCACCCTCGTCTGGAAAGACCCCAGCTTCTTCCTCGCCCACCCCAAAACCATCGCCGCCTTCGGCCGCGAATGCACCAAAGCCGGCCTCTACCCCACCAGCGTCGACCTCGGCGGCCACCAAGTCCCCTCCTGGCGCGGCATCCCCCTCCTGCCCTGCAACAAAATCCCCGTCACCGACACCCGCACCAGCTCCATCCTGCTCATGCGCACCGGCGAACAAGCCCAAGGCGTCGTCGGCCTCCACCAAACCGGCCTCCCCGACGAATACCAACCCGGCTTGAACGTCCGCTTCATGGGCATCAACGACCAAGCCGTCATCTCCTACCTCGTCTCCGCCTACTACTCCGCCGCCGTCCTCGTCCCCGACGCCCTCGCCGTCCTCGAAAGCGCCGAAATCGGCCGGGAGGGATGATGCCCGAGCCCGTCACCCCACCGCGCAAGCCCGACGCGCCCGGCCGGCCGCCCGTGTTGCCCGCGTCGGCGTTCGGGCCGACCGGGCTCGGCACCGCGGCCGCCCGGATCGTGCCGCGCACCGGCGACACCCGCCCACCCGAACCTGAACGGCGGGTGACCCCGTGACCGTCACCGAAACCACGTCGGTGCAGCTGTCGCTGAGCGTCACCGCGGCGCGGACGCTGAGCACCACCACCAAAACAGTGCCGCAGATGCGCGGCATCACCACCCGCTGGCTACTCTCCCAGCTCCCCTGGATCGACGTCCCCGCCGGCTCCTACCGCGTCAACCGGCGCCTCACCTACACCCTCGGCGACGGCAAACTCTCCTTCTACACCACCGGCGCCCGCGTCCACGTCATCCCCGCCGAACTCACCGAACTCGCCCTGCTCCGCGACTTCGGCGACGAAGCAGCCCTGAGTGCACTGGCCGAGGCGTTCGAGCAACGCGAATACCAACCCGGCGACACCATCGTCACCGCCGGCACGCCACTGGACACCCTGTTCCTGCTCGCCCACGGCAAAATCACCCGCCACGGCACCGGCCCCTACGGCGACGAGCTGCACCTGGGCACCGCCACCGACGGCGACCACTTCGGCGAAGAACTCCTCGGCCCCCACCCCGGCACCTGGACCTACACCGCCCGCGCCGCCACCCGCACCACCCTCCTCGCCCTGACCGCCGCCACCTACGCCCGCCTCAACGGCCGCTCCCAAGCCCTGCGCACCCACGTCGCCGCCGCATTGGCCCGGCCCCGGAAACCCCAGAACACCAAAGGCGAAGCCGCCATCGACCTCGCCGCCGGACACGACGGCGAACCCCTGCTGCCCGGCACCTACGTCGACTACGACCCGTCGCCGCGCGAATACGACCTCGCCGTCGCCCAAACCCTCCTACGCGTCCACAACCGCGTCACCGACCTCTACAACCAGCCCCTCAACCAGCTCGAACAACAACTCCGGCTCACCATCGAAGCGTTGCGGGAACGCCAGGAACACGAACTGGTCAACAACACCGACTTCGGACTCCTGCACAACGCCGACCTCAAACAGCGGATCCCCACCCGTTCGGGCCCGCCGACACCCCTCGACCTCGACGACCTGCTCTGCCGCCGCCGCAAAACCCGCTTCTTCCTCGCTCATCCGCAGGCCATCGCCGCCTTCGGCCGCGAATGCACCACCCGCCGCATCTATCCGGATACGGTGGCTTTGGACGGCAAACGCGTCACCGCCTGGCGCGGAGTCCCGATCCTGCCCTGCGACAAAATCCCCATCAGCCCCGCCGGCACCACCTCCATCCTCGCCATGCGCACCGGCGAAGACGACGCCGGCGTCATCGGCCTCCGACCGAAGTCGTTGCCCGACCAATACCAACCCGGACTCAACGTCCGACACATGGGCACCAACGACCAAGCCATCACCTCCTACCTCGTCAGCGCCTACCACTCCGCCGCCGTCCTCGTCCCCGACGCCCTCGGCATCCTCGACGACGTCCAGGTCGGCCGCTGAATCCCGCGTGTCACCCGCCCATGCGGCGACCCGGCTGGCAGGATCGCCGCATGGAACGTGTGCTCGGTATCGGTGGGTACTTCATCCGCGCGAACGACCCCGCCGCCCTCGGGGCCTGGTATCGCGACTGCCTCGGCCTCGACGCCGACGAACACGGCCTCTGGCAACAGCAACCCGGCCCGACCGTCTTCGCGCCCTTCGAGGCCGGGACCGACTACTTCGGCTCCGAAACGCAGCAGACCATGCTCAACTTCCGGGTCCGCGACCTCGACGCCATGCTCGCCCAGCTCCGCGCCCGCGGCGCGGACGTCGCCGACGACGTCCAGGACATGGCCGGTGTCGGGCGCTTCGGCTGGGTCACCGATCCCGAAGGGCACCGGATCGAGCTCTGGCAACCCGCCTAGAGCACGAACCCCGCCGGGAACGGGTCCGTCGGGTCGAGCAGGTACGTTGCCGTGCCGGTGATCCACGCCCGCCCCGAGAACTCCGGGACCACCGCCGGCACGTCACCGACCGTGGTCTCGGCCACCAGCGCGCCGGTGAACGTCGTGCCGATGAACGACGAGTTCTCGAACGGCGTGTGCAGCGGCAGCTCGCCGCGCGCGTGCAGCTGGGCCATCCGGGCGGACGTCCCGGTGCCGCACGGTGACCGGTCGAACCAGCCCGGGTGGATCGCCATCGCGTTCCGCGACGCCCGCGCGTCGGAGCCCGGCGCGAGGAACTGGACGTGCTTGCAGCCGCCGATCAGCGGGTCGACGGGGTGCTTCGGCGGCCGCTGCTCGTCGATCGCGGCCATGATCGCCAGCCCCGCCGACAGGATCCGGTCCTTCTCCGCCCGGTCGAACGGGATGCCCAACGCGGACAGCTCGAGGATGGCGTAGAAGTTGCCGCCGTACGCGAGGTCGTAGCGGACCGAACCCAGACCGGGCACGGAAATCTCGGCGTCGCGCTCGGCGAGGAACGACGGCACATTGCGCAGCTTGACGCTCGACGCGCGTCCGTCCTGGACCGTGACCTCCGCGTGTACCAGCCCGGCCGGGGTGTCCAGGCGCACCACCGTCGTCGGCTCGGTCACCTCCACCATGCCCGTCTCCACCAGCACCGTCGCCACACCGATCGTGCCGTGGCCGCACATCGGCAGGCAGCCGGACACCTCGATGTACACCACGCCCCAGTCCGCGTCGTCGCGGCAGGGCGGCTGCAGGATTGCGCCGCTCATCGCCGAGTGGCCGCGCGGCTCGTTCATCAGGAACTGCCGCAGGTGGTCCAGGTGTGCCATGAAGTACCGGCGCCGCTCGGCCATCGTGGCGCCCGGGATCGGGGCCACGCCGCCGGTCACCACCCGGGTCGGCATGCCTTCGGTGTGCGAGTCGACCGCCGTGATCGCGCGCGAAGAACGCATCTACGCCACCCCCAGCGCCGCGAGCGCACGGCCCATGTCGGCCCGGACCTGCTCGCGCTGGACGTCCGAAAGCGGGCCCCGCGGCGGACGGCACGGCCCGCCGCGCCGGCCCACCATGTCCATTCCGAGCTTGATGGCCTGGACGAACTCGGTGCGCGAGTCCCACCGGAACGCGGCCACCAAAGGTTCGTACAACGCCTTGGCCTCTTCGAGCTTGCCTGCGGTGGCGAGTTCGTACAACCGCGCGGACTCGGCCGGGAACACGTTCGGGAACCCGGCGAACCACCCGGTCGCGCCCATCAGCAGGCTCTCCAGGACGACGTCGTCGGCGCCGCCGATCACGGCCAGCCCCGGTGCCCGCTCGCGGATCTCCAGCACGCGGCGGACGTCGCCGGAGAACTCCTTGACGGCCACGACGTTGTCGATCTGCGCGATCTCGGCCAGCAGCTCCGGCGTGAGGTCGACCTTCGTGTCGAACGGGTTGTTGTAGACCATCACCGGCAGGCCCACGGATGCCACCGCCTCGAAGTGGGCGAGCACCTCGCCGCGGTTGGCGCGGTAGAGCGTCGGCGGCAGGCACAGCACCCCGTGCGCGCCGCCTTCGGCCGCCGCCTCGGCCCAGTGGCGGGCCTGGTGCGCGCCCGGGCCGTGGACGCCGACGACGACGATCCCGTCCGTCCCGACGGCTTCGATCGCGGTGCGGGCGACGCGGCGGCGCTCGTCGTCGGTGAGCGACGAGTACTCGCCGAGGGAGCCGTTCGGGCCGACGCCGCGGCAGCCGTTCCCGACCAGCCACCGGCAGTGCTCGGCGTAGGCGTCGTAGTCGACGGCCAGCCCGGCCGGCGCGGCCTCGTCGGCCCGGTAGGGCAGCGCGGCGGCGACGACCACGCCACCGAGGTCGCGGGTGCTCATGCAGTCTCCTTCGGATCGGCGAGCTCGCCCAGGCGGATCGGCTGGGCGATCGGACGGTGGTGGCGCTCGGCGCCCCCGACGAGGTCGGCGACGGCGGGGCCGCACATCCGGCCCTGGCACGGGCCGAGCCCGGCGCGGGTGCCGAGCTTGAGCGCGTGCGGACCGGGGGTGGCCGGGTCCGCGGCGGCGCTCTTCAGGTCACCGAAGGTGGTTTCTTCGCAGCGGCAGACGATGGTGTCCGCGCGCAGCCAGCCGGGCCACGCCGCGCCGATCGGGTGGGCGGCGGACAGGCGGCGGGCGAAGGCGCGAGCGTGGTCACGCTGTTTGATCAAGACGCGGCTCGGCGTCCTCCCGGCGGCGGCCTGCCCGGCGACCGCCCCTTCCGCCGCCGCGGCGACGGCACCGCCGATGCCGGTGAGCTCCCCCGCGGCGAACACCCCGGTGACGCTGGTGCGCTGGTCGGCGCCGACCCGGACGAAGCCGCCGTCGAGAACGCAGCCGGCCGCGACGGCCAGCTCGGGTTGCGGCACGAAGCCGTGCCCGACGCAGAGGGCGTCGACCTCGTAGGTGCGTTCGGTGCCGGGGATGATCGACCAGTCCGCACGGACGCGCGCGGTGACGGCTTCGCGGACCCGGACGTCGCCGCGGGCTTCGATCACCGCGCGGCCCGTGCGGTACGGGACGCGGTGCCGGGCCAGCGTGCCGGCGTAACGAACCAGTTCGTTCATCTTGCCGACGTGCGCGGCCGCCCGCCACGACCATCCACTGAGGACAGTGCGGACCGGGTTCGCTTCCAGGACGGCGAGCACGCCGGCGCCGGCGGCCACCAGGGACTCGGCCACCGGCAGCAGGAACGGCCCGGCCCCGGCGACGAGCACCCGCCGCCCGACGGCGACCCGCTCCCCCTTGGCCAGGGCCTGCGCGGCGCCCGCGGTGAAGACGCCGGGCAGCTGCCAGCCGGGGAACGGCAGGACGCGGTCGTGCGCGCCGGTGGCGAGGACCAGCGCGTCGGGTTCGAGGGTGTGGCGCCGCCGGTTCGTCCCGTCGGCCGGGCCGCGCAGGACGTGCACCCGCTTGCCTTCCACGGCCCAGACGGTGCTTTCCGGCCACCACGCGCACCGGCTCAGGAGCGCCTCGAACCGGTGCGACGCTCCCCGGTGGTACTGCCCGCCCGCCGTGTCGGCCTGGTCCAGGACGGTGACGTCGGCTCCGGCGGCGAGCGCGTGTTCGGCCGCCGCGAGCCCGGCGGGCCCGGCTCCGACGATGACGACGTGCCTCACGCGCCTTCCTCCCGGGACTGGGTGCGGATCTGGTCGCCGTCGGCGGCGCGGCGGCGGCAGGCCCGGACGTCGGCGACGCCGTTGACCGTGAGCAGGCAGTCGAAGCAGGCGCCGATCCCGCAGAAGACGCCCCGCGGCGCGCCGGACCTGGTGGTGCGCCAGGACAGCCGGCCGGCGGCGAGGAGCACGCCGGCGACGGTCTGCCCGGCCAGTCCGGGCACGGTCTCGCCGTCGACGGTGATCTCGATCGGCTCGCTCACGCGGGCACCGCCGGACGGTCCACAGTGAACTCTTCCACCGGCATCGACGGGGTCGCGCCGGTCAGCAGCTCGCGCAGGAGCCGGGCCGTGCCGACGCTCAGCCCGATTCCCGCCCCTTCGTGCCCGGTGGCGTGCCACAGGTTGGCCAGCCGCGGGTCCTCGCCGAGCACCGGCAGGTGGTCGTCGACGTACGGCCGGAAGCCGCCGTAGGCGCGCATCACCGCGGCGTCGGCCAGGGCCGGGAAGAGCCGGACCGCCTTGGCCGCGATCGCGCCCAGCACGTCCGGCCGGATCGTGTCGTCGAAGCCCACGCGGCGGCGGGACGAGCCGATCAGCACCGTGCCGCCCCAGGTCGACTCCACCACCGCCGACGTCTGCAGCTCGCCGCTGCCCGTGCCGACCGCGCCGACGTAGTCCGCGTCGTAGACCTTGTGCCGCACCACGCCCGGCATCGGCGTGGTCACCAGGACCTCGCCCCGCCGGGGCCGGACCGCGATCGGCGCGCCGAGCCGGGCCGACACCGGCCCCGACCACGGCCCCGCCGCGTTCACCACGACGTCCGCTTCGACGAGTTCGCCGGCCACGTCGACGCCGGTGATCCGGCCGCCGGTGACCCGGGCGCCGGTGACCTCGGCTTCGGTGCGCAGCCGGGCGCCGTGGTGCAGCGCCGAACCCAGCAGGGCCAGCGCGGCGCCGGCCGGCTGCACCTGGGCGTCCTCCGGGTAGCGGACGGCCGCGGTCACCTCCCGGGTCAGCGCGGGTTCGGCCGCCGCGACGTCCGCCGCGTCGAGCCGCTCGGTGCGGACCCCGGCCGCGGCCTGGGCCTCGGCGAACGCGAGGAGCGCGCCGGCGCCGGCCGCCGTGGTGGCGACGACGATGCCGCCCTTCGGGTCGAACTCCGTCGCGGCCGCCGCGCGCGGGTCGTCGGCGGCGATTTCGGCCAGCACCTGCGGCCACAGCCGGGCGGACAGCTGCGCGAGCGCGAGTTCGGCGCCCGGTCCCTTGTCGGAGACCAGAAGATTGCCTTCGCCGTGCGACGTCGTGCCGCCCGCGGGCCGGCCGCGGTCGAGGACGAGGACGTCGAAGCCGGCCAGGGCGAGTTCCCGGGCGCACGCCGCGCCGACGATCCCGGCCCCGATCACCACCACCCGCGTTCGGTTCATCGACCCTCCAGCGTTCGGTATAGCGAACGATAGGTCTCGGACGGGAAAGCGTCAATCCTGCGGAGCTCACTCCGGCAGGACGGGGTGCGGCCGGCCGTCGAGCCGTTCGTCGGCGCGGTACTGCAGCAGCAGCACCGACTGCACGGGCCCGTCCGGCGCGGTGTAGCTGTGCGGCTCGCGGGCGTCGAACGCCACGTAGTCGCCGGGCCCGAGGTCCACGCTCCGGCCGGCGACCTCGACGCACAGCCGGCCGGCCTGCACGACGGTGTGCTCGACGCCGACGTGGCCTTGCGAGCGCTGCGGCGCGTCTCCGCGCACGAGCTGGTCGTAGACCTCGAAGACGCTGTTGTCGGCCTCGATCCGGCGCAGCGGCCGCAGGTCGACGCCTTCGCCGCGGAGCACTTCGACCTCGGCGGCCCGCACGACGGTCAGTCCCCCGCGCGGCCGGTGGTCGAGCAGGTCGGAGATGGCCACCTCCAGGACCCGCGACAGGCTGAAGACCGTCTCGATGGTCGGGTTGCCGGTGCCGCCCTCGAGCTGCGACAGGGTCGCCTTGCCGATCCCGGACCGCCGGGACAGCTCGGACAGTGACAGGCCGCGCGCCGCCCGGGCCGCGCGCAGGTTGACCGCCAGCATGTCGCGGATCGACGAACCGTCGTTCGGTAAAGCGTCCACTAGCGGCGCCTTTCGTTCGGTTTGTCGATCGTCATGATGCCACGCCCTCGCTAAGCTCGGCGGGTGACGCAGTCGATTCTCGAGCTGGCCGAGCTGGCCACGCCCATGGCCATCCGGGTAGCGGCGACGCTCGGCCTCGCCGAGCACGAGGAAGGGACGGCCGCCGAGCTGGCTTCGGCGACGGGCACGTCTCCCTCGGCGCTGGCCTGCCTGCTCGACCACCTCGTGACGGCCGGGGTCTTCGCGTTCGACGCGGAGTCCGGCCGCTACCGGCCCACGGAACTGGGCCGGCAGCTGCGTGACGACGGCGTCAAACGGCTGCTCGACATCCACGCCGCCGGCGGCCGCGCCGAACTCGCGTTCGCCGACCTGCTCGGGACGATCACCACCGGCGCCGCCGCCTACGCACACCGGTACGGCCGCGACTTCTGGACCGACATCGACGCCGAACCGAGGCTGCGGAGCTCGTTCGACGCCCAGATGAACTGGCGGTTCGAGGTGCAGGCGCCGCAGATCGCCGAGCGCTTCGACTGGAGCCGCTTTCCCCGGATCGTCGACGTCGGCGGCGGGGACGGCCTCGTGCTCGCCGAGATCCTGCGCGCGCACCCGTCGGTCCGCGGCGAGGTGCTGGATCTGGCGCCCTCGGCGGCCGCGGCGGCGGAGCGGTTCGCGGCGGACGGGCTCGCCGACCGGGCCGAGGCGGTGCCTGGCAGTTTCTTCGACCCGCTGCCGCCGGGGGCGGACGCGTACGTGCTGTCCGACATCCTCCACGACTGGGACGACGACCACGCCCGCCGCATCCTGGCCGGCTGCCGCCGCGCGGCCGGAGCGGACGGCACGGTGGTGGTGATCGAACCGCTCCGCGACGGCACGTCCACGGCGATCACCCTGTTCTTGCTGATGTGCTTCGGCGGCCGGGAACGCACGGTGGCGGAACTGACGGACCTGGCCGCGGCGGCCGGCCTGACCCTGCGCGCGGCGGCAAAGGTGTCCGACGGCCGCACAGCCCTCGAATTCGGCACAGCACCCCTACCGCACCGTCGTGAGTGGTAAGGCGGGTTAGAACCCGCCTTACCACTCACGACGGGCTGCGGCAGGGCACTGACTGGGCCGGCTACGGCGTGTACGTCAGGCAGTTCGCCGCGTGGCCGCCCTCGCCGGGGCCGACGCGGATGTTGTCCGCCGTGCACTCCAGCGACGAGTTGTGCCGGCAGTCCGTGCGGGAACAGGCGCCGACCTGGGCCACGACCCGGTCCAAGCCGCCCTTCGTGTTCAGCGGGACGAACGTTCCGCAGTCCGCCGACCCGTTGCCGCCGCCCACCGTGATGGCGAAGGCGTGGCAGCCGTCATGGTTGTAGGAACAGCCGCTGACCGTGCACTCGTGCACGGCCGGCATTTCGGTGGTGGTCATCCGCTCTCCTGGTTCCGTGGTGGGAAAACAGTCGGTGTCCCGACGCTCCCACCCGGAACGGGGCCTCGCAACGCCAGCCGGCCACGGCCGGGTGAACCTCGCACCCAGCCGGGTGAGCGTCACGTCCACGCGGTCGCGGCCGCGAAGTCCTCGAACGACCGGGCCGGCCGGCCGAGGGCCCGCTCGACACCGTCCCCGAGGTCGGCGCCCCGGCCTTCGCGCAGGTCGGCCAGCAAGCCCGTGAGCAGCCGCGCCACCTGCGGTGGGACGCCGTGCGCGACCTGCCGCTCGAGGAACGCCTCGGGCTCGACGTCGGCGTGCTCGATCTTCCGGCCGGCCGCCCGCGCGATCAGGCCCACGGCTTCCCCGAAGCTCAGCGCCCGCGGGCCGGTCAGCTCGTAGACTTCGCCGTCGTGCCGGTCGTCGGTCAGCGCGGCCACGGCGACTTCGGCGATGTCCTCGGCGTCGACGAACGGCGCACGTCCGTCACCGGTCGGCAGGGTGAGCACGCCGTCGCGGATCCCTTGCGCCCACGGGCCTTCGCTGAAGTTCTGGGCGAACCAGCTCGGGTGCAGGATGGTCCAGCCGACGCCCGAGCCGCGGACGGCCTGCTCGGCGGCGTGCAGCGGATGGCCCTGCTCACCGGCGCGTGGAGCGGAAAGCAGCACCAGCCGCCGCGCGCCCGCCGCGACCGCCGCGGAGACGAAGCCCGGGAGACGTGGTCCGGCCCGGAGATCGGGCTCCACGAGGTAGACGGCCGCCACGCCGTCCAGCGCGGGTCCCCAGCTCGCGGGGTCGCCGAGGTCGAAACCGTGGCCACGGGCGGCGATCCGGGCCGCGTCGCCCAGGTGCCGGGCGACGCGGCGGCCCGTCTTGCCGGTGCCGGCGAGGATCAGGATGTTCTGCATGTCCTCAGACAACCGCGAGCGGACGAGACGATCCATGGGAGAAGGTCGATGATTCCTTTGTGATCGTCTATGTTCGCGGCATGGACGTCCTGAGCGACCTGCTGCACCGCGCGCACGCCACGGACGCACTCGTGCGGCAGCTGATCCAGCGGCCGCCGTGGTCGCTGACCTTCGCCGACGCCCCGCCGCTGACCCTGGTGGCCACCCTCGGCGGCCACGCGTTCCTCGGTCTCGGCAGTGCCCCGCCGGTTCGCCTGTCCGCCGGGGACGTCGCGCTGATCAACGCGACCGGCTACACGATCGCCGACGACCCGGCCACCGCGCCGCAGTTCGTGATCCGAGGCAACCGGAAGTACCCGGTCGGCGGCACCGGAGCCGTGCGCTCCCACGCGCCGCGCACCTACGGCGACGGCTCCCCCGGCGCCACGACGTTGCTCAGGGGCGCCTACGAGCTCCACGGCGTCGTGGCCGGCCAGCTCCTGGACATGCTTCCGCCGCTGGCCGTCGTGCCCGCCGGATCGGCGATGCGGGCGGTCCTCGACCTGCTCGCCGCCGAAGTCGCCCTCGACGAGCCGGGTCAGGACGCCGTGCTCCGCCGCCTGCTCGACCTCGTGCTCGTGCTGTCCCTGCGCACGTGGTGCGCCCGGCCGGAGGCCACCCTCCCGGCGTGGTACCGGGCGTCGGCCGATGCGCGCATCGGTGCGGCCCTGCACCTGCTGCACGGCGAGCCCGCCCACCGGTGGACGGTCGCCGCGCTGGCCGCGCGCGTCGGGCTGTCCCGGGCCGCGTTCGCCGCGCGCTTCGCCCGCCTCGTCGGCGAGCCGCCGCTGACCTACCTCACCGGCTGGCGGATGACGCTCGCCGCGGATCTCCTGCGCGACACCGAGGACACCGTCGCCGCCGTGGCCAAGGCCGTCGGTTACGAAGATCCCTTCGCCTTCAGCGTGGCGTTCAAGCGGAACCGTGGCGCCAGTCCCTCGGACTGGCGCCACGGCAAGGGAATCATCAGCTCGTGAGGGTCGCCGGGTCGCTCGTGCTCGGCCGCCCGGTCTCGACGTGGCCCGCCAGGCGGCGCAGGAAGCGCGGGTCGCGGTCCGACACGATCGAGACGTCGTACCAGTTGCCGCTGCGCCGGGTGTCCACCACCTCGACCACCCGCGCACCGGGCTTCAGCAGCCGCGACGTCGAACGGCGGGTGTAGGCGTCGGTCAGCGTGAGCCGCACCGGTGTCGGGCCGCTGTTGGTCAGGACCAGCGCCAGGTTCCCGCTCCGCCCCTCCGGGCGCGCGCTCACCTCGGGGCCGGCCAAGCCGCCGCGGAACTGCCGGACGAACCCGTTCGGCCCGTGCACGGTGTAGTCGTAACCCCCGGAGACGGGCAGCGTGGCCGCCAGGGAGCTGCCGGCACCCGCGGTGTACGTCCGCGGCGCGGCCCCGGGCGAGGTGACGTGGAACGTCGCGCCCGCCCGGCCCTGGTTGCCGAACGTCAGGTTCACGGCCGCCCCGAGCTGGGCATCGGCGGCGAGGTCGTACGGCAGTGCCCGGGCCGGCCGCAGCCCGGGTTCCTGCTTCGGCAGCACCGCCTGCGCCGGGACGGCGGGCACGTAGTCCGGGTGCCGCTTGCGGTCCGGCGGCTCGTAGCCCGCGGTGTCCGGCAGGGCGGGCACCCGCGCGTCGGTCCGGGCGAAGTCGAACGCCGACGTCAGGTCGCCGCACACCGAGCGGCGCCAGGCCGTGATGTTCGGCTCGTGCACGCCGAACCGGCGTTCGACGAACCGGATGATCGACGTGTGGTCGAACGTCTCCGAGCAGACGTAGCCGCCCTTGCTCCACGGCGACACCACGAGCATCGGCACGCGCTGGCCGAGCCCGTACGGACCGGCCGGGTTCGCGGCCGAGCCCGCGAAGATCTCCCCCGCGGTATCCACAGTGGACTGTCCGGCCGTCGCGTACGGCGGGACGACGTGGTCGAAGAAGCCGTCGTTCTCGTCGTAGGTGATGAACAGCGCGGTCTTGCTCCACACCTCCGGGTTCGCGGTGAGCGCGTCGAGGACCTGCGCGATGTACCAGGCGCCGTAGTTCACCGGCCAGTTCGGGTGCTCGCAGAACGCCTCCGGCGCGGTGATCCAGGAGACCTGGGGCAGCTTCCCGGCCTTGACGTCCGCGCGCAGCCGGTCGAAGTAGCCCTCGCCCGCCTTGGCGTTCGTGCCGGTGCGGGCCTTCTCGTACAGCGCGTCGCCGGGCTTCGCGTTGCGGTAGGAATTGAAGTACAGCAGCGAGTTGTCGCCGTAGTTGCCGCGGTAGGCGTCGTCGATCCAGCCCCAGCCACCGGCGGCGTCGAGGCCGTCGCCGATGTCCTGGTAGATCTTCCAGGACACCCCGGCCTGCTCCAGGCGCTCGGGGTAGGTCGTCCAGGAGTAGCCCTTTTCGTCGTTGCCGAGGACCGGGCCGCCGCCCTGGCCGTCGTTGCCGGTGTAGCCGGTCCACATGTAGTAGCGGTTCGGGTCGGTCGAACCCATGAACGAGCAGTGGTAGGCATCGCAGATGGTGAACGAGTCGGCGAGGGCGTAGTGGAACGGGATGTCCTCGCGGGTCAGGTACGCCATCGTGGTCGAGCCCTTCGCGGGCACCCACTTGTCGTACTTGCCGCCGTTCCAGGCCGCGTGCGTGTCGTTCCAGCCGTGCGGGAGGTCCTGGATGAACTGCAGGCCCAGGTTGTCCGCTTCGGGGCGGAAGGGCAGGATGTCGCGCTTGCCGTCCGACTGCGCCCAGACCGGCTTCCCGTTCGCCAGCGCCACCGGCCGCGGGTCGCCGAAGCCCCGCACCCCGCGCAGCGTGCCGAAGTAGTGGTCGAACGACCGGTTCTCCTGCATCAGCACCACGATGTGCTCGACGTCCCGCAGCGTCCCGGTCCGGTGGAAAGCGGGGATCTCCGCCGCGCGGGCGATGCTGGTGGACAGCGCGGAAAGGGCGGCGGTTCCGCCGGCCAGCTGCAGAAAACGTCGTCGGTTGACGTCCGTCATGGGGACTCCGGGGGTGTCGTGGTGGCGAGCCGGGTCAGTATGGGCGGCGAAGAGCGAACCTGTCCCGGGACCGAGGCTAACGCCGGGCGAAAGCCTGGTTAACGCCTGCGAGCGGACAGGCCGTTGACAAAGATAGGGAAGCACGTACTAATGTAGTGCATCACTATGAACGACGTACCCAACCTGATCCGGGACGAGGACGACCGGCTCTACTCCCCGGAGGTCCGCAGCGCACTGGCCGGATTCACCCAGGGCCAAGACACCGGCGTGCTCGAAGCCGCGGCCGCGGTCCGCACGGCCGCGCGCAGCCTCGAGGCGTTGCGGTCCCGAGGCACCGACAGCCGTGGCCTCAGCCCCGGCGCCCTCGACATCCTGATCCGGCTCGCCACCGGCGACGCGAACATCAAGGACCTCGCCGCGTCCGCCGGGGTGAGCTCCCGGAACGTGACCGGCCTGGTCGACACGCTGGAACGCGCCGGGCTCGCCGAGCGCGTCCCCGACCCCCGTGACCGGCGGGCGGTGCAGGTCCGGATCACCGAGAACGGCCGGACCTGGCTGGACGAGTTCCGGCGGCCGTCCCAGCTGGCCATGGCCGCGCTCTTCCGGGGGTTCACCGCCGCCGAGACGGCCCAGCTGCGGCACCTGTGTCTGCGGCTGGCCGAGAACCAGTACCACCTCACCCGCCACCTGGAGGACCGATGACCACGCAGACCAGGGAAACCGTGCAGGCCTACCACCGCGCCCGCTTCGACGGCGACGTGCCGGCGGCGGCCGCGCAACTGGCCGGCACGTTCACCTTCCGCAGCCCGCTGCTCGAATCCGCCGACGCCCGCGGCCACCTCGACGGCCTGGCCGGGTTCGTCGGGATCGTCACCGGCGTCGACCTGATCAGCGAGCTCTACGGCGACACCGAGGCCACGCTCGTCTACGACGTCCACACCGCGACGCCGGTCGGCACGCAGCACACAGCGGAGCACTTCCGGTTGCGCGACGGGAAGATCGAGGCCATCACGTTGATTTTCGACGCGACGCCCTGGCACCCGTTGATGGCAGCGGTGGCCCGCCCGGGCACCCGGGCTGGGGAGACCACGGGCTGAGCTCGAACAGCGGGCGGGCACCGCCGGAGCCGGTGTACCCGGCGCCGGCGGCGGCAAACGCGCGGCGGCGTTTCAGGCCCGCCTCCGCTCAGCGGAGGTCCGAGGGGGGTCGACCTGCGAGCGGAGGCGGGAGTTTCAGGGCCGGTACGGGGGCCGCCTCGCGGCGGAAGGCTCAACACGGCTCCAGCGCTACCGGTATTCCGTGAAGGCAAGGGGTGAGGCCCGGGGGCACCGCCGTACCGACACCCTGTACAACGTCCGGCCCCCGCTGGTGTTCCGGACCGCGGGCGTGACGTGCGTCGCTCACCGGGCCGCCACGGGCTGCCGGGTCCGGATCGCCCAGCGGGTCAACGCCGGCACGGGTGCGACGGCCGCGACGAACACCACCGCGACCAGCAACCACCCCGGCCAGCCGAGGCCGCCGACGGCGAGGGTGAACACACCCGGCCCCACCATCTGCACGGTGGCCGTGGCCGCCTCGGTCGCGCCTTGGTAGGCGCCCTTGGCGTCTTCGCGCATCAACCGCACCGACAGGCCCCAGTTGGCGGCCACGTACGCCAGCTCCCCGACGACGTGCAGCACCGCGGCCAGGCCCACCACCGCGACGGCGACCGCCCCGGAGCCGCCGGACGTCGTGGCGAGCAGCACGCAGCTCGCCGCGAGCACCACCCCGGACACCACCGCCGTCCGCGCGGCCTGGGCCGCCGTGCGCGCGAACCGGGCGAACGGCACCTGGAACACCGCGATCCCGACCGAGCTGATCACCACCACGACCCCGCCGAGGCCCAGCGGCAGGTGCGTCCGGCCGGACAGCCACAGCGGGAGGCCTGCCGACAACATGGCCCAGCACAACGAAAGCACGGCCGTGGCCGCGGTGACGCACAGGTACGGCCGGTCCTTCAGCACCACCCGGGTCGACGTCCGGCCCGGGGTTCGGGCCGGTGCGGGCACCAGCAGGGTGGCACCGGCGAGCACCAGGAAGCTGACCGCGTTGCCGGCGATGGCCACGGTGTAGGCCCACCGCGTGTCGGCCGTGAGCACGAGGGCGCCGAGCCCGGCACCGGCGGCGTACCCGACGTGCTGGGCCACCCGCTGCTGCGCCAGCACGCGCACCCGCTCGGCGGACTCGGTGACGAGCCCGGTGATCAGTGCCGTCCGCACCGCCGTCCCGCCGGTGGCCAAGGCGGTGAACGGCACCGTCACGGCCAGGAACGTCCAGGTGCCGTCCACCGCGAGGTAGCCGGCCATCGCGGCGGCCCGCACGAGCGTGAGCACGACCAGGACCGGCCGCGCGCCCGCCCGGTCGGCGAAGGCGCCCAGCGGCACGGCGGCGGCCATGCCCACCGCGCTGGCCACCGCCAGCCCGGCGCCGACCGTGACCGGCGGGAGCCCGGCGATCCGGGTGAGGTACAGCGCCCAGATCGTGAACCAGAGGCCGTCGCCGAGCGCGGAAACCCCACGGCCCCAGAGGAGACTTCGCATGCATCCACCCTTCACGAGGATGTGAAGGGTAGTTCCCGCTCACCGCCGCCCGCAATCATCATTCACGTACTCGTGAAGCGTGCTAGGCTCACGCGCGTCGGCGGAAGGAACGGTGATGGGCGGACTGGTCGATGCGGGCAACGCCGTCCAGGGCGCGATCGTCGAGCTGACGCGCGAACTGGCCGACCCGGTGCGGCTCACCGCCCTGCAGGTGCTGGCCGCCGAGGGCCCGCACACGATGGTGCAGCTGGCCGACGCGCTCGGGGTCACCGCGCCCCGGCTGGGCAACCACCTGGCCCGGCTGCGGGCGGCCGGGCTGGTGACGGTCGAACACACCGGACGGCACGCCGTGTACCGCGTCGGCCGCGAGGACCTGCTGGGCGTGCTCACCGCTCTCGCGCATTACGCCGGCAACGAGGGCATCGCGCCACCGGATCGGGCGGAATCGGGCGCGGACATCGCGCACACGTGCTACGACCACGCGGCCGGACGGCTCGGCGTGGCGGTGTTCGCCCTGCTCGTCTCCCGCGGTGCGCTGCGGCCGCCGGACGGATCCGCCGCGGACGTGGCCCTGGGCGAGGACCTGTCGGCGTTCCGGGACCTCGGCGTCGCACCGGCGGAAGTCGATCCCGGCCGCCGCCGGCCGGCCACCGCGTGCCTGGACCGGACCCACCGGGTCCCCCACCTCGGCGGAGTCCTCGGCCACGAGGTGCTGGCGGCGTTCCTGGCCGACGGCCTGGTCCGCCGCGGCCCGGAGGACCGCGAGCTGCGGATCACCGCCCGCGGCCGTCGCCGGTTCGCCACCCTGCTGCCGGGGTTCTGACGTCAGCGGCGCCCGGACCGAGTCGCGGCGAGGTACTCGCGGTTGAGCGTCGCGATGCTCGCGAACGGGATCCCCTTCGGGCAGGAAGCCACGCACTCCCCCGTGTTGGTGCAGCCGCCGAAGCCTTCGGCGTCCATCGCGTCCACCATGTCGAGCACCCGGCTCGCGCGCTCCGGGCCGCCCTGCGGGAGCAGGCTCAGGTGGGTCACCTTCGCCGCCGTGAACAGGGTCGCCGAGCCGTTCGGGCACGCCGCCACGCAGGCGCCGCAGCCGATGCAGGTGGCGTTGTCGAAGGCGAGGTCCGCGTCCGGCTTGGGCACCGGGGTCGCGTGCGCGTCCGGTGCGCTGCCCGTCGGCGCGCTGACGTACCCGCCGGCCTGGACGATCCGGTCGAGCGCCGAACGGTCGACCACCAGGTCCTTGACGATCGGGAAACCCGCCGCGCGCCACGGTTCCACGTCGATCACGTCGCCGTCGGCGAAGGAGCGCAGGTGGAGCTGGCACGACGTCGTGCGCTCGGGGCCGTGGGCCCGGCCGTTGATCACCACGCCGCACGAACCGCAGATGCCCTCGCGGCAGTCGTGGTCGAACGCCACCGGCTCGTCGCCCGCCTCGATCAGCCGCTGGTTCAGCACGTCCAGCAGCTCGAGGAACGACATGTCGGGGGTGACGCCGTCGACCGGGTAGGTGACCAGCCGGCCTTCGGCGACGGGTCCGGCCTGCCGCCAGACGCGGACGGTGAGTTTCACGTGTAGCTCCGCTGGGTCGGGTGGACGTGCTCGAAAAACAGTTCCTCGCGGTGCAGCACCGGCTCGGCGCCGTACTCCCACGCGGCGACGTGCGCGAAGTTCTCGTCGTCCCGCAAGGCTTCGCCTTCGGGGGTCTGGTGTTCTTCGCGGAAGTGCCCGCCGCACGATTCCTCGCGGGCCAGCGCGTCGACGAGCATGAGTTCGGCCAGCTCCAGGAAGTCGGCCACTCGATGCGCCTTCTCCAGCTCCTGGTTGAGCTCCGCGCCGCCGCCCGGGATCCGGACGTCCCGCCAGAACTCCGCCCGGAGCCCGGGCACCCGGTCCAGGGCCTTGCGCAGGCCTTCGCGGGTGCGGGACATCCCGCAGTGGTCCCACATCAGCAGCCCGAGCTCGCGGTGGAACGAGTCGACCGACCGCGTGCCCCGCACCGCCAGCAGCCGGGAAACCCGTTCGCGCACCTCGGTTTCCACCTGCCGGACGTCGGCGTCGGAGACGTCGTCGAGCCGCGTGCTGCCGAGGTAGTCGTTCACCGTCGCCGGCAGCACGAAGTAGCCGTCGGCGAGGCCCTGCATCAGCGCCGACGCGCCGAGCCGGTTGGCGCCGTGGTCGGAGAAGTTCGCCTCACCGATCACGAACAGCCCGGGGATCGTGCTCTGCAGGTCGTAATCGACCCAGAGCCCGCCCATCGTGTAGTGGATGGCCGGGTAGATCCGCATCGGCACCGCGTACGGATCTTCCGCGGTGATGCGCTGGTACATGTCGAAGAGGTTGCCGTAGCGGGCTTCGATCGCCGGCCGGCCCAGCCGGGCGATCGCGTCGGCGAAGTCGAGGTAGACGCCGAGCCCGCCGGGACCGACACCGGAACCGGCGTCGCACACGGTCTTCGCCGCCCGCGAGGCGATGTCCCGCGGGACGAGGTTGCCGAAGCTCGGGTAGAGGCGTTCGAGGTAGTAGTCGCGCTCGTCCTCGGGGATCTCCCCGGGCGGCCGGGGGTCGCCGGCGTGCTTGGGCACCCAGATGCGGCCGTCGTTGCGCAACGACTCGCTCATCAGCGTCAGCTTCGACTGGTGCTCGCCCGACCGCGGGATGCACGTCGGGTGGATCTGGGTGAAGCACGGGTTCGCGAAGTAGGCACCGCGTTTGTGCGCCCGCCAGATCGCCGTGGCGTTCGAGCCCTTCGCGTTCGTCGAAAGGTAGAAGACGTTGCCGTACCCGCCGGTCGCGAGCACGACGGCGTCCGCGAGGTGCGTCGTGATCTCGCCGGTGACCAGGTCCCGCGCGACGATGCCGCGCGCCCGGCCTCCGGAAACGATCAGGTCGAGCAGTTCGGTGCGCGCGTGCAGCTCGACGTTCCCGGCGTCGATCTGCCGGGACAGCGCCTGGTACGCCCCGATCAGCAGCTGCTGGCCGGTCTGTCCGCGCGCGTAGAACGTGCGCTGCACCTGCACGCCGCCGAAGGACCGGGTGTCCAGCAGGCCGCCGTACTCGCGCGCGAACGGGACGCCCTGAGCCACCGCCTGGTCGATGATCTGCGCCGAGAGCTGCGCCAGCCGGTACACATTGGACTCGCGGGCCCGGAAGTCGCCGCCCTTGACCGTGTCGTGGAACAGCCGGTACACCGAGTCTCCGTCGTTGCGGTAGTTCTTCGCCGCGTTGATGCCGCCCTGGGCGGCGACCGAGTGCGCGCGCCGCGGCGAATCCTGGAAGCAGAACTGCACGACGTGGTAGCCCTGTTCGGCCAGCGTCGCCCCGGCCGAACCGCCGGCCAGGCCGGTGCCCACGACGATCACCCGGTGCCGGCGCCGGTTCGCCGGGTTCACCAGCTTCGCGGCGAACTTCCGTTCGTCCCAGCGGTGTTCGAGGGGAACGGCGGGGGCCTTGGTGTCGGCGATCAGGTCGCCGACGCGGTAGTCGGACATCAGTGCACCAGTCCCGTCATGATCGCGACCGGGACGAGGGCGTAGCCGCCCGCGACCACGACCGCCGTCGTGCTGCCGAAGATGCGGATCGCGCGCTCCCGCCGCGGGCGGGTGACGCCCAGCGTGCGCGCGGCGCTCGCGAAGCCGTGGTGGATGTGCAGGCCGAGCATGGCCAGGGCGAGCAGGTAGATCAGGTTGACCCACCAGACCCGGAAGTCCGCGACGAGGTTGTGGTACGGGTCGCCGGGGACGAAGTCCTGGTTCACCGCGCCGACGGTGAAGTCGAGGAGGTGCCAGACGACGAACACCGCGAGCGTCGCCCCACCCCAGCGCATCGTCCGCACCGCGAAGGTCGCGCGAGCCGGGGGCCGGTGGGCGTACCGGACCGGCCGGGCCCGGCGGTCGCGGCGGGCCAGCTGCACGGCCGCGGTGACGTGCAGGACCAGCGCGGCGAGCAGGACTGCGCGCTGAAGCCAGAGGAACCACTCGCGGCGCAGCACCGGTTCGCCGATCGTGCGCAGCCAGCCCGCGTAGTGGTTGAGGTCGTCGGCGCCCAGGAACGTCTTGAGGTTGCCGACCATGTGCGCGAACACGAAGGCGAGCAGGAGCAGGCCGGTCACCGCCATGACGGCTTTCTTGCCGATCGTCGAGGCCCAGAAGCGCCGGACGGCGGAGCGCCGGTGCGGGGCGAGCGTGGTCACCACCCGATCGACGTTAGGAGCGCTCCGACCAGAGGTCAAAGACATGATGACTCTCCTATCGATAGGCTTCGGCTATGCAGTTCCAGCAGCTCGCTTACTTCGTGGCCGTCGCCGAGCACCGGCACTTCACCCGCGCCGCCGAGCAGGTGCGCGTGGCCCAGCCGTCGCTGTCCCAGCAGATCCGCGCCCTCGAACACGACCTGGGCGCCCCGCTGTTCCACCGGATCCGCGGCAACGTCACGCTCACCGAGGCCGGGGAAACCCTGCTGCCGATCGCGCGGCGGATCCTCGCCGACACCGAGACCGCGCGGCTGGCCATCCGGGAGCTGGCCGAGCTCGACCGCGGCCGCGTCCGGCTCGGTGCGCCGCCGAGCCTGTGCACCGGCCTGCTGCCCCCGATGCTCGCGGCCTTCCGCCGCCGGTACCCGGGCATCCAGCTCGAACTGCACGAAAGCGGGTCGGGCGACCTGCGGCAGCGGCTGACCGAAGGCGCACTGGACCTGGCGCTGCTGGCGGGCGCCCGCACCACGGCCGACGCCGGCCTGGCGGCGACCCCGCTGCTGCTGGAAGAACTGGTGGTGATCTCCGCCCCGGACGCGCCGGTCGCGGGTGACCGCCTCGGCATCGGCCAGCTCGCCGACGTCCCGCTGGTGATGTTCCGCCGCGGCTACGACGTCCGGGAGGCGACGGTCAACGCCTGCCGGGCGGCCGGGTTCGAGCCGTCGTTCGCGATCGAGGGCGGCGAGATGGACGCGGTGCTGGAGCTGGTCCGCGCGGGCCTCGGCGCGGCGGTCGTCCCGAGCACGGTGGCCGGCGAAAGGTTCCGGATGACCCGCTTCACGCCCGATGCGGGGATGACCCGCGTGGTGCAGCTGGCGCACCGCGCGGATCTGGAACCGACCCGGGCGGTGCGCGCGCTGCGGGCGGCGATCGCGGGGTTCGTGGCCGACCGGGCCCGGCGGGCGAGCCTGCCGCCGGGCATCGAGTCCCTGGTGGACGACGTCAGCTGAGGCCGAACCGCGCGGCGAACCCGGCCAGCTCCGCCCGCCGCCCCGCGGGCTCGGCCGTGCTCGGCGTGACGACCACGCGGGTCACCCCTTGCCGGGCCAGCTCCTCGACGTCCTCGGTGGACATGCCGAGCGATCCCCACCTCGTGTACTCGAGGTTCCCCGGATCGCTCGCCGTGGCCCGGACGAGTTCGAACTGGCGACGGCGCTCGTCCACGGTCAACGCTCCGCCGGGGAAGTACCCGTCGCCGCGCCGGCCCGCCCGCCGGGCCGCGGCCGTGCTCGAACCGCCGACGTGGATCGGCAGCGCACGGGCACCCACCGGCTTCGGGAAGCTGCAGATCCCCTCGAAGGAAAAGAACTCGCCGGCGAAGGAGACTCCCTCCTCGCCACCGGCCCACAGGAGCCGCAGGACGTCGATGGCCTCGTCCGTCCGGCGGCCGCGGGTGGCGAAGTCGACGCCGGCCGCCTGTGCCTCGCCGGGCAGCGCACCGACCCCGACCGTGAGCAGGCGCATCCGGCCACCGGACAGCACGTCGACCGTCGCGAGGCGCTTGGCCAACACGACCGGGTGGTGGTAAGGCAGCAGCAGGACACCGGTGCCCAGCAGGATCCGGCTCGTGACGGCGGCGACGAAGCTCAGGCACTCCAAGGGGTCCGCGTAGGGCAGCGACGGCGGCAGCTCCATCGGCCCGATCTTCGCGCCCCGGTACAGGGCGACGTGCTCCGGCAGGTACAACGACTCGAACCCGCACTCCTCCGCGTCCCGGGCGAACCCGGCCAGCGTCTCCGGGTCCGTGCCGAAAAAGGGCGTGCTGTAACTGATTCCGAACTTCACCCCGGAGAAGCTAAACGTTGCCGCGGACGTCAAGGCAATAAGCGCACCGTCCCGCGATCGGGCGGCCCGGGGTTTGACCGCCGTCCACCGGGGAACGCCCGGACGACGGTCGGCAAGTGGAGGTCCGCGGTGCTCGCAGGGTTGTTCGCGGTGACGAAGGCCGGGGCCGTGCTGGCCCTGACCGGTCCGGTTCTCGTGACGCAGCAAGCGAAGAAGGTGGCCTCGGCGCTCGGCCCGGTCGCCCGCGAACTGGCCGCGGGCGCGGCCGGGACCGCGGCGGGGGCGACCCGGGCGAGCAGCCGCACCGCCGTGCGCGCCACGCGGGTCGTGCGCAACGCCGCGGGGCCGCGCACCGCCGTCTGGCGGGCCGGGCGGCGGCTGCACGTGCCGCTGCGGCCCGGCGAGCACGCCGACGTCGCCGCGTTCGCCGCCGAACTGGCCGCGCACGCCGACGTCGCCGGGGCCTACTGGGACGGCGGGCTGGGCAGCGCCGTGGTCCACCTGGCCGAGGAGGCCGCGGCGGACCGCGTGGCCGGCTGGATCACCGTCCGGTGCGAGGCGCACGGGCTGACCCCGGCCGAGCCGGGCGACTCCGCACCGGCCCACCCCGGCGACACCTACGGGGTGCGGACGGCGGCCCTCGCGCTGGCGATGGACGTCGCCGGGCTGGCCGTTTCGGTCGGGGTGCGCTCCGGACGGCTGCACGACGCCGTGCGGGCGGCGGTGTCCGCGGCACGGGAACACCCGGCCGTCCGCGCCGCGCTCGACGAGCGCTTCGGCTGGTACACGGCCGAACTGGCGCGCTCGGGTGTGTCCGCCGCGGTGCGCGGGCTGAGCCAGGACCCCCTCGAGCTCGTGCTGGACGCCCTCCTGCGCACCGGCCAGCTCACCGAGGCGATCGCCCGGCTCACCGCGTTCGACGCCGGCCACGACGACCTCTGTTCGCCGGACCGGCCCAGCCTCGGCGTGACCCCGGCGGAGCGCCGCGTCCGGATCCCCATGGAGGACTACGCGCGCAACGCCGTCGGCGGCGGCCTGCTCGCGGCCCTCGCCGATCTGCTGGTGCGCCGGAACGCGCAGGAAGCCGCCGAAGCGTTCCTCGCGGCGTCGCCGATGCCCGCCCGGTACGCCGACACCGCCTTCCACACCGCGATGGGGACCGCGTTCGCCCGCGAAGGCGTGCTCGTCCGCGACCCGGACCGGCTCAAGGCACTGGACACTGTGGACACCGTCGTGCTGCACGCCGACGCGCTGCACGGGAAGGACGGCCTCGACCCGCACGCCGAAGCCGTGCTGGACGCGGCCCGCCGGGCCGGGACGCGGGTGGTCATCGCCGGTGCCGGCGCCCGCGAGCGGCTCGGCGAGTTCGCCTCGCTCGCCGACGACGTCGCGGAAGAACCGTTCTTCGGGCTGGTGACGCGGCTGCAGGACGAAGGCCGGGTCGTGCTCACCGTCGGGCGGCCGCCGTCGGCGTGCGCGCCGCACTGCGACGAGGTGGCCGGCCTGCTCGCCGGCGATCTGTGCGTCGCTCTCGCCGACCGCAACGCGCCGGTGCTGTGGGGCGCCGACCTCATCGTCCGTCCGGGGCTGACCGGCGTCTGGCGCGTGCTGCGGGCGGCGGGCGCCGCGCGGGTGAACAGCAAGCGGGCGACCCGGGTGGCGACCGCGGGCGGGCTGATCGGCGGCCTGCTGCTGATGTCGCGCCGCCGCCGGACGCTGGTGCCGTCCGTGCCGCGGCTGGACCCGGTGCTGCTCGGCGGGCTGACCGGCCTGACGATGGGCACGCTCGCCGCGGTGCGGGTGGCCGCCGCCCGGCCGCCGGCCGGCCGGACCCGGATCGCCTGGCACGAGCTGACCGGCGACGAAGTCCTCCGGCGGCTCGCGGACGCGGCCCCCGAGCCCACGAACCGGGAGCGGGTGGCCCGGCGGGTGCGGGTGGTGGCGGGTGCGGTGGCCCGGCACCCGGCCGCGGCGCCGATCCGGTTCTCCACGAGCCTCGCCGCGGACGTCGTCGCCGAGCTGAACGACCCGCTGACCCCGGTGCTGGCCCTCGGCGCGGTCGCGTCCGCGGTGGTCGGCTCGCCGGTGGACGCGCTGCTGGTGGCCGCCGCGATGGGCCTGAACGCCGTCGTCGGCGGCGCCCAGCAGTTCCGCGGCCGCCGCGCGCTGGCGAAGCTGCGGGACGACGAGCGGCAGCGGGCCCGGCGGGAGGGCGGCCAGGTCGTCGACGCGCGGGCCCTCGAGCCCGGTGACCGGATCGAGCTGCGGGTCGGTGACGTCGTGCCGGCCGACGCCCGGCTGCTGACCGCGGGCGACCTCGAAGCCGACGAATCCGCGCTGACCGGCGAGTCGCTCCCGGTCGCCAAGCAGCTCGACCCGGTGCCGGGCGCGGCGATGGCCGAGCGCAGCTGCCTGGTCTTCGCCGGCACCACGGTGGTCAGCGGTGAGGGCACCGCGGTGGTCGTGGCGGTCGGCTCGGAGACCGTGGCCGGCCGGGCGGTCGAGCTGGCCACCCGGACCGCCGCCGCGGCCGGCATCCAGGCGCGGCTGCAGGACCTCACCCGCCGCGCCCTGCCGCTGACGATGCTGGGCGGCGCGCTCGTCACGGGACTTTCGGCGGTCCGCGGCCGCCCGCTGCGCCGCGCGCTGGCCGGCGGGGTCGCGATCGCCGTCGCCGCAGTGCCCGAGGGACTGCCGCTCGTGGCCACCGTGGCCCAGCGGGCCGCGGCCCGGCGGCTGTCCGCGCGCGGCATCCTCGTCCGCGCACCACGGGCACTGGAAGCACTGGGGCGCCTGGACGTCGTGTGCTTCGACAAGACGGGCACGTTGACCGAGAACCGCCTGCGCGTGGTGACGACGACCGGGCCCGACGGCACCGCGCGCGAGCCCGGCCCCGAGGACGTCGTGCTGCGGGCCGCCGCCCGGGCGTGCCCGGGCACCCTCGACGATCCCCACGTGCGGGCCCACGCGACCGACCACGCCGTGCTCGACGCCGCCGGCCCGGACGAGGGCTGGACCGAGCTCGCCGGGCAGCCGTTCGAGGCGAACCGGGGTTACTCGGCGACCATCGGGCGGGTGGGAGACAGCGAGGTGACGCTGGTCGTCAAGGGCGCCCCGGAGGTCGTCCTGCCCGCCTGCGCCGGCACCGAGGAGCTGGCCCGCGCCGCGGAAGCGTTGGCGGACAAGGGATTGCGCGTGCTCGCTGTAGCGTCCCGGAAGGTGTCGCCGTCATTCGACGACGAAGTGCTCGCGGACCTGGAGTTCCTCGGCTTCCTCGGCCTGGCCGACACATTGCGGCCGACGGCCGGCCCGCTGATCGGCGGGCTGCGCGAGGCCGGCGTGTCGCCGGTGATGCTCACCGGCGACCACCCGAACACGGCCCGGGCCATCGCGACGTCGCTCGGCTGGCCGTCCGACGCCCCGGTCGTCACCGGCGACGAGCTCGCCGCGCTGGACCGCGCCGGCCGGGCCCGGCTGCTGTCCGGCGCCGGCGTGATCGCCCGTGTTGCACCGGAACAGAAGCTGCAGGTCGTGGAGGCGCTGCGCGAGGCGGGCCGGGTGACGGCGATGGTCGGCGACGGCGCCAACGACGCGGCGGCCATCCGCGCCGCGGACGTCGGTATCGGCGTGCGCGCCCGGGCGTCGACCGCCGCCCGCACCGCCGCCGACGTCGCGCTGACCGACGAGGACCTGACCGTGCTGCTCGAGGCGGTGGCGGAGGGCCGCGCGCTGTGGCGCAGCGTGTCGGACGCGGTGGTGATCCTGGTCGGCGGCAACGCGGGCGAGATCGGCTTCTCGGTGCTGGGCACGCTGCTCTCGGGCGACTCGCCGCTGGGCACCCGGCAGCTGCTGCTGGTCAACCTGCTGACGGACCTGTTCCCGGCGATGGCGGTGGCGGTGACCCGCCCGGACGACGACAGCGGTTCCGGTGGCCTCGGCACGGGCCTGAACCGCGCGATCACCAGCCGGGGCGTGACGACGGGCGTGGGCGCGACGACGGCGTGGCTGATCGGCCGGTTCACCCCGGGAACGGTGCGCCGCACGAGCACGATGGCCCTGTGCGGCCTGGTCGGCACCCAGCTCGCCCAGACCCTGCGCGGCCGCCGCCGCAGCCCGCTGGTGG
This sequence comes from Amycolatopsis sp. cmx-13-12, assembly GCA_049998155.1. Classification (GTDB taxonomy): domain Bacteria; phylum Actinomycetota; class Actinomycetes; order Mycobacteriales; family Pseudonocardiaceae; genus Amycolatopsis. The sequence continues at coordinate 543,635 of JAEBES010000005.1, read as the reverse complement.
TCGGGACGGCGGTCGGGTCCGCGCTGGTGCTGGCGGCCATCGTCCAGACGCCGGGGGTGAGCCGGTTCTTCGGCTGCACCCCGCTCGGCCCCCTGGCCTGGGCCGGCGTCGGCGCGGGTGTCGCCACCGGAGCCCTGACCTCCTCGCTGCCGATCCTCCGCCACCCGTAACCCGCGTGCCCCAGCCCGGAACTCGCGTGTTCCGGGTAGCGCTGGCGCTACCCCGGCTTCGGTGGTCTGCACTCCTGATCTTCGCGGCGGATCCCGGCATCGTGGGCGATGTCCGAAATCCGGCGACCAAGGAGCAGGAAATGCGCAAACTCGTGGCGATCGTGACCGTGGCGGGCCTGTTGGGCGGGACGGCCACGGCGGCCGAAGCGGGGCCGCCGCGGAACGCCGCCCTCCAGGAGCAGCTCGACGCGCTGGTGGGCCCGTTCCCGGCCGCGCTCGCCTCGGTGAGCCGCGGCGGCCGCACGGAGTCGCTGGTCGCCGGCTCGGCGCGGCTCGGCAGCCGGGTGCCGGTCCCGGTCGACGGGCGGGTGCGGGCGGGCAGCAACACCAAGACGTTCGCCGCGGTCGTCGTGCTGCAGCTGGTGGCCGAGGGCAAGGTGGCGCTGGACGCGCCGATCGAGCGGTACCTGCCCGGCCTGGTGCCCGGCGGGGCGGCGATCACCGTCCGGCAGCTGCTGCAGCACACCAGCGGGCTCCCGAACTACACCGAGTACCTCGGGCTGGAGGACATCGCGACGCTGCGGCACCGGTACTTCCGGCCGCACGAGCTGCTCGCCATCGCGCTGGCCCACCCGGCGAAGTTCGCACCCGGCACGAAGTGGGAGTACAGCAACACGAACTACGTGCTCGCGGGCCTGCTGATCGAGCGGGTGACCGGGCGTCCGGTGGCGGAGGAGATCACCGCGCGCGTGATCCGGAAAGCGGGCCTGCGCAACACGTACTGGCCGCAGGACGGCGACGAGACCATCCGGGGCCCGCACCCGCACGGGTACGCCCGATCGGGCGACGAGGTGATCGACGTGACCGAGCTGGACCCGTCGTGGGGCTGGGCGGCGGGCCAGCTGATCTCGACGCCGGGCGACCTCGCGCAGTTCTCCCGCGCGTTGCTGGACGGCCGGCTGCTGCCGGCGCCGCAGCTGGCGGAGATGCGCAAGACGGTCGACGCGCCCCTGCTGCCGGGCTGGCGCTACGGCTTGGGCGTGTTCAGCGTCCCGCTCAGCTGCGGCGGCGTGTACTGGGGCCACGGCGGCGACATCCACGGGTTCGAAACCCGCGGCGGCGCCACCGACGACGGCCGTGCGGTCGGCCTGGCGGTGACGGCGTTGCCCGGCACGTTCGGCGACCCCGACCGGGCGGCGCAGGCGGTGGTGTCCACAGTGGACACCGCCTTCTGCCGCTGAGGTCAGGCGCCTTCCACCGAACCCGGCGGCAAGAACTCGACGTCGTGCAAGGCCGACAGCCGGACCACTTCGGCCGGGTCGTCGAGGTCGTGCAGCCGGTCGAACAGCTGCGCGAGCCGCCCGGCCGGGCTCACCCAGAACAGCGCGCGGGTGATCGCGTCGCTGCGGTTGTAGTAGGCGTGCGGGAGGCCTTTCGGCATCCGCACGGTGTCCCCGGGACCGGCGGTCGTCCACTCGCCGTCGAGGTAGAGGGTGAAGACGCCGTCCAGGACGTAGATGTGCTCGTCCTGGGTGGGGTGCACGTGCGGCGGCACGCCGGTTCCGGGCGGGTCGAGGGTTTCGAAGGCGAAGCTGGACGCACTGGCGGCCTTCATGGCGTAGGTGTGGCCGAGGACGTTCCACACCTTTCCCTCCCCGGCGAGGGTGATGCCCTTGGGCAGGGGGCCGAGCACGATCTCTTCTCCGGTCATGGCCCGGTACTTTCCGGGCTTCCGGCCGCGTTGTCCAGGACCTCGGCGGTGAACCCGGCCGCGGCGGCGAGGCGGACGAGGTCGGCCCCGCGGCCGGCGGGCAGGAGCACGAGCGGGTAGCAGTCGGACTCGATGTCGAGGACAGCGAGGGCGGTTCCCGCGCGGTACAGGCGGTTTCCGGTCTCCTCGAGGAAGTCGTAGGTCGGCAGCTCGCTTCCGACCAGTGACGTCCAGACGTCGTCGGCGGCGGGCGCGGACCGCAGCCCTTTCAACCGGCCGGTGATCTCGTCCGGCGCTTCCTTCCAGTCGACCTCGGCGAGGAGGCCCTGGTCGGCAAGGGCGTTCACCAAGGCGATCCACGGCAGCAGGTCGAAGGGCTCGCCGATCCCGCGCTCGTCGAGCCGCTCGGCGTGGGCCTGCAGGAACGCGTCTTGATCGTCGTGGGCGGCCGCGGCGAGGGCGGCCACCTCCGGGGCGTCCGGCGCCAGCAGGGTGGCGACCGCGAGAAGCGCGTCACGTGCCGTCATCGATGTCCTCCGTGGAGCCGGTGTTCGACCGGCAGATCATGGCAGATCACCCGGGCGGGGGTAGCTGTGTTCAGCGGCCGGCCGGTCGGCGTGATCACGCCGGGCTTCCGGCCCCGGGCCTAGCCGACCAGCGTCGTCAAGGCCCGGCGGAGGTCCGCGGGGTGGCGGATCCACACGTCCACCGCCGTGCCGTCGGGGGCGGTGAGCGTCAGGCAGCCCTGGTCGCCCGGGCCCCACAGGGAGACCACCTCCGCCGTCCACGACCGGTCGAACGTCACGGCTTCCACGCCACGGTTGCGGTCCCCCGGTCTCGGCTCCCAGTGCAGCGAGCCGTCCCGGAGGGACAGCCGGCCGAGCAGTTCGCCCACCTCGTCGGCGCGGCGGGCGTGGCGACCGGGCGCCTTGGCCCCGAGCAGGAGCGCCGCCTGCACCGGCAGCTGGGCCGGCCACGACGGCGCCTGGCCCGCCGCCCGCCGCCGGCGCTCCGCGCGCGCGTCGCGCCCCATGACCAGCGAGAACACCACGACCATCAGCACGAGCACGCCGAGCAGGGTGGCGACCGCCGGGAGCCAGCCGGTCTTGAGGCCCAGCAACGCCGTCGACGCCGCCAGGTAACCGGTGCCGAGCAGCGTCCGGGCGCGCCGCCGGCGTTCCCGGTCCCGGCCGTATCCGGTCATGCCCACGTCCGTTCGCGTCGGGTCAGCAGACGATCGCCCGCCCACCGTAGGGGAACGCCGGACATTCCTTCCCGGCAATTTCCCCGCGGTGCACCAAAAGGACAAATCAGTGCGCGCGGGCGCGCAGGTGCGCGCGTTCCCCGTGCCGGCCGAACAGGATCAGCAGCTCCACCGGCTGCCCGTCGGCGCTGCCGAGCCAGTGCGGGATCGTCGTGTCGAACTCCGCCGCCTCCCCCGCAGGCAGGACCAGGTCGTGCTCGCCGAGGACCAGCCGCAGCTTCCCGTGGAGCACGTAGAGCCACTCGTGCCCCTCGTGGATCTGGTGCTCCGGCACCGGCGGCCGGTCCGCGCTCGGGATGATCATCTTGTAGGCCTGCATGCCGCCGGGCCGCCGGGACAGCGGCACGAAGGTCATGCCGTGCCGGTGGATCGGCGTCAGGTGGATGCGGGGGTCGCCGGTGCGGGGCGCGCCGACGAGGTCGTCGAGCGGGACGTCGTAGGCGCGGGCCAGCGGCAGCAGGAGCTCCAGACTGGCCCGCCGCTGCCCGCTTTCCAGCCGCGACAGCGTGCTCTCCGACACCCCGGTGGCGGCCGCGACGTCCGCCAGGGTCAGCCCGCGGTGCCGGCGCAGCGCCCGCAGCCGGGGACCCACGGCGTGCAGGACGTCCTCGAAGTCGTCGCTCACCCCGCCATCTTGCCGGAACCGCAAGAAAGGGTGCCGGAACCGCCAGGCCCGGGTCAGGGTGGGCGCACGAGACTGCCACCGCCCTCCCGAACGGAGCCACCATGCCCCGACCCCGTCGCCGGGACACCCCGCCCCCGCGCACCGGACCGGCCGAAAAGGACGTGCTGCGCGGGTTCCTCGACCACCTGCGGGCCGCGATCGTCGCCAAGGCCCAGGACGTGCCGGAACCGCAGGTCCGGACGCCCGGCGTCCCGTCGGGCACCTCACTACTGGGCCTGGTCCGGCACCTGGCGCACGTCGAACGGTTCACCTTCCTCGGCGAGGACGTCGCCGACTGGCCCGGCACGTTCCGGCCGCGTCCGGAGGACACCGTCGCCTCGGTCGTGGCGGACTACCGCGCCGCCTGCGAGCGGGCCGACGCGGTCATCGACGCCTGCACCGACCTGAGCCGGCCGGTGGCCCGCCCCGGCCGCGGCGCGCCGTCGATGCGGTGGGCCCTGGTCCACCTGATCGAGGAAACCGGCCGCCACGCCGGGCACGCCGACATCCTCCGCGAGCTGATCGACGGCAGCACCGGCCGGTGACTTTCGCATCTTGCGCCTTTTCACTCCCGCTCCGGGAAATCGCTGGCGAATCCACAGTGGAACGGCGGCCGGAAGGGGAATTCCAGCGTGCGGAACCGACCGGGGAAAGGTTCGGCCGAGACGGCCCGGCACGTTCGCTCTGCGGGCCGTTCGCGCGAGTGCTATTTGATCCCTTATGAGTGAATCACTGAACTATCCGGAGTCGTCCGCTCCGACCGGTCAGGCGTCCGCTCCGCCCCGGCCGGGCACGGTCGAAGGTGCCTTCTGGGCGTTCATCGTCGCGCCGGTGATCGGGCTGATCGGGGCGCTGCTGATCTTCGGCAACCGGGACCAGATCGCCACGACCCTGCGCAACTCCAACAGAGAACGCGGCGGCAACCTCACCGACGCGCAGATCGACCAGGCGGTGAACGTCACGATGATCACCGCGGTGGTGATCGCGGTGGTCATCGCCGCGCTGTACCTGCTGTTCGCGTTCAAGCTGCGCGCCGGCCGCAACTGGGCGCGCATCGTGCTGACCGTGCTCACCGGCCTGCAGCTGCTCTCGGTGCTGCTCGGGCAGAGCACGATCGGCGGCTACCTGGCCGTGCTCGCGGCCGTCGTCGGCGTGGTGCTCTCGTTCACCGGCCCGTCGAACGCCTACTTCGCGGCGGCCAAGGTTCCGCGCTGACCGGATCCGCCGGGGACGGCGCTCAGCTGTTCCACATCCGGGCGGTCAGCCGGAGGAACTCACGGCCGTCCCCGGCACTCAGCGCGGATTCACGATCGCCGTAGACGTCCAGCACCCGGTTCGCTCCGGTCAGCCGCAGGGCCCGGCTCACCACCGCGTTGCCCCCGGTGACGACACGCAGCCGGGCCGCCTGGGCGGCGGCGTGGTCGGTGACCGCGCTCAGCACGCGCACCCCCGCCGCGCCGAGGAAGTGCAGTTGCGCCAGGTCCAGCACGATCACCCGCGGTTCCGGGGTGCTCGCCAGTGCGGCGGCCACCGCACCCACGACGACGAGCACCGTGCCGGCGTCGAGCTCGCCGGCCAAGGTCAGGAACACCGGCTCACCGTGCGAGCACGAAACCCGCAACCGCCCCGCCGGGGACCCGAAGCACGCCACGCCAAAACACCCCATCCACCAAAAGACCGGCACGAACAGGCACCGCGGCTCCTGCACGACCCGCCCGCGCGTCAGAGTACTGACGGTCTTCGACTGATCACAAGGTGTGATGACCCGAGTCGACCCGATCGTGTTTCACCAGGGGAAGACGGGGGAAGTCACGCGGAGCGATCTGCTCTCAAGGAGGTTGTCATGGCGGCAACACCCGATCCGGCGTCCGCCGGGGTGCGTACGCTCATCCCGGCACGCATCGACCGGTTGCCCTGGTCCCCGTTCCACACCCGGATGGTGATCGCCCTCGGGGTGGCCTGGATCCTCGACGGCCTGGAGATCACGGTGGCCAGCGCGGTCGCCGACACCCTCACCAAGCCCGAGACGCTGAACATGTCGTCGGCGGCCGTCGGGCTGCTGGCGACGATCTACCTGGCCGGCGAAGTGGTGGGGGCGCTGTTCTTCGGCAGTCTCTCGGACAAGCTCGGCCGGCGGAACCTGTTCATGCTGACGCTGGCCGTCTACCTGGTGGGCAGCGGCCTGACCGCGCTGACCCTCGGCAACGGCGCGGGCTGGGTCGTCTTCCTGTACGCCACCCGGTTCATCGCCGGCATGGGCATCGGCGGCGAGTACGCGGCCATCAACTCCGCGATCGACGAGCTGATCCCGGCCCGCTACCGGGGCCGGGTGGACATCGCCGTCAACGGCACCTACTGGGCCGGGGCCGTGCTGGGCACGATCGGGACCTACATCCTGCTCAACCACATGGACCTGGCACTGGGCTGGCGGCTGGGCTTCCTCATCGGGCCGGTGCTCGGCCTGGTGATCCTGCTGGTGCGGCGGCACCTGCCGGAGAGCCCGCGGTGGCAGATCATGCACGGCAAGGCCGACGCGGCCGAGCAGTCGATCAAGCAGATCGAGGAGGAGGTCGAGCACGGCGGCCGCAGCCTGCCGCCGGTCGACGAGAAGAAGGCGATCGAGGTGACGCCGGCGGAGCGGATCGGGTACGTGGCCCTGGCCAGGGTGCTGTTCCGCGACTACCCGTCGAGGGCGGTGCTGGGCGCGTCGCTGATGATCAGCCAGTCGTTCCTGTACAACGCGATCTTCTTCACCTACACGCTGGTGCTCGGGAAGTTCTACGGGGTCTCGTCCGCGGCGACGCCGATCTACCTGATCGCGTTCGCGGTGGGCAACCTGGTCGGCCCGTTCACGATCGGCCACCTGTTCGACACCCTGGGACGGCGCAAGATGATCTCCGGGACCTACATCGTGTCGGGGGTGCTGCTGGCGATCACCGCGGTGCTGTTCTACGCGGGCGCGCTCAACGCGATCACCCAGACGATCGCGTGGTGCGTGATCTTCTTCTTCGCCTCCGCGGGCGCGAGCGCGGGCTACCTGACGGTCAGCGAGATCTTCCCCCTGGAGGTCCGGGCCAAGGCGATCGCGGTGTTCTTCGCCATCGCGCAGTGCTTCGGCGCACTGGGCCCGGTGATCTACGGCGCCCTGATCGGCACGGGTGAGCACCCGGTCCGCCTGTTCATCGGCTACCTCCTGGGCGCGGCGGTGATGATCGCCGGCGGCCTGGTGGCGCGGTTCCTGGCGGTGGACGCGGAGGGCAAGTCCCTCGAGGACATCGCCCAGCCCCTCGCCGCCGCGGGCCGCCGCGGCCGCACCCGCGCGGAAGGCGCCTCCTCCCCCTTCTCCACCTGACCGGGCAAAGCGCCCCGATGTGGCGTTCGGTGCGTTGGACGCACCGAACGCCACATCGGGTGCATTGAATCAGCACTGCGGCGCGAAGCGCCTCCGTTGAGGGCGGTGGTGGGGGCATCGGTGGAGCAACCGACGCCACATCGGGGCGCATGGCGGGCCGCGGCGGCCGGCCCGGTTTAGGCTCGGGAGACCGCGGGTAGCCGGGCGTGACGCGAGCGGGAGGTGACATGGGACCACGGAAGTGGCTCGAACTCTGGCCCGTCTACCGCCAGCTGACCGGCACCGACCCGCTCGGCCGGGGCAAGGCCGCCGAGTCGCCGCACTCCGCGGCCCTCTCCGCGCGCACCGCGAGCGCCGACCGAGTGGCCAAGTCCGTCTGCCCCTACTGCGCCGTCGGCTGCGGGCAGCAGGTCTTCGTCAAGGACGAGCAGGTCGTCCAGATCGAAGGCGACCCGCACAGCCCCATCTCGCGCGGCCGGCTCTGCCCCAAGGGCTCGGCCAGCAAGCAGCTGGTCACCGGCCCGCAGCGCGAACAGAAGGTCCGCTACCGCGCGCCCTACTCGACCGAGTGGACCGAACTCGATCTCGGCACCGCCATGGACATGGTCGCCGACCGCGTGCTCGACGCCCGCCGCAAAGGCTGGCAGGACACCGACGCCCAGGGGAAGCCGCTGCGCCGGACCACGGGCATCGCCAGCCTCGGCGGCGCCACCCTGGACAACGAAGAGAACTACCTGATCAAGAAGCTCTTCACCGCGCTCGGCGCGATCCAGATCGAGAACCAGGCGCGTATTTGACACTCCGCCACGGTTCCCGGTCTGGGGGCCTCCTTCGGTCGCGGTGGCGCGACGGACTACCAGCAGGACCTGCAGAACTCCGACTGCGTCGTCATCATGGGCTCGAACATGGCCGAGGCGCACCCGGTGGGGTTCCAGTGGGTGATGGAGGCGAAGGCCCGCGGGGCCGAGGTGTTCCACATCGACCCGCGCTTCACCCGCACGAGCGCGCTCGCCGACGCCCACGTCCCGCTGCGGGCCGGCACCGACATCGCGTTCCTCGGCGGGGTGATCAACCACATCCTGAGCAACGACCTGGACTTCCGCGAGTACGTGGTCGCCTACACCAACGCCTCCTTCCTGGTGCACGAGGACTACCGCGACACCGAGGACCTCGACGGCCTGTTCAGCGGCTACGACGAGGCCAAAGCCTCCTACGACCCCTCAACGTGGCACTACGAGAACACCCGGCCGCGCGAGACCGCGCACGGCAAGGAGACCTCGGCGTCCGACCAGCACGGCTCGGGCGGCCCGGTGCTCGAAGGCGGCAGCGAGGAGATCGCCGCCGACCCGACGCTGCAGCACCCCCGGTGCGTCTTCCAGATCCTCAAACGCCACTTCGCCCGCTACACGCCGGAGATGGTCGAGGCCACCTGCGGCACGCCGAAGGAGCTCTTCCAGCGCGTCTGTGACGCCTGGACCCGTAACTCCGGCCGGGACCGCACCGCCGCCCTGGTCTACAGCGTCGGCTGGACGCAGCACAGCGTCGGCGCCCAGTACATCCGGGCCGGCTCGATCATCCAGCTGCTGCTCGGCAACATCGGGCGGCCCGGCGGCGGGGTGTTCGCGTTGCGCGGGCACGCCAGCATCCAGGGCTCGACCGACATCCCGACGCTGTTCAACCTGCTGCCCGGCTACCTGCCGATGCCCACGCCCGACCAGGAGACCCTGGCCGACTACCTCGACAGCGTCCGCGGCGACAAGCAGAAGGGCTTCTGGCGCAACGCCGACGCCTACACCGTGTCGCTGCTGAAGGAGTACTGGGGCGACAAAGCGACGCCGGACAACGACTTCTGCTTCGATTACCTGCCGAGGATCAACGGCGACCACGGCACCTACCGCACGGTCATGGACATGGTCGACGGCAAGGTGTCCGGCTACTTCCTGCTCGGGCAGAACCCCGCCGTCGGGTCGGCGCACGGCCGGCTGCAGCGGCTCGGCATGGCCAACCTCGACTGGCTGGTCGTCCGGGACCTGACGATGATCGAGAGCGCCACCTTCTGGAAGGACGCGCCGGAGATCGAGACCGGCGAGATCACCCCGGAGCAGTGCCGCACCGAGGTGTTCTTCTTCCCCGCCGCCTCGCACGTCGAGAAGGAAGGGACCTTCACCCAGACCCAGCGCATGCTGCAGTGGCGCGAAAAGGCCGTCGAACCGGCCGGGGACCAGCGCTCGGAGCTGTGGTTCTTCTACCACCTGGGCCGGCTGCTCCGGGAACGGCTGACCGGCTCGGAAGACGAGCGCGACCGGCCGGTGCTCGAGCTCGCCTGGGACTACGAGGTGCACGGAGACGAGCCGTCCGCCGAGGACGTGCTGCGCCGGATCAACGGCCAGGACCTGACCACCGGCAAGGAACTCGGCGGCTACCTCGAGCTCAAGGCCGACGGCAGCACCTCCTGCGGGTGCTGGATCTACAGCGGTGTCTACGCCGACGGTGTCAACCAGGCCGCGCGCCGCAAGTCGCGGTTCGAGCAGGACTTCTACGCCCACGAGTGGGGCTGGGTGTGGCCGATGGACCGGCGGGTGCTCTACAACCGCGCGTCGGCCGACCCCGCTGGCCGGCCGTGGAGCGAGCGCAAGGCCCTGATCTGGTGGGACGCCGGCAAGGGCGAATGGACCGGCCACGACGTGCCCGACTTCGAAAAGACCAAGCCGCCGGATCACGTCCCGCCCCCGGACGCCGTCGGCCCGGCCGCGCTGCGCGGCGACGACCCGTTCATCATGCAGTCGGACGGCAAGGCGTGGCTGTTCGCCCCGACCGGGCTGGCCGACGGCCCGCTGCCGACGCACTACGAACCGCACGAATCGCCGTTCCGCAACCCCTTCTACACCCAGCAGGCGAATCCGGCGCGGAAGGTCTACGGCCGCCGCGACAACCCGTCGCACCCGTCCCCGCCCGAAGCCGGCGGCGAGGTGTTCCCGTTCGTGTTCACCGCCGCGCGGCTGACCGAGCACCACACCGCGGGCGGGATGAGCCGGACGCTGCCGTACCTGTCGGAGCTGCAGCCGGACCTGTTCGTCGAGGTCTCCCCCGAGCTCGCGAAGCAGCGCGGGCTCGCCCACCTGGGCTGGGCCCACGTCGTCACCGCGCGGGCGGCGGTCGAGGCGCGCGTGTTCGTCACCGACCGGATGGCGCCGCTGCGGGTGCAGGACCGGGTCGTGCACCAGGTCTGGATGCCCTACCACTGGGGCAGCTCGGGGCTGGTGTCCCGCGACGTCGTCAACGACCTGTTCGGCGTGGTGCTGGACCCGAACGTGTTCATCCAGGAGAGCAAGGTCGCCACCTGCGACGTCCGGCCCGGCCGGCGGCCGCGCGGCGCCGAACTGCTCGCACTGCTGGAGGAGTACCGCACGCGGGCGGGCATCACGCCGGAGACGGGTACCCGGGTGGCGACCGCGCACGACACCGAGCACGTCGAACCCGGCCACCCGACGGAGGACCGACCATGACGACCGAGAACCGGCTCTCCGGGGCGCTGCCGGACGTCGCCGGCGAAGCCGGGCACACCAGGCACCCGCCGCGCGTCGGGTTCTTCACCGACACGTCGATCTGCATCGGCTGCAAGGCCTGCGAAGTCGCTTGCAAGGAGTGGAACAACGTCCCCGAGGACGGGCTCGACCTGCTCGGGATGTCGTTCGACAACACCGGCGCGCTCGGCGCGAACTCCTGGCGGCACGTGGCCTTCATCGAGCAGCAGCGCCCGCTCGGCGAGCAGTCGCCGGGCCTGGAGGGGCTGCCGACCGGGCCGTCGGCGATCGACGTGACGACCGCGTTCGTCGCCGACGAGCTGCGGCAGGCCCCGCTCGGCGGCGGCGAGCTGGGCACCTCTCCCCTGCCGCGGGCGCCGGAGGACCTCGGCATGCCGTCGTTCGACCTGCCGGGCGCGCAGACCGGCGCCGAGGGCCGGACGGACTTCCGCTGGCTGATGGCGTCGGACGTGTGCAAGCACTGCACCCACGCCGGCTGCCTCGACGTCTGCCCGACGGGCGCGCTGTTCCGCACCGAGTTCGGCACCGTCGTGGTGCAGCAGGACATCTGCAACGGCTGCGGTTACTGCGTTTCGGGCTGCCCCTACGGCGTGATCGATCGCCGGCCGGGCGACGGCCGGGCCCAGAAGTGCACGCTCTGCTACGACCGCCTGCACGACGGCCTCGAGCCGGCCTGCGCCAAGGCCTGCCCGACCGACTCGATCCAGTTCGGCGAACTCGACGAGCTGCGTGAGCGGGCCGCGCGCCGGGTCGAGGAACTGCACGCGCGGGGCGTACCGGAAGCCCGGCTGTACGGGCACGACCCGGAGGATGGCGTCGGCGGCAACGGCGCGTTCTTCCTGCTGCTGGACGAACCGGAGGTCTACGGGTTGCCACCGGACCCGGTGGTGCCCACCCGCGAGCTGCCCGCGATGTGGAAGTACGCCGGGATGGCGGCCTCGGCCCTGCTCGCCGCGGCGGTGGCGTCGTTCGGTTCGTTCGGGAGGCGGCGCCGGTGACCCCCCGCGAACCACTCAGCGACGCCCAGGCCGGCGACCGCCGCGCGCGCGTGTTCGGCCGCCGCAAGCGCGGCGGCTCCGGCGAGGAACTCATGGTTCCCCGGGCCGAGTTCCGGTCCTACTACGGGCGTCCGGTGCTCAAGCCGCCGGTGTGGGAGTGGAAGGTGCCCGCCTACCTGTTCACCGGCGGGCTCGCCGCGGGCACCTCGCTGCTGGCCGCCGGCGCCGACCTGACCGGACGGCCCGCGCTGCGCCGGGTGGGCCGCACCGGGTCGCTGGCGGCGCTGGTGGCCAGCGTCTACCTGCTGGTCGCCGACCTCGGGCGGCCCGCCCGCTTCCACCACATGCTGCGCGTCGCCAAACCGACGTCGCCGATGAGCGTCGGCACGTGGGTCCTGAGCGCGTTCGGCCCCGGGATGGGCATCGCGGCCGCGGCCGAAGTCCTGCCCGCCGGGCGCCTTCCCGGACGGCTCGCCGGCGCGGTGGCCCGGCCGGCCGGGCTCGTGTCGGCGGTCGTCGCGCCGGCAGTCGCCTCCTACACGGCGGTGCTGCTGTCGCAGACGGCGGTCCCGGCCTGGCACGAGGCCCACCCGGAGCTGCCGTTCGTGTTCACCGGCTCGGCGGCGGCGAGTTCGGGCGGCTTCGCGATGGCGCTGGTCCCGGTCGAGGAGGCGGGCCCGGCCCGTGCGCTGGCGGCCTTCGGCGCGGCGACGGAGCTGGTGGCCTCGAAGGTGCTGGAGAAGCGGCTCGGCCTCACCGCGGAGGCGTACACGACCGGCCGGGCGCACCGGCTGCGCCGGTGGTCGGAACGCCTCACCGCCGCCGGGCTGCTCGGGGCGCTGTTCGGGCACCGCAGCCGCGCGGTGTCCGTCGCGGCCGGGTCGGCCCTGTTCGCCGGGAGCGCCTTGCAGCGCTTCGGGGTGTTCGAGGCGGGCGTGGCGTCCACAAAGGACCCCAAGTACGTCGTCGTGCCCCAGCGGCAGCGCGCGAAACAGCCGTGACCAGCGCCCTTCCGGCCTAGCCTCGCGCGAGGTCGAGGTCAAGCCCGCCGCGGAAGTCCTCTGTGGACGCTCAGGAGGAACTTCCCCGCGGCCCGGGCAGCCCGGCCAGCCGGTCCAGCGCCGCCTCGACGCTCCCCTGGACCGGCAGCAGCCGCTCCAGCCCCAGCACCCGGATCGGCCGCAGCACCGCGCGTCCCGCCGCCGCGATCGCAAACGGGACGCCGCTCACGTGCGCCTCCGAGGCCGCCACCAGCAGCTCCGTGATCCCGCCCGCGCCGCAGAACGACACTTCCGACAAATCCAGCACCAGGGCCCGGGGCGCGAGGTCGATCTCCTCGCCGAGCCGGGTCCGGAGCCGGCCCAGCACCGGCAGGTCGATCTCGCCGCGGACCGCGACGGTCGTCGCCTCCGCGGTCGCGGTCACCGTGCACGTCATCGCGGACGGGACGTCGACGCTGAACCGCGGAGCGGCGATCTGGTCGAGCACACAGGCCTCCTCGGAGCGAGGGCCGGCCGGGGAGGCGACCCCCGCCTCCCCGCCCACCCACGGGAACGGACACGCGCGGGAGCTGGCGGGCGGCTACCGGTTGAACCGCGTTGCCCCACACCGTACGCCGCCAGCGCCGGGACTTCCGCGCGGCCACCGAATTCGTCGAATGCGGACCCCGCACGGCGAATTCCGGAATGCGCCGCCGGTGATCCGGGTAACGGTCGGAGATCCAGTGGGTCCCGAACCCCCACCGAACGCCCGTCTTCTGCTAAAAAGTGCATCGTTTCGTCGACCGACGCAGGGGTGTGGGTGGCTTTCGAGGAACAGCTCGTCAACGGGCGGTACCGGCTGCTGGGCCACCTCGGCCGCGGTGCGATGAGCCTGGTGTGGCGGGCCAAGGACGAGCGCCTGGACCGGATCGTGGCCGTGAAGCAGTTCCTGCACGAGCCGGGCGCGGGCGGCGACGTGTGCGAACGCGCGATCCGGGAGGCGCGGCTGGCGTCCCGGCTGCGGCACCCGCACGCCGTCGCGGTGTTCGACGTCTTCGAGGACGCCGGCTCGATGTACCTGGTCATGGAGTACGTGCCCGCGCGTTCGCTGACCGAGCTCCTCGTCGCCCGCGGGCCGCTGCCCCGGTGCGACGTGCTGCGGCTCGGGCGCCAGATCGGCGCGGCGCTGGCCGCGGCGCACGGCGACTGGATCCTGCACCGGGACGTCACGCCGAACAACGTGCTCGTCACCGACGACGGCACCGCCCGGATCACCGACTTCGGCGTCTCACGCGCACTCGGCGAGCACCCGGCCGCCGACGACGGCGTCATCGTCGGGACGCTTCCCTACCTGGCCCCGGAAGTCGCCCGCGGCGGCGAGGCGGGCCTGCCCTCCGACGTCTACTCGCTCGGCGCCACGCTCTACACGGCGCTCGAGGGCACGCCGCCGTTCGGCACCAGCGACGACCCGATCACCCTGCTGCGGCGGATCACCGAGAACCAGCTCACCGCGCCGCCCCACGGCGGCCCGCTGACCGCCGTGCTGATGCGGATGCTCGAACGCGATCCGGCCGCGCGGCCGTCGATGCAGGAGGCGGTGGACCTGCTGGGCGCCGTCGGCAAGCCGGCCCCGGCCGGCGGTCCCCGCCGGCCCCGGCTCCGCCGCGCCGCCGTGACCGGGATCGTCGCGTGTGTCACGTCGGTGAGCGTGGCCGCCGGCCTCGCCCTCGCCGACCGGCCCGGGACCACCACCGCGGCGCCCGTCGAGCACCCGCCGACGACGGTCACCGCCGACCACACCGTCAGCAGCACGACCACGGCACCCGCGCCGACGCCGGCGTCGGCTCGCGTGTCCGACGGATCGGCGCGGCGCTCCACGCCGCCCGCACCGCCCGGCGACACCGCCGGGTGCACCGCGCGCTACGAGATCACGAACGCCTGGCCGGGCGGTTCCCAGGTGCAGGTGACCGTGCACAACGACCGGCCGCGGCGGCTCACCGGCTGGACGGTGACCTGGGTACAACCCGGCGGAGCCGGCATCCGGGACCTCTGGAACGGCACCCTGAGCCAGGTCGGCTCGGCGGTGACGGTCACCGATGCGGGCTGGAACGCCCTCGTCGAGCCGGACGGTTCGGCTTCGTTCGGGCTCAACCAGGACGTCACGTCCGGCCACCCGGGCGTTCCGGTCCTCAACTGCCGGACGAACTGACACCGTTATCGTTCCGACACAACCGGATCGCCATTTCTTCCGTAGCGGCCGGTGGCGTTTCCGGCATCCGGAACGAATACGTCGAACGCATTTTCGTACCCCCACCCAGGTGAGTGAATTGGGCCGAGAAGCCGAACTGCGCCGGAGAACCGGCCGTGTTCCCTGATGACGGAAACGACAGAGGGGAGCACGCCCGTGCACGAAGGGGCAGTGATCGCCGGCCGGTACCGCGTGCTCGGCCGGGCGGGTCACGGCGCGATGGGGGCCGTGTGGCGGGCGAAGGACGAGCGGCTCGACCGCCTGGTCGCGATCAAGCAGCTCTTCCCCGACTCCCCCGCCGACCCGGCGGCCGCGGAACGCACGCGCGACCGGACGATCCGGGAGGCCCGGGTCACCGCCCGGCTGCGCCACCCGCACGCCGTCGTCGTGTACGACGTCGTCGAGCAGGGAACCGCGGCCTACATCACGATGGAGTACCTGCCGGCCCGGACGCTGACCGACCTGCTGGAGGAACACGGCCCGCTGGTGCCGGAGTACGTGGCCGAACTGGGCGCCCAGCTCGCCTCGGCGCTGGCCGCCGCGCACGCGGAAGGCGTGGTGCACCGCGACATCAGCCCCAACAACGTCCTGGTCACCACCGACGGCTCGGCGAAGATCACCGACTTCGGGGTGGCCCACGCACGCGGGGAGGGCACCGCGACCGGTCGCGGCCTGGTCGTCGGCACGCCGGCCTACCTCGCCCCCGAAGTGGCCGACGGCGAGGAACCCGGCTTCCCGTCCGACGTCTACTCGCTCGGCGCCACGCTCTACACCGCGCTCGAAGGACGGCCGCCGTCCGGCACCGACGAGAACCAGCTGGCCCTGCTCAAACGGGTCGGGGCCGGCACCATCGCCCCGCCCGCCACCAGCGGCCCGGTCACCGACGCCGTCCTGCGGCTGCTTCAGCGGGATCCGGCCGCCCGCCCCGCGATGGCCGGGGCGGTCCGGCTGCTGACCCGCGCCACCGCGCCCGGAACCGCCCCGGCAGCGGTCCCGGCGGACAACCCGCCAGTGCCGGCCCGGCGCCGCCGCTCCCGGGTGGCCTTCGCCGGGACGGCACTGGCGTTGACGGCGGCCGCCGTCGTGGCGGCGGCGACGTCGATCCCGCCCGGCCGGGAGCCCGCGAGCGCGGCGGCCCAGCTGGCGTCGGCGCCGTCCACGACCCCGCCGGCGAGCCCGAGCACGTCCCGGACGACCGGGCCGGCCGGCTGCGCCGCGCGCTACCAGGTGGTCGAATCGTGGAACGGCGGCTTCAAGGGGCTGGTGACCGTCCGCAACAGCGGGCGGGCCGAGGTCACCGGGTGGACGGTGAGCTGGCCGACCCCGGCCGGGACGAGCATCGACGACCTCTGGAACGGCAAGCTCGCCCGCACCGGGGCCACCTCGGCGATCGTGAACGCCGAGTGGAATGCGGTGCTGAAGCCCGGCGAATCGACCACCTTCGGCTTCATCGCCCTGGCCCGCGGCGGCAACCGCGGGATGCCCGTGACCGACTGCCGCCCCGGCGAATGAATCGGCGCCCCCGGCGTTTTCGATCATCCGACGATGGTGGCTTGACCAGCGGCATTGACCGGCATTATGGTCAGCGTCCACCCCTCCTGTTAGCGCTAACTTCCGGCCGGACAACGGATCGGACAATGGGTCTCGAGAAAGTCCTCACGAAGATGACGAATTTCCGCGACGTGGCGGACGAGCCGTCGGGCGGCGGCCGCGGCGCGGTCACGATCACCGACGTGGCGAACGCGGCCGGCGTGTCCGCCAGCACGGTGTCCTACGTGATCACCGGGAAGCGGACGATCTCCCCGGCCACCCGGCGCCGGGTCGAGGAAACCATCCGCGCCCTCGGCTACCGGCGCCGCGGCGGCTCGCCGTCGCCCCGCGCCGGGATCCTCGCGGTGGCGGTGCCGCCGCTCGGCGACCGCCCGCTGGGGATGGAGATGGAGTTCTTCTCCGCGGCCGCCGGCGCCGCCCGCGAGCTCGGCTTCGACCTGCTCCTGGTCACCGACGACGAGGGCACGTCGGGCCTGCACCGGGTGACGTCGGCCGCGCTGGCCGACGCGGTGATCGTGCTGGACGCCGGCGACGACGACCCGCGCGTGCCGGTCCTGCTGGCCTCCGGCCGCCCCGCGGTGCTGGTCGGCGCGCCGGGGCAGCACCGCGGGCTGGCGTCGGTGACGCTCGACTTCGCGCCGGCCGCCCGGGCCTCCCTGGCCCACCTCGCCGACCTCGGCCACCGGTCGGTCGCCCACCTCGGGCCGGCGCCGACCTCGCCCGGCCTTCGGCTCCGGTACCTGAAGGGTTTCGCGGAGACCTTCGACGCGGCCGCGGAAGAGCGCGGCGTGAAAGCGATTTCCCGCCCCTGCGAGCCGACCGCCGAAGACGTCGCCCGCTGCCTGGACGAGCTGCTCGCCGAAGGTGGCCCGACCGCGCTGGTCGTCCACGACGAAGCCGCTCTTCCCCTGGTCATGGGCACCCTGCGGCAACGCGGGCGGCAGGTCCCCGGCGACGTCTCGGTCGTCGCGGTCTGCTCGGACACCGTGGCGGGCCAGCAGCGGATCCGGCCCACCGCGGTCGTCGTCCCGGCGGCCGGGCTGGGAACGCTGTCCGTCCGGCACGCGGTGCGCCAGCTCGAGGGCGAACCGGCCGAGCCCGGCACCGTGGCGCCCGCGCTCGCCGCCGGGGAAAGCACCGCGGCCGCCCCCGCCGTCCGGGAAGGAGCGACCCTGTCCGGCGGGTGAGAATTCCCGGACAATCGGCTCCCGTACCGAACCTGTCTCCCGTTGTGGCCGTATTTCCTTTCAGAGGGGTCGTCGACGTCGACAGGGGATAACGGGTGGCAGCGAAAAAGGGCGCACTGGCCGGGCGGTACCGTCTGCTCGAACCGACCGGAAACCATCCGGGCGGGCGGGCGTGGCGGGCCAAGGACGAATTGCTGGACCGATTCGTCGTCGTCGATCGGCTGCCACCGGGGTGCCCGTTCGACGCGGCGCATTCCGACCGCGTCCGGGCGAAGGCGATCCGCGACGCGCGGGTGGCCGTCCGGCTGCACCACCCCCACGTCGTGGTGGTGCACGACGTCTTCGAGCACGACCTGACGCCGTACGTGGTGACGGAGGACCTGGCGGTCGGCACCCTGGCCGAGCTGGTCGAGCGGCGCGGGGGCTTCCCGCCCGACCGCGTCGCGGCGCTCGGCGCCCAGCTGGCTTCGGCGCTGGCGGCCGCGCACGCCGCCGGCATCCTCCACCGCGGGTTCGGCCCGGACAAGGTGCTGGTCACCGCGGACGGGACGGCCAAGATCGCGGGCTTCGGCCTGGGCACCGGCGGCTTCCCCGCCCCGGAGGTGACCGGCGGCGCGAGCCCGGGGTGCCCGGCGGACGTCTATTCCCTGGGCGCCACGCTGTACTTCGCGCTCGAAGGCCGGGTGCCGGGCACGGCCGTCCCACCCCGGTGCCCCGGGCCGGTCCTCGACGCCGTGCTGGACCTCGTGCGCCCGGAACCGGCGGCGCGGCCGTCGATGGCGGACGCCGAGCGGGCGCTCACCGACCTCGCGGTTTCCCGTCCGCTGACGGCCGTCCCGGCTCCGCGCGGCCGGTCCCGGACCCGCGTCCTGGTGACGGGCACGGTCCTCGCGGTCGCCCTCGGCACGGCGGTGACGACCCACGCGGCCCTCCGCCGCCTCGCACTCCGCTGAAGCCGGGGCGCGGCGGGGAATTCTCCGCGCGCACCCGTCGAATCAATTCCCGAACCGAAATCCGCCGCCTGGCCGCAGGCGCTGTCGGGCGCGTCAACCGGACGGAATAATTCGACAATTTCACAGCGGCCGCGATTCCAGTGCGCTTCCGCACGATTCGCGCACCACGAGCGTCGGCCAGAGCTGCAGCCGGTGCACGGGCCGCTCGGTCGTGTCCGCGAGCCGGGCCAGTGCCAGTTCGGCGGCCACCACGCCGAGCCGGTGCTTCTGCGGGCACACCGCCGTCAGCGGCGGGTCTGACGCCGCCGCGACCTCGTCGTCGTAGGAGACCACCGCCAGCTCGCCCGGCACCGCGATGCCGCCGTCGCGGGCTCGTTCGATCAGGCCGATCGCCTCGCGGTCGGCGTGCACCAGCAGGGCCCGGACGCCCGCCCGGCGGCAGCTCTCCAGCAGCGTGTCGTACTCCCGCGCCCAGCCCGGGGAGCCGTAGGCCGGAACGTCGAGGTCCAGTGCGGTGGCCGCGTCCAGGCCCAGGGAGCCGATCGCCTCCCGCCAGCCGGCGCGCACCGCCGGGCTGTGCGGGCTGGACCGCGAGGTGGCCAGGCCGACCCCGCGGTGGCCGAGGGAAACCAGGTGCCGGACGGCCAGTCCCGCGCCGAGCGCGTGCGCCGTCGTCGCCGCGTCCAGCGCCAGGGTCGGCAGCTCCGGCGGCGGCAGGCGTTCGACGAGCACCACCGGGACGCTCAGCGAACCCAGCCAGCGCAGCAGGTCCAGCGCACCGCGTCCGGTCGTGGCCGGCGCGACCAGCAGCGTCTGCACCCCGCGTTCGAGCAACGTGGTGATCTGACGGCGGTCCTCCGCCGCGTCGTAGCTGGACGCGCGCAGGACCAGCCGGCCACCGGCCGCGGCCACGGTGGACTGCGCGCCCTGGATCACCGGCGGCCAGTAGTACTCGACCGACGGCGCGACCATGCCGACCAGCGTGCCGTGCGCGGCCGGGCCGAACGCCGACGCGGCGCGCCCGGGCTCCGGGTGACCGCCGCGGGGCCGGGTCAGCGTGACACCGCCGTGCACCCGGGTCAGCAGGCCGCGGTCCGCCAGCTCGGTGACGTCCCGCCGCACGGTGACCGCGGTGACGCCCAGCCGCGCCACCAGCTCGGTGAGCCGGACCGCGCCGTGTTCGCGCACCAGGGAGAGGATCAGCTGGTGCCGTTCGGAGGCGAGCATCATCGGACCTGCTCCAGCCGGACCCGCGCCGGGCCCTCGCGCACCAGCAGCGTGAGCCGGTTGAGGTGGGTACCCCAGGAGGCCCGCAGCAGCGGGTCGGCCAGCGGCTGCCGCTCGAGTTCCGCGGTGGTATTCCGAGGATCCCAGCTCAGCCGCAGCACCCGCCGGTCCTCGAGGGACACGAACGCCTCGCCCGCGCCCAGCTCGACGTCCCCGGCGAGGACGTGCCGCAGCCGGACCGGCCGGACGCTGTCGTCGTCCTCCACGAGCACGTGCGCGGGCGGGTCCCGGACCAGCCGCACCGAACGGATCCAGCGCGCCACCCCCGGGTAGGCCCCGGCGAGGTCCGCGGACAGCCCGCCCTCGGACGCGGTAAGCCCGACCCGGACGTCCCGCGCCCCGAAGGCCGCCCCCGGTTCCTGCGTGACCCCCGGTTCGGGGACGTTGTGCCACTCGCTGCGCACCGGCCAGGCCCGGTACCGGTCCGGCCCGAAGCTGGCCGCGGTGTAGGTCGGCTGGCCGACGTCGACGACCAGCGGCGCACCGTCGACCGCCACCCAGTAGGACCCGACGTCGAGGTGGTTGTGCCGTTCGCCGTTGTGCCCGGCCTTGACCGCCACGGTCAGCCCGCGCGGCGAGCCCGCCGTCTCCCGGGCCACGAGCACCTGCACCCGCGGCAGCCACTGGTCGCGGGCCAGCCAGGTCCCGTCCGGTTCCCCCGCCCACGCTTTCCGCCAGCCCGGGTCGGTCAACGCGGACAAGGCCCGGCCCAGACCGGCTTGCGGCCACACCGGCCGCCCGCTCGCGCGCGCCCGGCTCACCGCGTGCGCCCGGACGTCGTCGTCGCCGAGCAGCTCGCCCCACCGGTGCAGCACGTGCCACGGCTGGGCCGGCGGCAGGCGGGCCGGAGCGTCCCCCGCGTTGACGTACGCGTCGCCGCCCAGGTGCATCCGGTGCGGGAAGCGGATCAGCTGGGCCAGCACGGGAAGATCGCGCGCGTCGAGACCGGTCGCGGCGGCCAGGAGGTCGAGGCACTCCAGCAGCCGGCAGGCACCGTGCCACCAGTAGGCGACGCCCTCGTCGATGCCGCCGTCGCCGGGCAGCACGGCGACGTAGTGGTCGAGGCCTTCGACGACCAGCCGGACGAGCCGCAGCCGCCGCTCTTCGTCGTCCACGAGCAGGAGCGCGGCGGTGAGGACGGCGCTGTGGATCCACGGGTTCCAGTTGTGCGCGTCGCCGTCGAGGCCGAGCCAGTGCCAGTCGCGGACGCGCTCGAACGGCGTCAGGACCCGGAGTTCGACTTCGCGCCGCAGACGACGGCGCAGTCCCGGCGCCCGGACGTCGAAGCGGGGCCCCAGCACGTGATCGGCCCAGGCGAGCAGGGACGCGACCTCGGCGGCGCCCAGGTCGAGGAACGGGTCGTCGGGATCGGCCAGCACTTCGCCGCGGGCGGCCGCGTGCCGGTCGTGGGGCGCCCAGCACCAGGTGGTCGCCTCGGCCAGGGAGACCAGGCCGTCGACCGCGGCGTCCACAAAGGACACTTCGTCGGTCAGCACCGCGGCCAGCACCAGCGTGGTCACGCGTTCGCGCAGCTCGCGGGCGGCGTCTTCGTAGTCGGTCCGGACGCCGTCGCGGAACGTACGGGCCCACGCCGTGGCCGTCAGGACCGGGGCCGGGCGGCCGAGCACGGCGCGGGCGTCGGCGACCAGCGCGGCACCGTCGGCCGCGGCCCAGACCGCCCGGTCACGCACGTCCGGGAAGGCGGGCCGCGCCACCGGACAGCCGTCGAAGAAAGCGCGCAGGACCACGGTGTCCCCTTCGCTTCTGATCGTTTGTGATCGGTTTTGACCTGAATTGTTGACTCGCACTATGGCACAGCCCGACAGTGACAGCCATCACTTCGACGGAGGAGCAATGACGCTTCGGGGATCGGCGGGGCTGAACCGCCGGACGTTCCTATCGGCCACGGCCGGGCTCGCGGCCGGCGGACTGCTCGGCGGCTGCGCGTCGACCACCACGGCGTCCGGCGCCACCCGGGTGACCATCTGGTCGTGGCTCACCGGCATGGACAAGTACGTCGCCGCGTTCAACGCCGCGCACCCGGACATCTCGGTGGAGCTCAACGTGATCGCGTCCGGTCTCAAGGGCGGCTACGCCCAGCAGACCAACGCGCTGCGCGCCCACAACGCCCCGGACATCCTGCACGCGGAGTACCAGGGCCTGCCGCAGCTGCTCACCACGGGCGGCCTGCGCGACCTCACCGGCGACCTCGCGGACCTCGAGCGCGGCTACTCCCCCGCGGCCTGGCAGGGCGTGCGGCCCGGCGGCCGCACCTGGGCGGTCCCGATGGACCTCGCCCCGATGGTCCTCTACTACCGCAAGGACCTCTTCGACCGGCACGGCATCGCGGTACCGCGCACGTGGGACGACTTCCGCACCGCCGCGCGGGCCGTCCAGAAGGCCGACCCGGCCGCGCGCGTGACGACGTTCCCGCTCAACGACGGCTCGTTCTTCGCCGGGATGTGCTGGCAGGCGGGCGATCCCTGGTGGCGGGTCGACGGCGGCTCGTGGCGGGTGGACATCAGCGGCGAAGGCACCCTCCGCACCGCGGACTACTGGCAGGGCATGATCCGCGACGGCCTGGTCGCCACCGCCCCGACCGGCGACCAGGACTGGATCGGCGCGATGCACACCGGACGGCTGTGGGGCCTGCTCGGCGCGTCCTGGAGCGTCGGCTCGCTGGTGAAGTCGATCCCGCAGGACAAGGGCCGGTGGGCGGTCACCACCATGCCGACCTGGGACGGTGTCCCGGCCAACGGCGTGCAGGGCGGCAGCGCGTTCGCCGTCTCGGCCGAGAGCGAGGTGCCGGACGCCGCCGTGAAGTTCCTGCGCTGGCTGAGCACCGACCCGGCCGTCGCGAAGATCGGCACGACGTTCACGACGCCGTTCCCCGGCTACCTGCCGAGCCGGGACGTGGCCCGGAAGGCCTACCGGGGCGGGTACTTCCTCGGCGATCCGGTGTACGACGTGCTGGACGAAGCCGCCCGGCGCGTCCCGGACTGGACGTGGGGCCCCAACGCCCTGCGGATCTTCTCCACCGTCGTCGACCGCATGAGCGGGGTGAAGACGGGCGGCACGACCCTGGCCACCGCCGTCCGCCGGACGCAGGCCGACGCCGTCGCCGCCCTGCGGGAGCGGGGATTGACCGTGCTGGAAGGGAAAGCCTGATGACCGTCCTCACCCCGGAACGCGCCGCCAGCGCGTCGGCACCACCCCGTCCCGGTGTCCCGGTGCGGGGCGCCCGTGGCCGCGGCCGCGCCGGCCTCGTGCTGGCGGCGCCGTTCGCGATCCTGCTGACCGCCACCGTGCTCGTGCCCATCGCCTACGCGCTCTACCTCAGCCTGTTCACCGATCGCCTGTCCGGCCTGGGTTTCTCCGGCCCGACGCGGGCGTTCGTCGCGCTCGGCAACTACGTCGACGTGGTCACCGACAGCGCCTTCCACGCCAGCCTGGGCAACGTGGCGCTCTTCGTCCTCGTGCACATCCCGATCATGCTCGGCCTGGCCCTCCTGCTGGCCCTGCTGATCGACTCGGCCGTCGTGCGGCTCAAGCGCCTGTGGTCACTGGCGGTCTTCCTGCCCTACGCGGTGCCGACCGTGATCACCGGGCTCATCTGGGCCTACCTGTACAGCCCCACCTCCGGGCTGACCGCGCTCCTGCCGATCGACCCGCTGGGCAAGACCGGCATCCTGCCCTCGATCGTGAACATCGCGACCTGGCAGTGGATCGGCTACAACATGATCATCTTCTACACGGCGCTGCAGGCCGTCCCGCGTGACGTCCTCGAGGCCGCGCGCGCCGACGGCGCCGGTGGCGTCCGGACGGCGTGGTCGGTCAAGGTCCCGATGATCCGGCCGACCATGTTCGTCGCCCTCGTGTTCACCGTCATCGGGTCCCTGCAGCTGTTCACCGAACCCCTGGTGCTGCGCGGGTTCACCGGCTCGGTGACGAGCACCTGGTCCCCGAGCCTCTACGTGTACGAAGCCGCGTTCATCGCCAACGACTACGGCCGCGCCGCCGCCGCGTCCGTGGTGCTGGCGCTCGTTTCCGCTCTGCTGTCGGCGCTGGTCATGCGCCTGTCCACCCGGAGGTCCCGGTGACCCTCTCGCCAGCAGCGCCATCCGAGGCTTCGCCTCGGGCCGGGGGCTCCGCCACCCGGAACCCCCGGAAACCGGGTTCGCGCTGGACGTCCCGCACGGTCGTGCACGTCCTGCTGGTCCTGGCCGCGCTGTACGCGGTGCTGCCGCTGATCTGGCTGATCACCTCGGCCACCAAGTCCGTCGGCGACTTCTCGACGACCGGCGCGTTCGAGTTCGGTCAGTTCAACCTGGGCGCCAACCTCAGCGCGCTGTTCACCCAGGAGAACGGCGTTTTTCTCGCCTGGATCCGCAACTCGCTGCTCTACGCCGGCCTCGGCGCGGTGCTCGGGTCGCTGATCTGCGCCGCCTGCGGGTACGCGATCGCGAAGCTCGACTTCCCGGGCCGCCGCGCGCTGTTCGCGGTGACGCTGGCCGGGGTGCTCGTGCCGACGACCGCGCTCGCCCTGCCGCTGTACCTGCTGGCGTCGCAGCTGGAGGTCGTCGGCACGTTCTGGGCGGTGTTCATCCCCTTGCTCACCAACCCCTTCGGCGTCTACCTCGCCCGCGTCTACGCCGAGGCCGCGGTGCCCGGCGAGGTCCTCGAAGCGGCCCGGACCGACGGCGCGGGCGAGCTGCGGACGTTCTTCACCATCGGGCTGCCGATGATGCGGCCCGGACTGGTGACGATCTTCCTGTTCCAGTTCGTCGGCATCTGGAACAACTTCTTCCTGCCGCTGGTGATGCTGACCGACCCGAAGCTGTTCCCGATGAGCCTCGGCCTGTACCAGTGGAGCACCCGGGTGACCCAGTTCCCGCAGTACAACCCGCTCGTCATCACCGGCTCGCTGCTGGCCGTGCTGCCGCTGGTCGTCGCGTTCGTCCTGCTGCACCGGCAATGGCGGTCCGGGCTGGCGGCGGGCAGCGTCAAGTGACGCGCCGCCCGGAGACCCTGCTGGTGATGGCGCGGGACACCATGGAGCTGCAGTTCGGCGCGGGCGAACTCGCCCGGTTGCGCGCGACGGCCCGGGTGGGCGAGCCGCTGTGCACCGACGAACTGGCCTCGGACCCGGTGCGCGCGCGGCTGGCGGAGGTGGAGGTGCTGATCACGTCATGGGGCTGTCCCCCGCTCGACGACGCGGTCCTGCGGGCCGCGCCGAACCTGCGGGCGGTGCTGCACGCGGCCGGCAGCGTCCGCGACCACGTCGGGGCGGCGGTGTTCGACCGGGGTCTGCTGGTCACCACGGCCGCCGACGCCAACGCCGAGCCGGTCGCCCAGTACACGCTGGGCGCGATCCTGTGGGCGTTCAAGAAGGTGCCGTTCCTGGCCGCCGACGCCCGGAAGTTCCGGGAGGACTGGGGCTACCGCGACCAGCGCGGCGAGCTGTCCGGCCGCGACCGCACGGTGGTGCTGGTGGGTTTCTCCCGCGTCGGACGGCGGGTCGCCGCGCTGCTGCGGCAGCCGGACCTGGCCCGGGTGCTCGTCGTCGACCCGGTGGCCGACCCGGGCGAGATCCGGGCGGCCGGCGCCGAGCCCGCGTCCCTGGCGCACGCCCTGCCCCAGGCGGACGTGCTGAGCCTGCACGCGCCGTCGCTGCCGGAGACGCGGCACATGATCGGCGCCGCCGAGCTGGCCGCTCTGCCGCCGGGCGCGGTGCTGATCAACACCGCGCGCGGAGCGCTCGTCGACACCGAGGCGCTCGAACACGCCTGCGCCGCCGACGGCCTGCACGCGGTCCTCGACGTCACCGAGCCCGAGCCGCTGCCCGCCGGGTCCCCGCTCTACGACCTGCCCAACGTTGTGCTGACGCCGCACATCGCGGGTTCGCTGGGTTCGGAGACCCGCCGGATGAGCGCCGAGGCACTCGACGAGCTGGAGCGCTACGCTGCGGGCCTGCCGCCCCGGGCCCCGTTGACCCGGCATTCCCTGGCCGTGCAAGCATGACCGCCACCGAGGACCGCCGGCTGTCGCCGTACACCGGGTGGACCCGCACGCACTGGGCGGCGTACGCGGACCGGCTGCTCGCCGCGGCCGGGGCGTACCGGTCGCCCACCGGCGCGCGGATCGACCTGCCCGGCCCCGCCAGCCGAAACGGTCGCGTCTCGGATGGCCTGGAAGGGTTCGCCCGGACCTTCCTGCTCGCCGGCTTCCGCGTCGCCGGGGAGGGCGGCGCGGATCCCGGCGGGGTGCTGGAGCAGTACGCGCGCGGGCTGGCGGCCGGCACCGATCCCGCGTCACCCGAGGCGTGGCCGCGGCCCGACGAGCTCGATCAGTCCAAAGTGGAGGCCGCGTCGATCGCGCTGGTGCTCCAGCTGACCCGGCCGTGGCTGTGGGACCGGCTGGACGACGGCGTGCGCGACCGGGTCGTCGCCTGGCTCGCGACGGTGATCGGGCAGCCCTACCCGCCGATCAACTGGGTGTGGTTCCGGATCGTCGTGGAATCGTTCCTGCGCGAGGTGGGCGGGCCGTGGTCGGCGGCGGACATCGAGGAGGACCTCGCCGTGCACGCGTCGCTGCGGCGGCCGGGCGGCTGGCTCAGCGACGGCGACGAGCGCGCCTACGACCACTACACGGGCTGGGCGCTGCACCTGTACCCGCTGCTGTGGACGCACCTGTTCGACGTCACCGGCACGCTGTGCCCCGGCTCCCTGCGCCTGCGGTGGGGCGCCGACCTCCGGGAGTACCTCGACGACGCCGTCCGGCTGGTCGGCAGCGTCGGCTCGCCGTTGCTCCAGGGCCGCAGCCTGGTCTACCGCTTCGCGGCGGCGGCACCGTTCTGGGTGGGTGCGCTCACCGGGACGTCCGGGCTGTCCCCCGGCTTGACGCGCCGGGTGGCGGGCGGGATGGTGCGGCACTTCGGCGCCTCCGGCGACCTGCTCACCCTTGGCTGGCAGCACGCCTGGCCCGCGATGCGCCAGGCGTATTCCGGCCCGGGGTCGCCGTACTGGGCGGCGAAAGGCCTGCTGGGTCTCGCGCTGCCCGCGCACCATCCCGTGTGGACGGCTGTCGAAGAGCCGCTGCCGATCGAGACGGGGGACGTCGCCCGGGTCGTCAGCGCGCCGGGGTGGCTGGTGTCGGGACGGCGTCGCGACGGCATCGCCCTGGTCGTCAACCACGGTACGGACCACGCCCGCCCCGGCGACCCGCGCGCCGACTCGCCGCTCTACGCCCGCCTCGGCTATTCGACGGCGACGTTCCCGCTCGCCGCCGTTCCCGACAACACGGTGTCCGTGCTCGACGCGCAGGGCCGGGCGAGCCACCGCGCGGGGTTCTCGACGTGCTACGCGATCGAGCTGCCCGGCGGGGTGCTGGCGGCGGCGTCCCAGGGCCCGGTCCGCTGGGTGGACACGTCCGGCGACGACTCCCCCGACCACGGCTCCGGCCGCAGCGGGCCGGTGGTGGCCGGGCCGGAGCTGACGGTGGCTTCCGTGGTGCGGCACGGCGTGGAAGTGCGGCTCGCCCGGCTCGACGGTGCTCCGGCCGGCACAGTGCGGCTGAGCGGCTGGCCGGTGTCGGGCGCTTCCCGGCCGGCGATCGAACCCGGGGTGGCCGCCGCGCGGACACCGGACCTCCGCTCGCAGGTGCGTCCGCTGCGCGGCTTCACCACGGCGGACGTAGCGGTCGAGTCCGGCGTCTCCCCCTTGGGCGAGTGGACCGCGATCCCGTACGTCGAGGGGCCGCCGGAACCGGGAGCGGTGTTCGCCGCGGTGGTGGTCCTGGACCGCGGGGGTCCGGATGACCCCGACCCCTCCCTGACGATCACCGCGGACGGCGTTACGCTGACCTGGCCCGACGGTGTCACCGCCCACGTCGCCTTGCCGAAGTGACGCCCTGTTCCGGCGGCCGGCCTTGCGGCGAAGTCAGGCGGCCGCCGTCGCCCGTTCCCCGGCGGGAGCGGTGTGCCGGCGGCGGGACGGCATCAACATCGTCGGGTGCGCGACGCTCCAGGCCGCGGACCGGCAGATCAGTTCCTTGATCCGGGCGGCCGTCTTCCCGGTCACCGCGGAGGGCTTGGCCCGGTCGTCCGGGGTCACCTGCTGGATGACGGCGTCGTGGCGGCCCAGGCTCACGCACTGGACCGAGTAGCCGATCTTGTTCTCGGGTACCGGGCGTCCGGCCAGGCGGGCGGCGATGACGTCGGCCGCCAGCTGCGCCGTCGGAATCCCCGAAGCGCAGGACATCCGCAGCGGTGTGCCGTGCGCGCCGCGGGCGTACGCGGCGTCGCCGACGGCGTAGACGTCCGGGTGCGAGACCGACCGCATCGTTTCGTCGACGACGATCTGGCCCGTCTCGGCGACCTCCAGCGTGGTGGCCGCGGCCAGGGGGTGAACCGCGAACCCGGCCGTCCAGACGGTCACCCCGGCCGGGATCGTGCGGCCGTCGGCGGTGACCGCCGCGGCCGGCTCGACACCGGCGATGCCGGTGTTTTCGTGCACGGTGATGCCGAGCCGGTCGAATGCCTTCCGCAGGTGGCTCCGCGCCTTCTCACTCAGCCAGTCGCCGAGGCCGCCGCGGGCGGCGAGGGCGACCTCGAGGTCCGGCCGGGCCTCCGCGATCTCCGTAGCGGCCTCGATCCCGGTGAGGCCGCCACCGACGACGAGCACGGTCCCGCCCGCGGCGAGGCCGGCCAGCCGCTCGCGCAACCGCAGCGCGGATTCCTTGCCCGCGAGGCTGTGGGCGTGCTCGGGGACGTCGGCGGCGGTGCTGCCGAGGGCGTAGACGAGCGTGTCGTAGCCGAGCTCGTCGCCGCCGGCGAGGGCGACGGTCTTCCGTTCCGCGTCGACGGCGGTGACCCGCGCGATCCGGACCTGGACGCCGGTGCCCGCGAAGACGTCGGTCAGCAGGCGGGGCTTCAGGTCCTGGCCGGTCGCCAGCTGGTGCATGCGGACGCGCTCGACGAACTCGGGCTCGGCGTTGACCAGGGTGATCTCGGTGTCGGCGGGGTGCAGCCGCTTGGCGAGGCGCCCGGCGGCGTTGGCTCCGGCATACCCGGCCCCGAGTACGACGATGCGGTGCTTCATGGTTGGTCTCCTGTCCGGTCGGTCTGTGCTCCCTGAACCGGACGGCGGCGCGAAACCTGACAGCACTTCGCTGTGAGCTGGGTCACCAGTTGCCGGCGAGCGGTTCCCCGAGTGCGGAGGCGTCCCAGTGGCGCGTCGCGCGGGCCAGTTTGGCGGGGTTCGCCTGGGCGTGCACGGCCGCGATGCCGTCGGCCGTCACGTCCAGCGCGAAGACCCCGACGACCCGGTCGCCGACCACCATGACCAGCGCCGGCCCGCCGTTGGCGACCGCGGCGTACAGGTCGGGGCGGCCGCCGATCATCTCCCACTTGGCCTCGCTCGGCGTGAACAGCGTGCGCAGGAAGCGCGCCACCCGCAGGGCACCGGTGATCGGCCGCGGCACCGAGAAGACCGCGCCGCCACCGTCGCCGATGCTGATCGCGTCGTCGGCCAGCAGCTTCACGAGGGAGTCGGTCCGGCCGCTGAGCGCCGCGGCGAGGAACTCCTCGACGATCTTGCGCGCCGCCGCCGCGTCGACCTCGACCCGGCGCCGGTCGGCGACCAGGTGCTGCTTGGCCCGCCGGTGGATCTGCTGGCAGTTGGCCTCGGTGAGGTCGAGCACCTCGGCGATCTCGCTGTGCGGGTAGCCGAACGCCTCGCGCAGCACGTACACGACGCGTTCCTTGGCGGTCAGCCGTTCCATCAGCGTGAGCATCGCGATCGAGACCGATTCCCGCTGCTCGACCGTGTCGGACGGACCCAGCATCCGGTCGCCGGCGAAGACCGGTTCCGGGAGCCACTGGCCGACGTAGGTCTCCCGCCGGGCCCGCGCCGAGGTGAGCCGGTTGAGGCAGAGGTTGGTCAGCACCTTCGTCAGCCACGCTTCGGGCGTCTCGACCAGTTCGTGGCCGGCGGACTGCCAGCGCAGGAAGGTGTCCTGCACGGCGTCCTCGGCATCGCTCGCCGACCCCAGCAACCGGTAGGCGATGGCTTCCAGCCTCGGCCTGGCGTTCTCGAACACCTCGACCTCGTGCGTCCCCAGCGGCATGCCGCAAGTCAACCACCGGCGCGTGCGAAGATCGCGGGGTGTCTCCGACTTCCTCCCGCCCGCGCTCGTTCTGGGACGACGCGGTGGTGTACCAGCTCTACGTCCGTTCCTTCGCCGACAGCGACGGCGACGGCGTCGGTGACCTCGGCGGGGTGATCCGGCGGCTCGGCCACATCGCCGGGCTCGGTGCCGACGCGATCTGGCTCAACCCCTGCTACCCGTCACCGCAGGCCGACCACGGCTACGACATCGCCGACTACCACGGCGTCAACCCGGAGTACGGCACCCTCGAGACGTTCGACCGCCTGGTCGCCGAGGCGCACGCCCGCGGCCTGCGGATCCTGATGGACCTGGTGCCCAACCACTGCTCGGAGCGGCACCCGTGGTTCGCCGCGGCGCTGGCCGCCGGCCCCGGCTCGCCCGAGCGCGCGCGGTTCGTCTTCCGCGACGGCCGGGGTGACGAGCCGCCCAACAACTGGCAGTCGGTCTTCGGCGGGCCGGCCTGGACTCGGGTCACCGAATCCGACGGCACGCCCGGGCAGTGGTACCTGCACCTGTTCACCCGCGAGCAGCCGGACTTCGACTGGCGCAACCCGGAGGTCCTGGCGTACTTCGACGACGTACTGCGGTTCTGGTTCGACCGCGGCGTGGACGGCTTCCGCATCGACGTCTGCCACGGGCTGATCAAGGACGCGGCCCTGCGCGACTGGGACCCGGCCGACGGCAGCTACAACGCCCACAGCTGGAACCGGCCGGAGGTGCACGACATCTTCCGCCGCTGGCACGCGCTGGCCGCCGGCTACGGCCCGGACCGCGACCTGCTGCTGGTCGGCGAGGTCTGGGTCCCGGACCCGGCCGACCTGGACGACTACCTCCGCTCGGACGAGCTGCACCAGGCGTTCTCGTTCGACCTGCTCGTCCAGCCGTGGCGGGGCGACGCCCTGCGCGGGGCGATCGAGCGGGCCACCGCCCGCACGGAGGTCCACGGCGCCCCAGCAGCGTGGACGCTGGCCAACCACGACGTCCACCGGGCGGTCACGCGCTACGGCATCGTCCGCCCCGAACCGGCCCCGGCGAGCAACGACGCCTTCGCGGCGTTGATGCGGCCCCGCGGCGAAGTCGACGCGGACCTCGGCGACCGGCGGGCCCGCGCGGCGCTGCTCCTGGTGCTGGCGCTGCCGGGCTCGGTGTTCCTGTACCAGGGTGAAGAACTCGGGCTGCCGGAGGTCCAGGACCTCCCCGACGAGGCCCGCCAGGACCCGGTGTTCCACCGGAGCGGCGGCCTCGAGAAAGGCCGCGACGGCTGCCGCGTTCCGCTGCCGTGGACGGCGGACGGCCCGGCCTTCGGGTTCGGCACGGGTGTGCCGTGGCTGCCGCAGCCGGACTGGTTCGCCCGGTACGCGGTCGACGTCCAGAAGCAGGACGACGCCTCGACGCTGCACCTCTACCGCCGCGCCATCCCGAGGCGGCGGGAGCTGGGGCTCGGCGCGCCGGGGCCGGTGGAGTGGCTCGGCACCGGCGACGACGCGGTACTGGCTTTCCGGCGCGGCAGGCTGGTGTGCGTGGTCAACACCGGGACCGCGGTGTTCACCCCGCCCGCGGAGTGGGGCGAGGTCGTGCTCGGCAGCACCGGATCCGGCGGCGGCGCCGTGCCCGGCGACTCCGCGGCCTGGCTGGTCACCGCGGCGTCCTGAGGCCCGGTCCGGGTCTCACACCGGGGCCGCGGGTTCCACGCCGAGCGCGGCGACCAGGTCAGCCACCCGGTGGTGCGCCTCCAACGGGTGACGCAGCCGGCCTTCCGGGTGGATCTTGTAGTGGTTGCGCCGCCCGATGCGCTCCCGCTCCAAGTAGCCCTCGGCGATCAGGTCGGCGAGGATGAGCTGCACGCCGCGCTCGGTGATCCCGACCCGCTCGGCGATGTCGTGCAGCGTCCGGTCGGGATCCGCGGCCACGCAGAGCAGAACGTGCGCGTGGTTGCTGAGGAACGTCCACGAAGCCATACCGGCCACAGTAGACGTCCGAACTTGACAGACGAAGTGCAGTTCGTCATTCTGGTGGCAGCATCGTTATCGGAGGGGAGTACCCGCCCGGTCCGGCATCGTCAATCCGGCTGCCCGTGTGCAGCCCGGTGCCGGCGTCACCGTCGAGGTGACCGGGGAGACCTCCGGTTCGTCACCGAACCGGAGGAGTGTGTCGTGACCGTTCCGTTCTGGGCCTGGGCCGCCGTGCTCGGCGTCATTCTGGCCATGCTCGCCGTCGACCTGGCGGCCCACCGCAAGACGCCCGTCGTCGGCGTCCGGTCCGCGCTGGCGTGGTCCGGCGCGTGGGTTGTGCTCGGGCTCGCCTTCGGCGCCGTGGTCTGGTGGGTGTGGGGCGCGGAGTTCGCGGGCCAGTACTTCGCCGGCTACGTCATCGAGAAGTCCTTGGCCGTCGACAACGTCTTCGTGTTCGCGATCATCTTCGGCTACTTCGCGGTGCCCCGCGAGTACCAGCACCGCATCCTGTTCTACGGCGTGATCGGGGCCCTGGTGTTTCGGGCGGTCTTCATCGCCGCCGGCTCGGTGCTGATCGCGAGCTTCGCCTGGATCCTGTACGTGTTCGGCGCGTTCCTGGTCATCACCGGCGTGCGGATGGCGCTGCACCGCGACGAGACGGTCGACTACGAGCGGAACCCCGTGCTGCGGGTGTTCCGCCGGATCGTGCCGACGACCGACGGCGACCACGGCGGCAAGTTCCTGGTCCGGCAGGCCGGCCGCTGGGTGGCCACGCCGTTGCTGGCGGTCCTGGTGCTGATCGAGGTCACCGACGTCGTCTTCGCGGTGGACTCGATCCCGGCGATCTTCGCGGTCACCCAGGAACCGTTCCTGGTGTTCACGTCGAACGCCTTCGCGGTCCTCGGCCTGCGGGCGATGTACTTCCTGCTCGCCGACGTGATGCACCGGTTCGTGTACCTGAAGCTCGGCTTGGCCCTGGTGCTGGTCTGGGTCGGCGTGAAGATGCTGCTGCTGGACGTCTGGAAGATCCCGACGGCGCTTTCGCTCGGCGTGGTCGCCGCGATCCTCGTGGCGGCGGTCACGGCCAGCCTGTGGAAAACCTCGACCGTCTCCCGGAAGGAATGAAGATGCGCCGGACCACGACCCTCCTCGCCGGAGGCCTCCTGCTGGCCCTGACGGGCTGCGGCGCGGCGGCCGAAACGGCGGGCCAGGTGAGCAACGCGGCCTCGACGGCGGCGGTCTGCGCGGACGCGGTCCGCATCGCCACGGCGAACCCGGACCCGAGCAACCCCCAGGTGGCGGCCGACCGCGCCCACGCCGCGGCGGACGAGCTGACGGGCCTGGCCGCAAAGGCGGCGAACACCACGGCGGCCGAAGCGATCAACGACCTGGCGACGACATTGCGCGAGACGACGGTCGACGACCTGGCGCAGAGGCCGGCGGAGTGGGTCCGGAAGAAGGCGGACCAGGTGACGGCGCTGACCAAGGCCTGCACCGGGTGAGCTCGGCCGGGCTCGGCCTGGTCGAGGCCGCCCAGCAGCACCAGCGCGCCTCCGACCCGGCCGGGCCGGACGCGTTCGGCCCGCGAGGCGGCCCGGCCGAGCTGGGTCTGGCCGCCCAGTGGCGCTGGCACGCCTCCGGCCAGGCCGGGTCCGGCCCGCGGGGCGGCTCCGGCCCGTCCGGGCTCGGCACGCGGGGCGGCCCGGTCGAGCCACCCCAGCAGCACACCTGACCTGCCGCCGCCCGACCCCACCGCTGTCCCCGCTCGACACCCCGAGGAGTCCCGATGACCGCATCCCCCGCCGCTCCCGGGGAACTCACCGGGGTGGCCGGGTGGGCCGTCGGGCTCATGGAGTCGCTCGGCGGGCCGGTCGCCGCCCTCGTCGTCGGGCTGGACAACCTCTTCCCGCCGCTGCCCAGCGAACTCGTCCTCCCCCTCGCCGGGTTCGCCGCCGGGCAGGGCGCCTTCACCCTCGGCGGCGCCCTCTTCTGGACCACCCTCGGGTCGGTGGCCGGCGCCGTCGTCGTCTACCTCATCGGCCTGCGGCTCGGGCACGACCGCACGCGCCGGCTGGTGAGCCGGATCCCGCTCGTCAAGACCGAGGACTTCGACCGGACCGCCGCGTGGTTCGCCCGCCACGGCGGCAAAGCGGTCTTCTTCGGGCGGATGATCCCCGTCTTCCGCAGCCTCGTCTCCCTGCCCGCCGGCGTCGAACGCATGCCGTTCGGGCGGTTCCTGCTCTACACGACCGCCGGCAGCCTCGTCTGGAACACCGGGTTCGTGGTCGCGGGCTGGCTGCTCGGCGAGCACTGGGCGCTCGTCGAGCGGTACGCGTCGATCTTCCAGTACGTCGTGTTCGCCGCGATCGCCGTCGCCGTCGGGCTGTTCGTGGTCCGCCGGGTCCGGGCATGAAACCGGCCCTCCCTGCGCGCTAGAGAAGGGCGGGCAGCCCCGCCGCCGTCACCAGCCGCGGGTCGTGGAACTTGACCGCCCGCGAAAAGCGGCCGCCGGTGATCGTGAACACCCACAGCCCGTCGGGGCGGCGGACTCCCGATGCGTCGAGGCGGTAGCTGCCCGCGGCCGGCTGGCCGTTGGCCCGGGTGGGCAGCAACCGCGCCGCGCCGCCCGGCGCGGCGAAGGCTCGTTCCAGGAACGGCAGGCACACCTCGACGCCCTGGAACCACACCGGGTGCGGCACCGCTTCGAGGCTGAAGTCGTCCTGGATGACTCGCCGGATCGCCGCGGTGTCCTCCGCCTCGAACGCCGCGATGTAGCGGTCGAGCAGGGCGCGCTCGTCCTCGGGGCCGAGCTGCGGCACCCGGTCGTCCGGGTCGAGTTCGTCGAGCCGGACGCGCGCCCGCTGCAGGAGGCTCTTCACCGCGGGCACGCTGATGCCGAGCGTGTCCGCGATCTCCGCGGCTGACCACGAAAGCACTTCGCGCAGCAGGAAAGCCGCCCGCTGCCGCGCCGGCAGGTGCTGCAGCGCGGCGACCAGCGCGAGCCGGACGGACTCGCGCCGCACGACCACCTCCCCCGGATCGCCGAGCACGGCGTCGGGCAGCGGCCCGAGCCACGCGACGGAGTCGTCGGCGAAGACGTGCGTCCCCGGATCGTCCGACGGCGCCCCGAGCCCGGCGGGCAGCACTCGCCGGCTCCGATGGTTCAGCTCGGTGAGGCAGGTGTTGGTCGCGATCCGGTAGAGCCAGGTCTTGAGGGACGAGCGCCCCTCGAAGGCGTCCACGCCGCGGGCGGCCTTGAGGTAGGTCTCCTGGACGGCGTCTTCGGCGTCCTGGTGCGACCCGGTCATCCGGTAGCAGTGCGCGACCAGCGCCGGGCGCAGCGAGCCGAACTCGTCCCGCAGCCGTTCCTCGGCAGACACCATCCGCTCCTCGTTCGTCATGGACATCGTCGATCATCCCGCCCGAGGGCGGCCAGCAGCCGGCCGCCCGGGCCGCACCCCGGCGGCCGGGCGACGGGCTCGGCGAACAAGCCGAGGTGGGTGCCGCGGCCGAGCACCGACGGCAGTTCGGCGAGCAACCGGGTGGCGAGGTCGTCGGGGATCGGCCTGGCCTGGTCGGCGTCCCAGCCGTGGACGGCGGCTTCGATGGCACCCACGACGATCAGCTGGTGGCACGGCAGCGGCAGCCCGTCGACGGCGACCGAGCGCCGGCCACGCAGATCCGTGGCCGCGGCCGTGAGCGCGGCCGCGGCTTCGCCGAGGTCGCGCCGGAGGGACCGGGCGGTGCCCGGTCCGGTTCGGGGCGGTGGGACCGGCGGGACGACGCCGGAGGCGAGTGCGGTGGCCACGCAGCGGAGGGAGCGCACGAGGTGCGCGAGGACTTCGGCGACGGTCCAGCCGGCGCAGGCCGAGGGCCGGTCGAGGTCGGCGAGCCCGACTCCTCCCGCGGACGCGACGGCGTGCTGGAGTGCGGCGGCGAGCATCACCTCGTCGGCGGGCACCTCCGGAGACCCTGTAGCCCCCTCACGCATCCGCCATCCCCGCCGCGCGGCGCAGCTCCTCCAGCGAGCCGCGCATCGCCGCCAGCCCCGCGCGGTGGAACCGCGGCCCGAAGGACACCCTGGCGACCCCCAGCGACGCCAGGGTGTCCAGATCCAGTTCCGGGCCGGTGTTCCCGTTGACCGGCCCGGGCACGCCGTCGACCACCTCCCCGAGGTCGGCGGCACTCGAAATCCCGATCGGGTACACGCAATCCACCCCGGCCTCGCGGTAGAGCTGCCCGCGCCGGATCGCCTCCGCCGTCCGCGCAGGTCCGGACCACCCGCTCGGCGGCAGGAAGGTGTCGATCCGCGCGTTGATCACCAGCGCCGCCCCGGCCGCCGCGCGGATCGCGGCCAGCCGGTCCGCCTGGGCCGACGCGGCCACCAGTCCCCCGGCCCGGTGGTCGGTGTCCTCCAGGTTGCAGCCCACCGCGCCGGCGCCCAGCAGCTCCGCCACGAGCCGGTCCGGCTCCAGGCCGTAGCCCGCCTCGGCGTCCATCGTCACCGGAACGGGCACCGCACGGGCGATCCGCGCCACGGCGGCGAACATCTCCCGCCACGGTGCCCGTTCACCGTCCTCGTACCCCAGCGCGTCCGCGACCGCCGCACTCGACGTCGCCACGACCGGGAACCCCGCCTCGACGACGAGCGCGGCGCTCTCCTCGTCCCACGCGTTCGGCAGCACCAGCAGCTTCCCGTGGTGCAGTTCTCGCAGCAGATCGGCCTTGGACATGTGCTACTCCTTCGCGGAACGTCGGGGGATGAGGGAACCGGCCGCCGCACCCGCCGCGGCGAGGACGGCGCTGACCACGGCGGCGACGGTGAACCCGGCGGAGAACGCCGCACCGGACGCGTAGCTGCCGGCCAGCGAGAACCCGGCCACCAGGACCGCGACGCCGAACGCCCCGCCCAGCTGCCGCATCGCGCTGAAGGCACCGGAGGCCTTGCCGAGCAACCGCGGCGCGACCGACGTCAGCACCGCGCTCTGCGCCGCCGGCAGGCACATCGCGATCCCCGTGCCCGACAGCACGAGTGGCACGCCGATCACCCAGTAGCCGATCGCGGGCCCGGCGACCAGGGCGAGCCACACCATGGCGAGCGCGTGCAACCCCAGCCCGGCCACGACGAAGGGCCGTTCGCCGAACCGGCCGACCAGCCGGCCCGCCAGCTGCGGGACGACCGTCGTCGTCAACCCCCACGGCGCCAGCCCGAGCCCGGCCGCCAGTGGCCCGTACCCGAGTCCGTCCTGCAGGAACTGGGCCATGAAGAACACCGCGCCCAGTGCGGAGGCCCAGTGGAAGAAGATCACCGCGTTGCCGGCGGCGAACCGGCGCGAACGGAACAGGTGCAGCGGCAGCATCGGGTGCGCCGCTCGCCGCTGCCACCCGGCGAACGCGCCGAGCGCCACCAGGCCGGCGACCAGCGGCCCGAGGACGGCCACACTGGTCCACCCGGCCGAGTTGCCCTGGGCCAGGCCCCACACCACCCCGAACGAACCGGCGCCGGCCAGCACCAGGCCCGGGACGTCCAGCGCCGGGTCCGGGCCGTGGCTCTCCTCGATCCGGGTCAGCGCGAAGTACGCCAGCGCCGCCCCGATGGGGACGTTGATCCAGAAGATCCACGGCCACGAGATGCCTTCCACCACCGCGCCGCCGAGCAGCGGCCCGAGCGGCACGGCCACCCCGCTGACGCTCGCGAACACCCCGAGGGCCCTGGGCCGCAGCTCTGCTGGGAAGGCGGCCCCGAGCAGGGCGAGCGCGAGCGGCATGACGAACGCGGCCCCGGCGCCCTGCAGCACCCGACCGGCGATCAGGACTTCGACCCCGGGCGCGACCGCGCAGATCAGCGACGCCGCCGCGAACAGCGTCACCCCCGCGGCGAAGACCCGGCGCCGCCCCCAGCGGTCACCGGCCGCCGCCGCGGTCATGAGCAGGACGGCGAAGCTCAGGCCGTAGGCGTTGACCGTCCATTCGAGCTCGGTGACCGACGCGCCGAGGTCGCTCCGGATCGCCGTCAGCGCGGTCGCCACGACCAGCGCGTCGAGCACGACCATCAGCGACGCCACCGAGGCGATGACCAGCACCCATCTTCGCCGGCCTGCCCCCGCGGCCGGGGTCACCGGTGGGGGTGAAGTCCTGGTGCGCACTCGCGTCTCCTTGCCTCCGGTCATCGGCCTTGCGCCGCTTCCGGAGACTTGGACACCGCCCGGGCGCCGGAGGAATCGGTGTCCCCGTGCACGGAGTTCTTCGGCAAGCTGGGGTCATGAGCGAAGCAGTGATCGTCGGCGATCTGCAGCGGGGCATCACCGACCAGTTCGAGTTCACGCGCGGGGTGCTGGGACCGGTGGGCGACTTGGTGCCCCGGGCCCGGGCGGCCGGGGCGCTCGTGGTGCACGTCCAGACGGCGTTCCGCGTCAACCGCGCGGACCTGCCGCCCGGCAACGCGCTGTTCGCCGCGTTCTTCGAGGCGGGCGACGTGTTCCACGAGGGTTCCCCGGGCATCGAGCCTGCCCTGCCGGTGCTGCCGGAGGACGTGGTGGTCCGCAAGCGGCGGGCGAGCGCGTTCGCGGGCACGGACCTGGATCTCGTGCTCCGCGCGCGCGGCGTGGACGCGGTGACCCTGACGGGAGTGGCGACGAGCGCGATGGTCGCGGCAACGGCCTACGACGCCGCCGACCGCGGGTACCGCGTTGCGGTGCTGGCGGACGGGTGCGCGGACGAGGATCCCGCGGTGCACGAGTTCTTCGTGCAGCGGGTGTTTCCGGGCCGCGGGTTCGAGGTCCGCGACTGCGCTGCGTGGGGTGAACCGGGCTTGGCCGGCGCCCACCACCCCGAAGCCTGAATTGTCACTACGGCCGGTGGTACCGCGTCAAGGCGGGAAAGCGTGCCTTGACCCGGCACCACCGTCCGCGTGCTGGCTTCGGATCGGGGTGGTGGGGGGTCTGGGTGGGGTGCGAGTTTGGTGGCCAACCTGCTTTTCGAACAGGTGAGACACCTGAAGGTCCGCCTGGGGTGAACCGGGCTTGGTCGGCGCCCGCTCTACAACCTTCCGGAACCCCGGCCGGGCAATGCCTCGCTCGCCGCTTTCCCCCGCACCAGGTGAAGCCGGATGTCCCGAATCCCGACACCGTGGGGTGGCCGTCGCTCGTCTCCGGAGGATTCGCATGGTGCGTGCCACGCTCACCGATGTCCCGGCTCACCGGTTCCGCAAGCCCCGGCGGCGCCGGGGCCGGGATCGCCGTGCGACTCGTCCGTTCCGGGGACTCGCCGACCGGTTCGGCCGCGGCGCGCAACCGCCGCCGGTTCCGTGGCCTCCCGAGACCGGGCCCGGGACCGGCGGTGCCGGGTTGCCCCGCGCGCTCGTCGTGCTGCTCGGCGCCGCCGCCGCGGTGGTCGTTCTCGGGGGCATCCGGGCCGTCGCCTGGTTCGCCGGGCCCGTCTTCCTCGCCCTCGTCGTCGTCATCACCCTCGATCCGGTGCGGACCTGGTTGCGCCGCAAGGGGTTGCCGCGGTGGCTGACCGTCGGCGTGCTCGTCGTCACCGTCTACGCGATCCTCGTCGGCTTCTTCCTCGTCTTCGTGGTCTCCGTCGCGCAGCTTTCGGCCCTGATCCCCCACTACACCGGCCGCGTCGACGAGCTGCTCCACGACGGCCTGACCGTCCTCGGCCGGTTCGGCGTCGGGGAACCCGAGCTGCGGGCCATGCTGTCCTCCCTCGACACCGGGAAACTCGTCGGTTTCGCCGGTTCGCTGCTCGCCGGCGTCGGCGGCCTGGTCACGAACCTGGCCTTCCTGTTCGCCCTGCTGCTCTTCCTCAGCGCCGAAACCGCGTGGGCCGGGCAGCGGCTGGGGCAGATCGCGCGCGACCGGCCGTGGATTTCCGCCGCGCTGCGGGGATTCGCCTCGGGCACCCGGCGGTACCTGGTCGTGACGACCGTCTTCGGCGGACTCGTCGCCGCCCTCGACACCACCGCGCTCGCCCTGCTCGGTGTCCCGGCTGCCCTGCTCTGGGGCCTGCTCGCCTTCGTCACCAACTACATCCCGAACGTCGGCTTCGTGATCGGCGTCGCCCCGCCCGCCGTCATCGCGCTCCTCGACGGCGGCTGGCGCAGCCTGCTGATCGTGCTCGTCGTCTACGCCGTGCTGAACTTCGTGGTGCAGTCCCTCATCCAGCCGCGGTTCGTCGCCGGCTCGGTTGGTCTGTCCACTTTGGTCACCGTGCTGGCGCTGGTGTTCTGGACCTGGCTGCTGGGCCCGCTCGGCGCCGTCCTCGCCGTCCCGGCGACGCTGCTGGCCAAGGCGCTGCTGGTGGACGTCGACCCGCGGGCCCGCTGGGCCGAGGCGCTCCTGGCCGCCCCGCGCCGGGAATGACGGCTCAGGTCAAGCCGTGCTGGCGGGCCACCACGACGGCCGAACGCCGGTTGTTGACCCCCAGCTTTCCGTAGATCGCCCGCACGTGCGTCTTCACCGTGTTGACCGAGACCGTCAGATCCGACGCGATCTCGTCCAGCGACCGCTGGGACGGCAGCCGCTGCAACACCACCTGTTCGCGATCGGTCAGGCTGCTCGCCGAGGCGTGCGGGACGAGCCGGCCGCGGACCGCCTGGGCGAACCGGTCCAGCGCACCGAACCCGCCGGAGTGGTCGATCAGCAGGTGCGCGACCTGCTGGTCGGCGAGGGCGAACGGCCGCACCAGCCCGTTCGGACGGGCGAGGGCGAGTGCGCGGTCCAGCGCGTGCAGCGCCTTGGTGCGCCGGTGGGACCGCAGCGCCAGCGCGGTTTCCGCCAGACAACGGCCGACCGGGGTGGCCGGCAGCAACGCCGTCGCGTTCGCGGTGTCGCGCAGGACCGCTTCCGCCGCCGCCGGTTCGTCCGCGGCCAGGTGCGCGCGGACGCGCAGGAGGGCCAGCTCGCCGGTCCCGGGCAGACGCTCGTGCATCCACGCGAGCACCTCCGCCGCGTGGACGCCTTCGGGGAGAGCCAGGGCCGCGTGGTACTCGGCGACGCCGCACACGCCGGCGAGCTCGGGCGGCAGCTCCAGGCCGGCGAGCCGGTGCCGGGCCGCGCGCATCGCCTGGGAGCCCGCCGTGCGTTCACCGTTGTCGAAACGCACCATGCCTTCGAAGAACTCGCGCAGCGGGACCGGCAGCGGCGCGCCGCCCGGCACTTCCGCCGCGGCGGCCTGGGCCAGCTCCCGGGCCGCGGCGACCGGCTCGGCGCGCATCAGGTCGTCGTAGGCCAGCATCAGGTGGCACTCGGCCACCCCCGGGGACCGGCGCCAGCCGTGCCGGCGCGCGACGGCGAGCGCGCCCGTGCAGGCCCGCCGCATCGCCACGTGGTCCCCGCTGACGGCCGTGGCGACGGCCAGTGCCAGTCTGCTGTGGAGCACGAGGTGGTCGAGCCGCTCCCCCTGGGCCAGGCGCAGGGCTTCCTGTCCCTGGCTGACGGCGTGCCGCCGCGCCCCGCGCCGCAGCGACCGCCACGCGCGATCGAGGGTGTACCAGGCGTCGAACCCGGACGGCGGAACCGTGGGAAGCCGGATTTCCGGGGGACGTTCCCCGGTGGCCAGAGCCAAGTGGCGGGCGGCGAGCGGCCACAGATCACCGTCGTGGTCGGCTGCGCCGAGGTCGGCGGCGGCTTCGGCGGGCAGGCCGCGCTGGATGTTCTCCACCACCGAGGCCAGCCGCAGCGCCGGGTGCTCGGCGACCGTCGCCGCGCCCAGGTAGGTGAGCGCGATCCGCACCGGCTCGCCGTCGCCGGCCAGTGCTTGCCGGAGGGCGTGCTCCTTCGCCAGGACGAGGACGCGCTGCCGGTCACGGCCCGCGACGGCGTGCCGGAGCGCCTCCCCGAACCGCCCTTCGCCGGCGTACCAGCGGGCAGCGATCCCGTGCAGCTGCAGCACCCGCCCCGGGTCCTGCCGGGCCAGCTCGGCCCGCAGGAATCCGCGGAGCAACGGCGGCAGCCGGTAGGTGTCGGCCGGTGTGCGGGTGACGAGCCCCATCGCGCGCTCGAGCTCGTCCAGCCGCGCCCCGGCGTCCGCGCGGCCGGACAGGCGGACCGCCAGCGTCGCGCCGACGGCGTCGCAGACGCTCAGGCACCGGAGCAGATCCGCCGTCGACCGGGGCAGTCGCGCGAGGACTTCGTCGGCGAAGAACCGGGCCACGGCCCGCTCGTCGCCGGTCACCGAGGCGACCAGGCCGTCCGCGTCGTCGGCGTCGCGCACCGAAACCGCGGCCCAGCCCAGCGCCGCGGCCCAGCCGCCGGTGCGCTCGGTGAGCTCCCGGACGCGGTCGTCGCTCACCACGCTTCCGGTGGCGCGCAGCAGGTTCGCCGTTTCCCGGGTGGAGAACCGGAGTTCGGCCGCCTCCACCCGGGACAGAACGTCTTCGACGTGCAGCCGCGCCAGCCGCAGCCGCGGCTCGACCCGGGTGACGAGCACCAGCCGCAGGGCGGCGGGCAGGTGCCGGGCCAAGGCCGCGAGCGCCTCGAGGGGTTCCGCACGGGAAACCTCCTGCAGGTCGTCCAGCACGAGCCGCACCGGGCCGGCCGACGTGGCGAGCGCGTCGTCCAGGTCGGCCAGGAAGGCCCGCCGCCGCCCGGCCGGCGGCGGGCCGAGCCGGTCCAGACCACGGTCGCCGGCCACCGCGGGACACCGGCGCAACGCACCGAGGATCGCCGCCCAGAGCCGGGACTCGTCGTTGTCGTCCTCGTCGAGGGACACCCAGGCGACGTCGTGGCCGTCGCCCGCCCAGTCGGCGAGCGCGGTGGTCTTGCCGGCCCCGGCCGGTGCCCGGACCACGGTGACGGGCCGGGTGGTGGCGCGGTCCAGCACCGCCACCAGCCGCGGGCGGGAGACGAAACTGCCCGGCAGCCGCGGCACCGCGACCTTCACACCGGGGACCGGCCGGGGCGGGAGCGTCGTTCGATCGGGCACGTGAACCTCTCGACTGTCGGGAGAATGCGCCCCGGATCCGCGGTCGACGCCGGGCGGAGGGCGACGACTTTACTGATCTCCCGCGTCCGGCCGGGACGCCGGGGTCACCAGATCTCGTAGGTGGCTTCGTCGCCGTGCACGATGACGGCCCAGATCACCAGGACGTCGAGGGCGATCACGATCACGCCCCAGAACGGGTACGCGGACAGGAAAGCCAGCTGCGCCAGAGCGTTGAACCCGGCGAGCGCGACCGTGACGACCCGGGCCCACTGCGCGCCCGTGAACAGCGCGATGCCCGTCAGCACGACCAGGATGCCGACGATCAGGTGGAGCCAGCCCCAGCCGGCCAGGGAAAAGACGAGCAAGCCGGACGGGCCGATCACGTAGTAGTCCCGGTCGAACAGCGCGACCGTGCCTTCGACCACGTTGAACAGTCCGGCCAGGACGGTGATCGCCCCGGCGAACCAGATCCAGCCGACCCGTCGCGACCGTGCGACGGCGCGGTCCGGCGGGAGCGGTGCCCGGGCGCCGGTCGTTCCGGCCCGGGGCTGCATGGGTTCGGTCATGATCCTCTTCCTCGTTCCTCGGGAGGGCTGCGGACCCGGGCGATCATGGTCGGTTGCCGGTTCACCGGTCCTCGCCCGACCAAGGTGAGATCACCCGTCCCGGCCGCGGGCTCACACGGCGTGGGCGATGCCGCCCGCCCGCACCCGGGGAACCGTTCGGCACGACCACCGATCCGAACCGAGGAGGATGTCGTGTCCACGTTGACCGTTTGGCGGTTCCCGACCGTCGAAGGTGCCGAAAACGCACTGGATCTGC
The DNA here is from genome assembly GCA_049998155.1 of Amycolatopsis sp. cmx-13-12. GTDB lineage: Bacteria > Actinomycetota > Actinomycetes > Mycobacteriales > Pseudonocardiaceae > Amycolatopsis. Next base: position 499,852 of record JAEBES010000005.1, on the reverse strand, counting down.
TCCGGCAGCTGCAGAAGCAGCAGTTGATCTCGATCGCCGATGCGGCTTACGTGACCTGGCCCGAGGGCCGGAAGAAGCCGAAGACCAAGGACCTGGGCAACCTGACCGGCGCCGGCGCGCTGGGCGGGGGCTTCTGGGGCCTGCTGTTCGGCCTGATCTTCCTGGTGCCGCTGCTGGGCATGGCCGTCGGTGCGGCGATCGGCGCGCTCACCGGGTCGTTGAGCCACGTCGGGATCGACACGGAGTTCATCGACACCGTCCGGTCCCAGGTCACGCCCGGGACGTCCGCGCTGTTCGTGATGTCCGAGAACACCGTGCTGGACCGGGTCGTCGAGCCGTTCAAGGAAACCGGGGCCACGCTGCTGAGCACGAACCTGTCCGACGTCGAGGAAGCCCGGTTGCGCGAGGCTTTCGACGAGACACCGCAGCCGGAACCGCGGTAACCCGCCGGCCGGACCGCGGCGGCGCCCCCGAGCGCCGCCGCGGTCCCTGCGGGAGGTTCGCCGCCCCGCGCGCTCCCCCGAGAGCGCCGGCGGGCCGGCCGGACGGGATGGCCAAGCGCCGCACCGGACCCGGGCCGGCGGGGAGATCCCCGTGGCGCACCCACCGGCGTTCCGGGCCCGGCGTCCGCTTCGTCATCACCGCACCTCCACGGCACACCCTGCGGCCCGCGCCGCCGCGGGTCGTCACCCGTGGTGGATGACTCCCCGCTTCACCCCCGGCGGGCGACGCCCCGGCAGGCGCCGCGGCCGACGATCCGTCCCATGACTCTCACCGACCACGAGACCGCGGCCCCCGACGTGCGGATGGCCCGGGCCCGCGCCGCACGCGCCACCGTCCCGGCCGACAGCCACGCCGAGTTCCCGAGCGCCCTCCGACGCGCCGATCCGCTGTCCCTGCTGGCCCGCCAGGACCGCGACCGGGTCCCGGAACTGCGGCCGCTGCGGTACGGCCGGATGGCCGCCTCACCGCTGGCCTACTTCCGCGGTGCCGCGCTCCCCGCGGCGGCCGACCTCGCCCTGACCCCGCGGACCGGGTTCGGCGTCCAGGCGTGCGGAGACGCCCAGCTCGCCAACTTCGGCCTGTTCCCCGCCCAGGGCCGCCGGCTCGTGTTCGACTTCGCCGACTTCGGCGAGACCCTGCCCGCGCCGTGGGAATGGGACGTCAAACGGCTGGCCGCAAGTTTCGAGGTCACCAGCCGGGAGAACGGCCACGCGCCGGCCCTGCGGCGGCGCACCGTGCTCGCCGCCGTCGAGGCCTACCGGCTGGCGATGCACGACTTCGCGCGCCGCACGTCGCTCGACATCTTCTTCGCCCCGCCGGACGCCCGGACGCTGCGCGTGGTCGCGGCCCACCGGCTGGGCCCGGCGCAGCACCGCGGCGCCGGGGCGCGGCGGTTCACCGAAATCCGCGACGGGCACCTGCGGCTGGCCCCGCGGCCGCCGTCGGTCGTCCCGGCGGGCCGCCTGGCCGGGGACGGCGATCCGGCGACGCTGCTCGAGCGCCTCGGCATCGTGCTGACGCAGTACCGGCGCACGCTCGGCCCGGCGCGCAGAGCGCTGCTGGACCGCTACCGCCTGGCCGACGCGGCCCGCACGGCGACCGGGCCGGGTGACGCGGGCACCCGGTGCTGGGTGGTGCTGCTCGCCCACACCGGCACCGGGGACCCGCTGTTCCTGCAGCTGAAGGAAGCCCGGCCGTCGGTGCTGCAGGAGTACACCGGCGCCACCGTGCCGGGCGGCCCGGGCCGGCGGGTCGCCACCGGCCAGCGGCTGATCCAGGCCTCCGGGGACGTCTTCCTCGGCTGGGCCCGCGCGGAGTTCGACGGCCGGGCCGTGGACTTCCACGTCCGGCGGCTGCGCGACCAGCAGGCCACCGGCGACGTCACCGCGATGACCCCGGACGTCCTGCGCGCGCACGCGCGGCTGTGCGGGTGGACGCTGGCCCGGGCCCACGCGCGCACCGGGGACGCGCTGGCGATCGCCGCCTACCTGGGCTCCGGCCCGGCGTTCGCCGAGGCCGTGCAGCGGTTCGCGGTGGCCTGCGCCGACCAGAACGAACGCGACCACGCGGCCCTGCGGCAGGCGATCCGGTTCGGGCACGTCACGGCGGCCACCGCGCCGTGACACCGGTCATTCCACGCGGTGCACCACGACCGGCAGTTCCCGGACCCGGTGCACGGATTGCACGTGCATCCCGAGTGCTTCGAGCCGTCGCAGGATCAGCGGAAGGCTTCCGGGATCGCCGACGGTCCCGAAAACTATCGTGTCCGGCGGCGCCGGCACGACGAGCACACCGCGGAAATCCTCGACGCCTTCGGCGGCCCGTTCCGGAATGGCGCCGCCGCCTCGGAAGACGTAATTCGCGCCCGCCCGGCTCACCGGGTGCCCCGGTCGCGCGGGGTCCGGCCGGCCGAGAACCACGCGCGGGCGACCAGCGCCGCGTCGAGCAGCACCAGCACCGCCGACCAGCCCCGGACCGGCAGGAAGATCAGCCGCGCGACCAGGTCGGCACCGGCGCGGACGCCGGTCCGCAGCTCGGGCACCGGGGTCAGGGCGGACAGCGCGACGGCCAGCCCGAGCAGCACCGAACCGGCGCTGATCCGGCCGGTCCGGACCACGTCCAGGACCACGACCTCACCCGGCCCGAGCCAGCAGAACTGGGAAACGGTGAATCGCCGTGACCGTTTCCCGGAAGTTTCTCCACGATTTTTCACCCGGCACACGATTGTGCGCACCGCCGTTGTTCTCTTCGCCCGCAGCGGGTGAGCCGGGCAATTGCGTGGCAGGATCCGCCGGGATTGTCTCCGAACCGATCGCGAAGGAGGAACGGACATGCGGCAATGCCACGATGTCCCGACCCGAAGACGGGTACCGAGAGCAAAAATCACCGTGCCCGCGCCGCCGGCGGACCTCGTGTCGCGGCCCCGGCTGCTGACCGTTCTCGACGGCGCCGGCGAAGCGGCCATGGTCTTCGTCGGCGCTCCGGCCGGGTTCGGCAAGACCGTGCTGCTCGCCGAGTGGGCCCGGAGCCGGGCCCAGGCGACGGTCGCCTGGCTGTCGGCCGACGCCGACGACAACGACGACCGGCTCTTCTGGTCCGCGGTCCTCGAAGCCCTCGGCGGCTGCCGCCGGATCCCGGACGGCAATCCGGTGCGACGGTTGGCGGTACCCGAGGTGCCGAGCACCGACCTCGCCTTCCTGGCCCAGGTCGCCGACGCGCTGGACGCGCTGCCCGAGCCGGTCGTGCTCGTCCTCGACAGCGCTCAGGAGATCACCGCCCCCGGTCCGTGGCAGGGGCTGCGGGCGCTGGTCCGCCACCAGCCGGCCGGCCTGTGCCTGGCGGTGGCGAGCCGGCGGGAACCGCCGCTGCCGCTCGGCCGGACCCGGCTCGCCGACCGGCTCGTCGAGCTCGGCGCGACCCGGCTGCGGTTCACCGCGGAAGAGGCGAACACCCTGCTGGCCACCACGGGGCCGGCGATCCTGCCGGACCAGGTGGCCGAGCTGGTCGCCCGGACCGGCGGCTGGCCGGCCGGACTGCGGCTCGCCGCGGCGAGCGCGGCCCGGCACGGCAGCCTGCGGGACTTCGCCACCGGCCGCGACAGCGCCGTACTGGCCTACCTGACCGACGAGGTGCTCGCCGCGCTCACCCCGGCGGAACGGGAACTGCTCCGGACGATCAGCATCTGCGACGACGTCCCGGCCGGGCTGGCCCCGGTGCTCTCGGGCCGCACGGACGCCGAGGCCATGCTCCGCCGGCTCGGCGAGCCGGCCGCTCAGGTCGTCGACTCCGGCGGCACCCCGCCGCACCACCGCGTGCTGCCGATGCTGCGCACCTACCTGCGCGCGGAGCTGTACCGGCGGGCGCCGGACCGGACCCGGGCCCTGCACGAGAAGGCAGCGCGCTGGTTCGCCGCGCACGACGGGCCCGCGCCGGCGCTGCTCCACAGCGTCCGTTCGGGCGATCCGACCCGGGTCGGCGAGCTGCTGCGCGAGCACGCGGTGACGCTGTTCCTGGCGGGCGAGCACCACGTCCTGCGGCTGGCGCTGACTCTGCTGGACGAGCGCCGGATCCCGGCCGATCCGCCGGCCGCGCTGATCTCCGCCGGGTTGTACCTGGAGGCGGCCGAGACGTCGGCGGCCGGACTGCAGCTGGCCCGGGCGGAGGCGTCGTGGCCGGAGCGGCCGACGCCGGAGCTGACCGTCCTGCGGCAGCTGACGTACTCCTGGCTCGCCCAGCTCGACCACACCCCGGCCCGGGCCGCGCGGGTGGCCGGGCAGGTCGACGAGGAGCTGGCCGCCGACGCCGGGCTGGGCGGCGTCGCCACCCTGCACCGCGCCGGTGTCCTGATCGCCCGCGACGAGCGCGAGCCCGCCCGGGAGGCCCTGCTGCGGGTCCTCGGCACCGCCGAGCGGGTCCACCAGGACTTCACCGTCGCCCAGTGCCTCACCCTGCTGGCCGAGCTGGCCTGCCACGACGGCGACTACCGGGCGATGGAGACGCTGGCCCGCCGGGCCGGGGGCCGCCTGCCGCGGCAGGATCCCCCGCGATCGCTCCAGGGTGCCCAAGCCGGGGCGCTGCTGGCGTACAGCGCTTTGTTGTGCGGCGAACCGGCGGAGTGCCTCAGGCACGCGAAGCGGATCGGGCAGCTCCTCGGGGACGCACCCGCGCGGGCGGCCAAAGAGCTGCGGCTGTTCGCCGAAACCCTGCGGGGCGCCGCGGAGTTCGAACTCGGCGCCTGGCACGCGGGACTGCGGCGGATGCGCCGGGCGCGCACCCGGCTCGGCACCGGACGCGCCTGCCCGACCGGGCACGCGGCCCTGTGCGCGGTGCTGGAACAGCGGGCCGCCCTGCGGCTGGGCGCGGCGGGCCAGGCGAGGGAGACGGTCCGCTGGGCCCTGCCGATCCTGGCCGGCTCGGGCGAGCTGCTGCTGATGCGCGCCCGGACCCAGCTCCGCCTCGGCCGCCACCACGCGGCGGCCACGGTGCTGCGGTCCCTGCAGGACGAGGAGGTCCCCATGGCACTGGCGTGGGTGGCGATCGAGGCGTCGCTGCTCGGGGTGCAGGTGGCACTGGCGGCCGGAGCGCGCGACTGGGCGGCCCGGCAGCTGGACGAGGCCCTGCGCGCGGCCGAGCCGGCCGGCGTCCGGTTCCCCTTCGTGTTCGCCCCACCCGAGCTGATCGGGTTCCTGACCAGCCGGCTGGGCGGGCTGGGCGCCGGTGAGCGGTTCGCGGGCGAGATCCTGGCCGTCCGCCGCCGGTTGCGCACCCCGCCGATGCCGGCCCCGCTGACCGAACGCGAGCGCAGCGTCCTGCGCCTGCTGCCGACGCAGCGGTCGATCGACGAGATCGCCCAGGACCTGACCGTCTCGCCGAACACGGTCAAGACCCACGTCCGCGGCATCTACGCGAAGCTCGACGTCCGCAGCCGGCGGGAGGCCGTGGCGATCGCCCAGGAACGTGGCCTGCTGGACGCGGAGGTCGCCGACTTCTCGGTCTGACCGCTGGGGTCCGGGATCGACGAAGGCCGGGCGCGCGGCCCAAGCTGTCGGGGCAAGGCGCTGTGCGGCGGCGGCCGCCGGCGCGGGTTCGCCCCACCCGCGGTGGGTGAGGCGGGCGCACCCGGGATCCGGTCGAGTGGGCCGGGCACGTGCGAGCGTGCCTGGCCCCGATCCCGGACGAGGAGAAGTCATGGCCCTGGCGAGCGCGGAGTACCCGTTTCTCAATCTCATGTGGACGATGGTGGTGTTCTTCTGCTGGATCGCCTGGTTCTGGCTGCTGTTCGTGGCCTTCGGCGACCTGTACCGCCGCGCCGACGTGTCCGGCTGGGCCAAGGCCGGCTGGACCGTCCTGCTCATCCTGCTGCCGTTCCTCGGCATCCTGCTCTACTTCGTGACCCAGGGCCGGCACGTCCTCGACCGGCAGCGGGCCCGCGAGACGGCCTCCCGGCAGCAGTTCGACGCCTACGTGCGCTCAGTGTCCACATCGGACAACAACGGCGCGGCGCAGATCGCCGAGGCCCGGCGGCTGCTGGAGGAGGGCGTCATCGACGACGCCGAATACCAGGAGCTGAAGCGGAAGGCCCTGGCGCGTTGACCCGCCGGTGGCGGTTCGTCCACCTCGCGGTGCTCCGGCCGCTGCTCACGGTCACCGCGCTGGTCTGCCTCTACTACCTGCTCCCGGTCGACCAGGCCCTGCGGCCGTGGACCGCGGTCCTGTTCACCGCCGGGCTCGCGCTCGTCGTGCTGCTGGTCGTCGGCGAGGTGCGGATGATCCTGCGCTCGCCCTTCCCGGCGTGGCAGGGCGTCCAGGCGCTGGCCCTCATCCTCCCGCTGTTCCTCCTGCTGTTCGCCGACGGCTACTACGTGCTCGCCCACGCCGGCGCGGGCTCGTTCGGCACGGCGTTGACGCGGACCGACGCGCTCTACTTCGCGGTCACCGTGTTCACCACCGTCGGCTTCGGCGACATCACCCCGATCGCCACCGGCGCCCGGGTGCTGGTGACCCTGCAGATGGTCGCGGACCTCGTGGTGCTGGGCGTGGTCCTGCGGGTGATCGTCACCGCGGTGCAGCGGTCGTCCACAAAGGAGCGCTCACTCGGGCAGCAGCAGGGCGGCGATCAGCCCGGCCACCGCGGCGACGCCGAGGGTGGTGAGGGCCAGCGCGAAGGAGCGCCCGCCGAGGTGGGGCGTCCCGGCCAGGACGGACCCGGCCAGCGCCGTCCCCACCGACGAGCCGAGGTTCGACACGCTGCGCGACACTCCCGAAATGTCGCCCTGCGCGCTGTCCGGGAAGCGGGACTGCACCAGGTTCACCGAGGCCGTCAGCATGATCCCGGCGCCGGCGCCGAGCAGGAACAGGCCGGGCACCGCGCTCGCCACCCCGGAGTCGGCGCGGACCAGCAGCAGCACGAGGGCCAGGCCGGCGACGGTGATGAGGAAGCCGGCGCGGACGAGACTGCGCTGGGCGTGCCGCCGCGCCATCCGGCCCGCGGCCGCCGAGGCGGCCAGGATGCCGATCGTCGCGGGGGTCAGCATCAGCCCGGTCTCGATGGCGTCGTAGCCGCGGACCTCCTGCAGGAACACCGCCACCACGAAGAACGACCCCTGCAGGACGAGCCACTGCACGTGCTGGGTCAGCAGGCCGAGCCCGGTGCCGCGGTCGCGGAAGAGCCCGGACGGCACGAGGGCCTCCCGGCCCTTCCGCTCCCGCGCGCGGACGTGCGCGAAGAACCCGAACAGGAAAGCGGCCCCGATCCCGGCGAACAGCCACACCGGCGACAGCCCGCCGGCCGGCAGCAGCACGATCCCGCCGACGGCGAAGTCCGCCCGTGACACCAGCCAGCCGTAGGTGCCCGTCTGCAGGACGCCGAAGACCACGAAGAACAACCCGGCGGCGGACAGGATCGCGCCAGTGACGTCGAACCGCCGTTCGCGTGGCGGCGACGGCGGTTCGACGATCCGCAGGGCCAGCACCACGATCACGCCGACCAGGACGACCTGCAGGAGGAAGGACGCGCGCCAGCCGAGCCAGGTCGTCACCAGGCCGCCGAGGAGCGGCCCGGCGGCGGCGCCCAACGCGCCCGCGCCGCTGACCACGCCGAAGGCCCGCGCGCGGGCCGTGAGATCGCGGCTGGTCACGGTGACCAGGATGTAGATCGGCGGGATCATCAGCGCCGACCCCACGCCTTCCAGCAGCGAGTAGCCGGCGATCAGCAGTCCCGGACCGCGCGCCGCGGAGGCCAGCAGTGCGCCGGTGCCGTACACCGCGAGCCCGGCCAGGAAGCAGCGTTTGCGGCCCAGCAGGTCGCTCAGCTTGCTGCCCGGCACCATGAGCGACGCCATCGTCAGGGTGAACACCGTGATCGCCGTCTGCACGCCGATCACGGTGGTGCCGAGATCGGCGGCGATGGCGCTGACCGCCACCGTCATGGTGGTGGCCGCGTAGCTCGCGACGAACTGGGCGAGGGCCAGGGGCAGCACGATCATCGGCGGGCCTTCCTGCTCGGGTGGCGCCCACAGTGGCGGCGCGGCGACCGGGCCACCTCACCCCGCGGGGATGAGGCAGTGCCGCCCGGCCCGGGCGACGGTGCAGCGAGGAAATCCGGTGCCCCCATGGAGGAACGATGACCGAGACCACGATCGCCGAGCACGGGCTGATCGGTGACCTGCAGACCGCCGCGCTGGTGACGACCGACGGGTCGATCGACTGGTTCTGCGCCCCGCGCTTCGACTCGCCGTCGGTCTTCGGCGCCCTGCTCGACGACGAGCGTGGCGGCCGGTTCCGGATCCGCCCGGCGGGCGCCACCGCGAGCTCGCAGATGTACCACCCGGACACCGCGGTCCTGATCACCCGGTTCGCCGGCCCGGACGGCCTCGGCGAGGTGGTCGACTTCATGCCGCCCGCCGGCGACACCGCCACCACCCGGCACCGGATCGCCCGGCTGGTGCGCTGCGTCCGCGGCCGGATGACGTTCGACGTCGTCGTCGCGCCCCGGTTCGACTACGGCCGCCGGCCGCACCAGGCGATGCTCGTCGCGAACGGCGCGGTGTTCGTCGCGCGCGAGACTTCCCTGACGCTGCAGGCGGTCCGCGAGCCGGGCGACGAGAACCTCGCCGAGGTGCGCGTCGAAGGCGGGGACGTCCACCTGAGTCTCACCCTGACGGCCGGCCAGGTCCGCGGGGTCGTGCTCGAGACCGATGCCTCCGCGCCGCCGCGCGAGATGCGCGTCGCCGAGTTCGAGGCGCTGTTTCAGTCCACTGTGGAGTGGTGGCGCGCCTGGCTGGCCGGCTCCACCTACCGCGGCCGCTGGCGGGAGATCGTCGACCGCTCGGCGATCACGCTCAAGCTGCTGACCTACGCGCCGACCGGCGGCCTGGTCGCCGCGCCCACGCTGGGACTGCCGGAGCAGCTCGGCGGCGAGCGCAACTGGGACTACCGCTACACGTGGGTCCGGGACGCGTCGTTTTCGGTCTCGGCGTTGCTGTCGCTCGGGTTCGCGGAGGAGGCGGCCCGGTTCGGGGGCTGGCTCGGCGACCGCATCCGCGAAGGTCGCGGTGGCCCGGGCGGGCCCCTCGCCGTGCTGTACCGGGTGGACGGCACGACGGACCTGCGGGAGGAAAGCCTCGCGCACTGGTCCGGATACCGCGGGTCGAGCCCGGTCCGGGTCGGCAACGACGCGGCGGGGCAGCTGCAGCTCGACATCTACGGCGAAGCCCTCGACAGCGTCTTCGCCGCCGACCGCGCCGGGTTCGAGCTCCCCCACCAGGGCTGGGAGGCCCTGCGTGCGGCCCTCGACTGGCTCGGCGAACACTGGGACCAGCCCGAGGAGGGCATCTGGGAGACCCGCGGCGGCCGCAAGCGATTCACCTACGGCCGCCTGATGAGCTGGGTCGCGTTCGACCGCGGTATCCGCCTGGCCGCCACGCACGGCCGCCCGGCGCCGGTCGAGGACTGGACGTGGCAGCGCGACAGCATCCACGGCCAGATCCTGGCCCGCGGCTGGCACCGGACGCGCAACGCCTTCGTCCAGCACGACACCGGCGAGGAACTGGACGCGGCGCTGCTTCGCATGCCCCGCACCGGTTTCCTCCCGCCCAAAGACCCCCTGTGGCTTTCGACGCTCGACGCCATCCAGGCGGACCTGGTGACCGACAGCCTGGTCTACCGCTACGACCCGGCCGCGTCCCCGGACGGCCTGGCGGGGTCCGAAGGCACGTTCTCGTTGTGCAGCTTCGCTTACGTCGACGCGCTGGCGCGGGCCGGACGGCTGGAGGAGGCCCGCACGGCCTTCGAGAAGATGCTGACCTACGCCAACCACGTCGGGCTCTACGCCGAGGAGATCGCCCCGACCGGCGAGCAGCTGGGCAATTTCCCGCAGGCGTTCACGCACCTGGCGTTGATCGACGCGGCGGTCACGCTCGATGCCGCCCTCGGCTGAGCAGCTGGTCTCGCCCGCCGCGGGTGACCCGGCGGCGAGCCACCCGGAACACGATGAGGCACCCGTCGAGGCGAGCCCTGGAGGCCGACTGCCATGACCACCACCAACAGACCGCGCCGGTCCCCGGAACCCGCGGGACCGCCACCCGCCGAAGGGAGCCGGCACGCCCGGCCACCCGCCGCCGCGTGGATCTCCTGGGTCGCGCTGGCGCTGATGACGACCGGGTCCGTCGCGAGCCTGCGCCCCTCGCCGACGATGGCCGTGTACGGCCTGGCGGCCGTTTTCCTCTACGTCGTCCCGGCGATCGTGTTCCTGCTGCCGACTTCGCTGGTCTCGGCCGAGCTGGCGTCCGGCTGGCCGGGCGGGGTCTACAACTGGGTGGCGCTCGGGATCTCCAAGCCGGCGGGCTTCCTGGCCGTCTGGTGCCAGTTCGCGATGACGATCTTCTACTACCCGAGCCTGCTCGGGTACGTCGCCGGCACGCTCGCGTACGTGTTCGACCCGGACCTGGCGAGCAGCGGGTGGTGGACGGCCGCGGTGATCGTGGTGGCGTACTGGTCGGGCGTCTGGATCTCCTCGCGCGGCACGAAGGGTGTGGCCGGGCTGGCCGGCGGCGGGCTCGTCATCGGGACGCTGCTGCCCGGTGCGCTGCTGGTGATCCTCGGCATCGTGTTCCTCGGCCAGGGTCACCCGTCCGCGGCACCGATGTCGGCGGCCAACCTGTTGCCCGCGTGGGCCGGGCTGGCGAGCCTGGTGCTCATCGTGAACAACTTCCTGTCCTACTCCGGGATGGAGATGAACGCGGTGCACGTGTCGTCGCTGCGCAAGCCGGGCAAGGAGTTCCCCCGCGCGATGTTCCTGGCCATGGGACTCGTGCTGCTGATCTTCATCCTGCCCGCGCTGGCGATCAGCTGGATCGTCCCGGCCGAGGGGCTCTCGCTCACGGCCGGCGTGATGCAGGCCTTCGACGCCGTCTTCGCGAGCTTCGGCATCCAGTGGCTGACCCCGCTGATCGGCATCATGCTCGTGCTGGCCTCGCTCGGCGGGATGCTCACCTGGCTGGCGGGCCCGTCGAAGGGACTGCTGCTGATCGCCCGGCAGGAGGGGTACCTGCCGCCGTTCCTGCAGCGGCTCAACGGCCGGGGCGTGCAGCAGAACATCCTCGTCACGCAAGGGGCGGTCACCACGCTGATCGCGCTGTGCTACGCGTTCATCCCCAACGTGTCGAGTGCGTACTGGATCTTCTCGGTGATCACCACCCAGGTGTACCTGATCATGTACCTGCTGATGTTCGTCGCGGCGGTGCGGCTGCGGCGGAAGTTCCCCGACCACCCGCGCGGCTTCCGCGCGCCGATGCTGCTCGGCCTGTGCGGCATCGGGTTCTGCGCCTCGCTGGCCGCGCTGCTGGTGGGCTTCGTCCCGCCGTCGCAGTTCGGCTCGGGCAGCCCGTGGCTGTACCTCGCGATCGTCGCGGGTGGCGCGCTCGGGCTCGGCCTGCTGGTGCCGTTCCTGTTCTACCGCCTGCGCAAACCGTCGTGGCGACAGCCGGAGGTGAACCCGTCGTGACCACAGTGGACGAACGCTCGACCGGACCGCAGCGAACCGCGCTCTACGTCGTCGTGGGCGTCGTGCTCGGCGGCCTGCTGGTGGCCGGATACCTGCTCTTCCGGCCGGCGCGGGTGGCCGCGGGTGCGGTCTGCGCCGACCCTCAGGCCGCGCTCGTCCGGGCGGCGAACGTCAGTGCCGGCGGGCCCGGGCTGCTCCCGGCCGAGGCCGTGCACCAGGCGCAACTGCGCGTGCTGCGGGCCTACTGTCCCGAGAAGGCCGGGTGAGCGCGATGGACCTCCGGAAGCGGGTGGCGGAACTGATGCCTCGGGCGCGCGTCGAGCTCGCGGAGCTGGTGGCGATGCGGTCGGTCGCGGACCCGCGGCAGTTCCCGCCCGAGGAGTGCCACCGGGCCGCGGTCTGGGTGGCCGACGCGTTCACCGAATCGGGGTTCGACGTCCAGCTGGCCGACACCCCGGACGGCAGCCGGGCCGTGCTCGGGTCCCGGCCGTGCGCCCGGGAGGACGCCCCGACCGTGCTGCTGTACGCGCACTACGACGTCCAGCCGCCGCTGGCGGACGACCAGTGGCGGACACCGCCGTTCCGGCTGACCGAAGTGGACGGACGCTGGTACGGGCGCGGTGCGGCGGACTGCAAGGGCGGCATCCTGATGCACCTCACCGCGCTGCGAGCGCTCGGCGACGACGTCCCGGTGCACCTCAAGCTGGTCGTCGAAGGGTCGGAGGAGCAGGGCACCGGTGGGCTGGAGGCGTTCGTCCCCGAGCACCCCGAGCTGCTGCGGGCCGACGCGATCCTGGTGGCCGACACCGGCAACGCCGCCGTCGGGTACCCCGCCGTCACGGTCAGCCTCCGCGGCCTGGTCAACGTCGTCGTCCAGGTCGATGCGCTGCCGGCCGAACTGCACTCCGGCATGTTCGGCGGTCCCGCCCCGGACGCGCTCTCCGCGCTGGTGCGGGTGCTCGGCACCCTGCGCGACGAGGCGGGCGACACGACCGTCCACGGCGTGCCCGGCGACGGCCGCTGGTCCGGCGCCCCGTACCCGGCGGCGCAGTTCCGGGCGGACGCGGGCCTGTCCCCCGGCGCCGTCCTGCTCGGCAGCGGCGAGGTCGCGGACACGCTGTGGGCGCGGCCGGCGCTGACGGTGCTCGGCATCGACTGCCCGCCGGTGGTCGGCTCCACGGCGGCCCTCACCCCGCGCGCCCGAGCCCGGCTGAACCTGCGCGTCCAGCCGGGCGTCGACCCGTACCGGGCGGCGGCCGCGCTGAGCGAGCACCTGATGGCCGCCGCGCCGTGGGGCGTGGACGTCTCGGTGGAGGTGGAGGCGATCGGCGAACCGTTCCACGCGGCGACCGGCGGGCCCGCCCACCAGGCCATGGACGAGGCCATGGAAGCCGCGTACGGCCGCCCGGTGAGCCGGCTCGGCCAGGGCGGTTCGATCCCGCTGTGCACCGTCTTCGCCGAGACCTACCCCGACGCCGAGATCCTGCTGATCGGTGTCGAGGAACCGCAGGCGCGCATCCACGCGCCCAACGAAAGCGTGGCCCCGCAGGAGATCGCGTCGATGGCCCTGGCCGAGGCGCTGTTCCTGCGGAACTACGGTGCTCCCGCCGGCTGAGGCTACGGCCGGGGTCGTCGCCGCAGCCGCAGCGCGACGACGACCGCGGCAACCACCACGACGACGGCGACGAGGATCCACACCCACGCGGGAACGCTGTTGCCGGCTTCGCTCGCCGGATCCGGCTTCGGCGCCTCCGACGGCGACTGCGTCACGGTCGGGGCGGCGGCCGACGAGGTGGGCGCCGCGGAACTGGACGGGACGGGCGCGGTGAGCGTGAAGTGCACCGCGGCCGTCACCTTGTCGCCGTCGTCCGAGACGACCTTGTAGGTCAGGGTGTAGGCGCCGGCCGGGCCGGACGCGGTCACCGGGGCCGTGATCACCGCGTCGACGACCGAAGGGGTGCCGACCGTCCACTTCGCTCCGTCCGGGCCGGTGATCGAGATCGGGTCCGGCTGCAGGGTGACCGGCTCCTCGAAGGTGAGCTCGATCTTGCGCGGCGGGGCGGCGAGGCTCGCCCCTTCGGCGGGCGAACTCGACTTGAGCTCGGTGTGGGCCGAGGCCGGCACGGCCGTCAGCAGCACGCCGGACAGCGCGAGCAGGAAGGCTCCGGACAACCGGGCGAACTTCATGCGGTTCCTCGATCCGATGGTGGCCGTGTACCGAGGCAGTCTGCCAGGGCGTCGCGCCGGCCCGGTCAGGGCGCCACCTCCACTTCCATTCCCATGATCCGCGTGGTCCGCCGCCGCCGGAGCCAGCCGCGGGCCGGCGAGCCGTCCGGGATCTCCGAAAGGAACGCTTTGCGCTGGGCCGACGTCGCCGAGCGCCAGCGCATCGCCAGCACCGGGCGGACCGGCGCGATGTACGCCCGCACCCGTTCGTGCGCACCGGCCACGCGAGTCTCGTACTCGCGGTCCGGGCGGTAGGCCAGTTCGAGGTCGATCAGCGGCGCGGCGCCGCCCGCGCGGTGGTGGCAGCGCGCCAGCATCCGCGCGAGCTCGTCCATCGCGCCCCGCACGCGGCAGGGCATCTGGTCCTGCCAGCGGCCGAGCCGCGGACCGGACGAGGCCACTTCGCCGGCGAGCACGACCAGGGCCCGGATCGGCGAGCCGGCCAGCTCGACGCGGATGCGCCGCCCGCCGTCGTCGACGAAGAAGCGCGGCACCCGCCCGGCCACGACGGTGCCCGAACGCCGCCGCACCCACTCCTCGACGGCGTCGGGCGACGGGCAGGACGACACGAACGTGAACGCCAGCTCCTCGCCGGCGAGGTTCATCGTCACGGGGAACAGCGAACCGATGTCGTGCACGAACGCCGAGCCGACGACGAGTGCGGCGCGGGAGCCGCCTCCGGTCATCCCCGGCTACACCTGCAGGTCCGCTTCGATGCGCTTGAGGTAGTGCCGGGCCAGCGCCAGGTTCGCCCGGTCGCGGTCGAGCACCAGGTACAGGAACAGCGAATTCCGCGAGCTGACCGAGTTCATCAGCCGGATCAGGTGGTACTGCCGGTGCAGGGTGATCAGGATGTCCTCGATGGAGTCGTTGAGCGCCAGCGAGGACATGACCCGCAGTTTCGACCGGACGACCTCGGTGTTCCCGGCCGCGGCGACCTCCAGGTCGAGCCAGTCACCGCCGCCGTTGGTACCGAGCGACATCCCGCTTTCGTAGTCGACCAGCGCGACGCCGACGGCACCGCTGATGGACATGGCTTCCTTGAGTGCCGTGTCGATGTTCATCATTTCGTGCTGCATCCTTTCCGTGAACGGGTGAGCGGCCGGCGGGCTACGCGGCCAGGATCGAGCCGATCCGTTCGATGACGGGCCGGGATTCGAACAGCAGGCGCCCGACGTTCAGGCCCTTGTCCCCCAGCACGACCATCAAAGCGAGCCGCCCGATGGCGTAGACGGCCATGTAACCTTCGCTGCCGAACACGACGGTCTGGTTCAGCGTCCCCTTGCCGGTGATTTCGGCGGCCTGCCGGGCAATCCCGAGATCGGCCGCGGCGAGCGCGGAGATCTTCGCCGGATCGATGTCATCGGCGGCATCGGCGATGATCGGAATACCATCGACGGCGGCCAGCACCGTATCGGTCACCCCGGCGACGGTTTCCCGCAGGTTCCGCAGCTCGCCGGCCAGTGCATCGAAATCCAAGACTCGTTCTTTCTGCTTCGGAATTGCGGAAGGCGAGTGGCGATAATCAACCATTCGGGTCGCTCGCCGAGGCACGACCTTACCGCCACCATTACTTTTCGCCAACAAGCACGTGGGTGTTAATGTGAGCATCACTCGATCGAGTGAAACAGATTTCGGGTCGTAACAGAAATAAGTAAGGATGTCCATTGATCACGAACCGGGAGAATTCGATGTTCGACGTTTCCGTCGGGCCCCGGGAAAGGCCACGACGCGACACGGTCGAGGGGGCGTGCCCAGCCCGCCGGGGTCGGCCACGAGCGCGGCGGCAGCCGAAGAGGGCAACCCCGACCACGCTGAGCAACAAGACAGGCGCCGAGCCATCGCCCGATCGGAGGCTGGCGAAGCCAGCCAGCCGGCCAGCCTTTCCGACCACACCCCCCTGCCGACCCGATACGCAGCCGCCTCAGCGGCCGGCACGCCGGGTCAAGGCATCTTTCCCGCCTTGACGCGGCGTGCCGGCCGTTGAACAATCCGGCGTCCGGGTCGGCGGAGGGGCATCTCGCATGCTCGGCGAGGCATCACACGTGCTCGGCCGGGCATCACACGTGCTTGCCGGGGCATCACGCGGCTTGGCCGGGCATCACGCGCGCTCGGCGAGGCATCACGCGTGCTCAGGCGGGCATCGCGTGCTTAGCGGGGCATCACGTGTGCTCGGCCGGGCATCACGCGTGTCTGGCAGGGCATCACGCGTGATTGGCCGGGCATCTCTACCGCAGGGTCAGCGCAGCGGCTCGAGCGCCTTCGCGAGCGGTTCCAGCACGGCCGGGGTGTGCGGCGGCGGCAGGTACACGATCGCCAGGTCGAGGCCCACTTCCGCGAGCGCCTCCGCTTCGGCGGCGACCTTCGCGTAGTCGAGGTCGGGCTCGAGCCGGACGTGCGAGGAGAGCGTGATCTCGGCCGGGTCGCGGCCGACGTCCGCGCAGTGGCGGTGCAGGACGTCCCGCTTGCGCGCGAACTCCTCGGGCGGGCCGCCGACGAAGTTCCAGTGCTGGGCGTACTTCGCCGCCGTGCGCAGGGTGCGCTTCTCGCCGCTGCCACCGATGCAGATCGGTGGGTGCGGGCGCTGGACGCCCTTGGGCTCGCAGCGGGCGTCGGTCAGCTGGTAGTGCTCGCCCTGGAACGTCGTGGTCTCCTGCGTCAGCAACCCGACGAGGACCTCGCAGGCCTCCTCGAACCGGTCGCTGCGCTCCTTGATCGAGCCCAGTTCCATGCCGTACGCGCCGGATTCCTCTTCGTTCCAGCCCGCGCCGACGCCGATCTCGAGCCGTCCGCCGGAGACGATGTCGAGCGTCGCCGCCATGTTCGCCAGCAGCGCCGGGTGGCGGTAGTGGATGCCGCTGACCAGCGTGCCCAGCCGCAGCCGCCGGGTCGCCTGCGCGAGCGCGGTCAGCGTCACCCACCCTTCGAGGCAGGGTCCGGTCGGATCGGAGAAGATCGGGTAGAAGTGGTCGAAGGTCCAGGCGGACTCGAACAGCTCGATCTCGTCCGCCGCCTGCCAGACGGCGAGCATGTCGGCCCACTCGGTGTTCTGGGGTGAGGTCTTGATGGCGAATCGCATGATCTTGATCGTAAACCTGGAGTTGCTCCGGCCGATCCGGTTTTGTCGGTGCTGCCCGGTAACGTCCCTCCGGTGAACGTTCAGGAACGCATCCAGGAGCTCGCCGACCGCATCACCGTGCTGCGCGACGCCTACTACCGTGGCTCGCCGCTGGTGGCCGACGCGGAGTACGACACGGTCGAGGACGAGCTGCGGAGCCTGATCGAGGCGCACCCGGAGCTCACCCCCGACCCGAACCCCCTCGACCAGGTGGGCGCGCCCGCGGTGCTGCACGCGCCGATCCGGCACTCCCGCCCGATGCTGTCGCTGGAGAAGGCGACCAGGCCCGAGCAGGTCGAGGCGTTCTTCGGCCGCTTCCCGGGCCAGCCGGTGGTGGTCATGCCGAAGCTGGACGGGCTGTCGCTGGCCGTCGTCTACGAGAACGGGCGCCTGGCCAGGGCGGTCACCCGCGGCGACGGCACGACCGGTGACGACGTCACCGTGCTCGTGCGGGCCCTGACCGACGGGATCCCGGAGCAGGTCGGCGCGCCCGGCCGCGTCGAGGTCCGCGGCGAGGCGGTCATGCTGCGTTCCACCTTCGCCGCCTACAACACCGCCCACCCGGACAAACCGCTGATCAACCCGCGCAACGCCGCGGCCGGCACCCTGCGCGCGAAGGATCCGGCCACCGTGGCCGAGCGGCGGCTGCGGTTCTTCGCGTTCGACCTGCACACCGAGCCCGACAGCGCGGAGACCGACCTCGGCAGCGCGCTGCACACGCTCGGCTTCACCGCGGCCGACATGCGGCGCTGCGCCGACGCGGCCGAGGCGCAGAGCGTGATCGGCGAGATCGAGGCGCAGCGCAACGACCTGGACTACGACCTCGACGGCGCCGTCCTGCGGCTGGCGAGCCGGGACGCCTACGCGGCGGCCGGCACCCGGTCGAGCTCGCCGCGCGGCGCGCTGGCGTTCAAGTTCGCGGCCGAGGAGAAGACCACCGTGCTGTCCGATGTGGTCTGGGACGTCGGCAAGACGGGCAAGATCGCGCCGGTCGCCTGCTGGAACCGGTGTTCGTCGGCGGCACCACGGTCACCCGGGCGACGCTGGCCAACCAGGAGGTGATCCGCGCCCGCGGCATCAAGATCGGCGACACCGTGCTGGTGCGCCGCGCCGGCGACGTCATCCCGTTCGTGGCCGGCGTGCTCGACGCCTCGAAGCGCACGGGTGCCGAGCGGGAGATCGTCC
The DNA here is from genome assembly GCA_049998155.1 of Amycolatopsis sp. cmx-13-12. Lineage (GTDB taxonomy): Bacteria > Actinomycetota > Actinomycetes > Mycobacteriales > Pseudonocardiaceae > Amycolatopsis. The sequence goes on along the minus strand of JAEBES010000005.1, from coordinate 481,817 downwards.
CGCCGGACGCGTGCCCGTCGTGCGGACAGCCGCTGACCGAGCAGGGCAACAGCCGGGAACTGTTCTGCACCAACGTGTCCTGCCCGGCGCAGACGGTGCGGCGGCTGATCCACTGGGCGTCGCGCGCGGCGGCGGACATCGACGCCATCGGCGGCGTGTGGATCGAACGCCTGGCCGAGGCCGGGATCCTGGAGAACCCGTCGGACTTCTACGGGCTGACGAAGGAGAAGCTGCTCGAATTCGACCGCATCGGCGAGGTCTCGGCCACCCGGATGATCGAGTCGATCGACGCGAGCCGGGCGGTCGGCCTGCGCCGGGCGCTGATCGGGCTGGCGATCCCGATGGCGTCGGAGGGCACCGCCGCCCGCCTGTGCCGGGCCGGGTTCGGTTCCCTGGAGGACGTCGCCGAGGCGGGCGTCGACGGGCTCGTGGCCGTGGACGACATCGGCCCGAAGGTGGCCGCGTCGCTGATCGAACACCTGACCCGGCTGCGCCCCGAGCTCGAGCGCCTGCGGGAGGCGGGGGTTTCGCTGGACGTGCGCGAGGAGGACCTCCCGCCGGTCGTCGCGGCGGGCGCGCCGCTGGCGGGCAAGACGGTGGTGGTCACCGGCTCGATCAGCGACCCCCGGTCCGGCGAGAAGGTCCCGCGCCCGACGTTCCAGCGGCTCTGCGAGAAGGCGGGCGCGACCACGGCGACGTCGGTCTCGGCGAGCACGGACCTGCTGATCACCGACGCGGACGTCGGGGCCAGCAAGCTGACGAAAGCCGAGAAGCACGGCGTCGAGGTCGTCGACCAAGGCGAGATCTGGCCGCAGCTGATCGCGGCGGGCATCGTGTAGCCGGCCCGCGTCCCGCTTCTCGGACGCAGGTCACCCGGTCGTGAAAGTCGACCAACCGCGACACTGAGCGTGCGTACCGACTCCCGTCAGAAGGGACCGCGATGACCACGTCCGACCTCATGGTCGCCCGCCAGCTCGGGGTGCACGAGTTCCTCACCGCGCGGGGCTGGCTCCTCGACGGCGACAGCGACCCGGCGAGGGTGTGGTTCGCCGACGACGTCCAGGCCGGCTGGCACTACCCCGGAAGCTACGGCGGCCGGCGGATCAACGAGGTGGCCGACACCACCCCGGTCCCGCTGCAGAGCTACTTCACGTTCGACAACGAGGGCGACGAGGTCTTCGCCGTCGTCCCGGCGGGCAACCTGCGGGGCAGCGGCTGCGCGGAGCACGACACGCGCGAGCGGTTCTTCCCGCTGACCGCGGGCGGGGTCGTCGATCTGGAGAGGATCGCCGCCCTGCTCGAGACCCTCGAGCCGCGGGCGCGGGCGCTCGACCCGCGCGTGTTGATCGAGTGCCGGTACTTCGGCCCCTGCCGGCCGTGAACCGGCGGGCGGGAGCGGAGACGCGGTGCCACGCACCCCTCCGGCGCGGCAACGGCGAACCCGCCCCCTGATCCGCCGGGCCTCGATCCCCTCCGCAGCCGGAGCCCGGCGGCCGAGGAGATCCGCGGCCCGCGCCGGTCACGCGAAGCCGACCAGCCATTTCTGCGCGTCGGTGGTGTTGCACTGGAACAGCTGCAAGGCCACGTTGGGGCTCTGGTCGTTGTTCGGCACGTCGACGCAGAAGCCGGTGTCCCGGAACCCGACTCTGGACATCAGCGTGACCAGGTCGGGCAGCGACCTGCTGCTCTTCCACTGGTCGTTGCTGATCGGCGCGCACTGGTTCTGCAGGAGGCGGGCGCCGTTGAAGGCGCCGTCGAAGGCGTCGAAGCACAGGTGGCTCGCCTCGTTGGCGAACTGCCAGCGGTTCGTGCCCCCGAAGCCCTGCGCGGTCCAGCGCTGCTCGGAAGTCCCGTCGCAGACCACCTGCATGATGGGTGCGAACAGGTCGTGGGACTTGCCCTGCGGCTCCAGGCACAGCCCGCTGCCGGCGTTCTTGATCGGATGGGCCTCGGCGGCGTGCGCGACCCCCGCGCCCAGAACGGCCGCCCCGGCGGCCAGCAGGCCCGCCGACGCCGCCGCGGCCAGTTTGCGCATCTTCATCGTGTTCCCCTCGCTTCCGGTCTCCCGGCTCTCCGCGGCCGGGCCCCCATCCTGCGGCGGGCCTTCGACACCTCGTCGACAGGCCGTCGATGCGCACGCCGGGGCGAGGTGAACACTCTCCGTGCCTCGCCGGGTTGCATGTCGGTTACGCATCTCACTTCGATGCACCCCATTCGTGTCTCCAACGTCTTCCCAGTGACGTTATGTAGCAGGGGGAGGCGTCTTCGATGGCACGACTGGTGCGGCAGCCGGGCACGTGGTTCACCGTCACTCTGGCGCTCGCCCTGGCCGGCGTCCTGATCCTGACCCTCGACCGCGGCCACACCGGGCCGGCCGCGGCCACCAGCGGTCCACCGACGCCGACGACCCCGTCCACCACGGCCCCGGCCGAGGCCAAGCCGCCGGAGTGGATGCGCCCGCTGCGGCCCGGGGAAAAGCCGCCGCAGTTCGTGCTCTTCTCCTTCGACGGGGCCGGCTCGCACGAACACTGGGGTCGCTACCTCGCCCTCGCCAAATCCGTCAACGCCCACTTCAGCGGGTTCCTCTCCGGCATCTACCTGCTGACCGACCAGCAACGGACGCGCTACACCGGCCCCGGCCACAAACCGGGCTCGGCGTCGATCGGGTTCGGTGGGAGCGCCGAGGAAGTCGCCACGCGCGTCCAGGACCTCAACGCCGCCGTCGCGGCGGGGCACCAGGTCGGCACGCACTACAACGGGCACTTCTGCACCGGCGCCGAACCGAGCGTCGGCCGCTGGAGCACGGCGGGCTGGACCGACGAGATCGGGCAGTTCAGCCGCTTCGTCGACGACGCCCGCGATCGGCTGGGGCTGCACCTGTCCGCCAAGGACGTCACCGGCGGCCGGACGCCGTGCCTCGAAGGCAACTGGGCCGCCGCCTTCCCCGCCATGCGGGCCGCCGGCTACACCTTCGACTCCAGCCAGCCGTCCGACGGGGTCAAGTGGCCCACGCAGCTCGACGGCATCTGGGAGTTCTGGATGCCGTACGTGAAAGTGCCCGCGCTGCACAAGAAGGTCATCATGATGGACTACAACCTGTGGTACCAGCTCGGCCACGCCAAGAACGACGCCGGGCACTACACCCAGGCCACCCTCGAGACCTACCGCGGCGCCTACCAGGCCGCCTTCACCGGCAACCGGGCACCGCTCGTCATCGGCAACCACTTCAACGACTGGGCCGGCGGGGCGTTCTCCCGGGCCGCCGAAGGCTTCATGGGCGAGGTGTGCGCCAAGCCCGAGACGGTCTGCGCGACCTACGCCGAAGTGACGAAGTGGATGTCGCTGCAGGACCCCGCCGTCCTCGACCGGTACCGGTCGATGCCGCTCGCCCAGACCGGCTGACGACGGCGGCACCGTGTGACGTTGGCCACCGGTGTCCCCCGACCGTGGCGGCTTCCTCGGCAAACCTCCCCGGGCCAGGCGCGGCCACGCCGAATCTGCGTACGTTGGCATCGCAAACCGGGCCGCGGCCCGTATCGTCTGTGACCAACCGCTTAGTAGGCTCGCGGGCACGAGCCCGCTTCTCAACGACGAGGAGGTCCCCCGTGACCGATTCCCCTTCCCGTGTCGCCGTGGTCACCGGTGCCGGCCGCGGCATCGGTGCCGCCGTCGCGGCGCGGCTGGCCGATGACGGCTTCGCCGTCGGGCTGCTCGACCTGGACGAGGCCGGTGTCAAGCAGGGCGCCGAGGCCATCGTCGCCAAGGGTGGCAAGGCCGTCGGGGTCGCCCTCGACGTCAGCGACGCCGAGCAGGTCGAAGCGGCCGTCGCGCAGGTCGCCGCCGAGCTCGGCCCGCCGGTCGTGCTGGTCAACAACGCCGGCATCACCCGCGACAACCTGATCTTCAAGATGACCGAGCAGGAGTGGGACTCCGTGCTCGGCGTGCACCTCAAGGGCTCGTTCCTGATGACCCGCGCGGTGCAGAAGCACATGACCGAGCAGAAGTACGGCCGGATCGTCAACCTGTCGAGCACGTCGGCGCTGGGCAACCGCGGCCAGGTCAACTACTCCGCCGCCAAGGCCGGCATGCAGGGCTTCACCAAGACCCTCGCCATCGAGCTGGGCAAGTTCAACGTCACCGCCAACGCGATCGCGCCCGGCTTCATCGCCACCGACATGACCGCGGCGACCGCCGAGCGGCTCGGCATGAGCTTCGAAGACTTCAAGGCGGCGGCCGCGTCCCAGATCCCGGTGCAGCGCGTCGGCACGCCCGAAGACATCGCCAACCTGACGTCGTACCTGGTCAGCGAGGGCGCCGGGTTCGTCTCCGGCCAGGTCATCTACGTCGCCGGCGGACCGAAGGACTGAGGCCGATGCGGGAGTTCCAGAACCTCGACGAGTTCGCCGCCGCGGCGGGCGAGCACCTCGGGTACAGCGAGTGGATGACGGTCACCCAGGACCGCGTCAACCAGTTCGCCGACGCCACCGACGACCACCAGTGGATCCACGTCGACGAGCCGATGGCGACCGCGGGCCCGTTCGGCGGCACCATCGCGCACGGCTTCCTGACGCTGTCGCTGCTGTCGGCGTTCGGCCCGAAGATCTACCGGGTCAACGGGATCAAGATGGGCATCAACTACGGCCTCAACAAGGTCCGCTTCCCGCAGCCGGTGAAGGTCGGCTCGAAGGTGCGCGCCGGGGCCGAGCTGGTGGAGATCACCGACATCCCGGGCGGCAAACAGGCGGTGTCGAAGTGGACCATCGAGATCGACGGCGAAGCGAAGCCCGCTTGCGTCGCCGAATGGGTCACCCGGTTCCTCGCGTGACGGCCACCGGGAGCGGCACTTTCCCGTGAAAGTGCCGCTCCCGACCCCTCTGTACGACATACCGACTAGTCGGTATGCTGCCCGGAACGGAGTTTGAGGAGGCTGGATGAACCCGCCAGGACTCGACCTGGGCCGCCTGCGCGCCCACCTGGACGCGCAGCGGCCCGGCCTGGTCGCCGGACAGCTGTCCGCGGACGTCGTGCAGGGCGGCCGGTCGAACCTCACCTACGTGGTGGGCGACGGCCGGTCGCGCTGGGTGGTGCGCCGCCCGCCGCTCGGGCACGTGCTGCCCACCGCGCACGACATGGGCCGCGAGTTCCGGGTGATCTCCGGCCTGCGCGACACCGCCGTGCCGGTGCCCGAAGCGCTGCTGCTCTGCGAGGACGCCGACGTCGTCGGAGCGCCGTTCTACGTGATGAGCTTCGTCGACGGCACGCCCTACCGAACCGCCGATGAGCTGACGAAGCTCGGCCCGGAGCGCACCCGCGCGATGGCCGACGCACTCGTCGACACGCTCGTCGACCTGCACGCGGTGGACCCCGCCGCGGTCGGGCTGGGCGACTTCGGCCGCCCGGAGGGCTTCCTGGAGCGGCAGCTGCGGCGGTGGAAGAAGCAGCTGGACGCCTCTCGCAGCCGTGACCTCCCGGGCGTCGACGAGCTGCACGACCGGCTCGCGGCGGCGGTCCCGGTCTCCGGCCGGCCGTCGATCGTCCACGGCGACTACCGCCTCGACAACGTCCTGGTCGACGCCGACGACCGGATCTCGGCGGTGCTCGACTGGGAGATGTCGACGCTGGGCGACCCGCTGACCGACCTCGCGCTGCTGGTGGCCTACGCCGAGCGCGACAAGGTGTCGCTGCCGTTCGTGTCCAACGCCAGTTCGGCGCCGGGCTACCCGGGCACCGACGAGGTCGTCGCCCGCTACGCCGAGCTGTCCGGCCGGGACGTCTCGCAGTTGAACTGGTACGTCAGCTTCGCGTTCTTCAAGCTCGCCGTGATCCTGGAGGGCATCTACTACCGCTTCAGCAAGGGCCAGACGGTCGGGGCGGGCTTCGAAGGCGTCGGCGCCGGGGTCGTCCCCCTCATCGCGCACGGCAACGACATTCTCAAAGAGGAGAAGTAAATGGACTTCGCGTTCGACGAGAAGACCGAGGAGCTGCGCGGGAAGCTCCTCGAGTTCATGGATTCCCACGTCCACCCCGCCGAGCCGGTGTTCGAGCAGCAGCTCGCCGAACGCGACGACCCGTGGGCCATCCCGCCGGTCGTCGAGGAGCTCAAGGCCGAGGCCCGCCGGCGCGGCCTGTGGAACTTCTTCCTCCCCGGCGAGCACGGCGCGGGCCTGACGAACCTCCAGTACGCGCCCCTGGCCGAGATCACCGGCCGCAGCATCCGGCTCGCGCCGGCCGCGCTCAACTGCGCGGCCCCGGACACCGGGAACATGGAAGTGCTGGCCATGTTCGGCACCGAGCAGCAGCAGAAGCAGTGGCTGGAACCGTTGCTGAACGGCGAAATCCGCTCCGCCTTCGCGATGACCGAACCGGACGTCGCCTCCTCCGACGCCCGCAACATCGAGACCGCGATCCGGCGTGACGGCGACGAGTACGTCGTCACCGGCCGCAAGTGGTACATCTCCGGCGCGATGAACCCCGCGTGCAAGATCTTCATCGTGATGGGCAAGACCGATCCCGACGCCGCGCCGCACAAGCAGCAGAGCATGATCCTGGTCCCCCGCGACGCGCCGGGTGTCACGGTCAAGCGCGGGATGCACGTCTTCGGCTACGACGACAGCGACCACGGCGGCCACGCCGAGGTGCTCTTCGAAGACGTCCGCGTGCCGGTCGAAAACCTCATCGCCGGCGAGGGCGACGGGTTCGCCATCGCCCAGGCCCGGCTCGGCCCCGGCCGCATCCACCACTGCATGCGCGCCATCGGCATGGCCGAGCGGGCGCTGGAACTCATGTGCCGCCGGGCGATCTCCCGCGAGGCGTTCGGCAAGCCGATCGCCCAGCAGGGCGTCGTGCAGGACTGGATCGCCGAATCGCGGGTCAGGATCGAACAGCAGCGGCTGCTGGTGCTCAAGACCGCGTGGCTGATGGACACCGTCGGCAACCAGGGCGCGCACACCGAGATCCAGGCGATCAAGATCTCCACCCCGATCGCCGTCGAGTGGATCCTCGACAAGGCCGTGCAGGTGCACGGCGCGGGCGGCGTCAGCCAGGACTTCCCCCTGGCCGCGATGTGGGCCGGGAACCGCACGCTGCGCCTGGCCGACGGGCCGGACGAGGTCCACAAGCGCTCGCTGGCCCGGCGCGAACTGAAGAAGTACCTCTCGGAGGGCGCGAAGTGACTGTCACCGCCGAAGACCTGACCCGCCAGGCCACCGAATTCCTGGCGAACCACGACCCGAAGACGACCGACCGGCTGGAGTTCCTCCGGGCCCGGTTCGACGCCGGCCTCGCCTGGATCCACTTCCCCGCCGGGCTCGGCGGGCAGAACGCGCCGCGCGCCCTGCAGTCCGTTGTGGACACCGTGTTCACCGAGGCGGGCGCGCCGGACAACAACCCGCGCCGGATCGGCATCGGCCTCGGCATGGCCGCGCCGACCATCCTCGCCTTCGGCACGCCGGAGCAGCGCGAGCGCTTCCTGCGTCCCCTGTGGACCGGCGAGGAAGTGTGGTGCCAGCTGTTCTCCGAGCCCGGCGCCGGTTCCGACCTCGCCGCGCTCGGCACGCGAGCCGTGCGCGACGGCGACGACTGGATCGTCACCGGCCAGAAGGTGTGGACGTCCGGCGCGCACGAGTCGCAGTGGGCCATCCTGGTCACCCGCACCGACCCGGACGTGCCGAAGCACCAGGGCATGACGTACTTCCTGTGCGACATGACCGCACCCGGCGTCGAGGTCCGGCCGCTGCGCCAGATCACCGGCGAGGCCGAGTTCAACGAGGTCTTCCTGACCGACGTCCGCATCCCCGACACCCAGCGCCTCGGCGCGGTCGGCGAAGGCTGGAAGGTCGCGCAGACGACGTTGATGAACGAGCGCGTCGCGATCGGCGGGTACGTCCAGCCGCGCGAAGGCGGCCTGATCGGCATCGTCGCGAAGACCTGGCGCGAGCGGCCCGAGCTGCGGACGCCGGAGCTGCGTGACCGCCTGGTGAAGCACTGGGTCGAGGCGGAGACGCTGCGGCTGGCCGGCACCCGGCTGCGCCAGCAGCTCGCGGTCGGCGCGCCCGGGCCGGAGGGTTCGGCCATGAAGGTCGCCTTCTCCGAGCTCAACCAGGCACTCACCGGCCTGGAGGTCGAGCTGCTCGGCGAAGAGGGCCTGGCCTACGACGACTGGACGTTCCGGCGGCCGGCGATCGTCGACTTCACCGGCCGCGAAGCCGGTTACCGCTACCTGCGCGCGAAGGGCAACTCCATCGAGGGTGGCACCTCGGAGGTCCTGCGCAACATCATCGCCGAGCGCGTGCTGGGGCTGCCCTCGGAGCCGCGCGTCGACAAGGACGTCGCCTGGAAGGACCTCCCCCGATGACTGATCTGCTGTATTCGGACGTCGAAGAGGACCTCCGGGCCTCGGTCCGGGACCTGCTCAAGGCCAAGGCCGGCGCCGAAGCGCTGCTGGCGCGGGTGGAGACGGCCGAGCCGTACGACCTGAAGCTGTGGCACACGCTGGCCGACGAGGTGGGCGTGGCCGGCCTGGCCGTTCCCGAGGAGCTGGGCGGCCACGGCGCGTCGGCCCGCGAAGTCGCCGTCGTCGCCGAAGAGCTGGGCCGCAGCGTCGCGCCGGTGCCGTTCCTCGGCAGCGTCGTGCTGGCGACGACGGCGCTGGTCCACGTCGGCGCGCGTGACTTCGTCGGGAAGCTGGCGGCGGGGCAGGCGATCGGCGCGCTGGCCGTGCCGCTGTCGACGGCGCCGGGCGCGGGCTTCCCGTCTTCGGTGACGGCTTCCGCCGGCGGCACGCTCTCCGGCCGGGTCGGCACGGTCGCCGACGCGTCGGTGGCGGACCTGCTGGTCGTCCCGGCCGCCGGCCCGGACGGCCCCGCGCTGTACGTCGTCTCGGCCGCCGACGCGACGGTGACCGAGCTGGTCTCGTTCGACCTGACGCGGCGGGTGGCCGACGTGGTGCTTTCGGACGCCCCGGCCACGCTGGTCGCCTCGGGCCCGGAAGCCGCGGCGGCGCTGGAGCAGGCGCTGCTGTTCGGCGCGGGCATCCTGGCGTCGGAGCAGACCGGTGTCGCCGAGTGGGCGCTCACCGAGACGGTGACCTACCTCAAGGGCCGGTACCAGTTCGGCCGTCCGGTCGGCGGGTTCCAGTCGCTCAAGCACCGGCTGGCGAACCTGTACACGGACCTGGTCCTGGCCCGCGCGGCGGCCCGCAACGCCGCGGACGCGCTGGCCACGGGCACCGACGTGCCGATCTCGGTGGCGGTGGCCCAGGCCCGCAACGCGCCGATCGCCGTCCGCGCGACGGAGGAAGCGATCCAGCTGCACGGCGGCATCGGGATGACGTGGGAGCACCCGGCGCACCTGTACCTCAAGCGGGCCAAGGCGGACGAAATCGCCCTCGGCACGCCGGGCCGGCACCGCGCCCGGCTGGCAGACTTGATCGACCTGCCGGCCTGAGTTCCTCGCCGGAAACGGCCCGTTCCCGGCGGGGAACGGGCCGTTTCCGCAACTCATTCGGCCGTGCCGTCCGCGGCGATCGCTGCCGTACGCTGGCTCCCATGGCGCAGGCCATCCAGATGCACCTCAACCAGGCTCTGATGCGCATTCCCCGGCGCGCCGAAAGCGCGGACCGGTCGACACTGGCCGCGACCTACGTCGCCGCCGGGTCGTTTTCCGCGATGATCAATTCCGCCGATCACCAGATCCTGTTCGGCCGCCGCGGCACCGGTAAGACGCACGCGTTGCTCCACCTGCAGGAGCTCGTCGAGCGCACCGGGGACCTCGCGATCCACCTCGATCTGCGGACGATCGGGTCCACCGGCGGCCTGTACGCCAACACCGCGCTGAGCCCGGCCCAGCGGGGCACGCAATTGCTGGTCGACACCCTCGAAGCCGTCCACGACCGGCTTTTCGCCTTTGCCGTCGACGCCCGTTCCGCGGATCAGGACGCTCTTCTGCGCGGTCTCGACGCGCTGGTGTCCGCGGCCACCGAAGTGGAAGTCATCGGCGAAACCGAACAGGAACAGAGTTTCGGCGACGCCGTGGAACGGGAGCATTCGGCGGAATTGTCGGTGGCACCGAAAGGCGGCGCCAAGGCGCGCGCGCGGCACCGGACGTCGGCGACCGCGTCGAGCCGCCGCAAGCGCACCGGCGTCGAGCAGCACCGGGTGCTGTTCGGCCCGCTGAGCCGGGCGGTCCAGGCCGTGGCCGACGGCCTCCGGCCCGCCCGGCTGTGGCTGCTGCTGGACGAGTGGAGCAGCGTGCCCGTCGACCTGCAGCCGTTCCTGGCGGACCTGCTGCGGCGCAGTGTGCTGCCGGTCCGGGGCGTCACGGTGAAGATCGCCGCGATCGAGCACCGCGCACGCTTCTTCGTCCCGCTCGAGGGCGACTACCTCGGCATCGAGGTCGGCTCGGACGCGGCGTCCGCGGTCAGCCTCGACGACGCGCTGGTCTTCGACCAGTCGCCCGCGGCGGCCCAGGCGTTCTTCCGGGAGCTGTTCGCCAGCCACGTCCGGCCGATCCTCGCCTCGATGCTGCGGACCGCCCTGCCCGGCGAGTTCGTCGACGCCGCCTTCCACCGCGGCGCGTTCCCCGAGCTCGTCCGGGCGGCCGAGGGCGTCCCGCGCGACGCGATCAACATCGCGGCCCTGGCCGCCCAGCAGGCCCGCGACGGGCGGATCAGCCTCGCGCACGTGCGCCGGGCGGCCCGGGACTGGTACCTGCGCGACAAGCAGTCCGTCATCAGCCGTGACGAGGAGGCCGACCGGGTACTGGGCCTGCTGGTCGACGAGGTGATCGGCCGGCGCCGGTGCCGGACGTTCCTGCTGCCGGCCCGCGACCGCCCGCCGGCGATCGACACGCTGTGCGACGCGCGGCTGCTCCACATCCTCCGTCGCGGCGTCGTCGACCCGCGGCGACCGGGGCGGTTGTACGACGGGTACGCGATCGATTACGGCTGCTACGTCTCGCTGCTCGGCGGCGCGGCCGCGGACTCGGCGAAGCACCTCCCGGCCGACGTCTTCACGTTCGACAAGGCCGTGGTCGACCTCGGCCGGCTCGGCCAGCTTTTATGAAGAAAATTCAGTTTCGTTCGGAATTTTCGCTCACCTGAGCGAGAAATTTGTGAGCCAGGCCACTTCACGGGCAAAAGGGTGACAAAAATGCCCTTCTTCCCATGGTTCTTGTCGACGCCCGGATCTAACCTGTGCGCCATGGAAACAGCCGTCGCGCCGACGGACGCCGGGGTGCTGGAGCGATTGACGGTGCCCGTCGGCGGTCACCGCCACAGCGCGCTCGCGGCCGGGCCCGCGTCCGGCGAGCTGGTCCTGCTGCTGCACGGCTGGCCCGAGTTCGCCGACGCCTGGACCGAGCAGCTCCACGCTCTCGGGGAGGCCGGCTACCGCGCGCTGGCCGTCGACCAACGCGGTTACGCGGCGGGCGCGCGCCCGGACGGCGTCGAGCACTACACGCTGGACCACCTGGTCGGCGACGCGCTGGCGTTCGCCGAAAGCCAGGGAGCGGACCGCTTCCACCTGGTCGCCCGCGACTGGGGCGGCATGGTGGCCTGGGCCCTCGCGGCGGCCCACCCGGAGCGCCTCCGGTCCCTGACGGTGCTGTCCACGCCCCATCCGGCGGCGCTCCAGCGCGCGGTGGCCACCGACGACGGCCAGTCCCACGACCTCGGCTACATCCGCTTCTTCCGCCGGGAAGCCGGGAAAGCCGAGAAATACCTCTTACGCGACGAAGCCGCGCAATTACGGGCTGTTTACAGCCGCCGCATTCCGAAAGCCATCGTCGAAGGAACGGTGACCCGCCTCGCCGAGCCGGGCGCCCTCACGGCGACGTTGAATTGGTACCGCGGAGCGACGAACGACGAGTTCGACATCCCGGCGGGCCGCATCAAGGTCCCGACGCTCTACCTCTGGGGCCGCGAGGACCCGTACCTCGGCCAGAGCGCGGCCGAGCAGACGGTCCACCACATCGACGCGGAGTACCGCTTCCAGATCATCGAGGGCGCCAGCCAGTGGATGGCGATGGAGGTACCGGACGAGGTGAGCGCCCTGCTGCTGGACCACGTCCAGCGGCACTAGCGGCTGCTCACAGGTCGCCGAGCGAGGTCCCGGTGACGCTCACCTGCCCCGCCGGACCCCGCCGCGGCCGCCGGGTCCCGGGTGGCGGCGGGTCCCAGGCGAAGTTCGCCTGCCCGGCGAACCCGGTGACGGTGGCGGACACGTGGTGTTGCGCCAGCACCTGCCGGATCCGGCCGGGCAGCGGGCCGTTTTCGGTCCAGCAGCCTTCGAGGACGACCCGGGCGCCGGGCGTCAGGAGGCCCTGGCCTTCCACCAGCGGTGCGACGACGTCGGCGAAGTTCGCGTCGTCGATCAGCTCACGACTGGGATGGTCGGCCGAACCGGTGATCGCGACGATGAAGTCGCCGCGGTCCCCGGCACCGTGGCCGACGAAGCCGAGGGTGCCGACCCGGGCGCCCTGCCGCGCGAGCTCCTGCGCGATCCGCCGCAGTTCCGCCTGCACCCCGGCGACGCCCGACGCGGCGACGACGTAGTCGGCGCCGGCGGACTGCGCCCGGAGCCGGAACATGTCCGTCATCGTGCGCGGCCGCCGGGGATGGCGGCCGGCGGTGCCGGTGAACCGGGGCTCCGCGCGATCGCCCGTGGTGATGACGTAGACGCTGACGACCCGCTGCGGTGTGCTCCCGGCCGCGGTACCCGCCGGGGCCGTCCCGCTCGCGGCCGGAGCGGCGGGATCGGGCCGGCGCTGCCGCTGGAGGGACACGTGGCCGCGGCGCAGCAGGTCACCGACCGCGGCGTTGCCGGCGGTGCGCTGGAGCAGCAGCAGCGGGTCGGCCGGGACCGCGCCCGCCCCGGGCTCCCCGACGACCTGTTCCCGCCGCACCGGCGGCCGCGGCGGCCGCTGGTGCCCGGACGTCCCGTCCACCCGGCCAGTATGCGGATCCGGGTCCGGGCGGGAAAAGCCTTCATCCGGCTGACGCCGGCCCTACCCCACGGGCGGCCGCAGCGCGTCCAGCAGCAGGTCCGCGTAGTGGTCGCCGATCTGCCGGGCCGTCAACGACCCGCTCCGCCGGTACCACGAGCCCAGGTGGTGCACCGACCCGAAGAAGAAGTCCACCACGACGTCGGCCGGCTTGTCCGTGCGGAACTCCCCCGAGCGCTGTCCCTCCTCGATCAGCCCGCGGAACCGCTCGTGGTACTTGCGGCGCTCCGCCCGGACCGCCTTCTGCTTGTCCGGGGACAGCTGGTGCATCGACTGCAGGAAGATCGTGTTGTCGTCGAGGTTGTCGATGCTGGACACCACGACGTCGGACGCCGCCGCCGCGAGCCGCTCGCGCAGGGGCGCGGCCGAGGAGGCCACGCTCTCCAGCTGGCGGGTCTGCTCGCGCAGCACCCGGGCGTAGATCTCGTAGAGCAGGTCGTCCTTCGAGCCGAAGTAGTGGTACATCGCGCCCTTGGTGACGCCCGCCGCCTCGACGATCTCCTGGACCGACGTGCGGTCGAAGCCCTTCTTGGCGAACAGCTTCGTCGCGTGCTCCAGCAGCCGCCGGGGCACGGCGGCCTGGTCGTCGCCGGTCGCCTCGCCCGGCTTGCGAGTGCTTGCTCGAGTCACCGCAGGACCCCCTCTCAGGACGCACCAGGATAACGCCACGACAGGAACCGCCGCGGGTTGTCCACGAGCATCGTCGTGATGTCCGCTTCGGACACTCCGGGCTCCCGCAGCCCATCGCGGGTGAGGTGCAGGTGGCGCCGGTTCGGCGCGACCACCGGCAGCCGCGCCGCGGGCAGCGAGCCGGCGAGCTCGGTCAGGTAGCCCAGGTCCGCCGAGTCGCCCGAGTGCCCGATCGGCACCCGGCCCAGCGCTTCCGGCGCGATCGCGCCACGAACCGTCTCGACCACGGCGCTACCCCCGGGCCCGCAGCTCGCGGCGCAGGATCTTGCCGCTGGTCGTCTTCGGCAGCTCGTCGAGGACCTCGACCGTGCGCGGGTACTTGTAGGCGGCGAGCCGTTCCTTGCACCAGGCGACCAGCTCCGCCGGATCGGCGGTCGCCCCGGGCGCCGGGCTGACGTACGCCTTGACCGTCTCGCCGCGGTATTCGTCGGCGATCCCGACGACGGCGGCTTCGCGGACCGCCGGGTGCGTGTAGAGGACGTCCTCGACCTCGCGCGGCCAGACCTTGAAGCCGGACGCGTTGATCATGTCCTTCTTGCGGTCGACGACGTAGACCCAGCCGCGTTCGTCCATGAACCCGATGTCGCCGGTGAGCAGCCGTCCGCCGGGCAGCGCCTCGGCGGTGGCGTCCGGGCGGTTCCAGTAGCCCGAAACGACCATCGGGCCCTCGACGGCGATCTCGCCCGCCTGGCCGGGCGGCAGCTCCTCGCCGTTCTCACCGAGGATCCGGACGATCGTGTCGGGCACCGGCAGGCCGATCGAGATGGTGCCGGACGCCGGGTCGATCGGCGCTTCGAGGGTGCCGGGGACGACGACGCAGCCCGCCGTGGTCTCGGTGAGGCCGTAGCCGTTGTGGATGTAGTGCCCGGTCTTGGCCCGGAAGGCCTCGACGACGGCCGGCGGCAGCGCGGCGCCACCGGAGTACAGCAGCGCGAACGAGTCGAAGTGCTCGCGGCGGAACGACGGGTGTGCCATCAGCGCCATGTAGGCCGTGGACGGCCCGACCGTGTACGACGGCTTGTGCTCGAGGAAGGCGTCGAGCACGACCCCCGGCTCGAACCGGTAGGCCAGGGCCAGGGTGCCCTCGATGTCGATCGCGGAGCCGAGCTCGCAGACCATGCCGGTGATGTGGAACAGCGGCGCGAGCCCGAACAGCGTCGATCCGGCGGGCAGGCCGCTGAAGGAGCCGAGGCCCGCCGCGTTGGTCCCGACGTTGCCGTGGGTGTTGGTGGCGCCCTTCGGCGCGCCGCTGGTGCCGGAGGTGTAGCTGATCAGCGCGGTGTCGTCGAGCGCGAAGGCGGGCTCCGGCGGCTTCGGGCCCGGCGTCGCCGCGGCCTCGAGGAGCTCGGTCGCGCCCGGCGTCTCCTCCTTCTCGACCTTGGCCAGGACGCGCTCGTCGTCGCGGGTCTGGAACTCGAGTTCGCTCGTGGTGAGCGCGATGCCGACGCCGTTCGCGGCCGCCGTCTCGCCGATGTAGGCGTTCCAGCCGCGCTGGGAGCAGACGACCGCCTTGACGCCGGCGTCGGTGAACACGTGCGTGAGCTCGCGTTCGCGGTACATCGGGTTGACCGGCACCACGATCCCGCCGGCCTTCCACGCGCCGAGCAGGGCGATCACGAACTGGGGGATGTTCTGCAGCACCAGGGCGAGCCGGTCGCCGCGGGCGAAGCCGGCGGCCGCCAGGTACCGCGCGACGCCGTCGGAGAGGTCGTCGACCTCGCGGTAGCTCAGCCGGGCGTCGAAGTACGCGATCGCCGGCCGGTCCGGCACGTGGTCCACGGCCCGGCGGAACGACTCGGGCAACGTCGTCGGCTGCACCGGCTCCGCGTCGCGCACCCGTTCGTCGTAACTCGCGAGCCAGGGCTTCGCGTCGTACCAGCTCATCCAGCGACCTCCTTTGGACACCGACCGGTCGGTATGCCGACGCTAGGAGGACATGGCGGCCCGCGTCAAGCCCGCGCGCGCACGCCGAAATTGCGCACCACAATTCCGGTGCGCCGAAAACAATGCGGCCAGATGACGCCGTCACAGTGGTACACGTGCCGCGGTTCGAAATGGTTCATATCTTCTTTTTCGCACCGATCACACTGGACAAACCCCAGGTCGACACGCCACCATGGTCGTCGGCGAGCAGATTGGTTCGCCCCATCAGAGAACCCCGCCGTATCCCCCGAACGCGGCGGAGTACCCATATGTTCACGCTAACTCACGTACGAAAACGGAGTCATTCATGCCTGCTTCCGGTGGACGACACCGCCTCTCCCGGCGGACGAAGATCGCGACGGTGGCCCTCGGCCTCGCGATCGCGGGCGGAGCACTGGCGGTCGCCACGACCTTCGGCGACCCCAACGCCGCCAACGCCGCCTCGGGCGGTCAGGCGGCGGTCGGCCAGATCAGCTGTCCCGACGTGGCGAGCAAGCTCCCGGCCATCCCCGCCCAGGCCCAGGCCGAGGTGACGCGCAACCTGGACCTGCTGAACACCCAGATCGCGGAAGCCAACAACCGCCTCAAGACGACCGTCGGCCAGGGCGGCCCGAACTTCGTCCAGAACGCCATCCTCGGCCCGCTGGCGGACAAGCGGAAGTCCACGATCGACCGCATCGCGATCTCGATCGGGCGCCGGGCGGAGAAGCCGCAGGGCCTCGACAGCCTGGCCACCTGCTCGGTGGGCGGCGCGGGTGCCGCCGCTCCCGCACCGGCCCAGGGCACCGGCAACGGCGGCCAGAACGGCAACCAGGGCAACAGCGGCCAGAACGGGAACACCGGGAACACCGGCAACGCCGGGGTCGGCCAGATCTCCTGCCCCGACGTGGCGAGCAAGCTCCCGGCCATCCCCGCCCAGGCCCAGGCGGAAGTGACGCGCAACCTCGAGCTGCTGAACACCCAGATCGCGGAAGCCAACAACCGCCTCAAGACGACCGTCGGCCAGGGCGGCCCGAACTTCGTCCAGAACGCCATCCTCGGCCCGCTCGAGGACAAGCGCGTGGCGACGATCAACCGGATCGCCACCGCCATCGGCCGCAACGCGGCCAAGCCGCAGGGACTCGACGCGCTCGCGCCCTGTAGCCGGTGACCACCGCGGTCCGGCGGGGGGTGCGCCCCGCCGGACCCGCGCCTCACCGCGCCAGCAGCGCGCTGACCCGCAGGAAGCTCCGCGCGGTCATCGTCACCCGCACCTCCGTGGTGACGACCGGATCGAATGCGAACGACGTCGGGTCGTTCGAGCCGGTCCCCCACGTGATACGCAGGTTCCGCACCGGCTCGAAACCCCGGGCCGTGCGGCAGGCGATTTCGACCGCGACCGGCAGCGCCAGCTTCGCGTCCACGACGAAGTTCGCCGTCACGGCGCTGATCCGCTGGGCCGACGGCCAGGCCAGGGAAACCCAGTCCGCGGCCCGCGGCCTGCTCACCGCGTCCAGCGTCGACGTCGCCGGCTTGACGTAGTAGTTCGACCAGCCGGTGGCCGGGTTCCCGTCCAGCATCGCGGCCGGCAGCGTGTCCGGGGCGCCCGAGTAACTCGCGTCCGCGGTCGAGACGACCGGCACCACCGGAGTCTCGACCGCGCGCGCCCCGGGCCCGTTGCGCTGCCCGAGGGACGTGCCGGGCAGGCTGAGCTTCCCCGGCGCCAGTCCCGGCGCACTCGCCGTCACGGTGATCGGCCCGCGGCCGCCGGTCGCCGCGATGACGGCGACGGCCAGCCCCTTGAAGGCCGGGATCGTCGGCTGCTGGTAGCTCTGGGCGAGTTCCTGCCGTCCGTTGTCGACGCCGGCGACCCGGCCGGGCCCGGCGACGGTGAACCGCAGCACCGGCCCGTCCCCGGGTACGACGACGCCGCGCGCGTCCACGACCGACGCCGTCACGAACGTCATCGCTCCGCCCACCACCCCGCCGCCGGGCGCGTCGACGCGCAGCTGGACCGCGCGCGGCGGCCCGGCCGTGACGAGCTCGTCGCGCGCCACCTCGCGGCCGCCGGAGCGGGCGATCGCGGTCAGCGTGCCGGGCTCGAACGGCACGGTCCAGGTGAGGTGCAGCTTGCCCCGGCCGCCGTTCGGGCTGGTGTAGCTGCCGGAGGGGTCGTTCTTGTCGTCGCCGGCCGGCTCGGTGGTCTCCAGGTACGGCCGTCCGTCCACAGTGGTCTTGCGGTCGAACTTCCGGGTGCCGAGGGACTTCCCGTTCAGGACCAGCTCCACGGTGTCCACAGTGGAATAGACCCACACCGCGACGGGCTCGCCGGGCCGGTGGTTCGTCCAGTCCATCGGGGTCAGGTGCACCATCGGCGCCGTCGTCCACTGGCTGCGGAACAGGTGGAAGGCGTCCTTGGGCAGGCCGGCGCTGTCGATCGCACCGAAGAAGGACGTCTTGACCGGGAAGACGTCGTACGGTGTCGGCTCGCCGAGGTAGTCCTGCCCCGCCCAGAGGAACTGGCCCTGGCAGAACTTCCGGTCCCGGTCCTTCTTCAGCGAGTACTCGCCGCTGAACGTCCACGAAGCGAGGTTGTTGTCGTAGGACGAGGTCGCCCGTTTGCCCGGCGTGTGGTTCTCGCCGGTGTTGAGCAGGTCGGGGTCCTGGTAGACCCCGCGCGTCGAGGTCTCCGACGACGATTCGGATTCGAAGAAGAACTTGTCCGGGTACTGCTTGTGCAGCCCGTCGATGGACTGGGCGGTGTTGTAGTTGACGCCGAGGCCGTCGAGCTGCTTCAGGATGAGGTCCTGCGGCGAGCCCGGCGCGGGCACGCCGCGGTAGCGGTCCGAGCCCATCACGATCGGCCGGGTGCGGTCGATCGCGCGGACGGCGGCGATCAGGCCCGCGGCGATCTCCGGGCCGCCCGCCATCGACGCGTCCGGCACCTCGTTGCCGATCGACCACAGCACGACCGCGGGCGAGTTCTTGGCCGCGTGCACCATCTCGGCGATGTCGCGCGCGCTCCACTCGTCGAAGTCGCGGTGGTAGTCGTACTCGAGCTTGCCGGTCCGCCAGCAGTCGAACGCCTCGACCATCATGACGATCCCGAGCCGTTCGCAGACCGTGACCAGCTGCGGGTCCGGCGGGTTGTGCGCGGTCCGCAGCGCGTTGACGCCCATTGCCAGCATCAGCCGCATCTGGTGCTCCAGCGCGGCCGGGTCGACCACCGCGCCCAGCGCGCCCTGGCTGGCGTGGAGGTTGACCCCGCGCAGCTTCGTCGGACGGCCGTTGAGCGAGAATCCGTTGTCCGGGTGGAATTCCGCGTAGCGGAAGCCGAAGTCCGCGGTGGTCGTGTCCAGCACGCGCCCGGCGACGACGACGTCGGTGCGCAGCCGGTACAGCTCGGGTGCGCCGATCGACCACAGCCGGGGCTTCTCGACCCGCAGCCCGGTCACCGCCGTCGCCGTCCGCCCGCCGGGGACGGCCACCGTCGTCGAGCCGGTCGCCACGACGCGGCCCGCCGGGTCGGTGACCGTGGTGCGCACCTGCGCGGTGACCGCGGCGCCGGAGTCGTTGACGACGTCGGTGGCCACCCGCACGGTGCCCCGGCCCGCGGCGATGTCCGGCGTGGTGACGAACGTGCCGTGCCGGGCGACGTGCACCGGCTCGGTGACGAGGAGGCGGACGCGGCGGAAGATCCCGCTGCCGGAGTACCAGCGGCTGCTGGGCAGCGGGTTCGTCGCGCGCACGGCGAGGACGTTCGGCGTCCGCCCGTCGGTGTGCAGCCGGCCGGTGAGGTCGAAGGCGAACCCGGTGTAGGCGTACGGGTGGTGGCCGAGCAGTTCGCCGTTCAGGTACACGTGGGCGTCGGAATAGACGCCGTCGAACTCGACCGACACGCGTTTGCCGTCGAGCGACGGTGGCAGCGTGAACGTCTTGCGGTACCAGCCGAGGCCGCCGCGGAAGAAACCGGAGCCGCTGCTGGTGCCCTGGTCCGTCGGCGGGAGCTCGATGCTCCAGTCGTGCGGGACGTCGACGACCTGCCACGACGAGTCGTCGAAGCCCGGTTTCGGCGCGTCGGCGAACCGGCCGCCGGGATCGGTGACGCCGTCGGGGTTGGCCAAGGCGAACCGCCAGCCGGTCGTGAAACCGCTTTCCCGGGTCGCGCCCGGCTGCGGGAGCGCGTCGGCGGCCCTGGCCATCGGCGCGAGGGCCGACGCGGCGACGACGGCACCCGCCCCGCCCAGCACGACCCGTCTGCGGAGACCGTTCGGTTCTTCTTCCGGCATCGGGCGAGCCCCTTCCAGCGCGGCGACGAGCGGGCGGAAAGCACTATGGCACAGAGCTTTCCGGACAATCAAAGGGTTCGACATTTTCGAACTCGATCCTCGACACGACCCAAGCGACCGCTTAGTATGGTGGCCGACCCCGAGGAGGCGGCGATGTCCACTGTGGATGGTGTGCGGTACGAGGCGGACGGCGCGGTCGCGACCTGCACGTTCGACAAGCCGGACCGCAGCAACGCGATGGACGTGCCGATGCAGGCCCGCTACGGCGCCCTGCTGCGGCAGGCGGACGCCGATCCGGGGATCCGCGCGGTCGTCGTCACCGGTGCGGGCCGGGCCTTCTGCCCCGGCGCCGACCTGGGCCTGCTGGACACCATCGCCGCGGCACCCCCGGCCGAGGGCGGCGGGACCTTCGAGGACGTGCTGGCGGCGGTGTCGGTGGGCGTCCCGGTGGTCGCGGCGATCAACGGCGGCTGCGCCGGACTGGGGTTCGTCATCGCCTGCTCGGCGGACGTCCGGTTCGCCGCCGCGGGCGCGAAGTTCACCACCGCGTTCGCCCGCCGCGGCCTGATCGCCGAGTACGGCATCGCGAAGCTGCTCCCGGAGCTCGTCGGTCAGGGCCGGGCCCGCGACCTGCTGCTGTCCGGGCGGACGTTCACCGCGGAGCAGGCACTGGCGTACGGCCTGGTCCAGGAGGTCGTCCCGGCCGGCGAGCTGCAGCTGCGCGCGCACGCGTACGCGACCGAGCTGGCGACCCACAGCGCACCCCGCTCGATGGCGGTGATGAAGCGGCAGTTCGCGCACGAGGCGTCGCTACCGCTGCCGGAGGCCGCCCGCGTGGCCACCGAGCTGATGCTCGAGTCGTTCGGGCGTCCGGAACTCGCCGAGGGGCTGGCCAGCTGGAACGAGCGTCGCCCGCCGCGGTTCCCGCCCGTCTACGCCGGCGCGGCCGACCACCTCCGGCGGGAGCCGCGCGCCTAGAATGGGGCATGGGCACGGGGGAAATGGACACGGGGGAATCCGAGGCGGACAGGCAGGTCTTCGGCTACGCCGGCACGTGCCTGCTGGCCATCCTGGCGATCTTCGGCGGGCTCTTCCTCGCCGGCGGCATCCGCGAGGTCGCCCGCCAGAACACGGCGGCGGGGGTGTTCTCCGCCCAGGTGATGGTCACGCAGCGAGCGCCGCGGTACGAGGTGGGGTTCACCGGGCCGGACGGATTGGTGCGCCTGGACGTCGATCTGGGCTTCCGGACGCGGTACCGCGTCGGCAACCGGGTGAACGTGCGCTACTGGCCGGCCGAGCACCGCGCCGAGCCGGCCACGACCGGCGCGCGGTACGTCATCGTGTTCGGCGCCCTGCTGACGCTGATCGGCACCACCGGCGCGAGCTACCGCATCATCCGGGCCCGCCGCCGTGCGCGGTGAGCCCGGTTCGCGGCGGTTCCTCGATAGCGAACGGATAGCACTGCCGCGCAACGATCTTCTCGTCGATTCCCGCTGATGAGAGGAGTGATCATGGCTCGCATGATCAACGCTTTGGGTGACCGGCTGCTGGGGCTGTTCCTGCGCGAGGTGAAGGCCGGCGCTTGCGTCCCCGAGCACGGCCAGGTCTGCAAGACGTTCCACTACGACTGCTACGGCAACTGCAAGTAACCGCGGCGTCCTCGCCTTTCCCGCCGCGGTCCCCCGCGGCGGGAAAGGCTTGCCCCAGGAGGTGCACCGATGCTCGGCGCCCAGTTCGTGCTCGCCGCCCGGGTGCTCGTCGGGCTGGTGTTCGCGGTCGCGGCCCTCGGCAAGCTCGCCGGGCGGAACCGGCTCACCGAGTTCGCCGATTCGCTGGCGCCGCTCGGCTGGTCGCCGGTGGGGTGGCTGCCCGTCGCCGCCGGGACCGCCGTGGCCGAACTGGCCGTGGCCGTGCTCGTCGGGTTCCCCGCCACCGCCGGACTCGGACTCGGGCTGGCCACGGCGGTCCTGCTCGTGTTCTGCGCCGCGATCGCCCGCTCGATGCGGCTGCGCCGTCGCGTCACCTGCCGCTGCTTCGGCCGCGCCGGGGCGGTGCTCGGGCGGGCCCATCTCGTCCGCAACGCGCTCCTCGCCGTGGTGGCCGCCGCGGCCGCCGCCATCCCGCCGTGGCCCGGTCTCGGCCTCGACACCGGCGCCGCCGCCGCGCTCGTCGGCGCGTTCGGCGCGCTCGTCGCCATCAATTGGGACAGCCTGGCCGGCCTGCTCGGCCAGGCGGACACCGCCCATCGCTGAAAGAGGTATCCCATGTCGTTCCTGGTGGCCGTGGTCGCGGTGCTGGCCGTGCTGACGGTGCTCAACCTCCTGCTGTCCTCGGCGATCATCCGGCTGCTGAACGAGCAGCGCCGTCCGGTGACCCCGGACCTGCCCGCCGTGGGCACCGAGATCGGGGCGTTCGAGGTGACCGACGCCGACGGCCGGACCGTCACCGACCGCGAGCTGGACGACGCGCTCGTCGCGTTCCTCTCGCCCACCTGCGCGCCCTGCCGGCGCATCGCGGACCAGCTCACCGAGCCGACCCTCGCCTTCGTGATCGACGGCGGCGACCGGGCCAAGGCCGTCGAGTACGCCGCCGGCCTCGGCCCCTCGGTGCGCGTCGCCTACGTCGGCGACCGCAGCCCCGTGTCGGCCGCGTTCAACGCCGGCGACGTGACCCCGACCCTGGTCCGCGTGCGGGACCGGCGGATCGCCGCCGCCGGGCACGACCTCGACGCCGTGCGCCCGCAGCACGTCCGATGAACCTGCTCCGGGCGGCGGGTCCCGCGTTCGGTATCGCCTGGCGCGCGTCGCGGGTGGCCACCGCCGCCTCGGTCGCGCTGGCGGCGCTCGCCTCGGCCGTGCCCGCGGTGTCGGCGTGGCTGGGCAAGCTGCTGTTCGACGAGCTGGCCGGCGGCCGGGACCGCGGCCGGATCGTGCTGCTGGCCCTCGGCTCGGCGGCCGGTCTCGCCGTCGCGACCGTGATCACCGCCGTCGCGTCCTACGCCACGGCGATCGTGCGCGTCAAGTCCGCGATCGAGGCGGAGGACCGCCTGGTCGGTGCGGTCGGTGCGCTGCCGGGGTTGCGCCGGCTCGAAGACCCGGCGTTCCTGGACCAGGTCCGCCTGGCCGAGCAGGGCGCACAGGAGGCGGCGCCCGCGGTGCTGGGACTGACCGTCGAGTCGGTGCGCACCCTGATCGCCGTGCTCGGGTTCGGCGGCGCGGTCCTGCTCGTGTGGCCGCCGATGGCCGGGCTGCTCGCCGCGTCGCTGGCGGCCGCGGCGATCTCCCAGCTGACGTTGTCCCGCCTGCGTGCGCGGGAGGCCGAGGCGATGATGGCCACCCAGCGCCAGCGGTTCCTCTTCCGCTCGCTCTGCTCGGACAGCAAGGCGGCCAAGGAGATCCGGCTCTTCGGTCTCGCGGACCTGTTCCGGTCGCGGATGGTGACCGCCGTCCGCGCGGCCACCGCGAGCGAATGCGCCATGCAGCGCCGGATCGCCGTCGCCGGGATCGCGGCCGCGGTCGTGTCGGCGGTGGTGGCGGGCATCGCCCTCGTGGTCGCCGCGACCGGCGCCGCCCGGGGGTCGCTGTCCGTCGGCGACGTCACCCTCTTCACCGCCGCCGTGGCCGGCATCCAGTCCCCGGTGGGCGCGCTGCTGGGCCAGCTCGGCCGGGCCGGCGGCTCGCTGGGCCTGTTCCGGCACTACCTCGACGTCGTCACCACCGGGCCCGACCTGGCCTCGGGGACGGCCGCCGTGCCCGCGCTGACGACCGGCATCGAACTGCGGGACGTGTGGTTCCGCTACGACGAGGACGGCCCGTGGGTGCTGCGCGGGGTCGACCTGGTGATCCCCGCCGGGGCCGCGGTCGGGCTGGTCGGGGTGAACGGCGCGGGCAAGTCGACGCTCGTGAAGCTGCTGTGCCGCTTCTACGATCCCGACCGCGGGCAGATCCGGTGGGACGGCGTGGACATCCGCACCTGCGACCCGGCCGCGTTGCGGGCCCGCATCGGCGCCACCTTCCAGGACTTCACCAGCTACGACCTGACCGCGGCCGACAACATCGGCATCGGCGACCGCACCCACCTCGGCGATCTCGACCGCATCCGCGCGGCGGCCCGGCTGGCCGAGATCGACCCGGCGCTGTCGGCGTTGCCGCGCGGCTACGAAACCCTGCTGTCCCGGGCGTTCCTGGACGTCGACGACAAGTCCGGGGCGGCGCTGTCCGGCGGCCAGTGGCAGCGGGTGGCGCTGGCCCGGTCCCTCATGCGCGCCGACGCCGACCTGCTCATCCTCGACGAACCCAGCTCCGGCATGGACGCCGACGCCGAGACCCGCACCCACGAGGCCCTGCGCGCCCACCGGGCCGGGCGGACGAGCGTGCTGATCTCCCACCGGCTCTCCGCCCTGCGCGGCGCCGACCGGATCATCGTGCTCGGCGGCGGCCGGGTGATCGAGCAGGGCACCCACGACGAGCTGCTCACCGCGGGCGGCGAGTACGCCCGGCTGTTTTCATTGCAGGCCAAGGGCTATGCGATGGCGGAGGCATGATGACCGGGCTCGCGGTGGTCGTGGCGGTGGTCCTGGTCGCGCTGATCCTGCTGCGCCGGCGGTACCTGGTGGCTCGCGTCTGGGGTCACAGCATGTCCCCCACCTTCCAGGACGGCGAACGGGTGGTCGCGACCCGGCGGCGGCAGTACCGGGTCGGTGACGTGATCGTCTTCCGCCCGCCCGCCACTGCTTCCGACGTCGCCTGGCGCATCAAGCGGATCGCCGCGGTCGCCGGCGACCCGGTCCCCGCCTGGCTGGCGGCCGGCCACGCGGTCGTCCCCGCCGGCCGGGTGGTGGTGGCCGGGGACAACACCGGCCACAGCGAGGATTCCCGCCAGCTCGGCTACATCGACCTCGCCAGCGTGGCCGGCGCCGTCCCTCACCGCCCGGCGCCGGCGGGCAGCTGACAGCCGATCTCCGCCAGCCCGGCCAGGGCCGCCTCACCGCCCACCACCGGCAGGCAGCTGACAGCCGATCTCCGCCAACTCGGCCACATCGAGACCTCGCCAGCGTGGCCGGCGCCGCCCCTCACCGCCCGGCACCCGCGGGCAGCTGACAGTCGATCTCCGCCAGCACCTTCTCGACCTCGGCGCGTTCGGCCGGGCTGTCGAACTGGTCCTGCAGCCGCAGGGCCGCGTGGGCGATGCGGCGGGCGGCGGTCCGGTCGCCGCCCGCCAGCTCGACCGAGGCCAGGGCGAGCAGCGCGGCGGATTCGGCGTCCGGACGGCGGATCCGGCGGGCCAGGGCCAGCGCCCGGTCCGCGGCTTTCCGGGCGGCGGCCAGGTCGCCGTGCGCGCGGTGGGCGTCGGCTTCGGCGGTCAGGCACCAGGTCCGGCCGATCGGGTCGCCGTTCCGCTCGGACAGGTCGCGGGCCTGACCGGCGAGGCGGACCGCGGCCGCACTGTCGCCGCAGGCCAGTGCGGTGCGCACGACCACCAGCCGCACCTGGGCGCGGGTCTTCCACTCGCCGGCGGCGTCGGCCAGCCGCAGCGCCTTTGCGCCGTGGATCCGCGCCGCGCGCAGGTCGCCAAGGTGATCCCGGTACAGCGCGGCCAGTGTGCTGTGGCAGCCCGACTCCCCCGCCCGGTTGCCGGACTTGCGGAAGCACCCCGCCGCCTCGCGCAGGACGGTGATCGCGCGGTGCCCGTCGCCGCACCGCTCGTGGGCGTCGCCCAGCTTGGTCAGCACCTCCGCCCGGAGCGCGAGGTCGGCCTCCCGCAGCGGCACCTCGTTCAGGATGGCGACGACGTCGGCGTACCGGCTGCGGTGCATCCGCGCCGTCGCCGTGACCAGCGCCGCGGTCACCCGCAGCACCGGGTCTTCGCCGGCGACGTTCGTCAGCCGCGCGGCCGCCCGTGCGCCGTGGTCGTACAGGTCGAGCCGCACGAGCGGTGCCCGCAGCACCAGCAGCAGCGCCGCCGCGGGACGGCGCAGGCCACCGCGCACGGCCAGGTCGAACACGGCGAGCAGGACATCGGCGTCCGCGCCCACCCACGACAGCGGCTCGGTCACGACGTGCCGCACCACGCCCCGGTCGAGCGGCGCGGCGGTCTCGGACAGCACCGCGTAACCGGCCGGCGAGCCGAGGATGCCCTCGTGGGCGTGCCTGGTCAGCGCGATCGCCCACCCGGCCAGCCGGTCCAGCGCCTCCGGTGCGAGCGACGGGCCGACCGTGCGGCAGTAGGCCCGCACGAGGTCGTGCATCCGGTAGCGCGGCACGCCGTCGCGCCCCGGCCCGGCCTGCTCGAGCAGGTTCATCGCGCACAGGTGGGCCAGCACCTCGCCGGTGCGGGCGAGCGGCACGCCGAGCACGGGCGCGAGCGGCCAGCCGGTGAACGTCGGCGCCCCGATGGCCGCCAGCGCCAGCATCGCCGCCCGCGCGTCCCGGTCCAGCAACCGGAAACCGGTGTCGAGGCTGTCCCGCACGCTGCGCTGCCCGGCCACCAGCTCCCGCATCCGCCGCGACTCGTCGGACAGCCGCGCGGCCAGCTCGGCCACGGTGAGCTTCGGGTACGCGGCGAGCTGCGCCCCGGCGATCCGCAACGCGAGCGGCACACCCCCGCACGCCTCCAGCACCGTGGCGACCGTACCTTCGCCGACGCCGTCACCGAGCCGGTCCGCACCCGCCGCGTTCGCCAGTACCGCCTCGGCCGACCGGTCCGGCAGCGGCGCGAGCGGCACCCGCGCCGACGGCTCGACCTCGGGCAGCACGTACCTGCTGGTCACGATCGTGGCGCAGCCCGGATCCGCGGCCAGGAGCGGCTCGAGCTGCCGGGCGGTCGCGGCGTTGTCCAGCACCACGAGCACCCGCTTGCCCGCCGTCCGGCTGCGGAACTCGGCGGTGCGCTCCTCGAGCGTGGCCGGCATCGACCGGGCCGGTACCCCCAGCGCACGGAGGAACCCGGCGAGGATCTCGTGCGGTGCCGCCGGCCGGGCGTCGGCGCCGCGCAGGTCGGCGTAGAGCTGCCCGTCGGGGTAGGCGTGCCCCGCCGCCGCCCCGGCGTGCACCGCCAGCGCCGTCTTGCCGATCCCCGGCATCCCGGTGACCAGCACCACCGGGGGCGCCCCGGTCCGGCGCGCGACGGCGGCCCGGATCGCGGCCGACTCCGCGTCACGCCCGGCGAACCCGGAGGTGCGCGGCGGCAGCTGGGCCGGCACCACGGCCCCGGCCGGCGACGTCCCAGAGGTGAGGATCTCGACCTCCAGGGCGAGCAGCTCGCGGGACGGATCGATGCCCAGCTCGTCCCGCAGCACGCGCCGGGCCTCCCGGAACGCCGCCAGCGCGTCGGCCCGCCGCCCGGCGCGGTGCAGCGCGAGCATCCGCCGGTGGTGCAGGCCCTCGCGCAGCGGGTGCGCCTGCACCAGCGCGGCCAGCTCGGGCAGCAGCCGCGCGGCCCGCCCGCAGGCGATCTCGGCGTCGATCCACTCCTCGGCCAGGCCGATCCGCAGCTCGTCCAGCCGGGGCAGTTCCGCGCCGGCCAGGTGCGCGGTCACCCCGCCCAGCGGCGTCCCGGACCACCGGTCGAGCGCGGACCGCAGCAGGCCGGCCGTGTCCGCGGGATCCGCGGCCGCTCGCGCGGCGCCGAGCAGCCGCCGCACCTCGTCGATGTCGGCGAGGCAGTCCAGCAGGTACCCGCTCGGCACGGTGACCAGGGCATCGGCGGCGCCGGCCCGGTCGAGCGAGGCGCGGAGCTTGGACACCTGGATGTGCACCTGCGTCCGCGCGGTGGCCGGCGGTCGCTCACCCCACAGGGCGTCGACCAGCCGTTCCACCGAAACCGGCTGCCGGCAGGCCAGCGCGAGCGCGGCGAGGACGGTGCGTCCGAGACGGCCTTTGACCGGCACCGGTGTCCCCTGGACGTGGGCGCCGACGGGACCGAGGACAGTGGCTTCCAGCAATCGCCTGCCCTTCGAGAATCGGGTAGCACGATGCGGGCCGCGCGCGACGGAGACGCCACGCGGCCGACGATCGGCACCCGGAAAGTTCAACCCCAGTAGCGAAAGCGCCGGCTCGTCACGTCCCGCCTTCCCCAGCCGGGTGACGCACTCTCGCTGTGCGGGACGTTGCCAGCGGCGCGCGAGCAGCGTCAACCGCCGCGTGGACGTTTTGCGCTGTCTCGAATCGGGACGTCACGTCCTGAACCGGGCACGGCGTCACAGGGCCCGGAGGAACGCCCGCAGCTCCAGCATGTCCATCTTCTCGTAGTCCTTGGGGTGCACCACGATCACGAGTTCCTTGCTGACGTCCTGCTGCCGCGAACTGGCGACCGGCCTTGGCGATCAGGTTGTTCTGCAGGTAGGTGTGGGCGACGCAGAAGTACCGCCGGGCGGGTGGCCCCAGCGTCGCCACGGTCCCGATCGGGGAACGGCCGAGCTTGCCCTCCTTGTCGGAGACCCGCCGGTCCTGCGCAGCACGGCCGTCGTCGTGTTCCGCGCGACGACCGATCCGGCGCCCAGCCGCAGCGCCCTGATCGACGACGGTCCGGTGTGGTCTTCCAGCACCGCGATCACCGGGGTTTCCCGGCCCAGGTGCGCGAGCAGCTCCCAGTCCGCCGGTGCCGCGAGCGTCAGGACGACGACCCGCCGGTCACCCCGGGCGGCCCACGCCCGGACGTCGGCCGGCTCCTCGACGAGGACCTCGTCCGACGTCAGCGCCTCGACCACACCGCGCTGGAAGAGCGGCAGTGACCGCGGGTGGCCGTGGTCGAAGGAGCCGGCCCAACCACCACAGGCTGCCGCGAACCGGGTCTACCGGTGCACCGGGACGACCGAGGACGGGACGCGGTGCAAACGCACGAAACGGGCGAGCCCGGCTTCGTGTGCCACGACCACCTGAACCAGACGGGCCGGAAGCGGCACCGGGCACGCCGGTAGGGCGTGGTCAGCCGGCCGCGTCCGGGACCGTGCGTCCGTGCACCGCGGGGCGTCCGCCGTACGGGTCGGCGTCCGTCCACAGTGTCGTCGGCGCCGCCTTGCGGACGACGGGGACGACTTCCGAGGCGAAGCGTTCCAGCATGTCGAGCTGCTGCTCGTGCGGGATCATCGTGGGCAGGCTGAACGACTGCAGGTCGTGCCCGAAGGCTTCGTGCCACCACAGGATCTTCTCGGCGATCTGCTGCGGGCTGCCGACCAGGACCGGCCCGCGCTCGATGGCGTCGTCGATCGTCGGGAACTCCATGGCGTTGCCCGGCGTGTGGTTTCCCGGCTGGTTGAAGAACGCCACGATCTTTTCGTACGTCGGGCCGAACGCCTCGCGCGCCTCCTGTGTCGTGTCGGCCAGGTACAGGAACCCCGCTCCCGCACCGACGAAGGCGAACCGCGGGTCGTGGCCGTGCTCGGCGTGGCTCTTGCGGTAGTGCTCGATCAGGACCGTGTAGTTGTCCCGCGGCTGGATCGCGTTCGCCGAAAACAACGGGTCGCCCCACTTCGCGGCCAGCTCCGCCGACGTCACCGTGGTCGCCGAGCCGTGCCAGATCCGGGGTGCTCCGGCGAACGGCCGCGGCAGGCTGGTCACGCCCTCCAGCGGGCCGCGGAACCGGCCCGACCAGGTGACGTCGTCCTCGCGCCAGAGCCGGCGCAGCAGCTCGTACTTCTCGGCGAGCGCGGCCCACTGGTCGCCGTTCCCGATGCCGAACATCGGCAGCTGACGCAGCTCGTTGCCCTTGCCGATCACCAGCTCCAGCCGCCCGCGGGACAGCTGGTCGACGGTGGCGTAGTCCTCCGCCACCCGCAGCGGGTCGTGGATCGACAGCACCGACACCCCGGTCTGGATCCGCACCCGGCTCGTCGTCGCGGCGATGGCGCCCAGCAGCACGGTCACGCCGCTGCTCAGGAAGTGCCCCGCGTGCCGTTCGCCGAGCGCGACCGCGTCGAAGCCGAACTCCTCCGCGTAACGCGCCGAAGTCAACGCCTGGGCGAAGCGCTCGTCGGTGCGGACCCGGCGGCCGGTCACCGGATTCGTCAGATGCGGCAGGATGTCCAGGACCTGGAACCGCACTACGCGCTCACCGTCACCGGGTGGCGGACGACCGCGCCGAACAGGTACCCCTGCGTGTTGTAGGGCGCGACGTCCGGCTGCCGCACTCCGGTGACGTCGGTGGCGCGCGCCCGCAGTGTGTAGGCCCCGGCCTTGCGGGGCCGCCAGGGGAACTCCCACTGCAGCCAGCCGCGGTCGAGAGCGGGGCTGATCGGCTTGGCGGGCGCCCACGTGGCGCCGTCCGTGCTCACCTCCACCCGCCGGATCCGGCCGTGGCCCGACCAGGAGCGGCCGCGCAGCACCTGGCGGTGCCCGACCGCCAGCGTCGCGTCCCACGGGAGCTCGAACGCGCTCTTCACCACCTGTTCGGTGACGAGCGTGCCCTCGGCCGGGTAGTCCGGGCCCAGCAGCCGGTAGTACTGCGTGTTCCACGGCGACACCAGCGGCGTCGCCGACACCTCGATCCGGCCGAGCCACTTGATCGACGCGATCCCGGCCCACGACGGCACCACCAGCCGCACCGGGAAACCGTGGTCGGGCGGCAGTGGCTGCCCGTTCATCTCGTAGGCCAGCAGGACGTCTTCCAGCGCCTTCGCCACCGGCAGCGGCCGCCGCACCTTGCCGAGGTTCACGCCGGCCGTGACGTAGTCGGCGTCGAGCCCCTCCGGCAGGACGTCGACGGCGTCGCGGGTCAGCCCGGCGCGGGCGAGCACGGTCGCGAGCCGGACGCCGCGCCAGCGGGCGACGCCGACCGCGCCGAGCTTCCACGCCGTTCCGGTGACCGTCTGGCCCTGCTGGCTCGTGAAGAAGCTCCGCCCGTTGCCGGCGCACTCGATGAACGCGGTGATCGTCTCCGACGGCAGCGCGCGCAGGTCCCGGTAGGAGAGCTCGACCGGCGCCTTCAGCCCGGAACCGAACAGCTTCAGCCGCCACGTGGCGGCGTCCAGCACCGGCGTCGACGTGTGGTCGCGGACGAAGAACCGGTCGATCGGGGTGAGGTAGCCCTGGCCGCGCATGGCTTCCCAGCGCGTCTCGGCGTTGCTGCCGTGGACGTCGAAGAGCTCCGGTGGCAGCGGTTTCACGATCGGTCCGCCGGCCGCGGCCGCCGTGCCCGGCGCGGCGGTTCCCGCGGCCAGCGCGAGACCGCCGGCCGCGGTCACCCGCAGCAGGTCGCGGCGGCTCAGCCCCGGCAGGCGCGCCGCACCGGCCCGCCACTGCGCGAGCCGCACCCGGTCGTAGGCGATCTCCTCGTTCAAGGCCGTCATGCGGGCATTCTCGGGACGACGGTCCCGGACGGCCAGCACGTCCACCCTGCGGAACGGGAGTCCGCAGTGGATGGTCCGACGGCAGCTCCGGCGTTTATTCCCGCGACCGGGCACTGTCCCAGCACGTGGCCGCGCCCGCCCGGGGCGCGGGAACCGGCGCACACTGCGGGTACGGGCCGCAGGAGAAGGGAACGCCGGGATGACAGGACCACGGATCGCCGTCGCGCTGGACGGAGCGGGGTGGCACCCGGCCGCGTGGCGCGAGCCCGGGGCACGCGCGGGAGAGCTGCTGACCGCCGGCTACTGGGCCGACCTGGTCCGCGAGGCCGAAGCCGGCCTGCTGGACTTCGTCACCCTCGAAGACTCGCTGGCCCTGCAGACCGTGAACTACCTCGACCGGCCGGGCGAGCGGACCGACATCGTCCAGGGCCGCCTCGACGCCGTGCTGATCGCCGCCCGGGTCGCCCCGCTGACCTCGCACATCGGGCTGGTACCGACCGCGGTGGTGACCCACACCGAGCCGTTCCACCTGTCCAAGGCCATCGCCACCCTCGACTACGTCAGCACCGGCCGCGCCGGCGTCCGCGTCCAGGTGGCCGGCCGCGCCGAAGACAACCGGCACTTCGGCCGGCGCGAGTTCGGCGAGTTCCGGCTCGAGGACTCCGCCGATCCCGGCAAGCCGAGCCCGCTCGCCGACCTGTTCGACGAGGCCGCCGACTACGTCGAGGTGCTGCGCCGGCTCTGGGACAGCTGGGAGGACGACGCCGAGATCCGCGACGTCGCGACCGGCCGGTTCGTCGACCGCGACAAGCTGCACTACATCGACTTCACCGGGCGCTGGTTCTCGGTCAAGGGCCCGTCGATCACCCCGCGGCCGCCGCAGGGCCAGCCGCCGGTCACCGCGCTGGCCCACGCCGCCGTCCCCTACCGGCTCGCCGCTCGCTCCGCCGACGTCGTCTACGTGACGCCGTTCGACCGCGAGCAGGCCGGCGCGATCGTCGCCGCCGTGCGCGAAGAGCAGGAGCAGGCCGGCCGCGGCGGCGAGACGCTGCACGTCTTCGGCGACGTCGTCGTGTTCCTCGACGAGACCGAGCAGGCCGCCGCGGACCGCAAGCGGCGGCTCGACGAGCGGTTCGGCGCGGAGTACGCGTCCGACGCGCACATCTTCACCGGCACCCCGGCCGGTCTGGCCGACCTCCTGCTCGACTGGCAGGGCGCGGGGCTCTCCGGCTTCCGGCTCCGGCCGGGCGCGATCCCGCACGACCTGACCGCCATCACCCGCGGCCTGGTGCCCGAACTGCGCGCCCGCGGCGCCTTCCGCACCGGGTACGAGGCGAGCACCCTGCGCGGGCTGCTCGGCCTTGCCCGCCCCGCCAACCGCTACACCGCCGTCTGAGGAGGCCCGAGATGTCCCGGAAGCAGATCCACCTCGCGGCGCACTTCCCCGGCGTCAACAACACGACCGTGTGGAGCGACCCCGAAGCCGGCAGCCACATCGAGTTCAGCTCGTTCGTCAAGCTCGCCCGGACCGCCGAGCGCGCGAAGTTCGACTTCTTCTTCCTCGCCGAGGGCCTGCGGCTGCGCGAGCAGAACGGGCAGATCTACGACCTCGACGTCGTCGGTCGCCCGGACACCTTCACCGTGCTGTCCGCACTGGCCGCGGTCACCGAGCGGCTCGGGCTGGCCGGCACGATCAACTCGACGTTCAACGAGCCGTTCGAGGTGGCCCGCCAGTTCGCCTCGCTCGACCACCTCTCGGCCGGGCGGGCCGCGTGGAACGTCGTCACGTCGTGGGACGCCTTCACCGGCGAGAACTTCCGCCGCGGCGGGTTCCTCCCCCAGGACCAGCGCTACGAGCGCGCCGAGACGTTCCTGCGCACCGCCTGGGAGCTGTTCGACTCCTGGCGCGGCGGCGAGATCGCCGCCGACGCGGACTCGGGCGTGTTCCTGCGCGATCCTTCGGCGGGTGCGTTCGCCCACCACGACGCGCACTTCGACATCGAGGGCCGGTTCCCGGTGCCGCGCAGCCCGCAGGGCCGCCCGGTGATCATCCAGGCCGGGGATTCCGACGAGGGCCGCGAGTTC
This sequence comes from Amycolatopsis sp. cmx-13-12, assembly GCA_049998155.1. GTDB lineage: Bacteria > Actinomycetota > Actinomycetes > Mycobacteriales > Pseudonocardiaceae > Amycolatopsis. Next base: position 448,568 of record JAEBES010000005.1, on the reverse strand, counting down.
GCCGCGGCGACCGCCGACGCGATCTTCAGCCGCTACGGCACGCTCGAAGCCGGGCAGGCCTTCTACTCCGACGTCAAGGGCAGGCTGGCGAAGTACGGCCGCACGCCGGAGCAGCTGGTGATCCTGCCCGCGGCGACGTTCGTGCTCGGCGACACCGACGCCGACGCCCACGAACGCGCCCACGTCATCCGGCGGCAGCAGGTCAGCGGGCAGACCGCGATCAAGTTCCTCGAGCAGGTGTGGAACACCGACCTGTCCGGCCACGACCCGGACGGCCCGCTGCCGTCGGCCGACCCCGTGGTCGGCGAGTCGACGATCGCCCCCGGCCGCGCCAGCGTCCGGATGTACCGCGACCCGCTCGCCACGGCCCGCGAGTGGCGGCAGCTGGCGGAGGCGAAGAACCTGTCCACCCGCGACCTGATCATCGAGGTCACCGGACGGCAGACGTTCATCGGCTCGCCGTCGACGGTGGCGGCGGCGATCGACGATCTGGTCCAGGCCGACGCGAGCGACGGGTTCATCCTCGTCCCGCACGTCACGCCCGGCGGCCTCGACGAGTTCGCGGACACGGTGGTGCCGCTGCTGCAGGAACGCGGCTCGTTCCGGACCGAGTACACGGGGCCGACCCTGCGCGACCACCTGGGGATCGAGCCGCCCGCGGCGTGACCCGGCCGGCTCCGGTTGCGATTTCCCGAATGATCCCCGGTCACCACCACCCCTGACCGGCGGATTCACCGGGTTCTCCCAGAACCTCACGGGAACCGGCCGGGCGGCCGCGCCACGCTCGCCGCATGACGATCGAAATCCGGGGCCTGACCAAGCGGTACGGGCCCGACACCGTGGTGGACGACCTGTCGTTCACCGTCGCACCCGGGCAGGTCACCGGGTTCCTCGGGCCGAACGGCGCCGGGAAGTCCACGACCATGAAGATGATCGTGGGCCTGGCCGCGCCGACGCTCGGCTCGGTCACCATCGGCGGGCGGCGCTACCAGGACCTGCCCGTTCCGCTCACCGAGGTGGGCGCCCTGCTCGACGCCGGGGCCGTCCACGGCGGCCGGAAGGCCGGCGACCACCTGCTGGCCCTCGCGGTGAGCAACGGTCTCCCCCGGCGCCGGGTCGGCGAGGTGCTCGCCCGGACCGGGCTGGACGGCGTGGCCGGCAAGCGGGCGGGCGGGTTTTCGCTCGGCATGCGGCAGCGGCTCGGCATCGCGGCGGCGTTGCTCGGCGACCCGCGGGTGCTGATCTTCGACGAACCGGTGAACGGGCTCGATCCCGAGGGGATCCGCTGGATCCGGGACTTCATGCGCTCCCTGGCCGCCGAGGGCCGCGCGGTGCTCGTGTCCAGCCACCTGATGAGCGAGATGGCGCAGACCGCCGACCACCTGGTCGTCATCGGCCGGGGGAAGCTCGTCGCCGACACCGCCGTCAGCGAGCTCGTGCGCGGGGAAGGCACCGTGCTCGTCCGCACGCCCGAGCCGGGCTTCGCGCGGCTGCTGACCACCGCCGGGGCGGCTGTGCGGGACGGGGCCGAGGCCTCGCTCGTCGTGTCCGGCATGACCGGCGCCGAGATCGGGAAGCTCGCGGCCTACCACGGCGTCGCGCTCGCCGAGCTCACCCCGCAGCGCGCCTCCCTGGAAGACGCCTTCATGGAGCTGACCAGGGACAGCATCGACTACCGGGGAGCCGTGGCATGAGCGTGTCCTTCGCCCACTCCGTCCGCGCGGAGTGGATCAAGCTCCGCAGCCTGCGTTCCACCTGGTACACCCTCGGGTGCCTGTTCGCCATCGGGCTCGGCATCACCGGCCTCGCCGTCAACGCCGCCGCGAAGGACTACCCCGGCGACGGGCCATGGGATCCGACCGGCCGCAGCCTGACGTCGTACATCGTCGCGCAGCTGATCATCGGGGTGCTCGGCATCCTGGTCGTCACGGCCGAACACGCGACCGGCCTGATGCAGACGTCGCTGATGGCCACGCCGCGCCGGCACCGGCTGCTCGCGGCCAAGCTGGTCGTCGCGGTGGCGGTCGCCGTGGCCGCGGGGCAGGTGCTGATGTCCGCCGCCTTCGTCCTCGGCCAGGCCGTCCTCGCCGCCCACGGCGTGCCGCACGCCCGGCTCGGTGATCCGGGGGTGCTCTCCGCGGTGACGGGCGGCGGCCTCTACCTCGCGGCGATCGCGCTGCTGGCCGCCGGGCTCGGCACGATCATGCGCGCCACCGCGGGCGCGCTCGCCACCCTGGTCGGGATCGTCTTCCTGGTCCCCGCCCTGGCCGGCCTCTTCCCCGACTGGCTGCAGCGGCTCTTCTTCTACTGGCCGACGCTCGGCGCGTCCGCGGTCCTCAAAACGGTGCCCGATCCGGACTTCCCGCACCCGTGGCTGAACCTGGCCGGGATGTGCGCCGGGGTCGCCGCGGTGCTGGCCGTGGCGTTCGTGGTCTTCCGGCGCCGGGACGTCTGATGCGGGAGGCAGGCCGGGGCCTGCTGGCGGCCGCCGCCGCGCTGCTCGCGATGAGCGTGGTGGCCGGCGCCGGCCTGGCCCTCCTGGGTGCCGGGGACCTCGGCGCGCTGACGGCGGCGGCCGTGGCGCTCGCCGTGGGTGGCTCGGCGGACGTCGTCGCCGTCCCGGCGGCCGGGCTCCCGATCGCCGTGCGGGGCAGCCTCCACGTGCTGCCGCTCGGGGTTTCCCTGGCGGGCGCGGCGGTCCTGGGCTGGTTGCTGCTGCGTCACCGCGAAAACGGGCTCCTGGTCCGCGGCGCGGCGGCGGCCGTGGCTTTCTCACTCGGGCTGGGCGCGTTCGCGTGGGCCGCACACGGAAAGCTGGCCCTCCCCCACGGCGTCGCGACGGGCGGTTGCGGGCCGGGCGGCGGTTCGCCGCGCCTGCCCGTCTCCGGCGCGCTGGACGCCGGATTCTCCGTGGCGGCCGGTCCGGCGATGGCGGGAGCGTTGCTCTGGACGTCGGTGGTGGTCGGAGGCTGCTGGGTCATCGCCCGCTTCCCCGCCCTCGGGAGGAGGGTCCGCACGCTCGGGTGGCCGGCCGGTGGATGCGCCGTCCTGTGCCTGGCCCTCGCGTGGGGTTTCGGCGGCCCCACCGCGGCCGGGGCCGTGCTGCTCTTCCTGCCCCAGCTGGTCTCCGGCGTCGTCCTGCTGGGGCTGGGCGTGCCGTGGACGGTCACCACCACCGGCGTACTTCCCTGCGCACCGCACCTCTCGCCGGGCGGTCCGGCGTCCTGGGTGGCGGTGGCGGTGCTGCTCGCCTGCGGTGTCGCAGTCCGGAGCCGCCGGCCCGGCACCCCGTGGCGCCGGGCCGTGGCGAGCGCTGTGCGGTTCGCGCCGGCGACCGGTGCCGTGCTCGCCGTCGTGACGCTGCTGTCGCGGATCTCCGTCGACGTCACCGTCGACGCGTTCGGCTTGTCGCTGCCCGTCTTCGGGGCACAGCTGACGGCGAACCCCCTGCTGGCGCTGGTGGCCGGGCTCGCCGGCGGCGCGGTGGCGGGCTTCGCGGGCTCCCTGCTCGGCGACGGGATCTCCGTATCCTCGCGGGTATGGAAGCGATGACCTCCCGGCTGCTCGTGGTGGACGACGAAGCCACCGTCCGCGAGCTGCTCTCCGCCGCGCTGCGGTTCGCCGGCTTCCAGGTGACGTCGGCGGCGACCGCGGGGGAAGCCGTCGCCGCGGCCACCGCGGAGCCGCCCGACCTGGTGCTGCTGGACGTCATGCTGCCGGACGCGGACGGCTTCGAGGTGGTCCGGCGGCTGCGCGAGCGGCACCCGGGCCACGGCGCACCGGTGCCCGTCCTGTTCCTCACCGCCCGGGACCGCCAGTCCGACAAGGTCACCGGCCTTTCCCTCGGCGCCGACGACTACGTGACCAAGCCCTTCGACCTGGCGGAGCTGATCGCGCGGATCCGCGCGATCCTCCGCCGGACCGCGGGCCACCCGGCGGGCGTGCTCACCGTCGGCACGCTCACCCTCGACGCCGAAGGCCACCAGGTGACGCGCGAAGGGCAGGCGATCCGCTTGTCCGCCACGGAGTTCCGGCTGCTGCGCTACCTGATGGAGAACGCCGGGCGCGTCGTGTCGAAGGCGCAGATCCTCGACCGGGTGTGGCGCGAGGACTTCGGCGGCGACGCCGGCATCGTCGACACCTACATCTCCTACCTGCGCCGCAAGGCCGACACCGGAGAACCGAAGCTGATCCACACCGTGCACGGCGTCGGCTACGTGCTGCGGGAGCCCCGCCGGTGAGGCGGCTTTCCCTGCGCGCCCGGCTCCTGCTGCTCACCGCGGGGCTGCTGCTGGCCGGCCTGACCCTCATCGGCGCGCTGGTTTCCGGCCAGCTGGAACGGTTCCAGCTCGACCGGCTCGACGGCCAGCTGCGCTCGATGACCGAGCTCATCTCCCGGGCGGCCGGGCCGCCGCCCGCCGCGAGCCCCGCCGTGCGGCCCGATCTCGTCGACCCCGCGCTCGGGCTGTTCGGCACCCCGTACGTCGTGTACCTCGACGCGAGCGGGGCGGTGGCGGGCGGCCTGCACTCGTCCCGGGTGGACGGTGCGACGCTGCCGCCGATCGACGCGCTGCGCGCGGTTCCGGCCGACGGCACGGCCGTCGACCTGGCCGCCGCCGACGGGTCGCAGCGCTGGCGGGCCGTCGCGCGCCCGGCCGTCCGCTGGGGCGGGACGGTCGTTTCGGCCGCGCCGCTCGCCGAAGCCGACGCCACGATCGCCCAGCTGCGGACCAGCAGCCTGGTCAGCGGCGCCGCGCTGCTCGTCGTGCTGACCGCGGCCGGCTGGTTCGCCCTCGGCCGGGGCCTGCGGCCGCTGCGCCGGATCGAGCACACGGCCGCGGCCATCGCCGGCGGCGACCTCACCCGGCGCGTCCCGGACCTCGCGGCGCCCGGTACGGAGATCGGGCACCTGGCGGTGTCGCTGAACACCATGCTCGGCCAGCTGGAACGGGCCTTCGCCGACCGGGCCGCGTCGGAGGCGCGGATGCGGACGTTCGTCTCCGACGTCAGCCACGAACTGCGCACGCCGTTGTTCGGCATCAAGGGGTCCGCGGAGCTCTACCGGATGGGCGCGCTGACGGATGAGTCCGATGTGGACGATGCGATGCGCCGCATCGACCGCGAAGCCACCCGGCTCACCGCGCTGACCGAAGACCTGCTGCTGCTCGCCCAGCTCGACGAGGCCCCCGAGGAACAGCTCGACCGGGCCCCGATGGACCTGCGCACGCTGGCCGGCGACGCCCGGCACGACCTGCGGGCCCTCGACCCGGCCCGCCCCGTTTCCCTGACGGGGCCCGGAGGTGCCGGTCCGCCCGGCCCGGCCCCGGTCGACGCCGACGAGGCCCGGCTGCGGCAGGTCGTCACCAACCTGGTGGGCAACGCCGCCGCCCACACGCCGCCGGGCACGCCCGTGCGCATCGGCGTCGGCACGGCGGACGGCCGCGCGGTGCTCGAAGTGGCCGACGAGGGCCCGGGGATGACCGCCGAGCAGGCGAGCCGCGTCTTCGCCCGGTTCTACCGCGCCGACCGGTCCCGGACGCGCACCCCCGGCGCGGACGCCGGCCTGGGCCTGGCCATCGCCCGTTCCCTGGCCCGCGCCCACGGCGGCGACGTCGAACTGGAGACGGCGCTCGGGGAGGGTGCTTGCTTCCGGCTCGCGTTGCCGTTGCCGGAGAACGGGTTCACCGGCTGACTTCGGACATCCCGTTGCGCAAATTCGCATTTACGGCTCCCCCAAGGTGCAGGACTTCGGCCGGGCGCGCGCCGGACCGCGGTAGGATGACTGTTCCAGCGCGGGATCCGAAGGAGCTTGCCGACGTGGTCGAGACGCCCGACATCGCCCGCCCGCCCGCCGAGCTCAGCGCGGCCCTCGCGACCGTCGGCAGCGCCACGGCCAGCGCCGAGCTCAGCCGCATGGGCATCCGCAGCGCGTTCATCCGCGGCCCGGTTTCGGTGACCCCCGGCGTGCGCGTGGCCGGCCCGGCGCTGACGCTGCAGTTCCTGCCGAAGCGCGAAGACCTTTACCCCGTCGACGAATACGCCGAACCGGAGACGCAGCTGCACCGGCACGTCATGTACCACACGCGTCCCGGCGACCTGATCGTCGTCGACGCGCGCGGCGACATGAGCAGCGGCGTGTTCGGCGAGATGATGCTGACCTACTTCAAGGGCCGCGGCGGCGCCGGGGTGGTGGTGGACGGGTGCCTGCGCGACACCGGCGAGGCCAAGAAGCTCGGCCTCGGGCTGTGGATCCGGGGCGCCACCCCGAACTTCCACGCCCAGACCGGAATCGTCCCGGCCGCCGTCAACGTGCCGGTGGCGTGCGGCGGCACGCTCGTCGAACCCGGCGACATCGTCGTCGCCGACGACGACGGAGCGGTCGTGGTGCCGGTCAAGCTCGCCCCCGCCCTGCTGGCGGCCGCGCAGGAGCACGCGGAATGGGAGGAGTTCTCCCGGATCCGGCTCGCCGAGGGCGGGGACCTGCGGCGGTACTACCCGCTGTCGGAGGAGGCCCGGCCCGAGTACGAGCGGTGGCGCGCCGAACGGAACCGGGACTGACCGTCGCGCTCACCCCTTCACCGCCCCGGCGGTGAGGCCCTCGGTCAGGAACCGTTGCCCGAAGCCGTACATGAGCACGACCGGGATGCTGACCATCAGCGAGGCCGCGGCCAGCTGGCCCTGCGGCACGACGTCACCGAAGATCATCGACTGCATGCCGACGGGCAGCGTCTTGTTCTCGTCCTTGGTGATGAACACGAAGGCGAACAGGAATTCGTTCCACGCGTTGGTGAGCGTGAACAGCGCGACCGCGAGCAGGCCGGGTTTGGCCAGCGGCAACACGATCCGCAGGAAGGCCCCGAACCGCGTGCAGCCGTCGACTAGCGCGGCCTCCTCGAGATCGGCCGGGATCGACTTGAAGTAACCGACCAGCAGCCACGTCGCGAACGGCAGGGTGAACGTGGGGTAGGCGAGCACGAGCGACCACAACGAGTCGTTGAGGCCGATCCCGCTCATCAGCTGGTACAGCGGGATGAACAGCAGCGCGCCCGGCATCACGTAGGTGAGCAGGATCGTCACGGTGAAGCTGTCCGAGCCCCGGAACTTCAGCCGCGCCAGCGCGTAGCCGGCCAGCGCCGCGCAGACCAGGGCGATCGCGGTGGAGGCGACCGAGACCAGGATCGTGTTGACGTACCAGGTGCCGAACGCGCGGCCGGTGAACAGGTTGGTGAACTGCTCGGTGGTCCACGGCGTCGGCCAGAGGTCGTCGGTGCGCGCGACGATCTGGTCGTCGGACTTGAAGGCCGTGATCGTCATCCAGTAAAGCGGGGCGAGCACGAACCCCAGCAGGGCCACCAGCGCGACGCCCGAGCCGGTGCCGGCGACCAGCCGTGCGGCGAGCCGGTTGCCCCGCGTCGCGAGCACGGACACGACCCGGCCGACGGCGGCCGTGAGCACCACGAACACGCCCAGCACGAGCGCGGCTTTCCAGACGATCCGCGGTGACGCCCAGACCAGCGCGAGCACCGACGCCACGACGATCACCCACGGCAACGCCTTGCGCTGCCAGGGAGTCAGTGACCTGCCCCGCCCCCGGCCGGCCGCCGCGGGCAGGTCGCCGCGGCGCATCATCCGCACGAGGAGCACCACGAGGACGGCGATGACCGGCAGCATCACCAGCGTGACCGCGGCGCCCGCGCCCAGCTGCAGCTGCTGGATGGCCTTCGAGTAGGCCACCATCACGTACGGGGCGGTGGCGTCCCCCGGGCCGCCCTGGGTCATCAGCCAGATCAGGTCGAAGTTGTTGAACGTCCAGATCGACGACAGCAGCACCGTCACGATCATGACGGGACGCAGGCCCGGCAACGTGATGTGCACGAAGCGCTGCCACGGCGAGGCGCCGTCCACCATCGCCGCTTCGTGGAGGGTGCCGTCGATGGCCTTGAGCCCGGCGAGGAACGTCACCGTGAAGAACGGGATGCCCTTCCAGACGTTGACCAGGATGACCGCCGGCATCGCGAGCGCGGGATCGGACAGCCACTCCGCGGGCCACCGGTCGACCAGGCCGATCGCGGCGAGGCCCGGCCCGATCCCGGACTCGGTGAGCAGGACGTTGACGCTGCCGAAGATCGGGTCGAGCAAGGACCGCCAGGTGAAGGCCGTGACGACCGTCGGGATCACCCACGGCAGCAGGATCACCCCGGCGACGACCGCCTTGCCGCGGCGCATGTGGTGCAGCATCAGCGCCGCGATCAGGCCGAAGGTCACCTTGAAGATCTCGGCGTAGGCGGTGAAGACGAACGAGTTGAGCACGCCGTGGTGGAACAAGGTGTCGCCGATCAGGGCGGTGTAGTTGTCCAGCCCGGCGAACACCGTCTCCGCGCCGTGGCGTTCGGTGAGGCTCGTGACGACCGAGCTGATGATCGGGACCAGGATCAGGCCGGCGACCAGCACCAGCGTCGGCCCGATGAACACCGCGGCGAGGCGCCAGTCCCGCCCGAGCAGCCGCTGCGAGCGGGTGCGCGAGGACGACGCGCCCGGCGCCGGACGGACCGGCGCCGGGCGCGGGCGCAGCACGGTCATTGCCGGTAGCCCTGCTGCTCGAAGATCTGCACGATCCGGCCGTGGGTCGCGGCGACCGCGTCGGCCGGCCGGGTGCCCTGGATGACCGACTGCATCATGTCGGTCAGCAGGTAGGCGGCCGTGGCGGCCTGCTCACCGGGGCTCGGGGCCTGGGGGAACGCGTACCCGGTCTTGGTCGTCACCGGGAGCTTCGCGCGGGTCTGCTCCCGCAACGCGGGGAAGGCCGGGTCACCGGTCGTGTAGTACGGGTCGGAGTCCCACACCTTGTCCCACGAGGGGTTGACCAGGCACGGTGCTCCCTTCGCGACACCGAGCAGCGCGCTCCCGCCGACCATGAACTTGGCCACCAGCTTGGCGAGGCCGGGGTTCTTCGCCCCCTTGAACACGACGAACGAATTGGACTCGCCGTACGCGAGCGGCCGGTCGAGCGCGGGTCCGGTGGCTCCGTTGAACACGTGCGTGTTGGCGTAGACCGGGTTCTTCTTGGTCTTCGAGTCGGCGTAGACGCTGAACTGGTTGAGCGTGAGCCCGAGGATCTGGGCCAGCCAGTTCTCGTTGTTGCTCGAGTCGGTCCAGCTCCCGATCCCCGGCGGCAGCATGGGCTGGTACTTCGGGTTCGTGTAGATGTCGCCGATGAACGTGACGGCGGCGACGGTCTCCGGCGAGTTGAACACGACCTTCGTGCCGGTGTTGTCCGCGATCGCCCCGCCGTAGGTGTTGATGACGTTGGCGATGAAGCCGTTGGCGTCGCCGGAGCGGTTCACCGTGAGCCCCCAGCCGAAGCGCCGTTTCGCCGGGTCGGAAACCGCCAATGCGTTGTCGCGCAGCTCTTCCCACGTGTAGTAGGGCTTGAGCGGCAGCCCCTTCTCCTGGTACCAGTCCTTGCGCAGGTACATCCCGGTCGCGATGAAGTGGTACGGGATCGCGAACCAGCGGCCGTCGAACACGCAGTAGTTGTTCGCCTCCGTCGCGGGGTCCCCGTAGAGCGCGCGCATCTCGGTGACCACGTCGGTGACGTCGGTGAGGGCGCCGAGGTTGTGGAGCTGGCCGACGAACCGGCGGTCGCTCACGAAGGCCAGGTCGCGGTTGGTGCCCGCCTTCACCTCGGCGTCCATCTTCGCGACCATGTCGCCGGCGTCGCCGGAGACCAGGTCGTTGCGGATGGTGGTGCCGGTGGCCTGCGCGAACACCTGCAGCGACTTGTCCAGCGCCTTGTTGGCGGCCTCCGAATACAGTTTCTGCGAAAGCATTCCGACCGACCCGCCGCGGAGCGCGGCCGCCTGGTCGAGCAACGCCTTCGGCACCTGGACGTCGACCGGCGGCGCGGGGGCGGGATCGCTGCCGCACCCGGCGAGACCGAGCACGCCCAACGCGCTCAGCCCGAGGAAGCCGCGTCTCGACCAGTCCGTTTTCTCTGCCATGACCACTCCTTTCGCGTCCGATCGGGCGGACGCGTGCCGACGGGGCGACGGTGCAACCGGCGGGACAGCGGGGCGAGCGCCCCGCTGCGGGTCGTTCGTGCGGTGGGTGTCCGAGGGTCGAGCGCGAGGCCGGGCGGCGCGCCGACGGGCGCCGACGGCTGGTGCGGCTTCGCGGCCGCGAGCCGGGTGCCGATCAGCCCGGCCGGATCGGCGGGATCGGCCAACCTGCCATGCCTCGTCCGTCCTCGTCGACGTTGGCGGGACTCGGTCGTGCAGTGCTCTAACGCCGCTTGGCGGCCCGCTTGCTTCGGTGCCCCTTCTCCGCGAGGAGCGTGGAGTAGTTGTTGCTCAAGTGCCGGCGCATCGCGGCGCGCGCGGCTTCCGGATCGCGCGCCACGAGTGCCTCGTAGATCTCGGTGTGCTGGGCGGTGGCGCGGCGCAGCCCGGCCGGCGCTTCGTTGGTGACGCGCCGGCTGGCCGTGCCGAGCCAGCGGGCGGAGTACATGATCCGGTCGAGGATGCGGTTGTCGGCCGCCCGGCAGATCTCCATGTGGAACTCGTGGTCGACCTCGAGGTAGGCCTCGGGATCCGCCTCGAGCACCGCCATGCGGTCGAGCTCGTCCCGCAGCCGGCGCAGCGTCTCGTCGCCGATGCTGGCCGCGGCCATGGCCGCCAGTTCGGGTTCGAGCAGGGCGCGCATCTGGTGCAGTTCCTGCAGCAGTTCGTCGACGATCTCCGCGGGCAGCCACTCGATCAGCAAAGGGCTCAGGTAGTCCCATTCCGCGCGGGGGCGCACGACGACGCGGCGACCCTGCGCGACGTCGACGATGTCGAGCGAGGCGAGGATCTTGAGCGTTTCCCGCGCGACCACACGGGACACTCCGAACTCACTGGAGATCTCGAGTTCCGACGGCGCCCGGCCGTCCTCGATGCCGCCGCGGACGATCCGCCGGGTCAGGTGGGCGGCCACCTGCACCGGAAGGGTCCGGACCTTGACAGCGTCCGGAGACTCTTGTCTCCTTGGCATGTCATCAGCTTATCGGACAAGTTGGCCGTTGCATTAGCCCGTTCATACGCACGACCCGGCGACGGGAGAGCAATGCGGATCGTGAACGTCACGACGGCGGTGGTGGCCTACCACGGTGAGGCCACCCTGGTCCGGATCGACACCGACGAGGGCCTCAGCGGGTTCGGCGAAGCCAATCCCGACGCGGGCGCGGCCGCGGTCGTCGGGATGATCGGTTCCCTGGCGCCCCTGCTGCTCGGCGAGGACCCGCGCAACGTCGAGCGGTGCTGGGAGAAACTGCGCCGCAGCAAGGTTTTCGCCGGCCCGCAGGGCGGGGTGTTCGTGATCGCCCTGTCCGGGATCGAGCTCGCGCTGTGGGACCTCGCAGGCAAGGCCGCGGGCCAGCCGGTGTACCGGCTGCTCGGCGGCAAGTTCCGCGACCGCATCCGCCTCTACGCCGACTGCGGCGACGGCGACGACCCCGCCGGCTCGGTCGCCGGGTGCGTCGACCGGGCTCAGCGGATGGTCGCCGAAGGCTTCACGGCCCTCAAGTTCGACATCGACGACCTGAGCCACCCGGCCAAGTTCGACCCGTTCAACCACACGATCAACACGGTCGAGCTGCACTCGATGGTTTCGCGCGTGGCGGCGGTCCGGGAGGCGATCGGCCCGGACGTCGACCTGGCCATCGACCTGCACGCCCGCTACGACGTGCCGAGCGCCTGCCGGATCGCGTGGGAGCTCGAGCCGTTCCACCTGATGTGGCTCGAGGAGCCGCTGCCGGCGGAGAACGTCGACGCGCTGGTGCGGGTGCGGGAGCAGACCCGCACGCCGATCTGCGCGGGAGAAAACCTCTACCTGCGCTGGGGATTCCGCGAGCTGCTCGAACGCGGCGCCGTGGACGTGATCGAGCCGGACGTCCCGAAGTGCGGCGGCCTGGCCGAGGCCAAGAAGATCGCCAACCTCGCGGAGCTGCACTACATCCCGTTCGCGCCCCACCTGGTGTCGACGCCGCTGGGCACGATGGCCACTTCGCACCAGTGCGCGGCGATCCCCAACTTCTTCGTCCAGGAATGGCACGCCCTCGACGAACGCGCGGTGTGGGACAGCTACGTCCACGCCCCCGACGGAAGCGGCTCGATCGTCAAGGACGGCTACATCACGCTGCCCGACACCCCGGGCATCGGCGTCGAGCTCGACATGGCCGGGGTCCGGGCGCACGCCGTCCCGGGCTACGGCGTGTTCGAGTAGGCGCCCGGTGATTCTTTTTGTTCACCTCGGGTTCATCTTCCGGCCGTCTCCTGGGGCATGTTCTCCGTACGACAGCCGACCGGAAGGTGAACGATGAGCACGTTGGACACACTGGCTTCCGAGCAGCTCGACACCCACTTCGCGCAACTCGAAGACCGTCTTGACCACGACTACGCGGACGTCACCCGGACCCGGCTCCACGCGATGGTCGACCACGAACGGGCCCGCTTCGCCGGCGCTCGGGTGCACGCGTTCGTGCCCATCCTCGTCGAACGGGCGATCCGGTCCGCACTGGCCGGCACCTGAACCCACGCCAGAGATCCGGGTCAGCTATGCCGAGCTCAGCCGGGCGATCTCCCGGTGCAACCCGTCGACGTGCGTCTCACTCTCCGGCTTCATCAAGACGCTGCGCAGGATCCGCCCACGCGGAACGTCCTCCCGCACGGCGTGCCCCCGGCGGGCGAGGTCACCACCGGTGACGGTGTACGTCGCGACGAAGATCGCCTCCGCCGGAGCGCGGTCCATCCCGGCCGCGAGCACCCGCGCGCTGACCCGGTCGATCTCGGAAAGCGTGTCACGAACGGGAAAGTAGCTGACGATGTCCAGCTCCGGCGGCTGGAACAGCGCCAGCTCGGCACTGCCGCCGATCAGCTCCGCCCACGCGAGCGCGGCCCGGCGCCCGGGCCGGAGCACCGCGCCCAGCCCGTCCGCGGTCAGGGGGAGGACTCGCAACGTCAGCCACAACGCCGCCGCCGCGGCGCCCGCCCGGGAACATTCGAGGGAGATCTCGCCGAGGTGCAGCTCGTCGGAGGTGAAGTAGGTGTAGGGCGAATCGTGCAGGTAGTGGCGGGCGACCGCCGGGTCGCGGAAGAGCACCGCGCCGCAGCCGTAGGGCTGCAACCCGTGCTTGTGCGGGTCGATCACCACCGAATCGGCGTCGGCGATGGCGCGGAACGGCGCCGATCGCACGCCGTCCGCCGCGTCGTCGGCGATGAGCCGGAAGAACCCGCCGTAGGCCGCGTCCACGTGCACCCGGACCCCGTACCGGCGGGCGAGGGCGACGATCTCGTCGACCGGGTCGACGGCGCCGAGGCCGGTCGTCCCGGTGGTCGCGACCACCGTGCCGATGCGTCCGGTGCGGAGCACGTCTTCGAGCGCGCCCGGATCGAGGGTCCCGGCGGCGGTGGTGGCCACCGGAACGGCTTCGATGCCCAGCACGTGGCTCATCCGGCCGTGGGTGTAGTGGGCGTCGGCGCTGTGCGCGATCGCCTTGCCCGGGTGCGTCTCGCGGGCGACGAACAGGGCTTCCAGGTTCGCGATCGTCCCGCTGCTGGTCAGGTGCCCCAGGTGCGGGTGCAGGCCGAACATCGCCGCCAGGTCCGCGACGACTTCCTTCTCCATGGCCGCGGTGGCGGGACCGCCGTCGAGGGCGTGGTTGTTCGGGTTGATCAGCATCGCGCTCAGGTAGCCGGCGACGGCCGCCGGGTGGGGCGGCTTGAGCATCTGCCCGGCGTAGCGGGGGTGGAAGAACGGGTAGTTGTCCCGCAGGCGCCGGTGCAGTTCTGCCGTCGCCTCCCGGAACTGCTCGAGCGGCACGTCCTGGGAGTGGTGCGGGGAGTAGCTGCCGTACTCCGACATCCAGGCGCCGACCTCGCGGACGGCGTCGCCGAGCACCTCGGCGAGCTCCGCGAACCCGGCCGGTCCAGCCCGCAGGACACCCTCGTTGCGGTTCATCGGCGTCGGCACTCCCTGAACGAGCGAAAGACTATCGATACATAATTATGCTCACATAACTATCGGGTACCGTAAAGATGTGCCACTCCCCCAGCCGCCGGATCCGTACGCCGACCTGGCCGACCTCGTGCTCAACGTCGCGCGCCTGATCCGCCTCCGCACCCCGGCCGAGCCGGACGTCGTGCGGCTCACCGCGACCGAGCGCCAGGTCATGCGGATCGTGGACCTGGACCCCGGGTGCACGCCGAGCCGGATCGCGGAGCGCACCGGGCTGCAGCGCACGAACGTCAGCACCGCCCTCCGGGGGCTCGAAGCCAAGGGCCTGCTGACCCGCGCCGGCCACGGCCGGACCGTCACCGTGCACCCCACCGAGCTGGCCAGGACGAACCTCGACGTCCTGCGCGCCGCCTGGTCGGAGCTGCTGGCCGACCTGCTCGACGACGTCGACCCGGGCACGATCACGAGCTGCAACCGGATCCTCGCCCACCTCGAGCGGCGCTTCGCCGGATGACCGGCGGGCGCCCGGATCCCGGGCGCCCCTCAGTCGTCCTCGGGCAGGTCTTCGGTGTTGCGGCTGCGGAGGCCGTCGAGGGAGATGCGCAGCAGGCGGCGCCACCGGCCCGGCTGACTGTCGCAGGCCAACTGGACCGTCTGGCTCAGGGAGGCGCTGAGCAGGAGCAGGTCGGCCGTGGTGACGCCGGGGCGCAGGAGGCCGGCGTCCGCGCAGCGGGTGCGCAGGTCGTCGATGAAGGACGCGCAGCGCTCGGCGCAGGCGCGGGTCGGGCCACCGGTGGTCGCGTAGCTCTCGACGAGGGCGCGGTTGCGCGCCTGGGTGCTGAGCGTCTGCTCGAAGAAGCCGGTCAGCGCCTGCCAGGGGTCTTCGGTGGCGGACGCCTGCCGGTGGGCGTCGGTGAGCCAGGCGGTGAACTGCTCTTCCAGGACGTGGACGAGCAGCTCGTCCTTCGTGGGGAAGTGGCGGTACAGCGTGCCCATGCCGACCCCGCTGCGCCGGGCGATCTCCCGGACGTCGACGGTGCCGCCCTGCTCGGCGAAGACGACGCCGGCCGCCTCCAGGATCGCGGCGCGGTTGCGCTCGGCGTCGGCGCGGCGCTTGGCGGGCTGGTCGGCGAGGGGCACGTCGGTCAGCGTACCGCGGGCTCCGACCTCGCGGAGCAGGTGCTCCGGTTGTGCTACGGTCAGGAGGAGCACTTGCTCCGGTTCATCCAGAGGAGACCTCTTCCATGCCCACACTCGGCTTCATCGGCAGCGGCAACATCGGCGCGAAGATCGCCCGCCTCGCCATCGCCGCCGGCTTCGACGTCGTCCTGTCCAACTCCCGCGGCCCCGAGACCCTGGCGGAGACCGTGGCGGAACTCGGCGAGCGGGCCCGCGCCGCGACCCCCGAGGAAGCGGCCCGGGCGGGCGACTCGGTGGTGGTCAGCATCCCGCTGTCCGCCTACCGCACGCTGCCCGCCGACGCGCTGGCGGGCAAGGTCGTGCTCGACACGAGCAACTACTACCCCTCCCGCGACGGGCACATCGAGGTCCTCGACTCAGGGAAGACCACCACGAGCGAGCTCGTGCAGGAGCACCTGGCCGGCGCGAAGCTCGTCAAGGCGTTCAACAACATCAGCGACCACCACCTCCCGGCCCTCGCCCGGCCCGCGGGCGCCGCCGACCGCACCGCCCTGCCCATCGCCGGAGACGACCCGGACGCCAAAGCGACCGCCGCCGACCTGATCAGCCGCCTCGGCTTCGACACCGTCGACGCCGGCCCCCTGGCGGAAAGCTGGCGTTTCGAGCCGGAGACCGCCGCCTACGCCGCGGCGTACTTCGCCGACCCCGACACGGCCAAGGCCATCTTCGCCCAGCTGGCCGAGGACATCCGCGCGGGCAACCCGCCCCAGGGGCTCCCCACCGGCCCCGGCGCCCCGCTGCCCGCCGCGCGGTTGCGGACCCTGCTGGCCGAAACCTCGCGCAAGCTCACCGCCGACCGCGTACTCGCCTGACGATTCCTCGCCGGTTCCGGTGTGCAGGCGCCGGAACCGGTGACTACTACCCGAGGTAGTACCGTGGAGCCGTGACGGCGACCCGGCCCGGCAAGCTGCAGCAGGTCATCCTGCTGTGCGCACTGGCCGTGGGCGTCGTCGCGATGCACCACGTCGGCATGGCGAGCGCGGCCGGCGCCACGGCGATGCACGCCATGGCCGCCCCGGGGCCGCAGGTCCCCGCCACCGCAACGGAACCCGGCTCCGGCGACCACGATCCGGGCCTGCCGGACGGCCTGCACGACATCCTCCACCTCTGCCTGGCCGTGCTGTGCGCGGCGGCCGCCCTCCTCCTGGCCGCCGTCGTCTTCCTGGGCAGTTCGTGGCTCACCACCACGTTTCCGCGGACGTCCGGTTCCCGTGGCTCACCGCGCCGCGGACGTCCACCCCGCAGAGGTGGCCGCAGTGTCCTGACCTCTCTGTGCGTTTCGCGGACGTGATCCGACCGGTTTTCCCCGTCGGATCACTCCCCCATCGCCCAGAGAAAGACTTGTCATGCGCAAAAACTCCGTCATCGGTGGCCACGGGCGGCAACGCCGACGCCAAGGCGCTGGCGCAGAAGATCATCGACGCGCAGCAGGCGGAGATCACCGAGATGCGGGACCTGCTCACGCGGAGCTGAGCACGGTCGCCGGGGCGGCGGCCGGCCGCCCCGGCGATCTCCCGGCGGGAACTATCCTGCCCCCGGAGGTGCCATGCTGGGGCTGGGCGAGCTGGAAGCGTCGGTGATGGACGTGCTGTGGGACGCGGCGGAACCGCTGCGGGTCCGTCAGGTGCTCGACGAGCTGAACCGGCACCGCCACCTGGCGTACACGACGGTGCTGACGGTGCTGGACAACCTGCACCGGAAGGGCTGGGTCGTACGCGAGCTGGAGAACCGCGCGTACCACTACCGCGCCGTCTTCACCCGGGCGGAAGCGACCGCGCGGAGCCTGCGCGAGGTGCTCGACTCCGCCGACGACCGCGAATCCGTGCTGCTGCACTTCGTCGGCACGGTCACCGAAGAGGAGTCGGACGTCCTTCGCCGGGCTCTGCGCCGTAAGCCGAAGAAGCGGTGATCCTCGCCGCCGCTCTGCTGCTCGGCGCCGTCGCGGTCGGCTGGTGGTCTCCGTGGCCGCTGGGCAGGCTCACCGCGCGGATCGACCCGCGGACGGCGATCGCCTGGTGGCTGCTCGCCGCCGCGGGTGTGGTCGGCGCCACGGTCGCCGCGGTGCTGCTGCTGGTCCTGCCGGGACACGGCCCGGCCGGCGCGGTCCTGCGGGTGCTGCACGACTGCCGGGCGGCGCTCGGTCACGACGAGCTGCCGGCACTCGACCCCGTCGCCGGCACGATCGCGGGCACGGTCCTGGCCGTCGCGGCCGGCCGGCTGGCGATGACCTGGCTCGTCCGGCGGCGACGGCGGACCGTCCTGCATCGCCGTCACCTGACCGCGCTGCGCCTCGCCGGCGTCCACGACTCCCGGCCGGTCCCCACCCTGTGGCTGCCGGACGAGCGGCCGATCGCCTACAGCCTCGGCGGCCGCCGGTCCCTGGTGGTCGCCAGCGACGGCCTCGCGGCCCGGCTGACGCGGCGCGAGCTGGGAGCCGTGCTGGCCCACGAGCGAGCCCACGTCCACGGGCACCACCACCTGTTCACCGGCTGCGCGGAAGTCCTCGGCCGGACACTCGGGTTCGTGCCGCTGATGCGCGAGCTGCCCGCGGCCACGCGGCTGCTGGTGGAACTGGCGGCCGACCGGGCCGCGGCCGCGCAGTGCGGACGCGAGCCGCTCGGATCGGCGCTCCGGTCGATCCGAGCGGTGGACGCCCTCGCCGTGGCGGGCAGCGCCACGGCCATCCGCCTGAGCCGGCTCGACACCGGCGCCGCGTCCGCCTCGCGCTCGATGACTGTCGCCGGCGGCGTCGCCGCCTTCCTCGCCCCGCCCGCGATCGCCGTGGCACTGGTGCTGATCACCGGTTTCGCCGCCTGCCCCTGAGCGGGTTCAGGCCCGGGAGGTGAAGCCGCGCAAGCGCAGGCTGTTGCCGACGACGAACACCGAACTGAACGCCATCGCCGCGCCCGCGATCATCGGGTTCAGCAACCCGGCCGCCGCCAGTGGCAGCGCCGCCAGGTTGTAGGCGAACGCCCAGAACAGGTTGCCCTTGATCGTCCGCAACGTCCGGCGGGACAACCGGATCGCGTCGGCCACCGCGCGCAGGTCGCCGCGGACCAGCGTGATGTCGCTCGCCTCGATCGCGACGTCCGTGCCGGTGCCCATCGCCAGCCCGAGGTCGGCCTGGGCCAGCGCCGGCGCGTCGTTCACGCCGTCCCCGACCATGGCCACGACCTTGCCCTCGTCCTGCAGCCGCTGGACGACGTCCAGCTTGTCCGGCGGCAGCACCTCGGCGATCACCTCGTCGATGCCCACCTCCGCCGCCACCGCGCGCGCGACGGCCGTGTTGTCGCCGGTGAGCAGGACCGGGGTCAGTCCCAGCTCGCGCAGCTGGGCGACGGCCTCGGCCGACGTCGGCTTGACGGTGTCGGCGACCACGAGGACACCGCGGGCCGCGCCGTCCCAGGCCACCACCACCGCGGTGTGCCCGCGGTCCTCGGCCGAGGCCTTCGCGGCCGCGAGGTCGTCCGGCAGCGGCCGGCTCCAGTCCTCCAGCAACGCCGTCCGGCCCACCAGAACGGCGTGCCCTTCGACGATTCCCTGCACCCCGAGGCCTTCGACATTCGTGAAGTCTCCGACCGCGGGCAGGTCCCCGGCACGCTCCCGGGCGCCACGAGCGATGGCCGCGGCGATCGGGTGCTCCGACGCGTCTTCCAGCGCACCGGCCAGGCGCAGCAGCTCGCGCTCGTCGACGCCGTCGGCGACGTGCACCCCGGTGAGCATCATCCGGCCCGCGGTCACCGTGCCGGTCTTGTCCAGCACCACCGTGTCGACCCGGCGGGTCGACTCCAGGACCTGCGGTCCCTTGATCAGCACGCCCAGCTGGGCACCGCGGCCGGTGCCGACGAGCAGCGCCGTCGGCGTGGCCAGACCGAGCGCGCACGGGCAGGCGATGATCAGCACCGCGACCGCGGCGGTGAACGCCGCCGCCGCGCCGACGCCGGTGCCGAGCCAGAAGCCGAGCGTGGCGGCCGCCAAGCCGAGCACGATCGGCACGAACACCCCCGACACCCGGTCGGCCAGGCGCTGGACGTCGGCCTTGCCGCTCTGGGCGTCCTCGACGAGCTTGGCCATCTGCGCCAGCTGCGTGTCCGCGCCGACGCGGGTGGCCCGCACGACCAGCCGCCCGCCCGCGTTGACGGTCCCGCCGGTGACCGGGTCGCCCTCGCCGACCTCGACCGGCACCGATTCGCCGGTGAGCATCGAGGCGTCGATCGCGGACTTGCCGTCCTCGACGACACCGTCGGTGGCGATCTTCTCGCCCGGCCGCACGACGAACCGGTCCCCCACCGCGAGTTCGGCCGTCGGAATCCGGACTTCGGCGCCGTCACGCAGGACGGCGACCTCCTTCGCGCCCAGCTCCAGCAAGGCCCGCAGCGCGGCACCCGCACGGCGCTTGGACCGCGCCTCGAAGTACCGGCCGGCCAGGATGAACGTGGTGACGCCCGCGGCGACCTCGAGGTAGCTGTTGGCCGCGCCGTCCGACGGCGCGATCGTCAGCTCGAACGGGTGCACCATCCCCGGCGTCCCGGCCGTGCCGAACAGCAGCGCCCACAACGACCACGCGGACGCGGCGAGCACCCCCATCGACACCAGCGTGTCCATGGTCGCCGCGCCGTGGCGCAGGTTCGTCCACGCCGCCCGGTGGAAGGGCCAGGCGCCCCAGGTGACCACCGGCGCCGCCAGCGTCAGCGAAATCCACTGCCAGTAGGTGAACTGCAGCGCCGGCACCATGGCCAGCAGGATCACCGGTGCCGCCAGCACGGCGGCGGTGATCAGCCGCTGCCGCAGGGGACGGGCCGGATCCTCTTCGTCCACTTCGGACTCGACGGCCGGCCGCGGCAGCGTCGCGTGGTAGCCGGCCGCCTCGACCTGGGCGACGAGCGTGGCCGGGTCGACGCCCTCCGGTGCGTGCACGCGCGCTTTCTCGGTGGCGTAGTTGACCGACGCGGTGACGCCGTCGAGCTTGTTGAGCTTGCGCTCGATGCGGTGGGCGCACGAGGCGCAGGTCATGCCCCCGATCGCGAGTTCGATCTCGGTCACCGGGCCGGACAGGGCGGTGGTGCTGGTCATGATCGCCTCCCGGCCGTCGTGACGGTGAACTCGGCCGTGCGCACGACGTCGCCGTGCTTGAAGTCGAGGAACAGCCGGTAGGTCCCCGCGCTCGGGACCTCGGCGGCGAACTTGACCTGCGGGCCCGCGGCCGTCTTGCCGTCCCCGGGCGCGCCGTCGGGGTGGACGTGCAGGTAGGCGAGGTCGCCTTGGCGCAGGGCGACCAGGTGCCCGTACGCGGCGAGGTACGGCTGCAGGTCGGTGACCGGCACGCCGCCGCGGCTGACCGTCAGCGTCAGCGGGGACGTCTTCCCGGCGGTCAGGTCACCGGCGAGCTCGACGGTGTAGCCGTCGACCTCCGCCGTGCGGCTGGGCAGGTACGTCGCCGGCTGGTAGGCGCCCGCGACCGACAGGTCCACGCCGAGAGTCATCGGCCGGCCACCGGTGGGGGCGAAGTCGGCGAACGCGCGGTAGGAGCCCGCCGCCGGCAGGGTCAGCGGGACGCTCCACGTGCCGTCCGGCGACAGTTCCGGGTGGACGTGCCGGAAGCCGGAGGTGTCCCGGCGGACCACGATCAGGTGCAGTTGCTTCTCGTGCTCGACGTCGAACGCGGTGACGGGCTTGCCGTCCGGCCCGGTGATGGTGAACGAAAACCGGCCGCGCTCCGGCGTCGGGCCGGCGGTGAAGGAGTAGCCGTCCTCGCTCGACGCCAGCCCGCCCGGCAGCTCGGCCACCGGAGCCGTCATGCCCGCGTGCTCGCCGGCCATCTCGCGGTGTTCCGTCGTCCCGGCCGAAACCGGGCCCGCGGTGGTGCCCACGGCGAATCCCCCGGCCGCGAGCAGGACGAGCGCCCCGCCGAACCCGGCCAGCCGTGCTGTGGTGTTCATGTCCGTTTCCCTCTCTGGCCGCCCGGCTATCCGGCGAGCGTGTACCCGGCCTCCTCGACGGCGGCGCGGATGTGCGCGTCGTCGACCGGCCGGCTGCTGGTGACGGTGACGGCCCCGGTGGGCAGGTCGACCGCGACCCCGGTGACGCCGTCGATGGCGCCGACCTCTTCGCTGACCGACGCCACGCAGTGCGCGCAGGTCATGCCGGTCACGGTGTAGCTGCTGGTGGTCGTGGGGTTTCCTTCGCTCATGCCCCCAAAGTACCCCTAGGGGGTATAAGTATCAAGTGGGCCGGCTCTCACCCGGCCGCGGTCGCACCGATGACTTTTCCGCGCTGTCGCCGTCGGTACCGGGGAGATCGACACACAGGAGGCAGGCAGGATGCGGAAACTGAGCTTCGGGATGAACCTGACGCTGGACGGCTACATCGCCGCGCCCGGCGATGACATCGGCTGGAGCGGGCCGAGCGACGAGCTGTTCCAGTGGTGGCTCGACCAGGAGCTGGCCAGCGAGCTCACGCTCTACGGGCGCAAGCTGTGGGAGGCGATGAGCTCCTACTGGCCGACCGGCGACCAGCAGCCCGGCGCGAACCCGGCCGAGATCGCGTTCGCGCGGAACTGGCGGGACACACCGAAGGTGGTGTTCTCCTCGACGATCGACCAGGTCGACTGGAACACCCGCCTGGTCACCGGCGACGCGGTCGCCGAGATCAGCCGGCTCAAGGCCGAGGACGGCGGCCCGATGACCATCGGCGGCGCCACCCTCGCCGGGGCGGCCATGCGGGCCGGGCTGATCGACGAGTACGCCGTGGTCACCCACCCGGTCCTGGTGGGTGGCGGGACGCCCTTCTTCACCGCGCTGGACAGCCGGGTGCACCTCACCCTGCTGGAGACGCGGACGTTCCCCGGCGGCGTGGTGCTGACCCGGTACGCGACGAACCGGTGAGCACGATCACCGGGCCGGCGGCAGTCCCAGCCAGGGTTTGCCGGCGGCGTCGAACCCGGTGAGCTCGGCGATCTTCCCGTCGACGATGTGCAGGAGCGCGACGGCGAACAGCCGGTGCTCCGCCTCGCCGGGGGCGCGGAGGTACAGCGCGGCGGCCGGCATGCGGTTCACCGTCGTGACGACACCGCGCCAGTCGTCGTGGCCGGGCCGGAAGAGGCCGCCGGAGACCCAGCCGTCCACCGCGTCCCCGGCCGTCGTGGTCACGGTGGTCTGCCCGGGCAGCATCGCGAAACGCAGGTCGTCGCGCAGCAGCGACGTCAGCCGGTCGAGGTCGTTGCGCTCATGGGCGTCGATGTAGGCCTGCACCACGCCGCGCTCGTCGTCGGACAGCTCGTGGGTGGCCCGGCCGCGCCAGTCGAGGCGGCGGCCGGGCAGCTGCTCGCGCACCGTCACCCGCGCCCGCTGCAGGGCGCTGGTCACCGAGGCGACGGTCACCTCCAGGGCGCCGGCGACCTGCGCCGCCGGCCAGCCGAGAACGTCCCGCAGGATGAAGGCCGCCCGCTGCCGCGGCGGCAGGTGCTGGACGGCGACGATGAACGCCAGCTCGATCGTCTCGCGCGCCACGACCGAGTCCTGCGGGTCCTCGGGCAGCATCCGATCGGGGTACGGCTGCAGGACCTCCCAGGCCGCGCCCGGCAGCTCGGCCGGCACGGGGGTGCGGTCGTTGCGCTTGTCCAGGAAGTCGAGGCAGGCGTTCGTCGCGATCCGGTACAGCCAGGTCCGCAGCGCGGCGTCGCCCCGGAAGGACGCCCGCTTGTTCCACGCCCGCAGGAACGTCTCCTGGGTCAGGTCCTGGGCGTCCTCGTAGTTCGCGAGCATCCGGTAGCAGTGCACCTGCAGCTCACGCCGGTGGCGCTCGGTGACGAGCGCGAACCGCGCCGGGTCGTCGGAGCGGACCGCCGCGAGGAGCGTGGCCTCGTCGGCGTCCAGCGATCTGGCGTCGGTCATGGTCGTCGATCCTTCCACCGGTGCCGGGAACTCTCGGAACTGACGACGCGGCGCCGGAATCCTGATCGGTGCGGCCGGACGTTGTTAACCTGGGGTTCACCAGGAACACCGGATCGAGCAACCTGCGAGGCTGGTGGACGTGCGCGACGAACAGTCCGTGGAACTCGTACCCCGGTCGGTGGCCGAACTCGCCGCCGACCCGGCCTGGACCGTCACCCGGACCGGCACGACCGGGCACTGGCTCACCGCCGAACGCGTCGTCGAGCGGAACGGGCAGCGCCGGCTCATCGGGCTGACCCCCATCCGGCCCGGCACCGTCGCGCTCATGCTGTGGTCCGGCGGTGAAGTCGTCGAGCACCTCCGAGGCAGCGAAGCCGAAGCCTGCACGACCGCGCACCGGTGGGTCGAGGAGTTGCTCGCCGAAGGTCACTGAGCGCGGTCAGTGCGCCGCGATGGCCGCTTCGCGCAGCTGACGCCGTGAGGTGATCCCGAGCTTGCCGAAGACCTTGCGCAGGTGCCATTCCACCGTGCGCGGGCTGAGGAACAGCCTCGTCCCGATTTCCGGGTTGGACAGGCCTTCGCCGGCCAGCCGCGCGATCTGGAACTCCTGGGCGGTCAGCTCCTCGGCGGTCCCGGCGGTACGTTTGCGTGCCGTCTCGCCGGTGGCCAGCAGTTCGCGGCGCGCGCGGTCGGCGAAGGCTTCGAGACCCATCGCGGAGGTCATGGTGTGCGCGGTGCGCAGGTGCTCCCGGGCGTCGGCACGACGTCCTTCGCGCCGGAGCCATTCGCCGAACAGCAGGTGGCTCCGGGCCAGCTCCACCCGCAACGGGGTTCCGGAGAGCAGCGCGATCGATGCGGCGTAGCACTCGTCCGGGGTCTCGCCGGCCAGCGCCCGCAGGCGGGCTTCGAGCGCCCGCGTCCACGTCGTCGGCGTCGCCCGGGCGCGTTCGGACATCCGGCGCAGCGCCGCCGCGACGAGGTCGTCGTCTCCGGTGCGAGACGCGGCCTCCGCCAGTTCGGCGGTCGCCAGGGCCTGGTGGCCGACGGTGTCGTGGACGAACACCCGGTGCGCCGCGTCCCGGGCGACGTCGTGCCGGCCGAGACCGTTGCCCAGCACCGCGTGCGCGTAGTCGGCGAACCGCACGACCCGGCCCTGCCCTCGGCCGGCGGCCTCCGCGGTCGCGGCGGCGATGACGGCGGTGGCCTCGGCGTCCCGGCCGCGCAGGGCGGCGAGCAAGATCGCGCTGTAGCCGACCGGCCGGCCGCCGGTGACGTCCGCGAGCAGGCGGTCCTCTTCGACGAGCGCCCGGGCCGCGGCCAGGTCGCCCGCCGCCAGCTCGTGGTTGGCCAGGAAGTTCAGGGCGAACTGCAGCTGGACGAGCGCGCCGGTCTCGCGGGCCAGCCGGACCTGACGCTCGGCGAGCGCGCGGCCGGCCGCGTAGTCCAGCACGTCCGTCGCCAGGTTGCCGCCGGCCCGGTTGCCCAGCAGCCACAGCACGCGCGCGGTGTTCGCGCCGTCGCTGTCCAGCGCGCGGACGGCATCGATCGCCTCGGTCAGCCGCGGTGCCGCGGCCGGGTAGCCGTCGGTGAGCCGGGCGACGAGCGCATCGAGCACCAGGTCGACGGCGGTCGGCGGCACCTGGGCCGCCGGCGCCGCGCGTGCTCGCTTCGCGGCGTCGATGACGCCGGAACCCGCCCACACGGCGGCCCCGAGCGCCTCCAGGTACGTCTCCCGGGCCGGGGCACCGTCGAGGCGTCCGGCGGCGCGCAGGAGCAGTTCGGCCGCGTCGCCGCTGCGCCGCTGGTCGAACGCGATCTGTCCGCGCAGCCGTTCGGCTTCGGCGTCCCGCACCGGATCGGGCGGCCCGGCCTCGGCCGCGCCCAGCAGGGTCAGTGCCGCTTCGAGCGCTCCGGCACCGCGTTTCGCCCGGGCCGCCGCGAGCTCGCGCCGGGCACGCAGGGCCGGATCGGGGGTGAGGGTGGCCGCCTGTTCGAGCAGCGCCGCGGCGGCGACGAGACCCCCGCGTGCCTGGGCCCGGCCGGCCGAGCGCGTCAGCTCGGCGGCGACGTCTTCGTCCGGCGCGATGGTCGCCTGCGCGCGGTGCCAGGCGCGCCGGTCCGGGTCGACGCCGGCATCGGTCACCTCGGCCAGCACCCGGTGCACGTCCCGCCGGTCCCCGGCGGGCGCGGACCGGTAGACCGCTGAGCGCACCAGCGGGTGCCGGAACCGGATCTGCGGCCCGAACTCGATCAGCCCGGTCGCCTCGGCCGCGGCGGCTGGGTCGGCGCCCAGACCCAGTTCCCCGGCCGCGCGCCAGAGCAGGGTCGCGTCCCCCAGCGGCTCCGCGGCGGCGAGCAGCAACAGCTTCCGGGTGTCGGGCGGCAGCGGGGCCACCTGCTGCAGGAAGCACCGCTCGAGCCGGACGGCCAGCGCGTCGCCGTCGGGCCGGCGGAGCCCGTCGGCCTGCTCGGCGGCGGTCCAGAACCGGGGCAGCTCGACCAGGGCGAGGGGGTTGCCGTGCGTTTCGGCGACGAGCCGGTCGCGCACCCGGGCGTCGAGCGGGCCCTTGAGCACCGACTCCAGCAGGGCGACGGCCGCCGCGTCGCCGAGGCCGCGGACGGACAGCTCCGGCAACCCGGCCAGGTCGAGCTGCTCCGCGGGCTCCCGCACGGCGACGACCAGGGCGATCGGCTCCGCCAGCAACCGCCGGGCGACGAACGCGAGCGTCTGCGCGGACACCCGGTCGAGCCACTGCGCGTCGTCGACCAGGCAGACCAGGGGCCGCTCCTCGGCGACTTCGCCGAGGAGCGTCAGCACCGCCAGGCCGACCAGGAAGCGGTCCGGCGGATCACCGGCGGTCAGGCCGAACGCCGTGCCGAGCGCGGTCCGCTGCGGGGGCGGCAGGTGCTCGAGCCGGTCGAGGAAGGGCGCGCACAACTGCTGCAGGCCGGCGTGGGGCAGCTCGCGCTCCCCCTCGACGCCGGCCGTCCGCGTGATCCGGCACCCGGTGGCCCGGGCCGCGACCTGGTCCAGGAGCGCGGTCTTGCCGATCCCGGCCTCGCCGCGCAGCACCAGCACCCGGCTCTCCCCCGCACGCGCCGCGGCGAGCGCGCCGTCGAGGGCGGCGAGCTCGTCGCCGCGGCCGATCAGCCGCGCGTCCCGACCTGGCATGACCCGGACCTTAGCGCGATCCCCAGTTCCCC
This sequence comes from Amycolatopsis sp. cmx-13-12, assembly GCA_049998155.1. Lineage (GTDB taxonomy): Bacteria > Actinomycetota > Actinomycetes > Mycobacteriales > Pseudonocardiaceae > Amycolatopsis. Next base: position 422,283 of record JAEBES010000005.1, on the reverse strand, counting down.
GGGCCCGGGCCGGACCAGGGTGTCCCACGGGGGCGAACGGGCCGCCCGAGGGCGAGTGTGGTGACGAGCGGCGAACCGCCGCCACCCCGAGAAGGAGTCCGATCATGGACATGAAACTCGAAGTCGTGGTCCTGCCCGTCACCGACGTCGACCGGACCAAGCACTTCTACAAGACACTCGGCTGGCGCGAGGACGCCGACATCGAGTTCGGCACCTCCCGCGTCGTGCAGCTGACCCCGCCGGGGTCACCGGCGTCGGTCCACTTCGGCACCGGCATCACCGACGCCACCCCCGGCTCGGTCCGCGGCACCTACCTCGTCGTCGACGACATCGAAGCGGCCCGCGCCGAGCTGGCCGGCCACGGCGTCGACGTCAGCGAGGTCTTCCACCGCGACGAGACCGGCGCCTTCGCCCCGGGCGCACACCCCGACCGCGGCACGTACTCGTCGTTCGCGTCCTTCGCCGACCCGGACGGCAACACCTGGCTGCTGCAGGAAATCACCACCCGCTTCCCCGGCCGGGTCACCGGCGTGACGTACGGCTCGACGCAGCAGCTGGAGACGGCACTGCGCGAAGCCGCGGCCGCGCACGGCGAGCACGAGAAGGAAACCGGGCAGTACGACGAGGAATGGCCCGTCTGGTACGCCCAGTACATGACCGACCACCAGGACGCCTGAGCCCACCGGATCCCACGGAAGAAGGAACCATGGCTCACCACGATTTCGACGCCATCGTCGTCGGCGGTGGCGCACCGGGCGAACACACCGCGGCCGCCATCGCCGCGGGCGGCCTCCGGGTCGCGATCGTCGAGCGGGAACTGCTCGGTGGCGAATGCTCCTACTGGGCGTGCATCCCGTCCAAGACGCTGCTGCGGCCCGGCGAGGCCCTGGCCGCCGCCCGCGACGTCCCGGGTGCTCGCGAAGCGGTCACCGGGCAGGCGGCCGCCGCCGCCGCGCTGGCCTGGCGCGACTTCATGGTCTCGTCTTACGACGACGCGGGTGCCGAGAAGTGGGCCCACGACACCGGCATCGAGGTCCTGCGCGGCGACGGCGAGCTCGCCGGGCCGCACACCGTCGCCGTCGACGGAAAGCCGTACACCGCCGGGCACATCGTGATCGCGACCGGCTCCGCGCCGGTGCTCCCGCCCGTGCCCGGCCTACGCGAGCTGCCCGGGCTGTGGACCAACCGCGAAGCCACCGGCGCGAAGGAGATCCCGCGCCGGCTGCTCGTGCTCGGCGCCGGGCCGACCGGCGTCGAGCTGGCCCAGGCGTTCACCCGGCTCGGCGCCGAAGTGGCGCTGGTCGACGGCGCCGGCCACGTCCTCCCTCGCGAACCCGCCGCGCTCGGTGAAGCCGTCGGAGAAGCCCTGCGTGCCGACGGCATCGCCCTGCACCTCGGGCACCACGCGAGTGCAGCGCGCCTGGACGGTGACGAGTACGTGCTCGACCTGCCCGACGGCACCACCCTGCGCGCCGACCGCCTGCTGGTGGCCACCGGACGGCGGCCGCGCGTCGACGGCATCGGGCTCGACACCGTCGGCGTCGAAGCGAACCCGCACGGGATCCCGGTCGACGACCGCATGGCCGCGGGTGACGGGCTGTGGGCCGTCGGCGACGTCACCGGGCAGTGGAACCTGACCCACGTCGGCGAGTACCAGGGCCGGGTGGTGGCCGCGAACATCCTCGGCCGGCCCGCGACGGTGAACTACGAAGCGATCCCCCGGGTGGTGTTCACCGACCCGCAGGCCGCGGCCGTCGGCGCCGCCGAAGGCGCGTTCACGGCGACTGTCCAGCTGTCCGGCGTGCCCCGCACGGCCACCTACACCCGCGCCTACGACACGCAGCCCGGTTTCCTGACCGTCTTCTCCGACGGCGAGCGGCTCACCGGCGCCTACGCCGTCGGACCGGAAGCCGGCGAATGGCTCCAGCAGGCCACCCTGGCGATCCGCGCCCGCGTCCCCCTGGACGTGCTGCTCGACGTCGTCCAGCCGTTCCCCACCTTCTCCGAAGCCTTCCTGCACGTCCTGCGCGATCTCGACGCCCGAGTCCACACCCCGATCGGAGCCCCGTGATGTCCTACCGTGCGTTCGAAGTGACCGGCAGCCGTCAGTTCGCCCTCGTGGAACGCGAGCTCCGCGACCCCGGGCCCGGCGAAGTCCGGCTGCGGGTCGAGGCCTGCGGCGTCTGCCACAGCGACACCCTCGCGGTCGAAGGGATGCGCGCCGACCCGTCGGTGCCCGTCGTGCCCGGCCACGAGATCGTCGGCGTGATCGACGCCGTCGGCCCGGGCGTGACCGCGTGGGTGGCCGGCGACCACGTCGGCGTCGGCTACCTCAACGGCCACTGCGGACAGTGCGACAACTGCCGCCGCGGGGACTTCGTCAACTGCACCGACCAGCCCTGGACCGGCACCACGACCGACGGCGGCTACGCCGAAGCCGCCTACGCCCGCGCCACCGGCCTGGTCCGCATCCCCGACGGCGCCCGGCCGCTCGACGTCGCCCCGCTGCTCTGCGCCGGGCTCACCGTCTACCGCGCGCTGCTCACCGCGGACGCCCGACCGGGCTCGCTGGTCGCGATCCAGGGCATCGGCGGCCTCGGCCACCTCGGCATCCAGTACGCCAAGACGCTCGGCTACCGCGTGGCGGCGATCGCCCGCGGCACCGGCAAGGCCGCACTGGCCGCGGAGCTCGGCGCCGACGAGTACATCGACAGCACCGCGGCCGACCCCGGCCAGGCACTGACCCGGCTCGGCGGGGCGGCGGCGATCATCGCGACGGCGTCCAGCGGCGCGTCGATGTCCCCGCTGGTGGCCGGGCTCGGCACCCGGGGGCAGCTGCTCGTCGTCGGGGCGGCGCCGGACCCGATCGAGGTCCGGACCCCGGACCTGATCTTCGGCACGCGCGCGATCGCCGGCGCCCTCACCGGCTCGGCCATCGAGAACGAGGACGGCCTCCGGCTGGCCCACGACCGCGGTATCCGCAGCCGCAACGAGGTCATGCCGCTGTCGGAAGCCCCGAAGGCCTACGAACGCATGCTGTCCGGCGACGCGCGGTTCCGCGTCGTCCTCGACACCCGCGAGTGAGCCGAAGCTAAGCGTCGTCTCCGGCGAGGGCCCGGTACACCGGCCGCAGCAGCTCGGCGACGTCCTCACCGCCGACCGTGATCGCGAACGGCGGGGCCTGGTCCAGCAGCGCGTCGGACGGTGTCCGCGGCCCGCGCAGCGGCGCCGCCCCGCCCAGGCCCGGCGCCTGGCCGCCGTCGAAGTACCTGTCCATGACGTCGGCCAGCGCCGGGGGACCGGTCGCCGGGATCCAGCGGCTCGGCGGAGATGAGCCGGTTCTTCAGCTCCTCGAGCACCGTTTCCCGGTTCCGCCCGCGCAGAGCGAGAATCGTGAACGGATCCTCGTCGACCCGCGCCACGAGCGCGGAGAACACGGCGTTCAGGTGCCCGCACGGCACTTCGACGTCCGGGCAGGTGCAGTCCAGCGACACCTCCCGCGCCGACGACGGGAACAAGGGCAGCCGGAGCGCCTTGCAGGTCTCTTCGACCTCACGGGGCAACTCGCCGCCGAGCAGCAGGACCGTGAGCGACGCCTTGGCGGCGAGGGCGCGGGTGATCGCCGCCCACTCCGGCTTCCCGAACGCCGTCAGCCCGATCCGGACCCGATGGGACCGGCCGTCCCGCACCTCGGCGTCGACGCGTCCGGCACCGACCTCCAGGGACACGACCGTCCCCCGGCCCTCGGCGGGCAGGAGGACGCCGATCGCCGCCAGCGCCCGGACGAACCGGGCCGGCCACCACGGGAGCGGCTCAGTCATCGATCGCCTCCTCCCCCAGGGCGAGCACTCCGTGCAGGGCGTCCGTGGACAGTTCGGTGAGCCGGCGGTCGCCTTCGCCGACGACCAGTCCCGCGAGCGCGCGCTTCTCGGTGATCAAGGAGTCGATGCGGTCCTCGATGGTGCCGGGGCAGATGAACTTCCGCACCTGGACGTTGCGGCCCTGCCCGATCCGGAAGGCCCGGTCGGTCGCCTGGTTCTCCACCGCCGGGTTCCACCAGCGGTCCAGGTGCAGCACCTGGGCGGCCGCCGTCAGCGTGAGCCCGGAACCGCCGGCTTTGAGCGACAGCAGCAGGATCCGCGGCCCGTCGCCGGCCTGGAAGCGTTCCACGATCGCGTCCCGTGCTCCCTGGGCCAGGCTGCCGTGCAGGAACGCGACTTCGACGCCGAGCCGCTCCGCCAGGTGCGGCACGAGCATGTGTCCGAACTCGGCGTACTGGGTGAAGCACAGCACCCGGTCACCCGACGCCAGGATCTCCGCCAGGACCTCTTCGAGGCGGGTGACCTTGCCGGAGCGGTCCCCGATCGGGGAGCCGTCGTGCAGCAGGTGCGCGGGGTGGTTGCAGACCTGCTTGAGTTTCGTGATCGCGGCGAGGATGTTCCCGCGGCGCTTGATGCCCTGGCTGTTCTCGATCTTCGTCATCATCTCGTCGACGATCGCGGAGTACAGCGTGCCCTGTTCGCGGGTGAGCCGGTATTCCTGCCTGATCTCGATCTTTTCGGGGAGCTCGGGAACGATCGCGGGGTCGGTCTTCACCCGGCGCAGCAGGTACGGCTGGGTGAGCCGGCGCAGCGCGGCGGCCGCGTCGGCGTCGCCGGTGCGCTCGATCGGGGCCGCGAACCGTTGCCGGAACTCGAACCTGCTGCCGAGCAGCCCCGGGTTGAGCAGGTCCAGCACCGACCACAGGTCCGCCAGCCGGTTTTCCACCGGGGTGCCGGTCAGCGCGAGCCGGTGCCCGGCGGTGAACCGCCGCACCGCCTTGGCCGTCGCGGTGTCGGCGTTCTTGACGGCGTGCGCTTCGTCGAGCACCAGCCGCCGCCAGCCGACCATCGCGAGCTCGCCGGCGTCACGGGCGGCGGTGGCGTAGGTCGTGACGACGAGGTCGGCCGCGGCGACCTGCTCGGCGAGCGCGTCCCCGTGCGCGCGGGCGCTGCCGTGGTGGGCGTGGACACGCAGGTGCGGGGCGAAGTTCGCCGCCTCCCGCTGCCACATGCCGACCAGCGACATCGGGCACAGCACCAGCGTCGGCCGTCGCTCGCCCGCCGCGCGTTCGACGGCCTCGAGCGCCAGGGTCTGGACGGTTTTGCCGAGGCCCATGTCGTCGGCCAGGCACGCGCCGAGCCCCAGCGCCGCCATGAAGGCCAGCCAGGCGACGCCCCGCTGCTGGTAGGGACGCAGCGTGGCGCGGAACGACGGCGGCAGCGCGACCGGCCGCAGTGCCTGCTGGACCCGCCCGGCCAGGACGTCCCCGACCCAGCCGCCGGCCTGGACGTCGACGACCGGGAGCGGCGTCTCCCGCCCGGAGTGGACGAGCTCCAGCAGTTCGGCCGCGGTGGGGTGCGGGGTGCGCCGGTCCGGGTCGCGGCGCAGGAACTCGAGACCGGCGCGGAGCCGCTCGGCGTCGACGCTGATCCACCGGCCCCGCAACCGCACCAGCGACGTCTTCGCCGCGACGAGCTTCGCCAGCGTCTCCGGCCCGATCTCGTCGTCGCCCACCGCGATCGACCAGCGGAACGCGGCCAGTTCGTCGCGGCCCACCCGGGCGACGACCTGCTCGGAGGGCGTACTGCGGACGGACAGGCGCAGCCCGAGCCGGCGCCGTCCGTCCCAGGTGGCAGGCAGCTGCACTTCGAACCCGGCCTCGACCAGCCGGTTCGCACCTTCGGTGAGGAACTGTTCGGCCTCCTCGACGGTCAGGTCGTACTCGGACGGCCGGGTCCGGCGCAGGGCCGGCGCCAGCATCGGTGCCACCAGCGCGGCCCGGCCCAGTTCGGCGACGAACAGCCCCCTCGGGTCCCGGACCAGCCCGTCCGCCTCGCCCGACCAGATCTGCCCGGCCGACAGCAGCAAGCTCGGATCGGCGGTGGCGCGCAGGAGGAACTGCAGCTGCCACTTGGTGCTGTCGCCGGTCTGGTCGTCGGAGTCCTCCGGGTCCGCCTGACGCAGGGTGCCGACTTCGGCCAGCCGGAAACACGCGCGGCCGTCGACGACGTCGGTGTCGGCGACCTCGTCCCACTTCGCGACGGCGTCGGCCAGGACGCCGAGCTCGTCCAGCGGCAGTTCGACGCGCGGAGCGCCGCCCTGCAGAGCGGACAGCCACACCCCGGCCACGTCCCGGCCCCCGCCCAGGTCGACGGGCGGGTCCGCCCGTGCCAGCCGGTCCCGGACCGCCGCGTCGACCAGGGTGTGCAGGGCGTCGGTGACGAGCGCGCGCGGCGAGGCCCCGGTGAGCGGCGCGACCTGTTCGGCCCGCCCGACCGGCGGCATGGCGGCGACCAGCGTGTCGAACGCGACGAAGTCCACGCCCTGCAGCACCGGCCGCCACTGGGCCTCCGCCGCATCGCCCTGCCGGAGCAGCGTCGGCAGCACCCGCCCACGCCGCACCAGATCCGTGGCCAGGTGGGCCACGGCCCGCAGGTGGGCGACCGAGGCACCGTAGGAGGCCGAGTCGTCGAGGTCGTCCAGCTCGGCCACGTCCACGATCAAGGCGGGCACCGACCACGGCCGCAGCGACGGCGCCGGGCCACGGCGCTTGCCGCCCGCCGCCGGCTCAGCCGACGCGAGCGGCCGGTTCGCCCGGGACGGCAGCAGCACCGTCGCCGAGGCGGGCTTTCCGGGGTGCAGCGAGGTCAGCTGCGCGCTGGAGACCGCGAACGGGTGCGGAAGCGCCATCCGCACCGAACGGCTCGACGTGCCGGCCGGGCGGTCGTGTTCGGCCCAGAGCAGCAGCCCCCGGCCCGGAGACCACAGAGCGTGCACCGAGGGCAAGGTCTGCAGCTCCTTCGTCCGGCCGGGGTTCCCCCAGATCGTCCCACGGCGGCTCGGGGGTCCATGCCAGTGCCTGGCACTCGCCCACGCCGGAAGGCCGGCCGCTTCTCACGTCACCTTGAGCACCACCTTGCCCGAGGCGTGACCGTTCTCGACGGCGGCGAGCGCGGCGGGTGCGTCGGAAAGCGGGTGGACGGCCGTGATCACGGGGGCGAGGACGCCGTCCAGGGCCAGCCGGGCGGACCGCTCCAGGTTCTCGCGGTCGAGGCGCCGCTCGACGAACCGCCCGCCGAGTTCGGGCACCGACTGGTCCCCGACGGCGATCACGTTCCGGGGATCCCGGGCCAGCGGGGCGACCGTCCGCAGGGAAGTGCCGCCGACGAGGTCGACGATCCCGTCGAAACCGTCGGGAACCAGCTCGCGGGCCGCGGTGGGGACGTCCCCGGCGGTGTAGTCGAGGAACTGCACCCCGGCGGCTTCGGCCTGCGCACGCTTGGCGGCGCTGCCCGTGCCCAGCACCCGCAGGCCGCGCGCGGCGGCCAGCCGGGCGACCGCGAGGCCGACCCCGCCGCCGACCCCGTTCACCAGGAGCACCGCGCCGGCCGGCAGCCCGAGCTGGTCGAGCGCGTCCACCGCGGTCGTCCCCGCCACCGGCAGGGTCGCCGCCACCGTGGCCGGCAGGCCCGCCGGGATGCGGGCGGTGTTCGGCGCCGAGAGCACCGTCGTCTCGGCGTAGGTGCCGCCGCCGGTGAGCGCGAAGCCGAAGACCGCGTCCCCCACCTCGAGCCCGTCGACGTCCTCCCCCAGCGCGAGAACGGTCCCCGCGGCCTCCATGCCCAGCACGCGGGGGAACGGCCGCCCGCCGTCGAGCCCGGGGACCAGGCCCGCGCGCAGGAGGTGGTCGAGGGGGTTCACCCCGGCGACGTCGACCCGGACGAGCACCTCGCCGCGACCGGGAACGGGATCCGGACGATCGAAGAACTCCTGCACCTCGGGTCCGCCGTACCTGCCGAAACCCCACGCCTGTCCCATGTCCGCTGCCTTCCGGGTGAGCGGCCCGGCGGTTCCGGGCCCTGCGGCCATGCTGGCCGCTGACACCGGTGTCAAAGGCAACCGCCCGAGGCGCAGGTCACACCTCAGGCCGACCGGGCCATCAGCGCCGCCTGGTGTCGCCGGTTGGCCGCCATCACCGTGTCCAGGGCGTTCCGGGCCTCGGTCAGGCGGGCGAGTTCGGCGTCGATCCGGTCGCGTTCGCGCTGCATCGTCGCGAACGCCGCCTCGACCACCCCCGGGTCACCCGGGGTCTCCACGCACGGCAGCACGGCCGCGATCACCCGGCTGGACATCCCCGCGTCGAACAGCTGCCGGATGAGCGTCACGCGCTCGACCTCGGCGTCGGAATAGTGCCGCTGCCCGGCGGCGGAGCGTGAGCTGGTCAGCAGGCCCTGCTGTTCGTAGTACCGCAGCGAGCGCGAACTCACGCCCGTGCGCTGGGAAAGCTCGCCGATCCTCATACCGGCGAGATTACGCTCGAAGGGGCGTGAGAGCGCTCCCACACCTGGGTAGGCGGGCCGTCGCCGCGTCCCATCGGGCAAGAACTCCCGCTACGCCGGATGGCGGGTCGCAACACCGCCGAACCGCCCACCTCGGCAACCAGTGCTTTACACCTCCGACATCCGGTCCTTACCCTCCCTCTGGAAGCGCTCCCAGAACCGAGGAGGCGGAGTGCGCTCTTCAACGACGAAGGCGACGGTCCAGGCGGTCGTGGCGGTGCTCGTGCTCGGCCTGACCCTGGCCGTCACGGGGCAGTCCGCCGCCGCCGCGGGGAAGTTCAACTACGGCGAGGCGCTGCAGAAGGCCGTCTGGTTCTACGACGCCCAGCGCTCCGGCGCCCTGCCCGCCGACAACCGCGTCTCCTGGCGCGGCCCCTCCGCCCTGACCGACGGCAAGGACGCCGGCCTCGACCTCACCGGGGGCTTCTACGACGCCGGTGACCACGTCAAGTTCGGGCTGCCGTTCGAGTTCAGCATGACCATGCTCGCCTGGGGCGCGCTTGAGAACCGCGCGGCCTACCAGGACTCCGGCCAGTGGCCGTACCTGCTGTCGAACCTGCGCTGGGGCGCCGACTGGCTGCTCAAGGCGCACCCCCAGCCCGACGTGCTCTACGGCCAGGTCGGCAAGGGCGACGACGACCACAAGTGGTGGGGCCCCGCCGAGACGATGACCATGGCGCGGCCCGCCTACCGCATCGACGACGCCTGCCCCGGCTCGGACCTCGCCGGCGAGGCCGCCGCGCAGCTGGCCGCCGGCTCGATGGTGTTCCAAGGCGGCGATCCGGCCTACGCGGCCACGCTGCTCACCCACGCCAAGCAGCTGTACTCGTTCGCCGACAACCACCGGGGTGTCTACTCCAACTGCATCACCGACGCCCAGAACTTCTACAAGTCTTGGAGCGGCTACCAGGACGAGCTCGTGTGGGGCGCGATCTGGCTCTACAAGGCCACCGGCGACAGCACCTACCTGGCGAAAGCGCGCGCCGAGTACGAGAAGCTGGGCACCGAGCCGCAGACCACCACCCGCTCCTACCGCTGGACGCTCGCCTGGGACGACAAGTCCTACGGCGCCTACGTCCTGCTCGCCCAGCTCACCCGCGACCCCGAGTACATCGCCGACGCCAACCGCTGGCTGGACTGGTGGACCACCGGCGTCAACGGCCAGCACGTGCCCTACTCCCCCGGCGGCCAGGCCGTGCTCGACCAGTGGGGCTCGCTGCGGTACTCGGCGAACACCGCGTTCGTCGCGCTCACCTACGCGGACTGGTTGCGCACAAGCGATCCCACGCGCGCCACGACGTACCACGACTTCGGCGTCCGGCAGATCAACTACGCGCTCGGCGACAACCCGCGCGGCGCGAGCTTCGAAGTCGGGTTCGGCGTCAACCCGCCCCGCAACCCGCACCACCGCACCGCGCACGGCTCCTGGGCCGACAACATCAACGAGCCCGCCCAGAGCCGGCACACCCTCTACGGAGCGCTCGTCGGCGGCCCCAGCTCGGCCAACGACTCCTACACCGACGACCGCACCAACTACACGATGAACGAGGTCGCCCTCGACTACAACGCCGGGTTCACCAGCGCGTTGGCCCGCCTCTACGGCGAATACGGCGGCGCGCCGCTGGCCTCCTTCCCGCCGAAGGAAACCCCGGACGGCCCGGAGCTGCTGGCGCAGGGCGCCCTCAACCAGCCCGACGGCGGAACGTTCACCGAGGTCAAGGCATACGTGCTCAACAAGTCGGCGTGGCCGGCCCGCACGTTCACCGGCTCGCTGCGCTACTACTTCACCCTCGACGGTGCCACCACGCCCGGCCAGATCTCGGTCACCTCGGCCTACAACCAGTGCGACGCGCCGGCCATCCGCCCGTTCTCCGGTGCGGTCTACTACGTCGAGGTGACGTGCTCCGGGGGCGTCGCCCCCGGCGGTCAATCGCGCTACCGCAAGGAAGTGCAGTTCCGGATCAGCAGCACCGGCACCTGGGACCCCGCGAACGACTGGTCGCACACCGGCCTCGCCCCGAGCGGATCCGCGCCCGCGGACGCCGCGCGCCTGGTGCTCGCCCAGGGCTCCACCGTCGTCTGGGGCACCCCACCGGGACCGTCCACAGTGGATACCACTCCGCCGTCCGCGCCGACCGGGGTCACGGCCACCGCCGGCCGCACCAGTGTCGGTCTCACCTGGACCGCCGCCACCGACGACGTGGGCGTCGCGGGCTACGACGTGCTCGACGGGTCCGGCGCGACCATCGGCAGCACCACCAGCACCGGCTACCAGGTCACCGGGCTCAGCTCCGGCACCGCGTACACGTTCTCGGTCCGCGCCCGGGACGCCGCCGGCAACCAGTCCGCGGCCAGCAGCCCCGTTTCGGTCACCACCACGACCGGCGGCGGCGACCCGGGCACCGGCTCACTCGCCGTCCAGCAGCGTTCCGGCAGCGGCGCCACCGACAACCAGATCCGCGCCGGCCTGCAGATCGTCAACCGGGGCAGCACGCCGGTCGCGCTGAACGGCGTCACCGCGCGCTACTGGTTCACCGGCGACGCCACGAATCCGGGCTACCAGGTCTGGTGCGACTACGCGGTGGCCGGCTGCGGCAACGTGACCCTGCGCGTGGTCAAGCTCAGCACGCCACGCCCGGGCGCCGACGCGTACGTGGAGCTGGCCTTCACCGGCGGCACCCTCGCCGCCGGTGCGAACACCGGCGAGGTCCAGGTCCGCGTGGCCAAGGCCGACTGGTCCGCGTTCAACCAGGCCGACGACTACAGCTACCGCGCGGCGGCCGCGTTCAGCGACCTGACCGCGGTGACCGCCTACCAGTCCGGCACCCTCGCCTGGGGCACCGAGCCCTGAGCCGGTTCTTCCGGTTCACGCTGTCCCAGCGAGGAAATGAAAGTTTCACCGTGAAAAGCCAGGAACACCAAGGGAAATCCGTCGGACATTGAGCCGGGCACCGGCCCGTGTTAGCGTTCACAACCGGCCGCTGCCCGGCTCACCGTCCACACCGATGGGGGTTCCGTTGTCGCCCGCACGCCCCACCTCCCGCCGACTCGTCAGTCCTCTGTGGATGGTCTGCGCTCTGCTCGCCGCCTGCCTCTCCCTCGCGGTACCGGCGAACGCCGCCGCGCCGGCACCGATCACCAAGCCGCCGATGGGCTGGAACTCCTGGAACTCCTTCGCCGGGGCGATCGACCACACCGCCATCGAGCAGCAGGCGGACGCGCTCGTGTCCTCCGGCATGAAGGACGCCGGCTACGAATACGTCAACATCGACGACGGCTGGTGGACCGGCAGCCGCGACGCCAGCGGCAACATCACCGTCGACACCGCGAAGTGGCCCGGCGGGATGTCCGCCATCACCGCCTACATCCACGGCAAGGGCCTGAAGGCGGGCATCTACACCGATGCCGGCCGCAACGGCTGCGGCTACTACTACCCCACCGGGCACCCGGCGTACCCCGGCACCGGCGCCGAAGGCCACTACGACCAGGACTTCCTCCAGTTCTCGCGGTGGGGCTTCGACTACGTGAAGGTCGACTGGTGCGGCGGCAACGCCGAAGGGCTCAACGCGCGCACGGCCTACACCCAGATCAGCGACTCCATTTCGCGCGCCACCGCCCAGACCGGCCGGCCGATGACGTTCTCCGTCTGCGAGTGGGGTGGCAACCAGCCGTGGAACTGGGCGCCGGGCATCGCCAACCTGTGGCGGACCAGCGGCGACATCATCTACTGGGGTGAGCGGCCGTCGATGTCACGGATGCTGGCCAACTTCGACGCCGCGCAGCACCCGAGCGCGCAGAGTCCCGGCCACTACAACGATCCCGACATGCTCATCGCCGGCCTGTCCGGCTTCTCCGACGCGCAGAACCGCACCCACCTGAGCCTGTGGGCGATTTCGGGTGCCCCGCTGATCGCGGGCAACAAGCCCAGTGACATGAGCGCCGCGACCCGCGCCGCGCTGACCAACCGCGAAATGATCGCCATCGACCAGGATGCGCTGGGGCGGCAGGGCACGAAGGTCGCCGAGGACGCTTCCGGCCTGCAGGTCTACCAGAAGGTGTTGTCCGGCACCGGCCGGCGGGCGGTGGTCTTGCTCAACCGGACCGGCTCGGCCGCCACCATCACCGCCCGGTGGTCCGCCATCGGCCTGTCGGGTTCGGCGGTCGTCCGCGACGTCTGGGCCGGCGCCGATCGCGGGACCTTCACCTCGAGTTACGCCACCTCAGTGCCGGCCGGGGAGGCGGTCCTGCTGACCGTCACCGGCACCGACGGCACGCCTCCGGCGGGCGGCCCGATCACGGGCAAGCAGTCCGGCCGCTGCCTCGACGTGCCGAACGCGAGCACCGCGAACGGCACCCAGCTGCAGCTGCTGGACTGCCAGGGCGGCCCGGGCCAGACCTGGACCCGCACGGCGAGCCGCCAGCTCACCGTCTACGGCACCAAGTGCCTGGACGCGTCCGGCCAGGGCACGGCGAACGGGACGGCCGTGGTCATCTGGGACTGCAACGGCCAGGCCAACCAGCAGTGGACGGTGAACGCGAACGGCACGATCAGCGGTGTCCAGTCGAACCTCTGCCTGGACGCCAGCGGGCAGGGAACCGCGAACGGCACCAAGGTGCTCCTGTGGGCGTGCAACGGCCAGGCGAACCAGCAGTGGACGGCCCCCACGGCGTGACGCGCCCGGCCCGGCACCCGCAGCCACCCCGGACGATCCGACCGCCCGCTCGCGGAAGCGGGTGCTACGCAAAGTAGCGGTCGGATCACGTCCGGGGTGCCCGGGAGACCGGCCGGGCAAGTCTTGACGGCGTCGACGTAATCGTTCACAGTCCTCTGGTGCGTTCAGACGCACCCTGTCGACCAACCGTCCCCCAACCAGCTCCACCACTTCGCCGCCGGATCACCCGGCGGCGAAGTGTTAACGCTAACATGTCTCTGATGGTCCCCTCAACGAAGAAGGGAACGATCCTATGCCAGTTGGATTCGCGCGCGCCGCGAAACGGCGGCCCGGCCCGGCCGCCGCGGCCGTGGTGGCGGTCGTGGCCGGGCTGCTCACCGTGGCCCCCACCTCGGCCTCGGCCGCCACGGTGGACACCACCGCCTGGTACGTCCTGGTCAACCGCAACAGCGGGAAGGCACTCGACGTCAACGGCGCCGCCACCACCGACGGCGCCGGGCTCATCCAGTGGAGCCGCACCAACGCCGCCAACCAGCAGTTCCAGTTCACCGACGCCGGCGGCGGCTACTACAAAGTGCGTGCACGGCACTCCGGCAAGCTCGCCGACGTCCAAGGCGCGTCCACCGCCGACGGCGCTCCCCTGGTCCAGTGGACCGACAACGGCGGCGCCAACCAGCAGTTCAGCCTCGCCGACGCCGGCGGCGGCTACGTCCGGCTGGTCAACCGCAACAGCGGCAAAGCCCTCGACGTCCAAGGCGCCTCGACCGCCGACGGCGCCGGCATCGTGCAGCAGACCGGCTCCACCGGCACCGACCAGCAGTGGCAGCTCGTCCAGGTCGACGGCGGCAGCTGCGCGCTGCCCTCGACCTACCGCTGGAGCTCGACCGGCCCGCTGGCCGACCCGAAGCAGGGCTGGGTCTCCCTCAAGGACTTCACGAACGTCGTGTACAACGGCAAGCACGTCGTCTACGCGACCACGCACGACACCGGTTCGAACTGGAAGTCCACGAGCTTCACCCCGTTCACGAACTGGTCGGACATGGCCGCCGCCGGCCAGAACTCGATGTCCTTCGGAGCCGTCGCGCCGACGCTGTTCTACTTCGCCCCGAAGAACATCTGGGTACTCGCCTACCAGTGGGGCTGGCCCGACACGTTCTCCTACCGCACCTCGAGCGACCCGACCAACCCCAACAGCTGGTCCGCGCAGCAGACCCTGTTCACGGGCACGCTCCCCAGCGGAGCCCCGATCGACCAGACCATCATCGGCGACGGCACGAACATGTACCTGTTCTTCGCCGACGACAACGGCGGCATCTACCGCGCCACCATGCCCATCGGGAACTTCCCCGGCAGCTTCGGCGCGAGCTACACGAAGATCATGAGCGACACCGCGCTCAACCTGTTCGAAGCACCCGAGGTCTACAAGGTCCAGGGCCAGAACCAGTACCTCATGATCGTCGAGGCGCGGGGGACGAACGAGCGCCGCTTCTTCCGCTCGTTCACCGCCACCAGCCTGGGCGGGACGTGGACCCCGCAGGCCGCGACCGAGAGCAACCCCTTCGCGGGCAAGGCCAACAGCGGCGCCACCTGGACCAACGACATCAGCCACGGCGACCTGGTCCGCACCAACCCCGACCAGACCAAGACGATCGACCCCTGCAACCTGCAGTTCCTTTACCAGGGGCGCGATCCCGGCTCGGACGGCGTCGACTACGGGTTGCTGCCCTACAAGCCGGGGGTGCTGACGTTGCAGCGTTAGCGCCGGGTTCGGCCGCAGCGGTGGAAACGAGCACGGCTGCCCGGCGACGCTGCCGGGAAGCCGTGCCCGCGGTCGAGGTCAGCTCCAGGGCGCGGCGGTGAGCCAGCTGGTGTCCTGGGCCCACGACGTCGTGGCGTCCCAGGCGCTGCTGCCGCCGTTGCTCGCCACGTAGCCCGTGAAGTTGTAGTGGCGGATGTACTTCGACGGGTAGTTGACCGACTGGAACGAACGTCCGACGCCGCTGTTGCCGGCCGTGGAGCAGAACGTGGCGTCCTGTGCGAACGCCGTTCCGCCGTCGTCGGCGTTCAACCGCAGCTGGAAGGCGTAGTGGCGCAGGAACCGTCCCGGTTGGTCGGCGGACTCGAACGTCAGGCAGGAGCTGTTGGCCAGGCCCGCCCGGACGATCCAGGTCGCGTCGGCCTTGAGGGTGGCCGTGCTGGCCGCGTCGACGGCGGAGATGATCACCTTGTCGTCGGCGTCGTTGTGGCGCAGGTAGTCGGAGGTGCAGCACGCGGTCGTTGCCTGCAGGGACACCTTGGCGCCGGGGGTGAGGGTGCCCGACCCGGTCGGGGCGCTGCTGTAGCCGGCCGCGGTGATGTTGGCCTGGACCGCGTTCTCGGTGGCGTCCGAGGGGTAGCCCGCGGTCATGACGCCTTCGTAGAAGGTGCCCCGGCCGCCGACGCTGTTGTCGCCACCGATGCCGAGGATGATCGCCCCCTGCTTCTTCATCGGGTTGTAGCCGGCGACATTGGGGCGCACGCCGTTGTAGTAGGTGGCCAGGCTGCCCGACTGGGCGTTACCGCCGCGGATGGCCCACTGGTTCGGGCCGCCCTTGACGATGGCCGTCTGGAACCGGTTGGTGACCGTCGGGTCGCCGGCGTTGAAGTGCTGGTTCACGCCGGAGAACAAGCCGTTCTCCAGGTCGGCCATGATCCAGGGGCCGGCGCCGCTGCCGTAGCCCCAGCCCTTGTTGTTGCCGAAGTAGATGGCCTCCATGGTGCCGTTGCCGTCGTCGTTGCCGCTGGTTTCGGCGTTGCCGTAGTCGAAGCAGCAGCCGCCGTTGTAGTTGGTGCCGTCGAAGATCGCGTACATCCCCTCCGGCTGGTCGCCGGTCGCGATGCCGTTGGTGTTGTTGTTGCGGTAGCCGGTACCGGGGGCCACGGAGACGCCGTACGCCTTGTGCCCGCCGACCGTGACCGGGGCTTCGAAGGCGTTGGCGAGGTTGTCGTTCCCGCCCGCGGCCGGACCCGGCCAGTACCCCCTGAGCGCCTGGGTGAGGTGGTTGCCCTTGCCGGACTCGTCGTAGATGACCGTGATGACGCAACTGGTGTTGGCGCAGAAGGAGTCCTGCGCGGCGGCGTCGGCGTACCCGCCGGCGCTCAGCACGCCGATGTCCCTGGTCGTGTTGTCGGACGCGCGCCGCACCTGGTACAGCGGGCCGTTGTAGGTCCCATACAGGGCGCGGGTCGTGCTGTGCGCGGCCACGCACGGGGTGCCACCCGCGGCGTAGAGGTCGCACGGCCCTTGCGCGGCGGCCAGCGATACCCCGCCGCCAACGACCAGAGCAGGCAAAACGAGCGTCACCGCGGCGGCGGAAAAGATCACTCCGCGGCGCAATCGGCGAGACGAAGACAGCACAGGCACCATGAACTCCTTTGTTCATCGATGACGTATGTTAACGCTAACAGTTCAGGCGGCGCGTGACTTCCGCTCGGTTTCCGGATTGAGCCATCACTATCGACGAACACCGGGGGTGCGTCAAGACGTCAGTCGGGTCCGCGGCTCTGCCCGCGGATCGAAACATCCCATATGGCAGAATTGTCCGACACTGTCCTCAGTGGACCGACTGCCCGGGAGGCCCCGGGCACGGCACAACCGGACGCCGGAACCGATTGCCCGGCGCCCCCGCACTCCGTAGGTTCGACAGCGAACGAGGAGGTCCGGAATGAGCCATCTGGTGCGATTCGCCGACGGAACCGGCGCCGTCCGCGTCGGCCTGCTCATCGGAGCGCAGCTGCGGCCGCTCGCGGTGGCGTCGATGAGCGACCTGCTGCGCCGGACCGTGGCGGAGATCCGGGAACTGGCTGAGACCACCGGGGAGCCGGTTTCCGCCGCACGCCTGCTGCCACCGCTGGACGGCCGGATGGAGGTGTGGGCCGCCGGAGTGACCTACCTGCGGTCCGAGGAAGCCCGCCGCGAAGAGAGCGCCGACGAAGACGTCTACGCGCGGGTGTACCGCGCGCAACGGCCGGAACTGTTCTTCAAGTCGGCCGCCTGGCGCGTGGTCACCGACGACGAACCGATCGCCGTCCGCGCCGATTCCGCCAACAACGTGCCCGAGCCGGAACTCGGCCTGCTGCTGACCAGCGGCGGGGAGATCGCCGGGTACCTGGTGGTCGACGACGTCAGCTCCCGCAGCATCGAAGGCGAAAACCCGCTGTACCTCCCGCAGGCCAAGATCTACACCGGGTCGTGCGCGGTCTCGGCCCGCGTGCGCCCGGCCTGGGAAGTACCGGACCCCCTGGCGCTCGGTCTTCGCATGCGCATCCTGCGCGACGGTCACGAGGTGTTCGCCGGCGAAGCCCGCACCGCCCAGCTCAACCGCAAGCCGGCCGATCTCGTCGAATACCTGTGGCGGGACAACGACTTCCCGGACGGCGCCGTGCTCTCGACCGGCACCTCCGTCGTCCCGCCCCTCGATTCCGGGCTGCGGCCGGGAGACCTGGTCGACATCGAAATCGACGAGGTCGGATCCCTGCGCTCGCCGGTGGTGCTGGGCGCGGAGCAGGTGCGCCGGGCCCTCGCCGCACACTGAAGGCACCCGGGTCGCGCGGTCAGGAAAGCGGCGGTGGCAGGGCCAGCAACGCGGCGATCACCGACACGGTGTTGCCGTCCCGGCGCCACACGGCCTCCTCGGCCGAATCCGCCGTCGTGCGGGCCGCCGACGCCTCGTGCTCACCGTGGATCTCGATGCGGTCGCTGAACCCCGGCCACCCGTAGGTGCCCACGATGATCGCCAGCTCGCCGTGCCGGTCGCCGATGTGCTGGAACCGGAACCCCCGGGCGATGAGCGCGTGCAACCCCTCCTCGACGGTCACCGCCGATCCCGCTCGTCCGCGGCGCGCCGGGCCGCCTCGGCGGTCCGGGCCGCCGAAGCGGCCGCCGGGTCGGGGGCGTCCGGTGCCGGCCGGGCACTGTCGTGCGGTGTCCCACCGCCGCGGGCGTTCTCGACCCAGCGCACGGTCATGACCGCCACCACGGGCCGGTACCAGCGGTGTCGCGAAGACGGGACACGGATCCTCCACTCGGCTCGGTGCGGCGGACCAGCCTTCCCGACCGGACCGGCCGGCCGGATCCCCGCCGGATGGGAGTTTTCGCCGGAATTTCCGCGCGGTTCCCGGCCGCTGCCGCGCACCGGCGGGATGCGCTACGGTGACCGACCGTCGGCGGTGGTTGGATCACGAATGCGGTCTCGGAGCGGCGTCATGGCAACCAGCAGGTCCAAGCCCGGGAGCAAACCCGAGCGGGAACGGCTCCGGCACCGGCTGCTCGCCGACGGCTGCGACCCGGCGCGGATCGCGGCCGAAATGGCCGCCCGCTGGCCGTTCAACCCGCGTCAGGCCTGGCGGTACACCCACGGTTTGTCGCAGACGGCCGTGGCGGCGCGCTGCAACGACCTGCTCGGCGACGGCCGCGCCCCGATGACCGGGAAGCGGATCAGCGAGTACGAGGCGTGGCCGCAGCGCGGCACCCGCCCCACCGCGCAGGTCCTCGCGCTGCTCGCCCGGGTCTACGGCACCGTGCCGCGCGCTCTGCTCGGCGACGACGAACTGCCGCTGCTGCCCGAGGGCGAGCAGCTCCTGCTCTCGCAACTCCCGGCGGCCGAGCCGGCCACCGCTCCCCCGGCGTCCGAACCACTCAGCGCCGCCGCGATCCGCGCCGCCGCCCACGCCTCCGGCGCGCACGCCGAACGCGCCGAGGTCACCGAGGTCGGCGCGATCACCCTGGAACAGCTGGGCCACGACGTCGTCGAGCTCGCGCGCACGTCCATCCGCACGCAGCCCGCCGAGATCTTCGGCGAGCTCGTCCGAGTGCGCGACCGCGTCTTCCGCCTGCTGGAGCTGCGGGCGCACCCGGCCCAGCAGTCGCACCTCTACCTGCTCGCCGGCCAGACGTGCGGGCTGCTGGCCAACGCCAGCATGGAGCTGGGCTGTTACAGCGCCGCCGCCGAACAGTCCCGCGCGGCCTGGGTTTACGCGTCGATCATCGGCCACAATGGACTGAAGGCGTGGTTGCGGGGCACCCAGGCGCTCATCGCGTTCTGGTCGGGCAACCCGCGGGAAGCGGCCCACCTGGCCCAGTCCGGCCGCGAACTCCTCCGGCACGGCACCGGTTTCGTCCGGCTGTGCAACATCGAAAGCCGCGCGTGGGCCCACCTCGGCGACGTCCGCGAGACGCAGAAGGTGATCGGCATGGGACACCACGCGCGCGAGCACGTCACCGAACCCGACGAGCTGCACGACGTCGTCGGCGGCGAATTCGGGTTCGACGAAGCACGGCAGTCCTTCTGCAACGCCGGCGCCTGGGTGCAGGTGGGCAAGCCGACGCTGGCGATCCAAGCCGCCGAACGCGCCCTGCGCCTGTACGCGTCGGACGCCGAACGCCACCGCCGCTACGGCGGCGAGGCCTCCACCCGGCTGGAGATGACCGACGGGTACCTGGCGGCGCGCGAACTGGACGCCGCCGACGTCGCGCTCGCGCCGGTGATCGGAACGGCGGCCACCGCCGGCGTCGCCCACCTGGCCACCCGCCTGTCCGGCATCTGCACGACCCTGGACACCCCGCCCTACCGGAATTCCCGGGAGGCCAGGGAACTCGCCGAACGGATCCGCGCGCACCCCGCCCTGTCGACCGGCCGGTAACCGGCGCCGAGGTGGCATGCTTCCCGGGTGACCGAGTACGCCCTGCGCGCGGCCGCCGGAAGTGTCGTCGGACGGCGCTACGCGGACAACTTCGACGTCGTCCACCTGACCGAGGAACCCCTGCTGGCGGTGGTGGCCGACGGCATGGGCGACGGCGAAGGCAGCCGCACCGCCGGCCGGACCGCCGTCGACGTCTTCGTCGACCGGGTGGGCGCCGCCACCGATGCGGCGACCTTCCGTGAGGCGGTGGCCGAAGCCCAGCTGCAGGTCAGCGCGGCCGGCCGGCGGATCGGCGAGCTGACCGGCTGCACCTTGACCGCGCTCGCCGCGTCGCCGTCCGGTCTGTGGCTCGTCCAGATCGGCGACTCCCGCGGTTACCGCCTGCGGGCCGGACTGCTGGAGCAGCTCACGGTCGACCACACCATGGCGTGGCTCGGCGCCGTCAACGGCTGGTACGCGTTCGACTCCCCCGAAGCCGCCGCGGCCCGCTACCAGCTGACCCGCTACATCGGACACCCCGGCCACCCCGAACCGGACGTGCTCAACATCGGCCCCCGCGCCGGCGACGTCCTCCTGCTCTGCAGCGACGGCGTCCCCGACCAGGTCCCCTACCAGCGCATCCGCGAAGTACTGGCCTGGCCCGCCCCGCCGGCCGACCAGGTCCGGCGGCTGCTCGCCGACACCGAGAGCGCGGGCGGCCGGGACAACGCCACCGCGGTGGTCGTGCACGTGGTTTCCCCCTGAGCCGTCGCGCCCGGACCAGCGCGTTCTCCGGGACGGATCGAAGTTCCGCAGTCGCGGCCGCCACCCGAAAGGTTGCCCGTCCGGGCAGGGCCCGTGCCGGGTGATCTGTCATGCTGGATTTTTCGTGCGTCTCCGTTGGAGGTCGGTGACATGCGCCAGTACGGTGACCTGCCCTCGCGGCCCCGACCGCTGTCCGCGCAACGAGTCCCGCAGGCGGAGGACGAGCGGCTGTTCACCGGCCCCGGAGACCCGCGCGACCTGGCCGCGCTGCAGAAGGCGGCCGGCAACCGCGCGGTGGCCCGGCTTCTCCTTCCCACCGTCCAGCGCTGCGGCGCGGGCTGCGCCGATGGCGGGCCGGAGCAGGAGACCGAGGCCGCGCAGGGCATGGCCGGGGTCGTCGACGAAGAGCCGCTGATGTCGGAGCAGCCCGTCCAGCGCGCCGCCGACGGCCCGGTGCCGGTCCAGCGCGTGGCGACCTTCGCCAACGGCGCCGTCCACGAGACCAGAAACCTCGCCGACACCGTGGTCAACGGCACGCCCGTCGGCACGACCATCCCGGTCCTGAACGGGACCATCACCAGAAGCGGGGGCCAGTTCCAATCCGCCCTGGTCAAGCCGACGCTGCTGACCACAGCGGTCGCGAGCGGCGGGTTCGACGCCGAGGTCGACACGGTCCCGACGAACACCGGCAGCTTCGACGAAACCGTCCTGGCGGCCGGGCCGTGGCGGATCAACACGACCAAGGCGTTCTTCCACGGGTTGTTCCCGACGGTCGCGGGCTGCACCGGCGCCGGCGCCACCAGGCTCCGGGCCTTCGGCGATCCGAGCGACGCGGCCATGCAGGCCGCCAACCGCCGTCACGAAGACCACCACGCCGCCGACATCCGCGCGGCCTTCGACGCCATCATCGTGCCCTGGGACGCGAAAGTCACCGCCGCGAAGGCCGCCGGAACGAAGTTCCACGGAACCTCCGCCGCGGCGGCCGAAGCCGCGCTCTGGACGGCGATGGGCGGTACCCCGCTCGAAATCGCCACCGCCTTCGTGACCCGGGTCGTCAGCGACTCGAACGCGTTCCACGGCACGCCGGCCGGCGGCCCGGTGAGCCTGTCGCCCACCAAGCAGCCCGGCGCCCGCGACAACTGCACCATCTGCTGGGTCCACCTGGTCAACCCGTCATGAACGCGCTCGGGACGACCCTCGAACCGGCCGCCGAGCCGGTCCGCGAGACCGCGGTCGCCCTGCGGATCGTCAACCGCTCCGCTGCACCCGTCGACCTGGTCAACCCGGACCTCGGTCACCCCGCCGCGATCGTCGATTGGCCCTTCTCGGTCGAGGCGTACCGGGCCGCGCTGCTGATGTCCTTCGGTTTCCTCACCGTCTCCGTCCGCGACGAGTCGGGCGACGAGGTCGAGAAAGAAATCCGGCCCACCTGGTCGACGCCACTCGTCCGCCCGCCGGTCTCCCTCACCCCGGGCGGCTCGCTGGAGATCGTGATCCCCGTCGGGCCGTTCTTCGCGCTGGCGCCGGCCACCACCTACCGCGTCACCGCCGAATACGGCGACGCGCTGAAGGTCCGAGCCGACGGGACCGTGCAAACCCGCACGGCGTAAGGCTCGGCTCGCCGGGAACTGCGTGAAGAACTGCCACTCCGGTGCGGAAACCGCACCGTTGCGGTAGGAGCGGACTTGTATCCGGCCACATCCCCCGCGGCGTACGCGTCACCGCAATGTGACGCAACGCATTTTCCTGCCGAATTGAAAATCCGTACGCCCGACGAGATTCGAAAATTCGACGCTCAATAGCCGACGATTCGACCATCGCGGTGAGGTGAGTCACAGCGTTTGCCCCCGTTGGTTTTGCGACAACCGGGTGACCGCAATGGACCCCCCGGGCCGGCTTCGGCTAGCGTGCTCAGCGGGCTGCCCAGGAACAGTGTGGTGGTTCAACGTGCAATCAGTTTTACGAGGGGGAGCTGGAGCATGACGATGGCTGGGCGCTCGCCGTCCGATTCATTTGTCGCACCGCAGGCGATTTGGGAACAGGCAGCGGCCGAGGCCGGTAAGGTGCTGGTGAACGACTGGGGCGAACACGCAGCGTGCATCGTGCTGGGGTCGGGCTGGTCCGCGGCCGCGGAACGCTGGGAATCCGTGGGATCGGACCTGCGGCCGGTGACCACCCTTCCGGGATTTTCCGAAACCACGGTGCTGGGTCATGCGGGAACAGTCCAATCCGTGCCCTTCGGTGACAAGCGCGCCCTGGTTTTCCGTGGTCGCAGCCACTATTACGAGTCGCGTGATCCCTTTGCCGTGGCGCACGCCGTCCGCGTCGCGCTGGCCACCGGCTGTCGCCTGTTCGTGCTGACGAACGCCGCCGGCGCGATCAACCCGGACTACCGGCTGGGTCAGGTCGTCCTCATCCGGGATCACCTCAATCTCACCTGGACCAGCCCGTTCAACTTCCGGCCGGCCCTGGATTCTTCGGCCATCTACTCGCCGCGGCTGCTCGCGGAGATGCAGACGCTGCTTCCGGGCACTCCGTCCGGCGTGTACGCGCAGTTCCTCGGACCCCAGTTCGAATCGCCGGCGGAAATCAGGATGGCGGCGCTGGCCGGCGCCGATCTCGCTGGTATGTCGACGACGCTCGAGGCGCTGGCCGCGGCCGCGGGCGGCGCGGAAGTGCTCGGTATCTCCCTGGTGACCAATGCGGCCGCAGGTATGCCGGGCGCCGTGCTCGATCACCAGGACGTCCTGGCCGTGGGCCGGAGGTCGGCAGGCACCGTGGTGGACATCATCAACGACGCCGTCGCGCGCCTGCTCGAAAACTGAGCAATTCCCCGCCGAAAGGTGAATTCCACCGGGAGTTCACCTTGTTCGAGCGCGCCTGCACACCAGAACATCGCCAACCACCTTCGATTGGCTGACGCCCTGTGACGCCTGAGACGACGCTGGACCGCGAAAACGAATCCGCCGTCCAGCCCGATGACGCCGGCCGTGTACTGCGTTTCCCGCTCTTCGAGCGCCTCTCCGGAAAGACGCAGCTGGTGCCGGCCCCATTCGCGCGCGGTCTGCGTGACCGGCACGCGCATTCTTTCGAAGTGCGCAAAGTGGCCCTCGACATCGCCGGACGGCTCCGCCGGATCGAAGGGTTCGACCTGGACCTCCCCGCCATCGAGGCCGCCGCGCTGGCCCACGACATCGGCCACCCGCCGTTCGGGCACGTCGCGGAACGGCAACTGGACAAGCTGACGTCTTCCGACGGCGGATTCGAGTCGAACGCCCAAGCGGTGCACGTGCTGCTGGGCGACCGGATCACCCTGCGCGGTGCCACCATCGCCGCACTGGTCAAGTACACGACGCTGATCCCCCGCTACGCGCCGTTCCGGACCTCGGTCGTCAAAGGTGTCTACCAGTCGGACTTCCCCGCGCTCTCGGCCACGCTCCCGGAACCGGCCGACCGGGGCCCGGAATGGCAGATCGTCGACCTCGCCGACGACATCAGCAACGCCGTCTTCGACATCCACGACCTCGTTCACTTCCACGGTTCGGCCCACATCGCCGATGTCGTGTACACCCGGCTCACCGCGGCGGAGGTGTCGGACCACCCGCTGGCCCGGGACGCGGGCGAGGCGGTCGAGGAAACACTGTTCGACCTGTATTCCACACTGGTTCCCGGAATGCTGTCGACGCCCGAGAGCACTGAGCGCGCACGACTGCGAAACTACGTCGACTCCTGGATCGGCCAGGTCCGGGTCGCCGCCGGCCCGTCGACGAGCACGGTGTCCGTTCCGCCGTCGATCAAGCAGAAGATCGACGTGCTGCGGGCGGTCGTCGCCATCGCCTTCCTCGACACCGACATCAACCGCCGGTTCGACCGGTACATCGAACGCGGCATCCGGGACGCGTTCGACGTCGTGCGGCGCCTTCCGCCGGCTCGCCTCGACGACCTGGCGGCCTGGTGCGCCGTACCCGCCCCGGGTGCCCTGGGCGAAACCCGGGCGGTGCTCGACTTCCTCCACCAGCTGACCGATGCCCAGCTACTCGCGGTAGCCGAATCGACCACAGCCGGTCGAATCACCTATTTCACATGAGGGGAAATCCATGACGACCCAGCTCGAGCAGGCCGTTGACCAGTTCAGCGTCTACGCTCCCGACTACACCGAGCGGCAGTACGAGATCTACCGTGAACTGCGGACGAAGGAGCCGGTGTTCTGGCACCAGGAGACGCAGTCGTGGTTCATCACCCGCTACGACGACGTGGCCAAGTTGCTGGTCGGCGACAAGTTCATCACCACTCCGCTGATCACGAACAAGATGAAGAACGTGCCCGCCGGCGAAGAAGAGCACTTCGCGGACATCGTCGACATCATCTCCACCTGGATGATCTACAACGACCGCCCGGTGCACACCCGGCTGCGCAAGCACATGAACCGCGCGTTCTGGACGTCCGAAGTCGAGCTGATCCGGCCCGAGATCCGGAAGATCGTGTCCGACAACCTCGACCGGATCCTGCGCGAACAGGGCCGCTCGTTCGACTTCGTCAAGGAGATCGCCCACCCCATCCCGGCCCTCATCCTATGCAAGATGCTGGGCATTCCCGCCGAAGAGGTGGAGCGCTTCATCAAGTGGTCCGACGACATCGCGGCGTTCATGCAGGACTTCGTGGTCTCGCCCGCGCCGGATCGCGAAATCAGCGGGCACACCCGCACCAGCATGAACGAGATGCACGAGTTCCTGTTCGACGCCATTCGCGAGCGCCGCGCCAAGCCGCGCAACGACCTCCTGTCCCGCCTCATCGCGGAAGGCTCCGATGACGACCAGGCCCTGGCCGACATCGAGGTCGTCCGGCAGACGATCCACCTGATCTTCGGCGGCCACAAGATTCCCCAGTTCCTGCTGAGCAACTGCCTGCACCAGTTCTTCACGCACCCCGAGGCCTACGCTCAGATCGTGGCCGACCCCTCCCGGATGCCCGAGGCGGTGGAGGAGTGCATCCGCGTGGAAGGGCCCATCCAGTACATCACCCGCCACGCGGCCAAGGACATCGAAATCGGCGGCAAGCTCATCCGCGGCAACGACTCGGTGTACTTTTTCCTCGGCGCTGCCGGGCGGGACGAAGCGGTCTTCGCGGACGCCGCCTCGTTCAAGCTCGGCAGGCAGGGAGCCAAGAAGGCGCTGGCGTTCGGCGGCGGCTACCACGCGTGCATCGCCGCCGCCTTCGCCAGGATGGAAGTTGAGGAAGTCATGAGCGAGATCGTGCGCCGCATCCCCGAGATGAAGCCGCTGTACCACCTCGACCGGCCGCAGTGGACCCAGAACCCGACTTTCCACGGCATCGTCACGATGCCCGTCGAGCTGATCGACTGACGCCACCGACCGTGTCCGCGAGCATCCCGGCCCCGGGGCATCCCGTGGGCGACCACCACCGTGACGCAGCGGTCGTGGTCGCCCACGAGATCCTGGGGCTCACCCCGCACATCGACCGGCTGAAGAGCGCCTTCGAACAGCTCGGGGTCGACGTCTACGCGCCCCAGCTGACGGAAGGGCCGGCGCGCGTCTTCGCGCCTTCGGAGCAGGAGGCCGCTTACGCACACTTCAACCGGCTCGGCGGAGTCGTCACCATGGCCGCGCGGCTGAACGCGTTCGGCACGGGCTTGCGCTCGCGCTACCGCAAAGTCGCCGCGGTCGGCTCCAGCGTCGGGGCGACCAGCGCGTGGATCGCCGCGAGCGAAGGCGTTTTCGATGCGGTGGTGGGTTTCTACGGATCCCGGATCCGCGACTACCCCGACCTCGCCCCCACCTGCCCGTGCCTGCTGCTCTTCGCCGAACGCGAGCCGGGATTCGTTCCCCGCGACCTGGCCGGTCGCCTCGAGGACCACGACGCCGTGAGCACCCGGATCTACTCGTGCGGACACGGTTTCCTCGACCTCGACAACCCGAACCACGACATGGTGGCCGCCGAGGACGCCCTCGCCGCCGCCAGAGGTTTCCTGCATGCCGTTCTCTTGGAAGGCAAGGTGGATGATGACGTCGAGCCGTAGCCCGGAACTTGACGGCCGGACCGGCTCGTTCCACTTCGGTGCTGCGGCGTGGGCCCGGTTGATCGCGCTCTGCAGCGCCTTGCTCTTCGAAGGCATGAGCCTGTCCGGCATCAACGTGCAGACGGCCGACATCGGGGCGGCGCTACACCTCGCACCGGACACCCTGCAGCTGGTGGCCAGCGCGTTCCTCACCTCGTACGCGGGATTCCTGCTGCTGGGCGGCCGCTGGACCGATTCGTTCGGCGCCCGCCGCATCTTCCTCTGGGGCGTCACCGTCTTCGGGCTCGGTTCCCTCGCCGCGGCCCTCGCGCAGAACGCCGCGGAGATCATCGCCGCGCGCTGCGTGCAGGGCATCGGTTCGGCCTTGACGGCACCGGCGGCCGTGGCCCTCATCGTGCACGCCTTCCCGGAAGGGCGGCCCCGCAGTCGCGCGCTCGGGATCTTCGGCGCGATGGGAGCCGTCGGGTTCTCCTTGGGGCTGGTCATGAGCGGCCTGCTCACCGAGGTGTTCGACTGGCGCTGGGTGTTCGCGACCTACGTCCCCCTCAGCGCGGTGGTCGTCCTGGCCGTCGCCCTGCTCGTCGGGCCCGCGCCCCGATCGGAGAACCGGGCCGGCTGGCCGCCGGCCGTGCTGGGCACCGCCGGACTCCTGCTGACGGTGTACGAAGTGGGCCGGATCGGTACCGCACCGGCGTTCGAGCTGGTGATCGTCATCGCCGCCGGCGTCTTCTTGCTGGCCGCGTTCCTGCGGCTCCAGGCCCGCTCGGACCACCCGCTCCTGCCCCTGGAGCTCCTGCTCGACCGGCGCATGCTCCTGGCGTCGGTGGGCCTCGGCGGGATGTTCGCCGCCATCGGCGGCGCGATGTTCGTGGTCGGCACCGAACTGCAGCAGGTCGGAGGGCGCACCGCGTTCGAAGTGGGTCTCTCGTTCCTGCCCCAGGGCATCACCGTCAGCATCGTCTCGCTGTTCTCGGGCCGCCTGCTGAACCGGCTGACGCCGAGGCTGACCGTCGTGGCCGCCCTCATCGCGCTCACCGCGGGCATGGTCTTCTACACGCAGGTGCTGACCGGCGCCTACCTCGCGGTGTTCCTGCCCGCGTGCCTGCTCGTCGGCACGTCGATCGCCGCCATGTACCCCGCCGCGCTCACCCTGGCGAGCACCTCGGCCACCGCCCGGGAACAGGGCACCGCATCCGGCCTCCTCATCACCGGCCAGCAAGCCGGCGGCGCCCTCGGCGTCGCCGCCACCACGGGCGCCCAGACCGTGGCCGGCTCGGTCTCGGCCGCGCTGTGGACCGCCGTCGCGATAGCCGCGCTCGCCCTCGCCGCGTGCACTGCGCTGGCACTGCGTCACCCGGGCCGCCCGCCCATGAGCTGATCCGCTCGGTGCGGATGGTGCCCTCGTCGTCGGAGATCGAGCTCCTCAGCCGGTCGGCCATCCGGCCTCGGCGTGTTCTGCCGGGTGGCGTAATCCGTCAGTTTCCACCCGGAGTGCGGCCGGACGGTGTTAACTTCCGTCCGTCATCCGCTGCCCGAGCGAGGTGTTCGAGTCACAGTGACACACACGGACAAGTTCGCCGCCTACCTGCGCATGTTGAAGGACCGCAGCGGGCAGGGCTATGAACGGCTCGGCAAGCAGGCCGGGGCCAGTGGTTCCAGTCTGCACCGGTACTGCTCCGGCAAGAGCGTCCCCGCCGACTACCGCGTCGTCCACTCCTTCGGCAAGGTCTGCGGCGCCTCCCCCGCGGAACTACGCGAACTGCACCAGCTGTGGGCCCTGGCCGACGCCGGCCGCGTCGACGAAGAGGAGCGGACCGAAACCGAAGAGGAAGCTCCGCCGCCACGTCGGCGACGTGCCTACGCCGCGACGGCCATCGCGGTCGTGGTGCTGCTGGCGGGCGGTCTGGTCTGGCTCACCGCCGACGCGTCCGCACCGGCCACCGGCCGGTACGCCGACCGGATGCTGTTCTCCCCCGGGTGCCAGCCGCCGGTCAGCATGGGGCAGCACGACGAATGCGTCACCGAGGTGCAGAACCTGCTGGTCGCGGCGCACGGGCGGCTCTCGGTCGACGGCTCGTTCGGGCCGGAGACGCTGCGCCGGGTCACCGCGTTCCAGGTGCTGGCGGGCCTGCCCGCCCGCGGGGTGGTCGACGAGGCCACCAAGACCGCGCTGTACGACCGCCGGACCAGCATGGCGACCTGGTCGGCGGCCATGGTGGAGCAGCGGGTCCGAGCCGTGTTCACCGAGGCGCCGGACACCGCGGTCGCGATCGCGCGCTGTGCCTCGTTCCTCGATCCGCTCTGGGTGCTGCCGAACACGAACGGCAGCCGCAACTGGGGTGTCTTCCAGATCTCCGACGCCCGCCTGCTGGAGCTGGGCGGCTCGCCGCGGCAGGCGTTCGACCCCGTCTGGAACATCGATGCGGCCCACCGCCTGTGGAGCGTGCGCCACGACTTCCACGACTGGCCGGCCTGCTCGGCAGCCTTGGCGGCCCCGCAGGCGCACTGAGTGCGGCCGGCGTCGGCTGGGGGACCCGCGCCGGTCCCCCAGCCGGACGGTCAGACCGTGCCGTTCTCCCACCACCACGACCGGCCGAGGTCGGCCCGGCTGTCCACGTGCTGGTGGTCGGTGTTGTAGGTCTCCAGGCCGGAGAACCCGCACGTCTCGGCCTTCTGGTAAACGGTCTTGTTGGCCACGCCCGGCACGTTCAGGTCGGCCGCGGTGCCGTACAGGTGCATGCTGTCGCTCGCGCCGCCGATCTCCGCGTTGTGCGCGATGCTGCGGAACCCGGAGTTCACCGTGATCGGCTTGTTCCCGAGCTTCTTGCGCAGCGCCTCCAGCTTGTACATGCAGCGCCGGGCGTTCTCCTTGGCGGTGGCCGCGCTGACCTTGCCGCCGTTGAAGGTGCCGCTGTCGCGGTCGGTGAACTCGCTGAAGTCGAAGTGGACGGTGGACCCGTCGCTCTGTTCCAGCGCGTTGAGCGCGGTCTGGGTGGCCGGCCCGACCTGGCCGTCGGCGCCGAGGCCGTAGGCCGCCTGGAACCGGCGGACGGCGGCCGCCGTGCCGGGGCCGAACTCGCCGTCGATCGAGACGCGGCTCTGGCTGGCGTGATCGGCGGCCCAGCCGGCCACGCGGATCTGGAGTTCGGTGACGTCGGCGCCCGTGCTGCCCTGGGTGAGCGTGCGGGACCAGGGGTAGGCCTGGGCGGTGCCGGTCAGCAGCAGCGGGCTGACCGCCGCGGCCGCGCCGAGCACCACCGCGCCGCGCAGCACCGTGCGGCGGCTCATGGAGGGGGTCATGGTCGTCCTTTCCTAGCGGGGATTCAGCGGTTGGCGAGGTGGTCGAGGTCGGCCTGGGTGCCGTTGAAGACGTCGCCGGTGGCCGGGGCGGGGATGCCGTCGGGGATGGCCGCGTCGGTGTACTGCCACATCAGCCAGTTGCTCGAGCCGTTGGGCAGTGCCGGTTGCGTGACGGACTGGCGGTAGTCGGCGAGCTGCATCGGGTAGGCCGCAAGCGCCGTGGTGCCGCCCAGGCACGCGTCCAGGAACGACTTCTGGGTGTAGATGACCGGGGTCCGGCCGAAGGCCGCCTGGACCTTGTCCAGCCACGCCTTGGCGTCGGCGACGGTGACGTACGGCGGGCACCCGCCGGAGCCGTCGTCCTTCCACTCCAGGTCGAACACCGGCGGCAGGTCACCGGCGCGCTTGCCGGTGTACCCGGTGGCCTTCACCGCGGCGATGAACCGGTCGGCCTGCGCGCCACCGGTGCCGGCCGCGGTGCCCGTGTAGAAGTGGTAGGGCCCGACGGCCAGGCCGGCGGTGCGCGCGGCGGGCAGGTCGGTGGCCAGGTAGTCGTCGGTGACGTTCAGGCCGCGCGTCGCCTTGACGGTCGCGAACTCGACCCCGGACGCCTTCACCGCGTTCCAGTTGATCGGCGCGCCCCCGGGGTGCTGGTACTTCGCCGTGTCGACGCCGTCGATCGGGTGCCCGGCGGGCTTCGGCGGCGTGCAGTAGGTGTTGCGGCCGGACCAGTCGGTGACCTTCGCCCAGGTGGTGGGCCCGGCGACGCCGTCGGCACTGGCGTTGACGCAGTGCTGGAACTGGACGACGCGGGTGCGGGTGCCGTCCCCGAACTGCCCGTCGATCGTCAGCGGCGGGTAGTGGCCGGGTTCCATGGCGAGGTTCAGCCGGCACTGGAGTTCCTTGACGTCCGTGCCGGTGGAGCCGCTCTGCAGCGTGGGCCGGGCGGTGGAATGACCGCACACGGCGCTCGGTGCGGAGCCGGAGGTGCCCTGGGTGGCGCACTTGCGCGGCCGCGCGGCCCAGGAGTTGAGGGCGGCCCAGGTGTTCGGCCCGATCGAGCCGTCCACGCTCAGCGCGGCGCACTTCTGGAACACGCGCACCCGGGCATCGGTGGCCGGGCCGAAGGAGCCGTCCACGCCGATGGGCGTGTACCGGCTCGCCTTGGTCGCCAGGTTCAGTTCGCACTGAGCCTCGGCGACCGCGGCGCCGGTCGCCCCTTGGTTCAGGGTGGGCTGGCTGCTGGTGTGCCCGCACACCGCAACGGGTTCGGCCGCAACCGCGGCTGCGGCGGGGAACACCAGCAGCACCGCGACGGCCAGAGCGAGTCTTTGCATGCCGAGAAGGCTGGCAGCGCCCGAGCCGCCGATCGCCCTCCGGCGACCGTCCCGGGACGCCGGGACGGTCCCACCCCACCGGACCAGCGGGAACGCCACCTTCGTGGGATACGACGGGGACGCCGAGCCGTTTCGGTGCCGGACCACTGGGTCACGTCCCGGTCGGACTCGGCACCGACCTGCCCCACGGCGGGACGCCGGTGAAGGTGCGGGCAGCATCGCCGCCACTGAGCGGCGTGGCTGCCGCGGAGCGGCGCGGCCGCCGGGCCGCATTGCCCCCGCGGGCAGCATCGCCACCGCGGGCGGCGTGACCACACGGGCGGCCCGGCCACCGCGGGCGGCGTGACCACGCGGGGGGCGTGGCCGCGCTGAGCGGCGCGGCCGCCGCGGAGCAGCGCGGCCGCCGGGTCGCGCTGCTCCCGCGGGCCGCAATGCCCCCGCGGGCAGCATCGCCACCGCGGGCGAGGTGACCACACGGGCGGCCCGGCCGCCGCGGAGCAGCGCGGCCGCCGGGCCACATTGCCCCCGCGGGCCGCAATGCCCCCGCGGGCCACAATGCCCCCGCGGGCAGCATCGCCACCGCGGGCGGCGTGACCACACGGGCGGCGTGGCCGCGCTGAGCGGCGTGGCGGCGGCGGGCGGCGTGGCTCCTGCGGGGCGGCGGCGCCGCGTCGGTGGCCGGGCGCGCGGTCCCGGGCCGCACCACGACCGCCGGGCGACCGGCCACCCGGCCTTCGCCGCCGCGGGCGGCGCCCCCTAGGGACGAACCCGCCAGCGCCCGTCGTTGAGTTCGCCGATGCTGCGGCGCACGGCGGTGCGCAACGCCGGCTCGCGGGTGTCGGCGGCACTGACCGTCGCCGCGTGGCCGCCGGTGACCGGGCCGGCCACCGGGAAGACGCGATCCTCACCCGGCAGGGGCACTCCTGGGCAGGTGACCGAGCCCGGCCGGGAATTCGCCGTCAGGAAGACGTTGACCATGCCGTCGACGCACGGGTTGCCGCCGAGGGCGTACTGGCCGTGGAACGCGGCGTCGTCGACCGACACCAGCGGGACCCCGGCGGCGCGGACGGCCGAACGTGCTTGCTCGTAACCGGTTTGCGGGTCGAACTCGCCCTGGACCACCAGCACGTTGGCCGCCGCTTCGGGCGGAAGCCCGGCCAGGGCCTGCCGGGGCCGGTCGGACCAGAACCCGCACGGCTCGGTCAGCCCGTAGGCCCAGCCGAAGATCGGGTACCGCGGGCCCTGCCGGTCGGACAGGCGCTTGTACCAACCGGCGGTCCTGGTCGGCTGGTCGCCGCACGCCACCGCGTAGCGCGTCCCGGAAACGTTGCGGTAGTCCGGTTCCGCCGCCGCCAGCCCGGCGGCGACGTCGGCACCGGTCAGCTGGGCCAGCCGCTTGCCGAACACGGCTGTCGACCACATGTCGAGCTGCCCGGCGAGCGCCGCCGGGGGCCGGACCGGCTTGCCGTCCAGCTCACCCGCGCCGGCGACGAGCACGGCGGCCACGAGGATCCAGCGGATCTCGTTGCCGTTGCCGACGAACAGGGCGTCGAACTGGTCCGGTGCGACGCCGAGCCCGGCGTAGAACCCGCGCAGCCGCTCGATCTTCTGCTTCACTTCGGCCGCGGTAGTGCCCAGCTCGCCGGGGAACTGCCGGGCCAGCCACGGCACGAAGACCTCATCGGTTTGCCGCTGCCCGATCTGCGGGAACGCTTCGAAGGCCGCCTGCAGCCGGCCTTCGAAGTCGACGCTGGAGTCGAGGACCACCTTGCCCGCGCGGCCTGGGAACAACGACGCGTACTTGGCGCCGAGCCAGGTGCCGTAGGAGTACCCGAGGTAGTTCAGCTTCTCGTCCCCGAGCAGGGTCCGGATCAGGTCCATGTCGTGCGCGGTCTGCCACGTCGTGACGAACGGCGCGACCGCGTCGCTCTGGCACGCCTCCGCGATCGCCCGCGGCGTCTTCCGGTGCTCGGCGATGCTCGCCGCCGAGCGGTCACGCGCG
Source organism: Amycolatopsis sp. cmx-13-12 (assembly GCA_049998155.1). Classification (GTDB taxonomy): domain Bacteria; phylum Actinomycetota; class Actinomycetes; order Mycobacteriales; family Pseudonocardiaceae; genus Amycolatopsis. The sequence goes on along the minus strand of JAEBES010000005.1, from coordinate 389,128 downwards.
TCGAGCGGCCCCTGCGGCAGCCGTCCCGCCGGTACCCGGCAGACGAACCCGGCGTCCGCGGTTCCTTCGTGCCCGGTCCCGCGCGGGTCCATGCCGATGAAGTCGTACCGCTCGTTCACGCTCGGTTCGAGGCCCGCCAGCGCACCGGCGAGGGAACTGCCCTGCCCGCCGGGACCACCCGGGTTCACCAGCAACGCGCCGAGACGTTCACCCGTCGCCGCGACGCGGCTGATGGACACGCTCAGGTCCACCCCGGACTCCGGGTCGGCCCAGTCCCGCGGCACGGTGATCACCGCGCATCCGGCCGGCTTCGCCCCGGCGGTGACGGGGAACGGACACGCTCCCCAGGCCACCTGCTGGCCGGTGTAGCGGTCCGGAGTGGCCGCGGCGGCGGTTCCGGCGGGAACCGCCGGCACCGCGAGCAGCACGGCGGTGACCAGAAACCGGCTCACTGTTTTGTTTTTCACGTGACGCCCCTCGTCCGGGTGAATGATCACCCGGAGTATGGCGCGCATCCCCGGCGCCGGGATCAACCAAAAGTACGAGGACCGGCCCGCACCACGAGGGTTCGCGCCACCAGGTCGCCGATCCGCTGCCGGCGCCGGGAGACCACGATGCTGACGACGGCCACCAGCCCGAGCAGCAACCCGTCGACCGTCATCAGCAACCACCGGAAGACGTAGGCGCGCGCCTTCGGCGGGCCGCCGCGCAGGGTCTCCACCCGCAGTCCCATGACCAGCATGCCCGGGGTGACCCCGCCCCGGCGCAGCGGAACCCAGATGTGGATCAGGGCGTCACAGGCGTAGTTGACCGCGAAGAACGTGATCGCCGGCCCCCAGAGGATCACCTTCGGAGGCACCCAACCCCACTGCAGCAAGGGAATGACGACGAGGCCGGCCGCGAGGGCGGCGAACGCCCCCAAACCCGCGGCGAGCGCCTGGTCCAGCATCGCCTGCACCACCCGGCGTCCTGCCATCCGCAGCCGCTCCGGCACTTCTCGCCGCCCGACGGGGGTGGTCACCGCGCTGACCGCACACTCGGCGAGTCTTGCACACCGGTCAAGGTCATCCCAGCAACCCGCGCTGCCACGCCCAGACGGCGATCTCCGTGCGGTTGCGGAGTTCGAGCTTGCGCTGCACGCTCGCCAGGTGGGTCTTGACCGTCGAGAGGGAGACGCGGAGGTCGTCGGCGATCTCCGCGTTGGTCCGGCCGCGGGCGACCGCGAGCACCACATCGGACTCACGATCGGTCAGCAGGCTTGGTGTCCCCTGCGCGCGCTGCCGCGCCTTTCCGGTGAACCGGGCCAGCAGGCGCACGGTCACCGACGGCGACACCATCGCCTCCCCGCCGGCCGCCGCGCGGACCGCGTCCACCAGCAGCCGCGGGCCGGCGTCCTTGAGCAGGAACCCGCTGGCGCCGCCGAGCAGAGCGGCGTAGACGTTCTCGTCCGCGTCGTAGGTCGTCACCACCACCACGCGCAGCGGCTGGGCGACCGCCGGGCCGGCCAGCAGTTCGGTCGCCCGCAAACCGTCCAATCCGGGCATCCGGATGTCCATCAGCGTGACGTCCGGCCGCAGCTGCCGCGCCAGCCGGACCGCGGTCTCCCCGTCGGCGGCTTCGGCGATCACCTCGATGTCCGGTGCGGCGTCCAGCACCAGCCGGAACCCGGTGCGCACCAGCACCTGGTCATCGGCGACGAGCACCCGGATGGTCATCAGAGGCCCCTCGGCAAGGTGTCGAAGGGCGCGTCCTCGCCGGCGAGCGGAAGCCGCGCCGCGACAGTCCAGCGCGCCCCGGGTGCCGGCCCCGCGGTCAGGCTGCCGCCGAGCACCTCCAGCCGCTCGGTCATGCCGATGATCCCGAACCCGCCGGGCGCGGAACGGGGGTTCGCGGGCACGCCGTCATTGCTCACCTCGAGCACGAGGTCGTCGGCTTCGACGCGGACGGAAACGACCACCTCGGTCGCGGCCGGCGCGTGCCGGCGGGCGTTGGTCAGCGCTTCGGTCACGATGCGGTGGACGGTCGTGGTCACCTGCGACGGCACCGGCAGCTGGTCCAGTTCCTCGGCGACGGCCACGCGGGCGAAGGAGCCGGCGGCCGCGCGCACCGCGTCGCCGAGCACGGCGCCGGACAGCAGCGGCACGTCCCGGGTGTCCCGCAGCATCCCGACCAGCCGGCGCGCGGCGGCCAGTGCCGCACCGCCGGCTTCCTCGATTTCGCGGTAGACCGCGGCGTGCCCGCCGACGTCCGCGTTCGCTTCGGCGATCGCCCGGGCCGCCTGCACGCGGACGACGATCCCGCTGACGTGGTGGGACACCAGGTCGTGCAGTTCCCTGGCCAGCTGCAGGCGTTCCTGGCTGCGGACCCGGTCCAGCGCGGCCCGCTGCCTGGCATCCGCCGCTCGCAGGATCAAGCCGACCCCGAGGCAGGCACCCCAGTACGCCGCGGCCGCCACCGCCAGCAGCGTCTCCGGCTCGCCGGCGCCGTAGCGGAGCAGGGGCGCGGCGATCATCACGGCGCCGAGGGCCGGCGCCAGCGCGGCCGCGTGCTTCGGTTCGAGCTTGCGGCCGGCGGCGGCCGTGAGCAGCCCGGCGGCCACGATCTCGGCGAACGGCGGCTGGTTCCGGGCGTGCGCGGTGACCGTCACGATCGTGCTGATCGCCGACAGCGCGGCGACGACGCTCCCCAGCGCGCCGACGTGGCGGGGGAAGCGCCGCCGCAGCACGGCCAGCACCGGGATCGCCGTCCCGGTGGAAGCCAGGAGCCCGGTGAGCGGCGCCGCCCAGCCCCCGCTTCCGCCGGGGAGGCGCAGCACCAGCACCACGTCGGCGACGGTCGCGGCAACCAGCACGGCGAGTTCGGTGCCGAGCATGCCGCGCCGGGCCAGGGCCCCCGCTCTGCGCATGGCCGTCATGATCCCGCGCCCCGGCTCAGCCCGCGCGCCGGACCCCGGCGAAGTATCGGTTGGACGGCGACAGGTAGCTGAGCACCGTCGCGACGACGGCCACCCCACAGCTCAGGTAGGCCGCCCACGACGGTTCGGTGGTGAGCAGCGAAGCCGCCTGCAGCAGGGTGAAGACGGTCAGCGTGACGCGGGCCCAGTTGCGGCCTGCCTTGAGCTTGAACGACAGCCAGAGGTAGACCAGGGCGATGACCGCGGCGATGGCGACCGGCACGGCCTGCGCGAGCAGGGTGAGCCGGTCGAGCCGATCCTGCGTCAGCGTGGGGTTCGCCCGCCGCAGAGCCGCCGCGATTTCGTCGCGCGCGCTCAGGACGAGCAGCCCACCGGCGATCGCGGACACCGTGGACACCAGGAAGCCGAAGAAGGCGGCGATGATCGTGCTGGGCGGGTTCTCCCGCACCGTTTCGGTAGTCATACCGGGAAGTTAGGGCTCGCCGCGCCCCGGTACCGGGTGAAGCGAGCTCGTCTCGTACTTTCGGCCGAGGTGGCACTTCCCGTGCTCAGGGCGTGGCGAACAGCAGGTCGAGACCGAAACGGGACAGTTCGTCGTCGGACCACTCGCCCGCGACGAACCCCGAGGTGCTGAGCGTGGGGTAGCGCTCGTCCGAACCGAGGATGTGTGCGCGCACCTTGGCGGTCGCGCCGGCCGGCGGGACCGGACCCGGCCACCGGCCAGGCCTTCGGCACCATCCGGGGCGCCGCGGTGCAGAGGTGCGCGGCCTCCTCGGGTCAAGCTGTCACAGCGCCGCGACGAGCGACCGGCCGACGGTGCGGCCGGTGAAGATGCAGCCTCCGAGGAAAGTCCCTTCGAGCGCGTTGTAGCCGTGGGCGCCTCCGCCGCCGAAACCGGCCGCTTCGCCGGCGGCGAAGAGGCCGTCGATCGGCTCGCCGGCCGCGCCGAGGGCGCGCCCCTGGAGATCGGTCTGGATGCCGCCGAGCGTCTTGCGGGTGACGATCCACAGCCGCACGGCGATGATAGGGCCGTGGGCCGGGTCGAGGATGCGGTGGGGCTTCGCCACGCGGAACAGCCGGTCGCCGAGGTAGCGGCGGCTGTTGCGGAGCCCCATCGTCTGGAGGTCTTTGGAGTAGGGGTTCACGATCTCGTTGTCCCGGGCGCGAATCACCTTCTCGATGTCCTCGAGGACGAGGAGATCGTCGCCGGTGAGCGCGTTCATGCCCTTGACCAGCTCCGGCAGCGTGTCGGCGACCACGAAGTCGGCGCCGTGGTCCTTGAAGGCTTCGACCGGGCCCGGCGCCGAACGGCCGAGCCGGCTGCGCAGCAGCAGGGCCAGGTCGCGGTTGGTGATGTCCGGGTTCTGCTCGGAGCCCGACAACGCGAACTCCTTCTTGATGATCGACTGGTCGAGGACGAACCACGAGTAGTCGTAATCGGCGAGGTCCGGCGTGGAGCGGAGGATCTTCAACGTGCCCAGCGTGTCGTAGCCGGGCAACCCCGGCGCCGGCAGCTGCCGCCCCCGCGCGTCGAGCCAGATCGAGGAGGGACCGGGCAGGATCCGGATCGCGTGGTCGGGCCAGATCGGGTTCCAGTTCTGCAGGCCTTCGGTGTAGTGCCACATCCGGTCGCGGTTGACCAGCCGGACGCCCTGTTCGGTCGCGATGTCGAGCATCCGCCCGTCGACGTGCTCGGGAACGCCGGTGATCATCTTGCGCGGCGGTGTGCCGAGGCGTTCCGGCCACCACTTCCGGACCTGCTCGTGGTTTCCGCCGATGCCCCCGCTGGCGATCACGACGGCTTGGGCGTGGAATTCGAACGCGCCCGCCGCCTCGCGGTTCGACGGCGCTCCCCGGCGAGCGGCGTCCGGGGCGAGGACCGTGCCGCGGACGCCCGTGACGCGGCCGCCTTCGAAGACGAGCTCGTCGACCTGGTGGCGGAACTTGAAGGTGAGCAGCCCGGCGCGCGCGGCGGCTCGCGCCTTGTCGGCGAACGGCTCCGAGATGCCGGTGCCCGTGCCCCAGGGGACGTGGAACCGCGGCACGGAGTTGCCGTGGCCGCGTGCGGTCAGTGCCCCGCGCTCCGCCCAGCCGACGAGCGGGGTGAACTTGACGCCCTGCTCCTGCAGCCACGACCGTTTGTCCCCGGCCGCGAACTCCACGTAGGCCCGCCCCCATCGTTCGGCCCACTCGTCTTCCGGGTGCTCCCCGTCGAGGCGGTCCCAGCCCGCCGAACCACGCCAGTCCTGCCAGGCCAGCTCGAACGAGTCGCGGACGCCGAGCCGGCGCTGCATCGGCGAGTCGACCAGGAAGATCCCGCCGAAGGACCAGAACGCCTGGCCGCCGAGGTTCGCCTCGTTCTCCTGCTCGACGACCAGCACCCGCTTCCCCGCCCGGGTCAGTTCCCCGCTCGCCACGAGCCCGGCGAGCCCTCCGCCGATGACGATGACGTCCGCGTCCACTTCGTTCCTTCTTTCCGGTCGAGCTACCCCCCGATCTCGATTCATCGTATACTGAGTTCATCATGAACTGAGTGCAAGACGTATCACAGGGACGGGTGAACCATGGCTTCGACGGCGCGCGTGCCCCGGCGTCGCAGCGAGACCCGCGCGCGGCTTTTGGCGGCCGGCCGCGAACTCCTCCTCGAGCGAGGACTCGCCCAGGTGAGCATCGATGCGGTGACCGAGCGCGCGGGCTACACCCGGGGCGCGTTCTACTCCAACTTCGGCTCGATGGACGAACTGATCTTCGCCGTCTACGGCCAACACATGGCGGGGGTGCTGGCCACCCTCGACTCGGTCGGCGAACGCCTGGCGGGTGCGCCGGTCCCCGCGACGCTCGAACAAGCCGTCGCCGCGGTGCTCGAAGCGCTGCCGTTCGACGTCAACTGGCTGGACATCCGCGTGGGTTTCGCCGCTCAGGCCGGCCGCAACCCCGAGCTGGCGGACCTGCTCGGCGCCCAGGACCGGCAGCTGCGCGACGGCCTGGAGCCGGCCCTCCTGCGGATCGTGGCCGCCACGGGCCGCCGGCTCACGGTCGACGGCGCCGCCTTCACCCAAGCCATGCTCGCCGCCCACGACGGCGCGCTGGCCCACAGCGCCACCACACCGGACCCGCAGCGCCTGCGCGTGACTTTGTGCGCTGCCGTTTTCTCCGCGATGACCGGTGAGCCGGGGGCCTGAGACACCGGAACCACCGGGCGCCGGGTCACGCGTCGATGCTGATGCGGTAACGCCGGACTTCGCCGACGTTCTCGAGGATCCCGCCGTGCCGTTCGATCGTCCGGGCCGACGCGGTGTTGCCCGCCGCGCAGACGAGCACGACGTGGTCCGTGCCGCGCCGGGCGGCCTCCGCCAGCATCTCCCCCAGTGCCCACGTGCCCAGGCCGCGCCCCCGTGCGGCCGGCCGGATGCCGTAGCCGATGTGGCCGGCGCGCCGGACGACCTCGCCTTCTCCGTGCCGCAAGGCGATCCCGCCCAGCACGACACCGTCCTCGACGATCCACCGGTACGTGCAGTTCTCGTCGGTGGTGAGGCGGGCGACCCACGCGGAGAACCCCGCCGGGGTCCGGACCTCGTCGGTGGCCAGCAAGCCGAAACCGTCTTCGTGCCGACCCGGTCCCCACTCCGCGTGCGCGTCGAGCCAGGCCGCGTGCCAGCGAACGGCCGGGACGACCAGGTGGGCCGCGGTGTCAGTCACCGAACGCCGCCCGGTGAGCCACCGCGCAGCGGGGCGGAAGTTCCTCCGGGACCACGACACTGCCCGTGATCGTCGCGCGGGGTTCGAGCGGGATCGCCCGCACCCGGGTGGAGCGCAGCTCGGCGACCTGATCGGCGGGCAGCACCGTCCAGCTGCGCGGATCGGAACCGACCTCGACGATCGTGTCTCCGATCGTGCTCGCGCGGTGGCCCGGCCACACCCCGGCGCCGGCTTCCCGCACCACCGACGGGTCTTGGTCCGCGGATGTCCTAAAAGGACCATCGGCCAGCTCCGCCACGCCGACGGCCGCGCGACCGGCGGCCCGGTGCCGCACGGAGACGACCGCGAACAGGGATTCCGTCCACGTCGGCAGCACCCGCAGCCCGGGCGCCGCCCGCACGCCCCGCGCCAGCGCCAGATCGAGCTCCCCCTGGCGCAGCGCGTTCAGGCGCGCCGGCAGCGGCAGATCGACGAGCACGACATCGAATCCCGGCGCCTGCTCGCGCAACGCGTCGATCCCGCGTTCCAGCCGAGCGGTGAACTGGCCCGTGCCGGCGCCGATGCGCATCACGCCCGCCCGCGGGCTCGCCGCCACCCGGACCCGGTCGGTGGCCGCCAGCGCCTCGCGGGCCGCGTCCAGCACCCGCAGACCGGCCGCGGTGAGCCGGACCCGCCGCGGCGAGCGGTCGAACAGCCGGACCCCCAGCTCGCGTTCCAGCCGCGCGATCTGCCGGCTGACCGCGGGCTGGGCGATGTGCAGCCGCTCGGCCGCGCGGCCGAAGTGCAGTTCGTCGGCGACCGTCACGAAACAGCGCAGTGCCCGCAACTCCATGGTGCCCACCTTCGACGATGAGACGAGCTTATCGCAGCGCCTGGCGGTGGCAGCTGGTCCGTGGCGCCGACCACGCCGATCAGGTGACTTCCGGGGGCAAGGGCAACATTCGCGGTTCAGCTGACGTCAGAGCGGGGTGAAGCCTCCGGAAAGGGCACGCTGTGACCAAGGATCGGATCTATCGCGCCGCGCGTCTCGTCGGCGCCGCGGCGATGTTCGTCGGCGGCGCGATGATCGTTCTCGCGGTGGTGGATGTCCTCGGTCACGACCGGGGGCTGCTGAGCACGAGGGAGTGGGGACGTTTCACGCCGAGTGCCCACGTTTTCCTCGGCGGCCTTGGCGTGGTGGCGTTCGGTCTCATGATGCGAGTCGATCCGGTGTACCGTCTTCGGCGGGATTTCATCGGCCGGATACTGCATGTCATCTTCCTTGTTGTTGCATTGTATTCGTTTTCCCGCCTTGCTGAAACCGGAGCGAGGTTCAGCGCTCCGCCCGGTGCGTCCGTCGGGCACGCCACCTCGGCCGAAATGAACGCCGCGATGCTGCAATTCGCCATCTCGATCATCGTGTCCGGCTTGGCCGCCTGGTGGGTGTCGGGGTTTCCGCCTTTTCTGATCGGGACAGGGACTCACACCGAGTGATCGGCCCTCCCCTGCGACGATGCCGCCAGGTTATCGCTGCGCGGCCGTTTCGGCCCTCGTTCGCCGCGGAATGTCGTGGTGGAGTCGAGACGTGAACATCGATCTCGGTCTCCTGGGCGCCCACCTGCGCGAGCACGAAGTGAATCCGGCCGCCGCGGCGGAAGTCGAACGGGCCGGTTACGGCACGCTCTGGCTGGACGCCTCACCGCCCGCCGACCTCACCCTCGTCGAGCGGCTGCTCGACGCCACCACCCGGATCGTCGTCGGCACCAGTGTGGTGAACGTCTGGACCGCCGACGCCGGCACCGTCGCCGCCTCCTACCACCGGGTCGAAGCCCGCCACCCCGGCCGGTTCCTGCTCGGCGTCGGCATCGGGCACCGCGAAGTCCACGCCGAATACGCCTCGCCGTACGACACCCTGATGTCCTACCTGGACCGGCTCGCCCAAGCGGGCGTTCCGGCCGAGCGGACGGTGGTGGCGGCGCTCGGGCCGAAGATGCTGCGGCTGGCCGCCGACCGCACGGCGGGCTCCGTCCCGTGCATGGTCCCCGCCGAACACACCCGGGGCGCGCGGTCCATCCTCGGCGCGGGCAAGCTCCTGCTGCCCGGGCACTTCGCCCTCGTCGAACGCGACGCCGGGCGCGCCCGGGCGATCGCCCGGTCCGCCCCGCCCGGGCTCGCGCTGGGCGTCACCAACTACGCGAACAACCTCCGGCGGCTCGGCTACACCGACGACGACCTCGCCGATGCGGGCAGCGACCGCCTCATCGACGCGCTCGTCGCCCACGGCGACCCGGCCACCGTCGCGACGAAGCTGCTCGCCCACCGCGACGCCGGCGCCGACCACGTCGGCGTCTTCCCCCTCGGCGACGACCCGGTCCGCACTCTCCTCCAGACCGCCGAGGCGGTGCACGCCCCCTTCCCTGTTACCGGTTAAACAGGTAACGTGAGGGCATGGGATTCAAGATCGCGGTTGTCGGCGCCGGTGGCGTCGGCGGATACTTCGGTGGCCGCCTCGCCGCGGCCGGCCACGACGTCAGCTTCGTGGCGCGCGGCGCGCACCTCGCGGCGCTGAAGCGGGACGGCCTGGCCGTGACGAGCGTGGCCGGGGACTTCACGGTCGCCCCCGCCCGGGCCACCGACGACCCCGGAGAACTCGGCGAGGTCGACTTCGTCCTGCTGGCGGTCAAGACGTGGCAGCTCGGGCCCGCGATCACCGCGGCAAAGCCACTGGTCGGCCCGGAGACCGCGGTCGTCACCACGCAGAACGGGGTCGACGCGCCGGGGCAGGTGGCCGAGGTCGTCGGCCGGAGCGCCGTCCTGCCGGGGGCCGTGGAAGTCATCGCCTTCCTCGACGGGCCCGGCCGGGTCCGGCAGATCGGCGGCGGAAAGCTCACCTTCGCCGAATGGGACAACGCGCCGAGCGCGCGGGTGGCCGGGCTGCGTGCCGCGCTGGAGGAGTCGGGGCTGACCGCGGTGGTCGCCACCGACGTCTGGGCCGCGCTCTGGGAGAAATTCCTCGCGCTCGCGTCACTCGGCGCGATCGGCACGGTCACCGACGCGCCCTACGGCGTGCTGCGGGCCCGTCCGGGCACGCGGCAGCTGATCGCGGACAGCATGACCGAGATCGCGCAGGTGGCACGCGCACAGGGCATCCGGCTCGCCGACGACATCGTGGCGGCGGAGATCGCGTTCCTGGACCGGCTCCCGGCGGAGGGAACCACTTCGCTGCAACGCGACATCCGGGCCGGGCGGCCGTCGGAGCTGGAGGCGTGGACCGGCACCGTCGTCCGGCTGGGCCGCGAGACCGGCACGCCTACGCCGGTCAACGACCTGCTCTACGAACTGGCGAGCACCCGCGCGCACGCCGTCAAAGCGCGGTGACGTGCCGGAGGATCAGCTCGACGCACTGGGCCGCGGTCACCACGGCGGTGTCGACGACCAGGTGGTCGCGGTCCCACGGCTCGTACTCCCGCTCGACGACGTCCCGCCACGTCGGCAGGTCCAGGCCGGGGATGTCGGCCGTCCGGCCGTCCACCCGGGCACGGTGCTCGGCCGGATCGGAGCAGACGAGCTCGACTTCCACCACCCGTGTGCCCACTTCGCGCCACGCGTCCCTGGTGATCTTCAGCGGATTGACGCACTCGGCGACGACGGGGACGCCGTTGGCGAGCTGGTCGCGAGCCAGGGCGTAACCGGCGACGTACCCGGCGGCCCGCGGTGGTGCGGGAAGCTCGCCGGAGTCCACCAGGGCCTGCTCGATCGTGTCGATCCGCAGGTAGGCCGCACCCAGTGCGCGAGCCAGCGGCCGGGCCACCGTCGACTTGCCCGTGCCCGGCAGGCCGCCCAGCACGACCAGGACGGCGGAAGACGTCACCCGGCCTCGGGGTACAGCTCACGGTAGGCCGCGATGTGCCCCCAGCCCGTCGTCACCGACTCGGCAGCCAGCACGGCATGGGCGATCGCGCGGGCGAAAGCGTTCGACGCGGCCCCGAACAGCTCTCGTGTCGCGCCGGTGGCGCTCGTGCCGGTGGCCACCGCGAACACCGTGTCCCCGTCGGCGATGCCGTGGGCCGGGCGGACCGCCACGGCCAGCCCGTCCTGGCCCGCGCCCGCCAGGCGGTACGCCGCACCCGGGTCGAGGGACGCGCTGGTCGCGACCACGCCGATCACCGTGTTCAGCGGGGTCCGGGTGTCCCGGTCGCGCGTGGACGCCGCCAGCCGTTCCCGCGCCGCGGCGCGGGCGGCTTCGTCCGGCGCGGTCAGGGAAAACTCCCGCCAGGCCGCGCCCTGGCGGGACGTCGCACCCAGTCCACACCCGAAGGGCAGGCCGGACACCGGGTCCACCGCGGGGTGGTGGGAGTTCAGAACGGCCAGTGCGGCGACGACCGTGCCGTCCGGCAGCACCGCGCTCGCGGTCCCCACGCCCCCTTTCATCTCGGCGCTGACCGCGCCGGTGCCGGCCCCGACGTTGCCCTGCGCCACCGGGCCACCGGTCGCCGCGCGGACGGCTTCGGCACCGAGCTCGGCGTGCGGACGGGCGTGGAAGTCCCCGCCGCGGCCCAGGTCGAACAGCGCCGCGGCGGGGACGACCGACGTCGCCTCCGGTCGGTGCTCGGCCAGCCAGTCGAGGACGCCTCCGGCGGCCGCGAGACCGAACGCGCTGCCGCCGGTGAGCGTGATCGCGCCGACGGCCGGAGCCGGGTGGCGGGGGTCGAGCGCGACAGTGTCGCGGGTGGCCGGTCCGCCGCCGCGGACGTCGACGGACACGACCGCGGCCGGCGGCAGCACCACAACCGTGGTGCCGGTCAGCGCGCCGTCGCCGATGCGGGTGGCGTGGCCGACGCGCAGACCCGGGACGTCGGTCAAGGCGTTGTGCTCGCCCGCGGTGTCAGGTGCCATCAGGAAGGTCCGTACCTCGAGGTCGGTCGGCGGAGGCCGAGGTGGTCGCGCAGCGTCGTCCCGTCGTATCTTGCCCGGAACAGGCCGCGCCGGCGCAGGATGGGCAGCACCAGCTGGACGAAGTCGTCGAGCGTACCCGGCAGGTACGGGAAGACGAGGGTGAACCCGTCGGCGGCGGGGGCGCCGAACCAGCGTTCGATGTGGTCGGCGATCTCCTCCGGCGGGCCGACGATCGTGCCCGAGTCGTCGCTGATCTCGGCGGCCAGCTGCCGGATGGTGAGTCCCCGCTGCCGGGCCCGGAGGTAGACGTCGAGCTGGGTGCTCTTCGACTGGTTGGACTCGGGCAGCTCCGGCAGCGGCCCGTCGAGCGGGTGGCCGGTGAGGTCGAACCCGCCGAGCAGGTAGGCCAGGTGCGCCAGCGCCACCTGCGGTGGCATCAGCCCGCGCAGGGTGTCGCGCTTGGCTTCGGCGGCAGCGCGGGTTTCCGCGGTGATGACCGAAAGCGCCGGGAACACCTTGAGCTCCTCCGGGCGCCGGCCGAAGGCCGCGGCGCGCTCCTTGATCTCGGCGTAGAAGTCCGTGGCCCGCGCCAGGTCCCGCTGGCCGGAGAAGACGACCTCGGCCACCCGGGCGGCGAACTGCTTGCCCGCTTCGGAAGCACCGGCCTGCACGATCACCGGACGCCCCTGCGGGGGCCGGGCGATGTTCAACGGGCCGGCCACCGACAGGTGCGCCCCGGTGTGGTTCAGGGCGTGCAGCCCGGCGGGGTCGAAGTAGACACCCGACGGCTTGTCGTGGCGGAAGGCGTCGTCGTCGAAGCTGTCCCACAGGCCGGTCACGACGTCGAAGAACTCCTCCGCCCTGGCGTACCGGTCGGCGTGGCCCACGTGGGCGTCCCGGCCGAAGTTGAGCGCCTCCCCGTCGTTGAGCGACGTGACGACGTTCCAGCCCGCGCGGCCGCCGGAGATGTGGTCGATCGAGGCGAACGTCCGCGCCAGGTCGTAGGGCTCGTTGTAGGTGGTGGAGGCGGTCGCGATGAGGCCGATGCGGCTGGTCGCCGCGGCGAGCGCGGCCAGCAGGGTGGTGGGCTCGAACGAGTCGTTGACCACCGACACGCGCGACAGCACGTCCTGGCTCTCCAGCGGGACACCCACGAGATCGGCGAAGAAGACCGCGTCGAACTTCGCCGCTTCCGCGGCCCGGGCGAAGGACAGCACGGTGTCGAAGTCGACGCCGGCGTCGGCGCGGGTGTCCGGGTGCCGCCACGCCGCGAGGTACTCCCCCGGTGGCTTGAGGAACGCCGTCAGGTGCAGCTGCCGGGTCATCGGGACACCTCCGGGCGGGCGAGGCCGAGGTTCTCCCGCAGCGTCGTCCCGTGGTAGCCGTCGGGGACCAGGCCGCGGCGGCGCAGGATCGGCACGACCTGCTGGACGAAGTCGATGGCGGGGCCGGGGAAGTACGGGAACGACACGGCGAACCCGTCGGCGGCCCCCTCGGTGAACCACCGCTGCATCCGGTCGGCGAGCTGTTCGGGTGTACCCGCGACAATCGATTCGCCGGTCTTCGGGAGGTCCGCCGCCAGCTCGTCCAGTTCGGCGGCTTTGCGGCGCGCGGCCGCCTCGGTGTCGGCGACCAGGGGCGACAGCACCGGCCAGACGCGGACCTGCCCGGGATCACGTCCCGCGGCGGCGACCCGGGCCTTGAACCCGGCGTAAAACGCCTGCCCCGCAGCGAGGTCGGGCTGCCCGGCCAGCACGACTTCGCCGTGGCGGGCGGCGAAGTCCTGCCCGGTGCCGGCCTGGAACAGCACCGGATGGCCCTGCGGCGGCCGGGAGATGTTGAGCGGGCCCCGGATGCGGAAGTGTTCCCCGCGGTGCTCGGAGGTCCGCAGCTGGTGCGGGTCGTAGTAGCGGGCGCCGGCGACGTCGCGGACCATGGCCTTGTCCGAGAAGCTGTCCCACAGCTGCCGGACGACATCGACGAACTCGTCCGCACGGCAGTGGTCCTCCCCTGGGTCGGGGCTCCACCCGGCCCGGCCGTGGGACAGGTGGTCGAGCGACGCGAACTTCCGCGCGATGTGGTACGGCTCGTGGTAGGTCGTCGTCGCGGTGCCGACCAGTCCGATGTGACTGGTCACTGTGGACAGTGCCGAGAGCAGCGACAGCGGCTCGAAGTGCTCGGCGCGGCCGGTGCGGCTGAGCGAGTCGAGCTGGTGGCCCCGGATCGCCACGACGTCGGCGACGAAGAACGCGTCGAACCGACCGCGTTCGAGCAGCCGGGCCAGCTCGGCGTGGAAGGCGAAGTCGAGCTGGCCCCCGGCGTGGGCTTCGGGGTGGCGCCAGCCGGCGATGTGGCCGCCGGAGCCGTGCACGAGCGCGCTCAGCGCGAGGAACCGGGTCACGGCCGCCACCCCAGCTGCGGGGCGATCTTCGTGGCGATGGTTTCCAGCCGGTCCAGGGCCTGGCCGAGGGTGGAGCTTTCGGCCTGGACGGCCGCGATCAGGTGGGTGCCGGGCCCGGCGAAGACGGGGTCGGTGCGCAGGGATCCGACGATGTCCTCCGGCGTGCCGTACTGGACGTTCATCAGGTGCAGCAGTTCGGTGAGGCCGATGTCCTCGTGCGGCGCCCAGCCCGCGCGGACGTGGGGAAGCCGGTAGCGGGCGACGTCGGCTTCGAGCTGGGCCGCGGCGGCTGCGCGGCTGGAGCCGGGGAAGATCCCGCGGACCGCCGCGATCCGCGGCGCGTCGGGCCCGGCTTCGAGGTAGGCGGCCGCGAGCCCGGTCTGGATCCGGTCGGCGGGTCCGACGCCGAGCAGCAGGCCACGGTCCGCGGCGGCGGCGCCGGTCAGCACCTGCGGCCGCAGGCTGGACTCCCACAGCCGTTCGCTGAGCTCGTAGCCGGTGAGCGCCTCGGTCAGGGTGCGGAGGTTGCGGTCGTACTCGGCGTGGCGGTTCCCGGCGTCGCGCCCGAAGACGGCGAAGTCGTCGGCGACCGGTGCCCCGCTGCCCAGCCCGAGTTCGAGGCGGCCGCCGGCCAGTGCGTCCAGGACGATGGCGTCCTCGACCAGCCGCACCGGATCCTCCAGCGGCAGCACGGTGACGGCGGTGCCGAGGTGGATCCGCCGGGTCCGCTCGGCCGCCGCCGCGAGCAGCACGAGCGGCGACGGCAGCCGGCCGTGCTCGGGCTGGAAGTGGTGCTGGGCCACCCAGCCGGACTGGTAGCCCAGTTCTTCGGCGGCGGCGAACAGCTCGACCAGGTCGCGGTAGAGCCGGCCGGCGGGAACACCGCCTTCGCCGTGGACGTGCGTGAGGAAGCCCAGGTGGAAGGTCATCGCCGCCACCCGAGAGCCGGGGCGATCTCGGTGGCGATCACCCGCAGTCGCTCGATGTCGGCGTCCACATCGGACATCTCGTGCTGCACCACGGGCAGGAACCAGCTGTCCGGGTTGAGGAACTCGAGCAGCGCGGGATCGGCGTGCAGGCTCTCGGTCACCTCGTCGGGCGTCCCGTGGTGGACGTTGATCCGGGCCAGGTGCTCCTCGGCGCTCAGCCCGGTCAGCTCGGCGAAGTTCCGGCGGTGGATGTCCAGGGCCGGGGCGAGGTCGTCCTGCGCGGCCCGGCGGTCCTTCGCCGGGAACACGGCGCGCACGATGCCGAAGCGAGGGCGGACCGCCGCCGCCGCGTACGCCTCGGCGAGCGGCCGCTGCACCTTGCGGGGGTCGTGGACGGCGGTGCCGAGCAGCAGGCCGTCGCCGTCGCGGCCGATCCTCGCGGCCCGGGTGACGTCCGCGGTGGCCTGCCAGAGCCGGTCGCCCAGCGTCGGCGCCGGCGGCTGGAGGACCGAGCCGCCCAGGGCGAGCCGGAGCGTGCCGAGGTTGTCGTCGTGGAGCCGGTGGCGGTGGGCGGGGTCGTGGCCGAACCGGGCGAAGGCGTCGGTGTTGGCGCCGCCGGTGCCGAGGCCGAGTTCGAGAGCGCCGCCGGTGAGCGCGTCGAGGACGGCCGCGTCCTCGGCGAGCCGGATGGGGTCTTCCAGGGGCAGCACGGTCACCGCGGTGCCCAGGCGGAGCCGCGGCGCCCGGGCCGCCACCGCGCCGAAGAACACCAGCGGCGAGGGCAGCCTGCCGTAGTCGGTGCGGAAGTGGTGCTGGGCGACCCAGCCGCCGTCGAACCCGAGTTCTTCGGCCGCGGCGAACACCGTGAGCAGCTCGCGCAGGACCGTGCGCAGGTCCTGGCCCGGCCCGTGGACGTGGGTGAGGAACCCGAGCCTGAACGCGCTCATCCGACCTCCTCCGGAAGCTGGGGCACGGCGTCCAGCAGGGCCCGGGTGTAGGGGTGCTCCGGCGCCGCGAGGACGTCGGCGGTGCCGCCCTGCTCGACGGCGACGCCGTCCTTCAGCACCAGCAGCCGGTCGCAGAGCTGCTGGACCACGCCGATGTCGTGGGACACGAGGATCAGGGACAGCCCCATCGTGTCCGCCAGCCCGGCGACCAGGTCGATGATCTGCGCGCGGACCGCCGCGTCGAGGGCGGAGAACGGCTCGTCGCCCACCAGGACCTTCGGCCGCGGCGCGAGCGCGCGGGCGAGCGCGATCCGCTGCCGCTGGCCGCCGGAGAACTCGTGGGGGTAGCGCCACACCGCGTCCGGCTCCAGGCCGACCGCGACGAGGACCTCTTCGACGCGGTCGTCGTGGTTTCCCGGCACCCGCAGGCATTCCAGGGGCTCGGCGACGATGTCCCGGACGACCGTGCGGGGGTTCAGCGAGCTGTACGGGTCCTGCAGCACCACCTGCACGTCGCGGCGGAACCACGTCAGGTCGCGCCCGGTGACCGGCCGCCCGCGGTAGCGCACCGAGCCGGCGTCGGCCTTCTCGAGGGCGAGCAGCAGCCGCAGCAGTGTCGACTTGCCGGAGCCGGACTCGCCGACGATGCCGAGCCGGCCGCCGTCTTCGAGCGTCAGGCCGACGTCCCGGACGGCGTGCCGGTGCCGGGCCGGTTCGAACAGCCGGCCGCGGGGCAGCCGGTAGGAGCGGTGCAGGCCGGTGGCCTCGAGCAGCGTCACGGCGTCACCTCCCGGTGCCGGCGGAACGCGCCGGCTCGCGCGATGTCCAGGAGCTCGCGGGTCGCCGGCTGCCGGGGTGCGTGCAGGACGTCGGCGAGGGAGCCGTCTTCGAGCAGCCGGCCGGCCCCGAGCACCAGCACCCGCTCGGCGATCTGCGCCAGCACGGCCAGGTCGTGGGTGATGAACACCAGCGCCGTGCCCTGTTCGTCGACCAGCGCGCGCAGCAGGCCGAGGATTTCCGCCTGCACGGTCACGTCGAGCGCGGTCGTCGGTTCGTCGGCCAGCAGCAGGGCGGGACGGCAGGCGAGCGCGATCGCGATGCCGACCCGCTGGCGTTGCCCGCCGGACAGCTGGTGCGGGAACGCCCGGACGGCGTGCTCGGGATCGGGCAGACCGACCTTCTCGGCCAGCGCGACGGCTTCGGCCGCGGCCGCCTTGCGGGTCAGGCCGCGGTGCGCCCGCAGGGGTTCGGCGATCTGCCTGCCGACGCGCATCAGCGGGTTGAGCGCGGTGCGCGGGTCCTGGAACACCGTGGCGATCCGCTCGCCGCGGACGGCCGACAACGCCCGGTCGGAGCGCCCGAGCAGCTCCGTGCCGTCGAGCCGGACGCTGCCGCGGACGGCCATCCCGTCGGGCAGCAGGCCGAGCACGGCCAGCGCGGTGAGCGACTTCCCGGAACCGGACGCGCCGATCAGGCCGACCCGCTCCCCCGCGGCCACGGTGAACGAAACGTCTTCGAGGAGTGCCCGCGTTCCGATGTGGACGGTCAGGTCCTCGACTTCGAGGAGGCTCATCGGCTCGTCACCAGCCTCGGGTCGGTGGCGTCGCGCAGCGCGTCGCCGAGGAGGTTGAAGCCGAGCACGGTGAGCGCGACCGCGAGGCCGGGCCAGATCACCAGCAGCGGCCGGGCGGCGATGTAGGCCTGCTGCTCGTGGAGCATGCCGCCCCACGACGGCGACGACGGTGAGCTGCCGTAGCCGAGGTAGGTCAACGCGGCCTCGGCGAGCACGGCCAGGGCCATCACCAGTGACAGCTGGACGATCAGCGTGGGCGCCAGTGTCGGCAGGAGGTGCCTCCGGACGATCCGCCCGGTCCGCGCGCCACCGGCCCGGGCGGCGAGAACGTAGTCGCTGCCGAGCGCGGCGGTCAGCTCGGCTCGCGCCACCCGGGCCACGGCGACGCCGAACCCGATGCCGATCGCGGCGACGACCGTGGCCAGTGAACTGCCGTAGACGGCCGCCAGCACCATCGCGAGCAGCAGCACCGGGAACGCGACGAGCAGGTCGATCAGCTGGACCACCCCCGCGCCCACCCAGCGCGGGGTGAGCACGGCCAGCAGGGCCAGCACCAGCCCGACCACCGTCGCCACGGCCGCCGACGCCACCGCCGCGACCAGTGTCTCGCGGGCGCCGGCCAGCAGCTGGCTGAACTGGTCGTGGCCGATCCGGTCGGTGCCGAGCGGGTGCCCGCCCTGGAACGGCAGCAGCCACGCCTGCCCGGGATCGGTGGCCTGCGGGTCGAACGGCGTCCACCACAGCGACACCACTCCGGCGACCACGAGCAGGACCACCACGGCGAGGCCGAAGACCCCGCCCGGCCGCCGCAGCAGGGACTGGGTCGCCGTGGTCAGCGCGCGGCGTCTCATTTCGGCTCCCGCAGGCGCGGGTCGATCAGGCGGTGGACGACGTCGACGGCGAACCCGATCACCAGCACCGCGGCGACGACGAGGAACACCTCGCCCTGGACCTTCACCAGGTCGCGGTTGCCGACGTCGCCGACCAGCATGCTGCCCACGCCGGGCAGGGTGAACACGCGCTCGACGACGACCGCGCCGACGATGAGCGTCGCCAGCTGCAGCCCGAGGATCGACACCACGGGCAGGGCGGCGTTGCGGAAGCCGTGCCGCCGCAACGCCTGCCCTTTGGTGAGGCCTTTCGCGCGCGCGGCCCGCACGTAATCGGCGTCGAGGACGCCCAGCACCGCCGAGCGGACGAACCGCAGCAGCACCGCGCCTTCGGACAGGCCGAGGGCGATCCACGGCAGCACCAGGCTGCGCAGCGCGAGGCCGGGCGAATCCCAGCCGTCGGTGGGGAAACCCTGCGCGGGCAGCCAGCCGAGTTCGACGGAGAACACCAGCACCAGCACCAGGCCGAGCCACAGCGTCGGTACGGCGATCCCGACCTGGGACAGCGCGCTGATGCCGGTGCCGACCGGGCCGCGCCGCCGGACCGCGGCCCAGGTGCCCAGTGGCACCGCGACGGCCAGGGCGACGACGACCGCCCCGGCCACCAGGGGCGCGGTGACCTGGAGCTTCCGGCCCAGCTCGCCGGTCACCGACGTGCCGTTGAGCTGGGAGCGGCCGAAGTCGCCGTGCAGCACGCCGGTCACCCACGAGCCGAACTGGGCCGGGAGCGACCGGTCGAGCCCGAGCTCCGCGCGGATCGACGCCAGCTGCTCCGGGGTGGCGCGGAAGCCGCCGATGGTGGCGGCGACGTCACCCGGCAGCAGCCGCAGCAGGACGAACACGAGCACGCTGGCGATCGCCAGCGCGACCACCAGCAGCCCGGCCCGGCGGAGCAGGAACAACGTCATTTCACTTGCCGACCGCGAGGTTCGCCAAGGGGAACCGGTTGCTCGTCTCGGCCTTCGGCACGCCGAAGACGCCCTTGCGGACGACGGTGTGGGCTTCGCTGAGGAACAGCCAGTCGCTCGCCGCGTCGGCGGAGATCTGCTTCGCCACCTGCTTGAGCAGCGTGTCGCGTTCGGCGTCGGTCGAGGCGGTGCGCGCCTGGCCGTACCACTGCTGGACCTGCTTGTTGTCGTAGCCGAAGTAGTACGCGGGCTTGGTGTAGTTGGCGATGTCCCGCGCTTCGGCGTGGTCGACCAGGCTGAGCTGGAAGTCGTGGTTCTTGAACACCTGCGACAGCCAGGCCGGGAACTCGACCTGCTTCACCGTGAGCGTGACACCGACCTGCTTGAGGTCGGACACCAGCACGTCGGTGATCGACGTGGGGTAGATCGACGGCACGTCGAGGGTGAGCTGCAGGCCGTTCGCGAATCCGGCCTTGGCGAGCAGCTGCTTCGCGCTGCCGGGGTTGTAGGCGTCGATCGAGGTCAGGTCCTCGTACCACGGGTCCTGCGGCGGGACCGAGCTGCCGATCACCGTGCCGGCGCCGACCGCCTTGACGATGTCCTGCTTGTTGATCGCCTGCCGCAGCGCGTGCCGGACGTCCGGGTCGGTGAACGGCGCCTTCGTGCCGTTGAAGGCGAGAGTGTACTTGTCGGTCGTCGTGCCCTTCAGCACCGAGAAGGCATCCCCGGTGGTGAACGGCTGCAGCAGCGTCGGGTCCGCCGCGGTCTCGACGTCGGTCTGCCCGGTCTGCTCGGCGTTGTTGGCCGCGTTGGTCTCGGTGATGTAGTGGAAGACGACCTTGGCCACCTTCGGCTTGGCGCCCCTGTAGGCGTCGTCGCGCTGGAAGGTGATCGACGACCCGCGGTTCCACTGGGCGAGCTTGAACGGACCGGACCCGTTCTCGGCGCCGTCCAGCGTGGCGAAGTCGGTGCCCTTCTTGAACACGATGCCGCCGCGCTGGGTCAGGTTCCACAGCAGGAAGGTGTCACGGCTCTTCAGTCCGATGCGGACGGTCGCCGGGTCGGGGGCGGTGACGTCGGCGATCGACGCGAACTCCGCACCGTAGACGGCTTTCGAGCCGGGCGCGGTCTGCTGCTGCAGCGACCAGACGACGTCGGCGCTCGTCAGCGGCGAGCCGTCGTGGAACTTCGCGCCGGAGGCGAGGTGGAAGGTGTAGCTCAGGCCGTCGGGGGCCTGCTCCCACGACGTCGCCAGCTGCGGGACGATCTTGTCCTTCTCCTCGGGGTTCGCCGAGACCAGGTTCTGGTAGACGTTGTCGAGCAGGATCTGGTCGAGCGCCGCACCGGACGTCGAGAAGATGTTGAGGCTGGACGGTTCCAGGACCAGCCGGACGTTCACCGTGGCGGCGGTGTTCAGCTGGTCGTCCGGCGGGGTGGCCACCTGCGCGGAGGTGCCGGCCGCGGGGTCCGCGGCGCCGCCCGTGCCGCACGCGGTCGCGGTCAGGACCACCGCGACCAGCGCAGCAGGGATCGGAAGAAGGCGTCGCATCGTTCTCCTCGGGGACGGGGTCTGCGGTTCAGCCGCGGACGTGCTCGGCGGCGAACTCGGTGAAGACGCGGTACACGTCGTCGCGGTCGAGCTCGTTCAGGATGTTGTGGCGGTCTTCGGGGAAGACGACGGCTTTGGCGTCCGGCAGCAGCTCGGCCGCCCGCAGCGCGCCGTCGGCCGGGGCGAGGTCGTCGGCCGCGCCGTGCAGCAGGAGCACCGGCAGGTCGAGCTTCGGCAGGACCGCGGCCACCCGGGGCGCCGCTTCGCCGAGGGCGCGCAGGGTCTCCAGGCGCAGGCCACCCTGCCAGGTCAGCGGGTCGTCGCGGATCTGCTGGGCGTACCCGGGGTGGCGGGTCAGCTCGCCGGGGTCCTTGCGCAGGTCCCACGGATCGATTCCGCTGGTCAACATCGCGACCAGGCCGCTCCCGGCGTCCGGTACCAGCGACGAACCGGCGAACACCAGCGCGACCGGGCGCTCCGGCAGGCGGCCTTCGCCGACGAGCAGGGTCGCCACGGTGGCGCCGAGCGAGTGCCCGGCGATCACCAGCGGCAGCCCGGGGTGGGCGTCCCGGGCGAGGCCGGTGAAGGTGGCGGCGTCGGCGACGAGGTCGTCGACGGACTCGATCAGGACGCGTTCGCCGTCGCTGCGGCCGTGTCCGGCGTGGTCGAGCGCCCACACGGCGAACCCGGCGTCGGTAAGCGCTTCCGCAAGCGGTTCGTAGCTGCCGATGTGCTCGCCGAGGCCGTGGAAGAACACGACCAGCGCCTTCGGTTCCGCCGGGACCCAGTGTCCATAGTGGATTTTCCCGCGGCTTCCGGTGAACTCAGCCATCGCTGCCCTCCAGTCCGTGCGCCAGGTCGGCCAGGAGGTCGTCGACGCCTTCGAGGCCGACCGACAACCGGACCAGGCCCGGGGTGACCCCGCTGGCCCGCTGCTGCTCGGCGTCCAGCTGGGCGTGCGTCGTCGAGGCCGGGTGGATGACCAGGCTGCGCACGTCACCGATGTTGGCCAGGTGGCTGAACAGCCGCAGCCGGTCGACGAACCGGCGTCCGGTGTCGAGACCGCCCTTCAGCTCGAAGGCGACGACCGCGCCGACGCCGAGCGAGAGGTACCGCTTGGCCGCGTCGTGCCACGGGTTGCCGGGCAGCCCGGCGTAGTGCACCGCCTCGACCTCCGGGCGTTCGGCGAGCCACGCGGCGACCGTCCGGGCGTTTTCGACGTGCCGCTCCATCCGCAGCGACAGCGTCTCGATGCCCTGCAGGAGCAGGAAGCTGTTGAACGGCGAGACGGCGGGGCCGAGGTCGCGGACGAGCTTGGTGCGCAGCCGCAGGGCGTAGGCCAGTTCGCCGAACTGCTCGGCGAACACGAGGCCGTGGTAGCTGGGGTCGGGCCGGGTCAGCTGCGGCCAGCGTCCGGGATCGGCGGTGTAGTCGAACTTCCCGCCGTCGACGACGATCCCGCCGATGCCGGTGCCGTGGCCCGAAAGGAACTTCGTCGTCGAGTGCACGACGACGTCCGCGCCGTGTTCGAGCGGCCGCGCGAGGAAGGGCGTCGGGACGGTGTTGTCGATGACCAGCGGGACCCCGGCCGTGTGGGCGACCTCGGCGACCGCGCTGATGTCGAGGACGTTGCCGCGCGGGTTGCCGACGGTCTCGGCGTAGAACGCCTTCGTCTCCGGCCGGATCGCGGCCCGCCATTCCGCCAGGTCGTCGGGATCGCGCACGAAGTCGACCGCGATGCCGAGGTCGGCGAAGGTGTAGGCGAGCAGGTTGTACGTCCCGCCGTAGAGGCTCGCCGCCGCGACGATGTGGTCCCCGGCGCGGGCGATGTTCAGCAACGCCAGCGTCGACGCGGCCTGACCGCTGGCCACCGCGACCGCCGCCACCCCGCCTTCGAGGTCGGCCAGCCGTTCCTCGACGACCGCGGTCGTCGGGTTCGACAACCGCGTGTAGGCGTGCGTTTCGAGGTCTCGCAACGCGAACGCTTCGGCGGCGTGGTGGGCGTCGGTGAAGGTGAACGACGTGCTCTGGTAGATCGGCGTCGCGCGGGCGCCGATCGCCGGGTCCGGGCGGGCGCCGGCGTGGATCTGCCGGGTCTCGAACGCGGTCATCCGCGCTCCGCCAGGACGTCGCTCCACCAGCGCTCGGCCACCTTCGGGTGCGAACGCAGCCAGCCGACCAGCGCGTTCTCCCCGAAAGCCGCGTGCAGCGGGTTGTCGGCGTCCTGACTGACGCCCTTGGCCTCGGCCGCGAGCTCCGCCGGGAGCTCCAAGGGTTCCACGACGGCGTCGAGCCGCGGCCCGAGGAAGAACGGCACCGAGAACCGTTCGACCCCGGTGGGCGGGCTGACCACGCGGTGGTGCGTCGCCTTCAGGTACCCCTGGGTGGCGATCTCCAGCATCTCGCCGATGTTGAACACGAAGCTGCCGGGGATGGGCGTGGCGTCGATCCAGCTGCCGTCGGCCGCCCGTACCTGGAGGCCACCGACGTCGTCCTGCTGCAGCAGCGCGAGGTAGCCGTAGTCCTTGTGCGCACCGACGCCCTGGTCCTGCTCCGCCGACGGCCGTCCCGGGTAGCGGACGATCTTGACGTGCGTGGACGCTTCTTCGTCGAACCACGCGTCGAAGTAGTCCTCGTCCTGCCCCAGCGCCGCGGCGAGCGCGCGCAGCACCTCACGGCTGACGCGCAGGGCCTCGGCCTGCCAGGCCAAGGTCGTCTCCCGCAGTCCGGGAAGCCCCTCCGGCCACTGGTTGGGACCGATCAGGCGTTGCCACGCCGGTCCGCCGGACCCGACGGGCGCCCGTTCCGGGCCGATGTCGATCTGCTCCCGCCAGTCGGGCGTGCCGCCGGTGTACTCGTAGCCGGTGCGCGTGTAGCCGCGGAACTGCGGCGAGTGGATGTTCTCGATCGCCAGCCGCTCTTCCACCGGCAGCGCGAAGAACTCCTTGGCCACCTCGAAGATCCCGGTGGTCAGCTCGGCGGGTACGCCGTGGCCGACGACGTAGAAGAAGCCGACCTCGTGCGCGGCCCGGCGCAGCTCGGCGAGGAACGCGGCGCGGTCGGCCGCGGGGTCGCGGAAGCGCGAGATGTCGATCAGCGGCAGAGCGGTGGCCGCCCCGGGTTCGTCGAGCGTCGTCACGTCCGGCAGCCTAAGCCGCTCCGGCAGGCGGGACGGGTGTTCCCACATCGCGGGCAACGCCGGGCCGTGGCCCACTGCGCGAGAACCTCCCTTCGTAGGTAGGAACTGCGAGCCGCGGATTCGCAAATCCCGGCGCAAAAACGCAAAAAGCCGCGCCTGCTGAGAAAACACCGGCGACCTTAGTTTCGGTCTGGCGAACGTCCCCTTCCCCGAGGAGCAGGAAATGCGTGCAGCGAGATTCACCGGAGCCGCGGTCGCCGTGGCGGCGGCCGTCGTCTTCACCGGCGTCACCCCGGCTCAAGCAACCGAGGGCGTGGTGCTCGGCACCGCCGACGCCGGCGCGGTCCCCGGCAGCTACATCGTCGTCCTGAAGGACAGTGCGAAGAACACGAACAGCGGCGACCTGGCGCGGCGCTACAGCGGCACGGTGGGCCGGGTCTACGCGCAGAACCTCGCCGGGTTCTCCGTGCGCCTGGACGAAAAGCACGCCAAGCGCCTCGCGGCGGACAGCGCGGTGGCCTTCGTCGAGCAGGACAGGACGGTGCACGCCGAAGCCGTCCAGCAGAACCCGCCGTCGTGGGGCCTGGACCGGGTCGACCAGCGCAACGTCCCGCTGGACAACCAGTACAGCTACTCGACCACGGCGTCGAACGTGAACGTCTACGTGCTCGACACCGGGATCCGCGCAACCCACCAGACCTTCGGCGGCCGGGTGCACCAGGGCTACGACTTCGTCGACAACGACACGAACGCCGACGACGGTTATGGGCACGGCACCCACGTGGCCGCGACGATCGCCGGCTCCCAGTACGGCGTCGCGAAGGGCGCCCAGCTGTACCCGGTGCGCGTGCTCGGCTCGGACGGCAGCGGCACGATCTCCGGCGTGATCGCCGGCGTCAACTGGATCACGTCCAACGCCAAGAAGCCCGCGGTCGCCAACGCGAGCCTGGGTGGCGGCGTCTCGACCGCGCTCGACACCGCGGTCCGCAACTCGATCAGCTCCGGCGTCACCTGGACGGTGGCCGCGGGCAACTCGAACGCCAACGCCTCGACCTCGTCGCCCGCCCGCGTCGCCGAAGCGATCACGGTCGCGGCGGCGGACAAGACCGACACCCGCGCGTCCTTCTCCAACTACGGCGCCGGTGTCGACCTGTTCGCTCCCGGCGTCGGCATCACCTCGGCGTGGAACACGAACGACACGGCCACCTACACGGGCAACGGCACCTCGTTCGCGGCCCCGCACGCCGCCGGCGCGGCGGCGGTCTACCTCGCCACGCACACCACCGCGACGGCGGCCCAGGTCAGCCAGGCCCTGATCGCGGCGGCGACGCCGAACCTGGTCAAGAACCCGGGCAGCGGGACGCCGAACCGCACGCTGTACATCGCACCCTGACGCCGCACCGGAAAGGAAGGTGGGGCCCCGGCGATCGCGCCGGGGCCCCACCTGTGTTCACAGCTCCCAACGGATCCCGACCCGACCCGCCGCATCAGCTTCAGCGACGTGCACGGCCCCCGCGGAATCAGGGATCAGCTCCCGAGCCGGACCGTCATCGCAGAGCCGCACGCACCGCGCCAGTACCCCGGCAAGCGCGCCGAGGCCCGCCGCGTTCACAGCTCCCAGCGAATCCCGACCCGACCCGCCGCATCAGCCTCGGCAACATGCACCGCCCCCGCGGAATCAGGGATCAGCTCCCGAGCCGGACCGTCGTCGCGCAGACGCACGCATCGCGCCGGCAGCTCCGCGAAACGGGCTTCCAGCAGGTAGTCGCGGACCGGGTGGTCGAAGACGCGCACGAACTCGCGGGCGGACGGGCCGGCCGGGAAGATCGCCGCGTATTCGACGATGACCGACTCCCCCGCCGCCGGGGCGGCGTCCAGGACCAGCTCCGCGGTGAGGCGGCTTCGGTCGAGGTCGTGCTCGACGCTGCCGACGCGGCAGTTGCGGTCCGCGACGATCTTCGGCGTCACGCCGGGTGACAGGGTCCACCGCACCGGCCAGCGTTCCGCTCCGGCTTCCCCGGCCCGCAGGACCACCCGGGCCTGCACGGCGGCGAGCCGGCCGTGCCCGTCGATCTCCGCCTGGTCGTGCTGGCTCAGCGCGACGAGCCGGGCGGGCCGACCCTGTCCCCGCGGTCGCGGCGGCCCGAGCAGCGCGCCGAGTGAACCGGACGGCAATTCGAGGAGCTGCTCGAGCCCCGCGAGGACGCGCAGCGACTCGGCTCGCTCCGGGCGGCGCCGGCCCGACTGCCAGAGGCTCAGCGTCGGCACGCTGACCGTGAGCCCCCGGCGGGCCAGGCGGTGGCGGATGCGGTCCAGCGACAGCCCGCTCTGCCCGATCGCGGCACGCAACGCGTCCGGGAACGGGCCCTGGACGAGCAGGCGGTCGAAGTCGGCCGGGCGGGCGGCGACGGGGCGCATGGGGACTCCTGGAGGACGGATCGGTCGCGGAGACACGCTCAGCGACAACAGATCCGGCCCCCCGCCGCCGACGACCACGGTCGCGTGAGTCTCCGTCCCGTTGCCATGCACCGAAAGTAAGAAGGCGTGCGTGAACTGTCAACGATGTCCGGAATCTGAACTCCGTTCGGAATTCAGCTCGGGATCGCGTTCAGCCGCCTGTCCCAGTCCGGGTACTTCGCGAGCTTCGCGCGGTGCAGGGCGAAGATCTTCTCGCCGGTGTCCGGGTCGGCGTCGTCGGTGAACCGCACCGCCGACAACCGCGCCAGGTGCGGCAAATCACGTCGTCCCCGGCCAGGTGCACGGGGTCGTGCATGTACCGCTCCAGCGCGGCGAGGTCTTCGATACCGACGCAGTAGGCGTGCGTGAAGCCGTCGGCCGGATCGCCGAGGTCCCGCCCGACCGTGCCGAACGCGGCGGACTCGACACCCGCCGTCCGCCGCATGGCCGCGAGGACGGCTTCGCGCTCGTCGTCGGTGACGTCGTCGCGGAAGCGGAACCGCAGCAGGTTGACGATCATGTGGCCCTCCCAGAGTGAACCGGTGAGTTCAAGTTAGCGAACTCACCAGACCGATGTAAACTACGCCCATGACCAAGGCGCGCGGCCGGATCGACAAGCGGGAAGCGATCCTCGAGGGCGCGTTCACCGTTTTCGCGCGGGTGGGCTACGACGCGGCGAACGTCCAGGAGATAGCCGCCGAAGCCGGCGTTGCGAAGCCCACGGTGTACAACCACTTCCAGGACAAGGAAACCCTGTTCCGGGCCGCGCTCGCCGCGGCTGCGGAGCAGGTCGCGGCGGCCAACCTCGTGGCGGTCGGGTGCATCACGCCGGGAGACAACCCGCGGCGGACCCTCACGCGTGCGGCCCGCGCCTTGGCCCGCCGGTGCTGCGACGAGCAGTCCGGCGCCTTGCGCAGGCTTACCTACGCGCAGCTGAGCCGCTTCCCCGAGCTGCTGACGGACGTCCACGCGGTCACCGCCGGACGCTTGGCTGACGCACTGGCGGACCGCCTGGCCCGGCTGGTGGTCGGCGGGCAGCTGCGCCACTGCGACCCCGCGCTCGTCGCGGAGCAGTTCCTGGCCCTGTTGACCGGGCCGCTCGAACGCCGCTCCCACCTCGGCACCCGCCGTCTCCCGGCGACCGAGATCGACGCGGTCGCCGACCAGGCCGCCGAGACGATCGTGCGGACGTTCGCCGCCTGATCCGCGCGCGTGGCCGGGTCGCACTGCTCGGCACGGGGTGGAGGACCGCGTGCCGAGCCGGTCGACGGCGGGTTTCAGCCGGAGGCGCCGCGCAGTTCGGAGTTGAGGCGCTGTGCTTCGTGGAGCTGGTCTTCGAGACTGATGATGCGGCAGGCGGCCTCGACCGGGGTGCCCTGGTCGACCAGTTCCCGCGCCCGGGCCGCCACCCGCAGCTGGGACCGGGAATAGCGGCGGTGCCCGCCCGCCGAGCGTTGCGGGGTGATCAGCCCGGCCTCGCCGAGACTGCGCAGGAAGCCCTGGGTGGTGCCGAGCATGTCGGCGGCCCGGCCCATCGTGTAGGCGGGATAGTCCTCGTCGTCGAACCTGTCGGCCACGCCGGGCGTGGCGGGTCTTTCCTGGTCAGGGATCATTCGGCCTCCGTGCACGGAAGACCCCGGGTGCCGTGCACGGCACCCGGGGTCTTCAAGGGTTGGGTTTCACCATCGTCCACCGGCGCGACCGCCGGTGTCCTGCACCCGCATCCGGCGCACTGCCGGACCCTGCGGGGATCGCTCATGCGTAACCGAGCACCACCTCCGAACTCGATGGAACTGCGGCACCCGCGCGGCGCTACCAGCCCGCTGCGGGCGATCCAATGATGTTCCCGTTCCCTTCTTTCCGGTTTTTCCTTACTGGGTACTGCTGCGCACGCCACCGGCGGGAACCCTTCCACTGATCGGTCCCAGCACACTGACGCCGCTGGCCACTGCCCGGAGCCCCGTTCACTGATCGGCTCCGGCCACCTGACCGGTCCTGCAACTGCACTGACTACTGCTGATCTGCACGGGCGCACCCGCTCCACCCGTGTCCTGCCGAACTCCCCGGGGCCGGCACTACCTGATCGAACCGCTTCACAACCCGACCCCGGGTTACAACTCCCGGCCACCAGCCGGAACCAGCTCCTGATCGGCTCCGCACTGCCTGACCGCCTTGCCTCACTCGCGGGTAGTTACGTCCTCTCCCGCGCCGCTAGACGTTGTCTCTCTCGGTATGACCAGAACTCTACACACACTCCCGCTCGAATGTCTACTCCGGCGATCACAGATTTTTTCGGGCCGCCGAGTTCCCAGGTCAGGCGGGCCGGACGTCCGGTGCCTGCTCCGCCGTTCTGGCGAGGATGTCCGTGGCCACCCGCTCGGGTGCTTCGAGGTGCGGGCAGTGGCCGAGGTCCGGGTACTCGACGAGGTCCGCGTCCGGGTTGCGGCTCCGCAGTTCCCGGGCGACCCGCGGTCCAGATACGGGATCGCGCATCCCCCACAGGAACGACAGCGGCACCGGGGTGCCGGTGAAGACCGGTTCGAAGCGGTCACGGTGGGCCGCGCGCTCGGGGATGTAGCGCAGCAGCCGCGCGGTGAGGTCGGGGTCGGGGTCGCCGGCGCCCAGCGCGCGGTAGTGCAGTCCGGCCAGTTCGGGGTCCAGGGGATGCTCGGGGGAGAACACGCGGGACCAGGACCGGACGAACTGCCGCTCGGTCAGGGAGCGGGCGAGCAGGCTGCCGGCCACCGGCCACAACGAGGCGCGCTGGATCAGCCTGGGCCGGTACTGATCGGCGTACAGCCCCGCGTTCAGGAACACGCACCGGTCGATCCGGAACGGCAGCTCGCGGGCGAGGAGTTCCGAAGCCACGATCGCGCCGTAGTCGTAGGCGACGAGGGTGACCGCCTCGAAGCCGAGCGACTCGATCAGCGCCTGGGTCAGGTCGGCTTGTTCGAAGACGCTGTAGTGGTGCTTGCGCGGCTTCTCGGACGCGCCGTAGCCGAGGAAGTCGAACGTCACGACGGTGTGCCGACGCGCCGCGAGCGGCTCCACCCGGGCCCACTCGAACGACGACGCGGGGAAGCCGTGCAGCAGCACCAGCGGACTGCCGCTCCCGGACACCCGGCGGAACACCGCCCGGGGCACGCCCCGCACCGGCATCGTCGTCGTCTCGCCCTGCCGGTGCCATTCCGTCAGCTGGTCGGCCACGCCGTCCCCCACTAACCTAGCGATCGTTAGGTTAAGGATCAGACAGGGGCCGGCCGGATGTCAAGGGAACCCAAGCGGCGGATGTCCGCGGCGCAGCGACGCGCGGTGATCATCGAGAACGCGACCGAGGTCTTCGCCGAGCGCGGGTACGACGGTGCGCCGATCGACGAGATCGCCCGGCGCTCGGGGATCTCGGCGCCGGTGCTCTACGACCACTTCCCGTCGAAACTCGCCCTGTTCCAGGAGGTGCTCGCCGCCGAGTACGCCCGGCTGCGCGCCGCCTGGCAGGTCACCTTCGCCACCCCGGCACCGCTGCGGGACCGGTTCGCCGCCGCGCTCGACGCCTGGTTCGCCCACGTCGAGCATCGCCGCACGTCGATCCCCGTCCTGTTCCAGGTCGCCACCGCCGACGCGGGTGCCCGCCAGGCGCAGGTCGACGCCACGCGCGCGAGCCGGTCCGCGCTGACCCCGTTCGTCACCGGCGTGCTGGCCGCCGGCGAGCCCGGCGCGGACGATCTCGACACCGAAATGCTGATCGAGATCATCGCCGCCTCCCTGCGCGCCCTCGCGCTCTGGTGGCACGACCACCCGGCCGTGCCGCGCGTCAGGCTGGTGAACTCGGCACTGGACGCCCTGTGGCCGGCCATCGAACGGCGGGCACCTTGAGGGTCACCACGGCCAAATCCCGGTCGCGTTGAGGATTCGCGCTCGACGAGCGCGGCCGCGCGCCCAGTTCCGCTGCCGCCTCGACGGCGGGTCGCCCGGACCGCCCACCGGAAAGAGCACGGCCCCGACGACTGCCGGCTCCAGGATTGAGCCGCGCTCGTCCGGTCTGTTCTCCCGGGGACCGAAGTCAGGCGAGGAGGGACCGGCCCAGCCCGGTCAGCACGGCGTCGTCCTGCGGCGTGTGCACCCGGCTGCACAGCACGTCGCGGTAGTGCCGTTGCAGCGGGTTGGCCCGCGTCAGCCCGGGATTGCCGGTCAGCGCGACGGCCTGTTCCACCGCCTCGATGAGCAGCCGCGTCGCGAGCACCTTCGCCACCCCGGCCTGCGCCGCCGCGGCCGGGTCGTCCTCGTCGGCCCGGCGGGCGAGCCCGAACAGGATCTCCTCCGCTCCGGTGATCCGCGCGGCGACCTCCCCGACGCCGGCCTGGAACCGCGGCAGCGTCGCCAGTGGCTTGCCGAGTCCACTCGGGACGCGCTCGCGGAGGAACCCGGTGAGCCAGTCGAGCGCGTTGCGCGCCACCCCGAGGTAGATCGCGGGCAGCGCCAGCGGGAAGGTGAGCACCGGCGGGCGCTGAACGTCCGGTGTGGACAGTCCGGTGGGGGCCGCCGCCGGGACGTCGGTGAACACGACGTCGTGGCTCGCGCTCGCCCGCAGCCCGAGGTGGTCCCAGGTCGGCTCGATCACGATGCCCGGGCTGTCCCCGCGGACGAGGAACCCGCCCACCCGCGGCGCGGGCTCGTCGGTCCGCGCCCAGACGATCATCCGGCGCAGGCCCACCGAACCGGTCGAGTAGATCTTGCGGCCGGACAGCCGCCAGCCGTCGCCGGTCCGCCGGGCCACCGTCGCGGGCAGGCCGCCGCGGGTCGGCGAACCGAGCTCCGGCTCCACGCGCAACGCGTTGACCAGCACCGGCCGCTCGGCGGACTCCGCGAGCACCTCCCGGTAGCTCTCCTCCGGCCACGTCGGCTCGGCGCCCTGCGCGGCGTGGACGAACAGCGTCATCGCGGTGACCAGGGCGACCGACGGATCTCCGCGGCCCAGTTCGGAAAGCAGCCGGGCGGTGTCGAGGACACCGGCGCCCGGACCGCCGTAGCGGGGGTGCACCGTCGTGGTCAGCAGGCCGGCGGCGTGCACCAGCGCGACGCCCTCGTGCGGGAACGTCGCTTCCCGGTCGTGCTCGCCGGCGCGCGCGGCCAGCCCGGCGACGATCGACGGCAACGCGGACAGGTCCGGCTGCGGGACGGTGGCGACGGTCGTGGTCACGAAGTCCTCCCGGAGGGTCGGCGAGCGGGCCGACGATAAGCCGCCCGGATCGGGCGGAGCCAGCCACGTCCACCAAATGGACACCTGCGGATGCCCAATTGACACGCGGTCCCCCGTGCCGTTCCCTGGCAGGGCGTTCTTCTTGCGGCGAAAGGAAAGCAGATGCCCGTCGAGTTCGTCGGCATGATCGGCACCCAGGACGCGAGCGAGACCCGCCCGGCCAGAGGCCCGGTGATCGACCCCGCCTACGTCCGCCGGTTCGCCCGGGCGCACGAGGACGGCGGCTTCGACCGCGTGCTCATCGGCTACGGTGCCGGCTGGCCGGAGGGCCAGCAGGTCGCCGCCTACGCGGCCGCGCACACCGAGCGCCTCGGCCTGCTCGTGGCCCACCGCCCCGGGTTCGTCGCGCCGACGCTGGCGGCGCGCGCGTTCGCCACCCTCGACCACTTCAGCGGCGGCCGCGTCGCGGTGCACACCATCACCGGGGGCAGCGACGTCGAGCAGGCGCGCGACGGCGACCACCTGCCCAAGGACGAGCGCTACGAACGCACCGACGAGTACCTGGAGATCCTCAAGCGCGCCTGGACGTCGGGTTCGGCGTTTTCCCACCACGGCAAGCACTACCGGCTCGACGACTACACCCCGCAGGTGCGGCCGCTGCAGAACCCGCGGATCCCGCTGTACTTCGGCGGTTCCTCGGAGGCGGCCTACCGGGTCGGCGGCAAGCACGCCGACGTGTTCGCCCTCTGGGGTGAGCCGTTGCGGGAGACGGCGGAACAGATCGCGTCCGTCCGGGCCGCGGCGAAGGCGGCCGGACGGCTCACCCCGCCGCGGATCAGCGTCTCCTTCCGGCCGATTCTGGGCCCCACCGAGGAACTGGCCTGGGAACGGGCCGAGCGGATCCTCGACAAGATCACCGCGTCCGGCGCGGCCAAGGCGGCGCGCGAATGGCGCGACGGCGGCGCGCCCACCAACGTCGGCAGCGTCCGGCTGCTGGCCGCGGCGGCGAAGGCCGACCGCCACGACCGTGCACTGTGGACACCCCTGGCCACGGCCACCGGGGCCGCGGGCAACTCCACCGCGCTGGTCGGCACACCCGAAACCGTGGCCAAGGCCTTGCTGGACTACGTCGACATCGGCGTCACCACGCTGCTGATCCGCGGCTACGACCCGCTCGACGACGCGATCGACTACGGCAGGCACCTGCTGCCGCTGGTGCGCTCGGAGCTCGCCCGCCGCGAGCGGCAGCCGGCCACGGCGGCCGCCGTATGACCCGCTGGGCGCCGCCGGACGGCGTGACCGTGCGCGGCACGATCGTGCTGCTGCCGGGCCGCGGCGAGCACCCGGGGCTCTACGCCCGGCTGGGCGGCCGGCTGGCCTTCGACGGCTACCGGGTCGTCGCCGTGGCTTCCCCGGACGACGTCGCGGGCGAACTCCGCGGAAACCCGGTGCCGGTGGTCCTGCTCGGCAGTGACACCGGTGGCCTCGCCGCCCTCGCCCTCGCCGCCGAGCTGCCGGTGCACGCGGTCGTCGCGGCCGGCCTGCCGCTGTCGGCCGAGCACACCGAAGACTCCTCGTGGGAAAGCGAGCTCGACGCGCGGACGGCCTGCCCGGTCCACCGCACGCTGCTCGAGGCCGACGACCGCCTCCGGCGCGGCGCCCTGCTCGCCGACCCCGCCGGCATCCCGGCGGTGCTCCCCCGCACCCCGGTGCTCGTCCTGCACGGCGGCGCGGACCGGGTCGCGGACCCGAAGGCCGCCCGCGCGTTCGCCGAGATGCTCCCGGCCGGCCGGTTCGCGCTGGTCGAGGGCGGCCGGCACGACGTCCTCAACGACGTCGCCCACCGCAGCGTGGCCGCCGAGATCGTCCAGTTCCTGGAGTGGCTGCGCGCCGGGACGCGCGGACCGGTCCTGGTCCGGGGATGATGGCGGGTATGCGCATCTCGGCCAGGGCGGACTACGCGATCAGGGTGCTGCTGGAGCTGGCCGCGGACACCTCGCGGCCGATCACCTGTGAAGCCGTCGCGTCCACCCAGGACATCCCGGCCCGGTTCATCAAGGCGGTCATGCGGGACCTGCGCCAGGCCGGGCTGGTCCGCAGCCAGCGCGGCTGCGAGGGCGGCTACTGGCTGGCCAGGGCGGCCGGCGAGGTGACCGTGCGGGACGCCGTGGTGGCGGTCGACGGTGAGTTCCTCTCCGTCCGCGGCGAGCCCCGGCCCGCGCTGTCCTACCACGGCACGGCCGCCGGGATGGCCCCCTTCTGGTCCGGTGTGGAAGCCGGGCTCGACGCGCTCCTGCGCGCGACGACGATCGCCGACCTGCTCACCGACGCGGCCCCGGCGCGCGTCGCCACCTGAAGGGAGACCCGATGAGCGACCTCTGGCACCAGCCCCTGCGGCACATCCGCGGCGCCGACCTCACCGGCGACACGAACCAGACCAGCGGCATGAAGCGGCTGGAGGCGATCTCCGGCAAGACCGTCGGGTCGTCGAAGGTCTGGATGGGCGAGACGCACGTGGCGCCGGTGACCAACTCGGGCGACCACCACCACGGCGAGGCCGAGACGGCGATCTACGTCAAGTCCGGCCACCCCGTCTTCGTCTTCGCCGACGGCGAGGAGGAGATCCGGATCGAAACCGGGCCCGGCGACTACATCTTCGTGCCGCCGTACGTGCCGCACCGCGAGGAGAACCCGACCGACGAAGAGGCGGTCGTGATCATCGCGCGCAGCAGCCAGGAAGGCATCGTGGTCAACCTGCCGAGTCTCTGGTCCCCGGTCGACGTCCCCGAGGACTGAGGCGTGCCGCTCGAAGTCGTCGAGTACACCGATCCCGCCTGCCCGTGGGCGTGGGGGTCGGAGCCGAAGTTCCGCCTGCTGCGGGCGGAGCTGCCGGACGTCCGGTGGCGCCGGGTGTTCGGCATCCTCTTCGACGACGACGAGGACCCGGCGCCGGATCCCGCCGCCGAAGCCGGCTGGTACGCGAAGTTCATCGACGGCGTCACCGAGCACACCGGCGCCCCCAAGCCACCGCACCTGGCGTGGGTGGCCCGCACGAGCTGGCCGGCGTCGCTGGCCGCGAAAGCCGCGGAAGCACAAGGGGAAACCGTCGCCGACCTGGTGCTGACGCGGCTGCGGGAAACGACCTTCCGGCACGGCACCCCCGCCGACGACACCGAACGGGTGCTCGCCGCCGTCGAGGGCGTGCCGGGCCTCGACCTGTCCGCGTTGCGCACGGCCATGGCGAGCGACGAAGTCCGGCAGGCCGTCCGCGCCGACTGGCGCGAAACCCGGAACCCCTGCCCGGAAGTCCTCGACATCACCGCGCCCGGGCCGCACAGCGGCCGCGCGAAGCACCTCGAACACCACGTCCGCTACGCCCTGCCGACGTTGACGTTCACCGGTCCCGGCGGCCGGTTCGTCGTGCCCGGCTGGCGTCCGCTGCGCGAGTACTTCGACGCCGCGCGGGCGGCGGCGGTCCACAGTGGATCTCTTCCCGGCTCGTGGGAACCCGGCCGCGGGCGTTGACTCCGCCCGGCCGCGGGGGAAAATAGACACACGCCGGTGACCATTTAGCCCGGCGCCGCAACCGAATCTCCGCGGCCGACACCGCATTGGGGAGTTCCGCATGCCCTCGAAACCCCGGCTCGCCCTGCTCGTGGCCACCCTGCTCGGTCTCACCACCCTGACCGCGTGCGGATCGTCCACATCGGACGCATCCGGTCCGGTGGTGCTGCGGGTCGGCGACCAGACCGGTGCCACGCAGTCCCGGCTCAAGGCCGCCGGGCTGCTCGACAACCTGCCGTACAAGATCGAGTGGTCGCAGTTCGCCGCCGCCGTCAACCTCCACGAGGCGTTGCGTGCGGACGCGGTCGACATCGGCGGCGCCAACGACTCCCCCACGGTGACGGCGATCGCCGGCGGATCCAAGATCAAGGTCGCCGCGGCCTGGAGCAACGGCGGCCGGGGCACCTACCTCCTGGTGCCGAAGGACAGCCCCGCGCACACGGTCGCCGACCTCAAGGGCAAGCGGATCTCCCCCACCACCCGCGGCAGCGTCGCCCACTTCCTGGTCATCGGCGCGCTCAAGAAGGCCGGGTTGTCCGACAAGGACGTCACGCTCAACTTCCTCGCGCCGTCCGAGGCGAACGGGGCGTTCTCGACCGGCAACATCGACGCCTGGGCCACCTGGAGCGTGTACGCCGCCCGCGCCCGCGGTGAGCTGGGCGCACGGGTGCTCTCCGACGGCGCGGGCATCAACTCCGGCCTCAACGTGCTGTCGGCCACCGACAAGGCGCTGAGCGACCCGCGCAAGCGCACGGCGATCCAGGACTTCGCGAACCGCGTCGACAAGAGCTACACCTGGTCGAAGACCAATCCCGACGCCTTCGACAAGTGGTACTCCGAGTTCGCGCACCAGCCCCTGGCCGTCGCCACGCAGGTCCGTCCGGACGAGACGACCTACCAGCGCATCCCGGTCGACGCCGCCCTCGCCGCCCAGCTGCAGAAGACCTACGACACCTGGGTGCAGCAGGGTCTGTTCCCGGGCGGGAAGAAGCTGAGCGAGTACATCGACTCACGCCTCGATCCGCGATGACGCGCGCCGTGGCCCGGCCCGTCCGCTTCCCGCACCGGGCCGTCTCCTGGCTGACCCCGGTCGCCGTCCTCGCGCTGTGGGAACTGCTGGCGCAGACCGGGATCGTGCCGAAACAGGTGCTCCCGGCGCCGAGCAGCGTGCTGGCCAAGGCCGGCGACCTGATCGCCGACGGCGAGCTGCCGGCCAACTTGGTGGCCAGCCTGCAGCGGTCGGCGACCGGGTTCGCGATCGGCGCGAGCCTCGGGCTCGGGCTCGGCCTGCTCGTCGGGCTGTCCAAAGTGGTCGAAGCACTGCTCGACCGCAGCATCCAGATGGTGCGCGCGGTCCCGTTCCTGGCCATCCTGCCGCTGGTGATCGTCTGGTTCGGGATCGGCGAGGCCGGGAAGATCTTCCTGATCGCGCTCGGCACCGCCGTCCCGCTCTACCTGACCACGGTGCTCGGCATCCGCCAGATCGACCCCAAACTGCTGGAGATGACCGACGTCGTCGGCCTCGGCCGGGCCGCGCAGATCCGCTGGGTGGTCCTGCCGGGTGCGCTGCCGTCGATCCTCGGCGGGCTGCGGCTGTCGCTGACCGCGGCCTGGCTCGCGCTCGTCATCGCCGAAACCCTCGGCGCCGACGCCGGTCTCGGGTTCATGGCCACCAACGCCCGCGAGTTCCTGCAGACCGACGTCATCGTGCTCGTCGTGCTCATCTACGCCGTGATCGGGGTCCTGTGCGACCTCGTCACCCGACTCCTCGAACGCCGCTTGCTGCGCTGGCACCCCACCTACGCCCGTCTGACCGCCTGAGGACCGCCATGACACTCTCCCGCCGCACGTTCCTGACCGCAGCCGGGCTCACCGCCCTCGCAGCCCCGCTCGCCGCGTGCGCCTCCGGTTCGGCCGGCGGCGCCACGCAGGGCAAGGTCCGGCTGACTTACAGCACCATCTCCGTCCCGAAGGCCCGCGGCGTGCTCGAGAAGACGCTCAAGGACCAGGGCATCGCCGTCGAGTGGGTCGGCCCGTTCCCCAACCACGCGCCGACGCTGCAGGCGGTCGTCGGCGGCACCGCCGACTTCAGCTTCGGCGGCAGCACCACCCCGGCCGACCAGGCGATCCTGTCCGGGGCCGACCTCGTCTACGTCGCCTGGGCGGCGTCGACCCCGCGGACCACCGCGATCGTCGCCGGCGCGCACACCGGCATCGAGAAGGTCACCGACCTCGCGGGCAAGACCGTCGCGGTCAACAAGGCCGGACTCGGCGAGTTCCTGCTGGTCGCCGCCCTGGAGAAGTACAACGTGCCGCGCGAGTCGGTGAAGGTCACCTACCTCAACCCGCCCGAGGCGTCCGCCGCGTTCGGGGCCGGGAAGATCGACGCCTGGGCCATCTGGCAGGGCTTCCGCGAGATCGCCGAGGTCCAGTACGGCGCCAAGCCGATCTTCGTCGACGGCGACGAGCTGGACTTCCAGATCGACTTCACCAGCTACCTCGTCCGCCGCGACTACGCCGCGCAGAACGCCGACACCATCCGCAAGGTGATCGCCGCGTTCCAGGCCGACTACGACTGGCAGAACCAGCACTACAAGGAAGCCCTCGACATCGGCAACGCCGTCTCGCACTACCCGCAGCCCGTCCTGGACAAGATGGCCGCCAAGAACGTCCGGACGAAGCTGGCGCTGATCAACGACGACGGGATCGCGCAACTCCAGCGCGGGGCCGACTGGCTCACCAAGCGGAAGGTGCTCAGCGGCCAGATCACCATCGCCGACCACGCGGTGAAGCTGTGACCACCGCCGTGCGCGTCCGGGCGCTGACCAAGAGCTTCGGCCCGCGGACCGTCCTGAACGGACTCGACCTCGACATCGCGCCCGGCGAGTTCGTCGCGCTCATCGGCGAAAGCGGCTGCGGCAAGACGACGTTGCTGCGGCTGCTGGCCGGGCTCGACACGCCCGACGACGGCAAGCTGGCGGCCCCGGCCGAGCGGATGGTGGTGTTCCAGGAGCACCGCCTGCTGCCGTGGCGGCGGGTCTGGCAGAACGTCGCCGTCGGCCTGCCCCGGGAGGCCGCGGCCCGCGCGCTGACGGAGGTCGGGCTGGCCGGGCACCTCGACGCCTGGCCGGTCACGCTCTCGGGCGGCGAGGCCCAGCGCGTCGCGCTCGCCCGGGCGCTGGTGCGCGAACCCCGGCTCCTGCTGCTCGACGAGCCGTTCGCCGCCCTCGACGCGCTCACCCGGATCAAGATGCACGCCCTCGTCCGGGACCTGGTGGCCGCGCACCGCCCGGCCGTCCTGCTGGTCACCCACGACGTCGACGAGGCGATCCTGCTCGCCGACCGCGTGGTGGCGATGCGCTCCGGCCGGCTCGCCGCCGAGCACCGGGTCGCCTTCGACGGCGAACGCAGCCGCCGCAACCCGGAGTTCGAGGAGCTGCGCCACCGGCTGCTGGCCGAGCTGGGGGTCGCCGAACTGGCCGAGACCCGGTGAAGGCCGACGTGCTGGTCATCGGCGGTGGCCTCGCCGCGACCTGGACCGCCCTGGCCGCGGCCCAG
The DNA here is from genome assembly GCA_049998155.1 of Amycolatopsis sp. cmx-13-12. Taxonomy (GTDB): domain Bacteria; phylum Actinomycetota; class Actinomycetes; order Mycobacteriales; family Pseudonocardiaceae; genus Amycolatopsis. Next base: position 350,528 of record JAEBES010000005.1, on the reverse strand, counting down.
GCCGGCGGGGACGTCGTGCTGGTGGACAAGGGTTACTGCGGCACCAGCGGCGTCACGGCGACCGCCGGGGTCACGCACTGGTTCGTCGAACCCGAGGACCACGAGCGCGCGGTGGCGGAGCGGCACGCGCACGCCGGCGGGATAGCCGACGCCGAGCGGGCGCTGCGGGTCCTGCGCACGACGTGGGAGCGGCTGCCCACGTTGGACCGGTACTACCCGTTCCCGGTGCGGGACGGGCGACCCGACCGGACGCACAACGTGCGCGGGCCGGAGTACCTGCGCGCCATGCGCGGCCTGGTGCACCGCGCCGGCGTCCGGATCCTCGACCACCACCCCGCCCTCGAACTGCTGCTGCGCCCGGACGGTTCCGTGGGCGGTGCGGCCGGGGTCCGGCGGCAGGCGGGCGGGAACTGGCGGGTGCGGGCGGGCGCGGTCGTGCTGGCCACCGGCGGCACGGCGTTCCGGTCCCACCTGCTCGGTTCGCGCGGTAACACCGGCGACGGCCACCTGATGGCCGTCGAAGCCGGCGCGCGGCTGTCCGGCATGGAGTTCTCGAACTACTACACCCTCGCCCCCGCCTTCTCGACGATGGCGCGGTCGATGACGTACCTGTTCGGCACCTACACCGACGCCGGCGGCCGGGTCATCGAGCTGCCGTCCGGCCCGGACCGCAACCGCGTGCTCGGCGCGGCGATGCTGCGCGGCCCGGTGTACACGACGCTCGACCGCGCGCCGGAATGGGTGCGCCGCAAGATGCCCGTGGTGCAGCCGAACTTCCTGCTGCCGTTCACCCGGCGGGGGATCGACCCGTACACCGACCGGTTCGAGGTCACCCTGCTCGGCGAGGGCACGATCCGCGGGGTCGGCGGGCTGGTCGTGGCCGCCGACTGCGCCACGCACGTGCCCGGGCTGTTCGCCGCGGGCGACGTCGCCAGCCGGGTGCCGGTCGTCGGCGCGATCTCCGGCGGCGGGTCGCCCAACTCCGCGTGGGCGGTGTCGTCGGGCACCTGGGCCGGGCGGGCGGCCGTCCGGCACGCGCGCGGGACCGGCCCGGCTCCCCTGCGCCCGGCGGGCCGCGCGGGGATCCGGCCGAGCGGCCGCCGGGCCGCGGTGGACACCGCGGCCGTGATCGACGTGGTCCGGGAGGAGCTGAACGCCTACGACAAGAACATGTTCCGGGACGGGACCGGCCTCCGCCGTTCGCTGTCCACATTGGATTCCCTGTGGACGGACGTCGAGGCGGGCTTGACCGGGACCGGCCGCAACGCCGTGACCGCCCGCGAGACCGCGTCCCTGGTGGCCGTGGGCCGCTGGGTCAAGGAAGCGGCGCTGCGCCGGCGGGAATCCCTCGGCATGCACTGGCGCACGGACGAGCAGGAGGCCGCCGCGTGATCGAACTCGTCCTCGCCGACCGCTGCATCGCCTGCGACAAGTGCGTCCGGGTGTGCCCCACCGACGTCTTCGACGCCGTCCCGGACGCCCCGCCGGTCATCGCCCGGCAGAGCGACTGCCAGACGTGCTTCCTCTGCGAGCTGTACTGCCCGGTCGACGCGCTGTTCGTCGACCCGGACTGCCGCAACCCCGTGGCCGTCGACGAAACCGCCGTCCGGGCGGGCGACTGGCCCGCGCAGTACCGGCGCGACTCCGGCTGGGGCCGGGCCCGCCGCACCCACGCCAACGAAAGCTGGCGGATGAGCGACATCTTCGCCGCCGCCCGCGCACTGGGACAGGAGACCCCGTGACACTGGAATTCATCGGTTACGCCGCCGGCCGCCAGGCCAGCGAGATCGTCGCGCCGGACGGCCCGGTCATCCAGCCGGAGTACCTGCGCGAAGTCGCCCGCACGCACGAGGCGGCCAGGTTCGACCGGGTGCTGATCGCCCAGTCGGCGAGCAGCCCGGACGGGTTCGTGCTCGCCGACCAGGTCCTCGCCGCCACCGACCGGCTCGGCGTGCTGCTCGCCCACCGGCCCGGGTTCGTCGCGCCCACGCAGCTGGCCCGCAAGTTCGCCACCCTCGACGCGTTCCACCCCGGCCGGGTCGCGCTGCACGTGATCACCGGCGGCGACGACGCCGACCAGGCCCGCGACGGCGACTTCACCGACAAGCCCACCCGCTACCGCCGCACCGACGACTTCCTGTCCGTGGTGCGCCGGACGTGGGACTCGGCCGAGCCGTTCGACCACGAAGGCGAGTTCTACCGGGTCCGCGGCGCGCTCTCCGACGTCCGCCCGGCCGCCGGGATCCCGGTGTACTTCGGCGGCGCGTCGTCCGACGCCATCCGGGTCGGGGCGAAGCACGCCGACGTCTACGCGTTCTGGGGCGAGCCTCTGGCCGGCATCGCCGAGCGCATCGACGAGGTCCGGGCCGCGGCCGGCGGGCGGGACCTCGCGTTCAGCGTCAGCCTGCGGCCGATCCCGGCGGCCACCGAGGCCGAGGCGTGGGAGCGGGCGCGGGAGATCCTGCGGCTGACGCAGGAGCGCGTCGGCGAGTTCAAGGGCCGTCGCGATTCGAGTGAAGCCGTCGGCTCCCAGCGGCTCCTGGAGGCCGCGGCCACCGGCGAGGTGGTGGACGAGCGCCTGTGGACGGCGGTGGCGAAGACGACCGGGGCCGCCGGGAACTCGACCGCGCTGGTCGGCAGCTACGAGCAGGTCGCGGACTCGCTGCTGGACTACGTCCGGCTCGGCGTCGGCACGCTGCTGATCCGCGGGTTCTCACCGCTGGCCGACGCCCGCGACTACGGCACCCTCGTAAATCTGGTCCGGGAGCGCGCGGACGCGGTTACCGTCGGCGCATGAAACCGAGCACGTCGCACTGGGGTGCCTTCTCCGCCGAGGTCGACGCCGAGGGCCGGCTGCGCGTCGAGCCGCACCCGGCCGATCCGGCGCCGTCGCCGCTGCTGGGCAACCTGGCCGCCGCGCTGGACCACCCGAGCCGGGTGGCCCGGCCGGCGGTCCGCCGCGGCTGGCTCGAGCACGGCCCCGGCCCGGACGACCGCCGTGGCCGCGACGAGTTCGCCGAGGTGCCGTGGGACGAGGTGCTCGACCGCCTCGCCGCCGAGCTGGACCGGGTCCGGACCGAGCACGGCAACCAGGCGATCTTCGGCGGCTCCTACGGCTGGGCGAGCGCTGGGCGGTTCCACCACGCCCAGAGCCAGCTGCACCGGTTCCTGAACACGATCGGCGGCTTCACCGCGGCGCGCAACACCTACAGCAACGGCACGTCGTCGGTGCTGCTGCCGCACGTCGTCGGCGACACGCACGCGGTGCTGCGCCAGGCGTCGACCTGGCCGACGATCGCCGAGCACACCGAGCTGATCGTCGCGTTCGGCGGCGTGCCCGAGAAGAACGTGTTCGTCACGCCCGGCGGGGTCACCGTGCACGGCACGCCGGGCCACCTCGCGCGGCTGCAGGCCCGCGTCGCGCTCGTCAGCCCGTTGCGGGACGATCTTCCGTCCACAGTGGACGCGCGGTGGTACCCGGTCCGGCCCGCCACCGACACCGCGCTGATGCTCGCGCTGGCGCACACGCTCGTCGTCGAAGGCTTGCACGACCGGGAGTTCCTCGACCGCTACTGCGTCGGCTACCCGGAGTTCGAGCGCTATCTGCTCGACAAGGATCCGGAGTGGGCGGCCGGGATCACCGGCATCCCGGCCGCCGACATCGTCGCGCTGGCGCGGGAGATGGCCGCGCACCGGACGCTGATCACGGTCACGTGGTCGTTGCAGCGCACCGAACACGGCGAGCAACCGGTCTGGGCGGGCATCGCGCTCGCGGCGATGCTGGGCCAGATCGGCCTGCCGGGCGGCGGGTTCGGGCACGGCTACGGCTCGATGGGCGACGTCGGCGACACCGGCCCCGAGCTGCGCGTCCCGTACCTGCCGCAGGGCGTGAACCCGGTGCGCGAGTTCATCCCGGTGGCGCGGATCGCGGACCTGCTGCTGCACCCCGGCGAATCCTACGACTACGACGGCGAAGTCCGCCGCTACCCCGACACCCGGCTCGTCTACTGGGCCGGCGGCAACCCGTTCCACCACCACCAGGACCTCAACCGCCTGCGCCGCGCGTTCACCCGGCCGGACACGGTGGTCGTCCACGAACCGCACTGGACGGCCACCGCCCGGCACGCCGACATCGTCCTGCCCGTCACGACGGCGCTGGAACGCGAGGACCTCGGCTCGGGCCGCCGGGACACCCACCTGATCGCGATGCACCGGATCGCTCCTCCCGCCGGACAAGCGCGCGACGACTACGCGATCTTCGCGGAGCTGGCGGCCCGGCTCGGCGTTGCCGAGCCGTTCACCGAAGGCCGTTCCCCTCGGGAGTGGCTGGAGCACCTGTACAGCTCCTGGCGCGAGGAACCGACGTTCGAACAGTTCTGGGCCGACGGCGAACTGAAGCTGCCGCCCGGACGCGAGCACCACACGCTGTTCGCGGACTTCCGCGCCGACCCGGTCGCGCATCCCCTGCGCACCCCGAGCGGCCGGATCGAAATCACGTCGGCGACCGTCGCCGGGTTCGGCTACCCGGACTGCCCGGGCCACCCGGTCTGGCTCCCGCCGACCGAGACCGGGCCGCTGTGGCTGATCGCCAACCAGCCGCACACCCGGCTGCACAGCCAGCTCGACGCCGGCGACGTCAGCAGCGCGGGCAAGGTGGCGGGCCGCGAGCGGATCCGCCTGCACCCGGCCGACGCGGCGGCCCGCGGGATCACGACCGGCGACGTCGTCCGGGTGTTCAACGCCCGCGGCGCGTGCCTGGCCGGCGCGGTCCTCGACGACGCCCTCCGGCCCGGCGTGGTCCAGCTCCCGACCGGCGCCTGGTTCGACCCGATCGAGGACCACCCCACCGGCCCGCTGTGCGCGCACGGCAACCCGAACGTCCTGACGGCCGACATCCCGTCGTCGCGGCTGTCGCAGGGCTGCGCCGGCCAGCACGCCGCGGTCGACGTCGAACGCTTCACCGGGCCCGCCCCGCACGTGCGGGCCCTGCACGCCCCGCTTCGGAAAGGACGCTGATGATCGACCTCCAGTCCGTGACGTCCGAGAGCCACCTGCGCGAAGCCTTCGGCTGCTTCCCCTCCGGCGTCACCGCGGTGTGCGCCCTCGTCGACGGAGCACCCCGCGGGCTGGCCGCGAGCTCCTTCACGTCGGTTTCCCTGGCGCCGCCGCTGGTCTCGATCTGCATCCAGCGGACGTCGTCGACCTGGCCGCTCCTGCGGGACCGGCCGCGGCTGGGCCTCAGCGTCCTCGCCGAAGGACAGCACGACGCCTGCCTCAGCCTGTCCGCCCGGCACGGCGACCGCTTCCGCGACGTCGGATGGGAGCCCGGCCCGGACGACAGCGTCTTCATCAGTGGATCGAGTGCCTGGCTGGAGTGCTCCCTGCACGACGAGGTCCCGGCCGGCGACCACGTGATCGCCCTGCTGGAGATCCACCGCCTGCGCACGGGCGGGACCCCGCCGCTGGTCTTCCACGGCAGCCGCTTCCGCCGGCTCGCCGCCGTCTGAGCCTCACGTCGGCCGCAGCCCGCCGATCAGCAGGTCGAGCTGGTACTCGAAGTCCTGCACGCAGTCGCCCGCCGCCAACGCGGGCAGCACCCGGTGCAGGCTCGCCAGTTCCTCCGCCGCGGCCATCCGCCGGAAGTACTCGACCACGGGTTCGGCCCGGACCGCCGGGGTGCCGGTCCCGGCGGTGCCGGTGAGCACCGAGCCGAACAGCATCCCCAGCAGCGACCGGTAGGCGCGGGCCGCAGCCTGCTCGTCCAGCCCGGCGTCGAGCAGTGCGCGAAGGAGCGCGTCGATCACTCGCAACGCCCCGGCCGACCGCGGGTTCGCGTCCTGCGCCGCCAGCGCCCGCACGACGACCGGGTGCCGCGTGAAGCTCGCGTGCAGCCCTTCGGCCAGCGCCCGGAGCCGCCCGTCCCACGGCACCGCGGGATCCGGCAGCGCCACCTCTTCGAAGACCCGGGCGGTGAGGCCGTCCAGCAGGTCGCCCTTGTTCTCGACGTGGTTGTAGAGCGACATCGCTTCGACGCCGGCCGCCGCGGCGACCTTGCGCATCGACAACGCCGCCAAGCCCTGCTCGTCGGCCAGCCGCAAAGCCGTGTCGAGGACCTTTTCGCGAGTCAGCGCCATACTTACAGTGTACGCATACACTGTAAGTATGGACGCCGAAACCGTGCTCACCACCACCCGATCCGTGCGCCGCAAGCTCGACCTCGACCGCGAAGTGCCCCAGCACGTGCTCGACGACTGCCTCCGCATCGCCCAGCAGGCGCCCGCGGCGGGCAGCATGGCCGCGCAGTTCCGCTGGCTGCTCGTCCGCGACGCCGGAATCAAAGCGAAGATCGCCGCGTACAACCGCGAAACCGCCGAAGCCGCCTGGGCGAAGTACGGCCACCTCGTCGAGGAACGCGCCCTCGCCTCCGCCCAGCACCTCGTCCGCAACCTCGAACGCGTACCGGTCCTGGCCATCCCCTGCATGATCGGCCGCCCGCCGGGCGACGCGTTCTCACAGTCCGCGTACTTCGGGTCCGCCTACCCCGCCATCTGGAGCTTCCAGCTCGCCCTGCGCGATCGCGGTCTCGGCAGCTCCATCTGCGGCTACCACCTGCAGGACCACGAGGCCGACGTCGCCGAGCTGCTCGGCATCCCGGACGACGTGCTGCAGGTCAGCCTGCTCGCCGTCGCCCACACGACCCAGCGTGACTTCCGGCCCGCCGCCCGTCCGGCCGTCGAGGAGATCACGTTCATCGACCGCTGGGCCTCCCCTCACCCGGGCCGGTGACCGGTCAGCCCGAGGCGAACTCCCGGACGATGCGCTCGCAGAAGGCCGGCAGGTCGTCGGGTGATCGGCTGGTGGTGATGTTGCCGTCGGTGACGACCGGCTCGTCGACCACCTCGGCGCCGGCGTTGCGCAGGTCGGTGCGCACGCTGGGCCACGAAGTCAGCCGGCGGCCGCGGGCGACGTCGGCCTCGACGAAGTTCCACGGGCCGTGGCAGATCGAAGCGACCGGCTTGCCCGACCGGACGAAGTCCCGGACGAACCGCACCGCGGCGGGTTCCATCCGCAGCTTGTCCGGGTTCACCGTCCCGCCCGGCAGGAGCAGCGCCTCGTAGTCGTCGACCGACACGTCGCCGACCAGCTTGTCCACCGGGAAGGTGCCGGCGTCTTCGAGGTCGTGGTCGCGCGCCTGGATTTCGCCGCCGGCGATGGAGACCACGGCGGTGTGGGCGCCGGCGTCGTCCAGCGCCCGGCGCGGCTGTTCCAGCTCCACCCGCTCCACGCCGTCGGCCGCGAGGATGGCGACCCGGCGTCCGTCCAGCTCTCCGGCCATGTCAGGCACCCGCCATCGCCGGGTGCAGGACGACCTTCGTCCAGCCGTTGTCCCGCTTGTCGAAGTGCTCGTAGGCCTCCGGCGCGCGGTCGAGGGGCAGCTCGTGGCTGACGATGAACGACGGCTCGGCCTTGCCCGCGGCGATCAGGTCGCGCAGCTGCCGGTTGTACTTCTTGACCGGCGCCTGGCCGGTGCCGACGTGCTGGCCCTTGAACCAGAACATGCCGTAGTCGAAGGCGAGTTTGCCCTGCTTCGCCAGCTCGTCCTGGGCCCCGGGGTCCTGGGGCACGAAGACGCCGACGTTGCCGATCTTCCCGGTGAACCGCACCGAGGCGACCAGCCGGTTCATCGTCAGGTTGGCCCGCTCCTGGCCGTCGGGCTCGTGCGCCTGGTAACCGACGCACTCGCAGCCGTTGTCCGCGCCCAGCCCCATCGTCTCGTCCAGCACGGCCTGCACCGGGTCGACCTTCGAGTCGTCGATGGCGATCGCGCCGATCGATTCGGCCAGCCGCAGCCGGTCGGCGTGCCGGTCGACGACCATCACCTTGCTCGCCCCGCGGATGGTCGCCGAGAGGGCGGCCATCAGCCCGACCGGGCCGGCACCGTAGATGACGGTCTGGTCGCCGGGCACCACACCGGCCATTTCGGTGGCGTGGTAGCCGGTCGGGAAGATGTCGGCGAGCATCACGTAGTCGGTCTGCCGCTGCTCGGCGTCCTCGCCCAGCCGCAGGCAGTTGAAGTCACCCCAGGGCACGCGCAGCAGCTCGGCCTGACCCCCGGCGTACGGGCCCATGTCGGCGAAGCCGTAGGCGGCACCGGCCATCTTCGGCTCGGGCTGGGCGGTCAGGCAGTAGTTCGTCAGCTGACGTTCGCAGTTCTTGCAGTGCCCGCAGGCGATGTTGAACGGCATGACGACCCAGTCGCCCACCTGGACCTTGTCGACCCCGGCGCCGACCTCGACCACCTGCCCCATGTTCTCGTGCCCGAACCAGCGCCCGTGCTCGAAGTCGGTCCGGCCCTCGTACATGTGGAGGTCCGAACCGCAGATGTTCGCCGACGTGATCTGCACCAGGACGTCGGTCGGCCGCTCGATCTTCGCGTCCGGCACGTCCTTGACGCTGACCTGCCGCGGCCCTTCGTACACCACTGCCTTCACGATTTTCTCCTCGTCGTGGATCTCCCCTCGGGGCCCCGAATGTCCGGCGGGCACCCCGCTAAACCACCGCCGTCCGAACGGGTCGGTGGGTTAGCCGGTTGGGCGAGGGGTAGCCGCCCCCGATCGGATACAGAGCGCAATCGGATTCGGAGGCTGACCATGACGCGCTCGGTGAGCCCGACAGCAGAACGAAAAAAGCACGAGCAAGTGCAGCGGCAGGGCCGGCGGCTGGGCTGGTTGAGCCTGGGCCTCGGCGTGGCACAGCTGGCCGCACCGCACACCGTGCGCCGGATCAGCGGCGTGGACGACTCCGCGAAGTCGCGGGCGGTGGTGCCGGTCGTCGGCGTCCGGGAGCTGGTCCACGCGGCCGGGCTACTCGGCGGCCGGCGGAAGGGCGCCTGGGCGTGGACCCGGGTCGCGGGCGACGCGATGGACCTGACCGCGCTCGGCATCGCCCTCGCCCACCGCGGCGGAAACCGCCGCCGGCGGCTCGCCGGAGTGACCGGTGCCGTCGCCGGGATCACGGCACTGGACCTGCTGACCGCCGTGCGGGCGACGCGCGCGCACCACACCGGCACCCCGCGGGCGGCGCGGGGAGCACGCAAAGGAGATTCCGTGGAACTGACCGCAGCGACCACCATCCGCAAAGCACCGCCGGACGTCTTCGCGTTCTGGCGCGATCTGGAGAACCTTCCGACGTTCATGGCGCACCTCGAGCAGGTCCGCACCACCGGTGACCGGACCAGCCACTGGACCGCCAGCGCACCCTTCGGCCAGGACGTCGAATGGGACGCGGAGATCATCGAAGAGACGCCGGGCGAGCGGATCGCGTGGCGCTCGACCGGGAAATCCACCGTTCCCAACGCCGGCACCGTCTGGTTCACCCCCGCCCCCGACGGGGAAAGCACCGAGGTCAACGTCGTCCTCGTGTACGAGATCCCCGGCGGCGCGGTCGGCAAGGCGGTCGCCAAGTACTTCGGCGAGGAACCGCACCAGCAGCTCGACGACGACCTGCGCCGGCTCAAGCAGGTCCTGGAAACCGGCGAGGTCGTCCGGTCCGACGGCGCCCCGTGGGGCAAACGGGCGCGCCAGGAATTCCCGCAACGTCCGGCACAACCGCTGTCGGACGCCGAACTGGAGAAGGGAGCGGACGCATGAGGGCCACCACCTGGGCGGGCCGCAACAAGGTCGAGGTCCGCGACGTCCCGGACCCCAAGATCCTCAACCACCGCGACGCCATCGTGCGGATCACCTCGACCGCGATCTGCGGCTCGGACCTGCACCTGGTCGACGGGTACATCCCCACCATGCAGGACGGCGACGTCCTCGGCCACGAGTTCATGGGCGAAGTGGTCGAGGTCGGCCCGGGCGTCGACCCGGGCCGGCTGCGCGTCGGGGACCGGGTCGTCGTGCCGTTCCCGATCGCCTGCGGCGCGTGCGCCGCCTGCGCCGCCGAGCTGTACTCCTGCTGCGAGAACTCCAACCCCAACGCCGGGATCGCGGAGAAGATGTTCGGCCACCCGGTCGCCGGGATCTTCGGCTACTCCCACCTGACCGGCGGCTTCGCGGGCGGCCAGGCGCAGTACGCGCGCGTGCCGTTCGCCGACGTCGGCCCGATCAAGATCGAGTCGGACCTGACCGACGAACAGGTGCTGTTCCTCTCCGACATCCTGCCCACCGGCTACATGGGCGCCGAAATGTGCGACATCAGCTCCAGCGACGTCGTCGCGGTCTGGGGCGCCGGACCGGTCGGCCAGTTCGCCATGGACAGCGCCCGGGTCCTGGGTGCGGCGAAGGTCATCGCCATCGACAAGGAGCCCTACCGGCTGCAGCTGGCCGAACAGGCGGGCCACATCCCGGTCAACTTCGAGGAGGTCGACGTCCGGTCCCGGCTGCTGGAACTGACCGGCGGCCGCGGTCCCGACAAGTGCATCGACGCCGTCGGGCTGGAAGCCACCCACGGCAGCGCGCACATCGCCGCCTACGACCGGATCAAGCAGGCCGTGCGCTCGGAAACCGACCGCCCGCACGCGTTGCGCCAGGCGATCCTCTCCTGCCGCAGCGGCGGCGTGGTCTCGGTGATCGGCGTTTACGGCGGCCTGCTCGACAAGTTCCCCGCCGGCGCGTGGATGAACCGGTCCCTGACCCTGCGGACCGGGCAGTGCCACGTGCAGCGCTACATGAAGCCGCTGCTGCAGCGCATCGAACGCGGCGAGCTCGACCCGACCCGCATCATCACCCACACCCTGCCGCTGGAGGAGGCCGACCGCGGCTTCGAGCTGTTCAAGAACAAGCAGGACAACTGCGAGAAGGTCGTCCTCAAACCCTGACGGCCGAGCGCATCCGGCCACCGGGCTGCCCCGGTGGCCGGATGCGGCGCGGTGATCGCTCACCTTCACCTGCACCACAGGTGGTTGTGCACCATGAGCCAGCCCGCCACCCACCGGGTTCCCGGCCGGACCCCGGCAAAAGGCCGGGCGTTTGCCCTCCGGATCACCGGGTACCGCCCGTGGTATGACCGAAAAGGACGAGCCGACGACCGGCGAAGACCTGCGTGCCGAAGAATTCGACCGTGCCACAGTGGGAATGGTGCTGGCGGCCGGCGACTGGGCGGGCTGGGACGACCTGCTCGACTGGCTGCGCACCGAAGGCCCGGGCGTCCCGGAGCTGTCCCCCGGTGCCCTGCGCGGCATCCGGCAGGACGCCGAACGGGCCTGCGCCAAGGGATTCCCCTTCCCCCACGACCCGGACCGCCTCTACGCTCTCCTCCGCGGCCAGCACCTCGCGCGGGCGCACGACTGAGTTTGCCCCGGGGGATCGCGGGTCGCCGCCGCACCGCGCAGCGGCGTCAGGACCGAAGGGCGCGCAAGCCGGTACGGATCTCGGCGACCAGGATCTCGGGCTGTTCCAGGGCCGCGAAGTGCCCGCCCCGGCCAGCCTCGCCGTAGTGGATCAGGGTGGGGTAGGTGTCTTCGATCCAGCTTCGCGGCAGGCGGGGGATGTCCTTCGGGAAGACGGTCACCGCGACCGGAAGCGTCACCTTCGGGCCGGTGAAGGTGAGCGACCTGTTCTCCCAGTAGATGCGGCCGGACGACGCGGCACTGTTGGTGAACCAGTACAGGGAGATCGCGTCGAGCATGTCGTCGATGCCGATGGCGTCCTCGGCGAGCCCGTGGTTGTCGGTCTTGGACTGGAACTTCTCGTAGATCCAGGCGGCCTGACCGGCGGGAGAGTCCGCCAGTGCGAAGCCGACGGTCTCCGGTTTCGTGCCCTGAAGGTGGTTCGACCCGCCGAGGTCGCCGGTGTAGCGAGCCAGGGTTTCCACGGCGTAGCGCTCTTCGGGCGACAGGGTGTCGGGTATCCGCGCGGGAAAGGCGTACTGGGTGTTGAGGTGGATTCCGAGAAGTCCCTCTGGTTGCGCGGCCCCGAGGGCGGTGGTGACGACGGCACCCCAATCACCGCCTTGCGCGGCCCATCTCGGGTAGCCGAGCCGCTGCATCAGCTCCGCCCACGCCCGTGCGATGCGCGATACCGTCCACCCGGTCTCCGTGGGCTTCCCGGAGAACCCGAACCCGGGCAGCGACGGGATGACGACGTCGAACGAATCGGCGGCGTCCCCGCCGAACGCAACCGGATCGGTCAGCGGGCCGACCAACTTCAGGAACTCCACGATCGAGCCCGGCCACCCGTGCGTGAGCAGCAGCGGCATCGCGCCGGGGCTATTGGACCTGACGTGGATGAAGTGGATGTCCAACCCGTCGATCTCGGTCAGGAACTGGGGGAAGCGGTTGAGTTCGGACTCGAATCGCCGCCAGTCGTAGTCGCGTTCCCAGTAGCCGACCAGAGCTCGGGCGTTCTCCGAGCGCACCCCTTGCGACCAGTCGCCCACCGTCTCCGGGTCCGGCCATCGAGTCCGGGCCAGCCGCTGCTTCAGGTCGTCGATCTCCGAATCCGGGATCGCGACGGTGAACGGGCGGACGAGGTTCTGTTCATTGCACACAGGTGTGCAATCTACGTCATTGCACACCTGTGTGCAATGATGGTTTCGTGACCACCGAGTCCTCCCGTGCGCGCTCGATGAACGAAACACGCACTCGCATCCTCGACGTCGCCCTCGACGTGCTGGGAGACGACCCCGACGCCGGCATGGGCGAGATCGCCTCCGCTGCCGGCGTCGTGCGTCGCACGGTCTACGGCCACTTCCCCTCGCGCATGGACCTGATCCGGACGCTCACGGAACGGGCCGTCACCGAGATGACGGCCGTGCTTTCCAAAGCCACCGCCTCCGGCGCGGAAGCGGACGCGGCGTGGGTCGAATTCATCGCCCGCGTCTGGCCGGTGGCGCACCGGTACCGAGTACTGCTGGCGCTCCGCCGCGGCGAGTACGGCGAGGTGATCCACAGCCTGCTCGGGCCGGTCGACGACCTCCTCGCCGACCTCGTGAAACGGGGCCAGGACAGCGCCGTGTTCGCCCGGCACCTGCCGGCGGGCATCGTGAGCCAGCTCGCCTACGGCGTCGTGTTCGCCGTCGCGGACAGCAACCTGCCGGCCGGTTCCGGCGGCGCCCGGGCCGCGACCATCACGACCCTGCTGATGCTGGGAGTTCCCGAGCCGCGCGCGATGGCACTCGTGGACGAGGAGACCTGACGCCGGTCAGCTGCGCAGGGTCGGCAATCCGGCGGCCAGGGCGGCGAGCGCACGCTTCAGCGTCGGGGCGAGCGGCACGCAGGCCGCGGCGAGATCCGGGTTCTGGGCGTAGACCTCGCGCAGCGTCGGCGGCGGGTTCGCGGCCGGGTAGAGCATCCCGGCCAACCCGCTGGCCGCCGCGACCAGCTCGAACCCTTCGCCCTCGGTCAGGTCCGGGTGCGCCCGGGCGACCACCACACCGAGTTCGGTGACGGCGCCCAGCACACCTCTCTTGAAGTCGCGGGCGGCCGGGACCGAGACGTTGTGCTCCAGCGACGTCGCGGTGTGGCCCAGCAGGTCGCAGAACAGAGTGCGTTCGGCGAGCGTCTCGGCGAGCACGTCGACGACGTCGCCCCCGGCCGCGAGCCGGCGGCCGACCTCGTCCGCCCAGTCGCGCCAGCACGTGGACGCCAGCTCGAGGTAGATCTCCTCGCGGGTCCCGAAGTAGCGGATGACGTTGGACTTGGCCAGCCCCACAGCCGTGGCCACGCTACCCAAGGTCACGTTGCGCACGCCGGATTCCAGGGCCAGCTCACGGGCCACCGCGAGGATGGCCGCGCGCCGCTGCTCCTTCTGCTCCGGCCGCCTGGCCCGCATGAACATCGACTGAGACATTTCTCAGCCATCATACGGTCCACTTAACAGAACGACGTTCTCTTGTTAAGAGGACGACGTTCTGTTAGCTTGGCGGGCATCGCCACGAGCAAAGGGGTCCAGGTGGTCGAGGTGCGATTGCGGGTCAACGGGGTCGACGAGCTGCTCGATCTCCCACCACAGGTCAGCCTGCTCGACGCGCTGCGCGAGCGGCTGGGGCTGACCGGCACGAAGAAGGGCTGCGACCAGGGTGCCTGCGGGGCGTGCACGGTGCTCGCCGACGGCGAGCGGATCAACTCCTGCCTCGCGCTCGCCGTGCAGTACACCGGCCGCGAAATCACCACCATCGAGGGCGTCGACGACCCGTTGCAGCGGGCCTTCGTCCGCAACGACGGCTTCCAGTGCGGCTACTGCACCTCCGGCCAGATCTGCTCGGCCATCGGGATGCTGGCCGAACACAAGGATGGCGCGCCGAGCGCGGTCACCGAACACCTCGCCGACCCGGCCGGCGCACTCACGGACGCGGAGATCCGGGAGCGCATGAGCGGCAACCTGTGCCGCTGCGGCGCCTACAACGGGATCGTCCACGCCATCCAGGAGGTCGCGAGATGAGGTCGTTCACCTACCTGAGCGCCCCCGACGTCGAGACGGCGGTCCGCGTGATCGCCACCGAGCCGAACGCGAAGTTCCTCGGCGGCGGGACGAACCTCGTCGACCTGATGCGAGAAGACATCGAGCAGCCCGACGTGGTCGTCGACATCACCCGGTTGCCGCTGACCGGGATCGAGGAGCTGCCCGGCGGCGGCCTGCGGATCGGCGCGCTCGTCCGCAACAGCAGGCTGGCGGCCGACGCGCTCGTCCGGACCCGCTACCCGGTGCTCGCCCAGGCCATCCTCAACGGTGCTTCGGCGCAGCTGCGGAACATGGCGACCGTGGGCGGCAACCTCCTGCAGCGGACCCGGTGCCTGTACTTCTACGACGGCGCGGCCGCGTGCAACAAACGCACACCGGGCAGCGGCTGCGCCGCGATCGGCGGGTTCGCCCGGAACGCCGGCGTCCTCGGCGTCAGCGACCACTGCATCGCCACCCACCCCTCCGACATGGCGGTCGCGCTGGCCGCGCTCGACGCCGAAGTCGAGGTGGAGAGCACGCGCGGTGTCCGCCGCCTCCCGCTGTCCGAGCTGCACCTCCTCCCCGGCAGCACTCCGCAGGTCGAGACCGCGCTGGCCGCGGACGAGCTGATCACCGCCGTCGAGCTGCCCGCGTTGCCGGTGGCCGCCCACTCCCGCTACCGCAAGGTGCGCGACCGCGCGTCCTACGCCTTCGCGCTCGTCTCCGTCGCGGCGGCGCTGGAGACCGAGGACGGCGTCGTGACCGACGTCCGCCTGGCCTTGGGCGGTGTTTCCGCGAAACCGTGGCGTGCCCGCGAGGCCGAGCGGATCCTGCTCGGCGCGCCGGCGACCGAAGAGTCCTTCCGCCGGGCGGCCGCGGCCGAGCTCGCGCCCGCGGAGGGCCGGGGAGACAACACCTTCAAGATCGAGCTGGCGCAGCGCACGATCGTCGCGACGCTGCGCCGCCTGCTCACCGACGGGAGTGCGGCATGACCAGGACCCTGCCCGCGACGCAGACCGGCGGCCCGGTCGTCGGCCGGCCGATCGACCGGGTCGACGGCACGGCCAAGACCACCGGCGCCGCCCGCTTCTCGGCCGAATACCCCCTCCCCGACCTGGCGCACGCGGCGCTGGTGCACTCGAGCATCAGCCGCGGCCGGATCACCGCGATCGGGACCGAGGCCGCGGCAGCCGTCCCCGGCGTGATCACGGTCCTCACCCACCTGAACGCTCCCCCGCTGAAACCGGCCCCGAAGGTGAGCCCGCTCAACCTCGCCACGCTGGTCTCCGGCACTTCGGTCGACTACCTCAACACCGACGAGGTGCACTGGGACGGCCAGCCGGTGGCGGTCGTCGTCGCCGACACCCTCGAGGCCGCTCGTGAAGCCGCCGGACTGGTCACCGTGACCTACGAGACCCTGCCGTCCACTGTGGACTTCGCCGCCGAGGAGAAGAACGCCAAGCCGCAGAAGAGCAACCTGATCATGTCCGGCGGAGCGAAGAAGGGGGACGCCGAGGCCGCGCTCGCCGCGGCGCCGGTGTCGCTCGATCTGCGGTTCACCACGCCGACGCACCACCACAACGCGATCGAGCCGCACGCGACCACCGCGGCCTGGGACGGTGACCGGCTGACCGTCCACGACGGCACCCAGAACATCGACTGGGTCCGCACGCACCTCGCCCTGCGGTTCGGTGTCCCGGCGGCGAACGTGCGGGTGATCGCCCCCTTCGTCGGCGGCGGCTTCGGTGGCAAGGGCATGGTCTGGCCCGGCACGATCCTCGCCGCGCTGGCGGCCCGCGCGACCGGACGGCCGGTCCGGCTGATGCTCACCCGCGAAGGCGTCTACCGCACGGTCGGCGGGCGCACGCCGTCCACGCAGCGGGTCGCCCTCGGCGCCGGTACCGACGGCAGGCTGACCGCGCTCATCCACACCAGCGTGACGCGCACGGGACGGGTCGGCGGCGGCCCCGAGCAGGTGACGTCGCAGTCGAAGCACCTCTACGCCGCCGAAAACATCCTGGTGCAGCAGAACCTGGTCGAACTGGACCTGATCTCCAACACCTCGATGCGCGCACCCGGCGAGTCGATCGGGACCTACGCCCTGGAGGCGTCGATCGACGAGCTCGCCTACCGGGTCGGCGTCGACCCGATCGAGCTGCGGATGCGGAACGAACCGGCGGTGAATCCCATCGACGGCAAGAAGTTCGCGCACCGGATGCTGCGCGAGGCCTACGCGCAGGGCGCCGAGCGGTTCGGCTGGGCCGACCGGACGCCGGAACCGGGCTCGATGCGCGACGGGCGGTGGCTGGTCGGCATGGGCGTCGCGTCGGCGTACCACCCGGCCTGGCAGTTCGCCGCCAGTGTCACGGTCCGGTTTTCGGTCGACGGCACCGTCCTGGTGCGGTGCGGCTTCCACGAGATGGGCATGGGCGGCGCGACGGCCCAGGCGCAGATCGCCGCCGACGCGCTCGGGGTGCCGTTCGAAGCGGTCCGGGTCGAATACGGCGACTCGACGCTGCCGGTGAGCCCGGGGGCCGGTGGGTCGATGCAGACCGCGAGCATCGCCAACAGCCTGCTGGCCGCGTGCGAGAAGCTGAAGCAAGAGCTGAACACGCTGGCGAAACGCTCGGGTTCGACCGGCGAGAGCCCGACGACGATCCTGGCCAAGGCGGGCGTGCCGTCGATCGAAGCCGCCATCGGCTCCGACACCCGGCTCGGCCGGGTGACCGGGCAGCTGAAGTTCATGGCGAAGTTCCTCCGCGACCAGCGGCGCTGGATGAAGGCGGCCTGCGGAGCCCAGTTCTGCGAGGTGCGCGTCGACCCGGACACCGGCGAGGTGCGGGTGTCGCGGTGGGTCGGGGTGTTCGACGTCGGCCGGGTGATCAACGCGAAGACCGCGTCGAGCCAGCTGCGCGGCGGCATCGTGATGGGCATCGGCATGGCCCTGTCCGAGGAGACCCTGGTCGACCCGCGCACCGGCCGGATCATGAACCCGAGCCTCGCCGAGTACCACGTCCCGGTGCACGCCGACATCCCGCCGATCGACGTCACCTACCTCGACGACCCGGACCCGACGATGCCGCTGGGCCTGATCGGCGTGGGCGAGGTGGGGATCACCGGCGTCGCGGGAGCGATCGCGAACGCGGTCCACCACGCGACCGGCAAACGGATCCACGACCTCCCCATCACCCTCGACAAGCTGTTGTGAGCGAACCGGACAACTGCTCGCCATCGCGCTCACCGGCACCATCGGCGCGATGGCGGCGGCCACCGCCGGTCCGCAGCATTCACGATGGTGCTGCTCTCAGCCGGCGAAACGCACTACGTCGGCTGCGACAGCCGTGCCACCGAGGTGTGACCGTGCCGGCGGACGGTTCGGTGTACGTCAACTGACCGCGTGACAGGCGGCCCCGCTCCCGTCCGGGAGCGGGGCCGCCCGCTCAGTGAAAGCCGAGGATCAGCCGAGGTCGCGCACGTACACGTTGGGGGTCCACATGTCGGTGCCGGTCGCGAAGTTGGTGGCGACGGACTGGAACGCGACGTGCCTGCCGTCGGCCGAGATCGACGGCGTCGCCGATTCTCCGTTGCCCTCCGCGCCGTTCCCGGCGACGCTGGCCCGGGTCGTGGTCGCGGTGTCGCGGTCACGGACGAACACGTCCGCCACGCTGTTGCGGTCGAACGGCACGAGCCGCCACGCGAAGGAGTCGAACGCCGTGTACCGGCCGTCGGCCGAGATCGACGGCCGGACGCCCTGGGTGGTGCCGTCGCTGTCCTGCGCGCCCGTGGACAGGACGTTCAGCCGGGTGACCGTCGACGTCTGCCGGTCGAGCAGGAAGTTGTCGACCCGGCCGTTGGTGTCCCCCGGGTTCGGCAGCTGGTTCGGCGCGGCCGACTGGTAGGCGACGTAACGCCCGTCCGCCGACATCGTGGCGAAGTTGCTGGCTCCCTGCCCTTGGTCGCCGTGGGCGTTGACGCTCACCCGATCGGTCAGGCCGGTCAGCTTGTCGTGCACGAACACGTCGGTCGCCTGGTTCGTGTCGGAGCCGGTCAGGGTCGGGGCGTCGGATTCGAACGTGACGGAGCGGCCGTCGGCCGAGATCGACGGCAGCCGGCTTTCGCCCCTGACCTCCAGGCCGCTCGAATCGACGCTGACGCGGACGGTGCGGTCGGTCTGCTGGTCGTACTCGAAGACGTCCCGGACGCGGTTCGTGTCGCCGGGGACGAGATTGCCGGCGTACGAGTCGTACGCGATGAACCGCCCGTCGGCCGAGATCGCCGGGTGGAGGCTGTCGTCGTCGCCCGGGGCGCCCAGCAGCCCGCCGCTGACCCGGCTCGTCCACCCGATCAGGGTGTCGTGGACGAACACGTCCCGGAACCGGTTGGTGTCGCCCGGAACCAGGTTCGTCGCGTCCGACACGAACGCGACGTACCGGCCGTCGGCCGAAATGGACGGTGCCCAGCTGGCGCCGTTCCCCTCGGCGCCGTTGCGGTCGACGCTGACGCGGGTGGTCACCCCGGCCACCCGGTCCCGCACGAACACGTCGTCGACGCCGTTGGTGTCGCCGCCGACCAGGTTCCGGGTCGAGGACCGGAAGGCCACGTACCTTCCGTCGGCGGACACCGACGGCTCCCCGCTCGCCCCCCGGCCCGGCTTGCCGTCGACGGCGACGCTGATCAACGTGGTGGCGGCCGCGGTGGCGGCGCCCGCGGTGCCACCCGGTACCAGCGCCGCGACGCTCGCCGCGCACAGGGCGAGTCCGACCGTGCCGCGGCCGGGTCTGTGACTTCTCATCATTGCCTTTCTCTCTGTTCGAACAGAAATCCGTGGTTCACCAGACCGGCTGGAACCGTTCGTTGACGAAGCCGTAACAGGGGTTCTGCACCAACCGGCGGTAGTTGTCGGTGTTGATGCCGTCCACCGAAAGGCACAGGCCGCTGTTCACGTTCTGGAACTCCGCGACGCCGTTGTAGTAGTCCCAGAGCATCCGCCACTGCTGGTTCGTGCCGACCAGGCAGGTGTACTGGATGATGGGGTTGCCCTGGTTCGTCCCGTAGGCGTAGTCGTCCAGGCACTTGCCGGTGCGGACGTTCTGCAGCCAGAACACGGCCGGGTCGTCCGTGGCCTGCCCCAGCCGCCACCGCTGGTTGTTGCCGTACGCGCACGAAAGCTGGTCGACCGGGGCGAAGTCGTCGAGCCGTCCCTTGTCGACCTGCACGCACTTGGGGCTGCCGCCGGTCCAGCTGCCTTCGTTGGTCTGCCAGGCCACCACGTCGCCGCTCACCGGCGGGTAGATGGTCCGGTCGGCGTGGGCGGGCGCGGCAGCGGCCAGCACGAGCGCGGCGGTCGCGAGCGGAACCAGCGCGGCGGTGCGGATCACGCGAGGTAGCTGAAGCATGCGCGAACCCTAGGGATCACCGCACGTCCGACTCCAGGAGGAACCGGCGGAAAAGCCGGCAGAACCGGTTCCTGCCGATCAGCGGTCCGCGGCCATCGCCGGGTGCGCGCGCACGCGGGCCTGGTCCGGCAGGCCGATGGGGAAGGTCAGTGCCTCGCGGAACAGCCGGGCGGCGCCTCCCGCGTCGCCGTCGGCGGCGGCCGTCTCGCCGAGGGCGAGCAGCGCGAGCCCGGTCGCCTGGGCGTGTTCGGCCCGCCGGGCCAGTTCCAGGGCCCGCCGGCCGGTGGTGGTGGCCTCGTCCCAGCGGGCCAGGCCCGCTTGGGCTTGGGCCAGCAGGGCCAGCGCGAACGCCTCCGAGCCCGGTTCGCCCAGAGCGGCGAACGTGGCGGCGGCCTCGGTCAGCAGGGCGGCCGCGCCGGCGTGGTCGCCGGTGTCGTTCCGCACGGCGCCGAGGTTGAGCTGAGCCACCGCGACGCCGCGCCGGTCGCCCAGCTCGCGCTTGCGACGCAGCGCGGCTCCGTGATACTCGATCGCTTCGGCGTATGCGCCGCGGTCGTGCGCCAGCGCGCCCAGGTTGTTCAGCGCGATCGTCTCGCGGCGCGCGTCGCCCATGGTCCTCGCCTGGTCCAGCACGCCGGTGTACGCGGCCGCGGCGTCGTCGTACCGGCCGGCGAACTTGTGGGCGTTGCCGATCAGGGTCAGCGTCGCGGCCCGGCCGTCCGGGTCGGCGCCGAACGCCTCGGCGGCCGACCCGGCCAGCGCCAGCGCCGTCTCCGGTTCGCCGCTCTCGTTGGCAGTCACCGCGGCGCCGTGCCACGCCCAGGCGCGGGCCAGCTCGGTGAGCGCGGCACCGGCCGCCGCCGTGAGCATCCGCCGTCCCTCGGCGAACCGCCCCCGGGCCACGTAGTGCTTGGTCAGCGCGCGCACGGTGTCCACGCACAGCAGGGCCGGCGCGGCGTCGACGGCTTGCTGGATCGCGGCCCGGACGTTGTCCTGCTCATCGCCCAGCCGGGGATCACCGTCGCGGACCAGGCGCAGGAAGTGCCCGGCGTGCGCGTCGCGATCGCGCACTTCGGTGAGCTGGTCCTCGACGACCTCGCGGATGGTGTCCAGCATGCCGATCCGCGGGTGGCCGGCCCGTTCGGTGACGGTGACCAGGCTGTGCGCGGCCAGCGTCGCCAGCGAAAGCGGCGGTGCGCCGAGGACGGCCTCGACGTCGACCGGGTCGGCGCCGCCGGAGAACGCGCCCAGCAGGCCGAACAACCGCCGGTCGGGATCGGTGAGCCCGCGCGTGCTCCATTCGACGGTGCGGCGCAGGCTCACGTGCCGGTCGGCCAGGTCCACCGTGTCGCCGTGCAGGTCGCGGACCTGGGCGAGCACCTGGGCCGGTGCCTGGGTGCGCAGCCGCGCGGCGGCCAGCTCCAGCGCGAGCGGCAGGCCGTCGAGACGGCGGCACAGCGCCGCGACCGCGACGGCGTTGTCCCCGGTCAGCGCGAACCCGGGCCGGACCGCGGCGGTGCGTTCGACCAGCAACTGGACGGCGGCGTTGCCGGCCAGGCCGCTCAGGTCATCACTGTCCGGAGTGGACAGCGGGGCCAGTGGCCAGAGGTGTTCCCCCCGCAGGCGCACCGGCGACCGGCTGGTGACCAGGACGGTCAGCCCCGGGCACCCGGCCAGCAGCGTGGCCACGGTGGTGGCCGCCGCGGCCACGTGCTCGAAGCTGTCGAGCACCAGCAACCACCGGCCGTCGCCGATCAGCGTGGCCGGGTCGGGCGTCCGCAGGGACTCGGCCAGCGCCTGCGGGACGTCGTCGGCGTCCCGCAGGGCGCTCAGGTCGAGGCCGTGCACGGAGTCGAACCGGCTCGCCGCCCGCCAGCCCACCTCGAGCGCGAGGCGCGTCTTGCCGACCCCGCCGGTGCCGGTGATCGTGACCAGCCGCACCGGCGGGTCCTGGACCAGCCGGAGCACCGCGGCGAGATCGTCGGACCGGCCGACGATCGAGGTGACCGGCGCGGGCAACGCCGGCCGGACCGCCGCCCGCCGGCGGCGGGTGTCCGGCGGCGGCGCCGTCCGGGCGGTCCGGGCGAACGCCTCCCGCTCCTCCGGCGTCAGGCCCAGCGCCCCGCTGAGCGCACGCAGGGTCTCGCGCTGCGGACGCCGGGTGGCACCCCGCTCGATCTCCCCGATCGCGCGGACGCTGATCCCGCTCAGCTCCGCCAGCTGTTCCTGTGAGAGGCCGCGGCTGCTCCGCAGCCCGGCCAGCATCTCGGCCAACGTCGTCTGCCCCCGGTGCACCGCCACATAGTAAAGACGGCTCCGGAAGCGCCGCGGTTCGCTTCCCGAACTCGTCACCCGCGACGCCGGCCCTTGAGCGAGGTGGGCCGAGCGTCACCGGGAGCCGATGGCCTCGAAGGTGTCGGTGACCCAGTCCGCGATGAACGTGCTGACGTGGGGCAGGTGGTCGAGCCCGATGTGCTCGGTCGCACCTTCCTCCGCGGTGAACACCCGCAGTTCCCGCCGGGGCGAATGGACGGCTTGGTCGTAGGAGCGGTGGGCGTACTCGAGGGGGATCTGCCGGTCGTTCTCGCCGTGGGCGATCAGGAACGGCACGGTGATCTTCTCGACCACGCCGTCGAGGTGCACGCCGTCGGCGAAGGTGATGAACTCCTCGAGGTCGTCGTGGCCCCACACCCACAGCACGTGCTCCCAGTAGTGCGGAACCGGCCGTTCGCCTTCGCGTTCGAGGCGGCGGCGCTGCACCGCACCCCAGTTGTGGTTGGCGCCCCAGGCGACGCAGAGCGCGAACCGCTTCTCGAACGCCGCCGCGCGGGGTGCGTAGTAGCCGCCGAGGGACCAGCCGACGATCCCGATCCGGCTGTTGTCCACTTCGGACCGCGTCTCGAGCCAGTCCACGGCCGCGCCCGCCCAGGCTTCGGCGTCGATGCGGGCGGTGAGTCCCTGCAGGCGGAGGGCCTCACCCGTGCCGGGCTGGTCGAGCATCAGGCACGAGATCCCCCGGTCGGCCAGCTCGCGCCAGTGCGCCGAGGTGTACATGTGCTCCTTGGTCGAGTCCAGGCCGTTGACCAGGACGATCACCGGCGCCGGCCCGGCCTCGGCGGCCGGGGCGCGGGAAAAATAGGCCGGCAGGGTGGTGCCTTCGTACGGGATCGCCACCCGCGAAACCCGAGAGTCGCGCAGGTCGAACGACTTCTGGGCGAGGTCGAGGACCCGGCGGTAGGTCGGCAGCCGGTTCGGGTCGGAATGGGCGAGCATGCGCTCGGCCTGGCAGAGGTAGTTGGTGGCCCGGAAGTACAGCTCACCCGCGGTGCGGGGGTGACCGGCTTTCCCGGCCTGGGCCACGAGCTGGTCGGTGAGCGCGGTCCAGGCCCGCAGGAAGTCGGGGGTGCCGGCGTCCGAGCCCTGGGCCGCGGCTTCGCGGATGGGCCGGCAGGCGCGGTCGACCTCGTCGATCAGGCCGCCGCTGTTGAGCGCGGCGACCACGCCGAGGTTCCACACGTAGTTGCCGGGGAAGTATTCGAACACGGGGTTCCCTTCAGGTTCGGGCGGCTTCGCTGATCGACTTGACGCCGCCGTGCGCGGTCATGCCGCCGTCGACGGGGATCTCGGCACCGGAGATGTAGGAGGCCGCGTCACTGATCAAGAACGCGGCGAGCGCGGCGACCTCGTCGGCGGTCCCGGTGCGGCCGAGCGGGGTCTCGGCGACGTTCGCGGCCCGGAACCCGGGCGGCGCCGACGCGGTCATCGGCGTTTCGATGTACCCGGGGTGCACGGCGTTGACGCGGATGCCCCGGTTCCCCAGCTCGAGGCAGGCGGCCTTGACTAAGCCGCGCAGCGCCCACTTGCCCGCGGTGTAGGCGAGCGGGTAGTGCCCGGTCAGCGCCGCGGCCGAGCCGGTCACGACGATCGACCCGCCGGACGGCATCAGCGGCACCACCGCCTGCACGGCCCGCAGGACGCCGCCGACGTTGACGTCGTGCACGTGCGCCAGGTCCACGGGGTCCAGCTCGCCCAGCCGGGCCCGCCAGGTGATGCCCGCGGCGGTGACGAGTCCGTCGACCCGCTCGAGACCCGCGGTGAGCCGGGCCCAGCCGGCGTCATCGGTGACGTCGAGCCGGTGGTGCTCGACGCCGGGCAGGCCGGGGTCTTCGGCGCGGTCGACCCCGATCACCCGGGCGCCTTCGGCGGCCAGCAGCCGCGCGGTCGCCGCGCCGATGCCCTGGCCCGCACCGGTGACGACCACGACCTTGCCGGTCACCGCGACCGCTTCCGCGGCCGGGGCCGGGCCGGACGGACCGGCGGCAGCTCGACGCCGGGAACGACCGTGTTGCGGATCGTCCCGATGCCTTCGACGGTCATCTCCACGACGTCACCGGGCCGCAAGGGCTCTTGCGTGCCACCGCGGCCCCAGAGCTCCGCCAGGCAGCCGCCGTTGCCGCAGGTCCCGGAGCCGAGGACGTCTCCGGCGCGCAGCTGGGTCCCCCGACCGGCGTAGGCGGCCAGTTCCTCGAACGGCCAGCCCATGTTCGACAGCAGGTCCTGGCCTGCCTCGACGCCGTTGACCGCCACCCGCATGTCCAGCGCCAGGAAGCCGTCCGCATCGCGGTACGGCTCGAGCTCATCGGCCGTGACCAGCCACGGGCCGAGCGTCGTGGCCGAGTCCTTGCCCTTGGCGGGGCCGAGGTTGACCTTCATCTCGCGGCGTTGGAGGTCACGGGCGGACCAGTCGTTGAGGATCGTGTAGCCGAAGATCCCGTCGGTCCCCAGGACGGCGGCGACTTCCAGCTCGAAGTCGAACAGCCGCGAGCCGGGCGGGATCGGCACGTCGTCGTGGGCGCCGATGAGCGCACACGGGTTGGTGAAGTAGAACGTCGGCGCCTCGTACCACTCGGGCGGCACCGGCCCCGGCGCGACCATGCCCTCGACGTGCTCCTCGAAGGCGACGAAGTCCCGGACGCTCGGCGGCTCGAGCGGTGGCAGCAACCGGACGTCGGCCAACGGCACGGATGGTCCACTGGGGACGGCCTCCGCACCGCGCACCAGGTCGAGCACCGTCACCCCGGCCGGGAATGGGTGGACGCCGTCGCCGAAGACGACGCCCGCGTGCACGGTTCCGCCGTGCTCGTAGGTGGCGAAGCGCATCAGACCGGCGGGGCCACGAACAGGCCCTTGTCGGGGTCGTTGAAGGACCGCCGGGCGACGAACTCGTCCATCGCGTTGGCCGTGCCCCACTGGTCGGACACCGCGGGGTCGCTGAAGTCGTGCAGGTGCGGGTGCCAGGTGTCCTCGTCGACCAGCTCCAGCTCGGTGGTGTACTCCACCGTGTTGCCGTGCGGGTCGAGGAAGTAGCTGAAGGTGTTGTTGCCCGCCAGGTGCCGGCCGGGGCCCCAGATCTTCTCGACGCCCGCGCGCAGGAGCCGTCCGGTGCCGCGCATGTACTCGTCGATCCCGCGCATTTCGAACGACACGTGGTGCAGCGACGGGTGCGGGCAGCGGGCGATGGCCATGCTGTGGTGCCACGAGTTCACCCGCAGGAACCACATCATCTCCCCCATGCGCGGGTGCATCAGGATGTCCGACAGCCGGAACCCGAGGTGCTTCTCGTAGAAGGCCCGGGTCACCTCCGGCTGCGTCGAGTTGATCACGACGTGGGACAGGCGGACCGGGACCGACTCGCCGGCCTCGATCCGGCGGTGGGTGCGGACGGCGACGTCGGCGCTGATCTCGATGGTGCGGCCCTCGTTGTCGAAGAACCGGAAGCCGTAGCCCGCGCCCGGGGTGTGCAGGGTCCGCGGCTCGTGGACGAGCGTCACCCCGGCGGCGGCCAGACGCGCGGCGAGGCTGTCCACATCGGACGCTGTGGCGACGCCGAAGGCGATCAGGTCGATCCGCTTGTCGTCCGCTTGGCGCAGCCGCACCACGTACTGCTCGGGCGAGCCTTCCGCGGCGAGGAAGGCCACCCCGGTGTCGGTGTGCTCGGTCTTCAGGCCCCAGGCGCCGGTGTAGAAGTCCTGCTGCCGGGCCAGGTCCGGCACGGCGAGGTCGACGTGCCGCAGGTGCGTGATCATGTGTTCTCCTGTTCTTGGTTCAGGCGGGCCGGACGACGAGGGCGGCGATCCGGCCGATCAGTCCGGGAACGTCGCCCTGCTCCCGGTCCAGCAGCCACTGTCCGAGTTGGACGGACGCCTCGACCACCGTGGCCGCTCGCGCGCACCGCCGATCGGCGAACTCGGTCCAGAGGCGGTCGTCGAGGGTTTCCGACGCCAGCAGCAGTTCGGTCAGCACCGCGGCGTCTTCGAGGGCCTGGGCACCCCCCTGGGCCAGGGTCGGTGGGCAGGAGTGGGCGGCATCGCCGATCAGCACGACCCGTCCCCGGTGCCACGGTGCCGGGAGCACGTGGGTCTCGAACAGGGTGTAGTTGACCCGCGCCGCATCGGTCAGCGTGGCGCGGACGTCGTCCCACGGGCCGTGGTAGGCCGAAGCGAGTTCGCGCATGGTCGCGAGCCGCTCGGCCGGGGACAGGCCACTGCAGTCCCGCGCGGCCTCGACGACGTAAGCGTAGAGCGTGTCTTCGCCGGTCGGGCAGTACCCGGCGATGTAGGACGGCCCACCGTAGAACAGATCCGTCCGGGTCACCGACGCGGGCCGGGGACCGAACGCGCGCCAGATGCCCATGCCCGTCCGCCGGATCTCCGGCTCGATGCCCAGCAGCCCGCGGACCGTCGAGCGGATCCCGTCGGCGCCGACCACGAGGTCGTAGCGGCCGGGCGAGCCGTCGGAGAACGTGACGTCGACCCCGCTCGCGTCCTGGGCCACCGTGGTCACCGTGAGCCCGAACCGGATCTTCACCCCGGCCGAACCGGCGCGCTCGTGCAGGATCCGCGCCAGGTCCGGCCGGGGCATCCCCACCGTGGCCGGCAGGTCGGGGCCGCCGGTCCGGACGTCGGGGATCTCGGCGAGCAGCGTCCCGGCGGGGTCCGGGGCACGCAGGCCAAGACTGTCGAAGCTGTATCCGTGCGCCTGCACGGCTTCCCAGAGGCCGAGCTTGCGCAGCTCGCGCAAGGCGTTGCCCTGCAACGTGATCCCGGAGCCGACCGCGGCGATGTCCGGCTTGAGCTCGATCAGGTCGACGGCGACGCCGTGATCGGCGAGGTGGATCGCGGTCGCGGTACCGGCGAGGCCACTGCCGACCACGAGGACGGTGTGCACGGCGGGCATGGGGACTCCTTTGTCCGGTCGGGGAGCTATTTGACGGCGACGGGCGCGACCGGCGCGCCGACCGCCCCGGTCACCGGCAGCGGGTCGGCGGTCAGCCAGAACTCGTACCGGCCGTCGGCGGCGCAGTCGGCGGCCAGCGCATCCAGGTCCCACATCTCGCCGAGGAACAGGCCGATGTGCGGGATGGCGACCTGGTGCAGCGGCTGGAAGGCGTCGTCGAACTCGTTGGGCCGGACCTCGAAGCCCCAGGTGTCGGTGGCGATCGCGGCGATTTCCGTGTCGTGGAGCCAGTCCGCGGTGGTGAACGACAGCCCGGGCGCGGGCCCGCCGGCGTAGTCGCCCCAGCCTTCGCGCCGCGCCCGGGCGAGCCGCCCGGTGCGCACCAGGAGCAGATCGCCCCGGCCGACACGCGCGGTTTCCCCGTGCGCGGCCATGGTTTCTTCGAGGTGTGCCACGGTGATCGCGAACCCGTCCGGCAGCTCGCCGTCCGTGCCGAGCGCGCGGCCGACGTCGAGCAGCACCCCGCGCCCGGCGATCCGGCCCGACACGGTCTCGATCCCGGTGACGCGGTCCCCTTCGCTGGTCACGACATCCCCGGCCCGGCGGCCGTTCCACGCCACGCCGTGGTCGAAGATGTGCCCGAGCCCGTCCCACTGCGTCGAGGCCTGCAGTGGCATGAACACGACGTCGTCGGCGCCGCCGATCCCGTGTGGAAAGCCCTGGGTGCCGCGCTCGGCGTCCAGACCGGTGTCCAGCATCGTGTGCACCGGGTTGGTCCGGCGCCGCCAGCCCTTCTGCGGGCCGTCCGCGTCGAACCGCTGCGCCAGCGAGAAGCTCACGCCTCGCCGGACGAGGGCCGCCCCTTCGCGGCGCTTGGCGTGGTCGAGGAAGTTCAGGGTGCCGAGGACGTCGTCGGCGCCCCAACGGCCCCAGTTCGAACAGCGCTTCGCGGCGGCGGCGATCGCGGCTTCGGGATCGGTGCGGTCCATGCCGCTCACCGTGCGACACACCGGATGCATCAGGGAAGACGAAATAGATGATGCAAGCTATCCACCCGGTGGATAACCTCAGGTGGTGAACCTGGCCAGTCTGGACCTGAACCTGCTCGTGACGCTGGACGCGCTGCTCGAACACCGCAGCGTCAGCCGCGCGGCCGAGCAGGTCGGGCTCAGCCAGCCCGCGGTGTCGGCCCAGCTCGCGCGGTTGCGCCGCCACTTCGGGGACGAGCTGCTGGCCCGACACGGCAACCAGTACCGCCTCACCCCGCTGGCCGTCCAGTTACGCGGCCGCGTGCGCACCGCGGTGAACGGTGTCGAGCGCGTCTTCGCCGCCGAGCCGGACTTCGACCCGGCGACCACCTCCCGCGAATTCTCCCTCGCCATGAGCGACTACGGCGTCGCGGTCCTCGGCGCCCCGCTGGCCGCCGCACTGGCGCTGGAGGCACCCGGGGCCCGCGTGCGGTTCCTCGCCAACACCCCGGCGGTCGTCGACAACGCCCGCCAGGCCCTCACGGGCATCGACCTGCTGGTGCTGCCGCACGGCTTCCTCCACGGCCTGCCGCACCGGGACCTCCACCGCGACGACTGGGTCTGCCTGGTCGACGCCGGTCACCCGGCGGCCGGCACCGGGTTGACGGTCGAGCAGCTGCAGACCATGCCGTGGGTGGTCTCCTACCACGGACCCACCGCGTCGACCCCGGCCGCGTTGCAGATGCGGATCCTCGGCATCGAACCGCACGTCCAGGTCGTCACGGAGAACTTCCTGACCGTCCCGGGCCTGGTCGCCGGGACCGATCGCGTGGCGCTGCTGCAGCGACGGCTCGCCGAACGCATCCCGGCCGACACGAACGTGCGGGTGCTGCCCTGCCCGTTCGAAGCCGGTCCCCTCGTCGAGGCTCTCTGGTGGCACCCGATGTACGAGCACGATCCCGAACACCAGTACCTCCGCGACCTGCTGGCCCGGATCGCCACCGAGATCACCGAAGTCACCGAGCATCCACCGCGCTGATACCGCGGTTCACCAGAAGTGATTTCCGCTGCCCCCGCCGCGGAACCCACACTTTCGGCACCTTCCCTGACCCAACGACGGAACTCAGGTGCCGAGATGCCCGAAACCCCAGCCGTGAACCTGTCACCGGCAGCCGCCGCCACCGGCCGGCGGATGACCGCCGGGCCGGTCCAGCTGCTCCTGCTGCTCGCCGGGAGCTGCCTGTCGGTGCTCGGCGCCGTCCTCATCGCTCCGGTCCTGCCGCAACTGTCCCAGGCGTTCGCCGGAACGCCCGGCGCGGACGTCCTCGTCCCGATCGTGCTGACCGCGCCGGCCCTGCTGATCGGGCTGACCGCGCCGTTCGCCGGCGTCGTCGTCGACCGGATCGACCGGAAACGGTTGCTACTGCTGGCCATGCTGGCCTACAGCGTGTTCGGGACGGCGCCGCTCTACCTGGACTCACTCGGGGCGATCCTCGCGAGCCGGGTGCTCGTCGGGCTGTGCGAGGGCGCGATCATGACCTGCTGCACCACCCTCATCGGTGACTACTGGTCCGGCGCGCGCCGGGCGCGGTACCTGGGCCTGCAGACCCTGGTCGCCACCTTGTCGGCCACGGTGTTCCTGGCGCTCGGCGGTGTTCTCGGCGCGTCGGGCTGGCGCACGCCGTTCTGGCTGTACGCCGTCGCCGCCCCGCTGGCGATCCCCATGGCGCGCAAGCTCTGGCAGCCGCACCGCCGCCCGGCCGGCCACCTGGCGCGCCTGCCCTGGCGGCAGCTGGCCGTTCCCTGCTTCGTCACCCTGTTCGGCGGCGTCGTCTTCTACGCGCTGATCGTCGAACTGTCCTACGTGCTCACCGGCGTCGGCGTGACCGCCACCGGGACCATCGGCGCGATCTCCGCGATCATGTCACTGGCGACCGCCGCGGGCGCGATCGCGTTCACCCGCCTGTCCGGCCGGACACCCCGGGTCCTGCTACCCGTCGAATTCGGTCTCGCCGCCGCGGGTCTCCTGCTGGTGTTCGCCACCACCGCACCGGTCGTCATCACCGTCGGCGCGGCGCTCACCGGCTTCGGCACCGGCATGCTGTTGCCCACCCTGCTGACGTGGGCGGTCAACCGGCTCACCTTCGACCAGCGCGGCCGCGGCACCGGCCTGTGGACCGGCACGCTGTTCCTCGGCGAGTTCGTGTGCCCGCTCGCCCTCGCCGCGATCGGAACCGGCACCGGCGGCCTCCAGGGCGCGCTCGCCGTCCTCGGCGTCGCCTCGGCGATCGCCGGTGGCCTGACCGCGATCCTGCTGAGGCGGCGCAACCAGCCGCTCAACGTCACCGAGGGATGAGGTCCTCAGATCCAGCCGCGCCGGGTGGCCTCCATGGCCACCTGGAACCGGGTTTGCGCGCCGACCCGCGCCATGAGCTTGGTGACGTGGCGCTGGACGGTCCGCTCGCTCCAGCCCAGCGACCGCCCGGCGGCCTTGTCGGTCGCGCCGGAGGCCAGCAGCATCAGCAGCTTCGCTTCCTCCGGGGACAGCTCGCCGGGTTCGGCGGCGCCGAACCGCACCGGCACACTGCGGGTCCACACCGCCTCGAACAGCGCGATCAGGGCGTCCAGCAACGGTGACGGGTGGACGAGGTACGACGCGGTGAGCGCGGGGTCGCCGGGCCGCATCAGCGGGATGATCGCGAGCCGGTCGTCGGCGATCGCGAGCTTCATCGGGACGTCGCCGTCGATCCGGGCCTGCTCGCCGTGCCGCATCCCGAGCTCGATGTCGTCGATGCGCCCGGGGAGCTCGATCGCGCTCTTGTCGTAGACCACCCGGCACTTCACCCCGCGGCCGAGCAGCCCCAGCTCGACCTCGTTCGAGTCCGAGGCCCCGCGGGGCGCGGCGTACGGCGGGCGGTCGAACCCGCGCATCTGCACCCGGATGTCCTGCTGCATCCGGCCCCAGCGCTCGTTGACCTCGTCCCGCCCGGTGATCACCTCGACCAGCTCGCCGGGGTGCGCGAACCGCGTGCTCGCGCGGTACATCTCCATGAGCGTGCCGATGTGGCGGCGCGTGTCGCGCAGCGCGGCCTCCCGTTCGCGCAGCACCGCCTCGATCGCCCGGTCCGGCGGGACGACGACGTACCGCGTCGGCCGCCCGGCCGCCCGCGTCGCCAGGCCCAGCCCGACGAGCGTCCGCACCACGCGCCGCGCCACCGGCAGCGAGCGGTGGGCGTCCCCGGCGAGTTCGGACACCGTCGCCCGGGTGCGCCGGACCAGCGCATCGTAGACCGCTTCCTCCGCGTCACCGAGCCCGATCGGCTCCAGCACCGCCGCTCCTCCCCTGTCGGGTTTCCGCCACCTGGCGGGAATTCGCCGCCTCCGTGAGCTTGTCACGCGTTGATCACTCATGCACCGTTTGGACGTCGACGGCGCGCAACCTCACACGGGGCGCGCCGTCTCGCTTGTCCGCCGGAACCTGACGGAGCGAAGGAGTTCCCCCATGTCCCTGTCCGCCTCGCGGACCCGTGGCCGCCGGTGGGCCCTGGCGGTGCTCGTCGCCGCCGGGTCACTCGGCGCCCCGCCGGCGACGGCCGCCGCCGCACCGCCACCCCCGTCGGCCGCGCACCACAAGATCGCCAAGGAACTGCTCGACCGGATCGCCGGTGCCCGGTCCGGTCCGGGCACCCGGTTCGAGGCGGTCGTCGTGCTGAAGGACCGGGGCCTCGCGCCGTCCTCACCGGACGCCGCGCGCCGCACGCTCACCGATTCGGCGAAGGCCATGCAGGCCCCGGTCACCGACCTGGTCGGCGCCCGCCGCGACCAGGTGGTCAACACGTTCTGGCTCAAGAACATGGTCCTCGTCCGGGCCACCCCGGCCACCCTGGACGCCGTGGCCGCGCTGCCGCTGGTCGACCGCGTCATCCCCAACTTCACGCTGAAGACGCCGACCGAGCCGCAGCGCAAGCAGGCCAAGGCCCAGGCGGACGCGGCCGTCACGTGGGGCGTGTCGAAGATCGGCGCCGACCGGGTACAGCGGGACGGCACCACCGGCGCCGGGGTGCGGGTGGCGATCCTCGACACCGGCATCGACACCGGCCACCCCGACCTCGCGGGCAAGCTGGTGAGCGCCGATCCGGCGAACCCGGAGCACCCCGGTGGCTGGCTGGAGTTCGCCGCCGACGGCTCGCCGGTGCACTCCACCCCCCACGACAGCTCCTACCACGGCACGCACGTGGCGGGCACCATCGCGGGCGGGCACAGCTCGGGCACGCAGATCGGCGTCGCCCCGGGCGCGGAGCTGATGGCCGGGCTCGTCATCCCGGGCGGCTCCGGCACGCTGGCGCAGGTGATCGCCGGGATGCAGTGGGCGATCGCGCCGTACGACGCCGACGGCAAGCCGGCGGGCAAACCCGCGAACGTCGTGAGCATGTCGCTCGGCGAAGAGGGCTACAGCAGCGAACTGGTCGAGCCGGCCCGCAACATCCACCTGGCCGGCGCGTTCCCGGCGTTCGCCATCGGCAACGACTGCGTCCCCGGCGGTTCGGCGGCGCCCGGCAACGTCTTCGAGTCGACCGGCGTCGGCGCGACGGACGACGGCGACAACGTGCCCGACTTCTCCTGCGGTGGCGTCGTGCGGAAGAAGGACTGGGTGGACGCCCCGGCGAGCTGGCCGGACAGCTACGTCGTGCCCGACCTGTCCGCGCCGGGTGTGGACGTGCTGTCCTCGCTGCCCGGCGGCGAGTACGGGCTGCTGAGCGGCACGTCCATGGCGACCCCGCACGTCTCGGGCACGGTCGCGCTGATGCTGCAGGCGAACCCGAAGCTGACCCCGGACGAGACCCTGGAGATCCTCACCGGCACGTCGTTCTTCGACAACCGCTACGGCGCGCGGCCGAACACCCGCTTCGGCGCGGGCCGGATCGACGCGGCCGCCGCCGTCGCCGAGGCCCGGCTCGCCAGCGGCATCACCGGCACGGTGACCGCGTCCGGGAAGCCCTTGGCGAAGACCACGATCACGGTCGCGTCCACCGGCCGGACCTACAGCAGTGACGCCGAGGGGCACTTCCGGATCCGGGTGCCCGCCGGCAGCTACGACCTCACGCTCTCCCGGTTCGGGTATCACGACCAGCGGGTGCGGACCGTGGTGGCCGCCGGGAAGCAGACGGCGCTGCGCGTCACGCTGAACCCGACCCCGCGGGGCACGATCAGCGGCCGCGTCACCTACGGGCCGACCGGTTCGACGGTGCCGGGTGCGACGGTCCGGGTGCTCGACGTGCTCGACGAGCTCACCGCCGTCTCGGACGGCAACGGCCGCTACACCGTCCAGAACGTGCCCGAGGGCACCTACCGGGTGGCCGGTTCGGCGGCGGGCATCTCGGCCACGGCCCCGCGGCAGGTCGTCGTGAGCGGACACCGGCCCGCCGCGGCCGACTTCGCGCTCCCGCGGCCACCCGCGACCCAGCGGGTCTCGCTGACCCGGGACGGCGGGCAGATCCAGGCCCACACCTTCTGGCCGGCCATGAGCGGTGACGGCGGCGTGATCGCGTTCGCCAGCGCGTCCGGCGAGCTCGCGCCCGGCGACACCAACGACGACATGGACGTCTTCGCGCGGGACGGGCGCACCGGGGCGATCGAGCGGATCTCGTCGGCCTCGGACGGCACTGGCGCCGACGCCTGGTCGATCAGCCCGACCATCAGTCCCGACGGGCGGTACCTCGGCTTCCTCAGCGGCGCGACGAACCTGGTGCCGGGCGACACCAACGGGATTCCCGACTCGTTCGCCCGCGACCGCCGGACCGGCCGGACCGAGCTGATTTCGGTGTCCTCCGCCGGGAAGCAGGCCGACGGGCTGTCCGGGCAGCCGGTGTTCAGCACCGACGGGCGTCACGCGGTCTTCCTCAGCCAGGCCACGAACCTGGTGCCGGGAGACACGAACGGCAAGCAGGACATCTTCCTGCGCGACCGGGTGGCCGGGACCACCGAGCTCGTCTCGGTGGGCGCCGGCGGCGCACCGGCGGACGGGGACTCGCTCGAGCCGAGCGTCAGCGGCGACGGCCGGTTCGTCGCGTTCGAAAGCGGCGCGGAGAACCTCGTGCCCGGTGGCGGCAACGGCCACCGCGATGTGTTCGTGCGCGACCGGAAGTCCGGGACCACGGAGGTGATCCCGGCGCCGGGCGGGGCGGAGGCGACGCAGCCGTCGGTCAGCGCGGACGGCCGGAAGGTGGCCTACGTCGTCAGCCCGGCCGACGGGCCGTCCCAGGTCTACCTCTACGACCGGCAGGCGCGCACGAACACGCTGGTGTCGCAGGCGGCGAGCGGGACCGGCGGGGCCGATTCCTACACGGCGAGCCCGCGGATCAGCGGGGACGGGACCGCGGTCGCGTTCTTCAGCTTCGCCGGCAACCTCGTGCCCGGCGACGGTGGGGGCGCGTCCGACGTGTTCGTGCGCGACCTGCGCACGGCGAAGACGGAAAAGGTCTCCGGCGCACTCGGCGGTCAGGAAGGCGATGCCTACAGCGACTTTCCGTCCATCAGCACCGACGGCAAGTACGTGGCGTTCGAAAGCGAGGCGGCGAACCTCGTCGAGGACGACACGAACGG
This sequence comes from Amycolatopsis sp. cmx-13-12, assembly GCA_049998155.1. Lineage (GTDB taxonomy): Bacteria > Actinomycetota > Actinomycetes > Mycobacteriales > Pseudonocardiaceae > Amycolatopsis. Next base: position 315,941 of record JAEBES010000005.1, on the reverse strand, counting down.
GCGCTCGGACATCTTCGTCCGCGACCGGGCGCCCGGGCCCGCGCCGCGCTTCGCAGTGGCCGATCTCCGCACCGAGGACGGTCACGACCGGTCGCCCGTCCGGATCACCGCGTCGGTGAAGGACGTCGGGGAAACGGCCGGTGACTACCAGGCGGTGCTGTGGATCGACGGCGTGCTCGCCGCCGAACGGCCGGTATCGGTGTGGCCGGGCCGGACCGCGTGCGTCACGTTCGAGCTGCGGAACCTGGCCCGCGGCCCGCACACCGTGCGGCTCGGCCCGCTCACCGGTTCGGTGACCGTGGGCCGCTGAGCGGCCCGGCCGGGAGGGTGCCGACCCTCCCGGCCGGCCATCAGCCCACCTGGTTCGGTTCCCGGCGTTCGTGGCGAAGGGACTCCTCGAGGGTCAGCGACGGGTTCACGACGAGCTCGCCGACCAGCGCGGCGCGGACGGTCGGGTATTCGGGCACTTCGCGATCCATCGCGAGCTTCATCCGGTCGGCGAGGAACGCCATAAGATGGGCGATGTCGCCAGGCTCGACCATCCGCCGAAGCGGGGCGTCAGAGACCTCGGAGCACCGCCAAGGCGTTACCGATGCCCTGCTCCAGCACGGCGTCGGCGAGCTGCCGGTCGGTGAGGGCGCGGGAAAGCTGCAGAGTTCCGACCATCAGGGCGTACAGGCTGAGCACCCCGGCGCGGACCGACTGCGGATCGTCCGGCACCAGCCGGGCGCCGACGTCATCGATGACTTCGAGCACGCTGTCGGTGTAGGCCTGCTTGGTCGCGTCCGCGCACCGGCTCAGCTCGTCGAGCAGGGCGGCGGAGGGGCACCCCTCCTCGGGCTGGTCGCGGTGTTCGGGAGAGAGGTAGGCGCGCACCATCGCCTCGACGCCGGCGCGACCGGGTGCGAACGAAGCGAGCCACTCCCGCTGGCCACGCAGCTGCTCGCTGACGACGGTGGCGACCAGGTCCTCTTTGGACTCGAAGTGGGCGTAGAAGGCGCCGTTGGTCAGGCCCGCGTCCTTCATCAGCGTGGCGACCCCGGAGCCGTCGATGCCGTCGCGCTTGAGACGCCGTCCGGCGGTCTCGATGATCCGCTGTCTCGTCGCCAGCTTGTGCTCTTTGCCGTACCGCACTACGCGCTCCTCCACTCAGCCTGCCTCCCATGTTAGTACGGTCATAATCCAAATCCGCCCGAACCCTTGTACTCGGGGTTCGGCTGTGCTTATGGTAGTACGGTCATAATATAAAGGGATGGTACCCATGAGCATCCTCGCGGACGCGGGGTTCACCGTGATCGGAACGAGCCGCGACACCTCGCGCCTGACCGCCGGCCGCGGCGTGACGTACCTGGACCTCGACGTGACGAGCGGCGAGTCGGTCGCCAACGTCGTCGAGCAGGTGCTCGACCGCTTCGGGCGGCTCGACGTGCTGGTCAACAACGCCGGGATCGGGGCCAACGGCGCCGCCGTGCGGGTGCTGCGGGTCCAGCCCGGCCCGGTGAACACCCCGTTCGACGCCAACCAGGTACAGGCCGACACGCCACTGGCCATCTACGCGCACCGGCGGCGCGTCTTCGACGAAGTCATGCAGGAGTCGATGCGCGGCGGCGACGATCCCGCCCTCGTCGCCAAGGTGGTCGCCGCGGCGGCCACCGATCCGAAACCGAAGCTGCGCTACACCGCGGGTCCGACGGCCGGGCGCGTCAGCTTGCTCCGCCGCTTCTCCCCCGCACCGGCCTTCGACAAGGGCGTCCGCAAGCTCAACCGGATGGGCCGCTGACCGGGACACCCAAAGGAAAAGCCGTCATCAAGGTAGAAGAGACAGGAGCTCGACCATGACCTACCGGACCGCACCGACCAAGACCGTCGACGTCGGCGGAACGACGTTCGCCTACCGGGAGCTCGGGCCGGCCACCGGCATCCCGGTGATCTTCCTCAACCACCTGGCCGGCGTCCTCGACAACTGGGACCCCCGGGTCGTCGACGGCATCGCCGCACGGCACCACGTGATCACCTTCGACAACCGTGGAGTCGGTGCCTCACAGGGCACCACGCCGCGCACGGTGCCCGCGATGGCCCACGACGCCGTCGCCTTCATCCGGGCGCTCGGCCACGACCAGGTCGACCTCCTCGGATTCTCCATGGGCGGTATGGCCGCCCAGGTGATCACCGAAGAGGAACCACACCTGGTGCGCAAGCTGATCCTCGCCGGCACCGGCCCGGCCGGCGGCGCAGGCATCGACAAGGTCACCGCCGTCACCCTGCTCGACACCTTCAGAGCCACCCTGACCCGCAAAGACCCGAAGGAATACCTCTTCTTCACCCGAACCGCCACCGGCAAGACCGCGGCCCGGGAATTCGTGAACCGGCTGAAGGAACGCACCGACGGCCGCGACAAGCCGATCTCCGTCACCGCATTCCGCAACCAGCTCAAAGCCATTCACGACTGGGGCACCCGGAAACCGGCCGACCTCGGCGTCGTCCGGCAGCCGGTCCTGGTCGCCAACGGTGATCACGACCGGATGGTGCCCAGCAGCAATTCCACCGACCTGGCCCGGCGGCTGCCCGACGCCCGGCTCACGCTCTACCCCGACTCCGGACACGGCGGCATCTTCCAGTACCACGACGAGTTCGTCGCCGAAGCCCTGGCGTTCTTGGAGCCATGACTCACGAGGCCTTGGCGGCGGGTGGCGAGGTGAGGCGGCGCAGGAGAGCCAGGACGGCCTCGGCCCGGGCGAACTCCGCCGGGGTGAACGGCAGCAACGGCCGGCTCACCACCAGGTCACCGTCGACGTCCACCAGCCGCATCACCGTTCCGTCGATGCCCGCCCCTTTCCCGCGCCGCCCGGCGGGTTTCCGTTCGACGTCGCACTCGCCCAGCACCGCCAGCAGGAGCTGCTCCGGATCGGGTTCCGGCGCGGCCGCGATCGTCAGCACCCGGGTCGGCAGGTCGACGAACTCGTGGACGTCCGCCGGCACGACCCGCACGTCCCGGCCACCGCCCAGTTCGGTGACGCCGGCGATGTCCGCGGCCGTCGCGCCGGCCGGCGCGCGGACGAAGAACTCGTCCACCACACCCTCCGGAACCGCGAGCACCTGCAACGAGACGATGTCGTAGCGGTGGGCCGCCAGCGCGGCCGTCACCCCCGCCAGGCTCCCCGGCACGTCGCGCATCGTGGCGCGCACCCGCCACGCCACCCCGGCCCGCGCCGGGTCGGTGGTACCGCGCGCCGGTGCCGGCCGCGGACGGTGGGTCCACCATCGCCGCCACGCGGCGGTCACGACTAGGAGACCGCCCAGGGCGAACAGCACGACCGGCCCGACGCGGTTGTGCGACAACGTGCTGACGAACAGATCGGCCACCCCGGTGGCGATGAACAGCGCCGCCAGCTCGATCAGCTCACGGCTCATCGAGTCCCTCGCCCGCCGGGCGGTCTTCGGCGGTCCCTCGGTTTCGGTCATGCGGCCAGCATCGGTGGCTCGCTTTACCGCCGCCCTCGCCCTCCTGTCACGATTCAGTTAACCCGCCCCGGGGCTCACTCGGGGCAGGTGCCGCGCAGGCTCCGGTAGAAAGCGCGGTGCCGGTCGGCCGCCTCTGCCCACGTGTACCGGCGGGCCAGGGCCCGCCCGGGTGCCGGGTCGAAGCCGTCGAGTGCAGCGCGTAGCTCGCGGGCGAAACCGGGCGGGTCGGTGGCGAACCGGGCGGCGCCGCCGAAGACCTCGCGCAGCACCGGCAGGTCGCGGGTGACCACCGGCACTCCGGCGGCGAGTGCCTCCATGGCGGCCAGTCCGAAGCCCTCCTTGGTGGACGGGAAGGCGAACACCGCCGCCGAGGCCACCAGCGACGGCAGTTCGTCGTGCGCGACCGGGCCCAGCACGACCGGCGCCACGCCCAGCTCGGCGGCGCGTTTCTCCCACCGCGTCCGGTAGTCGCGGTAGTCGAAGAGCGTCTCACCACCGGCGATCAGCAGACGGAGCTCCGGCTCCGCCAGCAACGCGTACGCCTCCAGCAGGTCCAGCGAGCCCTTCCGCGGTTCGATCCCGCCGACCGCCAGCACGTACCGGCCCCGCTCCGTCGTGCGCGAGGCCGTCGCGAAGCGGGCGTAGTCGACGCCGTTGGGAATCACCGCCGCCTCGATGCCCCAGCCGTCGCGGACCTCCGCAGCCACCGAGGCCGACACGCAGATGTGCGCGTACGGCCGGACGATCGCGCGTTCGTGGCAGGCCGCGAGCTCCGGGGTGGTGAAGGTGTCCAGGTGGTGGATCGTCCGGACACAGGCGTCGACGGCGTTCGCGCTGATGCAGTCCTGGGCGTGCACGACGTCGTAGGCGTCCGGGGTGAAGGCCGCGCGCAGCACGGCGATGGACCGCAGGATCCGCTCGCCCACGGACTCGCCGGCCACGTCGGGGAACGGGACGATCGCCAGCCGCACCCGCGGGTCGACCGGCCGGAAGAAGCCCGCGTCGCCACCACGCCCGAGCGTCCACACGGTGACGTCCTCGCCGAGTTCCGCCAGCGCCTCGGCGAGCGCAAGCGTGTGCACGACCCCGCCGCGGGGTTTGGTCGAGTAGCTCAGCAGGGCGATCCGCATCAAGCCTCCCGGTACACCGAAGGTTTCCGCTCCCCCAGGTGGTGCAGGACGCGGCGGGCGTTGGCGACTTCCTGCTCGACGTCGAGCTCGGCCACCGCGATCCCGGCCTTGGACCAGGTCCGGGCCAGGATTTCGCCGCCGGGCCCGACGACCTTGGCCTGGCCGAGGAACCGCATCCCGCCCATCGCGCCGGTCTGGTTGGACGAGACGAGCACGACCTGGTTCTCCGCCGCCCGCGCCTGGTCGTACAGGTCGAACAGCCGCGACTGGCGGTCCTGGGCCATCCGCGGTGCCCGGTTGGTGATGCTGGTCGGCCAGGCGCTCAGGCAGGCGACGATGTCGGCACCGTCGATGGCGAGGGACCGGGCCGATTCGGGGAAGGTCTTGTCGTAGTCGATCAGCATGCCCAGCCGCCCGACCGGGGTGTCGAACGCGGCGAACCGGTCACCGGGCGCGTAGGCGACGCTCTCCCCCGGTGGCTGGTGGACCTTGCGGTGCCGGCCGAGCACGCCGTCACCGGTCAGGCAGACCGCCGAGTTGTAGCGCCGCGGCCCGTCGGCCTCGCAGTAGCCCACGCAGACGACCATTTCCGCGGCGAGCGAAGCAATGGTCTTCAACTCCGCGCAGTCGGGGTCGAGGGCCGGCGGGAGCGCGTCGGGGTCCGGGTGGCGCAGGTCGGCGAGGTAGCCGCCGAGGGCCGCGTCCGGCAGCACCAGCAGCGCGGCGCCCGACGTGCGCGCGTGGTCGATCAGCGTCGTGATGCGCTGGAGGTCGAAGTCGAGGTCGCGGCCGAAGTGCGCGGCCACGGCCCCTATGCGGATCTGCCCCATCCACGGGACACTAACGCGTAGGCCTCGGGCCGTCGGTCGGCCAGGTGGGCCATCGACCGCCGGGCCGTGGCCAGTGCCTCCCGGACGTCGAGCTCGGCGACGGCCATGCCCTCGGCGACGCCGGTGTCGGCGACGATCTCGCCGCCCGGGTCGACGATCTTGGCGCTCGCGACGAACCGCAGGTCGCCGAAGGTGCCGGACTGGTTGGCCGAGAGCCAGACGATCTGGTTCTCCAGCGCGCGGGCCCGGTCGAACAGGTCGAACCGGCGTTTCCAGCGGTCTTCGGCGAGGTCGGCGGCCGGCTCGGTGCGGCTGCCGGGCCAGGCGGACATGCAGACGACGATCTCCGCACCGTCGAGGGCGAGGGCCCGCGCGGATTCGGGGAACGCCTTGTCGTAGCAGATCAGCATGCCCAGCCGCCCCACCGGCGTGTCGAAGGCGGCGAACTCCCGGCCCGCGCCGTAGCTGGCGTTCTCGGCGAGGGGCTGGTGGACCTTGCGGTGGTGGCCGAGGACGCCGTCGCCGCTGACGCACACCGCGGAGTTGTAGCGGCGGCCGTCGGCGAGTTCGCAATACCCGGCGGTCACCACCAGATCCCCGGCCAGTGCGGCCAGCCGCGCCAGCTCCGGGCCGTCGGCGGCCAGCGCGGGCGGCCCTTCGGCCTCGCCGTCGAGATTGGCGAGGTAGCCGCCGAGGGCGGCCTCGGGCAGGGCGAGTAGCCGGACGCCCTCGGCCTTCGCCTCGCCGATCAGCTTCTCGATGCGGGCGAAGTCGGCTTCGAGGTCGCGGTCGAACGGCGCGGCGACCGCGGCCATCCTCAGTGTCGTCATGAGTTCCCCAATCCGGTGACGCCGTCGTCGATGGCGGTCGTCCGTTCGCCGTCGGGCCAGCGCAGCGTGACGCCGGTGCCCGCGACCAGCTCGCCGCAGGCCGCGGTGAGCGCCGGTCCGGCGGGTGCCGGGGCACCGGCGGTCAGCATCGCGAAGCCCGGGAAGCAGGTCAGCCAATCCCCTGTGGACGCTCCCCGCGGTCGCGGCACGCGCTCGACGTCCAGCACCGCACCGCAGCCCGACGCCTCGGCGAGCATCCCGAGCGTGCCGGCGATGCCGGCCATCGAGACGTCCTTGGCCGCGGAAGGTCTCGCCTTGGCCACCGAACCGAGCAGCTCGCGCAGCTCGGCCGGGCTGCGAAAGCTCGTCGAATCCCATTGGCGGCCGGTGTAGCCGGGCCGCCAGCCGCCGCCGAGGTCGGCGGTGAGCCACACGCGCTGTCCCGGCTTCCCGCCACCGCCGGGGACCGGGTCGTCGGTCCGGCCCAGCGCGGTGACCGACAGCGAAGCCGGGACGCCGAACTGCGTGTGCCCGCCGAGCACCGGCACGCCGTACGCCTCGCTCGCTCGCCGCAGTCCGCTGAGGACGCGGGCCGCGAAGGACCCGTCGCGGGCGCCGAGCGCGTCGAGCAACCCGATCGGCGTGGCACCCATCGCGGCCAGGTCGTTGAGGTTGACCAGCACCGAGCACCAGCCCGCCCACTCCGGGTCGCGCTCGACCATGGCCGGGATGATCGCGTCGCAGGCCGCGACGACGTCGGTGCCCGGCAGCGGGACGCCGTCGTCGCCGACGAAGCCGGGCACGCCGGTCAGCCCGCGCAGCAGGGGTCCGAGCGCGGCCTTCGTCGCGCGGGCGAGCGCGGCGATCCGGCCGATCGGCCACCGCATCAGCACGTGGTCGTGGCCGGCGACGGTCACCGGCCGCACGCGCTCCCAGCCGAGCCGGGTGAACAGCTTGGCGGTGCGGGTCTGCACGGTGGCCTCGAACCGCAGCGCGCCCTCGGCCTCGGCCCGCGCGCAGGCCGCGCGGACCAGCGCCGAGCCGACGCCGGACGGCGAACCGGGAGCGGCGACCAGGCGCCCGCCCCGCCACCAGCCCAGGTCCACGCCTGCCGTGGCCGGGCCGAGCCGGACCCCGCCGAGCACGTCCCCGGCGGTGTTCCGCGCGACCAGCACGACCGTGCGCGGGTCGGTGTCGTGGTCGTCGAGGTCGTGCCCGGCGAACAGGCCCTGCCGCGCCACGAACGCTTCGTGCCGCAACGCGCGGTAGGCTGTCAGTCCACTGTGGTCGGCTTCTTCGATCTGGAACGCCGGGCGCGCGGCGACGCTGCGGACGTCACCGAGCAGCGCGAGGATGTCGTGGTCCACGTCAGCCTCCCGCCGCGCTGAGCAGGCCGCAGGCACCGCACGCGGCGCACCCCGCCCCCTGGTCGGCCCCGGTCATCCGGGCGGCCCGCAGCAGCGCCGCGACCCGGCTCGAGACCTCGGCGACCAGCGACGCCGCAGGCGCGGTGGCGCCGTCACGACGGGCCAGGGTGCCGAGCATGGGCCGCATCGGGACGACGAACGGGTAGACGCCCATGCCGATCAGCCGCCCGGCGCCGTCGACCAGGTCGTCCGGGTCCTCGCCGAGGCCGATCAGCAGGTAGGTCGAGACGCGGTTGCGGCCGAAGACGCGGACCGCCTCCGCCCACGCGGCCTCGTACTCGGTCAGCGGCACGGTGGACTTGCCCGGCATCCAGCGCCGCCGGACGTCGTCGTCGAGCGATTCGACGTGGATGCCGATCGAACTCGCCCCGGCGTCGCGCAGTTCGGTGAGCACGCCGAGGTCGCCCGGTGGTTCGATCTGCACCTGGATCGGCAGGCCCGGCACGGCGTCGAGCACCGCCGGGACGCACCGGAGGAGGTGCCGGGCGCCGCGGTCCGGCCCGGCCGTGGTCCCGGTCGTCATCACCATCTGCCGGACGCCGTCGAGCCGCACCGCCGCCTCGGCGACCTCCGCGAGCTGCTGCGGGGTCTTCGCGGCCACCGTGGCCCCCGCCCGCAAGGACTCCTCGATGGTGCAGAACCGGCAGCGCTGGTCCTCGGCGTACCGGATGCAGGTCTGCACGACGGTCGTCGCGAGAACGTCCTTTCCGTGCAGCAGGGCGATCTTCCGGTACGAAGTTCCGTCCGAAGTGGACAGATCGTAGAACCGCGGCCGCGCTACCGGCGTCACGCTGAGGCCGAGGTCGACCGGGCCGCGGTGGATCCGGCCGTCGCGGACTTCGTACGGGCTGTCGGGGTTCAGCGGCAGCGTCGCGTTGGCACCGTCGACGACCAGGTGGCCGTCGTCGCTCGGCCCGGCGCCCTTGCTGCGCTGCACAGGTGCGTCCACACGCACCCCGCGGACGGCGATGTCGGCGCGGGTGTCCAGATCTCCTTCGATGCCAACGCGCACTACAGCTCCCTAGAACATGTAGGTGGAGTTGATGATGGCGCCCTTGCGCGCGTAGTGGATCAGCGCGTCCTGCACGTCCAGGGGGTGGGTCGGGATGACGCCCTCGATGAGGTCCTCCTCGCGGGCACCGTGCAGCGACAGGCCGAACCGGCAGCAGTAGGCCTTGCCGCCCTCGGAGATGAACGTCTTGAGCTGGTCGTTGATGTTCAGCTCGCCCGGGAACGCGGCGTTGCCGGTGGTCGGGAAGCCCCGGGTGGCCAGGCAGTTGAGCGAACCCGGGCCGTAGAAGTAGATCGCCGCCTCGAAACCCTTCCGCAGCGCGCGCGTGGCCTGCAGGATCGCCACGAAGCTCACCGACGACTCGTGCGCGATGCCGTGCACGAGCGTGAAGTAACTCTGGCCGGGTTCAGCCTGGTAGTCCGGGAAGACCTTCGTCCCGCCGTAGAGGTTGGACCCCTGGGGCAGCGACGGGTGCGGGATCTCGTCGAGGCTGGTCTTCTCGGTTTCGGTCAGCTCTGCCATCGGTCTGTTTCCCTTTCTTCGGTCCGTACAGCACGTCGAACGTGCCGCGGAAAACCAGTTCGGCCAGTTCGCCGTCGCCGGCCGCGGCGGCCAGCTTGGCGAGTTCGCCCTCGTGATCGCCCCAGGGCTCGTCGGAGGCGAACAGCACGCGGTCGTGGCCGATGCCCCGCTTCGAGATCTCCTCGACGAGCCAGCGCGGTGTGAAGCCGATCGCCCACGACAGGTCCGTGTAGACCTGCTTCCCGGCGGCGATCCAGTCGAAGAACCGGCCGCCGACGAGCTTGATGTGCCCGCTCATCCCGCCGCCGAAGTGAACCAGGTGCAGCTTGACGTCGTCGGCGTAGGCGTCGACGAGCTGACCGACTTCGTCGATGTCGGACGCCGCCCCGGGCGAGGTGTGGACGTGCACGACGAGGTCGTGCTCCCGGGCGGTGGCGAAGATCCGGTCCAGCTGCGGCCGGCACGCGGGGTCGGCTGCCCGGCCGCCCAGCAGGAAACTGAGCTTCAATGCGCGCACGCCGTCCTCGCCCGCCAGCTTCAGCGCTTCCTCGGTCCGATTGGCGTCTTCGGCACGCGGTGACACCCACAGCGCGGCGCTGATCCGGTCGTCCTTCGCCGCCGCCTCGACGCACAGCTCGTTGAAGGAGAACGCGATCGCCGGGTCCGGGACGCCGTAGTTCGGGATCACCAGCGCGCGTTCGGTGCCTTCCCGGTCCAGATCGGACCGCAGTTCGGCGATCGTCGCGCGGCTGCCGGTCGCCGGGGCCACCGGCGGGCCGCCGTAGAAGGGGTACGCGGGCAGCACGCCCAGGTGGCGGTGGGCGTCGTTCGTCCAGCGGTTCATGCGACGGTCCTCGGCGCGACCCAGTCGTCATCGGCCGGATAGGTGCTCACCGGCGTGCCGGAGAGCCACCGGACGTCGGCACCCCGCCCGCCGCCGGTGATCCGCCGGGTCAGGTACTCCGCGTCCGCCGCGACACCGCAGAACCGTCCCGAGCCCCAGGTGTGCTGCCACGGCAGGCCGAGGAAGTACAGCCCGGGACAGCTGGTCACGCCGCGGTGGTGCGTCGGATAGCCCTTGCCGTCGAACACCGGGACGTCGATCCACCGGTGGTCGCGGCCGAACCCGGTGCTCCACACGACCGCCGAAAGCGCTTCCGCGTCGAGGGTGCGGGGCCCGTCCGCCGGCTCCCACACCGGCCGGTACCGCTCCTCGCCGGGTGCCACGATCCCGCGCTGCGCGATGAAGGCGTCGATCGAGTCCTTGATGCCTTCGGCCACCGCGTCCGCCGCGTCGAGGTTGCGGCGCAGGTCGGCCGCGAACTCCAGCTGTCCGCTTCGGACGTCCTTGAGGCGCCCGTACAGCTGCATGCCGTCCACGGCGAACGCCCGCAGGTCGATGTCGTGCCCGCCGTCGCGGCCGGTGACGTAGTGGTTCGCGCGGAACCGCACCGCGTCCGCGTCGGCGAACTCGTCGATCCCCCGGGTGTAGTAGCCCATGTCGTCGAGCCAGGCGACGACGTCCCGGCCGCGGTAGCGCCGGGCCACCCGCGGCGCCGACCCGACGGCCAGGTGCACCCGGCGCCCGGCCAGGTGCAGGTCCTCGGCGATCTGGCTGCCGGACTGCCCGGTGCCGACGACGAGGACGTCCCCGGCGGGCAGCTGGGCGGGGTTGCGGTACTCGGCCGAGTGCAGCTGGAGGACGTGCTCGGGCAGCCGTTCGGCCAGGCGCGGCTTGAGCGGCACCTGGTACGGGCCGGTGGCCAGCACGACGTGGTCGGCGGTCAGCTCCCCGGCCGACGTCGTGAGCCGGAACCCGCCGCCCGGCAGCTGCCGCAGCCGCGTCGCCTCGACGCCCTCGTGCAGCGGGACGTCGAACGCTTCCACGTAGTTTTCCAGGTAGGCGACGATCTGGTCCCGGACCATGAACCCGTCCGGATCCTCGCCCGCGTAGGGGAATCCGGGCAGCCGGCATTGCCAGTTCGGCGTGACCAGGCAGAAACTGTCCCAGCGGCGGGCCCGCCATTCGTGCCCCGCACGCTCGCGTTCGAGCACCAGGTGCCCGACCCCGGCCGTGGTCAGGCAGTGGGACATCGACAGTCCCGCCTGGCCGCCGCCGACCACGATCACCGGCCGGTGCAGGCCGTCGAGCTGGAAGTTCATGCCGATCAGTGCACCGGCGAGCCATTTCCGGACGGTTTCATCCGGAACACCGGCGTGTTACCAGGCCGCCGCCGAGTGACAACTTCTCCCGGCGCTGCTTAACATTCGCGCTCCGGCCGGTGGACGTTGGCGAGGATGGCGTCGAGCAAGCCGGGGAATCGTTCGTCGAGCTCGGCACGGCGCAGCGCGGCGTACTGCTGGTTGCCGCGCTGGGTGCGCCGCAGGATGCCGCTCTCGCGCAGCACCCGGAAGTGGTGGGAGGCGTTGGACTTGCTCAGCCCGAGATCGGCGTAGACACGCGAGCACTCGCATTCGCCGAGCGCGGCCATCGTGCGCACCATGTGCAGCCGGACGGGATCAGCGAATCCGCGCACGACATCGGCCAGGCCGAGGCCGGCCAGGTCCGGGTGCGGCCGGTCGGACACGGGGTCAGCCCGCGGCGGTGAAGATCTGCTTGCTGAACAGGACGTCCAGCCGGTGCACGTGGGCCGGTGCGGCCAGGATGTCGTTCATCCGCTCGAAATCCCGGAAGATGTCCCCGCCGCCACCGTCCACGTGCGCCTGGCGGCCGGCGATGCTCGGGAACACCTCGAAGATGCCGAAGGTGGTCGGCCCGAACTGCACGCCGTACCAGGGCCCGGTCTCCGGCTCGCCCTCCACGCACCCGAGGATGTCGCGCAACATCGCCTTGACCTCGGCCACCTTGTCCGGTCGCGCCTCGATCTCGATGTAGAAGGCCTTGGTCCCCTCCGTGCCGTTGCGCCCGGTCATCAGGACGCCCTCGTGCTGCTCTCCGTGCGTCATGTCTGGATCCTTCGCTCGACAGGTTCAACAGTCATTGAACCATGGAACGAGGGAACGCAGCTCAAGGTCAGCGAGCCGGGGTCGCGGTTCCGATGACCAGCGGGTGCACCACCGATGGCATCCCACGCCACCGCGCTGTGCTCAGGTCCTCGATGTCGAACCGCTGCTTGAGGAGCGCGACGGTGTCGCGATCGCACCGGCAGCCCTGCGCGAACGCCGCCCACGGCCCCGCCAGCCGTTTCTGCCTGCGCGCCGGCTTCGGGTCCTCGGCGCGCACGTGCTCGCAGAACAGCAGCCGCCCACCGGGGCGCAGCACCCTCGCGAGCTCGGCCAGCACGCGGTCGACGTCGGGCACCGTGCAGAGGACCAGCGTCGACACGACGGTGTCGACGCTGGCGTCCCCCATCGGCAGCGCGTCGGCGGGGGCCTGCACCAGCCGCATCCCCGTGCGGCCCGCCACGCGCTTTTCGAGTCGCCGGTACATCGCCGGGACGGGCTCGGTCAGCACGACCTCCGCCGTCGCGGGGTAGTGGCCGATGTTGAGCCCGGTCCCCGCCCCGATCTCGACCACCCGGCCGCGCGCGCGCCGCAGCAGGTCCCCGCGCCGGCCCGCCATGCCCAGCCGCTCCCCCCGGCGCAGGAACGGTTCGTACAGTGCCGCCCCGAACCGTTCCCAGAGCCCGTCCCGTGCCCCCACGCTGTCCCCTCCGGCCATCGCTCCTCCTCCACGCTCCGACGCGACGCAGCACACCAGCCACCGGCCACCCGCCGCATCGCCCGCTCGGGCCATCCCGGGGGCTGGCCGGAACGGGCCACGCGGGTCCCGGCAACGGCCTACGCTCGGGGAATGCCGGGACAAGACCAGGTCGTGCGGTTCACCGCCGCGGGTGAGCGCACCCTCGCCTGGGCCACCGTCGGTGCCGGACCGCCGCTGGTCGTCGGCGGCTGGTGGTGCGGGCACCTCGAACTGGACTGGCGGAACCCGGTGTTCCGCCGGTTCGCCGACCTGCTCGGCGACCGGTTCACCCTCGTCCGCTACGACCGGCCCGGCGCCGGCATGTCCGACCCCGGCGGGCCGCTGGTCACCTCGCTCGCCGACGAGGTGGCCGCGTTGAGCGCCGTCGTCGACGCGGCCGGCGAGAAGGTGAGCCTGTTCGGCGGGTCGTCCGGCAGTTGCGCCGCGATGGCGTACGCGGCGGCCCACCCCGACCGCGTGGAGCGGCTCGTCCTCTACGGCAGCTACGCCCGCGGCGCCGAGATCGCCACGCCGGAGGCCCGCGATTCCCTGCTGGCGGTCGTCGGACGGCATTGGGGCGTGGGGTCCCGGGTGCTCGCCGACCTCTTCCTGCCGACCGCGACCCCGGCGGAGCGCGCGGAGTTCGTCCGGTTCCAGCGCGCAAGCCTCCCCGCGGAGAAAGCCGCACGCTCGCTCGCGGCGGTGTACGCCTTCGATGTCCGAGACCGGCTGGGCGCGATCGAGGTGCCGACACTCGTCCTGCACCGCCGCCACGACCGCGCGATCCCGTTCGCACTGGGCCAGGACGTCGCCGCCCGGATCCCCGGCGCCGGTTTCGTCCCGCTCGACGGCACCGACCACCTGCCCTGGCGCGGGGACGTGGACGGGCTCGTCCGCGCCGTGCGGGAGTTCCTCGGCGCCGGGCGGCCCGCCCGCCGGGCCGGCTCGCCGCGCCACGCGCTCTCCGAACGCGAACTCGACGTGCTGCGCCTGGTCGCGCAAGGGCTGAGCGACCAGGAGATCGCGCGCCGGCTCGGGATCAGCGCCCACACCGCGCATCGCCACGTCTCGAACATCCGCGGCAAGCTCGGCGTGTCCTCGCGCGCGGCGGCCGCCGCGCACGCCGCCACCGCCGGGCTGCTCTGACGACGATTTCCGAAATCTCGGACAACCGTGGCCAATGAATTCGAATTGAGCGAAAAGTGTTCTGTTGTCAACGATGACAGCGAATCTTGTCCGGACAATTCTTTGTCATAGCGAAGTATTGCGTCGGTCAGTAGCATCTGGCGCGGCACCGCGGAAATCGGTTATTCGTCATGAACGAGAGAAAGGAACGGAATGCGCAAGACCATCAAGTCGCTCGCCGTGCTGGCCGCCGCCGCCACGCTCCCGCTGACGACGAGTGGTACGGCCTGGGCCGACATTCCCTTCGACCAGCCGATCAACGGGCGCGCCACCTACTACAACGACGCCGGCTTCGGCGCCTGCGGCACGCAGATCAACGCCGCCACCCAGCTGCTCGTCGCGGCGCCGGCCGCGTACTGGACCACCGCCAACCCGAACAACGACCCCCTGTGCCGGGGCGTGTCCATCCGCGTGTCGTACAACGGCCGGACCATCACCGTGCCCGTGGTCGACAAGTGCCCGAGCTGCGACAGCGCACACATCGACCTCAGCCAGCCGGCGTTCGCCCAGCTCGCCGACCCCGGCCTCGGCAACATCCCGGTGACCTGGACGTTCGTGCGCTCGTGACCCGGCCGGAGAAAGTGGCATGAACCAGTTCCGGAAACTCCTGGTCCTCGTGACCGTGGCGCTCGCCGCCGTCGGGGGCCTGGCCGCCCCGGCGACGGCGGCCGGTACCAAAAAGGGCGTCAGCGCGGCCGCCTTTTCCGGCGTCACGGCCGCACTCGGCGACGTCGGCGCGCGGTGGTTCTACACCTGGGCCGCGGACCCCCAGGGCATCACCGCACCGGCCGGAACCGAATTCGTCCCGATGATCTGGGGCCGCGGCTCGGTCACCGCGGAGCAGTTGCAGCGGGCGAAGGCGGCCGGCAGCACGCTGCTCGCGTTCAACGAACCGGACCTGGCCGGCCAGGCGAGCATGTCCGTCGAGACGGCGCTGGACCTGTGGCCGCAGCTGCAGGCGACGGGCATGCGCCTCGACGCGCCGGCGGTGGCCTACGGCGGCGACACGCCCGGCGGCTGGCTCGACCGGTTCATGAGCGGCGCGGCCGCGCGCGGCCACCGCGTCGACTTCATCCCGCTGCACTGGTACGGCGGCGACTTCTCGGCCGCCGCGACCGGGCAGCTGCAGTCCTACCTGCAGGCGGTGTACAACCGCTACCACCGGCCGATCTGGCTCACCGAATACGCGTTGACCGACTTCTCCGGCCCCACCCCGCGGTACCCGTCCGCGGCCGAGCAGGCCGACTTCGTCAGCCGGTCCACGGCGATGCTGAACGGACTGTCGTTCGTCGAGCGCTACGCCTGGTTCTCGCTTTCGACGTCGACCACCCCGACCGGCCTCTACACGGGCACCACCCCGAACGCGAGCGGCCTCGCCTACCGGGCCGCCTGACCCTTCTCGGAACGAACGGAGGTCGAACCCATGTTTTCCAGGCGCTTCTTCGCGGTCGCCGCGGCGATCGTGGTGGCGTTGACCGTGAGCTCGCCGTCGGCTCCGGCCACGGCGGCGGGCAACCACACCGTCACGTTCGTCAACCGCTCCGGCCAGACGATCTGGCTCGGCAGCACGGTGAATGCCGACCAGTCGGTCAACTTCGCGAGCCTGCCGGCACTGGCGGACGGGCAGTCGGCGACCGTGACGATCCCCGAAACGTCGGCGCCCGGCCACTGGCGGGGCAAGTTCTTCGCACGCCAGGGGTGCACGGGCACCTCCGGCCGGGACTTCCACTGCCTGGTCGGCGACTGCGGTGCCTACGCCGACCACTGCGCGACCGGTGAACAGCCGGCCAGTCTGGCCGAGTTCAACTTCGACACCGCCGACGGCCTCGCCCCGTGGTACGACGTCAGCTACGTCAACGCGTTCTCCGTGCCGATCACGATCGAGCCGGTCAACGCGACGGTGCCACCGGGTTCGGCGTCGTGCGGCACGGCGGGCTGCCCGGAGAACCTGCTGCCCTACTGCCCGGCCGCGAACCGGCAGTACTCCCCGGCCGGCACGCTGATCAACTGCGTCAACCCGAACCGCGACGCCCCGACGAGCTACAGCGACGCGATCAAGTCCCACTGCCCGAAGGCGTACGCGTGGTCCAAACAGGACACCGAGCCGGGCAACCAGACGATGTACCAGTGCGCCTCCTGCAGCGGCTTCACGATCACCTTCCACCGCATTTAGTTACAACTCCAGAACTAAGCACACTCGCCACGGCGACTTGTCCTGGAGATTGATACTCAATATAGTACTACTCGTGGATGACGACGAGACGGTCAAGGCGGTGCGCCGGAGCGTGCTGCGGCTCGCGCGGCGGTTGCGCGGCAGCCGCTCGGCGGGGGCGTTGAGCCCGGCCAAGGTCGGCGTCCTGGGTTACCTCTCCCAGTACGGCGCCAGCAGTCCCGGCGAGATCGCCGCCGCCGACGCGCAGCGGCCGCAGGCGTTGACCAAGGTGTTCACCGAACTCGAGGCCGACGGCCTGATCAGCCGGTCGCCCAACGAGTTCGACGGGCGCAGCGTCGTCCTGGACCTCACCGCGCACGGCACGGCCGCGCTGGAAGCCGACATGCGCGAACGCGACGCATGGCTGGCCGCCGCGCTCGGGACGTTCAGCGAGACCGAGCGCGGCGTGCTCCACCTGGCCGCTCCCCTGCTGGCGCGGCTCTCCGAGCACCCCGTCGCCACGAAGGACGAAGCATGACCGACGTCGATGCCTTTCCCCTGCCCCGCGCGTGCCCGTACTCGCCGCCGCCCCGGCTCGCCGAACGGCAACGCGACGCGCCGATCGGCCGGGTCCGGATCTGGGACGGCAGCACGCCGTGGCTGCTCACCCGGTACGCCGACGTCCGGGCGGTGCTCGCCGACCGCCGCTTCAGCGTCGACCCCGACCGGCCCGGCTACCCCGCCCGGGGCCCGGCCGGCCGCGGGCGGCGCACCGGACGTGGCTCGTTCATCTCGATGGACGCCCCCGAACACACCCGCCTGCGCCGGATGCTCATCAGCGAGTTCACCGTGCGCCGCGTCGAGGCGCTGCGACCGGCCATCGAACGCACCGCCACCGAACTTCTGGACGAACTGACCGCCGGGCCCCAGCCGGCCGACCTGGTCGCCCGGTACGCGCTGCCGCTGCCGTCCATCGTCATCAGCGACCTGCTCGGCGTGCCCTACGAAGACCACGCCTTCTTCGAAGACCGGGCCCGCGCCATGCTGGACGACTCCGCCGGCGGCGAGGCGAACCGGGCCGCCACCGCGGAGCTCGCCCGCTACCTCGGCACCCTGCTGCACCGGCGAAACGGCGACAGTCTGCTCGGCCGCCTCAACGCGGAGCAGGTGGCCACCGGTGCGCTCTCGCGGTCCGACGCGGTGGCCACGGCCATCCTGCTCCTGGTCGCCGGCCACGAAACCACCGCCAACCAGATCGCCCTCTCCACGGCCTTCCTGCTCGACAACCCCGAGCACGCCGAGGCGTTCCGCACCACGGAGGGCCCGCCGTCGACCGCGGTCGACGAACTGCTGCGGCTGCTGACGATCACCCACTTCGGCCGCCGCCGCGTCGCGACGGCCGACGTCCGGCTCGGCGACGTGACCATCCGCGCCGGCGAGGGCGTCATCGCCGCCGCCGACATCGCCAACCGCGACCCCGGCGAGTTCGCCGGTCCCGACGAGGTGGACCTGCGCCGCAGTCCCAACCACCACCTCGCCTTCGGCCACGGCGAACACCTCTGCCTCGGCCACCACCTCGCCCGCCTCGAGCTCCACATCGCGCTGACCGCCCTGCTGCGGCGCTTGCCCCGGCTACGGCTCGCCGTTCCCGCCGGTGAACTGCCGTTCCGGCACGCCCACCCGATCTACGGGATCGACCGCCTCCCCGTCACCTGGGACTGAGGTTCGGGGCGTCAGTGGAACTCGGGCAGGACGTGCTCCTGCCAGCCGCGGAAGAAACCCTCGTGGTCGGCGCCGACCTGCTGCACGTAGATCTCGTCGACGCCGGCGTCGACGTACCGGCGGACGCGTTCCGCGTGCGCTTTCGGGTCGTCGCCGCACACGATCGCCTCGCCGACGTCCTCGCGCGGGACGAACGACGTCGCGGCTTCGAAGTCCTGCGGCCGCGGCAGGATCTGGGCCAGCTGTCCGGGCAGGACGTCGTTGGGCCACAGCTTGTGCGCCCGGTCCAGCGCCGCTTCGGCGTCGGCGTCCCAGCAGACCTTCATCCCGGCCTGCACCGGCTTGTCCCCGCCACCGGCTTCGCGGAAGGCGCGGACCAGGTCGGCGTCCGGAACGACCGTGCAGTACCCGTCGCCGATCCGGCCGGCGAGCTTCGTGGCCTGCGGCCCGAACCCGGACACGTAGATCGGCACCGGGCGGTCCGGCACGGTGTAGATCCGCGCGTCCTGCACCTCGTAGTGCGTCCCGTGGTGGCTCACCGCTTCGCCGCGCACCCCCGCCGCGTGGAGCTTGCGGATGACCTCGACGGCTTCCTCGAGCATCTCCAGCCGCTGCCCGGCCGAGGGCCAGGGGTCGCCGAGGATGTGCTCGTTGAGCGCCTCCCCCGAGCCGACGCCCAGCACGAACCGGCCGTCCAGCTGGACCGCGGCGGTGGCGGCGGCCTGGGCGAGCACGGCCGGGTGGATCCGGACGGTCGGGCAGGTGACCGCCGTCGTGATCGGCAGCGAAACGGCCTCCGACAGGGCGCCGATCACCGACCAGACGAACGGGCTCTGGCCCTGCGCGTCGTTCCAGGGGTGGAAGTGGTCGGAGATCCACAGCCGCTGGAACCCGGCGCGCTCGGCCGCCCGGGCCTGGGCGACGAGCTCGCGGGGACCGTACTGCTCGCACGAAAGGAAGTAGCCGATCGACGTCATGCGGGGCGGATACCCCGGCCGTCCGCGCCGCACACCACCGCATCGGTGATCCCGCCGGTGCACGGGACGAATGCCCCATCAGTGGCGTGATCGCCCTGCTCACCCTGCGTTCGGCCGGTGCCGCCGTTAGCTTCGGTTCCGTGTTGAGATTCGGTGTGGTGGCCGTCCTGTCGCTGCTTTCACTCGGCGTCGCCGCGCTGGCCCTGTTCGCCGGCCCCTGGTGGTGGCTGCTCGCCGTACCACTGCTCCTGCTCGCCGGCGTGGGGTGCTGGGACCTCGCGCAGCGCAGGCACTCGGTGCTGCGGAACTACCCGATCCTCGGGCACCTGCGGTTCCTGCTCGAAGCGCTGCGGCCCGAGCTGCAGCAGTACTTCGTCGAGCGCAACTTCGACGGTCGCCCGTACGACCGGGACATCCGCAGCATCGTCTACGAACGCGCCAAGGGCACCGACGCCGAAGAGCCGTTCGGGACCGAACGCGACGTCTACGCCGACGGGTACGAGTCCCTGGTGCACTCGATGGCGCCCGTGACGCCGCCCGACGATCCGCCGAAGGTCCGGATCGGCGGCCCCGACTGCACGAAGCCCTACGACATGGCGCTGCTGAACGTGTCGGCGATGAGTTTCGGCTCCCTGTCCGCGAACGCGATCCTGGCCCTCAACAAGGGCGCCGCGCTCGGCGGGTTCGCCCACGACACCGGCGAGGGCGGGCTGTCGGAGTACCATCTGCGGCACGGCGGCGACCTCGTCTGGGAGATCGGGACCGGCTACTTCGGCTGCCGGACCTCCGACGGCGACTTCGACAAAGCGGAATTCGCGGACAAAGCCGCGCACGACGCGGTGAAGTGCGTGTCGCTGAAGCTGTCCCAAGGCGCGAAACCCGGCATCGGCGGCGTGCTGCCCGGCAGCAAGGTGAACGCGGAGATCGCCCGCGTCCGCGACGTCCCCCAGGGCAAGAGCGTCATCTCCCCGCCCTACCACCGGGTGTTCTCCACGCCGCGGGAGCTGGTCCGGTTCATCGCCTCGATGCGCGAACTGGCCGGCGGCAAGCCGGCCGGGTTCAAGCTCTGCCTCGGGTCGCGACGTCAGTTCCTGGCCGTCTGCAAGGCCATGCTCGCCGAGGGCGTCACGCCGGACTTCATCATCGTCGACGGCGCCGAAGGCGGCACCGGCGCCGCGCCGCTGGAGTTCGCCGACCACATCGGGACCCCGCTGACCGAAGGCCTCATCACCGTCCACAACGCACTGGTCGGCACCGGCCTGCGCGACCGGATCAAGCTCGGCGCCAGTGGCAAGGTCGCCACCGGCGCGGACATCGTCAAGCGCCTCGTGCAGGGCGCCGACTACACCAACGCGGCGCGGGCGATGATGTTCGCCGTCGGCTGCATCCAGGCCCAGCGCTGCCACACCAACCGCTGCCCGACCGGCGTCACCACGCAGGACCCGCGCCGCGCCCGCGCACTGGACGTCGCAGACAAGTCCCTGCGGGTGGAACGGTTCCAGCGCGCCACGGTGGCCGGCGCGCAGCAGATCATGGGCTCGATGGGCGTCCGGTTCCCCGCCGAGCTGCGACCGCACATGCTCCGCCGCCGCGTCGACCCCCACCGGGTGCTGTCCTACGCGGAACTGTACGACTGGGTCGCGCCCGGGCAGCTGCTGTCCGAACCCCCGCCGGACTGGGCGGCGGACTGGGCCGCGGCCGATCCGGACCGCTTCAGCGTCTGATCAGCGGCCGTCTCACCTCGGGTGTTCGCGACGCCGTCGCCGTCTATGCTCGGCCGGTGGCGATCGACTCACCCGCTCAGAAGACCCGCCCGGCCGCGCCCCGGGACTGGATCCCGCGGTGGTCGGGGAGCGCCGCTCTGCGCGCCGTCCGCGCTACCCTGGTGGTCCCCGCCCTCTTCGCGTTCAGCGTCACGGTGATCGGCGATCTGCAGGTGGCGACGTTCGCCGCCTTCGGCGGGTTCGCCACCTTGGTCATGGCGTCGTTCGGCGGCGATCGGCGGGACAAGCTGCGCGCCCACTTCGGACTCGCCGTCACGGGCAGCGTGCTGCTGGTCATCGGCACCGCCGCCAGCGCGTCGCTGCCACTGGCCGCGGTCGTCACGCTCGCCGTCACCTTCCTGGTGCTCTTCGGCGGAGTCGCCGGACCGAACGCGGCCGCCGGGGGCGTCGCCGCACTGCTCGCCTACGTCCTCCCGGCCGCCTCCCCCGGCACGATGAGCATGGTGCCGGCCCGCCTCGGCGGCTGGTGGCTGGCCTCGGTGGTCGGCACCGCGGCCGTCCTGCTGCTGTCACCCCGGTCCCCCGCCACGGCCCTGCGGGACGCGGCGTCGCGAGCGGCCGGCGCGCTGGCCGACCACCTGGACGCGGCCCTGCGCGGCGACGCGAACGTGGACACAGCGCACGAAGCCGCCGTCGAAGCCAAGCACCACCTGATCGACGAGTTCACCGCGACGCCCTACCGCCCCACCGGGCTGGCCGCCGGAGACCAGGCCCTCGACACGCTGGTGGGCCTGCTCGAATGGTGCGCTTCGGTCATCGCCGACACCACGAGCGAGTACCCGGACCTGAGCGGAGCACCCGAGGTCGAACGGGCACTACTCGCCGAGACCAGCGCCGGCCTGCGCGAGGTTTCCCGGCTGATGGCCGGCGCGCCGGGCTCGTTCGACGCCGGCGAGCTGGACCGCCGGATCCAGGCGAGCGTGGAGCGGCTGCGCGCGCTGGGATCCGGCGATCCCGGCTACGTCGACGCGGTCCACCTTTCCTTCCACGTGCGCACCGGCGCGTTCGCCGTCCGTGCGGCGGTCACCGAAGCCCGCGCCGCCGGCGGACGACGAACACGCTTTTCCGGCCGGCTCTCCATGGCCTCGCTGGCCCGGGTCGTTTCGCCGCACACGAGCCTGCGGTCGGTGTGGTTCGTCAACAGCTTCCGGGGCGCGGTGGCCCTGACCGCGGCGGTCGTCGTCGCCGGGGCCAGCGGCGTCGAACACGGGTTCTGGGTGGTGCTGGGCACGTTGTCCGTGCTGCGCGGCAACGCCGCGGCGACCGGGTCGACCGCGCTGCGGGCGCTGCTCGGCACCGCACTCGGCGTCGTCGTCGGTGCGGTGCTGCTGCTGGTCATCGGCACCAGCGCGCCCGCGCTCTGGATCGCCCTCCCGATCGCGGTGCTGGTCGCCGCTTATGCGCCGGGCGCGCTGCCCTTCACCGCCGGCCAGGCGGCCTTCACCGTGACGGTCTCGGTGCTGTTCAACCTGCTCGCACCGGCCGGCTGGCAGATCGGTGTCGTGCGGATCGAGGACGTCGCGATCGGCTGCGCGGTGTGCCTGGTGGCCGGCGCGCTGTTCTGGCCCCGCGGCGCCCGGGCCGTGGTCGCCGACGA
This sequence comes from Amycolatopsis sp. cmx-13-12, assembly GCA_049998155.1. Taxonomy (GTDB): domain Bacteria; phylum Actinomycetota; class Actinomycetes; order Mycobacteriales; family Pseudonocardiaceae; genus Amycolatopsis. The sequence continues at coordinate 293,608 of JAEBES010000005.1, read as the reverse complement.
CCTCGCCGACGCCTTCCGCGCCGGCGGCGCGTACCTGTCGGCGGCCGCGAACTGGGCGCTCGGCCTCCGCCACGACCCACCCTCCCCCGCCGCGGCGACCGCGGCCGGAGCGCGCCTCGACGACGCGCTCCGCGGGTTCCGCAGCGAGCAGGGCACCAAGCACGTCCCCCGGCCCGACCTGTGGCGGCTGGTCATGGGGACCGTCCGCTCGCGGCTCACCGCGCACTCGTTGGCCGGGCTCCCGAACCCCCACGTCGACCCGGACCCGTTCCGCCGGCTCCTCGGCGACCAGGCGGGCCAGCTCGCCGCCTGGTACGACCACCTGGCCTCCCGCCTGGACCGCACCGACCACGGCGACGTCCCCATGCTCGCCCCGCCCGCCTTCCCGGACCTTCTCCAGCAGCCCGGCGCCTCGGTGCGCGACCTCGCCTGCGCGCTGTGGGTCCACGAGCACCTCAAGCACGTCTCCGCCCGGCTCGCCGAACTCGTCGAGCCGGCCGGCGTGGTGGCCACCCAGCGCCATCGCCCGTGGTGGCGGTAGGCCCCCGCCTGCCGGCTCAGGGTGTGCCGGTGTCCACGGTCAACGCCGACGCCAGCCCGGCCAGCCGGACGATCCGCTCGGGCGCCGAGAGCGCCGTGGTCCGCACGGTGACGGCCGCGTTCTTCCGCCGCGCCAGGACCGCGACGTCGAGCAGCAGCGCGATGCCGCAGCTGCTCAGGTACCGCAGTCCGGTGAGGTCGAGGACCACCTGACCGGCTGTCGTCGCTTCCAGGCGGGCGAGCACCGCCGGCCCGACCTGGCCGGTGGTCTCCAGGTCGAGGTCTCCGGTCAGGCCCAGGACGAGGACGCCGGGGTCCGCTTCGGACACCGAGAGCATGGCCGGAGCGGGGACCGCTTCGAGCACGGGTGCCGCCGCCCGGGGCGAAGCGGGGTCCGGCGCGATCCGGAACCGCACCGTCGTGCCGTCGCCGTCGTGATCGATGGCGGTTTCCTCGGAGACCGCCTTGATGATCAGCAGTCCGCGGCCGCGGTGGCTGTTGTCGGCCGGCTCCGGACGCCAGCGGCCGTCGTCGCCCGCGGACGCCTCGACGCGACCGTCGGCGGTCCGGGACACCGAGTACCGCACCTCGCCGGCGGACGCGTGCTCGACGGAGTTGGCGACCGCCTCGCCGAGGGCGAGCACGAGGTCCTGGCGCAGTTCTCCGCTCAACCCGGCCAGCGCCGACCACCGCGCGACGTCTTCGCGCAGCCGCGCCAGCACCGCGGTCGTCGCCGGTGCCCGCTGCCGCAGCGGTTCCGGGAGGAGCCTGATCGCCAGCACGGCGACGTCGTCTTCCTGGCCGCCGTCGAGGAGGTCGGCGGTGATCGAGGCGACCAGCTGTTCCGGGTCCGAAGCCGCGGCCCGAGCCGCGGCGGCACACAGCCGGCGCAGGCCTTCGTCGATGCGCTCGTCGCGGCGTTCGACCAGCCCGTCGGTGTAGAGGACGACGGACGCACCCGGCCCGAGTGTGGCCGCCTCCTCCCGGTAGGACGTGCGGTCCGGGCCGCCCAGGACGCGGTCGCCGCCGGTCAGCAGCCGGGCCGTGCCGTCCTCGACGACGAGGGGTGGCGGGTGCCCGGCCACGGCCCAGCGCAGCTCGCCGGTCTGCCAGTCCAGGGTGAGGCAGGCGCAGGTCGTCCCGGCCGCGCCTCCGGTGCGGGCGGCGAAGGCGTCGAGGCGCTCCAGCGCGGCCGCGGGGCCGTGCCCGTCGAGCAGGCTCGCGGCCAGGACACTGCGCAGCTGCCCCATCACCGCGGCGGCTCGCGGGCCCTTGCCCACCACGTCCCCGACCGACAGCGCGATCCGGCTCGCCCCCACCTCGACGAGTTCGTACCAGTCCCCGCCGGTCTGGGCGTGCACCGCCGCCGGCAGGTAACGCGCGGAGGCCGCCACCCGCGCCAGCGCGGGCAGCTCGCGCGGGAGCAGACTGCGCTGGAGCGTCTCGGCGATCTCGTGTTCCCGCTGCAGCAGCAGCTCCCGCTCGGCCTCGCGACGGCGCCGTTCGGTGACGTCCCGGCCGATCGCCTGCACTCCGGACGGCGTCACCTGGATGCCGAGTTCGAGGGCGATCGATTCCCCGTCGGCCCGGCGCACGTGGTGCACCTCGGTGCTTTCCCGGACCAGGCCCGGCTCGGCGATCAGCTGCCGCCACCGCTCGGCGCCGCCGTCGTCGAGCAGGCCGGCGATCGGGGTGCCGATCAGCGCGTCGCGCGGATACCCCAGCAGTTCGCAGGCCGCCGGGTTGACCTCGGCGAAGCGCAGGTCGCGGTCGAGCACCCAGATCACGTCGGTGGCGCGCTCGACCAGCAACCGGTGGCGCTGCTCGCTGTCGCGCAGCGCCCGCCCGGCGTGGGTGCGCTGGATGGATTCCCAGCACCGGGCGACGATGAGCTCGACGAGCTCGATCTCCGCGGCGGTCCAGTGCCGGACGGTGGCCTGGTGCACGGCCATCGCCGCGACGAACCGGCCGCCGCGCCGCAGCGGCACGCAGATCACCGCCCGGATGCCGGTCACCCGGTACGCGTTCAGGTCCGCCGGCCCGAGGCGCTCGTCGTGGAAGCTGTCGGCCACGACCCACGGCTCGCCGGCGCGCATCGCCCGCATGCACCCGCCGCCGAAGTCCGACATCGCGAACCGGCCGGGCAGCGGCGGCAGCCCGGTCGCGTGATCGCCGCTCATCAGGAAGTGGTCTTCGTCGTCCTCGGCTTCGGCGTAGGCACACCGGTCCGCGCCGAGGTACTCCCCCAGGCTGCGCGCCGCGTACTCCATGACCCCTTCGGCGTCGTCCAGGTCCTGCAATCCGCGTTCGAATCCGGCCACGAACCGCTGCCGCTCCGCTTCCGACCGCCGTTCGGACGCCGACAGCAGCACGCCGCGGATCTTCGTGCCACCGGGCTGCCGCTCACCGATTTCCTGCAACCACACCGCGCGGCCGTCCTCGGCGATCCCGCGGAAGGTGACGTCGTAGCGGTCCTCCCGCCGGGCCCGCGCGTAGCGGTCGCGGTCCTCGGGGTGGACCACCGACAGCGCGAACGCCGGATCGGCCGACCACGCCGACGGCGGGTACCCCAGCAGGGCGGCCGAACCGCCGGAGACGAAGGAGTAGCGCCCGTCGCGGGCATCGGCTTCCCACACGACGACCGGCAGGGTATCGACGAGATCTCGCAAGTACTCCGGTCCCATGCTCCCAGGCTTCCCGACGAAACGGCGCCGTACCGACGACTCCGTTCAGCCTAACGGGTCCGGGGCCGGGTCAGCGGGGCATGCGGGTCAGTTCCGGTTCCACTGCTGGTTGGCGCCGTGGTTGCAGGTCCAGACGATCACCTTGGTGCCGTTGGCCGTTCCGGCGCCGGAGGCGTCCAGGCACAGTCCGCTCTGCACATTCGTGATCGTGCCGTCGGCGTTGGCGTTCCACTGCTGGGCCGTCCCACCGGCACAGTCGCCGATGACCGCCTTCGCGCCCGGCGAAGTGCCGTCGGCGCCGAGGCACTTGCTGCCGTAGACCTGCAGCTGCTTGCCGGCTGTGGTCTGCCACCGCTGGTTGTCGCCGCTGTTGCAGTCCCACAGCGCCACCTGCGTGCCGTTCGCCTGGGCCTGGCCCGGCACGTCCAGGCACCGGCCGGCGTTGGCGTTGACCAGCCGGGACGTCTCCGGGGGCGGCTGCGTCCCGCCCGGCGGCCCGAGCGGGCAGCTCGCCTGGTACTTCGAGATCCCCCTCGTGTCGGACAGGGACGGGCACAGGAACGGCGAGTACCGGGTGTCGGCGTCCACGAACACCTTCAGCCACACCATCATCACCCGGGCGAAGGCGCCGGAATTCCCGCCGCCGCCACCGGCGGCGAAGCCGTGGCCCTCGCCGGCGATCTCCGGGTAGGCGCGCGGGGTGGTCGCCGGAATGGTGGCGTAGGCGCTGGCCAGGTACGCCGGGGTGACCGTGGTGTCGGTCTGGCCGCCGAACAGCACGGTCGGGATCTTGATGCCGGAGAGGTTCCCGTTGGGCACGTAAGGGGCCATGCCGACGGCGGTCAGCAGCGATGGCCGGCGCGTACCCGCGACGAGTGCGCCGCCGCCGCCCATCGAATGGCCTCCCACCGCCAGCCGGTTCCGGTCGACCCGGTCCCGCACCGGGCTGCTCGTCACCAGCCAGTCCAGTGCGGCGAGCAACTGGTCAGCCCGGGCGTCGGCGTAGTCGTCGAGGCTGTTCGTCTCGATGCCGACGACGACGAACCCGAAGGAGGCCAGCCGCGGGCCGAGCCACGCGTACCACCGCCACTCCGTGCCGTAGCCCGGGGCGATCGCGATGGCGCCGAAGGTTCCGGCGGTCGTGTCCGTCGGGTAGTACACGACCCCGCCGCCGAGACCGTTGCCCTTGGGCACGGTCGTCTGCGCCGTGGCGAACGTGCCGTGGTCCGCCGCGATCCCGGCCGGGGTGGGATCCGGTCCCCGCTGGTAGGGGTTGTCGGCCGCCGACGCCGGCGCGGCGGTCGTCAGGCCGAGCACGACCCCGAGCACGGCCAGGAGCACGAAGCCTCGTCGCCACATCCCGGTGCCCTCCTTCTCGCGCGGGCCGGCTGCCGTGGTCACCGGGCGGCCGGGGCCGGGACGGTCCACTTCTGGTTCTGGCCACCGTTGCAGGTGCCCAGCCGCACGGCGGTCCCGTTGGCGGTCGAGCCGGCCGCGGCCTCCAGGCAGAGCCCGGACTGCGTCCCGGTCACCGTGCCGTCGGCGTTGCTCCGCCACTTCTGGTTGGTCCCGCCGTGGCACGCCCAGATGATCACCGCCGTGCCCGCGCTGGTGGCGCCCCCTTCGGCGTCGAGGCAGCGCAGCGTGTCTCCGGAGTAGACGGTCAGTTCGGCGGCGGCCGTCGCGGTCCACGTCTGGTTCGCCCCGCCGTTGCAGTCCCACAGCTGCAACCGGGTGCCCTGCGTCGTCGACCGGGCCGGCACGTCGAGACACCTCCCCGCGGCGACCGAGCGCACCGGGCCGCTGCGGGTTCCGGGGTCGCCGCCGGTGTCGAGGCCGAGGAAGGAGATCGCGTACGCGAGCATCCCGGCCTGCGGCAGCGTGTGCCCGCTGCCCGCGATGACAACGCCTTCCACGGTGGCGTGGGTGCCGATGTCGCCGTAGCGGGTCCGCGTCCAGGACGACTGGGGGTGGTCGGTGAAGGCCGGTGTCGTGGTCAGCGAGTGCAGGGCGGTCCACTGCTTCATCTCTTCACCGAAGTTGCGGTACGCCAGGGTGGTGTCCTGGTCGCCGTGCCACAGCTGCATCCTCGGGTAGGCGCCGGTGTAACCGGGGTACATGGCGTGGGCCTGGTCGGCCCACTGCTGCGCCGTCTTGACGACGTTCCCGCCCGCGCACTGGCTGTTCCACAACGAGCCGTCCGTGGTCGCGAAGCACCCGGCGGGCACGCCGGAGAACGCGGACGCGGCGGCGAAGACGTCCGGGTATTCGGCGGCCAGGACGTTGGTCATCATGGCCCCCGACGAGAACCCGCTGACCACGATGCGGCCCGGGTCCACGTTGTAGCGCTGGCGGGCCCAGGCCACCATCGACATGATGCCGGTGGAGTCGCTGCCACCGTTGCGCGTCAGGCCCGCCTTGGTCGACACGTCGAAGCAGTGCCCGTCACGAGTGGCCTCGGGCACGACGATGACGTAGCCGTACCGGTCGGCCGCCGTCGCGTAGTCGTGACCGTTGCCGTTGAAGATCCCGCCCGCCGAACCACCGCAGTAGTGCACCAGCACGAGCAGCGCCGGCTTCGCCGCCACCGCGTCGGGCACGTACACGTACATGCCGAGGTTGGTGGGGTTGGCGCCGAAGTCGGTGACCCTGGTCAAGGTGGCGGCCGCGGCGGAACCGCTGGTCAGGAACGTGACCGTCAGTGGCAGCAGCAGAACCAGGGCCAGCAGGCCGCGGATCACCCGTTTCATCGTTTCCTCCGCCGTCGTCGCCGGATCCACTGCTTCAGGAATGCGGCTGCTGTGCGCCGTGAATGGGTCCGATTGCCGGACCGGAGAGACGGGATTCACGATAAGAGCGGTCGATGACGAGGTCAATGTTCACGCGTTCCGCTGGTGAAAGTTACTTTTCCGGTCGATTCCACGCGCATCCGAAGTTGTCCGATTCGACGCTGTCGATGCCGATCCGAAATGCGTGGGCGATTCCCGTCCCCGTCCTATCCCTCCGTGCAGCTTTCCTGTCCAGCCGTGCACCCGGGTGGGCCGGTCTTCTCAACGCGGCGGGCATTGGCCAGGATGGACGCCTGGGTGGCGAGGAGGAACTCCATGGCGACTGTGCGGAACGAGGCCGACGCGCGGCGGCAGCTGCGCGCCGAACGGCAGCGCGAGACGGACGAGCTGGTCATCGCGGGGCCGGTGACCAGCGCGAGCACCGGCCGCATCGAGCTCCACTACGACGGGGTCGAGGACGTCAAGCGGGCCATCGACGAGCGCTACGACGAGCTGAGCCGTCATCTCGAAACGGCCCGCGTCCTCGACACCGACCTGGCCGACGGCAAGGGACCGGTCGCCCACTGGATGCGCCGGTCGTTCGCCGTGCGCGGCGGCGCCGAGGCCGGCGGCGTCCAGGCCGCGCTGCGGTCCTACCTCGCCGAGCTCGCGACGCTGCGGCAGACGCTCGACACGGTCGTGACCATGCACCAGGGCAACGACGTGGAGGCCGCCGCGGCCCTGCCGACGGGGGACGTCGATGCCTGAGTTCCACTCGACGCACCACGCCCCGACCGCGCGGCAGCGGGCGAAGGCCCGGCGGGTCCGCCGCGAAAAGGCCGTCAACGACCGGGAAGCCACGTTCGGCCGGATCAACTGGGACAGCTACGAGCACCGCGAGCTGTGGGACATGGTGCAGTCGGCGGTCCCGGCGAAACTCGGCCAGCATGCGGCGTGGTGGAAAGAGGTGGCCGCCGGCGTCAGCTCCGCGACCGAGGAGGTGTCGGCGCTGGTCCGGAAGCTGCAGGAGTCGTGGCAGGGGCCGTCGGCGGACCAGGCCGCGGCATCGGTGGACCGGCTGACCGGCTGGGGGGCGACGGTGGGCGAGAACGCCCACCGCGTCGGCTCCGGCCTCGACGAGTACACGTCGGTGGTCAGCGAAGCCCGGCAGCGGATGCCCGAGCCGGTGCACTACTGGGCCGAGCGGTGGTTCCGGCAGGGGTACGCGGTGAAGCGGCTCGACGGCCCCGAGGGCACGTACATGCTGGACCAGCTGCTCGACGACAAGCTGCCGACGAAGAAGGAAGCCGACGACGCCAAGGCCGCGGCCGTCCGGGTGATGGAGCAGTACGAGAGCGCGAGCCACGAAGTCCGCCACCGCCTGCCCCCGGAGTTCGACACGGCCCCGCCGGTGACCGCCGGCTCCGGCACCGATCCGCGGCCGCCGGTTCCCCACGCCCCGGGCCCGCCCGTGCCGCCGGTCCACCATGACCCGGTCGACCGTGACCCGGTCCACGGCGACCCGGTCCTGCCGCCGGACGCGGGGTCCCACGCCGGGCCGGACGACTCGACGTCGACGGCGTCCGCGTTCACCGGCGCCGGAGCCGCGGGCGGGCTCGACGGGGTCATCGGCGCCGCCGGACCCACCGGCGCCGGCTACGGTCCCGGCTTCGCCGGTGTTCCGGTGGCCGGAACACCGGGTTCCGGGACGCTCGGCGAGGGCGGCCGAGCCGGCGCGGGCCGGTTCGGAGCGGGGACGTCGAACTTCGGACCGGGCGGAACGGCCGGCCGCGGCCCGGCGGGCGGGTACGGCATGTACCCGCCGGGCCAGGGCACTCGGCGCGAGGAGGACACCGAGCACCACGACAAGTACGCGAAGGGCTACGACCTGCTCGACGACCTCCCGCCGGCGTATCCCCCGGTGTTCGGCGAATGACCGGCTTCCACGCCGACCCGTCGGCCCTCGACGCGTTGGCGCTGCGACTGGAGGACACGGCGGACGAGTACCGAGCGGCCGCGGACTCCCTGGAGCCACCGGACAACCTCGGACCGGGTCCGGTCGCGGCGGCGCTCACCGCACTGACCGGCGAGTGGTCGGGCAGGATAAGGGCGGTGGAGCACGACTTCGCCGGCGCGGCGGCCGATGTCCGGACGGCCGCGAAGGCCTACCGCGCCACGGACGCTGCGGCCGCCGAGGAGCTGGGCCGAGCCGATGGCTGACCGGAACCCGCCTTCGTCCGGCGAGCGCGCCCTCGCCGGCCCGGCGCCCGGGCCCCGCCCGGCCTCCGGTCGGCCGAGTCGCGCCATCGCCAGCCCTACATCCGAGCCGAGCCACCCTGCCCCCGACCGGCCGAGCAACACCACCGCCGGCCCGGCGCCCAAGCCGAGCCACCCCGCCCCCGGCCAACCAAGCCGCGCGCTCGCCGGCTCGGCGCCCAAACCGAGCCACCCCGCCCCCAGCCAACCAAGCCGCGCGCTCGCCGGCCCCGCACCCAAGCCGAGCCACCCCGCCCCCGGCCAACCAAGCCGCGCGCTCGCCGGCTCGGCGCCCAAACCGAGCCACCCCGCCCCCAGCCAACCAAGCCGCGCGCTCGCCGGCCCCGCACCCAAACCGAGCCACCCCGCCCCCAGCCAACCAAGCCGCGCGCTCGCCGGCCCCGCACCCAAACCGAGCCACCCCGCCCCCAGCCAACCGGCCCGCGCCCATGGCTGAGTTCCGCGGCCTCGGCTTCGATCCCGTCCCCGGCCGCCCCGATGTCGTGGCCGAGGCCGCCCGCCGGTACTCCGCCACCGCGGCCCGGCTCGAGGACATCCCCGCTCCCGCCGCGATCCCGGAGTGGGCCGGCCGGTCCGCCCAAGCACTCGCCGACCGCGCCGCACGAACCGCCGCCGATCTCGCCGCCACCCGGGACGCCCTTCGCGCCGCCGCCGGGGTGCTCGAAGGCTGGGCCGGCACCCTCCTCGCGAACCGCCGCCGGGCCGAGGACCTCGACCGCCTCGCCGCCGCCGCGCGCCGCGCCGTCACCCGCGCGCACGATGATGTCGAACAAGCCGAAACCGAAGCCCAGTTCTCCCCCGCCGCCCAGCCGGACCTCGCCGCCGCCCGCAGCCGGCTCGTGGCCCGCCAAGCCGAGCTCGACCGTGTCCTCGCCGAAGCCCGCGAGCTGGAACGCGCCCACCACACCGAAGCGGCCCGCGTCGCCGAGCGGCTCGGCGCCCTCGGCGACGGCGCCCCCCTACCGGAAACACCCGACCTCGCCGAAATCGCCGCCCACCTCGAGACCTTCTCGGCCGTCGGGCGCGAGCTGGGCACGACCGTCGCGAAGACTCCCGTCGTGCCCGTCACGCCGCCGCCGGGTGCCGTCAGCGCCTTCGCCGCCGCACTGGGTGGCCGGTGAAACTGCCCGCCGTTCCGGGGATCACCCCGGTGAACCTGGAGTCGCTCGAGCGCACCACCGCCGAGTTGCACGCGCTGATGGCCCGCCTGCGCGGCCCGGACGCCGCCCGCGACCTCGGCCTCGAAGCCGCCGCCGTCCAGTGCGCGGAGATCGCCCACCGGCAGGGGGCGGGACTGCTGGCCCTCGTCGAACACCGCGACGCCGATCCCGCGCTGCTCATCGCCGGGGTCGTCCCGGTCGACGGCCCCTTCGAGGAGGCCGCCGACCTCGGCTACTTCCTCGCCGACACCACCCCCGGCATCCGCGAGGTCAGCTCGGCGCGGACCGCCCGCGGCTACCCGGTGGTGATCGTCGAGCGGATCGGCCTGTCCGGCGCGCAGCTGCAGGCCGTCGTGCTCGACCCGGACCGGCCGCGCGCGGCCGTGTTCACCGTGCACTCCCCCGGCGGGCGCGGCTGGCTGGAGGTCGCCGGCCTGGCCGGGACGCTCGTCGCCGGCGTCGAGCTCACCCCCGCAGCGCCCGCTCCCGGAACTCGCGCGGGGTCCGGCCGGTCGACTGGCGGAACGTCCGCGAGAAGTGCGGGGCGCTGGTGAACCCGCAGTCCCGCGCGATCTCCGCGATCCCGCGCCCCGCCTTCGCCGGGTCGGCCAGCAACGCCTTCGCGCGCTCGACCCGCAGTCCCTTGAGCCGTTCCGACACGCCTTGGCCGTCGTCGAACAGCTGGTACAGCCGCCGACGCGAGATGTACAACGCTTCGGCGATCTTGTCCGCGCTGAGTGACTGCTCGCCGAGGTGCGCGCGCATGTACTCGAGCGCTTCACGCCTTCGCGCCGCCAAAGCATCGACGCGGTCGAGTTCGACGCGCAGCGCACTCCGCAGCACCAGTTCGGCCAGCCCGAGCAGGTGGTGGGCGAGCCCGTGCGGGTCGAGCCGCGGACCGGCCGCGACGACGTGCGCGACGGCGCCGGCGAACAGCGAACGCAGCGGCGCGTCGACCTCGACCGGCCGGAACATCAGCGGCCGCAGCTCGGCGAAGGAGATCGACAGCTTCGCCGCCGCCACGGTCAGCATCACGACGCCGGTCGGCTGCAGGTGCAGCGTCGCGTCGGCGAACGTCAGCTTCGCGCCGGCCTCGGCGACCGCCCGCGGGACGGGACAGCGCAGCAGCAGCTGGACGTCCTCGGGGTCGCCGCGGCCGCCGAGGATCGCGGCCCGCGCGGCCGCCGCCCCGGACGCGCGGACGACGAGGTACCCGCTCGCGGGGACGTCCATCGACTGCGGCTCGGCCATCGGCACCATCGTGCCCGACGGCGGCCGCTCGGCACGGGAAGGGGGACCATGGCGCGGCGCACCGCGACGGCGGCGGGAGTGATCCTGTCGCATCTGGAATTCGATCTCCTCTGGGAGGACCTGGGACCGGGCGGACCGCCGCCGTACCCGTTCGACGTGCCGTCGCACGGCGCGACCCACGCCGAACGCGACCACCTGGGCGTCCAGGTGTTCGCCGGCTTCGCCGACGCGGGCCTCACCGACGGCGACGACGTCGACCCGGAGCTGGCGGACCTGGTCGTGCTGCTGGGTTCGCCATCGCTGAGCGTCGACGGGCTGGTACTGGGTGAAGCGCCGTGGCGGCTGCTCGCGGCGGCGCGGGACGGCGCCGGCGTGCTCGCCGTGCTGGACGACCGCGACCTGGTGCTGGAGCCGGTGCGCCCGGACGGCCTGGTCCCGGGGGTGGCCCGGATGGTGGGCGACGCCGAGGCGGGCCCGGGTGACCAGCTGCGGCTGCCGCGTGCGGTGTACTCGGCGGCGATGGACGCGTACGCGCGCAGCGGGTACGACGCGTTCGAACGGGCGCTGAGCACGGCCGGGATCACCGGCCGCGCGGTCCGTCCGCTGGCGACGCTGGTGACGGCGCAGCGGTACGCGGCCGGCCAGCTGGCGGCGACCGGCCCGGCGGGCCGGAGCCCGGTGCTGGCGTGGTTCGACACGGCGGCGGGCCGGTACGCGGTGACCCCGGAGGACGTGGGCGGCGAGCCGTGGGTGACGGTCACGCCCGCCGACGGCGCCCGGCTCGCCGACCGCTTGGCGCGCTTGGTCGACGACGTCCGCTGAGCAGTCTCCCGCGGCTCGTCGTGAGTGGTAAGGCGGGTTAGAACCCGCCTTACCACTCACGACGTCACGTGGCCCAGGTTGCCGGGACCAGGGTGTCCTCGTCGGGCTCCGGTGGCCGGCGGCGGGGTCGCGCGGCCGGACCGGGGTCGTCCGGCAGCAAGTCGCCCAGCAGCGCGCGGCCCTGCTGCAAGGCGTCGACACCCGCCTCCGCGGACAACCGCCGGATCAGCCCGGCCAGGTCCGCCGGCGAGCGGTTCAGCGCCCACCGGTCGAACCGCAGGTCCACCAGCGCGCCGTGCAGGTCGACCACCACCGCGACCCCGTCGGCCGCCGCGGCGGCGCGGATCGCCGCCAGCCGAGGCCCGTATCCCGGCTCCGGGATCGCGAAAGCGTCGTCGGCCAGCTCCACCGCCGTCCGGCTCACTGGGCCCGCCAGCTGTCCGGCGTGGTCTCTTCCGCGGCTTCCCCCGGCTCCGGCAGGCCGAGGGCCTCGACGTCGTCCCGGGTGTGCCACAAGGACGCCGTGGCCCGCGCCGAAGCGGCCGCCGTCAACAGCAGGATCCGGCGCGCCAGCTCGGCCGGCTCCAGCCGCAGCGCCGCGGCTTCCAGGGTGAGCTCCTGCAGCGCCCCGCCGGGCGCGACCTCCACGGCGACCGTCCGGTCGGCGGCTTTTCCGGTGATCACGGGTGGACCCCTCCGTAGAACGTCGACGCCGAGAGCGGGTGCGTGTTCCGGCGGACGGCGTCCCCGGAGTTGCCCTCGATCATCGTGACCCGGTTTCCTTCGACCTTCTCGACGATGCCGATGTGCGTGCTCGTCGCCGTGTTCTGCGGGCCGGTGCCGAAGATCAGCACGTCCCCCGGCTTCGCTTCGTGCAGCGCGTGCTTGCCGTAGGCGTGCCCGTTGCGTTCGCCCCAGTGGTAGACGTCGCCGCTGAAGGGCAGGACCGGGATCTTCACCCCGGCCTTGCGCCACATCGCCGTCGCGAACGACGAGCACCACGCGGCGGTCGGCCCGTACGGGTTCCGGTTGCTGCCCGGCGGGTTCTCGCGCGTGCCCAGCTCCTTCCGCGCCGCGTGGACGATTTCCGTTCCCCGCCCCGAAACCGCCTTCGCGGGTACGGTCTTGTCCACCACGCCGTCGTGGGTGAGCTCCTTCCGCAGCTCGTGCAGTTTCTTCGCCGCCGCCTCGAGTTCCGCGTCGACGTGCCGCAGGGTCGACGCCGACTGCCGGGTGTACCGCGGGGCCAGATCGGCGGCGTGCCCGACGGCCCGCATCAGCGCCGCCTGCGTCCCGGTCGCGACGCCGGCGTCGAGAACCTGCTTGGCCCGTGCGGTGTACTCGTCGACCAGCCGCTGCACGGCCGTGTGTCCGCTGTCCACTGTGGACGCCACGTGCGCGACGACCTTCTCCGCCGCCGCGCCGGCCTCGCCGGTGATCCGCAGCTCCTTCGTCAGCTTCGCGCTCTGCCGACGGAAGCCGTCGGCGCCGCGACCGTGCCAGTGTTCCAGGACCGTGGTGCTTTCCTTGTGGTAGGCATCGTGCTGGGCGTCCAGCACCATAGCCACCTGATGCAGGGCGTATTCGGCGCGGACGGCGTCCTCGGCCTTCCCGGCGAGCTTGTTGCGGTGCGCGATGAGGTCCTTCGCGAAGGCGCGCGCGAGGGCGGCGGTGTCCATCTCAGCCCTTTCCGTGCAGCGCGGCGGCGGTGGCCGTCTCGTGGTCGCGATAGGACTTCGCGGCTTTCCCGGCCGCCGACGCCAGCCCGTCGGCGTGCACGCCGACGCCGGTGACCTGCCGCTGCAGCGCCAGACCGAACCCGGCCAGTGCGTCGGCGAACCCCGACTCCTCGCCGATCTTCCCGAAGCTGTCGCGGGCGATCTCGCGGACGTCACGCAGCTGCCCGGTCGCGGTGCCCAGCGCGTCGGCGACGTGCCGGGTCCGGTGCACGTAGGAGTGCAGCACCGCGTCGTCCACCCGCAGCGGGCCGCCACCCGGGCTCGCACCGGTCTTCCCATGGTGCTCGGCGACGTCGTGGGCGGCTTTGCGCGCGGCCGTCAGGTGGTGCTTGTACGCGCCGTTCGTGTACGTCGACCAGGGCGTGAAGTCGTGACCGTCGCCCGAAATGCGGTTCGCGACCCGGGCGTTGGTCTCCGGGTCGAACAGCTGGTCGTCGGACTTCAGGTGGTACTGCCGCCGCCGTTCGGGGCCGAGCGCGCCCAGCATGTTGATCTGCCAGAGGCCGTAGGAGTCGTCCGGCGGGGTGGCGTTGTGCGCGGTCGTCCGCCCGCCGGACTCGGCCAGTGCGACCGCGACCGCGGTGGTCAGGCCGCGGCCGCGGAACCCGGCCGCGTAGGCGTGCCGGGCGATCTGCTCGGCGCTCAGCTTGGTCATGGTTCGACCTTGCCGCCCGGGTGGCCCGTCCGGTAGGCGTGCTGCACGCAGGGACAACGCCGGTGCACGCGCGGCTCGCTCGCCGGGGCGGCCCGCAGGTGAAGACCCGCTTCCGCTCAGCGAAGGTCTGGGGTTGGACCTGCGAGCGGAAGCGGGAGAATGAGGCCGGTACGGGTGTTCCCTCGCGGCTATGCCATCCGGCCACCGCCGGTGTTCTGCGGGTCAGGCGTGACCTCCGTCGCGCGGACACGCCCGAGCCGGCCGGTGCGCGGCCGGTAGTCGCGTTCGCTTTCGACGGCCCCGTCGGCGGTGTGGACCAGGTGGCCCACCCGGCGCTTCCCCGCCGCCTGCCGGCCCGCGACCACGGCTTCGACGCGGCGCGAGGACCTCAACGTCAAACTGGCCGACATCGCCACCGCGCTCGTCCGCAACCACACCACGCCAGCCCCGGCCGAAAGCGAGTGATTCCGATCCGCCGTCCCGGTTGACCGCGGGCGCGCCGGGTACCTCGGCCGCATGACCGACAACCGAGATCCCGCACCGCCGCCGGGCGTGTCCGTCCGGCAGTTCACCGACGACCTGCTCCACGCCGCCACGGCGGGCGCCTACGACGACGTGGCCGAGGCGCTGGACGTCCTCGCGCGCGCCGATTCGGCGCGGGTCCCCGCGTCCGTCGCCGACGAGCTCGTCGGCCGGTGCACCACGGCGATCCGCACCCGCCACCGCGTGGACGCCAGCACGATCTTCACCGTCGTCGTCGAAGACGAGCGCGGGGAGCGCGCCGAGGTGGAGAGGCTGCCGCCCGGGGTGAGGGCGGCGATGCGTGCCCTCCTCGCCGCCCTCAACCACGATGCCGCGAGCCGCGACATCCAGGTCGAGCTCGCCACGCGCGGCACCCCGGCGGACGTCGTCGGGGTCCTCGCCCACCTGCTGGTGTGGATCGCGGAACTGGCGGACCCCGCCGCGGCGCCGCTCCCCGCGCTGAGCTGCTTCACCGACTGACACAGGCATGTGCCGCGCCGAACGGGTTACCCTGGGGTCGGACAAAACGAGGACGATGACGTGCCGCTCCCCTGGCGTCACACTGCGGCCGGCCCGTGCGGCCGCGGAAAGGCGAGGGTCATGGCTGAAGTGCGGATGGGACTGACCCGGCGGGCACACTCGACGGTGCTGACCCTGACCGGCACGCTCGACCTGCGCTCCCACGCGGCCGTGCGCGACGGCCTGCTCAAGGCCGCCACCGAAGCGCCGGACGGTCTGATCGCCGACGTCTCCGGCCTCGATTTCGCCCACGACGCGCAGCTCAGCGTCTTCGCCCTCGTGGCCATGCGGCTGGGCGACTGGCCGGGCATCCCGCTCGCGCTCGTCACCGGGCGGCCGGACCAGCACGCGTTTCTCCGCCGATTGCCGATGGCCGGCTACGCACGGGTGCACCGCGACGCGGCCGAAGCCGAGCGCTGGTTCAGCGATCCGGTGCACCGGCGAGCGGTCCGTGACTTCCCCCGGGCCGAGACGACCCCGGCCCTCGCCCGCGACTTCGTCGCCGAAGTGTGCCGGGCGTGGAGCATCCCCGAACTGATCGACAACGCTCTCGTGCTCGTCACCGAATTGGTGGAGAACACGCTGCAGCACACCCACTCGCGTCCCGAAGTCCGCGTCGACCTCCGCCGGGGCATCTGCACCTTCGCCGTCGCCGACGACGATCCGCGCCCGGCCGAGCTGCACGAGCGGCAGACGACGACGGAACCCGGGCTGGGCCTCAAGCTCGTGGCCCAGTTCGCCCGGACCTGGGGCTGCAGCCGGACGTGGGCCGGCGGCAAGGTCGTCTGGGCCGCCTTGGTCGTTTCCCGCGACGTCGCGGGAATGACCGCGCCCCAGCCTCGATTCCCCTGAAAAGGTGAGTCGTGCCCGCATCGACCCCGATGCGCTTCGTCGTCGGGCGAGAATCCCTTATGGTGGGCCCATTCGGTTCAAGCACGAGCCGTCTCACATTCCTCGAGGCCGGTCGACGGAATTGGAGCGTTCCATGCCGCAGAACAGTCCTTCCGGAGACACGTTCTCCATGGTGGCCGCGATGCCGTTCGAGAGTCGGGTCATCCAGGACGAGCCCGGCGTGGTGACCGTGGCCGTTTCCGGGGAACTGGATCTGGCGACCGGCCCCGAGTTGCGGACCACGGTCCGGGAAGTGCTGGCGGCTCGGCCGTGGCGGCTGACGATCGACCTGACCGCGGTCACGTTCTGCGGCTCGACCGGGCTGCGGACCCTGCTCGTCCTGCACGCGGCGGCCGGTGAGGCCGGGACCCGCCTGAAGATCCGGCCCACCGCCGCGATCACCCGCCTGCTCAGGATCACTTGCCTGGACAGTGCTTTGACTGTCGTCGAACCCGCGCCGGAGAAAGAGGCGAACTAGCGGGGCCCGGTCTTCGCGGGCGGCGGCGTTCAGTCGCGGTGCAGCGCCGGTTCGAGATCGTCGAAGACGGTGGCCAGCTGGTCGAGCTCGGCGACGACGAGAACCCGGTGCGCAGTGCTCCTGGGCGCGACGACCAGGCGAACCTTGACGCCCTGTTCGGCGCAGGCGGTCATCCAGCAGGCCACCGTCCGCGCGCCGGCGGCGCCCAGCAGCTCGAGTGCGGACAGGTCCAGCACCGCCAGGGACAGGGGCGAAAACGCCTTCGTCGCGGCCAGCATCAGGTACTCCACCCGGTCCCGGTCGGCCGGGTCGACGACGCCGGCCAGCCGCAGGATCAGCGCGTCACCCGCCGGGGTCGGCACGACCTCGACCAGCACCCCGCCGCTGTCTTCAGCCATGCGAACTCCCCAGGCCCGGCGGCGCGGTCATGATCGCGTGCGCTCGGACTTCAACACCGCCCACACGATCTTCCCCCCGGACCAGCGGCGGCTGCTCCCCCACGCCCGCGCGGCGTCGGCCACGATCCGCAACCCCAGCCCCGGCTCCCGGACGTCGGCCCGCTCGAGCAGCACCGCGGGCCGGTCGCTGTCGTCGGCCACCGACACCGACAACAGCTGCCGGCGCAGGTCGAGCCGGACATCGGGTTCGGACGCGGTGTGCTCGAGGGCGTTGCGGACCAGCTCGCCGACCACCAGCGTGCCGGCGTCGACGAATTCCGGCACCTGCCACCGCAGGGCGTGGTCCTTCACGAAAGTCCGGGCCAGCGTCGGCGCGTCGTCGACGCGCGGCAGGCGCCGGCGCGCGGTGCGCCGGACCGGAGTGGCCTGAACGCTCTCCGCCTCGGTGAGGCTCGGGCGAACCGCGACGAACCGGCCGATTCCGTGGCGGTGGAAGGCGACGAGGTGCTCCGGCTGCCGGGTCACCACGGCGAACGGGATGCCCGGCCACTCCGCGATCCGCTTCGCGACGAACGGGAACACCGTCGACGGCGACAGGTCACTGATCGCCAAGGCCTCGAGATCGGCGACCAGCCGCGGCGGACCGTCCGCCGCGACCTTGAGCAACCCGTCGCGCAGAAAGCCGTAGCCGGCCAGATCGAGGGCACCGGACACTGTCACCAAGGCGCTCTCCGGCCGCTTGCTCACCTCGAGCGCGACCCCGATCTCCATGGCGCCTCCGTCCCGCCGCGGGCGGCCCGACGGGACGAAGGAAGCCGGAAGTCCGCGCTGGCCGGCACCAACGCCCTCGCGGAACCGACGCTAGCCCACCGGACCACCTCCGGCCAAGGCCGGAGGTTTTCCAAGCTCACCGATTCCGCTTCGTTCGGGCGGCGGTTAGCGCCCCACCCGATCGGGTAGTCAGAGCCGACGGCCTCCACCGGGGCCGAAAACCTGATCCAGGGACGGTGCGTCCACCATGACGAGCGACTTCGCGACGAGCCCCAGCGCCAGACCGAAGGAGTGGTGGTCATGACCGGGTCCTACCGACCCGAGCGCCTTCAGGTGGTGCACTCGCACCGGGACTCCAGCGGCGTCGTCCTCGTGCTCTACGGTGAACTCGACACGGGCACGGCCCTCAAGCTCGAGCAAGCCGCCGCCCAGCTGTTCGCGTCCGAGTACCCGCCCGAAGTTCTGCTCTTGGACTTGTCCGGGCTGTCCTTCCTCTCGGTCGCCGGGGCACGCGCGGTCCTCGCCGTGCACGAAAGCGCCGGCATGTCGCGCGTGCGGGTGGTCACCGGGGACCGGCCCGTCGTGCGGGAATTCCTGCGCGCCACCCGGTTCGACGCGGTCCTGGACTGCTACCGCACCCGGGTCGGGGCCATCGCCGCGGGCAGCCGCGCCGAGTTCGTCAGCCAGGTGAAAACCATCTGGGAAGCCGGCTGACCGCACCGCAACGGACATAACGCCTGGTGGCGCGGACATTCGTTCCGCACCGTTCACCGGCCCGTGGTGGCAGAGCGCCGGGGGAATGGACCACCGTGTGCGGATGACCGACGACGCAAAGATCTTCAGCCACCACGTGAGCCGCCGCGGGTTCCTCACCGCCACGGGTGCCGTGCTCGCCGCCGGGCCCCTCGCCGGTGCCGCCGAGGCCGAGCCGGCCGCCGACCTCACCTCCGCGACCGGAGACCCGGCGAAGATCCCCGCGGTCGCCGGACTGCACCTGCAGTTCGGCGCCGACGCGGCCGCCGAGGTGGTGGTGTCGTGGCACGCGCTCCAGCCGACGCGCAACGCACGGGTGCTGCTCGGGCGCGCCGACGGCCGGTACGAACGCAGCGTCCCGGCGAAGACGGTCAGCTACACCGACGCGAAGTCCGGCCAGGTCGTCTACGCGTTCCACGCGTCGCTCCGCGGGCTCCAGCCGGACCACGAGTACATCTACGCGGCGCTGCACGAGGGCGCCGAGCCTGCGCTCGCGACGTTCCGCACCGCGCCGCGCGGCCGTGGGAAGTTCACCTTCACCAGCTTCGGCGACCAGGGCACGCCGACGCTCGGCAAGCGCTACGTGCCCCCGGCCGGCGTGACACTGCCGAACCCGCCGCTGGTCAACGACAACCTGGGTTCGCCGGCCGCGGGCGACACCACCGCCGGCGTCGAGCGCGTCCGGCCCCTGTTCCACCTGTTCAACGGCGACCTCTGCTACGCCAACCTGGCGACCGACCGGGTGCGGACCTGGTGGGACTTCTGGACCAACAACAGCCGCAGCGCGCGCAACCGGCCCTGGATGCCGGCCGCCGGCAACCACGAGAACGAACTGGGCAACGGCCCCATCGGGTACGCCGCCTACCAGACGTACTTCTCGGTGCCGCCGGCGTCCGGGCAGACCGACGTCACCCGCGGCCTCTGGTACTCGTTCACGGTCGGCTCGGTCCGGGTGATCAGCCTCGCCAACGACGACATCTGCTACCAGGACGGCGGCAACTCCTACGTCCGCGGCTACTCCGGCGGCGCGCAGAAGGCGTGGCTGGAGCGCGAACTGGCGGCGGCGCGCGCGGACCGCGGCGTCGACTGGGTGGTCGTGTGCATGCACCAGGTCGCGATCAGCACCGCCGACCAGTTCAACGGCGCCGACCTCGGCATCCGCGAGGAGTGGGTCCCGCTGTTCGACCGCTACGGCGTCGACCTGGTCGTCTGCGGCCACGAGCACCACTACGAGCGGTCCCACCCGATCCGCGGCGCGGCGGCGAACCCGACGCGCACCCCGGTGCCAGCCTCGACCCGCACCGACGTCGTCGACACCACGAAGGGCACCGTCCACATGGTCCTCGGCGGCGGCGGCACGTCGGCGCCGTCGAACCAGCTGTTCTTCACCCCGCCCCGCTGCCGCGTGATCACCAAGGTCGCCGACCCCGACCCGAAGACCGGCAAACGGCCCCCGGTGTACGTCACCGAGGACGCCCCTTGGTCGGCAGTCCGCGACGCGGCGAACTCCTACGGTTTCGCGGCGTTCACGGTCGACCCGGGCACCCGCCGCGGCGGAACGACAACGATGCGGGTGACCTACTACGACGTCGTCGGCACCGACGGCGCCCTGCAGCCGTTCGAGACGTTCACCCTGCAACGACCACGCTCCGACGCCTGAACCTGGTCATCCCCGGGGAAGTCCCTGGTGCGGCAGCCACCAGGGGTTCTCACGGGGGCGATCCGCGGGTCGGTGCCGCCATGCTGAGGGCGGACCGAATTCCCCCGTGAAAGGCAGGGTGCGACATGACCGCGCTCGAGCAGCAAGCCGGCCAAGCGATCCGGCCGTTCGCCGTACGCTTCCGCCCGGAGGCACTCGACCAGCTGCGCCGTCGGCTGGAGGCGACGCGCTGGCCGACCCGGGAACTGGTCGGCGACCGCTCGCAAGGGGTGCAGCTGGCCACGATGCGAGCTCTGCACCGTTACTGGGCGGACGAGTACGACCTGCGGCGAGTCGAGTCCCGGCTCAACGCGCTGCCCCAGTTCACGACCGAGATCGACGGCGTGAAGATCCACTTCGTGCACGTCCGGTCGCCGCACCCGGACGCGCTGCCGCTGATCATGACCCACGGCTGGCCGGGGTCGGTGATCGAGATGCTCGACGCCGTCGGCCCGCTGACCGACCCGACCGCGCACGGCGGCGGCGCGGCGGACGCGTTCCACCTCGTGCTGCCGTCCCTGCCCGGGTACGGCTTCTCGGCGGAGCCGGCCGAAGTCGGCTGGGACCTCGTGCGCACCGCTCGCGCGTGGGCCGAGCTGATGCGCCGGCTCGGCTACGACCGCTACGTGGCTCAGGGCGGCGACGTCGGGGCCGGCGTCACCGATGCGATCGGACGGCTGGGCCCGCAGGGGCTGGCCGGCATCCACACCAACCTGCTCGTGCCCGCGCTCAACGACCCGGCGTCACTGCCGGACGACACCGAGGAGGAACGCGCGGCGCTCGCCGCGATCAAGGAATTCCAGACCACCGGCAACGGCTACTTCGTGGAGATGGCCACCCGGCCGCAGACCATCGGGTACGCGCTGCTGGACTCGCCGTCCGCGCTCGCCGCCTGGATGATCGACCACGACACCGACGCCTACTACAAGATCGCCGGCGCGTTCGTCGACGGCACGCCGTCCGGCAACCTCACCCGCGACCACGTGCTCGACAACATCACCGCCTATTGGCTGACCGGCACCGGCGCGTCCGCCGCCCGCAGCTATTGGGAGGCATACGGAGCCGACGCTCCCGCCGCGGGCCGCCCGCCACTTCCGGCGCCGCGGGTTCCGGTCGGCTTCAGCACGTTCCCCGGCGAGATCTGGCGGACTCCGCGCAGCTGGGCCGAACTGTCGTACCCCACGCTCGGCTACTTCGGGGTCGCCGCCCGGGGCGGGCACTTCGCCGCCTGGGAAGAGCCGGAGCTGTTCGCAGCCGAGGTTCGAGCCGCCTTCCGAGCACTGCGATAGGAGGGGATACCCGTGTTCGAACCCACAAGACGGCAGCTGCTGCAGAGCGGAATCGCCGCCGGCCTCACCGTCGCCGTGACGAGTGTGCTCGGCGAACCCCCGGCGTACGCGTCGTCGTCCGGGATCCGTCCGTTCCGGGTCGCGGTCCCGTCGCGGCAGCTGGCCGATCTGCGCGATCGGGTCGGCGCGACGCGCTGGCCGTCACGAGAACTCGTCAACGACCGCACGCAGGGCGTGCAATTGGCGGCGGCGCAGGCACTCGCCCGCTTCTGGACCACCCGATACGACTGGCGCCGCTTCGAAGCGAAGATCAACGCGCTCCCGCAGTTCACGACCGAGATCGACGGCGTCGACATCCACTTCGTCCACGTGCGCTCGCGGCACCCCGGTGCCCTGCCGCTCATCATGACCCACGGCTGGCCGGGCTCGGTCGTCGAGCTGCTGGAGACCGTCGGACCGCTCACGGATCCGACCGCGTACGGCGGCACGGCTGCCGATGCGTTCCACCTCGTGCTGCCGTCGATTCCCGGCTTCGGCTTCTCCGGCCGGCCGACCGGGCTCGGCTGGGACACGAGCCGGACCGCGCGTGCCTGGGCCGAGCTGATGCGCCGCCTCGGCTACACCCGTTACGTCGCCCAGGGCGGCGACGTCGGCGCCGCCGTCACCGATGGGCTGGGTCGGCTGGCGCCCGCCGGGCTCCTCGGCATCCACCTGAATCTGCTGGTCACCGCATTGCGCAACACAACCGGCCTGCCGAAGAACACCGATGAGGAGAAAGCCGCGGACGCCGCCCTCAAAGTGTTCGCCGCCACCGGGAGCGGCTACCTGGTCGAGCAGTCCACCCGGCCGGAAACGATCGGCTATGCGCTGCTGGATTCTCCCGTCGCCCTGGCGGCGTGGATGCTCGACCACGACACCGACAGCTATCACAAGATCGCCCGCGCCTTCCTGGGCGAGGCGCCGTCGGGCAACCTCATCCGGGAGCACGTCCTGGACAACATCACGTTGTACTGGCTCACCGGCACCGGTGTCTCGGCCGCCCGCGAGTATTGGGAAGGCATGCACGCCGGAGGCGGAGGCCGGATCCCGCCGCCGGTGACCGTACCGGTCGCCTTCAGCGCTTTCCCGGGCGAGATCTTCCAGGCTCCGCGCAGCTGGGCGCAGTTGTCGTACCCGACACTCTCGTACTACCACCAGCCGGACCGGGGCGGTCACTTCGCCGCCTGGGAAGAGCCGGAGCTGTTCGCGGCCGAGCTCCGCGCCGCCTTCCGCGCTCTGCGTTGAGGAGACACCCCGGCGCGGCCGCCAACGCGACCGAGCCGGGGCTCTTACGACTCGTTGTAGCGGATCGCCATCACCAGCTGCGGGCGCACGCCCGTGGTCAAGCTTCGGCGATGCCGAGGTCCACCAGCTTCCGGTGTTCGGCGAGTTCGTCGGCGAAGCGCTCGTTTCCCCGCCCGACCACGAGCACCGTGGAGTCGAACGCGTTGCGCTGCACCCGCTTGAGCCGCAGCCGCATCACCCTCGACAACGACGACGTGTCGGCGCCGGCGAGAGCTTCCTTCCGCACGAGGAACTGGGTTTCCGGGTCACGCCTGATCAGGTCCCCCGGCAAGCTGAACAAGGCCGCCGATTCGAAAACGGCCTCCGAAATGTCGAGCGCCCACTCGCCGCCGGCATAAAACTTCCTTGCCGCATCCGAGAACGCGTCATATTCGCTTTCCGGTACATCCCGGCGCATGTCGTTGACTATCCAGTCACCCGCCGCACCGCGCACGATGACATGCCGAAAAAGACAACCGCGCAGCGTCAAAGCATCCTCGCCGGTGACACAGCCGTCGACGACAACGTTTTCGAACCAGACCCCGGCCACACTGTTCCCGGAAAAACGGCAACTCGTGGCCGTGACGTCGAGGACGCGGATGGGATACGCCGGATCGACCCACTGGCACAGCTTGCACGAGCGAAACTCACAATCCCGCAAGGAGATTCCGCTGAACAATGCCGGTTGGTCGACAGTGCGCAACCGCTCGAACTGCCGATGCTCGTAGACCGTTGCCGCCATTCCACCACCTTCCCGCGTCGGGTCGGGCCAGCGTACTCCACACTCGCTACTCACCGTCGAACAGCTCGTACATCTCGGGTATCCCCAGACTGGGGTAAGTCATGAGATTGTCCTTCGAGTCGAGGTACGAGCGCCTGAGATGTTCCCGCTCGGCCGACACCGTGTCCGTCGTCACGTCGACGACGTGCTCACCGACCAGGAAGTCCGGTTCTTTCTTGCCGACGCCATCGAGATGGACGATGTTCTCGTCCGATTCGACCACGGGGTCCTGGGCTGCGGCCCTCTCCATGTATTTGCCGTAGAACTGCCGCACGCGGAAGAACTGCTGCTCATCGAAGGCCTCGACCATGGCAGCGAACTCGCGGTCGCTGAGCACGTCCTGGATGTCCTCGATCGTGCCCGCTCTGGCGGCGTCCACGGCATCGCGCAAGATTTGAAGGCTCTTCGCATCCTTTCCGTCCAACCGGTCGAGCAACTCCTGGAAACCGTCGTCCGATTCCGGTTCGCCTTCGTCCGCCTCGGGCTGCTCCTCCCCTTCGTAGGCGACTTCCTGCGCCGCGGGGTTTTCCACCGTCGCCATGTCCATGACCACCGGCGCGTCAGCCGGTCCGCTGTTGCCGTCCTTGGTGCCCGGCTGGTTCGCCGGTGCGCTCTGACCCGACGGACGGGCGTTGATCGGTGCCTTGAGGATCCCGTCCTCGGCCTTCGGTTTGGCCGGTTTGGCCGGCTGGGCCGGCACGTCGCACGCGGACGCCGAGATCGAGAAGGCTTCGCTCAGCCCTCCGAGATCGGCTCCGAGGCTGCCACCGCCGTAGGGACTGCTGCCCTCGCGGTGCGTGTGGTACCCCGGGTCCGAGTCGTCGTCGTAGTGGTAGTTCTGCGCGTCCTCGTGGCCATCGTCGTACGGCATGATGAGCCGGTACTCGTAGTCGTACAGACCAGCCGCCGACCGGCCGTCGTCGTAGGCGGAGTGCGGTGCCGGCGCTTGCCACGGGATCACGACGAAGTGGCCGTGGCCCCGCACCTTGGACGTCGTCCGGGAGGTCTGGTGCTTGGCCGCCGACGTCGGGTGGCAAGAGCTGTTGCCGCTCGGGTCCAGGTTGTCGAGCGGGTCGTCCGCACCGTAGGCGTAGCCGTTGCCCGTGACGGCCGGGCCACCGATCGCCTGCTCGGTGTCCTGGCTGGTGAATCCGCCCGTCGCCGGGTCGTACCACCGGGAAGCGGTGGCGACGTATCCCGTGGTGGGACTGGTCCAGCCTCCCTGGTAGCCCAGGTCGTAGCTGTTCCCCGCCACCGCGGTCGGCCGACCGTAGGGATCGAAGGCCGTGGAACCGTCGAGCGACGTGCCGCCGGCGGTGAAGGTCGCCGTGAGATCACCGTGGAAGTCGGTGAACGCGAGTGCGGCGTGCCCGCCCCGGCTGACCGACACCAGCCCGCCGTCCGGTCCGCGGCCGTAGGTGTCGGTGCCGTCCCCGGTGAGCGCGCCGGTGGTGCCGTCGTAGCTGAAGGAAGCGGAACCGCCGGTCAGCATGCGGCCGAGGGAGTCGTAGCCGTAGTTGTTGGTGCCGTCGGTCGCGAGCTGGCCGAAGGCGTCGTAGCCGAAGGTGGTCGTCGTGCCACCGGAGGTCTTCGACGAGAGCGTCCCCCGTGCGGTGTAGGTGTAGCTCGTGCCGCCGGCGGTGACCACCTGGTTGCGTGCGTTGTACGTCGCCGTCGCCGCCCCGGCTTGGACGCGGTTGCCGGCGCCGTCGTAGCCGTAGGTCGTCGTGGTGCCGCCGCTGGTGGCCGAGGTCAGGCGGCCGGACTGGTCGTACCCGTAGCCGGTGCTGGTGGCGCCGGCCGTCCCGGTGGTGGTGCGGCTGGTGATCCGGCCGTCGGTGTCGTGGCCGTAGGTGATGGAGGCCTCGCCCGCGCCACCGGGTGCCGTCAGGGTTTGGCCGGCCAGCAGGTGCTGGTCGTCGTAGGTTCTGCTCTGGGCGGCGGCCGATGCGCCGTATCCGATCGAGGTGACTTGCCCGATCGTGTTGTAGCCGTAGGTGGCGGTGGCGCCGGTCTGCGGATCGGTCGCGGTCGCCAGCTGCCCTGCGTCGTCGTAGGTGAACGTCGCCGTGCCCGCGCGATCGGTGCGGGTGGTCAGCTGCCCGTTGCTGTTGTAGCCGTAGCTGCTGCTACCGGCCGGCCCGGTACCGGTGAGCACGTTGCCGCGATCATCGTAGGCGTAGGTCTCGGTCCCGCCGGGAGCCCCGACCGAGGTGAGCCGGCCGGCCGCGTCGTAGCCGAAGCTGCGGTCCGGCGTCGGGGCCTGAGCGCCGGTGCCGGTTTCCGCGGTGACACGCCCCAATGCGTCATAGCTCAGGGACAGGCCGACGCCGCCGGGCAGCGCGACCGTCGTCGGTTGACCGGCGGCGTTGTAGGCGAGGGTGGTCGTGCTGTCCGCCGCGGTCGCGTAGCCCTCGACGTGCGGTGCGACCTTCGACTCGAGCAAACCGAGGGGGTTGTGGGTGAAGGTGGTGACATGGCCGGCGCCGTCGGTGGTGCGGGTGAGCCGACCGGCGGCGTCGTAGCCGTTGCCGGTGGTGATGGTCGAGCCGGCCGAGACGGGGTCGACCCGCTGGACGAGCCGGTTGCCGGCGTCATGGCTGTAGGTGGTCGTCGCGTTGAGGGTGTCGGTGCTGCTGGCGAGGTTGCCGGCGGCGTCGTACGTCGCGCTGGTCGTCGCCAGGGTGTGGCCGGCGGCGTCCAGCTGCGCGGAACCGGTGTGCCGGCCCGCCGGGTCGTACGTCCGGGTCGTCGCGGTGCCGTCGGGCAGGGTCGTGCGGGTCGCGCGGCCGAGGTCGTCGTAGTCGTAGGTGGTCTTGTGCTGGAGCGGGTCGGTCTCGGACGTGGTTTCGCCGAGCCGGTTGTACTCGTAAGTCGTCTGCTGCCCGCCGGGCTGGGTGACGACGGTGGGCAGGCCGAGGAAACGGCCGTCGAGGCCGTAGGTGAACTGGGTGGTGTAGGCCGCCGCGGTGGGCTGGCGGACGACGTCGGTCGAGGTCAGCTGCTCGCCGGCGGCGTCGTAGGTGGCTTCGTGGCGCGCGCCGGTCGGATCGGTCGTCGAGAGCAGGTCGCCGTCGAGGTCGTGGCCGTAGTGCCAGATCGGGGTGGTGCCGCCGGCGGCGGGCCGGGTCGTCCTGGCGAGGTGGCCGAGCTGGTCGTAGGTGTTGGTGGTGACGTGGTCGAGCGGGTCGGTGCTGGTGAGCACGTTGCCGAGCGTGTCGTAGGTCCGGCTGGACGTCGGGGTGAGGCTGGTGGTGGTCCCCGGCGGTGTGTACGCCGGCGAGGAGACGGCCAGGAGCTCCCCGTCGGCGTCGTAGGTGTCGGTGGTGATGTTCCCGTCGGGATCGGACGTCGAGGTCGGTTCGTCGAAGGTGTCGTAGCCGGTCTGGCTGATCGGCCGGGCCTGGACCGGCGCGCCGCCACCGGTTTCCACGCTGGTGGCGGGCTCGGTCGTCGTGGTGAGCCTGCCGAGGGCGTCGTGGGTGTAGTCGGTGGTGTAGCCCGTTCCGCGCGGGTCCGTCGTCGAGGTCAGGACGCCGCGCTGGTCGTAGGTCCACGACGTGACCAGGTCGGTGGTTCCGTTGTGGACGGTCTGGGACGTCTGGTCGCCGAGGACGTCGTGGGTGTACTCGGTGTCGTAGGTGGCGGTGCCGTCCACTTCGGACTTCTTGGTGACGTTCCCGGCCGCGTCGCGGGTGTAGTCGACGGTGGTCGAACCGTCACAGCTGCAGCTGTCGGTGAGGCGGAAGTACTCGCGGACGCGACCGGCTTCGTCGCGGTAGTAGTAGGTCTGGAGAGCGTCGTCCTTCGAGCCCTGGTCGATCTCGTAGAGGGCACCCGCGAGCTCGTAGTTGTAATACCGGAAGAAGGTCGCCGGATCGCCCGGGCCGCTGAGCGTGTCCGTGTGGACCGCGCCGGTCGCGGTGTAGGTGTACGTGTGCTGACGTCCCATGGCGTCGGTGTCGACGGCCAGCAACCCGGCGGGGTCGTAGGAGCGGGAGTCGAGGACGAGGTCGGCCGCTGCCGAGGGGTTGTCCGGGTTCCCGGTCCAGCTTCGCAGGGTCGTGGTCAGGCGCTGCCGGTCGGCGTTGTAGCTGAAGGCGTAGGTGTTGCCGCCCGGGTCGGTGGTGGTGCTGATGTTGCCGTAGGTGTCGTACCCGTAGGTGCTGTGGCGGTTGAGCGGATCGGTGTGGCTGTCGAGCTGGTTGTGGCTGTTGTAGGTGTCCACGGTGGCGCGTGCCGCGTCGCCGCCGGTCGTGTCCGACACCGTCGACGTGAGCGTGTTGCCGTCGGGGTCGTAGGTCAGCGCCGTCCGCCGGGTGTGGACCGTGCCGGTGACGGCGTCGGTGGTCGCCGGCTCGACCCGGCTGAGCAGCCGGCTGTTGCCGTCGTAGGCGTAGGAGGTGCTGGTGCCGCCGGGGAACGTGTCGGAGAACTCGGTCTGCCCGGTGCGGCGCCCGAGGTTGTCGTAGGCGTAGGTCGTCCGGGCTCCGCTGGCCAGGACCACCTGGGTGAGGTCGCCCGCGCTGTCGTAGCCGTAGCTGGTGACGTGGTGCAGCGGGTCGGTCCTGGTGGCGAGGAGCCCGGCCGGTTGCGTGCCGCCGCCGGTCGCCGGTTCGGTCCCGGCGGTGTAGGTGTTCGTCGTCTGCGCGCCGAGCGGATCCGTGACCGTGAGAGGGTCACCGTGGGCCGAATAGGTGTAGCCGGTCAGGTAGGTGTTGTCGTTCTGGTCGGCCGAGTTGCCGTTGCGGAACGCGGTCGGCAGGTCGTCGCGCGGGTCGGTGCTCGCGTAGGTGCCTGCCGCCGGGTAGGTGTAGTACGCGGTGGCGGTGTGCCAGGTGGTGGTGTCGCCGGTCGTGCGGGAGAGCACGTTGCCGCGGGTGTCGTGCGTGGTCTGGACGTAGGCGCCGTCCGGGTCGGTGGTCCGGTAGCGGAACCCGTTGACGTCGTAGCTGTAGGACGTCGTGTTGCCGAGGCCGTCCGTCGACGCGATCAGGCGACCGCCGCCGGCGGGGTCGTAGACCGACTTGAGCGTCGCCGCCCCCGGGTCGGTGACGGCGACCGTCGTGAACGGCGTCGTGCTCGCCGCCGCCGCGTGCGAGGCGTCGTACATCGCCTTGATCGTCGCGGCGCTCGCCGAGGCCCAGTAGCCGAAGTTGGTGATGTTGGCGATCGAGCCGGTGAAATATCCCTGCGGGTTGGCGGCGGGCGTGGCCGGCCAGGCCCCGTCGAGGTACCCGGCACCGACGTAGGTGGTGTCGTCCCCGTCGCAGCCGCCGTAGTCCTTGCTCCGGGTACCGACCGGCGCGCCGTCGACGTAGAGCGTTTGGATCCACGGCTCGTCCGCCCGGTCGAAGATCAGCGCGGCGAAGTGCCACTTGCCGTCCGCGACCGGTGCGGTCGAGGCGATCGGCGAGTAGTAGCCGTCCCACTCTTCGCCGTAGAGCTTGCCGTCGGTGCCCACGTAGAGCATCGGGTGCGCGTCGGCGGGCGTTCCCGCCGTGCCGGGTGCCTGGGACTGGCAGCTGAGCAGGACCCCGCCGGCGGTGGAGGTCTTGAACCACAGACCGAAGTCGCCGTCCACGGCCGGGGGCAGCGCGACCCACGAGCCGGTGCCGTTGAAGCCGGCCGCGGTGTCGGCGGCGCCGGCGATCATGCCGGGCTGGCCGAGGGTGACGTTGTGGTAGGTGGCGTTGCCCTCGGAACCGATCGGGTCGTACCCGTCGCCGTGGGCGTTGCCGGTGGTCATCAGGTTCACGGCCTGGGTGCCGGACGACTCGCCGAGCGACCAGTGGTTGCGCGGCAGGACGCTCAGGACCGCGCCGCGGTACTGGGCGCTGGAGCCCGATGACGTCGGCGAGCCGATGGCCCAGCTGCCGCCGTTGGCGTCGGTGACCCGGGTGGCGCGGTCGACGACGTTGTCGTACTGGACCTGCGCGGTCGCCTTCCCGTTGGGACTGGTGATCGACGTCAGTTCCGCGGCGGCGACGGCTCCGGCGGCGTACTGCTGGGCGATGGCCGGGGCGCCGAGGGCGTGGGTGTAGAACGCGGCCTCGGCGATGTTCCCGGTGAAGTAGCTCCAGCCGGCGGGCGGGCCGTTGATCCACGCGTTGGTGTTGACGTAGCCGGCGCCGACGAAGTCTTCGGGATCGTAGTTGCCCAGCTGCCCGGACTTGGTCCCGACGAGGTTGCCGTCCAGGTACAGCGACTGCGTGGTGCCTTGGCCGGTCAAGGTGACCTGGTGCCAGCCGCCGTCGTTGACCTTCCCCGCCGAGACGGTCGGAGCCACCGCACCGGTCCAGAACTGGCCGTACAGCTTGCCGTCGGTGCCCACGTACAGCACCGGCATCGAGCCGGAACTCGGGTTGGCGCTGCCGATCGGGCTGTGCCCGGTCGACAGCAGCACTCCGGCGCCGCCGTTGGCGGGCGTCTGGAACCACAGCTGGACCGACAGGAACGTCGCGGACGTGACCAGGTTGTCGGGCAGCCGGACCGAGGCGTTGCCGCCGAAGGCCGTCGACTTGTCCGGTGACCCCGGGTGCGGCGTGGACGTGCTCGACGACGTCGCCGTGGAAGTGCCGTTGAGGGTGCCGAGGTTCGGCCCGACCTCGTCGACCGCGGTGGTCGCCGTCGACGCCTGGTTCAGCCGCCAGTAGGCGTAGGGCTGGGCGTCGAGAACCGTGGACCGGTAGTGCGAACCGGCCCCGCTGCCGCTGGTGTAGCCGTAGGTCGTGCACTGGGTCGACGAGGTCGGTGGGCAGACCTTCGTGAGGGTGTCGCCGGTGTAGCTGTAGGTCCACGTCAGCGGAGCGCCCCCGGTGGTGACCGGATCGGTGCTGACCTGGCTGACGTGGGCGCCGCTCCAGGTCAGGTGCAGGGAACGGTTGCCGGCGGTGTTGGTGATCGTGCCGAGTGCGCCACCGGTGCCGTAGGTCAGGGTTTCGGTCCGGCCGTCGGCGTCGGTGACGGTGGTGAGCTTCCAGCTCGTGCCGACCTGGCGGCCGAAGGTGTAGGTGGTGCCGCCGCGGTCGGTGAGGGTGAAGCCGCCGCCGGAGACGGGGCTGAACGTGGCGTAGGTCCCTTGCGGTGGCGCGAAGGTCGTGCCGTCGGCGTTGAGGCCGAAGCGCAGGGTCCGGCCGTCCGGGTAGGTCACCACGACGTTGCCGGAGCCGTCGTTGTCCGGCGTGGCGGCCATGTCGTACGCGGTGGACCAGCCGCTGCCGAACAGGTTCGCGGTCCTCGGATCGAGTGAGTTGTAGGAGCGTTTGACGGCCAGGGGCGGTCCGGCGACGGCGACGCTCGCGTCGGTGGCGGTGCTGGTGTAGTCGCCGACACCGGCGTCGAAGTCGTGGCCGGTTCCGGCGGTGGCCGCGGTGCCGAGGTGGGAGGTGATCAGTGGCTGCGGCACGGCTGTCGAGAAGTACGCGGGCACCGACGGCGCGCTCTCCCCGAGGTGGTCACCGACCTTGACGGTCCAGGAGTAGGACTGGTTCCAAGCCAGCTTGTTCGCGGGCACGCTCCAGTTGGGCGTCGACGTCCAGCCGGATTCGGCCAGTGTCGTCGGCGTCGTGCTTCCCGCGGCCGGCGGTCCGTAGACGACGAAGTCGTAGTCCAGTCCGTTCGCCGGGTAGTTGTCCGGGTCGTGCCCGGTCGCCATCAGCTGGGGGGTCAGCGAGCCGACGACCACATTGGACGGTGGATTGGCGGAGTCGATCTGCGGTGGCGTGTTCGCCGAGTTGATCAGGCTGCACGTCGACGTCGGCACCCCGTAGCCGCTGTTGAACGAGGTGGTTCCGTTCTGCATGTCCCAGCACAGGTAGTACTGGCCCGGTGTCACCGCACCGATGGCGGCGTTGACGGTGACCGATCCGTTGGGACCGACCGACTGCGGCAGCGAAGTCTTGGGCGCGGTCACGGAGACGCGTTGCCAGCCGGTGGTGTAGAGCTGGTAGGACAGGGTGGTGCCCGGCGAGGTCCAGGTCCCGGTGCCGCGGTTGGTCACGGTGACCTGCTGCGAACCGGCGGCGGTTCCGGTCGGCTGGACGTAGCTGTTGGCGACCCGGTAGTCCGCGCCGTACGGGCTGTAGGTGATGGACAGGTACGGCGGGTAGGGAGAGTTGACGCTGTCGAAGCGTTTCCAGGCGTACGTGTCGCTGCCACTGGCGTACAGGGCGAGGCCGAGGTTCCCGCCACCGTGGGCCCAGCTCTCGACGAGCTGGGTGCCGGCGGCCGAAGGGTTGTCGCCGAGGTCGATCGACTGCCACACCGGGCCGCCGCAGCTGGTGCCACCCGCGAAGCTGTTGCTCCCGATCACTCCGCCGTAGGACAGGCCGGGGTACTGGTTGATCGACGACACCGACCAGCCGCTGGTGATCGGCGCGACGTAGACCGGGCGCGGCGAGCAGGAGTAGGACCAGATTTCGTCCAGGTCCAGCGTGACGGCTTCGACGTAGTTGTTCGCGAGGGCACCGCCGACGTTGAAGTTCAGGTACGAGTTGGCGACGTTGTCCCCGCCGTTGAACGTCCCGATCTTCAGTTCGGCGTCGCTGCTGTAGTTGTTCTTGTACGGGCTCATCACGTACGTCGAGGACGCCGTGTTCAGATTGGACACCGACGGATCCACGGCGACCGGGAAGACGCGAGCGGGGTCCCGCAGCCACGCCGGGTCCAGACCCACCCGCAGCACCTGCTGCCCGTTGACGGTGTCCAGGGCGTAGATGACGCCGGTGGACATCGCCCCGTCACCCGAACGCGGATCGATCTTGGCGTCCTCCATGAAGCCGTTGGTGATCGTGTCGACCACCCGGCCCGTCGTGTCGAAGAATTCGACACTACGACCATCGGAGCCGAGCTTCGCGGTGACGCCGGTCAGGTGCAGCGGGAAGCTCCAGCTGGCCGGCGCGGACGCGTCGTGCAGGACGAGGGTTTCCTTGGCGCCGACAGCGGTCGCCTGGTACTTGAGGTCCGCGTGCGGTCGCACCGACGGGTAGGTGATCGCGCTGCCGGCGGGCTGCCCTGCCGCGGGTGCCGCGTCCTGCAACGAGAACCCGATCGACGCCCCGCCGGTCAGCGGTACCGAGACCAGCTCGGGCGCGTCGGCCGTCGCGGCGAAGCTGACACCCGGTGAATTCGCCTTCTCGTGCCAGGCGCCATCGGCGCCGCGGACCAGGGTGGCGTCGATGTCGTTCCAGGCACCCGTGGCCGTCCGGTAGTGAACCGGGGTGCTGTAAACCCGAGCGGTGAAGCTGCCGTCGTCGTTGGCGAAGACCTTGGTCGTGGGCGTTCGCCCCGCCACGACTTCGGAGTTCTGCTTCGGCTTCCGGGCCGTCCGGCGCGCGTCCGCCGTCCCCGCCGTGGGGATCGCCTGTTCGGCGTTCGACAGCCGCGGAGTCGCGGCGGGCAGCTTCGGGCCGGCTTCCGGAGCTCCCGGAGCGGCTCCGGGCCGACGCCCCTTTTGGTCCGCGGACAACGCCGATGGAGCCCGGTGCGACTTGCCGGCCGCGGTGCCGGATCCCTGGTGTGGCGTCGACACGCTCGCCGAGGCGATGCCCGCCGGCTCGACGAGCCCGACGATCAGCACGACCGCGAGAAACCAGCTGACGACTCTCTGGGCACTTCCGGAAAATCGCACACGCCAGCGGCTCACGCCCACCACGTCCCCCAGCATCGGGCGCACTCCCCCTCCGGAGGCGCAGCAGGGCAACAATCAGGCACGCGGGACCACAAAGTCAATACACGGAACCGGCTTGCCCCGAAAGGTCCGATTTGGACGGGTCCATTGAGGTACGTCAACGGTTATGCTGCGCACTGCGCGATTCGGGAGGGTTCAGTGCTGCGAAGAAAATTGCCTCTTGTCCTGTTTGCCGGGATGATGATGGTTCCGGCGACACCGGCGTCGGCGGCCGGCGAGCGCCAGGCAGAATGGCCACTGGATGCCGCGCACTTCCACGCGGAGCAAGCGTGGACGATCAGTCGGGGCCACGGAACCACGATCGCGGTCCTCGACAGCGGCTGCCAGGCCGACCACCCGGACCTGACCGGGCAAGTCCTGCCGGGCACCGGTTTCGCCGGTGTTGCCGGCGACACGGGCCAGTCGGACCGTTCCTCGAACTCCCACGGGACCTCGATCGCCGCGATCATCGCCGGGTCCGGGAAGAACGACGGGGGCACCGGCGTGATCGGCTTGGCGCCGGACGCCAAGATCCTGCCGGTGCGTGTCACGATCGACGGCGAAACTCAGCCGATTTCCCTCGCCGAGGGAATCGTCTACGCCGTCGACCACGGTTCCCGGATCATCACGATTTCCGAATCGACACCCGTACCCGACCCGAATCTGCGATCCGCGATCGAGCACGCTCTCGCACGCGGCGCCCTCGTCGTAGCGGGTACCGGAAACAGTGGCCGTGCCGGAAATCCGCCGTCATATCCGGCCTACTTCCCCGGCGTTGTCGCCGTCACGGGGATCGATTCCGGCAACGAGTTCTGGCCGGACAGCCAGTCAGGTCCACAGGTGACGCTGGCCGCGCCGGCCGCCGACATCGTATCGGCGAACAACCACGGCGGGTATCTCCGTGGCGACGGGACCAGCTACGCCGCGCCGTACGTCGCAGCCGCCGCCGCGCTGGTCTGGTCGAAATGGCCCGATCTCGCGGCCGGCCGGGTGATCCGGCAGCTGATCGACACCGCCGATCGTCACGGCGACACCCACGACGACCACTACGGGTTCGGCATCGTGGACCCCCTGAAAGCCTTGACCTCACCACCGACGACAGCATCCGGCTTTCCCGCCGCCACCACCGACTCGCCCACGTTCCCCTGGCTGTGGCCGGCGGCGGCTGTCGCCATCGTCGTGATGACGGCAGCCGCCGGCTGGTTGCTGCGCCGAAAGATCTTCAGCGGAAAGGGGAAATCGTGACACGCCTGCGCTGGGTCATCCTCGGTGTACTGGTGGCCGCCGCGGGAGTCGCAGCCACGGTTCTGTTGTGGCCCGGCGAGCCGGCTCCTCAGCCGGCCGCATACGCGAACATCTCACGCAACGCTCGCATCTGCCTCGCCAGCACCTCCGCAGGCGACGCTCCGGAGATTTGGCGAGCAATCCAGGCGGAGACCACCGGCGAACCGGTGAACGCCCAGCACCTCGTCTCCCCGAGCCGCCAAACCGTCGCTCCTTTTCTCAACGGCGTACTCGCCCTCCATTGCCGCCTGATCATCACCACGGGCAGTGACATGCACGACGCCGTCACCGCAGCCGCCAAGTCGCATCCGGACCAGGCGTTCGCCTCCGACGACAAATCGATCACCCTGCCGAACGTCCGACAGGTGACCACGGCTCCCGAAGTCGTTCAGCTGATCCGCACCGTGACGAACGGTCGTTGACCGATCCGGGAATCCTCAGCGGGGCAGGACGAGGTGGTCGGCGATGGCGTACAACTCCGCCTCCGTGCGGTGACCCGCGACGGCGATCGGCGCGTCGTGGACGGCCTTGAGGATCCAGAGCGTGCGGTAACCGTTCTCGTCCACGTAGCGGGTTTCGTGTCCCTGGACCCGTTGCCCCGCGGTGCCGCGCACCATGCTGGGATCGCTGCTGGTCACGTTCACCTGCGGCCGGGTGCTGCACGTGCCCACCGAGTAGCTCGTGCGCGGACCGTTCGGTCCTTTCTCGACGTCGAACGCGCACATCCGCAGGCCGTCGGGCAGCTTGCCGAGGCCGAACGCCGGGGTGACGGTGGTCTTGCCCGGGAAGGCGATGTTCTCCGCGACGCGGCGGCCCGCGTCGATCAGCTGCTGCGCCGACGCGGTGCTGCCCGGCTGCGCGGCCACGTTGACGTACAGCGAGCCGCCGGCGGGGTGGGCCAGGTACACCTCGTAGCCGCCCGGACCGCCGGAGTTGGAGCTCTCCACGCCGGCTCGCCCGCCGATGGTGACGGGCCGGCCCGGACCGGACTTGAAGGCGGCCTGCTCGACCGGCATCATCCGCGCTTCCTGCACGTCCACGAGCAGGACCTGGCGCCCGGACGTGACGGTCAGCATGTATTCGCCGCCGTACACCGGCTTGTCGGGGTTCTCCGCACTGCCACCGATGTTGATCCGGCGCGCGAGGTAGTCGGCCTTGCCCGGCGGCAGCCAGCCGAGCGAGTAGGGCATGGCCAGCTCCGCGATGGCCGCCTCGGCCGGTGCCGCGACGGCGACCGGACCGCTGGCCGCCGGTACCTGGTTGTCGTGCGCGGGCCGGTTCAGCGCGACGACGGCGCCCGCGGCCAGGACGAGCATGACCACCCCGGCGCCGGCCGCGAGCGGAGGGCTCACCACGGCGCGCCTGCGGTCGAGGCGCTGACGCGTCGCCACCAGCACCTGGTCGCTGTCGGGAGCGTCGTGCTCATGAGCGGTGAAGGTGTCCTTGATCAGGTTCTCGATGTCCATCAGCTCTCCTTCGCCTGAGCCATCCGGTCGATGCTCAGGCCGTGTCGCAGGGTCGTCAGGGCTTTGCGCGCGTGCGCCCGCACGGTGGCCTGGGCGCAGCCGAGCACGTCGGCGATGTCGGCGTCAGCGAGCTGCTCGTAGTACCGGAGCACCACGACCGCGCGCTGGCGCCGGGGCAACCGGGTCAGGCGCTGCCACATGTCCTCGCGTGCCGCGTGATCCGACACGAAGTCGTCCGGCCGCGCCTTGTCCGGCGGGTCGCCCACGGCGATCAGCCGCGCCGACCGGCTGCGCCGCCAGGACAGGTAGTCGTTGGTCACCATCCGCAGGACGTACCGGTCGGGGTGCTCGGCGTCGCTGACCCGCGACCACCGTCGGTACACCTTGACCAGCACGTCCTGCACCAGGTCAGCGGCCTGTTCCCGCTCCCCGGTCAGCATCGTCGCGTAGCGCAGCAACCGCGGCAGGTGCGCCCGGACGAAGTCCTCGTAGTCAGCCATCACCCTGAAGACTGTCGCCGCGCGTGATCCGTGTACCTCCGCGCGGATTTATTCGGCGCACTTCGCCGAGAAAGGCGGTGAGTGCCGTCAGTGCAGATCCACGAGACCACGGCGGACGGCCTCGGACACCGCGCCCGTCCGGTTGTCGGTGCCCAGTTTCCGGTACAGCCGCACCAGATGGGTCTTCACGGTGGCCTCGGTCAGCACGAGCGCTTCGGCGATGGCGCGGTTGCTCAGGCCCTGGGCGACGAGCCGGACCACTTCCACCTCGCGCTCGGTGAGCACCGGTTCCGGCCCGGCCAGGCGGCCGACCACGTGCGCCGCCGCGTCCGGGGCGAGGGCGAGGCCGCCGAGGGCGGTCGTCCGGATGGCCTGGAACAGCTCGTCCGGCGCGCCGGCCTTGAGCACGTAACCGCGGGCGCCCGCCGTCATCGCCCGCACCACGTCCGCCTGGCCGGCGTAGCTGGTGAGCACGATGACCGCCGTGCCGGGCACCGTCGCGAGGATCCGGCGGGTCGCTTCGAGGCCGTCCATCCCGCCGCTGTCACCGGCCAGCCGCAGGTCCATGAGCACGACGTCGGGCCGGAGTTCGGCGGCGAGCCGGATCGCTCCCGGGCCGTCGCCGCTCTCGCCCACGACCTCCAGGTCGGGCTCGCCCTCGAGCAGGCTCCGCAGCCCGGCGCGGAACATCGTGTGGTCGTCGACCAGGAGACAGCGGGTCATCCGACGGCCACCACGTGCGGGCCGACCGGCAGCGGGATCCGGGCCACCAGCACCGTGCCCCGGCCCGGCGCGCTGTCCACGACCAGTGCGCCACCGTGCTCCCGCAGCCGTTCCCGCATCGCGTCCAAGCCGAATCCGCGCCGCGGCGCCGCCACCGTCCGCCCCGGGGTGAAGCCGGCACCGTCGTCACGCACCACCACGGCGACCTGGCCGTCGTCCTGCGCCAAGGAGACCGTCACCCGTCCGGCGAAGGCGTGGTCGCGGACGTTCGCCAGTGCACCCTGCACGACCCGCAGCAGCGCGGCCGTCACGTCCGGCGGCAGCGGCGGTGCTGCGCTCCCGGCGTCGAACCGGACCTCGCCGGCCGTGCCGGACTCCTGCGCTCGCGCGCACAACGCGGCCAGCGCGGCGGGGAGATCGTCGTCGTCAAGGGCGGCCGGGGTGAGATCGGCGATCATCCGCCGGGCCTCGACGAGGTTGTCGCCCAGGTAGCGCTCGACCGTGCGGACCGTCTCCCGCGCCCGCTCCGGCGCCCGCGGCCAGTCCCGGTCCGCCGCCTGCAGCAGGGTCCGGCTCGCGGCGAGCTCCTGGGTCAGGCTGTCGTGCAGTTCCCGCGCGATCCGGGCCCGCTCGGCCAGCGCGCCGGCCTCGCGCTGCCCGGCGGCGAGCTCGTCCCGCGTGCGGCGCAGGTCCTCGAGCAGGCGCTGCTGGGTCTCGGCGTCGCGCTGCTGACGCCGGCAGGACATCGCCGCGCCCCACACCGCGAGCACCGGGATCAGCACGCCGATCGGGTCGAGCACCGGACGCGCGGCGGCGAACGCGACGACCGCGGTGATCGCCACGAGCGCGACGAAGGCGGCCTTCGGGGTCAGCGCCCGCACGGTGACGCAGGCCAGCGGCACCGCGCACCAGGCCACGGCGAGCTTCAGGTCCCCCGGCGAAAGGACGACGAGCGCCAGCCACGTCGCCAGCAGGGCGCCGATCCAGATCGGACGCCACCGGGTGAGCGACGGCCACCAGACCAGCCCCGCGGCGTAGCCGCCGGCGAGCAGCGCGCTCCCGATGACGAGGTACGGGCACAGAGGGCTGTCCAGCGAGAGCAGGCGTACGGCCGACGCCGTGACGACGAGGAAGAAGAGGGTGTGGAGCAGGAGGTCGGCGCCGCCACGCCGGCGCGTACCCCACGGTTCCGCCGCCATATCCGCTCCTTCTGCCTGCTGTCACACCGGCCCGCGTCAACCGTTCGGATGACGCGAGGTTCAACCGGACGCGGCACAGGTTCAACCTGTCCGACGTTTCCGGTCGCCCCGGCCCTCGGCACCATAGTAGTAGAACTTTCAACCAATGACCCCGCGGAGATCCGGCGGGCGGGAAGGACCGGCCATGGCGAACTTCAGCAGGCGGCGAATGCTCGGCGCGAGCGGCGCGCTGCTCGGCGCGGCCGCGCTCGGCGGGGCGATCCCGGCGACCGCGGCGACGGGCGGAACCGCGTCCCGGCCGGACGAGACCAAGTCGCTCGACCAGCTCTACGCCGACGCGCTGCAGGAGGGCGGCAAGCTCGTCATCTACGCCGGCGGCGACACCCCGACCCAGCAGGACTTCACCAAGCAGGCCTTCCTCTCCCGCTTCCCCGGGATCGACCTCACGCTGATCGTCGACTACAGCAAGTACCACGACGTCCGCGTCGACAACCAGCTCGCCACGAACACGCTGGTCCCCGACGTGGTGCAGTTGCAGACGCTGCAGGACTTCACGCGGTGGAAGCAGGCCGGTGTGTTGCGGCCGTACAAGCCCGCCGGTTTCTCCGCACTGCACAACCGGTTCAAAGACCCCGAAGGGGCATGGATCGCGATCGGCGTCCTCGCGTTCAGCTTCATGTACGACGTCGCGGCCGTCGGCGGCTCGGCACCGGCCACTCCCCTGGACCTGGTCGACCCTCGATGGCAGGGCAAGATCGCCTCGTCGTACCCGAACGACGACGACGCCGTGCTGTTCCTCTACCGGCTCTACGCGCAGAAGTACGGCTGGGACTGGGTCGCCAAGCTCGCCGCGCAGAATGTCCGGTTCGCCCGCGGCACCAACACCCCGGGCGAGGCGGTGTCCTCCGGCCGGAAGGCCATCGGCATCGGCGGCGCCGGCAGCCTCACCGCACCCTCGACCGCCGCGACCCGCTGGGTCGTCCCGAGTGGACACCCGTTCATGGCCTGGGGCCAGCGCGCGGCGATCCTCGCCAAGGCCGCCCGCCCGGCGGCCGCCAAGCTCTACCTCAACTGGGCGATCTCCCCCGAGGTGCAGACCAACGCCTTCAACGGCTGGTCCGTGCGCACCGACGTCACCCCGGCCGGCGGGCTCAAGCCGATCTGGCAGTACGACAACGCCAACCTCGACGGCTTCCCGCACTTCATGGCCGACCGCGCCGAGGTGGAGCGCTGGAAGCAGACGTTCTCGCTGTACTTCGGCGAAGTCCAGGGCGCGCCCAGCCCCGGCTGGCCCGGCCTGCACCCCGGCCGCTGACCCGTGGTGCGGGCGGCGCGTCCGCGACTTCCCGGTGCGGTGCAGGCGGACGTCGTGGGCGGCCCAGCGGGTCCGGAAGTCCTCGCTGCGCAGGATGGCCACCAACGTGTCGCAGGACTTGGGGTGATCGGGGAAGTAGTCGCGGGCCGGCAACACCGTCTGGACCCCGCCCGGCGAAGAACACTGGCATGGCGGCGCCCGCATGACACGATTGGAGCAAGGCTTCGGCCTGAAAGTAGCGGAATAGCACCGCACCGTCATGCCAAAGGGTTGACCTCGCGAGTCACCATGGACACGGAATCTCAGCCAGCTCATCCTGAATAACGTGTCAATGGGGCTGAAGACGTCACGGGTTGTCGATCTGACGCACGCGTTCGGCCCTGGCGTGGCGGGCTCCGAGGATTTCGCCGGGGAGCGCCGCGAGCAGGCGCTCAGCCTCCAGCAGGACGGGTTCGACCTGCAGCGGCACTGCATGCCGGGCGCCTGGGCGACCCACGTGGACGCCCCCGCGCACATGCGTGCCGGCGGACGCACCGTGGATCAATTGCGGCCGGACGAACTGGTCCTGCCCTTGGTGGTCATCGACCTGTCCGCCGAAGTGGCCCGTGATCCCGATACCTGTTTGGACGTTCCGCACATCCTGGAATGGGAGCGGCGGTACGGCCGGATGCCGGGAAAAGCCTTCGTCGCTTTCCGGTCGGACTGGTCGAACCGGTGGCCGAGCCAGGACGCGATGCGAGGCCGTGAGTCCGATGGCCGGGTCCGGTCACCGGGATGGACCGTCGCCGCGATCGATTTCCTGGTCGCGCAACGGGATACCGCGGCCTTCGGCCACGAGACGATCGACACCGACCCGGGCCGCCGGGTCACCTCTGACGCCGACGGATCGAACGCCGAGGAGATCGCCGTCAGGCAACACCCGGCGGAGGCCCGGATCTTCGAGCACGACCGCTACCAGGTGGAGATGATGGCGGCCCTGTCCGAAGTCCCGCCGCTCGGCGCCACGGTGGTCGTCGGCGTCGGCAAGGCCCGTGGCGCCACCGCTTTTCCCGCCCGCGTCCTGGCGTTGGTACCGGACGCATGAGCCGGCACTACCTGATGTGCGCTCCGGTCCACTTCGACGTGACCGAGAAGAGCAACCCCTGGATGCAGCCGGACCACGTGGTCGACCGGGAGCGCGCGGTGTCGCAGTGGCGCACCCTGGTGGACGTCTACGAGCGCCTCGGGCACCGGGTCAGCTTCCTGGATCCGGTGCCGGGCTTGCCGGACATGGTGTTCACCGCCAACGGTGCTGTCGTGGTCGGCGGCCTTGCGTTCGTGGCGCGGTTCCACAGTGCCACAAGAAAACCCGAGTCCGCAGCGCACAAGCGGTGGCTGGAGTCGACCGGCACGTACACCGTCACGATGTCCGAGGGGGTCGGTGAAGGAGAAGGCGACTTTCTCTTCACCGGACGGCACGTCCTGGCGGGCACCGGCTTCCGCACGGAACACGCCACGCACCTGGAAGCTCAGGAGTTCCTCGGCCACCCGGTGATCTCCCTACGGTTGGTCGACGCCTGCTTCTACCACCTGGACACCGCCCTGCTGCCCCTCGACGCCGACACCGTCGCCTACTACCCCGGCGCATTCTCGGCGGGCAGCAGGCGTCTGCTCGAGCGCCTGTACCCGGACGCCCTGCTCGCCACCGCCGAGGACGCGGGCCACTTCGGACTCAACGCGATCTCCGACGGCCACCACGTCGTCATCCCTTCCGACTGCACCCACTTCGCCGACCGCCTGCTCGACCGGGGCTACGAACCGATCCCCGTCGACCTGTCCGAGTTCCGGGCATCCGGCGGCGGCCCCAAATGCTGCACCCTGGAGCTGCGCCCTGCGGATGGCACACCGGCCGGTCTCGCACTCTGACCCGCCGGTCGCCGGCCGTGCTCCCTGCGGAGACCGGCCGGCGACCCGAACCGTCAGCAGAAGGTTCCCCGGACCCAGGCGGCGGTGTCGGCATAGTGCTCTCCACCGTAGCCTGCAAGATCCACGATGTGGGTCCAGCGGCCGTCCGGCATGTCCCGATAGTCGTCGAAGCACCGGTACCATTCGCCGGCCCGCAACGTTCCGACAAAGTAAGTGTCACTGTGCGGTGCCGAGTACATCGGCCAGCCCGATTGAGCGGCGCTGACTCGCAGATACGTC
Organism: Amycolatopsis sp. cmx-13-12; assembly: GCA_049998155.1. Classification (GTDB taxonomy): domain Bacteria; phylum Actinomycetota; class Actinomycetes; order Mycobacteriales; family Pseudonocardiaceae; genus Amycolatopsis. The sequence continues at coordinate 251,947 of JAEBES010000005.1, read as the reverse complement.
CCGCCGGCACCAGAGGACGGCGGCGCCGCCGGCGTTTCCGCAGCCGCAGCCGGGATGGCGAGTGCGGTAGCGCCGAGGACGGCCGCCCCGGCGACGATCATCTTGATCCGTGTCATGTTCTTCCTCTCTCGGTCTCCTGAACGTCGTCGAAAGCATCTACGAGTGGGCTTGACGAAGCTTTGAACAATCCTGCAATGCCGTGGTCAACGAACTGCCAGCTGAATCCGTCAAAGCAGAACCCCCAAGCGGCGGCGCGGAGACGGACCCTGGACCGGTCCTTCACGAATGTTCCGCGAGGTCTCAGGAGGCCCTTGACACTTCGCCTACAGGACGGTTTCCAGGGCCGCAGCGGGGGATGACGAGGACCAGCAGCTACGGCGGCACGGCCCGGCCCGCAGGACCGCGGCCAGCCGGTCTTACCGGTAGTGCTCCCGCAGCAGCTGCTCAGACGTCAAGCAGTGCATGCGGGGGACACTCCGGCACCGAGCGGCTCACCACAGGTGTTGTCGATCGTTTTTCGTCCGCGACACCTTCCGAGCGTGCGGGTAGCGCCTCACCAACGGTGACGTTGGTATCGCGAGCGCCCACGACCAGGACGTTATACACGTGATCTCCCGCACCGCATTCTGCGCACCGTCGCTGTCACGCCCACGAACCCGCGCTTCACCCAGCCACTTGGCCCGGAACCGACGCGCCGCCGGTCCGAAGGCCAGCCTCGGCGCCGTAGCTACCGACGCCGTCCAACGCCCAGCATCGGGCGCCAGGAACGTGCCTGCGGGCGAACTCGAAGAATCCCCGTTTTGCCGGCTTTCCGCCATCGTGGACCAGCCTTGGAGGGAGGAGGCAGGGTCGAACACAGGGTCATCTACGACCACTTCGACGTGGCGGTGGACACCTTCGTCGCCGCGGGGACGCACGCGACCCTCACGCGCCGACGCCCGGGTCGTGGCCGATCGAGAGAACGCGTCCGCCGCCCGAAGACCTTCGACGCCCCACACGCGCAGGTACCGTCCTGAAGCCAAAAGAGCCCACGGATCATGATCGATCAGCAATCCGCCCTCGGCTGCGCCGGCAACTCAGAACACATGACCTTCATGAAATCATCTGCAGCACCCTCATAAAGGGCGCCTTGCTGAACCGTAAAGTCATAGATAAAAGGGTTCACGCGGTTACCGTAGAGCGTCTCAAGAACTTTTCTCGCGCTGCCCTGAGCTTTTTTGCTTCCCCAGACGCCAACCTCATCAACGTCGCTCCGGAGAGTAGTCAGGCCGTCATTCAAAGCTCTCACCTGTTCTGGACAGCTGCGCACCAAGGTCTCATCATCAACTTGCCCAGGCCTGCCGCTAGCGCGCAGATTTGCCTTGATCGGATCCGTACACAAAGCGGCCGTATATAGATCCATAACAGCCGCCCTGGAATCTTTCAGCAAGACCGAATACACCTCCGCACGTTTTACTCGATCAGAAGCAGCGCGCTGTTCTGCAAGTTGAGAAGAAATAGATCCGGCGGTGGCGTTCGCACCAAGCCAGCCAGCGAGCACGGTACCACATACACCAAGTACAGCAACAAGGACGGTTGCGATCCATTGACGATTCGGTCGCACGGTATCTTTGAGCGTCACGAAAAGCTCCGCCGATTGCTTGTCCTCCCTCGCCACCTGTGGTGTGTCTTCAGCATCAATTGACACCTCCGACGAGGCTGCACCCCCCGGCTGTTGGGTAGGTTTTGATTCACTCACGATTGCCGCCATTCGTTGGTATCGATCATGTCGGCCGACGCGCCGAGTTCGTTACACTGGGACGACCTTGACCACCTGCAGCCGGTCGCTCCAGCACTCAATCTCCGCGGGGCCGGCACACAGGGATGTCACGAACACCACCACCACGGCCTCGATGGGCAGCTTCTTCCCGGCGCAGGCCTCGGCGCGCACCGAGCCCGAGCACTCGACCTGCTCGGCCATCGCGCGCAGCGCCGGGCCGAGTCGGGCGGCGTTCTGACGATCTCGCAGCGGCTGCGCGAACGGGCCGGTCGCACCGACGTCGCGATGAGCGCGTGCCGACGAGCCACGCCTGCTATTCAGCGCTGGACAGAAACCGAGCCAGGTGACCGCGGTTAGCCACTCCCAACTTCCGACGGATCCGTTGCAGGTGATTTTCTACGGTACGAATCGACACGAACAACTGTTCGGCTATTCGCCGGTTACCGCACCCGCCAGCTGCCAGCGCGGCGATTTCTCGCTCTCTTGGTGTGAGCGCGGGCGCCCGAAGACGTTGAAGTGCCGGAGTATATGCTGCGCCGCAACGGTCCCACAGGAGGGCAGCACGTGCTTGCGAGTTGCGCTGTACGACCTTGTCACCTGACATACCATAGGCGGCTTCGGCACCGGCGAACGCCTCGGCAATAAAGAGAAGTGCCGCGGACCGCGCGGAAGACCGAGCGTGCCGGAGGAAAGGTCACGCACGCGTACCCGTTCCGTGGACTCATTCGATGCACCGCCTGCGTTCGCCGGCCGGTCATGGCGGTGAGAAGCTCGGTCCGAGCAGCGGCCATGCGTCCCGCGATGCCCGGGCCTGTGGTGAGCCCGCGGCCACCCCAGCCCCACGGCCACATCGCGATCCGCAAGCCCGTCGCCTGCGCGGTCACCGGTCGCCCTTTACGGCGTGCTCAACTCCTCCCGAAATCGAAAAAGATTCACGAATTTGACCAAGATTTGTCCACTCAACAGGAGATCATTGATCAGCTTTCTGTTTCCGATCGAGGTGAGTACTCTGGACGTCGTCCGGCATGTGCCCGAGGGCTAGGAGGGGTGGGCATGGACGTGGTATCCGCTGCTGCGATCACTTCGCTTTTGGTGAGCTACGGCAAACATCTGGCCGGCGTCGCGAGCGACGTCGTCGACGACGGCGTCACCCGGGGGTTGCGGGCCCTGTGGGAAAAGGTCCGCAACCGGTTCTCCGGTGACGAGCAGGCTTCCGGTGCGCTGGCGCGACTCGCCGAACAGCCGGAAAACGAGCGCCGGCAAGGCGCCGTGGAAGATCATCTCGACGATTTCATGTCGGCCGACCCCCATTTCGTCGAAGCACTGGCGAAGCTGGCCGATGAAGTGAAAGCAGCGGGGTACGGGACCATTCAAGTACGGGATGCCGGAGCCGTAGCCGTGGGCGGGAACGTGTCCATCAAGGGCACGCATCACGTAGCCGGCCGGGACGTCATCGTCGGCACGAACGAACCTGCACCGGGCTCATGACATGGCCGCCGCGAAAACGTTCGGACGGGCCGGCGCCGCGCTCGTTCTCCTCGTCGCCCTGACCTCCTGCGGGCACAAGCCCGCCGCCAAGCCCCCGGACGGACCATCGCTCCCCGATCTCTCCGTCAGCGCCGCGCCGGCGGATCCTTCGGTGGGAGCCACCGCGGAAGCGGGCGATTCCTCACTGACGCCGGAATCGCCCGTGCCGGGGCAGCCCGGCAGCACACCGACCGGCGGACCGGCACCGAACCAGCCGTCCAAGCCCGGTTCAGGGGCCGGCCCGACCAGCAAGCCCGCGGGCCCCGGAACGCCGGCGAACGCGTGCGGCACGCCGCCCACCGGACGCGCGCCGGACGGCCGGGCGCAGCAGCGGATCGTCTTCCCCTCGCCCGGCGCCCACCAATGGCCGGACACGAAGGTGACCCTGCACGCGTGCGCGACGTCGGGCCTGCCCGTCACCTACCAGTTCGAGAACGGCGGGCGTGGCGGGTCCTGCCGTGTGTCCGACCCCGTGGGCACCACCTACGGTTCCCAAGGGGTGCCGATCCACTGCCAGGTCACGGCCATCCAGGCCGGGAACGCCGCCTTCGCCCCGGCGGCGCCGGTCACGGGCACCTGGGCGGTGAACAAAATGGTGATCGCCTACGGCGTGGTCGGTACGGCGGACACCCTGACCTACTCGGCAGCCAACCCGAAGGCAACCATCAAGGTGCGCCTCCAGGCCATTCACGACATCCCGCGTGTGTTCATGTCGAAGCAAGCCACCGGAGCGTGCTCCTTCCCGGATGCCCATGACGAGCAAGTCGGCGGCGCAGGCGGCCGGGACATCGTCGTCAACGTCGAGATGACACTGGCCGCCCAAGGCGACTACTGCGACATCAACGTCAGCGTGCACGTGGATCAGGTCATCGACGTCGATCCTGTCAGAGGCGCCAGCCGCCACTACACCGTCAAGAGATGAAGCGAGGAGACGACGAGGCGGCCGGGCCGACGTCGGTCGAAAACGCCGGCCCGGTCGTCCAGCACGGCGACCTCGAAATGACCGGCGCGCTGGTGGCGGGCCGTGACCTCACCGTCCACGGCCCGGTCCACGTCCTGGCCGACGATGGTCCGCCCTTCGGCGACCTGGCCGCTCGGCCCGGCCGGTCCTCCGACGTCTGTCCGTATCCCGGGCTCGAGGCCTTCGACACCCGGTCAGCCGCGTACTTCCACGGCCGCGACGCCGACGTCGACGCCGTGCTTGCCCTGTTGCGCAAAGCCTCGCTCGTCGCCGTGGTCGGATCTTCGGGCAGCGGCAAGTCGTCGCTGCTGTCCGCCGGCGTGCTTCCCGCGCTCGCCCGCGGAAAGATCGCAGGCTCGAAGGCGTGGCGGGTCGTGCCGGTCCGCCCGGGCAGCCAGCCGGTCGAACACCTGGCGACCGCCGTCGCCGAGATCACCGGCACCGAACCGACCGAAGTCACCGCTGCGCTCCGGGCGGACCCCGCCGGATTCGCCACCGTCGTCGGCGAGCCCGCGATCTGGGTCATCGACCAACTGGAAGAGGTGTTCGACCCGGCCGTGGACGCCGCTTCCCGGGCCGTCTTCCTCACCGCGATCGCCACGGCGCGCTCGGCAACCGGGAGCAAGGTCGTCCTGGCCCTCCGGTCGGACTTCTACCAGCACCTCGACCAGGAGCCGGCGCTCGCCGCGGCCGTCGCGGATGCGCAGCACCGCGTGCTGCCGATGGGACCGCAGGCCATCCGCGACGTGATCGAAAAGCCGGCCCAGCAGGTCGGATTGCGGGTGGAGCCCGCACTCGTCGAACAGATCCTGGCCGACACCCGAGCCGCCGACAACGCGCTGCCTCTGCTGTCCTACGCGCTCGAGCAAACCTGGCTGCGTCGGCACAACGGCTGGCTGACACTCGCCGAATACGCGAAAGCCGGCGCCCTCGAAGGGGCCATCGACCGAGCCGCCGAACGGGTCTGGGAGCGGCTGAGCGACGACCACCGGGCGACGGCTCGGCGGGTCATGCTCCGGCTGTCGCACCTCGGCGACAACGCCATCGCCGTGCGACGCCAAGCCAGGCTCGAGGACCTGGTCACCGATGCGGACGGCGAAACCAGCGTCCACGAGGTCGTCGACCGGTTGGCGGGCGCGCGAATCCTCACCACCGGTGAAGACCCCTCGACCCGCGTGCCGATCGTGGACATCACCCACGAAGCCGTTTTGCGTGCGTGGACCCGGCTGCGGACCTGGCTGACCGAAGATCGAGACGCCAAGCGCGCCCAGGACGACCTCAGCACCGGCGCGGCCGCGTGGGATCGGCACGGCAACGACGCGGGCTACCTGCTTCGCGGTGCCCGGCTCGCTGCCGTCGACGTCGCGCGCCGCGCGGGCGATCTCACGGTCAACGACACGGAAAGCCGCTTCCTCGCGCTGAGCCGGCGGCTCGAGCACCGGCAACGGTGGCGGTCGCGTCTGCTCGGGCTCCTCGCCGCCGGGCTGACCGCCGCGATCACCCTCACGTTCGTGCTCGTCGGCCAGCAGCAGCAGATCAACCACGAAAAGACCGTCGCGGACGCGGTCTCGCTCGCCGCCCAGTCGCGTTCCGTCAGTCCGCAAGAACGGGATCTGGGTGCCGTGCTGGCCGTCGCCGGTGCACAAACCGACGACAACGCCGTCACCCGGGCCGCCGTCCAGGACGTCGTCACGGCGCGCAGCGGCCCCCTCGCCTACCTCCTGCCGGGCGGACGCCACGCGACGACCGTGAGTTCCCGGTTCACCGAGAACGGATCCGCGATCGTGGGCACCAACGACGGCGAAGTGTGTGTGCTGTCCCCCGCCGACGGCCGGCGAACCAGCCCCTGCCTCGACGGCCACCGCTCGAACATCAGCGCCATCACCACCGCCGCCGGCCTCGTCGCGACCGCCGACGCCACCGGCCTGGTGACCCTGCACCGACTCGGCAATGCGACACCGATCCGCTCCGTGATGGCCGGCTCCACCGTCGTCGATCTCGCCCTCGACCCGGCCCACGACCAGCTGCTCGCGGCGACCAGCTTCGGTGCCGTCGAACGCTGGCCGCTGACAGACCGAGGCACGGCATTCCCCGCCCTCTCGAACAGTTCCGGCGTCGTCGCCCTCGCCGTCGCCGGCGAAACCGGCCAGGTCTTCGCCGTCACGACGGACGGGGCGGTCAAGCGCTGGAACCTCGGCGACGGAGGCGAACTGCCTGCCCTCGCCGACCCCGGGACCGTGACCCCGAGCACGGCCATCCGGCTGGACGTCGTCGGCGGTACCCGGCTGGTGACGGTGGACGGAACCCGGATCGGCGTCTGGGACCTGCGCACCACGCAGCCACCGACGTGGGCCGACGCTCCGGGCGGCACCGCCGTGACGTCGAACCCCGACGACGGAACCGTGTACGTCGGAACCACCACCGGGGCCGTCACCGCGTGGCGTCTCGCGCCCGGCCCGCTGGCCATCGACCCCATCCGGTACGGCCTCGCCTCACCCGTCGTAGCGCTCGCCGCCCGCGGCGGCTTCCTGGTCGGCGCGGACCGGAACGGCCGGGTGATTTCCTGGGACCTCAGCGGACGGCGATCCCCGGCCGCCACCCTCCGAGCCGAGGCACCGGGGCCGATCCAGACGGTCGCGAGAAGCCCCGAGGGCGCGATCGCGTCGGGCGGCGCGGACGGCGTCGTCCGGGTGACCCGAGGGGGCACCACGACCGAGGCCCACGCGTTCGGCGGCTCGGTGGCCCACCTCGCCTGGGAAACCAGCGGAACGATCGCCGTCGGTACCGACCAAGGAGCGGTGGCCGAGCTCGACCCGGTCACGGGCGCGGTGCGCTCGCTCCTCGATCGCCCCGGCACCGGCGTCAGCGGCCTCTGGGCCGCTCGGGGAATGCTCGTCGCGGCGTTCAGCGACGGTCAGGTCGTCTTTCCCGGCCGCGCCGGAATGACCTTCCCCGCTACGCACGCTCCGGTGACGGCGCTGGCGATGAATGCGGACGGAAGCACGATCGCCGTGGCCTCCGGCGACGGCGTTTCCGGACCCCCCACGATTTCCGTGGCCGAAACCGCCGACGGCTTCCACGACGTCCGGGCGTTCAGCGGCCACACTCTGCCGTTCACGAGTCTCGCGTTCAGCCCCGACGGCCGGTTTCTCGCCAGCGGCAGCGACGACACGTCAGTCCGTGTCTGGGCCTTGGCCGACGGTTCGGCGAAAAGCGTCCTGCTCGGCCACACGGACATGGTCCTCGCGCTGGCCTACACCCCGGACGGAAGGACACTGGCGTCCGGCAGCCAGGACGGCACGCTCCGCTTGTGGGACGTCGAGAACGGTGTCCAAATAGGTCATCCGCTGCAGTTCGGCGACGGCTATGTGTGGTCACTGGCGGCCTCGGCCGACGGCGGAACGCTGACGGCCGCCAACGGCAGTGCAGTCGTCGACTGGCCCTTCAGCCAGCAGGCGTGGGTCACTCGTGCTTGCGGGCTGGCCCAGCGCACATTGACGGACGAGGAACGGACCCGGTACTTGCCGGCCGGAACGACCGTCAACCCCTGCGGCTGAAACCTGCTGTTGGCAGAAGCTCGTGATCGTGCCGCACGTGAAGCCCCATCGCCTTCCGGGAAATGAAAGTTTCACCGCATCGGCAGCAATGTGGAACCGAGCAGACGAAGGGCATTGAGGCGTCCGACACGATCGTGTTAGCGTTCACATCGCCGCCATGGTCCGGCTCACCGTCAATGCTGATGGGGGTTCCGTTGTCGCACTCCCTGCCCATCGACCGCAGGCGCTTCCTCACCGCCGCCGCGTTGACCGCCGGGGCCGCCGCCCTGCCCCGAGGGCTGCTGTCCGGCGTGGCAGCCGCCGCCGTACCACCGCAGATCACCCTTCCCGAGCGCGGTATCCACGACACCAGCCCGGCGACGTCCTGGACAGACGGTTTCCTGACCGGCAACGGTGAGTACGGTGCCACGCTGTACGGCGCGCCGACGCTGGAAAAGGTGATCTTCAACTACCACCGCCTCGTCCTGCCCAACGGCACCCGATCGGTTACCCCGCCGGTGATTTCGGGTCGGCTGCCGGGCGTCCGGGACAAGGCGCTCGCCGGCGACTACGCCGGGGCGAACCGGGACTTCGCGGCCGGCTGGTCGCTGCGCTGGACCCAGACCTACCACCCGGCCTACGAGCTTCGGATCGCGACGCCGGACATGACCACCACCAACGACTACGTCCGCGTGACCGACTTCCGCACCGGCGAGGTCACCACCGGCTGGACCGACAGCTCCGGTACGTGGACGCGCCGGGCGTTCGTCTCCCGCGCCGACCGGGTGATCGTCCACGAACTGACGCCGGCGCCCGGCCGGACGATCGCGGCGACGCTGAGCGTGAGCACCGCGTTGGACGGCGTGCCCGGCAGCGTGGGCTTCACGACCCGAGCCACCGTCGGCAACGGTTCCGGCTACCTGAACCTGCGCGGCACCTATCCCGCCGGGCAGGGCGCGTTCGGCTACGAAGGCGTCACCCGCGTCGTCCCGACCGGAGGCACCGTTTCCGCCAGCGGGACCACCATCGTCGTGTCCGGGGCGACGCGGCTGCTGCTGCTCACCAAGCTCGACCGGTACGAGACGCCGAACGCGTGGGATTCCCAGCCGCTGCACGCCGCGCTGGCCGCGATCGACACCGACTACACCGCACTGCGTTCCCGCCACACCGCGATCCACACCGCCTGGTACGACCGCTCCCGGCTGGACCTCGACGTCTCCGCCGCCGACCGGGCACTGCCGGTCAGCCGGCTGATCACCCGGCAGAACAGCAACCAGGGCGTCATCGACCTCGCGCTGCTGGAGCGGCTCTACGACTCGGGGCGGTACCTGTTCATCAGCTCCAGCGGGATCCTGCCGCCACGGCTGACGGGGCTCTGGACCGGCACGTGGACCGGCGCCTGGGCCGATGACTTCACCACCGACGCCAACATCAACCTGCAGGTCGCCGGCGGCAACATCCTCGACCTGCCGGAGGCCATGCAGGGGTACTTCACCCTCATCCTCGGCCAGCTCGCCCAGTGGCGCACCAACGCACGGAACCTCCACGGCGCAAGGGGTTTCCTCGCCCCGTCGCGGACCGACGGCGAGTACGGGCACATGCTCCACTTCGACAGCGGCTTCCCCGGCCAGACCTGGACCGGCGGCGCCGACTGGCTGCTCTACCCGCTCGTCGAGTACTGGGAGATCACCGGCGACCAGGCGTTCCTGCGGGACAAGCTCGGCCCCGCGCTGATGGAACTGGCGCTGTTCTACGAGGACTTCCTGACCCGGACCGACGGAAGCGGCAAAGTCGTGTTCGTCCCGTCGTTCTCGATGGAGAACGCGCCGAGCAACACCGGTGTGCTCCTGTCCGTCAACGCCACCGGCGACATCATGGCCGGCAAGCACGCTCTTCAAGCCGCCATCACGGCGGCCAACGCGCTCGGCGTCGAGCAGGGCAGCGGTCAGGGCGTCCAGCGCTGGACGGCGTTGCTCGGGAAACTGCCCGCGTACCGGATCAACGGGGACAACGCCCTCGCGGAGTGGTCCTGGCCGAGCCTCAACGACAACTACAACCACCGGCACGTCCACCACCTGTACGGCGCCTGGCCGCTGCACGAGATCAACCCCGAAACCCGGCCCGACCTGGTCTCCCCCGCGCTGCGTGCGCTGGAGCTGCGCGGCGACGAGAACCTATCCGCACACGGCAGCCTGCACCGGGCACTGGCCGCCGCGCGGCTGAAGGACGGCGGGAAGGTCTACGCCAATCTCCGCAAGATCCTCGGCAACACCATGGTCTTCCGGTCGCTGATGACGTCGCACAACCCGAACCTGCAGACCTACAACGCCGACGCAGCCCACGCGATACCCGGGGTGCTGGCCGAGGCGGTGCTCTACTCGCGGCCCGGCGTGCTGGAGATCCTCCCCGCGCTGCCCGCGCAACTGGCCAAGGGTTCGATCACCGGCGTGCGGACGCGCGGCCGGATCCAGGTCCACAGCCTCGGCTGGGACCTGTCCGCCCGCACGGCCACCCTGTCCGTGACGTCGGCGGTCGACCAGGACGTCACGCTGATCAGCCGCCGGGGCATGGCGTCCGTGACGACGACGGCGCCCGTCGCCACATCGCCGCTGGGCGGCACCGCACGAGTTGTTTCCCTGACCGCGAACCAGCGCACCGACATCACCGTCGCCCTCTCCCCGCCCCAGCAAAGCGGGTACGTGCGGCTGGTCAACCGGCGCAGCGGCAAGGTGCTCGACGTCACCGGCGGCGGAACGGCCGACGGCGTCAAGGTGATCCAGTGGACCTGGTCCGGCGGTGCCAACCAGCAGTGGCAGCGTCTGTCCAATCCGGACGGCTCGGTCCGCCTGGTCAACCGCAACAGCGGCCGGCTCCTCGACAGCCCGGCCGGAGCCGGTCAGGGCACCCAGCTGGACCAGGCGCAGGACACCGGCAGCGACAACCAGTGGTGGAAGCTCGCCGACACCGGTGACGGCTACTACCGGCTCGTCAACGTCCGCACGGGTCTGTGCGCGGACGTGGACGGTGGATCCACCGGCGACGGTGCCCGCGTGATCGCGTGGGCTTCCAACACGGGCACCAACCAGCAGTGGCAGATCGTCGACGCCTGACCGGACGAGGAGTGCATCATGCGTGGACGCATCCGGCGGTCGGGCGTCATCGCCGCGACGGCGACGATCCTGCTCGGCGGCGTCGCCGCGCTCGGCATCGGCACGGCCGCGGCGGCCACCGTCGACCCCAGCGCCTGGTACGTCCTGCTGAACCGCAACAGCGGCAAGGCCCTCGACGTGAGCGGGGCTTCGACGACCGATGGCGCCAAGCTCGTCCAGTGGTCCCGGACCGACGCCACCCACCAGCAGTTCCAGTTCGTCGACGCCGGCGCCGGTTACTACAAGGTCCGCGCCCGCCATTCCGGCAAGGTCCTCGACGTCTACGGGAAGTCCACCGCCGACGGCGCCGCCGTGGTGCAGTGGCCGGACAACAACGGCACCAACCAGCAGTTCGGCCTCGCCGACTCCGGCTCCGGCTACGTCCGGCTGGTCAACCGGAACAGCAGCAAGGCAGTGGAGGTGCAGGGGGCGTCGACCGCCGACGGCGCCGCCGTCGACCAGCGCAGCGACTCGAACGGCACCGACCAGCAGTGGCAGCTCGTCCAGGTCGACGGCGGCAGCACGCCTCCACCACCCGCTTCGGGTCCCCGGCAGAAGGTCGGCTTCGACCGGGGATGGCGGTTCGTCCGGTCGGATGTGCCGGGGGCGCAGAACCCCGGGTTCGACGACTCGAAGTGGGCCCCCGTGGCCTTGCCCCACGACTTCGACGCCCCCTACGACGTCGGCGGCACCAAGGGCGGGGAATCCTTCCGCGTGGGTGCGGGCTGGTACCGCAAGCACTTCACCGTTCCCGCCTCCTGGACCGGCAAACACGTCGAGTTCGAGTCCGAGGGCGCGTTTTCGGTCACCGACGTGTGGGTCAACGGGACCAAGGCCGGGACGCATCGCGGCGGCTACACCGGATTCACTTTCGACATCACCGGCTCGATCCGGCCCGGCGACAACGAGGTGTCGGTGCGCGTGGACAACAGCTGGCGGCCGGACCTCGCCCCTCGGACGGGCGACCACCAGTTCAGCGGCGGCCTCTACCGGGACGTCTTCCTGACGGTCACCGACAACGTCCACGTCGCCTGGTACGGCACCGCCGTCACCACGCCCGCGCTCACCAACCCGAGCTGGGACACGAGCAACGCGGCGTACTACCGCAACATCGACCTGTCGCAGTACCCGAGCGAGGCCGACCTGCGCGCGAACATCGCCGCTCGCCGCTCGAACGTGCGGGTGCAGACGGAGGTCCGCAACGACGGCACCGCGGCGGTCGACGTCCACGCCCGCCACGAGGTTCGCAAGCAGGGCTCGAACACCGTCCTGGCGACATTCGACTCGCCCGCACGGACGCTCGGCGCGGCCACCACGACCACCCTCGACGCCCTGAGCGGATCCCTCGCGGACACCGCCGGCATGCTGCAGAACCTCGATCTCTGGGCGCCGAACAACCCCGCGCTGTACACGGTGACCACCTCGCTGGTGGCCGGTGACACCGTCGTCGACTCCTACGACAGCACCTTCGGTTTCCGGAGCGCGCAGTGGAAGGTGGACGGCTTCTACCTCAACGGAACCAAGACCTTGCTGGTCGGGGCGGACGTGCACCAGGACCACGGCGGCTGGAGCAACGCCGTCACCGACTCGGGGTTCGAGCGCGACGTCCGCTACATCCGGGAGGCGGGGATGAACTTCATCCGGGGATCGCACTATCCCCACGACCCGTCCTTCGCCGACGCCACGGACAAGCTCGGCGTCATGTTCTGGTCCGAGAACACCTTCTGGGCCACCGCGACCGCGGGTCAGGAGCCCACCCCGACCGGCAGTGCGGGCGACTACCGGGCCGACGGCTACCCGCAGAAGGCGGCCGACCAGCCGGGCTTCGAACAGAGCGCCAAGGACGCCCTCCGCGACATGATCCGGGTCAACCGCAACCACCCGTCGATCGTCAACTGGTCGATGGGGAACGAGGTCTTCTTCACGTCCTCGGCGACCCTGAACAAGGCCAAGGCGCTCGTGAGCTCGTTGCGCGACTACTCCCACCAGCTCGACCCGACCCGCAAGGCGGCCATGGGCGGCGTGCAACGCAGCGCACTGGACCAGCTCTCGGTCTGCGACGTCGCCGGCTACAACGGCGACGGTGGAAAGATCACCAACACCTGGATGCCGAACGTCGTCTCGGAGTACGGGTCCTACACCTCCGACCGCCCCGGCACCTACGACCCGACCTACGGCGACGTCAAGGACCCGTCCGACGGGACCAGGTTCAGGCTCACGACCGGAAGCGCGGGACTGGCCATCTGGGCCGGCTTCGACCACGGCACCCTCTTCGGCGCGGACCTGGCCCGGATGGGCATGATCGACTACTACCGGCTGCCGAAGGACCAGTGGTACTGGTACCGGGCCAACAAGGCGAAGTGGTCGGGCACCACCACCATCGCCGACCCCACGCCCGTGGCCCGCGAGCGGTCCACGAGCGGGACGGCAACCGGCATGACACTGGAAGCCGGACGGTACTCGTCGACGACGATCACGGACGACGGCACCACGGACACCCAGCTCGTGGTGACGATGCGCAACGCCTCGGGTGCCTGGGTCGACAACTCCCGCGCCGTCACGCTGACGGTGACGAGCGGCCCGGGCATCCTCCCCGGCGGCAAGTCGTACACGTTCAGCCCCGGTACGCAGGAGTTCAACGGAAAGGCGGCGATCGAGTTCCGCTCCTACTACGCCGGCACGACGACCATAACGGCGAGGTCGGCCGGCCTGCCGGACGCGACCATCACGATCACCACGACCGACACGGCAGGCGCGGCGGGTGAGACCGAACCGGCCGGCTTCGGCAACTCGGCCCTGTGGGGTTGAGGTCGCCGCTCGCCACCTTGACCGGATCAGCCGGCGCTGAACGCCGCCAGCTCGCGCAGAGTCGCACCGATCCGGTCGGCCAGACCGGGTTGGCGAGCGCTGCCCCCGCGCCGAAAATCTGCGATGCGGTGCACGAGCACGAAAAACGAGCCGGAATCCGCATCAGCGGATTCCGGCTCGGCGCCTTGTCCCTGCGCGCTGCACTCGTCCGCAAACTCGGCGGGGACTCCCGGCCGCGCGGAGTGAACGCGCTCACGCCTCCCCGGCAACGCGTGGCCCGGCTTGCCGCCGACGGGCAATCGGACGCGGAGATCGCCTACGGCATGGTCCTCGACCTCGACGTTGTGACCGCGCTCCGCCACGAAGCGCAGAAGATCCTCAACGCAGGGCTGCCGTGCGGAGCTCCGCCGGGCCTGCTCACGCATCCGGTGACGCCGGAATATCCGACACGGCAACCGAAGCCGACACACCAGAGCCGGTCGACGATCGCCTCGCGGCGTGGTCCTGTGGAACCGTTGCGGCGGCGAGGGTCGAGGCGATCGCATCGGAGGCCTGAGGCCGCCCGCGCCCCGGACAGGCGGGGTGCGGGCGGTTCAAAAGGATCAACTGACGAAACGAACGTCCGCCGCCGGCGTGTAGCCGAAGGTCCCGGTGCTCAGGTAGACCCTGAACCAGCCGTTGGAGGCCAGGCAGGGGGAGGGTCCGGTCATGTGCTGGCCCGTGGTCTTGGTGCGCACGATCGGGTACTCCACGCCGGCTCCGCTCCTGACGACGGTGTTCCTGATGGCCACGTAGGTGCAGTCGGCCGTCACCCCGTCGCTCGACGTCGGCGCGGCGGCCGCCGTCGGCGCGGCCTGCGCGGTGGCGACCGCGCTGAACGCCAACACCACCGCCAAGCCCGCGACGCCCAGTCCTCGTCGTACCGCTTCGCTGTGAGAACTCATGTCTTCCTCTCCCCTTCGTTTCGGGTTTCCTTACGGGGCAGAGTTTCAGGGAACGTCGCGGTCCGGCGCTGGCGGCATGTCCGCCATCCTGTGAATCCTGTCCTCGGTCATCCCGTAGAGGTCCTCGGCGAGGTGGGCTGCGATGTATTCCGTCAGGTCCCGCGCGAGCTCGACCGAGGCGGAGCTTGCAACATCCCGACCGGCCCCGCGACGTAGGTAAACATGACCAACGACAACACGCCGTCACAGCCGGGCATCAACGTCCCAGCCTCGCCGCCGTCGTCGTCCGTAGCTCCGCGGGCGCGATTGCGGGAGCTGTCGTCGAAGATGATGTGGCTGGCGGCGACCGTGATCGCGGTGCTGACCACCGGGGCGGTGGTGGTGCTGTGGTGGCCGGCGACCGCCGGGCTCGACGGAGCCGAGCTGGTGTCAGCGCGCCTGGACGCACTGAAGATCGGGCTAAGCGTTGCCGTCGGCAGCGGCGGCGTAGTCGCACTGTATCTATCCTGGCGGCGGCAGCACTCCGCCGAGGCCGACCTCGACAACCGTGAACGCGTCCTCGCACACCAGCAGTACGACGCGGCCGAGCGGCGGCTGAGCGAGCTGTACCTCAAAGCGGTCGAGCAACTCGGCTCGCCGCAGGCGGCCGTCCGCCACGGCGGCCTCTACGCCCTCGAACGCGTAGCCCAGGACAACCCACACCAGCGGCAGACCGTGGTCAACGTCATCTGTGCCTACCTCCGCAACCCCTATACCCCGCCGCCAGGAACCGGCCGGCCGCGCCCGCTCGGCATCCGGCGCCCTCTGCTGCGATCCGGGACCGCTACCCGCTCTGCGCCTCCACCCGCCGGCGAGGGTGGCCGGGAAGGGTTGCTGCAGGAACGCGAGGTCCGCCTCACCGCCCAACGTATCCTGCAACTGCATCTACAACCCGCAACAGATCCCGACCACCACTCACAATCGAGCTTCTGGCGCGATATCGACATCGATCTCACCGGCGCTACTCTCATCAACTTCTCGCTCAAGGGTTGCACGGTCGCAACAGCGACCTTCGCCGAGGCGACATTCATCGGCGGGGCCGAGTTCCGCGGGACCGCCTTCAATAGCCGCGCCTGGTTCGACTCGGCGACCTTCACCAACGACGCCCGGTTCGGCGCGGCGGCCTTCGCCGGCGGTGCCGAGTTCCGCGGGACGACCTTCGCCCGAGACGCCCGGTTCGGCGCAGCGACCTTCACCAGCTACGCCCGGTTCGACGTGGCGACCTTCAACGGCGGCGCCTGGTTCGGCCGGACAACCTTCGCCGGCAACGCCCAGTTCCGCCGGACGACCTTCGCCAGCAACGCCGAGTTCGGCGGCGCGACCATTGACGGTGACGCCGAGTTCTACGGGACGACCTTCGCCGGCGAGGCCGAGTTCGGCGAGGCCACGGTCGCCCGCCGTGCCTGGTTCGGCAGAACGACCTTCGCTGGGGACGCCGAGTTCGGCGAGGCAACCTTTACCGGCGACGCCGATTTCTACGGAGCGACCTTCGTCCGCCGCGCCTGGTTCGGCGGGGCGACCTTCGTCGGCCACGCCGAGTTCGGCGAGGCAACCTTCAACGGCGACGCCGAGTTCGGCGAGGCGACCTTCAGCGGCGAGGCCAATTTCCACGAAGCGAAGCGAAAAGGACTACCTTTCGACCCGACGACACATGATGCATCACTCCCCGACGAGATCCTTCCCGACACGGAAGGAGATGCATCCTGAGGTTCGGCCAACTTGCGACAGAATCCACAACCTCGCCGCGGACACCGGGGCCCGCACCATTTCGGCCGGTGGGCTCGATGCGCAGACTGGCTGCTTGCTGGTGTGAGCACGGGGCTCGCCACCTTCCCGGTGACGGGCTGACCGACGGCCGTCAGCTGGTCGTAGCCTTCAGCGCCAGCAGGCTTTCCGCCGTCTCGGTGATGGTGTCCTCGATCGGCCTCGGGGACCAGCCCAGCATTCGCCGAGCCTTCTCCGAGGTGGCGTCGAAGTTCCGGCCCAGCTGTGGGCGCAGCAGACGCAGACCCGGGTTGACGCGCGCAAGGGCTCGCGCCGTCCACAACGGCAGTTCACGTGTCGGCACCTTCGCGGCGCGGTCGCCGAGGCGGTCACGCAGGATGGCCGCGATCTCGCGGACCCACAGGCTGTGTCCCGAGATCGCGAGGAACCGCTCTCCCGCCGCGGCCGGGTCGGCCATCGCTCGCACGTGCAGGTCCGCCACGTCCCGGACGTCCACGTACCCCATCGCGAACTTCGGCAGGGCGGGCAGATCGCCGTCCAGCATCCGCCGCAGCAGTTCCAACGATGGTGAGTAGTCGGGGCCGAGCACCGGCCCCAACACACCCACGGGGTTCACCACGGCCAGCTCGATCCCACCATGGCGGGCGACGAAGTCCCACGCCGCCCTCTCCGACAGCGTCTTGGACTTCTGGTACGGCGCGATCCCGGCGTCCACATTGCTCCAATCCGCCTCGGTGAACACCCGCGACATCTCGGGGTGTCCCATCCCGACCGCCCCGAACGCCGACGTCAGCACGACCCGTTTCACGCCGGCCTCGCGCGCGGCCCGCAGGACGCGCAACACCCCGTCCCGAGCGGGCACGACCATTTCGTCGCCGTTCTTGGGCACGCTGGTCAGCGTCGGGGACGCGACGTGCAGCACGTATTCGCACCCCTCGACCGCCTCGCGCCACCCCTCGTCCTGCTGGAGGTCAGCCCGGCACACGGTCAGCTTCGCGTCCTCGGACGCCCCTCCGGCGCGCAGCATCGCCCGCACCGCGGGCTCCTTCTTCAGGTCCCGCACCGTGGTGCGCACCGTGTGCCCGTTCGCCAGCAGCGCCAGGACACACCAGCTGCCGATATATCCCGAACCACCCGTGACCAGTACTTCAGACATGACTACACCTCACAAATCGCGGAGGAGAAAGGGGGATGCCAGCAGGCCGCTGCCGAGCACGACGTGGCCGATCATGATCGGGTAGATCACCGCGCGTTCGAACATGCCGATGTTCCACGCCCAGCCGGTGAACACGTCGGCCATGAACACGGGGAAGGCGACCAGGTCGACGACGCCCAGCACGATGCTCGCGATCCGGCGGCCGCGGCCCAGGCCGATCCTGGCGCCGACGACGATCGCCATGGCGTTGCCGGCGAGCAGGATGCCGTAGAGGACCCCAGTTGCAGAACGGCGAGTAGTGGGGTTGCTGCCAGGCTGCCGCCGTGATCAGCTCGGCCGCCCACGACACCAGGGGGCCGAGGAACAACAAGATCGCGCCGAGCCGGGCGGCCGGGCCGGCGCGGAGGATGGTCTTCACCGGAGGGCCATTCCCGGCACGCGGGCGCGGATCGCGTCCAGTTCGGCCTCGTCGGAGATGCCCTGCCAGTCGTGGCGCGGCGTGTACGGCGCCTCCAGCTCGCGGACCTCCGCGTCCGTCAGCACGACGTCCAACGACGCCACCGCGTCGTCGAGCTGGTCCACCGAGCCCGCCCCCACCAGCGGCGCCGTGACCACCGGCTGGCGGTGCAGCCACGCCAGCGCGATCTGGGCGCGGCTCACCCCGCGGACGTCCGCGATCCGGCCCACCACGTCCACGATCGCCCGGTTCGACGCCTCTTCCGCGGGCGAATACAGCATGTCCGCGAAGGCGCCGTCCGTCGAGGAACGGGACGTCGACTTCGCGTCGTCCCACGCTCGGGCCAAGCGGCCGCGGGCCAGCGGGCTCCAGATGATCGTGCCGACGCCTTCGTCCAGGCACAGCGGGATCATCTCGCGTTCTTCCTCGCGCGCCAGCAGGTTGTAGTGGTCCTGCATGGACACGAACCGCGCCCAGCCGTGCTGCTTCTGCAGGTGCAGGGCCTTCGCGAACTCCCACGCGTGCATCGACGACGCACCGAGGTACCGCACCTTGCCCGCCTTGACCAGGTCACTGAGCGCCTCCAGGGTTTCCTCCAGCGGCGTCGCGTGGTCGTTGCGGTGGACCTGGTAGAGGTCGATGTAGTCGGTGCCCAGCCGGCGCAGCGAGTGGTCGACCTCGGTCATGATCGCCTTGCGGGACAGCCCTTTCCCGTTCGGGCCCGGCCGCATCGGGTGCCGCAGCTTGGTGGCGATCACGACGTCGTCGCGGTCGGCGAAGTCCTTGAGCGCCCGGCCGAGGATCTCTTCGCTGGAGCCGTTCGAGTACATGTTCGCGCTGTCGAAGAAGTTGATGCCCGCCTCGAGGGCGTGCTTGATCAGCGGCCGGGCCCGCTCCTCGCCGAGGGACCAGACGGGGTGGCCGCGGTCGGGCTCGCCGTAGCTCATCGCGCCGATCGCGATGGGTGAGACGTCCAGGCCGGTGGTGCCGAGCTTCACGTAACGCATGGGGGTTCTCCTGCGAGGATGAACTTGCGGAGGATTCTCCGCAAGTGCCGCCCAAACTAGCGGAGGATTGTCCGGATGTCAAAGGTGGGGCATCATCGAGGCATGACCGACGGGACGTACGGCACTCAGCGCAAGGCGGCCGCGCGCAACCGGGTCGCGATCATCGAGGCCGCCCACGAGCTGTTCGCGCAGAACCCGCTCGTGCCGCTGAGCGAGGTCGCCAAGCGCGCCGGTGTCGGCGCCGGAACGCTCTACCGGCACTTCCCCACCCGCGAGGACCTGATTCTGGCGGCCTACCAGCACGACATCGAGCGCTTGACCGTCACCGCGGACGACGTGCTGGCGCGTCATTCATCGGCCAAGGCGGCGTTCATCGAGTGGTTCGAGACGCTGTCGGCCTACATCCGCATCAAGCACGGTCTCGGTGACGCGCTGCACAGTGCCGCGGCCCAGGAAGTGATCAGCGCGTCCTGGGCGCCGACCACCGCCGCGGTGGCGAAGCTGGTCGACGCCTGCGTGGCCGAGGGCACCATCGCCGCCGGGCACGACCCCGCCGACATCATCATGCTGATGAGCTTCCTGTGGCGCGTCGCGAACAACGACGACGGCGTGGCCCAGGGACGGCGCCTGATCGCTGCCGTGTTCTCCGGCCTGAAGGACGCGCCCGAGCCGATCTGACCACGGCGCACACAACTCAAGGTGCGGTTCGGCAGACCTGGTCGATCAGCTGCTGGGCAACGGCGTGCAGCTTCACGTTCGTGTTCTGGGATCGGTGTACGAGCAGGGCGAAAGCTTCGTCGGCGGTGATGCTGCGGGCCGCCATGAGGATGCCTTTCGCCTGGTCGATGACCGCGCGGGTGGTCATGGCGGTGCGCAGCCCCTCGGCGGTCTCGCGGGCGCTGCGGTGCCGCTCGGCTTGCCGGATCGCGGCTTCGGCGGCTGTGGTGTAGAGCTCCAGGAGCGCGGCGTCGAGCTCGGTGAAGCCGTGGCTCTCCACGCCGTAGAGGTTGAGGGAGCCGGAGAACTCGTCGTCGAGGAACAACGGGGCCGACAGGTAGCTGCCCACCGACGCGGTCCGGGCCGCCTCGGCGAAATGCGGCCACCGTTCGGCGACCTCGGGTACCGACACCCGGACGACCTTGCCGGTCCGGGCCGCTTCGACCGCCGGCCCGCCGTCGGTGTCGTACTGCACCTGGTCGACGTCCTTGGCCTGGTCCGAACTGGCCGCGACGGTGCGGGGCCGGTCGTCCACCAGCACGGCCACGCTGGCCAGGTCGGCGCCCGGGATGGCCGGCACCACCTGGTGACACAGCCGCTGGAGCACCACCGGCAGCTCTTCGTGCTGGTCCAGGACGTCCGACAGCTGCTCGAGCGCGCCGGTGACATCGTCCACCCGGCGCACCACGCGGGTGTCGTCACCGCGGGGACCGGCGGGGACGTGGTGATCGGACATCGGCTCGTGTCCTTCCGGCTCGGCGCCAAGACCCCTAACCAACGAGCAGAAAGCTTTCGACACAGCGGCACAGCAGCCCGACCACCGGAGGAAACGATCCGGTTGGTTTCCGCCCGCCACGGTCGCCTTCGCGGGCCGCCTCGCGCGACGAGCGGGCGCGCGGCTCGGCGTCGGCTCCGTCGCACGCGATCTCCGCCCACACCGTCTTGCTGCCGGTTTCGCGATGCTCACGAACACCCCAGGTGGTGGCGAGCTTCTCCACGATCATCATGCCCCGGCCACCGGGTGTGGTCGGCGACGGCGAGGCGACCACGGGACGATCGAGGCAGCTGTCGTCGACTTCGACGAGGACCCGGCACGGCACCGGCGTGTAGGCCATCCGGACTTCCCGCGGCCCCTGCCCGTGGTCGTAGGCGTTGGTGACCAGCTCGGTGACCACCATCAGCACGTCACCCAGATGGGCATCGTCGACGCCGTTCAGAGTGCCGGAGGCCCATCGGCGGACCTGCACCAGCACGGGCGCCTCGGAGCCGCGCAGGTCCAGCGACCAAGTCGGCGACGCACCGTGTCCAGTCGTGCCTTCGGGCATGCCGGCGCCACCTTTCCGGGGGTCTACGCCCTCACTGTTGAAGACGTCCGCATCCGAAGCGTTACCCCGGCTGGGTGGGGACCAAACGGCGTAGTCCGTCGCATCCCGGCCGCCCGCGTTCACGGTTCGTTCCGGTTCTTGCCCTTGCCGTTGTTCTTGCCCTTGACTTTCCCGGCGGCTTTGCCGCCTCCTGGGCCGGCACCACCGTCGGGGCCGGGCGGAACCCGGTTCGGCGCTGCCGCGGCGGCCACACCGGACGGTGCCGGGCGCGCTCCCGCGGAGGCCACCAAGACGTCCGACGCCGGGCCCGCGGCCGGCGCGGAAGTGGAAGGGACTGCCGGTTGGGCCGCGGGCGGCCGGGCCGGTGCATCCGCGGGAGCGTCCGGCCCGGTCAGCACGACCGCGAGCACGGCCGCCGTGACCAGGCCACCGGCCGCGGCCACCAGCCGCCGGTTCCGCGCCGACGCCGTGACCGGGACCGAGCCGGACAGGACCTCGGTCGGATGCCCGCGCAGCAGCTGCGGTACCTGCTCGGCGCTGGGGCGGTCCGCGGGTTCGCGAGCGGTCATCCGGCGCAAGGTGTACGCGAGTGAGTCGGGTGTGCCGGCGGGGATCCGGGCGGGCCGGTTCAGCCGGGCCACCGCCGACTCGGCCACGGTGCCGAGGTACTCGCGCTCGCCGGTCAGGCACTCCAGCAGGACCAGGCCGAGCGCGTAGACGTCCGCCGGCGGACCGGCCGGTTCGCCCACGACCTGCTCCGGCGCCAGGTACGCGGCGGTGCCGGTGACCAGACCGGTCCCGGTGATGTGCGTGGAGTCCAGCTCGTGGGCGATGCCGAAGTCGCCGATCAGCGGCCCGCCGGGGCCGAGCAGGACGTTGGCGGGCTTGAGGTCGCGGTGCACCACCCGCCGGGCGTGCACGTACGCGAGCGCGTCGGCCAGCCGGATTCCGAGCTCGCTGACCTCGTCCGCGGGCAGCGGTCCGGCCAGGAGCCGTTCGGCGAGGTTCTCGCCGTCCACCAGCTGCATCACCAGGTACAGCCGTCCGTGGTGGGTGCCGCTGTCGAACAGCGCCACCACCCCGGGGTGATCGATGCCGGCTTGCACGGTCCGCTCCCGCGCTCGACGCAGCTGCTCCACCGCCACCACGTGGCGGTCGTAAACCTTGATGGCGACCTCGCGACCGAGCCGCCGGTCGACACCGCGGTAGACGCAGGCGGTGGCACCACTCCCGATCAGCCGCCCGAGCTCGTAGCGTCCGGCGATCAGGTCCGGCGAGTCCTCCTCAGGCCAGGCAGGCGCCGCTCCGCCGTCTTCCGGTCTGTCGTAAGTCATCTCGGGTATCCCATCCGGCTCGTCCGGCCCGCCGGATACCCGACGCAGACCGCCCGACAAACGCGAAATCCGGAGCCCAAAGGGCTTTCGGCGCGCTTTGTCCGTTCTCCGACGAAAGTAGGGGCGGGACGATTGAGTCCGGCGCCGCGGTGGGTAGGTAACCCGTACTCGGGACGGGGTCTCGGGAACAGACGGCGGCCTGCCGGGACGACCACGCCGCACCGTCGGGGCGGTGCGCGTCGAAGGGTCATCTCCGCAGGCCGCCGTCAGCATGTTCGCGAGACCACCGATGGTCCGCACGTCGCACACGGCCGGATGTAACAGGTGCTACATTTGCCGTCGTGACGGACAAGCTCGGCAAGTGGCAGGTGCTGGTCGTGAAGGTCCCGGCCGCGCCCTCGCGGCACCGCGTGGCGGTGTGGCGGGAGCTGCGCCGCATCGGCGCGCTGTCGCTCGGGCAGGGCACGTGGGCGGTGCCGGACGTGGCGGCCTTCGCCGACGGCGTCCGCCGGGTGATCGAGCTCGCCGAGCGCGGCGACGGCGAGGTCGTGGTCCTGGAGGCCGCCGGGCGCAGCGACCGCGACAGCGCCCGGCTGGAAGAGCTGTTCACCGCCGAGCGCGAAGACGAGTGGCGCGAGTTCCTGGCCGACTGCGGCAAGTTCGACGCCGAAATCGACAAAGAGATCCGCATCGAGAAGTTCACGATGGCCGAACTGGAGGAAGAGGAGCAGAGCCTGGAACGGCTGCGGCGCTGGCACCGGGAGCTGAAGGTCCGCGACGTCTTCGGCGCGCCGTCGGCCGCCGGCGCCGAAGTCCGGCTCAAGCACTGCGCCGATCGGCTCGCCGAATACACCGAACTCGTTTTCCGAGCCCTGCACCAGATGTGAGCCGAGGCCCGACGTGAACGCCGATACCCAGCCGGCCGGCCCCTCCGAACACAATGCAGCTCTGCGGCCGCTGTACGCCGCAGGTTTCGTCACCGCCTTCGGGGCGCACAGCATCGCCGCCAGTCTCGGCGCCTACACCCTCGGCGAACACGCGTCCCTGCTGACCTTGGGGCTGTTGCTGGCCGTCTACGACGGCGCCGAGGTGGTCCTCAAGCCGGTGTTCGGGTCGCTGGCGGACCGCATCGGGCCGCGGCCGGTGCTTCTGGGCGGTCTGCTCGCCTTCGCCGCCGCGTCGGCTGCGTTCGTTCTCGCCGGCAACCCGGCCGCGGTCGGCCTGGCGCGGCTGGGCCAGGGGGCCGCCGCGGCCGCGTTCTCCCCCGCCGCCGGTGCGCTCGTTGCGCGCCTGTCCCCGCCGAAACGCCAAGGCCGCGCCTTCGGCGGCTACGGCGCGTGGAAGAGCCTCGGCTACACCGCCGGCCCGCTGCTCGGTGGCGTCCTGATCACCCTCGGCGGGTTCTCGCTGCTGTTCGCCACGCTCGCGGTGCTCGCACTGGGCGTCACCGGCTGGGCCGCGCTGACCGTGCCGGCGGCACCCCCGCTGCCGCGTACCCGCCAGACCGTCCTCGACCTGGCGCGCCGCCTGACCGCGCCGTCGTTCCTGCGCCCGACCGTCACGCTGGCCGCCACGACCGCGGCTCTGGCCGTCGGGGTGGGTTTCTTGCCGGTGACGGGCGCCGCCGCCGGTCTGCCGCCCTTGGTGACCGGCGCGGCGGTGTCGCTGCTGGCGTTGTGCTCGGCCCTGGTGCAGCCGTGGTCCGGCCGGGCCCGCGACGCCGGGCGGCTGCGCGACGGGATCGGCATGGCCGGCGGCCTCACCCTGGCCGCGGCGGGGTTGGCCGTGGCCGCAGCACTGCCCGGGATCGCCGGAGTCCTCACCGCGGCCGCGGCCATCGGCGCCGGCGTGGGCCTGGCGACCCCGCTCGGGTTCGCACACCTGGCCGCGATCACCCCACCCGAGCGCCTCGGGCAGACGATGGGCGCGGCCGAGGTCGGCCGCGAACTCGGCGACGCCGGCGGCCCGCTCCTGGTCGGCGCAATCGCCGCCGCGGCCACGCTGGGCGCGGGTTTCCTCGGCCTGGCCGTCATCGTGGCCGTCGCCGCCGTGGCCGTGCTGGGCGCGCGGACCACGGGCACCGAAGCACGGAAGTGACGGCAAACAACCGAGATCGCTCGCGTGCGCCGGCCCGGCCCGAAGCCGTCGGCGGTGTCAGGCGCTCCCTGGCCGTGCTCGGCGCCCGAGCCGCGAGCACCCGAGCACGGCCTTGACCGGAGCGGACTCAGATCCGGTAGAAGTCCGTGTAGTGGTTGGGCGAGAACCACACCACGCCGGTGGTCAGGTCGACGATGATCCGGTAGGCGTCACGGGCCGCGCCGCACGTGCGCGGGTAGACGTCGAACTCGCGGAACGAGTGGCCGGCCGGCAACTCACCCTCGCGGTTCTGGTAGGTGCCGCCCGCGTAGTTGCACTTGCCGCCGGGCCAGTCGTACCAGCCGCGGGTACCGGGGTAGCCCTTGCTCTGCCAGGTCGTGCTGGCCGAGCGGGCATCGGTGCAGCGGGTCTGCGTGCAGGAGCTGTACACGGTGGCGTCGGCGGCCGTGGTGCAGACACCGAGCGTGGCAGCCACCGCGGTGACGGTCACGGCGAGCCGCTGCGCGGTCCGGGAAAGCAGGGAAGCGGGCACGGAACCTCCTCGTCTCGTACGGGCACCGGAATGGTGACCGCCGAGCTTCGCCGGAAGGCGACCGGGAATGTACCGATCCGGTGAACTTCCGGCGACCGGCGCGAGATCGGCTGACCGCGGCCCGGCCGCTCAGCGGGCCAGCAGGTCCCGGATCGCGGCCGTGATCTCGCCGGGTGCTTCCTCGGCCATGAAGTGCCCGGCCCGGGTCAACCGGTGGTCGAGGTCGGGCGCCCACGCCTTCCACACGCCCGCGGCGTCGTAGCCCAGCTGCGCGCCCCAGTCCTGCTGGACGACCGTCACCGGCATGGCCAGCTGCGAGCCGGCGTCGAGGTCGGCCTGGTCGTGTTCGACGTCGATGTCCGCCGAGGCGCGGTAGTCGGCGACGATCGACGGCACCGCGGCGGCGCTCGCCCGCAGGTACTCCGCGCGCACCTCGGCCGGGATCGCGGACGGGTCGTTGGCCCACGCGTCGAGGAACGAGCCGAAGAACGCGTCCGCGCTGTTCGCGATCATCGTCTCGGGCAGGCCGGGCGGCTGGGCCATGAGGAACAGGTGGTAGCCGACCGCCGCCGGGACGCCGTGCAGGACGTTCCACATGTCGAGCGTCGGCACCACGTCGAGGATGCCGAGGTGGGTGAGGGACTCGGGGTGGTCCAGACCCGCCCGGAAGGCGACCAGGGCACCCCGGTCGTGGCCGACGAGGGCGAAGCGCTCGTGGCCGAGCGCCGCCGCCAACTTGACCACGTCGTCGGCCATGGTCCGCTTGGCGTACACGCTCCGGTCGTCGGCCGCCGGCTTGTCGCTGGCGCCGTAGCCGCGCAGGTCGGGGCAGATCACCGTGTGCTCGCACGCGAGGCGCTCGGCGACGTGCCGCCACATCAGGTGGGTCTGCGGGAAGCCGTGCAGCAGCACGACCGGGTCGCCGCTGCCGCCGACGGCGGCCGCCAGCTCCACGCCGCCGGCGCCGGGCAGGCGGACGTGGTCGAAGCCGTGGATGGTGAGCGTCATGGAAGGCCGTCTTTCTCCTGGGGAACCCGACCCGGCCAGAGTGGCCGCCGTCGATCAGCAACCGATCAGCACGAGGGGCGTGCCCGGCGCACGGACGGCGATGATGGGGGCATGCGAATCGACGTGCTGGGTGCCGTGCGGGCGCTGCGCGACGACGGGAGCCCGGTGGACCTGGGCGGGCCGCGTCATCGCGAAGTGCTCGCCCGGCTCGTCGCGGCCGAAGGGCGGATGGTCACCACCGACACACTCGTCGGCGACCTGTGGACCGATCCGCCCACGCGCGCGGTGGGTGCGCTGCGCACGTTCGTCGCCGCCCTGCGCCGCGCGCTCGAGCCCGGCCGGCCGCCCCGCACCCCGCCCCGGCTGATCGTGACCGAAGGGCCCGGCTACGCGCTGCGCCTGCCGCGCGAGGACGTGGACGTCCACCGGTTCGAGGACGCCCTGGAACGAACCCGCCGGGCTCCCGGCGCCGTGACCGACCTCGGCGCGGCGCTGGCGGCTTGGCGGGGAACCGCTTACGCCGACGTGCCGGACTCCGCGTGGGCCCAGCGCGAGCGAACCCGGCTGGAGGAGCTGAGACTGACGGCCGTGGAGCTGCGCGCCCGCGTACTCCTCGACGCGGGTGAAGGCGGCGACCTCGTCGCCGAACTCGGTGCCCACGTCGCGGAGCACCCGTGGCGCGAGCCGGCGTGGGGGCTGCTGGCCCGCGCCCTGCACCGCGCCGGACGGCAGGCCGACGCGCTGGCGACCCTCCGCCGCGCTCGCGCGATGCTCGTCGATCAGCTCGGGCTCGACCCCGGCGCCGAGCTCCAGCGGCTGGAAGCCGAAATACTGAACGGGGCCGGGCCCGCGTGGCCCGCCTCCGGCGCCCGGTTCGGGCCGCGCACGACCGTGGACTTGGCACGCACCCTCGCGTTGGCCGGCGGCGACGCCCTCGTCCACTCGCGGCGCGACCGCCTGACCGCGATCCAGGCCGCCGAACGCACCGGCGACCTCGTGCTGACGGCCCGGATCATCGGTGCCTACGACGTGCCCGCGATCTGGAGCCGGGCCGACGACCCCGGACAGTCGCGCGCCGTCGTGGCGGCGGCCGAGCGCACGCTCGCCGCGCTCGGTCCCGGCAGTCCGCCCGACGTGAGAGCCCGCCTCTTGGCGACCGTCGCCGTCGAGAGCCGCAGCGCCGACCTCACCTCCGCCGAGCGGGAACGCGCGCGGCGAGCCGCAGACGAGGCCGAAGCACTGGCCCGCGGCGTCGGCGATCCCGCGCTGCTGGTGTTCGCGCTCAACGGGGTCTTCCTGCAGACCTTTTCCCACCCGGGGCTGGCGGCCGTCCGCGACCGGAGCGGCGCCGAAATCCTCGACGTGGCAACGCGGTACGACCTGCCGGCCTTCGCCGTGCTCGGCCGGCTCGTCCGCATGCAGTCCGCTTCGGCCGTCGGCGACCTCGACACCGCGGCCGCGCACGCGGCAGCGGCCGAACAGCTCGCCGCCACCGCCGAGTCGCCCTTGGTCGCCGTCCTCGTCGCGTGGTTCCGGGCCCGGGCGACGGCCGCCCGCAGTACCGAACCCGGCGGCCCGGCCCCCGCCACGGCCGCCGCGCAGTACCGCGCCGCCGAGGACGCCCTGCGGACGGCGGGCATGCCGGGTCTGCACCGCGGCCTGTTCCCCTTGGCATTGCTGGGGTTGCGCCTGCTGCACGGCCGGCCCGCGCCCACCGACCCGCACCTCGACTGGGGCCCGTACCGCCCGTGGACCCAGCCCCACGTGTGGCTCGCCCAAGGCAAGCGGGAAGAGGCCCGCGCCGCCCTCGCGGCCGCGCCCGAACCACCGCGCGACCACCTGCAGGAGGCGATGTGGTGCCTGACCGCCCACGCCGCGGTCCCGCTGGGCGAGCGCGAAATCGCGGCCACCGCCGCGGAAAGCCTGCGCGACGCCGCGGGTGAACACGCCGGCGCGGCGAGCGGAATGCTGACCATGGGCCCGGTGGCGCGGTACCTGGCCGAAGCGGCCGCTTGCGCCGCAACGAGGTGAGCGCCGCCGCATTCCGGCGCCGTCGAGCAGCTTCGTCACCCGCACGAACCGGCCATCCCGGACCTGCTGGAGCCACTCCCTGGTGGACTGCCCGGAGTTGATCACCCGCGATCCGGTCGCGCGTTACCGCGACGCGTTCGTGCCACCTCGTCCGGAACGTCCCGACCTTCGGAGGGCCGGCCGACCTCAGCCACGGCGTGGCGGTGCAGCCGACGACCCCGGAGCCGGTAGAAGTGGCCCGCTCTCAGGTTTTGTCCCCACGCCCGGCGAGGTCTGCCTTGCTCGCCGGTTGCCGACGCAGGAGATTCCCGTGTCCCCTTCCCGCTCCCGCACTCGCCGATGGGCCGTTGCCGTTCTCGCCGTCACGTTCGCTGTCGCCGGCTGCCATACATCCCGCGTGGCCACCCCGGATCCGACGACGGCGGCGGCTCCCGGTGATCTGCCCGTCGAGAACTCCGCCTCGGCCATGCCGGCGCCGGACACCTGCAAACTGGGCAACCGCGACGGCCAGCCACTGCCCGACCCGCACTGCACCCCCGGCGCGGTCAACCCCGCCGTGCGGCAGGACACCATCAAGGACACGATCTGCCGGACCGGGTGGACCAAGACCGTCCGGCCACCGACGTCGAAGACGAACACGATGAAGGCCGCGTCCGCCCGCTCCTACGACCTGGCGCCCGGCGACAAGGGCGAGTACGACCACCTGGTCAGCCTGGAGCTCGGCGGCGCCCCGGACGACCCCCGCAACCTGTGGGTCGAACCCGGCAAGATCCCGAACCCGAAGGACGCGGTCGAGAACAAGCTGCACGCGGCCGTCTGCTCCGGCCTGATCCAGCTCGCCCCCGCCCAGAAGGCCATCGCCGGCGACTGGGTCACCGCGTTCGACACCGTCGGCTTGCGCATCGCCGGCGGGAAGGTGTGCCTGCGCGACAAACCCACCAGCTGCGTGACCAGCTCCCGCGGTGACGAGGACGGCGACTGAACCAGCGTGAGTTCGAGCCCGCGACGGCCGGTCGCGGTCTCTCAGCGTTTTCACAGCGCCTTTCCGGAAAGGTTCGGCGCCGTCCGTCGTGTGGGAGGTTTCGTGGACGACCCGCTGACCCGGCGCCGCCTGTTCGGGGTGGCGCTGGGCGCTGCCGCGCTCGCGGCGTGCTCGGCACCCGGGCAAACCCCGGCTCCGGTCGGTTCCACCCCGCCCGAGACGGTGCCGCCGTCGTCGAGCACGCCCGCGCCGTCGTCCTCGGCGCAGCCGCACGGGCCGGCCACCGAGCTCGTCCGGTCCTCGTCGGGGCGGCCGCAGGTCGCGCTGACG
This sequence comes from Amycolatopsis sp. cmx-13-12, assembly GCA_049998155.1. Classification (GTDB taxonomy): domain Bacteria; phylum Actinomycetota; class Actinomycetes; order Mycobacteriales; family Pseudonocardiaceae; genus Amycolatopsis. Next base: position 222,523 of record JAEBES010000005.1, on the reverse strand, counting down.
TTCCACGGCGCGGGCGACCCGCAGGTCACCCGCCAGGTGCTGGACGTCCTGCACCAGCACGACGCGCGGATCACCGTGCTGGCGGTGGGCACCTGGCTCGCCGAGCACCCGGACGCCGCCCGGATGGTCCGCGACGGCGGGCACGAGCTGGGCAACCACACCTGGAGCCACCCGGCGCTTTCGGGCTACGAAGCGGAGCCGATGTACGCGGAAATCCAGCGGTGCCGGGACAAACTGGTCGAACTGACCGGCTCGCCGGGGAACTTCTTCCGGCAGTCCCAAGGCCAGCACGCCACCCCGGAGGAACTCGTCGAAGCGGGCAAGGCGGGCTACGCGCGGGTGCTGTCCTACGACATCGACTCCCTGGACTGGAAAGATCCGGGTCCTGCCGCCATCCGCGCCGCGGTGGCGAAGGCCCGCGCGGGCAGCGTGGTCAGCATGCACCTGGGTCACTCGGGCACGGTGGCCGCGCTCCCCGGCATCCTGACCGCGCTCGCGGACCGCGGCCTCACCCCGGTCACCGCGTCGGACCTGCTGGCGTAACCGGATGCGTTTTCGGCTGACCGCCGCGGTCCTCGGTGTCGTCCTCGCCGCCGGCTGCACGTCCGGCACCGATCCGGCTCCTTCGTCCATGCCGGACATGCCGGACATGAACGGCACCGGGACGGCCGTGCCGCACCTGCCCACCCCGCCCGCGCCGGCGCTGAACCCGTTGCCCGGCATGCCACCCGTCCCCGACCCGCACGACGTCGACGCCGCGGCGGGCGCCGGCCGGCTTTCCCCCGCGGTCGCCGGCGACAAGCCGCTGGTCTACGTGCCGCACAGCGGCTCGGGGGACGTCTGGGTGATCGACCCGGCGACGTTCCGCGTCGTCGCGAAGTACCCGGCGGGCAAGGAACTGCAGCACGTGGTGCCGTCGTGGGACCTGCGCACGCTGTACGCCACCGACGACCGCGGCGACCACGTGCTGCCGTTCGACCCGAAGACCGGGTTGCCGGGCAAGGCGTTCCCGGTCGTGGACCCGTACAACATGTACTTCTCCCCGGACGGCCGGTACGCGATCTCGGTGGCCGAGCGGCTGCGCAAGCTGGTCTGGTACGACCCGCACACGTGGCAGGTCCACGACGAAACGCCCACGCCCGAATGCGCCGGCATCGACCACGCGGACTTCTCCCTCGACGGCCGCACAGCGGTGTTCACCTGCGAGTTCGCCGGTCGTGTCGCCGTGGTCGACGTCGCCACCCACCACCTCCTGCGGATGGTCGACATGCCGCACCGCAACACGCGCATGGGCCCGCAGGACATCAAGCTCGCCCCGGACGGCTCGGTGTACTACATCGCGGACTCCGACGCGAACGGCCTCTGGGTCCTCGACGCGGCGGCGACTAAAGTGCTGCGCTTCATCCCGACCGGCCGCGGCGCGCACGGGCTCTACCTGTCGCGGGACGCGAAGCAGCTGTACGTGACCAACCGCCACGAGGGCAGCGTCAGCGTCCTCGACGCGTACACCGGCGCACCGCTGACGACCTGGCACATCCCGGGCGGCGGCAGCCCCGACATGGGCAACGTGACCGCCGACGGCACGCAACTGTGGCTCTCCGGCCGCTACGACCGGGTCGTGTATGTCCTGTCCACGAAGGATGGTGCGCTGCTGGCGAAGATCCCCGCCGGGAACGAGCCGCACGGCCTGTGCGTCTGGCCGCAGCCGGGACGGTACTCGCTGGGACACACCGGCATCACCCGGTGAGCCCTGGGTGACCACGCTCGGCCCGGCGGGGCTCAGTCGTGCTCGAAACCGCGCCCGCCGTGCGGTTCGGAGCCGTCCACGAACCCGTGCACCACGCCGATCACGAGGGCGGCGGCGATCAGCAGGCCGAGCAGAGCCGCGACGATGAGCAGCAACCGGCGCCGGCCGGGCGACGGCTCGGGAGCACGTCCGCGCAGCACCGCGAGGTCGGCGGCCAGCGCGCGTCCGGCCGCGGTCAGGATCGCCCGCCATCCCGCCGGCGGACTCTGCTCCTGCACCGCCGGCAAATCGGCCGTCATGGCCGTGAGTTCGTGCCGGAAGCGGCTGGTCTCGAGCTGGCCCAGGCGCTCTTCGACCTCGTCCATCGTCAGGCGGCCTTCGCCCGCTGCCGCGTAGAGGGCGGTCCGGACCTGCTCACGTTCCGCGTCCGAACACCGGATCGCCTCGGCCGCCGCGTTTTCGGTCATGATTCTTCTTTCCCGTCGGTGAAATCGCTTTTGCCGAGGCTAGCTCCCGATCGTTAATGTTCGATGAGAGTCGGGCGCCCGGCCGGAAACCTCGTCTACAGTCACCGTGTGTCATCAATCGTGATCGTCGACGACGAGACCGCGCTCCAGGACTCCCTGTCCCGGACCCTGCGCTTCGAGGGCCACACCGTCTCCGTCGCCGGCGACGGTGCGCAAGGCCTCAAGCTGATCCGCGACGAGCAGCCCGACGGCGTGCTGCTCGACGTCACGATGCCCGTCCTCGGCGGCCTGGAGGTGTGCCGGCTCCTGCGCGCCGAAGGCAACACGGTCCCGATCCTCATGCTGACCGCCCGCACGGCGGTGACCGACCGGGTCGCGGGCCTCGACGCCGGCGCCGACGACTACCTCGTCAAGCCGTTCGCCCTGCAGGAATTGCTGGCCCGGGTGCGGGCCCTGCTGCGCCGGGGCGACTACGACACGCCGCCGGCGCCGGTCGCCTCCCCGGCGCTGCGGTTCGCCGACGTGACCCTGGATCCGGCGACGCGGGAGGTCTTCCGCGGCGACCGCCCGGTGCACCTGACCCGGACCGAATTCGCGATGCTCGAGACGTTCCTGCGCCACCCGCGGATCGTGTTGAGCCGGACGGCGATGTTCGAGCACGTCTGGGGCTACGACTTCGGCAGCGCGTCCAACGGTCTCGACGTCTACGTCAGCTACCTGCGGCGCAAGCTGGAAGCCAGCGGCGAGCCCCGGCTGTTGCAGACCGTGCGGGGCGTCGGCTACGTGTTGCGCGAGGAGCCGCTGTGAAGCGCCCCCACTGGAAGACGCTGTCGCTGCGAGCCCGGTTGGGCGTCCTGGTCGCCGCGGCGGTGGCGATCGCCGTGGTGACGGTGTCGGCGATCTCCTGGAACATCACCCGCGCGAACCTCTACGACCAGTTCGACGCCCGCCTCCAGTCCTACGCGCAGCTGGCCGCGAAGACCTCGTCACCGGAAGAAGCGCTGGCAACGCTGCGCTCCACCGAGAACCGGCCCGGTCCCGGCCGGGACGACGGGCTGACCGTTCAGTTCCTCTCCCCCACCGGCGTCGTGACGGGCACGGCCGGGGCGAAACCGGCGATCCCGGTCCGGGCACCGGACGCGCCGGTCGCGGCGGGCCAGGTCGGCCGGACCGCCGACACCCGCCGCATCGACGGCGACCGCTTCCGGGTGTGGACCGCCCAGCGATCCGACGGCGGCACGGTCCAGGTCGCCCAGGACTCCGAAGACGTCGAGGACACCTTGACCCGCCTGGGCGTCTGGCTCCTGGTCGTTTCCGCGGCCGGTGTGCTCGGCGCGAGTGTGGTGGGCCGGGTGATCGCCCGCTCGGCGCTGCGTCCCGTCGACGACCTGACCGCGGCCGCCGAGGGCATCGCCCGGACCCAGGAACTGTCCGCGGCCATCGACGTCTCGGGAACCGGCGAGATCGGCAGGCTGGCCTCCGCGTTCAACGCGATGCTGACCGCGCTGAGCCGGTCCCGCGACGAGCAGCGGCGGCTGGTCGAAGACGCCGGTCACGAGCTGCGCACCCCGTTGGCCAGCCTGCGCAACAACATCGAGCTCCTCATCCACGCCGACGCCCACCCCGGGCGGCGGCTGCCGCCGGAGGACCGGGCCCGGCTGCTGGCCGATCTCGACACCCAGGCCACCGAGCTGACCGCGCTGATCGGCGAGCTCGTGGACCTGTCGACCGGAGACCGGCCGAGCGAGTCCGTGGAACGCCTGGCGCTGGCCGACGTCGTCGGTTCGGCCCTCGAACGCACCCGGGCACGCTGGCCGCAAGTGTCCTTTGCGGACGAATTGACCGATGCGCACGTCCTCGCGCAACCCGCGGCCCTGGAGCGAGCCGTCCTCAACGTGCTGGACAACGCGGCCAAGTGGTCCCCCGCCGGCGGCACCGTGCACGTCCGGATGTCGTTGGCGGCCGAAGAAGTGCGCTTGCGGGTCGACGACGAAGGCCCCGGCATCGCCGACGCCGATCTGCCCCACGTCTTCGAGCGGTTCTACCGGGCCGACGCCGCCCGCGCCCTCCCCGGATCGGGTCTCGGGCTCGCCATCGTCGACCAGGTGGTGGCCCAGCACGGCGGCCGCGCCGAGGCCGGCCGGGCCGACGCGGGCGGTGCCCGCTTCGACGTCGTCCTCCCGCTGGCCGCTTCTTAAGGAAACCCAGCGCGATCTTCATCGAACTCTCACGGACGGCCACCACCGTCTGACAGGTGACCCCACGGCCGACGCTCTCGCCCACGCCACTGGCGACCCTGACCCTGGTGACGGCCACCGTCGCGCAGGCCATCATCGCCGGTCTCACCTTCGGGTTGGCCGGCCACGTCGATCCCTGGCGTGACCCCGTCAGCGACTACGCGTGGCAACGCGGCGGCCGGTTCCTGTTCGCGGTGGCCGTTCTGCTGCTCCTCGCCGCGGCCGGCGCCCTCGCGCTGGCGGCCCGCCTCGCCGCGTTGCCGCGGACACCGGTCGTGAGCACCTTCTTCCTGCTGTGGACGGCCGGGCTGCTGGTCGTCCTGCTGTTCCGGAGCAACCTCAGCGCGGCCGACCCGACCGTGTCCGGCGGGATCCACCGGGTGGGCGGCGCCGTCCTCTTCACCAGCCTCCCGTTCGCCGCGCTGACCCTGAGCGCACGCCTCCGCACCGACCCGCGCTGGCGGCCGGCGGCGGCCGCCGTCCGCCGCGGCGGGGCTGCCGGGCTCGTGACCGCGGCCGCGTTCGGCGCGGCCCAGCTCATCGGCCGGCTTCCGGCCGGCCTGCTGGAGCGGGTGGCGCTGCTGGCGGAGTTCACCATCGTCGCCACCGTGGCGACGGCCCTGCGGAAGGCGGCCCGATGATCCCGCTCGCCATCGTCTGCGCCCTGCTCGCGGCGGGGTTGTTCGCCGCCGCGGCGATCCGGCAGCACCGCGAAGTCGCCGTCCTCGACGTCGACGGCCTGCCGAAGCTGCGCGCGCTGGCCGGGCTGCTGCGCTCGCCCGGCTGGTGGACCGGCACCGCCCTCGCCACCGGCGGCAGCCTGCTGCACGTCGTTGCGTTGGCCCTCGCTCCGCTCCCGGTGGTGCAGCCGCTCGGCGTGGTCACCCTGGTCCTGACGGTCGTCTTCTCCCGCCGGGCCCGGACGCCGCGGGTGGGGCTCGCCGTCGTCCTCGTCTTGGCCGGCGTGACCGGCTTCGTGTCCCTGGCGGCGTTCTCGTCGCCATCCGCGTCGATCTCTTCCGGGGCGGCCGAGGCGGTGGCCCTGACCGGTCTCGCGATCGCCGCGGTGGCCTGGTTCGCGCGCGCCGGGTGTGCCGGGCCGGCCGCCGCGGCTGCCGTCCTCTTCGGACTCGGTTCGGCGGTCGTGCACGCCGCCGTCACCCAGCCCCTTCTCCTCGCCGCGGTGCTCGGCGGCCAAGCCCTCCTGCTGCTGGGAGCCGGCGGCGTCCTCATGCACCGGGCGTACGCCGCCGGCCCCGCTGCCGTCGTCGTCGGCACCACCACCGTCCTCGACCCGCTGACCGCGGTGGCCGTCGCCGCACTGGTCTACGGCGAGGCCCCGAACCTGACCGCCGCCTCGGCGGTCCCCGCGGCCGCCGCCGCACTGGTCGCTCTGGCCGGCGTGCGCGTGCTCGCCGGTGCTCTTCCGCAACCGCAGTCCCGAACCGAGGAGATCCGCGTGTCCGAAAACCCGGCCGGCCTTCGCGTCCTGATCGGCGCCGACACCTTCCCGCCCAACATCAACGGCGCCGCCTTCTTCACCGAACGACTTGCCCGGGGACTCGCCCGCCGCGGTCACGACGTCCACGTCGTCTGCCCGTCCACGGACGGCCCGGCCGGCACCGAGCAGCGCGACGGCTACACGATCCACCGGGTCCGCTCGCGCGCCATCCCGTTCCACGGCGGCTACCGGTTCTGCACCCCGCCCGGCGCGAGACAGGCCGCCGGCCCGCTCCTGGACCGGCTGCGCCCGGACGTCGTGCACGTCCAAGCACACTTCGGTGTCGGCCGCGCCCTACTCGCGGCCGCGGCCGAACGCGGGATCCCCGGGATGGCCACCAACCACTTCATGCCGGACAACCTGCTCGGCTACACACCGTTCCCCCGGTGGGCGAAGGACACGATCGCCCGCTGGGCCTGGCGTGACCTCAAGCGCGTCTACGGCAACGCACGCCTGGTGACCACCCCGACGCCACGCGCGGCGGAAGTGCTGGCCGGGATCGGTCTCGACCGGCCGGTCGAGGTGATCTCCTGCGGGATCGACCTCGAGCACTACGCCGCCCCCGAACGGCGCGCCGATCGCCCGATGTCGGTGCTGTTCGTCGGCCGGCTGGACGCGGAGAAGAACATCGACCAGCTGCTGCGCGCCCTCGCGCCGCTGCCGCACGTGCGGGCGGACCTCGTCGGCGACGGCACCCGGCGGGGCGAACTCGAAGGGCTCGCAGGCGAGCTGGGCATCACCGACCGCGTCACGTTCCACGGCTTCATTCCCGACACCGAACTCGTCCACCGCTACGCCGAGGCCGACGTGTTCTGCATGCCCGGCACCGCGGAGCTGCAGAGCCTCGCGACCATGGAAGCGATGGCGGCCGGACTGCCGGTGATCGCCGCCGACGCGCTCGCGCTGCCGCACCTGGTGGACCACGGTGGCAACGGCTACCTGTTCACGCCGGGCGCGGTCAGCACCATCACGCGGTGGATCGCCGCCCTGGCCGCCGATCCGGCCACCCGCGTCCGGATGGGACACGGGTCACGGGCCATGATCGCACGACACGACATCGACCAGGCGCTGGCGAAGTTCGAAGCGCAGTACGGGATCCTGCTCGGCCTGCCCACCCCGACGGCGGCCGTTCAACCGGTGTAGGCCGCCTCTTACCTGTTACATACCTGCCGGGTGGGTTGGCTTCGGTGAGGGGCAGGGGTCATGCCGTGTTGCTCGCGGTCCGCAATGTCCCTTCGGCGAGTACATATCCGGTCTTCAGCGCGTCGGCGACCTGGGGGGCGTCCAGCCAATCCGGCCCCAGGTCGTCGTCCCAGCCGGAAATCTCCTCGGCGATCCTCAGTGCTCGGGTGTCGTCGGCGCGCAGCAGCGCTTCGGCGAGTCGCAGGTATTCCCCGGGTTGCTGACCGGCGTAGCCGATCGCCATCGTGGCTACGTCCTGGACGATCTGCCGTCCGTGGTCCGGGTAGAGCGCGGCCAGGCAGGCGAGCACGAACCGGATCGCGGGCGGCTCGGTGTCCCACCGCGCCAGTAAGCCGGGCAGCTGCGCGCCGACGGCGGCGTGCACCTCCGACGTCCACGGCGCAGCTTCGGGGCCCGGCCGAGCACGGCGGCGCGGTCGGCGTCGCCCAAGACGCTGACCGGCCGGCAATCCGCCGCGACGACCAGCCACGTGCAGAGGTCGAGCCGCCGCGACGCGGGCAGGCCGCCCGTGGTGACCAACCGGGTGATGAAGGGCAGCACCGGCCCGGTCGCGGAGTAGCAGGTTCCCTGGTGAAGCAGGTTGTCGCCGAAGAGCTCATCGAGGACGTCGGCCCATCGGTCGTCGTTCTGCGCGAGCGCCCGGATCAGCTCGGGGATGTCATCGGCGGGACCGTGAGCGTGACTGAGCTCGGCCCAGGGGACGTCGTTCAGCCCGGTCAGGTCGGCGTGCGCGTCGGAGCCGGGGTCCGGGGTCAGTTCCAGAGCGCGCGGCGGGGGCGCCGGAGCGACGAGGACGGTGGGGATCGGCGGACGCGCACCGGGATTGGTGCGCAGGATCGGCCCGTTTTGAAGGTGCACGAGCATGCTGGGGTCGCAACGGCTACCTCCGTGACGGTATCCGCCGTGACTGCGCGCCAGGACCGCGGCGGCCTTGCCGACCGCGTCGATGGTGCGGTGCCCCTGGGTGCCGACGGGGTACGGCCCCTCGTCCAGCGCGCTGACGATCCAGCCCTCAGGCTGTCCCGGGCGAGCGACGACCGTCGCGAACCCGTACTCGGCCAACGCCTCGGCGAGTCCCTCGGCGCTCGTCCGGTCGGGGACCGCGTAGTCGTGCGTGCCTGCTACCGCCGCCCAGCCGGCCATGTCCGCCCCTTCGGTTCTCGCGTCCGTTCCGGCAAGCCTGCCAGGCCGGCCCATCGCGGCCCTGTCCGCCCATCTCCGCGCGCTTACCTGGGCTTTCATGGCTGATTCAAGAATCGTGCAAACCCCTGCGCGCAGGATCGCTTCCGTTCCGGAACGAAAACCGCCGGCCACTCGGCGAACAAGAGGGGGATCCACGATGACTCTGCTCAGGAAACTCACCACGGCCGCGCTGGGGGCGGCAGCACTGGCGGCCGCCACGGCCGCCCCGGCTTCCGGCGCGGTCGCCACGCCGGCGTCCGCGCAGGAATGCTCGTTCGAGGTGGTCAGCGACGACGGGACGTTCTGCTTCCCGCAGTCCGGCGGCCGGTCGATCCACGTCGAGCACGTGTACGCCGTTTGCGCCTTCATCGACACGACGTACGTATGGCAACGCAACCCCGGGGAGGCAGACCGGTACAAGTTCCAGGGACGCACCGACCCATGCGACTCGTACGGAAGCGTGCCCGGCAACACAACCGTTGTCATGTATTGGAACTAGCGTCACCCGGCGGGAACGTCCGGACGCACACGGAAAGGTCGTTCGATGAGGATCGGGGACAGGCGCCGCTTCCGGCGGGATCCGCTGGAGTACCTCGGGGACCTGCGCGGGCGCAGCGCGGGCGAAGTGGTCCGGTTGCCGTGGGGCGGGTGGTGCGTCACCGACGCAGATCTGGCCCGGACTCTGCTGCGCAGCCCGGAATTCAACGCCGGCCGGTCGGGCTTCTTCGCCGATCTGCTGCCGACGCGGGCCGCGCAGGTCGAGGTCGGTCACGCGGTGCGGAACTTCCTGCGGACACAACTACCGCAGTACCGCGCCGCGCTGGCGGCGACGGTGGCCGAGTTGCCGGTGACCACGCGGTGGCCTGCCGCCGGGACCTGGCTGGTGTACCGGTGCCTGGCCGACGTGCTCCTGCACCCCGGCGCCCCGCCTGCGGCACGGCGGTGGATGGCGCAGGCCGTGCCCGGCGGTGTGGTGTTCCGCGCCCCGCACGCATGGCAGCGGGCCCGCGCCGAGCTCCTGCGGGCCAGGCTGCTGGCGGCCGTGACCGAGCAGGCCCGGCAGCGCCGGCACCACGGCGTCGGCGAGGCGCGTGACGTGCTGGACGCCGTGCTCGGCGCCTGCCCGGACGAGGTGACCGACCGGACCGTGGCCGAAGTGCACCTGACGATGTTCCGATCCATCGTCGCGCCCGTCGGTGCCACTCTGGCGTGGTCGGTGCTGCTGGCCTGCCTGCACCACGGGGACGGCTCACCGTGGCCGTGGCCCGCCGATCAGATCGTGCGGGAGGCGCTGCGGCACCGCCCGATGGTGTGGATGCTCGGCCGCACCCTCACCCGCTCCGCCGAACTCGGCGGCACCGCCTTCGACGACGGGGACGTCGTGTCGGTCAGCCCGTACCTGCTGCACCACGACGAGCACCACTGGACCGATCCCGCGGTGTTCCGGCCCGGACGCTGGGCGGAACCGGACGAGCGTGGCCCCTACGTTCCGTTCGGCGCGGGGCCGTTCGCCTGCCCCGGTGCTTCGGTGGCGCAGACGTTGATCGCCGAGGCGCTGATCGCCCTGGCCGACCACGCCCGCCTCACCGTCACCGGAGGCGACACCCGGGCGATCCGGATCGAAGGCAACGTTCCCCGTCCCTTCGTCCTCCACCGCGCCACCCGGCCGCCGACAACCACGACACCGGAAGGAGGTGAACAACCATGACCGCCATGCTGCGACGCATCTTCGACACCAAGCCGGCCCGCGAATGGCTCTGGCCGTAACACCGACACCCGGCCCGCGGGCGTGGACATCCGGCTCGGCCGTCCACGTCCGCAGGCGGGCGTCAGGGCAGGGCGGGCAGCAGCGCGTCGAGGGTGATGGGCAGCTTTCGCACCCGGACCCCGGTCGCGTGGTACACCGCGTTCGCGACCGCCGCCGCGGTGCCGACGATGCCGATCTCGCCGACCCCCTTGGTGCCCATCGGGTTCACGTGCGGGTCGTGCTCGTCGAGCCAGTCCGCGCGCAGGTCGCCGACGTCGGCGTTGGTGGCGATGTGGTACTCGGCCAGGTCGTGGTTGACCACGTGCCCGGTGCGCGGGTCCATCGTGCTGGTTTCGAACAACGCCATGGACAACCCCATCGTCATCCCGCCGAGGAGCTGGGACCGGGCGGTCACCGGGTTGACGATCCGGCCGGCCGCGAACGTGCCCCACAGCCGCGGGACGCGGATTTCGCCGGTGTCGGCGTCCACCCGGACCTCGGCGAACTGCGCGCCGAACGCGTACATCGAATACTGCTCCTCGGCCGGGTTCTCCGGGGTGTCCGCGGCTGCTTCGGCGCCCTCGGCCGGGTCGCTGCCGTACTTGTCGCGGAACGCCTGCGCCGCCGCGACGATCGCCGTTCCCCACGAGGCGGTGCCGGACGAGCCACCGGCCACGGTCGCCTTCGGGTAGCCGGTGTCGCCGATGCGCGCCTCGACATCCGACGCGGGCACGTCCAGCGCGTCGGCCGCGATCTGCGGCAGGATCGTCCAGGCGCCCGTCCCGAGGTCGGCGGCGCCGATCTCCACCACGTACCGGCCGCCTTCGAACCGGATCAGCGCCGTGGACCCGGGCGAGCGCTTCGCCGGGTACACCGACGCCGCAACGCCGGTCCCGGTCAGCCATCGGCCGTCCCGGCGGACACCGGGCCGCGGGTCCCGGCCGGCCCAGCCGAAGCGCTCGGCACCGGTGCGCAGGCAGGCGACGAGGTTCCGGCTGGAAAACGGCTGCCCGGTCTCCGGGTCGCGCTCGGGCTCGTTGCGCACCCGCAGCTCGATCGGATCCATGTCCAGGGCCACGGCGAGCTCGTCCATCGCGACCTCGGGCCCGAACATCCCCGGGCACTCCCCCGGCGCCCGCATCCACGACGGCACCGGCACGTCCAGCGCGGCGAGCCGGTGGCTGGTGGCCCGGTTCGGCACCGCGTACATCATCCGCGCGGGCACCCCGGTCTGCTCGGCGAACTCCTTGATCCGCGACGTCTGCTCGACGACGTCGACCCGCAGCGCACGCAGCCGCCCGTCGCGGTCCGCGCCGAGCCGGACGCGCTGGATCGTGGGCGTGCGATAGCCGGCGAGGACGAACATCTGCTGCCGGGTCAGCGCGAGCTTCACCGGACGGCCCGGCACCGCGCGGGCGGCCAGCGCGGCGAGCACGACGTTCGCGTGCGCGGTGCCCTTCGACCCGAACCCGCCGCCGACGTACGGGCAGCGGACCCGGACCTTCTCCTCGGACAGCCCGAAGACCTCGGCGACGGTGGATCGGACCGGGTGGACGCCCTGGGTGGAGTCCCAGAGGGTGAGCATCCCGTTGCCCCACAACGCGGTCGTCGCGTGCGGCTCCAGCGGGTTGTTGTGCTGCATGGCCGTCGTGTACGTCTCGTCGGTGGTCACTTCCGCCCGCTCGAGCTCGGCGTCGGCGTCGCCTTGCGCGGTGTCGGTCGGGAAGTCGGGGTTCACCGAGTCCGGCGCGTAGAGGTCGGAGCGGCCGGCGCCGAGTTCGACGTCGTGCGGCTCGACGTCGTACTCGACCGTCACCAGCTCCGCGGCATGCCGGGCGGTTTCCGGCGTCTCGGCGAGCACCAGGCCGATCACGTGGCCGCGGAAGGGCACCTCGGGGTCCTGCAGCACGGCGAGCTCGGCGTCGTCGGTGCTCGCCAGCCGTTCGGCGGTGAACGGCGTGATCACCTTCACGACGCCGTCGAGGCTTTCGGCGGCCACGGTGGCGATCCGGGCACAGCGGCCGCGGGCGATCGTGGCCTGCACCGGGTGGCAGTACAGCGGCCGGTCGGCCGGCGCTTCGAAGGCGTAGGGCGCGGTTCCGGTGACCTTGGCCGGGCCGTCGCGGCGGGTGGTGGCGGTGCCGATGGCGCGGGGTTCGAGCAGCTCGGTCACGGGTTCGGCTCCTCAGTCGTCAGCTCGCGCAGCACCGCGGCGAGGGTGCGGCGGACGAGCGGGATCTTGAACGCGTTGCCGCCGTCGACGCCGTCGAGCGCGCGGGCTCCGGCCAGCTCGGCGTCCGCGGCGGCGCGGAAGACCTCCGCATCGGGCCGGGCGCCGCGCAGCACGGCTTCCGCCTCGACGGCCCGCCACGGTTTGTGCGCCACCCCGCCGAACGCGACGCGGACGTCGGCGATCCTTCCGTCCACAAGGGACACTCCGGCGGCGACCGAAACGAGCGCGAACGCGAACGACGCCCGGTCGCGGACCTTGCGGTACGCCGAGCGCCACGACCACGGGACCGCGGGCAGGGTGAAGCCGGTGATCAGCTCGCCGTGCTCCAGGACGGTGTCGCGTTCCGGGTGGTCGCCGGGCAGCCGGTGCAGGTCCCCGAACGCGATCTCGCGGTCACCGCCGGGCCCGGTGACGTGCACCCGGGCGTCCAGGACGGCCAGCGCGACCGCCAGGTCGGACGGGTGCGTGGCCACGCACGCCTCGGAAGCGCCGAGGATCGCGTGCTGGCGGGTGGCGCCGCCGAGAGCGGAACACCCCGAGCCGGGTTCGCGCTTGTTGCACGGCGTCGTCACGTCCTGGAAGTACAGGCACCGCGTGCGCTGCAACGGGTTTCCCCCGGTGGTGGCCATGTTGCGCAGCTGCGCCGACGCCCCGGACAACAGCGCCTCGGCCAGCACCGGGTAGCGGTCACGGACCACGGTGTGCGCGGCGAGGTCGCTGTTGCGCACCCCGGCGCCGACGAACAGCCCGCCGTCGTCTTCGCGGATCTCCGCCGGCGTGACACCGGTGACGTCGACCACCCGATCGGGGTGGGTCACCCCCAGCTTGAGGTGGTCGACGAGGTTGGTGCCACCGCCCAGGAACACCGCGCCCGGAGATCCGGCCACGGCCCGGACGGCGTCGGCCACGGTGGCGGGCTTGGCGAAGGCGAAGGTCTTCATCGCGACTCCCGCACGGCGGCGACGATCCCGGCGTAGGCCCCGCAGCGGCAGAGGTTGCCGCTCATCCGTTCGGCGATCTCCTCGTCCGACCACTGTGGAGCACCGCTCACCGGCGAGGTGACGTGGCTGGGGGCCCCCTCGGCGAACTCGGCGAGCAGGCCGGCCGCCGAGCAGATCTGCCCCGGCGTGCAGTACCCGCACTGGAAGGCGTCGTTCTCGAGGAACGCCTGCTGGATCGGGTGCAGCTCGCCGCCAGGAGCCAGCCCCGACGCCGTCGTCACGTCGGCGCCGTCGCAGGTCACCGCCAAGGTCAGGCAGGCCAGCACCCGGCGCCCGCCGACCAGCACCGTGCAGGCGCCGCACTGGCCGTGGTCGCAGCCCTTCTTCGCGACCGGCTCGCCCAGCTGGTCACGGATCAGGTCGAGCAGCGTGCGCCGGGGATCCACCGCCAGCCGGTGCTCGGTGCCGTCGATCCGCACCCCGATCGTGGGTGCCGTGCTCTCGGCCGCCATGGGACCGCCTCTCCGTGGTGATCGTTCGGCGTACCCGTTCGCGCCGGGCCGAAACCGGCGGAGTGTTTCGGCCGGTTCGCTGCGGGCACCCGAACCCCGTGGAGGTCCACCGGCCCGGGCCACTGAGATGGCTCCAGTACGTGTACGGGCGGCGACTGCCGGCCGAGTACCGCGGCTGGGTGTTGCACGACGCGACCACACGCACCTGGCTGCTGCGGTTCGCGCTCCGGATCTGCGTCGAGGCCCTGCCGTGGCTGACCGCGGCGTTCGTGGTCCTGGTGACCCTCACACCCATGCCGTTGTCGCTGGTGGTCCTCGCGCTCGTGCTCAGCCTGTTCCTGAGTTTGTTCTTCACGATGACCAGCGCCGACGAGCTCGCCGAAGTCCGCCTCGGCAAGCACGGCTTCCCCCACGGCACCGGCAAACAGGTCCGGGCCAGGCGGGACCCGCCGCGCCACAACGTCCCGCAGGGACCGCTCGAAGACGACCAAGCCCGCTCTCGAAGGGGGCACCCGTCCGGCAACGAGAACTTCCGCGGCGAGCCGTGACCGCGAGGCTCGGCGCGTTCCCCGGCGAAGCGGTTGACGCTGCGCCGGCCGGGTACGCGGCAACGGTGCCCACGGCTCACCGCCGCCACGACGGAGGACGAATCATGACCCTGCCCCTGCTCGAAAGCCACCCTGACCAGCTCGGCGGGATCGACCCCACCGCGATCGCCAACGCCATCGACGACTGCCTCGCCTGCGCCCGCGCCTGCACCGTCTGCGCCGACGCCTGCTTGTCCGAGCCGTCGGTCGCCGAGCTGGCCCACTGCATCCGCACCGACCTCGACTGCGCGGACCTCTGCGGCACCACCGCCCGCGTGCTGTCCCGCCGGTCCGGCACGACAGCCGTCCTCGACACGCTCCTCCAGGCGTGCGCCGAAGCGTGCCGCGCGTGTGCCGAGGAATGCGAACAGCACGCCGGCCACCACCGGCACTGCGCCCTCTGCGCCGAAGCGTGCCGCAAGTGCGAAGACGCCTGCCGGCAGCTGCGCGACCACCTCGTCGGAACGGCGTGAGCGCCATGACCGCGACCGACCAGCCACTCGGCGAACTCGAAATCGTGCACGAATTCACCGGCCCGATGCCGACCGGAGTGAGTGTTTCGCGCCGAGGCCGCGTGTTCGTCAACTTCCCGAAGTGGGGCGACGACGTCCGGTTCACCGTCGCCGAACTCCGTGACGGCGAACTCGTCCCCTACCCCAGCCAAGCCGTCAACGACAGCAAGAGCCAGACCGATCCGAGCGCCCTGGTGTCAGTGCAGAGCATCGTCGTCGACCCCGCCGACCGGCTCTGGATCCTCGACACCGGCAGCCCGCTGTTCCAGCCCACCGCCCACGGCGGCCCCAAACTCGTCTGCGTCGACCTCGACCGCGACGAAGTCATCACGACCATCCTCTTCCCCGAGGACGTCGCCCTGCCCACCACCTACCTCAACGACGTGCGCTTCGACCTCGGCCGCGGCGTCGCGTTCATCACCGACTCCTCCGACCAGGGCCCCAACGGCATCATCGTCGTCGACCTGAACACCGGCGAATCCTGGCGACGGCTGCACGACCACCCCAGCACCAAAGCCGAGCAGCCACCGAACCTGCGCATGCTCGTCGAAGGGCGCGACTTCGTCGAACGCTCCGAGGACGGCTCGACCAGCCCGATCGAGATGGGCGCCGACGGCATCGCGATCGGAGCCGACGGTGCCCGCCTGTACTACTGCTGCCTGGCGTCCCGGCGCTGGTGGAGCGTCTCGGCCGAAGCCCTGATCAACCGCGAGCTCGACGACGACGCGGTCGCCGCGACGCTCATCGACGAAGGCGACAAGGGCGGCGCCGGCGACGGCATGGAAACCGACGACCAAGGCCGCCTCTACGTCACCGACGGCGAACACAACGCCATCCACCGCCGCCACCCCGACGGCCGGTGGGAAACCGTCGTCCACGATCCGCGGCTGCTGTGGCCGGACACGATGTCCGTCGCCGACGGCCACCTCTACGTGACGGCGAACCAGCTGCACCGCCAGGACAAGTACCGCGGCGGCAAGGACGAACGGCAGTACCCGTACTTCCTGTTCCGCACCCCGATCGACGCCGGGCCGGTCAACCTCCGCTGAGGTGCTCCTCGGCGGGTTCGGCCCGCCGCGGAGCGCCGGGAAGCCGGGTGAGGTAAAGGTCCCTGGCGACCAGGCTCACCGCGAGGTGATCGGCGAGCGGGTCGAAGAAGGCGCTGCGGTACTTGGCGTCGGTCACCGTCGAGGCGGCGAAGTACAGGCCGGAGAACGCGGCGATGAACAGGGAGACGTGCAGCAGCTCCTGCGGGATCGGCAGCTGGATGCCGAACAGGGTGCCGCTGGTGGGGTCGCGGGTGATCCAGGCCTTGATCACCGAGTGCTGGACCGCGATGATCCCGAAGATCACGAAGAAGACGAACATCACGGTGGCGAGCACGAGGGTCTGCAGCACCTGCGTCAGCACCAGGACGAGGATCATGTTCGCCCGCTCCAGCTTCGTGAGCGGAGGCCGTTCGGCGGGGACGCCGTCCGCGAGGAACGGCGCCAGCGGGGTTTCGCGCAGCTTGTCGAGGCCGACCGGGACGGTGTTCGACTGGGTCAGCGTCGTGACTTCGGCCTTGAGCATCGTGAGCAGGAAGACCACGGCGACCACGGCGAAGAGCCCGACGACCAGCCACATCCGCGCCCGCGGCAGCGCGGCGCCGACCTGCCAGATCTCGGTGGTGAAGAACCCGAAGACGGTGAACAGCAGCAGCAGGGGAAGCACCCGGCTGGTCAGCTCGCCCAGCAGCCGGAGCTGGCGGAACGCGGCCCGCAACGCCCAGCCGACGATCGAGCCGACCCCGACGAACGCGGCCGCGAAGAGCCCGGCCAGGATGGCGAGCTGGGCCAGCAGGACGAGCGGCACCGAATCGCCCGCGACGATCCGGTCGACGACGGGCACGACGACCACGAACACGGCCGCCACGACCGCCGCGGGCCCGGTCCCGCCGCGTCCGACCAGCTTGCGCCGCACCCACCGCGCGGTGAACCAGGAGCCGAGGCCCGGCGCGACGACCAGGCTCAGCAGCAGGCCGCCGTATCCCAGCGCGAAGAGGTCGCTCTCCATCAGCCGGTCGAAGTCGGCGTCGGTTTCGCCGTCCACTGCGGACAACACGGCGGTCAGCACCTGCCACGCGGCGATGAACACGACCGCCGGGGCGGTGCGGACCAGGAGCTGAGCGGGACGGCCGCGCACCACGGCGGGCAGTCCGCGCCGCCGGAACCACTGCTCGACGGCTTCGATCTCGCGTTCGCCCGTCATCTCCACTCTCCTGCCCGCACGGCCGGCGCCGCGATCACGGCGATGCTAACGACCCCATCGGCAAGGGGCTGGCGCAGCCGCCGTCGCTCCAGCGCGGCTAAGGCGATCAGGGATCTTTTACCGCGCCGCACGCCGCGCAACTGATCATCGTCCGGACGACGTGTGCGCGATCAATGAAATCGACGTGCGGCATTCACGGATGTCCGCGCGGTGCGCTTCCGGATGCCGACGAAGCAGGATCGAAGAACAGCGGGACCGGCGGAGTCCGGTATGAACGACGAGGCAGGCATTACGCCACCGAAGGCGACGGGTGCCACCCGGCGGTATCCGGAGTTCTGCCGACGTCGGTGAAGACCGCGTTCGCGCAGCCCTGCCACTACCCACTACGCCGGCCGCGAGCCGCCATATCCCGCTGGGCCCGAGAACGACCCACTGGAGGAACAGTGTCCTTGGACAATGGCAGCGCGACTGCCGCGACGGAGCCGATGCTGCACACCCACCGGGTCGACGAACCGCTCGGCCCGCCCTTCCGGTCCGCGATGCAGACCGGCGCGCCGGTGTGGATCGTCCAGCGGCACCCGGAGGCCCGGCAGGTGCTGACCGACCCGCGGTTCGACCGGGCGTCCCTCTTCGCCCCCGACGCGCCCGCGCACACGCCGTACCCGAACCTGCTGACCGATCCCAGCATCCTCAACAACCTCGACGGGGAGGAGCACCGGCGGCTGCGCCGCACGGTGAGCAAGGCGTTCGCCCCCAGGGCCATCGCCCGGTGGCGGCCCTGGGTCACGTCGGTCGTCGACCGGCTGATCGACCAGCTCGTCGACGGGCCCCGCCCCGCGGACCTCATCTCCGGCTTCGCCACCTCGCTGCCCAGTGCGGTGCTCAGCCGGCTGATGGGCCTCGACGAGTACGACAGCGACCGCTTGGCCTACTGGTGCGATCACGCGTTCTCCACCACGGCCTTCCCGCCGGAGCAGGTCCGCGCGGTGCTGACCGAGTTCGCCGCGTTCGGGGCGGAAGTCGTCGCGCGGCGGCGTGCCGAGCCGGGTGACGACCTGGTCAGCTCGCTGATCCGGGCCGCGGACGAGGACGGCGAGCTCCCGGAGGAGCAGATCGTCGGCCTGGTCATCCTGTTGACCGTGGCCGGACACGAGGTCACCACCACCGTCATCGGCAACACCTTCGTGTACCTGCTCACCGATGGTCGCGACGCCTGGCACGCGCTGAGCGAGGACGAAAGCCTCGCGCCGGTCGCGGCGGAGAACATGCTGCGCGGCATCTCGATCGGCGGCGACATCCTCCCCGGATTCCTGCGCCGGGCGCTGGAGGACGTCGAGCTGGGCGGGGTGCTGATCGAGAAGGGCAGCCTGGTCGCGGCGGACACGAAGATCGCCAACCTCGACCCCGGCGTCTACCGGGAAGACCCGCGGGACCACCCCTTCAGCGCACTGAGCACCCCGCACCTCGGCCTCGGTGCCGGCCCGCACTACTGCCTCGGTGCGTGGCTGGCGAAGCTGGAGATGGAACTGACGTTGCACCGGCTGCCGCACCGTCTTCCGGGGCTGCGGCTGGACGTGGCTCCCGAGGACATCGTCTGGCGCGGTGGCCAGATGACCCGCGGTCCGCAATCCCTGCCCGTCACCTGGTGACGGCCCCGCGCTGCTCCTGATCGAGTCATTCCTGTCACGCGTCACGCTCCGAGGAGTTTCGACCCATGTCGGCGACACCACGACAGTCCGGTCCCGGTCAGCCCATCGCAGTCGTCGGAATCTCGTGCCGCTTCGCGCAGGTGGCCGATCACCCCGGGTTCTGGACGGTGCTCAGCTCGGGCGCGAACACCATCACCGAGATCCCACCGGAGCGCCGCGACGGCCACGATGCCGCCTACGACGAGGCCGGCGCCCGATGGGGGTCGTTCGTCTCCGACGTGGGGGCGTTCGACGCCGGTTTCTTCGGCATCTCGCCGAAGGAAGCGGCCGCGATCGATCCGCAGCAGCGGCTGGTCCTCGAACTGAGCTGGGAAGCGCTGGAGGACGCAGGCATCGTCCCCGAGTCGATCCGGGACACCCGGGGTGGCGTTTTCATCGGCGCGGGCCGGGACGACTACGCCAGGTTGGCCCAGCGGGAAAGCAGCCAGCACACCTTCGCCGGCCTGCAGCGCGGCATCATCGCCAACCGCGTGTCGCACTTCTGCGGCTTGCGGGGCCCGAGCATGGTGGTGGACACCGGCCAGTCCTCGTCGTTGGTCGCGGTCCACCTGGCCTGTCAGAGCTTGCTCGCCGGAGAGTCCGAGATCGCGCTGGCGGGCGGGATCAACCTGAACCTCTCCGCCGCGAGCGCGCGGGACGCGGTGCGGTTCGGTGGGCTGTCGCCGGACGGGCGGTGCTACACCTTCGACGCGCGGGCCAACGGTTTCGTGCGGGGCGAGGGCGGGGCGGTGGTCGTGCTCAAGCCGCTGGCCGTCGCGCTCGCCGACGGCGACCGGATCCACAGCGTGATCAGTGGCGGCGCGGTCAACAACGGTGGCGGCGACGGTCTCACCGTGCCGAGCCGCGAGGCGCAGGAGCAGGTGCTGCGGTCGGCGTACGAGCGCAGCGGCGTCGACCCGGCCCAAGTCGGCTACGTCGAGTTGCACGGTTCCGGCACCAGGGTCGGCGACCCGCTCGAGGCCGCGGCCCTCGGTGCCGTGCTCGGCGCCGCCCGGGCGCCGGACGACCCGCTGCCGGTCGGGTCGGTCAAGACGAACCTCGGGCACCTCGAGGCGGCCGCGGGCATCGCGGGCCTGGTGAAGGCCGTCCTGGCGATCCGGCACCGGCGGATCCCGGCCAGCCTGAACTTCGTCACCCCGAACCCGGAGATCCCGCTGGACGCGCTCCGGCTCCGGGTGTGCGTGGAACCCCGGAGCTGGGACGACGGACCGCGGGTCGCCGGGGTGAGTTCGTTCGGTCTCGGTGGCACCAACTGCCACCTCGTGCTCACCGACCCGCCACCGGCACCGCCACGGGAAACGCTCCCGGGCGCCGTGGCCGGGCTGCCGTTCGTCCTGTCCGGACGGACGCAAGCGGCCTTGCGCGACCAGGCGCGCCGGCTGCGCGACTTCGTCGAGCAGCACCAGGAGATCGCCCTGGCCGACCTCGCCTACTCGCTGGCGACCACCCGCGCGGCATTCGAGCACCGTGCCGCGCTCACCGTGCCCGACCGGGATGCCCTGCTGGCCGGGCTGCACGCGCTCGCCGGGGACCAGGACGCGCCGGGACTGGTCCGCGGGGTGGTCGCGCCGAACAGCGGTCCCGCCGCCGGGCACGCGACCCCGGACCTGGAGTTCGCCGGCGGTGGGCGGCCCGACTGGGACGCGGTGTTCGACGGCAGCGGTGCCCGCGCGGTGCGGCTGCCGACCTACGCTTTCCAGCGGACGCGGTACTGGCTCGACGGCGCCGGCCAACCGGCTCGGCCGGCGGCACCGGTGCGCACCGCCCCGCGCGTGGACGACGACGGCGACGAGCCGCTGCGGCTGGTGCGGGAGCAGGCGGCGCTGGTGCTGGGGCACGCCGACCCCGGCGACGTCGACCCGGACCGCTCCTTCGCCGACCTCGGGTTCAGCTCGCTGATGGGGGTGGAACTCTACGAGCGGCTCGCACCCCTGGCCGGCACGTCGGTGTCCCGCACGGCGTTCCTGAACTACCCGACACCCCGGGCACTGGCGGGCCACCTGCGCCCGGCCCCGGAGACACCGGGCGCCGCACGGGTGACGGCGGACCGGGGGGACGAGCCGATCGCGATCGTCGGGATGGCCTGCCGGTACCCCGGCGGCATCGCCACGCCGGAGGACCTGTGGCGCGTGGCGGCCTCCGGGGTCGACGCGATCGGCGACTTCCCGGCCGACCGCGGCTGGGACCTCGACTCGCTTTACGATCCGGACCCGGACCGGCCCGGCACGTCCTACACCCGCCACGGTGGTTTCCTGTACGACGCGGCGGAGTTCGACGCGGGCTTCTTCGGCATCTCCCCGCGTGAGGCGCTGGCCACCGACCCGCAGCAGCGACTGCTGCTGACCACCGCGTGGGAGGCGTTCGAGCACGCGGGCATCGACCCGGCGTCACTCAGGGGCAGCTGTACCGCGGTGTTCGCGGGCACCCTGAACCACGACTACTCCCCCAGGGTGCACACCGTGCCCCAGGGCATGGAAGGCCACCTGATCACGGGCAACACCTCCAGCGTGCTGTCCGGCCGGATCTCCTACGTCTTCGACTTCCAAGGGCCCGCGATCACCCTGGACTCGGCGTGCTCGTCGTCGCTGGTCGCCGTGCACCTGGCCGCCGGCTCGCTGCTGCGCGGGGAATGCACGCTGGCGCTGGCCGGTGGCGTCACGGTGATGGCGACCCCGGAGATGTTCGTCGAGTTCTCCCGGATGCGGGGCCTCGCGCCGGACGGCCGGTGCAAGCCGTTCGCCGCGGCGGCGAACGGCACCGCGTGGGCGGAGGGTGCGGGCCTGCTCGTGCTGGAGCGGCTGTCCGACGCCCGGCGCAACGGGCACCGGGTGCTCGCGCTCGTCCGCGGCACCGCGGTCACCCAGGACGGCGCGTCCAACGGCCTCTCCGCGCCGAGCGGGCCCGCGCAGGAACGGGTCATCCGCGACGCGCTGGACAGCGCGCGGCTCGCGCCCGCCGACGTCGACGCGGTCGAGGCGCACGGCACCGGCACGCCGCTCGGCGACCCGATCGAGGCACAGGCGCTGCTCGCCACCTACGGCCGGGACCGGCCCGCCGAGCGGCCGCTGCTCCTCGGCTCGTTCAAGGCCAACATCGGGCACTCCCAGGCCGCCGCCGGGGTGGGCGGTGTGATCAAGATGGTGCAGGCCATGCGGCACGGGATGCTGCCCAAGATCCTGCACTTCGACGCGCCGAGCCCGCACGTGGACTGGGCGAGCGGGCACGTCGCACCGCTCGCCGAACACACCCCGTGGCCGGCGACCCGGCGGCCACGGCGGGCCGCGGTGTCCTCGTTCGGCATCAGCGGCACCAACGCGCACGTGATCCTCGAGCAGCCGCCCGCCGAACCCCGGCCGGCGCGACCGGTGCTGCCGCTGCTGCTGTCCGCCAAGACCGACGCCGCGTTGCGGGAGCAGGCGGCCCGGCTCGGCGACCACCTGGACCGCGACCCCGGACTCGACCTCGCCGACGCCGGGTTCACGCTGGCGACCGGCCGGGCCCGGTTCGGCCACCGGGCCGTCGTCGTCGGCCGGGACCGCGACGACCTCCTGCCGGGGTTGCGGGCGATCGCCGCCGGCTCCCCCGCCCCGAACACCGTCACGGGACGGGCGAGCCGGACCAGCGCGCCGGTGCTCGTGTTCCCCGGGCAGGGCACGCAGTGGGCGGGCATGGCGGTGGACCTGCTCGCGGCCAGCCCGGCCTTCCGCGACCAGCTGGACGCCTGTCAGCGGGCGCTGGACGAGTTCGTCGACTGGTCACTGGCCGACGTGCTCGCCGACGAGGCCGCGCTCGCGCGGGTCGACGTGGTGCAGCCCGCGCTGTGGGCGGTGATGGTGTCGCTCGCCGCGACCTGGCGGGCGCACGGGGTGTTCCCGGCCGCGGTCGTCGGGCACTCGCAGGGCGAGATCGCGGCCGCGACCGTCGCGGGCGGACTGTCTCTTTCGGACGGTGCGCGCGTGGTCGCGTTGCGCAGCAAGGCGATCCGCGCACTGTCCGGCCAGGGCGGAATGGCGTCCGTCGCGCTGTCCCGCGCCGACGTCGCCGAACGGATCACACCGTGGTCGCGGCGGCTGTCCGTCGCCGCGGCCAACGGGCCGGTGTCCACCGTGGTGTCCGGCGACCCCGCGGCCTTGGACGAGTTCACCGACGCGCTGTCGGCCGACGGCGTGCGGGTGCACCGGCTGCCGGTGGACTACGCGTCGCACTCGGCGCACGTGGAGCAGCTGCGCGACGTCCTGCTGCGTGAGCTGGGCCCGATCACCCCGCGCACCGGCGAGGTGCCGTTCCACTCGACGCTCACCGGCGAGCTGATCGACACCGCCGGACTCGACGCCGAGTACTGGTACCTCAACCTGCGCAACCCGGTGGAGTTCGACCTGGTGCTCCACTCGCTCGTCGAGCGGTACTCGCTGTTCGTCGAGTGCAGCCCGCACCCGGTGCTCACCGTCGGCGTGCAGCAGATCCTCGACCAGGGGAAGGGCGGGGCCGCGATCGGGTCGCTGCGGCGCGGCGAGGGCACGGCCGACCGCTTCCTGCTGTCCGTCGCCGAGGCGCACGCGCACGGCGCGGACGTCGACTGGACGACGGTGTTCCCGGCGGGCCGGCCGGTGGACCTGCCCGGTTACCCGTTCCAGGTGGAGCGGTTCTGGATGCGGCCGGCCGGGTCCGCCGCCGCGGGCTCGAACTCGTCGGGCCACCCGCTGCTCGGCGCCACGATCCCTCTCGCCGACAGCGAGGGTCTGCTGTGCGTCGGCAGGCTGTCCCGGCAGGCCGAGCCGTGGCTGACCGACCACGCCGTCAGTGGCACCGTGCTGTTGCCGGGCACGGGCTTCGTCGAGCTGGCCCTGCACGCCGGTGAGGTGACCGGGTGCGCGGTGCTGGAGGACCTCACCCTCGAAGCCCCGCTCCGCGTTCCCGAGCGGGGTGGGGTGGACGTCCAGGTCGCGGTCGGCGTCCCCGACCCGGACGGCCGCCGGACCGTGACCGTCCACTCCCGGCTGTCCACGGAGTCCGGCGACGAGCCGTGGACCCGGCATGCGACCGGCGCGTTGGCCCCGGCGAGCATGCCGGGGGACGCGCTCACCGAGTGGCCGCCGCCCGGCGCCGAGCCGGTCGCGGTCGAGGACGCCTACGACCGGCTCTCCGACCTCGGCTACGAGTACGGGCCCGCGTTCCGGGGACTGCGGGCGATGTGGCGCCGCGGTGCCGAGCTGTACGCCGAGATCGTGCTGCCCGCCGAGGCCGGGGACGCCGCGCGGTTCGCCATCCACCCCGCGCTGCTCGACGCCGCACTGCACCCGATCATCGTCGCCGCGTCCGGCGAGCTGCGGCTGCCGTTCTCCTTCGCCGGTGTGTCGCTGCACGCGCATGAGGCGTCCGCACTGCGGGTGCGGCTCTCGCCCGATGCCTCCGGTGCCTTCGCGATCACGGCCGCGGACACGACCGGTGCGCCCGTGCTCAGCGCGCGGTCGCTGGCGCTGCGACCGGTCTCCCCGGAGCAGCTCGGTGCGACCGGCCACGCCCACCAGCGCTCGCTGCACCGGGTCGACTGGCGACCCGTGCCGGCCGCGGTCCCGACGACCGGCGCGCGGTGGGCGGTGTTCGGTGCCGACGACCTCGGGCTCGGTGTGCCGGTGTACGACGGCCCGGCGTCGCTGCGCGCGGCGGACGGGCCAGTGCCCGACGTCGTGGTCCTGCCCGTCTCCACCGGAACCGGCGTGCGCGAATGCACCGGCCACGTCCTCGCCGTCCTGCAGGACTGGCTGGCCGACGACGCCTTCGCGGCGAGCACGCTGGTCGTCGTGACGCGGGGCGCGATCGCCACCGCCGACGGCGCCGACGTCCCCGAGTTGTCGGCTTCGCCGGTCTGGGGGCTGGTCCGCGCGGCCCAGTCGGAGAACCCCGGCCGCTTCGTGCTCGTCGATCTCGATCGCCCCGCCCCCGGCCCGCTGCGGGCCGCGGCGGACGTGGGCGAGCCGCAGCTGGCCGTGCGGGACGGGAAGCTGCTCGCCCCACGCCTGGCCCGGGTGACCGTGCCGGACGACGCGACGCCGCCGGTGCTCGCCCCGTCCGGCACGGTGCTGATCACCGGGGGGATCGGCACCCTGGGCAAGCTGTTCGCCGAGCACCTGGTCACCCGGTACGGGGTGCGGAACCTGGTGCTCACCGGCCGGCGCGGCCGGGACACCGACGGCGCGGCCGAACTCGAAGCCGAGCTGACCGGTCTCGGCGCGCGGGTGACCATTGCGGCCTGCGACGTCGCCGACGCCGGGCAGCTGGCCGGCGTGCTGGCCGGCATCCCGGCCGAACACCCGTTGACCGCCGTGATCCACGCGGCGGGCGTCCTCGACGACGGCACGCTCGCGTCGCTGGACCCTCCTCGCCTGGACACCGTGCTGCGCCCGAAGGCCGACGGCGCCTGGAACCTGCACACCCTCACCGAGCAGCTCGACATCCGGGCGTTCGTGCTGTGCTCGTCGATCGCCGGGATCATCGGCAACGCGGGACAGGCCAACTACGCGGCCGCCAACACCTTCCTCGACGCGCTGGCCCACCACCGCCGGGCGGCCGGCCTGCCGGCGACGACGCTGGCCTGGGGACTGTGGGCGCCGAACACCGGGATGACCGGGCACCTGAGCACGGCCGACCGGTCGAGGATGGCCCGCAACGGCCTGGTTCCGCTGCACGCCGAAGAGGGCCTCGCGTTGTTCGACGCGGCCCTCGCCACGGACTCGGCGCTGCTGGTCCCGGCCCGGCTCGATCTGGCCGCGCTGCGCGATGCGGCGAGGTCCGGTGCGCGGGCGCCGCTGTTCACCGATCTGGTGGGCACCGTGCGCCCGGCCGCCCGCGCCGGGCAGGCGGCGACACCTCCCGCGCTCGACGCCGGTGCGATGCTGGAGCTCGTCCGCACCACGACGGCCACCGTGCTCGGCCGGGGATCGTCGGACCCGGTGGACGAGGAACTGGCCTTCGGCGAGCTGGGCATCAGCTCCCTCGCCGGGCTGGAACTCCGCAACGAACTCAACGCCGCGACCGGTCTGCGGCTGCCCGCCACGGCGGTGTTCGACCACCCGACGCCCGCCGCGCTGGCGGCTCACATGTCCGGCCTGGTGCGGGGCTCGACGGCCGCGCCCGCCGCCGTGGTGGAGCCGCCTCGGGTGTCTGCCGTGGACGAGCCGATCGCGGTGGTGTCGATGGCGTGCCGTCTGCCGGGTGGGGTGTCCGATCCGGAGGGATTGTGGCGGCTGGTCGAGGAGGGCCGGGACGCGGTGAGCCTGTTCCCGGCCGATCGGTGGGACGTCGACGCGCTCTACGACCCGGATCCGGAGGCGGTCGGCAAGTGCTATGCGCGCCACGGCGGTTTCCTCGACGACATCGAGTCTTTCGACCCCGGTTTCTTCGGTATCACACCGAAGGAGGCCGAGGCCATGGATCCGCAGCAGCGGCTGCTGCTGGAAACCGCGTGGGAGGCGTTGGAGCGCGCGGACATCGTGCCCGCCACGCTCGCGGGCAGCGCCACCGGCGTGTACATCGGCATGATGGCCAGCGACTACCTGCAGGGCACCCAGCTGGATCAGATGAACGGCTATGTCGGGACCGGGTCGGCGCTGAGCGTGGCGTCCGGTCGGCTGGCCTACACCTTGGGGCTGCACGGGCCGGCGTTGACGGTGGACACGGCGTGTTCGTCGTCACTGGTGGCGATCCAGCTCGCGATGAACGCGCTGCGGTCCGGGGAATGCGACCTGGCCCTCGCCGGAGCCGCAACCGTCATGGTGACCCCGCACCTGTTCGTGGAATTCAGCAGACTGCGCGGCCTGTCCCCGACCGGACGCTGCCGCTCGTTCTCCGATGATGCCGACGGTGCTGTCTGGGCCGAAGGTGCCGGCATGATCGTGCTGAAACGCCTGAGTGACGCTCAGCGTGACGGTGACTCGGTGCTGGCGGTGCTGCGTGGCATTGCCGTCAATCAGGACGGCCGCAGCCAAGGTCTTTCCGCGCCCCATGGTCCCGCCCAAGAACAGGTGATCCGGCGTGCTCTGGAGTTGTCCGGACTACAGCCCCAGGACCTGGACTACGTGGAAGCCCACGGCACCGGCACCTCGCTCGGTGACCCCATCGAAGCCAACGCGCTCGCCCACGTCTTCAGCGATCGGGAACGTCCGCTCTACCTGGGGTCGCTGAAGTCCAACCTGGGACACACCCAGGCCGCCGCGGGCATCGCGGGGCTGATCAAGGTGGTGGAATCGCTTCAGCACCAGACCCTGCCCGCCACTCTGCACACCGACACCCTCAGCCGGCACGTCGATTGGGACGACACCGGCCTCCACATCCTCCAGGAAGCACTCCCCTGGCCCGCGACCGCGAACCGCGTCCGCCGAGCCGGGCTCAGCTCCTTCGGCATCAGCGGCACCAACGCACACCTCATCATCGAAGAAGCACCACAACACAACACTCCAACCCCGCAACCGCAACCGGAGCCGAGCCTCTTCCCGCTGTCCGCCCGGAGCCTTCCGGCCCTGCGCAAGCAGGCCGAGCGGCTGCACGGCTTCCTCGCCGACCGGCCGGAGACGTCGTTGTCCGCGGTGTCCGCGGCCCTCGCCCACCGGCGCACGCACTTCGACCACCGCGTCGTGCTGCACGCGACCGGCCGGGAGGAGCTGTCGGCCGCGCTGCGGGACCTGGCCGACGGCCGGTCCGGCACCGGATCGCTCATCGGGCCCCGGCGGACCCTGCCCGCCGGCAAGATCGCCTTCGTCTTCCCCGGCCAGGGCAGCCAGTGGACCGGCATGGCCCGCGACCTGCTCAGGGCGGATCCGGTGTTCGCCGAGGCCGTCGAGCGCTGCGACACCGCGTTGCGGCCGCACGTCGACTGGTCGGTGCTGGGCGTCCTGCGGGGCGACCCGGACGCCCCGGCGCTGGACCGGGTGGACGTCGTCCAGCCGGCCCTGTTCACGGTAATGGTGTCCTTGGCCGCCGTGTGGCGGGCGCGCGGGATCGAGCCGGACGCCGTGATCGGGCACAGCCAGGGCGAGGTGGCCGCCGCCTACGTCGCCGGGGCGCTGCGCCTCGAGGACGCGGCCGCGGTGGTCGCACTGCGCAGCCGCGGGCTGACCGAGCTGGCGGGCACCGGCGGCATGGCCGTGGTCGCCCTGCCGCGCACCGAGGTCGAGCGCCGTCTCGCCGGACTCGGCGGACGGGTGTCGGTCGCCGCGGTGAACAGCGGCCGGGCCACGGTGGTCGCCGGAGAGGTGGAGCCGCTGGAGGGGCTGCTCGCCGACCTCGCCGCCGAGCAGGTCTTCGCCCGCCGCCTCGACGTCGACTACGCCTCGCACACCGCTCTGGTCGAGCCGGTCCGGGAGCGGATCACCGAGGAGCTCGCCGGTGTCGTGACGTCGTCGACAGCCGTCACGTGGTACTCCACCGTGACCGGTGAGCCCGTCTCCGGGGAACTGGACTCCGGCTACTGGTACACGAACCTGCGGAAGACTGTCCTCTTCGGACCGGCCGTGGAGCGGATGGCCGCCGACGGCTACCGCCACTTCGTCGAGCTGAGCCCGCACCCGGCCCTGCTGACCGCGCTGGACACGACCGGCGAGGACGCCGGCCACCAGCTGGTCACCGTGGGGTCGCTGCGCCGCGGCGAGGACGGGCCGGCCTGTCTGGACCGGGCCGAGGCCACGCTGCACGTCCACGGCCGGGCCGTCGACTGGCGGCGGCTGGTCGCCGGCCCGGCCGCCGCGGACCTGCCGACCTACGCCTGGGACCGGCAGCGCTACTGGGCCGAGCCCGAGGCCGCCCGCGAGGGGCCCGGCCTCTTCGACCGCGCGGCGCACCCGTTGCTCGGTGTCGAGGTGCGCTCGGCCGACGAGAGCCGGTGGACCTTCCGCAACGAATGGTCGCCGTCCACTGTGGACTGGCTGGCCGACCACACGGTGTTCGGCCGGATCGTGGTGTCGGGCACGACCCTGCTGGAACTGTGCCGCGCCGCACTGGCCGTCGCCCGCCCGGCCGACCCGGTCGACGTGGCCGAGCTGCTGCTGGTCACGCCGCTCGTGCTCACCCCGGCCGCCGCGGTCGAGGTGTCCGTCGAGGTGATCGGCACGGGACCGATGCCCGAGGTCACCGTGCACAGCCGCCCCCGCGGCGCCGAGTCCGCCCACTGGACCCTGCACGCCACCGCCTCCGCCGTCGAGGCGGAGCCGGTGACCGGTGCGCCCCCGGTGTGGCCGGACACCGGTGCGCCGGCGTGGAGCGAGCGGACTTACGAGCGACTGGCCGGGCTCGGCCTCGGCTACGGCCCGGCCTTCCGGGGCGTGCGGGAGGCGGTGGTGACCGGCGACGGCGAGCTGGTGGCCCGGCTGTCGCTGCCGGCGGCCGCCCGCGACCTCGCCGAGGGGTACCTGATCCATCCTGCGTTGCTGGACGCCGCGCTGCACGTGTGCGCGGCGTTCGACGACGGGGTCGCGGCCGACGGCCGGGTCCTGCTGCCGGCGTCGATGGGCCGGGTCAGCCTGTCGCGTGCCTCCGGCGACGAGCTCGTCGTGTCGGTGCGGCGGACCGGCGTGTCCGAAGAGGACAGCACGCTCGACGTGACCCTGTGGGACGCCGACGGGTTCGCCGTCGGACGCCTCCAGGGGGTCCGGACGCGGTCCGCGGGTGCGGCCGATCTCGCGGAGGGATCGGGCAACGGACGGCACCTGTTCGAGGTGGCGTGGACGGCCGTGCCCGAGCAACCCGGCGAGCCGTCGGCTGCGGACTGGACCGTCGTCCGCGACGCCTCCGACCCGCGGTCGGCGGCGATCCTGCGCGACCTCGAGGCGGCGGGCATCCGGTGCGGGGAGTCGAGCCGCGAGGTCGTGGTGCGGTTGTGGCCGTGCCCCGCGTCCGACGTCGACCCGGCCCGGGCCGCCCGGGAGTTCGCGCGGACCGGCCTCGCCGAACTGCAGGAGCTGATCGCGGCGGGCCCGGACGCGCCCGCCCGGACCGTCTGGGTGACCCGTGGCGCGATCGCGGCGGGCGACGGCGACCCGGTGCCCCGCCTGCCCCAGGCGGTGCTGTGGGGTCTGGCCCGCGCGGCCCGCGCCGAGCACCCCGACCTCGGGCTGACCCTGATCGACCTCGACGCCGCCGGCTCGGTGATCGCCGCCGTGCGGCTGCGGGCCGAGCCCGAGGTCGCCGTGCGCGCGGGTGCGCTGCTCGTTCCCCGGCTGGTGCGGGCCAGGGCGGCCGAGGCGGACGCCGTGCGCGTTCCCACCGACGGCACGGTGCTGGTCACCGGCGGTCTGGGCGGGGTCGGCCGGAACATCGCCCGGCTCCTCGCCGAACGGGGTGTCCGGCGGCTGCTCCTGGTCTCCCGGACGGGTTCCGCCGACCCGCGCGCCACCGAGGTGACCGGGGAGCTCACCGCCCTGGGCGCCGAGGTGGACGTGGTGGCCTGTGACGTCGCGGACGCGGCGGCGGTCGCCGGGGTGCTCGACGGGATCGGCCCGGACCGGCCGCTGCGCGGGGTGGTGCACTGCGCGGGCGTGCTGGACGACGGGGTGGTCGCCGACCTGACCCCGGACCGGCTCACCCGCGTGCTGGGCCCCAAGCTCGACGGTGCGGTCCACCTGCACCGGCTCACCGGGGACCGGCCTCTGGAGCTGTTCCTGATGACGTCGTCGTTCGCGGGCGTCGTCGGCAACGCGGGGCAGGCCAACTACGCGGCGGCCAACGTCTTCCTCGACCAGCTCGCCCACCACCGCCGGGCGTCGGGTCTGCCGGGAGTGTCGATCTCCTACGGCGCCTGGGCCGACGAAGGCCTGGCCGTCGACCACGCCGACCTCAAGCGGATGGCCCGGTTCGGCTACGGCGCGTTCAGCTCCGGGCAGGGCCGCGACGTCACCGAACTCGCCCTGCGCCGCGGCTCCGCCCACCTGGTCGCCGCCGACATCGCCCTGTCCCGCCTGCGCGAGACCGTGTCCACGGCCGGCGGTACGGCGGACGCGCTGTGGCGTTCGCTGCTGCCCGCGCCCCGCACCGGGCACGACGACAGCCTGGCGGACCGCTTGTCCCGGCTACCGGAAGCCGAGCGCGCCGAACGGGTCCTGGCGCTGGTGCGCGAGGAGACCGCCCGCGTCCTCGGCCTGCGCTCGATCGACTCCGTCCGCCCCGACCTGCCGCTGCGCGAACTCGGCATGGACTCGCTGACGGCGGTCGAACTGCGCAACCGGATCAGCGCCCGCCTCGGCACCCGGCTCCCGGCGACCCTGCTGTTCGACCACCCGACCCCGGCCCGCCTCGGCGCGTACCTGCTGAGCGGCGTACTCGCGACTGACGGCGGCAGCTCGGCGGTCGTCGAGCGGCGTCGTGTGTCTGCTGTGGACGAGCCGATCGCCGTGGTGTCGATGGCATGCCGTCTGCCGGGTGGGGTGTCCGATCCCGAGGGACTGTGGCAACTGGTCGAGGAGGGCCGCGACGCGGTGAGCCCGTTCCCCGCCGACCGGTGGGACGTCGACGCGCTCTACGACCCGGACCCGGAGGCTGCCGGCAAGTGCTACGCGCGCCACGGCGGTTTCCTCGACGACATCGAAACCTTCGACCCCGCCTTCTTCGGCATCACACCGAAAGAAGCCGAAGCCATGGATCCGCAACAGCGACTGCTACTGGAAACCGCGTGGGAGGCGTTGGAACGCGCGGACATCGTGCCCGCCACCCTCGCGGGCAGTGCCACCGGCGTGTACATCGGCATGATGGCCAGCGACTACCTGCAGGGCACCCAGCTGGACCAGATGAACGGCTACGTCGGCACCGGATCCGCCCTCAGCGTCGCATCCGGCCGGCTGGCCTACACACTGGGACTGCACGGGCCCGCACTGACCGTGGACACCGCCTGCTCCTCGTCACTGGTGGCGATCCAGCTCGCGATGAACGCCCTGCGGTCCGGGGAATGCGACCTGGCACTCGCCGGAGCCGCGACCGTCATGGTGACCCCGCACCTGTTCGTGGAATTCAGCAGACTGCGCGGCCTGTCCCCGACCGGGCGCTGCCGCTCGTTCTCCGACGACGCCGACGGCGCCGTCTGGGCCGAAGGCGCCGGCATGATCGTGCTGAAACGCCTCAGCGACGCGCAACGCGACGGCGACCCGGTGCTCGCGGTGCTGCGCGGCATCGCCATCAATCAAGACGGCCGCAGCCAAGGGCTCTCCGCACCCAACGGGCCCGCCCAGGAGCAGGTGATCCGGCGCGCCCTCGAACTGTCCGGACTACAGCCCCAGGACCTGGACTACGTGGAAGCCCACGGCACCGGCACCTCGCTCGGCGACCCCATCGAAGCCAACGCCCTCGCTCACGTCTTCAGCGACCGGGAACGTCCGCTCCACATCGGATCACTGAAATCCAACCTCGGGCACACCCAAGCCGCCGCCGGTATCGCCGGGCTCATCAAGGTCGTGCAATCGCTCCAACACCACACCCTGCCCGCCACCTTGCACACCGACATCCCCAGCCGGCACGTCGACTGGGACAACACCGGCCTCCACATCCTCCAGGAAGCACTCCCCTGGCCCGCCGCCACCGACCACGTCCGCCGAGCCGGACTCAGCTCCTTCGGCATCAGCGGCACCAACGCACACCTCATCATCGAAGAAGCACCACAACACGACATCGAAACGCCGCAACCGGAACCGACCGGACCTCGGCTGTACGTCGTGTCGGGCCGCAACGCCGACGGACTGCGGGACCAGGCCGCCCGGCTGGCGGCACACCTGACCGAGGACACCGATCTGTCCGGCGTCGCGGAGGCCCTGGCGCACCACCGCAGCCACTTCGAGTGGCGGGCGGCGATCGTGGCGGGCGACCGGGAGGAGCTGCGCGCCGCGCTGCGCGGGCTGCGCGACGGCCGGACTCCGCTCCCCTCGCCCCGTGACGAGGACACCGGCAAGGTCGCGTTCGTCCTGTCCGGGCACGGCGGGCAGTGGCCCGGTATGGGACTGGACCTGCTGGGTGCCTCCGAGCCGTTCCGCGCGGAGCTGACCAGGATCGACGAGGAGGTCGAGCGGCAGGCAGGCTGGTCCGTGCTGGAGGCGCTGCGCACGCCGGGGTCGCTGGACCGGACCGAACGCCTGCAGCCGGTGCTGTTCGCGCTCAACGCGGCGTTGGCCGCCGCCTGGCGTTCGCTCGGTGTCACCCCGGACGCGGTCGTCGGCCACAGCCTCGGCGAGATCGCCGCCGCCTACTGCGCGGGGGCGCTGTCCCTCGACGACGCCGTCGCCGTGGTGACCGACCGGGCCCGCGCCGTGGCCCCGCTGGCCGGGCAGGGCGGCATGGCCTCCGTGCCGCTGCCGGCCGCCCAGGTCGAGGACCTGCTCGTTCCGTTCGCGGGCCGCCTGTTCGTCGCCGCGGCCAACAGCCCCGGGTCGACGGCCGTGTCCGGTGCCGTCGACGCGCTGGCCGAGCTGCGCGGGCAGCTGGCGGAACGGGGTATCGACGTCCGGGCGCTGACGACGCCGTTCGCGTCGCACACCCCGCTGATGGAGCCGCTGCGCGCGGAGCTTCTCGAAGGGCACGCCGAGCTCCGGGGGCACGCCGTGCCGACCCCGCTGTATTCGACGGTGCTGGCCGAACCTGTTGCGGGCGAACGACTCGACGCCGGCTACTGGTTCCGGAATCTCTCCGAACCCGTCCGGTTCGCCGACACGATCCGGCGGATGCTGGACGACGGCTACCGCTACTTCGTCGAACTCAGCCCGAACCCCACCCTGCTGCCGTCCATCGAGGAGGTGGCCGTCGAAGCGGGCATCGAGGCGGTCGGCGTCGGTTCGCTGCGCAGGCAGCACGGCGACCACGAGACGCTGCTGCGGGGCCTCGGCGAACTCTACGTCGCCGGACACACTCCACAGTGGACGGTGCCGTCGATCCCCGGCAAGCGCGTCGACCTGCCGACCTACGCCTTCGCCCGCGAGCGCCACTGGCTCGCGCCGGCCCCGGCCACCCGGGCGGGCAGCGGCTCCGAGCTGCTCGGCACGCACGTCGAGTTCAGCGACGAACCCGGGAGGCACCTCTTCCAGGGCGAGGTCGACCTGCGGGACAGCCGCTTCGGTTACCTGGCCGATCATCGCGTCAACGGCGAGGTCTGGCTGCCCGGTGCCGCCTTCCTGGAGATGGCGCTGCGGGCCGCGACCACCGTGGCCGACGGGCCCGACGTGCACCTGGCCGAGGTGCTGTTCGAGCAGCCGCTGCGACTCGACCCGGAGCGGCCGGTGCGGCTGCAGCTGGTGCTGCGGCCCGGCGACGACGGCGACCGGTCGTTCACCATCTCCTCGGCGTCGCCGGTGGGCCGGCCGCGGTGGGAACGACACGTCAGCGGGCGCGTCGTCCCCGCCGGCGCCGAGGTACCGGCCGACCTGAGCCTCGCCGCGGTGCGCGAGCAGTGCGCCGACGAGGTCGATCCAGCCTCCGTGTACGCCGGGCTGAGCGCCCGCGGCATCGACTACGGGCCGGTCTTCCGCGGGCTCGAGCGGGGACAGCGCGGACCCGCGGCAGCCGCGGGACGCCTCGCCGCCAGAGCCACCGCGGGCCACCTCGTGCACCCCGCCGTCCTCGACGCCGCGTTCCACGCCGCCGGTCTCCCCGGCGAGATGCCCACCGACCGGACGTTCGTGCCCGCCGGGGCCGGCCGGCTGCGCTTCACCGGCGAGACCGGCGCACCCACCTGGGTGAGCTGCCGCCTGCGGTCCGTCTCCGGTGCCGCCGCCACCGTCGACCTCGGTGTCTGGGATGAGAACGAGCGGCTCCTGCTGGCGATCGAGGACCTGCGGCTCGCCGCGCTCTCGCCGCTGGACGGCGCGCTGCTCGAGACCCGCTGGCTGCCGCGACCGGCGGCCGACGCGACCCCCGCCCGGCACAGCTGGCTGATCCTGGCCGACGACGGCGGGGTGGGCGCCGAGCTCGGCGACCGGCTGGGCTCGACGCCGCACGTGATCGCCCGGAGGGGCCCGGCTTACGCCGTCGAGGGTGCCGGACGCTACGTCCTCGACCCGGCCGATCCCCGGCAGCTGGACCGGCTGCTGCGCGAGGCGTTCGCGGACGGGCCGCCCGGCCAGGTCGTCCAGCTGACCGCGCTCGACGCCCCGGCGATCGAGGACGCGGCGTCCGCGTTGGCGTCGGCGCGGCTGTGCTGCTTGAGCACGCTGCACCTGGTGCGGGCGCTCACCGGCAGCGCGAACGGTCCGGCTCCACGCCTGTCCGTCGTCGTCCGCGGCAGCCAGGCGGCCGGGGACAGCACCGTCGTGACCCACCCGCAGCAGGCGCTCGCCTGGGGCTTCGGGCTCGCGGTGGCGCAGGAGTTCCCGGAGCTGGCGACCACGCTGATCGACCTGGGGACCGCGGGCGTCGACGCCCTGTGGACCCAGCTCTGGCACGCCGACGACGAACGCCTGGTCGCACTGGGCGACGCTGGCCGTCTGGTCCCGCGCCTGGCCCGCACCCAGCCTGATGGCGAACCCGGCGCGACCGCCGAGGACGGAGTGCACCTGATCACCGGCGCGCTGGGCGGCCTCGGCAGAGTCGTGGCCGAACGATTGGCCGGACGCGGCGTCCGCCACCTCGCCCTGCTGAGTCGCGGGGTGCCCGAAGCGGAGTGCGAGCGCTGGATCGCCGGCCTCGAACAGCGGGGCGTCACCATCCACCTGGCGCGCGCCGACGTCACCGACCGCGACAGCCTGGCGGCGGCGCTGGACGCCGTGCGCCGCGACGCGGGCCCGATCACGATGGTCGTGCACGCGGCCGGCGTGCTCGACGACGCCACCGTGGCGAACCTGACCGACGAGCAAGCCCTGCGGGTCCTCGCCCCCAAGGTCCTCGGCACCGTCCTGCTCACCGAACTGGTCCCCGAGGCGGCGAACCTGGTGCTGTTCGCCTCGGTGGCCGGCCTGCTCGGCTCCGCGGGACAGAGCCCGTACTCGGCGGCGAACGCCTTCCTCGACGCCTGGGCGCACCACCTGTCGCGCACCGGCCGCCGGGCGCTGAGCCTGGACTGGGGCGCCTGGTCCGGCGCCGGGATGGTCGCCGAGTCCGCCACCGCCGCCCGGCTCGGCCAGTCGGGCCTGCGCGCCTTCACCCCGCGGGAAGGCGGTGACCTGTTCGAGCGGGTGCTGGCCACCGGCCGCCGCCAGCTCGCACCCGTCGCCCTGGACACCGAGCGGCTCGGGCTGCTCCCCGACGCCGTGCACACCCGGCCGATGCTCGCCGACCTGATCACCGCACCGACCAGTGCGGGCACCGCGGCCGGCCTCGCGACGGCGGTCTTCGCGGCCACCACCGGCGAGGACCGGCTCGCCCGGCTCGACACCTACGTGCGCGCCAAGGTCGCCGAGGTCTCCGGAGGAGCGGAAATCCCGGCCTCGACCACCTCGCTGAAGGAACTCGGCCTCGACTCGCTGATGCTGGTGCGGCTGCGCAACTCCTTCGTCCGCGACCTCGGCGTCGAGATCCCGGCCGCCGAGGTGTTCAGCGCCGCCGACACCGGCGTCCTCGCCCGGGCACTGGCCCGGACGCTGCCGGAACGGGCGGTGGCCGCCACCCGGGCGGCCGGGATCGTCGCCGATGCGCCCGATCCGGACATCCGGCCGGCGACCCGCGACGTGGTTCGCCTGCTGCGCAGCGCCCAGCCGGGCATGCCCGCCGCGGCGCACGCCGTGGGCCTGGCGATGCGGCTCACCACGCCGACCACCCGCGACCGGCTCGGCGCGATCGTCAAGGGCCTCGCCGCCCGGCACGCCGCGTTGCGCACGGCGATCGAGCAGACCGACACCGGCGACTGGCAGCTGCGGGTGGACCGGAAGACGTCCGAGTCGGTGCTGCTCTGGTCGGCCGTCGACCACGAAGCCGACGCCGACGAGCGGTTGCGCCTGCTGCTGGAGCCGCCGTTCGACCTGCTGCAACCGTCGTTGTGGCGGTTCGAGCTGGTCGACGCGGGCGACGACGGCCAGACCCTGGTGTTCGGCGCTCACCACGCGGTCAGCGACCTGCAGTCGTTGCTGCTGGTCGCCGCGGAGATCGACGCCGAGCTGGGCGGGGCCACGCTGCACGACACGGTCACCAGCCGCGATCTCGACCTGCTCGTCGAGGCGCAGCAGGGCGGTACCGGCCCGGACGCGCAGTGGCGCGAGTCCTTCCACGGCAGCCGGCGGCTCGACCTGGAACTCGCCCGGCCCCGCCCGCCGCGGCGTTCCTACCGCGCGGGCAGCGTGACCGTGCCGATGCCCGACGGGCTGACCGAACGGATCTCGGCCGCGGCGAGCGGGCTCGCGATCACCCCGGCCGCCTTCTGCCTCGGCACGCTGACCGTGCTGCTGGCCAGGAAGCGGGAGCGGGAGCGGTTCGTGCTCGCCGTCCCCGTCGACACCCGCATCCACGCCGACGCCTACGACGCCGTCGGCTTCTTCGGAGTACCGGTGCCGTTCCCGGCGCTGGCGCGGGCCGAAGAGCCCGCCGCCGAGGTGCTGCGTCGCACGGACGCCCGGCTGCAGCAGATCCTGGCCAAGGGCGCGATGTTCTCCGACGTCCTCGCCACCCTCGCCCGGCAGGGACTGCACCGGGCCAACGCCCCGCTCGTGGAGGTGTACTTCAACTTCATCCGGTCCCCGCGCAGGCTCGACCACCTCGAGGTGCTGCCCGCGGGCACCGGCTACTCCGACCTCGACCTGATGATCACCATGATCCCGGACGAGGCGATCATCCGGTTCGACCACAACGTCGACATCCTGGACGCGGCGGCCGGCACGGGCCTCGGCGAGGAGTTCGTGCGGCTGCTCGAGGAGCTGGCGCGCGACGCGAGCGAGCCGGTGGCGGCGCCGGCCGTCACCGCACCGGCACCCCGTCCGGCGCTGGCCATCGCCGCCACCTTCGCGTTGGGCAACCTGCCCCTGCTGTGCGCGGCGGCGGTCGCGGACGGGGATGCGGGCCAGGACGTCGCCGAGGCGCCGTACCACCAGGTCCTCGCGACCCTGCAGGACCCGTCCGGGGTCTTCGCCGGCCCGGCGACGGCGACCGGGATCGTGCTGCTGCGGGCAGCCGACTTCGGCCGGTTCGGCCCGGTGGACGACACCCTGCTCGCCGAGCTGCGCGCCGCCTACCCGGCGGCGCTGCGGGCACTGGCCGAACGGACCCGTACGCCGCTGGTCGTCGGCTTCCCGCCCACCGCGCACCAGGAAGACCGCCACGCCCAGTGGGAACGCGAGGTCGCGGCCGACCTGGCCGAGGTGCCGGGCATCGTGGTGCTCGGCGCGCGGGACTGGGCCCGGCACCACGCCACCGGAACCCCCTTCGACGACCGGACCGAACGGCTGGCCCACCTCCCGTTCACCGCGCCCTTCCAGGCCGCCGTGGCCCTCCGCGTCGCCGAGGTGGTGCGGGCGGTGCGGCGCCCGGCGCCGAAGGTGATCGCGGTCGACGGTGACGAGACTCTGTGGGGCGGTGTCGCGGGCGAGATCGGTCCCGACGCCGTCGACCTCACCGGCCCGCGCGCGCTCCTGGCGCGCCGGCTCCTGCAGTGGCGGCAGGCAGGCGCGCTGCTGGCGTTGGTCTCCAACAACGACGAGGCGACCGTCCGAGCGGTCCTCGACCGCAGCGACAGCTTGCTGAAACCGGACCACTTCAGCGTGCTCTCCGCCGAGTGGGGCCCCAAGCCGGGCCGGCTGGCCGACGCGGCGAGGACGCTCAACGTCGGGATCGACAGCTTCCTGTTCCTCGACGACAACCACGCCGAGATCGCCAAGGTGCGCTCGGCGCTGCCCGAGGTGCTCTCGGTGACCTGCCCGCCCGCGGACGAACTGGAAGAGTTCCTGTGCCGGCTGTGGCCGCTGGTCCCGGTGGCGGCGACCGTCGAGGACGGGCAGCGTGCCCGGTTCTACGAGCAGGAGCGCGAGCGCGATGCCGCCCGCGAACAGGCCGGCTTCGCGGAGTTCCTCGCCCGGCTGGAGCTCGAGGTCGACGTCACCGCGGTGTCCGATGAGGACGTGCCGAGGGCCGAGCAGCTCGTCGCGCGCACCAACCAGTTCACCCTGCACCCCCGGTCGGCCGGGGGTGACGTCGCCCGGTGGCGGGACCGGGGCGAGCTGTGGCTGGCCTCGGCCCGCGACCGGTTCGGCGACTACGGCCAGATCGGCCTGCTCGCCTGCCACGTCGACGGCGATCGGCTCGACCTGACGGCGTGGTCGATGAGCTGCCGCGCGCTCGGCCGGGGCGTCGAGGAGCGCCTGCTGCGGTGGCTGGCCGGCCGCGCGGACGAACTGGGCTGCGCGAGCGTCCGGCTGTCCGCGCAGCGCACCCCGCGCAACGTGCCCGCGAGGCGGCTGCTGGCCGCCCTCGGCGGCGGTGACCAGGACGGTGACCACCTCGAGGTCGTGGTCACCCCGGACCAGCTGCGGGCCTTCCGCTCGTGGGAGCAGCAGACCAAGGAGAGCTTCGATGCCTGACCTGAGCGACGATTCCGGACAGCGCGCGACGGCGGAGTCCATCGAGCGGGGTGCCGGGCTCAGCGTGGACGATCTGCTGGCCCGAGTGCCGGAGGTGGCCGCGGGGCCGGCCCCGGCGGGTCGTGCTCCGGCCCGGCCCCGGGACGTGGCGGGCGTCGCGGCCGCGATCGCGGCCGCCGCCGGACGACACCTGCCGGATGGTCACCTTTCGCCGGACGACGACTTCTTCGCCGCCGGTGGGACTTCGCTGGACGCGGTGAACTTCGTGGCGGAGCTGGAGGCCGAACTCGGCATCGAGTGCGATCTCGACGAGGTGTTCGCCGACGCCCGACCGGCCAGCCTGGCCCGGCGCTGGGCGGTGGCCACCGGTGCCGACCTGCCGAACGACGCGGCGCTCGCGGCCGGCCACCCGGTCACCTCCGCCGTCGCCGTCGCCGGCCCGGCTCCGGCTCCGGCTCCGGCGAGCGAGAGCGACCACACCAGGGCCCGGCCCGACGACCTCCGGCAGATCCTCGCCGACCTGGCCCTCGCCGACCGGCTGCCCTTCGCCGACGTACCGGAACCGGTGCCGCCCCAACGCATCCTGCTGACCGGCGCCACCGGCTTCCTCGGCGGCCACATGCTGCTGGACCTGCTGCGGCACAGCGACGCCCACGTGCACTGCCTGGTCCGCGCCGCCGACGAGGAGTCGGCACTCGCCCGGCTCGGCGAGGCGCTGAGGGGCTTCCGGCTGCCGTGGTCTTCGGAACTGCGCCGGCGGGTGACCGTGCTGCGCGGCGACCTGCAGCAGCCGAAGCTCGGTCTTTCCGACCGGGTGTGGCACACCCTCGCCGACGAGATCGACAGCGTGGTCGGCGTGGGCGCGGCGGTGGACTTCCTGCGGGGCTACCAGTCGCTGCGACAGGCGAACGTCCTCGGCACGCTGACCTTGGCCGAGTTCGCGGCCACGGGACGCCCCAAGCCGCTGCACCACATCTCCTCGATCGCCGTCTACAACGAGGTCGGCATCACCGCCATGGGCGAGGACGACCCGCTCGCCCACGTCGACCGGCTCATCTCCGGCTACGACCAGTCGAAGTGGACGGCGGAGGTCGCCCTGCGCCGGGCCCGCGACCACGGCCTCGTCGTGACGGCGCTGCGCCCCGGCGGCGTCGGTGGCCACACCAAGACCGGCGCCCACAACCCGCAGGACCTCAGCAGCGGGCTGCTGTCGGTCTTCGCCCGCTACCGCACGGTTCCCGCCTTCCGCTACCTCAACGCGGCCCCGGTCGACTGGATCAGCCGGGTCGCCACCGCCGTCGTGTGCGAGCCGGACGCCTGGGGCTTCGACTACAACCTCACCGGCGTGCCCGCCACCCTCGACGACGTGCTCGCCGACATGGCGTTGAGCGGGATGAACCTCCGCGTCGAAGAATGGGACGAGTGGCGCGTGGAGGCGCTCGCCCGCATCGAGGCCGACGACGTACCCGAACTCGCGTTCATGGCCAGGGTCCTGCGGAGCCCCACCGCGCTGAAGTTGTGCGAGGCGACGCTGAAAGGCCCGGCGGCTCGCGCCGACCGCACCGCGGCGTTCGTCGACGCGGTCGGCCTGCCCGCCGCCACCCGCTTCGACGGGCAGGCCCAGCTGAAGACGTTCGAGCGGCTGGCCGAGGCCGGTCTGTCCCGGCTGCCGCACAAGGACGACCAGCCCTACCTGTGGTTCACCGAGACCACCGAAGGCGCGGTGGGACCGATCGGCGAGCCCGCCGACGTCCCGTGCTCGGCGGCGTTGACCCTGTCGCTGGCGAGCATGTACCAGCTGGTGCGGGAACGCCGGGTGGACGTGACCGGCGAACTCGTCTGCCCGGCCGTGCACGCGCGGCCGCTGACCGTGGACCGCGGCGACGTCTGGATCCGCCCCGACGAGGGCATCCCGCGGCAGAACGGCCTGAAGCACCCGCTGCTGCGCTACCGGATGAACCTGCGCGACGCCGATGGCGGCCGGTGGTGGTTCGAGGGCCACAAGTACTCGAAGGTCCACTGGAACCTGTGGCGGCAGTGCACCACGCTGACCGTGGAGATCGGCCGCGACGGCGAGCCCGCGAGCTTCGCGGGCGAGGTCGTCGTGCCGCGCGATACGTACGTCAAAGACCAGATCGAGGGCATTCGGGCCGACCCGCGCCTGACCGACCGGGAGCAGCGGGCCGCCAAGCTGGCCTGGCTCGCCTGGTTCGGCTGGGAGATGAGCCGCGGTCTGCTCCCGCCCTTCGCCCGCGCGGCGGCGGACCTGCTCGAT
This sequence comes from Amycolatopsis sp. cmx-13-12, assembly GCA_049998155.1. Taxonomy (GTDB): domain Bacteria; phylum Actinomycetota; class Actinomycetes; order Mycobacteriales; family Pseudonocardiaceae; genus Amycolatopsis. The sequence continues at coordinate 180,964 of JAEBES010000005.1, read as the reverse complement.
CTGCGCCGCACCCCGGTCCTTGAGGAGCGCCACTGATGTTCGGCAGGAAGAAAACCACTGTTCCCGCGCTGCGCAGGGTCAGGACGACCGCGGCGCTGCGCCCGCTCCGGCACCGCCTCGCCCCGTCGGCCGTCGAGGAGATCCCGTTCCAGGCGGGCGACGGCGTCCGGATCGGCCTGACCCGCGTCGACACCGGCGAGGCCGATCGCCCCGCCGTGCTGCTCCTGCACGGGCACACCGCGTCCGCGGACATGTTCCTGGCGCCGGAGATCCGCAACCTCGTCGACGTCCTCGTCGACAACGGCTACGAGCCGTGGCTGCTGGACTGGCGGGGCAGCTGCCGGTTGCCGTACAACGAAACTGGCCGCCGCTACACCTACGACGACGTCGCTCTGTACGACATCCCCGCTGCGGTGTCGTACATCCGCGGCCGGATCGGCGACCGCCCGCTGTTCGCGGTCGCCCACTGCATCGGTTCGATCGCCCTGTCCATGAGCATGACGGCGGGGCTGGTGCCGGGCCTGGCGGGGGTGGTGTCCCAGGGTGTGTTCCTGACGCCGAAGCTCCCCGGCCGGATGACCCTGCGGATGTCACTGGCCGGCGAGCTGATGAAGTCGACGTTCGACCACATCCCGGTCGACTTCCGCAAAGTCGGCCTGCGGTCGAAGTACACGCCCCTGTTCGCGCTCGCCTCCCGCGGGGCGAGCTGTCCCGACCCGACCTGTCAGATCCTGCACAATTCGGCCTGGGGCATGGGAGTCTCGTTGTTCGTGCACGAGAACCTGGCCGAGGACACCCACGACCGGCTCGCCGACCTGCTCGGCCCGGCGCCGATGTGGATCATGCCGCACCTGCGCCGGATGGCGCTGGCGAGCAGCGTCGTGCGCTGGAACGACACCGATCACCACTACCGGGCACTGCCGGTCAACGCACTCGACGCGGCGGACCGCATCGACACCCGGGTGCTGCTGATGGCGGGCACGGAGAACGGGCTCTGGGGAGACTCGCAGAAGGTCTGCCACGAGGTGCTGGCCGGCAGGCAGCCCTTGCTCGACGTCACGTATGCCGAGATCCCGGGCTACGGCCACCTGGACACGTTCCTCGGCCGGGGTGCCGCGCTGGACGTGTTCGGCCACATCGTCGACTTCCTCGGCAAGCAGGAAGTTTCGACGGCGACGTGATCAAGGCCGGCACCGTCATCGACGATGACCGTGGACTTGCTCGCGCAGTGGCTGTCGGTCGGCAATGGACGGCGCCTTCAGGACTTCGTGCGCGCCAGCACTCGTACCCGTCCTCGTCTTCGTCGCGGTACGCCTGCTAGTTCTCGGCGTCCATCAGGCAGATCCTCGCGGCACCCGCGCAGCGTCAACTCGAAGCGAGCACCGCCGGCGCGGGCCCCGATCTCGTGCCACAGGTGTTCCATACGAGTATTTGTAGCGACGATTCGCGCCGTGCGCGGCCACGCCCGTTCGCCGGTCTGCAAAACCGGCGAACGGGATTCGATTCGGGGCACCACCGGTTCGCCCGCTAATTCGGAATCGCGTCGACCAAAGGGACCACGGCGAAGACCACCAACACGTACGACGTCAGCAACCATTCCTTGAGCAGCATGCCGAGCGTTGCCTGGCCTCCGGTGGCCTCGACCACGCAGCGCAGGCCGAAGAGTGCCCTGCCGGTCGTGGCGCCCCACCACCACTGCAGCGGGACCCGGTGGACGAACGACACCACCGAGTACGCCGCGACGGCCGTGAGCAGAAACGGGAAGCCCAGCCGCGACGCGACCAGGAGTGCCACCGTGAGGTGCAGCGCCAGGTCGGCCACCAGCGCACAGATCCCCTGCCAGCGGGCTGTCTCGCCGAGGTCCCGACGGCGCACGACCACCAGCGACCCCTCGTCGGTCTGCAGCTTCGTCTCCATGCCTCCCTCACGCGCGAACCCGCCGTTCGGTTGCCACCTCTCGGCCACTGGCTGCACGGCGACGTCGATGATCATGTTCTTCTGGCCGCCGACCAGCGTGAGGACGCCGTAGCGCTCCCCCGTCCGACCGCAGCAACGCCGGCTGCGCCTCCACCTCGCCGGGCATCGCATGAGCAGCTACCCAGGGGTGCGCTGTGCCGGGTGGCGACCGCACAGCCGGACGGGACCCGCCAGGTCAGCCCGGTCGGCTCCACCTACAACTCCAGAACCGGGACCATCGGGTCAGTGGACGCCGGCCGCTTTGCGGTGAGCCAGGGCGATTGCCGCGGCCAGCTCATCGGGAGCGGACAAGAACGGCGAGTGCGACGTCTCCAGCTCGACGACCGTGGTCGCCCGAGCCGAGACGGCGTCGATCTCGTCGACGAAACGCCGTTGCAACGCGAGCGGAACGACCCGGTCTTCCAAGCACACGATGTAGGTGTGCGGCACCGCACCGAACCGGGGTGGCGTAACGGAAACCGCCTCGCCGGGAATGCCGAGTGGCCCGTCGTCGCCGAGCAATGAGATCGCCGCTTCGGCGGTGCGTTCCTCGACGTCGTGGTAGAACGCGTCGCGGATGTCGGCGTGCCGGGCGCGGTCACCAGGATCGATGCGCAACGCGCCGATCGCCCCCGCGTCCCCGATCAGCAGGTGCGACACCTGTTCACCCTCGTTCTCGGGCGTGGCCAGGCTTTCGACCGCGCCGGCTCCGGTGACCGGGGCGAACGCCGCCAGGTACACCAGTTCGGCGAACAGCTCGGGCGCCGCTTCGGCGGCGGCGGTCGCCACGCATCCCGCCATGCTGTGGGCGACGACCACGCACGGCCGGCCGCCCCCGATCCGCCGCAGCTGCTCCACCAACGTCGCCGCCGCCGAGGACGCCGTCACGTCGGCGGACGGGGTGGGCTCCGCGGCGAAGGACGGGGAGTCGAACGGCCGCGCCCAGCGGGCCGTCGGCGAGCGCCGCTTGAGGCCGTGCCCGTCGAGGTCGACGGCGATCGACGGCACGCCACGAGCGGCGAGCCGTTCGGTCACCAGGGACCAGGCCCAGCTCCCGTGCCACAGACCGTGCACGAGCACTACCGGAGAAATGATGTTCACCTCGCCGACCGTAGGAACCGGCCACCCCCGCAACCACGTACAACGAGTACGGGGGTGATCATCAGCGGAGGAGGGAATCCAGCAATGCCAGCCGTTCTTCGGCTCCGCTGCCCGGCACGGGCTTCATCAGCAGCATCCGTTGGCGCGACAACGGGCTCAATACCACCACGCAGTCCAGGTCGAGACGGCCGACACGGTCATCGACGACCCGCTTCGTCGAGCAGTGCAGCGCCGACACCTCGTGGTCGTCCCACAGGGCGGCGAACTCGGCGCTGGCGTCCAGGAGGGCCGCCACCAGATCGGCGGCGTCGGTGTCGCCTTCGCGCTGAGCGGTGATCGCCCGCAGGTCGGCGACGTAGGCGCGGCCGGTCTGCTCGTGCTGTTCCGCAGGCTCCAGCTTGAAGCGCCACGTCGGCGACGTGAACCACTGCCAGACCAGGTTCGCCTCTCGTCCCGGGCGTTCGGTGAACGAGCCGAACAACGCGGTGTTGAGGAGGTTCTGCGCGACGACGGTGCCCAGGTCGTCGGCGATGAATCCCGGCATGGTGCGCTCCACCGCCGTCAGGACGCTGAGCAGGCCCGCGTCGACGAAACCCGCGGGATCGCGCGCAGCGGGCGCGGCCTGTCCCGCCAGGCGGTAGAGGTGGTCGCGCTCGTCCGCGGACAGCCGCAGCGCACCCGCGAGGCCGTGCAGCACAGCCGCCGACGGACGGGCGCCGCGACCTTGCTCCAGCTGTTCGTAGTAGACAGCCGACACGGTCGCCATCGCCGCGACTTCGTCACGGCGGAGCCCGGGTGTGCGGCGCCGGCCGGTCGACCGGAGTCCGATGTCCTCCGGCGCGAGCGCTTCTCGCCGTCGGCGCAGGAAGTCACCCAGCTCGTCTCGCTTGACGTTGTGCGACACCGAAACCATGCCGGCGATGATTACACATTTCCTGCCACGAAGGTTCCGACGTCCGGTGGCGACCACGTGCGAACGGGCACTTCGGCTGGACCGAAGGGGCACAGTGCCCGGCAATGGTGTGAACGAAGCCGAAAGTCATGGATAACCGGCAATGGACCACATCTCCCGTCGGTGGCAAATGGAGTTCGCTTGCTGTTCAGAGATCCGCAGCTACGCGCCAGCTACGCAGAGTTCGTGCACCGTCACATCGCCGCTGTCCGCCGTGCGCACGCCGGCGAAGAGGACCTTCCCGCCTTGCACGCGGACAAACTCATCCGAACGCTCGTCGCCGCCGCGGATTCCCGGCGGTTCGGGAGTGTTCTCGCCGGGTGGCGCGACGAGGAGACCGTGGTGCGGGCACGAGCGGACGAGCCGCACGCCTTCGTCGAGAAGATGCTGGCCGAGCTCGCCGTCCTCGATCGGGCGGAGTTCCGGTCCGGCTCCAGCGCGGTCTTCACCCGCCCGGTCGGCGAGTTCCTGCACTACTACGAATCCTCGGGCACCACCGGCGACCCGGTGGCCGCACCCAAAGCCCTGGACGACCTCACCGCGAACACGATCAACATCGGCGAGATGTGGGGCCGGCTGCTCACCCCGGCGGACTCCGCACTGATCCTGATCAACGGCCCCTTCGCACCGGCCGGGTACCAGTTCGAAAAGGTGATGGAGTACCTGGGCGTGCTCTCGGTCCGCCTCTGGGTCGACAACGTCACCGGCGACTACACCCGCATCCTGCGGTTGCTGCGCGAACTCTCGATCAGCACGTATGTCGGTTCCCCTTCGCGCCTGCTGGAGATGCTGCACTTCGCGTACCGGCACGGAGAGCCCCTGCCCCGGTTCCGCCGGCTGCTGCTGTTGGCCGAGCAGGCCGGACCGTCGCTGCTGCGGCACTTGGAGCGGCTGACCGGGGCGAAAGCCTTCGTGGGCAGCTTCGGTTCGTCGGAGACGGGCACGACCGCGGCCACCTGCGAGCAGGGCAGGTTGCACCTCCAGGTGCAGAGCTACCTGTTCGAACTGGCCGGCTCCCGTGGAATCCGGCCGCTCGGCGGCGGTCCGGACGAAGGCGAACTGGTGGTCACCTGTCTCGACCTGCGCGCACGGCCCCTGTTGCGCTACCGGACCGGTGATCTGGTCGAGGTGAGCGGAAGCCCCTGCCCGTGCGGCACGGCGCTCCCGGTGGTGCGGACGCTGGGGCGCGCACACGACGTCATGCGCCTCGGCGACGGCGTCCGCCAGGAGGACGTGGAATCGGTGTTGTGGGGCGAAAACAGCTCCGCGACCGGGCCCTTCACCGTCCTGAACTACATGCTCGTCCTTCGCGGCACCGACGTCGTGTGCCTGCTCACCACCGATCGCGAACCGGAGGCACCCGGCCTCGATGCGGTACGACGGCGGCTGTCCACTTTGTTCGACGGCCACAACCTTTCCGTGCGAACGGTTCCCTCGCTGCCGCCGCTGGCTTCCCTCGGTTCGTACGTCGGCTGGAAACTCTCCCGGCTGGTGGATCTGGACGACCCCGCGATGACCGACCGGCTTCCTCCGCCCATCGCGGAGGTCGTCCGCGTTTCCCTCGCCGAAATCGAAGCCACCACCGGTTTGCGTCCCGCCTCCCCCCTGCTCGAAGGAGTCCGATGAGCTCTCCCGACCCCGAACCCGCCATGACCGATGCCGAGAAGGCCCAGTTCGTCCTCGGCGTCTACTTCCGGACACAGGCGGCGATCGAGAAGTACCTCGGCGCCGAGGGCCTGCCCGCGTGGACCGACAACGTGGCCACCATCAACTCCGCGGCCATGCTCAACCGCATCGAAGACCCGGCCGACCGCGCGCGCGATCTGCTGACCGGACTGGCCACCATGCTCGACGTCTACGGCTCCGACACGGTCCGGACCGACGAGCCGCGCAGTACTTCACTCGCCGTCCGCCGGTGCGGGATCTACGACTATCGCGAGCGCGCGCAGGCACAGGGCGTCGAGCTGACCCTGCGGCGCCCTTGTGAGTACTGCGTCGATCTGCACCACCGGACGGCGGACAAGCTCGGCGTCACGGTGGCGCACGAATTGGGCGAGCGCAGCTGTCACTGGACCGTGCAGGTGCCCGAAGCCGGCCCTGGGAAGGACCTCCCGTGACCGCGGCCGACCCCCTGCCGCTGCCGTACCGGCGTGCGGCAGGCTGCCCGTTCGACCCGGATCCCGAATTCGCCGAGCTCCGCACCACGCGGCCGGTGTCCCGGGTCTCGCTCAACGGCGGCGACGAAGTCTGGCTCATCACCCGGTTCGACGACGCACGCCTGGTGCTCGGCGACGCCCGGTTCAGCAGTGAGCTGACTCCGCTGGGGATCGTGCTGCCGGAGCCGGAGGATCGGACGTTGGCCGACGAGCTGCGATCGCAGCAGCCGGGGACGTTCATCGAATGCGATCCGCCGGAGCACACCCGGCTCCGGCGGATGATCGCGGGCGAGTTCACCGAACAGCGCATCCGCGCCCTGCAGCCGAGGTTCACCGAGATCGTCGAGGAACGGCTCGACGCGATGGCCGCCGCCGGACCGCCGGTCGACCTGGTCGACCTGTTCGCCCTTCCGGTGCCGTCGATGCTCATCTGCGAGCTGCTCGGCCTGGACGCGGACGGGTTCGACTTCGCCGGCCTGACCAGGATCATGACCGACGTCATGTCCAGCCTCGAGATCCTGATCCCGGCCCGGGACGCGCTGCGCGCCGGGATGCGCGCTCACGTGGTGGCCACCAGGGCCGATCCCGGCGACAACCTGCTGGGGAGAGTGATCCGGCGGTACGGCTCGGAGGTGACCGACGAAGAGCTCGTGGGGATCGGCAACCTGTTGCTGGTCGCCGGCCACGAGACCACCGCCAACATGCTCGGTATCGGCACCTTGGCCCTGCTGCGTCACCCGGCGCAGCTCGCCCGGCTCCGCGACGATCCGGCGGTCGTTCCGGCCGCGGTGGACGAACTGGTCCGGTACGTCTGCATCCCGCACCACGGCGAGATCCGCACAGCCACCGCAGATGTGCTGGTGACCGGGACGGTGATCCGCCGTGGCGAGCAGGTGCTCGTGTCGCTGCCCTCGGCGAACCGCGACCCGGACCGGTTCGCCCGGCCGGACGAGCTGGACTTCGACCGGCCGCCACGGACCCACCTCGCCTATGGCTACGGCATCCACCACTGCGTGGGCCTGCCCCTGGCCAGGATGGAGATGCACGTCGCATTTCCGGCCCTGCTGAAGAGATTCCCGTCGCTGAAGCTGGCGATCGGCTTCGACGACGTGTCCTACCGCCGGTCCAATGTGACCTACGGCGTCCATTCGCTGCCGGTCACCTGGTAGCGCGCTCACGATGTCAGGAGCAACGATGTCGAACATCGCGAAGGTACTGGCGAGGGTCGTGGTGGACGACCTGGACAAAGCCATCCCGTTCTACCAGGCGCTTTCCGGCGTCGAGCACGCGCAGAAGTTCGGCCACGGGCCCGTGCAACTGGCCAGTGTCGGCCCGTTCCTGCTGCTGGAAGCGGAGGGCGCCGAGGGCTACACGAATCGGACCGCGACCATCCTCGTGTTCGACGTCGCGCCGGTCGTCCGGGACATCGAACAGGCCGGCGGCGAGATCATCGAAGGGCCGTCGGCCGGCCCCAACGGGGAACGGCTGGTGGCCAGGCACCCGGACGGTTCCGTCTTCGAATACATCGCCGTCCCGAACGCCTGAGCTGGGCGGCCGTCTTACTCGACCTGACCTCGCGTTGCCTGCCCGGCCGGGCGGATTCCCCCATCAGGGTGACCCAGGTCGCCTTGTGCACCCTCGTGACTGATGACATCATCAGTTTTGATGACATTATCGGTTCGAGGCTGGCTCGGGCCGTCGTTCGAGGAGGTACGCCATGCCGGTGCAGGAGCTGCAGACGAAGTTCGAGAGGTTGCCGGTCGCGGTGCGCGAGAAGGTCGACACCGTGCTGGCCGACGCGAAGGTCGCGTTGAAGCTGCGGATCGCGGAATTCCTGGCGGACAAGGAAGAGCAGGCCGAGCACGCGGTCACGACCGCGGGCCGGGTCGGCGCCAAGAGCGGTGAGGTCTCCGAGCTGACGGCCATCATGCCGTTGAAGCCGAACGGCGCGGAGCGGCTGCGGAAGTTCTTCCGGCTGGTCGGCGGGAACCTCGCGGGCGCGGGTCAGGTCGGGACGCTGCACAACATGCGGTTCGTGTTCCTGGACGATGACACGAAGCTGCTGTTCGCCACGGCCTACGACGGTGAGTGGGACCCCTACATCGACGACTTCGCGACCAAGATCCCCGACTTCATGGACTACCTGTTCAGCAACGTCGAGGGCTGGCCGGGCATCGCCTCGCCGGAGGTCAAGGACTTCATCGTCGGCTACCAGGTCCCGGCCGAGGCGTGGTTCGTGGCGCACCCGAACGTCACCGTGGCGGAGGCCAACCGGCTCAAGCGGCTCGACACGACGGTGCAGAAGTTCCTCGGCGACCTCAACTGACGGCCGTGGACGTGTTCCGGCGTCTGAAGAGGCGTCCGACGCTCGACCTGGACGACATCCAGGCGACGGTGCTGCGTGCGCGACCGGAGCCCTACTTCGGCACGCACGCGATCATCGAGATCACCGACCAGGCCGCGGGAAAGGAGCTGCTCCGGCGGCTGGCCCCGCGGGTGCCCTCGGCGGCCCGCTGGGACGAGCCGCGCCCGTCCTGGCTGGCCCTGGCGATCAGCTATCGCGGGCTGGTGGCCTTGGGCGTGCCGCAGGCGTCGCTCGACTCCTTTCCGGCCAACTTCCGCGCCGGGATGGCCGGGCGCGCCGAGCGGCTGCGCGACACCGGTCCGAACGCGCCGGAGCACTGGGAAGCGCCGTTCGGCGGCCCGGCCGTGCACCTGGCCGTCACGGTCTACGCCGCGGACGAGGCCGATCGGCGCGCCGAGGTCACCGGCTACGAGCAGCAGCTGCGCGGCCTGCCCGGCGTGAAGCTGGTGTCGCATCAGGACTTCGGTGCGAACGGGTTCAACGTGTTCGGCTACCGGGACGGGTTCTCCCAGCCGGTGGTCGAGGGCAGTGGTGCCGAGCCGCTGCCGGGTGATGGGCGGCCGATCAAGGCGGGCGAGTTCGTACTCGGGTACCCCAGCGAAACCGGCCACCCACTGGCCATGCCGGCGCCCGATGTGCTCGGCCGCAACGGAACCTTCGTCGTGTTCCGCAAGTACCACTCGCACGTGGCCGCGTTCAACCGATGGCTGCGGGACAACGGGCGCACCGAGCAGGAACGGGAGCTGCTGGCGGCGAAGCTCGTGGGCCGCTGGCGCAGCGGTGCGCCACTGGCACTCTCGCCCACCGGCGACGACCCCGCACTCGGGGCGGATCCGCGCCGGATCAACGACTTCGACTACGCCGACGACCCGCGCGGGCTGAAGACCCCGCTGGGGTCCCACATCCGGCGGATGAACCCGCGCGACACCAAGCTCGAAGTGCTCACCGACGTCAACATCCGGCGCGTCGTGCGACGCAGCACCTCCTTCGGCGAGCCGACGACCTCGCTCACCGACGACGGCGCCGAGCGCGGGCTGGACTTCATCGCCCTCGGCGCACGCGCGATCGACAACGTCGAGTTCCTGCAGAGCGAATGGGTCAACTCCGGCAACTTCGTCAGTCTCGGCAAGGAAAAGGACCCGCTCGTTTCGCTGCAGGACACGGGCGCCCACTTCACCGTGCCCGGCACACCCCCGCGCCGGGTGCAGGGCATCCAGAGCTTCAACACCCTGCGCGGCGGCGAGTACTTCTTCATGCCCAGCCTTTCCGCCATCCGCTGGCTCAGCACCTGAGAGGCCGTCAATGTCCACCTACGTCCACTACCGCCCCGACCTGGAGCAGTCCTTCCCCGACGAAGAGGAGCTCACCCGCCAGGTCGTCGCCGCGATGCAGCACGCCAACGACCAGGTCGCCGCCAAGCACCGGCACGGCCTGCGCGACGCCCACGCCAAGAGCCACGGCATCCTCGCCGGCGAACTGCGAGTACGGCCGGATCTGCCCGAACACCTCGGCCAAGGCCTGTTCGCCGAAGCGCGCAGCTACCCGGTGATCGTCCGGTTCTCCACCGCGCCCGGCGATCTGCGCTCCGACCAGGTCCCGGTCCAGCGCGGTTTCGCGATCAAGGTCATCGGGGTGCCCGGTGCCCGCGCGATCGACGACGGGTTCAGCACGCAGGACTTCCTGCTCGTCAACCACCCGACCTTGCCGTTCGGCACCATCGGGGCCTACGCCGACCTGCAGAAGATCCTCGAAAAGCAGCCCGGCCAGAGCGACAGCCAGCTACAGCTGGCCGGTCTGGCCGCCCGCACCGCCGCGCGGGTGCTCAAAAGCGCCGGACGGCCGATCCCGCCGAGCGTGGAAACCCTGGCCGCCGCCAACAACCACATCCTCGGCGAGACCTTCCACTCCATGGCCGCGCTGCGCTACGGGGACTACGTCGCCAAGATCTCCGCGGCACCCCTCTCGCCGAACGTCCGTGCGTTCACCGGCACCCCGGTCGGGAAGAAGGCCGGTGAATCGGCGCTGCGCGACCTCGTTGTCGGCTTCTTCGCGGACAACGACGCCGAGTACGAACTCCGCGCCCAGCTGTGCACCGACCTCGACACGATGCCCGTCGAGGACGCGTCCGTGCGGTGGCCGGAGGATCGGTCGCCGCACCAGGTCGTCGCGACGCTCCACCTGCCGGCCCAGAATGCCTACAGCGACGCCCGCCGCCGCTACGCCGACGACGTCCTGTCGTTCAACCCGTGGCACGCCCTGGAGGCCCACCGCCCGCTCGGCTCCATCATGCGGTCCCGCCGCCGGGCCTACGCGCAGTCCAGCGGGTTCCGCCACGGCTACAACGGGGTCGAGCAGCACGAGCCGGCGACCATCGCCGAACTCCCGGCCTGACCAGTGGGTGGTCAGACCTGATCGACGGCCGGCAGCGGCGCCGTCGCGATCTCGCGCGCTTCGTCGAGCGGGACACCGAGCATCCGCAGCAGCTGCTCGGCCGCCTCGTCGCACGTCGCGTCGGTGACGCCGTCCGGATCCACCAGCGACACGTGCAACACGGCCAGCAGCGCGCCGGCGGTGGTCGCCAGGGCGAGCCGTGGCTCACCGACGCGGAACCGGCCCGACGCCACACCGGTCTCGATGTCGCGCAGGGCCCGCGGAGCGAGACCTTCGTCGGCGTCGATGTAGGCCATCCCGTGCCGAACCAGCACCTGCGCCATCTCCGGCCGCGCCACCGCGAGGCGCACGGTCAACCGCACCGACTGCGCGAAGGCCATCGCCGGATCGTCGACCCGGCCGGCCAGTTCGTCCAGCAACAGCCCGAGTTCCTCCAGCACCTCCGACACCGCCGTCTGGAAGAGTTCGGTCTTGCTGGAGAAGTGGTTGTAGAAGGACCCGAAACCCACATCCGCGGCGTCGGTGATTTCCTGGATGCTCGCCGTGGAATGCGTGTCGCTCGCCAGGAAACCACGCGCGGCGTCGATCAGCTTCTGCCGCGTGCCGGCCTTGCGCCGTTCAGCGCGAGTGCCGGGTTCGGTGCGGCCGGATCGGGATGCTGCCATGCCTCGATGATAGAGCATCACAATACTGACGAATCAATCAGTGGTGGTGGCGCTGCCGACCTCCGGCGAGGGATGTCGTTCACAAAGGGCCACGAGAACTGCCCCTTTTCCTCTGCCGACCGGCGGTGGGGAGGTCTCCAATGGAACAGTGGCGGAGAACGCGCTGATGCACCGGGTGCGGCAGTCGATCATCGGCAACGACCTGGCGATGACCGGCCCCTTCGGCCTTCGCCGCGTGGTCTACGCCGACTGCACCGCTTCGGGGCGCGCGGTCTCGTTCGTCGAGGACTTCATCCGCGACCACGTCCTCCCCTGGTACGCCAACACCCACAGCGAGTCCTCGGCCACCGCGGCGCAGACCACCTCGCTGCGCGAGGAAGCCCGCTCGGTGATCCGGGACGCCGTCGGCGGCGACGAGGACACGGTCGTCATCTTCACCGGCTCGGGCTCCACGGGAGCCATCGACAAGCTGATCACCATCCTCGGCCTGCGGCTGCCGGACCGCTACCGGTTCGCCGACGCGATCGCTCCGGAGGACCGGCCGGTCGTTTTCCTGGGCCCCTTCGAGCACCACTCCAACGAACTGCTCTGGCGGGAATCGATCTGCGACGTGGTCACGATCCCGGAGGACGCCGCCGGCGGCGTGTCCCGGGACGCCCTCCGCGCCGAACTGGTTCGCCACGCCGCCCGGCCGCTGAAGATCGGGTCCTTCTCCGCGGCGTCGAACGTGACCGGCATCGTTTCCGACACCCCGGCGATCTCGGATCTCCTGCACGAGCACGGCGCGCTCGCGTTCTGGGACTGTGCGGCCGCCGCGCCGCACGGAGGGGTGCGCATGTACCACCGGGGTGGGTCCCGCAAGGACGCGATGTTCCTTTCGCCGCACAAGTTCGTCGGCGGTCCCGGCACACCGGGGGTGCTGGTGGTGCGCCGGGAACTGCTGCGGAACCGGGTTCCGAGCGTGCCCGGCGGTGGCACCGTGGACTACGTCAGCACGACGGACCACCACTACCTCGGCGACGCCGCGCACCGCGAAGAAGGCGGCACTCCCGCGATCGTCGAATCCGTCCGGGCCGGGCTGGTGTTCGGTCTGCAGCAAGCGGTCGGCGTCCCGGCCGTCCGCGAACGGGAGCAGGCGGTCCTGCGGCGCGCGCTCGAATCGTGGTCGGCCGACCCGAACCTCGAGGTGCTCGGCAACTCCGACGCCGAACGGGTGGCCATCGTGTCCCTGCTGGTGCGCGGGCCGAGCGGGAAGCGGCTGCACCACGACTACGTGGTGACGTTGCTCAACGACCTGTTCGGCATCCAGGCCCGCGGCGGCTGTTCCTGCGCCGGCCCCTACGGGCACCGCCTGCTCGGCATCAGCGCGGCCCGTTCGCGGCGGTTGTGGAACGAGGTCCTCGCCGGCCGGCAGGGCGGCAAACCGGGCTGGGCGCGGATCAGCTTCGACTACACGATGTCCGATGCGGTGGTCGACTACGTGATCCAGGCGGTGCACCGGGTCGCGGCGAGGGGATGGACACTGCTGACGGACTACCGCTTCGATCCGGCGACCGGGCGCTGGCGCCACCGCCGCGCTCCCGGACCCCGGCTGAGCTTGTCCGACCTGCGGTACACCTCGGAGGGCGTGCGCCGGCCACCCGCGCCGGACACGCTGCGGGAGGACGTCTTGCCGGCGCAACTCGAAGACGCGGACCGGATCTTCGCCGCGGCGAACGGGTCGAGGGACGCGGAGTTCGGGCGAGCGACCCGAAGCTTCGAGGATCCGGACTGGTTCGAGCTGCCGTCGGAGTGCTTGACCTGACCCCCCAGAGATCCGATGACCGGAACACTGAGGCCAAAAATAGCCTGATTTGCACCATTGATCCAGTAAGTCATCCGACCAATCGTTGACAGCTCTCCGTCACGCCGGTCAGACTCTGAGCCGCCAGAGCCTCCGACGAGGGACGGTCATCGTGCGCACACGAGTCAAGGCGGCCATGTTCGCGACCGGCCTCGCGCTGACGGCGACCGGGGTACTGGTGACCCCGGCGACGTCGGCGCCGCAGGAGGTCGTCCACGTCGCGCCGAACGGCGACGACGCCCACGACGGCACGAGCGAGGCCCAGGCCGTCCGGACGCTGCAGCGCGCCCAGCAGCTGGTGCGCGGACTGATCCCGGGCATGACCGGCGACATCTCCGTCAGCCTCGCCGGCGGCACCTACGCGCTGAGCGCGCCGCTGCAGCTGACCGCCGCCGACTCCGGCGGCAATGGCCATCGCGTGGTCTGGACCGCCGCGCCCGGCGCCCGGCCGGTCATCAGCGGCGGCGTCCCGATCACCGGCTGGAAAGTGGCCGACAGCAGCAAGAACATCTGGTCCGCGCCCGTCCCCGCGACGCTGCGGACGCGCCAGCTGTACGTCAACGGTGCCCGCGTTCCCCGCGCGACCGGCACCCTGCCGGTGACCCTGACCAGGATCACCGGCGGCTACACGACGTCGTCGGCCGCGATGGACAACTGGCGCAACCCCAAGGACATCGACTTCGTCTACACCGGGGGCCTCGGCGCGTGGACCCAGCCCCGGTGCCCGGTCAGCACGATCTCGCCGACGACGATCAAGATGGCGCAGCCGTGCTGGGACAACTCGACGAAGCGGGTGATGCGCACCGACGACTCCGGCCGCACGGTCGAACTGGTCGGCCGCCAGTCCATCACCGAGCTGCCCACCGCGGTGGAAAACGCCTACGAGCTGCTTTCCGCCGGCGAGTGGTACCTCGACAACACCGCGCACACCGTCTTCTACGTGCCCAAGCCCGGCGAGGACATCACCAAGGAGACGGTGACCGCGCCCGCGCTGGAAACCCTGGTGTCCGGCATCGGGACGGCGTCGGCGCCGGTGCACGACATCACGTTCAGCGGCCTCCAGTTCTCCTACGCCACCTGGAACTTCCCGAGCACGCCCGAAGGCTTCTCGGAGATCCAGGCGAACTACACGCTGACCGGCGCGCACGGCTTCGACCAGCAAGGGCTGTGCCAGTTCATCGACAGCGGCAAATGCCCGTACGGCAACTGGACCAAGGAGCCGGGCAACGTCTTCTTCGCCTACGACAAGAACATCAGCTTCACGCGGGACGCGTTCGTCCACCTGGGCGCGGCGGGACTCGACCTCGGCACCGGCTCGCAGAACGACCTGGTGCAGGGCAGCGTGTTCACCGACATCTCCGGCAACGGGCTGGAACTCGGCGGCGTCGACATCACGCTGCCCACCGCCGCCGCGCAGCACACCAGCGGCAACCGGCTGCTCGACAACCACGTGTTCGCCACGTCGGTGGAGTACGCGGGCGGCATCGGGGTGGACATCGGCTACACCGAGCACACCACGGTCTCCCACAACCAGATCGACCACGTGCCCTACAGCGGGATCTCGATCGGCTGGGGCGGCTGGCCCGACAAGGTGAAGATCAAGGCGGAACCCAACTACAGCAACCACAACACCTTGTCGAACAACCTGATCTTCGACCACATGCAGCTGCTCGCCGACGGCGCCGGGATCTACACCAACGGCAACACCGGGCCTGACCTGGCCGGCGGTGAGAAGGTCACCGGCAACGTGATCCACGACCAGAAGGGCGCGGGCAAGGCCGTCTACACCGACAACGGCGCCGGGAACATCACGATCACCGGCAACGGACTGTACAACACCCCGCTCGCCTGGGGCTCCAAGCACACCGACTACACGCTGAACAAGGGCACCTACGACCCGCTCGACATCGAGAACAACTACTGGGAGAACGGCAGCGCCGACTACAACCAGAAGTCCGTGGTGATCAGGAACAACCACGCGATCACCGACGCCGGCGGCATCCCGGCGAGCATCCGCACCAACGCGGGCCTGGAAGCGGCGTACACCGACATCCTCGACTGGACCCCGGCCGGCTGACGCGCGGCCGACGACGGCTTCACCGGAAGTCTCGGCCCGCACGGCGTACTCCAGGCCGGGCGAGCGCATCGCCAAGGACATGCCGATCCGGGGCGCCGCCGCGGGACCGCCGGCCGGTTTCGCCCGAGCGACGTCGGCTACCCGCGCATCGCGGACCTCGTCGAAGCTCCCGTGAGCGCAGCGATCCCGCGCGCGGACCCGATCCACTTCGGACGATAGGCCCGCGGACGAGGGCTCCGGGTTATGGCCGCTCAGGCCGCGGTCATCGCCCAGCGCACGACCTTCACCAAACTGTGCCCGGCGAGCCGGACGACGGTCGCTTCGGCGACCGGCAGCCGCGGGAGGCGCAGTGGCGGGCGCGTCCACGCCGGCAGCATCGCCACCGCCGAGGCCGCCAGTGCCGCGTAGGGAAGCCGCGCCGGCCACGGCACCGGCGGGGTGAGCAGGAGGAACCGGGCGGCCTGCCGGGCTTCCGGGGTGCCGCGCAGCTCGGGCCGGTACGCGGCCAGCGCCCGGTCGAGCCCGGCGCGGGTCACCGGCGGGTCGGGCACCCCGAGCGCCCGGGCGATCACCGCCGTCTCGGCGACGTAGGCGTCGCACCCCGCCTCGTCGAGCGGCTGCGCGCCGTACCGCTGGTGGGCACGCAGGAAGCTGTCGACTTCGGCGATGTGCACCCACGTCAGCAAGTGCGGGTCGTCGGCACGGTAGGGCCGCCCGTCCGGGGCCACGCCCCGCACCCGCCGGTGCACCGAGCGCACGGTCTCGACCGCTCGCTCGGCGTCCTCGGCCGTACCGAACGTCGTCACGGCGAGGAAGGTGCTCGTGCGCTGCAGCCGGCCCCACGGATCGCCGCGGTAGCCCGAGTGCGCGGCCACCGCCGCCATCGCCAGCGGGTGCAGCGACTGCAACAGCAGCGCGCGCAGGCCGCCGACGAACATGGCCGTGTCCCCGTGCACCCGCCGGATCGCGCTGTCCGGCCCGAACCGGCGTTCCCCCGGCGCGCCGTGGATGCGGGCGCGGTTGCGCGGCCCGTCGGGCCCCGCCACCCGGGCGAAGAGGGCGTCGCGCATCCGCTCACGGATCAGCGAGACCCCGGGCGGGAAGTTCGGCTGCATGGCACCTCCGCGGCACGACGTCGAGCGCGCCATCGGCCAATACGATACAAATACGATGCACTCGACACGAATTCTACTCGCGTCTTTGGCACGGTGCGTGGAGTCGGCGTACGTTTGCAACGCCTCTGCATCGACCAGGGAAGGACGTCGCATGGCCCGCTGCACGGTGCTGGGCGCGACCGGGTTCGTCGGCCGCGCGCTCGTCGCCGACCTCGCCGCCGCCGGGCACCCGGTCCACGTCCTCTCCCGCACGGCGGAGCACGGCTTCCCGCACCGGATCGGCGTGACACTCGGGGACGCCGCGGACCCGCGCGCGCTCGAGACCGTGTGCACCGGCGCGGACGTGGTTTTCCACCTCGTGCACTCGCTGGGACACGCGGACTTCGCCGCCCGTGACCGCGTCATCGCGCGGCGCCTCGCCGCCACGGCCGCGGCCGCCGGGGTCCGGCAGCTCGTCTACCTCGGCGGGCCACGGCCGGCGGCCACGACGTCGCCGCACCTGGCGTCCCGCTCCGAGGTGGCCGGCATCCTGCTCGACGGCGAGGTCCCGGCGATCGCGCTGCAGGCGTCGATGATCCTCGGCCGCGGATCGGCCGGGGTCGAACTGCTGTCGCGCACCGCCCGGCTGCCGGTCCGGCCACGGCCCCGGTGGACCGCCCGCCGCAGCCGCCCGGTCGCGCTCGCCGACGTGCGCCACTACCTGCTGGCCGCGGCCGGCGGCCCGCCGCTGCGGGGCCGGTTCGACGTCGGCGGGCCGGAAACGATCAGCTACGACGGTCTCGTGCGGCGGTGCGCCCGCATCCTGCGGCGGCCCGCCGCGCTCGCCTTGCCGTCGCCGTTCTGGTCCCACGAGACCGCCGCGCGGATCGCCGGGCTGACCTCGCCCGTGCCCGCCACCGTCGCGGGCCCGTTGTTCGCGTCGCTCGAGCACGACCTGCTCCCGGCCGACACCCCGGTCGAAACCGTGCTGTCGCCACCACCCGGCGGCCCGACCAGCCTCGACAACGCCCTGCGCGCGGCCCTCGGCGTTCCGGTGCCGCCGGCACCCGCCGGTCCGGCGTACCAGGAGGAGCACACCCGGCTCGCGAACGCCGGCCCACTGCGGTTGTGGCAGGCGATCACCGCCCTCGGCGGCGACCACGGCCGATTCCCGCCCGCACCGGCGTGGGCCCTGCGCGGCCTGCTCGACGGGCTGCTCGGCGGGGCGGGGGCCTACCGCGGCCGCCCCGACCGGCCGGTGGCCGGGGACGTCGTCGACTTCTGGACGGTCCGCCGCCGCGACGACACCCACCGCGAGCTCGTGCTGACCGCGGACATGCGCCTGCCCGGCGACGCCGAGCTCACCCTGCGCGCGGACCCGGCCGGCTCCGGGAGCCTGCTGCGGCAGCGGGTGCGGTTCGCCCCGGCCTCACCGCTGGGCCACGCTTACTGGCACCTCCAGAAGCCGGCGCACGACCAGGTGTTCGCGTGGCTCGCCCGGTCGATCGTCCGCGACGCCGAACGCCGGACCTGACGAGCCGTCCGACGGCCGGCGTCCACTCGGATCTCATCCCGGCTGCTTCGACCGCGCGACCGGGAACGTGGTCCCGGTCAGCCGTTCCGACAGATCCCACAGCCGCGCCGCCAGGTGCGGGTCGCGGGCCCTCTTGGAGCGCGGAATGAGCTGAGCACCGCCCCGCATGTGCCACAGGTGCCGTGGGCCCGTGAAGCTGTTGCCAGGGAGGTCGGCAGTGGCGGCGTAGAGGACGGGCAGGGCACCCTCTTCGGGGGACTGGGCGAGCAGACGCACCGCGAGCCGGGCCACCGTCCCGGTCAGCTCGCCGGTCATGCCGCTGGCCACGAACCCGGGGTGGGCGGCCATGGCCAGCACCGGTGACCCCGATGCCGACAGACGACGCTGCAACTCGGCGATGAACAGCAGGTTCGCCAGCTTCGTCGCGTTGTAGACGCGGTGCCCGCGGTAAGCGGTGCGCTCGCCGTCGAGGTCGGTGAGATCCAGGCGGGCGGCACGTTCGGCTTGGGACGCCAGGCTCACGACCCGGCCGCGGAGGTGGGGCAGCAGCAGGTTCGTCAGGGCGAAGTGCCCGAGGTGGTTGGTGCCCATCTGCAGCTCGAACCCGTCCCGGGTCTGCCGGCGCGCGCTGCTCGACACACCGGCGTTGTTGATCAGCAGGTCGATGGGGCCGGCCCAGTCCTGGGCGAACGCGCGGATCGAGGCCAGGTCGGCGAGGTCGAGGCGGCGGACCTCGGTCGATCCCGGCCGGGCCGCTTCGGCCGCCTGCCGGCCGGGGTCGGCCATGCCCTTGCCGACGTCGCGGACCGCGTAGACGACGTGCGCGCCACCGCCGGCGAGCGCGGCCGCGGTGGCCGCGCCGACACCACTGGTGGCACCGGTGACGATCGCGACGCGGCCGGACAACGACGAAGGGGACAACGGAAGGTCGGTAGGCATACCTGCAAAGTAGCCATCGACTACATTGTAGTCAATGACTACTTTGCTTCGACGCCGAACAACTGCCCGGCACCGTCGATAAGCTCGTCGACCTGCGAGGCATCAAGGCGGCCGGCGCTCAGCAGCGAGGCGATGCCGTGCAGGGTCGACGCGAGCAGCAACTGCGCACGCAGAGCTTCGGACAGCACGCCGGACGGAGCCGAGCCCGAGGAACTCGGGACGACCGCGGCCACGATGGTGCCCACCGCGGCGAAGAACCGGTCCGCGGCCGCG
This sequence comes from Amycolatopsis sp. cmx-13-12, assembly GCA_049998155.1. GTDB lineage: Bacteria > Actinomycetota > Actinomycetes > Mycobacteriales > Pseudonocardiaceae > Amycolatopsis. Next base: position 161,618 of record JAEBES010000005.1, on the reverse strand, counting down.
GACACCCCCGGGGCGGCGGCACCGTTCTTGGCGGAGAACATCAGGTTCATCAGGGCCGCGTCCCGGACGGCGAAGTCGATGTAGGTCCGCGCCACCGTGCGGAAAGCGGTGACCGGGTCGCCTTCGGCCCGCTCCATCTGCTCGGTGATCGACGCGGTCAGTTCATCGAAGCCCTGTTCGGCCAACGCGTTCAGCAGGTCCTGGCGCTCCGGGAAGTGCCGCCGCGGGGCGGCGTGGCTCACACCCGCGTCGCGGGCCAGCTGCCGGAGCGACAGCCCGTCCTCGCCCGCCTCGCGCAGGGTGGCGCGTGCGTGCCCGAGAATCTCGGCTCGGAGATTGCCGTGGTGAAAGGCCCTGGCCGACATCGGACCATCCTAACCGGACGGGATGTCGGCCCCAGGGTAAACGCCTCTTGACCCGTTCTTGAACCTCACCGGAGTAGTTGGACGGCTGACGTTCGTCTCGACGTCGCTGATCCGGCACGTGCGTCAGCGAGCATCCGCACATGGAAATCCCCAGAGTCGGCGTGCCCGACGCCTTGGCCGGCCGCCTCAGCATGGCCGAACAGCACGAGTTCCTCTCCCGCCGATCGCTGCTGAAAGGGGCGGCGGCCACGGGAGCTCTGCTCGCCGCCGGCCCGCTCCTGCTGCCCGGGACCGCCTACGCCGACGGCGCGAAGGTGACGCCCGCCGGCCGGCACCTCGCGTTCGGCCGCAACCCGCGGACCGACATCCGGGTCGCCTGGCAGGTCCCCACCCGCGTGAAGAACCCGTTCCTGCGCGTCGCCGAGCACCACGACCGGCACGGAATCCAGTGGGGGCACCGCATCCCCGCCGAGACCCGCGCCCTGCACTCCGAAGTCGCCGGGGTGATCGCTCCGTACGACCAGTACTACCTGCACGCCGAGGCGAACTGCCTGACGCCGGGCCGCACCTACACCTACGCCGTCGGCCACGACGGCTTCGACCCGGCCAAGGGCGACGGCGGCGCCGCGGCGATCTCGACGTTCACCACCGCGCCCGCGCGCGGCTTCCCCACCGGGAAGTTCACCTTCACCGCGTTCGGCGACCAGGGCGTCTCCACCACCGCGCTGGCCCAGGACGGCGCCGTCGCCAAGCAGAACCCGCGGTTCCACCTGCTCGCCGGCGACATCGCCTACGCCGACCCGAGCGGTGCCGGCCTCCCGCCGGGTCCCGTCTCGGACGGCGGCCACGACCTGTTCGACCCGAAGGTCTGGGACGCCTACTACACCCAGATCGAAGGCGTCGCGGCGTCGGTGCCGTGGATGGTCACCACCGGCAACCACGACATGGAGGCGCTGTACTCGCCCGACGGCTACGGCGGTCAGACCGCGCGCTGGGACTTCCCCGGCAGCGGCCCGGCCGACTGCCCGAGCGTGTATTCCTTCATCTACGGCAACGTCGGCGTGATCTCCCTCGACGCCAACGACGTCTCCTACGAGATCCCCGCGAACCGCGGCTACTCGCACGGTTCGCAGACCGCGTGGCTCAAGCGCCGCCTGCGGTACCTGCGGCTGCAGCCGGACGTCGACTTCATCGTCGTGTTCTTCCACCACTGCGCCTACTCCACGACCAACCAGCACGCCTCCGAAGGCGGTGTGCGGGAGGAGTGGGTGCCGCTGTTCGACCAGTTCCACGTCGACCTGGTGGTCAACGGGCACAACCACATCTACGAGCGCACCGACGCCCTGCGCGGCGGCCGCGTCACGCGCAAGGTGGCGATCGGCGACACCGTCGATCCGGACCGCGACGGCACGGTCTACGCCACCTGCGGCGGCGGAGGCCGGAGCGTCTACAGCTTCCCGGTCCCCGACACCTTCGACGGCGAATTCACCTCCTACCACTGGGTCAAGGGCGGCGGGAAGGAGACCGAGACCGTCGGCTGGTCACGCGTGCGCTACACCGGCTACTCGTTCCTCGCGATCGACGCCGAGCCGGCGTGGTTCGGGCGGAAGACCACCCTGACCGTGCGCACCCTCCGCAACGACGGCGCGGAAATCGACCGCTTCACGCTGCGCCGCACGGCGGGTTTCCACACCGCGGCCGCGCACTCCGCCACCTTGGGCGCCGGCACCTCGGGAGTCGGCGCCGACCCCGGTGACGCCTGATCGCGGACCCGACGTCAGCGCCGGCTCCGCATCCTGACCGGAGCCGGCGCTCGTCACCGCAGCTCGCGGGGCCCGGCCGCGCGGCGAAGCCGGTTGGCGATCGCCAGGCCGAGTCCTTCCTCGACCGGCAGGGACGCGACGATGAGGTCGCATCCCAGCTGGTCGAGTTCCCGCAGGAACCCGTACAGCCCCCGCGCGTAGCCGGCCATCGATTCCGGTACCGCCACCACCGCGTGCGCCTTCACCGGAACATCGGCGCAGGAAGGCGGGAGAAAGACGCCCACCTGGTGTCCCTGCTCCTGCGCGGCCTGCGCGGCGGTGGCGATCTCGGCCGGCTCGACCAGGACGACACGCGCGCGGGGCGCGTAGTGCGACGGATGCTGCCCGGGAACCCGGATGGGACTCGCCGAACCGGCCGCCACCGGGCGTCCGAGCACCGCTTCGAGCTCCTCGGCCGTCACCCCTCCGGGCCGCAGGATGCTCGGGGTGTCGCCGGTGGCGTCCACGATGGTCGACTCGACGCCGACGTCGCAGGGGCCACCGTCCAGCACGAAGTCGACGGCAGCACCGAGTTCAGCCCGGACGTGCGCCGCCGTGGTGGGGCTGACCGAGCCGAAGCGGTTGGCCGAGGGCGCCGCAACACCGCCGCCGAACGCCGCCAGCAGCTCGAGCGCGACCGGGTGGGCGGGCACCCGCACGGCGACGGTCTCCAGCCCGCCGGTCGCTTCCAGCGGCACCCGGCGACCGCGGCGCAGAACGAGCGTGAGCGGCCCCGGCCAGAAGTGCCCGGCCAGCAGCAGCGCCGTCTCGGGCACGTCCGCGACCCAGTCTCCCAGCTGCTCCGCGGCGCCGAGGTGGACGATCAGCGGATGGGTCGGCGGCCGGCCCTTGACCTGGAAGATCCGCGCGACGGCGGCGGGATCCTCCGCGTTGGCGCCCAGCCCGTACACCGTCTCGGTCGGGACGGCGACCAATCCCCCGGCGCGCAGCACACCGGCCGCCTCGCCGATATCGCCGGCTGTTGCTGTCATCCTCGAACCCTTTCCGACCGTTCCACCGGCGCCGAGCGCTCTCGCCCTTCGAGCTCCGCAGCCCGGCACGTGCTGTAGCAGCGTAGAACCCGCCGACCGACCGGCGGCTTCGTGGTGGACGGCGAGCGAGGGCACCGGAATCGGGCCGCGACGACCAGCCGGTCGTCGCGGCCCGAGGTGTCACTTCGGCCGGATCTAGGCTCCGGGGCTACCGCTCGGCCGACAGCTGGAACTCGACGCCGCCGAGGTCCTCGTCACCACTGGACTGGGAGACGCGGACGACGAAGTCCGTGCCCGCCGCCGCGTCCGTCGCCGTGAACGTCACCGCCGTCTCCAGGCGCTCCCCCGGCTGGATCAGCAGGCCCTGCAGGGCCGCCTGCCGACCGCCGGTGACCTCGACCTGCGTCTCCCCCACCTGACGCACGCCGGTGCCCTTCTGGCCGCTCTGCCGCCAGCGCTCGGCCAGCACCTTGCCGAGGTCGACGACCACCTTGCCGGGCCCGCCCGCGAACGGCTTGCCGGGCTGGGTGAAGAGCAGGTCGGTCCGGGTGGCCCGGTCCGCGGCCGGGTTGCCGAGGGTGAACGGGTGGGTCACCGGCTTGCCCGGCGTCAGCTGGATCGTGTCCACGTTGCGCCACGCGATGTTGTTGTTGTTCCGCGTGTTGACCAGCGTGTTCGAGCCGGCCAGCTCGGGGTAGGTCATCGGGTCGGTCGCCGAGATCCACCGGGCGAGCAGGCAGAAGTGGCCCGGTCCGGGCACCGGGGCCCACGGGATGGTCACCTGGGTGGTGCCCGCCGGCACTGTCACCGTCGGCGAGGACCCGATCGAGGTCCAGTCCATCGGCCACAGCGCCGCCCCGCCCTGCGCGGTGTAGGAGACCTCGACGTGGCCGGTCGACGCGCCGGACCCGCCCGGGCCGGGGTTGTTCAGCGTCACGACCACGTAGTTCGGGACGGCGCCGACGACCGGGTTGGTCCCCGCGCACGGCGGCGGCGTCGTGCACACCTTGATGTCCGGGCTGGCCCAGATCGGGTTCAGGCCGTGCGGCGCGACCCCGGTGTCGGCCGGCGTGTCCTTGATGAACACGTCGGTCTTGCGGCAGTTCTTGAGCGCGTCGAGGATCGCCGCGCCCGTACCCGAGCCGTCGGCCGGTGTCGCCGTGTAGGTGCCGCCGGTGGTGGTGGCGTAGTCCTGCATGATCGTCGAGATGCCGGGCAGCGCGGTCGTCTGGACGTAGACCGCCGAGACCTTGATGCCCTTGTTCGCCGCCTCCACCGCCCGCTGGTGGGCGTTGGCCTGGTCGGCCGCGGTGAAGGTGTCGTCGAAACCGCCCGGGTGGGCGTCGGTCACCAGGATGACCATCTTCGTCGCGTTGCTCCGCCAGGTCCCGGAGAAGTCGCCGGTCTGCGGGCGCCCGCCGGCGGGCAGGTTGTCGACGGCGGTGTTGACCGCTTCGTCGGACGCTTCGGGCTCACCGGCGCCGCCCGCCGCGCCCAGCGCGTTGATCTGCGGGCCGACCGTGGCCAGGTTGAGCGGCGCGAGGTCGGTCCGGACCGTCACGTCGTCCTTGAACGTGACGAGGCCGAGCTGGTAGTCGTTGCCGGAATTGGCCTGCACGGCCGTGGCGATGGTGCCCAGCTCGGTCTTGATGTTGGTCAGCGCCGAGCCCATGCTGCCGGTGTCGTCGATGACGAACGCGACGTCGAGCGGCCCGCACGGCGAGTTGGCCGGCGGTGCGGCGACGGCCGGGGCCGCCGCCGCGGGGACCACGGGCAGGAACGCCGCCGCGGCGGCGAACGCGAGTGCGGCGGTCAACGGTCTGCGGCGCCGAGGCCGCGATCTGGTGCTCATCCGGTTTTCCCCTCACACGAGTCAGAACGGGAACTGGTGGACCGAGCGTCACCGCGCCCGGTTGTGAACCGGTTGTCGCGCCCCCGCGGATCGGCTGGTTGGCTGTTTTCGCCCTCCTCCACGCTGGTTACGCTCGCTGAGCGGTCGTGCCGCGCGGGAAGGAGCGGGGGTGTCCCAACCCGGTGAGCTGCGTGTGCTGGGGCCGGTCGAAGCGGTCGGCCCGGCCGGACCCGCGACCCTGCACGGGACGCGGCAGCGGGTCGTGCTCGGGGTGCTGGCGCTGCACGCGGGCACCGTGCTGCCGATCCCGCGGCTGGTCGACGTCCTGTGGGGCGAAGACCCGCCGCGCACCGCGGTCAAGACGCTGCACAGCCACGTCGCGCGGCTGCGCCAGGCCCTGGAGGGCTGCGGGTTCCCGGGCGTCCTGGTCACCCGCGAGCCGGGCTACCTGCTGACCGTCCCACCGGTGACGGTCGACGCGTACCGCTTCGAGCAGCAGGTCCGCCTGGGCGCGGCAGACCTCGCGGCCGGCGCCGTCGAGCGGGCGGCCACCACCCTGCGCGCGGCGGTCACCCTCTGGCGCGGGGACGCCTTCGCCGACGCGGCGCCGTCCGGCTGGGGCCGGCGCGAGGTCGACCGGCTGCACGAACTGCGGTTGTGCGCGATGGAAGACCTCTGGGACGCCGAACTGCGGCTGGGCCACCACGAACAGGCCGTCCGCGAGCTGCCTCGGCTGCTCGCCGCCGCGCCGACCCGGGAACGGCTGACCGGGCTGCACATGCTCGCGCTCTACCGCTGCGGGCGGCACACCGACGCGCTCGACGCCTTCCAGCGGCTGCGGCGGCGGCTCGCCGACGAGCTCGGCGTCGACCCCGGACCCGAACTGCTGGCCCGGCACACGGCGATCCTGCGGCGGGACCCCGCCCTGGACCTCCGACCGGCCGTGACCGGGCCTTCGCAGCTGCCCGCGGGCGTCGGGTACTTCACCGGGCGCGAAGCCGAGCTCACGGCCCTCGACGCCGTGCTCGACGAGCCCGAACGGCCGGTGGTGGTGCTCTCCGGCGCGGCGGGCATGGGCAAGACCGCGCTGGCGCTGCACTGGGCGCACCGGGTCGCGGCCCGCTTCCCGGACGGCCGGCTGTTCCTCGACCTGCGCGGCGAGGACCCGGACGAGCCGCCGCCGGGTGCGTGGGCGCTGACGCACCTGCTGCGCGCCCTCGACGTGCCCGAAGAGAACATCCCGGGCGACCAGGCCGGGCGCGCCGCGCTGTACCGGTCGCTGCTGCACGGGCGCCGGTGCCTGGTCGTGGTGGACAACGTCGCCGGCCTCGAGGACGTCCTGCCGCTGATCCCGGGCACCGGCCCGGCCCTGCTGGTCGTCACCAGCCGGCAGCACCTCGCCGCGCTGGGCACCCGCCACGCCGTGCGCCCGATCGCCCTGGAGGCCTTCGGGCACGCCGAGTCCGTCGCGCTGCTGGACCGGGTGCTGGGCGCCGAGCGGGTGCGTCGGGAGCGGGGGCCGGCCGCGCGGGTGGCGCGGCTGTGCGGCGGGATGCCGCTGGCGCTGCGCATCGCGGCCGCTCGGCTGGTGGGCGCGCCGAAGCGGACGATCGCCGAGCTCGCGGCCGAGCTGGCCGGGGCCGGGCGGCTGGAAACCCTGGCCGTGGAAGGGGATTCCCGCACGGTCCGGGCGGTGCTCGCCACGGCCTACCGGCCACTGGGCGCGGCGCAGGCCCGGTTCTTCCGCCGGGTCGCACTCGGCCCCGGGGCCACGTTCAGCACCGCGCTCGGGGCGTCGCTCTGCGAGGTGCCGAGCGCCGACGGCGACCGCGCCGCGGCCGGGCTCGCCGCCGCGCACCTCGTCACGGCCGCCGGCGCGGGCCGGTTCCGGTTCCACGACCTGATCCGCGAGTTCGCGCGGCAGTGCGCGCGGGCCGACGAGTCTCCGGCCGCCCGTGCGGAAATCGCCGACCGGCTCGTCGACTGGTACCTGGTGGCCGCGGCGGCGGCGAACCGGGCCATCGACCCGAATCGCGACCTCGTCACGCCGTCACCGCGGTTCGCCGCGCCGGACGTGCCGGTCGGCGCCGACCGGCGTGCCGCGCTGACCTTCCTCACCGCCGAGCGCGACAACCTGCTGCCCGTCGTGCGGTTCGCCCGCGAACACGGTCGCGCCGAGGCCGCGTGGCAGCTGACGTACCTGCTGACCAGCTTCTACGACACGGCCGGGCACTGGCACACCCGCGTCGAGCTGTGCCGCGAGGGCGCCGCCGCCGCGACCGGGCTCGGCGACCCGCTGGCCGAGGCGGAGATGCTGCGCGCACTGGGCGTCGCGTACTTCATGACCCGGCGGCTGCCGGAGGCCCTGGAAACCAACGCGGCCGCGCTGCGGACGGCTCAGGCCGCCGGCGACGTCCAGGGCGAAGGGCACATCCACAACAACACGGCCAACGCCTACGCCGAACTGCGCCGCTTCGACGAAGCCATTGCCGCGCACCGGCTCGCGGTAGCCCGCAACGCCGCGGCCGGCAACGACCTCGGGCACGCGCTGTCCCAGCGCAACCTCGGCCACACCTACGTTCGGATGGGCCGCGCCGCGGAAAGCCTGGCCCCGCTGACAGCGGCGCTGACGACGTTCCGCGCCCTGGGCAACGCCCGGCTGGAAGCCGCCACGCTCGACACGCTCGGCGAGGCGCACCTGCAGCGCGGGGACCACGGGGCGGCGCTGGCGCACCTCCGTGCGGCGCTCGCGATCAGCCGGGTGCTCGGCGACCCCTGGCTGGAGTGGGAGTCGCTGCTCGACACCGGGCGCGTCCATCTCGACCGAGGCGACTTCGCCACCGCGGCGGACCACTTCGGGCAGGCCCTCGACCTCAGCCGCGACGTCGGCGACCGGCACGGCGAGGCGGCCGCGCTGGAGCACCTGGGCCGGGCCCGGCTCGGGGCGGGCGACCTGGCCGCCGCGCGCGAGCACCTGGAACGCGCGCTGGCCGTGCGGGCCACGGTGCCCGACGGCTACGAGCAGGCACACCTGCACCGCGACCTCGGCGACCTGGAGGCGCGGCTCGGCCGGCCCGCGGACGCGGCCCGGCAGTGGACCGCGGCCGCCGCGTTGTACTCCCAGGCCAACGCGACGGCCGAGGCCGGCGAAATGGCTAACCGCCGGGCTTGATCGTCACCTCCGTCCGCGCCTTCCCCAGCGTGCCGGCCGACGTGGCGAACAGCTCCAGCACGAACCCGGATTCGCCCTGGCCGGGTTTGGTGTCCAGCAGTTTGACCACGGCACCGCCGCCGGACGCGCCGGCCGGGATCGTCACCGTCGCGTCCTTGACCGGCACGTACGCCGGTTCGCCGGTGCCGAGGGGCAGGGTCCGGTAGTGCACGGTGACCGGCGCCGCGGCCGGTTCGTCGAGTCCCACCCCGACCGTGCAGACGTGCCAGCAGATCTTGCCGCCGTCGGTGGAGACCACGACCGGGAGCGCGGCGGCGCCGTCGTCGTCGAGGATCCCGCCCGCGGCCAGGCCGTCGGCCAGGACCACGCCGACCGGATCGAACAGGCGCAGCAGGAACGCCTCGTTCGGCTCCCCGGCGGCGTCCTTGACGACCTGGACGGCGACGGTGCGCGAGCCGGAGTCACCGGTCCAGCTCAGCCGTCCTTCGGCGGGGACGTAGTCGGCCGGGCCGGTCGCGCCACCGGGCGAGCCGTCCTCGGTCTTGTAGGAGACGGACCCGGTCGGCGCGCACCCCGCGTCCGCCGTGACGGACACGATGAACTCGAAGGCCGTGTAGGCCGGGCCGCGCTCCCCGAAGGCCGGCGTGCCCTCGTAGAGCGTCCGGTCGGCGACCGCCACCGACGCGGGCCCGCAGCCGGGGGCCACCGCGCTCGTGGGCGCCGCCGTTCCCAGGCCGAGCAGGAGCACGACCAGTGCGAGCACCGCTGTTCTCATCGAAGTCCCCCTTGCGTCCGGGCCCGCGGTGGAGCGCGCCACCCGGAAGGCGTACCGCACCCCGGTTGCAGCCGGGTTGTGACCGTGACCGGACGGGAATCCTTACGGAAGAAGAACGCGCGCGCCGACCGGCCGCCGAACGGAATAGCGGGGGTGCGCCGCACGTCTGTACGTCTGCACGTCCAGGTGCGTTTCACCTGGTGCCCCAGCTTCGCGCCGCAAGGCGGGGAAGGGAGAGCTGTGCCTCAGCAGGCCAAGTACCACAAGAACCCGGAAGCCGTTTCGCAGCTGGATCCGGAGCAGTACCGCGTGACCCAGCAGGACGGCACGGAACGTCCGTTCGCGAACGCGTACTGGGACAACCACGAGCCGGGCATCTACGTCGACGTCGTCTCCGGCGAGCCGCTGTTCGCTTCGGTCGACAAGTACGACAGCCGGTCCGGCTGGCCGAGCTTCACCAAGCCGATCGCCAAGTCGAACGTCGTCGAGCGGGAAGACTTCAGCCACGGCATGATCCGGGCCGAGGTCCGCTCGCTGCACGGCGACAGCCACCTCGGGCACGTCTTCGCCGACGGCCCGCTCGACCAGGGCGGAATGCGCTACTGCATCAACTCCGCGTCGTTGCGCTTCATCCACGTCGACGACCTGGACGACGCGGGCTACGGCGACTACCGCACCCTGTTCACCGACGGCAAGTGAGGATGCCGGCGCGCGAACCCGGAGTTCGCGCGCCGGCCCGATCGAGGAGAGGCCATGCCGACCCCACCCGACACGATCTCGGTTCCGGTGGAGATCGTCGCGCTGCTGGTCTCCCCCATGCACGCCTTCGAAGGCCGTCCCGCGGACGGCCCACGGCCCAATCCGGCACCCGTCGCGCGCGACGAGGTGACCGTGCGCGCCGGGCTCGGGCTCGTCGGTGACCGGTACTTCAACCAGCCCGCCCACCGCCGGGCCGCCGTCACCCTCTTCGCCGCCGAGTCACTCGACGTTCTCGCGCAAGACCTCGGCCTCGACGCCGTGCCGGACCCGCACCTGCCGCGACGCAACATCGTCGTGCGCGGGTTTCCCGTCGACGAGCTGGCCGCGCCACGTGGCGGGACGGGAGCCGTCTTCGGCCTCGATTCCGGAGCGGGCGAAGTCCGGTTCCAGGCCTACCGCCCGGCCCACCCGTGCGCCTGGATGGACGCGGTGCTCGCGCCCGGCGCGTTCCGCGGCCTCCGCGGACACGGCGGCGTGCGCTGCACTCCGCTCGATGACGGGATTCTGCGGGTCGGTCCCGCGACCCTCACCGTGGTGCGCTCCCTGGAAGCCGCCACCCGCCTTCCATCCCCGCAAACTCGCCGGCCACCTCAGCCTCGGTCCGGCTCGGTTGCGCTGCGTTCGTGACCGGAAGCGACCCGACACGAATTGTCCGGCATTTGTCCAACCGGCAGCACCACCCGGCCGGACGACGGCCACGGCGAAGACGATCATCGACGGCCACACCATCACGTACTAGGAGTTATCCGCGATCGCGGTCTCCGGCAGCGTGACCGGCCTGGTCCGGTCCGGGCGACGCCGATACCCCGCCGCACCGAAGATCCCGAGCACGCTCAGGGTCCGGCCGGGCGCAGGGGAACCCAGGAGCCGCCGATGCGCAGGTCCGCGCGAGCGGCGTCGACGAAAACCGTGAGCGCCTGGTCCAGCTGCCCCTGGCCGGCTTCCTCGTCCGCGCGGAACCTCTCGTCGACCCGGCCACCGAAACCCGGCCGGCTCCCCGCGTGGATCCGCCGGACGATCTCGACGCGGTCGTGCACCGCGACGAGCACCCGCTCGAGGGTGGCGTTGAGTTCCCTGTCGCAGAAGAACGCCAGCTGCAGCACCGCTTCTTCGACGGTCTCCGCCACCGAGGACGGATCGACCGCGTCGCGGCCCCTCCAGACCGGCAGGCACCGGAGCCGGTGTGCCGCGGCCACGACCGTGGGGAACAGCTGGCTCTTGCGCTGCAACACGACGTACCGGTCGGCGTCGTCGATCGCTTCCGCCCCATCGGTGCGTGCGGTCGCGGCGATGTCGACCTGCGTCGCCTGATCGAGGTCGTGGCCGGAGTACTCGTTCACCATCGCTCTCCTGTCACTGGGCCGTTGATTCGGGACAGCACGGACCGGACGGTCACCCGCGTGGGAAGCGCCCGGTGAGCACGCGCAGAAGCGCGCGCAGGGCCCGCCGGACGCCCTTCGGGGCCATCGCCGCCGGAGAGGTGCCGGGGGCGTCCGGGGGCAGGCGCACCCGCAGGACGCCGGGCAGGACGCCGATCCGCAACGGCGACGGGAGGCGCTGGGGTTCGCCGTCCACGGCCACGTCGATGAAATGGTCCGCCGATTCCACCGCGAACTCCGGCGTGCTCCAGGCCTGGTAACCGGGCAACCGGGCGATGTCGCCGCACAACTCGGCCGCGACCAGCTCCAGCACGTCCCGCGCCCGGTCGACCGCGACCGTGACGATCCCGAGGACGCCCAGGTCGAGCCGTTCGCGGCTGCCGAGGCCGGTCAACCGCTCGAGCCGGTAGGGGCCGTTGGAAACGAGCACGATGTCCGTGGCCGGCGCGGGATCGCCGTCCGGGCCGGGAAAGCTCAGCGGGCGGCGGGCGTCCGGGCCGAACAGGTCGGGCAGGCAGCCGGCGATCGTGGCGGCCTTGGCCTCCCGGTAGCCGGGAGCCCGGACCAGGGCGGCGTACGCCCCGAGCGAAACGTTGTTGACGAACACCCGGCCCCCGGCCACGCCGAGATCGACCCGCCGCTCGACAGCCTCGCCGAAGGCGGCCAGCGCGTCGGCCGGTTCGTCCCGGTCCAGCCCGAGGTCGCGCGCGAAGTGGTTGCGCGTTCCCGCGGGAACGCAGACGAAGGGCAGGTCGTGCCGGCGGGCCACGTCGGCGACCACGGCCTGGCTGCCGTCGCCGCCGGCCATCCCGAGCACATCCGCGCCGTCGGCCACCGCCTGTTCCGCGAGTTCGCGCAGGTCGTCGAAGTGCAGCTCGATCGGCCGGATCCCGAGCGCCCGGGCACGCTCACCGAGCCGGGACGCGGTGGCCACGCCGTGGCCGGACAGCGGGTTGAGCAGCAGGACGCCCGCCGACGCCGGCGCCGCGCGGCGGATCCGGGGCGTCCGCGCCAGATCGTGGCCGAGGGCGGTCCTGGCCGCCGCGAACGACAGCGCGACCAGCCCGGCGGCCGTCGCCAGCAGAGCGTAGGCGTGCAGATCGGGCAGCAGCACCAGCAGGACCGCGGCGCCGGCTCCGGCCGTCGCCGCGGCCACCCGCGGGAAGCCGCGGCGCACCAGCGCGGCCCACCCGGCACCGAGCACGCACCCGAGCAGGAGTACCGCGAGTGCCAGCTGGAGCGGGTGCCGGATCAGTGCGCCGACGACCACGGCGAACGCCGCCGCCGACGCCGCCAAAGAGATCGCCGCGGCCACCCGCCGGGTGACCGTCGGCCGCCCGTCCGCCCGCTTCGCCATCGCCGCACCTCCGCGGCCGACCCTGCGATCCGGGCGGCCCCGAGTCGTCACCCGTCGCGGGTGACCCTGCACCGCGCACCATCGTGGCCCGGCCTGACCACACCCGATGCCGCACGGGCTCGCACCATCCGGGTGAAGCGCCTTCTGCGACGGGATCAGGCCGCCGGTGACCTCACCCCCGCCGGGTGAGGAAACGGATGCGGGGCCCGGGCGATGCTCGGCCGAACTCCCGACATCGGACCACGGAGGTGGCGATGAGCGCTGCTGACCCGACTTCGGCCGCAGCGAGTACCGGGCTCGACGAGATGGGCCCGGTGGCCTACCTCGTGCTCGAGTTCACGGACGGGGACCGCGGCATCATCCGGATCGTCGATCTCGAGCCCGTCCGCATCGAACCCGCCGGCACGCAGGTGCGGGCCGGCCATCGAAAACCCTGGCCCGGAAGCGGAACCGGCGCTGTCGGCGTTCGCCGGCGGCGCATCACCGTCCAGGCGCTGCCACTCGACGCCGCCGAAACCGCCGGCTGAAACCCACGAACGCGAGGAGAAGACCCATGCCTGGGCTGTTGCGCGGAATCGCGCGGACCGCCATCGTCGCCGGCACCGCTACCGCGGTCTCGAACCGGGTCTCGCGCCGCCAACGCGGACGCTGGGCCGTGCGCGAAGAACCTGTCGCGGCGCCCCCGGACCGGAGTGACGCACTGACCCAGCTCAAGGAACTGGGCGAGCTCCGGCGGGAAGGCGTGCTCACCGAGGAGGAATTCTCGGCGGAGAAACAGAAGATACTCGCGTCCGGACGGCCGGGGAGCTGAGCGGACGTGAGCGACCGGCGAGCCCGGCGCATCGCGGAACTCATCGCGCCGCTGCGCGTCGAGCCGGGCAAGAAGGTGAATCTGCCCGAGGACTTCGACCCCGCCTACAAAGCGGAGTTCCTGACCAAGCGGGACGGCGAGGAGCTGCTGCGCACCGGCGTGACGATGCTGGCCGACTACCAGCGCCGGCTGGCCGCGCAGGACACCCACGGCGTGCTGATGTGCCTGCAGGCACTGGACGCCGGTGGGAAGGACGGCACCATCCGGCACGTCATGAGCGGGGTGAACCCGCAGGGCGTACAGGTGCACGGGTTCAAGACGCCGTCGGCCGAGGAGCTGGACCACGACTACCTCTGGCGCTACGCCACGCGGCTCCCGCGCCGGGGCGACATCACCATCTTCAACCGCTCGCACTACGAGGAGGTGCTCGTCGTCCGGGTCCACCCGGACCTCCTCGACCGGCAGAAGCTGCCACCGCACGCGCGGGACGGCGACCTCTGGAAACGGCGGTACCGGGAGATCAACGAGTGGGAACGCCACCTGACCGACAACGGGTTCCGGATCGCGAAGGTGTTCCTCAACCTGTCCGAAGAGGAGCAACGGCGGCGGTTCCTCAAGCGGATCGACGTGCCCGAGCGGAACTGGAAGTTCTCCGCGGCCGACATCCGCGAGCGCGAACGGTGGGCGGACTACCAGGTCGCGTTCTCCGAGATGCTGTCCGCGACCAGCACGAAGCACGCGCCCTGGTACGTCGTCCCCGCCGACCGCAAGTGGTTCGCGCGGATCTGCGCCGCCGCCGTCCTCGCCCACACGCTGATCGAAATCGACCCCCGGTACCCGACGGTGAGCAAAGAGGACAGACGCGTCCTCGAGGCGGCCGGCGAGGAACTCAGGCACGAGGCTTGACCACTACGGAGGCGGCATGGACACACGCGTGGACGGTGACTGGTACACCCGCACCGCCGAGGACGTCGCCCGAGCGCTCGGCACCGACCTCGCGACCGGCCTGTCCGCCGGGACCGCGGCCGAACGGCTGAGTGCGCACGGACCGAACGCCCTGCCCGAAGAGAAAGAAGAACCGGGCTGGAAACGGTTCGCCGAGGAATACCGCGGCTACATGCAGATCATCCTGGTCGCCGCGGCCGTGGTCTCGCTGGTGGTCGGGCAGTGGGGCACCGCGCTCCTGCTGGTGCTGCTGACCTTGTTCAACGCGGTCGTCGGCCTGCGCCAGCGCGGCAAGGCGGAAAGCGCGATGAACGCGCTCAAGGCGATGCTGGAGATGACGGCGAGGGTGCGCCGCGACGGCGTGGAAGCAGAGATACCCGCTGACCGGCTCGTCGTGGGCGACGTCGTGCTGGTTTCCGGCGGCGACCAGGTTCCCGCGGACTGCCGGATCGCGCAGGCCAGTGCCCTGCGGATCGACGAATCCGCGTTGACCGGGGAAAGCGTGCCCGCCGCCAAACAGGCGGGCGTGCTTGCCGGCGGCGAGCTCGCACCGGGTGACCAGGTGAACATGGCGTTCATGAACTCGCCCGTCACGCAGGGCAGCGCCACGCTGATCGTCACCGCGACCGGCGCGGACACCGAACTCGGGAAGATTTCGGGCCTGCTCACCGCGGCCGGGCAGGAGGAGTCCCCGCTCACCCGGCAGCTGAACACGCTCACGCTGTGGATCGCGGCGGCGGCGGGACTCACGATGGTCGTCATGTTCGTCCTCGGCCGGGCCCGGGGACTGCCGTGGGACGCGCTGTTCGTCAGCGCCGTGTCGCTGGCGATCGCGGCGATCCCGGAAGCACTGCCGACGGTCAGCCAGGTGATCCTCTCACGGGGCAGTCTCAGCCTCGCCCGGCGCAACGCGATCGTGAAGGACCTGCCCTCGGTGGAGACGCTGGGGTTCACTTCGGCGATCAACTCGGACAAGACCGGCACGCTCACCATGAACCAGATGACCGCCGTCGAGGTGGTCGACCCGACCGACCGGTACACGATCACCGGGATCGGGTACGGCCTGGCGGGCACGGTCCAGCACGCGGCCGGCAGCTCGGACACGATCGAAGACGCGATCCTGCCCTACGTCTTCGCCAACGACGCCCGCTTGGTCGACGGAAAGGTCGTCGGCGACCCGACCGAAGGGGCGCTGCTGGTGCTGGGCCACAAGGCGGGGCTCGACATCGACGCCACGCGCGAGGAGCTCCCGCGGCTGGCCACGCTCCCGTTCGACCCCGTCTACAAGCTGATGGCCACGTTCCACGAGACCACGGACGGCGACGGACGGCCGGTGGTGCGGTGCTTCGTCAAGGGCGCCGCGCCCGCGGTGCTGGAGCGGACCACGTCCGCGCTGGCGGGCGGACAGAGCGTGCCCTGGACCGCGGACGCCGGCGAGCGGGCCCAGCGGCACATCGACCGGATGGCCGCCCAGGGGCACCGGATCATGGCCGCGGCCCGGTGCGACCTCGACCCCGCCGCGTTCGACCCGCACGGGAACCTGCTGGCCTGCCTGACCGGACTGCAGATCACCAGCCTCGTCGCGCTGCTCGACCCGCCGCGCGCCGAGTCGAAGGACGCGGTCGCCGGCGCGCGGGCCGCCCACATCCGGGTCCGCATGGTGACCGGCGACGACGTCACCACGGGCGCGGCGATCGCGAAACAGCTCGGTATCCCGGGAGAGCCGATCCTCGGCGCGGACTTCGCGCGGCTGAGCGAAGACGAGCGGCTGGAGCGGATCGACCGCATCGGCGTGCTCGGCCGCGTGGCCCCCGAGCACAAGGTCCTGCTCGCCGACACGCTCAAGCAGAAGGGCGACGTCGTCGCGATGACCGGCGACGGCGTCAACGACGCACCGGCCATCAAGGCCGCCGACATCGGTGTCGCGATGGGCAGCGGGACCGACGTGGCGCAGAACGCCGCCCGGATGATCCTCTCCGACGACGACTTCGCGACCATCGTGTTCGCCGTCGAGCAGGGCCGCAAGATCTACGACAACCTGACGAAGTACATCAGGTTCGTGCTGGTCCTGCTGGTGGTGTTCGTGCTGACCTTCCTCGGCGCCAGCGTGTTCGACATCGCGGCGGGCGAACCGTTCACCCCGGCCCAGGTGCTGTGGATCCACTTCGTCGTCAACGCGCCCTTCGGGTTCGCGCTCGGGTTCGACCAGCAGACCCCCGGGCTGATGACCCGCCGGCCGCGGCCGCGCGGGGAGTCGGTGCTCACCGGGCCTCTGCTCGCCACCGTCGGGCTCGTGGGCCTCGCCACCACGATCGGCCTGTTGCTCCTGCTCGGCCTCACACCGGCGCACTACGGGAGCCCGCAGATCGCCAACTCCATCGCGTTGACCGCCTTCGCGCTCTGCCTGATCGTGGCGGCCGTCGAATGCCGCAGCCTGACGGCGTCGGCACTGACCCCGGCCACGTTCGACAGCTTGCAGCTGAACTGGGCACTGCTCGGGGAGTTCGTGCTCGCGGTGGCCGTGGTGGAGATGGACCTGTTCCACCGCCTGCTCGGCACCGTCCCATTGGATGTGACCCAGTTCGCCCTGGCCGCCGTCCCCGCCGTCGGGCTGCTCGCCCTGTGGGAACTGGGCAAGCTGATCGCGCGAGGGAGGGCGCGGTCATGATCGAGCGGTCACCCGTCTCAGCCGGTCCGGGAAAGCACTTGCAAGCCCAGCGCTGTTATCCGGTGCGACGCGACGGCGCCCTCCCGGCGGGTGGCGATCATGCCGGCGTCACGCAGGATCGCCGTGTGGTGAGTGACGGTGGCCGGGGCCACTCCGGTGCGGCAGATCAGCTCCCGGGTGCTGCACCCGTCCATCACCAGCCTCAGGATCGCCGCACGGGTGTTGCCGACCAGCGCACCGAGGTGGTCACCGGAGTGACCGCCGTCGGCGAGCAGACGAGTGGCGGGGTCCACCGGGAACGCCAGTGTCGGTGGCAGTTCGGGATCGGCGAGCGATACCGGACCTTGCAGGGCGAAGTAGCACGGCACGAGCCGCAGCCCGCGACCGGCGAGGTGAAGATCACTGTCGACCACGTAGGGCAGTCTCAGCACGGGTGGATCCCAGACCACGCCGGGTGCCACGCCCGTCAGCATCGCCTCCACGCCGTCGTGCAGATAGGTGTCCATCCGTTGCGCGACGTCGGCGCGCAGGGTGGCTTCGACCACATTCAACTGCGGCACAACGGTTGCCTGGTGGAACTCCGTCAACGCGAGACGCAATGCGCGGAGAGCGGGTGCCCGGCCGTCGGCGATGGCGCGCAGCGGCGCCGACCCGCCGCCCAGCAGGGCCATCTCCGTCCGGAGCCGAACCTTCGGCACGGACACCACGGCATCGAGCGCAGCACCGAGGTCCTCGAACGCCCCCGCCGGCGTCAGGAAATCCGGGAAGTACTCCGCGTGCGGAGCGATGCACAGAAGGGAGTGCAGCAGCCTACGTCGGCGAGGGTCCGCAAGCGCTTGCTCACGCACGCGCCGTCGCCACCCGTCGAAATACAGGCCACCCTCCTTGTGCTGGAGAAGCTGCAACGCATTCACGATCTCCCACATGTGGTCGACGCGCGTCGCGAGCCGAGTGCGCCCGAGATCGACAGAACTGAAATGAATCCGCAAGTACGGCATCAGGCCTCCCCCTGAACCACGGGATCCTACTAGCGACGCATTGCGCGCCATACCGCCAACACAGTCACGCCGACGGCGCCCGGATGGAGCATCAGCCGAAGTTCTTCAGCTCATCACCGAGGGCCCGTTTCGACGGTGCTCGAAGTCCGCTCACCGGGTCGTCGTGTGCGGACAGACTGCCCCATGGATCGACTCCAGAGGCTCGAAAGGGTGGTCATGGACAACAACAGCAGGATTTCACGCGTGGCCAGGAACGTGAGCGTGCTCGCCGGCCTGGTACTGGTCGGCAGTGCCGTCGCGGCGGCGCCGGCGGTGGCCGGGGAAAACTGCAGCCCCGGCTATCACTGCTTGTTCTACTCGAGCACGTCCTCGTCGAAGCACCAGTACTTCGACTCCGTCGACAACTTCAACGGCGATACGTTCAGCGGCGGCAATGGGATCGGCGCCGGCGAACCCGTCGACAACAACTCGTGGGCAGCCAGCAACTCCTCCACGGGCAACCGCGAGAGCCACTACTACGACGGGGCCAACCACTCCGGGTTCCTGTTCTGCGTGAACCCGGGTGCGACCGTGCACTCACTGCCGACGAACCTCCGGGACCGGGCCAGCTCCCTGCAGCTGCGGCCTCGGACGTCGGTCGTATGCCTCAGCAACTGAGGCACGCCCGGGCCCGTTTCGGCGACTCGTCGCCGAAACGGCGCCTCCGGCCGGTCGTGGTCGTGCTCGCGGTGGCGCTGAGCGCGCTGCTGGCCGGCTCGGCGTCGGACGTCGCGGTCTCCGGGCGGGCCGAGGCCCGGATCGTCCCGCCGATCAACCGCATGATGTACCAGCCCGACGACCGCGACCGGCGCATCGCCGACGCCAAGGACGTCCTCGTCGCCGGCTGCATGGCCGGACAGGGCTTGGACTACACCCCGCAGGTCGAGCACGTCACCGGGGACGAGACACTCGCCGCGCTGCGGCCGTTCGGGTTGGAGTCGCTCGAGAACATCGCAGCCGAACCCCTGCCTCCGGAACCCGTTCGCGACGAGCGGTACACGCGTGCGTTGTTCGGAGACCCGGACCGGCGCATGGTGGCTCGCGGAGAGCGGCTGGAGATATCGTGGCCCGCGACCGGATGCCAGGCCGACGCGGAGCACCGCTTGCTCGGTGACCGGCGACAACGGGCGTCGGAGCTGCGGCTGCGCTTGTACGACGGCGAACGCGACGCCAGGGAGCAGCTCGATCGGGATCCGGTCTTCGTCGCCGTCAACGCCGGCTGGCGCAAGTGCATGAACCGGCGGGGAATCGATGCGCCCGATCCCGCCGATCTCCTGAGCGCCCTCCCGGCCGACACCAACTTCGCGACCGACCCGGCGGCGCGCGCGGACCTGAAATGCAAGCAGGAGACCGGATATCTCCACACCGCCTACGCGCGTCTCGCCTTCCTCCAGCAACAGTGGCTGGACACGCACGGAGAGCTGATCGGCGAGTGGCTGGCGCTCAGGCAGCGGCAGGACACCGTGGCACGGCAGGTGCTCGGCTCGCGCTGACGGCCGGTCCGCGCTCTGGCCCCGCCCGGCTCAACGATGCGGAGGGCGTGCCGCACGAAGCGCACGCCCTCCGGTCGCCGAGCGCTCAGCCCACCAGCTGCTCCGCGACCGCGTCGCGGTGTGCGTGCAGCGGCTCACTGCACTTGCTCGGCCCCGGCAGGCAGATCTGGATCTTCACCCGGTTGAAGCCACCGACCACGTCAGTGCTGAGCGAGACGTCGAACGGCACGTCCTCGCCGGGGCCCGCCGTCCGGGTGTCGCTGTCGACCTTGGTGCTTCCGGCGTAGGCCTCGAAGTACACGGTCGTCCCGGAGCCGGACAAGGACCTGATCTGCCCCTTCACCAGCGCCGAGCGATTGCTCCAGACGATGCCGCCGTTGGACTGGGCGGGACAGGGCGCGACCGGGACACACACGACGAACGTGTCGTTCGGCCACGTGGCGGCCGGGCTCGCGGTGGCGGGCGTCGTCGCCGTCACCAGCGCGGCGGCGGCCACCGCGCCGGTCAGCAGAAGTCGGGTCATGAGCCGGATCCCTTCCCAGGGGCCCCAGTCGGTCCGGAGCCTTCGGTGGCGTCCACGCCCGAACCCGCCAAGCGGTTGAGTCTGCACACACGAATCGCCTAGGGCCGGTAAACGGCGTCCTTGCCGTACAGGGGCTTGGTGAAGCTGGAGAGGTAGGTGTGCGAGTCGGCGGCGCCGAGGTTATAGGTCAGGTACACGCCATAGCCCTCGTTCACGGTTCGCTGGGCGAGGCTGGCGGCGGTACTGGTGGATGTCGCTGCGATCTGGACCGCCGCGGGCGAGAGCCCCGATTTGGGGAGGGCGATGTTCGGGACGCCCCAGGTGCCGTAGTACGGATTCCAGGCGTAGTTGAACTTCGAGGTGATGTCGGTGCCGCCGTAGGACAACCGCGATGCCGCCGGGCCGATGTTGTACAGCGAGATCAGCTTGGTGGGCATCGCCGCGCGCAGGGCCGTGACGAGGTGGACGAACGAGCCGGCGTTGGGCTGGCCGGTGCCGTTGTTGCCGTACTCGGCGTATTCGTCGTCGAAGTCGATGCCGTCGAGCCCGTACTTGGTCACGGTGTCGGACAGCTGCCTGGCGAAGGCCGCGGCCGCTTGCTGGGACGGGAAGTTGGCGAACCCGGCGCCCTGGTGGTTGCCGAGGATCGACAACATGACCTTGATGCCCTTGGCCTGCAGCGGGCGGACTTGGGTGCTCACGTTGTCGAGGACGCGCTGGACGTTCGGGTTGAAGTACAGGTACGCCGACTTCGTCGCGGTGTCGTAGTTGATGTTGGCGGCGAAGATGACGCCGATGTCGAACACGTTGCCGCCGTCTTGGGCGAGTGCGTACTTGCCCACGTTCAGCATGCTGTTGTTGTTCACCTCGACGTAGGCCACAGTGATCGGCCCGGTCCTGCGCGGCGCGGCGGACGTACTCGCCGCACTCGTGCCCGTCATCGTGGCCGCCAAGAGGGCGGCGCCTGCCAGCAACGCGGTGATCCGGCCCAGCTTGACCACGTAGATCAACTCCTGACGAGTGGTTTGAACCATTGTCCATGTATGGACTTTTCCGGCACCTTGTCAAGAAAAGTGATCAAGCAACGCGCTCGGTGCCCTGATCGGCCCACGCCGTTCGTAGGGCTACCGGGACTGGCCCGAGGTGGGCGCCGGATGAGCGTTCCGCGTCGCCCGATCGCGCAGGAGTGCGGCGGCCTGCACGGACCAGTCGTGGTGTTCCTGCTCGAACCGCCGACCGCGCAGGCACGTCAGGTAGGGCCCGATCGGCGATCCGTGGCGCAGGTAGGTCTCCTCGTCGAGATCCCCGCGGTAACGCCGCAGGATCTTGTCGAGGATCTCCACCTTGGCCGCGGCTGCCGCGGCTCGTTGCTCCAGTTGCGCGATCACCGGTGCCGCGTCGACGTGGTCGACGGCCTGGACCTTGACCAGCAGGTCGTCGCGGATGAACGACGGCTTGCTCGCGGCGGCGGCGAAGTGCGCCAGTTCGGCGAGGCCCGCGTCGGTGACCATGAACAACCGCTTGGTGGGCCGGGTTCGCTGGACCACCTCCCGGCCGCTGATCAACCCGTCGTTCTCGAGCTTGGACAGCTCCAGGTAGAGCTGTTGCGGTCGGGCGTACCAGAAGTTGGCGACACCCACGTCGAACGCCTTGGCCAGCTGGTAGCCGCTGTACTCGCCGGACAGCAACGCCGCGAGCACGGCATGTCGCAGACTCACCGGCGCATCTCCTCGTCGCTCGACATGGGGGCCAAGCCCATCTTAGCCATGGTTATGATTAGTCAATATTATGACTAGGAGGACGCCGTGATGAGGCCCCAGGAACCCGTTCGGAGCGGCAAGTACCTGCGCTACGTCGCCTTGGGTGACAGCCAGACGGAAGGCGTCGGTGACGGTGACGACATCGCGGGCCTGCGGGGATGGGCCGACCGGCTCGCCGAACGCCTCGCCATCGACAACCCCGGCCTCCAGTACGCCAACCTCGCCGTCCGCGGCCGCCGCGCGGGCGAGGTCCGGTCCGAGCAGCTGGGGCCGGCTCTGGCGCTGCGTCCCGACCTGGCCACCGTGGTCGCCGGGGTCAACGACCTGCTCCGGCTCCGGGTCAAGACTGCCACGGTGGCCGACGACCTCGAAGCGACGTTCGCCGCGCTCACCGGCTCCGGAGCCCGGGTGGCGACCCTGACCTTTCCCGACCTCACCAGGATCATCCCCCTCGCCCGGCCGGTTCGCTCCCGCATCCTCGACATCAACGACCGGATCCGGGCCGCGGCCGCCCGGCACGGCGTCGCCGTCGCGGAGATCGCGCTACATCCCTCCGTCGCCGACCGTCGCTTCTGGAGCGAGGACCGGTTGCACTGCAGCCCCCTGGGGCACCAGCTGATCGCCGACGCGGTCGCGCACGCCCTGCAGGTGCCGGGCAGCAACGATTCCTGGAACGAACCTGCACCGCCGTTGCCCATCCGACCGTCAACACAATGGCGCGCCACCGCTGAACTGCGTTGGGCGGCCACCTTTCTCGGCCCTTGGCTCGGCAGGCGCCTGCGCGGCCAGTCCTCCGGGGACCAGCGCACGGCCAAACACCCCCAGCTCCACCTCATCAAGGACGGCAGAGCCGGGTGTCGTTGACAGCTCGGCACACCCGAGCCGGCCGCGCGTGGTGCTGGTCCGCGCTGGTTCCCCGCCGGGCAGCGTCAGCGACCCGGGCGAGACAGCAGGTGCGTCAGCGGCTTGGCGCCCATGCCGTGCAGCACCACGCTGCCCAGGACGCAGACCACGGTGATGACCAGGATCGTGTCCGCGGCCGGCCCCTCGGGCAGCTTGTTGAACGCCAGGAGCCCGAACACGATCGTGGTCGTGCCGCGCGGGCCCAGCGCACCGATGAGCAGGCGTTCCCGGCTGGACAGCTTCGACCCCGCCAGCGAGAGGAGCACCGGCAACACGCGGACCACCGTGAGCACCGCGGCGCAGAACAGGACGACCTGCCACGAAACGCCCAGCGAGAACGCGAGGATCGCCGCGATGCCGACGACGAACCACATGGTCGTGGTCAGCACCGTAGTCACGTCCTCCAGCAGGTGCAGGTCCTTGCTCAGGGCGTCGGCCCGGACCTCCGCGCGGTCGGCCCGGCCGTCGCGGACCCGGCGGGCCTTGAGCAGCCGGTGCAGGTAGCGGAAGGCGGTGCCGCAGACGAACGAGGCGACGAAGCCGTTGCCGTCGATGGCGACGGTCGCGGCGTAGGTCAGCAGCGGTGCCAGCAACACCACGAGGCGCCCGGACTGGGGCGTCACCCAGCCGGTGTGGTGGGCCCGGTCCAGCAGCCAGGCGAGGAGGCTGCCGAGCACGACCCCGGCGACCACAGCCTTGAGCGCGAAGGGCAGCGCGGTGGCGAGCGCGTCGACCGGGGTCCGCTGCTGCGAGTGGTCGCCGGCCAGGATCAGCGCGAACAGGAACAGGGGCGAGACGATCCCGTCGTTGTAGCCGCTTTCCACGTTCAGCACGCTGCGGACCCGCATCGACAGCGTGCGGTCGCGCACGAGGTGTTCCGCCGGCGCGAAGTCGGTCGGCATGGTGACGCCGGCGATGAGCAGCAGCACGGCCCACGGAAGGCCGGGGAACAGCAGCCAGCCCAGCAGCGCCGCCAGCGCGAGGCTCACCGGAAGGGCGACGAACAGCACCCTGGCCACCAGGCCGGGGTAGCCGCCCCACAGACGTCCGCCGCGGACCTCGGTGGCGTCGACGAACAGCAGCACCGCGAGGATGATTTCCGCGACGTGCTGCACGGCCTCGGTGTTCAGCACGGCCGCGATGGAGTCCTCGTACAGCAGGCCGACGAGGACACCGGCCAGCACCATCACCACCGGCGCGCCCAGGTTCCACCGGTCGAGCCGGGCCGCCGCCAGCGACCGGATGACCATGGCGAGGGCGGCGGCGAGGAGCAGGAGGTTCATGCGCTCATTCTCACGCACGTGTCCTAAAAGGAGCGATCGACCTGGCGCCTGCCACGACCGATTTCAGGCGCCGACCCGCCGTCGGGCTTCGGCGTTACCGAGCTCGTCGCGGCGAGGACTCCACACCAATTCATCCGATCTGCTGAATCGAAGGCCGGCCGATTATGACCTGGCCTGTGACCTACGCCGGTTCGCAGCCGGCCTCGTCGTGTACGGCAGTCCATTGCCCGAGAAGGGCAGCCAGGAGTACCGTTCAACATGCGGACACATTGTCTCATCATCTGAGAACGAGGGTTGGCTATGGCAGGAAAGGACGTCTACACCCACGGCCACGCCGAAGTCGTCGTGGCAAGCCATGCGGCGCGCACTGCCGCCAGTTCGGCGGCCTACCTCCTACCGCTGCTCCGCCCGGGGCTCGACCTGCTCGACGTCGGCTGCGGTCCGGGCAGCATCACGGCCGACCTCGCCGAAGCCGTCGCACCCGGGCGGGTGCGCGGAGTCGAGATCACCGAAGCCCCACTCCCCTCCGCCCGGTCGAACGCCGCCCGGCGTGGGGTGTCCGTCGAGTTCGCCGTCGATGACGCGTACTCGCTCTCCGATCCCGACGACAGCTACGACGTCACCCATGCCCACCAAGTGCTCCAGCACCTGTCCGACCCCGTCGCCGCTCTCCGCGAGATGCGGCGGGTGACGCGGCCCGGCGGAGTCGTCGCAGTTCGCGACGCCGACTACGGCGCGTTCCGGTGGTGGCCCGAGGACCCCCGGCTCGATGACTGGCAGGACCTGTACCGGGCCGTGGCCCGCGGCAACGACGCCGAGCCCGATGCCGGTCGGCGCCTGCTCGCGTGGGCACACGAAGCCGGGTTCACCGAGGTCACGCCGTCCGCTTCCGTGTGGTGCTATGCGACCCCGGACGAACGCTCGAAGTGGGGCGACATGTGGGCCGAGCGGATCCACTCCTCCGTCGGCGAAATGGCCCTCGACCGCGGATTGGCCACGCAGGCCGACCTCGACGGCATCGCCCGGGCGTGGCTGGACTGGGCAGCGCACCCCGACGGCTGGCTGCTGATCCCGCACGGAGAAGTCCTCGCCCGCGCCTGAGTTACTTCAGCACGCTGACCGCGCGGGCGATGACCAGCAACGAAGTCAGCAGCGCCGCGACGCTCTGCACCGCCATCAGCACCTTCGCCCGCGACGACAGCGGCATGGTGTCGGTGGGACTGAACGCCGTCGAATTGGTCACCGACACGTACAGGTAGTCCAGCAGGGTCGGCACCCAGTCGGACTTGACGCTGGAGCCCGCGGCGACCTCCTCGACGGCGTCGTCGTTCTCGTCCTGGGAGAACCGGAAATCGGCCAGGGGCAGGTCGGCGCGGCCGGCCTGGGTGCGTTTGACCGGGCCGCCGCGGTCCAGCTCCCAGTAGGCCAGGCCGAACGCGATCACGTTGGTCAGCCACACCTGCAGCGCACCCAGCAGCAGGGCCTGGCCGCTGTCGGCGGCGCCGGCGACGAGGTCGTGGATGAGCAGCGCCAGAGCACCCAGGTTGGTGACGCCGATGACCGCGACCAGCGACAGCGACAGGACACGGGAGAGCCGCGTCTGCCGGGTGACGCGCCGCGGGTTGATCGCGATCAGCGGCACCAAGAGCAGGAACTCCAGCGCGGGCACGACGAACCGGGGCGCGACCAGCAGTTGTTCCGGCAACGCCAGGTACAGCGCGATGGCCACGAGCGTCGCGACCGCGGCCGGCAGCCGGGCCTCACCGCGGCGCTGGTGGCGGGGATGGCGGGTACGGGCAACGGCCCGATCGGCTGGCATGACAGCTCCTCGCGGACGGCCGCTGACCGGCCTGTGTTCGTCGGGACGCCAGCCTAACGTCCGGCGCGGCTGACTGCCGCGCGTCTCGCATGCCGTCCACTCGAGACGACCCGGCGGCGAACCGGCCGCGGTGAGGTTGGCGCGGGTGCGCGCGGCGACCAGGCGCAGGCGCTTGCGGGCGCCTCGTAGAGGGCCTGTCCCGGTCGTGCGGGGCTACGCCGGGTTCTCCGCGACGGCGAGGTAGTCCGTGTAGATCTGCGGCGAGCCCGAGAACGAGGCCAGCTGCTTCCACTCCTCGTACATCTGCTTGGTGTCGCGGTGGGCGGCCGCGAACTCCGCGGCCTCGCCGGTGGCGATGTCGGGCTCGGGGTAGAAGACGTCCAGCGCGTCCAGGCTCGCGATCTCCATCATCATCACGTACTGGTCGAGGCGGTTGCCCCGCTCGCCCTTGAGCACGTGGAACCGCCAGTCCGGGTAGTCGTCGATCCGGTGGTGGTTCTCGGCGATGAACCGGTCGAACACCTCCTCGGTCACCCCGGCGCGCAACGCCAGGTTGTGGATCCCGATGACCCGGGCGACGGGCTCCTCCCCCGGGCGGTCGCGGTAGCGGGGGCCGGGCGTGACCGTGCTCCGCGGATTGTCGGCCAGCAGCCGGTAGTCGGTGAACAACGTCGGCAGCTCAGCGAACGTGCCCAGCCGCCGCCACCGCGCCAGCACCTGCTCCGCCTCCGGGTGCCGCGCCCAGAACTGCCGCGCCGGCTCGGTCTGCTCACCCCGTGCCGTGACGTAGCGGTCGCGCTGCTCGGCGCTCTCGATCTCGTACAACATCAGGTACTGCCCGGTCCGCTCTCCGCGCAACCCGCGCAGCAGAGTCCACCGCCACCCCGGGTACAAGGGCAGGTGAACGCCTTCCTCGCGCACGAAGGTCTCGAACTCCTCCGGCGTGACACCAGCCTCTGTGTCGATGGCGATGTACTGGAAAGTGAACACCGACGAACGTCCCATTGCGTATCCAATCCTCAGGCCGGAAATCGGCGCTGCGCCGAACCCTCAGGGGCGACCGGGGGTCATCCGTCGACCTCCATGGCGTCCGGGTCGGCGGCCCAGCCCGGTCCGCGGCCGGCGCGCTGCTGGCCGACCATCTGCTGCATGCGTTCCTGCTGCGCCTGGATCCGGTCGCGCACCGCCTGGTCCGACATGTCGACGTCCTTGACGTCGTCGTTCCAGTACTTCTGCTTGTCCGCGTCGGTCGGCTGCCCGAGGCGGTGGCCCATCTCCTTGTCGTGGAGGAACATCGGCATGTCCTCTTTGGACACGTTGGCGCCGTCCCGCACGACGTCGCGCGCCGTGTGCATCTCGATGACGTCGTCGTGCGAGACCGGCGGGGTGTGGGTGGTGCCGCCCGGCTTGCCGACACCGCCGGTGCCGTCGCTGTACTCGACCGACTTGCCCTCCATCTTGTCCACCATGTGGTGGTAGGAGTCGTCGGCGACCTTGCCCTGCACGGTCCCGGCGGTGGGACGGAAGCTGTCCCGTCCGGGGGCGGGTTGCTCCGCGTGGGTCATCTTCGGCTCGTTGGGAGTCTCGATGTCGTTCTTGTAGTGCGGGTTCGGCTCCCAGTTCTGGATTCGCGCGGGCACTCCGGGGGTCTTCTTGTCGCTGATGTAGGCCGGGTTGTCGATCATGCCCCCGTCCTTGTGCTGGTGGGCGTAGGTGAGCTGGTTGAGCTGGACGCCGTCGCTCGGCCGGCCCTCCCGCAACGTGTTGCCGAGGGATTCGCGGTAGGTGTCGGCGTTGAACCCCGAGCCGTCCTTCTCGCCGCGCACGCCGGTGCCGATGTTGTCGCGGTGCGCCTGCGCCGACTCCTGGTAAGCGGGAGCGTCGTCTTCCATGCGCCGGGCGTCCTTGATGTTCGCGGCCTCGTCCGCGGTTTTCGGCCCGCGATCGCCGGCCTTGACGCCGTCACGGATCTGGGTGTCGTGGGCGTTCGCCCGCTGGAACTCGTCGCCGCCGATGGCCTTGTACCCGATCGGGTGTTCGGACTCGTGCGTCTTGCCGCTGACGAGCTTGTTCGGGTCCTTCCAGGTCGAGTCGTTCTTGATCTCGTTCTGGTACTTCTCCCAGGTGCGCGCCTGCTCGTGTTTCGTCGTGCCGTACGAGCCGTCGGACTTCGCGGGGTTGCCGTCCGGCTTGGTCTTCACCTTGGGGGCCTTCTTGCTCGGGCCCGCGCCGCCGGTACCGACCAGCTGCTGCTTCGACTTGCTCACCTTGGACTTCGAGGAACCGGAGGCGGCCGCCTGCTGCTTCTTCTTCGCCGCGCACGGGGTGACGGTCGGAGCGAGGCCGAGCGGGTCGGCCAGCGCGGTCGGGTTGTGGACGTAGGCCTGCGAGTCCGGGCCCGGGTCGAGGCCCAGCGGGTCGTGGGACAGGTAACGGCCGACCTCGGGGTCGTAGTAGCGATTGAGGTTGTAGTGCAGCCCGGTTTCGGCGTCGTGGTACTGGCCGGGGAACCGCAACGGCGTGGTGGTGCGGCCGGGTCCGTCGAGGACCTTGCCCCAGAGCGTGGCCTGGCGGTGCCACGCGACCTCGCCGGATTCCTCCAGCAGCTCGCTCGGTGTGCCGGCGAGGTCGGTGACGATCGTGTGGAACCGCTCGCCCGGCGCGCCGAGGACGCGTTCGGTCTGGGTGAGAGCGCGGCCGGTCCCCGGTTCCCACTCCCACACGGTGGCGACCGGGGGCTGACCGGGTCCGGAGCGCACCTGTTCGGCGAGCGCGTCGCCGTCCCAGGCGAACTGGACCTGCTCGGCCACTCGGCCGTCCGGCGTGACGCGCTGCTTGGCGACCCGCCGGCCCAGTGCGTCGTAGCGATAGCGCCAGTGCTCGCCCCGCGGCGTGAGCACCGAGGTCAGGCGGCTCTCGGCGTTCCACCGGAACTGCCACTGCGGGCCCGCCGGCCCGGCACCGCGCAGGGTGGTGCGGCCTTCGGGGTCGTGGGCGTAGCGGACCGCGCCCGCGGCGGTGAGCAGGGTGCCGCGGTACTCGCGTGGCCCGGCCGTCGGCGCGCCCGGCGTCTGCGCCCGGGCGACGACACCGGTCCGGTGGTAGACGTAGTTCTCCTGCCAGCCGCGGCCCACGACAGCCTGGACGCGGCCCGAGCGGTCCACCTCGAAGGTGCGGGGACCGGTGATCGCGTCGGCCACCGAAGCCAGGTAACCGTCGGCGAGGTACCCGTATTCGCGGTGCTGGGTCGTGCGCTGGCCCGCGACGACCGTCTGGGCCACCAGCCGGTCGCCCGGGGCCCAGCTCTGGCGCAGTTCCGCGGCACCGAAGCGGCGGACCCGCTCGTGGCCGGCGAGGTCGTGCTCGAAGCGCAGCGAGCGGTTCCCGACGTGCAGCGCGGCGAGCGTGCCGGCCGGTCCGTACTCGAAGCGCGACACCGCGCCCGACGGGGTCTGGCGCGCGCGGCGCCGACCGAGCTCGTCGTACTCCGAGCGGACCACGCGTCCGTCCACCGTCTCGGCGACCACGCGGCCCAGCGCGTCGTAGGCGAAGGTGACCTCGGCGTCGGCGTTGCGCGCGAAGACCATGCGGCCGGCCTCGTCGTAGGCGAAGGTCGCGACGTCTTCGCCCGTGACGCGGCGGACCACCTGGCCCATCACGTCGCGCTCCAGCGTCGTGGTCTCCCCCGCGCCGTTCGTCCGGCCGATCAGCTGCCCGGCGGCGTCGTAGCGGTAGTGGAGGGTGCGGCCGTTGAAGTCGGTCTCGCTGACGAGGTTCCCGGCGGGGTCGTAGCGGTAGTGCCAGACCAGGCCTTGCTCGTTGGTCACCGACACCAGGCGCAGCTCGGTGTCGTAGGCGTAGGCGAGCCGCGCGCCGTCCGGGCCGGTTTCGGCCACCGGCAGGTCGAACTGCGCGTACTCGGTGCGGGTGGTGTTGCCGCGCGCGTCGGTGCTCTCGTCGGTGTTCCCGACGGCGGAGTCCTTCCACCGCCACGTCGCGCCGTCCGGCTCGATCCGTTCGGCGAGCTGGTCGCCCGCCGCCCACGCGAACCGGGTGACGGCGCCCAGCTCGTCGGTCACCGACGTGGTGCGGCCGAGCAGGTCGTAGGTGTAGCGGGTGACGGCGCCGTCCTCGTCCTCGACGGTCAGCGCCCGGCCCGCCGCGTCGGAGGCGATCCGGGTGGTGCCGCCGAGCGCGTCGGTGACCACGGCGACGTTGCCGCGCTCGTCGTAGGCGTAGGAGGTCCGGGCCCCGAGCGGGTCGACGACACCGGTGACCTTGCCGCGCTCGTCGTACTCGTAGCGCCACGTGGCGCCGTCGGGACCGATCGCGGCGACCGGGCGGCCCTGCTCGTTGTACTCGGTCAGCGACCGCGTGCCGTCCGGCGCGGTGATCGCGACGACCCGGCCGGCCCGGTCCCGCTCGTAGCGGACCTGGCGGCCCAGCGGGTCGGTCCGGGTGAGCAGCCTGCCGTGCTCGTCGTAGGCGAGGCTGGTGGTGTGGCCCAGCGCGTCGGTCTCGGCGATCACGGCGAGCCGGTCGTCGAGGTGGAAGCGGCGCACCGCGCCGAGCGAGTCGGTGACGCTCGTGACGAGCTTCTCGCGGTCGTAGTCGATCGTGCAGTCGAGGTAGCCGTCGGTCCCGCGGGCTTGCACGACCCGGCCCGCGGCGTCGAAGCCGTAGCCGTACCAGCGGCCGTTGACGTCTTCCCAGCGCACGATCCGACCGTCGGCGTCGTAGCTGAAGCGGGTCGGGGTGCCGGCCGCGTCGACGACCTCGGTCAGCCGGCCGCGCGCGTCGTAGGAGTAGCTCGCGACGACCGTGCCGTCGGCGGCCCGCAACGCGGTGATCCGGCCGCCCGCGCTGTCGAACAGCACCCGGTCCCCGGAGGAGTGGACCAGCTCCGCCGGCACCCCGTTCGCCCCGGGCACCACGTCGATGCGGTTGCCGTCGCCGTCGAAGATCGTCCGCAGCGGGAACACGCCGTCGGCGGACTCCTCGAAGAACAGCGTGTGCTGCTGCTGCGGATCCTCGACCAGGTAGCCGCCCTCGACCCGCCGCAGCGGCCGGGCCGGGCCCGCCACCGGCAGCACCGGGGAGCTCACCGGCACGGGGTAGCTCTGGAGGCTTCCGTCGACGAGCGCGACGTGCACGCCGTCGTCCTCGACCTCGAGCCGCTGGTCCACGGTGGAGCTCCACGCCGGGCCGAACCAGCGGCCCGCGCGGTACGACGAGATGTGCGTGCGCGACACCTCCAGCGGCAACGCGCCGGGGATCTCCAGGTCCGTCTGCGTCAGCAGCATCCACCCGGTCGCCACGTCGATCGGGTCGCCGCACACCGACCGGTCCGGCGGCGGGGTGCCGTTCTCGTGCGGGTTCGCGTTGCTGTCCTTGATGCTCTTGCCGCCGCCGGAACTTCCGGAACCACCGGAGCCCGAGGTGGTCGTCTTGTCGTCCCCCAGCCCCTTCGAGGTCTGCGCCGGAGGCGGTTCGGGGTCGGTCTTGGGCGGCGCCTCGTCGGTCTTCGGCGGTGGTGGGGTGCCGCCACCGCCCTTGGCGCCGCCGTCGCCGGCGCCGGAGGCGTGGGTGGTGTCGTCGCCGCCCTTGGCCGCCGGTGGCGGTGTGTGGTCCTTGGGGGTGCCCCCGCCGTCGCCGCCGGGGGTCTTCACCGGTGGCGCCTTCGGGGTTCCGTTGATGTCGCCGGCCTTGGGCGGCGGGGTGACCTTGCCAGGCTTGATGTTCTTGAGCGCCTTGCCCGCGTCCTCGAAGAGCGTTCCCGCCCTCTTCAGCAGCGGCACCAAGGCCTTGAGCGCCTTGACGAGCTTGGTGACCAGATCGGTGATCTTCGAGGCGGTTTTCGCGACCGCGGTGACGACCTGGGGGACGACCCAGGTGAGGCCGATGCCGAGGGTGAAGATGACCTGCAGCGCCCAGCTGATCAGGTGGCCGACGAGTTCGGAGATGATGTCGCGCACCAGCGTGCGGACCGCGGCCACGACCTCGCCGGCGGTCTTGACGCCGCTGGAGGCACCTTCGCAGCCCTTCTGCGCCGCTTGCAGGGTCGTGGCCACGTCCTGTCCGCGCTGCCGGTAGGCGTCCGAGGCCGGTCCGGACCACGACTGCAGATCGGCCTTGATGGCGTCGGTCAGGTCCGCGGAGACGCTGCCGAGTTCCTTGGCGACGTTGGCCCAGGTTTCGGACTGGGCCTGGATCTCGTCGGCGTTGCCGGTGAGCGCGTTGAGCGCCTCCTTGAGCGGGCCGACGTGCTCCAGCAACCAGCTGACGCCGGCGGCGAGGATCGCGCCGAACGGATCCATGGCCATCGACAGGGCGTCGAGCGCCGTGCCGACCGCGCCCATCGCCACCGAGGCCCAGTCGCCGCTCTCGATGGCGGACGCGAGGTCGTTGGCGGATTCCAGGAGCGAGATGCCGGAGTAGGCCTTCGTCGAGTCCTGGGTCTGCGCGATCAACGGGTTGCTCACCCCAGCACGCTAGCAGCGGAGGACGACAGTGATCTTGGCCGCGCTGACCACGTCAGCCTTGTTGTATAGATCGTTATACGACAATCACCGCCCTCTCACCAGGCGGCGACGTGCGGTAGGAACGAGTCATGGTGACGCTGGACCGGCTGGTGAACGTGCTCGGGGGCTACGGCGTCCAGCTGTGTTGCTGCCACCCGACGACGGGGTCGCCGAACCGGGCATGGTGCTGACCGTCCGGTACAACGACACCAACACCGCCGAAACCTTCCTGCTCGGCTCACGCGACGAGACCGAACAGGATGACCTCGAGGTCTGCTCGCCGGACTCCCCGCTCGGCCGGGCCCTGGCCGGCGCCGGACCAGGCGAGCAACGGACCTACCGGGTCCCCGACGGCACCACCGTCCGCGTCACTTTGATCGAAGCAGCGCCCTACGGACGTTTCCAGCGGCTTGCGCGGTAGGTGGGCCGCAGCGCGTTCGGAGCCGACGCCCCCGAAGCCCTGGCAGGACGCGAAGCGCGCGCGAGGGCATCATGGCGGCCATGCCGCACCGCGTCCTGCTCGCCGACGACGACCGCGCCATCCGGGAGTCGCTGGTCAGAGCGCTCGACCTCGAGGGTTACCACGTCACCGAGGTGACCGACGGCGTCAGCGCCCTCGCCACGGCCCGGCGGGACGACTTCGACGTGATCGTCCTCGACGTGATGATGCCCGGCGTCGACGGCCTCGGTGTGTGCCGCGTCCTGCGGGCCGAAGGCGATCCCACCCCGATCCTCATGCTCACCGCCCGCGTCGAAACCCCCGACCGGGTGGCCGGGCTGGACGCCGGGGCCGACGACTACCTGCCCAAGCCCTTCGAACTCGACGAACTCCTCGCGCGCCTGCGAGCCCTGCTCCGCCGCATCTCCCCCGAACCGGACGCGCGGCGGACGCTGCGGCTGGGCGAGCTCGCGGTCGACCCGGCCGCGCGGCGGGTGTGGTGGCAGGGCACTGAGATCACGCTCTCGAAAACCGAGTTCGACCTGCTCGAACTGCTCGTGCGCAACGCCGGGATCGTCCTCGACCGCACCACGATCTACCAGCGGATCTGGGGTTACGAGTTCGGCGCGGACTCCAAGAACCTGGCCGTCTACATCGGGTACCTGCGCCGCAAGCTGGAACAGGCCGGGGCGGCCGGGCTGATCCACACCGTCCGCGGGGTCGGCTACTCGGTGCGGCCGGCATGAACCTGCGCAGCAAGCTCGCGATCGCCTTTGCCGGGGTCGGCGCGGCGGTGGCGATCCTCGTCGGGGTCTTCAGCTACCAGGCCGCGTCCCAGCGGATCAACGCCGAGCTGGACCGGTCGCTGCTCACGACGTCGGCGGAGGTCGCCGCCGGGGCGACGCAGGTCCTCGCGCCGAGCCCGGTCACCCGCGGCCCCGATGACGACGACCACGACGAGGCCCAGCCCATGGTGGCCCAAGCGATCGCCCCGGACGGCACCACCCGGCCCCTCGGCGGCCGCCCGGTGCGCCTCCCCGTCGCCGACGCCGATCGGGCACTGGCCGCCACCGGCTCCCTCGGCGACCACCGGTACGACGACTTCACCGCGGGCCGCGACGACTACCGGGTGATCACCGTGGCCCTCGGGCCCGGCCGCGGCGCCATCGAGCTCGGCATCGACGTCGACGAATCCCGGCACGTCCTGAAGGGCCTGGCCGCCCGGATCACCGGCGTCAGCGCGCTCGTCCTGGCCGTCGCGGCGCTGGCCGGGTGGCTGCTGGCCCGGCAGATCACCCGGCGGCTGGTCCGGCTGACCGACGTGACCGAGCAGGTCAGCGACGGCCGCCTCGACGACGTCGCCGTCCCGACCGGCGGCCGCGACGAGGTCGGCCGGCTCGCGACGTCGTTCGACCGGATGCTCGGCCGGCTCGCCGACGCCCGCGCCGACCAGGAACGCCTGGTCCAGGACGCCGCCCACGAGCTGCGGACGCCGCTGACCAGCCTCCGCACCAACGCCAGTGTCCTGCGCCGGTTCGCCGAGCTCACCCCGGAGTCCCGGGCGCGCCTGCTCGACGACGTCGACGGGGAGACCCGCGAGCTGACCCACCTGGTCGATGAGCTCGTCGAACTGGCCACCCGCCGGTACGAGGCCGAGGAGCCGGCGCCGGTCGGGCTGGACGAGGTCGTCGAACGCGCCGCCGAGCGCGTCCGGCGACGGTCGGGGCGTGCCATCACCGTCGAGACCGACGCGTCCGCGCTGACCGGCCAGGCGAAAGCCCTGGAACGCGCGGTGACGAACCTGCTGGAAAACGCCGTGAAGTTCGCGCCCGAGGGCCCGATCGAAGCCGTCGCGCGGGACGGTCGCGTCGAGGTCCTCGACCGCGGCCCCGGCATCGGCGACGACGACGTGGCCCGGGTGTTCGACCGCTTCCACCGCGCGGACGGCGCCCGTGGCCTGCCCGGCTCCGGCCTCGGCCTGGCCATCGTGCGGGAGATCGCGCTGGCCCACGGCGGGTCGGTCTTCGCCGGGCCGCGCCCCGGCGGCGGCGCGGTGGTCGGGTTCACCGTCGGCGCGGATCGGCTCTTACCGAACTCTCACCCTGGTCACGTCGACGGCTAACCGGGCTTCGGAAGGGTGGATCCCGTAGCGATCACCCGAGGAGCCCGATGTCCGCCACCACGCTCGCCACCCGCCGTCTCGCGCGGCCCACGGTCCGCGGGTGGTGGCGCGACATCGCCGGGCTCACCGCCTGGGCGAGTGTGCTGTTCGTGGTCGCGCTCTGGGTGTCCGGCCGTGGCCTGCAGGACCTCGCCACCGATTTCTTCACCTCCACCGGACGGCTCACCGGACTGCTGTCGGCCGACCTCCTGCTGCTCCAGCTGCTGCTGATGGCGCGCATCCCGTGGGTCGAGCGCAGCTACGGTCAGGACGAACTGGCCCGGCGTCACCGGCTCGTCGGCTTCACCTCGATCACGCTGCTGGCCGCGCACCTGGTTCTCATCACCCTCGGCTACGCGGCGACCGACCGCTCCGGAGTGCTGGGCGAAGCGTGGACGCTGGTGACGACCTACCCGGGCATGCTCCTGGCCGCCGCCGGGACCGCCGCGCTCGGCATGGTCGCCGCGACGTCGGTGCGCGCGGCCCGGCGGCGGCTGCGCTACGAGTCCTGGCACCTGCTGCACCTCTACGCCTACCTCGGCGCCGGTCTCGCCCTCCCCCACCAGCTCTGGACCGGCGCGGACTTCACCGCCTCGCCGGTGGCGACCGCGTTCTGGTGGACCGCGTACGGCGCGGCGGCGGGTGCCGTGCTCGTGTTCCGGGTGGCCCGGCCGGTGTGGCTCAACGCGCGGCACCGGCTGGTCGTCGAGGAGGTCGTGCCGGAAGGCCGCGGGGTCGTGTCGGTGTACCTGCGCGGCCGTGACCTCGACCGGCTCCCCACCGCCGCGGGCCAGTTCTGCGTCTGGCGGTTCCCCTCCGGACCCGGCTGGACGCGCGGCAAGCCGTTCTCGCTCTCCGCCGCACCCGACGGGCACCGGCTGCGGATCACGGCCAAGGACCTCGGTCCGGGCAGCCGCCGCCTGGCCACCTTGCAGGCGGGCACCCGGGCCTACTTCGAAGGCCCGTACGGCCGGCTCACCGCGACGGTCCGAAAAGGATGGAAGATCGCCCTGTTCGCCTCCGGCATCGGGATCACCCCGTTGCGGGCGTTGCTGGAAGAACTCCCCTACCGGCCTGGGGAAGCCGTGCTGTTCCACCGCGCCAGCCGCCCGGCGGACCTGCTGTTCCGGCAGGAACTCGACGACCTGGCCGCCCGCCGCGGCATCCGGATCCACTACCTGCTCGGTCCGCGCCCCCACCACCGGACCTCCTGGCTGCCCGCGGAGTACGCCCCGGTGCCCGACGAGCAGGTGCTGCGCCACCTCGTGCCGGACATCGCCGACCACGACGTCTACGTCTGCGGGCCCGACGCCTGGACCGGCGCCGTGCTCGACAGCGCGCGCCGGGCCGGCGTCCCCGCCGACCGCGTCCACTGCGAACGATTCGCCTGGTAGGAAAGGAGACTCCCGATGCGCCGGATCGCCATCGCCGCCGCGGCGACCGTGTCCGTCGTCGTGCTGCTGTTCAGCTATCGCACGAGCACGGACGCCACACCCGTCGCCACCGGCCGGACCCAGCCGTCCCGCCCGGCAAGCCCGCCTGCCACAGTCAGTGCGGGCGGCGGCGACGGGACGTTCACCGGCGAGGCCGCCGACACCCGCTACGGCCCGGTCCAGGTCCGCATCACCATCGCGGGCGGCCGGATCACCGCGGCGGACGCGATCGAGTACCCGCAGGAAAGCGGCCGCGACGTGCGGATCAACTCCACAGCCGTGCCGGAGCTGAACCAGGAGACCCTGCAGGCGCAGAGCGCGCGGATCGACACCGTCAGCGGCGCCACCTACACCTCCGAGGGCTACCAGCAGTCCCTGCAGTCGGCGATCGACCAGGCCCACCGGTGACCACCACGCCCCGGCGGTCCTGGACGCGGCCCGTCATGGGCACCCAGGCCGGCGTGCACCTGCGCGGCCGGCCGCACAGCCAGGTCAGCGCCCTCCGCCACGGCGAGCTCGCCCGCGACGACCGGCACCCGTGGCTCACCGAAGTCCTGGCGCTGTGCGACCAACCACGAGACCGAACCGACGGCTACTTCGACGCTTGGCTACCCGGCGGCTTCGACCCCCGCCCCGGCTCCCGCATCCCTCCACAAAGGACACCATGACCACCGTCAACGGCCTGCCCGCCCACATCCTGCTCGTGCACGCGATCGTCGTGCTGCTGCCGCTGTCCGCCCTGCTCCTGGTGCTCAGCGCGCTGTGGCCCGCCGCGCGCGCCAAGCTCGCCGGCCCGAACGCGATCCTGTCGGTCGTCGTCGTGATCCTGGTTCCGATCACCACCGAAGCGGGCGAATGGCTCGAACGACGGGTCGCGCCGACTCCCCTGGTGCGCACCCACACCGAGCTCGGCGACACGGCGATCCGGGTGGCGATCCCGGTCGCCGTCCTGGCCCTGCTGGTGTGGTGGCGCCGCCGGGAAACCGGGCGCTCGGGCCGCACCTTCCTGGCCCCGGCCTCGACGGCCGTCACGGTGGTGCTCGCCGTGCTGTCGATCGCGGCCGCCGGCGCGGCGGCCTTCGACATCTACCGCATCGGCGACTCCGGCGCCCAGGCCACCTGGCAAGGCCAGTTCAGCACGGCACCGGCACCGGAGGAACGGGGCCGCTGACCCCGTCCACGGAACGGGGGTGGTCCGGGAACGAACCCTTGCCAAGCATCATCGCAGCTGTCACAAGAAGCTTCCGGGCACCGGCAACAGCACCCAGCAGGCGTCGCGGTAAGGATTCGGTAAGTGGCCGACGTCCGGAAGGCGGATACGGTCAGGCGATGGCTCGCTCGCGATGGCTGCACGCCGCCGGTCACGCCGCACCCGGACTCACGCTTGCCGGATTCGGCCTGGCGCACCCCTTGGCGCTGAACACGGCAAGCGCACCGTGGTGGACCTCGCTGCACGTCGTCCTGCTGCCCGTGTTCCCCTTGCTGGCCGTCGCCCAGTGGCACCTGCTCTCGTCAGCACCCCGGCCACTCCGCCTGGCGGGCCGAGTCGCGGCGTTCTGCTTCGCGGCCTTCTACGGAGGACTCGACGCCGTAGCCGGCATCGCCGCGGGCACGGTGGTCCACGCGCAACACGGTGCCACTCCAGTCGTCGGAGCGGTGTTCGACATCGGTGACACTCTCGGCCACGTCGGCGCCGCCTGCTTCCTCGCGGCCAATCTGCTGCTGGCGAGCGCAGCGGTACGGCGAGCATCGTGGCGTGCCGTCCCGGGTGCCGTGATCCTCCTGACCGCGAGCCTGTCCTTCTTCGACAGCCATATCTTCTGGCCACGGGGCGTGTTCACGATGCTCGGCATCGCCGCGGGCATGTTCCTCCTGACCGATGACCACGCGACCTCACCGGGAGCTGCGCCGGCAGGTCAGTAGACGGACCGGAGCGCCACTGGCCGAGGTGCACACCCTGCCCCAACTGTGGGCGAAAATCGAGGAAGCCAGACGCGCCGGGTTCGCACGGGTCAGCGAACCTCGGCTGGGAGGCTGCTCCAAGGCTGCTCTCCACCGCATGGCTCACCTGAGCGGACCATCCCGAGCCTCAGCCGATGGCCCGCCGGCGGGCCGGAATGACTTGCCGCGTAAGTCAATCTGCGGAGAGGACTAGGGCACCAGGCTTTCCGCGGCGTCGAGGAAAGCGTCGATCAGGGGTGACCGGCGCGTCGCGAGCCAGGCCAAGGAGACCTGGTTCGGCCCGATGTCCTCGACCGGGATGCCGATGACGTCCGAGCGGGTGTAGAACGTCGCCGTCGACAACGGGATGACGCTGATCCCCGCTCCGGCGGCGATCAGTTCCAGTTTCTCTTCGACACTGTTCATGCGCGGCACTTCGGGGCGGTCCGGCTTGCGCAGCTCGAGGGCGATGTCCCGCCACTCCGGGACGGCGTCGGGGTCCTGCAGCAGGTGCTCGTCGGCGAGTTCGGTGACCGACACGGACTCCTTCCCGGCCAGCCGGTGCCCGGCGGGCACCACCACGACGCGCGGCTCGGTGAACAGCGGCCGTACGGTCAGCCCGCGCTGATCGACCGGCAACCTGACGATGCTGACGTCCACCCGGCCGTCATGGACGACCTCCACCTGGTCGTGCCAGCTCGTGCGCAGCAGCCGGACGCTGACCTCCGGTCGCCGCCGGGCCAGTACCTGCACGGCCGGGGTGACCACGATGCCCGGCATGAAGCCGACGGTGAGCACCGGCTTCGCCTCGGCCGCGGCCGTGACCCTCCGGTGCACGGCTTCGGCCGCCGCCAGCAGGTCCCGGGCGTCGGCGAGGAGCTGTTCGCCCGCCGCCGTGAGGACCGTGGTCCGGCGGTCGCGGACGAACAGGAGCGTCTTGAGCTCGTCCTCGAGGGCGCGGATCTGGCGCGACAACGCCGGCTGGGCGATGTGCAGCCGCGCGGCGGCCCGGCCGAAGTGCAGCTCTTCGGCGACCGCGACGAAGTACCGCAGCTTCCGCAGGTCGAAGTCCACGTCGGCGCACCTCCCGCTCCCGTCACCCCCATCATCGCAGGTCCGTGATGCCGTCGCGGCATCACAGCGCGCGGAACGGGTCTTGGACGCATGCCGGGGGCCCGGGCCACCGTGGAGGAGGAACGAAACACGGGCGAAGGGACAGCGATGAAGATCTTCCTCACGGGCGGCTCCGGCTACATCGGCCGCGCGACCATCGGCGAGCTGGTACGGCAAGGGCACACCGTCGAGGCGCTCGCGCGCAGCGAGCGCGCCGAGGCGGTCGTGGTCGCCGCCGGGGCGAGCGCGGTCCGTGGTGGCCTGACCGACCTCGACGTCCTCACCCGGGCGGCGGCGCGGGCGGAAGCCGTGATCCACCTCGCCCAGGCCACCACCGGCGAGGAGGACCTGGCGGCCGCCACCGCGATGCAGGACGGCGTCGGGGGCGGCACCTACGTCCACACCGGCGGCAGCTGGGTCTACGGCGACACCGTCGGCCTCCAGGACGAGCGCGCGCCGTGGAACCCGCCGGCCATCGTGGCCTGGCGCAAAGCCGTCGAAGACGCGGTGCTGGCCCGGGCCGCCGACGGCGGACGACCGGTCATCGTCCAGCCCGGCCTGCTCCACGGCGGCGACAACCGCCTGATCGACATCTTCTTCGTCCAGCCGGGCAAGGAAAGCGGCGCGATCCCCTACATCGCCGACGGCGGCAACCACTGGGCGCTGATCCACCTCGACGACCTCGCCCGGCTGTACGCGGCGGCGCTGTCGGCTCCGGCGGGCTCGGTGTACCTCGGCGTAAGCGGGGTCAACCCGACGGCCAAGGAAGTCGCCGAGGCGTGCGCCCACGCCGCCGGGCTCGACGGGAAGACCGTCTCCCTCAGCCTCGAGCAGGCCCGCGAGCGGATGGGCCCGATCGCCGACGCCTTCGCCCTCGACCAGCAGCTCACCTCGGCCAAAGCGCAGCGTGAACTGGACTGGACCCCGTTGCACACCGACCCGCTGACCGAGTTCGCCGCGGGATGAACCGGGAGCCGGGAATGGACCGCGATGCGGTTCTGTGGTCCGAAGTGGAGCGTGGCCGCCCGCTGCTGGTAATGCTGCACGGCTGGAGCTACGACGAGACGCACCTGTACCGGCTGATCACCCCGCGCCTGCCGGCCGAGGTCGTGGTCGCCTCGGTGCGGGCGCGGATTCCCGAAGCCGGTGGCTATGCGTGGTTCCCCAGTGCGGGCAACCCGATCGGTGATCCTCGGCCGGCGGTGGCGAACGCCGCGGCGCTGGACGTGCTGTCGTGGCTGGAGACCGTCGAGGCGCCGTCGATCGGGCTGCTCGGCTTTTCGCAAGGCGCCGCCATGGCGCACCAGCTCATGCGGTTGGCGCCGCACCGGTTCGCCTACTGCGTGAACCTGGCCGGGTTCGTCGTGCGGGACGAGCAGCCCGGCGACGCGGCGCTGAGCGTCACCCGGCCGCCGGTCTACTGGGGACGCGGGCGGGAGGACCGGGTCATCCCGGCCGGCGCGCTCGTGCGGACCGAACGGTGGCTCGCTCGCCACGCCACCGCCGAGCTGCGCGTCTACCCCGGGCTGGGCCACGACGTCCGCGGCCGGGAGATCGACGACGTCGCCGGCTTCGTCGGCCAGCGGATCCGCCAGCGGGTTCCCGAGGAGAAATGATGCACAGCGGGTGCTGCCAGCCCGGCACCTCGATAGCCGGTTACCGGTCAGGCCGGCAACTCGACGACCACCAGGGCACCCCGCCCGTCCGGCGGGTCCTCGAACCGCGCGTGCCCGCCGTGGGCGGCCGCGGTGTCCGCGACGATGGCCAGGCCCAGCCCCGATCCCGGCAGTGCCCGCGCCGCCGGGGCGCGCCAGAACCGCTCGAACGCGGGTCCTCGGTCCTCCGGTGCGACCCCGGGTCCGTCGTCGGCGACGGAGATCCGTCCCGCCGCCGAACGGACCGTGACCACGGACCCGGCGGGCGAGAACTTGATCGCGTTGTCGAGCAGGTTGAGCACCATCCGCTCCAGCGCGCCCGCGTCGCCGTGGACGGACCACTCGGCGTTGTCGACGTCGAACGTGTGGTCCCGGGCACGGCTCGAGGCCCGCCGGACCGCCTGCCGGACAACAGTGGCCATCGCGACGTCGGCGTGCTCCGATTCGTGCTCGTCGCGAGCGAGCACGACGAGCTCGGTGACGAGGTCGCCGAGCTCCTCGGCCTGCACCTGCAGCCGGTCCACCGTCCGGGTGCGCTGCGCCTCCGCGAGTGGCCGGCCGGTGCGCTCGCTGCGGGCCAGCAGGTCGATGTTGGTGCGCAAGCTGGTCAACGGGGTGCGCAGCTCGTGGGCCGCGTCCGCCACCAACGCCCGCTGGCGGCGACGGGACTCGGCGAGCGCACCGGTCATCGCGGCGAACGCCCGGCCCATCCGGCCGACCTCGTCGCGACCGGACACGGCCACCGGGAACTCCAGGTCCTGGGTCCGGGCGATCTCCTCGGCGGCGGCGGTCAGCCGCGCCATCGGCTCGAGGGTCCAGCGGGTGAGCAGCAGACCGGCCGCGGCCGCGAGCGCCGCACCCAGCACCGAGACCACGACCAGAACGGTGCGAAGCCCGGCCAACGTGCTCTCGACCTCGACGAGGCTGTGCGAGATCGCCACGATGTTCCCGTCCTCCACCGGACCGAGCAGCACCCGCACCGGCGTGCCGGACTGCGTGTGGCCGTCCCGCAGCGTCACCGTCCGCGTCGTCCGGTCCGACGGCTCGAGGACGACCGCGTCGACACCGGCGGGCGAGCACGTCGTCCCGTCCGCCTTGAGCAGCTGCACCCCTTCGAGGAACCGCTGCAGCGGCGGCCTGCGCCCGTTCACCGCACGGCACAGATCCGCCCAGTCCGGCTTCGGCCGGGCAGGATCCTGCGCGCCGGGCGGCGGCCAGCCGCCGAGCAGCGTCTCGTCCAGCTGCGCGCGCAGGTTGTGCTGTGTCGCCACGAACGTCACGGTGCTGATCGACGCGATCACCGAGGCCACGATCGCCGCGGTGATCAACGCGACGCGGCTGCGCAGCAGCATCCGGCGCTCCCCGTGGCCCTTCACGGCAACCGCAGCACGAACCCGACACCGCGAACGGTGTGCAGCAGCCGGCTCGCCCCGCCCACCTCGGTCTTGCGCCGCAGGTACCCGACGTAGACGTCGAGGTTGTTGGTGCGGCTCGGTTCCCGCCCCCACACCGCCTGACGCAACTGGTGCTTGGTCAGCACCTTGCCCGGGGCGTCCAGGAACGCCGCCAGGAGGTCGAACTCGGTCGGGGTCAGGTCCATCCGCTGCCCACCGCGGGTGACCTCGCGGGTGCGCGGGTCGAGCTCGAGGTCCGCGAACCGGCGGACCTCGGGCACGGAGCGGCGGCCGCGGTTCTGTTTCAACAGCGCCCGTACGCGCGCCAGCAGCTCCTCCAGGGCGAACGGCTTGACGAGGTAGTCGTCGGCTCCGGAGTCGAGCCCGGTGACCCGGTCGCCGAGCGCGTCGCGCGCGGTGAGCATCAGCACCGGCAACCGCTCGCCGGTCGCGCGGATGCGCCGGCACGTCTCCAGACCGTCGACCCCGGGCATCATCACGTCGAGGATCACCAGATCGGGCCTCCGGTCGCCGGCGACAGCATCGAGCGCCGTCGCCCCGCAGGTCGCCGTGCCGACGTCGTAGCCTTCGAACTCCAGGCTGCGCTGAAGGCTTTCCCGCACGTCAGGATCATCGTCCACCACCAGCAGTCGCACCCGGCAGAGGCTACGCGGCCAGCCTGTGCGTGAGCTGTAGATCCACTTCTCACGATTCTCTCAGGTGAATTCCAGGCGCTTCTCACGATCGGTAGCCCACCGTATGAGCAACGTAACCGGTCACACAGCGTCGTGCTCGGCCGCGAACCAGCGAGAACGGAGGGAAGCATGCCGGTCGGCGCGACCGGAGGTCTCCGGGCCTCCCCCGAACACCGTGCTGCGACAGCAACAGTGGACATCGTCGTCCCGGTCTACAACGAAGAACGCGCGTTGCCCGGCTGCGTGCACGTGCTGCGTGACTTCCTTCGCGACCAGTTTCCGTTCGGCTGGACGATCGTGATCGCCGACAACGCCAGCACGGACCGGACCCTGGAGGTCGCCGAGGCGCTCGCCCGCGAGCACGACTCGGTCCGGGTGTGCCACCTCGACCGCAAGGGCCGCGGCCGAGCCCTGCGCGAGACCTGGCGGGCCAGCACCGCCGACGTCGTCGTGTACATGGACGTGGATCTGTCCACCGGGCTCGACGCGCTGCTGCCGCTGGTGGCTCCCCTGGTCAACGGGCACTCCGACCTGGCCATCGGCTCGCGCCTGGCTCCCGGGGCCCGCACGGTGCGCGGGCCGAAACGCGAGTTCGTTTCCCGCTGCTACAACGGGTTGATCCGGCTGAGCCACGGCGCCCGGTTCTCCGACGCGCAGTGCGGGTTCAAGGCCGCGCGCACCGACGTGATCCGGCCGCTGCTGGACCGCGTCGAGGACGACGCCTGGTTCTTCGACACCGAACTGCTGCTCTTGGCCGAGCACAACGGGTTGCGCGTGCACGAGGTGCCGGTCGACTGGGTCGAGGACACCGACAGCCGCGTCGACGTCGCCAAGACCGCCCTCGACGACCTCCGCGGGCTGGTCCGCGTCGCCCGCGCGAAAGCCGCCGGCACCGCCCGCGTACCGGACCTGCCCCGCCGTCCGGCTCCACGCGCGGCCCACCCCGACGCGGTGCTGGGCGAGCCGAACGGCGGCCGGCTCTGGGAAGTCCTGTCCTTCGCGGTGATCGGCGGGATCTCCACCGTCGCGAACCTCGCGCTGTACGGGCTCCTCCGGCTGTGGTGGCCGGTGCTGGTGGCCAACCTGGCCGCGCTGGTGCTCACCACGCTGTTCAACACCGAAGCCAACCGCCGCTTCACGTTCGCCGACGCGAGCATTCCCCGGCGCAAGGCGCACCTTCAGGGGTTCGTGGTGTTCGGGCTCTACTACGCGTTCACCTCGGCCGCGCTGCTCGCGCTGCACGGGTTCGTCCCGGCACCCGGACGCGCGCTGGAACTGACGGTGCTGTTCGCGGCGTCGGTGCTGGGCACCGCGGGCCGGTTCGTGCTGTTGCGCAGCTGGGTCTTCCGCAAGGACAACCGAAAGGACGAAGCATGACAGTCGCCGCCGAAGCCGCGGCACCCGCCGACCGGGTCGCCGTTCCCTCCGGGACGCGGTGGCGGGCCTGGGCGCTCGCCGGGATCTGCGTCGCCGCGGGTCTGCTCTACGCGTGGCGGATCGGCGCCGGCCAGCTGGGCAACACGTACTACTCGGCCGCCGTGAAGTCCATGACGGACAGCTTCACGAACTTCCTGTTCGGCTCGTTCGACCCGTACGGCGTGTTCACTGTGGACAAACCACCGATGTCGCTGTGGCCGCAGGCGCTTTCGGTGCTGGTGTTCGGGTTCCACGGCTGGGCACTGCTGCTCCCCCAGGTGCTCGAGGGCGTCGCAGCCGTGTTCCTGCTGCACCGCACCGTGCGGCGGTGGGCGGGCGAGAACG
Source organism: Amycolatopsis sp. cmx-13-12 (assembly GCA_049998155.1). GTDB lineage: Bacteria > Actinomycetota > Actinomycetes > Mycobacteriales > Pseudonocardiaceae > Amycolatopsis. Next base: position 116,810 of record JAEBES010000005.1, on the reverse strand, counting down.
TCGCGCTGCTGGCCGCGCTGATCCTCACGCTGACCCCGATCACCGTCGCGATCAACCGGGACAACAACCCCGACACGCTCCTCGTGCTTCTGCTGATCGCGGCGGCCTACGCGTTCACTCGCTCGGTACAGGCGGAAGCGAGCCGCGCGCGGACGAAGTGGCTGTTGTGGTGTGCCTTCTTCATCGGCTGCGGGTTCGTCACCAAGATGATGCAGGCGTGGATCGTCGTCCCCGGGTTCGCGCTGGCGTACCTGGCCGGGACGAGGGCGCCGGTCAAGCGGCGGATCCTCGACCTGCTGGGGGCGGGCCTCGTCCTGTTCGCATCGTCGTTCTGGTGGGTAGCGCTGCACGACTGGTGGCCCGGGGCCAAGCCGTACATGGGCGGCAGCACCGACGGCACCGCATGGAACCTCATCTTCGGCTACAACGGCTTCGGCCGGATCTTCGGCGGCGAAGGCAACCTCGGCCCCGGTGGCGGTGCCGGAGCACGCCCGGACCTGCCCGAAGGGATCACCCTGCCGTCCGGGGTGGGCGGCGGCATCGGCGGCATGTTCGGGGGCGACACCGGTCTCGGCCGGATGTTCAGCTCGTCGGTCGGCGGGCAGATTTCGTGGCTGCTGCCGCTGGCGCTGGTCGTCCTGGCGGTGGTCGCCGTCCAGGGCGTCCGGGGGATGACGGCGAAGCGGCCGGGCGACCCGGCCCGGCGCGCCGGGTGGTTCGCGTGGGGTGGCTGGCTGCTGATCACCGCACTCGTGTTCAGCTACGCACAGGGCATCTGGCACCCGTACTACACGACGATGCTCGCCCCGGCGATCGCGGCGATCTCCGCTGCGGGGCTGGCGCGGTTCTGGCGCGCCTACCGCGGTGACGGAGGTGTCGAGTGGCTGCTGCTCCCCGCTGCGGTGGCGCTCACCGCGACGTGGGCGTTCGTGCTGGCGAGCCGCGATCCTTCCTGGCAAGGCTGGGCCCGCTGGGCGGTCCTGGCGGCGGGCGTGGTGGCGGTGGCCGCACTGCTCGCGGCCCGGCTCGCCGAAGCCCGCCGCGCGGTGCTGTCGCGCGTCTCGCTCGTGCTCGGACTGCTCACCCTGCTGCTGGTCCCGGCGGTGTGGTCCACAGCGACCGCCGCGACCGGCGAGAACCTCGGCGCGATGCCGGCCGCCGGCCCGAGCGGGGGTTTCGGGGGCCTGCGACCGGGCGGGTTCCGAGGCGCCGGCGACCTGCCTGCAGGCTTCCCCGGTGGCCTCCCGGACCTGCCGGGCAGCACCGGCGGCTTCCCGGGCACGGGCCAGGGTGCCGACCGGCCGGCCGGCGGGTTCGGCGGCATGATGGGCGCCATGAACGGTGAGCTCACCGACGAGCAGCGCCGCGTCCTGGCCTACGCCGAGCAGCACAGCGGCGGCGCGGAAATCACCCTGGCCGTCGACAGCGCAGCCACTGTGGCCGCGGGCTTCATCATCGGCTCCGACGACACGGTCATCGGCATGGGCGGCTTCATGGGCAGCGACGACTCGCCCACGGTGGACCAGCTCCAGCAGTGGACGGCCGAAGGAAAGCTGAAGTTCGTCCTCGGCAGCGGATCCGGCGGCGGCAGGCCGGGCATGACCGGCGGCGCCGGCAGCCGGCGGCAACAGTGGATCGAGCAGCACTGCACCGCCGTCGACCCCGCGGCCTACGGCGGGCAGGCTGTCCAGCAGAACGAACAGGCCGCGCCTCTGGGCATGGGCATGGCGCAGACCCTCTACGCATGCCACGCCTGAGCCCGCTCAGGTGACGGCGAGGCGGAGCCGGCGTCCTTCCCCGGACCACCGGCTCCGCCTGCCTGAATCCCACGGATCGCGAAGCCCTTCCGCTGGAAAGCATCATCCACTCCACGCGCGGCCATCGGCAGGACGGCCGATCATCGGTGTCACCCCCCTCGTGCCGTTCTTCTTCACCTGGTTGAAAGTTTCGCCGTTCCGCTCACGCCTTGTGTTAGCGTTCACACCCTACAACGTGTGCCGGTTCGAGCGCAGCTCCGGCCCGCACGTCCGGTGCGCAAACCTGCAACGGCCAGAACCACCGAGCGGTGGACGTCCATCCGGCTATGGATCGAAGGAGGCCCGCAGATGGTCGCTCGGCACGGGAGAACACTGTTCGCAGCCATCGGGATGACAGCCGTCCTCGCCGCCGGTGCCGTGGCCGGGCCGGTCGCCACCTCTCAGGCCGCCACCCAAGGTCCGTGTGATGTCTACGCCGCCGGCGCCACCCCGTGCGTGGCCGCGCACAGCACCACCCGGGCCTTGTACGGCAACTACAACGGTCCGCTCTACCAGGTGCGCCGGTCCTCGGACAACTCGACCCGCGACATCGGCCTGCTGAGCGCCGGCGGCGTCGTGAACGCCGCGACCCAGGACTCCTTCTGCGCCGGCACAACGTGCCTCATCACCGTCATCTACGACCAGTCCGGCCGGGGCAACCACCTCACGCAAGCGCCCCCCGGCACCTGGCCGGGCCCCGCTCCCGGCGGGTGGGACAACCTCGCCGACGCGACCGCGGCCCCCGTCACCGTCGGCGGGCAGAAAGCCTACGGCGTCTACATCTCCCCCGGCACCGGCTACCGGAACAACAAGACCAACGGCGTGGCCACCGGCGACCAGCCCGAGGGCATCTACGCGGTCGTCGACGGCGTCCACTACAACAACTGGTGCTGCTTCGACTACGGCAACGCGCAGACGACCAACACCGCCGACTCACCCGCCATCATGGAGACCGTCTACTTCGGAGCCGACCGGCAGTGGGGCTACGGCGACGGCCCGGGTCCGTGGGTCATGGCCGACCTGGAGTGGGGTCTGTTCAGCGGCGTGAACGCCGGTCACAACACGAATCCGGCCATCGACCACCGCTTCGTGACCGCCATCGTCAAGGGCGAGCCGAACCACTGGGCCATCCGCAGCGGCGACGCCCAGTCGGGCGGCCTGGCCACCGCGTTCGACGGACCGCGGCCCGCCGGCTACCACCCCATGAAGAAGCAGGGGGCGATCCTGCTCGGCATCGGCGGCGACAACAGCGTCTCCGGCGCCGGCACCTTCTACGAAGGCGTGCTGACCGCCGGCTTCCCCTCGGACGCGACCGAAAGCGCGGTCCAGGCCAACATCACCGCCGCCGGCTACAGCGCCGGTGGAACCGGCACCACGACCGGGCCGCTGCACGCCGCCGGTGCCGGCAAGTGCCTCGACGTGCCGAACGCGTCCACCACACCCGGCATCCAGCTGCAGATCCGCGGCTGCGGCGGCCAACCCGCCCAGACCTGGACCCGCACCGCGTCGAACCAGCTGACGGTGACCATCGGCGGCACCACGCTGTGCCTGGACGCCAACGGCCACGGAACCACCGCCGGCACGAAGGTCATCACCTGGTCGTGCACCGGCCAGACCAACCAGCAGTGGAACCTCGGCGCGAACGGCACGATCACGGGCGCCCAGTCCGGGCTGTGCCTCGACGTCACCGGCGCGTCCACGGCCGACGGCGCGCCGGTCGAGCTGTGGACGTGCAACGGCGGCAGCAACCAGCGATGGACCCTGGGATAGCCCTGTTCGGCATCAGTGGTCGTGCCGGAATGTAGGGTTTGCGTAGGGAATTCCCCAATATTCAGCGGCCGGCCGCGGCCGTAGCGTCGTTCGCGTTGGTCAGCCGGCCAACGGGAACGACCATCAAAATGGGGACAAAATGTTTACTCTGCAGGGGGCGAGACCCGCATCGCTGACGTCGGTCGATGACAGCCTGACGTTCAACTCGTCCGACCTGAGCGCCGACTGGGTCGCGGCCGCCAGCGAGACCCACCTGTACGTGCAGACCGTGGCCAAGGCGATCGCGCAGCAGAACGGGTTGAACATCGGCGATCCGAACCTCTACGGCCAGCAGGGCTGGTACGACGCGCTGACGACCGCGCTGGCGAAGTACGCCGGCTGGGTGGAGATCGTCGGCGAGAAGGACATCCAGGTCAACAACTCGACGCACAGCGGGTCGATCAACCTCTCGGCGATCATGGGCACGATCATGTCGTTGTACCTGGGGGCGACCGCCGCCGCCGAGTGGTCCACGCTCAACGAGCTCCTCGGCAACGCTTCGGACCCGGGCGTCAGCGATTTCATGAACTTCTGGTGGAGCCACGTCGAAAAGAGCACCAAGAACACGGGCATGAGCATCGGCCCGAACGTCAAGACCACGGACAGCCAGATCCAGTGGGCGATCTGCTTCTACTCCATGACGCACATCATCGACGACTGGCGCACGATGTTCGTGTCGTCGACGTACGAGGAGTTCGACGTGAGTGCCGCCGGTCTCACGCTGACGATGGACTACGACAACTACGTCCGCTACGCGCAGTCCGCCGTCCAGACCTACCTGGGCAACGACATCGGGACCAAGATCCTCAACGCCCCGGTGCCCAAGTCCGTGCTCGGCGGCGCACCGGTCCACAATTCACTCGGCAGCGTCATCCTCAACGCGCCGCGACCGGTGTCGAGCTCTCCGCTCGGAGCGGAGTCCAAGGACCTCCGGAAAGTCCGCGTCGACAACCCGCGGGACAGTTCGACGCTGGTCAGCGACGCCACCGGAGTCCTCACGGAGAACAACGGCGTACTCGCGGAGCTGCGGGTGGACGGTTTCCGGCCGGCCACCGTGCCGGTGGTGGGCCAGCAGTACGTCATCTCCGGCCAGGACAAGGGAACCGGTACGTCGTTCAAGTTGACGTTGAAGTGCCGCTCCGCCGGCCCGGAGTCGTACTTCGTCAGGCCGTGATCGGCCGGCCGGCGTGGGAGACGCGTCCCACGCCGGCCAGCTGCACGGCGAGCTGGGTGCGGGAGCGGACGCCCAGTTTGCGGTAGGCCCGGGACAGGTGCGCCTCGACGGTCTTCTCGCTCAGGTAGAGGCGTTCGGCGATCTGCCGGTTGGTCAGGCCGGAGGTGGCGAGTTCGGCCACCTGCCGTTCCGCCGGGGTGAAGCCCGGCGGCGCGGCCGTGGTGGCACCCTGCAGCGCCTCGCTGATCCGGCGGCCCAGCTCGGCAGCACCGCACCGGGCGGCCAAGTCGGCGGCGCGGGTCAGCGTGGCCCGGCCCTCGGCGTGGTCTTCGCCGAGCAGCAGTGTGCCCAGATCGCCCAGTGTCCTGGCGAGTTCCAGCCGGCCCTGGCCGCGTTCCAGCAGCGCGGCCGACTCCGTGAGCAAGGCGCGGGCCTCGCCACGCGTCGGGGCCAGCTCGGCGGCGCTTCGCAGCGCGATGCCGACGTGCCGGGCCACCCCGAATGACCTGGCCAGCCGCAGTTCCTCGGTGACCAGCACCGCCGCCCGTTCCCGGTCACCGAGCCGAGCGTGTGCTTCGGCGGCACGCAGCCGCCACGGCACGTCCGGCATCCGCGTGGCGCCCCACCGCTCGTAGGACTGCTCGCACAGCAGCGCGTCGACGAGCTTCGCCCGGGGATCACGGTGGGCCCGGGTCCGGGCGTCCAGCAGCCACAGGTCCAGGCCGGACTTCGGGTCGACGCTCGCCGGCGGCACGTCGTCGCAGGCTTGGCCCGCTTCGATCCGCAGGTGGAGTTCGGTCGCGTCCCGGGCTGGTTCCGCGAAGTGCGGAGAACGCAGGTCTAAACTGGCCTTCTCGACGTGCTCGGCGGCCGGCACGAGGTCACCGCGCAGGAACGCGATCCGGGCCAGGAACGCGTGGGCCAGTGGCAGCGGGAACAGCAGTCCACGATGGACGGCCGCGTCCAGTGCCCGGCCGAGGTGGTGCTGGGCTTCGTCGAGGCAGTCGACGACCATGAGGGCCTGGAGCGCTGCCCAGATCGCCGTCCGTTCCAGCCGCAGCCGGTCGCCGGCCAAGGCGCGCCGCGCGAGCGTGGCCGCCTCGTCCGCCTGGCCGGCCAGAACGGCCTCCATGGCCAGTTGGGCGTCCTCGACGGCCGGTGACCGGCCCGGTCGCTGCCGGAACGCAGCCAGGTGGGCGACCAGCCGCGACCGGGACCCGATGTGGACGCGCTCGGTGCCGATCCGCTCGGCCTCCAGCTCGGCCACGAGCTCATCGGGCACACCGGGCGGCAACTGGTCGGCTGCGACCGCGAGCAGGTCGATCGCCTCGTCCGTCGCACCGCACGCGTTGCGTAGCCGCGCGAGACTGAACGCGACCAGCGACCGTTGGGCCGGCGAGTCGGCCAGTGCCAGGGCCGCTCGCAGGTGTGTGTCGGCCTCCCGGACCGCCAGCCGGTGGGCCTCGGAGTTCCCCAGCAGGCGATACACCTCGGAACGCACCGCCCGCGGGGGCGATTCGCGCAGCGCGCGGCGCAGGTAGACGGCGGCGTTGTCCGGAGATCCTTGCCGGCGGGCCGCATCCGCCGCGGCGATCAGCACGGTGACCCGGCCGGGGTCGGCGTCCGGTGTGGTGCGCAGCAGGTGCGACGCCACCCGTTCGACGGGCAGCGCGGCCTCGGTGAGCACCTTGGCCGCCCGTTCGTGCCGCGCACTGCGCTCGGACGGCGGGATGGTGCCCAGCACCACGTCCCGCACCACGGCGTGGACGAAGGCGGGCGGATCGTCGCACTCGAAGACGCTGTCCCGCACGAGGCGTTCGGCCGCGTCGGCGGTGAGTGCCGGAGCGACGTCCGCCTGCCGGGCCACCAGGTCCAGGCTCATGCCGTCGCCGAGCACGGCGACCGCGACGGCGACCGCGCGCACGTACGCGGGTTGCCGTCGCAGGCGCGCCACCAGATGCCGGCGCAGCGCGTCCGGCCCGGCCGCGGCGACCGAGGCCGATGCCGCCGCGTCCGGCCGGATGCCCTGAGCGGCCAGCACACCGAGCAGTCCGTGCACGAACAGCGGGTTGCCCTGAGTGATCGCGTGGCAGGCAGCGCTGAACTCGGCCGCCGGCTCCTGCCCGGTCGTCTCCCGGATCAGCGCGCCGACGGCCGTCTCGCTCAGGTTCCCCGGTTCGAGCACCACACCGGCGGCCGCGATGTCGTCCAGCAGGCAGTCGTCCCGCTCCCCGGCGCGGTAGGTGATCACCAGGGCTGCGGCGATGCTGTCCAGCCGGCGGGCCAGGAAGCCGAGGAACTGCAGAGACGGCACGTCCAGCCACTGCGCATCGTCGACCAGCAGGGCGACCGGCCCGGTGGCGGCGAGGTTGACCAGCAGCCAGTACAGACCGTCCAGCAGCGGGTGGATCGAGTGCGGCGGATCGTCGACCGGCGTGAACAGCCGCTCGGCCACCCGTGCGGCCCCCCTCAGCAGCGCGGCACCGTCGGGTCCGCCCAGCACCGGGCCGAACAACTGTTGCACGGCACCGAAAGTGAAGTCTCGTTCCAGTTCCGCACCGCGGGCCCACAGCACGGTGCGTTCCCCCATTGCGGCGCGGACGTGCCGCAACAATGTCGACTTGCCGACCCCCGCAGCCGCCTCGATGACAACCACACCTCCGCGGCCGGCGGCCAGGCCACGTAGCGTCAGCTCCAGTGCGTCCAGCTCGAAATCCCGTTCCAGTAACGCATCCGTCACCCCGTCTGCCTCCGGCATCCAACCTCCCGCGCCGCGCCACAGGAGTAGCTGGGACGGGTCCGAGATACGCAATTCATGCGTACGGCCCAATGCCGTTCGATCGGGGAACGGTATCGCTATTGCCGTCCGGGGCCCGCGTTCCCGCAGTCGTCCACCGAGATGATGCCCGCCTCGACCGGCGCGGTTTTTCCGTACTGCGCTCCCGTGATGACGAAGACCAGGCCCCGCCTCCGAGGGCTCCGGAGACCGTCGAGGGGAAGGGTGAACCGGCTGTACCCAGCCGGCATCGGCGAGGACAGCCGCGTCCACCTCCCGGGGTTGCCGAGGTCGCGGTTGATGAAGAAGTCCTGATTGTCGTTGTCCGTGACGATGATCGTTCCGTTCGGCCCACCCGAGTCCGTCCACGACACCACGGGCGCTCCGTTCGGCGCAACGCCATTCCGGTCGAGGAGCGGGGTGTCCCTGGAGAACCGGAACGACTCCGGGTCCTTCGCGATCCGGTAGTGGACGTGGTAGGTGTAATTGTCCTGATCGGGGTGGTCAGGGTCGTCGGGCGCCCCGAATTCGTAGGTCATGATCCACCGGCCCCGGTTCAGCCTGGCCACGGTGGTCATGCCCGGTCGTTCGGGGTACGTCGTTCCGGTCGCGTCGTCGACCACGGGACCCCACGTGTGCAGGTCCGTGCTGGTCTGGTGGGCGAGCTTCTGACCGAAGTGCGGGTCCCGCTGGTCGGAGTAGTAGCAGATCAGCCGGTTGTCGTGCAGCAGCAGGAAAGGCTCCCACACCGGCGTCGCGCCGTTCGTCGTGTCGGGCGGTCCGCCCCGGGCGACCGTGCTCAGGAACTGCCAGGTGCGGCCGCCGTCCGTGCTGGCATAGAGCTGGATGTTGGTGCTGGTGAAGCTGTCCAGCCAGTTGCAGGCGAAGAGCAATGCGCCCTTGGGCAAGCCGGCGAACGCCCGGGGCAGTTCGTACAGGAACGGATGAAGAGAGAGTCCGGTGGCCTCATCGGCGTTGGGCACACTGCCCTGCTTCTCCCAGGTACGGCCATCGTCGTCGCTCCGGTAGAGCGGGAAACCCGGACCGCCTCCCCCTTGGAACGTCGCGAGCAGCGTCCGCGACATCCCGGCAGGCCGCCCGGCGGTAAGACGCACGGCCCGGGCGTAGGACGCCCGTCCGCCCGGGTTCGCCACGACAACGGGCCCGAACGGAGTCTCTCCGGGCACCTTGCCCGTGTCCGCGAACGCCGGCCCAGCCAGTCCCCACGTCGCCCCGACAGCAACGCTTGCGCCCAGGAACATCCGACGAGAGAACGGCGAACGACCGGCGGCCGGATCATCTGCGGGTGATAAGTGGCGATCCTGCACGATTGCCTCCTCGGTGACGCCCCCGCCCACCACGCACGCCCGTGTGCACGGCCTCGTTTTGGGGAGAAGGTGCGGGTTCGGCAGCGCCTCGCTGGACCAGTTCGTCTGGATAGTGAACTAAACTCGCCGGCCTGACCACTGTCAAGGACAGGGAACCGTTTCTACGGCGCGTATGGCCGAATTCGAGATATGTAAATTTCTTGAGATGAACGAGCCGGGCTTCGTTCCTGCGCGGCCTACCGTCGCTGTTGTGGCGGCCTCGCATCTCATCGACCGTGTCAATCCGGTGGCGGGCGGCAACCTTTCGGGGCTCGGCGGCAACTGGGGGGTGGAACCGAGGACGACCCGAGGAGTGCTGCTGTGCGAAAGACCAGGTCCACCGGGACGCGCCGCCGCGGCCGCTGGACGGCGATCGCCCTGGCGGTGGGCGTACCCGCGCTCGTCGTCCCCTACCTGGTGCTCACGCGGGACGACGCGGAGCCGGTGCAGGTGGACTCGGCCGCCTACTACCAGTTCGTCTCCGTCCGCGACGGCAGTGCGCTGGACGTGGCCGGGGCCGACGACGCGGACGGTGCCCGGATCCAGCAGGAGAAACGCGCCACCGGCGCCGCGAGCCAGCAGTGGCAGCTCAAGCCCGTGCAGGGCGGCTTCTGGCAGCTGGTCAACCACAACAGCGGCAAGGTGCTGGGCGTCCGCGGTTTCCCCGAGGCGGAGGCCGACGTCGAACAGCAGTCGGACACCGGCGCCGCCGCTCAGCAGTGGCAGCTCCTCGACACCGGCGACGGGCGGGTGAAGATCATCTCCCGCGACAGCGGGATGGTCCTGGGCGTGACCGGCGGCACCGACCGCCGCGCGGTCCTCCAGCTGCACGACCGGGGCGGCGCCGACCAACGGTGGAACCTCGCGAAAGCCGGCACGGCCCCGGGCCTGCCGCCGGGGACGGCCGTGGTCGCCGACCGCGCCGAGGCGGGCACCTTCTACGCGCTCAGCGGAGGCACCTTGTTCGCCGGCAGCGACGGCGGCAAGGGCTTCACCGCTCGCGCCGGCGGCTTGGCGGGCGGGCACCTCGAGGCGGCCGCGACGTACCTGGTCGGCACGGTGAAAGGCGTCACCGGGACCTTCCGTTCCACCGACGGCGGCGGGGCCGGCTCCGGCGTCATCACCGGCGATCCGGACGTGTACGGCCGGGTCTACGTCGGGACGAACGGCCGCGGCGTACTGTACGCCGAGCCGTCCTGACCCGCACCGGGCCGGCGACCGCGCCGGCCCGGCCGCGGGCCGACACTGGCAGGTTGCCGCCTTGCACGGGGGCACGGGTAGGAAGAGGACAGCCGAGACACATGCTCCTCGATGACACGTCGGCGGAGTTCCACGACTTCTTCGAACGCCACTACGCCGGGCTCGCCCGGTTCGCCTTCCTCCTGACCGGCGAACCGGACGCCGCCGACGACCTCGCCGCCGACGCCCTGATCGCCCTGTGGCAGCGCTGGGACCGGCTGCGCAAGGCCGAGCACCCGCTCGCGTACGCCCGTGGAGTGGTCGCGAACCTGGCTCGGGAACGGGTCCGCAGCATGACGCGCGAGCGCCGCCGGATCGCCCTGTTCTGGTCGCCGGGTTCGCACCAGGAACGGAGTCCCGACGTGGCCGCCGTGGTGGACGTGCGGGCGGCCCTGAACCGGTTGCCGTTCGGGAAGCGGGCCTGCGTCATCCTCAGGCACGCCTTCGACCTGCCGGAAAAGGAAACCGCTCGTGCCCTCGGTATCTCGGTCGGCGCGGTCAAGAGCCAGACGTCGAAAGGACTGGCCGAGCTGGAACGCCTGCTCGGCGCCGGCGCGGCCGGGCACCTGGCGACGGAGAGGGGAAGCCGGTGAACGAAGAGATCGGCAGGCGGCTGCGTGAAGCCGCCGAGGCACACCAGCCCGACCGCGACCGGATGCTGGCCCGCGTGCACCGCGGCATGGCCGGCACCACGGTCCGGGGGCGGCCGGGCATCGCGAGGTCCTGGCCCAAGGTGGTGCTCGCCGGCTCCGCGGCGGCCGGCATCCTGGCCGTCGCAGGCTTCGCCGTCGCCGGAAGTGCCCAGACCCCGCCGGCGGCGACCACGCTCACGGTCCCGACCACGAGCGAAGCGCCCAGCTCCACCCGCTCCCCCGACGGCCCGGTCCCGCCGCCGGCGACGGGGCGCCCGGACCCGGCGACCACCCGCCGGACATCGTCGAGCCCGCCCCCGGCCGCCTCGACGAGCAACCGGAGCACGGACGGTCCGCTGTCGGCGCAGGGCGCCGTCGACCCGCACAGCACCGTCTACTGGGCCCAGAGCAAGCTCACCCTCGGCACCACCCGGCCGCTGACCGCGCTCGTCGTGGAAGTGCGGATCGCGCAGACCGGCGGCGTGCAGAGCACCGGCCAGTGGCAGACCGGGCCCGCCGACGACTTCACCGTCACCACGCAGGACAGCGGCGACGCCGTGGTCTACCGCTGGGAGCTCAAGCCGGGGAGAACGCTCCCGGCCGCCGAACAGGTCTTCGCCGTCCAGTACAACCACGCCGCCGGCGCACGCCGGGCCGACCTCGACAGCTACCGCGTCCAGGCCACCGCCGCCGACGGCAGCCACACGCTCCGTGGCGGCTTCACCACGCCCTGACCTGCCCCGGAGCGTCCGTTGAGGTCACGGACCGACGCCGCAGTCGAACAGCACCCCGGCCGTGGCCGCGTCCGGGCCGATTCGCGCGGGTGGCACCGGGCGGCAGTGCGTCGCCTCCCACCTGACCCGCCGGGTCAGTTCCCCTGCGTCGCCCGCCGCCGCGGTGTTCTGCCCCGCGCCGGCGCGGGCGATGTCGACGAACACCCGCGGCAGCAGCACGTACCGCAGCTTCCCGGCCGCGACCCACTGCGGGAGCTCCGCGGCCGACGGCGCCGGGTCGAAGCCGAGGTAACCGCCGAGCGGCGCGACGCGTGCCTCGGTGTTCAGGAGGAACGGTTCCGCACCGTACGTGCCGCCCTCGACGGCCAGGGTGATCTCGGCGGGCGACGCCTGCGCGAACGCGAGCACCTGGCGCTGGCCGGTGCTGAGCCGGTACGCGCTGTCCATGAACCGGACGTACCCGGCCGCGGCGCCCGCACCGGTATTGGCGCCGACGATGGTGTGCAGCGCGGCCGTCGACGGCGGCCCGGCGGCCGGATCGGCGCTCTCCAGCACACTCCCCGGCCGCACCGCGGTGTCGGCGACGAAGGCCGCGGGCCCGGCCACGACGGCGGCCAAGCCGATCGCGACCGCGACGCGGGCCGCCCGCAACAGCACCGCGACGACGGCGAGCAGCCCCAGGGCGAGCACGGTGTACCGCAGCCACGGCAGCCAGTCCGGCGTCCGGCCGAGCAGGACGTAGGCGAGCACCGCCGTCCCCGCCACCGCGGCCGGCAGGACGAACCGGGCCCCGCCGCGGGACCAGCTCGAGGCCGTGACCAGCCCCGCGGCGGCGAGTGCCGCGATGGCCGGGGCCAGCTCGGCGGTGTAGTACGCGTGGAAGATGCCGCCGGTGAACGAGAAGACCACGGCCCCGACGACCAGCCAGCCACCCCACAGCGCCCAGCCCGCCTTCGTCCGCGGCGCGGCCCCGCGAGCGCGGCACGCGGCGACGACCAAGGACACCAAGGCGAGCGGCAGCAGCCAGGCGATCTGCCCGCCGACCTCCGCGTCGAACAGCCGCAGCGGACCCACCTCGCCGCCGAGCGCCGCGCCGGCCGTGGCGCTGTAGCCGCCGCCGATGCCGGTCGTGCCGCCGACCAGCCGCGAAACGCCGTTGTAGCCGAAGGCCAGCTGCCACACCGATCCGTCGGACGTGACGCCAACAACAGCCTCTGGCTCGCCACCGGCAGCGGCGCGTCCATCACCGCGAAGGGAGACCCCTGGTCGCTCGGCGTCGCCTGACCGGCAGAACCTGCCGGCTCGAAACGTTCTCGTGTCCTGCGGCTCCGGGTTCGGAGCCGCAGGACACACCGGGCGGTCAGGTGCAGGCGGCCAGGTGCATCGCCTCCAGGTAGCCCCACCGTCCGGAACTCGGGGCGTATCCGAGGATCCAGGCGGTCGGTGCGTGTGTTCCGCAGTGGGCTGTGGTGATGCGGAACTCGTCGCCGTCCCGGACGTTGCCGATCACGAACGACTGCGGGGCGCTGCGCAGCGAGCCGGAGCTGGTGGCGTGGATGGTGGCCACGGAGTTGCCGTCGTGCGCCGGCTGGAACGGGATGGGAACCACGGCGTCGTGGCTGTCCAGGCCGTGCAGCTCCGGGATGCGAGCGCCGTGGGTGTCCTCGGCGTACCCGGGATCCAGGCAGCTCGAGGGCGTGAACCCCCAGTGGATGGCCGCGTCGGACCGCGAGTAGTCCAGGACGAGCGCGTAGTCGTTGACGGTGTAGCGCACCCCCAGGTGGTACGGGGCGCCGTCGGCGGTGGTGCGGTTCTTGACCCAGTGGCGGTCCGGTACGCCGGCCTTCGGGTAGTTCTCGTAGATGGTGCAGGAGGCCTGGGTCAGGGTCGCCGAGGTGGTGTAGTGGGTCTCGTCGTCCGCTGCCTGCGCGGGCGAGGCCGCGGTGACCAGTGCGGCGGCGAGCGCGGTGGTCAGGGCTGCGCCGCGCATCAGTCCTGCGGTCCCGTGCAGACGTAGTCGTGGTCGACGTACCCGTCGATGCGGCCGTGCTGCTGGGCGGCCGGCCCGCTGAGCACGGCCGGGGCGTAGCCCTTGATCCAGCCTCCGGGTGTCGTCGGCTCGAGCCGGTGGAACGTCTGGCTGTGGAAGATCGTGCCGACGATCTCCCCGACCGGCTGGGCGCGGACGTAGGTGTCCTGGGCGTGGCAGACGTAGAGGACGTCTTCGCTGGCCAGCGCGGCCGGAGCGGCGCTGAGCGCGGCGGCCAGCCCGGTGGCCAGCGCGGCCGCGGCGATCGTGATCCTGCACTTCATCAGAGGGGTTCCTTCCGGTCAGCCGAGGCAGGCGCGGGTGGTGAAGTACCACTGGTCGACGTGGAAGACGACAACGCCGCGCGGGCCTTCGAACGGGGTCTTGATGCGGCGGTTCATCGTGCCGCCGCGCGGGACGGAGTCGGCTTGCTCGCCGTAGAACTTGTCGTTGGCCTGGTCGTAGTTGGCGTAGTAATGCCCGACATCGCAGTGCACGGTCACCGGTTCGGTGATCGATTCGGCCGACGCTGCAGGCCCCATGGCCGCGAGTCCCAACGCCGATACGGCCACGGCAACGCCGCCGAGCACAGTTCGCTGTGTCATCTTGACGATCCCTTCTCGTTATCTTGGATGACACTTCGACCGTAAGACGTGTCATCGCAAATAGCAAGTGACGACTTCTGCGACTACATTGATCTCGTGATGCAGCAGGATCCGGCACCGCGGCGGGCGTACTACGGCCTGGCCGAGATCGCGGACGCGCTCGGCCTCAGCCGCCAGCTCGTGACCGTGTGGCGCCGCCGCCGCAGTCACGACATCCCGGAACCCACCGCCGAGCTGTCGTCCGGGCCGATCTGGGAGGGCGCGGCCATCGAGCCGTGGATCGACCGGTTGCGCGCCCGGCGTGACGACGGCGCGGTCGCTCCGGTCGGCCCCGAGCTGGCCGCCCGCCTCGCCCGGCGGGTCCTGCGGCTGCTCGCCCTGCTGCTGGAAGACCGGCCGCGGCCGCAGCTGCTCGCCCAAGCCGTCGCCGCGGTGCAGGAACTGGCGCCGGCGGTCGAAGCGACTCTGGCCGACGACGACGGCCGCGCCGCCCGTGCCGTGCTCGCCGCGCTGGCCGGCGACAGCGCCCCGGCCGCGGTGCGGATCCGGCTCGCGGACGTCCTACCGGCTCTCGGACAGCTGGTCCGGAAGGCGAACGGCGAACGCGCGGACGAAACCGAGCCGAACGGATAGCCTTCCCCTGTGTCCGCATCGCCGCGCCCCGTGATCACCGGCTACCGGCTCGGTCCCGAACTCGGCCGAGGCGGCACCGGAGTGGTGTATGCGGCGACGCGGCTGTCGGACGGCGAGGACGTCGCCTTGAAGGCGCTGCGCCCGGAACTGACGGCGCAGCCCGGCCACGGCACACGCCTGCGGGAGGAAGCCGACCGCGCCCGCGCGATCGACCACCCCGGTGTGGTGCGCATCCTCGACGTCGACCCGGAAGCCGGCGCCTGGCTGGCGATGGAACGGATCGACGGCCCGGACCTGCAGCACCGGCTCGACGACGGACCACTCGACACCGCGGCGGCCGTCGCGGTGGTCCGCCAGGTGGCGGACGCGGTCGCGGCGCTGCACACCGCCGGGATCGTGCACTGCGACCTGAAGCCGGCGAACGTCCTGCTCACCGAGTCGCCCGGTGGGCTGCGCGCCCGCGTCACCGACTTCGGGCTCGCTGCCGCCGTCGCCACGGTCGACGCCACCCTCGGCACCGGCTCCCTCGCTCAAGACGAGTGGCTGCACAGCCTCGACCTGACGGCCGACAAGCCGGCCGAAATAGCCGGCACCGTCACCTACATGGCCCCCGAACAGTGGCGCGGAGAACGGGCGACGCCCCGCTCCGACGTCTACGCGCTGGGAGGCCTGCTCTACGCGGCCCTCACCGGACGCCGCCCGTACCCGCAGCGGACGCTGACCGCGCTCGCACTGGCCGTCGCCACCGAGCCGCCCCCGGCGCCCAGCCAAGCCGGCGCCCCGGCCGCGTTCGACGCTGTCGTCGAGCGAGCCATGGCGAAGGACCCCGCACAACGCTTCACCGACGTGCCCGCGTTCGTCGCCGCGCTCACCGACGCTGCCGAAGGGCGCCGCGGCCCCCGGGCCGCCATGTCCCGCCGCCGGTGGGTTGCCGCCGGCGTTGCCCTGTTCGTGGCACTCGCCGCGACCGGTGGCTACCTGTTGCTGCGCCCCACTTCCGACGCGTCCACGTCGGTGACCAGGTTCGAGTGTGCGGAGTCGGCCACCGTGCGGGACCAGCCCGGCGGCCACGGCCGCACCATCAGCCAGCTCCGCCGCGGCGACACCGTCACCCTGGACCACCACCAGGACTCCGGTTTCTGGTCCTACATCCGCACCTCCGACGGCAGAGCCGGCTGGACCTTGAACGAATACCTCCGCGCGGGGTGCTGAGAGCGACTTCCCGCGCAGGACTCCGCCGCGCCCCGGCCGCGGAAACAACCCGGCTCAGCGACCAGGCCTTGCCGGTCAGGCGGGGGACGGCGCGGAATTCGCGGGGTCCGGCTCGGCCGGCTCCTCCTCGGCCTCGCCGCCGTATCGGGCACGCAGGTCCTCGACCCCCTCGGCGATCCGGCTCAGCTGGGTCAGCACCGCTCGGTGAGCGGCCCGGATCGCCGCGGCTTCTTCTTCGGCGCGGGAGACGATGAGTTGTGCGTCCCGCTGCGCGGCGCGTTCGGTTTCCTCGCGCGCACGCTCCGCCTCGGCGGCTGCCTTCTCCGCGGCCGCCAGGATCGCCTCGCTCTCCCGGCGAGCCTGTTCTTTGATCTCCGCGGCCTCGGATTTCGCGACCTGGAGAATCTTCTCGATCCGTCTGCCCAGCCCGGCGGCACCATCGGGTTCCGCGGCCCGCGGCGCGGGCACCTGGGCCTTGGCCAGCCGGCGCTCGGCGACCCGCCGCGCCTTCTCGTGCCGATCCACGCGCTTCTCCGCGACCCGCACGTATTCGTCCACCTGCCTGCGGTCGTACCCGCGCAGGACGATCGGGAACCGGACGTCGGACTCCGGCGGTGCCTCGGGTTCGGAAACCGTGTTCTCCATGCACCGAGTGTCGGCGAGATCGAGACGACCGGCAATCCGAAAACCCCCGTCCACGCGCCCCCGGCGCACTTTCGGGGGGAACTCGCCGATCGATGTTTCCGGTGACGCGAAATGGTCACCGGGACCATTCACCCGGAAGTGGTATTCGAGCGGGCATGCTCAGGATTCGGCGCCGACGTGGCGATCGCAAGGTCGACCTCGCCGCGGCCGAGGCCCGCACGGTGCCGGCGAACCCGCGGCCGTTCCGGATCGCCATGCGAGTCCCGGGCGCGGGCGCAGCCGGCCTTCGAACCCGGTACTTCCGCCGCCTGGACGGCGGGTCGCCGTGCGCAGTTCGCCGCCGCGGGGGCAGGGCTCCGGCAAAGTCGTTTGTGCTCGCGGAGATGACGGGTGGCACGATCGCTGCTGCGGTGCTTCGTCGTGGAAGCGGGCCTTCGACTTTCAGGTGCAGCTGGTCTTCTCGGTCGGGCGAGCTCGGTGCCCACCACCCCGAAGCCGGAATTGTCACTACGGACGGTGGTGCCGGGGGAGGTCTGGGTGGGGCGCAAGTCCGGCCGTCACGGATCGCCGTCACGACCGCCTCGAGCCGGCCGGGTCCGCGAACGAACGGCGACATGGCAAATAGGTGACCCGGCCTGCCGAGTGACCACTGCGGCTGCACAGCCCCCACCAGGGAAGCATCCCGCGGTCACCCGTCCCTGCTCAGCTCCCCGGTGAAACATATTTCGGTAGCCGGTAGAGGCAATAAGCAAGTCGGCAGGGCAATCACCAGTGCCATTGTTGAAAATCCGTGCACAACCATGCACGATATGACGATCGAGCAGTCCGGCCGACGGCGATGCCTTTCAGCAGCAGGAGGAACGGATGATGCCTTCCCGGATCGCCACGGTCGCCGCTCACTTCGGGCGGGACGTCGCGTTCGGTACTGCGCGTGCCGCCGCGCTGGTCGGGGAAGCCCGCCGGGCCGGGGCCGTCGCTCTGGTGCTTCCGGACGGCACGCTCGGCGGTTCCTTCGCCGACTTCGGGCGGCCCGATCCCGAGCACCTGGCGCCGGCGCTCGAGCCGGACGGCCCCGAGGTGCGGGCGATGGCGAAGCTGGCCGCGGAAATGGTGGTGTGCTTCGGCTACACCGAAGCCGGCCCGCGGGGCGAGCGGTACTCGGCCGCGGCGTGCGTGTCCGGCGACGGCGTGCTCGGCCGGCACCGCAAGGTGCACCTCTCCGCCGCCGAGACGCTGCACCGGCAGCCGGGCGGCGGGTTCGCCGCCTTCGACACTCCCGCCGGCCGGGTCGGCATGCTGCTCGACTACGAAAAAGCCTTTCCCGAGCCCAGCCGCGGCCTCGGCCTCGACGGGGCCGAAATCATCGCCTGCTTGTGTTCGTGGGCGACCGGTAGCCGGGCGCCGACGCCGGCCCGGGATCGCCAAGCCCGGCTTTTCGACGTCTACGATTGCGTGCGGGCCGTCGAAAACCAGGTGGTTTTCGTCTGCGCCAACCAAGCCGGAGTGCTGAACGGAACCCGGTTCCTCGGTTCGGCCAAAATCGTCGGGCCGGACGGCACCACCCGGGCCCGGACCGGGTCCCGAGCCGGCCTCGTCGTCGCCGAAATCGACGCCGCCGCGGAAATTGCGGCGGCGCGCGGCGTCCGCGACCACCTCGGGGAACGAAAGGGAACTACGCCGAGCGTCGCTTGACCCGGCGCAGCAGAGCGTCAAAAGCCAAGAACACCACCAGGCTCGCGCCGACGAGCGGCAGGACCCACGCCAGCACCGCGACTCCGAGCAGGGTCACGATCAGCGGCCCGCCGGCCAGCTGCCGCCACACCGGGCGCGGCAACGATGCCCACCGCCCCTTGTACGGGTTGTGGATCCACCACATGCGGTACCCGAGCGCGAGCAGGACGAGCGTCGCGACCGCCACCAGCGCGAGGACGATCTGGTTCGCCAGGCCGAACAGCGTGCCGGTGTGGAACTCGGTGGCCAGGGCGCTGAGCTTCGCCGGCAGCGAGTAGTCGCTCCAGGCGATCCGCTCGGTCACCTCCGCCGTGTAGGGATCGATCGCGACCGCGCCGCGGTGGACCGGCAGTCCTTCCTCGATCTCGGTGACGGTGTACGGCGCTTCCGGCCGAGGCGGTACCGACACGGCCAGCTCGCCGTTCAGTCCCGCAGCCTCGGCGGCCGCCACCGCGCGGTCGAGGCCGATCGGCCCGGCGCCCGGCCGGACCGGCACCGGGGCCGCCGTGAGCACGGGGGCCCGCAGGTGGACCGGGTCGGCCGCCGCGTCCGCGCGACCGCCCGCGAACTGGCTCATCGCCAATCCGGTGACCGCCACCGCCAGCAGTCCCGCGGTGAGCCACAGGCCGGCGGCGCCGTGGATCGCGCGCAGCCGCGTCCACCCCGTCTTGTCCCGAGTGGACGGCAGGAGCGCCTCCCGCAGCGGACGTTTCCGGCGCGTCCGGGCCAGCCACAGCACCAGGCCACCCACGGCGACGAGGGGGACCCAGCTCGCGGCGAGCTCGGCGTAGAGCCGGCCCGGCGCGCCCAGGTGGAGATCGCCGTGCAGCCGGCGCAGCCACGTGTTCGCGGGCAGCCGGTTCTCGACCGTGGTCAGCTCGCCGTTGATCAACCCGGTGTACGGGTCGACGAACACCGTGCGGTCGGTGGTCCCGGCCGGCCCCGGAACCGCCAGCACCACGCGGGTGGTGCGGTCGGGGGCGGGCGGGGTGAGCACCGACTCGAGCGTCCCCTCCGGGTGCGCCGTGAGGGCCGCCCGGACCTGCTCGGAGAGGGGGCGCGGCACTTCGCCGACCTGGTTCACGTGCAGGTCGGACCGGTAGAGGCTGTCGTGGATCTGCGGGCTGAACACGTAGACGAGCCCGGTCAGGCACAGCACGGCGAGGAAGGGCGCGACCACGATGCCGGCCAGGAAGTGCAGCCGCCGGGCGAGGAGCTGGAGGACGGTGCTCAGGCGCGGCCGCGGCGACGGGCGGCCGGCCCGGTGCGAGGGGACGGTGGAGGTCGAGGACAAGGCGGCTCCCGCGCGGCTGGAAGAGGCGGTCATCGGACGTCGATGGGCTGCTTGACCGTCTGCGCGGGGCCGTCCCCGGCCCGCAGCGTCAGCGCGAGCTCCCACCGGCCGGGGCCGGGCGCGCTCCCCCATCCCGTCCAGTAGGCGGTCCCGGCGCGGTCCAGCGGCACCGGTGCCGGGCCGAGCGTGGCGGTCACGGTCGTGCCGGCGCTCTGTGGCCCCAGCACCGACACGCGCACGTCGAGCCGGCCGGCCGCCGGGATGACGACGAGGTCCAGCGCGCCGGTGTCGTACGCGAGGCGCGTCGGTGCGACCTGTTGCCGGATCGCCGGCGGGGCCTGCCCCGGCGGGCCCTGCGCGTGCGCGCTCCGGCCGGGGTCGAGCGCGAGCAGCGTCGCCGTGGCCGCGGTGATCACCACCGCCGAGCCCGCCACCGCGATGATCCGGCCGCCGAGCGGCGCCTTCGCCCGACGGCGGGGAGCGAGCCACGCGAAGACGGCCAGCACCGCCGCCAGCGCGAGGGCCCCGGCCGGCAGCCAGCCGAGGCGGTGCCCGAGCCACACCTGGGCGGTGCCCGCGACGGCGAGCAGTGCCGCGCACCCCGCCACCGACGTCGCGAGCCGGGACACCGGGTGCTGCTGGCGGGCGACCGGGTAACGCAGGAGCAGCAGGCCACCCGCCGGCACCGCGAGCGCGACGAGGAGCGCGATGTCCGCGGCGAGCGCAAGCGGTGATGGCGCGCCGGCCGGCCGGGGATCAGCGAAGGTCCAGGTGGCGAGCAGCCCGGACGCGCAGCCCAGCACCGCGGCGCCGCGCAGCCGCCGGTCGACGGCGGTGGTCGCGGGCGGGCTCTTCACCAGCAGCACGAGACCCAGCGTGGCAGGCACGAAAGCGGCCAGGCGGGCGAGCAACGCTCCCCCGGCGTCGGACTCGACGGCGGCCGCCAGCAGCCGCGGGTCGAACGCGTCGCGCCACGGCACCCACGCCGCGTACGGCCCGAACGACGCCAGGGCGACGAGCGTGCCGCCGACCGCCAGCCACCAAGCGATCGTGATCAGCCGCCGGACGGCCTTGGCTCGCACGGCGGCGGGCCCGATCGCCGCGACGAAGAACGCGAGACCGGCGAGCACCACCATCGCCGCGACCGCCAGCGTCTTCGCCGTCAGGTGGACCGCCGCCACGACGGGGTCGCGCACCGTCTCGATCTCGGGCACGCCGTCGGGCCGGATCGGGTACGACACGTCGAAGGTGAAGGAACCGCTGACCGGCTCCAGCCGGCTCGACGGCACGGTCCACGCCACGGCGTAGGTGCCCTCGTGGCGCTCCGCGGGCATGGGCACGGAAATCGTGTCCTCCCGGCCGTCCGGGTGGGCCGGCCGGGTGAAGACCACCTGGCTGCCGTCGGGGTCGAGGATCCGCACGGTGGCCAGCGCGGCCGGCACCGGCCGGTCGAAGGTCAGCACGACGGCGTCCGGCGACTTGACCACTTCGGAGCTGCCCGGCGACGTCGTCACGAGCACCGGGTCGCCCGTCGCCGTCGGGGTCGTGCCGAGCAGCGTGCCCCAGCAGGCGGCGACCAGCAGCACGAGCGCGACGATCCGACCGGCCCCGGCGCGCGGCCTCGGAACCGCGGCGCGGGGGCGCTCTTTCACCGCGGTCATTCGACGCCGACCTGCGTGCGTTCGGGCTCGGGTGCCGCGGCGGGTGCGCGCAACCGGCGGCGGTGCGCCCGGTACCCGACCACCGCGATCACGACGAGCGCGAGGCCGAACGCGCCCCACAGCACGGCGAAGGGCGGGCCGCCGGTGCTCTGCGGCAGCTGGTCCACGGACACCGCGGGGTCGTCGGCGGCCGGAACCGGTTGCTGTGCACCGGCTTCGGCCGCGGGAGCGACGGGCCCGGCGCCGAAGGTGATCGCCGGTGCCGGCGAAGTCGTCTGGTTCCAGTGCGCGACCAGGCCGTTGGCGAAGGTCTGCGTCGCTTCGAAGAGCAGCCGCCCGTCGGCGGGCAGCGGGCCCATGGTGACGAGGAACTGCTCGAACTGCCTCGGTGCCACCGCGCCGCCTTCGACGACGAGCGTGTCCGCGGCCTCGCGGACCACCTTGCCGCCGACCTCGATCGGCGGGTTCAGCGGCCGCGGGCGGACGGTCGCGGTCCAGCCGGGCGCCGGGTCGACCTTGACGTAGGCGACCGGCGGGGTCGGCGGGAAGCGGAGTTCGAGCCGGGTGGACTTCGTGTCGGTCCGCTCGTTGGCCAGCCGGAAGGCGAAGGTGTGCGTGCCGCCGCCGTCGACGCGATCGGGCACGATGGACACCTGGGCCGCCGCGGGCGGGGCCAGTGCCAGGACGCCCAGCACGGCCGTGAGCAACGCCGGAAGACTGCGGATCATTCTTCGGTGGGCCATGGGTTCTCCTCCGGCGGTGAGGTCCGGGGCCGGGCGCGAAGCCCGGCCCCGGACCACCACCGCGTGTGTCAGCAGGCGGACTGGGCGAGGGGGTTGAGCTGCCGGCAGGTCAGCTGCGACCGCCAGCTCCCCTGGTTCTGCTGGACCCACCCGTTGTAGACCAGCGGAACGGCCAGCACGCCCTGGCCGCCGTAGCCGGCCTTCCCGGCGATCGAACCGTCCATTTTGGTCGTCGACGTCGGGTCGAGCGTCAGCTGGCCCGCGACCTTCGCGTCGTCGATGTTGCCGTCACCGTTCGGGTCGACGTCGATGATCTGCATGACGTTGGCGAACTTGTTCGACACGTAGCCGTAGTAGCCGCCGCCCTTCTTGGCCCCGAAGTTGATGCCGTGGCAGCCCGCCGCGCACGGCAGGTCCTTGACGATCTTGTCGGTCCTCGGGTCGATGACGCTGACCGTCTGGGACAGCACGTTCGCCGCGAGCATCGCCTTGCCGTCCGGCGTCACCGGCAGCTGGATCGTCAGCCCGCCGAACGGGGCGCCGGCCTTCGGGCCGTCCTGCGGGCTGTAGTTCGCCCACAGGTCGATCGTCTTGCTGTGCACCTTCTCCCCGTTGTCCACGCAAGCGGGCGCCGCGAGCGAAACGCAGGTGATCGATTCGCCGGTGAAGTCCGCCGTGTAGAACTTCGAGGAGTCCGGGGTCATGCTCGAGGCGATCGGGAACTGGCCCGTCTTCTCGGTCCGGACGGTGCCGGTCGGCAGGTCGATCACCGACGCGTTGTTGGTCAGCACGTTCGGGGTGACGACCGTCTTGCCGTCCGAACTGGTCCAGTGCGCGTGCGGGTGCCGGACCTCACCGGTCGGGCTGACCGTGATCTTCCGGAGCACGTTCGTGCCGCCCGGTGCCAGTTCGACAATCTCGTTGCCGGCGTTGATGCCGATGACGAGCTTGTCGCTGCCCGGCTCGGTCATCACGTGCGCCGGGTTCTGGCCGACCTGCGTCTGCCGGACGAACTCGCCCGTCTCCCGGTCGAACACGTCGACCTTGTTGGAGAACCACTCCGTTTGGTAGAGGTACTTGTAGTCCTTGTCGGTCCACATGTTGTGCGGGTTGTTCATGTTGATCGACGGCGCCCCGATCTTGCGGTCGACCGTCCAGTTCGTCACGTTGACCTTGGTGGCCGAGCCGACCGCCTTCTTGCCGGCCCACTCCTCGACCTCGGTGTCGACCCACACCTCGCCGACCCCCGGCGTCGCGGGGAGCTGGTTGCCCTTCGACAACGTCTTCGGGTAGGAGAACTTCTTGTCGAAGTAGGCGTCCAGGTTCGGGATCAGCACCGGGTTGCCCGCGGCGTCGTACTGCAGGATCGGCACCGGCGGCTGGATCGCGTTGAACTTGTTCTCCGCGTCCGGCTTGAATTGCTGCCAGTTGTTCGGGTTGGTGATGTTGAAGAACGTGTTCACCAGCCGGTTGACGATGTCGGAGTTGGTCGGGACGACCAGGTTGCGCGAGTTGATCATCGACGCCTTGCCGAAGTCCAGGCCGATGGTGAGCGGGTCGTCGACCACCACCGCACCCAGCATGTACGGGGTCACCATGTCGGTGAAGGCGTACAGCCCGGGCTCGGTCAGCTGGATCGACCGCTGGCCGAACATCGCCCCGCCGGGCATGTCGTAGGGGAAGCCCTCCGCTCCTTCGGGAGCGATCAGGCCCATCGGGTCGCGGGCGCCGGTCGACTCCTTCGGGTCGACCACGAAGTTCACCGTCACGGGCGGCCCCTTGACGGCGAACTTGGCGAGGTCGTTGAGCGCGCCCTGCAGGTCGAGGCCGATCGGCAGCGAGTTCAGGTTGAGCGGCTGGTCGGCGTGCATCGTGGTCAGCTGCTGACCGAACTGCCCGAGCAGGTTCTCCGCCTTCGCCGCCGCCGGCGCGGCCTGCCGGTTGGCCGCCCCGATCGACTTCACCGCGGACAGGGTGCTGTCGAGGTTCAGCGCCTTCCCCAGCTCGCCGCCGAGCGAACCGAGCAGCGGGACCTGGCCGAGGAGGTTCTGCGTCAGGTTGCCGACCGCGCCGACGAGGTCGGAGTTCAGCAGGCTGGACAGTTCACCCCCCGTCGTGAGGCCGCCCAGCGTGCCGAGGCGCGGCATCTCGGCCACGGCCAGCGACTGGTCTCCGAACAGGTTCAGCCCGGAGTCGAACCACTTGCCGTTGTCGTCCCTCATGTGGAACGTGATCGGCACCGGGCCGACGCCGATCGGCTGCTGCGCCGAAGCCGGGATCGCGGCCACCGCGGAGGCGCCGAGGGTGGCGACCGCAAGGGTGATCGTGACCACCGACCTGGCCCGACGCGGCCTCGTGCGTGCTCCCGGCGGAGCTTGTGAGGACATGAGCTTCCTTTCGGTATCTGTTCGACCCGGCGGAATACGGGCCGTCCGGACGAAGGAAAGTGAATCACGGACTTCGGGTTCGATTCCGATTTTCTTTGTTAACTGGACGTGAAATAGTCGTCCACGAAACTGGATTGCCCGGTGAGGAATTGCGTCGATAAAAGACTTGGAAGTGTTTGTCTTTGATAGTTCCCTGGTTCAGCCGAGCAGACCGAGCACGGTGCACAGCAACGGCCCGAGCAGGCCGCTCGAATCGCATTCCGGAACGGGCGGCGGTGCGGGTTCGGTAGCCGGGGGTTCGGACGGTTCCGGCGGGGACGGCGAAGGCACGGGTGGCGGCGCCGAAGACGGCGGCAGCGGGGGCTCCCCCGGCGGCGGTGGGTATTCCCCGGTCGGCAGCGGTGGGTATTCCCCCGTCGGCATCGGTTGTCCGGGCACTCCCGGCGGTGTCGTGACCGCGGGGACCCGGCCGGCCGCGATCGGCCGGCCGGGCAGGACGGGATCCGGTCCGGGTACCGACGGCGGCGCCGTCGGCGTCGTGGGAACCGGGCCGGACGGCGGGGTGGTGGGCGCGGTCGGCGGCGGCGTTCGCGGCGCGGCGACCTCCGTCACCTCCGGTCGCGGCACGTCGCCGAGCTGACCGGCCACCGTCCACAGTGCCCAGCCGCAGGACGCGGCCGCGAGCAGGGCGGCCGCCCAGGTGCCGATTTTCGTTGTCGTCGCGGGCATCTCAGAGGTCCAGTACCAGCTTCCGGCCGCACGAGCGGGACACGCAGATCATCATGGTTTCGCCGGCCGCCCTCTCGTCACCGGTGAGCAGGGAGTCGCGGTGGTCGGGGAGCCCGCCGAGCACCGGGGTTTCGCAGGTACCGCACGTACCCTCGCGGCACGACGACAGCACCGGCACCCCGGCGTCCTCGGCCACTTCGAGGATCGAGCGATCGGCGGGCACCGTCAGCGTCAGCCCCGACCGGACGAGTTCGACGTCGAAGCCGGCGGCCACCCCGGTGCTCTCCTTGGGCGAGAACCGTTCCAGGTGCAGCTCGAGGTGCGGCAGAGCGGCGCAGGCCGCCTCCGCGACGGCCAGCAGCGACTCGGGCCCGCAGCAGTAGACCGCGGTGCCGGCGGCCGCCGCGCCCAGCACCCTGGGCACGTCCGGCAGCCCCGCTTCGTCCCGCGGCCACAGCACCACCCGATCGCCGTGCTCCTCCCGCAGCCGCGCGGCGAAGGCCATCGACGAGTGCGACCGCCCGCCGTAGAGCAGCCGCCAGTCGGTGCCCGCCGCGTCGGCGGCCGCGAGCATCGGCAGCAACGGGGTGATGCCGATGCCGCCCGCGACGAACAGGTACCGTTCGGCCCGTACGAACGGGAAGTTGTTGCGGGGACCGCGGATCCGGACCCGGTCCCCCGGAAGCAGCGTGTCGTGCACGAACGCGGAACCGCCGCGCCCGGCGCGCTCGCGCAGCACGGCGACTTCCAGCACGGAGCGGTCGCCGGGGTCGCCGCACAGGGAGTACTGGCGGACGAGGTCCGGCCGCAGCAGCAGGTCGACGTGGGCACCCGGTGCCCACGGCGGTAGCCGGTCCCCCGCGGGGTGGCGGAACACCAGCCGGACGACACCGTCGGCGATCGTTTCCTTGTGCGCCAGCAGCACTTCGAGGTCGAGGTCGGCCGAAGGAAGGGTGTTGACGGTCATGGCTCTCCCGGTTGTCTGCAGCGGTTCGCAGAACAAGTCAAACCAGCACCGGAAACAGCGGCGTGGCCGGGAAATGAATTCCGTGTATCGCCGTTTTCACGACGTTCGGCGGGAGCGGTGAGATTTTCCGAGATCCCAACCCGGCTCTGTTGTCAAATACTACCCGGTTCTGGCGTGACCGCAAGACGTGCATTTTCCTTTCGAGGTCCTCAGCCGAGGGCGAAGCGCACCGACAGCCGGCCGGGGCGGGGCTCCGGCCAGGCCCGCAGCATTTCGTCGTGCTCGGCGGGCCACTCGCAGACGACGATGTTGAGCCCCCGGTTGAACTGGCCGGTCAGCCGGGTCAGGAATTCGTTCGCCTGCCGCACGTCGAAGGCGCCCTGCCGCGCCTGGAAGTACACCATTCCCCGGTGCGACAGGGCGAGCAGGAGGTTGACGTCGCCGTAGTAGTCGCGGAACCCGGTCAGCAGGTTGGGCCGGCCCCTGGCCGGGCCGCGCCGCGGATCGGCCGGCGTGTGCGGGCGGGTCCAGGCCAGCCACAGCACTTCCGCGTCCGGGAGCCATTCGTTGCCGGGCCGGGGTTCGCGCGGACGTCCCGAGAGGACCCGCCCGCGCCGCATGTCCAGCAACCGGTCCTCCTCCACCAGGCCCCAGCGGGTGAGGTACTGCGACACCGTCGGCGAGCTGATCAGGATGCCGAACTCGCGGCGGACCAGCTCGGAGATCGCCTGCCGCGTCCAGAGCCGCTGCGGCAGCCCGCACGACTCGGGCAGGCCCGCCACGATCGTCCGCACGACCCACGCCTGCTGCCCGGCGGTCAGCGCGAACTGCTCTCCGGGCCGCCGCCCCCGCCGCCGCGGCCGGAACGCCTCGTCACCCTGGCGTTGGTACGCCGCGACCCAGGCGCCGACGGTCTTGCGGGAGACCCCGAACAGGCGGGCGACCTCCGCTCGCGTCTCGCCCCCTTCGACAGCGGCCACGGCCCGGCGGCGGAGCGCTTCGAGTGCGTCCGCGGAGAGACTGCGAGCGTCACGATCGGCCACGGTCGAGTCCCGGGTGGTGGCAGCTGCACTGGTCATGGGCAACGTCCTCTCGTGAACGGGTTGGCACCGCTCCTCCCCCCTGCGGAGTTCGCCGTAACCGGGGAGCGGCGGTCAGCGGGGACGGCGGACGCCCCACCTGCGCACCAGCTGGGCGCTCACCGCGGCGAGCAGCAGGATCCCCGCCAGGACCGGCCAGGAGAGCGCGTCGCCCGCCGGCGCGGCCAGCGCCTCCGCCGATCCGGCCGAGCGCCGGGCGTCGAGCACCACCGGCGCCTCGCCGCCCCCCTGCGGCAGCTCCGCACCGGCCGGGAACCCGGCTCCGGGCAGCTGCCCGGGGATGGGGGTGCCGAACACCGCACCCCCGCCCGGCGTCGAGCCGGGTACGGCCGCGACCGTCCACTGCCGTCCCGCGATCGGGGTGCCGGAGCCGGGCGAACCGACGGCCGCGCCGGGCGGCGCGGGATCCGTGGAATCCGCGGGCGGCGCCGGCGGGGCGTCCGGCGGCGCGGCCGGGGCCTGCCCGTGCACGAGGATGCCGCAGAGCGAGGCCAGCGACGTCCGCACGGCGGACACCAGCGGGGCGAGCACCGGCGCGAGCACGGGGAGCTCGCCGAGGCGGGCGACCACGGCGTCCGCGATCCGGGTCCCCGGGATCTCCGCCTGGCCCGCGGGGACCGTCCCCAGCGGGATCGGCGCGGTACCGGCCCAGAGCGTCCGGAAGGTGCCCGTCAGCAGACCCAGCGGGTCCAGGCCGGACAGCGCGGACACGACGGGGTCGGTCACCGACGCCGGCGCCAGCGCCAGCCGTTCGCCCGGCACGCCGGTCACCGTGGCGGAGCACCCCGCCACCGTCACCGGGGCTTCGGCGGCGAAGGCGGGCGACGGGCTCGCCGAAGCGAGGGCCAGCACCGCAGCGGTGAGAAATGGTGTTGTTCGCACGTGCCGCCTCCTCGGGTACCGGACTTCTTGGCCCGGTCTCAGGTATTCGCGGTCCGGATGTGCCAGGCTGGGAAAACTCGGACGACGGCATGGTGACAGCTTCACCGCTTTGTTGACCAGCAGGGCGAAAACGCGCGTTGCGGCGATGTTGCCACCACCGGATCCAACGCCCCTACCAGGGCTTATGGTCGATCCCGCCGATCCGGGCCGGAACCGCCGCACCGACCGCGGCGGGCAAATAACGGACACCCCGGCGGCACGGGGAGTGAGGTCGTGATCGTGACGGAACCAGCCGTCCTGTAACCCATTCAAAGCGAGCAAGACACTCCTTTCCGGCGTAATCACCGGACCCGGTCCGGAAAACCGGGAAACTGTTTACACGGGGGTAACACGTCGTGGGTGCACGAAAAACCGCCGATCCGGAACGCGGATCGGCGGCCGGGGAACACCGGGTCAGGCCGGCAGCACGAGGTCGCGGCCCGGCACCCCGTCGTCGAGCACCGCCGCGTGGGCGGCGGGCCAGTCGTGCGGGACCAGCCGGACGTCCCGGCCGCACTGCATCCGCAGCCGGCGCCGGAACTCGGCGACGCCGGTGAACGGCACCGCCGAGGCGAGGAACTGCAGCGTGCCGCGGCCGCTCACCGCG
Organism: Amycolatopsis sp. cmx-13-12; assembly: GCA_049998155.1. Taxonomy (GTDB): domain Bacteria; phylum Actinomycetota; class Actinomycetes; order Mycobacteriales; family Pseudonocardiaceae; genus Amycolatopsis. Next base: position 88,019 of record JAEBES010000005.1, on the reverse strand, counting down.
ACCAGAGCGTGCAGTGCGCGGGAGCCCGTCGGCGAGCGCGGATGGGTCCAGGTCACCAGCAGTGTTCCCGGCGGGCACCCGGGCCGCCGCGAGAACACGCCGTCGCGGCCGATCAGTTCCCACCGCAGCAGGTACTTGTCGATCGTCGTCCCGGCCAGCACGACACCGCACTCCCGCGTGAGGAGTTCGGCCACCGCCTTGCGCGTCCACACCAGCCACGGCAGCCCGGCCGCGTCGGGTGGCCCGGCGGCCAGGACGTCGAGCACCCGGCCCTGCTGGGCCGCGGACAACACCAGCTGTTCCCCGGCCCGGCGTCCGCGGGGCCGGGGCCGCAGCGTCGATTCGCCGCCGGACTCGTAGGCGCGCACCCAGGAGCCGACCGCTTTCCGGGAGACGCCGAACATGTTCGCGACCCTCGTCTGCGACAGGCCGGAACCGACCGCGGCCACGGCTTGGCGCCGCAGCTGTTCCAGCGCGTCCGCCGGCAGGCTTCGCGCACCCGGGCCTCGTTGAACCTCCACCATCGCCACCCCATCCGGTTCCGTCGGGCTACAGCTGGACTTTTTCCCGCTCGGGAAGTTCGGGCCGGCTGCCTGCGGATCGCCGGCGCAGCGACGCCACCCCGGCGGCCGCCAGCGCGACCACGAGCGCGCCACCACCCAGCACCCGCGCCAGAACGTCCACATCGGACACTTCGGCCACGGTCGCCGGAGCCACGGTGACGACCGGTGCCGGGTGTTCGGGCTCGGGCTGTCCGGGCTGGGCGGGATCGGCCCAGCGCACGACCTGGCCGTCCGAATAGGTCTGCAGCGCCCGGAAAGCGAGCGCGCCGGCGCGCAGGCCGCCGATCCGCACGGGGAACTCCTGGAACGTGCCGGCGGGCACGGTCCCGCCTTCCCAGACGATCGACGTCACCGGCTTGCCCGCCATCGCGTCGCCGGCGCCGGGCCGCACGCTGATCTTCCATCCGGGCAGGTTCTGCGGCGTCGCCGAGTCGACGACGGGCCGGTCCGGGAACAGCACCTCCAGTCGCACGGTCGCCGCGTCATCGCGTTCGCTGGGCACGCGGAAGGAAATCGTCGCCGGCTCACCCGGGGCGACGGTGTCCGGGCCGGCCGACACGTGCGCGGCCGCCACGGCCGGGCAGGCGAGCAGCACGGCGACCCCGGCAAGGGCGGCCACGGCGAGGCGCGGCGGGGCCGGCCGCCCGATCCAGAGCGATGGTGCGCGCATGGTTTTCCCTTCGGGGGTTCCAGCCGGCCCATTCCGGTACGGCCGGATGGCGGAGCGGAGATCGTGGCCTGGCCAATGGTGCGGCAGCACATGACCGATGGATGACGGTGCCGTTGCCAGCTCTTTACCGAAATTTCCCCACCACCGGAGCGAGCGGTGATCTGCCCAGCGTCGGGCCCGAAAACCGCGGGGCGGCCGGAAATATGTGCCACGCGTCCGGCGGGGCCGGGAGTTCCGTGTCGGCCATCCGCCCAGCTCAGCCTAACAAGACCGGCACACCTGTCACCCGAAGGAGTGAGTCACGTATTTGCCTGGCGTCCGCCGTCTTGACTCCGGGGCCGTGGTCCCGTGCATGACGCGAGGTCTCCGGCACCGAGTCCTGCTGGATCGCAGAACCAGGCACCGGAGACCTCGGCGATGCTTCCCCTCTCGGCGCGGCTACAGGGCGTTGTGGAAGATGTTCCAGCCCTCGTGTGACACGTCCGCGGGCTGGCACGGACGGACCTGCATCTGCACACCTGCCACGCCCTTGGCGTCGGGCGGCACCCAGAGGCACTCACCGGTGTGCCGGAAGCCGATCAGCGACTCCAGGAACACCGAGTCGGGCAGGTTCAAGCCGGAGTTGAACTCCGTGTTGCTGAACGGACTGCTCCCGCAGTCCTCGATCCCCACCGGGGATCCGCCGTCGGGTTCGAAGGCCCAGAGGCAACCGCCGGAAGCCACGTTCTGGAACCGGTAGGTCGGGCCCGACCCCAGCTTTTGGAACTGCCAGTCCTGGAGGTCGAGTCCGGGCTGGCACTTTGCCTGGACGACGGGAACGTCCAGGTTCGCCGACGTGGGCTGCAGGCACATGGTGAGGTCGCCCTGGCTCTGGATTTTCACGAACCCCGTCGTCGGCGGCGCCGCGGCCGGCGTCGGCGCGGCCTGTGCCGTGGCCGGCACCGCCATGGCCGCGACGGCCGCGGCGCCGAGCAGCGCCCTCGCCATCTTCGTTCCGATGTGCACGTGATCGCCTCCCATAGTCACGTATTCGATGTGGCGGGCGAAGCGTGCCGCGTGGTGCTGCAAGGAACCTGCAAAGGTCCCTGCAGGGCCTTTCCAGCCGTCGGCGTCACCCGAGGTCGTGCAGCCGCCGGCGGACGTGTTCGACGTCGGGATGGCCGAGTTCGGTGCCCAGCCGCAAGGCTGACGCCCAGGCCTCGCGTGCCGCCTCCGGCGCCCCGGCGGCGGCGTGGGCGTCGCCGAGGCGTCTCAGGATTTCGGCTGCGTCGTAGTGGTTGCCGAGGTCGCGGAACAGCTCGATCGCCGCCGTGTAGCAGCCGACGGCCCGGTCGTGCCGGCCCAGCAGCTGGTAGGCGTAGCCGATGCTGTCGAGAGTGGCGGCCTTGCCGGGGCGGTCACCGGTCGCGCGGAACAGGTCCAGCGCCTCCCGGCAGCGGGCGAGGGCCGGCTCGGGCCGGCCCTGCGTGGCGTGGGTCCACCCGAGGTTGTTCAGGGCGTAGGCCTGCCCGTTGGGATCGTTCGCGGCGCGGAAGAACGCCAGTGCGTCCTCTTTGTGGGCGAGTGCGTCACCGTGGTCGCCACGCCCGGTCGCCAGCGCGCCGAGCAGGCCGGCGGCCTGTCCCCGGCCCGCCAGGTCGCCGATCTCCGCGAAGGCCTGTGCCGCGGCCTTGACCTCGACGGCGGCGTCGTGCTGGTGGCCGAGCCAGTACAGGGTGCGGCCGAGGCCCAGGTGGGTGTAGGCCTGCCCGAGCCGGTCGCCGGCGCGCCGGGCCACCTCGAGGGCACGGCGCTGGGCCACGACCCAGTCGGGCCAGTAGTTGGCGTAACACAGGTTGCCGGTCATCGTCGCGGCGATCCGCCACGCCTGTTCCTCGCACCCGGCGGTGCCGGCCGCGAGTTCCGCCATCGCCGGGAGCGCGGTGCGTTCGGCGGCCAGCCAGCGCATCGCCGCCTGCGGACCGTCGTGGTCCTCGAGCCGGACGCCGGGCCGGGCCGGGGGCAGGGAGATCTTCGGTGGGCCGTACGCCAGCCGGAACGCTCGGTGCGCGGAGTGCAGGTAGTGGTCGATCAGCCGGCGCACGGCCGCCTGCCGCTCGCCGTCCGGATGCCGGGTGTTGACCTGGTCGCGGGCGTAGGCGCGCAACAGGTCGTGGAAGGTGTAGCGGCCGGGGCGGTGCTCGGTCAGCAGCTGCGCCCCGGCGAGCTCGGCCAGCGCCGCCCGGCACCGCGCGACGGGCAGGTCACCGAGACTGGCCGCGGCGGCCACCGTGATCTCCGCCCCGGGGTGCAGGCCCAGCAGCCGGAACAGCCGGGCGGTGCCGGCCGCCAAGGCTTGGACGGACGAAGAGAACACGACGCGCAGGTCGGTCTCGGCGTCACCGGCGCGCAACGCGTCCAGGACGTTTTCCGCGTCCCGCAGTTCTTTCGCCAGCGCCGCCAGCGGAAGGGCCCGGCTCGCCTGCGCGCGGGCCGCGGTGATCGTCAGCGCCAGTGGGAGCCGGGCGCACCGGGTGACCAGCTCGGCGACCGCGCCGGGTTCGGCCGCGGTGCGGCCGATCCCGATTCTGTTGCCCAGCAGCTCGTGCGACTCCTGCGGGCCGAGCAGGTCCGGCTGGACCGGGACGGCACCGTGCGTCGCCATCAGCGGTGCCAGCTGATCGCGGCTGGTGACCACGGCCAGGCAGCCCGGCGAACCGGGGAGCAGCGGGCGCACCTGTTCGGCGTTGCGCGCGTTGTCCAGCACGACCAGGACGCGGCGTCCCGCCAGCACGCTCCGGTACAGCCCGATCTGGGCGTCCGGCGTGGCCGGGACCGCCTGCGGCGGCACCCCGAGTGCGTCGAGGAAACCGCGCACCGCCTCGGCGGGCGGCATCGGCGGCCCGGCCGGGTCGAAGCCACGCAGGTTCACGTACAGCTGCCCGTCCGGGAAGCGGTCACGGACCCGGTGCGCCCAATACACCGCGAGGGCGGTCTTGCCGATCCCCGCGGTACCCGAGACGATCGCCGCGGCCGGCGCGCCCGCGGCCAGCAGCCGGTCCATTGTGGACAGCTCCGGGGCGCGGCCGACGAACCCGCTCACCGCCGCCGGCAGCTGCGCGGGGACGACGCCCCGGCCGCCGGCCACGATCGGCGAGGCCGGGAGGGCCAGCGCCGGGTCCTGCCGCAGGATGGCGGATTCCAGGTCGCGCAGGGCCGGGGTCGGGGCCAAGCCCAGCTCGTCGTCGAGGATGCGCCGCAACCGCCGGTAGGTCGCCAGCGCGTCAGCCTGCCGGCCGGCCCGGTACTGCGCCAGCATCAGCTGACCGTAGCTCGGTTCGTGGTGGGGGTGCTGCCGGATCAGCTCCTCCAGCTCCGGGATGAGCTGCCCGTGCCGGCCCAGTGCCAGCGACGCGTCCACCAGGGCATGCCGGGTTTTGAGCTGCAGCTCGTCCAGGTGGTGCGCGTACAGGTCGAACCAGTTCAGCCCGGCGAGGTCGGCCAGCGGTCTGCCCCGCCACAGCGCCACCGCGGCCTGCAGCAGGGTCTCCCGCCCGGCGACGTCGGTCTCCCGGGTCCCCTCGGCGAACAGGCGCGTGGCGGCCTGGACATCGGTGGCTTCGCCGTCGACGTCCAGCAGGTAGCCCGGCGCGCGAGCCAGGATCGCGCCCCGGTCGCCCAGGATGCGGCGCAGGTGGGACATGGGGGATTGCACCGTCGCCGCGGTCGGTGCCTTGTCGTCGCCCCAGACGATGTCGACCAGGCCGTCGGTGCTCACCACCTGTCCCGGCTGCAGCGCCAGCGCCGCCAGCACGGCCTTCAGACGCCGGCCCGGCACCGCACGCGGTGCGCCGTGCACGAGCACGTCGATCGACCCGAGCAGCCGAACCCGCACCCGCCCCACCTCCGCGACCCGGTCGCGTCACCCCCGCTTCCGTTTTACCACCCGGGACTCGCGGCCGTGGACGACGAACCGCACCGGCGGAACATAACCGTGACGTAGCATCGCTGTAACCCATCCTCACTACGGTCCCCGGGACATGTCGATCGGGCGGATGACGGATTCGGCGTCGGTGACGCTTCCGCGGGGTGAACAGGTGCAGCCGGAAGTGGACGCGAAGCAGGTCAACACGAGAGGACGGTGGCTGCCGGTTTTCGGGGCGGTGCTGGCCGCCGCGCTTTTCCTCGTGGTGCGCGGCAGTCTCACCGACGACGGCTACATCACGCTCGCCTACGCGAAGAACCTCGCCGTGCACGGCGAATGGGGCATCATCCCCGGCTCGCCCGCCAATTCCGCGACGTCACCGCTGAACGTCCTGCTCCTCGCCGCCCTGACCCTGGCGACGCGCGTGGCCGGCAGCCCGCACCCGGTGGTGGCGCTCGGGATCCTGACGGTCCTGTGCGGTGGTGCGCTCGGCTGGGCCTGGCAGCACATCGGGCGGAAGGTGGTCCTGCCGCCCGCGGCCGGGGGGCTCGGCGTCGCGCTGGTGCTGTTCAACCCGTTCGTGCTGTCCGCGGTCGGCCTCGAAGTCCTGTTGATCCCCGCTGTCCTGCTGGTCCTCACGGTCTTCGCGCTCGAAGGACGGCCGATCCTCTTCGGCGTGACCGCCGGGCTCGCCGTCCTCACCCGGCTCGACCTCGTCGTGTTCGTGGTGGTGATCGCGCTCAGCGCGCCCGCGATCCGGCGGCGGCTGCTGCCGGCCGCCGGTTTCGCGGTGCTGACGGCCGCGCCGTGGTTCGTCTTCAGCTGGGTCGCCTTCGGCTCGTTCGTGCCCGACACGCTGGCGATCAAGCAGGCACAGGCGGGGCTGTTCGCGCCGTGGACCTACCGCACCGGACCGGTGATGTACTACAACGTCTACCCGGTGACCGTGCTGGTGGCGTTCATCCCGGCGCTGCTCGGCGTGATCGCGCTCGCCGTCTGGGCCGTCGCCCGGATCTCCTTGCGGCGGCGGAAATTCCCCGCGCTCGGCACGATGGCGGCGCTGGGCCTCGGCGGGGTCCTCTACTTCGTGGCCTATTCGTTCATCGGCGTCGGCCCGTTCCATTGGTACTACGTGGCTCCGACGACGACGGTGAGCAGTTTCGCCGTCGCCGCCTTCGGCGCCTGGCTCGGGCAGGCACGCGAGCGGACGGCGCTGCGCACCGTTCCCCCGCTGCTCGCCCTCGGGCTGACCGGACTGCTGGCGCTGAGCGCGGCGGCCGTCGACGTCGCCCAGGGCATCCCGTGGAAGTCGCCGGTCATCTTCGGGAACTGGGCCAGCGCACCGGACTACGCGCGGGTCGGCACGGAGCTGGGCGCGCGGCTGGACGGCGCGAGCGTGGCCAGTCCCGGAGAGATCGGTACCCTCGCGTACTTCTGCGAGTGCGCCATCATCGACGAGTTCTCCGACCGCGGCCACGCGAAGGAGCTGATCGAGCGGCGGATCGCGACGGCGAGCCCGCTGATGAGCCTCGCGCTGCGGGTGAACTACCACTGGCTGGACCGCTCGATCACCCCGCGCGAACCGGACTACCGGCTGGTGTACGGCTCGGGGCCGGCGACCGGGCCGGACAGCTGGCCGGTGCAGTCCGCGGCGAGGGGCGCCGGGCACTTCACCCTCACCCGCGAACCGTGACCGTGGCACGGCGGCTGGACCCCGACACCGGGATCTGCGCCACGGAGTCCCGGCCGCCGCGCTGGGCGCTGCCCGGCGCCGTCGCCGTGGTGTCCGCCGCCGTCTTCGCGGTGGTGCGCCCGCACCTCGTCGACGACACGTTCATCACGCTGGCCTACGCGCGCAACCTCGCCTTCCACGGGCACTGGGGGCTGATCGCGGCGGAGACGTCGAACACCGCGACGTCACCGCTGAACGTCCTGCTGCTCGCCGCACTGACCCTGGTCCTGCGCGACGCGGTGCTCGCCGCCGGTGCGCTGTTCGTGCTCTGCCAGATCGCGCTGGCCTTCGCGCTGCGCCGGGCCGGCGACCGGGCCGGGCTGCCGACCTGGTTCGCACCCACCGCCGTCGCGCTGCTGACCGTGAACCCGCTGCTGCTGTCGTCGATCGGGCTCGAGGTCGAACTCGGCGCCACCGGCATCGCCTGGCTGCTGGTCTTCGCGGGGGAACGGCGGCCGGTCGCCCTCGGCGTCCTGACCGGGCTGCTCGCCCTCGTCCGGCTCGATCTGGTCGTGGTCGCGCTGGTGCTCTTCGCGCTGCGGCGCCGGTTCTGGGAGAAAGCGTGGCAGTCGGTGCTCGCCGCGGCAGCGGTCGCGCTCCCCTGGTTCGCCTTCAGCTGGGTGGTACTCGGGTCGGCGGTGCCGGACACCGTGATCATCAAGACCCTGCAGAAGTCGTGGGGGCCGTGGGATTTCGGCAACGGCCCCGGGCTCTACGCCGAGGTCTTCCCCTGGGCGACCGTCGCGTCGTTCCTCCCGGCCGCGCTCGCCCTGCTCGCCTTCGCGCTCTGCGTGGCGGACGCGGCCCGGGGCGGCCCGCTGTGGGCCCGCGTGCGGCCGTTCGTCCCGCTGGTGCCCGCCGGGATCGCGCACTACCTGGCCTACACGCGGCTGCACGTGCCGCCGTACCACTGGTACTACGGCCCGAGCCTGGTCGCGGCGACACTCTTCTTCGCGGCCGCCGCGACGGCCGCGGTGCGCGTGCCGGCCCGGGTGGTGGCCGCCGGCGCGGTCGCGGGTGTGCTGCTGGTCAGCGTCGGGGCGTACGCGGCCGGTGGCCTGCCGCGGCGGTTCGCGCCGCTGATGTCCAACCACGACGCGACCGCGGACTACGAACGGATCGGACCGGAGCTGGGTCGGCTGGTCGGCGGCGGCACCGTGCGCAGCGGCGGCGAGATCGGCGTGCTGGCCTACAGCTGCGGCTGCGCGATCGTCGACCTCTTCGACGACCGCGGCGCCGTCGGGCCGGCCATCACCGAGCGCGAGGCCCAGCTCGGCGCGCTCGGCCGGGCGCTGGCCGACGTCAACTTCCGCTTCTTCGACTTCGGTGACCGGCCGATCGTCACCGACTACGCCCTGGTACGCGGCGACCCACCGCCAGGTGCCCTGGCCCACTGGACGCTGACGTCGCCGTGGGCCGGCACCCAGCGGCTGTACCTTGTCCGGGGCAACGGAGACGGAGCATGACCGGACTCACCGCGCCGCGCGGCTCGGTAGTCCGCGACGATCGACGGCACCGCAGCGGCGCTCGCCCGCAGGTACTCCGCACGCACCTCCGCTGGAGGTGGCGGAGGTGTACGCGATGCTCGACCCGCTTGGCGACGTCTCACGAGGGGTACTCCGCGCTCCCGTTCCAAGCACGACCGCTCGCGGATCCCGTTCTTGAGCTTCGATCAGTTACCGGGCTGTGAACCGAAGCCGGCCGGTCGTCAGGCCGTGCTGTGCAGGAGTGCTGTTCGCAGGGATTCGAGCAACCACGCCTCGGCCTTGTCGAGGGACCAATGGTTGTCGTCGGTCAGCGTGAAGTACGCCCGGTTGCCGAGGTAGAACCACAGCGTGTCGGTGGCCGACTCGACGTCGACCCGATCGCGGAGCGCGCCCAGTTCAGCCAGCCGTTGCGCGGTGAGGTTCAAGCCGGCGCGGAGGCTGGCGTGCGCGGAACGCAGTGCCTGCGCTGCGCCCGCATCGTGGGGCGCGGTGTCGGTGACGACGCGCATCAGGTCGCGGGCGTTCTCGAAGCGGACGCGCGTGGCCCGAGTGATGAAGCGGAGCAGTTCACCGGCGTCTTCGAAGGCGGCGATACGGGCGTAGGTCTCTTCGACGTCCGGCGCGGTGGTCCTGGCCTCGATGATGGCGGTGAGCAGCCCTTGCTTCCCGCCGGCGACGGCATACACGGAGGCGGGCGCAACGCGGGCGGCCGTGGCGATGTCGTCGACCGTGGTCGCGAAAAATCCCTTGGCGACGAAGAGTTCCCGGGCGGCGTCGTGGATGGCCTGCCGGGTTGCCGCGGCGTATTCGGCTCGGCGGCCGCCGGTGTTCTGGGTGGGCACGGTGGTAGCGTAGCTCTCGAATCACTGGAGCCTGACTCCAGCGAGTAGGGCACTACTCTAATCGACGAGGGAGAGACCGTGGATTACGTCTTCGTCCCGGGCGCCTGGCACGGCGGCTGGGCGTGGCACCCGGTGGCGCGTCGCATCGCGGGAGCGGGCCACCGAGCCGTCGCGCTGACCATGCCCGGGATGTCGGCCGGCGACGATCCGCGCGAGGTGCGGCTGGCGGATGCCGTGACACACCTGGTCACCGAGGTCGAGCGGCGTGACCTGACCGAGGTCGTGCTGGTCGGCCACAGCTGGGGCGGCATCCCGATCGCCGGCGCCGCCCGGCTGCTGGGAAAGCGGTTGCGCGCCATCGCGATGGTCAGCGCATTCGTGCCGCGGGCGCGGGAGTCGATGGCAGAGGCGATGGGACCCGAGGTCGGTGCCTTCCTCCGCACCACGATCGAGGCTTCGGCGAACTTCACGTTCGATCTGGACTTCGCCGCCTTCTGCGCATCACTCATGCAGGACGAGCCGGAGCACCTCCAGCGGCTCGTCCACGAACTGCTGGTGCCGCAGCCGGGTGGCTACATGCTCGATGCGCTCGACGAGGTCGACTTCGCCGGGCTCGACGTGCCGATGACCTACCTCCTCGCCGAGCACGACCGGGCGCTGGCCCGGCCGGGCGCGGAACTGGCCGCCCGGCTCGGCCTCGAGCCGGTCCTCGTGCCGGGAACGCACGAAGCCATCATCACTCACCCGGACGACGTCGCGAAAGCACTGCAGGCAGCCGCGACGGGGTGAAGACGACCGGGTGAGACTCGACCGGGGCGGTCGTGCGACGTCGTCGCTGCTGAGCGAACACGTCGACGATCAGCCGGTCGCAGAGCTCCGGACCACTGTCGGCTGCGGGGCGGACACGCCCGACCACCGCTCAACGACGCCCGTCACCGGCCAAGAGGTACACCGCCGCGTACTCACCGGTGATCCGGTGCAGGTCGACCGGATACGGGGTGGATTCCCGTCGAACTACCGTGTTGAGGTGCGAATCCGGCTGCCCGCCGGAGATGGACGGGCAGGCTGGTGTGCCCGTTGGACAGGAACGTGGGCAGGGTGGCCAGCTCCTCCGGCGGCACGGCGAGGGACAGGTCCGGGAAGCGGGCGAACAGCGCCGGCAGCGCCACCTCGGCTTCGAGCCGGGCCAGGGGTGCGCCCAGGCAGTGGTGCACGCCGTACCCGAACGTGAGGTGCGGTGCGGCCGCACGGGTGATGTCGAACTCGTCGGCGGTCTCGCCGTACTGGGCGGGATCGCGCCCGGCGGCGCCGTAGCCGACCAGGATCGCGTCGCCGCGCCGGATCACCGTGCCGTCCACGTCGATGTCCTCGACCGCGTACCGCAGCGGCGTGTACGGGATCGGCGCCTGCCAGCGCAACGTCTCCTCCACCACGGCGGCCCACGACCGCTCCCCGGAGCGGACCGCGGCGAACTGGCCGGGATGGGTCAGCAGCGCGGTGATGGCGTGGTCGAGCAGGTTGACCGTGGTTTCGTGGCCGGCGGACATCATCAGCATCATCGTGTCGACGAGCTCGGTTTCGGTCAGCACGCCGTCCCGGTCGTCGCGAGCGGCGATCAGGGCGCTCGTCAGGTCGTCGGCGGGAGCCGCGCGCTTCTGCGCGATCAGTTCGGTGAACAGGGCGTACGCGGCCGATACGTTCGCCTGCGCCTGCTCCGCGGTGATCGCGCTGTCGAAAAAGCCGTCCACCACCTCCCGGATCCCGGCCCGCTTGTCCGCCGGGACGCCGAACAGCCGGCAGATGACCTCGATCGGCAGTGGGTAGGCGTACTGCGCGCGCAGGTCGACGGGCGCGTCGCCGGCCCTCGCCTCGATCGCGTCGAGCAGTTGCCGCGTGATCCGTTCGACCTCCGGCCGGAGCGCCTCCGTGCGGCGGCCCGTGAAGGCGGCGGCGGTGAGTGAACGCAACCGCCGGTGGTCGGCCCCGTAGGCGGTGAACATGTTCCGGATCGAAACCCAGATCCGCAGCGGCCAGTCTTCGGCGATTTCGCCGTCGATGAAGGCGGGCCAGTGTTGCAGCGCATCCTTGGACACCCGCGGATCGGCCAGCAGCCGCCGCAGCACATCGTGCCCGGTCACCGCCCAGGCCGGCACCCCGCCCGGCAGCTCGACCCGCGTGACCGGCCCCCGTTCCCGCAGCCGGGCGCCTTCGGCGTGCACGTCGGAGGCGGTGACGTCGAGCGTGATCGGCTGCTCCATGTTCCCTTCCCCCGTGCTCGCACGGAAACGGCCGGACGGGAACCATCGTGTCACCGCCGGACGCGGCACGGGTGCCGTCAACGGGTGAACCGGGCCGACGTGCCACGACCGGGTGAATGACAGCGGCGCGCGGGATCAGCCCGCCGGGAGGATCCGGCCTCGCACCTCGCCGAAGCCGATCCGTTCGCCGTCCGGGCCGGGGGCCGTTGCCGTGATCACCACTTCGTCGCCGTCCTCGAGGAACGTGCGCTGCTCGCCCTTGACCGTCAACGGCTCGCGACCGCCCCAGCTCAGCTCGAGGAACGCGCCGCGCTGGTGCTTCTCCGGTCCGGAAATCGTGCCCGAGCCGTACAGGTCGCCGGTGCGGGCGGACGCGCCGTTCACCGTCAGGTGGGCCAGCATCTGGGCCGGCGACCAGTACATCTCGCGGTACGGCGGGCGGCTGACCACCTCGCCGTTCCACTCCACGACCACGTCGACGTCCAGGCCCCACGGACGGGTTTCCCGCAGGTAGGGCAGCGGCTCCGGGTCCTGGCCGGGAAGCGGGATCCGCGCGGCCTCCAACGCCAGGATCGGGACCACCCACGCCGAGATCGACGTGGCGAAGCTCTTGCCGAGGTTCGGGCCCAGCGGCACGTACTCCCAGGCCTGGATGTCGCGCGCGGACCAGTCGTTGAGCAGCACCGCGCCGAACACGTGGCGGGCGAAGTCGTCCGGCGCGATCGGCGTGTTCAGCGGGGTGCCCGTACCGACGACGAACCCCAGCTCCGCCTCGATGTCCAGCCGGGTGCTCGGGCCGAACACCGGCGCCGGGTCGCCCTTGCGCTGCCCGCTCGGGCGGACGATGTCCGTGCCCGACACCAGCACCGTCCCGGACCGGCCGTGGTAGCCGACCGGCAGGTGCTTCCAGTTGGGCAGCAGGGGTTCCGCGTCCGGCCGGAAGAGCCGCCCGACGTTCGACGCGTGGTATTCGGAGGCGTAGAAGTCGACGTAGTCGGCGACCTCGATCGGCAGGTGCATCGTGACGTCGGCGACGGCGTGCACGGCGTCGTCCGGCACCTCGCCGGCGGCGAGCGCCGCGACCCGCTCGCGGACCGCCACCCAGCGGTCGTGGCCCTGCGCCATGAACCGGTTCAGCGTCGGCGCGGCGAACACGTCGTCGCCGAGCGCGCGGGCCAGGTCGAGCACGGTGTCGCCGACGCGGACGCCGACCCGCGGGGCGTCACCACCGGTGGAGAACACGCCGTAGGGCAGCGTGGCCGGGCCGAACGGCGAGCCGGCCGGGACGTCGATCGTGGTCATGCCTCTCCTCGGGGCAGCAGGCCGAGCGCGGCCAGCTCGGTCAGGGGGTCGGTGACGCTGCAGGTGCCGAACGAGGTGAACCGGGCACGGACGTCCGGGGCCAGCTCCCCTACCCGCGCGGCCACGATCTCGCCGTCGCGTTCGCCCAGCAGCGCCTCGGCCCGGCCGGGGTCGGCCGCGGCGAGCAGCAGGTTGAGGAAGCCGTGCTGCTCGAAGCCGGTCTCGGGATCGGTGTTGCGCAGCGCGTGGTGCAGCCCGGCGGTCGCCTTGAACGGCACGCCGGCCTCGACGGCGGCCCGGATCGACGCGGCCAGCTCGGCCTCGTCCGGGTACAGCTCGGCGCGGACCCCGCCGGTGCGGAACTTCGCCCGGTGGCCGGTCCCGGCGAGGGCCCGCAGCAGCGGTCCGCGGCGGTCGTCGCGCGGGATCTCCACGTACACCTGCGCGGTCGTGCCCGCCACGGCGTCGAGCACTTCGGACGGCCCGAACTCGTCCGGGACGGCGACCTCGACGGCCGTCACCGCCACGGGCAGGCCCTTGACGGTCTCGAGCACACGGGGCAGGCCGGCTGGGCCGCCGGGGAGTGTCACCGCGATCGGCAGCGGGGTTTCGCGCGGCTCGAGCAGCTCGCCCAGCGCGGCGAGGGCCGCGTCCGCGAGGACCAGGGGGCCGACGAGGTCGCGGTACCAGGCCATCCGGTGGCTGCCGTGCGCGGCCAGCGCGTCGGGCAGCGGCGCGAGCCCCGGCGGGAACACCGCGGCGTCGTCGCACAACCCGGCGAAGAGAGCGGGTATCGCCGTCGCGGGTGAAGCCATCGTCGCCTCCCAGTTCGCCGGGCATTTAGTTCACGCTTTTACTATCTCGGAGGCAGCCTAGTCCCCCGGCCCGCGGCGCGGGAAGAGGTCAGCCGCGGCGGCGGGTGACGGCCTCGGCCCGGCTGGTGATCAGCTTGCCCAGCAGCATGACGAGGATGCGCTGTTCGGTCTCGGTCAACACGTCCGTCCAGCCGAATTCGCGCTCGTTGTGGTCCCGGAACACCGAAATCATCTCTTCGCGGCCCGCCTCGGTCAGCGACAGCTGGACCGAGCGGCGGTCGTGCACGTCCGGGACGCGGTCGAGCAGCCCGTCCGCGACGAGCGGTTTCATCAGGTTCGACACGGCGGCGCGGCTCATCCCGGTGAGCCGCGCGGCGCTCTTCGGCTCGAGCGGCCCGGCCAGCCAGACCACGAACAGCAGCCGGAACGCCGACCACGACCGGCCGCGCGGCCGGTGCACGGCCGCCTCCAGGTCGTAGGTGACCAGGTCGGAGGCCCGGTTGAGGGTGAGCAGCACCTCGGTGGCCAGCTGGTGGCGAAAGCCGTACTCGGTCGCCAGCCGGCGGTTAGCCAGCTCGACGAACGACCAGAAGTCCAGCTCGTTGTCCACCGAGCGACCCTAACAAACAGTCAAGCTCGAAACTTGTTCGTCGGACGTCAGTCCAAGAGGAGCGGTGAGGGCAGCCGCTGGTCCGGGTGCATGCGGAGCAGGCCGTGCACCACGCCGGCCAAGCCCGACATCAGGCTCGGCGAGAACGCCTCGCGGGCCAGGCCGCCCACCGGGCCGCGTTGCTCGAGGCCGGTGAGGATCTCGGCGTCGAGCTCGTCCCGGTCCGGGCCGTCCCACGACGGATCCGCGCGGCGGATGGCGTCGAGCACCTCCCACTGGCCCAGGTCGCCGTGGCACAACGTGTGGCTCCAGCCGAACCCTTCGGCGGCGCTCGCGCGGGCGGCACGGACCGCCATCTCCAGCCAGCGCCCTTCGCCGGTGCGCCGGTGCAGGTCGAGCACCGCCAGCCCGATGCCCGCGCTGCCGTGGCACCAGCTGGTGAAGAAGTCCTCCTCGCTGCCGATGCGGGCGTCGAACCAGTTGCCCTCTTCCGGCCGGTACAACCATTCCTGGTAGGCGAACGCGCGCTCGGCCAGCTCCCGCCAGGTGGCCCGCTCGGCGGGGGTGCCGGCGTCGCTGAGCGCCAGCCGCAGCAGGGTCCAGCCGATGCCGGTGGCGCCGTGGGCGAATCCGCCGATGCCCTCGGGGTTGAGCCGGGTGGGCCAGCGCGCCCCGTAGTCCTCGTGCACGGCCAGGTCCACCAGCCGGTTCCCCACCGCCGCGGCCACCGGCAGCCACTCCGGCCGGCCGGTCGCGGCCAGGTCCAGCAGCGGCACCCCGGCGCCCGCGACGCCGTTGAGCAGGTCCACCTCGCGGTCTTCGGCGATCCGGCGCCCGTCGGAGAACAGCCCGGCTCGTTCGGCCGCCCGCTCGGCGGGCCAGTCCAGGCCCAGCACACGGTGCAGCGCGAGCCACGTCCACACCTGCGAGGCGACCCCGCTGAACGCGCCGGCCGACGGCGTCTCCGTCAGGTCTTCGACGCTCATCAGCACCTGCAGCGCGCCGTCGAAGCACTCCTGGACGCCGGCGACCTCGTCGGCGCGGCCGGCGCGGACCTCGGCCAGGTATTCGGCCAGGGTGAGCACCACGCCGCCCTGGCCGGTGTAGAGGTCGGCGGGCAGCACGCGGATCGACCAGCCGGCCGGGGTGAACACCGGGCTGACCCAGGTGACGGTGCCGTCCGCGCCGCGCACGGCACCGTCGCAGAGCTGCTTGACCAGCCGCGCGGCCAAGGCCCGGCGCCGGGGTTCACGGTCGCGGCCGTGCGGTTCGTGCGCCGGGTGCTGGCGGCGCGGGGGCAGCGTGCGCTCGTTGAGGTAGGCCCCGACGAGCGCGTCCTGGATGATCGCCTCCTCGAACGGCAGGTCCGCGCCGCGCCAGTCGGCCACCGACGCCGCGATGGCCGCGCGATCCACCGTGAAGGCGAACAACGGGACGTCGCCGCCGAGCAGGTCGGCGATTTCGGCGTCGATGGTGGGCCGGTCCTGCGGGGCGCCGGGCAGGACTTCCGCGTTGCGCCGCAGGATGTCGCGTCCCCGTTCGAGCGCGGCGGACTCGTCGTGCAGCGACGCCGGGTGCCACAGCATCCGGCCGATGTCGACGTAAGCCTGCGTCGGGCGCCGGATCCGCCGCGCTTCGACGCCCTCGAAGGGCCGGAGCAGGGGCAGCACGCCCCCGCCGGGCCGGGTGTCGAGGCGGTGCAGGTGCGCGGTCAGTTCGCGGAACCCGTCGAGCACCCGGTCCCAATGGGCGTGCAGCACCGGCACCGGGCTCGGGTGGTTGCCCGCGTCGGGCACGTCGACCAGGTCGACCCGCAGGCGCGCGGCGGCCGTGCCCGCGTCCGCGATGACCGGCGCGGGGATGCGCGGCTGCTGCCCGGGCAGCGCGCCGATCCCGGAGATGTCGACCCCGCCGAGCGCGTACCCGGTGCCCCGCACCGGAAGCAGGCCGGTGCGCAGGACGGTCCGGCGGATCGCCGCGGCCGCGACGTCGACGGCGTCGCCCTGGCCGCTGGCCGGGAACTCCGCCGGCGCGTCGAACAGCGTTTCGGCGTCGACGATGACCGGGACCGGGCCCGCCGCGATCATGTTCTCCGCGTGCATGTCGGTGCCGCCACACAACCGCAGCAACGCCAGCCAGTGCCCGAGGTTGCGGTAGAACACGGCCAGTTCGCGCTCGTCCGCGCAGTAGCGGGGCTCGACGAATTCCGCCCACCCGTAGCCGTCGCGCGCCAGCACCCGCGGCACGCGGATCCGCTCACCGGGCCCCGCGGCGCCCGGGAAGTCTTCGAAGACGTCCCGGATCAAGGCCGCGAGCGCGACGTCGATCGCGGAGTTGCGCGGCTTGTACATGACGGTGCCGGCGCCGACGTCGACGTGGGTGACCGTCAGGCCACCGCGGTGGGTGTCCCCGCGCCCGAACGTGACGGCCCGCAGCGGCCCACGCAGGGGTTCGGCGAAGCTCGCGCGGTCCGCGGCCAGCCGAGCGGCGAACCCCGCGACGGCGGCCACCGACGCGCGCGCCACCCGTTCGACCCGCCCCGGCAGCACCGGGTACCGGCTTTCGATGCTCGCCAGGTAACCCTCCCGCGCCGCCTCGTCGAGGTATTCCGCCCAGAGTTCCGCGTCGGCTCCGCCGGCCAGCCGCCGGGCGTGCAGTTCGATGAGGAACACCCGCGACAGCTTCGCGTGCAATGAGTGGACCAGCGCATCGCGGCCGGCCGCCAGCACGACGGCGCGCTCGTCCGGCGTCAGGCCGGAAATCGCGTCGAGTTCACCCGCCAGAGTGGTCAGCCACGGCCGCGCGAGCTGTTCCACCGGCCCGCCGAAGACGAGGTTTTCACTGTCCACTGAATCGAGCACGCCGGCCTCCGCCTGAATCGATCCGAGTGCGCCCGCGCATCCCGGAAACCGGAATGGCGGGCGCCTGCCGAGCATTGCTCTCGTCAGCAGCACCAGCTGCCGTGGGAGCCGGTCGGGCTCGAGCAGAAGGCGTACAGCATGTCGGTCGGGTCGATGAGGGCGGCTTCGGCGGCGGCCCCGCCGACGTAGAGCGGGCCTGCGGGATTCGACAGGCCCTGCGCCGATTCCGCACCCGACAGCCAGCCGTCCAGCACGGTCGTGGCGTCAACGGTTTGCATGGGAAACCTCCAGTTCGACGACGGATCCGGACACAACCAGCGGAGTGTAACCATTTCCGCGGTATCGCCTCGACGACCATTCGGCCGCACCGGCGAGTCAAGGCAAGATCGAATGAAGTCCGGTATTCACGGGATCGTTCAGGTGAATCGCTCGTGTGAACTCAGCCCCGATTTCCGGCGAAACGGGCGAGCGGGAAGCTTGGTGATGCGAGGACGCCGACCCGGTCCAGGTAGTCCCGCACGGCAGTCCGGCTCGCGCCGGGTGCGCGCAGCGCGAGGTAGCCATCAGGCCGCACCAGCACGAGGGTGTCCCCGGTGACGCCGTACACGGTCCGCGCGTACCCCTCGACGTCCACCAGATCGGCACCGCTGCCCGGCGCGCCGACCTGCACCGGCTTGACGAGTCCACAGTGGACGATGCCGACGTCCCGCAGTGGACCGGCGCAGGACTCGCCGAAACCGAGCAAGGTGAAATGCGGGCCGCGGAAGGCGTCGAACAGCCGCCGTGGCGTGCCGGAGCTGTCCACGCAGGGCGCGTCGGGCGCACGATCACCGGCGCGCGGTCCATTCCCGGCGTCGCCGTCGACGGACAGCGAGCTGGCCGGGTAGCCGAGCCCGAGCTGCTGGCCGTCCGGGGGCGCGCCGCCCGTGATGTCCGTACTGCCACCGTTGACGAACCGCCCCGCCACCCTGCGCAGCCCCTCGGCACTCACGCCGAGCGTCCACGCGGCGACCGGGAGCCGCTCCTCCTGGTAGCTGTCCAGCAGCGACTGCCGCGCGCCGGAACACACCGAGGCGAGCTTCCAGCCGAGGTTGTACGCGTCCTGGATACCGGTGTTCATGCCGAGGCCGCCGGCCGGCGGATGCACGTGCGCTGCGTCGCCGGCCAGCAGCACCCGGCCCACCCGGAACCGGTCGGCCATCCGCACGTTCACCCGGTACGTGGACAGCCAGTTTGCCTTCGAGAGCCGGATGCCGTGCCCGCCGGCGAGGTCGTCCACGATCCGCCGGAAGTACGGCAGCGAGGGTTCGGGGAGGCCGCCCGCCACGCCGGAGCCGCTGAACGGGATGGCCTGCAGTTGCCAGGACCGCTCGTGGCGGAACGGGCACAGGGCCAGGACCCGTGCCGGCGGACGGTCCACTGGTACCAGGCGTCCGGCTCGAGCCCGTCGAGCTCGACGTCCCCGAGCAGCATGGCCTGCTCCCCGCTCTCGCCATCGAAGCGCACGCCGAGTGCCTTGCGCACGGTGCTGCGGCCGCCGTCGCAGCCGACCAGGTAGCGCGCAGTCACCCGCTCGCCGGTGTCCAGCACCGCACGCACACCGTTCGCCGGCTGGTTGAACTCGGCGAGGCCTGCGGCTGGTTCCACCCGCACGCCGTGCTCGGCGAGCCGCGCGTGCAGGATCCGCTCGATCCGCCACTGCGGGATCAGCAGCCCGCCGTCGTAGGGCCGATCCGGTGTGGGTGCCCGCTGGGCGTGCGGGTCGTCCTCGGCAACCAGTTCGCCGTCGAGGTACCGCCGGTGTGGCAGGTGCCGGAATCCGTAGTGCAGCACCTCCTCGGCGACACCGAGGTCCTCCAGCACCTCCTGGGTGCGTGCGGTGAGCCCCTTGCCGCGCGAACCGGGGAAGTGCTCGCCGGCTCGGTCGACGATGCGCACGTCGACGCCCCGGCGAGCCAGCTCGATGGCCAGCGTGAGCCCGGTGGGTCCGGCGCCCGCGATCAGGACGTCGGTCACCGGCCCTCCTCCCGGCCCACTGCCGGCGCCGGTGCGGCATGCACGCTCGCCATCACACCCTCCCTGATCCCGTGCGGTCACCAAGGCGATCGGCGGTGACGCTAGCCGGGTTCCGGGCCGGGTGTCCTCGTGCTGGAGGTGGAGATGGGGGTGGATACCGGCCGGGGAAATCTCCACCCGGGTTCCTACCGCGCACCGACGACACATCCGTGCGGTGTTCGTAGCGTCGTCACCAACGGTTATGCCGTCGCGATAGTGACCCTCGAAGGAGCACCACCTATGTTGATCGGATCCCTGCTGGCTGCCGGTGGCGTGTTGACCGGTGTGCCGACCGCGGTGTGGCTGACCGTGGCTGTCCTCGCCGTGCTGGGCGTGGTGGCCTTCAGGATGCGAAGGCGCCGACGACGTTGACCACCGCTATGGTCCCCCGCCCAGGAGCGACGGCGGCGGCAGTGACGGGGCAATGGGTGCCACGGCGATGGTGGCCGCTGCGGCTGGGTGCCGGCCTGGCCGGACTCGGCGGCATCGTCTACGGGATCGGCTCCGGCACACCGGGATGGGGTCTTCACGGTCGGGCACTGGCCATGCTGATCTGCGTCGTGGTCGCATGCCTGGCCTGGCTGGTGAGCACCGTCACCGGATATCTCGGCAATCAGCGCCGCACCCTCACCGCGACCGCCGCCGGCGGGGCGCTGGTCACCGCGGGTGGCCTGCTCATGAGCATCGCCCCCCTGCCCCCGGCGCTGGCCCTGGCCGGTATGGGCGCGTTCACCGCGGCCGTAGAGCTGAGACCCCCACTGGCCACGACCCTGACCGCCGGCGGCGCCCTCGTCGCGGCCGTCGGCACCGCGACGATCAACCACCAATGGGTGGCCTTCGCCGGGTACTCCGGCGGACTCGCGGCGATCACCCTCGCGGGATTCAACCGCCGCCAGTACAAACAACGCCTCGTCCAAGCCGAGCAACTGCTCACCCAAACCCGCATCGCCGCCGCCGCCGACACCCGGGCCGCCGCACTGGACGAACGCACCCGCATCGCCCGCGATATCCACGACGTGCTCGCGCACTCCCTTGGCGCGGTGGCCGTGCAGCTCGACGCCGCCGACGCACTCCTCGAAGCCGACACCGACACACCACGAGCCCGGCACCACGTCCAACGCGCCCGACACCTGACCGTGGACGGTCTCACCGAAACCCGCCGCGCCATCGGCGCGCTGCGCAACGACGCCCCACCGCTCGGCGACCAACTCTCCGCGTTGGTCGCCGACCATCACCACGACGCCGCCACACTCACCATCTCCGGCGAGCCCCGCCCGCTACCAGCGAACGCCGCCCTCACCATCTACCGCACCGTGCAGGAAGGCCTCAGCAACGCGCGCAAACACGCCCCCGGTCAGCCGGTGACCCTGCACGTGCACTACCACCACGACAACGTCGCAGTCACCATCATCAACCCCACCAGCACCATCGCCGACCGGAGCACACTCGGCGCCACCGGCGGCAGCTACGGGCTGACCGGGCTGGCCGAGCGCGCCACCCTGCTCGGGGGCACACTCATCGCAGGGCAAGACGCAACCAACTGGAGCCTGCAGTTGTGGCTACCAACATGACCATCCCCGACAACCCGACACTGCGCGTCGTCGTCGCCGACGACCAAGCCGCCGTCCGCGAGGGTCTCGTCACCCTGCTCGACCTCCTCCCCGACATCGCCGTCGTCGGCGCCGCCGCCTACGGCGACCAAGCCCTCGCCCTCGTAGAACAACACGCCCCCGACGTGGTGCTCATGGACCTGCGCATGCCCGGCGTCGACGGCATCGAAGCCACCCGACGCATCCATGACCGCCACCCCGCCACCAAAACTGTCGTGCTCACCACCTACAGCGACGACACCTCCATCCTCGACGCCCTGCGCGCCGGCGCACTGGGCTACCTCACCAAAGACGCCGGCCGCGCCCACATCGCCCAAGCCATCCGCACCGCCGCCGCCGGCCAAGCCGTCCTCGACCCCACCGTCCACGCCCGCCTGCTCGCCGCCACCGCGCACCCCCCGGACACACCACCGTCAACGCCACCAGACGGGCTCACCACCCGCGAAACCGAAGTCCTCACCCACCTCGCCGCCGGACACTCCAACACCGAAATAGCCCGACAACTCTTCGTCAGCGAAACAACCATCAAAACCCACATCAACCACATCTACGCCAAAATCGGCGCCGCCGACCGCGCCCAAGCCGTCCGCTACGCCTACCAACACCACCTCACCCGGCCATAACCCATCAGGCTCCTCCCGTGCGTCTGAGTTCGTGCACGCCACGGGATCCCCGTCCCGTTAGAGCCACCGGGACGGGGTCCCTCCACGCGGCAAACCCAAGTGCGAAATTTGTTGAAATCGTTGCCCCAAGCGCAGTTCATCGTGTCGCCCGAGTCCCGCCCAGCCCACGGGCAGCGGTGATCGCATCTGTGGGAACCGGCTGGCGATGTCGCAGCTGATATCCCCTGCCTACGACATTCGGGTGAAGAAGTCGCCGGCCGTAAACCTGGTCTTGGATGTCCACGTTGATGCCGCGGGCCCGGAATCCCGGGTTGTCCGATCCACGGGGTGGGGGAGGCAGGGAATTGGCCATCAAACGTGGTCTGGTGTCGCGAACGCTCTTGGTGTTGGTGACGGCATTGGGTGCTGCGGCGCCGGCGACAGCGGCTGCCAGTGACCCGCCGGCGCAGCCGTCGGTGCTTCTCGGATCGACCGGGCCGACGAGCGTGTCAGCTGCGGCGGTTGGCGACAAATTGCAACGCTCGACTGCGCGGTCGCGGGACGTCACCGGCGACGGCTGGCCCGACCTCATCGCACGGCAGCCGGACCTGAACAACGGCACTCTGTGGGTCTACCCCCACGCACGCAACCCGCAGGGGGCCATCTTCGGACCGAGGGTGCTGGCCGGCACGAATTGGAACACGATGAACTGGATCGGTGTCGCCGAGCTCACCGGTGACACCCCGGAGTACGAAACCTCGGCGTCGGCGCCGGCCGACCTGCTCGCCCGACGCACCGACGGCACCCTGTTCATCTACCCGCACAGCGGAGCCCTCAACGGGAAGAGCACCTGGCTGACCCCGATTGTCGTCGGCACGAACTGGAACATCTACGAACTCATGCTGCTCGGCGACATCAACACCGATGGATTCGACGATATCTTCGCCGTGGACAACGACGAGGGAAAAGTCTACACCTACCTGCACAGCGGTAAGTTCGACGGAAAGTCGACCTTCAAACCGCGCCAGCTCTTCGGGGATGGTCACTGGTATCCGGGTACGTGGCACTTCCTCACGGAATGGAGCCGGGAAGACCCGGACTTGGCTGGAACGACAGCCGACGTCCCTCCGGGCAGTCCTACCGGGGACGGCTACGCTTTGCGCCACACGCATAAGCTGAACGTCGGAGCTGGAACCTGGGACACGACCGATCCTTGGACTTTCACCACCGATCAGCTATCGCCCGCCACCACTCAGCGCGTCTTTCTGATGGATGTCAACGGGGATGGCAAGGACGACGTGGTCAAGACGACGCCGGCCGGAGCGTTGATCTACTACCCGTTCAACGGCTGGAAGTCGAACCCGGCTCTGGGGACGCCAAGACAGATCGGCAGCGGCGGATGGCAGGCCATGGATTTGATCACTTGATTCCCGCCGACATGTCCGAATCGCGAAATAGGTGATCATCATGAGAATGACGCTCAAAATTGCCATGTGCGTCCTTGTCGCAGGCTTGGCACTCCCTCCGGTGCCGACAGCGGCAAACCCGCTCGCCGGTGTCGACTCAGCGGTGCTCGATCCCGGCCGGCCCGCTGTCTTCCGTGGCTCGGCAGCCGACGCCGAGGAGATTCACCGGGTGCGGCTGAGCTCTGGTCCGCACGGTGATGCGCTGCGCAACCT
Organism: Amycolatopsis sp. cmx-13-12; assembly: GCA_049998155.1. Lineage (GTDB taxonomy): Bacteria > Actinomycetota > Actinomycetes > Mycobacteriales > Pseudonocardiaceae > Amycolatopsis. Next base: position 65,029 of record JAEBES010000005.1, on the reverse strand, counting down.
GGCGGAGTCGGGCGAGCACGTCGTGCAGACGACGCCGGAGATGCTCGCCGGCGACGGGGTAGACCCGGTGACTTTCGATGAATGTCAATCGCATCAAGTCACCCCGCAAAACCCTATTTGGTTCAAGAACAAGTACAACTCTTGCGTCTCGGCATGGCTCGCCGTCGATCACTACGTGTCCAGAAATGGAGAGTGGGTCAAAACCGGTACGTCAATATTCCGAAGGAGCTATATTTCGATCGCCCAACCGGCGGAAAACCGAATAAAATTCGGCATTCGCCTCATTCACGAGCGCGACGAGGACGTTGTCGACGACAGCACCCTACTGGCACTCCAGATAGGCTGCCTGGAGGCCCCACTGTATCCCGACTGGAAGGGTGATTGTACGACATCGCCTGCCGGCGTCGCAAAAACCATCGCCCAATGGAAAGCCGAGAACGGGGCGGATCCCGCCTGGTTCGAGTCGACGCTGAGCACGATCCAGGCTTCGAGCGACAAATACAGCGCAGAGCGGCGTGGATATTGGTCGGTTGACCACCTGGTGACCGTCACCACTCGGACGGGACGCACTTCGACGTTGTTCTATCCCGCCGCGGATGTTCGATGCGACGAGGCCACGTACGTAAGCGGAAGCAAGTGCGTCTTCCATAAGGTTACTTCGTCACTGGGTCTTTACGCCAATGATCCGAAGCACGGCGAGTCGGCGAGGTTCATCAAAGACGCCCAGACCAACATCGGCCTGACCTACCCCGGCCTCGTGGGCAAGAAGGTGCCCGGCACGCTATCACCGCCGGAACCGTTGCACAGGTTGTACAAGGACTATGACACCGAGAACGACATCGACGGCTCGGCCCGCAAGGTCCGTCGCGCCTGTCAAGTGCGATGGGGTGCCGGCTACACCCTCAATGCGGCTGGTGAAATTCTCCAATGCGACGAGTATCCCTTCAAAACCACTTACGAAAACTCGGCGAGAGTTGATGACAGCAGCCCGTACACCTACGCCGTCAGGGCCATCAACGCCCTGCACAACGAGACGGCGGGACAGATCTACGGTCGATGGCTGACAGATGACCATATCCTGGACGGCGACCCGTTCTTCGTGATCATCTACTGATGGTCACCCGCGGGCCGGCAACCTCTTGCAGATGCTGCCTTGGCGCCGGACCGGGGAAGGCGCACAGGCTTCGGCTTGCGTGGTCTCAATGGGTGCGAAGGGGTTGCGGCGCGGGCGAAACTTGTCCCGTAGAAGGTCACCGTCACACCATGAACCGTTCGGTGGTAGTCGCGACAAGGTCGGAGACCGCGCAGTCGGGTGAACTGCGCACCGGGGCGGCGACTGGGCCGGATACTGAAAGGCATGACAGGACCGCTGCGAGCCCTGACGCTCACCGTTCTCACCCTCGCGGCCGTCCTCATCGCCGCGCCACCATCCGACGCGGCACTTCCGGCCAGTGGCGTGCTCTGGAGCAACAACAAGCTGCCCGCCACCGCTTCCACTGGCCAGGTCGCGATGTGGCGCACCGGTCCCTCCCCCACGGTCCTCGGGCAGTCCATCTGGCAGTACAACTGCTCCACGTGGGGCACGTGCCCGCACCGCGGGGGCGTGTGGGACCGGACGGGCATCGTGGCGGTCAGCCGGGCGCACGTGAGGTTCGCCGGGCCCCGGTTCTTCAAGCAGCACGACCTGCTCTCCTGGGATCCCGGCACCGGGCAGGTCAGGATCTGGACCGGTGCGGACACCGGCCAGCTCGGGAACACGCTGGTCGATTGGACCTGCGGGGGATGCGCAGGAAAGTGGGGGCCGGTCGCCCTCGCGGACATGAACAACGACGGCAACGACGACATCCTCTGGTGGGAGAACTTCGATCAGGGTGCGCTCGCGTCATGGCTCCTCGACGGGGCCGGGCATGTCATCGGCGAGCAGTGGATCACCGGGTCTTCCTGCAACGCCGTCTGCGCCAGGGACTGGCACGTCATCGGCGTCGGCGACATGAACAACGACGGCAAGGCCGACATCGCCTGGGGGAACTCCAACCTTCTCCGCACCGGCTTCTGGCTGCTCAACGGGGCCGGCCAGGTCACCAGTGCCCCGGTTCCTTTCGGGTGGGACATCTCCTGGGACCGCGTCGAGCCGGTCGGGCTCGGTGACATGAACGGCGACGGGAACCTGGACATCGTGACGCTCGACTACTGGTCGGGGAAAGTCACGGTGCACACCTCCGACGGCGCCCTGAACAAGACCGGATCGTACGACCTCGACTGGCCGTGCGATTCCACGTGCAGAGACGCCGGATGGAACCCGGTCGGAGTCGTGGACTCCTATCAGGTGTTCTGAGGGCGTTCAGGCGTTGCGTTCGCGGCGATGCCGGAGGGCTGGCGTCGCCAGCAGCCGGCGGCGTTCTTCAGCCCGTCGTCCCCGCGAATCCCGCTCAGCCGCCATGCCGCCGCAGGCGGCCGAACGGCAGTGCTGACGGTGGCGTGTTCCTGGCGTGCCAGGGTGGGCAGGAAGGCGGCGATCAGGCGCAGCCGTCCGAGTTGGTCACTGTGCTTTCGGCGGTGGCCAGGAATGCGGGGTCGAGCAGGTTCTCGGGCTGCATGATGCCGGCCATGGCGACGAGGCCGTCGAGGGTCCGGGTGCCGGCCGAGCACTTTGCCTGCTGCGGCGGCGATGGAGGCCGGGCTGATCTTCCTCTGCCGGTGCCGTTCAGTGTCCGGTGGAGTAGAGGTTGATGAGGTTGCCGTCCGGGTCGCGCAAGAGCATCGACCGGTTTCCCCATGGCTGGTCGGTGGGTTCCTGGACCCAGTCGGTGACCTGGTCGTCCAGGCGGGCGCGTTCGGCGTCGACGTCGTCGACCTCGAACTCGATGATGGCGGATCGGTTGGCGGCGGCCACGGCGGCGCTGTTGTTGAAACGCTTGACCCCCGCGCTGCTGGCCAGCGCGATGATGCTGCCTTCGGTGTGCAGCTCGGCGTAGTCGCCGGACCCGAAGGGGGTCACCGGCTCGGTGTTCGTGAGCGTGGAGTAGAAAGCGGTCAGGGCGGGCAGGTCGTCGGTGACGAGGCGTACGGAGGCGAGCTTCACGGCGTTCTCCTGGCTGCTCCCGGTGAGCCGGACCGTCCGGCTCCGAGAAACAGTACGGTACTGTACCGTACTGTTTCGTTGCGGACAAGGAACGGAGATCCCAACGTGGCCCGATCCGGGGACTTCGTCGACGTTCGAGTGCAGCGGTCCAAGGCGGCGGTGCTCGCCCAGACGTACGAGTTGCTCTCGGCGGGCGGCATCGGCGGTGTCAGCATCGATGAGGTGTCACGACGCTCTGGCGTGTCCAAGACCACGATCTACCGCCACTGGCCGTCACGGGCCGCGCTGCTGGTCGAGGCGTGCTCGACGATCGGATCGGCGCCTCCGGTTCCCGACACGGGTAGCTTCGGCGGGGATCTCGTCGCCTTGACCGAAGCGCTGGCCGAGCAGCTGCGGAGCGCCCGCTGGGCGGCGGTCTTGCCCTCCATCGTGGACGCCGCCGAGCGCGAGCCCGAGCTGGCCGGGATCCACGCGGAGCTGCATGCCCGGTTGATGGCTCCGTTCGGCGTGGTGACCGAACGCGCGCGAGCTCGCGGCGAGCTCGCCGCCGACGACCGCGGGCCGGCCGACGTCACCGCCGCCGTCGCCGGCCCGCTGTTCTACCGTCGCTGGTTCTCCCGCGAGCCGCTCGACGCCGCGTTCGTCGCACGCGTGGTCGAGGACGCCCTCGGCCATCTCGGCGTCTGACCCCGTTCGACCTCATGGGCGGGCACCGTCGCGGGCTCGGCCGCGCCCGACCGCGGCGAGCCTCGGACTGAGCCAGTCGTAGGTCTGCAGCAGGGCAGAGGTCGCAGTCGCTTGAACGATCGGCGCAACGCAGTCTCTCTCCCCCGGTTCACCCCGAGTATGGGAGAGCCTTCGCGTTACTCGTCGAAAAGGCGTGGGCCATGACCGACGGCTCCAGGTGGACACTCTCTCGACCAGCGGTTCGTGGCTTCCCAGGCCAAGGCGTCGCCGGCTCACGCGAGCCGTTGCCGGACCGGGCGGAGCACGCGTCCAATCGCTGTCCAGCCGGCATCCAACGTCGCGCAGCAGGCTGGTGCTCGTCAGCACCGGGCGGTCCCCGGTCCGGCGGACCGTTCCGGCCGATCGACTCCAGGAGATGCCCTTATGCGCAGGCTATTCTCTGCTCGCGGCTTCATCGCCTCGGTGGCGAAGCCCTCGGTTGTCCTGGCGGCGCTCATCGCCGCCTTCGTGGTCGCCCCGGGCGCAGCGTCCGCCGCACCCGGGGCCGGTACCGCGGCGACCGCGGGCTGGAGCACCTTCGCCAAGCCCGTCACCGACACCTCGAAGCAGCTCAGCAGCAACGGCGAAGCGAGAACCGACACCGTCAACGCGGTCTTCACCTGCAACTACTACAGTGTCTCCCCCTACTACGTCATCGACTTCACCTGCAACGTGACGCAGGGCGCCATCCAGCTCTGGGTGAACTGCACGGACGGACGCCACCTGCTCAGCGCCGTCCTGCGCGCCGTGGGCACCTACAACTCGCGGGCCGTCTGCGGCCCGCCGGCGAGCTTGGTCAACTTCGGCGCCACCCAGCTCGCCTGAACCGAAAGACCGGCACCCGACCGGACCGGTCCTCTCCGCCGCACGGCGGAGAGGACCGGTTCACGCGAAAGCGTTCTGCGTTGTTCGGTCCAATCACCCACAACGGTCGGAGCACCGGAAGTCGTTGTTTCCAGCCTCCCCATTGACAGTGCGTGAATCGCTGCGAAGAGTGGGCGATCTGTTGCTGCGCAACGGGGAGGTGCTGTGCAGGTACAGGTGCTGGGGCCGGTGCGGGTGTGGCGGGACGGCGAGGAACTCGATCTCGGTCCACCGGGCCGCCGGGCACTGCTCGGGCTGCTCGCCCTCGCCAGGGGCCGGGCTCTCCGGCGGACCACCCTGGTCGACGCGTTGTGGGATGACACGCCGCCACCGAGCGCGACGAACATCATCCAGACGCATGTGAAGCACCTGCGACGACTGCTCGACCCGGAGCGGCACGCGTATGCACGCAGCCAGCGGATTCCCACGGTCGGCGACGGATACGCCCTGCGGATCTCCCCGGAACAGAATGACGTCGAGCGGTTCTACCGCCGGCTGCAGGACGCGGAGCAGGCACGCCGGGCGGGCCGGGCGGATCAGACGGCCGCGATGCTGGGCGAGGCACTCGGGTTGTGGCACGGGCAGCCACTCGCCGACCTGCCGGCTCTCGGCGGCCACCCGACCGTTCTCACCCTGATCGAGGCTCGGCGCGACGCAGTGCTGGCCTACGCCGAGGCGCTGCTCGCCACCGGACGTGCCGCCGAGGCTTTGCCCATCGTCATCGAGGAGGCGTCGACGCACCCGCTGGACGAGGCCCTCGCGGCCGTGCTCGTCCGCATGTACACAGCGGCCGGGCAGCGGGACAAGGGATTTTCCGTGTACGACGCGACCCGCAGGCTGCTCGCCGCGGAACTGGGCGTCGCTCCCGGACCCGACCTGGCCGAAGCGCACGCGATGCTCGTCAAGGAAACGCCCCCGACAGCGCCGATGCACGCAACGGTGGCACTGCAGGCCGAGAGCTCGGCCGGCCGGCTGATGCCCGCCCACCACCGAAGCGGTCCCCCCTCGGCTCGCGACGCACAGCTCAAGCAGCATCTGGGGGTCGCCTCCGGCCCACCGCTGCGGCAGCGGCACCACCGCGTCCGCACCGCCGAGCCGGCCGGGGCCGAACGGGCACCCGTCCCCCGCCAGCTGCCCGCCCCGCCTCAGCCGTTCACCGGCCGGGTCGCCGAACTCGCCGAACTCACCGCGGCGATGCAGGACCGGGCCGAGCCGGGCAGCACCGTGGTCGTCGGCGGCACCGGCGGCATCGGCAAGACCTGGCTCGCCCTGCACTGGGCCCACCGGCACATCGACCTCTTCCCCGACGGGCAGCTGTTCGTCAACCTGCGCGGCTTCGACCCCACCGGGGATCCGCTCCCCGCGCAGACGGCGGTGCGCGGATTCCTGGCGGCGCTGCACGTCGAGCCCTCGGCCATCCCGGCCGAGCCGGATGCCCAGGTGGGGTTGTACCGCAGCCTGCTCGCCGGCAAGCGAATGCTGCTCGTCCTGGACAACGCCCGCGACACGGCCCAGCTCGAGCCGCTGCTTCCGGGCAGCCCGGGCTGTGCGGTGCTCGTCACCAGCCGTAACCGGATGTCCGGGCTGGTCACCGCGCACGGCGCCCATCCGCTGGCGATGGACGTCCTGCCCGAATCCGCGGCCCGGCAGCTGCTGCAGGCCCGGATCGGGACCCAGCGGCCGGCCGCCGAACCGGACGCGGTCGCCGAACTGATCGCCTGCTGCGGAGGATTCCCGTTGGCGTTGGGCATCGTCGCCGCTCAGGCCCTGGCTCACCCGCAGTTCCCGTTGGCGGCGCTGGCCGCCGAACTGCGCGACGCCGCGACGCGGTTGGCCGCCCTGGACGACACCGAACAGGGCTCGAGCGTGCCGGCGGTGCTGTCCTGGTCCTGTCGCGCCCTCACCCCGGAGCAGGCGCGGATGTTCGGACTGCTCGGGCTGGCGCCGGGGCCGGACATCGGCCTGCCTGCCGTGGCCGCCCTCACCGGCCTGCCCCTCGACGAGGTCCGGCGGGCACTGCGAGCGTTGGAGCAAATTTCTCTGGTGCACCAGCATGTTCCCGGCCGGTGGCGGATGCACGATCTGGTCCGCCTCTACGCCGCCGACCGGGCCCGCGAGGATCAGCCTCCTGCCGACCGGGAGGCGGCACTGCGCCGGGTCGTCGGCTTCTACCTGCACTCTGCGGACGCCGCCGACCAGCTCCTGGACCCCCACCGGCAGCCCATCCGGCTCGATCCGCCGGTGCCCGGCTGCCTCCCCCACTCGCCGGCCGACGCCGCGGCGGCCCTGTCCTGGTTCGACACCGAGCACGCGTGCCTTCTGGCCGCCCATCGCGTCGCGATCTCGGTCGGGTGGCACCAGACCGTCTGGCAGCTGGCCTGCGCCGTGTTCACCTTCCACTCCCGGCGGGGGCACCGCCACGACCAGCTCGCCGTGTGCCAGGCCGGCGCGGGCGCGGCGAAGCGCCTCCCCGACCCCGTCAGCCACATCCGCGCGCACCTGCGTCTCGGACGTGCCTACGCCGATCTGGGGCGGCTCGACGAGGCGATCGATCACCTGCGCCAGGCCCTCACCGTCGCCTGCCTCCACCACGACCGCGCCAACCAGGCGCTCGCCCATCACGCGCTCGCGCGGGCCCGGGAGCAGCGGGGCGAGGCGCGGCCGGCTCTTGAGCACGCCACGCACGCCCTGAACCTGTTTCGCGCCCTCGACGATCCGGTGTGGCAGGCCGCCACGCTCAACCTGGTGGGTTGGCTCCACGCCCAGCTCGGCGAGTACGAGCAGGCCCGGCAGCATTGCCGGGCCGCCCTCGTCCTGCAACGCCGCCACCAGGACCCCGACGGTGAGGCGATCACCTTGGACAGCCTGGGCTACATCGATCACCACACCGGCCGTCATCGCCAGGCCGTCCGCCACTACCAGCAGGCCCTCACCCTGCGCCGCGCCATCGGCCACACCTACGAAGTCGCCAGGAACCTCGACGCGGTGGGCCGGCCGTACGCGGCCCTCGGCCGGCCCGATCGGGCCCGCGCGGTGTTGCGGGAGGCGTTGGAGCTGTACCGGCAGCTGGGCCGCGGAGACGACGCCGCACGGGTACAACGGCAGTTGGACGGCCTGTGCCGCCGGCCGGGCCAGGACACCGGGCCGGGCGAGCAGCCGGCCGCCCGGTTCGACGCCGCTCGGCCACAAGCGTCAGCTCGTCACGTGACGTCGATGGCTCACCGGTTCGAGGCAGCTCGGCTGCGCGACGGGCCGGAGGCGGTCCGTGAGGAGGTTCAGCAGGCGACCGGCCTGGGCCTCGTGTTCGGGCCAGGGGACGGCTGTGAAGATGCCGATGAGGGAGGCGGCGACGTCTTCGGCGGTGACGTCGAAGCGGAGGTCGCCCGCTTCGCGGCCGGCGTCGAGAATCATGGTGATGGCCGCCAGTAGCTCGGACCGGGTCTGCGCATGAGCGATCTCACCGGACTCGCCTTCCGACGGCGTTGGTCGGCGCCTCTGGCGCCACCTGCCGGCAGCGGCAGACCGAATGGCACGAGACCGTCGTCTGGCAGCAACGGCACGAACGACTGCTTTCTGAGCTGCGGGCTGATGGCAGCTGGGAGCAACGCGACCAGCCGTTCGAGACGGTGCCTCAGCGCGATCCACCACCGGCTGGCTACTGCCGGGTCCTTGGGTTATGCCGGGCCGCGATCTTCACGGTGGCGAGGTCGGCTGTTCCCGGTCAGGTCGCCGCGCCGCAATCCCAGGTCATCTCGACGATGGTGCCGTCCGGACTGGCGATGAGGGACACCTCGTCGGCCAGGGTGCGGATCAGCGGCAGCCCCCGTCCGTGCAGCAGCCCGCGGACCGGAGTGGCCTCCCACTGCCCACGATCCGCGACCGTGACGGTGAGGCGATGGCCATGGTGCCGGGCGCTCAGGTCGAGCAGCCCGGCGTGGCCTTCGTAGGCGTGGACGACCACGTTGGCCATCGCCTCGTACACGGCCAGTACGAGGTCCGGCACCCGCCCCATCGCCAGCCCGGCGCGCTGCGCCCAGTCGGCGATCTGGCGTCGCAGGCGGGCCAGCTGGTGCGGGGTGGCCTCCAGTCCGCGGCGGTGGAGGTCTTCGACCTCGCCGTCGCAGGGGCCGTCCAGGTCGCCCATCGGCACGTCAGGCGAGGGGCCGCCGGAGTCGGTAGTCATGCGCGAACCCTTTCTGTCGCCCTCATCGAGTACCCCCGCCGCGGGAAATCCACTCGCCCGTGGGCCTCGGCAGTGCCGTCGCCAGTTCGACGCAAGGCCGCCATTCACTCTTTAGTGTGAAACGCGAGGCCGATGGGTATCTGGCGCGCATGCCCGCCCTGACCGCACCTGGCGCTCCACCCGTCGACAGTGTCGTTGTGCCGGCGCCGCGCCGGTCCGGCGACTACGGTCACTGCGCCGAGCTGTTCGCCGAACGCGCCGCCCTGGCTGCCGACGATCCGCGGCGCGCGCACCTGCGCAACCGGCTGATCGCCGAGTACCTGCCGGTGGCCGGCAACATCGCGGCCCGGTTCAACGGCCGCGGTGAACCCCTCGACGATCTGGTCCAGGTCGCCCGGACCGGGCTCATCCGCGCGGTCGACCGGTTCGATCCGTCTCACGGCAGCGACTTCCTCGCCTTCGCCGTCCCCACGATCATGGGCGAGGTCCGGCGGCACTTCCGCGACAGCAGCTGGTCCATGCGCGTGCCGCGTGGGCTCAAGGACCTCCACCAGGCGCTCGCCAAGGCAGCGGACACGCTGTCACACGAGTTCGGCCGCGCCCCCACTGCGCGGGAGATCGCGAGGCACCTCGATCTCGACCTCGACACCGTGCGCGAGGGCCTGCTCGCCGCCGAGGCCTATCGGCCGGTCTCCCTCGACGCACCGCGCGGCAGTGACGACGCCACCCAGAGCTTCGCCGATCAGCTCGCGGACGACAAAGCGCCCTACAGCCGGTTCGACGACAGCGAAGCGCTCGGCCGCGCCCTGTCGGTGCTGTCCGCGCGGGACCGCGACATCGTCCGGATGCGCTTCGTCGACGAACTGAGCCAAAGCGAGATCGCCGCCCGGATCGGCGTCTCCCAGATGCAGGTGTCGCGGCTGCTGGCGAAAGCCCTCGAGAAGCTGCGCGCTCACCTCGTCGCAGGCGAGTGAGAGCTGCCGACGCGGCCCCAACTCGCTCACCGGGCACGAGACGGAAAGGGGCACCGACATGGCAGCGTCGTCCGATGCGGGTTCCGAGCACCACGAGGACGCCGCGCAAGAAGGTCACCACGACCTGGTCGCCCAGCCCCACACCGAAGACGAAGGCACCGTGGCCGAGGCCGAGGCGGAAGCCGCGCAGCTGAGCACCCGGATGCAACCGCTGGGCGAACCCGGCCGCCGCCTCGACCGCAAGTCGCCGTTCTTCATCGGCATGCTCGGCGCCGCCGGGGTCGCGGTCACCTACGTCCTCGCCCAGGCGATCGTGACCGCGCAGGACACCCTCGTGCTGATCGGGCTGGCCCTGTTCCTCGCGATCGGCCTGGAACCCGCGGTGTCCTGGCTGGTGGGCCACCGCCTCCCCCGGTGGGCCGCGGTACTCGCCGTGCTCCTCGGGCTGCTGGTCCTCGGCGGGGGCTTCCTCGCCCTGGCGATCCCGGTGATCGTCGAGCAGGCAACGGCGTTCGCGCACCAAGCGCCCCGATACCTGCAGACGTTGCAGGACCACAGTTCCCCGCTGGGACAGCTCAACGACCGCTTCGGCTTGCAGCAGCACCTGCAGCAGCTGCTCAACGGCGGGTCCGGCGTGCTCGACACCGCGCTCTCGGCCGGCAAGGCCGTGCTCGGGACGCTGGGCGACCTCCTGATCGTGATCGTGCTGACGATCTACTTCCTCGCCGACCTGCCACGCATCCGCCGGGGCCTCTACCGCCTGGTCCCCCACTCCCGCCGGCCGCGCGTCATCCTGATCGGCGACGAGATCTTCGCCAAGGTCGGCGGGTACGTGCTGGGCAACGCGCTGATTTCGCTGATCGCCGGCGCGGTGACGTACGGCTGGCTGCTGGTCTTCGGGGTACCGTACGCGCTGCTGCTGGCGATCCTGGTCGCCTTCCTCGACCTGATCCCGGTGCTGGGCACGGCGATCGCCGGCATCGCCGTGTCGCTGGTGGCATTGACGGTGTCCTGGCCGGTCGCGCTTGCCACCGTCGGGTTCTTCCTCGTCTACCGCCTGCTCGAGGACTACCTGCTGGTCCCGCGGATCATCGGGAAGGTCGTCAAGGTACCCGCGCTGGTCACCGTGGTCGCCGTCCTGCTCGGCGGCGTCCTGCTCGGCGTGGTCGGCGCGCTCGTCGCGATCCCGATCGCCGCCGCCGTGCTGCTGATCCTCCGGGAAGTGGCCTACCCGCGTCTCGACCAGGGCTGACCCCCGAGGGCCGGGTTCCGCGGCGGGCGCCGGTCACAGCAGGGCTTCGGCGGTGATGGGAAGTTCGCGGACACGCCGGCCAGTAGTCGGCGAGGTTGGCGTTGGCGATCCGGCCGTCGCAGGGGTCGGTGACGGTGTGCTCGAGCAGGGCGCTGCTGATGCCGCCGACCATGCCGCCGAGTGCTTGGCTGTCGGCGAGCTTCGGGTTGATGATGCGGCCGGCGTCGTAGACGCCGAGCACGCGCCGGACGCGCACCAGGCCGAGGCGGGCGTCGACGGCGACTTCGGCGAACACGGCGCCGTAGGCGTTCATCGAGAACCGGTGCTCCGCCGGGGTGTAGGTTCCGATCGCTTCGAGGTGGTCACGGTTGTTGCGCTTCAGCAGCTGCTGGTAGGTCTCGCCGCGCAGGGGGTGTTCTTCAGGCGCATCCGTCCGTCACGGACGATGACGTCGTCGGGGTTCACCTTGTGCAGGGGCGACCGGGGGGCGTTGACGGCCAGGGTGATCGCCTGCCCGCGCACCGTGTCGCACCCGAGCTGGATCGCGGTGCCGACACTACGTCCATGCCCCAGGTCTCCGCCGACGCCAGCCGGACGTGGGCCTGGGCGGGAAACGCTCCGGTGTCGTAGACCGCGGCGGCCATGCCGGTGCCGATCAGCCAGTCACCGTCCCGGGTCGAAGCCGGTCGCGGGTTGCGGCGTTGCCAGCCGAACTCCTGTGCGCCCACCCGGTAGCACTCGCGCAGCCGGCGGGTGGAGAACGGCAGCCCGGTCGACGGATCGGCGCCGGGTCCGTTGCGCAGGCGCAGCTCGATCGGGTCCGCCCGGAGTTCGTGGGCGAGTTCGTCCATGGCGGACTCGACGATGTAGGCGCCGGTCAGCCGGCCGGTGCGGTCAATGCCCAGCCGGACGCGCAGTTCGTACGCGGGCCGGAAGCCGGTCCCGAAGTACTGCTGCCGTCGCGTCAGGACGAGCTTGACCGGACGCCTGGTCTCGCGGGCGGCCGGCGCCGCGATGGTGGTGTGCGGCCACGTCCGCAGCCCGCTGCCGAACCCGCCGCCGACGAACGGGGAAATGACGCGGACCGACTGCTGGGGAAGGCCGGGCGCCCCTCGCCCGAGGCACCCTGGACCGAGCACCTTCGGCGACCCGTGACCGCACCCCTCGATGTGGTGTTCACGACCATGTCCGAGGCGCGCGGGACGTGGCCGGCGCACATTGCCCCGGCTCGCTCGGTGGCCGATAGTTGCGGAGTTCCCCCCGGTGTCGTGAGGAGCCCGTCGTGCGCCTGCTCAGCCTGGTGGTCGCTGCCGCCATCGTCGTCGGTGTGGAGGTCGCCGCGCCGGCGCTGCCGGTTGCCTCGGCCGCTCCCGCCTACCTGACCAACGAGGCGACGTTCAGCACGGTCGCCAACGGGTGGGCCAAGGTGGAGCGCTACCGCGACACCACACCGGGATTCGCCGACGAGCAGTACCCGCCGGACGGGCGGGGCAACCAGGACGGGCAGCGGCTGACCTTCTTCGGCGGGGTGGCGCAGCCGTCCTCGTCGCGGTTCCTGCTGTACTCCGCACCCGGCTGGTCGACCGGCGCGAAGGCCACGCCGGTGCTGTTGGTCCACGGTGCCAACGACAATCCCGACCGGGCCTGGGCCAATCCGAACGAGTCCGGCGGCTTCGGGTGCGGTTCGGCGACGTGCCCGTCGAGCGGGCTGATGCAGTACCTCAGCTCGCGCGGGTACCGGGTGTTCGCCATCGGCTTCGCGCACAAGCAGGGCGAGAACCGCCAGCAGGCACAGCAGGTCGGTGACGCGATCGCGCTGATCAAGTCGCGGATGGGGGTGGGCCAGGTCGATCTGGTCGGCTGGAGCAAGGGCGAGCTGTCCACCCGGATGTACGTGTCCTCGGTGAAGCCGCCGTGGGGACGGGCCTACGCCGGCGACGTGCGCAAGCTGATCACCCTCGGCGGGCCGAACGGTGGCTACGACTACCCGTTCGCGCACGGCTACGCGCACGACCTGTCGATCTGGCCGGAGTGCGGCGTCAACATCAACGCGCCGAGCCCGCACACGAGGATGACCTGCTACGGCGCGTACACCTACCATCCGGAGCTGTCGATCACACCCACCGCCGGCTGGGACACCTACCCCGGGCAGCGGCAGATGCTGGCCCGCTTCGACAGCGCGTTCGGCGTCGACGGCTCGCAACAGGACTGGTACACGACCTACTACGGCGGCCAGGGCTTCTACACCGACGGGACGGGCATCCAGGCCGCGATCGACGCCGGGTCGATGATCTCCACCATCCAGTCCGCCGGCACCCCGGCAAGCGTCTCGGTCTACCTGCTGGCCGGCGGCTCGCCCACCATCGTCGGCGTGATCAACGAGAACCGGGGCCCGAGCGACGGCATCGTGTTCGTGGCCAGCGCGTTGGACAGCACGGGCATCGGCCACCTCGCCGCGACCGCACTGGTCGGCTCGGTGAACCACTTGCAGCTGGGCTGGGCGTCGGCGTCGATGTCCCAGGTGACGAGCTGGCTGGCGTGAAAGGGACGACAGTGACCACACTCCTCGACGGAATCACTTCGGCGAAGGTGCCGACCGACCGGCTGACCGCGCACGTGCTGGAGGTGGCCGGCCGCGAGCACGGCGAGCCGGTCGTGTTCGTCCACGGCAACGTCTCGTCCTCCGCCTTCTGGCAGGAGCCGATGCTCGACCTGCCGGAGCGGTACCGCCCGATCGCGGTGGACCTGCGCGGCTTCGGCGGCACCGATCCGTTGCCGGTGGACGCGACGCGGGGGGTGCGCGACTACGCCGACGATGTGGCCGCCACGCTGGCCGCGCTGGACGTCGGCGCCGCGCACCTGGTCGGCTGGAGCATGGGCGGCGGCGTGGTCCTGCAGCTGCTGCGCGAGCACCCCGCGCTCGCACGCACCGTGACACTGGTCAACCCGGTCTCGCCCTACGGCTTCGGCGGCACCAAAGGCGCGGACGGCGAGCTGGTCGACGCGGCGGGCGCCGGCTCGGGTGGCGGTGGCGCCAACCCGGACTTCGTCGCCCGGCTCAAGGACGGCGACACCTCGGACGAGTCGCCGTTCTCCCCCCGGCAGGTGCTACTGGCCTTCTACGTCAAACCGCCGTTCCACCCCGCCCGCCTCGACGACCTCGTCGAGTCGATGCTCACCACCCGGGTCGGCGACGACCACTACCCCGGCGACTTCACCCCGACCGACGCGTGGCCGGGCGTCGCGCCGGGCACCCGCGGCGTGCTCAACACCATGGCGCCCGGCCATTTCCGCCTCGACGACCTCGACGCGATCGAGCGCAAGCCCCCGATCCTCTGGCTGCGGGGTGCGGACGACCAGATCGTGTCCGACACCTCCCTGTTCGACCTCGCCCACCTCGGCCGGCTCGGCGCGGTGCCCGGCTGGCCGGGCGAGGCCACCCACCCCGCGCAGCCGATGGTCACCCAGACCAGAGCCGTCCTCGACCGGTACGCCGCGGCGGGCGGCGACTACCACGAGGTGGTCATCCCCGACACCGGGCACAGCCCGCACATCGAGAAGCCGAAGGAGTTCTCGGCGGCCCTGCTCGAGGGGTTGGCCAAGGGCTGAAAAGCATTCGACACCGCCATCCGCATGTCTCCGCCGACGACCTGCTTGCAGTACCGGGCCGAGGCGGCAAGTCGTCTCCCGCGGGTGCATTGACCACGACGAGACGTGATCACGGTTGCGAATCACCGCGCCGGCCGGGGCCTCGAGCCACCCCGAGCCAGTCCGCGGTCTTCTCGTGGTGGCTGACGTCCAGCTCCGGCGACTCGCCCGGCCCGCGCGCGCTCACCGACGCGGCCTGTCTGCCGCCCGTGACGGTTCGCTCGGAAGCCGGCCAAGCGCCGCAGCGGACGGTTCGTCCACCATCGCCCGGCAAGGATCACCGCTACTACGCCTGCACCAGCCACTGCGCACCTCGAGCGGACTGCCTGTCCTTCGTGCCACAAGGCACGTCCGACTCGCTGAAGAGCATCACGAAAGCGGAAACCGGAAACCGACCGTCCGACGGGCGGAAATCCACGGTCATCTCGATCTCTTCAGCGCTGAGCAATGTCAGCCCGACGTCCCGGAGCAGCTCGATGATTCGCTTTTCTTCCGCAGGCCTGCCTTCACCGAAATCGGTGACCACGTCGGCACGCGCCAATGGCGTATCGGGGTCGTCGCCGTACGTCAGAAACGCGTACGGCCCGACCGCCGACAACCACAGCAACCAGCCCGATCGGCCTACGGCGCGGCCGGCGTCTCGTTGCCACGGAATTCCCGCGAGCAGTACGCCGCCGGGCCACTCGTACCCACCGGCGTGCCGCTCCTGCCGGGCGATCTTGTCTTCTAGGCAACCGCCGGGCGGTGCTGCGGCAAGTGCCCGCTGAGAGTGATCCCCGGGACGTCAGTTCCCGGTTCGCTGGAATTCCGGTCGGAGGCCGCGGGCTTTGACCTCGCCGGCGGTGGGAGACGTGGCGACCGCGGGCGTTGGCGTAGGCGTAGGCGTCGAGGACTTCGTCGATGTCGTGGGTGAGCTCCTCGCGTCCGGTGATCATCAGCAGGGGTCGGGTCGCGATCCGGGGTAGAAAGCACCGGAACAGCGCAACTCCCGTCCACGTATGGACATACGGATCCGGTGGCTAACACCGGAGCCGTGTGTTGCGCTGCATTTCCGTGGCGATTTGACTAGACTGACCAGGACGCTCGATTGAGGGAACCGCAGCATCACACGGCCATCCGTCCGCATCGACCAGAACCAGGATCGGAGCGAGCAGGTGTTGATCTGCGGCATCAAGGTGACACACGACGGTGGCGTCGCGGTCATCGACGACGGTGCGCTGCGCTTCAGCGTGGAGATGGAGAAGGTCGGCGGCAACGTCCGGCACAGCGCACTCGCCGGCCTGGACGACATCGAGCCGATCCTTGAGGCCGAAGGTATTCGTCCGGCCGAGGTTGACGCGTTCGTCGTCGACGGCTGGTTCGGATCCGCTCCGGACGCACCCGTGTCGGTGGCGACCGCACGCGCGCGACGCCGGGTCGCTCTGCGGGTCGCCGGGTACCAGCCGCCGTCGACCCGGGTCAGTGCGCTGACACCGTACCGGTTCGAGAACCCGGCCTTCCCGGCCGCGAGGGGCGAATACACCAGCTATTTCCACGTGAGCAACCACATCTTCGGCTCGTACTGCACCAGCCCGTTCGCGGCACGTGGCGAGGACTCCCTGGTCCTGATCTGGGACGGCGGCGTGCTTCCCCTGCTCTTCCTCGTCTCCGGCACCGACCGTTCCGTGGCGGGCTTGGGTCCGCAGCTTCCCCTGCTCGGCAACATGTTCTCCGACTTCTCCGCCTGCCTGGCACCGTTCCGGCGGGACTGGGCCGGGATGGACGACGAGGAGATGCACCGCAGGCTCCTGGAGGTTCCGGGCAAGGCCATGGCGTACGCCGCGGTGGGGAAGGTGGAGCCGGCCGCCTTCGAGGCCTTCGCCACCCTGCTCGACGAGCTGAACGATCTTTCGTGGCCTGCCGCCGCGCGGTTCGGGGAGACGGTGCTCGACCGGCGCGACGACATGTTCGCCGGTCTCACCGACGCCGATCTCGTCGCCAGCTTCCAGGAGTACATCGGCGAGCAGTTGCTGCGCGCGCTGCGGGAAGCCGTTCAGGACATCGGCGGCACACCGAACCTGTGCTTCGGCGGCGGCTGCGCCCTCAACATCAAGTGGAACGCGGCCCTGCGCCGCAGCGGCTTGTTCGCCGACGTCTGGGTACCGCCGTTCCCCAACGACTCGGGTGCGGCGATCGGCGCGGCTTGCTGCGAGATGGTCCGGGCGGGCGAGGGCCCGGCGCTGGATTGGCAGGTGTACGCGGGTCCGCCGCTCGGCGCCGGGCAATGCCCACCCGGGTGGACCGCGCAACCCTGCGACGAGCAGGGCCTCGCCGAGTTGCTGCACCGGCGCGGGGAACCGGTGGCCGTGCTGAACGGTCGCGCCGAGCTCGGTCCCCGGGCACTCGGCAACCGCAGCATCCTCGCGCCGGCGGTCGACTTCGCGATGAAGGGGCGGCTCAACGGGATCAAGAAGCGCGAGGACTACCGGCCGGTGGCCCCCATCTGCCTGGAGCAGTACGCGCCCGAGGTCTTCGATCCGGGCACTCCGGACCCGTACATGCTGTTCGAGCACCACGTACGGCCGGGGTGGCTGGACAAGGTACCCGCCATCGCGCACCTCGACGGAACGGCCCGCCTGCAGACGATCAACGAACGGCAGAACCCCACCATCGCCCGGGTGCTCGCCGCGTACCACCGCCTGACCGGCGTGCCGCTGCTGTGCAACACCAGCGCCAACGGGCCGGGCCAGGGCTTCTTCCCGGACCTGCTGTCGGCAGCCTCGTGGGGAGGCGTCCGTCTACTGTGGTCGGAGGGAACGCTTTACACGGCCCCGGAGCCGCCGGCCTGACCGGCCGGGCCGGAGGGATCGAGAGCGGCCAGCAGGCCGGCCAGGCCGCGCACGGTCGGCTCGTCGAAGACCGCGGTCAGCGGCACGTCCCAGCCCAGCGCCACGCGAAGGTGCGCGACGACCTGCGCGGCGAGCAGGGAATGCCCGCCGAGGGCGAAGAAGCTTGCGTCCGGATCGACGTCCTCGATGCCCAGCACCTGCCCCCACACGTCGGCCACCAGCCGTTGCAGTGCCGGCGGTGGCGCCGCGTCCGCGCCGGCCGGTGCGGAGGCGGCCGGCGCCGCGGCCGGCCGGTCCGCCCGGCCGGCGCCGGCTTCCGACGACAGCAGCCGGACCCTTCCATCGGGCAGCATCCGGCCGGTTTGCCCGGTGTCCAGCACGCCCGCGCCGGACGCCAGGAACGGATCGAATGGCAGCGGCAGGCCTCCGGGCAGGTGGTCCGTGCTCAGGTGCAGGGTGCCGGCCGCCAGCACGGGGCAACGGTCCCGAGAGCCGGTCAGCACCAGTGGAACGACCCCGGGTACGGCCCGGTAAGCCGGCGGCCCGCCGTCCGCACGGGGACGGCGGTACAACGCCCACGGCAGTTCTGTCGTCGGCCCCACGGCCACGAGGTACGGCGCCTGGCCGCTGTCGGGGTCGCTGCCCGCCAGTTCGTCGGCGGCGGTGGGATCGTCGTCCCACATGACCACCGTGGTGACCGGCAGCCGCCGCAGCCCGCCGATCGCGGCGGTGAACCGGGAGAGCGTGGAAGCGCGCCCGATGAGACAGATCGCCGGTTCACCGCCCAGCAGGTCGTTCACCATCCCGGACGAACGCTGCAGGGCGGCAGGCACCACGACCAGCCGCTCGCCGCTACCCAGCGCGGCGTGGACGGCCAGCAGGCCCACCTCCGTGTGGACGGGGTCGAGCAGGGCCCACGCCCGGGCCGGCCCGGCGGGCAGCTCGCCGACGCCCGCCGCGACGGCCGCCGCCGTCGCCTCCTCGCTCAGCCGCGCAACGCGGTCACCGGCCGGAAGCACGTACGCCACCCCTTCGCCGATCCGGCTCGCGGCCTCGGCGGTGACGAGCTCCTCGACCGCGCGGCCCGGCCGGAGGACATGCCCGGACGGCGGGGCAGGCGGTGGCACCCACCGCACGGCGTGGCCGTGCCCGACGACGGCGAGCGCCGCGGCGACCACACCCGGTGCGGTCGGGCAGTCGACCGTGACGACGTGGCCGGCGCCGGACGGCAACCGGTCCAGGACCGTCGACAGCCGGGCCGCCTCGCCGGCCAGGTCGCGATAGGACAGTGAGGCGTCCACGAAGGCATCCGGCTGCACGACGGCGACCGACTCGGGCCGTTCCCGCAACCAGTGCTCGACGGCGGACCGCAGCGTCAGGAACCGCGGCGCCGGTGCGGTGGTTCGCGTGACGGCGGCGAAGGTCCGGAGGTCGCCGGGCAGCCGGCGGACGACTTCCGTGACCGGTGCATCGGGTGCGGCGGCCACGGCCTCGACGACGTCGCCGAAATCCGCGATGATGTGGTGAACGGTGGCGTCGTCGAACAGTTCCGTGCTGGCGATGAGCTCCCCGTCGATCGTGCCGTCCGGACGGTCCAGAAGCTGGAACTCCAGGTCGAAACGGGTCTTGCAGAAGACGTTCTCGGTCGTCGTGACCAGCCCGGGCAGCCGCGGGTGGTCGAGCGCCTGCCACCGCCTGCCGTCGAGCACCTGGAACGACACGGAGGCCAGCGGGAACCTGTTCGCCTCGTGTTCTCCTCCGGCCGCCGCGACAACGTCGGCGAAAGACACGTCCTGGTTGGCCAGTGCCCCGATGGTCGTGTCCCGTGCCCGGGCCACCACCTCCCGGAACGTCGGCGTCCCGGTCAGGTCGACCCGCAGGACGAGCGTGTTCAGGAAGCAGCCGATCAACGGCTCCAGTGCCGCGTCGGGCCGGTTGCTGACCGGGGTTCCGATGAGCAGGTCGGTCGTCCCGGAATACCGGGACAGCGTCACGGCCAGTGCGGCCAGCAGCGTCATGTGCATGGTGGCGCCCTCGGCTCTGGCCATCGCCCGGACCCGGTTCAGCGGCTCACCGCCGAGCCAGACCGGATGCGCTGCTGCCGCGTGTGTCATGTGCGTCGGCCGGACGCGATCGGCGGGCAGCTCCATGGCCCGCGGGGCACCGGACAGCTGCGTCCGCCAGTAGCCGAGCTGATCCGCGAGTGCCTCGTCGGAGAGGTTCTCGCGCTGCCAGACCGCGAAGTCGGCATACTGCACCGGCAGGTCTGGCAGGTCCGGACGCTCGCCTTTGGCCGCGGCCTCGTAGCAGCGGGCGAACTCGCGGTGGAAGTTCACCGTGGACCACGCGTCCATGGCGATGTTGTGGAACGTCAGCAGCAGCACGTGGTCGGTCTCCCGCAACCGCAGCAGGCGGCACCGCAGCATCGGCCCCTTGCGCAGGTCGACGGGCGTGCTCGCGTCCTGTTCGGCCGCCTCACGGACCGCCCGTTCCCGGTCGGTGGCGTCCAGCGCGCTCAGGTCGTCCACCGGGATCTCGACGCCGAAGGGTGGTCCGACCACCTGCACGGGACGGCCCCGATCGGAGTCGAACGTGGTGCGCAGGGCCTCGTGCCGCGCGACGATCGTGTCCAGCGCACGCTGCAGTGCCTGCCGGTCGAGCTTGCCGCGCAACCGCATCGAGGCGGGCATGTTGTAGTTGGCCCCGCCCGGATCGAGCTGGTCGACGAACCACAACCGCTCCTGTGCGAACGAAGTCGGCAGTCCTCCGTCAGGCATCCGAGGCACCCGTCCGCGTCCGGCTGATGGGTGGCAGGGACTTCTCCGCGCCCGTGCGCTCGTCGAGCGCGGAGGCCAGCTTGTGCAGGATCCGCTTGCGGAAGATCAGGTCCACCGGTAACGACTTGCCCAGCCGGCTGCGGAGCCTGCTGACCGTCCGGGTGACCAGCACGGAGTGGCCGCCCAGGTCGAAGAAGTCGTCGAATCGGCTCACCGACGGCACTTGGAGGACCTCGCACCACACTTCGGCAACCGTCTGCTCCGTCGGTGTACGCGGCTCGTCATCGCGACGCGTGCCTGTGCCGCCGTCCGGCCTGGGCAACGCCGCACGGTCGACCTTGCCGTTGGCGGTGGTGGGAAGTTCCCGCAGCTGCACCACGTGCGCCGGGACTGCGTGTTCCGGCAACCGGTTGCGCAGGGCCGCCCGCAGCTCCGCCCGGCTCGGTGGCACATCGCCGGCGGTACGGACGTACGCGACGAGCCGGTGGTCGTCCACGCCCATCTCGTGCAGTGCGACGGCGCACTCGCGCACGGCGGGGTGGGTGCCCAGGATCGACTCGATTTCCGTCAGGTGGACGCGCATGCCGCGGACCTTCACGACGCTGTCGCGCCGTCCGCGAAACTCGATGCCGCCGTCCTCCCGCCGCCGGCCGAGATCACCCGACCGGTACATCCGCGCACCGGGGACCTCTGCCCAGGGGTCGGGTACGAAGGAATCCGCGGTGGCGCCGGGACGGCCGAGGTACCCGCGCGCGAGGACCGGGCCGGCAATGCAGATTTCGCCGACCTCGCCGTCCGGCACCCGGTGCAGGCCCTCGTCCAGGATCTCGATGCGGCAGCCCGGGACCGGGTGGCCGACGAACGTGCCGTCGCCGTCGGGTGTCAGCGGAGCCGTGGTGACGAACACGCCGGCTTCCGTGGTCCCGTACACGTTCACGTATCGCCGTCCGGGGCCGGCGAACCGGCGGAGGACGGCCTGCGAGACGAGATCACCGCCGCTGACCACCGTGGTCAGGGTGGGCAGCGGAGCGGGTGGCAGGCCGGCGAGCAGCGCCGGCACGGCCTGCATCAGCTCGATCCCGTGCCGGCGGACGACGTCGACGATGTGGTCGGGGTCGCGGTCCTCGCTGATGTGCAGTGCCGAACCCGTGCACACCGCCAGCAGCACATCGGAGATCCAGACGTCGAAGGTGAGCGAGGTCTGGGTGAGGATCCGCATCGGGCGGCCGACGCCGAGCGCGGCCGGCTGCATCGCGGCGAGGTTGTCGATGCTGCGGTACGGAACCGCCACGAGTTTCGCCGTGCCGGTGGATCCGGACGTGCGGATCACGTAGGCGGTCGACTCCGGGTGGGGTGCGTCGAACTGCCGCACCTCCTCGTCGCCTTCGCCGGACGCCGCGGCGGCCAAGGCCGGCGTGACATCCTGTTCGGTGAGCGTCACCGTCGCACCGGCGTCGCGCAGCAAGCCGGCGCGATCGGACGGCGACGCCTCGGCGGCCACCGGGAGGTACGCCGCGCCCACCCTGAGCACGGCCAGCATGGCGGCGACCGCTTCCGGTGTGCGGTGCGCGACCACGCCGACGACCCGGTCGGGACCGGCGCCCTGCCGGATCAGCCGCGCGGCGACCGCCGTTGCCGCGCGATCGAGATGACGGTACGAATATTCGCGGCCCGCCAACCGGACGGCACACTCATCCGGGCGAACCCGCGCCCACTCGGCGAAGCGGTCGATGGCTCGTGCGCGCAGGACATCGAGATCCATTGGGAACCTCCCCCGACGATTCGCTCCATCGATGGTGGCACGGGCCGCCCGATCCCGCAAAGGTGTCACGCTCGCGGCTCGGTTGCGGAACACCGGTCGTCTTGCCAAGCTGGAATGGCTTGGTGCACCCGTTGCCGGAGATCGGAGACGACTGTGCAACCCGGTTCCACTTGGCAGGAAACCCGCGGAACCATGCTGGCGCGGGTCGAAAGCGCTGTCCGCCGTCATCCCGGGGAACCGGCGCTGAGCAGTGGCACGCGCACCCTGACGTATGCCGGGCTGTGGCAGGAATCCGCGGCACTGGTGGCCCGCTTGGCCGCCGCCGGGGTACAGGCCGGCCAGTCGGTCGGCCTGTACGGCTCGCGCAGCGCCGAAAGCGTGGCGACCATGGTTGCGCTGCTTCGCATCGGCGCCGTCTGCGTTCCCTTGGACCGCTCGTACCCGGCCGACCGGCTGGGGATGATGGCCGACGACGGCGCGGTCGGGCTGGTGGTGACCGACGGCACCTCGGCGGTGCCCGGAAGCCTCGCGCATCTCCCGGCGTTGAGCGCCCTCGATGCCGGCGGGTCGCCGCCAGCGGTCTCCGTGACGGTTTCCGGCTCGGCGGTGCGCCCGGATCTCGCGTACTTGGTCTACACCTCGGGCTCGACCGGCCGCCCGAAGGCCATCGCCCTACCGTACTGGTCATTGGAAAACCTTGTGTCGTGGCAGATCTCCGACAGCCGCGCAGGCCTGGGCACGCGGACCGCGCACTTCGCACCGCTCTCGGTCGACGTCTCGTACCAGGAACTGCTGTCGACCTTCGGCACGGGTGGGCACCTGGTCGTCGTCCCGGAGGCGGTGAAGTCCGATCCCGAGCGGATGTGGCGGCTCATCGTCGAGTCCTCGGTCGAGCGCCTGTTCATCCCGTTCGTCGCCTTGCAGATCCTGGCCCTGTTCCTGCCGCGGGGCGCGCAGCTGGCCAGGGCGCGGCTGCGCGAGGTAGTCGTCTGCGGCGAACCGCTGCAGTGCTCACCCGACATCCGCGAGATGTTCGCCCGCCTGCCGGGCTGCGCGCTGGTCAACCAGTACGGCACCACGGAGACCCACGTCGTCACCGCGCACCACCTCGCTCCGTCTCCGGAGAAGTGGCCGGACCTGCCGCCCATCGGGCGGCCGATCGGCTCGGTGCACGTGGACCTCGTCCCCGCCGGCACCACGGAAAGCGATCCCGCCTCGGACACCGGCGAGCTGCTGATCGGCGGGATGGCGGCGGGCGCGACGTACTTCCGGCGCCCCGGCCTGACCGCGGAACGGTTCGTGCCGGACCCGGTGGTGCCCGGCGGCCGCAGATATCGGACGGGTGACCTCGGGACCCGCGACCCGGACGGAACACTCCACTTCCTGGGCCGCAACGACGACCAGGTGAAGATCCGGGGATACCGGGTGGAGCTCGGCGAAGTGGAAGTGGCACTCAGGCGGCTGCCCGGCGTGCGTCAGGCCACCGTGGTGGCCGCGGCCCGCCAATCCATGTCCCGGTTCCTGATCGCCTTCGTCGTCGGCGAGGTCGACACCGACGAAATCGCCGACCTGCTGCGGCGACAGCTGCCCGATTACCTGGTGCCATCGATGATCAGGCGCGTCGACGCGTTCCCCACCACGGGTTACGGCAAAGTCGACCGGCACCGGCTGCTGGACGCCGTGGGGCTGTCGTCGCGGTGACCATCCACGATGGACACGACGCCGCTCCCCCGGTGCCGCTGCACCGCAACGGCAACTTCGCCTTGCTCTGGGCCGGGCAGGCCGTCTCACATCTGGGCGTGACGATCTCCCAGACCGCGTTGCCGCTGCTGGTCCTGGCCGTCACCGGCTCCGCGGCGCAGGCAGGCCTGATCGCCACGATCCGTTTCGTCGTGGTCTTTTCGCTGCAGCTGTTCGCAGGTGTCCTGGTGGACCGCTGGAGCAACCGCACCGTCATGCTGATCTGCGACGCCGGCCGGGCGCTCGCACTCGGCACCGTCGCCGTCGCGATCGTCGCCGGCTGGCTCACGTACGCGCACCTCGTCGCGGTCGCCGTCTGCGAGGCGGTGCTGGGCGTGTTCTTCGGCCCGGCGGAGACCCCTTCGGTCCGACAGGTCGTGCCGGCCACCCAGCTGAAGGAGGCCGTCGCCCGCAACCAGTTGCGTGGCCAGCTCGCCACACTGATCGGCTTCCCGCTGGGTGGCTTCCTATTCGCCTGGCACCACGTGGCGCCCTTCGCCGTCGACGCCGCCTCGTACGTGATTTCCTTCGCGGCCATCGCGTTGATCACCGTGGGACTCGACCCGCTGACCCGCGATCTGCGGCCGCGTCAACAGGGCCTGATCCGCGAGGTCCGGCGAGGACTCGCCTGGGTGTGGCACGAATCCTTCTTGCGCTCCTTCACGCTCTGGCTGGCCGCCGCGGGCGTGCTGTTCAGCTCGGTGAACCTGGCGGCCACGGTGCTGGCGCTGTGGCGCGGTGCCTCCGGCACCGAGCTGGGCTTCATGTACGCCATCATCGGAGCCGGCGGGCTCGCCGGCGCGCTGCTCATTCCGCGGATCCAGCGCGTCCTCTCGCCGCGGGCGATCGTGCGGGCCTTCGCCGTGACAGCCACCGTGGCTTTCGGGGCGATGCTGGTTTCGCCGTCGCCCTACCTGATCGGCGTCGCCAACGCGGCCGCGTTGCTGCTGTCACCGTCGCTGAGCGCGATCCTGTTCGGCCACATCCTGACCCACGCCCCGGACGACATGCAGGGCCGGGTCACGAGCGCGACTCTCCAGATCGCCAACGCCGGGGCGTTCCTCGGCCCCATCGTCACCGGCCTGCTCCTGGACTCACTGGGCGCCATGACCACGGTCGGGTGCTTCGCCGCGGTCATGGCGGTCCTGTCCGCCGTGGCGTTCCTTCCCGGCTTCGCCCGGGAGCCGGACACCGGGTCAGGCGGGGACGCTGTGGCCGAAGTCGACGGTGCCGGTGGAGGGCAACCGTAGCGCCGATAGTCGCGTCGAGGGTTCTGCGAAGCAGATGGCACAGATGGTCACGAAGTCGTCAGCCAGAGCCTGTACCCGTGGGCGGTCGAAGACCGCGGCGTTGTAGACGATCTCGCCGCCGACCAGGTCTCCCCACTGGGCCAGGTTCACGGCGGGATTTTGGTTCTGCCACAGCCGGCGCACGCCGTCGTGACCGGGTAGTTCGAAGTGCCTT
Organism: Amycolatopsis sp. cmx-13-12; assembly: GCA_049998155.1. Taxonomy (GTDB): domain Bacteria; phylum Actinomycetota; class Actinomycetes; order Mycobacteriales; family Pseudonocardiaceae; genus Amycolatopsis. The sequence goes on along the minus strand of JAEBES010000005.1, from coordinate 39,729 downwards.
GTCATGCGGTCCAGCGGGACGCGTGTGGCGGACAGGCCGGGCAGGCGGACCGGCGACGGGCGCTGAACGAGGTCGAGGTTGCCGTGGTACAGCGCCTTGGCCTCGAACGGCAGCGACCAGTCCCAGCCCGGGCGTAGCCGGTCGACCATGGCACGGAACGGCACGCCACGGTGATCGTAGGCCCGCAACGACGCCTCGCGGGCTCCCTCGAGCACGTCCGCGAAGGTCGGGTCGTCGGACAGATCCCCCCGGATGAACACCCGGGTGAGGAGGTTGGCGACCAGCCCGTGCTCGTCCGGCTCGACGTGCCCGCCGAACGGTGACGCGACGATCACCTCGCCCGGCCCGGCCGCCGGCGTCCACCGCAGCAGCAGAATCTGGTAGGCGGCCAGCAGCGCCATGTACGCCGTGACCCTGTACCGGACGCAGAGCGCCGCGAGCGCCCGGCCGACCACCTCGTCGAGCTCCAACGCCAGGTGGCCCTGCCGGTAGTGCCCGACCTGGCTACGGGGCACCTTGCCCGGCATCACCCGCGGTGCCACGCCGGACAGTTGCCCGGACCAGAATTCCAGGTGGCGATCGAGTGCCGGACCGGACATCCGGCGACGCCGTTCCCCGGCGTACTCCCGGAACGACGGCGCGGGCTCCCCCACTTCGCGGCCGGTCATGCCCTCGCCGAACTCCCGCCAGACGGTGCCGAACGCCGGCGGATCGACAACGAAATGGTGGAGCTTCACCATCAGGATGTGGTCGTCGGGGCCGATCCGGTACAGCTTCGGCTGGAACACCGGGCCGCGGTCGATGTCGATGCGCGTGAACTGGTCGGCGTTGACCCGGCGCACGGCTTCCGCGGCCGGGTTCGCCGCGTCGCCGACGTCGATGACCTCGGCGGGCACCACCGGGTCGTTGACGGCCTGTTCGACGTCCGCGCCGTCGGTGCGCACGGTCAGCCGGAGGGCCTCGTGTCTGCGGCTGATCGATTCGGCGGTGGCCAAGAACGCCGCTTCCCCGAGGGGGCCTTCGATCCGCACCGCCGTGACGGTGTTGTCCAGCGCGTTCCCGGGCGGGAGATGTCCGTGGCACCGCAGATATTCGAGATACCACTCCTGGCACGGCGCGAGAGGAACGGCGCGTTTCTGACCCACGGTCTCACCCACAATCCCGTCGTCCGGAAAACAAGCCTGGCACAGTCCGGCGTGAACCGCATCGAGCACGGCGTGCGCTGTGGCGTGGCAGGGCGCCGACGGCAGTAGTACGGTTGAAGAAAGAGCACGCTGCCGGTCGATGCACGGGGGGTACGTGTGGCAGATTCCGCAGCATCCGATGCGTACGAGGTCGTCCTCAACGACGAAGAGCAGTATTCGGTCTGGCCCGCCGGCCGCCCGGTACCCGGCGGCTGGCGAACAGCGGGTTTTCGCAGCTCGAAAGAGGCCTGCCTCCACCGCATCGACGAAGTGTGGACAGACATGCGACCGCGCTCTTTGCGCGAGGCCATGGATCGCTGATTTTCCGAGAACATCGGCGTTTCACGGCGGACTGGTCATGGCGGGCACCTTTGCGTGCCGCTGTCTGTCCCGAGGCAGCCGAATGCCCGTCGAGACCCGAGGGGACGATCTGCGGTGGCCGGACTGATCCGCGGCGATTTCAAGGAAATCATCTCACCGTTTCTCCAGAGTAAGATGGCGGAAGTCGAACGAACATCGGGGCGTGAAGCGCCGGCCTACCGAGCTCTCGCGTTGCAATACGTACGAGATCCGCGGGAAACGGCGCTGCTGACCAATCAATCCTCGCGCCACTACGAGGCCGAAGTCGCCATCACGGTGGACCGGCAGCCGCTGCGTGGAGTGGAACGGCTGTACCGCCGGACTCTGCTGGTCGAGCCGACGATCCGGTGTGCGGCGCACTGCCGGTGGTGCATCCGCGCCAACTACGAGGGCGGCGACCTCTCCCCTGCGGAACTGACGAGCGTCGCACGGTACGCCGGATCGCCTTCGCAGCGCGTCGACATCACCGAAGTGCTTGTCACGGGCGGCGATCCCCTGGTTGCGCCGAAGCTGCTGCGGCTGCTCGTCGGCGAACTGAAGACCCACGCGCCGAATGTGACGACCCTGCGGATCGGGACGCGCATGCCGTTCCACGCCCCCACGCGTGTGAACGACACCTTCCTGGACATCATCCGCGACGCGGCTCCGATCCGGGTCGAGATCGGTCTGCACGCCAACCATCCCGTCGAGTTCTGGCCCGAGTCGGTCGAGGCGCTGTCGGCGCTCAGGCGGGCTGGGGCGACCCTGTACAACCAGCATCCGGTCCTCGCCGGCGTGAACGACGACAGCCCCACCCTCGCGGAGCTCTACGAAGCCTTGCGCGCGAATCACATCGAACCGCACTACATGTTCCACGCGGTGCCCATGCGCGGCATGGAGCACCATCGGACGACGGTGGACGAAATGCTCGGCCTGCATCGGGTGCTGACCACCTCCGGTTCGGTTTCCGGCCGTACGAAGCCCAAACCCGCGCTCCTCACCGACGTCGGAAAGGTGATGCTCACCGAGGGCAGCATCCTCGAGCGCGACGACCACGACCATCGCATACTCCTGCGGACCGCGTACTCCCTGGAGGATCGCCTCCGGTGGAACCCGTCGTGGAGACTGCCGCCGTCTGCGACGGTCGGCGCGGACGGCCGCATGACCGTCTGGTACCAGGACGCGAAGCCGGACCAGGCGGGGCCGGCTCGGCGGTCGAAGCCTTCATAGGAGGCAGCTCGGCCTTCTGCCTCTGAGCCCACGACGGGAGGGCCTGACAGACATGTGCGTTGACTTGACCGACCCGATCCGGTTCGCCGATGGCCGCTTCTGGTCCGATCTCGCCTGGCTGCGGGAAAACGACCCGGTGCACTGGCACACCGACCTGGAGGGCGGTTTCTGGGCGGTGACCCGGCACAGCGACGTTTTGAGCGTTTACTCCGACGACCGGACCTTCGTCTCCGGCCGGGGCATGCGACTCGGCGACGACCCGGCTGCGGTCGACGCCGCATCGCAGCGCATGCTGATCGTCTCCGACCCACCCCGCCACACTCAGCTCAAACACGTCTTGGGCAAGTCGTTCGGGTCCGTCGGGGTGTCGCGCCTGGACCGGCTCGTCCGGCAGACGATCAGCGCGGCCGTAGGCGCGGCGCTGACCGACGGCGAACTCGACCTGGTGCCGCTCGCCGGCCGGATCCCGAACAACGTGATCTGCTCGTTGATGGACCTGCCGCCGTCGGACTGGGATTGGATCGGCGAAGTAACCACCAAGGCGTTCGACGGCGCGAGCGGCGACGCACGGGCCGCCGCGCACGGCGAGATCTTCCTGTACTTCAGCGACCTCGTCGCTGAACGGCGGAAGCGCCCCGGCGACGACTACATCAGCCGCATCGCCCACGACCTACGCGAGACGTCTGTGCCGGGCGAACGGCGCCCACTGACCGAGGAGGAGGTCGTCTTCAACTGCCACGGCGTGTTCTCCGGAGCGAACGAGACCACCAGGCACGCGGCCACCGGCGGTACGCTGGCGCTGGCCGAACGGCCCGGTCAGTGGCAGAAGCTGGTGGAGGGCGGCGCCCGGACTGTCGGCACGGCGACTCAGGAGGTGCTTCGCTGGACGACACCGGCCGTGCACGTCCTCCGTACGGCAACAAGTGCAGCCGTCGTCGGCGGCGTCCCGATCGAGCCCGGGGCGCGAGTGACTCTCTGGAACGTATCAGCCAACCGTGACGCCGCCGTCTTCCCCGATCCGGAGCGCTTCGACGTGACCCGCTCACCGAACCGGCACCTCGCGTTCGGCGCGGGCCGGCACCGCTGCATCGGGGCCCGGCTGGCGAACCACGAGCTCGAGGTGTTCCTCGCCGAGCTGGTGGCACGAGTCTCCCGGCTCGAGCTCATGGGTACGCCACGGTGGAACGCCTCGAACTTCACGCGGGGGATGACGAGCCTCCCGGTGCGTCTGACCGCGCGCTGAGGGCCGACGGGCCGGCTTCGCTCTGTACGGCGGAGCGCAGGCGCTGCGTGACGACGGCCAGGTGCTCGTACTCCACCCGCGTGGTGGGCGTGGTCAGCACGAAGGTGTGCACTCCGCTACGCGCCACCCCGGCCAGGCGAGCGACGACGGTGTCGTAGTCGCCGACGAGATAGGGGCAGCCCGCCTGAAAAGAATGAAAAGGATCCATGCGCACGGCCGGGTCGGATCCGCCGGCCTCGGACAGCTTCCACTTCCAGACCGAATCCGTGTTCGCCATGGTGAGCCGCAGCATTTCCCGGCCGACCGGATCGGCGGGAAAGTACCCGTCGGCCGCGGCCTCCGCCTCCTGCCGCGTCTCCCGGGCAATGATGCCGACGTTCACCGCGCCCAGCCCATCCGGCTTTTCCCGGGTGCTCGTCGGGAACATGCCCATCCGGGAGGCGCCCAGCGCGTCCGCCGTCGCCCCGGCTTCCTCCGAGGCCCCGGCGAGGTAAAGCCACGGCCGCAGCTCGAGCGCCACCGCCGGGGCCAGCTGCAGGTCCGCAGCGTGGTAGAACCGGCCGTTCCAGGTGACCGGCTCGCCGTCCAGCAGACGCAGCAGCAACCCGGCGTAGTCCTGGAGCCGGGCGTAGCGGTCCTCGTGCCGGAGGGTGTCGCCGACCGAACGCAGCTCGTTGAGTGCGGCACCGGTGATCAGGTTCAGCGCCACCCGCCTGCCATGCAGCTCGGCGATCGACATGATCGACCGAGCCACCGCGAAGGGGTGGGTGTACAGCGGGTTCACCGCGACCATCGGCACCAGACGGCGAGTCGTGGTCACGATCACCGCCGCACCCACCCAGGGATCGAGCACGGCGCCGGCGCCGGTGAAAAGCAGGATGCCATCGAAGTCGAACTCGTCGCACCAACGCATCACAGACCGCGCCGCGTCGACGGACTGCCGAGGATCCGCGACTCGCGGCACCGCTGCCAAAACGCGCAAATCAGCGGTCATCGAACAGATGATAACCGCTCGGGCAGCGGACGGCACGTGTCTTCGCGCTTCCGCACGGACGGTCGGGCACAACGGGGACCGAACCTCCCGCAGTTCGGGAAAAGGGCGGGAGCGTCCCGAGTGTGAAGGTAGTTCACTCCGATGATCAACCGATTTGTAGCCGGTCTGGCGCTCGACGGTCATGACGTGGTGTGTTCGCCACCGCCCGAACACAGTTCGAATCCGAGCAAGGCCTTGTCTGCACGCAGCAGTTCCCCGCGCTCGGCGGCCACGTCGTGACAACTGTCTGCCAGAGCTGCGCCACTGGTAGTTGGCCTACCGAAACAGGCCGCGCACCCTGCACGTCACTGCGGCCAGTTCACGGACGAGCGGGAAGGCCATAGCCCGGCAGATTGCCCTGCGCCAGGTGGGCCGCGGCCTGGCAGGACCGCGTTCTGCTGCTCCAGCAGCCGGTTGTGGGCAGTCAGCACTTGCAGGTTGAGCCGGTGCCGCGGTACTGCTCGACCGGGATCGGCTCCACCCCCTCGCGCATCCGGGCGGTGTGGAGCGCCGGGCAGGTGGTCGACCTCGTGGGCGACCAGCCGTGCGACGCCGCGAGCCGGTGATGCCGACGGGGCTGTCCGGCCCGGAGCTGCAGTGAAGCCGGGCGCAGGCCCGATCGGGCTCGGCGGAGTGCCTGCCGGTCACATGGTTCGCCCATCCCTCGGCGCTGGCCGACGCGGCGTACAAGCCGCGGCAGCCGGCCGTGCTGCGCCAGGTCGGGCTGGCCGTCCCGCCGATGCTCACCAACGACGCCGACGCCGTCCGGGACTTCGCGACAACCTTCGGGGAGCTGATCATCAAGCCGCTGGCCGAGCCGGTCGCGTACGAGTCCGGCGGCGAAGCCCTCGTCTACACCCGGCGCTTTGGCCACCACGAACTCGACTCCCTCGACGGCATCGAGGTGACCGTGCACCTTGTCCCGCAGTGGCGGCCGAAGCAGTTCGAGGCGTGTGACCGCGGTCGGGGACCGACTCAACCTGGGCCTGCTGTTGGAGGAGCGGGGCGACCTGGCCGAGGCCGAGCGCCGGTACCGCCAAGCCGCCAACGCCGGTCAGTCCCGCGCAATGACCGACCTGGGCGTACTGCTACGGAAGCGGGGCGAGCGGGCCGAAGCCGAAGAGTGGTACCAAAAGGCCGCCAGGTCGACAACTCAAAGCGATGCATGACCGGCACGCGTTCGCGGTCGAATCAGTCCAGACTCTCCAGAGCGCCCCTACGCGGCAGTTTCGTCGGTATGTCCAGCACGGTCGCGCCCTCGCGGACCAACCGGTGGGCGATGTACCGGCCGCGGCTTTCCCCGATTCTCGGATAAACCCCGCCCGCACTGGCGGCGTGTACGCCAGGGCGGATTGACCCATCTCCGGACGAAGGGGGAGCCAGTGTTGATGTTCACCGAGGCCGGACCGCCGTTGCTCGCCGTGGCGGTGCGCTCGGCCGCTCTGCTCGCCGGCGCGCCGGCTGCCGTTGCTGCGGACGAGGAACCGAATGTCCACGTCGTTTCCACGCGGTTCGACAAGCTCGGCTACCAGCCCGGTGATGCCGCCACGGTCACCTACGGGTTCCCGAACTGGGGCTCCGTCGAGGTTGTCAACGACAGTGGCGGCAGCGGAGACCCGCGGGAGCTGGAGGTCACCGACCAGGTCGGTGTCAGTTACGGCCGGGAGGGACCACCGTTTCAGTGGGCCGGCGGGCGTCCGTGCTCGGGCTGACCGGCGGGATGGCCGGAATCAGCCACCGCGACAACAACGACGACAACCGCAAAGACCCATCTTCAATACTGGTTGTTGCGCACAGATCGTCGATCCGGCGAGTACGCGGAGGATACGCGATGATGCAGCTCGGTGTCGCGTAACGGGGGAGCTTATGAGTGAGGTGCCTGATCCTGTGCGCGTCGACGTCCTGTCGGCCGATCCGATTCTGGAGCACGGAGTGAGGAACCTGCTGTGCGTCCAGCCGGACATCCTCATTGACGACACCCCTGATCCATGGGTGACGGTGGTCATCGTCATCGCGGACGTGCTTGACGACCAGACCATTCGACTCGTTCGTTCCGTGCCGCCCGACCGGATCGCATGGCGAGTCCTTCTCGTGGTCGGCTCCGCCAGTCCTGAGCGTGCGGCGCAGGCGACGAGGGCAGGGGCGTGTGGCCTGCTGTGGCGTCAGGAGGTTTCCGAGGACCGACTGCTCGCCGCCGTCCACGCGGCCGCGAGAGGTGAAGGCACCCTCCCCCCTGACCTGCTTGGCCCTGTGCTCGACCACGTTGTGCGATCGTATGCGGAGCCGTTGATCGCGTCCCGGCAGCCGAAGCTGAACGGACGGGAGAGGACGGTGTTGCGTCTTCTCGCCGAAGGGAATTCGACCGCCGAGATCGCTCGGGCCCTTGCGTACTCGGAGCGCACCGTGACCGGTATCGTGCACACGATCACACGGCGGTTGTGTGTGCGAAACCGCGCACAGGCCGTGGCACACGCGATCAAAACCCAACTGATCTGAAACTCGGTTCTGCCGAGTTGGAAAGTCACGCGACGCCTGACCACACGGCATAGGCCGCGGCGTGGACCCTGTTCCTCAACTGGAGGCGGCACAGTAAGTCGTAGATGATATTTTTCACCGTGTGCTCAGAATACGCAAGGGCCCGAGCGATTTCCGCATTGCTGTACCCACGGGCAATCAACTGAAGTACCCGCAGTTCCCGTTCCGAACACCGGCTTTCCATCGGTCGCGCGCCGAGCTGTTTCGCCGACAGTTTCTGCGGTGCCGGACTCTCGCCTTGCCCGACCAAGCGGACCGCAGCGGACAACACACCCGGGGTCACATCAGAGTACTGGAACACCGTGCAGCCATCCGCGTTGCCCGTCGGCACGCATGCGGCCGAGCCGACCACTGTGCCCACCAACATGATCGGGCGCGGTGGACAGTGTCGGTATGTCATGCGAAAGAGCGCTGTCGCATCTTCGACGGTATGCGCGATGACCACCGCCACCCGGCCGGGATCACGATCGGCGATCGATGACACCAGAATTTCCGGACAATGCCGGAGGGCGCTCGCCACATCGGCCCGAACAATAGGATTGATGGCGATCACATGCGTACGGACTACGTTGCCCATTGGCCACTCCCCATGGCTGGGACCGAGACTCCTTTCGGAATGTTATCAGATCTTCGAGCTGGTAGCAGGAACTTCAAGCCCACCCACGAGAGAAATCCTATACACCACCAGGAAAAAATTCGTCGACCGTCGTGCCGATGCCCTGCTCGCGCGCGACATTCCGGACAAAGTCCGCGAGCGCGACATCCAGCGCGCCGAGACCAAACGGCGAAAAGACCGTGACGCGGTCGGCGGACCGGCCACGTTCGCCACCGGCCAGCAGCTGAGGCAGTTCGCCGGCGATGAAACCCCGGTTCCCGGTCAGATCCGCGGCCAGCGCGATCGAGGTCCGCTCCCGGCACACGTGGTCCAAGTCGTCGACGATGTTCACGCTGGCGGCCACCGACTCCGCGGTGATGTCCCGCAGTGAGAGATGCAGCAGGAGAGTGCCGGGCAGGCATCGTGAGGCGTCCAGGTACGGCGCAGTGGCGGTGGTCGCCACCGAAACGAGACTGCTCGCCTCCAACGCCTCTTCCGCATGGTCCACGATACGCAGTTCGACGTCGCCCAAACGTGACCGGCAACGTCGGACGAAGTGCACGGACCGGTGCCTGTCGATGTCGAAGACCGTGACACTGCCCAGCTCGCCGAGCAGCTGGCGCAGGAATGCGATCACTTCGAAGTTGATCACGCCGCAACCGATCAGCGATACCCTGGTATCCCGAACCTGTCCGGCCAACGTCGCCGCGGCAAGTGCCGCGCTCGCAGCGGTGCGTTGCGCGGAGATCGTCGATGCCTCGACCAGCGCGTCCGAATACCCGCTCTCGACCGAGTTGAGAATGATGACTCCGGAAGCCCTGTTCAGCCCATTGGACACATTCCCCGGAAACGATGCGATCCACTTGAGCCCAGCCACCGGCGCTCTGTTGTCCACGTATGCCGGAAGGGCGATGATTCGGTTCACGTCGTCTCCGGGAAACCGGAGAAAGACAGAGTGTGGAACAGTCGTCCTCTTGGCCGCGTGCAGCAGGTATGTGGTCCGCACGATGTCGATCACTCGTTGTCTCTGACCGTCAAGTATGCGCCGAACATGACGATTGCTCAAGATCAGCACGAGGTCGACTCCCCTTCATCGTCCATCCAACGATGCGAAACCTGACCGAACTTGTCCAGCACCCAGGTGTCGTCGTAGATCGTGTCGAGATATCGTTCCCCCCGATCCGGGAGAATCAACGCGCACCGGCTTCCCGGCGGGATCTCCCCCTGCACCTTCCGCAGCGCGGCGACGACCGCGCCGGATGACCCGCCGGCCAGAATCGCCTCTTTCATCACGAGCGCGCGGCAGGCGACCACACATTCCAGGTCGCTCACGTGCACAACCCTGTCCGCCAGGTCCGCGCGGTAGAGATCCGGCCGGACGGACGCGCCGTGTCCGGGAAGCAGGCGCGGCACCGGGCTCTGGCCGAAGATCGCGCTGCCTGTCGCGTCGACCGCCACGATCGTCGGCCGGGATCCCAACGTGCGGCCGTAGTCGGCGCAGCCACGCAGCGTCCCGCACGAACTCGTCGCGCAGAAGACGTAGTCCACATCGCCGGCCATGTCCTCGACGATCTCACGCATCGTGGTCTGGTGGGCTCGCGCGTTCAGCAGGTTCGCGTACTGGTTCGGCCAGTACGCATGGGGCACCTGCTCGACCAACTCGTGCACCCGCCCGATCCGCGCCGCCTGGTACTCCCCTGTGGCGAGGTCCGGCTCGGTCACGACTTCCACCTCGGCGCCGAATGCCCGGAGTACCGCGATGTGCTGCGTCGTCGTCCTCGCGTCGACCACACAGACCAGGCGGAGGCCGAAGTACCGGCACACCTGCGCGAGACCGATGCCGAGGTTGCCCGAACTCGACTCGATCACCGTCGACAGGCCAGGCCTGACCTCACCGGAGTCAATCTTGTCGAGCATCATGCCGAGCGCCGCACGGTCCTTCAGGCTTCCGCCGGGATTGAGCCCCTCCAGTTTGGCGTAGACCTGGAATGGCAGGGCTCGTTCCACGTTGTGCAGCTCGACGAGCGGGGTGGATCCGATGGCCTCGAGCACCCCGGTAGGACGTAGCCCTGTCCTCGGCATGTCCCTGGCCTCGCTAGTGTCCGGACGACGCGCGACGCCGCGGCGCCAACTCCGGCGTCCCAGTGTCGACGGACATGGACTGGTACCGGGGCAGCGCGGCCGACAGGCCAGCCACAGTCGGCCAGTCGAACAACGCCCGTTCCGGCACATCGATGTTCAACGCGTCACGCAGCCGTAGGGCGACCTGTGAGGCGAGAAGCGATTGCCCTCCCAGGTCGAAGAAATTGTCGTCCGCGGTGACCGCGTCGACATCCAGCACTTCGGCCCAGACGGCCGCGACAACCTGTTCGACGTCCGGCGACGCGGCGGGGTCGCCTACCGGTTCGCGGTCGTCGGCGCTCATTGCTCGCTTCCCGCGTCGTTCGCCATCCGCCGCCGGAGGCTCAGCGGGCGCATGTCCGTCCACACCGTACCGATGTGGGCGAGGCACTCCTGCCGGCTTCCCCGCGTACCCTCGGTACGCCAGCCCAACGGCAGCTGCCGGTCTGCCGGCCAGATCGAATACTGTTCCTCGTCGTTCAGAACGACGTCGTAGGTCCGCTCGTCCGAACTCTCCGTCACATTCACGGGAACCTCCCAGCAGGCACCAGCAACAACGTGATCCGAGTTTGGCCCACCCCGGCCGGGCAGGCGCAGGGAACAACGCACAGAGGAACCGGCAGGATCCGCCTTCCTCCACCGTTGCCGGTTCTTCTCTCCACCCTCACCGCGGACGGCGCACACACTGGTCGCAGACCCGTAGGGAGTAGTCACCATGGTTGAGCTGTCCGAGATATCGGCCGTCCTGCGAGATCGTCCACAAGTCAGGGCCGCGACGGCGATCACCGTGCGCCAAGGCGACCGCGACCTGTCGATAGGCGTCGTCGAACTGAGTGAGTCCGTCAGCGGGCCGCTCTTGCGGCAGTACGCTTGGCGACACTTGGGGCCCGGCAGTGGGCCGGACGGCGTGCTCGCGGTTGACTCGCTGCCGGCGGACGAGGCCGGCCTGGATGCCGGGCGAATCACAGCCGCGCTGGCCAATGGCGAGTGCACGCTGTTCGAGCCGCCGCGGGACGAGATCGAGACACGGCTGGTCTCGATCTGGAACGAGGCGTTGGAAACACAGTGGCTCGGTGTGCGGGACGATTTCCTCGAACTGGGCGGCGACTCGCTGACCGCACTGAACGTCATCATCGAGATCGAGCGTGAGTTCGGGATCTCGCTGGACGTTTTCGAGTTCATGAACCACCCGTGCGTGCGCGGGCTCGCCGATCTGGTCCGCAAGAAACTCGCCACCATGGACGGTGTCCGATGAGTTCGAGCGAGCCCGCGCTACTGCCGTTGACGTGGGCCCAGCAGGCATGGGTGACCGGACCGCCGATCCTGGACAGGACCGACGCCTGGCGGCACGAGGTGAGTGTCCCGGTGAGGCTCACCAGCCAGCGGACGCACGACCGGATCACCGCAGCCCTGGCACGCCTGGTCACCAAGCACCCGGCCCTGCGCGCGCAGCTGTGCGGCACGCCTGGCACGGGCCTACGCCAGCGGGTACTGCCCGCCGACAGTGTCGAACTGGCCGAGCAGATCCGTGAGTACGCCGTTTTTTCCGCGGCGGTGGATGGTGGGTATCCACCGGATCAACTGAGCGCACACGTCGCCGCGCTTGCCGCCGCCGACGTCGCTCCGAACGTCACCGTGATGATGCCTGCGCCCGGCAGCAGGCGGCAGGCCATGCTCTCAGTCGCGCACTCTTTCGTGGATGCCGGCGGAGCGGCTGTTCTGGCGGCCGCGTTGCGAGATGAGTTGCGGGCGCCGGGAGAGGGTCAGCCGCAAGACGGCTTGTACCGCACCCTCGAGTTCGAGAACAGCCGAGCCGCTGCGGTGTTGTCCGCATCAGGTGTTCGGCATCGGATCTCGATGGCCCGGTTGGCCACCGAGTACGGCTACACCGACCTGCCGTCGGCCGACGTCAAGCGAGACGTGCCCGCTGTCCGATTCAGCAGCCGAACGATCTTCCAGCTGCTGGCCAGGGCCGGGCAGGGATCGCGGCTCTCCCGGTCGGCGATGATGTTGTCCCTCACGCTGATCGCGTACAACGCCGTTCTTCGCCGACGCGGTGTGCTTGTCGCGACGCCCGTCGCCAACCGTCCGGCCCGGGGGAACGACTTCGTCGGACTGGCGATGACGACCGGCTGGTTGGCCGACGGTGCCCGGCACGACGAGCCGGTTGCCGACCTCACCCGCCGGATCGCGGCCCGGATGGCGCAGTGTGCGCGGCACGGCCGGTTCGATCCGCAGCACGCCCACAGCGAACTCACTCGGCTCGACCTGCCCACGAGGCCCGAACTTTACTACAACTACTGGGAGCAGCCGGACACCGCGTGGATCATCGCCCGCGAACACACTGGACGCACTGATCTGCCGCGTCGGGTGCCGGGTCCGACGATGCTCCCCTCCGGTGGCAGTGGATGCCCGTTCGAGGTCAATGTCTACGTCGTCGACCAGCTCGCCACCATCCAGCTCAAGTACGACGACGTGGTGTTCACCAGGCCCATGGTGGAGCAGTTCGTCGGCTCCATGACGCACGCGATGGCGCAGGTGCACCGCGAACCGGTTGTCTCCGTCGCCGACCTGCTCCCGCCCGGGTAGCGTCGGTCAGGTGCCGTTTCCGGACAGCTTCCACCGCTGGATCTTGCCGGCGTCGGATCGCGGCACCGTCGCGACGAACTCGATCCGAGTCGGCACCTTGTAGTTCGCCAGCCGCCGCCGGCAGTGTGCCACGAGTTCGCCACCGCTGGCCGAGGCGTCGGGCCGGAGCACGACCTGGGCGGCCACCGCCGACCCGAGGGTGTCATCGGGGATGCCGGTCGCCACGGCATCGACCACGGCGGGATGCTGGAGCAGCTCGGCCTCGATCTCGTGGGGATACACCTTCTCCCCACCGACGTTGATCACGTCGACCCTGCGCGGAGCGAGGAAGAGGTAGCCGTCCTCGTCCAGTCTTCCGTAGTCACCGACACTGGCGAATCCGTCCGCTCTCACGTCCAGAGTGTGGTCTCCAAGGTAGGGATTCACGCCGCGGCCACGCCGCGGCGCCCGCATGAAAACCCTGCCTGTGGCGCCGGGTTCGACGAGTCCGCCTGCCTCGTCCACGATCCTGATCTGAGTGAAGAAACCACGCCCCACCGTGCCTGGTCGCTGCAACCATTCGTCACCACGCACGAGCGTTGCACCGATTCCCTCGGTCGAGCTGTACATCTCGTAAAGGTGTTCCGGTCCGACGAGGTCGATCCACTTCCGCTTGGTCATCGGGTCGCACGGCGCCGCTGTGTGCAGTACGGTTCGCACCGAGCGGAACGACGAGGGATCCGGCTGGGCGAGCAGCATGACCGACCGCATGTGTGCCGGGGTGAGTTGCACCCACTCGACCGAATACCTTTCGACCAGCTCCACCGCCCATTTCGGCAGGAAGTACGGCGGCAGTACCACGGTGTTCGCGTCGAGTAGCGCGTCCAGGATCGTCATGAACGGTGCCGCGTGGTGCAACGGCCCCAGGATCAGCTGACGTTGTCCGGTCCGCCATGCTGCGTGCCTGCGCAGCGCTGACGGCACTTCCCGCGCGTCATAACGCAACGGGCCCGGGTGAACGTATATCTTGGGCCGTCCCGAACTTCCCCCGGTCGGCAGCAGGTAGGCGATGTTCGGAGGTGCCGTCCTCCCGATCCGCGTCGCGTTGCCCCGTGGCGTGATTCCACCTTCGGTGGCCAGGTATGTCCGGTCGTGGTAACGGCTCACGAACTCGAGGAGCCGGCTCCGCTCGTGGTCAGGCGACGCGGCGTTCAGCAGGAGCAACGGCAGCCCGGCCGACAACACCGCCATGATGTCGATGACGGACTCCACTGTGTTCGCCGCGTTCACGGCGACTGCGCCGGTCCCCCATCGCTCAGTCGCGGCGGTGAACACGGCACACCGGTGAGCGCTGAATTCCGCCAGCTGGGCCCACGTCAGCGTGTTCTCCGTGGCCGCGGCGTCGAAACCGATCAGGGCGACGTCGCCCGGTGATGTGCCGGCGATCTCCTGCAGCCGTTGCGCGATCGAGGTGCTCATTGCGGACTCACTCTCCGGTGTGCGGGGGTAACAGTGTCATCGATGTGGCGGCGCTCGCACCAGGACGGCCAGGCGACTGGCCGCTTCCGCGGCGTACCGTGACGGCGCAGGCGAGCAGGAGCATCCAGGCTGCGAGAACCAGCGAGGTGACGCGCGAACCAGTGGACTGCAGCAAGAACCCGCCGACCAGTGAGCCCACCGACAAGGTTCCGCTCATGAGCATGTTCGCCACGCCGAGCACGCGGCCACGGATGCCGTCCGGTGCCGCTCCGACCTGGTGAGCCGCCAACGCCACGTTCCACACCGGACCGGCGAACCACATCAGCGCGTACGCCGCGGCGACCAGGTGGAGATCCTCGCTCAGAGCGATCACCAGCGTTAGCACGGCCCAGCCCCAGTTGGACCACATGGCCACCGCCTTCAACGACAACCGGCGGTTGCACCATGGTGCGGCCCAGGCCCCCAGCACACCGCAGGTTCCGGCCACGCCGAGCACAACGCCGATGGCCGTGGCCGACGCGCCATGTGCGCTCATGACCACCAGGACCACCAGGAACAATGCGCTGAACAGCAGGTTGCTTCCCGCGGTGGCCAGGATGGCGACAGCCAGGAATGGCTGCCGCCACAGCCACACGGCCCCATCCCGCGCCCGGCCTGGCGACCGGCCCGCCGAGATCGGCTGGTGTTGCTGGAACGGCGCCTTGATGAAGGGCAGGGTCAACGCCGAAATCACGTACGAGAACGCGTCGACGGCAAAGGGCACCGCAGCGGACAGGCCGAACAACATCCCTCCCAGCGGTTGACCGATCATCACCGCGCCGCGCTGTCGAGCTTCCTCGACCGCGTACGCATCGGAAAGCTGACCAGCCGGTACGACGTTGCTGACCGCCGCCTGCGACGCCACCGCATGCAGGACGGACAGCGCGCTCTCGACGAACCCCACACCAAGGACGTGGGCGAAATGAAGCTGGTGCGACACCAGTGCGACCACGACACTGCCGAGCACGAGTGCGCGCACCAGGTCGCACCACAGCATGATCCGCTTCCGGTTGCACGTGTCGACAACAGCACCCGCGGGCACAGGCATGAGCAGCCGTGGTAGCAGGCTCACGAAACCACCGATGCCCGCCTGGGCCGCGGAACCCGTCACCGTCAGTATCAGCAACGGATAGGCGACCGTGGAGATGGTCGTGCCAAGACTCGACACAGCGGCTCCGGTCCACAGGAGTGCGAAGTCCCGGTTGTTGCGCAACGGAACAACGCTTCCCGCACCGGTTTGGGGCATCGCCCAGCCTCGTTTCTGCCGTTGTTGTAGGCAGAATCCGCCGAGACCCATGCCGCCTGTAGAGAAGATCGGGCAGAGGAATCACGCGAGCGATCTCCTGAACGACTGGCGGTCCTTCTCTCATCGCCGGGGTCACCTGTGTACCACCCTCGTTCCATCGGGCCTGGGCTGAGGCGAGGAGGCGGTACATGGCACCGAACGATCGACGGCCGGAGGGCCATGGTGACGTTCCCGACCATGACGGCCCCTATCCGTTGTCGTCAGCCCAGGAACAACTGTGGTACCTGGAGCAGTCGCGGCCGGACAGCGTCGAACACCTCCTGCCCCGAGCGTGGCGCATCGACGGACCACTGGTCGTCGAGGCGTTGCGGAACGCCCTTGACGAGATCGTCGCCCGACACGAAGTACTCCGCACCCGATACGTGACGAGTGGGAGCACGCCGGCACAGGTCGTCGACCGTCCCAGCGGGGCCCGGTTCACCTACGTCGACTTGTCCGACCTCGAGCACACGGCACGTGAGGCCACGTCCGCCGAGCGGATCGACGCGGAAACCCGGACACCTTTCGACCTGCGCAACGACGCCCCTTTCCGGGCCCTGCTCATCCGCCACTCACCGACTCATCACATCTTGCTGATGACGGCGCATCACGTCGCGTTCGACGGGTCGTCATGGCCGCTCTTGGGCTCCGAATTGAGTGCCCTCTACCGCAACGCGGTCGACGGCACCCAGCTCGATCTCCCTCCGATGCCCCTGCAGTACGTCGACTACGCCCTGTGGCAACGGGATCTGGCGGCGACGTCAACACAGCATCTCCAGGGCCGGCTGGACTACTGGCGGCAGAGGCTCGCCGACCTACCGCAGCTGGACCTGCCCGCTGACTGCCCTCGGCCCGTCCAGTGGCGCGCTGACGGCGGAAGCGTCCCGTTCACCGTTCCGCCGGAGTTGCGCGAGAAGCTGGCTGCGATCGGCCGAGAACGGGCGGCCACACCGTTCATGGTGCTGCTCGCGGCGTTCCAGGTGCTGTTGGGCCGGTACGCGCGAACGAACGATGTGACCGTCGCGGTGTCCGCGTCGGTACGCGACCGGCCTGAGCTACGCCACCTGGCCGGGGCGTTCGTCAACACCGTGTTGCTGCGTGCTCGCCTCGCGAGAGGCCGGACGTTCGCGGACCTGCTCGACCAGGTCCGCGAATCCACGTTGGACGCGTACAGCCACCGCGACGTGCCGTTCGACCGGGTACTCGCCGAACTGGCGCCGGTGCGTGACCTCGCCGGCGCCCCGTTGTGCCAGGTCGGCTTCATGATGGACGACGGCGAACGGCCGACGATCGACCTGCCGCACCTCGAGGTACGCGACATCGTCCTCCCGTTGGCAGGCTCGGCGTTCGACCTTTCGTTGCACCTCACCAGTGCCCCCGACGGATCGTGGGCCGGACAGTTCGGCTACCCGGACGCCCTGTTCGACCGCTGGCGCGTCGAATCGATTGCCACGCACTACAGCCAGCTGTTGCGCAGCATCGCTGCCGCTCCGAACGCGGCGCTGCACCAGTTGGACGTCCTCACCGACAGCGAGACCGAACAACTGCTGGGCTGGGGCACCACCGAGGCCGGCGATCCGGAGGCACCGCTTCCGGACTTGTTCCACAGGCGGGCACAGGCCACGCCGACCGCGATCGCGGTCGTCTCTGACGAAGGCCGGCTCACCTATGCCGAACTGGCCGCGGCGGTCGATGATCTGGCCGCCCACTTGCGGGCGGCCGGCGTACGACAGGAGACCAGGGTCGGCGTCGCGGTGGGGCGCAGTACAGACCTTGTCGTGTCGCTGCTGGCGGTGCTCACCGCCGGTGGCGTGTACGTGCCCCTCGACCCTGACCAGCCCACGAACCTGCTCGACTTCGTCCTCGACGACGCCGGGGTCACCGTGCTGCTGACCCAGGAGTCCGTTCGCCGGCTGCTACCGCCGTCCTCAGCTCATGCCATCGTGCTGGACGCACCCCGGCCGGCCGGCGCATTGACCGATCGGCCGCGAATCGACCCCGCAGCGGCGGCGTACGTGATGTACACGTCGGGGTCCACCGGCGCGCCCAAGGGCGTGGTGGTCACTCATGCTGGTATCGCGAACCGGGTGCTGTGGTCTGTGCGGACGGGTCACGTAGCTGCGAACGACCGGGTGTTGCAGAAGACAGCGATCGGGTTCGACGCCTCGGTGTGGGAGTTCCTGGCACCGCTCGTCGCCGGCGGAGCCTTGGTCGTGGGATCTCGGCACGCGCACCGGGACCCGGCTGCCATCGTCCGTGCGATCGTCGCGCACGACGTCACCGTGCTGCAGGTGGTGCCATCCGTGCTGCGCTTGCTGATTCGCGACGCCGGGCTGGCGAGCTGCCGGTCCCTGCGATTGGTGTGTTCGGCCGGAGAACCGTTGCCGGCACAGTTGTGCGAGGAACTGCGTCGAACACTCAGGGTGGAGGTGCTCAACACCTACGGCCCCACGGAGTGTTCGATCGACGTGGCAGCATGGGACTACCACTCGGACGACGACGGCGAGATCGTCCCGATCGGGCTGCCGTTGCCCAACACCCGTGTGTACGTCGTGGACGATGACGGCCTACTCGTCCCCGTGGGGGTACCAGGCGAGCTACGGGTCGGTGGAGTCTCGCTCAGTCGCGGCTACCGGAACAAGCCCGAGCTGACCGCCGGGCGGTTCACCCCGAACCCGTTCGCCACCGAACCAGGTGAACGATGGTATGGCACCGGCGATCTGGTCCGGTGGCGTCCGGACGGCGTGCTGGAGTATCTCGGGCGAACCGACCGGCAGGTGAAGGTGCACGGCGTGCGCGTCGAGCCGGCTGGAGTGGAGGCCGCGCTCGTCGCCCATCCGCTGGTGGACACCGCGGCCGTCACAACGTACCGGTCACCGAGCGGCGACCTCGAGCTGGCCGGCTATCTGGTGCCGGCCGGTACCGCGCCGTTGGACGTGGACCGGATCCGCACCGATCTGGGCACCACGCTGCCGGCGGCGATGATCCCGGCCAAGCTGCTGAGCATCGACCGGCTTCCCCTGACCGCGAACGGAAAGGTCGATCGGACCGCGTTGCCGGCCGACCACGGTGAACTATCGCCGGTATCGGCCCGTGTCCCCCCTCGGACCGATACCGAGCGCACCATCGCCGGCATCTGGGCGGACGTCCTCGGTCGCGACCCGGTCGGTGCGCAGGACGACTTCTTCGAGATCGGCGGCCACTCGCTGACCGCCATCCGGACTCTCCTACGGCTGCGGCGGGCGTTCAACGTGGAGTTGACCTTGGACGAACTGCTGTCCGCGCGAACCGTCGCGGGCGCCGCAAAGCTGGTGGACAGTGCCAACGGCGCGCACGGTGCCCAGCGGATCGGGCCGGTGCCCAGTGACGGCCCGTTGCCCTTGTCCTTCGGCCAACGCCGGCTGTGGTTCCTGGACCAGCTGGAACCAGGCAGCATCGAGTACCTGGTGCCGATCTCGATGTGGCTGCGCGGCCTGGTTGACCTGGACGTGCTGCGGCGCGCACTGGACGAACTGGTCCACCGGCACGCCGTGCTGCGTACCCGGTACGTCGCTGACCACGGCGACCCGCGACAGGTGATCGACCCGAATCGCGGGGTCGAACTCACGTTCGCCGACGTCAGCACCCGGCCGGAGCCCGAACTGGCCGCACGGGAGGTGGCCGGCACCAGCCACCGCACGCCGTTCGACCTCGAGCACGACCATCCCATTCGTGTCCTGTGCGTCCGGCTCGGCGACGAGTCGCACCTGCTGGCCCTGACCATGCACCACATCGCCCTGGACGCCTGGTCCACGGAAATCCTGCTCCGGGAGTTCGGCGCGTTGTACACGGCGTTCGCGGCCGGCCGCCCGTCACCGTTGCCTCCGCTGGCTATCCGCTACGCGGACTTCGCCGCGTGGCAGACTGCCAACCAATCGGAACAGGACGATCAGCTCGAGTACTGGCGCCGCCGGCTCGCCGGCCTGGAACAGCAGGAGCTGCTGACCGACCGGCCTCGGCCGGCACTGCGTGACCCACGCGGAGCCGAAGTCGTCGTGGACGTGCCGGCACAGCTGTGCCCGGTGCTCGCCGAACTGTGTGCCGAACGCGGCGCGACGCTGTTCATGGGCCTGCTCGCGGCGTTCCAGGTGCTGCTCGCCCGGTACACCAGGCAGACCGACATCGTCGTCGGTACGCCGGTGGCGGGCCGGACCAGGCCGGAGACCGAGGACCTGGTCGGGTTCTTCGTGAACACTCTGGTCCTTCGGGTTGACCTGACCGATCGGCTGTCCTTCTCGGACTTGCTGGGGCAGGTGAAGCGAACCACCGTCGAGGCGTTCGCCCACCAGGACGTGCCGTTCGAGCGCTTGGTCGACGTACTTCAGCCGGAGCGGGACCTGTCCCGCAACCCCCTGTTCCAGGTCATGTTCGAGCTGCAGCACCACGATCCGGGTCTCACCGCACTCGGCGCCGCCGCCGTGCGACCCGAGGTGATCCGGTCGATGGTCGCGAAATTCGACCTCACCCTGACAGTCGAACAGCACGCCGACGGCCGTTTGCGGTGTCACTTCGAGTTCGCGACATCGTTGTTCGACCGGTCCACCATCGAGCGGATGGCCGGGAACTACCTGCAGCTCCTTGCCTGCGTCGGCAGTGATCCCAGCCGTCCGATCACGGATCTCCTCCTTGTCACGGACGCCGAGCAGGAAGTGCTGAACAAGTTCGCTGGACACACGGCGGAGCCGGACGGCGAGACCGTACCTGAACTCTTCCAACGGCAGGCAGCCCTCAACCCGGATGCCATTGCCGTGTCATACGGAGACGACACGCTGACCTACGCGGATCTCGACAAGAGAAGCAACCAGCTCGCGGCGCACCTGCACGCGCTCGGCGTGGGCGCGGAATCGGTCGTGGGCGTGTGCCTCGACCGAGGCCCGGACGTGGTCGTGGCGCTACTCGGAGTGCTCAAGGCGGGCGGCGCCTACGTACCGTTCGACCCGGAGCACCCCGCGGACCGCATCGCCTTCGTGGTCGGTGACTGCGGCGCCCGCATCGTCCTCACGAACCGACGCTGCGCCCCGCTGCTCGCCGAGGCCGGCGCGACCGTGATCGACCTGGACCAGGAGCGTCCGGCGATCGACGCACGTGACGCCGCCACCCAGTCACCACCGGCCAGCGGCGCCGGACTGGCCTACGTGATCTACACGTCCGGTTCGACGGGCCGCCCCAAGGGCGTGATGGTCCAGCACGACTCCTACGCGCACCACTGCCGGGTAATCGCCCGGGAGTACGACATCCGGCCTGAGGATCGGGTGGTGTTGCTGTCGGCCTTGACCTTCGACGTGGCGATGGACCAGATGGGCGCGACACTCGTCGCCGGCGCCACTGTCGTCGTCAGTGAGCCGCTGTTCTGGAGCCCGGCCGAACTGCCCGACCGCATCGCCGATCACGGCATCACGATCATGGAGATCACGCCCGCCCACTACCGCGAAGTGCTCGGCGGCGTCAACGAGAGGGACCACCGGCTGCGTCGGCTCAAGCTCGTGAACGTCGGCAGTGACGTGGTCACCGCTGACGACGCGCGACTGTGGTTCGGCAAAGGCCTGCCAGGCCGGTTCCTCTGCAATTACGGCCCAACCGAAGCCACGGTCACCTGCCTCCTGCATCCCGTGCCCACCGAGCCACCGGCCAACGTCGGGAAAGTGCTGCCGATCGGCCGGCCGGTGCCGGGCACGAGCGTGCACGTGTTGGACGACGCGATGCGTCCGGCGCCGATCGGCGTGCCTGGTGAGCTCTACCTTGGCGGGGTCCGGCTGGCCCGTGGCTATCTCGGTCGGCCGGCTCTCACGGCGGACCGGTTCGTACCCGATCCGTTCGGCCACCGGCCCGGTTCGCGGTTGTACAGGACCGGTGATCTCGTCCGGTACCTCGCCGACGGCACGCTGGTGTTCCTCGGCCGGATCGACCACCAGGTCAAGATCCGGGGCTTCCGCATCGAGCTCGGTGAAATCGAGGCGGTCCTGGCCGAGCACCCGGCCGTCCGAGCCGTCGTGGTGGCCGCGAAAGACGTCCCGGACAAGCGGCTGGTCGCCTACGTCGTGCCGCACGGGGGAATCCCCCCGGACGTCGGCGTCCTCCGCCGGCACCTCGCTCGGCGGGTGCCGGACCACATGATTCCGTCACTGTGGATGACGCTTGATGCGCTGCCGTGGACGTCCAGCACGAAGGTCGACCGCACGGCGCTGCCGACGCCCCACGCGTCACGGGCGTTGCTCGGTCATGCCTACGTGGCACCCCGGACACCGGTCGAACAGGCGATCGCGGAGGTGTGGTCCACGGTGCTGGGCGTCGAACTCGTCGGTGTGCACGACGACTTCTTCCACCTCGGTGGCCATTCGTTGCTGGCCACCCGGGTGCTCGCCGGGCTGCGCGACGTGTTCGGCGTGGACATTCCGTTGCGGCTGTTGTTCGACGCCACCACCGTGGCCCGACTCGCCGAGGCAGTAGGAGCTCAGGTGCAGAAGCGGGTCGCCGAGATGTCGGACGCAGAAGTCGAACGACTGCTCAAGGAAGGTGCGTCATGACCACCGACGAAACCTCTGCGCCGACGGAGGCTCGGCAGCAACTCCTGGACGCGTGGTTGAGCAACCCGCGCGGTGCCTTGCCCACCGACCGGATACCCCGGGTCCCCCGGTCGACCCCGGTGCCGCTGTCGTTCGGGCAGCGCCAACTGTGGGTGCTCGACCAGTTGACACCACACAGCACCGAGTACCTGATGTCGATCGAACTCCGGCTGCGTGGCGCTGTTCACGTCACGGCACTACGCCGCGCCCTCGATGCCCTGGTCGCCAGGCACGAGGTCCTGCGTACCAGGTACGTGCTGACCGACGGCGAAGTCCTGCAGGTGATCGACGCGCCCACACCGGTCAATCTGGTCGAACACGATCTCGCCAAGGTGCCGGTCGAGGTCCGCCGGGACAGGTCGGCCGAAATCGTCGAGGCAGAGGTGTCGCGTCCGTTCGATCTTCAGACAGGTCCGATGCTGAGGGTCACACTGATTCGGCAGTCTGCCGACGAGCACCTGTTGGTGATCTGCGTGCACCACATCGCGTCGGACGGCTGGTCCGAAGACGTTCTGTTGCGGGAGCTGAACGAGTACTACACCGCGTTCCTCGCGGACCGGCCGGCCGCGCTCCCGCCGCTGCCTGTTCAGTACGCCGACTTTGCCGTTTGGCAGAGAGAACAGGCCGCCGGCGATTCGATGCGGGCGCAGCTCGACTACTGGCGGGACAAGCTCGCCGGCCTGCCCGCACTCGACCTGCCGACGGATCGTCCGCGCTCCACCGTGCGTGGCGTGGACGGGGCGCAGGTGGAGTTCACCCTGCCGGCCGACGAGGTCACGCCCTTGCGGTCACTGGCGAAGGCGCAGGGATCGACCTTGTTCACCGTGCTGGTGTCGGCGTTCCAGCTACTGCTCAGCCGCTACACCGGTCAGACCAGTGTCGCGGTCGGTACGCCGGTCGACGGGCGGGACCGGGTCGAACTGCAGCCGATGGTCGGATACCTGCTCAACACCCTGGTGCTGCGGACGGAACTGGACGAGCGCGACTCCTTCGTGGATCTACTGGCTGCCGTCCGCCAGACCGTGCTGGAGGCGCACGCGAACAAGGATGTGCCGTTTGCCCTGGTGGTCGACGCCGTCGCTCCGCAGCGGGATTCCGCGCGCAACCCGTTGTTCCAGGCGATGTTGCTGCTCGACCACGGCCCGGCGGCACCGCCCCGGCTGGCCGACCTCGACGTCTGGCGGCAGCCCAGTTCGTCGGTCATGGCCAAGTTCGAACTGACCCTGTGGTTCGTCGACCGGCCGGACGGCTCGCTCGACGGCGGGTTCGTGTACCCGACCGCGTTGTTCGAGGCGCCGACGGTCCAGCGGATGGCCGACCACGTCCAGCAGCTGCTTCGCGCGATCGGCGTCGATCCGCACGCCGCGATCGGTGACCTCGACATGCTCACCGAAGCCGAGCGGCGTGAGCTGCTGGACTACTGGACGGCCACCGATGCCGGGTATCCGGACGGCGAATGTCTGCACGACCTCGTCGCCGCCCAGGTCGCGCGGACTCCCGAGGCGATCGCCGTGGTCGCCGGAGAACGGACACTCACCTACTCGCAGCTAGACAGGGATGCCGACCGGATCGCGCATCGTCTGGTGGCACACGGCATCGGACCAGAGTCCGTCGTGGGTGTATGCCTGCATCGCGGCGCGGACCTGTTCGTCGCGCTCCTGGGAGTGCTCAAGGCCGGCGCTGCCTACCTGCCCCTCGATCCGGACCACCCGCTCTCACGTCTGCGGTACCTGGTCGAGGATTCCAGCACGTCGGTGACGATCGCCGGCGACAGCACCAATGGACTGGCCGGCGACCTCGGTGTGGAGCTGATCCAGGTGGCCGACGGAGCGGACCGGCGCACCGGTCCCCCGCCACGAACGGTACGCCCGGACAACGCGGCTTATGTGATCTACACGTCGGGTTCGACCGGCCGGCCCAAGGGTGTGGTCATCGACCACCGCGGGATCGTCAACCGCATCCGCTGGATGCGTGACCGGTTCCCGCATCGCGAAGGCGACCGCGTGCTGCACAAGACCGCACTCGGCTTCGATGTCTCGGTGTGGGAGATCTTCCTCCCGCTGGTCACCGGTGCGACCTTGGTCGCCGCCGAACCAGGCGGCCACCGCGATCCACGTTACCTGGCCCAGCTGATCGCCGAGTCCGCGATCACCACCGTCCACTTCGTCCCGTCGATGCTCAGCGCGTTCCTGGCCAACCCGTTGCCCGCCATGCCGGCCCTGCGCCACGTCGTCTGCAGCGGCGAGGCGCTCGACCCGGGACAGGTCCGGGACTTCGCCGCCAAGCTCCCGTGCGAGCTGCACAACCTCTACGGTCCGACCGAGGCTTCGGTCGACGTCACCGCGGCCAGGTGCGTGGCTGGTGAGCCGGTGGTGATCGGCCGTCCGATCGCGAACACCAGGGTGTACGTCTGCGACTCGTCCCTGCGCCCGGTTCCGGTCGGGGTGCCCGGGCAGCTGTGCCTCGCCGGCGTGCAGCTCGCGCGTGGCTACCTCGGGCTGCCTGGGCTGACCGCGACCGCGTTCGTACCCGACCCGTTCGCCACCGAGCCGGGTCGGCGGCTCTACCTCACCGGTGATCTCGCTCGGTGGCGATCCGACGGCACCATCGAGTACCTCGGCCGGATCGACGACCAGGTCAAGATCAGCGGAAACCGGATCGAACCCGGCGAGATCGAGGCGGTGCTGCGTACGCATCCCGCAGTGCAGACCGCCGTCATCACGGCACGCGGCGACAGAGGACGACAGCGCCTGGTGGCGTATGTGGTTTCCACACCCACCGGGCCGCTCGACGTGGAGAGCATGCGAGCACACCTACGCACGCGTCTGCCCGACTACATGGTCCCGGCCACCTGGGTGCCGTTGGCGGAGCTACCGCGGACCAGCAGCGGAAAAGTCGATCGCAAGAGCCTTCCAGTGCCAGTTCCCGCGGCGAACGGCGGGTCGGACCGGGTGGAACCGCGGACCGAGGTGGAGCGGCTGATCGCCGACGCCTGGGCGGGAGCCGTCGGCACACCGAGCCCCGGCGTGCACGACAACTTCTTCGGGGTGGGCGGTGACTCCATCCGGGCCATCCGGTTGGTCGGAGCCCTGCGCGCCAGTGGGTTCGATCTCGCGGTGCAGGACATCTTCACCCATCAGACCATTGCCGACCTCGCTCAGCTCGCGTCCTCGGGGGATGGCGGGCAGTTGGCGGACAGCGCACGAACGACGCTGGTGCGTCCGTTCGAGCTGCTGACGGCGCAGGACGCCGACCGGCTGCCCGACGGTCTGGTCGACGCCTACCCGGTCGGGCAGATCCAGGCCGGGATGCTCTACGAGATGCACGCCGGACGGGACGCGCCGAACTACCAGAACGTGAGTTGCTACAGCGTCCGCGATGAGCTGCCGTTCGAGTTGCGGGCGCTGCGGGTCGCGGCGCAGCAGGTCGTGGACCGGCATGAGGTCCTGCGCACGTCGTTCGACCTGACCGGATACTCGGAGCCGCTGCAACTGGTCCACGCCACGGCGCTGGTAGACGTCGGCTTCACCGACCTGCGTGGAATCACGCCGGAGGAACAGAAGCGTGCCCTGGAGCGATTCCACGCCGGGTGCAAAGGCCGGCAGTTCGACGTGGCCAAGGCTCCTCTGATCCGGTATCACGCCCACCAGGTCAGCGACGAGGAGTGGTGGCTGACGCACATCGAGTGCCACGCCGTACTGGACGGCTGGAGTCACACGTCGGTCATCGACGAACTGGTGTCGGCCTACCGTGCGGTCAGGTCGGCCACCCCGCAGCGGCCCTGGCATCCACCACGAGTGCGTTACGCGGACTTCGTCGCGGCCGAGCGGCAAGCTGTGAACTCCCCTTCGGACAGGGCCTTCTGGCATGACCGCATCCGTGACCTGTCTGGTGTACGGCTCCCGGGCAGCTGGCGCACCGCCGAGCACGACCGGGCCTGGCACAAGGTCTGCGTGCCGTTCGGCGACATCGAGGCACGTTTGCGCGAACTCGCCGGCGAGGCAGAGGTCTCCCTGAAGAGCGTGCTGCTGACCGCCCACCTCAAGGCGTTGGGCATCGTCACCGGACAGTCCCGGTTCTTCACCGGGCTGGTCTGCAACGGCCGTCCGGAGCGGGACCGTGGCGACGAGGTGCGGGGGATGTACCTCAACACGGTGCCGTTCTGTGCCGACGTGACCGCGCCGAGCTGGCGGGTGTTGCTGCGGCGGACGTTCGCGGAGGAAGCCGCCTTGTGGCCGCATCGTCGATATCCCCTCCCGGTCATGCAACGCGAGTGGGGCCGCCACGGCGAACCGCTCATCGAGACGATGTTCACCCACCTGGACTTCCACGTCATCGAGTTCGGCGCGTCCGGCGTGGTTCCGTTGTCGGACTTCAGCCCGAGCGAACTGGGCCTGGAGGTGTGGACGTTCCCGGGCGAGCTGTGGCTGGGCTGCGGGTTCGGCCGGATGACCCGGACCGAACTGGACTTCCTGGCGCGAACGCACCGTCAGGTGCTGGACACCATGGTGGCCGGCCTCGACGGCGACCCGGCCACGTGCGGGCTACATCCTGACGACCGCCACCGCCTGCTCGCGATGGCCCAGGGCACCGCCGTCCACCTGCCACCGGAGGAGTGTCTGCACCACTTGTTCGAGCGGCAAGCCAGTGTTACTCCGGAATCAACCGCTGTCATCGCCGGCGATCACTCGGTCAGCTATGCGGAACTCAATCGGGATGCCAACCGCCTCGCCCATCGCTTGCGCAGACTCGGTGTGGGCCCCGACCACGTGGTCGGGCTCTACCTCGGCCGCGGGAGGGATCTGATCACCGCGCTGCTCGCAGTGCTGAAGGCCGGTGGCGCCTACCTCCCACTCGATCCGGACTACCCGGAGAACCGGCTGCGGTACATGCTCACCGACGCCGACGCGCGCATCGTGCTGGCCGCGGGCCGGATCCCCAGCGCGCTGCGGGACAACCTGACAGTGCTCCACGTGCACGACGCGGAAGACATGCCCGTGCACAACCCGGAAAGCCGGGTCACTCAGGACAACCTCGCCTACGTGATCTACACGTCCGGGTCCACCGGCCGGCCCAAAGGCGTGGCCATACCCCACCGAGGACCGGTCAACCTGGCCATCGCGCAACGCGCCACGTTCGACATCGGACCGGATGACCGGATCCTGCAGTTCGTGTCGCCGTCGTTCGACGTGTCGGTGTGGGACATCCTGCTCGCGCTGGCCAACGGTGCAGCGTTGGTTCTGCTGCCGGAAGGCACCCATCCCGCTGACCGGTCCGGGGTGTCGACGGGCCTGACGCACATCGCACTGTCGCCGTCCGTGCTCGCCAGGTGGGCACCGCAGGACTTCCCCGGACTTCGGGTCTGTGTCTCGCTGGGCGAACCGTGCCCCGCTGGACTGGCCGAACGCTGGGCCGCCGACACGAGGTTCGTCAACGCCTACGGCCCCACGGAAATCACGGTGATCGCGACTGTCGCTGACGTCGCGACAGGCCCGCTGAACAGGCCGCCGTCCATCGGCCGTCCGATCACGAACACCCAGGCATACCTCCTCGACACGGACTTGGAGCCGGTGGCGGCCGGCGTCCCGGCGGAGCTGTACGTCGGTGGCTTCGGCGTCGCACGTGGTTACCTCGGCCGGCCGGAGCAGACCGCGGCGGCCTTCGTGCCCGACCCCTACAGCGCGGAACCCGGCGCCCGGCTGTACCGCACCGGCGACCTGGCGTTCTGGAACACCGACAGCACCATCCAGTACGTGGGCCGGCGGGACAAGCAGGTCAAGCTTCGCGGCTTCCGCGTCGAACTGGGCGAGGTCGAGGCCGCCCTCGACGAGCATCCATCGGTGGAGCAGACGATCGCTGTGGTGCACGACCACCAGGGCGACCAGCGCCTCGTCGCCTACATCCGCGGTCTCGGCGGCACCCGGCCGACCATCGTCGAACTGCGCGATCACGCGAAGAAACTGCTGCCCGAGCACATGGTGCCGAACCATTACGTGATGGTCGACGACTTCCCGCTCACCACCTCTGGGAAGGTCGACCGCGGCGCCCTGCCCGCCCCTGGCGGAGGACGTCCCGAGCTGGCAGCGGACTACGTGGCGCCGCGCACCGCCACCGAGCGTCTGATCGCCGGCGCGTGGGCGGACGTCCTGGGCGTGGACCGGGTCGGCGTGCACGACGACTTCTTCGAACTCGGTGGCCATTCGCTGGCCGTCATGCGGATCAGCGCGGTGTTGCAGGAGCAGCACGGGATCACGGTCCCGTTCCGGTGGTTCGTCGAGCAGCGCTCGGTCGCTGGGCTCGCCGTCAAGGCCGGGACCGAGGCCGAGGCCGGTTCCCGCGAGCAGCGGTCGCTGGTCTGGCACCGGCGCACAGGAACCCGGCCACCCTTGTTCTGCGTGCACCCCGGCGGCGGTAGCGCACACTGGTACCGGCACCTCGCTGAACGCCTGCACCCGGAACAACCGCTCGCCGCGTTCGAGTGGGTGAACCCTGACCCGTCCGTGCGTCGCCCCGTGTCGGTCCAGTCGGTGGCCGCACGGTACGTGGCGGAACTACGACAGGTACAGCCCGTCGGGCCGTACCGGCTGTTGAGCTGGTGCGGTGGCGGCGGATTCGCCGGCGAGATGGTACGCCAGCTGCACGACGCCGGTGAGCACACCACCTTCATCCTGATCGACCCGGCGGTGGACGATTCCACCCGGGAGAACGCGTGGCGTGACCTGGCGATGATGCAACGGTGCTCACTGCTGTTCGACATGCTGAACGACTCTCCCTCGGGCGAACGCGCCGACCAACTCCGAACCGAGGCTCTTGACCTGCTCAACAGCCTGGTCGACGAGGTCGACGACGAGAAGGGTGTCCAGCTCCCCGCCGAGGGCGCCGGTGTGGAGTGGCCCCAGGCGCTCGGTGTGTGGACCGAGGTGATGCAGACAAGCCTCGCGTACCGGCACAAGCCCTATCCCGGTGTCCTGCACCTCGTGATCGGTGACGAGCTGGCCAAGGGCGAGCATGAGGTGTCCTTCGGTCAGTCCTTCGACGACTACCTCGCGAGGTGGCGGCAACTCGCGCCGGACGGGCTGCGCACGTACCGGGTGGGCGGCGACCACTTCGGAGTTCTGCGGGCTCCGCACGTGGACGGCCTCGCCCGCTTGGTGACCGAGTTACTCGCCGGCAACCACGACGCGGAGGCGCGATGACGACGCCCGCGGATCCAGACAGCCGGACCGTCCCCCGGGACAACGGTGTCCGGCCTGGTGACATCTCGCTGTTCAACGCGATGGAGTCCGAGGTCCGGTTGTACAGCCGCACGTTCCCCACGGTTTTCCACCGGGCGAAGGGCGCTGAGCTGTACGCGGAGAACGGCCGGCTGTTCCTCGACTTCTTCTGCGGGGCGGGCGCTCTCAACTACGGGCACAACCACCCTCAGGTGAAACGCCGGCTGCTCGAGTACCTCGACGACGACCGCGTCACCCACTGCCTGGACATGCACGCCACGGCCAAACGGGACTTCCTCACGCGCCTGCGCGATGTGGTCCTGCGTCCGCGGGAGCTCGACCACAAGGTTCAGTTCTGCGGCCCGACCGGCACGGATGCCGTCGAGGCGGCTCTCAAGATCGCCCGTAAGGCGACGGGGCGGGACGGCGTCGTCGCCTTCTGCGGCGCGTTCCACGGTATGTCCCGCGGATCGTTGGCGGTGACCGGGAGCCGGCGAGCCAGGGCGGCGGGCCGGCTGAACGGCGAGGAAGTCATGTTCGTGCCGTACGAGGACGGTCCGCACGGCCCGTTCGACTCGATCGGCTACCTGCGCCGGATGTTCACCGATCCTTCGTCCGGAGTGGACGTTCCGGCGGCCGTGATCGTGGAGTCCGCGCAGATCGAAGGCGGCATCCACGTGGCTTCGGCACAGTGGCTCCAGCGGCTGCGCACGCTGACCGAGGCGCACGGGGTGCTGTTGATCTGCGACGAGATCCAGACCGGCTGTGGCCGCACCGGGAGGTTCTTCGGTTTCGAGCACGCCGCGATCGTGCCGGACATCGTGACCGTGTCCAAGTCGTTGAGCGGATACGGGCTCCCACTGTCCATCGTGCTCGTTCGACCGCATCTGGACGTGCTGCGGCCGGGCGAGCACACCGGGACGTTCCGCGGCAACCAGCTGGCGCTGGTCACCGCCACCGCCGCCCTGGACATCTGGACCCAGGAACACTTCCGCACCGGCCTCGCAGTGGCGTGTGGACGCCTTCGACGCTTCGCGACCGAGGTCGCGGACGTTGACACCGTACGCTCCGTCCGCGGGGTCGGCGCCGTGTACGGCATCGACACCGGCGACCCGGCGGTGGCGAAGCGAGTGCAACGGCAGTGCTTCGACGACGGACTGATCGTAGAGCTGTGTGGTCGAGGGGACACGGTTGTGAAGGTCATGCCCCCGCTCACCATCGATCCTGCGCGGCTCGACCGTGGACTCGACGTGCTGCACGAAGCACTCGCCGTAGCAGCGCCGAACCCGTGAGAGGGAGGAACCATGAAGCACACTGGCGGCCACAGCCTGCTGTCGATCTCTGACCTCGCCGACGACGAGCTCCGCGAACTGGTCCATCGCAGCGCACACCTCGCCACCGGCGCCCCGGACAACACACGACCGTTGAGCGGCAGGATCATCGGTATCTACTTCCGGAAGACGTCGACCAGAACCAGGACGGCTTTCTCCAGTGCGGCGCTGCGGGCCGGTGCGCAGATCATCGGCTACGGCCCGCACGATCTGCAAGAGAACACCGGGGAGACTCCCAGGGACACGGCCGCGGTCCTGTCCAGGATGCTGGATGCGCTCGTGATACGCACAGCCGGCGCGGACAGCGAATTGCGGGAGTTCGCTTCGCAACCGGGCATGGCCGTGATCAACGCCATGAGCGCGTCCGAACACCCAACTCAGGCCCTTGCCGATCTCGCCACCATGGAAGTCCGGTTCGGCAAGGTCGACGGCGTCCGTGTCCTGTACGTGGGTGAGGGCAACAACACCGCTGCGGCACTCGCACTCGCGCTGTCCCGGTTCGCCGGCACCGAGTTGGAGCTGCGTACGCCGCCCGGCTACGGCCTGGACGCGCGCGTTCTGCGACTGGCGCAATCTCACGCACGGCGGAAAGGCGCAAAGGTGGTCGAGTTGCACGACATGACGAACCTGCCCGAGGCCGACGTCGTCTACGGCACCCGGTGGCAGACCACCGGTACTGCCAAGGCCGATCCGGAGTGGCGGAGGGCGTTCACGTCGTTCCAAGTCACCGACGCTGTGCTGGAGAAGACCGAGAACGCGGTTTTCATGCACGACCTTCCGGCACACCGCGGTGAGGAGGTCACCGCCGAGGTGCTGGACGGCCCGAACTGCATCGCCTTCGAGCAGGCCGAGAACAAACTCCACAGCGCCAGAGCAGTTTTGGAATGGAGTTTGGGCCGCAGTTGAGCCAGACGGGCTTCAACGATGAAGGAGAACATGGTCATCATCGCCGTCGACCACGCCCCCACCGCCGTGATCACGTTGACGCGCGCGTTAGGCCATGCCGACGTTCTGGCGCAGGTTCTCCGGGCGGTGGCCGACGCCGGGGTGGTGGTGGGTGCTTTGCAGCCAACAGCGACCAGCATAGCGTTCACAGTCGCCCGAGCTGACGCCGTGAAGGTGTGCGCAGCGCTCAGTCCGATCCGGGAGCAACTCGGTTTCGACACGATCAGGCGTACCTGTGATGCCGCGGTCGTGTCGGTGGTCGGTCACGGTATCCGTTCGGCTCCCGACGCCGTGTCGCGGTTCTGCGCCGCTTTGACGGCGGTGGGGATCACCGTGGCCATGTTGACCCGGTCCACCCAAAGGATTTCGGCGCTGTGCCGGGACAGCGAGGTCGTCGTGGGCACAGCGGCACTAGCCGACGAGTTCGGGCTGATTCCAATGAACACGCAGGCTCTCACGCATGCGCCGGGGTGGGCCGCTTTGGAGACCGGTATCGGCGCGCAACATGGACGGTGACATGAGTTCCCCAAACGACGGCCAGACCGCATCAGTGGGCCCACAGGCGGCGCCGCTTCCCTACGTTGTCGTAGCCGATACACCCACGAGTACTCCGTCGACGAACGATCGCCCCCTGATACGGGCGAAGCTCCTCGAGCACGGCGCTGTCCTGTTACGTGGATTCGGCATCGGGGATGTCAACGGTTTCGAACAGGTCGTGCGGGCCGTGTCGGGTGAACCACTCACGTATGCCGAACGGTCCTCGCCCCGCAGCACGATCCAGGGCAACGTGTACACGTCGACCGACTATCCGGCGAACGAGGAAATCTTCCTGCACAACGAGAACTCCTACCAGTCATCGTGGCCGATGACCTTGTTCTTCTACTGTGTCCGGCCGCCACTGACCTTCGGTGCGACCCCGCTGGCCGGCACGAGGCAGATCCACGAGGCCATCGACCCCGACGTCAGCGATGAGTTCGCGGCACGGGGGTGGACGGTCGTACGCAACTTCCACCAGGGAGTAGGCGTTGGCTGGCAACAGGCCTTCGACACCGACGACCCGCGCGACGTAGCCCGCTATGCGTCGAACCATCACATGGAGATCGAATGGCGCCACACGGGCACACTGCGCACGAAGGCTCGCCGACGCGCGGTGCACCGGCACCCGGTCACCGGTGAACTGGTCTGGTTCAACCACATCACGTTCTTCCACGTGACCACCCTCGCAGAGGAGGTACGCACCGGCCTGTGCGAGCTGTTCGCCGAGGACGACCTCCCTGCGAACACGTACTACGGAGACGGTGGCCGGATCCCCGACGACGTGGTGGCCCATCTGCGTGACTGCTACCGGGCCAATCAGCGGCGCTTCGACTGGCGAACCGGCGATGTCCTGATCGTGGACAACATGCTCGCGGCACACGGACGAGAACCGTTCACCGGTCCACGCAAGATCGCCGTCGCCATGGCAGAGCCCTGGACACCAACCGTCTGATGCGCACATGCGATCCAATGGGGAAGCGTGACTAGCAAGCTGAGCGTCATAGTTCCGATCTTCAACGTGGAACCCTATCTTCCGGGCCTCCTCAAATCGCTGAGCAGCCAGGAACTGCACGACATCGAGTTCGTACTGGTCGATGACGGCTCACATGATAGAAGCTTGGACATTGCCAAGAAATGGACGAAACAAGATCGAAGATTCACTCTCATCACCCAAGAGAATCGCGGACTGAGCACGGCGAGGAATATAGGTGTTCTCAACGCCTCCGGCCAGTACCTTGCGTTCGCGGACGCCGACGACGTCGTGCCTTCACCGGCCTACCGGACCCTCGTCGAGTCACTGGAAAGAAGCGGCTCAGATTTCGCATCCGGCGATGTGAGAAGATTGACCTCCGCCGGCATCACCGCGTTCGACGGCTATGCCGATGCCTTCGTGAACACGCAACACAGAACACACATCTCGGCGCACGAAGCGCTAATCACGGATCGAATGGTTTGGAACAAAGTTTTTCGCCGCTCATTCTGGGATGAGAACGGCTTCGAGTTCCAGCTGACACAGTACGAGGACGCTCCGATCACCATGCACGCCCACATAGTCGCTTCCGCAGTTGACGTGATCGCCGAAGTGGTTTACTTGTGGCGAATTCGCGAAAACGGCGAACCCTCGATAACCCAGCGATTGTACGAGCCGGAAAACCTCCGTGCACGCATGCGAATGGTGGTCGATACCGCCGAAGTCATCGAAACCCTTGCGCCGTACCTGTCCTCGGCCTACGCAAGAGACGCCCTGGTCGGCGACATCAGCATCGCAATACTGGCAACCAAATGCAACAGCACAGAAGCACTCGGCGACGCGATAGACCTGGCTCGACATTTCATCGACTCCGTCGACCCTGCCGTACTCCACGCACTCGAACCAGGCTACAGACATCGCCTACACCTACTCGCCGCCGACCGGATCGACGACCTGCGCGTGGAACTGCTGGCCGACGACCAGCGTGCTGAGCCGTTCATTCGTCGACAGTAGGGAACCATCGCGTGATCGGTGTTCCAGCGTTGTCGACGAAGGTCAACAGGGTGATCAGCGCCGTGGCGGCGATCAGGGCGACAGGCAGGACGATGACCACCGTTGCCCACCACCACGTCCCGCCGCGCCGGCTCCACCACCGTCGTAGCCCACCGAACCGGTTTCTTGTCGTCGTACGCCCTCATGGGCAGAACGCAGCCTTTGGCCGCCGCACGTAATCGATAGGCTCGTCAGCCGCACCGCGTGGCCGCCAAAGCTCCTGGTGACAACTACGGTGTGTTTGTGACAACTACCACCGGTCGTCACATCCAGGTTGACCTGCGACTCACGGCGCACACTACCGAGATGTCGTCCGGTTCGAGCACTCATACGTCAGATGTGACAGGCTTGCCACGAATATGTGCCCAAGGGGGACTTGAACCCCCATACGTGGGATATCTCCCGTGTTTGGGGAGATCATGCACTTCGCTGTAGCTCAGAGTGACCGTACGCGCATCCCGAGGTCGAGCCACATTCCAGGGATACAGCCGTCAGCAGACAACGGGACGCCCGTGTGGGCGGAGGCCTCAGGTGCGCTCAGGACAGCCACTCGGCCGTTCTGCGTCCACGTCCTCGAGAGGAAGCCGCGTGCAGGCTGAGATCGCGTCCAGCATGGTGTCCAGCTCAGTCCGGGCCGACACGACGAAATTTTGTGGCCCAGTTCGCAGAGCACCAGCACGGCCGCCGCGTCCGCGACGCCCGAGAGGCCCAGGTCGAGCGGCACGATCATACGAGACGAGCGACAGCCAAAATGAATGAAACATGGTTTCAGGTGATAGATTCGCAGGTCAGCAAGTGTTGTCCCCGCAGGCGCAGGGCTGGTCCGTTCCCTATCGCCGGCATCATCGGTGGCCAGCCGTTGTCCCCGCGCACGCCGGGCTGCTCCCAGGATCAGGGCCAGCATGAATTACCGGTCGATGTTGGCGCAGTTTTCGGCGAGTTCGGTACCTCCGACTCGCCTGAGAACGTCGCGCCGGATTTGCGTCGGAATCGGCACCGTCTTCCGACACTTCCCGACCACCACATGAGACACGCTCTTATGGAACCCCACACGTCGTAGCTCGGAAGGCCCAGCAGGACAGCGTCGAAGACGCTACGAGCGAGTGAGCACCAACAACACGACGAGGGCGGCCACGAACACGATCGGCACCAGGACCACGTTCACCGCTCGCGGCCGGTGGAAATACGACGCCTCCTTGTCGACCAGCATGATGTGCAATTGGATAATGGCGAAAAACGCGGCCGCGGAGGCCATGACCGACACTCCGCATAACACCAGGAATCCGATAACCGGCCCGTACCCGAACGGACCACTGAGCACACCGGCAAGGCCGGCGAACACGGCGCCGGCCGCGGCGACGCCACCCCATCCGTATGACTGAATCGCGTAGAAATAGAGCCAGTCGGCGTCATCGGCCTTGCCATCTGCCACTCGGCGCAGAATCCGCCCGCTGCCACGAGCTGCCGTTCCCTTGCGGTCTAGCAGCTTCCCGGCCAGCGTCAGGTACCACTCGGGCAGGTACGGAGTGCCCACGCGCACAGCTCCCTTCAACGCCATGGGGGCCGGGCTGTGGACACAGCCCGGCCCCCATCAGCCAGTCTAGCTAGAAGTGATACCTGCTCCGTACCTGGGCACTGCCCTCCTACAGCGCGGTCGCGGCGATTCCATATCCCGTGTAGCGCTTCTCACGAGCGGAGTACCTGGCCGCCGCGCACACCTGTTTCGCGCCTTGGCGAGCCGCCTTACGCGCCCACCGCCCGCTGTTCGCCACCCCTCGGAAGGATGTGGCCTTGGTGAACAATTTGGCCGCGGCTTTCTTCGAGGCGTAGGCGGCAGCGTGTTTGATGAGGCCGCCGACGCCGGTGAAGCCGCCGGCGATGTCGAGGATGCCGCCGAGGATGTCGCCGTGTCGGAAGTCGTTGTACGCGTCATAGCCGCTGCTGACCGCGGCGGCCACGGTGAACGCGACCCCGACGAACGGCACCCACGACGTGGCGACAGCCAGCACGCTCAGCGTGGTCGTCAGGTGATCGGTGAAGGCGCTCTTGACGGTGTTGCCCAGCCAACCCAGGAACGAGGTGCCGTCCAGGTCGACGTGGTTGATCGGGTCGGCGTTGACGTAGTCGTTGGCCGACCCGCCGTCGACCGGGTCCACGGACAGGAATCGGCCCAGCAGTGGGCTGTACGGGCGCTCACCCATCTGCACCAGCGACAGCGCGCCGGCGTGCTCGTACTCCCGCTGGTTCTGGCCGAGCCAGCCGTAGTCCATGTTGCCCGGCTGGTTGTCCGGAACGGCCTGGTTGTCGACGGTGCCGTCGGCCCGCAGCGCTTCGCCGTACGGCGTGTACGTGCGCAGCGAGCCGACCTGCACGCCGCTGCCGTTGGTGGTGACGGACAGGTCGCCGCGGACCGATGGGGCGAGCCAGGTCGACACGCACGCGTGCCGCAGGTCGTAGGGCCGGCGGGTGAGCGGCGACCGGTACTCTTCCGGCGTCAGCGCTGCCTTGCTGGCCCTGTCCCACACCCGCGCGAGGGTCGACTCGGCGATGTCGCCGCCATCCATGCTCCGGAACAGCTGACCATCCTCGGCGACGCCGTACTGCTCAATATGGTGATGCAGCATCGCGGTCAGCGGCGGCGGGAACGGCACCGGACGCGCACCTCTCCCTTCGCCCGCTGCTTGAGCCGCTGGCGGTCCCACCGCTGCCCGCTGTCGGTCCAGGCCGCACCGGCGATGGGCGCTGTCTCCAACACCAGCAACTCGCCCCAGCCCTTCCGCGGGAGCTTCAGGTCGATGTCGCGCAGCATCACTGCTTCCTCGGGGTCGCAGCGCCGAGTAGTACATCGTGCCGAAGCAGGCGAGCAACCGCGGCCCGGACGAGCGGCGTTCCACGATCACCGGCTCCGTCGCACCCCGCGGAACCCGCATGACTTTCGCCAACGAGACCGTAAATCCTATAGGCGCGGCCCGTCCATGACGACCGTGTCCCCCGATTCTCCGAGACTGTCGCTGCACTGGGATTACATCGTGGATTCGGTGATAGTCGCCTCAGGGCGTGAAGGTCAACGGGATGGCCACGGTGCGGTCCAGACCGGCGCGGTTCAGCAGATGTACCGACAGAAGCGCGAAAGTGATCCCGCGCGCGGCGAGCAGGTCGCGGGTGCGGCGGCCGAGCTTGACAACGGTCGTGTCGAACGCCTGGTCCGGCGGGACGACCTCGTTCTGCGCGTTCAGCAGCAGGTAGTGGCGGGCCGCACCGTCGGTGAGGCGCCACTGGGTGCTCGGCGCGAGGTCCCCGATGCCGCGCAGTTCGACCTTGAACGACTCGGGGTCGCCACCGAGCCGCACGGGCGCGTTGCCCTTCGGTACAGTGACCAGGGCGGCGTCGTTACCCTTGAAGTGCTCGGAGTCGCGGCGCACGCCCGCGACCGGCGACTTGGCCATGCGCACCGCCAGTGCCGCGAACGAATCGGCGTTGCCCAGCCGGAACGCGGTCGTCTGCCCGGCCAGGTCCGACTCGTCGCAACCGGGGGCGTCGCCGTGGGACCGCTCGCCGAGCGCGCCGAGCCCGGCGAACAGGTGCATGCCCTCATGGATCAGGGTGCGTTCCATGTTGACGTCGTCGGGGTCGAGGGCGCCCTGATGGCAGATGTGGATAAACCCGGTGATCAGGTTGGTGACGGCGTGTGTGGTAGGGCCGCAGCCGAGCAGGGCGTCGCAGTCGATGGGCGGGTTGCTGCCGAGGCCGCGCATGGTCTTGGCGAGCTCGCTGGCGACGTCCGCACCGGTGTTCTCGTCCTCGCGGCGGAAGTAGACGAACAGCGCGTCCTTGGCTTGGGCGCTGAGCGGGCGTGCGCGCAGGAGGTTGACGACTGCGCCGAGGTCGGTGACCGCCGCGGACAGCGCGGTCTGGATGCGTGCGGTGACTTGAGGGTCGCAGCCAGCACGAGGCGTGGGGTTGGGCGTGGGGTTGGGCGGCACGACCGCTTTGCGCTTGAGGCGGACCAGCACCGCGCGGGCGTTGGCGCGGCTGGCCGGGTCGCAGCCGGCGTCGTAAGACCCGTCGGCTGCCGGCTGCGCCGGGGGCACGTTCGGCACGCCCTTGGCGCCCAAGAAGAACGCGACGTCGATGGCCCGTTCCTCGCGCAGCAGGGCATTGCGGTCCTCGCTGTCGACGCCGTCAGTGAAGCCGCGCACGAACTCGACCTCGAACGCCGAGCCGGGTTCGAACAGGTCGAAGTCTTTGACCAGCCGAACCACCGCGGCCTCGTGGTCGGTCTTCATCCGGCCTTGGCCGGCGCCGAAATTCGTCAGCCGCAGCTCGTTGCCCAGTCCGCCGGCGCGTTCTGCCCGGCCGCGGGTGGTCAGGGACGTATCGCGTTCGCCCGGCAGGTACGCGTCGCACCCCGGTCGTGGATTCGCGCCGCCCAACAAGTGGTCGTCGAGGGTGGACAGCGTCTTCGGACCGGCCTGCCGACCGGTGGGGAACGGGATGCCGTGCTCGGCTTGAAACCTCGCCACGGCCCGCTGGGTTCGGGCGTCGAACACCGACGTGATCGCCACATCCGCGCCAGCGGCGACGAGCGCCCGTTGCAACCGCTTGACCGCGCTGC
Source organism: Amycolatopsis sp. cmx-13-12 (assembly GCA_049998155.1). Lineage (GTDB taxonomy): Bacteria > Actinomycetota > Actinomycetes > Mycobacteriales > Pseudonocardiaceae > Amycolatopsis. The sequence goes on along the minus strand of JAEBES010000005.1, from coordinate 811 downwards.
CCCGGCGGCCGACCTCCAGCGCAAGCGCGGCTGAGGACGCGGCGGTCTGCACCTCGGGGGCGGCCAGCGATTCTGTCTCCAACGGCCGTTTGACCCGGAACCCCTCGTGCCGCTGCACCACGGGGGCCGCGCTTTCCCCGGCGTGGCAGTCGCACTCCTCGGGGGGAACCGGCCCACACCGCTGCACCGCGACTAGCCGTGCTACCGCCCGATTGCCCGCCGCCTGCTGCAACGCGACGACCCCGACCAACTGCCGCGCGCCGACAACATCTCCGACACCGGCGGCCGACCGGTGTGCCATGCCGGCGACCGTCCTGGCCGGGTTGACACGGCGCGTCTGGTGGTCGGCGGGTGGGACCTCGGAGGCGTGGGAGCCCATGGTGATCCTTCCCGCTCGGGTCCCCAGAGTGTTGCGCACGAGACCGGGCCCTGTAACCGGCGCCCGGTCTGACCGGAGGGGAAACGATCGCAGCACGAAAGGGCAGGCCGCCTCCCCTCCGAAATCAGGCCTACTCCACTTCGGGGCACCGGTCATGGTTTGACGGATGCGTCCGATACAGGTAACCGGACACCGACCCGGATGCGTCCCAGCCATCCTGACGCCGGAGACCGGAAAGCTCCAGTTCGGAAAGCGGTGGCGTGTTGCACTTCAGCTCCGTGAAGCGATTGACTGGTACAGCTAGGTGTATGAGGCCGTGACGTTGGTGACGCCGGTGTGGAGCCGGGTGGCTGGTGGCTGATCTCCGGCGGCAGTGTGGGGTCGATGGTAGTTGTAGTGGATGTTCCAGATGGCCAGGGCTGTGGTGCGGTG
>JAEBES010000004.1:0-791362 GCA_049998155.1 Amycolatopsis sp. cmx-13-12 | reverse complement strand
CGGTCGCCGTCGAGCTCAACGACCGGCCCCGGATGACCCTCGACTGGGACAGCCCCGCCGAACGCATGACACAGTCACTCAACACCACCCACCAACAGCAGTGTTGCAACCACCACTAGAAACCGCCTCCCAAGGGGGGCGTGCCCAAGTCCAGTCTATCGGCCCCAACCGGCGAAAAGTCCGAAAAGCCCGCCTCGGCCCGTGCTTGTCCACACCACCGCCCGCTTGTGGACAGCCGGAAGCGGGCTCTCGACTTCAGATGCAACTGGTTGATGCCCACCACCCCGAAGCCGGAATTGTCACTACGGCCGGTGGTGCCGCGTCAAGGCGGGAAAGCGTGCCTTGACCCGGCACCACCGTCCGTGTTCTGGCTTCGGATCGGGGTGGTGGGGGGTCTGGGTGGGGTGCGGGTTTGGCTCTCAGCCTGCTGTTCGAGCAGGTGAGGCACCTCAATAGGGCGCTCCGGCTTTGCCAGCCCGCCCCAGCCCCAGCCCCGAAAGATTCCCCCGCCCTCCCAAGGGGGGCGTGCCCAAGTCCAGTCTATCGGCCCTCCCCGACGGAAAACCCGAAAAGGCCGCCGCCCGCCCTGCTTGTCCACACCATCGCCCGCTTGTGGACGGACAGGAGCTCAGCGTCGGTAGGAGTAGTGGATCAGCCCCGGGTTCAGCCTGCCCACCTGGTCGTACAGCGCGCGAGCCGGAGCGTCCTCCAGCGTGTTCCAGTACAGGCCCGGGTAACCCTGCTCCTCGGCGTCCCGCGCCACCCACTCGATCATCGCCCGCGCGACACCCCGCCGGCGCGCCTGGGCCGCCACGAACAAGTCCGCCAGGTAGCACTTCCCCGCGTACCAGACACTCGCGTGGAACAGGTAGTGCGCGAACCCCACCAGCTCGCCGTCCAGCCGGGCGGCCATCCCGCGGATCCGCCCGTCGTCGAACAGGCGGCGCCAGGTCCGCTCGTAGGCGTCGTCGCTGCGTGAGACGTCGAAATACGCGTCCTTGCCGCGGACCAGGACTTCCCAGCCGTCCCGATCCGACTCGGCGAGGAAACCGAGGGAAACTATGTCGCGTCCGGGTCGATCGGCGGGCGCTCGCCCGGCTTGAGGGGCTCCGGCGCCGACTGGGTCTGGCCCGCCAGGTAGCCGTTCGAGCCGTTTGTCCCGTTCGTCGGGGTGCTGCTGCCGTTCGTGATGCCCTTCAGGCCCAGCGGGTCGGCGTCGCCGTCGAAGAGGTGCTGCGTCACGACTCGCTTCGGGTCGAAGTTGCGCAGCCCGCGGAGGTCCTCCAGAGGCTTGCGCAGCTGGTCGAACTCCGGGCCCATCTCCTCGCGCAGCTGCTCCTTCGCGCCGGTCGCGAACTCGCGGACCTTGCGCACGCTCTTCGCGAGCCAGGACGCCGCCTCCGGCAGCCGTTCCGGACCGAGGATGAACAGACCGGCGATGATGAGGACGAGGATTTCGCCCCATCCGACACTCTCGAACACCAGTCAACCTCCGCAGAAGAACCTACCCGCCCAGGGTACCCGCCGACCGCCGCGCTCCGGCAGGCCGAACGCGGGAACTCAGTCGGAAGCCAGGGTTACGTCCACGACGAAACTGGCGCCGTCGCGCGCCAGCTGCACCGGGACCACTTCGCCGACGTCGTGCGCGCGGACCGCGACCGTCAGTTCCGCGGAGTCGCGGACGAGCCGGTTGCCGATCTTCGTGATGACGTCACCTTCCTTGATACCCGCGTTCGCCGCCGGGCCGCCGGGCGCGACGTTCTTCACCTGGGCACCCATCGTCGACGAGCCGGCGACCGTCGACGACGCGTTGATGCCGATGTCGGCGTGCTGGACCTTGCCGTCCTTGATCAGCGCTTTCGCGATCTTGATCGCGTAGTCGCTCGGGATGGCGAAGCCGATGCCGATGCTGCCGCCGTCCGCGCCCGCCGAGCGGATCGACGAGTTGATGCCGACCAGCGCGCCGGTGGAGTCGACGAGCGCGCCGCCGGAGTTGCCGTGGTTGATCGCCGCGTCGGTCTGGATGGCCTCGTACGTGACCGGCGGGGCGCCGTTGTCGCCGCCCGCGGTGATCGGCCGGTTCAGCGCGCTGACGATGCCGGCGGTCACCGAGTTCTGCAGCGCCAGCGGCGAGCCGATCGCCATCACGGTGTCACCGACCTGCAGGTCAGAGGACTTGCCGACCTGCAGCACGGTCGGGTTGGTGACGTTGACCTTCACGACGGCGAGGTCGGTCTTCTGGTCGGCGCCGACGAGCTTGGCCTCGGTGCGCGTGCCGTCGATGAAGACGGCCGTCACCTTGACGCCCGGGTCCGCGGCGGCGGAGGCGATGACGTGTTCGTTGGTGAGGATGTAGCCCTGCGGGTCGATCATGACGCCGGAGCCCTGCTCGCCGGATTCGGCGCCGGGCTTGAACACCTCCAGCGAGACGACGGCGGGCGCGACGCGCTTGGCGATTTCGGCGACGGACCCGGCGGGGCGCTCCTTGCCGGCCTCGGCTTCGGCGATGGTGGCGGAACCGGTGAGCTCGGTGCCGGTGTCGGCGGCCCACCACCCGACGACGCCACCGGCGGCGCCGATGAGCAACGCGACGACACCGAGCAGGACGAGCGCTTTCGGCTGCACGCGCCGTCCGAAGAGCACTTCGGGCAGGCTGAGCAGTGCGCCGGGCGGCCGTTTGGCGGGCTTTTCTTCGTCTTCGGCGGGCATGGCGGGCCCGGCGAGGACCGCTGCGGCCCCGGGATCACGCCAGGGATCGCGGGTGCCGGTCCACAGGGGCGGTTCGGTGTCGCCCGGGTCACCGGTGGCTTCCCGCGGCCGTTCGAGCAGCACGCCCTCGGCGCCCGGCGGCCGCCGGAAGGCCTCGGCGAGCGACTCGGGCGCGGGCGGGGCGAGGTTGACGCCGTTGGCCTTCTGCGGGGAGTAGAGCTTGTCGAACGCCCCGTCGACGCCCTGCGGCCTGCCGAACACGGCGGCCTGCGCCGGATCGACGGCCGGCCGCGCGAGCGGCCGCGGGCCCAGCCGGTCGGCATCGCGCGCGCCGGGCTGCTCGGGATTCACGTTCGGCTCGGTCATCATTCCCCGGTGCAGAAGATCAGGTGGCTGGGCGTGACGATACCCAAGCCCAGTGCTCCGAGTCTGCCGGTCCGCGGGTGAAGTGGCTGTTTCTTGAGTCCTTGTCCACAAGGTGACGGCTCTGTGGACAAAGCGGCTTGGCCAGGCTCTGAACGGCGGTGCCCACCACCCCGAAGCCTGGATTGTCACTACGGATCGGGGCGGTGGGAGGGGTCTGGGTGGGGTGCGGGTTTGGCTCTCAGCCTGCTGTTCGGGTCGGTGAGACACCTGGAAGGTCCGACTTTGCCGGAGACCTGCCGGACGTACCCCGGACACACCGAAGGCCGCCGCGAAGATTGTTCGCAGCGGCCTTCACAGTCCACTCAGCGGATGCCCGCCGGTACCGCCGCCGGGGTCGTTGTCGCCGGTGTCGAAACCGGGACCGGTTGCTGGGGGACCGCCATCTGGGCCGGCAGCAGGTTCGCCGGCTGCGGGACGCCGCCGCCCGTCTCCGGGGCTCCGTCGCCGTCCGCCGATGTTCCCACCAGGGCCAGCGCGCTCAGCACCAGTCCCGAGACCACCACGCCCGCCCCCTGCGCCGCGCGGCGCTTGAAGCGGCCGCCGCCGAGGACGTTCGGGGACTGGCCCAGCGGGGCCGATGATCCCAACGGCGCCACCCCGCCCAGCACGCCCGAATCGCGCAGGCCCGCGACCCGGTCGGGGCGCTGGACCGCGACCAGCTGGCCGTCGGCCGTGATGGCCAGGTTGTCCGGGGTGCTCGGCAGCTCCGTCTGCTGCGGGATCGACTGCAGGCTCGCCAGGAACCCCGCCGACATCGACGGCGCCCCCGCGCGGCGGATCGTCTCGCCCGTCTGGCGCTGCGCGCGCACCTCGGCCGCGCACGCCGTGCAGCGGGTGATGTGGGACGCCGCGCGGTCGCGTGCGCCGTGGGAAAGCTCGCCGTCGACGAACGCCACCACGACGTCCGGCAGCAGGTGCGACTCGGGGAGTGCCCAGCCTCGCGGTGCGGTCATACCGACACCTTCGCAGACTGCGGTGCGTGAGCGCGACGACGCTCCAGCGACGCGCGCAGCGCCTGACGCCCACGGTGGATGCGGCTGCGGACGGTGCCCAGCTTGACGTTCAGCGTCGCGCCGATCTCCTCGTACGACAGCCCCTCGACGTCACACAGCACGACGGCGGCGCGGAACTCCGGGGGCAGCTCGTCGAGCGCCGCCTGCAGGTCCGGGTCGAGGTGGGTGTCCGTGTAGACCTGCTCGGGGCTCGGGTCGTCGCCCACGATGCGGTCGGTGTCCTCGGGCAGGCCTTCCATCCGCACGCGCGAGCGGCGGCGGGCCATGTCCAGGAACAGGTTGGTGGTGATCCGGTGCAGCCAGCCCTCGAACGTGCCGGGCTTGTAGGACGCCAGCGAGCGGAAGACCCGGATGAAGGTCTCCTGCGTGAGGTCCTCGGCGTCGTGGGTGTTGCCGGTCAGGCGGTAGGCAAGCCGGTAGACCCGGTCACCGTGTTCGCGCACGACCTCGTCCCAGGACGGCGGCGTCCAGGCCGCCTCGTCCAGGGACACGGGCTGAGCCCCGGCGTCGGCTACGGCGTTCTGCATCGCGGGAGCAGGCACCTCCATCAGCGTTTCTCCTGTCTGCTCCACCCAACGCGGGCCCTCGGCACGGTGTTCCCGTGTGTTCGGATTTCAGTCTCTCCGGACTCCTTATGGTTCTAGTGAGACTGGACTGAGAGCAGGCTGAGAACTTCTTCCCGGGTGCTTACCAGGGAGCCTGCGCGGATTTATCGACAAGCAACGCTAACCTCCGTGCGTGAACACGCCCACCCCTGCGGCCGCACCGGCCGATTCCGGGTTCGTCGACGGGTACCTGCCCGACGACGAGGTGCTGTCTTCGGCGCGGGCGCGGGCCGAGGACCTGGGCTGCACCCCGCTCAGCGCGGGTGCGGGCGCGACGCTGCGCTTCCTGGCCGCGACGCTGTGCGCGAAGGCCGTCGTCGAGGTCGGCACGGGTGCCGGGGTGAGCGGGCTCAGCCTGCTGCGCGGCATGGCCCCCGACGGCGTGCTGACGTCGATCGACGTCGAGCCGGAGTACCAGCGGGCGGCGCGCACGACGTTCCGCGAGGCCGGCTTCGCGCCGGGCCGGACGCGGCTGATCATCGGGCGCGCGCTGGACGTGCTCCAGCGGCTCACGCCGGGTGGCTACGACCTGGTGTTCGTCGACTCCGCGCACATCGAGTACCCGGGGTGCTACGAGCTGGGCGTGTCGCTGCTGCGGCGCGGCGGGATCATCGCGTTCCACAACGTCTTGGCCGGCGGGCGGGTGATCGATCCGGCGCACCGGGATCCGGAGACGCTGGCGCTGCGCGAGGTCGCGCGGGCGTTCCGCGAAGACGAACGCCTGGTGCCGGCCCTGCTGCCGGTGGGCGGCGGGCTCCTGGTCGGCGCGGCTACCTGAGGTCCGTCCACAAGCTCGCTGAGCTGTGGACAACCGGCCGTTGACCAGCGGTTTCGTCAGGGGGTGCCGGTAGACTGGACGTGGGACGCCCCCCGGGGAGGGCGGGGGCATTTCTGGTCCCGACCCCCACCGCGGCCACCGCCAGCAGCAGCCACACCGCGACCAGCGCGATCAGCCACGACCACCCCACGTGCCCGTAAACCCACGCCCCGGCTGCTCCGCCCACGCTGCTGCCCAGGTAGTACGTCGCCGTGTACGTGCCGCCCACCTGGCCTCGCGCCGTCTCCGGGGCGTCCGCCGCCGCCCAGCCGTTCGCCACCGCGTGGGCCGCGAAGAATGCGCAGGTCAGGACCAAGAATCCCGCGATCACCAGCGGCAACGAGTCCGGCAACGTCAGGGCCGCCCCCGCCGCCGTCAGCAGCAACGCCCCGATCAGCGCCCGGCGGCGGCCCACCCGCGCCACCAACCGGCCCGCCGCCGCCGAGGACACCGAGCCCGTTGCGTAAGCCAGGAAGACCAGCGAAGCCACCGCCGGCGACAGCTCCAACGGGGTACCGGTCAACCGGAAACCCGCCGCGTTGTACAGGGCCACGAACGAGCCCATCGCCAGCAACGCCACCGCGTACTGCGCCAGCAGCACCGGCTTGCTCAGCGCCGTGAGCAACCCACGCCCGACGCCGTGGGCGCGGCCAGGCCGGCCGCTCGGTGGCAGCGTCACCACGGTCACCGCCGCGCACACCGCCCCCAAACCCGCCACCACCAGCAAGGCGCCGCGCCAGCCGAGGGGGCCCGCCGTGAAGCCGCTGGCCAGCCTGCCGAGCATGCCGCCCACCGTGTTGCCCGCGATCATCGCTCCGACCGCCGCCGCGACGCCCGCGCGGCCCAGGCGTTCCGCCAGGTACGCGGCCGCCACCCCGGGGAACCCGGCGATCGCCACGCCCTGCAGCGCGCGCAGGACCAGCAGCGCCGGGTACGTCGGCATCAACGGCAGCAGCAAGCCGAACACCACCGACGCGATCACCGACGTCAAGATCACCGGACGGCGGCCGACCACCTCCGACAGCGCCGCGATCGGCAGGACCGCGATGGCCAGCGCGCCCGTCGCCACGCTGACCGCGAGCGCCGCGCCACCCGGATCCAGGTGGTACTGCGCCGCCAGCTGCGGCAGCACCGGCTGCGGCGCGTAGAGCAGGGCGAACGAAGAGATCCCGGCCGCGGCGACGGCGGTCTTGACTCGGCGGGTGGAAGTCACGTCCCTGAAAGTAAGCAGGACTAACCAATACGTCTAATGCGTTCAGGTGGCAGAATCGATGCGGTGACGTATGACTCGCTGTCCGCGCAGGTCGCGCCGCACCTGCCCCTGCTCGCCGCGCTGCGGGAGACGAGGAACGTCACACGCGCGGCCGCGCTGCTGGGCGTCCCGCAGCCGACCGTCAGCCGGCGGCTCGCGGCGCTGGCCGACGCCCTCGGTGCGCCGCTGACCGTCCCGGACGGCCGCGGCATCCGGCTGACGCGGGCCGCGGAGCTGCTCGCCGAGGCGGCCGAGCGCGGGCTGGCGGCGCTCGACGCCGGCGTGCGCCTCGCGCGCGAGGAAGTGTCGCCGGAGTCGGGGCACGTAGTGCTGGGGTTCCTGCACCTGCTCGGGCGGTCGCTGGTGCCGTCGCTGCTGCGCGGGTACCGGGCGCGCTACCCGGGGGTGCGGTTTACGCTGGTCCAGGGCTCGCGCCAGGACATGGTCGACCGGCTGACGAACGGCGAGCTCGACCTGGCGCTGGTGGCGCCGCTGCCCGACGTCCCGTCGCTGGCCTGCGCGGGCCTGGTGGACGAGGAGATCCTGCTGTCGGTCCCGGCGGGCCACCGGCTGGCGGGCCGCCGCGAGGTACGGGTGGCGGAGCTGGCGGACGAGGAGTTCGTGCTGCTGGAACCGGGGTACGGCGTGCGGACGCTGACCGACGAGCTCTGCGCGGCGGCGGGCTTCACGCCGCGGATCGCGTTCGAGGGCCAGGAGTCGGACACCGTGCGCGGCCTGGTGGCGGCCGGGCTGGGGGTGGCGCTGCTGCCGCGGTTCGGGCCGGGCACGCCGGCGGGCGTGGCGGAGGTGCCGCTGTCGCCGCCGCCGTTCCGGACCATCGGGCTCGTGTGGCGGGCGGACGAACCGCTGACCCCGGCGGTGACCGGGTTCCGCGACCACGTCCTCGCGAGCCGTCAGCCCAGCGACGCCGCCAGTTCCACCAGCGTCCGCGCCGCGAAGCCGGTCGCCCCCGGGACCACCTCGTCGTAGTTCTTCTCCGACCGCGCCGGCCCGGCGATGTCCAGGTGCGCCCACGGCAGGCCCGAGGTGAACTCCCGCAGGAACAACGCCGCCGTGATGCCGCCCGGCCCACCGGGTGTCTGCCGGACGTCGCCGAACTCGCCGCGCACGTTCTCCGCGTAGTCCTCCACCAGCGGCATCCGCCACCACGCCTCGCCCACTCGCGCGCCCGCGTCGGACACCAGGGCGGCCAGCGAGTCGTCCGAGGCGAACAGGCCGCCCGTGCGCAGGCCCAGCGAGACCTTCATCGCGCCCGTCAGCGTCGCCGCGTCGACCACGTAGTCCGGCGTGAACCGGCGGATCCCGTAGACCAGCGCGTCCGCCAGGACCATCCGGCCCTCCGCGTCCGTGTTGCCGACCTCGGTCGTCTTGCCGCCGTAGTGCCGGACGATGTCGCCCGGCCGGTACGACGACCCCGAGATGTGGTTCTCCGCGCACGGCACCAGCGCGGTGACCCGGACCGGCAGACCCAGGGCCGCGATGGCGCGGGTCGCCGCGATCACCGCCGCGCCGCCCGCCATGTCCGTGCGCATCAGGTGCATTCCGTCGGCCGGCTTGATCGACAGGCCGCCCGTGTCGAACGTGATGCCCTTGCCGACCAGGAGCAGGTGCGTCGAGGCCCCCGACGGCCGGTACGCCAGCTCGATCAGGCGCGGCGGCCGCGCGGAACCACCGCCGACGGCCAGGACGCCGCCGAACCCCTCGGCCGCGAGCCACTTCTCGTCCCGGACCGTCACCTCGACGCGCGGGCCGGCCACGCGCGCGGCCGTGTCCGCCAGCCAGGCCGGGGTCTTCACGTTCGACGGCGTGTTCGCGAGATCACGCGTCAACGCCGTCGCCGCGGCCAGCGCCGAAGCGCGCTCGACCAGCGCGGGCAACGCGGGATCCGCCCCCACGAGCCGGATCGTCCGCACGGACGGCGAAGGCGCTTCCCCGGTCACCTTGTACCGGTAGCCGCCCAGCAGGAGGCCCAGCGCGAGCTCGGTGACGTGCTCTCCGGAGGCCTCTTCGGGCAGTTCCAGCTGCACCGCGCGGAACGCCTTGCCCCCGTTGTCGACGTCGTCCGCCAGTGCCGCGTTCAGCGCGCGGACCAATGCCGCGCCCGTCTTGCGGTACTCCTTCGGCGCACCGCCGCCGAGGCCCGCGATCCAGCGCGGCCCGCCACCGGGCACCGTCTGGACGTCGCCCGCCTTGCCCGTGATCCGGACGCCCTCGATCTCCAAGGGCTCGACGTCATCGTTGTCGGGCGCGGCCACCAGCCGGGCCGTCGGGACGCCGCGGCGGAGCTCGGCCGCGACCTCGATGTCGAGCAGGGTAGCCGGAACGGGCGGTAGCGGATTACGCACAGTGAGCAACCTTCGGGCGCAGAGGAATCGCGACCCCGGCCTCCGAAGGGAGACCGGGGTGCGACGGAAGGACGGATCGAGGGAGCCGGCTCAGCCGGTGACCTCCGCCAGTGCGGCGCCGAGGTCCTTCGCTTCTTCCGCGGAGAGTTCGACGACGAGTCGCCCACCACCTTCGAGCGGTACGCGCATCACGAGGCCCCTCCCCTCCTTAGTCACTTCGAGGGGACCATCTCCGGTCCGGGGCTTCATGGCCGCCATAGCGTGCTCCCTCCGTCTCAACCGGCGCGCCCGGGTCGCGCTCGCGTGAAAGCCAGCCGGGTCTGGTGTCCATTGTCCCTCATCAGCGGCCGGGCGCATCAGCGGACCGATCTTTTGCTGCTGTATCGGTGCTGGTATGCGGCCCGCGCGAGGTGAAAGACTCTCGGCCGACCGAAGTTTTCCGCGCAAGGAGAAGACGTGACCACATCCGACGTCCTGTTGACCGCCGACGCCGACGGGGTGCGCACCCTCACCCTCAACCGGCCGCAGGCGTACAACTCGCTGACCGTGGAGCTGAAGGAAGCACTGCTCGCGGCGCTGCGCGAGGCAGCGGACGACGACGCCGTCCGCGCGGTCGTGCTGACCGGTTCCGGCAAGGCGTTCTGCGCCGGCCAGGACCTGAAGGAGCACGTGGGGCTGCTGCAAGCGGGTGACCCCGCCCCGCTACACACCGTGAAGGAGCACTACAACCCGATCGTCAAGGCGATCGTGTCGATGGAGAAGCCGGTGATCGCGGCGGTCAACGGCACCGCCGCCGGCGCCGGGGCCGCCTTCGCCTACGCCAGCGACCTGCGGATCGCCGCCGAGTCGTCGTCGTTCCTGATGGCCTTCGCCAACGTCGGGCTGGGCCCGGACTCGGGCGCGTCCTGGACGCTGCAGCGGCTGGTCGGCTACGGCCGCGCCGCCGAGCTGATGCTGCTGGCCCGGACCGTCGACGCGGCCGAGGCGCTGCGGCTCGGCCTGGTCGGCGAGGTCGTGCCCGACACCGAACTCGCCGCCCGCGCCCAGAAGGTGGCGGCGAAGCTCGCGGCCGGCCCGACCGTCGCCTACGCGAAGATCAAGGGCGTGCTCAACCTGGCCGCGCAGTCGACGTTCGAGGAGGCCCTCGACGCCGAGGACGCCGCCCAGACGGCGCTCGGCGCGACCGCCGACCACAGCGAGGCCGTCGAGGCCTTCGTCGGCAAGCGCAAGCCCACCTTCCAGGGCAAGTAAGCAATCTGCCGCGGCCGGTCGTGAGTGTTTAGGAGGGTTAGAACCCTCCTAAACACTCACGACAAGCTGCGGCAGACCCGGGAACGTCAGCCTGCGCGGAAGCAGCCGGTGACGTGGTCGTCGACCATGCCGGTCGCCTGCATCAGCGCGTAGCACGTGGTCGGGCCGAGGAAGACGAAGCCGCGCTTCTTCAGCTCCTTGGCCATCGCCTTGGACTCGTCCGTGATCGCCGGTACGTCCGCCATAGTGCGCGGACGGACGTGCGCAGCCGGCGCGAACGACCACAGCAGATCGTCCAACGACGTGTCCAGCGAAGCGATCGCCTGCGCGTTCTTGATCGCGGCCAGGATCTTCGCCCGGTTCCGCACGATCGAGGCGTCCTGCATCAGCCGCTCGACGTCGGCGTCGCCGAACTTCGCCACCTTCGCCGGCTTGAACTGCTTGAACGCCTTCCGGAAGCCCTCGCGCTTGCGCAGGATCGTGATCCACGACAGCCCCGACTGGAACGACTCCAGGCACAGCCGCTCGTACAGCTCGTCCTGCCCGTGGAGCGGCGTGCCCCACTCCTTGTCGTGGTAGTCCGCGTAGTCCGGGGTCGAATTGCCCCAGCTGCACCGCGCGACGCCGTCGGCGCCGACCAGCTCACTCATCCCCACCCACCGAATAGTTCTCCGCGAACCGCGCGAACCGCCGCAGCGACTGGCGCACCCCCAGCGCGAACGCCGGCCGCACGACCGGCCAGCCGAGCCGGCCCAGCAGCCCGAACGGCAGCCGCAGGTGCTCGGCCCAGACGAACGTCGAGCGCGTCGCGCCCTTCGGGACGACCTGGAACACGCCGGTGCCGGCCACGATGCTGCCGAGGTGCCGGACCCCGCACCGCACCGGCGGTTCCCAGCTGGTGATCTCCATGGTGTCGGTGAAGCCGACCCCGGCCACGCCGGTGAACGCCGAGAGCCGCGAGCCGACGCTGCGGCCGTCGCCCTCGACCACCTCGACCTCGGTGGCGAGCATCCACTCGCCCTGGCGCGCCCAGTCGGTCAGCGCGAGCCAGGTCGTCCCGGCCGGGGCGCGGACCTCGACCGAGAGGATCAGGTCCGTCACGGTGACGCCTCGGGCGCGGACGTGCTCTCCCGCTCGCGTTCGCGCTGCTCCAGCTCGGCGACGCGGGCCCGCAGCTCGTCGAGCTCGACGCCGAGCCGCCGCATCACCCAGTCCACTTCGGACATCTTGTAGCCGCGCAGCACCAGCTGGAACCGGACCTCGGTCAGGTCCTCGCCGGTGATGTCCTCGGCGGGCAGCCGCGTGGGCGAGCTGCCCGGCGGCAGCGGGGCGAGCTCCTCACCCCGGCCGAACACCACCGCGGCGAGCAGGAACACCACGGCCGCCACCAGCAGCATGACTACGAGGTAGATCAGCGCGGTCGTCACGCGACGATCGTGGCATACCCACCCCACGAACGTCTCGCGAGCACGACCAGCCGGACCGAAAGCGCCACCCAGGCGCCCATCAGCAGCGCGCACGGGACGCTCAGGAACAGCCGCGAGACGTCGACGACGCCGGTCGCCCCGATCAGCATGCCGACGGAGGCGAGGTTGATGCCCACGGCGACGGCGATCAGCAACCCGCAGAGCCGGGACAGCCGCACCCCGTCGAGGCGACGGCTGAGCCAGCGCGTGCCGAGCAGCGCGAGCAGGCCGATCACCGGCACGAGGAACACCGCGCCGTGGGACGCGTGGGCGACCACCCGGTACCACTCCGGGGTCGAGGTCGGGAGCTTCGTCCATTCGCCGTAGGTGAGGATTCGCGCGTAGTCCCAGAGGGACTGCATCGCCGGGACGCCGACGACGAGCTTCCACAGCGTGCGGACACCGCTGAGCATGCCCAGTTCGGCCTGGTAGTCGCGGGCGACGACGGCCGCCGGGCCGAAGTCGGCGACCGCCCGGCGCTGCGCGTCCTCGTCGCTCCAGCCGCCCGCGCGGTAGGCGTCGGCGGCGTCGGTCAGCCCGTCGCGGGCCTCTTCCAGGAGGTCGGCCTTGAACCGGCCGCAGCCGTGCAGCCGCCGGTCGAGGTCGGCCAGGTATTCGTCGATCATGTTCCGAGCACTCCCCCGATGACCGCGGTGAACTCCCGCCAGTCCGCGCGTTCGGCGGCCAGCGCCTGCTCGCCGGGGCGGGTGAGCCGGTAGGTCCGCCGCTTGCGGCCGGACACGACGTCCCATTCGCTGGCCAGCCAGCCGGCCCGCTCGAGCCGGCGCAGCGCCGGGTAGACGGTGCCGGTGGGCAGGTCGAGCGCGCCGTCGCTGCGCAGCTGGAGCGCCTCGATGATCGCGTAGCCGTGCAGTTTCCGGCCGTCGAGCACGGCCAGCAGCAGCGCGTCGAGGTGCCCGCGCAGGGTGTCCGCCTTCATGAGTACCCACTCTACACGTCGCCTTGCTACATGTAGCCAGACTATGTGTAGCCTGCCTACATGAACGCTCTTCCGATCGCGAGACTCCAGTTCGCGACGACGACCTCGTTCCACTTCCTGTTCGTGCTGCTCACACTGGGGTTGGTCACGCTGGTGGCCGTGATGCAGACGCGCTGGACGCTCGGCGGCAAGCCCGAGCTCCTGCGGATGACGCGGTTCTGGGGCCGCCTCTACGTGATCAACTACGCGCTCGGGATCGCCACCGGCATCGTGATGGAGTTCCAGTTCGGGCTCACCTGGACCGGCCTGTCCGCCTTCGCCGGCGACGTCTTCGGCGCCCCGCTGGCCATCGAGACGCTGGTCGCGTTCTTCCTGGAGTCGACCTTCCTCGGCCTGTGGATCTTCGGCTTCGGCCGGATGAACAAGTGGCTGCACCTGACGCTGCTGTGGCTGGTCACGCTGACCGCGTACGCGTCGGCGCTGTTCATCATGCTGGCCAACTCGTTCCTGCAGAACCCGGTCGGCAGCCGCGTCGAGAACGGCACGCTGCGCCTCGACGACTTCGGCGCGCTGTTCACCAACCCGGCGCTGGCCGCGTCGCTGCCGCACGTGCTCGCCGCCGCGCTGGTCACCGGCGGGTTCTTCGTCGTCGGCGTCAGCGCGTGGCACTTCCTCAAGCGCACGACCGAGGTCGAGTTCTTCCGCCGCTCGATGCGCCTCGGCGTGGTCACCGCGCTCGTCGGCTCGATCTTCGTGGTCAACCAGGGCTTCGCGCAGTTCGGCGAACTGAAGGTGTACCAGCCGGACAAGCTCGACGAGAGCGTCGTCGGGATGCCGCTGGGCGCCATGATCGGGCTCGGGTTCCTGATGTTCGCCTGCGCGATCCTCGGCACGGTCCTGCTGGTCAAGAACTGGCTCGTCCGGGCCCGGTTCCTGCACTACCTGATGGTCGCGGCGATCCCGTTGCCGTTCGTGGCGGCGATCATGGGCTGGCTCGTCCGTGAACTCGGCCGTCAGCCGTGGCTGGTCTGGGGGAAGCTGCGCACCGCCGATGCGATCGCGGACGTCCCGGCCGGCCAGATCCTGTTCTCCTTCATCGCTTTCACCCTGCTGTTCGCCGCGCTCGCGGTGGCCGACTGGGTGCTCATGGCACGGGTCGCCAAGCGCGGCCCGGAGCCGGTCGAAGCGCCCGCCGAACAGCCCGTCCTGAGCGGAGTCTGACCGATGACGACCTTCTGGTGGTGCACCCTCGGCCTGCTGACCTGCGGCTACTTCGCGCTCGCGGGGTACGACTACGGCGTCGGCATGCTCCTGCCCGGGTTCGAGGCCGGCGAGCGGAAGCGGCGGCAGACGCTCGGCGCCCTCGGGCCGTTCTTCCTGGCCAACGAGGTGTGGCTGGTGGCGGCCGTCGGCCTGTTGTTCGGCGCGTTCCCGCACCTGGAGGGCAAGGTGTTCGCCGGGGCGTACGTCCTGGTCGTGACGCTCCTGCTCGGCCTGGTGACGTTCACGGCGTCGATGCAGCTGCGCAGCCGCCGCCCGGACGCCCGCCGCGGCGCCTGGACGGCGGGCATCGTCGGCGGCGCGCTGGTGACGGCGCTGTCGTGGGGACTGTTCCTCGGGAACCTCGTTCTCGGGTTGCCGCCGGTCGACGACGTGCTCGCCCTGTTCAGCCCGTACGCGGTGCTGTGGGGCCTCGGGTTCGTCGCGCTGTTCTGCCTGCACGGCGCGGCCTTCCTGGCCGTGCGGGCGCCGGCCGAGCTCACCGGCCGCGCGGTGCGGCTGGCCCGGGCGTTCTCGGCACCGGTGCTGGCGTTCCTCGTGATCGCCACGGTGTGGGGGTACTTCGCACTCGACGGCGTTTCGCCGCTCGGCGTGGGGGCGGCCGTCCTGGCCTTCGCGGCTTTCGCCGTCACGCGCCTCGGGCTCGCGGTGCGGCGGTACCGGGTCGCGCTCGTCGGGTCGATGGTGCTTTCGGCCTGCCCGGCGCTGCTCGCCGGGACGCTGCGGTTCCCCACCGTGCTGGCGGCCCCGGCGCTGACGCTCGACGAGGCGGCGACGACGCCGGAGACGTTCGCCGTGCTGGCCTGGTTCGCCCCGCCCGCGCTGCTGGTGTTGCTGGTGGTGCAGTGGCTGACCTGGCGGGCGCACCGCCGTCCCGTCGACCAGCACTCGCTGCTGCACTTCTAGGAGGACGCCGTGCCTGCGCTGCCCGGACTCCGGCGGTACCTGGTCGTTTTGGGATTGTTCGCGGTGCTCACCGCGGTTTCGGTGCTCCTGCAGGCCGAGGGGCTCGCCACGCTGCTCACCGGTGGCGGGGTGTCGCCGCTCCTGGTCGCGGCCATCGCCGCGCGAGCGCTGCTGACCTGGGGGCACGGTGTCCTCAGTGGACGGTTCGCGGCGTCGGTCCGCGGGTCTCTGCGACGTCGGCTGCTCGAGTCCGTTCCGGACCGGGCCGGCGTCGTCGCGACGCAGGTCACGCGCGGCGTCGACGCCACGGACAGCTACCTGACCGGGTACCTGCCGTCGCTGGTCGTGTCGGTGGTGGTGCCGGCCGCGGTGATCGTGCGGCTGTTCACCGCGGACCTGACCTCCGCCCTCGTCGTGGTCGTCACCCTGCCACTGATCCCGGTGTTCGCCGTCCTGGTCGGGAAGCAGGCGAAGGCGGCCGTCCAGTGGGAGTTGCTGACGAAGCTGGGCGGGCACTTCCTGGACGTCGTCCGGGGGCTCGGGACGTCGAAGGTGTTCGGCCGGGCGGCCGAACAGGCCGCGGCGGTGCGTTCGATGGCCGCCGCCCACGCCGACGCGACCATGAAGACGTTGCGGGTGGCGTTCCTTTCGGCGCTGGTGCTGGAACTGGTGGCGACGCTCTCGGTCGCGCTGGTCGCGGTACCGATCGGGTTCCGGCTGCTCTCGGGCGGCCTGGAGGCGCGTCCGGCGTTGCTGATCCTCTTGCTGACCCCGGAGGCGTACCTGCCGCTGCGCGCGGCCGGCGCGAAGTTCCACGCGGCCGCGGAAGGGCTGACGGCGCTGCGGGAGGCCCTCGCCGTGCCGGTCGTCCGGTCCCGTGCGGCCGTTCTCACGCGGCGGCGGGGTGCCCCTTCCGTGGTCTTCGACCGCGTCTCGGTCGCTTACGACGGGGTTCCGGCACTGTCCGAAGTGGACCTTTCGGTCCCGGCCGGGTCGCGGGTGGCGCTGGTCGGGCCGAGCGGGTCGGGGAAGAGCACGGTGCTGGCGGTGCTGCTCGGGTTCGTGCCGCCGTCCGCGGGACGGGTCCTGGTCGACGGGGTGGACCTGCGTTCCCTGTCGCCCGCGGACTGGCTGGCCGACGTGGCGTGGGTACCGCAGCGGCCGACGTTGTTCCGGGGGTCGCTGGCTTCGAACATCGCGCTGGGCCTTCCGTCGGCGGACGTCGCTTCGGCGGCCCGGGCGGCGGCGCTCGACCCGGTGGCCGCGGGGCTGCCGGCGGGGTTCGACACGCCGGTGGGTGAGCTGGGCGAGGTCCTGTCGGCCGGGCAGCGGCAGCGGGTGGGCCTTGCGCGAGCGCTGGCCCGGACGTCGGCGGGGTTGCTTCTGCTCGACGAACCGACGGCCCGGCTGGACTCCAGGACCGAGGAAGCGGTGCTGTCGGCGACCCGGCGGCTGCTCCCGGGCCGCACGGCCGTGCTGGTGGCCCACCGCCCGGCGATGCTCTCCCTCGCCGACCGCGTGATCGAGCTCCGCGGCGGCCGGGTCGGCACGGAGGTGGCGGCGTGAACCTCTGGGCTGTGTCGGCGAAAGACGTCCTCCGTCTCCTCCGCGCCGCACTCCTCGGAGCCGCCGCCGAACTCGCCGCCCTCGCGCTCATGGCCACCGCGGCCTGGCTGCTGCTGCGGGCCGCCGAACGGCCGCCGCTCGCCGCCCTCACCGTCGCCGTCGTCGCCGTCCGCACCCTCGCCCTCCTCCGCGGCGGCCTCCGGTACGCCGAACGGCTCGCCGGACACGACGTCGTCCTCCGGTGGCTCGGCTCGCTGCGGACCCGCGTGTACCAGGCCCTCGTCCCCGCGGCCCGGTACTCCGGCGGCGACCTCGTCACCCGGCTGGTGTCCGATGTGGACGCCCTGCAGGACGCCGTCCTGCGGTGGCTGCTGCCCGCCGGGGTCGCCGGGATCGTGGGTGTCGTCGCCGTCGGCGTCACGGCCACCGCGTCCACGCCGGCCGCCGGGGCGCTGGCCGCCGGGCTGCTCGTCGCCGGGGTCGTTCTCCCGTGGCTGGTCGTGCGCCGCACCGCCGAGGCGGCCCGGGAAAGCGCCCCGAACCGGGCCGAGCTCGCCGAACGCGCCGTCGAGCTCGTCACCGGGCACCGGGAGCTCGTCGCCGCCGGGGCGCTCGGCGAACACCGGCGACGAGCCACGCACGTCGTCGGCGCGATCGCCGACGGCGAGCGGGCGACCTCGGGCCGGACCGCCCTGCTCGCCGCGGCCGGCGTGCTCGTCCAGCTGGTCACCGCCGTCGCCGTCGGGCTGCTCTGCGGCGCCTCCGTTCCGTGGACCGCGGCACTGACCCTGGCGGCGATGGCGGCCTTCGAGGTCGTCCTCCCGCTCATCGGCGCCGCGCGGCGCGTGCCGGAGATCCGCGTGTCGGCGGCCCGGGTGCGGGCCGTGCTCGCCGAACCCGCCGTCCCGGACGGCACCCGCACCGTTCGGGACGGGCACTTCCGCCTCGAAAAAGCCGGCGTCCGGCACCCCGGACGGCCACCGGCGCTCAAGGACGTCGACCTCGACCTGCCGCCCGGCAAGCGCGTCGGGATCCTCGGCCCCAGCGGCGCCGGGAAGACGACCCTCCTCCGCCTCCTGCTCGGCAGCCAAGCGCCCACCGACGGCCGCGTCACCCTCGACGGCCATCCGCTCGGCGAGTACCGCGACCTGCCGGCGGTCATCTCCGGCGCCGAGGCCGACGCCCACGTCTTCCACACGACCGTCCGCGAGAACCTCCTGCTCGCCAAGCCGGACGCGACCGGGGAGGAGCTGCGGGAGGCCTGCGCGACCGCCGGGTTCGACCTGGACCTCGACCGGGAGACCGGCCCGGACGGCGAGGCGCTGTCCGGCGGTCAGCGGCAGCGGCTGATCCTCGCCCGGGCCGTCCTGGCCGCGCCGAAGGTCCTGGTGCTCGACGAGCCCGTCGAAGGCCTCGACCCGGCCCACGGCGACGCCGTCCTGGCGCGGGTCCTCGCGAAGGCGGAAGGCAGCGTGGTGCTCGTCACCCACCGCCCCGAACACCTCGCGGGCTTCGACGAGGTCCTCACCCTCGACGACGGGCGAGCACGTCCCGCATCGGCGGCCGATCGGCGACCCGGACCTCCGTGACGTCCGGCAGCCACTCCTCGTCCACCTGCACGAACTGCGTGAACGGCGCGTCGGCGGCCGGGACGCCGCAGCGGTCCAGTGCCGTGCCGAGGATCTGCCGGGACATCGCGCCGAGCTGGGCCAGTGACCGGTTCCGGTGCTTGCGGACACCCAGGTTGACCTGGGCGAGCCCGTCGAGGCCGTACCGCGCCTCGGCGTCGAGCAGCAGGCCGATCTCGACGCCGTAGCCGGCGGCGAACGGCACCGACTCGAGGAACTCGCGGGTGCCCGCGTACTCGCCGCCGAGGGGCTGGATCAGGCCGCCGAGCGCCGGGCGCAGCGCCGAGAGCACCGGCCGCGCGAGCAGCTCGGTGACGCGCCCGCCGCCGCTGCTCTCCAGCCGCAGCGGACGGCGGTAGAAGCCCTTGACCAGGTGGACGCCGCCTTCGGTGACCAGCGGGCCGAGCAGCGACGGCACGAACGCCGGGTCCGGGTCGACCAGGTCGGAGTCGAGGAAGACGACGAAGTCGCCGCCGGTCGCGGCCAGCGACCGCCACAGCACCTCGCCCTTGCCGGGCACCGGCGGCAGGTCCGGCAGGACGTCCTCGCGGCGGACCACCCGCGCACCCGCCGCCTCGGCGGTCTTCACGGTGGCGTCGGCCGAACCGGAGTCGACGACGACCAGCTCGTCGACGACACTCCCGAGGAGGGGGCGCACCGACGCGACGACGTCGCCGACGGTCCGCTCTTCGTCCAGCGCCGGTAGCACGACCGAAACCGTCCGGTCACCCTTCGCGGCCACGATGTCCGCGGGCGTCCAACCGGGCTCCTGCCACGTACGCCGCTCGAACCAACTCACGAGTAACGATCGTGCCATGCTGGGGGCACCGCACCCGAGGAGGAGGACCACTTGATCGCGCTGCTTGTCCGGTTCGTGCTGGGACCGCTGGTCAGGGCGGTGTACCGGCCCGAAGTGCACGGCGTGGAGAACGTGCCGCTCAGCGGCCCGGTGCTGCTGGCGGCCAACCACCGCGCCGCCCTCGACACCGGCGTGATCACCTTCGCGACCCCGCGGCAGGTCAAGTTCCTCGGCAAGGCGGAGTACTTCGCCGGCAAGGGCCTCAAGGGCAAGGCGCTGGCCGGCTTCCTCGGCGGCCTCGGCTACGTCCCGGTCGAGCGCGGCAACGCCCAGGCCGGGCTGGCGGCCCTGGAGGCGGCCCGCAAGGTGCTCGACGCGGGCGGCGTCTTCGCGATCTACCCGGAGGGCACCCGGTCACTGGACGGCCGGCTGCACCGCGGCCACACCGGCGTCGCGGCACTGGCCCTGGCGACCGGCGCGAAGGTGGTCCCGGTCGCGCTGACCGGCACGGAGAAGCTCCAGCCGGGCGGCGCTCGCATCCCTCGCCTGGCGAAGATCGGGATCACGTTCGGCAAGCCCCTGGACTTCTCGCGGTACGAGGGGCAGGACTACGCGCCCGCGATCCGGCGGTCGGTCACCGACGAGGTGATGTACGCGATCCTGGAGATCTCGGGCCAGGAGTACGTGGACACCTACCACAAGCGGCCGAGCGAGGGCGTGGCCTGAGCGTCGGCCGGCTCTCAAAAGCTTCTCAAACACCCGCAAAACCGCTGGTCGGAGGCCTGCCGGCGACGCCGGCCGGTCCGGTGCCGCGGCCGGTGCGGCGGGATACCCGCCCGATCGGGCGCTGACCTGCGGTTTGACTTTCTTCGAATGGGCCGGACCCAACCTTGGGGAGCACCAGAACCCCGACGAAAGGTCCGGCCGTGAAACTCCCCGAAACGACGTCCCCCTCGAAGAACACCCCGCTCGGCCGCCGGAAGGTCGTGCTCGCCGCCGCCGCGATGGCCGCCCTCTCGCTCGGCGGGGTCGTGAACGTGATCGGCGCCCCCGCCGCCGTCGCCGCGGTGTCCGCCACCACGGCGGCCGCCGGCTCGGTGGTCGACGGCCAGATCACCCGCAGCGAGGTCATGACCCGATCCCAATCGTGGATCGACGAGCAAGTGCCCTACAGCCAGACGAGCAGCCATCCCAACCAGTACGGCTCCTACCGGTCGGACTGCTCCGGGTACGTGTCCATGGCCTGGCACCTCGGGTTCGCCCGCTACACGGGCAATCTCCCCGATGTCATGCACACCATCGCGAGACCCGACCTGAAACCCGGGGACGCCCTGTTCCGCCGCGACACGAGTGTGCAGCACGTCGCGTTGTTCGTGCGCTGGAACGACGCGGCCCACACCAGCCCCGTGGTCCGCGAGGAATACGACTACGGCCACGTCGCCGTCGAGCGTCCGTGGTCCGTCTCGTACGCGAACACCTTCGCTGCCATGCGTTACAACAACATCGTCGACGACGGCCCGACACCGCCGAAGTACGCGAAGGTCACCCGCTACGGCTTCAGCAACGGGGCGGGCGTCATCCTCGCCAAGGACGAGCGTGACGGCTCCTGGGCGACGCTCAACCCGGACGGCCGGGCGACGCAGTGGGTCTTCGACGGCGACCGGATCGGCGCGATCCTCGACGGCAACTTCCTGCTGAAGAACGGTCTTTACGACAGCTGGCACCTGATGGCCGACGGGCACGACGTCAAGCAGATCGCCCTGAACAGCGGCCGGATCGCCTTCAGCAACAGCGCCGGCATCATCTTCGCCAAGGACGAGTTCGACGGGGCCTGGCACACGCTCAACCCGGACGGCCGGGCGACGCAGTGGGTGCTGAACGGCGCCCGGATCGGCGCGATCCTGGACGGCAACTTCGCGATGAAGGAAGACCTCGACGCGCCGTGGATCGGCATGGCCACCGGCGGCGACGTCAAGCAGATCGCCCTGAACAACGGCCGGATCGCCTTCAGCAACGGCGCCGGGATCATCTTCGCCAAGGACGACCGCGACGGCACCTGGCACGTCCTGAACCCGGACGGCCGGGCGACGCAGTGGGTGCTCGAAGGTGACCGGATCGGCGCCATCCTCGACGGCAACTTCGCGATGAAGGAAACCCTCGACGGCTCTTGGCTGGCGATGGCGACCGGTGGCGACGTCAAGCAGATCCAGCTCAAGGGCAACCGGATGGCCTTCAGCAACAGCGCCGGCGCGATTCTCGCCAAGGACGAGGTCTACGGGAACTGGCACGTCCTCAACCCCGACGGCCGCGCCACCGAATGGCAGCTCGAAGGCGACAACATCAGCGCCGTGCTCGACGGCAACTTCGCCATGAAGGAAGCCTTGGACGGCCCGTGGCGGACGATGGCCGCCGGTGGCGACGTCAAACACGTCCAGAACCGCGACCGCACGGTCCAGGTCGGCTGAGTTCCCCACCCCCCACCACTTCCGAGGAGAATCCGATGTCTTTTCCTGCCCATTCCCCGAAGAGATCCGCGGTACTGGCCGGGCTCACGATCGCCGTCGCGCTGACCGGCGCGCCGATGGCCACCGCCGCCGAGTCCGCGGCGACCGCGTCGGTCGCCTGCGCCGTGCCGTCCGACCGGGACCTGAACGTGACCCGGACCGTCTACCAGGTCGGCGCCGGACTCGGTGTCTCGCCGAAGGTCATGCTGGCCGGCTTCGAGACCGGCTGGGTCGAGTCCCACATGAACAACCTGAACTGCGGGGACCTCGACTCGAAGGGTGTCTTCCAGCAGCGGCCCAGCCAGGGCTGGGGGACGGTCGCCGAGATCCTCGACGTCAGCCACGCCGCGACCCGGTTCTTCCAGGCCGCGATGAACGTCGAACGGACCCATCCGGCCTACCGCGCCGGTGACGTCGCCGCGGACGTGCAGCGGCCGCGGGCCGATCTGCGGGGCCGCTACAACGACTCCGAAGCCAAGGCCACCTCGATGCTCAACGAGGTCGCCGCCCCGGTGCCGCCGAAGTACGCGAAGGTCACCCGCTACGGCTTCAGCAACGGCGCCGGCGTCATCCTCGCCAAGGACGAACGCAACGGCTCCTGGGCCACGCTCAACCCCGACGGCCGGGCGACGCAGTGGGTCTTCGACGGCGACCGGATCGGCGCCATCCTCGACGGCAACTTCCTGCTCAAGGACGGCCTCTACGACAGCTGGCACCTGATGGCCGACGGACACGACGTCAAGCAGATCGCCTTGAACAACGGCCGGATCGCCTTCAGCAACGGCGCCGGGATCATCTTCGCCAAGGACCAGCTGGACGGCGACTGGCACGTCCTGAACCCGGACGGCCGCGCCACCCAGTGGCTCCTCGAAGGTGACCGGATCGGCGCCATCCTCGACGGCAACTTCGCGATGAAGGAGAACCTCGACGAGCCGTGGATCGGCATGGCGACCGGCGGTGATGTCAAGCAGATCGCGTTGAAGGGCAAGCGGATCGCCTTCAGCAACGGTGCGGGGATCATCTTCGCCAAGGACGATCGTGACGGCACCTGGCACGTGCTCAACCCGGACGGCCGCGCCACCCAGTGGACGCTCGAAGGCGACCGGATCGGCGCCATCCTCGACGGCAACTTCGCGATGAAGGAAACCCTCGACGGCTCTTGGCTGGCGATGGCGACCGGTGGCGACGTCAAGCAGATCCAGCTCAAGGGCAACCGGATCGCTTTCAGCAACGGCGCCGGCACGATCCTCGCCAAGGACGAGGTCTACGGAACCTGGCACGTCCTCAACCCCGACGGCCGCGCCACCGAATGGCAGCTCGAAGGCGACAACATCAGCGCCGTGCTCGACGGCAACTTCGCGATGAAGGAAGCCCTGGACGGCCCCTGGGTCGCCATGGCCACCAGCGGCGACGTCAAGCACGTCCAGAACCGCGACCGCACGGTCCGGATCGGCTGAGACCAGGGAGCGGGCCCCGGACCGGGGGGCCGGGGCCCGCTCCCGCCTGTGACAACCGGGGCTCCGCCCCGAAAAGTCGGTGACAACCGGGGCTCCGCCCCGAGCCGGGGGCTCCGCCACCCGGAACCCCCGAAAAATTCAGTTCCGGCTGGTCGAGCGCTTGACCACGGACGGTGCGACGTAGCGCCGCCGTGGTTCTCGCGCTTCCCGGCTGCCGTGACTTTCGAAGATCGCCCGGGCCTTCGTCCAGGCGTGCTCCGCGTCCTGCGCTCGGCCCAGGCCGTCCAAGACCGTCGAGAGGTCGCGCAGGGTGCGGGCCCGCCACAGCGGGACGCCGAGCGCGGTCCACCACTCCAGCGACCGGACGAGGTACTCGTGCGCTTCCGTCAGTTCCCCTTCGGCGAGCTCGAGTTCGCCGAGCGTCCGCAGCAGCAACGCCTGACCGAAGCCGTCCTGCATCTCGTGGCGGGAGGTCAGGCAGGCGCGGAGGGACTCCCGCACGGTCGCCCCGAGCCCCTGCCGGATCCGCACCTTGGCCAGCGACTGGGTCGCGTAGGCCACCATGGTCGGGTTGTCGAAGGTTTTCAGGCTTTCCAGGGCCTTTTCGGCGTACTCGGCGGCCTCGGTCAGCCGGCCGTTCGCGCGGTGGGCCACGCTCAGGGACCGCGTGGCCAGCGCCTCGGCCCAGCCGTCGCCCAGCTGCCGGTATGCGGCGACGGCGTCTTCGCAGGCTCGCACCGCCGCGGAGAGGTCACCCAGCTCGGTGAGGATCGAGCCGCGGCTGTGCAGGGCGCGGGCCAGGTAGAGCCGGTTGCCGGTCCTGGTCAACGCCGGCATGGCGGAGTCGAGCGAGGCGAGCGCGTCCCGCAGCCGGCCCTGGTCGCGCTGGACCAGGCTCAGTTCGAGCCAGGTCAGCCCCTCCCCTTCGACGTCGCCGGTGTCGATGTAGGCCGCCAGGGCCTGTTCGTGGAACTCGATGGATTCTTCGTAGCGGTCCTGTTCGGAGCGCAGCCAGCCCAGCCCGGACAGCAGCCGTGCCTCACTGGCCCGGTCGCCGGCCCGGCGGGCCGCTTCGATCGCGACGGAGTGGGTGCGCCACCACTCGCTGAACCGGTTGTGCGAGGACAGGGTCGACGCGAGGGCCGTGGTCAGCCGGGTCACCACGTCGACGAGGTCGAGCTCCGCGCACCGCTCGACCAGGTCGACCAGCGTGGTCAGCTCCGCGTCGATCCAGGCCGCCGGATCGCCCAGGATCGTCTCGGCGGGCTCCGCGGGGTGGGCCGGCTCGCCGCCGGGGTTCCGCGCGCCGGCGCGCTCGACCAGCCGCAGCGCGGTCTCGGCGACCCGGCCGGCCGCCGTCACGGCCTCGGCGTCGTTCTCTTCCTCGACCGCCCGTTCCCGGGCGAAGGCCCGGACCAGGTCGTGCAGCCGGTAGCGCACCGCGCCGGAGCCGGCCGCACCCACCATGTCGAGCAACTGCGCGTCGACCAGGTTCTCGACGGCTCTTTCGGTGCGTTCCGCCGGCTCCCCGAGCAGTGCCGTGATGAGCCAGCCGGCGAAGTCGCCGGTGCCCAGCCAGCCGAGCCGGCGCAGCGCGACGCGCTCGAGCTCGCCGAGGCCGACGTAGCTGAGCGTCACACTGCCCCGGACCTCGAGGTCACCGATCGCCAGCTCGTTCAGCAGCCGGTGCTGGACCCGCAGCCGCTCGGCGAGGCTGTTCAGCGACCAGCCCGGCCGGGCGGCCAGCCGGGCGCCCGCGATCCGGACCGCCAGCGGCAGGAATCCGCACAGCCGCACGATCTCCAGTGCCTGGGCCGGTTGCGCGGCCATCCGCTCTCGTCCGGCCAGCCGGCCGAGCAGCTCGATCGCCTCCTGCTCGCCCATCACCTGCATGTCGACGTGCTGCGCACCTTCCAGCACCGCCAGCCGGTTGCGGCTGGTCACCACCACCGCACACGTCGAACCGCCCGGGAGCAGCGGCCGGATCTGCCGTTCGTCGGCGGCGTCGTCCAGCACGATCAGGACCTTGCGGTCGGCCAGCAGCGTCCGGTACAGCTCGACGCGGGACTCGAGGTCGGCGGGCACCGCCCGGTCGTCGATCCCGAGGGCGCGGAGGAACCGCATGAGCACCTCGCCGGGGTCGGCGGTGACCGCCTGCACCCCGCGGAGGTTCACGTAGAGCTGCCCGCCGTCGAACCACGGCCGCAGGCGGTGGGCGACGTGCGCGGCCAGCGTCGTCTTCCCCGAGCCGGGCTTGCCGGAGATCACGCAGACCCGCAGCCCGGTGGGCACCACCCCGCTGACGAACTGGTCCATCAGCTGCTTGACCTCGTCGGTGCGGCCGGTGAAGTCGGCGATGTCCGGCGGGAGCTGCCGAGGGACCACGACGGCTTCGGAGCGGTCCGGCGTGGCCTCGGGCTCGGCGGCCGGCCGGGCGGGCGCCCGGGTTTCGGCGGGCAGCGCGATCTCCCCGCGGAGGATGCGCTCGTGCACGGCGCGCAGCTCGGGACCGGGTTCCACCCCGAGCTCGTCGATCAGCGCTTCCCGGCCCTTCTGGAAGCAGGCGAGCGCGTCCGCCTGGCGTCCGGTGAGGAACAGGGCGGTCATCAGCTGCCCGCGCAGGCGTTCGCGCAGCGGGTGCTCGGCCACCAGGGCCGACAGTTCGCCGACCGATTCCGCGCCGCCGTCGACGACGAGCCGGGCCGCGAAGCAGTCCTCCAGGACACCGAGCCGCTGGTCCGCGAGCCGGCTGCGCTCCTCGTCCGCCCAGCTTCCTTCGGCTCCTTCGAGCGCGAGCCCCCGCCACTGCCGGAGCGCTTCGCCGAACAGCGGCACCGCGTCGGCAAACCGTCCGGCCGACACCGCCTCCCGGCCCTCCTGCGCGCGCGTTTCGAAGACGTCCAGGTCGATGTGCACGACACCGGAAGCGAGGCGGTAGCCGCCGGGCCCGCGCACGATCACCTCCTCGCCGCCGCTGCTCTGCACGAGGATGCGGCGCAGCGTCGAAAGGTAGGTGTGCACCGACGCGCGTGCGCGGTCCCCGGCGTCGAGACCCCAGAGCGCTTCGATGATCCGCTCGACGGAAACGACCCGGCCCGTGGCCAGCGCCAGCAGCGCGAGCAACGTCCGGGGTTTCGGCCCTCCCAGCGGGATCGCACGGTCGCCTTCGAACACGGCAATCGGTCCGAGTACCCGGATTTCCATTCAGTCTCCCCCAGGACGTGACGGTGTCTCACTCCGGGACGCGAGCAATTCCGGGACGAGGCCACGTGAGCGGCTCACCGGGCACGTCGACCGGGGCTCGACACATCCACGATACCTGCGGTGATCACCCGGGAGTGGGGGTTCGGGGAGTATGCGGCTAGGCCGTCCGGGCGATTTGCCGATCAGATCCCCGGCGGTTCCTTCGCCCACTTCGGCGGGGCCGGCGGCTCGTAGGATTCGAATTTGTCGAGCAGCGCGGCCGGGTCGGCGTCGGTCAGCAGGAGCCGCCGGTAGCCGTCCTTGACGAAGCCCTCCGTCACCATGTGGTCGGCGAACGCCAGCAACGGCGCGTAGTACCCGTCGACGTCGACCAGGCCGATCGGCTTCCCGTGCAGGCCCAGCTGAGCCCACGTCCAGACCTCGAACAGCTCTTCCAGGGTGCCCGCGCCGCCCGGCAACGTCACGAAGCCGTCGGACAGGGCCGCCATCTTGGCCTTGCGCTCGTGCATGTCCGCGACCACGTGCAGCTCCGACAGCCCGGCGTGGGCGATCTCGACCGACGACAGCGCCTCCGGGATCACGCCGATCACCTCGCCGCCCGCGGCCAGGGCGGCGTCGGCGACGACGCCCATCGTGCCGACGCTCGCGCCGCCGTAGACCAGGCCGATGCCGCGCTGGGCCAGCAGCTTGCCGAGCGCGGCCGCCTGCTCCGCGTACCGGGGTGAAAAGCCCATGGACGAGCCGCAGAAGACGCAGATCCGCCGCATCAGTGCGTGTCCTCCCATGCCTGGTAGGACTCCTGCACCACGCGGACGGCGTCGTCGATGTCGTCGGTGACGTGCAGCAGGTCCAGGTCGTGCGGGCTGATCTTGCCCTCGGCCATGACCGAGTTCTTGATCCAGTCGTAGAGGCCGCCCCAGTAGTCGCTGCCGAACAGCACCACCGGGAACTTCGTGACCTTCTTCGTCTGCACCAGGGTCAGCGCCTCGAACAGCTCGTCGAGCGTGCCGAAACCACCGGGCAGGCAGATGAAGGCCTGCGAATACTTGATGAACATCGTCTTGCGGGCGAAGAAGTAGCGGAAGTTGACGCCGAGGTCGACCCACGGGTTCAGGCCCTGCTCGAACGGCAGCTCGATGCCGAGCCCGACGGAGAAGCCGCCGGCCTCGGCCGCGCCGCGGTTGACCGCCTCCATCGCGCCCGGCCCGCCGCCGGTCATCACCGCGAAACCGGCGTTGGCCAGCGCCCCGCCGATCTTGCGGCCGAGCTCGTACTCCGGGTTGTCGCGCTTGGTGCGGGCCGAGCCGAAGACGGTCACCGCGCGCGGGACCTCGGCGAGCGCGCCGAAGCCCTCGACGAACTCGGCCTGGATCCGCAGCACGCGCCAGGGGTCGGTGTGCACCCAGTCGCTCGGGCCGCGCGAGTCCAGGAGCCGCTGGTCGGTGGTGCTGCCCTGGTCGCGGCGGTCGCGGCGCAGCACGACCGGGCCCTTGTGCCGCTCCACCGGGCGTTCGGGGTACTGGCCGTCCGGGAATTCAGACTGTTCGCTCACTTCCTCATGCTACGGCTTCCCCGCCAGCGAGAATGCGAGCAGCGCGGTGGAGGTGAAGTCGATTGCGGGCTCGTTACTGGGCCATGAACTCAGGTCGTCGGCGTAGCGGCTTCCCCGGCCGTCGAAGGATTCATACGGACGGGTGCATTCCTTCGCGCCCGCCGGGAACGGCAGGTCGGCGAAGTTGTCCGCGCCGTTGGGCCCGTTGACGACCGCGCCGTAGAGCACTTTCGAAGGTCCGGCGAGGTTCGCGGCCTGGTGGTGCGGGCACTGCGGGGACGTCGTGCCGACGCCGACCACCAGCGAGACGCCCCAGGCGTTGGCCCCGAGGGTGAAGTTCCGTTGCCGGGCGCCGAACGCGGCGTACCGCGCATCGCCGGTCACGCGCTGGTAGAGCCGCGCG
Organism: Amycolatopsis sp. cmx-13-12; assembly: GCA_049998155.1. Lineage (GTDB taxonomy): Bacteria > Actinomycetota > Actinomycetes > Mycobacteriales > Pseudonocardiaceae > Amycolatopsis. The sequence goes on along the minus strand of JAEBES010000004.1, from coordinate 763,217 downwards.
GTCGCGGCGAAGCCGAAGCTCTTGCTGGCCGCGTCGAAGTCGGTGACGTCGGCCGCGGTCCGGAATGGACTCGTCGTGGCCGCCTCGACGCCGGAGTCGAGCTGACGCCGCAGATCCGCGGCCAGCTCGCGGACGCCGAGCGCCGCGCCCGGGACGCCGGTGCGCAGCAGGCCGGCCAGGTCGGCGTGGGCGAGCGCGCTCGTGTCGTAGAGGTTCAACGTGCTCGCGTCACCGCTGCCGATGTAGGCCTTCGCCCACTTCGCCGCGTCGCGAGCCCAGCCGTTCGCGCGCGGGTCCTTCAAGGCCCGGGCCGCCAGGGCGAGCTGGGTCGCGCCCAGTTCCAGGTCGTCCTCCCAGGAGGATTCCGGGTAGTAGGCGTGCGGGAACGCGGTGACGAGCTCGCCGACGTCCGCGGTCTTGGCCTGGGCGAAGACGGCCGCCGCCTCGGTGAGGTAGTGGCGGGCGAGCCGCGGGTCGCGGTGGGCGTACACCTGCGCGCCGAGCGCGAACGCCGCGGCGACCCGACCGGCCAGGTTCGGCGACAGCGGCGCGCCCGCGGGGGCCGCGGGGAACACCGGCCGGTACTTGACGAAGTGGGCGGGATCGCCCGGCTTGACGTCGAGCGCGTCGTCGTCCTGCGGGTTGCGCCAGACGTCGTGGTCGCCGAGGAAGCCGAACTCCTCGCTGCCGGTGCCGATGCCGACCTGGGCGTACAGGGTTCTCGTGCGGCCGTCCCAGACCTTGTCGAGCCAGTCGAGGCCGAAGCGGACCTCGCCGGCCAACACCGGATCGGCGTCCTCGCGCAGCACGAAACCCAGTTCGGCCAGCGCATACGCGGTGTTGGACGTGAACTTGACGAAGTCACCGGCGTCGACCCAGCCGCCTTCGACGTCCACCGGGCCGCCCTGCGGCTTCAGCGGTTCGACGATCTCGTCGCCGCCCTCGCCCTTGAACTTCGGCTCCGCGTAGACGGTCGCCGTCCGGTCGGCCAGGTGCGACGGCTTGCGGTCGAGCCGGCCGGGGACGACGTCGTGGCCGTCGCGCTGGGCCTGGAAGAACTCGGTGGTGGCGCGCACCAGCGGGCGGAACAGGCGGCGTGCGGTGTCGATCCGGAACGGCGGTGACGTCGCTCCGGCGGCCTTGACCCGGTACGTTCCCGGTCTGTCCACACCGGACAGATCGAGGTCGAACACCGCGGGGTAGCGCGCGTTCCAGGCACCGAGACTGGCCCCGGTGCGGCCTTCGCGGACGGTGTGGCCACGTTCGTCGACGACGGTGAACTTCCCGGCCGCGCCGCCCAGCAGGTACGCGTGCTTCGCCTCGCCCAGCGCGTAGCCGACCTGGTCGACCCGGATTGCCGCGGGGGCGGTGGCGGCCTCGGCCGGGGTGGCCGCGAGGGGCACGGCGAGCGCGGCCGCCGTCGCGAGGGGAAGCAGGCGCATGATCGGCCTCCACTTTGTTAGGAAAGTTTCCTATTTAGCGGAGAACGCTATCCCGGTGCGCCCGGAGGCGTCAATATGTCCGTTTCCGCGGCCGCCGCGCCGATGACCTACCGTGGGGAGATGACCGAACCGCTCGGAGCGCGGATCCGGCGGTTGCGCACCGGCCGTGGCTGGACCCAGCGCGAGCTGGCCGAGCCGGGCTACGACCGGGGCTTCCTGGCGAAGGTCGAGACCGGCAGCCGCCCGCCGTCGGAGGAGATGCTCGCCTACCTGGCGGGGCGGCTCGGGCTCACCGTCGACGAGCTTCGGTTCGGCCGGCCGCCCGGCGTCGACGGCGAGCTGCGCGCGGCACTGGACGAGGGCTACCGCGACCTGGAGCAGGGCCGGATCGCCGCCGCGGAAGCGCGGTTCGCGACGGTCGGCGAGCAGGCGGCGGCCTACCACCTCGACGACGTCGAGTGCTACGCGCGGTTCTGCCAGGCCGAGCTGAAGTGGCAGCTGTTCGACGTCTCGGGGGCACAGGAGGCGCTGGAGCACGCCGAGGAACTGGCCGGCGCGGCACCGCCGTGGCTGCGGGCGATGATCGTGCACCGGTGGTCGGGCTGCCGGTTCCAGCGCGGCGACGCGGGCACGGCGATCGCGCGGGTCGAGGCCGAGCTGGCGGCGCGGCCGTCCGACCCGGATGCCGAGCTGTGCCTGCTCACGGCGTTGATCCACCCGCTGATGGAGATGGGCGGCCTGCACCGGGCCCGCCGGGCAGCCGAAGACGGCCGCCGGCTGGCGCGGGCGGCGACGCGACCGGACTTCGTCGCGCGGTTCCACCGGCAGGCTTCCCAGGTCTGGCAGGCGACCGGCCGCGCGGACCGGGCGGACGAGGACCTGACCGAGGCGTGCCGGCTGTTCGCGTCGGTCGGGTTCGACCGCGACGCGGCCCGCTGCCGCTGGGCCCGCGGCTACCTGCTGCGCCACCTGGGCCGCCTCGACGAGGCCCGCGCGGAACTGACGGCGGCCCGCGACCAGCTGGCGGCGATCGGCGCGGACGAGGGCTTCGCCGGGGCGACCCTCGAACTGGCCGAGGTCCGGCTCCGGCAGGGAGCGCCGTCCGAAGCGGCGGCCCTCGTCGCCGAGGTCCGGGAGCTGCTGACCCGGGACGTCGAGTCACTGGGCGAGGCAACCAGCCTCCTGGGCCAGATCGCCGCGGCCCAAGGCGACCCGGCGGCCGCGACCCGGCTCCTGCGCGAAGCCTTCGAAATCCAGACGGCAGCATCCCTGCACGGCGCGGCGGTATCGACGGCCCTCCGGCTCGGCGACACGCTCCGACAACGTGGTCATCTCGACGAGGCCATCGAGGCCTACCGCCGCGGCCTCGACTCGGCCGCCACCGACACCTGACCGTGTCGTCCCGCCAATCACGCGTGTCGACCCTTCAATCACGCGTGTTGACCCTCTGATCACGCGAAATGCCTCTCCCGCTGCCGGAACTCGCGTGATCGAAGCCGGAACTCGCGTGATCGGGAGGTCAACTCGCGTGATCGGGAGGTCAACTCGCGTGATTGGGAGGTCGACACGCGTGATTGAAGGGTCGACACGGCGGACCAGTGGGCTTGGTGGTCCGGACCAAAGGAACTTTCCTACGAAAGTCTGTGAATTGGTTCAGACCAGTCTAACACCGGGCACCGACCTGCGGGTTTGTCCGGCAGGGGTTGATCACGACGTTGGCGCGCTGCTCCGTTCGGCCCATTGACCCGTCACCGGGCGGAACCTTTACTCGGACGCGTCCGGCGCAATAACAGCAGTTATTCCTCCGGGCACACTCCTCGGTCCCCGGAAAGGTTCCCCATGAGATCCCCACGTGGGCTGGCGGCGATCGCCGGCCTGGCCCTGACGTTCGCGGTGCCGGCGATCCCGGCCGCCGCCGCTCCCGCACCTCCCGCCGCCACCCCGCCCGAGGCGCTCGCCGCCCGCGCCGCCGACCAGGCCGCCCTCAACGGCGCCGACCGGCTCGCGAAGGGTGCCGGGGAGGCCTTCGTCCGCACCGGAGTCACCCCGGGTGGCGGCGGGCTCTACTACGCCTCCTACCAGCGCACCTACCACGGCCTGCCGGTCGTCGGCGGGGACGCGGTGGTGGTCGCCGACGGTGCCGGGCGCGTCCGCGGCACCGAAGCCGCACGCACCGCGCCGATCAGCGTCGGCACGCAAGCCACCGTCAAGGCCGAGCAGGCCACGAAGGTCGCCGAGAGCCGAGTTTCCACCGTGGACAAGGCCGAGACGCCGAAGCTGGTCGTGCTGGCCGGGGACGCCCCGAAGCTCGCCTACGAGGTCGTCGTCAGCGGCCGCACGAACGGCAAACCCACCCGCCTGCACGTCTTCGTCGACAGCGCCACGGGAAAGATCCTCGACACGCGTGACGACGTCCGCGAGGCCGGGACCGGCAACTCCTACTACGCCGGCACCGTCTCCATCGACACCTCCGGCTCCGGCAGCTCCTACTCGATGACCGACCCGGGCCGCCGCGGCATCGCCTGCGGCCGCGAAGGCGGCTCGATCTTCACGAAGAGCTCCAACACCTGGGGCAACGGCTCGGGCACCGACCTCGAGACCGGCTGCGTCGACGTCCTCTACAGCGTCCAGACCGAGTGGAAGATGCTCGGCGAGTGGCTGGGCCGCACCGGCATCGACGGGGCCGGCGGCGGGTTCCGCGCGAGCGTCGGCCTCAACGACGTCAACGCCTACTGGGACGGCTCTTCGACGCACTTCGGGCACTCGCAGGACAACCGCCGCCAGGCGACGCCGATGGACGTCGTCGGCCACGAGTTCGGCCACGCGATCTTCCAGACCACGCCGGGCGGCGCCGGCTCGGGCAACGAGAACGGCGGGCTCAACGAGTCGACCGGCGACATCTTCGGCGCGCTGACCGAGTTCTACGCCAACAACCCGAAGGACACCCCGGACTTCATCGTCGGCGAGGGTGTCAACCTCGTCGGCAACGGCCCGATCCGCTACATGGACAACCCGTCGAAGGTCGGCGACCCGAACTGCTACTCGGCGTCGATCCCGAGCACCGAGGTGCACGCCGCCGCCGGCCCGCAGAACCACTGGTTCTACCTGCTGTCCCAGGGCAGCGCCGCCAGCCCGACGTGCAACAACTCTTCGGTCACCGGGGTCGGCATCCAGAAGGCCGGCAAGATCTTCTACAACGGCCTGCTGAAGAAGACCTCGTCGTGGAACCACAAGGCCGCCCGCAAGGCCACCCTGGAAGCCGCGGTCGCGCTGTTCCCGGGCAGCTGCACGGAGTTCGCCGCCACGAAGGCCGCGTGGGACGCGGTGAGCGTGCCCGCGGTCAGCGGTGAGCCGACCTGCACCGGTCAGCCGCCCGCCGGCAACGACTACTCGCTGACGCTGGAGCCGACGTCGGCGTCCGTCCAACCCGGACAGTCGGCGACCACCACGGTGACCACCCGGATCACCTCGGGCAACGCGCAGACCGTGCAGCTGGTGGCGTCCGGCCTGCCCGAGGGCGCGAAGGCGACGATCAGCCCGGCGAGCATCCAGTCCGGCGGCACGGCGACGCTGACCATCACCACGTCGGCGACCACGCCGCAGGGCACCAGCCAGGTGACGGTCAGCGGTGACGGCACCGACGCCGACCACACCGCGCAGTTCTCGCTCACCGTCGGCACCGGCACCCCGCCGACCGGCTGCGACGGGCTCGCCGAGTGGGACTCCGCCAAGGCGTACGCACCCAACGACGTCGTGGGCCACAACGGTCACAAGTGGACGTCGCTGTGGTACTCGACCGGCGCCGAACCGGGCGCGCCCACGTCGTGGGCCGTCTGGAGCGACAGCGGCGCCTGCTGATCCCGGCCGCGCGGTGGCGGACCACGCCACCGCGCGGCCTACCCTGAACCGGTGGAAAGGCGGCCTTGGTGAGCGAGAGCGTCGGCGAACGCCTGCGTGAGCTGCGCACCGAGCGCGGGCTCACGCAGCGCGAACTCGCCGGGCCGCAGTACTCGGCGGCGTACGTGTCGTCGGTCGAGACCGGCGCGCGGACGCCGTCGGGGGACGCGCTGCGGTTCTTCGCCCAGCAGCTCGGCATCGACCCCGACGAGCTGCTCGGCGGCCGGTCCCCGCGGGAGCTGCTCGAGCTGGACCTCGAGCTGATCGAGACGGCGGAGCGCTTCCTGGCCGGCGACGCCCGCCGCGCGACCCCGCGGATGCAGCGGATCCGGCGCCGGGCCGAGCGGCTCGACCGGCCGCGGCAGGCCGGGATCGCGTCGCTGTGGCTGGCCGGGTACTCGACCGGCGACATCCGCACCAAGTACGTCGCGGACGCCGAAACGGCCCTGGCGGGTGAGCCGCCGCCGGTGCGGGCGATGGTCGTGCCGCTGCGCGCGGCCGTGCTGACCGGCTGGGGCGAGGTGCAGTATTCGGTGCACCTGCTCGAAACCTGCCACGCCGAGCTGCTGCGCGACGGCTACCCGCAGCCGTCGATGCTGCTGACGCTGCGGGCCTGCCTGGCCGAGCGGCACCTGCGCCAGGGCGACCTGGAGCGCGCGGCCGAGTACGCCGATTCCGCGCTGCGGCTCACCCGGGGCGGCCCGGCGGTGCTCGCGGAGCTGACCCGCAGCCACGTCGAGGTGTGCCGCAGCCACCTGGCGGCGGATCGGTTCGCCGACGCCGCCGCGTCGGTGGCCGCGGCCTACGACCTGATGCAGGAACGGGCCCTGCACCCGGCCATGGCGTACTGCCTGCTGGCCAGGGCGCGGGTGCGCGGCCGGTCCGGTGACGTCGAGGGCGCGCTGGCCGACCTCGCGGCGGCGCGGGAGACGGCGTGGCCGGACGACGTGCCGGCGATCACCGTCGAGCTCGCCGGGGAGTACCTCGCGGCGGGGCGGCTGGAGACGGCGGCGGCGTTGCTCGACCAGATCTGCCCGGCGGTCGTCTCGGGCACGCCGCTGGCCGCGGAACTGCGGCTGCAGCTGGGCTCGCTGGCCAGGGCCCGCGGCGACGCCCGGCGCGCGGCCGAGGACCTGCGGGCCGCCGTCGAGCTCGCCACCGGGCTGGGCGCACGCGGGGTGCTGGTTCGCGCGTTGCGGCCGTTGAGCGAGCTGCTCGGCGAGACCGGGAAGCCGGCGGAGGCGGCGGACGTGCTGCGGAACGGCCTGCTCGCGCTGGGCGCGGAGGACGGGTAACCCTTTTCTGAGCCGTACTAACGAATCCCGGTGATCGAGATCGTCCGGCGTTCGGATGGTGTCGCCGACAATCCCTACGAAAGTCGTTCCGGCGCGGAACGCCGGGAGAATCCCCAGCTGCGGTGGGGTTTGTACGAATTGATTCGATAATCCGGAACGTGCCGTTGGTCCGTTCGGCGCATTGACGCCCCGATCCGCTGATCCTTTACTCGGATGCGTCCGGACGCATACCTGCTGTTAGCACGCCGGACACGTCTCCCCTTTCCCTTACCGGACCTCGATTCTGCCTTCATGGAAGGAAGACCTCGATGACCCATCGTGGGTTCAGCACGGGCTTGGCGGCCGCCGCCGGGCTCGCCATGACGCTCGCGTTACCGGTGACCCCGGCGAGCGCAGCGCCTCAAGCCCAGCCCGCCGCCCCGGAAGCGGCCGCCGCCCGCGCAGCCGACCAGGCGGCCGCCAGCGGTCTCGACGCCCTGCGCCGCGGCCCGGCCGAATCGTTCCGGCGGATCGGGCTCACCGCCGGCGGCGGTGGCCTCTTCTACGGCGCCTACCAGCGCACCTACCAGGGCCTGCGGGTCGTGGGCGGGGACGCGGTGGTCGTCGCCGACGGCGCCGGGAACGTCCGCGGCACCAGCGCCGCGGAGACCGCGGCCATCACCGTCGGGACGCAGGCGTCCCTCGACGCGGCCAAGGCCGCCGCCACCGCACGCGCTCAACTGCCCACTGTGGACAGTGTGAGCACGCCGGAGAAGGTGGTGCTGGCCGGGGCGAGCCCGAAGCTGGCCTACGAGGTCGTCGTCGCCGGGCGGACCGCCACGGCGCCGAGCAACCTGCACGTGTTCGTCGACGCGGCGACCGGCGCGGTGCTCGACAAGCGGGACGACGTCAAGACGTTCGCCTCGGGTGCTCGCACGCAGGCGCAGCCCGCCACGGTGAACGTGGCCGGCACCGGCAACAGCTACTACGTCGGCAACGTCTCCATCGACACGACGCAGTCCGGCAGCACGTACACGCTGCGCGACCCGGGCCGCACCGGCATCAGCTGCGGCCGCGAGGGCGGTTCCGTCTACAATGGACCGGACAACAACTGGGGCAACGGCTCCGGCACGGACCTCGAAACCGGCTGCGTCGACGTCCTCTACAGCGTCCAGACCGAGTGGAAGATGCTCGCCGACTGGCTCGGCCGCAACGGCATCAACGGCAGTGGCACCGGCTACCCGGCGTCCGTCGGCCTGTCCGACGTCAACGCGTACTGGAACGGCTCGTCGACGCACTTCGGCCACTCGCAGGACAACCAGCGCCAGGCCACCTCGATGGACGTCGTCGGCCACGAGTTCGGGCACGGCATCTTCCAGTTCACCCCGGGCGGCGCCGGTTCCGGCAACGAGAACGGCGGCCTGAACGAGTCGACCGGTGACATCTTCGGCGCGCTGACCGAGGCGTACGCGAACAACGCCAAGGACACCCCGGACTACGAGGTCGGCGAGGGCGTCAACCTGGTCGGCCAGGGCCCGATCCGCTACATGTACCAGCCGTCGAAGGTCGGCGACCCGAACTGCTACTCGTCGTCGATCCCCAGCACCGAGGTGCACGCGGCCGCGGGCCCGCAGAACCACTGGTTCTACCTGCTGGCCGAGGGCTCGAACCCGGGTGGCGGCAAGCCCGCCAGCCCGACCTGCAACAGCTCGACCGTCACCGGTCTCGGCATCCAGAAGGCCGGCAAGATCTTCTACAACGGCCTGCTGAAGAAGACCTCGTCGTGGAACCACAAGGCCGCCCGCAAGGCCACCCTCGAAGCCGCGATCGCGCTCTTCCCGGGCAGCTGCGTCGAGTACAACACCACCAAGGCCGCGTGGGACGCCATCTCCGTCACCACGGTCAGCGGTGAGCCGACCTCGTGCAGCGGTGGCGGGCCGGACTTCTCGGTCGCGCTGAACCCGGCTTCGGGTTCCGTGCAGCCGGGGGCCTCGGCGACCACCACGATCAGCACCGCGATCACCTCCGGCGCGGCGCAGTCGATCACGCTGTCCGCCTCGGGCCTGCCCGCCGGCGCGACCGCGACGTTCAACCCGGCGACCATCTCCTCGGGTGGCTCCTCGACGCTGACCATCGCGACTTCCGCGTCGACCCCGACCGGCAGCTACCCCGTCACCATCACCGCCGACGGGGCCAGCACCGACCACACCGCGACCTACACGCTGTCCGTCGGCACCACCGGGTCGTGCGCCGCGGTGACCAACTCGACCCGCCTGGACATCCCGGACTACCCGGCGAGCGCGGTCAACAGCACCAACACCGTCAGCGGCTGTGCCCGCAACGCGTCCAGCACCACCAAGGTCGAGGTGCACATCACCCACACCTACCGCGGTGACCTCGTCCTCGACCTCGTCGCCCCCGACGGCACGGCGTACCGGCTGAAGAACTCCAGCAGCGACTCGACGCCGAACATCGACACCACCTACACCGTCAACGCCTCCTCCGAGGCCGCAAACGGCGCGTGGCAGCTCCGCATCCGAGACGTCGGCCCCGCCGACACCGGTTACCTGTCCTCCTGGACGTTGACCGTGTAGCACTCCCCACTCCGTGAAGGCCGCACCAGCCAGGTGCGGCCTTCACGGGCGTCCTCCCCCACCCCCACCGAAGGAATTCACCGCCATGAAGTGGAAGACACGACTCGGCGCCGGGGTCACCGCCCTCGCCGCCGTGCTGGGCGTCGTCAGCGCGCCGGCGGCCACCGCCGCGCCCGCCGCGGCGCTCGCCGCGCCGGACATCTCGCTGGCCAACATCAAGGGCCACCTCAACCAGCTGCAGACCATCGCCAACAACAACGGCGGCACCCGCTCGGCTCGCGGCGGCGGGTACGCGGCATCGGTGTCCTACGTGGAAAACCTGCTGAAGAACGCCGGGTACACCACGACCCGGCAGACCTGCACCAGCTGCCTCGGCCAGTCGCAGAACCTGATCGCCGAGTGGCCGCAGGGCGACGCGAGCCAGGTCATCATGCTCGGCGCGCACCTCGACAGCGTGAGCGCCGGCCCCGGCATCAACGACAACGGCTCGGGCAGCGCGTCGATCCTCGAGGTCGCGCTGACGCTGGCCCGCACGAACCCGGCGATGGCCAAGCGCGTCCGGTTCGGCTGGTGGGCCGACGAGGAGTCCGGCCTGATCGGCTCCAAGTACTACGTCAACAACCTGCCGAGCAGCGAGCGCACGAAGATCAAGACCTACCTCAACTTCGACATGATCGGCTCGAAGAACTGGGGCTACTTCGTCTACGACGACGTCGCTTCGATCAAGGCGGTCTTCGACGAGTACTTCGCCTCCATCGGCATCCAGACCGAGGGCGACAGCGAAGGCGACGGGCGGTCCGACCACGCGTCCTTCAAGAGCGCGGGCATCCCGGTCGGCGGCCTGGCCACCGGCGCCGGTGACATCAAGAGCGCGGCGCAGGCCCAGAAGTGGGGCGGCACCGCCGGTTCACCGTTCGACAACTGCTACCACCGCGCCTGCGACACGACGGCGAACATCCCGGACCCGCCGCTGGAGAAGAACAGCGACGCCATCGCCTACGCGCTGTGGAAGCTGGCCGTCGGCACGTCGCAGGGCAACGACTTCTCCGTGTCGCTGAACCCGACGTCCGGGACCGTCCAACCGGGACAGTCGCTGCAGGTCGCCGTCAGCACCGCGACGACGTCCGGCTCGGCGCAGTCGATCTCGCTGTCCGCTTCCGGCCTGCCCGCGGGAGCGACGGCGTCGTTCAGCCCGGCCACCGTGCAGTCGGGTGGCTCCTCGACGCTGACCATCACCACCACGTCGTCGACGCCGACCGGCACCTTCCCGGTCACGGTGACCGCGGACGGCGCGAACGCCGACCACACGGCGACGTTCTCCCTGGGCGTCGGCAGTTCGTCGTGCGCGCCGGTGACCAACTCGACGCGGCTCGACATCCCGGACTACCCGGGTGCCGCGGTGAACAGCGCCGCGAACGTCGCGGGCTGCGCGCGCAACGCGTCCAGCACCACGAAGGTCGAGGTGCACATCACCCACACCTACCGCGGTGACCTCGTCCTCGACCTGGTCGCTCCGGACGGCACGGCGTACCGGCTGAAGAACTCCAGCAGCGACTCGACGCCGAACATCGACACCACCTACACCGTCAACGCCTCCTCCGAGGCCGCAAACGGCGCGTGGCAGCTCCGCATCCGAGACGTCGGCCCCGCCGACACCGGTTACCTGTCCTCCTGGACGTTGACCGTCTGAACCCGGGCGGGGGCGGCACTTCCACGGGAAAGTGCCGCCCCCGCGAATTTGTCTAGACCACCCGTTCGTAGGTAGTCACCGGTCGCCCACGGCGCTTATGTTGGGCGGACACGCCGCGTCCGCCCTTCAACGACGATGGGAGCCGGGATGTCCGGTCGCTTGTTCGCAACCCTGCTGGCCACGGTACTGGCCGTCCCGCTGTTCGTCTCGGCCCCCGCGCAGGGGGCGGTGCAGGCCGACACGTGCGCGGTGAAATCGCGTCCGGCGGGCAAGGTCCTCCAGGGGTACTGGGAAAACTGGGACGGCGCCGCGAACGGCGTCCACCCCGGGCTGGGCTGGATCCCGATCACCGACAGCCGGATGGCCCAGCACGGCTACAACGTCGTCAACGCCGCCTTCCCGGTGATCCGGTCCGACGGGACCGTGTTGTGGGAGAACGGGATGGACGCCGGGGTCAAGGTGTCCACGCCGGCGGAGATGTGCGCCGCCAAGGAAGCGGGCGCGACGATCCTGCTGTCCATCGGCGGGGCCGCCGCCGGGATCGACCTCTCGTCGTCGGCGGTGGCCGACCGGTTCGTCGCCACGGTCGTGCCGATCCTGAAGCAGTACAACTTCGACGGCATCGACATCGATATCGAGACCGGGCTGACCAACAGCGGGAACATCAAGACGCTTTCGGCGTCGCAGGCGAACCTGATCCGGATCATCGACGGCGTGCTCGCGCAGATGCCGTCGAACTTCGGGCTCACGATGGCGCCGGAGACCGCGTACGTGACCGGCGGCAGCATCACCTACGGCTCGATCTGGGGCGCGTACCTGCCGATCATCAAGAAGTACGCCGACAACGGCCGCCTGTGGTGGCTGAACATGCAGTACTACAACGGATCCATGTACGGCTGCTCCGGGGATTCCTACCAGGCCGGGACCGTGCAGGGCTTCACCGTGCAGACGCAGTGCCTGAACAACGGCCTGGTCGTGCAGGGCACGACGATCCGCGTGCCCTACGACAAGCAGGTCCCCGGCCTGCCGGCCCAGCCGGGCGCGGGCGGCGGGTACATGTCGCCGAGCCTGGTTTCCCAGGCGTGGCGGTCGGTCCCGGGCCTGAAGGGCCTGATGGACTGGTCGATCAACTGGGACGGCTCGAAGGGCTGGACGTTCGGCAACAACGTCAAGTCCCTCCAGGGCCGCTGAACCGCTCGTGAGTGGTAAGGCGGGTTAGAACCCGCCTTACCACTCACGAGCCGCCAGCTCGGAACGGACGAGTTCCAGGAGCCGGCCGAGCCAGTCGGCGCCGCTCGAGCTCCAGTACTTCGAAGCCCAGTCGCTGTAGAGCAGCCGGGCGTCCCCCGTGCCCAGCAACGTCGCCGCCATCGCCGGGTGCCGCTCGAACTTGTCCCGCAGCAGCGCGGCCATCACGCCCAGCCGGGCCGCCGGCCAGCCCGCCCGCCGGGGCGCCTCCTCGCCGAGGGTCCGGGCGTCGAGGCCACGGGAGGCGGCGGCGATCCGGTCGTGCCAGCCGGTGTCGTCGGTGGACAGCGCCCAGTACGCGTGCATGACGCTCGCGTACTCCCGGCCGCCGCGGGTCACCGTCGCCGGGTAGTCGATCTGCAGGACTTCCAGGCCCGCCGGATCGGGCCAGCCACTCGGGTAGACGTGCCCGCCCACGACCAGCGGGACGGCCGTCTCCGGTCCGTCCGCCACCCGCCGGACCCGGTCCCGGGCGACACCGGCCTCGCTCCGCCGGAAGTAGTCGAGCGCCCACTCCCGGATTTCCGGGGTCACCGTGAGCGTCCGGCCTTCGCGCCGGGCCGGGATCGTCTCGCCCGCCTCGGCGAGCAGGATCCTTACCGGGACGTCGTTCTGGTCCATGTCGCCGAGCAGGAAGATCCGGCGGTGTTCGGGCACCGCGTGGTAGGCCTCGCGCACGAGCTCGAGGTTGGCGCCGCTCGGATCGGCGGCATACGCCTGGAGCGCGTCCCGGCAACGCCCGGAAGAATCCGGCCGGTCGTTGAGCTGGTCCACCTCGTCGGCGAGCTCGCCGATCACCAGCTCCGGGGTCAGCCACGACTCCAGCGCCGGCACGGTTCCCTTGGCCGTGCCGGCGATGATCAGTGGTGCACCCTCGGGCGGGGTCAGGGTCAGCGTGCCGTCGTCGAACGCGGCACGGAGACCGTCGAAATCGGTCGTTTCGTAGTTCCAGAGGACGGCGCCGTCCGCGAAGACGCCGAGCGGGCCGAGCGCGTGGTAGTTGCGGTTGCGGACGAAGACGAGGCGTTGCCGTCCTTCGACGACGTCGCCGCCGACCACGCGGGACGTCGGGGTGCTGTCCGGCATGCCGGCGAGCCTAACGGCCGATCAGGAGTCGCCCGCCGGGATCGGGTCGTTGTACTCGCCCGGCGGGCCGGCGTACTCGCGGGTGCCGTCCGGGAACGGCCACGGGTTCGGGACGCAGCCGTGCAGCCCGAGCGTCTGCTGCTCCATCACCGGCGCCGGCTTGCCCGGGCCGGGACAGAGTTCGTGGCCCTGGCCGAGCCGGTGCCCGGTCTCGTGGGTGACCATGTACTGCCGGTAGGCGTCGAGCGGGGCGCCGTAGTTCGGGACGGCGTTGGCCCAGCGGGCGACGTTGAGCACGACGTTGCTGCCGTTGCGGCAGGAGGTGTAGCTGTCCGGCGTGCCGCCGCACAGCCGGTCGCGGCTGGCCGGCGTGGCGAGGTAGAGGGTGAAGTCGGCGCTGTCGGCCGGGCCGACCTGCTGCAGCCGCCACTGCCCGCCGGCGGTCCAGCCGCGCGGGTCGCCGAGGATGGCGCGGATCTTCTTGGCGAACTCGCCGGGCCCGACGCCGTCGATGTCGGTTTCGATGGCGATCCGGTAGCGCATCAGCCGGCCCGACTTCCCGGCGACCTCGTCGCTGCCGGGGGTGAACATCCACTGGCCGGACCCGGTCCGCGGGAAGCTGATGGCGACCTCGACGGGCGCGCTCTGCGTCACCGGCTCCCGCTCGGCCGGCGGCGGCGGGATCGAGGTGGCCTCGCCGATGGCGGTGAGGACCGGCCCGGCCGCGGGCGCGGCCACCGGCTGTCTTTCCCCGCCGCACCCGCCCACCGCCAGGGCGAGCACGGCCACGGCCGCGGCTCGTCTCGCGGTTTTCGGCATGGGTCCTCCCGGGGTGCGCGGCTTCAGAAGGACATACGGGCCGCGGGCGGGAAAAGTTGCGGTGACCTGCGGTCGCGCAGCGTCACCGCAGCTCAGGACACCCCGGTGTGACGACGACCACAGGAGTCAGCCCAGGAACGTGCGCAACACCTCGGTGACCTGGCGGATCTCCGCCGTCCGGACGTTCTCCTGCTTCGTGTGCGCCAGGGTCGGGTTGCCCGGGCCGAAGTTCACCGCCGGCATGCCGCGCGCCGCGAAGCGGGCCACGTCCGTCCAGCCCAGCTTGGCCGCCGCGCGGCCGCCCGCCGCCGCCACCAGTTCCGCCGCCGCCGGGGCCGACAGGCCCGGCAGCGCTCCCGGCGACATGTCCACAACGGACAGTTCGAATCCGTCGAACACCTCGCGCAGGTGCCGTTCGGCCGCCGCCGCGTCGCGGTCGGGGGCGAAGCGGTGGTTCACCGTCAGCACCGCCGCGTCCGGGACCACGTTGCCCGCGACGCCGCCGCTGATCGACGTCGCCTGGAGGCCCTCGCGGTAGGTCAGCCCGTCGATGTCGACGATCCGCGGCGTGTACTCCCCCAGCCGCCGCAACGGCTCGGCCAGTGCGTGGATCGCGTTCTCGCCCATCCACGCCCGCGCGGTGTGCGCCCGCTTCCCCGCCAGCCGCAGCTCGACGCGCATGGTGCCCTGGCAGCCGGCCTCGATCACGCCGTTCGACGGCTCGCCGACGATCGCCAGGTCGCCGGCCAGCCACTCCGGCAGTTCGCGCTCGATCCGGCCGAGGCCGTTCTTGACCGCTTCGACCTCTTCGTTGTCGTAGAACACGAAAGTGACGTCGTGCTTGGGCGCGGGCAGTGTCGCGGCGAGGTGCAGGAAGACCGCGTCGCCGCCCTTCATGTCGACCGTGCCGAGGCCGTGCAGGAGCTCCTCGTCACCGGTGCCTTCGCGCCGCGACGGGAGGTTGCCGTTCTCCGGCACGGTGTCCAGGTGCCCGGCGAGCACCACCCGCGACCCGCGGCCGAGGTCGGTCCGTGCCAGGACGGCGTCCCCGTTGCGGACGACCTCGAGGTGCGGGGCCTGCGCCCGCAGCGCGTCCTCCACCGCCGCCGCGATCTCGGCCTCCGCGCCGGACACGCTGAAGATGTCCACCAGCGCTGCGGTCAGGTCCACGGGATCGGCGTGCAGGTCGAGGCTCATGGCCCGCACGCTACCGTGGGGGTGTGCGCAGGTTCGGAGTCGCCGTGGGCGGCGCGTTGCTGGTCCTGGTCCTGTCGGGCTGCGGGAACGAGGCCGGCCCGACGCCCCCGCGCCAAGGCGGCGAGCCCGGTCCGGACGCGCTGCCGACCAAGCTCGACGCGCTGACCGTCGACCAGTGCTACGCGAGCCCGCGCACCCAGCTGCCGAAGGGCTGCGAGAAGTACGTCACCGAGGTCGGCAACGTGCCGGGCGCGGCCCGCAAGCGCGCCGACGACCGCGACCCGCAGCTGACCGCCGAGGCCGGCAAGCTCGACCAGGCGGTCGGGGAGTTCCGGAGCGCGGGCTGCACGACCGTCCCGGCCGCGGGCGGCCCGTGTTCGCAGGCGCTGGTCGACATCGCCGCCGCCCTTTCCGGCCTGAAGAAGCAGGTAGACGCCCGGCCCACGAGTGGTTGATCCGCGTCACTCCACTACGGTGAGGGCCGTGAGCGAGCAGAGCCCGAACCCCGAAACGACCGGCGCCAGCGGCGTCGGGCTGGCCACCGTCACCGCCGACGGGACGGTCCTCGACACCTGGTACCCGCACCCGAAGCTGGTCGAGGGGGGCACCCCCGGCACCGAGCGCCTGAGCGCCGAAGAGGCGACCGAGCTGCTCGGCGAGGCCGCCGCGGCGCTGCTCGGCCCGGACACCGACCGCGGGGTCGAGGTCGTCGCCGTGCGCACCACGATCGGCAAGCTGGCCGACGCGCCCGCGGACACCCACGACATGTACCTGCGGCTGCACCTGCTCTCGCACCGGCTGGTCCGCCCGCACGGCCAGAACCTCGACGGCATGTTCGGCCTGCTCGCCAACGTCGTGTGGACGAACCACGGCCCGTGTCCGGTCGAGGGTTTCGAGACGACCCGGCTGCGGCTGCGCGCGCGTGGCCCGGTGACCGTCTACAGCGTCGACAAGTTCCCGCGGATGGTCGACTACGTCCTGCCGTCCGGCGTCCGGATCGGCGACGCGGACCGCGTCCGGCTCGGCGCGCACCTGGCGTCCGGCACGACGGTGATGCACGAGGGCTTCGTCAACTTCAACGCCGGCACGCTCGGCGCGTCCATGGTCGAGGGCCGGATCTCGGCCGGTGTGGTCGTCGGCGACGGCTCGGACGTCGGCGGCGGCGCGTCGATCATGGGCACGCTCTCCGGCGGCGGCAAGGAGACGATCTCGCTCGGCGAGCGCTGCCTGATCGGCGCGAACGGCGGCGTCGGGATCTCGCTGGGCGACGACGCGGTCGTCGAGGCGGGCCTGTACGTGACGGCCGGCACGAAGGTCGTCGTCGAGGGCAAGGTCGTCAAAGCCCGCGAGCTCAACGGCATTTCGGGCGCGGTGTTCCGCCGCAACTCGGCGACGGGCGCGGTCGAGGTCGTCCCGCGCACCGGCTCGGGTGTGGAGCTGAACGCCGCGCTGCACGCCAACGACTAAGGTGTTCGTTCACCTACTATTCATCTTGTGACCACCGAATCGTTGCGTCGCACTCCGGCCGAGCTGGGCCTGCCGGACGCGCCCGTCGAAGCGCGTCCGGCCGACCCGGCCGGCCACCACGTGCGGGCCAAGCTCGACCGCGAGATCCGCGCGCTGCTGGCGCACGAACCGGGTACGCGCTCGGGAGCGGATCCGGAGGACCTGCACCAGATGCGCGTGGCGCTGCGGCGGATGCGCAGCGTGCTGAAGCTGTCCGGCTCGCTGGTCGGCGACGGCGCCGAGCCGGTGCGCGCGGAGCTGGGCTGGCTGGGCCAGTCCCTCGGCGAGGTGCGCGACTACGACGTGCTGATCGGGCACCTGCGCGAGGTCATCGCGGACTTCGAGGTCCGCGACCAGGCGCCCGGCCGCCGCTTGGTGGCGAAGTTCGTCAGCGAGCGGGCCACTGCGAAACGGCGTCTGACGCGGGCGCTGTCGAGTGCCCGGTATTCGACGTTGCTGCGCGAGGTCAGCCTGCTGACGCGGACGGAGGCCGGCGCGCCGTCCGACCGGCCGCACGACCTGATCGCGGGTCTGGCGAAGCCGCACCGGAAGCTGGCCAAGGCGGTCCGCGCGCTGCCCGCGGACCCTCCGGACGACGACCTGCACGCGCTGCGCATCCACGGCAAGAAGCTGCGTTACGCGGCGGAGCTGGCCCAGACGTCGGCGAAGAAGAAGCAAGCACCGAAGATCAAGCAGCTGCTCAAGACGACGAAGGACTTCCAGACGGTGCTGGGCGACCACCAGGACGCCGTGCTCGCGGCCGAGCGGATGCGCACGGTCCTGGAGTCGGCGGACGGCCCGATGGGGTTCGTCGCGGGCCGGATCGCCGAGCGTGAACTCGGCCGCCGCGCCGAGGCCCGTGCGGCTTGGCGGGCTTCCTGGGCGGCGGTCGACGCCGCCGCCAAGGCCCTCCACCCCTGACCGGTCGTGAGTGGTAAGGCGGGTTCTAACCCGACTTACCACTCACGACATCGACCAGACGTAACCGTCCGGGCGGATCCGCACCCGGCGGCCGCCGTCGGCCTCGTAGGCCGCGTACGCGTGGCCGCCCTCGTCGACCAGGTCCGCGCCGGTCGCCACGCTGCCCGCCGGCAGGATCCGGTACCCCGGCGTCGCACCCTCGCCGAACAACAGCTCGGTCGCGTGCGGGCCGCGGAACAGCTCGAACAGCCGCACGCGCTTGCCGTTCGCGTCCACCAGCGGTGCGTCCGGCGCCCGGTCCCCCGGCCGCAGCTGCCCGGTCCCCGCCGGCGACAGCGGACCGCCCCGGTAGGTGATGTCCAGCTGCTGCGTGTCCTCCCCGCGCCGGTGGGCGTCGTCGTCGCCGTCGACGTACTTCTGCAGCAGGCCCGCCGAGACCCCCAGCACCCGGGCCGCGACCGCGCGCCGCTCGATCTCGTAGCTGTCGAGCAGCTCCGGTGACCCGTCCGCGAGCTTCCAGCCGAGGTTGTAGCCGTCCTGGATCCCGGTGTTCAGGCCCTGCCCGCCCGTCGGCGGGTGGACGTGCGCCGCGTCGCCGGCCAGGAACACCCGGCCCTCGCGGAAGCTCGCCGCCAGCCGGATGTTCGGCCGCCACACCGTCGACCAGGCCAGGTCGGACAGCTTGACCTGGCCGCCGCTCAACACGTCGAGCCGGGCCTGGACCGCGGGCAACGCCGTCTCAACGTCCGTTTCGCCGTCGCCGAGGGCCGCGCCGAACTGGAAGTGCGGCGTGCCCGGCAGCGGGCTGAACATCATGCCGCTCATCGGCTCGTCCGGCGTCGCGAACCAGTGGCCGTAGCCGCGGTCCAGCCCCTCGGCCACGACGTCGCCGAGCAGCATCCGGATCGACTCGTCGGTCGTGCCCTCGAACGCGATCCCGAGTGCCTTGCGCACGAAGCTCTTGCCGCCGTCGGCGCCGACCAGGTACTCCGCGCGGACGGTCTCGCCCGTGCTCAGCGTCGCCGTGACGCCGTCGCCGTCCTGCTCGAAGCCGGTCAGCGCGGTGTTCAGCTCGACGCGCACGCCGAACTCGGCCAGCCGGTCGCGCAGGATGCCCTCGGTCTGCGACTGGCCGAGGAACCAGCCGGTCGAGTAGGGCCGGGACGGCGTCGGCTCGACCGGGTCGAACATCATCCGCTCGCCGACCACCTCGCCGCCGAGGTGGATCTTCGTCGGCACCGGGGCCATGCCCGCGGCCAGCACCGCGTCGAGCACGCCCAGGTCCTCGAACACCTCCAGCGTGCGCGGCTGCATCCCGTCGCCGCGCGAACCCACGAAGTACGTCTCGGCCTTGTCGATGATCCGCACGGCGACGTCCCGCCGCGCCAGCTCGATGGCCAGCGTCAGCCCGGTCGGTCCCGCTCCCGCGATCAGCACCCGAGTGTCCATGTCACCCTCCCAGTGAATTTGAGTTCAGTGAATCTGGATTCAGAATGGCGCTGCTAGCGTCCTCTGTCAAGGGAGGTGGCGATGACGGCGACGAGCCGCAAGGAAAAGGCCGCGGAGACCGAGGCCGCGCTCAAGGCCGCGGCCAAGCGCGTCTTCGCCCGGAAGGGCTACCTGAACACGAAGATCACCGACATCACCGCCGAGGCGGGCCGGGCCGCGGGGTCGTTCTACAACCACTTCGCGGGCAAGGAAGAGCTTCTCGAAGCGCTCATGGCCGACATCGCGGCGTCCGGCGACGAAAGCGCCGACAGCGAGGACCACCTCGCCGACTTCAGCAATCCCGCCGCCGTGCGCTGGCACGTCAAGCAGTACTGGGACTTCTACCGGGACAACGCGGCCACCATGCTGGCCCTGCGCCAGGCGGCCATGGTCAGCGAGTCGTTCGCGCGCACGGTGGCGCAGTTCGGCGCCTCCCAGGCGGCCGACCTCGACGACCACCTCGCGTACATCACCCGCGCCGGAATGCGGCTGCCGACGGA
Source organism: Amycolatopsis sp. cmx-13-12 (assembly GCA_049998155.1). Taxonomy (GTDB): domain Bacteria; phylum Actinomycetota; class Actinomycetes; order Mycobacteriales; family Pseudonocardiaceae; genus Amycolatopsis. Next base: position 743,555 of record JAEBES010000004.1, on the reverse strand, counting down.
CCCGGACCGCTGCGGGATGTTGATCTACAACCTCGTCGACGCCTTCGCGGCGACGTGGCTGCACGACGCCCCGGCGGGCTGGGCACGGCCGACCGACGAAGAGGCGATCGAACTGCTCACCCGGTTCGTCTACCGGGGGCTCACCGGCCGGGACTACTGACCGGGCTCCGGCCACCCGTCGACGACCTCGACGTGCCGCAGCCCGGCGGACTCGGTGATGTGCCGGAACCAGGCGGCGCACTCGGGCACGGTGCCGATCAGGCGGGCGGACTCCTCGGCGTCGGCCCGGCTGCGCCACAGCACGATGTCGAGCCAGCCGCCGTCTTCTTCCCTGGTCAGGTAGGCGGCGAGGCAACCGGGGAACCGGCGGCGCATCGCCTCGACCATCGCCGGGCGCTCCGCCACCAGCTGCGCGACGGCGCTCTCGTCGACCGTGAAGCGGGCCATTTCGATCGTCATGGTCATGTTCGGCACCGTAGCCGGGGGCACCGACACTTTCCGGCGGCTCAGCCGGCGGTCAGGCGCTCCACGGCGGTGTCCACGCGCTCGTCCGTCGCGGTCAGCGCGACGCGGACGTGCTTGCCGCCCTTCGGGCCGTAGAACGTCCCGGGCGCGACCAGGATCCCGCGCTCGGCCAGCCACGCGACCGTCGCGGCCGCGTCTTCGTCGCGGGTGGCCCAGAGGTAGAGGCCCGCTTCGGAGTGGTCGATGCGGAAGCCGTTGTCCAGCAACGCCTTCCGCAGCACGAGCCGGCGCCGGGCGTAGCGCTCGCGCTGGACTTCCAGCGCCTCGTCGTCGGCCAGGGCGGCGACCATCGCCTCCTGGACCGGGCGCGGCACGATCATGCCCGCGTGCTTGCGGACTTCCAGCAGCTGCTTGATCAGGCGCGGGTCGCCGGTCAGGAACCCGGCGCGGTAGCTGGCCAGGTTCGCCGACTTCGACAGCGAGTGCACCGCGATCAGGCCGTCGGTCCGGCTGCCGCAGACGTCCGGGTGCAGGACCGACCGCGGGTCGGACTCCCAGCCGAGGGCCAGGTAGCACTCGTCGGAGACCACGACGACGTCACGCTCGCGCGCCCATTCGACGACCTTGCGCAGGTGCTCGACGGGCAGGACCTGGCCGGTCGGGTTGGACGGCGAGTTCAGCCAGATCATGGCCGGCTTCTGCGGGCCGAGCGCGACCGTGCTGTCGGCACGCAGGATCGACGCGCCCGCCAGCAGCACGCCGACCTCGTACGTCGGGTAGGCCAGCTCCGGGATGACGACGACGTCGCCGGGGCCGAAGCCGAGCAGGCGCGGCAGCCAGGCCACGGCCTCCTTGGACCCGATCGTCGGCAGCACGGCGTCCGGCTCGATGCCCTCGACGCCGTGACGCCGCGCCAGCGCCCCGCGCGCGGCCTCCCGGAGCGCCGGGATGCCGTGGGTGGTCGGGTACCCGGGGATATCCGACACCGACGCGAGCGCCGCGCGGATGCCGTCCGGGACCGGGTCGACCGGCGTGCCGATGGAGAGGTCGACGACCCCGCCGGGATGCGCCTGGGCCGTGGCCTTGACCTCGGCGAGCGAATCCCAGGGGAAGTCGGGCAGCGCGATCCGGTTCATTCGCCCTGCGGGGGCAGCGCCTTGATGAAGGCCGGGTCGTGCGCGGTCTTGCCCACCTTGGACGCGCCGCCGGGCGAGCCCAGCTCGTCGAAGAAGTCGACGTTCGCCTTGGTGTAGTCCGACCAGTTGTCGGGGACGTCGTCCTCGTAGTAGATCGCCTCGACCGGGCAGACCGGCTCGCAGGCGCCGCAGTCGACGCACTCGTCCGGGTGGATGTACAGCATCCGCTCGCCCTCGTAGATGCAGTCCACGGGGCACTCGTCGATACACGCCTTGTCGAGCACGTCGACGCAGGGCTCGGCGATCACGTAGGTCACTGCGCACTCCTGCTTTTCTCTGCAAACAGCCAGTCGGTGCCGACATTACGCGGCGTCGGCACCCGTTCGGTTGGTGAGGCAAGCCTTAGCCATACTCCGGGTATGGGGCTCACCTCTCGCGGCGGCGCGGGGGCGGGGTCGCCCGGGCGTCGCCGGTGATGACGAAGCGCGGCTTCGGGGCTTCGTCTTCGGTCTTCTTCTCCCCCACGGCTCGGTTGAACCCTTCGGCGATCTCGTCGACCAGCTTCTCGTTGTGCCGCTCGTCCTTGCGCTGGATACCCACGACCCGCCTCCTGACGAAATCCGCTCCCGCGACTTTCACCGCCTCCGTCACAATCTAGCGGTGAACGCCGCCGAGAAGCTCGAAATCACGTGCAGCAAAGCATGGCCGCCCCTGGTGGAGGATCCCCTGGGTGAGTGGCGCCTGCGCTGGGCGGACGGCTTCACCGGGCGTGCCAACAGCGCGCTGGCCGTGGGTGACCCCGTTCGCCCGCTCGGCGAGGCCCTGCGCGCAGTGTGTGATTTCGCCCACGATCGGGGGATCACCCCGATGGTGCAGGTGGTCCGGGACAGCCCGAACGAACGCGCGATCGCCGCGGCCGGCTGGCTCCCGGCCACCGGGCACGGCGCCGGCCACGAGGTCGTCGTCCTCACCGCGCCGCTCGAGCCCGCGCCCGCGGTCCCGGGCGTCACGGTGGGCGACGAGCCCGCGCCCGGCTGGTGGGAGCTGGCGATGCGGCCCGGCGAGGACTCCCCGGCCGCGCGGCAGGTGCTGAGCGGCGGGAAGATCGGCTACGGCGCCGTGGTGCTCGACGGCGTCCTCGCCGGGGTCGTCCGCGGCGCACTGGTCGAAGGCTGGCTGCACGTCGGCCGGCTCGAGGTCGCCCCGGCCTTCCGCCGCCGCGGCCTGGCGTCCGCGCTGATGGGCGCGGTCCACACGTGGGGTGTGGAACACGGGGCGGACCGCGCGGTGTTGCAGGTCGCGGAGGGGAATGCGGGCGCGCTCGCGCTCTACGCGGGGCTCGGTTACGCCCCGCACCACAGATACCGGTACCGGGTGCCTGCACCCGGCTCGTGCGAGGATTCGACGTCGTGAAGATCGTGGTAGTGGTCGGCGGAGTGGGCGGGGCCCGCTTCCTGCTGGGTGTCAAGGCAGCGCTGGGGATGGCACCCGAGGGTGCCTCCGAGTCCGGACACGAGGTGACGGCGCTGGTCAACACCGGCGACGACGTCTGGATGCACGGGCTGCGGATCTGTCCCGACCTGGACACCTGCATGTACACCCTGGGTGGCGGGATCGACAAGGAACGCGGGTGGGGGCACTCGGGTGAGACCTGGGTGGTCAAGGAGGAGCTGGCCGCCTACGGCGCCGACCCGGACTGGTTCGGGCTCGGCGACAAGGACATCGCCACCCACCTCATCCGGTCGCGGATGCTGCGCGCGGGCTACCCGCTCTCGGCGGTGACCGAGGCCCTGTGCGACCGCTGGCAGCCCGGCGTCCGGCTGCTGCCGATGTCGGACGACCGCGTCGAGACGCACGTCGTCATCGACGACCCGGAGCAGGACGGGCAGCAGAAGGCGATCCACTTCCAGGAGTGGTGGGTGCGCTACCGCGCGGAGCCGAAGGCGCACTCGATCGTCGCGGTCGGGGCCGACGAGGCCAAGCCGGCGCCGGGGGTCCTCGGGGCGCTGAAGGACGCCGACGCCGTCCTGTTCGCGCCGTCGAACCCGGTCGTGTCGGTGGGCACCGTGCTGGGCGTGCCCGGGGTGCGGGACGCGCTGCGCAAGACCTCCGCCGGGGTCGTGGGGGTGTCGCCGATCATCGGCGGCAAGGCCCTGCGCGGGATGGCCGACGCGTGCCTGACCGCGATCGGCGTGGAGACGTCCGCGGAGGCCGTCGGCCGCCACTACGGCTCGCGCAAGGACGGCGGCGTGCTCGACGGCTGGCTGATCGCCGAGGGCGAGACGGCCGACGTGCCGGGCGTGACCGTCCGCGACGTCCCGCTGCTGATGTCCGATGTGGACGCGACCGCGGCGATGGCCCGCGCCGCCCTGGAACTGGCTGGAGCTCCTGTTGACTGACCACGCTGCCCCCAAGCTGGAGATCCTGCCCGTCACCGGTCTCCCGGAGTTCCGCCCGGGCGACGACCTGACCGGCGCGATCGTGGCCGCCGCGCCCTGGCTGCGCTCCGGCGACGTCCTGGTCGTGACCAGCAAGATCGTCTCGAAGGCCGAGGGCAGGCTCGTGCGCGTGCCGTCGGACCCGGAGGCCCGCGACGCCGAACGCCGGAAGCTCGTCGAGCAGGAGGCCGTGCGGATCGTCGCCCGGATCGCGCGCACCGTGATCACCCAGAACCACCTGGGGATCGTGCAGGCCGCGTCCGGCATCGACGCGTCCAATGTGGCCGGTGACGAGGTCGCGCTGCTGCCCGCCGACCCGGACGCGTCGGCGCTCGCGCTGCGCAACGGGCTGCGGGAGCGGCTCGGCGTCGAGGTCGCCGTGGTCGTCACCGACACCATGGGCCGGGCCTGGCGGGTCGGGCAGACCGACGCCGCCATCGGGTCTTCGGGACTGCGGGTGCTGCACGCCTACCGCGGGGAGGTCGACGGGCAGGGCAACGAGCTGGCCGTCACCGAGGTCGCGATCGCCGACGAGCTCGCCGCGGCCGCCGACCTGGTCAAGGGCAAGCTGGGCGGGACGCCGGTCGCGGTGGTCCGCGGGTTCTTCCCGGAGGACGACGGCTCGACCGCGCGGGACCTGGTCCGCCCGCTGGAGGAGGACCTCTTCCGGCTGGGCGCCAACGAAGCCGTCGCGCAGGGCCGCCGGGAAGCCGTGCCGGCCCGGCGTTCGGTGCGGCACTTCGCGGACGAGCCGGTCTCCCCCACCTCGATCCGGCGGGCGGTGGGGTCCGCGCTGACCGCGCCCGCGCCGCACCACACGCACCCGGTCCGGTTCGTCTGGCTGCGCGACTCCGGCGCCCGGAAGAAGCTGCTCGACGCGATGCGCGAGTCGTGGCAGGCCGACCTGACCGGCGACGACTTCACGCCCGAGCAGATCGCGAAGCGGCTCAGCCGGGGCGACATCCTGTACCGCGCCCCCGAAATCATCATCCCGTTCCTGGTCCCGGACGGCGCGCACACCTACCGCGACGACCGCCGCAACGAGTGCGAGAAGACGATGTTCACCGTGGCGGGCGGGGCCGCGGTCCAGGGCCTGCTGGTCGCGCTGGCGGCAGAGGGCCTGGGGTCGTGCTGGATCGGGTCGACGATCTTCGCCGCGGACGTCGTCCGGGAGGTGCTCGGTCTCGACGGGCGCTGGCAGCCGCTGGGCTCGGTCGCCGTCGGCGTGCCGCTCACCGAGCCGGCCCCGCGCGGCCCGGCACTGGCCGGGGAAGGACTGCTGGAGCTGTGAGCCTGCACGTGGACGCCGTCACGACGCTCTCGTCGTGGCGGCCGGCGGTGGCGTCCCAGGAGTCGTTGCGGCAGGCGTTCCTCGGGTTCCTGGCCGCCCGCCCGGACAGTTGCCAGCGCTCCTGCGAGGCCGGGCACCTGACGGCGTCGGCGGTGGTCCTGGACCACACCGGCACGCGGGTGCTGCTGACGCTGCACCCCCGGGTCGGCCGCTGGCTGCAGCTCGGCGGCCACTGCGAGCCGTCGGACGAGTCACTGGCCGGGGCGGCGCTGCGGGAGGCGACGGAGGAGTCGGGCATCGCCGGGCTGCGGCTCGTCGCGGAGCCGGTGCACCTGGACGTCCACCCGATCACGTGCTCGCTCGGGGTGCCGACCCGGCACTTCGACGTCCGGTTCGCGGTGCACGCCCCGCCGGGTGCTTCGCCGGTGCGCAGCGAAGAGTCCGACGACCTGCGGTGGTGGCCGGCGGACGCGCTCCCGGCGGGGTCGGAGGATCTCGCCGATCTGGTGAAAGCCGCCGTTCCTGTCGGTGCCGGGCGATAACCTGGTCCGCGGACAGGGAGGGACCAGATGGCTACACAGTTTCCGGAGCGGGTGCACATCCACACCAGCAGCGGCGGCGGCGACGGGGTGTTCGGCTACATCGTCGTCGGCCTGCTGATCCTGGCGATCATCGTGTTCGTCGTCGTGGTGGCGGTTCGGGTGTCGAAGATGCGGCGCGAGGAGGCGCTGAAGAAGAGCGGGCAGTTCCCGGCTTTCCCGCCGCAGCAAGGTTTTGCGCCGCCGGGTCCGCCACCGCCTTTGCAGGGATTCGCGCAGCAGGGTTATGCGCCGCCGTCGCCGCAGCAGGGATTCCCGCAGCAGCCGGGGTATCCGCCGGCGCCGCAGCAGTACGCGCCACCGGGGCCGTCGTTCCCGCAGCAGCAGCTGCCGGGGCCGGGAGCGGGTCCGCAGAGCTGGTGATCGTCCCCTTCGACAGCGGTTCGCCGGTCCCGCCGTACGAGCAGGTCCGGTCCGGGCTCGCCACGCGGATCAACGATCGGAGCCTGGCCGTGGGCACGAAGCTGCCCACGGTCCGGCAGCTGGCGGCCGACCTGGGCATCGCCCCGAACACGGTGGCCCGCGCCTACCGCGAGCTGGAGGAGGCGGGCCTGATCGAAACCCGAGGCCGCGCCGGAAGCTTCGTCGCGGCGGCGGGCGACCAGACCCGCCGCCGAGCCCAGCAGGCCGCGGCGGAGTACGCGAAGACCACCCGTAAGCTCGGCCTCGACGACGCCGAGGCGCTGTCGATCGTCCGCGCGGCACTCGACGAGGGGAACGCCTGATGCTGAGCGTCCTGACGCTGCTGATCCTGCTGGTGGTGATCGCCGGCATCGTCGGGGTGGTGCTGCTCGTCGTGAACTCGAACAAGCCGAAGCAGCCGCCGTACCCGCCGCAGTACCCGGGGTACCAGCAGCCGGGATATCCGCCGCAGCAGGGATATCCGGGGCAGCAGCCGCCGGGTTACCCGCCGCAGCAAGGCTTCGGCGGGCCGCAGCAGGGCTTCGGTGGGCCGCAGGGCTTTGGCGGGCCGCAGCAGGGCTTCGGTGGGCCGCAGGGCTTTGGCGGGCCGCAGCAGGGCTACCCCGGCCAGCAGCCACCCGGTTTCCCGGGCCAGCAGCCGCCGTACCCGCCCCCGCCGAGCGGCGGCTACCCCCAGCAGTAGCTTCCGCTCACATCGCGCGGCAACCGCGCGCCGCGGCCGCACACGTCACCCACACGAGACCGCACCACCGCCGTCACATCGCGCGGTAGTCCCGCAGCTCGATCCGCGGCCCGAACCGCGGCCGTGTGTGCCCCGCCGCCTCCAGGTACCGCACCGCTCGCTGCCGTTGCGGCGCGTACGGTGCCAGCACCTCCGCCATCCCCGCGTCGTCCAGCTTCGTGCCCAGCACCGCGTTCCCCACCATCGACGGGATGTTGTAGTCGCCGAAACTCACCGCGTCCGGGTCACCCCAGGCGCGCTGGGCGATCTCCGCCGCCGTCCACACGCCGATGCCCGGGACCTGGCGCAGCCAATGCCTTCCCTCGAGCCCGCCCAGTTCCACCGCGCGCTCCAGGTGCGGGGCGATCCGGGCCGCGTTCACCAGCGCCGTCCGCCTCTTGATGTCCACCCCCGCGCGATGCCAGTGCCAGTCCGGCAGCCCCAGCACCTGCGAAGGTGTCGGCGGCACGCGCAGCCGCTCCGGCGCCGGGCCGGGTGGGCGGGTGCCGAACCGGCGGCACAGCTCGGCCCACGACCGGATCGCTTCCTTGCCCGCCACCTTCTGCTCCAGCACGGCGAGCACCAGCCAGTCCCACACCACCCCGGTCGCCCCGAGCCGCAAGCCCGGGTTCGCCCGGCGGGCCCGCGCGACGACGTCGTGGTGCGCGACGAACCCCGAGTCGTCGTCGTTCGCCCCCAGCAAGGCCGGCACCCCGCCGAGGAGCCGGTCCTTCGCCGGGCCCCAGGCCGCCGCCTCGATCCGGCCGTCGGGGAGCCGGCGCAGCGCGAGCGTCCCGGGCCCGTCGGGCGTGTTCGACGCGAGCCAGGTGATGCCGCGCTCGTCCGTGAGGATGTTGAGCGATCCGCGGCCGCGCTTCAGCGGACCCAGGACCCGGCCCAGGTCGACCTCGAACGCGGGACGCCAGAACATCGGGCTACGCGTCGCTCGAGAAGCGGACGGACCCGTCGGGCAGGACGACGTCCGGCCAGACGCGGGCGCCGTCCAGGAGCTCGCACCCGGCGCCGACGGACACGCCGTCGCCCAGGACCACGCCGCGCAGCACCGCGCCGGCGCCGACGCGGGCGCCGTGGCCGAGCACCGAACGCTCGACGATCGCGCCCTCGGAGACCGCGGCGCCGTCGAACAGCACCGAGCCGTCGATCTTCGCGCCCGGCCCCACCACGGCCGCGACGCCGATCGTCGAACCGCCGGACAGCTGGGCGTCCTCGGCCACCGACGCGCCGTCGAGCACCAGGAAGTCACCGGGACGGCCGGGCAGCGCCGACGTCGGCGCCACACCGCGGACGAGGTCGGCCGAGCCGCGCACGAACGCCTCCGGCGTACCGACGTCCAGCCAGTAGGACTCGTCGACGAACCCCTGGATGTGCGCGCCCTGCTCCAGCAGCTGCGGGAACGTCTCGCGCTCGACCGACACCCGCCGTCCGGTCGGGATGGCTTCGATCACGCGGCGGCGGAAGACGTAGCAGCCGGCGTTGATCTGGTCGGTCGGCGGGTTCGGCGTCTTCTCGAGGAACGCCTGGACCCGCCCGGTCTCGTCGGTCGGCACCGAGCCGAACCGGCTGGGGTCCGGCACGCGCTGCAGGTGCAGTGTGACGTCGGCCTCGGACTCGCGGTGGATGCGCAGCTGCTCGCCGAGGTCCGAGCCGGAGATGATGTCGCCGTTGAAGACGATCACGTGGTCGGCGCGCAGCTTGTCGTACACGTTCCGGATCGCGCCCGCGGTGTCGAGCGGCTCCTCCTCGACCACGTACTCCAGGTCCAGGCCGATGGACTTGCCGTCGCCGAAGTACTCCTCGAAGACCTCCGCCCGGTAGCTCGTGCCCAGCACGACGTGCCGGATGCCGGCCTCGCGGATGCGGGAGAACAGGTGGCTCAGGTACGGCGTCCCGGCTGTCGGGAGCATCGGCTTCGGCGCCGAAAGCGTCAATGGACGGAGGCGGGTGCCCTTGCCCCCGACGAGCACGACGGCGTCGACAGCGTCGCTTCGGACCTCGGACGTCACGGAAATCTCCTCTTGTATCACGCACCGCTGAGCGACAAGCCGCGGGAAACCCTGACGGAGCTCGCCCCGAGGGCCTACCCTAGACAGGAAACAGGCGGCCCTTCCCCCAGAGGGCCCCGGGTCAGTCGGGAGGCCGAGGGGATGGACCCCCGCGATCGGGCGGACGCCCTGCTCGCACGAGCCCAGGCGCGCGGTGTGTTCGTCGTGACACCCGACAGCGCGACGTCACCGATGGACTCGGCGAACACCCAGCAGATCCCGCGGGCGCAGATCGACGGGCTCGACCGCAGCCGCGACCCCGACACGACCACGCAGCTGCCGGCGTCGCTGATCGAGGAGAACGACCACCCGCTGGCCGGCTCGGCGCCGACCCGGCGGATGGAGCTCCAGGGCGGCCGCCGCCCGCAGCAGACCACACCGCTGAGCACGCCGTCGCCGACGACGCCGCTGCCCACGCCGCTGTCCCGCCGGCCCCAGGCCGAGCAGATCACGAGCCCCCTGAAGGAGCCCGATCCGGAGGACACCGGCCTGGTGCCGACGGTGACGCAGAACATCGGCAAGTCCGACCTTTCGCGCCGGCTCGACGGGATCTAGCGGGTTTCGAGCTTCAGCCGCACCGCGAGCCCGAGCTTCACGGCGGCCAGCACCGGCTTCCAGGCGAGCCCCTGGTGCCGGTCGGCGAGGTAGCGGTACGCGCTGGCGTGGTGGGCGGCGAGCATCTTCTTCGACGCCTGGGAAGTCGAGTGCCCGCCTTCGTGCGTGACGCGCGAGGTCGGCGCGTAGACGTTCAGCCAGCCGGCCTTGGCGAGCCGGTCGCCGAGGTCGACGTCCTCGAAGTACATGAAGTAGCGCGTGTCGAAGCCGCCGACGGAGTCGAACGCCTCCCGGCGGAACAGCTGGCACGAGCCGGACAGCCAGCCCGAGACGCGCTCGGCCGGGGTGCCGGTCTCCTGCCGGTACTGCTTCGTCCAGGGGTTGCCGGGCCAGACCTTCGCGAAGAGGGCGTGCCCGATCCCGCGCCCGAAGGAGGGCAGCAGCCGCGCCGAGGGGTAGACGGTGCCGCCGACGTCGTGGATCAGCGGCCCGAAGGCCCCGCCCCGCGGCCACCGCCGGGCGACCTCGAGCAGCGCGTCGAGCGACCCGGGCTCCCATTCGAGGTCCGGGTTGACGACGACCACCCAGCCGTACCGGTCATCGAGCTCGGCGACCCCCCGGTTGGCGGCGGTCCCGTAGCCGACGTTCTCCCCGATGGGGAGCAGCTGAACGTTCGTCCGGTCGGCGACGACCCGCTCGAGGGCGCCTTCGACGGACGCGTTGTCCGCGACGACCACCTTGACCTCGCGCTCGGTGGCCTTCTCGAGCGTGTCGAGGAACCGCTCGATGGTGTCCTCGGAGAAGTAGGTCACGGTCACGACGCCGACATCGTCGCCATAGCGGGGGTGCTCAGTCACCCGGCCATTGTCCACGCGTCACCGAGGGTGAATCGGGTGCCCCGGCACAGGACGCCCGCCGGAAGAAAGCCGCAGGCGACGGAACCGCCGACCCACGTGATCAGGAAGCCGACACACGTGATTGCGAGGTCGACACGCGTGATGGGGCGGTCGACACGCCTCACGAGCCCGGCTGCACCCGTGTCGACCCTGCAATCACGCGTGTCGGCTCGGGAATCACGCGTGTCGACCCTCGGATCACGGGTTCAGCGGGTGCGGAGGTGCCGCGACCACGCCTTGGCGTAAGCCTCCCGGTGCCGTTCCGCGGTCGTCGCCCACGAGAACTCCTTCGCGCGCTGCTGAGCCGCCGTCGCCAGCTCCGCCCGCCGCCCCGGGTCGGCCAGGAGCTCGCCCAACGCCGCCGCGACGTCGCCGGCCCCGACTCCGCAGTACGCCACCGCGTCGCCGCCCACCTCGGGCAGTGACAGCCGGCGCGTCGTCAGCACGCACGCCCCACAAGCCATCGCCTCCAGGACCGGCAGCCCGAACCCCTCGCCCAGCGACGGGTACGCCACCAGCTCCGCCCCGCCCAGGAAGCCCGCCAGCGTCCCGAACGGCAGATACCCCGCCCGGATCACGCGCAGCCGGTGCGGTACCGCGTCCAGCGCCCGCTCCACCTGCGTGTCCCACCCCGGCTGACCCGCCAGCACCAACGCCGGCGCGTCCGGACGCCCGGCGACCGCCCGTGCGAACCCCCGGATCAACGCCGGCACGTTCTTCCGCGGTTCTAGGGCCCCCAGGAAGGCCACGTACGGCGTCCGCCCCAGGCCGACCGCGGCCCGCGCCGCCGCGACCTCCGACGGTGATGGCGGGTGGAAGCGCTCGGTGTCCACTCCGTGGTGGATCACTTCCAGGGAAGCGTGCCGCACCGGGCCCACGCGAGCCAGCTCCGCGGCCGTCGCCGCCGAAGGCACCACGCACAGCGTCGCCCGCCGAAGCGCCGTCGCCGTCCACGCGCGGAAGAAGCGGGCCTTCACCGACGAATGCAGCACCGCGTCGGTGAAGAACGTCGCGTCGTGCAGCGTGACCACCGAGGCCGCCGACGTCGCCAGCGGCATCGTGTAGTGCGGCGAATGGACCACGTCCGCGCCGAGGCGGCGGGCCAGCCGGGGCAGGGTCGCCTGTTCCCAGGTCAGGCGGGCCGTGCGGGTGGTCGTCGCCGGGGAGGCGGGCACGACCCGCGAACGCGGCGCCAGCTGGTCGTAAAGCTGCAGGTCACGCGGCTGGCAGACGACGGTGATCCGCGCCCCGTCCGCGTCGAGGGCGGCGACGAGCGAATCCACGTACCGGCCGACGCCGCCACGGTCCGCGGGAACCGCGGTCGCGTCGATCAGCACCCGGGGGTCATCGCTCACCCCAGCAGAGTACGGCGGCACCCCCGGGCGTTGGTGAGGAACTGGCAAACCGGGCTGGTCAATGAACCTTGTTCTGCCGTCGGCCGGCGCCAGAGTCACTGCAGCAGGCCGGCTGCGGTCCGTAGCGCCGACCTGACCAGAACAAGGTTCATTCGTGCGCGCGACGGTGGATCGCCCACACGGCCTCCGCCGCCCGGCGCCACGTGAACGTCCGGGCGCGCTCTCGCCCCGCCCGGGTCAGCGCCGCCGCCTTCGACGGCGACCCGAGCACCTCCCGCAGCGCGGCCGCCAGCGCCGCCGCGTCCCCGCGGGGCACCATCAGCCCGGCCCCGTCCGCCACCTCGGCCAGCGCCGGGACGTCGGTGTGCACCACCGGGATCCCGGCCGCCATCGCCTCCAGCAGGCCCAGCCCGAACCCCTCGGCGAGGCTCGGCACGGCCAGCACGTCGGCGTGGCGCAGCACGGTCGCCAGCTCGGCGTCGGACACCTTCCCGAGCACCCGCAGCCGCTCGGCGGGCAGGCCGCGCTCGTGCGCCAGCGCCACCGGATCGACGCCGCCCCAGCCCGGCTGGCCGGCCAGCACGAGCACCGTGCCCTCCAGCGTCGCTACGGCATCGACCAGCACGTCGATGCCCTTGCGCGGCTCGATCGTGCCGACGGCCAGCACGTACCGCGCCGGCAGCTCCAGGTCCGCGTCACCGGCCGGCACCCGGACGCCGTGCGGCACCACGCGCACCGGGACGTCGACGTCGATCAGCACCGCCAGCTCGTCGGCGACCGCCCGCGTCGGCACGACCAGCCCGGACGCCCGCCGCGCGGCCCGCGCGATCATCGACCGGTGCCAGCTGACCCCACGCGCGGTGAGCGTCTCGGGGTGGGTCCACGGCACGGTGTCGTGCACGGTCACGCTCAGCGTCTTCCCGGCCGGGGCGCGCGGCGGCGCGAACGGCGTCGGCGCGTGCACCGCGTCGCCGCCCGGCCACCAGCGCAGGCCCAGCTGCCACGCCGCGACCAGCGCCCGCGGCGGGATCCGCAGCACGCGCGGGCCTTCGACGCCGTCCAGCCGAGCCGCGCTCACATCGGCGTGCCGCGCGACCACGCTGGACACCGTCCAGCCCGGCGGCGCGGTCCGCGCGAGCGCGGGGAGCAGCTCGGCCGTGTAGCGCCCGGTGCCACCGGGCACCGGCGCGAGGAGCTGCTCGGCGAGCACGACCAGTTCGGGCACGCGGCTATTGTGCGGGACGTGACCGCGAATCCCGCCACCACGGTGGTAGTCGTGACCTGGCGGGGCGCCGGGCACATCACGGCCTGCCTCGACGCGCTCGCCGCGCAGACGCGTCCACATCGGACGCTCGTGGTCGACAACGCCTCCGATGACGGCACCGCGGCCCTGCTCGCGGCCCACCCTTCGCACCCGCAAGTGATCCGGCTGCCGCGCAACCGCGGCTACGCGGGCGCGCTCGCCGTCGCCATCGAAAAGGTCCAGACCCCGCTCATGGCGTGGCTGAACGACGACGCCGAACCCGCGCCGGACTGGCTCGCGACGCTGGAAGACACCCTCGAAAAGGCGCCGACGGCCGCCGCGGCGACGTCCCGGCTGGTGCGTCCCGACGGCACCACGCAGTCGGCCGGCGTCCGGCTGACCGCCGACGGCCACGGTGCCGACGTCACCGAGCCCGCCGGTGAGGTCTTCGGCTTCTGCGGCGGCGCGGCGCTGCTGCGCACAGACGCGCTCAAGAGCGTGCACGGCGTCCCGGCCGGATTCTTCTGTTATTACGAGGACACCGACACGGCGTGGCGGCTGCGGCTGGCCGGGTGGGACGTCGTCGCGGCGCCGGACGCCCGCGCCCGGCACGCCCACGGCGTCAGCAGCGGGCTGGGTTCGCCGGAGTTCCACCGCTGGAACGAGCGCAACCGGCTGCTCATGCTGCTGCGCTGCGCGCCCCTCGGCGTCGCGGTGAACCAGGTGCTCCGGTTCGCCGTGTTGACAGCGGTGCTGCCGCTGCGCCCCGGGCGGCCGGCGGCGGCGAACTTCCGGTTCGGCCTGCGCTGCCGGGTGCTGGCCGAGGTCGTCCTGCGGTTACCTGCGACGTTGCGGGCACGCCGCAAGATCACCCGCCGCGCGGCGCTCGGCCGAGGCGCGGTCTGGGAGGCATGGGCAGGCCTTTAAGCTTGCGCCAGCATCGACGACGAGGAGCAGGCTTTGGCGCAGGGGGATCCGCAACCGCTCGTCTCGGTGATCGTGGTCAACTACCACGGCGCCGACGACACGATCACCTGCCTGCGCGCGCTGGCCGAACACGGCTACCCCGAGCTCGAGCTGCTCTGCGTCGACAACTCCGCCGACGCAGCCGAAGCCGCGCGCATCCGCGAAGCCGTTCCGCAGGCCCAGGTCGTCGAGGCCGGTCGCAACACCGGCTTCGCGGGCGGCTGCAACCTCGGCGCGAAGCACGCGAAGGGCACCGTCCTCGGGTTCCTCAACAACGACGCCCGCCCGGCGCCCGGCTGGGTCTCCGCCGCCGTCGCCGAGCTGCGCGCCCAGCCCGGCGTCGCCGCCGTGGCCAGCAAGGTCCTCGACTGGGACGGCACCGGCACCGACTTCGTCGACGGCGGCCTCACCTGGTTCGGCATGGGCTACAAGCGCCACGCCGGCACGCCCCTGGCCGACGTCCCGGCGGCCGAGCACGAGGTCGCCAAGGACGTCCTGTTCGGCACCGGCTCGGCCCTGTTCGTCCGGGCGGGCGTGTTCGCCGAGCTCGGCGGCTTCGACGAGCGGTTCTTCATGTTCTACGAGGACGTCGACCTCGGCTGGCGGCTCAACCTCCGCGGCTGGCGCGTCCGGTACGTCCCCGAGTCGCGGGCGTTCCACCGCCACCACGCCACGATGGCGTCGGTCGACACGCCCGAAACCGGCCGCGAGACGTTCCTCCTGGAGCGCAACGCCCTGGCCGCGCTGTACAAGAACCTCTCCGACGAGACGCTCGTCAAGGCGCTGCCCGCGGCGCTCGCCCTGGCCGTGCGGCGCGCCACCGCGCGCGGCGAGCTGGACGCCACCCAGCTGGATCTCGAGCGCGGCGGTGCTCCTTCAGGCCCGATCGAATCCGGCGACGTCGCCATCCCCCGCACCACCCTCGCCGGGCTCCTCGCCATCGACCAGTTCGTCGAGCAGCTGCCCTCGCTGGCCGAGTCCCGCGCCGCCGAGCAGGCCGCCCGCGTCCGCACCGACGCCGATCTGCTTCCCCTGCTGCGCAAGGCGTTGGAGCCCGCGTACCCGCTGCCGCGCTACCTGGCCGCGCACGACATCCTGGTCGAGGCGTTCGGCATCGAAAAGGCGTTCGGGCAGCGCCGGAAGATCCTGGTGATCACCGGCGACGCGCTCACCGAGCGGATGGCCGGCCCGGCGATCCGCGCCTGGAACATCGCCCTCGCGCTCGCCGCCGAGCACGACGTCCACCTCATCACCACCAACCCCTTGGCCACGCCGCCGCCCGCGCCGTTCCGGGTCAGCGCGGGCAAGCACCGCGAGCTGGACGCGCCGATCGCCTGGGCCGACGTCGTCGTCCTGCAGGGGCACGTGCTGGAGCTGGCGCCGTCGCTGAAGAAGCAGCACAGCGGCAAGATCGTCGTCGCCGACCTGTACGACCCGATGCACCTGGAGCTGCTGGAGCAGGGCAAGGGCGTCCCCGACGACCAGCGCGCGGCCGACCTGGCCGGTGTCACCCGCGTTCTCGACGCCCAGCTCGAGCGCGGCGACTTCTTCCTCTGCGCGTCCGAGCGGCAGCGGCACTTCTGGCTCGGCCACCTCGCCGCGATGGGCCGGCTTTCGCCGCGCCTCTACGACGCCGACCCGACCACGCAGTCGCTGCTCGCGGTCGTCCCGTTCGGTCTGCCGCCGGAACCGCCGGTGCGCACCGGGCCGGGGCTGCGCTCCTCGCTGGGCATCGGCGGCACCGACCACGTCGTGCTGTGGGCGGGCGGGGTCTACAGCTGGTTCGACCCGCTGACCCTGGTCCGGGCGATCGAGAAGCTGCGCCGTCGCCGCGGCGACGTCCGGCTCGTGTTCCTCGGCATGAAGCACCCGAACCCCGAAGTCGCCGAGATGGACATCGGCACGCGCACGATCCGGCTGGCCGATTCGCTGGGGCTGACCGGCAAGCACGTCTACTTCAACGAGCAGTGGGTGCCCTACCACGACCGCCAGAACTGGCTGCTGGACGCGAACTGCGGCGTCACGACGCACTACGAGCACGTCGAAACGACCTTCGCGTTCCGCACCCGCGTCCTGGACTACCTGTGGGCGGGCCTGCCGATCGTCACCACCGACGGCGACGCGTTCGCCGACCTGGTCCGGACGGAACGGCTCGGCGTCGTGGTCCCGGCCGAGGACGACGCCGCGCTGGCCGACGCGCTCGAGAAGGCGTTGTACGACGAGGAATTCGCCGCGGGCTGCGTCGAGCGGCTCGCCGTCGTCGCGCAGCGGTTCGCGTGGCCCGAGGCGCTGAAGCCGCTGGTGGAGTTCTGCCGCGACCCGCGGCCGGCGGCCGACCGGCTGCCCGGCTCGGCGGACCTGGTGACGACGCCGCCGGTGCGCGGCCGGGCGATGCTCCGGCGGGATCTGGACCTGATCCGCGAATACCTCGACGCCGGCGGGCCCGCGGAGCTGGCCCGGCGCGTGGGCGGTCGCGCGTTGAAGGTCGCGAAGCAACGGCTCCGCCGTGGCTAGGTCCTTGAGCGTTCTCCTCGACGGCACCCCGCTGCTCGGCGCGCGCACCGGGATCGGCCGCTACACGGCCGCGCTGAGCGAAGAACTGGTGTCCATCCCGGAGGTCGACACGCGCGCGGTGGCGTTCACGCTGCGCGGCTGGCGGCGGCTGCGCCACGTGCTCCCGTACGGCGCGCGGGCCCGGGGGATGCCGGTGGCGGCGCGGCTGCTGCGGATGGCGTGGCTGCGGTCGGACTTTCCGCCGGTGGAGCTGTTCGCCGGCCCGACGGACGTGGTGCACGGGACGAACTTCGTGCTCCCGGGCCGCCTCCGCGCGGCGGGCGTGGTGACGATCCACGACCTGGCGTTCCTGGACAACCCGGCCGAGCTGGCCCCGAGCGACCGAAGTCTCCCGGACCTGGTCCGCCGCGGCGCCCGCCGGGCCAACGTCATCTGCACCCCGACGGCGGCGGTGGCGGACGCGGTGGCGGAGCGCCTCGACGTCTCCCGCGAGAAGATCGTGGTGACCCCGCTGGGGGTGAACCCGGCGTGGTTCACCGCGCGCCCCCCGGACGACGAGCGCCGGGCCCGCTTGGGCCTGCCGGCGCGGTACCTGCTGTTCGCCGGGGCGGCGGGCCCCCGGAAGGGCTTGGACTGGCTGACCCGCGCCCACGACGCGGCGCCGGACCTGCCGGACCTGGTGTTCGCGGGCCCCGGCCCGTTCCCGCACGGCCCCCGCCGGTCCCAGACGGGCTATCTGTCCGATGTGGACCTGCGCACGGTGGTGGCGGGGGCGTCGGCGCTGGTGCTGCCGTCACGGGACGAGGGGTTCGGGCTGCCGGTCCTGGAGGCGATGGCCTCGGACGTCCCGGTGGTGTGCACGGACATCCCGGCCCTGCGCGAGGTGGCGGGCGAGTGCGCAAGCCTGGTCCCGTACGGCGACGTGGACGGCTTGGCGAAGGCCCTCCGAACGGCGGTGACGGACCCGCACGCGGTGGCGACATCGGCCTCGCGACGAGCCCACGCGGCGAACTTCACTTGGCGGACGTGCGCGGAACTGACGGTGGGCGCCTACCGGCTGGCCTCAGGACGTCACTGACGCCGTCGCGAAGGCACGGGTTTCCGGGACGGGCGACGCGGGGCCAGGCGGGAGACCGTGGTCCTCGCCTGCGTTGCTCAACAGAAGGAGAGTGGCGACAAAGGTCGCCAGCACCGTCCCGGCGACGATTCGCAGCAACGTACTCACTCGCATTGTCACCAACATCGCGACTCCTTTCGGGTCCTCCTGAAATCACGTTCCTCTCCCCGGCAGGTGTCGGTCCAAGCCGACTTGAGGCAACGGCCCGATATCGGAGAGCCCGATCCGGTAACACCGGGCAAGTGCGCCGAGATCTAGTCCCCACATTCGGCGCACCAGTCCGAGTTGCGCCGATCGGGTGACTTCAGAGGAGGCCCCATGCCGGTCACTGCGGGCGTACCCAGCCCTGAAGACGACGACCTCGAACCGGTCCTGCGCGACATCGTCCACGGCAGACCCCGGCTGACCCGGGCCAAGGCAGCGAACAGTCCGGAAACGCGAGAATTCCTCGAGATTGGGCTTCAACTACTCCGCGACGACTTGATCGCGCACACTGGCCCCGACTTCGAAACGGGCACCCGGTCGAAGCTGTTCGAGGCCATTTCCCGCGACCGGATACTCCAGCAAGCGGAGGCCGCCGACGAAGCGCGTGACACCAAAAAAGTCCTCACGGTCAACATGTTCCGGTATCGCTGGGAGCAGAAAGACCGCTATACCGAAGATCTCATCTCCTACATGTTCCGGCTGGCCCCTCAGCGCGGTCACCTGGATCAGATGGACGCAGCCAGCGAGCAGCTGATCGCGCAGGTGAGCCTGGCCGAGTTCGTGCGTGTCCTCGCTGATGTCGAGGTGCGGACGATGCTGGAAGATCCGCTGGTCGGTGTGCAGACGATCGTGCAGAATGCGCTGCCGAACCACCCCCGCGTCCGGGAGTTCTGCCGCGCGCAACTCGACCAGCTGCTGCCCCGGTGGGCAAAGCTCTACGAGAAGGTCGCCACCGCCTACGGGCTGCGGCTGAAGAGCAGCTACTGCTGGCTGGACATCGCGATCATCTTCAACGCGATCGTCGAAGGCGAGCTCGCCTGGGCACGGGTCACCGGCCGGCCGGTCCTGTCGGACGGCAGCCACATACTGGGCAGCGCCATCATGGCGATGCTTCCGACCGTCCTCGACGACGCTCCCGACGACTTGTCCAGCTGCTACGCCGTCGCGAAGTAGGCGTCCAACGCCTCATCCCAAGGCCGCAGCGGAGTCAACCCCGCCGCCCGCCAAGACGCCGGCGACAGCACCGAGTACGCCGGACGCGCCGCCGGGCGGGGGAACTCCGCCGTCGTGCAGGGGTGGACGCGGGCCGGGTCCGCGCCCAGGTGGCGGAACACCTCGCGCGCGAACCCGCACCAGCTCACCGCGCCCGCGTTCGTGGCGTGCAGGACCCGCTGCGACGGCCCGTTCCCCGACGTCACCCGGGAAGCCAGCTCCAGCAGCCCCGCCGCCAAGTCGGCCGTCCACGTAGGACCGCCCACCTGATCGTCCACAACGGACACCGTGGGCCGGGAGGCTTCCAGCGAAGCCATCGTCTTCACGAAGTTCGACCCGGAACGCCCGTAAAGCCACCCGGTCCGCACCACCCACGACGACGCCCCGGACCCGAGAACCGCGTCCTCGCCGGCCGCCTTCGTGCGGCCGTACGCCGACCGTGGCCCCAGCTCGTCCGAAGGCTCGTACGGCACGGAAGCGTTGCCGGGGAACACATAATCCGTCGACACGTGGATCAGCGGCACGCGCCGGGACGCGCACGCCGCCGCCAGCACGCGGGGGCCGTCCGCGTTCACCGCGAACGCTCGCTCCTCGTCCGTCTCGGCCTTGTCGACCGCCGTGTACGCCGCCGCGTTGATCACCACCGGGCACGTGCCCGCTTCCCGGGCCCGCTCGGCCAACGCCCCGACCGCGGCCAGCACCTGGCCCGTCAGCGTCACGTCCAGTTCGGCGGACCCCGGGACCACGACCTCCACCGAAGGGGACGCCAGCGCGGCGAGATCCCGGCCGAGCTGCCCGGAACCCCCGGGCACAAGCACCGTCAGCGGCACAGAAACTTCCTCTATTTCCTCAGCGCGGCCCGCCCGGAGAGGGGCTCCCACCACGCACGATTGTCCCGGTACCAGGCCACCGTTTCGGCCAGACCGTCCTCGAAGGAGACGCGCGGAGCGTACCCCAGCTCACTCCCGATCTTCGTGATGTCCACCGAATACCGGCGGTCGTGGCCCTTGCGGTCCTCGACCGGCTCGACGCTGTCCCAGCCCGCGCCGACCGCCTCGAGCAGCTTCTCCGTCAGCGAGCGGTTGGTCAGCTCGGTGCCGCCGCCGATGTTGTAGATCTCGCCGGGGCGGCCGCCGTCGGCGACCAGCTGGATGCCGTGGCAGTGGTCGTCCACGTGCAGCCAGTCACGGACGTTGAGCCCGTCGCCGTAGAGCGGCACCTTGCGCCCGTCGAGCAGGTTGGTCACGAACAGCGGGATGACCTTTTCCGGGAACTGGTACGGACCGTAGTTGTTGGAACACCGGGTGATGCACACCGGCAGCCCGTGGGTGCGGAAGAACGAGCGCGCCACCAGGTCGGACGACGCCTTCGACGCCGAGTACGGCGAGTTCGGCTCCAGCACGTGGTCTTCGGTCCACGAACCGCGCTCGATCGAGCCGTACACCTCGTCCGTGGACACGTGCACGAACTTCGAGACGCCCGCTTCCAGGGCCGCCTGCAGCAGGTTCTGCGTGCCGAGCACGTTCGTCAGCACGAAGTCGGCGGCGCCGAGGATCGAGCGGTCCACATGCGACTCCGCGGCGAAGTGCACGACGAGGTCCACGCCGGCCATCACGTCGGCGACCAGCGCCGTGTCGCAGATGTCGCCGCGGACGAACCGGAACCGCGGGTCGGCGGCCACGGGGGCCAGGTTCGCCTCGTTGCCCGCGTAGGTCAGCTTGTCCAGCACGACCACCTCGGCGTCACACAACGCCGGGTAGGCACCGGTCAGCACCTGCCGGACGTAGTGCGACCCGATGAAGCCGGCACCACCGGTGACCAGGACCCGCATCTTCCCGCCTTTCCTCACGCCCCGGACGGGGCAATCCGCCCCCAGCCTACGGAGGTCCCACAACACCCTCAGTAGAGTCTCTGGTGGAGACACACTGGTGTCCTGGGGGAAGCACGGGGTCACAGGGGAGGAAGCGCGTGACCGAACAGGCTGCGCCGACCATCCCGGCGCGCCGTGGCGGCGGTGTCGCGGTCTTCGCCCGCCGCGGCGGCAAGGTCGTCGTGTCGTTGCTGTCCGTCGCGATCCTGGCCCTGACCTGGTACGGCTGGAACTACATCGGCGACCCGAACACCGGCCTGACGACCACGAACGTCTTCGCCGACACCGAGGCGCACGCGAAGCCGCTCGACGGCGCGGTCGACATCCTGCTGGTCGGCCAGGACAGCCGCACCGACGCGCAGGGCAACCCGCTGCCCCGCGAGGTGCTGGACATGCTGCACGCCGGCGTCTCCGACGGCGAGCTGAACACCGACACGATGATCCTCGTGCACATCCCCCAGAACGGGAAGCAGGCGATCGCGATCTCGTTCCCCCGCGACTCATGGGTGGAGCTGACCGGTGGCTTCGGCAAGCACAAGCTCAACAGCGCGTTCGTCTACGCGTACACGGACACTTACCGGGCGTTGCAGCGCAAGGGCATGACCGACCTCAAGCAGGCCGACCAGGAAGCGAAGGTCGCCGGGCGGAAGAACCTGATCGCCACGATCGAGAAGTTCATCGGCAAGCCGGGCATGATCGACCGCTACGCCGAGGTCAACCTGGCGAGCTTCTACGAGATCACCAAGTCCATCGGCGGCGTCGAGGTCTGCCTCAAGGGACCGGTCAAGGAAACGAAGTCCGGCGTCGACCTGCCGGGCGGGCGCCAGTCGATCGAAGGCGTGCAGGCGCTCGCGTTCGTCCGCCAGCGCTACGGGCTGCCCAACTACGACCTCGACCGGATCGCCCGGCAGCAGGCGTTCCTCTCCGGCCTGGCCCGCAAGGTGCTCTCGTCCGACGTGCTGACCAGTCCGGGCAAGATCGCCGACCTGGTGTCGGCGGTGAAGAAGTCCGTGGTGCTGTCGCAGGGCTGGGACCTGACCGAGTTCGCCGAGCAGATGCGCGGCCTCACCGGCGGCAACATCGAGTTCCACACCATCCCGACACTGGGCAACGCGACCATCGGCGGCGCCGACGTGCTGCGTGTCGACCAGGCCCAGGTGGCGGCGGAGGTGACGCGGCTGACGTCGGACGGCGACACCCCGGCGGCGCCGACGTCGACGCAGCTGGCCGGGGCGCAGGCGGTCACGGTGGAGCTGTTCGACGGCTCGGGTTCGCCGGGGCTGGCCGGCCAGACGCACACCACGCTGCAGAGCAAGGGCTTCACGCTCGCCGCCGACCAGCGGCTGAGCACCCGCAACTCCACCGTCGTCCGCTACCACCCGGGCGACGACGCCGCGCTGGGCCTGGTCAAGCAGGCACTGGGCACCGCGGTGCAGGCCGAGGCGGACCGGGACGTCCCCGCCGGGCACGTGCGCGTGCTGCTGGGCAAGGACATGCGGAACTCGGCCGCCGGCACCGGTGGCGCGCCGACGTCGTCGGCTGCGAAGCCGCCGACGGCTCCGGCCACCCCCGCCGCACCGCCGATCACGGCGGGCGACGTCCCCTGCGTCAACTAGACTGCGTACGCAGGGTGTTCGGGGGAGGAAAGCCAGCGTGGCAGACGACCAGGAAGAACCGTCCGTAGACGCCGAGGAAGTGACGGAGAGCGACGACTGGAAGCCGTCGCCGTTTCCGCGGGAGCAGCGCGCTCCGGCGCCGTCGCGAGTGCGTCGCGCGGGCCGGGTGACGCGCCGGGTGGCGGTCGGGCTGGTATCGCTGCTCGCGCTCGGCGCCAGCGGCTACGTCTACGTCACCAAGGACCAGCTGCAGAGCACAGTCCCGACGACCGACGCGCTCACTCCCCGGGCCGGTGAGCCCGCGCCACCGCCCGCGGACGACGGCGCCGAGGACATCCTGCTCGTCGGCAGCGACGCGCGCACGGACGCCCAGGGCAACGCGCTGCCGCCGCGGGTGCTGCGGCAGCTGCGCACCGAAGCCAACGACGGCGCGGTGAACACCGACACGATGATCCTGCTGCGGGTGCCGAAGAACGGCGGCAAGCCGTCGGCGGTCTCGATCCCGCGCGACACCTGGACGGCCATCCCGGGCCGGGGCGAGGCCAAGATCAACTCGGCGTACGGCGTGGCGAAGGCGCGCGCGGCGCAGGCGTTGCGGGGGCAGGGCGAGCGCGACCAGGCGAAGATCGAACGCGACTCCGACACCGAAGGCCGTCGCGTGCTGGTGCAGGCGGTGCAGGACCTGACGCAGGTGCGGATCGACCACTACGCCGAGATCAACCTGCTGGGGTTCTACCTGCTGACCGAGGCGCTCGGCGGCGTCAAGGTGTGCCTGAACCACGCGACCGAGGACAAGGACTCGGGCGCGAACTTCCGCCGCGGCGAGCAGACGGTCTCGGGCGGCGAGGCGCTGTCGTTCGTCCGCCAGCGCAAGAACCTGCCGCGCGGCGACCTGGACCGGATCGTCCGGCAGCAGGCGTTCCTGTCGTCGGCGCTGCACCAGCTGCTGTCGGCGGGCACGCTGACCAGCCCGGGCACGCTGAACGACCTGATGGACGCGGTCCACCGGTCACTGACCCTGGACCCGGGCCTCGACCTGCTCCAGTTCGCGCAGCAGGCGAAGGGGATCGCGTCGGGCGACCTGACGTTCGCGACGATCCCGGTGGTGACGGCGAACGGCCGCAGTGCGGACGGGCAGAGCATCGTGCAGATCGACCTGAAGGCGGTCCGCGAGTTCGTGGCGGGGCTGGCGGGCCGCCCCGCCCCGGCCGCGGCGGCCCAGGCCCCGGCGGGCGGCGGTTCGGGTGGCGGCTCGGGCAGCGGCGCCGCCCCCGCCGCGGTGCCGCTGCCCCGAGCCTCCCCCGGAGTCACCTGCGTCAACTGAAGTCGGCGCGGTGCTCCTCGACCCACTGGCGGAACGTCCGCGGCACGTGCCCGGTCACCTCGCGGACCACGTCCGTCACCAATGACGGCTCCCGCACGGTCCGCGCCCAGGACCCGAGCACCGACTTCGGCACGTCCGACGGCCAGCCCAGCGCCAGCATGCGCTCGATCGCCTGGTCCACCGTCAGTTCTTCGACCCGCAACGGCCGGCCGAGAACGTCCGAGAGCACCTCGGCCTGCTCGCGGAACGAGATCGGTTCCGGGCCCGTCAGTGCGAGCGACGCCCCGTCGTGCGAGCCGTCGATCAGGATCCGGGCCGCGACGTCGGCGATGTCCCGCTCGTGGATCGCCCCGATCCGCGAGTCCGGGTACGCCGTGCGGACCACGCCCTCGGCGACGTCGGCCCGCCAGCCCAGCGTGTTCGTCGCGAACGCGCCCGGGTTCAACGCCGTCGAAGCGAACGACCCCGCGGCCAGCGCCTGCTCGACCGCGCGGTGCAGCCCCGCGATCCGGCTGTGCGCGGCATCCGGTTCGAGCGTCGCGGCCGACGACAGCAGCACGACGTGCCGCACCCCGGCCGCTTCGGCCGCCTTCACGAATCCCTCGATGCCCTGTGGCCGCGTGTACAGGAAGACCGCGGAGACGCCGTCGAGCGCGGGCTCGAGCGTCGAGGGGTCTTCCAGGTCCGCGCTCACCTTCGCGACGCCGTCCGGAACGTCGAGCTTCGCGGCGTCACGGCTCGACGCGCGGACGTCCTGACCGGCCGCGACGAGCGATTCGACCACCGCGCGCCCGACGTGTCCGGTGGCTCCGGTGACGAGAACGGTCATGAGTTCCCCCAGCGTCCAAGATAAGTTTGCTTTCAAAGCAAACGTACTGAGAGCCGTGTCGCCGTGTCAACCGGCGCGGCGCGTGGTCCGCGCTTTAGCCTTGTCCCCATGAGCCTGACCGACGAGCTGCTGCGCCCGCTGCCGGCCGCCCAACCGTTGATCACCCACTACGACGACCAGCTGGGCAGCCGCGTCGAGCTGTCCGTGGCGACCACCGCGAACTGGGCGGCGAAGACGGCCAACTGGCTGACCGAAGAGTTCGACGTCGAGCCGGGCGACGCCGTGGCGGTGCAGCTCCCGGCGCACTGGCAGACCGTCGGCGTGCTGCTCGGGGCGTGGTGGTGCGGGGCGCGCGTGGTGACCGAGGGCGCCGGCGCGCGGGTGGCGTTCGTCGGGCCGGACGACCCGGAACCGACCGGCGCGGCGGCCACCGCCGTCGTGACGCTCGACCCGATGGGCCGCGGGCTCGCCGAGCCGCCGGGCGGCGGCGCGTTCGACTACCTGAGCGAGGCGCGGCTGGCGGGCGACCAGTACCGCCCGCTGTTCCCGATCCCCGGCAGCACGGCCGCACTCTTCGAGTCCACTGTGGACGAGGTGCTGGCCGAAGCCAGGGCCCGCGCGGCGAAACTCGGCCTCACCGCCGACGACCGGGTACTGTCCACCCGGGACTGGAGCGGACCGGAGGGCTTCCTCGACGGCCTGCTCGTCCCCCTGGCCGCGGGCGCCCACCTGGTCCACATCAGCAACGCGGACCTGGCCAAGCTGGACGCCCGCCGCGAAGCCGAACGCACCACGGCCGACCTCCCCGCGTAACGCAGTCTGCCGCAGCCGTCGTGAGTGGTAAGTAGGGTTCTAACCCTACTTACCACTCACGACCAGCCGCGGCAGAGTGGGGACTCAGGCGTTCTGCAGCTCGCCTGCCTCGACGTCGCGGCGGGCTCGCTTGCGGCCCCACAGGAGGTGGTCGAGCGAGAGGCGGCCGCCGTTGAAGCCGAGGGCGAGCCCGGCGAGCGCGAGCACCAGGACCAGCTCGTAGCCACCCTGGCCGGTCAGGCCGTTGTCGATGTGCACCGAGAGCAGCGCGCCGACCGAGATGACGACGTAGCCGATCCCGACCAGCGGCAGCAGGAAGCCCACGATGAAGGCGACCGAGCCGAGGATCTCGACGGTCATCGCGAAGATCGCCGCCGCCGTCGGCAGCGGGATGCCCGACATCTCGAAGAACTTCGCCGTGCCGTCGATGCCGTTGTTCCACTTCTGGAGCCCGTGCGCGAGGAAGACGACCGCGACGCCGATCCTCCCCAGCAACAGGGCCACGTCCTTGAATCGTCCGAACATCGGTTTCAGCTCCCGGGTAGGTGAATATTCAACTGACCCGACCCAAAGTAGGGCACCCGGCACCTCGATCCGAAGCTCCGGACGGTGATCGACAGGAAACCGACAGGCACGCCCTCAGCGCTTGTGCGCCCGGGCCGCACCGAAGCAGTACACGCCGAACGCGGCGAGGCCGAGGGCGACGACGATGAGCAGCACGGTGCCGAAGGGCTGGGCCGACAGCGTCTTGAGGGCGGCGTCCAGGCCACCGGCCTTGTTCGGGTCGGCCGTGAACCCGGCGATGGCCAGCAGGATCGCGACGATGGCCAGGACGACACCCTTGGCGAGGTAGCCGATGGTCCCGATCGTGCCGATCCAGCGCTGGGCTTTCCCCGGCAGCTCCGACGTGTTCAGGTCCTGGAGGAACTTCTTCTTCGCACCCTTGACGCCCGCGGCGATGGCGACGCCGAGCACGCACGCGGCGGCGATGACGACCAGCGCGGGCCCGGCCGGCAGCTTGAGCAGCTCGGCGGTGAACTCCTGCTGCTTCTGGTTGCTGGACCCCCCGCCCCCACTGCCGGTGGCGATGCGGATGGCGGTGATGCCGAGCAGGATCACGACGACGCCGCGCGCGGCCGCGCCGATCCGCTTGCGCGTCCGCTTGCCCCCGCTGACCCACTCGTACCCGGTGGCGGCCATCAGGAACTGCCAGAGCCCGAACAGGATCAGGCCGACGGCGACGATCCAGAGCAGGATCTGCCCGAACGCCGTGGAGCCGATCTGCTGCAGGGCGCCCTTCTGGTCCGCCTGCTCGCTGTCGCCGAAGGCGACCTGCAGGGCGAGGTAGGCGATGACCAGGTGCACGACGCCGTAGCACGCCATGCCGGCGCGACCGAGCACTTGCGCGGTGTTGCTCTTCTCGCCTCGTTCGGCGGTGGCCTCTGTCCGGTTCATGCCTGCTGGAGTACCCACGCCCGACCCGGTTGCGCTGGGCCAAGCGGCGTAATCACTTGCTGTACCTGGGACGATCCGCAGATGGACAACCCGCTGCTCGGCTACTGGTCGGAGCAGGAGCTCTACCCGGGCTCGCCCGAGTACTCCGACCTGGGCATCCGCGCCGACGGCACGGGCTGGGTGTACTGGGCGAGCTGGAGCACCGAATTCCTCGTCCACCGGTTCCGCTGGCACGTTCCGGCGCCGGGCGTGCTGGCCGCCCGGCTGCACCTGACCGTCGGCGGCCGGTGGTCGGTCGACGAGGGGGACGTCACGCACCTGGTCGAGTACCGGGAGGAGACCGACACCGCCCTCGCGCTCGGCTGGGCGATCGAACCGGGCCCGGAGCTGACCTTGGACCGCCCGCTGGGCGCCCTGTGCGGCACGCGGTTCCGGCCCGGCGCCGAGGACGGCACCGATCCGACGTCGGCCGGGTCCTAGGCGGGGCGGCGCCGCACCTCGTCGAGGCCGGCCCAGCCGCCGTTGACGGCCAGCAGCGTCAGCACCTGTTCGGCCTGCTCGGCGAACCGCGCGAGGTCCTCGTGCAGCAGGGCCGCGCGCTCGCCGTCGAGCTGGTCGAAGTCGTCGAACCACAACGAGATCGCCGAGCCCGCCGTGACGGCGAGCCCCTGCGTCAGGCTCAGGAATCCGGGCGACGGCCGGTCGGCGGCCGCGCGGTAAGCGGTTTCGATCTCGTCGCAGGCGGCGAGCAGGTCACGCAGCTGGCGGACGGCGCCGGCCGGGGTCCCGTCCCAGGCGGCGGTCGGCCAGGCGCGATCGGACAGCTCGAGCCACAGCCGCCAGCCGGCGACCAGCTCGGCTTCGTCGTGGGGCGTCCAGGACGCCGGAACCGGCCAATACATGCTTCGAGGGTGACACCGCCGGAGCGCAAATCCGCCCCGGCGGTGGGTTATGTCTCATGTGGCGAAACTCAGCCGATGACGGGCGGAACGAAGACACACGGCGGCGCTTCGACGTGGGCAGGATCGAGCGCGGCGAGCACCAGCCCCTGCGCGACGGGGTCGTAGGTGATGCCGAGGTGGTCGGTGAAGTCGAGCCCGCAGACGTTCTGGAGCAGGATGTTCCGGACGTTGGGAGCGGCGGCGAGGAAGGCGCTGCGATACGGCGTCACGACGTCGTCGTAGCGCGTCTGGATGACGGTGTACTGGATGCCGGGCACGGTTTCCCCGCCGGCGTTGAGGTCGGCCAGGAAGTCCGAGCCGACGGCCTGCTCGTTGCAGGCCTGGCAGACGGTCCCGAGCGCGGCCGGGACCCCGGGGATCCGTTCGAGGGTGCTCAGCAGCCCGAAGAGATCGGTCCCGTGGTTGGACGGCGACAGCCCGACGAGCCGGCTGATCTTGTCCGCGCCCCCGAGGTACTTGATCCAGTACCGCACGTTCATCCCACCCTGCGAGTGCCCGACGACGTCGAGCTTCGCCGCCCCGGTGGCGGCGAGGATCCGTTCCCCGAACCCGGCAAGCGCTTTCGCCGTGTCGGCGATCGGGCCGACGGTCTGCAGGAAGGAACCGGGAGCACCCCCGAAGTTCCCGGCGAAGACGCAGTACCCGGCGTCGGCGAGCTTCTGCGAGAGGTTGGCCCAGTTTTCGTAGGCGTTGGCGGTGGTCCCGTTCGACAGCAGCACCGGGTTGGGGTGCTGAGCGGAGGGCTTGCAGTTCCAGTCGTTCGCACCGGGCGGAGCGATGGTGGGCGCCCCGAGCGAGTAGACGGCGGCGGTGAGGATGGTGGGCTGCACGGGCCCGGAGGGTTCTCGTTCGGCGGCCCGGCCGGTCCCCGCCCCCATCGCGAGTGCCGCCACCGTGACGGCGGCCGCCGTGAGCCACCTGCGCGTCGTTGCGCCCATCCGCTTCACCTCTCTGTGAACCGATGGTGACCCGCGTCACCGCAGGTTTAACGCGCGAGTAACTTGTTCGAACCTCCCCCTGGTGAGTGATTTCCCGCCTGGTGAAAAGCCGACGCCCCCGGCACCTCGCGGGTGCCGGGGGCGTTCGGTGTGGTCCGGGTGCTCAGCCCTTGAGCAGGGCGCGGGCCATGACGAGCTTCTGGATCTGGTTGGTGCCTTCGTAGATCTGGGTGATCTTGGCGTCGCGCATCATGCGCTCCACCGGGAAGTCGCGGGTGTAGCCGGCGCCACCGAAGAGCTGGACGGCGTCCGTCGTCACCTCCATCGCGATGTCGGACGCGTAGGCCTTCGCCGCGGACGCCATGAAGCCGGCCCGCTTGTCGCCACGCTCGGATGCCGCCGCCGAGGCGTACACCAGGTGGCGGGCCGCCTCGATCTTCGTGCCCATGTCGGCCAGCATGAACTGGACGCCCTGGAACTCCGCGATCGCCTTGCCGAACTGCTTGCGGTCCTTCACGTACGCCACCGCCGCGTCCAGTGCGCCCTGCGCGATGCCCAGCGCCTGCGCGCCGATCGTCGGCCGGGTGTGGTCGAGGGTGCGCAGCGCCGTCTTGAGGCCGGTGCCGGGCTCGCCGATGATGCGGTCGGCCGGGATCGTGCAGTTCTCGAAGTAGATCTCCCGCGTCGGCGAGCCCTTGATGCCGAGCTTCTTCTCCTTCGGCCCCACCGAGAAGCCCGGGTCGTCCTTGTGCACGACGAAAGCCGAAATGCCGTTGGCCTTCTTCTCGGCCTCCGGGTCGGTCACGGCCATCACGGTGTACCACGACGACTCACCGGCGTTGGTGATCCAGCACTTGGTGCCGTTGAGCACCCAGTGGTCACCGTCGAGCCGGGCCCGCGCCCGCATGGACGCGGTGTCCGACCCGGCCTCACGCTCCGACAGCGCGTACGAAGCCGAGGCCTCCCCCGAAGCGATCGAGGGCAGCACGAGCTTCTTCAGCTCCTCCGAAGCCGACAGGATGATCGGCTGGGTGCCCAGCTTGTTGACCGCCGGGATCAGCGAAGCCGAAGCGTCGACCCGCGCGACCTCCTCGATCACGATGCAGGCACCGACCGCGTCCGCACCCTGCCCGTCGTACTCCTCACCGATGTGCACGGCGTTGAAGCCCGACTTCACCAGGGCGTTGTACGCCTCGATCGGGTAGCGCTCGTTCTCGTCGACCTCCGCCGCGTACGGCGCGATCTCCTTCTCGGCCAGGGCCCGGACCGCGGCCCGCAGCTCCTCGTGCTCCTCGGCAAGCTGGTACAGGCCGTCGGTCACTTCCGATCACCTTCTCTGCAACGTCGGGAGGGGTCCGTCGATGTTAGCGCTCGTTCACCTACGTCGTCCTTGTGGCGTTGACCGCACCGTTCGTATGGTCGGGTGATGCCGATCACCGCGCCGACGACGCCGCCCGGTCTGCCCGCCTCCCTCGACTACCCCGAAGTCCCCGTCGGTTCGATCCTGGCGGCGGGTGCCGCGCGCTGGGGCGACCGCACGGCCTTCGCCCACGACGGCCACCAGCTGACCTTCACCGAGACCCACCGGGCCGCCTGCCGGTTCGCCAACGCCCTGCGCGAGCACGGCATCGGCCGTGGCGACGTCGTGGCGCTGCACCTGCCGAACTGCCTGGCCTTCCCGATCGCCTACTACGGCACGCTGCTGGCCGGAGCCACCTTCAGCCCGGCGAACCCGCTGCTCCCGCCGGACGACCTCGCCTCCCAGCTCACCGACTGCGAGGCCGCGGCCGTGGTGACGTACGGCCCGGTCGCCGGCGCGCTGGCCGCCGTCACCGACCGCATCCCGGCGCGGCTCACCGTCGTCGTCCAGCCCGGCGGCGCCCTGCCCGAGGGCGCCCTTGAGTTCGAGGCGTTCCACGCCGGCCGGCCGGAGACTCCCCCGGCCGTCGACCTCGACGTCCACGAGGACCTCGCCCACCTCGCCTACACGGGCGGCACCACCGGCCGGTCCAAGGGAGTCCGGCTCTCGCACCGCAACGTCGTGGTCAACACGCTCCAGCACGCCTGCTGGGGCACCGGCTCGGTCCCGGCGCTCGACGCGCACGGGGACGTCACGCTCGACCAGGTCGGCAGCGAGGACGAGTGGCCGTCGCGCCTCGGCACCGGCGTCGCGATCAACCTGACCCCGTGGTTCCACGCGATGGGCATCATCGGCGGCCTCAACGCGGCGGTGATCGCGGGCACGACGATGGTCCTGCACACGCGCTTCGACCCGGCGGCGTACGTCGCCGACGCCGAGCGGCTCCGCATCACCGGCATCGGCGGCGCGCCGGCGCTGTTCGCGGCCCTGCTCGCGACGCCGTCGTTCCACACCGCCGACCTGTCGTCGGTTCGCTCGATCGGGTCGGGTGCGGCGCCGATGAACCACGCGATGATCACCGCGCTGCGCGAGCGGTTCCCGGACGTGGTGGTCACCGAGGGCTACGGCCTCACCGAAGCGACGATGGGCGCGGTGATCTCACCGACGTACCGCTCGGGCACGCGCAAGGTCGGCTCGGTGGGCGTGCCGATCTTCGACACGCAGGTCAAGATCGTCCCGGCCGAGGGCGGCGAAGACCCGCTGCCCACGGGCGAGCGGGGCGAGGTCTGCCTGCGCGGCCCGCAGATCATGCTCGGCTACCGCAACCGCCCCGAGGAGACGGCGGCGGCCCTGGTGGACGGCTGGCTGCACACGGGCGACATCGGCATCCTCGACGCGGACGGCTACCTGTCCATTGTGGACCGCAAGAAGGACATGCTGCTGTACAAGGGGTACAACGTCTTCCCCCGCGAGCTCGAGGAGCTGCTGGTCACCCTGCCGGGCGTCGCGGCGGCCGCGGTGGTCGGCCGCCCGGATCCCGAGGTCGGCGAGCTGCCGGTGGCGTTCGTGGTGCCCCGGGGAGCGCTGGACGCGGACGAGCTGATGGCCGCGGTCAACGAGAAGGTGCTGCCGTACAAGCGGCTCCGCGAGGTCCACGTGGTCGAGCAGATCCCGGTGTCCGCGGCGGGCAAGGTGCTCAAGCGCGAGCTGAGGCAGCAGCTCACCGGCGACCTGGACCCGGCGACCTAGCAGGAGGGCCTGGACCGGCAGGACGCGGGCGAGGCCAGGTGCCGGAGGCGGTTCCGGCGCTGAGCTCAGTGGCCGGTCTTCTCGCGCAGCGCCGCGTCCTTGTCCAGCACCAGCTTCTCCAGGTCGGCCTGGAACTTCGCCATCTTCGCGCGCAGGCCTTTGTCGGACGCCGCCAGGATGCGGACCGCCAGGAGGCCCGCGTTGCGCGCGCCGCCCACCGAGACCGTCGCCACCGGGACACCCGCCGGCATCTGGACGATCGACAGCAGCGAGTCCAGGCCGTCCAGGTACTTCAGCGGGACCGGGACGCCGATGACCGGCAGCACGGTCGCCGACGCCACCATGCCGGGCAGGTGGGCCGCGCCGCCCGCCCCCGCGATGATCACGCGAAGGCCGCGGGACGCCGCCGACGTCGCGTAGTCCAGCATGCGCTGCGGTGTCCGGTGCGCCGAGTAGACGCCGACCTCGTACTCGACGCCGAACTCGTCCAGCGCCGCGCCCGCCGCCTCCAGCGTCGGCCAGTCCGAGTCGCTGCCCATGATCACGCCCACCTGCGGCGCCATACCGACCTCTCCCGTCAGTGGATTTCGTAGCCGTCGAGCCAGACGGCGTGGGACAGCCAGTGCGCGGACAGCAGCGCGCGGTTGCGGAGGTCCTCCATACGCTCGCCGGTGAAGTTCACGTGCCCGAGCTTGCGCCCCGGCCGCTCCTGCTTGCCGTACAGGTGCACCCGCGCCTCCGGGTACCGCGCGAACAGGTGGTGCAGCCGCTCGTCCGGGCCCATCTCGGGCAGCTCCGGCGCGCCCAGCACGTTCGCCATCACGCACGCGGGCGCGATCAGGTCCGTCCGGCCCAGCGGGTAGTCGAGCACCGCCCGCAGGTGCTGCTCGAACTGCGACGTGCGCGCGCCGTCCATGGTCCAGTGCCCGGAGTTGTGCGGGCGCATCGCCAGCTCGTTCACCAGCAGCCCGGTGTCGGTCTCGAACAGCTCGACCGCCAGCAGCCCGGTGACGTCCAGCGTCGACGCGATCCGCAGGGCCAGGTCCTGGGCCTCGTGCACCCGCGAGTCGTCCAGCCCCGGCGCTGGAGCGAGGACCTCGGTGTTGATCCCGCCGGTCTGCACCGTCTCGACCACCGGGTACGCCGCGCCCTGGCCGAAGGGCGAGCGGGCGACGAGCGCGGACAGCTCCCGCCGCATCGCCACCTTCGCCTCCACCAGCAGCGCCGTGCCCGCGGCCAGCAGCTCCGGCACGGTCTCGCGGGCGTGCTGGGCGGTGTCGAGCATCCAGACGCCACGGCCGTCGTACCCGCCGGTCGCCGCCTTGAGCACCACCGGCCAGCCGTGCTCGCCGCCGAACGCCACCACGTCGTCCACAGAGGACACCTCGGCGAACGCCGGGCCCGGCACGCCGAGGCCGGCCATCATCTCGCGCATCACGAGCTTGTTCTGCGCGAACCCCAGCGCGCTCGCCGCGGGCCGGATGACGTGGCCCTCCATCGACAGCGTCAGCAGGTGCTCGCCCGGCACGTGCTCGTGGTCGAAGGTGAGCACGTCGACCGAGGCCGCGAACTTGCGCAGCGCGTCGAGGTCGGTGTGGTGTCCGATGGTGACGTCGCCGGCGACGAGCCCCGCGGCTTCGTTCTCCCCCGCGGCGAGCACGCGCAGGGACTGGCCGAGGGAGATCGCCGCCTGGTGGGTCATCCGGGCGAGCTGGCCGCCGCCCACCATGCCCACGACGGGCAGACCGGTGTGTTTGTCCATAGCCCGCTCAGACTAAACGGTGACCACCTGCGGTGACCGCCGGACCAGGCGAAGCTCACGCGCCGCCAGCCCGAGGATCCCCGCTGCCGCCGCGAGGACGTAGCCGTTGCCGAGGACCGACCACCCCAGGCCCCAGCCGAATTCCGTGTCCCCGCCGTTGGGCACCAGCATCACGATTTGCGAGACGAACAGCAGCCCGACCGCCGCCGCGGCCCACCAGCGCGCCTTCACCACCAGCAGCGTGAGCAGCGGCACGCACCACACCCAGTGGTGCGACCACGACACGGGCGACAGCAACAGCCCGTAGAACGCCGTCACGAGCAACGCGGCCGCATCCTCGCCACGCCGGTGCAGCCGGACGACGAGCCACACCGCCGGCACGGCGAGCACCGCCGCCACCCCGACCGCCACCGCCAGCGACCAGGGAGCCAGCGCGGAGGCCCGGTTGACCAGCCCGTTGAGCGACTGGTTGAAGATCCAGTGCACCGACCCGACCCGGCTCGGGTCGGTCGCCGAATCCCGCCAGAACCGCGCCGCGTCGACCGGGATGACCGCGAACATCACCGCTTCGAGCGCCACGAACGTGCCCAGGGCCCGCAGCCCGTCCTTCCACCGGGCCGTGAAGAACAGGTGCGGCACGAAGATCAGCGGGGTCAGCTTGATCGCCGCTGCCACGCCGATCAGCACGCCCGCCCACCGCCGGCCCGAGGCACGCTTTCCCGCCGAGGGCCCATCAGCACTGCCCCGCGCGGACAGCACCAGGACGTCCAGCACCACGAACGCCATCAGTATCAAGTTGATCTGGCCCAGGAACAGCGTCTTCCACACCGGTTCCAGCGCCAGCGCGACGGCCGTTCCCGCCGGCAGGGCCCACCGGCTTCTTCCCAGAAGCGACGAGCCCCCCGGCGGCGACGAAACCACCGTGATGACGACCATAAGACCGACCACCGACAAAAAAGCGATCACGCCCCAGACCAGCCCGGACGGCACCAGGGCCAGCGGCAGGAAGAGCGGCGCGGCGGCCGGCGTGTAGGTGAACGGCAGGCGCACCCAGTCCGGCAGCGCGGTCAGCACGTCCCGCGTGTAGAGCGGGTCGCCGTGCAGCAGCGTCAACGCCCCCGCGCGGTACACGGCGCTGTCCGCGCCCAGGTGCCACCCGGCCAGCCAGACGACCACCCCGAACGCCAGGACGAGCAGCGCGAGACCCCCGGCGAGGACACGGCCGGTGCGCGCCTCAGACCCCGGCGGGGACGTCGGCATCCGCGGCCGCCTTCTTCCGCGCTCGCCGCAGCAGCCCCCAGCGCAGGATGAGCGCGAAGGCCAGCACGACCGGCATCAGGATGTACGCGTCCCCCAGCACGTTCTGCCACACCTTCCAGTGCAGCTCGACGTTGCGGCCGTTCGGCAGGATCAGCAGGACGCAGCTGACGAACACGAACGCCACCAGCCCGGTCCCGACCCAGCGCCGCCACGCCGTCTTCGGGGTGGTCTTCGGCAACCGCGAGACCAGCAGCACGATCAGCGGGATCACCCACACCCAGTGGTGCGTCCACGAGATCGGCGACATCAGCAGCGTCCAGAACGCGGTGACGAGCAGCGCGGCCAGCGCCTGGCCCTTGCGGTGGAAGCGCAGCAGCAGCCACAGCGCCGGGATGGCGAGCAGGAAGCCGATGCCCATCGCCGCCTTCGACGCCCACGGCGCGAGGTCGGTCGCCCGGTTCATCAGCGCGTTCAGCGACTGGTTGCCCGCCCAGTGCACCGGCCCGATCCGGCCGGTGTCCGGCAGCGTGACGGTCCAGTACTTGGCCGCGTCGTGCGCGTTGATCAGGAACATCAGGCCCTGGAGCAGCACGAACGTCGCGAGCCCGCGCAGCGCGTCCATGCGGCGGCCGGTGATGAACAGGTGCCCGAGGAACACCAGCGGCGTCAGCTTGATCGCCGCCGCGACGCCGACCAGCACGCCGCCCCAGCGGCTCCCCCGTGCGCCGATGACCAGCATGTCCAGCAGGATCATGGCCATCAGGATCAGGTTGATCTGGCCGAGGAAGATCGTCCGCCAGACCGGCTCGAGACCGAGGAAGACCAGGAAGAACACGATGGTCGAGCGGGCGGGCGAGGCCCACCAGCGCGGGCCGTCCGCGGCCGGGCGCGGCAGCGCGCCGATGGCGATCCGGATCGACAGTGCCATCGCCCCCAGCGAGACGGCCGTGATCAGGCCCCACGAGATCTGCGTCGGGAACGCCGCGAGCGGGACGAAGATCAACGCCGCCGTCGGCGGGTAGGTGAACGGCAGCAGCGCCCACCACGGCTCGTCGGGCAGCGTGTTCGCGTCGTAGAGGGAGTCTCCGTGGAGCAGGGTGAGGGCGCCCGCGCGGTAGACCGCGCTGTCGACGCCGAGCACCCAGTCGTGCTGCCAGCCGTAGATGCCGTACCCGATCGCGACCAGCGGAATCACCGACAGGATCAGGATCGACCGCGGGCGGACGGACAGCCGGGCGAGTGATTTCCGCAGGGCCAGCCGGTACTGGGGTCTGGCCGCGACGGCGCCGTCGACGTCGGTGGGTACGGTCCGGGTCACCGCACCAGGAAATCATGACCGGCCCCGGTCGTGGTCGGAAGGGTCCGGGCGAAACCGGACTTTTCCGGTGTTCTACGCGCGCGCCAGGTGCGCCAGCAGGTCGCAGGCGAGTTCGTGGGTGGCCGGCAGCCGCACCGCCGAGACGCGCGGACGGCCGATATCCGCCAGCTGGGTGTCGACCTGCAGCCGTTCGTGCAACGCCCGGCGCAGCGCAACTCCCTGCGAAGCGACCCGCTCGTCCTTCGGAACCAGGGCGGCGACCACGGACGGACCGAGCGAGGCGATGCTCTGGCCGCTGTCGAACACCGTCCGCAGCGCGTCCGCGACCAGGATCATCCCGGTCAGCCGCGGGAAGCCGGCGACGGCGCTGAGGTCGAGCGAGACGACGAGCAGCACGTGGTCGTCCGCGGCCGGCCGCTCGCGCGCCTCGGCGGCGCGGTAGACCTCCGCGAGCCGGGTGCGCAGGTACGCGGCCGACGGCAGGCCGGTCAGCGGGTCGGTGACCTCGGTGTGCACGAGCTGGTCGGTGGCGACGTCCGCCCAGGCCAGCGCGGTGGTCCGGAGCAGCCGCGCTGGGGTGGCGTCGACGTCCGGCGAGACGAACCCGTCGCCGCTGTGGCCGAGCACGGCGTGCAGCGCGGCGAGGTCGGCGAGGGTCTCCGCGAGCCCCGCACCGGCCGCCGCCCGGGCCCTGGCCAGGCCGGCCAGCGCGGTTTCGGCGGCTTCGACGCGGCCCTTGGCCATCACCGCCGCGCAGACGGCGTCGACCTCGGGCAGGGCCCAGTCGCTGGGGAACCGCCAGCCCGCGGCGAGGCTGGCCGTGCGCCAGCGCGCCCGCAGCGCACGCAGGGAGGCGTCTCGCTCGGCCTGCGTGGACGGCGTGTCACCGGAGCCGGGCCGCGCAGCCGGAACATCCACTGGCCACCCGCCCCTTTCGTCCGGTTCGTAACGATCTTGTTCGGTGCTTCACGATGAGGACGTACCCCGAAGGGCCCCGTGACGCGTACTGACCAGTTTTTGTCTCGGCGCTTTTCCCCGGGGGCGCCCGGGGGTGGGTGATTTTGCTCCGCCGTCGGAGTCATCACGCCGACCACGACGTGACCGCCGGGGGTGGGTCAGTCACACTTGTCTCGCGTCCCGGATCGGCCTGTAATGGCAGGTCCTGGCTCTAGCCGACCGAGGAGTGCCGTGTCCACCGTTCCCGCCGATCTCAGCGGAAAGAGTGACGCCGAGCTGATCGCGGAGGTCCGCTCCGGGAAGATCAAGTCGTACGGCACGCTCTACGAACGGCACACCGGCGCGGCTCGGAATCTGGCCCGCCAGCTGGCCCGCTCCAGCTCCGAAGCCGACGATCTCGTGTCCGAGGCGTTCGCCAAGGTGCTCGACACTCTCCGTGGCGGCAAGGGCCCGGACACAGCCTTCCGGGCGTACTTGCTGACCGCCCTGCGTCACACCGCGTACGACCGCACCCGCAAGGAACGCCGGGTCGACCTCAACGAGGACATGACCGAGGTCGGCGGGGCCGCGGCCGAGGCGCTGACCGTGCCGTTCTCCGACACCGCGGTCGCCGGGCTCGAGCGGACGATGGCCGCGAAGGCGTTCGCACGGCTGCCGGAACGCTGGCAGGCGGTGCTCTGGCACACCGAGATCGAGCAGCAGAGCCCGGCCGAGGTCGCCCCGCTGCTGGGCCTGACCGCGAACGGCGTCTCCGCGCTCGCCTACCGCGCCCGCGAGGGCCTCCGCCAGGCCTACCTCCAGGTCCACCTGCAGGAGAACGCCGAGGAACGCTGCCGCGCCTGCGCCGAGCGGCTCGGCGCGTGGACCCGCGACGGACTGTCCAAACGCGAACGCGCCCAGGTGGAGAGCCACCTCGACGAGTGCGACCGGTGCCGGGCGCTGGCCGCGGAGCTGGCCGACGTCAACGGCGGGCTGCGCGCGGTCATCGCCCCGATCGTCCTGGGCGGCGCCGCGCTGGGCTACCTCGCCACCATCGGCGCCGCGAAGGCGAGCGCGGCCACGGCGGCCACCGCGGGTGCGGCCGCCGCCGGTGCCGCGGCGGCCGGTGGCAAGGCCGGTGCGGGTGCCGGAGCCGCGGCCGGCGGGCCTCGCCAGTTCGCCGGGGTCGCCGCCTCGGGCGCGGCGGTCGTCGCGGCCGTCGTCATCGCGCTCACCGCGGGCGGCGGGGCGCAGGAGATCCCGGTCGCCGCCTCGGTGCCGCCGCCGGCGCAGCAGGTCGAGCCGCCGGCCCCGAAGCCGCAGCCCCCGGCCCCGCCCGCCGCTCCGCCGGTCGAACCCGCGGCACCCCAGCCCCAGCCCCAGCCTCCGGCCCCGCCCGCGGCACCGCCGGTCCAGCCCGCCCCGCCGCCGGTCGCCCCGCCCGCCCCGGCCCCGCCGCCCGCGCCCGCCCCGCCCGCTCCGGCACCGCCGTCCATGTCCGCGACGACCCCGCCGGACGGCGTCGAGCTCAGCCCGGGCGCCGCGACGAACCTCCCGATCACCGTGCGCAACGACGGCGGCAGCCTGTCCGAACCGGTGGCGGCCGCGCTGAAGCTGCCGCGCGGGGTGCACGCGGTCGACACCGGCGGTGGCGGCGCCCCGGCGGCCCGTGCGCAGGCCCCCGGCCCGGTTTCGGTGAACTGCCCCGGCGGCGAGGGCACGGTCATCTGCAAGACCGGCGCCGGCCTGGAGCCCGGCCAGAGCGCGACGCTGAACTTCCGCCTGCAGGCCGACGAGGACGCCGAAGGCGGCACGGTGACGGGCTCGGTCACGGCCGGGGTGCAGATCTCGGTCGCGGTGAGCGTCAAGGTCACCGTGAAGGTCCCGCCGGACGCCGTGGTCCTGGAAGCACAGGGCGACGGGCTCTCGGCCTTCCCGTGGAACCACCACCCGCTGGTCTACGTGCGGGTCCGCAACACCGGCGAGACGACCAAGCCGGTCACCGTCACCTTCGACGCCCCGCTCAAGCAGTGGTGGAGCCTGCGCGGCTTCCCCTGCACGACGACCGACACGGGCGCCAGCTGCACGACGAAGAGCGCGGTGGCGCCGGGCCAGCACGTCAACCTGTGGGTGCGGCTGCTGGGCCGTCCCAACGACGGCCGGGTGACCGTCAACGCCCAGCTCGGCCGGGCGACGGCCCCGCCGGTGACCGTGGACTTCGGCTGCTGGCGCCACTGGTGCGGCAGGGACCCGGTGCCCACGACGACGCCGTCGGTCCCGAAGCCGACCCCGTCCAAGCCGAAGCCGACCCCGACCAAGCCGACGTCGAAACCACCGGCGACGACGCCCGAGGAGCCGACGAGCGAGCCGCCGGTGTCCACGACCACGACGAGCGCGCCGCCGCGGTCCGGCGGGAAACCCGGGGCCAAGCCGCCGACCGTCACCCCCGAGAAGGCTTTCGGCTGGCTGACCGGCTGACGAAGGCCGCCCGATATCCGGACATTCACGGCAGCAGGGCCGCCTGAACCACAGGTGAACGCGTGTTCTCCTAGACTGCGTGGTGTGACCGTTGTGGAAACCGTGCTCAAGCGCACGCCGGAACCACTGCGTTCGGTGCTGATCAAGCACCGGGAGCTGCTGAAGTTCGCGATCGTGGGCGGCACGACGTTCGTGGTCGACAACGGCGTCTGGTACGCGCTGAAGCTGACGGTGCTGGAGCCGAAACCGACGACGGCGAAGGCGATCGCGATCATCGTCGCGACCATCGTCTCCTACATCCTCAACCGCGAGTGGTCCTTCCGGACGCGCGGCGGCCGCGAGCGGCACCACGAAGCCGCGCTGTTCTTCGTCATCAGCGGCATCGCGGTGGGCGTCAACCTGGTCCCCCTGATCATCTCGCGGTACGTGCTCGACCTCGAGGTCCCGCACGTGACGTTCCTGGTCCAGGAGATCGCGGACTTCGCGAGCGGTTCGATCATCGGCATGCTGCTGGCGATGTTCTTCCGCTTCTGGGGCTTCAAGAAGTGGGTGTTCCCCGACGAGCTGGGCGAGCGGCGGCGGGACTCCGACCAGGTCACGCGCCTGCCCTGAAAACTACTTGTCTTCAGACATGTAGTTGTCTAGAGTCATCCTCGTCAGTGTTCCTGCGTAAAGGACGCCGTCCGGGTTCGGCCGGGCGAGCGAGACGATTCGAGGTGGTTCCCGAGCGCGAAGAGGTCGCATCCGTCCGCGGATGACGATGGAGCCTTTTCCCGACTCGACGGGACGCGTTTTTCGTGCGCGTCCGCATCTCTCGTCCCTTCTGACGACCAAGGATTTCTTTTGCACACCATCGCGCCTCAGCGCGCCCGGAAACCTGCCCTCACGGGCCTGTTCCTGTCCGTTTTCCTCGCGATGCTCGACGCCCAGGTCGTCGCCACCGCACTGCCCCGGATCGCCGCCGAATTCGGCGGCACGGGCGTCTACGCCTGGATCACCACCGCCTACCTGCTCGCCGGGAGCGCCACCGCGCCGCTGTACGGCAAGCTCGGTGACGTCTTCGGCCGCAAACGTGTGCTCCTGGGCGCACTCGCCCTGTTCCTGCTGGGCTCGCTGGCCTGCGGCTTGGCACCGTCGGCCGCGTTCCTGATCGCCGGGCGCGTGGTGCAGGGCGCCGGTTCCGGCGGCCTCTTCGTCTCCGTCGGCGCTTCGCTCGGCGAGATGTTCTCGCCGCGCGAAGGGGCGAAGTACTTCGGCTGGTTCTCGATCTGCTTCGGCGTCGCTTCGCTCGCCGGTCCGGTCGTCGGCGGCCTGCTCACCGGCGTCGCCGGGTGGCGGTCGATCTTCCTGGTCAACCTGCCGCTCGGGCTCGTCGCCCTCGCCTGCCTCAAGACGCTCGACCTGTCGACCCGGCGCCGGGAAGCGCCGTTCGACTTCGCCGGCGTGCTGCTGCTCGGCACGGCGATCACCGGGTTCACCCTGCTCACGCCGTGGTCGATCGGCCTCGGCGCGGTCGCGGCCGTGGCGTTCGTGGTCGTCGAACGGCGGGCCGCAGCGCCCGTCCTGCCGCTGCGGTTGTTCCGCGATCGGACGTTCACCGCGTCCGTGCTGCTCAGCGTGCTCGCCGGGTTCGCGTTCCTCGGATCGGTCAACTACATCGCGGTCTACCTGCAGGCCGACGCCGGTCCGGCGGAAGGCGGGCTGCGGCTGCTGCCGATGACGCTCGCCGTGTCCGTCGCCTCCGTCGTCGCGAGCAAGGTCATCGCGCGCACCGGCGAGTACCGCTGGGCGCCGCGGTCGAGCATGGCGCTCGGTCTGCTCGCGGTGCTCGGCCTGCTGACCCTGGACGGCCTGCCGCCGGCCCTCGTCTGCCTGGCCGTCTTTGGCTGCGCGGCCGGGCTGAACCTGCAGGTGCTCGCCATGGCCACGCAGAACACCGCGCCCGCGGCGGACCGCGGTGCGGTCGCCGCCGGCGTCAACCTCGCCCGCGCGCTCGGCTCGGCCCTCGGCCCGGTCGCGCTCGGTTTCGCCTACCACGCCGGCCCCCACGGCGTGTTCCTCGCGCTGCTGCCCGTGCTGGCCCTCGGCCTCGTCACGGCGTTCGCGCTCCCCCACGTTCCCCTTTCCCGATCGGAGAACCCACGATGATCTTCGTCCTCGGCGCCACCGGCAAGGTCGGCCGCGCCCTCGTCCCCGCCCTGCTCGACGCCGGCGCCGACGTCCGCGCGCTGACCCGCGACCCGGCGAAGGCCCGCATCGATCCGCGCGCCGAAGTCGTCCAAGGCGACCTCGACACCGCGGACCTATCCGCGCTCCTCGACGACTCGGACCGCGTGTTCGTGCTGACCCAGGGGCACAGCGCCGACCGCGAAGCGGCGGTCGCCCGCGCCGCCGCCCAGGCCGGCGTCAGCCACCTCGTCAAGCTGTCCACCACCGGTGTCCACTTCGGACAGAACGATCCGATCACCCGCGCCCACGCCGAAGCCGAGCAAGCGATCCGCGAAGCCGGTCCGGCGTGGACGATCCTGCGCCCGGGTGCCTTCATGGACAACCGGTTCGCCTGGCTCTCCTCGATCCGCGAAGAAAACGCCGTGTACGTGCCGGCAGGGGATCCGGCGTCCGCGCTGGTGCACGTCCGCGACATCGCCGCGGTCGCCACCCTCGCCCTGACGACGTCCGGCCACGAAGGCGCGGTCTACGAGCTCACCGGCGGCGAAGCGCTCACCACCGAACAGCAGGTCGCCGTCCTGTCCGAGGCGATCGGCCGTCCCGTGGAGTACGTCGAAGAGCCGGAAGACGCGGCCCGCGCGCGCATGGTGCGGAAGTTCGGCTGGCCCGCCGAAGCCGTCGACGGCTTCTTCGCGCTCAAGCGTGAGTCCGGCGCGAACGAGCACGTCGTCTTCGACACCGTCGAGCGGCTGCTCGGCCGGCCGCCGCTCACCTTCGCGACCTGGGCGCGGGAGAACGCGTCCGCGTACCATCACCAGGAGTGACCAGGGGGAGGTGAGGCGGATGGGCGACCTGCGCGTCCTCGTCGTCGACGACCATCCCCTGTTCCGGATCGGCGTGAGCACCCTGCTCGCCGCCGAACCCGGGATCGAGGTCGTCGGCGAGGCCGCCAGCGGGGCCGACGCGGTCGCCTCCGCCGCCGCCTTGCAGCCGGACGTCGTCGTGATGGACCTGCACCTGCCCGACCTGTCCGGGATCCAGGCGACCCGGCGCAT
This sequence comes from Amycolatopsis sp. cmx-13-12, assembly GCA_049998155.1. Classification (GTDB taxonomy): domain Bacteria; phylum Actinomycetota; class Actinomycetes; order Mycobacteriales; family Pseudonocardiaceae; genus Amycolatopsis. The sequence continues at coordinate 700,682 of JAEBES010000004.1, read as the reverse complement.
CGTGGCGGCGAACCCGGGCACCGGCGTGCTGATGCTGACGATGGCCGACGAAAGCGAGTCGGTCTTCGCGGCCATGCGCGCCGGTGCCCGCGGCTACCTGCTCAAGGACGCCGAGCCGGACGAGATCATCCGCGCGGTCCAGGCGGTCGCCCGGCGCGAGGCGATCTTCGGCCCGGACATCGCCAACCGCGTGCTCGCCTTCTTCAACCAGCCGCCGGTCAGCGAGCCGGTGTTCCCGGAGCTGACCGGGCGCGAACGCGAGGTGCTCGCGCTGATCGCGGCCGGGCACAGCAACAGCCTCATCGCCAGCACGCTGTGCCTGAGCCCCAAGACCGTGCGCAACCACATCTCGAACGTCTTCGCCAAGCTCCACGTGGCCGACCGGGCCGAGGCGATCGTCCGGGCCAGGGACGCGGGCCTCGGCCGGTCCTGACACCCCGCCCGCCCGGGCAACATCGGGACGCCGGTCCCATGCGCCCGGGACACGCGAGCGGGCAGGCTGGGCAGCCTGCACCGTTCGAGGGGAATGGGGAACGATGTTCGAAACCGACCGGACCCCGGTGGTGGTCCGCGCCACCGATCCGATCCTGCACAACGGCGTCTGCATGACGCTGCGTTCGCGCGACGACGTCCGGGTGGTGGACGACGGCACGGCTCTGGTCGCCCTGCTGGTCGCCGACCGGCTCGACGAGAAGATGTCCCAGCTGCTGTCCGCGCTGCACCACCAGGGCTTCACCCGCATCGTGCTGGTCGCGGGCGAAGTCGACGACAACGAGATCCTCGACGCCGTCGAGCACGGCGTCTGCGCGGTCGCCCGCCGCGCCGACGCGGGACCCGACGTCCTCGTCCGCCTGATCAAGGCCGCGGCGGCCGGGGAAGGCGCGTTGCCGCCGGACCTGCTCGGCCGGCTGCTCAACCGGGTTTCGCGCCTGCAGCGCCAGGTGCTCGAGCCGCGCGGCCTGCGCCTGGGCGGCATGAGCGACCGGGAGACGGACGTGCTCAGGCTCGTCGCGGCGGGGTATTCGACGCAGGAGATCGCCGACGAGCTGTGCTACTCGCAGCGCACCGTGAAGAGCATCCTCCACGACGTCACCAACCGGTTCCAGCTGCGGAACCGGTCGCACGCGGTCGCCTACGCGTTGCGGGAGGGGCTGATCTAACGCGGGACGCGCTCGGCCGGCCAGCGCACCTCGGGGACGTCGGTCGGCCGCGGCACCTTGAGGAACAAGCTGAACACCGCCGGACGCCGGTTCGACAGCTCCAGGCGGCCGCCGTCCGCCTCGACCAGCGCCCGAGCCAGCGCCAGGCCGACGCCCGTCGAGCCGCCGCCGGAGAAGCCGCGTTCGAAGATGTGCGGGGCCAGCTCGTCCGGGACGCCGGGGCCGGTGTCGCTCACCTCGATCACCACCGTGCCCTCGGCGTCGCCGCGGCGGGCGATGAGCGTCACCGTGCCCGAGCCGTGGCGCAGCGCGTTGTCCAGCAACACTCCGATGACCTCGCGGAGCCGGCCCGGGGTGGCCCGCGCCATCACGCCGTCGGCCACGCGCGTGCGCAGGTTGCGGCCTTCCGAGCGGAGCAGCTCGCGCCACTCCTGCGCCATCTCGGGCAGCTGCGTCGGCAGGTCCACCGGTTCCGCGCCGACCTCACGCGCCGCGCGGGCCGCCGCCAGCAGCTCGTCGAGCGCCTCCGCGAGCCGGTCCGCCTGCTCCTGGGCGGCCTTCGACTCGTCGGCCACCTCGTCGTCCGGGTGCACGGTCAGCGGCTCCAGCCGCAGCTGCAACGCCGTCAGCCGGCTGCGCAGCTGGTGCGAGACATCCCCGACGAGCTGACGCTCCCGCTGCACGAGCTGGGCCAGCGCGGTGCCGGACGCATCCAGTGCTTCGGCGACCATGTCGAGCTCGCCGACGCCGTAACGGCTGGGGTCGGGCCGGAAGTCGCCGCCGCCGAGGCGGGCCGCGCGTTCGGCCACGTGCCGCAGCGGCTTCGCGAGTCGTCGGGCCGTCGCGATCGCGACCACCGCGCCGGTGCCCACCGACAGCAGCACCAGCAGGACGACGACCAGCGTCACCGTCGTCTGCCGCTCGTGCATCGGCCCGGCCGGCACGGCGATCTCGACTTTGCCGTCCCGGGCCAGGTCGGCCGTCTCGGTCACGGTGTCGGGGCCGGGGGAGCTCCCGTACCGCTTTTCTTCCTGGCCGCTGGTCCGCACGGTGAGCAGCCCGTTCGCCGGGACCGCCGCGCGCACCTGGTCGAGGTCGATCTCCTGGCCGTTGGCGATTTCGGTGTCCAGGATGGCCGCCGCCGCGCGGGCGTTCTCCGCGAGCGTCTCGCGGTAGCTCGACTCGATCTGCCAGCTCGCCACGATGCCGAGCGGGATGCCCAGCACCACCGCGCTGACCGCGACGGCCAGCAGGATGGCGAGCAGGATGCGGCGGCGCACGGCTTATTCGGCGTTGAAGCGGAAGCCGACGCCGCGGACGGTCGCGATCCGCCGCTCGCCGTCGTGGGTCTTGCTGGTGCGGCCGGCGGCCTCGTCGGCGGCGATCGCGAGCTTCCGCCGCAGCCACGACATGTGCATGTCGAGCGTCTTGGACGTCTTCGACTCGAGGTCGTTCCAGACCTCGGCGAGGATCTCGTCGCGGCTGACGACCTGCCCGGCCCGGGTCATCAGCACCCGCAGCAGCTCGAACTCCTTGTTGGCCAGCTGGACTTCGTGGTTGTCCACGGTGACCAGCCGGGCGCCGAGGTCCATCCGCACCCCGCCGGCCTCCAGGACCTCGGGCACCCGGCGGCGCAGCAGCGCGCGGATCCGGGCCAGCAGCTCGGCGAGCCGGAACGGCTTGGCCACGTAGTCGTCGGCGCCCGCGTCCAGGCCGACGACGAAGTCGACCTCGTCCGTGCGGGCGGTGAGCATCAGGACGGGCAGCTCGGTGCCGGCGGCGCGCAGCCGGCGGCAGACCTCCAGGCCGTCCATCCCGGGCAGGCCGAGGTCCAGCACGAGCAGGTCGACGCGCTGGGCGGCGGTGGCGTCGAGCACCGAAGGGCCGTCGGTGACGACGTGGATCTCGTATCCCTCGCGTTCGAGGGCGCGGGAGAGCGGTTCGGCGATGGCCGGATCGTCTTCGGCAAGTAGGACCATGCTCACCTGGCCAACTCTACGGCTCGCGGGCGTGAAACCATCGTGACCGTGCCTGGCTACGAAGATGATCTGGCTCTCGCCGTCCGGCTGGCCGACGCCGCCGACGCGATCACGACGGCGCGGTTCCGCGCCCTGGACCTGGCGGTGGAGCGCAAGCCCGACCGCACCCCGGTGACCGACGCCGACACCGCGGTGGAGGACGCGATCCGGGCCCTGCTGGCGGCGGAACGCCCCGGCGACGCGGTGCTCGGCGAGGAACGCGGCGGCTCGGCCGCGACCGGCCGCGCGTGGGTCCTCGACCCCATCGACGGGACCAAGAACTTCCTTCGCGGAGTACCCGTTTGGGCGACCCTGATCGCGCTCGTGCAGGACGGCGCTCCGGTGGTCGGCATGATCAGCGCGCCGTTGCTGGGCCGCCGCTGGTGGGCGGCTTCGGGCTCCGGGGCGTTCTCTTCGGACTCCGCCGGGACGCGGTCGCTGTCGGTTTCGAAGGTTTCGTCCCTTTCGGACGCTTATCTGTCCACAACGGACTTGAACTCGTGGACGGAGTACCACTCGCGCGAGAAGTACCTCGATCTGGTGGACGCGTGCTGGGAGACCCGCGCGTTCGGCGACTTCTGGCACCACGTGCTGGTGGCCGAGGGCGCCCTGGACGTGGCGGCGGAGTGCATCGTCAACCCGTGGGACGTCGCGGCCGCGCAGGTGATCGTCACCGAGGCGGGTGGCCGGTTCAGCGACCTGGACGGCGTCGGGCGCTACGACAACGGGAGCGCGTTGTCGACGAACGGCCGCCTCCACGACGAGGCGCTGGCCATCCTCAAGCGCTGACCTCCTCGTGAGTGGTAAGGCGGGTTCTAACCCTCTTTACCACTCACGAGCCGGGGAGCAGGCCGACGGCGCCGCGGGCGACCTGCGCCCAGGCCAGCCGGCCGAAGAGGTAGTGGCACGCCACCTGCTCGCTGGTGAACCGCGCCCAGTCGTACCGGTTGCCCTGCTCGCGCCAGAACACCTCCCACGCCTCGTCCTCGCCCTGCATCAGGCACCAGGCGTTGTCGACCTCGGCGCCGAGCGAGACGACCTCCGGCGGCACGCCCAGCACGCCGAGCCACCGCTGGATCGACTGGGTGTTCATCAGTCCTCATCCCCCTTGGCCTCGGCGAGGTAGCCGAGGGTCACCAGTTCGTCGGCCGCCAGCAGGGCACGGTACCGGGTACCCCCGCCCACCTGGCCGAACCAGCCCGCGGTCTCCGAGCGCCACATCGGCACCTTGCGCACCACGACGTACCGGCGGTACTCGGCGTCCAGCGTCGCCGGTGGCAGCGAGCGTTCCGCGAACGGCGTGCCGTCCTCGTAGAGCACCCGCCCGTAGGCCGGGCCGAAGCGGTCGAGGACCGTGTTGGCCGGGACCATCACCGGCTCGGGCCAGTCCACGCTGCTCTCGGGGTACTGCTCGCCCGGCGGCCAGGCGTACTCGGGGCCGAGCTCGCTGTGCCCGACGACGAACCGGCGGATCCACACCGCCTGCGTTGCCCGCGCGTACGGCACGTACCCCTCTTTCAGGTGCCGCGGAACCGGCCGCGACGGCGCGGTCGGCGAGCGGCGGAAGCCCGCGGTGACGTTGGTCAGGGCCTGGTCGTCGAAGATCAGCCGGCCGTCCGGGTGGTCGTTCGGCGGGAAGCCGTCCGGGTCGTCGGGCAGCGGCAGCTGGCGCGCCGGCTTGTCCATCGCCACCGGGAGGTGCCCGATCGGGAACATGTGCACCAGGAACAGCGCGACGACGCTTTCCCGTTCCATGCGCGGCGAGCCGAGCGGGGGCAGCGGCGCGGGCGAGCCCGGGTTCGGCGGCGGGCCCGCGACCGGCGGCGGCCCGGCCACCGGCGGCGGGGGCAGCGGAGCCGGCGTCGGCGGGGGCGGTGGAGGCGGCGGCAGCTGGAACGGCGGCAGCAGCGGCGACACCGCGTGCGGCCAGGCCGCGGGGTTGCCCGAGGGCGGGGTGGGTGCCTCTTCGAAGGCACCCGAATCCGCCAGGCCGTACCCGGGCAGCTGCACCGGCCCGGTGTCGAGGTCGCCCTCGCCCGGTTCGGAGCCCGCCTCGGAAGGCTCGGTCACACCCATCCTCCGGCTCGGTCGGTGCCCGCGGTGGGCACACGCTGTTCGACGCGGCCGCGGCGCTGCCGGTCCCCCTTGATACCGCACCCCATCCCCCAGGGCGCGCTCAGGTCGGTTGTTGCCCGGGGGCTCCGGTGGCGGAGCCCCGGATGTCTCAGCTCAACGCGGCGACCACGCGGGACGGGCTCGGGCGGCCGAGCTGTCCCGCCATCCACGCGCTGGCCGCCACCAGCGCGTCCAGGTCGACGCCGGTGGCCACCCCGAGGCCCTCCAGCATCCACACCAGGTCCTCGGTCGCCAGGTTCCCGGTGGCCGATTCGGCGTACGGGCAACCGCCGAGCCCGCCCGCCGAAGAGTCCACAGTCGACACTCCACATCGGAGCGCCGCCAGGGTGTTGGCGAGCGCCTGGCCGTAGGTGTCGTGGAAGTGCACGGCCAAGGTACCGACGTCGTCGAACAACCCGAGCAGGTTTTCGACCTGCCCGGCCGTCGCGACGCCGATGGTGTCACCCAGGGAAAGCTGCGAGCAGCCCAGGTCCAGCAGGCGGCGGCCGGCCGCGGCGACCTGCTTCGCCGGCACGACACCTTCCCAGGGATCGCCGAAGCACATCGAGAGGTATCCGCGGACGTCGAGGCCCGCTTCCCTGGCCCGCGTGACGACCGGCTCGAACATCGCGAACTGTTCGTCGAGCGACGAGTTGAGGTTCTTGCGCGCGAACGTCTCCGTCGCGCTGGCGAAGATCGCGATGTGCTCGACGCCGGCTTCGAGGGCCCGGTTCAGGCCCTTCTCGTTCGGCACCAGCACCGGGTACCGGACGCCTTCGCGGCGGTCGAGCCGGGCCAGCAGCTGCTCGGCGTCGGCCAGCTGCGGCACCCACTTCGGGTGGACGAAGCTGGTCGCCTCCAGCGTGGTGAGCCCGGCGCCGGCGAGCCGGTCGAGGAACTCGAGCTTGACCTCGACCGGGACAATCGCCTTCTCGTTCTGCAGCCCGTCGCGCGGGCCGACCTCCCAGATCGTGACCCGCTCCGGCAGCCCACCCGCCGAGGGGACCCGCTCGGGCAGGCCCAGTGCGCGCGTGCCCATCAGCGGCGTCTCTCGCCGCGGGGCGGGTGCCCCTGGGGCGGCAGGGGCGTGGTCTGCTGGGGCTGCTGCGGGACACCCGGCCGGTAGTCGTCGTACGGGTTGTCGTTGACCTCGCGGTAGATGACCGTGTGCACCTTCTCGACGTGCGGGATGTCTTCGAAGCGCAGCGGCTCGTCCGACGCCGACTCGATGATCAGCGTCCCGCAGCCGAAGACCCGGTCCAGCAGGCCGTGTTCGAACTGGACGCTGTTGATCCGGCCCATCGGGATGTCGATGCCGGTGCGCTTGAGGACGCCCTCGCGCGCGATCAGCCGGTCCGTCGTCACGATGAAGTGGGTGGTCCGCCAGCGCACGAGCGGCGCCAGGAACAGCCACACGACCAGCACGAGCGCCACGACCCCGATGGCGATCAGCCCGACCGAGTTCCACGGCGAGGACGCGTCCTTCGCCAGGATCGCCAGCCAGGTGCCCGCACCCACGGTGACCAGCAGCGCGAGCGTCGGGAAGATCAGCATCTTGAAGTGCGGGTGACTGTGCACCACGACGTGCTCTTGCTCGCTGAGCAAATCGTCCGGATAAGCCACGGCGGACGCTCCCAAGGTCGGTGCGGCGGTGTCGTCTCACCGTACCGGCGAGCGAGGAGGCGGTGGGGGCAACGCCCCGACAAATCAGGCCGGACGGACGTGGACCACGTCACCCGCGAAGACGGTGTGCCGCTGCCCGCCCGCCACGTCGACCTGCAGCTGGCCGGCGGCGTCGATGTCGGCCGCGCGGCCGGTCAGCGCCGACCCGTCCGGCAGCTGCACCTCGACGTCCTGGCCGAGGGTCGCGCAGTGGGCGCGGTAGTCGCCGAGGAGCCCGGCCTCGGTGAGGTCGCCGCCGGCCAGCCGCCAGCGCTGCTCCAGGTCGGCGAAGCCGGTGAGCAGTGCGATCGCGACGTCGGTGCGGTCGGTGTTCGTGGCGCCCTGTTCGGCGAGCGACGTCGCGGGCAGCCCGCCCGGGCCCGGCTGGACGTCCCCGAGGGGCAGGACGTTGAGGCCGATGCCGAGCACGATCGACGGGGCGTCCCCGGCGACGGCTTCGGCGAGGATGCCGGCGCACTTGGCGCCGCCGACGAGGACGTCGTTGGGCCACTTGAGCACGGCATCCACCCCGACGGACGCAGCGGCGGCCCGCACGGCGAGCCCGGCGACGACGGACAGTGAGCCGAGCACCGAGAAGGGGACACCCGGCCGGAGGGCGACGCTGAGGTACAGCCCGGCGCCCTTCGGCGAGCTCCACGTCCGAGCCCGCCGGCCGACCCCGGCGGTCTGCTCTTCGGCGAGCAGAACGGTCCGGTCCGCGGCGCCTTCTTCGAGGGCTTTCCGCAGGTCGGCGTTGGTCGAGCCGGTGCGCTCGACGACGTCGAGCCGCGCGTAACGATCTTGGAGCGCCGCGGTCAGCCGTCCGGCGTCGATCTCAGGCATGTGCCCACAATATGAGAGTCCCCCTAACGTGCAAGCTACTCACTCGTTCAGTAAGGGGTGTGCTCTTCTAAGTTGGACCCTGTGACGACGAAGCAGACTTCGTGGGCCCGCGGCGCGGCGCTGCGCGGCCTGGTGGCACTGCCGCTCGTCGCCGGGCTCGCCACGGCGGGCTGGCTGCTGGCCGACCGCTCGCCGGAACCCGCGGCCGCCCCGGCTCCCCCGCCGGTCGCGCGCGACGCGGCGACGGGCCCCTCGGTCCTCGAAGTCAGCGCACCGGTGAAGGCACAGGAGCCGGGCCAGGGCGCGTCCGGCCAGGGCGGCAAGAGCCCGCTGCGGCAGTGGGCGGACCAGCTGGCCGGCCCCCTCGACATCCCCGCCGACGCGCTCGTCGGCTACGCGAACGGCGAGCTGGCGCTCCGCAGCGAAGACCCGTCGTGCCACCTCTCCTGGGTCACCCTGGCCGGCGTCGGCTCGGCGGCGTCGGACCACGGCCGGGGCGGCGGCAACCTGCTGGGCCTCTCGGCGGCGCAGGCCAAGAAGTACGGCTCCGACGCGCCGGTCGCGGCCGGCCGGGCCCTGTGCGCGGGCGGCACGGACCTCGGCGCCGGCCCCGGCTGGTGGAAGGCGATCGCGGCGTACCACCCCGGCGACGGCACCGAACTGTTCCGCCAGCGCGTGCTCGGCATGGCGCAGCTGTACGCCACGCTCTCGCTCGACCCGGCATCGGCGGCCTCCCCGCGGGTCCGCGCGACCCGCTTCGCGCTGGGGCAGCTGGGCCTCCCGTACGTCTGGGGCGGCAACGGCCCCGACGCGGGCGCGGCGGGCTTCGACTGCTCCGGCCTGACAAAGGCGTCGTACGACAGCGCGGGCGTGGCCCTGCCGCGGACGGCGGACAGCCAGTTCCGCGCGCTCCCGCCGGTGCCGGCCACGCAGGAGCCCCGCCTGGGTGACCTGGTGTTCTACGGCAGCCCGGCGACGCGCATCCACCACGTCGGCCTGTACCTCGGCAACGGCCTGATGATCAACGCGCCGACCGAGGGCCAGGCCATCCAGATCCACACGTACCACTCGAAGGGCGACGACTACGCGGGCGCGGGCCGCCCGGCCTGATCGGGCCCGGCGACGTCGAGGAGGATCTCCAGCAGCTCGCCGGGCGCGTCCCGCATGAGGTTGTGCCCGCCGTCGAGGGCGTGCGTGGTCCACGCGGGGTCCGCGCGCAGGCGCCGGTAGACGGGGGTGAACGGCGATTCGCCGTCCCACCCGGCGGCGTAGACGTAGTCCCGGCGCCGGAACCGGCCGAGGTCGCCGGACAGGCGCAGCGGCTGGAGCAGGGACGCGAGCGGGTGCGGAGTGGCCCGCGGGTCGAAGAACGGCAGCGGGCGCACGGCGAAGCCGGTGTCGACGACGTCGAGGTACCACCGGCGTTCCGCATCCGAGACGAGCGCCCAGCAGGAGTCACCGTCCGCGGGCACGACGGCGTCGAGGTAGACCAGGCTGTCCACGCGCTCGGGCAGGCGGTCGGCGGCCCCGGTGATCACCATTCCGCCGTAACTGTGGCCGACCAGCACGGCGTCGTGGACGTCCTCGGCCGTGAGCAGCGCGGTCACGTCCTCGATGTGCGTGTCGAGGTTGACCCCGCCGGGCAGGAGGTGGCTGCGCTCACCCAGCCCGGTCGGCGTCAGCGGGTGGACGAGGTGCCCGTGCGCGCGCAGCTGCCCGGTCAGTTCGGCGAACGACCAGCCGCCGTGGCACATGCCGGGAACGAGGACGAAGGTGGCCATGGTCGTGCTCCTTGTGGTTGCCGGATCGGGTCGCGGTCGCGATGGCCGCCGCTGCGCACAGGACGGCGGTCCAGGCGAGGGGGGCGGCGGCCGAAGTGTGGTCGGCGAGGACGCCGGCCGGCCAGGGGCCCACGGTCTGTCCCGTGGCGAAGAGGGTGGTGAACGCGGCCAGGGTCGCGGTCCAGTCCGCCGGTGGCACGGCCGTCCGGATGTGCGCGGTGACGGCCGCGGGCACCGCCATGAAGCTCAGCCCGTAGGCGACCACGGAGACGAGCACCACCGCGGGCGACGGCGACAGCAGCGCCAGCGCCGAGCCGCCCGCCAGCACACCGAGCACGACGGACGTCGCACGCGTGCCGGGCCACCGCGTGATCGGGCGGCTCCACACGACCGGCGCCACCACGACCGCGACACCCAGCACCGTCCAGGTGAGCACCACCTGCCCGGCCGGGGCGTGCCGGTCGGCCAGGTACACGGACAGGAAGGTGATGTAGGTGATGTAGCCGGTCGCGAACAGGAAGTACGCCAGGGCCACCCGCCACAGTGGACGCACCCGGGCCCGGCCCGGCACACCCGCCGGCCCCTCGCCGGTTCCGGCCGCCCGCCACGAGACCAGGGTCGCCAGCGCGGCCGCGGCGGCCAGGCCGAGCCACGCCGCCTGCCAGTGGGCGGACAGCGTCGGGACGGTCAGGCCGCTGAGCACGATCCCCAGCCCCGTGCCCGCGAAGTACACCGTGATGGGCGCGCTCGAGCCGTCGGCCATGCGGGCGACGAGCACCCCGCCCGCGATGAACACCACCGCCCCGCTCGCGCCCGCCACCGCCCGGACCGCCAGCAGCACCACGAAGACGTCGCCGCCCGCCGTGCCGGCCAGTGCCGCCGCCGTGACGACCATGCCCCAGCGGAACGCCGCGGCGGCGCCCCACCGGCGCACCACGGCCGCCGTCACCAGCGCGCCGGCCAGGTAGCCCAGCCCGTTCGCGGTGGCGACCACCCCCGCCTCGGTCAGCGTCCACCGCAGGTCGTCCCGCATGGCCGGCACGAGCAGCCCGTAGGCGAACCGCGCGAGTCCCAGCGCGGACGCGGTCCCGAACGCCAGCCGCGCGGCCCGCCAGGTCGCCGTCATCGCACCCCCCACAGATCGAACCGATCAGTTCGATCCGGACGCTAGCACAGCGATCGAACCGATCGGTACCATCGTTTCGTGCCGGTTGCCAAAGGCTCCACCATCGACCCCGGGCGGACCCGCGCCGCGATCCTGCAGGCGGCCACCCGGGTCCTGTACGAACGCGGGCTCGACGGCGTCGGCGTGGCCGAGCTGTGCACCCTCCTCGGCGTGTCCAAGGAGACGCTCTACCGGCACTTCGGCAGCAAGGACGGGCTGGTGCAAGCGGTGCTCGAAGCCCGAAGCGACCGGATCGTCCGCCGGCTGACCGACGCGGTCCGGCAGGCCCGGACCGACGATCCCGCCGGCCGGCTCACCGCCCTCTTCGACACCCTCCAGGGCTGGTACGACGAGCCGGCCTTCCGCGGCTGCGGCATGCTCAACGCCGCCGCCCAGCACCACACCGACGCCGTCCGGGCCATCACCGCACGCCACCTCGGCCGGTACCTCGCCCTGCTCACCGAGATCGTCGAAGGGGCAGGCGCCGCCGACCCGCCCCGGCTCGCCCGGCAGCTGCTCATCCTCGTCGAGGGCGCCACCGTCGTGGCCGACCACCACGACCCCGCCCACGCGGCCGGACACGCGCGCGAGGCGGCCCTCACGCTGCTCGCCGCGGCGGCTTCCCGGGATTCGGCCCGTCAGCCCGGCACCACCAAGCCGGACTCGTAGGCGAACACCACCAGCTGCGCCCGGTCGCGCGCGTGCAGCTTCGCCATGGCCCGGTTGACGTGCGTCTTCGCGGTGAGCGGGCTGATCACCATCCGTTCGGCGATCTCCTGGTTCGACAACCCGCGCGCCACGAGCGTGACCGCTTCCCGTTCCCGGTTGGTCAGCTCCGCCGGCCCCGGCCCGGGGACGAGCGGCTGGGTCACGTACCGGTCGATGAGCTTGCGGGTGATCGACGGCGCCAGCAGGGCGTCGCCGCGAGCCGCGACGCGCACCGCGTGCAGGAAGTCCTCCGGCTGGATGTCCTTCACGAGGAACCCGGCCGCGCCCGCGCGCAACGCCTCGAAGACGTACTCGTCCAGGCCGTAGTTGGTCAGGATGACGACGTGCACCCCGGCCAGCGCCGGGTCCGCGGCGATGCGCCGGGTCGCCTCGATGCCGTCGACACCGGGCATCTGGACGTCGACGAGCGCGATGTCCGGCAGGTGCACCCGGGCGAGCCGCACCGCCTCGCCGCCGTCACCCGCTTCGGCGACGACCTCGATGTCGTCCTCCACGTCGAGGAGCGCGCGGAACCCGCTGCGGATGAGCGGCTGGTCGTCGGCCAGCAGGACGCGGATCACGCCGGGTCCACCGGGAGTTCGGCCCGGACGCGGAAGCCGCCTTCGCGGCGAGGCCCGGCTTCGAGCCGGCCACCCAAAGCCGTGACGCGCTCGCGCATCCCGGTCAGGCCGACACCCGGCGCACTGTCCACTGTGGCCTTCCCGTCGTCGTCCACCCGGATGACCAGCGCGCCGGGCCGGTGGTCGATCCGGACCGACGCGGTGGCCGCGGCGGCGTGCCGGGCGACGTTGGTCAGCGACTCCTGGACGATCCGGTAGGCGGTCCGGCCGACCGCGACCGGCACGGCGTCACAGTGGCCCTCCACAGTCAGCTGCGCGTCGAGCCCGGTGGTGCGGGCGCGGCGCACGAGATCGGGGACGTCGTCGAGCCCGCGCGGCGGGTCCTTGTCGTCGTCGCGCAGCGCCTCCAGGGTCGCGCGCAGTTCCCGGGCCGCCTCCCGGCCGGCGTCGCGGATGGCCAGCAACGCGTCGGGCACGTCTTCGCCACGTTTGCGGGCCAGGTGGACGGCGACTTCGGCCTGCACCTTGATGACGGAGATCTGGTGGGTGAGCGAATCGTGCAGCTCTCGCGCGATGTGCAGCCGTTCCTCGTCCGCACGCCGCCGCGCGGTCTCCTCGCGGGTGCGCTCGGCTTCGTCGGCCCGGCGCTCGGCCTGGCGCAACGCCTCCCCCGCCGCGCCGGCGGCGATCAGCCACGCCAGCTGGAGGACGTCCCGCGACTGCGTGAACGCCGTGCCGGTGTCGTGCACGCCCGAAGCCAGCAGGGCCAGCGGAATCGCGACCAGCATCAGCACCGAAGCGACGACCGCGGCGATCCGGTGTCCCGCCCGGACGGCGGCGTACACGGCGAAGAGGTAGGCCACGACGGGCACTTCGAACCCGGCGACCTGGTAGGCGAGCGCACACACCGCGGTCGCGGCCAGCACGGCGATCGGCGCCCGGCGGCGCGCGGCGAGCGCCAGCCCGCCGGCCGCCAGCGCCGCGTACCCCAGGACGTCGAGACCCGGGGTCCGGTGCGCGCCGGACAGCCCGGCGGCCACCAAAGCCGCCGCCACTCCGACGGCGACCACTCCGTCCACGACGTGCGCACGCTTCACCCCTGAACCCTAACCGCGTGCCTGCGCGGTGAAGTCCCGCGCGAGAAGCATTTCCGGGCTACTGCGTCCGCGGTAGTCCCCGGTTTCCTGCGACGCCCGCGGCAGCGCGAAGTGCCTGCCCGCGCACGACGACGGGCGCGGGGTCCGGCGGACATGCTTCCGGCGTCCGATCCGGAACCGAAGGAGCACCTCATGAACGTCCTCGCCGCGGCCAGTTCCTACGACCTCACCCCGGGCCGGCTCTGGTCCTTGATCGCTGTGGTGTTCGGCGTGGCGGGGGTGGTCGCGGGCGTACTGGCCCTGCGCCGCGGCCGGGGAGCCCTCGTGGCTGTGGCCGGCGGCCTGGCTTCCGTCGTGATCGGCGGGTGGGTGGTGGCCGCCGCGAAAGGCGGGCCGGGCACCGGCTACGGGATCGTCGGCGGCTACCTGGACCTGGTGATCGGCGCGGTCGCCCTCGTCCTCGGCGGGCTGGCGGTGGCGCGCTCGCGCGGTTTTGTCGGTGGTCGCCGCTAGCGTCGGGGGCATGTTCGAAATCGACTTCGCCGAGTTCCCGTCCACGTCCGCCGAGGCGTCCGGGCGGTTCTTCGAGCGCGCGTTCGGCTGGACGGCGACGCCGTACGGCCCGGACCACACCGACGTCCGGGCCGACGGCCTCACGGTGGGCTTCCAGTCGGACGCGGCCGAACAACCCCGCGCACCCCTGGTCACGATCCGCACCGACGACCTGGCCGCGGCCCGCGAGGCGGTGGAGGCCGCGGGTGGCGTGGTGACGAAGGAGCCGTTCGCCTTCCCGGGCGGGCGGCGCTTCCACTTCCGCGAACCCGGTGGGAGCGAGCTGGCGGTGTGGACCCCGGAGAACTAGCGCGACGTCCGGGTCCCGCCGGTGCCACCGGACGTGAGCTCGAGTTCCCGATCATCCGGACGAACACCGTGGCCGGCCGAAGTCCGCCCGATCTACTGGGACAGCGCCGTCATCGCGGCCGCCGGCTCGAGGTACCCGGCGGCCCCGCCGCCGTAGTAAGTCGCCGGATCGGCGGTTCCGAGCGGGTGCCCGAGCGCGAACCGCGTCACCAGGTCCGGATTCGCGATGAAGTGCCGCGCGTAGGACACCGCATCCGCGATCCCGGCGGCGATCACCGCGTCGCCCGACGCGCGGTCGAACCCGTTGTTGACGATCAGGAGGCCATCGAAAAGTTCCCGGTAGCGAGCGAAAGCCGCGAAGTCCGGCCCGGCGTCCGGACCCCGCAGATGCAGGTAGTCCGCGTCGAGCCCGGCGACCAGTTCGTCGTATTCGACCCGCAGCGCGTCGTCCACAGTGAACAGTCCGCCGGTCCACCACGGCGAAAGCCGGACGCCGACCCGGCCGTGCGCGGCGGCGGCGTCGACCACCTCGGCGAGCAGCCTGCGCCGGTTGGCCGGGGAGCCGCCGTAGGCGTCGGTGCGGTGGTTCAGCCGCGGGTGCAGGAACTGCGCGAGCAGGTACACGCCGTTGGCCGCGATCTCGACGCCGTCGAACCCGGCGCGGCGGGCGTTCTCCGCCGCCTTCCCGTAGTCCGTGACCGTCTTCCGGATCTCGGGCACGGTCAGCTCGCGCGGCGTGCCCGTCGGACACCGCCCGGACGGCAGGTACACCGGCTCGTCCGGGTTCACCGCCGAGGGACCGGCCGGCGGGCCGCCCCGGAACTCCGGGTGCGAGACCGCGCCGGTGTGCCACAGCTGCACGACGATCCGGCCGCCGAGCGCGTGCACGACGTCGGTGACCTGCCGCCAGCCGGCCACTTGGGCTTCGGTGTGCAGGCCGGGAACGTCCGAGAAGCCGACAGCCTCTTTGCTCACCCAGGTGCCTTCGGCGACGATGAGCCCGGCGCCGGCGCGCTGCGCGTAGTGGGCGGCCTGCAGGTCGCCGGGCACTCCGCCGGGGACGCGCGCCCGGGTCGTCGGCGCCACGACGACGTGGTTCGGCAGGTGCCATCCGTCCAGGTCGGCAGGGGTCAGCAAGCTCATCCGGTCACCTCCGGTCGCGGGGATGCGTCGAGGAGGCGACGGTGGACGCGAGCGAAAGGTGACCGATGGACGACCTGGCGGCGGAGTTCGAGGCCGAACGCGGCCGGTTGCGCGGGCTGGCCTACCGGATGCTCGGCTCGGCGGCCGAAGCGGACGACGCCGTACAAGAAGCGTGGCTGCGGCTGAACCGGGTGGACTCGGTGGACAACCTGGCGGCGTGGCTGACCACGGTCGTTTCCCGCGTCTGCCTCGACGTCCTGCGTTCACGGAAAGCCAGGCGGGAAGAGCCCTTCGAGGTGGTCCCGGAGCCGGTGGCCGACGCCGATCCGGCGGGCGAAGCCGCGCTCGCCGACGCGGTGGGCCGCGCGCTGCTCGTCGTGCTGGACGCGCTCGGGCCGGCCGAGCGGATCGCCTTCGTGTTGCACGACCTGTTCGCGGTGCCGTTCGACCGGATCGCCCCGGTGCTGGACCGCACGCCGGTGGCGGCGAAGAAGCTGGCGAGCCGTGCGCGGCAGCGGATCCGGGGCACCGCCCCGCTGCCCCCGGCCGACCTGGCGCGGCACCGCCGGGTGGTCGACGCCTTCCTGGCCGCGGCCCGCGGCGGCGACCTCGCCTCGCTGCTCGACGTGCTGGCCCCGGACGTCGTCCGCCGCGCCGACGCCGCCGCGCTGCCGGTGGGCGCACCGCTCGTGGTGCGAGGCGCCCGCGCGGTCGCCCAGGAGACCCAGGTGTTCGGGAAACGGGCCCGATTCGCCGAAACGGCGCTGGTCGACGGCGCGGTCGGCGTCGTCGTCGCACCGCGCGGACGGCTGCTGCTCGCCCTGGCCGTGACCGTCGAGGGCGAGCGGGTCTCGGCCTATGAGGTGATCGCCGACCCCGCCCGCCTCGCCGCGCTGCACGTCACGCTCCTCAGCGCTTGACCCGGTAGGACAGGTGCGTCACGCCGGTGCCCTCGGTGACCTCGGGGTCGGTCAGCTTCGTGGTGGCGTCGAGATTCTCGAAGAAGCGGACGCCGGAGCCGAGCAGCACGGGGACGAGGTCGACCTGGACGCCGTCGAGCAGGCCGAGGTTGAGGCACTGCTGGGCGATCGTCGTGCTGGCCACCGCGACGTTCTTGTCGCCGGCGGTCTTCTTGGCCTGCTCGACCGCGCTTTCGAGGCCGTCGGTGACGAAGGTGAACGGCGCGTCCGGGTGCGGCCAGTCCGCGGGCTCTTCGTGGGTGACGACGAAGACCGGGACGCCCATCGGGTGCGTGCCGCCCCAGCCCTGGGTCAGGGTGAAGAGGCGACGGCCGGTGATCAGCGCGCCGACGTTCTCCATCGCCGCGCGCAGCATCTTCGCGCTGGCTTCGGAGGTCTTGAAAGTGGCCCAGTCGACGGCGGTGGGGACCTCGACCTCACCGTTGCCGAACCACTCGAACAGGTGATCGATGCGGTCCTCCGGGTCGGCCACGAAGCCGTCGAGCGACATGGACATGTTGGCGATGACGTCAGCCATTTCGAACTCCTTTTTGCTGGTCGGGGGCGGTTTCCCCGGCTGATGTGAAGTCTTCCGCGTCCGGTCGGTCGGAAGATCTGCCACCTG
Organism: Amycolatopsis sp. cmx-13-12; assembly: GCA_049998155.1. Classification (GTDB taxonomy): domain Bacteria; phylum Actinomycetota; class Actinomycetes; order Mycobacteriales; family Pseudonocardiaceae; genus Amycolatopsis. The sequence continues at coordinate 683,964 of JAEBES010000004.1, read as the reverse complement.
GCCGACATCCGGCGACGGGTGGCCGATGCCTTGACAGCGGATGGGCGCGGCGGCGCGATGAACACGTGTTCATGAACGCCTGTTCACCACGGAGGGGATGGAATGACCGGGATCGTCAACACCGCACAGGCCGAGGCGTGGAACGGGTACGAAGGGGAACACTGGGCGACCCACGCCGACCGCTACGACGCGGTGAACGGTGGCTTCAACGGCTATCTGCTCGATCAAGTGCGCGCGGACGACCGCGTGCTCGACATCGGCTGCGGCAACGGCCAGCTGACGCGGCTCGCGGCGGCGCGGGCCCGGTCCGCGAGCGGCGTCGACCTGTCCGGGCCGATGCTCGCGACCGCCCGAGCGCGCGCGGCCGAGGTGCCGAACGTGACGTTCGAACAGGGTGACGTCCAGGTCCACCCGTTCGCCGAAGGCGGGTTCCACCTGGCGGTCAGCCGGTTCGGGGTGATGTTCTTCGCCGATCCCGTGGCGGCGTTCGGCAACGTCCGGCGCGCGCTCGCCCCGGGCGGGCGGCTCGCGTTCCTCTGCATGACGGCGCTGTCCGGCACCGATCTCGGCCGGGTGTTCGGCGCGCTGGCGGCCTACCTGCCGCAGCCGACCGGGCCGGACGGCAGCGGGCCGACGTCCTTCGCGGACCCGGACCGGACCAGGGCGGTACTGACCGAGGCCGGCTTCGAAGACGTGGTGTGCACCCGCGTCGAAGCCGACCAGGTCTGGGGCCGGGACGTCCCCGATGCGGCGCGGTTCATCGCGGACTGGGGGCCGGTGCGCCACCACCTGGGCCTGATCGACAGCGCGCGGGCGGCCGCGGCGACCAAGGCCCTCGCCGTGGCGCTCGAACGGTTCGCCGGCACCGATGCGGTCCGGCTGCGCGGCACGGCGTGGCTGGTCACGGGAAGGAGGCCGTAGCGGGGCGCCCGTACGATGGCGGTGATGTCACCGAGGAAAGCCGCCGCCCAGCGGGACGGGCAGTCACTGCACGACCTGCTGCTGGAGACCGCGCGGAAGATGATCGCCACGCACGGCACGACCGGCATGACCGTGCGCGAGATCGCGCGCACGGCGGGCGTCGCCGACGGCGTGCTCTACAACCACTTCTCCGACAAGGAGGAACTGGTGGCCCGGGCCCTGCTGGAGCACGTGCGCACGACGGAGGCGGAGCTGGGCGAGCTGCCGGTGCCCGGCGAAGGCACCCTGACCGGGAACCTTCGCCGTCACCTGGAGTTCGGTCTGGCGCTGCACAAGGTGCTCGTGCCGGCGTTCAGCGGCCTGGTCGCGCAGCCGAAGGTGCTGGAGCGGTTCGCGGAGATCAGCGAGCGATCCGGCTACTGGCGCGACAGGCTGGTGGCCTACCTCGATGCGGAGCGAGCGCTGGGCCGCCTGCGCGCGGAGTCCGAAGTGGACGCAACAGCGGCCATGCTGGTCGGCTACTGCCACGCCTCGGTGCTGACGGCGGTCTTCCCGCACACGGCCCCCCTCGACCCGCCACCGGTGGACGCGGTGGTGAGCGCCGCCCTGCACGGCATCGCGCCCGCACCAGACGAGCCCGGGGCCTGACACCCCGCGGCGCAGGGCCGCCCACCTAGACCATCGGGTTGCCACTCACCGTCGCCTCCGGGACCTCCTGCACCACGTCCCAGTGCTCGACGATCCGCCCGTCCCGCACCCGCATCACGTCCGCGATCGCGCTGCCACGCGAGCCGGGCGTCAGGCGCAGCAGGCTGTGCGTGCAGACGAGGTCGTCCTCGGCGATCACCCGCTGCACGTCCAGGCTGAGGTCCGGGAACTGCGCCACGAATCCGGCGAGGTAGCGGGCCGAGGCGGGCGCGCCCGCCGGGGCGTGGGGGTTGTGCTGGACGTAGCCGTCGCCGACGTGCTCGGCGAAGGCGTCGGCCGGGCGCTTCTCGGTGAAGGCCAGCCTGAGGAAGGCCAGAACCACTTCCTTGTTGCGCTGCGATTCCGTCATCAGATGTCCGTCCTTTGTGGAGTTATCGACACCAAGCCCACCATGCGCGAATCAGAAAGGGAAAGACCTGTGGACTCTGCCGCGATACTCTCCCGGTATGGACGATGTCGAGGTCCGTGAGCTGCGGTACTTCCGCGCGGTCGCCGAAGAGCTGAACTTCTCCCGCGCCGCCGAACGGCTCGGGATGGCGCAGCCACCGCTGTCCCGCGCGATCCGGCTGCTGGAGCGGCGGCTCGGGGTGCAGCTGTTCGAACGCACCAGCCGGCACGTCTCGCTGACGCCGGCCGGGGCCGTCCTCTTCGCCGAGTCGGCGAAGGCGCTGGACGCCGTCACCGCGGCGGTCCGGCGCACGCGACGGGCGGCGCAGCGGACGCCGGCGCTCGTCGTCACCGCGAAGCCGGGCGTCGCCACCGATCTGCTGCGGCGGATCGCCGACGCGCACCCCGATCCGGTCGACGTGCGGGTCAGCGGGTTCGGCGAACAGACGGAGATGCTGCGGGACGGCCGGGCCGACGTGGCCGTGCTCGGCTGCCGGGGCGGCCCCCACCTCGGCCTGGACGTCGAGGTGCTGTTCAGCGAGCCGCGGGTGGCCGCGCTGCCGTCGGACCACGAGCTCGCCGGGCGGGCCGTGCTGACCTGCGCCGACCTCGCCGGGCGGCCAACGCCGTGCTGGCCGCTCTCCTCGGCCGCGGACCGGGCTTACTGGTCCGGGCAGGACGTGACCGGCGGGCCGGTGACGCCGGGGCCGGTCGTGCACGACAGCGCCCAGCTGCTGGAGACGGTCGCGCTCGGACTGGCGGTGGCACTGCTGCCGGCGTCGGTCGCCGAGCTGAGCTCGCGCAGCGACGTCGTCTACCGGCCGGTCGTCGACGCGACGCCGTACTCGCTGGCGCTCGCCTGGGCGGCCGGGGCGCGGGACCCGCGGATCGCGCGGTTCCTGCGCACGGCCACCGAGGTCAGCGAAGCACGACCTCGGCCGGAAGCTGTCCCGGCGGGGTGACCGTGTGGATCACCGGCGGCACCCGGACGTCGTCGGCCTCGAACGCCGTCCGGAGCTGCTCGACGTCGGCGGTGGTCATCAACCCGGCCAGCTCGTCGGCGCGGGCGAGGGTGGCCGGGGCGAGTTCCACGGTGTCGTCGAGTCCGCCCCAGATGTCCCACTGGAGCATCTCGTGCTTGTTGAGCGCGGCGAGGTCGCGCACGAGGTTCTGCCACGCGTACGGGATCCCGCGCAGGAACGGCACGTCGAGGTCCGGGTTGACGACCACCAGGGCCGGGTCGAGCTCGCCCGCGCGGATCGCGGTCCACGCGTCGGGGCCGGTCAGGAAGCGGTCGCGGGGGACGTCGAGGAGGTCGAACTCGACGTCGTCCACCGGGTCGCGGAAGCCGGGTGACAGCTGGGCTTCGACCAGGCGCCAGCCGTCGGCGGTGCGGACCTCGGCGACGACGTGGTCGAGGTACCAGCCGGGGATCAGGTAGCCGGCGACGCCGACGCGGGCACGGGCCGGGATGCCGTGGTGGCGCGCCATCGAGACGAACAGCAGCGTGAAGTCGCGGCAGCAGCCGACGATCCGCTGCAGCGGCGGCCGCGGCTCGCCGGGCGGGGCCGGGTCGAGCTCGCGCAGGCGCGCCCACATGTCCGCGGCGTAGCGCAGGGTGATCTCGTCGTTGCGGGCCGCCGGAAACCCGTGCTCGGTGATGGGGCCCGCACCCCAATAGTGGAACACCAGCTGGGTTGCCGCTTCGCGCAGGGCGGCGAGGTCGCCCGGGGTGGCGTCGAGCCAGTCCGCGTGCGGGCCCGGATCGCTGAAGCGGCTGTGGCTGACGTAGAAGTCGTCCATGGCTGACGAAGCTATCGACATTTCAGGCGGATTGAACAGCCAGTTCTCCGCGGAACGTCGACCGGTACGCGCTCGGCGACACCCCGAGCGCCGCCTGGAAGTGCTGGCGCAGCGAGGCCGCCGTGCCGAATCCCGCTTCCGTGGCGACGCGGTCGACCGGGAGATCCGTCTCCTCCAGGAGCTGGCGGGCGCGCTCGACGCGTTGCTGGGTCAGCCACTGCAGGGCCGAGATGCCGACCTCTTCCCGGAAGCGGCGGGTGAACGTGCGCGTGCTCATCGCCTCGCGGGCGGCCAGCTCGCGTAGGGTCAGCGGCCGGTGCAGGTTCTCCAGGGCCCAGGCCCGCGCCGCCTTGGTCGACGACGTGCGGGGCTCCGGCACCGGCCGCCGGACGAACTGGGCCTGGCCGCCTTCGCGGTGCGGGGACACGACCGTGCCGCGGGCGACCTCGTTGGCCACCGCCGCGCCGTGGTCGCGGCGGATCATGTGCAGCACCAGGTCGATCCCGGCGGCGACGCCCGCCGAGGTCAGGACGTCGCCGTCGTCGGTGTAGAGGACGCACGGGTCGACGTCGACCTCGGGGAAGCGCTCCTGCAGTTCCCCGGCGGAGCGCCAGTGGGTGGTGGCCCGGCGGCCGTCGAGCAGGCCGGCCGCGGCGAGCACGAACGCGCCGGTGCAGATGGACGCGATGCGCGAGTCCGCCGGGATGCGATCGAGGGCGGCTTTGAGCGGCGGGGTCAGCACCCGCGCCCTCGGCTCGTACTCGACCAGCGACGCCGGGACGAGCACCGTGTCGGCCTCGGCCAGGACCTCGGGGCCGCGGTCGACCGGGATGGCGACGTCCGTGTCGGTGCGGACGAGACCGGGTTCGAGGGTGCAGGTCACGACCTCGTACAGCGGCTCCCCCGCCGCCGAGCGGGCCTGGCCGAACAGCCGGTGGACGATGCCGAGCTCCATCACGAGCATGCCGTGGCGGACCAGGACGGCGACGTGGTGGCGGTTCGGGTGCACGAAGGCGGACATGGCTCGATTCTTGCACATGGTGGCTATCAGGCCACTTGAATCGGCCCGCGCGGCCGCGTGATCATCGAGGTCATGAACGTGTTGTGGGTATTCGCGCACCCGGAGCCGCGCTCGCTGAGCGGGGCCCTCCGCGACGACGGGCTCCGGACGCTCCGCGAGCTCGGTCACGACGTCCGGGAGTCGGACCTGTACGCGATGAAGTGGAACCCGGTGGTCGACGCCGCCGACTTCGGTGCCGAAGCGGCGGACGGCCGGCTGATCGTCGGAGCGGCATCGGCCCGGGCGCACGCGCGCGGCGAGCTGAGCGCGGACATCGTGGCCGAGCAGGAAAAGCTGCTTTGGGCGGATGCCGTGATCGTCCAGTTCCCGCTGTGGTGGTACGGCCTGCCGGCCATCCTCAAGGGCCGGTTCGACCGCGTGTTCGTCAAGGGCTTCGGCTACGGCATCCAGGCCGAGGACGGCCGGTCCCTGCGCTACGGCGAAGGCCGGCTCGCGGGCAAGCGCGCGATGGTGGTGCTCACCGCGGGTGCCCGCGAACCGGCCATGGGGCCACGCGGAGTCAACGGCGCCCTGGACGAGGTCCTGTTCCCGCTCCAGCACGGAACGCTCTTCTACGCCGGGATGTCAGTGCTGCCCCCGGTGCCGGTCCACGGCGCCGACCGCGTGCCGGACGACCGGTTCGCCGAGGCACGAGACCGGCTCCGCGAACGCTTGCGGACGCTGCAAACGGCGGACCCGATCCCGTTCCGCCCGCAGAACGGCGGCGACTACGACGAAGACCTGGTCCTCCGCCCCGACCGCGCCCCGGGGGTCATCGGCCTGGCCGCCCACCTCACGCGCGCAAGGTGAGCAGCCGGGCGCCAGCGGTCTGGGCGCCCACCCCCACGCGCAAGGTGAGCAGCCGGGCGCCGGCGGTCTGGGCGCCCACCCCACGCGGGCGGGGTGAGCCGCCGCCCACCCGGCGCCGGCGGCCGAGGCACCCACCTGAAGCAGGCGCCGCGCGGCCGCGCACCTCACGCCGGCAACGTGAGCCGCTGTCCGAGGCCGCCGTCCACCGGGAGGTCGGCTCCCGTCGTGAACGTTGCCTCGAACGCCAGGAACAGCACCGCCGCCGCCACTTCCTCTGCCTTTGCATGGCGCTTCAGCGGTGTTGTCTCGTCGCCGATTGCCTTGAACTTCGCCAGCACCTCGTCCGGCACGCCGGTCACCCCCATCGTCGGCGTGTCCGTGTAGCCCGGGCTGACCACGTTCACCCGGATTCCGCGCGGGGCCAGCTCGGCCGCGTACGTGCGGGCGAACGAACGCACCGCCGCCTTCGCCGCCGAATACAACCCCATCCCGGCGATGCCCGCGTCGGCCGCGACCGAGGTCGTGAACACGAACGCACCTCCGGGGCGGACCAGCGGGGCCAGCCGGCGGGCCGTGAAATACGCGCCCTTCGTGTTCACGTCGAACGTCCGGTCGTACAGCTCCGGGGTCGCTTCCTCGTACGGCGTCAGCGTCGAAAACCCCACGTTGACGAACACCAGGTCCAGCTCGCCGAGCCGGTCCGCGGCCACCTCGCCCAGCTCGGCGACGTCGGCCAGGCGGGCGGCGTCCGACGACAGCAGGTGCGCCTTGCCCGGCAGCTTCCCTTGCAGCGGCGAGACGTCCCGGCCGGTCAGCAGGACCTCCGCGCCGCCGTCGAGGAGGGCGCGGACCACCGCCAGCCCCATTCCGTGCGTGCCTCCGGTGACGACCGCCTTCTTTCCCTCGTACTTCACCGGATCTCCTCGATGACGCTGGCGATCGCGTGCGCACCGTGGCCCGCCGCGACCGCCCGGTCGAACAACTCCCGCAGCACGGTGGGCACCGCCGTGCTGATCCCCTGCGCGCGGCTCGTCTCGACCAGCAGGGCGAGCCCGGCCGCATTGATGTCCAAAGCGGACACGTCAGTCGCGTAGTCGCCGCTGGCGACCTGCTCGCCGAGGCCGGGCAGGAACCCGTCGACGGCCGACTGCCACGCCGAGGCCAGCGGCGCGAACTGCTCCGGTGTGACACCTTCGGTCCCGACCAGTGCCAGCGCGTGCAGGTAGCCGGCCATCGTCGACCACATCATCCCCAGCAGCGCCAGGTCGTACAGCGCCGGCAGCCCGGCGTCCTCGCCGAGGAACACCGGCGTCCCCAGCACTTCCAGCACGTCACGCTGCTGCGCGAACGCCGTCTCGGACCCGCCGTAGAGGATCTGCGCCGCCGGTGTCCCGATGCCCTGCGGCACGGCCATGACCACGCCGTCCACGTAGTCGATGCCCTCGGACGCGGCCCACTTCGCCACGCCACGCGCCTGCTCCGGTGTCCCGGACGTGAGGTTGACGAGCGTCCGGCCGGAAAGTGCCGCCGCCTCGAGCACCGGCTGCTGAGTGTCGTATGTGGACAGACAGCTGATGACGACGTCCGCCGATGCCGCTTCCGCCGGGGTGGCCGCCAGCCGGGCGCCGCGGTCGAGCAGCGGTCCCGCCTTGAGGGGCGACCGGTTCCACACCGAGACGTCGCGCCCCGCCCCCAGCAGCGTGCCGGCGAGGGCGGCGCCCATCCGCCCGAGGCCGAGCACGCCCACGTGTTTCTTGCTTTCTCCCATGGATTCCATGCTGCTGGCGCGCTTTACACTGGACAAGTACCGACTAATAAGTCAGGTACCCACCAAAACGTAAGGATCCTGGATGCAGCCTCGAACGTACCGCTGCGGCTTGGACGCGGCCGTCGACGTCATCGGCGGCCGGTGGAAGGCGCTGATCCTCTGGGCGCTGCACGCCGAGCCGCTGCGGTTCGGCGAACTGAAGCGGAAAGTGGCGGGGATCAGCGAGAAGATGCTGATCCAGGCCCTGCGGGAGCTGGAGGCGGACGAGATCGTGCACCGCGAGGTGTTCCACGAGATCCCGCCGAAGGTCGAATATTCGCTGACCGACCTGGGTCAGCGGCTGAACACGGCGTTGCTGCCGCTGGGCGACTGGGGTGAGGAGAACATGGCCGGCATCGCGAAGCGCCGCGGCGTCACGCCGGCGCCACCGCATACGGCTTCAGCGTGATCGCGTTGCCCGCCTTGAGCGGCAGCTCTTCGATCAGCTTGCGCCACGGCAGGTACGGCAGCAGCCGGTAGTTCAGGTTGCGGAACCGCAGCCACCCGCGCGTCGGCGGGACGAACCACTTCCCGTTGCCCTCGGCCAGTTTCTGGCACGCGGCGACGAAGCCGCGCATCTCGCGGGTGTAGGCGCCGAACGCCGCCGCGTGGTCGCCGCCGGCGGCCGCGAGCTCGCCCGCGAGCACGTACGCGCCGACGATCGCCAGGCTCGTCCCCATGCCCGAGAGCGGCGCGGCGCAGTATGCGGCGTCGCCGACCAGCGCGACGCGCCCGCGTGCGTACGAGTCCAGCTTGATCTGGCTCGCCGAGTCGAAGTAGAAGTCCGGCACCTCCCGCATCGCTTCGAGCAGCGCCGGGGTCTCCCAACCGACGTCGCGGAACGTCTCCTCGACGATCCGGCGCTGCTGCCCGACGTCGCGGTGGTCGTACTCCAGCCGGTCGGAGCCGAACCAGAACAGCGCCTTGGCCTCGGTGTTGCCCTTCGCGCTGTAGATCCCGACGGTCCGGTTCGGCTCGTTGTAGAACCGGCCCACGCGGTCGAGCCCGAGGTGGTTCGGCACGGTGCAGATCGAGACGTAGTAGCCGAGGTCGTGGCGATACCCGGACTCCTCGCCGAAGGCCAGCGACCGCACGTTCGAGTGCAGCCCGTCGGCCCCGATGACCAGGTCGAACTCGCGCGGCTCGCCCTGGGCGAAGGTGACCGTGACGCCGTCGCCGTGCTCGGTGATACCGGTGATCGAGTCGCCGAAGACGTACTCGACGCCGTCGCGCGTCGCGTCGTACAGGATGCGCGCGAGGTCGCCGCGCAGGACTTCGAGCTCGCCGCTCTGGTACGTCGCGGGCGTGACCACCAGCGGCCGGTCATCACTGTCCACATAGGTCACATCCCCCATCCGGGTCGCCGCCGCTTCGACCGCCTCCAGCAAGCCCATGCGTTCGAGGACCTGGAGGGACGCGCCGCGGAAATCGACCGCGTAGCCGCCGTCGCGCAGCTCCGGAGCGCGTTCGACGACCGTCGGCGTGAAGCCGTGGCGGCGGAGCCAGAAGGCCAGGGCGGGGCCGGCGACGCTCGCGCCGGAGATGAGGACTCGTCTGTTCTGCATGCCGAGAACGGTAACCCGGATTTGGGCGATCGCGCAAGGCGATCGCCTAAGACGTTCGTGCTAGGCTCCGGCCATGGGCAACAAGGAGTCACTACTGGCCGGCGCGAAGCGCTGCCTGTACGAGAAGGGCTACGCCCGCACGACGGTGCGAGACCTGGCCTCGGCGGCGAACGTGAGCATGGCGGCCATCGGCTACCACTTCGGTTCACGCGAGGCGCTGCTCAACGCGGCATTGATCGAGGCGAACGAGGAGTGGGGCGAAACGCTCGCGAAGACGCTGCAGGTAGAGACGCCGCCGGGCGCGTCACCGGCCGAGCGGTTCGCGCTGATCTGGCAGCGGGTGATCGAGTCGTTCGGCGAGCACCGCCGGATGTGGGCGGTGAGCTTCGAAGCCTGTTCGCAGCCGGACCTCGACGAGAACGTCCGCGCCCAGCTGGCGAACGCGGTCGAACAGGCCCGGCACGGCCTGGCGAACCTGTTCCAGGGCCTCGACGACGGGAGCACCGAGGCCCGGGCCGCCGGCACGGTGCACCAGGCCCTGCTGTCGGGCGTGATGCTCCAGTGGCTGATCGACCCGGGCCACGCCCCCTCCGGCGCCGACCTGGTGCACGGCCTGCGCCTGATCGCGAAGGACGTCCTGAGCTAGGCGGTGACCAGGTCCGCGCCGGCGAAGAACGTCCGCGCGGCCGCCGTCGCGTCTTCGTCCAGGAGCACGTCACCCGGGCGGCTGCCGTTGCCGAGCAGGACGCCGCCCCAGTCCATGGCCAGGTACTCCGCGCACAGTTCCAGCGTGCCGATCAGCGGCTGGGCCTCGCGCGCCGTCTCGCTCAGGACGCTCACGCCCCACAGCGTCTTGCCACGCATCCGCGGCTTGAACTCCACCGGCAGCCGCATCCAGCCCGACCAGTAGTCGAGGTAGAGCTTCACGCTCGCCGCGACCGAGTACCAGTACACCGGCGAGACGATCACGATGTCCGTCGCCGCGAAGGTCGCGTCCATCAGCAACTGCTCGTTCTCACCCGGCGGAGGGTGCTCGCCGGCGCCGTGCCGGCGGTCCTCGAACGCCGGCAGCGGCACCTCGGGCAGCCGGATCCACCGCTGCTCGACGTCCTGGGGCAGCTCCTTGGCCGCCAGCCGGGCCAGCATTTCGGTGTTGCCCCCGGCCCGCGCGGCGCCCACCAGGAACAGGAAGCTGCGATCACTCATGTCAGCCCTCTCGATGTACTTGCATGTACATATAAATACTGTCCCTGGACTATCCTGTCGTCAAGAGGAGGCCGGAAGATGACCGTCGACGAGCAGGCCTGGGGCCGCGTACTCGTGCTGCACGCCCGGATCGAGCAGGAACTCGCCAAAGCCCTGCAGCGGCGCCACGGCCTCGGCCTGTCCGAGTACCGCGCACTCGGCAAGCTCGTCGCGGAACCCCGTGGCGAGCTGCGGATGCAGGAGCTCGCCGACGCGATCGGCCTCAACCAGAGCTCGGTCAGCCGGATGTGCGCCCGCCTCGAAGACGCCGGCCTGACCCTCCGCGACCTGTGCGAAGACGACCGCCGCGGCGTCTACTCGGTGATCACCGACGCCGGCCGCAAGCGCTACTCCGAGACCGAGCCGACGTACTGCGCCGTGCTGCGGACCGCGCTGGACAAGGCCGCGAGCGACCCGGAACTCGCCGCCGCGGTCGCCGCCGTCCGCGGCGCTTGACCCTTATATGCCCCGGTGGTTATATGCACGCATGGCCGCGAAACTGCAGACCGACGGTGAACGCCCGGTGCTCCGGCTGGAACGCCGCCTGAAGCACGCGCCCGAAAAGGTCTGGCACGCCCTCACCGACCCGGCGGAGCTCGAGCACTGGTTCCCCGCGAAGGTCGACGTCGAGCTGCGGGCCGGTGGCGCGATCCGGTTCACCTTCCCCGGCGAGGACAGCACGACGACCGGGCGGGTCGTCACCGCCGACCCGCCGCGCGAATTCACCTTCGTCTGGAACGACGACACCCTGCGCTGGCTGATCTCCCCCGACGGCGACGGCAGCCTCCTGGAGTTCACCCACACCTTCGGCCGCGGCGACCCGGCCATCGCGAAGCTCGCCGGCGGCCGCACGGCGGCCGGCTGGGACGTCTGCCTCGACGCGCTCGCCGCGCGCCTGGCCGGGCAGGACTTCGAGCAGCCGCAAGGGTGGCACGAGCGGATGGCGTCCTATGTGGAGGAGTTCGGCCTCGACGAGGGCGAAGTTCCTGGGGACGGCACGATCCGCTTCCGCCGCGACCTCGGCTGGAAACCCGTGGCCGAACTCCGGCCGCTGCTGCCGGACGAACCCGGCTGGCAGCTGGTCCACGACCCCCGCGAAGGCACCCGCGTCGAGTTCACCGAGGCGGCGGGCGACGACGTTCCGGCGCAGCTGGCGCGGCGGCACGAACAACTCGACAAGCTGTTCGCCGCCACCCACGGCGTCACCCTGCCGGACTGGCCGCCCGAGCGCGTCGAAGCCGTGAAGAAGCACTACGCGGAGCATCCGACCCAAGGTTGACGCGCGGGCGGAAGGTCCGCATTACGGTCGGTTCATGCGCATTCGCGTCGTCCTGGACGTCCTGGCCGTCCTGGTGCTGACCCTGGGGGCCGGCGGCAACCTCGCCGCCGGCGCGTGGTCGCTGCCACTGTGGCTGCCCGCTTGGCTCGGCTGGACCATCCTCGTGCTGAGCGTCGGACCGATCGTGCTGCGGCGCTGGTGGCCGCGTCCCGCTTACCTCCTGTCGCTGGTGATGACCGCGGCGGCGGTACCGATCGGCGGGCCGGTGCTGGCGATCGCCGTCGTGGCGGCGGGCTGCGCGCTGTACACCTTCGTGGTGGCCCACGGCAGCCGGGCGACCCGGGTCGGCTTCGCGGCCGGCATGGTCGGCATCGGCCTGGTCGGCGTCGCGGTGCCGAACCCGAGCACGGCGACGACGGTGAACTTCGGGACGTCGGCGCTGATCGTCGGGTTCGCGCTCGGCATCGCCGTCCACGGCCGCCGCCGGCACGCCGCGATCGAGCGGGAAACCCATGCCCAGCAAGCGGTTTCCGCGGAGCGGCTGCGGATCGCGCGGGAGATGCACGACGTCGTCGCGCACAGCATGAGCCTGATCGCGGTGAAGGCGGCGGTCGGCAACCACGTCGCACTCGAACAACCCGACCAGGCCCGCGACGCGCTGCGCGTCATCGAAGACACCAGCCGCGAAACGCTGGCCGAGCTGCGGCGCATGCTGGGCGTGCTGCGCGACGGCACCGGCGTCCCGGCGCTGGCGCCCGCCCCTTCGCTCGACGACCTGCGGGCGCTCGCCGAACGCGCGCAGCAGGCGGGTCCCGCCGTCGACCTGGTCATCGACGGCCTCACCGAACTGCCGAGCGGCGTCGGCCAGTCGGTGTACCGGATCGTGCAGGAGGCACTGACCAATGTGGTCAAGCACGCGGCCGCGACGACGTGCCGGATCCACGTCACCGGCGGCGACGGCGAGGTGACCATCGAAGTCCTCGACGACGGCCGCGGCGGCGAGGCCGTCCCGGGCCACGGCTTGATCGGGATGCGCGAGCGCGTCGCGGTGTACGACGGGGAATTCTCCGCGGCCCCCACCGAAACCGGCTTCCGCGTCTTCGCGCGGCTGCCCTACGGGGAAAAGGTGGCGACCCCATGACCCGCGTCCTGATCGCCGACGACCAGGCGTTGCTGCGCGGCAGCTTCCGGGTCCTGGTCGAGAGCGCACCGGGCCTCGAGGTGGTCGGCGAAGCGTCCGACGGCGCCGAAGCGGTGGCCCTGACCCGCATCGAGCAGCCGGACGTCGTGCTGATGGACGTCCGGATGCCGGAGATGGACGGCATCGAGGCGACCCGCCGCATCTGCCGGGAGACCGACGTCCGCGTCCTGATGCTGACGACGTTCGACCTGGACGAGTACGTGTATTCGGCGTTGCGCGCGGGAGCGAGCGGTTTCCTCCTGAAGGACACCCGCCCGGCGGACCTCCTGGCCGCGATCGAGGTGGTGGCCTCGGGCGACGCGCTGCTGGCCCCCTCGGTGACGCGCCGCCTGGTGGCGGAGTTCGCCAGGCTCCCCTCGGGCCCGGTGACCCGCCTCGACGGCGTGACGGCCCGGGAGCAGGAGGTGCTGACGCTGATCGCGCGGGGGTTGTCCAACGATGAGATCGCGGCCCGCCTGCACGTGGGGATCGCCACGGTGAAGACCCACATCGGCAGGCTGCTGCACAAACTGGCGGCCCGGGACCGGGCGCCACTGGTGATCGCGGCGTACGAATCGGGCCTGGTCCGGCCTACACCGCCCGCGTGAACGGCGCGAAGCGGCGGCGGGGATCGCCGGGGAGCGCGCGTCCGCCGAGGACCAGGCGCGGTGCGGGTGCCGTGGGGACCAGCCCCCGCTCCCGGACCCACGCGGCCAGGGCCGGGAACCGGAAGTCCGGATCCACCCGCACCGCGCCCGGCGCCGACCGGGCCACCCCGCGGATCAGCGCCCGCGCCTGCTCCTCCGATTCCGCGACGACCGGGCCGGCCACCGTCACGTGGCCGATGTCCGTCCCGAACGCGAAGCCGCCGTCGACCACGTGGGCCGCACCCAGCCGTTGCAGCAGTTCCCGCCGGTTCACGCCGTGGGCGTTTTCGTCCAGGCGCACGATCTCCTCGAAGTCCGTCGCCGGCCGCGCGCCCGGCCCGCCGTCGTCGGCGAAGGTGCCGGCGTGGCCCTGGCAGCCTCCGTCGGCGACGAACCCCATCGACTCGTACAGCGGCCGTCCGGACTTCGACGCGTGGAGCCAGACGATCCGGTCGCCCGCCGCCGCGATCGCGTGCGCGGTGATCGCCCGGCCCAGACCGCGGCGCTCGTAGCGGGCCGCGACCAGCACCATCGAGATCGACGCCACCGCGTCGAACGGCACCAGCGCGCAGGAAGCGGCCAGCCCGTCGCCGTCCGGGGCGGCGATGCCGAACACCGTCCCGACCTCGTGCAGCAGCGCCCACTTCGGCGGTTCGCGCGGCCACGAGCGCGACTCGGCCAGGTCGGAGCAGGCGGGCAGGTCGGCGGCGGTCAGCGTCCGGATCTCCATGGACGTTGCCTACGCCACACGCGAAGTGACCGACAAGTAGTTAAGCTCCCGTGGCATGAGCAGTGCGACGGAGCCGCTCGGGACGCCGCCCGAGGACGAACCGGACATCCACACCACGGCCGGCAAGCTGGCCGACTTGTACCGCCGGTACGACGAGGCGGTGCACGCGGGCTCGGCCCGTGCGGTGGAGAAGCAGCACGCCAAGGGCAAGAAAACCGCGCGCGAACGCATCGAGCTGCTCCTCGACGAGAACTCCTTCGTCGAGCTCGACGAGCTGGCCCGGCACCGCTCGACCAACTTCGGCCAGGAGAAGAACCGCCCCTACGGCGACGGCGTCGTGACCGGCTACGGCACCGTCGACGGCCGCCCGGTCTGCGTGTTCAGCCAGGACGTGACCGTCTTCGGCGGCAGCCTCGGCGAGGTCTACGGCGAGAAGATCGTCAAGGTGATGGACCTGGCGATCAAGACCGGCCGCCCGATCATCGGCATCAACGAGGGCGGCGGCGCGCGCATCCAGGAGGGCGTCGTCTCGCTCGGCCTGTACGGCGAGATCTTCAACCGGAACGTCAAGGCCTCCGGCGTCATCCCGCAGATTTCGCTGATCATGGGCGCCAACGCCGGTGGGCACGTCTACTCCCCCGCGCTGACCGACTTCATCGTGATGGTCGACGAGACGTCGCAGATGTTCATCACCGGCCCGGACGTCGTGAAGACGGTCACCGGCGAGGACGTCACCTTCGAAGAACTCGGCGGCGGCCGCACCCACAACACGAAGTCCGGCGTCGCGCACTACCTCGGTTCCGACGACGAAGACGCCATCGCCTACGTCAAGGAACTGCTCTCCTACCTGCCGCAGAACAACCTGTCGGACGCGCCGGTATTCGACCCGCCCGCCGAGCGGCCCGGGTTCTTCGACGACGTCACCGACGCCGACCGCGAGCTCGACACGATCATCCCGGACTCGCCGAACACCCCGTACGACATGCACGAGGTCATCAACCGGGTGGTCGACGACGGCGACTTCCTCGAGGTCCACGAGCTGTTCGCGCCGAACATCATCGTCGGCTTCGGCCGCGTCGACGGCCACAGCGTCGGCGTGGTGGCCAACCAGCCGACGCAGTTCGCCGGCTGTCTCGACATCGACGCGTCCGAGAAGGCCGCGCGGTTCGTGCGCACCTGCGACGCGTTCAACATCCCGGTGCTCACCTTCGTCGACGTCCCGGGCTTCCTGCCGGGCACCGACCAGGAGTGGAACGGCATCATCCGCCGCGGCGCGAAGCTGATCTACGCCTACGCGGAGGCGACGGTCCCGCTGGTAACGATCATCACGCGCAAGGCCTACGGCGGCGCGTACGACGTCATGGGCTCGAAGCACCTCGGCGCCGACATCAACCTGGCCTGGCCGACCGCCCAGGTCGCGGTGATGGGCGCCCAGGGCGCGGCGAACATCGTCCACCGCAAGACGCTCGCGAAGGCGGCTTCCGAAGGACAGGACGTCGACGCCCTGCGCGCGGAGCTGATCCAGGAGTACGAGGACACCCTGCTGAACCCGTACGCGGCCGCCGAGCGCGGGTACGTCGACTCGGTGATCGTGCCGGCGCACACGCGCGGGCACGTCGCGCGGGCGCTGTCCCTGCTGCGGAACAAGCGGGAATCGCTGCCGCCCAAGAAGCACGGGAACATCCCGCTGTGAGCGAGGCTGTGAACAACGAAAAGCCGCGTCCCCTGCTGAGGGTGATCCGAGGAAACCCGAGCGACGCCGAGCTGGCGGCGCTGACGGCGGTCGTCGCCGCGGCGTCGGTCGCGAAGACGCCGGAGAAGCCGAAGCCGCGTACGTCGTGGTGGGGCGATCGCGCTGCTTCGCTGCGTCGGCCGCTTCACCCCGGCGAAGGTGCTTGGCGCGCTTCGGGTCTGCCTCAGAGCTGAAGGGCGTCGAGGAAAACCGTCGGGGCTTCGTTGTCCCGCACGATCGTCCCCAGCAACGCCGCGAGCCGGTCGCGGTTTGGGGTGCTCAGGCCCGCGGCCAGCTCGTCGACCCGGCGGCACGTCGCCGCGTAGAAGTCCTCCGCGAGCTCGCTGCCTTCGCCGGTCAGGAGGACCTGGACGGCCCGGCGGTCGTCCGGGTCGGGCTCGCGGCGGACGAGCCCGCGCTTGACCGCCCGGTCGACCAGGCCGGTGAGGCTCGACTTTTCGAGGCCGAGCGTGGCACCCAGGTCACCCATGCCGTACGGCCGGCCCATCAGCACGCACAGCAGCTGGCCCTGCTGCACGGTGAGCCCGTACTCGCGGGCGGACTCGGCGTAGACGGCGTTCACCAGGAACGACGCCCGCACGAGCCCGGCCACCACACCCAGGTCCGCCCCGCTCTTCCCCATCCGATCAGCCTACGGCTTCCCGCACGGCGGGCACGATTTCCTCGGCCCACCGCGCGGTGGCGACCTCGTCGGGGGTGCTGCCGCCCGGCCCGAAGAGCACGAACCCGGCGGCGCCGTGCTCCAGCACCGCACCGGTGAGCTCCTCGATCCACTGGGCGGGCGAGCCGCCGATCCAGCGTCCGTCGTCGGCGCGGGTCCGGCTCAGCGGCTCCGCGGTGATGCGCCCGGGGAAGTTGTAGACGGTGGCGATCTCGGCGGGATCCCGCCCGGCGTCGACGGCGGCCTTGTCGATCAGCGGCCGCGAGGTCCGGTACCGCTCGCTGAGCCAGTCGGCGGCGTGCCCGGGCATCCACCCGTCGGCGACCCGCCCGGTGACGGCGAGGGACTTCGGCCCGACGGACCCGGTCCACACCGGCGGCATCTTCTCCCGGGCCGGCTCCAGGTCGGTGACCTGGTGGAACTCGCCGTCGAAAGTGACCGGAGCGCCGCCCCCGCCGAGCAGCTTCACCAGCCGGATGCCTTCTTCGAAGGCGCGAACGGCCTGCCCCGGCGTCAGCTTGGCGAAGCCGAGCCGCGCGATGTCGTCCCACAGCCCGCCGACCCCCATGCCGAGCACGATCCGCCCGCCGGTCAGCGCGGACAGGCTCGTGACGGTGCGCGCGAGCATCGACGCCGGCCGCGTCGGCAGGTTGGTGACGCTGACCAGACCGGAGATCCGCTCGGTCCTGCCGAGCAGGACACCGATTTCGGCGTACGCGTCGAGCCGGTCGGCGTGGTATGGGTGATCGGAGACGGTGATGAGGTCGAGCCCGCTCCGGTCGGCCTGGACGGCGAGCTCCAGGGTGCCGGGGACGGCGGTGACCGCGGTGGACACGCCGATGCCGAAGTGCGTCATGATTCCTCCCAGTTAGTTCGTACTACGAACATAGCACAGATAGTTCTTGATGCGAACTAAAAAAGAAGCCTGCACACCGTGTACGGACCGTCACAGAACTGGCCGTGGACCGTCCGCTAGCCCGCCCCGTATAGTCCACGTGGAATAAACGATCTGGAGGGATCTCGACCATGGCCTCGCCCAAGCTGACCCCGCTCGGCCTCGCCGTGCTGGAGCTGCTCCACGAGGGGCCGATGCACCCGTACGAGATGGCCCAGCTCATGCGCGAGCGGTACGTCCACATGCGGGTCAACGTGAAAGCCGGCTCGCTCTACCACACCGTGGAGCGCCTGCGCCGGGACAGGCTCATCGAGGTCGTCGACACCCAACGTGACGGACGACGGCCCGAACGGACCGTCTACGGCATGACGCAGACCGGGCTGGACGAGTTCACCCAGCGCGGCCGCGAGCTGCTCGGCGATCTCGCCACGGAGTTCCCCGCCTACCTGTCCGGGCTGGCGGTGATCGACGAGCTGGGGCGCGAACACTCGTTGATCGAACTCGAGCACCGGATCACCCGGCTGCGCGCCGCGGTGGCCGGGGACGAGGCGGTGCTGCAGCAGCTGGCCGAGGACGGGACGCCGCCGATCTACTGGCTGGACTGGCGCTACCAGTGCGAACACCGGAAGTTCGAGCTCCGGTGGACCGAGCAGCTCCACGACGACCTCAAGTCCGGGCGGATCCCGTTCCACGACAAGGAACAACCCAAGCTCACGCTCATCACCAGGGAAGACGACGATGAACGCAAGACAAGCTAACCCGTGGGGCGCGCTGGGCGCGCTGTGCCTCGGCTTCTTCATGATCCTGCTCGACACCACGATCGTGTCGATCGCGATCCCGACCATGCTGAACAAACTGGGCGCGGGGCTGAACTCGATCGTCTGGGTGATCAGCGTCTACCTGCTCACCTACGCCGTGCCGATGCTGTTCACCAGCCGGCTCGGTGACCGGTTCGGCCCGAAGCGCGTGTTCCTCGCCGGGTTGATCGTGTTCACCGGCGCGTCGCTGTGGTGCGGCCTGTCCGGCAACGTCGAGATGCTCATCGCCGCGCGGGCCGTGCAGGGGCTCGGCGCCGCGCTGATGACGCCGCAGACGCTGGCGTTCATCACGCACCTGTTCCCGCCGGCCAAGCGCGGCCCGGCGATGGGCATGTGGGGCGGTGTCGCCGGGCTGGCGACGATCGCCGGCCCGCTGCTCGGCGGCGTGCTCGTCGACCACTTCGGCTGGGAGTGGATCTTCTTCGTCAACGTGCCGATCGGCGCGATCGCCGTCGTGCTCACCCTGCTGCTGGTGCCGGACTGGCAGCCGAAGCACTCGCACTCGTTCGACCTGCTGGGGATCCTGCTCTCGAGTGCGGCGCTGCTCTGCATCGTGTTCGGCGTCCAGAACGGGCAGCAGTACGACTGGGGCACGGTCTTCGGCGGCATCACGGTGTTCGAGATCATCGGCGCCGGCGTGGTGCTGCTGATCGCCTTCGTGGTGTGGCAGCGGCTCAACAAGCGGGAACCGCTGCTGCCGCTGCAGGTGTTCTCGAACCGGAACTTCTCGGCCGGGACGCTCACCGCGGCCACCGTCGGCTTCGCGATGACCGGCATGTTCCTGCCGCTGGTCATCTACATCCAGTCGGTGCTCGGGCTGTCCCCGACCATGGGCGGCCTGCTCACCGCGCCGATGTCGCTGCTGTCCGGGATCATCGCGCCGTTCGTCGGGCGCGCGTCGGACAAGGTGAACGGCAAGTACCTGGTGATGTTCGGCCTGGCGGCGCTCGCGGCCGGGCTCGGGATCATCGCGCTGCAGGCGACGCCGGACAGCAACCCGTGGACGTTCGTGCCGGCACTGCTGGTGTGCGGGCTCGGCATCGGCTGCATCTTCTCGCCGATGAGCAACATGACGATGGGCTCGGTCGAGCCGCGGCTGGCCGGGACCGCGTCGGGCATCTTCAACACCGCGCGCCAGGTGGGCGGCGTGCTCGGCAGCGCGGCGATCGGCGTGCTGCTGCAGGCGCGGATCAGCGCGTCCATCGCGGACGAGGCCACGAAGGCGGCG
This sequence comes from Amycolatopsis sp. cmx-13-12, assembly GCA_049998155.1. Classification (GTDB taxonomy): domain Bacteria; phylum Actinomycetota; class Actinomycetes; order Mycobacteriales; family Pseudonocardiaceae; genus Amycolatopsis. Next base: position 664,467 of record JAEBES010000004.1, on the reverse strand, counting down.
GCGCAGCTGCCGGAGCAGTACCGGGCGCCGTTCGCCGAGGGGATCGCACACGCGGCGGCGAGCACCGGGGAGTTCGGCTCGGCCGGCGGTCCGTCGCCGATGCCGGGGCTGCCCGCGGAGATCGCCGCGCAGGCCGGGAAGCTGGCGACCCAGGCGGTCCACAGTGGACTGACCGACGCCGCCCGCGTGACGATGCTGCTGCCGATGGGCGTGCTCCTGCTCGGGGTCGTTTCCGCGGCGGTGCTGCGGCGGGTCAAGCCGCGCTGGGAGACCCCGGTGCCCGAAGCGGCCGCGGCGTAGCACCGCGCAGACCCCCGTTCCGGTGTCGGGTACCGGAGCGGGGGCCTGCACGGACCGCGGGAGCGGTGGCTAGTGGCGGCGGCCGTAGGACAGGCCGAACCCGTACGGGAACAGGCCCTGCTTGCCGTCACCGGCGTTGATCGGCTGCTGGGAGGCGCTCTTCGGCCAGGTGAAGCCCAGCTTCCCGGTCGGGTTGTAGTCGCCGTAGAGGACGTCCGCGACGCCCGCGCCCTCCGAGCCGGGCAGCCACGCCGCGACCAGGCCCCGGATCGACGGCAGTTGCGCGGTGATGTCCAGCGGCCGCCCGGAAACCGTCACCACGACCAGCGGGACACCCGACGCCTTCAGCTTGCCGATGAGGGCGGTGTCTTCGGCGTCGAGGACGACTCCCCCCGGCCGGTCTCCCTGCCCTTCGGCGTAAGGCGTTTCGCCCACCACGGCGACAGCGACCTTGTAGCTCGAGTTGATTCCGCCACCCGCACGGTCATAGGTGACCACCGTGCCTTTCCCGGCACCGGTCTTGATGCCGTCGAGGATCGTCGTGCCCGGGATGACCCGCTCGCCGCTCTGGCCCTGCCAGGTCAGCGTCCAGCCACCCGCTTGGTTCCCCAGGTCGTTGGCGTTCTTGCCGGCCACGAAGATCTTGTTGTTCGTCTTCGCCAGCGGCAGCACGCCGTCGTTCTTCAGCAGCACCTGCGACTCGCGCGCCGCCTGCCGGGCCAGTGCGTGGTGCGCCGCGCTGCCGAAGTCCGCCTGCAGCGAGCGATCGGTGTACGGGTGCTCGAACAGGCCGAGCTCGAACTTCTTCGTGAGGATCCGCCGGTTGGCGTCGTCGATGCGCGACATCGGGACGTCGCCGTTGAGGACCTCGGCCTTCAGCGTGCTGACGAACTTCGGGTAGTCGTTGGGGACCATGACCATGTCGATGCCGGCGTTGACGGCCTGCTTGACCTCGGCGGCGGTGAACCCCTGCTGCCCGTCGATCTGGTCGATGCCGTTCCAGTCGGAAACCACGAAGCCGGAGAAGTGCAGCTCGCCCTTGAGCAGGTCGGTGATCAGGAACTTGTTGCCGTGGTCCTTGACCCCGTTCCAGCTGTTGAAGCTGATCATCACCGAGCCGACGCCGTGCGCGATCGCGGCCTGGAACGGCGGCAGGTGGTTCTTCCGCAGCTCGTCGAGCGTGATCTGGGTATTGCCCTGGTCGACGCCGCCGGTGGTGCCGCCGTCGCCGATGAAGTGCTTGGCCGTGGCCAGGACGGACGTCGTGGCACCGAGCGAGCTGCCCTGCAGGCCCTCGATGACGACGGAGTTCGCGACGGCGTTGGCGGGGACCTCGCCGAAGGACTCGTACGTGCGGCCCCAGCGGTCGTCGCGGGCCACGCAGAGGCAGGGCGCGAAGGCCCACTTGACGCCGGTGGCGGCGGTTTCCCGGGCGGTGACGGCACCGATCTGCCGGACCAGCGCCGGGTCGTTCGCGGCCCCCAGGCCGATGTTGTGCGGGAAGACCGTGGCGCCGTAGGCGTTGTTGTGGCCGTGCACGCTGTCGGAGCCGTAGACGATCGGGATGCCGAGGCCGGTCGAAGTCGCCGCTCGTTGGTAGGCGTCGATCATGTCCGCCCAGGCCTGCGGGGTGTTCGGCGTCGGCGTCGAACCGCCGCCGGAGAGGATGGACCCGAGCCGGGCGGCGGCGGCCTGTGCGGGTGTCGCGGCACCTCGCTCGCCCTGCGTCATCTGCCCGACCTTGTCGTCGAGCGTCATCCGCGCCAGCAGGTCCGTGACGCGGTCGGCGACCGAGACGTGCGGGTTCCGGTAGAGCGGCGCCGCGGACGCGGGGACCGCCGGCACGAGGGCCGTGCCCGCGAGGAGCAGACCGGCGACGACGGTGGTTCGCAATGATCTCGTGGTGCGGAGGAGCGGCATTGTTCTCTCCGTGACGTTCCGTCGATCCATAAGTTGCGAGCCAAAACAAATTAACTCGCCCATGGAGTGACGCCGGTCACAATTCGGTCACGACCGCCTGGTCAAGTAAGTTTCAGTCGTGCAGTTCGTCCTCGCCTCCCAGTCCCCCGCCCGCCTCGCCCTCCTGCGCTCCGCGGGCCTCGATCCCGCCGTGTTCGTCTCCGGCGTCGACGAGGACGCGGTCGCCGCTTCCCTGACCGACCCGTCCCCGTCCGAGCTGGTCGCGGCCCTCGCCGCGGCCAAGGCCGAAGCCGTCATCGACCAGGTCGCCGCCGCGCACCCGGACGCCGTCGTGGTCGCCTGCGACTCGATGCTGAACATCGGCGGGCAGATGGTGGGCAAACCGGGCGACCCGGACACCGCGCGGCGGCGCTGGGCCGCGATGGCGGGATCATCCGGTGAACTCCTCACCGGGCACGCGGTCGTCCGGCTCGACGGCGGGACGCGCGCGAAGGAGGCCGCGGGCTGGGAATCGACCACGGTCCGGTTCGGCACGCCGAGCCCGGCGGAGATCGACGCCTACGTCGCCAGTGGCGAGCCGCTGCACGTCGCCGGCGGCTTCACGATCGACGGCCTGGGCGGCTGGTTCGTCGAAGGGCTCGACGGCGGCCACACGAGCGTGATCGGGATCAGCCTGCCGCTGACGCGCCGGCTGCTGGCCGAGGTCGGCGTGAGTGTCGTGGATCTCTGGCGACCTCCCGCATCCTGAGAAGGGCGCCACACCATCGGGTGATCCGGAAGAGTCCTCTGTTGCCTAACGTTCTCTTTACCCGGCAAGACTGGAAACTTTCGAGCACCGGAGTCGCCCCGTGTCTTTCGTACGGACATACACCAAGCCGCGGGTGTTCGCGGCCGCGGTTCTCGGCTCGCTCGTCGTCGGCGCCCTGCTGGGTGTCGTCGCGCGGCAGACCGAGGCCGGCTGGCTGACCGATCTCCTCGACCAGATCGGCACCATCTTCACCACGCTGCTGCAGATCGCGGTGATCCCGCTGGTCTTCACGGCGATCGTGGTCGGCATCAACAGCCTCCGCGGGCTCGGCGGCGGCCGCACCGCCGCGCGCCTCGGCGGAAAGACGGTGCTGTGGTTCGCGATCACGTCGTTCATCGCGTCGGTGATCGGCATCGCGGTCGGCCGGATCTTCAACCCCGGCGCCGGCGGGCTCGGCGGCGTCGAGGCGACGGCCAAGAACGCCGACAGGGCCGCGAAGAGCGTCGACCACTGGGGCTCGTGGGACGCCTTCGTGAACGGGCTGCTGCCGGAGAACTTCGTGAAAGCGTTCTCCGACGGCGAGACGCTGCAGGTGCTGTTCCTCGCGCTGGTCATCGGCGCCGCGGCCTACAGCCTGGGTGACCGCGCGAAGCCGTTCGTGGACTTCACCACGAGCGTGTTCGAGATCATCCAGCGCTACCTCGGCTGGATCGTCCGGCTGGCCCCGATCGGCATCATCGGCCTGATCGGCGCGGCGGTGTCGAACTACGGTGACGCGCTGTTCCGCCCGCTGTTCTCCACCACGCTCGCGGTGTACGTCGGCTGCCTGCTCGTGCTGTTCGTGGTCTACCCGATCCTGCTGCAGTTCGTGGCCAAGGTCAGCCCGCTGAAGTTCTTCGCGAAGGCGGGCACGGCGATCCAGTTCGCGTTCGCCTCGCAGTCCTCGGCCGCGACCCTGCCGTTGACCCGCCAGTCCGCGGTCAACCTCGGCGTCCAGCCGGCGTACGCGGCCTTCGCGACCCCGCTCGGCAGCGCGACCAAGATGGACGGTTGCGCGGCGGTGTTCCCGGCGATCGCGGCGATCTTCGTCGCCAACCTGGCCGGGGTGTCGCTGAACTTCTGGCAGTACGCCGGCATCGTCGTGGTGGCCGTGGTCGGCGCTCTGGCGACCGCCGGGACCACGGGCTGGCTGACGGCCTTCACGCTGACGACGTCGTTCATCGGCCTCGACGCCAAGCAGGTCGCGCTGGGCCTGGCGCTGATCTATTCGGTCAACCCGATCATGGACATGATGCGCACGGCGACGAACGTGGCCGGCCAGATCGTGGTCCCGACGATCGTGGCGCGCAGCGAAGGCCTCCTCGACGACGAGGTCCTCAACGCCCCGACCGACCGTCCCGAGCACAGCGACGACGGCTCGGCGGCCCGCCACACCGAACCCGCCCCCGCCTGATCCGCACGTCCGTGAAGGCCACCCCTCGGGGTGGCCTTCACGTGGGTCAGGACGGGCAGGCGCGGAGGTCGGCGCGGGTGAGGCGGATGTCCGGCCAGCCGCGCAGGTCCGACGGCGACGTCACCCGGCGCGTGCAGCCCACCGACCGGCCCGAGAGGTCGTACACCTCGCCCAGCACCGGGGCGGCCGCGCACTTCGGCGTGCCGGAAGCGGAATCCGGGCAGTCGTGGCGGACGACGATCACGTCGGGGCTGGCGTCGGCCGTGACGTCGTAGAGCGACAGCGTTCCGGCGTCCGCGTAGAACGGCTTGCCCCAGTCGCGCCACACTCCCCCGCTCTCGACGAGCAGTTCGCCGTACGCGGCCGTGCCGTCGTCGCCGACGTCGCCGCGGACCAGGCACGCCGGGGCCGGGCCGTCGATGCAGCGCAGCGAGTTCTGGTCCAGCCGCACGCCCAGCTGGGCGATCGACAGCTCGAACACCGTGCCCGGCTCGGGCCCGACGCGCAGGCGGGCCGACCCGCCCGCGGTGTCGGTCAGCAGCACCACCGGCGTTCCCCCGACGGTCACCGCCGCGAGCTGGCGGCACGGGCCGCCGCCGCAGGTCACCACGGGTGTCACCGGCGCAGCGGCGGGCTCGGCCAGCCCCGGCGCCGCCTCGGGCCGCGGCCGCAGCAGGAACACCGCGCCGATCGCGCCGACCGTGACCACCGCGGCCAGCACCGCGGTGAGCAGCGCCGACCGGGGCGTCCGCGCTGCCGTAGTCCGCATAAGGCAGAGGGTAAGCCGCTTCACGTGGGCGTGTCGGCAACGCCCCGTCACGGTGTGACTGAATCGCCCGGGGGTGCAACCCCCGTACCCCGCCCGGGGGGCTCCGCCCCCACGGACCCCCCCCATAGCGTGAGTGCCCGACGGGGTCACGTGTAGCGGAAAGTGTCCGTCTATGTTGTCCGGGTGACGAACCCGAACCTGCCGCCCGCCCTGTACATCCCGACCGGCCCGGTCGACCCCGAAGCCGAAGGCGCGTCCATCGAGCTGCGCCGCACGCCGGACGGCCGCACCGCGCTGGTCGCCTTCACCGCCCTGGACCGGTTGGTCGACTGCTGCGGCGAGCACCAGCCGTGGGCGCTGGTGAACACCGAGCACCTGCCGAAGGTGCACGCCGCGAACCCGTACGACGTGATCGTGCTCGACTCGCCGCTGCCCGAGGAGCTGCGCCACCACGTCTGAGCGTGGTTCACCTCTCACTCAAGAGACTCCCGACGTCATATCCGTAGACTTCCGAGATGCCGCGTGGGCGGTCAGCAATGCAGCTGTCGGACGCAGGAGGTGCGGGGTGGCCGAGCAGGTCGGCGAAACCACGGGTGGTCCGGTGACCAGGATCCTGGTCGCCAACCGTGGCGAAATCGCGGTACGCGTCATCAGAGCCGCGAAGGACGCTGGCCTGGCCAGTGTCGCGGTGTACGCCGACCCGGATCGCGACGCGCCCCACGTGCGCCTGGCCGACGAAGCCTTCGCGCTGGGCGGCACGACGGCCGCCGAGAGCTACCTGAACTTCGACAAGCTCCTGGACGCCGCCAAGCGGTCGGGTGCCGACTCGGTGCACCCGGGCTATGGCTTCCTCTCCGAAAACGCGGACTTCGCCCAGGCCGTCCTCGACGCCGGGCTGACCTGGATCGGGCCGAGCCCGCAGGCGATCCGCGACCTCGGCGACAAGGTCACCGCGCGCCACATCGCCACGCGGGCGGGCGCGCCGCTGGTGCCGGGCACGAAGGAGCCGGTCAAGGACGCCTCCGAGATCGTCGCGTTCGCCGACGAACACGGCCTGCCGGTGGCCATCAAGGCCGCGTTCGGCGGTGGTGGCCGCGGCCTGAAGGTCGCGCGGACCCGCGAAGAGATCCCCGAGCTGTTCGAGTCGGCCACCCGCGAAGCGGTCGCCGCGTTCGGCCGCGGCGAGTGCTTCGTCGAGCGGTACCTGGACAAGCCGCGGCACGTCGAGGCTCAGGTGCTGGCCGACATGCACGGCAACGCGATCGTCGTCGGCACCCGCGACTGCTCGCTGCAGCGCCGGCACCAGAAGCTCGTCGAGGAGGCGCCCGCGCCGTTCCTGAGCGACGAGCAGCGCCAGCGCATCCACGAGTCGGCGAAGGCGATCTGCAAGGAGGCCGGCTACTACGGCGCCGGCACGGTCGAGTACCTCGTCGCGACCGACGGCACGATCTCCTTCCTCGAGGTCAACACGCGGCTGCAGGTCGAGCACCCGGTGTCGGAGGAGACGACCGGGCTGGACCTGGTCCGCGAGATGTTCCGCATCGCGCGTGGCGAGAAGCTGCGGATCACCTCCGATCCGGAACCCCGCGGGCACTCGATCGAGTTCCGGATCAACGGCGAGGACGCCGGCCGCGGCTTCCTGCCCGCGCCGGGCACGGTGACGAAGTTCGTCGCGCCGAGCGGCCCGGGCGTGCGCGTCGACTCGGGCGTCGAATCCGGCAGCGTCATCGGCGGGCAGTTCGACTCGATGCTGGCCAAGCTGATCGTCACCGGGTCGGACCGGAACAACGCGCTCGAGCGCAGCCGCCGGGCCCTCGACGAGATGGTCGTCGAGGGCATGGCGACGGTGCTGCCGTTCGACCGCGTGATCGTCGACGACCCCGCGTTCATCGGCGACGAGAACGGCTTCAGCGTGCACACCCGCTGGATCGAGACGGAGTTCGACAACAAGATCGAGCCGTTCGTGGCGCCCGACGTCGAGGCCGCCGAAGAGGAACCGCGGCAGAACGTCGTCGTCGAGGTCGGCGGGCGCCGGCTCGAAGTGTCGCTGCCGGGCGGGTTCGCGTTCGAAGGCGGCGGCGGGGGCGGCGGGACAGCCGTCAAGGCGAAGCCGCGCAAGCGGGCCGGCGGCACCAAGGCCGCGGTGAGCGGCGACGCCGTCACGGCGCCGATGCAGGGCACGATCGTCAAGGTGGCCGTCGAAGAGGGCCAGACGGTCGAAGCCGGTGAGCTGATCGTCGTCCTCGAGGCGATGAAGATGGAGAACCCGGTCACCGCCCACAAAGCGGGCACCGTCACCGGGCTTTCGGTCGAGGTCGGGGCCGCCGTGACGCAAGGCACACAGCTGCTCGAGATCAAGTAGCACGGTTCGTTGCGGATGTCGTGGTGGGCCGCCCCCGGGGCGGCCTACCATCGACTACGTGACCGAAGTCCCGTCTCCGCAGCTGCGGATCAGCGACCAGAACCGTGAGTCCGCGCTGTCCGCCCTCGGCGAGCACATGAGCGCGGGGCGGATCGACATCGACGAGTACGGCGAGCGCTCGGCCCGGATCACCGCGGCCAAGACGCGCGGCGAGCTCGCCGAGATCTTCGCGGACCTCCCCGCCCCGCACCCGCGGTACGAGGACGTCCCGCAGGCCGTCGCGGCCCCCGGGCCCGCCGCCGCGCCACCCGAGCCGGCGCGGCCGCGGACCCCCGACAACTGGTCGCCGCCGCAGCGGTTCCTCGCCGCGATCGTGCCGCTGGCCTTCATCGCCGCGATCGCGCTGATCGCCACGGGCACGCTGGCCTGGCCGATCATCTTCGTCCCGATCGGGCTGACGGTGTTCGGCAAGTCGATGTGGGGCCACGACTGGAACCACGACCACCCCCACGATCACCACAACCACCGCGACCGCCGCGAGCGGCACCTGCGCGACCGCGAGCGCCGCCGCGAGCTGCGCGACTCCTACCGGCGCGAGCTGGGCCGCTGATCCCGCCGTGGGCGACATGCGGTTGAGCGACGAGGAACGCCAGGACGCCCTGGACGTCCTGGAGGAACACGTCCGCACCGGCCGGCTCGACATCGACGAGTACGGGGCCCGGTCCGCGAAGGTCACCGCAGCGAAGCGGGTCAGCGAACTCGTACCGCTCTTCGACGACCTCCCGTCACCCCGGCCGAGCGCGTTGCTGACCGGGGTTTCCGCGCCCGTGGTACCCGCATCGGAGGACACCGCACTGGTCCGCTTCCTGACGGCGGGCGCGGTGCCGATCGCGATCGTGCTGGCGATCGCGGTGCTGGTCCTGTCCCGCGGGCGACTGCTGATCATTTCGGTGGCGTTGCCGCTGGTCGTGGCGGCGATCGCCGGGGCGCGCCGCCGCCGTTCGTGATCGCTGCGCCCGGCCTGGCTAGGCTGGGTGGAGTGGAACCGGTGGAGATCAACGCGGGCACGTACTACCTGCGCCAGCTGCGCGCCGACCGCCACATCGACGACCGCCCGTTGTTGATGGAGGCGTTCGCCGACCCGACGCACCGCAAGTACGTCCTGAACTACCGGCTGCGCACCCTGGACGAGGCCACCGAGTACGTGGCCCTGCGGGCGGCCCAGTGGGCGGGCGACGAGCGGTGTTCCTGGGCGATCGCGGAGCCGACGTCGGGCCGGCTGCTGGGCGAGGTCGGGTTGCGCGAGCTGGACCTGGACGCGTCGTACGCGGAGGCGACGATCTGGGTCCACCCGGCGGAGCGGGGCAAGGGCATCGCGACGACGGCGTTGAACGCGGCGCTGCGGTTCGGCTTCGGCGGGCTGGGGCTCACCGAGGTGAGTTACCGCTACGAAGAGAGCAACGCGGCCTCGGCGATCGTGGCGGAGCGCTGTGGCTTCACGCTGGTCGGCCCGGAGGCCGAGCGAGCGCCGACCGGTGAGCGGTTGATCCGCTGGCACCGGACGTCGTGACGCCCGCTCAGCTCACCGGCTCGACGATGCCCGCGCGGGCCTCCGGCGCCGCCGACCGCAGCGCGTCCGCCGCTTCGTCGTTCGGCTGGGATTGGGACTTGCGCTCCGCCTCCACCCGGGCCCGGTAGACCTCGATCTCGTGCTTCACCGTTTCGGGTGACCAGCCCAGGACCTCGCCCACCAGGGTGGCCACCTGCTCGGCGCAGTCCACCCCCCGGTGCGCGTACTCGATCGAAATGCGCGTCCGGCGGGCCAGGACGTCTTCCAGGTGCAGCGCCCCTTCGTGCGAAGCCGCGTACACCACTTCGACGCCCAGGTAGTCCGGAGCGTGCTCGATCGGCTTCAGCAGCTCCGGGCGGCCCTCCGCGGAGGCCAGGACCTCGTGGACCAGTGAGCCGTAGCGGTCCAGCAGGTGCCGCACCCGGTAGGGGTGCAAGCCGTGCTCGGCGGCCAGGTGGTCGGCCTGGTTGACCAGTGCGTGGTAGCCGTCCGCGCCCAGCAGCGGGACCTTGTCCGTGATCGACGGCTGGGAGCGGCCCGGCAGGTCCACCGCCGCCGCGTCGACCGCGTCCGCCGCCATCACCCGGTAGGTCGTGTACTTGCCGCCCGCGATCGCCACCAGCCCCGGGGCCACTCGGGCCACCGCGTGCTCGCGCGACAGCTTCGAGGTCTCTTCGCTCTCCCCCGCCAGCAGCGGGCGAAGGCCTGCGTACACGCCTTCGATGTCGTCGTGGGTCAGCGGGGTCGCGAGAACCGTGTTGACGTGCTCGAGGATGTAGTCGATGTCGTGCTTCGTCGCCGCCGGGTGGGCCAGGTCGAGGTTCCAATCGGTGTCCGTCGTGCCGACGATCCAGTGGTTGCGCCACGGGATGACGAACAGGACCGACTTCTCGGTGCGCAGGATCATCCCCGACTCCGAGACGATCCGGTCGCGCGCGACGACGATGTGCACGCCCTTGCTCGCGCGCACCCGGAACCGGCCGCGGCCGCCCGAGAGGCGCTGGAGCTCGTCGGTCCAGACGCCGGTGCAGTTGATCACCGCGGCCGCCGAGATCTCCGTTTCGCGCCCGTCCTCGACGTCGCGCACGCGGACCCCGGACACCCGGTCGGCTTCGCGCAGGAACCCGACGACCTGGGTCGACGTCCGCACGACCGCGCCGTAGTGCGCCGCCGTCCTGGCCACCGTCATCGTGTGGCGGGCGTCGTCGGACTGCGCGTCGTAGTAGCGGATCCCGCCGATCAGCGCCGAGCGCTTGAGCGCAGGCACCATCCGCAGCGCGCCGGCGCGGGTCAGGTGCTTCTGGCCCGGGACGCTGCGGGCGCCACCCATCGTGTCGTACATCAGCAGGCCCGCCGCGGTGTACGGGCGCTCCCACACGCGGTGGGTCAGCGGGTAGAGAAAACTGACCGGCTTCACCAGGTGGGGCGCGATCGTCGTCAGCATCAGCTCGCGCTCGCGCAGCGCCTCCCGGACCAGCCCGAATTCGAGCTGCTCCAGGTAGCGCAGGCCGCCGTGGAAGAGCTTGCTCGACCGGCTCGACGTCCCGGACGCGAGGTCGCGGGCCTCGACGAGCGCGACCCGCAGCCCGCGCGTCGCCGCGTCCAGCGCCGTGCCCGCCCCGACCACGCCGCCGCCGATGACGACGAGGTCGAACGTCTCCTTGCCGAGCCGCTGCCACGTCTCTTCCCGCTTGACCGGGCCCAGTCGAGCCGGGTTCGTCTCCGCTGCGTGCTGCGCCACGTGACATTCCTCCTCGTGCCGGCGAGGCTTCCAGCATCGCACGACCCGGTGATCATCCGCCCGTCCACGGATGACACTTGTGGCGTAACCCTCCGCGATCTTGAAAAGATTCGGCTGCCCGGTGCTTGGAAGTAGCTTCTACGCCCCGGTAACGTCGCGCGGACGTGGGTCGGCAACGGAGCCGTGGCACGCCGTGATCGACCCTGCGCAGAGTGTCCAGTGTGGAGGTGCAGCGGTGAGTGCTGGAGCGATAATCGTCTGGGAACTACTGGGAACGGCGACGCTGATCCTGCTCGGCAACGGTGTGGTGGCCAACCACGTGCTGCGCAAGAACAACGGGTACAACGCGGGTTTTCTGTTCATCAACCTCGGCTGGGCCTTCGCGGTCTTCACCGGCGCCAGCATCGCCGCGCCCAGCGGCGCCCACCTCAACCCGGCGGTGACGCTCGGGCTCGCCATCGCCGACAAGACGCCGTGGGCGAATGTCCCGTTCTACTTCATCGGGCAGATGGCCGGCGCCATCATCGGCGCGGTGCTCTGCTGGGCCACCTACAAGCTGCAGTTCGACGACCACCCCGAGCCCGAGAACACCCTCGGCATCTTCTCCACCGGACCGCAGATCCCGAGCACGGTGTGGAACCTCGTCACCGAGATCATCGGCACCTTCGTCCTGGTCGCCTGGATCCTGCTCAGCCCGGTCTACGCCGCCGGCGACGGCGGGACGCCGAACTTCGGCAACTCCGCGCTGGGCTACGCGGGCGTCTCGTTCGTGGTGCTCGTGATCGGTGCCTCGCTCGGCGGCCCGACGGGCTACGCCATCAACCCGGCCCGCGACCTCGGCCCACGCATCGCGTACGCGTTCCTGCTGCCGATCCGCAACAAGGCGAACGCCAACTGGGGCTACTCGTGGATCCCGGTCGTCGGCCCGCTGGCCGGTGGCGCCATCGCCGCCCTCCTCTACCTCGTCGTCCACAACCTGACCTGATCGCCTCCTCCGATTTCCGGGAGCACACATGACTTCGTACGTAGCAGCGATCGACCAGGGCACCACCTCGACCCGGTGCATGATCTTCAACCACGAAGGCCGCGTCGTCTCGGTCGACCAGCGCGAACACGAGCAGATCTTCCCCCGCGCGGGCTGGGTCGAGCACAACGCGGAAGAGATCTGGGAGAACACGCGCCGGGTCGCCGCGGGTGCGCTGGCCAAGGCCGACCTGACCGCGAAGGACATCGCCGCCGTCGGCATCACCAACCAGCGGGAGACCGCGCTCGTCTGGGACAAGACGACCGGCAAGCCGGTGTACAACGCGATCGTCTGGCAGGACACCCGCACCGACAAGATCGTCACCGAGCTCGGCAACCTCGGCGGCGGCCAGGAGCGCTACCGCGACAAGGTCGGCCTCCCGCTCGCGACGTACTTCTCCGGACCCAAGATCAAGTGGATCCTGGACAACGTCGAGGGCGCGCGCGAGAAGGCCGAGGCCGGTGACCTGGTCTTCGGCAACATGGACACCTGGGTGCTGTGGAACATGACCGGCGGGGCCGACGGCGGCGTGCACGTCACCGACCCGACCAACGCGTCCCGCACCATGCTGATGGACCTCGACACCCTGCAGTGGGACGCCGAGATCGCCGGCGAGATGGGCATCCCCCTTTCGATGCTGCCGGAGATCCGCTCCTCGTCCGAGGAGTACGGCAAGGTCCGCGAGAAGGGCGCGCTGGCCGGCGTCCCGATCGCGGGCATCCTGGGCGACCAGCAGGCCGCGACGTTCGGCCAGGCCTGCCTCTCGCCCGGCGAGGCCAAGAACACCTACGGCACCGGCAACTTCATGCTGCTCAACACCGGCACCGAGAAGGTGATGTCGCAGAACGGGCTGCTCACCACGGTCTGCTACAAGATCGGCTCGAACGACACGGTCTACGCGCTGGAAGGCTCCATCGCCGTGACCGGTTCGCTGGTGCAGTGGCTGCGCGACAACCTCGGCATGATCACGACGGCGGCCGAGATCGAGGAGCACGCGCGCAGCGTCGAGGACAACGGCGGCGCGTACTTCGTCCCGGCGTTCTCGGGTCTGTTCGCTCCTTACTGGCGATCCGACGCTCGCGGCGCGATCGTCGGCCTCACCCGGTTCGTGAACAAGGGCCACCTCGCCCGCGCGGTGCTGGAGGCGACCGCCTTCCAGTCGCGCGAGGTCATCGACGCGATGAACGCCGACTCCGGAGTGCCACTGAAGTCCCTCAAGGTCGACGGCGGCATGGTCGTCAACGAGCTGCTCATGCAGTTCCAGGCCGACATCCTCGGCGTGCCGGTGATCCGCCCGGTGGTCAACGAGACGACCGCACTGGGAGCCGCGTACGCCGCCGGTCTCGCCGTCGGGTTCTGGAAGTCCGAGGACGACATCCGCACCAACTGGGCCCAGGACAAGCAGTGGGACCCGTCGATGGACGACGCCCGCCGCGAGCGCGAGTACCGCAACTGGAAGAAGGCGGTGACCAAGACCTTCGACTGGGTCGCCGACGAGGACTGACCGGCCTGGGCCGGGGGTGCCGTGTGAGGGCGCTCCCGGCCTGCCCCGGTCACCGCCGCCACGGTCGACGGGGCCGCGGGCTTCTGGCCTGACCACAGCTGCCAGCGCGAAGGGCCCGCCTCGCGCCCCGCCAGACCACAGCTCCCAGCGCCGAGGGCGCCTCAAGACGGTCCTGGCCGACCCGGCCACGCCTCCCTCGGCCGAGGAGCCCGTCTCAAGGCGCTCCCATCTCCATCACCCCTTCCAGCACCGAGGGCCGCCTCGCGCCGCTCCCGCCCAATCAGCCTTCCCAGCACCGAGAGCCCACCTCCAGCCGCGCCCAGCCCGCCCGGCCGCGCCTCCCTTGGCCGAGGAAGCCCGCCTTCGGGCGCTCCCGGCCCGATCACCCGTCCCAGGGCCGAGGGCCCACTCCAGCCGCTCCCAGCCCCATCACCCCTCCCAGCATCGAGGGTCGTCCACCTGTCCGGTCACACCTCCCAGCCCTCCGGCTCGCCGGATTGCGCGTTCGGGGCGATGATCATGAACGGCACGCCCTGGTCGTCGGCGACCCGCACCTGCCGCCCGTACGGCGAGTCGAAGGGCTTCCCCTCGACCGTGCCGCCGAGCTCGATCACCTTGGCCGCGCCGGCGTCGGCGTCCGCGACCCAGAAGTACGCCGCCCAGTACGACGGCCCCTCCGGGGGCGCCGAGCCGACCCCGCCGATCGGGCGCCCGTCGAGCAGCAGGACCGAGTAGTCGAAGCCGTCGCCGGAGATGTCCTGGAAGCCGTAGCCGAAGACCTGCTCGTAGAACGCCTTCGCGACCGCGTAGTCGCGGCTCAGGCACTCGTTCCAGGCCAGGGTGCCCGGGGCCGCCGTGACCTGCGTGCCGATGTGGTCGCCGGCTTCCCAGAGCCCGAAGACCGCGCCCGCCGGATCGGCCGCGACGGCCATCCGGCCCGCCTTCATCACCTCCATCACCGGCATGACGATCCGCCCGCCCGCCTCGGTGATCGCCGCGGCCGTCCGGTCCACATCGGACACCTCGAGGTAGGTCGTCCAGAACGCGGGGATGTCCTGGCCCGGTGGGGTGCGGCCGATGCCGGCGACCGGGCGCCCCCGCAGTTCCGCCATGCCGTAGAAGCCGGACTCTTCACCGCCCTGCTGCACCGTCCAGCCGAACAAGCCGCTGTAGAAGGCGATCGCCTTCTCCTGGTCGGCCACCATCAGGTCCACCCAGCTGGGCGTACCTTCGGGCCATCTTTCGTCCCGGAACACCATGTCGACTCCCGACCCTCGTCCGCGCCGCCTCTGGTGACGACCGGCACAGTGTTGCACCGGGCACCGACAAAAACCGAAAATCAGGCCTGGACCAGGCGGGCGTAGACGACGATGTTGTCGACGTAGTTGTGCGCGGACCGGTCGAAGACGCCGCCGCAGGTGATCAGCCGCAGCTCGGGACCGGCCGTGTCGTCGTAGACGCCTTCGGCCTCGAAGTCCTTCTTCGGCACCTGGTGCACCTTGGACACCTCGAACACCACGGTGCTGCCGTCCTTGCGGGCGATCGAGACGCGATCCCCGGCGGCCAGCTCCTTGAGCCGGAAGAAGATGCCCTTCTGGTGATTGCCGTCGACGTGCCCGAGGACGACGGCCGGCCCGACCTCGCCCGGCGTCGGCGCGTAGGTGTACCAGCCGGCCTGCAGCGGCGTGGTCACCGGCGGCACCTGGACGGTGTTGTCCGGGTTGAGCCCCAGCGGCACCAGCGACGAGTGCGCGCCGATCTTCGGGATGTCGATCGAGACGGGTTCGGACTTGGGCAACGCCGCGACGGCGTCCTGGCTGTCCGCTTCGGGCTCCGGGGCGACCGCGACCGGTTGAGCGGACGGCGGCTGCGCGGTGCCCTGGCCGGGCCCACCTCCGAGCGTCAGCGCCAGGACTACCAGCGTGGCCAGCAACGCGGCGACGACGGCGATCAGCACACCCCGTCTGTTCGTGATCCTCCTGGCCATGTTCTCCCCCTGACTGGCGCCTGCAAGTTCACACGTCCGGGTGGCCCGTTTGGTTGCGCCTCGACGGTACCTCCGCGGCCGGAACGGTGACGGCGCGCCCATGGCCGCCCTCGGGCGGCGTTCGGGGGATCAGCGTCGCCAGGATCGCCGGGCCAGCACGAGACCGCCGCCGCCGACGGCCAGCACGCCCATCGCGCCCGCGGCGGCGAGCGGTCCGTGGCCGTCCGAACCGCCGCCGGTCTGCGGTGCGCCCGACGGCACCTTCGCCACCTGATGACGTTCACCCAGAACGGTGAACTTCGTGGTCAGTTCCGCGCCGCCGCAGGAGAACGACACCCGGTAGACGCCCGGTTTCGCGGGCTGCACGACCGCCGCCGCGGCCGCGGCGGGCGCCTTGGCCGGGTCGTTCTGCGGGCCGACGCGCCGCAGCGCGCCGATCTTGAGGACCGGGGACGCCAGGTCGCGCGTGCTCGCGGCGTCGCAGCCGAACCGGATCTGCACCTTCGCGCCCGGGCGGGCCGCGGTCGGCATGACGCGGAGGTAGGCCTTCGGGTTCCCCGCGTGCTCCGCCGGCGTCGCGGCGAAGGCCGCCGGGGCGGTGAGCAGCAAGGCACCCGAAACTGCGGCGACGGCCAGGACCTTTTTCATGCCCACCCCTTTTTCCTCCCCAGGAAGCTCCGCTCCGGAAGACGCTCTACCAGCGGCAGCGGTTGCTTCGGCGCACGAAAAACCGCCCCGGAGCGCGGCTCCGGGGCGGTCGTGGACGATTTCGGAATATCAGCCGGCCATGCTGCCGTCGCCGGCCTTCGCGGCGCCGGAAGGCACCTTCGCGACCTGAGCGGCGGGCACGGTGAACTGCGTCGTGTAGGTCTGGCCGCCGCAGGTCACGGTCAGCGGGTACGTCCCCGCCGCGGTGCCGGGCTTCAGCTCGGCGTCGGCGCTGATGTTCGCATCGGCGCCCATGAACGGGCCGGGGGTGTAGTTGGCGAAGGTCAGCACCGGCGAGGCGAACGCCGGCGAAGGGCCTTCGCACTTCGCCAGCGCGACGTTCGGCGCGTCGCGGACGTACTTGTCCACCAGTGTCTGGTTGATCGCGGTGTTCACGTTGAGCTGAACGCTGCCGGCCTTCGCGCTCGGCGCCGGGCTCGTGGCCGGGGTGGTGCTCTGCGCCATCGCCGGTCCCGTCAGCGCCGTCGCCCCGAACACCGCTGCCGCAACGAAAAACACCGTCTTGCGCACCTTCACACCCTTCGCGTCCTTCAGCCTTACAACCGACAAGACGCGACGGGGCGCGACGGGTTGCGTACGGAATCAGTCGAGATCGTCGTGGCGCATGAGCTGGCGGCCGGCCTCGGTGATCGACCCCGACAGCGACGGGTACACCGAAAATGTCAGTGCCAGGTGGTCCACTGTGAGCTGGTTCTGGACGGCGAGCGCGATGGGAAGGATGAGCTCGCTCGCCTGCGGCGCCACGACGACACCACCGACGACCACGCCGGTGGCGGGGCGGCAGAACAGCTTCACGAAGCCTCGGCGGAGGCCCTCCATCTTCGCGCGCGCGTTGGTGGCCAGGGGCAGCATGATGGTGCGCGCGGGCACCTCGCCGGAGTCGATCGCCTGCTGGCTGATGCCGACGGTGGCGATCTCCGGGTGGGTGAACACGTTGGCGGCGACGGTCTTGAGCTTGATCGGCGCGACGCCTTCGCCCAGCGCGTGCCACATCGCGATGCGGCCCTGCATGCTCGCCACCGAGGCCAGCATGAGCACGCCGGTGCAGTCGCCGGCGGCGTAGATCCCGGGAACGGAGGTGCGCGAAACGCGGTCGACGGTGATGAACCCGCCGGGGCCGACCTCGATGCCGACCTTGTCGAGGCCGATGTCCTTCGTGTTGGGCACCGACCCGACGGTCATCAGCGCGTGGCTGGCTTCGATCACGCGGCCGTCGGCGAGGTGGATCTCGACGCCCTTTTCGGTGCGCTCGACGCGGTCGGCGCGCGCGTGCTTGGCGACGGTCGTCCCGCGCTGGGAGAAGACCTCTTCGAGCACCGCGGCGGCGTCGGCGTCCTCGTGCGGGAGGACGCGGTCGCGGCTGGAGACGACGGTGACCTTGACGCCCATCTCGGTGTAGGCGGACGCGAACTCGGCGCCGGTGACGCCCGAGCCGATCACGGCGAGGTGCTCCGGCAGCTCCTGGAGCTCGTAGAGCTGGCGCCAGTCGAGGATGCGCTCGCCGTCCGGCACCGCACCGGGGAGGACGCGCGGGGTGGCGCCGGTGGCGATGAGAACGACGTCGGCGGGCAGCTTCTCGGTGCCGTCCTTCGTCGTGACGGCGACCTTGTGCGTCGCCAGGCCGGGCTCTTCGTCGCAGAAGCGGGCCTCGCCGGCGATGACGCGGACGCCTTCGCGCTGGACGCGGGCGCGGATGTCGGCGGACTGGGCGAGCGCGAGGCCCTTCACCCGGCCGTGGACGGTCGGAAGGTCGATGCTGGTGTCGGCCAGGTCGGTGTTGATGCCGAGCTCGCCGAGGTCGTGCATCTTCGCCAGCGCGCCGGAGCTCGCGATGAACGTCTTCGAGGGGACGCAGTCGTAGAGGACGCAGGCGCCACCCAGGCCGTCCCGCTCGACGATCGTGACGTCGGCCCCGTGCTGGGCTGCGACCAGCGCGGCTTCGTAGCCGGCGGGGCCCCCGCCCATGATCACGATCCTGGTCACCTGGGTCCTCCTCAAGGCAGTCCGTGCGGTGCTCTCACCGTACGCGGCGAAGGTGACCGGACACTGAAGTGGGCGAACACGGCGAGTGCGTCCACTCGGGTGAGGGAGGTGTCGCTACGCTGTCGGCGTGCCGTTGTATGCCGCGTACGGATCCAACATGGAGCCCGCCCAGATGCTGGAGCGCGCGCCGCACTCCCCGATGGCCGGCACCGGCTGGCTGGAGGGCTGGCGCCTGACCTTCGGCGGCGAGGACCTGGGGTGGGAAGGTGCCCTCGCCACGATCGTCGAGGACCCGGGGTCACGGGTGTTCGTCGTCCTCTACGACGTGACCCCCCTGGACGAGGACGGGCTGGACCGCTGGGAAGGCGGTGAGCTGGGCATCCACTCGAAGATCCGCCTCCGAGTCCAGACGATGGACGGCTCGGTCCTGGCCTGGCTGTACGTCCTGGACGCCTACGAAGGCGGCCTCCCGTCCGCCCGCTACCTGGGCGTCCTGGCCGACGCCGCCGAGACAGCCGGCGCCCCCGCCGACTACGTCGACGACCTCCGAACCCGCCCCTGCTCCGGCATAACCGGCTGACCGTGTCGACCCTTCAATCACGCGTGTCGACCCTTCAATCACGCGTGTCGTCGCTCTGATCACGCCGCCCGCCCGGATCGCCGGTCGAAGGCCGCCCGCAACTCGGTCAGAAGGCGGCTCGGATCCCGGAGGTCCGCTGCGGCGGCTCGGACGGTGATCCAGCCACGGGCAGCCATCCGCCGGTCGCGTTCCGAGTCGTACTCGCGCCGCTCCTCGTGAGCTGCGAACCCGTCGTACTCGAGCGCGATCTGTCTGCTCGGCCACGCCATGTCGAGCACGTAAAGCTTGCGACCGTCGATCGTGGTGACCTGGTACTGGGGCTCGGGCACCGGAAAGCCGGCTTCGACCACGATCAGCCGGAGCACGCTTTCGGGAGGGGATTCCGCCTTGCCCGTGGCGAGGTCCAGGAGCATCAGAGCCCTGTGGATACCTCGCCGGTCCCGACGCTCCGAAAGCCGGTCACGCACGTTCTCCCGGAGTCTTGCGACATGGTCCGCCGGAAGTCCTCGCATGGCTTCGTCGACCGCCGGAAAGGCCACCCGCTTGTCTCCGTCGCAGAGGAAGTCGGCCAGGGCACGATCAAGCAGGAAAGTCGCGAGGCCATCGATCTCGATGACATCATGATCGCGGAAGCCGCCCTGATGGACTACCAGACCGGCGCGCGATCGGATGCGCCGCGAGTAGGGCACCATCACGTGGATGTCACGTTCGTCGGCAGCCGAAATGCCATGCAGCGCAAGGGAAGTAGCGCCGGCCAGCGCAACGGGAGGGCCGACAGCGAGCAGCGCGGCCGCAGCCCTCGTCGGCACCTTCAGCAGGTCGGTGGCGTGCACGACGACACCTCGCCACGGCTGCGAAAGCAACCCGCGTTCGAGCCCCTCGAGGACCTTGCGTCGCCCTAGAAGCCTGTCGGCTTCGGCGCGCGAAAGCACTCCGTGTCGCCTTGCCCACTCGGTCACAAGATCGAGGATGAGGCCCTCTCGGGCGGAGATGAAAGGGTCTCATCCTCGATCTGTGGACAACTACCCGCCTGTGGATAACTTGTGTACAACTGCCCGTGCGGGAACGGTCGACACGCGTGATCAGAGGGTCGACACGCGTGATTGAAGGGTCGACACGGTTAGGCGAGGGTGGTTAGGGCTGTGTGGACGAGGGTTCGGACTCCGCAGAGGAGGGAACGCTCGTCGAGGATGAAGGTCGGGCGGTGGATGTCCGATTGGGGGGCGGGCGGGCCGGGCCAGACGCCGAGGCGGGCGAAGGCTCCCTGGACGTGCTCCAGGTACCAGCCGAAGTCCTCGCCGCCGGATGACTGCTCCGTGGGGGCCACCGCGCCCTCGCCGAGGGCTGCCTCGACGCCGGCGCGCATCAGGGCCGTCGACTCCGGGTCCGAGACCACCGGCGGGACGCCGCGGCGGTAGTCCAGCTGAAAACCGACGCCGGTCGGGGCCAGCAGGGACTCGACCGAAGCCGCGACCAGCGGCTCCAGGGCCGTCCAGACCTCGTGGTCGGCCGTGCGCAAGGTGCCGCGCAGGACGCCGTCCTGGGGGACCGCGTTGGCCGCCTGACCGGCGTGGACCGCGCCCCACACGAGGATCGTCCCGGACCGCGGGTCGACGCGGCGGGAGAGCACCGCCGGCAGGGAGGTGATCACCGTGCCCAGCGCGTGGACCAGGTCCGCCGTCAGGTGCGGGCGGGACGTGTGGCCGCCCGGCGAGGTCAGGCGCAGCTCGATCAGGTCCGCCGCCGACGTCAGAGCCCCGACGCGCATCCCGACCGAACCCACCTCGAGCCGCGGGTCGACGTGCAGGCCGTAGATCCGCTCGACGCCGTCCAACGCACCGGCCGCGATCATGTCCAGTGCTCCGCCGGGCATGACCTCCTCGGCCGGCTGGAAGATCAGCCGGACCCGGCCCGGCAGCTCCGGCGCGCCGGCCAGCGCGCGAGCCGCGCCCAGCAGGATCGCCGTGTGGGCGTCGTGGCCGCACATGTGCGCCGCGCCCTCGATCGTCGACGCGTAGGGCAGGCCCGTCGCCTCAGTCAGCGGCAGCGCGTCCATGTCCGCGCGCAGCGCCACGCACCGCTCACCACTGCCGATGTCGCAGACGACGCCGGTGCCGCCCGGCAGCACCCACGGCTTGAGGCCGACCGAGCGCAGCAGCGTGACGACCAGTTCCGTGGTCGCGAACTCGTGCCGCGACAGCTCCGGGTGCGCGTGGAGGTGCCGCCGCCAGGCCAGCACGTCGGTCGCGTTGGCGCGCAGCCAGTCGTCCAGCCAGAACGGGCCGCGGCCCGCACCAAGGTCCTCCACGGGAGCCATGCTTACGCCGGCTTCGGAAATGAGCGCCTCGGACCCCTCCATGGGGTTGATGATGCGCCCTTGGGGGTCGCCTGGAACGTCCGGCCGTGAGTCCAACACCGTCACGCCGCACCTCCTCCCGCAACACGGGTAACCCGCGCAGCGGCTGGGGTCACGCGTCGTGCCGATCGATCTGTACGCATTTGCAGACGATCGTGCACCATGCAGGCGGCAAGCCGCGCCTCGAAAAGCGCCGTCCTAGACGGCCGGTACCGGATCTGCGATGAACGGCGTGATCAGTTCGGCAAAGCCGAAAACCTCAGGACCCCTTGGCCCGCTTCGAACGGATCTTGCGCCCCCAGATCACGATGCCGAGCAGGACGACCGCGATCAGGCCGGCCACCAGCTTGTTCCGAGTCTTTTCGCTGTTCGCCTTGTCGGTCTGGGCCGGGTCGAGGACCGGGCCGGGCGGCTGGGTCTGCGCCGGGACCAGCACGGGAGAAGCGTGCGCCGCCGACACCGTCACGGCCACCGGGCGCACCGGCGCGGCATACGCGGGCGACGCGGTGAACAGCACCGCCCCGAGCAGCCCGACCAGGACCAGACCCCGCAGTTTCGCCATGTCATCCTTTCGCCACGACCAGGCATTCTGCCCACAGACCGCCCGCACGTCAGCCACCGAACGCGTCGAGGATCCGCTGAGCACCGAGGGTAGCCGTCAGTTCACCGTCCCGCACCGCCCGCTCGACGTCGGGAACGACCGTTCGCACGTCCGGATGCACCGCCAGCCGACCGAGCAGCTGTTCGCGCACCATCGCCCACGTCCAGTCGACCTGCTGCTGCCGCCGCCGCGCGTCCAGCTCGCCGGACGCGGTCAGCGTGTCGCGGTGTTGCTCGATCGCGCCCCAGACCTCGTCGAGCCGCAGGTTGTGCAGGCCGCTGCAGGTCAGCACCGGCGGCGTCCACGACGCTTCGGGCCCGTAGATCATCCGCAGCGCGCCCGCCAGCTCCCGCGCCGCGCGCCGGGCGTCCCGCTCGTGGTCGCCGTCGGCCTTGTTGACCGCGATGACGTCGGCGAGCTCCAGCACGCCCTTCTTGATGCCCTGGAGCTGGTCGCCGGTGCGGGCCAGCGTGAGGAACAGGAAGCAGTCGACCATGTTCGCCACGGTCACTTCGGACTGTCCGACACCGACCGTCTCGACCAGCACGACGTCGTAGCCGGCCGCCTCCATCAGCACGATCGTCTCGCGGGTGGCCCGCGCGACCCCGCCCAGCGTCCCGGACGTCGGCGACGGCCGGATGAACGCCCGCGGGTCGACCGCCAGCCGCGCCATCCGGGTCTTGTCGCCGAGGATCGAACCGCCGGTCCGCGTCGAAGACGGGTCCACCGCCAGCACGGCGACGCGGTGCCCGGCCGCGGTCAGGTCGGTGCCCAGCTGGTCGATGAATGTCGACTTGCCGACACCGGGGACGCCGGTGATGCCGACGCGCCGGGCGCCGCCGGCCGACGGCAGCAGCTCGACCAGCAGCTCCTGCGCCAGCGCCCGGTGGTCCTCCCGCTGCGACTCGACCAGCGTGATCGCCTTCGACAGCGTCCCGCGGTCGCCCGCCAGTACCCCCTTGGCGTAGGCGGTGACGTCGATCTTCCGCGGCAAGGGTCAGGACTCCTGCGCCGACAGCTGCCCGAGCAGGTCGATGGCCGCGTCGGCGAGCACCGTGCCCGGCCCGAAGATCGCCGCCGCGCCGGCCTCGCGCAGCGCCGGGTAGTCCTGCGGCGGGATGACGCCGCCGACGACGACCATGATGTCCTCGCGGCCCAGCTCGGCGAGCTCGTGGCGCAGCGCGGGCACCAGCGACAGGTGCCCGGCGGCCAGCGACGAGACGCCGACGACGTGCACGTCCGCCTCGATCGCCTGCCGCGCCACCTCGGCCGGGGTGGAGAACAGCGGGCCGACGTCGACGTCGAAGCCGAGGTCGGCGAAGCCGGTGGCGATCACCTTCTGGCCCCGGTCGTGGCCGTCCTGGCCCATCTTCGCGACGAGGATCCGCGGGCGGCGGCCCTCCTCCGCGGCGAACTCGTCGACCAGCTGACGGGCCTTCTCGACGTTCTGCGTCTTCCCCACCTCCTCGCGGTACACGCCCGAGATGGTCCGGATCTGGCCGGAGTGCCGGCCCCAGATCTTCTCGAGCGCGTCGGAGATCTCGCCGACGGTGGCCTTCGCGCGGGCCGCGTCGATGGCCAGTTCGAGGAGGTTGCCGCCGTTGCCGGCGCCCTCGGTGAGCCGCCGCAGCGCGTCCTCGGTGGCCGCGGAGTCGCGTTCGGAACGCAGCCGCCGCAGCTTCTCGAGCTGCTGGGCGCGGACGCCGGCGTTGTCGACCTTGAGGACGTCGATCTCTTCGTCGTCGGTGACCTGGTACTTGTTGACGCCGATCACCGGCTGCCGGCCGGAGTCGATGCGCGCCTGGGTGCGCGCGGCGGCTTCCTCGATGCGCAGCTTGGGAATGCCCGCGTCGATCGCCTTGGCCATGCCGCCGGCCTGCTCGACCTCGGTGATGTGGCCCCACGCCTTGCGCGCGAGGTCGTAAGTCAGCTTCTCGACGAACGCAGACCCACCCCACGGGTCGATCACGCGCGTGGTGCCGGACTCCTGCTGCAGCAGCAGCTGCGTGTTGCGGGCGATCCGCGCGGAGAAGTCCGTCGGCAGCGCGAGGGCCTCGTCGAGGGCGTTCGTGTGCAGCGACTGCGTGTGCCCCTGGGTCGCGGCCATCGCCTCGACGCACGTCCGGACGACGTTGTTGTAGACGTCCTGCGCGGTCAGCGACCAGCCCGACGTCTGGGAGTGCGTCCGCAGCGAGAGCGACTTCGAGGACGACGGGTTGAAGCCCTTCACCAGCTTCGCCCACAGCAGACGCGCCGCGCGCAGCTTCGCGACCTCCATGAAGAAGTTCATGCCGATCGCCCAGAAGAACGACAGCCGCGGCGCGAACTTGTCCACGCTCAGCCCGGCGTCGACACCCGAGCGGATGTACTCGACGCCGTCGGCGAGCGTGTACGCCAGCTCCAGGTCGGCGGTCGCCCCGGCTTCCTGCATGTGGTAGCCGGAGATGGAGATCGAGTTGTACTTCGGCATGTGCTGCGAGGTGAAGGAGAAGATGTCGGAGATGATCCGCATCGACGGCTGCGGCGGGTAGATGTAGGTGTTGCGGACCATGAACTCCTTGAGGATGTCGTTCTGGATGGTCCCCGCGAGCTGCTCCGGCTTCACCCCCTGCTCCTCGGCCGCGACCACGTACAGGGCGAGCACGGGGAGCACCGCCCCGTTCATCGTCATGGACACCGACATCTTGTCCAGCGGGATGCCGTCGAAGAGCTGGCGCATGTCGTAGATCGAGTCGATCGCCACGCCCGCCATGCCGACGTCGCCGGAGACGCGCGGGTGGTCGGAGTCGTAGCCGCGGTGGGTGGCCAGGTCGAAGGCGACCGAAAGCCCTTTCTGCCCGGCGGCGAGGTTGCGCCGGTAGAAGGCGTTGGACTCCTCGGCGGTGGAGAACCCGGCGTACTGGCGGATGGTCCACGGCTGGTTGACGTACATCGTCGGGTACGGCCCGCGCAGGAAGGGCGCGATGCCGGGGTACGTGCCGAGGAAGTCCACATCGGACAGGTCGGCGGCGGTGTAGACGGGTTTGACGCCGATGCCTTCGGGGGTCTCCCAGGCCAGCGCGTCCGGGCCCTTGCCGGTGGCTTCCTCCACCGCGCGCGCCCACGCGTCGCGGTCGCCCGGCGACGGCGTGCCGAGGTCGAGACCGGCGAAGTTCGGGATGCTCATCGCGTGACTCCCAGCTTGGCGTGCAGGCCGTTCAGGACTTCCAGGGCGTCGCAGCCGGCGAAAACGTTCGCGTCCACGCCGTCGTAGTCGCCCTTGCCCGCGAGCAGGACGTACTCGGCGCCGAGCGACCCGGCGACCTCGGCGGCGTGCGAGGAGTAAGCCTCGTCGGTGCCGCACAGGCAGGCGATGCGGGCGCCGGAAGCCGAGAACGCGCCGGGCAGGTCGTCGGTCGCGCCCGGGTTGACGGCTTCGATCCCGCCCGCCTGGAACAGGTTGGCGGCGAACCCGGCCCGCGCGGTGTGCGCGGCGACCGGGCCGAGGGTGGCGAGGAAGATCTTCGGGCGCGAGCCGTGCGAAGCGAGGTACGCGTCCGAAGCGTCCCGCAGGGCCTCGAAGCCCTCGGCGTACCGGTGCCGGGGCAGCCCACCTTCCACAGTGGCCGGAACCGGCGTCCGGACCACCGGCTTCTCGGCCAGGTTCGGGAATTCGCTGACGCCGGTGAGCGGGTCACGCCGGGTCGCGATCCGCGACGAGCGCTTCTCCCACGTCGAAGCCAGCCGCCCGGCCAGCGCACCGGAGGCCAGCGAAGCCACCAGGCCGCCCTCGCCTTCGATGGCGGTGAACTCGGCCCAGGCGGCGTGCGCGAGCTCGTCGGTGAGCTTTTCGACGTACCAGGAGCCGCCCGCCGGGTCGGCCACGCCGGCCAGCTTGGACTCCTCCAGCAGCACGGCGTGGGTGTTGCGGGCGATCCGCGCCGAGAAGGCGTCGGGCTTGCCGATCGCCGCGTCGAACGGCAGCACGGTGACCGCGTCCGCGCCGCCGACGCCCGCACCGAAGCAGGCCACGGTCGTGCGCAGCATGTTCACCCAGGGATCGCGCCGGGTCAGCATGGCCGGCGACGTCACGGCGTGCTGGCGCATCGGCGAGGTGAAGCCGCAGACCTCGGCGACCCGGGCCCAGAGGCGGCGGGCCGCGCGCAGCTTCGCGATGGTGGAGAACTGGTCGGCGGTCGCGGCGAGCCGGAACTCCAGCTGCCCGGCCGCCGCCTCGACGTCGAGCCCGGCATCCGTCAAGGAACGCAGGTAGGTGACGCCGGCCGCCACCACGGCGCCCAGCTCCTGCGCGTCCGACCCGCCTGCTTCGTGGAACGGCAGGCCGTCGGCGACGATCGTCCGCACTTTCGGGTACTTCCCGGTGACACGCGCCGCGAGCGCGGCGGCCGGTTCCAGCGCCACGGCCGAGCCGGAGCGGGCCGCGAGCCCGATCGGGTCGGCGCCCAGGACGGCGGTGGCTTCGCTCGCCGGGATCTCGCGCTCGTCGAACAGCTCGAACAGCGCTTCGGCAGCCGCTTCGTACGAAGGACCGGCGTCCAGCACGACGGGCGCCAGATCGAGGTAGACCTCGTTCAGCGCGTCGGCCAGTGCGGAAGGCGGCACCGAGAGCCAGATCGACGTCACGCCGCCTTCGAGGTCGGCGAGGATCGCCTTGTTGACCTCGCGGCCGTCGTCGCCGGTGAACCGGGCGCGGACGTCCCAGCCGGTGCCGACCCGGCCGTCCGGGCGCGCGCCGCGCACGTACGGCGGCAGGCCGGGGAAGCCGATGTCGCCGGGGACGTCCTCGGCCGTGTACAACGGCTGGATGCCGATCCCGTCGTAGGTCCGCGTGACGAGCTTGCTCTCCGGGGCACCGGAGAAGTCCTCGGGCAGCCTGCCGCTCTTGCGCAGCACACCCGCGACCAGCTCCTGCCACTGCTCGCGCGTCGCCTGCGGGAACTCGGCCGCGAGGTCGAGCTCGGAGATCGGCACTGACTCCGGACCGGCCACATCAGTCATAACCTGTGATGGTAGAGGCACTCGCCGCGCTCGACCTGTGAGTCTGGTCGCGCTAGGGGCCGGCACCGGACAGGTTAGGGGCCGGTGCCGCGGGTACGACACAATTGACCCGTGCCCCCCTCCAGCGAAGAGACACGAGTGGTCGCCGGTCGCTACCGGCTGCGTTCGGTGCTCGGCTCCGGGTCGATGGGCACCGTCTGGTCCGCCTACGACGAGTTCCTCCACCGGCAGGTGGCCGTCAAGGAGATGAAGGTGCCGCCGGGCATCCCGGCGTCCCAGGCGGACGAGCTGCGGGAGCGCACGCTGCGGGAAGCCCGCGCGATCGCCGTGCTCTCCCACCCCAACGTGATCATCCTGCACGACGTCGCCCGCGAGGACGACCAGCCGTTCGTGGTGATGGAGCTGCTGCCCTCGCGCAGCCTGGCGCACATCCTGCGCGACCACGGGCCGCTGACCGTCGGGCAGGCCGCCGCGGTCGGCATCGCCGTCGCCTCGGCGCTGGAGGCCGCGCACTCCGCCGGCATCACCCACCGTGACGTCAAGCCGGGCAACGTCCTGGTGGCCAGCGACGGCCGGATCAAGCTGACCGACTTCGGCATCGCCCGCAACGTTTCCGAGGCGACCATGACCCGCACCGGGATCATGCTCGGCTCCCCCGCCTACATCGCGCCGGAGGTGGCCTCCGGCGGCGCCGTCACGCCGTCCGCGGACCTGTGGGGCCTCGGCGCGACGCTGTTCGCCGCGGTCGAGGGCGCGCCGCCGTACGACGCCGACGGCGACCCCCTGGAAACGGTCGGCAAGGTCGTCAACGGCAAGGTGCCGCAGCCGAAGGCCGGCCCGCTGGCCGACGTCATCGGCGCGCTGATGAAGAAGGAGCCCGGCAAGCGGATCACCCTGCGTGAGGTCCGGCACCGGCTGTACCCGCTGCAGACGAAGACGCCGCTCGACCTGTTCGGCTCCGAGCTGTTCCACACCCCGGACGGCAAGAAGACGTCCGCGCAGCCGGACGCCACCGACACCCAGGTGATCAAGACCGTCCTGCCCGAGAAGGTCAAGGCCGAGAAGAAGGCCGAGGGGTCGAGCAGCGAGCTCGCCGCCGACCCGGGCCCGCTGCCGTTCCTGCGCCCGCCCGCCCCGGCGCCCTCCGCGGCCCCGACCGCCCCGACGGTGTTCGTCGCGCCGCCCCGGCCGGCCCGGCGCAGCTCGACGGCCACCGCCGTGCTCATCGCGGTGGCGATCCTGCTCTTCCTGCTCGCCGCGGGCGGCGGGTTCGCGCTGGCCAGGGCGGTCGGCGGCCAGTCGCTGCTGCCGCCGGCCGCCGCCTCGCGCACGCCGTCGAACGGCGTGACCGACGTGCCGGCGCCGTCGCTGGTGCAGCAGTCCGGCGACGCGAGCTACGTGACCGGCAACGGCGGGCAGTTCGGCCTCCAGGTGCCCGAGGGCTGGCAGAAGTTCGTCGCCCCGCACACGACGACGAGGTTCGGGGCGAGCACGGCGGTCCAGTACGTCTCCCCCGACGGCCGCCGGTCGCTGCGGGTGGAACGGCTGGTGAAGTACTTCGCCCAGTACCCCGACGACAACGACTACGTCAACTGGCTGAAGGGGTCCTACCCGCCCAACGCGTTCTACCTCGTCGCGCTGTCGCCCCTGCCCGGCGGCAAGGGCACGACGCTGACCTACCGCCTGGCCGAGGGCGGCACGCTCCCGGAAAGCGACGGGGGCGGCGGCACCCGCGTGACGTTCATGAACCTGATCCCGGCGGGCACGAGCCTGTGGATCCTCTCGGTCACCGTGCCGGCGGAGCAGGAGGACTCCGGCCGCCGGGACGTCTTCGACCGGGTCGCCCCCACGCTGAGCGTCTCGGACTAACCGCCGAGGACGGGGCGGGACACCTGCTCCTGCGCGAGGTGGCGCAGGCCGGCGAAGATCCGGTCGCCGAGCACGCTGGCGACCAGCCCGGCCTCGATGATCTTGTCCGGTGACGCCAGGCCGGCCACCACCTGGACGTCGAGTTCCGCGACGCGCATCGCCAGGTCGGCGTACTCCTCGAGCCGGTCGGTCAGCTTCTCCTGCCCCAGCTCCTTGGCCGTCGCCAGCGCGGCGACGAGGTTGGCCAGCGCGCGGTGCTCGGGCGGGTGCTCCTTCCAGCCGCGGCGGCGCATGAGATCCACCAGGCGCCCGGACGCCCACTCGGCGGCCGCGTCGGACACCTTCGGCGCGGGCCCGGCCAGCTCCTGCTGGACGACGCCCATCGTCCGGTGCGGGGTCTCGTGGTCGTCGATCGCGGCCAGCACGACGCCGGCCGAGGCCAGCGTCAGGCCGCCGACCTCGGTGAGCGCCTTGATCAGCCGCAGCCGCTGGACGTGCGCCGGGGAGTACCGCGCCTGGTTCGGGCTGGTGCGCTCGCCGGGCGGGAGCAGGCCTTCGCGCAGGTAGTACTTGACGGTCGCGACCGGCACCCCGGACTCGGCGCTCAGCTCGGCCATCCGCATGCGTTTCCGCTCCGATCCAGGGTCCGGCTCGGGGACAACCCTGAAGACTTCTCAGCATGGATAGTTTAACTTCCCAAAACGGAGAGTTTGACTATCCATTCTGGGAGGAACCATGACCATCCTTGCCGATCTCCGGAGCAGAACGAACACCTGGCACCGGCCGTCCGCGCTCGCGGCCGCCGCGCTGGGGGTGGTGGCGCTGCTGTGCGTGGCCGCCATGGTCCTCGACCAGCGCACCCTGGGCGGCGCGCCGATCTGGGCCAAGCCGTTCAAGTTCGCGGTGTCCGGCGCGCTCTACTTCGGCACCTGGAGCTGGCTCGTCTCCCTGCTGCCGAAGTTCCGGCGCACGGCGAGCCTGCTGACCGACTTTCTCGTCGCGATCTTCGCCGCCGAGTACGTGCTGCTGGTCTTCCAAGCGGCCCGCGGCCGCGCGAGCCACTTCAACAACGCGACCCCGCAGGACGCCCTGATCTACAACGTCATGGGCAAGATGATCATGGCTCTGTGGGTGGCGACGCTGGTCCTCACCGTGCTGGTGATGTTCACGAAGGTGCCCGACCGGGCGAGCTCGTGGGCGGTGCGCGCCGGAGCCGTGCTGTCGCTGGTGGGGATCTCGCTGGGCGCCCTGATGACGTCGCCGACCGCGCAGCAGCTCGCGCAGTGGAAGGCCGGCGGGCCGCGGGACCTGGTGGGCGCGCACACCGTCGGGCTCGCCGACGGCGGCCCCGGCCTGCCGATCCTCGGCTGGAGCACGGTGGGCGGCGACCTGCGGATCCCGCACTTCGTCGGGATGCACGCCCTGCAGGTACTGCCGCTGCTCGCCATCGCGCTGCTGGCGCTGGCTTCGCGGTTCCCGCGGCTGCGCGACGACGTCGTGCGCGCGCGGCTCGTCCTGATCGGGGCGGCCGGGTACGCGGGGCTGATCGCGCTGGTCACCTGGCAGGCGCTGCGGGCGCAGCCGATCGTGCACCCGGACGCGACGACGCTGGGGGCGTTCGCGCTGCTGGTCGCGGCGGTCGGGCTGGGTTCATGGGCTACGGTGCGCGTCCGATGAGCCTCTTCGATCTCGCCTTCCCGCTGGCCGCGCCGTTCTGGGCGCTGATGATCCTGGCGCCGAAGTGGCGGTGGACCGAGCGGATCATGCGGTCGCCGTGGGTGCCGCTGCTGCCGCTGGTGTGCTACTTCGCGCTCGAGCTGCCGCACTTCGGCGAGTGGGGGCGGGCGATGCTGCGGCCCGACCTGGGCGTCCTGCAGACGCTGCTCGCGACGCCGTGGGGCGCCGGGCTCGTGTGGGCGCACCTCATCGCGTTCGACCTGTTCATCGCGCGGTGGATGTACTTCGAGGGACGTTCGGCCGGCCTCTCGCCGTGGCTGGTCAGCCCGATCCTGCTGCTGACGATCTTCCTCTCGCCGTTCGGGCTGGTGGCGTTCCTGGTGGTGAGAGCCGTCCGGTTACGCTCCCTCGCATGAGTGAACAAGAGGCCGCGAGCGCCATCGCCAAGCGCACCGGCGTTGACGCGCACGACATCGCGGTGGTCCTGGGTTCGGGCTGGCGCCCGGCGGCGGACGTCATCGGGGAGTGCGAGACGGAGATCCCGTTCGCCGAACTGCCCGGGTTCACCACGCCCGGCGCGGTGGGCCACGGCGGCACCATCCGCTCGCTGAAGATCGGCGACAAGCACGTCCTGGTGATGCTGGGCCGGACGCACTTCTACGAGGGCAAGGGCGTCGAGCAGGTGGTGCACAACGTGCGCACCGCGGCGGCGGCCGGCGTCCGGTCGGTGCTGCTGACGAACGCGGCGGGCGGCCTGCGCGAGGGCTTCCGGGTCGGCCAGCCGGTGCTGATCTCGGACCACCTGAACATGACCGCGCATTCGCCGATCGTGGGCGCGAACTTCGTCGACCTGACGGACCTGTACTCGCCGCGGCTGCGGGGCATCGCCCGTGAGATCGATCCTTCGCTCGAAGAAGGCGTCTACGCGGGCCTGGTGGGGCCGCACTTCGAGTCGCCGGCGGAGATCCGGATGCTGCGCACGCTGGGCGCGGACCTGGTCGGCATGTCGACGGTCCTGGAGGCGATCGCCGCTCGCGCGGCCGGCGTCGAGGTCTTCGGCCTGTCCCTGGTGACCAACCTCGCCGCGGGCATGACCGGCGAGCCGCTCAACCACGAAGAGGTCCTGGAAGCCGGCCGTGCCGCGGCCACGAAGATGGGTTCCCTGCTCCGCGAACTGATCACCCGCGCCTGACTCGTGTCGTCCCCTCAATCACGCGTGTCGACCCTGTAATCACGCGTGTCGACTCTTCGCGCACCGGGGCGGTGTGCGGAAAACGTCGACACGCGTGATCAGGAGGTCGACACGCGTGATCAGAGAGTCGACACGATGTCAGGCCAGCGTCGGGAGTTGGGCGGCGACCTCGGCAGGAGAGGGCATCGCCGCGACTTCGGTGGCGAGGGCCTGGGCCGCGTCACGGACCGAGGTGTCCGTGAGGAGGTGACGGGCCTTGGTGGCGACGGCCTCGGCGGTGACTTCGGGGCCGAGGAGGCGGTCGCCGACGCCGGCCGCGAGGACCGCGTCCGCGTTGGTGAACTGGTCCGCTCCCTGCGGGAGGAGCAGCTGCGGGAGGGCGGCGCCGAACGCGCCGAGCGTCGTGCCGCTGCCGCCGTGGTGGACCACCAGGTCGACGTGCGGGAGCAGGGCCGCCTGCGGGACCCACGCCTCGAGCCGGACGTTCTCCGGGACCTCGCCCAGCGCACCTTCGGGCAGCGACGGGCCGGTGGCGACCAGGACGTCGACGTCCAAACCGGACAGACCGGCGATCGCCTCGGTGAGCACGCCCGCGTGGCCCATCGCCGTGCCCAGCGTCAGGTAGACCAGCGGACGCCGCTTGTCGAGCACGCCCCGCGGCAGCTCACCCGGCTCGCTCCAGCCGACCGGGCGCAGCGGCACCCGGTGGGTGCGCGCGAGGAAGTCCGGGTCCTGCACCGACTCCGGGCAGATGTCGATGAACGGACCGCCGAACGCCAGGTCCTCGCCGATCTCGATCCCCAGTGAGGCGGCGTGCGAGCGGATCGCGTCCCGGATCCTCTCCGTCATCGGATCGCCGGTCGACACGCGGCCGAACCCGTGGGCCACGACCGGGATCCCGGCCTTCAGCGCGGCGAACGCCCCGCCCGAATTGCCCGCCTCGCTGACCACCAGATCGGGGCGGACGTGCTCGAACAGCGGCAGCAGGTCGGCGACGAACCGCGTCGGCATCACCTCGCCGAACACCTTCGCGACGATCGGGAACAGCACCTCCCGCGGGATGTCACCCGGCGGCCCGGGCGGCCCCGCGTCGCCGAACGTCTCGGCGAACGCCTGGCCGAACGCGTCCTTGATGGCGAGCCCGGCGGCCGCCCCTTCGAGCCCGGCTTTGGTCAGTTGTGGCAGGAAGTCTTCCGAGGTGGCGAAGACGACGTCGTGGCCCGCGTCGCGCGCGGCGACCGCCAGCGGGACGAGCGGGAAAGTGTGGCCGAAGGACCCCAGTGAGGTGAAGAGTAAGCGCACCTACCCGACCATAGCCCGTAGGCTGTCGCGGTGACATCGGATTCCACCCTGCGTGACGCCGCTTCCCGCTGGATCGCCGCCGATCCGGACCCCGCCACCCGCGCCGAACTCGAGGCCGTGCTGGCCCGGGCCGGCAGCGACCCCGCGGCCGCCGCGGACCTGGCCGACCGGCTGGCCGGGCCGTTGGAGTTCGGGACCGCCGGCCTGCGCGGCCCGGTGCGCGCGGGGCCGAACGGGATGAACGTCGCCGTCGTCACCCGCACGACGGCCGGGGTCGCGGAATGGCTGAAGTCGCACGGGCACGCCGGTGCGCTGGTCGTCGTCGGCCGCGACGCGCGGCACGGCTCGGAAGCCTTCGCGACCGCCGCCGCCGAGGTGCTGGTCGCGGCCGGCTTCGACGTCAAGGTGTTCGCCCGCCCGCTGCCGACGCCGGTGCTCGCGTTCGCCGTCGGCCGGCTCGGCGCGGTGGCCGGGATCCAGATCACCGCGTCGCACAACCCCCCGGCGGACAACGGGTACAAGCTCTACGACGCCACCGGCGGGCAGATCGTCCCGCCGTCCGACGGCGAGATCGAGCGCGCCATCGAGGCCGCGCCGTCCGCCGCCGACGTGCCGCGGGCGCCCGGCGCCGAGGTCGTCGACCTGCTGGACCGCTACCTCGACGAGGTCGCCACGCTGCCGCTGGGCCACGAGCGCGCGGTGCGGGTGGCCGCGACGGCGTTGCACGGCGTCGGCGCCGACACGCTGCGCGCGGCGTTCGAGCGGGCCGGGTTCACCGACCTGCACCTGGTCGGCGCCCAGGCCGTACCGGACCCCGACTTCCCGACCGTGTCGTTCCCGAACCCGGAGGAGCCGGGCGCGACGGACCTGCTGCTGGCGCTGGCGTCCGATGTGGACGCCGACCTGGCGATCGCGCTCGACCCGGACGCCGACCGGTGCGCCCTCGGCGTCCGCGAGCGGAACGGCGAGTGGCGGATGCTGCGCGGCGACGAAACCGGCGTGCTGCTGGGCTCGTACGTGCTGTCCACAGTGGATCGCACGGTGCTGCCGGACCCGCTGGTGGCCACCACGATCGTGTCGTCGTCGATGCTGGGTGAGATCGCGAAGGCCGAAGGCGCCCGGTACGCCGAGACGCTGACCGGCTTCAAGTGGCTGGTGCGGGCCGGCGATGGACTGGTGTTCGCCTACGAAGAGGCGCTCGGGCTGTGCGTGAACCCGGGGTTCGTGCGCGACAAGGACGGCATCGCCGCCGCGACGCTGGCCGCGGGGCTCGCCGCGCAGCTGAAGGCGCAGGGCCGTACGCCGCTGGACGTGCTCGACGAGCTGGCGCGGCGCCACGGCGTCCACCTGACCGACCAGATTTCGCTGCGGGTCACCGATCTCGCCGTCCGCGGGCAGCTGATGGCGAAGGTGCGAGCGACCCCGCCCGGCCGGCTCGGCGGCGTCGACGTCACGCTCGAAGACCTGCTGCCGGACGCCGACGTCGTGCGGCTGACCGGCGACGGTGTGCGCGTGGTCATCCGGCCGTCCGGGACCGAGCCGAAGCTGAAGGCGTACCTGCAGGTCGTGGCCGACGCCCGTGAGGTGGCGCAGGAGCGGCTGACGGCGTTGCGGGCGGACGTCGAGGAGCTGCTCGCCTGATGCCGCGGCTGCTGATCGTGCACCACACGCCGTCGCCGTCGATGCAGGCGTTGTTCGAGGCGGTCGTCGCGGGCGCGACGCACCCGGACATCGAGGGGGTGGAGGTGGTCCGCCGCGCGGCGCTGGCCGCCACCGTCCCCGACGTGCTCGGCGCCGACGGCTACCTGCTGGGCACCCCGGCGAACCTGGGCAGCATGAGCGGCGCGTTGAAGCACTTCTTCGACACGATCTACTACCCGTGCCTGGACGAGACGCGAGGTCGCCCGTTCGGGTACTGGATTCACGGCAACAGCGACACTTCGGGCACGGAACGGCAACTGCTGGCCATCACGACCGGGCTGGGCTGGGCCACCGCAGCGAAACCCGTCATCTCAACAGGTGATCCGGACAAACGGATTCTGGAGGCGTGCACCGAATTGGGCGGCACGCTGGCCGCGACCGTGCTGGGCTGAAACGTAAAGGGGCCTGTCACCGGAAGCCCTGGGGGTCGACCTCCGGCAACAGGCCGTGGCCAAGGGTTCGCCCGAGGGCGATCAACCTTGGCTTCTGAAGCGTACTACAGACGGCGGATCATGACGAGTCGAAGGCACGACAACCTCTCGCCTGAGCCGTTCCGTGCACCCCCAGGGCACGGACAGCCAGGCGAGAGGCACGCCAACTGTAAACCACTGCATACGGAAGCTGTCAACATGTGCGTACAGTGGTTTGCGGGTTAGAATTTCCGCGGCTGGATTCCCAGGGGGTGGAGATGGCACGGGAACGCACCTTCGCGGAGCGCCTGAGCGTCCTGATCGAGGCCGCTCGGGTCGACGGTCGCGCACCGCACAGCTACCGGGAGATTTCGGCCGCCGTCGAGCGCGCGGGCGGCCCGGCGATGTCGCCCGCCTACCTCCAGCAGCTCGCCACGGGCAAGCGGGTCAACCCGAAGATCCACTACGTCGAGGCGCTGGCGCGGCTGTTCGGCGTGCCGGTGACGTACTTCTTCGACGAAGAAGCGGCCGCGCCGCCGGCGGGTGAGGCGCAGCTGATGGCGATGCGGGCCCAGGAGCTGTCCCCGCAAGGCCGCCGGCAGGTGATGGACCTCCTGGAACTCGTCGAGCGCTACGAGCGGGCCGAACGCGAGGGCCGGAACCCGGAGGACGCCCCGCGATGAAGGAGCGCGAGCTGCGCCGCCGCTGCCGGAAGCTGCTCAAGGACCTCGACATCGGGCCGCCGCTGGACGTCGAAGTGCTGTGCGCGCGGCTGGGCGAGCGGCGCGGCAAGCCGATCCGGCTGCTGGCGTACCCGCTCGAAGTGCCGGGGCCCTTCGGCTGCTGGATCGCGACGGCGTCCGCGGACTACATCTTCTACCAGGCGGAAACGACGAAATCCCACCAGGACCACATCATCCTGCACGAGCTCGGGCACATGCTGGCCGACCACCACCCGCACGGCGACGCCGAGCCGGCCGACTTCCTCCGCGGCCCGGCGACCGGTCTCGACCCGGATGCCGTCCACCGCGCGCTGCGCCGCTCGTCCTACGATGACGCGCACGAGTGGGAAGCCGAGACCGTCGCGACCATCATCCTCGAGTGGGCGTCGGTCCTGAACTACACGATCCCGCGGCGCGCTGCGGACCGGGATCTCCGCCGGATCCAGGGGGCGCTCGGCGATCACCAAGGGTGGTTGTGAGCACACTTTTCAGCCCGGTCAACCTGCTTGCTCTGGTGCTGTTCGCCGCCGCGCTCGCGTGGCGGATCTACCAGGTGACGCGCGCGCCGACGGTGCCGAACTGGGCCGTCACCGCGTGCGTGGCCGGGTTCGCGGCGGCGTTCCTGCTGCAGCAGCCGGAGCTCTCCGACGACGTCGACGCGCTGCTGGGCCGAGGTGCGGCGCGGGTGGCGAACAACGCGCTGCTGGCGTGCGGGATCTGCGCGCTGGTGATCTTCTTCCTCGGCTCGGCGCTGGGCCCCCGCCGGTACCGCCGGGTGGTCGCCGAACTCGTCCCGCTGGCCGCGGCCATCGTGCTGATGGTCGTCGCGATGGCCCTGACGCGGGCGGAGCTGCGCGGCCTGCCGCTGGGGCCGTCGACGATCCACGACAGCGGGGTCGCGGCGTTCTACCTCGGCGCCGGGCTGTACCTGATCTACGGGCTCATCGCCTGCACCGCCTGGATCGTGCGGTATCTGCGGGTGGCGGACCGGAATCTGCGGATCGGGTTGCGGCTGAGCGCGATCGGCATGGGAAGCGCGGCCGCCGGCAGCGTTTTCCGCGCGTTGTACATCGTGGTGGCGTGGGCGTTCGGCCCGGTCGTCAAGATCCTGCTGCTGCTCGGCGTGCCGTTCGTGGTCGTCGGCGGGATGCTGTTTCTCGCCGGCGTCACCTACCCCGGGCTGCGGGCGCGGGTTTCGGCGTTGCGGCGCCGCCGCCAGCACCGGCGCGAACACGCGGCACTGGCTCCATTGTGGACAGCCCTGGTGGAGGCGTTCCCCAGCATCGTGCTGCGGACCCCGCCGCGAGGGCGCGGTGGCATCCACCGCGTGCACTACCGCCGGGTGATCGAGATCCGGGACGGCCTGGTGCAGCTCTCGCCGTACCTGGACGCGGACTTCGGCGAGGTCGTCGCCGCCGATCCCGGTGCCGCGGCGGCCGCGCTGAAGACGGCGCTGCGGCGGCACGCGGACGGCGAGGCCAGCGACGGCCGCGCCAAGCAGGTCCTGCCCGCCGGGGCCGACGACCTCGAATCCGACGTCCGGCCGCTGCTCGCGCTGTCGGCCGCGATGACGAACGGGAAGTGACGTGGACACCCTGATCACCGCCGGCCGGGTGCTGCCGCGGCCCGCCACCCCGATCGACGACGGCGCCGTGCTGGTGCGCGACGGCGTGATCGTCGCGGCGGGCCCGCGCGCGGACGTCGTCGCGCAGGCCGCGCCGGACGCGTCCCGGCACGACTTCCCCACCGGGACCGCGCTCGCCGGGCTGTTCAACGTCCACGTGCACCTGGCGTTCGACGCCTCCCGCGAGATGCTGGCGCACTTCTCCGCGAGCGAAGACCCCCTGGAGGGCGCGCGTTCGCGGCTCACGGCGATGCTGCGCAGCGGCGTCACGACCGTGCGGGACCTCGGCGACCGGGGACATCTCGGCGCGGCCGTCCGGCGCTCGTTCGACGGTTCCCCCGCGCCGCGGCTGCTGGTGTCCGGGCCGCCGATCACCGTGCCGGGCGGGCATTGCCACTTCTTCGGCGGCGAAACGGCTTCCGACGGCGAAATCCGCGCCCTGATCGACGCGAACGCGGCCGCGGGCGCGGACGTGATCAAGGTGATGGCCAGCGGCGGGCAGATCACCGAAGGCGGCGCCGACATGTGGGAGTCGCAGTTCGACGCCCGGCAGCTGCGCGTGGTCACCGAACACGCGGCGTCGCACGGATTGCCGGTCGCCGCGCACGCTCACGGGGCCGACGCGATCGAGGCCGCCGTCGAAGCCGGCGTCTCGACGGTCGAGCACTGCAGCTTCATGACCGGGCCCCGCTCGTTCGACCGGCGCGCGCACGTGGCGAAGCGGATGGCCGCCGAGGGCATCTCGGCGTGCTCGACGAGCAGCCGCAACTGGCGGACGATCGTCGAGCGGCTCGGCGAGGAGCTCGGGCAGGCGATGTACGGCCGGCTGCCGTGGCTCGAGGAGCAGGGCGTCCGCCTGCTCGCCGGGACGGACGCGGGCCTGGCCGGATCGGTGTTCGACGACCCGGTCGGCGCGCTCGAGCTGTACGAGTGGCTCGGCTTCCCCCGGCGCCGGATCCTGGAGATCGCGACCGAGGACAGCGCGGCCGGGCTGGGCCTCGCCGCGGTGACCGGCCGCCTCGAGGCCGGGCTCGCGGCGGACGTCCTGGTCGTCGAGGGCGACCCGCTCGCGTCGCTGGCCGCGCTCCGCAATCCCGTGCTGGTGCTGGCCCAGGGCCGCATCGCCTAGTTCCCCGATCGGGGGAATGCCCAGTTTGGTGACAGCGTTTTAAAACAGTGTTACTGTAGCTGCACCACCCCGAAGGAGCCCCCGATGCACGGACCGACCCAGCTGTTCACGGTGATCGCCCTGGTCTCGCTGCCGACCGTCATGTACGGCGGCTACGCGCTGATGGGCGTCCTGCGCGACCGCAAGCTCACCGAGCACCAGCGCGCGATGTTCCGCGCCGGCCACGCGCACGCCGGCGTCCTGCTGGTCCTCGCCCTGGTCGCGCTGCAGATCCTCAGCCGCACGACGCTGTCCGACCCGGCGTTGTGGCTCACCTGCTTCCTGCTGCTGTTCGGCATCCTCGCCCAATCGGGTGGCTTCTTCCTCCACCTGCTCCCGGGCAAGGGCAAGCTCGGCGGGCGCGTGACGTCCGCCGGCGCCGTGCTCCTGGCCGCGGCCACGCTGTTCACCGCATACGGGGTCGCCTTCCCCTGAAAAACCCCGGTGCGGCCGGTCGTTAAGCTGGTGACGTGCCTGAATACCTGCCGACCGCGCCCTCCAAGGGGCTCCGGGACTTCCTGCCCGCCGAAATGTCCGTGCGTACCCAGGTGTTCGGTCATCTCTACGACGTCCTCGAGCGCCGCGGCTTCCTCCGCTACGACGGCCCGGTCCTCGAGCCGGCCGAGATCTACGAGCGGAAGTCCGGCCAGGAGATCGCGGACAAGCAGCTGTACACGCTCACCGACAAGAGCGGGCGGCGGCTGGCGCTGCGACCGGAGATGACGCCGTCGGTGGCGCGGATGATCGCCGGCAGCGCGAAGTCGCTGTCGTTCCCCGTCCGCTGGTACAGCCACCCGAACTGCCACCGCTACGAGGCCCCGCAGCGCGGCCGCGTGCGCGAGCACTGGCAGATCAACGCGGACATCTTCGGCTCGGACAGCGCCAACTGCGAGATCGAGATCTTCGAGCTGGTGCACGACATGATGGCCGCGCTGGGTGCGACGCCGGACATGTTCGTGCTGCGCGTCAACGACCGGAACCTGCTGACGTCGGCGCTGACCGACGTCGCCGGGGTGTCGGCGGACCACCTGGCCCAGGTGTTCACGCTGGTCGACCGCTGGGAGAAGTACCCGAGGGAGAAGCTGGCCGAGAGCGCGGGCGAAATCGGGCTCTCGGACAAGCAGTTCGAGAAGCTGGCCGAAACGCTCGACGCGGGCGAGGCGCTGCTGGACGAGCTGCCGTCCGAGGTGCGGGAGCGGTCGAACCTGGTGCAGGTGCTGAACAGCAGCGCCGGCTCGCTGGTGAAGTACGAGCCGATGATCGTGCGCGGGCTGGCGTACTACACGTCGACCGTGTTCGAGGTCTTCGACACCTCGCCGGAGAACCGCCGCGCGTTGTTCGGCGGCGGCCGCTACAGCGACCTGGCGTCGATGTTCACCCCGCAGCAGATCCCGGGCATCGGGTTCGGCATGGGCGACGTCACGCTGATGGACTTCCTCGACACGCACGGCCTGAGCCCGGCCCCGCG
The DNA here is from genome assembly GCA_049998155.1 of Amycolatopsis sp. cmx-13-12. GTDB lineage: Bacteria > Actinomycetota > Actinomycetes > Mycobacteriales > Pseudonocardiaceae > Amycolatopsis. Next base: position 624,709 of record JAEBES010000004.1, on the reverse strand, counting down.
CAGCGAGGTCGACGTCATGGTGATCCCGGTGACCGAGGACCTCTCGGACGCGGCCCGTTCGGTGGCGGCGTCGCTGCGCGGCGCGGGCCTGCGGACGTCGACGCCGATCGAGCACCGCAAGCTGGGCAAGGAGCTGACCCGCGCGGACAAGGCGGGCGCGGCCGCGGTGGTGATCGTCGGCCAGGAGGACTGGGCCGCGGGGAACGTCACGGTCCGCAGCCTGGCGACGCGGGAGCAGAACCCGGTCGCGGTCGCCGACGCCCCGGCGGCGGTGCGGGCGCTGCTGGCGTAAATCGGTTCGACTCCCCTCCGGCGTCCGGGCATCCTGGGCGCCGGAGGGGGAGGCCGATGATCGTTTACCGGGACGTGCGGCAGTGGGTCGAGTTCGACGAGGCCGTGCGGCTGATGTCGGGCTATCGCCGCGGGAAACGGCTGAGCCGCCGGCCCTCGCGCGAGGAGCTGGCCGAAGCCGCGTGCGACGGGGACGGATACCTGCGCGAGGCCGCCGTCGAACGGCTGGCCGTCAGCACCGATCCCGAAGCACTGCCGCTGCTGCTGATCCGGTGCGTCGACTGGGTGCGGCCGGTGCGGGAGCTCGCCCGGTCGATCGCGCTGTCCCGGTTGGACGACACCGCGCTCCGGGCGATGCTGCCGCTGATCGGGGTGCTGCGGCGGCGTTCCGTCGACGACTGGATGACCACGCTGCTCCGCTCGAACCTGCCGCGGCTGCTCGACACCGCGTTGACGCTCGATGACCGGGAAACCCGCCGGTGGTTCCACGCGGAAGCGATCGGGCTGCTGTCCCGGGAGCGGCTGCTCGGCATTGCCGTGGGAGACCCCGACTTCGTGGTCCGGGCTCTTTGCGGCACCGCGCTGCTGGACCGCGGCGAGTGCGTCCCGGAGCTGCTGGCTTCGGGGGCGCCGAAGGTGCGGATGCGGGCGTTGGCACTGCTGGGCCCCGATGCCGCTCTCGCGCACCTGGCGGACCGGTCGTCGGCGGTCCGGTCGATGGCGCAGGCGTTGGTGCTGAAGGCGGGCGGCGACCCGGCGGCGCACTACCGCGCGCTGCCGGTCTCCTTCGGCTCGCTCGCCGGCCTCGGCGAGACCGGTGTCGCCGCCGACGCCGGGCTGCTCGAGCGACGCCTCGCCGACGACCGTCCCCGGATCCGCCGGGCGGCGGTCCGCGGCCTGCGGCGGATCGCCCCGGAGTCGGCGGCGGTGCGGCCGTTGCTGACGGACCCGTCCCCGGCGGTGACCCGGCAGGTGGTGACGTTCCTGCGCGGCAAGCCGGCCTTCGTCGACGTCCCCGCGCTACGGAACCTCCTGTCCGCCGGCCACCCGCTCCACACGCGCCGGGCGGCCGCGGCCCTCCTCCGCGACCGCGACGTCTGGCTGCGCCTGCACACGGACCTCACCCTCCTGCGCGACCCGGACCTCGCGGCCGACGCCCACCACGACATCCACGCCTGGCTCACCCACTCCGCGGCCACCTACACCACCCCACCCTCGTCCCTGGCCGCGGAAATCGACGCGGCCTGCATCACCCTCACCCCCGCCTTGGCCCGCGAAATCCGCTTCGCCCTCCCGAGCCGGCGTGCGGGAAGGGTCGACACGCGTGATTGAGCAGTCGACACGCGTGATTGAAGGGTCGACACGGCGAAACCGGGGAAACCTTGCCGTGTCGTCGCCCCGATCACGCGTGTCGACCCTCTGATCACGCGTGTCGACCCTCTGATCACGAGGGGTCGGCGCGGAGGAGGCGGAGGGTGAAGGTGGCTCCGGAGCCGGGGCGGGCCGCGGCCGCGATCGTGCCGCCGTGGCCCGTCACCACTTCGCGGACCAGGGCCAGGCCGAGGCCGAAGCGGCGGCCGTCGCCGTCGGAGCCTCGGGCGAAACGCTCGAAGATGCGGTCCGCGTCGGCGGCCGGGAAGCCCACTCCCGTGTCGCGGACCCGCAGTTCCACGTGCCGCTCGTCGGGGACGCCGAGCCAGACCTCGATCGAGCCGCCCGGTGGCGTGTGGCCGAGCGCGTTGTCCAGCAACGCCGACAGCACGCGACGCAACGCCGTCGGCACGCCCTGGACGACGTACGGCCGCCGCTCGCGCGTCACCGCCAGGCGAACCTGGCCCTCCGAAGCGCGCACCGCCTCCGCCGCCACCGCCTCCTCGGCCAGCACGCCCAGCTCGACCAGTTCCAGCGACGGCCGTTCGCCGCACGCCTGCGCCGACAGCAGCAGGTCCTCGACGACTTCGCCGAGCTCCCGCGTGCCGCGGACCAGCTGGTCCAGCTCCGCCGCGTCGCGGCCGGACGAGCGCCGGGCGAGCAGCTGCGCGCGCGTGTGCAGCCGGGTCAGCGGCGCGCGCAGCTCGTGGGACGCGTCCGCGACGAACGTCCGTTGCCGCCGCAACGCATCCTCCAGGGGCCGGATCGCCCGGCGGGCCAGCACCCGCCCGCACCCCAGGGCCGCCAGCAGCGCGAGCGCCTCGGCGACGAAAAGCCCGAACACCAGCGACGCCCGGTCCTGGATCTGGTACCGCTCCTCGAAGAACGCCTGGGAGACGACGCCGCCGCGGTTCTCCGCGCGGAGCGTGTACGTCATCTCGCCGATCGAGCGCCGTTCGGTGTGGACGTCACCCGGCGAAGGCACCGTGGCAGCCAGCGAAGGCAACGGCATCCCCGCCGGCGGCGGGCCCGGCGGCGCGTGCGCGCTCGGCGTGAACAGCCAGACGCAGCCGGGCGGGGTCGCCGTGGGACCGAGCTGGATCGTCCTGGCCAGCAGGCGGTCCGCGTCGGCGTGCTGGCCGGACAGCAGGATCCCGTACGCGATCGCGCCGGCGACGGCCACCAGCAGCGACACCACCACGGCGATCTGCGCGGTGATCACCCACCGCGCCCGCCGCAGGGCCCGCTCCTCGGGTTCCGGGCTCATACCACGCCGATCTGGTACCCCAGGCCGTGCACGGTCCGCACGGCGTCCCGGCCGAGCTTGCGCCGCAGGTAGTACACGTACGTGTCCACAATGGACTCACCGGTCGAGTCGGCGAACACGCGCGTGCGCAACGCCGCCCGCGGGTGGATCGCCTTGGGCCGCTGCGCGAGCGTCCGCAACAGCTCGAATTCCCGGCCGGACAACGTGATCCGCTCCCCGCGCGGCAGCACGACTTCGTGGCGCTGCAGGTCGAGGGCCGCCGTGCCGAGGGGCAGGCACTCGGCGCCGTCGAGGTCGCGGCGGCCCAGCGCGCGCAGCCGCGCGAGCAGCTCCTCGGCCTCGAACGGCTTGACGAGGTAGTCGTCCGCGCCCGCGTCGAGACCCGCCACCCGGTCGGCCACCTCCCCCAGTGCCGAGAGCACCAGCACCCGCGTGGTCACCCCGCGGGCCCGCAGCCGCCGCAGCAGCTCCAGCCCGTCGAGCACCGGGAGCCGGCGGTCGATGACCATCACGTCGTACCGCCCGGTGAGCCCGAGGTGCAGGCCCCGCTGGCCGTCGTGCGCCGCCTCCATCTCGTAGCCTTCGTCGGTGAGCAGCTCCCCCAGCATGCCCGCCAGTTCGCGGTCGTCTTCGACCAGCAGCACCTTCGGTTTCGCCACCCCGTCGCGCACCGATCCATCTTGGCAGTTATTTCCGAACTTGAAGAATCAACTTTTCCCGGTCACCGGCACGGGTTCGGCCGTCAGGAGTACGTCGGTAGTCCCCTTGCGGGCATCGCGCCGGTCGAGCCAGCCGAGCACCGGCGCGGTCATGATCGTGGTGACCAGCGCGACGAGCACCAGAACCGTGAACAACGCCGGCGAGACGATCCCGGCGGCGAGGCCGACGTTCAGCGCGATCAGCTGCATCAGCCCGCGGGCGTTGACCAGCACGCCGACGCGTGTCGCGATCGACGGCGGCTCCCCCGCCAGCCGGGCCGCGCCCCAGGACGCCCCCAGCTTGCCGATGATCGCGACCACCACGCACAGCACCGCGAACGCGAGCAGCTTCGGGTCGGCGAGCAGGGCGAACCGGGTGTTCAGGCCGGAGTAGGTGAAGAACAGCGGCAGGAACACGATCCGGCCGATCGGCATCATCTTCGCGAGCACGGCGTCGGCGGCCGGCGTCCGGGGGAACGCGATCCCCACGCAGAACGCGCCGAACACCGCGTACAGGCCGATCACGTCGGTGAACCAGGCGGCGGCGAACAGCGTCATCGCGGTGACGAGCACCCGCTGGTCGAGCCCCAGCCGCTCGCTGCCCATCGCCTTCGCCAGCAGCCGCCGCCCGACGATGAACACCAGCGCGGCGAACAGGACACCACCACCCAACGCGAGCGCGATCGGCCCGGCCGACCCGGCGTGCATCCCCAGCACGACCGCCAGCAGGAGCCAGGCCAGGACGTCGTCGAGCGCGCCGCAGGCCAGCGCCAGGGAGCCGAACCTCGTCCCGGCGATCCCGCGTTCGGTGATGATCCGCGCCAGCATCGGGAACGCCGTGATCGCCAGCGCGACACCGACGAAAGCCGCCGACGTCACCGGCGAAACGCCGTCCTTGCCGATGCCGACCCACGACATGCCGACGACCGCGACCCCGATGCCGAGCAGGAGCGGCACCAGCGTCCCGGCCGACGAGACGGCCGCGACGGACTTCCGCGACTGCCGGATGCTGCGCGGGTCGAACTCGTACCCGGCGCCGAACATGTAGATGACCAGGCCGATCTGGCCGCCGACGTAGAGCAGCGGGCGGATCGCGTCCGGGAACAACGCCGTCTGGACGTCCGGCAGCAGCAGCCCGAGCAGCGAGGGGCCGAGCAGCACGCCGGCGATCATCTCCCCGACCACCGGCGGCTGGCCGAGCTTGACCGCGACCAGGCAGACCACCCGGACCACGAGGAGGATCGCCACGACGGCGAGGAAGAAGACCGGTGCCGCTTCGGACGGGCTCATCGGTTGCCTCCGGCGAAGTAGGTCGAACACAGGGCCTGTCTACGGGCGTCGAGGACCATGTACGTGCCGAACACGAGCTGGGCGAAGCTGCGCCAGACGTCTTCCCAGCGGTCCCGGACCGCGAGCCACGCCAACGGCGTGCGCCGCGCGCGGACCCCGCGGGGCGTGAGCAGGACCGGGCCGCGGTTCGGGATCGAGCGCGTGTGCGCGGCCGTCGAGGCGAGGTCGAAGCGGCGCAGCACTTCCTGGGTGACGACCCGCATGGTCGGTGGCGCGAGCCCGCGCGCCGGGCAGGCGCGGTTCTGCGCGACACCGAACGGGATGAATTCCTCCTTGGTGGACTGCGCCGCGAAATCGGGGTAGCTGAAGCACAGCACCGTCCCGGCCGGGATGGTGAGGTCGGCCAGCTCGATGTCCGCGGTGGAGATCCGGTGCGCGATGCCGAACAGCGGGTACGCGCGCAGCCCGTCGTCGATGACGCGGTCGATGTCTTCCGGGTGGCCGGCGAGCCGCCGTTGGAGGCCCTCGTCCTGCGCGATGATCATCAGCAGGTGCGCCATCGCCTCCGACATCTGCACGACGGCGGTGGTGAAGAACGTGCCCTGCAGGTAGTAGGCCTGTTCCTCCGGGGTCAGGGACGGCGGGAGCGGGTGCGGGACGTCGGCGAGACGCCGCCTGAGGTACTCGGTCAGCCGCGCCCGGCGGCGCATGTTCCGCGGCCGCACGCACTTCAGCGCCGAGGCGACGTCGTCGGCGTGCGCCACGATGAGCTCTCGAGCGTCCGGCGGGCACGGCTCGTCGAACACCAGCTCGTAGTACAGCTCGGCCCAGATCGGCATCATCTCGTCGCGCAACCGGGCGAACCCGGGGCGGACGCCGTCCAGGACGTGGCGGGCGACGCGCCGGGTCAGCTCCTCGGAGTCCTTTTTGGACCGAACCAGGATGTGGCGGGTGCACTTGGCGACCTCGTCGTAGCGCGGCCCGGCTTCGAGGTGTTCCTGGTGCACCTCGGGCCCCGGCGACAGCCAGTACCAGAAGAGGTCGGACAGCGCGGCGCCGCGGCTGCGGCCGTTCGCCGCCGGGTCGGCGTAGACGCGCCGGAAGTCGGCGACGCCGACCTGCGGACCCGGGATCGTCACCGCGTCCTGGCCGTTGACCAGCGCGAAGATCCGCATCCGCAACGCGACGACGCGCTCGGGCAGCCAGCCGAGCAGCCCGGTCATCGCCGGACCTGGTCCGCGGTCAGGTCGGCCGGGTGGCGGCCGCCGCACAGCGCGAGGGCCTGATCGAAGTCGGCCCGCAGCAGTTCCAGCACCTCGGAGACGCCTTCGCGGCCGCCCGCGGCCAGCCCCCAGACCACCGGGCGGCCGACGCCGACCGCGTCCGCGCCCAGGGCGAGCGCCTTGACGACGTCGGTACCGCGGCGGATCCCGCCGTCCAGCAGCACCGGCAGCGCGCCCCCGACCGCCGCCGAGATCTCGGGGAGCACGTCGATGGTCGCCGGAACGGTGTCGAGCTGGCGGCCGCCGTGGTTGGAGACGACGATCCCGGCGACGCCGTGGTGCACGGCCAGCCGCGCGTCCTCGGCGTGGAGGACGCCCTTGATCAGCACCGGGAGCTTCGTCTTGCTCCGGAGCCACGCGATGTGCTCCCAGTTCAGCCCGGCCGACATGACGATCTCGCGGACATGGCTGGTGTTCCCGCCGCTGCGGTTTTCGCCGATGTTGCGGAGGTTCTCGACGAACAGCCCGGCCGGCAGGTCGTGGAAGGCGTTGCGGTCGTCGCGTTCGCGGCGGCCGAGCACGGGCGAGTCGACGGTGACGACGAACGCCTTCACCCCCGCGGCCTCGGCGCGCCGCACGATCGCCTCGGTGAACTCCAGGTCCGGCTGGAGGTAGAGCTGGAACCACAGGCCCGGGTCCGGCGCCACCTCGCGGGCGGCCGCGGCGATGTCCTCGATCGCCGTGGTCGACGCCATGCTGACGATCATGATCGTGCCCGCCCGCGCCGCCGCCCGCGCGGTGGCGAGCTCGCCGTCGGGGTGCGCGAGCCGGTGGAACGCGGTGGGCGCGACGAGGATCGGCATCGAGGACGGCGTCCCGAGCAGCTCGATGCTCAGGTCCCGCTTGTCGCTGCCGCGCAGCACCCGCGGGACCAGGCGCAGCCGTTTGTACGCTTCTTCGTTCTCCCGCAGGGTGATCTCGTCCTGCGCGCCGCCCGCGAAGTAGTCGTAGTGCGCCGGGTCGAGACGCTCGCGGGCCGCCGCCTCGAACTCCGCGACCGTGCGCATCAGAGCTCCCGCGTGAAGAAGGCGGTCAGCGGCTCGACGTGCACCTCTTTGTCCCACTCGTTCTCGAGGTTCTCGGTGACGTGGTGGGTGGCGACCAGCTCGCCGCGGCGGTAGTGCCGGACGATCGGGTGCAGGTAGTGGCCTTCGCCGTGGTCGTTGGCCTTGTCCTGAGCGGCGCGGGCGACGAAGTCGAACGGGTCGATCTTGTCGTGATCGGGGCCGTAGTCGAGGGTGACGACGTAGGCGTCGGCCGGCGGGTCTTCGAGGACCCGGTCGACCGGCACCTCTTCGAGGTAGCGGGCGGTGTCCCCGTCCACGACCACGACGTCGCCGAGGAAGCCGAACTGCTGGTACAGCGCGGAAGTCCGGTTGATCCGGGTGATCACGGCCTCGGTCAGCGCGTCCGGTTTGGCGGGTAGTTCGGTGTGCGGCCACGGGACGTCGTGGTAGCGCTCGTTCAGCACCTTCGCCAGCGCGCGGGCGCCGTAGCGGAAGCCGTGGATGAAGGCGCTGGTGGCCTTCTTGAAGTCGCGGACCTGGGTGATCGTGCCGGCGAAGTGGAGGCCGGGGACGTTGACCGACTCCCAGCTCGGCGTCTGCGCCGGGAACCGGTCGTCGATCGTCAGTTCCGGGCGGCAGTCCTCGTCGAAGATGTCCGCGTCGAACCGGAAACCGGTGCAGCCGATCACGCGGTCGTAGCGGATCTCCTTGATGACCTCGTCGGCGCGGGCGAAGGCGAACTTGACGTGGTAGCCGTCGGCGTCCTTGCGGACTTCGCGGACGTCGCCGTCGAGGATCGCGTGCTGCAGCTTGAGCTGGTACATGTCGAGGATGCCCGCGTTGTAGGCGCGGAGGTGGCCGACGAAGTGCGTGCGCCAGGCCAGTTTCACCGGCCGGGGCCCGCCGACGTGCACGACGGCGGCCCGCTCGATCAGGTTGTCCGCGGTCTCGAAGGCGGAGTTTCCCTTGCCCAGCACCAGGACGCGCTGGTCGGTGAAGTTCTCCGGGTCGACGTCGACGTCCACGTACTGGTCGATCAGCTCGGCGCCGGGGAACCGCGGAACGTACGGTTTGGTCACGCCGGTGGCCATGATCAGCCGTTTTGCGCGGAATTCCTCCTCGCCGGCGGTGAGGACGAAACTTTCGCCTTCGCGGCGGATGCGCGTCACCCGGGTGTCGTAGCGGATGTCCAGCCGGTACTTCGCCGCGTAGTCGGCGAGGTAGCGGAGGAGGTCCTCGGCGTCGGGGAAGAGCTTTTCGCTGTAGTCGGTGAAGAGGACCGGGGCGTCGTCGCCGTCGGCGAGGATCGAGTTCCAGTCCATCCGCATGCGCAGCTCCGGGTCGGTGTACCCGGTGTGCTTCTTGTTGATGGAGATGAGGGTCCGGTGCCGCGGGAAGGTCTCGAAGAAGTGCCCCGGCGCGGAACCGGCCTCCAGCACGAGGTACCGGTGCCCGGCGTGGCCGAGGTGCTGCGCCAGCTGCAACCCGGCCGGCCCGGCCCCGACGACCAGATAATCGAGCACTTCCTCCGCCACGACGACCTCCTGGGGCTCGGCACCGATCGCATGATCGCGCCGAGCCTGCTCCGGAGATCTCAGAAAAGCCTCAGAAGTAAGTTACGCACGTCCCCGGTCGTGAGTGGTAAGTCGGGTTAGAACCCTACTTACCACTCACGACAAGCCGCGGCAGACTGCTTACCGGCCGGCCGCGCGGGCCAGGCGTTCCGGGTAACGCTCGCCCGCGATCGCGTCGGCCGGTGCGGCCGCTTCGATCGCCGCGAGGTCGTCCGCCGTCAGCTCCAGCGACGCTGCCGCCACGTTCTCCTCGAGGTACTTGCGGCGCTTCGTGCCCGGGATCGGCACCACGTCCTCGCCCTGGGCCTGCACCCACGCCAGGGCCAGCTGCCCGGCGGTGACGCCCTTGTCCGAGGCCAGCTTCCGCAGCGCCTCGACGATCGCCAGGTTGCGCTCGAGGTTGCCCTCGGCGAAGCGCGGGAGGCCGCGGCGCATGTCATCCTCCGGCAGGTCGGCGACCGACGTCACCGCGCCCGTCAGGAACCCGCGGCCCAGCGGCGAAAACGGGACGATGCCGATGCCGAGCTCGCGGCAGGTGGAAAGGATCTCGCCCTCGATCCCGCGGGTCCACAGCGACCATTCGCTCTGCAACGCCGTCACCGGGTGGACCGCGTGCGCGGCCCGGATCGTCGCCGCGCTCGCCTCGGAGATCCCGGCATACCGGATCTTCCCGGCCTCCACCAGCGAAGCCAGCGCTCCCCACGTCTCTTCGATCGGCGTGTCCGGGTCGACGCGGTGCTGGTAGTACAGGTCGATATGGTCGACGCCGAGCCGGCGCAGCGACTCGTCGCACGACTGCTTCACGTACTCGGCGTCACCACGGGCACCCATCGCGCCGTCGTTCCACACGATGCCGAACTTCGTCGCCAGCACGACCTCGTCGCGGCGGCCGGCGATCGCGCGGCCGACCAGTTCCTCGTTGATGCCGTTCGCGTAGACGTTCGCCGTGTCCAGCAGCGTCACGCCGAGCTCGAGCGCGCGGTGGATCGTGGCGATCGACTCGTCGTCGTTGTCGCGGACGCCGTAGGCCTGGCTCATCCCCATGCAGCCGAGCCCCTGGGCGCCGACTTCCAGGCCGCCCAGCTTCCTGTTCTTCACGCGGAAATCTCCTCCATACCGGGTTCCACGCCGAGCACGTTGCGCTCGACCTGGGCGTAGTTCTCGATCTTGTAGTCGAGGATGTCGAGACAGCCCTGCAGCTCGGCGATCCGCTCGGCGACCGACCGGCGCTGCTCCACCAGCAGGGCCTTGCGGCGGCCCGCGCTCGCGACGCCGTGGCGGCGCAGCGACGCGTACTCGCGCATGCTCTTGATGGGCATCCCGGTGGTGCGCAGCTTGGTCAGGAAACCGAGCCAGTTCAGGTCGTCGTCGGAGTAGGCCCGGCGGCCCGCGGTGTCCCGCGCGGGCGGGTCGAGCAGTTTGATGCGCTCGTAGTACCGGAGGGTGTCGATGGACAGTCCGCTACGTCGCGCGGCTTCCGCTATCGAGTAGCTCATGCGCCCGACAGTACGACCTGGAGTGCACTCCAGGTCAACTCTTCACCCTGGTCATTCATAACAGCGTTCCGATACGCTGGGTGCATGGCGCGACCACGCACGCACGACGAAGCGCTCCGGCTCAAGCTGCTCGACCGGGCCGGCGAGCTCCTCGCGGCCGACGGGCCGAAGGCGCTTTCCCTGCGCAAGCTGGCCGCCGACGCCGGGACGTCGACCACCGCCGTGTACTCGCTCTTCGGCAGCAAACCCGACCTGGTGAACGCCCTCTACACCGAGGGCTTCCGCCGCTTCGGCGCCCGGATGGCCGGGACGCCGCTGACCGGCGACGCCGTCGAGGACCTCGTCGCGCTCGGCAGCGCCTACCGCACGAGCGCGCTGGCCGACCCGCACCTCTACGGGATCATGTTCACCAAGTCGGTGCCCGGGTTCGAGCCGAACGAAGACGCCGAGAAGCTCGCCCGCGAGACGCTCAAGCCCCTGGAGCGGATCATCCGCCGCGCGATCGCCGACGGCGTCTTCCTCGACGTCCCGCCGGAGACCGTCGCGGTCGGCTGCTGGGCCATCGTGCACGGCCTGGTGTCCCTGGAGCTGGCCGGCAACCTGCCGGAGGAGTTCGACGTCACGGCCTCCTACGAAGCCGCCCTCCGGGCGAACGCCTCCGGCTGGCTGCGGCCTCAGACCAGCGGCACCGTCCCGTCGTAGACGACCGCGCCCTTCGCGTCCCGCGCCGTCACGTGGACGGTCGTTTCCGGGGCGACCTTGACGTTCTCGGGGTCCCAGACGACGACCATGCCGGCCACGACGGGGGCTTCGACACTCCCCTCACTCCCGAAGCCGACGACCGCCGTCGTCGCGGTCGCGGGCACGGCCGCGGCGAACGGACGGCGATCCGTCGCCGGCGGGGCACCCGTTTCGCGGCCCAGGGTGTCCACGATCAGGGGATACGCCGGCGGTGCCTGCGGCGGCGGGCCGCTGGGGAGGGCGCGGACCCTCGTCTTCCCCGGCCGCCGGTAGTCCGGCTCGGTGGTGCAGACCACGAACCGGTCGCCGCGGCGGCCGAGGACCACCCGGTAGCCGTCCGCGTCGAGCGACGGCCCCGGCTCGTACGCCGCGGGATCGGGGATCGCCTCCATCTCCGCCGCCGCCAGGCAGTCGCCCAGCGCGCGGCCCGCGGGTGACGTCCGGTCGGCGGTCACCGGCCGGTCGACGACCGCGAGCAGGGGCGGCGGCGCCGCGGGCAGCCGCACGCCCGGTTCCATCGGCTTGCCGATGGAGAGCGTCGTCCGCGCCGGGTCGCTCCGGGTCACGCCGGTGAACTGGCGGGTGACCGGGGAGAACGAGATCCGCGACATGCTGCTCTCCCCGCCCTCGGTTTCCGCGTCGAGGTAGCTCCCTTCCCCGCCCGGGGCGAGGATCCCGCCGGCCATCCCGGTCGCGCTGAACAGCAGGAGGCCCGTGCGCGTGCCCGGGGTGTAGGCGGGGGTGGCTCCCGGGTCCGACAGCGTCACGGTCGTCTCGGTGGTCTCGCAGAACATCGGCTTGCCGTCGGCGGTCGCCGCGACCACCGCGTCGGTCTGGAAGACCTCGGTGAACACGGGCACCCAGCTCTGCCGCGGAGGCACGCGGTCCTGCTTGCCCGCCGCCTGCACCGCGGCCCAGCAGCGGTCCAGGGACGAGGTCGCTACCCGCACGTCGAGGGTGAGCGGGTTGAAGACGGCCGGGGGCGGCGGGCCGGGCTCGGCCACGGGCTGGTGCCGGACCACCTGCGTCGCGACGACCGCCCCCGCGGCCAGCGCCACGACGGCCGCCGCGGCGGCCGCGTACCGGACGCGGCCCGGACGCCGCTTCCCCATGCCCCGGCGGACGTCCGCCCGCAGCCGCGCGCGGACGTCGTCCGGCAGCGCCTGCCGGAGCGGCAGCCCGAGGTCGTCGCTCATTTCTCCTCCAGCAACGTGCGCAGCCGGGCGCGGGCCCGGGACAGGTGGGCGCGGACGGTGACCTCGGCGACGGCCAGCAGCGCGGCGGCGTCGGCGGCGCTCAGGTCGCCGAGCAGGCACAGCTCGACGACCTCGCGCTGCGCCTTCGGCAGCGTCCGGACGGCCTCGACGATCACGCGCAGCCGCCGCTCGCCGTCGAGCCGGTCGGCGACGGCGTCGGCGTGGTCGGACACGACCGGCGGGTCCGGCATCTTCCGCAGCAGCCGCAGCCGCCTCCGCGCGCCGCGGTGCTCGTCGCGGGCCGCGTTGCCGGCGACGGTGTAGAGCCACGGCAGCGCGCTGTCGCGCACCAGCGTGACGTCGGCGCGGCGGCGCCAGGCGGTGAGGAAGGTGTTCGACGTCAGGTCCTCGGCGGCGCTCCACGAGCCGGTCAACCGGTAGGCGTGGTTCCAGACGGCCTCCGCGTGCCGCTCGAAGAGCTCGGTGAAGGCCGCTTGGTCGCCCTCGGCCGCCCGGTCCCACAGAGCGCGGTCATCCACCGGCGCCCCCGTCGCTTGGCTGGTCACACCCACTAGTGGCCGGCACCGGCCGGGACGTTGCGCTACCCGGCCTCGGGGAACCGCGCGTCCGTGACGTCGAGTTCCTCGTGTTCGCCGTCCTCGAAGGCGGCACCCTCGTCGAAGACCGTGTGGGAGAACTGGAACACCCCGCCCGAGCGGATCCGCGTGAAGCGGGCGTCCCGGGCGAAGTGCGCGCGCGAGAAGAACGCCCCCTCGTCGAAGACCGATCGGTCGAAGTTCGCGGTGCCGGTGAAGTCCGCGCCGTAGAACGCCGCCCGGCGGGTGAAGCGCGAACCGCGGATGTGGACCGCGCCGACGAACCGCGCCCGGCTGAAGTCCGCGGCGGCCACGGTGCAGCCGCTCAGCCGGAAGTCGACGAGCACGGCACGCTGCAGGTCGACCGACATGCCTGGCCAGTAGCCCGGTTCATCGTGGCCGAGATGCGTTTTGAGCAGGTCCTGCACGGCCAGGCGCACCAGCAGTTCGGGGTCGGCTTCCTCCCCGAGTTCCGCGCCGGTCCGGCCGCGGAGGCCGGTTTCCGGTGCCTGGAACGGCATCCGCAAGTAAGCGCACAGCACGTTGACGATCGACTGCCGGTGCTTCGGGTTGTCCTGTCCGAGCCGCTCGAGGGCGTACAGCCCGCCGAGCCGGATGGGTGCCTTGTCGTTGCCGAGCTGCTCGACGGATTTCGTGTACAGCTCGGTGACCCGGCGCTCTTCCAGGTCCAGGGTCGTCTCGGCCAGCTGGAGTTCGAGCGTGCGCTGGCGGCGCGTGGCGAGCCAGAGCGCGAACACGCCGCCCGCGCCCGCGCCGATGCCGAACGCCGTCTTGACCGCGTCGATCCGGACCGGCGCCTCCGGCCGCCCGGACCAGGCCAGGAACAGCCAGAGCAGCGCCCCGGTGACGGCCGCGACCGCGACGGCGGTCACGGCGATCCACCGCCACTTCAGGACCGGCACCGGCTCAGACGGCGCCGTACTGGCGGTCACCCGCGTCGCCGAGGCCCGGGACGATGAAGCCCGAGTCGTTGAGGCGCTCGTCGATGCTCGCCGTGACGACCCGGACCGGCAGGCCGGTCTTCTCCAGGTGCGCCAGGCCTTCCGGGGCCGCCAGCGCGCAGATCGCCGTGACGTCGTCGGCGCCGCGGTCGGTGAGCAGGCGGATCGTGTACTCCATCGAGCCGCCGGTGGCGAGCATCGGGTCGAGCACCAGCACCGGCCGGTCGGAGAGCGTTTCCGGCAGCGACTCGAGGTACGGCGTCGGCTTGAGCGTCTCCTCGTCGCGCGCCAGGCCGACGAAGCCCATCTGCGCGTCCGGGATCAGCTTGTGCGCCTGGTCGGCCATGCCCAGCCCGGCCCGCAGGACCGGCACCAGCAGCGGCGGTTTCGCCAGCTTGTAGCCGTCGGTGCGGGCGACCGGCGTGTGGATCTTCTCGATCTTCACCGGCACGGTGCGCGTGGCTTCGTAGACCAGCATGACGGTCAGCTCGTGCAGCGCGGCCCGGAACGCGGCGCTGTCGGTGCGCGCGTCGCGCATCGTGGAGAGCCGGGCCTTCGCGAGGGGGTGGTCGACGACGTGCACATCCATGCGGGTCAATCTAGCTGTTTGGCGAAGCTCTTCACCCAGCCGCGCTGCCAGGGCGTTTCGACGGCCCGCTCGCGGTAGTGCTCCCGTGTCCAGGCGACGGCTTGGTCGGCGGGGACGCCGGAGAGGACGGCCAGGCAGGCCAGCACCGTCCCGGTCCGGCCGGTGCCGCCGTAGCAGGCGACTTCGACGGTTTCGGTCTTCGCCCGTTCGTGGAGCGCTTTGATCTTTTCGCGGGCCTCGGCGGGCCGGGTGGGCAGCAGGAAGTCGGGCCAGGTGATCCACTCGTGCGGCCAGTCGATGCCCCCGCCGTGCTTGCGCCGCAGCCGGCTGGTGCCCAGGTAGAGCCCGAAATCGGGCGCGGGCCCGTCGGGGCGGGGGCGGCCCAGGCCACGCCCGTGCACGCGGGTGCCGTCCGGAAACTCGACCATGGGGCCAGTGTCCTCCGGAAGAGGGACACGCGGGGTGGTTTTCGCCGATAAGCTGCGCCGCGTGAGCGAACTGACGCCCGACCAGATGCGGGCTTCCGACGCGGACCGCGAACGCGTCGCCCAGGTGCTGCACAACGCCCTCGCGGAGGGGCGCATCACGGTGAACGAGCTGGAAGAACGGCTCACGACGGTCTACGCGGCGAAAACGCTGGGCGAGCTGAAGCCGGTGACGGTGGACCTGCCGTCCTCGTCGGCGGCCGTCGAGCCGGCCACCACGCGGGCCCTCGGCTTCCCGGACCAGCGCATCGGCGGCCACCCGGGCAGCCCGGTGTCGATCGGCGTGCTGTCGGGAGCGGTCCGCAAGGGCAGCTGGGTCCTGCCCCCGCAGCACAACAGCCTCGCGTTCTGGGGCGGCGCGGAGATCGACCTGCGGCAGGCCCGTTTCGCGGACCGCCACTGCACGATCACCGCGGTCGCCATCATGGGCGGCATCCAGATCACGGTCCCGGACGACATCAACGTGGACGTCACGGGAATCGGGCTGATGGGCGGGTTCGTGCTGGAGGACAAGTCGGGCGCGCCCCCCGCACCGCCGACGGCCCCGACGGTGAAGATCAACGGGCTGGCGTTCTGGGGCGGGGTGGTCGTGTACCGGAAGCCGGCGAAGCGGACGGAACCGCCGCAGATCGAGGGGGCCTAGAGCAGCCCGGCGACGTCGACGTTCACCGTGAACGGTTCGGTCACGGTGAACGGCCCGTCGTGGACGACCGCGGGCGCGTAGACCTTGGTGGCCGGATCGAGCACGTACCGGAAGACCCGGAGCTTCTCCAGGTCATCGGTGTTTTCGATCCGCCAGAAGTGCTCGATGCCGCCGGCCGCGTACTCACCCGGCTTGTCGATCCGGTCGGCCGTGACCGAACCGGGCGACATGAGTTCCACCACGAGCACGCAGTGCTCGGCTCTCAGAACGAAGTCGTCCGGCAGCGACGAGTCGTACACCACGATGTCCGGTCGCCGGTTCAGCAGCGGGACGTCACGCAGCCGCAGGTCGACGTCCGTGGACACTTCGAAGCCCGGGCCACACGCGGCTTCGAGCGCGTTCGCGAGCCGCCGGGCGAAGATCTGGTGCGAACGGCGCGGGGCCGGGTTCACGACGATGGCTCCATCAACGATTTCGATGCGGCGGCAGACCTCTTCCGGCAACGCTTCGTAATCGTCTGCACTCAATCCGGACGCCGACAGTAACATCCAGTCGGGCAGAGCGGTCATGCTCACCCTCCCGTCACCACTGCGCAGCTTGATCACAAGTCCGCATACAGCCTATCCGACCCGGTCGGACCGGGACACCGCGAAGTGTCGGACCCGCCGCCTAGACTCAGGCGCATGACAGCCACGACCAGCACGTCAGCGGCGCCGGACACCCCGGCACCGCTGGTGGACGCGACTCGCGACGACGCGAGCCTGCGCCGCTTCCTGCTCGGGCTGCCCGGTGTCGACCAGGTCGGCGTCGAGCAGCGCGCGGCGGGCCTCGGCACGCGCAGCATCAAGAAGGACGCCAAGCGGTGGGCCATCGACACCGCCATCTCCATGGTCGACCTGACCACCCTGGAGGGCGCCGACACCCAGGGCAAGGTGCGCGCGCTGGCCGCGAAGGCCGTGCGCCCCGATCCCGAGCGCCAGGACACCCCGCGCGTCGCCGCCGTCTGCGTCTACCCCGACCTGGTCGCCACCGCCGTCGAAGCGCTCGAGGGCAGCGGCGTGCACGTCGCCAGCGTCGCCACCGGCTTCCCCGCCGGCCGCACGAGCCTCGAGATCAAGCTGGCCGACACGAAGATCGCCGTGGAAGCCGGCGCGCACGAAGTCGACATGGTGATCGACCGCGGCGCCTTCCTCGAAGGCCGGTACATGGCCGTCTTCGAAGAGATCCGCGCGGTGAAACAAGCCTGCGGCGATGCGCACCTCAAGGTCATCCTCGAGACCGGCGAGCTGGCGACCTACGACAACGTGCGGCGCGCGTCGTGGCTGGCGCTGCTGGCCGGCGGCGACTTCATCAAGACCTCCACCGGCAAGGTCTCCCCCGCCGCGACGCTGCCGGTCACGCACATCATGCTGCAGGCCGTCCACGACTGGCACGTGCAGACCGGCGAGCTGCGCGGCGTCAAGCCCGCGGGCGGCATCCGGACCACGAAGGACGCGATCAAGTACCTGGTCGCCGTGCACGAGGTCGCCGGCGAAGAGTGGCTGACCCCGGACCTGTTCCGCTTCGGCGCATCCAGCCTGCTCAACGACCTGCTGCTGCAGCGCCGCACCCAGGTGGACGGCCACTACAGCGGCCCCGACTACGTGACGGTGGACTGATGCCTGTTTTCGAGTACGCACCGGCGCCCGAATCGCGCGCCATCGCGAATCTGAAGGACTCCTACAAGCCCTTCGTCAACGGCGAGTTCGTCGACGGGTCGGGTGAGCCGCTCAAGACGATCAACCCGGCCACCGAAGAGGTCCTGGCCGAGGTCGGCACCGCGTCGAAGTCCGATGTGGACATCGCGGTGAAGGCCGCGCGCAAGGCGTACACGAGTGTCTGGTCGAAGATGCCGGGCACCGAGCGCGCCAAGTACCTCTTCCGCATCGCGCGGCTGATCCAGGAGCGTTCGCGCGAGCTGGCCGTGCTGGAGAGCCTGGACAACGGCAAGCCGATCAAGGAGTCGCGCGACTCCGACGTCCCGACGGCCGCCGCGCACTTCTTCTACCACGCGGGCTGGGCCGACAAGCTGGCGTACGCGGGGTACGGCCCCGATCCGCGTCCGCTGGGCGTCGCGGGCCAGATCATCCCGTGGAACTTCCCGCTGCTGATGCTGGCCTGGAAGATCGCCCCGGCGCTGGCCACCGGCAACACCGTGGTGCTGAAGCCGGCCGAGACGACGCCGCTGACGGCGCTCGTCTTCGCGGAGATCTGCCAGCAGGCGGAGCTGCCGCCGGGCGTGGTGAACATCCTGCCGGGCGCGGGCGACATCGGTGCGTCCCTGGTGGAGCACGGCGACGTCGACAAGATCGCCTTCACCGGCTCGACCGAGGTCGGCAAGGCGATCCAGCGGCAGGTCGCGGGCACGGCGAAGAAGCTGACCCTGGAACTGGGCGGCAAGGCGGCGAACATCGTGTTCGAGGACGCGCCGCTCGACCAGGCCGTCGAGGGCATCGTCAACGGCATCTTCTTCAACCAGGGCCACGTCTGCTGCGCCGGCTCGCGCCTGCTGGTGCAGGAGTCCATCGCCGAAGAGGTCCTCGAAAAGCTGCGCTACCGCGTCTCGACGCTGCGCATCGGCGACCCCCTGGACAAGAACACCGACATCGGCGCGATCAACTCCGCCGAGCAGCTCGCCAAGATCCGCGGGCTCGTCGAGTCGGGTGACGCCGAGGGCGCGGAGCGCTGGACCAGCCCGTGCCCGGTGCCGGACCGCGGGTTCTTCTTCGCGCCGACGGTGTTCGCGAACGTCCAGCAGTCGATGCGGATCGCGCGCGAGGAGATCTTCGGCCCGGTGCTGTCGGTGCTGACGTTCCGCACGCCGGACGAGGCCGTCGCGAAGGCGAACAACACGCCGTACGGGCTTTCGGCCGGCATCTGGACCGAAAAGGGCTCCCGGATCCTGTGGATGGCGAACCAGCTGCGCGCCGGCGTGGTCTGGGCCAACACCTTCAACCGCTTCGACCCCGCCGCCCCGTTCGGCGGCTACCAGGAATCCGGCTTCGGGCGCGAAGGCGGCCGCACCGGGCTGGAGGCGTACCTGAATGTCTGACCGAATCTCCGTCGCCAAGACGTACAAGCTGTACATCGGCGGCAAGTTCCCGCGTTCGGAGTCCGGCCGGGTGTACCCGGTGACGGACGGCAAGGGCAAGTTCCTGGCGAACGCGGCCCACGCGTCCCGCAAGGACGTCCGCGACGCGGTGGTGGCGGCCCGCAAGGCGTTCGGAGGCTGGTCCGCGGCGACGGCGTACAACCGCGGCCAGGTGCTCTACCGGGTGGCCGAGGTCCTGGAAGGCCGCCGCGACCAGTTCGTCGCGGAAGTGTCCTCTTCGGAGGGTCTGGCGGCGAAGAAGGCCGAGTCCGTTGTGGACGCGGCGATCGACCGCTGGGTCTGGTACGCGGGCTGGACGGACAAGATCGCCACGGTCCTGGGCGCGGCGAACCCGGTGGCGGGGCCGTACTTCTCGTTCACGGTCCCGGAGCCGACGGGCGTGGTGGGTGTCCTGGCCCCGCAGAGCTCGTCGCTGCTGGGCCTGGTCGAGGTCCTGGCCCCGGTCCTGGCCACGGGCTCGACGGCGGTGGTGGTGTCGAGCGCGGAGCGGCCGTTGCCGGCGATCACGCTGTCGGAGGTCCTGGCGACGTCCGACGTCCCGGGCGGCGTGGCGAACATCCTGACCGGGCGAGCGGCCGAGCTGGGCCCGTGGCTGGCTTCGCACGGAGACGTCAACGCGCTGGACCCGACGGGAGCGGCCCCGGCGGACCGCCCGGAGCTGGCGCGCGAGGCGGCGAACACGGTGAAGAGGGTGCTGACGGTCCCGGAGTCCGAGCCGGACTGGACGGCAGCGCCGGACCTCACCCGCCTGCGGCGGTACCTGGAGGCGAAGACGGTCTGGCACCCGCTGGGCGTCTGAGGATCGCGAGCGGGTCGCCGCCGTCGCGTGGCGGCCCGCTCGATTACCGGTACAGTCCCCCTCGGGTACGCAGCGTGACGCATCGGGGAGGGTGCCGGTAGCCGTGGACGAATACCTGATCGTCCCGCGGGCCTACGTCTGGCTGCCGCCCCGGCTCACCGCCAAGCTGAAAGGCACCCTGCCGCTCCTCGGCGGATTCACCACCTTCGTCGCCCTGGCCATGTGCGTCGCCGTCCCGGTACTCGGGTTCACCCTGCCGACCAGCCACAATGCCGCCAACGGCATCCCCGTCATGTTCGGCCTCTTCAGCGCCGTCATGCTGCTGATGTCCGGCATCGCGCTGTTGTTCGCCCCGACGTGGGTCGAAGTCGGGCACTACCCGGGCGGGACCGGCCACATCCTGCGGCTCCGGCCGGCTTCCGTGTCCGTCGGCCCGCTCTGCGGTGGGGCCGTGTCGATCGTCGGGTGGCCGCTGTTCTACCTTTCCTACGCCACGCCGCTGACCTGGTCCGACCCCGGCCCGGACAACCCGCACGGGTACGTCCAGATCACCTTCGGCATCTTCGTCTTCCTGGTCATGCCGGTGATCGCCGTCGTGCTCGGGGTCGTCGACGTCGTCGTCGGGCTGCCGGTGCTGAGGCCCTCCCCGCAGACCCTCCAGCGGTACGCCCGCTAGCTCATCGCCACCGAGAAGCCCGACAGCGTGAACCTCGCCTTGCCGCCGCCGGTCGAGCAGAACTCGATGCCGTAGCCGATCTGGTTCACCGTCGGGTTGGGCGGGATCAGGCCCTTGCCGATCGCCCACGCGATCATCGCCTTCAGGTCCACGCTGCCCGAGTACTGCGTCGACCGGGACACGAACGCCACGTACCCCTCGTCCTCCGCCCAGACGGCGTACGTGAAACCGCCGGCCGTGTACGTCGTCAGCTTGTCACCCGCCGGGACCTGCTTGTGGTTCTCCGTCCAGACCATCAGCTCGCTGACGCCCTTGCCGTCACCCACGCCGTTCAGCCACAGGTCGTACGCCACGTCGTAGACGCCCGTGCCCGGGCCGCGGCCGGCGAACGTCGAGGTGATCACCGAATAGTCGTTGAACGGTTTCCCGTTCTGGTTGTTGATGTCCTTGTGCACGTTCGGATAGGTTTTCACCGACGTCGAATCGGGTTGGGTGGAATCGACGTACCAGTTGTCGTACGCGCACGCCCGCAGCGTTTCCGGGCCCGCTTCCCCCTGGTTCCACATGTTGTTGTGGACGTAGTAGCCGCCGTCCGACCAGCCGCCGTCGGGGTCGCTGGTGGTGAACTCCGGGGTGCGGCAGCTCCGCACCGGCGTGGTCGACGGCGGTGTCGGCGTGGGCGGAGGCGCTGGTAGGGAGGTCGAAGGCGTCGACGAAGTCGAGGAAGGGGGCGTCACCGACGCGGACGTCGGCGTCGGAGCCGGCAGCGAGGCCGGTGCGGCCGCCACGCCGTCGACGGGCGTGCCGCCGCACCCGGCAGTCACCGGGAAGGAAATCGCCAACAACACGGCCAGCGTTCTTCGTCGCATTTTCCCGCCCGCAGCTGCAATTTGGCAGAACGAGGCGGAACCCTAACACGGAAATCCGCGGAATCAGTCGGGGTCGAGGTCCCCGGACGTGATCGGCCGGCCGGGCAGCGCCGAACCCGGCCGTGCGCTGAGGCCGTCGATCATGATGCCGACGCACCGGCGCGCCGCCATCTCCGCGACCTCCGGCGTCTTCGCGCGGGCCTGGCGCAGCAGCGTCGCGAACAGGATCGCGATGTCGCCCGCGCCGACGTCGTCACGGAGCTTGCCCTCGGCCTGCGCGCCCTCGACGAAGGCGTCGAGGACCTCCAAGATCTCGTCGCGCAGCCGGCGGACCTCGGGGTCGCTCTTGAGGATCACCAGCGCGCGATGCGACACCATCGCCAGCTGCACGCTCAGCTGCAGCGCCACCGACTGCCGCAGCAGCCGCTCCAGCGCGTGCCACGACGACGTCTCCTCGGCCGCGATCACCCGCGCGTCGATCAGCACCCGCTCGAAGTTGTCCATCGCAACCGCGCGGACCAGCGCGTCGCGGTCCGGGAAGCGGCGGTACAGCGTGCCGACGCCGACGCCGGCCGCGCGGGCGATCTCCTCCATCGGCACCTCGGGCCCGGAGACGGCGAAGATGCTCTTCGCGGCGGCCAGGATCTGGTCGCGGTTGCGGCGCGCGTCCGCCCGCAGGGTGGTCTCGGGGTCTGCCGTCATGCCGTTCGCCTTCCGCTGAATCGCGCGCGGGGTGATTCTCGCACGGTCAACCGGCCACGCACCGCCTCCTCGAATGGGTAGGCGGCACCTAGTGGACGACTTCCTTCCGCTTCGGTACCTTGGGACAGAGAACCGGAATGTAATCCTCCGCATACTTTCCGTCCGATTTAGGGGGTCCGAAATGACTGATTTGGCCGAGCACGCCACCCGGGACGAGACCTTTCCGCTGGCTCGCACCTGCCCATTCGCCCCGCCGCCGGCGTACGAGAAGCTGCGCGAAGCGGGCCCTGTCCAGCGCGTGGGACTCCCTGACGGCTCGGAGGCCTGGGCCATCACCCGCCTGGAGGAAGTCCGGCAGATGCTGACCGACCCGCGGTTCAGCTCCGATCGGTTCAACCCGGGCTTCCCGATCCTGGTGAAGAACGGCCGCCCGCAGCGCCGCCGCTTCGGCGCGTCGCTGATCAACATGGACCCGCCGGAACACGGCGCCGCCCGCCGCGAGGTCGTCGGCGAGTTCACCGTGAAGCGGATGAAGGCGCTGCAGCCGCGGATCCAGCAGATCGTCGACGAGCACATCGACGCGATCCTGGCCGGCCCGAAGCCCGCCGACCTCGTCTCGGCACTGGCGCTGCCGGTGCCGTCGCTGGTCATCTGCGAGCAGCTCGGCGTCCCGTACGCCGACCATGACTTCTTCCAGTCGCGCAGCTCCACCCTGCTGAACCGGGAGGTGACGCAGGAGGTGCGCGTGCAGGCAGTCGAAGAGATGCAGGACTTCCTCGACAAGCTCGTCGCCGCCAAGGAGGCCGACCCGACCGACGACCTGCTCGGCCGCCAGGTTCTCAAGCAGCGCGAGGAGCACGGCGACGTCGACCACGACTCGCTGGTCTCGCTCGCCTTCCTGCTGCTGCTCGCCGGCCACGAGACGACGGCGAACATGATCTCGCTCGGCACGGTGGCGCTGTTGGAGAACCCGGACCAGCTCGAAATCATCAAGAACGACCCCGGCAAGACCCTCGACGCCGTCGAGGAGCTGCTGCGCTACTTCACCATCGCCGAGTTCGCGACCTCGCGCGTCGCCACCGAGGACGTCGAGATCGGCGGCCAGCTGATCCGCGAAGGCGAAGGCGTCCTGGGCCTGAGCTACTCCGGCAACCGCGACGAAGCCGCGTTCGACAACCCCGACGAGCTGGACATCGAGCGCGGCGCGCGCCACCACGTGGCCTTCGGCTTCGGCCCGCACCAGTGCCTCGGCCAGAACCTGGCCCGGATGGAACTGCAGATCGTCTTCGACACGCTCTTCCGCCGCATCCCGGAGCTCAAGCTGGCCGCGCCGGTGGAGCAGCTGCCGTTCAAGCACGACTCGTCGATCTTCGGCCTCTACTGCCTGCCCGTGACCTGGTGAGGGGGACACCATGACCGCCGTTCACGAGTTCCCGATGACCCGGACCTGCCCGTTTGCGCCGCCGCCGGCCTACACCGAGATCCGCGAGGAGGACCCGGTCACCCGGGTGCGGCTGCCCGAGGGCAAGCAGGCCTGGGTGGTCAGCCGGCATGAGGACGTCCGCACCGTGCTGAACGACCGGCGGTTCAGCGCCGACCGGCAGCACCCGGACTTCCCGCAGCTGGTGCCGGGATTCCGCCGGCCGGACGACGAGCGGACCATGATCACCATGGACGCACCCGAGCACGGGCCGGCCCGCAAGGCCGTGCTCGGCGAGTTCACCGTGCGGCGGATGGAGGCGCTGCGGCCGCGGATCCAGGAGATCGTCGACGAGCGGATCGACGCGCTGCTGGCCGGGCCGAAGCCGGGCGACCTGGTCGAGATGCTGTCGCTGCCGGTGCCGTCGCTGGTCATCTGCGAGATGCTCGGCGTGCCCTACGCCGACCACGACTTCTTCCAGACCCACACCGCGAAGCTGATCAAGCGCGACACGCCCCCGCAGGAACGGCGGGCCGCGGTCGAGGCCGTGCGCGAGTACATGAGCGACCTCATCGCCGACAAAGAGGACAACCCGCCGGACGACCTGCTCGGCCGGCAGATCGTCAAGCTGCGCGAAGAGGGTACCTACCGGCGGGCTTCGCTGGCCGCGACCGGGTTCCTGCTGCTGGTGGCCGGGCACGAGACGACGGCGAACATGATCTCGCTCGGCACGGTCGGGCTGCTGGAGAACCCCGGCCAGCTGAAGCTGATCAAGGACGATCCGGGCAAGACGCTCGACGCCGTCGAGGAGCTGCTGCGGTACTTCACCATCGTCGACGCCGCCACGGCGCGGCTGTGCGTCGAGGACGCCGAGGTCGGCGGGCAGCTGATCCGGGCGGGCGAAGGCGTGCTGGCGCTGGGCTACGCGGCCAACCGCGACGAAGCCGCGTTCGACAATCCCGACGAACTGGACATCGAGCGCGGCGCGCGCCACCACGTCGCCTTCGGCTTCGGCCCGCACCAGTGCCTCGGCCAGAACCTCGCCCGGATGGAACTGCAGATCGTCTTCGACACGCTCTTCCGCCGGATTCCCGACCTGAAGCTGGCCGCGCCGGTCGACGACCTGCCGTTCAAGGACGACGCGGCCATCTACGGCCTGTACCGGCTGCCGGTGACCTGGTAGAGACGAACTGCCAAACCACCACAGGAGAAGAGGACCATGAAGATCATCGCGGACACCGGCAAGTGCGTCGGCGCCGGTCAGTGCGTGCTCACCGAGCCGTCGCTGTTCGACCAGAGCGAGGAGGACGGCACGGTCATCGTGCTCGACGACCAGCCGCAGGCGGAGCTGGTCGAGAAGGCCCGCGAAGCGGTGCACGTCTGCCCGAGCCAGGCCCTCTCCCTCCAGGAGTAGCTCTACCGCAGCTGTCGTGAGTGGTAAGGCGGGTTCTAACCCGCCTTACCACTCACGACAACCCAGCCACCTACCCAACGGGAGGTTCCTACTTGACCGCGCCCATGGACAGGCCGCGGACCAGGTGGTTCTGCGCGATCCACCCGACGATCATCACCGGCAGCGAGGCCAGCAGCGCCGCCGCGGACAGCTGGGCCCAGTACAAGCCCTCACTCGTGATGAACCCGACCAGGAACACCGGGACCGTGCCTGCCCGCGCCGCCGTCAGGTTGACCGCGTAGAAGAACTCCGTCCAGGAGAAGATCACGCAGATCAGCGCCGTCGCCGCGATCCCCGGGGCCACCACCGGCATGATGATCTTGCGCAGCAGCGTCGGCAGGTTGGCGCCGTCGATGCGGCCCGCCTCGATCATCTCGTGCGGCACCTCCAGGAAGAACGACCGCATCATCCAGATGGCCAGCGGCAGGTTCATCGACGTGTACAGGATGACCAGCGCCCACACCGTGTCGAGCAGCTCGGTGTTCTGCGAGATCACGTACAGCGGGATGATCGCCGCCACGATCGGCAACATCTTCGTCGAGAGGAAGAAGCCGAGCGCGTTCGACGTGCCCTTGACCGGCGCCAGCGACAGCGCGTACGCCGCCGGGACGCCCAGAAGCAGCACCAAGGCCGTCGACAGGATCGTGACGAACGCCGAGTTCGACAGGTACGGCAGGAACCCGCCGCCCAGGACGTTGCCGAGCTGCTCGAACGTCGGGGCGAAGAACAGCTTCGGCGGGTCCGTGTAGGCATCCGCCTCCTGCTTGAACGCCGTCAGGATCATCCACAGCAGCGGGAAGACGAACAGGATCGCGATCACCCAGGTCGCGACGGTCAGCGACCCCTTGCCGTACTGCCTTTTCCGAGGCGCAACCGTGGTCACTTGATGCCTCCGCTCACCGAGAAGGTCCGGAACATCAGGCGCAGCGCGAAGGTCGCGACGATCATCGTCAGGATCACCACGATCACGCCCATCGCCGACGACTGGCCGACGTCGAAGCCCTCGAACGCGCGCTGGTAGATGTAGTACGGCAGGTTGGTGCTCGCCGTGCCCGGGCCGCCCTGGGTCATCAGGAAGATGGCGTCGAAGCTGTTCACGATGTAGATCGCGCCCAGCAGCGTGGCCAGCTGCAGGAACCGGGACAGGTGCGGCAGGGTGATGGAGACGAACGTCCGCCACCGGCCGGCACCGTCCACATTGGCCGCTTCGAGGACGTCCTTGGCTTGGCTCTGCAGGCCGGCCAGGATGAGCAGCATCATGAACGGCGTCCACTGCCACACGATCTGGGCCATCACCGACGCCAGCGGGAACTCCGACAGCCAGTCGACGTCGGTGCCGAAGACGAAGTGCAGCAGCCCGTAGGTCGGGTCGAACATCGTCGTCTTCCACAGCAGCGCGCCGGCCGCCGGCAGGATCAGGAACGGCGTGATCAGCAATGTCCGGACGACACCGCGGCCGAGGAACTTGCGGTCGAGCAGGATGGCCAGGCCGAGGCCGAGCAACAGCGCGACGAACACGCACACCACGGTCAGCAGCACCGTGTTGAGCAGCGCGACCAGGAACGTCGTGTCGCTGAAGACGTCGATGTAATTGTCCAGGCCGACGAAGTGCCGGGAGCCGGGCCGGACCAGGTTCCACGACTGGAACGAGTAGAACACGGTGAGCAGGAACGGCAGCTGAGTCACCGCGATGACGAAGACCAGCGCGGGCAGCAGCGGCAGCCGGCGCTTGGCCGCGGTGCTCAGGCCGCGTTTCTCCTCGACCTTCGCGTGCGAAGTGGACGTGGGGGTGGATACGGAGAGCGTGGACATCACTGCACCGCCTTGTACGAGTCGCCCACGGTTTGCGCGTAGTCCTGGGACTGCTTCAGCGCGTCTTCGACGGATTCGCGGCCGGCGATCGCGGCCGACAGCTGCTGGCTCACCCGGGTGCCCAGGTCCTGGAACTCGGGGATGCCGACGAACTGGATGCCGGGGTAGGGCACCGGGTTCGCCATGACTTTCTGCTGGTTGGCGTCCGCGATGCCGTCGAGTGTCGGCTTCGCGTAGGCCTTCGCCGCATCGGCGTACTCGGGGATGGCATACGTCGACTGGCGGACGCCCGGCGGGACGCGGTTCCAGCCGTAGGTGTGGCCGACCTTCTGCACGTACGCCTTGTCGGTCATCCAGGCCATGAACTTCCAGGCCGCGTCCTTGTCCTTGGCGACCTTCGGGATGCCCAGCGCCCAGGTGTAGAGCCAGCCGCTGGCCTGCGTCTTGACGACCGGGGCGGGCGCGTACCCGGACTTGCCGACGATCTTGCTGCTCGCCGGGTCCTCGTTGGTGCCCGCCATGACCGTGGCGTCGTACCACATCGCCGCGTTGCCCTGCGTGTAGCGCGTGCCGCACTCGGAGAACCCGGCGCTGGAGGCGCCGACTTCGCCGTGCTCGCGGATCAGGTCGACGTAGAAGTTCGCGGCCTGGGTGAACTCCGGCGAGGTCAGCTTGGCGTTCCAGTCCTTGTCGAACCACTGCGCGCCGAAGGTGTTGGCCACCGTCGTGAACGGCGCGAGGCTCTCGCCCCAGCCGGGCTTGCCGCGCAGGCAGATACCGGCGACGCCGTTCGCCTTGTCGTCGAGCTTCGCGGCGAAGTCGGCGATCTGCGGCCAGGTCGGCTTGGCCGGCATCGTGATCCCGGCCTTGTCGAAGAGGTCCTTGCGGTAGGCCAGGAACGACGACTCGCCGTAGAACGGCACCGCGTACATCTGGTTCCGGTACGACAGCGACGTCTTGATGCTGGGGATGAAGTCGCCTTCGTCGTAGCCCGGCGTGGCCGCCATGTGCGGTTCGAGGTTCTCGAGCCAGCCGTTGGCCGCCCACTGCGGGGCCTCGTAGTTGCTGATCATCACGACGTCGAACTCGCCGCCCTCGGTGGCGGTCGACGCGGTGATCTTCGCGCGGGCCTGGTTTTCCGGCAGGGACACGAACTTCAGCCCGATGCCGGTGGCCTTCTCGAACTCCGGCGCGAGCGCGATCGCGTCCTTCATCTGCGGGTTGGACACGATGGCGATGACGAGCGTGCTGCTGCCGGTGCCGAGCGAGCCGGCGCCCGCGCAGCCGGTGGCCAGCAGCGACGTCGCCGCGAGGAGCGTCAGGACTTTACGCACGGCCACCTCCGGGGAGGACTTGCACCTTGAGGCCCGCGCCGCTGCGCATCTTGGCCAGCGCCTCGGGGTACTGCTCCAGCGGCAGGGTGTCGGTGAGCAGCGCGTCGGTGTCGATAGCGCCGCCGGCGACGAGGTCGAGGGCGGCGCCGAAGCTGTGCAGCACGGCCATCGAGCCCACGATGGTGATCTCGTCGTTGTAGATGCGGAACGGCGAAAGCGCGACGCGGGCTTCGGCCGGGGCGACGCCGAAGACGAGCAGCCGTCCGCCGCGCCGGATCGCGTCGAAGGCGGCTTCGATGGCGGGCGCGGCGCCGGTGCAGTCGACGGCGACGTCGAACTTCTCGTCGTTCAGGTCTTTCGTGTCGGCCGCGGTGGCGACGGCACCGAGGCTCTTCGCGCGGGGCAACCGGGCTTCGTTGCGGTCGACCACGGTGACCTGCGCGCCCGAGCGCTGCAGCAGCTGCTGCATGATCAGGCCCATGGTCCCGGCGCCGACGACGAGGAACCGTTCGCCGGCCTCGACGCCGACGCGGCGGACCCCGTGCACGGCACAGGAAACCGGCTCGACCAGCGCGCCCTGCTCCCAGGTCATCGCGTCGGGCATGCGGTAGCAGGTGGACGACGGAACGGCGACGTACTCGGCGAAGGCGCCGTTGACGGTGTCGCCGGTGGCGCCCCAGTTCGCGCAGAGGTTGCCGTGGCCGGCGCGGCAGGGGCCGCAGTAGCCGCAGAACAGCGACGGGTCGACGGCCACGCGGTCGCCGACCTTCCACTCGCCCGGCACGTCCGCGCCGAGCTCGACGATCTCCCCGGCGAACTCGTGCCCGGGGACGATGGGGTACGGGGTGGGCGGGAAGTGCCCGTCCGCGATGTGCAGGTCGGTGCCGCAGATGCCGCACGCTCCGACCTTGACGACGACCTGACGTTCCCCGGGTTTCGGATCGGGCACCTCGCCGACCCTGATCTCACCGGGCCGGTCGACGATGGCGGCACGCATGCCTTACCCCTTCCTCGCCGCTCATATGAGCAACATTGACCTATCGCGTCGAGAACATGTGAAGGCATTACAGGTCTGACGTCGGCAGTACGTCAACCTTTCGGCTGGATTTCGCGCTATTATGCTCAGATGAGCGCTTCCCGGAAGAGTGCTTCGCTCACCGAAGCGATGCTGCTGGCCACCGTCGCCCGGCGCTTCTACGTGCAGGGACGCTCCAAGCTGGAGATCGCGGGCGAGTTCGGCGTCAGCCGGTTCAAGGTGGCGCGGATGCTCGACACAGCCATGGAGTCCGGCCTGGTCAGGGTGGAGTTCGCGCTCCCGGTGCCGGTGGACCTGGCGCTGTCGGACGAGGTGCGCTCGGCGTACGGCTTGGAGCGGGCGCTGGTGCTCGAACGCTCAACCGAGCGGGAGCCGAAGGAGGTCGTCCGGGCGAAAATCGGCGCGCTGGCCGCGCGGCTGCTGGAGGACATCGCGGTCCCGTCGGACGTCATCGGGCTGTCGTGGGCGCGGTCGGTGAACGCGATGGCGGAGGCGGTGCGGTCGCTGCCCCGGTGTCCGATCGTCCAGCTGTGCGGGGTGCAGGCCGGGATGGACATGCGCGGCCGATCGGTGGAAACGGTCAGCCGCGTGACGTCGGTGTCCGGCGGCGACGCGTACCCGATCTTCGGTCCGCTGGTGCTGCCGGACCGGCGCACGACGGAGACGCTGCGGCGGCAGCCGGGGATCGCGGAGACGTTCGGCCAGTTCAAAAACCTGACGAAGGCCGTGGTCAGCATCGGCGCGTGGCAACCGGGCGAGTCGACGGTGTACGACGCGCTGGACGAGGCCGAGCGCGCGGCGATCGCGGTCCGCGGCGCAACGGCGGAAGTCGCGGCCCGCCTCTTCGACGCGTCGGGAAACGCCCTCTCGACCGGCCTGGCCCACCACGTCCTGGCGATCAGCCACGAGGAGCTGACGGCGGTCCCCGAAGTGATCGCCCTCGGCTACAGCCGCCCGAAAGCGGCGGCGGTGGACGCGGTCCTCCGCTCCGGCATGGTCTCGACCCTGATCACCGACGCCGCCGCCGCGGTCCCCCTCCTCGCCTTGGCCGCGAAGAACCCCGTCGTGAGTGGTAAGTAGGGTTCTAACCCTCCTTACCACTCACGACAACCCGGGGCGTACGGGACTTGCGGCCGCGTACCCCACCGGCTGTAGGCGCAGCCTCGGCGGGTCCGGGGCGAAACCCGGGTCGCGCCCGATGTGCCCGCGCCGCCGCTCGGCGAGCCTGGAAGCCGTGAAGACTTCTCCCCGCTGGCGCCAGGCCGTCGTCTGGCTGCACGTCGTTTCGTCCGTCGCCTGGATGAGCCAGGCCCTCGCCCTCGTCGTCCTGATGGTGTCGGACGCGCCCGCGATGGCCGACCGGCTCGACTCCGTCCTGCTCGCGCCCATGGCCAACGTCTCCGCCTTCACCGGTCTCCTGCTCGCCGGGGCGACGGCGTGGGGCTACTTCCGGCACTGGTGGGTGCTCACGAAGTTCGCCCTGACGCTGATCCAGCTCTACGCCGGGATCTTCCTGCTCTCCCGGGCCCTGCGGGAATCGGCGGACACCTCGGTGGTCACCTGGCAGCAGATCGCCGGCGCCTCGCTGATGGCGAGCGCGCTGGCGTTCCAGGCCTGGCTGTCGGTCGCGAAGCCGGGCCGCAAGACGCCGTGGTCCCCCACCTCGAAGCCGCCGGTCGCGCCGACCTGGGTGTTCGTCGCGGGCGTCGGCGCGCCGGCGTTCGACGTCACCGCCGCGCTGCTGCTCGGCTACCCGCTGCCCGCGGCGGAGCTGGTCATGCTGGTCGTGCTCGGCTTTGAGCGGCGACGACGTCGTCGCCGTGCTCAGCGGCCCAGCGACCGAAGCCCTCGATCGGCTCCAGCAGCGTCGAACCCAGGGTCGTGAGTGCGTACGCGCCTTCGCGCCGCTCGACCAGGCCGTCGAACTCAAGGCGCCGCACGGTTTCCGTGAGCACCTTCGCGCTGATGCCGCCGATCGTGCGCCTCAGGTCGACGTGCCGCCGCGGGCCGTGGCGCAACGCCCACAACACCACCGGGTTCCACGTGTTGGCGACCAGGTCGAAGGCGAGCCGCGTGCGGCAGTCCGCGAGGAAGTCCATGGTTACCGTTCGGTTCCTTCCCGGGTTCCTACCGTCGTGGGTGGTAACAGCCAAGCACAAGGAGGACGCATGCGGATCGGGATCTTCGGCACGGGCGGGATGGCGGACGCGCTCGGCACGCAGTGGGCGCGGGTGGGCCACGACCTGATGGTGAGCGGCCGGTCCGACCCCGGCCCGCTGGCCGAGCGGCTCGGCGCCGCGACCGGAACCTGGCGCGAGACGGCCGTCTTCGCCGACGTGCTGCTCCTGGCCGTCCCCGCGGCCGCGATCGGCGACGTGCTCGCCGAGGCGGGCCCGCTGCCCGGGAAGGTGCTGGTGGACTGCACCAACGACCCCGGTCTGACCGGCACCCCGGTGGCGTCGCGGATCACCACGGACGCCCACGTCGTGAAGGCGTTCAACCTGGCCCACGTCGACGTCTGGCGGATGAGGCCGCCGGTGTTCGGCGGCCGTCCGCTGTCGGTCCCGCTGTGCGGCGACGACCCGGCGGCGCTCGACGCCGTCGGCACGCTGGTCCGCGACATCGGCGCCAAGCCGGTGCTCGCGGGCGGCCTGGACCGCGCGGCCCTGCTGGAAGCGACCGCGGCGTTCGTCATCGGGCTGTGGTTCGCCGGCGAAGACGCCCAGGCGATCCTGACCCCGGTGAGCTGAGCCTCAGAGGCCGTATTCGATGGCGGTGGCGTCGGGGCTCGCCAGCAGGGCGTACTCCACCATCGATGCGGCCGACGCGGCCGGGGCGACGGCGACGACCACCGCCGCGGCGAAGAAGATCCCGGCCAGCAGGCGCTTGACGTTCCCCATGGTCCCTCCCAGGTCGCGAAGCTCCACGCTAACGCGGAACCGCGCCCCCGGACTGGGCCGTTGGGCGCAACCCGCGCTAGTGCGCGCCCACCTCGGTCACCCGGACCACCGCCATCCCGGCCTCGTCCGACGCCGCGAGGTCGACCTCGGCGCTGATGCCCCAGTCGTGGTCGCCGGCCGGGTCGTCGAAGATCTGGCGCACCTTCCAGACGTCCGGCTGCTGCTCGATCATCAGCAACTGCGGGCCGCGCGCGTCCGGGCCGGTGCCGAGCATGTCGTACTCCTCGAAGTAGTCCTCGATCGCTTCCTGCCACGCGTCCGCGTCCCAGCCGCTCGCCGCGTCCAGCTCGCCGAGCGGGAACCACGCCCGCCGCGCGAACAGCTCGACCCGGCGGAACAGCTCGTTGCGGACCAGGACGCGGAACGCTCGCTCGTTGCGGGTGACGGCCGGCGGCTCGGACGGCGGCCGCGTCGAAACCGGGCCTTCCTCCTCCGGGTTCCGCAGCGCTTCCCACTCGTCGAGCAGGCTGGAGTCGACCTGGCGGACGAGCTCGCCGAGCCACTCGATGAGGTCCTGCAGCGCCTCGGTCTTCGCCTCGTCCGGGACCGTGTGGCGCAGCGCGTCGTAGACGTCGGCGAGGTAGCGCAGCACCAGGCCCTCGGACCGGGCGAGCTGGTAGAAGCCGATGTACTCGACGAAGTTCATCGCGCGCTCGTACATGTCCCGCACGACCGACTTGGGCGACAGCTCGTAGTCGTCGACCCACGGGTGGCCCTGCCGGTAGCTGTGGAACGCGCCCTGCAGCAGCTCTTCGAGCGGCTTCGGGTACGTGATGTTCTCGAGCAGCTCCATCCGCTCGTCGTACTCGATGCCTTCGGCCTTCATGGCGTTCACGGCCTCGCCGCGCGCCTTGAACTGCTGCTGCGACAGGACCGGCCGCGGATTGTCCACAGTGGCCTCCACAGTGGACACGACGTCGAGTGCGTAGCTCGGCGACTCGAGGTCGAAAAGCTCGATCGCGGCCAGCGCGAACGGCGAAAGCGGCTGGTTGAGCGCGAAGTCGAACTGCAGGTCGACGGTGAGCCGGATGATCCGGCCCTGCTCGTCCGGTTCGGACAGTCGTTCGACGACGCCGGCGGCGAGCAGGGCGCGGTAGATCGCGATGGCGCGCAGGATCAGCTTGCGCTGCGACGCCCGGTCCTCGTGGTTGTCCTCGAGCAGGTGCCGCATCGAGTCGAAGGCGTTGCCCGGCCGCGAAATCACGTTCAGCAGCATCGAGTGCGTGACCTTGAAGCTGGACGTCAGCGGCTCCGGGTCGGCGGCGATGAGCCGGTCGAACGTGCTCTCGGTCCAGTTGACGAACCCTTCCGGGGCCTTCTTCCGGACGATCTTCTTTTTCTTCTTCGGGTCGTCGCCCGCCTTCTCGAGGGCCTTGGCGTTCTCGACGACGTGGTCGGGCGCCTGCACGACGACGTAGCCGTCGGTGTCGTAGCCCGCCCGCCCGGCGCGGCCGGCGATCTGGTGGAACTCGCGCGCCTTGAGGTGGCGCTGGCGGACGCCGTCGTACTTCGTGAGCGCGGAGAAGACGACGGTCCGGATCGGGACGTTGATGCCGACGCCGAGGGTGTCGGTCCCGCAGATCACCTTGAGCAGCCCGGACTGGGCCAGGGTCTCGACCAGCCGGCGGTACTTGGGCAGCATGCCGGCGTGGTGGACGCCGATGCCGTGGCGGACCAGCCGCGAGAGCGTCTTGCCGAAGCCGGCGGCGAACCGGAAGTCGCCGATCAGCTCGGCGATGGCCTCCTTTTCGGCCTTCGACGTCACGTTGATGCTCATCAGCGTCTGCGCCCGCTCGATGGCCGCGGCCTGCGAGAAGTGCACGACGTAGACGGGCGCCTGGCCGCCGTTGAGCAGCTCGGACATGGTCTCGTGCAGCGGCGTCAGCGCGTACCGGAAGGTCAGCGGCACCGGGCGCTGCGCCGACGTGACCACCGCCGTCGGGCGGCCGGTGCGGCGGGTGAGGTCCTTTTCGAAGAAGGAGACGTCGCCCAGGGTCGCCGACATCAGGACGAACTGGGCGTTCGGCAGCTCCAGCAGCGGCACCTGCCAGGCCCAGCCGCGGTCGGGCTCGGAGTAGAAGTGGAACTCGTCGGCCACGACCTGCCCGACCGGGGCGTCCGCCCCGAACCGCAACGCGATGTTCGCCAGGATTTCGGCCGTGCAGCAGATGATCGGGGCGTCCGGGTTGACGCTGGAGTCGCCGGTCATCATCCCGACGCTGTCGGCGCCGAAGATGTCGATGAGCTGGAAGAACTTCTCCGAGACGAGGGCTTTGATGGGCGCGGTGTAGTAGCTGCGGCGGCCCTGGGCGAGCGCGGTGAAGTGCGCGCCGACGGCGACGAGGCTCTTCCCGGAGCCGGTCGGCGTCGAGAGGATGACGTTCGATCCGGAGACGACCTCCATCACCGCCTCCTCCTGCGCCGGGTACAGCTCGATGCCCCGTTCGGCCGTCCAGGTGGTGAAGGCTTCGAAGAGGGCGTCGGGGTCGGGATCCGCAGGCAGGAGGTCTGTGAGAGTCATCAGGCGTCCATCGTGCCATCCGCTCGTCGCAAAGTCGGCAGGGGCGATCGCATCGCGAGTGCGAAACCCGTAGGCTTCGCGGTACCGCGCGTCGACTGGGTGATACTTCCCATCACGCGCGCACACGGGCGGTACTCCGGAGGGCTTAGGAATGGCACAGGACATCATCCCGATCGAACTCGGCCTGCCGCAGGGCGACGTCGTCACCCTGTGGGCGCCGCGCTGGCGGGAAGACGGCGAGGAGTGGGAAGCGTTCCTCGGCGACGAGGACGACCTGTACGCCTTCGCCGACGCCGCGCACCTGGCCGCCTTCGTGCGCACGTCCGAGCGGCACGACCTGCTGGACCACCCGGCGTGGGACGCGGTGCCGTCGCTGAACGTGCCCGAGCTGATCCCGGACGAGGACCACACGTACGACCTCGTCGGCGTGCCGGAGCTGGTCGCCGAGGAGCCGGACGTCTGGCACATCGCGGAGCTGGCGGAGATCGTCGGCATCGTGCGGTCGCTCGCCGACGTCTGCGACCTCGAAGAGGTCCACGAGATCCTCGACTCGACCGAGGGCTTCTCGCTGCTCGACCAGGGCACGCTGCCGTTCACCGGGAGCGTCGGCGTCCAGGTGTGGAACGACCTGTCCGAGACGGTGTCCCAGAAGTGGGACACCGTGCTCGACGCGATCGACGGCCTGGTGACCCAGCCGGAGGTCGACGAGAAGGTGCTGGAGCAGACGGCCGAGGAGCTGGCCGCGTTCCACGAGGAGTCCGCGGAGGCCGAGGCCGGCGCCGAGGGTGAAGAGGACCTCGAAGCGCTGTCCTCGGATGAGGACGAGGACGACGACTCGATCGAGGAAGAGGGCCCGGTCGGCTTCTGGGCCGAGGTCGGCATCGACCCGATCAAGATCATCACGTCCGGCGCGGAGTACTACACGCTGCGCTGCTACCTCGACGACGCCCCGGTGTTCCTGGGCAGCGAGGGCGAGATCGACGTCTTCACGTCGACGGGTGCGCTGGCGCGCGCCCTGGCGGACGGCAAGGACCTGGCCGACACGGACCTCGCGGACGTGTCCACGTGGGACGAAGTCCTGGCGAAGGCGACGGCGGGCGAGCTCGAGATCGAGGTCGACCCCGAGAACACGTACGTCCTGACGGGCCTGGACGCGGACATCGCGGAGGGCCCGGAGGCGATCGACCCGACGCAGCTGGAGCTGGCGGTCGAGCTGATCACGGACGCGGCGGAGTGGGCGGGCGACGACTCGGCCGAGACGGCCCTGGCGGGCAACGAAAGCCTGGGCTGGCTGGTGTCGTTCGTCCTCCGCCCCGACCCGACGCGCCTCGAGCCGTCGGCGCCGTTCGATGCCGAGCAGGGCGCTTGGCGCAAGCTCGTCGAAACTTTCGAGAACCGCCTGACGGTCGCCTGAGTTTCGCCGTTCGAAGGCCGCCTCCCCGCAGGTTCGGGGAGGCGGCCTTCGCCGTGTCGTCCCCCCAATCACGCGAGTCGACCCCGCAATCACGCGTGTCGTCCCTCCAGGCACACGGGTGGTCCACCCGGGTACGCGAACCGGTCGGCCGGCGCATCCGAATCATCGGCACGCGTGCTCAGCCGGGCATCTCCCGTGATCGCGCGGGCATCTCACGTGACCCGGCGGGCATCTCGCGTGATTGGAGGGGCATCACGTGTGATCCTGGGGTCGACTCGCGTGATTGGCGGGACGACACGCGTACCCCGGTGGGCGACACGTCAGTCGGCTTCGGCGCGGACCGGGACCACCAGGACCGCCAAGGCCGGGAAGATCGCCGCCACGCAGAAGGCCAGGGCGTAGCGGGTGTCGCCGATCACCAAGCCCAGGAGGGGTGGGGTCAGCGAGGCCGCGATGTTCTGGCCCGTGTTCTGCGTTCCCATCGCGCGGCCCGACCACGCCAGGCCCGCCAGCTCCGCCGAAGCTGTGAAGCCGAGGCCGTTGTCCGCCACCGTGATCACCCCGCCCAGAGCCAGCGCCAGCAGCACCAGCCACGGCCATGACGCGTCGCCCAGCGCCACCAGGAGCATGACCAAGCAGCTCAGCACCGCCAAAACCCGCATCGGGCGCAGGCGGCTCCCGACCCGGTCCGACCACCAGCCCGACCCCAGCCGGCCCAAGGCCCCCAGTACCTGGACCACCGCCAGGTACCAGCCCGCCTCCAGCGGGCTCCAGTGCTGGACCGCCACCAGGTACACCGGCGCGAACGCCGACACCGCGAACTGCGGCACCACCAGCAGCGCGCTCGCCCCGTGCACCCGCCACAGCGCCGCGTGCCGGTACGGCGACGGCGGCCGGACGCCGCCCGCCGGGCGAGGTGGCCGCGGCGGGTCCGTCACCAGCCACGCCACCAGCAGCGCCACCACGATCGCCAGCCCGGCCGGCAGCAGGATCGCCGCCCGGTAGCCGTGCTGCGCGGCCAGCGGGGGCAGGCCCAGCGCCGCCACGCCCACGCCGAGCGGCTGGGCCGTCTGGCGGATCCCCATCGCCACGCCCCGCTCGGACTTCGCGAACCAGCCCATCACGACGCGGCCGCTCGCGGCGTTCACCGAAGCCGTACAGGCCCCGGCCGCCAAAAACACCCCAAAGAGGAGGCCGACCGGGTGACTTCCTATCCCGGCGTACACGAGGAGTAACCCCGAGATGCCCAGGCCAAGGGCCATGATGACGCGCTCTCCGTAACGGTCCGCAGCCGCGCCCCACACGATCAGGGTGAACAACAGCCCGATGCTCGGCGCCGCGACGACCGTCCCCGCCTCGGCCAGCGTCAGCCCTTCGGCCGCGCGCATCGCCGGAACCAGGAACGGAAGGCCGTACAGGAACGAGCAGCTCGCCGTCTGCGCGGCGAGGCCGAGCGCGAGGATGAGCCAACGCCGCCGACCCGTCGAAACCTGCACGACCTGCGCCATCATCGCCACCGTCTCAAATAATGAGAAGTTGTTCCTACATAGTGAACGATAGTTGGCATAGCTAAGGACCGCAAGCGCGTTGCGGTCCGAAGCGGGGAGGGTCAGGCGAGCGCGGCGTAGCCGGGCTTGATGACGTCGTCGATCAGCGCGAGCCGGGCGTCGAAATCGATGAACGCGGATTTCATCGCGTTGATCGTGAACCAGCGGAAGTCGTCGATACCATAGCCGAACGTCTCGTGCAGCGCGGCGAATTCGCTGGTCATCGTGCATCCGCTCATCAGCCGGTTGTCCGTGTTCACGGTCACCCGGAAGCGCAGCTTGGCGAGCAGGCCGATGGGGTGCTCGGCGATCGAGCGGACCGTGCCTGTTTGGACGTTCGACGTCGGGCAGATCTCCAGGGGGATGCGGCGGTCGCGGACGTACGCGGCCAACCGTCCAAGGTGGACCGTGCCGTCCGCGTCGGTCTTGATGTCCTCGGCGATGCGCACGCCGTGCCCGAGCCGCTCGGCGCCGCAGTGCTGAATCGCTTCCCAAATGGACGGCAAACCGAAGGCTTCGCCGGCGTGAATGGTGAAATGCGCATTGTTCTGACGCAGGTATTCGAACGCGTCGAGATTGCGGGTCGGCGGGAATCCGTCCTCGGGACCGGCGATGTCGAACCCGGCGACGCCGGCGTCGCGGTACCGGACGGCCAGGTTCGCGATCTCGAGCGCTCTGGCGTGCTGGCGCATCGCGCAGAGCAACGTCGCGACGCGGATGGTGCCGCCGTTCGCGGCCACCCGCCGTGTGCCCTCCGTGAACCCCGCCTGGACAGCCTCAACCACCGCATCGAGTGACAGACCGCGTTCGACGAACAACTCCGGTGCGTAGCGCACCTCGGCGTAGACGACGCCGTCGGCGGCCAGGTCCTCCACCGCCTCCGCGGCGACCCTGACCAGCGATTCCTCCGTTTGCATCACCCCGCAGGTGTGCGCGAAGGTCTCGAGGTAGGAAACGAGTGAGCCGGAGTCGGCCGCACGGCGGAACCAGCTGCCCAGCTCGGCGGCGTCCGTGGTGGGCAGACCGGCATACCCGGTCGCGTCGGCGAGCTCGGCGACGGTGGCCGGGCGCAGGCCGCCGTCGAGGTGGTCGTGCAGCAGCACCTTGGGTGCGCGGCGGAGTGTCTCGGTGGGCAGAACAGGGCTTTCGTCAGGCATCCCCCAACGGTAACCTCGTTGTCATTCCCCTACATGGCCGTAACTCTCAGGCTCGGGCTAACCCTCAGCGTTGAGGATCATGTCCCGAATCGGCCATCCGGGGGCAGCCTCCGCAATAGCCTCTTCACGGGGGCCATACAGACAGCAATTTTTGCAATCGATAAGCTTCGTGGCACGTCCCTCCATTTCCCCGCCGACGAAGGACACACAGCAGTGACCACTGACAACCACATTGCCGCCCCGTCCTTCGACCGGATGCGCAACATGCTGGTGCGCGCGGCCGAAGTGCGTGAGAGCGAGCAGCAGCAGATCTTCGACGCGCTCGACGACATCTACGCCCGCCTCGCGCCGGTGGACTCGCTGGGCGCGGTCCGCAAGCGGCTGTCCGAAATGCCCGACCGCACCGAGACCAGCGTCCTCGCCGAGCGCCTCGACGAGACGATGTCCCGCCTCGAGGCCCAGGACGCGGCGATCGCCGCCCTGACCCGCGCGGTCGAGAGCATCGTCGACAAGCTCGCCAAGCCCTTCGCGCAGCTCGACGGCCGCCTCGACGGTGTCGCGGCGCGTTTCGAGGGTGTCGCGGGCCGGATGGACGGGCTCGAGGACAAGCTCCAGAACATCCACCGCCGGCTCGACGAGCTGGGCGGCCACCTCGACAAGCAGGACGCGAAGCTCGAGTCGCTGCCGCAGTCGGTGCACGGCCCGGTCCGCGAGCGGATCGAGCAGACCGAGTCGACGCTGCGCGAGCGCGTCGACACGGTGGACCACGAGCTGCGCGGGAAGGTCGACGAGCTGAGCCGCGTCACGCAGGAGCGGGTCGGCGAGCTGGGCCGCACGACGCACGAGCGGATCGACGCGAACACCGAGGCGCTCAAGGTCGCGCTGACCGAGACCGGCGAGATGATCGACGCGTCCGACCGGCTGGAGAACCTGGGCAACCGGCTCGAAACGGTCACCACCCGCCTCGACGACCTGGCCTCCCGCCTCGACAAGGTCGAGGACGGCTTCCTGTCCGGCATCGGCGACCTCGACGGCGCGCTCAAGGCCGGGCTGTCGAAGGTCGAGGGCACGCTGTCGAAGCAGCCGGACACCGACTCGGTCGACACGCTGGTCCGCAAGAGCAACGACGAGAGCGTCCGCCGCATCGGCGGTCAGCTCGACGAGGCGATGGCGACGTTCGCGGAGCTGATGCTCGGCGGCGGCCCGGCGGTCCAGCAGATCGCCCCGCCCCCGCCGGCCCCGCGCCAGCCGCGCCGCAGCTCCCGCAACGGCCGCGCGCCGAAGCCGGCCGACGCCAAGGCCAAGACGGGCGAAGGCTCGGAAGAAGCCACGGAGTAAGCACCTGCGAAGAGGCCCCCGCCGGATCCCGGCGGGGGCCTCTTCATGCTTGCAAGGAAGGCGAGGGCGGGCCTCCGCCCCCCGCTTTCCAGCTTACCGAGCACCACCGACAGTTTCGGGTGGCTGCGGCCGCTTCATCGACGGCGGTCGTCACTCAATCGGGTGATCATCTTCGCGACGATCATCACACCTCGGCGCGGATGGTCTCCACGACGATCGGGCCCGGCTCGGGCGCCGACGAAGCGATCGTGAAGCCGCCCTCGAGTGCGGCGAGGGCCGCGGGGACCGCGTCGGGGGTGTCCGTGTGCAGCTCCAGCAGTGGGTCACCGGCCGAGACCTGGTCCCCGGGCTTGGCCAGGCACAGGATGCCCGCCGCCGCTTGGACCGGGTCCTCCTTGCGGGCCCGGCCCGCGCCGAGGCGCCAAGCCGCGACACCCACCGCGTACGCGTCCAGCGAAGCCAGCACCCCCGATGAAGGCGCCGTGACGACGTGGACGTGGGAAGGCGTCGGCAAGGCAGCCGACGGGTCGCCGCCCTGGGCCGCGATCATCCGGCACCAGACCTCGTACGCCTCGCCGGACGCCAGCACCGCCGCCGGGTCGACGGAGATACCGGCCAGCGCCAGCATCTCCCGCGCCAAGGCGAGAGTCAGCTCCACCACGTCCGCAGGGCCGCCGCCCTGGAGCACCTCGACCGACTCCGCGACCTCCACCGCGTTCCCGACCGCCCGCCCCAGCGGGACGTTCATGTCGGTCAGCAACGCCGTCGTCGGGACGCCGTGGCCGGCGCCGATCGTCGTCAACGCGGCAGCCAGCTCACGCGCCTGGGAAACCGACTTCATGAACGCGCCCGACCCGAACTTCACGTCCAGGACCAGCCCGGACGCGCCTTCCGCGATCTTCTTGCTCATGATCGAGCTCGCGATCAGCGGGATCGACTCCACCGTCGACGTGACGTCCCGCAGCGCGTACAGCTTCTTGTCCGCCGGCGCGAGCCCGGACGTCGCCGCGCAGACCACCGCGCCGACGTCCTCCAACTGCCGGGCGATCTCCGAAGTGGACAGTGCGGCGCGCCAGCCCGGGATCGACTCGAGCTTGTCGAGCGTGCCGCCCGTGTGCCCGAGCCCGCGCCCGGACAGCTGCGGCACCGCCGCACCGCAGGCCGCCACCAGGGGCGCCAGCGGCAGCGTGATCTTGTCGCCGACGCCGCCCGTCGAGTGCTTGTCGACCGTCGGGCGGGACACCGAGAGCGACAGCCGCTCCCCCGACGCGATCATCGCGTGCGTCCACCGCGAGATCTCGGCCGAGGTCATCCCCCGGAGGAAGATCGCCATGGCCAGCGCCGACATCTGCTCTTCGGCGACGTCACCGCGGGTGTAGGCGTCGACGACCCAGTCGATCTGCTCGTCGGAAAGGGTCCCGCCGTCCCGCTTCACCCGGATGACGTCGACCGCCGCAAAGGCGCTCACGGGAGGTCGTCCGGGCCGAAGGCGTCCGGCAGGACGTCGGACATCGGCAGGATCCCGCTGGGCGTGTCCACCAAACAGGACGATCCGCCCAGCTCGAACAGGATCTGCCGGCACCGCCCGCACGGCATCAGCAGGTCACCGGCACCGGACCGGCACGCGACGGCGACCAGGCGCCCGCCGCCGGACAGCCGCAGCTGGCCGGCCATCGTGCACTCGGCGCACAGCCCGAGCCCGTAGGAAGCGTTTTCGACGTTGCACCCGGTCACGACCCGGCCGTCGTCGACGATCCCGGCGACCCCCACGTGCAGCCCCGAATAAGGCGCGTACGCATGGGAAGCCGCTTCGATCGCTTGGGAACGCAGCGCGTCCCAGTCCACAGTAGACACTCAGTCCTCACCCCGTCGGTACGGCTGGCCGTCGGCCTTCGGCGGCCGCAGCCGCTGCGAAGCCACTGCCAGCACGATCAGCGTCACGAAGTGCGCGGTGTACGGGATCAGGTCCGACGGCAGCGTGTCGTTCGACCAGTAGATCGCGTACAGCACGCCCGCGCCGACGACGCCGAGCCCGGCCGCGATCCACTGGCGGCGGAACAGCTGCACGACGACGATCACGGCGACCAGGATCACCGCGCCGTACAGCAGCGCGAGCACCGCTTCGCCGCCGCCGGCGAGCTGGAGGCCGTCCGCGTAGCCGAACAGCGCCGCGCCGCCGAGCAGGCCGCCCGGCCGCCAGTTGCCGAAGATCATCGCCGCGAGACCGATGTACCCGCGGCCGTTCGTCTGGTTCTCCAGGTAGTCCGCGCCGCCGCGCAGCAGCACCAGCGAAGCGCCACCCATGCCGGCGAACGCGCCCGAGATGATCACGGCGACGTACTTGTGCAGGTACACGTTCACCCCGAGCGACTCGGCGGCCACCGGGTTCTCGCCGCACGACCGCAGCCGCAGGCCGAACCGGGTCCGCCAGAGCACCCAGAAGCTCACCGGCACCAGGATGATCGCGAGCATCGTCAGCGGCGCCACCTCGGTGACCAGCCCGCGCAGGATGCCGGCGACGTCGGAGATCCCGACGCGCTGCTCCTTCTCCAGGTCGCCCAGCCAGTCCGAGAGGAAGGTCGCCGAGTAGGTGTCGAACTTCGGCACCACCGGCGACTGACGCGGGTTGCCGGAGATCGGCGTGAAGATCAGGTTCGCCAGGTACTTCGTGACACCCAGGCCGAGCAGGTTGATCGCGACGCCGGAGACGATGTGGTTGACGTTGAACGTCACCGTCGCCACCGCGTGCAGCAGCCCGCCCAGCGCGCCGAACACGATCGCGGCGATCAGGCCGGCCCACACGCCGCCGTTGTACGAACCCCAGGCGGCGCCCCAGGTCCCCAGGATCATCATGCCCTCGAGCCCGATGTTGACCACGCCCGCGCGTTCGGCCCAGAGGCCGCCCAGCGCACACAGCAGGATCGGCAGCGCCAGGCGCAACGCCGTCTGCGCGGTGTTCGACGACGTCAGCGCGGGGACGCCGGTGGAGTAGGACGCCGCCGAGACGACGGCGATGGCGACCACGGCCCAGATGACCCCGCGCAGCCAGCCGGGGATCCGGCCCCGCTTGCGCTGCACCGGCATGGTCGAGCCGGATTCGGGAGCGACGTCGGTGATCACACCGCACCCCCTTCGGCGACCGAGGAACCCTTGCGGCCGGCGAGCGCGCGGCCCACCCTCCGTTGTTCGGCCGCGAGGTCGGCGCGTCGCACGATCTCGTACGCCACGACGACCGACAGCACGATGATGCCCTGCATGATCGTCGCGATCTCCTTGGACACGTTGATCTGCTCCAGCGACACCGCGGAGGTGTCGAGGAACGCCCACAGCAGCGCGCCGAGCGCGATGCCGCCGGGGTGGTTGCGGCCGAGCAGCGCGACCGCGATGCCGGTGAAGCCGTACATCTGGGTCGCGGTGATGCCGTAGGTGTAGTCGCGGCCGAGCAGCTCCGGCATGGCGACCAGGCCGGCCACGCCACCGGAGAGCAGCATCGCGATCAGCGTCATCTTCTTGGCGTTGACGCCACCCGCGGCGGCCGCGGTGGTGGATTCGCCGGACGCCTTGAGCTCGAAGCCGAACCGGGTGCGGTTGAGCATGAACCAGTAGGCCCCGCCGACGATCGCGGCGATGAACACGAACCCGAACAGCGTGCCCGAGCCGAGCGGGATGCCCGGGATCCGGCCCGAGGGCTCGATCACGCGGGTCCCGATGTTGTTGCCGGTCTGCACGCCGAACTGGTCGGCGTTGATCAGGAACGCGATGATGCCGGCGACGATCGCGTTGAGCATGATCGTCGAGATGACCTCGCTGACCCCGCGGGTCACCTTGAGGATCGCCGGGACCGCCGCGTAGGCCATGCCCGCGACGACCGCGACCAGCAGGATCGCCAGCACGTGGATGACCGGTGGCAGCTTCATCGCGCCGCCGGCGATGGCGGCGACGACGGCGGCGAAGCGGTACTGGCCCTCGACCCCGATGTTGAAGAGGTTCATCTGGAAGCCGATGGCGACCGCGAGCCCGGACAGGTAGTACACGGTCGCGAGGTTCACGGTGTCGACCGCGGTCGAGCCCTTGAACATCTGGCCGATCATCGTGCCGTACGCCTGCAGCGGGTCGGCCCCGGAGATGATCAGCGCGATCGCCGACAGCAGCACGGCGAAGACGATCGCCAGCAGCGGTGGCAGCAGTTTCGTGCGCCAGGACGTCATTCTTCGTCACCTTCTCCGGCGCCGGTCATCGCCGAGCCCAGTTCCTGCGGCGTCACGGTGGCGGGGTCGGCCTCGGTGACGAGCCGCCCACGCAGCATGAC
Source organism: Amycolatopsis sp. cmx-13-12 (assembly GCA_049998155.1). Lineage (GTDB taxonomy): Bacteria > Actinomycetota > Actinomycetes > Mycobacteriales > Pseudonocardiaceae > Amycolatopsis. The sequence goes on along the minus strand of JAEBES010000004.1, from coordinate 580,722 downwards.
GCGGATCGTGTCCGACAGGCCGATCAGCTCGTCGAGGTCGGCGGAGATGAGCAGCACGGCGAGGCCGTCGGCCCGGGCCTGGCGGATGTTCTCCCAGATCAGCGCCTGCGCGCCGACGTCGACCCCGCGCGTGGGGTGCGACGCGATGAGCAGCACCGGGTTGCCCGACAGTTCCCGCCCGACGATCAGCTTCTGCTGGTTGCCGCCCGAGAGCGCGGCGGCCGGGACGTCGATGCCCGGCGTGCGGACGTCGTAGTCGCGGACGATCCGCTCGGTGTCGGTGCGGGCGCCGGCGATGTCGAGCAGCTGGCCCTTCGAGACCGGTTCGCGGGTCTGGTAGCCGAGGATCCGGTTGACCCACAACGGTTGCGTGAGCAGCAGGCTGTGCCGGGTGCGGTCCTCGGCGATGTAGCCGATGCCGGCCTCGCGGCGCGCCAGCGTCCCGGCCTTGGTGATGTCCCGGGCGGCACCGTCGGCGTCGACCAGCTCGATCGTGCCGCCGGTCGGCTTGCGCATGCCCATGATCGTCTCGACGAGCTCGGTCTGGCCGTTGCCCTCGACGCCGGCGACGCCGAGCACCTCACCCGCGTGCACGGTGAAGGAGACGTCGTCGAGCGCGTTGCGGTCCGAGCCCTCGGCGCCGAGCGTCAGCCCGGTCAGCCGCAGCACGTCCCGGTCAGTGACGGTGGACTCGCGGGTCTCCGGGCTGGGCAGCTCGGAGCCGACCATCATCTCCGCGAGCTGGCGGGAGGTGATGGTCTTCGGGTCGGCGGTGCCGACGGTGGTGCCCCGCCGGATCACCGTGACGGTGTCGGCGATCGCGCGGACCTCGTCGAGCTTGTGCGAGATGAAGAGGAACGTGTAGCCGCCGTCCTTCATCTCCCGCACGGTCTCGAAGAGCGCGTCGACCTCCTGCGGGACCAGCACCGCGGTCGGCTCGTCCAGGATGATGATCTTCGCCCCGCGGTAGAGCACCTTCACGATCTCGACGCGCTGGCGGTCGGCGACGCCGAGCTCTTCCAGCAGCGTCTCCGGCTCGGCGTGCAGGCCGGTGCGCTCGGCGAGCTCGGCCAGCCGCGCGCGGGCGGCGCGGCCGATGCCGTGCAGGCCCTCGGCGCCGAGGAAGACGTTCTCGCCGACGGTGAGGTTGTCGGCGAGCATGAAGTGCTGGTGCACCATGCCGATGCCGGCGCGGATGGCGTCCTGCGGGTTGCGCAGTTTCACCTCTTCGCCGTTGATCGCGATGGTGCCCTCGTCCGGCGGCTGCATGCCGTACAGGATCTTCATCAGGGTGGACTTGCCGGCGCCGTTCTCGCCACAGATGGCGTGCACCTCGCCGGCGGCGACGGTGAGGTTGACGTCGGAGTTGGCCACCACGCCGGGAAAGCGCTTGGTGATCCCGGTCAGCTGGACGGCGGGGGCGCCCCGGTCGGGGACGGCCTCGGCCGGGGCCTCGGCTGTGCTCATGGGCGGGAGAATTCCCTATCTCGTGTAAACGCGTGAGGGGCCCGGAGGAGAAGTTCCTCCGAGCCCCGGACACGTCGTGAGCTACTTCTGCGGCTTGTCCGAAACGGTGATGGCGCCCGAGATGATCTGGGCCTTGTACCCGTCCAGGACGTCCTTGATGTCGTCGACCTTGCCACCGGAGGTGGCGTAGCCGACACCGTCGACCTTGAGGTCGAACCGCTTCGGCAGGACGCTCAGGTCACCCTTGGCGACGGCCTGCACGTAGTCGAACACCGCGACGTCGACGCGCTTGAGCATGGACGTGATGATGACGTCCTTGTCGGCCTCGACGGTCTTCTGGTTGTACTGGTCGGAGTCGACGCCGATGGCCAGCGCGTTGCCCGCCTTCGCGGCGTCGAAGACGCCCTTACCCGAGGCGCCGGCGGCGTGGTAGACCACGTCCGCGCCCTTGGCGATCTCGGCCGCGGCCTTCGCGTTGCCCTTCGGCGGGTCCTGGAACCCGGAGAAGTCACCGGCCGGGGTGAGGTACTCGTCCTCGATCTTGATCTTGGACGAAACGGTCTTCGCGCCCTGCAGGAAGCCGGCCTCGAACTTCTGGATCAGCGGGGTGTTGACACCGCCGACGAAACCGATGTGGCACTTCTTGCTCTTGTACGCGGCGGCGACGCCGGCCAGGAACGAGCCCTGCTCCTCGGCGAAGACCAGCGGCGTCACGTTCGGCAGCTGGATCGAGTCGTCGTCGACGATGGCGAACTTCGTGTTCGGGTACTTGGCCGCGATGACCTTGACCGACGGCGCGTAGGCGAAGCCGACCGCGATGATCGGGTTCAGGCCCGAGGAGGCCATCTGGTCGAGGCGCTGCTGCTTGGCCGATTCGGCCTCGCTGGCGGAGGCGGTGCTCTCGCTGACCGTCGTCACGCCGAGGTCGGACTTCGCCTTGTCGGTGCCCGCGGCGGCGGCGTCGTTGAACGACGCGTCACCCCGGCCGCCGACGTCGAAGGCCAGGCCGATCTTCAGCTTGCTGCCGTCGACCTTCTCACCGGCGGCGGTCGAGCTGCTCGCGGCGGCGGGTGCGGCCGGCGGCTTCTGCGCGGTGACGCAGTCGGAACCGCCCGTCGAGGACGCGGTGTTGTTCGAGCTGTTACCACCGCCGGAATCCTTGGCGCACCCGGCCAGGGTGAGCACCCCGGCCATGGCCGCGGCGGCCAGCGCGGTTCCACGCATGCGACGCAACGTGTGTCTCCCTCCCCGCTGATCCAGCGGATGGTCAAGGGCACGGCCCGGCCCTACTGCCGGGTCGACCCGCCAGACCGTACCCGGCGGACCGGAATGCGCCATAGGAAAGGCACGCTACGTAACACAAACGTTTACTCACGAGTCGCACGCGCGACGAACCGGACACCGAACGTGATCATCCGAACGGCCCAATCACCGCGTGACCTAAGCCCACCATCAGGGCATTCAGAGCCCTGACGGTGGGCTTCAGCGGCCATTCGGGGCATTCAGGGGCAGGCTGACGCGCCCGCGGGGGCGAGACAGAGACGGGCGGTGAATCCGCCGTTCGCGGCCACCAGGACGGTGAGGGTGCTTGCGGATGTCACGCGCTGTGTCGTGACCTGGAGCTTCCCGTCGGCGCCGTCGCCGTAGACCTCGGCCAGCCAATCACCCGGTGGGAGGAAATTCAGCGGCGCGTCGAGCCGCGTGGGCGGCCCCGCCACCAGGGCTCCGACGTACCACTGCCCGCCGCTGCGGCGGGCGAGCACCGCGAGCTTCCCGGGGTCGCCGGCGAGCAGCTGCGTCTCGTCCCACGCCGTCGGGATGCCCTTGAGCAGCCGCTCGGCCGCCGGGTGCGCGTCGTAGCTCGCGACGCTGTCCGCGAAGTGCTGGACGCCGGATTCGAAGAGCACGCTCAGGGCGAGCTCGCCGCCGTCGCTGGTCGGCCGGACGCCGGTGAACGTGACCGGCGTGAAGTCCATCGAGCCGGACAGGTTCCGCGTGAACGGCAGCGTCAGGTAGTGGTCGATCGGGAACGGCTCGCGCCCCGGTTTCGGCTTCGTGCCTTCGGCACCCCGCACCGCTTCCACGCTCATCACGTTCGGCCAGGTCCGCTGGATGCCGCGCGGGATCGGCGCGCCGTGGAAGTTCACCATCAGGTGGTACTTCGCGGCCGCCGCCAGCACGGCGTCGTACCAGCGGGTGCGGTCCTGCCGCTCGGACTCCACGAAGTCGATCTTGAGCCCCACCACGCCCCAATCGGCGTACTGCTTGAAGTTCTTCTCGCGCTCGCCGTCGGTGTCGGTGATCTTCGCGTCGGCCCAGAGCCAGATGCCGACGTTCCGTTGCCTGGCGTAGGCGACCAGGTCGGGCACCCAGGCGGCGTTCCAGCTCGCGTCGACGAGGTTGTACGCCCAGCCCTCCTTCGCCGCGAGGTCGACGTACTTCTCCTGCAGCGCGAGGTCGCCGGTGCCTTCCGACCACCACGACCACGCGCCCGCCCCGGGCTTGATCCACGAGGTGTCGGCGATCTTCGACGGGCTCGCGAGGTCGGTGCTGAGGTCGGACTGCGTGACGGTGGCCAGGTCGCCGGCGATCAGCGCGCGCCACGGCGTGGACAGGGGTCCTTTCGCGACTTCCGCCGGGTCGCCGAGGGTGAGCTGGAAGCGGTGCTGCGGCGTGAGCGTCAGCCGGGAGCCCGCGTAACTGCCGTTCAGGTCGGATTCGAGGACGGACAGCCAGGTGTCGCCGACGTGGAACAGCGCCGGGTAGCCGTACTCGACCGGGTCCTGCTGCGCGACCGGCTTGTGGACGTGGATGCTCTCGTAGTCACTGCGGCCGTTGTCGAAGGGCAACAGGAACGAGTCGGCGGTCTGCGGGACGGCGTACTCCGACGCCTCCCGGATGACCGTCACCCACTTCGGGGTGTCGAAGACGTACCGGTAGGCGACGCCGTCCCGGGAGACCCGGAAGACGACGTCGAAGGTGCCGCCGGATCCCTTGACGGTCAGCGTGGTCTCCGCGGCGTCGTAGGTGTGCCGCAAGCGTTTGCCGGTGGTCGTCGGGTACTCGTCGTGGACCGGCTTCTGCGTGAACCCGGTGACCTTCAGCCCCTGGGTGAGGTCACCGTTCGCCGTCTCGACGCCGAGCGCGGACGGCTCCAGCACCGTCGTCGCGCCGCGGGTGACCGACAGCGTGAGTTTTCCCCGGTCCAGAGCGATGTGCGCTGCGGGCGTGGGCGCCAGGGACGTCCCGGGCACGGTGAGCGTCCACGACGTCACCGGCGCGGGCTGCCCGGCGGCGGGCAACCCGACCAGCGCCACCCCGACGGCCAGCGCGGCCGCCGTTCCCACTCGCTTCCTCATGCAGGGTCCCTTCCCGTACGTGGGGTCGTGAGTGGAAAGGAGGGTTCTAACCCTCCTTTCCACTCACGAGGTGGTCAGGCGCAGGTGAGGCGGGCGGCGGCCCAGTCGCTGCGGTCGTAGGAGTTGCCGTCGCCGCCGTCGGTGACGACCAGGCGCAGGTACTTCGCCCCGTGGAGGTCCGCGGCGAGCGGCGTCGCGGGGTCCTGCCACGTCCGGACGCCCGTCGAGGCGGCCTTCGTGCCGTCCGCGTAGACCTCGAACGTCGCCGAGCCCTGCTTGTTCGTCGCCTCGCGCTCGTCGTCGACGCCGACGTCCGCGGTGAACGCCGTGCAGCGGCCGCCCAGGTAGAACACGACTTCGCTGGGCGCGTGCGTCCCGAGGCCCTTCGGGTAGACGACGCCGTTGATGGTCAGCGGCTTTCCGTCGCCGGCCGGGATGCTGCCGTTGGACATGTCCCGCTCGACCGGGCCGTAGCCGTTCTTCTCCGCCGCCCAGCGCAGGTCGCTGGCCCACGCCGACGTCGAAGGCGGTGCCGCGGGCACGGTCAGCTGCTGTTCACCGGACCAGGTGACCTGCCCGAACCCGAGCGCGCGGTAGGTGACGCCGCCGTGCAGCACCGCCGTCGTGCCCTCGGTCCCGGCGGGCGGTGTCACCCGCCAGCGCCCGGCCGCCGTTTCGCCGGTGCCGAGCACGACGGCCCGCGGCCGCGCCACCTGCTCGACGCGCCAGCCCGCGGGCGCGGTGAGCGTGACGCGCGGGTCGAACACCGGGACGCGGGCTTCGTCGGTCGCGGACACGGTGACCTCGAAGGGCTGCCCGGCCGGCGTGATCTCGCCCGGGACGCCCGGCACCGAGGCGACCACCTCGACGCCGGTGCTCACCAGCGGCGCGTTCCGCCACCACGAGCCGCCCGCGTGGACGCGGTAGACGACGGTCGCGTGCGGCGGGACGACCGCGGAGAGCCGGCCCGCGGTCTGGAGGTCGCGGTGCGCCCAGAGGTCGCGTGCGGTGTACCCGGCCGCCTTCGGCAGGCCCGCGGCGGCCGCGGTGGTGCCGATCGCGGCGCTCGACGTCGTCTCGTTGAACAGCGCGATCGCCACGTCGCCGTTGTCCAGGGGCTTGGCGAACACCCAGTGTCCGTCCTGGTTGGACAGCACGCGGGCCTGGACACCGCGGCGGTCCTGGTCGAGCGCGATGACCTCGGCGTTACGCAGGACGTCGAAGTTCGCCGGCGACACCTTGCGCAGATCGGCCCCGATGAGCAGCGGCGCGGCCATCATCGCCCACAGCGAGAAGTGCGAGCGGTACTCCTCGGTCGTCAGCCCGCCGTTGCCGACCTCGAGCATGTCGGGATCGTTCCAGTGCCCCGGCCCGGCGTACGGCGCGAGCGGCGCGTTCGCCTTGAGGATCTGGAGCACCTTGGCCCAGTTGTCCTTGATGTCGCCGGTGGTCCGCCACAGGTGCCCGACGTCGGCGCCCCACGTCCACGGCTTGTTCTCGCCCCACTCGCAGAGCGAGTACACGATCGGGCGACCGGTCTTCTTCAGCGCGTCGCGCATCTTCGTGTAGCGCTCGAGCGCGGGCCGGCCCTGGTTGTTGCAGTTGTCGTACTTGAGGTAGTCGACGCCCCAGTCCGCGAACGTCTGCGCGTCGACGTCCTCGTGGTCGAGCGCGCCCGGCTGGGTCTTCGCGCAGGTCAGCGTGCCCGCGCTGGTGTAGAGGCCGAACTTGAGCCCCTTCGCGTGGACGTAGTCGGCCAGCGCCTTGATGCCACCGGGGAACCGGGCTTTGTTGGCCTGCATCCGCCCGTCGGCGTCGCGCTCCGGCTCGGCCCAGCAGTCGTCGACGTTGACGTACTCGTACCCGGCCGCCTTGAGTCCTTTGTCGACGAAGATGTCGGCGGTGTCGCGGATGAGCCGCTCGTCGACGGCGCACCCGGTGGTGTTCCAGTTGTTGAAGCCCATCGGAGGTGTCAGCGCCAGCCCGTCGGGCAGCGCTTGCGCGGGCGTGACCGACACCACGGGCAGCAGAGCCGCGACGGCGATCACCAGGCCGAGTCGTCGCACCAGAACGTCACCCCATCGTGAGAGATCCGATGTTTGCCCGAGCGACGCTAGGGACGGCGCCACAGTTGGTCAATGACACACGGGAACCACCAGCCGTTCGGCGTAGAGCATCAGATATCAGATCTGGCAGAGGTCAGATGACCGATGAGTGGGACAGCGAAAGAGGGCGCGCCGCCGAGTGCGCTGCACCACACCGCCGGGTGGCGGGCCGGGAGTGCCGGTGTCTGGTCCATCACAGAGGGGAACCCGGAGGTGAGCCGCGTTCCGGGTGCGGGTCTAGCATCCGATTCATCCAGGCTCGATGACGTTGATCTCGGCACAGCCGCCGTTCCCGCGGCAGCAGCGGACCTCACCGGCCACCGGGCGCACAGTCAGACGTTGGAGGCCGTTCACCGATGTCCACCACGGCGAGCACTGCCACAGCGGCAGGGGCGAGCGATCGGGCGGGTGCCTCACGCCGGCAGGGGACCTTCTACCGGGGCGACCCCGGCATGTGGTCCTGGGTCCTGCACCGCATCACCGGCGTGCTCACATTCTTCTTCCTGTTCGTGCACGTGCTCGACACCGCGCTGGTGCGCGTGTCGCCGAACACCTACGACCAGGTCATCGAGACCTACAAGACGCCGATCGTGAACCTCCTGGAGGTCGGCCTGGTCGGCGCGGTGCTGTTCCACGCGCTCAACGGCATCCGCGTCATGCTGGTCGACTTCTGGTCGAAGGGCCCGCAGCTGCAGAAGGCCATGACGTGGGTCATCGGCGTCGTCTGGGTCGTCGTGATGGTCCCCGGTGCGTTCTTCATGCTGAAGCGCACCGCCGAGACGCTCTTCGGGGGTAACTGACATGGCCGACCTCGCGCTCGCCAACCCCCGCACCCCGAAGCGCCCGGCCGCGCGCCGGAGCAACTTCGAGCTCTACAGCTGGCTGTTCATGCGGATCTCCGGGCTGGCCCTGGTCATCCTGGTGCTCGGTCACCTGCTGATCATGAACATCCTCGACGGCGGTGTGCACCGGATCAACTGGGGCTTCGTGGCCGGCCGCTGGGCCTCGCCGTTCTGGCAGTTCTGGGACCTGGCCATGCTCTGGCTCGCCGAGATCCACGGCGGCAACGGCCTGCGCACGATCATCGACGACTACGCGCGCAAGGACAGCACCCGGTTCTGGCTGAAGATCCTGCTCTACGTCTCGATGGTGCTGATCCTGGCCGTCGGCACGATGGTGATCTTCACCTTCGACCCGAACATGCCCGCGAACTGAAGCCACGGAGACTTTTCGATGCAGTTCCACAAGTACGACGTGGTGATCGTCGGCGCCGGCGGCGCCGGGATGCGCGCGGCCATCGAGTCCGGCCAGCGCGCCCGCACCGCGGTCCTCACCAAGCTCTACCCGACCCGGTCCCACACCGGCGCGGCCCAGGGCGGCATGTGCGCCGCGCTGGCGAACGTCGAAGAGGACAACTGGGAGTGGCACACCTTCGACACGATCAAGGGCGGCGACTACCTGGTCGACCAGGACGCCGCCGAGATCATGGCGAAGGAGGCCATCGACGCGGTCCTCGACCTCGAGAAGATGGGCCTGCCGTTCAACCGCACGCCCGAAGGCAAGATCGACCAGCGCCGCTTCGGCGGGCACACGCGTGACCACGGCAAGGCCGCGGTCCGCCGCGCCTGCTACGCCGCGGACCGCACCGGCCACATGATCCTGCAGACGCTGTACCAGAACTGCGTCAAGTACGGCACGGAGTTCTTCAACGAGTTCTACGTGCTCGACCTGGTCACCACCCCGGACGAGAACGGCAACCCGGTCGCTTCCGGCGTCGTCGCCTACGAGCTGGCCACCGGCGAGCTGCACGTCTTCCAGGCGAAGTCGATCGTGTTCGCCACCGGCGGCGCGGGCAAGATCTTCAAGACGACGTCGAACGCGCACACCCTCACCGGTGACGGCCTCGGCATCATCTTCCGCAAGGGCCTCCCGCTGGAGGACATGGAGTTCTTCCAGTTCCACCCGACCGGCCTCGCGGGCCTGGGCATCCTCATCTCCGAAGCCGTCCGCGGCGAGGGCGGGATCCTGCGCAACGCCTCCGGCGAGCGGTTCATGGAGCGCTACGCCCCCACCATCAAGGACCTCGCGCCGCGCGACATCGTGGCGCGTTCGATGGTGCAGGAAGTGCTGCAGGGCCGCGGTTGTGGCCCGAACAAGGACTACGTCGTCCTGGACGTCACGCACATCCCCGAGGAGACGCTGAACGCGAAGCTCCCGGACATCATGGAGTTCTCCCGGACCTACCTGGGCGTCGACCCGGTGAAGGAGCCGGTGCCGGTCTTCCCGACCTGCCACTACGTGATGGGCGGCATCCCGACCAACATCCACGGCGAAGCGTTGCGGGACAACGAGAACGTCATCCCCGGCCTGTACGCGGCGGGCGAGGTCGCGTGCGTGTCCGTGCACGGTTCGAACCGCCTGGGCACGAACTCGCTGCTGGACATCAACGTGTTCGGCCGCCGCGCCGGCATCGCGGCCGCGGAGTACGCGCTGGCGCACGAGCACGTCGAGCTGCCCGAGGACCCCACCAAGCTGGTGGAGGAGCAGCTGGCGGGCCTGCTGTCGGAGCACGGTGACGAGCGCGTCGCCGACATCCGCAAGGAAATGCAGCAGACGATGGACTCGCACGCGTCGGTGTACCGGACCGAGGACACGCTGAAGCAGGCGCTGACCGACGTCCAGTCGCTCAAGGAGCGGTACCAGCGGATCACCGTGTCGGACAAGGGCAAGCGGTACAACACCGACCTGCTGGAAGCCGTCGAGCTGGGCTTCCTGCTGGAGCTGGCCGAGGTCCTGGTCGTGGGCGCGCTGGCGCGCAAGGAGTCCCGCGGCGGCCACGCCCGCGAGGACTACCCCAACCGCGACGACACGAACTTCATGCGGCACACCATGGCCTACAAGCAGGGCTCGGGTCTGTCGTCCGACATCCGGCTGGACTACAAGCCGGTCACCTTCACCCGCTACGAGCCGATGGAGCGGAAGTACTGATGACTAGCGTTGCCGAAGCTCCTGCTTCTTCCTCGTCTTCCGACTCGGACCACACGCCGATCACGGTCACGCTGAAGATCCTCCGGTTCAACCCGGAGGTGGACAGCGAGCCGCACTGGGAGTCCTACGACGTCCCGGCCCAGCGCACCGACCGGCTGCTGAACCTGCTGTTCTACGTGAAGGACTACATCGACGGGACGTTCTCGTTCCGCCGCTCGTGCGCGCACGGCGTGTGCGGGTCCGACGCGATGCAGATCAACGGCATCAACCGCCTGGCGTGCAAGGTCCTGATGAAGGACCTGCTGCAGAAGGACGGCAAGAAGACCACGATCACGATCGCCCCGATCAAGGGCCTGACGACGTTGAAGGACCTCTACGTCGACATGGACCCGTTCTTCGAGGCGTACCGAGCGATCAAGCCGTACCTGATCACCTACGGCAACGAGCCGACCCGCGAGCGCATCCAGTCCCAGGCCGACCGAGACCGCTTCGACGACACGACGAAGTGCATCCTGTGCGCGTGCTGCACATCGTCCTGCCCGGTGTACTGGAACGACGGCTCGTACTTCGGCCCGGCGGCGATCGTCAACGCCCACCGGTTCATCTTCGACTCCCGTGACGAGGGGTCGGAGGAGCGCCTGGACATCCTGAACGACGGCGAGGGTGTGTGGCGCTGCCGGACGACGTTCAACTGCACGGACGCCTGCCCGCGTGGGATCCAGGTGACGAAGGCGATCCAGGAAGTGAAGCGAGCTCTGCTGTTCAAGCGCGTTTGAGTGTTGCGGCGAAGGGCCCTCCGGCTGAACTTGCCGGGGGCCCTTCGCTGTATGCATGCGAACCGGCGGCCGGCAGCGCAGGCCGCGGCAGCCACATGCGAACCGGCGGCCGGCAACGCAAGTTGGCCAACGACGTCACCAGACCTGCCCTGCCACGGCAGAAACACTCAGCCACGGCAGAAAAGAAAAAACTGTCCTCGCCGGACGGGCAGGCTCTGGGATGGCCACAACTACCGCTGTCGTCTCCTGTTGGGGAGGTGGGCCGCAAGGTGGTCATCCCGTCGCCTGAACGAGGCCTATCACTTTGAGCCGGGCCCGCAAGCCCGCGCTGTCATCTCGCCCTACGCTGTGGGTTGCGGGCCCGGCTCAAAGTGATTTCACGGCCTCAGGCGACGGGATGACCACCCTGCTCCTTCTTTGGGCTTTGCGCCCGCTTCAGCGGACCGCGTCCAGGGCGTCCACTCGGCCGTGGCCGTAGTACGAATTGTTCTTCGCCGGGCCCGTGCATGCCGTCTCGGTGGTCTTGCACCTCACCACGTCCGCTTCGCTCTCCAGCAGTTGCTCGATGAACTTCGGCGGTGCCCCGCGGAAACGCGATGCCAACAGTGCCGCCACGCCCGCCGCGTGCGGGGACGCCATTGATGTTCCGCACTTCTCGCCGTAGCCTCCGCCCACCACCGATGACAGCGGGCACTCGGGACCCGCTCCCGGAGGGGGCGTCTGTTCGAAAGCGCCGCCCGGGGCCGTCACGTCGATGTTTCCGTAGTTGCTGAAGTCCGACTTCGTGCCCGCGTAGCCGATCGATGACACCTTCACCACGCTGTCGAGCCCGCCCGGGAGGATTGCGCATGATGCGTCCACCGGGTGGCTGGGGCGGATGGGGTCCGACTCCGGCTTGGCCGTGTCCAAGCTGTCGTTGCCCGCCGCCGCCACGTTCAGTACGCCTCGGTGCTCCGAATAATCCACCGCTCGGCGGACCGCTTCGTACGCCGCCGCGTCGCCTGGCTGCTTCGGGCAGTAGAACATTCCCGGGTCGATGTAGTAGCTGTTGTTCGTCACCGCGAAGCCGTGCTCGGCCGCCCAAACAAAGCCGCAGACCGCCGACTCCGGGAAGATGTAGCCCGCGTCGTTGACCACCTTCACCGAGGCCAGCCGGACGCCCGGTGCGACGCCCGTGAAGCCCGCCGCCGGGTCCTTGCCCGCGATCGTGCCCGCCACGTGCGTCCCGTGGTCCGATGTCGTCGGCTGCCACGCGGCCGGCGTCAGGTCCGGTGCGCCCGTCACGCAGCCGGCCGACGAGCGAGCGTCGATGGCGTTGCGCAGCGCCGGGTGCGTTGCCTCGATGCCCGAGTCGAGCACGCCGACCGTCACCGCCCGGCTGCCCTGGTAGATCTTGTTCGCTTCCGGCGCGTGGATCGCCTTCATGTCCCACTGCTGCGCCGAGAGGTCACCCGCGGCGGCGACGGACCGCGTGTCCTCCAGCGTCCGCACCGCGCCCAGCGAGCGGGCCGAAGCCGCGGCTCCCTGGGAGGCCACGTCCTTGGCGCCCGAGTAGGCCCGGTAGACGCCGATCTTCTGCTGGAAGTCCGCATTGCGCGAGCTGGCGATCGCGACCCCGATCGGGGCGTAGTAGGCGACCTTCGTGCCGCACTTGGCCGCCAGCTCCCGGTCGACGGCCGACGCGCGGGTGCCCGGCTGGTACGTCACGACGTAGGTGTACGGCGTGCTCGTCGTGTCGCAGGCGGCCGGCGCGGCCTCCGCGGCCGGGGCCGCCGCGAACAGGCCGCCTCCGACGGCCAGCACGAGCGGGGCCGCCATTCGACGTAAACGGGACATTCCACCTCCAGGGTCTGTGGCGTCAACCTAAACCGGCCCCGGAGACCGCGCCACCGACCAAAGTCAGGAGGAAACCCGCGCCGTGGCCCGCACCCCGCGCCAGCCGAGGACGCCGATGATCGTGCCGAGCACGAACGAAACGACGGTCAGCACGGCGTGCACCACGAAGTAGGCGGTGGGCGAGCCGTCGGGGGTCCAGGCCCGGTCGCTGTCCCACAGGTTCTTGGCGAAGGTGATCCAGATGATCCACGACCACACACCGAAGGCCAGCAGGAACAGCGAGGTGCCGCGTGAAATGCGCATGCCCCAGAGTATGCGGCGGCGGTCGCGACGCTAGATTGCGTGGGTGCACTCCGTTGCTTCCCGGTCGCTCAAGGTCCTCACGACGACGCTCGCCGCCGCCCTCCTGGCCCTGAGCTCGCCGGCACTGGCGGCCGCGGCGCCGCAGCAGGGTCAGTGCGCGAACCACCAGGCTCCCCCGCCGCCGGTCGACACGTCGGAGAAGCCCGCGCCGGGCAAGCAGGCCCCGGCGCCGCTCGCCGTGCCCGCGGTCCCGGTCGGCGGTGCCCGGATGGCCGAGTGCGGCCTGATCACCCCGGAGGGCGCGCTCAACCCGCCGGACGGCAACACCGCGGCGTCCTGGCTGGTCCAGGACCTCGACACCGGCGCGGTGATCGCGGCGAAGGACCCGCACGCCCGGCAGCGGCCCGCGTCGCTGATCAAGACGCTGCTCGCGCTGGTCGTCGTCACCCAGCTGGACCCGCAGCAGCCGATCATCGCGACGAAGGAGGACGCGGAGCAGGAGTGCACCTGCGCCGGTCTCGTCGCCGGTGGCCAGTACACGGTCGACCAGCTGCTGCACGGCCTGCTGATGCACTCGGGCAACGACGTGGCGCACGCGTTCGCCACCGCGCTCGGCGGGGTCGATTCCGCGGTGGCGAAGATGAACGCGCTGGCCGCGAAGATCGGCGCGCTCGACACGCGCGCCGCGACGCCGTCGGGCCTGGACGGGCCGGGCATGTCGACCTCGGCCTACGACCTCAGCCTGATCTTCCACTACGCGATGAAGCAGCCGGAGTTCGCGAAGGTCGTCGCGACGAAGAGCTTCGAGATCCCGGCGACCGGCGGCAAACCGGCCATCCCGCTCTTCAACGACAACAAGCTGCTCGGCGTCTACCCCGGCTTCCTCGGCGGCAAGACCGGCTTCACCGACGACGCCCGGCACACCTACGTGGGCGCGGCGCAGCGCAAGGGCAAGCGCCTCGCGGTCGTGATGCTGCGCGCCGAGCAGAAGCCGACGAAGGTGGTCGACCAGGCGGCGAAGCTGCTCGACTACGGCTTCGCGCTGGAGGAGGACCGGGCCGTGGCGGTCGGCCAGATCACCTACCAGGCACCGGTCGCGACGCCGGCGACCGGCGATCCGTCCGTGCTCGCCGACGGCGGCACCGGCAACAGCGGGACGTCCTCGGCCGCGTCGGCGGCGAAGGAGGACCCGTTCGGCGTCACCGGCTGGATCATCACGCTGGTGGTGTTCCTGATCATCGTCGGCGGGTTCGTGGTCGGGCACCAGCGCAAGCGGGCCGCGGGCTAGCGGAAACCGGGCCCCGGCTCGGGCGTCACCCGATCGGTGGCAATCGCGCCGCCGCAGTGCCCGCAGGCGACGTACGTCCCGGCGATCTCCCCGCAGTCCTTGTGCCGCAGCAGGATCGGCGGTCCCTCCGGGCCGGCGAGGTGCCGGTCACCCCATTGCATGAGCGTGACGACGGCGCCGAACAGGTCGCGCCCGGCGGCGGTCAGCACGTACTCGGGCACCGGGTCGACGCGCTCCAGCACGCCGGCGTCGACGAGGGTCTTCAGCCGCGCGGACAGGGTCGGGCGCGGGATGGACAGGTTGCGCGCGAACTCGCCGTAGCGGCGCACGCCGAAGAACGTCTCCCGCAGGATGAGCAGGCTCCACCGCTCGCCGACCAGGTCGAGCGCGCGGCCGACCGAGTCCGCCGCGAACCGGTGGGCGATCACAGCTGTTCCGTCCGCGCCGGGACCCCCAGCAGGAGCTTGCCGGACAGCTCGTAGCTGGCCGGGTTGACCTGGAAGTGGGCGGTCGCGGTGTGCGCGTCGCGGAACCGGCGCTGCAACGGCGAAGTCTCGTAGATCGCCGCGCCGCCACCGAGGTCGTACATGCTCTCGGCGACCTTCGCGGCGGTGCGCGTCACGTGGGTCGCGGCCAGCCGGAGGCCCAGCTTGAGGGCGTCGGGCACCGGTTCGCTGCCCTGTGCGGCCTGCCAGGCGTCGTCGATGCTCGTGTAGAAGAACAGCCGCGCCGCACGCAGGGCCGCTTCGGCCTCCGCGACGGCGGCCTGGGTCGCCGACCGCTCGGCCAGCGACCGGCTGGAGCCGAGCGGTGTGCGCGTCGAGGCGAGCTCGACGAGGTCGTCGATGGCGCCGCGCGCGTTGCCCAGCGCGGCGGCCGCGACCGAAAGCGCGAAGAAACCGAAGAGCGGGAACCGGTGCAGCGCAACGGCTTCCGGCGGCGGGCCGGCCAGCACCGAGAAGACGCGGTGGTCCGGGACGAACAGTTCGTCGGCGACGCAGTCGTGGCTGCCGGTGCCGCGCAGGCCGTTGGTGTGCCAGGTGTCGAGGACCTCGATGCCGGCTTTCGGCAACGCGGCGACGTAGAGGGCTTTCTCGTGGACGAACCCGGCGAAGAGCCAATCGGCGTGCGGGATGCCGCTGCAGAAGGCCCACCGGCCGGTCACGACGTACCCGCCGTCGACCTTCTCGCCGGTCCCCCGCGGCGCCCAGACCCCGGCGGCGACCGTGCGCGGGTCCCCGAAGACCTCCTCGGCGCACTTCCGCGGGGCGTAGGCCGAGAGCAGGCTGCTGGTGACGGCGATCGAGACGCACCAGCCGGCGGAGGCGTCCCCGCGCGCGACGGTCTCGGCGGTTTCGAGGCTGACGGCGGGCGGCGCTTCGGGGCCGCCGAGGTAGCCGGGAACGCCGGTGCGGAACAGCTGGGCGTCGGTCAGCTTCGCGACCAGCTCGGGCGGCAGGGCCCGCTGCCGCTCGGCGACCGGAGCGAGGGTCTTGGCGAGGTCGGCACACTCGCGGGCGGCGTCCAGCAGCACGAAACCCCTCCGGTTCAGATTTCTTACCGGTTCAGTTTCTTTACTGGCCAGCCCGGTGTCAAGGCTTGCGGCGGCCACCGAGCCATGCGAGCAGCGCACCGGCGCTGAAGGCCCCGGCGACGGCGCCGAGGCCGGGGCCGCGCTGAACGGTGACGTTCTGCTCGAGCCGGACCGGCGGCGGAGGCGCGACGACCTTGCGTTCGTTCTCCTTCGCCGTCGCGGTCCAGGCCGTGATGAGCAGGAGGAAGCGGGAGACGAGGTTGGCGAAGACGAGCAGCCCGATGACCGGCCCGAACAGCGCGAAGGCCGGCGACTTCGTCACGCTGGCCAGGTAGATGGTGGCGGCCTGCTGCAGGATGACGAACCCGACGGCGGCGAACACGGCGCCCTTCACGGCACTGCGCAGCGCAACGCGTTCCCGGGGCAGGCGGGCGATCACCCAGAGGAAGACGAGGGTGTTCGCGCCCAGGCCGAGGACGATGGTGGCGCCCCGGAGCAGGACGATCGCCCAGGTGGCGTGTTCGAGCCCGACGAGTTCGAGCAGGAACTGCCCCACCCCACCGCCGATGGCGGTCAGCGCGAAGGAGAGGACGAGCGCCACCCCCAGCCCCACGAGCGCGACGAGGTCCTTGAGCGTCTGCTTGACGATCGGCTGCGGCAGCTTTTCCTGCCCCCACTGCGCGGTGAGCGCGTCACGGAGGTTCGACATCCACCCGACGCCGGAGTAGAGGGCGATGAGCAGACCGAAGATCCCGATCCCGCTGCCGGACTTGAGCGCGGCGTCGACGATCCCGGTGACGAGGGGCTGCAGCCCACCGGGCACGGACTTCTTGATGCCGTCGGAGATCTGCCGGATGATGTCCGGATCGTTGTTGACGGCCAACCCGACCACGGCGAACGCGACCATCAGGATGGGAATGACGGAGAGCACGCTGAAGTAGGTGATGGCGGCGGCGTAGTGGTTGCCGTACCGCTCGGTGAAGGCGTCGTTGGCGCGGATGAGGTGATCGAGCCACGGGTACTTCCGCCGCAGCCGCGGCAGCAGCTTTTCCTTCTCTTCGTTCGCCACCGTGAAACGCTAACCACGCATGGTGAACCCCGCAACGCGAGCGGCCGGTACGGGGGAGGTCGGCTTCCTACGTCGTCGGTGCCGCCGCCGCTCGGATCCGGTCCACGTCGGGTGGTGGCCGGCGTAGCGCCGCTCACCGCACCGGCGGCAGGAACCCGATCCGCTGGTACGTCTTGGCCAGCGTCTTCGACGCCACCTCGCGCGCTCGCTCGGCACCCGCGGCGAGGACCTTGTCCAGCTCGGCGACATCGTCCAAATAGGACTTCGCGCGCTCCTGGATGGGCGTCACCCAATCGACGAAGACCTCGCCGAGGTCCTTCTTCAAGTCGCCGTAGCCCTTGCCTTCGTACGCTGCTTCGAGGTCGGCGATCGTGCGGCCGGTCAGCGCCGAGTAGATCGTCAGCAGGTTGGAGACGCCCGCCTTGTTCTCCGCGTCGAACTTGACCTCGCGGCCGGTGTCGGTGACCGCCGAGCGGAGCTTCTTCGCCGAGCGCTTCGGGTCCTCGAGCAGCTCGATGATGCCGTTGACGTTGGACGCCGACTTGCTCATCTTGGCCGTCGGTTCCTGCAGGTCGTAGATCTTGGCCGTGTCCTTGATGATGTACGGCTCGGGCACCACGAACGTCTTGCCCAGCCGGTTGTTGAAGCGCTGCGCGAGGTCGCGCGTCAGCTCCAGGTGCTGGCGCTGGTCCTCACCGACCGGGACGGCGTCGGCCTGGTAGAGCAGGATGTCCGCGGCCTGCAGGACCGGGTACGTGAACAAGCCGACGCTGGAGCGGTCGGAGCCCTGCTTCGCCGACTTGTCCTTGAACTGCGTCATCCGGCCGGCCTCGCCGAAGCCGGTCTGGCATTCGAGGACCCAGCTCAGCTGGGCGTGCTCCGGGACGTGGCTCTGCACGAACAGGGCGCTGCGCTGCGGGTCGATGCCGATGGCGAGCAGCTGCGCGGCCGAGACGCGGGTGCGCTGGCGCAGCACCTTCGGGTCCTGCTCGACGGTGATCGCGTGCAGGTCGACAACGCTGTAGAACGTCTCGTGCGTGTCCTGCAGCTTCACCCACTGGCGCAGCGCGCCGAGGTAGTTGCCGAGGTGGAACGAGTCGGCGGTCGGCTGGATCCCGGACAGGACCCGCGGGCGGCGCTCTGCTGCGACGGTCTGCTCTTCGGACACGTCAGGATTCTTCCAGGCCGGGCCGACCGCGGGGCGCCGAGGGCCCTCAGGCGTGCGGACGCGGGGTGAGGAACGGCCGGGTCGGCGTCGCGTCGGGCTCGCCGAGGACGGCTTCGGCCATCGCGGTGACCGGGTCCTTGGGTTCCGGCAGGGCCGGGGCGGCTTCGGCCACCCGCGCCTTGCGCCGCTGGCGCAGCACACCCAGCGTCATGCCGACGATGCCGAGCGCGACCGCGACCAGCCCGACCGGGCCGAGCACGCCGAAGGCCTCCACGTTGGTGTCGGCCTGCGCTGTCGTCGTGACGGCGGCGAACGCGCTGCCGCCGCCGGCCAGGAGCAGGCCGGCCGGGACGAGCGCGACCACCACGGCCGCGCGGGAACCGCGCAGGGTGGACCGCAACAGGGTTCGACCTGGGTTGCGCACCGGAGTGCCTCCCGCGAGTACGCTCACCCATCCGAGTGAGACGTTGCGTGCTACTGGTCAGAAAACTACCGAGCGTGTCAAGACCTGCCGGTTCTGATCAACTCGGAAGCGAGGGTAGCGCTCATTCTGTAATACGCTTCAGGCGCCCCCAGGGTTCACTCTTGTCGCCCAAGTGGGTGAAGTCACTACTACTTGCAGTAGAGCGTGCCCGGAGAGTGTCCATCGGGTGTCACCCTTCGGGCGGCAGCTCGCTCAGGCTGCGACCTTCGCCGGTCACGTTTTCCTGTGTCACCGGATCGGGAAGTCGATGTCGTAGGTCGCGGTGACGGGTGCGTGGTCGGACCAGCGCTGGTCGTAGGCGGCCGCGCGTTCGACCACGACGTCGACGACCTTCTCGGCGAGGCCGGGCGTCGCGAGCTGGCAGTCGATGCGCCAGCCGGAGTCGTTGTCGAAGGCCTGGCCGCGGTAGGACCACCAGGTGTACGGGCCGGGGCCTTCGGGGTCGAGGCGGCGCTGGACGTCGGTGAAGCCGGCTTCGGTGTAGACGCGGCCGAGCCAGGCGCGTTCTTCGGGCAGGAAGCCGGAATTCTTGCGGTTCCCGCGCCAGTTCTTGAGGTCCACGGTGTCGTAGGCGATGTTCCAGTCCCCGACGACGACGGCTTCCCGCCCGTCCGCGGCGGCCTTCGCCCGCAGTTCGACGAGGTAGGGCAGGAACGCGGCCATGAAGCGTTCCTTTTCGTCCTGCCGCGCGGTGCCGACGTCTCCGCTGGGCAGGTAGAGGCTCGCGACGACGACGTTCGGCAGGTGCACCTCGAGGTACCGCCCGCTGTCTTCGAATTCGGGCTCCCCGAAGCCGACGCGAACCTCATCGGGCTCGACGCGGCTGTAGACGGCAACACCGTTGCGCCCCTTGACGGCCGAGGGCGCGTGCACGGAGAACCACCCCTCGGGGTCGACGACCTCCGCGGGCAGCTGACTGGCGTCGGCCCGCACCTCCTGGCAGGCAACGACGTCGGCGTTCGTTGTGGCAAGCCATTCGACGAAGCCCTTTTTGGCGGCGGCGCGGAGGCCGTTGACGTTCACGGTGGAGACGGTCAGCACGGACTGCACGCTACCCGGCCGAGTCTCCGGCCAGAGGCGGGCGGCTCCTGCCCACGCGCTTCCGGCCCGGCACCTCCCGCGCCGCGGCGGCCGAGGCGAGTTCGGTTGCGAGGTGCTGGTCGCGGACGAGGACCTCACGGCCGCGCTCTGACCCCCATCAGAGCGCGGCCGACGAGATCTCGCCTCAGGCCGCCGGTTTCGGGCCGCTCGCCCGGTGCGCCGCCCGGCCCGAAGGTGCCCGGCACCCCGGCACCCCGGCACCCCGGCACCCCGGCACCCCGGCACCCCGGCACCCCGGCACCCCGGCACCCCGGCACCCCGGCACCCCGGCACCCCGGCACCCCGGCACCCCGGCACCGACGATCGTCCCCTCGCGTTCCGACCCCCGTCCGAGCGCAACCCCAGGACTCGATCCCCGCCGCCGGTGCCGCACTCCGACCCCCGTCCGAGCGCAACCCCAGAGCTCAACCCTCGCCACCGGTGCCGCACCCTGACCCCCGTCCGAGCGCAGCCCCCGGGACCAGATCTCCGGTGCCGTCCGATCACTCCGTCCCGCCCGCGAGACTCCCCCTGGAGACCCCGCGGACACTCCGGCCCATGCCGCGATTCAGTTGTCGCCCGCCCCCGGACGCTTCCTCCCTTCCGGGCGGCCCCAACGCCGCCACCTGCGGTTTCGATGCGAATCAGTTCTAGCACCCACCACCGACAAAAACCGGCCCCTTGACCCCTGAAGCTACGAACATTAGCTTAAAGCTATGATCACTAGCCACCAAGTCGATGTCCCCTAGGGCCGGGCTGACCACCGAAGCCGTGGTCGACCTGGCCTTGGCCGTCATCGACGAATCCGGCCCGGAAGCGCTGACCCTGGCCAAGATCGCCGAGCGCGCCGGGGTTGCCGCGCCCTCGCTCTACAAGCACGTCAAGAACCTCGGCGACCTGCGGCGGCTGATCGACCTCCGGGTCGTCCGGGAAATGGCCGACACCCTCCGCACCGCCGCCACCGGCCGGGAGGGCGGGGATGCCGTCGCCGCCATCGCCGACGCCTACCGCCGCTACCTGCAAACACACCCGCACCGCAACCACGCGCTCGTCACCGCTCCCGACGAAACCGACACCGAACTCAGCCAGGCCACCCATGCCGTCGCGGAGGTCGTCTTCGCCGTGCTGCGGCCGTTCGGCTTCGACCACGCCCAGGCCGTGCACGGGACGCGCTGTCTCCGCGCCGCCGTCCAGGGCTTTGCCGGGCTCGAAGCCTCCGGGGGGTTCGGGCGCCCGGAAGACGTCGACCAGAGCTTCGAAGTCCTCAAAACCATGCTCGTCCAAGGCCTCACGAGCTACGCACGGAAAGCAGACCGATGACCTTCCTCCTCGCCGTCCTCCTCTTCACCGTCGGGCTCGGTGTGCTCGACGCCCGCTTCCCCTGGACGGAGGCCCGCAGATGATCGCCGGGCACTTCGGGCTGGCCGCCGCCGTCAAGGCCGGCCGTCCGGCCATTCCCGTGTGGACGCTCATGCTCGCCACCGCCTGGCTCGACGTCGTCTTCGTTCCGCTCTACCTGAGCGGTGTCGAGACCATCGACGGCGAAGGCTACGGCGGCGGCCTCATCCACGCCGACTACACGCACTCACTCGTCGGCGCGCTCGTGCTCGCCGCGCTCTTCGGTGCCGTCGCCGCCAAGTGGCTCGGCCGGGAAGCCGGGCTCGTCCTCGGCGGGGTCGTGTTCTCGCACTGGCTGCTCGACCTCGTCGTGCACCGCGCCGACCTGCCGATCCTGCCCGGCAACGCCGGTGACCTGCCCGTCTTCGGCTTCGGGCTCTGGCGGCTGCCCGTCGTCTCGGCCGTCGTCGAGCTGCTGATGCTCGCGATCGGCATCGGCCTCTACTGGCGCGCCGCCGCGAAACGCGACCCGAAACGCGCCAGGACGCTCGGCCTGTCGGCCGCGGCTTTCGGCGTGGTCACGCTCGCGGCCGATCTGATCGGACTGTAGGAACTCAGCAGGCGGAGCCGGCGACGGGCTGGGTGAACGCGGCCGCCACCCACTTGTCGTCGGCCACTTTGCGGAAGCCGTTCTGCACACCCGGCAGGGCGTCGAACTGGGCGTCGCGCAGGTACTTCCCGACGATCTTCGCGTTGCCGTCGGCCGCCTCGCGGGCGTTCAGGACGTCCGCGGTCACCGTCACCTTGCAGCCGGTGGCCGACGCCCCCGACGCCTGCTTGCCCGTGTTCATGGCGTACACGATGACGACCAGGACGAGCGCGCCCAAGATGAGCAGAGTCTTCTTCGACATGCCTTCCTCCAACCCGCGAGCCCGTCCCCACGCCAAGGGTAGGCAATCCTTTACCCGGACGGCAGCACCGGACGTCGCAACCACCCGGAGGCGCCAGTGACGTCACGCCGTGTGATCAAGCGAAAAGCCCCCTCCCCGGCGAACCGGGAAGGGGGCTTTTCGGGGAGAACTCAGCCCTGGGCGATCTTCTTCGCCAGGTTGTCGTCCAGCGTCGCGAGGAACTCCTCGGTCGTCTGCCACGGCTGGTCCTTGCTGATGAGCAGCGCGAGGTCCTTCGTCATCTGGCCGCTTTCGACGGTCTCGACGACGACCTGCTCCAGCTTGTTCGCGAAGCCGATCAGCTCCTGGTTGCCGTCCAGCTTGCCACGGTGCTCGAGGCCGCGGGTCCAGGCGTAGATCGACGCGATCGGGTTGGTCGACGTCGGCTTGCCCTGCTGGTGCTGGCGGTAGTGCCGGGTGACCGTGCCGTGCGCGGCCTCGGCCTCGACGGTCCGGCCGTCCGGCGTGCGCAGCACCGACGTCATCAGGCCGAGCGAGCCGAAGCCCTGCGCGACCGTGTCGGACTGGACGTCACCGTCGTAGTTCTTGCACGCCCAGACGTAGCCGCCCTCCCACTTCATCGCCGCGGCGACCATGTCGTCGATCAGGCGGTGCTCGTAGGAGATGCCCTTGGCGTCGAAGTCGGCCTTGAACTCGTTCTGGAAGATCTCCTCGAACACGTCCTTGAACTGGCCGTCGTAGGCCTTGAGGATCGTGTTCTTGGTGGAGAGGTACACCGGCAGGCCGCGGTCCAGGCCGTACTGCAGGGACGCGCGCGCGAAGTCCTCGATCGACTTCTTGAAGTTGTACATCCCCATGGCGACGCCGCCGCCCTCGGGGAACTGCGCGACCTGGAACTCCATCGGCTCGGAGCCGTCGTCCGGGGTGTAGGTCACGGTCAGCTTGCCCGGGCCGGGGACCTTGAAGTTGGTCGCCTTGTACTGGTCGCCGTGGGCGTGGCGGCCGATGATGATCGGCTTGGTCCACGTCGGCACCAGCCGCGGGATGTTCTGGATGACGATCGGCTCGCGGAAGATCACGCCGCCGAGGATGTTGCGGATCGTCCCGTTCGGGGACAGCCACATCTTCTTGAGGCCGAACTCCTCGACGCGCGCCTCGTCCGGGGTGATCGTCGCGCACTTGACGCCGACGCCGTGCTTCTTGATGGCGTTCGCGGAGTCGATGGTGACCTGGTCGTCGGTGCGGTCCCGCTCCTCGATACCCAGGTCGTAGTAGTCCAGGTTCACGTCCAGGTACGGGTGGATCAGCTTGTCCTTGATGAACTGCCAGATGATGCGGGTCATCTCATCGCCGTCGAGTTCGACGACGGTGCCCTGGACCTTGATCTTGGCCATGAGCAGCGGTGCTCCTTCCGCGGATCTTCGCGTTCTTCGATACGTCTCGCCGGTAGCGGTACAAGCGTACTGCTTGACACACCTGGATGGTTCAAGTAGTGGTCGGCATCAAGTCTCCACCCGCGCTTTGTGGCCGGGATCACCGGGCACGAACCCGCCGGTCAGCCGATCCGACCGCTCGCCGAGCGACCGTAGGTGTTCGGCGGTGAACCGAGGCACGATGCCACCCGTGAATTCACCATGCGGGAGGTGACGGCCATGTCGACCCATCGGTACGCCGGCTACGAAGAGGACTACGAGAACGACTACCAGGACTCCGACGAGCCCGGTGACGTGCTCGACGAGCGGCCGCGCCGGGGCGCCGCGCACGTCGTCAGCGCGCTCGGCGGGCTCGTGCTGACGCCGGTCGCGCTCGGCCTGCTGAGCTGGGGCGGGCTGAGACAGCAGCAGCTGATCCAGGCCACGCTGAGCACCAACCGCGACGCCCTCGGCATCGCGCTGCTGGCCGGCGGGGCGATCCTGCTGCTGGTCGTCGCCGCGCTCGGCGCCCTGTCGGCGGTCGGCCCGATCCTCGGCGGCCTGATCTACGGCGTGCTGCCCGGCGTCGCCGCGATGGCCATGCCCGAATGGGGGTTCCGGCTGGTCAACCTGATGCCGAAGAGCGACATCGCCTACGGCGTCATGGACCTCCTCTTCATCGGCGGCCTGCTCGGCGTGGGCTTCCTGCTGGTCGGCAGCGGGCTGGCCAACGCGCTGGTCCGGCGGCGGCGCGAAGGCTGACGCAGCCCGGTGGCATCATCGGGCGATGGGACTGTTCACCGTCGCCGAGGCCCGCGCCGAACTGACGCGCCTGCGGCCGGTCCTCGACGAGCTCGTGCGCGTCCGCGCCGACGCCGCCGAGCTCGCGGCGTCGCTGCGCCCGGGCGGCCGGGCCACCGAGCTGGGCGGTCTGCCCGAGTGGAAAGCCGCGCAGGCCCGCCTCGACGACCTGATGACGACGGTCCAGCGCACCGGCGCCGAGCTCAAGGGGTTCGCGCCGCTGCTGGTCGACTTCCCGGCCGAGCTGGACGGCACCGACGTGCTCCTGTGCTGGCTCGAGGGTGACCGGGACCTGGGCTGGTACCACCGCGCGGACCTCGGGTTCGCCGGTCGCCGTCCGCTGAAAACCGCTGGTGGGCCCGGCTAGGTTGGGTTCGTGAGCGACGAATCCCGGGCCGCCTTCTTCGACGGCACAGCCGAGCACTACGACGACGACACGTTCCACGCCTCGGTGGCCTCCGCGCTGGTCGAGCCGCTGCCCACCGGCCCGGAACTCGTGCTCGACGTCGCGACCGGGACCGGCTTCGCGGCGTACGCGGCGTTGCGGCTGAAGCCGGCGCGCGTGCTGGCTGTCGACTTGTCGCCGGCCATGGTCGCGCGAGCCGAGGCGAAGGCGGCTGCGCAGGATCCTTCCGGTGTGATCGAGTGGCGCGTCGGATCGGCGGTGCCGATGCCGGCGCCCGACGGATCGGCCGACGTCGTGCTGTGCGCGTCCTCGCTGCACTTCCTGGGCGCGGTGGCGTTCGCGGACTGGCTTCGGGTGCTGAAGCCGGGCGGGCGGCTGGCGTTCTCGGTGGTGTCCGGGGCGCGGTTCCGGCCGTCCGGGCCGTTCGCCGAGTTCGTGCCGGACGACCTGTCGTTCCCGCTCGACGAGGCCGGGGCCGCCGCGCTGGCGAAGGACTTCGTGGACGTCTCGGCGAAGACGTTCACCGCCGACGACGGCGAACGCGTCCGCAGCGTCTTCGTGGTGCACGCGACAGCGCCGTGAACCTGGAGCGGTTCACCGACGGCCACCTCACGCGGGTCGCGACGGCCGGCAGCCGGGTTTCGCTGCGGCTGGAGGCCTACGCCGACTACCGGCGGGTGCCGGGTGACGTCTCGGTCGTCGAGGTCTTCGAGCTGACGGCCGATCCGGCCGACCTCGAATCGGCGGGGCCACCCGTCGCCGACCACACGATCGAGGAGCCGTCGTGGTGGGAAGCCGGCGGCCGCACGACGGTCGAGCTGTTCGCGCCGCTGCGGATCCGCGTGACGGCCGCCGCCTTCGACCTGAAGCTCCTCCGCACCGAGCGGCGGCCGGTGCGGCCCGAGCCGTCCGCGACCGCCTGCACGTTCCGGCTCCCCCAGCCGATCGATCCGGCTCGGGCCGGCGCGGTGTGGCGGGTCCTCGGCGGGCCGGCCGGCACGCCCGCCGATCCCGACGGCTGGTTCCTCCAGCGCCGGGACCGGCTGGCCGGCTCCCTCGGCGGGGTCTTCTGCACGACCACCGCGGACCGCGTCACCTTCGAGCGCCGCGACGCCGACGCCGACCTCTGGCGCGCGGTGCAGCTGCTCGGCCGCGACGCGACCCGGGTGTGGTCCGGGAACTGCGTGTTCGACCCCGCGGACTGGGTGAGCTGGGTGACCACCGGGACGGTGCCGCCGGTGGCACGGCTCAGGCCCTGAAGTGCACCTCGCCGCGGGTGGCCGGGCCGTCCGGGCTGCCGCAGTGCTGGACGAAGGTCAGGTCGACGTCGGTCGCCCAGCCGTCCGCGGTCGGTTCGAGCCGGTCGATCGTGAAGTCGGCGTACGCCTCGCTGCAGACGTTGCCGTGGGTGTAGACGAAGATGCTCGGCGTGGTCAGCGCCTGGTCGTTCTGCCAGCGGAACCGCGCGCCGGTGTACGTGCCGGTGTGCAGGGTCTCCCCCTCCGGCGCACTCAGCTCGACACGCAGGTCCTTGAGCCCCGACTGCACGTCGATCTTCAGCACCTCGTCACGTTTCCAGACGGCGATCTCGTCGCCCGGACCCGCGTAGTGGGCGCTGCCCTCCAGCGGCCAGGCGCCCTCCTCG
Organism: Amycolatopsis sp. cmx-13-12; assembly: GCA_049998155.1. Taxonomy (GTDB): domain Bacteria; phylum Actinomycetota; class Actinomycetes; order Mycobacteriales; family Pseudonocardiaceae; genus Amycolatopsis. Next base: position 554,752 of record JAEBES010000004.1, on the reverse strand, counting down.
GAGACGTAGTCGACCGTCTGCAGCGGGTCCGCCGAGGCGACCGGCACGAAGGCCGAGCCCAGCCCGGCCGCCGCCGTCAGGACCACGCACGCACGACGAAGTGAATTCACGGAACCTCCCCATCCCGAGCCGCCCTCCGCGGCACTGACGATCATGCTGCCAGCTCACCCGGGCGGGGGATAGAGCAGTTTTACTCAGTGGTGCAGCGACGCGCCCTTGAGGATCTTGTCGACGGCGTTCTTCGGCCCGTGCACCGCCAGGCCGGCCAGCGCCAGCTTCTCCCCCGGCACCGCGCGGACCGCGGCCCGGTTGTCGTGGTCGTTGCCGGTGTGGAACAGCTCGTCGGTGAAGATCGAGAACCGCAGGCCGCGGCCCAGCGCGCGGCCGTGCGCGGCGGTGAGGACGTCCGCCGGGCCGGAGAAGACCAGCACCGGCTGGCCGAACATCGGGAGGTACTCGGTGCCGTCGGCGTCGGCGTACGGCTCGCCCATCAGCTCGGGCGTCACGTGGGCGATGCCGCTCACCAAGAACGCGGTGACGTTCAGCCGCTGCCAGGACGCCAGGTCGTCGCGGAGCAGGACGGCGATCTTCGTGTCGAAGGAACTCATGCCGGTCACGATCGCCCGGGCGCGACGGCCGCGTCTTGTACGTTCTTGACATGGCGGACGTCGCGGCTTGGCGGCCGGCGGTCCCGGGGATCGCCGAGGTCTTCCACGCGCGCTTCACCACACACGCCTACCCGTTGCACACGCACGACAACTGGACGCTGCTGATCGTTGACGACGGCGTCATCCGCTACGACCTCGACCGCCACCACCACGGCGCGCTCGGCCCCGCGGTGACGCTGCTGCCGCCGAACGTCGCCCACGACGGCCGCGCCGCGACCAGCCACGGCTTCCGCAAGCGCGTGCTCTACCTGGACACGCCGGTGGTGGGCGAAGACCTGATCGGCGCGGCGGTCGACCGGCCGAGCCTCGCCGACGGTCTCCTGCGCACCCGCATCCACCAGCTCCACGAGTCCCTCGCCGAGCCCGGCGACGCGCTCGAGGCGGAGAGCCGCCTGGTCCTGGTGGCCGACCGCCTGCGCACCCACCTCGGCAAGCCGCCGTCCCACGAGCCGAAGCGCGGCCTGGCCGACGACCTCCGGGACCTCCTCGACGCGCGCCTGCCGGAAGCGCTGACGCTGGCCGAAGCGGGCGAGACGCTGGGCGCGCACCCGGCGTACCTCGTCCGCTGCTTCGGGGCGCGGTTCGGCCTGCCGCCGCACCGGTACCTGACGGGCCGCCGGGTGGACCGGGCCCGCCGCCTGCTGCTCGACGGCACCCCGGCAGCGGAAGTCGCGACGGCGGCCGGGTTCACCGACCAGGCCCACCTGACCCGGCACTTCAAGCGGTACCTGGGCACGACGCCGTCGCGCTACGCGAAGGGGTAGCGCCGGTCGTCGCGGTCCCTGCCGGAGCGGCCGGCTGTGTCAAGATGACGGCATGCTGCGCGAACTGCACCTGACCGGCGACCCGGCGGCCGACAAGCTGCTGAACGACGACCCGTTCGCCCTGCTCGTCGGCATGCTCCTGGACCAGCAGTTCCCGATGGAGCACGCCTTCATGGGCCCGCGGAAGATCGCCGACCGGATGGACGGGTTCTCGCTGGCGAAGATCGCCGCGACCGAGGTCGAGGAGTTCGTCGAGCTCTGCGTGGTCCCGCCGGCCATCCACCGCTACGGCGGCTCGATGGCCCGCCGCGTCCACGCGCTCGCCCAGCACATCATCGAGACCTACGACGGCCGCACCGAGGGCCTCTGGCTCGACGGCCGCCCGAAGCCGGACGGTCCCGAAGTCCTCAAGCGGCTGCGGGCCCTGCCCGGGTTCGGCGAGCAGAAGGCCAAGATCTTCCTGGCCCTGCTGGGAAAGCAGCGCGGCATCCAGCCGAAGGGCTGGCGCGAGGCGGCCGGCGCGTACGGCGACCGCGGCTCGCGCCGGTCGATCGCCGACGTCACGAGCGCCGAAACCCTCGCCGAGGTCCGCGCGTTCAAGAAGGCCGCCAAAGCCGCGGCCAAGGCGGGCTAACGCACCAGGACGCGCAGGGGGCCGAGCGCCGAAGCGCTGTGGTCCAGTGCGATCCGCAGCGCGTCGCCGTGTTCGTAGCCGACCACCGGCACGCCGGGGAACGCCGAGGCGACCGCCGCCACCGCGCCGGGCCACGCCGACGCCGGTCCCGCGAAGTTGGACAGCCCCACCACGCCGTCGCCGCGGTGGGCGACGACCTGCGCCGGGCCGCGGGACAGCACCGCCACCGAGTCGTCGACCGGGAAGCCGTGGCCGGCCACCCGCCGCCAGCCCGCCTCCGGCACACCGGGGCCGCACGCGATCCACGTTGCTTCGAACAGCACCGAGAAGCCCGGCAGGTCCAGAACCGCGAAGCTGTCCTTCACGGAACAGCCGGGAGACCCGTCGACGAACGGGAGGACGTCGGCGGCGGTCGCGTCCGAGCTCAGTGTCACCGCGTCCGGGTAGTACCGCGGCGAGCGGGAAGGCGAAGTCCACGCCCGCGGGCCGAACTCCCCGCCGCACACCAGGTCGCACCACGCGGCGTTTTCCGCGACCGTCCACTCGAGACTCGTCACAGCAACCCGGCGAGCTTGTACAGCACCAAACTGCCCGCCACCGCGACGTTCAGGCTGGCGCCGGTGCCGACCATCGGGATCTCGACGACGCTGTCGAGCAGGTCGAGGGCTTCGGGCGGGATCCCGGTCTGCTCGTGGCCGAGCACGGCGATCGTGCGGCCACGGGCCGCGGGCAGGTCGGCCAGCCGGACGGCTTCCTCGGCCAGTTCCACCCCGACCACCTTCGTACCTGCCGCCCGTTCGCGGGCCAGCCAGCCCGGTGGGTCGTGCACCCAGTGCACGCAAGCCGGACGCCGCAACGTGTTTCCCCTCCGCAACGCTTCGGGCACCCACGGGAACCGTGGCACGGCGAGGCACGCGCCGACGGCGTCGCAGGTGCGCAGGAGCGTGCCGAGGTTCGCGCCGTGCAACGGCCACAGCGGGGCGGCCACCAGGTGGCCCCAACAGGGATGTGCCTTACTCCGCCGGGACTCCCGCAGCTCTCGAGGCGTGCGGACCCGGACCGACGGGCTCACCGGCGCCGAGGCGCGGCGCCTCCGAATTCGCTGATCACACCCCGAGTCTAACCCGTTCGCGGGGTCCACGGGACGAGTTTCCGCTCCTACCCTGGACACGGAGGTGAAGCCCATGCACGGGGGAGTGGGAGACGAAATCCAGGTGCACGGCCGGACGGTCGGGTCGGCCGAGCAGCGCGGCGAGATCCTCGAAGTCCGTGGCCCCGACGGCGCCCCGCCCTACCTGGTGCGGTTCGCCGACGGGCACGAAGGGCTCGTGTACCCCGGGCCCGACTGCGAGGTCCAGGCGCACGCCGACTAGGCGGCGACCGGTTCCCGAGGCTCGCGGACCCGCCCCCACGCCGAGCCCACCAGCAGCAGGGCGACGAGGGTGAGCGCGGCCGCGACCTCGGGCAGCAGCAGCGGGCCACCCGACGCGAGCACCGCTCCCCCGACCACGCCGGACAGGCCGACGCCGAGGTAGATCGCGGACGCGTTGAGCGAGAGCACCAGCCCGGCGTGGCCCGGCGACAGCTCGATCAGGCGGTGCTGCACCGGCGGGTTGAACGACCAGGTCGCCAGCCCCCAGACGAACAGGGAGATACCGGCCGCGACCGGCGTCACCGTCGTCAGCGGCAGCAACGCCATCACGGCGGTGATCGCCACGGTGACCACGAGCAGCGGCGCCCGCGAGCCCCAGCGGTCGACCGCCCGGCCACCCGCGAAGTTGCCGATCGCGCCGCCGACGCCGTAGCAGAAGAGCAGCACCGTCACGGTCGTGCCGTGCACGCCCGCGGTCGCGGCCAGCAGCGGCGAGACGAACGTGTAGACCATGAACGCGGCGAGGCAGGCGAGCACCGTTGTGGCCAGCATGACAAGCACCCGTGGGTCGCGGCCCGCGGCGAACCGCTCGGCCAGGCCCACCCGCGGCGGCGCGGCGACCCTGGGCAGCGCGAACCGTACGGCCAGCGCGCTCGCCAGCGAGAACGCGGCGACCAGCGCGAACGCCGTCCGGTAGCCGAGGTGCTGTGAGATTAGGCTGCCGAGCGGGACGCCGAAGATGAGCGCGACGGTCAGGCCGCCGAACACCAGCGCGACGGCGCGGCCCCGGCGTTCCGGCACGGTCAGCTCGGCCGCCACGGCGCTCGCCGCCGGCGTGAACACCGCGGCGCCGACCGCGGTCACCACCCGGGCGACCAGCAGGGAGCCGTAGCCGGGCGCGAGCGCGGCGAACAGGTTGCCGGCGCCGGTGACGACGAGCGCGGCGACCAGCAGCGTGCGGCGTTCCCAGGTGCCGGTGGCGGCGGCGAACAGCGGCGAGCCGACCGCGTACGCGATGGCGAAAGCGGTCACGAGCTGCGCCGCGGCCGTGGCCGAGACGTGCAGCTCGCCGGTCAGCGCGGGCAGCAGCCCGGCGACGATGTAACCGCTGGTCCCGACGCCGAAGGCGCCGAAGGCGAGGACCGAGATCCTCGACGGGGCAGGTGCGGACATGGGATCAGCTCCCGGATTGGTTCGACGAGCATCGTAGTTCGACAGCCACCGTACTACGACTCGTCCACCAATTTCGACCGGCGTCGTACAATGGGCAGATGGCCAAGCACGGGACCCTGCCGCCGCTCTACTACCCGGCGCGGGACGAGATGACTGTCGAAGGCGTGCTGCGCGCCCTCGCCGACCCGGTACGGCTGGCCATCGTGCGCCAGCTCGCGGCGACCGACGCGGAGATCTCGTGCAGCGGACTGACCGTCCCGGTGACGAAGTCCACAATCACCCACCACCTGAGCATCCTGCGCCAGGCCGGCGTCGTGGCCGGCCGCCAGGAAGGCACCACCCGGTTCAACTCGTTGCGCCGCAAGGATCTTGACGCCCTGTTCCCGGGCCTGCTGGACGGCGTCCTGGCCGCTCCGCGCTGATCAGCGGCGTTACGGTGTGGATCGTCACCCGATATCGGGATGACAACGGGCCCCCTCGCTTGTTGGACTGACCGTAGGCAGCTCACGGCGCTGGGGCCGATCGGCTGCCTATATTTATGCCCCCTTACTGAACCGATCCAGAGATCGGCTGAGTAATCGTTTACCCACCCTGGAAGGAGTGCCGTGCCCGTCGCGCTGCTCGCGCTCGCCATCGGAGCTTTCGGCATCGGGACCACCGAGTTCGTCATGATGGGCGTGCTGCCCCAGGCGGCCGCCGACTTCGGCGTCGACATCCCGACCGCCGGCCACCTCATCTCCGCTTACGCCCTCGGCGTCGTCGTCGGCGCCCCCCTGCTCACCGCGGTCGCCGTCCGGCTGCCGCGCAAGACCATGCTGCTGGCCATGATGGGCCTGTTCACGCTGGGCAACGCCCTCTTCGCGCTCTCGCCGAACCAGGAGTTCGGCATCGCGTTCCGGTTCCTGGCCGGCCTACCCCACGGCGCGTTCTTCGGCGCCGGCGCGGTCGTCGCCTCCAGCCTCGTCGGCCAGGGCGAACGCGCCAAGGCCGTGTCGCTGATGTTCCTCGGCCTGACCCTGGCGAACGTCATCGGCGTGCCGCTGGGCACGCTGCTCGGCCAGCAGGTCGGCTGGCGCGCCACCTTCGGCGTCGTCGCCGTGATCGGACTGGTCGCCATCGCGGCCATCGCCAAGCTCGTCCCGCACCAGGGCAAGCCCTCGGCCGACGCGTCGCTGCGGAACGAACTCGGCGCGTTCAAGCGCCCGCAGGTCCACCTGGCGCTGGCGATCGTCACGTTCGGGCTCGGCGGCGTGTTCGCGTGCCTGTCGTACATCACGCCGATGCTGACCGACGTCGCCGGCTACTCGCCGTCGAACGTCACCCTGCTGCTGTCCCTGGCCGGCGTCGGCATGACGATCGGCAACCTGCTCGGCGGCCGGCTGGCCGACCGCGCGCTGATGCCGAGCCTGTACATCGCGCTGCTGGCGCTGGCGTCGGTGCTGGGCATCTTCACGATCACCGCCCAGGGCAAGATCGGCGCGGCGATCACGATCTTCTTCGTCGGCGTCGCCGGGTTCATGATCGGCCCGATGATGCAGGCGCGGATCATGGAGAAGGCGGGCGGCACTCCGTCCCTGGTGTCGGCCGCCGTCCAGTCCGCGTTCAACATCGCCAACTCGATCGGGGCCTACCTCGGCGGGCTGGTGATCGCCGGCGGGCTCGGCCTGGTCGCCCCCAACTGGGTCGGCGCGCTGCTCGCGATCTTCGGCCTCACGCTGGCCGTCGTCTCGGGCACTTTGGACCGCCGCGAGGCCCGCGCCGAACGGCGGGAACTCGCCCTCGCGTCCTGAGCCTGCCGCAACTGTCGTGAGTGGTAAGTCGGGTTAGAACCCGACTTACCACTCACGACCCGAGCGGGCCGCCGGTGATCGTCAGGGCGACGTACAGCACCGCCGCCGCCAGCGACGTGAACGTCACCACGTCCACGAGCTTGCCGCGGATGGCCAGCAGGCCCGCCCTGGCCGCCGGCAGGACGGCCCGCAACACCGCGGCGAGGAGGAGCGCGGCGCCGATCAGCGCCGCGCCCTCCCGCCAGTGGTACTGGAAGATCCGCAGCGCCGCGACGGCCACCACCAGCAGCACCGCCGCGAACGGGAGCTGGGTGAACCGGGACGGCCGGTGACCGGTCACCTCCCGCCGGTCCTCGGTCATCGTCATCGGCCCGCGACCGAGCGCTCCGCCGCTTCGACGACGTTGCTCACGAGCATCGCCCGGGTCATCGGGCCGACCCCGCCCGGGTTCGGCGAAATCCAGCCGGCGACCTCGGCGACTCCCGGGTGGACGTCGCCGGTGAGCTTGCCGTCCACATGGGACACGCCGACGTCGAGCACCGCCGCGCCCGGCGCCACCATGTCCGGCGTGATGATCCCCGGCACGCCGGCCGCGGCGACCACGACGTCGGCGCGGCGGACCTCGGCGGCCAGGTCGCGGGTGCCGGTGTGGCACAGCGTCACGGTGGCGTTCTCGCTGCGGCGGGTCAGCAGCAGGCCCAGCGTGCGGCCGACGGTGATGCCGCGGCCGACCACGGTGACGCGCGCGCCGTTCAGCTCGACGCCGTGGCGCTTGAGCAGCTCGATGATCCCGTACGGCGTGCACGGCAGCGCGCCCCGCTGGCCCAGCACGAGCCGGCCGAGGCTGACCGGCGCGAGGCCGTCGGCGTCCTTCTCCGGGTCGATGCGCTCCAGCACGCGGTTCGCGTCCAGGTGCTTCGGCAGCGGCAGCTGGACGATGTAGCCGTGGCAGGCCGGGTCGGCGTTCAGCTCGTCGATGACGGCTTCGAGCTTCTCCTGGGTGATGTCGGCCGGCAGGTCACGGCGGATCGAGTTGATCCCGATCTTGCCGCTGTCGGCGTGCTTCATCCGCACGTACGAGTGCGACCCCGGGTCGTCGCCGACCAGGACGGTGCCGAGGCCGGGCGTCACCCCCTTCGCGGCGAGGGCCGCGACGCGGGGCTCGAGCTCCGCGAAAATGGCGTTCTTGGTGGCCTTGCCGTCGAGAATCTTCGCCGTCACGCGCCCCATTCTGGCAAAGCGACCCCCGCGCGTCGCTTCCAGGCGCGGCTGGTCGCAGCCCGTAGACTCGTCGCTACCCCACACGGTCCAATCGCGACGGTGCCCGCGATCAAGCTGTGACCTACCGCACGTCGCATCGCCCGAGGTCAGGCCCGGTGCCACCGGGTGGCCGGGCGGCAAAACCCACATGCGGGGTGCACTCGCGCGCGCGAGCAGTCAAAATGTGCGGGTGGCACAACCGACGACGCAGCTGAACGCAACCGAGCAGGACACCCTGGTCAAGCAGATCGGACTTGCCCTGCTCCGTGCCGCCCCGCGCGACTGGCGCAAGGTCACCGCGGAGTACCGAGCCGTCGGCAGGTACCACGAGCTGACCGGCGAGATCGTCACCGAGGACGGCACGGTGCACGAATGGCTCGCCACCCATGACATCGCGACCCTGTTCGGCAGGCTCCGCGGTGGCATGTACCGCGACGGCCGTGGAACGTGGTTCAACGCGCGCTACCAGCTCGATCACCCGTCCAGTTACAACCTCGAGTACAACCGCGACGAGCCGGTGTGGAACCTCGCGCCACCGCCGCAGGCCTACTCCGACGAGCTGCGGATGTTCCCGCGCACCGAGGAGAACGTGCCCGAATGGCTGATCCGGCGGATGTCCGGGCTCGGCCCGGAGCAGCCGGGGCCGCACTTCCGGATCGCCCGGATCTTCGACACCGTCGGCCCGGCCGGCCGCCCGGTGATCAACCGGCCCGACCTCGAGGTCGACGAGCAGGACCGCCTGCTGGAGTACCTGGAGCACGCCCCGCTGGTGGTGCCCGAGCGCGGCTACGACATCGACCGGCTGGCCGCGACGCCGGAAGCGACCGTCCCGGTCGCCTTCCACAGCGACGGCCAGTGGATCTGGCCCGCCGCCGTCAACTTCTACCTTCACAAGTACGGCGTTTCGCCTGAACCGGACCTCGTCGAGCACGTCCGCGCGATCGGCTTCACCCTGCCGCCGGTGGACGAGCCGACGCTGCAGGCCGCGGCCGCGTACCTGACCCGGGGCCACCAGCCACCGCCGCAGCAGCGCCCGGCCGGGCCGCCGCCGCAGGGTCTCCCGCCGCAGGGTCCCCCGCCGCAGGGCCTGCCGCCCCAGCCGCCCGTGCAGCAGGTGGGGCCGCCGCCGGTCGCGCCGCCGCCCGTGGCGCCGCCGCAGCAGCACCAGGAGCCGCCCGCTCCGGTGGAGGCGCCGGTGTCGGCGCACGCGCCGGCCGAACCGGAAGCGCCGGCCGAAGAGCACGAGTACGTCGAAGAGGGCTACGACGAGCAGGAGTTCGACGACCGCTTCGCCGAGGACGAGGAGTACGCCCACCCCGAGCACGCGGCGGGGACGAACGGCTCGTCGCCGGAGCCGGGCCGGGTGCCCGACCTCGAAGAGACCGCGGAGTACGTCCCCGACCAGCCGATCGGGCAGGAACCGCGGGACGCCGAGCACGCCTTCCAGGCCGCGCCGGCCGCCGAGGAGGAGCCGGCGCACGCCGCGGCCGACGCCGGCCCGGCCGACGAGGCCGGGCACGCTTTCGACACCGGCCGGGCGGACGAATCGGCGCACGCCTTCCAGCCGGGCCACGAGGACGACGAGCCGGCGCACGCGGCCTTCCAGCCCGGCGAGCCGCAGCACCACGACGAGGACCCGTCCCACGCGGCGTTCCAGCCGCCCCGGCACGACGAAGAGCACGCCTTCCAGGCCTCGGCCCAGCCGCAGCGGCACGACGACGCCTTCGAGCCCGGCGAAGAGGACGCGTTCCAGCCCGGCCAGCCACCACGGCACGACGAGGACCCGTCGCACGCGGCCTTCCAGCCGCCGCACCACGACGACGAGCACGCTTACCAGCCCGGTCAGCCTGCCCGTCACGACGACGAGCACGCTTTCCAGCCCGGCCAGCCGGCCCGCCATGACGACGAGCACGTTTTCCAGCCTGGTCAGGCCCGTCACGACGACGAGCGCGCCTTCCAGCCCGGCCAGTCGGCGCGCCACGACGACGAGCACGCTTTCCAGCCGCCGGCCCGGCCGGACGACGAGGCGGCCTTCCAGCCGCCGCGGCGGGAGCAGCCCGCGTTCGACCCCGGGCCGCCGACCATGATCACCCAGCCCGAGGTGCCCGGCGTGCTGCCGGTGCCCGAGCCGCCGGCCGCCCAGGCCGAGCCGCGTCCGGGCCGCCGGGCGCTGCGGCGCGAGACCCCGGACCACCCCGTGCTCGCCGGGCTGCAGACCAAGCTCGACGAGCTCGACGTCCCCGAAAGCAGCTACAAGCTGGGCGAACCCGCCGAGCACGGGTGGAGCGTCGAAGAGGTCGAGGACGGCTGGCGCGTCGGCTGGTACGACGGCAAGCTCAGCAACCCGGCGGTCTTCGGCGACGCCGAGGACGCGGCCGCGTTCATGCTCGGCAAGGTGCTGCTCAACCCGGAGGGCCACGTGCCGCCCGAAGAGCCGCCCGCGCCGGAGCCGGAACCCGAGCCCGAACCGGAGCCCGCGCCGCAGCGGGTCGTCGCGACGCTGTCGCCGGAGGTCGCGACCGGTTCGTACCCGGTCCGCAAGCCCGAGCCGGTGCCGCCGCAGGAGCAGACGGCGTTCACCAGCGCCGAGGAGCTCTTCGGCGACCTCGAGGACGACGAGCCGCCGGCTCCCCCGCGCCAGCCCGCGCCGGTCCCGGCCGGGCCGCCGCCCGTGGCGCAGCAGGCCGGTCCGCCGCCCGCGCCGCCCCGGCGCGAACCGCCGTCGGCGCCGACCGTCCTGGCCCCGATGCCACAGGGTGTCCTGCCGGTGCCGCCGCCCGCCGCGCCCGTCCCGCCCGCGCCGCCGCGCCGGGACGAACCGGCCCGCCCGGCCGTCAACGGCGGTGGCGGCGGTGGCCAGCAGCAGTGGCCGATCGGCCCGCTGGCCGGTGAGCCGCCGCTGACGCTGTTCCGCGGCAAGGAGCTGCGCGAGCTGCCCGCCGGCAGCGAGCTGGACCGCTTCGGCGGCCCGAACGGCAACCTGACGTACGCGGCGGGCACGCCGTTCGCCGAACGGTCGCTGGTGCCGGAGTGGGTGAACCGGCCGTACCACGTCTACCGGGTGCAGCGGCCCCTGGAGACGCTGGCCGGCGTCGCGATCCCGTGGTTCAACCAGCCGGGTGGCGGGTCGGCGTACCTGCTGCCGGCGTCGATCGAGGAGCTGCTGGCCGAGGGCGACCTGATCGAGCTCGACCCGGGTGAACCCCCGATCGACTGAACGCTGCGAAGGCCCCGGCGCTGCCGGGGCCTTCGTCGTTTTCAGCGGATGACGAGCCCGTGGGCAGCGGCGAAGGCGATCGCCGTTTCGACGTCGACCTCCGCGCCCCTCAGGTCGGCCTGGACCAGGGCGTTCGCGTCGAGCCGCGCGCCACGCAGGTCGGCGCCTTCGAGCTTCGCGCCGTGCAGGCGGGCGCCGGTCAGGTCGCTGCCACGCAGGTCGGCGCCGGTGAGGTCGGCCTCCATCAGGTTGGCTTCCCGCAGCCGCAGGCCGGACAGCCCGAGCTTGCGCAGCCGCGCTTTCGCCAGCGACGCGAGGGAAAGATCGCATTCGGTGAGGGCGATCCCGGCGAGCCCGCTTTCGGTGAACGACGAACCCAGCAGCGAGCACGCCGTCCAGCGGCTCTCGGCGAGCACCGTCCGGTCGAAGGTGCACGAGCGGAACGCGGACGCGTCGTGCCGGGAGCGCGACAGGTCGGCCCGGCTGAACACGCAGTCGTCGAAGGTGCAGCCGCGCGTCCGCAGCCCGCTCAGGTCCGCGCCGGTGAAGTCGCAGCCGGTGAACCGCCGCTTTTCCCACCACTGCCCGGACAGCACCGCTTCGCGGTAGTCCTCCCCCGTCTCCAGCACGGCCCCAGGGTGCCACACCCGCGGCTAGAGCCTCGCACCCTGGACGTAGTTCATCGCCGCGACGTACTCGGGCAGCTGCGCACGGCGCGCCAGCTCGGCTTCGCCGAGGGGCATCGGGTCAGGTCCCGGCCGCTGCATACTGGCTTCATGGGAGTTCCGCTGCGGCCGGTGGCGGCGCGGTCGGTGTACCGGGAAGTGCCACCGCCGCCCGCGCTCGCGGATGTCATCGCCTGCGGCTGGCACGGGCGCACCGGCTGGGCGCGGCCGTTGCGTGTGCTGCCCGACGGGTGCGCGGACCTCGTCTGGGACGGTGCCGCCCTGACCGTCGTCGTCACCGTCGGGGCGCCGCTGCGGTTGTGGGTTCCGGCGTCGTCGTCGCGGGTCGGCGTGCGGCTGCGGTGCGGTGCCGCGGCCGCCGTGCTCGGCACGTCCATGCCGGAGCTGCCCGCCGTCACCGCACTGAGCGATCTTTGGGGCGCGGACGCCCGCCGGGCCGAAGAACTCCTTGCCGCGTCAGGAGATCCTCGGCTTCAGCGTCGCGTTCTCGAACTGCTCGTCGCCCGGCGAAGCGCGGCGCCGGACCGGCGGGTGCTCGCGGCCGTCCACGCTCTCGGCGCGGCCGCGCGGACGTCCGAGGTCGTTGTGGGCATCAGCGAACGCACGTTGCGGCGCCGCTTCGTGCACGCCGTCGGTGCCGGGCCGAAGCAGCTGCACCGCGTCCGGCGGTTCCAGGGGTTCCTGCGCCGGCTCGACGCGCTCGCCGCGGGCCGGACGTCGCTGGCCCGGGTCGCCGCCGATCTCGGGTACGCCGACCAGTCCCACCTCGGCCGTGAGTGCCGCCGGCTCTCCGGCTCCTCGCCCGCCGCGCTCGTGCGGGTGGCCGAAAAGTTCCAGACGGCGCCGGCGACGCCGAGCCACGATCACGGGTATGAGCTTCCACGTCACCATCGCGGTGCGCTGTGACGACATCGACGCCAACGGCCACGTCCGCGGCCCGGCCTACCTCGCCTACGCCGATCACGCGCGCTGGGCCTGCGTGCAGGCCGCCGGCATCGACCCGGCCGGGCTGACCGCGCGCCGGATCGGCCCGGTCAACCTGGAGACGACCGTGCGGTTCCACCGCGAGCTGCCGCCGTACGGCGAAGTCGACGTCAGCTGCGAGTTCCACTGGGGCGACGGCAAGACTTCCCGCGTGACGCAGGAGTTCCACGCGCCGGACGGCACGCTCGTCGCCGAGGTCGCGAGCGTGTCCGGCCTGCTCGACCTGGACCGCCGGCGGCTGCTGGCCGACCCCGGCTCGTACTGGCGGGAACTGGCCGCGCGGCCCGAACTCCTCGGCCTGGGCCCGAAAACCGGATGAGGTTCCCGGTGTCGATCACTACGGTGGCGAGATGCCCGACGAGCACTTCACCGACGCCGGCCTCGCCTCGCTGTACGACGCCTTGAACCCGCGCGACAGCGGTGGCGACTACGTGTTCTACCTGCCGATGATCATGGCCGCGGAATCCGTGCTGGACGTCGGGTGCGGCACCGGTTCGCTGCTGCACTGGGCGCGCGAGTCCGGCCACGCAGGACGGCTCGTCGGCCTCGACCCCGCCGAGGGCATGCTCGTCCAGGCGCGCCGCCGCGACGACATCGAGTGGGTGCACGGCGATTTGTCGACCGCGTCCTGGGACGCCGAGTTCGACTTCGCGGTGATGACCGGGCACGCGTTCCAGGTGCTGCTGACCGACGACGAGCTGCGGACGGCGTTCTCGGCGATCCACCGCGCGTTGAAACCCGGCGGCCGGTTCGGCTTCGAAACGCGCAACCCGGCCGCCCGCGCCTGGGAGCGCTGGACGCCTGCGAACGTCTGGGCCGCCGGGGACGTCCGCTCGTGGAACGACGCCGGGCCGTTCGAGAACGGGTACGTCAGCTTCAAGACCACTTACGAGAGCCCGAGCTGGGACGCACCGAGGTTCAGCGAGAGCACGTTGCGCTTTCTCGACGTCCCCGCGCTGAACGCGTTCATCGAGGACGCCGGGCTGGTCGTCGACGAGCAGTACGGCTCCTGGGACCGCACGCCGGTGACCGACGCCGGTCCGGAGATCATCACGGTCGTCCGGCGCCCCTCACCGGAAGTCCCGTGACTTCGCCTTGATGCGCATCGGCAGCGGCTCGACGCGGTGGGCGAGGACGCTGACCACGCCGTCGGCCTTCTCCACCACCCCGCGGATCAGCAGTGCCGGGCTGCTGCGCGCCACGCGGTGGTAGCGCTGCCAGAGACCGAGCGTGCAGATCACGTTCACCATCCCTGTTTCGTCCTCGATGTTGAGGAAGGTGACGCCGCCGGCGGTCGCGGGGCGCTGCCGGTGCGTCACCGCGCCGCCGATCAGCACGCGTGCGCCGTCTTCGAGGTCCGCCAGGCCGCTCGCCGGGACGACGCCGAGCTCGTCGAGGCGGTCGCGGATGAACTCGGTCGGGTAGCTGTCCGGCGACACCCCGGTGGCCCAGACGTCCGCCGCCGCGACGTCGAGCCCGTCCATCCCCGGCAGCACCGGCGCCGGCGCGCCGACCAGGCCGGGCAGCCGGTCCGGGCGTTCCCCGGCGACGGCCCCCGCGGTCCACAGCGCCTGACGGCGATCCCCGCCGAAACCGGCGAACGCACCGGCCGTGGCCAGCGCCTCGAGCTGCGGCGTGGTCAGCCGCACGCGGCGGGCGACGTCGGCCAGGTCGCGGAACTCGCCGTTTTCCCCGCGCTCGGCGACGATGCGCTTCGCCAGGTCCTCCCCGATCTTGCGGACGGTGCTCAGCCCGGTGCGGACGTCGTGGAACTCGCCGGTGCCCGCCTCCAGGGTGGCGTGCGGCAGGCTGCGGTTGATGTCCGGGCCGTGCACGGTGACGCCGTGGCGCCGCGCGTCGGCGACCAGCGACTGCGGCGAGTAGAAGCCCATCGGCTGGGCGCGCAGCAGGCCGGCCAGGAACGCGTCCGGGTGGTAGAGCTTGAAGTGGGCGCTGGAAAACACGAGGTGCGCGAAGCTCAGCGCGTGGCTCTCCGGGAAGCCGAAGTTCGCGAACGCCTTGAGTTTCAGGAAGATCTTCTGCGCGAGTTCGTCTTCGACGCCGTTCGCGACGGCGCCCGCGAGGAACCGCTGCCGCAGCCGGTCCATCTTCCGGTCCGAGCGCTTCGACCCCATCGCGTGCCGCAGCTGGTCGGCCTCGGCCGCGGTGAAGTTCGCGACGTCCAGCGCGATCTGCATCATCTGTTCCTGGAACAGCGGCACGCCCTTGGTCTTGTGCAGCGCCTTTTCGAGCAGGGGGTGGTCGTAGGTCCAATTCTCGCGGCCCTGCTTGCGCCGGATGTACGGGTGCACCGAGCCGCCCTGGATCGGGCCCGGCCGGATCAGGGCCACTTCGACGGCGAGGTCGTAGAACTCGCGGGGCTGCAGCCGCGGCAGCGTCGCCAGCTGGGCCCGGCTCTCCACCTGGAAGACGCCGATCGCGTCGGCGCGGCAGAGCATGTCGTAGACCTTTTCGTCGGCGAGGTCCAGCTCGGCGAGGTCGACCTTTTCGCCCTTGTACTCCTCGACGAGGTCGATCATGTAGTGCAGCGCGGACAGCATGCCGAGGCCGAGCAGGTCGAACTTGACCAGCCCGGCGGCCGCGCAGTCCTCCTTCTCCCACTGGATGACGCTGCGGTTCTCCATCCGCGCCCACTCGACCGGGACGACCTGGCTCACCGGCTCGGCGCACATGACCATGCCGCCCGAGTGGATGCCCAGGTGCCGCGGGAAGTCCTCGAGGGCGAAGGCGAGCTGCACGACCTCGTCCGGGATGTCGTGGTCGTGGTCCTTTTCGGTGCTCTGCAGCGAACCCCAGCGGTCGATCTGCTTGCTCCAGGCGTCCTGCTGGCCCGGCGAGTAGCCCAGGGCCCGGGCGGCGTCGCGGACGGCGGACCGGGCGCGGTAGGTGATCACGTTCGCGACCTGGGCGGTCCGCAGGCGGCCGTGTTTCCGGAAGACGTACTGGATGGCCTCCTCGCGGCGGTCGGACTCGATGTCGAGGTCGATGTCGGGGTAGCCGTCCCGGTCCGGGGCGAGGAAGCGCTCGAAGAGGAGTTCGTAGGCGACGGAGTCGACCTTGGTGATGCCGAGCGCGTAGCAGACGGCCGAGTTCGCGGCCGACCCGCGGCCCTGGCAGAGGATGTGGTGGTCGTTGCAGAACCGGACGATGTCCCAGACGATCAGGAAGTAGCCGGGGAAGCCGAGTTCTTCGATGATGGCGAGCTCGTGCTCGATCTGCTGTTTCGCTTTTTCTTCGTGGGCCTTGCCTTTGAAGCGCTCCTCGGCGCCCTTCTTCGTCAGTTCGCGAAGGTACGTGGTTTCGGTGTGGCCCTCGGGGACGTCGAAGGGCGGCAGCTCGGGCGCGATCAGCTTCAGCGGGAACGCGCATTCCATGCCGAGCAGGGCCGCGCGCCGGACCGCGCCGGGGTACCGCCGGAACAGGACGTCCATTTCGGCGCCGCTGCGCAGGAAGGCCGTGCCGGCGGCGGGCAGCCAGCCTTCGAGTTCGTCGATGCCCCGCCGCGCCCGGATCGCGGCGAGGGCGTCGGCGAGCGGAGCGCGTTCGGGCCGCGCGTAGTGGGCGGCGGTGGTGGCTACGGTCGGGAGTTTCAGTTCGCCCGCGAGCTGCGTCAGGAGGTCGTTGTGGGTGCTGTCGAGGGGCTGGCGGTGGTCGGTGAGCTCGACGTAGACGTTGTCGCGGCCGAAGCGGTCGACGAGTTCTTCGAGTTTCTCCGCGGCGGCCGCCGGGCCGTGCGTGACGAGGGCCGAGCGCACCGCGCCTTTGCGGCAGCCGGTCAGGACGACGCACTGCCCGGCGACCTCCTCGGCGACCGCGCCGAGGTCGTAGACGGGCCGCCCCTTTTCGGCCTGGTGGTGGATCTGGCCGGCGGTGATGGCGCGGCAGAGGGCGCGGTAGCCCTGGTCACCGCGGGCGAGCAGGAGGAGGTGCTCGCCTTCGGGGTCGGGGACGCCGTTCTGCGGGCCGGGGAGGCCGAAGCTGAGTTCGGTGCCGAAGACGGTGTCGACGCCGAGTTCCCGCGCGGCCTCGGCAAACCGCACGACGCCGTACATGCCGTCGTGGTCGGTGAGGGCGATGGCGTCGAGCTGGAGGCGCGCGGCCTCTTCGACGAGTTCCTCGGGGTGGCTGGCGCCGTCGAGGAAGCTGAAGTTGGAGTGGCAGTGCAGCTCGGCGTAGGGGACGCGGACGGCCTCGGCGCCGTCGTCGTTCCGGCGGGCGGGGAGGTCGCGAGGTCGTTGGTAGCCCTCGCGGTGACGGCCCCAGGCGGGACTGTCACCGTGGTCGCCGGGCGGGGCCCCGCCGGCGAGGGTGCGGGCGAGGTCCTTCCAGCGGACGGGTGGGTTGTTCCAGCCCATTCAGTGGCTCCCGGGCTGGTCGCGCCGACCCTCGGCCGCCCGGCGGCGGCGGTGCCAGTTGGTGGGGTGGTTCCAGCGGGAACGGGCCTCGGCGTCGGTCATGGGGGCTCGGTGGCCGGTGTTGGGCGCTTCGGTCGCTTCGGGCGCTTCGGCTCGGTGGTCGGCGTTGGTCGGGTGGTTCCGGCGGGAGCGAACCTCGGCGTCGCTGCTGCGGCTCGCATCCGGCGCCCCGGCGCCCTGACCTGCGCTGGTCGGATGGCTCCAGCGGGCCTCGGCGTCGCTGATGCGGCTCCCTTCCGGCGCTCCGGTGCGGCGCGGAGGCGTCCAATGGAGCTCGATCCCGCTGATGCGGCAGCCGTTCTCCCGCGACGGGCGCGGGACCGGGAGCGCGATCACCGGGCAGACCCAGTCGTCGTCGGCCGGGGTTTGCGGGAGCCGGCCGCTGACCGTCCAGCGGTCGGGTGAGTCCGTCTGCGTTTCCGTGGCGGGCTCGGGAATCTCGCGCAGCCACTCGCGCTCCTCCGATGCCCCGCGGGGCGTGGCCCCGGGCTCGGCTCGCAGCCAGTCGCGCAGCTTTCGTGCGTAGTCCTCGTCCATGCTCAGTCGTACACTCCCTCGACCGTCCACAGTGGATTTTCCGTGCCTGCGCAGTGCACCAGCACCGCTTCGGGCGGCTCGTCCCCTTCGCCGGCCAGCACCAGCTGCAGCCGCGCCCTTCGCGGCCCCGGCCGCCGGCGGTCGCCCGTGAGGATCCAGGGGCCCGCCCAGCCCACGACCTCCCGGCCCGCGCCGCCCGCGATGGTGAGCCGTCGCGGCGGCGACGTCACCTGGTCGCGCGCGGTGATCCCGACGGCGCGGCCACCGTCGTCGAAGACCTGCGCCGGGACCGGCCGGGCGAGGACCGTCGCCGGGGACGGGGACGGCAGGCGTCCCGGCCAGGTCGCGTCCGGCGGCGACGTCCGCTCGCGCGGGTCGCCCCACGGCACCAGGCGGACCCGGCCCGCGGGGTCACGGCCGCCGTCGAGCACCGGGGTGAGCACGCCTTCGGGGCCGAGCAGGCCCTGGACCCGCACGAACGCGCGGGCCGCTCGCTCGTCGGCCTCGTCGGAGCCACCGTTGCGCCACAGGTCCAGCTGCAGCGACCGCCCTTCGACGACCTCCTCGGGCTCCAGCCGCAGCCGCACGACGCCGGACGTCGGACGTTGCCCGGGCGCGGCGCGCAGCCAGCCTTCGAACTGCCAGCGCACACGATCGGCGACGCCGGCGGGGGTCAGCGGTTCGGCGCACCGCCACGCCCGGCCGAGGTGTTCGCCTTCTTCGGTGACCGCGTAGATGCCGAGCCGGGTGCAGGCGAGGCCGTGTGCGGTGAGGCCCGCGCAGAACCGCGTCGCGAGCCCCTTGGCGAGGAACGCCGCGACGTCGACTCGCTCGACAACGGGGTCGAACTCCTCGGCGAGGCTCAGTTCGGGCGGCGGCCGCCGACGCAGCGGCGGCCGCTCGGACCGGCCGCGCGCCAGCCGGTGCGCGAGCAACCCGGCCGCTCCGAAGCGGTTGGCGACGTCACGTTCCGGCAGGGCGGCGAACGCGCCGAGCGTCTTCAGCCCGAGGCGGCGCAGCAGGTCGACCAGCTCCGCGCGGTCGGCGCCGGGCTGGTCGAGTTCGGTGACCGGCAGCGTCGCGAGGAATTCGGCCGCCCGCCCGGGTTCGACGAACTCGCCGCACCGCGCGGCGAGCGTCGCGGCGAAGAGCCCATCGGCCACGCCGACCTGGCACTCGACCCCGGCCGCGGCGGCGACCTCGTCGAGGAGCCGTTCGACGAGCGCGTGTTCTCCGCCGAAGTAGCCGGCGGCACCGTCGACGGGGACGGCAACCAGGCCGGGCCGCACGACCTCGACCCCGACGGCGAGCCCCTCGACCGCCCGCGCGACGGTTTCGAACAGGCGGGCGTCCCGCCCATCGTCGGCGGTGAAGACGGTGAGCTCCGGACAGTTCGACTGGGCATCCCGCCGCCGCATCCCCCGCCGGACGCCATTCCGCCGGGCCACGGCATTGCAGGCCACGACCCGGTTGGCGGTGAAGACGCCGACGGGCAGATCGGCGGCCACCCCACCAACGGCGGCGGCCGCGACGGCGGGCCAGTCGGGGCACCACAGGACGAGCATGCGGGTGGGGGTGTCGGGAGTGCCGCGTTGGGCCGGGACGGTCACGCGGCCTCCCGAACCCGGCCCCCGCCCCGACGCGGGCGAAGGTGAGGAAGTGGTCGGCCCGCGGACACGGAGGGTCGGCTCGCGTACCCCGAGGGTCGGCTCGCGTCCCCGGACGGTCGGCTCGCGTACCCGGAGGGTCGGCTCGCGTGATCGGAAACCGACCTCACGTGATCAGAACCCGATCCCACGTGATTGGAGGCGTGACTCGCGTGATTGGAGAGCCGACTCGCGTGATTAGAGGGACGACACGCGTGATTAGAGGGACGACACGCGTGATTAGAGGGACGACACGCGTGTTTGGAGGGGTGACTCGTGGGGCTGGAGGGTGGGTTGGGTGGGTCATGCTGTTGCCTCGCGGAGCGAGGGGGCGGGGGGCGGGAGGGGTTGGGTGAGGCGGCCGTCGGGGGATGGGAGGTCGAGGGTGGCCGTCAGCGGGCGGGCGGCCGCGCCGCGGCCGTGGGCTCGGACCTGGACCTGGCGCGAGCGGAGGTGTCCGTACCCCGCAGCCGGGCCGGACCAGGCGGACCGGCGGCACGCGAGCTCGACGTCCGCCGCGGGCCAAGCGCCCGCCGACACCAGCACCGCGCCTCGGTGACGAGCTCGGGCCGACAGGCGCCGGGCCACCGCCGGCAGCACCGTCTCCGGCTGGACCGCCACCAGGTCCACACCGTCCAGCAAGGCCGCGACCACCGCCGGGAGCTCCGCCCCCGGACGCGGGACCAGCGCCAGCCGGCTCACGTCGACGCCGTACTCGGCCGCCGCCGCCACGCCCAAGGAGGGCATCCCGACCGCCGCGGCCCACGAACCCGCCGCCGTGGCCGCGGCGAGGAGGGCGAGCAGCAGCGATGTCCCCCCGTGGACCGCCACCGTGCTCCCGCGCCGGAGCCCGGTGTCGGGCAGCAGCCCGGCCAGCGCCGGGACGACCGGGAGCACCCTTCCCGTCGCCCTGGCCCGCTCGGCCTGGGCCGCCACCCGGCTCGCCGTGCTGACCCCGGGCAGGGCCGCCAGCCGGGCCACCGGCGGCTCCACCACAGCAGTCACCGCACGCACCTCCCCACCACGGACTGGGGCCGGCGGCCGAGCCTCTCCCAAAACGCGACCGACGGCACTGGTTCGCCGCGGGGAAGGCGGCGGTTTCGCGTCGAACACTTGTTCGACGCGGTCCAGTCAACCGCGAACCCCCCGAGGTGTCAAGTCACCCACTCGTGGGGACCTAAATGCAGTTGCCGGCGGGGTAGCCGGTCACTAGACAGGCAGCGTGGAGCTCACCGACGCCCGCCCCGAAGACGTCCCGGAACTGCTGGTCCTGCAACGCTGCTGCTGGGTCCAGGAGGCCGTCCTCAACGACACCCTCGACATCCCCGCCCTGCACGAAACCCTCGAAGACGTGCGCGACTGGACGAAGACGTGGTCGGTGTGGGTGCTGCGGCAGGATCACCGGCTGATCGGCGCCGTGCGCGCCCGCCTCGACGGAGACCGCTGGGAACTCGGCCGGCTGATGGTCGCACCGGACCTCGCCGGGCGCGGGCTGGGCCGTCGGCTGCTCGCCCACGCCGAAGCCCAGGCGCCCGCCGAAGCCCGCCGGTTCGCCCTCTTCACCGGGGCGCGCAGCGCTCGCAACATCGCCATGTACCAGCGGGCCGGCTACCGGCTCACCGATGTGCCCGCACGAGATGGCCACATCCGGGGCGCGGTCTACCTGGAGAAGGACGTCACACTGAGCGAAAAAACCGGTCCGGCCGCCTGACGCTGCGGCGTCGGCTAGATTCCCCGGTGGACTTCGGGGGGTGGCGATGACGGGACCGCGAAGACGGCCGATCGTGGCGGTCGTCGGCATGCTGCTGGCGGTGGGCGCGGCGGCCTGCGGGGTGCCCGGCGCCACGGCCGCGGCCCCGGCACCGACGACCATCGGCGCGGAGTGGCGCTCGTTCCGCGCCGACGTCACCGGGATCCGCCCCGGCTCGGACGACCGCAGCCTGTTCGTGCAGGTCGCGTTGCCCGGCAAGGACCCCGGTTGCGTCCGCGAGCCGCGGATCGAGCAGGTCGTGGAGGCGAAGACCGACATCCGCGCCGACGTCGTCTACTCGACCCGCCCCGCGGCGGGCGGCTGCCAAGACAAGGTGGCCGCGGAGGTCCGGCTGACGACGGTGGACCCGATCGCCGACCGGACGGTCATCCTCAACGCCGACACCGGGAACGCCTGGCACAAGCTCGGCGCGGGCTGGGGCCACTGCGACCGCCAGGGCACCTGCGCCCCGCCCGCCGACCACTGCGCCCCCGCGTGGATCGGCGCCGCGGTGTCCGCCACCGGCGCCGCAAGCCCGGGCACCACCCGCGCCTGCGACCCGTCCTGGCTGGTCGTCGACCTCCTGCCGGACTCCCGCACCGCCTTCCGCTGGAGCGACGCGGGGTGGACGTCGTTCGCGCAGGTGCACTCCGCCGGCTGCGCGGACATCCTGGCGGCCGAGCCGAAGTTCCCGGTCGCGCTCTGCAAGGCGCTGCCGGCGCCCGCCTAGCGCGCCAGCTTCTTGACGATCTCCGCGCCGACCGCCTGCACCGCGGCGTCGGTCTCCTGCTGCGGCATCGGCGAGTTCGTGAAGAACCCCTTGTCCCAGCCGGACACCTCGAGGACGACGACGGTGGTGCCGGTCAGGACGTGCAGTTCGGACCCGCTGAACGCGCTGTCGGTGGCCAGCCGGACCAGCAGGGCCCGGTCGCCGAGGCCGCGCACTTCCGTCGGCGGGATCGGCGGCGCCTTCGGCGTGAACAGGTCGTTCGCCTGCTCGCGCGCGCTCGGGCCGGAGTACCGGGTGATCTGGACGTGCATGGTGGCGTCGCGGACGTTCTCGTCCGGTCCCGGCTTCCAGCTGCAGCCCTGCTGCTTGATACCCGGCAGGTCCTCGGTGCCCTGGCCGGCCAGGACGAAGCTCGGGAAGCCCGCTTTCTCCAGCACCGGCGCCGGGACCTGGCACTCGGCGGGCACCGGCGACGACGACGGCGCCGCGCCGGTGCTCGCGTAGTAGTCGCTCGCGACGATGCTCAGCGGGATGCCCGCGCCGAGCAGCACGACGATCCCGCCGATGATGCCGAAGACCAGCCCGAGGCGCTTCTTCTTCGGCGGCGGCACCGGCGCGCCGTACCCGGCGGGCGGGTACCCGGGCGGCGGGTACGCAGGCGGATAACCCTGCTGCGGTGGGTACCCGGGCTGCTGCTGCGGATAGCCCGGGTACCCCTGCTGACCGTGACCGTACGGCGGCGGTTGCTGCATCGAGCCCTCCCTCTCGAAGCGCGGATCAGTGCGCGAAGTGGCGCGTCCCCGTCAGGTACATCGTGACGCCGGCCTTCTCCGCGGCCGCGATGACCTCGGGGTCGCGGACCGAGCCGCCGGGCTGCACGATCGCGCGGACACCCGCCTCGACCAGCACCTCCAGGCCGTCCGGGAACGGGAAGAACGCGTCCGACGCGCCGACCGAGCCCTTGGCGCGGTCGCCCGCCCGCGAGACCGCCAGCCGCGACGAGTCGACCCGGTTGACCTGGCCCATGCCGACGCCGACGGTCGCGCCGTCGGCCGCCAGCAGGATGGCGTTGGACTTGACCGCGCGCAGCGAGCGCCACGCGAACTCGAGGTCGCGCAGGGTCTGCTCGTCGGCCGCGGCGCCGGTGGCCAGCGTCCAGTTCGCCGGGTCGTCGCCGGACGCGTCGATCGCGTCGACGGTCTGCAGCAGGACGCCGCCGGAGATCGGGCGGAACTCGATCGGGAACGCCGGGGCCGCCGGCAGCTTCAGCAAGCGGATGTTCTTCTTGCGCTGCAGGATTTCCAGCGCTTCGGCGTCGAAGCCGGGGGCCAGCACGACCTCGGTGAAGATCTCGGCGATCTGCTCGGCGGCTTCGCGGCTGACCGGCCGGTTCGTCGCGATGACGCCGCCGTAGGCCGAAACCGGGTCGCACGCGTGGGCCTTGCGGTGCGCTTCGGCGACGTCGACGCCGATCGCGATCCCGCACGGGTTGGCGTGCTTGATGATCGCGACGGCGGGCTCGGCGAAGTCGTACGCGGCGCGGCGAGCGGCGTCGGTGTCGACGTAGTTGTTGTAGGACATGGCCTTGCCGTGCAGCTGCTCGGCGTGCGCGAGGCCCGGGTTCTGGCTCCGGTACAGCGCGGCGTTCTGGTGCGGGTTCTCGCCGTAGCGCAGGACGTCGGCGCGTTCCCAGGTGGCGCCGAGGAAGTCCGGGAAGCCGGCATCGGCAGCGTCCTCGTCGGGGGCGTACGCGCTGGCGAACCAAGAAGCGACAGCCGTGTCGTACGCCGCTGTGTGCGCGTACGCCCGGGCGGCGAGGCGCTTGCGGTCTTCGAAGTCGAAACCGCCGTCGGCGACGCGCTCGAGCACCCAGCCGTAGCGGGCCGGGTCGACGACGACCGCGACGCTGCCGTGGTTCTTCGCCGCCGCGCGGACCATCGCCGGGCCGCCGATGTCGATGTTCTCGACGCAGTCCTCGGGGCTCGCGCCGGACGCGACGGTCGCCGCGAACGGGTAGAGGTTCACGACCAGCAGGTCGAACGCCGCGATGTCCAGCTTCCGCAGCTGCTCGACGTGGTCGGGGTTGCCCTGGTCGGCCAGCAGCCCGGCGTGCACGTTCGGGTGCAGCGTCTTGACGCGGCCGTCCAGCGACTCCGGGAAACCGGTGAGCCGCTCGACCGGCGTGACCGGGACACCGGCATCGGCAATGGCCTTCGCCGTCCCGCCGGTGGAGACGATCTCGACGCCGGCCGCGTGCAGGCCGGTCGCGAGGTCCAGGAGGCCCGCCTTGTCCGAGACGCCGATCAGCGCCCGGCGGACCGGGCGCCGTCCCAGGTCAGTGCTCACGAAATGTCACCTTTCGTCCGTCCACGGTGCAGCCACCGCGGCCGAGTCGCTCGATCGTTTCCACCAGCAGCCTGCGTTCGACGGCCTTGATCCGTTCGTGCAGGACGTCTTCGTCGTCGTCGTGCTCCACGACGACCGCTTCCTGGGCGATGATCGGCCCGGTGTCGACCCCGGCGTCCGCGAAGTGCACGGTCGAACCGGTGACCTTGACGCCGGCTTCGAGGGCGTCGCGGACCGCGTGCATCCCGGGGAAGGACGGGAGCAGCGCCGGATGCGTGTTGATCACCGTGAAGCGGCCGAGGAACTGCTCGCCGAGGATCTTCATGAAGCCCGCCGAGACGACGAGGTCGGGCCGGTACGCCGCGACGGCCTCGGTCAGCGCCTTGTCCCACGCGGCGCGGTCGGGGTGGTCGGCGACGCGGACGGTGAACGACGGGATGCTCAGGCGTTCGGCGCGGGTGAGGGCTTCGATGCCGGTGCGGTCGGCGCCGACGGCGACGACCTTGGCCGGGAAGCCGGACCGCCCGGTGGCGTCCAGCACCGCCTGCAGGAGGGTGCCGGAGCCCGACGCGAGCACGACGAGCTTCACCGGGGTGGGCAGCTCCAACCGTTGAGACAGAGCGGGCTCCTTGCCGCGGGCGGTGCGCAGCCGGGCGCACGGCGCTTCACCAGGGTCGCGTCAACCCTAACGGTCGGTCTCGTCCGGCTCGACGTCGCCGCAGGTCTCGGTGCCTCCGGTCACAGCCTCGTCCGGTTCCGGGGCCTCTTCCGCGGGTTCTTCGAGGCCGAGTTCGGCCTCCGCTTCGGCTTCGAACTCCGCGTCCTCGCCGGGTTCTTCTTCGTCCGCTTCGGACCGCTCGGCCGCGGCTTCGAGCTCCTCGACGGCTTCGGCCGCTTCTTCGGGGTCGACGTCGTCGGCGTCCTGGAAGGCTTCGTTGTCTTCGAGCGCTTCGGGCGGCGGCGCCGGCGGCTCGTGCTCACCCGCGAAGAACGCGACGAACGAACCCGGGATGACGATCCAGCAGAACGCGACGACCGAGGCGACGCCGACCGGGACGCTCACCGGGTCGAACGGGCCGTCGCCGAGCCGCCCGCCGGCCAGCGTGCCGAGCACGACGCAGCCGAGCGCGACCACCGCACCGGCGACCGCGACCGCACGGATGCGCTGCGCCGGATCGGCGTCCACCTTGCGCAGCGCCCAGCCGGCCAGCGCGCCGGTCGCCGCGGGCAGCACCAGCAGCGCCGGCCACCAGACCGCGTGGTGCTCGGGCAGGCCGCCGAGCAGCGGGACGGCGGGCACGGCGCCGCCGCGGTAACCGAACATGCCGACGGTGAGCGGCCCGATGGAGAACCCGGGCCCGGTGACGAAGGACAGCGCGGCCGTCACGGCGTTCGGCAGGTACAGCAGCGAGAGCACGAAGAGCCCGGAACTGGTGCCGAGCCCGGGTTCGTAGGTGTCGGCCACCGTCGACCAGGACAGCGCGGTCGCGACGGTGAAGACGGCGGCGCCGCAGGCCACCAGGACCGCCAGGCTGGTCGCGCCGACGCGCAGCCCGCGCAGCGCGAGCGGGTCGAGGCGGTCCGCGACCGCATCCGGCAGTCCGCACGACCGGGTGACGCCGGCGACCGAGGCCGCCCCCGCGAGCAGACCGGGCACCACGAAGGCGGCCAGGGGGTTCGCCGTCACCGATGAGCCTTGGACGCCGAGGGCGACGACGAGCCCGAACACCGCGTGCGCTCCGGTGACCGTGAGCAGTACCGGCCGGGCTTCGCGGAACGACCGGCAGCCGAGGCGGCGGGCGCCGCCGGACGCCGTCCGCGCGGCCAGCGCGACCACGCCCAGCGTCGGCAGCAGCGGCAGCATCCCGAGCGGGTGGCCGCCGATGCCGAGACGCACCTGGTGCGCGGCGAGCCAGCCGGGACCGGCCGCCAGCAGCACACCCGCGTCGGAGAAGGCGGCGCGGCCGGCGGTGAGGGCGATCAGGGTCAGCACGGTCGCGACCGCGGCGTAGCCGGTGATCAGCGGGCCGAGGGCGGCCGCCAGCAGCACCCGCACCCGGGAGGCCCGGACGGGTTCGGGTTCGGGCACGCCCACCGCGTCACCCGGCGGGTGGGGTTCTTCGGTGAGCTGGTCCATGATCCGCACCCTGACATCCGGGCTGCTCCGTCCGGGTGAGCCACGCCGCCGCCGGAGGCGGGAGCTCACCCGGTCGGGTCGCCCCGAACGCGAAACACCCGCTGTGACACTGAGCGTCACAGCGGGTGTCCGGGATGGGGCTGCGTCAGTTCGACTTGCCGAAGCCACCGGGCGGCGTGCCGGGGTTCTCCGGCGGCGGCTGCTGGAAGAACTGGCCCTGCTGCGGGGCGTACGTGGTGGCCTGCTGCCCCGGCGGCGGGGTGGTCGACGGCGGGTTCGGCGAGCCGTACTGACCCGGCTGCGAGAACGGCGCCGACGGCTCACCGGGCGCGACCGGGCCGGCCCCGTGGCCCGGCTGGCCGAACTGCTGACCCTGCTGGCCCTGCGGCCCCTGCTGGCCGAACTGCTGCTGGCCCGGCTGGCCGTACTGGCCGCCGTAGGAGGGGGCGGCGGGCTTCGGTGCCGGCGGCTTGATGACGTCGTGCGCGATCAGCAGCGCGGCGACCGCGGCGAGCATCTGCAGGATGCCCAGGATCAGGATGACGGTGACGATGCCGGGCGAGGTCTGCATCCCGACCAGGGTGTCCAGGACCTCGAGCGCGCCGAGGACGCTGAACAGCGCCGCGAACGGCAGCGTCTTCGGGCCCTTGGGCAGCGCGGTCATCGCGGCGAGCAGGCCGCCGCCGAGCAGGAACGTCCCGCCGAGACCGACTTCGCCGTTGTCGGAGAAGCCGAGGAAGTACTGCACGAGGCCGAGGCCGGCGACGACCAGGGCGAGCAGCAGCGGCAGGTTCTGCGGCAGGCCCGCGCCACCGGAGGACGCCTGGTGCGAATGGGGCGGCTGCTGCTGCGCGGGGAAGCCACTGGACGGCGGTCCGGGGGGCTGCTGGCCGCCACCCTGCTGGGGGTAGCCGGGCCCACCGCTGGGGAAGGTCATCGGAAGCACTCCTGTCGGTTCGACCGGCACTCCGGGCGCGCGGGCGCCCGGAAGAAGACGAGGCGGCTGTGTGCGCAGAACGCTAGCGCACTCCGCGGCCGCCAGCCCACCAGACGCGTGAATCCCCCGCGCGGTTTCCTACCGGAACGAGTGAAGGCCGGGCACCCGTGTGGGTACCCGGCCTCACCAGGAGTTACTTCCCGGGGGTCAGCCCAGGTTGTTGTACAGCTCACGCGCGAGGACGGCGGTCTCGCTCGGGGTCTTGCCGACCTTGACGCCGGCGGCCTCGAGGGCCTCCTTCTTCGCGGCGGCCGTGCCGGAGGAGCCGGAGACGATGGCGCCGGCGTGGCCCATGGTCTTGCCCTCGGGCGCGGTGAAGCCCGCGACGTAGCCGACGACCGGCTTGGTCACGTTCTCCTTGATGTAGGCCGCGGCGCGCTCTTCGGCGTCGCCGCCGATCTCGCCGATCATCACGATGACCTTGGTCTCGGGGTCCGCCTCGAACGCCTCGAGGGCGTCGATGTGCGTGGTGCCGATGATCGGGTCACCGCCGATGCCGACCGCGGTCGAGAAGCCGATGTCCCGCAGCTCGTACATCATCTGGTAGGTCAGCGTGCCCGACTTGGACACGAGGCCGATGGAGCCGGGGCCGGTGATGTCGGCCGGGATGATGCCGGCGTTCGACTTGCCCGGGCTGATCACGCCGGGGCAGTTCGGGCCGATGATCCGGGTCTTGTTGCCCTTGGCGACGGCGTGGGCCCAGAAGTAGGCCGAGTCGTGCACCGGGATGCCCTCGGTGATCACCACGGCGAGCGGGATCTCGGCGTCGATCGCCTCGAGGACCGCGTCCTTGGCGAACTTCGGCGGCACGAAGATGACCGACACGTCGGCGCCGGTCTCCTTGATCGCCTCTTCGACGGTGCCGAAGACCTTGAGGTCCTTGCCCTCGATGGTGACGGTCTGGCCGGCCTTGCGGGCGTTGACGCCGCCCACGATGTTCGTGCCGGACTTCAGCATCTTGGTGGCGTGCTTCGTGCCCTCGGAGCCGGTGAGCCCCTGGACGATGACCTTGCTGTTTTCGTTCAGGAAGATCGACATCTTCACGCACCTGCCGCGGCGAGCTCGGCAGCCTTGTCGGCCGCGTTGTCCATTGTGTCCACCACGGTGACCAGCGGGTGGTTCGCGTCGGCCAGGATCTGGCGACCCTCGACGACGTTGTTGCCGTCCAGGCGGACGACCAGCGGCTTGGTGGCCTCGTCGCCCAGGATCTTCAGGGCCTCGACGATGCCGTTCGCCACCGCGTCGCAGGCGGTGATGCCGCCGAAGACGTTGACGAAGACGCTCTTCACGTCGGTGTCGTTGAGGATGACGTCCAGCCCGGCCGCCATGACCTCGGCGGACGCGCCGCCGCCGATGTCGAGGAAGTTCGCCGGCTTCACGCCGCCGTGCTTCTCGCCCGCGTACGCCACGACGTCCAAAGTGGACATGACCAGGCCCGCGCCGTTGCCGATGATGCCGACCTGGCCGTCGAGCTTGACGTAGTTGAGGTTCTTGGCCTTGGCCTTCGCCTCGAGCGGGTTCTCCGCGTCCTTGTCCACCAGGGCCTCGTGGCCCGGCTGGCGGAAGTCGGCGTTCTCGTCGAGGGTGACCTTGCCGTCGAGGGCGATGATCTTGTCCTGCGGGTCGCGGACCAGCGGGTTGACCTCGACCAGGGTGGCGTCCTCGGAGACGAAGGTCTCCCAGAGCTTCACCACGACGTCGGCGGCCTCGTCGATGATGTCGGCCGGGAAGTTGCCGGCCTTCAGGATCTCGAGCGCCTTCGCCTTGTCGACACCGGCGATCGCGTCGACCGGGATCTTCGCGAGCGCTTCGGGGCGCTCGACCGCGAGCTGCTCGATCTCCATGCCGCCCTCGGAGGACGCCATCGCCAGGAACGTGCGGTTCGCGCGGTCCAGCAGGAAGGAGAAGTAGTACTCGGACGCGATGTCCGAGGCTTCGGCCACCAGCACGCGACGCGTGATGTGGCCCTTGATGTCGAGGCCGAGGATGGCTTCCGCCTTCTCCTTCGCCTCGTCCGGCGTCTGGGCCAGCTTGACGCCGCCCGCCTTCCCGCGGCCGCCGACCTTCACCTGCGCCTTGACGACGACCTGGTTGCCGATCTGCTCCGCGGCGGTCTTGGCTTCTTCGGGGGTGCTAGCCACCGAGCCCGGCAAAACCGGTACTCCGTGGGCGGCGAAGAGATCCCTCGCCTGGTACTCGTAGAGGTCCACTACTCCAGTCTCCTGACGACACGCCACTGCAGGTGGTCCGCGACCGGACCGCGCTGTCGGACCAGTCGAGGTTAGCGACCTGCGCAGACGCAGGGGACTCCGCACCTGGTGAAGTCGGTCACCGTGCGCGGTCAGACGGTGCGTCCGCAGTGTGAGACCGCCCACCGCGCAACCATTTCACGGCGGTTCCGGGGTCTCCGGCGGCTGCGGCGGGGAGGAGAAGAACACCGTTCAAGGCGTCGGCCAGCCCGGGCGGCGGTCCTTCGCCGAGCACGCAGACGGCATCGGGGTCTTCCTGGTCGGCGATGCTGCGGAGCTGTTCGAGGGTGTCGAGGGGACCGGCGTGGACGACTTCCATGCCTTCGTCGCGCAGGACACGGGCCAGGACGACGGCGGCCGGGTCGGGTTCGGCGAACTCGACGAGCAGCACCCGGAGACGCTCACGGGGCGCGGCATCGCTTGGTGGGTCGGGGTGCACCGGGTCCTGCGACGGGTCGGGGTGCGTGGTGTCGGTCGGCGGCCGGTCCGGGGGCGCGGCGGCCCTCGGTTGGTCGGGGTGCAACGCGTCCCGTGGCGGGTCGGGGTGCCCGGCGGCCGGCGGGTGGTCCGGGTGCTCCGCGTCCTGCCGTCCGTCAGCGGGCACCGCGGCCCCCGGTGGCCGCCATGGCGGCGGCCAGCAGGAGTGCGGCCGTGGCGGCGAGTGCGACCCAGAATCCCGCCGCCGGGCCGGCTCCTCCCAGCGCGCCGCCGACCAATGGCAGTTCCGCGGCGTGCAGCGCGGTGAGCAGCGCGGCTCCGGCCAGCAGGGCAGCCGCGGGCTTCGGCCGGGACCGCGTTGCGAGCGCCGCGGCGCCGACGACCACCACGGCGGCGGTCAGCAGTCCCCACGACGGCGTGTCGAGGTGGGACCACAGGCCGGCGGCAACGTAGCCGGGGACCGCGAAGACGGGCAGCCCGAACGCGGCGACCGCCAGGATCGCGCCGGCCGCGACCGGCGTGAGGACGTTGCTCTGGCTCTTTCCTTCGCCCGCGTCCTCCCGTTCGACGACCCCGGTACCGACGGCGGCGAGCGCGGCCAAGGCGGCGAGTACGAGCGCGGCGAACGTCCAGGCTGCGCCGGCGCCGAGGTCGTAGGTGAAGACGGGAGCGGCGGTGCCCCCGAAGCCGGCGAGGTTGCCGGCCTGGGTGGCGGTCAGCGCGGTGTTGAGGACGGCCGTGCCGGCCAGGACGATTCCGGCCCAGGCGACGCCGAGCACCGGCCGCGCGACGGCGGCGGTCTTCGGGACGAGCACGCCGGCGGCGGGGACGGCGAGCGCGAGCGCGGCGACGAGGAGGAACCAGCGCGCGGGGCTGTCGGCGGCGACGCTCACCGGCGTGACGGCGCCCGGGTTCAGCGCGGTGACGGCGACCTGCGGGGCGAAGGCGCCGATGAGTGCGGCGCCCGCGGTGGCGAGGCCGAGGACGCCGGTGGTGAGCCGCCACCAGAAGAGGCCGGGGAGCTTGGCGTCGCCGGTCTCGGCCTGCTTGGTGCTTTCGGTGAGCCGCGTGCCCGCGAGGCCGGCGATGATCGCCGTCGCGACGAGTGCGAGGGAGGGGCCCCAGGTGACGTGCAGGTCAGCGCGGAAGAGCCCGGCGAGAACCGGCGGCGCGGCGACGGCGAAGGCACCGGCGGCGAGCCCGCCGAGCGCACCCCGGGCGACCTGCTCGGCCGGAGCGGCGAGGGCGAGCGCGGCGGCCAGCGGCAGGGCAGCGGCGAGGAGGAGGTAGCCGCCGAGGGCGGGCCACGGGCCTTCGAAGGCGGCGCGGGCGAGGAGGAAGCCGTTGTCGGAGTGGACGGGGGCGGTGAGCAGCCCGGCCCCGGCGACGACGGCCAGCAGCGGGACGAACAGCCGCCAGCGCCGTCGTTCGGGTTCGTCGTGGCTCCGCAGCGCCCGCCAGGCGAAGACACCGGCGGCCGCGGTCAGGAGATGCCCGGCGACGAGCAGCCAGAACCCGGCGCCGACGGCGGAGCTGTCGAGGAACCGGTCGGGCAGGTAGAGCTCGGGGCGGATGGTGAGGGGGCCGTTGACGGCGAACTGGAGGTCGAGGACCAGGCGGCCGGGGGCCAGGGCGGCCAGGCCGAGGACGAGGCCGCCGCCTACGCCGGGCTTGTCGTTGGCGGTGAACCAGACGGCGGCGACGGCGGGGGCCAGCGCGAGCAAGGCGAGCCAGGGCCAGCTGGTGAACCCCGGGCCGGCGGCTGGCGAGACGGGGACGATCGCGGCGGCGGTGAGGGCTGCGGCACCGAGCGCGGCCAGGGCGAGCGCGGTTTTCAGGGCCGTCGAGGGACGGGTTTCGTCGGCCCAGGGGTCGGTGGCTTCGCCGGTGGTGGTCGAGGCTTTGCCGGGGGTTGGGTGCGCGGTATTTCCGGCTCGGGCTGCCCTGGCGGGGGTCGAGGTCGGCCTGACGGAGTCGCGCGGAGGAGTTTTTTCGGGCACGCCGGGTATACGTGTCGCGGTGGGGACGGGGCTCGTCGGTGTGGCGGAATTTTCGGGCGCGCCGGAAACGCCTCCGGCGGCAGGCGCGGGGCTTGTAGGCGCGGCGGATCCGGCGGAGTTTTCGCGTGCGTCGGACACGCCTCCGGCGGCGGGCACCGGCCGGGTCGGGGTGTCGGGCTCGACGGCGCCTTCGGGTGTGGCGGACACGCCTCCGGCGGCAGGCACCGGGCGCGTCGGCGGGTCGGGCTCGGCGGGGTTTTCGGGGTTGCCGTGCGGGCCACCCGCAGCAGGTACGGGCCGCGTTGGTGCGTCCGGCTCCGGGGCGCTTCGGTCCTGGACTTCGGCGCCCGGCGTCGGCTCGGCTGTACCCGCGTGGGCCGGTTCGGCCGTGCCTCGCGCCTCGGGTTCTTGGCGGGGGCCGGGGGTGCTTCCGGTGGGGGGCTCTGCGCGTGGGGGCATATTGCCCGCGACGCTAGCAAGTTCGGACCGCCCGGGAGCCGTCGGCGGGCGCGAGTCGTCGAAGGCGCTTCAACCCCGCTTCGCAATTCGTTATTCCGGGCTTCGGAGGCCTCGGATGCCCCGTGGACCCCTCTGACGGGTCTTCAACCCCCTTTCAGCCTGTAAGGCAAGTCACACCGAACGCCGTAAACCCCCTCTAACTTTGGGTGATTTCCACAGGTGAGCGCCGTGCCGGTTCCACCCGATCGGCCGACAGCGGGGGCACGTCTTGCCGACAGCGGTACCCCTTCGTTACTGTCCCGGGGTCCCCATTACAGTCAGGTCACGAAGTAGGACGCCGAGCAAACCACCCCCGAGGTTGGCTCACCGGGTTCCCCCGCCCGCAGTCCTCGACCCGGCTCCCCGACGATGGAAGGCCCTGTCTTGGCTTCACACCGCTCCCCCGGCGGCCAAGCTCCTTCCCCGGCACTGAAGGACGCGCTCGAAGGCGCGGTCGTCCGTGTCCGGGGTGCGCACCGCATCGCCCCGCCCTCTTCGGCCCTTCGCGGCCGTGTCGTGGTTGCCGCCGTTGCGGCTGGTGCGTTCGCCGCCGCTGCTGCGGGCTCGACACTCAAGACAGTCACCGACACCCCCGTCACCCCCCTGGCCAACAGCCAGGACGCCAGCGCTTCGCTGACCGCGGGAGGTGCGGGCTCCGGGGGCGCCCCCGAGCTCCTGCCGACCGGCCACGCCGTCGACGCCTCCGCCGAGGCCGCCAAGCTCGCTGACAGCGCCTCCGTCACGCAGGCCCGCGAGCAGCGCGAAGCCGACGCCGCCAAGAAGGCCGCCGAAGAAGCCTCTCGCCCGAAGACCTGCCTGCCCGCGCACGGCACCTTCACCTCGGGTTTCGGTGCCCGGTGGGGCACGAGCCACCTCGGCATCGACATCGCCAACGCCATCGGCACCCCGATCTACGCCGCCTCGGACGGCACCGTGATCGAGGCCGGCCCGGCCAGCGGTTTCGGCCTGTGGGTGCGGGTCCAGCTCGACGACGGCACGATCCAGGTCTACGGCCACATGAACAGCTTCTCCGTCAAGGAGGGGCAGAAGGTCAAGTGCGGCCAGCAGATCGCCGAGATCGGCAACCGCGGCCAGAGCACCGGCCCGCACCTGCACTTCGAGGTGTGGCAGAACGGCACCAAGAAGATCGACCCCCGGCCCTGGCTGGCCGCGCGCGGCATCGTTCTCTGATCCGTTCGCTCCCGGCGCGGGAGCAGGCACCACCAGCACGCCCGACAGCGGAACCCCGGCCATGGAGCGACCACCTGCTCCGGCCGGGTTGGCGCGGGCAGCTGCACGCTGCGAAGGGCGCTGAAGGCACGCGCTCCGCCGAGCCGCTCGGATGCTGGAACCGGTCACAAGATGAAGGTTCACCGCTGAGGGCCAAACACAAACACCCGGATCGGGTATGTCTTCGCCGACGGGTGCGGTTGGCCGGACGGCATTGAGCGGTTCCGGCGAGCGCACGCGCGCACCAGCAACATCCACCAGCTCCGGCGAGACCACTTCCCCGCGAGCATCGAACAGCCGCAGCGAGAGCACGCGGGCGCGGGCCGTGCGGAAGCCCTCCGAGCCCAGGCCGAGGTCGACTCCGCTCGCCCGTGCCACCGGAAGCGCCCCAGGCCGTGCCGAGATCCGCCGGACGACCGGAACCACTCCCGGGCGGGAAAAACCGCCCACAAGCACCTCAGCGCCCGCAACCACCTACCGCTGTCCACCCGGTGAACGCCGGATGAAGTACGCCACCGCGATCTGCCACACCGTGCACAGCTCCGCCGGGCGGCGGACCGGCAGCCAGCCCCAAGGCGCAACCCCCCTTGCGCCCCCCGCGGAGCGGACACGCGCGGCACTCCGGGCCCTGGTCGTCCAGCGGCGTCCCCGGCCGCAGGTGACACAACGCCCGTCCGCGCCGAGCTCGTGCTGCCTGAGCAACGCTCGCCAGGCGGCGGCCAGCCGGCACGCCTCCGCTCCCGCACGCGAAGGATTTCCTGAAGCCCCCGAAGGCTCCCGACCCCGATCCGGAACCGTCGACCCCAGGACTCCTCGCAGATATTTTTGTACCCCTTCGGCCAGGAGCCCAAACAGCACCGCGTCCACACCCCACTACCCCCTCCGTCGAACCTTTGTTCGATTACGGGGTCAGTTGTACCCGGCGGGTACGACGATTCCGGCGGCGATCGGGGAGATCGCCGCCGGATTCACTCGGACGAGTGGGGCGTCGGTTAGAGCTTCACCATCGGGACGCTGCCGATGAGCATCAGGCGGACCTTGCCCGCCTGGCCGAAGTCGATCGTGGCCGTCGCGCGCGGGCCGACGCCGTCGCAGGAGATCACCGTGCCGAGGCCGTACTTGTCGTGGCTGACGCGGTCGCCGACGTCCAGCTTCAGCGCCACCGTGTCCTTCCAGCCCTTGCCGAACGACGGGGTGCCCGGCGAAGACGGCGAAGTAGACCGACGGCCGCCCCAGGTGGTCGCCGCCCGGGGGGTGCCGCGCGAACCGGAACCGAACGAGCCGAAGCCGCTGCTGGACGGCTCCAGGCGCCGCCAGTCGACCAGGTCCGGGGGCAGCTCGTCGAGGAACCGCGAGGCCGGGTTCATCGACGGCTGGCCCCACGCCGAACGCGTGATCGCCCGCGAGACGTACAACCGCTTCCTGGCCCGCGTGATCGCGACGTACGCGAGCCGCCGTTCCTCGGCCAGCTCCGTCGGGTCGCCCAGCGCGCGCATGTGCGGGAAGACGCCGTCCTCCCAGCCGGTGCAGAACACCACCGGGTACTCCAGGCCCTTCGCGGTGTGCACGGTCATCAGCGTGACCACGCCCGCGCCGCCGTCGCCTTCCTCGCCGCCGTCGGGCGACGGCACCGAGTCCGCGTCCGCGACCAGTGACACGCGCTCGAGGAACGCCGGCAGCGAGCCCGGCGCCGGGACGCCTTCTTCGACGACCAGCTCGGCGTTCTCGTCCGCGACGACCTCGGCGGTGATCTCGGTGAACTCCCGGGCCACGGTGACGAGCTCGTCCAGGTTCTCCACCCGGGTGTGGTCCTGCGGGTCTTCCGATTCCTCGAGCTCGGCGCGGTAGCCGGTCTTGTCCAGCACGGCTTCCAGGACGTCGTGCACCTCGGCGCCGTCCGAAACCAGCGTCCCCAGCTCGTCGAGCAGCGCCACGAAGCCGCCGATCGCCTTGACCGAGCGCGGGTTCAGCAGCGGCACCTTGCCTTCGACGGCGTCCCGCAGCGCCTGGGCGAAGGAGATCCGCTCGCGCTCGGCGTGCGTCGCCACGACGGCTTCGGCGCGGTCGCCGATGCCGCGCTTGGGCACGTTCAGCACGCGCCGCAGGCTGACCGTGTCCTCCGGGTTCGCCAGCACGCGCAGGTACGCGATCATGTCGCGGACTTCGCGCCGCTCGTAGAACCGCACGCCGCCGACGACCTTGTACGGCAGGCCGAGCCGGATGAAGATCTCTTCGAAGACGCGGGACTGGTTGTTGGTGCGGTAGAAGACGGCGACGTCGGAGTAGTCGGCTTCGCCCTTTTCCGCCAGCGCATCGATTTCGCCCGCGACGAACGCGGCCTCGTCGTGGTCGTTGTCCGCGACGTAGCCGACGATCTTCTCGCCGTCGCCCGAATCCGTCCACAGCCGCTTGGCGCGGCGGTTGGGGTTCCGCTCGATGACGGCGTTGGCCGCGGACAGGATCGTCTGCGTGGAGCGGTAGTTCTGCTCCAGCAGGATGGTGTGCGCGTTCGGGAAGTCCCGCTCGAACTCCTCGATGTTGCGGATGGTCGCGCCGCGGAAGGCGTAGATCGACTGGTCCGCGTCACCGACGACGACCAGCTCGGCCGGCTCGACACCCGCCTCGTTCGGCGCCGTCCCGGCCAGCTCGCGGACCAGCGTGTACTGCGCGTGGTTCGTGTCCTGGTACTCGTCGACCAGCACGTGGCGGAAGCGGCGCCGGTAGTACTCGGCGACGTCCGGGAACGCCTGCAGCAGCGAGACCGTGCGCATGATCAGGTCGTCGAAGTCGAAGGCGTTGGCCTGGTTGAGCCGCCGCTGGTACTCGCCGTAGACCTCGGCGACGCGGCGCTCGAGGTCGTTGCCCGCGTTGGCCGCCGCGGTCTCCGGGTCGGTGAGCTCGTTCTTCAGGTTCGAGATGTGCACGGCGAGCGTGCGGGCGGCGTACCGCTTCGGGTCGATGTCGAGATCCCGCGCCACCAGGGTGATCAGCCGCTTGGTGTCGTCGGAGTCGTAGATGGAGAAGCTCGACGACATGTCGAGGGTTTTGGCTTCACGGCGCAGGATCCGCACGCACATCGAGTGGAACGTCGAGACCCACATGGCGTTCGCGCGGCGCCCGACGAGCGCGGCGACGCGCTCGCGCATTTCGGCGGCGGCCTTGTTGGTGAACGTGATCGCCATGATTTCGCCGGGGTGCACCCGGCGCTCGCCGAGCAGGTAGGCGATCCGGCGGGTCAGCACCCGGGTCTTGCCCGATCCCGCACCCGCCACCACCAGCAGCGGGCCACCGGCGTGGGTGACGGCTTCGCGCTGGGCGGGGTTGAGGTCGTCGAGCAGCTCGGCCTGCCCGCCGGCGGCGGGCTTGCGCACAGGGGTCGCGGCGGGGAGATCGAAGAGGGTGTCCATCGTGGCGTCCACGCTACCCCGGGTGGGTGCCGGGCCGGCACAGTCGTCGGGCGTGGTGCGCGGGAAGTTCCCGTACGGCGGCGGGCGTACCGCCGGGTGTCGCCTGGCGTCCGACGCGCCGCCGCCCTCGCGCGCGGAGCATCGGTGGACATGGAAGACACCAGCTCCGCCCGGATCCGGGCCGCCGACGCCGATCGTGAACGCGTCGCCACCACCGTCCAGACCGCCGGTTCCGAAGGCCGGCTCACCCTCGACGAGGTCGAAGAGCGCCTCAGCCGCGTCTACGCCGCGCGGTTCACCGACGAACTCGCCGCGCTCACCGCCGACCTGCCGCGGCCCGCGCCGCCCGCGCCCGGTTTCCCGCTGAGCCGGACCGCGCTGCGGCGGTATCCCGCGCTGCGCGTCCACCTCGCCGTCGTCACCGCCATCGCGGTGCTGGTGCTCGTCCGCTGGGTGGCCATGGGCGCCGGGTTCTTCTGGCCGGCCTTCCCGCTGTTCTGGCTCGGGGTGAGCCTCCTGCTGCACGCCCGGGCGCGCTCGGTGCGGGAGCGGCCCCGCGCCGCTGTGCCATACTGACCGCATGCGGCACCACGCGGAGCGATTTTTCTACGGGACCCGGACTCCGGCTCCCGTGATCGCGTAGTGCCCGAACCGCCATCACGCCAGCCCCGGAGTCCACGGACCCGGGGCTGTCGCCGTCCCTGGGGCCGGATCCGGGTCTCGAGGAAGAGGTCCCGATGAACGCACACGCGACGAACGCCGACGGCCAGCCCGCCGAACACACCCCCGCGGGCGACGACATCGCGGCGCTCCGGCAGGAGATCGACTACCTGGACAAGGAGATCCTGCGGCTGGTCAAACGCCGGGTCGAGGTGTCCAAGACGATCGGGGCCGCGCGGATGGCCGCCGGTGGCACGCGCATCGTCTACAACCGCGAGATGGACGTGCTCGCGCGCTACCGCGAGCTCGGCCCGGACGGCCGGCAGCTGGCCATGGCGCTGCTGAACCTGGGCCGCGGGCGGCTCGGCCGGTAACGGTTGCCCGAATTCGGGGACTTCCCCGAGGCACCGACGGCCCCCGTGCGGGCAGACTGGAGCCATGGACTGGCTCGTGAACCTCATCGCCGTCATCGTCGCGCTCGCGAGCGTGCTGGCCGCGCTGGGCCATGTGGGGTATCTGGCGTTGCTCAACAACGCGGCGGGTAAGCGGGCCGGGGGTGCTCCGGTCGCGCAGTACGTCAAGAGCAGGTGGGCCGTTGCCGGCGGTACCACCGCGGCCTCGCTGTTCGCCTGGTTGCTCACGGCCGGGGGACCGACGCTGGACATCTTCGCGATCATCGTCGCCGCGGGTAGCGGTGTGGTGGCGACGAAGGCGCTGCAATCCACGCGGGACCGTTACCGCACGGGAGGCTGAAACCCCTGATCAGGGGCGATGGCGCTGCGTGAAACTTCGCAGCGTCACCATCGCCCGTTCGGTCGCGCCCGACCGAGTGAAACCTCTGCAACTTGCAGGTTTGGGGGGGACTTTCTCCGCCGGATGCTCCTAGGGTTGAGGTTGTGAGGACCCTTGCGTCTGGGTCGGGCGATGCCCGGGGGACGCGCGGGGGCATCAGCCCCGCGCGCCTACCGTCGCGTGCGCGTGCATTTGCGCAGTATTCCGAACGGGATTCCGCGCGTGAGGGTGCTCCGATCGGGTCGTCGTGCCGCCGGATGGCGTCAGGACCGCGCCGCCGGGTGGTCGAGCCCACATGAGCCAAGGCACGGAGTTCCACGGACGCGGTGCCGCGCCCGCGCATCCCGGGCGGCACCGGCGCGGCGGCGCGGAGAGCTGGACGCCACCGCTGCTGCAGCACCGCCCGGTGCGGCACCATTCCGCTGGTGCGCCGGAAGCCGGCTCGCGGCAGGGCCCGGGCGACACCTATGCCTTGCGACCACCCGAACCTGGTCTGCGGCACGGGCCGGGCGACACCTATGCCTTGCAGCCACCCGAACCCGGCCTGCGATACGAGCCGGGCGACACCTATGCCTTGCAGCCACCCGAACCCGGCCTGCGGTACCGGCCGGGTGACGCCTACGCCTTGCAGCCACCGGAAGCCGGCCTGCGATACGGGCCCGGCGAGGCCTATGCCTTGCCGCACCAAGACCCGGGCGGACCTGATGGCTGCTTCCGACGGCACCCCGCCGAGTCGAACGGGGCCGGTTTCTCGGGATGGTTGGCCGAACCGGAGGTGGGCCACCGCCCTTTTCGGGACCTCGCCACCGAGCCCGATCCGCCCGTTTCCGGGCTGCTTCCGCTGCCGCAGCCGCGTGACCGGCGGCCCGGGGCTCCTCTTTTCCCCTCCTCGCACGGGAGTCTCCCGCTCGACGACGTCGAAGACGGCGAGCCGGATGACGCACCCGTCGCCGAGACCCATGCCGAGCAGGTGGCCCGGCGGACCCGCGTCTCGCTGGCCGCCCCCGCTCCCCGGTGCGTCGACCTCGACGAAGATGACGTCCGCGTCTACTCCGCCCCGCCCATCGACGGCCTCGGCGGCTTCACCATCGGGTCCGTGCCCGCCTCCGTGACGCCGCCGAAGACGTGGCGGAAGGCGGCCTGGTTCGCCACCGGCGCGTCCGGTGCCGTGGTCGTCGGGCTGCTGTGCGCCGGCTCCTTCCTGGTCGGGAAACCGCCGGTGGACCAGGCCGTGCAGGGCTCGTGGCCGGGCTACCAGGGCGTGCCGACGATCGCCGATCCCACTGGGGAGCACCGCGCGCCCACGCAGGGCGGCTCCGCGGCCGGACCGGAGACCGCGGTGCGGCCCGAGGAGAGCGGGAAGCCCCAAAGCGGCGGTGGTGCCGGGCCGGTTGACGGCTCCGCCTCCCCGCCCGACGTGGACACCGCGGTCCCCGACACGGCGACGACCGGTCCCGCCGTCCCGAACGCGACGCCGCGGAAGCCGCCGGTCACGCCCGCTCAGCGGGAGACGCCGGTCAAGCCGCCGTGGTGGTACTCCTTCCCGCCGGACGCCCAGACCATGGGGGACAACTCGGAGAAGTTCTTCAACACCGTCACCACCGATCCGGCCGCCGCGTCGTCGGTCACCACCGGCCGGCTGCACGACCAAGGACCGCAGGCACTCGCCGACCGGTACGCCGGCATCGCCTACTTCGAAGTCAAGAAGGTCAGCATCGACCAGCAGCGCGGCGTCACCGTCAACACCGTCGAAGTCACCCACACCGACGGGACCAAGACGGTCGAGGAACGCACGCTGACCTTCGGCGACGGCGACAAGATCACCGCTGACGGCCAGTAGCCGATCCTGCACGTGCGGTTCGCCCGTTCTGATGCACGTGCGGTGCGCCGAGCGGTTATGCCTGGTCCGGGTGGGTGACATAAGCTGCCGCTCGTCGTGTGGCGACGGCATTCCGGCGACAGAGCCTGGTGGTCGCCGTCCGCACAGGGTTACCTGACGACAACGAATCCGGAAACCGGCCACGAGTCGGCCGACCGGACCAGCGGGAGCCCGGCCGAACGGCCGAGTGACCGTCCCCGGAACCCAGAGCGAGGACTTTCGTGCTTGATCGGCAGCGCACGCGGCGTGAGTCACCTCACGCCGTCCGCGTCGAGGACGTCATCCCGGCCGACATCCTGGACGGTGTCGCCGACGCCGACCGCGACCATCTCGAGCAGGTCTTCCGCGACCCGCAACGGTTCCTGCCGGCCCGGACCGAGCCGGTCCGCGAGCCCGAGCAGGCCGAAGCCGCCGGCGAGCCGGAAAGCCGGTTCGCGCGCCGCGCGAAGCTGACCGGGCTGGTCGCCGCGGGCGCCCTCGTGGCCGGCGCCGTGGTCGCCGCGCCGATGCTGACCAGTTCGCACCGCGCCGCCTCCCCGTCCGGCGGCCAGTCCACGCCCGCCGGGTTCACCGGCGCCGCGGAGCTCGGCGGCCTCGCCGTTCCGCAGCACCAGGCCGGCGGCAGCGCGCCGGAGCGGCACAGCCCGGCGACGTCGCAGGCCGAGGACACCCCGGCCGCCCGGCCCACCCCGCGCAGCCAGCCGACGCCGGCCGCGGCCGGCCAGGTCCCGGACAAGGCGGCCGACGCCCGCAGCGCGAGCCGCAAGATCCAGGCCGTCAAGGAGTTCTACGCCCGGATCGCCCGTGACTCGGCCGCCGCGCTGTCGCTGCTGAGCCCGGCGCTGGTCGACGGCACGGCCGGCGAGCTGGTCCGCACCTGGAGCTCGATGGACGCCATCGACGTCCAGGAAGCCGACACGCAGATGCAGCCGGACGGCTCGATCCTCGCGGTCGCGACGCTGCACCGGCCGGACGGCGCCCTGGTGCGCGTCACCCAGCTGTTCCGGGTGGCCGACACCGGCGGGCTGATCACCGAAGCCGAGCTCGTCTCGGCCCAGTACATGTAGCCCACGGCGATCACCCCTTCACCCCTGGTTCAAGTGCCCGTGCCGAATTCGTGTGCGCAGAGTGAGCGCCTAGCCTTGTCACGGGCCGGTCTCGGAAAAGCCGGCTCAGAGCCCACGACATGTGCATACGCTCCAGCGAAGCGGCGTGCTCGCGGCCGCGTCACCAGGCACCGATCCACCCCGCCTGGTGAAGCCGGAGCCCAAAGGGAGGTCGCGTGAGCGACGAGGGTCGTCTGGTCGCCGATCGGTACCGCATCGTCGGCCGGATCGGCACGGGCGCGATGGGGGCCGTCTGGCAGGCGCACGACGAGGTCCTGGGCCGCACCGTGGCCATCAAGCAGCTCCTGCTCCAGCCGCACCTGGACCAGCACGACGCCGAGGACGCCCGCCAGCGGACGATGCGCGAGGGCCGGATCGCGGCCCGGCTGCACCACCCCAACGCGATCTCCGTGTTCGACGTCGTCACCGACGACAACGGGCAGCCGTGCCTGATCATGGAGTACCTCAACTCCACCAGCCTGGCCGCCGTGCTGCAGGAGCGCCGCACGCTGCCGCCGACCGAGGTGGCGCGCATCGGCGCCCAGGTCGCCGCGGCGCTGCGCGAGGCGCACGCGGTCGGGATCGTGCACCGGGACATCAAGCCGGGCAACATCCTCCTCGGCGGCAACGGCGTCGTGAAGATCACCGACTTCGGCATCTCCCGCGCCAAGGACGACGTCACGGTGACCAAGACCGGGATGATCGCCGGCACCCCCGCCTACCTGGCCCCCGAGGTCGCGATCGGCGGCGAGCCCGGGCCGGAGTCCGACGTCTTCTCCCTCGGCTCGACGCTCTACGCGGCGTGCGAGGGCCAGCCGCCGTTCGGGCTGTCCGAGAACACCTTGAGCCTGTTGCACGCGGTCGCGGCCGGGCAGATCAACCCGCCGCGGCAGTCCGGGCCGCTGGCCAGCGTGCTGGCCGTGCTGCTGCACCCGGAGATCGAGCACCGGCCCACCGCCGAGGAGTGCGAGGAGCTGCTCGCGGCCGTCGCCCGCGGCGAGACGCCGCTCGGCGGCCCGGCGGACGAGACGATGATGGCGCCGTCCGCCGGTGTCCTCGGCGCGGCCGCCGTCGCCGACCCGAACGCGACCCAGATGTTCGACGAGATCCCCGCAGGCCACTCGGGCACGCTGCTCGGTGGCGGCGCGGCCCCGACACAGGCCGTGCCGTTCTACGACGAGGACGACTACCCGGAGGCCACCGGTTACCCGGAGGACGACTACGACGGGTACGACCGCTACGAGGACGACCACCGCGCGGCCGGGGGCGTCCCGCCCGGCCTGGCCGCCACCCGCGCCGTCCCGGTGCCCCCGCACGAGCAGGGCGGGTACGAGGACGACTACGACGATTACGACGACGAGCCCGCGCCGCCCCCGGCCCGGTCGCGTCCGCAGATGAGCCCGGTCGACGAGGACGAGGGCAAGCCCGGCGCCTGGAAGCGGCCGGCGATCATCGGCGGCATCGTGGTCGTGGGCCTGGTCGCGCTCGTCGTCTGGCTGCTGAGCCCGAACAACCCGGAGGCGCCGGCCGCGCCGGTGTCCAGCAACAAGCCGTCGCCCGTCGCGACGTCGGAGACGCCGACGCCGACAACGTCCGAGGACGAGGTCAGCACGGCCGATGTGCCGCCTCCGCTCACCGAGTCGACCTCGTCGTCGAAGCGGGCGACGACGTCGCGGAACACCGAACCGGCGACGA
The DNA here is from genome assembly GCA_049998155.1 of Amycolatopsis sp. cmx-13-12. Lineage (GTDB taxonomy): Bacteria > Actinomycetota > Actinomycetes > Mycobacteriales > Pseudonocardiaceae > Amycolatopsis. The sequence goes on along the minus strand of JAEBES010000004.1, from coordinate 511,671 downwards.
CCACGCCGAGGTCGACGACGCCGAAGACGACGACGCCGACTTCCGAGCCGCCGCCGAGCTCAACGTCTGAGCAGCCGCCCACCTCCAGCTCAGCCGCAACCAACCCCTGATGCCCCGAGGTCAGTCTTGAGTTCTGAAGGCACCATCGTCGGCGGCCGGTTCCGGCTGGACCAGCCGATCGGCCGCGGCCGCGCGGGCATCGTGTGGCTGGCGTTCGACACGCGGCTGTTCCGCACCGTCGCCATGAAGCGGATGTACCTGCCGGTCGGTGCGGGCGAACGCGCCGAGCAGGCGCGCGCCGCCGCCATGCAGGAGGGCAAGGACGCGGCCCGGATCGAGCACCCGTGCGCGATCAAGGTGTTCGACGTGCTGCCCGACGGCCAGGACGTCTGGCTGGTGATGGAGTACATCCCGTCGCGCAGCATGGCGACGTTCCTCGCCGAGCACGGCCGGCTCACCCCCGACCAGGCGGCGCAGCTCGGCATCCAGCTCGGCAACGCGCTGGCGGCCATCCACGGGGCCGGGTTCGTGCACCGCACGCTCGAACCGGGCACTGTGCTGCTGGCCGACGACGGCGGCGTCAAGCTCACCGACATCGGCATCAGCGGCGGCGGGCCGCACGCGGCGTACGTGGCGCCCGAGGTCGCGCGCGGGCTGCCGGGCACGCCGGCGGCGGACGTCTTCTCCCTCGGCGCGACGCTCTACACCGCGGTGGAGGGTGTGCCGCCGTTCGGGGACGACGGCCAGTCGTCCGAACGCCCGCCGCAGAACTCGGGCGTCCTGACCGAGGCGCTGCGCAAGATGCTGCGCGCGGACCCGGCGACCCGGCCGACGATGGCGGACACCGTCCACTCGATGAAGGCCATCACCGAAGGCCGCGAAACGGCGTTCATCCCGCCGACGGCGCCCGGGATGCCGCCACCACCGCCTCCGCCCTTCAACCCGGGGCTGGCGGCCGCGGGGCCGCCGATGCCGCCGTCGGGACCGCAGTTCCAGCAGCAGCTCCCGGTCGGCGCGCCCGACTTTTCCGCGGCGGAGCAGACGCAGCGGATGCAGCCGGTCCCGCCGCCGACGCAGTACGCACCGCCGCTCGCGCCGGGCGCTCAGGCCCAGGCTCAGGAGTGGAACCTGCCGGTGTCGAAGAAGACGCTGGTCACCGTGGCCGCGATCCTCGCCGCGGTGCTGGTCGGCATCCTCGTCACCGAGCTGTTCTTCGTCTAGGCCACCTTGGCGGTCGCCGCGCGCATGGCGGCCAGCAGCGTCCGGACGGCCGGGTGGCCGGTGGCCCGCGACGCGACCGCGGCGTGGATCGCGCGGACCGGCTCGGGGTTGCGGATCCGGCGGACGACCACGCCCGGGTGCTGCGCGCCCAGCCCCAGTTCCGGGATCAGGCCGACGCCGATGCCGGCGGCGACGAACCCCTGCGCCGTCTGGTAGTCCTCGGACTCGACCACGATGTTCGGGGCGAACCCGGCGGACGCGCAGGCGCCCTGCAGGATGTCGCGGCAGATGCCGGGGAGGCCGTCGACGCCGACCCAGGGCTCCTCGGCGAACTCCGTGAGGTCCAGCACGCGCTTGCGGGCCAGCGGGTGGGCCTTCGGCAGCACGGCCCGGTACGGGTCGTCGAGCAGGTGCACCAGCTCGATGCCCTTGGCGGGCGGTGTCTGGCGCGGGAAGACGGTGATCGCCACGTCGGCGTCGCCCGATTCGACGTCCCGGATCGGGTCGTCGAGCTCGACCAGCTTGAGGTCGAGGCGCACGCCGGGGTGCTCGCGGCGGACGGCGGCGATGGCGGGCGGGACGAGCGACGCGCCGGCCGTCGCGAAGTAGCGGATCGCCACGCGGCCGGTGCGGCCCTCCTTGAGCTCGATCAGCGCCGCTTCGGCCTTGGCGAGCTCGGCGCTGAGCGTCTCGGCGTGCTCGGACAGCAGCGCGCCCGCGGCCGTCGGCCGGACGCCGCGGCCGACGCGTTCGAGCAGTTCGGTGCCGGCCTCGCGTTCCAGCGCGGACAGCTGCTGGCTGATCGCGGACGGCGTGTAGCCGAGGTTGCGGGCCGCGGCCGTGATCGACCCGCTGGTGATGACGGCGCGGAGGACCTGCATGCGGCGGACGTCGAGCATGGCCCTGATCGTACAGCTCAGCTTAAGTGTTCATGCAGTTAATTTCGCTTGTTCTTACGTCTGGTCCGGGCGAAGCTGGCGTCGGCTGTCGAAGGAGGACTGGGGTGGGCGAGACGAAGACGCTGCTCAGGATCGGTGCGCTGGCGCTGATGTGGGGCTCGAGCTTCTTCTGGATCAAGCTGGGACTGGGGATGTTCTCGCCGGTGCAGCTGGTGCTGGCGCGGCTGGTGCTCGGCGCCGCCATGCTGCTGGTGCTGTGCCGCCTGCAGCGGGCGCGGCTGCCGCGCGACCGCCGGACGTGGGGCCACCTGGCGGTCGCGGCGTTCTTCCACAACGCGCTGCCGTTCCTGCTGTTCGCGATCGGCGAGACGACAGTCGATTCGGGCATCACCGGCGTGCTCAACTCGACGACGCCGCTGTGGGTGCTGCTCGCGGCGCCGCTGATGGGGACGTCGTCGCGGATGACCGGGACCCGGCTGGCGGGGCTGGTCGTGGGCCTCGGCGGGATCCTGCTGATCTTCGCGCCGTGGCAGGCGTCCGGGCTGCTGAGCTGGGGTGCCCTGGCGTGCCTCGCGGCGGCGGCGAGCTACGGCTTCGCGTTCGTCTACGAGGGCAAGTACCTGTCGGCGCCGACGTCTTCGCCGTACGCGATCGCGGCCGGGCAGATGATCCTGGCCAGCGGCATGCTGGTCTTGGCGCTGCCGGCGGGCGGGTTCACGCCGGTGCACGTGTCGACGGGGCCGCTGCTGGCCGTGCTGGTGCTGGGCATCGGCTCGACGGGGGTCGCGTTCGCGCTGAACTACCAGCTGCTGGCGAGCGAGGGCGCGGTGGCGGCTTCGGTGGTCGGGTACCTGCTGCCGGTGGTTTCGGTGCTGCTGGGCGCGGTGTTCCTGGGTGAGCAGCTGCACCTGCGGGTGATCGCGGGGATGGTGGTCGTGCTCGGCGGGGTCGCGCTGACGCGGCTGCAGAGGCCGGAGCGAGTGGTCGTGGCCGGGCCCGGTGACCAGGCGGAAGGGCTTGGTGACGACACCACCGGGCGCGCGTCGCGGCCACTCGCTCCCCTGGGGGACTGACGCGGGGGGTGGCGCAATGAACGATCTGGTTAGTTAGCCGGCCCGAGCTCTATTAACGACCTAGTCCGTTAACCCACTCGGCGCCGATGAACGATCTAGTCCGTTAACCAAACCCAAGCCAATGAACGATCTGGTTCGTTCACAGCGGCGCGCTCAGACCAGGCGGCGGTCGGAGGCCCAGCGGGAGAGCTCGTAGCGGTTCGACAGCTGGGTCTTCCGCAGGACGCTCGACACGTGCGTCTCCACCGTCTTCACCGAGATGAACAGCTCCGACGCGATCTCCTTGTACGCGTACCCCCGCGCCAGCAGCCGCAGGACGTCACGCTCGCGGGGCGTCAGGAGGTCCAGCTCCGGGTCGTTGATCGGCGCCGAACCCGGGCGGTCGGCGAACGCGTCCAGCACGAACCCGGCCAGGCGCGGCGAAAACACCGCGTCACCGTCCGACACCCGGACCACCGCGCGGACGAGTTCCTTCGACGAGATCGTCTTCGTGACATAGCCCCGGGCGCCCGCGCGGATGACCGCGATGACGTCCTCCGCCGCGTCCGACACCGACAGGGCCAGGAACACCACGTCCGGCAGCTCCGGGCGGACCCGGCGCAGCACCTCGGCGCCGCCGCCGTCGGGCATGTGGACGTCGAGGAGGACCACCTGCGGCTTCGTGCGGGCGATCCCCGCGACCGCCTCCGCCACCGAACCGGCCTCACCGACCACGCGAACCTCGTCGGTGATCGAGTCGAGCTCGGTGCGCACCCCCGCGCGGAACAGCGCGTGGTCGTCGACGAGGAACACCTTCACCGGTTCGCGCTGGGTGTCAGTCACGAGTTCGAGCATAGCCGCCTCACGCCGCTCCCTTGCCCGCTTTCACCGGCATGGCGAGCTGCACCTCGGTGCCCTCGCCCGGCGCCGTCCGGACCTTGCACGTGCCGCCGTGGCGGGTCATCCGGCCGCGGATGGAGTCGGCGAGGCCGTGGCGGTCGTCCGGGACGAGTTCGGGGTCGAAGCCCTTGCCGCGGTCGCGGACGAACACCGTCACCGAGGTCGGCTCGACCTCGGCGTAGACGCTGACCTCGTCGACGCCGGCGTGCTTGGCCGCGTTGACGATCGCCTCTCGCGCGGCCTGGACCAGCGCGACAAGGGATTCGTCCAGCTCGGCGTCGCCGACGACGACCTGGCCGACCGAGATCGCGAACGTGTCCTCGACCTCGCCGCACGCCGTCGCGAGCGCCTCGGACAGCTGGCCGGTCGCCTCCTCGGCGTTCTCGGCGGGCTTGCCGTAGCCGTTCGGGCCGTAGAGCCAGCCGCGCAGCTCGCGCTCCTGGCTGCGGGCCAGCCGCGCGACCTCGCGCGGCTGCTCGCTCTGCTTCTGGATCAGCGCGAGGGTCTGCAGCACCGAGTCGTGCAGGTGGGCGGCGATCTCGGCCCGCTCGTCGGTGCGGATGCGGGCCTTGCGCTCGTCGGAGAGGTCCCGGACCAGCCGCAGCCAGAACGGCACGGTCAGCACGGCGACGCCGATCAGCGTCGCGAGGACCGCGATCAGCGCGAACTGGACCTGGTCGAGGGTGCCGCTGCGCAACACGACGACGGTGATGCCGGTGATCACCAGTGCGACGCCGGCGATGATCCGGATCGCGGCCGACCAGCCGCCCCCGCCGAGGAACGCCCCCGCGAAGCCGTCCTTCGCGCCGGCCCGCCAGCGGCGCCGCTGCGATTCGTCGGCCTCGCGCCAGACGACGGCGAGACCGAGCATGGCGACGGCGAGCGGCACCGCGACCCAGGCGCTGATGGACCCGGTGAGCGTCCCGCTGGCGACGGCGAGGCCGATCCCCAGCGCGATCAGGCCGAACGCCTGCTGGCGTTCCTTCGGGGTCGGCGCGTCGGCGGCTTCGTCGGACCGCTGCTGGACGAACACCCAGAGCAGGCCGTATGCGAGCAGCCCGGCGCCGTTGAGCGCGGCGAGCAGCGCGAAGGCCGCCCGCGTCCAGACGACCGGCACGCCGAGGTGATCGGCCAGCCCGCCGGCGACTCCGGCGACGGCCCGGCCGGACCGGCGCCGGAACATCTTGGGCCTGCTCGGGTCCGCGGGCGCGATCGCCTGCTCGGCGGTGACGTGGTCGAGGGACTCCTGCACGCCGTCCATGGTCACACGCACGGGGATGCGGTTCCATCCGGGAAACCCCTGATCCAGTGAGCCAGGGGAAACCTCAGGGACCATCCCGGATGTCCCGCCGGACTCGGTGCCGCATGCTTCTCGGTATGAGTGGTGCGAGCACGAAGCCGGGGGTCCTGAACGGCTTCGAGGAAACCGTGAAGGACTTCTGGGCCAGCCGGCCGCGACGGCCGCACGCCGGGCGGAAGGTCGCCGGGGTGGCCGCCGCCATCGGGTACCGCTACGGCATCGATCCCGTCGTCGTGCGGATCGCGCTGGTGGTCGCGACGATCTTCGGTGGCTTCGGCGTTCCCTTCTACCTGCTGGGCTGGCTGTTCCTGCCCGGCGAGAGCGACGAGGTCTCCGGCTTCGAAAGCCTGATCGGGCGCGGCCGGTCTTCGGTGTCGCCCGCGTTCGCCGTCGTGCTCATGGTCCTCACCGTCGTCAGCGTCGGGGGTTCGGTCACCGGGTCGTGGTTCAACGGCGGCGGGCTGATCAGCTGCGCCCTCATCGCCGCCGCTCTCTACCTGCTGCACCGCAGCCGCGGCCACGAGAACCGCCCCGCGCCGGTCGCCGCGCGGACGTCGTACCCGGCCTTCACCGGAAACGGAGCCTTCACCATGACCGACACCGCCGAGGCGCCTTCGCCGGTGCGCGGCTGGGACCCCCTCGCCGCCGACCCGGCCGGCTGGGACCTCCCGGACGCGCCGTCGCCCGCCCAGGAGCCGCGGCCCACGCCGGCGCCCTCGTTCGAGGCGCCGCAGCGGCGGCACCGGTCGAAGGTCGGCTCGGCGACGTTCGCACTCGCCGTGGTGACCGCCGGCGGCGCGGTGCTGGCCGCCCTCAACGGCGCCACCTGGTTCGACGCACAGCACATCATCGGCCTGGTGCTCGGCGTGGTCGGCATCGGCCTGGTCGCCGGCGCCTTCGCCCGCGGCGGCCGCGGCCTGATCGGGCTGGCCATCCCGCTGGCCATCGCCGGGCTGGTGCTGACGGCGTCGCCGTTCAAGGACTTCGACGTCCGCGGCGGCGTCGGGGACCTCCAGGAGAGGCCGCAGACGGCGGCCGAACTGAAGCCGGTCTACCAGCACGCGGCGGGCGACTACCGGGTCGACCTGACCGAGCTGCCCGAAGGGGCGCCGTACGCGACGACCATCTCGAACGGCGCGGGCGACACCACGGTCATCGTGCCCGCCAACGCCGACGTCACCTTCGACTGCCACACCGGCGCGGGCGAGACGTCGTGCTTCAACCGCTCGTCCGACGGCATCAGCCAGCCCGCGCTGACCGGCACGGACAACGGCCCCGACGGAGTCGGCGGCCAGAAGATCACCCTGAAGGTTTCGAACAGCGTGGGCAACGTGGAGGTGCGGCGTGACTGACCAGAACCCTTACGCCTACGACAACCCGGCCGACACCCAGCCCGCCAAGCGCGGCGGTGTGGACGTCTTCACCCTGATCATGGGCGTCGCGACGCTGCTGGTGTCGGCGTACGTCCTCTCGGACGGCGCGAGCTGGCTGCCCTCGTTCGACTTCCGCTGGGTGATCGCCGGCGGTGCGGTGTTCGTGGGGCTCATGCTCCTCGGCGCGTCGTTCGGCAGCAAGCGGCGGCGCTGACCCCCGAAAACCCTCGAGGCCCCGGATCCCACGCCGGGGCCTCGAGCCTTGCCCACCGGGAACTCATTCCCACTCGATGGTGCCCGGCGGCTTGGACGTCACGTCCAGCACCACCCGGTTGACCTCCGCGACCTCGTTGGTGATGCGCGTGGAGATCCGCTCCAGGACTTCGTAGGGCAGGCGCGTCCAGTCCGCGGTCATCGCGTCTTCGGACGACACCGGCCGCAGCACCACCGGGTGCCCGTAGGTCCGGCCGTCGCCCTGGACGCCGACGCTGCGGACGTCGGCCAGCAGCACCACCGGGCACTGCCAGATGTCGCGGTCCAGGCCGGCCGCCGTCAGCTCTTCGCGGGCGATCAGGTCGGCCGCCCGGAGCGTGTCGAGGCGCTCCTGGTCGACCGCGCCGATGATCCGGATGCCCAGACCGGGGCCGGGGAACGGCTGCCGCTGCACGATCGTCTCGGGCAGCCCGAGCTCGGTGCCGACGCGGCGGACCTCGTCCTTGAACAGCAGCCGCAGCGGCTCGACCAGCTCGAACTCCAGGTCGTCCGGCAGGCCGCCGACGTTGTGGTGGCTCTTGATGTTGGCCGTGCCCTCGCCGCCGCCGGACTCGACGACGTCCGGGTAGAGCGTGCCCTGGACCAGGAACTTGTAGTCGCCCACCGCCTTGAGGTCGCGCTCGGCCTGCTCGAAGACGCGGATGAACTCGCGGCCGATGATCTTGCGCTTCTGCTCCGGGTCGGTGACGCCGGCGAGGGCGTCCAGGAACCGCTCGCGGGCGTCGATGGTGACCAGGTTGACCCCGGTGGCGGACACGAAGTCCTGCTCGACCTGGGTGCGCTCGCCGGCCCGCAGCAGGCCGTGGTCGACGAACACGCAGGTCAGCCTGTCCCCGATGGCGCGCTGGACCAGCGCGGCCGCGACGGCGGAGTCGACGCCGCCGGACAGGCCGCAGATGGCCCGGCCGTCGCCGATCTGGTCGCTGATCCGCCGGACCTGCTCCTCGACGATCGACGACGTCGTCCACTGCGGCTCGATGCCGGCGATGTCGCGCAGGAACCGGCGCAGCACCTCCTGGCCGTGCGGCGAGTGCGCGACCTCCGGGTGGTACTGGACGCCGGCGAAGCGGCGCTGGACGTCCTCGAAGCCGGCGACCGCGGCACCGTCCGAAGAGGCCGTGACGACCGAGCCTTCGGGGGCCTTGGTGACGCTGTCGTTGTGGCTCATCCAGGCGGGCTGGTGCGCGGGCAGGCCGGCGTGCAGGACACCGCCGTCCCCGGTGACGCGGACCTCGGTGCGCCCGAACTCGCGGACGCCCGTCGGCTCGACGACGCCGCCGAGCGCGCTGGCCAGCAGCTGGTGGCCGTAGCAGATGCCGAACATCGGCACGCCGGCTTCGGTGAGCTTCGGGTCCATGCCCGGCGCGCCTTCGGCGTACACGCTCGAAGGACCACCGGAAAGGATGATGGCCGCGGGGTTCTTCGCGAGGATCTCCTCGGTGGACGCGCTGTGCGGCACGACCTCCGAGTAGATCTGTGCCTCGCGGACGCGCCGGGCGATCAGCTGCGCGTACTGCGCCCCGAAGTCCACGACGAGAACCGGACCGGTGGGGTTGGGCACCTGGCGACCTCCTGGCGAGAAGCGGGATTCCCCACCATCGTCCCAGGTGGGCCCGGTCACCCGGGATTCAGGGCCGTCCCTGTCCTCGATCCGGCCTACGGTGCCCGGTATGGCTGTGGACTGGACGAAGGAACTGACCGATCAGCTCGACTTCCACTGGAAGGTGCACACGCGCCCGAAGCTCGAGGGACTCACCGACGACGAGTACTACTGGGAGCCGGTCGCGGACTGCTGGACCGTGCGGCCGCGGAAGTCGGACGACGAACCCGGCACCGGCCCGTTCACCATCGACTGGGCCTACCCCGAGCCGGCACCCCCGCCGGTCACGACGATCGCCTGGCGGCTCGGCCACCTCCTGGTCGGCGTGCTCGGCGCGCGGATCGGGTCGCACTTCGGCGGCGAGCCGATCGGCTACGACAGCTACCCGTACCCCGGGACGGCCGCCGAAGCGCTCTCGGAGCTCGACAAGCTGTACGCGCAGTGGATCGCCGGGGTGCAGTCGCTCGACGAAGAGGCGTTGGCGCGGCCGTGCGGCCCGGCGGAGGGCCCGTACGCGCAGTACCCGATGGCCACGCTGGTGCTGCACATCCACCGCGAGATGATCCACCACTGCGCCGAGGTCCTCCTCCTGCGCGACCTCTACCGCAGCCGGTCGTGAGTGGTAAGGCGGGTTAGAACCCGCCTTACCACTCACGACAAGCCGCGGCAGGAGGGGCGGGCGACCGGGACGGGATGCGGGGCGCGTGGGCATGGACGAAAATCCGGGGTGTCGACGCGGCCGCGTTTGTCACGTTCCGCCCAGGGAAGGCCCCAGTATGCGAGCGACAGTGATCTACGGTGCCGGTGACGTGCGGGTGGAGACCGTTCCCGACCCGAAGCTGGTCGACCCGACCGACGTCATCCTGCGGGTGGTGCGGTCCTGCATCTGCGGCAGCGACCTCTGGCCGTACGCCGACATGGCGCCGAGCGAGCACGGCCGGCGCATCGGGCACGAGTTCCTCGGGATCGTCGAGGAGACCGGCGCCGACGTCACCACCGTCAAGAAGGGCGACCTCGCCATCGCGCCCTTCGTCTACTCGGACAACACCTGCGTGTTCTGCCGCGAGGGGCTCCAGACGTCCTGCCTGCACGGCGGCTTCTGGGGCGCGAAGGGCGTGGACGGCGGGCAGGGCGAGGCGGTGCGCGTGCCGCAGGCCGACGGCACCCTCGTCAAGGTGCCCCACACCGAGGACGACACGCTGCTGGCGTCGCTGCTCACGCTGTCCGACGTCTTCCCGACCGGCCACCACGCCGCCACCAAGGCCCGCGTTGCGAAGGGCCAGAACGTGACCGTGGTCGGCGACGGCGCGGTGGGACTCTCCGCCGTGCTCGCCGCGAAGCGCCTCGGCGCCGAGCGGATCGTCCTCATGGGACGCCACCGAGCGCGGACCGACCTCGGCCGCGAGTTCGGCGCGACCGACGTCGTGGCCGAGCGCGGCGAGGAGGGCATCGAGAAGGTGCGCGAGCTGACGAACGGCGAAGGCACGCACGCGGTCCTCGAATGCGTCGGGACGAAGGCCGCCTTCGAGATGGCCGTCGGCGTCGTGCGCCCCGGTGGCGCGGTCAGCCGCGTCGGCGTCCCGCAGTACGAAGAGGGCCCGATCGGCCCGGCACTGTTCCGGCGGAACGTCACCGTCACCGGCGGGGTCGCCCCGGCCCGGCACTACCTCCCCGAGCTGCTGCCGGACGTCCTCGACGGCAAGTACCAGCCCGGCAAGGTCTTCGACCGCACCATCGGCATCGAAGACGTCCCCGGCGGCTACCGCGCGATGGCCGACCGCGAAGCGCTGAAGGTGCTCATCGAGCCGTGACCCGTCCGGGTGGGGGTCCACCGGCCGGGCCCCGGCCTTGATTACGTTGGTACGCATGGACATGATCACCCCCGAGCCGCGCCCCGCCTGGATCGCCGGCCGCCCCGAAGCGGGCGCCACCACCCTCGTCGTGCACCACCCGTACGACGGCAGCGAGGTCGCCACGGTCGCCGTGCCCGGGCCGGACCAGGTCGAACGCGCGGTGGCCGCCGCGGCCGCGGTCGCCAAGGAGTTCCGGCGCAGCCCCGCGCACCAGCGCGCGGGAGCGCTGGACCACGTCTCGCGCGTGCTCGCCGCACGGGCCGAGGAGATCGCCGAGGTGATCACCGCCGAAAACGGCAAACCGCTCAAGTGGGCCGAAGCCGAGGTCAAGCGCGCGGTGTCGGTGTTCCGGATCGCCGCCGAGGAGGCCCGCCGCTTCACCGGCGACGTCCAGCGCCTCGACACCGACCCGGCGGGCGAAGCGCGGCTGGCGCTGACCCGCCGCGTCCCGCGCGGGCCGGTGCTCGGCATCGCGCCGTTCAACTTCCCGCTCAACCTGGTGGCGCACAAGGTGGCGCCGTCGCTGGCGATCGGCGCACCGATCATCGTCAAGCCGGCACCGCGGACGCCGTTGTCGGCGTTGATCCTCGGCGAGATCCTGGCCGAGACGGACCTGCCGGAAGGCGCGTTTTCCGTGCTGCCGCTGGGAAACAAGGAAACGCAGGCGCTCGTCGCCGACCCGCGGCTGCCGGTCGTGTCGTTCACCGGCTCCGGCCCGGTCGGCTGGTCGCTCAAGGACGCCGCGCCGCGCAAGCACGTCGTGCTCGAGCTCGGCGGCAACGCGGCCGCCGTCGTGCTGCGCGACTGGCCCGACCCCGAAGGCGCCGCGCACCGGATCGCCACCTTCGGCAACTACCAGGCGGGCCAGTCCTGCATCGCGGTGCAGCGGGTGATCGTCGACGCGGCCGTGGCGGAGGAGTTCGTGCCCGCGCTGGTGGAAGCCGTCGAGGCGCAGCGCACCGGCGACCCGTACGACCGCAACACCGACGTCGGCCCGGTCGTCGACGAAGCCGCCGCCGAGCGGATCGTCGCGTGGATCGACGAGGCCGTCGAGGCGGGTGCGAAGGTGCTCACCGGCGGCACCCGTGACGGCGCGACCGTCGCCCCGACGCTGCTCACCGACGTCCCGCCGGACACCAAGGCCTGGAACGAGGAGATCTTCGGGCCGGTGCTCGCGGTGTCCATTGTGGACGGCGTGGACGAGGCTTTCCGCTCGGTCAACGAATCGGCGTACGGTCTCCAGGCCGGCGTCTTCACGACCGACGTCCAGCTGGCGTTCCACGCCTCGGCCGAGCTGGAGGTCGGCGGCGTGATCATCGGCGACGTCCCGTCCTACCGCGCCGACCAGATGCCCTACGGCGGCGTCAAGGGCTCCGGCGTCGGCCGCGAAGGCGTCCTGGCCGCGATGCACGACCTGACCGAGGAACGCGTCACCGTCTTCACCGGCATCGACCTCTAGCTGACCACGCCCTGCCCGAACCGGAAGGCGTTGAACGGGTCGTACTTCTTCGCGACGTCCTGCAGGCGCTTGGCGTTGTCGCCGTAGTAGGCGGTCTTCCAGTCGGGCAGGGCCGGGTCGATGTAGTTGACGTAGCCGCCGCCCGCACCGGCCGCGGCGAGCCCCGCGACGGCGTCGCCGACCGTCTGCGTGACCTTCGCCCGGGTCTTCGCCGTGGCACTCGCGTAGACCTGCACGCTGGCCAGCGCGTCGCGGTGCCAGAACGCGGTGGCGTCCTTGGCCGGCCCGGCCACCGCGCCGCCGAGGCTGTCGATGAGCAGGTCCACGCCCGGCTTGCCGTCGGCCACCGCGACGACCTTCGCGGCGTCGACCGGGGTGGTGATGATCCGCGAGGACGCGACGAACGACTGGCGGTTCGAGCTGCCCTCGAAGTACTTCATGGCCCCGAGGTAGTCCAGCGTCTTCACCACGCGCTGCGCCGGCCGCGCGCCCGCGTTCGTGGTCAGGTTGTTGAGCAGCGTGTTGAGCCCGGCGGAGTCGCCGACGTAGCAGCCGCCGACGCGGCACTGGACCGGCGAGCCGCCCGAGAGCACCAGGTTCGCCCAGAGCTCCGGCGGCATCGCGGCGATCCACTGCTGCCACGCGGCGAGCACGCCGGCGCCCGACCCGGCCGGGAAGCGCAGCGAGAACACCGTCAGCTGCGGCGGCGCCGGTTCGGTGTCGAAGGTGAACTCGGTGACGATGCCGAAGTTGCCGCCACCCCCGCCGCGCAGGGCCCAGAACAGGTCCGGTTCGGAGCCCGCGGACGCGGTGAGCGTCCGGCCGTCGGCCGTGACGACCTGCGCGGAGCTCAGGTGGTCGCAGGTCAGGCCGTACTTGCGGGTGAGCACGCCGATGCCGCCACCGAGGGTCAGCCCGGCGATCCCGACCGTCGGGCAGGTCCCGGCGGGCAGTGCGCGGCCGGCCGCCGCCAGCGCGGCGTAGACGTCCGCCAGCTTCGCGCCGGCGCCGATCACGGCCTTGCCGCCTTGGACGTCGATCTTGTTCAGCGCGGCGACGTCGACGACCAGGCCGCCCTGGGGTACCGAATAGCCGGCGTAGCTGTGGCCGCCGCTGCGCGCGGCGATGGTGACGCGCCCGGCGGTCGCCCGGAGGCAGGTCTGGACGTCCTCGACGGTGGCCACGGTGGCGACGGCGACCGGGTTGTTGCCGCTGAACAGCTGGTTGAAGCCGAGCTTGGCGGTGTCGTAACCGTCGGTGCCCGGACGCAGCAGGCTGCCGGTCAGCTTGGTGCGCAGGTCGTCCCAGTTCGGCGGGCCGGTGGGCAGCCCGCCGGCGGACGGGACGGCCGCCGTGGGCGCCGGAGCGGTCGACGCGACCGGGGCCGCGGGCTGGTCCGGCCCGCACGCGGCGGCGACGGCACCGGCGGCCGAGACGCCCGCGATGCGCAGGAACGCCCTCCGGGGGACGCCGGGCCGCCCCTGGTCGTGCTCACTGTCCACAGCGGACTCCTCGGTGCCGGGAACGCCCAGTGTAGAGCGGACGCAAGGCGTTCACCGGGCGGAGCGGGCCGATCACGCCCAGGCGGGAATCGGCGGCACGTCACCGTCGAGGGCGGCGCCGTCGGAGCGCCCGCTGAGCCAGGCCAGCAGCTGCCCGGCCGACCCGCGGACGGTCGTCTTCGGGGCGGCCCCCATCGTCCATTCGAACCCGTCGGCGACCAGGCGGAGGGCGGGGAGGTGGGCGCCGCGCGAGAAGATGGCGTGCTGGACGACGTCCTCGGTGAGCGGGCCGAGCAGCGCGAGCACCCGGTCGAGGTCGTAGCCGTGGTCGAGGTCGGCGAGGTGGATGGTCAGTTCGGACAGCCGCATCCGCGCGACGACGGCCCCGGTGATGGGCACATCCTGCCGGTTGCGGACTTCGCGCGCCCAGGCGTCGTCCGGCATCGCGGCGGCGTACTGCTCGAAGCGCCCGGCCGAGGCGATGAAGTCGGCGAGCAGGTCGGCGGCGCCGTGCCGGACGCCGGTTTCGATGTCCCGCTCGCGGGCTTCCGGGCTGGTGTACATCGGGTTCTCGACGCCGGTGTTCGCCCAGGCCAGCAGGTTGTGCAGGCCATCGGCGTTGCGGGCCAGGTGCGCGAGGACGTGGGCGCGCGACCACCCGGGCAGCGCACTGGGGGCGCGGAGTTCGGGTTCGCCGAGGCCACCGATGGCCCGTGCCCATTCGTCGTCGAGCTTTCTGACCCCGTCGAGCAGGGCGTGTGCCTTCTCGGATGCCGTCACGGCTCCGAGTCTAGGAGGATCGGCGCAAGGCGGCGGGCGCATCCGCGGGAACGGCCGGGTTCTTCGGCGCGATCGGCTCCAGCCGCGCGTAGGGAGCGTCCTGCGGCGGCCGCAGGTCTTCCTCGCCCTTGTTCGGCCAGAACGAGAACGCCCGCTCGGCCTGGGCCGTGATCGTCAGCGACGGGTTCACGCCCAGGTTGGCCGTGATCGCCGCGCCGTCCACCACCGACAGACCCGGGTAGCCGAACACGCGGTGGTACGGGTCGATCACGCCCTCGTCCGCCGACGCGCCGATCGGGACGCCACCGATGAAGTGGGCCGTCAGCGGGATGTCGAAGATCTCGCCCCACGTGCCGCCCGCGATGCCGCCGATGTGCCCGGCCGTGCGCTCGTTGGCCTCGTGGCCCGCCGGGATGAAGCTCGGGTTCGGCTCGCCGTGGCCCTGCTTGGAGGTGTACTTGCGCCGCCCGAAGGGACCTCGGCGCGTGTAGGTCGTGATCGAGTTGTCCAGGCTCTGCATCACCAGCAGGATCACCGTGCGCTCGCTCCAGCGGTAGCCGTTGAGCAGCTTCGCCGCCTGGACCGGGTGCTTGAGCATGAACGTGACGGCCTGCCGCCAGCGCGGCACCGGCGAGGCGCCGTCCGTCGCGATCGTCTGCAGCAGGCTCATCGCGTTGCTGCCCTTGCCGTAGCGGACCGGCTCGATGTGGGTGTTCTCGTCCGGGTGGATCGACGACGTGATCGCGACGCCGCGGCTGAAGTTCCGGCTCTCGTCGACGTCGGTGCGGGCCGCGCCGATGATCGCCTCGGAGTTGGTGCGGGTCAGCTCGCCGAGCCGGCGCGACAACCGCGGCAGCGTCCCGGTGTCCTTCATCCGGTGCAGCAGGTTCTGCGTGCCCCAGGTCCCGGCCGCGAAGACGACCTTCCCGGCCGTGATCGTCGTCCGGAACCTCTTCGACGTCGTCCCGGTCTTCTTGAGGCTGACCTCGTAGCCGCCGTCGATCGGCCGCACCGACGTCACCGTCGTCAGCGGGATGACCTTCGCACCGTCCTGCTCCGCGAGGTAGAGGTAGTTCTTGACCAGCGTGTTCTTCGCGCCCACGCGGCAGCCGGTCATGCACGAGCCGCACTCGGTGCAGCCGACGCGCTCGGGACCGGCGCCGCCGAAGTACGGATCCGCCGCCTTCTCCCCCGGCTTGCCGAAGTAGACCCCGACCGGCGTCGGGTGGAACGAATCGGCGACGCCCATGTCCTTCGCGACTTCGCGCATCACGACGTCCGACGGCGTGATGGTCGGGTTCGTGACGACGCCGAGCATGCGGCTCGCCTGGTCGTAGTGCGGCGCGAGCTCGGACTCCCAGTCGGTGATGTGCGCCCACTGCCGGTCGCGGTAGAACGGCTTGAGCGGCCGGTACAGCGTGTTCGCGTAGACCAGCGAGCCGCCGCCGACACCGGCGCCCGCCAGCACCATGACGTCGTTGAGCATGTGGATGCGCTGGATGCCGTAGCAGCCGACCTGCGGCGCCCACAGGTAGCGCTTGAGGTCCCACGACGTCTTCGCGAACTCGTCGTCGGCGAACCGCCGGCCCGCTTCGACGACGGCTACCCGGTAGCCCTTTTCGGTGAGCCGCAGCGCCGCGACGCTGCCGCCGAACCCCGACCCCACCACGACGACGTCGTAGTCGGGGCCACCCGCGCTGGTGGTGGTGTTACTGGCAGTCACACCTGGAGCGTAACTCCGGCTCCGCGTTCTGACCAGAGGTAAGTTACTCGCCGGTTATGGTTGTCCGACGACAATAGTGGGTAATCTCCACGGTGGTCGATGTCCACGTCGGCGAATCACCGCCGATCGGGACACAAGGGCGGGAGACACCACGATGAGCCCACGAACGCTCACCGGTTGGCGCAAGTCGAGCCACAGCCACTTCGAAGAGAACGCCTGCGTAGAGATCGGCACCGGCCCCGGCGTCGTCGGGGTCCGGGACACCAAGCAAGCGGTGCCCCGGCCGGTCCTCGTCTGCTCAGCGGCCGCTTTCCGCGGGTTCCTCGAGCACCTCACCGACGGACGGTGAGGCCCACCCGCTGGAACTCCTTGAGGTCCGAGTAGCCCGTCTTCGCCATCGCTCGGCGGAGCGCCCCGAAGAGGTTCACCACGCCTTCCGCGTCGGACGACGGCCCGAACAACAGGGTCTTGAGGTCGACGGCGTAGTCGGGGCCCGCCGCCACGCGCGAGCGCGGCAGTGACGGGTGCGCCGCGGCCGCCGTCCAGTACAGGCCCTGACCGGGCGCGTCCGAGGCGGCGGCCAGCGGTGAGCCCAGCATGACGGCGTCCGCGCCGCAGGCGATGGCCTTGGCGATGTCGCCCGAAGTCGTCATGCCGCCGTCGGCGAGCACGTGCACGTACCGGCCGCCGGTCTCGTCGAGGTAGTCGCGGCGGGCGGCCGCGGCGTCGATGATCGCCGTCGCCATCGGGACGCCGATGCCGAGGACGCGGTCGGTGCTCGTCACGCCCGGCGTGTAGCCGTGGCCGACGATGACGCCGGCCGCGCCGGTGCGCATGAGGTGCATCGCGGTGCGGTAGTCGCTGACGCCGCCGGCGATGACGGGGACGTCGAGGCGGCCGATGAAGTCCTTGAGGTTCAACGGCTCGGCGTCGCGCTGGACGTGCTCGGCGGAGATGATCGTGCCCTGCACGACGAGGATTTCGACGCCGGCCGCGATCAGGTCCGGGGTCAGCTCGGCGGCGTGCTGCGGGCTGACGCGCGCGGCCACCGTGACGCCGGATTCGCGGACCGTCTTGATCGCCTCGGTCAGCAGGTCGAGCCGGATCGGCGCGGCGTGCAGCTCCTGCAGCACGCGGCCGACCGCGGTCGGGTCTTCGAGGTCCTCGGCCGCGCGGACGAGCTGGAAGATGGCGTCTTCGACGTTCGCGTGCCGCGCCCAGAGCCCTTCGGCGTTGAGCACGCCCAGGCCGCCCAGCTCGCCGACGGCGACCGCGGTGCCGGGCGAGACGATCGCGTCCGTCGGGTGCGTGACGAGCGGCAGGTCGAAGCGGTAGGCGTCGATCTGCCATGAGGTGGACACCACCGAGGACGACCGGGTCCGCCGCGACGGCACGATCTCGACGTCGTCGAGGTCATAAGCCCGCCGCGCGGTGCGGCCCATCCCGATCTCGACCAGGTCCCGCACGTGAAGCCTCCTCCGACGACGACAATCTGCCGTGCCCCATTGTCGCTAGTCCGCGTGGGTGACCCGCGCACGGGGGTTAGAACAGCAGCAGGACCGGCAGAGCGCCCACCGCCAACCCGGCCGTCGCGCTCACCCAGGCCAGGCCGGGCCGGTCCGTGCCGGTGGCCCGGACCAGCGCGACGAGCAGCATGCCCGCCCCGAACGCCACCGCCAGCCAGGCCACGGAGCCGAGCGAATCGGTGCTCACCCGGCGGTCGCCGGTTTCGACGGCCTGGACCTTCCGCCCGACCTCGGAGACCTGCAGCCCGACCGGCAACCCCGGCTCCAGGTCGAGGCGCGCATCGGGTTCGCGGACCTTGAAGTGCTCGCCGGAAGCCGTGCGGAAGACGAGTTCGTAGAGGCGTTCGCCCGAGGGTGGCTGCTCGTTGTGCCGCGTCTCGACGGTGGCTTCCGTCCGTTCGGACGGCCCGAAGGATTCGAGGATCCCGTAGGTCCCGAAGGCCAGGCCCGCTCCGGCGACGGCCGCCAGAAGCGCTGGTGAGAGCAGTTTGTCGGCCATGGCTACACCCGCACGAACACGGCGACCGGCGCCAGCAGCGCGCCCAGGGCGAGGGCCAGCCAGGTGGCCACCGGCGGGTAGACGTTGAGCCGGACCGCGCCGAAGTACACCGCGCCGAGCGCCAGCAGGCTGGCGACGATCAGCAGGACCGGCCGGACCACCCCCGAGCGCAGGTCCACCACGCCGCCGCCCGCGCGCAGGTACGCGATGCTGCCGTCCGCCGTCGAGACGTCGAGCGTCACCGGCTGACCGGGTGGCAGGTCCAGGCCGGGATCGACCGCGGTGACGCGGTAGTGCCGGTCGCCGGCGTCGACCGCGACGGTGTGGCTCACCGCGTCCCCGTAGCCGCCGACCGGGAGGGCGCCGCGCGTGTGGGACACCACGTGCCCCTCCACGCGGTAGGTCGGCGCGTCCCGGCCGGCCAGCACCTGGCACATGAGGCAGACGATGCCGCCGAGGAACAGCGACACGACGGCGACGGCCGTGAAGAACACCCTGCGCAGGACCGTCATGTGTCCTAGTGCACACCACGACTGCCACGCAAGGCGATAGACCGATTACCGTAAGCACGCTAGGTCACCGGAACTCAGAAGGAGACCTTCTCCACGGAGTCCGAACGCAGTACCGACTCCTGCTGGAACTGCTTTTCGTAGTCGGCGCGGACCTCTTCGATCTGCCGTTCGGCGTCCCGGTCGCCGAACGGGTAGAGCAGCACGATCACGTGCGTGTGCTCCCGCACGATCGAACCGGACCCGCCGCGCCACTGGCCGCTGCCGTCGAGTCGGGTGAAGCCGTCCGGGAACGCCGGCGTGATCTCGCGGTCGGAGAACGCGGCGAACTCCTTGTCGGTCACCTCGGTGCCATCCGGCTTGCCGGTGCCGAAGAACAGCTCGGTGCGCTTCCAGATCTCCCCGGGCGACTGCACCTGGGCCGGGGCGGGGGTGCTCGGAGCCGCCGACGCCGCTACGCCGCCACCGAGCCCCAGAACCGCCGACGCGGCCGCCACCGCCACCATCCTTCGCGAAACCGCCATTCCGCTTCCCTCCTCGATCGCTGGAAGCCCAGTCTCGCGATCGAGGAGGGTTGGCGGAATGTCCGATGGGGCCGTCTCAGCGGGTGGTGTAGTTAGGCGCTTCCACGGTCATCGTGATGTCGTGCGGGTGGCTCTCCTTGAGCCCGGCCGCCGTGATCCGGACCAGCTGCGCCTCCTGCAGCTGCGCGATCGTCTCGGCACCCGCGTACCCCATGCCGGCGCGCAGGCCACCGATCAGCTGGTGCACGACGTTCGACAGCGGGCCGCGGAACGGGATCCGGCCCTCGATGCCCTCGGGGACCAGCTTGTCCTCGTTGAGCACGTCATCCTGGGCGTAGCGGTCCTTCGAGTAGGACTTGCCCTGGCCGCGGGACTGCATCGCGCCGAGCGAGCCCATGCCGCGGTAGACCTTGAACTGCTTGCCGTTGACGAGGATCAGGTCGCCCGGGGACTCGGCGGTTCCGGCGAGCAGGCTGCCCAGCATCACCGTCGACGCGCCGGCCGCGATGGCCTTCGCGATGTCGCCCGAGTACTGGATACCGCCGTCGCCGATCACCGGGATGCCCGCCGGCCGCGCGGCCTGGTCGGCTTCGTAGATCGCCGAGATCTGCGGCACACCGACGCCCGCCACGATCCGGGTGGTGCAGATGGAGCCCGGGCCGACGCCGACCTTGATGCCGTCCACGCCCGCGTCGACCAGGGCCTGGGCGCCCGCGCGGGTCGCGACGTTGCCGCCGACGATGTCCACGGACTCGCCGAGCTCCTTCTTCAGGAGCGCGACGGTGTCGATCACCGCCCGGGAGTGCCCGTGCGCGGTGTCGACCATCAGCACGTCGACACCCGCTTCGGCGAGCGTCATCGCGCGCTTGTGGCCGTCGACGCCCACGCCGACCGCGGCGCCGACGATGAGCCGGCCGTCCGGGTCCTTGGTCGCCTTCGGGTACTGCTCGGTCTTCACGAAGTCCTTGACCGTGATCAGGCCGCGGAGCTTGCCCGCGCCGTCGACGATCGGCAGCTTCTCGATCTTGTGCCGGCGCAGCAGGCCAAGCGCGGCGTCGGCCGACACCCCGACCTGGGCGGTGACCAGCGGCGCCTTGGTCATGACCTCGGACACCGGGCGGCTGTGGTCGACCTCGAACCGCATGTCGCGGTTGGTGATGATGCCCACCAGCGTCCCGGCCGCGTCGGTCACCGGCACGCCGGAGATGCGGAACTTCGCGCACAGGGCGTCGACCTCGGCGAGCGTCGCGTCCGGCGCGCAGGTGACCGGGTCGGTGACCATGCCGGCCTCGGACCGCTTGACGACCTCGACCGCGGCGGCCTGCTCGTCGATCGGCAGGTTGCGCTGGAGGACGCCGATGCCGCCCTGGCGGGCCATGGCGATGGCCATCCGCGCCTCGGTGACGGTGTCCATCGCCGCGGACACCAGCGGGACGCCGAGGGTGATGTTCCGGGTCAGCCGGGAGCTCGTGTCGACGGTGCTCGGAACGACGTCCGATTCGGCCGGCAGCAGCAGCACGTCGTCGAAGGTCAGGCCGAGCATGGCGAACTTGGCCGGAACGGGGGCGGTGGTGCCGTCGCTGGTCATAGCGGGTGAAGGGCCTTCCTGGCGCGGGATGAGCGTGTCGCTGTGTTCGATCAACGGCGACTCGGAGCCTTCCCCTCATGATATCCGTCGCTCCCCGCCCGCCCCGGGCGGTGGGCGGGCCGGCGGGGCCGCCCGGTACCGTGCAGGCCGTGGCGCACGATGTCCTGCCTCCAGACCCGTTCGCGGACGACCCGGACGACCCGGCCCGCGCATTCGGAGACCCCGAGGACCGGCTGGACGAGCCGATCAGCGACTCCGAACGCACCGAACTGCTGGCCGATCTCTCGGACCTGGCGGTTTACCAGGCCCTCCTCGAACCCCGCGGTGTCCGCGGGATCGTGGTCGACTGCGGCGAATGCGACGAACCCCACTACCACGACTGGCACCTGCTGCGCGCCAGCCTCGAGCAGCTCCTGGCCGACGGCCGGATGCGCCCGCACGAGCCGGCCTACGACCCGAACCCCGGCGACTACGTGAGCTGGGACTACTGCCGCGGCTTCGCCGACGGCGTGACGGCCAACGAAAGCGCCTACTGAGCGCTCTTCGGAGACGCGAAAAGGCCCTGGTGAGTTCGCTCACCAGGGCCTTTTGCTGTGCAGGTGACGTCGGCGCTGGGCCTGCGAGGCGGCTCCGCTCAGCGTGCGCCCTGCCTGGCAGCGGTCGCGGTGCCGCTGACCGCTGCCGGGGGGCGACTGCTGCTACGGCGTCTCGCCGACGCCCTGCGACTGACCGCCCGCGGACTCGCTGCGGGGCGTGCCCGGCTCGTTGCCGGTGGCGCCGGTGGTCGTCGGGGGCGGTGGGGTCGTCGTCGGCGGGGCCGGCGTGGTCGTCGGCGGCGGGGTCGGCGTCGGGGTCGCGCTGCCCGGGAGGCTCGTCGTGCCGCTGCCGCTGCCGGGGAGGGACGATGCCGAGCCGGCCGGTGGTGCCTGGCTCGTCGGTGCGCCGGGCGTGGCCGACGGCAGGGAAGTCTGGATCGGGCCCTGGACCGGCGCGTCCGGGTTCGTCAGCTGCGCGGCGAGCTGCCGGTGCTGCTCCATCAGCTGGTCGCGGTTCTCCTCGTCGGTGACCTGCGACAGGGCGGCCTGGGCGTCCTGGAGGGCCTGGCGGGCGGCGTCGAGGTTGCCGCCGGCGATGGCGAGGTTGGCCTTCTCGAGGTCGAGCTTCGCTGTCGCGGCCGCCTCGACGGAACGGGTGTGATCGGCGTAGAGGACCTTCGCGAGGCCCCACAGCGTGTCGCCGGGTTGCGCGGAGCGCGCGGCCAGCCCGGTGCCGGTGAACGCGATCGCCAGCACGGCGGCGGCGACGGCGACCGGGACGAGCAGCCTGCGGCGGCGTCCGCTCGAAGCGTGCCGCTTGGCGAGAGCGGCGGTGCTGACGGTGCGCACGGCGGTGTCGACGTCGACCAGCTCGGCCAGCGGCTCGCTGTCGATGTCTCTTCGCCACGCCACCAGCAACGCGTTGAGCTCCTGGTCGCCGAGACCGTCGGCCAGTGCCGGGTCGGACCCGCCGAGCGCGTCGAGCAGCGCGTCGTCGGCCTGTACAGCCGACAGGTCGGCGGCGAACTCCGCCTCCGACGCCGTCAAGCCACTGGCGAAGACGTCATCCGGCTCGAACCTCTTCTCGTGACCGGTCACTCAGATCACCTCCTCTGCGGCCAGGACCTTTCTCAGCCGCGCGAGGGCGCGGTGCTGAGCGACGCGGACGGCGCCGGGCGTGGAGCCGACCGCGTCCGCGGTCTCCTCCGCCGACAGACCGACGACCACGCGCAACACCACGATCTCCCGCTGCTTGTCCGGCAGCACCTGCAACAACTGGGACATCCGCTCGTTCAGCTCACCTTGCAGCGCCCGCTGCTCGGGGCCGACCCCGACCTCGACCTCGTCGGGGATCTCGGCCACCGGCTCGGCGCGGTTGCGGGCCGCCGCGCGATGCGCGTCGGCCACCTTGTGCTGGGCGATCCCGTAGACGAAGGCCAGAAAAGGGCGGCCTTGATCGCGGTACGAGGGCAATGCCGTTAGCACCGCGAGACACACCTCCTGCGCAACGTCGTCCGCCGAAGCGAACGATCGCTCCTGCCTGCCAACCCGGGCGCGGCAATACCGCACTACCAGTGGACGGATAGCAGCCAGCAGCCGCTCCACTGCCTGGGGATCTCCCTCGACAGCAGCGGCGACCGGCTCATCCAGTCCATCCCCCACATTGGCCATCGCAGACAACAGTCCCAGTGTTACGTGTAGGTGGGCAAAGAACCCGGCCCGTGGTCGCCTCCACCGCGCACCGGTGACCGCTACCGTACCGTCGGCTCGCTCCGGACCGGCGGGCGCGGTGTGCCCGGGCGCGCCGCGGCTGCCGGAACAGCGAAAGTGCGGGTTTCCTGCAGACCCGCGGTCGAGGTCGCCGGTTCAACGAGCGAACCCGGGTTGCGGGTACGAGATCCGCCGGAGGGACGGGGTGGCGGCGCGGGAATCCGCCGGATCGAAACGCCGGACCGTGATGGGGACCACATAGGTGCGGGCCAGGGCGGTGCGCCCTGGCCCGTCGTCACCTGTGCACCGGCCGTGTCAGGAACGGGGAGAGCGGGAGGTCAGCTGACCAGGCCGCGGCGGAAGCCGTGGGCGACGGCCTGCGCGCGGTCGCGCACGCCGAGCTTGCGGAACAACCGCCGGGCGTGCGTTTTGACCGTGTCCTCGGACAGGTAGAGCTCGCGGCCGATCTGGCCGTTGCTCTTGCCCTGGCTCATCCCGCGGAGCACCTGAAGCTCGCGCTCGGTCAGCTGGACGCCCGGGTCGGACGGCTGACGGGGCGCGGGCACCGAGGTGCTCGCCAGGGTGTGGGCCAGCGCGGCGACCAGCTCCGGCCGGGACGCGTCCCAGCGGAGGTAGCCGCGAGCACCGCCGGCGATCGCGGCGGCGATGCTGCCCGCGTCGTCCGGGGCGCCGAAGACGATGACGTTCGCCTGGGGGTTGGCCGAGACGAGCCGCCGGGTGGCTTCGACACCCGTCGGGACCGCGCGTTGCGTCCCGACCAGCACGACGTCGACGGGCTGACGGGAGTACCGGGCCAGCAGCTCGTCACCGTGCGCTACGCAGTCGATGCGACTGACCCCAGGGACCGCGGACATCACTCGGGTGAGCCCTTCACGGACACTGCGTCGGTCGTCGCAGATCAAGACCGTCGTCACGGGGTTTCCTTCCTGCAGCCGGGTGACATTCCTCTTCCCCTATCGGACGCTTTAGCCCGAACCTTGACACGATCCGGTGGCTTTTTTTGAAGTTTCTTAGCCCGGATGCCGGAACGCCCCATTCCGACGGCTCAACCACCCGGGACGGGGACCCATGGTGATTCCCCCGCAACCCTCCTCCCGCAAGGATCTGCGCTTCGTAACACTGCGTGCAACACCTGCGCCACTCTGAATCGATACTCCTCGGCGTGTCCTGGGCGCAGGTCGGCCGCGACGAGCGCTGCCGGCCACGAAAGTGAAAGGAGTTCGCATTCGTCGGCGGTCGCCATTGCATTTCCGACAAGGTCGTCCGAAATCTTCCGGTGATCGGGAGCGCCGGCCGCACTCAGGGCCACGGCCAGCACAATCCCGGATTTCACGGCGTGCCGCCGCGCGCCCCGCGCTCGCGCGGTTTCGAAAGCGCGCCGGGCGTGCGGCACGGCATCGGCGCCCTGACCTGCGGCGAGGGCGATTTCGGCGCCGACCCAGCCGCCCCGGACGGTGGCCCGCCACCCGGCGTCTTCGGCCGCGGCGCGCTCGGCGAGCCTGCGGGCGGCGGTGAGACGGCCCAGGGCGAGGTTGTCGGCGGCCAGGCCGAGGAGGGCGTCGGCCTTCGCGCCGGCGGCATCGAGGCCGTCGGGGTCGCGGCCGGGGGTGGGCTCGGGGCTGCCGGGGGCGGGCTTGGGGCGGCGGGAGGCGGCTTCTGTAGCGGTGGCGTCGAGGCCACCCGGGCGGCCGGCGGCAGCCTCGGGGCGGCGGGAGGCTTTCGCGGCGGCGGCGAGGACATCAGGATCGCGGCCGGTCAGGACCCCAGAGCGGCCGGCGGCGGGCTCGGGGCGGCGAGAGATGGCCTTCGCGCCCACAGCATCGAGGCCATCCGGGGCGGCCTTCGTCTCCAGGTGGGCGACCCTGGCGAGGCCCTCCCCGTCGAGCGCCCGGGCCAGGCGGTGCCCGCCCAGCTGCCGACGGTGCGATGCGAGGGTGCTGGCGGCGAGCGACGCCGTCACCGGGTCGGCCTCGTGCCGGAGGCGGTCGAGCAGGGTGGCCGCCGCCGCGTACCGGCCCTGGGCGCCGAGGACTATTGCGGCCAGCAGCCTTTCGCGCGGGCTGCCGGACCCGCGCACGACCGCGGGATCGGGCAGCGGGTCGCTCCCGAACGCGGCGGCCCTCAGGGCGGGTTCGTGCACCCGTCCTTTCTAGTGGGTGGGTCCGACAAAACTCACCGGTGCCCACCGACCAGGACGTGCTCGATGCGGTCCGCCGCACCCGGCAGGTCCGTCAGGAGCTCCACCTTGTCCGGCAGGCCCGCCGGGTCCCAGCCCGGGCCGCAGGCGAACAAGCGGCTGCGCTGTCTTCCGCGGGACACCCTCGCGAACAGCCGCGCGTCCGCCACCCCACGCCCGTGGGCCCACAGCACCACCGCGGCCGGCGCGCTGCGGCGCACCGCCACCGCCAGCACCTCGGCCGGCAGCGGCACCCCGAACAGCTGCGCGCCGATCCGCCGCCCGGCCAGGGACGCCGCCAGTGCGTACATCGGCATCGAGTCGCGCTCGTCCGGCACGCAGCCGAGGAGGACCGGGCGGGTGTTGCGGGGCTCGTCGAGCACCGGGGTCGCCCGGACCAGCGCCGCGAACACGCACTCCGCCAGCAGGTACTCGACCTCCGCCCCCGCGCTCGCTCCGCGCCACCGCGCCCCGAGCGCCGACAGGACCGGCTCGATCACGCCCGTCCACGCCGGGAGCACGCCGAGCTCGGCGATCGTGTCCGCCAGCATCCGCTGGACCGCGCCGACGTCCATCGCCAGCGCCGCCGTGCTCAGCCGGCGGGCCAGGCGGGAGCGGACCTCCAGAGCGTCGTCGGCCGCCGCCGCGCCGGCGGGTTCCGAAGGCTCCTCCGGCTGCGGCGGTCCCGACCGCGGCATCTGTTCGAGCGCGTAGCGCGCGGCCTCGGCCGTCGACGCGCCGCTCAGCAGCGCGCGCTGCATCAGTTCGAGGCGGCCGATGTCGGAGGTGCCGTAGCGGCGGTGACGGCCGTCGGTGTGCCGGCTGGGCCCCAGTCCGTAGCGGCGGTCCCAGGTTCGGAGGGTGGACGGCGCGACCCCGAGCCGGCGGGCGACCGAGGCCACCGGCAGGGTGGGTTCTTCGGTGCCCGACCCAGCTCCCACGAGCCTCAATATCCAGGCACCCAGCGCAGTCGGCAACCGGAGGCGAAAGCCCTGCTCACACATCCGGGGGATGCCTAACGGCTGAATCGAACCGAATCGCTTGAACAACTATTGGCGCGCTTCTAACGTTACCGCCGTTGCACCGAATGGAGTATCGGCACCACAGCAGAGCAGCTAGCGGCATCGACCGAATGACGGAGGCGGTCAGGATGGCAGACACGCGCAGGCTCCCAGGACCCAACGCCGACATGTGGGACTGGCAGCTCGAAGGGTCGTGCCGGGGGATGGACAGCGCGTCCTTCTTTCACCCGGACGGCGAGCGGGGCCCGGCGCGGGCACGACGGGAGGCCAGAGCGAAAGCCGTCTGCCTGAGCTGCCCGGTCCTGGAGATGTGCCGCAGCCACGCGCTGGCGGTGCACGAGCCGTACGGCATCTGGGGTGGGCTCTCGGAGTCCGAACGGGAGCACATCATCAAGTCGGACAAACGCGCGCTCAGCATGTCCGGCGGCTGAGGGCGCCACAGGCTGAGCGCCACAGACATCGGAGGGCGGCACCGGGTGGGGTGCCGCCCTCCGTGCCGTCAAGGCACGAAAAACGGGGCGGCACCTCGCGAGAGGTACCGCCCCGTTCTCGTGGAACTGCGTCAGTGCGAGTGGCCGTGGCCCGCCGCGGCGGGCTCTTCCTGGACCGGCTTCTCGACGATCGACGACTCCGTCGTCAGGACGAGACGCGCGATCGAGGCGGCGTTCGCCACCGCGGACCGGGTCACCTTGACCGGGTCGACGATGCCGGCGGCCAGCAGGTCGGTCAGCTCGCCGGTGGCGGCGTTGAAGCCGTGGCCCCAGTCCTGCTCGCGGACCTTGTTGACGATGACCGCGCCCTCGTGGCCCGCGTTGGTCGCGATCCAGAACAGCGGGGCGGACAGCGCGTCCTTGACGATGCGCACGCCGGTGGCCTCGTCACCGGTCAGGCCGAGGCCGCCCTCGAGCTCCTTGACCGCGTGCACCAGCGCCGAACCGCCACCGGGCAGGATGCCCTCCTCGACGGCCGCCTTGGTCGAAGCCACGGCGTCCTCGATGCGGTGCTTGCGCTCGTTCAGCTCGGTCTCGGTGGCCGCGCCGACCTTGATGACCGCGACGCCGCCGCCGAGCTTCGCGAGCCGCTCCTGCAGCTTCTCGCGGTCCCAGTCGGAGTCGGTGGTCTCGATCTCCTTGCGGATCTGCGCGACCCGCCCGGCGATCTCGTCCTTCGAACCGGCGCCGTCGACGATCGTGGTGTCGTCCTTGGTGACGACGATGCGGCGGGCCTTGCCCAGCGCGCCGAGGTCGACGTCGGACAGCTTGCGGCCGATCTCCGCGGAGATCACCTCGGCGCCGGTGACGACCGCGAGGTCGTCCAGGAACGCCTTGCGGCGGTCGCCGAAGAACGGCGCCTTGACCGCGACGGCGGTGATCGTCTTGCGCAGCGAGTTCACCACGAGGGTGGACAGCGCCTCGCCGTCGACGTCCTCGGCGATGATCAGCAGCGGCTTCTTGGCCTCGACGACCTTCTCCAGCACCGGGAGCAGGTCGGCCAGCGCCGAGATCTTCTCGCGGTGCAGCAGGACGTAGGCGTCCTCGAGGATCGCCTTCTGCTCCTCCGGGTTGGTCGCGAAGTGCGCCGAGAGGAAGCCCTTGTCGAACTGGACGCCCTCGGTGATCACCAGCTCGGTCGCCAGGGTCGACGACTCCTCGATGGTGATGACGCCGTCCTCGCCGACCTTCTCGACGGCTTCGCCGAGCAGTGCGCCGATGTTGGCGTCGCGGGAGGTCACGGTGCCGACCTGGGCGATGTTCTCGCGGCCCTTGACCGGCGTGGCCTTGGCCTTGAGGACCTCGATGACCTTCTCCGCGGCGGCCTCGATGCCGCGGCCGATCGAGGTCGGGTTGGCGCCGGCCGCGACGTTGCGCAGGCCGACCTTCACCAGCGACTGCGCGAGCACGGTCGCGGTCGTGGTGCCGTCGCCGGCGACGTCGTTGGTCTTGGTGGCGACGCTCTTGGCGAGCTGCGCGCCGAGGTTCTCGAACGGGTCGTCGAGCTCGATCTCACGGGCGACGGTCACGCCGTCGAGGGTGATGGTCGGGCCGCCGAACTTCTTGTCGAGCACGACGTGGCGACCGCGCGGGCCGAGGGTGACCTTGACCGCGTCGGCGAGCTTGTTCACCCCGCGCTCCAGCGCGCGACGAGCGTCCTCGTCGAAGTTGATCTGCTTGGGCATAGCGTGTTCCGCTTACCTTTCTCTGGACGCAAGAACGCCCCGCTCCCCGGCGTTGTGCGGGGCCCGGGGCGTCATGCGCTGCGAGCGGACGTCAGTTGATGACGGCCAGCACGTCGCGGGCGGACAGGATCAGGTAGTCCTCACCGTTGTACTTGACTTCGGTGCCGCCGTACTTGGAGTAGATGACGACGTCGCCGACGTTCACGTCGAGCGGGACGCGGTTGCCCTTGTCGTCGATCCGGCCCGGGCCCACGGCCAGAACCTTGCCCTCCTGGGGCTTCTCCTTGGCGGTGTCGGGGATGACGAGGCCGGAAGCGGTCGTCTCCTCGGCCTCGCTCGTCTGGACGACGATCTTGTCCTCGAGCGGCTTGATGTTCACGCTCACCGGGTTGACCTCCACGGTCGTCGAAAGCGTTGGCAGGATGTGGTTACGGCTCTACCACCCCCGCCGTCGCGGGTGCCGGGGCTGTTCGGGCCGTGCATTTAGCACTCTAGCCACGTGAGTGCCAGTCGTGCAAGGAGGGTCCACCCGACGTGGGACAGCGCCGTCGGAAGGGCGCTGACCGGCCTCTTTGTTCCGCGAAGGTTCCGCGAAGGTTCCGCAGGACAGACCACACGGCCCTTACCCCCGGCGTGAGTTTCTGGTTAGGTTCTCACCTCTGGCACCTGCACCTTGGGGGTTGATGCCCATGTCCCGCCCCGTCCGAAGAACAGCGGCCACCGCGGCCGCCGTCGCCCTCCTCACCGGCCTGGCCGCGGCTCCGGCCCAAGCCGATCCCGGGAACCAGCGCCAACGCGACTTCGCCGCAGCCGCGAAGGAGTTCAACGTCCCGGAGAACATCCTCCTGGGCGTCTCCTACCTCGAGTCGCGCTGGGACACGAACGGCGGCACCCCCAGCACGTCCGCGGGCTACGGGCCGATGCACCTCACCGACCTCCGCGAGGCCGGCGCGGCCACCAGCCACCACGACGAGGGCACCGAGGACCCCCGCGGCGACGACGCCCGTCCGGCCAAGCACCCCCAGGCCGGCCCCGCCGCTCCGCCCCCGACGCTGCAGACCGTCGACGAGGCCGCGAACCTCCTCCGAACCGACGCACGAACGCTGCGCACCGACCCGGCCCAGAACATCCGCGGCGGCGCTGCCCTCCTGGCGAAGTACAACACCGGCAACAACTGGTACGAGGCCGTCGCGAAGTACAGCGGGTCCACCGACCCGGCCGCGGCACAGACCTTCGCCGACGAGGTCTTCGACACGATCAAGACCGGCACCACCCGGACCACGGACGACGGCCAGCAGATCACCCTCGCCGCCACCCCGGACCTGGTCGTCCCCCAGCACCCCGACACGAACCCGCCGGGCGTCGAGTGCCCCCGGCGGGTCACCTGCGAGTCCGTCCCCGCGCCGTACCAGGAGCTGCCGAAGGACGACTACGGCAACCACGACCTGGCGAACCGGCCCGAGAGCCAGAAGATCGACCACATCGTCATCCACGACACCGAGGGCTACTGGGCCGGCGTCCTCAACCTCGTGCAGGACCCGACCTACGTCAGCTGGCACTACAGCATCCGCTCGGCCGACGGCCTGATCGCGCAGCACGTGCCGACCAAGGACGTCGCCTGGCACGCCGGGAACTGGTACGTCAACGCGAAGTCCATCGGCATCGAGCACGAGGGCTTCGCCGCGAAGGGCACCTGGTACACCGAGGCCATGTACCGCACGAGCGCGAAGCTCGTCGGCTACCTCGCGCGCAAGTACGGCATCCCGCTCGACCGCGCGCACATCATCGGCCACGACAACGTGCCGGGCACCGTCCCGTCGACGATCGCGGGCATGCACTGGGACCCGGGCCCCTACTGGGACTGGTCGCACTACTTCGACCTGCTGGGCGCGCCGCTCGGCGGGTTCGGCCTGCCCGGCTCGTCGCTGGTCACCATCGACCCGGACTTCGCGAAGAACCAGCCCGCGTTCACCGGCTGCGACAGCCCCGGGACGCCGTGCACCCCGCGGGGCTCGGAGGCCGTGGTGCTGCACTCGGAGCCGAGTGAGACCTCGCCGCTGCTGGTCGACATCGGCCTGCACCCGAAGGGGACGGCGTCGACCATGGACGTCGCCGACGTCGGCAGCCGGGTCGCGACCGGGCAGCGGTACGCCGTCGCCGAGGTCCGCGGTGACTGGACGGCGATCTGGTACCTCGGCCAGAAGGGCTGGTTCCACAACCCGCGCGGCGCCCGGGTCGCGAAGCCCGCGATCGGCTGGGTCGTGACGCCGAAGCCCGGCCTGGCGACGGTGCCGGTCTACGGCCGCGCGTACCCCGAGCCGGAGGCGTACCCGGCCGGCGTGACCGTGCAGGCCATCACGCCGCTGCCGTACACGCTCGCCGCCGACCAGAAGTACTCCTCGGGCGGGACCGTCGGCTCCGAGTACTACTGGGCGACCACCTTCGACCCGGCGAACCACGTGGTGGTGAAGGGCAAGCTCAAGTACGTCCAGATCCAGTTCGGGCACCGGATCGCCTTCGTCAAGGCCGACGACGTCCGGATCGTCCCGGCGTTCTGATCCCCCGGGTGGAGGTCGCGCTCACGCGTCGAGCGCGACCTTCACCCCGGCCGCTTGCTCGGTGTTGCGGCGCGTCTTCGCCCAGCCGTTGCGGCCACGGACGAGCCGGAACAGCGCGCGCCACGACGTCACGTAGAACGTGTAGATGTACAGGGCGTAGGCGAAGCCCATCCCCAACCCGCGCAGGATGTTCCTGCTGCGCAAGCACTTCAGCTGGTAGATCGGGCCCCAGACGAGGAACGGCAGCAGCCCGAACGAGCCGTAGATGGCGAACAGGATCCAGGCGCCACCGGTGAACCACGTCCACATCTGCGCCGGATCGCCCGCAGTGCCGATCACCAGCAGCACGAACGGGATCGGGTACAGCAGCGAGCCCAGCAGCTGCAGCCACGGCTGGGCCAGGTAGTACATCATCTCCGCCGCGCCGAGCGTGCTGACGTGCGGGGAATCCCAGATCCGCCGCAGGTAGCGGGCGCACTGCATGGTGCCCTGGCCCCACCGCGTGCGCTGAACGAGGAACCGCCGCAGGCTGTACAGACCTTCCTGCGCCACATGGGAATCCGGCGTGAACCCGGTGCGCCAGCCCGCGGTGAGCAGGTGGACGCCGAGCTCGAAGTCCTCCAGCAGCGAGCCGCGCCACGGCTCTCCGGCGTCGCCCGCGATCGAGTCCAGCGCGGTGAGGCGGGTGAACTGGCCGTTGCCGCCCATGGAGATCGTGCCGGTGAACCCGCGGGACGTCTGGATCGCCGCGATCGCCGTGCGGAACTCCAGGTCCTGCAGCTGCGCGAGCTTGAGGCCGAACCAGCGGCCGACCGGGTTGCGGCTCGGCGGCGGGGTGCCGGCGTTGCCCATCCACACGTCGAGCTGGACCGCGCCGACCCCCGAGTCGCCGAAGAGGTGGTCCGCAGCGCAGACCTCGAGGCAGTTCGGCTCCGGGCGGCCGTCGGCGTCGACGACCACCACGACGACGTCGTCGCGGCTCGCGTCCGGGCCCATCCAGCCGTTCAGGGCGCGGTAGGCCGCGTTCAGCGCGTCGCCCTTGCCGGTGCGGGCTTCGGGGCGCACGCGCGGCACCAGGTGCAGGTACGGGTCGTAGCCGCCGTGGCGCCGCCACAGCATCCGGACGACGCGCGCGGTGCGGTCCTCCGAGTCGTCGTCGACGACCCAGACGTGCGCCCGGCGGAAGTTCGTGCGCAGGTAGCGGATGGTTTCGCGGATGACGGTCTGCTCGTCGCGGCACGGCACGAAGAAGTGCCACGTGAAGCCGTCGGGGTCGCCGACCGGGCCGGGCTTGCGGCGCAGGTACGGCACCACGATGACCACGACGTAGACGAGGAACGCCACGCTCATGGTCAGCGCGAACGCCTGCGTGATCGCCAGGAGGACCTTGACGCTCATGCGTTCTTCTTCCGCGTGGCCAGCCGGACGAACAGGACGATCGACACCGCGCCGCCGAACACGCTCACCATCGAACCGAGCAGCGTGTGCCCCCAGTAGTAGCCCTCGTCGGTGCCGAAGGAGTGCACGAGCCCGACGATCGTCAGAATGCGCAGCTGGTTCACCAGTACGACGACAAGTGCCGAAATGCCGAGCGAAAAGAACAGCCGCCGCGCATTCGACGGCCGGAAGTAGAGCATGGCCATCGTCACAACGAGCAGCGGGAGCAAAAGGAACGCCGAGGAACATTCCGGCGTCATTCTCAACCCGAACGGCGTAGCGCCGGTCAACCCAAAGTAAACGGACTCCCGATCGGGTGCCACATAAACACCCGATGTAGTGAACAGATCGAGGATCGCACCGGCGAGCCGCACTTCCAGTTCGCGATAGAACCGCTCGGCCAGCACCACCACGACCCCCGCGGCGGCCAGCGCGCTCAGCGCCGCGACCAGCGGAAACCGTGCCATTCCTGAGTTCGGAGCGCTCGCTACCGCCACGACGTTCCTCTCGGTGTCGATTTCCCGATCAAGTTGCGGGCACCGGCGAGCGTAGAACACCTGGGCCGGGCGTTTCCACTCGGAGGGGTGGAAACGCCGCCCCAATCGGCTGGAACTTCACCGAACTTGTTAGACCATCCGAGTGATGTCGAAAACGACCAGCGGAAACGGTCCCCAGGCTTACCCGATCCGGTGATTCGGGAAATTTCGTGTGCTATTCGACGCCGTCTTCGCGATAGTCGATCCGCGTGCCGAGTCCAGGCAAGCGAGTTCGATCCGCGCCGCCGTCACGCACCCCCGATAAATCCAGCGAATTCGGAGGACCACTTGATGAAGAGCTCCCTCGTGCGCCGTGGCGGCCTGCTCGCCGCGGTCGTGGCGAGCGTCGTGCTCGCCGGCGCGGCTCCCGCGTCGGCGGCCCCCGGCGACGGGTCCGCGTACGGCGTCAAGGTCGACGTCAAGCTGCTCGGCCAGAACGCGGTGCACGCCGGCCCCTTCGCGGCCGCGAACACCGCCGGTCCGACAAGCAACAGCCTGGCGAAGGTCGACCTCACCGGCATCCTCACCGCCGGCGCGATCAACACCGAGGCCAAGCGCGACGAGAATTCCGGTGCGGTGACGGCGAAGGCGAGCACCGCCGACGTCGGGCTGCCGCTGCTGAAGGCGGCGCTCGGCAACGTCGGCATCAAGCTCGTCGAGGCCGTCTGCACCGCGACCCAGAAGGGCGTCGAAGGCAGCACGAAGCTCGTCGGCGCGAACCTCGGCAGCGTCGGCGCGGTCGACGCGGCCCCGGCGGCGAACACACAGATCAAGGTCGGCCTCGGGGCGCTCAACGTGGCGACGATCATCCTGAACGAGCAGGTCAAGAACAAGGACGGCAGCCTCACGGTCAACGCCGTCCACGTGAAGCTGCTCGGCGAAGGGCTCCAGGCGCTCGGCTCGGGTGACGTGATCGTGTCGTCGGCGACCTGCGGCCCGGCCGCGCCGCCGATGCCGCTGGCGTCCGGCGCCGGGCTCTGGATCGGGCTCGGCCTGCTCGGCGCCGTCGCGGTGCCGGTCGGCACGCGCATCTTCCGCCGTCGTTCCGCACAGGCCTGAGCGAGGTCCGGATGTACAAGATGCCGGGCGCCGGGGTCGGCGTGGCCGGTGGCGGGGTCGGCACCCTCGCCGCCACCGGAGCCGACATCGGGTGGTGGCTGGCCGTCGGCGTGCTGCTGGTCCTGCTCGGGACCGTCGCGCTGATCGCCGTCCACCGCCGCAACCGCCGTCTTTCCCAGGCGCGGGAATGAGAAACGGGCCGCCGGCGTGTGCCCCTCGCACGCCGGCGGCCCCCTGCGGTGGAAATTTGCTGGAGACTGAGTGATGTGGAGAAGGGGCGACGCGGGGTGGACGTGATGTTGCTGGCCGGGACGCGGCCGGAAGCCGTCAAGCTCGCGCCGCTGGCCCTGGCGCTGGCGGCGCACCCGGTGCTGCGCCCGGTCGTGGTCCACAGCGGCCAGCACCCGGGCCTGGTCGAGCAGGCCCTGGAGCCGTTCGGCCGGACGGTGGACGCGTGGCTCGACGTGCCACCGCGGGTGACGGGCAGCCAGGCGGAGCTGGTGGCGGGCCTGCTGCCGGCACTCGACGACGCGCTGCGCCGCCACACCCCGGCGGCGCTGGTCGTCCAGGGCGACACGACGACGACGCTCGCCGGCGCGCTGGCGGCGTTCTGGCTGGGCGTCCCGGTGGTCCACCTGGAGGCGGGGCTGCGCACGCACGACCTCGCGGCGCCGTTCCCGGAGGAGGGTGCGCGGCAGATGGTGTCCCGCATCGCGGCCTTGCACCTGGCCCCCACGCTCGGCGCGGCGGCGGCGTTGCGCTCGGAAGGCGTGGCGCGGCAACAGATCGCGGTCACGGGCAACACGGTGGTCGACGCGGTCCTGGAGATCGCGGCCCGCGACCTGCCGGCCCGCGACACGGCGCTGGCGTTGCTGGAGATGGAGCTCGCGGAGGCGGGCGAGCGGCTGGTGCTGGTGACGTCCCACCGCCGCGAGTCCTGGGGCGAGCCCTTGGAGCGCACACTGGCGGCGGTGCAGCTGATCGTGGCGGAGCACCCGGACGTCCAGGTCCTGTTCCCGGCGCACCCGAACCCGCAGGTCCGCGGCCAGGTGGAGGCGGCACTGGCCGGGGTGCCCCGGGTGACGGTGACGGACCCGCTGGAGTACCCGGACCTGGTCCGAGCGCTGCGGCTGGCGTCGCTGGTGCTGACGGATTCCGGGGGCATCCAGGAGGAGGCGCCGACGTTCGGCACCCCGGTGGTGGTGCTGCGCGACGTGACCGAGCGCGCGGAGGTGGTGGAGGCGGGGTGCGCGTGGCTGGCGGGAACGGACACCGCACGGATCGTGGACCTGGCGGCGCGGTTGCTGAGCGGAGAGCTGCGGCCGGCCCAGGTCGGAAACCCTTACGGTGAGGGGAACGCGGCGGTCCTGGCGGTCGCGGCGATCGAGGAACTGCTGGGCGTACGAGCCACGGCGGTGGCTTCCTGAATCGGTCGCGGACCCGAGCCGGGTCATGGGTGCTGGGGCTGGCGCTGGTCGGCAGCGCCGATTCCCCGCGCTTCGGTTGTCCTGCCGGACTTTCGCTGTTCCGAGGTCCGGACAATCGCGTTGATCTTTGCCCGATCGAGTGATGAACTCCTGTTCGACGGTCGGTAGCTTGGAGTTATGACCGACAACGCAGCTCTCTCCTCCGAAGCGGTGGCCCTGGCCGACCGCATCGGTGAGCTGCTCGCGGCCATGCGCTCTGCCGAAGCCGAACTCGGTGCCCTGCTGGTGGACATCGAGCAGCGCGGGGTACTGGAGCTGTTCGGATATCGTTCCGTGGCAAGGCTTCTGGAGCACCTCGGTGATGTGCCGAAGCCGGTCGCGGAGCGGGTGGTGAAACGCGCTCGCCTGCTGAACCCGGGGCGGAACCTCGACGGCTCACCGATTCCGGTGCCGGCTCCGGCTACTGGTGTGGCTGCGCGGGCGGGGCGGTTGAGCACTCCGATGATCGATGTGATCACTGATGTCCTGACCGAGGTCCCACCCGAGCACCGCTCGAGCGCCGAAGCCAGCTTGCTGACCTTCGCCGAGGACGCCGGGCACAAGCAGGTCCGTGCGCTCGGCACCCGCATCCTCGCCCACCTCGCCCCCGACGGAACCGAACCCGACGACACCGAACCCGTGACTGCGGCTCGGGAGGTGTTCCTGCGCCGGAAAAGAACCGGGGTGTGGGAGTTGCGCGGCCGGTTCGACGACGAGACCGGCGCCCGCGCCAGCGCGTTGCTGGATGCCCTGGCCGAGCGTCGCACCGGGGAGGAGGGGCCGGACTTGCGCACCACCCCGCAACGCTACGGCGACGCCTTCTCCGACGCCGTGGATCTCGCTCTCAACGCGCCGGATCTGCCGATGCAGGCCGGGGAACGAGCCCACGTCATGGTCGCGGTCTCCCTGCAGGACCTGAAGACCGGGGTCGGGAAGGCCACACTCGGCGACACCGGAACCATGCCGGCGGCCGAGGCCAGGGTGCACGCGTGCGACGCCATGATCATCCCCGCGGTCCTGGGCGAGAAGAGCGAGCCCCTCAACCTGGGCCGGCTCCGCCGGTTGATCTCCGCCGGGTTGCGTCGCGCGCTGTTTCTGCGGGATCGGGGTTGTGCGTTCCCGGGTTGTCATCGGCCACCCCGGCACTGTCAAGGCCACCACATCCGCCACTGGGCAGACGGCGGCCCCACCGACCTCACCAACCTGGTGTTGATGTGTGCTCACCACCACCGGTTGCTGCACCGCTCCGGTTGGGAAGTCCGCATCGCCGCTGACGGGCTACCGGAGTTCCTGCCACCGGTGTTCATCGACAGGCGCCGAAAACCGAGGCGCAACAACCTGCACGAACCACTGCCATTCGCCGCGTGAACCATGGGAAAGGCCCGCAGCCCCAGGGCTGCGGGCCTAGACCCACGAGCGCACAACAAGCCGAGCTCACCACCTGGCTGCGATGTCCAGGGTCAGCCGGGTGACCGGCGGCTTGCCGCCGGTTGTCGGACAGCAGGCGACGGCCCACGGGGCCCACACCCCCCGCAACCCCGATCCGAAGCCAGAACACGGCCGGCGGCGCCGGGTCAAGGCACGCTTTCCCGCCTTGACGCGGCGCCGCCGGCCGTAGTCACAATGGCGGCTCGGGGTGGCGGGAGAGCGCAACCTCAGCGGTTACAGCGACACCACATTTACCGGCAGAGCCGGATTGGCGCTGAAGTCCAAGGACGCCGTCGGCCGCTTAGCCGCAACCACATGCGCACCCAGCGCAGCAATCATCGCGCCATTGTCAGTACAAAGCCGAGGCCGAGGAACCCGCAACTCGATCCCCGCAGCAGCACAACGCTCCGCCGCCAGCTCCTTCAGCCGCGAATTCGCCGCCACACCACCGGAAATCACCATGGTGTCGATCCCCTGCTCCTTGGCAGCGCGGATCGCCTTGGCCGTCAGCACATCCGCCACGGCCTCCTGGAACGACGCCGCGACATCGTCCACCGGAATCTCTTCGCCCCGCCGCGCAGCGCCCTCGACCCAGCGCGCAACCGCCGTCTTCAAGCCGGAAAAGGAGAAGTCGAACGCAGCGTCGCGCGGCCCCGTCATCCCGCGCGGGAACGCGATCGCCGCCGGGTTGCCGTTCTTGGCCGCCTTGTCGATCGGCGGGCCGCCCGGGTACGGCAGCCCGAGCACCCGGGCCACCTTGTCGTACGCCTCGC
Source organism: Amycolatopsis sp. cmx-13-12 (assembly GCA_049998155.1). Lineage (GTDB taxonomy): Bacteria > Actinomycetota > Actinomycetes > Mycobacteriales > Pseudonocardiaceae > Amycolatopsis. Next base: position 474,192 of record JAEBES010000004.1, on the reverse strand, counting down.
CCGCCGCGTCGTCCACAGTGGACCCCAGCTCGGTGATCGACGACGCGATGTCGTCGACGCGCATCAGCTGCGTGTGCCCGCCCGAAACCAGCAGCGCCAGGCACGGCGTGGGCAACGGCCCGTGCTGGAGGGTGTCCACCGCGATGTGCCCGGCCAGGTGGTTGACGCCGTACAGCGGCACGTCCAGCGCCGTCGCGTACGCCTTCGCCGCCGAGACGCCCACCAGGAGCGCGCCCGCCAGACCCGGGCCCGCCGTCACCGCGATCGCGTCCACATCGGACAACGACAGGCCGGCCGTGGCAAAAGCGCGTTCGGTCGTCGGGACCATCGCCTCGAGGTGCGCACGGCTGGCGACCTCGGGGACCACGCCGCCGAACCGCGCGTGCTGCTCCACGCTGGAGGCCACCTCGTCCGCCAGCAGCTCGACCGTGCCGTCGTCGTGCAGGCGGACCAATCCGACGCCGGTCTCGTCGCACGAGCTCTCGATGCCCATGATGATGCGTGCCATCAGCCCGCCACCCCGTCTCGCGTCCGCGCCGGGCGGACCATCGTGTACGCGTCGGCGCCGGAAGGCTGGTAGTAGCGCTTCCGGATGCCGAGCCGTTCGAAGCCGTGGCGCTCGTACAGGGCGAGCGCGGTCGTGTTGTCCGTGCGGACCTCGAGGAACACTGGCGCCTCGAACTCGTCGGCCCGCGCCAGCAGCGCCTGCAGCAGGGCCTTGCCGATGCCCTGGCCCTGGTGTTCGGGCGCGACGCCGATGGTGTGCACGATCGCCTCGTACTCGCCGCGGCGGCGCCCGACGACGGCCAGCCCGGCGTAACCGAGCAGCTCGTCGCCCTCGTCCGGGCGCGCGGCGAGGTAGAAGTTGCCCGCGTCCAGCTCGGAGTGGAAGGCGCGTGCGCTCCACGGGTCGTCGCCGGGGAACAGGATCTTCTCGATCTCCACGCACCGGGCGATGTCCATGCGGCGCAGCGGCCCGAGTCTCACGGAACGGTCACCCGTTTCGGCGCCGCGGGCTCGACGGCGTCCGGACGTCGCAGGTACAACGGCGTCAGCGGGGCCGGCGACTCCTTCGCCAACAGGGCGCTCCGAGCGACCTTCACCAGCCCGGCGGGCGACGGGAAGCGCGGCTCGACCGGCCGGACGCCGAGCGCGTCCGCGTACAGCAGCGCACCGTCGCCGGCCGCCACCTCGATGTCCGTCTCGAGGTCGGCGGGGCGCTGGACGTGCGGGCCGTCGGTGCGGTGCCCGTCGGCGTCGTAGGCGGCCCAGTAGACCTCGCGGCGCCGGGCGTCGGTCAGCACGAGGAAAGCGTTGTCACCCGGCGGGACGTCGGCGGCCAGCGCGTCCAGGCTGCAGACCGGGTACACCGGGATGCCGAGGGCGTGCCCGAGCGCGGCGGCGGTGGCCATCCCGGCGCGCAGGCCGGTGAACGGCCCGGGACCGACGCCGGCGACGATCGCGTCGAGGTCCTTGAGCGTCACCCCGGCGGCTTCGGCGGCGGCCAGCGCGTGCGGCGTGATCAGCTCTCCGTGGGCGCGGGGGTCGACCGTGACACGGTCACCGCGCGTCTCGACCAAGCCGCCGTCCAGCGCGACGACGCCCGCGGTGACCGCCGGGGTCGAGGTATCGATCGCCAGTACCAACACGGTGTCCCAGCCTACGACCAGCGCCTTCGCCTGCTTGCTGCAGGGGACCGATCGGCACGGTAACGTGCGGATGGCGTCCGACACTGGGAGGTCCCCGCGGTGCCCGACCCGATGTTCCCCTCGCTCGTCGCCGGTGCCGCCAAGGTTGCCTTGCGCTTCGGCGACCACGCCCTGACCTACGACGACCTCGCCACCGTGGCCGGCGGGCTCGCCCACGAGCTGCCGCCCGGCCGGGTCGCGGTGTGGGCGACACCGACCCTGCACACGAGCGTCGCGGTCGTCGCCGCGCTGCTCGCCGGGGTGCCGGCGGTGCCGCTCAACCCGAAGATCGGCGAACGCGAGCTCGCCCACATCCTCACCGACAGCGAACCGGCGCTCGTCCTGGCCGAACCCGGCGTCGAGCTGCCGCCCGGCCTGGCCGCTCTCCCCCGCCGGGACATCCCCCTGACCGGCGGGAAAGCGTCGATCCCGGAGGAACCGGACGCCGAATCCCCCGCGCTGATCGTCTACACCTCGGGCACCACCGGGCCGCCGAAGGGCGTCGTGCTCCCCCGGCGTGCGCTCGCGACCACGTTGGACGCTCTCGAGGACGCCTGGGGCTGGACCGAGGCGGACACCCTGGTGCACGCGCTTCCCCTGTTCCACGTGCACGGCCTGATCCTCGGCATCCTCGGCCCGCTGCGCCGCGGCGGTTCGGTGCGCCACCTCGGCCGCTTCTCGACCGAGGGTGTCGCGCGGGAACTGTCGAACGGCGCGACCATGCTGTTCGGCGTCCCGACGATGTACCACCGGATCGCCGGCGAGGTCGGCTCCGACACCGCGCTGGCCGACGCGCTCAAGCAGGCCCGGCTCCTGGTTTCCGGGTCGGCGGCGTTGCCGGTGCACGACCACCAGCGGATCACCGCGGCCACCGGCCAGCAGGTCGTCGAGCGCTACGGCATGACCGAGACGCTGATGAACACCAGCGTCCGCGCGGACGGCGAGCGCAAGCCCGGCACGGTCGGCGTACCGCTGCGGGGCGTCGAACTGCGGCTGGTCGGCGACGACGGCGAGGTGGTCGACGACGTCGAGAGCGTCGGCGAGATCCAGGTCCGCGGCCCGAACCTGTTCACCGGGTACCTCAACCGGCCGGACGCGACCGCGGCCGCGTTCGACGGCGACTGGTTCCGCACCGGCGACATGGCCACGCGCGACGCGGGAGGGTACGTGAAGATCGTCGGGCGCAAGGCGACCGACCTGATCAAGAGCGGCGGCTACAAGATCGGCGCGGGCGAGATCGAGAACGCGCTGCTCGAACACCCCGGCGTCGCCGAAGCCGCCGTCACCGGCGAGCCGGACGACGACCTCGGCGAGCGGATCGTCGCGTGGATCGTGCCCTCGGGGGAGCCACCGGCGGCCGACGAGCTCGCCGACCACGTCGCGAAGCTGCTCGCGCCGCACAAGCGCCCGCGGGTCGTCCGGTACCTGGATGCGTTGCCGCGCAACGACATGGGCAAGGTCATGAAGCGGGCGCTCGGTGCCTAGGCTGCCGGCGCGCGAGATCGTCGGCGCGATCGCGAACGGGTTCACCGAGTTCACCACCCCGCTGCGCGAGGAGCCCGCCGACGGCCCGATCGGCTGGCCGGGCTACCGGGAAGCGCGTTCCGCCGCGGAAGACCGCACCGGCGAGAAGGAGTCGGTCGTCTGCGGGACGGCGAAGATCGGCGACGTCGAAGCCGTGCTGATCGCGTTCGAGTTCGGGTTCCTCGGCGGCTCGCTCGGGCAGCGCACGGGCGACCGGATCGAGGCGGCGTTCGCGCACGCCCGCGACGCGCGGCTGCCGGTGGTATCGCTGATCGCGACCGGCGGGAGCCGCATGCAGCAGGGCATGCGCGCGTTGATGCAGCTGCAGCGGGTGGCGCGGGCGTCGGCGCTGACGCGGTCGGTCGGCATCCCGCAGATCTCGGTGCTGCGCGACCCGACGACCGGCGGCGGCTGGGCGACGCTCGGCGCGGGCGCCGACGTCATCCTCGCGCTGCCGGAGGCGCAGGTCGGCTTCGCGGGCTCGCGGGTACGGCCGTCCGGCTCGCCGGAGGCCTACACGGCCGAGGCGCACTACGACTGGGGTCAGGTCGACGCCGTCGTGGCGCCGGAGGACCTCGGCGGCGTCTTGGAGCGGTGGCTGCGGCTGCTCACCGCGCGTTCGTCCGCCGCGGCGCCGCCGCCGTCCGCGCTGCGGGCCGCTGCCGTGCCGGAGACGGGCTGGGAGGCGGTTCAGGCGGCTCGTTCGCCGGAGCGGGCCCGGGCCGCGGAGTACCTCGACGCGTACTTCGACTGGCGGGAAGACGTCAGCGGCGACCGCGTCGGCGGCGCGGACCCCGGGGTGGCGTGCGGCTTCGGCTGGCGCGACGGCCGGACGATCGCGTACGCGGCCCAGTGCGGCACGCCGACGTTGCCGTCGGGCTTCCGGACGGCGGCCCGTCTGGTGCGGCTGGCTTCGCGCCTGGGCATTCCGGTACTGACGCTGGTGGACACCCCGGGCGCGGCGAACGACGCGGCGGCCGAGCAGGCGGGCGCGGGCGGCGCGATCGCGAAGCTGTTCGAGGCGGTGGCCACGGCGTCGGTTCCGGTGACGACGCTGGTGATCGGCGAAGGCGGCTCGGGCGGGGCGCTGGCGTTCGCCGCGGCCGGGTCGACGTGGGTGGCCCCGGACGCGTACTTCTCGGTGACGTCCCCGGAAGCTGCGGCGGCGATCCTCAAGCGCCCGGCCGAGGAGGTCCCGGACATCGCCAACCAGCTGCACCTGCGCCCCCAGGACCTGGTGGACCTGGGCGTCGCCCGCGCGGTCGTGAGTGTTAAGGCGGGTTAGAACCCGCTTTAACACTCACGAGGTCCGGGCGATCGCGGGACTGGTTCGTCCATCCGTGGTTGGATCTTGCGATGGGGTATCGACTCAGCAGGCGAGCGGCGTTCGGTTTGGGGACCGCCGTCGCCGCCGGAAGCATCCTGACCGGCTCTCCCGCGTCCGCGCAGGAGGCAGACATCGAGGCCAGCCCGGCCACACCGGACCGGGCCAGGCAGAAAGTGAAGCGCGTCTACGACAACGCGGCCGCTGAAGCGGGCGGCGTCTGGAACTCCTACATCAGCGTGGCCGACCAGGCGGCCGTCGACGTGGCGTCCGACGAGATCGTCGAGGCGTACAGCGTCAACAAGATCGCCGTCGCGGTCACCTTGATGGACAAGATCGACCGTGGCCTGCTCACGCTGGACCAGCAGGTCCAGGTGCCGGCGAGCATCGTCGTGCCGGGTGGTGACGGCATCATCATCCTGGACAAGGCGTACCCGAGCGCGTTCACGCTGGGTCACGTCCTGTCTCTGTTCCTCACGGTTTCGGACGACACGTGCGTCCGGCTGGTCGGGCTCGTGGTTCCGGCGGCCGAGATCAACCAGATCCTGGTGGCCAAGGGCTTCCCCAACACGCAGGTCACGCCGGTGGCCAACCCGAACCGCTACTTCCTCGGCAAGACCACTCCGCGCGAGACCCACGACCTGCTGAAAGCGCTGGTCGCGGGCACGTTGCTGAGCCCGGCGTCGACGGAGTACCTGCTGTCCATCCTGCGGTCGCAGGTGGCGTTCACCGACGGCATCCGGCGTGAGATGTCGTCGATCGATCGGGCGAGGATCGCCACGAAGGCCGGCTGGCTGAACGACGGCCGCAACGAGGCCGGGATCATGTTCGACGCGGCGGGCAAGCCAGTGCTGATCTACTCGATGTTCGCGCACGGCCAGGCGAACCCGGAGGACTTCGGGGCCACGCACCCGGTCCGGCAGGCCACCGCGAAGATGGGGCCGAAGTTCCTGCGTGCGGTCGACAAGATCGCGGGCGCCGGCACCAGGGCCTTCCGCGCACCGGCCTACCAGCAGTACAACGGCGGCTGAGCGCAGCACCAAGGTCGTGAGTGGTAAGGAGGGTTAGAACCCTCCTTACCACTCACGAGGTCTGGGCGAGCTCCGGAGTGCGGTCGGCCCAGGTGCCGTGCGGTTCGAGGGTGACCTCGCGGACGTCGTCCTCGCGGCGGTCCAGGCGGACGACCAGGTAGTCCTCCGAGAGCCGCTCCGCCGAACCCTCGCCCCACTCGACGACGATCGCCGAGCGTTCCAGGTCCGTGTCCAGGTCCAGGTCGTCCAGCTGGGACAGGTCGCCGCCGAGGCGGTACGCGTCGACGTGCACCAGCGGCACTCCGGCAGGGCCGGCCGGGTGGACGCGGGCCAGCACGAACGTCGGGCTGCTCACGCGGCCGCCGACGCCGAGGCCGTCCGCGATGCCGCGGGTCAGCGTCGTCTTGCCCGCGCCGAGCGGCCCGGCCAGCAGGACCAGGTCGCCCGCGCGCAGCACGCGGCCGAGGGCCCGTCCGAAGTCCATGGTCTCTTCGGGCGTGGGAAACACCATGCTCAACGCTGCCACCACCAGGTTCGCCGGGACGAGGATTCGCCGTCCGCACCGGAACAGCGTTGCAGGAGATCGATCAGATGGCTGTTCACCAGCTCGGGCTGCTCGAGCTGGACCATGTGGCCGGCGCCGCGGACGCGGACCAGCTCCGCGTCGGGCAGCTCGGCCGCGATCCGCTCGGCGTGCGCGAACGGCGTGAACCGGTCCGAATCGCCACCGATGACCAGCACTTCCGCGTGCTTCAAGCCGGCCAGCGCGGCGTAGCGGTTGTGACTGCCGAGCGTGTCGACGAAGTTGACGAGCCCGCGCACCGGCGTCACTTCCAGCATCTCGAGCATGAAGTCGACGAGCCGGGGTGCGACGTCGCGGCTGCCGAACGCCAAGCGGCGCACCGCCTGCCGGGTCAGCTGGCCGCCCGCCGCCCGGACGAACTCCACCAGCCCGGGCTGCCAGCCCGCGAGGCCGCCGGCCGCACGCGTCAGCGGGTTGTACTTCGAGAGCAGCGAACGCGGCAACCCGCGTGCGCCCACTTCGCCCGCCGCCGTCGCGATGAAGGCGACACCCTCGACCCGCTCTTCGAACAGCGACGGGAACTCGGCGGCCAGCTCCATGATGACCATGCCGCCCATCGAGTGGCCCATCAGCACGATGGGCCCCTCCGGCACCACGGACCGCAGCACGCAGTCCAGGTCCCGCGCCAGCTGCTCGATCGTCGACGTCTCCGCGGAAGCCGCGCCGGACAGGCCGTGGCCGCGGTGGTCGTAGTACACCTGACGCACGCGCGGCAACCGAAGCGACGCGAGGTCGCGACGCTGGAAATGCCAGCAGCGCCGCGAAAGCGCGAAGCCGTGCACCCCCACGACGGTCAGTTCCGGTTCGCCGCCGTCCTCCGGGTCGATCTCCTCGACCGAAAGCGGCGTGCCGTCCTCGGCCGCGACCGTCGAAGTGCGGTCGGGCTTCAGCTCCCCCAGCGGCTCGTCCACGTACGGATCCTCACTGTGCCGCCGCTGCTGCGCGGCGACGGCGATGGCGGCGGCGGTCCCGGTGGCCAGTGCCCCGACCCCGCCGGCGATGGCCAGCAGTCGTCGTGAAGGTGTCACGGGCGTTCCCCCAGATACCGGCGGCGGACCCGCGGCCGGTACATCGAGGTGACGACCTCGTAGTCGATGGTGCCCAGCTTGTCGGCCCACTCCCGGGCGGTCGGCTCCCCGTGCGTCCCGGCGCCGAACAGGACGACCTCGTCGCCGACCGCGGGCTCGTCGTCGCCGCAGTCGACCACCAGCTGGTCCATGCAGACCCGGCCGGCGACCGGCCGCCGCTGCCCGCCCAGCCAGACGTCCATCCGGCCCGAGAGCGACCGCGGGACGCCGTCGGCGTACCCCGCCGGGACGAGGGCCAGGTTCGTGTCCCGCTCGGCCGTCCAGGTGTGGCCGTAGGACACCGATTCCCCGGCGTCGATCCGCTTGACCAGCGCGACCGCGGACCGGAACGTCATGGCCGGCCGCAGGTCTTCGGCCTGCGGTACCGGGTTCAGCCCGTACATGGCGATGCCGGGCCGGACGACGTCGAAGTGCAGGTCGGGCCGGGTGAGCAGGGCCGCCGAGTTCGCCAGGTGCCGCATCGGGTCGAGCCCGGCGGCGCGAGCGACGTCGTAGGCCTCGGCGAAGCGCTTGGCCTGCAGGTCGGTGGCCGGGTGGTCCGGCTCGTCGGCACACGCGAGGTGGGACCAGATCGCGACGACCTCGACCCGCGGTTCGGCGGCCGCCGCCTCGACCAGTCCGGCCCAGGCGGACGGCGGGCAGCCGTTGCGCGAGAGCCCGGTGTCGATTTTGAGGTGCACACGAGCCGGGGTACCCGGTTTCGCCGCGGCCGCGATGCGGCGAAGCTCACCCAGCGAGCTGGCGGCGAGGTCGACGTCGTTCTCGACGCCCGCCGCGAAGTCGACGTCCGGGGTGTCCAGCCAGCTGAACAGCCGGGTCCGGATGCCGGCCTCGCGGAGGGCGAGGGCCTCGCCGAGCGAGCAGGTGCCGAGCCAGGACGCGCCGGCCTCGACCGCGGCGCGCGCCACCGGCAGCGCGCCGTGGCCGTAGGCATCGGCTTTGACCACGGCCATCACCTGGGCGCCGGGCGCACGGGCGCCCAGCAGGGTGAGGTTGTGGCGGATCGCGTCGAGGTCGATGTCGACCTGCGCCCGCGGGCTGCGTTCATGGGAAAAACTGGAGGTCATGGCGCCCTCCAGTTTCCCATGACCCGAGGTCAGGGCAGGCGCGCCCCGGACGTGGCGGAGAACACGTGCAGCTCGTCCGGCCGGATCCGCAGGTGGACGGTGTCGCCCATGGCCGGCGGCGTGCGCGGGTCGACGCGGGCGACGATGTTGGACTTCGTGCCTTCGGCGTCGGTCTCGGCCAGCTTGCCGTAGACGTACGCGTCCGAGCCGAGCTCCTCGACCAGGTCGACCTTGATCGGCACCGAGTCGGGGCCTTCGGTGGTCACTTCCAGGGACTCCGGCCGGAAGCCGAGGGTCACCGTGTCGCCGTCGGCGGCCGCGATGACCTCGCGGGTCAGGGCCACGCTGCCGCCGCCCAGCTCGGCGCCGTCCGCCGTCAGCTTCGCGGTCACCAGGTTCATCGCCGGCGAGCCGATGAAGCCGGCGACGAAAGCGTTTGCGGGCCGGTCGTACAGCGCGCGCGGGGTGTCGCACTGCTGCAGCAGGCCGTCCGACAGCACCGCGACGCGGTCACCCATCGTCATGGCCTCGACCTGGTCGTGCGTGACGTACACGGTCGTGACGCCGAGGCGGCGCTGGAGCGCGGCGATCTGCGTACGCGTCGAGACACGCAGCTTCGCGTCGAGGTTCGACAGCGGCTCGTCCATGAGGAAGACCTGCGGCTCGCGCACGATCGCGCGGCCCATCGCGACGCGCTGGCGCTGACCACCGGAGAGCGCCTTCGGCTTGCGGTCGAGGTACTGCTCGATGTCCAGCAGCTTCGCGGCCTCGAGGACCTTCTGCTTGATCTCGGACGCGGGGCGGCCGGCGATCTTCAGCGCGAAGCCCATGTTCTGGGCGACCGTCATGTGCGGGTACAGCGCGTAGTTCTGGAAGACCATCGCGATGTCGCGCGAACGCGGCGGCAGCTGGGTGACGTCGCGGTCGCCGATCCACACGGCGCCTTCGTCGATGTCCTCGAGGCCGGCCAGCATGCGCAGGCTCGTCGACTTGCCGCAGCCGGACGGGCCGACCAGCACGAGGAACTCGCCGTCGGCGATCTCCAGGTCCAGCGCGTCGACCGCGGGGCGCTCCGAACCGGCGTAGCGCCGGGTCGCCTTGTCGTAGGTGATGGAAGCCATCGGTCAGTCCTCTCCGAGATTCCGCCGGACCCCGTAAGCCGCTTCGCGGGCTTCGAGGTGGCGCTGCTGGATCCGGTGGCCCTCGGCGCGCTGCGCCTCGGTCGGCTCGTCCAGCTCGAGCCGAAGCTTCTGGTTCTCCTGCCAGGACGGGGGTTCCGCACTGGACGCAAGGGCCCAGGCCGCCTGCCGCGCCGCGCCCAGCGCGACGTACTCGGCGACCTCGGGCAGCTGCACGGGCACGCCGAACACCAGCGGCGCGACCGCGCGGACGGCCCGCGACTGCGCGCCCCCGCCGATCAGCAGCACGCGCTGGACGTCGAGACCGTGCGCACGCACCGCGTCGAGGCCGGCGGCCAAGCCGCAGAGCATGCCTTCGACGGCACTGCGCGCGAGGTTCTCCGGGGTCATGTTGTCCCTGGTCAGCCCGGTCAGCGAGCCGGTGGCGCCGGGCAGGTTCGGGGTGCGCTCGCCGTCGAGGTAGGGCAGGAAGGTCAGGCCGGCGGAGCCGGGCTCGGCGGCCAGGGCGAGGCGGTCGAACTCGCTGAGCGTCGCGCCGAGCATCGCGGCCGTCGCGGTGAGGACGCGGGCGGCGTTGAGCGTGCAGGCCAGCGGGAGGAAGCGGCCGGTGGCGTCGGCGAACCCGGCGACCTCGCCGCTGACGTCGGCCGCGCCGGTCTCGGCGACGCCGAACACGGTGCCGCTGGTGCCGAGGGAGACGACCGCGTCACCGGGCTTGAGCTCCAGCCCGAGCGCGGCGGCCATGTTGTCGCCGGTGCCGGCCGAGACCAGCACACCGTCCGGCGTGTGGCCGGCGGCGTCGGCCGGGCCGAGCACGGTGGGCAGCTCCGGCGTCCGGCCGCCGAAGGCGTGGCTCAGGACGTCGAGGCGGTAGGCGTTGTCGGACGGCGAGAAGTAGCCGGTGCCGGAGGCGTCGCCGCGGTCGGTGACCGGGTCGCCGCCGGTGAGCTTCCAGGTCAGCCAGTCGTGCGGGAGCAGCACGCGGGCAACGCGGTCGGCCAGCTTGGGCTCGTGTTCGGCCAGCCAGCGCAGCTTCGTGACGGTGAAGCTGGCGACCGGCACCGAGCCGACGGACTTCGCCCAGGCCGACGGCCCGCCGAGCTCTTCGATGAGGTCGAGCGCCGCCTGCGCCGAGCGGGTGTCGTTCCAGAGCAGCGCGGGCCGGACGACGTCGTTCTCTTCGTCGAGGGTGACCATGCCGTGCTGCTGGCCGCCGACGCCGATGGCCTGGACGCCCTCGAGCACGCCGTTCGTGGCTTCGGAGAAGGCGTCCCACCAGGCGGCGGGGTCGACCTCGGTGCCGTCGGGGTGCGGCGCGCGGCCGGTGCGGACGATCTCGCCGGTCTTCGCGTCACACACGACGACCTTGGTCGACTGGGTGGACGAGTCGATGCCGGCGACCAGTTCAGCTGTCATAGGGCTGCCCCTCTGCGACGTGTTCGACGATCTCGATCGCGGTGCCCGCGTTGAGCGCGGCCTCGATCTCCTCGGTGGGCGTGGCTTGGCCCGTGATCAGCAGGTCGTAGTCGCCGACGTCGCCGTGCGCGTAGGTGGCGGTGCGGCCGAACTTCGAGTGGTCGACGACCAGGACGCTCTGGTTCGCGACCCTCAGCGCGGCCTTCTTGAGCTCGGCGTAGTCGCGGTCGGGGTGGAACAGGCGGCCGACGGCGACGGCGGTGACCGAGACGAACGAGACGTCGGCGCGGATGGAGTCGAGGAGGTTGAGCACCTCGGGACCGGCGCAGGAGTCGTACTCGTGGCTGTAGCGGCCGCCGGCGAGGACGACCTCGACCTGGGGGCCGAGCAGGCGGGCGGCGTGCAGCGAGTTGGTGACGACGGTGAGCGCGTCGATCTCGGCGAGCCGCTTGACCAGCGGGAGGAGGGTCGTCGAGTCGTCGACGAAGACGGTCTGGCCGGGCTGCACGTGGTTCGCGGCGGCCTGGCCGAGGGCTTCCTTCTCGCCGTGGTGCAGCGTGTCGCGGAAGCGGGCGGCGGACTCGATGGTGAGCGCCGGGTAGGCCTCGACCTTGCCGCGCAGCTTGCGCAGGAGCCGGCGTTCGGCCAGGTCGTCGAGGTCGCGGTGCATGGTCATCAGGCTGACCTTGAACTTCGCCGTCAGGTCGTCGATCCGCGCCGCGCCGTGCTCGATGACGTGGTCGAGGATGTCCTGCCGCCGCTGTTCGACGACGGCATCGGACGGCCGGGTCTTCCGGTCGCCTGTGGATGCTGTGCCGCCGCTCACACGGACTTCTTACCAGATTTATCGCGCGAAGTTAACAGAGAACTCGATAAGTCTTCTCAGGAAGTTAGCGAGCGGATGGAGCGGATGGCCTCCGGGATCGCGTGGACCAGCCCGGAGGCCGAGGTGGGGGCGTTCTGGGCGGCGATCGCGCCCGCGAGCGAGTGGACGTGGGCCGCCATGCTCGCGGCCAGCCACGGGTCGAGGCCCGCGGCCAGGAGGCCGCCGACCAGGCCGGACAGGACGTCACCCGAGCCGGCCGTCGCCAGCCAGGCGCCGCGCGGGGTGTTCACCGCGATCCGGCCGTCCGGAGCGGCGATCACCGTGCAGTGGCCCTTCAGCAGCACCACCGCGTCGTACTTCTTCGCCGCTTCGCGCGCCGCTGTCACGCGGTCCGGGCCCGGCTTGTGGCCCATCAGGCGTTCGTACTCGCCCGCGTGCGGGGTCAGGACCAGCGGCGTGTCCGGGTCGCGGGCGTCGAGGACGCCCGGGGACTTCGCGATGATCGTCGTCGCGTCGGCGTCCGCGCAGACCGGCACGCCCTGGCCGAGGACGTGGTGCAGGACGTCCCGGCCCTCCGCGCCGGTGCCGATGCCCGGCCCGACCACCCACGCCTGGACCCGGCCCGCGTCGGCCACCGTGCCGGTCGCGATGACCTCCGGCCACTGCGCGCGGACGACGTCGGCCGCGTGGCCCGCGTAGCGCACGAGACCCGAGGTCGCGCGGACCGCGGAGCCGGACGCCAGCACCGCCGCGCCCGGGTACGTCGCCGAGCCCGCCGCGACGCCCACCACGCCCTGGCTGTACTTGTCGTCCTCCCGGCCGGGCACCGGCCAGGCCGCGGCGACGTCCACGACGTCGAGGCGCTGCAGATCGGGCTTCTCCAGCTCGAGGCCGATGTCGACGAGAACGACCTCGCCGCAGTGTGCGGGCGCGAGCGCGTGCACCGGTTTGAGCGCGCCGAAGGTGACGGTTCTGGTTGCCTTCACCGCGGGGCCGTCGACCGCCCCGGTGTCCGGGTCGACGCCGCTGGGCAGGTCGACCGCGACGATCGGCGCCTCGACCAGGCCCACCAGGCGTGCGGCGTCGGGGCGCAGGGAGCCACTGGCGGAGATGCCGACGATGCCGTCGACGACGACGTCCGCCCGGGCGATCCACTGTGGACCGTCCGCGGCGGGCACCGCGCGGCCACCGGCCCGCTTGAGCGCCTGGAGTCCCTTGGCGTGGGCTTTCTCGGGCTTGAGCAGGATCGCGGTGACGGCGACCCCGCGCTTGCGCAGGAAGGCGCCGGCCCACAGGGCGTCGCCGCCGTTGTCACCCGAGCCGACCAGCAGCACGACCCGGCGGCCGGAAGTGCCGCCGGTGTGGTCTTCGAGCAGGTCGGCGATCTGCACCGCGAGCCCGAACGAGGCCCGCCGCATCAGCTCGCCCTCGGGCGTGACGGCGAACGCCCGCCCCTCCGCCTCGCGAATCCGTTCCGTGGTCCAGATTCCCTGCACGGCGAAGGCCTCCGGCTACTCGACTGTGACGGACTTCGCCAGGTTACGCGGCTTGTCGACGTCGTACCCGCGGGCGCGGGCGATCTCCGCGGCCAGCACCTGCAGCGGCACGGTGGACACCAGCGGCTGCAGCAGCGTCGGCACCGCCGGGACCTCGATGAGCTCGTCGGCGAACGGCCGGACCGTCTCGTCGCCCTCTTCGGCGATCACGATCGTGCGGGCGCCGCGCGCCTGGATCTCGCTGATGTTCGACACGAGCTTCGAGTGCAGCACCGCGCGGCCCTTGGGCGACGGCATCACGACGACGACCGGCAGGCCCTCTTCGATCAGCGCGATCGGGCCGTGCTTGAGCTCGCCGGCCGCGAAGCCCTCGGCGTGCATGTACGCGAGTTCCTTGAGCTTCAGCGCGCCTTCGAGGGCGACCGGAAAGCCGACGTGGCGGCCGAGGAACAGGATCGCCTTCGAGTCGGCGATCCGGCGGCCGAGGTCGCGCACCTGCTCCACAGTGGACAGGACTTTTTGGACGGCCGCGGGCATGGCCTCCAGCTCGGCGAACTCGCGGGCGACCTCGTCCGGGTACTTCGTGCCGCGGGCCTGCGCCAGCGCCAGACCGACCAGGTAGTTGGCCGCGATCTGAGCGAGGAACGCCTTGGTCGAGGCGACGCCGATCTCAGGGCCGGCGTGGGTGTAGAGGACGGCGTCGGACTCGCGCGGGATCTGCGCGCCGTTGGTGTTGCAGACGGCGAGGACGCGCGCCTTCTGCTCGCGGGCGTGCCGGACGGCTTCGAGCGTGTCCGCCGTCTCCCCGGACTGGCTGACGGCGACGACGAGCGTGTCGCGGTCGAGGACCGGGTCGCGGTAGCGGAACTCGCTCGCGAGCTCGACCTCGACCGGCAGGCGCGTCCAGTGCTCGATGGCGTACTTGGCGACCAGGCCGGAGTGGTAGGCCGAGCCGCAGGCGACGACGAAGACCTTGTCGACGTCGCGGAGGTCCTGGTCGGAGATGCGCTGCTCGTCGAGGATGATCCGGCCGGACTCGAAGTGGCCGCGCAGCGTGTTGGCCAGCGCCTCGGGCTGCTCTTCGATCTCCTTGAGCATGAAGTACTCGTGGCCGCCCTTCTCGGCGGCACTCAGGTCCCAGTCGACGGTGAACGGCTTGGCCTGGGCGGCGTCACCGTGGAAGTCCAGGACGTCGTAGCCCTCGCGGGTGATGACGACGAGCTGGTCCTGCCCCAGCTCGACGGCCTCGCGGGTGTGCTCGATGAAGGCGGCGACGTCGGAGGCGACGAAGTGCTCGCCGTCCCCGACCCCGACGACCAGCGGCGACGACCGCCGCGCGGCCACGATCGTGTCCGGGTGGTCGGCGTGCGTGACGACCAGGGTGAACGCGCCTTCGAGCCGACGGCAGACGGCGGCGACGCTGGCGGTGAAGTCGCCCTTGGTGTCGCCTTCGGTGTAGGCGCGGGCGACCAGGTGGGCGGCGGTTTCGGTGTCGGTGTCGCTGGCCATCTCGACGCCGTCGGCTTCCAGCTCGGCGCGAAGGGCGGCGAAGTTCTCGATGATGCCGTTGTGCACGACGGCGACGCGCTGCGAGGCATCCCGGTGCGGGTGCGAGTTGCGGTCGATCGGGGCGCCGTGGGTGGCCCAGCGGGTGTGCCCCATGCCGGCGGTGCCGCCGAAGTGCTCCCGGCCGACCTCGTCGAGCCGGCCTTCCAGGTTGGCCAGCCGGCCCGCCTTGCGCTCGACGGTCAGCGCGCCGGCGCCGTCGAGGACCGCGACACCGGCGGAGTCGTAACCGCGGTACTCCATGCGCCGGAGCCCACCGAGGACGACGTCCAGAGCCGGGCGGTGCCCGACATATCCCACGATTCCACACACGCACACCAGCCTAACGAGGGATATTCGCCGGGTTGACGGGGTGGGCTCACGGCCGCCGACCTGCGGGAACGCGCCGGAGGTGGTTCGAACCAATGCGGTGCCCGGGCGGCCGGCTCGCGTACCCGGAGGGCCGGCCTGCGTACCCGGCGGGTCGGCCGGCTCGGGCGGCCGAAACTGTCGGTGCCCGCCGGTAAAGTGGAAAACGGGGGGCGCCCCCGCGGGTGGCTGGTCGCCGCCCCGGCGCGCCGGGGCGGCGGGCGAGCCGCGGGGCCGGTCGCACAGTAGGGTTCCGACCATGGCCAGCAAGCCCAAGCAGCTGCTCGCGGAGTTGACGCACCCGGGTCCGCACGAGGTCCTGCGGGGCAATCTCGCCCTGGTCGGGCTGCCCGGCGTGGTCTTCACGCCGCGCGCCGGGCTCGGGTTGCCCGCCCTGGCGTTCGGGCACGGGTGGCTGCAGCCGCCCGATCGGTACCGGGGGCTGCTGCGGCACCTCGCCAGCTGGGGCATCGTCGCCGCCGCGCCGGCCACCCAGCGGGGGCCGCTGCCCTCGCACCGGCTGCTCGCCGCCGACCTGCTGACCACGCTCGACGTCGTCAGCACCGTGCGGCTCGGGCCGGACGGCATCAGCGTCGATCCCGCCAAACTCGGGCTCGCCGGGCACTCGACCGGTGGCGGCTCCGCCGTCCTCGCCGCGGCTCAAGAGGCCGAGAGCAAGAAGATCAAGGCCGTCGCCACCATCACCGCCGCTCAGACGCTCCCGCCGGCCACCGAATCGGCGAAGGCGATCACCGTCCCCGGGCTGCACCTCGCCGCCGAAGACGACCTGGTCGCCCCCGCCGTCGCGCACGCCGAGGCGATCGCCGGTGCCTGGGGTGGGGACGACGTCCAGCTGCGGTTCCTCGGCAAGGCGTCCCACCTCGGCGTCACCGAAGGCCGGCACTGGTCGCAGCTGTTCATGCACGGCAAGCCGCACCGCAAGACGCAGCAGCTCACGCGTGCGCTGTTCACCGCCTTCTTCCTCACCCACCTCACCGGCACCGACAAGTACCGGCCCCTGCTCGAGGCGGACGTCAAGCGCGCCCCCATCGAGCGTGAGGAAGAGCCCGCCCGCTGACGCAGGCGGGCCGGCGTCAGACCAGCCAGCTCGTGCTGGAGAAGTCGTCCTCGTCGTCGGGCTGACGCGCGTGCCTCCCCCGCCGCGGCGGTTCGGGCGCCGCGGCCGGGGGTTCCGGTGCCGGCTCCGGGCGTGGCGGGGCCGCCACGGCCGGGGTTCCGTAGCTCGGCGTCGGGTAGTTCGTGTAGCCGGTGTCCGCCTCTTCCTCGTGGACGCCGAACTCCATCAGCGACTCGCGGGACTTGTCGGCCAGCGTCTTCTCCGTCGCCCAGCCACCCGCGCTCTGCTTGCGCTTGTTGAGCTCGTCCATGTGCTCGGCGTACTTCTGCGCGGCGGCCAGCTCCTGCCGCATGCCCTCCCGGACCTGCTGCTGGGCCTCGGCGAGCCGGCGTTCGCGCAGCCCGCGCTGCTCGTCCTGCTCCCGCGCCGCCGCTTCCATCGTCGAGATCGCCGCCCGGTACCGGTCTTCGGCGCTACTCATCGGCCCTCCATAGCCCTCGTCACCGGTCGTACCGGATCGAACGGTCACCCTCGTCGTCGAGCGAGCCGCTGATCCGGCCCTTCGCGCCGCTCGTCTCGAACACGCCACCCTCGACGCGGTACTGGCTGGGGCCGCGCTGCTGGTCGCCGCCGCCACCACCGGGTGCGCCGCCCATGCCGCCCATCATCCCCATGCCGGACATCCCGCTCATGCCCGACGAGCTCGCCGCCGCCTGGTGCAGGCCGGCGTCGACCGGCGTCGCGCCGAGCCCGCCGCCGCCGTCGGACATCGGGAGCGAGGCGTCGCTGCCCGTCTGGGCGCCCGGGTCGAGCGAGACGGCGCCGGCGAAGTCCGGCGCCCCGCCGCCGGTGACGGCCGAGCCGAAGTTGCTCGCGCCGGCCGTCGTGGTCGCGTCCCCCGTGGACCCGGCACCAGCACCGGCACCGGCGTCGGCCGTCGCCACCGCGGGCTCGGCCCCGACGCCGCCCCCGCCGCCGAGGTCGCCTTCGAAGCCGCCGGGCGCGGTGAACCCGCCCGCGGCCCCCTCGCTGCGCGTGAACCCCGGATCGGAGTGGGGCGGCGCGGGGTCCTTCGTCAGCGGGGACTCGGCGTTCGCGTCGTGCGGGATGTCCGCGCCGACGCCCACCGGCTTGACGTCCGCCTTGAGGCCGTCCGCCTTGAGGTCCGCGGCCTTGGGGTCGTCCTTCTCGTCCAGGGTGTAGGTGGTCGGCTCGCCCTTGCCGTCGTCGACCGTCACGATCGTCGGGCCGTCCGGGCCCTCCGGCCGCTCCGCGGTGATCTTGAGGTTGCCGTCCTGGATGTGGATCTTGCCGTCCGGGCCCGGCTTGTAGGAGCCGTCGGCCGAGGGCTGCCCGTCCTTGACCGCCTGCTGGCTGCCCTGCGGCCCGAAGGACGCCTTGTCGTCGGCGGCGCCGTCCTTGCCGGCACCGTCCTTGGCCTTGTCGTCGTCACCCCAGTCGAGGTGGTAGTCCTTCTTGTGCCCGTGGCCGTCGTCCACGGAGATGTCCTGCTTGCCCTCCTTGTCGGGCTCGGACATCGAGATCGTGTTGTCGCCCTTCTTGACCGACACCGTGTCGGTGTCGTCGAGGTCCTTGATGGCCTCGCCGGTCTTCGGGTCGATCGGGTACGGCTCGCCGGTCGACGGGTCGACCTCCAGGGGCTTCCCGGTGATCGGGTTCTTGCCCTCTTCGGGCTTCGCGGGCTCCTCGGCCTTCGGGGGCTCGGCCGCCGACGGCGTCGTGGAGCCGCCGCCGGTGCTGCCGGTGCTCCCGGTGCCGGTGCTCCCCGTGCTGCCGGTTCCGGTGTTCCCGGTGTTGCCCGTGTTCCCGGTGTTCCCCGTGTTGCCGGTGTTCCCGGTCTTGTCGCCGCCGCCTTCGTTCTTGGCCTCGGTCAGCTGGTTGCGGTAGCCGTCCAGGTACCGCGCCAGCGCGCCGAACTGCTGGTCGATCGTTTCCTTGGCCGCCTTGCAGGAACCGTCGAACGCGGTGATCAGGCTCTTGTACTCGGTCGAGAACGCGCCGTCGCGCCAGTAGCGGCAGACGTTCCGGCCGTACTCCTTGTTCTCGTCGTTGAAGCCGCAGTCGTCGTTCTGCAGGCGCTCGGCCAGGTTCGAGTTGTTCCCGTGCTTGGCGTTGACCTGGTCGACCCAGCCGGCGACCTTCATGAAGTCGTCGAACTCCTCGGTGTCGCCGTTGGCGACCTTGAGTACGTCCTTGGCCATCGGGATGTCGGCCTCGGCGATCACCGGGCGGTGCAGCTGCAGGACCTCGTCGACCTTCTTCTTGACCGCGTTGTAGACCTGCGTCACGGTCTGCGGGATCAGCCTCGCGGCCCCGTCGATCTGCTGCGACAGCTCCTTGGCGTGCGGCTTGATCGTCTCGTCGTACTTGATCTCGGCGGCGTCGGCGCCCTTGCCCTTCCACTCGCCGAAGAGCGTCTGGAGCTCGGTGTCGCTCTTGGTGAGGGTGTCCTCGACGACCTTGTGCGCCTTGCTCAGGTCATCGGCGTCGCTCAGGAACTTCTGGTACTGGATCCCGCGGTTCTCGTGGAACTTGTCCTTGAGGTCCGTCTGGGAATTCTTCTTCTCGCTCTCGCCGCCCTTGATCTGGTTCCAGACCTCGTCGGTCCACTTCGCCAGCAGGTCGACCGCGACATTGCCCTGATCGAGCTGTTCGTCGGAACTCTTGGCGCCGGCCCCCAGCGTCGGCGCGGTCATTCCGTCGAGGTTCTTCTTCGCCTGGTCGCGCTCGGCGGTCTGCCGCTGGTGCTCCTGGTTCTTGGCCGCGGCTTCCTGCTGGGCTTCCTTCAGCGCTTCGTCGACATCGGAGGACGAGCCCGGCAGCCAGTCGTTGGTGGGGTTCCAGCCGGCGTAGTCCTCGATGTACTTCTTCGCGTATTCCTCTTCTTCCGCGTTGAAGTTGAAGGTGTCCTCGCCGTATTCGTCCATCAGCTTGGACTTGGCGGCCATGGAGACGTTCGGGTCGTCCAGGACCTTCTTGATTTCGGCCCATTCGGCCATCAGCGGTTACCCCCGGCCTGGTTCGCCGTCGCCCCGGCGTTCGCTTCCTGGGTCGTGTACTTGCCGCCCGCGGTCCCGATTCCGCCGCCGAGGTTGAGCAGGGCGTTCGACAGCCCGGTCATGCCCGCGCCGATCTCGTCCAGCCCGGCCTTGTACTTGCCGAAGCTCTCCTGGTGCACGCGACCGAAGTCCCCCGCCACGATTTCGGTCGGCGCGACCTTCTTCGCTTCGTTCGCCGGGTCGTCGGCGACGTCCGCCAGGCGGATCTGCGCCCGGGTCATCGCCTCCGTACTCGCTTCGTAGCCGTTCGGCATGGTCGCTGCCCCCTTCGATCCCACAGGTCCCTCGATGTTCCGGGACTGTGACGCGCCCGGACACCCATCGGTGCCGTCGCAGATGCACACAGAGTCTAGCGTCCGCCCGAACGCCGGACCTGCGCTTCCGCGAAGTGCACCCGCCCGGGACTCAGCCGCCGGCGTGCTGCGCGGCGACCGCCTCGGAGATCACCTCGGCGACGCCGCGGATGTCCACCAGCCGGTCGAGCTCGTCGATGTCGACCGAGACGCCGTAGGTCACCTCGACCCGGGACAGCAGCTGGATCCGCTGCCGGGACGTCAGCCCGAGGTCGTCGAACGGCGTGGTCTCGGTGAGCCGCTCGGGCGGGATCTGCAGCGCGAAGCTGAGAATCCGCCGGATCTCGTCGACGTAGGCCCCCGGGTCACCCATGGCGCCCATTCTCGCCCCACCAGCGTTCGCGGGCCGCGGCGCGGGACACCTTGCCGCTGGAGGTCCGGGGCACCTCGCCGGGCCGCACCAGCCACAGGGCCCGCAGCGGGAGGTCGTGGGCCGCGGAGACGGCCCGCCGCACGGCCGTCTCGACCGATTCGTCGCGGGTGACGCACCCGGCCACGACCGCGACGCCTTCGCCGTGGCCGTCCCGCACGGCGAACGCGGCGACGCGCCGGACACCCGGGTGCGCGGCCTCGACGGTGGCCTCGATGTCCTGCGGGTGGTGGTTGCGGCCGTCGACGATGATCAGGTCCTTCAGCCGCCCGGTGACGTAGAGCTCGCCGTCGTGGACGAACCCGAGGTCGCCGGTGCGCAGCCAGCCGTCCGGCGCGAGCACGTCGCCGCGGCCCCAGTAGCCGTCGGCGACGTTCGGGCCGGACACCTGGATCTCTTTGTCGACAATGCGGATCCGCTGGCCGTACGGCCGCCCCACCGACACGCGCGGCTCGCCGTCGAACGTCGTGATCGTCGGGCCCTCGTCGCCCGCGCTCGTGACGAACACCGTCGCTTCGGCCAGCCCGTAGCACGGCTTGTGCGCCGCGCGCGGCAGCCCGAACGGCGTGAAGGCGCGCTCGAAGGCTTCGACGGTGGCCGCGCGGACCGGCTCGCTGCCGTTGAGCAGCGAATTCACCCGCGAGAGGTCGACGCTTTCGAGGTCCCCCGCCGCTTCGGCCGCCAGGTCGAAGGCGAAGTTGGGAGCGGCGCTGACGACACCCGGGAGTTCGGCGAGCAGGCGGATCCAGCGCAGCGGGTCGCGCACGAACTCCATCGGCGTGCAGAAGACCGATCTCGAGCCGAGGAAGACGGGTGTGCCGATGAGCAGGACCAGGCCCATGTCGTGGAAGAACGGCACCCAGCCGGCCACCGGGGTCGACGCGTCGGCGCGGTAGCACCGCGTGGTCTGCCAGCAGGCGGCCACCAGCGCGCGGTGCGAGATCACCGCGCCGGCCGGGCGGCGCGTCGAGCCGGACGTGTACTGGAGGTACGCCGGATCGGTCATCGTCACCGCGGCGGGTGGCTCGGAGTCGTCGTCCTCGATGTCCTCGACGGCGAGCGCGGTGACCGGCGGGAGCTTGTCCAGCAGGTCCTTCGAGGTCAGGCAGGCCGCCGGGGCGGCGTCGGCGAAGGCCGCGTCGATCCGGGCGCGGCCGGTGCGGCCGGTCGGGACCGGCAGCGGCACCGCGACGCGGCCGGCGTAGAGCGTCCCGAGGAAGGCGGTGACGTAGCCGAAGTCCTGCCGGGCGACGATCGCCACGCGGTCACCCGGCCGGGTGACGCGTCGCAGCTCGCGGGCGACCCCGCGGACGCGGGCGAGCACCTGCGGCCAGGTCAGCGTGTGGTCGGTGGGTCCGGGGAAGGTCCGGCAGGTGAACGCGGGGCGGTCCGCGCGCGCGTTGCGGAGCAGGTGGTCCGTGAACGGCGTGGCGAGGACGTCATCCGGGACTTCTGCGGGCGGCACGGGCCCATCCTGCCCTACCGTGTCGAAGCGATGGACGAGTTCGAACGGCACGGCATCGCGGTGGTCTCCGGCCGCGACGCGTGCGCGCGGGCCCTGCGGTCGCCCGGGCTGACGTCGGATCCCGGTGGCGGCTCACCCAGCGTGCTGCTGCGGGACGGCGAAGATCACACTCGCGTGCGCGCGGTGCTGCGGGAGATCATCGCCGCGCTGGAGCCGTTCCCCGATTCCCTGCGGGAGGGGATCGAGGCCGTGGTGGCCGGGCTGGGGCCGTCGTTCGACCTCGTGCGCGACTTCGCGCGGCCGGTGGCGGGGCTGATGACGTCGGCAGTGCTGGGCGTCTCCCTCGACGACGTCTTCCTGGACCACCTGGAGGCGACGACCGCGAACCTCGACGTCTTCGGCGGGGCCGACCGGGCCGGGCAGGCGTCGGCGTTCCGGCTCGCGGTGCAGCTGAGCCGGACCCCGGCCGGGTCGGGCGGGCTGACGGCGTTGCGGGAGGCCCACGCGGCCGGCCGGCTCGACGAAGACGAGCTGATGATCAACGCCGTGGTCCTGGCCCACGCGGCGTACGAGAACTCGCTGAACTTCCTGGCCTGCGCCGGCCTCGAACTCGCGGCTTCGGGGCCGCGGACCGTGCGGGAGCTGGTGACGGCGATCTGCCCGGCCCGGTACGTCCTGCGCTTCGGCCCGGACGGCCCGGTGGCGATCTCCCTGGCCGACGGCCTGCCGTTCGGCCTGGGCCGGCACGCGTGCCCCGGCTCCGGGGCGGCGGTGGCCGAGGGCGAGATCGCGCTGGGAGCGCTGGCCGAGCGCCTCAAGCCCGGCTGCGAAGTGCGGGACGTGCGCTGGAAGACCCACCCGGTGTTCCACGGCCTCGCCTCGGCGCACGTGGTCGTGAGTGGTAAGGCGGGTTAGAACCCGCCTTACCACTCACGAGGGGGTCAGGAGACGGCGGAGACGACGCCGGCCAGGCGGTCAGCCGCGGCCTGGGCCGTGGACTGGGCCGGGGCCTCGACCATCACGCGGACCAGCTGCTCGGTGCCGGACGGACGCAGCAGCACCCGGCCCTCCTCGCCCAGCTCGGCCTCGACCGCGCCGACCGCGTCGCGGACCTCGGCGGAGTGGGCGACCGCCGCCTTGTCCGCGACCGGGACGTTCACCAGGACCTGCGGCAGCCGGTTCATCACCGCGGCCAGGTCGGCCAGCGACTTGCCCGTCTCGGCCATGCGGCTCATCAGGCGCAGCGCGGTCAGCAGGCCGTCGCCGGTCGTGGCGTGCGCCGGCAGCACGACGTGGCCGGACTGCTCGCCGCCGAGGGCGAAGCCGCTCGCGCGCAGCTCCTCGAGGACGTACCGGTCGCCGACCGCGGTCGTCACGACGGTGATGTTGTGCGCCTTCATGGCCAGGTGCAGGCCGAGGTTGCTCATCACGGTCGCGACCAGCGTGTCCTTGGTCA
The DNA here is from genome assembly GCA_049998155.1 of Amycolatopsis sp. cmx-13-12. Lineage (GTDB taxonomy): Bacteria > Actinomycetota > Actinomycetes > Mycobacteriales > Pseudonocardiaceae > Amycolatopsis. The sequence continues at coordinate 451,294 of JAEBES010000004.1, read as the reverse complement.
GCTCGCCCGCCTCGGCCAGCGCCAGGGCCAGGACCGCCATGATCTGGTCGCCGTCCACCAGCTCGCCGGCGGAGTCGACGGCCACGCAGCGGTCGGCGTCGCCGTCGTGGGCGATGCCGAGGTCCGCGCCGTGCTCGACGACGGCCTTGCGCAGCTTCTCCGGGTGGTTCGAGCCGCAGTGCTCGTTGATGTTGACGCCGTCCGGCTCGGCGAACAGCGCCACGACCTCGGCGCCCGCCCGGCGGTAGATCTCGGGCGCGGCCGCCGACGACGCTCCGTTCGCGCAGTCGACGACGACCTTCAGCCCGGCGAGCGGGTGCGGCGTCGCGTCGACCAGGTGGGTGGCGTAGCGGTCGAGGGCGTCCTCGACGTCGGTGACGCGGCCCACACCGGCCCCGGTGGGGCGGACCTTGCCGTCCGCGAGGCCGGCCTCGATCTCGTCCTCGATGCCGTCGGGGAGCTTGTGCCCGCCCGCGGCGAAGAGCTTGATGCCGTTGTCGGGCATCGGGTTGTGCGACGCGGAGATCATCACGCCCAGGTCGGCCTCGAGCGAACCGACCAGGTAGGCGACGGCCGGCGTCGGCAGCACGCCGACGCGCAGGACGTCGGCCCCCGCGGAGGTGAGGCCGGCGACGACCGCGGCTTCGAGCATCTCGCCGCTGGCGCGCGGGTCACGGCCGACGACCGCGACCGGCCGGTGCGAGCGGTCGTGCGCGGCCAGCACGCGGGCGGCGCTGGCCGCCAGCGCCAGCGCCAGCTCCGGCGTCAGCTCGGCGTTGGCCAGACCACGTACCCCGTCGGTACCGAACAGGCGTGCCATCGATCGACCTCCTTGTGGAATGACCACGACAACCTAGCGACCCGCACGGACCGCCTTCCCTCACCCCCGAGTGTCGCTCCGGATCGCCGAGACGAAACACCCTGGAAAAACGCCGGAGCGCCCATCCGATGGACGGATGGGCGCTCCGGTGGTTCCGCGCCGGGGGCGCGATCAGCGCTTGCTGTACTGCGGGGCCTTGCGGGCCTTCTTGAGGCCGTACTTCTTCCGCTCCGTGGCGCGCGCGTCACGGGTCAGGAAGCCGGCCTTCTTGAGGGCCGGGCGGTCGTCAGCGTCGACCTCGACGAGCGCACGGGCGATCGCCAGGCGCAGCGCACCGGCCTGGCCGGAGACGCCGCCGCCGTGGAGGTTGGCGAAGATGTCGAAGGAGTCCGGCTTCTCGACCGTGACCAGCGGCTCGCGGATGAGCTGCTGGTGCACCTTGTTCGGGAAGTACTCCTCGAGGGTGCGGCCGTTGAGCTTGAACACACCGGTGCCCGGGACGACCCGCACGCGGACGACGGCTTCCTTGCGGCGGCCGACGGTCTGCGCGTTGCCGCCGGCGGCACGCGACGGACGCGGCGCGGCAGCGGACTCGCTGGTGGCGACCGGGGTCTCGCTGGTCGCGACGGCGCCGGTCTCGGTCGCCTCGGTGGCCTCGACGACCTCGGGGGTCTCGGTCTCGGTGCTGGTCACAGACTGTTCCTCACTCACTGCGCGACCTGCGCGATCTTGGTGATCTCGCGCGCCTGCGGCTGCTGCGCGGCGTGCGGGTGCTCAGCGCCGGCGTACACCTTCAGCTTCTTCGCCTGGGCGCGGCCGAGCTTGTTCTTCGGCAGCATGCCCTTGACGACCTTTTCGACAAGGTGCTCGGGCTTGGTGTCCAGCAGCTCGCCGAACGAGCGCTTCCGCAGGCCGCCCGGGTAACCGCTGTGCCGGTACGCGAACTTCTGCTCGCGCTTGTTACCGGTGAGCGCGACCTTCTCGGCGTTGACGATGATGACGAAGTCACCGGTGTCCACGTGCGGGGCGTAGGTCGGCTTGTGCTTGCCGCGCAGCAGCGTGGCGACCTCGGTCGCCAGCCGTCCGAGCACGACATCCTCGGCGTCGATCACGTGCCAGGCACGAGTGACGTCGCCGGGCTTGGGGCTGTACGTGGGCAAGGGTCTACCTCGTCGTCAACATTGCGTGTGGGTTCTGTGCGGGCCTAGCGCTTACGCGCCGCAGCGCACAACGACATATGAAGATACCCCCACGGTCACCGCACCCGCGCATCGGGGGTGGTGGAAGCGCCCATATTAGGCTCCGAGCGGCCCGGGCGCAGCGGGGACTCTACCGGAGTTTTCCCGCCGAAGCGCCTGCACGCGCCGCCGCGACACGCGAGGATGGGGCCATCCGGGCGACACAGGTGAGCAGGGGACGGCATGAGCAAACGACCGACGGCGATCTTCGTCCTGGGCGCCCTGCTGGCCCTGGTCAGCGCCTGCGGCCAGGCGAAGGCGGGCACCGCGCTCCCGAAGGGCGACGACGCGGCGGACTACGTCGGCGCCAAGTTCGAGCAGGTCATCGGCAAGCTCGGCGACGCCATCACCGACACGCGGGACGTCACCAACTCGCTGGACGCCTACTTCAAGTTCGACGACAAGTGGATCCACAGCACCGTGACGTCGGCCCGCACCGGCAGCCCGGAGAGCCGGGCGGTGCGGCACCGGTCGCAGAAGAACCCGGACGAGATCATCGACACGTACACGCCCGCGGACGGCGCGGTCGAGTACACCTACCTCGGTCCGATGTACGTGCAGAAGGGCGTCTCGCCGACGGCGTGGGTGTCGATGCCGAAGCCGGAGGGCGGGCTGGTGCTGCCGTGCGCCTGGGGCGGGGTGCTGACGCCGTGCCGGATGGCGGACTCGACCGTCGAAGCGTACAAGGCCGACAAGCGGGCCGTGCGCGGGGCGAAGAGCCTCGGCGACGGCAAGACCGCGCTGACGGTGAACGTGCCGTTCGGGATCTTCGTCGAGAACAAGGTCGAGATCCTGCCGCCGAGCATCACCGGCCAGGTCGGGCCGGAGCTGAAGAAGGCCGCGGTCCCGGCCACGATCACGCTGAACCCGGACGGCAGCCTCGTCTCCTTCGTGATGGAGGCCAAGTTCGCCGGCGACGGCCACCAGCTCGAACTCAAGTACGAGTTCCGGTTCACCGGCAAGGCGAGCCTGCAGGACATGCCGAAGCTGCCGGACGCGAGCCAGATCACGGTGCTGCCCGACCGGGCGGCGATGGACGACTTCTACCGCCGGCTCGGCCAAGCGCAGGGCAGCTGAGGCGTGACCACGACCCGAGGTGATCTCCGATGAGCCAGCCGCCCGACCCGCAGCAGCCGCAGCAGTGGTGGCAGCCGCCCGCCGCCGGGCCCGCACCGCAGCCCGGCGCGTGGCAGCCCGAGCAGCAGGCGACCGGCCCGCACGCCGGGCAGTGGCAGCAGAGCGCCGACCCGGGCGCGTCGGGTGCCTACACCGGTGCGTGGAACCCGGGGCAGCCGTCGGGCTCGTTCTCCGGGCCGTGGCAGCCGGGGCAGCAGAGCGGGCCGTGGCCGCCGCCGTCCCAGCCGACGCCGCAGCAGCCACCGCCGGGCCAGGGGCAGCCGCCGTACGGCGGCGGGTTCCAGCCCGCGCAGTACGGCGGTCTCGGGGCGTTCCCGGCCGGGCCGGCGAAGAAGCCGAAGTCGAAGAAGCCGGTGCTGATCGCCGTCGCGGCGGTCCTGGTGCTCGCGATCGGCGGCGGTGCCGCGTGGTTGCTCGGCGCGTTCCGCGGGGACGTGCTGGACCGACAGTCCCTTCAGGACGGTGTGGGCAAGGTGCTCAACGAGAACTACGGCGAGCCCGACGTGAAGAACGCGCAGTGCCCGGCGGACGAAGCCGCGCACAACGGCACGACGTTCGACTGCACGGTGACCATCGGCGGGCAGCAGAAGAAGGTGACCGTGCGGGTGCTCAACGACCGTCCCGAGTACGAGGTCGGCGCCCCGCACTGACGGCTGTTCGGGGGTCCGGGTGGCGAAGCCCCCGGCCCGAGGCGAAGCCTCGGTTGGGCACTGAGTTCTTCCTTGCCGCGCAACAGAAAACGGCGGGCCCCGCACCGGAGTGCGGGCCCGCCGTGGTTTCCGGGGCTACCGGCTCAGAACAGGCCTTCGACGGCGTTGTCCGTGGCCTGGTAACCGTCGGCGATCTGCGGCAGGGCGGCGGCGATCTGCGCCAGAACCTGCTTCAGGTCCTCGAACTTCTGGTCCCAGGTGCGCTGGGCGGCGTCGTACTGTTCCTTCGCGGAACCGGTCCAGGTGGTGACCAGCGGCTTGAGGTCGTCCTTCAGCCGGTCGAACGCGGCCTGCAGCTCGCCACCGGTCTGCGTGCAGTCGTCCGCGGCCGCACGGATGGTGGCGTAATTGACGAGAATGCCGGGGTCGGACATGGTGTGCTCCTTCGCGCAGAGAAGTCGTTGGGAGAAAAGGAAAGGGTGAAGGTCAGCCGAGAGCGTCGAAGCCGCGGTTCACGGCGCCGAGGATCTCCTGCTGCTGCTGCTCGGAACGCTCGTACTTGGAGCCGGCCTCGCGGAGCAGCTCACCGATGCGCTGCAGGGCCTGCGCCATGCCGCGGGCGTCCTCGTCGTAACGCGTCATCACGTGGTTGAAGGCCTTCTGGGCCTCGCCCGACCAACCCGAACGGGTGGCCTCGATGCGGTCGCGCAGCGTCGACAGGTTCTGGTCCATCTGGGCCCGAACCTCGGTCACGCGGCCTTCGGCGTCGGTGAACTGAGCAACTGTTCCTTGGAATCCCTGTCCGGCGCTCATACCGGTACCCCCTTCATAAGAGTGGTGGTTGTCCGTACCAAGCTCGTTCGTTCGTACGGCCCTACGACGCAGACACTGCCATGTCCGGTTCCCCCTTGTCGTGGTTTGCCCGGAAGTAGTTGCTTGCGTTAACGCCGGCCCGGGGAACCGGTCGACGCGGGTATCCGGCAACCGCCCCGAACCGGTGGCGCTTCACCCGGAAATGCGTTCCCCACCAGCGCGATTAGCACGCGCACAGCGATCGCCGGCGCGGTTTCACTGATCGCGTTGCATGATTCGCATCTGGGAAAAGTCTTCGTCGTCGTCACCCGATCGAGGGGTTCGCGCGGGAGATTGCGAACGCGAAGGAACCGGATCGGGAACCGCGGGAACCGCGAGCCCCCGGGCACGGCGGAACCGTTCGGCGGCCGCGCGCAGCGTTCCCGGTGTCGGGTCGCCGGACTTCGCGCCGCGCCCGCTGCGCTTCAGGAGGTCGGCGTTTTCGCTGTGGTGCCGTTGGTTGCGGGCCTTCGCGGTCCCGGCGACGCGGCGTGCGTGCGTCACCGCGTCCTCGCCGATGCGCTTGAAGGACGCCGCGGCGCTCTCGAATTCTTCGGACGGCACCGCGGGCGCTCCTCTCAGTTGCGGATCTCGACCGTGCGCACGGCTTGCGCGCAGGCGGCGGCGACCCGGTCGCGCAGCGGCGCGGTGGCGTACTGGCAGCCGACGTGGACGCGGATCCGGCCCTTCGCCACGACGTACCAGTCGACCTGGAGATCGGGCCGGTCCGGCTTGGTCTCGTGGTACCCGATCACGGTCTTGCCGGCGTAGGACAGGCTCGGGGTGTAGGCGCTCCAGCGCTCCGGCGCGCGTTCGGCGAGCTGCCGGAGCTCGTCGACGAGCTTCTGCGGGTTCGCCGTCGCGTCGTAGTCCATGACGTACTCCTGCGCGACCACAAGGTCGTTGCCATCCCGGGACTCCTGCGGGTGGATCACCACCTGCTTCTCGGCGACCCGGTCGTCGGTCTGGACCCAGTCCTCCGGGGCGACGAACTTGAAGTCGTACTGCGAGAGCGTCAGGCCGCTCTCGGCCTGGACGCCCGAGTTCCGGAACACGAAGACGCCGGCGACGACGAGCGCGGCCACGACGACCACCGCGACCGCGACGACACCCCACAGCTTCCGGCGGCTCTTCGCGGCCGGTTCGGGCGCGGGCCGGGCCCCGGTGGCCGGGCCCGGCGGGTTCGGCCGGGCGGGCTGCCCGGCGGGCGGCGGCCACGGCCGGGCCGCCGGCTGCCCGTGGGGTGGCGACGGCGGGGGCACCGAGCGGTTCGGGAAGCCACCCGGCGTGCGCGGCGGCGCCGGGCGCTGGCCCCCGTCACCCGGGCGCGGGGCGATGTCGCCGGGGCGGACGACCTCCGTGCGCTGCGCCGCCGGGCCGAGGTTCGCGCCGGGGGCCGCGCCCAGCCGGGCCATCGCTTCGCCGGGCAGCGCGCCGGTGCGGTCCGGGTCCACCAGGACTGCCCGCAGCGCGCCACGCGCGACGACCGTCTCGGGCTGGTCGAGGCTCGTCGGCACGACGCCGGTGCGTTCGTGCACCAGCCGCGAGATCATCGGGATCCGGCTCGACCCGCCGACGAGGAAGATCGCCGTGAGCTGCTTCGGCCGCAGGCCGGCGTCGCCGATTGCGGCGACCGTCAGCTCGACGGCCCGGCCCAGCGGCGCCGCGATCAGCCGTTCGAGGTCCTCGCGCGTGACGTGCGCGTCGGCGAACGGCGGCGGCATCGGCACGTCGGTGTAGGCGTGTCGCGACAACGTCTCCTTCGCGCCCCGCACGTCCTGACGCAGCACGCGGCGACGGCGCCGGTCGGCCAGCTCACGGCCTTCGACGAGCTCACGCCACGCGTCCTGGTCCGCGCCGGAGACGAGTGAGCCGACGTGCTCCAGCAGCGCCTGGTCGATGTCCGCGCCGCCGAAGCCGGGGTCGCCCCGGGTGGCGAGCACCTGGAACCCGCCGCGCTGCGGACGGCCGGCCCGGTCCCGCGCGGTGTCCGCCGGCAGCCGCCGCACCACGCTGACGTCGACCGTGCCGCCGCCGAGGTCCAGCACCGCGAGCGCGTCGCCGGGGCGGCCGCTGAACTCCACGGTGCGATCGTTCGTCACGTCCTGCGGCGCGAACGTCGCCGCGTGGTACACCGCCGCCGCGACCGGCTCCGGCACCAGCGCAACCTCGCGCGCCAGCCCGCCGGCGGCCTGCCGCAGCAGCCGGGTGCGGATCGCGCCCCAGTCCGCGGGGTGGGTCAGCACCAGCAGGTCGACCTCGGCCTCGCCGGCGAGGCGGCGTGCTTCGGCGACCGCGCGGCCCAGCACGGCGTGCACGACGTCGGTGACGCGCAGGACGCTGTCCCCGAGCAGCAGCTCGCCTTCGTCGATCCGCCGCTTCGGGTTCGGCTCGTAGCGCGACGGGTCGACCGCCGCCTGCCGCTCGGCCTCCTGGCCGACGAACAGCGTGCCGTCGGCCGCCGCGAACACCGCCGAGGACATCAGCGGCTGGCCGTCGATCACCACGACCTGCGGCTCGCGCCCGTTCACCGAGGCGACGACGCAGGTGCTCGATGTCCCGAAGTCCACCGCGACCCGGACCGTCACCAGCAGCTCCCGCAGTTGTGTTCGTGCTCCCCCGCGCCCCACCGGGACGCGCACTCGGGGAGGAACCTACCCACCTCGCCGGGAGCGCGTCCGGCCGCCGTCGTCAGTCGGGCTGGATCCACGACACCTGGATGAGCTGCTTGCCGTTCTTCCGGGTCAGCAGGTTGCCCCGGCCCGGCGGCATCGCGCTCGCCTTGATGTTGCCGACCAGCGCACCTTCGTCGCGGGAGCCGTTCATCACCATGCCCGGGGCCGCGATCTCCTTGAGCTTGCCGATGATCGGGTCGTACATCGCCTTGCTCGCGCCACCGGTGCGCCGCACGACCACCAGGTGCAGGCCGACGTCCTTGGCCTGCGGCAGGAAGTCGGAGATCTTCCGCAGCGGGTTGTTCGTCGAGGTGGCCACCAGGTCGTAGTCGTCGACGAGGATGAACAGCTCCGGCCCCTTCCACCAGGACCGCGTCTTCAGCTGCTCCTGCGTGACGTCCGGGCCCGGCAGGCGCCGCGTCATCGAGTTGAAAACGTCCCCGACCATGCTCTCCAGCTGCGCGGAGGACACCGCGTACCCGAGGAGCGAGTCGCCCTGGATGAAGCCGAGCATCGTGCGCCGGTAGTCGACCAGCAGGATGAGCGCTTCCTTGGCGGTGTAGCGCTCCGAGATGCCCCGGGCGATCTGCCGCAGCAGGTTCGTCTTGCCCGACTCGCCGTCCGCGAAGGCGTAGAAGTGCGGCTCGGCGTTGAAGTCGATGTAGATCGGCTGCAGGTCCTCTTCGTTGACGCCGATCGGGATGAGCTTCGAGTCCCGCGCGGTGTCGAGCTTGAGGACGTCCTCGTAGGTGATCAGCTCCGGCAGCAGGCGGACCTGCGGGGCGACGCGGCCGCGCCAGGCGCCCTTGATCTTCGCCACCGCGTCGGCCACGCCGGCCGCGATCGTCTCCGGGTCGCTGGAGCCGTCGATCCGCGGGAGGCCACCCAGCATGTGCAGCTTCTCGCGGGTCAGGCCGCGGCCCGGCCGCCCGGCCGGGATGTTCACCGCGACGCGCCGGTCGATGTCCGACTCGGTCGGGTCACCGAGGCGCAGCTCGAACCGGGTGCCCAGCATGTCCTTGATCGCCGGGCGGATGTCGGCCCACCGGTTGGCGGCGATGATGACGTGCACGCCGTACGACAGACCCTGGGTGGCGAGCCGGGTGATCGTGGTCTCGAGCTCTTCGAAGTCGTCGCGCAGGGCCCGCCAGTTGTCGACGACCAGGAACGCGTCGCCGAACGGGTCCTGGTCCGGCCGGATCTCCCCGCGGCGCTTGCGGTTGCGGAACTCGGTCATCGAGTCGATGCCCATCGCCCCGAACCGGCCTTCCCGCTCGGTGAGCAGGGTGGTCAGCTCGGCCACGATCCGGCGGGCCTTGTCCGGCTCACGCCGGGCCACCGCGACGCCACCGACGTGCGGCAGGTCCGCGAGCCCGGCCAGGGTGCCACCACCGAGGTCGAGGCAGTAGAACTGCGCCTCTTCCGGCGTGTGCGTCAGCGCCATCGACATGATCAGCGTCCGCAGCATGGTCGACTTGCCGGTCTGCGGGCCGCCGACGATCACGCCGTGGCCCGACGCGCCGGAGAAGTCCGCCCACAGCGGGTCACGCCGCTGTTCGTACGGCCGGTCGATGATGCCCAGCGGCACCTGCAGCCGCCCGTTGCCGAAGTAGCCCACCGGGGACAGGCCGCGGTCGTCGGTCGGGTTGAGGTTGGGCAGCAGCGTGTCGAGCGAGTTCGGGTCCTTCAGCGGCGGCAGCCACACCTCGTGCGCCGGCGGGCCCTGGCCCACCAGGCGCGAGACGATGACGTCGAGCTCGCTGGGTTCGACCGCTTCTTCGGGCTGCCGCTGCTCTTCCTTGGGCGCCGCCTCGATGATCTGCGGCTCCGGCTCCTTCGGCAGCTCGACGAAGTCCGGGACGAACAGCTGCGGCCGCTTGTCCGCGCGGACCACGGTCGCCGCCGGGCCCGCCGCCTTGAGGCCGGCCGGGCGGTACGGGCCGGAGACGTAGGACGCCTTGAACCGCACCAGCGTCGACGTGTCGTACTTCAGGTAGCCACCACCGGGGACCGACGGCAGCTCGAACGCGTCCGGCACGCCGATCGCGGCGCGGGATTCCGCCGCCGAGAACGTCTTGAGGCCGATCCGGTACGACAGGTGCGAGTCCAGGCCGCGCAGCTTGCCCTCTTCGAGGCGCTGGGAGGCGAGCAGCATGTGCATCTGCAGCGACCGGCCCAGCCGGCCGATGGCGACGAACAGGTCGATGAAGTCCGGCTTCGCGCTCAGCAGCTCGGAGAACTCGTCGCAGACGATGAACAACGCCGGCAGCGGGTCGAGGTCCGCGCCGTTTTCGCGCGCTTTCTCGTACTCCCAGACGTTCTTGAAGTTGCCGCCGTTCTTCAGCGCTTCCTGGCGCCGGTTCATCTCGCCGGCCAGCGCGTCCTTCATGCGGTCGACCAGCGTGACCTCGTCCGCGAGGTTGGTGATGACCGCGGAGACGTGCGGGGCCTTGTCCAGGCCGAGGAACGTCGCGCCACCCTTGAAGTCGACGAGGACGAAGTTCAACGTCGAGGACGAGTGCGTGGCCAGCAGCCCCAGCACCAGGGTGCGGAGGAACTCCGACTTGCCGGAACCGGTGGCGCCGATGCAGAGGCCGTGCGGGCCCATGCCCTCGGCGGCCGCTTCCTTGATGTCCAGCTCGACCGGCTGGCCGTACTCGCCGACGCCGAACGGGACGCGGTAGCGGTCGCGGATCGGCCGCGGCCGCCACGCCTGCTGGACGTCGAAGGTCATCGGGTCGCCGGGGATGCCGAGCAGCTCCAGCAGCGACGGGTTGGACAGCAGCGGCTCTTCGTCGCCGACGTCCTGGCCCGCGGCGCCGCCGACGCGGTACGGCGAGATGAGCCGGGCCAGCGACTCGGTCTCCACCAGGCTGAGGGTGTCCGGGCGGCCGAACCACTCGACGCCGCCGGCGCTGCGGGCGCCCAGCCTGTCGGCCTCGACCACCAGCCGGAGGCCGCGGCGGGCGGCGAGGTTGCCGAGGGAGTCGGACAGGTCGATCAGCGTGACGCCGACCAGGCCTTCCTCGAGGACGATCTGCTCTTCGCGGGTGACCTCGGCGTCGTCGATGATGATGACAACGTGCGGCTGGTCCGGCGCCGGCGTCGCGTTGCGGGAGAAACGCTGGCGGTCACGCAGTTCTTCGTCGAGCCAGTCTTCGATCTGGGCCAGCGAGCCGGCCATCATGCGGAGCTGGCCGATGCCGTCCGACAGCGTGGGGTGCTGGACGTGCGGCAGCCACTTCGCCCACTCCCACTCCTCCTTCGCGCGGCCCGCGGTGGCGACCGCGATCAGCACGTCGTCGGGGCTGTGGAAGGAAACGAGCTGCGCGAGCATCGCGCGGGTGAGGCCACGGGTCAGCGCGCGGTCGCCCTGCATGCTGACCGCGGCGAACCCGCGGAGGGTGATCTGGGTCGGCAGGTCGGGGACGATCGAGTGCGCGCGCACGAACCGGCGCAGCGCGAGGGTGGCGATCGGCTCCAGCTCGTCGACGGGCCCGGTCTGGGGCGGGACCAGCCGCGTCGCGAGCCGGTGCGAGCTGCGCCCGACGCGCAGGTGCAGGAAGTCCTGGTCGTTCTGGCGGCGCTCCCACATCCGGCGGCTGGCGGCCAGCGACCACAGCGACTGGGGGTCGGGGTGCACCCATTCCAGAGCCGCGCGCTGGTCGACCATCGCCTCGCGGGCGCGGTCGCGCATCTGGCCCAGGTAACGCAGGTAGTCCTTGCGGTCCTCGTCCATCTCGGCGCGCTTGGCGCCGCCGCCCTTGCCGCCACCGCCGGCCATCATCCCGAGCGTCCCGACGACCATCATGCCGCCCATGGCCATCATCATCGGGTTCCGGTTGCTGGCCTGGAACATGAAGACCATCATCCCGAGCGACGCGACGATCATGACGACCGGAAGCGCCTTCATCACGATGTTCCCGGGGATGACCCGTGGCACCTCGGGCGGTGGCTCGAGGTGCACCTCACCGCCCGGCGGGCGCGGTGCCGCCAGCCGCGGCGACTTCTTGAACTGCAGCGTGCTCATCGAAGGACCCCTCATTCAACACTCGACGATGGCGGCCACCGCGCAAGGTGTGCGCCCAACCTATCGAACGCCCCGGGCGAATTCCGCCGGATGCCGGAACCGCCCGGGAACGCTGCCCGATCGTCGTGGGGAGAGTGTACGGCCCGGCACCGACAGTAATGTGTGCTTCACGGCCCTGAGCTGCGGATGCCGGTGATTTTCGGACGTTCGATGATGCCCGCAGCCGGGTTCGGTATAAGTTCCCGGGGAGCAGCATCGACCGAGCGGGGGCAGTGCAGTGGCTACGGGCACGACAGTTTTCAGCAGGGTGACGGTCGTCGCACCGTCCACCCGCATCGACGTGGCGCTGCCCGCCGACGTCGCGGTGGCCGATCTGCTGCCGATGCTGCTGGACATGGCCAAGGAGACCGCGCCCGACGGCGGGGCCCGCCACGGCGGCTGGGCGCTGGCGAAGCTCGGCGACGCCCCGCTCGACCCGAGCCGCACGCTGGCGTCGCTCGGCGTCGTCGACGGTGAGCTGCTCCAGCTGCGCAAGCGCAACGAGAACCCGCCGCCGCCGCTGTACGACGACGTCGTCGACGCCATCGCCGAATCCTCCCCGGACAGCTTCCGCCCCTGGACCAAGGAAACGGCGAACCGGTTCGGGCACGTCGCGGGCGGGCTGGCGCTGTTCGCCGCCGCCGTCGCGCTGTTCATGAGCGGCTCCTTCTACGGCGGCAGCGCGCTGGGCGCGGCCATCGCCGGCGGCATCGGCGCGATCGCCTGCGTCGCGATCGGCGCCACGCTCGCCAAGGGCTACCAGGCCGAACCGACCGGCGTGCTGATCGCCGCGGCGGGCGGGCTGCCGCTGGCCTTCGTCAGCGGCTTCTACATCGTGCCCGGGCTGTCGCTGCGGGCGAACCTGCTGCTCGGCGCGGTGCTGGTGATCATCGTCGCCTCGGTCTGCATCCTGGTCATCGGCGCCGGCATCAAGACGTTCATCGCCGCGGCCACCGCGGGCACCTTCGGCGCGCTGGCCTTCCTGTTCGGCACGCTCGTCGCGCACCCGGCGGCCGGGATCGCGGCCGGCACCGTCGCGGTCGCCCTCGCCTGCATCTCGATCCTGCCGCGCGCCACCATCTGGCTCGCGAAGCTGCCGCTGCCGCACGTCCCGAGCAACGCCGAAGAGCTGAAGGAAGACTCCGGCTTCCCCGACTACCGGGCGATCGAGCGCCGCACGGCGATCGCGCACGACTACATGACCGGCCTGATGGTCGGCTGCGGCGCCACGGTGGCCGTGTCGGCGATCATCGCGGCGAGCGCGCCCGGCGCGTTCGGGATCATCCTCGGCGTCGTCGCGACGCTCGTCCTGCTGCTGCGCGCCCGCGCGTACGCCAACGGCAGCCAGGCGATCGCCCTGCTGACCACGGGTCTGGTCTCGGCCACCGGGATCGCCGTCGGCTGGCTGCTCTCGGCGAGCGCCCAGAACCGCCTGCTCTACGTCTTCGGCCTGCTGCTCCTGCTCGCCGCGGGCGCGCTGGTCGTCGGCGTGATCTTCCCGAACCAGCGGTTCTCGCCGCCGCTGCGGCGCACGGTGGAGATCATCGAGGCGATCTGCATCGCCTCCGTGCTGCCCCTCGCCCTCGGTGTGATGGACCTCTACACCACCCTGCGGCACCTGAACTTCAAGTGAGCGGATCGGGTGAGTCTCGGATGTCAGCAGGACGCCCCTTCGGCCCGGCCCGCCGCACCACGACGGCCCTGCTCGCCGGCACGATCGGCGTCCTGGCCACGGTCGCAGTCGCGGTGCCGGCGCGGGCCCAGACCGCCCCGGCCGACGGCTACTTCGCGACGCCACCCCCGGTCGACGACAGCAAGCTGATCCCGGACACGCGCCAGCCGGACAAGACCTACCGGCAGACGAAGGGCTGCGTCCGGCGCAGCCTCGGCGAGAACATCGAGCTCAAGAACCGCCCGTGGGGCCAGGACTACCTGCAGATCGCGAAAGCGCAGGAAATCGTCAAGGCCGCGACGGACGGCGGCGTCGGCCGAGGGGTCAAGGTCGCCGTCGTCGACACCGGCGTGACGCGGCACCCGTGGTTCCAGGACCGGCTCAAGTCCGGCGGCGACTACGTGGCCACGCCGACCAACAAGCAGGAACCGGGGCTCGAGGACTGCGACGGCCACGGCACCGAAGTCGCCGGGATCATCGGGGCGAAGCCGGACAACCCGGAGGTCGGGTTCGTCGGCGTCGCGCCGGACGCCACGATCGTGTCCTACCGCCAGCTGAGCGAGAACTACGAGCCCGCACCGCCGGCGAGCAGCACCGCGGGCACGCCGCCGGCGAGCAGCACCGGGGGCACGCCGTCGTCGAGCACCAGCCCGCCGCCGGGCGGGGGCGGCGGTGGTGCCGAGGGCGACCGGACGGCGCCCGTGCAGTCCAACGGCGGGCGGCAGCTGGAGAAAGCCGGCACCGCGGGCACGTTGAAGACGCTGGCCCAGATCATCCACGGCATCGCCGAGCGGAAGGAAGCCGACGTCATCAACATGTCGGTCGACAACTGCCGCCCGGCCACCGGCTCGATCACCGAAGGGGAGCAGCAGGTCCAGGCCGCGGTGCACTTCGCGGCCGAAGCCGGGATCGTGGTCGTCGCGGCGGCGGGTAACGCGACGGACACCTGCCCGCAGAACGACCAGCCGGACGCCAAGCGGCCGAAGACGATCGTCACGCCGCCCTGGTTCGCGAACGACGTGCTGTCCGTGGGGGCGATCGACGAAACCGGCGGGGTGGCGCCGTTCAGCGTCCACGGTCCCTGGGTCGGCGTCGCGGCGCCCGGCACGAAGATCGTCTCGCTCGACCCGGCCGAAGGCTCACGCGGCTTGGCGAACCTGACCTTCGAAAGCGGCGACAAGGCCAGCGAGATCCAGGGCACCAGCTTCGCGGCGCCCTACGTCGCGGGACTGGCCGCGCTGGTCAAGGCGAAGTTCCCGGACCTGAGCGGCCGGGCCATCGTGAACCGGATCAAGGAGACGGCCCAGCACCCGGCGGCCCCCGGCGGCCGCGACAACTTCGTCGGCTACGGCGTCATCGACCCGGTGGCGGCGCTGACCCAGAGCCTGCCGTCGGAGGTGGGGCTGCAGGCCCCGATGCCGTCCCCGCAGCGGGCCCAGCTCCCCCCGGCCGACGACAACAGCTCGACCCCGGTGATCGTGGCACTGGCCGGTACCGCGGGCGGCGTGCTCGCCCTGCTGATCACGTTGTTCGTGATGCACACGATCCGCCGCAACCGCCCGGAACCGACCAGCACCACCCGCCGCTGACACACGGGCCCAGCCAGGCATCACACGTGTCCGGAGAGGCATCACGCGTGTCTGGAGCGGCATCTCGCGTGTCTGGAGCGGCATCTCGCGTGTCTGGGCGGGCATCGAAGTGATGCCCGCGCAGACACGTGTGATGCCCGCGCAGTCACGTGTGTGGCCGCTTGGGACACGCGTGATGCCTTGCTCGTCACTTTGCGGGGGGCTTCTTCGGCTGGAGGTTTTCGTCCTCGCCGATCACCGGCGGGGCGACCAGGCCGGGCTCGCCCAGCAGGTCGGACGACTTCGTCGTCGGGCGGGTCTTCGACGGGCGGCGGGCCTGGCCGCCGCCGCCGAAAGCTCCGAAGCCCATCATCGGCATCATCGGCATGCCGCCCGACGTGCTCTGGTGCTCGTCGGCGGGTGGGGCCGGCTGCGGGTCGGCGGGCGGGGCCGGGTCCGGTGTGGCGGCGCCCGTGTGGCGGCCCTCGGCCGCGGACGGGGTCATGGCCTCCTCGGAGGCGGAGGACGCCGATGACGTGGCCTGCTCGCCCGCTTCGTTCAGCGCGTCGTCGTGCAGCTTGAAGCGCTCCGGGGGATATCGGTGCCGGATCTCGATGGTGCGGGACGCCGCGTCCGGGTCGTCCACGCCGTTGCACAGCCGGTCGAACGCCTCCAGGACGTCGCGCGCGGTTTCGTGGAGAGCCTTCGCCGAGTCCTGCGTCTCCTGCAGCTGGACCCGCGCCCGCTTCGCGCCGCCGCTCGGGAGGAGCATCGTCTCCGACGTCAGCTCCGCCGCGTCCACCAGCACCTCGACGAGGTCGACGACGACGTGGCGGACCGTCGTCACCAGCTCGTCCAGCGCGCCGGCGAGGGTTTCCAGGGCCTCGCGGAGGTCGCCGCCCGCCGCGCCGATCGTGCGGATGTACTCGATGAACGAGTCCGCGTCGCGGCCCGCCCAGCCCGCGTCGAGCCGGCCGAGCTCGCTGTCGAGGTGCGCCGAAACCTCGGCCGCGGCCGCGGCCGCCCGGCGCAGGCCGTCCGCTTCCGCACCGAGGTCGGCCCAGCGGCCGACCAGCGGGCGGAAGTACGTCTCCACCGGGTCGATCACGCCCAGCTGCTGCGAAAGCTCGGTGAGGTACGCCAGGTACGGCTCGGCCGCCGCCGTGATGTCCTCGCCCGCGGGCACCGGCACCGAAGTCGTCATCCCTCGAGCCTCCCGGCCCGCTTGATCAGCTCCGCGGCTTCGGTGTCCTGGCCGCCGTGGCGGACCGTCACCTGCCGCAGCGCCTCCGCCGCCGAGCGCAGCGCCTCGGCGCCGTCGGCCAGCTGCCGCCGCAACGCCCCGGCCGCGCGGCCGTACGACTCGCCGAGGCCGAGGTGCTCCCCGAGCGTCCCATAGGACTCCGCGGTGACGTCGCCGCCGACCTCGGCCGCCGCCGCGTCCAGGTCGTCCGCGGCGGCCTCGGCCGTCTCGGCGTACCGGGCGACGACGACGCCGTCCATCTTCAAGCCGGTCACGGCACCTCCGCTCGCGAAAAGGACCTTCGAGCGTGGGACGCCCGCCGCGGTCCGGCGGTTCCGCTCAGTTCCCCGGCGGCGTGGTCGCCGTGGGGAACGCGCCGGCGTTCGGGTCGATCGGCACCGCGTCGAACTGCCGCAGCACGTCCTGGGTGTTCAGCGACGCCCCGGTCGGCAGCAGCCCGATGATCGACTCGGGCGCGGGCTGCCGGTTGTTCAGGCCGATCGCGTCCGCGGTCTGGGCGTCCGGGACGCTGTAGCGGACGCCCCGGTCGGAGATCAGCTGGATCGCGCCCTTGCCGAAGCTGGCCTTGCCGGTGGCGGACTGGACGACCGCGGCGAACCCGGGCTTGAGATAGAAGCCGTTGAGCGGCACGCGGTTCGGGCCCGGCGTGGTCACCGTCATCGGGGTGAACTTGTCGCCGGTGCTCTTCTGGCCGGGCAGCTGCGTGTCGACGTACACCGAGGTGTGCCCGTCCTGGTCCGGGCCGGAGCCGACCAGCGACCAGCCCAGGCACGCGACCGAGGAGTTCTTCGTCGCGTCGAGGATCGTCGGCACCGAGCGCGGGAAGTCGTCGACCGGGATGTAGTCCGGGTCGGTCGGCTGCAGGGTCTTCACCCCGGCGAGCTTGTCGGGGCCCAGCGTCTGGATGCTGCTGGAGCTGCCGTTCTTCGCGACGCGGATGATGTCGGCGACGGCGTTGGACACCCGCTGGATGCCGGCCGGCGTGATCGCCCAGTAGTTCAGTTCCCGCTGGCCCGCCTGCTGCGTGGCGAAGACGTCGCCCGACTTCAGGCCGTCGAAGTCCCCCGCGGTCTGGCCGGTGGGGATCTTCGGCGGCGTCAGCTTCGCGACCTCGGGGATCGCGTTGAGCAGGCCCTGCGTGATCTTCCGCGGCGTCGGCGGCAGCTGCAGCGCCACCCGGACGGCGTCGTTCGGGTTGTCGACGTCGATCTCGGCGCGCACGGTGTTCGCGTTCGGCCGGTTCCGGGAGCTCGGCAGCCGGTAGACGAGGTAGGTCTTCCCGTTGTCGGCCTTCGCCAGCAGCGCCTCGTTCTCGCCGAGCTCGGCGCCGAGCCCGCTCGGCGCGATACCGCCGAAAACGTAGGTGTTGGTGCGGCCGGTGTCCGGATTCGGCAGCGACGGATCCAGCTGAACCTGGTCGCAGACGGCCCAATTCGGGGAAATTCGCTGGGAATCCGCCGGGATCAGCTGCGGACCGTCCGGAATTCCGGTCAGTTTGTCGCGCGGAATGTCCTTCAGCTGCTCGTCGGAAACGACCGTGGGATTCTTCACACTGGCCGGGCTCGCCGGAGCCGGAGCGGGTGCCGCGGTCGCGCCGCCCGCCCCCGCGCCCGATGACTTCTGCTGGGCCAGCAGGAGAAGCCGGGCCGACGCGAGGTTGAACGTCGGGATCAGCTTCTTCGGGTTGCCCGCGACGACGTAGACCGTGCCGGACTGCTCGCCGATCACGATGTTCCCGGCCTCCGGCACCGACGGCGCCGGGCTGAGCAGGCCCCAGACGACGAAGACGATCATGCCGAGCGCGCCCAGCACCACCCCGACGATCGTGGCCCGCGTGTGGGTGCGCATCGGGTCGTGCAGCATCACGGCGTCCCGCCGGACCAGCGCCGACTGCATCCGCCGCAGGACGAACTGATACGCCTGGACCTGAGACTTAGTCGTGGGTGTTGATGGCATTCTCGACCTACAGCTCTCCCCGTCGCGGTACGGTTCCGCAGGATAGCCGTACGGGGACCGTCTGGTGTGGGGTTTCTACCAACTCAAGCTAGTGTCGGGCACCCCGGGACCCGGCTTCCGGGTACGCAGCAAGCACGAGGGGAAGAGAAAGCGCGGATGTCCGTCACCACTCCTCCACGTCCGCCTGGCCCGCCCGGGCCCCCGCCGCCCGGTGGCCGTCCGCCGGGCCCGCCGCCGCGGCCGGGCAGACCGGGCGGCCCTGGCGGACCCGGTGGCGTTCCCGGAGCTCCTGGCGGACCCGGTGGACCCGGTGGCGTGCCCGGTGGACCCGGTGGCGGTCCTGGTGGCCCCGCGATGCCCCCGCGCGGTCCCGGTGGCCCCGGTCCCGGTCCGGGTGGCCCGGGCGGACGTCCGGGCGGCCCTGGTGGTCCCGGTGGCCCGGGTGGACCCGGTGGTGGCGGCCCTGGCGGACCTGGCGGCGGTGGCCCGGGTGGTCCCGGTGGCGGCCCCGGCGGCCCGCAGGGGCCCGACGACAGCGGTCCCGCCACTCCCCCGCCCCCGGCGCGGGTGGCCCCGCCGGCGCGGCGCCGGTCCGCCGGCGTCACCCTCGGCCCGCTGCCCGTGGCCAACCTCGTCGTGCTCGAAGTCGGCCTCGCGATCGGCCTGGTGCTGCTCGCGATCGACATGTCGCTCAAGTACGTCGGCATCGGCATCGTCGGCTTCGCCCTCATCGTCGCGCTGCTGCGCTGGCGCGGCCGCTGGTTCACCCAGTGGGTCGGCCTGACGCTCCGCTACACCTTCCGCTCGCACGACCGGGTCGCCGACCCGCTGCCGCCGAGCACCGTCGAAGCCATGACCGCCGAGGAAACCACGGTCACCGGCCCCGACGACGCCCGCGTGCACCTGCTCCGCCTCGCCGTGCCGGACCTCGTCGTCGCGCACGGCGTCGACCACGAGCGGCAGCAGGTCGGGCTGGCCTGGAACGACGGCACGTGGACGGCGGTGCTGCTCGTCGAGCCCGCCCCGGCGCTGATCACCCAGGCCGACGGCGCGCCGAGCCTGCCGCTGTCGGCGCTGGCGCCCTGTCTCGAGGACCGCGGTGTGGTCCTCGACTCGATTCAGACGATCTGGCACTGCTACCCGGGCAGCGCGGCGCTGCCGTCGGACTCGCCTGCGCTGAGCTCCTACATGGAGGTCCTGGGCCCGCTGCCCGCGGCGGCCCGGCGGACGACGTGGGTGGCGATCCGGCTCGACCCGCGGCGGTGCCCGGCCGCCATCCGGGAACGCGGCGGCGGCGTCGTCGGCGCCCACCGCGCGCTGATCGGCGCGCTGTCGCGGGTGCGCAACGCGCTCGAGTCCCAGGGCGTGCCGACGCGGCCGCTCGACCCGGACGAGCTGCTGCGGGCGAGCATCTCCGCCGCGGAGCTGACCTCCGTCGCCGGCTCGCCCACCAAGGTGACGCTGCAGGAACGCTGGTCCGGCGTGACCGCGGCCGGCATCGGCCACGCGAGCTACGCCATCACCGGCTGGCCGAAGGGCAAGGTCACCAGCAGCCTGAACGCGCTGACGAGCGTCCGCGCGCTGTCGGCGACGCTGGCGATGTCGATCTCCCCGGCGTCCGACGAGGGCAAGATCGGCCTGCGCGGGGTGGTCCGGCTGAGCGCGCGGAACCCGCGTGAGCTCGACGCCGCCGACCAGCGGCTGCACGGGCTGTCCGAGCGGCTCGGGGTGGACCTGACGCCGCTGCGCGGGCTGCAGGTGTCCGCGTTCGCCGCGACGTTGCCGATCGGAGGCACAGCATGAGTTCGCGCGTCCGCGACGCCGGGCAGAACAGCGGCGTGGCACCGGAGTTCACGGTGGACCCCGCGCTGCTCGACGCGATCAGCCCTTCGGGCGACCGCGGTGGCATCGTCCTCGGCTCGGGTCTCAAGGGTGAGCCGCTGACCATCTCGGCGCTGCGCTCGACCCCCACCCGGATCGTCCTGGTCGGGGGGCTCTACCTGGCCCGCCAGGTGGCGATGCGCGCGATGGCGGTCGGCGCGTGGGTCGTGGTCGCGACCGGCCGGCCGACCGAGTGGCAGGTCCTGTCCCGCGCGGCGGGCAGCCGCGACGGCCGGCCGTCACCGCTGGTGCAGATCCGCCGGCTGTCGCCGGTCGAGCTGCCGCGGCCCTCGGAGGACGCGCCGCTGCTGGTCGTCACCGACGGCGGCCCGACGCCGCAGGACCTGTTCCCGCCCCGCTCGCCCTGGCAGACGACGGTCTACGTGCTCCCCTACCTGCACCCGCAGGCGGGCGCGACGGCCAACGCGGCGGACCTGGTGCTGATGCAGCGCCTCCCGGCCGGCCAGGCCGAGCTGGCGGCCCGCATCTGGCGCCTGCCGCCCCAGATGATGCGCCAGCTGACGACGTTGAAGGACGACCAGGTGGTGGCCCTGGGCCGCAACCTCTGGCGTCCCCTGCGCCTGGTCACCACGGGCAAGGAGCAGCAGCTCCTCGGCCCCGTCCGCCGCGGCGACTGACCCCGGCCCCGGCTGTCGTGAGTGGTAAGGAGGGTTCTAACCCGCCTTACCACTCACGAGGGGCCGGCGAGGTGCGGATGTTGCGGGTTTGCTCGGCGCGGGCGGCGAGTTCGGCGTCGGGCGGGTAGTCCACGCCCAGGAGCGTGAGGCCGTGGGCCGGGGCCACCGCGCTGTCGCGGATGCCGCTCTCCAGGACCTTCGACGGCCACGCGTCGGTGCGGCGGCCGTCGCCCACCAGGAGGAGCACGCCGACCAGGCTGCGGACCATCGAGTGGCAGAACGCGTCCGCCGAGACCCGGACCTCCAGCAGGTGCTCGTCCACCCGCGCCCACTCCAGGCGCTGCAGCTCGCGGATCGTCGTGCCCGTGTCTCGCTGCTTGCAGTACGCCGCGAAGTCGTGCAGGCCCAGCAGGTCCGCCGCCGCCGCGTTCATCGCGTCCGTCGACAGTGGACGGTTCCAGGCCAGGGTGTCGTGGCGGCGCAGCGGGTCGACGCCCCAGGGGGCGTCCGAGACCCGGTAGCGGTAGTGACGGCGGATCGCCGAGAACCGCGCGTCGAAGCCCTCGGGCGCGATCCGGGCACCCAGCACGCGGACGTCACCCGGCAGCAGGCGGTTCCAGCGGCCCACCATGCGCGTCAGGTCCGGGATGCCCTCCAGAGACACGGGAATCCGCCCTGAAGGCGCGGAAAGGGGCACCACGTCGACGTGCACCACCTGGCCGGTCGCGTGGACGCCGGCGTCCGTGCGGCCCGCCACGACGACGGACTTCGGCACCGCCGCCCCCGGTGGCTGTTTCTGCAGGGCGTCCTCCAGGAGGCCCTGGACCGTGCGGCGGCCCGGCTGACGGGCCCACCCCGAGAAGTCCGTGCCGTCGTAGGAGACGTCCAGGCGCAGACGAACGAGCCCGCCCTCCCCGAAGGGAGTGGCGGGCTCGTCCGGTGTCGAATCGGCCGTCAGGACGTCAGTCCTTCTTGGCGTCCGCGTCGGTCTCCTCCGAGGCGGGAGCCTCGGTGGTGTCCTCGGCCTTGGCCTCCTCGGCGGCGGGCGCCTCGGTGGTCTCTTCGGTCGAGGTCTCCTCGGCAGCAGCCGGAGCGGCGGCCTTCTCGTCCTTCGCGAACTTCGTCTTGCGAGCGCGCTCGGCTTCCGAAGTCACCGTCTTCTCGGCCACCAGCTCGATGACGGCCATGGCGGCGTTGTCGCCCTTGCGCGGCATCGTCTTGGTGATCCGGGTGTAGCCACCCGCGCGCTCCGCGAAGTGCGGACCGATCTCGGCGAACAGCTTGTGCACGACGTCCTTGTCACGGACGACCTTCTGCACCTGACGGCGGTTGTGCAGGTCGCCCCGCTTCGCCTTCGTGATCAGCTTCTCGGCCAGCGGGCGGACCCGGCGGGCCTTCGCCTCGGTGGTCGTGATCTTGCCGTGCTCGAACAGCTGCGTGGCCAAGTTGGCCAGGATCAGCCGCTCGTGCGCGGACGACCCGCCGAGCCGGGCTCCCTTGGTAGGGGTGGGCATTGGTTCTCCTAGTTCAGCTCACAGCGTCCGGGCGAAGGCCTCAGAGCTGCTCGGTCTCTGCGTAGTCCTGGCCATCGTCGTGGCCGTCCGAAATCCCGTCGGCGATGCCACCGACACCCTCCGACCAGCCTTCACCGTCGTAGCTGGCGGCCGCCGCGGTCGGGTCGAACCCGGGCGGGCTGTCCTTCAGCGCGAGGCCGAGGCCGACGAGCTTCAGCTTGACCTCGTCGATCGACTTGGCGCCGAAGTTGCGGATGTCGAGCAGGTCCGCCTCGCTGCGCGAGACGAGCTCGCCCACCGTGTGGATGCCCTCGCGCTTGAGGCAGTTGTACGACCGGACGGTGAGGTCCAGGTCCTCGATCGGCATCGCGTAGGCGGCGATGGTGTCCGCCTCCTGCGGCGACGGGCCGATCTCGATGCCCTCGGCGTCGACGTTCAGCTCGCGGGCGAGACCGAACAGCTCCACCAGCGTCTTGCCGGCCGACGCGACCGCGTCGCGCGGCGTGATCGACGGCTTGGTCTCGACGTCCAGGATCAGCTTGTCGAAGTCGGTGCGCTGCTCGACACGGGTGGCCTCGACCTTGTAGGTCACCTTGAGCACCGGCGAGTAGATCGAGTCGACCGGGATCCGGCCGATCTCCGCGCCCGCCTGCTTGTTCTGCAGGGCCGGAACGTAACCGCGGCCGCGCTCGACGACGAGCTCGATCTCGAGCTTGCCCTTGCCGTTCAGCGACGCGATGTGCAGATCCGGGTTGTGCACGGTGACACCCGCCGGCGGCACGATGTCGGCCGCCGTGACCTCACCCGGGCCCTGCTTGCGCAGGTACATGGTGACCGGCTCGTCCTCTTCCGAGGACACCACGAGCTCCTTGAGGTTCAGGATGATGTCGGTGACGTCTTCCTTCACCCCGGGAACGGTGGTGAACTCGTGCAGCACGCCGTCGATGCGGATGCTCGTCACGGCCGCGCCCGGGATGGACGACAGCAGCGTGCGACGCAGCGAGTTGCCGAGCGTGTAGCCGAAGCCGGGCTCCAGCGGTTCGATGGTGAACCGGGAGCGGGTCTCGTTGACCGTCTCTTCGCCGAGAGCCGGCCGCTGGGAAATCAGCATTTCTTCCTAGTTCCTTTCCAGACGACGCCCGCCATATGACGTCGAAGGGATGGCGCGGCGGCGGCGCACCTGTCGCGCCGCCGCCTTGTCCGACGGTGCCGGACTACTTCGAGTAGAGCTCGACGATCAGCTGTTCCTGAACCGGAACGTCGATCTGCGCACGCTCCGGGAGCTGGTGGACCAGCACGCGGAGGTTGGACTGGACGACCTGCAGCCACGCCGGGATCGGGCGGTCGCCGAAGGACTCCTTGGCCACGACGAAGGGCAGCATCGAGAACGACTTCGGCCGCACGTCGATGATGTCCCACTTGGTGACCTGGTACGACGGGACGTTGACCTTGACGCCGTTGACCAGGAAGTGGCCGTGGCTCACCAGCTGACGCGCCTGACGGCGGGTGCGGGCGATGCCGGCGCGGTAGATCACGTTGTCCAGGCGGGACTCGAGGATCTGCAGCAGGTTCTCACCGGTCTTGCCCGGACGCCGGACGGCTTCCTTGTAGTACCGGACGAACTGACGCTCGAGAACGCCGTAGGTGTAGCGAGCCTTCTGCTTCTCCTGCGACTGCAGGAGGTACTCGGACTCCTTGATGCGCCCGCGGCCGTGCTGGCCCGGCGGGTAGGGGCGACGCTCGAAAGCCTGGTCGCCGCCGATGAGGTCAACCTTGAGGCGACGCGAAATACGCGTCGCGGGGCCGGTGTAACGAGCCATTTCTTCTTACTCCTCCCCGTTCCTCAGACCCGGCGCCGCTTGGGCGGGCGGCAGCCGTTGTGAGGCTGCGGGGTCACGTCCTGGATGGTGCCGACCTCGAGGCCGGCCGCCTGCAGCGAGCGGATCGCCGTCTCGCGGCCCGAGCCCGGGCCCTTCACGAAGACGTCGACCTTCTTCATGCCGTGCTCGGCGGCCTTGCGGGCAGCGTTCTCGGCGGCCATCTGCGCGGCGAACGGGGTGGACTTGCGGGAGCCCTTGAAGCCCACGTGCCCACTCGACGCCCACGCGATCACGGCACCGGTCGGGTCCGTGATCGAGACGATGGTGTTGTTGAAGGTGCTCTTGATGTGCGCGTGACCGTGCGCGACATTCTTCTTTTCCTTGCGGCGGACCTTCTTGGCCCCGGCCGCAGTACGAGACTTCGGTGGCATGTTCTGAGGGTTCTCCTGTTAGCGCGCGTTCTCTTGGTGAGCGGCGACCGCTTCGGCCTGGCCGCGCCGGATGATCGAACCGGCGTCGGTGTACAGGTTGCGGAGCGCCATCGGGCGGGCGTAGAGCGCCTTGGGCGAGACACAAGCCGAGCCGCGGCGCTGAACGCCACCCATCTGCACGACCTTCTTGCCCTGGACGCTCACTTCTTGCCAGCCTTCTTCTTGCCGGCGACCGTCTTCTTCGGACCCTTGCGGGTACGGGCGTTGGTCTTCGTGCGCTGACCACGGACGGGAAGTCCGCGGCGCCAGCGAAGGCCCTCGTAGCACCCGATCTCGATCTTCCGACGGATGTCGGCGTTCACCTCACGGCGAAGGTCACCCTCGACCTTGAAGTTCTCTTCGATGTACGTACGCAGCTTCGCGAGGTCGTCATCGCTGAGGTCTTTGACGCGGGTGTCCGCGTTGAGCTCGGCAGCCTTGATGAGCTGCTTCGAGCGGGTACGGCCGATACCGTAGATGTACGTAAGCGCGATCTCCAACCGCTTCTCGCGGGGGAGGTCTACGCCAGCGAGTCGTGCCATTGGCGCTGATGCTCCTTCATTGAATTCATCTTCAGGTCTGCTCCCCGTCCGGTTCCGGGACCGACTCGCTTGTCGTGCCCTCGGCTTGCGCTTCGGGTGTCCCGGCCCCGGCCTGAAGTCCGGGGGTGAACCGGACCACTCGCGTGGCCCGGCAGGTGCGGGGAGGTTGTGTAGCCGTCAATCCACTCTGCTCGAGTGCTTGGCGATCAGCCCTGCCGCTGCTTGTGCCGCAGGTTCTCGCAGATCACCATGATCCGGCCGTGACGGCGGATCACCTTGCACTTGTCGCAGATCTTCTTGACGCTCGGCTGGACCTTCACGTCTTCTGCTCTCCTGCTTCTGAGCTGCTCTTCGTGATCACTTGTAGCGGTAGACGATGCGACCACGAGAGAGGTCGTAGGGCGAGAGCTCCACGACAACCCTGTCCTCGGGCAGGATGCGGATGTAGTGCTGCCGCATCTTGCCACTGATGTGTGCCAGGACCTTGTGACCGTTCTCCAACTCGACGCGGAACATCGCGTTGGGGAGCGGCTCGACTACGCGGCCTTCGACCTCGATGGCCCCGTCTTTCTTCGCCATGTCCTCCGCATTTCCTTGTCAGCAACGTCGGCCGCCACACCCGTGATCAACTCGAGCACTAGTGCCGGGTTGGGGTGGTGCGTGGCACACTGGTGCCCGGCTCCCAAGACCGTGAGTTCACGAACGCGCAGGATCCGGGCGCGATAAGTGCGCCGACTTGACAGTGTACGCAGGTCGTGTCGCGACCCCCAAACCGGGGGTGACCATGGTAAGCGAACGGGCGACACCGGTCGTGAGTGGTAAAGAGGGTTAGAACACGCCTTACCACTCACGAGGGCGTTTGCGCAGGTCAGGCTCTGCCACGCCGGGGCTTCGCCCCGGGCCGGGGGCTTCGGCCACCCGGAACCCCCGAAAGCTCAGTCTTCTGGGGCGGTGAGCACCCAGGGGCCGTCTTCGGTGATCGCCACCGTGTGCTCCCAGTGGGCCGCGCGAGAGCCGTCGGCCGTGACGACCGTCCAGCCGTCGTCCAGCTCGCGGGTCTCGCCACCGCCGCCGGTGAGCATCGGCTCGATCGCCAGGGCCATGCCGGGCTTGAGCCGGGGACCCTTGCCGGGCTTGCCGACGTTCGGCAGGAACGGGTCCATGTGCATCTGGCGGCCGATGCCGTGGCCGCCGTACTCGACGATCATCCCGTACTCGATGCCGTCGTCGCGGCCCGCACGCTCGGCGGCGGACTGGACGGCGTAGGAGATGTCGGTCAGCCGGCCGCCGGCGCTGACCGCCTCGATGCCGGCCCACATCGCCGCCTCGGTCGCCGCGGACAGCGCGAGGTCGGCGTCGGAGACCGTCCCGATGGCCAGCGTGACGGCGGAGTCGCCGTGCCAGCCGTCGAGGATGGCGCCGCAGTCGACGGAGATGATGTCGCCGTCGGCCAGCACCTGGGTCTTCGCCGGGATGCCGTGCACGATCTGCTCGTTCACCGAGGCGCAGATCGACGCCGGGAAACCGTGGTAGCCCTTGAACGACGGCACCGCGCCGGCGTCCCGGATCGTCTGCTCGGCCAGCTCGTCGAGCTCGGCCGTGCTGACACCGGGCTGCGCCGCGGCGCGGACCGCCGCGAGCGTGCGGGCGACGACGAGGCCCGCGGCCCGCATCGCCTGCAGCTCGTCCGGGGTTTTGACTTCGATCATGCGCCCACGGCGGAGCACTTGCAGAACACGCAATCCTCCGAGGTTCACGTGCGGTCGCGCAGCGCTTTCAGCACCCGGCCGGAGATCTCCTCGACGCTGCCGACACCGTCGACGGTCACCAGGATGTCGGCGTAGTACTCCAGCAGCGGCGCGGTGTCCGACACGTAGATCTGCTGACGGCGGCGGATGACCTCTTCGGTGTCGTCCGCGCGGCCGCGGGACATGAGCCGCCCGACGACGACGTCCTCCGGCACCTGCAGCTGGATCACGGCGTCGAGCGAAACGTCCGCGTCGCCGAGGATCTCGCCGAGGACCTCGGCCTGCTTGGTGTTGCGGGGAAAGCCGTCGAGCAGGAAGCCGACCTTGGCGTCCGGCTCGGCGAGCCGCTCGCGGACCATTTCGTTGGTCACCGAGTCGGGCACGAGCTCGCCCGAGTCCAGGTAGCGCTTCGCCTCCTGGCCGAGCGGGGTCTCCTGGCCGACGTGGGCGCGGAACAGGTCACCGGTCGAAATGTGCGGGATGCGCAGCTGCTCGGACAGGGCCACCGCCTGTGTGCCCTTGCCCGCACCGGGCGGGCCGACGAGAACCAGGCGCGTCACTTCAAGAACCCTTCGTAGTTGCGCTGCATCAGCTGGCTTTCGATCTGCTTCACGGTGTCGAGCCCGACACCGACCATGATCAGCACAGCCGTGCCACCGAACGGGAAGTTCTGGTTGTTCCCGCTACCGGTCACCGACAGGAAGAAGTTCGGGAGGATCGCGATGATGCCCAGGTACAGCGAGCCCGGCAGGGTGATCCGGCCCAGCACGAAGCTGAGGTACTCGGCGGTCGGGCGGCCGGGGCGGATGCCCGGGATGAAGCCACCGAACTTCTTCATCTCTTCCGCACGCTCGTCCACGTTGAACGTGATCGTGATGTAGAAGTACGTGAAGAAGATGATCAGGCCGAAGTACAGCGCGATGTGCACCCAGCTGGACTGGTTCACGATGTAGTTCTTGATGAACACCTGCCAGCCGGAGTTGGCGTTCTGGTCGCCGACGAGGCGGCTGATCAGGTCCGGCAGGTACAGCAGGGACGACGCGAAGATGACCGGGATGACGCCGGCCTGGTTGACCTTGATCGGCAGGTAGGTCGACGTGCCGCCGTACATCCGGCGGCCGATCATGCGCTTGGCGTACTGCACCGGGATCCGGCGCTGCCCCTGCTCGACGAAGATGACGCTGGCGATGATCACCAGGCCGAAGACGCAGACGATCGCCAGGCCAAGGCCGCCGGCGTTGCTGAGGATGTTGCCGCCCTCGACCGGGATGCGCGCCGCGATGTTCAGGAAGATCAGGACGGACATGCCGTTGCCGACACCGCGCTCGGTGATCAGCTCGCCCAGCCACATCATGACGGCGGTGCCCGCGGTCATGGTGATGACGATGATCGCCAGCGAGTAGACGCTGTTGTCCGGGATGATCGGCTGGTCGCAGTCCGGGAAGAGCTGCTTGCGGTCCGCGAGCGCGACCACGCCGGTGGCCTGC
The DNA here is from genome assembly GCA_049998155.1 of Amycolatopsis sp. cmx-13-12. GTDB lineage: Bacteria > Actinomycetota > Actinomycetes > Mycobacteriales > Pseudonocardiaceae > Amycolatopsis. Next base: position 423,293 of record JAEBES010000004.1, on the reverse strand, counting down.
AGGATCGCCAGCGCGACCGTCAGGTACCGGGTGTACTGGGTCAGCTTGCCCTGGCCGGACTGGCCTTCCTTCTTCAGCTCCTCGAACCGCGGGATGACCACGGTGAGCAGCTGGATGATGATGCTCGCCGTGATGTACGGCATGATGCCGGTCGAGAAGAGCGACAGCTGCAGCAGCGCACCGCCGCTGAACAGGTTCAGCAGCTGGTAGACGCCTTCCTGCTGCGCCTGTGAGCTACAAGCCTGTACGGCACCGTACGAGATGCCGGGCGCCGGAATGGTCGCACCGATTCGGTAAACCGCGACGATGGCTAGCGTGAACAGGATCTTCTTGCGTAGATCCGGCGTCGCGAGAGCCGAGCGGAAGGCGCTGAGCACGCGGGGGACCTCCTCGGCGTCGTCGGCTGTCCTAACCGACGATCGGCTTGGCCGGCACGGGGCCGGCGGGAACACACAGCACTACTGGCACGCAAGCCAGGAACGCTTCGGGGCACACTCGTCCCGAAGCGTGTCGCCGACTCTAACAGCTTCACAGGGCGTGTCCGCAGTCCGTGTGCGTTTTCCGTACCAAGGTTGCTCCGGCGGGTTGATCCACATCGCCGTCTTGGCCGTATTCCTTGACAGAATGTGGATCAAGCGTTCGACGTCGCGAGCACGCCGGCCAGCCCGACGAGGACCACCCCGGTCCCCCGGTCGATCTTGCGGCGGGCCTTGCGGGACAGCCGGACCGTCTTGACCGCGGCGCCGACGCCGACGTAGACCGAACCGGCCAGGAACTCGGCCAGCAGGTAGACCGCGCCGAGCAGTGCGATCTGCCGCGGAAATGGCCCCTGACCTGCGTCGATGAACTGCGGGACGAAGGCCGTGAAGATCAGGATCGCCTTCGGGTTGGTGATCGCGACACCGAACTCCTTGCGGGTGACGCGCCAGGCCGTGGTGGGGGTTTTCGGCAGCTCTTCCGGGTGGTTTTCGCCCCGGAAGGTGGACCAGAGCAGGCGGGTTCCGAGGTAGAGCAGGTAGGCGGCGCCGGCCCACTTGATGATCGTCAGCGCGGTCTCGGAGGCGGCCAGCAGCTGCCCGAGCCCGGCCGCGACGGCGGCGATCAGCAGGGTGAAAGCGGCCAGCCGGCCGCCGAGGCCGGCGAGGCCGTGGCGAACACCGTGCGTCATGCCGTGGTGGAGGCCGAGCAGGTTGTTCGCCCCTGGCGTAAGGGCGACGAGCACGGAAGCACCGAAGAAGACCCACACGTGTTCACCGTAGCGGCGGTTCGGGTCTGTCCTTTTCATCCGGCTCGTCCGGCGGGAGGACGGTGATGGCGACGCCGGAAGGCGGGGTCGGGGTGTCGGCGTAGGCGACGGCCGGGTCGGCCCAGGCGGGGTTCCGGAGCCGGCTCAGCTGCGGCAGGTGGGCCAGTGCCGCCGCGCCGGCGGCAGCGACCGCGGCGAGGATCAGCAGCCACATGCCGGGCCCGGTGACGACCGCCAGGTCCGCCTCTTCCCCGGCGATGGCGTCCAGCTCGAACCGGAACATCCCGATCGTGGTGACGACGCCCGCGGTGAAGACCGCACCGGCCGACAGGAACCACCGCGTGAGGCCGCGCCCGGGCCGGGAGAAGGCCGCGAACGCCGCGGCGGCCAGGAGCACGACCGCGACGATGACGGGGATGCCGACGGGCACACCCGGGCGGTCGGTGGGTGGCTGGCCGGTGACCTCGATGCGGCTGCTCCAGGCTGTTTCGGTGATGGTCAGCCGGGGGTCGCCGATGCCCTGGCGGAGGCTGAGTTCCTGGACCATCTGGAAGAGGGGCAGGAGGCAGCCGCCGACGGCCAGGACGGCGGCGAGGGTGGCGAGGAGCGCCGGGAAGTGGCGGGGCAGCCGGGACGCCGCCGGGCCCGGGACGGGCGCCTGGGCGGTGTTGGGAGAGTCCGGCGGGGCGGGCGGGGGCACGGCGACCGCCGGCAGTTCGGCGACCGGGAACGGCAGCTGCGCGGCGGGCGGCGGGGACGGGAAGAGCGGCGGGTCGGACGGGGGTGCGGCCGCCGGAAAGAGCGGCGGGTCGGTCAGGGGTGTGGCCGCGGCGGGGAACACTAACGGGTCAGAGGGCGGCGGCGCGGCCTCCGCTGGGAACGCCAGCGGGCTCGCAGGCGGCGCCGCGGCCTCCGCGGGAAACACCAACGGGCCCGAAGGTGGTGGCGCTGCCTCCGACGGGAACGCCAGCGGGTCAGGCGGCGTGGTGGGCTCCGTCGAAGAGCTCGTCGGTGCGCCCGCGCCCGGCTGGAGGCCGGCCGGCCTGGGGGCTTCGACCGGGAAGCTCAAGGGTGACTCCGCGGCCGGGGCGGCTGCGGGCTGCTGCGACGGTTCGTCCACCCCACTGATCCTCCGTCCGGATTCGCGTCCCGGCAAGGAACCGCGGGCCCGCGTTCAGTCGGGCTCCGGTGGCAGGACCGTGATCACGACCCCCGACGGCGGGGTCTCCGTGTCCGCGTAAGCCGCCTCAGGGTCGGCCCAGTCCGGGCGGCTCGGCGCACCCCATCCGCGGATGCTCGAGGCCGCGGCCACCACGGCCGGCAGCGCCGCCGCGATCAGCAGCCACATCCCGGTTCCGAGCGTGACCTCCGCGTGGGATCGCTCGTTCCCCACGCTCACCCCCAGCATCGCGACCGTGCACACCGCGCCGAGCTGGAAGACCGCCGCGGCGAGGGTGGCCGCCGGGGCCGCCCTGCGGAAGCCGAGGACCGCCGCGAGGAGCAGGAGCGCGCCCGCCAGGAGCAGGGGGATGCCGACCGGCGTCGACGGCGTGCTGAGCTCCTCCTGGCCGGGAAAGCGGAACGTGTACCGCCAGGCGCCCGTCACCGAACTGATCACGTTCCCGGAGTCCAGGGGCTCCTCCCGGGCGAACAGCGGCAGGAACGAGCCGGTGACGGTCAGCGCCGCCGAGAGCGCGGCCAGCGCCGGGAGGGCGCCGCGAGCACGGATTTCCACTCCGCCGATCCTGCACCCGGATCGGGGAAAGCCAAAGGCCCGCCTGGCGGAGCCAGACGGGCCTTCGGATCAACTGCTTCAGTTGGTGGTGGCGGAGCCACCGGCCGCTTCGAGCTTCTCCTTGGCGGAGCCGGAGAACGCGTCGGCGGTGACGTTCAGCTTGACGCCGTTCACGTCGCCGTTGCCGAGGACCTTCACCAGCTTGCCCTTGCGGACCAGACCGCCCTTGACCAGCTCGTCGGCCCCGATGGTGCCGCCGTCCGGGAAGACGCGGGCGATGTCGCCCACGTTCACCGGCTGGTACTCGGTGCGGAAGCGGTTCTTGAAGCCGCGGAGCTTCGGGAGCCGCATCTGGATGGGCATCTGCCCACCCTCGAACCGGGCCGGCACGTTCTTCCGGGCCTTGGTGCCCTTCGTACCGCGACCGGCCGTCTTGCCCTTCGAACCCTCACCACGGCCCACGCGGATCTTGTCGCGCTTGGCGCCCGGAGCCGGACGCAGGTGGTGGATCTTGATGGCCGTCATGCCTGAACCTCCTCGACCTCCACCAGGTGGCGGACGGTGTGGATCAGGCCGCGCACCTGGGGGCTGTCTTCACGCACGACGCTCTGGCGGATCTTGCGCAGCCCGAGGGTGCGCAGCGACTCGCGGTGAGCGTGCTTCGTGCCGATCTTGCTCTTGACCTGGGTGACCTTGAGCTGAGCCATGTCAGACCCCCTGGCCCGCGCGCTGGCGCAGCATCCGGGCCGGAGCGACGTCCTCGAGCGGGAGACCGCGGCGGGCCGCGACCTCTTCGGGACGCTGCAGGCCCTTCAGGGCCGCCACGGTCGCGTGCACGATGTTGATCGCGTTGTCGGAGCCGAGCGACTTCGACAGCACGTCGTGGACGCCCGCGCACTCCAGCACCGCGCGGACCGGACCACCGGCGATGACGCCGGTACCGGCGGAAGCCGGACGCAGCAGGACCACACCGGCGGCTTCCTCACCCGTGATCGGGTGGGGAATGGTGCCGCCGACGCGCGGGACGCGGAAGAAGTTCTTCTTCGCTTCCTCGACGCCCTTGGCGATCGCCGCGGGAACTTCCTTGGCCTTGCCGTAGCCGACGCCGACCTGACCGTCGCCGTCGCCGACGACCACCAGGGCGGTGAAGCTGAAGCGACGACCACCCTTGACGACCTTGGCGACGCGGTTGATCGTCACGACCTTCTCGAGGTGCGGGGTCTTGTCCTGGCCGGCCCCGCCACGGCCGCTGTCGCGCCGGTCCCGGCCGCCACCGCGACGTTCATTGCGGTCGTTGCCGCCCTGCCCGCCGGGTCCGCCCTGTCCGCCGCCGAATTGCCGTGTACGTCCCGGCATCAGGCTTTCCTTCCGTTAACAAGCTTCTGCATCGTCAGAACTCCAACCCCGCCTCACGGGCGGCGTCGGCGAGCGCGGCGATGCGGCCGTGGTAGGCGTTGCCCCCACGGTCGAACACCACAGCCGAGATCCCGGCGTTCTTGGCCCGCTCGGCGACGAGGGCCCCGACCTTGGCGGCCTTGGCCTTCTTGTCGCCGTCGACCGCCCGGACGTCCGCCTCGATGGTGGACGCCGACGCCAGCGTGTGGCCGGCGAGGTCGTCGATCACCTGCACGGCGATGTGCCGCGAGGACCGCTTGACGACCAGGCGCGGACGCTGCTCGGTGCCGGTGACCTTCTTGCGGAGCCGGAAGTGCCGACGGGCCTTCGCGACGCGGCGGCGGGTCGAGATGTCCTTGCCCACCGGCTTGCGCTTCGTAGTCGTGTCGCTCATGATCACTTACCCGTCTTTCCGACCTTGCGGCGGATCTTCTCACCCTCGTAGCGCAGGCCCTTGCCCTTGTACGGGTCCGGGCGACGCAGCTTGCGGATGACGGCCGAGATCTGGCCGACCTTCTGCTTGTCGATGCCCGAGACCGAGAACCGGGTCGGGGTCTCCACCTTGAAGGTGATGCCCTCCGGGGCCTCGATCTTGACCGGGTGCGAGTAACCGAGGGCGAACTCGAGGTCCGAACCCTTGGCCTGCACGCGGTAACCCACGCCGTGGATTTCCATCTTCTTCTCGTAGCCGGCGGTGACGCCGACGACGAGGTTGTTCACCAGCGTGCGGGTGAGCCCGTGCAGCGCCTTGCTGGTGCGCTCGTCGTCCGGGCGCTTGACCAGCAGCGTGCCGTCCTCGTCGCGCTCGACGGTGATCGGCTCGGCGATGGTGTGCTCCAGGGTGCCCTTGGGCCCCTTGACCTTGATCTGCTGACCGTCGATGGTCACCTCGACCCCGGAAGGGACGGCGACCGGCAGCTTTCCGATGCGTGACATGCCTGTACCCCTTCCCTTACCAGACGTAGGCGAGGACTTCGCCGCCCACGCTGTTGCGCTTGGCCTGCCGGTCGGTCTGCAGGCCGCCCGACGTCGAAATGATCGCGATACCGAGACCGCCGAGCACCGACGGCAGTTCGGTCGACTTTGCGTAGATCCGCAGACCGGGCTTGGAGACGCGCCGCAGGCCGGCGATGCTCCGCTCACGGTTGGGGCCGTACTTGAGCTCGACGACGAGGTTCTTGTGCTTCTCGCCCGGCTCGTCGTGGTAACCCGCGATGTAACCCTCGCGCTTGAGGATCTCGGCGATGTTCGCCTTGAGCTTCGAGTGCGGGAGCTTGACCTCGTCGTGGTACGCCGAGTTCGCGTTGCGCAGACGTGTCAAGAAGTCTGCGATGGGGTCGGTCATCGTCATGGTGACCTGTCAACCTTTCTCGCCTGGTTCCCCGCCCCCCGAGAGGGGCGGGGCCTGTGGCGAAGTGGGAGTTAAAAAGAAGCTCTTACCAGCTGGACTTGCGGACGCCGGGCAGCTCGCCCGCGTGCGCCATCTCGCGAAGGCAGATCCGGCAGAGCCCGAACTTGCGGAACACGGCGTGCGGGCGGCCGCACCGCTGGCAGCGGGTGTAGGCGCGCACGGCGAACTTCGGCTTCTTCGCGGCCTTGTGGACCAGTGCTTTCTTGGCCATCGGCTCAGTTCTCCTTGAACGGGAAGCCGAGCTTGCGCAGCAGCGCCCGGCCCTCGTCGTCGTTCGTGGCGGTCGTGACGACGGTGACGTCCATGCCGCGCGGGCGGTCGATGGAGTCGGGGTCGATCTCGTGGAACATCGACTGCTCGTTGAGACCGAACGTGTAGTTGCCGTGGCCGTCGAACTGCTTCGGCGAAAGCCCGCGGAAGTCGCGGATACGCGGCAGCGCGATGGTCAGCAGCCGGTCGAGGAACTCCCACATCCGGTCGCCGCGCAGCGTGACGCGCGCGCCGATCGGCTGGCCCTCGCGCAGCTTGAACTGCGCGATGGACTTGCGGGCCTTCCGGACCTCGGGCTTCTGGCCCGTGATCAGGGCGAGGTCCTTGACCGCGCCCTCGATCAGCTTGCTGTCGCGGGCGGCGTCGCCGACGCCCATGTTCACGACGACCTTCACGACGCCCGGGATCTGGTGGACGTTGGCGAAGGAGAACTCAGCCTGCAGCTGGCCCTTGATTTCCTCGCGGTACCGCACCTTGAGGCGCGGCGAGGTCTTCTCAGCGGTGGTCATCAGATGTCCTTACCGTTCCGGCGCGAGATCCGGACCTTCTTGCCGTCCTCGCCGATGCGGTAACCCACCCGGGCCGGCTTGCCGTCCGAGTCGACGACCATCACGTTCGAGACGTGGATGGGCGCCTCCTGCGTGACGATGCCGCCGGACTGCGCGCCGCGCTGGGTCTGGCTGATCCGCGTGTGCTTCTTGATCCGGTTCACGCCCTCGACCAGCACGCGCTCGCGCTCGGGGTAAGCCTGGATGACCTTGCCCTTGGCGCCCTTGTCCTTGCCGGCGATGACGACGACCGTGTCGCCCTTCTTCACCTTCATCACAGCACCTCCGGCGCGAGCGAAATGATCTTCATGAACTTTCGGTCGCGCAGCTCGCGGCCCACCGGGCCGAAGATGCGGGTGCCGCGGGGCTCGTTGTCGTTCTTGATGAGCACGGCGGCGTTCTCGTCGAACCGGATGTAGGAACCGTCCGGACGACGGCGCTCCTTGACCGTGCGGACGATGACGGCCTTGACGACGTCGCCCTTCTTCACCCCGGCAGCCGGGATGGCGTCCTTCACGGTGGCGACGATGATGTCGCCGATGCCGGCGTAGCGCCGCCCGGAGCCACCGAGAACCCGGATGCAGAGGATTTCCTTTGCACCCGTGTTGTCGGCTACCCGAAGCCGCGACTCCTGCTGGATCACGTCTACTCCTGTATGTCGCGCCGGTTCTCGCGGTGAACCCGCGAGCCTTGCGGAACTAAGAACTCCGAAGAGCCCTGCTTACTTGGCCTTCTCCACGATCTGCACCAGGCGCCACCGCTTCGATGCCGACAGCGGGCGGGTCTCCATCAGGGTGACCCGGTCGCCCACGCCCGCCTCGTTGTTCTCGTCGTGCACCTTCACCTTGGAGGTGGTGCGGACGACCTTCGAGTAACGGGGGTGCTTCTTGCGGTCCTCGAGCTCGACCACGATCGTCTTGTTCATCTTGTCCGAGACGACGTAGCCCTCGCGGACCTTGCGGTCGTTCCGGGCCGGCGTCTCGGTGGTGGGCTCGCTCATGCGGCACCTTCACTCTCGGCGTCGGGGGCAACGGACAGGCCGAGTTCGCGCTCGCGCATGACCGTGTAGATCCGCGCGATGTCCGTGCGGACGGTGCGCAGACGGCGGTTGTTGTCGAGCTGCCCGGTCGCCATCTGGAAGCGGAGGTTGAAGAGCTCCTCCTTGTATTCCTTCAGACGCAGGACGAGCTCTTCCGCGGTGAGCTCACGCAGCTCCGATGCCTGGGCACCTGCGTTAGCCATCAGAACTCACCACCTTCACGGGTCACGATGCGGCACTTCATGGGCAGCTTGTGGATCGCGCGGCGCAGCGCCTCGCGAGCCGTCTCCTCGTTCGGGAACGAGATCTCGAACATCACGCGGCCCGGCTTCACGTTCGCGATCCACCACTCCGGCGAACCCTTACCGGAACCCATCCGGGTTTCGGCCGGCTTCTTGGTCAGCGGGCGGTCCGGGTAGATGGTCGTCCACACCTTGCCACCACGCTTGATGTGACGGGTCATGGCGATACGAGCGGACTCGATCTGCCGGTTCGTCACGTAGCTGTGCTCAAGCGCCTGGATGCCGTACTCGCCGAAGCTGACCTTCGTGCCACCCTTGGCGGCGCCGTGGCGCTTCGGGGAGTGCTGCTTCCGGTGCTTGACCCTGCGCGGGATGAGCACGTCTCAGCCCTCCGTCTTTTCTGCGGTCTCGGTGGCCGGGGCCGCCGGGGCCTCGGTCGTGGCGGCGGCGGCCGCACGACCGGCTTCGGTCGAGGTGGCGGTCGTGCCCGAGGCGCCGGAACGACGCGGGCGGGACGGCCGGTCGCTGCGGTCGCGGTCGCGACCACCGCGCGGCGCGCGCTCGGCGGCGTCGCGGGCCTCGCGGGCCTTCAGGCCACCGACGAGCTCACCCTTGTAGATCCACACCTTGACGCCGATGCGACCGAACGTCGTCTTGGCCTCGAAGAAGCCGTAGTCGATGTCGGCGCGCAGCGTGTGCAGCGGGACGCGGCCATCGCGGTAGTGCTCGGAGCGGGACATCTCGGCACCGCCGAGACGACCGCCGCACTGCACGCGGATGCCCTTGACCTGCGGCGAGCGCATGGAGGTCTGGATCGCCTTCCGCATCGCGCGGCGGAACGCCACGCGGTTGGAGAGCTGCTCCGCGACCGCCTGGGCGACCAGCTGGGCGTCGGCCTCGGGGTTCTTGACCTCGAGGATGTTCAGCTGGACCTGCTTCTTGGTCAGCTTCTCCAGCGCGCCGCGGATCCGGTCGGCCTCCGCGCCGCGGCGGCCGATGACGATGCCCGGCCGGGCGGTGTGGATGTCCACGCGGACGCGGTCACGGGTGCGCTCGATCTCGACCTTGGAGATACCCGCGCGCTCCATGCCGGTGGCGAGGAGCTTGCGGATCTTGACGTCCTCGGCCACGTACTCGGCGTACTGCTTGTCGGCGTACCAGCGCGACTTCCAGTCCGTGGTGATACCCAGGCGGAAACCGTGCGGGTTGATCTTCTGGCCCACTACCGGCCACCTGCCTTCTTCTTGCTCTGAGCCTTCTGCGCGACGGCCGGACGCGACTCCACCTCGACGGTGATGTGGCTGGTCCGCTTGCGGATCCGGTACGCGCGGCCCTGGGCCCGCGGGCGGATGCGCTTGAGGGTGGGGCCCTCGTCGGCGTACGCGTTCTTGACCCAGAGCGTCTCCGGGTCCAGCTGAAGGTTGTTCTCGGCGTTGGCCACGGCGCTGGCGAGCACCTTCGCGACCGGCTCGCTGGCCGCCTGGGGGGCGAACCGGAGCACGGCCAAGGCGTCGGCGGCGCTACGTCCCTTGATGAGCTCGATCACCCGGCGCACCTTGGTCGGCGAGTCCCGGACGAAGCGAGCCCGCGCGTACGCCGTAGGCAGGGCCTCGGTCGTCGCGTCGTTCTGGGCGTTCATCGCTACTTCCCTTGTCTTTTCTCGTGCCCGCTCAGCGGCGGCGCGACTTGCGGTCGTCCTTGATGTGGCCCTTGAAGGTCCGCGTCGGGGCGAACTCGCCCAGCTTGTGACCCACCATGGCCTCGGTGACGAACACCGGGACGTGCTTGCGGCCGTCGTGCACGGCGATCGTGTGACCCAGGAAGTCCGGGATGATCGTCGAGCGGCGCGACCAGGTCTTGATGACCGTCTTCTTGCCCGATTCGTTCAGCGCGTCCACCTTCTTGAGCAGGTGGTCGTCCACGAACGGGCCCTTCTTAAGGCTGCGTGGCATGTGCTTCTACCTCCCTGCTCAGCGCTTGTTCTTGCCGGTACGCCGGCGGCGGACGATGAGGGCGTCGGACGCCTTGCGGCGACGCGTGCGGCCCTCGGGCTTACCGTTCGGGTTGACCGGGTGGCGACCACCGGAGGTCTTGCCCTCACCACCACCGTGCGGGTGGTCGACCGGGTTCATGACGACACCGCGGACCGTGGGGCGCTTGCCGCGCCAGCGATTGCGGCCGGCCTTGCCCCAGTTGATGTTGGCGTGCTCGGAGTTGCCGACCTCGCCGACCGTGGCGCGGTTGCGCACGTCCACGTTGCGGATCTCACCCGAGGGGAGACGCAGCTGGGCGTACGGACCGTCCTTGGCGACGAGCTGCACCTTCGCGCCCGCGGACCGCGCCATCTTCGCGCCGCCGCCGGGGCGGAGCTCGATCGCGTGGATCACGGTGCCGACCGGGATGTTGCGCAGCGGCAGGTTGTTGCCCGGCTTGATGTCGGCCCGGGGGCCGTTCTCGACGGTGTCGCCCTGCTTCAGCTTCTCCGGCGCGATGATGTAGCGCTTCTCGCCGTCGGCGTAGTGCAGCAGCGCGATGCGAGCGGACCGGTTGGGGTCGTACTCGATGTGCGCGACCTTGGCGGGGATGCCGTCCTTGTCGTTGCGACGGAAGTCGATGAGGCGGTAAGCGCGCTTGTGGCCGCCACCCTTGTGCCGGGTGGTGATCTTGCCGGACGAGTTGCGCCCACCGGTGCCGCTCAGCGGACGCAGCAGCGACTTCTCGGGAGTCGAGCGGGTGATCTCGGCGAAGTCCGAGACGCTCGAACCGCGACGACCCGGGGTCGTCGGCTTGTACTTGCGGATGCCCATTGTCAGCTCAGTCCTTTACGCGGTGGGTCCGCCGAAGATCTCGATCGCCTTGCTCTCGGGCGAAAGAGTCACGATGGCGCGCTTGGTGTCCTTGCGCTTGCCGAAGCCCGCGCGAGTCCGCTTCCGCTTGCCCTGGCGGTTGGCCGTGTTGACGCTGACCACCTTGACGCCGAACACCTTCTCGACCGCGATCTTGATCTGGGTCTTGTTGGCGTCCGGGCGGACGATGAACGTGTACTTGTGGTCCTCGAGCAGCCCGTAGGACTTCTCGGAGATGACCGGCGCGAGCAGGATGTCGCGGGGGTCCGGAATGGCGACCGAACTCACTTCTCGTCACTCCCTTCCGTGACCTCGCCCGACCGCGCGGAAGCCTTGACGGTCTTACCGCGGACGGGGCCGGCGACGAACGCGTCGTACGCGGCCTTGGTGAACACGACGTCGTCGTTGACCAGCACGTCGTAGGTGTTGAGCTGGTCCGCCCAGAGGATGTGCACCTCGGGCAGGTTCCGCAGCGAAACCCAGCTCAGCTCGTCGGCCCGGTCCAGCACCACGAGCACGCGCTTCGCGGCCGTGATGGCGGCGAGCACGGTCTTGGCGGCCTTGGTCGACGGCTTCTCGCCGGTCACCAGCTCGGTGACGACGTGCAGCTGGCCGGCGCGGGCCCGGTCGGAGAGGGCGCCACGCAGGGCGGCGGCCTTCATCTTCTTCGGGGTGCGCTGGGTGTAGTCACGCGGCGTGGGGCCGTGGACGACGCCACCGCCGGCGAACTGCGGCGCGCGGGTCGAACCCTGGCGGGCACGGCCGGTGCCCTTCTGGCGGTACGGCTTCTTGCCGCCACCGCGAACCTCACCACGGGTCTTCGTGTCGTGCGTGCCCTGGCGCGCGGCGGCCTGCTGGGCCACCACGACCTGGTGCATCAGCGCGACATTGGCCTGCACGTCGAAGATCTCCTCGGGGAGGTCCACGGTGCCGTCGGCTTTACCGGCCGGGGTCTTCAGCTCGACGCTTGTCATTCGGAGTTACCACCCTTCGCGGCGCTGCGAACGAACAGCACGCCGCCCTTGGGACCGGGCACAGCGCCCTTGATCAGCAGCAGGCCGTCGTCGGCACGCACCGCGTGCACGGTCAGGTTCTGCGTGGTGACCCGGTCGTTGCCCATCCGGCCCGCCATGCGCAGGCCCTTGAAGACGCGGCCGGGGGTGGCGCAGCCACCGATGGAACCCGGCTTGCGGTGCACGGCCTGGGCACCGTGGCTCGCGCCCTGGCCCTTGAAACCGTGGCGCTTCATGACACCCGCGTAGCCCTTGCCCTTGCTGGTCCCGGTCACGTCGACCTCGACGCCGGCGGCGAACACCTCGGCGGTGATCTCCTGGCCGACCTCGTAGGTCTCGGCGTCGGTGGTGCGCAGCTCGGCGAGGAACCGGCGCGGGGTCACGCCCGCCTTGTCGAAGTGGCCGGTGCGCGGCTTGTTCACCTTGCGCGGGTCGACCGCGCCGAACGCCAGCTGCACGGCCTTGTAGCCGTCCTTCTCCTGGGTCCGAACCTGGGTGACCACGTTCGGACCGGCCTTGACGACGGTGACCGGGACAACCCGGTTCTGTTCGTCGAAGACCTGGGTCATGCCGAGCTTGGTGCCCAGGATGCCCTTCATCTGCCTGTCAGACATGAGTCTCTTACTCTCCGCCGCTCGCCCGCCGCTACTACTGGATGTTGACGTCGACGCTCGCCGGCAGGTCGATGCGCATGAGCGCGTCGACCGTCTTCGGCGTCGGGTCGAGGATGTCGATCAGACGCTTGTGCGTGCGCATCTCGAAGTGCTCGCGCGAGTCCTTGTACTTGTGCGGCGAGCGGATGACGCAGTAAACGTTCTTCTCGGTGGGCAGCGGCACCGGCCCGACAACACGGGCGCCGGTGCGCGTGACCGTCTCCACGATCTTGCGCGCCGAGGTGTCGATCGCCTCGTGGTCGTAGGCCTTGAGCCGGATGCGGATCTTCTGTCCCGCCATGGTGGCTGCTCGTTCCTTGTCGTCTCGTGCCGCTATCTCACAAACCCCGCTGGGTGTTGCCACCCTGAGCCTGGGTTTCCGCAGTTCAACGGCCCTGTCCCCGGTCCACGCGGTCGGGCGTGTCGCGCCCGACGCACAGACGGATCCCGCGGGATCGTCGTCTTGCCTGGTCTTCCTCAACGTGAGGAGGCGATGAGCCGGCTGACCGTCTCACTGCCCTTGCCCGCTCGCCTGCAACCCGAAGGAAGAGCTCGGCGGACCGTGGCCACTCGCACCGGAGCGGCCGGACCCTCGAAAGGATCGGCCGCCCCAGGACGAGCAACCTGAATAGTGTCGCACACGTGATTTGACGCCCCTGAGCCGGGGGTGTATTACCCCCGGCCGGGGCGTGAAATCACTTGTTGATCTTGGTGACCTGGCCCGCGCCGACGGTCCGGCCACCCTCACGGATGGCGAAGCGCAGACCCTCGTCCATCGCGACCGGCTGGATCAGCTGGACCGAGATGTCGGTGTTGTCGCCCGGCATGACCATCTCGGTGCCCTCGGGGAGGGTCACGACACCGGTCACGTCGGTGGTGCGGAAGTAGAACTGCGGGCGGTAGTTGTTGAAGAACGGGGTGTGACGGCCACCCTCGTCCTTCGACAGGATGTAGACCCGGCCCTCGAAGTCGGTGTGCGGGGTGGTGGTGCCCGGCTTCACGACGACCTGGCCGCGCTCGACGTCCTCGCGCTTGATACCGCGGACCAGCAGGCCGACGTTGTCGCCCGCCTGGCCCGAGTCGAGCAGCTTGCGGAACATCTCGACACCGGTGACGGTGGTCTTGGTCGACTTCTCGCGGATACCCACGATCTCGACCTCTTCGTTGACGTTGATCTGGCCGCGCTCGACGCGACCGGTCACCACGGTGCCACGACCGGTGATGGTGAAGACGTCCTCGATCGGCATCAGGAACGGCTTGTCGAGCTCACGCACCGGGTCCGGCACGTTGTCGTCGACGGCGCTCATCAGCTCGAGAACGGCCTCGGACCACTTCTCGTCACCCTCGAGGGCCTTCAGGCCGGAGACGCGCACGACCGGCGCGTCGTCGCCCGGGAACTCCTGCGAGGACAGCAGCTCGCGGACCTCCAGCTCGACGAGCTCGAGGATCTCCTCGTCGTCGACCATGTCGGCCTTGTTGAGCGCGACCACGATGTAGGGCACGCCGACCTGGCGGGCGAGCAGCACGTGCTCACGGGTCTGCGGCATCGGGCCGTCGGTGGCGGCCACGACCAGGATCGCGCCGTCCATCTGGGCGGCACCGGTGATCATGTTCTTGATGTAGTCCGCGTGACCGGGGGCGTCCACGTGCGCGTAGTGACGCTTCTCGGTCTGGTACTCGACGTGCGAGATGTTGATCGTGATGCCGCGCTGCTTCTCTTCCGGCGCGTTGTCGATCTGGTCGAACGCCCGCGACTCGTTCAGCTCCGGGTACTTGTCGTGCAGCACCTTGGTGATGGCCGCGGTCAGAGTCGTCTTGCCGTGGTCAACGTGACCGATGGTGCCGATGTTGACGTGCGGCTTGGTCCGCTCGAATTTCGCCTTCGCCACTGGAATGTCCTCCTGGACTGATTTCGCTTTGTGCTCGTGGGGCGGCGTGGCTGCCGCCCCACGATTGTTCCTTCGTCGGTGCTGCGGACGTTCAGGAGAGTCCCTTATTGCCCGCGAGCGCTGGGGGAGTTACTCCCCCGTCGCCTTCGCGATGATTTCCTTCGCGACGTTCGCGGGAACCTCGGCGTAGGAGTCGAACACCATGGAGTAGTTCGCCCGGCCCTGGGTGCGGGACCGAAGGTCGCCGACGTAGCCGAACATCTCCGACAGCGGGACCAGCGCCTTCACGACGCGGGTGCCCGCACGCTCCTCCATGGCCTGGATCTGACCACGGCGGGAGTTGAGGTCACCGATGACGTCACCCATGTAGTCCTCGGGCGTGGTCACCTCGACCGCCATCATCGGCTCCAGGATCACCGGGCCGGCCTTCTTCGCGGCTTCCTTCATCGCCATGGAACCGGCGATCTTGAACGCCATCTCCGAAGAGTCGACCTCGTGGTAAGCACCGTCCAACAGGGTGAACTTCAACCCGACGAGCGGGTAGCCGGCCAGGACGCCGTACTGCATCGCGTCCTGCGCGCCCGCGTCCACCGACGGGATGTACTCCCGCGGCACGCGACCACCGGTCACCTTGTTGTCGAACTCGTAGAGCGCGCCGTCGGTGCGCTCGAGCGGCTCCAGCTTCACGATGACCTTCGCGAACTGGCCGGAACCACCGGTCTGCTTCTTGTGGACGTAGTCGAGCTTGTCGACCGTCTTCTTGATCGTCTCACGGTAGGCGACCTGCGGCTTGCCGATGTTCGCCTCGACCTTGTAGTCGGACTTCATCCGGTTCACCAGCACCTCGAGGTGCAGCTCGCCCATGCCCGCGATGATCGTCTGGCCGGTGTCCTCGTCCAGCTTGACCTGGAACGTCGGGTCCTCTTCGGCCAGCTTCTGGATCGCCAGGGACAGCTTCTCCTGGTCGGCCTTCGTCTTCGGTTCGATCGCGACCCGGATGACCGGCTCGGGGAACGTCATCGACTCCAGCACGATCGGGTTCTGCGGGTCCGCCAGGGTGTCACCCGTGGTGGTGTCCTTCAGCCCGATGACCGCGTAGATGTGGCCGACCTGGGCGTCGTCGACCGGGTTCTCCTTGTTGGAGTGCATCTGGAAGATCTTCCCGATGCGCTCCTTGCGCTCCTTGGTCGCGTTGATGACCTGCGCGCCGGCGGCGACCTTGCCCGAGTACACCCGGATGTAGGTCAGCTTGCCGAAGAACGGGTGCGCGGCGATCTTGAACGCGAGCGCGGCGAACGGCTCGTCGACCGACGCCTTGCGGGAAGCCACGGTCTCGCCGTCGGGCAGCAGGCCCTCGACGGCCGGGACGTCCAGCGGGGTCGGCAGGTAGTCGATGACCGCGTCGAGCATGGGCTGCACGCCCTTGTTCTTGAACGCGGAACCGGCCAGCACCGGGAAGACCTGGCTGGTGATGGTGAGCTTCCGGATGCCGGCCTTGATCTCGGCCTCCGTCAGCTCCTCACCCTCGAGGAACTTCTCCATCAGCGCGTCGTCCGCCTCGGCGACGGTCTCGACGAGCTTCTCGCGGTACTCGGCGGCCTTCTCGGCCAGGTCGGCCGGGATGTCCTCGATCGAGTAGTCCTCGCCCTTCTGGACCTCGCCGCGCCAGGTCAGCGCCTTCATGCGGACCAGGTCGATGACGCCTTCGAAGTCGTTCTCGGCGCCGATCGGGAGCTGGATGACCAGCGGGCGCACGCCGAGGCGGTCCACGATGGTCTTCACGGTGTAGTAGAAGTCCGCACCCAGCTTGTCCATCTTGTTGACGAAGCAGATGCGCGGGACGTCGTACTTGTCCGCCTGCCGCCAGACCTGCTCGGACTGCGGCTCGACGCCTTCCTTGCCGTCGAAGACGGCGACCGCACCGTCGAGCACCCGCAGGTTGCGCTCCACCTCGACGGTGAAGTCGACGTGCCCGGGGGTGTCGATGATGTTGATCTGGTGGTCGTCCCAGAAGGTGGTGGTGGCAGCCGAGGTGATGGTGATACCCCGCTTCTGCTCCTCCTCCATCCAGTCCATGGTGGCGGCGCCGTCGTGGACTTCACCGATCTTGTAGTTGACCCCGGTGTAGAACAGGATCCGCTCGGTGGTCGTCGTCTTGCCGGCGTCGATGTGGGCCATGATGCCGATGTTGCGGACCTTGTTCAGGTCGGTCAGCACTTCACGTGCCACGAGAGTGTTCCCCTGTTCTCAAGCTTGGGGCCCGGCATGGCTTGGTCGACAGCCGGGCGGTCATCACCAGCGGTAGTGCGCGAAGGCCCGGTTGGACTCGGCCATCTTGTGCGTGTCTTCGCGACGCTTCACGGAGGCACCGAGGCCGTTGGAAGCGTCCAGCAGTTCGTTCTGCAGGCGCTCGATCATCGTCTTCTCGCGGCGAGCCTGCGAGAAGGAGACCAGCCAGCGCAGAGCCAGCGTCGTGGAGCGGCCCGGCTTGACCTCGATCGGCACCTGGTAGGTGGCGCCACCGACGCGGCGGCTCTTCACCTCGATGGTGGGCTTCACGTTGTCGAGGGCGCGCTTCAGCGTGACGACCGGGTCGGTGCCGGTCTTCTCGCGAGCGCCTTCGAGCGCGCCGTACACGATGCGCTCGGCCAGGGACCGCTTCCCGTCCTTCAGCACCTTGTTCACCAGCTGGGTGACCAGCGGGGAGGCGTAGACGGGGTCGGAGATCAGCGGCCGCTTGGGGGCCGGACCCTTGCGGGGCATTAGCTCTTCTCCTTCTTCGCGCCGTACCGGCTGCGCGCCTGCTTGCGGTTCTTGACACCCTGCGTGTCGAGCGAACCGCGGATGATCTTGTAACGGACACCCGGAAGGTCCTTCACACGACCACCACGCACGAGCACCATCGAGTGCTCCTGCAGGTTGTGGCCCTCACCGGGGATGTAGGCGGTGACCTCGATGCCGCTGGTCAGCTTCACACGCGCGACCTTGCGCAGCGCCGAGTTCGGCTTCTTCGGGGTGGTGGTGTACACGCGGGTGCACACGCCGCGCCGCTGCGGGCTCCCCTTGAGGGCCGCGGTCTTCTGCTTGGCAGCCTTGTCCTGGCGGCCCTTGCGGACCAGCTGCTGGATCGTGGGCAATGGACCAGCTTCCTGTCGTGATCTGCTTCTTCGTGTCTTCACCGGCCCCCGCGGTCGGGCGTGTCGGCCCGCGTCACGGTCTCGCGACCGGTAACTTCCCGGAGGGATTTCCGTCGGAACCCCGACCTGCCGAAGCCGGTGACCGGGTGCCTGAGCACCCCGCCCATGCGCACGGCACGCGGAGCGGCCCGACGCATGCCGGGCACGGTCTCCAAAGATACCCGCCCGGGTCCGGGAGGAGCGCGGCGGGGGGTCTGTAGGTCGACGAACCTCCAGCGTACCTCTCAACGCCCCGGGCCTGCGGGACATTCCACGCCTCGGGTCGCGGGGGCGATCGCGGTCGTGGTGGGCCGGGGGTTTCGGGTCGCTTGACCGGGTGATGGTGGCGGTGGGCCGGTTTCAGTGGCGCCGGGCGCGCTCGGGTCGGGTGGTTCGCGGGCCTCCGGGTCGGCGGAGTGGCCTCGCGGCGGCCGCCGGCGCGCGCCCTCGGGACCGCCCTGGTGGACCTCGGCGTCGCCCTCGCGGTCGTGAGTGTTAAAGCGGGTTCTAACCCGCTTTAACACTCACGAGGTCCGGACGATCCCGGGACGAACAGCAACTCCACACGCGAACCGGCGGCCGGGAGCGCAGCCCGGCCAACGACGTCACCAGGCCTCCCCCGCCCCTCATCCCAGCCTTCCCTTCAGCCGACGGCCGGGTTTGTCAAGGCATCTTTCCCGCCTTGACAAACCCGGACGGCGGCTGAAAATCCCACCGGAGGGGCGGGGGAGGTCGGACCCGCCCAGCCGCGGCAGAAAGCCTCAGGCGACGGGATGGCCACCCAGCTCCCTGTTCGGGGTCGGCGCACCGCCTCCGACGAGGTGCGCCGGTGCCGGGCCTTCGCTACCTCAGTCCTCGTCCGGCTTGGCGTGGTCCGGGCGGCCCGGGTTCGGGTCGCGGGACAGGTCGATCAGCGGGTGCACGCCCGCCCCCTCCGGGGCTGCGTGGCTGCCCGTCGACTTCGGTTCTTCGACCGGGCCTGAAGCCCCTTCGGTGCTGGTCATCACACACTCCTCGCGCGTTGTCCCCTGCTTCCCTCTCGGGCCGAAACCTACCCATTACCCGGTCGGGTGATGCAGTGGGATCGGATCGGCCGTTCCGTGCGTCACAGTGCGGCCGGAGGGTCACGATGGGTGCACCACAAAACGGAGAGGCGAGCGCATGTCGGGCGAGTTCGAGCACCTGGTGGCCGAGTTCGAGCGGTTCCAGGCGGGCCTCCGCGACGCCGACGACCGGTTCGCCGGGCTGGGCACCATGCAGCAGCAGCTGACCGAGCTGCGGGCGAGCGCCGCGTCGGCGGACGGGGGCGTCACCGTCGTCAGCGGGCCCGGCGGGGCCGTCCTCGACGTCACCTTCACCGAGGCCGCGCTCGCCAAGGGCCCTCAGGCCCTTTCCGCCACGCTGCTCGCCACGCTCCGGGAGGCCGTCGGCGCGGCGGCGCGGCGGCAGGCCGTCATCGTCGAAGAGAACCTGGGCGACGACCTCGGGCTCGTCGATCAGGTCCTGGAAACGCAGGCCGTCGCGTTCGGGACCACCGTCGACGAACTGCGGGCGAAGCTGACCACGGAACCGGCAGCACCGCCGGACTTCTCCGAGCAGCGCGTGCTCCGCCCGGCCGATCCGCCGCCCGCGCCGCCCACCGCCGGCCCGGGTGCCGGCGACCGCTTCCTGCGCACCCTGTTCGACGAGGAGGACTGATGCCCGACGGTTACCGGGTCCGGGTCGACGCGCTGCACACGTACGTCGGCCGACTGGACGCATACCGCGAACAGGGCCGGCAGATCACCGAGAAGGTCGCGCACGCCGACGTCGGCGCCAAGTCGTGGGGCGTGGTCGGCCTCTTCACCAAGAGCGGCTACGACGACACCCTCCGCGAGCTGCACTCGCTGCTGGCCTCGATCGCGGACGGCCTGGCGTCGGCGCAGGCCAAGCTGACCGACGCGGCGAACGTCTACCAGGGCGTCGAGGACGACCACAAGCTCTTCTTCGGGCAGGTCGAGACCCTGCTCGACGGCCCGGGAAAGCACTGAGGGGAACAGCATGGCCGAGGTCGAAGACGTCGTGAGCGGCATCACCGTCAAGCCCGACGACCCGAAGACCGTGCTCGGGGTCAACGTCGACAACGCGATCAAGGCGACCCCGTTCGCCGGGAGCGCGGTCGCCGTCGGCAAGGACGCCGTGTCGGTGACGAAGGCCGTCTTCGCGCCGCAGCCTGACGGCGCGGACATCACCCTCGCGCTCGGCACCATCGCCACCGACACCGCGAGCTTCATCCAGTCGAGTTCGAGCACCATCACCGACATCGCCACCGACCCGCTCGGCTGGCTGGTCGGGCAGGGACTGAACTTCCTGGTCAACGCCGTCCAGCCGATCCAGGACGCGATCCACTTCGTCAGCGGCGACGGCCCGGCGCTGGGCGTGGCCGCGGAGAACTTCGGGGCGATCGCCACCGGGCTGGACAAGCTGGCCAAGAACTTCGCCGAAGTCGCCGACGAGTCCCTCGAGGACTGGGAGAGCAACGCCGGCACCGCGGCGAAGACGGCGCTGGGCGAGTTCGCGCACGGCATCGAGGGTGTCGCCGGGACGTCCGGCGACCTGGCGCGGATGCTGCAGCTCAACAGCATGCTGATGAGCTTCGTCGAGGACCTGGTCAAGGCGATCCTCACCGAGTTCGTGACCTGGCTGATCCTGCTCTGGGTGCCTGCCCTGGCCGCCGCGGTGCCGACCTGCGGGGCCTCGCTGTCCGCCGCCGCCCCGGCGACCGAGGTCAAGGCGGCCCAGACGACCGCGAAGACCACCCGGAAGGTGAACAAGCTGCGGGAGCTCCTGCAGAAGGTGCTCGACTGGCTCCGGAAGCTGCAGCAGAAGTTCGCCTCGACGACGCTGGGCAAGTCGCTCACGAAGATCGGCGAGGAGAACGAGGGCAAGGACCTCCTCCAGAAGGCCGTCGGCGACAAGGGCCTGATCGGCAAGCGCTGGGCGAAGGCCTTCGAGAACCCCGTGCTCGACGCCGCGGGCAAGGTCGACTACCGGAAGACGATGCTGAAGGCCGGCGCCACCGAGGCGCTGAAGAAGGGTGGCGAAGCCGCGGTCAAGGGCGTGCTCGGCTACAACCCGGCCGACCCCGGCGACAACCCGGCCAAGACGATCAACGACCACCTCGGCAAGCTCAACAGCCACGTGAAGAACGCGAAGAAGACGAGCGACTACGACGGAACCGGCCGCGACCAGTCCGTCGAGGAGACCCGCGAGGACCTGGACTTCTGACGATGCAGACGCTCTTCACGATCGGCGTGCTCGTGGTCGTGGCCGCGGTGGCCGCCGCGATCTGGTGGCGGTCGCAGCGGAAGGCCGCCGCGAGCCGCGCGAACCACTGGTTCAAGGCGTTCGCGGCGGAACGGGGCGGCACGTTCGGCGGCGGGACGCCGTCCTTCGGCGTGTTTCACCCGACCGGGCGACCGTTGCGGAGTGCGCCGGAGGACCCGTGGGTCGAGTTCCGCCTCGGCGGCCGGCCGGTGCTCGCGATCGACACGCGGGAGTCGTACCGGCACTTCGACGACCACGTGCACTTCCGCGACCTCCACGTGACGCAGGTGCGCGTGCCGCCGGGGCCGGAGCTGCGGATCGTGCCGGGCCGCCCGGTGTCGATGCCGACGCTCCCGCCGGACTCCGGGCTCGACGCCGAGGTGGCGCGGTGGCTGGCGGCGAACCCGCGGTTCGGGCAGCGGGAGGTCGTCGTCGAGAACGGCGCCGCGCGCACCTGGGGCCAGGGCTGCGCGACGCGGCAGAACGTGCTGACCGACGCGCAGTACCTCGCCGAGCTGGCCGATCACCTGCCCGCGGCGCTGGGCGACCTCAGCGGCGACGCGTCGTGAGGTGGGTCAGGCCCGCCGACAGCGCGAACACCAGCCCGAGGCCGACGACGTAGGGCCCGGCCAGCAGCGCGAACCCCGCGCCGATGTTGGCGTCGGGCTGGTCCGACGTGGCCCGGAAGCCGATCGCTCCCACCGACAGCAGGATCGCGCCCGCGGCGATCAGCACGACGGCGATCACCGTGAGGCGCTTCGTGACGGGCGTCATGCCTTCATGGTGCCCGGGGCGGCAGGGATCCGCCGGACGACGACCTCAGCCGAGCCGTCCGGTGCAGGCCGCGACCTCGCCGGGAGCCGACCGCTGCGCCGTCACCACCCGGCCGCCGAGGGAGATGCGGCACCCACCGCGCCACTGCCCTGCCCGAGCAGCTGCACCGAGCCGGGTGACGACCAGGAAAGCTCCTTCCGCCACGGCAGCCGGACGTCGAGTTCCTGGTGGACGAGACCGAGGCCGTTGCTGTCGTAGACGACCGTCGCCGTGCCGCTGCCGGTCAGCTCGTACGTCACCTGGTAGCCCGAAGGCGCCGGCGGGGTCGAGGTGTACGTCGCCGTCGCCATGATCGTGCGCGGTGGCACCGACGAGGGCGGCGGCTCGCCGACCACCGCGACCGGCGGTGCCGCCGGCGGCGGGGCGTCGTCGCCGAGGATGAAGAGGCCCGCGGCCACCGCCGCGACGGCGATCACCGCGATGGCGAGCCTGCCCGCCGCCTGCCGGTTCATGGGGACTCCCGGGGAAGAGGTGGCGGCCCCTCGCGCGGAGGGGCCGCCGCCGGATCAGAAGGAGGGCAGGATCTTGCCCGGGACGCCGTTGATCGACTGGATCAGGCCGAGCACCGGGACGCCCAGCGGCGCGAACGTCCAGATGTTGTTCAGCCCGCTGGTGTCCGGCTCGTCGACCACGACGACACCCGGGGTGTCGGCCAGCGCCGGGGCCGCCGCGGCGAACAGGGCCGCTCCGGCGAGGACCGCGGCACCGGCCGCGCGGGCGAGGTTCTTCTTCATGGTTTCCAACCCTTTCAGGAGACAGCGGTGATGAGACCGAACACGGGGGCGAGCAGGCCGACCGGCTGACCGAGCGGACCGAGCACACTGCCGAGGTCGACGCCGGGGACGAGCCAGACGGAACCGTCCGTCGGGTCGGCACCGGCGACGCCACCGGCCAGGCCGGTCAACGCCGTGGCCGCGGCGAGCGGCAGCAGGACGCGGGCAGCGAGACGCTTCATACTTTTTCCTTTCCTACCAAGGGTTTTCAGCGCAGAACCGCCGTGATCGGCACGATGGTTCCGTCGGGGACCCACTGACCCGCGTAGTCGCGGTCCATGAGCATCCCGGGGGCGTGGGGTTCGCCCGGGTTCATCGGCATGGCGTTGACCTGGGCGGCGGCGAAGAGCTGGACGTCACCCGCCGCTCCGCCGGCACCCAGCCAGTTCCGGAAGCCGCCGAGGGTCGGGCTTTCGCCGCCGAACCGGTTGCCCACCGCCACCGCGTAGCCGACCGCCGTCGCTTCCCGCGGGTCGAACCGCAGGGGCAGCGAGGCACTCGCGACCGCGTTGACGATCGGCCCGTTCAGCAGCCACGGCGCCAGGTACAACCCGTACTGGTGGGTGGGTTCCAGGCGCTGCAGCTCGGCCGCGCGGGTCATCGCCGTGTAGCCGGGACCCCAGCCGGAGACGACGACGAGCGCGGTGTCCGGCCCGGCGTCCGGCCGCACCGCCAGCCCGGTGCGGGCCGCGGTCTCCCGCACCAGGGTCGCGGCCGCGACCCCGCGCGGGGTGTCGTCCGAGACCAGGGTGACGGCCGACGGCTTCCGCCCGGCGAGGAACTCGACCAGCTTGACCAGCGCTCCCTCGTCCTCCGGCGCCAGCGCGTCGGACGGGCACGCCGTCAGCACGTCGGCGCGACCGGCGACCAGACCGCCGAGTGCCGCCGACGCGCATTCCGGCGCGTCCGCGTCGGCGATCGCGGGGCCCGGCGCGGTACCCGCGTCCACCTCGACGACCGTCGTCGTGCCGCCGCGGTGGACCTCCAGGTCACTGCGGCCGGGCGGCAGGTCGACGTCGGCCCAGGTGCCCTCGGCGCCGGGCCGCGCGACGGCCTTGGTGAGCAGGCCGCCGCGGACGCCGGCGGCGAGGTCGTCGCCCGCGCTCGGCGGGAAGTGGACGACGTTGTGCCCCGGCCGCTGCGGGCTGACCAGCACCGGGAACCCCGGCGCGGCGGCCAGCAGCGGCACGCCCGGCACGGGCAGCGGCGGCGGCACCGGAATCGCGCCGAGCGCGCTCCACGCGAGGAACGCGACCGCGACCCCGGCCGCGCCGAGGCGGTAGGCGCGGGCCCGCAGCACCGCCGCGAGCCCGCCCACCAGCACCGGCACGACCACCACGACCACCACCGCGACCCCGAAGACCGTCGTGCCCAGCCGCCGGTCGAACCCGAGCCCGGACAGCCCGAACCGCACCGCACCGGCGACGACGAACAACCCGCCGAGGGTGATCGCCAGCGGCCCCGGCCGGACGGCCGGCGTGGCCACCGGGCCGAACAGCGCGAAGCCGAACCACACGGCCGCCCCGGCGACGAACACCGAGTCGAGCGCGAACTCCACACCGGTGCCGCCGAGCGACGTCTCCAGGACGGCCAGCGCCAGCAACCCGGCCGACGCCCAGCGCCCGGCCCGCGGCCACCGCAGCAGGAGCGGCACGGCCACCGCGAGCACGACGTGCACGGCGAGCGCGACGACGTTGACGTCGACCGCGAACGCCGACACGACGGCCAGCAGCGCCGACAGCCCGCCGAGACCGGCCAGGGTGCACCGCTGGGCCCGCGTCAGCGCACCCGCCAGCGGCCGCAGCAGGCCACCGCCGGCGAGGAACGCCGTGGCCAGCAACAGCGCCAGCCGGAGCACCAGCGCCAGAAGGTCCACAGTGGACGAACCAGTCGCCGCGGAGTGATCGTGTTCCATCAAGACTCCCCACCTCGGGAGGCGTGAGTGCGTAACAGTGTTAGAACACTGTTACGCACTCACGACCGGTTACTTGAGGTCCGCGTCCGCGACCACGAACAGCTCGGAGTGCGGCTTGGCGTTGCCGAATGCCCCGTGTGGCCAGGACTTGCGGTTGAAGTTGATGCCGACCTGCCCGGTGAACTCGTCCCGGAAGTTCTGGTCGACCGAGACCTTCCCGTCCGGCCCGAGGTTCAGCAGGTTGACCTTGTGGTCACCGTCGAGCCCGGACCGCGCGACGAAGTAGTTCGACACCGCGAGGTGCTGCGGCGACGTCGTTTCGTGGTAGAAGCCGTCGTCGCCGAGCGCGAGGTTGTCGTAGGCGCCCCAGTGCGGGCCCGCGCCCGGCGTGCCGGGGTTGATCGGGGCCGCGCCGACGACGGTCGGCAGGTCGCCACCGCCACCCTGCTGCGCCTTCGCCTTCGTGTCGACCCGGCCCTCGATGTCCTCGACCCGGTCGCCGGCGTTGACCAGCTTCCGGATGTCGAGGACGTAGACGCCGCCGGTGGTGCCGGGGTCGTCGGCCGAGAGGGTGCCCTTCTGCCGCCCGACGATCGCGCGGTAGAGGTACTTGTCGTCCGGGCTCGTCTGGATCCAGCCGCCGTTGGAGCTGCCGCCGTTCGAGTCGTTGTTCGCGTAGATCGCCTTGTTGGCGGCGCCGTCGTCGAACACCTCGATCCAGTGCGGCTCGGCCGCGGTGATGTCCGGCGTGTAGAACACCGCGCCGCCCTGCATGGTCTGGGCGAACGCGCCCTTGTGACCCGGCAGGTTGGTCACCGTGGTCTCCATGACCGCGCGGCTCTCCGCGTGCAGCGGGTCGGCCGGATCGGCGCGCGGCCCGTCCTGCAGGTACGACACCGCCTTCAGCTTCGGGTGGTTGCGGTCGGAGATGTCCCAGGTCCGCACGGTCGGCCGGCGCAGGTACGGCGACGGCTGCTTCACCGGGTCGAGGATGATGTTTCGCGGCTCGGCGTAGTCACTGGTGACGAGCGTGTTCAGGTCCTCGCGGGCCTGGATGCCGTGCGGGTTGGCGCAGGTCGGCTTGCCCAGCTGCGGCAGGTTGTCGCAGAGCTTCTGGTTGTCGCCCTGCGGGGTCGCCGCCGGGGACTCCGAGAGGACCTGCGCGTTCTGTCCGAAGTGGACGACCTCGCCGGGGCTGCCCGCGAAGCCGTTGCCGACCTGGGTGGAGCCGTCGGCGTAGGCGTGCGGGCCGGGCACGACCGGGCCGCCCATGTACGTGCCGTACGCGGTGCCGTCCTTGAGCACCCAGTAGGCGTCGGGGACGCTCCCGCCGAGCGTGTTCGTCGGCAGGCTGACGCCCTTGAGCTTGAGCTGCGGCAGCGCGCTGACGTCGAAGGCGTACGTCGCCGCGGCGAACAGCGCGCCCGCGTAGATCGTGTCGCCCTTGTGCCACACGTACTGCATGTGGTGCGGCTCGTTCTCGACGAGCGGGCCGACGGTGGCGGTGTTGACGACCTTGCCGTAGGTCGGCGAACCCTGCGTCGCGTCGATGACGGCGAGGAAGTCCGGGCCGGGCAGCGCGTTCTTGAGCTTGTTGAGGCCGCCGCCCAGGGTGCCAGGCAGGTTCTTGACGTCCTTGACCAGCGTGTCGGCGATGTTCTCGTCACCGGCCCAGACGAGCAGCCACTTCTTGGGCGTGCCGCCCTCCGCCCGGCTTTGCGCGGCGAGGTCCTTCGTCACCAGGTGGTTCTGGACCCAGTACTGCTTGCCGTCGGACGCGGTCTTCGCGTCGGTGATGGTCTGGACGTCGGCGTAGGCGCCGGTGGCCGAACCGGTGTACGTGACGGCGCCGGCCGCAAGGGCGAGCGCCGCGGCACCGATCACCACCTTTCGCCACCGGCCGGAGCGCAACGGAGTTGGTCGCATGGTTCTCCCAGTTCTTTCGCACGGACGGAAACCGTTGGGGCACAACGGAAAGCTGACGTCAGCGAACCTGAACGGGGATATTCGCGCCAAGCGGGCAAAGGGTCCAGTCGTGATCAAAGAATGAGATCCGCCCCGAAAGGGTTAATCTCCCACGAAGTGGGCCGATTTGACGGCCTCCACTGGACCGAACGGGTGAGCGACCCGGACTGACCCAAGCGGCGGTGTCACGGTTGGTCACAATGGCGCAGCCCCGGCGTCCGAACGCCGGGGCTGCCAGTTATGAATTCGTTATGGAATGCCGGGAACTTCCGTCAGAGTTTGGCGCCGCAGTCCGAGCAGAACAGCGCGCCCGGCTTGTTGGTCTCGGTGCCGCAGCCACCGCAGGCGACCTTGAGAGCCAGCGACGTGCCGCAGGACGAACAGAACTTCCCGCCGTCGGCTTTCAGGCCGCAGCCCGGGCAGGAGACCTTCGCGCGGGTGTCGATGTCCAGGTCCGACGTCCAGTCCTTCTCGCGGGCCTTCTCCCAGATCTGGTCGCGCTGGGCCGACGCCTGGGCGCGCGAGATCTCCTCGGCGACGCTGGGCGAGCAGCGCAGGCACTGGCCGATCTCCTCGTTCCAGCACTGGTCCTGGCACATCCAGTCGCCGCAGCCGCGGCACTGGCGGAAGCTGGGGGTGATCTCCTCGACCGCCGCCGCCAGGGCCTTGTCCTTGGCCGGCGAGTTCGTCGCGCGGTCGTAGCGCCACTGGTCGGCCGAATTGCTCAGGTCGCGCAGTGTCCCGCCGAAGAAGGAGCCGACCGCGCGCAGCACGCTCCGGCCGGTCTCGACGTTGTCCCGCTGGAAGGCCGAGCGGAAACCGTTGCCGCAGCGTTCGCAGCGGAACTCGAACTGGTACCCCTGCGTGTTCGAGAGGTCCGAAAAGTTGTCCGTGAAGGGCACAGAGTCAGCCACGGCCCATCTTGGCCGCGCGGCCGCGGCCGCCGGGACGAGAGATTTGCCGACAACGGACCGGCTACCGGCCGTCACGGGCCACCGGGAACGCCAGCGGGAGCAGGGCCAGCACCCCGGCGACCACCGCGACCAGCCCGTAACCGCCGCCGGCGAACAGCGCGCCCGACCCGAGCCCGGCCAGCGCGGACGCCGACCAGACGACCGCGTCGACCCTGCCCTGCACCCGGCGGCGCGTCTCCGGTGTCAGGTCGCGGCTCAGCTGCGCGCTGCCGCCGACGAACACCAGGTTCCAGCCGTAGCCCAGGAGGAACAAGGCGATCGGCAGGCCGGAGGTGTGCGCCGTCGGAGCCGCGAGCGCGGTCGCCGTCGCCAGCGCGAGCACGCCGAGCCCGGCGTTGATCGCCACGCGCGGGCCCCAGCGGTCGGCGATCCGGCCCGACACCGGCGCCAGCGCGAACATCCCGAACAGGTGCGCGCTCAGCACCCAGCCGACCGCGCCGAGGCCGTGCCCGTGTGCCTGCAGCTGCACCGGCGTCATCGTCATCACCGCGCCCATCGCGAGCTGCGCGGCGACCATCGCCACCAGCGGCCGCGCGTACCCGGCCGGCCGGACCGGGCCGGGAGGGGCCGGCTCCCGCGGCGGGAGCACGTGCCGCGGGAGGAACGCCGCCGCCAGCGCCGCGCCTGCCGTGGCCAGCACCGCCACCGCGACCGGGCCGGACAGCGACGGCCGGCCGAAGGCGGCCGCGGTGGCGGCCGCCGGAGCCATCAGGGCCGGGCCGGCGAGCGCGCCGATGGTGCCGCCCCAGACGACGGTCGAGAGCGCCCGGCCCCGCTGCTGCGCCGGGTACAGATCCGCGGCCAGGTACCGCGAAAGCTGCGCACCGCCGTTGCCCAGGCCGACCAGCAGGATGCCCAGCAGCAGCGGCACGACCGACGTCGCCAGCGCACCCGCGAACGCCACCAGCGCCCCCGCCGCGGCGACGCCGTAGCCGCCGGCCAGCACGCGGCGGCTGCCGTGGACCGGCAGCAGTGTTCCGGCGCCGAGCGCGCCCGCCGCGGTGCCGAGCACGTTCGCGACGCTCGGCAGCCCGCTCCAGACCGCGCCGCTGCCGGCGGCGACGATCAGCGTGGCCGCGGTACCGAGGCCGACCGTGGCCGTGTTGAGCAGTGCGACGCCGGCGAACAACGCGCCGACGGACCGGGCGCGGCCGGTCTCCGTCGAAGTCCCCATGACCGGCAACGTTAGGGAGATCCGGCCACGGTTCGAAGGGCCGCCGAACGGAATATCGGTCGCCCGGCCCGCGCAACGGAAGGAAAATGCCGCCCATGACCTTCCGTTCGGAAAAGCCGCTGGACGACGTCGACTGGCGGCTGCTCGACCTGCTGCAGGCCGACGGGCGGCTGTCGTTCAAGGAGCTCGGCCGGCGGATCAACCTGTCGGCGCCGGCGGTGGCCGAGCGGGTGCGGCGGCTGGAGGAGACCGGGGTGATCACCGGCTACCGCGCCCAGGTCGACGCGCGGCGGGTCGGCCAGCCGCTGCAGGCGTTCGTCGAGATGCGCTGCGCGCTGAGCAGCTGCCTGCTGAAGACGTCGAAGGCCGAGGACTACCCGGAGGTCGTCGAGATCCACCGGCTGTCCGGCGACCACTGCACGATGCTGAAGGTCCGGACCGCGTCGCTCGAGCACTTCGAGGGCCTGCTGGAGCGGCTGGGCAAGCACGGCGAGCTGCGGTCGTCGGTGGTGCTGTCGACGCAGTTCGAGGGACGGCCGGTGCAGCCGCCGTCCGACGACTTCCTGCGCGCGACCACCTCCGAAGGCTGGTCCTGACCCAAGAGCTGCCCGGAAGGCGGCTGTTTGCCCGGTGCCGAGCTGGTAGACGAGAAGGATGCCGATCTTGACCCGCCGGGTGCGCGCCCTCGCCGTCACCCTCGCCGCTTTGGGCGGCCTCGCCGTTCCCGCCCCCGCGCAAGCCGCCGACTCGGGGGCCTTCGTCGCGCTCTCCGACGTCGCGCCGTCGATCCTGCAGGACATCCGCTACGACACGCGGCACAACTTCGTCGGCCGCCGCATCGACGGGTACCGCCAGCCCCTCTGCATCCTGACCCGGCAGGCCGCCGAAGGGCTGCGGAAGGCGCAGGCGCAGCTGCTCCGGCGGGGTTACACGCTCAAGGTGTACGACTGCTACCGGCCGCAGCGGGCCGTCGACCACTTCGTGCGGTGGGCCAAGGACCTCACCGACGAGAAGATGAAGGCGGAGTTCTACCCGAACGTCGCCAAGGACCGGCTCTTCGCCGACGGGTACATCGCCGAGAAGTCCGGGCACAGCCGCGGCAGCACGATGGACCTGACCCTGGTCCGCATCCCGCCGCGGTTCCAGCGCCCCTACTTCCCGGGCGAGCCGCTCGTGCCGTGCTTCGCACCGCGGGACCAGCGCTTCCCGGACAACACCGTCGACATGGGCACCGGCTACGACTGCTTCGACCCGCTCGCCCACACCGACAACCCGGCGATCACCGGCGTCGCCCGGCAGAACCGCGACCTGCTGCGCTCGACGATGGCCGCGGCGGGCTTCCGCAACCTGCCCGAGGAGTGGTGGCACTTCACGCTGAACGGCGAGCCGTTCCCGGACACCTACTTCGACTTCCCGGTGTCGCGGGGCAGTCTGCACTGACCACAGCAGGACGCCCCCGGTCCACAGTGGACCGGGGGCGCTTCGCGTTCTGCGTCAGGCAGCGCGACGGCGACGGCGGGCGCCGAACACCAGGCCGCCACCGAGGGCGAGGGCGAGCAGCGCGAGTGCGCCCAGGCCGAGCGCGTCGACGCCGGTGCTGGCCAGGCCGGATGCGCCGCTCTGGCCGCCGCCGCCGGCCGGGCCGGTGGTCGAGGTCGGGGCGCCCGCGGTGCAGTCGGCCGGGTTGGCGGGCACCACCGGCAGCGGTGCGTCACCTTCCTCGACGTCGATCCCGACGCGGGACTCCGACGAACCCCACACGTCGATGTTGGTCGGGTTCTCGTACTTGACCTTCCAGCCCGCCGGCGGCAGGAGGTACAGCCGGTACTCGGGCCCGGCCACCACGTCGTGGAACTCGAAGTGGCCCTTTTCGTCGGTCGTCTGCTCGCCGGTGACCGGGCAGTGCTGGTCGGACACCAGGACGACCTTGACCCCGGCGACGCCCTGCTCCCCCTTCTTCACGTCACCCACGACAGTTCCCTTGGCCCCCGGCACCGCCGCCCGGTCCGCGGCCTCCGCGTGGTTCTCGATGTCGACCTCGGGATAACCGAAGTCACACGCGGCGACGACGTAGCCGCGGTTGAAGGCGGCCTGCGGCACCGTCTCGGACACGTCGAACGTGCGCGTCTGCCCGGGCTCGATCCGCACGCCGTCCGCGGCGAGATCGCCCCACCCGGGGCCGCGGCCGCTCAGGACGTAGCCGCTGCCCGCGCGGTTGCACTCGGCGACGATGCCGGTGAGCGGGATCGGGCCGGAGTTGGCCAGCGTCACGGTCACGTGCGCGAGGTCGCCGACCTTGTAGGTGTCCTGGGTGAAGGCCATCGTCGCCTTCAGCGCGCCGTTCAACGGCGGCGTCCCGCGGAAGAGCAGGTCGGTGTCCGATCCGATCCGGACGGTCCGCCACGGGAACAGCCAGCCGTCGACCACGTCGCCGCCGACGTAGTACTCCGCGGCCGGGAGGTCGAGGGCGAACTTGCCGTCGGCGCCGGTCGTCGCGGAGTAGGTGCTCGTCCCGTGCACGTACCGCAGCGTGACCTTGATGCCCGCCAGCTGCTCACCGGCGTCGAGGACCCCGTTGCCGTTCTTGTCGCCGTACACCGTGCCGGTCGCGTGCCCCTGCGCTGTGGTCACCGGGACACTGAACTGGAACTGCGGCCCGGCGCTGTTCCCGCTCCCGTCGAACAGGATGCCGCGCACGGTCGCGGTGGTCGCGTCGAGGTCACGGACCTGGGCGGACACCGCCACCTCGAACGACTGCCCGGGCTCGAGGGTCACGCCCGGCTTGTTCTCGAGCGGGCCCCAGCCGCCGTAGAGCACCTGGACGTCGGTCGAGTCGATCACCATCTGGTACATCGTCAGGCCGGCCGCCGTCGTCGTACCGGTGTTCGTCAGCTTGACGGTGAAGTGGATGTCCTCGTCGGTCCGGTACGACGGCTTGTCGAAGGCGACGGAGACCGCGACCTGGGCCCGCTCGGCCTGCGGCTGCGCCGCCGCGGGCTTGCTCTCCGGCCGGGTCGAACCCGGCGCGGGCGCCGGGGCCTCCGAACTCGCCGGCGCCTCCGATGTGGACGGCGCCTCCGACGTGGCCGGCGCACTGGACTCCGGCGTCGGATCCGCGGCCGCCGGGCCGGCGAACACGCTGGTCAGCACAGCCGCAGCCGTCAACGCGGCGAAACCGCGCGCGAGAGATCTCGCGCTTCTGGATGTGTTCACGAACAGTCACCCCTGATTACCCGTTGGAACGCGCAAAGCCCCCGAACCGCGTGAACCGGCTCACTCTAGCCGTATTCGGGACGGGTGAATACCTGATCGGGTGACAAACGGGAAAGGCCCCCGCCGGAAACCCGGCGAGGGCCTTTCCCGTGAACTCAGCTTCAGCGGAAGTCGCGGCCGAAGTCGTAGTCGTCCAGCGGAACCGCGGCACCGGTACCCGTACCGAACACGTCCGGGGTGTAGTAACCGTCGTCGTAGGACGGGATCGCGTACGCCGCGACCCGGGCCTCTTCCGTCGGCTGCACCTGGATGTTGCGGTACCGGTTGATGCCGGTACCGGCCGGGATCAGCTTACCGATGATCACGTTCTCCTTGAGGCCAACGAGCTTGTCCGAGCGGCCGTTGATGGCCGCGTCGGTCAGGACTCGCGTGGTCTCCTGGAACGACGCCGCCGACAGCCACGAGTCCGTGGTGAGCGACGCCTTCGTGATCCCCATCAGCACCGGGCGGCCCGAAGCCGGCTCGCCGCCTTCGGCGACCGCGGCCCGGTTCGTCGCCTCGAACTTGGTCCGCTCGGGCAGCTCGCCCGGCAGGAAGTCCGTGGCCCCGGAGTCGATGATCGTCACCCGGCGCAGCATCTGCCGGACGATGACCTCGATGTGCTTGTCGTGGATCGACACACCCTGCGCGCGGTACACCTTCTGGACCTCGTCCACCAGGTGGATCTGCGCCTCGCGCGGCCCCATGACCCGCAGGACCTCGTGCGGGTCCGGCGTGCCTTCGAGCAGCTGCTGACCGACGTGCACGTGGTCACCGTCGCCCAGCGGGCCGTTCGGGGTGTTCGCGAGCCGCTGCCGCTTGGACAGCTTGTCGAAGACGATCTCTTCGCCACCGTCGTCCGGGATCAGCGTGATCTTCCAGAACCGCTCGCTCTCCTCGATGCGCACGCGGCCATCGACGTCGGCGATCGGCGCCTTGCCCTTCGGGACGCGGGCCTCGAACAGCTCCTGGACACGCGGCAGACCGGTCGTGATGTCGTCACCGGCCACACCACCCTGGTGGAACGTACGCATCGTCAGCTGCGTACCCGGCTCACCGATCGACTGGGCCGCGACGATACCCACGGCCTCGCCGACGTCGACGAGCAGACCGGTCGCCATCGAGCGGCCGTAGCAGGTCGCGCAGATACCGACGACCGACTCGCAGGTCAGCACCGAGCGGACCTTGACCTTCGAGATGCCGCTGCCGAGCAGCTTCTCGATGGCCGGGTCGCCCAGGTCGTCGCCGGCGTTCAGCACGACGTTGCCCTTGGCGTCCACCGCGTCCGTCGCGAGGTTCCGCGCGTACACGGAGGTCTCGACGTGCTGGTCGCGCAGCACCTTGCCGTCGCCGATGTCCTCGCCGATCGGCATCATGATGCCGCGGGTGGTGCCGCAGTCGGTCTCGCGGACGATGACGTCCTGCGAGACGTCCACCAGACGCCGGGTCAGGTAACCCGAGTCGGCGGTCCGCAGCGCCGTGTCCGCCAGGCCCTTCCGGGCACCGTGCGTCGCGATGAAGTACTCCGCCACCGACAGGCCCTCACGGAAGTTGGCCTTGATCGGACGCGGGATGTACTCACCCTTCGGGTTCGACACCAGGCCACGCATACCGGCCAGGGACCGGACCTGCGTCATGTTGCCGGCGGCGCCCGACTTCACGATCATGGCGATCGGGTTGTCGTCCGGCAGCGCCGTCTCCATGATCTTGTGGACCTCTTCGGTGGCCTGCGTCCACACCTTGACGAGCTCGTTGTTGCGCTCGGCGTGCGACAGCTGACCGCGCTGGTAGCGCTTCTCCACCTGGGAGGCCTTGCCCTCGTACTCGTCGAGGATGGCCTTCTTGCCCACCGGGGTGAGCACGTCCGAGATGGCGACGGTGACGCCCGACCGGGTCGCCCAGTAGAAGCCGGCGTCCTTCAGCCGGTCCAGGGTCTGCGCGACCTGGGTCATCGAGTACCGCTCGGCGAGGTCGTTCACGATCGCGGCCTGCCGCTTCTTCGGCATCGGCTCGTTGATGAACGGGTAGTCCGCCGGCAGCAGCTCGTTGAACAGCACGCGGCCCAGGGTCGTCTCGGCCAGCCACGCCTTGCCCGGCTCCCAGCCGTTCTCCGCGAGCCGCGCCTCGTCGGCCTTCGCCGGCTGACGGTCGGTGATGCGGATCTTGACCGGAGCGTGCAGGCTCAGCGCCTTGCGGTCGTAGGCCATGATGGCCTCGGCCGTCGACGAGTACGCGTTGCCCGCGCCCTCGGCCGTCTCGGTGAGACGGGTCAGGTGGAACAGGCCCGTCACCATGTCCAGTCGCGGCATGGCGAGCGGACGGCCCGACGCCGGCGACAGGATGTTGTTCGCCGACAGCATCAGGATCCGGGCCTCGGCCTGCGCCTCGGCCGACAGCGGCAGGTGCACCGCCATCTGGTCACCGTCGAAGTCCGCGTTGAACGCCTCGCAGACCAGCGGGTGCAGCTGGATGGCCTTGCCCTCGACCAGCTGCGGCTCGAAGGCCTGGATGCCGAGGCGGTGCAGGGTCGGCGCGCGGTTCAGCATCACCGGGTGGCCGGTGATGACCTCTTCCAGCACGTCCCACACCTGCGGCCGCGAGCGCTCCACCATCCGCTTGGCGGACTTGATGTTCTGCGCGTGGTTCAGGTCGACCAGCCGCTTCATGACGAACGGCTTGAACAGCTCGAGCGCCATGTCCTTCGGCAGGCCGCACTGGTGCAGCTTCAGCTGCGGGCCGACGATGATGACCGAACGGCCCGAGTAGTCGACGCGCTTGCCGAGCAGGTTCTGGCGGAACCGGCCCTGCTTGCCCTTGAGCAGGTCGGACAGCGACTTCAGCGGCCGGTTGCCCGGGCCGGTGACCGGACGCCCGCGGCGGCCGTTGTCGAACAGCGCGTCGACGGCCTCCTGCAGCATCCGCTTCTCGTTGTTGACGATGATCTCGGGCGCGCCGAGGTCGATCAGCCGCTTGAGGCGGTTGTTCCGGTTGATCACCCGGCGGTACAGGTCGTTCAGGTCGGAGGTCGCGAAGCGGCCACCGTCCAGCTGCACCATCGGGCGCAGGTCCGGCGGGATCACCGGGACGGCGTCGAGCACCATGCCGCGCGGGTCGTTGCCGGTGGCCTGGAAGGCCGCGACGACCTTGAGCCGCTTCAGCGCGCGGAGCTTCTTCTGCCCCTTGCCGTTGCGGATGGTGTCGCGCAGGCTGTCGGCCTCGGCGTTGACGTCGAACTCGGTGGCCAGCTTCTGGATGGCCTCCGCGCCCATGCCGCCGGTGAAGTACTCGCCGTAGCGGTCGACGAGCTCGCGGTAGAGCAGCTCGTCGGCGATCAGCTGACGGGTGTCGAGCTTCGTGAAGGTCGTCCAGACCTCCTCGAGGCGGTCCAGCTCGCGGCCGGCGCGGTCGCGCAGCTGACGCATCTCGCGCTCGCCGCCTTCCTTGACCTTGCGGCGGACGTCGGACTTGGCGCCCTCCGCCTCCAGCGCGGCCAGGTCGGCTTCGAGCTTCTGCGCGCGGGCTTCGATGTCCGCGTCGCGCTTGGTCTCGAGGTTCTTGCGCTCGACGCCGATCTCGTTCTCGAGGGTCGGCAGGTCGTTGTGACGCAGCTCCGTGTTCACGCCGGTGATGACGTAAGCAGCGAAGTAGATGATCTTCTCGAGGTCCTTCGGCGCCAGGTCCAGCAGGTAGCCGAGGCGCGAGGGAACACCCTTGAAGTACCAGATGTGGGTGACCGGGGCGGCCAGCTCGATGTGGCCCATCCGCTCGCGGCGCACCTTGGCGCGGGTCACCTCGACGCCGCAGCGCTCACAGATGATGCCCTTGAAGCGGACGCGCTTGTACTTGCCGCAGTAGCACTCCCAGTCCCGGGTCGGGCCGAAGATCTTCTCGCAGAAGAGGCCGTCCTTCTCGGGCTTGAGCGTCCGGTAGTTGATGGTCTCCGGCTTCTTGACCTCGCCGTACGACCACTGACGGATGTCGTCGGCCGTGGCGAGACCAATGCGGAGCTCATCGAAGAAGTTGACGTCCAGCACGTCTAGATCCCCTTGGGGTTGTTTCGGCTAGAGGGGTTGGCGGGCGAGCTGGGCCCTGCGGGAGGCCGGGCCCAGCTCAGCTCGCGATCAGTGCACGACGTCGTCCACCGAGGGCGACTCGTTGCGGGACAGGTTGATGCCGAGGTTGGCCGCGGCGCGCTCGAGGTCCTCGTCGTCGGAGTCGCGCATCTCGATCGCCGCGCCGTCGCTGGAGAGCACCTCGACGTTGAGGCACAGCGACTGGAGCTCCTTGAGGAGCACCTTGAACGACTCCGGGATGCCCGGCTCGGGGATGTTCTCGCCCTTGACGATGGCCTCGTACACCTTGACGCGGCCGACCACGTCGTCCGACTTGATCGTCAGCAGCTCCTGCAGCGTGTAGGCGGCGCCGTACGCCTGCATCGCCCAGCACTCCATCTCACCGAAGCGCTGGCCACCGAACTGCGCCTTACCACCCAGCGGCTGCTGCGTGATCATCGAGTACGGACCGGTGGAGCGGGCGTGGATCTTGTCGTCGACCAGGTGGTGCAGCTTCAGGATGTACATGTAGCCGACCGCGACCGGGTACGGGTACGGCTCGCCGGAACGGCCGTCGAACAGGTTGGCCTTCCCGTTCTCCTTGACCATCCGCTCGCCGTCGCGGTTCGGCTTGGTCGCGCTGAGCAGCCCGGTGAGCTCCTCCTCCTTCGCGCCGTCGAACACCGGGGTGGCGGTGTTCGTGCCCGGCGCGACGTCGCGGAGCTCGGGCGAAAGGTTCTTCGCCCAGTCCGGGTCGCCCTCGATCGTCCAGCCCTGGGAGGCCAGCCAGCCGAGGTGCAGCTCGAGGATCTGGCCGATGTTCATCCGTCGCGGCACACCGTGCGTGTTCAGGATGATGTCGACCGGGGTGCCGTCCTCCATGAACGGCATGTCCTCGACCGGCAGGATCTTGCCGATGACACCCTTGTTGCCGTGGCGGCCGGCGAGCTTGTCGCCCGGCTGGATCTTGCGCTTCTGGGCCACGTAGACGCGGACCAGCTCGTTGACGCCCGGGGGCAGCTCGTCGTCGTCCTCGCGCGAGAACACGCGGATGCCGATGACCTTGCCGGTCTCGCCGTGCGGCACCTTCAGCGAGGTGTCGCGGACTTCGCGGGCCTTCTCACCGAAGATCGCGCGGAGCAGGCGCTCCTCCGGGGTCAGCTCGGTCTCGCCCTTCGGCGTGACCTTGCCGACCAGGATGTCGCCGTCGCGGACCTCGGCACCGATCCGGATGATGCCGCGCTCGTCGAGGTCGGCCAGGACCTCCTCGGAGACGTTCGGGATGTCCCGGGTGATCTCCTCGGCGCCCAGCTTCGTGTCGCGGGCGTCGATCTCGTGCTCCTCGATGTGGATCGACGTCAGCACGTCGTCCTGCACCAGGCGCTCGGAGAGGATGATCGCGTCCTCGTAGTTGTGGCCCTCCCACGGCATGACCGCGACCAGCAGGTTCTTGCCGAGGGCGACCTCACCGTTTTCGGTGGACGGGCCGTCGGCGATGACCTGGCCGGCTTCGACCCGGTCGCCCTCGTTGACGATCGGGCGGTGGTTGAAGCAGGTGCCGTGGTTCGAGCGGCGGAACTTGTAGAGGCTGTAGGCCTTCCGCGTCCCGTCGTCGTGCATGACCGTGATCAGGTCGGCCGAGAGCTCCTCCACCACGCCCGACTGCTCGGCGACCAGCATGTCGCCGGAGTCGATCGCGGCGCGCAGCTCCACACCGGTGCCGACGTACGGCGCCTGGCTGCGGAGCAGCGGCACGGCCTGACGCTGCATGTTCGCGCCCATCAGCGCGCGGTTCGCGTCGTCGTGCTCGAGGAACGGGATCATCGCCGTCGCGATCGAGACCATCTGCCGCGGCGACACGTCCATGTAGTCGATGTCGAGCGGGTCGATCAGCTCGACCTCGCCGCCCTTGCGGCGGGCCATGACCCGGTCTTCGACGAAGGTGCCGTCGTCCGAGATCGGCGCGTTGGCCTGGGCCTTGACGAACCGGTCCTCTTCGTCCGCGGTCAGGTAGTCGATCTGGTCGGTGACCCGGCCCTCGATGACCTTGCGGTACGGCGTCTCGATGAAGCCGAACGGGTTGACCCGCGCGTAGGAGCAGAGCGAGCCGATCAGGCCGATGTTCGGGCCTTCCGGCGTCTCGATCGGGCACATCCGGCCGTAGTGCGACGGGTGGACGTCCCGGACCTCCATGCCGGCGCGCTCACGCGACAGACCACCCGGGCCCAGCGCGTTGAGGCGGCGCTTGTGGGTCAGGCCGTCGATCGGGTTCGTCTGCTGCATGAACTGCGACAGCTGCGAGGTGCCGAAGAACTCCTTGATCGCCGCGCCGATGGGGCGGATGTTGATCAGGGTCTGCGGGGTGATCGCCTCGACGTCCTGCGTGGTCATGCGCTCGCGGACGACGCGCTCGGTGCGCGACAGGCCGACCCGGATCTGGTTCTGGATCAGCTCGCCGACGGTGCGGATGCGGCGGTTGCCGAAGTGGTCGATGTCGTCGGTCTCGACCGGGATCTCGGTGCCGTTCGCGGCGTCCATCTTGTCCTCGCCGGCGTGCAGCCGGACCAGGTACTCGATGATCGTGACGATGTCCTCTTCGGTCAGCGTCCCGTTCTCGATCGGCGTCGAGAGGCCCAGCTTCTTGTTGACCTTGTACCGGCCGACCTTGGCCAGGTCGTAGCGCTTCGCCTTGAAGAACAGGTTCTCCAGCAGGGTCTGCGCGCTCTCCTTCGTGGGCGGTTCGCCCGGGCGCAGCTTGCGGTAGATGTCGAGCAGCGCCTCGTCGGTGCCGGCGGTGTGGTCCTTCTCGAGGGTGGCCAGCAGCGTCTCCGAGAAGGAGAAGCGCTCGCGGATCGCCTCGGTGGTCCAGCCGAGCGCCTTCAGCAGCACGGTGACCGGCTGGCGGCGCTTGCGGTCGATGCGGACGCCGACGGTGTCGCGCTTGTCGACGTCGAACTCCAGCCAGGCACCCCGGCTCGGGATGACCCGGACGCTGAAGACGTCCTTGTCGGAGGTCTTGTCGATGTCCTTCGAGTAGTAGACGCCCGGCGAGCGGACCAGCTGGGACACCACGACACGCTCGGTGCCGTTGATGACGAAAGTGCCCTTGTCGGTCATCACCGGGAAGTCGCCCAGGAAGACCGTCTGGCTCTTGATCTCGCCCGTGTTGTTGTTGACGAACTCCGC
Source organism: Amycolatopsis sp. cmx-13-12 (assembly GCA_049998155.1). Taxonomy (GTDB): domain Bacteria; phylum Actinomycetota; class Actinomycetes; order Mycobacteriales; family Pseudonocardiaceae; genus Amycolatopsis. Next base: position 384,399 of record JAEBES010000004.1, on the reverse strand, counting down.
CGTGACGAACAGCGGGGCCGCGTACGTCATGTCCTTGTCCTTGCACTCCTCGATCGAGGCCTTGACCTCGTCGAAGCGCGGGGCGGAGAAGGACAGGGACATCGAGCCGGAGAAGTCTTCGATCGGCGAGATCTCGTTGAGGACCTCTTCGAGGCCGCCGACCGGGTTCTCCTCACCCTCCTCGACACGGCGCTGGAACCACGCTTCGTCCCCGGTGAACCACTGGAACGACTGGATCTGGACGTCGAGCAGGTTGGGGGTGTTCAGGGGTTCGCGAATCTTTGCGAAGGAAACCCGCTTGGGCGCGCCGGGGATTCCCGTGGCCTCCGAGCGAGATTCAGCCGAGTTGGTCGCAGCAGTGGCCTGGTTCGCGGGAGAGACTGCCAAGATGCGTCCTTCCGGGGACAATGAGCGGTGACGGCCGCCATAGCAACAGCTATCAGCGACTGTCAAGGGTGCCGTGTGCCCACTATCCTAACTACCGGCTCCGGGCAGCCTGAAAGAGGGCAGCGCAAAGAGGCAGTCTAGCCCGAACGTCGCGGCTTGTCCAGGGGGCGCTCCCGATGGGGCCCAGCCTGCTTCGCAACGTCTTCAGGTATGCCTCCGGGCGAGCCGAGGGTCCCTCCCGCAAGGGCCCCGGTTTCGCCGTCGGGAGTAAGCGTGACCCCAGCGGCGCTTCCAGTCAAGATGCCACACGGGGGTCCCGCCGGTTGGCGCAGCGTGGAAGAGGTTCAGCGGAGCGTGAGCGGCCGAATATCATTCCAGCTACTGGCTGGTAACGCCACCTTGGAGGGTTCTACCTGGGGTTTCCGGCGGTGGAGGGGGGTATGGCGAAGGCCACCAGGTGGGATCGGGGCCGGGCGTGTCGGGGGTGGTTTTCGGGCGTTCGGGGGTTTCGGAGAGCGCTTGCTGGGCGGCGGGAGTGGGGCTGGAGGGGTTCCTGTGGCGACTTGGGGGCGACTGGCGGCTGCCGCTTTCGTGGGGTGGGCGGCGAGGGGGCGGGCCGGGTGGAGTGGGGCGGGCGGGGCGGGGAGGGGCTTCGGGAGGCGCGGCCGGGCGGCCCTGCGGCGCACGCTGGGCGGCCCTGCGGCGCACGCCGGGCGGCGGTAGGCAGTAGGCGGCGCCCAGCCCCGCGGCGCGCGCCCGGCGGCGGTAGGCGGCGCCCAGCCCCGCGGCGCACTGCGGCGCGCGGTGCGGCGCACGCCCGGCGGCGGTAGGCGGCGCCAAGCCCGCGGCGGCTCCGGCACTGGCGCACGGCGCCTGCCACCACCGTGGTTCGAGCACCGACGGACCGCCGCCCGGCGGGAGCGGGCCGAGCGGGCCGAGAAGGGGCTTCGGGAGGCACAGCCGGGCAGCGGCGGGCGGGCCCCCGCGACGCACGCCGGGCAGCAACGGGCGGGCCCGCGGCGTGCGCTGCGGCTCAGGCGCACAGCGCCGGCCTCCGCGGCGCACGGCACCCATCCCGCAGTGGCCCGGGTGCGGCGGGAGGCGATTCAGGGGTGCGGCCGGGCGGCGACGGGCCCCGGAGGTGGGGCACCGCGGCCACACCGCGATGACTCGGGCGCAGCCGGGCGGCCCCGCAGCCACCATCACGGTGCCGGCGGCGCAGCCGGGCGGGGCACCCGGGCCGGCGGCGCACGCCGCCCCAGCGGCCGCCACTTGGGCGCCGGCGCCGAGCACAGCACGAAGCCGCCGGGGTGGACGGCACTCCACCCCGGCGGCCCGAGCTCGCCTGCCGTTCGTCCAGGTCACCGCCGGCATGCGTCCGGCGGTGACCTCTCATACAGCCGCGACGGCCGGCCCGTCAGCCGCACCGGCCGCTCCCGGCACCCGGGTCGGCCGACCCGTCAGCCGAGGACGGCCGCCCGGACCCCATGCGCCCGCGCCGCCCTCCACTGCGGCGTGAACCACGCTTCGCGTCCGCCCGGTACCCCTACGAGAACACCTTCCACGCCGCCGCCAGCTCGACCCTCGACGTGATGTGCATCTTCTGGAACACCTTCTTCAAGTGGAACGCCACCGTGTGCCGGGAGATGAACAGCTGCCTGCCCACCTCGTTGTTCGTGTGGCCCTGGCTCACCAGCTCGGCGACCGCGAACTCCGTGTTCGTCAGCCCGTGCGGGGCCGCTCCTTCGTACTCCACCACGCGGGTCGTGCCGCGGCGGACTCCGTGCTCCCGGAGCTTGTTCACCACGCGGGCCGAGTCGCGGGTTGCGCCCACCGCCGTATACGTGTCCAACGCCGACTCGAGGAAACGGACCGTTCGGTCGCGCTCCGAATACCTCTTCGCCAGCAGGTCGCCCAGGTCCTCCAGTGCCGAGGCGCGGCACCAGCGGTCCGGGTGGATGTCGGCCGACTCGTGGAGCTTGGCCGAGTCCTGGGTCAGCAGGCCCGCCGCGTGCAACGCCGAGCCGCGGATCACGCTGAACTCCGGCTGCTCCGCTCCCGCCGCCGACGCCGCCTCCACCACCGTCTCCGCCAGGTCGTGCGCGCCCAGCTTGCCGCACACGCGGACCAGCCACGGCGCCGCCGCCGGCTCCGACACCAGGAGCTGGCGGAGCACCAGCGGGTTCGTCACGATGCCGGCGATGAGGCTCGCCGCGCTCTCGACCCCGCTGCGCGCCTCGACGGCCTGCGCCGCCACCCATGCACCCGGCGCCTGCCCGAAGTAGCCCAGCAGGGCTTCGTCGGCCAGCTTGTCCACGAACACCCGGCACGCCCGCATGTCCGCCCGGCGCAACGCACCGAGCGCCAGCACCACGTAACTCGGCGGCCGCAGGGAACGGTCGCCGCACCCTTCGGCGATCCGCAGCCCCGTGCTCACCTCGTCCATGGCCTCGTCGACGCTGCCCATCGCGAACAGCAGGTTCCCGCGGACGTTGTGGGACACGGCGGTCATGCGCTCGGAAGCGGAGCCCTCCCGGCTTTCCTCGACCGCGTCCAGCACCCGGCGGCCCGATTCCAGCTCGCGGGCCTTGATGAGGAGGCCGACATACCAGAACTGGGCCATTTCGTAGAGTTCGCGGGATTCCCGGCGGGCGCCAGCCGCGGCCGCTTTCGCGCACTGCAAGCCCGTGTCGAGCCGCCCGTTGAACCACGAGTACGCGGAACGCCGGAGGAACCCGGCCGTGTCACAAGCCTCCTGCATGAAATCGTCGCCGAATCCGGTGAACGGATTTTCCGGTAGTCGCAAAGTAGGTACGTCGAGCATCTTTCGGCTATCCCCCAGGTATAGACGAAATAGAATTCGATTAAAAGAGCCGCGACACTGCGGCGAATTCAGGCAATACCGGACCCATGGGACAGCCGCGCGCGAACACGCGGCCAATGTTGATCACAACACCCCGGAAGAGGGGTCCGACGAAGCCCGGCGACCAGGTCAGAACATGGCACCACGCCGACCGCGCAGAAAAGCGCACGTCACAAGAACCTCCCCAGGCAGGCTTGTGAAAGATTAACAGCTTGCGTCACTCACGATAGCTTCGGCCGGGGGCCCCGTCATCGCCCCTGTGAGCCAGGTCACACCCCTAGAAAATGTGAGCAGGTTTAGCTTTTCGCCTGGTGGGACAGTGATTTAACACGGTCCTGACGCGCAAATCAGCCAGCTAGCCTAACGAGCATTCTGTTAACGCTCAACTAACTACCCGGTAGCCCGGAAGTCCACGGAACAATGACGGCGCGTCGCGGCGGGGCGCCAGGCCCGTGCGGCCGTCACCCGATTGGCTGCGCCCCGATCGGCGCACCTCGTCCGAACGCACCAGTGGCGCAAACAACTCGGACAATAGGGATTTAATTCACGCGGAAGTCAAGTGCAGCAGCGCTTGTGCCGCGAGGCGGTAGCCGAACGCGCCCAGACCCACCACCACACCGCTCGCCAGTGGCGCGATGACCGACTCGTGCCGGAACTGCTCACGCGCCCACACGTTGCTCAGGTGCACTTCGATCCAGGGCGGCGCGTAGCTCGCCAGCGCGTCGCGCAGGCTCCAGCCGGCGATCATCAGGGCCCCGGGGTTGACGATGGCGCCGACCGTGGTGTCGCGGTGCTCGTGGATCGCGCCGACCAGCTCGCCCTCGCCGTCACGCTGGATCGACACGACGTCCCAGCCCCGGCCGGCCACCTCCTCGGCGACGGCCTTCTCGATGTCGGCCAGCGTGTCGGTGCCGTAGATCTCCGGCTCGCGCCGGCCCAGCACGCCCAGGTTGGGACCGTTCAACAGGAGGACAACGCTCAACGGGACACACCTCGCTCACCCGGGAACCGATTCGCCTGCCCATGGTCTGCACCACGCGCGCCGGGCACCACCCCTACTTTGATAGTCGGGCGGAGTTCCTATCAGACCGAGGGATGCCCAGCCTGCCGCGGCGCTCCTACGCTCCGAAGCGACCAGGCAAGTCGACCAGGCTAGTCGCGGGATCGGCACCAGTCCCCCTTCGATCGCCGTCCGGCCCGCGCGATTCGAATGGAGCTGGCGCCGCAGTGACGACCAACGCGACCGAGAACAAGCCCAGCAACGCAGCGTTGCGGTCACCCCTCCCCCCGGAGTTCGTCCAGCGCGACGACCCGTTCACCGTGCCCCCCGCCCTGCTCGCGGTGGCCGCGCGCGGCCCGATCGCCAAGGCGGCGCTGGCCTCGGGCGAGCCGTTCTGGCTGGTGTCCGGGTACGAAGAGGCCCGCGCGGTGCTGACCGACCCCCGGTTCTCCTCCGACCGGTTCCAGTACCACCCCAGGTTCAAGGAGCTGCCCGCGGAGTTCCGGGAGCGGCTGCGGGACGACAAGGCGCGCGCCGGGTCGTTCATCAACATGGACCCGCCGGAGCACACCCGGTACCGCAAGCTGCTGACCGGGCAGTTCACCGTCCGCCGGATCCGCGACCTCGGCACGCAGATCGAGAAGATCATCGGCGGGCTGCTGGACGACATGCTGGCCAAGGGCACCAGCGCCGACCTGATGACCGAGTTCGCGTTCCCGGCCCCCTCGCAGATGATCTGCGAGCTGCTCGGGGTGCGCTACGACGACCGGGCGGAGTTCCAGGAGCGCGCGGCGGCCCTGCTGCAGCTGGACGCCCCGGTCGCGCAGGCGGTGGAGAACGCCGACGCCCTGCGCGTGTTCATGCAGCGGCTGATCACGGACAAGCGCGAGCACCCCGCCGACGACCTCATCTCCGGCCTGATCCACCACGCCGGAGCCGACCCCGCGCTCACCGACGACGAGCTCATCAACATCGCCAACCTGCTGCTCATCGCCGGCTACGACACCACCGCGAGCATGTTCGGGCTGGGCATGTTCGTGCTGCTGCAGCGCCCCGAGCAGCTCGCCGCGGTGCGCGACGACCCGGCGCGCATCGGGGACGCCGTCGAGGAGCTGCTGCGCTTCCTGTCCGTCATCAACCCGGGGCTCTTCCGGTTCGCCAAGCACGACCTGGAGCTCGGCGGCGAGCACATCCCGGCCGGCTCGACGGTGGTGGTCTCGGTGGTGGCCACCAACCGGGACGAGCGCCAGTGGGCGGCCCCGGAGACGCTGGACGTGACGCGCGCCCGCGGCCCGCACCTGGCCTTCGGCCACGGCGTCCACCAGTGCCTCGGGCAGCAGCTGGCCCGGGTGGAGATGCAGGTGGGCTACGCCGAGCTGCTGCGCCGGCTGCCCAACGTCCGGCTCGCGGTACCGCCGGAGGAGGTCCCGCTGCGCAACGACATGCTCACCTACGGGGTGCACTCGCTGCCGATCACCTGGGACGCCCCCTAGGCCGCAAGAACAGGGGCCCGGACCGTCGCGGACGGTCCGGGCCTTCGCGCGTCGGTGCGCACGGGCGGCACGACGAAAACCGGCTCCACACCGGACCGCCTGGGGGTGCGGTGCAGCGTGGAGCCGGCCGGTTCCGTTCGCCGGCGTCAGCCGACGAAACGGGCGATCGAAGCCGCCAGCGATTCGGCGTCCACGCCGAACAGGCGGTCGTGTTCCTCGGCCGTTCCGTAGACGCGGGCCTCGCGGTCGCGCCACGTTCCGAACGACCGCAGGCGGTGGGGGACGTCCGCCAGCGCTTCGGTCACCTCGAACGCCGACGTCCCGCGCAGGTACGGCTCGACCAGCACCACGTTCGGGGCCGCCGCGGTCACCGCCGCGCGGAGGCCCGCGTGGTCGAACGGGCGGATCGTCGACGCGTACAGCACCGTCACGTCCGCCGTGGCCGTGGCGGCCAGGACCTGGTCCAGCACCGGGCCGACCGCGATGACCACGCCCTTGCCGCCCTGGCGCAGCACGGTGAACGTGTCCGACACCGGCACCGCTTCGGTGTTCGCGCGTTCGGACAGCCGGACGTAGACCCGGTCGTCGCCGGCGATGGCCTTGCTCAGCAGGGGCGCGACCTCGTCCTCGTGGCCCGGGACGTGCACCGTCCAGCCGGGCAGCGTGTCCAGCAGGGCCACGTCGCCGGGTGCCTGGTGGGTGCGGCCCCACGACGGGTCGTCGTAGGAGGCACCCACGCTGACCAGCACCGCGCCGACGTCCTGGTGGCCGAGGCCGATCTTGATCTGCTCGAACGGCCGCTCGACCAGGAACGGCGCGTACGTGTGCACCACCGGCCGCTGGCCTGCCAGCGCGAAGCCGCCCGCGATGTCGATCATCGCCTGCTCGCGGATGCCGAAGTTGAGGACGCGGTCCGGGAACTCCTTCTTCACGTCCCAGAAGAACCACGAGGAGATGTCCGCGGTCAGCATGACGACCCGCGGGTCCGTGGCGAGGGACTCGATCACCGTCTCGGCGAAGACCGTCCGCATCTGCTTCCTGGTCACCTGGGCGGTCATGCGCCTGCCCCTTCCTCGATCGGGAGGATCTCCGCGACGACGGCGCGCGGCCGCCCGTCGGTCTCCCCGGTCAGCGCCTTCTCCAGCGCGTCGTGGTCGCGGCCGTCGACCGTGGTCGCGGCCCAGCCCTCCAGCTCGAAGCGCGCGGCGATGCCACCCGGCCAGCCGAGGCTGGCCGTCTTGTTGTCGATGACGATCGCGGTGAGGCGGTCGAGCCCGAGCCGTCCGGCGATCGACATCGTCTCGTGGTTGCTGCCCTCGTCGAACTCGCCGTCGCCCATCAGGACGAACACACGGGCGTCGCGGCCCTGGGCGCGCAGCCCGAGCGCGGTGCCGACGCCGAGCGGGAGGCCGTGGCCGAGGGAGCCGCTGCTGATCTCCACGCCGGGCGCCAGGTTGCGGTCCGGGTGCATGCCCAGCGGCGAATCCCACTGCCGCCAGGTGTCCAGCGTCTCCGGCTCGATGAAGCCCTTCGCGGCGAGCACCGCGTAGTAGGCCATCGGGCCGTGGCCCTTGGAGAGGTAGAACCGGTCGCGGTCGGGGTCGTCGATGTTCGACGGCGACACGTTGAGCACGCGTTCGTAGAGCACCCAGATCGCGTGCAACGTCGACGCCGCGGCCCACCCGTGCTTCTCGTCCCCCGTCATCCGGCCGAACAGGCCGCGGAGGTTCTCTTCGGTCATCTGCATGGTTTCGGGCTTCCTCACTCGGGCTTGCGCGCGGTCAGGAGGACGTAGCCGAGCGACGGTTCGTCGCTGAAGGCGCGGAACCGGCCGAGCGTCACCTCGAACTGCGCGGCCTCGATGTGCTGCAGCGCCTGCTCCCGCAGCGCCTCGAACCGCTCCGCCGCCTTGGTCCACGACGGCCGAGTGAACTCGCTGACGTCCTCGGCGGATTCGGGCTCGAGGCCGGCTTCGCGCAGGTGGGCCTGGTACTCGTCGAGCGAGACGACGGACACCACGCCCTTGCCGACCTCGGCGACGCGCTCGCGGTCGGCCTCCAGTCCGGCGGGGCCCGGCACGAGCAGGAAGTCGCCGAGCGCCAGTCGCCCACCCGGCCGCAGCACGCGGGCCGCCTGGCGGATCACGTGCCAGCGGTCCGGCATGTGGTGCAGCGATTCCAGCGCCCAGACGAGGTCGAACGAGCCGTCCTCGTAGGGCAGCTCCATCGCGTCGGCGTACTCGAAGACGACCCGGTCGTCCACGTCGGCCTTGTACGCGCGGTCGTTCGCGCGTTCCACCTGCTTCTCGCTGATCGAGATGCCGGTGACCATGACGTCGTTCGCGACGGCCATCCGGATCGCCGGCTCGCCGTTGCCGCAGCCGATGTCGAGCAGCCGGTCGCCCGCCCGCAGCGGCAGCATCGCGGACAGCCGGTCGGTCAGCCGCGTGGTGGCCTCTTCGAGCGTCAGGGACTCCTCGTCCCAGTAACCGTGGTGCAGATTTTCGCCCCAGAGCTGGTCGAGCAGGTCCGCGAAAGCGTCGTAGCCCTGGCCAATCTCGTTCGGAGTCGGCTTCGTCACCAGTACCCCTAAGCATCGTTTCGCGTGACCGCGTGTCGATCAACGCCTGGCCTGCAAGGTCTTCGGCGAGAGTAGGTCAGGCCGCGCCGCCCGGGCATCCCTCGTTCTGATAGCGCCGAGGTGCCGCCTACCGTCCACAAAGGACACGAGAGCGCAGCACTGTCAGGTTGGGGGATGCTCAACCGGGCGCCCCTTCCCTACCGTCCGAATCCGGGCCCGCCGCGCACGCGAGCGGGACCGCCCGCGTCGGCACCAGGAAGGGATGGCCATGACCGCCACCGCCAAGCCTTCGGCCAAGCCGGTCGACCTCTTCTCACCGGAAGTGGTCGCCGACCCGTTCGGCTGGTACGCGCGGTTGCGCGAAGAGCCGTTGCCCCACACCGGGACGCTGAACCTCGGCACCATGATGGGCGGGCCGGACATGTGGCTGGCCACCCGCTACGAGGACGTCCTCACGGTCCTCACCGACCCGCGCTTCCTCACCAACCCGCCGGAAGACTCGCCGCTGGCCGACATCCGCGACGGCGTCTTCAAGGCGATGAACTTCCCCGAAGACCTCATCCCCTGGATGGCCAACAAGCTCAACACCGCCGACGGCGAGGACCACACGCGGCTGCGCAAGCTGGTCTCCTACGCGCTGACCGCGCGCCGCGTCAACGCGCTGCGCCCGCGCGTCGAGAAGATCACCGAGGACCTGCTCGACAAGATGGCGGAGCAGGGCAAGGACGGCTCGCCGGTCGACATCGTCGAGGAGTTCTGCTTCCCGCTGCCGGTCACGGTCATCTGCGAGCTGGTCGGCATCGACGAGCCGGACCGCGCGGCCTGGCACGCCTGGGGCAACGCGATGGCGACCATGGACGCGCCGAACATCCCGGCCGCCCTGCGCCACTGCATCGCCCTCTCGCGCGAGCTGATGGCCCGCCGGCGCGTCGAGCCGCAGGACGACCTGGTCACCGCGCTCGTGCAGGCGCAGGCCGAGGACCCAGGCCGGGTGTCCGACGACGAGATCGTCGGGATCCTGTTCAGCCTGGTCACCGCCGGGCACCAGACGACGACCTACCTGATCGGGAACTCGGTGCTCTTCCTGCTGGAGCACCCCGACCAGCTCGCGCGGCTGAAGGCCGAACCCGAGCTCTGGGCGCAGGCCGTGCGCGAGCTGCAGCGGCTGGGGCCGCTCCAGTTCACGCAGGCGCGCTTCCCGTCGGAGGACGTCGAACTCGGCGGCGTCACGATCCCGCGGGGGACGCCGGTGGCGCCGCTGCTGCTGGCCGCCAACACCGACCCGCGCAAGTTCGACGAGCCGGACAAGCTGATCGTCGACCGGCTGAGCGTCACCAACGAGATGCACCTGTCCTTCGGCAAGGGCATCCACCGCTGCCTGGGCCAGCACCTCGCCTACCAGGAGGCCGAGGTGGCGCTGCACGGGCTGTTCACCCGGTTCCCGGACCTGGCCCTCGCGGTGCCGCGGGAGGAGATCCCGTGGATCCTGCGGCCGGCGTTCACCCGGACCAAGACGCTCCCCCTGAAGCTCGTTTAGCCCGAAAGGCACCGCCGTGCACCGACCAGACGCCGAGAAGTGGTTACGCCGTTTCGAACGGGCCCCGGAGGCGCGGGCCCGGCTCGTGTGCCTGCCCCACGCCGGCGGCTCGGCCAGCTTCTTCTTCCCGCTCGCCAAGGCCCTCGCTCCCGCGGTGGAGGTCCTGGCGGTCCAGTACCCGGGCCGTCAGGACCGGCGCCACGAGCCGCCCGTCGACAGCATCGGCGGGCTGACGAACCGGCTCCTCGAAGTGCTGCGCTCGGTCGACGACCGGCCGCTGGCCCTGTTCGGGCACAGCATGGGCGCGATCATCGCCTATGAGGTGGCGTTGCGGATGCCCGACGCGGGCCTGCCCGCGCCGGTGCACCTGTTCGCGTCCGGGCGGCGGGCGCCCTCGCGCTACCGCGACGACGACTTGCGCGGTGTGTCGGACGCCCGGCTCGTCGCCGAGCTGCGGAAACTCGGCGGTTCGGACGCGGCCATGCTGGCCGATCCCGAACTGCTGGCCATGGTCCTGCCCGCGATCCGCAGCGACTACCGCGCGGTCGAGACCTACCGGCACGAACCCGGACGGCGGCTGGACTGCCCGGTCACGGTGTTCACCGGAGACCGCGATCCGCGGGTGTCGGTCGAGGAGGCCCGCGCCTGGGAAGAGCACACCGCCGGGCCGGCGGACCTGCGGGTGCTGCCGGGCGGCCACTTCTTCCTGGTCGACCAGGCCGCGCCGATCATCGCGACGGTGACGGAGAAGCTGGCCGGTCCCGCGCTGACCGGATCCACCGGGAGGAATTCGTGACGCGAGCCGCGGTCCGGCGGGCGCTGGCGCCCAGCGAAAGCATCCACGCCGCCCGGGAGGCCTACATCGGCTACACCGTGCGCGCCGAAGGGCGGCTCGATCCCGAGGCGCTGACCACGGCGTTCGAGGCGGTCTGCCACGCCTACCCGCAGCTTTCGGCCCGGGTCGAGTTCACCGGCGAGGGCGCGGTGCTGACCGAGTCCGGCGCTCGCCCCGAAACCCGGTTCGCCGACGGCGACCCCGACCAGCCGCTGGCCGGGCTGGACCTCGACCAGAGCCGCTCGCTGAGCGCCCTGAACGTCGTCCGGGACGGCGACGAAGCCAGCGTCTGCTTGGCAATCCAGCACAGCATCGCCGACGCCCACCACGCCACCGCGATCCTCTCGGCGCTGTGGTCCTGCTACACCGACGTCGTCGAGGGCGTACCGCTGGACTTGGTCAGGAACCCGTACCCGAGGTCGCTGGAGGACCTGCTGGCCGAGCGCGGCATCCACGCGAACGGCCCGGCGACACCCCTGCCCCCACCGCCGGCGGCGAACCGGCCGGACCCGGTCGTCCGCCACGTCGTCCAGCACCGGCTGACCGAGGCCGAAACGACGGCGCTGGCGAACCTCGGCCACCGGGAGAAGGTGACGATCAACGGCCTGGTGTCGGGCGCGCTCCTGCTCGCCGAGGCCGAGGTCCGCGACCTGCCGCTGACCGACCTCGTCTACCGGTACTCGGTGAACCTGCGCAGCAGGCTGACCCCGCCGGTCGGCGCGACCGAGGGCACGAACGTGCTCGGCGGGGTCGGGTTCAAGGTGACGGACGGGGTCGCGCACGACGCCGTCCCGATCGGCCGGGCCATCGGCGAGCAGCTGCGCGCCGGCCTGGCCGACGGTTCCGTGCAGCGCAGCATCCTGGACATGTTCAGCAAGCCGGCCGCCGCGAAGCCGTGGGACCCGAAGCTCGCGCTCGCCGTGGTCAGCATCATGAACTGGGGCGTCGCCCCGCCGATGCGCACCCCGGACGGCCTGCGGCTGACCAACCTGCACTCGGCGTCCCGGATGCGGGAGACCATCGCGCTCGGCGGCTACGTGCTGAGCACGTTCGGCGGCCGGGTGGGCATCGACCTGGGCTGGCCCGAGGGCGATCCGTCGCTGCCGCGGCGCATCGAGTGCGTGCGCGACCAGCTGGCCCGCCTGACTCGCGACCTGTGAGGTTCTGTTGACGGACACGGACGTCGTCATCGTCGGCAACGGCCCGATCGGTGCCACCCTGTCGGTGCTGCTGGCCCAGCGCGGCTGGCGGGTGACGGTGCTCGAGCGCCGGCCGCGGCCGTACAAGCTGCCGCGGGCGACCAGCTTCGACGGCGAGACCGCCCGGCTGCTCGCCGCCACCGGCATCGGCCCGGACCTCGGGCGGATCACCGCGCCCGCGAACGGCTACCAGTGGCAGACCGCCGACGGGCAGACGCTGCTGGACAACGCCTTCACCACGAACGGCCCGTACGGCTGGCCGGACGCGAACACCATGCACCAGCCGGCGCTGGAGGAGCTCATCGCGGCGCGGGTCCGCGACCTGCCCGGGATCACCGTGCTGCGCGGGCACGAAGTCGTGGCCATCGCCGACGGCGACGCGGTGGTCCAGGTGACCGCGACCGACGCCGACGAGGTGTCGCGGACCGTTTCGGCGCGGTGGGTCGTGGGGTGCGACGGCGCGAACAGCTTCGTGCGCGAGCACCTCGACGTGCCGGTGACCGACCTCGGTTTCTCGTACGAATGGCTGCTCTGCGACGTCCAGTTGAACGAGCCGCGCGAGTTCGTCCCCACGAACGTGCAGATCTGCGACCCGGCGCGGCCCACGACGCTGGTGGGCAGCGGACCCGGCCGCCGTCGCTGGGAGTTCATGCGCCTGCCGGGCGAAAGCGCGGCCGAACTGAACAAGGACGAGACGGCGTGGCGGCTGATGGCGCCCCACGGCGTCACCCCCGAGACCGCCACCCTGCTGCGCAGCACCACCTACATCTTCCAGGCGCGGTGGGCCGACCGGTGGCGGGTGGGGCACGTCCTGCTCGCCGGCGACGCGGCGCACCTGATGCCGCCGTTCGCCGGACAGGGCATGTGCTCCGGCATCCGCGACGTCACCAACCTGGCGTGGAAGCTGGACCTGACCCTCCGCGGCCTGGCGCCGGAGTCCCTTTTGGACAGTTACGGGGAGGAACGCCGGGAGCAGGCCAGGGAGGCCATCCTGGCGTCGGTCCAGCTGGGCCGGGTCATCTGCGTGACCGACCCCGCGGCCGCCGCCGAGCGGGACGCGACCGTGCTGGCCAACCGGCGTGGCAAGCCCGCGGGCCGTCCGGAACCGGCGAAACCGCTGAGCGGCGGGCTGCTGCACGAAAGCCCGGGTGCGGGCGTGGTCGTCCCGCAGGGCCGGGTGCGGGTGGGCGAGGCGACCGGGCTGTTCGACGACGTCGTCGGCCGGGGTTTCGTGCTGCTGACCACCGAGGCCTGCGGCTCGGAGTTCCTCGCGTCGCTCGGGGCGCACGTCGTCCGGCTGGACGCGACCGTGGACGTCGACGACGTCTACCGGCCGTTCCTGGCCCGGTTCGGGGCGGCTTCGGTGCTGGTGCGGCCGGACTACCACGTCTTCGGCACAGCCGGCCCCGGCGGCCTCGAAACCCTGGTAAACGCTCTGCGGGACCGCCTGCGCACCGCCGTGGTCACCGGGATGTCGTGAGTGGTAAGTCGGGTTAGAACCCGACTTACCACTCACGACCGGGGTGCGGTAGGGATCAGAAGCTGCGCATGCCGGCCATCAGGCTGCGCAGCTCCACCGTCAGGTAGTTGCTGTGCGACAGCAGCGACATCAGCTGGCTCAGGGTCGTCCACAGGAACCGGTCGTCGGGCTCGGGGGCGAAGTCGTCCTCGACCTCGATCACCAGGTAGCGGTTCTGCGCGTGGTAGAACCGGCCACCCTCCTCGGAGTGGACGACGTCGAGCCGGACGCGTCCGGTCGGGGCGGCCAGCGCGTAGTCGAGGTAGGCGGGGCGGTACTCCGCCGGCGCGTCGGCGTAGTTGCCGGGCTGGCAGTGCACGGTCGCGGTCAGCTCGGCGATGTTGAGCGTGCCGGCGTCGCTGCGGGCCTGCACCAGTGCGTGCAGCGTGCCGCCGATCCGCTTGACCAGCAGCGCGAGCAGGCCCGACTGCCGGGGCGCCACCAGCGGCTGGGTCCACGAGGTGACCTCGCGGTTGCTGGCTTCCACCGACACCGCGACGACGTCGAAGTACTTGCCGTCGCGGTGGTCGATGACGTCGTGGCCGAGCTGCCAGCCGTCTTCGACGATCTCCTTGAGCGGCACCCGCCGCTGCACCAGCTCCTGGCGGGCCCGCACCTCGGTGAGCCAGCTGAGGACGTGCCCCGGCTCGTGCAGGGCCCGGCCGTGGCCGGACAGCGAACGGTGGACCGCTTCGACGAACGAGCCCTCGCCGTCGGCCCGCCGGTCCGGCCGCGCCAGCTCGGGCGGGACGCAGGCGAGGACGGTCCGCGAGTCCATGTTCACCATGTGGTCCAGCCGCAGCAGCCGCCGGATCTGGTCGAGCGTCAGCCAGCAGAAGTCCTCGTCGAGCGGGACGTCGTCGGCGGTCTCCACGACGATGTTGCGGTTGCGCTTGTGCAGGAACCACGAACCCTGCTCGGACTGCAGCCCGTCGAACAGGACGCGGCCGCGGGAACCGGCCCGGAAGTACTCCATGTACTTGGTGGCCGCGCCGCCGTGGACCTTCATGTAGTTGCTGCGGGTGGCCTGCACGGTCGGCGAGATCTGCAGGCCGTTGATGTTGCCCGGCTCCATCTTCGCCTGCATCAGGCAGTGCGGGACGCCGTCGAACCGCTTGACGAGGATGCCGAGCACACCGATCTCCGGCTGCACGATGATCGGCTGGGCCCATTCGCTCACCCAGGGCCGGTCGGTCCGCACCCGCAGGCCCTCGACCGAGAAGAACCGGCCGCTGCTGTGCACCAGGTTGCCGGTGTCCGGCTCGAAGTCCCAGCCGGACAGGTCCGCGAACGGGATCCGGTCCACCCGGAAGCTGTTCGCGCGCGCCCGCGCGTTGAACCAGGAGTGGAAGTCCGCCATGGACATGACCGCGTCTTCGGAGCGTCCGTCCCGGGCCGTGTCCTCGTGTATCGCGCTGTGGACCACGTCACTCCCCTTCCTCGGCGTCCGGCGAGCGTAGGACGGCCACGGCGCGGCGGGCATCCCCCGACCTGATAGGACGGTCGAGGCGCTATCAGGACGAGGGATGCCCGAGCCGCGCGCCCGCCCTAGCGTGAAGGCCGGACAATGCCCGCACCGCGCGAAGGAGATCCGGTGGCCCCACTGCGCATCGGGATCATGGGATGCGCGAGCATCGCCCTCCGGAAGCTGCTGCCGGCGATGGCGGCCCTGCCCGGCACGGAAATCGCGGCGATCGCCAGCCGGGACGCCGGAAAGGCCGCCGACACCGCCCGCAGCTATGGCTGCCGGGCGGTCGGGAGCTATCCGGCGCTGCTCGACCTCGACGACGTCGAAGCCGTCTACCTCCCGCTGCCGAACACCGCGCACGCCGGGTGGATCGAGCGGGCGCTGGCCGCCGGCAAGCACGTGCTCGCCGAGAAGCCGTTGACCACCAGCGTGTCGCGGACCCGCGAGCTGATCGCCGCCGCCCGCTCGGCCGGGCTCGTGCTGATGGAGAACGTCATGTTCCTCCACCACAGCCAGCACGTGGCGGTCCGGAAGCTATTGGCCGATGGCGCCATCGGGGAGCTGCGCGCGTTCCACGCCGCGTTCGCCGTGCCGGCCCGGCCGCCCGGCGACATCCGCCACCGCGCCGACCTCGGCGGCGGTGCCCTGCTGGACACCGGCGTCTACCCGGTGCGCGCGGCGATGACGTTCCTGGGCGGCGGGATCGACGTCGTTTCGGCGGTGCTCACGCGGCGCCACGGCCACCCCGTCGAGTCCGCCGGGCAGGCGCTGCTGTGCACCGGCGACGGCGTCGGCGCGTCCGCGACCTTCGGGATCGACCACGCCTACCGGTCCGGGTACGAGCTCTGGGGCAGCACCGGGCGGATCGTCCTCGACCACGCCTTCACGCCGCCCGCCGAGCACGTCCCGGTGGTGCGCCTGGAACGGGGCTCGCGCGTCGAGGAAATCCGGCTGCCGCCCGACGACCAGGTGGCCAACACCCTGGCCGCGTTCGCGGCCGCCGTCCGTTCGGGACGGCTCCCCGACAACGACGACGTGCTGCGGCAGGCCGTGCTCGTCGACGACATCCGCACCAAGGCGAGGCTCTACGTCGATCACGCCACCGAGCCAGGAGGAATTCGATCGTGACGATGACCGTGCAGAAAGCGCCGTCCCAGCTGCTGGCGGCCCGGCTGCAGATCCCCCCGATCCCCTACAGCCACGCCGCCGGGTCGTGGGTGTACGCCTCCGACGGCACGCGGTACCTCGACGGCGCCAGCGGGATCGTCAACGTGAACATCGGCCACGCCCACCCCGTGGTGGTCGAGGCCCTGCGGGACCAGGTCGGGATCTGCACCTACGCGAGCCCGGGCACGTTCGCGCCGGACCTGATGGAGCAGCTGGCCGCGGCCACCGCGCGGGCGGTGCACCGGCCGGACGACCGGGTCATGTTCACCCCCACCGGCACGCACGCGACGGAATCGGCGATCGCGCTGGCCCGGCTGGTGCAGCGCGCCCGCGGCGAAGAGGGACGGCACAAGATCCTGACGTCGTCGCTGGGCTACCACGGAAACAGCGCGTTCGTGCTCGCGCTGTCCGGCCACCGCTCGCGGCGGCCGCACGAGGACGACAGCTTCGGCCTCGCCCCCGCGTTCAACCCGCCCTACCCCGGCCAGCACCTGGACTGCCCGTTCCCCGCCTGCCGCGTCGAGTGCGTGCGGGCGGTGCGCGACGCGATCGTCGCGGCCGGGCCGGAAACCGTGGCCGCGGTGCTGATGGAGCCGGTCAACGGCACGACGGGCGGCGGGTACGTGCCGCCGGCCGGGTACCTGAAGGCGCTGCGCGAGGTCTGCGACGAGTTCGGCGTCCTCGTCATCCACGACGAGGTCCTCACCGGACTGGGCCGCACCGGGCTCCCGCTGGCCTCGCACCACACACCGGGCTCGGCGGCGGACATCGTCACGCTGTCGAAGGGCCTCGGCGCGGGGTACGTCCCGCTGGCGGCCACGATGATCTCGCCGAACCTGGCGGAGGACATCATGACGAGCGGCAAGTGGCTGCCCCTGATGGGCACGATGTCGGCCACGCCGCTGCAGGGCCGCGCCGGGCTGGCGGTGCTGTCGGTGCTGGAGGACCTCGGCGCCCTGGACCGCGACGAAGTCCGCGGCGCGGCCCTCGGCCGCCTCGTGGCCGACGCGGTCCGCGGCCAGTCGGTGGTGACCGACGTCCGCGGCCTGGGGTACTTCCACGGCATCGAGCTGGCGGCGGGAACGGTCGGCGAGGTCATGCGGATCACCCGGAGCAAGGGGCTGCTGCTGTACCCGTACGTCGGGTTCCGGCCCGACCGGACGGGCGAGGGTCTGCTGGTGGCCCCGCCTTTGAACGCGACCGACGCCGATCTGGACTTCCTCGGCGAGACGCTGCGGACGGCATTGAGCCAGCTGAGCTGATCACGGGAAAGGCCCCGGGACCGCGGTCCCGGGGCCTTTTACGTTGCCGCGGTTCAGGAAGCGGCCGCCGCCTCGGTCAGGCGGATGCGGGCCGCGCGCAGGGACAGGCATTCCTCGTACTTCGGCAGCAGCCCCAGCTCGCCCGCCTCCCGCAGGGTCGGCGCGGCCGCGTCGCGCTCGGACAGGATCGGGTCGCCCGGGAGGTTCAGCGGCAGGCCGATCTCCGGATCCAGCGGCTGCACGGTGAGCACCTCCGCCGGCCGGTAGAGGTCGGACAGCAGGTACTGGACGCACGTGTCGTCCTCGAGGGACACGAACGCGTGGCCGAGGCCTTCCTCCACGTACACCGCCGTGCCGCCGTGGGCGTTGAGCACGATCATGTCCCACTGGCCGTACGTCGGCGAGCCCGTCCGCACGTCGACGACGAAGTCGAGCAGCGAACCGCGCAGGCACGTCACGAACTTGGCCAGGCCGGGCGGGGTCAGCGCCCCGTGGACGCCCCGGACGACGTTGCGGCACGACGTCGAGACGTTCGTCTGCAGGAACCTCGGCCGGTAGCCGAGGGCCTCGGTCAGCACGTCTTCGCGGTAGACCTCGAAGAAGTCGCCGCGCCCGTCACCGAAGGACTTGGACGAGACGAGGTGCGCGCCGTCGATGGCGAGCGGCCGGACGGTCATGCTGCGGGTCGTGACGGTGCCCATGTCCGGTCAGGACGCTTCCCGGACGAGCCGCTCGATGCGCAGCGCCACCTCGTGCGGCGACGGCAGGGCGGCGATCTCCCCGGCGAGCCCGCGCGCGGCCTCGGCGTAGGACGGGTCGGCGATCAGCTCGCCGCACGTCTTCGCGATGACCTCGCTGGTGGCCTCCTCCGGCGACAGCACGGCCGCGGCGCCGGTTTCGGCGAGCCGGCGGGCCATGTCGCAGGCGCGATACTGGTTGGGGTCGGGGATGAGCACCTGGGGCACGCCGTGGGCCAGCCCCGTCATCATGGTGCTGCCCCCGGTCTGGTGCACCAGGACGTCACAGGTGGGCGCGACGACGTCCAGCGGGATCCAGCCCGCCCGCACGTTCTTCAGCCGCTCGCGCAGTTCCGGCAGCGCGTCCTCGGTGACCGCGACGACGACTTCGGCGTCCAGCGTGGCGATCTGCTCCACGATGCCCTGCAGGAAGTCGTACTGGTGGTAGCTGGCGACCCCGGTGCCGACGGTGACGCCGATCCGGGTGCCCGCGCCCTTCGTGTACATCCACGGTTCCACCACGGCCTGCGAGTTGCCCGGGATCCACCGCATCAGCTGTGCCGAGGCAGCTTCGGCCGTCAGCAGGCTCGGCGGCGCGATCTCGATCGTCATGGCCGGCTCGGGCAGGCCGGTCAGGCCGAGCTCGGTCAGCTGGTCGCGCAGCTGCTCCACCGCGCCGGAATCCATCAGCTCCGGGCTGTGGATGTCCCAGGCGTGGCGCACGTACGGCACGCCCAGGTGGGCGGCCAGCAGCGGACCGGCGTAGGAGGTGACGCCGCTGATGATGACGTCCGGGCGCCAGTCCTTGCTGAACGCCAGCAGCGCGTCGAGGGTCACGTACTCCATGTGCGCGTACCAGCGGCCCGCCATGATCTCGCGTTCCCGCGGGTCCGTGGGCACGTGCGTCAGGCCGCTCTCGGCGATGATCTGCCGCGGGGACACCCCTTCGGCGGTGGTGCGCACGGCGGACAACCCGACGCCGGCGATCGTGTCGAGCATTTCGTCGACCGACGCGGTCGTCATGACCTGGTGCCCGGCGTTGCGCAGCGCGTTCGCGAGCGGGACGTGGCTGAACACGGTCGACGGGGCGACCCCGGCAAGATTAAGAACCTTCACAAGATCGTCCTCCCAGGGCTGGCTCGTGGTCGGCTCCAGCTTGCCCACGGGAGCACCCGGAGCCATCACCAACGCGGGTAGTCTCCGCCGCCCGCCGGGCACGGCCCTACCACGTTGGGGGATGCCGCCCGATCCCGGCGCTTCTAGCGTGACTTGAGCGCAAGGTCCGCGACAACCCGCACTCGTCCGTAGGGAATCGATACGACATGGTCGACTCAGCCCGATCGGACCTGCTGGCGCAGGTCCGCGACTACCACGACGCCCAGTCCCCCGGGCCGGCGCCGTTCATCCCGGGGCAGACACCGATCCTGTCGTCCGGGGCCGTGCTGGACGCCGCCGACCGCGAAGCCCTGGTGGCCGCCGCGCTCGACCTGCGCATCGCCTCCGGCACCATCGCGACGAAGTTCGAGTCGGCCTTCGCGCGAAAACTCAAGCGGCGCAAGGCGGTGCTGACGAACTCCGGCTCGTCGGCGAACCTGCTGGCGCTGAGCACCCTGACCTCCCCGACGCTGGGCGACGAGCAGCTCAAGCCGGGCGACGAGGTCGTCACGGTCGCGGCCGGCTTCCCGACCACGGTGAACCCGATCCTGCAGAACGGCATGATCCCGGTGTTCGTCGACATCGAGCTCGGCACGTACAACACGACGGCCGAGCGGGTCGAGGCGGCGATCTCGCCGCGCACGCGCGCCATCATGATCGCGCACACGCTGGGAAATCCTTTCCCCGTCGCCGAAGTCGCCGAAATCGCGAAGCGCCACGACCTCCACCTCATCGAGGACAACTGCGACGCCGTCGGCTCCACCTACAACGGGCAGCTCACCGGCACCTTCGGCCGGTTCTCCACGGTGTCCTTCTACCCCGCCCACCACCTGACCATGGGCGAGGGCGGCATGCTGCTGTCGTCGGACATCAAGCTGGCCAAGCTGGCGAAGTCGTTCCGCGACTGGGGCCGTGACTGCTGGTGCGAGCCCGGCGAGGACGACCGCTGCCTGAAGCGGTTCGAACTGCACCTCGGCACGCTGCCGGAGGCCTACGACCACAAGTACGTCTTCTCCGAGGTCGGCTACAACCTCAAGAGCACCGACATCCACGCCGCGCTCGGGCTGAGCCAGCTGGCGAAGCTGCCGGACTTCATCGAGGCCCGCAAGCGGAACTGGCGCCAGCTGCGCGAAGGCCTCGACGGCCTGCCCGGGCTGCTCCTGCCGGAGGCGACGCCGGGCAGCGACCCGAGCTGGTTCGGGTTCATCATCACGGTGAAACCCGACGCGGGCTTCGACGTCCCGGAGGTCGTCGACTACCTCGAGGCGCGCAACATCCGGACCCGGCGGCTGTTCGCCGGCAACCTGACCCGCCACCCCGCCTACATCGGCAAGCCGCAGCGCATCGCCGGCCCGCTGACCAACAGCGACATCGTCACCGAGCGGACGTTCTGGATCGGCGTCTACCCGGGGATCACCACGGAGATGATCGAGTACGTGATCGGCACGCTCAAGGAGTTCGTCGCCACGCACTGACCGCGCGGTGTCCGAATAGGACTGTGCGCTACCGGATCCAACACGAAAGGAAGAACCATGACCACCACTGCCGAGACTTCGGCCGAACCGGTCGACCTGTTCTCCCCGGAAGTGGTCGCCGACCCGTGGGGAGCGCACGCGGCGGTCCGCGAGGCGCCGACGCTGCAGATCGGCGGCTTCATGGGCGGGCCGCCGATGTACCTGGCCGCCCGCTACGAAGACGTGCGCCAGGTCCTGATGGACCAGCGGTTCCAGTGCAACCCGCTGGCCGACTCCCCCGCCGAGGACATCCGCAACGGCGTCTTCCGGCACCTCGACATGCCGGAGGAGCTGATCCCCTGGCTGAAGAACCTCATCAACGCCTCCGACGGCGAGGAGCACGCCCGGCTGCGCAAGCTGGTCTCCTACGCGCTCACCGCGCACCGGGTCGGCAAGTTCCGCCCCCGCGTCGAGGAGCTCACCTCCGAGCTGCTCGACAAGCTGGAGGCGGAAGGCGGCGACGGCACGCCGGTGGACCTCGTCGACGCGTACTGCTACCCGTTGCCGGTCACGGTGATCTGCGAGCTGGTCGGCGTCGACGCGGAGGACCGCCCGCAGTGGCGCGCGTGGAGTGACGCGATGGCCACCCTGGACGGCAAGCGGCTGCCCGAGGAGGTCCGCAAGACGCTCATCGCCGCGCGCGGGATGATCGAGCGGCGGCGGGCCGAGCCGAAGGACGACATGGTCACCGCGCTCGTCGAGGCGCAGGCCAAGAACCCCGGCATCGCCACCGACGACGAGCTGGTCGGCATCCTGTTCAGCCTGGTCACCGCCGGCCACCAGACGACGACGTACCTGATCGGCAACTCGGTGCTGGCCCTGCACGAGCACCCGGACCAGCTCGCGCGGCTGAAGGCGGACCCGACGCTGTGGCCCCAGGCCGTCCGCGAGCTCCAGCGCCTCGGCCCGATCCAGTTCGGCCAGCCGCGGTTCGCCACCGAGGACATCGAGGTGGGCGGCACGGTGATCCCGCGCGGGATGCCCATCGTGCCACTGATCATGGCCGCCAACAGCGACCCGCGGAAGTTCCCCGAGCCGGAGAAGCTGAAGATCGACCGGCTCGCCGTCGGCAGCGAAAGCCACCTCGGCTTCGGCAAGGGCATCCACCGCTGCCTCGGCCAGCACGTCGCCTACCTGGAGGCGGAGGTGGCGCTGCGCGGGCTGTACACGCGGTTCCCCGACATGACGCTGGCGGTGCCGCGCAGCGAGATCCCGTGGATCCTGCGGCCCGGGTTCACCCGGACCAAGGACCTCCCGGTGCGCCTCGTCACGCCGAAGTCCTGAACGGAGAAGCCATGGGTTCGCCGAACGTGACCAAGGTGTGCGCGCTGTCCGACCTCGACGACCGGAAACCGTTCGCCGTCAAGGTGGGCGACGTTCCTGTCGTGCTGGTGCGCGACGGCGACGAGGTGCACGCCCTGCGGGACGAGTGCTCGCACGCTTTCCAGCGCCTGTCGGAGGGCGAGGTGACCGAAAAGGGCATCGAGTGCTGGATGCACGGCGCGTGCTTCGACCTGCGCACCGGCGAACCGTCCGTCCCGCCCGGCACCGAACCGGTGGACGTCTACCGGGTCCACGTCGAGGGTGACGCCGTGTTCGTGGACGCGAGCAGCGCCGTCAACTGATCGACAAGCGAAGGGCCGCTCACGGGTTCACCGTGAGCGGCCCTTTCGGTTTCGCACGAACAACACGGGGGTCGTGAGTGGTAAGGCGGGTTAGAACCCGCCTTACCACTCACGACCCCCGCTGCGGCAGACCTTGCTAGGCCTGGGCCGCGCCCTTCAGGCGGACCGGCAGGCGCTTGAGCCGCCACGAGCCGGGCATGTTGCCGCGGTCCAGGTCCTCCGGCGGGCCCGTCAGCTCCATGTCGGGGAAGCGGTTGATCAGGCCGGTGAAGGCCACCTCGAACTCCTGCTTGGCCAGGTGCGCGCCCAGGCAGTAGTGCAGACCGGCACCGAAGCCGACGTGCAGTTCGCGCTGGCCGTCGGTCTGGCGGCGGATGTCGAGCCGCATGGGGTCCTCGAAGTGGCGGGGGTCGTAGTTGGCCGCGACGAGCATGCCCATCGTCTTCTCGCCCTGCTTGATCTTCGCGCCCGCGATCTCGACGTCCTCGACCGCGTGGCGGAACTGCGTGCTGTGCAGCGCGCCGCACCAGCGCAGCAGCTCGTGCACCGCCCCCGGCATCAGTTCGGGTTCGGCGCGCAGGGCGGCCAGCTGGTCGGGGTGGGTGAGCAGGGCGATCATGCCGTTGCCGATCGTCTGCGCGGTGTTCTCGGTGCCGGCCAGCACCAGCGTCAGCACCATGGTGATCAGCTCGGTCTCGGTGAGCCCGCCACCGTCGTCGTCGTGCGCGTTGATCAGCCCGGTCAGCAGGTCGTCGGCGGGCTCGGCGCGGCGCAGCGCGACCAGTTCGGTGATCTGGTCGACCATGCCGCGCATCGGCTCGTTCTGGGCGCCGGGGACGAGCGAGAACGCGTCCTTGCCCCACTGCCGCCACTGGGGCCAGTAGCGCTCGGGGATGCCGATCAGCTGGCAGATGACGTTGATCGGCAGCTTGTAGGTGAAGTACTCGAGGAGGTCGACGACGCCGATGCCGTCCTCGTCGTCCACGGCCGCCTGCCGCTCCAGGTCGTCCAGCAGGCGGGCGGTGATCTCCTCCACCCGGGGGCGCAGGTCGTTGACGCGCCGCGCGGTGAAGGCCCGCGATACCAGCCGGCGCAACCGGACGTGGTCTTCGCCGTCGGCGTCGAGCAGGCTGCTGGTGAAGATCTTGATGTACTTCTCTTCGAGCCCGAGCGCCTCGACCAGCTCCTGGTGGACCTTTTCGACGTCCGCGCCCGGGACACTGCCGGGGTTGTTCGCGAACCGCTTGTCCGCCAGCATTTCCTTGACGTCGTCGTAGCGGGTGAACAGCCACAGCGGAGTGGTCGAGCCGGGCCACAGGGCACGGACGACGCGGCCCTCCTCGCGCAGCCGCGAGTACCCCCCGAACGGATCGCGGAGCAGCTCCGGATCGTTCATGTCGAGGGGACAGGTCCCGGTGCCGCCGGTGTCCACGGGGCAGGTCTCACTGCTGGTATCCATGTGTCCCCTCCCGAGGGGCGATCAGGGTGAAGTGTTCCCAAGATTCGCCCAGCCGGGGCACCGGAACCATTACTCACGTGGGTAGTTCGGCGCGCCTTTGGCCTGGTAGAGACCGGAAATCGCGATCGCAGGCGGGGTTTTGCGCGAGATGTCCGGAGTGTCCTTTTTGGAAAAGAGCCGGCCGCGAACCGCGAGACGCGGTTCGCGGCCGGTTCGAGTCAGGCCCCCAGTCGGTGGTCCGGCCACCGGCTGTTCAGCACCGCACGGTCACTGCCCCGCCGGGGCCTGCGCGGCCCACAGGACGTCGCCCTCGATGTGGGAGAGCCGCCAGCCGTCCGGCGTTTTGCTGGCCTCGTAGCGCATCACGGAGCTGATCGTCGTGGTGGGCTGGGGGCCCATCTTGCCCTGCGGCGTCTTGCTGCTGCCGATGAGCTGGTCCACGAACGCCCGCACGGTGGCCTTGTCACCGTTCACGTCCACCAGCACGTTGGTCACGACGTGCTGGGCGCGGTCCTCCTGCTTGGCCGCTTCCGCCGTCTGGGCGATGACCTTGTCGCGTCCGGTGGTGGTACCGAACGGGGTCTTGACGACGACGCCGTCGGCGAGCACCGTGTTCAGCTTGTCGAACTGCCGGTCTTCCATGTCGGCGTAGAACCGGTAGATCTGCTGGGTGATCTCACCTCGGTCGTCGACCTTGGGGGCGTCCGCACCGGACGCGCTGCCGGCACCGCAACCCGCGGTGACGAGGGCGGCGAAGACCACCGCCGGCAGCCCGACCGCACGGAGGGATCCACGCGTGGTCCGACCGACTCTGCCTGCATTCATTGTCTTGGCGTCTCCTGCCTTGTTGCGGTTTTTCTTGTGGGGTGGGGAAAGGACGACGAACGCTAGCAGAGGACGCCGGGCGCTCACCGGGAAATTCGCGAATCGCAACCGGGACGGCTCACGCCTTGCGGGCGGTCAGCAGGACGTACCCGACCGCCGGTTCGTCGGCGAACTGGCGGAACCGCGAGAGCGTGGTTTCGAACTGCTGCAACCCGATGTGCTGCAGCGCCGGCTCCCGCAGCGCTTCGAACCGCTCCGCCGCCTTGTCCCACGACGGCCGGGTGCGGTCGCTGACGTCCTCGACCTCCTCGGGCACCAGCCCGGCCGCTTCCAGCCGGGTCCGGTACTCGTCGAGGTCGACGAGCTTCAGCGCGCCCATCTTGACCAGGTCCACACTGGACGCGTCGGCCGTCTTCCCGCCGCCGCGCAGGATGAAGTCGCCGACGGCGAGCCGGCCGCCCGGCCGCAGCACCCGGGCCGCCTGCTCGACCACGTGCCACCGGTCCGGCATGTGGTGCAACGACTCCAGCGCCCAGACGACGTCGAACGACTCGTCCGGGAACGGCAGCTGCATCGCGTCGGCGAGCTCGAACGACAGCCGCCCGGCCAGCCCGGCGGCGGCCGCGCGCGCGTTGGCCCGCTCGATCTGCCCCGCGGCGATCGAGATCCCGACGCCGGTGATGTCGTGCGCCGCGGCCAGCCGGATGGCGGGTTCGCCGATGCCGCACCCGATGTCGAGCAGCCGGTCGCCCGGCTCGATGGTCAGCAGCCCGGCCAGCTTGTCGGTCAGCCGGGTGGTGGCGTCCTCGAGCGTCCGGGACTCCTCGTCCCAGTAACCGTGGTGCAGGTTGTCCCCCCAGAGCTGGTCGAGCAGCTCCGCGAAACTGTCGTAGGCCTCGCCGACCTTGAACGGCGCCGGATTCGTCGTCACCAGTACTCCTCAGCAGAAGGGTTCGGGCAGGTCGCGCTCAGCCGGGGAACCCGGTCAGCAGCGGGAGTTTGTCGATGCCGGTCATGATCGGGATGGTCTTGAACACCGGGCGGTCCTGCGGATCGGTGCTCAGCCGCGGGAAGCGGTCGAGCAGGGTGTTCAGCGCGACGCGGCCTTCGAGCCGCGCCAGCGGCGCGCCCATGCAGAAGTGGACCCCGCGCCCGAACGACAGGTGGTTGTTCGGGTCCCGGGACGGGTCGAAGGTGTCGGGGCCGGGGAACGCGGTCGCGTCCCGGTTGGCCGCCGCGAGCCACACCATCAGCAGCTCGTCGGCGGGGATCCGCTGCCCGCTCAGCTCCACTTCTTCGTTGGTGAGCCGGGAAACGGCGGCGAACGGCGGGAGCAGCCGCAGGGACTCCTCGATCACCGGCGGCACCAGCGACCGGTCGGCGCGCACCCGGTCCTGCCACTCCGGGTAGGTGTCCAGGCAGAGCACCGCGTTGCCGAGCAGCATGGTCGTGGTGATGTGCCCGGTGAGCAGCAGCACGAAGCCGAAGTTCACCACTTCGGCGTCGCTGAGGCGTTCCCCGTCCACTTCGGCTTCGACGAGCTTGGAAAGCAGGTCGGCGCCCGGGTTCGAGCGGCGCCGCGCGACGTGCTCGGCGATGTAGCGGAGGACTTCCTCGGCGCCGTCCATGACGACCTTCTCGTCGCCGTCCGCCTCGATGAAGATCTCTTCGCGGCCGCGGAACATCATGTCGACCCACTGCTTGAACAGCGGGTGGTCCTCGGCGGGCACCCCGAGCAGCTCGGCGATGACGATGACGGGCAGCGGGTAGGCCAGCTGCTCGACCAGCTCGAACCGGTCGCGCTCGCCGACCTCGGCGAGCAGTTCCCCGGTCAGCTCGGTGATCCTCGGTTCGAGCCCGGCCACCACCTTCGGGGTGAAGACGCGGCTCACGATCTTGCGGAGCTTGGCGTGCGGCACGCCGTCCATGCGCAGCAGGTTGCCCTCGTTGACCCGGTCGTCGATCGGGATCTTGCGCTGGACCGCGGAAGAGAAGATCGCCGGCTCGTTGAGGATCCGCAGCGCGTCGGCGTGGCCGTAGACGTTCCACACCTTGGTGGCCGGGTCGAAGGTGACCGGTTCGGCCGGCGTTTCCCCGTGCAGCCAGAACAGCGACTGCGGGGCTCCCCAGGTGTCGGCAACTGCGACCATGACGTTCCCTTCGGTGGAACGGATCTTCGGTGGTTTCCCGGCCGGCGCGGGCGCGACCGGCCGGTGACGGCACCCCAGCCTGCCTGCCCGATCGGGGCCGGGCCATCCTCAGTCCTGGTGGAATCGGTGCGCACGACGGCCGTCAGCCCTCTCCGGTCGGCTGCAGCAGCGGCAGGACGATCGTGTCGAGGATTTCTTCGAGCGCCGCGACGGGCACGGTCTTGAGCGTGGTGAGCAGTTCCAGCTGCAGCAGCGTGAACGGCAGTGCCTTGACCCGGGCGGAGAGCCGGGGGAGGTCGACTTCGCCCCGGGCCGCCGCGCGCTCGTACACGACGTCGAGCGCGTGCGGCTGGTCGTGCCCGATGACCTCGCGCAGGGCCGTGGGGTCGGTGCCGGTCTCCTCGAAGTAGCCGGCCAGGTGGACGCTCATCATGGTGACGAACTCGGCCCGGGTCCGGCTGATCTCCGACATCAGGGCCAGCAGGTCGCCGCGCAGGGAGCCGGTGTCCTCGGGCGCGCGGACGCGGTTGCGCTGCAGGGCGTGGACGATCGTCGCGCGCAGCAGCTCCGACCGGTCGCTCCAGCGGCGGTACAGCACCGGGCGGCTGGTCCCGGCGCGCGCGGCGACGGCGTCCATGGTGAAGCGGGCGTAGCCGCCCTCTTCGAGCTCCTGCCAGGACGCGTCCAGCAACGCCTGCTCGAGGACCGCGCCCCGTCGCCGCTCACCCATCCCGGCCTCCCTCAAGAAACACTTGCGCATCTTATTCACGCCAGCTTACGATGACCAAATAAGAAACACAGACGTATCTTAGGAGGTGTCCGTGTCTTCTTCCAGCGAGTCCGCTCCCCCGGCTCCGTCCGGTACCGACCGCGTCGATCCCGCGGTGTGGCGGCTGGCGTTCACGATCATCATCGGCGCGCTGGCGGCGATGTTCGACACCACCATCGTCAGCGTCGGCATCAACGACCTGGCCGGCGAGCTGCACGCGCCGATCGCCACGATCCAGTGGGTGAGCACCGGCTACCTGCTGGCCATGTTCGCCACCATCCCGATCGTCCGGTGGGCCCAGTCCGCGTTCGGCGGGAAGCGGCTGTGGCTCGGCGCGCTCGCGCTCTTCCTGATCGGCTCGGTGCTGTGCGCGGTCGCGTGGGACGCCACCAGCCTCATCGCGTTCCGGGCCGTCCAGGGCGTCAGCGGCGGGATGATGATGCCGCTGATGATGACCCTGATCATGCAGGCCGCGAAGGGCCGCAACACCGGCCGCGTGATGGCGACCATCTCCCTGCCCATCGCGCTCGGCCCGATCCTCGGGCCGGTGCTGGGCGGCCTCCTGCTGGCCACCGGCGAGTGGCGGCTGCTGTTCCTGGTCAACATCCCGTTCTGCATCGCCGGACTCTGGCTCGCGGTCCGGAACCTGCCCGCGGACCGGCCCACCGGCGAGCGCGGCCGGCTCGACGCCGTCGGCCTGCTCCTGCTGTCGCCGGGTGCCGTCGCCGTCGTCTACGGCCTGTCCCGGACCGGCGCCGGCTTCGGCAGCGCCGACGTCCTGGTCCCGCTGCTGATCGGGCTCGCGCTGATCGGCGGCTTCGTCGCCTGGGCCCTGCCGCGGGGCGCCGGGGCGCTGGTGAACGTCCGGCTGTTCGGCCACCGGTCGGTCGCCTCGTCGTCGGCGCTGTACTTCCTGAGCGGCGCGACCCTCTACGGCGCGATGCTGCTGCTCCCGCTGTTCTGGCAGCAGGCCCGGGGCGTGGACGCGCTCGGCGCGGGGCTGCTGCTGATACCGCAGGGCGTCGGCACGCTGCTGTCCCGGTGGGTCGCCGGTCGCTACACCGACAAGATCGGTCCGCGCGCGGTGGCGCTCGTCGGGTTCGGCGCCGTGGTCCTGACCACCGTGCCGTTCGCGTTCGTCACCGCCGGCACGCCCGACCTGCTGCTGCTGGCCCTGCTGCTGGTGCGCGGCCTCGGCATGGGCGTCGCCACGATCCCGCTCGCCAGCTCCGCCTACATCGGGCTCGACCACGCCCAGATCCCCAACGCCACCATCCTGGTGCTCATCGTCCAGCAGATCGGTGGCTCGCTCGGGATCGCGGTACTGGCGATGATCCTCCAGCACGCCTCGGCCGGCGCGAAGACGCCGGACGCGCTCATCCACGCCTACGGCACCACCTTCTGGTGGTCGATCGGCTTCACCGCGCTGGCGGTGCCGCTGTGCCTGTTCCTCCCGGGCCGTCCCAAGCCGGCCCCCGCGCCCGCGCCGGGCAAGGCGGAAGCCGGCGTGGCCGCCGAAGCCTGAGCCGTTGATCTCCCCCGTTGACGGCTCAGTCGAGAGGCCTCTTCAGTCCGGCCGGCCGGACTGAAGAGGCCCTCGGTTCCCGGGGCGGAAGTCCTATCAGGATGGGGGATCCTCGGCCGGCTGCGGATTTCTATCGTTCTCCGGCGGAGCCGGTTCCGGTGACGCGGCTCCTTCCCCGAGGAGAAGCCTGATGACCGAATCCGTTGCCTTCCCGCAGAACCGGACCTGCCCCTACCGGCCGGCGCCGGGCTACCAGGTGCTGGCCGACCGGCGTCCGCTCTCGCGGATCACCCTCTATGACGGCCGCGAAGCCTGGGCCGTCACCGGGTACGCGCTGAGCCGCCGGCTGCTCGCCGATCCCCGGATCTCCAGCGACCACAGCGATCCCGCGTGGCCGGTGGCCAACGCGGCCGCCGCCGCGGCCCGGAACTTCGGCCCGGAGCAGAAGAAGGTCATCGGCCGGCTCACCGCGCTCGTCGGGGTCGACGACCCGGAGCACCGCGCCCGGCGGGAAGCCGCCGAGGCGGGCTTCACACCCGGGCTGATCGACGCCCTGCGGCCGAAGCTCCAGGAAGTCGTCGACCGGCAGATCGACGAGCTGGTCGCCCACGGTGCGCCTGCCGACCTCGTTTCGGCGTTCGCCTCACCCGCGGCGCTGTTCTCGCTGTACGAGGCCCTGGGCATTCCGCGCGAAGACCAGGAGTACTTCAAGCAGCAGACGGGGCAGCTGTTCGGGCCGGCCGCGACCACGGCGTACGACGAACTCGTGGCGTACGTGGCCAAGCTGGCCGGGCAGCACCCCGGCGAGAGCCTGCTCGACGCCTACCTCACCGTGGTCGCGGACCGCGGTACCCCGGCGGACGCGGCTCCGGCGGAAGTCCTCCAGCTGCTGCTGATCATGCTCGTGAGCGGCCACCACACGACGTCGAGCTCGATCGCGATCGGCGCGAGCGCGCTGCTGCACCACCCCGAGCGGCTCGCCGAGCTGCGGGCCGACCCGTCGCTGCTGCCCGCGGCGGTCGACGAGCTGAGCCGGCTGGTGGCGGTCACCGACGGCATCCAGCGGGTCGCCGCGGCCGACATCGACGTCGACGGAACCATGATCGCCGAGGGCGACGGCGTGTT
The DNA here is from genome assembly GCA_049998155.1 of Amycolatopsis sp. cmx-13-12. Taxonomy (GTDB): domain Bacteria; phylum Actinomycetota; class Actinomycetes; order Mycobacteriales; family Pseudonocardiaceae; genus Amycolatopsis. Next base: position 354,205 of record JAEBES010000004.1, on the reverse strand, counting down.
CTTCGTGCTCTCGCTGATCAACCGGGACGAGGAGCACTACCGGCAGCCGGAAGTCCTGGACTGGCACCGCCCCGGCCCCGGCGACCACCTCGGCTACGGCTCGGGCCCCCACGAGTGCGTGGGCGTGGACCTGGCGCGCGCGATCATGGAGATCGCCTTCGGCACGCTGCTGAAGCGCCTGCCGAACCTGCGCCTCGCGGTGCCGGCGGACGAAATCCCGGTCAACCCCGGCGAGTCCTTCACCGGACTGGTCGAGCTCCCCGTCACCTGGTAGCCGCGTCGTGAGTGGTAAGGCGGGTTCTAACCCGACTTACCACTCACGACCGGGCCGAGCTACCAGGTGACCGGGAGGCTGAACACGCCGGTGATCGTCGAGGTCACCTTGAACGGCACCGAGTCGACGTCCACCGCCAGCTGCAGCGTCGGCATCCGGCGGAACAGCGTGCTGAACACGATCTCCAGCTCCACCCGGGCCAGGTTCTGGCCGAGGCACTGGTGGATCCCGTGGCCGAACGTGATGTGGTGGCGGTCGCCGCGGTGGGCGTCGAACGTGTCCGCGTCGGCGAAGCGGGCCTCGTCGCGGTTGCTGGAACCGAGCGCCAGCACCACGCCGTCGCCCGCCTTGATCGTGACGCCGCCGATCTCGATGTCCTCCTTGGCCACCCGGACCATCACGTCGAAGATCGGGTAGTAGCGCAGGATCTCCTCGACCGTCGAGACGATCAGGCCCGGGTCGGCCTGCAGCGCGGCGATGACCTCCGGGCGCTGCAGCAGGCCGATGGTGCCGAGGGCGATCGCGTTGATCGTGGTCTCGTGGCCGCCGATGAGCAGGTTCTGCGCCATGCCGACCAGCAGGTCGTGCGTGTACACGCCGGTTCCCCGGTTCCGGACGATCAGCCGGCCGAGTACGTCGTCGCTCGGCGCCAGCTCCTTCTCCGTGACCAGTTCGTCCAGGAACTTGTTGAGGTCGTCGGCGGCCGCCAGCTGCTGCTGCGGGGTGCTGCCCGGCAGCTGCAGGACCAGGGTGCGGTCCTGGAAGAACTCCCGGCTCTCCAGCGGGACGCCGAGCAGCTCGCAGATCATCCGGGACGGCACCTGCGTCGCCAGGTCGCTGACCAGGTCGGCCGGCGGGCCCGCGGCGAGCATCGCGTCGATCCGCTCGTCCACGATCTGCTGGATGATCGGCCGCAGCGTGTTGATCCGGCGGAGGGTGAACTCGTTGGCCAGCATCTGCCGGGGCGCGGTGTGCTCCGGCAGGTCCAGCGCGAGCAGCGACTTGGCCTGGGCGCTGAACCCCTTGCGCAGCACCTGCTGGACCGGCCGGCGCAGCGGGAAGTTGGGGTGGCTGCGGTCGGCGCTCATCCGCTCGTCGACCAGCAGCGCCCGGACGTCGGCGTGCCGGGTGACCAGCCAGGCTTCCTGCTCGGTCGGCAGCGAGACCTTGATGATCGGGTCTTCGGCGCGCAGCCGGCGGTACTCGGCGGCCGGTTCCGGCGGTGACAGGCGTTCCAGCGGGAAGGCCACCGGGCAGCGGGCGTCGACGGTCGTTTCAGTCATCTGGACTCCATTGTGTGACGTGCTCCCTCTCGCCGGATCCGCCGGCGATCAGACGGGCGAGGGCCACCGCTCCGCGCAGGGAGGACAGGCCGCCCAACGCGGCCGGTGCCAGCGGCAGCGGGGGAAGGCCGGGGCGGGCCAGGGCAGCGAGGTGCCCGGCGACCAGCCCGGCGAGCTCGGGGATCCCGGCCGCGAAGCCGCCGCCGAGCAGGGCGCGCTCCGGGTGGACGAGCTCCTGGACACTCGTCACGGCGGCGGCCAGGGCCCGGGCCGTGGGGTCGATCGCCTCGATCGCCCACGGGACTTCGCCGCGCACGGCCGCGCGCAGGTCGTCGAACGTGACGTCCGCGCCGCGCACCGCTTCCGCGCGGCGGAGGGTCGCCGGGCCGGAGGCGAGTGCCTGCAGGCAGCCGCGGCGGCCGCACACGCACCGCGCGCCACCGAGCTCGACGAGCAGGTGCCCGATCTCGAACGAACCGCGGCCGAGCCCGGGGCACGGCGCGCCACCGAGGACCAGGCCGCCGCCGACACCGGTGCCGATTCCGAGGTACAGCAGGTTTTCACAGCCCGAAGCCCGTGCTTCGGCGAGCGCGCCGAGGTCGCCGTCGTCCGCCCAGGCGACGGCCGCCTCGGGGAACAGCCCGCGCAGCACCGCTTCCAGGTCGACGTCCGTCCACTCCGGACGGCTGGGCCAGGCGACGACCCGGCCGGCCGGGTCGACCGTGCCGGGCATCGCGACGCCGACCGCGGCCACCGGCCCGCCGAGGCGCTCGCGCAGCCCGGCCACGTGCGCGGCCAGCTGCGCGAGGTCGGTCTCGGCGCGGTGCCGGGGACCCCAGCCGAACGACGTTTCCTCGACGCACGCGGTGCCGCTCTCGACGCGGAAGGCGACCTTGGTGCCGCCGACGTCGATGCCGAGGTGGTACGGACTGTCCACGACGGTCAGCGGCCGGGCACCGACGGGCAGAGCGCGAGCAGGTCGGCCGGCTGCCGCAGCACCACGTCCGGGCCGGCGGCGAGCAGCTCGCCGATGTCGTCCGGGGGCGCCCACAGCGCCGCGGCCGAAGCGACGCCGGCCCCCCGCGCGCTCTCCAGGTCGGTGGGCGCGTCGCCGATCATGATGGCCCGCTCGGGCGGGATGTCCATCAGGCTCAGCGCGTGCCGCACGATGTCGGGCGCCGGCTTGGGCCGGGCGACCTCGTCCGAGCCGATGACGTGCTCGAAGAACGGCAGCAGGCCGAGGTTGTCGAGCAGGGACCGCGCCCGCGGCCCGCTCTTGCCGGTGGCGATGGCCAGCCGCAGCCCGCGCGCCCGCAGCGTCACCAGCAGCTCGGTGACGCCGTCGAAGACCTGGACCTCGCCGGCGAGGCGGTAGCTCTCGCGGACGAAGGGTTCTTCCATCGCCAGCGGCAGGTCCATGATCCGCATGATGTCCGGGAAGTAGCGGCCGAGGTGGCGCCGGTACTCCTCGAAGGGCGCGGGCCCGTCGCCGACGACTTCGGCGTAGGCGATGGCGAAGGCCTCGCTCATCACCGCGAAGCTGTCGACAACGACGCCGTCGAGGTCGAAGATGACCGCGTGCCGGACCGGGACCGAGGGATCGGCCCCGGTCTCCGGCCGGTCGACGATCGGGAAAGTCATGGAGCGCCCTCTCTACTGGTACGCCGGGACCGCGCCCCGCACCGCGCCGGCGGAGGCGTAGAAGTTCTCGATCATCGAGACGATCGGCCGCGCCTCGGCGACGGCCCGGCCGCGGCTGCCCGGGTCGGCCAGCATCGCGGCGAGGTCGCTCACCTGGCGGGTGTACTCGACGCCGACCGGCTCGATCGGCACCGGCAGCCGGGTGGTGGTGCCCTCGCGGGTCACCGTCAGCACGGGTTCGGGCTCGCGGTTGGGGCTGAAGCCGAAGGTGCACCGCAGGTCCGCGGTGCCGGCGCTGCCCTCGACGTGGAGCACCGAGACGTCCCGCGCCTGGTGCGAGGCCCAGCTCGCCCGCAGCGAGACCGAGACGCCGTCGTCGCGGACCAGGAAGCCGCGCGCGGTGTCCTCGACGTCGGCGGCGTCGGCGCCCAGCTGGTCCTGCCGCCACGCCGCGCGCCAGGCACCCGCGTTGACGAAGTCGTCCGACGTCACGCCGATGACCTGGGTGAAGGCGGCCGGGCCGAGCAGGAAGGCAAGCGTGTCGAGCAGGTGCCAGCCGAGGTCGTACAGCGCTCCCCCGCCGGCCTTCTCGCGCTGGGTGAACCAGCCGCCCGCGCGCGGCACACCGCGCGCCCGGATCCAGCCCATCGCCACGTGCCGGATGTCGCCCAGGTCCGGGATGACGTCCCGCAGCGCGCCGACGTCACCGCGGTAGCGGGCGGCGCTGCCGGCCAGCAGCATGCCGCCGCTGCGTTCGGCCGCCGCGAGGACGTCGATCTCGGCGGAGGTCAGGCAGACCGGCTTTTCGAGGAAGACGGAGATCCCGGTGGCGAGCAGCGCGCCCGCCACCTCGGTGTGCAGGTAGTTGGGCACCGCGACCACGGCGAGGTCGACGTCGCGCGCGGTCAGCGCGGACACCGCGGCGTGCGTGGGGATGCCGGTCGCCTTCGTGAACGCCTGCCGCGACGCCGGGTCGGCGTCGACCGCGGCCACCACCTCGAAGTCCGCGTGCTCGCGCAGCAGGGGCAGCCACAGCTCCCGCCCCGCCCAGCCGAGCCCGACCACCGCGGCCCGGACACTCATGCCCGGGCCACTTCGGCGGCGATGATCTCCGCGGTCGCGTGCAGCGCCGGCTCGTCGGCCAGCAGGACCCGGTGGTGCAGCCAGACGCAGTCCCGGCTGATCGCGTCGGTGTTCGGGCAGCGTTCCGCCATCGCGTCCACGCTCTCGTCGGGGGCGCCGAGCTCCCAGAAGGCGTCGGTGCGGTAGATCGCGCGGAACGCGGCGAAGGCGGGCAGGCCGGCTTCGACGAGCCGGTCGACCAGCGCGTTGCGCCGCTCCTCGGTGAGCCCCGGGACGCGGAACATGGCCATGTAGTGGGAGTTGCGGTCGGCGCGCACGTCGCCGCCCTGGGGCACGACGCCGTCGATCTCGCCGAGCAGCCGGGACAGCAGCGTCCAGCGCTCGTCGCGCACGGCGATCTGCTCGTCGAGGCGGGCCAGCTGCGCGCGCAGCACGGACGCGGAGAACTCGTTGAGCCGCATGTTGGAGCCGGCGATCTTGTGCAGGTACCGGCGGTCGTCGCGGGGACGGCCGCAGCTGTGCCGGAGGAACGCCGTCTCGTACTTTTCGGTCTCGCCCTCGGGGAAGACGACCGCGCCGCCTTCGCCGGCCGTCATCAGCTTGCCGTTCTGGAAGCTGAACGTGGCGATGCTGTCCAGTTCGCCGACGCGCTTGCCCTGCCAGCGCGCGCCGTGCGCGTGCGCGGCGTCCTGCAGCAGCGCGACGCCGGTGTCGGCGGAGATCTTCGCCAGCGCGTCCATGTCGGCGATCAGCCCGGCCATGTGCACCGGCATGATCACCTTGGTGCGCGGGGTGACGGCGGCCGCGACCGCCTCCGGGTCGAGGTTGTAGGTGGACCCGTCGACGTCGACCGGGACGGTGACCGCGCCGAGCCGCTGGGCCGCCTGGGACGAGGAGATGAAGGTGAAGGCGGGCACGATGACCTCGCTGCCCGGGCCGACGTCCATGACCTGGAGGGCGAGTTCCAGCGCGTGCGTGCCGTTCGTGACCGCCAGCGCGTGCGCGGCGCCGTGGTGGGCGGCGAACTCGCGCTCGAAGGAGTTCACCTCGTCCCCGCCCATGCGCCACCACTGACCCTGTTCGAGCGCGCGGACCAAGCCGTCCCGCTCGGCGTCGTCGTACTGCGGCCACGCCGGGAATTCCGGTGCCTTTCGCGCGTTCATGGTTCTCCGAATCTCCGCTGGGGTTCGAATGGCGGAAAAAAAGCCCTGCCGTGTCCGGAATGCTGCGAAATATCAGCGTCACCACCAGGCTAGGTGCGCCTCGGGTGGCTCACATCCCCCGGCTTGGTAGTGACCCGATCTTCAGCCGAGGCCGAAGAAAGCGCGGTAGGAGTCCAATTGCCCGTCGAGCATGTGGATTCCGTAATGGACGTCGTGGCCGAGAGCCGCCGCTTCGCGGAGAAGGCGGGTTTCACGGGGTTTCATGATGATGTCGGCGACCACGCGGCCCGGGGCCAGTGCGTCCGGCCGGAACGGCAGCGGGTCGTCGGGCCGCAGGCCCAGCGGTGTCGCGTTGACGACGATCTCGGCGCCCGCGGTGTCCGGCTCGGCCGACACCGACGTCCGGCCCGGCCAGTGCGGATCCAGACGTGCTTGCAGGGCCTCGAGTTTCGCGGTGTCCGGGTCGCACACCGCGAGCCGGTCGGCGCCCGCCGCCAGCACCGCGGCCGCGATGGCGCTGCCCGCACCGCCCGCGCCGACGAGGGCCACCGCCCGGGCTTTCGGGTCGTGGCCGGCTTCGACGAGCCCGGCGACGAAGCCGGTGCCGTCGAAGTTCTCGGCGTACCACCGGCCGTCGGCTTCCCGGCGCAACGCGTTGGCGCTGCCGGTGATCTCCACCATCGGGCTGCACCGGTCGGCCAGCCCGGCCACCGCCACCTTGTGCGGCACGGTGACGAAGATGCCGTCCAGGTTGGCGACGCACTTCAGCCCGGCGACGATCCGCTCGAGGTCCGCCGCCGGCGCGTGCACCGGGACGAGCACCGCGTCGACGGCCAGGTCCGCGAAGAGCGGGTTCATCAGCCCGGGCGACTGGACCTGGGCGACCGGATCGCCCAGCACGACGTACAGGCGGGTGCTGCCGCTGATGGTCATCTCGGCCTTCCCGCTGCGGCTAGCGCAGCATCTTCCCGATCGCGTGGGCGAGTTCGACCGACTGCTCGGCGTTGAGCCGCGGGTCGCAGGCGGTCAGGTAGCGGGCGGGCAGGTCGGCCTCCGTGATGCCCGCCGCCCCGCCGAGGCATTCGGTCACGTCGTCGCCGGTCACCTCGACGTGGATGCCGCCCGGGTGGGTGCCGAGCTGCCGGTGCACGGCGAAGAAGCCGGCGAGCTCGTCGGCGACGTGGCCGAAGTGCCGGGTCTTGTAGCCGTTGCCCGACGTCCGGGTGTTGCCGTGCATCGGGTCGCACTGCCAGATCACCTCGTGCCCGGAGGCGGCGACCTTCTCCACGATCGGCGGGAGCAGCTCGCGGACGTGGGCGTGCCCCATCCGGCTGACCAGCGTCAGCCGGCCCGGCGTGCGGTGCGGGTCGAGCCGCCGCACGTATTCGACGGCCTGTTCCGGGGTGGTGGACGGCCCCAGCTTCAGGCCGATCGGATTGGCCAGCAGCTCCGCGAACGCGATGTGGGCGCCGTCGAGCTGCCGGGTGCGCTCGCCGATCCACAGGAAGTGCGCCAGCCCGCTGGACAGCCGCGGTTCCGGACCACCCGGGTCCGCCCACAGGACGGCTCGTTCGTAGTCGAGCAGCAGCAGCTCGTGGCTGACGTAGATTTCGCTCGGCAGTGACATCCGGGGCTCCGCCCCGGGCCGGGGGCTCCGCCACCCAGGGCCCCCGGAAAGCCGATGTGGTGGCCGACCCCTCTCGGCGAACCGAGCTTCACCCCGGGCGGGCGCACCGGCGAGCGCCAGTGGTTCTTCGATGCCCTCGGCGCAGAGCTTGCGGACGAGGTCCATCGCGCTGGCGGCGTTGGCGTAGGCCATCAGCATCCGGTGCGGGTCGGGGGTCCGGGCGGCGGCCGTGCACTCCGGGGAGTTCACGATGTCGCCCCGGTAGACCGGCAGCCCCAGCGAATCGACGGTCTGGGACCGCGGCTTGGCGAACTGCCCGGCCATCCGGGCGATCTTGACCACCGGCAGGCCGGCCGCCCCGGCCAGCACTTCGCCCATCCGCTCCAGCACGCCCAGGTTGGCCCGCAGGTGCGGTTCGGTGTTGCCGGCGAACGTCTCCGCGCAGTCCCCGCCCTGCAGCAGGAACGCCTCGCCACGGGCGACCGACGCGAGCCGGGCGCGCAGCCGCGCCGTCTCTTCCGGTGCCACGATCGGCTCGGCGTTGTGCAACAGCTCGACGACCGCCTCCGCCCGGGCGGCGTCCGGCCAGCACGGCTGCTGCGCGGCCGGTTTGGCCAGCGCCGCGCTCAGCCGGCCGGTCAGCACCCGGTCGGCCGCCCGGTCGTCGGCGGCGAGGTCCGGCAGCCGCTTCACGTCGCCGCCGCTTCCGTCGCCCCCACCAGGTTGTCCAGGCGGTCGCGGGGCATCCCGGCCAGGACGTCCGTGACGACCTCCGGCGGCACGTCGCGCACCAGCTCCGCGCCACGCGGCCCGGTCAGCACGAAGGCGAGCCCGGTGATCGCCTTCTTGTCCCGGCGCATCTGGCGCACGAGCACCGCCGGGTCGACGTCCTCGGGCAGCGCGGCCGGCAGGCCGTAGTGGCGGACGACGTCGAAGTGTTCGTCCACTCCGGACTGGTCGATCCGGCCCAGCGCGCCCGCCAGCCGGCCCGCGAAGACCGTGCCGATGGCCACCGCCTCGCCGTGGCGCAGCGCGAAGTCCGTGGCGATCTCCAGCGCGTGGCCCAGCGTGTGGCCGTAGTTGAGCAGGTGCCGCAGCCCGGTGTCGCGCTCGTCCTGCGCGACGATGCCCGCCTTGAGGGTGACGCTGGCGGCGATCTGCTCCGGCAGCGGCCGTCCCCGCAGGTCGGGCGCGCCGATGAAGTGGCAGCGGGCGATCTCGCCGAGGCCGTTCAGCAGCTCCCGCCGCGGCAGGGTGGTCAGGTAGTCCGTGTCGCACAGCACCGCGCTCGGCTGCCAGTACGCGCCGACGAGGTTCTTGCCCGCCGGCAGGTTCACCGCGGTCTTCCCGCCGACGCTGGCGTCCACCTGCGCGAGCAGGGACGTCGGCAGGTGGACCACGGCGACCCCCCGGTGGTACAGGGCGGCCGCGAGCCCGACGACGTCCGTGGTCGTGCCGCCGCCGCAGGAGACGACGACGTCGGAGCGGGTGAGCCCGAACCGCGCGAACTCACCGCACAGCTCTTCCACTGTGGACAGTCGTTTGTCCGGCTCGCCGTCCCGGGCCGGCAGCAGCAGCGTCTCGACGCCGGTGTCGGGAACCCAGTCGGCCGGGCGGGCCGAGACGACCACGGCCCGCTGGGCGCCGAGCCGCCGGACGACCCCGGGCAGCGAGTTCCGCACTCCCGGGCCGACGAGCACGTCGTAGGAGCGTTCGTCCAGCCGGACGGGGATCGTCGTCGTCACGGCGACGGCTCCCGCGGCTCCGGCAGCGTCAGGTAGGGCAGGTCGGCGATCCGGGACACCGGCTCGCTGCCGTGGTGGAGGTATTCGCCGCCGTAGAAGAAGTTCAGGTAGGGGACGTACTGCTGCCGGTACGCGTTCCGGCACAGGCCGGCGAACTTCGCCAGCAGGCCCTCTTTTTCCCTCATCGTCGTGCCTTTCCCCGGTTCAGCCGAGATCGCCGGACAGCACGCGGGCCACCAGCGTCCGGTGTTCGTCGTCGTCGGTGATCGTGCGGACCTGCTCGCGGCCGTTCTCGACCGTCAGGTACCGGCGCTGCCGCAGGAAGACCTGGCCGTTCGCGGTCGCCCGGCCGCACAGGGTTTCCTGCGTGTAGGTGCGGGCGGCGTCCCCCACCAGCGCCCGGAAGTTGTCCTCCAGTTCCTTCCAGTCGCTCCACTCCCGCGGCTGCGTCGTGAAGGTGTAGACGACACTCCAGCGGGTGACCGCACCCCGGCGTTTCAGCGCGTACCCGGACTCCAGTTCCACCAGCCGGAACTGGTTCCCGTACTGGGTTTGCACCCCGGGCGACACCGGCAGCGGCTCGACGTAGGTGGGGCCGGGGTAGCCGACGTCCACGAGCCAGCCGGCGCCGTCCAGGGTGACCAGGTTGAACATGTGCTCGACGTCGGTCCCGAAGGTCTCCCGGCCTTCGGCGGTGCTGCCCGCGAGCGGCGTGACGTCGTAGCCCAGTTCGGTGAGGAGCCGGTGGAACAACCGGTTGAGGTGGTAGCAGGCGCCGCCCTTGCCTTCGGCGATGCTGGTCACGAAGACGTCGTCCTCGTCGAGGTCGACGATGTCCATCACGTCCGGGAATCCGTAGGCGAGGCTGCTGTACGGGATCGCCATCAGGTGGCGCTTCTGCAGCTTCGCCAGCGTCTCGAGGTCCACGCCGGTTTCCCCGGCGCAGCCGATCCGCTGGAGGTAGGTCTCCACGTCGAACACGTCCATCCCCCTTCTTTCAGAGCAGCTCGGTCAGGTGCGCGGCGAGCAGGGCCGGCGTCGGGTGGTCGAAGACGACGCTGGGCGCGATCTTCCGTTCGGTGCGGGCACGCAGGCGGTTGCGGAGCTCGATCGCGGTGAGCGAGTCGAAGCCGAGCTCGAACAGGCCCTGGTCCGGGTCGACCTGGTGGGCGGCGCGGTAGCCCAGCACCGCGGCCACCTGGGAGCGCACCAGGTCCAGGAGGACCTTCGCCCGCTCGCCCGGTTCCAGCCCGGCCAGCCGGCCGGCCCAGTCTTCGTCCACTGTGGACGCCGTGCGGGCCTGCTGCCGTGCCGTGCGGACCAGGCCGCGCAGCAGGTGCGGTACTTCGGTGCCGCCCGCCGCTTCGGCGCGCAGGCCGCGCAGGTCGAGCTGGGCGGGCACCAGCTGCGCCGCCCCCGACCCGATGGCGGCGTCGAAGAGGTCCATGCCGTCCGCGGGTTTCATGGCGACCAGGCCGCCGCGCCGGGTCATCCGGGCCCGGCCGGCTTCGTCGGTCCCGGCCGCCATGCCGCCGGTGGTCTGGTCCCACAGGCCCCAAGCCAGCGATTGGCCGGGCAGGCCGGCCGCGCGCCGGTGGGCCATCAGCCCGTCCAGGTACGCGTTGGCCGCGGCGTAGCTGCCGCTGCCGGCGCCCATGAACACGGCGGACACCGAGGAGTAGACGACGAACGCGTCGAGCTCGAGGTCGCGCGTGAGCTCGTCGAGGTGGCGCGCGGCCGCGACCTTGGGCCCGAAGACCTCGGCCAGCCGGTCCGGGGTCACCGTCCCGATCACCCCGGCGTCCGAGACGCCGGCCGTGTGGACGACGGCGGCCGGCCGGTGCTCGGCCAGCAGCGCGGCCACCTGGTCCCGGTCGGCGACGTCGCAGGCGGCGACCGCCACGTCGGCGCCCAGTGCGGTGAGGTCGGTGACCAGGTCCTTCGCGCCCTCGGCGTCCAGGCCGCGGCGGCTGGCGAGCACCAGCTGCCGGACGCCGTGCCGCTCGACCAGGTGCCGGGCGGCCAGGCCGCCGAGCGACCCGGTGCCGCCGGTGATCAGCACCGGTCCCCGGGCCGGGAACCCGGCGGGCGAGTCCGGCCGGGCGACACGGGCCAGCCGCGGGATGGACACCGTCGTGCCGCGGACCGCGACCTGGGGCTCGCCGTCGGTCAGCACCGAAGCCAGCAGCGGCGGCACGTCGGCCCCGGGCTCGACGTCCAGCAGGACGATCCGGTCCGGGTTCTCCGCCTGGGCGGCCCGGACCAGCCCCCACACCGCGGCCGCGGCGGGGCCGGTCACCGCGCCGTCGCCGGCGGGCACCGCGCCGCGGGTCACGATCGCGAGCTTCGTCGCTTCCAGCCCGCCGCCGGCCAGCCAGCACTGGACGACGTCCAGCACCCGGACGGTGAGCTCCAGCGCCTCGCCCTCGCCTGCTTCCATGACGGCCACCGCCGGTGCCTCGGCCACGCCGGTCTCGACGTCGTCGGCCAGCGTCGCGACCTCTTCCGCGCTCGCGACCGCAACCCACGGCGGCACCGGGGCCGCGATGTCCACAGAGGACAAGGGTGTCCAGTCCACCCGGAACAGCGCACCGGCGCCCGCCGGGCCCGCCGCCGTCGTGAGCTGGTCGTTCGACACCGGACGGCCGACCAGGGAATCCAGCGTCACGACCAGGCCACCGGTCTCGTCCACGGCTTCGAGGGACAGGCTGTCCCGCTCGGGCTTGGCGACCCGCACCCGCAGCACCGAGGCGCCGGCCGCGTGCAGCCGCAGCCCGTTCCAGGCGAACGGCAGCCGCACCTCGTCGCCGTAGGACTCGGTGTCCGCCGCGGCGCTGACCATCGTCGAGTGCAGGGCCGCGTCGAGCAGCGCCGGGTGGATGCCGAACCGGCCGGCCTCCGCGTCTTCGGGCAGCGCGATCTCGGCGAAGGTCTCGGTGTCGTCCCCGCTGCCGCGCCGCCACACCGCCCGCACGGCCCGGAACGTGGGCCCGTAGCCGTAGCCGACGTCCGCGAGCACGTCGTAGCCGCCGCTGATGTCGATGGGTTTCGCCTCGGGCGGCGGCCAGGCGGCGAAGTCGAACGTGGCGGTCCCGCGCGGCCGGTCGTCCGGCTGGAGTACGCCGGTGGCGTGCCGGACCCAGCTGTCGGCGTCTTCGCGCAGGGAGTAGACGTCGACCGTGCGCGAACCGTCCGCGCCGGGGCCGCCGAGGGCGACCTGCACGCGGACCCCGCCGCGGCGGGGCACCACGAGCGGCGCCTCGATCACCAGCTCGTCGAGCACCGGGCAGCCGGCTTCGTCGCCGGCCCGCACGGCCAGCTCGACCAGCCCGGTGCCGGGGACGATCACCACGTCCCGGACCGCGTGGTCGGCCAGCCAGGGGTGAGTTCGCAGCGACAGCCGCGAGGTGAAGACGAGGCCGTCGGACTGCGGCAGCTCGACGACCGCGCCCAGCAGCGGGTGGTCGGCCCCGGCCAGGCCCAGCGAGACGGCGTCGGTGGCCGGCTCGGCCGCGCGCAGCCAGTAGTGCTCGTGGTCGAAGGCGTACGCCGGGAGGTCCGCCCGTGCGGGCGGCACGACCGACGTCCAGTCGACGTCGACCCCGCGGACGAACAGCTCGGCCATCGACGCCAGCAGCCGCCGGAGGCCGCCGTCGTCGCGCCGCAGCGTTCCGGTGACGACCGTGCCGGTCTCGTCGGCGAGCTCGGTGATCGGCTGGACCAGCACCGGGTGGGCGCTGGCCTCGACGAACACGCCGTGGCCCTGCTCGATCAGGGCGGCCACGGCCGGGCCGAACCGCACCTGGCCGCGCAGGTTCCGGTACCAGTAGCCGCCGTCGACGACCCCGGCTTCGGTGATCCACTCGCCGGTGAGGGTGGAGAGGAACGGCACCAGCGGCGCCCGCGCGTCGATCCCGGCCAGTGCTTCGGCCAGGGTCTCTTCGATGTCCTCGACGTGCCGGGTGTGCGAGGCGTAGTCCACCGCGATCTGCCGGACCCGGACGCCCTGGCCGGTCAGCGTTTCGAGGGCTTCGGCGAGGGCTTCGGCGTCCCCGGCGACCACCACCGACGTGGGGCTGTTGACCGCGGCCACCTCGACCCGGTCCGCCCACGGCGCCAAGCGCGTGACGGCGTCTTCTTCGCTCAGGGCGACCGAAGCCATGCCGCCGCGGCCGGAGAGCTTCGCGGCGATGGCCTGGCTGCGCAGGGCGACCACCTTCGCCGCGTCTTCGAGCGACAGCGCGCCCGACACGCACGCGGCGGCGATCTCGCCCTGGGAGTGGGCGACCACCGCGTCCGGGACCACCCCGGCCGCCGACCACACCGCGGCCAGGCCGACCATCATCGCGAAACTCGCGGGCTGGAGGACGTCCACCCGGTACAGCAGCCCGGGGCCTTCGCCGCGCAGGACGTCGAGCAGCGACCAGTCGACCCACGGCTCCAGCGCGGCCGCGCACTCGGCGATCCGCTCGGCGAACACCGGCGAGGAGTCCAGCAGCTCCCGGCCCATCCCGGCCCACTGCGTGCCCTGGCCCGGGAACACCCACACGAGCTTGCCCGGGAGGCCGGACACGGGCACCCGGCCGGTGACCAGGCCCGGCGCGTCCTCGCCGCGGGCGAGGGCCGCCAGTCCGGCGCGGGCCTCGCCGGCCGTCTCCGCCACCACGACCGCGCGCTCGCCGAACCGGGCCCGGCCCGGCAGGGCACCGGCGACGTCGGCCAGGGGCTCGTCGTCGAGGAACGCGGCCAGCCGGCGCGCCTGCCCGGCCAGGGAACCGGCGCTGCGGGCCGTCACGACCAGCGGCACCACGCCCGGTCGTGAGTGGTAAGGAGGGTTAGAACCCGATTTTTCACTCACGACAAGCCGCGGCAGACTCTCCTCGGGAGCTTCCTCGATGATCAGGTGCGCGTTGGTCCCACTGATCCCGAACGAGCTCACCCCGGCCCGGCGCGGTCGCCCGTCGCGCGGCCACTCCCGGGCCTCGGTCAGCAGCGAGACCGCACCGGCGGTCCAGTCGACCTGGCTGGTGGGCCGGTCGACGTGCAGGGTGGGCGGCATGACGCCGTGCCGCAGCGCCTGCACCATCTTGATCACGCCCGCAACGCCCGCGGCCGACTGCGTGTGCCCGAAGTTCGACTTCACCGAACCCAGCCACAACGGCTTCTCCGGGTCCCGGTCCTTGCCGTAGGTGGCCAGCAGGGCCTGCGCCTCGATCGGGTCGCCCAGCGCCGTCCCGGTGCCGTGCCCCTCCACGATGTCCACATCGGACGGTGTCAGGCCGGCGCCGGCGAGAGCCCGGCGGATCACCCGCTGCTGCGACGGCCCGTTGGGGGCGGTCAGGCCGTTCGACGCGCCGTCGGAGTTGACTGCGCTGCCGCGCAGCACGGCCAGCACCCGGTGCCCGCGCTCGCGCGCCACCGAAAGCCGCTCCAGCACGACGATCCCGACGCCTTCGGCCCAGCCCGTGCCGTCCGCACCGTCCGCGTAGGCCTTGCACCGGCCGTCGCCGGCCAGGCCGCGCTGCTTCGAGAACTCGACGAACGTGCCGGGCGTGCCCATCACCGTGACGCCGCCGGCCAGGGCCATCGAGCACTCGCCCTGCCGCAGCGCCTGCCCGGCCAGGTGCATCGCGACCAGCGACGACGAGCACGCCGTGTCGATCGTGACCGCCGGGCCTTCGAACCCGAAGACGTAGGACACCCGGCCCGACACGACGCTCGAGGCGCCCGCGGTGCTCGCGTACCCTTCCAGGTCGGCCGCGTCCGCGCCCATCCCGTAGCCCTGGTTGGACACGCCGGCGAACACACCGACGTCGGCGCCCTTCAGCGAGCTCGGGTCGACGCCGACGCCTTCGAGGGCTTCCCAGGACGCCTCCAGCAGCAACCGCTGCTGCGGGTCCATGGCCAGGGCCTCGCGCGGCGAAATCCCGAAGAACGCCGCGTCGAAGAGCCCGGCGCCTTCGAGGAACCCGCCCTGGCTGGTGTACGTCGTGCCGGAGCTGTCGGGGTCGTCGTCGAACAGGTTGTCCAGGTCCCAGCCGCGGTCGGTCGGGAAGGGGGACAGTCCTTCGAGGCCGTCGCGCACCAGGCGCCACAGGCCTTCGGGGTCGGTGACCCCGCCCGGCAGGCGGCACGCCATGCCGACGATGGCGATCGGCTCGCCGGCGTCCGCGGCAGCCGTCGCCAGGACCGGCGCGGCCGACACGGTGTCGCCGAGTTCGTCGCGCAGGTAGCGGGCCAGCGCGACCGGCGTCGGGTAGTCGAAGACCAGCGTGGCGGGCAGCTTCAGCCCGCTCGCCTCGCGCAGCCGGTTCCGCAGTTCCACCGACGTCAGCGAGTCGAACCCGGTGTCCTTGAACGCCGTGTCCGCGCGGACGGCCTCCGGCCCGGCGTGCCCGAGCACCAGCGCGACCTGCGTGCGGACGACGTCGAGCAGCAGCGCTTCCTGCTCGGCGGGGGCGAGCCCGGCGAGCCGCCCGGCCAGTCCCTTGTCCACAGTGGACGCCGGACGCGCCTGCTGACGGCCCGGGCGGACCAGGCCGCGCAGCAGGTGCGGCACCGTCCCGCCGGCCCGGGTCTTGCGCAGGTCGAGCTTGACCGGGACGACGAGCCCGTCCGGCGCTGCGTCGAACAGCTCCATGCCTTCGGCGGGTGAGATGGCGAGGACCCCGCCGCGACTCGCCCGCGCCTGGTCGGCGTCGCCGAGGTGCGCGGTCATCCCGTCGGTCTGTTCCCACAGACCCCAGGCCAGCGACGTGCCGGGCAGACCCGCGGCCCGGCGGTTCGCGACCACGGCGTCCAGGTAGGCGTTGGCGGCGGCGTAGTTGCCCTGCCCGGCGGAGCCGAAGACCCCGGAGGCGGAGGAGAACACGACGAACGCGCGAAGATCCAGTTCTCGGGTCAGCTCGTCGAGGTGGCGGACCGCGTCGACCTTCGGCGCGAAGACCTTCGCCAGCCGCTCCCGGGTCAACGACTCGAAGACGCCGTCATCGAGAACTCCGGCCGTGTGCACGACGGCGTTCGGGCGGTGCTCGGCCAGCAGTACCCGGACCTGGTCCCGGTCGGCCAGGTCGCAAGCGACCACGGCGACCTCGGCGCCCTGAGCGGTGAGTTCCGCGGTCAGTTCGGCCATGCCGTCGGCGTCGGGGCCACGGCGGCTGACGAGCACCAGCCGCCGGACTCCGTGCCGGGCGACCAGGTGCCGGGCGGTGAGCACGCCCAGCGAGCCGGCGCCCGAGATCAGGACCGTTCCCGAACCGGACACGGCCGGGGCTTCCGCGGCCTCGGCGCGGGCGAGCCGCGGGGCCGTCAGCGTCGTGCCCCGGACGGCTATCTGGGGCTCGCCGGTGGCCAGCACCCGGCCCAGCGGCACTTCACCGTCGGTGTCCAGCAGCACGATCCGGTCCGGGTTTTCCGCCTGCGCGGCCCGGATCAGGCCCCACACCGCGGCACCGGCCGGGTCGGTCACCTCGTGGACGGCGCCGCGGGACACCACGACCAGGCGAGCGTCGTCGGCCGCGTCGGCGAGCCAGGTCTGCACGGCCTCCAGGACCCGGCCGGTCAGTTCCAGGGGATCCTCGCCGACGGCTTCGAGCACCTCGACGTGGTCCGCCGGAACGTCTCCAGCCGAGGAAATCTCGGTCCACTCCACGCGGAACAGCGCGTCCCGGTTCGCCGCCGCGCCCAGCTGGTCGGTCGACACCGGCCGGGAGACCAGGGAATCCGCCGTCACGACGAGGTGGCCGGCTTCGTCGGCGGTCTGGACCGACAGGGCGTCCGGGCCGCTCGGCGCGAGCCGCACGCGCAGCGCCGACGCCCCGGCGGCGTGCAGGACCAGGCCGTTCCACGCGAACGGGAGCACCGGGCGGCCGGGCTCTTCCGTCGTGGCGGCGCCGGCCATGCCCGCGTGCAGGGCCGCGTCCAGCAGACCGGGGTGGACGCCGAACCGGGCCGCGTCCGCGCGGTCGTCCTCGGCCAGGGCGACCTCGGCGAACACCTCGTCGCCGCGGCGCCAGACCGCCCGCAGGCCGCGGAACGACGGCCCGTAGGCGTATCCGCGCTCGACGAGACCGTCGTAGAAGTCGTCGACGTCGACGCGCTCGACGCCGGGCGGCGGCCAAGCGGTGAAGTCGAACGGTTCCGGAGCCGGCGGCGTCGCCGCCAGGAACCCGGTCGCGTGCCGGGTCCAGACCTCCGCGCCGGCGTCCTCGCGCAGGGAGTACACCTCGACCGTGCGCGAACCGGTCTCCCCCGGCGCCCCCACGACGACCTGGATCCGAACCCCGCCGTGGTCGGGGACGACCAGCGGGGCCTCGATGACGAGTTCCTCGAGGACCGGGCAGCCGGCCTCGTCCCCGGCCCGGACGGCCAGCTCGACGAGCCCGGTGCCCGCGACGAGCACCACCCCGCCGATGACGTGGTCGGCCAGCCAGGGGTGCGACTTCAGCGACAGCCGCGCGGTGCAGACCAGGCCGTCCGACTGCGGCAGCCGCACGACCGCGCCCAGCAGCGGGTGGTCGGCCGCGACCTGCCCGAGCGAGGCCGCGTCCGTGGCCTGCGCGGCCGGGTGCAGCCAGTAGTTCCGCTGGTCGAAGGCGTACTTCGGCAGATCGACGAACCCGGTCACCGGCGGCTGCAGGGCGGGCCAGTCGACGGCCGTCCCGCGGACGAAGAGCTCGGCGACCGCGGCGATCAGCGCGGCGCTTTCCGGCCGGTCGTCCCGCAGGGCCGCGACGCAGGTGACCTCGGCCGTCTCCTCGACGAGGGCGGTCAGTGCCGCGCCCGGCCCCAGCTCCACGAACCGGGTGGCGCCGAGCTCCGCGGCGGCCGTGACGCCCTCGGCGAACCGCACCGGCCGCCGCACGTGCTCGGCCCAGTAGCCCGGCTCAGCGAGTTCGCCGGGTCCGGCGAGCCGGCCGGTCACGTTGGAGACCACCGGGATCTCCGGCTCGTGCCAGGTCACGCCGGCCAGCTCGGCGGCGAACTCCGTCAGCATCGGCTCCATCCGCGCGGAGTGGAAGGCGTGGGAAACCTTGAGCTGCTTGGTCTTGTGCCCGCGCTCGCGCATCCGGGCGGCGGCCGCGAGGACCGCGTCTTCGTCCCCGGAGAGGACCACGGCCGCGGGGCCGTTGACGGCGGCGAGTTCGACGCCGTCGCCGAGCAGTTCGGCGACCTCGGCTTCGGACGCGGCCACGGCGACCATCGCCCCGCCCGGCGCCAGTGCCTGCATCAGCCGGCCCCGCGCCGCGACGATCCGGGCCGCGTCCGGCAGCGAGAACACGCCCGCGGCGTACGCGGCGGCGATCTCGCCGATGGAGTGGCCGAGCACGACGTCCGGCCGGACGCCCCAGGATTCCGCGAGCCGGAACAGCGCGCTCTCCACCGCGAACAGCCCGGCCTGGGTGAACATCGTCTGGTCCAGCAGCCCGGTGCTGGCCGGCACGTCGCCCAGCACGACGTCCCGCACGCGGTGCCCGGCCCGGCCGGCCAGGCACTCGTCCAGGTGCTCGCAGGCTTCGTCGAACGCCGTCGCGAACACCGGGTACCGGTCGTACAGCTCGCGGCCCATGCCGAGCCGCTGCGAACCCTGGCCGGGGAAGACGTAGGCGACCTTGCCCGGCCGGGCCGACCCGGTCACCACGCCGGGCGCGCGGTCCCCGCGGGCCAGCGCCCGCAGGCCGGCCACGGCTTCCTCGTCCGTCCCGGCGACGACGACCGCGCGATCGCCCAGCAGCGCCCGGCTCGACAGCAGCGCACTCGCCACGAGGGCCGGTGACGCGCCGGACTCCAGGGTGTCGGCGAGGCGGCCGGCCTGCGCCGCCAGGGACGCCGGGCTGCCCGCCGAGAAGACCAGCGGCACCGGTCGTGAGTGGTAAGGCGGGTTAGAACCCTCTTTTTCACTCACGACAAGTCGCGGCAGACCCGGATCGGGGGCTTCCTCGATGATGAGGTGGGCGTTGGTCCCGCTGATCCCGAAGGCGGACACGCCGGCCCGGCGGGGCCGGTCCTCGCGCGGCCACTCGCGCGCCTCGGTCAGCAGTTCCACCGCGCCGGCCGACCAGTCGACCTCCGGCGTCGGCTCGGCCACGTGCAGGGTCGGCGGCATGGCGCCGTGCCGCAGCGCCTGCACCATCTTGATCACGCCCGCGACGCCGGCGGCCGCCTGCGTGTGCCCGAAGTTCGACTTGATCGAGCCCAGCCACAGCGGCCGCTCGCGGCCCTGGCCGTAGGTCGCCAGCAACGCCTGCGCTTCGATCGGGTCGCCCAGCGCGGTGCCGGTCCCGTGCGCCTCGACGATGTCCACATCGGACGCGACCAGCCCGGCCCCGGCCAGTGCCTTCCGGATCACGCGCTGCTGCGACGGCCCGTTGGGCGCGGTCAGGCCGTTCGACGCACCGTCCTGGTTGACCGCGCTGCCACGGATCACCGCGAGGATCCGGTGCCCGCGTTCCTGCGCCACGGAAAGCCGTTCGAGGACGAGCACCCCGGCGCCCTCGGCCCAGCCGGTGCCGTCCGCGGTCGAGGAGAAGGCCTTGGACCGGCCGTCGGCGGCCAGCACCCGCTGCCGGGAGAAGGCGACGAACGTGCCGGGTGTCGGCATCACGGTCGCGCCGCCGGCCAGCGCCATCGAGCACTCGCCCGCGCGCAGGGCCTGGGCGGCGAGGTGGATGGCCACCAGCGACGACGAGCACGCCGTGTCGATGGTGACCGCCGGTCCTTCGAGCCCGAAGACGTAGGACACCCGGCCCGACGCCACGCTCGAAGCGGCCCCGATGCCCGCGAAGGCCTCCAGGTCCGGGGTGATCGCGCCGGCACCGTAGCCCTGGGTGAAGACGCCGGAGAACACGCCGACGTCGCTGCCCTTCAGCGAAAGCGGGTCGACACCGGCGTCTTCCAAGGCCTCCCACGACGTCTCCAGCAGCACCCGCTGCTGCGGGTCCATGACGAGGGCCTCCCGCGGCGAGATGCCGAACAGGCCCGCGTCGAAGTGCCCGGCGCCGCGCAGGAAGCCGCCCTGGCTGGTGTAGGACGTCCCCGGGTTGTCCGGGTCCGGGTCGAACAGGCCGTCCAGGTCCCAGCCGCGGTCGTCGGGGAAGCCCGACAGGGCGTCGACGCCGCCGGCCACGAGCTGCCACAGGTCTTCGGGCGAGGCCACGCCACCGGGGAACCGGCAGGCCATGCCGACGATGGCGAGCGGCTCGTCGGCGTGCCGGGCACCCTGCTTGCGCAGGCTGTGCAGCTCCGCCGTGACGCGCTTGAGGTACTTGAGGAGTTTCTCGTCCGTGGCCATTCCTGTGTCCTCACAAAGTTTGCTGGGAGCGTGGGTCTCGAACCGGGTCAGGTGAGGCCCAGCTCCTCGTCGATGAAGTCGAGGACTTCGTCGGCGGACGCGGCCTCCAACCGGTCCGCCAGCGTTTCGCCGTCCGCTTCGCCGCTCACCCCGTTGCAGCGGGCCACCAGGCCCTGCAGCCGGAGGGTGAGCCCGGTCTTCGTGGATTCGTCGAGGACGAGCCCGCCGAGCAGCGCCTCGACGTCTTCGAGCCGGGCGTGCACGACCGACAGCGCGTCGTCGCCGGTGCCGAGCTCGTCGCGCAGGTGCCGGGCGAGGACCAGCGGGGTCGGGTAGTCGAAGGCGAGCGTCGCGGGCAGCTTCAGCCCGGTGCTCTCCCGCAGCCGGTTGCGCAGGTCGACCGAGGTGAGCGAGTCGAAACCGGCGTCCTTGAACGCGGTGTCGGCGCGGACGGCGTCCGGCCCGGCGTGCCCGAGCACCGTCGCGACCTGGCTGCGCACGAGGTCGACGAGCAGGGCCTCCTGCTCGGGCGCGGCCAGCCCGGCCAGCCGTCGCTTGAGCGAGTCGTCCACTGTGGACGCACCCTGCGCCGGCCGCCGGCCGGTGCGGACGAGGCCCCGCAGCAGGTGCGGCACCGCTCCGCCGGCCCGGACCTCCCGCAGGTCGAGCTTGACCGGCACGAGCAGCGCGGGCTGGGCGGCCAGCGAGGCGTCGAACAGGGCCATGCCCTCCTCGGCCGTGATCGGCCGCACGCCGCCGCGGCTCATCCGGGCCTGGTCGGTGCCGCCGAGGTGGGCGGTCATGCCGGTGGCCTGCTCCCACAGGCCCCAGGCCAGCGAAAGGCCCGGCATTCCCGCCGCCCGGCGGCTCGCCATCGCCGCGTCCAGGAACGCGTTCGCCGCCGCGTAGTTGCCCTGGCCGGGCGAGCCGAAGACGCCGGAGCCGGAGGAGAACACGACGAAACTGTCGAGGTCCGCGTCGCGGGTGAGCTCGTCGAGGTGCCGGACGGCGTCGACCTTGGGGGCGAACACTTTGGCCAGCCGGTCTCGGGTCAGCGTCCCGATGACGCCGTCGTCCAGGACGCCCGCGGTGTGGATGACGCTCGCCGGGCGGTGTTCGTCCAGCAGGGCGGCCACCTGGTCGCGGTCGGCGAGGTCGCAGGCGACGACGGCCACGTCGGCGCCCGCGCCGGTGAGGTCGGTGACCAGGTCCTTCGCGCCGTCGGCGTCCAGGCCGCGGCGGCTGGCCAGGACCAGCTTCCGCACGCCGTGGTGGGTGACCAGGTGCCGGGCGACGATCTCGCCGAGCACCCCGGCGCCGGAGACCAGGACCGTCCCGCGCAGCCCGGCCTCCGGGGCCGCGTCGGCGCGCGCCAGGCGCGGCACGTGGAGGGCGGAGCCGCGCACGGCGACCTGCGGCTCCCCGGTGCCCAGCACCGCACCGAGCGGGACTTCGCCGTCGGTGTCGAGCAGGACGATCCGGTCCGGGTTCTCCGCCTGCGCGGACCGGACCAGACCCCAGACCGCGGCCGCCGCGGGGTCGGTCACCGGGGTGTCCCCGGCCGGCACCGCGCCGCGCGTGACGACGACCAGCTTCTCCGCCTCCGGCTCGGTCAGCCAGGTCTGGAGCTTCTCCAGGACGCGGGAGGTTGCCGCGAGCGGAGATTCGCCGCCGGGGACCTCCAACACGTCGGCGATGCCGTCGGCCTGCGGACTCCCGGGGAGTTCGATCCAGTTCACCTGGAACAGCGAGTCCCGGGTGGTGCTCGGCTGTCCGACGGACACCGGCCGCAGCACCACCTCGTTCGCCGTGACGACCAGGTTGCCGGCGCCGTCGACCGCTTCCAGGGGCCCGCCGGGCACCAGCCGGATCTGCAGCGTCGACGCTCCTTCGGCGTGCAGGGTCAGGCCGCGCCATTCCACGGCCGTCAGACCGTCCTCGCCGGACACGGCCGCGTCCAGGAGCGCCGGGTGGATGGCGAACGCGCCCGCGTCCGCGCCGTCAGGAAGGGAGACTTCGGCGACGATCTCGTCGCCGGTCTGCCGCGCGCCCGGAGGCGGCGGCGTCGCCGAGAGCCTGCCGGTGGCGTGCCGGGTCCACTCGTCGGCGGCGTCGTCGGGCTGGGAATACACCTCCAGCGGGCGGACACCCGTTTCGTCCGGGCCGCCCACCATGACCTGCACCCGGAGCGCGCCGCGGTCCGGCACCACCGGCGGTGTCTCGATGACGAGTTCGTCCAGCACCGGGGTGCCGGCCTCGTCCCCGGCCCGGAGCGCCAGCTCGACCAGGGCCGCGCCGGGGACGACCACGACGTCGTCGAGGGTGTGGCCGGCCAGCCACGGCTGCGTCTTCAGCGACCACCGCGAGGTGAAGACCAGGCCGCCGGTCTGCGGCAACCGCACCACCGGGCCCGCGGTGTCGGCCGCGGTTTCGAGGTACCGCAGCCAGTAGTGCCGGTGGTCGAAGGCGTAGGTCGGCAGGTCCACCCGGGCGGGCGGCACCAGCGTCGCCCAGTCGACGTCGACGCCGCGGACGAACAGTTCGGCCATCGACGTCAGCAGCCGCCGGAGACCGCCGTCCGCACGCCGGAGCGTGCCGGTGACGACCGAGTCGTCGGCGATCTCGCTGATCGCCTGCACCAGCACGGGGTGGGCGCTGACCTCGACGAACACCCCGTGGCCCTGGCTGACGAGCTCGGTCACCGCCGGGCCGAAGCCGACCTGGCTGCGGAGGTTGCGGTACCAGTAATCGCCGTCGAAGACGCCGGCGTCGCGGATCCAGCCGCCGGTGAGGGTGGAGAAGAACGGCAGCGACGGCGCCTGCGCGGTGATCCCGGCCAGTGCCTCGGCCAGTGGCTCCTGGATGTCCTCGACGTGCCGGGTGTGCGAGGCGTAGTCCACGGCCACCCGCCGGACCCGGATCTCCTGGGCGGACCATGCTTCGAGGACCTGGTCGAGGGCTTCGGCGTCGCCGGCGACGACGACGGACGACGGGCTGTTGACCGCGGCCACCTCGACCCGGCCGGCCCACGGCGCCAGCCGCGCGACCGCGTCTTCCTCGCTCAACGCGACCGACGCCATCCCGCCGCGACCGGCCAGCTTCGCCGCGATGGCCTGGCTGCGCAGGGCCACCACCTTCGCCGCGTCCTGCAGCGACAACGCACCCGACACGCAGGCGGCGGCGATCTCACCCTGCGAGTGCCCGACGACGGCGTCCGGCCGGACTCCCACGGACTCCCACACTGCGGCCAGCCCCACCATCACCGCAAAGCACGCGGGCTGCAGGACATCGACCCGATCGAGGTCGCCTTCACCGCGGAGGACGTCGAGCAGGGACCAGTCGATCCACGGTTCGAGGGCGGCCGCGCACTCATTGATGCGCTCGGCGAACACCGGCGACGCGTCGAGGAGTTCCCGGCCCATGCCCGCCCACTGCGAGCCCTGGCCGGGGAACACCCACACGACCTTGCCGGGCGCGCCCGCAGCGGCCACCGTGCCGGTCACGACGTCGGGCGTGGTTTCCCCACGGGCCAACGCATTCAGCCCGGCTGATGCCTCTTCGCGCGTGCCCGCCACCACGACGGCCCGGTCCCCGAACAGCGAACGGCCGGAGAGCAGCGCCCCGGCGACGTCGGCCAGGGGCTCGTCGGACGTCTCGAGGAACGCGGCCAGCCGCTCGGCCTGGCCAGCCAAAGCCCCGCGAGCCGACACCACAACCGGCACCACCCCCGGTCGTGAGTGGTAAGGAGGGTTAGAACCCTCCTTACCACTCACGAGGTCTTCGGGGGCTTCCTCCAGGATGAGGTGCGCGTTGGTTCCGCTGATGCCGAACGACGACACCCCGGCCCGGCGCGGACGGCCTTCGCGCGGCCAGTCCCGCGCCTCGGTCAGCAGCGAGACCGCACCGGCCGACCAGTCGACCTCGGTCGACGGCTGGTCGACGTGCAGCGTCGGGGGCAGCACGCCGTGCCGCAGCGCCTGCACCATCTTGATCACGCTGGCCACGCCCGCGGCCGCCTGCGTGTGCCCGAGGTTCGACTTCACCGAACCGAGCCACAGCGGCTTTTCCGGGTCACGGTCCTTGCCGTAGGTGGCCAGCAGGGCCTGCGCTTCGATCGGGTCGCCGAGCGTCGTGCCGGTGCCGTGGCCTTCGACGGCGTCCACATCGGACGGTGCCAGGCCGGCTTCGGCGAGCGCGGCCCGGATCACCCGCTGCTGCGACGGGCCGTTGGGCGCGGTGAGGCCGTTCGACGCGCCGTCCTGGTTCACGGCGATTCCGCGCAGGACGGCCAGGACCTGGTGCCCTCGCTCGCGGGCGACCGACAGCCGTTCCAGCACGACCACGCCGACGCCCTCGGCCAGCCCCATCCCGTCGGCGCTGTCCGCGAACGCCTTGCAGCGCCCGTCCCGGGCCAGCCCGCGTTGCCGCGAGAAGGAGACGAAGGAACCCGGCTGGGCCATCACCATCGCGCCGCCGGCCAGGGCCATCGAGCACTCACCGCGCCGCAGCGCCTGCGCGGCGAGGTGCATCGCCACCAGCGACGACGAGCACCCGGTGTCGACGGTGACCGCCGGGCCCTCGAAGCCCAGGACGTAGGACACCCGGCCGGACGCGATGCACGGCGCCGCGCCGGTGCCGACGAAGCCCTCCAGTTCCGGCGCGACCACGCCGCCACCGGCGCCGTAGCCCATGCTCGCGACGCCGGTGAACACGCCGACGTCGCTGCCCTTCAGCGAGAGCGGGTCGGTGCCGGTGCGTTCGATGGCCTCCCAGGACGTCTCCAGCAGCAGCCGCTGCTGCGGGTCCATCGCGACGGCCTCCCGCGGCGAGATACCGAAGAACCCCGCGTCGAAGAGGCCGGCCTCGTGCAGGAAGCCGCCCTGGTCGGTGTAGGTCGTGCCCGGGCGGTCGGGGTCCGGGTCGACGAGCCCGTCGACGTCCCAGCCGCGGTCGCCGGGGAACGCGGAGACGGCGTCGGTCCCCTCGGCCACCAGCCGCCACAGGTCCTCGGGCGAGGCCACGCCGCCCGGGTAGCGGCACGCCATGGCGACGATGGCGATCGGCTCCCGCGCCTGCTCCTCGACTTCGCGCAGCCGCGTGCGGGCATCACGGGCGTCGGCGATCGCCCGCTTGAGGTAATCGCGGAGCTGTCCCTCGTCAGCCACTGAACTCAACTCCCCAGTCTCACGTGTGCGGTTTTCAGTCGAGCCCGTCGACGAGGGCGAAGAGCTCCTCGTCGCTGGCCGTGTCGAGATCGCCGGTCTGCTCCGGCCGGGCTTCGGCCGCCTTGAGCAGTTCCCGCAGCCGCCCGGCGATCCGGTCGCCGTCCGGGCCGTCGGACGCGGCCGTGATGGCCGCCTCCAGCCCGGCGAGCCCGGCCAGCACCGCGTCGGCGGGGGACGCCTCTTCGACGGCGAGTTCCGTCCGCAGGTGCCGGGCCAGCACCAGCGGGTTCGGGTGGTCGAAGACCAGCGTCGCGGGCAGTTTCAGGCCGGTCGCCTCGCGCAGCCGGTTGCGCAGCTCCACCGACGTCAGCGAGTCGAACCCGGCGTCCTTGAAGGCCGCGTCCGCGCGGACGCCGGAGCTGTCGGCGTGCCCGAGCACGACCGCGACCTGCCCGCGGACGAGGTCGAGCAGCAGCGCTTCCTGTTCGGCCACGGTGTGCCCGGCCAGTTTGCGGGCGAGGCCGCCGTCGTCGCCGGACGCCGTGCGCGCCGCCTGCCGGCCCGCGCGGACCAGCCCGCGCAGCAGGTGCGGGACCGTGCCGCCGGCGGCCGCGTCGGCCCGCACCTCGCGCAGGTCGAGCTCGATCGGCACGAGGAGCGCCTCGCCGGCCGCGAGCGCGGCGTCGAAGAGCGCCATGCCTTCGGCGGACCCGAGCGCCCGGACGCCGCCGCGGCCCTCGCGACGGCTCATCCGGGCCAGGGTGAGGTCGTCGATGGTGCCCGCCATGCCGGTGAGCTGCTCCCACGGGCCCCAGGCCAGCGAAAGCCCCGGCAGACCGGCCGCGCGGCGGGCGGCCATCAGGCCGTCGAGGAAGGCGTTCGCCGCCGCGTACCCGCCGCTGCCCGCGCCCATGAAGATCGACGAGGCGGACGAGTAGACGATGAACGCGTCGAGGTCGCGGTCGCGGGTCAGTTCGTCGAGGTGCGTGGCGGCCGTGACCTTGGGCGCGAACACCTTGGCCAGCCGGTCCCGGTTCAGCGCCCCGGTGACGCCGGCGTCGAACACGCCCGCCGTGTGCACGACCGCGGTCACCGGGTGCTTCTCGAGCAGCGCGGCGACCTGGTCCCGGTCGGACACGTCACAGGCCACCGCGGACACCGACGCGCCCTGCTCGGTCAGCTCGGCGACGAGGTCTTCGACGCCGTCGGCGTCCTGGCCGCGGCGGCTGGCCAGCACCAGTCGTCGGACGCCGTGCCGGGTGACGAGGTCGCGGGCCGCGAGCGCGCCGAGCGTGCCGGCTCCGGAGACCAGGACCGTCCCGTCCGGGCGGAAGGTCAGGGGCGGCTCGGCCGGTTCGGTGACGCGGGCGAGCCGGGGCACCGAGAACGTCGTGCCGCGCAACGCGAGCTGCGGCTCGCTGGTGGCCAGCACCACGTCCAGGGGTACCTCGCCGTCGGTGTCGAAGAGGACGATCCGGTCCGGGTTCTCCGACTGCGCGGCCCGGACCAGGCCCCAGATCGCGGCCCCGGCCGGGTCGGTCACCTCGCGGACGGCGCCGCGGGTCACCACGACCAGCCGAGCTTCCTCCGGTGCGTCGGCGAGGAACGCCTGCACGGCTTCCAGGACCCGGCTGGTCAGCTCCAGGGGCTCCGCGCCGAAGGCGTCCAGCACCTCGGCCGGCCCCGGCGGCACCGCATTGTCCACAGTGGTCAGTTCGGGCCAGTCCACCCGGTACAGCGAGCTGGTGCGCGTGGTGTCGAGCTGGTCGAGGGCGACCTCGCGCAGGATCAGCGAATCCATGGTGAGGACCGGGGCACCGGTCTCGTCGGCGGCCTCGACGGTCAGCGCGTCCGGTCCGCCGGGCGCGACCCGCACCCGCAGGCCCGCGGCCCCGGCGGCGTGCAGCGCCAGCCGGTTCCACGAGAACGGCATCACCGACTTGCCGGGTTCGCCGGTCGCGGCGAACGTCCCGGTCTGCAGGGCCGCGTCGAGCAGCGCGGGGTGCAGGCCGAACCGGGCGGCGTCCTCGCGCCGGTCGGCGGGCAGGGCGACCTCGGCGAAGACCTCGTCACCACGCTGCCACACCGCCCGCACGCCTTGGAACAGCGGTCCGTACGCGTAGCCACGCTCGGCGAGGTCGGTGTAGAAGCCGTCGATCTCGACGCGCTGCCCGTCCGCGGGCGGCCACGCGGTGAAGTCGAACCGGGTGCCGGTGGGCGACGCCGCCGAAACCGTGCCGGTCGCGTGCCGCGTCCACACGTCCTCGCGCTGGGAGTGGACGTCCACCGTGCGCGCCCCGTTCTGGTCCGGGCCGCTCACCGTGACCTGGACGTTCACGCCACCCTGCGCGGGCACGACCAGCGGCGCTTCCGTCACGAGTTCGTCGAGGACCGGGCAGCCGGCCTCGTCGCCGGCCCGCACGGCGAGTTCGACCAGCCCGGTGCCGGGGAAGAGCACCACGCCGCCGATGGTGTGGTCGGCCAGCCACGGGTGCGTCCGCAGCGACAGCCGCGAGGTGAACACCAGGCCTCCGGACTGCGGGAGCTGCACGACCGCGCCGAGCAGCGGGTGCGCCGCCTCGGCCTGGCCGAGCGAGACGGCGTCCGCCTGCGCGGCCGGCCGGAGCCAGAAGTGCTGGTGGTCGAAGGCGTACGTCGGCAGGTCGGCGCGGGCGGGCGGCACGAGCGTGGCCCAGTCGACATCGACGCCGCGGACGAACAGCTCGGCCATCGAGGTCAGCAGCCGCCGCAGGCCGCCGTCGTCGCGGCGCAGGGTCCCCGTGACGACCGAGTCGGTAAGCTCGCTGATCGGCTGGACCAGCACCGGATGGGCACTGACCTCGACGAACACGCCGTGCCCCTGCTCGATCAGCTCCGCCACGGCCGGGCCGAAGCCGACCTGGTTGCGCAGGTTCCGGTACCAGTAACCGCCGTCCAGGACGTCGGCGTCGCGCACCCACTCGCCGGTGACCGTCGAGAAGAACGGCACCACCGGCGCCTGCGCGGTGATCCCCGCCAGTGCTTCGGCGAGCGTGTCGCGGATGTCCTCGACGTGCCGGGTGTGCGAGGCGTAGTCGACGGCGACCTGCCGGACCCGGACGCCGTCGCCGGCCAGCACTTCGAGGGCCTCGTTCAGCGCCTGGGCGTCGCCGGCGATCACCACCGAGGACGGCCCGTTGACCGCGGCGACCTCGATCCGGCCGTCCCACAGGGCCAGCCGGGCGTTCGCCTCGTCTTCGCTCAGCGCGACCGACGCCATCCCGCCGCGGCCGGACAGCCGCGCCGCGATGGTCTGGCTGCGCAGGGCCACCACCTTCGCCGCGTCGTCCAACGTCAACGCGCCCGACACGCACGCAGCGGCGATCTCACCCTGCGAATGCCCGACGACGGCGTCCGGGCGCACGCCCACGGACTCCCAGACGGCGGCCAGCCCGACCATCACCGCGAAACACGCGGGCTGCAGCACATCGACGCGGTCCAGGTCGCCGTCGCCGCGGAGGACGTCGAGCAGCGCCCAGTCGGTCCACTGGTCCAGGGCGGCCGCGCACTCCTTGATCCGCTCGGCGAACACCGGGGAGGAATCCAGCAGCTCCCGGCCCATGCCCGCCCATTGCGTTCCCTGGCCGGGGAACACCCAGACGACCCGGCCCGGCTTGCCCGCGGTCCCGGTCACGACGCCGGGTGCGGCTTCACCGCGGGCCAGCGCGGCCAGCCCCGCGCGGGCTTCGGTGTCCGAACCGGCCACGACGACCGCGCGTTCCTCGAGCACCGCGCGCCCGGACACCAGTGCCCCGGCGAGCTGCGCCAGCGGCACGCTCACCCCGGTCAGCCGGCCGGCCTGCCCGGCCAGGGAACCGGTGCTGCGCGCGGACACCACCAACGGCACCACACCCGGTCGTGAGTGGAAAGGAGGGTTAGAACCCGCCTTTCCACTCACGACGGGCTGCGGCAGACTCTCTTCGGGGGCTTCCTCGATGATCAGGTGCACGTTCGTGCCGCTGACGCCGAACGAGGACACCCCGGCCCGGCGCGGCCGCTCGCCGCGCGGCCAGTCCCGGCCCTCGGTCAGCAGTTCCACCGCGCCCTCGGACCAGTCCACCTGCGCGCTGGGCTCGTCGACGTGCAGGGTCGGCGGCATGACGCCGTGCCGCAGCGCCTGCACGACCTTGATCACGCTCGCCACGCCCGCGGCGGCCTGGGTGTGCCCGATGTTCGACTTCAGCGAGCCGAGCCGCAGCGGCGTCTCCCGCTCCTGCCCGTAGGTGGCCAGCAGCGCCTGCGCCTCGATGGGGTCGCCCAGGCTCGTCCCGGTGCCGTGGGCCTCGACGAGGTCCACATCGGACGGTCCGAGACCGGCGTTGGCCAGCGCGGCGCGGATGACCCGCTGCTGCGACGGGCCGTTGGGGGCGGTGAGGCCGTTGGACGCGCCGTCCTGGTTCACCGCGCTGCCTCGCAGCACGGCCAGCACCCGGTGCCCGCGCTGACGGGCGACCGACAGCCGCTCCAGCACGACCACGCTGATGCCCTCGGCCAGCACCATGCCGTCGGCGCCCGACGCGAACGCCTTGCACCGGCCGTCGGTGGCCAGCCCCCGCTGCCGGGAGAAGACGACGAACGAGTCGGGGCCCGACATCACCATCGCGCCGCCGGCCAGCGCCATCGAGCAGTCGCCCTGCCGGAGGGCCTGCGCGGCGACGTGCATGGCGACCAGCGACGACGAGCACGCCGTGTCGATCGTGACCGCCGGGCCTTCGAACCCGAAGACGTAGGACACCCGGCCCGAAGCCACGCTCGACGCCAGCCCGGTGCCCGCGAAGCTCTGCATCTCCGGCCCGGTCAGGCCGCCGCCGTAGCCCGAGCCGCCGCAGCCGGTGAACACGCCGACGTCGGTGCCCTTCAACGAAGCCGGGTCGAGGCCGACGCCTTCCAGGGCTTCCCAGGACGCTTCGAGCAACAACCGCTGCTGCGGGTCCATGGCCAGCGCCTCGCGCGGCGAGATCCCGAAGAAGCCCGGGTCGAACAGGGCCGCGTCGTGGAGGAAGCCGCCCCGGTCGGTGTACGACGTCCCCGGGTGGTCCGGGTCCGCGTCGAACAGGGTGTCCAGGTCCCAGCCGCGGTCGGTGGGGAACCCCGACACGGCGTCGCCGCCCTCGGCCACCAGCCGCCACAGGTCGTCCGGACCGGTGACCCCGCCGGGCAGCCGGCACGCCATGCCGACGATCGCGATCGGCTCGCGCGCGGCGTCGACCCGCTTCTTCAGCGTGCCGACCTCTTCGAGGGACCTCCGCAGCGCCTCGACGACCTTTTCATACGACGCACTCACCACTTGCTCCCCATCACTCGTCGCCGAAAGCCAGTTGCACGAGGTCGTCGACACCGAGGTCGGCGATCGACGGCTCCTCGGTCGCGGCGGACGCCAGCACGTGCCGCAGCCGGTCGTCACCGTGGTGCCCGTTCCCGTTCCCGGTGCTCTCCGGGACCAGCCGCGCACCCAGGTAACGGGCCACCGCAAGGGGGTTCGGGTAGTCGAAGACGAGCGTCGCGGGCAGTTTGAGACCGGTCGCCTCGCGCAGCCGGTTGCGCAGCTCCACCGACGTCAGCGAGTCGAACCCGGTGTCCTTGAACGCCGTGTCCGCGCGCACCGCGTCCGGCCCGTCGTACCCGAGCACGACCGCGACCTGCCCGCGCACCAAATCGACGAGCCGCGCCTCCCGCTCGGCCGGCGGCAGCCCGGCCAGCCCCTTGTCCACAGTGGACACCGAGCGGGCCTGGCCGCGGGCCGGCCGCACCAGGCCCCGGAACAGGACCGGCACCGCGCTCGCCCGCAGCGCCGCGAGGTCGAGCTTGATCGGTACGAGCAGCGAATCGCCCGTCCGCAGCGCGAGGTCGAACAGCTCCAGCCCCTCGGCCTGGCTCAGCTCCAGGACGCCGTTGCGGCTCGCCCGCGCGTGGTCGACGTCGCTGAGGTGGGCGGCCATGCCGCCGCTGCGTTCCCAGAGGCCCCAGGCGAGGGACAGGCCGGGCAAGCCCGCCGCCCGGCGACCGGCCATCGCCGCGTCCAGGTAGGCGTTCGCCGCCGCGTACGGGCCCTGGCCGCCGCCGCCCATGACGCCCGCGACGGAGGAGAACACGACGAACGCGCCCAGGTCGCGGTCGCGGGTGAGTTCGTCGAGGTGCCGGACCGCATCGACTTTCGCCGCGTACACGTTCGCGAGCTGATCGGGGGTCAGCGCCTCGATCACGCCGTCCTCGAAGACGCCGGCCGTGTGCACCACCCCGGCCAGGTCCGGGAGGTCCGCGAGAACCCCGGCCACCTGACCACGATCGGAGACGTCACAGGCCACGAAGGACACGTCCGCGCCGGGCAGGTCGCTGATCAGGTCCTTCGCACCGTCGGCGTCCAGGCCCTGCCTGCTGGCCAGGACGAGTTTTCGCACGCCGTGCCGGGTCACCAGGTGCCGGGCCACCAGTGCGCCCAGTGCGCCGGCGCCCGAGACCAGGACCGTGCCGTCCGGGCCGAACGCGGCGGGCGTGTCCGCGATCCCGGTGGCGCGGGCCAGCCGGGGCACGAGGAGGGTCGTGCCGCGGACCGCGAGCTGCGGTTCGCCCGAGGCCAGGACGGTGTCCAGCGGGAGTTCGCCGTCGGTGTCCAGCAGGACGATCCGGTCCGGGTGTTCCGCCTGGGCGGACCGGACCAGGCCCCACACCGCGGCCGCGGCGGGGTCGGTCAGCGTGTGGTCGCCCCCGGCGGGCACGGCGCCGCGCGTGACGACGACCAGGCGTTCCGCTTCGGGTCCGGCCAGCCACGCCTGGAGCTTCTCCAGGACGCGGGTGGTCGCGGCCAGCGCGGAGTCACCCCCGGTGACCTCCAGGACCTCGGCGTCCTCTCCGGTGGCCGTCAGCCGGCCCACGGGGAGTTCGGTCCAGTCGACGCGGAACAGCGCGTCGCGGCCCGTGTCGGCCGCGGCGCCCAGCTGCGCGGCCGAAACCGGCCGGGACACCAGCGACTCCATGGTCAGGACCAGGCCGCCGGTTTCGTCGGCGGCTTCGACGGACAGCGCGTCCGGGCCGCTCGGCGAAAGCCGGACCCGCAGGGCCGAGGCGCCCGCGGCGTGCAGGACCAGACCGTTCCAGGCGAAGGCGAGCACCGGCTCGCCGGACTCGTCCGAACCGACGGCCGTGGCCGCCTGCAAAGCCGCGTCGAGCAGCGCCGGGTGGACGCCGAACCGGCCCGCGTCCTTGCGCAGGTCCTCGGGCAGGGCGACCTCGGCGAAAACGTCGCCGTCCCGCCGCCACACCGCCCGCAGCCCCTGGAAGGCCGGCCCGTACCCGTAACCACGGTCGGCGAGGTCGGTGTAGAAGGACTCGACGTCGACCCGCTCGGCGTCCGCGGGTGGCCAGGCCCGGAAGTCGAACCCGGGCTCTTCGGCGGCGTCCGACGACAGCGTGCCGGTGGCGTGCCGCGTCCAGCTTCCGCCGTCGCGCTGCGAGTAGACGTCCACCGTCCGCGAGCCGGTCTCGTCCGGGCCGCTCAGCGCGACCTGGACCCGGACCGCGCCCTGGGCGGGGACGACCAGCGGCGCCTCGATGATCAGCTCGTCGAGGGCGGTGCAGCCGGCTTCGTCGCCGGCCCGCACGGCCAGTTCGGCCAGGCCGGAGCCGGGGAGGATCACCACACCGCCGACCGCGTGGTCGGCGAGCCACGGGTGCGTCCGCACCGACAGCCGCGAGGTGAAGACCAGGCCGTCGGACTGCGGCAGCTCGACGACCGCGCCCAGCAGCGGGTGGTCGGCCGCCGCCTGACCCAGCAAGGCCGCGTCGGTCGCGGACCCGGCGGGCCGGAGCCAGTAGTGCCGGTGGTCGAAGGCGTACGTGGGCAGGTCGACCCGGCCCGTGCCCGGCAGGACCGCGGTCCAGTCGAGCGGGACGCCCTGGACGAACAGCTCGGCCATCGACGTCAGCAGGCGGCGGAGGCCACCGTCGTCGCGCCGCAGCGACCCGGCCACGACGGCGTCGTCGCTGAGTTCGCTGAGCGGCTGGACCAGCACCGGGTGCGCGCTGACCTCGACGAACACGCCGTGGCCCTGGCGAACGAGCTCGGCGACGGCCGGACCGAACCCGACCCGGTTGCGCAGGTTCCGGTACCAGTAACCGCCGTCGAAGACCCCGGCCTCGGTGATCCAGCCGCCGGTGAGCGTGGAGAAGAACGGCACCCGCGGGGCCTGCGCCCCGATGCCGGCCAGCGTCTCGGCGAGCAGGTCCTCGATGGCTTCGACCTGGTTGGTGTGGGACCCGTAGTCGACGGCGACCCGCCGGACGCGGACGTCCTGGCCGGTCAGCGCCTCGACGACCTCGTCGAGGGCCCGGGCTTCGCCGGCGATCACCACGGAGGTGGGGCTGTTGACCGCGGCGACCTGGACCCGGTCGGCCCACGGCGCCAGCCACGCGGTGGCCTCTTCCTCGCTCAACGCGACCGAGGCCATGCCACCGTGGCCGGCCAGCCGGCCGGCGATCGCCTGGCTGCGCAGGGCCACGACCTTCGCCGCGTCCTGCAAGGACAACGCGCCCGACACGCAGGCGGCGGCGATCTCGCCCTGCGAGTGCCCCACCACCGCGTCGGGCCGGACGCCGGCCGACTGCCACACCGCGGCGAGGCCGACCATCATCGCGAAGCTCGCGGGCTGCACCACGTCGACGCGGTCCAGCAGGTCGGATTCCCCGCGCAGCACGTCGAGCAGCGACCAGTCGATCCACGGTTCGAGGGCGGCCGCGCATTCGGCGATCCGCTCGGCGAACACCGGCGAGGAGTCGAGGAGCTCCCGGCCCATGCCGGCCCACTGCGCGCCCTGGCCCGGGAAGACCCAGACGACCTTGCCCGGCGCCCCGGCCCGGCCGGTGACCACCGCGGCCGTGTCTTCGCCGCGGGCCAACGCTTCCAGGCCCGTCACGGCTTCTTCGCGGGAGCCCGCGACGACGACCGCGCGTTCGGTCAGCGCCGCCCGGTTCGTCACCAGCGCCCGGGCCACGCCCGCCAGCGGGACGTCACCCTCGACGAGCGAAGCGAGCCGCTGCGCCTGACCGGCCAGGGATGTCGTGCTGCGGGCGGAAACCACGACCGGCACCACCGGGACCTCGGGCGTGGGCACCGGCTCTTCGGCGGGCGCCTCCTCCAGGATCAGGTGCGCGTTCGTGCCGCTGACGCCGAACGCGGACACCCCGGCCCGGCGCGGACGGCCGGTGCGCGGCCATTCGCGAGCTTCCGTCAGCAGTTCGACCGCCCCGGCGGACCAGTCCACCTCGGGCGTCGGCCGGTCGACGTGCAGCGTCGGCGGGAGGACCTCGTGCCGGAGCGCCTGCACCATCTTGATCACGCCCGCGACACCCGCCGCGGCCTGCGCGTGGCCGATGTTCGACTTCAGCGACCCGAGCCACAACGGCGTCTCGCGGTCCTTGCCGTAGGCGGCGATCAGGGCCTGCGCCTCGATCGGGTCGCCCAGGGTCGTCCCGGTCCCGTGCGCCTCGACGGCGTCCACATCGGACGGTGCCAGCCCGGCGCTCACCAGCGCCCGGCGGATCACCCGCTGCTGCGAAGGACCGTTCGGGGCGGTCAGGCCGTTGGAGGCGCCGTCCTGGTTCACGGCGCTGCCGCGGAGGACGGCCAGGATCCGGTGGCCGCGTTCGCGGGCCACCGAAAGCCGTTCGAGGACGACCACGCCGACGCCCTCGGCCCAGCCGGTGCCGTCGGCCGCGGCGGCGAACGCCTTGCAGCGCCCGTCGACGGCGAGGCCCCGCTGCCGGGAGAACTCCACGAACGCGCCCGGGTTCGCCATCACTGTCGCGCCGCCGGCCAGCGCCATCGAGCACTCGCCCTGCCGCAGCGACTGGGCGGCGAGGTGCATCGCGACCAGCGAGGACGAGCACGCCGAGTCGATCGTCACGGCCGGGCCTTCGAACCCGAACACGTACGACACGCGCCCGGACGCCACGCTCGACGACCCGCCCGTGCCGGCGAAGCCCTCCAGCTCCGGGGTGACGACGCTGTCCCCCGGGGCGACGTAACCCTGGCCGAACATGCCGGTGAACACGCCGACGTCGTGGCCCGTGAGCGAAAGCGGGTCGACCCCGGCGTCTTCCATGGCCTCCCAGGAGGTCTCCAGCAGCAGCCGCTGCTGCGGGTCCATGGCGACGGCCTCGCGCGGCGAGATCCCGAAGAAGCCCGCGTCGAAGAGCCCGGCTTCGTGCAGGAACCCGCCGTGCCGGGTGTAGGTCTTGCCCGGCACGGCCGGGTCCGGGTCGTAGAGGCCGTCGGTGTCCCAGCCGCGGTCGGTCGGGAAGCCCGAGACCGCGTCCCGGCCCTCGGCGACCAGCCGCCACAGGTCCTCGGGGCCGGCGACGCCGCCCGGCAGGCGGCAGGCCATGCCGACGATGGCGATCGGCTCGTCGAGGTCGGCCTTCGCGGCCGCCGTGGTCACCGGCGTCTCCGCCGCGCCGCCGAGTTCCTCGCGCAGGTGCCGGGCGAGGGCCTGGGGGTTCGGGTAGTCGAAGACCAGCGTGGCGGGCAGTTTCAGCCCGGTGGCGGTCCGCATCCGGTTGCGGAGCTCGACGGCGGTCAGCGAGTCGAAGCCGGCGTCCTTGAACGCGGTGTCCACGCGGACGGCGTTCGCGTCGGCGTGCCCGAGCACGGCCGCCACCTGCGCCCGGACCAGGTCCAGGAGCAGGGTGAGCTGGTCGGCCGGGGTGAGCCCGGCCAGCCGGCCGGCCAGCCCGTTGTCCACAGTGGACGCAGTGCGCGCCTGCTGACGGCCCGCGCGGACCAGGCCACGCAGCAGGTGCGGGACGGCTCCACCCGTGGCGGCGTCGGCGCGCACCCCGCGCAGGTCCAGCTTGGCCGGCACCAGCAGCGATTCGGTCGAGCCCAGCGCGGCGTCGAACAGGTCCATGCCCTCGGCCTGCGTCATGATCTGCAGGCCGCCGCGGCGGCTCATCCGGGCCCGGGTGGCCTCGTCGGTGTTGGCCGCCATGCCGGTGCTCTGGTCCCAGAGGCCCCACGCCAGCGACAGGCCCGGCAGGCCGGCCGCCCGGCGGTTCGCCATCAGGCCGTCCAGGAAGGCGTTCGCCGCGGCGTAGCTGCCGCTGCCCGCGCCCATGAACACCGCGGACACCGAGGAGTAGACGACGAACGCGTCGAGCTCCCGGTCCCGGGTGAGCTCGTCCAGGTGCCGGACCGCATCGACCTTCGGGGCGAACACCCTGGCCAGCCGCTCCCGGTCCAGCGTCCCGATGACACCGGCGTCGAGGACGCCGGCGGTGTGCACGACGGCGGTCGGCCGGTGCTCGTCGAGCAGCGCGGCCACCTGGGCGCGGTCGGAGACGTCGCACGCCACCACCGCCACTTCCGCAGCCAGCTCGGCGACCAGTTCCGCCACGCCTTCGGCCTCCGCGCCGCGCCGGGACGCCAGCACCAGCTTCCGCACCCCGTGGCGCTCCACCAGGCGCCGGGCCACCAGACCGCCGAGCGCACCGGCGCCCGAGATCAGGACCGTCCCGTCCGGGCGGAACACGGCGGCGTCGCTGTGTTCCACGCGGGCGATCCGGGGCACGAAGTACTTCCCGGCGCGTACCGCGACCTGCGGCTCGTCGCTCGCGAGGACCGCACCGAGCGGGACCTCACCGTCGGTGTCGAGCAGGACGATCCGGTCGGGGTTCTCCGCCTGCGCGGCCCGGACCAGGCCCCACACGGCCGCCCCGGCCGGGTCGGTCACGTCGCGGACGGCGCCGCGGGTCACCACGACCAGCCGGGCGTCCTCCGCCGCGCCGTCGAGGAACGTCTGGACGGCTTCCAGCACCCGGGCGGTCAGGTCCAGGGGCTCCTCGCCGAAGGCCTCGACCACCTCGACCCGGTCCGGCGTCGCACCGTCCGCAAGGGACACTTCGGTCCAGCCGACCCGGTACAGCGATCCGGCGCGGGGCGTCCCGGCCGAGAGCTCCCGGCCCACCACCGCACCCGCGGTGAGGACGAGGCCACCCGTTTCGTCGGCCGCTTCGAGGGAGACGCCGGGCACCAGCCGCACCCGCAGGGCCGAGGCACCCGCGGCGTGCAGGACCAGGCTGTGCCACTCCGCCGGCTCCTCATCGTGCGCGAGGACCGGGCGCAGGGCCGCGTCCAGCAGCACCGGGTGGATGCCGAACGCACCGGCGTCCAGCCCCTCGGGCACCGCGACCTCGGCGAAGATCTCCTCGCCACGCCGCCAGAAGCCGTCGGCCCGCTGCGCGCCGGCCGGGGGCCACGCGGTGAAGTCGAAGGGCTCGCGCGCCGGCGCCGTGGCCGAGAGGTGCCCGGTGGCGTTGCGGGTCCAGTCCTCGTCGTCTTCGCGCTGCGAATACACCTCGACCGTGCGCTCGCCGCTCACGATGACCTGCACCCGCAGGCCACCGCTTTCGGGCAGGACCAGCGGAGCTTCGACGGTCAGCTCGTCGAGGACCGGGCAGCCGGCTTCGTCACCGGCCCGCACGGCCAGCTCCACCAGGGCGGTGCTCGGGACGCCGTCGGCCAGCCACGGGTGCGTCCGCACCGACAGGCGCGAGGTGAACACCAGGCCGCCGGACTGCGGCAGCGTCACGACCGCGCCGAGCAGCGGGTGGCCGGCCCCGGCCAGGCCGAGCGCGGGCGCGTCGGCCGCGGCGGGCGGGCTGAGCCAGAAGTGCTGGTGGTCGAAGGCGTACGTCGGCAGCTCGACGCGCGCGGGCGGCGCCATCGTGGCCCAGTCGACCGGGACACCCCGGACGAACAGCTCGGCCATCGACGTCAGCAGCCGCCGCAGTCCGCCGTCCTGCCGCCGCAGCGTCCCGGTCACCACCACGTCGTCGGTGAGGTCGCTGATCGGCTGCACCAGCACCGGGTGGGCACTGACCTCCACGAACACGCCGTGACCCTGCTCGATCAACTCCCCAACGGCCGGGCCGAAGCCGACCTGGTTGCGCAGGTTCCGGTACCAGTAGCCGCCGTCGACGACCCCGGCTTCGGTGATCCACTCACCGGTGACGGTCGAGTAGAACGGCACCACCGGGGCCTGCGCGGTGATCCCGGCCAGTGCCTCGGCGAGGGTGTCGCGGATGTCTTCGACGTGCCGGGTGTGGGACGCGTAGTCCACGGCCACCCGCCGGCCGCCCAGGGCTTCGACGGCCTCGGTGAGCGCTTCGGCGTCGCCCGCGATCACCACCGACGACGGGCCGTTGACCGCGGCGATCTCGACGCGGCCGTCCCACGGCGCGAGCCGGGCGGCCACCTCGTCGTGGCTCAGCTGGACCGACGCCATGCCGCCGCGGCCCGACAGCTCCGCCGCGATCGCCTGGCTGCGCAACGCCACCACCTTCGCGGCGTCCTCGAGGGACAGCGCACCCGACACGCAGGCGGCGGCGATCTCGCCCTGGGAGTGCCCCAGCACGGCGTCGGGCACGACCCCGGCCGAGGCCCAGACGGCGGCCAGCCCCACCATCAGCGCGAAACACGCCGGCTGCAGCACGTCGACCCGGTCCAGCTCACCGTCGCCGCGCAGGACGTCGATGAGCGACCAGTCGATCCACGGTTCCAGCGCGGCCGCGCACTCGGCGATCCGCTCGGCGAACACCGGCGAGGAGTCGAGGAGCTCGCGGCCCATGCCGGCCCACTGCGTTCCCTGGCCGGGGAACACCCAGACGGTCTTGCCGGGCATCCCGGCGATGCCGGTGACCAGGCCGGTCGCGCTTTCGCCGCGGGCCAGCGCGGTCAGCCCCTCCCGGGCTTCCGCGGCCGAGCCGGCCACGACGACGGCCCGGTC
This sequence comes from Amycolatopsis sp. cmx-13-12, assembly GCA_049998155.1. Lineage (GTDB taxonomy): Bacteria > Actinomycetota > Actinomycetes > Mycobacteriales > Pseudonocardiaceae > Amycolatopsis. The sequence continues at coordinate 315,117 of JAEBES010000004.1, read as the reverse complement.
GGTCAGCGTCGCCCGGGTCGCCAGCAGCGCACCCGCCACGCGGGTCAGCGGGACGTCCCCGTCGAGGAACGCCGCCAGCCGTCCGGCCTGGCCCGCCAGTGAACCGGCGCTGCGCGCCGACACCACCACGGGCACCACGCCGTCGGGCACGTCCGCCTCGGCGGCGTCGTCGGCGGGCGCCTCTTCGAGGATCAGGTGCGCGTTGGTGCCGCTGATGCCGAACGACGAGACGCCGGCCCGGCGCGGGTGGCCGTTGCGGGCCCACTCGCGGCCCTCGGTCAGCAGCTCGACCGCGCCCGCGGACCAGTCCACCTGCTTGGTGGGTTCCTGCACGTGGAGGGTCGGCGGCAGGGTGTCGTGCCGCAGCGCCTGGACCATCTTGATGACGGCGGCCACGCCCGCGGCCGCCTGCGTGTGGCCGATGTTCGACTTCAGCGAGCCGAGCCACAGCGGCGTCTCGCGGTTCTTGCCGTAGGTGGCCAGCAGGGCCTGGGCCTCGATCGGGTCGCCCAGCGCGGTGCCAGTGCCGTGCGCCTCGACGGCGTCCACTTCGGACGGTTGCAGCCCGGCGCCGGCCAGCGCGGCGCGGATCACCCGCTGCTGCGAAGGCCCGTTCGGGGCGGTGAGGCCGTTCGAAGCGCCGTCCTGGTTCACCGCGCTGCCGCGGAGCACGGCGAGCACCTGGTGCCCGCGTTCGCGGGCCACCGAAAGCCGTTCGAGGACGACGATGCCGACACCTTCGGACAGGACGGTCCCGTCCGCGCCGTCGGCGAACGCCTTCACCCGGCCGTCCTCGGCCATCCCGCGCTGGCGCGACATGCCGATGACGCCGATCGGCGAGCCCATCACGGCGACCCCGCCGGCCAGGGCCATCGTGCACTCGCCCTGCCGGAGCGCCTGCGCGGCGAGGTGGATCGCCACCAGCGACGACGAGCACGCCGTGTCCACGGTGACCGCCGGGCCCTCGAACCCGAAGGTGTAGGACACCCGGCCCGAGGCCACGCTGCCCGCGGTGGCCGTGGTGACGAAGCCTTCGAGTTCGGCGGGCATGTTGCTCAGGGACTCGAGGTAGTCGTGGATGGAGACGCCGGAGAAGACGCCGACAGCGTCGCCGCGGGTCTTCGTCGGGTCGATGCCCGCGCGTTCGAGGGCTTCCCAAGAGGCTTCGAGCAGCAGGCGCTGCTGCGGGTCCATGGCCAGGGCTTCGCGCGGCGAGATGCCGAAGAAGCCCGGGTCGAACAGCGCGGCCTCGTGCAGGAAGCCGCCCTGCCGGATGTAGGCCGTGCCCGGGCGCTCCGGGTCCGAGTCGAACAGGCCGTCCAGGTCCCAGCCGCGGTCTTCGGGGAAGGCCGACATGCCGTCGCGGCCGTCGGCGACCATCCGCCACAGGTCGTCGGGGCTCATGACGCCGCCCGGGAGGCGGCAGGCCATGCCGACGATGGCGATCGGCTCGCCCGCGTCCGCGGCGACGGTCGCCGGGGCGGCGGGCGCGCCGGCCACCGTCTCGCCCAGTTCCTCACGCAGGTGGCGGGCGAGCGCCACCGGCGTCGGGTAGTCGAAGACGAGCGTGGCGGGCAGCTTGACCCCCGTCGCCGCGCTCAGCCGGTTCCGCAGCTCGACCGCGGTCAGCGAGTCGAAACCGAGGTCGCTGAACCCGCGGGTGCCCTGGGCCAGCTCGGGGGCGTTGAAGCCGAGCACCGCGGCCGCCTCGGCCTGGATGATGCCGAGCAGGACGGCTTCCTGCTCTTCGACCGGCTTGCCGGCGAGCTTCTGGACCAGGCCGCCGCCACCGCTCGCGGCGGCGGTCCGCGCCACCCGCCGGCTCACGCGGACCAGGCCGCGCAGCAGGTGCGGGACCTCCCCGGCGCTGCGCAGGGTCTTCAGGTCGAGCTTGATCGGCACGAGCAGCGCCTGGTCGGTGGCCAGGCCGATGTCGAAGATCTCCAGGGCCTCGGCGGGCGTCATGGCGAGCACGCCGCCGCGGCTCATCCGGGCCTGGTCGGTCGCGCTGAGGTGGGCGGTCAGGCCGTCGGCCTGCTCCCACAGGCCCCACGCGAGGGACACGCCGGGCCGTTCCGCCGCGCGGCGCCCGGCCATCAGGCCGTCGAGGAAGGCGTTGGCCGCCGCGTAGTTGCCCTGGCCGGCCGAGCCCATCAGCGCGGCCGCGGACGAGAACACGACGAAGGCGTCGAGCTCGCTGTCCCGCGTCAGCTCGTCGAGGTGCTGGACGGCGTCGACCTTGGGCGCGAACACCCCGGCCAGCCGCTCCCGGTTCAGCGCCCCGATGACGCCGTCGTCGAGCAGGCCCGCCAAGTGCACGACGCCGGTCGGGCGGTGCTCGGCCAGCAGCGCGGCGACCTGGTCGCGGTCGGAGACGTCGCAGGCCACCACGGCCACCGACGCGCCCTGCCCGGTCAGCTCGGCGAGGAGGTCTTCGGCGGCCACCCCTCGACGGCTCGCGAGCACCAGCCGCCGGACGCCGTGCCGGGCGACCAGGTGCTTGGCTACGAGCGCGCCCAGCGAGCCGGTGCCGCCGGTGAGCAGGACCGTCCCGTCCGGACGGAACACCGCGGGCGCCTCCGGCACGTCACCGGCGGCGCGGGCCAGCCGCGGGACGGAGAAGGCGCCGCCGCGCACGGCGAGCTGCGGTTCGCCGCTGCCCAGCACGGCACCCAGCGGGACGTCACCGTCGGTGTCGACGAGGATGATCCGGCCCGGGTTCTCCGCCTGCGCGGCCCGCACCAGGCCCCACACGGCGGCCCCGGCGGGGTCGGTCACCTCGCGGACGGCGCCGCGGGTCACCACGACCAGCCGGGCGTCGTCGGCCGCGCCTTCGAGCCACGCCTGGACGGCTTCCAGCACCCGGGTGGTCAGCTCCAGCGGCGCCCCGCCGGCGGCTTCGAGCACCTCGACGTGGTCCGTGGCCACGGTTTCGGTCGCGGGCAGCTCGACCCAGTCCACCTGGAACAGCGAGTCGCGCTCTTCGCCCGCCGCCGTCTCCAGCTGTGCGGCCGAAACCTCGCGGGACACCAGCGAATCCATGGTGACGACCAGGCCGCCGGTCTCGTCGGCGGCCTGGAACGTCAGCGCGTCCGGGCCGCCCGGTGCGACCCGCACCCGCAGCGCCGAAGCACCGACGGCGTGCAGGACCAGGCCGTTCCACGCGAACGGCAGCACGTTGCGGTCGTCGTCGGGGTTGGCGAAGGCGTTCGTGTGCAGGGCGGCGTCGAGCAGCGCGGGGTGGAGGCCGAACTTGCCGGCGTCCTCGCGGTGGTCGTCGGGCAGCGCGACCTCGGCGAACACCTCGGCACCACGCCGCCAGACCGCCCGCATGCCCTGGAACGCGCCGCTGTAGGCGTAGCCGCGCTCGGTGAGGTCGGAGTAGAAGTTCCCGACGTCGATCGGCTCGGCCCCGGCGGGCGGCCAGGCGGCGAAGTCGAAGCGGCTCGGCTCCCGGGACGTCGTCGCGCCGAGGAGACCGGTCGCGTGCCGGGTCCAGTCGTCGCCGTCGTCCCGCATGGAGAAGACGTCCACCGCGCGGGAGCCGGTTTCGTTCGGCCCGCTCACCGCGACCTGCACGCGGACCCCGCCGCGCTCGCCCAGCACCAGCGGCGCCTCGATGACGAGCTCCTCCAGGACGCCGAAGCCGAGCTCGTCCCCGGCCCGCAGGGCGAGGTCGACGTAGACCGTGCCCGGGATGAGCACGACCCCGCCGATCGCGTGGCCGGCCAGCCACGGGTGCGTCTTCAGCGACAGCCGCGAGGTGAAGACGAGGCCGTCGGACTGCGGCAGCGGGACGACCGCGCCGAGCAGCGGGTGGTCGGCGCCGGCCAGACCGAGCGACACCGCGTCGGTCGCCGCGGTGCCCATCTGCAGCCAGTAGTGCTGGTGGTCGAAGGCGTACGTCGGCAGCTCGACCCGGCGGAACGGCGGCAGCACGCCGGCCCAGTCCACGGTCACGCCGCGCACGAACAGCTCGGCCGCCGAAGCCAGCAGGCGCCGGAGGCCGCCGTCCTCGCGCCGCAGCGTCCCGGTGACGACGGCGTCGCTGTCGTCGACGAGCTCGTTGATCGGCTGGACCAGCACGGGGTGCGCGCTGACCTCGACGAAGACCCGGTGGCCCTGCTCGATCAGCGCGGCCACGGCCGGGCCGAACCGGACCTGACGACGCAGGTTGCGGTACCAGTACCCGCCGTCGAGGACGTCGGCGTCCTCGACCCACTCGCCGGTGACGGTCGAGTAGAACGGGATTTCCGGGGCCTGCGCGCGGATCCCGCCGAGCATCTCGGCCAGTGCCTCGCGGGCGGCTTCGACGTGCCGGGTGTGGGAGGCGTAGTCCACCGCCACCCGCCGGATCCGGACCCCCTGGTCATCAAGCGCGTCGAGGGCTTCGTCCAGGGCTTCGGCGTCCCCGGCGATCACCACGGACGTCGGCCCGTTGACCGCCGCGACCTCCACGCGGGCCGCCCACGCCTCGATCCGCGCGGTCGCGTCTTCTTCGCTCAGCGCGACCGAGGCCATCCCGCCCCGGCCGGCCAGCGAGGCGGCGATCGCCTGGCTGCGCAGGGCCACCACCTTCGCCGCGTCCTCAAGGGACAGTGCGCCGGACACGCAGGCGGCCGCGATCTCACCCTGCGAGTGGCCGACCACGGCCTCGGGCTCGACGCCGAGCGAGGCCCACACGGCCGCGAGCCCGACCATCACGGCGAAGCTCGCCGGCTGCACGACGTCGACCCGGTCCAGGAGGTCGGCGTCGCCGCGGAGGACGTCGGTCAGCGACCAGTCGACCCACCGCCCGAGCGCGGCCTCGCACTCGGCGATCCGCGCCGCGAACACCGCCGAGGAATCCAGGAGTTCCCGGCCCATCCCGGCCCACTGCGTCCCCTGGCCGGGGAAGACCCAGACGACCTTGCCCGGCGCACCCGAGCCGCGTCCGGTGAGCAGGCCGGGCGCGCTTTCACCACGGGCAAGCGCCTGCAGCCCGCTCACGGCTTCCTCGGCCGACTCGGCCACCACGACCGCACGTTCGCTGAGCACCGCGCGCCCGGACACCAGCGTCCCGGCCACATCGGCCAGCGGAACGTCACCGACCTCCGCCAGCCGCCCGGCCTGAGCGGCCAGCGACGCCGCCGTCGCCGCCGACACCACCAACGGCACCACCCCCGGTCGTGAGTGGTAATTAGGGTTAGAACCCGAATTACCACTCACGAGGTCTTCGGGGGCTTCTTCGAGGATCATGTGCGCGTTGGTGCCGCTGGCGCCGAACGCGGAGACCGCGCCGCGGCGCGGGTGGCCGTTGCTCGGCCACTCGCGGCCTTCGGTCAGCAGCTCGATCGAGCCCGCCGACCAGTCCACCTGGGGCGTCGGCGCGTCGACGTGCTGGGTGGCCGGGAGCTGCCCGTGCCGCAGCGACTGGACCATCTTGATCACGCCGGCCACGCCGGACGCCGCCTGCGTGTGCCCGACGATCGACTTGACCGAGCCGAGCAGCAGCGGCTGCTGCGGGTCGCGGCCCTGCCCGTAGGTGGCCAGCAGCGCCTGGACCTCGATGGGGTCGCCGAGGACCGTCCCGGTGCCGTGCCCCTCGACGGTGTCCACATCGGACGGTGTCAGTCCGGCCGCGGCCAGCGCCTTGCGGATGACCCGCTGCTGGGCCGGGCCGTTCGGGGCGGTCAGGCCGTTCGACGCACCGTCCTGGTTGACCGCGCTGCCGCGGATGACGGCCAGGACCTGGTGCCCGCGTTCGCGCGCCACCGAAAGCCGCTCCAGCAGCAGGACGCCGACGCCCTCGGCCCAGCCGGAGCCGTCGGCGGCCGCGGCGTAGGACTTGCAGCGCCCGTCGAAGGCCAGGGCCCGCTGGCGCGCGAAGCCGACGAACCCGCCCGGCGTCGCCATCACGGTCGAGCCACCGGCGAGGGCCATCGAGCACTCACCGCGGCGAAGGGCCTGTGCGGCGAGGTGAATGGCCACCAGCGACGACGAGCACATCGTGTCGACGGTGACCGCGGGGCCTTCGAGCCCGAGCGTGTAGGCGACCCGGCCGGAGGCGACGCCTCCCGCGGTGCCGAGGGCGCGCTCCAGGCTCATGAAGCCCTCGAACCCGCTGAGGTCGGGGGCGTAGTCCTGGTGGACGACCCCGGCGTAGACGCCGATGTCGCTGCCCCGCACCGAATGCGGGTCGATGCCGGCCCGCTCGAGGGTCTCCCAGGACACCTCCAGGAGCTGCCGCTGCTGCGGGTCCATGGCGAGGGCCTCGCGCGGCGAGATGCCGAAGAACCCGGCGTCGAACTGGGCCGCGTCCTGCAGGAAGGCGCCCTCCCGCACGTACGTCGTCCCCGGGTTGTCGGGGTCCGGGTGGTAGAGGCCCTCGACGTCCCAGCCGCGGTCGGTGGGAAAACCGGTGTAGACGTCGGCACCTTCGGAGACCACGCGCCAGAAGTCCTCCGGGCCGCGGATCCCGCCGGCGTAGCGGCAGGCCATGGAGACGATCGCGACGGGCTCCGCGGCGGCCGCGGTGAGCGCGGCGTTCTCCTGCTGGAGGCGGACGTTCTCCTTCAGCGAGGCGCGCAGTGCGTCAACGATCTGCTCGTTCGGCGCGGACATGTTCTTCCTCCACGATTCGTTCGCCATCGGCGGTCAGCTCGTCTGCCCGAGGGCCCGTTGCACGAGACCGGAGATGTCCAGTGCGTCGATCAGTTCTGCGTCGTCGGCGGCCGCCGGTTCGGGGACCGCAGGCTCCGCGCCGGTTTCCGCTTCGGCCAAGCCGAGCAGGGCCTCCAGGACGCCCGCTTCCTTGAACCGGGCGAACGGCACGGCCGCGAGGACCCGCCGGAGGTCGTCTTCCCGGCCCTCCAGGCCGTCGTCGGCTTCCCGGAGGAGTTCGACGCGCAGGTAGCCGACCAGCGCCTCCGGGGTGGGGTAGTCGAAGATCAGCGTCGCGGGCAGCTTCAGCCCGGTGGCCGCGTGCAGGCTGTTGCGGAGGTTGACCGCGGCCAGGGAGTCGAAGCCGACCTCCTGGAACGCCTGCCGCGGGCCGATCCCCTCGGCGCCGCTGTGGCCGAGGACCGTCGAGGCGTGCCCGCGGACCAGCTTCAGCAGGATGCGGTTCTGCTCGGCGTCCGGGACCGCCCGCAGGGAGTCCGCGAGCGACGCCGCGGTGTCGCCGTTCTCGCCGTCGTCCTGGGCCGCTTGGAGGATTGCCTTCGCCTCCGGCAGGTCGGCGAACAGCGGGCTGGGCCGCACCGACGTGAACGCGGGGATGAAGGCATCCCAGTCCATGTCGGCCACCGCCACGGCCTTCTCGTTGCCGGCGACCGCCTGCACCATCGCCGTGACCGCCAGGGGCGGCGCCATCGGGAGGACACCGCGGCGGCGCAGCTGGGCGAGGGCGGCCTCGTCCATGCCGATGCCGATCTGGTCCAGGGCGCCCCAGGCGATCGACGTCGCCTTGAGGCCGCGGGCCCGGCGCCATTCGACGAGGGCGTCGAGGACGGCGTTCGCCGCACCGGCCGGGCCCTGCCCACCGCCGCCCCAGATCCCGGCGATGGAGGAGAACACGACGAAGGCGTCGAGCGGGGTGTCCTCGAACAGCTGGTCCAGCCACACCGCGGTGGTCACCTTGGCGGTGAACACCGCGTCGAGGTCGGCGCGCCCGGTGTCGTCGACGGAGCTGGTCTGCGCGATGTCAGCTGCGTGCACCACGGCGGTGACCTCCGAGTCCGCCACCAGCCGCGCGATCGCGTCCCGGTCGGTGTCGGCGCGGAACTCGACCGTGACGCCGAACTCCGCCAGCTCGGCCCGCAGTTCTTCGACGCCGCCGGTGCCGGTGACGATGAGCCGCTCGGCGCCGGACTGCGCGAGCCAGACCGAGGCGTGCCGGCCGAGCCCGTCGGCCCCGCCGGTGACCAGGACCGTGCCGCGGGGTTCCCACTTGCTCGACGCGGACTCCGGCACCGGCTTGCGGACCAGCCGCCTGCGGTAGACGCCCGACCGCCGGACCGCGAGCTGGTCCTCGCCGCCGGCGCCGTTCAGGACACCGAGCAGGGCTTGGGCCGTGCGTGCGTCGGTCGCGGCGGGCAGGTCGACGAGGCCGCCCCACCGGTCGAGGCGCTCCAGCGCGACGGCGCGGCCGAGGCCCCACACGGCCGCCTGGGCCGGGGCGGTGACGGCGTCCTGGATGCCGATGTTGACCGCGCCGGAGGTGAGGCACCACAGCGGCGCGGCGACGTTCGTGTCGCCCAGGGCCTGGACCAGCGCGAGCGTCGAAGCGGTGATCTCGGTGGCGTCCGCGGGCCCGCCGTCGAGTGCGAGCAGCGACAGGACGCCGGTGAGGTCGTTCGCCGCCAGGACACCCCGCAACCGCTCGGCGAGCTGGTCCCGCGACGGCTCCTCGACCTCCAGCCGGACGAGGTCGAGGCCCTGGCCGGCCAGCTCCTTCAGCAGCGTGTCGCTGGTGCCGGCGGGGACGACGGCCAGCCAGCGGCCGCCCGGTACCCCGGTGGCTTCGCGCTCCAGCGGCAGCCAGGTGACCTGGTAGCGCAGCTTCTCGGCGGTCGAGCGCTCCCGGCGCCGGTCGCGCCACCCGGCCAGCACGGGCACCACGGTGCTGAGCGCCCCGCGCTGTTCCGGCACCAGTTCGAGGAGCTCAGCCAGACTGTCCACATCAGACTTCTCGACCGCGGTCCAGAACTCGCCGTCCGCGCCTTCGGCGGCCTCCGCCTTCTCGGCTTCGTGCAGCCAGAAGTGGCGGCGGTCGAAGGCGTACGTCGGCAGGTCGACCCAGCCGGCCGCGGGCAGCGTCGCGGCCCAGCCGACGGGCACGCCGCGGACGTACAGCTCGGCGGCCGACGCCAGCAGGCGCCGGAGCCCGCCGTCTTCGCGCCGCAGGGAACCGGTCACCACGGCGTCGTCGCTGATCTCGTTCAGGGGCTGGGCCAGCACCGGGTGGGCGCTGATCTCCACGAACACCGTGTGCCCCAGCCCGGCCAGGTCCGCGACCGACGGGCCGAACCGCACCTGCTGCCGCAGGTTCCGGTACCAGTAGCCCCCGTCGACGACGCCCCGCTCGATCCAGGCACCGAGGACGGTGGAATAGAACGGGATGGCCGGCGCCTGCGCGTCGATCCCGGCCAGGGTCCGGTCCAGGGTGCCGGCGATGTCCTCGACGTGCCGGCTGTGCGAGGCGTAGTCCACCGCCACCCGCCGCACCCGGACGCCGTCGGCCGCCAGCGCGTCGAGGGCCTCGTCCAGGGCCTGCGCGTCGCCCGCGATGACGACCGAGGAGGGGCTGTTGATGGCGGCCACCTCGACCCGGTCCGCCCACGGCGTCAGCCGCGCGACCGCGCCCTCTTCGCTCAACGCGACCGAGGCCATGCCACCGCGTCCGGCCAGTTCCGCGGCGATGGCCTGGCTGCGCAACGCGACCACCTTCGCCGCGTCGTCCAGCGACAGCGCCCCGGACACGCACGCGGCGGCGATCTCGCCCTGGGAGTGGCCCAGCACGGCGTCGGGGACGACACCCAGTGACTCCCACACGGCGGCGAGGCCGACCATCATCGCGAAGCTGGCGGGCTGCACCACGTCGACGCGGTGCAGGAGGTCGGCGTCGCCGCGCAGCACGTCGAGCAGCGACCAGTCCGTCCACTGCTCCAGCGCGGAGGCGCACTCCTTGATCCGCTCGGCGAACACCGGCGACTCTTCCAGCAGCTCGCGGCCCATCCCGGCCCACTGCGAGCCCTGGCCGGGGAACACCCAGACGACCTTGCCCGGCTTGCCCGCGGTCCCGGTCACGACACCGGGCGCGTTCTCGCCGCGGGCCAGCGCCTGCAACCCGGCCTGGGCCTCCTCGACCGTGCCCGCGATGACGACCGCGCGCTCGTTCAGCGTCGCCCGCCCCGACACCAGCGCCCCGGCGACGCCCGCCAACGTCTCGCTCTCGACAACCGCGGCCAACCGCCCGGCCTGCCCGGCCAGCGACGCGGTGCTGCGCGCGGACACCACGAGCGGCACCACCGGCGGTCGTGAGTGGAAAGGAGGGTTAGAACCCTCCTTTCCACTCACGACGGGCCGCGGCAGGTCGGCATCCGGGGCTTCCTCGATGATCAGGTGCGCGTTCGTGCCGCTGGCCCCGAAGGAGGACACGCCCGCCCGGCGCGGACGTCCGTTCCGCGGCCACTCGCGGGCCTCGGTCAGCACCTCGATCGCGCCCGCGGACCAGTCGACCTGGCTCGTGCGCTCGCCGGCGTGCAGCGTGGCCGGCATGACGCCGTGGCGCATGGCCATGACCATCTTGATCACGCCGACGACCCCGGCCGCGGCCTGCGTGTGCCCGATGTTCGACTTCAGGGAACCGAGCCACAGCGGCTGCTCCCGCTCCTGCCCGTAGGTGGCGAGCAGCGCCTGGACCTCGATCGGGTCACCCAGCGCCGTCCCCGTCCCGTGGCCCTCGACGACGTCCACATCGGACGGTGCCAGCCCGGCCGAAGCCAGCGCGCCGCGGATCACCCGCTGTTGCGACGGCCCGTTCGGGGCGGTCAGGCCGTTGGAAGCGCCGTCCTGGTTCACCGCGGAACCCCGCAGGACGGCCAGGACGCGGTGCCCGCGTTCCCGCGCCACCGAAAGCCGTTCGAGGACGACCACGCCGACGCCCTCGGCCCAGCCCGTGCCGTCCGCGCCCTCCGCGTACGCCTTGCACCGGCCGTCCGCGGACAGGCCGCGCTGGCGGGAGAACTCCAGGAAGGCGTCCGGGCTGGCCATCACGGTCGCGCCGCCGGCCAGTGCCATCGAGCACTCGCCCTGCCGCAACGCCTGCGCCGCGAGGTGGATCGCCACCAGCGACGACGAGCACGCCGTGTCCACCGTGACCGCCGGGCCTTCGAAGCCGAAGACGTAGGCCACTCGGCCGGACGCCACGCTCGAAGCCGTCCCGGTCATCGTGTAGCCCTGGACGTCTTCGGGCACTTCGCGCAGCCGGGTCACGTAGTCGTGGTGGACGATCCCGGTGAAGACGCCGACGTCGCTGCCGCGCGCGGAGAGCGGGTCGACGCCCGCGCGTTCGAGGGCCTCCCACGACGTCTCCAGCAGCAGCCGCTGCTGCGGGTCCATGGCCAGGGCTTCGCGCGGCGAGATCCCGAAGAGGCCCGCGTCGAACTGGGCCGCGTCGTGCAGGAAGCCGCCCGAACGCGTGTAGCTCGTCCCGGCGTGGGCCGGGTCCGGGTGGTAGAGGCCGTCGAGGTCCCAGCCGCGGTCGACGGGGAAGCCGGTGATGGCGTCCCGGCCTTCCGCGATGAGGTGCCACAGCGCTTCGGGGCTGTCCGCTCCGCCCGGCAGCCGGGTGCTCATGCCGACGATGGCGATGGGCTCGTCGGAGACGTCCCGCGTCACCACGACCGGCGCGGCCGGGCGCTCGCCGGAGAGTTCGGCCCGCAGGTGGTCGGCGAGGACGGCCGGGTTCGGGTAGTCGAAGATCAGCGTGCTGGGCAGCTCCACACCGGTGAAGTCACGCAGGCGGTTGCGCAGCTTGATCGCGCTGAGGGAGTCGAACCCGTGGTCCTTGAAGGACCGGTCGAGGTCGAACGCGCCGGTGTCCCGGTGCCCGAGCACCACCGCGGCGCTCTCCCGGACCAGCTCGAGGACGTCTTCCACCGGCCGGGCGGCGATCGGCTCAGCGGGCGGGGCGACCTGCACCGGGTCGTCGTCGGTGCCGACCCAGAAGCGCTGGTGCTGGAAGGCGTAGGTGGGCAGGACGGTGCCGACCGCCGTTCCCGGCCGGTCGAGGACCGTGGTCCAGTCGACGGCCACGCCGCGGACGTGCAGTTCGGCGAGCGCGGTCAGGACGTCGGGGACCTCGGCGCCGTTCTTGCGCAGGGTGGCGACGCAGCTCCGCTCGGACCCGCCGAGCGTCCCGAGCGCCATGGCGGCCAGCGCGCCGCCCGGGCCGAGCTCGAGGTACGTCGTCGCGCCCAGGCTGCTCAGCGCGGTGACGGCGGCGCTGAACCGCACCGCGTCGCGCACCTGGCGGACCCAGTAGTCGGAGGTGTCGAGCGCCGCGATCTCCCCGGTCAGCGTCGAGACGACGGGCAGCGAACCGGGCCGGTAGGTCAGGCGTTCCGCGACCGCGCGGAAGTCGTCGAGCATCGGCTCCATGAGCGGCGAGTGGAAGGCGTGGCTGACGGTCAGCCGTTTCGTCTTGCGCCCGCGCGCCGCCAGTTCGGCCGCGGCGGCCAGCACGGCGTCCTCGGCACCGGACAGCACGACCGCGTCCGGGCCGTTGACCGCGGCGACGCACACGGTGGCGCCGAGCAGGGGCGCGACCTCGTCCTCGGTGGCCTGGACGGCGACCATCGCGCCACCCGCGGGCAGGGCCTGCATCAGCCGGCCGCGCGCGGCGACCAGTTCGCCCGCCTCGGCCAGGTCGAGCACCCCGGACACGTGCGCGGCGGCGAGCTCGCCGATCGAGTGGCCGGCGAGGAGGTCCGGCCGGACGCCCCAGGACTCGAAGAGCCGGAACAGCGCGGTTTCCACGGCGAACAGCGCGCCCTGGGTGTACATCGTCCGGTCGAGCAGCTCGCGGTCGGTGAAGACGACTTCGCGCAGCGGACGCGCACCGAGGTGGGCATCCACGGCGGCGCAGGCGGCCTCGAAGGCGTCACGGAACACCGGAAAGGCCTCGGAGAGTTCGCGGCCCATCCCGGCCCATTGGCTGCCCTGGCCGGTGAAGAGGACGGCCAGCTTGCCGTCCACCGGCGTCCCGGCCACCACGCCGGGGCCGAAGGCGGCGAGGTCGCCGCGGAGCTGCTCCCGGTCGGAAGCCAGGACGACGGCCCGGTGCTCGAGCTGGGCCCGGGTGTTGGCCAGGGCGTGCGCGACGTCGGGGACGCGCACCTCGGTGTCGAGGAAGCCGGCGAGCCGTGCGGCCTGATCGCGCAGTCCGGCGGCCGACCGCGCGGAGAGGAGCACGGGCACCAGGTACTCGGCCGGCTCCGGCGCCACCACCTCGGCCGGTTGCGGAACCTCTTCAAGGACGACGTGCGCGTTGGTGCCGCCGATGCCGAACGAGGACACGCCCGCCCGGCGCGGGTGGCCGGTGCCCGCCCACTCGCGGGCCTCGGTCAGCAGTTCCACCGACCCGGCCGACCAGTCCACGTGGGACGACGGCCGGTCGACGTGCAGCGTCTTCGGCAGGACGCCGTGGCGCATGGCCATGACCATCTTGATCACGCCGGCGACACCGGCCGCGGCCTGCGTGTGCCCGAGGTTCGACTTCACCGAGCCGAGCCACAGCGGCCGCTCCCGGTCCTGGCCGTAGGTGGCGAGCAGTGCCTCGGCCTCGATCGGGTCGCCCAGAGTCGTCCCGGTCCCGTGCGCCTCCACGGCGTCGACGTCCGCTGGGGACAGTCCGGCCGCGGCCAGCGCCTTGCGGATCACCCGCTGCTGGGACGGGCCGTTCGGGGCGGTCAGGCCGTTGGACGCGCCGTCGGAGTTGACCGCCGAACCGCGGACAACGGCCAGGACCTGGTGGCCGCGGCGGCGGGCCTCGGACAGCCGCTCCACCAGGAGCAGGCCGACCCCCTCGGACCAGCCGGTGCCGTCCGCGGCGTCGGCGAACGCCTTGCACCGGCCGTCGGGGGCCAGCCCGCGCTGCCGGGAGAACTCGACGAACGTCTCGACGGTGCCCATCACCATCACGCCGCCGGCCAGGGCCATCGAGCACTCGCCGCGCTGCAGCGCCTGCACCGCCATGTGCAGCGCCACCAGCGAAGACGAGCACGCCGTGTCGACCGTGACGGCCGGGCCTTCGATGCCGTAGTGGTAGGCGACGCGGCCGGAGAGCACGCTCGCCGAGCCGCCGGTGAGCCGGAAGCCCTCGACCCCGGCGGCCCGGTGCATCCGCACGCTGTAGTCGTGGCTGTTGACACCGGCGAAGACGCCGATCTCCTGCCCGGCCAGGGTGGTCGGGTCGATCGCGGCGCGCTCGAACAGCTCCCAGGACGTCTCCAGCAGCAGCCGCTGCTGCGGGTCCATGGCGAGCGCCTCGTTGGGCGAGATGCCGAAGAAGGCGGCGTCGAACCCGGCGGCGTCATCGAGGAAGGCGCCGTGCCGGACGTACGTGGTGCCTTCGTGGTCGGGGTCCTCGTGGTAGAGCCGGTCGGTGTCCCAGCCGCGGTCGGCGGGGAATTCGGTGACGGCGTCGACGCCGTCGGCGACCAGCCGCCACAGGTCCTCGGGGCTGTGCACGCCGCCGGGGAACCGGCACGCCATCGCCACGATGGCGATCGGCTCGTCCACCGCGGCGGTGCCGATCTCGGCCGGCCGCGCCGCGGTGGCGCCGAAGAGCTTGGTGCGCAGGTGTTCCGCGAGGGCCGGGGGCTTCGGGTAGTCGAAGATCATCGCCGGGGACAGGGTGAGCCCGGTCGCGGCGGCGAGCCGGTTCCGCAGCTCCACCGCGGTCAGCGAGTCGAAGCCGGCGTCCTTGAACGTCCGTCCGGAGTGGACGGACCCGGCACCGGAGTGGCCGAGGACCTCGGCGGCGTGCCGCCGGACCAGGTCCAGCAGGGCTTCGGCCTGCTCGGCTTCGCCCAGACCGGCCAACCGCTCGGTCAGCGACGCGGTCTTGGCCGCCGTCCGGCGCGGCAGCGGGGCGAGGCCGCGCAGCAGCGGCGGGACCGGGCCACCGGACTTCGCCGCCGCCCGCAGCGCCGGCACGTCGAACTTGGCCGCGACCAGCGCGCCACCGGTGCCGATGGCGGCGTCCAGCAGCGCCATGCCCTCGTCGGCGGGGAGGCCGGACATGCCGATCCGCTGGTTGCGCCGCAGGTCGGCGGCGCCCAGGTGCGCGGTCATCCCACTGACCGCCGACCAGTAGCCCCACGCGATGGACACCGCGGGCAGACCGAGGCCGTTCCGCCGCTGCGCCAAGGCATCCAGCTCGGCGTTGGCGGCCGCGTACCCGGCCTGTCCGGGGTTGCCGAGCACGCCCGCGGCCGAGGAGAACAGCACGAAGGCGGCGAGGCCGGCGTCCCGGGTGAGCTCGTCCAGGTGCCGGGCGGCGTCGACCTTGGGGCGCCGCACGGTGTCGAGCCGGTCGGGGGTCAGCTCGGTGATGACGCCGTCGGCCAGCACGCCGGCGGTGTGGATCACGGCGGTGAGCGGGTGCTCGGCCGGAACCGCCCGCAGGACGGCTTCGAGCTGCGCCCGGTCGGCCACATCGCAGGCGGCGATGGTGACGGACGCGCCGAGCGCGGTCAGCTCGGCGTGGAGCTCGGGTGCTTCCCCGCGGCGGCTGACCAGCACCAGGTGCCGGACGCCGTGCGCGGTGGCGAGGTGCCGGGCGGTCAGCGCGCCGAGCGTGCCGGTGCCGCCGGTGATCAGGACGGTCCCCTCGGGGTTCAGCGGCCGTGCCTGCGGCAGCGGGGTCACCCGGGCCAGCCGCGGCACCGAAGCGACGCCGCCCCGCACCCTGACCTGGGGCTCGCCACTCGCCACCACGGCGGGCAGCACGGCGGGGTCGTCGAGGTCGGCCAGCACGATCCGCCCGGGGTGTTCCGACTGCGCCGAGCGCACCAGGCCCCAGATCGCGGCCGCGCCGGGTTCCGCGCAGTCCCCGGTGACGACGGCCAGCCGGGTTTCCGAGGGGTCCGCGAGCCAGTTCTGGAGCGCGGCGAGGGTCGCCTCGACCGACGTGGCTTCGTACGTCACGTAGTCCGCGGCTTCGGCGGGCAGCGGGATTTCCGTCCAGTCGACGCGGAAGAGCGCGTCGGTGGTCCCCGCTTCCGGGGCGAACGACGTGCCGCGCACCGCTTCGACGGTCAGGACGGGTTGCCCGGCCGGGTCGGTCAGCCGGAAGCCGCTCGCGATCGGCGTGCACGTGACGGCCATGGCGCCGGCGGCCAGCAGGGAGACGCCGGTCCAGACGGACGGGAGCAGGTCCTCGCCGATGACCGTGCGGACAGCGGCGTCGAGCAGCGCGGGGTGGAGGCCGTACCGGTCCGCGTCCCGCAGCCCGTCGACGGTGACGTCGGTGGCGACTCCCGCCGCCGCCGGGTCTGACACCTCGGCGGCGACGGGAGGAGCAAGGGTGCCGTGGGCGTGCCGCGTCCACGGTCCGTCCGCCTCGCGGGAAAAGACCTCGATCGGACGCCGCCGCCGCTCGCCGGGCTCGCCGACGATCAGCTGCACGTCACGGCCACCGCGCCGCGGCAGCCGCACCGGCGTGTCGATGGTCAGTTCGGCGAGGAAGGGGGTGCCGGTCAGGTCGCCGAGCCGGATGGCCGCCTCGACCAGCGCCGCGTTCGGCACCAGGCCGTCCACGGCCCAGGGCTGCGCCCGGCGCGTCCACCGGGCCACGGCGGTGTGGCGGTCCGAGCCGGGCGTGCTGACGATCGTGCCCAGGAGCGGGTCGCCGTCCGAGGCGGGTTCGGCCGGTTCGAGCCAGTAGTGCCGGTGGTCGAAGGCGTAGGTGGGCAGGTCGACCCAGCCGGCGGCGGGCACGACGGCGGTCCAGTCCACGTCGATGCCGCGGACGAACAGTTCGCCCATCGAGGTCAGGAGCCGGCGCAGGCCACCGTCTTCACGCCGCAATGTCCCGACTGCGTCCCCGGTGAGCTCGCTCAGGGGCTGGACCGTCACCGGGTGGGCGCTGACCTCGACGAACACGCCGTGGCCCTGGTCGAGGAGAGCCGCCGCGGCCGCTCCGAACCGGACCTGGTTGCGCAGGTTGCGGTACCAGTAGCCGCCGTCCAGCACCCCGGCGTCACGGATCCACCCGCTCGTGACGGTGGAGTAGAACGGCACCACCGGGGCCTGCGCGGTGATCCCGGCCAGTGCCTCGGCGAGGGTGTCCCGGATGTCTTCGACGTGCCGGGTGTGGGACGCGTAGTCCACGGCCACCCGCCGCACGCGGATCCCTTCCCCGGCCAGGATTTCCAGGGTCTTGTCGAGGGCCTCGGCGTCGCCGGCGATCACGACCGAGGCCGGCCCGTTGACGGCCGCCACCTCGACCCCGTCCGCCAGCCGCGGGACGACGTCGTCCTCGCCCAAGGCGACCGACGCCATCCCGCCGCGGCCGGAGAGCTCCGCCGCGATGGCCTGGCTGCGCAGGGCCACCACCTTCGCCGCGTCGTCCAGCGACAACGCGCCCGACACGCACGCAGCGGCGATCTCACCCTGCGAATGCCCGACAACGGCGTCCGGGCGCACGCCCACGGACTCCCAGACAGCGGCCAGCCCCACCATCACCGCGAAACACGCGGGCTGCAGCACGTCGACCCGATCGAGGTCGCCGTCGCCCCGCAGGACGTCGATGAGCGACCAGTCGACCCACGGCTCCAGCGCGGCCGCGCACTCGGCGATCCGCGCGGCGAACACCGGGGACTCGTCCAGCAGCTCCCGGCCCATCCCGGCCCACTGCGTCCCCTGGCCGGGGAACACCCACACGACCTTGCGCGGCGTCCCCGAACCGGAGGCGTTCAGCGCCCGCAGCCCGGCCACGGCTTCCGCCCGCGAACCGGCCACGACGACCGCACGTTCGTCCAGCACCGCCCGCCGCGACACCAGCGCCCCGGCAACCTCGCTCAGCGAGACGTCCCCTTCCAGGAACGCCGCCAGCCTCTCAGCCTGCCCGGCCAGCGCTGCCGCACTCCGCGCCGACACCACCAGCGGCACCACACCCGGTCGTGAGTGGAAAGGAGGGTTAGAACCCGCTTTTTCACTCACGAGGTCTTGGGGCGCTTCCTCCAGGATGAGGTGTGCGTTCGTGCCGCTGACGCCGAACGACGACACGCCGGCCCGGCGGGGACGTCCGTTCCGCGGCCACGTCCGAGCCTCCGTCACCAGCGAGACCGCGCCGGCGGACCAGTCCACCTCGAGAGTCGGTTTGTCGACGTGCAGCGTCGGCGGCAAGACTTCGTGCCGCAACGCCTGCACCATCTTGATCACGCCGGCGACCCCCGCGGCCGCCTGCGCGTGACCGATGTTCGACTTCAGCGAGCCGAGCCACAACGGCTGCTCCCGCTCCTGGCCGTAGGTCGCCAGCAGCGCCTGCGCCTCGATCGGGTCACCCAGGGTCGTCCCGGTCCCGTGCGCCTCGACGGCGTCCACATCGGACGGCGCCAGCCCGGCCGCGGCGAGCGCGCGCCGGATGACCCGCTGCTGCGAGAGGCCGTTCGGGGCGGTGAGCCCGTTCGAAGCGCCATCTTGGTTGACCGCGCTGCCGCGCAGCACCGCCAGCACCCGGTGCCCGCGTTCCCGCGCCACCGACAGCCGTTCCAGCACGACCACGCCGACCCCCTCGGACCAGCCGGTCCCGTCGGCCGCCGCCGCGAAGGCCTTGCACCGCCCGTCCGGCGCCAGCGCCCGCTGGCGGGAGAACTCGACGAACGAACCGGGCGTGGCCATCACGGTGGCCCCGCCGGCGAGCGCCATCGAGCACTCGCCCTGCCGCAGGGCTTGCGCGGCGAGGTGCATCGCCACCAGCGACGACGAACACGCGGTGTCCACGGTGACCGCCGGCCCTTCCAGGCCCAGCACGTACGACACCCGGCCCGACGCCACGCTCGACGCGACCCCGGTGGTGACGAAGCCTTCGAGTTCCGGCGACACCGCGCCGGAGCCGTAGCCCTGGCCCATCAGGCCGGAGAACACGCCGGTGTCGGTGCCCTTCAACGCGATCGGGTCGACGCCGGCGTTTTCGAGGGCCTCCCACGACGTCTCCAGCAGCAGCCGCTGCTGCGGGTCCATGGCCACGGCCTCCCGCGGCGAAATCCCGAAGAAGCCCGCGTCGAACTGCCCGGCGTCGTGCAGGAAGCCGCCCTGGCCGACGTACGACGTCCCGGCGCGTTCCCGCTGGGGATCGATCAGGTTGTCCAGGTCCCAGCCGCGGTTCTCGGGGAACGCCGAGACGGCGTCGACACCCTCGGCCACCAGCCGCCACAGGTCTTCGGGGGAAGCCACGCCACCGGGCAGCCGGCAGGCCATGCCGACGATCGCGATCGGCTCGTCCGGGTCGGCCGCCACCACCGGCTCGGCGATGTTCTGGGTGAGCCCGAGCAGCTCGTCCCGGACGCGGGCGGCGAGCGCCGCCGGGGTCGGGTGGTCGAAGACGGCGCTGGCGGGCAGCCAGAGGCCGGTGCGCTCGGTCAGCCGGTTGCGCAGCTCGACGATGGCCAGCGAGGTGAAGCCGAGGTCGCGGAACGCGCGCCCGGCCGGGACCGGCTGCCCCAGCACGTCGGCCGCCTGGGCGCGGACGAGGTCTTCGAGCAGCTCGCGCTGGGCCTGCTCGTCCAAACCGGACAGTCGCACCCGCAGCGCCGCGGCGACCGCCTCGTCGGCGGACCGGGACTGCTCCTCGTGTTCGGCCGCGGCGTACCGCACCCGGGCGGGCTCGCCGGCCAGCAGGTTCCGCCGGATCTTGCCCGACGCGGTCCGCGGGATGTGGGCGACCTCGAGGATCCGCTCCGGCACCTTGTAGGCGGACAGCTGTTCGCGGCACTTCCCGATCAGCGCGTCCGCGTCGAACCCGGACGGCCCGGGGATCACGTAGGCGACCGGCACCTCGCCGAGCGAGTCGTGCGGCACGCCGCCGACCGCCACGTCGGCGACGCCGTCGGCCGTGCGCAGGACCGCTTCGACCTCGCCGGGGTGGATGTTCGCGCCGCCCCGGATGACGAGTTCCTTGATCCGGCCGCAGATGGTGAAGTAGCCGGCGTCGTCGCGCCGGGCCAGGTCCCCGGTCCGGAACCAGCCGTCGCGCATCGCCGCGGCGGTCGCCTCCGGGCTGTTGTGGTAGCCGAGCATGACGTTCGGCCCCTTGACCCAGACCTCGCCCTCCTGGCCGGCGGGGACGTCGAGCCCGGTCTCGGGGTCGACGACCCGCACGCCGACACCGGGCACGGGCCGGCCGCACGAGCCGTCGACCCGGGCGCCGTCCGGCGGGTTCATGGTGATGGCCCCGCACGTCTCGGTGCTGCCGTAGGCGTCGATCAGCGGGACGCCGAAGGTCTCCTCGAACTCGCTGCGCAGCCCGGCGCCGAGGACCGCGCCCCCGGCCAGGCCGATCCGCAGGCTCGGGGCGGAAAACCCGCTCTGCCGGGCGGCGCGCACGAGGTGGTGGTAGGTGGTCGGCACGCCGGCCAGGAACGTCGTGTCCTCGGCTTGGAGCAGCCGCATCACGTCGTCGGCGGAACTGCCGTCCGCGATCCGGACGGTCGCGCCGACCACGGTCGCGGACAGGACGCAGGCGATGTGCGAAAGGCTGTGGAACAGCGGGAGCGGCCAGAGCACCCGGTCCGCGTCGCTCAGCCCCGGGAACGGGACGTAGCAGGACGCGACGGACCAGAGGCAGTTGCGCTGTGTCGACACCACGCCCTTGGGCCGGCCCGTCGTCCCGGACGTGTAGAACATCCACGCCGGTTCGTCGAGGCCGAGGTCGTCCGCGGCGGCCTCGGCCGGTTCGGTGACGGCGAGCTCGTCGTACGCGTGCGCGCCCGCCGGGACGTCGTCGCCGGTCACCAGCAGCTCGACCTCCGGCGCGAGCCGCAGCCGGGCGGCCTGGGTGGCGTCGGTGATGACCACCGTGGCGCCGCTGTCGGTCAGCGGGAACTCCAGCTCGGCCGTCGCCGACCCGGGGTTGAGCGGCACGCCGACGCCGCCCGCGCGCAGGATCGCGTAGTAGCTCTCCACAGTGGACACCCGGTTGCCGAGGCAGATCGCCACCCGGTCCCCGTGCCGGACGCCGAGGCCGGCCAGGTGCCCGGCCAGCCGCCGCGTCCGCGCCTCGAGGTCGCCGTAGGTGACGGCCCGGTGGTCGTCGGCGAAGGCGGTTTTGCCGGCGAAGCGGGTCGCGTTCTCCAGGAGTGCGACGTGAAGTGGCTTGATGAGATCGGTGCGCACTGTGCCGCAGATCCTTTCGGCTATACGACGGGAAGAACGCTCACCAGGAGACGGGGAGCTCCTTCACCGAGAAGACGGAACCCTTCAGCCGCAGCGGAACCTCGTCGGCCGGGACGGCCAGCTTCAGACCGGGGAACGCCCGCAGGAGCGCGGTGAAGCCGGCGCGCAGCTCGATGCGCGCGAGGTTCTGGCCCAGGCACTGGTGGATGCCGAAGCCGAACGCCACGTGCCCGGAGGTGTCGCGCTCGATGTCGAGCTCCGCGGGGCAGCCGAACTTGGCCGGGTCGCGGTTGGCCGCGGGCAGCGACACCGTCACCGTGTCGCCCTTCTTGATCAGCTCGCCCTCCAGCTTCACGTCCTCCAGCGCGGTGCGGTAGGTGTGGTACTGGTTGACGGTCAGGTAGCGCAGCAGCTCCTCGATCGCGGCGTCGAGCTTCTCCGGTTCCGCACGCAGCTTCGCCAGCTGGTCGCTGTGGTGCAGCAGCGCGAAGACGCCGGTGGCGAGCGCACCCTCGGTGGTCTCGTACCCCGCGAACAGCAGCAGGGTGACGATGTTGCGCAGTTCCTCCTGGGTCAGGTCCTCGTTCACGAGCGAGCTGATGAGGTCGTCCTGCGGCTGCTGCCGCCGCCGCTCGATGACCTCGTCGAAGAACTTCCCGGCCACCTCGTAGGCGGCCGCGGCCTCCGCCGGATCGGCTTCCGCGTCGTGCAGGAGGGTCACCGCGGGCACGTACCGGTCGCGTTCGTCGTAGGGCAGGCCGACGAGTTCGCCCAGCATGCGCAGGACGAGCGGCTTGGCGAAGTCCGTGACGATGTCGGCGGGGCCGCCCTTGGCCCGCATGACCTCGATCTGCTCGGCGGCCACGGCCTCGACGCGCGGGATCAGCCGGCTGGTGCGGCGGACGGTGAACTCGCCCGTCAGCAGCTTGCGGTAGCGGGTGTGCTCCGGGGGGTCCATGTGGATGAACATGCCGGGGATCAGCGGGTGGGTCGGGATGACCTGGCCCTGGTGGGTGACCGGGAAGTGGCCGACCTCGCAGCTGTGGCTGAACCGCAGGTCGCTGAGGACCTCGCGGACCAGCTCGTAGCTGGAGACGATCCAGCCGACGTGCCCGTCCGGGTAAACCATCTTCGCGAGCGGACGTTCTTTGCGCAGCTCGTCGAATATCGCGGGCGGGTCGAACTTGTCGGTCCGATCCCACGGCACCTCGAAGGATATTGCGTCGGTCATGGAACCCTTTCCCGTGGGAGATCGGTGCGGCCTATTCGGCGATCTTCGTGCGGTGCGACCAGCGGAAGACCGCGATGTCACAGCCGTCGACGGCCTGGAACTCCCCGCCGTGCACGAAGTGCTCGTACCCGGCGCCGTGGCGGATCTTGAGCGTGTTCCCCAGTTCGGCGGCGTCGACGCTGCGGTGCGCCAACGCCAGTTCGGCCGGGCCCCCGCTCAACGCGATTTTCACCTGCGTAGCACTCATCGCGGCCTCCACCTATTTCGGGAATCTCCCAGCACAGAGCGTTATTTTCATTCTCGATTCAGGCTAGGCGAGCCACCGCAAAGCGACATCCCTCACTCTGGTAGGCCCCCGGCCCGGCCCGCGTGACCCGACAAAAAGGGGCTTTCCCCTGTGGCACAGGAGAAAGCCCCTTCAGGTCGAAGCCGCGTCAGCCGCCGGAGGGCAGGTCGACGGGCTGCCCGGTGTGCGCCGACTCGTAGGCCGCCTGGATGATCCGGAACGTCCGCAGCGCGGCCTGACCGTCCGGCCCGGCCCCCGCCCCGTCGCCGAGGAAGTCCTTGAGCAGCAACGCATGCAGGTCTTCGCCGCCGAGCTCCGGCCGGTCGCCGTCGAGCAGCCGCGGACCGGCGTCGTACTGCACGCTCCCCTTGTCCCCGATGAAGGTGACGGCCGGGCGGCCCGTCGCCGAACCGCTGCGGCGGCAGTCGAACGACGCCACCTTCCCGCTCCGGTACCGCACGGTCAGCACCGCCGCGCTTTCCCCGGTCCGTCCACTGAGGACGATGTTGGTCTGGGCGTACACCTGCAGCGCGGGCTCACCGCCGAGGACGGCGTCCGCCAGGTCGAGCAGGTACGGCGCGGCGGCACCCAGCACCCCGTCCGCACTCGTGGTCACCGAGCCGAGGACGGTCGTCAGCTCGCCGATCCCGCCGTCGGCGATTCCCTTGCGCACCACCGCGAACGCCTCGCCGTGGCAGGCCGGGGACGCGAAGGTGAGCCGGTCGCCGCCGGCGTCGACCACGGCCTTCAGGTCCGCTTCCTTGGCGGCCGTCGGGTGTTCGCACAGCACGCGCGCGCCGGCCTCGGCCGCCTGCCGGACGGGCTCGAACGCGTCCCAGCCCGCCGTGGCGACGACTTCGACGTCCGGCAGGCCGCGCAGCGTCCTGGCGTAGACCTCGGGCGCGGACGACAGGATGGCGACCTTCACGCTGCTCCCCTCACTGGCAGTTCGACGGCCCGCCCGGTCCACGCGGATTCGGCGGCGGCGTGGACGATCCGCACCGCGGCCAGCGCGTCCTTCGCCCCGATCCGCGGCTCGGGCCCGCCCGCGAACGCCGTGGCGAACTCCCGCATCTCGGTGGCGAACACCGACGGCCCGCCGTAGCCGAAGTTCTCGGCCCCGCCGTCGACCACCCGGACTTCCTGGGGCCACTCGGAGTCGTAGCTGACCGTCCCGCCGGTGCCCGACACGTGGAAGGCCACCCGCACCGGCGGCCGCGGCGCGGCGGTCCACCGGCTCACCACCTGGCTGATCGCGCCACTGGCGTGGGTGAGCACGGCGGTCCCGGTGGCGACGGCCCCTTCGGGCGCCGGGGTGGCGATGTCGCCCTGGTAGCAGGCGTGCACGCGGACGACGTCCCCGAAGACCCAGTGGGCGAGGTCGGCACCGTGCAGCAGCTGGTCGGTGAGGATGCCGCCCGACCGCGCGGACGCGGTCCCGGTCCAGGGCCGCGGGTGGTAGGCGGAGAAGGAGAACCGGCCGATCGCGCCCTCGCCCAGCCGGCCACTCGCGACGAGCTCGTGGAGCCGCGCGTAGGGGGCGGCGAACCGGACGTCGTGGGCCGCGTAGAGCCGCACGCCGGCCTTTTCCGCGGCGGTGACGATCTCCTCGGCCTCTTCGGCGCTGGCGGCCAGGGGCTTCTCGCACACGACGCCGACGCCGGCGGCGATGGCGGTCATGGCGATCTCGTGGTGGCTCGCGGTCGGCGTGCAGATGTCGACCGCGTCGGCGCCGTCGAGCGCCTCGGCCAGCGACCCGGCCGCCTTCGCATCGAACTCCCGCGCCAGCTCGACGCCCCGGCCGTCGTCGGAGTACACCCGCACGGCGGCGCCGGCGCCGAGCCACGCTTCCAGGTGCAGCCGGGCGATGAGCCCCGCACCGATCAGAGCCACCTCGAGCGGCCGCGATGTCTTCACGTACCGAGACTCGCCCACACCGGCCGGTGGGAGCCATTACCAACGTGGGTAGTTCGGAAGCGCTACTTCGTCGGCGACGGGGAAGCCGGTGCCGACGAGGGTGCCTGCGACGCCGCCGGGACCTTCGGGGCGTTGTAGGTGTCCATGTCGGTGATCTTCCACTTGTCGCCCTGCAGCTGGGCGTTCAGGTGGAGCTGGGCGGTGCCCGCCGTCGTCTTCTTCGTGTCGGTGCGGGTCGAGGTCTGGTCGACAAAGACCATCACCTTCGCCAGGTCGCCGTTCAGCATGATCACCGCCGCGCGCGTCACCTTGCACGTCACGATCATCTTCTGCTGCGGGGCGAGCCGCTTCACCTCGCCCATCAGCGAGTTGTACTTGTTCTTGACGTCGTCGTTGGCGAGCAGGTCGTTCGCCGCGTCCTCGGTCTTCTTGATGTTGCTGAAGTCGTAGGAGAACAGCGCCTCGGCCGCCTTGGAGACCGCGTCCTTGACCTGGGCGGTCTTCGCGACGTCCAGCAGCGCCGTGTTGCTGGTCGCGTCGGAGATCGCTTCCGCCTTGGTGTGGAACCAGAACGCCAGCCCGCTCAGGAGCATCGCCACGAGCAAGAGCACGCTCGCCAGCACCAACGGCTTATTCGAAAAGGAGGTGCCCGCTGCGGCCGGAGCGGGCTTCTCCTCCGAAGCCGAAGCGACGACCTCGGCTTCCTCGGTGGGCTTCGCGATCCCGGTGTCGCGCTTCTTCCGCCGTGGCGACGGCCGCGAAGGAGCTTCCTCCGCCTCCACCGACGGCTCACCCGTGAGCGCGTCGACCTGCGGCTCGTCCTCGACAGCGGGCTCGACCGCCGCGAACACCTGCGTGTCCTCGGCCGGCGAGGTGTCGAGCTGCCCGCTGGCCGACTCGACCGGCTCGGCGGCCGGACGGGGCGTCGGCCGGGGGCGCGGCTTGGCGGGCAGCTGGCCGGTCCGCTCCGCGGCGGACTCGTCCGCGGGCTTGCGCAGCCCGGCCACGCGGGGACGCCGCGACGGCGTCGGAGTGCTGCGAGGCGGCTGGCGGCGGGAGGGGGGCACTACAAGCTCCTTAAGGTGACGCTACTGGCCGGCCGCGACGAGCGGGACGCTGTCGATGCCGGACAGCTTCCAGTCATCGCCCACCCGGGTCATCGAGACTTCGAGGCGTAGCGGCTTCGCGCTGCTCTTGTCCCCCTGGGTGACGGTGGTGGCGATGGCGGCGAGGAAGCTGGCCTTGCCTTCGTGGTCGTCGAGCTCCTCGACGGCGATGTCCTGGACGTCGGTGGTGACCTTCGTCTTGGCGTCGGAGAGCGCCTTGCGGAACGTCGGCGCCGACTGGTCGATCTGCTGCGCCATCTTGTCGTCCGACACGGCCTTCTGCCGGGCGAAGAAGCCGTCGAGGTCGGTGTAGTCGACCTCGGTGTAGGCCTTCAGCGCGTTCGTCCCCGCCTTGACGACGGCCTCGCGCGAAGCCGCCAGACCGGCGTTGTCGTCGGCCGCGGCCGCCCACCACTGGATGCCGAAGAACGCCGTGGCGATCAGGGCGGCCAGTGCCAGCGCCCCGGCGCCGAGCACCATGGTCCGCGAGTAGTCCTTCGGCATTGTCGGGGAGGACTCCTCCTCCACCGCGGTGGCGGCCGGCTCGTCCGTGCTCATGACACTCCAGAGTAGGTAACGGTCATCAAATCCCCGTCAGGACAGGCCGAGCAGCGAGCCCAGGCTGTTCAGGCTGACGCCGGGGCTGCCGACGATGCCCGGAACGCCCCGGGTGTCCCGTTCCTCGGCCAGCTCTTCGGCCGGCCGGTTCTTGTTGGCCGCGACGTCGCTGTCCGACGGCGCGACCGGCACCCCGCCGTACGGCGCGTTCTGCGCACCGCGGACGTTGATCGGGCTGCCCTTCGGTTCGGCACAGTACGCGTCTTCCTTCGCCGGCTTCGCCGTGAGGTCGTTCCCGGTCCGGTACTGCGAGTACGGCAGGTAGCCCTTGGTGCAGGACGGCGGGTTGAACAGGTTGAGCACCAGGCCGAGGTGGGCGGTGCCGTCGCCGGGCGCCACGCTGCTCGCCGCGCCGGCCAGCGCCGGGTACGTGACCAGCCCCTGCTCGATGCCGTCGAGCCGGGTCACGGTCAGGTTGGCCGTGGTCAGCAGGTTCGCCGTCAGCGCGCCGAGGCCCGGGCCGGACTCCCGCAGCACCTGGCTGACCTGCGCGGCCACCTGCGGGGTGATGCCGATGAGCTTGCGCAGGTCGCCGTCGGAGTTCTTCAGCGTGCCGGTGAGCTCGTTGAGGCTCTTGCTGAACGACGCGAAGTTCTGCGCCTCGGCGTTCTGCGTGTCGAGCACCTGGCCGCCGGCGTCGAGCAGCTGGATCGTCTGCGGCAGGTACTGCTGCGCGGTCGTGGTGAAGCTGCGCGCGGTGTCCAGCAGCTTCTGCAGGTCGCCGCCCGTACCGCGGAAGGCGTCGTAGGACTCGTCGACGACCGTGCGGAGCGAGTCGACCGGGACCGACGCGGCGAGCGAGTCGAGGTCGCCGATCAGCCGGTCGGTGCTGACCGGGGTGGTCGTCTTGGTCGCCGGGATCACCGAGCCGGCGGCCAGGTACGGGCCCTGGTCGGCCTTCGGCCGCAGGTCGACGTACTGCTCGCCGACCGCCGAGCGGTTGGCCACGACGGCGTCGAGGTCCGCGGGCACCTGCGGCGCCGACGGGTCGATGTTCAGGTCGGCTTCGAGC
This sequence comes from Amycolatopsis sp. cmx-13-12, assembly GCA_049998155.1. GTDB lineage: Bacteria > Actinomycetota > Actinomycetes > Mycobacteriales > Pseudonocardiaceae > Amycolatopsis. Next base: position 288,061 of record JAEBES010000004.1, on the reverse strand, counting down.
CCCGTCTGGGTCAGCCGCATTTCCCCGACGCGGCCGATGTTGTAGCCGCGGTAGGTGACTTCGGCGTTGGTGAAGATGCCGCCCGATTCGTTGAGCTGGAGCTTCACCGTGTAGCCGCTGTTCCCGAACACCGTGCCGAGCCCGGCGAACCGGATCAGCGCGTACACGATCGCGACGACGGAGATCACCACGAAGGCGATCAGCTGGATCTTCGTCCGGCGGATCAGCATCAGCCCGCACCTCCCAGGAGCCCGAAGAGGTTGCCCAGGCCCGGCTTCGACTGCGCGGACTGGGTGCCGGCCCCGGGGATCGGCAGCGGCGGCGGCTGGTTGGCCTGCGTGCCCTGGACCCCGCCGGTCAGGCCGGCCAGCGGCAGCTGCCCGGCGAGGGCGTTCTGCCGGCTGTTGCCCAGGTTCTCGACGATGGTCTTCAGGTTCAGGTCCACCTTCGCGAACAGGTTGAAGTAGTCGCCCTTGACGCCGTTGACGGCCTGGTCGCTGAACGGGAACGTCAGCAGGATTTCCAGGGCCTTCGGCAGGTCGTTGCCCGCCTCGCCGAGCTTCTGCAGCGTCGGCGTCAGCGCCTTGAGGTCGGCCACGAGGTCCTTCTGCGACTTGTTCACCGTGTCGGTGGCGACGCCGGAGAGGTTGTCCAGCGCCTGCAGCATGGTGACCAGCTGGCCGCGCTGCTGCTCCAGCACGCCGAGGCCGGGCCCGAGGTTGTCGACCGCGCCGACCAGCTTGTCCTTCTGGTCGTTGAGGGTCGAGGAGAGCCGGTTCAGCCCGTCGATGGCGCGGGTGATGTTCTGCGACTGCCGGTCGAGGTTCGTCACCAGCTGGTTCGCGTTGTCCAGCAGCGCCTTGATGTCCGGCTCGCGGCCGGAGGTGGCCTTGTTGAGTTCCTTGGTGATGGTGTTGAGCTGGTCGATCCCGCCGCCGTTGAGCAGCAGGGACAGCGCGCCGAGCAGCTCCTCGACCTCGACGCTGCGGTTCGTGCGGGCCAGCGGGATGGTCGCGTTGTCGGTGAGCTTGCCGTGGGCCTGGTCGTCACCGGGCGAAGCCAGCTCGACGTACTTCTCGCCGAGCAGGCTGGACTGCTTGACGTTGGCGAGCGCGTTGGCCGGCAGCTTGACGTCGCCGTTCACCTTGAGCGTGACCAGCGCGTGCCAGCCGTCCTTGGTCAGGCCGACGTTCTCGACCCGGCCGACCGGCACCTCGTTGACCTTCACCCCGGCCTGCGGGGTCAGGTCGGTCACGTCCCGGAACTCGACGTTCACCGTGTACGGGTGGTCGCCGAGGTCGGCGCCGCCGGGCAGCGGCAGGTCGTAGATGCCCTTGAAGGCACAGCCGGAGAGGACCATGGCGGACGCCGTGGCCAGCACGCATGCAGTCAGGAGCTTCTTCACTGGCCACCTCCGTAGAGCTGCCCGGCGATGGGCAGCGGCAGCGGCGGCAGCTGACCGGACTGCAGGGCCTGCACGGTCTGCGCCACGGACGGCAGCGGGATCACCTTGTCGACCACGGCGGCGATGCTCTCGCAGGCGTTGCCGAGCACGTCCGGGATGCCCTTGGTGCCGACCTGCTTGAGCAGCCGGCAGATCATCACCAGCGGCGGCTGGGTCAGCTCGTTGAGGTTCGGCCGGGCGTCGAGCGTCCCGGACGAGCCGTTGTAGGTGTTGACCAGGTTGCTCAGGCCGACCGGGGCGACGTCGAGGATCTCGGCGAGCGAGCTGCGCTGGTCGACGAGCACCTTGGTGATCCCGGCCAGCTTGTCCACATTGGACTTGAGCCGGTCGTGGTTCTGGTCGATGAACGCCTGCACCGCGGTGAGCGTCGTGCCCAGCTGCTGCACGGTCGCGGCCAGGTTGTCCTTTTCGGACGCCAGGTAGCCGCTGACGTCGGCGAGCCGGGACTCGAAGGTGCGGACCTGGTTGTCGGAGTCGGCCAGCGTCTGCGAGAACTTGCCGAGGTTCTCCACCGTGGCGAACAGGTCGTCCTTGTTGCCGGACAGCGTGCCGGCCGCCTGGCCGAGCTTGGTGATCGTGTCGTGCAGGGCCTGGCCGTTGCCGTCGACGTTGGCCGCCGCGGTGTTCAGCAGGTTGGACAGCGACCCGGACTTGTTGGCGCCGTTCGGGCCGAGGGTCTCGCTGACCCGGGCCAGGCTGGCCGCCAGCTGGTCGACCTCGAGGGGCACCTCGGTGCGGTCGAGGCCGATCACCGCGCCGTCGGAGATGCGCGGGCCGCCGGTGTAGGCCGGGGCCAGCTGGACGTACCGGTCGGACACCAGGGACGGCGCCACGATGAGCGCCTTGGCGTCGGCCGGGACGGCGACCGAGCGGTCGTACTCGAAGTCGACCTTCACCTGGTTGCCCATCGGCGTGATCTTGGTGACCGTGCCCATGTCGACGCCGAGCATCCGCACGCTGTTGCCCTCGTACAGGCCGACGGCGCCGGCGAAGTACGCGGTCAGGTGGTTGCGGCCGGCGTCCTTGAGGGTCCACCAGATCCCGCCGGCGACGACGAGCGCGAGCACGATCGCGATGGTGAAGCCCCTGGTCAGGGCCAGCCCGAAGCGGGTGTCACTCATTTCGTGTAGCACCCCTCTTCGTTGATCGGGCCCATCGACGGCAGCAGCAGGCCGCAGATGTAGTTGTCGAACCAGCGGCCGTTGCCGATGGTGTTGGTGAAGACGCGGATGAAGGGCGCGAACTTCTTGAGCCCCTCGGCCAGGGAGTCCTGGTTGCGCTGCAGCATCGACGTCAGCTGGTCGAGCTGGGTCAGCACCGGGTCGAGCTGCTTGTCGTTGTCGTCGATCAGGCCCTGCAGCTGCGTCGCGAGCTCACGGGAGCCGTTCAGCAGCGCGGTGATCGCGTCTTCGCGCTTGGCCAGCTCGCCGAGCAGGTCGTTGCCGTCGTCGAGGAGCTTCTGCACCTCGGCGTCGCGATCGACCAGCGTCTGCGACACCTCGCGGGTGTTGGCCAGCAGGTTCGACAGCTGCTGGTCGCGCGAGGCGATCGTGTCCGACAGCTTCGACAGCCCGGACAGCGCGCCCCGGACGTCCTCCGGGGTGTTGGCGAAGGTCTGCGAAATCGTGTCGAAGCTCTGCGCCAGCTGCTTGGTGTCGATGTTGTCGACCGTCTGGGAGAGCCCGCGGAAGGCGTCGAGCACGTCGTAGGGCGCCATCGTGCGGTCCCGCGGGATGCCGGTGCCCGGGTTCAGCGCCTTCTCGCCCTGCGGGTCCAGCGACAGGTACTTCTGCCCGAGCAGCGTCTTGATCTTGATCGCGGCGCTGGTGCGGTCGCCCAGCCAGGCGTCCTTGACCTTGAAGGACACCTTCACCGACGCGCCGTCGAGCGCGATGTCGCTGACCTTGCCGACCTTGACGCCGGCGATCCGGACGTCGTTGTCCTTCTGCAGCCCGGAGGCCTCGCTGAACTCGGCGCTGTAGGTGGTGCCGCCGCCGATCACCGGCAGGTCGTCGGAGTTGAGGGCGGCGATGAAACCGAGCGCCAGCACGACGATCCCGACCAGCGCGATCGGCACGGGGTTGCGCTTCTGGAAGGACTTCATCCGGAGCACCTCGCCCGGTTCGCCGGGATCAGGGGCAGCGCGACGTCGTTGATCAGTGGCGGCAAGCTCACGCTCCCGGAGAACTCACAGGCGTAGAAGTTGAACCAGGAGCCGTAGTCCGCGGTGCGGGTCAGCGTGCTCACCTTGGTCGGCAGGAACTGGATGAAGTGCTCCAGCTCCGGCTCGTTCTTGTTCAGCTGCTGGGTGAGGGTGCCGAGCGCGCTGATGTCGTTCTTCAGCGGCTCGCGGACCTCGCCCAGGAGCCCGGACGTCGTCTGGGCCAGGTTGCCGAGGCTCTCGATCGCGTCGCCGATCGGCTTGCGGTCGGCGGCGAGGCCGGACACCAGCTGCTGCAGCTTGACGATCAGGTCGTTGAGCTGCGGGGTGTGCGCGTTGACCGTGTCGAGCACCGAGTTGAGGTTGTCGATGACCTCGCCGATCACCTGGTCCTTGTCGGCGATCGTGGTGGCCAGCGACGCCGTGTGCGACAGCAGGCTTTCCACGGTGCCGCCCTCGCCCTGCAGGACCTGGATGACCTCGTAGGACAGCTTGTTGACGTCGTCCGGGTCGAGCGCGGTGAACAGCGGTTTGAAGCCGTTGAACAGCTCGGTCAGGTCCAGCGCCGGCGTGGTCCGCTCCAGCGGGATGGTGCCGCCGGGCGCCAGGGTCTTGCCGCCGGAGTTCTCGCCCTCGCCGAGGGCGACGTACCGCTGGCCGACCAGGTTGCGGAACTTGATCTGCGCGGTCACCCCGGCCGGCAGCGTCCGCCCGGCGTCCACTTCGAACTCGACCTCGGCCTGGCGCTTGTCGACGATCTTGACGTCCTTGACCTGCCCGACCCGGACGCCGGCGATGCGGACGTCGTCGTTGGGCAGCAGCAGCGTCGCGTCGGTGAAGCGCGCCTTGTAGGCGTTGGTGCTGGTGGTGTTGATGTTGGCGATGCTGATCCCGAGGATCGTCGTGAACAGCACGGTGACGACGACGAAGATGCCGAGCTTGATCAGCGGTGCGAGCAGGCCCCTCACTTGACCGTCACCTCCGCACCCCGGTACAGCGGGCCGACGAGCAGCGCGCTCCAGCCCGGGACGTCGGCGGCGTTCAGGCCCAGCTGCGGGCCGAGCAGGTCGGCCAAGAAGCCCTGTTCCGCCGTCGAATACGCCAGGTCACCACCGCTGCCGCCGCTGCCGGCCGCGTCGGCCTTGAACTTGGCCGGGTTGAGGCCCTCGCCGGCGCTCTTCGGCGCGGCCTGGTGCTGGGTGCCGTCCTTGAACGCGCCGTCCGGCGGCTCGGACGGGAACGGCTTGGGGATGTCCTTGATGTCGTAGCAGCGCGGGCCGCGCTTGTCGTCGAACCGCGGCTCTTCCTTGCCCGCCTGGTACGGCGCGCGCGGCACGATGATCTCGATGGTCGCGTGCAGGCCGGGCTGGTTGGTGCCCTTGCCGAGCGCCTGGTCGATCAGCGGCACGTTGGCGGCCATCTGCGAGATCACGCAGGGGTACTCCGGCGCGTACTTCGCCAGCAGTTCGGCCGTCGGCCGGGCGGTGTCGACGAGGGAGATGATGTTGTCCTTGTTGTTCTGCAGGAACGTCTGCAGGTCCACCGAAGCCTGGGTGAGGCTGCCGTAGAGGGTGCTCAGGTTCTGCCGCTCGTCGACCACGGTCCGGGTCGTCGTGCTCAGGTTGTCCAGGCTCTGCACCAGGTCCGGCGCCGCGTCCTTCAGGTGGTCGGAGAACTCCGCGAGCGCCTTGAGGTTGTGCTGCAGCTCCGGCTCGTGCGGGTTCAGCTCGCCGATGTAGGTGCCCAGCTGCGAGAGTGTGTCGCCGAGCTGGTCGCCGCGGCCCTGCAGGGCGGTCGAGATCGCGGTGAGCGTCGCGGACAGCTTCTGCGGCTGGACCGCCTGCAGCACCGGCATCAGGTGGGAGAACGCCTGCTCCAGCTCGACCGCGTTCGACGTGCGGTCCTGCGGGATGACGTCACCGTCGGAAAGGGTTTTCGCCGACGGGTCCTTCGGGATCTCCAGCGACACGAACCGCTCGCCGAAGAGCGTCTTGGGCAGGAACCGCGCCGAAACGTTCTCCGGGATCAGCTTCGCCGACTCGGGCTTCAGCGCGAGCGTGAGCTCGGCGCCCTTGCCGGTGGCGACGATGTCCTGCACCGAGCCGACGATCAACCCGCGCACCTTGACGTCGGACTGCTTGATCAGCTGGTTGCCGATCTTGTCGGCCTGCAGCTTGACCGTGACGACCGGCGTGAACGCCTTGTCGTAGAGCGCGATGGACAGCGCCACCCCGCCGACCATCACGGCGATGAGCAGCAGGCCGAGCAGCCTGCGCCGGAGCACCCTCATCCCGCGATCCTTACCGTGACGTCGGTTCCCCAGATGGCGAACCCGATGAAGAAGTTCATGATCGACACCGTGACGATGGACAGCCGCACGGCCTTGCCGACCGCGACGCCGACACCGGCCGGGCCACCGGTCGCCCGGTACCCGAAGTAGCAGTGCGACAGGATGATCAGGACGCTGAACAGCAGCACCTTGATGAACGAATAGAGCACGTCCTGCGGTGGCAGGAAGAGATCGAAGTAGTGGTCGTAGGTGCCGGCCGACTGGTTGTAGATGTAGATGACGACCAGTCGTGACGCGAGGTAGGAACTGAGCAGGCCGATGATGTAGAGCGGGATGACCGCGACGAAGCCGGCGATGATCCGGGTCGTCACCAGGTACGGCAGGCTCGGCACACCCATGACTTCGAGCGCGTCGATCTCTTCCGAGATCCGCATCGCGCCCAGCTGGGCGGTGAACCCGGCGCCGACCGTGGCGGACAGCGCGAGCCCGGCGACCAGCGGGGCGATCTCGCGGGTGTTGAAGAACGCCGTCAGGAAGCCGGTGAAGGCCGACGTCCCGATCGAGTTCAGCGCCGAGTAGCCCTGGAGGCCGACGAGGACACCGGTGAACAGGGTCAGGCCGACCATCACGCCGACCGTGCCGCCGATGACGGCGAGGGAGCCGGAGCCGAAGCTCACCTCGGCCAGCAGCCGGAGCACCTCTTTGGTGTAGCGGCGGATGGTCCGCGGCGTCCACAGCAGCGCGCGGCCGTAGAACGACATCTGGTCACCGAGCGTGTCCAGCGTCTGCAACGGACGGTTGACGACGCGCTTGGCGCCCTGGAGGAACGTCATGGCGCTAGTCCAGCTTTCCGGGCACGATCTGCAGGTAGATCAGGGTGATCACGAAGTTCACGACGAACAGCAGCAGGAACGTGATGACCACCGACTGGTTCACCGCGTCCCCGACGCCCTTCGGGCCGCCGGAGGGGTTCAGACCCCGGTAGGACGCGACGACGGCGGCGATGAACCCGAAGATCAGCGCCTTGATCTCGCCGACCCAGAGGTCGGGCAGCTGCGCCAGGGCGGAGAAGCTCGCCAGGTACGCGCCCGGCGTCCCGCCCTGCAGCACGACGTTGAAGAAGTAGCCGCCGAGCACGCCGATGACGCTCACCATGCCGTTGAGCAGGAGCGCGACCAGCATCATCGCGAGGGTGCGCGGCACGATCAGCCGCTGGACCGCGGAGACGCCGAGCACCTCCATCGCGGCGATCTCTTCGCGGATGGTCCGGGCACCGATGTCGGCGCAGACGGCCGAGCCGCCCGCGCCCGCCACCAGCAGCGCGGTGACCAGCGGACTGGCCTGCTGCACGGTGGCGAGCACGGAGCCCGCGCCGGTGTAGGACTGCGCGCCCAGCTGGCGGGCGAGCGAGCCGAACTGCAGCGAGATGACCGCGCCGAACGGGATGGCCACCAGGGCCGTCGGCAGGATGGTCACGCTCGCGATGAACCAGGACTGCTGGATGAACTCCCGCAGCTGGAAGGGCCTCTGGAACAGGCCGCGGACGATGTCCAGGCCGAGAGCGAACAGGTTCCCGGTCTCGCGGAGCATGCCGATCCCGGGGATCTTCGCCTGTGTTGCGGGAGAGCTCACCGGCCACCTGGCCCGTTGTTCGGTGGCATCCGGTGCGTGCCGGTTCTCGGCGGCTGGCCGACGCCCGGGATGCGCGCGACCTGCTCGGCGGGCAGCTGGCCGTGGTGCTGGTTCGGGACGCCGTCACCCTGCGGGCGCGCCCCGACCTGCTGCGGCTGGCCGCGGTGCGGGCGCACGCCGTAGTGGCGCTGCTCCTCCGGGCTCAGCGACTCGATGATGCTTTCCTGCGCGGCCGGCGGCAGCCGGTGCATGATCTCCATGACCCGGTCCTTGCGGCGGACGGCACCCATCCGGGTGGTCACGCCCGGCGTCGTCTGCATCTGCGGCGGCACGCCCGAGATGTCCTCGACCCCGCCCGCGTGGTGGCCGGCGTCGAACATCGCCTGCTCGGCGGCCATCTGGGCGGAGTCCTTCTCCTCGGACATGCCGATCGGGCCCTGCATCTTGCCGTTGAGGAACTGCTTGACGACCGGCTCCTCGCTGGTCAGCAGCACCTCGCGCGGGCCGAACATGACCAGTTCCTTGCGGAAGAGCATGCCCAGGTTGTCCGGGACCGTGCGGGCCAGGTTGATGTTGTGGGTGACGATCAGGAACGTCGCGTCGATCTGCGCGTTGACGTCGAGGAACAGCTGCGAGATGTAGGTGGTGCGGACCGGGTCGAGGCCCGAGTCCGGCTCGTCGACCAGGATGATCTCGGGGTCGAGCACCAGGGCGCGGGCCAGGCCGGCGCGCTTGCGCATCCCGCCGGAGATCTCGCCCGGCAGCTTCTTGTCGGCGCCGTTCAGACCGGTCATGTCGAGCTTTTCGAGCACGATCCGGCGGATTTCCGTCTCGGACTTCTTCGTGTGCTCGCGCAGCGGGAAGGCGACGTTGTCGTAGAGGTTCATCGAGCCGAACAGGGCGCCGTCCTGGAAGAGGACGCCGAAGAGCTTCCGGATCTCGTAGAGCTTGTGCTCGGAGCAGGTGACGATGTCGACACCGTTGATCACGCAGCGGCCGCGGTCGGGCTTGAGCAGGCCGATCATCGACTTGAGGAAGACGGACTTGCCGGTCCCTGACGGGCCGAGCATGGCCGACACTTCGCCCGGGGGGAGCGTCAACGTGACGTCCCGCCAGATGGTCTGCTTACCGAAGGACTTCGTCAGACCTTCGATGACCACCTCGGCACCCATCGCACCTCCAGGAGCTGTTCCGCGTCATTGCGCCCGCTGCCACACCCTGCCACCCACGCCGGCGGCGGATGTGGGCCGGTGGCGCCCACGAACCCGCGTCAACCAGGTGCAACGAGCTGAGTGCGAACAGGTTACTCACCAGTTTTCTTTTCTGGCCAGCCCCAGGCCCATCGTCATCCCGCCGTGATCGCCAATGGGCAGCACGGTAGCCCATTCGGGCCAACCACGCAGGTCTGAGCAGCCCCGGACCCACGATTTAGGGACCCGGGGGAGATCCGGACACCGCTCCTAGGGGGTGCGGCCGGAGCGCAGGTCAGGAAGTCGTAGAACACGGAAAGGGCGGGCATCCGCAGTGGATGCCCGCCCTTTCGCGAGGTGGTGCTTCAGGCGCTCGCGCGCCGGAAATCACTTGATGGAGATCTTGGCGCCCGCGGCCTCGAGCTTCTCCTTGGCGGCCTCGGCGGCCTCCTTGTCGACCTTCTCCAGGAGGGCCTTGGGAGCGGCCTCGACCAGCTCCTTGGCCTCCTTCAGGCCCAGGCCCGAGACGACCTCGCGGACGACCTTGATGACCTGGATCTTCTTGTCGCCGGCGCCCTCGAGGACGACGTCGAACTCGTCCTGCTCCTCGGGAGCCTCGGCAGCGGCGGCCGGGCCGGCAGCGGCGACGGCGACCGGCGCGGCGGCGGTGACGTCGAAGACCTCTTCGAACTCCTTCACGAACTCGGACAGCTCGAGGAGGGTCAGCTCCTTGAAGGCGTCGATCAGCTCGGCGGTGCTCAGCTTCGCCATGATGGCTTCCTCTCAGAAAAACGAACTAGACGTTCGGGGTGGGGGTGGTTCAGCTCTCGGCGGGTGCTTCGGCTGCTTCGGTACCGGCGGCGTTGCGCTGCTTCTCCTCCAGCGCGGCAGCCAGGCGGGCGACCTGGGACGCCGGCGCCTGGAACAGCGCGGCGGCCTGGGACAGCTTCGCCTTGAACGCGCCCGCCGCCTTGGCGAGCAGGACCTCACGGCTGTCGAGATCGGCGATCCGGTTGATCTCGTCCACGGACAGCGCTTTGCCGTCCATGTAGCCGCCCTTGATCACAAGCGCGTTGTTGTCCTTCGCGAAGTCGCGAAGCGCCTTGGCGGCGTCGACAGCTTCACCCTCGACGAAGGCGATGGCGGTCGCGCCGACGAACAGGTCCTCGAGACCCTGGATGCCGGCGTCCTCGGCCGCCCGCTTGACCAGGGTGTTCTTCGCGACCCGGTACTTGGCACTGGTGCCGAGAGCGCGGCGCAGCTGGGACAGCTGTGACACGGAGAGGCCGGTGTACTGGGTAACGACGGTGGCCGAGCTGGTGCGGAAGCTCTCCGCGATCTCGGCGACGGCCGCCACCTTGTCGGGCTTCGCCATGGGTCGCCTCCTCTCTTGGCTAGTGTTTCCACTGGCTTTCGAGGAGCCCCTCAAACGACGAAACGCCCTCGCGCAAGCAGGCGCGGGGCGTCATCGGGCACCTGGGTGCCCGGCCTCGTTCCTCCTGCGCGGGCCGCCCGGCGAGTGCGGGACCTTCGTTCCCCGGGTTAGGCGGGGAAAACCAGCGGTCTTCGGTAGAACCGTCGTCAAGTGTACGTGACGGGTTGTCGAGCCTTTCTCGGGGGGCGGTCCTGACCTGCGTTTAGGGCGCCTGGGGGTTCCGCGAGCCGCACCGGAGGGCATCATGGTGACGTGGCGGAGCAGCGCGATGACGGAAAGCCGGGCTCGGAAATCGAACCGGCGGGCTCCGGCACGCCCGCCGCCGGGCCCCCGGTGGACCCCGCGCAGCTGGAACAGTTCCGCCAGTTCCAGCAGTTCCAGGACTACCTGCGCTTCACCCAGGCCCAGCAGGGCAACCAGCCGGCGCCGCCGCCGGACGCGGGCGTCGTCCAGGCGCCACCATCCCAGCCGCCGATGATCCCCGAGGGCTACCAGCTGGTGCCCACCGAAAGCCGTCGCGCGCCGAAGTGGGTGACGTGGCTCGGCAAGAAGGTGCTGGCCTGGGTGCTGGCCCTGGTCATCCTCGGCGTCGCGGGCACGTGGCTGTACAACCACTTCTTCCCGAACGACGCCGGCAAGTCCTCCGCCCAGCTGGCCCAGGAGGGCGGCGGGAAGTACCACACGAACCACGTCTTCTCGACGAACCCGTACGAAGCGGTGCGGATGGTCTACCACAACGTCGCCCAGGGCCGGGTCGACGACGCCTGCGGCCGGTTCCAGAACGAGGGGCAGCGCGACGTCCAGACCCAGTTCGCCCAGGACATCGCCCAGACGTTCCGGCAGAACGCGGCCCAGACCGACTGCAAGAAAGCCGTCGAATTCCTCGCCACCCAGGTGACGAACAAGAACGACTACGCGGAATCCCTGCCGTCGAGCATCTCGGAGCCGCTGCCCGGCGACACCGTGACGATCGATTCCTGCACCTTCCCCGTCACGGGCGGCCCGGCGCTGGGTGTGTTCACGGTGTCGAAGGTCGAGAAGGGACAGTGGCTCATCACCGGCCACGCGATCGGGCCGGCGAAGTGCAGCGGCGCCCCGACCGTGGCGCCGACGAGCCGCTAGCGCGGGTGCGGCGCCGACAGGAACGACACCAGGGCCTCCGCGAACGCCGGTGACGTCACCGCCGTCATGTGGTCGCCCGGGATGCGCACCAGCCGGGCTCCCGCGATCGCCGCCGCCAGTCGTTCCGGCTCGGCCGCCAGCTGGTCCTGCTCTCCCGCCAGGATCAATGTCGGTACCCCGATCGCCGACAGGTCCAGATGCCCCTCGCGGGAGGCCAGCGCCACCGCCGCGAGCGCGCGCCGATCGCCGCCCACCGCGTCCGCCAAGAGCCGGAACGGCACCCCCGACCGCGGGACCAACGCCGGGTCCTCCGCCAGCAACGCCGAAGCGATCTCGACCGGCTTCACCACCCGCAGGTCGACGCCGCCGAAGTCGACGATGCCCGAGCCCACCCCACCCGTTGCCAGGCAGCGGATCCGCTTGTCCGCCGCCGTCGCCGTCAAGGCGACGATCGCGCCCATCGAGTAGCCCACCATCGACACCTCGTCGAGGCGCAGCTCGTCGAGCAGCGCCGAGACGTCGCGGGCCATCGCGTCGTCGGCGTAGCGGGACTCGTCGTACGGCTTCTCGGACCGGCCGTGGCCGCGCGCGTCCAGGGAAACCACCGTGAAGCCGGCCTTCCGCAGCGTCCCGACGACGCCGGTGGAGATCCAGTTCGCGTTCGTGTCCGCGGCGAAACCGTGCTGCAGCAGCACCGGGCGGCGGGCGCCATCGCCCTCCCACACCGTGTAGTTCAACCGGAGCCCGTCGAACGACGCGAAAGTCGGCATGCCGTCCATAAGACACGAAAAAAGGGCGCCCCCGCAGCAAGCGGGGACGCCCTTCTTGGTGATCTCAGCCTCAGACCGCAGCTTCCTCGGAGAGGAGGTTGCGGGTCCGCAGCGGGTCGACCGGGATGCCCGGGCCCATCGTGGTGGTGAAGGTGACCTTCTTCAGGTAGCGGCCCTTCGCCGACGACGGCTTGGCGCGGAGGATCTCGTCCAGCGCGGCCGCGTAGTTCTCGACCAGCTTCTCGGTGTCGAAGGAAGCCTTGCCGATCACCAGGTGCAGGTTGGCCTGCTTGTCGACGCGGAAGTTGATCTTACCGCCCTTGATGTCCTTCACGGCCTTCTCGACCGCGGGGGTCACCGTGCCGGTCTTCGGGTTCGGCATGAGGCCACGCGGGCCGAGGATGCGGGCGATGCGGCCCACCTTGGCCATCTGGTCCGGCGTCGCGATCGCGGCGTCGAAGTCGAGCCAGCCACCCTGGATGCGCTCGATCAGTTCGTCGGTGCCGACCGCGTCCGCGCCGGCGGCTTCGGCCTCGGCGGCCTTGTCGCCGACGGCGAAGACGATGACGCGGGCGGTCTTACCGGTGCCGTGCGGCAGGTTCACGGTGCCGCGGACCATCTGGTCGGCCTTGCGGGGGTCCACACCGAGACGCATCGCGACCTCGACGGTCGCGTCCATCTTGGTCTTGGAGGTCTCCTTCGCCAGCTTCGCGGCCTCGAGCGGCGCGTACAGCCGCGCCTTGTCGATGAGCTCCGCAGCCTGGCGGTAAGCCTTGCTGTGCTTGGTCATGCTTCTGTCCTTACTGCTGAAAACGGATCAGTGTGGTGACGAGCCAGCACTCGGCTCTCCCACGGGTAAAGCTGCAAACGTCAGGCGTCGACGACCGTGATGCCCATCGAACGAGCAGTGCCGGCGATGATCTTCGCGGCCTGGTCGATGTCGTGCGCGTTGAGGTCGGTCTCCTTGGTCTTGGCGATCTCGCGGACCTGGTCCCAGGTGACCTTGGCGACCTTGGTCTTGTGCGGCTCGCCGGAGCCCTTCTCCACGCCCGCGGCCTTCAGCAGCAGCTTCGCGGCCGGCGGCGTCTTCAGCTTGAAGTCGAACGACCGGTCCTCGTACACGGAGATCTCGACCGGGACGACGTCCCCACGCTGCGACTCGGTCGCGGCGTTGTAGGCCTTGCAGAACTCCATGATGTTGACGCCGTGCTGACCCAGCGCGGGGCCGACCGGCGGCGCGGGGTTGGCCGCACCCGCCTTGATCTGCAGCTTGATGATCGCCGCAAGCTTCTTCTTCTTGGGTGGCATTTCTTTTCCTGTCCTGTACTACGTTCCCCGCGTACCTGCCGTGGACGCGGGGACTGCGGCCGGAAAGGCCGGCCTCAGATCTTGGAGACCTGGTTGAACGACAGCTCGACCGGGGTCTCCCGGCCGAAGATCGACACCAGGACCTTCAGCTTCTGCCCGTCGACGTTGACCTCGGAGATCGTCGCCGGCAGCGTCGCGAACGGGCCGTCCATGACCGTGACCGACTCGCCGACCTCGAAGTCGACCTCGACCGTCGGTCCGCCGAGCTGCGACGAGGCGGAGGTGGACTCGCCCTTGGCCGCCTTCGCGGGGGCTTCGCTCTCGACCTTCGGCGCGAGGAACTTCAGCACCTCGTCCACGGTCAGCGGCGACGGCCGCGAGGTGGCGCCGACGAACCCGGTGACACCCGGCGTGTTGCGCACCGCGCTCCACGAGGCGTCGTTCAGGTCCATCCGGACCAGGATGTAGCCGGGCAGCACCTTGCGCTGCACCTGCTTGCGCTGGCCGTTCTTGATCTCGGTGACCTCTTCGGTCGGGACCTCGATCTGGAAGATGTAGTCCTCGACGTCCAGGGTCTGGGTCCGGGTCTCGAGGTTGGTCTTGACCTTGTTCTCGTACCCGGCGTAGGAGTGCACGACGTACCACTCGCCGGGCGCGGCGAGCAGCTCGGAACGCAGCTTGGCGACCGGGTCCTCGTCGTCGGCGGCGGGCTCGGCCGCGGTCTCGTCGATCACGTCGTCGGCGGAAGCGTCGTCGTCGGAGGCGGCGGCCTCGTCGGCAGCGGCGTCGTCGTCGACCTCGGAGTCCGACACGTCGACGGGCTCGAGGTGCGCGGACTCCTCGTCACCGAGTGCCGCGTGCACCTGCTCGTCGGAAAGCTCGGTCAGGTCGTGACCGGCTGCTGTGCCGTTGTCGGAGGTCACGTTCCGTCCTCTCAGTTGATCATTGCGGGCCAAGGCCGGGACCTGGGCCCCATCGGCGCGCGCCGGGGGCGCGTCAGCCGAAGATCTTGCCGATGCCCCACTTGAATGCCAGGTCGAGCACGCTCACCAGGCCCACCATGAACACCACGAACGCCAGCACGACGATGGTGTAGGTGACCATCTGCTTGCGGTTGGGCCAGATGACCTTGCGCAGTTCCGCCCAGACCTCGCGGATGAAGCGCACCAGCCGCGCGAACACGGAGGCCTTCTTCGGCTTCTGGTCCCGCTTCGGAGTCGGAGCGCCCTTCGCGTCGGGGGCGGTCTTCTCCCCCGACTTCCCGGCCGGGCGGGTCTTGTCGTCCGCACGTGCCGCGGACTTCCCCGCCGGGCGAGCGGTCGCACGGCGCTCACGCCGGGCAGCGGCTGTGACGGGACGGGACGGGCTCTCGGGCTTCTGCCCGGTGCCGTCCTGCTCCTGCTCGCCGCCGCTGGCGTCGCTGTCGCTCACGACCACTCCTCCGCTCCACCAGTTCCGTTACGCAGGGGTGACAGGACTTGAACCTGCAACCTGCGGTTTTGGAGACCGCTGCTCTGCCAATTGAGCTACACCCCTGTGGAGCCCCGATCGCTCGGAGCCCCGGTGGACGCATTCCATCGTCCCCACCATCCAGGCGGGGATGACCGTAGTGCGTTCCAAGTCCCGAAGTCTACGGCAAGCCTCGCGGGAGCCCGCAACCGCGCCCCCCGATCGACCACCGCACCCCGGC
Source organism: Amycolatopsis sp. cmx-13-12 (assembly GCA_049998155.1). Taxonomy (GTDB): domain Bacteria; phylum Actinomycetota; class Actinomycetes; order Mycobacteriales; family Pseudonocardiaceae; genus Amycolatopsis. Next base: position 272,998 of record JAEBES010000004.1, on the reverse strand, counting down.
CGGCCTGCGGAAAACTCCCCGCCGACCTCCTGATCATGCCAGGATGTCCGCCATGACGACCACCCCCCGTCCGGCGGGGGCTCCGATGCGGCTCGGCCTCGCACTCCCCCAGTACGGCGCCCTCGCCGACCCCGCCGCCGTGCCGCGCTTCGCGACGGCCGCGGAGGACCTCGGCTTCACTTCGCTCTGGGTCGGCGACCGGATCCTGACGCCGCTGGCACCTTCGGACCTCTACCCGGGCGGCGGGACGCCGGAACACCCGTACCCCCGGGAGTTCGAGACCTTCGCCGACCCGTTCACCACCCTGGCCGCCGCGGCCGCGGTGACCCGCACGGCCCGCCTCGGGATGAGCGCGCTGACCGGCCCGGTCTATTCCCCGGTTCTGCTCGCCCGCGCGCTGACCTCGCTCGACCTGGCCAGCGCGGGCCGCCTCGACGTCGGCTTCGGGCTGGGCTGGCTGCGCGAGGAGTACTTCGCCACCGGGGTGCCGTGGGAGGGCCGCGGCCGGCGGCTCGAAGACCTCCTCGACGCGCTCGACGCGCTGTGGACCGGCGACCCGGTCGCGCACGAAGGCCCACAGTGGCGGATCGCGCCGTCGACGGTGGGCCTGCGCCCGGCGCAGGACCCGCGGCCGCCGGTCCTGCTCGGCGGGTTCTCGCCGCCGGCACTGGCCCGGATCGGCCGCCGCGCCGACGGCTGGCTCGCCGGCTGGATGCCGGAGCAGTACCTGACCGGCCTCTGGTCGGTGGCGCTCGAAGCGGCCGCGAAGGCCGGGCGCGACCCGGACACCCTGCGCCGCGTGCTGCGGATCAACCCGCGGCCGGGCACCGCCGTCGAGACGGCCGCCGACGTGCGCCCCTGCCTCGACGTGGCTCGCGGGCTGGGCATCTCCGAGGTGCTCGTCGACCTGCACTACGTGGCCAAGGACGTCGACCACGCCCTGGAACTGGCCGGGGAACTGATCGAGGGCTGACCGTCGTCCGATGTGACGCAGGTCTCGCCCACGGCGTCATTGTTCTATTATAGTTAGAACTATGCTCGTTCAAATCGATCCGAGCTCCACCGTCCCGCTCTTCGAGCAGGTGGCTGCGTCACTGCGCCGGTCGCTGGCCGACGGTCACCCGGCTCCCGGGCAGCAGCTGCCGCCCGCCCGGGAACTGGCCGCGGCGCTGGAGATCAACGTCCACACCGTGCTGCGGGCGTACGCGCTGCTTCGCGACGAAGGCCTGATCGACCTGCGGCGACGCCGGGGCGCCGTCGTCATCGGCGGCGCGTCCTCCCGGGCGCGGCTGGCCGAACTGGCCGAGGACCTGGTCCGCGAGGCGAAGCGCGCGGGCGTCGGCCTCGACGAGCTCACCGGGGTGTTGAAGGAGAAGTACTCATGACGAAGCTGATCCGGGTCCTGTTCGCCACGGCCGTCCTGCCGGGCGCCGCGCTCGCCGTCGCGGGCGTGCTCGAAAGCGTGTGGGCGGACCGGCTCCCCGACCCCATCGCGACGCACTGGGGCAGCACGCCGGACGGCCACAACGAACTCGGGGCGTTCACCGGAGTGGCACTGGGGCTCGGCGCCGTCACCGTCCTGATCCTGGCCACGTCGGCGCTCACCGCGCTGCGCCGCGGACGGCCGCTGCCCCGCCCGACCGTCGGGGTGGGCGCCGGGTTCGCCGCCCTGCCGGCCGCCGTGCTGCTCTCGGTGCTCGTGTCGAACTTCGACGCCCCGGACTGGCACGCGGCCCGCAGCGGCCTCGTCGTCGTGCCCTTCCTGCTGGGTGCGGCGCTCCTCGGCGTGATCGCGGCGCTGGTCGGCGGGCTGCCGTCGCCGCCGGTCCCGGAGACCGCGGACCGTCCGAGCGTCGGGCTGCGGCCCGGGGAGCGCGCGTTCTGGTCGAGCCGGGCGGAGAACCCGGCGATGCTCTGGGCGCTGGCGCTGATCCCGGTCGCGATCGCCCTGCTGCCGGCCGGGCTCCCGTGGCAGACGGGCGTGTGGATCGCCTTCGTCGGCTTCGTGGTGACGGCGTTGACGTACCGGCTCTCGGCGTCCGTGGACGCCAAGGGCGTGACGATCCGCTTCGGCCTCCTCGGCGTCCCGTGGCGGCACCTGGCGCTGGCGAGCATCCGCGAAGCGACCACGCGCGAGCTGTCGACGTTCGGCGACGGCGGGCTGGGCCTGCGCTTCAACCCGGTCACCGGAACGACGGCGTACAAGGTCCGCGGCGGCCCGGCGCTGGCGCTCTCCCTGGAGAACGGCCGGACGGTGCTGGTGAGCGTGGACGACCCGGAGACGGGCGCCGGGTTGGTCAACGACCTGCTCGCGCAGCGGATCACCCGGATTGACTAGGCCGGTGGCGCGGTGGCTTCGGTAGAAACGAAGAAGTGGCGAAGAAAAGCGGTGGCGGGGGCTGCCTGGTGGTCCTGCTCGTGGTCGGGCTGCTGGCCTTCGGGTACTACAAGTGGCAGCACGGTTCGTCGTCGGCGCCACCGGAAGGCGTGGACACCGGCGGCGGCTCCGGCCGCTACGTCGCCCTCGGGGATTCGTACACGTCCGCGCCGCGCACCGGGCGTCAGGCGGGCACCCCGGCCGGCTGCGACCGCACGGACGCCGACTACCCGCACCTGGTCTCGGCGAAGCTGAAGCCGGCCCAGTTCGCGGACGTCAGCTGCAGCGGCGCGACGACCGCGAACCTGACCGGGTCGCAGAAGACCGGCAACGGGACGAACCCGCCGCAGCTGGACGCGGTGACGGCGGAGACGACGCTGGTGACGGTGGGCATCGGCGGCAACGACGCCGGCTTTATCTCGTTCGCGTCGAGCTGCGCGACGACGCACCAGGACGCCTCACCGTGCCGCGACCGCCTGACCGCCGGTGGCCGCGACGAGCTGGCCGAGCGCATCGACGCCACGGCCCCGAAGGTCGCCGCGATCCTCGACCGCGTCCACCAGAAGGCCCCGAAGGCCAAGGTGGTGGTGGTCGGCTACCCGGCGGTGCTGCCGGACGGGGCCGGCTGCTGGCCGTCCCTGCCGTTCGGCGCGGGCGACATCGAGTACTTCCGCGGCGCGCTGGGCAAGCTGAACAAGATGCTGGAGGACCAGGCGGACGCCCACCGCGCGGGCTACGCGGACACGGCGACGCCGGGCAAGGGCCACGACGTGTGCGCGGCGACGGACAAGCGCTGGGTGGAGGGCGTGCTGCCCGCCTCGCCGGCCGCCCCGCTCCACCCGAACGCCCGGGGAGAGCAGGGCATGGCCGACGCGGTCCTGTCAGTCCTCAAACTCCCGTAGCCGGTCTTCCGCAGCTGTCGTGAGTGGTAAGGCGGGTTAGAACCCGCCTTACCACTCACGACCGGCGGGAGGGGCTCAGAGGCGGACGAGGGCTTGGGGCTTGCCGAGGACGGTCTTGCCGTCGAACTTCACCACGAGGTCGATCCGCGCGATGCCGTCGTCCTTGACGTCCGCGACCTTGCCGGTGATCTCGACCAGTGCCCCCTCGGGCGTGTTCGGCACCACGACCGGGCGGGTGAACCGGGCGCTGAAGTCGATCAGCCGGGCCGGGTCGCCGAGCCAGTCGGTGACCACGCGGCCCGCGACCGCCATCGTCAGCATCCCGTGCGCGATCACGTCCGGCAGGCCGACGTCCTTCGCGAACGCCTCGTTCCAGTGGATCGGGTTGAAGTCCAGGGCCGCCCCGGCGTAGCGGACCAGCTGCTCGCGGGTGATCCGGACCTCGAGGGCAGGCAGCTCATCCCCGGTGTTCACGCGCTCTCCCCTCGGACCACCAGCTGGGCGCGGGTGGTGCAGACCTTCTGGCCGGCGGCGTCGGTGATGTCGGCGCGCAGGTTGATGAAGTCGTTGCCCGCGCGGGCCATGATCGCGTCGATGTGGGTGGTCACCTCGAGCACGTCGCCGGCGAACACCGGGCGCGTGTAGGTGAAGCCCTGGTCGCCGTGCACCATCCGCGAGTAGTCGAGGCCGAGCTCGGGGTCGGCGACGATCGCGTTGATCGAGGCGAGGTTGATGATCGTGAGGAACGTCGGCGGGGCGATCACGTCGGGGTGACCGGCCTCGCGGGCCGCCTCCGGATCGCGGTAGACCGGGTTCGCGTCGCCGATCGCGTCGGCGAACTCCCGGATCTTCTCCCGGCTCACTTCGTAACTGGTCTGCGGCGGATAGCTCCGCCCGGTGAACGACTGGTCCAAGGGCACGGCGACGAGGCTACCAACAGCGAGAAGCCGCCCCGGGGATCCCGGGGCGGCTTCTTCGAGCTGGGGGTGAACGCGCTACGTCAGCGGGTTTCCTTGTGCGTCCGGTGCGTACCGCAGTTCGGGCAGAACTTCTTCATCTCCAGGCGATCCGGGTTGTTGCGCCGGTTCTTCTTGGTGATGTAGTTGCGGTGCTTGCACTCTTCGCACGCCAGCGTGATCTTGGGTCGCACGTCGGTGGCAGCCACAGCGTTTCCTTCTCTCTCAGGTCCCGGGGGCCAGCCCCGTCGTTACCGCGTAGCGGTGGCCGGACTTGAACCGGCGACACAGCGATTATGAGCCGCTTGCTCTGCCAACTGAGCTACACCGCCCTTACATGACCCAAGCCGCGACACGCAGGCGTGACGCGGCTGAGGTCGAGAGCCCCTTTACGGAATCGAACCGTAGACCTTCTCCTTACCATGGAGACGCTCTGCCGACTGAGCTAAAGGGGCCTGGCCTCTCGCGAGGACTTGGAAAGATTAGCAAGGGCCGTCACCCGCCCGTGCAGCCGGGGTCCCCAAACGGCAAAACCTCAGGTCAGCAGGGTCAGCACGGTCTCCGAGTGCCGCCCCGGCGAGCGCGCGGTCCGGGCCTGCAGCCACGCCTCCAGGCGGTCCTCCGGCAGCGGCCGGGAGATCAGGTAGCCCTGGGCGACGTCACACCCCATCGCCTCGAGCTGGTCGCGCGCCACGTCCTCCTCGACGCCCTCGGCCACCACGGTCAGCCCGAGCGAGTGGCCCAGCTCGACGATCGACCGGACCACCGCGAGGTCGCCGAGGTCGGTGCCCATGCCGAGGACGAAGCTCTTGTCGATCTTCACCTGGTCGACCGGCAGCTGCCGCAGGTAGGCCAGCGACGAGTACCCGGTCCCGAAGTCGTCCACGGCGAGCGTGATGCCCAGCGAGTGCAGCTCGCGCAGGATCGGCAGCGCCTTCTGCGGGTCGGACATCACGCCGGACTCGGTCAGCTCGAACGTCAGCAGCTCCGGCGGGATGCCGTGGTGCTCCAGCTCGCGCGCCACCTTGTTCGGGAAGTCCTCGTCGGCGAGGTTGCGCACCGACAGGTTGACCGCCACCGAGATCCGCAAGCCCTCGTCGAGCCACTTGCGGCAGCGCTTGAGCGCCTCGCCGAGCACGAAACCCGTCAGGACGCCGATCAGGCCGGCCGCCTCGATGGCCGGGACGAACTCGTCCGGCCCGAGCCTGCCGAACTCCGGGTGCACCCAGCGGACCAGCGCCTCGACGCCCTGCACCTGCCGGTTCGGCAGCGTGATCTTCGGCTGGTAGTGCACGCTGACCTGGCCGTCCTCGAGGGACTGCCGGAACTGCGTGACCATCTGGAAGCGGCGCAGGAAGATCTGGCCCATGCTCGGCACGTAGCCGCGGACCTCTTCGCCGCCCTTCGTCGCCCGCACCGCCACATCGGCGCGCTGCAGCAGGCCTTCGATGTCGACGACGTCGCCCGGTTCCTCCGCGGACGTCGTCGCGTAGCCGATCATCGCGTTCGCCTCGACCGACAGCCGGTCGACCGGGTACGGCGCCGACAGCTCTTCCCGCAGCCGTTCCGCCGCGTGGTGGGCGTCCTCCGGCGGGCAGCCGACGAGCAGGGCCGCGAAGGACGCACCTTCGAGCCGGGCGAGCGGGACGTCGGGGCCGAGCGCGTCGCGGATCCGGCGGCCCGCGGCGACGACCATCCGGTCGGCCCAGGCGTAGCCGAGCGCGTCGCTGACCGTCGAGAAGACGTCGAGGTCGATCCGCAGCACCACGGCGTTGGCGAAGTCCCGCAACGGTTCCTTGGCCACCTGCCGGAAGCCCGGCCGGTTGAGGTGCCCGGTGAGCGGGTCGTGGTAGGCGTCGTGGCGCAGCGTCGCCAGCAGACGCCGGTTGTCCAGCGACGTCGCCAGGTGGCTGGCCATCGTGCCGAGCAGCTGGACGTCGTACTTGCCGAAGCCGCGCCAGCGGGACAGCCGGTCGTGCGCCTCGACGACGCCGAGCAGCCGGTTCGCGCTGCGCAGCGGGACCACCAGCGCCTCCTGCGCGCCGCGGTCGAGCAGGGCCGCGCGGACGTCGGGGTTGGCCTCGGTGATCCGGAAGTGCCGGACGTGCGCGCCGGGCAGGCGCAGCAGCGGGTCGTCGGCGGCGGGGTCGGCGGCCGGCAGGTCGTCGCCCGCGACGACGACCCGCATGGTGTCCTTCGGTTCCAGCCGGAGCCGCAGCACGACGCGGCCGGCGGCGAGCTGGTCCTTGATGCGCTCGGCGATGGTCGCCCATTCGCGGACGTCGACGCCGCCGACGAGCTCGTCGGCGCGGCTGGCCGGGCGGGCCGCGGCCTGCTGGCCCGAGCGGGCCACCATCAGGCTGACGTCCGAGAGCGCCTCCATGTCCCGCTGCTCGCGCAGCAGGTCGGAGTACGCCCAGTACAGCGCGGTGAGGCCGAGGAAGACGGCGAGCACCAGCGGCCACGCCTGCGGCGTGCTGGAGATGACGAGGTAGCCGGAGAGGCCGACGGAGGCGTTGACGAAGCCGACGACCAGGATCCGCCCGGTGAGCCGGACGGCGGTGCTGACCCGCATCCGGCGGCGCAGCACGCGGACCGCGGCCAGTGCGAGCAGCGTGCTCACCAGCGGCGCGGTGAGCGTGCCGGCCAGCGCCGCGACCCACGGGATCTTGTCGCCGGTGCCGACAGCGTGCTTGACCAGCCCGGCGACCGCGAAGGCGCCGGTGATCTCGAGCAGGAACGCGCCCGCGTTGTAGAGGACGCGGCCGGCGACCTTGCGCGCGAGCAGCGTGCCGATGCCGGCGACGAGGTGCGCGGCCAGCACGACCTCGAAGGGCGCGATGAAGAACCCGATGACGAGCGGGATCTCGGTGAACGAGATCGTCCAGGAGATGCCGCTGCGGACGTCGACGTTGATGCCGAGCTGTTCGGCGAGCAGGAAGGCGACCGCGAGCACCGGCGCGATCCACAGCAGCCGGTCGTTCCACTCGAACGGCAGCCACGAGCCGACCGCGAACGCGGCGACGAGCCCGAGGCTCAGTACGGCGAAGGTGTAGACCCGGAAGCGGCGTTCGTCGGTGCGGGCTTCGGCGGAGACGGGCGGTGTCCCGGAAGCGGCTCCCGGCCCGGGCTGCGCCTGCGCGACGGCGTCGCCGTGGGCGTTGGTGTCCGGCATCCGACCTTCCCTCCCGGCTTGTCCACCGGTGCTGATCCGTGACTTCGGGTGTGGACAAGGGCCATACCGTACCCCGTAGGGCGTACCCGTGTCCCTTTCGAGACAGTAGGAGATCACCCCAGGGTTAACAATGCCTCGAACGCGCTGACCTGCGTGGACCAGAGGGTGAAACCACGGATGTCCGAACTCTGCCGATTCCCATACACACGCGACGCCGGGTAGCGCTTCAATGGCTCCATGCACAGCGATGTGATTGCCACCGAGCACGCGGCCCGGCTCGCGGCGGTGGATCCCCTCCTCCCCGGCTCGACTCCCTTCGAAGCGGCGGAAAACGCGGTGGTCCTGGAGGTCGCGACCGGCGATTCCGCCGCGTCCGGGCTGGCTTCCCGCGTCCAGGTCGACCGCGACGCCCCGAACGCCCCCTGGCGCGCGCTGACCGAGCACCGCCTCGACCTCCAGCTGGCCGGCCCGCAACCGGCGGCCGTCCTCGACGCCCTCCTCACCCGATGGGATGAACATCTGCGCGCGGTCGCCGAACGGGGTGACACGGAGACGGCGGCGATCGTCCCGCGCGCGAGCCGCGACGCCGCCGGCGCGCGGGAAATGCTGCACCACGGCTTCGCGCCGCTGCGGGTGGTCGCGGTCCGCCCGTCGCAGCGGCTGGTGCCGGCGACGCCGCTCGGCACGCCGGGCGTCAAGATCCGCCGCGCCGAGCCCGGCGACCTCGAGACGGCCGTGGAGCTCGGCATGGAGCTGCACTCCTACGACGCCCAGTACGGCACGGTGAACTGGCGCACCGGCGTCGAGGAGATCCTGGCCAAGGACCTCGCCGAGCAGCTGAAGCGGCCGGAGCCGCCGTTGTGGATCGCCGAGCTGTACGGCCGTCCGCTCGGCATGGTGAGCGTCCAGCACCCGGGCGAGACCGGCTGGATCAGCGGCCGGGTCGCGGCGTCCCGGGTCGGCTACCTGTCCTCACTGGCCGTGGCGGAGGCCGCGCGGTCGTCCGGCGTCGGCACCGCGCTGGCCACGCACGCCCACCACGTCCTCGACGAGGAAGGCGCCGACGTCGTCCTGCTGCACCACGCGGCGGCGAACCCGCTGTCGACGCCGTTCTGGTACGCGCAGGGCTACCGCCCGTTGTGGACGTACTGGCAGCGTCGACCGGCTGTTCGGTGAACTACTGGAGGATTACCGGCGGTGCGCTGGGCTTATAGGCTGACCTCGCCGCCAGCGAGGGGAGCCTGAAGTGACCGACCAGCGGGATTCCGCGCCGAGAGCGCCCGAGGGCGTCGACACCGAGAAGCCGTCCGCGGCCCGGATCTACGACTGGTACCTGGGCGGTACCCAGAACTGGGCCGTGGACCGCGAGTTCGGACGGCGCATGGAGCAGCAGTGGCCGCTGGTGCGCCCGGGGTCCAAGCAGAACCGCGAGTTCATGAACCGCGCGGTCCGGGCGGCGCTGCGGGCCGGCATCCGCCAGTTCATCGACCTCGGCTCGGGCGTGCCGACGGCCGGCAACGTGCACGAGGTGGTCGAGGCGGAGCTGCCCGAGGACCACGACGCGAAGGTCGTCTACGTCGACTACGAGCCGGTCGCGGTCGCCCACGCGACGCTGATCCTCGAAGAGAGCATGGCGACCGACTGGGCCGGCATCGTCCAGGCCGACATGCGGGACGCGAAGTCGGTGCTGCGCTCCGAGGAGACGCGCCGGCTGATCGACTTCTCGCAGCCGGTCTGCCTGATCATGGCGGCGGTGCTGCACTTCGTCGGCCCGGACGACGACCCGGACGGGCTGCTGGCGGCGTACCGGGACGCGCTCGCGCCGGGAAGCTGGCTGGCGATCTCGCAGATGAGCGAAGGCGACGGCGCCGGTCCGCACCTGGACGGGCTGCGGTGGTTCGTCGAGCAGTACCGCAAGACGAGCAACCCGGTCTGGCTGCGCGACCGCGAAGAGATCGAGCCGCTCTTCGGCGACTGGCCGATCCTGGAGCCGGGCATCGTGCACCTGCCGGACTGGCGGCCGGACCGGAAGATCAACGCCCTGGAGGCGGAGGCCCGCCCGTTCGCGTGGTGCGCCGTCGCGCAGAAGCCAGGCCGCTGACCTGCGGTTTCAGTGATCGCTGTGGGCGAACGCACCATCGGAAACAAACACACCCATCGGAGAGTTGAGCTAGGCAGACTCAACTATCCGAGGAGTGCACATGTCCGACACCCGCCTCCTGCCCGTTCTCCCGCTCGATGACGACGTCGTGCTGCCGGGCATGGTCGTCCCGCTCGACCTGACCGACACCGAGACGCGGGCCGCGGTGGAGTCCGCCCAGGCCAAGACGCCGAGCCAGGCGTCCTTCCCCGGCATCCGCTCGGCCGCGCCCGCCAAGGCCGAAGTGCTGATCGTGCCGCGCGTGCACGGCGAATACGCCGAGTTCGGCACCGTCGCCACGGTCGAGCGCATCGGCCGCGTGCCCGGCGGCAAGGCCGCCGTCCTGCTGCGCGGCACGGCCCGCGCGGTCGTCGGCCGGATCGCCGACGGTCCCGGCGCCGCCCGCTGGGTGCACGCCGAGGACGCCCCCGAGACCACGAACGACCAGACCGCCATGCTCGCGGCCGAGTACAAGGCCGTCGTCATCTCGATTCTCCAGCAGCGCGGCGGCTGGCAGCTGATCGACGCCGTCCAGCAGGTCGAGGACGCCTCCGCGATCGCCGACCTGTCCGGGAACGCGCCGTACCTGGACACCGAGCAGAAGCTCGACCTGCTGTCCACTTTGGACGTCAGTGCCCGTCTGGAGAAGGCCCTCGAGTGGAGCAAGGAGCACCTGGCCGAGCTCGAGGTGACCGACACGATCCGCAAGGACGTCGCCGAGGGCATGGAGAAGCAGCAGAAGGAATTCCTGCTGCGCCGCCAGCTCGAAGCCATCCGCAAGGAGCTCGGCGAACTCGACGGCACGGCTGACGAGACGGACTACCGCGCCCGCGTCGAGGCCGCCGCGCTGCCCGACGCCGTCAAGAAGGCCGCACTGGCCGAAGTGGACAAACTGGACCGCACGTCGGACCAGTCCCCCGAGGGCGGCTGGATCCGCACCTGGCTGGACACCGTCCTGGAGCTGCCCTGGAACGAGCGCACCGAGGACGTCTACGACATCGCCGCGGCGCGGGCCGTTCTGGACGCCGACCACGCGGGCCTCGACGACGTCAAGGAACGCATCATCGAGTACCTGGCGGTGCGCAAGCGCCGCGCGGAAAGCGGCCTGGGCCCGGTCGGCGGCCGTCGTTCCGGCGCCGTGCTCGCCCTCGCGGGCCCTCCCGGGGTCGGCAAGACGTCGCTGGGCGAGTCCGTCGCGAAGGCCATGGGCCGCAAGTTCGTCCGCGTCGCGCTGGGCGGGATCCGCGACGAGGCGGAGATCCGTGGCCACCGCCGCACCTACGTCGGCGCGCTGCCCGGCCGGATCGTCCGCGCCATCAAGGAAGCCGGCTCGATGAACCCGGTCGTGCTGCTCGACGAGATCGACAAGGTCGGCGCCGACTACCGCGGCGACCCGACCGCGGCGCTGCTCGAAGTGCTGGACCCGGAGCAGAACCACACGTTCCGCGACCACTACCTCGAGGTCGAGCTGGACCTGTCCGACGTCGTGTTCCTGGCCACGGCCAACGCGCTGGAGACCATCCCCGGCCCGCTGCTGGACCGCATGGAGCTCGTCACGCTGGACGGCTACACCGAGCACGAGAAGGTCACCATCGCCCGCGACCACCTGCTCCCGCGGGAGCTGGAGCGGGCCGGCCTGGGCACCGCGGACGTCGTCCTGACGGACGCCGCGTTCAGCCGGATCGCCGCCGAGTACACCCGCGAGGCGGGCGTGCGCGACGCGAACCGGACGATCGCCAAGGTGCTGCGGAAGATCGCGACCAAGGTGGCACTGGACGAGATCTCGCTGCCGATTTCGATCGATGCGCCGGACCTTCCCGACTACCTGGGCCGGCCGCGGCACATCCCGGAGTCGTCGCTGCCGGCGTCGACGCAGCGCACGGCGACCCCGGGCGTGGCGACGGGCCTGGCGGTGACCGGTGCGGGCGGTGACGTCCTGTACATCGAGGCGTCGCTGGCCGACGAGGAGTCCGGTGCGTCCGGGCTGCAGCTGACCGGTCAGCTCGGCGACGTGATGAAGGAGTCGGTGCAGATCGCGCTGTCCTACCTGCGGTCGCACGGCGCCGAGCTGGAGCTGCCGGTGGGTGACCTGCGCAAGCGGGGCATCCACGTGCACGTCCCGGCGGGCGCGGTCCCGAAGGACGGGCCGTCGGCGGGCGTCACGATGACGACGGCGCTGGCGTCGCTGCTGTCCGGCCGCGTGGTCCGCGCGGACGTGGCGATGACCGGCGAGGTGTCGCTGACCGGCCGCGTCCTCCCGATCGGCGGCGTCAAGCAGAAGCTGCTGGCGGCCCACCGGGCGGGGATGAAGACGGTGATCATCCCGCAGCGCAACGAGCCGGACCTGGACGACGTCCCGGCCGAGGTGCTGAGCCAGCTGGACGTGCACGCGGTGGCGAACGTCCGCGAGGTCCTCGACCTCGCTTTGACCCCGGCTTCGACGCCGGTTTCCCAGGCGGCGTAACCCCGAGCGCCGCCACCCCCGGACGGCCGGTTTCCCTCTCCCCCAAGGGAAACCGGCCGTTCTCCTACCCGGCGAGTTTCTGCGCGGCGACGAGGTAACCGGTGCCCAGCCAGCGCTTCGCCCCGCGCGCGATCGTCGTTTCCGGACGGTCCCGCCACGACCGGTCCCGGCGCCGGACCAGCCGATCGACCGGCGGAACGGACGCGGTGACGTCGTAGGCGATGACCTCCCCGGGCTGCAGACCGGCCCGCCACAGCAGTTCCCGCAAGCGGCGCGGGGTGAGCGCGACGATCCCGGTCCGCCGGGCGCCGTGCCGTCTCGACGGCGGAACGCCGACGACGCGTTCCAGCGCGCCGAGGGTGCGGCGGGCGGGCCAGAAGACGCCCCATTCGAAGAGCCGGTACGGGCTCCGCGGGTTGAGCATCGTCGTGACGACGAGCCCGCCGGGCCGGGCCACCCGGGCGACTTCACGGAGAGCCTGAGCGGCATCGGTGTACTCGAGGACACCCATCGCGAGGACGACGTCGAACTGCCGGTCTTCGAACGGCATGTCCTGGATGTCCCCGACGGAGAGCCGCACCTGCCCACCCGACCGCGCGGCCACGGCGTCGACCATGGCCGGCGACTGGTCGCACGCGGTGATCCGGAAGTCGCCGGGCCGCGTGTCGAGCAGGTGGCGCACCATCATCCCGGGCCCGCAGCCGACGTCGAGCAGGTCACCGCCGGAACAGCCGGCGAGGACCTGGTCGATGGCGTAGCGCCGCGAATGGTGGTAGCGAGCGGTGGGTCCCCATCCGGCGTGGTCGTTCGCATAGCCGGCGACGAGCGCGGGTTCGGCGTACTGCACCCGGACCAGCTCCTCGCGGACGGGTCGCACCGTTGCGGAAATAGCCATGTGCTCCTCCAACGACTCGGTGGAACCCCCGCCAGCCCCTGTACCCGAGGCTGGCGTCGAGTCGCTCAAGAAATGCGTTACGGATATTTCGAAGAAACGGTCGAAAGGCGGAGCACGCCTTCACCCGAATCGGCCAGCAGAGTCCTCCAGCCTGCGCCTTTATCGGATTTTCCGGCGGATAACGCCCATCTTTCCCATAGCCGACCACCAGGTCTTATACGGCCACGCGGCACCGGCCATGTAATTTTCCGTTGCCGGAAATACCGAGAGCAACCGATTTCGGAATTGACCACACCGAACCGGGTAAGGGGTTAGCCCGTAAGTGCGGCACCCACCTACGCAAAGCGGCCCCATGACTCTCGCCATGGGGCCGCTTGCACTGGGGTGGCGGGTGAGGGATTCGAACCCCCGTAGGCGTAAGCCAACTGGTTTACAGCCAGTCCGGCCGTCGCCACTTGCAGGCCGCCTGACCTGCAGCGATGCTGTTTGGCAGCCTTCCACGGGTGGCAGCGGCCCACAAATGGCCCACCAGCGGTGTCCGCGGCAACCTAGGCGTACTGACCGCGTCGCTCGATCGGGACCACTGCTGCCTCCGGGCGGACCGTCCAGGCGGCTACCGGCGAATCTGTGTGCGACCGGATGGGTGTCGTTACGCTTGGCTGCTGCGATGCGACTTGTGGTTGGCGGCAGAGGAGGGGGTGCCATGGACAAGCGCAAGCTTCGACCGCCGCGTCAGTGGCCCGTGGTCGCTGTGCTGGTCGTGCTATTGGTCGTGGCCGGCGGACTGGCCTTGGCCCAAAAGTGGCAGGGAGCCGCCTGGTGGATCGTCGGCGGGGCTGCAGGACTGGCCGTCGTTGTGAGCGGTGTCGGTCCGCTGTGGCAGCGGTGGCGCGATCAGCGGGCGGCCGGGGCGACTGCGGTTCGGCGGAGCGTGCGCATCGTCGACACCGTGACCAATGCGAGCTTGCGCGACTTGCGCGTCCACACTCCTGTGGTCGGCGTCCCCTACCTGCCGCGTCCGACAAAAGAACGCGAAGTCGGAAATCATTTGCGCGCCCGCCGACCGGTCCTGATTGTGGGCCCGTCCATGGTCGGCAAGACCCGGCTGGCGGCCGTGGCGGTCGAGCAAGTGCTATCGGACAAGCCACTCCTGTTGCCGGATACCCCGACCGCGCTCGGCGACCTGGACAAGGAAGACATCACCCCAAGCCAGCACGTGATCTGGCTAGATGACCTGCAGCGGTTCCTCACCAGCGGCGGCGTGACAGCTGGACTCCTCCAGCGGTTACGCGGATCGAACTGGGTAGTGGCAACCCTGCAAGCTCACGAGTGGGATCGATTCCAACCCACCGACGAACTACGCCCACCCGAATGGGACGTGCTCCGTCTGTTCGAGCTGGTAGTGCTCGACCGTGACCGAGACCGGCCCGCTGAGGAAGACCTGCGCCGCGCAATACCCGACGACGAGATCCGCGAGCGGATCGCTCGAACCGGGATCGGCGAATACGTGGGCGCCGCCCAACGGATCCGCGAGCTGCTCATGCTGGGCGAGAACGCCAACCCCCTCGGCTATGCCCTAGTTCTCGGCGCCGTGGACTGGTCGCTCGTCGGCTTCACCCGTCCGGTTCCAGCTGGATTGCTGTCCCGGCTCGCCGCATCTCGCCTGACCGGTCGGCGGCGCGCCGAGCTTGACGACGAGGCGAAGTATCGCGCTGCACTCGACTGGGCAACCCGGGAAATCAATCACACGGTGTCACTTCTGGAACCAGACGACGGAACCTACCGGGTGTATGACTTCGCCCTCGATCAGCTCGCCGCCGCCGACAGAACTATCCCCATCGCCACCTGGCAACTCGCCATCGACGAAGCTAAAGAGGACGAGCTGACGTCTGTCGGGTACCAGGCCATGATGCTGTACGACCATCCAGACATCGCCGAGCGCGCATGGGACAAGGCCGCCACGGCCGGCGTCACCGCTGCGATGAACAACCTCGGTGTGTTGCTGGAGAAGCGGGGCGAGATAGCCGAAGCCGAACGCTGGTACCGCCAAGCCGCCTCTACCGGCAACGCAGACACGATGACCAACCTCGGCATGCTGCTGCAGCGGCGGGGCGAGATAACCGAAGCCGAACGCTGGCACCGCCAAGCCGCCGACGCCGGCAACACCCGCGCGATGACAAACCTCGGCGTACTGCTGGCACAGGAACGAGGCGAGATAACCGAAGCAGAACGCTGGCACCGCCAAGCCGCCGACGCCGGCAACACCGACGCGATGGCAAACCTCGGCGCAGTCCTGGCACAGGAGCGAGACGCGGTCGCCGAAGCCGAACGCTGGTTCCGCCAAGCCGCCGACGCCGGCAACACCCGCGCGATGACATACCTCGGCGTACTGCTGGCAGAGGAACGGGGCGAGATAACCGAAGCAGAACGCTGGTACCGCCAAGCCGCCGACGCTGGCCACGCAGGCGCGATGAACAACCTCGGCCTACTGCTGGAGCAGGAGCGAGACGAAGTAACCGAAGCCGAACGCTGGTACCGCCAAGCCGCCGACGCCAGCGACACCGACGCGATGAACAACCTCGGCATACTGGCACAGGAACGGGGCGAGATAACCGAAGCAGAACGCTGGTACCGCCAAGCCGCCGACGCCGGCAACACCGACGCGATGAACAACCTCGGCCTACTGCTGGCCCAGGAGCAAAATCAGGTAGCCGAAGCCGAAGAATGGTTCCGCCGGGCCGCCGACGCCGGCAGCGCTGACGCGATGACAAGCCTCGGCGTACTGCTGGAGCAGGAGCGAGACGAAGTAGCCGAAGCCGAACGCTGGTACCGCCAAGCCGCCGACGCCGGCAACACCGACGCGATGAACAACCTCGGCCTACTGGCACAGGAACGGGGCGAGATAGCCGAAGCCGAGGAGTGGTTCCGCAGGTCCAGCAGCCCCGCCGCTCAAAGCCACGAATGACCGGTTCGCGTTCGCGGTCTGGCTGTCACGTCCCCCGGCACCCGGTAGTACAGGTGCAGGCCACCCGAGGGCGTCCGGATGGTGAGCGTGTCCCCGGGCAGCTCCTGCCCGGCTTCGGCGGCCACGACGGCGAGCACGTCCTCTCCGCACCGCGCGCACCCACGGCGGCCCACCGTTCCGGCACCGCCTCGCCGGGCTTGAGGGTGTCGAGGTCCAGCACGCACAGCCCGGACGGCCCGGTCGCGATCCCGATGCCGTACGGGGCTTGCGTCCATGCGGCCCGGATCTTGTCGGGGTCGGTGGTGGCGCGCTGTTCCCAGGTGCGGTGTCCGCCGGCGCATCGGCCGGTGCCGGGACAGCCGTCTTCGGCGTGCCCGGCCGGGCGCTTGCTGCCCGGCCGGAGCGGGAAGACGTGCCACCCGCGGGCCGCGGCGCCCAGTGCCGCGGTGAGCGTGTCCACTGTGGTCGTGTTGTCCATCGTGGTCACTTGCCTTTCGTGAGCTGGTGGACGGCTTCGCAGCCGGGGCACTTGGCGGTGAAGATCCAGAACCAGGGCGAGCGGGCTTCGCCAGGCTCCAGGCCGCACAGGGTCGTGGTTCGGCCGGACCACCACGACCTGCTTCCGCGGTGCACGAGCGGTTTGCGGTTCATCGCGTCTCCCATCACTGGTGACTGTGTGTGCCCGTTTCGAGTAGGAGGTGCCGGCGCGAGCACCCTGGGGCGGTGTCGCGTGGCGGTGAGATCGGTGGGTTAGGTCGCGGATTTGGGGTTAGGTTTCTAACCCGGCGGGTTAGTCGCCTGGTCAAACTACTGGCCTGCGGAAAGTGAGACAGGTTAGGTGGGTTAGCCCGTCGCCGGCGGCCGGGTTTCCGGCCAGATTTGGCGGTGTGTGCGGGCCGGCGGGCGGGCTAACCGGGGGCTAGTTGTCGTCGTCGAGGTCGGCGGTTGCCTGCCCGGCCAGGGCATCACGGATCGTGACCGGGTCGACCGGGTAGCGGTTCTGATTTCAGATCATGAGTTGGTGATCATCACGGGGCCTATCAACGACAAGACATTCGGACTCGTCGATAAGAACTTCCTCGCCAAAATGGACGACAGCGCCCTTCTTGTGAACGCCGGTCGCGGACAGATTGTAGTCACAGACGCACTCGTAGCGGAATTACAGTCGGGCCGCCTGCGTGCGGCCTTGGATGTCACAGATCCTGAACCCCTGCCGAGTAACCATCCGCTATGGGACTGCGCGAACGTGGTCATCAGTCCGCACGCCGCACGGACAGTACCGGGCACCAACACCTTGGTACATCGGGTCCAGGTAGAACAGATTGGCGCGTTCATACGGGGTGAGACACCGCCGAACGCGGTTCTCGCGACCGGAATCCGCGCTTAGCGGTAAGCACTTCCCGAACATCATCGGCCGTTACCGGCGCAGTCAGCCAGATGGCGGCCCACATTTCGCCTCCAGAGGCGCTCGTACACGGCCGAACACAAGTGAGCCGGGCTCCTTAAACCCGGCGACTCGTACAGCGCCGCTCAGCGGCCGTTTCGGGGCCGGCGCGGTGGGCGACCGGGGCCACCGTCTTAACCTGCGATACGCTGACGTAACATTTTAGTCACGCCCGGCAACGTAAAGCTTAGTTCAGACGACATACCAGCGAACCAGCCGAGTCCCTGGAGGACGTGATGACCCCAAGAGTATTCGTCAGCCTCACAGGTGTTGCCATTGCGATTCTTGGCTTGGTGCTGCTCGCCATTCCCGTATCAATGACCTTGAGCGGCCAATCTGGCACGTGCGACAGCGGAGCCGCGTTCAACGGTGTGCCCTCCGCCCTGTTGTTCAACAACCGGGCCTACGAGGAGTGGCAGGATCAATGCGCCAGCGCTACCTCGACACGGCAGGCGTGGAGTTGGGGACTTGTAGGCGTGGGGGTTCTCGCCGCGGTCGGCGGTGCAGTGGTCCGGCGCCCGATTCCCCCTGTGGCACCCGCGGCCAACTGAACCTGGGCGTCCCAGCTTCCTTGCGCCTGCGACGGCCGGAAGCCTCCCCGGACGGCTGTCTCAGTTCCCCGTTTCAGTCCATCCCTGATCAAGCCGGTTCGCCGCTGCCCCAGCCTCTTTCTAACTTGAGCAGACTTACCTGCTAGGACCTGCTCGGACAGGTGCATCGGAACTCGTAGCTAAGCAACCGTGAAGTGGCCCTCACCGAGACCAGGAACGGGGTATGACAGGCGGACGGGTATCGAAGGTGTCACACCTGTCACTCTGTCCCTCTACGCCGTCTGACCTGCGGTTTTAAATGGGACAGGTGAGGGACACCGCCGCTGGGGCATGCAAGCTGGCCGACGGCTAGCGATGTCCCGAAAGGAACTCCCCTAAGTAGGTCATGCTGAAGTTCTCAAACTGAGCGGTATCTATGTGCGCGTCGTCGACCGTTATGAAGAAATCGGCCACGTCGACTGCAATTCGACTCGGATCTGAGATCTGAACCCAGGAATCAGACTCAAGCGAAGGAACTTCGATATGCAGGTGCGAAGGGAGAAAGTGCTGATCATTCAGGTGGTCAATCAGGCCGCGATACTCGGAGGGCGTCAGGTGCCCTAGATAGGACTCGCGCCGAACCGTATAGGTTATGTTCGGCTCGCACAACTCGGCAAATCGCTTCTCGCCCTTTGCATTGACGCCTTCAAGGCTCAACTTGTCCGACGTCGTGTAGGAATGCTCTTCGTTCAGACCGTGACTTATTTCTCCGCTTTCCCATCGCGTTTGAAACTGGTCAGTGAAGTCGTACTCGTCGCCTGTATCGCTGTACACAAAAGGCGGTGATCCATTTTCACGCAACGACAACGAGAAAGGGGCGTCCTTGACGTGCATTTTCCAATTTAGTCTGATATCAGGCGCGATTCGATTCCAGACGACAGGTATTGTGAGTTCCAGTTCCCATCTCTTACTGTTGGCGTCGGCCAGGCTGTACAAATCGATGCCGAGATTCCTTGCGTAGGTAATCGCCTGCTTCGAGAACCCGCCGCTGCAGATTAAGACTCCTCGATCTGCATGGACGTCGCGAATTACCGAACTGAATTCTCCAACGACGTTTATGTTCGCTCGCCTACCGTAGTCCTTAACCTGAACAATCAAGACCCGATCTTCATCGTTGTCAGTCCAGCGTGCGACAACATCAATCTGCCGCCTCGTCTCTGATTCATGACCGAAGATGTGTTCATCGTGAGTTACCTGCGCGTGTGGCGATAGCTCCTTGATAATCTTCGCGGCGAGTAGTTCGTACTCTGCCCATTTCGGCTTTGGCCTTCCCGTCATGAGCGTCTCCGTCCGACTTGCACGATTGCGTCATTTTAACCCGCCGGTGCTAGATGCTTGGACGCCGACACGCGGTGGGGAGCGGCCTTGAGCCGAACCCCACTGAAGGAAGCAGTGACACGGTTTACCTCGCGTGCGGCAGACTCAGGCCGCGCAACATGGCGAATTTTGCAGCCTGAGATCGCCGTACACAGGCGAACGCCATAGCACTGATGTGGTTGGACCTAGAGGACAGGCATGGACGCTCTCAGGGCCGCGTTTCTCGATTGTCGGCACCAGCGAGGTGTGACACCTAGAGGTGTCGAGGGTGTCACACCTGTCCCTCTGTCACTCGACCCCACCTGACCTGCGGATTTGCGTGTGACAGGGAAGTGACACCCGCGGTGCCGGCCCGTTCCCCACTCTAACTCTATGTCTCTGTAGTCCCGGGAGAACGAAAAGCGGCTGGAACATCGGAAAAATGGAGAAGGCCTCCACATAACGATGTTCCAGCCGCTTTGGGCCGAGACCGGTCTCAGCCGCGGTTGCCTGACTTCGGCCTCAGGCTCCAGCGTTGCAGAGGGAGCGCACAGGAAACCACCTGGAACGGCAGGGCCGTTCAGGGCGCCGACCAAGGGTGCAGGTTCCGCTGGTCAGCGGCTCGACGGTTCGCGCCTTTGCTGCAAGGCGAAGCCGGCCGCGGTGTGCAATGTGTGTGCAAGCCGACGTCTCGACCATCCCGCGGACGCGACAACTCCCAGGTCAGAGCCACGCGCCACCTCGCTTCAGCCCATCCCTCCGGAGGCCGTGCTCGGCTCTTCCGCGGCAGCGTGCTCGTCGCCGCACTGGCGGTTCGCTGAGAACGCCGCCGGGCGTCGAGGTGCCGGTCATGAGGCCGCTTCTCTGCGCCTGATCGGCGAGTCTGAACATGATAAGCCTGGAAGCGTCGGCGGGGTGGCATTCTTTGGCGATGCAGAAGGAGCAGCTACTCGAATACGCCGAAGGACTCGCCGGCCGTCTCCGCGAGGGTATGGAGTGGAACCGCGGTGAGGGCGGCTACGCCGGCGGGGGCTGGTGGCAAGCAACGGACAAAAGCAAGCTGTTCGAGATGGTTGCGATCGCAACGGAGGCTCGTGAGTTCCTACGTCTGTACGCCGGGCCGGATAGTCACTGGCTGCGGCAGGCCGACGAGCTTTACGTCAATAACGGTGAGCGGCAGTCGCGAGAGTCCGGAATCCGTGCGCTGGGGGATCTGCTTGAGGCATGGTGCCGACAGGTCCGTTCCGGTGCGATCGAGATCGTTGGCGAACGTGCGTTGAATGAGATCGCCGGAACTCGCACAGACTTGATGGGTCAAGTCCGACAGCTACTGGAGGAAAAGGAGGGTCACCCGGCCGCGCCGATCATGCTCTGTGGCGCTGCCCTGGAGATCGCGCTGCGCGCCCTGGCCGATGCTAAGGGTGTCGTTTACCCCGACCGGCCCGGCATCAGCAAACTCACTACGGCCCTGCGCGCCGCCCAGTGGATAACCGTTCAAGACGTCAAAGAGTTGGAATCCTGCGCTGGGATGCGCAACCTCGCAGCGCACGGCCATTTCGAGGCACTCAGCGCCGAGCGTGCTGGACTCATGGAGCAACAGACCAACCTACTGTTGCGGCGGCTCGCGGAGGTTCAGTCCGGCACTGCCCCTGGTGGCCAGCCGTGAGCGCTGGCGGCGTGGTTGGTCCCATTGACCCTCACCGAGCGGTCCGGTTCCGCCAACAGGCGGTGGAATAGGTTCGCACCTCCGCAAGGCGGTGGTCGGCCAACGAGCGCGCGTAGGCCAACTCGAAGCGTGTTCCGAGCTGCCCACGAATGGCCCACAGATGGCTGCATACCGCCGCACATGGCTGCACACACGAAGAAGCCCCGCGCCCGGCATATGCCGTGGTCACGGGGTTTCTTCGCTGGGTGGCGGGTGAGGGATTCGAACCCCCGTAGGCGTAAGCCAACTGGTTTACAGCCAGTCCCCTTTGGCCACTCGGGTAACCCGCCCAGGCCGGTCTGACCGGCCGGGGAGAAGCTTACCCAACGGCCCCGAGCAGGGGTCAACCGGGATACCCGTCGGGTGACAGGGGCTAGGCTGGGTGGCCCCTGACAAGCGAGTACGAGGTGTGAGGACACGTGGCGGATCCCTCTTTCGACGTCGTGAGCAAGGTCGACCGCCAGGAGGTGGACAACGCGCTCAACCAGGCGAGCAAGGAGCTGGGCACCCGGTTCGACTTCCGCGGCACCGGCACGACGATCAACTGGGCCGGCGAGGAGGCGCTGACGATCGAGTCCGAGACCGAGGAGCGCGCGCTGGCCGCGGTCGAGGTGTTCAAGGAGAAGCTGATCAAGCGCAGCATCTCCCTGAAGGCCTTCGAAGCCGGCGAGCCGGCGCTGTCGGGCAAGATCTACAAGATCTCCGGCAAGATCCTGCAGGGCATCGCCTCGGACAAGGCGAAGCAGATCGCCAAGTTCATCCGCGACGAAGGCCCCAAGGGCGTCCAGGCCCAGATCCAGGGCGACCAGTTGCGGGTTTCGGGCAAGAAGAAGGACCAGCTGCAGGAGGTCATCGCCCTGCTGAAGGGCAAGGACTTCGAGATCGCGCTGCAGTTCACCAACTACCGGTGACGCCGCCGCGGGCACCCGGCAACCGGGTGCCCGCTCCGGACGCTCAGGACGGCGTCAGCGTCCAGCTCGCCTCGTAGCCCTCCACCTGCAGGTAAGCCGGCCCACGCACGTCCCGCTCCACCTGCAGGTCGCCGATCTGGTTCAGGATCAGGTCGCGGTCCGCCGCCGACTCGGACATCACCCACAGCCCGACGCTGCCGCGCGTCTTCGCCGCGAACCGCACGTGCGCCACGCCCGCCGGCAGCCGCAGCACCGTGTCGCCCCGGCCCGGTGCTTCCCGGCCCGCCTCCGCCGTCGGCACGCTCCGGTGGTCCGAGATCGTCGCCGTCCAGGGGGCGTTCGCGTGGACCGTCACGCGCTTCACCGGGCGGCGCGGGTCCGTGTTCAGCCACTTCGTGCCCCGGTACGCCCCGATCGCGTTGACCAGGCCGTGCTCGCCGCCGTCGGTGTCGACGATCACGTTGGACGTGCACTTCGGACACTCGAACGTGAAGAAGCCGACCTGGTCCGCCGGCCAGGTCGTCTGGAACTCGCCGCTCTCCGTGCCCGTGTGCGTCTCCGGAGGCACGTCGCGCGGGGCCGCCGGCGCGGTGACCGACGGCGAAGCGGATTCCGCCACGATCACGCCGTACCCGGTGGCCGGCGCGCACGCCGCCGTCAGGACCGAGAGCAGCAGCAGCAGGCCGCCCAGTCGCATCTTCATCGTTCCCCCTTTGTGAAGATCTTTCGGCCCCAGGCGCCACAGCGTTACCCGAACGCGTGAATGCGCCGGGTGACCGTCGCCCACCCGTGTTGTAATCGCGCGGTCACCGCGTGGAGGGGGTCGAGTTGCGCCGTTCGCTGGTCTTCCTGCTGACCCTCGCCGCCGTCGCCTCGCTGCTGACGCCGGCGAGCGCCGCCGAACGCACGCAGCTCGTCCCCGGCTTCGGCGCCTACCCCCGTCTGATCCGGCTGGGCAACGGCCGCATCATCGCCACCCTGACCAGCCAGGACACCGACGGCAAGTTCACGCCCGTCCTGGAGAGCACCGACGAGGGCGAGTCGTTCCACGAGATCGGCGCGATCCGCGACCCCGAGGGCCGGGCCGGGATGTGCTGCGGCACCGTCTACGAACTGCCCGAGCGCGTCGGCCGGCTCCGCGCGGGCACGCTGCTGTGGGCCGCCTCCTACCGGCAGGACGCCGGGCCGCAGCGCCGCATCGGGATCCGCGTCTGGGCCAGCCGGGACGGCGGCCGCTCGTGGGCCTTCCTGTCCGAGGCCGCCCGGTCGCACAACATCGACGGCATCTGGGAGCCCGAGTTCACCGTCGACGCCGGCGGGACGCTCTGGCTGCACTTCGCCGACGAGACGCAGGCGCCGAAGTACGCGCAGGTGCTCAACCGGGTCGCCTCGACCGACGGTGTGAACTGGGGCACCAAGCAGCTCACCATGGCGATCCCGCCCGACCGCGTCCGGCCGGGGATGCCGGTCATCCGGCGGCTGCCCGACGGCCGCTACTACTTCGCCTACGAGATCTGCAACTTCCGCGACCGCTACTGCGACCCGTACTTCAAGATCTCCGCCGACGGCGCCAACTGGGGCGACCCGGCCGACCCCGGCACCCGCGTCGACACCGCCAGTGGCAACTACTTCCAGCACGCGCAGACCATCGCGCTGTTCCCCGGCGGCCCGAACGGCGTCCGGATCGTCATGGTCGGGCAGATCTACACCGACGCAAAGGGGGTGCCGCAGCCGCAGAACGGCCAGGTCCTGCTCGCGAACGACGACTTCGGCAGCGGCCACTGGTACGAACTGCCCGCCCCCGTGCACGTCACCGGCATCTGGAACAACTTCTGCCCCAACTACTCCTCGACGCTGCTGCCGGTCGACGACGGCCGGAACGTGCTGGAGATCGCCACCGAGGACAACGCCGGCTGCAAGGCCTACTTCGGTAAAGGATCCGCCTTCTGAGGACGGCCCGTAGGGTGGTCGGGTCGCGGCCACGGGAAAGGGAGGCAGTCCATGAAGGGGATCGTGCTGGCGGGGGGCAGCGGGACACGTCTGCACCCGATCACCCAGGCGGTGTCCAAGCAGCTGCTGCCGGTCTACGACAAGCCGATGGTCTACTACCCCATCTCGGTGCTGATGCTGGCCGGGATCCGCGAGATCCTCGTCATCTCCACCCCCACCGACCTGCCGATGTTCCGCAGGCTGCTGGGCAACGGCGACCAGTTCGGCGTCTCGTTCTCCTACGCCGAGCAGCCGAGCCCGAACGGCCTGGCCGAGGCCTTCGTGATCGGCGCGGACTTCATCGGCGACGACGCCGTGGCGCTGGTCCTCGGCGACAACATCTTCTACGGCCAGGGCTTCTCCGGCCGCCTCCAGCAGGCCGTGCGGGAGCTCGACGGCTGCGTCCTGTTCGGCTACCCGGTCAAGGACCCCGAGCGCTACGGCGTCGGTGAGGTCGACGACGCGGGCAAGCTGGTCACCATCGAGGAAAAGCCGCTGAAGCCGCGGTCCAACAAGGCGATCACCGGCCTGTACTTCTACGACAACGAGGTCGTCGACATCGCCGGCGCGCTGAAGCCGTCGGCCCGCGGTGAGCTCGAGATCACCGACGTCAACCTGACCTACCTGCGCCAGGACCGCGCCACCCTGGTCGAGCTCAGCCGCGGCTTCGCCTGGCTCGACACCGGCACGCACGACTCGCTGCTCGAAGCCGGCCAGTTCGTGCAGGTCCTGGAGCACCGGACGGGCGTGCGCATCGCCTGTCTCGAGGAGATCGCGCTGCGGATGGGCTTCATCGACGCCGACGAGTGCTACGCGCTGGGTGCGAAGCTGGCGAAGTCCGGCTACGGCGACTACGTCAAGGCGGTCGCCGTAGCGGCGGGAGCGTCGGCCTAGAACGGGCGGCGCGCCATCTCCTCGAGCCGGGCGATCCGGTCGGCGATCGGCGGGTGGGTCGAGAACAGCTTGCTCCGCCCCTCGCCCGGCCGGAACGGGTTCGCGATCATCAGGTGCGACTGCGACACGAGCTGCGGCTCGGCGACCAGCGGCCGCGCCCGCGTCCCGGCGTCGAGCTTCCGCAAGGCCGAGGCCAGGCCCAGCGGGTCGCCGGTCAGCTCGGCGCCGGACGCGTCGGCCTGGTATTCACGAGACCGGCTGACCCCCATCCGGATGACGCCCGCCGCGATCGGGCCGACGAAGATCAGCAGCAGGCTGAGCAGGGGGTTCCCGTCGCGGTTGTTGCCGCCGAAGAACAGCGCGATGTTCGCGAGCACGCTGATCACGCTGGCCAGCGCGCCGGCCACGCAGGAGATCAGGATGTCGCGGTTGTAGACGTGCGACAGCTCGTGGCCGAGCACGGCCCGCAGCTCGCGCTCGTCGAGCAGCTCGAGGATGCCGGTGGTGCAGCACACCGCCGCGTGCCGCGGGTTGCGGCCGGTCGCGAACGCGTTCGGCGCGACCGTCGGGCTGATGTAGAGCTGCGGCATCGGCTGCCGGGCGAGGAGCGCGAGCTCGCGCACGATCCGGTACATCGCGGGCTGCTCGACCTCGGACACCGGTCGCGCCCGCATCGCGCGCAGGGCCAGCTTGTCGGAGCTGAAGTAGGCGAACGCGTTCATCCCGAGGGCGACGAGCAGCCCGATGACCAGCGCGCCCCGGCCGAAGAACCCGCTGAGCACGACGATGATCGCCGACAGCAGGCCGAGCAGCATCGCCGTCTTGAGTCCGTTCTGGTGCCCGTGCACGTCCGCTCGCCTCCGTCCGCTCTGGAAGTGGGTTACCCAGTGGAAACAACGCGATCGGGGGACGCGAAGTTCCTTCAGGTGGCGGAGGCCCGGGTTACGCTCGCACGGCGAGATGATCAGGAGCGGAGGCGCCGATGGGCGGTGCGCGGCTACCCCGGCGAACCCTGTTCGCCCTGGTCACGGCGGGTGCCGGCGCCCTGGTCCTGCCCGGGACGGCGCGCGCGGAGGACGTCCGGTCGCTCGACGTCGGCGGGGCACCGGCCGGGGTCGCGGTGAACCCGGTCACCGGCCTCGGGTACGTCACCGACGCCCAGGCCGGGACGGTTTCGGTGGTGGATCCGCGCGGCGTGGCGGTCGTGGACGTGATCCACGTCGGCGGCGCGCCCGGCGACGTCGCGGCCGACCCGGAGGCCGGCCGGATCTACGTCGCGAACCCGCCGGCGGGCACGGTCGTGGTGCTGGACGGCCGCACCCACGACCTGGTGAGCGTGATCGGCGCGGGCGCCGGCGCGTCGGCGCTGGCGCTCGACGAGGAGGCCAACCGCGTCTACGCGGTCAGCGGCACCACCGGGACGCTCGCCGTGCTCGACGGCGTCAGCTGCACGCTGACGGCGCTCGTACCGAGCCCGAAGCCGGGCTTCGCCGGGATCGGCGTCGACTCCGGCCGCAAGCTGGCCTACTGCGCGAGCACGGCCTCCGATTCGGTCGAGGTCTTCTCGATCGACAGCGGGCGGTTCGTCGCCTCGGTGAAGGTCGGGCGCAACCCGACCGGCGTCGCCGTGCACCAGGCGAGCGGCACGGTCTACGTCGCGAACTCCGGCATCCACCACATGTCCATTGTGGATGCCGCGACGCGCACCGAGCGCAAAACCGTGTTGCTGCGCAGCGAATCCTCCGCGCTGGCCGTGCACCAGGGCACGAACACGGTGTACACGAACGGCGGCCAGAACGGGCTCGCCCGCGTCGACGGCACGGCGGGCACGCTGAGCGGCGAGCTGTCACTGGGCGTCAACCCCGGCGACGTCGCCGTCGACCAGCGGTCACGCACCGTGTGGGTCACCGACCCCCTGCACGGGCGGATCTTCCTGGTCCGCGATTTCTGACCCCCGGCCGGGGCGGCTCGCGTCCGCGCCGCCGGCCGGTGGGGCGGGCTCAGCCGTCTTTGGCGACGACCCGGGTCAGGGCCGCGATGCCGATCCCGGCCACGGCCACCACGATCCCGGTGATCAGCCAGCCCACCAGCGCGAGCACCACGCCGGTGACGCCGAAGAGGGCGAATTCCAGCAGGAAACGGGCCGGTTCCGGAAGCCGTCGCCGCGCCCGCGGCGCCAGGAACAGGCCCCAGAGCGCGGCGGCCGCCACCGGCAGCAGGACCGCGTCGACGATCGCCAGCGCCACCCCGCTGCCGAGCCGGGTGCCCGCGAGGGCCAGGCCGCCCAGCAGCATCAGCTCGGTCAGGAACCGGACCGTCAGCACCACGCCCGTGAACCCGCTCAGGCGGGGGGTGGACTCCGGAGTCATCCCGCCAGCGTAGGAGCACGTCCACTGTGGACGTTACGGGTTCGGTCGGGTACGGTTCGTGATTCCGGCCACAGTTAGGCCATTCAGGTTGCGGTTCCGAATCGGTCCACCAGTGGCTCCCGCGTCGCTGTAACGACCTTCCGGCGCCGGTCGACGTGTTGGGTGCACATCGCGACCGCGAGCCAAGGAGCCTGGTAGATGACCACATGTCGACTCTGCGGTTCGACAAACACGGCCAGTGTCGTCGACCTCGGCGCGACTCCCCCGTGTGAGCGATTTTTGGCGGCGGAGGAGCTCGACGCGCCGGAAGCCACCTTCCCGCTCCACCTGAAGGTCTGCACCGACTGCTGGCTCGCCCAGATCCCGCCGCTGATCGATCCCGGCGAAACCTTCACGGAGTACGCGTACTTCTCGTCCTTCTCGACGTCGTGGGTCGAGCACGCGAAGCGGTTCGTCGACGGCGCGGTCGAGCGGCTCGGGCTCGGCGAAAAGTCGTTCGTCGTCGAGGTGGCGAGCAACGACGGGTACCTGCTCAAGCACGTCGTCGGGCACGGGATCCGGTGTCTGGGCGTGGAACCTTCGGTGAACGTCGGGCAGGCGGCCCGCGACGCCGGCGTGCCCACCCTGACCGCCTTCCTCTCCGAGGAAACCGGCCTGAAGGTGCGCGAAGAGCACGGCCCGGCCGACCTCGTCGCCGCCAACAACGTCTACGCGCACATCCCCGACGTCCTCGGCTTCACCAAGGGCCTGCGGGCGCTCGTCGCCGACGACGGCTGGGTCTCCATCGAGGTCCAGCACCTGCTCACGCTGATCGAAAAGAACCAGTACGACACGATCTACCACGAGCACTTCCAGTACTACACGGTCGAATCCGCCCGCCGCGCGCTGGCGACCGGCGGCCTGACCGTGGTCGACGTCGAACTCGTGCCGACGCACGGCGGCTCGATCCGGCTCTGGGCGCGTCCGGCCGAGGTGGCGGGCGAGCCCAGCGAGCGGATGACCGACGTGCTGGAGCAGGAGAAGGCCGCCGGGCTGCACGAGCTGTCCGGGTACACCGAGTTCGCCGAGCGCGTCACCCGCGTGCGGCTGGACCTGCTGAAGTTCCTCATCGAGGCGCGCAACGACGGGAAGACCGTCGTCGGCTACGGCGCCCCGGGCAAGGGCAACACCCTGCTGAACCACTGCGGCATCCGGACGGACCTGCTGCAGTACACGGTCGACCGCAACCCGTACAAGCACGGCCGGTTCACCCCGGGCACGCGCATCCCGGTGCTGCCCCCGGAACGGATCGACGCGGACCGGCCGGACTACGTGCTCGTCCTCCCGTGGAACCTCCGGGAGGAACTGACCGAACAGCTCTCCCACATCGGGTCGTGGGGCGGCAAGCTCGTGTTCCCGATCCCCCACCTGGAAATCGTCGAGGTGCAGTGAAGTGAAGGTCGTCCTGTTCTGCGGTGGCTACGGGATGCGGATGCGCAACGGCGCGGCCGACGACATCCCGAAGCCGATGGCGATGGTCGGTCCGAGACCGCTCATCTGGCACGTGATGCGGTACTACGCGCATTTCGGCCATACCGAATTCATCCTGTGCCTCGGCTACGGCGCGGCGCACATCAAGAACTTCTTCCTGAACTACCAGGAAACCATTTCCAACGACTTCGTCCTCCGCAACGGGCAGGCGGAACTGCTGTCGACCGACATCGCGGACTGGACGATCACCTTCGTGCAGACCGGCATCGAGTCGCCGATCGGCGAGCGGCTGCGCCGGGTGCGCCCGTACCTCGACGGCGACGAAATGTTCCTCGCGAACTACGCCGACGTCCTTTCCGACGTCCCACTGCCCGACATGATCGAGCGGTTCTCGAACTCCGACTCGGGCGCGTCGATGATGGTCGTGCCGCCGCAGTCGTCGTTCCACTGCGTGGAGATGGACGAGGGCGGCAAGGTCGGCTCGATCACCGCGGTGAGCGAAATGCCGCTGTGGGAGAACGGCGGCTACTTCGTGCTGCGGCAGGAAGTGTTCGACCACATCCCGGAGAACGGCGACCTGGTCGCCGACGGCTGCGGCGAGTTGGCCAAGCGCGGCCGCCTGCTGGCCTACCCGTACCGCGGCTTCTGGAAGCCGACGGACACGGTCAAGGAGCGCGCGGCCCTCGACAACGCCTACACCCACGGTGAGCGGCCCTGGGCGCTGTGGGAGCGCCCCGCCGTGAGCATCGCGTGATCGGGCTCCGGCCAGACCGGCTCGGCGGCGTCGTCGCCCTCGGCGCGCACTGCGACGACATCGCGATCGGCGCCGGCGGCACGCTGCTGACGCTGTGCGAGTCCCGGCCCGGCCTGCGCGTCCACGCCCTGGTCCTCTCCGGCGGCGGCACGCCCCGCGAGGACGAGGAGCGGGCGGCGCTGGCGGGGTTCTGCCCGGGCGCCGAGCTCGACGTCACGGTGCTGAAGCTGCCGGATGGCCGCTTCCCGGCGCACTGGGAAGAGGCCAAGAACGCGCTCGAGGAACTGCGGCGGCGGACCGACCCGGACGTCATCCTGGCGCCGCGCACCGACGACGCCCACCAGGACCACCGCGGCCTGGCGAAGCTGGTGCCGACGGCGTTCCGCGACCACCTCGCGCTGGGCTACGAGATCGTCAAGTGGGACGGCGACCTCGGCAGCCCGTCGGTGTACCAGCCGCTGTCCGACGAGCTCGCGGAGGCGAAGGTCCGGCTGCTGCAGGAGCACTACGCCTCACAGCGGCACCGGCCCTGGTACGACCGCGAGGCGTTCCTCGGGCTGGCCCGGATCCGCGGCATCGAAGCCGCCGCGAAGTACGCCGAAGCGTTTTTCGTCAAGAAACTCACTCTCGATCTGAAGGGCTGAATCCGATGCGGGTGTTGCTGACGGGGCACAAGGGCTACCTGGGGACGGTGATGGCCCCGGTGCTCGCCGCCGCCGGCCACGAAGTCACCGGCCTGGACTCCGGGCTGTTCGAGGACTGCCTGCTCGGGCCCGCCCCCGCCGACCCGGCCGGGCACGTCGTCGACCTGCGGGACGTCACCGCTGAGCACGTCTCCGGGTTCGACGCGGTGATCCACCTGGCCGCGCTGTCGAACGACCCGCTCGGCTCGCTCGCGCCGGAGCTGACCTACGACATCAACCACCACGCGTCGGTGAAGCTCGCGAAGCTGGCGAAGGACGCCGGCGTCAAGCGGTACCTCTACGCGTCGACCTGCTCGGTGTACGGCGCGGGCGGCGACAACCTCGTCGACGAGGACGCCCCGCTGCGCCCGGTGACGCCGTACGCGGAGTCGAAGGTGCGTGTCGAAGCCGACGTCCACGAGCTCGCCGACGACGACTTCACGCCGGTGTACATGCGCAACGCGACCGCGTTCGGCTACTCGCCGCGGCTGCGCGGCGACATCGTGCTGAACAACCTGACCGCGCACGCCCACCTGTCCGGTGAGGTGCTGGTGCTGTCGGACGGCACGCCGTGGCGGCCGCTGGTGCACGCCCAGGACATCGCGCGCGCGTTCACCGCGGCCCTGACGGCGCCGAAGGAGGCCGTGCACAACAAGGCGTTCAACATCGGCACCGAGGAGAACAACGTCACGGTCGCCGAGATCGCCCAGGAGGTCGTCGAGGCCGTGCCGGGCTCGACGCTGAACATCACCGGCGAGGCGGGCGCCGACCCGCGGTCCTACCGGGTCGACTTCTCGCGCTTCCGCGCGGCGGTCCCCGGCTTCGCTTGCGACTGGTCGGTCAAGGACGGCGCCGTCGAGCTCATCGAGGCCTACCGCAAGTTCGGGCTGACCCGGGAGTCGTTCCAGCAGCTGTTCACCCGGCTGGCCTGGCTGAAGAGCGAGGGCGAAGCCGGCCGCGTCGACACCACCCTGCGGCGGAAGTAGTGGCGGGCCCGCAGCTGCGGACCGGGGCGGAGCTGCACGCCCTGGTCGAGCGGCTGTACCCGCTCTGCCGCAGCATCACCGGCGACGGCGTGCGGCAGACCCTGGACATCATCGGCGAGCACATCGCCCTGGAGCGGCACGAGGTCCCGACCGGCACCGCGGTGCTGGACTGGACGATCCCGCAGGAGTGGAACATCCGGGACGCGTACGTCGCTTCGCCGTCGGGTGAGCGCGTGATCGACTTCCAGGAGCTGAACCTCCACGTCGTCGGCTACAGCGTCCCGGTGTCCCGGCGGATGCCGCTGAGCGAGCTGCGGGAGCACCTGCACACGCTGCCCGACCAGCCGTCGTGGGTGCCCTACCGGACCAGCTACTACGCCCCGGCCTGGGGCTTCTGCCTCGCGCAGGAGAAGCTCGACGCGCTGCCCGACGGCGACTACGACGTCGTCATCGACTCGACCCTGGCCGACGGTTCGCTGACCTACGCCGAGCACGTCGTGCCCGGCCGCGTCACCGACGAGGTCATCGTGTCCTGCCACGTGTGCCACCCGTCGCTGGCGAACGACAACCTCGCCGGCATCGCGGTGGCCATCTCGCTGGCCCAGCAGCTGGCTCTCGCCCAGCCGCACTACACCTACCGGTTCCTGTTCATGCCGGGCACGATCGGCTCGATCACCTGGCTGGCCCGCAATGCTTCGCGGATCGAGAAGGTGCGTCACGGGCTGGTGCTGGCGTGCGCGGGCGACCCGGGATCGTTGACGTACAAGAAGTCCCGCCGCGACGACGCCGAGATCGACCGCGTCATGCAGCACGTGCTGCGCTCGCGCGAGCACCGAGTCGTCGACTTCTCGCCGTACGGCTACGACGAGCGCCAGTTCTGCTCGCCGGGCTTCAACCTCGGCGTCGGCTCGCTGACGCGCACGCCGTACGCGGGCTACCCGGAATACCACACCTCCGCCGACAACCCGAGTTTCGTGTCGCCCGCCGCCATGGAGGACACGCTCGGTGTTCTGAAGGACGCGTTCGGCGTCCTGGACCGCAACCGCCGGTACGTCAACCTCAGCCCGTACGGCGAGCCCCAGCTCGGCAAGCGCGGGCTGTACGACTCGCTCGGCGGCCGCAGCGACGCCAAGCAGGCCCAGATGGCGATGCTGTGGGTGCTCAACCTCTCCGACGGTTCGCACAGCCTGCTCGACATCGCCGAGCGCGCCGGGCTGCCGTTCGACATCGTCGACGTCGCTGCCCGCGCGCTCCACGACGCCGGTCTGGTCAAGGAGTGAGCGACGTGGCCAACCATCGCCGTGCCCCGCGCTCGATCCTCCGGTCGGGCGCGGTGCGCGCGATGGCCGGACGGTTGAGCTGGGGCCTCGGCGACCAGGCCGTGTCCAGCCTGACCAACTTCGCCGTCGGGCTGTACGTGGCCCGCTCGCTCGGCACGTTCGCGTTCGGCATCTTCAGCCTCGCCTGGGTCACCTACGGCGTGGTGCTCAACATTTCCCGCGGCCTCGCCACCGACCCGCTGATGGTGCGCTTCAGCGCGGTATCGGCGGACCGGTGGCGGACGGGCGTGGCGAGCGCGTCCGGCACGGCGATCGGCGTCGGCTGCGTGACCGGCCTGGTCAGCCTCGTGGCCGGCCTGGCCGCGGGCGGTCCGCTCGGCAACGCGTTCGTCGCGCTCGCCGTGGTGCTGCCAGGCCTGCTCCTGCAGGACGCCTGGCGCTTCGCGTTCTTCGCGCGCGGCGCGGGCAAGAAGGCGTTCGTCAACGACTGCGTGTGGGGCGTGGCCCTGCTCCCGGCGCTCTACGTCGCCGCGCAGATCCACACGGTGGTCGCGTTCGTGCTGGCCTGGGGCCTGTCCGGCGCGGTCGCGGCCCTGTACGGCGGCTTCCAGACGAGGATCCTCCCGCACCCGCGCGAGATGCTCGGCTGGCTCCGGACGCAGCGCGATCTCAGCGTCCGGTACCTCGTCGAGAACGTCAGCAACAGTGGCGCGTCCCAGCTGCGCGCGTACGGTCTCGGCGCCATCGCCGGGATCACCGCTGTCGGCGCGGTCCGCGGGGCCGAGCAGCTCCTCGGCCCGTTCCTGGCCCTGCTCATGGGGCTCTCCCTGGTCACCGTCGCCGAGGGCGCGCGGGTGCTTCAGCGGGCGCCGCACCGGCTGAAGCACTTCTGCATGATCCTCGGCGGCGGCCAAGCCGGTGCCGCCCTGTGCTGGGGCCTCGGCCTGCTCCTCCTCGTGCCCGACCGCGCCGGCCGCTGGGTGATGGGCTCGGTCTGGGACTCGTCGTCCCCGCTGATCCTCCCGGTGACCCTCGCCGTCGTCGGCGCGAGCTTCGCCACGGGCGCGGCCGCCGGCCTGCGCGCCCTCGGCGCGGCCAAGCGGAGCCTGCGCTCGCAGCTGGTCGCGTCCCTGTTCTACGTCACCTTCGGCATCGCCGGCGCGTTCCTCGGCGACGCGTCCGGATCCGCGTGGGGCGTCGCGACGGCCACCCTCAGCGGATCCGTCGTGTGGTGGTTCCAGCTGCGGGCCGGGCTGCGCGAGTACGTGCCGCCGGGGGCCGACGAGCCCACCGTGGTGTTCGAGCCGATCAAAGAGCCGATCAAGGAATGAGGACTCCATGACCACCGTCCCGCGGCTGAGCCTCGGCCTCCCG
The DNA here is from genome assembly GCA_049998155.1 of Amycolatopsis sp. cmx-13-12. Taxonomy (GTDB): domain Bacteria; phylum Actinomycetota; class Actinomycetes; order Mycobacteriales; family Pseudonocardiaceae; genus Amycolatopsis. The sequence continues at coordinate 239,379 of JAEBES010000004.1, read as the reverse complement.
GTGTACAACGGCGAGGAGTACCTCGCCGAGTCGCTGGACGCCCTGCTCGGCCAGACCTACGAAGACTTCGAGCTGATCATCTCGGACAACGCCTCCACCGACGGCACCGACGAGATCTGCCGCCGCTACGCCGACAAGGACTCGCGGATCCGCTACGTCCGCCAGCCGAAGAACATCGGCGCGACGCCGAACCACAACTTCGTGTTCGACGTCTCCCGCACCGAGCTCTTCAAGTGGGTCTCCCACGACGACCTCTACGCCCGCGACCTGCTCAAGCGGTGCGTCGAGGCCCTCGACGAGCGCCCGGACATCATTCTCGCCCACTGCGACCAGGCGATCATCGACGGCGACGGCCGCATCGTCCAGCCGCTGGAGTACACGCTGAACACGGCGTCCCCGCACGCGCCGGACCGCTTCCGCAGCATCCTGTTCGAGCCGGGCGGCGACGACTTCTACGGCGTCATCCGCGCCGACGTCCTCCGCCGCGTCAAGCCGCTCGACAGCTACCACCACGCCGACCGGACGTACTCGGCCGAGATGGCCCTGCACGGCGCGTTCCACCAGGTGCCCGAGCTGCTCTACTTCCGCCGCGACCACCCGGGCCGCGCGGAACGGGCCAACCCGACCATCCGGAGCCGGTGCGCGAATCTGGACCCGCGGCGCGCGAACCGGCTCCGGAACCCCACCGTCCGCCTGCTCGGCGAGTACGTCTACGGGTTCGCGGACCTGATCCGCCGCGCGCCGATCTCGGCGGCCGACAAGCGCGAGTGCTTCGGCCACCTCGGCGCCTGGCTGACCAACCGGGCCCGCTCCGGCCACGGCGAGCGCGTCGAGGACCGCGCGCCGACCGCCTCGGACGTCGCCACGGTCAACGAGATCGTGGCCGGCCGGGAAGGCAGGCTCGCGTGAAGCGTCCGCCACGCGTCGGCGTGTTCGGCCTGCTCGGCTCGGGGAACCTCGGCAACGACGGTTCCCTCGAAGCCGTGCTCGGCTACCTGCGCGCCGAGTACCCGGACGCCGTGCTGGGTGCCCTGGTCGGCGGCCCCGAGCTCGTCCGCGAGCGGTACGGCCTCGACGCGACGCCGCTGCACTGGAACCAGTCCGAGTACGAGACGGCGTCCGGCCTGCGCTCGGTCGCCCTCAAGGGCTTCGGCAAGCTGGTCGACATCGCGCGCACCGCGGCCTGGGTCCGGAAGCAGGACGTCGTCATCGTGCCCGGCATGGGCGTCCTCGAAGCGACGCTGCCGCTGCGTCCGTGGGGTTTCCCGTATTCGCTCTTCCTCCTTTCCGCCACCGGGCGCCTCTTCGGCACCAAGGTGGCCCTCGTCTGCGTCGGCGCCAACGAGATCAGCGCCCGGGCGACGCGGATGCTGGTCCGCTGGTCCGGCCGGCTCGCCGCCTACCGCTCCTACCGCGACGACATCTCCCGCGACGCCATGCGCGCCATGGGTGTCGACACGAGTGCCGACCAGGTCTACCCCGACCTCGCGTTCTCCCTCCCCACCCCGGCCGCCGGCGGCAAGCCGGGGACCGTCGGTGTCGGCGTGATGGCCTACTACGGCGGCAACGACGACCGCGCCGAGGCCGACCGCATCTACCGCCACTACGTGGACACGATGAACCGTTTCGTCGCCTGGCTCGTTGACCAGGACAGACCCGTCCGGCTGTTCATCGGTGACCGGATCGACCGGCAGGTCGTCGACGAGATCATCGAGAAGACCGCTTCCCCGCTGGTGACGGCGGCTCCGGCGGAGACCCTGGACGAGCTGATGCACGAGATGGCCGCGGTGGACAGCGTGGTGGCCACGCGCTACCACAACGTGCTCTGCGCCCTGAAGGTCGCGAAACCGACCGTGGCGATCGGCTACGCACCGAAGAACGACGTCCTCATGGCGGAGATGGGCCTCGACGGCTTCACCCAGCGGGCGAAGACCGTCTCCTTCGACCGGCTCGTCGAACAATTCACCGAACTGGAGAACCGTTCGGCGGAACTTCGCCAAACGCTCCTCGAACGGAACCAGATGAACGCACAACGGCTCAAGGACCAGTTCGCCGCCCTTTCGGCGGCCCTCTTCGGGGGTGGGCGATGAAGGCCATTCCGGTGCCCGAGATCGACGGTGCGTATCTGTTCGAACCCACCCCGCACGCGGACGGGCGCGGCTTTTTCAGCCGGACGTTCGACCGCGACGTCGTCGCGTCGGTCGGCATCGACCCGGACGGCTTCGCCCAGGACAGTCTTTCCCGGTCCCGCAAGGGAGTCGTCCGCGGGATGCACCTGCGCGGCGGGGCCGGCGAGGCGAAGCTGGTCCGGTGTTCGCACGGCGCGATCTTCGACGTCGTGGTGGATCTCCGACCGGATTCGCCGACATACCGGAATGTGAAAACCTTCGAACTCTCCGGTGACACCCAGGTTTCCGTGTACATCCCGGCGGGGTGCGCACACGGGTTCCAGTCACTCACTGATCCCTCTGATGTTTCGTACCGTATCGATCGGGCGCACGATCCTGAAGAGGACATTACGATTTCGTACAAAGACCCTGAATTGGACATTCCGTGGCCACTGTCGGTCACAATGGTCAGTGACCGGGACGAACGGGCGCCGTCTCTCGGAGAGGCGTTGAAACCAACGAGGTGAGCCACGACATGGGAACGAACCTGCCCCGCTCCACAGAGGCGGACGAGCGGCTGCACCGGGTCATCCCCGGCGGTGCGCACACCTACGCCAAGGGCTCGGACCAGTATCCCGAACGGATGGCCCCGGTCATCTCGCACGGCCGCGGCGGCCACGTCTGGGACGTCGACGGGAACGAATACATCGAGTACGGCGCCGGGCTGAGAGCGGTCAGCCTCGGCCACGCCCACCCGCGGGTGATCGAAGCGGTGCGCGACGAGCTGGAGAAGGGCAGCAACTTCATCCGGCCGTCGATCATCGAGGCCGAGGCCGCCGAGCGGTTCCTCGAGAACATCCCGACGGCCGACATGGTGAAGTTCACCAAGAACGGCTCGGACGCGACCACCGCGGCGGTCCGGCTGGCCCGCGCCGCCACCGGCCGCAAGCTCGTCGCCAAGTGCGCCGACCACGCCTTCTTCTCCACCGACGACTGGTTCATCGGCACCACGCCGATGAACGCGGGCATCCCGGACGAGACGACGGAAGCGGTGGTGTCCTTCCCGTACGGCGACCTGCAGGCCGCGGAGGAGCTGCTGCAGCGCCACGAGGGCGAGATCGCGTGCATGATCCTGGAGGCGGCCGCGGCGGTCGAACCGCCGCCGGGGTACCTGCAGGGCCTGCGCGACCTCACCACCCGGCACGGCGTCGTCCTGATCTTCGACGAGATGATCACCGGCTTCCGGTGGTCCGCCCAGGGCGCGCAGGGCCTCTACGGCGTCACCCCCGACCTCTCGACGTTCGGCAAGGCGCTCGGCAACGGCTTCGCGGTGTCGGCGCTGGCGGGCAAGCGGGAGCTGATGGAGTACGGCGGCCTGCGCACCGAGCACGAGCGGGTGTTCCTGCTCTCGACCACGCACGGCGCGGAGACCCACTCGCTGGCCGCCGCGATGGCGGTCATGGACGTCTACCGCGACGAAGACGTCATCGGCCGCCTGCACACCCTCGGCGACCGGCTCGCCGCCGGCGTCCGCGAGGTGGCGGCCGGGATCGGCGTCGAAGACCACGTGGTCGTCCGCGGCCGGGCCAGCAACCTGGTCTTCGGCACGCTCGACGAGCAGGGCAGGCCGTCGCAGCCGTACCGGACGCTGTTCCTGCGCGAGCTGATCGGCGGCGGCGTGCTCGGACCGTCCTTCGTGGTCAGTGCCGCGCTCACCGAGGCCGACATCGACAAGACCATCGACGTCGTCGCCCAGGCCTGCACGGTCTACCGGAAGGCCCTCGACGCCAACGACCCGGCGCCGTGGATGGGCGGGCGGCCGGTGCGGCCCGTGTTCCGCAAATTCGCCTGATCCCCGCACGGACGGGCCGGATTCACCCGTTGGGTCCGATGAGGACACTTGAGGGTGACTGTTTTCCGGCTCGTTCGTGCGTAACTTCCTGCCATGGGCAGATCTCGTGCGGTTCTCGTCGCTGCTTGCTCGCTCCTGTTCGCCGTGGCCTGCCCGGCGATCGCGGGAGCCGCCGACGGGCCCGCGCCGGTGTGCGGTCACCAACCCGCCGAGTACGGCCAACCACCCTCGGGAGCCGTTCCCGTCGACCCGGCCGTCGACGGTGACCTCGCGGCCAAGACGGCGGCGCACCCGGCGGGCACGACGTTCTGGCTCCGGCCCGGCACCCACACGCTCGGCAAGGACGAATTCGGCCAGGTCGTCCCCAAGGACGGCGACGTGTACCTCGGCGCGCCGGGCGCGGTCGTCGACGGTCGTGGCGTCAACCGGGCGGCTTTCACCCAGCAGGCCCGCAACGTCCAGCTCCGCGGCCTCACCATCCGCGGGTTCGCCGCGCTGCAGGACCAGGGCGTGGTCAACCACGACTCCGGCGACGGCTGGCTCATCGAGAACTCGACCATCGAGGACAACGCGGGCGCAGGGCTGATGGCCGGCGCCGGCCAGGTCGTGCGGCACAGCTGCCTGCGCAACAACGGTCAGTACGGGCTCAACGCCTACCAAGCGGGCGACGGCATCACCGGCCTCGTGCTGGAGGGCAACGAGATCACCGGCAACAACACCGGCGACTGGGAGGCCAAGGTGCCGGGCTGCGGCTGCAGCGGCGGCGCCAAGTTCTGGGCCGTGAACGGCGCCGACATCCGCGGCAACTGGGTGCACGGCAACCACGGCGCCGGACTGTGGGCCGACACGAACAACAACGACTTCCTCGTCGAGGACAACCTGTTCGAGGCCAACGACGCCGAGGCGCTGTTCTACGAGACCAGCTACAACCTGGTGCTGCGCGGCAACACGTTCCGAGGCAACACCCTGGTACAAGGACGCGCCTTCGCCGCGCGCGGCGACAACTTCCCGGTGGCGACCGTGTACCTGTCGGAATCGGGCGGCGATCCGCGCGTGCAGGCCCGGACGTCGGCCGTCGACATCAGCGGCAACGCGTTCGAGGACAACTGGGCCGGGATCACGTTGTGGGAGAACGCCGACCGCTTCTGCAACAGCCCGGCGAACACGTCGACGGGCTACTGCACCAAGGCGGCGGCACCGTCTTCGTGCGCCGCGGGCACGATCGAGAAGGCCCCGGCCTACGACGACTGCCGCTGGAAGACGCAGCGGGTGGAGATCCACGGGAACACCTTCCGGTTCGATGCCGGCCGCGTCGGCTGCACGAGCCTCTGCGGGCGGATGGCCCTGCTGTCCAACTACGGGACGTTCCCGGACTGGTCGCCCTACAAGGGAACGGTGATCGAAGAGGCCATCACGTTCCGCCAGGCCAACCGGTGGCACGACAACACGTACTCCGGGCCGTGGACTTTCGTGGCGCATGACACCTCCAGGACGGTCGACGCTGCGGGCTGGCAGGCAAAGCCCTACTCGCAGGACGAGTGCTCTTCGTTCGGCGGCGGACCCGCCGGCTGCTGATCACGAGCTTGCCGACCGGGTCCGACAATTTCCACCACACCCCGCGCCGCAGGACGAGTTTTGCCTTGCAGCACAAGGGAAAAACCGCGAACGGAGAATTTCGGACGCGCCGGTTCACCCGTTTCAGCGACTGGCGTTCGCACGCTTGTTCGGTACCGTCGGAGACATGACCGCTTCGACCGCCATCAGCGTCCACAGTGGACGACCTGCCCCATCCGCCCCCTACGAGACGGTGGACATCGCCCAGTGTTTCACGAATCGGCCGCCCTCAGCGCGGGTCGGCGGCCATGCTCTCAGAGCCGATCGGCCGCGCGGTCCAGTACCCAGGCCGTGGCCGGGACCGCGGCCAGTGCAGCGCAAAAACCTCCGAGGGCGTCCGTCGGGTAGTGCGCGCCCAACGCCACTTCCGCCCACCCCATCACCAGCCCGGCCACCAGTGCCAGGCCCAGCGCCAGCGCAAGCCCGGCCACGCGCGCCAGCCCCAGCCGGTCGGTGAGCACCAGCGCGATGACGAGCGCGAGCGCCGTCGCCAAGGCCGTGTGCCCGCTCGGGTACGACAGGAACTCACCGTGGATGGTGCGGCCGACCACCGGCTTCAGCACCGTCGTCACCGCGACCGTGACCACGACACCCGCCACCGTCAGCACGGCCGCCCGGACCCGGCGGGCCAGCCAGCACACCACCGAAAGGAGACCGATCAGGATCACCGAACCCACCGGCTCGCCCCCGAAGTCGACGGCCAGGGCGAAGTACCGCCACGGCGGCTCGACGGGGTAGACCGAAGGGAGGATGGCTGCGTCGACGCCGGTCAGGCCGGAGTCGTGGAAGTGCAGGATGCCCAGTGCGACGAGCACCGCCGTCGCCAGGGCAGCCGTCATCGCCAGCGGGGTGCGCAGCACGGCCGGCAGGGCCGCGGGCGCCGTCCGGACCAGCTGCCTCACGCCTCGATCGCCGCCTCGTACCCGGCGATCAAGCGGTCCAGCCCGACCGCGGGCGTGAAGTCCTTCTCGTACCGGACGCGGGCCGCGTCGCCCATGTCGCCGTTGCGCTCGCCGACCACTGCGCGGAGGCGATCCGCGAGGGAGGCCGCGTCGTTCGGGACGTGCAGGAGGCCCGTCACGCCGTCGTCGACCAGCTCGGGGAACGCCCCGTGCGCGGCCGCGACTGTCGGCACGCCGGCGGCCATCGCCTCGACCACGACCAGGCCGAAGGCCTCCAGCCACGTCGAGGGCGCGACCACCGCGACCGCGTCGGCGGTCAGGGCACGGCACTCCGCCTTGTTCTGGAGGCCGACGTACGAGACGTCGGCGCGGCCGGCCGCCCAGGCCGCGACGTCGTCCTGCATCGGACCGGTGCCCGCGATGACCAGCGGCACGCCCAGGGCGCCGTCGAGGCGTTCCCAGGCCCGCATCAGCAGGCCGACCCCCTTTTCCTCGGTCACGCGGCCGAGGAACAGCACGTGCTTGCCGGCGCCGGTGCGGCGGACACCGGGGTCGGTGACGAAGTTGTGCTTCACCGCCATCCGCTCGCCGGGCATCCCGGCCGACACCAGGAGGTCACGTTGAGCCGCCGAAATGCAGAAGAACCGGGAAACGCCCGTCCACCACCGGCGCCGGTTCGCGACCATGCTCGCCGCCATCGGGAGCGTGGCCGCGCTCGAACCGCGGTAGCAGCCGTGCTTCACCGCCGGCAGCGGTGAGCCGCCGACGCACTCGGTGCAGGTGCGGCCGTCGCGGTGGAGCGTGCCGGGCGGGCAGACCATCGTGTAGTTGTGCAGCGTCGCGACCGCGGGCACCCCCGCGTCCGCGCACGCGGCGACCACCGACGGCGACAGCAGCGGGAACGTGTTGTGGATGTGCACGACGTCCGGGCGCGACGCCCGCAGCCGGGCGGCGAGCTCCTTCCGCACCGCCGGGTTCCACGGCACCATCAGCGGCACCGCGGCCTTGCGGGGCAACGGCATCGCCGCGATGTCGTCGCTGCGGCGTTCGAACAACGACACCTGGTGGCCGCCCTCGGCGAGCAGCGTCACCTCGGCGTCGACCACGTTGTTCTCGCCGCTCGGCTGCTCGGAGCGGTACCGGTTGTGCACCACGAGCACCTTCACGCGCCTGCACCTCGCACGTCTGCCCCCTTCGCCGGGATGAATGCTTGTTCGTCGGACTGCGGAAACCCGCGGACCAGCAGCGACGCGGCGACCGCCAAGTGCAGCAGGTACGGCGAGGCGTCGCCGAGACCCGCTTCGGTGTAGGAGGCCGAAATGCAATAGGTGATGAGGAAGATCGCGCACGCGCGAGCCAGTGACGGTGGCCGCAGCACGGCCACCACGACCAAGGTGAGGAGGAACCCCGCCACCAACGCGATCCCGACGAAACCCTGCTCGTGGTAGATCGCGAGCCAGCTGTTGTCGATCGGGAGGCCGTCGTAGGACTTGTCCGTCAGCCCGACCCCGAAGATGTACTCGCCCGTTGTGCGCGGGGCCTCCAGCAGCGCGTCCCACACCTTCGCGCGGCCGGTCAGGCTGGAGAAGTTGTCCGCGCTCTGCCCGCGGAGGAACCACGTCTGCAGCGCACCCGCGAGCACCACACCGGCCACCCCGCCGATGCCGACCGTCCACGCGAACACCTTCCGGGCGCGGGCACTGGTCAGCATCATCGACAGGAAGGCCACCGCGAGACCGGCGACGAGGCCGAGCGTCGCCGTGCGGGTGTGCGTGAGCATCAGCAGTCCCAGCACCGGCACCACGATCATCAGCGCGCTGCGCCAGGTCGTGCGGCGCCCGAACCAGAGGAGGAGCGTGAGCCCGGAGATGACAGCCGCGTACTGGCCGATCTGCGGCGGGGTCAGCGGCCAGACCGCGCCCGAAAGCCGGCCGCCGTACTCCTCCGGCATCGCGTTGCCGGGCGAGATCACCAGGCCGACCGCCACCGACGCGAGCACGACCGCGTACGTGCGGATGTGGTACCGGACGAAGCTGAACCCGCCGTCCCACCAGCGGGTCAGCAACCAGAGCGTGGAGACGAACACCGTGAGCCGGAAGCACCGGAACAGCGCACCGAAGCCCTCCTGCAGGTCGGCGCTGGAGAGGATGCTGGCGCCCAGCAGGGCCGTCAGCAGCATCAGGTACGCGCTCGGGCGGATCCGCAGGTGCTTGTTCAGGGCCAGCGCGATCACGAAGGCCGTCATCAGCGAGCCCATGGTGACCAGCTGGCTGACCGACCGTGGCAGCGGGAGGACCGTCTTCGCGCCGGTCGAGCCGAGCGTGTTGAGGATCAGCAGCGCCCACGCCACGCCCGCCCACTTCGGCGTCGAGGACGAGGGTTCGGGCGCGGCGTCGCCGCGGAGGCCGGACAGTCCGGATTGCGCGGTCATGTCAGCCCCCGCCCTGCGCGGTGAAGGTGCTCCCGCTGTCTTGCGAGTACGGCGCACCTTCCCACTCGCCGATTTCGAGGACGCGGTCGGCCGAGTGGGCGATGAACGTCCACGGGCCGGCGTAGCTGTTGTCGTGCCAGCGGTTGTCCTGCTTGAACGTGATCGCTTCCTGGACGTCGTCGCCGCGGTACGGCGACCAGTCCGGGTAGGTGCCGAAGTTCGACAGCAGGCCCATCCGGCCACACGAGGCCTGGCAGCCCACGACCGCCGGGTCGAGGACGAACTTGTTGTCGTGGATGTCGACGTGCTGGGTCTTCCAGCGGCAGTCGGCCAGCAGCGCGCCGCTGGTGATCGCCGGGGCCACGCACTGCTTGACCGACGGCACCAGCCGGGTGCAGTCGCCCGAGGAGGTGTTGGCCGGGCTGTTGCAGAACCGGTCGGCGTTCTCCCACAGCGTGATCCCGGACCAGTTGTTCTCCAGGTAGTTGCGCGAGATCTCGATCTTCGCGGTGCGCGCCTTGACCCGCGGCTCGCCGCCGGACTCGGAGATGTAGACCGCCGACGTCGGGAAGTTGTCGCCCTTGCCGGCGTACCGGCGGCCGTCCACCCAGTTGTTCTTGCGGATCGTGTTGTCGCGGATGACGGCGTTGTAGCTGATCTCGTAGATCAGCGCGGCGCTGTCGTTGTTCTCGATGAGGTTGCCCTCGATGAGGAAGTCGTTGTTGTTCGTGTCGGCCCACAGGCCGGTGCCGTGGTTGTCGTGCACCCAGTTGCCGCGCACGTCGGCGCCGTTCACGGCCCAGAACTTGATCCCGCCGCTGCAGCCGCAGCCGTCGATCTTCGCTTCCCAGTCGCCGGTGTTGTTGCCGGCGATCTCGTTGCCCTCGACGACCAGCGCGGTGAGCGGCGTGCCGCCGGAGTAGGCGTTCATGCCGTACTGGCCGTTGCGGCGCAGGCAGTTGCCGCGCACCTGCTGGCGCGCGCCCGCCATGAGCCCGGCGCCGTCGTTGTCCTGGATCGTCGAGTGCTCGATCACCCAGCCGTCGCCCGAGTCGTGGTTGACGACTCCTTCGTCGTGCGGAGCGGCGAAGCCCTGCACGGTCAGGTAATTGATCTTGACGTTGATGGCGTGCCCGGTGAAGGCGTACTGGTTGATCTTCCGGCCGTCGAGGACGGCGCCGGGAGCGCCGAGGTAGACGTCCCCGTCCTTGGGGGACACCTGGTCGTACTTGTCGTTGCCGAGGATGTGCTTGCCGGACTTGAGCCAGAACGTCGTGCCGGAGCCGGCCGAGCGCGTCTTCGCCGCCAGGTCACCCGGCACGGCGGGGTCGACGACGACGGCCCCGGCCGGTGCGGTCTCGGGGCCGGCCGGCTGCTTGTCGCACACCGCGGCGACCGACCCGCTGGGGGCCGGGGTGGCCTGGGCCGGGCCGCCGTCGGTGTCCGGCCCGCTCGAGCACGCCGCGACCGTGAGCAGGACACCGAGCAGCGGAGCTGCACGGCGGAGTCGGAAGCGGCGGGCTGTCACGGGCGGGTCCTAACTGAAGCGGAGCAGGGTGGTGAGGTGTCCGGGCGCCCCGGAGCCGATGAGGGTGGTGGCCGGTTCCTTGCGCCCGAACCCCGCGGAGTACCACCCCAGCGGCGGCTCAGCATCACCCCGGTGCACGGTCCACGCAAGTTCGGACGGCAGTTCCATGACGGCGGTGCGCACGGCACCACCGAGGGAACCGGAGACCCGCCCGACAAGGGGGTCGGCGGCGGAATCGGACGTTCTCGCTTCGTCGGCCGTCCAGCGGAGGCGGGCCGTGGTGCCGTCGAGCATGACCGTCACCGACGGGCCGAAGTGGAACGCCAGCCGCGCGTCCCCCGGTGCGCCCTCCCCCAGCACCTCGTCGACGATCTTCAGCACGCCGCCGTCCAGCTCGACCGTGCGGCGGTGGAGCGCCGGGGCGTAGCCGTCGTGGGCGGCCGACCAGCGGGAGGGGCCGTCGTCGGGGGTCTGGACCTCCAGGACCTTCGTGACCGCGTGGCGGGTCCACAGGAACGGCCCACCCGACACCGACTGGTCGCGGCCGGCCAGCTCGAGCGTGTTGTGGCCCAGCGTCGACCGGAAATACGACCGCCACTGCGGCTCGCCGTGGTAGCAGAAGGTGCCCGGGTCGGCGAGCACGTCGACGCCGTCGTGGCGGACTTCCAGCGACAGCGCGTCCGCGTGGGCGTGCGCCGCGATCGACAGGAACCCGTGGGGGCCTCCGTCGCAGCGGACCCACACCGGGCCCGAGCGCAGGATCGTCATCCCCGCGTCCCGCAGGTGTGCCGGACGCCTGCCCGGGCGGACACCCGAAGCGCGCGGAGTCCGCGAAGCGAGAGACGCGAGCAGCGCCGTGCGGACGTCGTCGCCGGGTACCGGTGGCCACCAGTCCAGGCGGCCGAACAGCGCTTCCCCCGTGGCCAGCAGCGACGCCCAGCGGTCGGTCGACGTGCCGTCGACGATCAGGCCGAAGCCGTCGTCGGCGTCGCCCTGGCGGGGTGGGCGCAGCTTGTTATCCACAATGGACGCCAAGGCGTCGGTCATCCGGAGCAGGACGTCCCACGTCGAATCCGGCACCGGCGTGCCGGCGGCGTCGGCCTCGACCGCCGCCGCCAGCCCGAGTTCCAGGACCAGGCCGTGGTACTCGGAGGCCAGTTCCGCGTTGAGCCCGGACGGGAACGTGTTGCGCCCCAGCTGGACGTCCAGCGAGCGCATCGCCGCGGTTCGCCAGCCCGCCGACTCCGGGAACCAGCCGAACGCGCTCGCCGCGGCGAGCAGCCCGGCGTCCTCGGCGATCACGTGGTTGTTCGCCGACGAACCGTGGCTGCGCAGGGTCGCGAGCCAGTTCTGGTGGTGCCACAGCTGGAGCTGGAAGTCCGGGTTCTCCTCGAACAGCTCCGCCGCGCCCGGCCAGCCGTCGAGCAGCCGGCGCGTCCAGACCCACGACAGCAGCCGGATGCCCAGCTCGATGCCGCTCACCCAGTGCGGCCCCTGCAACGGCGGATTGGCAGCCCACCACGAACGCAGGTGCTCCGCCGCGCGCGCGGCGTAGGCGGAAGAGCCGGTCAGGGCGTACGCCGCGGCCAGCACGGTGAGGTGCTGGTGCCGCGACGGCTCCCAGATCTGCTTGATGTCGCCGACCGTGTCCTCGGACCGGTACGGAACATCGAACGCGTACACGTCCGACGGCGCGCGACGCCCGGTCTTCGGGTCGAGGAACCAGTCGGGCGCCTCGAAATCCGTCCGTTCGACGCCGAAGTACTCGGCGCGGCCCGCCATCAGCTCGTCGGCGGTGGCCAGCAGCCGCGCGACCGCCTCACCGGACACCTTGCCCAGCACGCCGGCGGGCAGCGTCGCGGTGAAGCGCGGGTGCGAAGGCCAGTCGGGCGGAGTCGGCAGGGCGGAGCGCCACTGCCGCTGAACAACGGCATGCCGCGCACGGCCGACAACCTCCGCCGGCCCCATCCGCGACAGCCGGCGCAGGTACCAGCCAGGACCCATCATGGCCGGACACCCGCCTTCGCCAGAGGAACAGCCCGGCCCAAGACGGCGCCCGGCCACGGCAGGCGCCGCCGCGCCGCTACCGCGCTCGGCGCCGCCGGGCACGCCGCGCCCCGCCGAGCCGGCGCCGCCGAGCGCGAGGCCGGCCGGATCGGTGCGAAGCTCGTCATGCCGGGGCGCCCGTCTTCTGCGGCAACTCGATCCGCACCGGCGCCGCGTTCGCCGCGCTCGTCTGCGCGGCCAACGTCGCCAGCGTCGTCGCCGCCAGGGAAGCGATCGAGATCGGCATCGGCGAGCCCGTCCGCACCGCCGACAGGAACGCCTCGACCTCCGCCGCCTGGCCCTTGTCGCGGCCCTTCGGGATGCGGGAGCTGGCCCACTTCTTGCGCGAATACACCGACGCGCGCACGAAGTCGTCGAACTTCAGGACCTTTCCATCGGCTACCAGGTCCAGAGTCTCCTTCGGGAAGCCCGACGAGCCCGTCTCGGCGTAGGTGATCACCGCCGTCGAGCCGTCCTCGTAGCCGAGGGTCACCTGGAGGTCGCCCGTTGCGTACACCGAGACCGGGTCGGCGTCGAGGAGCCAGCTCACCGTGTCGATGAAGTGCCCGCCCTCACCGGCGAAGCGGGAACCTTCCGAAGCCGTCTGGTTGTACCAGCTGCCGTGGTCGAGGCGGCCCGCGTTCACCAGGTACCGCACGCTCGCCGGGCCGACGCGGGGGCCGAACTGCTCGCGGGCCTCGTGCAGCAGCGGGGCGAACCGGCGGTTGAAGCCCACCTGGAGGCGGTCGTTGCCGGACTCCTCGACCGCGTCCAGCACCTTCTGCAGCTCCGAAGCCGACAGCGCCAGCGGCTTCTCGACGAACACCGTCTTGCCCGCCAGCAGCGCCTGGCGGGTCAGCTCCGCGTGCGAGCTGTGCCGCGTCACGACGAACACCGCGTCGATCGACGAGTCGCCGAGGACGTCGTCGATGTCCGTCGACGCCGTCGCGAAGCCGAACTTGCGTCGTGCGTTGGCGCCCGACAGCGCCGACGTCGTCGCGACGTGCTTGAGCTGCACGTCCGGGCGCTCGACCAGGTGCGGAAGCAGCATCGACGACGCGTAGTTGCCCGCCCCGATGAAGCCCAGGCGCACCGGCTGGCCCGCCGGCAGCGTGGCGGCCGGAGACGACGACACCCCGACTCGCGCGGACGTGACCACGGGCTCCGTCCGGGCGACCCCGTCCGGGTAGCGGAACAGCACCGCCACGGCCTTCAAGGCGCCCTCGTTCAACGACTTGTACGTCTCGACGGCCGACGAGAACTCGGAAACGTGCGTGATCAGCGGCTCGACGTCCAGCCGGTCGCGGGCGATCAGGTCCAGCACGCACTCGAGGTTGCGGCGCTCGGTCCAGCGGACCTGGCCGATCGGGTAGTCACGCCCTTCCAGCTCGTACGACGGGTCGTAGCGGCCCGGCCCGTATGAACGCGAGAACCGGACGTCCAGTTCCTTCTCGTAGTAGGCGTTCCACGGCAGGTCGAGCTTGCACTTGCCGATGTCGATCACGCGGCCGCGGTCGCGCGACAGCTTCGCCGCCAGCTCCACCGGGTCGTTCGTGTTGCCGCCCGCCGCGAGGTACGTCTGGTCGACGCCCGCGCCGTGCGTCAGCTCGTCCACCGCCGTGTCGACGATGCCGGACGCCGGGTGCGCGCAGGTCAGCGCGCCCAGGCTCTCGGCGAGCTTGCAGCGCTCCGGGTCCGGGTCCACGCCGACCACGCGCACGCCGGACGACGTCAGCAGCTGCACGACCAGCTGGCCGATCAGGCCGAGGCCGATGACCAGCGCGACGTCACCGATCTGCGGCTCACCGCGGCGGACGCCCTGCATCGCGATCGACCCGACCGTGCCGAACGCCGCGTGCCGCGGGTCGACGCCGGTGGGCACCGGCGAGTAGAGGTTCTTGGGCACCCAGTTCAGCTCGGCGTGCAGGGCGTGCTCGTTGCCCGCGCAGGCCACCAGGTCGCCCACCGCCACGTCGGTGATGCCGTCGCCGACCTGCTCGACGACGCCGCACAGCGAGTAGCCCAGCGGGGTGTAGGAGTCCAGTTTGGACGTCACCTTGCGGTAGGTCGCCGAAAGACCGTTGGTGGCCACGCTCTGCATGACCTTCGCGACCTGGTCGGGCCGGGCCTTCGCCTTGCCCACCAGGGACATGCTGGCCTCGGACACCTTCATCATCTCGGTGCCGGTCGAGATCAGCGAGTACACCGTCCGCACCAGCACGCCGCCCGGCTTGCAGGCCGGCTCGGGCACGTCGAGGAGCGCCAGTTCCCCGCTCTTGTAGTTCTGGACTACCTGCTTCACTTCGCTCCCGCTCCAGACATCGCGTTCCGGTACCAATACTCGAGGGTCAGGACGTGCCAGAGGTGCTTGCCGCGGTCTTCCTGACCGGCGGCGTCCTCGGCGACCATGCGCTGCAACGCCTCCCGCTGCAGGAAGCCGGACGAAACGAGCACGCCTTCGTTGACGACTTCGCGCACCAGCGGCGCCAGGTCGCGGCTCATCCAGGCCCGCAGCGGCGCGCTGAACAGGCCCTTCGGCCGGTGCACGATCTCGCTGGGCAGGATGTTCAGCGCCGCGTTCTTCAGCGCCATCTTCCCGGCGCGGCCGACGATCTTCCGGTTCCCCGGGATCTTGAACGCCGCCCGCACGACCTCGACGTCGACGAACGGCGTCCGCACCTCGGTGGACGCCGCCATCGTCGAACGGTCGGTGTAGGTCAGGTTCAGCCCCGGCAGGAACATCCGCGAGTCGGCCAGGCACATCCGGTTGACGAAGTCGTCGAGGGCCTGGTCGTTGTAGGTGTCCGCGTGCTCGGTCAGGACGTCGTCCACCGAGGGCGCGAAGTCCGGGTTGACCAGGGAAAGCAGCTCCGCACGGTCGTACATCGTGTAGCTGCGCCGGAACGCCGTCTCCTCGGGCAGGCCCGCGAAGGACAGGAACCGCTTGGCGAACCGCACCGACCGGTAGCCGCGCGTGGCCGACGCGACCGGCAGTCGGTCCACAATGGACTCCACCGGCCGCCGGACCGCGCCCGGCACCTTGTGGTAGCGCAGCGCGATCAGGTTCGCGAGGTGCTTGCGGTAGCCGGCGAACAGCTCGTCGGCGCCCATCCCGGACAGCATCACCTTGACGCCGGCCTCGCGCGCGGCCGAGCAGATCAGGAACGAGTTGATCGCCGCCGGGTCGCCGATCGGCTCGTCGAGGTGGTAGGTCATCTTCGGCAGCAGGTCGAGCACCTGCGGCGCGATCTCGATCTCGTGCAGGTCGACGCCGAACTGCTCCGCCACGATCCGCGCGTACTTCAGGTCGTCCGGCATCGCCTCGAACTTCGCGTCCTCGGCCCGGAACCCGATGGTGTAGGCGGAAATCCCCGGCTGCGACCGCGCCGCCAGCGCCGTCAGGTAGCTGGAGTCGAGCCCGCCCGAGAGGAAGGTCGCCACCGGGACGTCGGAGAGCAGGTGCTTGGCCGTCGACTCGGCGATCACCTCGTGCAGGTCGACCTCGCCGTCGAAGGCCGCGCCCTCCTCGGCGACCTCCCGCAGCGACCAGAACCGGCCGCGGTCGACCTGGCCGTCCGGGCGGCAGCGCAGCCACGTTCCCGGCTGCAGCTTCTCCGCGCCCTGGTAGGCGCACCGGCTGTCCGGCACCCAGTAGTAGAGCAGCGACGCGATCAGCGCCGCGTTGTCGACCTGCAGCGACCCGCCGAGCTCGCCCGCGAGGGCCTTGAGCTCCGAAGCGAACGCGACCCCGCCGCCCCGCTGCACGAAGAACAGCGGCTTGATGCCCAGCTGGTCGCGGACCAGGAACAGCTCGCCGGTGCCCTCTTCGAACAGCGCGAAGGCGAACATCCCGCGCAGCTTGGGCAGGCAGTCGGTGCCCCAGCGCCGCCACGCCTGCAGCAGCACCTCGGTGTCGGACGTCCCGCGGAAGCGGACGCCCGCCGATTCGAGCTCGGCCCGCAGCTCGGGGGCGTTGTACAACTCGCCGTTGTAGCTCAGCGCGAGCCCGTCGAGGACCATCGGCTGGGCGCCGGTCTCGGACAGGTCGATGATCGAGAGCCGCCGGTGTCCCAAGTGGACTTCACCGGGACCGGCCCGGTGCTCGTAGCGGCCGGAGCCGTCCGGGCCGCGGTGGGCCAGCGTCTTGGTCAGCCGGTCGGTGAGCGGCCCGCCGTCCGGCCAGAGGTAGGTGCCTGCGATGCCGCACATCGGGTGCGTTCCCCTCTTCGGTCGCGGCGCGGGTCAGGAGACTCACGCACTCTTTTCGGGGGTCTGGGTGGCGGAGCCCCCGGCCCGGGGCAACGCCCCGGTTGTCACAGTGCTCTTTTCGGGCTCGAGGTCGGCGTCGAGTTCGCCCTGGTGGCTCGGTTCGCCGTGGTCGCGTTTGAACGGGCTCGGCCGCTTCTGCGGTTTGACCGGCGCGAACTTCTTCGTCGGCGCGTTCAGGTGGTCCGGGACGCTCACCCCACCCGGCGGCGGCAGCGGCGAGGCCGGTGGGCGCGGGGTGGTGTGCGGCGGCTGGAGCACCGGCCGGACCGGGGTGAACCGGCGTGTCGGCTGCTCCGTGGCGACGCGTTCGGCGACGCGGGCGACCAGCTCGTCCAGGCGGTCTTCGCGCTCGGCGGCGGCCGGGGCCGGCGCGGCCGCCGGGCGGCCGTGGCCGCGCAGGGCCGTGTGCAGGCCGTCCCACAGCGTGCCGTCGGACTTGTCGCGCGGGTCCGGGTCGACCAGCACGACGCCGAGGATCGGGATCTCCTGGTCGGCCAGCTGCCGGGCGACCGTGTGCAGCCACAGCGTGTTCGCGTGCCCGGCCTTCACGACCAGCACGGTCTCCTTGCCGAGGTGCTCCAGGTCGGTCCACGCCGTGCCCGGCGACACCGTGCCGACGCCGACGCGGCGCTCCTCCGGCTTCGCGGGCGGGTCCCCGGCGCCGACCACGGGAACGTCGCTCTTGGTCTCCTGCGCGAGCTTGCGGACGTCCTCGCTCGGCAGGTCGTCAACGACGCTCGCCGCGCCCTCGGCGGCCAGCTCGGCGGCGATGTCGAGGCTGAGCGCGGCGGCGACCTTCGGCGCGCCGAGCTCCAGCAGCGACACCTCGCGCGGGTCCTTCTTGATGAGCCTGGCCAGTGTCGTGGCGACGCGCTTGCGTTCGGAGACCGCGCGCGAACGCCGCCACAGCCGGGCCGGGCCGCGCAGCTTCGACGGCAGCTGCGCGATCACCGAGGCGCCGAGGTGGGTCGAGATCTCCCGGCGCAGCACCGGCTTGTCGCGCGACACCGCGCCGACGGCGACCAGCGCGAGCCCGAGGGCCAGGCCGAGCGCGAACCCGATGCCGGCGTTGGTCGCGGTCGTCTTGAGGAACGCCTTGGGCAGCGCCCGGGCCGCGTCGACGACCTGGGTGCCCGCGGCGACCTGCGGGCTGCCGATGCCGGCCTGCTGGGCACGCGAGGTGAAGTCCGAGATCTGCGCGGTGAGCGCGGCGCGGCGGCTGTACAGGCTTTCGAGGGTGGGCTGGCTGGCCTGGCGGCCCTTGCCCTCCTCGTCGACGATCTGCTGTTCGACCTTGCCCAGCTCGTCCTGGGCGTTCTTCCGCTGGTCGAGGATGGCCTGCGACTGGGCGGCCGCGGCCGCCTGGCTGCGCTTGACGTGGTCGGCGATGAACGTTTCGGCCAGCGCCTGGGCCCGCGCCACGGCCTCTTCGCTGCTCTTGGCCTTGACGGTGATCTGCAGGACGTTGTTCGTCAGCCCCAGACCCGCGTAGTTCTTCATGAAGTCTTCGGGCGAGTCGGTGCTGCCCACCTTCTTCAGCGCGCCGGCCGCGATCGGGGCCGTCTGCAGCACGGCGACGTCGGTGCGCATCAGCGTGCCGCTGTCGGTCGGCGAGTCGTCCTGGTGGACCACGATCACCTTGGCGACCGCGGTCGGCGGCGCGGGCAGCACGACCGCGAGCGCCGCACCGGCGATGAGCCCGAGCAGCGCCGTGGCCAGCCAGATCCGCTTGCGGCGGCGGATCGCGATGAACAGCCGCTGCAAGTCGACCAGCGGCGCGGCGGGGGTTTCGGGAGTAGTCGTCACGCCGAACCTGCCAGAGCTTTCTCGGGGGCTTCCGCCGCGGGTCCGGGTTTCTCCGGCGCGCTCGGCCGGACGGGGTGGGTGAGGACGGCCCCGACGACCTCCTGGCCACCGTCGGCGCAGGCTTCGGCGAGCCGGACGAGCTGCCACGCGGTGCGCGTGCCGGCGCCGAGCACGACCAGGACCCCGGAACTCGCCGTGGCGTCGGGCACGGTCGGCCGGTCGGGCGAGAACTCGAAGACCCGCAGTGGCAGGGACTGCCGGTCGGCCAGCTCGGCGAGCTGGGCGGCGGCCAGGCGGCCAGTCTCGTCGTCGGCGGCGACGAGCAGCAGGATGTCGGAGGGGCCGGCGGCCAGCCGGGCCAGCACCCGCCGGTAGCGGATGTCGCGGTTGACCTCGTCGGCCGAGGTCGCGACCGGCGGCAGCACCCACGGCCGGTCCCCGCCGAGCAGGTGCCGCACCTTGCCGAGGAAGCCGGTGGCCGGGGCGCGGTCGCCCTGCGGGGTGGTGACGTCGACGCCGGCCAGGATCGGCGCGCCGAGCGCGGCGGCGATCTGCGGCTCGCCCCGCAGCCGCCGGTCGGTGCGGGCGGTGAACAGGTGGCCGAACACGCCGGCGAGGAAGAACAGCACCGCGCCACCGGCGACGAAGTGGGTCATCGTCGGCGCGGCGGGCGACGTCGGGCGCTGGGCCGGCCCGAGCACCACGGTGTTGCCGACGCCGGTGGCCAGGTCGGCCTGGTTCAGGTCGTTGATCGCCTGCTCCAGCGACGTCTTCAGGCCCTCGAGCTGGGTGCGGACCTGGACGCTTTCCACGGTCAGGCCGCCGCCGACGTTCTTGGCGAGGTCGCTGATCTTGTCCGTGGTGAGCTTGACCTGCTCGCGCAGCGACTCGCGCTGCTCCTGGGCCAGCTGCACCGAGGCGTCGGCGGAGTTGGTCGCCAGCTGCGTCGAGTACTTGACGTACTGCTGGGCGACCTGGTCGGCGAGCTGCTGCGCGTGCTCGGCGGTGTCGGCGGCGACGGTGATCGTCACGACGTTGCTCTGCGCCACGGCCGCGCTGACCTGCTTCTTCAGGTCGGCACCGCTGGGGTGCCACGGCAGCATCGCGGCCGTGCGGTCGAGGACCACCGAGGAGGTCGCGATCTCGGCCTGGGTGAGCAGCTCGTCGGCCTGGCGCGGGCCCTGGAGCAGCACGCCCGAGGTCGTCTTGTAGCCGGGCGAGAACAGGATCGACGCTCCGGCGCCGACCAGCGCGCCCAAGACGGCGAGGGCGGCCAGCAGCCGCCATCGCCGTCGCAGGACCTGCCCGACCAGGGCCAGGCGCACCGTGTCGTCAGTCAACGGCGAGGTCTCCATTCCTGAGCCGGGTACGCCGAACGGGTTCAGTTGATCGGCCGGTTACCCGAACCGTCGTAAGACCGAGTGCATTGGTTACAAGTCCGGTGAGTTCTTGACCGAACGGCGATCAGGACTTCACAGCGTGCTCATACGCGGCCAGAAGGGCCTTCGCGGAGTTCTCCCAGGAGAGCGGACCCGCCACCCTGGCCCGGCCGAGTTTACCCATCCTGACCCGCTCTTCCGGGTCGTCGAGCAGCTGGGCGACGAGCTTCGCGAACGCCGACTCGTCGTTCGCCGGCGCGTAGACGGCCGCCTCGCCGGCCGAAACGCGCGCTTCGCGCAGTTCGAACGAGACGATCGGCTTGCTCATCGCCATGTACTCCATGACCTTGTTCATCGTGGAGACGTCGTTGAGCGGGTTCAGCGGGTCCGGCGACAGGCAGACGTCGGCGGTGGACAGGTAGCGGACCAGGTCCTCGTCCGAGATCCGGCCGGTGAACTCGACCTGGTTGGCCAGCCCGAGCTTCGCCGACAGCGCGACCATGTCGTCGAACGCGTCGCCGGAGCCGACGAACACGGCGTGCCAGTCGGTGCGGCCGACCTCGTCCCGCAGCTTCGCGAGCGCGCGCAGGGCGTAGTCGACGCCGTCCTGCGGGCCCATCACGCCCAGGTAGGCGAGCAGGTACGGCTTGCCCTTCTTCAGCTCGGGCTCGGCCGGCACCTCGTGGAACCGCTCGACGACCGGGGCACTGCGCACGACGAAGACGTCCTCGGGCTTCTTGCCGCCGCGGATCCGGGCGACCTGCTTGTAGCTCTCGTTCGTCGAGATCACGACGTCGGCGGCGCGGTAGGTGGCGCGTTCGAGCGCGCAGACCCCGCGGTAGAGGAGGTCCTGCCCGCGGTCGAACCGCGACAGGTACAGCTCCGGGCACAGGTCGTGCTGATCGAAGATGAACCGCGCACCCTGCCGCTTCAGGTATTTGGCGACCAGGTAGAGCAGATCCGGCGGGTTGCAGGCGTGCACGACGTCGACCGGCCCGACCTTCCGGGCCAGCCGCAGCGTGTGCCACAGCGCGCTGCCGTACTCCTGCAGGTAGCCGGCGGGCCCGCCGGTCGCCGCCTTGAGCGGGTAGCGGTGGATGTGGACGCCGTCGACGACGGCTTCGGCCTCGGTGTCGCGTTTCGTGCCCTGCGGGCAGATCACGTGGACTTCCCACCCGGCGTCGCGCAGGGTCGTGGACTCCTGCCACACACGCCGGTCGAAGGGGACGGAGAGGTTCTCGACGAGGATGAGCGCTTTACCAGGCAAGGCCGGCGTATCCCTCTTCAAGGCGACGCTGGGCGGCGTCGGGCAGGCGGACGAGGTCAACGATCTCCCGACCGTGCGGCAGGGCCGCCAGCACGTCGGGGTCTTTGGTGCCCACGAGCAGGACGTCGGCGTGGTTCACGACTTCGTCGATGGTCCCGGCGAGCAGCTGGCCGAGGTGCGGCAGCCGGCTCTCGATGTACTCGCGGTTGGCCCCCATCAGCCGCGAGAGGCTGACGTTGGCGTCGTAGATCTTCAGGTCGTAGCCCTTGCCGAGCAGCTTCTCGGCCAGCTCGACCAGCGGCGACTCGCGCAGGTCGTCGGTGCCCGGCTTGAACGACAGCCCGAACAGGCCGATCTTGCGCTTGCCGGTGCGCGCGACCAGGTCGAAGGCCCGCTGCAGGTGCTCGTCGTTCGACGCGAGCACGTGCGACAGGATCGGCACGCTGACGTCGGCCCGGTGCGCGGCGTAGACGAGCCCGCGCAGGTCCTTCGGCAGGCACGAGCCGCCGAAGGCGAACCCGGGCTTGAGGTAGGCGGGGCTGATGTTGAGCTTCGTGTCGGCGAGGAAGACGTCGATCACCTGGTGCGAGTCGAGGCCCAGCGCCCGGCAGATCGAACCGAGCTCGTTGGCGAACCCGATCTTCAGGCCGTGGAAGGAGTTGTCGGCGTACTTCGTCATTTCCGCGACCGGGATCGGCACCCGGAAAACCGGGCCGGGCAGGCCCTCGTACAACGCCGCGACGGCGTCGCCGCTCGCCTGGTCGATCTCGCCGATGACCGTCTTCGGCGGGTCGAAGAAGTCGCGGACGCTGGTGCCCTCGCGCAGGAACTCGGGGTTCACCGCGACGCCGAAATCGACCCCGGCGGTGCGGCCCGAGGCCTTCTCCAGGATCGGGACCAGCAGGTCGAGGCAGGTGCCCGGCAGCATGGTGCTGCGGAAGACGACGGTGTGCCGCTCGCTCTTCGCGGCGAGCGCCGCCCCGATTTCCTCGGCGACGCGCTCGAGGTAGACGGTGGAGAGGCTGCCGTTCGGCGCCGACGGCGTCCCGACGCAGACCAGCGAGATCTCGCTGTCGGCGACGGCTTCGGCGACGTCGGTGGTGGCTCTCAGCGCGCCGCTCGCGACCACCTCGGCGGTCAGTTCGCCGATCCGCTCCTCGACCACCGGGGCGTTGCCCTGGGTGATCAGGTCGATCTTCACCGGGTTGACGTCCACGCCGACCACCCGGTGTCCCTGCCCCGCCAGGCACGCGGCGGAGACACAGCCGACGTAACCGAGCCCGAAGACACTGATCTTCACGCCAAAACCTCCGCTATTCCGCGCGACCCTCAAGTTGGTCGGCGGGCGCCCCTGGATCGTTACCGCGGGCGTGGCGAACGGGGGACGGCGTGAGTTGGCGGTGAGACGCAAGGGATCCGGGTGAGAATTGCGTCTCGATCCGGCGGCGAACCGTGGCCGTCAACCACGATTCGCCGCCGGGCCGTGAATAGGTGTCAGTTGTTGTTCACGAACGTGGTGGCGAGGCTTTGGCCCTTGCTCACCGCGTTGGCGTGGTTCTCGATCGGCGAGACGGTCGAGTTCTTGAAGCAGATGTAGGTGACACCGGAGTCGGTGCCGCCGTTGGACGGGTCGGGGTTGATGCCGAGGTCCTTCGCCGTGGCGTAGGAGGCTTCGCCGATGATCTGCGTCGGCCCGGTGTCGCCGATGACCGCGTACTCGACCTTGCCGTTGTAGATCACCGCGCAGGAGCCGCCGCCCTTGAGGCCGGAGGAGGAGTACTTCCAGATGCTGCTGGAGCTCGGCACGACGATGTAGGGCAGCTTCGCGGCGTTGAGCGGCTTGCCGTCGGACTGGTGGAACGCCGTGTCGTCCTGGTAGCAGCAGTCGGTGTTCTCGTTGCACTGCGAGGTGCGCTGGCCGTCGCAGTCGATGTCCATGTCGGCTTTCCAGAAGACGGCCCCGTTGGCATCGCAGACGGCGACCGTTTTGCTCGAAACGTCTTCGTCGGTCTTGTATTTGCCGTTCGAGATCTGCTTGCAGCTCGTGGTCTTGGCGAGCAGCTGCGCGGCGGTGGGGGCGGCCGCGACGGTGGCCGGCTGGGCGGCCGGGGCGGGCGACGCCGACGCGAGGGCCGACGGCATCACGGCCGCCGCCAGCGCGAGCGTCGCGAGCAGGATCAGTTTCCGCATTCGTGGTGCTCCCTTTAGTTAGGAAACTTTCCTTACGGCGGCGGGGCACCAGGATGCACTGCGGAGGCGGGCGCGTTCAAGGCCTTCGGGTACGGGAATTTCCCATCAGGTGGCCGAAGTTGACGAAAACGCTGCTCACCGGTCCGGGACGGCCGCGACCGGTTCGGCCGGTGTCCCGTTCGCCGGGACACGGCCGCCGGGCCCGGATCCGGCGAACTCCGCTTGCCGGGCGGCCACCCGGCGGCGCGCCACACCGGAGAGCCCGTCCGGCACCTACCGGGCAGCGCGGCGGAACAGGCGGTGCGCCCAGCGCGTCGCGCGTTGGCGGGAGCCGGCGAGCACGCCGTCGAGCCAATCGCCGTCGAGGTCGTGCGGGAGCTCGGTGCGGGCCTGCAGCCAGCCGTCGGGGTGGACCTCGCCGCCGTCGCTCGAATAGACCCGGGTCGCGCCCGCCTGCCGCAGCCGCGAGAGCACGCGCCGGTCGTAGGCCCCGAACGGCAGCGAGTACCGCCGGACCGGCCGGCCGCACAGGTCGCCGAGCAATTTCGGCGCGTCCCGCAGCTCGCGGTCGGCGTGGCGGTCGTCGAGCCGCCGCCAGTCGCGCGGCTCCCAGCCGTGCGAGCCGATCTCCATGCCTGCGCGCACGAGCTCGCGCAGGCCGTCGCGGTCGAGGTAGCCGCGCTGCCCGAGCCGGCCGGCGAGCGGGAAGAACTCCGCCGTCAGCCCGCGGTCGGCCAGCCGCGGCAGCACGATCTCGACGTCGGAGTCGTTGCCGTCGTCGAAGGTGAGCCGGACGTCTTCGCGCTCCGCCGCGGCGTCGAGGACGCGTTCGAACTGCTCGAGAGTCAGCCAGCGCTCGTCTTCACCGGGGTCGAGCTGGCGCGCCGGCCGGCCCACCCCGTGCACCGCGAGGATCACCGTCACCACTCCCACCGCCTGCCACCGCGAGTAGTCGATTTGTTACTTCGATTAATCGCACTGGCAAACGGGTGAGTTACATGTTTTTGCCGTTATTTAGCCTTTGCGGATTTCCAGCGTGCAGCACTTCGGGCCGCCGCCGGCTTTCCGCAGCTCAGAGATGTCGACGTACACGGGTTCGTACCCCCGTGCGGCGAGAAGTTCACCCAGCCGGGTGGCCTCGACGGGAAGGACGACGTTGCGGCCGTCGGACACGCCGTTGAGGCCGAAACACTCGGCGTCTTCGCGGGTCGCGAGGACCGCGTCCGGGAACACCCGCTCCAGCACGCGGCGCGAGCCGGCCGAGAAGGCGTCCGGGTAGTAGACGATCTGCGCGCGGGTCGTGTCCGTCGCCTCGGCGAGCACGAAGAGCGCGGTGTCGAGGTGGTAGTAGTGCGGGTCGACCAGCTGCAGCGAGACGACCGGGACGCCGAGGACCTCCTGGGCTTCGGCGTGCGCGGCCGGGTCGGTGCGGAAGCCCGTGCCGGCGAGCAGCAGGGAGCCGGTCCAGGCGAAGTCGCCCTCGGCCTCGTTGATCTTCTCCGGCATGGTGATGTCGCGGTAGCCGTGCTCGACGAACCAGCGGCGGAAGTGCTCGGCCTCCGCGGCGCGCTGCGGGGCGCGGAACCGGGAGCCGAGCACGCGGCCGTCGACGACGGTGCCGGAGTTGGCGGCGAAGACCATGTCGGGCAGGCCGGGCTGGGGCTCGATCTCCTCGACGGTGTGGCCGAGGCGGCGGTAGGTGTCGCGCAGCTCGGTCCACTGCGCGACGGCGACGTCGGCGCTGACCGGCTGGGTCGGGTCCATCCACGGGTTGATCACGTAGTCCACCGCGAAGTGACGCGGGGAGCACATCAGGTATCGACGGGTGGTCGGTACGCGCATCGCCTGCATGATTGCAGGGTAAGGCGCGCCTAAACTCGCAATCAATCGCTGTTCGCTGCGCGTATCTGTGCTAAATGTTGCGTGTGAACACCATCGACCAGCGAATCGTTTCGTGTCTCGTGGCGAACGCGCGATCAAGCTACGCGGAGATCGGCAAGGTGGTCGGCCTCTCGGCGCCGGCGGTGAAGAGGCGGGTGGACCGGCTCCTCGAAACGGGCATCCTGCGCGGCTTCACGGCGGTGGTCGACCCGGAGGCACTGGGCTGGGGAACGGAGGCGTTCGTCGAGGTCACGTGCCAGGGCAACATCACACCGGCCCGCATCCGCGCCCGCCTGGAGCCGCTGCCGGAGGTGGTGGCGGCGTACACGGTCTCGGGCGCGGCGGACGCCATCGTCCACCTGAGGGCGGCGGACATCCACCACCTGGAGACAGCCCTGGAGCGGCTTCGGGGGTTGGAGATCGTGGACCGGACGGTGTCGACGGTGGTGCTTTCGCGGCTTTTGGAGCGGCCGCCCACTCCGGAGCAGTGAGGCCTGCCGAGCGCGGACTGGCCCCCGCCGGCGATCCCGGAGCGGTGCCTTCAGCCGCCCAGGGCGCGCAGGACCGCGGGTGCCTCGTCCGGGTGCAGCCGCAGCTCCGTCCGGCCTCCCGCCGACGAGAACGTCACCGCCTGCCGGTCGACCGCCTGCATCGTCAGCTCCCCCGGCTCGAACACCGCCGGCTCCTCCCGCAACGCCCGCCACCGCACCGGCCCGTCGCCGACCACCAACCACCCGCGCCGCTCGCGGCCCGCCGTCAGGTCCTCCGAGCGCAGTACGCACGGGTACTCGACCCGCGCGCCGCGAGCCAACGCCGCAGCCCGGGCGCGGCGTCGGCGGCCGCCGAACAGTTCCACCGTGTCGATCGTCGTCAGCAAGTTCCCCGCGACCACGATGATGCCCTTGACCAGCACCCCGACCAGTTCCCCCATGCTCCCAGCGTGCCACGCTGGGCTGCATGACCGACAGCATCGTCAGCGAGCACGCGGACGGCGTCGCCCTGCTGACCGTCGACGCTCCCGCCAGCCGGAACGCGCTGACCCTCGACCTCTCCGCTCAGCTCGCCGACGCCGTCGCGGCCGCCGAACGGGACCAGTCCGTGCACGCCGTCGTCGTCACCGGGACGCCGCCCGCCTTCTGCGCCGGTGCCGATCTGTCCGCGCTGGCCGCGGCCGACGAACCCGGCCTGCGCGCCATCTACGCCGGCTTCCTCGCCGTCGCGCGGTGCGCGTTGCCGACCATCGCCGCCGTCGGGGGTGCCGCCGTCGGGGCCGGGCTGAACCTGGCCCTCGCCGCCGATGTGCGGCTGGCCGGGCCGCGGGCGAAGTTCGTCGCCCGGTTCCTCGAACTCGGGCTGCACCCCGGCGGCGGGATGACCTGGATGACGCAGCGGCTCGCCGGCCCGCAGCAGGCCGCCGCCATGACGTTGTTCGGGCAGCCGCTCGACGCCGAAGCCGCCGTGCGCGCCGGGCTGGCGCTGCGCGTCGTCGACGGCGGCCATGACGAACTGCTGACCGCCGCGCGTGAGCTCGCTCACGCCGCCGTCGCGGCGCCGCGCGAAGCCTTGATCGCCACCAAGCGCAGCCTGCGCGCCACCGCGGGCCTGGCCGAGCACAGCGACGCCGTCGACGTCGAGATCCGGCCGCAGCTCGCCTCACTGGCGTCACCGGAGTTCGCCGAACGGCTTTCCCTGATGCGGGACCGGATCCGTTCTCGGCCGTGACCCGAGGGGCCGGCCCTACCCTGCGGAGACACGCGTCACAGCGCGGCGCGGCGGCTACCCGTTACCATGAGTTACAGGTATCTGGAGTACCCGGGAACGGGACGTTGATAGAGCACCGAGGAGGTCGCCCAAGACCCGGGACACTACCAACATCGGTGTTGAGGGCGAGCTAATCTCGGGAGTAGACCTGGTGAACGCAGCCGCGGCACCGGCAGGTGAACGGAAGCCGTACCGTCGGGAGAGAGGGAATCCCTGACCCATGAGCACGAGTGCGAACGGCAACGGCGCTGGTCACGGCTCGCTCGCCGCAACCAGGCCGACCGAGGTCAGCAAGCTGGACCGGGTCGTCATCCGGTTCGCGGGCGACTCCGGTGACGGCATGCAGCTGACCGGTGACCGCTTCACCTCCGAAGCCGCCGCGTTCGGCAACGACCTGTCGACGATGCCGAACTTCCCCGCCGAGATCCGCGCCCCGCAGGGCACCATCCCCGGCGTCTCCAGCTTCCAGGTGCACTTCGCCGACTACGACATCCTCACCCCCGGCGACCGGCCGGACGTGCTGGTGGCGATGAACCCGGCCGCGCTCAAGGCGAACCTCGGCGACGTCCCGCACGGCGGCACGATCATCCTCAACACCGACGAGTTCATCAAGCGCAACCTGACCAAGGTCGGCTACGCGACGGACCCGCTGGACGACGACACGCTCGCGCCGTACCAGGTGCACCGGGTCGCCATGTCGACACTGACCCAGGGCGCGCTCGCCGAGACCGGCCTCGGCAAGAAGGACGCCGAGCGCTGCAAGAACATGTTCGCGCTCGGCCTGCTGTCGTGGATGTACCACCGGCCGACCGAGGGCACCGAGCGGTTCCTGCGCGAGAAGTTCGCCAAGAAGCCGGACATCGCCGAGGCGAACATCCTCGCCTTCCGCGCCGGCTGGAACTACGGCGAGACCACCGAGTCGTTCGCGACGACGTTCCAGGTCGCCCCGGCGAAGCTGACCCAGGGCACCTACCGGCAGATCACCGGCAACACCGCGCTGGCCTACGGGATCGTGGCCGCCGGGCAACGCTCCGGCCTGCAGATCCTGCTCGGCACGTACCCGATCACGCCGGCGTCGGACATCCTCCACGAGCTGTCCAAGCACAAGCACTTCGGCATCATCACCTTCCAGGCCGAGGACGAGATCGCCGGTATCGGCGCCGCGCTCGGCGCGTCCTACGGCGGCGCGCTCGGCGTCACCTCGACGTCCGGGCCCGGTGTCGCGCTGAAGTCCGAAGCCGTCGGCCTCGGCGTGATGGTGGAGCTGCCGCTGGTCGTCATCGACGTCCAGCGCGGCGGCCCGTCGACCGGCCTGCCGACCAAGACCGAGCAGGCCGACCTGCTGCAGGCGATGTTCGGCCGCAACGGCGAGTCGCCGGTCCCGATCATCGCGCCGCTGTCGCCGGCGGACTGCTTCGACGCGGCCGTGGAGGCGACCCGGATCGCGCTGAAGTACCGCACGCCGGTGCTGCTGCTCTCGGACGGCGCGATCGCCAACGGCTCCGAGCCGTGGCTGATCCCGGACGTCGAGTCGCTGCCGGACCTGCGGGTCGAGTTCGCGACCGAACCCAACGCGGACAACGACTCCGGCGAGTTCTGGCCGTACGTCCGCGACCCCGAGACCCTCGCCCGCGCCTGGGCGGTGCCGGGCACGCCGGGGCTGCAGCACCGCATCGGCGGGCTGGAGAAGGCCGACAAGACCGGCCACATCTCCTACGACCCGGCCAACCACGACAAGATGGTCCGGCTGCGGCAGGCGAAGGTCGACGGCATCGACGTCCCCGACCTCGTCGTCGACGACCCGAGCGGTGGCAAGGCCCGCGTGCTCGCGCTCGGCTGGGGCAGCTCGTTCGGCCCGATCGGCGCGGCCTGCCGCCGCGTGCGCAAGCTCGGCCTGCCGATCGCGCAGGCGCACCTGCGCCACCTCAACCCGCTGCCGGCCAACCTCGGCGACATCCTGCGCAGCTACGACAAGGTCGTGGTGCCGGAGATGAACCTCGGCCAGCTGTCGCTGCTGCTGCGGGCGAAGTACCTGGTGGACGTCCACTCGCACACCAAGGTCGCCGGGATGGCGTTCAAGGCCGAAGAGCTGCAGAACCTGTTCGCGGAGATCATCACCGGCGTTACGGAGGGGGCGGCGAAATGACCGCAATCGACCTGGGGATACCCAACCTCGGCGGCCTGGACCTTGTGCCCACCACCGACGAGCCGCAGAAGGCCAAGGACTACAAGTCGGACCAGGAGGTCCGCTGGTGTCCCGGCTGCGGCGACTACGTCGTGCTGAACGCGGTCCAGTCCTTCCTGCCGACGCTCGGCCTCAAGCGCGAGAACATCGTGTTCATCTCGGGCATCGGCTGCTCGTCGCGGTTCCCGTACTACCTGAACACCTACGGCATGCACTCGATCCACGGCCGCGCGCCGTCGATCGCGACCGGGCTCGCGACCACGCGCCCGGACCTGTCGGTGTGGGTCGTCACCGGTGACGGCGACGCGCTGTCCATCGGCGGCAACCACCTGATCCACGCGCTGCGGCGCAACGTGAACATCAAGATCCTGCTGTTCAACAACCGGATCTACGGACTGACCAAGGGCCAGTACTCGCCGACGTCCGGCCAGGGCATGGTCACGAAGTCGACGCCGATGGGTTCGGTGGACACGCCGTTCAACCCGCTCTCGCTGGCGATCGGCGCCGAGGCGTCGTTCGTGGGCCGCGCGCTGGACTCCGACCGCAAGGGCCTGACCGAGGTCCTGCAGGCGGCGGCGCAGCACCGCGGGTCGGCGCTGGTCGAGATCTACCAGAACTGCCCGATCTTCAACGACGGCGCGTTCGACGTCCTCAAGGACGCCGACGAGGCCGCGACCCGGCTGATCCCGCTGCGCGCGGGCGAGCCGATCCGCTTCGGCCCGAACCAGGAGTTCGGCGTCAAGCGCGGCGACTGGGGTGGTCTGGACGTCGCCAAGGTCGCCGACATCGGCGAGGACGACATCGTGGTGCACGACCCGTCGATCACGGACACCTCGTACGCGTTCGCGTTGTCGCGCCTCGGCGACCAAAACCTCAACCATGTCCCGACGGGCATCCTCCGCCAGGTCGAGCGCCCGACGTACGACGACGGCGCCCGCGCTCAGGTCGAAGAGGCCCGCGCGGCCCGCAAGCCGGACCTGCAGGGGCTGCTGCGCGGCAAGGACACCTGGACGGTCGCGTAACCGCTGCTTCTCGAAGGCCGCCATGCCCGGTGCATGGCGGCCTTCGGCTTGTCCGGGGTTGCCACGATTGGGACACGTGTCCTAAGTTCTAGGCCATGCGACCTAACTCACCGTTCGTGTTCTTCGACGTCCGCACCGCCGACGCGGCGGGCAGCAAGCGATTCTTCGCCGAACTGCTGGGCTGGGAGGCCGACAACGCGCTGCTGACGACCGGCGGCGCGCCCTGGGGCGGCCTCACCGAGCTGGCGCCCGGCGACGACCGGGCGCCGCAGTGGCTGCCCTACGCGCCGGTGTCCGATGTGGACGCCGCCGCGGCGAAAGCGCTGGAGCTGGGCGGCACCCTGGTGCGCGAGCGCACCGATCTGCCGTTCGGCTCCCTGGTGGTGGTCACCGACCCCGGCGGCGCGGCCCTCGTGCTGTTCGAGGCCGCGCCGGGCGTCAGCTGAGCGGCCGGAACCCGACGCGCTCGGCGTCCTCGGCCGTCCGGAACCAGACCTCGGCGACCATCTTCGGGAACTGCGCCGATTCCTCGGTGCAGTACCGCAGAGCCGTGACGCTGGCCTTCACGGCGAAGCTGTCGCTGGGGGCCCCGCCGCCCGGGCGCGGCATCGCCGAACCGGGGCCGAACGGGCCGGGCGGAACCGAGTCGCCCGCCGCCTGACGGGCCGGAGGCGGCTCCGGCGCCGCGACACCGGCGGCGGCCGCCGCCTGGTTCGGCTGGACCGACGGCTCGAACAGCGAGCCGCTGTGCGCGCCGGACAGGTCGGGCTCGCGGCGCTCGACCGTGCGCATCGACGGCTGGATCGGCTGCGGCGCGTCGAACCCGCCGCGCACGGCCTCCCGCGGCTGCCGCTTCGGCAGCACCTGCGTCGCTTCGGCCGGGGTCTCCGGTGGCACGTCCAGCTCGCTTTCGGCGATGTCGCCGCCGAACGCGTACTGCGGCGGCTCCTCGTCTTCCGGCTCGTCCTGGTGGACCGAACCGGGGTGTTCCGTGATGAAGCGGGTGCGCTCCACCGGCTCTTCGAACGCCGACCGCTCGGACGGCAGCTCGTGGTCGAACCAATCCGGCGTGGCCGCCGCCTCGCCGGCCGGGGGCTGGAACAGCGAGCCCGCGGAGTCGTGGTCGAGCTGCTCGAGCCGCGACAACGCCGGCGACTCGGGCTCCGGCTCGTCGTCGAACGAATCCCCGACCGGGGTCAGGTACTGGGTCGAGGAGGCGCGCTCCGGCTCGTCCTCCGGCGCCAGGAACTGGGTGGCCGCGCTCCGGTACGGGTCGTCCTCCTCGAGCTCCGGCTCGGGCGGGCGGACGGGCTCGGGCTCCGGCGGGATCCGCGACGGCACCTGCGCGTCCAGCTCGGCGAAGTCCGCGTCGATGTCGTCGTGGACGTCGTCGCGGTGGATCGGCGGCGCGGCGACCAGCGTGCCGGGGTAGGAGGTCTCCTGGCGGGACGGCTCCGGTTCGCGCCGCCGGAACGCGTCGGTGCTGCCGACCGTGGCCGCGTTCGCGGGGGTGCGCGCGGCGTCGGCGTGGGCCTGCGCCAGCGAGCTCTCCAGCCGGCGGACGCTCTTGCGGAGCGGCAGCACGAGCACCAGCCAGGTGAGGAGGACCCCGACGAAGAACGCGGCGAGGCTCCACAGCCAGACCTGTCCGAATATGGACATCTTTTCCTGCCCCTGTTAAGTGCTTAGCGCGTGCGCGCGACCAGGTAGTCGGCGACCGACTCGCACGCGTCCCTGGCGGGTGACGCGGGCAGCGCGGTGAGCTCGGCTCGCGCGCGCTGAGCGTAGTCGGCGAGGGTGGCGCGTGCTCGATCGAGTCCACTACTGACCCGGAGGAGGTCCAGCGCCTCCTGGACGAGCGTGTCGTCGGCGATCGGGCCGGACAGCAGCTCGGCGAGCCGCGGGTCGGTCTCCGGGTCGGCCAGCGCGTACAGCATCGGCAGCGTCCGGACGCCTTCGCGCAGGTCGGTGCCCTGCGCCTTGCCGAGTTCGTCGGACGGCGACGCGATGTCGATGATGTCGTCGGAGATCTGGAAGGCGGTGCCGATGATGTCGCCGAACCGGCGCAGCGCCTCGATGTGCTCCTCGGCGGCGCCGGACATCATGCCGCCGAACCGGCCGGAGGTGGCGATCAGCGAGCCGGTCTTCTGGGCGATGACGGTGAGGTAGTGCGCGACGGCGTCGTCACCCGGGCCGGGGCCGACGGTCTCCCGCATCTGGCCGGTGACCAGCTCGCCGAAGGTCTCGGCGATGATCCGCGCGGCGTCCGTGCCGAGGTCGGCGACCAGGCGCGAGGCGTGCGCGAAGAGGAAGTCGCCGGTGAGGATGGCGATGGTGTTGTCCCAGCGGGCGTTGACGCTCTCGGCGCCGCGCCGCATGGTGGCCTCGTCCATGACGTCGTCGTGGTAGAGCGTGGCGAGGTGCACCAGCTCGACCGCGGCGGCGGCGACGATGACGTGGTCGTCCTGCTTGGGGCCGAACTGCGCGGCGAGCAGCGTGAACAGCGGACGGAAGCGTTTGCCCCCGGCCTCGACCAGGTGCAACGCGGCGTCGTTGACGGCCTGGACGTCACTGCGGACGACCTCGCGCAGCAGCTTCTCGACCTCGGTCAGCCCGCCGGCGATCGACCGCAGCAGGGTTTCGTCGGCGATCTGCAGCCCGACCGACGCCCGCAGGTCGTCGAGGGCGCCGCCCGGCGCAGCGGGGAGGGATCCCGCCCCGGGGGCTGGGGAAGGCACAGACACGTCGGCTCCGCTCTACTCGTGCACCGGTCGGTTCCCCTTGAGCGTAGTGGCTCCACCGCGCGGTCGTTTACCCGCTGTCCAGCGGAAACGGTGACGAACATGACACCGCCCGGGTGGTTGGTGATCCTCGAAAGGGTGATCGCCGTTTCCAGCCGCAACGCAGGTCTCCGCCGAGCGGATATTGAGTCGTGGAAGAGCGGCCGCCCCAGGCCCCTCTCCGGCGGCGAGGAGGACAGCGGATGCGCAGCACGATCGTCACGGCCTTGGTGGTGACGGGCCTGGCGGCTTCGCCGGCTTCGTACGCGTCCCCCCAGCCGGGCGTGGCGGAAATCGGCGCGGCGTCGTTCACGAAGGGCGGTGCCCCGGTGACGATCCCCCCGCAGGGCCGCTGTTCGAGCGAAGGCCCGACGAGCGCAACGGCCCAGGTGACCTCGAAGCCGGGCATCACCTTCGGCGGCGGAACATCGTCCTGCACGGCCACGTCGACGTCGGCAACGGGCAAGAACTTCGACCTGTCGGCCTTGGTTTCGGCCGGTGGCCCCCGCGTGAAGCTGGCGAGCTGGACGGTGACGTGCGAGGGAACGCAGACGCAGACGAACGCGACCTGGACGTACAACGGCCTGTCGGGAATCCCCAACCCGCCGAGCCCGGTCCCAGTGGGCTACGTGTCCCCCATCCGGAAACCGGACGGAACTGCGCTCGCGAACGCGGTGTTCAACATCCAGGAGCTGCCGGGCGACGGAAGCATCGGGCTGACGATGCTGCGCATCGATTTCCTGCCGGCATCGGGTCTCACTGGCACGGTGACGGTGGGGCGAACGAGCTGTTCCCCAACCCCTTAGACGTCGCGGGGGCCGCGGCGTGGGAGAGCGCCGAGAGGACCGCCGCGGCCCTCGTGACCTTGGTTTTTCGCCGTGGGAACCCTGGTAGGGTGCGGAGCGTCGGATACGCAGGGTGCTCGGGGTGGAGCACACTGCAAGCTAGGGGAGAGCTGATGATTCCGGTGTGTCGCCATGTCTGAGGGACCGGTTTACGACCCGGGTGGGGAGTGGGAGCTCCCAGGGCCGAACGGGGTGCCTCGGGCTGGGTCCTATGGGCCGGTTGGTGGTGGGTCGGGGGGTGCGGGGTTCGCGTACGACGAGGAGACGCTTCGCGAGTTGATGCACGAGTGGAACGACCTGGCCAACGAGTTCCGCGACGACCAACAACGCGCACAACTGGTGGCTCAAGCGCAGGCACCAGGGCTCGAGTACGCGAGCGAAGGCAACGCCGAGCAGATCCGGAGCTCCGGCTTGGCTCTACTGACCACACTCGAAGAGCGAGAGCGGTACTGCCGGTCGATGGCGAAGAAGTTCGAAACGGCGTTAGGCAGGTACGCAGCTGCGGAGGACGCGAACAACACGGAGATCAAGAAGGCCGGAGGCACGCTTTGATCCGCCGGATAGTCGTTTTGCTCAGCACCTCGCTGCTGACGCTAACGGCCTGCACCGACCGCATGGACGGCACTGCATCACCGTCGATTTCCGGCTCCCTGCTGACGACTGCTCCTTCAGCTGGCGAAGCAGTCCCTGGTCCTGGCGTGCCGAAGGTCGACAATCCACTCGATGTCAGCCGCTTCCAGCAGGCTCCTTGTGACTCATTGACCCCGGAACAGAGCAGGGAACTTCTGGGCGCTGACGTCAGCGCCAGTCCGGCGGTCGACGACCAGGCCGGGCCCACATGCCGGTGGAACGTCCCCGCGGTTTCGCAGGCAGGGGTCGGGGTGACCTACTTCAAGACCACTCAGCTCGGACTGACCGGCATCTACCGCGCGAAAGACACCATCTATCCGTTTTTCCTGCCACTCGAACCAATCGACGGCTACCCCACAGTGGCTTTCGGCCAACTCGACGAGAGAAGCTCCAAGGGACGTTGCCTCCTCGCACTCGGCGCCAGCGACACACAACAGGTCGATATTGCCATCTCTCTGTCTGAAGGACATATCGGGAAGAAGGATCCGTGTGCGGCCGCCCATGACGTAGCGGCAAAGGTCCTGGAGAACTTGCGGAAGGCGAACTAATGGTCTCTGAGAGCCCGTTGACGGCAGCTCAAATCTACGAGCAAGTCACCGGTGGCGTCGGCAGCGATTCGCTCGCCAGCGCACAAGACGGCGCTAGCGACCTGACCACTCGGATGGTTGAGCGGGCTCAGCGGATCAGCGCTCTCCGGGCCAAGACCATGTCCGGGTGGCAGGGGGCTGCCGGGGAGGCTGCTGCCGATGCCACTCTTCCTCTTGTTCAAGCCGCCGCTGATGATGCTGTTCATCTTCAGAATGCCCAGACCGCTGTTGGGGCTCAGATGGATGCCTTTGGTACCGCCAAGCACTCCGTCAAGCCTGTTGCCGCCCAGCCTCCGGAACTCGGGGCTGATGATGTTCTTCGGGCTATCCAGGATAAAAGCTGGGGGTCCTACAACACCAAAGTTGCCGCTTGGCAGGCTGACAGTCAAGCCAACATCGATGCCTTCGGCGCCTACCACGCCGCCAGCACCTCCAATGGCGGGCAGATGCCCGCGCAATACGCGCAGCTTGCCGACTCCGGGGCTCCCATCTCCCTGACCGAACGAGCTGACCCGAAAGCCGGGACTACCGACAAGGCCGGGCCTACCGATACCGGGGAATGGGCTCGGAATCCCGGAGACACGCAAGATCGGCCCCATCAGAACCGAGTCACCGGCGAAAAACAGGATCAGACCAGGACTCAGCCGAATCAGCAAAACCAGCAGAGCCGGCCCGACCAGCAGAATCAGTTCCAGCACCAGGTCCGTCCCGGCACCACGAACCCCGACGGCACCCACGCCGACAGCTACGTCCCCCAGCCCGTCCTGCCCGCCGCTCAGGGTGGGTATGAGTTCGGGCCTACCGGGCAGCCCGTCAGCAACCTGACCGGGACCGGGACCGGGACGAACTGGCCCGGCGGATTCGGGCCCGGGAGCGGGCCTTACTCCGGTGGCGGGTACCCAACCGGCATCCCGGGAACCGGAGCAGGGACCGGCAGCGGGCCTGGCCTCCGTGGTCCAGGAGACGCGCCCGGAAACGGCCCCCGAGGCGGGCCCGGAAGCAGCGGCCCAGGAAGCGGCCGCGGCCCCGGCAGTAGCACCGGCGCACGGCTCCCCGAGGAACGGCTTCCCGGCGCCAACCCCGCCCGCGGCTCCGCCGGGCCCCGCGGTGCCAACGGCCTCCCCATGGGCGCCCCCGTCGCCGGCCGGGGCGGCAAAGAGGAAGACCGGGAAAAGAAGACAGCTCCCTACCTCCGAAACCCCGACCCCGACGAAACCTTCGGCGGATTCACCGAAAAGCCCATGCCGCCGGTCATCGGCGAGAACAAGAAACGATGATCTTCTCGCTGAACACCCTGCTCACCGCCATGCGGCACGTCGGCTGCGGTGATCCGCACCCCGTCTTCGCGCAGGGGCTCCGGTACATCCCGCCATCGGCGACAGAAACAATCAACCAGGAAGCTTTCGGAGAACTCAGCCCCTACGGCTTCACCCAGGGCGACGGCTTCACGCCCGAATTCGAAGACCTGCTGCACCTCATCGACTCCGCCCGGGAGTGCTTCGGCTACGCCCGCGACACCACCGGGCAAATCGGCGTCCTCGTGGCCACCGGAATCTGCGTTGTCTGCCGAGGCGACCAAGTCGAACTCACAAAACTCGACGGGGACACCCACCCCGCCGACGCCCTCGTCGCGCGCCTGCCGGACTACCCGCCCGCCGACATCAAGCCCTTCTCGCTCCCCCACGAGGACTTCCGGAAAGCACCGGACAGCGACATCTTCGACGAAGAGCTCAGCCGGGAAGCGCAGGAACTCGACGCCCTCTTCCGGCAACCCCACTTCGGGGTGGGGCAGCTCCAGACCGCGAACCAGACCGTCAGCTACCTCGACCTGGAAGCCGGGCGGGTCGGTATCGCCGTCACCAATGGCTACATCAACGTCCTGCCCGGCAAAAGCGCAAACCTCAGCCAGACGCTGAAAGCCGCCGCCCTCGGACAATGAGAGCGGCGGCCCAGTAAAACAACCTCAGAAAGCGAAACCGCCCGAACCCGCCCAGCCCAGTGCGAAGGCCGGGACCAGGCCCAGCACCAGCGTCACCGCCGTGCCCAGGAAGATCGCCGTCCCCGTGCCGAAGCCCGGGACCGACACCGAGGGGCCGTCCGCGGCCGGCTCGGAGAAGTACATCAGCACGATCACTCGCAGGTAGAAGAACGCCGCCACCGCGCTGAACACCAACGCCACCACCACCAGCGGGGCCATTCCGTCCGACAACGCCGCCGAGAACACCACGAACTTCCCGATGAAACCGGACGTCAGCGGGATGCCCGCCAAAGCCAGCAGCAGGAACGTGAACACCCCGGCCAGCAGCGGCGAGCGCTTCGCCAGCCCGGCCCACGCCGACAGGTGCGTTGCCTCGCCCGAGGAATCCCGGACCAGGCTGATCACGCCGAACGCCGCCAGCGTCGTGAAACCGTACGCCAGCAGGTAGAACAGCGTGCTCGAAAGCCCGTCGCGCGTCATGGCGATCGCGCCGACCAGCAGGAAGCCCGCGTGCGCGATCGACGAATACGCCACCATGCGCTTGACGTCCGTCTGGGTCAGGCCCAGCACCGCGCCGATCACCATCGAAATGATCGCCACGCCCCAGAGAACTCCGCGCCACTCCCACGACGTCGACGAGAACGCCACCGACAGCACCCGCAGGATCCCGCCGAACGCCGCCACCTTCGTGCACGCCGCCATGAACGCCGTCACCGGCGTCGGCGCGCCCTGGTACACGTCCGGGGTCCACGTGTGGAACGGGCCGACCGAGCCCTTGAACAACAGGCCCACCACCAGGAGACCCAGGCCCGCGAACAGCAGCGTGTCCGACCGGTCCGAACCCGCCGCCGCGGCCGCGATGTCGCCCAGCTTCACCGAGTTCGCGTAGCCGTACAGCAGCGCCAGGCCGTACAGGAAGAACGCCGACGAGAACGCGCCCAGCAGGAAGTACTTGACCGCCGCTTCCTGGGAGAGCAGACGACGCCTGCGGGCCAGGCCGCACATCAGGTACAGCGGCAGCGACAGCACTTCCAGCGCGATGAACATCGTCAGCAGGTCGTTCGCCGCCGTGAACGCCATCATGCCGCCGAGGGCGAACAGCGTCAGCGGGAACACCTCGGTCTGCATCACCGTCGCCGTCTGGGCGCGGTCCTGGACCGTTCCCGGGCGGATGCCGGCCTGGGCGACCAGCGCGCCGCCCGGCTCGACCACCCGGTCCGATATCAGCAGCACCGCGCCGACCGCCAGGGCCAGCAACGTGCCCCAGAGGAACAGCGCCGGCCGGTCGATCGAGATCGCGCCGCTGAAGGTCGTGACGCCGCCCGCGGGCGCGCTGCCCGTCGCGTAGATGACCAGGCTGACGCCGGCCGCGACGATCGACGCCAGGCTCAGGCCCACCTGGATGCCGAACCGCGAGCGCTTCGCCGCGAACGCCTCGACCAGCACGCTGACGCACGCCGCACCGAAGACGATCAGCACCGGCAGCACCGCCGGGTAGTCGACCGACGGCACCTGCACCGGCGGTTCCGGTGCCTGGCTCAGGAGGATGTCGAGCACTTTTACTTGCCTCCCTGGACCGCGGACAGCGTCTGCTGCACCGTCGGGGTGACTGTGTCGAGCACCGGCTTCGGGTAGAAGCCGAGGACGATGATCAGCACGACCAGCGGCGCGAGGATCGCGATCTCCCTGCCACCGAGGTCGCGGATGGCCTGCTTGGCACCCAGCTCCGGCGCCATGGTTACAGCGCCACCCGACTCCACGCTGGTCGGGGTGGGAGGCCCCGTCGGGGCCGGCGACAATACAGCGTCACCGCGGACCGGCCCCTGGAAGACCCGCTGGTAGAGCCAGAGCACGTACGCCGCGGCCAGGACCATGCCCACCGTGGCGAGGATCGTGTACACCGGCTGGTCCACGAAGGACCCGATGAGCACCAGGAACTCCGAAACGAACGAGTTCGTGCCCGGCAGGGACAACGTGGACAGACCGGCCAGCAGGAACAGCCCGGCCAGCAACGGGGTCACCTTCGCCATGCCGCCGTAGTCCGAAATGCGGGACGACCCGCCGCGCGCGATCACCAGGCCGATCACCACGATCAGCATGCCGGTCGCCAGGCTGTGGTTGAGCATGTACGTCGCCGAACCGACCATCGCCTGCTCGTTGAACGCGAAGATGCCCAGCGAGATGAAGCCGAAGTGCGCGATGGACACGTACGCGATGAACCGCTTCATGTCCCGCTGCCCCGCCGCGAGGATCGATCCATAAAGGACACCGATCACCGAGAGCACCAGCACCAGCGGCGCCAGGGTCTTGCTGGCCTCCGGGAACATCGGCAGGCAGTAGCGCAGGAACCCGAACGTGCCGACCTTGTCCAGCACGCCGACCAGCAGGACGGCGACGCCGATCGGCGCCTCCCCCGCCGCGTCCGGCAGCCAGGTGTGGAACGGCACCAGCGGCGCCTTGATCGCGAACGCCAGGAAGAACCCGAGGAACAGCCAGATCTGCGTGGACAGCGGCGCGTCGCGCACCACCGTCACCAGCGTGGCCCAGTCGAACGTGCCCTTGCCGAGCTTGTCCGCCGCCAGCGAGTACGCCCCGATCGCCGACGCCAGCATGATCAGGCCGCCGAGGAACGAGTACAGGAAGAACTTCACCGCCGCGTACTGCCGGTTCGCGCCGCCGTAGCCGCCGATCAGGAAGTACATCGGGATCAGCATGATCTCGAACAGCACGTAGAACAGGAAGACGTCGGTCGCGGCGAACACGCCGATCGTGAGCGCCTCCTGCAGCAGGATCAGCGACAGGAACCCGCCCGCGCTGCGCCCCTCCGGGAGCTTGTCCAGCGTGCCGAGCCCGCCGACGACGATCGGCACCAGCAGCGCGATCACCGCGATCATGATCAGCGAGATGCCGTCGGTGCCGAACGCGATGTGCACGCCGAAGCTGGGGATCCAGTCGAAGCTGGACGTCATCTGCAGCCGCGCGCCCGAAGGCGAGTAGCTGAGCCAGAACGGGACGATCAGCACGAGCTCGAGGAGCGAGAACCCGAACGCGGTCAGCACCGCGGCGCGGTCGTTCCCCTTGAGGAACGCCAGCACTGCGGCGCCGGCCAGCGGCACCAGGATGAGGATGAGCAACCAGGTCATCAGGAGAACCTCACCAGCAGGAGAGCCGCCAGAAGCAGGAACGTGCCGCCCAGCATCGACAGCGCGTAGGACCGGACGAACCCGGTCTGGAGCCGCCGGAGCCGGCCGGATCCGCCGCCGAGCCCGGCGGCCAGGCCGTTGACCGCGCCGTCGACGCCGCGGTTGTCGACGTACACCAGGGCCCGGGAGAGCCAGGTGCCCGGGCGGGCCACCAGCGTCTCGTTGAGCGTGTTGCCGTACAGGTCCTTGCGCGCGGCCCGGGTGACGAACGAGACCCGCTGGGGCTGCTCGACCGGGACGTCACGACGGAAGATCAGGTACGCGATGGCCACGCCCAGCAGCGAGAGCACGACCGCCGCCACGGAGATCACCCAGGCGTCCACCGGCAGGGCGTGCGCCTCCTCCAGCTCGCCGACCGACGGGGTCAGCCACTTGGCGAAGGTGTGGCCCTGGCTGAAGAACCAGCCGGCGCCGACCGAACCGACCGCCAGGACGGCCATCGGGACCCACATGACCGGCTTGGACTCGTGCGGGTGGAAGTCGCGGCCGTCGGAGGACTTGATGTCCTTCCAGCGCTCCTTGCCGAAGAACGTCATCATCATCAGGCGCGTCATGTAGAACGCGGTGAGCCCGGCACCCAGCAGCGCCGCGCCGCCCATCACCCAGCCGCGCCAGCCGCCCTGGCCGAACGCCGCTTCGATGATCGCGTCCTTGGTGAAGAAGCCCGACAGCGGCGGGATGCCGATCAGGGCCAGGTAGCCGAGGCCGAAGGTGATGAAGGTGATCGGCATGGCCTTGCGCAGGCCGCCGAACTTCCGCATGTCGACCTCGTCGTTCATGCCGTGCATGACCGACCCGGCCCCGAGGAACAGCCCGGCCTTGAAGAAGCCGTGCGCGACCAGGTGCATGATGCCGAGCGCGTACGCGATGGGCCCGAGGCCGACGGCCAGCATCATGTAGCCGATCTGGCTGACCGTCGAGTACGCGAGGACCTTCTTGATGTCGTCGTACGCGCAGCCGATGATGCACCCGAGCAGCAACGTCACCGTGCCGACCAGCGTGACGATCAGCCGGCCGTCCTCGGTGGCGTTGAAGATGTCCTTGGAGCGGGCGACCAGGTAGACGCCGGCGGTGACCATCGTTGCCGCGTGGATGAGGGCCGACACCGGGGTCGGGCCCTCCATCGCGTCCGGGAGCCACGCCTGGAGCGGGAACTGGCCGGACTTACCGCAGGCGCCCAGCAGGAGCAGGATCGCCATCGCGGTGATCGCGCCCGGCGAGAACTTGCCGTCGCCGACCGCCTTGAAGACCTCGGCGTAGCCGGTCGAACCCGCGTACTTGAACATGATGAAGATCGCCAGCGCGAGCCCGACGTCCCCGACGCGGTTCATCAGGAACGCCTTCTTCGCCGCGGTGGCGGCGGACGGGCGGCCCTGGTACCAGCCGATGAGCAGGTAGGACGCGAGACCCACGCCCTCCCAGCCCAGGTAGAGCGTCACGAAGCTGTTGCCCAGCACCAGGACCAGCATCGAGGCGACGAAGAGGTTGAGGTACGCGAAGAAGCGGTACCGGCCCTCGTCGTCGGCCATGTAGCCGATCGAGTAGTAGTGGATCAGCATGCCGACGCCAGTGATGAGCAGCACGAACGTCAGCGACAGCGCGTCGATCCGCAGCCCGAAGTCGATCTGCAGCGCGCCGACCGGGATCCACGAGTAGACCTTCGTGTCGGTCGTCGTGCCGGTGTCGGCGGTGAAGAACAGGATCAGCCCGTAGACGAAGGCGAGGGTGACGGTGGCACAGCCGAGCAGGTGCCCCCACGCCTTGGCTCGTTTCCCGGCCAGCAGGAGGATCAGGGCGCCGAGGCCGGGGAGGGCCACCAGCAGCCACGATGATGCGGTCACTCGGGGGTCTCCTAGTACTTCAGCAGGTTGGTGTCGTCGACCGAGGCCGAGCGCCGGGTGCGGAAGATGGCCATGATGATCGCCAGGCCCACCACGACCTCGGCGGCCGCGACGACCATGACGAAGAACGCCATGATCTGGCCGTCGAGCCCGCCGTTGATCCGGGCGAAGGTGACCAGCGACAGGTTCACGGCGTTGAGCATCAGCTCGATGCACATGAACACGACGATCGCGTTGCGCCGCACCAGCACGCCGACCGCACCGAGCGCGAACAGCAGCGCCGACAGCAGCAGGTAGTACGTCGGGGTCATGCCTTCTCCCCTTCCGAACCTTCCGCGGCGGCTTCGGAACCGACCAGCGCGTGCGCGTCCGGGTGCGGGCCCTCGTCCGCGACGAGCTTGCGTTCCTTCGCCAGCTCGATCGCCGAGGTGGACTCGATGATCGCCGACAGCGATTCCGGTGCGATCGAGCCGTCCGGCAGCAGCGCCGGGGTGGCCACCGAGTTGGCGGTGGCGAAGACACCCGGGCCGGGCAGCGGCGACGGCCGGTCGTGCTCGCCGCGGAACCGCAGGAGCACCAGTTCCTTCTGCGTGAGCTTCCCGCCCTTGGCGTGCCGGTCGGTGAAGGCCAGCACCATCGCGCCGATCGCGGCGGTGATGAGCAGCGCCGACGTCAGCTCGAACGGGAAGAGGTAGTCGGTGAAGATCAGCTTGCCGAGCCCCTTGGGCCCGCCGCCGGCCGGTGTCGCCGAGTCGAGCGGGGTCGCCGGGGTGACGTTCTCCATCGCGCGGTAGATGCCGGTGGCCAGCAGCGCGGCCATCCCGATGCCGAGCACGGTCGCGGCCAGCCGCTGTCCACGGAGGACTTCGACGACCGAGTCCGAGCTCTCCCGGCCGACCAGCATCAGCACGAACAGGAACAGCATCATGATCGCGCCGGTGTAGACGATGATCTGCGTGAAGCCCAGGAACGGCGCCGACTGGATCATGTACAGCGCGCCCAGGCTCAGCATCGTCAGGACCAGCCACAACGCCGAGTGCACGGCGTTGCGGGAGAAGATCATGCCGAGCGCGCCGAGCAGGGAAAGCGGGCCGAGGATCCAGAACGCGACGGCCTCACCGGTGGTGACGCCCGCGGCCGCGCCGGTGGGGGCCGAAGCGATGAGTGCGCCGATCACTTGACGCCCTCCCCGCGAGCCAGCTCCGGACCGTTCACGTAGTAGTCCTGCTCGTTCTCGCCGAGCCGCATCGGGTGCGGCGGCTGCTCCATGCCGGGCAGCAGCGGGGCGAGCAGGTCCTCCTTCGTGTAGATCAGCCGCTGGCGGTCGTCGTCGGCCAGCTCGTAGAAGTTGATCATCGTCAGCGACCGGGTCGGGCACGCCTCGATGCAGAGACCGCAGCCGATGCAGCGCAGGTAGTTGATCTGGTAGTCCGCGCCGTACCGCTCGCCCGGCGAGTACCGGGCCTCCTCGGTGTTGTCACCGCCCTCGACGAAGATCGCGTCCGCCGGGCACGCCCACGCGCACAGCTCGCAGCCGACGCACTTCTCGAGGCCGTCCGGGTGGCGGTTCAGCTGGTGGCGCCCGTGGTAACGCGGGGCGGCGGGCGCGCCGGCCTCCGGGTACTCCTCGGTGGCGACCTTCTTGAACATCATCCCGAAGGTGACGCCGAAGCCCTTGACGGGATCAAGAAACCCCATCTTGTGCCCCTTCCTTTGCGGTACCGACGGCCGCCGGCTTGCGGCGGGCCGCCTTCGCCTCGGCCTTGGCCAAAGCCTTCTGACGCGGGGTGGTCTGCGGGACCTTGAGGTCCAGCGGCGGCACCGGGAAGCCGCCGCCGGTGACCGGAATGGACTCGCTCTCCTCTTCGCGGCCCGCGGCGCGGACGTAGAAGACCAGCGCGACGACGATGAAGATGGCGATCGCGGCGATGGCGATCGTCAGGGGCCGCCAGGTGATGACCTTCGCGAAGGTCACCATGACGATCCACACCAGGTTCAGCGGGACCAGGACCTTCCAGCCCAGCCGCATGAACTGGTCGTAGCGCAGGCGGGGCAGCGTGCCGCGCAGCCAGATGAACCCGAAGAGCAGGATGAACATCTTCGCGAAGAACCACAGCACCGGCCACCAGCCGGTGTTGAGGACGTTGTTCCCGATCAGCGACAGCGGCCACGGGGCCATCCAGCCGCCGAGGAACAGCGTCGTCGCGAACGCCGAGACGATCACCATGTTGACGTACTCGGCGAGGAAGAACATCGCGAACTTCATCGAGCTGTACTCGGTGTGGAAACCGCCGACCAGCTCCGATTCGGCCTCCGGGAGGTCGAAGGGCGCCCGGTTGGTCTCGCCGACCATCGAGATCAGGTAGATCACGAAGCTGGGGACCAGGTAGAGGAACCACACCTTGTGCTGCGCGCCGACGATGTCGGCCAGGTTCAGCGACCCGGCCTGCAGGATCACCGCGACGATCGACAGGCCCATCGCGATCTCGTAGGAGATCACCTGCGCCGCGCTGCGCATGCCGCCGAGCAGCGGGTACGGCGAGCCGGACGACCAGCCGGCGAGCACGATGCCGTAGACGCCGATCGAGGAGCAGGCCAGGATCACCAGCGCGCTGACCGGCAGGTCGAGCAACTGCAGCACGGTCCGCTCGCCGAAGATCGACACGACCGGCCCGAACGGGATGGCCGACAGCGCGATCAGCGAGGGCACCACGCACATGACCGGGGCGAGGAAGTACACCTTGCGGTCGGCGGTGTCCGGGATGATCTGTTCCTTGAA
The DNA here is from genome assembly GCA_049998155.1 of Amycolatopsis sp. cmx-13-12. Lineage (GTDB taxonomy): Bacteria > Actinomycetota > Actinomycetes > Mycobacteriales > Pseudonocardiaceae > Amycolatopsis. The sequence goes on along the minus strand of JAEBES010000004.1, from coordinate 194,495 downwards.
CGGCAGCTTGATCGCGTCCGCCAGGGACTGCAGGTAGCCGCCCGGGCCGACCCGGTTGGGGCCGGGCCGGTTCTGCATCCGGCCGACCGCCTTGCGCTCCCAGACGATCAGGAAGATCGTCAGGATCGGCCCGATCAGCAGGATGACCACGCACTTGAGCAGGATCAGCCACAACGGGTCGTCCGCCAGCAGCGCCGCCCGCGTGGCCGCGTCGGGAACGCTCCCCACGGCGGCTTCGGTCAGCAGCGGGGTCATTGCCCACCTCCAGCGAGGTTCACGACGGCGCCGTGCCCGGCACCGAGCGTCTTGAACACGGCGGAGCCGTCGGAGTTGCCCGGCAGCCACACGACGCCGTCGGGCAGGTCGGCGATCTCCACCGGCAGCGTGATCGCACCGCGCTCGGTGCTGACCCGCACGGTGACGCCCAGCCCCTCGGCGGTCTTCGCGGACAGCCGCGCGACCGGCGTGCGCTGGGTGCCCTTGAGGTGCGGCTCGCCGTCCTGCAGCGAACCGTTGTCGATCAGCTGGCGCCAGGTCGACAGGATCGCCTGGCCGGCGCCCGGCGTGGCGGGCGGCGCGACCTCGGCGGCGACGTGGCTCCAGCGCAGTGCCGAGGCCGGGCCGAGCTTCTCGAAGTCACCGCGCGCGGCGGCCGGCGTCTGCGTGAAGAGGTCCGCGTCCATCTCGACGGCGAGCGTGTCGAGCACCCGGCAGTCCGGCAGGGCGCCGGTGCCTTCGATCGTCGTGTCGAACGGGCGGGTGCGGCCCTCCCAGTTGAGGTAGCTGCCGGACTTCTCGTCCGACGCCGCCACCGGGAGCACGACGTCCGCGCGCTCGGTCACCGCGCTGAGCCGCAGTTCCAGGCTGACCACGAACCCGGCGCGGTCCAGCGCCCGCAGCGCGAGGTCGGAGTCCGGCAGGTCGTACGGGTCGACGCCGCCGACGACCAGGCCACCGAGCTCGCCGGCCGAGGCGGCCAGCAGGATGTCGGTCGTGTCGCGGCCCGGGGTGGCCGGGAGCGGGACGCCCCAGGCGTTTTCGACGGCGACGCGGGCGGCGTCGTCGCCGACCCGGCGGCCGCCGGGCAGCAGCGACGGCACGCAACCGGTCTCCAGCGCACCCCGGTCGCCGGCGCGGCGCGGGATCCACGCGAGCCGGACGCCGGTGCGCTCGACCAGGTCGTGCAGCGCGGCGAACAGGCCGGGGATCGCGGCGGCGCGCTCGCCGACCAGGACGACCGCGCCTTCGCCGCGCAGAGCCTCGTCGAGGTCCGGCGCGTGCTTGGCGATGCCTTCGACGGCCGCGGCCTCCTGGCCGGGGACGCAGGCGAGCAGCTCGCCGAACGTCTTGCGCACCGACGACGTCGTCCACTGTCCCAAGTGGACGACCCGGGTGCGGTTCCGGCGGGCCGCCTTGCGCAGCCGCAGGAACACGATCGGGGCCTCGTCCTCGGGCTCGAAGGCGACGCACAGGACCGTGCGGGCCCGCTCGAGCTCGCCGAAGGTGACCCCCGATTCCGGTGTCACGCCCACGACGTGCGAGGTGATGAACGCCAGCTCCTCGGCCGAGTGCGGGCGGGCGCGGAAGTCGACGTCGTTGGTCTGCAGGGCGACGCGGGCGAACTTCGAGTACGCGTAGGCGTCCTCGACGGTCAGCCGGCCACCGGGCAGGACGCCGACGCCGCCGTTCGACCGGGCCGCGGTGAGGCCCGCCGCGGCGATGCGCAGCGCGTCGGTCCAGGACGCCTCTTCCAGCTCACCGGTCTCGCGGTTGCGGACCAGCGGACGCCGGATGCGGTCCTCGGCGCCGGTGTAGCGGAAGGCGAACCGGCCCTTGTCGCAGATCCACTCTTCGTTGACTTCCGGGTCGTCGCCGGCCAGCTTGCGCTGGACCTTGCCGCGCCGGAAGTCGGTGCGCTCGGCGCAGCCGGACGAGCAGTGCTCGCAGACGCTCGGCGAGGACACCAGGTCGAACGGGCGCGACCGGAACCGGTAGGCGGCGCTGGTCAAAGCACCGACCGGGCAGATCTGGATGACGTTGCCGGAGAAGTAGCTCTGGAAAGGCTGGCCGGACGTCGTCCGGGAAGCCAGGTCCAGCACGTCCGCCGTCTCCGCGGTGCCGATCTGCTGGTGGGCGCCGCGTTCGAGGAGCTCGATGAACGGGTCGCCGGCGATCTCGCGGGAGAACCGGGTGCAGCGCTGGCAGAGCACGCAGCGCTCGCGGTCCAGCAGCACCTGCGTCGAGATCGGCAGCGGCTTCGGGAACGTCCGCTTGGTGTCGACGAACCGGGATTCGGTCCGGCCGTGGGCCAAGGCCTGGTTCTGCAGCGGGCACTCGCCGCCCTTGTCGCAGATCGGGCAGTCCAGGGGGTGGTTGATGAGCAGCAGCTCCATCACACCCTGCTGGGCCTTGTCCGCGACCGGCGACGTCAGCTGCGTCTTGACGACCATGCCGTCGGCGACGGTCATCGTGCAGGACGCCTGCGGCTTCGGCATCGGACGGCCGCCCATCTCGACCTCGACGAGGCACTGGCGGCAGGCGCCGGCCGGGTCGAGGAGGGGGTGGTCGCAGAACCGCGGGATGACCGTGCCGAGGCGTTCGGCCGTGCGGATGAGGAGCTCGCCCTTGGGGGCGATGACCTCTTCGCCGTCGATGACCAGCTTGACGTGGCCCTCGGGGACCGGCGTCTCGGTGGTTTCGGGCTTGTCGGGCGCGATCGTCATGCCTGCGCTCCCACGAGTTCGGGCTTGGTCTGTTCGTGCCGGTTCGCTTCGCACAGCGCGAGGAACTCCTCGCGGAAGTACTTGATGCCGCTCTGGATCGGCGACACCGCGCCGTCGCCGAGGGCGCAGAACGACCGGCCGAGGATGTTGTCGCAGACGTCGAGGAGGGTGTCGATGTCCTCCTCGGTGCCGTGGCCCTCGACCATCCGCTCGAGGATCTGCGCCAGCCAGTAGGTGCCTTCGCGGCACGGCGTGCACTTGCCGCAGGACTCGTGCTCGTAGAACTGCGTCCACTTCATCACGGCCCACGGCACCGACACGGTCTCGTTGAAGACCTGGACGGCGGTGGTGCCGAGCATGGAGCCCGCTTCCGCCGCGCCTTCGAAGTCCAGGGGAACGTCGAGGTGCTCGGCGGTGAACATCGGGGTGGACGAGCCGCCCGGGGTCCAGAACTTGAGCGGGATGCCGTCCTTCATGCCGCCCGCCATGTCCAGCAGCTCGCGCAGCGTGGTGCCGAGCGGGCACTCGTACTGGCCGGGCTTCTCGACGTGGCCGGAGATCGAGTAGATCTTCGGGCCGGGCGACTTCTCGCGGCCCATCTCGCGGAACCAGCTAGAGCCGGCGTTGACGATGTAGGGCGCGCTGGCGATGGTCTCGACGTTGTTCACCGTGGTCGGCGCGGCGTACAGGCCCGCGGCGGCCGGGAACGGCGGCTTGAGCCGCGGCTGGCCACGACGTCCCTCGAGCGAGTCGAGCAGCGCCGTCTCTTCGCCGCAGATGTAGGCACCCGCGCCGGCGTGGACGGTGATCTTGAGGTCGAAGCCGGAGCCGAGGATGTTCTCGCCGAGGTAGCCCGCCGCTTCGGCTTCGCGCACGGCCGCGTTGAGACGGCGGATGCAGTGCAGCGCCTCGCCGCGGACGTAGATGAAGCAGTGGTTGGACCGCATCGCGTACGAGGCGATGATGCAGCCCTCGATGAGCGAGTGCGGGTCCGCCATCATCAGCGGGATGTCCTTGCAGGTCCCGGGTTCGCCCTCGTCGGCGTTGATCACCAGGTAGTGCGGCTTGTCGAAGTTCGGCGGCATGAACGACCACTTGATGCCGGCCGGGAAGCCCGCGCCGCCGCGGCCGCGCAGGCCGGAGTCCTTGACCAGCTGGACGAGCTGCTCCGGCGTCCCGGCCAGTGCCTTGCGGACGGCGGTGTAGCCCTCGAGTGCCTCGTACGTCCCGATCTGCCAGGAGTTCGGCGACAGCCAGCGCTTCGTGAGGACCGGAGTGATGGGATCAGCCATTACTTCTTCTCCACTTCGGGGAGCGGAACGTCCTGGGCGGCCGGGGCGACCCAGCCGCGGTCCTGCGCGAGCTTCGCGCCCCGCAGCGTCTCGACGGCCTGCGACGGGCCGTCGACGTCCTTGCGGTAGGTGCGCTCGTCCTCCGGGAAGAACCCGGCGAGCTGCAGCTCGGCACCCTTGAAGTTCGTCAGCGGGGCACCGCGCGTCGGGGCCGGCTTCTTGCCCGCCTGCAGCGCGTCGACCAGCGCGACGGCCTTGTCCTCGGTCTGGTTGTCGAAGTACTCGTAGTTGACCTGGATGACCGGCGCTAGGTCGCAGGCCGCGAGGCACTCGGCGTGCTCGAGGGTGATCGAGCCCGGCTCGTTCGGCGTGCCCGCGGTCTCGTTGTGCCCCAGCGGGTTCTCTTCGGAACCGAGGTGCGTCTGGAGCCGCTTGTAGATCGCGTCGCCGCCCATGGCCGCGCACAGCGTGTTGGTGCAGACGCTCACGAGGTGTTCGCCGCACGGGCGGCGCTTGTACATCGTGTAGAACGTCGCGACCGCGCTGACCTCGGCGTCGGACAGGTCGAGCTGCCTCGCGCAGAACGCGATGCCCTCCTGGCTGACGTAGCCCTGCACCGACTGCACGAGGTGCAGCATCGGCAGCAGTGCCGAGCGGGACATCGGGTAGCGCGCGATCAGGTCCTGCGCCTTGGCGTGGATGTCGGCGTCGAAGATGTCTTCCAGCGGCGTTTCGGTGATGATGCCGGCGGCCACTGCGGGGTCGGGCGCGATGGCGACGACGTCGGTGTCGGGCCCGGCCGCGGCGTGCGTCGTCGCGGAGTAGTTCGGGCCCGGCTCGGGCACTGCTGTGGTCATCGGTCCACTCCCCCCATGACGGGGTCGATCGAGGCGATGGCGGCGATCACGTCGGCGACCAGGCCGCCCTCGGCCATGGCGGGCATCGACTGCAGGTTCACGAAGCTCGGTTCGCGCACGTGGACCCGCAGCGGCCGGGTGCCGCCGTCGGAGACCAGGTGCACACCCAGCTCGCCGCGCGGGGATTCGACCGGCGCGTAGACCTGGCCGGCCGGAACCTTGAAGCCCTCGGTGACCAGCTTGAAGTGGTGGATCAGGGACTCCATCGACTGGCCCATGATCTTCTTGACGTGCTCGAGGGAGTTGCCCATGCCGTCGCTGCCGATGGACAGCTGCGCGGGCCACGCGATCTTCTTGTCCTCGACCATGACCGGGCCCGGCTCGAGCTTCTCGAGGCACTGCTCGATGATCTTGAGGCTCTCGTGCATCTCGTGGACGCGGATCAGGTAGCGCGACCAGCAGTCGGCGCCGTTGTCCACGGGCACGTCGAAGTCGAACTCGTCGTAGCAGGAGTACGGCTCGGTCTTGCGCAGGTCCCACGGCAGGCCCGCGGACCGCAGCACCGGGCCGGTGACGCCGAGCGCGAGGCACGCGTCGACCGGCAGGTACCCGACGCCCTTGAGCCGGTTGCGCCAGATCGGCTGGCCGGTGAAGAGCTTGTCGTACAGCGGAAGGCGCTGCTTCATCGTCTTGACGAATTCAGTGACCTTCTCGCGGTAGTCCGCCGGCATGTCCTGCGCGAGACCGCCGGGGCGGATGAACGCGTGGTTCATCCGCAGGCCGGTCAGGTGCTCCAGCAGGTGCAGCACCTCTTCGCGCTCGCGGAAGCCGAGCGTCATCGCGGTGGTGGCGCCGAGCTCCATGCCGCCGGTGGCGATGTAGACCAGGTGCGAGCCGATCCGGTTGATCTCCAGCAGCATCACGCGCAGCAGCTGCGCGCGGCGCGGGGCTTCGATCTGCAGCAGCTTCTCGACGCCGAGGCAGTACGCCATCTCCGTCGACAGCGGGGCCAGGTAGTCCATGCGCGTCACGAAGGTGACGCCCTGGGTCCAGGTCCGGTACTCGCAGTTCTTCTCGATACCGGTGTGCAGGTAGCCGATGACCGACCGCAGCTGCGTGACGGTCTCGCCCTCCATCTCCAGCACGAGCCGGAGCACGCCGTGCGTCGACGGGTGCTGCGGGCCCATGTTGATGACCATGCGCTCGTCGTGCTGGGCGTCGGCGATGACGTCGTCCCAGTCGCCGCCGGAGACCGTGTAGACGCGGCCTTCGGTGGTGTCGCGGGAGTCGGCGTAGTTCGCGTTGTCGGTGCTGTCGCTGCCGGTCTCGGTGGTCGACGTGCCCGTCGTGACGTCGGACAGGTTCTCGGTGCTCACGAGTAAGACCTCCGCTGGTCCGGCGGCGGGATCTCCGCGCCCTTGTATTCGACCGGGATCCCGCCGAGCGGGTAGTCCTTGCGCTGGGGGTGGCCGTCCCAGTCGTCCGGCATGAGGATCCGGGTCAGCGCGGGGTGGCCGTCGAAGATGATGCCGAACATGTCCCAGGTCTCACGCTCCTGCCAGTCGGCGGTCGGGTAGGTCCCGACCAGCGACGGCACGTGCGCGTCCTCGACGTCGAGGGTGACCTCGAGGCGGATCCGGCGCCGGTAGGTCAGCGACGTGAAGTGGTAGACCGCGTGCAGCCGCTGCGGGACGTCGACGCCGTAGTCCACACCGGACACCGAAGACAGCAGCTCGAAGCGGAGGCCGCCGTCGTCGCGCAGGGTCTTCGCGATCGCCGGCAGGTGCTCGCGGGCGACGTAGAAGGTGATCTCGCCGCGGTCGACCGTCGTCTGCAGGATCGCCTCGGCGGGGATCTTGCGCTCGGCCAGCGCGGCGTAGAACTCGTCGGCGAAGTGGTCGAACCAGCCGCCGTACGGGCGCTCGGCCGGCGCCGGGCTGTAGGCCGGGAGCCGGACGCCGCCGTAGCCGGAGGTGTCGCCGGTGCCGTGGACGCCGAACATGCCCTGGCGTTCGCGGCCGGTGACGACCGGTTCGGCCGCGCCGGGCCCCTTCGCCGTCAGGCCGGTTTCGGCTCGCTCGGCGCTGGACTGCTCTTCGCCGGGTTGGGGGTTCTCAGTCATCGCTCTACTTCTTCGCGTACTTGATCGACGACGCGACGAGCTCGGTGCGCTCCCCGCTCGCGGCGCGGATGGCGGCGCGGCGGGCGTTGATCGGCTCGTCCTGGATCTTGGCGTGCAGCTTGAGGATCGCGTCCAGCAGCATCTCCGGCCGCGGCGGGCAGCCGGGCAGGTACATGTCGACCGGCACGATGTGGTCGACGCCCTGGACCACGGCGTAGTTGTTGAACATGCCGCCGGAGGAGGCGCAGACGCCCATGGCGAGCACCCAGCGCGGCTCGGCCATCTGGTCGTAGATCTGGCGCAGGACCGGAGCCATCTTCTGGGTGACCCGCCCGGCGACGATCATCAGGTCGGCCTGCCGCGGCGTCGCGCTGAAGCGCTCCATGCCGAAGCGGGCGATGTCGTAGCGGGAACCGCCGACCGTCATCATCTCGATCGCGCAGCAGGCGAGGCCGAAGGTGGCGGGCCAGAGCGAGTTCTTGCGCGCCCAGTTGACGAGGCCTTCCAGGCTGGCCAGCAGGACGCCGTTGGGGAGTTTTTCTTCCAGGCCCATGGGTCTAGTTCCAATCCAGGCCGCCGCGCCGCCACACGTAGGCGTACGCGAAGCCGACCGTCGCGATGAACAGCAGGATCTCCACCAGGCCGAACGTGCCCAGCGCGTTCGCCTGCACGGCGAACGGGTAGAGGAAGACCATCTCGATGTCGAACAGGATGAACAGCATCGCGGTGATGTAGTACGCGACCGGCATCCGCCCGGCGCCGACGAGCGGCTGCGGGGACGGCTCGATGCCGCATTCGTAGGCGGACAGCTTGGCCTTGTTGTACCGGCTGGGGCCGACCAGCGGCCCGAGCAGGACCGACAGCACGGCGAAACCGAGCGCCAGGACGAACAAGATCACGATGGGCAGGTAGGGCTTCAGGCTCGGGGCCTCTTGCGCCAGCTGCACCGTGTCGGTCCGGGTCAGCAACGTCAGCACGGGGTCTTCGCCATCCTTTCCGCGCCGCTGCGGTTGTGCTTGTGGTGGGGAACCGCTGGGCCTCGTCGGCACCCTAAGGGACCTGGGTCACACCGCCGAGGGTCAGGGTCTCCTTACGGCCCGTGGCTGGACCGTGCCCTGCTTGTGAAATAGTTCACAAGCCACTCGTCGCGGATGTGAAGGGATTCACAAAGCATGGGGGGAGTCTAGGACGCGACTCACACTCTTGTCCCTAGTACCCCGTGTTATAAGGGTCGCCTAAGTTCCGCCGCCATCGTTGTCACGGCTCGGCAACACCGCGCGCGCGACCTGCGCGAAGAGCGTTCAAGATCGCGTTCGGCCGGACAAAACGGACGCTGACCTGTGATCTATCCCACTGACCGCACGGCCAACTTGTTAGGCCACTCGTGTGTCCGCGCGCGGAAAAGCCCGGGCCCGCAACGGGCATCACGCGTGTCTCCAAGGGCATCACACGTGACTGGAGAGGCATCACGCGCGACTAGGCAGGCATCACGCCGATGCCCGCCGGAACACGTGTGATGCCCGGCTGATCACGTGTGATGCCCCGCTGGTCACGTGTGATGCCCCAGAGCGCACGGCCGGGCGGGTCAGCGGGGGGTGGGGGTGGCGCGGGCTAGGGCCGCGATGAGGCGGTCGACGCCGTCACCGCCCTTGGCGTCGTAGCAGCCCGACAAGCCCTTGTAGACCAGCGGGAGGAGCTTGTTGATGCGCAGGCCGTACTTGGTGCACGCGTGCATGATCTTCGGCTTGCCGATGATCTTCGCGAAGACGTTCCCGAGCGCGTAGTAGCCGCCCATCAGCTCGCCCACGGCCCGCGGGTACGCCTCCAGGGCACGCTCCCGCGAAGGCCCTTCGCGCCGCGCCAGCGCCTGCACGACGACCTCCGCGGCGATCTGCGCCGACTCCATGGCCGCCGAGATGCCTTCGCCGTTGAACGGGCTGACCATGCCGCCCGCGTCGCCGAGCAGCAGCAGGCCGTCGCGGTAGTGCGGGGTGCGGTTGAAGCCCATCGGGAGGCCGGCGCCGCCGACCTTGCCGATCGCGTTCTCCTCGCGGTAGCCCCACTCCTCCGGCGTCCCGTCGAGCCACTGGCGCAGCAGCGCGCGGTAGTCGGTGTTCCGGAAGGAGGCCGACGTCGAGAGCATGCCGAGGCCGACGTTGACCGTGCCGTCGCCGAGCGGGAACGCCCAGCCGTAGCCCGGCAGCAGCTTCGGGTTCCGCGGGTCGGACTTGTCCCACAGCTCGAGGTGGCCCTCGATGAACGGGTCGTCGTGGCGCGGGCTCTTGTAGTACTGGCGCACGGCCACGCCCATCGGGCGCTTCTCGTTCTTCTGGATGCCGACGCTCAGCGCGAGCCGCGCGGAGACGCCGTCGCAGGCCAGCACGAGCGGCGCGTAGTACTTCACCGGCGTCCGCTCGGGGCCGACCTTCGCCTCGACGCCGACCACGCGCCCGGTCGCGTTCGTGATCGCGCTGGTGACGGTGGTGCGCTCGTACAGCCGCGCGCCCGCCTTCACGGCGAGCTTCGCGAGGAGGTCGTCGAAGTCGTGCCGGGTGCGGGAAACGCCGTATGGCGGGTAGCTCGTCAGGTCCGGCCAGTCGAGCTCCAGCGTCAGGTCGCCGGTGAGGATCCGCAGGCCGCGGCTGTGCACCCAGCCCGCTTCTTGGCTCGTGTCGATGCCCAGGTCGATGAGCTGCTTGACGCCGCGCGGGGTCAGGCCGTCGCCGCAGACCTTCTCGCGCGGGAACTCGGTCTTCTCCAGCAGGAGGACGTCGACGCCCGCGCGCGCCAGGTACGTGGCCACGGTGGACCCTGCGGGTCCGGCGCCGACGACGATGACTTCGGCGTCCTGGTCTGCGGTACGACGGCTCATGGCCGCGAGTTTATGCGGGCTTTCGCGCTCGGTGGATCGCCACGACCCCGAATGTGAGGTTCAACCACTCGACGTCGGTCCAGCCCGCGCTCGCGATGATCTCGCCGAGCGTCCGCTGGTCGGGCCAGGTGAGCATGGATTCGGCCAGGTACTTGTACGCCTCGGGGTTCGACGACGTCCGGCTGCCGACCCAGGTCAGCAGCTTGAGGACGAACCGCCGGTGGACGAACCGGATCGGCGCGAACGGCGGGGTCGAGACCTCGCAGATCACCAGCCGCCCGCCCGGCTTGACCACGCGGGCGATCTCGGTCAGCGCGGCCTTCGGGTCGACGAAGTTGCGCAGGGCCAGGGAGATCGTCACGGCGTCGAAGCTCTCGTCGGCGAACGGGAGGTTCAGCGCGTCCGCGGCGACCATCGGGACCTTGCGGTGCAGGCCGGCGCGGAGCATGCCGAAGGAGAAGTCCGCGGCCAGGCACCAGGCGCCACCGCGGGCGTACTCGACGGTCGAGACCCCGGTGCCGGCGGCGAGGTCCAGGACCCGTTCGCCGCGGCGGGCGTCGAGCACGCGGGCGGTGGTGGTGCGCCAGCGCCGGTCGAAGCCGAAGGTCATGAACGAGTTCGCCCGGTCGTACCCGTCCGCGACGCCGTCGAACATCGCGGCGACTTCGTGCGGGTTCTTGTCCAGGCTTGCGCGTGACATGAGTTGAGGTTAGTCCGGGCGTTTCACGAAGGTCGCCAGCACCAGCCAGATGAGGCCGCCGAAGCGTCCCACCGGGATCAACAGGTAGAGCGTGGACGTCAGCATGCCGAACACCGAGAGCGCGGCCAGCGCGGCGATCACGTAACCGGTAATGGCCAGCCACCTCACCTGGAGCCGGGCGACGGCCGCGATGAGCAGCGCCAGCGGCACCGCGAACCCGAACGCTCCCGCAGCGAACGACAGCGACGTGAAGGCGCGGGCCACGGCGGGGTCGGCGCTCTGCACGGCCGTCCACATGGCCAGGCCGCTCACCAGCAGCGAGCCCGACGCGAGCAGACCGCCGGCGAAGCCGAGCGCCGGTGGTCTCTCGGCCGCCGTCCACGCGGCGAGGGCGAGCCCCGCGCCGAAGACCACGAGGGCCAGCAGCTCGACCAGGACCTGGTGGCTCTGGTTGTAGGCCGCGACTTCGGCGGCGGACGAACTGGGCCGCATCCCGGTCGCACCGAGGACTCCCCCGGCGACGGTGAACAGGCCGTAAGCGACGACTGCAATTCGTTTCATGTCATAAACGATTACACTGGTGTAATCGATTGTCAACAGCTACGGTTCCAGCCATGCACGGTTTCGGAAGCGCGTTCCTGCTCGCCCAGGTCGGGGCGCACGCGGCCCAGCGGTTCGCCGAGCGGATCGCGGAACTGGACCTCACCCCGGCGCAGGTCGGCCTCCTGCGGCTGGTGGTGACGCGGCCGGGCCAGAGCCAGCAGGCGATCGCGGCCCAACTCGGCACCCAGCCGACGCGGCTGGTGGCGCTGGTCGACGGCCTGGAGAAGCGCGGCCTGATCGAGCGGCATCGCAACCCCGAAGACCGGCGGCTCTACGCGCTGGAGCTGAGCGAAGACGGCCGGGCCTTGATGAGCCGCATCGGCCTGGCCGCGATGGCGCACGAGCGCGCGCTGACCGCCGCGCTCACCGAAGACGAACGCGCGACCCTGCACGCACTGCTGACCAAGATCGCCGACGAACAGGGCCTCACCCCCGGCGTCCACCCGGGCTACCACCGCCTCAAGAGCCCGTGAGGGCTCAGCGGAACGTGGCGAGCATCCCGGCCACCGCTGCCGGCCAGGTGAACTCCTCGGCGCGGGCGCGCGCGGCCGCCCGCCGCAGCTCCTCGGGGCTGTCCAGCAGGTCCGTGACGGCGGACGCGAACGCGGGTGCGTGGTCGTCGACCGCCGCGCCGCAGCCGGGCCGGACGATCTCCCGCAGCGCCGACGACGCCGACACCACCACCGGCGTCCCGGACGCCAGCGCCTCCAGCGCGGCGAGGCCGAACGTCTCGTGCGGGCCGGGTGCGAGGGAGACGTCCGCGCTGGCCAGCAGCCGGGCGACGTCGGCGCGGCCCGGCAGGAACCCCAGGAACGTCACCGGCAGGCCGCGCGCCCGGCGTTCGAGCGCCCGCCGCCGCGGCCCGTCGCCGGCCACCACCAGCCGAACCTTCGCACCGGCCTCGGTCAGCGACGCGACGGTGTCCACGCTGCGCTCCACGTGCTTCTCCGGCGACAGGCGTCCACAGTGGACCAGCAGGGCGTCCGCGCCGGAGGCGAGGCCGGCGCGCCAGCCGTCGTCACGCCGGGCGGGCCGGAACGTCGTGAGGTCGACGCCGAGCGGGACGCGGCGGACGTTCGGCGCCGCGATCCGGTCGAACTCCGCGCGCGCGAACGCCGTCGTGCAGACGACCGTCTCGTAGCTGGCCGCCATCCGCCGGTTCGCGACGTCGGCGACGCGGCGGGCCATCGGCGCGGGCAGCAGGAACTGCTCCAGCAGGCGGTCGAGGCGTTCGTGGGAGATGACCGTGCTGGGCACGCCGTGCCGGCTCGCCCAGCCGCCCATCCCCCGCAGCGTCAGCCGGTCGGACACCTCCAGCCGGTCCGGTTCGAGCCTGCGCAGGACCGCGCGGACGCGGTGCGGGTCGACGGCCCGGTAGCCGCCGGTGCCCGGGATCCGCGGCGCCGGCAGGGAAAACCGGCGCACCCCGGTCGGCAGGACCTCGTCGGCGTACCGGCGCCCCGGCACCACGAGCGTCACCTCGTGCCCGCTCGCGACGTAGCCGGCGCCGAGGTGGTGCAGCGCGGTGCGCAGCCCGCCCGAGCGCGGCCCATAGAAGTTCGCGAGCTGGACGATGTGCATGTCAGGCCGCGCGGGCGGCCCGGCCGCGCACGGCTTCGTAGTGGCCGACCAGCTCGTGGCAGACGGCCGGCCAGGTGCGGCCCAGCACCACCTTGCGCGCCTTCTCGCCGAGCCTCGCGCGCAACGCGGCGTCGCGGAGGGCTTCGACCTTCTCGACGAGCGCCGGGCCGAACTGCTCGCGGTCCGCGGGCAGCAGGTAGCCGGTGCGCCCGGGCAGGACGAGGTCCTTCGGGCCACCGGCGTCCGGGGCGAGGACCGGCAGCCCGGAGGCCATCGCCTCCTGCACCGCCTGGCAGAACGTCTCGTGCGGTCCTGTGTGGACGAAGACGTCGAAGCTCGCGTACGCCCGCGAAAGGTCGACGCCGTACTTCGCACCGAGGAAAGCCGCGTTCGGCAGCTGCTCCCTGAGGGTTTCGAGCTCGGGCCCGTCGCCGACGACGACCACCCGGATCCCCGGCACCCCGGCGAGCGCGGCCAGCCGGGCGACCTCCTTCTCCGGCGCCAGCCGGCCGACGAACCCGACCAGCAGCTCGCCGTCCGGGGCCAGCTCGGCCCGCAGCGCCGGGTCGGCGTGCGCCGGCGAGAACCGGTCGATGTCGACCCCGCGCGCCCAGCGGTGCACGCGCGGGACGCCGTGGAGCCGCAGCTGCTCGACGGAGTCGCTGGACGGCGCGAGGGTCCGGTCGGCCCGCGAGTGCAGCCGCCGCACCCACCGCCACGCGGCGCGGGCGGCGATGCCGAAGCCGTACGCGGCGGCGAACCCGGCGATGTCGGTCTGGTAGACGGCGATCGACGGGACGCGCAGCCGTCTCGCGGCGGCGAGCCCCCGCGCGCCGACGACGAACGGCGACGCCAGGTGCACGACGTCGGGGCCGAACGCGGCCAGCGCGTTGAGCACCGTGCGCGTCGGCAGGCCGATCGGCAGGGAGCTCACGCCGGGGACGTCGAGCGCGGGGATCCGGACCACCGGGGCGCCGCGGTAGGAGTCCGGGCCGGGGCCGGGGGCGATGATCAGCACGTCGTGAGCGCGTTCGCGCAGGTGCTCGACGACCCGCAGGACGGAGTTGGTCACGCCGTTCACCTGGGGCAGGAAACTTTCGGTGACTATGGCGACTCGCACGTCTTGGACGATCGCACCCGATCCTGGCGACCGCGTGACACGGCGGCCAACGCTGCCGGAACAGATCGGCTACGACATGTCATCTCAAGGTCGTGTGCCGGAAACCAGGGTGGCCCAGACTAAGCAGGCATGACCCTCTTGTCCTCACGGCCGCCGCGGCCCGTCGAGCCCGGCCTGCTGTCGAGGGCGCTCGAAGTGGCCGGGCGGCTGGCCAACGACGCCACCGACGTGATCACCGCGACCGCCGGCCGCGGCGCCCACCCTTCCACGCTGGACTCGCCGTTCGACTGGGTCACCGACACGGACCGCATCCTGGAGCGCCACACCCGGCGCGTCCTGACCGCGGAGTTCCCGGGCATCCCGGTGGTCGGCCACGAGTTCGGCGCCGACCACGGCGCGGACGTCGCCGAGTACCGCTGGGTGGTCGACTCGGTGGACGGGACGGCGAACTACGTGGCCGGGGTGCCGTGGTGCGCGTACAGCCTGGCCCTGGTGGACGCGGCCGGGCCGGTGGTCGGGGTGGTGGCGGACCCGTACCGGGCCCAGATCTACGCCGCGGCGCGCGGCCGGGGAGCCCGCGCGAACGGCAAGCCGATCCAGCTGGCGGACCGCTGCGTGACGGCGGGAGCGCTGGTCTGCACGGAGCTGGCCCGAACGGGCCCGTGGCCGGGGATGGGCGGCTTCATCGAGCGAGCGGCGGCGGCCCATGCCGGGGTGCGCGTGCTGGGGTCGGCGGCGCTGTCGATCGCCCAGGTGGCCCTGGGGCACGCGGCGGCGGCGGTGCTGCACAGCTACCACGAGTGGGACGTGGCGGGCTCGGTGGCGATGGCCATCGAGGCGGGAGCGGTGGTGCTGGACAAGCACGGGGAGGACACGGCGCTGCCGACGGACGGCCTGCTGGTGGCGGCGCCCGGGGTGGCGGACGAGGTGCTCGGCTGGTGGCAGGAGACGGCGGGCTAAGCCGCGACCTCCGCCACAGCCCGCTTCTTCTGCCGCCGGATCCACCACAACGCCGGCCCGGCCACCAACCACGTGAAGAACACGAAGCTCCCCAGCGGCAGCAACGTCAAGGCAGCCGACCGGCCGGCCACCCGGGCCAGCTCCGGGTCCGAAGCGTCGTACTCGATCCGGACCAGCTGGCCGGCCGCCAGGCCGTCCGGGTACAGCACCCCGTTCGCCGGGCTGTGCACGATGCCGTCCGGGGTCTCGAAGTGGATGATCGTCCGGTCGAACGCCACCGAGTCCACGGTGGCCGTGGCCGTGCCCAGCTGGGCCGAGATGGCGCTGTCGTTGCGGATCGCCGCGAACAGCAGGCACACGCACATCACCGTGAGGAGCGAGGCGACGCCGAGGGTGGTCCACCACCCGACGCGCCTCGCCCGCTCACCTCTCGTGCTCACGCCGCGAGCGTAGCGGTCCCGCTCAGCCCCGGTGCTCGGCGGCGAGGAACCGGTGGTTCTGCTGGATCTGGTCGAACGACTTCGGCTTCGCAGCAGCCGGAGAAGCCGCGGCAGCCGAAGCGGCGACACGAGCGGACGCAGCAGCAGCCCCGTTCGGACCCACCGGCGGCTTGCCCGCCGTGTACAGCCACGTCTGGAACAGGTCGTGCAGCGGCTTGCCCGAGATCTTCTCCGCGAGCGCGATGAACTCGAGGATCCGCCCGTCCTTGCCGCCCTTCGTGGCCTGCCAGGTCTGCAGGATCTTGAAGAACGCCTGGTCACCCACCGCCGTCCGCAGCGCCTGGAGCGTCAGCGCGCCCCGGTCGTACACCGCGTTGTCGAACTGGTTGTCCGCTCCCGGGTCGGCCGGGACCAGCTTCCACAGGTCCGCGTCGGCCGCGTTCGAGTCGTACGTGTACTGGGCCAGCTCCGCGACCGTTCCCTCGCCCTCGTGCTCCGACCACAGCCACTCCGCGTACGACGCGAAGCCCTCGTTCAGCCAGATGTCGCTCCAGCGGCCCAGCGACACGTTGTCGCCGAACCACTGGTGGGCGTTCTCGTGCGCGATCAGCGTCGTGTTGGAGCCCGCGCGGAAGTTGCGGACGCCGTACGTCGGGCGGGTCTGGTTCTCCAGGGAGAAGCCGATGCCGCTGGTCACGACCCCGCCCTCGGCCTCGAACGGGTACGGCCCGAACTGGGTCGCCAGGAACTCGTTGATCTCCGGGGTCCGCTCCACGCTGGCCTTCGCCGCGTACAGCGAGTCGCCGAGGTCGGCGCCGTAGGCGTTGACGACCGGCTTGCCGTCGGGCGTGGTCGACTGGACGACCTCGTAGTTGCCGACGATGAACGACGTCAGGTACGTGGCCTGCGGCTTCGTGCTGCGCCACTGCCACCGGGTCCAGCCGGCGCGCTGCTTCGTCGTGCGGACCAGGGTGCCGTTGGAGATGGCGACGTTGCCGTCCGGCGCCTCGATCGAGACGTCGTAGGTCGCCTTGTCCGTCGGGTGGTCGTTGGCCGGGAACCACCACGCCGAGCTCTGCGGCTCGTCGATGCCCAGCGCGCCGAAGGCACCCTTCTTCCACGCGTTGAGGCCGTCCACCGTCTCGGTCGACGGCGTGTCCGCGTAGGCGACGACGACGGTCGCGGTCTGGCCCTTGAGCAGCGGCTGCGCCGGCGTGACGACGAGCTCGCCGTTGCCCGTCTGGTTCGTGAACTGCGCCGGCCGGTTGTTCACCCGCACGCTCGACGCCTTCAGCGCGAAGTCCAGGTCGAACCGCGAAAGGTCCTGCGTCGCGGTGAGCAGCAGCGTCGTCGTGCCCGACAGGAGGTCGGTCGCGGGCTGGTAGGTGAGGCGGATGTCGTAGTGCAGCACGTCCGTGCCGCCGTTGCCGGCGTTCGGGTAGTACGGGTCGCCGACACCGGGGGCACCGGGCGACGGCGCCGCGCTCGCGGTGCCGGCGAGCAGCACCGAAACGACGCCGGCCGCGAGCGCACCGAGACCGGTGCGCGTTCTTGCACGCATTCGAATTCCTCCAGAGGAGTGAGGATCAGCGCGCTCGAACGTAGCCAGGGAGCAAGCACCCAGGAACAGCCGAAGGGAGGTTTCTTGCCTGCTGGGATTACACCCGGAAAGCGGTTGACGTCAGCCCGCGGACACCGCCGCGGACACCGCCGCCCGCAGGCGGGCGTGCAGGTCGCGGTGCCGCGACCGGTCCACCCGGACCTCGACGACCCGCAGCCCCGGCGCCGGCTCCAGCGCCGCCCGGAACTCGGTCAGCGTCTCCGCGACGACGTGCGGGACGCGGTAGCCGGCGCACAGCGCGCCCAGGTCGGCGCCGTGCGGGGTGCCGAAGACCCGCTCGAAGCTCGCCGAGTGCTCCGGCGCACCCTGCTCGAGCAGCGAGAAGATGCCGCCGCCGTCGTCGTTGAGCACGACGATCGTCAGATCCGGACGCTGCTCGGCGGGCCCGGTCAGCAGGCCCGACGCGTCGTGCAGGAACGTCAGGTCGCCCAGCAGCGCGTACGACGGTCCCCGGTGCACGTACGCGGCCCCGATGGCCGTCGAGACCGTGCCGTCGATGCCCGCGACGCCGCGGTTGCGGTGCACGAGGACGTCGGGGCGCAGCCGGCCGGCCAGCGCGACGTCCCGGGTCGGGTTGGACGAGCCGACGACCAGCAGCGAGTCCGGCGGCAAACTGTCCACCAGCTCGGTCGCCACGCGCAAACCGCTGGGCCACGGCTCGTCGGCCAGCGCCACCGCCACCGCCGCCGCGGCCGCCGCGTCGGCCCGGCGCCAGCTGGCCAGCCATTCCGGGTCGGCGGGCTTGGTCGGCTCGTCGAACCACTGCCCGACCTGCCGGACGTTGTGCGCGGGCGCCGGCCAGTCGGAGTCCGGCCGGACCAGCAGGACCTCGACCGAGGCGTCCGAAAGCACCTTCTGGATCTGCCGGAACACGGTCGGCCGGCCGAGGCAGAGCACCTGCTCGGGCTTGTGCTTGCTGATGAACTCCTCGACGGCCAGCAGCCACACCCCGGACGAGATCGCCGTGCCGCCGGACAGCCCGATCCCGCCGGTTTCGGAGATCACCGGCCAGCCGTGCTGCTCGGCCCACTCGCTGGCCGCCTGGACGCCGGTGTCGCACGCGATCACCAGGCCGTGCCGGGCCGAAGGGACCACGAACGACGGCAGCGCGCCGAAGTCCGGCAGCTCGGTCCAGCGCGAACCGTCGGCGCGGCCGTCGAGCGATTCGTACCACTCGCCGTCGTCGTCCAGGTCCGGGACGAGCGGCTCCCGGAACGGGATGTTCAGGTGCACCGGCCCGCAGCGCCACTCGCCGTAGGCGGCGTTCCACGCCCGGCAGATCTGGCTGCGCCAGTACGAGTTCTGCCCGGCCCGCCGCTCGGCGACGGCCAGCTCGTCGAAGTAGCGGATGGCGTCGCCGTAGAGCTGGTGCTGGTCGATGACCTGCGACGCGCCGGCCGCGCGCAGCTCGGGCGGCCGGTCGGCGGTCAGCACGATCAGCGGGACACCGGCCCGGTCGGCCTCCAGGACCGCCGGGTGGAAGTTCGCGGCCGCGGTACCGGACGTGCACAGCACGGCCACCGGGCGGCCGGTGCGCGCGGCGATGCCGAGGGCGAGGAACGCGGCACCCCGCTCGTCGATGCGGACGTGGAGCCGCAGCTTCCCGGCGGCGGCCGCGTCGTACAGCGCGATCGACAGCGGCGCGTTGCGGGAGCCCGGGCAGAGGACGACGTGCGAAACGGTGTTGCGGACGAGTTCGTCGACGATGACCCTGGCCTGCGCGGTGGAAGGGTTCACCGGCAGGCTCCTAACAGATCACGATTGTCCACAGGTCCTATCCTCGCAAACGTGGATGACGCCCGAGTTTCCGAGCTGTTCGACCCCGCCGCGTGGACCGAGGTCGAAGGTTTCGCCTTCACCGACATCACCTACCACCGTTCCGCTGAGAACCGCGGCGGCAAACGCGTGGTGCGCATCGCGTTCGACCGCCCGGAGGTCCGCAACGCCTTCCGGCCGCACACCGTCGACGAGCTCTACCGGGCCCTCGACCACGCCCGGATGAGCGCCGACGTCGGTTGTGTCCTGCTCACCGGGAACGGCCCGTCGCCCAAGGACGGCGGGTGGGCGTTCTGCTCCGGTGGTGACCAGCGTATTCGCGGACGGTCCGGGTATCAGTACGCGAGCGGGGAGACCTCCGACACGGTGGACCCCGCGCGGGCGGGCCGGCTGCACATCCTCGAGGTCCAGCGGCTCATCCGGTTCATGCCGAAACCGGTGATCGCGGTGGTGCCGGGCTGGGCCGCGGGCGGCGGGCACTCCCTGCACGTCGTGTGCGATCTCACCCTCGCCTCGGCCGAGCACGCGAAGTTCAAGCAGACCGACGCCGACGTCGGCTCGTTCGACGGCGGCTACGGCTCGGCGTACCTGGCGAAGATGGTCGGGCAGAAGTTCGCCCGCGAGATCTTCTTCCTCGGCCGCGAGTACTCCGCCGAGCAGATGCACCACATGGGCGCCGTCAACGCCGTCGTCCCGCACGCCGACCTGGAAAAAGAGGCGCTGACCTGGGCGTGGGAAATCACCCGCAAGTCGCCGACGGCGCAGCGGATGCTGAAGTACGCGTTCAACCTCACCGATGATGGCCTGGTCGGCCAGCAGCTGTTCGCCGGCGAAACCACCCGGTTGGCCTACATGCAGGACGAGGCCGTCGAAGGCCGTGACGCCTTCCTCCAGAAGCGCGACCCCGACTTCAAGGACGTCCCCTATTACTACTGACCTGCTCCCGGTCCACCTCGACGGCTCGCCCGAAGCGCTCGACGCCCTGAACAGAGCGGTCGCGGACGCGCTGGGCGGCGGTCCGGCGGTGCTGCCGTTCACCGATCCCGCGCTGCGCGACGCGATGGCCCCGGACGAGCCCGCCGAGCCGGGCACCGCCGTGGTCATCGCCACGTCGGGCTCGACCGGCGCACCCAAGGGCGTCCTGCTGTCGGCCCGCGCGCTGACCGCGTCCGCCGAGGCCACGCACGCCCGCCTCGGCGGCCCCGGCCACTGGCTCCTGGCGACGCCGGCGCACTACATCGGCGGGCTGCAGGTGCTGGTCCGGTCGCTGCTGGCCGGGACGACCCCGGCCCTGCTGACCGGCACCGGCTTCCGCCCGGACGACTTCGCGGCCGCCGCGGCCCGGCTGACCGGCGGCCCGCGGTACACGGCGCTCGTGCCGACCCAGCTGGTCCGCCTGCTCGACGACGGCGGCGCGGGGCTGGCCGCGGCGAAGACGTTCGACGCGATCGTCGTCGGCGCGGCGGCGACGTCCGCGGACCTGCGGGAACGCGCCGCCGACGCCGGCGTCCGGATCGTGCCCGCGTACGGGATGAGCGAGACGGCCAGCGGCTGCGTCTACGACGGCGTCCCCCTCGACGGCGTCCGCGTCGACGTCGGCGGCGACCGGATCCGCATCGCCGGCGACGTCCTCGCGCACGGCTACCGGCGGCGGCCCGACCTGACCGCGGAGTCCTTCTCGGACGGCTGGTTCACGACGTCCGACCGGGGCGTCCGGCACAGCGACGGCCGCATCGAGGTCCTCGGCCGGGCCGACGACATGATCAACACCGGCGGGGTGAAGGTGCCGGCGACCGCGATCGAGCGGTGTCTCTGCGCGCAGCCGGGAGTGCGGGACGCGTGCGTCGTCGGCGTGCCGGACCCGGAGTGGGGCGAGGCCGTGGTGGCGCTGGTCGTCCCGGACGGCGAGCACGGCGACCTGCGGGCGGCGGTCCGCGCGGAACTGGGTGCCGCAGCGACGCCGAAGCGCATCGAATTCGCGACGGAACTACCCCTTCGGGGTCCGGGGAAGATCGACCGGACCGCGGTGAAAGCCCGTCTTCGGTAGCGTTTGCGCCGCTGAATGGCGGTACGGCGTTGACACGCACAGGGTGCGCCAGCTTGGCTACTCACCATGACGCGCTGGATGAGAATCGCCTTCGCCGCCACCGCCGTCACGCTGGGCATCCTCCTGCCCGCGAGCGCGGCTCTCGCCGACGGCGTGGACCCGAACAGCGGCTCGCTCGTCTGGCAGATGCCGACCTCGGACTGAGACATCCGGGGCTTCGCCCCGGCCGGGGGCTCCGCCACCCGGACCCCCGAAAGACTTCCTGGTTGCCCGGGTTCCGGCTCCCCCGTAGATCGTCATGGCGTTGAATGGCGCCATGGCGAGTTTGAGCGAGTGGATCGAAGGAGCCCGGCCGCGAACGCTGCCCAACGCGGTGGCGCCGGTGGTGGCGGGGGTCGGCGCGGCGATCGCGCTGGACGCGTTCTCCTGGTGGCGTTCGGTGCTGGCGCTGCTGGTCTCCCTCTCGCTGATCATCGGCGTCAACTACGCCAACGACTACTCCGACGGCATCCGCGGCACGGACGAGCACCGCGTCGGCCCGCTGCGGCTGGTCGGTTCGAAGGTCGCCGCCCCGAAGGCCGTGCTCACCGCCGCGCTGGTCTCGCTGGGCCTCGCCGGGGTGCTCGGCCTGGTCCTGGTGGCCGTCAGCGGGCACTGGTGGCTGCTGGGCATGGGCGCGCTGTGCATCCTCGGCGCGTGGTTCTACACCGGCGGCAAGAAGCCCTACGGCTACTACGGCTTCGGCGAGATCGCCGTTTTCGTGTTCTTCGGCCTGGCGGGCGTGCTCGGCACGGTGTACGTCCAGGCGGGCCGGGTCAGCTGGGCGGCGCTCGCGTGCGCGGTCGCGGTCGGCTGCTACTCGACGGCGGTCCTGACGGCCAACAACCTGCGCGACATCCCCACGGACGTCGAGTCCGGCAAGCGCACCCTGGCCACCCGCCTGGGTGACAAGGGCACGCGGCGGCTCTACCTGGCGCTGGTGTTCGTGCCGTTCCTGATCAGCCTGTCGTTCGTCTTCACCGGCTCTTCGGTGGCCGCGGCGGCGGCGCTGACCATCATCGTCCTGTACCCGGCGGCGGGCGCCGTCCAGGCCGGCAAGAAGGGCCGCGAGCTGATCCCCGCCCTGCGGGACACCGGCCTGGCCATGCTGCTGTGGTCCGTGGTCACCGCCGTCGGCCTGAACGTCTAGCTCTCCGGGAGGAACTTCCCGGTGGTCAGGAACTCCTCGAACAACGCCGTGTGCGGCGCGAGGTCCAGGTTCTGCTGGGCCAGCCACTCGTCGTTGTAGTAGGTGTGCGCGTACCGCTCGCCGCCGTCGCAGAGCAGGGTGACGACGCTGCCCGCCTGGCCGTCCTCGACCATCCGCGAGATCAGCCGGAACGCGCCGTAGAGGTTGGTGCCGGTCGAGCCGCCCGCCCAGTGGCCGGTCCGCTCGCGCAGCAGCCGGATGGCCGCCAGCGAGCCGGCGTCGGGGATCTGGAACATCTCGTCGATCACCCCGGGGACGAACGACGGCTCGCAGCGCGGCCGCCCGATGCCCTCGATCCGCGACGGCATGCCGGTGCCGTAGTCCCGGGCACCGGTCTCCCAGGCGCCGTAGAAGGACGAGTTCTCCGGGTCGACGACGCAGACCTTCGTCGTGTGGCGCTTGTAACGGACGTACCGGCCGAAGGTCGCGCTCGTTCCGCCGGTGCCCGCGCCGACGACGATCCACTTCGGGATCGGGTGGCGCTCCGAACGCATCTGCGCGAACACCGACTCGGCGATGTTGTTGTTGCCGCGCCAGTCCGTCGCGCGCTCGGCGTAGGTGAACTGGTCGAGGTAGTGCCCGCCGCACTCCGCCGCGAGCCGCTCGGCCTCGGGGTACATCGCCGGGGCTTCGTCGACGAAGTGGCACTCGCCGCCGTAGAACTCGATGAGCGCGACCTTTTCCTTCGACGTGCGCCGCGGCACGACGGTGATGAAGCGCAGGCCCAGCATCCGGGCGAAGTAGGCCTCGGACACCGCGGTGGAGCCGCTGGAGGCCTCGACGAGCACGGTGTCCGGCCCGATCTGACCGTTGACCAGCCCGTAGAGGAACAGCGACCGGGCCAGCCGGTGCTTCAGCGAGCCGGTCGGGTGCACCGACTCGTCCTTGAGGTACAGGTCGATGCCCCACTCCGGGGGCAGCGGGAAGACGTGCAGGTGCGTGTCGGCGCTGCGGTTGGCGTCGGCCTCGATGATCCGGACGGCCTCGCGGACCCAGCTGCGGCTGTGCGGACGGCTCACTCGGACTGCCCGGCGGCGTCGCCACGCAGCTGCGCGCGCAGCTCGGCGCGGGCACGGGCACGCTTCTCGTTGCGCTTCGCCAGCCCGGCGGTCACGCGGGCGTTGAGCGGACGGAACAGCAGCAGGCCGAGCGGCAGCCCGACGACCAGGCCGATCAGCAGGGCGACCAGCAGCGGCACCCCGGTCAGGAACAGCGCCCACGCGATCACCCCGACCAGCACGAACCGCGCCAGCAGGTACAGCGTCAGGTCACGGGCCAGCTGCGGGGCCTTCTCGTCGCTCACACCAACGCAGGCTACGCCCCGCCCGGCCGGTCCTTCTGCAGGCCCGCGTTGTTCGGGCGGCCCTCGAACCGGGTCGAGAGCACGACGGTGGTGTTCGTCCGCCCGACACCCGGAATGCGCCGCAGCCGGCCGAGCGTGCGTTCCAGCTCGTCGACGGTCGGCACCCGCACCTTGACGACGAACGCCTCGTCGCCGGCCACCGCGTAGCAGCTCTCGACCTCGTCGAGCTCGGCGAGCGCGTCGGCGACGTCGTCCTCCGTGGCCGTGTCGGTCGGGTGGATGCTGACGAGGGCGGTGACGCCGAGGCCGACCGAGCTGGGGTCGACGACCGCGTGGTAGCCGGTGATCACGCCGGCGGCCTCCAGCTTGCCCACGCGCTCGTGCACCGACGACGCGGACAGCCCGACGGCCCGTCCGAGGTCGGCGTAGGTGGCCCGTCCGTTGATGCGCAACGCTGCGATGATCTTCCGGTCCAACTGATCCACGGGATCACTCTATGCGGTTGGACAATCCCCCATTGGCACCACGCCTGGCCGCCGATGGCCGCCGGAGGGACGTCCCCGCACGTCAGGTCACCGGAGGGTAGTTGCCAACGGTAAACAACCTGTCCGTTTTGACCTTTAAGGGCTCTTTACTCGGAGACAACCGTTCGAGTACCCGACGGGTGAAGTGCAACGATTGCCTCGTTGGCTACCCCGGCGCGACGGGCAGAAGGGCCCGGACGCCTCCGGTATAGCAGTGAGTTCGTTAAGGAGGCGGAAAATGACCGCGACGATGGGCGGACGCCTGCTCACCCCTGGCGAGGTGGCAGCGCTGTTCCGAGTGGACCCCAAGACGGTGACGCGGTGGGCCACCGCGGGGCGGATCGGCTCGATCCGCACCCCGGGCGGACACCGGCGGTTCCGGGAGTCCGAGGTGAACGAGCTCCTCGCCGAGCTGACCACCGACGCCAGCGAACCGGCGCGCGGCGCCTGAACCATCCGGACGCCAGGGCCGTGTCGGGTACGGGAACCACCCCGTCCCCGGCACGGTTTTTCGTGCTCGACCGGGTCGGCTTGAGGCCCACCACACGGCCGGACCGGTTAACCTCGGGGGACAGGCAGCCATACGGAAGGATCCGGCATGCTCGCTCTGCTCGCGGCGGTCGGCGCGCTGGTCGTCGCCCTGCTCCTGTGGCGGTCGTTCGCCGGCCAGCGGATCGGGGTGACGTCGGCTCCGCGCCGCGCCCCCCTCGCGCCGGACGACGACCCCGACTTCCTGCGCCAGCTGGCCGAACAACAGCGCAAACGCCGGGACGAAGACCTTTAGCCCGCCCTTTACCTTCACCCGGCCGCTCGTGAGTGGTAAGGCGGGTTAGAACCCGCCTTACCACTCACGAGGCGGTCAGCGGTAGCCCTGGGAGAGCGGGGTGGCGAAGCCGTCGGCGACGGTGGCCGCCAGCTCCAGGAGGGCCAGGCGGGTGTCGCCGGAGAGGCGGTCCAGCTCGATCTCCGCGCCTTCCTCCAGGTGCGGGTCGAACGGGACCTTGCAGACCGCCCGGACCTTCGCGCCGAAGTGGGCCGACAGCTTGTCGAGGTCCACCGAGCCGCCCTTGGGACGGACCGAGTTGATCACCGCCACCGAGCGCTTGACCAGCTCGCCGTACCCGTGCGCCTCCAGCCAGTCCAGCGTCGCCGAGGCGCTGCGGGCGCCGTCGACCGAGCCGGACGAGACCACCACCAGCGCGTCCGCGACGTCCAGGACGCCCTTCATCGCCGAGTGCATCAGGCCGGTCCCGCAGTCGGTGAGCACGATGTTGTAGAAGTGCTCCAGCAGGTTGACCGTGCGCCGGTAGTCGTCCTCGGAGAACGCCTCGGACACGGCCGGGTCCTGCTCGCTGGCCAGGATCTCCAGCCGGCTCGACCCCTGCGAGGTGTAGGACCGGACGTCGCTGTAGCGCGTGATGCGGGCCGCGTCACGCAGCAGGTGGCGGACCGTCGCGGTCGTCTCCAGGGGGATCTTCTGCGACAGCGTCCCGCGGTCCGGGTTGGCGTCCACCGCCACCACGCGGTCACCGCGCAGGGAGGCGAACGTCGAGCCCAGCGTCGTCGTCACCGTGGTCTTGCCGACGCCGCCCTTGAGCGACAGCATCGCGATCTTGTAGCACCCGCGCAGCGGCTGGTTGACGCGGGCGATGAGCTCGCGGCGGCGGGTGTCCGCCGGGCTCTCCCCCGGGTTGACCAGCTTCCCGGTGCCGACGTAGAGCGCCTTGCGCCAGCCCGACTGCGGTGGCCGCCGGGTCTGCTTGACCAGGTGCGCGGTCGACAGGTCGTGGCCGTGGCCCGGGCCGGGCTGGGGCGCCGCGTGCCGGCCGCCCTGGGGCTGCGGCAGGCCGGACGGCGGCTGCGGCGGGTACTGGGCGCCTGCCTGGTAGTGCTGCGCCGGGTCCCCGTACTGCGGCTGCAGCGGCGGGAGGTTCTGGTCGTAGCCGTAGGGCACCTGGTGCGGCCCCGACACGGCCGGGTTGGGCACCTGGTGCGGGCCGGAAACCGCCGGGTTCGGCGGCGGCGCGACGGCCTGCGTCGGCTGCACGTCGAACGCCCCCGACGTCTCGGGGTGCGGGTGCGAGTCCGTCCGGTCGTCGGCGAACAACCCCGGCTGCGGTGCCGCAGCGGCCTGTCCGGGGTGGCCTGGAGCCGATTCTTCGCTGGGTCCGGTCACCGGTGAAAACCTCCGCGCACTCCGCCTGACACACAGTCCCCCGATGTCGACGGTAGTCGGCGGACGCGCGGGATGCTCAGCCCACCCCGGCGTAGGAGTGCAGGCCGACCGAGACGAGGTTCACGAAGAACAGGTTGAAGATCATCGCGGCGAACCCGACGATGTTGATGATCGCGGCCCGCGCGCCGCGCCAGCCCGCCGTCGCCCGCGAGTGCAGGTAGGCCGCGTAGACGACCCAGGCGATGAACGCGCAGGTCTCCTTGGGGTCCCAGCCCCAGAACCGGCCCCACGCCGACTCGGCCCAGACCGCGCCGCAGAGCACGCCGAAGGTGAACACCGGGAACGCGAAGATGGTGGTCCGGTAGGCGATCCGGTCGAGGACGTCGGCCGCGGGCAGCTTCGGGGCGAACCGGGCGAACTTCGTGGTGTCCTTGTCGTGGGCCGCGCGGAACAGGTAGAGCACGCTCGCCACGCCGGGGACCAGGAAGACGCCGGAGCCGATGATGGCCGCCGCGACGTGGATGACCAGCCAGTACGACTGGAGCGCGGGCTGCACCGGCGCCGCGGTCGTGTACAGCAGCGTGCCGTTGATGAACATCAGGATCACCACGGGCAGCAGCAGGAAGCCGGTGAGGTGCCGGACCGGGAACTTCGCCATGACGATCAGCCAGGTCAGCACCGTGATGAAGGTGACGGCCATGCCGTACTCGTACATGTTGCCCCACGGCGCGCGGTGCACGGCGAGCCCGCGCAGCACGATCGCCGTCAGCTGCAGCAGCGCGCCGAGCACGAGCAGCGCCGCGCCCATCCGGCCGATCCGCTCCGGACGGCCGACCTCGCGCTGCGCGGCCGGGAGCTCCTCGACCGGCGGGCCGCCGGCGCCGACGAGCTCGCGCGCCCGCAGCTTGGCGCGCTCGGTGGCGAGCCGCCCCTTCGCGCCGAAGCCCTGCTCGATCAGGGTGAACATCAGCGCGACGACGTAGATCGCCGCGGCGGTGGTGTACAGCCAGTCGCTGTAGGTCGACAGCGTCTCGTTGATCGGCATGCCTCAGCCCTTCTGCCCACTGATCAGGCGTTCGCTGACCCGGTGGAACTCTTCGCCGTACCCGGCCTGGTCGGTGCGGGCCAGCCCGGCGACCTCGATCACGGTACCCGGCTCGGCCGGCGTCCCCGGCTTCACCCGCACCCACAGCCGGCGGCGCTTGACCAGCAGGGACGCGCCGAGGCCGACGAACATCGCGACCGCGAAGCCGAGCACGAACCCCTGGGTGGGGTCGTGGGAAACCTGCAGCGAGACCCACTGGCCGACGCCGTCGAACCGGATCTTGGTGCCGTCGTCGAGCTTGAGCTCCTCGCCGACCTTGAGGTTCTGCCGGGCGACCTTCTTCAGCCTGCCGTCGTCGACGAGCGACTGGTCGACCTCGAAGACGGACTGGCCGCGCCCCGCGTCCAGGCCCAGGTCGCCGCGCAGGACGTCGACGGCGACGGCCGGGTCGTTCGCCTCGGGCGCCGACGACGTCAGGACGCTGCCGTGCAGGAACGCGGTCGGGGCGAACAGCCCGGTGATGGCCAGCTGCCGGGTCCGCCGCTGGACCTCGTCGGTGATGCCGGGCTGGTCGAACTTCGTCGCGCCCTCGGCGAGCATGGTGCCCGGGTCGACCGTGCGCCACTGGGTGTTCTGGGTGCGCTGCGTGCCGTCCGGGAAGGTGACGGTGAACTTCGGCGAGTAGCCGTGCCCGAGCAGGTAGACGCGGTCGCCGGCGGTGCGCAGCGGCGAGTTGACCTCGAGGCCGTACGGGCGCCAGGTGTTCGTCTCCAGGTCCTGGCCGGACTGGTACTCGATGTTCGAGTGGTAGTAGTCCGGCTGGCCCGCCTGGGTGTAGCGCGCGGTGAAGTCGTTCACCTTCACGCAGAACGGGTTGAGGTCGGTGCCGTCGACGTCCAGGCCGGCGTTGAAGGAGTCGTAGTTGTAGATCCCGGCGTTGCAGAAGCTGTCGCCGTCGGCCTGGACGATGACCTGGCCCTCGTAGCTGTAGAGCTTGCCGAGCGCGAAGAAGACGATCAGGCCGAGCATGCTGAAGTGGAAGAGCAGGTTGCCGGTCTCGCGCAGGAACCCGCGTTCGGCCGAGATGGTCCGGACGCCGTCGGCCTCTTCGCGCTCGACCCGGCGCCAGCCGGAGAGCTGCCGGTGGGCGGCGGCGATCTCGGCGGTGACGTCGGTCGTGCCGCGGCCGAGCCGGTAGTGCGGCATCCGGGCCAGGTTGCGCGGCGTCAGCACCGGCTTGGCGCGCATCGCCTTGACGTACTCGAAGCTGCGCGGGGTGAGGCAGCCGACGAGCGAGACCATCAGGAGCAGGTAGATGGCCGAAAACCAGATGCTGGAGTAGACGTCGTAGAACTCGAGCTTGTCGAGCAGCGTCCCCCACCAGCCGTGGGCGGTGATGTACTGGTCGACCTTGGGCGCGTTGAGCTTCCGCTGCGGCAGCAGCGCACCCGGCAGGGCGGCCAGGGCCAGGAGGAACAGCAGGACGAGCGCGGTGCGCATGGACGTCAGGCCGCGCCAGGTGTTGCGCAGGAAGGCGAAGGTGCGCTTCGCGGGTGTCGGGCCCTGCGGTGCCTTCGGGGGCGCTTCCGTGGTCGTCACAGCGGCAGCTCCAGGTTGACCGCGAGTTCGTTGCGGAGCCAGCCCATCAGATCTCCCCAGACGCCGGTGACCAGCAGGATCCCGACGATCATCAGCAGGACGCCGCCGAAGATCTGCACCTGGCGGCCGTGCCGGCGCACCCAGTCGGTGGCGCGCACGGCCCACCGGGCGCCGAGCGCGATGAGCAGGAACGGCACCCCGAGACCGAGGCAGTAGACGGCGATCAGCAGGTACCCGCGGGCCGCCGCCCCGCCGGTGGCGCTGGCCAGGGTGGTGACGGCGGACAGCGTCGGCCCGATGCAGGGCGTCCAGCCGAGGCCGAAGATCGCGCCGAGCAGCGGGGCGCCCCAGAGGCCGCCGCGCGGGACGTGGTGCGAGCGGACCTCGCGCTGCATGCCGGGGATCCAGCCGAGGAAGACGAACGCCATGGCGATGGTGAGGACCCCGCCGATGCGCTGCAGGACGTCCTGGTTGAGGGTGAGGGTCGCGGTCAGCCAGACGAGCGTGCCGAAGGTGGCGACGAACACGGCGGTGAACCCGAGCACGAAGAGAAGAGCGGCCCCGACGACGGCCCACCGGCCGTTCTTGCGTTCTTCGTCGGCGCTGACGGCGGGCGCATCGGCCCCGACGAGCGCGGCGAGGTAGGCGAGGTACCCCGGCACGAGCGGCACGACGCACGGCGAGGCGAAGGAGATGGCCCCGGCGAGCAGCGCGACACCCGCGGCGAGCAGCAGCGGCCCGGAGATCGCCAGCTCGGTCACGGAGTTCACCCCGTTGAGGGTAGGCAGTGAGGTCCTGGTGAGAACGCCGGGGCCGCTTCACAGGACCTCGGTCACAGCAGTTCAGGACCTTCGTCCCGCCCGGCTTCCGGCCTTGGGCAGGCCGGCCCCGGCCTCACCCGAGCCCGGTTCCGGCCTCCGGCCGGGTTTGCCCACAATCCGCGGCGGCTGTGGACAGGTGCCGGGGGACGCCGCTGATCGGCCGGGTTTGTCGTTCCTCGCCGATAGACTGGACCAGGGAGGACTCCCCCAAGGGAAGGGCGGGCCGCGCCGCCCCGGGTTCGGCACCGGCCGGCCACCTCGGCCAACCCTCGACCCGGCGGCCGGACAGCGGAGGTTCCAGGCACGGTCGGCGTCGTTGCGGAAAGGTGCCACGTCCTCCAGCATTCAGGCGACGTCGTGGCGCCGGGGCCCGGGCCGGGCGTAGTCCCAGTCCAGGATCCCGACCGGCCGATCGCCCTCCCAGACGGTGTTCCACGGACCGAAAACGCCGTGGCAGACGACTTCCCCGGCCCCGGTGCCGGTGAACCACGTGAGTTCGCCGGCGAGCCGGAAGCCGGCCACCGCGTCGTGGTAGTCCCGCAGGAGCCGGGCGAAAGCGGTCAGGCCGGCGTCGCCGACCACTTCGGCCCAGCCCTGCGGGCCCGATTCGCCCGCCAGGTAGGTGAGCACCTCGCGGCCCTCGTCGTCGATGCCGAGCACCCGGGGCGCGGCGGGGAAGCCGACGTCCTCCAGGTGCCGGAGCAGGGCGTGCACCGCGGGCGTCCACGGGTGCACCGTGTCACCGATGCGGACGACCCGGCGGTGCGGGTCGTCCTGGAGCAGTTCCTCGGTCGCCATCCGCCCCCGATCAGGCTTCCGCGGTCAGCCGCTGCGTCACCGGGAGCAGGTCCTGGGCCAGCACCGGCCGCAGGAACACCGCCGCCACCCGGTGCTGCTTGTCCAGGACGATCGTCGACGGGATGATGTTCCTCGGGTAGCCGCTCAGCTTGAGCAGCACCCGGCCGTCCGGGTCGTAGATCGACGGGTACGTCAGCTGCCGGTCGCGGACGAAGTCCTGGGCCACCTCGCGCGCCGGGTCGCGGACATCGATGCCCACCACCTGGACGCCCTGCTTGGCCAGCGACTGCATCTCCGGCGCCTCCGTGCGGCACGGCCCGCACCACTGACCCCACAGGTTGAGCACCACGACCTTGCCCGCGAAGTCCGCCAGTGACAGCTGCTTGCCCTCGTTCATCAGGTCTTCGCCGGCCAGGACCGGGGCCGTCTGGCGCTGGGCAAGGTCGTAGGTGATGTCGACCTTGCCGCCCGGGGAGACGAAGCTGAAGCTGCTCCCCTGGACCACCGCGTCCTTGCCCGTGCTGCACCCGGCCAGCGCCAGGACCGCGAGCACCGCCAGGAAGACCTTCATGCCCCGGTCACCTTCGGGTCCGTGCTGCCCGCCGGTTCGCTGTAGACGATCTCGCGCAGCTCGTCGCCCTCGAACACCAGCGACGTCAGGGACGCCAGCGAGCACTGGCGGCGCCGCGGGTCGTGCCACAGGCGCTTGCCCTCGAGGAACCGCCGCAACGTCCAGATCGGCAGCTGGTGGGACACGCAGAGCGCCTCGTGACCCGCCGCCGCCTCGCGCGCCCGGTGGACCGCGCCGAGCATGCGGTGCGCGATCTCGATGTACGGCTCGCCCCACGACGGCTTGAACGGGTTCACCAGCTTCGGCCAGTGCTGTGGCTCCCGCAGCGCGCCGTCGCCGACCGCCACGTGCAGGCCCTCGAACTGGTTGCCCGCCTCGATCAGCTCGGGATCGGTCGCGATGTCGAGCCGGTGCGCGGCGGCGATCGGGGCCGCCGTCTCCTGCGCCCGCTGCAACGGCGACGCGACGACGTGCACGAGGTCGTGCCCCGCGACGGCCTCGGCGACCGTCAGCGCCTGCCGCTGCCCGCGCTCCGAGAGCCGGTAGCCGGGCAAGCGGCCGTACAGGATCTTCGTCGGGTTGTGCACTTCGCCGTGCCGCAGCATGTGGACGACGGTGGTCACTGGACGGCTCCGGCCGCCGCGCGCGCCGCCGCGGGCAGAGCCGCTTCGATCACCGAGAACGCTTCGTCGTCCATGGCCGCGTTGACGAACCAGGCCTCGTACGCGCTCGGGGGCGCGTACACGCCTCCGTCGAGCAACGCGTGGAAGAACGGCGGGAAGCGCCACGTCTCGGACGCCTGCGCGCCGACGTAGTCGCGGACCGGCTCCTCCCCGAAGAACACGCTCACCAGGTTGCCCGCGTACTGGACGTTGTGCGCAACCCCGGCTTCGCTCAACGCGGCGTGGAAGAGGTTGCCGAGGCGCTTCGCGTTGGCGTCGAGAGCCGCGTACACGGCGTGGTCGGCTGCGCGCAGCGTCGCGAGGCCCGTGGCCACCGCGACGGGGTTCCCGGAGAGCGTCCCGGCCTGGTAGACCGGCCCGCCCGGGGCGAGCTTGGCCATCACGTCGGCGCGGCCGCCGAAGGCCGCCGCCGGCAGGCCGCCGGACATGACCTTGCCGAACGTGTAGAGGTCGCCGGCCACGCCCTCGAGGCCGAACCAGCCCGCGTGCGAGACGCGGAACCCGGTCATCACCTCGTCCATGATCAGCAGCGCGCCGTGCTCGTGGGCGAGCTCCCGCAGGCCGGCGTTGAAGCCCTCGGCGGGCGCGACCGCCCCCATGTTCCCGGCCGCCGCCTCGGTGATCACCGCGGCGATCTCCCCCGGGTTGTCCTCAAAGGACTTCCGGACGGCGTCGAGGTCGTTGTAGGGCAGCACCAGCGTGTCCGCGGCCTGGGCACCGGTGACACCCGGCGACGTCGGCAGCCCGAGCGTCGCAACGCCGGAGCCGGCCTGGGCGAGCAGCGCGTCGACGTGACCGTGGTAACACCCGGCGAACTTCACGATCTTCGACCGGCCGGTGAAGCCCCTGGCCAGCCGGATCGCGCTCATCGTGGCCTCGGTGCCGGAGTTGACCAGCCGGACCCGCTCGACCGGCCCGACCCGGCCGATGATCTCCTCGGCCAGCTCGACCTCGCCGATCGTCGGCGTGCCGAACGAGAGCCCGGACGTCGCCGCCCGGCGCGCCGCCTCGACCACCGCCGGGTGCGCGTGGCCCAGGATCATCGGGCCCCAGGAGGCCACCAGGTCGACGTACCGATTGCCATCGGCGTCCCACAGGTGCGGGCCCTCGCCGCGGACCATGAACCGGGGCGTGCCGCCCACCGAGTTGAAGGCCCGGACCGGCGAATTCACCCCGCCCGGGACGGCCGCCTTCGCGCGTTCGAACCATGCCTTGGACTGCTCGGTTCCAGTGCTCACCCGTCCAGTGAACCTTATTCCGCCGTCGGCCGACGCGAGAGGTCACCGTCGGCGGCCCGGTGGCGATCCGTAGCGTCGGCCTAACCGAAATAAGGTTCATCCTCCCAAACCCGCATAGGATGGCGGGCAGCCGCCCGGGAGGGGAACAGCCGGTGACCGAACGCGCCCCGCACCGCAACCAGTGGCTGACGCTGGCCGGGTTCGTGGGCGTCGTCGCCGTGGTGGCCGTGGTCGGCGGCCTGGCCGCGACGTCGGCGAGGGAGGTCTACGCGCGGCTCGAGCAGCCGCCGTGGGCGCCGCCCGCGTCCCTGTTCGGTCCGGTATGGACGGTGCTGTACGTCACCATCGCGGTGGCCGGCTGGCTGTACTGGCGGACCGACGGCGAGACGCAGGGGTTCGCCGCCTACGGCGTCGGCCTGTTGTTCAACCTGCTCTGGACGCCCCTGTTCTTCGAGAGCGGCGCGGCCCGGGTCGCGCTGGCCGACATCGTGTTGCTGGACGTCGCCGTGGTGGTGACGATCGTCCTGTTCGCCCGCCGGTCGAAGGCCGCCGCCGCGCTCCTCGTGCCCTACCTCGCCTGGATCCTCTACGCGACGGCGCTCAACGCCGCGATCATCGTCCTCAACTAGCGCGCGGCCTGCTGGGTGATGGCCTGCGCGGCCACCGTCCCGTCGCTGCCGGCCTGGCCCTGGACGACGACCGTCGCGCCCGGCTTGAGGTCCGACAGCTTGCCCTGCTGGGTCACCCCGACCGTGGTCGAGTCCGATGTGGACACCTTGACGTCGTCGCCCTGCGCGGTCTTGACGTACACCGTGGTGCCGTCGACGCGGTCGACCGTGCCGGTGGTGCCGCGGCCGCCGCGGAACCCGCCGCCCTGCTGACCGGCACCGGCCTGCTGCCCTCCTGGGGTGCCGCCGGCCTGCCGGGCCGGCGTCGACGGGGTCGAGGAGCCGAACGCCGCGTGGGTCCAGGCACCGCCGCCGAACGCGATCGCGAAGGCGACCAGCCCGGCGAGCACCAGCGTGGTCCGGGAGAACGGCTTCGCGGCCCGGCGCATTTCGGCGTTGAGGTCGCCGTCGACGGCCGGGCTGGCGACGATCTGTTCCGCGGTCGGCTCCACGGCGGGCAGGATCGCCGTCGGCTCGTCCCCCGGCGGGGTCGTCGTGTGGGTGGACATGCGAAGACTCCTTATTCGTGACGCAGCGCGTCGATGGGCCTCAGCTTGGCGGCCCGGTTCGCCGGGAAGCTGCCGAAGAACAGCCCGATCAGGGCGGATACCGCGAAGGCGAGCAGGATCGACGAGGGCACCACGACGGGTTTGATCCCGGAGATGGTGAACCGGCTGCCGATCAGCCCGATGGCCACGCCGAGCAGCCCGCCGAACAGGCTGAGCATGGTCGCTTCGGCGAGGAACTGGCCGAGGATGGCCGAGCGCGGGGCGCCGATGGCCTTGCGGATGCCGATTTCGCGGATCCGCTCGGTGACCGTGACGAGCATGATGTTGGTGACGCCGATCCCGCCGACCAGCAGGGAGATCGCCGCGACGGCGGCCAGCAGCACGGTGAACGTCTCGGTCGCCGACGTCCGCGTGGCGAGGAGCTGCTCCGAGTTCTGGATCTGGTAGTCCGGGGTGCCGCCGAGCCGGATGCCGTGCCGCGCGTTGAGGATCGCGGTGATCTCGGACTGGGCCAGCGAGACGGAGTCGGCGCTGGTGGCCTGGACGGCGATCTGGCTGAGGCTGCCGTACCCGGCGAGGGAGTCCTGGACCGCCGAGATCGGCGCGATGGCGACGTCGTCGGCGTTCTGCAGGCCGGTGCTGCCCTTGGCCTGCAGCACCCCGATCACGGTGAACTGGATGCTGTTCAGCAGGACGTTCTTGCCGACCGGGTCGGTCGTGCCGAAGATCGACTCCGCCGTCGTCGGGCCGAGCACGACGACCTTCCGCGCGGCCGTGACGTCCTCACTGGTGAACAGCTGCCCCTGGGCGAGGTCGCGGTTGGTCGTGGTGAAGTACGCCGGTTCGGTGCCGGCGACGCTGGAGATGTCGTAGGACGTCTGCCCGTAGGTCGCGGTCGCCGTCGTGTTGACCACCGGCGAGGCGGCCTTGACGTCGGGGGCGCCGACGGGGTCGACGAGCGCGTGCGCGTCCTGGACGGTCAGCGGCCGCGCGGTCGCGCCCTGGCCGCCGCCGCGGGCCGGGGAGACGTTGACGACGTTGGTCCCCAGGCCCTGGATGCTGGCCGCGATCGCCGCCGATGCGCCGTTGCCCACCGCGACCAGCAGGATCACCGCGGCGACGCCGATGGTGATGCCGAGCGTGGTGAGGGCCGAGCGCAGCTTGTTCGCGGTGAGCCCGCGCACGGCGAACCGCAGGATTTCGAGGAGGTTCACGAGACCGCTCCGACCGCACGCGTGACCTCGTCCGACACGATCAGCCCGTCATCGACCCGGACGACGCGGTGCGCGTGCTCGGCGACCTCGTCCTCGTGGGTGATGACGACGATGGTGCGGCCGAGGGAGTTGAGCCGGTCGAACACGCCGAGGACGTCCTCGGTGCTGCGCCGGTCGAGGTTGCCGGTCGGCTCGTCGGCCAGCAGCATCGCCGGGCCGGTGACGAGCGCCCGCGCCACGGCGACGCGCTGGATCTGGCCGCCGGAGAGCTCGCTCGGCAGGTGCTTGGCCCGGTCGGACAGCCCGACCATGTCGAGGGCCGCGAGCGCGCGCCGGCGGCGTTCCGCGCGACGGAGTCCACTGTAGACCAGCGGAAGTTCCACATTGGACAAAGCCGACGTCCGGGGCACCAGGTTGAAGGACTGGAAGATGAAGCCGATCTTCCGGTTGCGCAGCAACGCCAGTTGCCGTTCGTTCAGCTTTCCGACGCCGAACCCGTCCAGGAGGTACCGGCCGGACGTCGGCACGTCCAGGCAGCCCAGCATGTTCAGCAGCGTGGACTTCCCCGAGCCGGACGCGCCCATGATGGCGACGTACTCGCCGGGCCACACGGTGAGGTCGACGCCGCGCAGCGCGTGCACCGCCGTCTCGCCGGCGCCGTAGGTCTTGCGCAGCGCGGAGACCTCGATCACCGGGTTCATCCGCGGCCGCCGAAGCCGCCGCCCGCGCCGGTGCCGGTGCCGCGCTGGCCGCCGCCCGGGAACCCGCCGGTGCCCCCGGTACCAGGGAACCCGCCGGTGCCGCCCGTGCCGCCGGTGCGCCCGGTCCCGCCGGTGGTCCCGGTCGTGGTGCCGGTGAGCACGACGTTCTCCCCCTCGGTCAGCCCGGAGGTGATCTGGACCGTCGACTCGCCGCGCAGCCCGACCTGCACCTGGCGGGTGACGTTCTGCCCGTTTTCCTGCACGGTGACGAGGTTGGTGCTGCCGACGGTCTGGACGGCCGCGGCCGGCACGCTGAGCGCGTTGTCCGCCTCGGCGACGGTGATCACGACGCTCGCCGACTGGCCGGGCCGCAGCCCGTCCGGCGGGCTGGTGAGGGCCAGCTGCGCGCCGTAGGAGACGACGCTGCCGCTGGTGGTCGGGGTCAGGTTGATGCTCGACACGGTGGCCTGGATCGGCTTGTCCGGCAGCGCGTTGAGCGTCACCGTGGCCTTCTGACCGGCCTTGACCTTGCTGACGTCGATCTCGGCGACCGAGGTGTTGACGACCAGGCCGGTCAGGTTCGTGATGGTGATGAACCCGGAGCTGCTGCTGCTGCTCGACGCGGCCGAGCTGGAGTTCGACGACGAGCCCTGCCCGCCTTGACCGCTGCTGCTGCTCGACGACTGCGACGTGGCCGAGGAGCCGCTGGAGGACTGCTGCCCGACGGTGCCGTTGATCGCGGTGACCGTGCCGGCGCCGGGCGCGTAGAGCACGGTGTTGTCGAGCGCCTGCTGGGCGGTCTGGACGTCGAGCTGGGCCTGGTCGAGTTTCGCCTGCGCCGAGGTGACGTTGTTGGCCGCGTTGGTCTGGGCGTTTTGGGAGTTCTGCCCGGTGGCCGGCGTGGCTTCGGCGGTCTCGGCGGTGTCGAGGCTGTCCTGCGCGACGGCGAGGTTCGCCTTCGCGACCTGGAGCTGCTTCGCCGCCTGGGTGCTGTCGACGGTGGCGAGCTTCTGCCCGGCGCTGACGACGTCACCGACCTTGACGTCGATCGAGGTGACCTTGCCGGCGGTGGTGAAGTTCGCCGCGCCGGTGTAGCTGCTGGCGAGCGTCCCGGCGGCGGAGACGGTCTCGGTGACCGTCGCCCGGCGGACCGGGGTGCTGCGCGACTGCGCCTGCGCCGAGCTCGGTTCGGGGCTGAATGCCTGGTATATCCCGAATCCCGCCCCAGCCAGCAGTACGACCAGAGCTCCGTTGATCACCCATGCCTTCGAGGCACGCACGCGCGTCATGCGGCAACTTTGGTGCGGGTGCTTAGCAATTGACTGTTCGTTGGCTGTGCGCGAGCTGTGTATCAGACCTTCGGCCGGGGGCTCCGGGCACGGATGGCGAGCGCGAGCTGACGCACCGCGTCGACGAGCAGCAGAGCGGCCACGGTCCCGAGCCCGATGGCGGCGGCGAGCAGGCCACCGAAGTACCGGTGCGACTCGAGCACGGCACCGTCATCGGTCCGGGTGACGACGGAGGCGACGCTGTCGTGCCAGCAGAGGTAGGCCACCCAGCCGGCGAGAACGGCGAGCACGACCTCCACGACGGCGACGAACATCCGCCAGGGCTTGTGCAGCTTCGCGGGCGGGCCGGGTTCTTCCGGCGGCCAGAGCTCGGCCCCGGTGGGCTGCGGAAGGTCGATCACGACAGCGATTTTCTCATGCTTCGCGCGGCGTCGCCCGGACGAGCCGGTCCAACGCGTCCCGCAGGGCCTCGACGTCCTTCGCCCACGCCAGCACCACCGTGCCGTCGGCCAGCTTCAGCGGCAGCGAGTCGTACTTCCGCGGCACCGACCAGCCGCCTCCGAGGACCCGCGCGCCCACCGGCGTCCCGACGTCCGTCACCGAGGCGATCTCCGCCGCCGGGACCTTCTCGCGGCCCTGGCGCAGCTGCTCGGTCGTCACTTCCAGTGACAGGAACCGGCGGCGTGCGTACACCCACGGCATCGTGATCACGCACAGCGCGAACCCGACCAGCAGCCAGCCCACCACGTGCACCGGACCACCGGTCACGAGCTCCGCCAGCGCCCCCACCAGCGCGAACACCGGGCCCCAGCCGATCGCCGCCCAGCTCACGCCGGACTCGGCGTAAAGCCTCACAGCTTCTTGCCGACCTTGGGGAAGTAGCCGCTCACCGAGGGCAGGTACAGCAGCACCAGCGCGATCACGAACAGCAGCACCGCGACCAGCGTCAGGTACGTCAGCACCGGCGCGAACGTGAAGATCAGCAGCACCATCACGATCGGCAGCACGGTCAGCACCGTCCGGGCCGAGCGGGTGCCTTCGCGGGCCTTGTACGCGAACAGCAGGAACAGCAGGGTGAACACGATCGACCCGACCAGCAGGAACCACAGCATCGCCGTGACGCCGTCCGCGATCATCTGGGGGGTGATCTTCGGGTCCTTGGTCCCCTCGACGTACCGGTCGATGACCGCGGACTTGCCGGCCAGCAGCTGGACGTACCCGAGGATCAGCACCACACCGCCGGCCAGCCACAGCCAGAACGACACGGCCACCGGGCGCGGCGGGGTCGCCTTGGGCGCCTTCTCGCCGGGGAGCACCGGGTCGGGCGAGCGGCCCTGCTTGCGCCGTTCGTCGTCGGTCAGACCCGTGAGGTCCTCTTTGTCTTCCACGCGAGGACTCTAACGGGTCAGTCCAGCCAGGCAGCGGCTTCGGCGGCCCAGTAGGTGAGGATCATGTCCGCGCCCGCGCGGCGGATCGACGTCAGCACCTCGAGGACGGTCCGCTCGCGGTCGAGCCAGCCGTTCGCCGCGGCGGCCTCGACCATCGCGTACTCGCCCGAGATGTTGTACGCCGCCACCGGGACCGGGGAGATGTCCGCCGCCGCCTTGATGACGTCCAGGTAGGCCAGCGCGGGCTTGACCATGATCATGTCCGCGCCTTCGGCGAGGTCCAGCTCGATCTCGCGCAGCGCCTCGCGGCCGTTGCCCGGGTCCTGCTGGTAGGTCTTGCGGTCGCCCTTGAGCTGCGAGTCCACGGCCTCGCGGAAGGGGCCGTAGAACGCGCTGGCGTACTTCGCGGAGTAGGCGAGGATCGCCGCGTCCTTGTGGCCGACCTCGTCGAGCGCCCGGCGGATGACACCGATCTGGCCGTCCATCATCCCGGACGGCCCGAGCACGTGCGCCCCGGCTTCGACCTGCGCGATCGCCATCTGGGCGTAGATCCGCAGGGTGGCGTCGTTGTCGACCCCGCCGTCGGCGTCCAGGACGCCGCAGTGGCCGTGGTCGGTGAACTCGTCGAGGCAGGTGTCGGCCATCAGCACGGTGGCGTCGCCCAGCTCCTGGCGCAGGTCGCGCAGGGCGACGTTGAGGATGCCCTTCTCGTCGACCGCGCCGGAGCCCTCCGCGTCACGCTTGGCCGGGATGCCGAACAGCATGAGCCCGCCGACGCCGGCGTTGACCGCGTCGACAGCGGCCTTCCGCAGCGTGTCGCGGGTGTGCTGGACGACGCCGGGCATGCTCGAGATCGGCCGCGGCGCGTCGATCCCTTCGGCGACGAACATCGGGAGGATCAGCTGGCGTGGCCGCAGCGTCGTTTCGCCCACCAGCCTGCGCATGGCCGGGGTGGTGCGAAGCCTGCGGGGACGATGCTCGGGGAACACCCTTACCAAGTTAC
The DNA here is from genome assembly GCA_049998155.1 of Amycolatopsis sp. cmx-13-12. Lineage (GTDB taxonomy): Bacteria > Actinomycetota > Actinomycetes > Mycobacteriales > Pseudonocardiaceae > Amycolatopsis. The sequence goes on along the minus strand of JAEBES010000004.1, from coordinate 155,002 downwards.
TCCCGCGGCTTTTGCCGGAGTTCCGCAAGGGTGCTCAGCGGCCGTTTCGGACCGCCGAGCGGCACCGGCCAGGACATCCCGGCGCCGGTCCACCGGTCTGCCGCAGCTGTCGTGAGTGGTAAGGAGGGTTAGAACCCTCCTTACCACTCACGACCGCCGGCCACGGGCCAACGAGACGTCAGGAGCGGCGGGCCCGCTTCGCCTTGCGCGGCGGCGGCAGCGCACCCTCGGCCCGCAGGCGGGCAGCGTGCTCGGCCAGGGCGTCCACCAGGTGCGGCACGTCCGCCTTCTCCGGCTGGACGTCGACCCGGAGCCCGAACTCCACCGCGGTCTCCGCGGTCTTCGGGCCGATGCACGCGACCAGCGTGCGGGTGTGCGGCTTGCCGGCGATGCCGACCAGGTTCCGCACGGTCGAGGACGAGGTGAAGCAGACCGCGTCGAAGCCGCCGGTCTTGATCATCTCGCGGGTCTCGGCGGGCGGCGGGGCGGCTCGGACGGTCCGGTAGGCCGTCACGTCGTCGATCTCCCAGCCGCGCTCGCGCAGGCCGGCCGACAGCGTCTCGGTGGCGATGTCCGCCCGCGGCAGCAGCACGCGGTCGACCGGGTCCAGCACGTCGTCGTACGGCGGGAACTCGGCCAGGAGCCCTTCCGAGGACTGCTCGCCCGACGGGACCAGCTCCGGGATGATGCCGAAGGAACGCACCTTCGCCGCCGTCGACTCACCCACACAGGCGATCTTCACGCCGGAGAACGCCCGGGCGTCGAGCCCGAACTCCTCGAACTTCTCCCACACCGCGCGGACCGCGTTGGTGGAGGTGAAGACGATCCACTGGTAGCGGCCGTCGACCAGGCCCTTGACCGAGCGCTCCATCTGCGCCGGGCTGCGGGGCGGCTCGACCGAAATCGTCGGCACCTCGTGCGACGTCGCGCCGTGGCCGCGCAGGCGCTCGGCCATCTCGCCGGCCTGCTCCTTGGTGCGCGGCACCAGGACCTTCCAGCCGTACAGCGCGCGCGACTCCCACCACGACAGCTTCGAGCGGTGCCCGGCGGCCTGGCCGATCGTGACGATCAGCGGCCCGACGAGCTCGCCCGCGTCGTTGGCGAGCTTCTCGAGCGTGGTGTCGAGGGTGCGCTGGGTGTTGATGGTGCCGTTCGCGGTGACCGCGACCGGGGTCGACGCCGGGACGCCGTTGCCGGTCAGCGCCGACGCGGCCTCGGCCAGGTGCGCCGACGACGCGTGCAGCACCAGCGGGCCGGGCGCGGCGGCCAGGGCGGCCCAGTCGACGTCGCCGCGGACGTCGACCTCGGTGTGCGTGCCGCCCAGCGCGACGCCCGCGTACGCCGGGACGGCCGCGGCCGGGGAGACGCCGGGGATGACGTCGAACACGGCGCTCGTGCGCGCGACCGCCTGGACCTCGGCCACCACGGCCGGGGTGGTCAGCGGGTCGCCCGCGACCAGGCGCAGCACCAGCCGGCCGGCCTTGGCCTCGTTGGTCAGGTCCTTGGCGACCTCGGCGGCCTCGCCGACGGCGGGCCGGACCTCGGCGCCCTCGGCGGCCATGGCCAGCACGGCCTGCGGCACGTCCGGGTCGGTCACCACGACCTCGGCCTTGGTCAGCAGCTCCTGGGCACGGACCGTGAGCAGGCCGGCGTCGCCGGGGCCGGAGCCCACGAACGCTACGCGCCCGGTGGTCTTTCGCGCGGGGGTCATCTGTGCGTTTCTCCTCTTGCGGCGACCGTGCGTGATCGCATGGCCGCAGGTCTCCTATAAATGTCTTTGCGAAGCACTCTTTTCAGAGCTACAGCCTTCGAAAAGCGCTCGCGAGAGCGCTATTGGGCAGGGCCGGAGAGGGCTCCGGCTCCCAGGTCCAGCAGCTCGGCGGCCAGGTCCTTGCCCAGCTGGGCAGCCTGGTCCTTGTCGGCCAGTGCGATGGCCCGGACCATGTCCACCGCACCGTTTTCGCCCTCCGCGGCGGCGGTGCCGCGCAGCGAGATCCGTTCCACGACCTTGCCCTCGGCGTCGAGGTCTTCGACGACCTCGGCGAGCGCGCCGACCGGCGCGCTGCACCCCGCCTCGAGCGCGGCCAGCAGGGAACGCTCGGCCGTCACCGCGGCCCGCGTGCCCTCGTCGTCCAAAGTGGACCGGAGCAGCTGCTCGAGGTCCACGTCGGCGGACCGGCACTCCACCGCCAGCGCACCCTGGGCGGGCGCGGGCAGCATCTGGATCGGGTCGAGGGTCTCGGTGATCGCCTCGGCCCGGCCGATCCTGGCCAGTCCGGCACGCGCGAGCACCACGGCATCGAGCTCGCCGTCGGACACCTTGCGCATGCGGGTGTCGATATTGCCGCGGATCGGCACGATTTCCAAACCGAGACCCAGCGCGCGCAGCTGCGCGGTGCGCCGCGGGGAGCCCGTGCCCACCTTCGAGCCGGGCAGCAGCTCACCGAGCGTCAGCCCGTCCCGGGCGACCAGCGCGTCCCGCGGGTCCTCGCGCGGCGGCACGGCGGCCAGCGTGATGCCCGGTTCGGGGGCGGTCGGGAGGTCCTTGTACGAGTGGACGATGACGTCGACCTCGTTGCGCAGCAACGCCTCCCGCAGCGCCGACGTGAAGACGCCGACCCCGATCGTGGGAATCGGCGCGGAGGACTGGTCACCGGGCGTGGTCACCTTGACGATCTCGACCTCGGCGCCGGTGGCGCGCAGGGCGTCGGCGACGGTCCCGGTCTGGGCGAGCGCGAGCTTCGAACCCCGCGTACCCATGCGAATGACTCTGGTCACTACTACTTCTTCTCTGAGGGGGGCTTCGGGCTCGCCACCGCGGCGGGCGCCTGCGGGTCGAGGCAGAACAGTTCGCGCAACGCGTTCGCGTAGTCGGTTTCGGCCGTCTCGGCGGCCAGCTGCTTGACCCGCACCGTCGGCGTGTGCAGCAGCTTGTCGACCACCCGGCGGACCGTGCGGCCGACCTCTTCGCGGACAGCGCCGTCCAGGCCGGGCAGGCGGTTGTCCAGCCGCAGCAGTTCGGCGTCGACGACCTCGGCCGCGCGGCGGCGCAGCGCGGTCACCGTCGGCGTCACCTCGGCGCTGCGCTGCCCGGCGAGGTAGTCGCGCACCTCGTCGAGGACGATCCCGGTCGCCTTGGCCGTCTGGCGCTCGGTGGTCGGCGTGCCCGCCTCGCGCATCCGGCGCTGGACGGTGGCCAGGTCGATCACCCGGACGCCGGCCAGCTCGCCGACCTCCGGGTCGACGTCCCGGGGCAGGCCGAGGTCGCACACGACGAGCTCCCGGCCGCCGCGCGGCAGCACGTGCTCCGGGGCGAAGACGGCGTCCTGCGCGCCGGTGCAGCAGATCACGATGTCGGCGTCGCGGACCGCGTCGGCGACGCCGGACAGCGGGATCGCGCGGGCCGGCACGCCCTGCTCGGTGACGTTCGCGGCGAGGCGGCGGGCGCGGGCGTCGGTGCGGTTGGCGACGGTGATCTCGCCGATCCCGGCCTTGCGCAGCTGCGAAGCGCTCAGCGCGCCCATCGAGCCGGCGCCGACGATGACGGCGTGCTTGCCGGTGACGTCCCCGGCCGCGGCGAGGGCTTCGGAGACGACCGAGGCGCCGAGCTGGTCGAGCCCGGTCTCGGTGTGCACGCGCTTGCCGACGCGCAGCGTGGTCTGGATCAGCTCGTGCAGCGTGCGGCCGACGGTGCCGGCCTCGCGCGCGGTGGCGTAGGCGCCACGGATCTGGCCGAGGATCTGCGTCTCGCCGACGACCATCGAGTCCAGGCCCGAGGTGACCGAGAAGAGGTGCTCGACGGCGGCACCGGCGTAGTGGACATACAGGCTGTCGTAGAGCTCGGCGGGGGCCATCCCGGCCTGGCGGGCCAGCACCTCGGAGACGTCGTTGAGGCCGCCGTGGAAGGTCTCGACGACCGCGTAGACCTCGATCCGGTTGCAGGTCGAGACGAGCATGACCTCACTGACGTGCTCGGCCTGCTGCAGGTCGTGGAGGACCTTGCCGATCTCGGGGGCGGGCACGGCCACGCGCTCGAGCGTGCTCAGCTCCGCGCTTCTGTGCGAGAGACCGACCGCCAAGACGCTCATGAGCGCACCACCATTTCCCGTCCGCCGTCCGGACCCGAGCCGTTCCGCCTGCCGTTCCCATTCTCGGACGGCCGGACCCCGCCGGGTAATCCGGAATTGCCCTGATTGCCGGCGGCCGGAGCTTCACTGTCCGCTCGGCGGGCCACATGGAACGAGAGTATCTGCAGCTCCACGGCCAAATCCACTTTGCGGACCTCGATGTGAGCAGGAACCTGCAAGACGACCGGAGCAAAGTTGAGGATGCACTGGACACCGCCCGCGACCAGGCGGTCACACACCGACTGCGCGGCGGTGGGTGGGGTGGCGATCACGCCGATGGAGATGCCCCGCTCGGCGCAGATCCGGGGGATGTCGTCCATGTGCGAGACGGGGAGACCACCGACCGGCACGCCGATCAGGTCCGGGTCCAGGTCGAACAGCGCTTCGACCGGGAAGCCGCGCCCCGGGAAGCCGCCGTAGTTGGCCAGCGCGTGGCCCAGGTTGCCGATCCCGACCACGGCGACCTTGTGCTGGCGGGTCAGGCCGAGGATGCGCTCGATCTGGCTGACCAGCACGCCGACCTCGTAGCCGACGCCGCGGGTGCCGTAGGAGCCCAGGTAGGAGAGGTCTTTGCGCAGTTTCGCGGAATTGACGCCGGCGGCCTGCGACAGTTCTTCGCTCGAAACGGTCGTCGCGCCTTGCTCGGACATTCCGGACAATACGCGGAGGTAGACGGCCAGCCGCGCGACGGCGGCCTCGGGAATGGACTTGGCCCGGACGGCCTCGGGGGCATCCCCGTTGCGGCCCGGCTCACCGGCGGGCACCGCGGGCATTTCGGCGGTCGGGGCGTTGTCGGCGTCGGGGCCGGCCGGACGGCGGGGCCGCCGGCCCGGGGAGTCCGCCGCGTCGCGCCTCCCCCGCTGTGTCACCACGCCGTAGTTCTCCTGCTCGCTGTGCACGTCTGGCGGCCATCGCCATGCGGAACCGTGTCTTGACCCAGGCCCCGGAGTCCGGTTCGATACCGGCCCGTCCCGGGCGACGCTCCTACGGTAGACCACTTGTGAACGCACGCACAAAGTCACTGGTCGGAGGCGGTTCCGGACCGGCCGGGGCGCCGCGGAGATCACGACACCGCGTCAGAATCCTTGCCCACCAGGCACTTCCGCGTCCGACCCGCGCGAGCGCTGATCGAATGCCACCCGGCGGCGCGGCCCGCGGGGACGCGGCGAACGGGCCACCGGGCACGGTGAACGGCTCCGCGGGACCGATCACGGCGACCGGATCCCGCGGGCCGTCAGCGGGCGTCGAGGGTGACCGAGTGCCAGCCGGTGGCACCGTCCGGAACCGGGTCCGCGCGGTTCTCCGTCTGCGTGTAACCGCCGGAGTCGGTGGCCCGGACCGACGCCTGGTGCGTGCCCTTCGGCACGTCCAGCTCGATCCACCACATCCGCCAGGTGTCCTTGCTCACCTCGGCCGCCAGGGTCGCCGGCTGCCACGGGCCCTGGTCCAGCCGGACCTCGACCTTCGCGATCCCGGCGTGCTGCGCCCACGCCGTGCCGGCCAGCCGGACCTTGCCCGCCGTGACGCCGGCGAAGCCGCTCGGCGTGTCGATCCGCGACTCCGTCTTGATCGGCGCCTGCTCGGCCCACCCACGGCTCAGCCAGTACGCCTGCCGGGCGTCCCACTTGGTGAATTCGAGCGATGCGACCCACTTCGTCGCCGACACGTACCCGTACAGGCCGGGGATGACGATCCGGGCCGGGAAGCCGTGCTCGACCGGCAGCGGCTCGCCGTTCATCCCGATCGCCAGCATCGCGCCGCGGGCCGGATCGAGGGCGACGTTCGCCGGGGTACCGCAGGTCCAGCCGTCGACGCTGGTGGCGAACATCTGCTCCGCGCCCGCCTGGACCCCGGCCTCGTCCAGCAGGTCCACCAGGTCGACGCCGATCCAGGACGCGTTCGAGATCAGCGGCCCGCCGACCTCGTTGGACACGCACGTCAGCGTCACCCGGCGCTCGACCAGCGGCCGGTTGCGGATGTCGGCGTAGGAGAACGTCACCTCGCGGTCGACCATCCCGTGGATCTTCAGGCTCCAGTCCTCGGTGCGGATCTGGGGCACGACCAGCGCGGTGTCGATGCGGTAGAAGTCCGCGTTCGGCGTGATGAACGGCGGGGAGCCGAGCTTCGCGAAGTCGGCGTCCGCGGGCAGCGGCGGCGCGGTGCGCGCCGGGACCAGCGGCCCGACGGCGGTGCGCGAGCCCTCGGCGTCCGAGCTGGTCCCGGCGACCTGGCCGACGACGGCCGCGAGCCCCGACCCGGCGGCCACCCCCACCCCGGCCCGCAGGAACTTGCGCCGGTCGAAGCCCCTGTCCTGGACGACGTCGACAGGCAGCGCGAGGCGGTGCAGGAAGGTGAACACCGCGAGCCCGGCGACCAGGGCGGCGACCGGCGCGAGCAGCGATACCTGCCCGAGGTCGCTGCGTGCGAACACGGCCGCGACCCCGGCGGCGCCGAGCACGAAGACGAGCACCTGCCCGGCCCGCGGCGTCCGGCGCGAGAGCTGCCCGGCGAGCAGCGCGAGCAGGACCAGCACCACCGCGAGCCCGATCTTGAGCACCGGTTTGTCCCAGGTGCCCAGCGTCCGCTCGGCCCACTTCACGATCGCGGTCGGGCTGTGGTCGATGACGTAGTTCGCCACCGCGATGAACGGCGACGCCGTGTACCCGACGAAGCCCGCGACCAGGTGCCCGACGCCGAGCGCGGCGGCCAGCGCGAGGAGCCCGATCAGCGTCGCGACGGGCAGCGAAAGCCGCCGGGGCGCTTCGGGTGGCGCTTCCTGCAGAGTGCTCACGTCTCCATCTTCGGAGCGGGAGCGTGCCGAGGCTGCCCGAAGTGGCTTACGGACGTGTTACGGCTGCAGCGCGCGTCGCAGCCGCTCCTCTTCGACGCGCCAGTACCCGTGCTCGGCGCCGTCGACCAGGATCACCGGGACGCGGTCGCCGTACTCCGCGCGCCACTCCGGATCGGTGTCGACGTCCTCGGCCTTCCAAGCGACGCCGAGTTCCCCGCAGATCCGCGCGACCTCGGCCTCCGCGACCTCGCAGAGGTGGCAGCCGTCGCGGCCCATCACCGTCACTTCGTGCGCCATGCCGTCCTTCCTACCGCAGCCGCAGCCGGCGCAGCTTCCCGGTGGCCGAGTGCGGCAGCGACTCGGCGAACTCGACCAGGTGCGGCACCTTGTACCCGGCCAGGTGGGCCGCGCAGTGGTCGACGACCTGCTGCTCGGACAGCGCCGCCCCGGCCGCCGGCACGACGACCGCCTTGACCGCCTCGCCGCTGCGCTCGTCGACGACGCCGACGACCGCGGCCTCGGCCACCTCGGCCAGCTGCCCGATGACCTCCTCGACCTCGCGCGGGAAGACGTTGAAGCCGTTGACGATGATCAGGTCGTTGGCCCGGTCGACCAGGTGCAGGTCGCCGTCGGTGTCGAGGTAGCCGACGTCGCCGGTGCGGAACCAGCCCTCGTCGTCGGGTCCGTGGCCGCCGTCGGGCCAGTAGCCCGAGAAGAGGTTGGCGCCGCGGATCGACACCAGCCCGGTCTCGCCCTCGGCCTCGAAGACGTCGTCGACGTCGTCCGGGTCGAGCGGGACGGCCTGGTCGCTGCCGTCGCTGTCCACCAGCCGCAGCTCGATGCCGGGCAGCGGCCGCCCGACCGAGCCCGGCTTCGGGTACCCGGTGACCAGCGTCGACGTCACCACCGGCGCGCATTCGGTGAGGCCGTAGCCCTCGTAGACGTCCAGGCCGATGGCCTCGCGGATGGCCGTCAGCACCTTCGGGTGCAGCGGTGCGGCGCCGGAGGTCATCCGGCGCACGGTGGCCAGGCCGCGGCGGAGCTCGTCGGCGCCGAACGCGGCGAACTCGCCGTACATCGTCGGGACGCCGGTGATCGAGGTGACGCGGTGCTCGGCGCAGTCGTCCAGCGTGCGCTGGGCTTCGAAGCGCTCCGAGAGGACCGCGGTCGCGCCGACCGCGGTCGCCTGCAGGAGGCCGGGCCCGAGGCCGTAGACGTGGAAGAGCGGGATGGTGATCAGCACCCGGTCGTCCTGCTCGAGGACGCCCTCGACCGCGCTGATCTGCTCGAGGTTCGCCAGCAGCGCGCGGTGCGACAGCATCACCCCGCGCGGCGGCCCGGTCGTGCCCGAGGTGTACGAAACGACCGCGATGTCCTCACCGGCCCGGCCGGTGTCGGGGAAATCCCCTCCTCCGTCCGGGTCACCCCCCGGCGTGAGACCGCTCACGCCGTCGGGGAGATCCCCCTCGGCGTCGCGCTGGACGACCACCTTCGCGCCGCTGTGCGCCAGCAGCTTCTCGAGCTCGGGTCCGGGCACCTGCGGCGACAGCGGCACGACCACGGCGCCCGCCCGGAGCGCGCCGAAGAAGGCGACCACGAAGTCCACCGACGTCGGCAGCCGCAGCCCGACCCGGTCGCCGGGGCCGACGCCCGCGTCCGCCAGCCGGCGGGCCTGGCCCTGGGCGGCCGCGTCGACCTCGCGGTAGGTCAGGCTGCGCCCGGTGCCGGTTTCGACCACGGCCGGGTGCTCCGGCCACGTCGCCGCGGCCCGTGTGAGCAGCCCGCCGACCCCCGGCTGCGTCCCTCCTGGAGCACTCACCCGCGACCCACCTCTCCTCGCCCGGCGCCAACCGTTGCAAGTCTGTCATCTGAAGCGACGTCATGGGTGCTGACCGCGAGCGTCGCGTCTGCGCAACCCCGGAACCACTACCTACTTAGCGGTAACAACACGTATGCTGCACTGCGTCGCGCCGGTGGTGTTGATCACCGCCGCGACCGGAGAGAGGGAGTCGCCGTGAGGAACTTGCCTGCCCACGAGGTCGTGGGGCACGCGAGCCGGCCGGCCCCTGCTCGCCGCAGTTCCGGGGGTACCGTGGCCCGCTGGGTCGAAGCCACCGCCGGAGGTGCCGCCCGATGACCGTGCCGACCGCCGTGAGCCGTGGGCCCGTCTCCATGTTCGCCGAGCGCGTCTTCGGACGGACGTCGGCCGTGCCGCTGAGCAGGCAGGCGGCCGACGACGAGCGCGCCGAGGCGGCGAAGGCCGAGGCCTGGGAGCTGGTGCGGGCCGCGCAGGACGGCGACTCGTCCGCTTTCGGCCGGCTCTACGACCGCTACGTCGACGTCGTCTACCGGTACGTGCTGTTCCGGCTCGGCGACCGCGACCTCGCCGAGGACGTCACCAGCGAGACGTTCCTGCGCGCGCTGCGCCGCATCACGTCGGTGAGCTACCAGGGACGTGACGTCGGCGCCTGGTTCGTCACCATCGCCCGCAACCTCGTGCTCGACCACGTCAAGTCGAGCCGGTTCAAGCTCGAAGTGGTCACCGACGAGGTCACCGAGCCCGGTTCGGCGCCGTTCAGCGTCGGCGCGACCGCCCAGGCGGGCCCCGAGCAGGAGGCGATCAGCCGCGCCACCCGGGCCGAGCTGCTCCGCTGCGTCGCGGAACTGGGCGAGGACCAGCGCGAATGCATCGTCCTGCGGTTCCTGCAGGGCCTGTCGGTGGCCGAGACGGCCGAGATCATGAACCGCAACGAAGGCGCCATCAAGGCGCTCCAGCACCGCGCCGTACGCCGTTTGGGACAACTTCTGCCCACCGGATTGCGCTGAACCCGCGAACTTTTCCGCTCATCCTCCGAAACCGGTAACCCTGGCGGCTTCTGGATCGTTACCCCACGCAGACCGGTGTCAGGACCGGCCGAGGCCAGGGATGGAGAGCAGCGCCGTGAGGTTTGCGCGTGAGCGAGCCGAGAGCGAGCGGTTCGCGCGTGCCCTGGAACCGTCGCCGGTGCGCCGGGACGAGGAGTTCGCCGACGAACTCGCGATCGTCGGCGCCCTGCGCGACCTCGGCGCGGCCGGGGCCCCGGACCTGGAGACGCGGCAGCGGATCCGCGCGGAGATCGCGGGCCGCCTGGAGACGGCGGCGGCCACCGCACCGGGTCGGCGGTGGCGGCCGCGGACCGCCGACCTGGTGGCCGCCGCGCTCTTCCTCTTCCTGGTGCTGTCGGGACTGACGCTGGTGCTGTCGCGCTCGGCGTTGCCCGGTGACCCGCTGTACGGCATCAAGCGGGCCGGCGAGTCGACCGCGCTGGGCCTGACGTTCGGCGACCAGGAGAAGGCGCGCAAGCACCTCGAGTTCGCCACCAACCGGATCACCGAGCTCGGCGAGCTGGCCGAGGAGGACGCGAGCGCCGCCGACTACCGGACCGCGTACGACGACTTCGCCGCCGACCTGCGGGCCGGTGTCGCCCAGCTGTCCACCGCGGCGACCAGCGACGGCGGCGGCACGCAGGCGCTGTCCGACGTCCGGCTGTGGGCCCGCGACCAGGCGACCCGGCTGGCGGCGCTGCCGCTCCCGGCGGACGCGGCGCCGGTGTTCGGCGAGGTCCGCACCCTGCTCGGCAAGGTCCAGGAGCGCACGAGCGGCCTGGTGGCGCGGATGAACTGCTACCGGATCACCACCGGCACGTCGGACGAGCTGGGCCCGCTCCCGGCGACCGGCGAGTGCGCCCAGCGGCCCGCCCCGGCGGCCGGGGAGCAGCCGACGGCGTCGGTCGCGCCTTCGTCGCAGGACAGCACGTCGCCGGCACCGACGGGCACGCAGCTGCCGCCCTCGGACGCCGCGGCGACCCCGAACCTCCCGGCGCCGACCGGCGGGGTGACCCCGCCGCCGGTGTTCGGCCAGCCGTCGACGACGTCCCGGCCACCGGCCCCGACCACGACGACGTCCCAGCCGCCGCTGATTTCGCTGCCGCCGCTCCTGCCGGGGCTGCCGCCGATCATCATCGGCTGAGGTCACCTGCGCGGGGACCGTGGGCAGCTCGCTACGCTGTGCGAAGGAGACATGGAGGCGGTGTACGTGTCAGCTCGGCGTGGCAAGGACAAGAGTCAGGAGCTCGAACGGCTCGCCGCGCTGGCGGGCGAGGCGTCGGCCGAAGCCGCGCACGCCCTTTCCGAACCCCCGGCCCCGCCCGCGCCCCCGGACCTGACCGCGGCCGCGTTCTTCGACGTCGACAACACGATGATGATGGGCGCGTCGATCTTCTACTTCGCCCGCGGCCTGGCCGCACGCAAGTTCTTCACGTCGTCGGACCTGGCCGGGTTCGTCTGGGGCCAGATCAAGTTCCGCCTCGGCGGCCGCGAGAACAAAGAGGACATCAAGACCCACCGCGAGCGCGCACTGTCCTTTGTGGCCGGCCGCACGGTGGCCGAGCTGACGTCGATCAGCGAAGAGATCTACGACGAGCTGATGGCGGACAAGATCTGGTCCGGAACGCGCGCACTGGCTCAGATGCACCTGGACGCGGGCCAGCGGGTGTGGCTGGTGACGGCAACGCCGATCGAGCTGGCGGCGATCATCTCCCGGCGCTTGGGTTTGACCGGGGCACTGGGCACGGTGGCCGAGACGCGCGACGGCGTGTACACGGGCCGTCTGGTGGGCGACCTGTTGCACGGGCGGGCGAAGGCGCACGCGGTGCGGGCCCTGGCATCCCGGGAGGGGCTGAACCTGAAGCGCTGCACGGCGTACTCGGACTCGGCGAACGACATCCCGATGCTGTCGGCGGTCGGGACGGCGGTGGCGGTGAACCCGGACGGCGGCCTGCGCGACGTCGCCCGGGCGCGCGGCTGGGAGATCCGCGACTTCCGGACGGGCCGGAAGGCCGCGAAGATCGGCGTGCCTTCGGTGCTGGGAGCCGGCGCGCTGGCGGGTGCCGTGGCGGCCGGGATGGCCTACCGCCGCCGCTGACCCAACCGCCGTGTCGACCCTTCAATCACGCGTGTCGACTCCTCAATCACGCGTGTCGACGTCCGGATCACCAGACCCGACCGCACCCTCGCGCACCCCGACGGACGACACGCGTGATTGGCAGGTCGACTCGCGTGATCAGAGGGTCGACACGCGTGATCAGAGGGACGACACGCGGCGGCCTCAGCCGCGGAAGACCGACTTCCGCTGGGAAAGCCGCTGGTACAGCGTCTGCTGGATGGACTCCCGGACCTGGTCGGTCAGCTGGAACACCAGCATCGGGTCGTCCACCGCGTCCGGGCCGTAGGCGTCGGTGGCGATCGGCGTGCCGAACTCGATGCTCCACTTCGTCGGGAGGGGGAGCGCGCCCAGCAGGCCGAAGTGCGGGAAGAACGGCGTCACCGGGAAGTACGGCAGGCCGAGCATCCGGGCCAGGACCTTGATGTCGCCCAGCTTCGGGTAGATCTCCTCGGCGCCGATCACCGACACCGGGATGATCGGGACGCCCGCCTTCAGCGCGGCCGACACGAAGCCGCCGCGGCCGAAGCGCTGCAGCTTGTAGCGGGAAGCGAACGGCTTTCCCACCCCCTTGAAGCCCTCCGGCCACACCCCGACCAGTTCGCCTTTGCGCAGCAGGCGCTCGGCGTCCGCGTGGCAGGCCAGCGTCTGGCCGGACTTGCGGGCGAACGACCCCACCAGCGGCACCTGGAAAACCAGGTCGGCGCCGAGGCCGCGCAGGTGACGGCCGCCCGTCTCGTCGTGGACCGCCACCGCCGTCATCAGCGAATCGAGCGGGATCGTGCCCGAGTGGTTGGACACCAGCAGCGCGCCGCCCGAGGCCGGGAGGTTCTCGACGCCGTGCGTGTCGACGCGGAACCACTTCTTGTACAGCGCGCGCAGCGGCGGCAGGAACACCGCCTCGGTCAGCTCGGCGTCGAAGCCGAACTCGTCGACCGTGTAGTCACCGGTCAGCCGGTCGCGGATGAAGCCGAGCGCCGAGCGCGCCGCGTCCGAAAGCGGCTCCTCCGGCGCCCGCCGGTCGACGCCGCCGGGGAAGGCGACGACCGGTGCCTCCTCCTGCTCGCGGAGGTCCCGCTCGGCTTCCACGGCTTCCGGCTTCTCCCGGCCCGGTCCGTGCAGGGGGATGACCTGCGCTTCGGCACCGCCCACCGTTCCCGCCTCGCTTCCGAAGTAGTCGTGTGGCCTGCTCATCGGCTCTGTCCAGTGGCCGCGGCGACGAGCACCTTGCCCGCCAGCCCGGCCAGCTTGCCGCCGTCGAGCACCGGGCGGAGCCCGCGTCCGACGATGTAGTCGTCGAACGCCTCCCGTGTCGTCCACCGCGGGGTGTAGCCGAACTCCTGCTTCAGCTTGGCGATGTCGACGACCCGGCCGAAGTTCAGCAGCCGGACCTGGTCGGCGGAGAAGTCCACGACACGGGCGCCGCGCAGGACCTTTCCGACCGACGGCACCACGCTCCGCGGCATCGGCAGCTCGACCCGGCCGGCCCGCCGGATCGCCTGCGAAAGGGTGAGTACCCCCTCCGCGCCGACGTTGAACACGCCGGGCTTGTCGGTCAGGGTCGCCCGCTCCAGCACGGACAGCGCGTCCGAAGAGTGCAGCAGCTGGATGCGCGCGTCGTAGCCGAAGACCGTCGGCACCACCGGCAGCGCGAAGTAGCGCGCGAGGACCGTGTCGGTCTCGGGGCCGATGATGTTGGCGAAGCGGAACAGCGTGGTCGTGATGTCCGGGCGGCGGCGCACCAGTCCGCGGACGTACCCCTCCATCTCGACGGCGTCCTTCGCGTACCCGCTGGTCGACGTCGGGATGAGCTCGGAGTCCTCGGTGAACACCGCCTGCGAGCGAGCACCGGCGCCGTAAACCGCCGCCGTCGACTTGACGACCAGTTTCCGGACCAGCGGCGAGCGCTGGCAGGCGGCGAGCAGCCGCATGGTGCCGATGACGTTGACTTCCTTGATCGCCGTGCGGCGGCCCGGCCCGGCCGGGTGCGCGGTGACGGACGCGTGCACCACCGTGTCGACGCGAGCCGTGCTGATCACCTTGGCAATCAACGGGTTCCTGATATCCGCGCGGACGAACTCCGCGTGGCCCATGCGCTGCAGCACCGTCTTGTCGGGCGGGACCGTGTCGACACCGATGACCCGTTCGAAGTCGGGGTTGTTGCCCAGCCGGGCGAGCAGTTTCCCGCCCAGTTCCCCGGCGACCCCGGTGACGAGCACGATGTTCGACGGCATGCGACTCCCTGCGGCGTAGGGCATGTGGGGGGTGGACGGTCACCCGAGGCGCGCGAACCAGCACTCACTGGAAGCATCGCGCGGACGCCATTGAGATGTTACCGCTCTTCAGTGGTAGCTCCGGCCCGTCTCACGTGCTATTAACACCGCCTTCGCCGGAAAGCGACGAACGCCTCACTCGAACGGGCGGACCTGCCCACCACATGGACGTGGCCCGTCCAGAGACTGGACGGGCCACGGTCACACTCGACAGGCTTACTTGCCGGCCTTACGACGCTGGACGCGCGTACGGCGAAGCAGCTTGCGGTGCTTCTTCTTCGACATGCGCTTGCGGCGCTTCTTGATCACAGAGCCCATGGGCGCTCCTTAGGTCGACGTCGGTCACGCTGCCCGGCGCAGCGTCCAACGGGTGGAGCGCACAGGCACGAGCGGTTTTCCAGGTTACCCGGCACGGTTCGCGGGCCGGTCAGCGGGCACGTCGTAGCACGGCGCGCCGCTGGCCGGTGGGTGGATCAACCCACGTCGTAATACGCACCCTGGAGGTACTCGTGCACTGCTTTCTCCGGCACCCGGAAGGACTTCCCGACCCTGACGGCGGGCAGCTCACCCGAGTGCACGAGACGGTAGACGGTCATCTTGGAGACCCGCATCAGCGTGGCCACCTCGGCGACCGTCAGGAACTGGACCTGCCCGACAGCGGGCAAATCCTCCTTCTTGTTCGGCGACATGTTTACCGCGTCCTTCGACACGTGTCGCGCCACGAGGCTTCCCCACCTGTGGTATCGACACGCACGTGCTCTATCGAGAGTAGCGGGACTGGTGGGACTAATGCGACGCCTGTCACCGAGATGGGCCTCTACCAGCGCTAACGCACAAGCACCCGCGCGTGCAAGACCCGGGCAATCGCCCTTTCCGGGGAAATCGGGCGGCCTGTCAGCTCTCGTGGGCCTTGCCCAGCTCCTCGGACCGGTCTTTCGCGGCCTCGATGGCGGCCAGCAGCGCGGCGCGGACGCCGTGCTTCTCGAGCTCGCGGATGGCGTTGATGGTCGTCCCGGCCGGGGACGTCACGGCCTCGCGCAGCAGCACCGGGTGCTCGTCGGATTCGGCGAGCATCTTCGCCGCGCCGACCGCCGACTGGATGATCAGCTGCCCGGCGAGCGCGCGCGGCAGGCCCAGCAGGATCCCGGCGTCGATCATGGCCTCGACCAGGTAGAAGAAGTAGGCGGGCCCGGACCCGGACAGCGCGGTGACGGCGTCCTGCTGCGCCTCGGGCACCTCGACGACCTGCCCGACGTGGGAAAGCAGGTCCCGCACGACGGCGAGGTGGTCGGCGGTCGCGTACCGGCCGGCGGAGATGGCGCTCATGGCCTCGTTGACCAGCATCGGCGTGTTCGGCATGACCCGGACGACGGGGACGCCCTCGGCGAGCCGCCGTTCGTACAGCGAGGTGGGCAGCCCGGCGCAGAGCGAGACGACGAGCGACGACGGCCCGAGCAGCGGCGCGAGCTCGTCCAGAACGGGCTCGATGTCCTGCGGCTTGACGGCGACGACCAGGATGTCGGCCCGCTTGGCGGCTTCCTCGACCTCGACGCCGCGGATGCCGTAGCGGGCGGTCAGCTCCTCGACCCGCGCCGGGTACCGCTCGGTGAACAGGAGGTCGCCGGCTTCGTGGCCGCCGTGCAGCAGCCCCGAGAGCAACGCCTCACCGATCTTGCCCGCACCCAGCACCGCGATGACCGTCATGGTGGCAAGCGTGCCAAACGCCGCCGGGCGGCGCGGTGCCGGGGCTCAGCCGCCCGGAGCCGGGGCCAGTCCCAGCTGGCGGGCCTGGCACACCAGCCGCCCCTGGGCGTCGACCACTGTCGCGTCGGAGTCGAACCACGACTCGTGCACCGACCTCGACTCCACGACCACCCGCAGCCAGCCCGGCGCCGGGCGGGTCCGCAGCAACGCCGTCAGCTGGACCGTCGGCGCCCAGCCGATCCGGCCCAGGTTCATCACCACCGGCGGGTTGACGTCGGAGGCCAGCAGCGAAAAGTACGGGTCGACCAGGCTGTGCCGCGGCCGGACCCACAGCCGCATCCGGGGCGGCTCACCCGTCCGGCCGGTCAGGTAGCCCGCCGTCGCCGGGTCCAGGCGCACCTCGCAGCCCTTGGCCAGGTTGAACGGCCCCTCGGTGCTCTCGGCCATCGCCAGCGCCCCCGGCGGCGGCTCGGCCGGCATCGACGGCACGTCCGTCCACTCCGGGCGCCGCATCGGCAGCCGGCCCGTCGTCACCCGGGCCTCGACGCAGCTGCGGCCGCGCTGCTCCAGGCGGACCTCGACCACCGTCGCGCGGCGGCCGACCTTGCGGACGTCCGTGCGCAGCAGGACCGGGCCGAGCGCGGGCGCGTGCAGGAACTCCGCGCTGACGACCAGCGGCTCCGCGTGCGGCTCACCGCGCTCGTGCAGGGCGGCGATCGCCGCCCGGGCCAGCAGGGCGAGCAGGAAACCCCCGTGCGGGTGCGAGCCGATGGCCCATTCCGCACGCAGCACCGCGGTGAAGGTGCCGTCCCCCAGCGACCGCGCCGCACTCGCCGTGTCGAAGGACACGGCGGTGCCGTCCATTCCGCTCACGAACGGTCCGCGCCATTTCGGGAATCGGGGTAGGTGACGAGCAACGAGTGCGACGGGTTCACAGTCCGAACTTTACGGGTTCGAACGGCGCAAATGCACTGGGGAGCAGATAGGCGCGGCGCGCTTATTGGCCGAGGTGGAACCGCGCGAACAACAACGCCTCGGCCAGGTCGCGGACCCGCTGCGCCGCGGTGACGGCGTGCCGGGTGTTGATCTCCAGCACGATCTGGCCGGCGAAACCGTTGCTGACCAGCTTCTCGAGCAGTTCGGCGCAGGGCTGGCCGCCGCGGCCGGGTACCAGGTGTTCGTCCTTCGGGAGGCCGGTGCCGTCCGCCAGATGGACGTGCGAGAGGCCGTCACCCATCCGCTGCGCGAGCGCCAGTGCGTCCATCTCGGCTGCCGCTGTGTGGGACAGGTCGAGCGTGTAGTGCCGGAACCCGACGTCCGTCGGATCGATCGACGGCCGGAACGCGGACACGCGCGAATTCTTCGAACCACCGGGCGGGCGGACCTTGAACATGTTTTCCACGGCGATTTCGACGCCGCTCGACTCCTCCAGTTCGGCGACCAGATCACCGAACCCGTCCCCGTACCGGCGTTGCCAGCGGAACGGCGGGTGCACCACCACCGTGCGCGCGCCGAGTTCGAGGGCCGCGTCGACCGACATGCGCAGCCGCACCGCCGGATCCGGCGACCAGATCCGCTGGGTGATCAGCAGCGACGGCGAGTGCACCGACAGCACGGGCACGCCGGTGCGCCGCGACCAGCGCCGCAACGCCGTGACGTCCTGGCTGACCGGGTCGGCCCAGACCATCACCTCGACGCCGTCGTAGCCGAGCTCGGCGGCCAGCTCGAAGGCCGTCCCCGCCTTGAGGGGCCACACGGACGCCGTGCTGAGTCCGACGGGGACCGGCTGCTCGTCTGTCACGCGCGCCATCCTGCCTCGTCACCGATGGTGCGCGGCGCCGCCGGGCCGCCAACGCGACGCGGATCACCGCCTCAGCGACCGACCAGCAGCAACGCAGCGGGTGACACCGTCACCACCAGGCCGACCAGCACGGCGAGCACCGTCGTCTGCAGGTCCTCGGCGCGGCGGATCTTCCGCACGATCCAGACCAGCGCGACGACCACGAGCAGCGCGGCGACCAGCGCGGCGGCCGGGATGTTCACCCACAGCCAGTTGAAGCCGAGCCAGACGCCGGCCCCGCCGACGACACCCATCGCGAGCTGGCCGGCCAGGGCCAGCCACTGCTTGCCGGGCGACGCCGCGGGTGCCGGCTCCGCGACCGGCTCGGGCGCGTCGTCGTACTCGTCGTCTTCGTAGCCTTCGCCCTGCTCGTAGCCGTAGTCGTCCTGCTCGAAGTCCGGGCCGTCCGCCGGGTAGTCGTCGGCGAACTCCTGCTCGTAGGGCGCGAGGTCGTCCGGGATCGGCGCCCGCGAGGCCCGGTCGCCGGGCGCGAACGGCATCGGCGGCGGGTACGCGCCGGTCGGCGGGCCCGCGTCGTAGGCGGCCTGGTAGCCGCTGCTCTCCGGGGCGAAGCCGTCGGGCTCGAAGTCGTCCTCGGGGTAGCCGTCGTCCGGCGTGTCGGTGGGCACCGCCGGCATGACGCCGATCTCGGTGTCCTCCATCTGCTCCTTCTGCCGCCGCTTGCGCCAGTTCGCCAGGCCCGCGGGCGAGCTGGGCTCCGGCGGCTCGGGCTTCTTGCCCTTCGGCGGCACCGGCGGGGCGGGCGGTTCGTCGTCGGGGACCGCCGAGAACTGCTCGGTGAAGTCCTCGCGCTTGGGCTCCGGGCGGCGCGCCGGGGCGCGGCGCGGGCGGCCGGGCGCGGCGGGCGGGGGCGCGAACGTCCCGCTGGCCATCGGGCCCGGCGGGACGTCGATGTCGGCGTCCGGGGTGCCGTTGAGGGCGTCGAGCCGGGCCGACAGCGGGCCGCCGGGCGGCGGCGGGGGTGTCGGCAGCTGCTGCGACGGCTGGGGCGGCGTCGGCAGCTGCTGGGACGGCTGCGGCGGGCCGGGACGGCGCCGGACCGGCGCAACGGCGCGGGTCTCTTCGGCCGACGGCGGCACCGGCAGCTGCTGCGACGGCTGCGGTGGCGGCACCGGCAGCTGCTGCGACGGCTGGGGTGGCACGGGTAGCTGCTGCGACGGCTGCGGCGGCGGGGGCTGGCGACGCGGCGCGGCGCGCGGCGGCACCGGCAGCTGCGCGGACTCCTGCGGGCGCGCGTACTGGCCCGGCTCCTGCGGCGGCCGGGGGAACTTGCCGGACTCCTGCGGGACCGGGCGGGCGTACTGGCCGGACTCGGCGCCGCCGGGAGCGGGCCGCGCCGGGGGCGGCGGCACCGGCCGGGGGTCCTGTGGGACCGCGCGCGGCGCGGGCGGCGGCGGGGAGGGCGGCTCGGCGCGGCGGCGCCCGGCCGGCCGCGCGGGCGGGGCCGGCGTGCCTTCGGACGCCACCCGGTCGATGATCGCCTGCGGGCCGGTGTCGCTCACGCCGGGCCGCCGGTGCGAACCGGTCGCGCCGGGCGGGGTTTCGGGGGTGGCGGGTTCGTCGTCGTCATCGGCGGCGCGCCGACGGCGACGGCGTCCGCCGTCGACCTGGGCACCGTGCTGGGCGAGCAGCTCAGCCACGGTCTTCTGCGGCTGGTCGCCTCCGGTCTGGTCCGTCATACCTGGTGATCCCCTGCGCGCACCGAATTGCCACTGTCGGCACCTCGCGGAGCGGCACCCGACGGCACACCGGCGGCGCCGCGCGCGCTGTACACCGACCTCTGCATGTCCGTCACCTCTCCACCGTGCCCGTTATCCGTCCGGGAAGTCCAGCCGCGTGCTTTCACCGGTCCTCCTGTGCGCCGAAGCGCCCGGCGAGGGCGGCTCCAGTCTCATCCGCGCCGTTCGAATGGTCCAGCCGCCGCAGGATGACACCCTCTCGCAGAGCCCACGGGCAGATCTCGAGTTCCGGCACCCCGAGCGCCCGCATCGTGGCCTGCGCGACGAGCGCACCCGCCACGAGCTGGTGCGACCGGCTCGAGCTGACGCCCTCGAGCTCGGCGAGATCGGCCGACGGCATCCGCGAGATGAAGGCCAGGAGCTGGCGCAATGCGGTGTCCGTGAGCGTACGTCGGACGCGCGGGCCCGCCGCCGAGGGGGCGGCGCCGGTCAGCCGGGCGAGGGAGCGGAACGTCTTCGACGTCGCCACGACCCGATCGGGTTCACCCCATTTGGTGACCTTGCGCGCGAGGTCGGTGAGCTGGTCGTCCAGCCACGCCGACGTCGCGACGAGCTCCGAGCGCGTCGGCGGGTCGTGCCGGAAGCGGGTGCGGGTGGTGCGGCCCGCGCCGAGGGGCAGCGATTCGGCCAGCACGGGTTCCTCGTCGCGGCCCATCGCGATCTCGAGGGAGCCGCCGCCGATGTCGAGCACCAGCAGCTGCCCGGCCGACCAGCCGTACCAGCGGCGGACGGCGAGGAACGTGTGCCGCGCCTCGTCGATGCCCGAAAGGACCTGCAGGTCGACGCCGGTCTTTTCGGCCACCCGGGCCAGGACCTTGGCGGAGTTCTTCGCTTCGCGGACCGCGGAGGTGGCGAAGGCCATGACCTCTTCGCAGCCGAGCCGGGCGGCGGACTCCTTGGCGGATTCGACCGCGGTCACCAGCTCGTCGGCACCGGCCTTGGAGAGCTCGCCGCCGGGGGTGATCCGCTCGGCCAGCCGCAGCACGGATTTTTCGGAATGCATCGGCGTCGGGTGGGCGCCACGGTGGGCGTCGACCACGAGCAGGTGGACGGTGTTGGAACCGACGTCGAGTACCCCTAGGCGCACGGGGGTCCAGGGTACCGGCCCCAGCCTCAGGTCTCGAACATGTAACCGAAAACACTCGGTGCGGCCTCGCCCCGGCGCGCCTCCGCCGGGGCGATACCGCACCAAAGAGGACTTACGTCTCGAACTTGTAGCCCAGCCCGCGCACCGTCACCAGGTGCCGCGGCGAGCCCGGGTCCGGCTCGATCTTCGAGCGCAGCCGCTTCACGTGGACGTCGAGGGTCTTCGTGTCACCGACGTAGTCCGCGCCCCACACCCGGTCGATCAGCTGCCCGCGGGTCAGCACCCGGCCGACGTTGCGCAGCAGGTACTCGAGCAGGTCGAACTCCTTGAGCGGGAGCGACACCTCGGCGCCGTCCACGGTCACCACGTGCCGTTCGACGTCCATCCGGACCGGGCCGGCCGAAAGCACCAGCGGGGCCAGCTCGCCGTCCGTGCCCGGCTCGCCACCGCGGCGGAGCACCGCCCGGACCCGCGCGATCAGCTCCCGCGCCGAGTACGGCTTCGTCACGTAGTCGTCCGCGCCCAGCTCCAGGCCCACGACCTTGTCGATCTCGCTGTCGCGCGCGGTCACCATGATGACCGGCACGGCCGAGCGCTGGCGCAGCTGCTTGCAGACGTCGGTGCCGCTCATCCCGGGCAGCATCAGGTCGAGCAGCACGATGTCGGCGCCGTTGCGGTCGAACTCCTCCAGCGCCGCCTGGCCGGTGCCGGCGACGGCCGCGGTGAACCCTTCCTTGCGCAGCAGGAAGGCGAGGGGGTCGGCGAACGACTCCTCGTCCTCGACGATGAGAACCCTGGTCACAGGTTTCCTCCATGATCTGGGCTGTCCTGCCCGGTAACCACGAGCCTGGGGGTGCGCTCGGGGGTCTTCTCCTGCCGCGGTGCCGGCGAGGTCTTGGCCGCCCGCGCCGGCTCCGGGGCCGGCTCGGGGCTGATGTGCGCGGGGATGCGCAGGGTGAACGTCGAGCCGGTGCCCGGACGGCTCCACAGCCCGACCGAGCCGCCGTGGTTGGCCGCGACGTGCTTGACGATCGCCAGGCCCAGCCCGGTGCCGCCGGTGGCTCGCGAGCGGGCCTTGTCGGCGCGGTAGAAGCGCTCGAACACGCGCTGCTGCTCGTCCTCGGCGATGCCGATGCCGCGGTCGGTGACGGCGATCTCGACCATCCCGTCCGCCAGCCGGCGCGAGATCGACACCGGGCTGCCGGCCGGCGAGTACGCGACCGCGTTCTCCAGCAGGTTCGACAGCGCGGTGACCAGCAGCGTGCGGTCGCCCTCGATGAGCAGGCCGCTCGGGCTGTCGGTGGTGATGCTGATGTCGGCGGACTCGGCCGAGAGCGTCGTGCGGCCGAGCGACTCGCGGACGACCGCGTCGACCTCGACGACGTTGAGGTCGGGCAGCCGTTCCGCGCCCTGCAGCCGGGACAGCGCGATCAGCTCGGTGACGAGCTGGCCCAGGCGGGTGGACTCGCGCAGGATCTTGCCGCCGAAGCGGCGGACCTCCTCGACGTCCTCGGCGGCGTCGAGGACGGCCTCGGTGAGCAGCGCGATCGCCCCGACCGGGGTCTTGAGCTCGTGGCTGACGTTGGCGACGAAGTCGCGGCGCACGGCTTCCAGCCGGATGGCCTCGGAGTGGTCGACGGCCTCGACGACGGTGAAGCCGTCGCCGAGCGGCCGGACCTGCCCGAGCACCGCTTCCGGCTGGCGGCCGCGCGCTTCGAGCGGCGAAAGGTCGATCTCGAGGGGCTCGTCGGTTTCGACGACCTGCTCGGCGGCCTTGCGGGCCCGCGGGTCGGCCTGGTTGACCTTCACCAGGCCCAGCTCGTAGGCACGCGGGTTGTGCAGCACCATGTCGCCGAAGCGGTTGAGCACGACGACGCCGTTGTTCGAGGAGCGCACCAGCCGTTCGAGGAGCTCCGCGACGGTCGGGCCCGGCGGCCGGGCCTCTTCCCGGCGGGTGCGTGCCCGCGCCAGGAAGTAACCGGCCACCGCACCGGCCACCAGAGCGCCGATGGCCAGTGCGAGTGAAACAGGCGTGGTCACGGGCCGATCGTAAGCTGAGAAGTGGCCCTTCGGCCTAGCGTTGTCCGCCTTGTCGTGAGCACCGCGACACCTGCGGAGGACATGTTCGCCGGGGCTTCAGGCGGCGTTCACCCGATCGATTCCCCGGCGAGACATTCCGGGTGAAATCACCCGAGGGTGGTGAGATCTTCCTCGGTCAGTTCGAGCGCCGCCGCGGCGACGTTCTGCTCGAGGTGCCCGAGGTCGCCGGTGCCCGGGATGGCGAGCACGTTCGGTCCTCGGTGGAGCGTCCACGCGAGCCGCACCTGCGCCGGCGTGGCGTCGTGGCGGCGGGCGACCTCGGCGACCCGCGCGTCCTCGCCGGTCCCGCTCGCGACGGCGAAGAACGGCACGAAGGCGATCCCCCGCTCGGCGCACAGCCGGACGAGTTCGTCGTCCTCGCGGCGGGCGGTGAGGCCGTACTGGTTCTGGACGCAGACGACCGGGGCGATGGCCAGGGCCTCGGTGAGGTGCTCCGGGCCGACGTTGGAGATGCCCAGCTCGCGGATCAACCCTTCTTCGCGTAGTTCGGCGAGCACGCCGAAGCCCTCGGCGAGCGAGCCGGTGCCGCGGTCGAGGCTCTGCCCGATCCGGTAGTTGACGACGTCGAGGTGGTCGAGGCCCAGCTCGCGCAGGTTCTCCTCGACCTGGGCGCGCAGCTGGTCCGGCCGGGCCGTGTAGAAGTTGCCTTCGTAGTCGCGTCCCGGGCCGATCTTGGTGGTGATCACCAGGTCGTCGTAGGGCGCCAACGCGGTGTTGAGCAGTTCGTTGGCCGAGCGCGGCCCGGCGAAGTAGAAGGCCGCGGTGTCGAAGTGGTTCACGCCCAGCTCGACGGCCCGGCGCAGCACGGCGAGCGACGTTTCGCGGGCGCGGATGCCACCGTCCGAAGTGGACATCAGGCGCATGGCCCCGAACCCGAGGCGGTTGACTTCGAAGGAGCCGAGCTTCCAGGTGCCCGCCGCGGCGGCGGGGGTGGTGGTGGTGTTCGTGGTCATGGCTCCAGCCTTCCGGCGCGGGCCGCACGGCCACCGGGTTTGGCAGTTTGCTGCCACACTGGAACACGTGGAGAAGGTGACTGACGTCGTCATGGTGCGCGGCGAAGCGGAGCTGTTCGAGCGGACGGCGCACCTCTTCGAGGCCGCCACGGAGATCTCCTGCGCGGCCCGCGACCTGCACACGTGGTCGGTGGCGCACCCGGCCGCGCCGGAACGCGAGCAGTCGGTGCAGGGCATGACCGTGCGCAAGATCTACCAGCCCGGCGTGCTGATCGACCCCGCGCTGGCCGAGCACCTGCGGTTCATGGCCGAAAACGGCGCGCGCATCCGGATCACCGAGCGTGAGATCAACGAGACGATCATTCTCGACCGCCGGATCGCCATCGTGGCCGGCGACGAGGTCGGCGGCGTCCGCGGCTACACGGTGATCACCAGCCCGGCCCTGGTCCAGGGCATCCAGTCGCTGTTCGAGGCGGCGTGGCACGGCGCCACCGACCTGGAGTCCTACCAGGCGCGGTTCACCGAGCTGGGCGCGCGCGAGATCCTCGAGCAGCTGGGGTCGGGCTGCAAGGACGAGACGGCGGCCCGCACCCTCGGCGTCAGCCTGCGCACCTACCGGCGTCGCGTGGCGGAGCTGATGGAGCTGCTCGGTGCGTCGTCCCGCTTCCAGGCCGGCGCCCGGGCGCGCGAAGCCGGCCTGCTGTGAGGCGGGTGCTGCCACGCTGGTCTGCCGCGGCTGGTCGTGAGTGGTAAGGCGGGTTCTAACCCGCCTTACCACTCACGACCGCTGCGGCATACCAGCCCTCGGAGTACTGGCTAGCGGCCCTGGTTCGCCACCGCGGCGGCGGCTTCCTTGGCCGCCTCCGGGTCGAGGTACTCGCCACCCGGCTTGACCGGCTGCAGGTCCTCGGTGAGGTCGTAGCGCAGCGGGATGCCCGTCGGGATGTTCAGCCCCGCGATGTCGGCGTCGGAGATGCCGTCGAGGTGCTTGACCAGCGCGCGCAGCGAGTTGCCGTGCGCGGCGACCAGTACCGTCTTGCCCGCGCGCAGGTCCGGGACGATCTCGGTCTCCCAGTACGGCAGCAGCCGCTCGACGACGTCCTTGAGGCACTCGGTCAGCGGGGCGGCGTCGCCGAGGTTCGCGTAGCGGGCGTCGCCCGCCTGGCTCCACTTGTCGTCCGGGTCGATCCGCGGCGGCGGGGTGTCGTACGAGCGGCGCCAGAGCATGAACTGCTCCTCGCCGAACTCGTTCAGGGTCTGCTTCTTGTCCTTGCCCTGCAGCGCGCCGTAGTGGCGCTCGTTGAGGCGCCAGTCGCGCTTCACCGGGATCCAGTGCCGGTCGGCGGCGTCCAGCGCGATGTTCGCGGTGGAGATCGCGCGGCGCAGCAGCGAGGTGTGCACCACGTCCGGGAGCAGCCCGGCGCCGGCCAGCAGCTGACCGCCCTGGCGGGCTTCGCCCTCGCCCTGCTCCGACAGCGGTACGTCCACCCAGCCGGTGAACAGGTTTTCCGCGTTCCACGTGCTCTGCCCGTGCCGCAGCAGCACCAACGTCCCAATCTCGGCCATGGTCCTCAGCCTGCCAGAACGCACCGCGCAACCGAGTGGTGGCCTCCACAGCACCGGCCGTCCTACCCAGAGTGTGTTACCGAGGAGTAACACCTCACTCTTCGACAAATCCACTCGCCAACAACGCGCAAAAATCCAGCCTCGGACTGCGGACCGTTATCGCTCATCGGTAAATTCACTCGAACGGGCTAGCCAGTAGCCTTGTGATTACCCGGCGGGATCTGACAGGTTGACTACGTCCCGAGCGGCTGGATTCCACGCACTCCCCGGCCGCTTCCGGGCATCGACCGCGGCTCGTCTCCCCCCTGCCGAGCCGCGGCCCGCCGGCCCCGTTGGCACCCCCCTCGTCACCGGGTCCTGATCGGCGGGAACTTCAGCGGGGCGGCTCGAGATCGCGACTCCCCCTCCCTCGAGCCGTCCCGCCTGTTCCGCTCAGCTCTCGCCCGGTTCCACCGCCACGGGCGCCGCCGGACGGCGACGGCGGTACAGCCACCAGCCGAGCCAGCCCAGCGGCACGAGGAACAGCAGGAACGGCGCGAGCGCGCCCAGCACCGTCAGCAGGCCGCCACCGAAGACGAGGAACGCGTGCCAGCCGCCGGCCAGCCCGCCGAGGAACCCGCTGTGGTCCTCCCCCGGCGGCGGCGGGGCGGCGACGTTGCGGATGGTCATCGCCACGGTCGCGATCGCGACGCTGCCGGCCAGCGAATTCCGCTGCTGTTCGAGCGATTCGAGCGTCGCTTCGCGGCTCGTCAGCTCACTCTCGACCGAAGCGATCTCGGACACCGAAGTCGCCTTTGCCAGCAGCGCGCGGATCCGCTCCACCGACGCCCGCTGCGTCGCCAGCCGCGCGTCGACGTCGACGACCTGCTCGGTCACGTCCTGGGTGTTCAGCTCCCGCTTCACCATGGCGCTGCCCAGGTGCGCGAGCTGGTCGAGGACGCCGTCGAGCTTGTCCGCGGGCACCGCGAGGCTGAGCGTCGCCAGCTCGTCGCCCGT
Source organism: Amycolatopsis sp. cmx-13-12 (assembly GCA_049998155.1). Lineage (GTDB taxonomy): Bacteria > Actinomycetota > Actinomycetes > Mycobacteriales > Pseudonocardiaceae > Amycolatopsis. The sequence goes on along the minus strand of JAEBES010000004.1, from coordinate 128,824 downwards.
GCTCTCCTGCCCCGTGTAACCGCCCGCGCCCAGCGCGATCCCGCGGGCCTGCGCGACGACGTCGACCACCTTGGTGGCGGTCAGCTCCAGCCGGGCGCTGCGCGAAAGCTTGCGTTCGGTGGCGCCCGGCTGCGGTGGGGTCACCTTCTCCGCCCCGGTCTTGCCGCTGCCCTGCTGCGGCGCGGCCGGCACCGGCCCGGCCCCGGCACTGTCCGCCATGGACGATGACTTTTCCGAGCCCGCCGAGCAGCCGGCCAGCACGAACGCCACGCCCAGGGCCGCGAGCCCGGCTCTCCATCGAGTCCGCATCCTGCGTCTCCCTCCAGTTTCGGCTGGCGAGGAGACGGAGGTGCGGTTCAGGGCCGTTGCACGGCCCGGGTCACGACTCGGTCAAGCCCGGTTCGTGCGGCTTTTCGGGCGCGACGAGGTGCTTGAACGCCTGGAGGTTCGCCAGGGATTCACCGCGGGAGACGCGCCAGTCCCACTCGCGCCTGATCGACGTCGCGAAGCCGATCTCGAGCAGCGTGTTGAAGTCGCCGTCGGCCGCTTCCAGCACCTGGCCGAGCACCTTGTCGAGCTCGGCGGCGGACATCGTCTCCTTGCCGAACCGGCCGACCAGGTAGATGTCCCCGAGACTGTCCACAGTGTAGTGGACGCCGTAGAGCTTCGCGTTGCGCTGCAACAGGAACCGGTAAACGTCCTCATGGGACTCGTCGGGGCGGCGGCAGACGAAGGCTTCCACCGAGAACGCGTGGTCGCCGTCGACGAGCCAGGCGTTCGTCTGCAGCTTCTTCGTGCCGGGCAGGGTGACGAAGTACTTGCCGGGACCGCGTTTGTCGTACTTCAGCTCCGCGGAGTCCAAAGTAGACTGGATCAGCTGGTCCAAGCTCACACCGCCACCTCCGCGCGCAGGTCCAGCGCGTGCCGGAACGAGCTGGTGGCCTGAGCATAGATGTCCAGGAGCGCGTCCGTCGTCCGGCGCCAGGAGAACCGGCGGGCGTGCACGACGGCGTTGGCCCCGAGTTCGGCGCGCCGGTCCGGGCGCAGGGCGACGGCGGCCAGCGCGTCGGCCCACTCGTCGGCACCGTGCCCGGGCACCAGCAGCCCGGAGACGCCGTGCGGCACCGCCACCGGCAGCCCGCCGACCTCGGCGGCGACCACCGGTGTCCCGCAGGCCTGCGCCTCGAGGGCGACCAGGCCGAACGACTCGTTGTAGCTCGGCACCGCGACGACGTCGGCGGCGCGGAAGACGCGGGCGAGGCGCTCACCCGGCTGCGGCGGCAGGAACCGGACCTGCCGCTCGATGCCGAGGTGGACGGCCAGCTCGCGCAGGGCCTGCGGCTGCTCCAGCCCGGTGCCCGACGGCCCGCCGACGACCAGCACGACCAGCCGCGAAGCCAGCTCGGGACGGCGGCGCAGCATCGCGGCCGCGGCGTGCAGCAGGACGTCCGGCGCCTTGAGCGGCTGGATGCGGCCGGCGAAGGCGAGCACGACGTCGTCGTCCGCCAAGCCGAGGGCGGCGCGCGCGACGGACTTGGGGCCCGGCGTGAAGCGTTCCAGGTCGACGCCCGGCGGCACGGCGTGCACCGCGTCCGGTGCGGCGTCGTAGAGGTCGATGAGCTGACGGGCCTCGACCGCGGTGTTGGCGACCAGCCGGTCGGCCTCGGCGACCACCTGCTCCTCGCCGATCACGCGGGTGCGCGGCTCGGGCTTGTCGCCGTCGGCGAGCGCGGCGTTCTTCACCTTGGCCAGGGTGTGCGCGGTGTGCACCAGCGGTACGGACCACCGGTCGCGGGCGAGCCAGCCGACCTGGCCGGAGAGCCAGTAGTGCGAGTGGATGAGGTCGTAGTGGCCGGGCTCGTGGAAGGCCTCGGTCCGCAGCACCCCGGAGGTGAACGCGCACAGCTGGGCGGGCAGCTCGTCGCGGCCCAGCGGCTCGAACGGCCCCGCCTGCACGTGCCGCACGGTGACGCCGGGCGCCAGCTCGGCCACCGGCGGCTGCCCGGACGCGGTCGCGCGGGTGAACACCTCGACCTCGACGCCGCGGCGGGCCATCTCGGTCGCGGTCTGGCTGACGTAGACGTTCAGCCCGCCGGCGTCGCCTGTCCCCGGTTGTTCCAGTGGCGAGGTGTGTACGGACAGCACCGCGATCCGGCGCGGACCCCTGGCTTTCGGGGGGTCCAGGGGGGCTCGCCCCCCGGCTGGGGTCTGGGGCTTGGCCCCAGGAGACCCAGCGCGGAACCTTCGGATGTTGCTGGTCACCTGGTCACTTCTCCTGCGCTTCAGCATTCCTCGGCGAATTGCCGGAGCACCGCGTCGAATTCGGCCGCGGACTCGGCGAAGGGCGCGTGCCCCCCGTCAACGAACCAACGCCCGGTGGCACCCGGAATCTTCCCGAGGACGTATTCGGCCGCCGAGGGCTCGATCACGCGGTCGGCCGTTCCGTGCGCGACCAGCGCCGGTTTGTCGATGCCGACCAGCACTTCTTCGCTGCCGACGTCCCGGCGGAACAGCCCCGAACGGACCGAAGGCGGCACGCTCAGCGCGGCTCCGAGCAGGGCCTGCGCCTGGGCACCGGGCACCGGCCCGGCAGCCATTCCGCGGGTGAAAGCGGTGAGCGCGGGGATCGCGATGTCCGGTTCGTCGGAAAGCATCGCCCGCATGTGCTCGCGCATCAACGGCCCGACGCGGCCGCCCGGCCGGTCGCGGCCGATCTCGGTGATGGCGCCGACGAGCACGAGCCCGCGCAGCCGTGCGGTGCCGTGCACCCGGATGTGGTCCAGCAGCACCAGGCCGCCGTAGGACCAGGCGACGACGATCGCGTCCGGGCCGGCGAAGTCGAGCACCGCGGCGAGGTCGTCCGCCCAGGCCTGCGGGTCGTCGTACCCGGTGGCCGGGACCTCGGAGGCGCCGTGGCCCCGGAGGTCCACGGCGACCAGCCGGAACCGCTCGGTCAGGGCCGGGTCGGCGAACTGGGCCGCCCAGCAGCCCGCCGACTGCGCCCAGCCGTGCACGAACACGATCGGCCGGCTGTTCTCCTCGCCCTCGACCCGCAGGCCGAGCCGGACCCCGCCGTGCCCGACGACTTCGGTGCGCACGGGTTACTTCGCACCCATCCCCTGCCAGGCCGACCAGCTGAAGTTCCAGTCCTTGACGTCCGAGTTCATCGGCGGGGACAGCTTCGAGCCGGTGATCTCGACCGGGTCGCCGACCAGCGCGGAGTCGAAGTAGTCCTTGGCGTCGGCTTCCAGCAGGTTGACGCAGCCGTGGGAGTTGTTGTTCTTCCCGATGTTGGCCGCGTTGTCCTGGTTCTCGTGGATGTACTCGCCGTGGTTGGAGAACCGGCAGGCCCACTTCTTGTTGACGTTCGTGTAGCCGTAGCGGGCGTTGTCGAAGACGGCCGTCGGCTCCTTGCTCATGATGATGTAGGTGCCGTTCGGGGTGTTGCGGTCGACCTCGGCGTCCAGCCCGTTCGCGCACGGGTAGCTCTTGACCTGGGACCCGCCGCGGTAGACGCGCATCTGGTGGTCCGGGGTGTTGACCTTGACCACCTGGTTGCGGCCGATCTTGAACTTCGTGGTGACGTCGGCCTTGCCGTACGCGCCGCCGCCCAGCTCGACGCCGTACAGCTTCGCCTCGACGTTCACGGTGATGTTCTGCGGCCAGTACTCCTTCGGCCGGTAGTCGACCTGGCTGTCGGACAGCCAGCCCCACGCGCCTTCGACCTCACCCTTGTCCGTCTTCACGGACAGGGCCTTTTCGACGGCCTTGCGGTCCTTGACCGGCGACGCGAACTTGACGCTGATCGGCATGGCGACGCCGACGGTCTGGTTGTCGGCCGGGTTCAGCGTGGCGCGGACCTGCTTGGCCGGGTTGAGCGTGGTGAAGCTGCCCTTGAACTCGACCGGCTTGCCGTCGGAGCCGGTGGCCTTGGCCGCGTAGGTGTAGGTCTTGCCGTAGCCGAGCGGCTCGGAGCTGGTCCAGGTGAGGCCGTCCGGCGCCAGGTCGCCCTTGACGGCCTTGCCGCCGTCGGCGGTCAGCTTGCACTCGGTGAGCTTGCCGTCGGCGACCTTGAGCACGGCGGGCTTGAGCACCGGGACGTCCTTGGCGTCGGCGGCCGGCTCGGCCGTGATCTTCGCCACGGGCCGGCCGCTCTCGCCGTCGGCGCCGGCCGCACCGGTGGGCAGCGCGGTGCCGCCGTTCTCACTCGAACACGCGGCGGCGACCAGTGCGGCTCCAGCCGCCAGGGCAGCCTTGAAAACCGTACGCCGTTCGATCACCGAAAACCTCCTGGAATCCCCCGCCGACCAGCGGGCACACGCCTTTAGCGCTGGTGACCCAGCCGACGTTACCCGCTGGAAGGTCATGACTAACCGATCAGGTGGCGGACGTCTTTGTCGACAAAGACGTCCTACACACGTACGGGTTGCCCGGTTTGGCTCAAATCACGCAGTTGATCAGCAGCGGTTCCGGGTGCAGCCGGACGCCGAACCGCTCGTGGACGCCGTCGCGGACCTCCCTGGCCAGCGCGAGCAGGTCCTCGGTCGTCGCCTCGCCGCGGTTGGTCAGCGCCAGGGTGTGCTTCGTCGAAAGCGAAACCCGGTTCCCCGGTCCGGGGTACCCCTTGGCGAAGCCCGCGCGCTCGATCAGCCAGGCCGCGGACAGCTTGACGCCGCCGTCGGCCGGGTACTGCGGCACGTCCGCGCCGACGACCTCCGTGATCCGCGCGAGGACGGCCTCGGCCTCGGCGCTCGGCACGATCGGGTTGGTGAAGAACGAGCCCGCGCTCCACGTGTCGTGGTCGGCCGGGTCGAGCACCATGCCCTTGCCCCGCCGCAGCTCGAGCACCGCGGAGCGGGCTTCGGCGGCCGGGACGCGGGCGCCGATCCCGACGCCGAGCGTGCGCGCCAGCTCGGCGTAGCGGATGGGCGCGGAGAGGCCGTCTTCGCGGACCTCGAAGCGGACCGAAAGGACGACGCCGGTGTCGGTGCCCTTGAGCACGCTGGTGCGGTAGGCGAAGCCGAGCTCGTCGGCCTTGAGCGTGCGCACCTCGCGCGTCCCGCGGTCGTACAGCTCCACCGAGAGGATCGACTCGGCGACCTCGCAGCCGTACGCGCCGACGTTCTGGATCGGCGTCGCGCCGACGCTGCCGGGGATGCCGGAGAGGCATTCGAGCCCGCCCAGCCCGGCCTCGACCAGGCCGGCGACGAACGCGTCCCAGTTCTGGCCGGCTTCGACCGCCACGTGGTCACCGTCACGCCGCCAGCCGGTGTTGGCCACCTCGACCAGCGTGCCGTCGAACCCCGCGTCGCCGACCACCAGGTTGGAGCCGCCGCCGAGCAGCAGCACCGGCTCGCCCGCCGCGTCCGCCTCGCGGACCGCCGCGACGAGGTCTTCGCTGGTCACGGCGCTGACGAAGCGGCGGGCCGGGCCGCCGAGGCGCAGCGTGGTGTACGCGGCGAGCTTCGGGAGTTCGGAAGTACGGGGGTTCACCCGCCTGACGGTACTGTTCGGTCCATGGGATCCCGGATCGAGCACCGCGCTGAGTTCCCCGCCGACGTGGCGGCCACGTACGCGGCCGTCGCGGGCGAAGACGCGCTGCGGGCCCGCCTGGAGGAGATCGGCGGCCACGGCGCGGCGCTGCTGTCGTACGAAGAGTCCGGCACGGACCTGCGCTACCAGCTGCGGCAGGGCATCAGCGCCGACAAGCTGCCGCAGGCGGTGCGGACGCTGCACAAGGGCGACCTGCTGGTGACCCGCACGCAGACCTGGCGCGTCAGCAACGACGGCACCGGCCACCAGGGCAACGCTTCGGTCGAGGTCGGCGGCGTCCCGGGCGAGATCAGCGCGCGGACGGCCCTGCTGGCCAAGGGCGACCAGACCGTGCACCGCACGAGCGGCGAGGTGACGATCCGGATCCCGCTGTTCGGCGGGAAGCTGGAGAGCGTGATCGCCGAGCAGGTCACGAAGCTGCTGGAGCGCGAAGCCGAATTCACCGCGAAGTGGCTCGCCCAAGCAAACTGACGCCGGTCGGCGCGCCGACGCGCGGCACGACCAACCCGAACCGCCTGCGCCGGGTCGACCGCTGGATCGCCTCTTCGCCGCGCACTTCGCGGCTGCTCCGCGCGGCCGGTTCGCCGCTGGTCGTCGACCTCGGTTACGGCGCATCCCCGGTGACGACGGTCGAGCTGGCCCGCCGGCTGCGCGGTGTCAGCCCGGACGTCCGGGTGCTGGGCCTGGAACTGGACCCGGTGCGGGTGGCTGCCGCTCTGCCCGCCGCGTCGCCGCCGTCGCTGGACTTCCGCCGCGGCGGGTTCGAGCTGGCCGGGACGCGGCCGGTCCTGGTGCGGGCGTTCAACGTCCTCCGGCAGTACGCGGAGGACGAGGTCGCGGGCGCGTGGGGGCTGATGCTGGCTTCGATGCCCGCCGAAGGCCTCCTGGTCGAGGGCACGTGCGACGAGATCGGCCGTCGGTCGACGTGGGTACTGGTGGCCCGCTCCGGCCCGGTCTCCCTGACGCTCTCGATGCGGCTGGCCGGCCTGGACCGCCCGTCGGCGATCGCCGAGCGGCTGCCGAAGGCGCTGATCCACCGCAACGTCCCCGGCGAGCGCGTCCACGCGCTGTTGTCCGAGCTGGACACCTGCTGGGCGACGGCGGCACCCCACCAGTCCTTCGGCGTGCGGTCGCGGTGGCTGGAGGCGGTCCGGCTGCTGGGCGCGCGCGGCTGGCCGCTGCTGGGCCCGCCGTCCCGCATCCGCCTCGGCGAGCTGACCGTTCCGTGGGAAGCGGTCGCCCCCGCCTGAACGTTCACCGAGCCACCCCCGCTGCGTCACCCACGGGTGACCTTCGGTGATCACCATTGAGCCGTGGAACTCCTGGGGCAGGTCACCGAGCTGCTGCGCGGCGCGCTCGGCTCGCCGTGGCTGTGGGTGATCGTCTTCGCCGTGTCCGGATTGGACGCGCTGCTGCCGTTCATGCCCAGCGAGACCATCGTCGTCACCGTCGCCGTCCTGCTCGGACCGGACCCCGCGCAGCTCACCCTGCTCGCCGCGGTGGCGGCCGGCGGCGCGTGGGCCGGCGACTGCCTCGGGTACGCCGTCGGCCGGGCCGCCGGGCCGCAGGCCATCGCGCGGCTGCAACGCGGCCCGGAGGGGCGGCGGCGCTACGAATGGGCGCAGGACCAGGTGCGGCGCAACGGCGGGCTGCTGATCGTCGCGGCCCGCTACCTGCCGGGCGGACGGGTCGCCAGCGCGCTGGCCAACGGCAGCCTCGGCTACCCACTGCGCCGGTTCGTGCCGCTCGACGCCGCCGGCGCGGCGATCTGGGCGGTGTACAGCGTGCTGATCGGCCTCACCGGCGGGGCCGCCTTCGCCGACGAGCCGGCCAAGGGCCTGCTGCTGTCCTTCAGCCTGGGCCTGGGCTTGGTGTTCGCCATCGAGGCCGGCCGGCGGCTACGGTCGGCCCATGCTCGAAGCGATCGACGTCCACGCGGACGCGCTGAAGCGGGCGGCGCTGAGGGCCGGGCCGTCGGCCCGGGTGCCGAACTGTCCGAAGTGGACTGTCCATGACCTGGTGACGCACATCGCGCTCGTCCACGACACCATCACCAGCCTGGCAATGGGCCGGCCACCACGCCCCGAGCCGCCGCCGGACTGGGAGGACGTCCTCGGGTGGTGGGACGGCCGGCGCCTGGCCTTGCGCGAGGCATTGGCACGCAACGCGGACACGCCGTGGACCCGCCGGATGGCCCACGAAACCGCGATCCACCGCCTCGACGCCGAATCGGCCCTCGAAGACCTGCCGAAGACGCGGTTCTCCCCCGAATTCGCCAACGACGGCATCGACGAGTTCCTGACCTTCGTCGTCCCGCGTCGCGGCTTCGCCATCGGCGCGCGGATCACGACGCCGGAGCGGACGTGGACGGTCGGCACCCCGGGGACCGAAGTGACCGGCGACGCCGACGACGTCTACCGGGCGGTGTGGGGCCGCCCGCACGGGGCGGCGATCAGCGGGGACCGGCTCCCGGCCGTCTGACCAGCGCGGGGAGAATGCACGGCGTGACCGCTCCCGAACGCCGCTACGTCATCACCTTCGGCTGCCCCGACCGCACCGGCATCATCGCCCGGATCTCCGGGTTCCTCGCCGAGCACGGCGGCTGGATCGTCGAGGCGGCCTACCACACCGACCCGGACACGGGCTGGTTCTTCACCCGCCAGGTGGTCCGGGCCGACTCGCTGCCCTTCGACGCCGCCGAGCTGCGCGCCCGCTTCGGCGAGGTGGCCGCGGAGCTGTCGGCCGCATCGAGCTGGCAGGTCAGCGACACCGGCGAGCGGCGCCGCGCGGTGATCCTCGTCTCCAAGGCCGGGCACTGCCTGTACGACCTGCTCGGCCGGGTGGCCTCCGGGGAACTCGACGTCGACGTCGCCGCGGTGATCGGCAACCACGGCTCGCTGGCCGACATCACCCGCGCGCACGGCATCCCGTTCCACCACGTGCCGTTCCCGGCCGACGGCAAGCAGGAAGCGTTCGAGCAGGTCCGCAAGCTGGTCGACGAGCACGACCCGCACGCGGTGGTGCTGGCCCGGTTCATGCAGATCCTGCCGGCCGACCTGTGCCGCGAGTGGGCCGGCCGGGCGATCAACATCCACCACAGCTTCCTGCCGTCGTTCATCGGCGCGAAGCCGTACCACCAGGCGCACACGCGCGGGGTCAAGCTGGTCGGCGCGACCTGCCACTACGTGACGGCGGACCTCGACGCGGGCCCGATCATCGAGCAGGACGTCATCCGCGTCGACCACGGCGACTCGGTCGAGGACATGGTCCGCAAGGGCCGGGACATCGAGAAGGTCACGCTGGCCCGCGGCCTCCGCTGGCACCTCGAGAACCGCGTCCTGGTGCACGGCAACCGCACCGTGGTGTTCTGACCGCGGTCGTGAGTGGTAATTCGGGTTAGAACCCGAATTACCACTCACGAGGGGTCAGGCGCCGATGGTCGATGCGTCGATGACGAAGCGGTAGCGGACGTCGGAGTTCTCGACGCGCTCGTAGGCCTCGTTGACCCGGTCGGCCGAGATCGTCTCGATCTCCGCGCCGATGCCGTGCTTCGCGCAGAAGTCCAGCATCTCCTGGGTCTCGGCGATGCCGCCGATCATCGAGCCGGCCAGCACCTTGTTGCCGCCGAGCAGCGAGAAGGCGTTGTAGGCCAGCGGCTCGCCCGGCGCGCCGACGTTGACCATGGCGCCGCCGACCTTGAGCAGGCTCAGGTAGGCGTCGATCGGCAGCTTGGCCGACACGGTGTTGAGGATGATGTCGAACTTGCCGCGCAGGACGTCGAACGTCGACTCGTCGCTGGTGGCGTAGTAGTCCGTCGCGCCGAGCTTGAGGCCGTCCTCCTGCTTCTTGAGGCTCTGGCTCAGCACGGTCACTTCGGCGCCCATGGCGGCGGCGATCTTGACGCCCATGTGGCCGAGCCCGCCGAGGCCGATCACGGCGACCTTCTTGCCCGGGCCGGCGCCCCAGTGGTGCAGCGGCGAGTAGGTGGTGATGCCCGCGCACAGCAGCGGCGCGGCGACGTCGAGGTCGATGCCCTCCGGGATGCGGCAGACGAAGGCGTCCTTCACGACGATCTGGTTGCTGTAGCCGCCGTAGGTGTTCTCGCCGTCGAAGCCGACGCCGTTGTAGGTCTGGACGTTGCCCTTGACGCAGAACTGCTCGGTGCCGGCCAGGCAGTACTCGCACTCGCCGCAGGAGTCGACCATGCAGCCGACGCCGACGCGGTCGCCGACCTGGTACTTCGTGACGTCCGAGCCGACCGCGGCGACCACGCCGGCGATCTCGTGGCCCGGGACCATCGGGAAGATCGCCTGGCCCCAGTCCTCCTTGGCCTGGTGGATGTCGCTGTGGCAGATGCCGGCGTAGGCGATGTCGATCAGCACGTCGTCGGGACGCAGGTCACGGCGCTCGATCGTGGTCGGCGCCAGTGGCGCGCCCGGCGCCGGAGCGGCGATGGCGTTCGTGGTCGTGCTCATGGAACCCTCCAAGTTCAAGTACCTTCGTAAGAGGTCTCATACATGTCCTACGTAAGAGCCCTCTTACATATTTCGAACGAGAGATGTGATCCGGGTCATGGGCGGCAAGTACCACCACGGCGACCTCCGCGGCGAGCTCGTGCGCGTCTCGCTCGACCTGATCGCCGAGCAGGGCCTGGCCGGCTTCTCGGTCGCCGAAGTGGCGAGGCGGGCGAAGGTCAGTCCCGGCGCGCCCTACCGGCACTTCGCCACCCGGGAGACCCTCCTGGCCGAGGTGGCGGCGCACATCGCCTGCCAGCTCGCGGACCGCGTCACCGCGGCGGCCGCCAAGCACCCGGATCCGGTGGACGCCCTGGCCGCGGCCGCGGGGGCGTACACCCGGTACCTGATCGAGCGGCGCGCCGGGATGAACGTGATCTACGCCGACGGGCTGCACGGCCCCGAGCACGTCGGCCTGCACGAGCAGACCCGCCGGCTGACCGACGTGTTCCTGATGCGCTGCCTGGCGGTCGCCCCGGACCCGGCGACGGCGCTGGAACTGATGGAACAGCTGTTCACCCAGGCGCACGGCTACGGCACGTTCCAGCTCGACGGCGTCTTCGTGAAGCACGGTTATTCGACGGACCTGGTGGTGCGCAAGTCCACCGAGGCGGCGCGGGCCGCCATCGCGGGCCGGATTGTCGGTGGTCCGCGCTAGCTTGGCGGCATGGGGATCATCGACTCACACGAGGCACTGCGCGAGATCGTCGGCGAGGCCGCCGAGCTGACGCGGAAGAAGGTCATCGACCGGATCGACGAGCACGCGCGCACGCTGATCGCACACTCGCCGTTCGTGCTGCTGGCGACGTCGGCACCGGACGGCAGCTGCGACGTCTCCCCCCGCGGCGACCCGGCGGGCTCGGTGCTGGTGCTCGACGAGAAGACGCTGGTGCTGGCAGACCGGCCGGGCAACAAGCTGATCGACAGCTTCCGCAACATCGTCGACAACCCGCACGCCGGGCTGCTGTTCCTGGTCCCGGGCATGAACGAGACGCTGCGGGTCAACGGCCGCGCGCAGCTGGTGTCGGACGCACCGTTCTTCGACTCGCTGGTGGTGCAGGGGAAGCGGCCACGGCTGGCGGTGGTCGTCGAGGTGGAGGAGCTGTACATGCACTGCGCGAAGGCGTTCCTACGGTCGTCGCTGTGGCAGCCGGAGACCTGGCCGAGCCGCTCGGCCCTGCCGTCGATGGGCACCATCATGCGCGATCAGATGGCGTTGCCGGTCACGGCGGCGGAGCTGGACGCGCGCCTCGACCACCGGGCGCTCACCGAGCAATACTGATCGGATGCTGTGCGTCTTCGACGTCAACGAGACCCTGCTCGACCTCACGCCGATGGACGCCGTCATCGGCGGGCCCGAGCTGCGGCGCGAGTGGTTCGGCCTGGCCATCCACACCGTCCTGACCGTGACGGCGACCGGCGGCTACCGCGACTTCGCGGGCATCGCCGGCGACGCCGCCATCGAGGTCGCCGCGCGGCACGGGCGGGACGTCGATCTCCAGAAGATCGGCGAGGGACTCCGCAGTCTCCCCGCCCATCCGGACGTCGAACCGGGCCTCGCGAAGCTCCGGGAGCAGGGCCACACCGTCGTCGCGCTGACGAACTCGCCGCTCGCCACCGCCGAGGCTCAGCTCCAGAACGCCGGGCTGGCCCCGCTGCTCGACCGGATCTTCTCGGCCGAGCAGGTCGGCAGGCTCAAGCCCGCCTCGGAGCCGTACCGGCAGGTCACGGCGGCCTACCCCGGGCAGCGCGCGGTCATGATCGCCGCGCACGACTGGGACATCGCGGGCGCCCAGGCGGCGGGGCTCGAGACGGCCTTGCTCACCCGTCCCGGTGTCCACCCGCTGCCCGGCTCGCCCGCGCCCCCCTACACCGCGTCGACCCTGCCGGAGCTGGCCGAACGCCTCTAGTCGGCGATGCGGACCAGCATCTTGCCGGTGTTGGCGCCCGACAGCAGGCCGAGGAACGCCTCGGGCGCGTTGCGGATGCCGTCCACGAAGGTCTCCGAGTACTTGATCTCACCGGAGCTGACCAGCGGCGCGATCTCGCTGACGAACTGCTGCTGCAGGTGCCAGTGGTCGATCACCAGCAGGCCGCGGATGGTCAGCCGCTTGGCGATGACCTGCGCGAGGTTGCGCGGCGCCGGCGTCGGCTCGGTCGCGTTGTACGTGGAGATCATCCCGCAGATGACGATCCGGCCGTGCAGGGTGATCGCGTCGATCGCCGCTTCGAGGTGCTCGCCGCCGACGTTGTCGAAGTAGACGTCGATGCCCTCGGGCGCCGCCTTGTGCAGCTGCTCGACGACCGGGCCGTCCTTGTAGTTGAAGGCGGCGTCGAAGCCGAGGTCGTCGATGAGGTGGCGGACCTTCTCCGCCGACCCCGCCGAGCCGATGACGCGCTTGGCGCCCTTCAGCTTCGCGATCTGCCCGACCAGCGAGCCGACCGCGCCGGCCGCGCCCGAGACGAACACCGTGTCACCCGGCTTGAACTCGGCCGACTCCAGCAGGCCCGAGTAGGCCGTGAGACCCGGCATGCCGAGCACGCCGAGGTAGGTCGACAGCGGCGCCGCGGCCCCGTCGACCTTGACGTACCGGCCCGCGTCGAGCACGGCGTGGGTGCGCCAGCCCGCCTGGTGCAGGACGTGGTCGCCGACCTTGACGTCGTCGACGTTCGACTCGACGACCTCGCCGACCGCGCCGCCGGACATGACCTCGCCGACCTGGAACGGCGGCGCGTAGGACTTGACGTCCTTCATGCGGCCGCGCATCGCGGGGTCGACGCTCATGATCAGGTTGCGGACCAGGATCTGGCCGTCGCCGGCCGTCGGCACCTCGGTGTCGACGATCTCGAAGTTGTCGTGCGTCGGCACGCCCTCCGGACGCGAAGCCAGCCGGATTTCGGTCGCCGTGCTCATCGTCGAATCTCCTCCAAGTCTCGAAGCGGGGCAGGCGCCCCGGATTCCACCCGATGTAACCAGCTAACCGGGGCGTAGATTCCGATTGTGAGGCGTCACACGATCTCGGCGAGCTTCTCCAAGACGCCGTCGTAGATCTTCTTGAGCCCGCCGGGCGCGAACGTCTTCTCGAAGAAGCCGCCGATGCCGCCCGCACCGTCCCACGTGGTCTCGATCTTCACCACACTGCGTTCACCCGCTTCGGTGACCGTCCAGGTGGTGACCATGCTGGAGTTCGCGTCCGTCTCGACCAGCGTCCCCGGGCGAGGCTCGGTGACGGTCGCCGCCACGTCACGCACCCGCTTCGAGGTCGCCTGCAGCTTCCAGCGGGCCTCGGTCCCGGCGCCGACGCCGCCCTCGGTCACCTGGTAGTCGCGGTAGTGCTCGGTGAGCAGCTTCGGCCGCGTCTCGGCGTAGTCGGCGACGAGCGCGCGGACCTTGTCGGCCGGGGCGTCGATGGTGCGCTCCGCGGTGGCCGTGACCTTTCCCATTTCACTCCTTCTCCCAGGCGTACGAATCAGGGTCCACGATTTCACCGCGCACCGCACCCGCGGCGGCCGCCCTCGCACGTCCCAGATAGTGAGCGGCGCAAGTCCGCTCTGGACAACCGTTTCCGCTGGTCAGCGCGTCGCCGAGGGGACCGGAAGTGGCGTAACACGGTGTTAACGTGCGCTGGCCATCCTCGCCGCCATGCCCACGACACCCCGGCGGACGCGGTCGGACAGCGCCCGGCAGCTCGCCGATCTGCTGCGCCGTCAGGTGCTGGCCGAGGAGACGCTGCCGTGCGAAGAGGACCTCACGGCGGAGTTCTCGGTGACCCGGAACACCGTGCGGGAGGCCCTCGCCCTGCTGCGTGACGACGGCCTGATCACCCGCCAGCCGGGGGTCGGCACGGTCGTGGTCGGGCACAAGTACCCGCACGGGCTCAACCGGCTGGCCGGGCTCGCCGAGGTGCTGCGCGAACACGGCGAGGTCACCAACGAGGTCCGCGCGGCGGACCTCGTGCCCGCGCCCGCCGTGGTGGCGCACCGGCTCGGCGTACCCGACCGCTCCGAAGTCGTCTACCTCGAGCGACTCAGAAAACTCGACGGCGTCCCACTGTCGCTCGACCTGACCTACCTGCTGCCGGAGATCGGGAAGCCGCTGCTGGAGCACGACCTCGCCGGCCGGGACGTCTTCGCGCTCATCGAGGAGACGTCCGGGCAGCGGCTGGGCTACGCGGACATCGACATCGAAGCCCTCAACGCCGACCCCGAAACCGCCGCCGTCCTCCAAGTCCCGCCGGGCGCGGCGCTGCTGCGGTGGGAACGCCTCACGCACTTCGCCGACGGACGGCCCGTCGACCTCGAATACATCCGGCTGCGCGGCGACCGCCTCACCATGCGCGCCCGCCTCGACCGTTCCTGAAGGAGACCACCATGCCCCTCGTGCCGAGCCGGGTCGACGTCCCGGTGACGATCGACGAGTCGAAGTGCCTCGACGGCTGCCGGCTGTGCGTCGACATGTGCCCGCTCGACTCCCTGGCCATCGACCCGGACACCGACAAGGCGTACATGCACGTCGACGAGTGCTGGTACTGCGGGCCCTGCGCGGCGCGCTGCCCGACCGGCGCGGTCACCATCAACATGCCCTACCTGCTGCGATGAGAGCGACCCGCCTCCTGCTCGCCGCCGCGTTGCTGGCCGCGGGCTGCACCGCGAACGCGTCGACGTCGAACGATGCCGACGTCGTCATCGGCTACCAGTCGAAGACGATCAACACCGTCACCGCGGGCACGCTGCTGCGCTCGCTGGGGTACTTCGAGAAGCGGCTCGCCGCCTTGGGCAACCGGGACGGGAAGCGCTATCACGTCACCTGGCAGGACTACTCGACCGGCGCCCCGATCACCGCGCAGATGGTGGCCGGCAAGATCGACATCGGTTCGATGGGCGACTACCCGTTGCTCATCAACGGCTCCCGGACGCAGGAGTTCGGCGACGGGCACACCAAGCTGGTCGCCGCCACCGGCTACAACCTGCTGGGCGCGCTGAACATGGTCGTCGTGCCGCCGAAATCACCGGCCCACACCCTGGCCGACCTGCGCGGGAAGAAGATCTCGGCCAGCGTCGGCTCGGCCGGGCACGGCACCACCGTGCACGCGCTGCAGAACATCGGCATCGGGCCCGACGACGTCCACCTGCAGAACCAGGCACCCGCGGTCGGCGCGTCCGGGCTGCAGTCGGGTTCGGTCGACGCGCTCGGGCAGTTCGTCGCGTGGCCGGGCCAGCTGGTGTTCGCGAACCAGGCCCGGCTGCTCTACGACGGCTCGGCGCTGAACCTGCCGACCTGGCACGGCGTGGTCGTCCGGGAGTCCTATGCGGACAGTCACCACGACGTCGTCACGGAGTTCCTGCGCGCGCAACGCGACGCGACGGACTACCTGCACCAGCACCCGATGGACGCGGCGCTGAAGGTCGCTTCCGCCACCAAACTGCCGCCCGAGGTCGTCTACCTCTACAACGGCGCCGGCGGCATGGTCACCTTCGACCTTCCGCTGAAACGCCCGCTGATCAGCGCTTTGGAGACCGACGCGCCGTTCCTGCGTTCGATCGGCAACATCAAGCGGCTCGACCTCGGCGCCTTCGTCGACGACCGGTACCTGCGGGAGATCTACGGCCCGGCCTACGACACAGCTGCGTCCACTTTGGACAACCCAGCGCCGGTGACGGGCTTCGACACGACGTGCTCGCAGCCCGTCACCGATCCGCGCACGGCCGGTGAGCTGTGGCTGTCCGGCGAGACCGCCACACACCCGGCCGCCACACCGTCGTGTCTGCTCAAGGCGGTGGCGCACGCGGCGAAACCGGTCCGCGCGGCCTACGTCCCCGACGCGGCCACAGGCACCCGCTGGTTCGCCGACAAGGCCGTCTGGGTCCGCGACGCGGGCGGCGCGCTGCTGCCCTTCACCACCGAAGACGGCGCCCGCGCCCACCTCGCCGGGCACCCCGGCTCGATCGTCAGCTACGCGCAAGCCGTGGAGGAGTCCCGATGACCCAAACCCTGGAGCAGGAACCCGCCATCACGGAAGCCCCACCAGCGCCGCCGAGACGCCAGTTCAGCCGGCTCGCCGTCCGCGCGGGCAGCATCGTCGCCGCGCTGGTCGTCTGGGAACTGCTGACCGCGTTCGACGTCGACCTGTGGCTGCACTTCGACCGCCTGCCCACGCCGGTCGAAGTCGCCCGTGACCTCGGTTACCAGCTCGGCACCGCCGTCTACTACCAGGACCTGCTCGATTCGCTGCGCCGGATCGTCACAGGCTTCGCGCTGGCCGCGGTGTTCGGCATCGGCCTCGGCACGGCGATCGCGCGCTCCCGCGGCACGTCCGACATCGTCCAGCCGCTCCTGGAAGTCGTACGGCCCATCCCGGCGATCGCCGTGGTGCCGATCGCGATCCTGCTCTTCCCCACCAACGAGCAGGGGATCATCTTCATCACGTTCCTCGCGGCGTTCTTCCCGGTCGTGGTCAGCACGCGGCACGCGGTCCGCGCGCTGCCGGTGGTCTGGGAAGACGCGATCCGCACGATGGGCGGCTCGCGGCGGCGCGTGCTGTGGAACGTCGTGCTGCCGGGCGCGCTGCCCGGCGTGTTCGGCGGGTTGTCCGTCGGCATGGGCGTTTCGTGGATCTGCGTGATCTCGGCGGAGATGATCTCCGGCGAGTTCGGCGTCGGCTACCGGACCTGGCAGGCCTACACCGTCGTCGACTACCCCGGCGTGATCGTCGGGATGCTCACCATCGGCCTGCTCGGCTGGGTCACCTCGGCCGCCGTCGAACTGCTCGGCCGCCGCGCCACCCGCTGGCTGCCCCGAGGGGAGAACGCATGAGCCTCCGCATCGAGAACCTGACCGTCCACTACGGACAACGGGCGGTGCTGTCCGGCATCGACCTGGACGTCGCCGACGCCGAAATCCTCGCCGTCACCGGGCCTTCCGGCTGCGGGAAGTCGACCCTGCTGCGCACGCTCGCCGGGCTGCTGCCGGTGTCGTCGGGCCGCGTCCTGTCCGCCGGCGTGGAAGTGACCGGCACGTCGGCCGAACGCGCGCTGGTGTTCCAGGACGACGGGCTGCTGCCCTGGCGTTCGGTGCGCCGCAACGTCGAGCTGCCGCTGTCCATCCGGCGCGTGCCACGGGCGCGGCGGCGGGTGGAGGCCGAGTCGTGGCTGTCCCAGGTCGGCCTGGCCGGCTACGAGGACCACCTGCCGCGGGAGCTCTCCGGCGGCATGCGGCAGCGCGTCCAGCTCGCCCGCACCCTCGCCGGGTCACCGCGGGTGATCCTCGCCGACGAACCGTTCGGGGCACTGGACGCCCAGACCCGCACGGCCATGCAGCGGCTGCTCGTGGAGGTCTGGCGCAAGCGGCCGACGACGGTGGTGTTCGTGACCCACGACGTCGACGAAGCGCTGTTCCTGGCCGACCGGGTCGCGGTGCTGACCCGCGACGGGCGGCTGGCGAAGGTCGTCGAGTCGTCGCGGCCGCGGACGGCCGAGCCCGCCGTGGCCGCCGAGCGCGCCGAGGTGCTGGACGGGCTGGTGGCCGCATGACGTTCGAAGCACCCCCGCTGTCCGCGCGGACGCACTTCGAGACGGACGTCCTGGTCATCGGCGGCGGGACGGCGGGGACGATGGCCGCGCTGACCGCCGCCGAGAACGGCGCCAACGTGCTGCTGCTGGAGAAGGCGCACGTCCGGCACTCGGGCGCGCTGGCCATGGGCATGGACGGCGTCAACAACGCGGTCATCCCGGGTAAGGCGACACCGGAGGATTACGTCGCCGAGATCACCCGCGCCAACGACGGCGTCGTCAACCAGTCCACGGTGTACCAGACCGCGCGGCGCGGGTTCGCCATGGTGCAGCGGCTGGAGAAGTACGGCGTCAAGTTCGAAAAGGACGAGTACGGCGAGTACGCCGTGCGGCGCGTGCACCGGTCCGGCAGCTACGTCCTGCCGATGCCGGAGGGCAAGGACATCAAGAAGGTGCTCTACCGCGTGCTGCGGGCGAAGCACATGCGCGAGCGCATCACGATCGAGAACCGCGTGATGCCGGTGCGGGTGCTGACGTCCGGCGGACGCGCGGTCGGCGCGGCCGGGTTCAACACGCGGACCGGCGAGTTCGTCACGGTGTCGGCGTCCGCGGTGATCCTCGCGACCGGCCCTTGTGGACGGTTGGGGCTGCCGTCGAGCGGCTACCTCTACGGCACGTACGAGAACCCGACGAACGCCGGCGACGGCTACGCGATGGCCTACCACGCGGGCGCGGAACTGTCCGGGATCGAGTGCTTCCAGATCAACCCGCTGATCAAGGACTACAACGGCCCGGCCTGCGCCTACGTCGCCAACCCGTTCGGCGGCTACCAGGTCAACGCGGCCGGCGATCGCTTCGTCGACTGCGACTACTGGTCCGGGCAGATGATGGCCGAGGTGGCGCGCGAGATCTCCTCGGCCCGCGGGCCGATCTACCTCAAGCTGACGCACCTGCCCGAGGAAACGCTGGGCGCGCTCGAGAACATCCTCCACACGACCGAACGGCCGACGCGCGGGACGTTCCACGCCACCCGCGGCCACGACTACCGCACGCACGACGTCGAGATGCACATCTCGGAGATCGGCCTGTGCGGCGGGCATTCGGCGTCCGGCGTCTGGGTGGACGAGAACGGCGCGACGACCGTCCCGGGCCTGTACGCGGCGGGCGATCTCGCCTGCGTGCCGCACAACTACATGATCGGTGCGTTCGTCTACGGCGACCTGGCGGGCGCGCACGCTTCGGGCGCCCTCCGTCCTCGTGTTCCGCTACCCGAGGACCAGATCGGTCTCGCCCACGAGCTGATCTACCGGCCACTGTCCACTCCGGACGGTCCGCCGCAGCAGCAGGTGGAGTACAAGCTGCGCCGGTTCGTCAACGACTACGTGGCCCCGCCCAAGACGACGGCGAAGCTGGAGATCGCCCTGGAGACGTTCGCGCGGATGTCCGGCGAGATCGCTTCGATGGGCGCGCGGACCCCGCACGAGCTGATGCGCTGCGCCGAAGTGACGTTCATCCGCGACTGCGCCGAGATGGCCGCGCGGGCGTCGCTGATGCGGACCGAGAGCCGGTGGGGCCTCTACCACGACCGGACCGACCACCCGGGCCGCGACGACGTCTCGTGGCTCGCGCACCTGAACCTGCGCAAAACGGCGGCCGGCGAGATGGAGTTCCTGAAGCGGCCGGTGGCGCCCTACGTCGTGCCGGTGCCGGAGTTCGCGGTGCCGGACTTCGACGTCGAGCTCCTCGGCACCCACACGGCCTTCAGCGGGCACACGCCGCCGGACGCGACCACCGTGGCTCCGGCGCGGACGCATTCGTCGCCGCGGGTTCTCGAAGTCGTCGCGCTGGCGGAAGAACAGCCGTCGCTCGCTGTGCTGTCGCCGTACCTGGCCGATCCGGACGCCGAGGTCCGCACGACGGCGATCGCGGTGCTCACCGAGTCGGCGCCGGACGGCTTCGGCCCCGCGCTGGTGACGGCGTTGCACGACATCGACGCGCGTGTGCGGGCCGCTGCGGCGGCCGGGCTGCGTGAGCTGGTGGAGGTGCTGACGCCGACGTCGTCCCTGGGTGACGGGCTGCGGTCGGCCTTGTCGGTGTCCGACGCGGACGTGCGGTCGGTGGCCCTGGACGTCCTGCGCGCCCTGCGGCTCGGCGACGAGCCGCTTTTCTCCTCGCTTTTGGCGGACCCCGCGGTCGCGGTCCGGCTCGAGGCGGTCCGGGGCCTGGTGTCGCTGGACGCCGCTTCGGCACTGGCCTCCGCGGCGGCGGACGCCTCGCGCGAGATCCGGGTGGCGGCCGCCACGGGACTGGGCACGATCGGCGACCCGCGGTCGACCGGCACGGTGGCCGCCCTGGCGGTCGACCCGGATCCCCTGGTCCGTGCGGCGGCCTTGACCGCGGCGGCCGAGCTGGGCTGCGGCGGTGAGCTGGCACGGCTGGCGTTCGCGTCGCTGGCGGACCTGGCCTGGCAGGTGCGCCGCGGGGCCGCGACGGCCCTGGGTGCGCTGGCCACGCCGTCGGAACCGCTGCTCGGGGCGCTGGAGGACGAGCACCCGAACGTCCGGCGCGCCGCCGTGCAGGCACTGGGCAAGTGGGCGGCCTCGCCGGAGGTTGCCGCGCGGCTGCGGGCGCGGCGCGGCGACTCGGACGCCGACGTCCGCGCGTACACACGGATGGCCCTCGGCGGTTAGGCTCCCGGCATGGGTTCGGGAGCGCACCGCCGGTCGACCGTGGCGGTGAAGGACGCCCTGCGTGAGCTGCGCAACCAGCTCGCGCTGCTGAACCACCAGGTCAGCGACCGGCTGGGACTCAAGGACGTCGACCTGGACTGCCTGGAGCTGATCGCCCGGCACGGCCCGCTGAGCCCGAGTGCGCTGGCCCGCCGGGCCGGGCTGCACCCGGCGACGATGACCGGCATCCTCGACCGGCTGCAGAAGGGCGGCTGGATCGTCCGCGAACGCGACCCCGACGCGGCCGACCGGCGCTCGGTCGCCGTCCGCGCGGTCCGCGGCCGCACCGGGGAGCTGTTCCGGCTGTACGCGGGTATGAACACCGCAATGGACGAGCTCTGCGCCGGCTACAGCGAGGACGAGCTGGCGCTGATCGCCGGGTTCCTGCACCGGACGACGTCGGCGGGCCAGGACGCCACCGAGACACTGACCGGCGGCTGAGCAGCGGTTTCTGTGCTGTACTCGGCGGCATGTGGCAGTCAGGCGACGCTTACGAGGCCTACATCGGACGGTGGAGCCGCCGGATCGCGGCGACGCTCGTCCGGCAGCTCGGCGCCCCGGCCGGCCGGCGCTGGCTCGACGTCGGCTGCGGCACGGGTGCGCTGACCTCGGCGGTGCTGACGGCGGCGGACCCTGCGGAGGTCGTCGGCGCCGACCCGTCCGAGGGCTTCCTGAAGACGGCTCGCGCCGGCGTGACCGACCCGCGGGCGACGTTCACCCTCGCGGACGCGCGCTCGCTGCCGTTCCCGGACGACCGGTTCGACGTGGTGGTGTCGGGTCTGGTGCTGAACTTCGTCCCCGAGCCGGCCCGAGCGGCGGCGGAGATCGCCCGGGTGACCGTCCCGGGTGGACTGGCCGCGACCTACCTGTGGGACCTCGCCGAGGGCATGGAGCTGATCCGCCGCTTCTGGGACGCGGCCGCCGAGCTCTCGGCGGTCGCCGAGCTGGACGAGGGCCGCAAGTTCCCGCTGTGCCGCCCGGAGCCGCTGGGCCGGTTGTGGACGGACGCGGGTTTCACGGCGGTGTCCGTCGGGGAGATCACGATCCCGACGGTGTTCGCGGACTTCGACGACTACTGGCAGCCGTTCCTCGGCGCGCAGGGCCCGGCGCCGTCGTACCTGGCCACGCTGCCGGAGTCCCACCGCGACCGCCTCCGCGAGCTGCTGCGCGACCGGTTGCCGGCCGATCCGGACGGCTCGATCCCGCTGACGGCCCGGGCGTGGGTCGTCAGCGGGACCGCTTAGCCACCCGGCAGCACCGCTGCGCCGTGGCCGCTTGCCCATTGACAAAAAAAGTTTTTACGTACAAGCTGATTTTCGCTATGAGAGACGTCGTCTACCTCGAACAGATCGAGCAGGCCGAGGCCCTGCTCAAGCCGCAGCGGATCGAAGTGCTGCGGCAGCTCGCCGAGCCCCGGTCGTGCACCGAGGTCGCCGTCGAGCTCGACCAGACCCCGCAACGGGTCTACTACCACGTGAAACGCCTGCTGGAGGCCGGGCTGGTCGGCCAGGTCGCCGAGCGCCGGGTGCGGGGGATCCACGAGGGGATCTACCAGGCCACCGCCCGGTCCTACTGGCTCTCCCCCGGCCTGGTGGGGCGGATCGGGCTGCGGCAGACGCGCGACCGGCTCAGCCTCGGCTACCTCGTCGACCTGATGGAGGACGTGCAGGCCGACGTCGCCGCCCTCGACCGCACCCGGCCGGACCTGCCCTCGATCGGCGTGTCCGGCGAGATCCGGGTGCGCCCGGAGCAGCGCAAGGCGTTCCTCGACGAACTGCAGCAGACGCTGCAGGACCTGTTCACCCGCTACGGCGGCGCCGAAGGCGACGCGTTCCGCCTGGCCGTCGCCTGCTACCCGAAGGGAAATCCCGATGACCGAACCTGATCTGGTCCTGAGCGCCGTCGTGCCGGCCCCGCCGAAGGTCACGTGGGAGGCGCTGACCGACCCGGCCGCGCTGCGCGTCTGGCTGACCGAGCACGCCGAGGTCGACCTGCCCGGCAGGTACGAGTTCTGGGGCCCCTCCACCCCGGACGGCGCCGAGCCGCACCAGCGCGTACTGCACGTGGACGAGCGCAGCATCCGCTTCGGCTGGACCGTGGAGGGCGTCGAGGACACGGTGCAGTTCGAAGTGGACGAAGACGCGGACGGGACGCTGGTCACGCTCAGCCACAGCGACCTGCCCGGCTTCGAGGAGATCATCAACGACAAGGCCGGTGCCCGCGGCGCGGTGCAGACGTTCTGGGCGCTGGCGATCGCCAACCTGGCCGACTACCTGGCCGGGCGCGAGCTGACCCCGAAGGTGGACTTCACGTCGAGCGAGCTGCGCGCGTCGGTCGTCATCGACGCGGCACCGGACGCGGTGTTCGACTCCATGGTCCAGCCGGAGCACTTCCGCAACTGGTTCCGCGCCAACGTGGACATCGAGCCGCGCCTCGGCGGCCGGTTCGCCATGGGCGGGTTCGACGTGGACCCCGGCGGCGCCAAGTTCGTCGAGTTCGAGCCGGGCCGCAAAGCGGCGCTGCGCTTCATCGACAACGAGACGACCACCTGGGAGCTGGACGGTTCGGACGGCAAGACCCGGCTCACCATCGTGCACAGCGGCTTCGACCCGTCGAACCCGCCGTATTCGGCTTGGGGCGGCTGGCTCGGCGGCCTCGCCGAGCTGCGGCGCTACCACGAGCTGGCGGATTGGCGCACGATCTGGCGCCGGATCGAGGTGACGAGTGTCCCCGAGGGCGTCCTGCTGACCGATTAGGACGTCCTGCTGACCGATCAGCGGAGCGAGGGCCCTCGGAACGTTGTTCCCGAGGGCCCTCGCCGCACTCAGAGTCCGGCCTGGCCCAGCCAGTCCTTGGCGACGTCCGCCGCCTTCTCGCCGTCGGCGTCCACGCGCTTGTTCAGGTCGCGCATGACGTCCGTGGTCAGCTTCGCGCTCACCGCGTTCACGGCGTTGGCGAAGTCAGCACCGCGCTCGTCGAGGACCTTCTTGTTCACCGCGGGCACGACGTTCTCGGTCGGCACGATGTTGAGGTCGTCCTTGAGCACGGTGTAGGCCGGGTCGCCGGTCAGCGGGCTGACCGAGTCGACCGGGATGACCGTGACGGCCCCGGACTTGAGCTGCTGGACGCGCGGGCCGGCTTCCTGGATGGTCTGGAAGCTGATGTTGGTCAGCTTGTAGACGTCGGTGAAGCCCTTGAAGCACGGAAGGCGCTTCTCGCACTCCGGCGGACCGGCCATGACGACCTTGTCGAGCTTCTTCAGGTCGCTGATCGACGCAATGCCCTTGTCCTTGGCCAGGTCGGACTTGACGATGTAGGTGTTCTTGTCCTCGGCGGGCGCGAAGTTCAGCAGCCCGATGCCGCTGGGCTCGAACAGCTTCGCCAGCTGATCGTGCTCTTCCTGTGCGGTCTTGCCGGCCTCCTTGCCGAAGCCGGTGGTGATCGCCGCGCCCTGG
Organism: Amycolatopsis sp. cmx-13-12; assembly: GCA_049998155.1. Classification (GTDB taxonomy): domain Bacteria; phylum Actinomycetota; class Actinomycetes; order Mycobacteriales; family Pseudonocardiaceae; genus Amycolatopsis. The sequence goes on along the minus strand of JAEBES010000004.1, from coordinate 105,064 downwards.
TACTCCGGGATGAACTGCAGCTCACCGGACTTCAGCGACGGGTAGATCAGCTCCCGCGACCCGAGGTTCAGCTTCCGCGTCACCGGGTAGCCCTTGGCCTCCAGCGCCTGCGCGTAGATCTCGGCGAGGATCTGGCTGTCGGTGAAGTTGAAGGACGCGACGACGATCGGCGCGCCACCCTTGCCCTGCGCAGCGGGCTTGTCACCGCTGTCGCTGCCGCCACAGGCGGCCAAACCGAGCGTCGCCGCGACGGCCACCGCCACCACGGACGCGTTCCGGAACCAGCGCACGAATCCCCACTCCCTCGTCACTCGAACAGACGAAAGGACCCTAGTCCTGACCTCCGACAAGAATCCACATCGTGGGAGAAAACACGCGCAATTCCCACTCCGCGGAATTTTTGGGCCCGATCGGGGTAGGGTCGCCCGGTGCACGTGACCACGGTGACGCCGCTGGCCGCCGACAGCGAGCCCCCGATCTTCCAGTGGAAGTGGGTGGACCGCAACGCCGACGACATCGCCCAGCGCCTCGTCGAGCACATCTCGCTGACCGGCGCCGCGCTCGGCATCGGCCTGGTGGTTTCGATCGGGCTCGCCGTCGTCTCCCTGCGTTACCGCTGGTCGTATCCGGTGATCCTCGGCACGGCGGGCGCGTTGTACGTGATCCCGAGCCTGGGCGCGTTCGCGGTCCTGGTGCCGTTCTTCGGGCTGACGTTCGTCTCCGCGATGATCCCGCTCGCGACGTACACGCTGCTCATCCTGGTCCGCAACATCGTCACCGGCGTCGACCAGGTGCCCAACGAGGTCCGCGAGGCCGCGGTCGGCATGGGGTACACGCGCGGCAGGCTGCTCTGGCAGATCGAGCTACCGCTCGCCCTGCCGGTGGTGATCGCCGGCCTGCGGGTCGCGGCGGTGACGACGATCGGCCTGGTGACGGTCACCTCGATGCTCGGCCTCGGCGGCCTGGGCTACTTCATCCGCGCGGGCATCCAGACGGCGACCCCCAACTCGACGGAGATCATCGTCGGCGTGGTCCTGTCGGTCGCCCTGGCGGTGGTGGTCGACCTGGTCCTCTGGCTCAGCGAGCGCGTGCTGGCGCCCTGGTCGCGGAAGGTGCGGACGCGATGAGCTTCCTCGACCAGCTGAACGCGTGGCTCGCGGACCCGAACCGCTGGAGCTGGACCGACAAGGCCGGCGTCCCGTACCGCACGCTGGAGCACCTCAGGTTTTCCCTGCTCGCCCTGGCGATCGCGGCGGCGCTGACCATCCCGGCGGCGCTCTGGCTCGCGCACTACCGCCGGGGCGCGTTCCTCGCGAGCAGCGCGGTGAACATCGGCCGCGCGATCCCGAGCTTCGGGCTGATCATCCTGTTCTGGTTCCTGGCGAGCCGCTGGGAGCTCGACACGGCGTTCTGGCCGTTGCTGCTCGCCTTGGTCGCCTTGGCGATGCCGCCGTTGTTCACCAACACGTACGCGGGCGTGGTGTCCCTGGAGCAGGAGACGATCGACGCGGCCCGCGGAACGGGCTACCGCGAGTGGCAGATCATGACGCGCCTCGAGCTGCCCCTGGCGTCCCCGGTGATCCTCGCGGGCGCGCGAGTGGCGTTCTTGCAGCTGATCGCCACGGTGGCGATCGGAGCGATCGTCAACGACGGCGGCGGCCTGGGCCGCTACATAGTGGACGGCTTCGCACTGGGCGCCCAGGGCTACGGAGCCATCTTCGCGGGCGGCTTGGGAGCAGTGGTCCTGGCGCTCCTGTGCGACGGCGCGTTCGCCTTGATCACCCGCTTGGCCACCCCGCGCGGCTTGGCCCTGCAGAACGCCCGCCGCGACTGACGGGCGGCCGCACCGCCGCCGCCCGGCCCGACCTGCCCAGGATCGCCGCCGGTCCATCCGACGACGATCCTGGGAGAGCTTATTCATCCCCAGTGCGTGAGGCTGCGGTTCCCATCACGGCCATTCCCAGACGCAGCCCACGGACTTCTGTGTTGCCCCAGTGGTTTCGGTCGGTGGGTCAGGGCTTCTCGAAGTGCTGGTAGTCGATCGGGGTGTCCCAGGAGCCGCCCCAGGTCCAGCCACGGGAGCTGAACGCCCGCTCGGTGACGTCACCCGCGTGGATCATGCCGGGCACGTGCTGCGTCCGGTCGACGTAGGGCGCCCCGTTGGGCGGGTAGACCGCGCCGCTGCCGGAGATGTACGGGTTCTGGACGGTGTTGATGTCGATGGCCCGCCCGTAGGAGTGGTTCGACCAGGCGGTGCCGCCGGTGATCGCCCGGCAGTTGAACGCCGAGGTGTTGTTGGCCGCCATGGAAGCGTCGTCGTCGGAGTTGTACTTCTCGACGGTCTCCATCCGCTCGATGGGGAACCGTCCGAAGTAGAGGTCACCGAAGACGCGGGCGACCTCGAGCGCCCGATCGGCGTTGACGACCAGCTCGCCCCGGTGCACGGCACCGTCGAAGCCGAGGAAGCTCAGGTTGACCAGCCGCAGCTGGTCGGGACCGACCGGGCACCCCTCGTGCCAGCTGTTCCCGAGCCGTTCGGCGGTGACGGGCTTGATGACGGCGACGTAGGGCGCAAGACCACTCCCGGCCGGCGCGGCGAGTTCCACGGTCTGGGTGCCGATGCCGGACCCGGTGGCCGCCGATGCCGGCGCGACCACGGCGACGGCCGCGGACAGCGTGAACGTGACGATGGCAAGAAGCCTGGTTCTCAGATTCATGATCACCTGACGCCTTGCCTCGGTGATCGGCTGCACCCGAGTCGGGTACACCACAGAGGAGCAACCTTTCACGCCCCGGCGGCGTCCGCCCCCGCGCAGTAGATCAGAACGCGCCGACCAGGATCAGCACCCCGAGCGCGATCAGCACCAGCGGCAGCACCACGTGACCCCACCGGGCGAGCACCCGCGCCACCCCCGGCCGGGTCGCGAGGAACCGGCCCGCGGCGCACCACACCGCCACGCCCGCCAGGAACACCGCGACATAGCCGACCAGACCCGCGGGCCCGGTGGCGGCGAACGCCGGGACGTACACCCCGACGTTGTCGCCGCCGTTCGCGAAGCACACCAGGGCGATGCCGAGCACGCCGGCCGCCGGTGGTGGCTCGTCGTCGTCCTGACGCCAAGCCCGCCAGGCCTGCCAGGCCGCGCGGACGCCGAGCAGCAGCGGCAGCACACCCAGCCAGCGAACCGCGCCCTCCGGCAGCAGCCTCGCTCCGAGCGCACCCGCGACCGACACGGCCAGGATCGCCGCGAAGCCCAGGAACTGCCCCACCACGACCTTGAGCGCACCGCGACGGCCGACCGTCCGGCCGAAGAACACCGCGAGCAGCACCAGGTCGTCGACGTTCGTCACGGCGAACATCGCGGCCGCGCGCCCGAGCAGTCCGGCGTCCACATCCACCTCCTCGGCACGGTGCCGTACCGATTCGACCACAGTCACGGCCATCCGGTTGTGTGGCAACGGTTACCCGCCACCGGAGGCCGGCCTGCTCCCGGCCGGATCGGTAAATCGCTTGGCGAAGGCCGGCGCGGCACAGGACGATGCTGCCCATGCCCGCCGTCACCCGCCGCGGCTACGCCGGTCCGGCCGACCTGCGGGCCATGCAGGATCTGGCCCAGCGGATCTGGTCGAAGTCGAGTTCGCTGCACGTCGGGGACCTCGCGTGGCAGCGGTTCCAGCACGCCGGCCGGGAAGCCGAGTGGCCGACGGCGCTGTGGGAAGCGGATGGCGAAGTCGTCGCGTGGGGCTGGATTTCGCTACCCGGTGAACTCGCGCTGCTCGTGGATCCGGCGCGCCGCGGACTCGCGTCCGAGGTGCTCGCGTGGTTCGAAGACACCGCCTCCGCCGCCGAGCTCGCTGTCACCGTGCTCGACGCCGAGAAGCATGTCGTCGCCGCTCTGGAGCGTTGCGGTTACGCGCTTCGGGAGAGTCCCGTTTTCCAGTCGTATATTTCTCGCCTCCTCGTGGATCTGCCCGAGCCGGTGGTGCCGTCCGGCTTCACGCTCCGGCCGGCCGGAGCGGACGATCTGGACCGCCGCGTGGCCGTGCACCGCACGGTCTGGCACCCGTCGAGGGTGACCGGACCGAGCTACCGGACCGTCATGGCCGCCTGGCCCTACCGGGCCGGGCTGGACTGGGTGGTCGAGGCCCCCGACGGCCGGTTCGCCGCCCAGTGCCTGATCTGGCTCGACGACCGTCATGCCGTCGGCGAGCTGGAGCCCGTCGGAACTTTGCCGGAGTTCCGTCGCACCGGGCTGGCCCGCGCGGTGTGCCTCGCCGCGCTGCACGCGGCCCACCACGCCGGCGCTCGCGAAGCCGTCGTGTACCCGGTGGTGAATCATCCGAAGTCCGTAGGTGCCCTCCCGTTGTATCGCGCTTTGGGCTTCCGCCCGTATGCCCGCACCCTCACCTTCACGCGGACCCGCCGTCGTATCCCTCCTTTCCCGGGGCCCGCGTCCTCGGAGGGCGCTCACGGACGAACGTAGCGCGCCACCCCCGCCGAATGTCCGATTCGGCGGCGGCCGGAGGGCGGTTGTCCACAGCCGGGCGCAGTTGTGGACAACCCCGTGGATTTCTCTTGCCGGCGCCGGGAAAACGTCGGCGCAGCGCGATAGAGTCGAGACGGGGGGCGCCCCCGCAGGCCGAAGGTGACCAGCCTCGAAAAGCGCGGCAGGCTCAGCGTCGCCAGCTCGGCGAAGAAGACAGGCGCAGCGTCAGCTCAGCGTCGCCAGCTCGGTGAAGAAGACGGCGCAGCGTCAGCGAAGCATCGCCAGCTCGGTGAAGAAACCCGCCCGGCAAGCAGCGATCAAACGCCCGACTTCGGCCCCCAGCGGCCGGTCCGCGTCCAGCGGCGGCACCACCGACCGCACCCGCCCATACGCGGCCCGAAGACCCGGCACCCCCTCCCCGCCGGCCAAGTACCGCGCCTGGGACACCGTCACCAGCTCAACAGCCGTGATCGCGAAAAGATGCGAAGCCGCAGCACGCAATTGCTCCCCGGCAGCCGGCGCAAACGCTTGCACGTCCTCCTGCCCGGCCGAGGTGTCGATCGAACCGAGCGTCGCCGGCGTCGCGAGCCGCCGCAGTGCGTGCAGTTCTCCTGCCGCTCGCTTGTGCAGCGGCGCCAAACCCGCCTGTGGCCCCGGATCCGCCGTGAGCTGCGGCGGCAACCCGCTGAACCGCTCGTCCAGCAACCGGTGCGTCCGCTGCACCGAAACCTCGCCGAGGTGCACCAGCGCGGCCGTCACCGCGTCCATCCGCAACCCCAGGTCCACCGCGTGGTACGCCGTCCCCGGCACGAACGCGCCGTCGACGAACGATGGCGAATCGCCCGGCATCGTTTCCCAGCGTCGCCGGGTTTCGTGCAAGTCGCCGTTGACGCGGGCAGCGTGCGCCAGCGCCCGCGGTGCGACCCGCACCGACAGCGGCGCCTGGACCACGCCGGGCCGCACCGGGCCCGTGCCCACCAGCCCGGTCAGCTCGTGGAGCACCGCACTCAGGTGGTCGTCGCCCACGGCCATGACCGGCGAAAACACCTGGCGGGGCGCGCCGAGGACGTCGATCGCCATGGCCGCGGTGAGCGTCTGCAGGTCGATGAGCCGCCGGGTTTCGGTCCAGCCGCGCGCGGCGTGCACCATCGCCAGCGGAGATCCCTGAAGCAGTGAGGCGCCTTCCTTCGGCCCGAGAACGAAAGGCGCCGCACCACGCGCAGCGAGCGCCGAAGCGGCCGGCATTTCGACGCCGTCCTCCAAGACCGTGCCGATGCCGAGGAACGTCTGGAACGCGTGGGACAGCGCGATGATCTCGCCCGAGCTGCCGAGCCCGGAGCGCGGGACCGCCGGCGTGAAGCCGTCGTTCAAGCGGTCCACCAGGAACTGCACCAGCTCGGCGCTGACCCCCGACCACGGCCGCAGGAAGTCGCGCAGCCGGACGACGAGCAGCGCGCGGACGTCTTCGGGCGGCAGCCACGGCGGGCCGCCGACGGCGCGGCCGATCAGCAGGTTCCGCTGGTGCTCGGCCTGCTGGTCCGCGTCGAGCGCGACACCCGCCAGCCGGCCCATCCCCGTGGTCACCCCGTAGAGCGGCTCGGCGCGGTCCGCCAGGGCTGTCAAGACCTCTTTCCGGCGCCGCCGCAGGGCTTCCACCAGCGGTTTGTCCAGAATCAACCGTTCACTGTCGGCGAACTCGCTGTCGGAGACGATCATCGGTAGGGCAGCATGGTGCCGACGCCGGAAGCCTCGGCACGGGTGAGGATCAGGTTCGCCACCGCGACGTCCGTTGTGGACAGTCCGCGGTGCCAGAACAGGATCCGTTCGGCGTCGTGCTCGCGGCCCGGCTTCTTCCCGGCCACGATGTCGCCGATCTCGGCGTGGACGTTGTCCGCGGTGAGGAGGCCGGCGTTGAGCTGCGGGCGCAGGGCGCCGAACCGCGGGTTGCCGGACCGCGATTCGCGCCAGTCGTCGACGACGACCTTGTCGACGTCGTCGAGCAGCGTGAGCTCGAGCGCGCTGATCGTGCCGTAGGGCACCAGGAAGGTGCCCGGCCGGAGGAACTCGCGGCGCACCAGCGCCTCGGGCTCGACGAGCCGGGAGGCCTCGACCTGGAGGTCCGCGCCGTCCAGGGTCTCCTCGGCCGTGGCGCAGACGCGGACGTCCTTGCCGAGCCGCTCGGACAGCCGGCGGCCGAAGTCTTCGCGTGACTCCGGGCGCTTGCTGGTCACGCGGATCTCGGCGAAGTCGAACAAGGAGTCCAGCAGCACGACGTTCCACCAGGCGGTACCGCGGGCGCCGATGTGCCCGAGCACCCGTGAATCCGGGCGGGCCAGGTACTTCGCGCCGACGGCGGTCATCGCGCCGGTGCGGGCTTCGGTGATCATCGTGCCGTCGACGATGGCCCGCGGCATGCCGGTGTCCGGGTCGAGCAACAGGATCAACGCCATTTCCGAAGGGAGGCCCCGTTCGAAGTTCCCCACGAAGTCACCGACGACCTTCACGCCGCTGACCTGCTTCGCGGACAGGTGGCCGCGAAGGATGTTGAAGTGGCCCTTGCCGCCGTTGTCCGGCACGAGGTGCGTGCGCGGCTCGAAGACGACCTGGCCGCGGCCGTGGTCGGCGAGCACGTCCTCGACCGCGCCGACGATGTCGGCGTCGGTGATGCCGAGCGTGTCGATGTCGGCACCGGTCAAGTACCGGAGCCAGACGGACGTCACCGGGCGAGGTCCTCGATGACCTCCGCGCCGGGCAGGGCGGCCAGCGCGGCGCCGGAGATCAGCAGCTTGCTGCCGCGGATCCCGCTGCCGATGACGAGCTCGGGCGCCTCGGCGACGCGGCGGTCGAGCAGGATGGGCCACTCGGCGGGCAGGCCGACCGGCGTGATGCCGCCGTACTCCATCCCGGTCAGTGAGACGGCTTCGTCCATCGGTGCGAACGACGCCTTGCGGACGTCGAGACGGCGCTTGATCACGCCGTTGACGTCGGCGCGGGTGGTCGCGAGCACGAGCGCGGCCGCGAAGCGGACTTCGCCGGCGCGCTTGCCGGCGACGACGACGCAGTTCGCGGACGCCTCGAGCGGCGAGCCGTAGGCCTCGCAGAAGGCGGCGGTGTCGGCGAGCGACGGGTCGATCTCCGCGACGCCGACGGCGTCCGGGTCGGCGAGCGCGGCCAGGGCCTTGGCCACGGGCTCGGCGAGCAGGTCAGTACGCGTGGGGGCGGGAACGACGGTGAGGCTCCCGGCGATGGTCCAGGTCACGCCCCCAGGGTAACTACCAGCTGGAGCCGCCGCGCTGGACCTCGATGAGCTTCGGGCGGACGTCCACGATGTAGACCAGCGCCGCCGCCATGGCGGGCACGTAGAAGATCATTCCCGGGCCCATCACGGGGAACAGCACCATGGCGAGCGTCGCGCCACCGGTGATCAGCATCCAGACGGGCTTGGTCTTGCGGTCCGCCGCGGAGTAGGCGTCGGCGCGCTGGAGCAGCGCGTGCACGAAGGCGAAGAGCCCGACCAGCGCGCTGCCCCAGTGGATGACGTTGAGGATCCAGATGGCGACTAGCACAGCGACAGCTTACGGCAAACCACCCGAACGACCCCGGCCCCGCCACCGCGGGTGCGGTGGCGGGGCCGGGAGTTCACGGCGATGTCACTTGTCGGTCTTCGGCGCGGCCGGCTTCTTCGCGGCGGCGCTGGTGGTGCTCGACGTGGTCGTGCGGCGGGCCGGGGCGGCCGTCTTCGGAGCCGTCTTGTTCGCGACCCGGCGGCTGGCCGAGCGGGTCTCGTGGGCGACGTCGTCACCCAGCTCCTCGATGGCGTCGGCCGCTTCGCCGGCGGCCTTGGTCACCTTACGGGCGGTCTTCTCGCCGGCCGAGCGGGTGCGCTTGGTCACCTTGGCCAGCACGCCGTCGACGCGCTCGCGGACCTCCGAGGTCACGACCTCGGCCTGGCCCTGCGCGGTGGTCAGGGCCTCTTCGAGCTGCTCGATGGCCTTCTTGACCTGCGGCTGCGCGGCGATCTTGTCCCACGCCTGCTCGCCCGACTCGGCCAGCTTGTTGTACAGCTTGAGCGCGGCCTCGGTGTACTCGTCGATGACCTTGCGCAGCTCGGCCGGGTCCAGCTTCTCGCGGAGGCTCTCGACGTCGGTCGGCAGCTCCTGCAGGTTCTTGCGGGCGGTCTCGCTGCCCTTGGTCACGTTCTCCTTGGCCTTCGCCACGGCGTCGGTGACGGCGTGGGTGGCCAGGTTGCCGGCGCCGAGCGCGGCGAGCAGCGGGGTGCGGACCTGGTCGAGGGCGGTGGTGACGGCCTTCTTGACGTCTTCGGTCTTGGGGGTGGTCATGCTGACTCCTTGGTGTTCGCGGCTGAAGCTGTGTCTGGGGTTTCCGGAGCGGGAGTGGCGGCCGGCCGTGCCGCGGCGTTCTCCCGGCGGAAGGACTCGTAGACGTCGAGCAGGACCTGCTTCTGGCGTTCGGTCAGCTCGGCGTCGGCGCGGATCGCGTCACCCACCGGCCCGCCCGTCGGCAGGTCGAGGATCCCGGCCTGCACGTACAGCGCTTCCGCCGAAATGCGCAGGCCCTTGGCGATCTGCTGGAGGATCTCCGCGCTGGGCTTGCGGACCCCGCGCTCGATCTGGCTCAGGTACGGGTTGGACACGCCGGCGAGCTTCGACAGCTGGCGCAACGAGATCTTCGCGGTGTTGCGCTGCTGGCGGATGTACTCGCCGATGTCGGAAGCGATGTCCGCGACCTTTTCCATGGGACTGCCGGATCCTGACGTCCCACCGGTCTCTGCCATCCGGTCACCTCCTCGCGACACCTTCGACGGTACGCGGGAGTGCTAGCTATTGCAAGCACCCTGCTTGCAACCTTCGGGTGTGACGCGCACCGCTACCGTGGTCCCATGACGCGCTCGGCCCGGCTGCGGCGACGCCTCGTCGAGCACCTCCTCGACGAGGACGTCCTGCACGCGCCGGAGTGGATCGCCGCCTTCCGCGCGGTGCCCCGCCACGTCTTCCTGCCGCGGTTCTTCGCGCCGGCGGGCGGGCTGTGGGCGGCGGTCGACCGCGGCGACCCGGGCTGGCTGGAGACCGTCTACTCCCGCGACGTGCTGGTGACGCAGCTCGACGACGACCCGGGCCGCTGGGAGCTGGCCCGGCGCGACGGCCCGGTGGCGGGCACGCCGACGAGCTCGTCGAGCATGCCCTCGATCATGGCGATCATGCTCGAGGAGCTGCGGGTGCGCGACGGGCAGTGCGTGCTCGAGATCGGCACCGGCACCGGCTACAACGCGGCGTTGCTGAGCCACCGCTGCGGGGCCGGCCGGGTGTCCACAGTGGACATCGACCCGGTGCTCGTCGCGACCGCGCGCGAACGGCTGGCGACGGCGGGGTACCACCCGGCGTGCGCCGTGGGCGACGGTGCGCTCGGCTTCCCGGCCGGCACGCTTTTCGACCGGGTGCTGTGCACGGCTTCGGTATCGGAGATCCCGCTCCCCTGGCTGGCGCAGACCAAACCGGGCGGGCTGATCGTGACGACGCTGAACCGCCCGATCGGCGCCGGGCTGGTCCGGCTCGTCGCCGGCGAGGACGGCACCGCGCAGGGCCGCGTCCTCGCGCGCGACGGCCGGTTCATGCCGCTGCGCGCGCACCGGCTCCCGGAGACGGGCCCGCTGCCGATGCCCTCGCGCGGCGACTGGGAGCAGACGCGGCTGCCGATGTCGACCGTGCTGCAGCCTCGCCAGCAGTTCGAGTTCTTCGCGGGACTGGCACTGCCCGGCGTCCGCCCGGTGCGCGAAGGCGACGACGACTCATCGGGCGTCGCGCTGGTCCACCCGGACGGCTCGTGGGTCCGGCACCGCAAGCGCGGTGGCGCGCACGAGGTCGCCCAGGGCGGCCCGCGGGCGCTGTGGGAGCTCGCCGAGGCGGCCTTCGTCGAGTGGTGCGAGCTGGACAAGCCGGACCGCGACCGGTTCGGCGTGACCGTGGCCGACGGCCGCCAGGAGTTCTGGCTCGACTCCCCCGGCGGCCGCACCTGGCCGCTGGCCTGACCCCGGAGCGCACTTTCACGTGAAAGTGCGCTCCGGGGTCAGGGCAGCCGCGCGCGGATCCACTTCTCCACGTGGTCGACCGTCGCCTCGCGGGAGGCGTCCGTGGTGTCGAAGACGTCCACGCCGAGGTCCGGGGCCGACTTCCGGAGCCAGTCGTTGAACTCCAGCATCTCGTCGATCCGCTCCTCGTCCCACTCGCGCCACGCCGGGCGCGCCCGCAGCCGGGCGCGCAACGACGCAGGCGAGCCGACCAGCGCCAGGTAGTGGATGTCGCTGAAGAGGGCGCGCTCCGGCAGCGGCTCGAACTCCGGTGGCGCGACCGTCCCGCACAGCACGACCGGGCGGCCGTTCTGGTGCAGCATCGCCGCCATCCGCAGCCAGACCGACCGGAACCCCAGTACGTCGTCGCGCAGGGCGCCGACCCAGAGGATGTCCTGGTCCAGCACCACGACGTCGCCGCCGAACCGGTCGGCCAGCAGCGGCCCCACCGTCGACTTCCCGGCGCCGCTCGGCCCGGTCAGCGCGAACAGCGGCAGCTTCCGGAACGGCCACTCGTGCCCGCACTTCGTGCAGGTGACGACGGCGCCCGCGACGACCGGGCGGTCCGCCAGCTCGCCGCACGCCGGGCAGATCCGCAGGTCGAGCCCCATCTCAGTCGAAGAGGTTCTCGAGGAAGCTGCGCTTGCGGTGCCCGTGCCCGTACGGCCGCGGCGAGTCCGAATACCCGCGGTGCGGCCGCGGCGAGTCCGCGTAACCGCCGCGGTACGCCTTCGGCGAGTCCGGGTAGCCGCCGCGGTAGGGCCGCGGCGAGTCGGGACGGCCGTACTGCGCCGTCGGACCGGGCTGGTACCGCGGCGGCTGCCGGTCGTAGAACGAGCTCTCCGCACCGACGATCGCCTCGAGCTCGCCGCGGTCCAGGAAGATCCCGCGGCAGCCTTCGCACTGGTCGATGTGGATGCCGTTCTTGTCGACGGTCCGCATCTGGTTCTGACACTTCGGACAAATCACACAGCCGAGCCTACGCAAAAACGCGTCAGCAGGCGCAGAGGCAGAACGGGTGCCCGACCGGATCGGCGTAGACGCGGAAGGTCTTCGGGTTGTCGTCGAGCAGCTTCGCCCCCAGCCCCAGCACGCGCTCGTGCGCCGCCTCGAGGTCCGTGACGTTCAGGTCCAGGTGCATCTGCTGCGGGTTCTCCGCGGACGGCCACGCCGGCGGCCGGTAGTCGGGCACCCGCTGGAACGCGATGCCCGCGCCGCCCCCCGGGTTCGCCAGCGTCACCCAGTGCCCGTCTTCGGCCACTTCGGGCGCCTCCCACTCCAGCACCGCACGGTAGAACTCGGCCAGCGCCGCCGGGTCGGGGCAGTCGAGGGCCACCACGCCCAGCGTCGGAACCGCACCCATCTTCGCTCCCTTCGATCCTGCGTAACCAGTGAAGCGATTATGTGGGTTAGCGCACCCGAAGGCAACCGCCGTACACTCGGTAAGTGCACACCGACGCCTCCCTCGTGGTGGAGTTCCTCAACACGGTCAACGTCGAAGAGGGCACCGACCTGCTCGAAGATCCCGAGCGGTGGCGCGCGTGGGCGGCCGCGCAGGAGCTGACGGCCAATCCGGCCGCCGAGGCCCGCGCGGCCCGGGACGCCCTGCGCGCGGCGATCGGCGACCCGCGGCTGCCCGGCGGCAGCGTCGACGTCGGCGCCCGGATCTCCCTGACCACCGACGGGCCGGCCCTGGTCGCGGACGACGTCGTCGGGGCGGTGTTCATCGCCTGCGCCCGGCTGGTGGTGCGCGGCGACTGGATCCGGCTGAAGATCTGCCCGGCCGACACCTGCCTGTGGGCGTTCTACGACGAGTCGCGCAACCGCTCGCGCACGTGGTGCTCGATGCGCGTCTGCGGCAACCGCGAGAAGGCGCGCGGCTGGCGCGCCCGCGCCGCCGCAGGCTGAACGGCCCTCATCCGAGCGGTGGACACTCGAACGGTTGTGGACAACTTGGGGACGAAGCACCACATATCCACGCCCCCGGCGGCCCGGCCCCCACACGTTGTGGACAGCCGTTAGGCCATCACCGTGAAAAGCTGTGGATAACCCCGGGGATAACTCAGCTTCCTGTGGACAACTGGCTTGAACGTCCCCCAGGTGTGGTATAGAACCGGGCCGTCAGAACAGCAGCTCCGCGACGGCGTAGATGACGAGCCCGGCGAGCGCGCCCACCACCGTGCCGTTGATCCGGATGAACTGCAGGTCCCGGCCCACCTGGAGCTCGATCTTGCGGGATGTCTCCTCGGCGTCCCATCGCTCGACCGTGTCGGTGATGATCGTGGTGATCTCCCGTGAGTAGTTCTTCACGAGGTACGCCGCGGCCCCTTCGACCCAGCCGTCGGCCTTCGACCGGAGCTGGTCGTCGGTGATCAGCCGCTGCCCGAGCGACGTGAGCCCGAGCCGGACGCGCCGGCGCAGCTCGCTCGACGGGTCCTCGGCCGCCGTCAGGAGCATCTCCTTCGCCGTGCTCCACGCCGAGCCGATCAGCCGCTGGACCTCCTCGTGGTGCACGATCTGGCCCTTCACCTGCTCGGCGCGGGCCATCACGTCGGGGTTGGTCTGCAGGTCCTGGGCGAATTCGCCGAGGAACTTGTCCAGCGCCAGCCGCATCGGGTGGTTGACGTCGGTCTTCACCGCCCACGCGAAGGACAGGACCTCGCCGTAGACCTTGTCCGCGAGCATCTCGTCGACGAACTTCGGCGACCAGCTCGGCGCCCGGTCCGAAACCACGCGCAGCATCGTCGTGTGGTTGTCGCGGACCCACTCGTAGGCGCGGTCGCACATCAGGTCCACGAGCTTGTGGTGCGCGCCGTCAGCGAACACGCCCTGCAGGATCTTGCCCAGCGGCGGGCCCCACGGCTTGTCGATGATCCGCCGCGCGACCGCCTGCTCCATGATCGCCTGGACGTCCTCGTCCCGGAGGACGCGCACGGCCGCCCGGACCACCGTGGCCAGCTCGGACGTCACGCGTTCGGCGTTCTCCTCCTGCGCCAGCCACGCGCCGAGCCGCCGCGCGATCTCGACGCGCTTGAGCTTGTCGCGCACGACCTCCTCGGACAGGAAGTTCGAGCCGACGAAGTCGCCGAGGCTGTTGCCCAGCGCGTCCTTCTTGTTCGGGATGATCGCCGTGTGCGGGATCTTCAGGCCGAGCGGGTGCCGGAACAGCGCCGTGACGGCGAACCAGTCGGCCAGCGCGCCGACCATGCCGGCCTCGGCGGCGGCGCGCACGTACCCGACCCAGCCGGGCCAGCCGGCCGACTGCGCCCAGCTGGTCAGCAGGAACACGAGCGTGGCGCCGAGCAGGAACGACAGCGCGACGAGCTTCATCTTGCGCAGCGCGCGCCGTTTTTCCTCTTCGCCGGCCGCGCCGCCCGGTGGGTCGGCGGGCGTCACCTTCGCGGGGGTCAGTTGCTCCACATCGCCATTGTCCGTGAGGATGGCTGATCGTGCGCGAACCTGCTCTCGTCCCCCGGCTGCGGCCGTTCACCTCGACCATCTTCGCCGAGATGACGGCGCTGGCCGTCCAGCACGACGCCGTCAACCTCGGCCAGGGCTTCCCGGACACCGACGGCCCGGACGGCATGCTCGAAGCGGCGAAGAACGCGCTGTTCGGCGGGGCCAACCAGTACCCGCCGGGGCCCGGGCGGCCCGAGCTGCGGGCCGCGATCGCGCGGCACCAGCTGCGCTACGGCACCGAGTACGACCCGGACACGGAGATCCTGGTCACGGTGGGCGCCACCGAGGCCATTGCGGCAGCGTTGCTGGCCCTGACCGAGCCCGGCGACGAGGTGCTCGTCATCGAGCCGTACTACGACTCCTACGCCGCCGCGGTCGCGATGGCGGGTGCCGAACGCCGGGTCGTCGGCCTGGTCGAAGCCCCCGACGGCCGGTTCGGCCTCGACGTCGACGGCCTGCGCGCCGCCGTCACGTCGCGGACCAGGGCGATCCTGGTGAACTCGCCGCACAACCCGACCGGCACCGTGTTCACCCGCGCCGAGCTGGAGGCGCTCGCCGCGCTGTGCGTCGAACACGACCTCATCGCGATCTGCGACGAGGTCTACGAGCACCTCGTCTTCGACGCCGCGGAGCACGTCCCGCTGGCCACGCTGCCCGGCATGCGGTCGCGGACGGTGCGCATCTCCAGCGCCGGCAAGACGTTCAACTGCACCGGCTGGAAGATCGGCTGGGTCTGCTCGACGCCGGAGCTCGTCGCGGCGGTGAAGGCGGCGAAGCAGTTCCTCACCTTCGTGTCCGGCGGGCCGCTGCAGCCGGCGGTCGCGCACGCGCTCGACCACGAACTGCCCTGGGTCGACGGCCTGCGCGAGTCGCTGCAGGAGAAGCGGGACCGGCTTTCGGCCGGGCTCGCGGACGCCGGGTTCGCCGTCCGTCAGACGGCAGGCACCTACTTCGTCTGCGTCGACGTGCGGCCGCTGGGCTTCACCGACGCCGCCGAGCTGGCCTGGGAACTGCCGGGCCGGGTCGGGGTCGCCGCGGTGCCGGTGAAGGTGTTCACCGATCACCCGGACGAGTGGAAACACCTGCTGCGTTTCGCGTTCTGCAAGCGCAACGAGGTCATCGACGAGGCCATCACCCGATTGCGCAAACTGGTCTGATCACCACGGTCCGACTGAGTAGACGTCGTTCGCGGCCGTTCCGGCGCGAGCACGCTTCCGGCCGGTGCTTAGCAGCCCGGACGGACCAACCACGGCGTCCACCACATGCCGCTCCTGTTTGTCACTCTCCGTGTTGGCGGCTATTGCTTGCCGCGACGGCCGCGGTGGGCACGGGAACGTCCGCGGCGCGCGGCTCGGCCTGCCGGGCCTCCGCCGTGCCGGACCCCCCGCGGGTCGTCCGGCGCGAGTCTTCGTGATCACGGACCGCACCCGGATCCCGCAGCGGTCCGGGTCGCGTGCTTTCGGGGCAGGGCAAGCGAAGCCGCGCGCGGAACCCGTTCGGCCCAGTGGCCCTCCCACATCCCGGTCAAATTCTGGTCACTTGGCCGGAGCGGCGAGATGCGCACCGAGCGAAACCGGTTCGACACAAAGCGCGTCCGCCGGTGGGGAAACATCAGGTCAACGCCGGAGTGTGCAAATTGCAGCACTCGTCCGAATGGCCGTAAGCAAGCACCCGAACGGCACTGAGAGTGATCAACTTGTCGGCCGCAGATGCCTTGCCCGGTGGGGCAGCCGGGCCTTACGGGCTGGATCGAACGCGGGAGAGATGAAAGACTCCCGAGCGGTGCTAGAAAGAGTGCAGCCCCGGGGGAACTGCGACCTGGCCGGAGAAAGACCCCAGCAAGAACAGGCTCGAGCGGGAATCGCGGAAGCCTCAGGCGCGGACGGTGGTGGTGGCGGTGAGCAGCACAGCGGACGCGCGCCGCGGCGCTCCCGTCCGGTTTGCGCTCACCCCGGGTGATCCGGTTGCCCCCCGCGCGCGGGCACGCGCGCCGCGCCCCTGGACGGCGGCGCTGCAGCGGCCCGCCGCCAAGATCCTGGTCGCCGGTGGCCTGACCTTCGCGGGCTGGCTGCTCGGCGCCGCGCTGTCCGGGAGCACCGCGTCAGCGGCCGAGCGCCCGGCCTGCCCCGAGGCGCCCGTGGTTTCCACTGTGGACCACGCCGCGAAGCCGTTCTGGCACGCCAAGCACCGCAAGAGCCACCACGGGACCGGCGCCGGCACCTGCGCGGCGCAGCCGAAGGCCGACAGCGCCGACACGGCGGCGGACGAGACGCAGCCGGGCGAAACGCCCACCGCGGCCGGGACCACAAAGGACAGCCCGCCCGCCGAGGAGCCGGCGGCCACCACGAAGGCCACCTCCTCGGAAAGCACTTCCAGCCAGGCGCCGAAGGCCACGTCCTCGAGCGGGAGCCTGGTCGGCGGCCTCGTCGGCGGCACGCTGCAGGCGGTCACCGGAACGGCCACAAAGGACACCGCCGCCGCACCGGTCAAGGCCACGTCGTCCGGCGGCGGCCTGGTCGGCGGGCTCGTCGGCGGCGTGCTGAACGTGGTCGGCGGCACGCTCACCACCGTCACGGACACCCTGGGCACGGTCACCGACACGCTGTCCCACACCGTGCTCGCGCCGCTCACCCAGCCGCTCGCCGGCCACCCGGACGCGCCGGCGCTGCTGCCCCTCGACGACATCCTGAGCCCCGTGCTCGGCGGCAGCTCGAACTCCGGCGGCGTGACCGCGGTCGTCCCCGGCGCGACGGCCGTCGTCACCCAGACACCCGCCGCGGTCCTCGCGACCGTTCCGGCCACGGCCCCCGCGGCGGCCGACCAGCAGCAGACGTCCCGGGTCGCGGGCGCGCACCTGCTCGTCGTCCGGCACGCCGAGTCGCTGCCGGCGGTCCACGAGCAGCCGCGCGACTCCGGCACCCGTCTCACCGGCGGCGGCGATTCCTCGCCCGGCCTGCCCGGCGGCACCACCGCCCCGAGCGCGCCGGCCCCCACCGCGGCCCCGGGCCACGACGGCTCCGGCGGCGCCCGCCACACTTTCGCCGTCCACACCGACGACGTCACCACCACGCAGCTCAAGCTGATCGGCACCAGCCGCGACCACGAGGTCGACGGCGCAGGCAGGGATGCCGCCCTGCCCACCACCTCCCCCGACTGACCCCCGACCGGGCCGCCGGGGACAAGTGCGCCCAAATCAAGATCATCAGAGCGCATCCGCACGCCGTTGAGGCGTGACGTTTCCCCTGCTCCAGCCCGGAATCCGTGGCTCTTTCACGTCTCGTGACGCGCTCGCGCGTCCCACGGACCCCAGGGGCGAAAACCATGCGAAACCACAGACTTTCCGACCGGCCGACCGCGCCCGGCCGGGTCGGATCCCGGTCCCGGCGCCGCGCTGCCCCCGCGGCGCCGGGACCCACACCGGGTGTGTTCCGGGAGCCCTTGCTCACCGCGCCGAGCGAGGACTCGCAGTACCGCGAGCGCACCTGAGCCGCCGGCTTCCCGGCACGTCGAGGGGCGGTGCCGGGAAGCCGCGGTACCCGCGAACGGGGTCACGTCCGTGAGCGGGTGTGTGGAATGCCGAACCGGTGCGCTGGATGCACATGAACGCCGCCCATCCCTGGGAGCAGGCTCGCATCCAGCGCACCGGTTCGGTCATGCAATGGGCGCGTCCAGGGAAGCCGGCGTTCCCCGGACCGAGGCTTCGGCCGCGCTCAGCCGACGGACCGCTTCGTCGATCCGGTCCGGTGGCAGCGAAAACGGCAGGCGGATCCAGCGCTCCAGCCCGCCGTGGACGCCGAAGCGCGAGCCCGGCGCCACCTGGACGCCATGGCCGGCCGCCGCGACCGCCAGGCGCGAGCTCACCGGCTCCGGCATGCGGCACCACAGCGACAGGCCGCCCGCCGGCAGCGTGAACGTCCAGTCCGGCAGGTACCGGTGCACCGCGCCGGCCAGCGCGTCGCGGTAGCCGCGCAGCTCCGCGCGCCGGCGGTCCAGCAGGGTTTCGTCGGCCATCAGCTCGGTCAGCACGAGCTGCTCGAACACCGGTGATCCGAGGTCGACCGCGTAGCGCGCGGAAACCAGGCGGCCGAGCAGGTCCTCCGACGCGCGGATCCAGCCGAGCCGCAGGCCGCCCCAGTGCGTCTTCGACGCCGAGCCCACGCAGATGGCCAGGTCGCCGGCGAACGCGGCCAGCGGCGGCGGACCGTGCCGGGGATCCTCCTCCAGGTCCAGCTCGACGAGCGTCTCGTCCACCACGACCGGCGTCCGGGCGCGGGCCAGCACGGCCCCGAGCCGGGAGCGGCCCTCGGTGTCCAGGCGCAGGCCGGTCGGGTTCTGGAAGTCGACGACGAGGTAGGCGAACCGCGGGGACGCCTGGCGCAGCGCCGCGTCGATGCCGGCGATGTCCCAGCCGCGCTCGCCGCTCGGGTCGAGCGCCACCGGCACCGGGATGGCGTGCGCGGCGCGGATCGCCTCCAGGGCGTTCGGGTACGTCGGCTGCTCGACGAGAACGCGGTCGCCGGGACCGGCGAGCATCCGCAGGACCAGCACGAACGCGTGGTGCGCGCCGTTGGTGACCATGACCTGCGCGGGCGTCGTCGGCAGCCCGCGCTCGGTGTAGCGCCGCGCGATCCGCTCGCGCAGGCCGGGCAGGCCACGTTCCTGGTAGCCGTGGTCGCCCAGGTGGTCGGCGAGCCGGACGCGCGCCGCATCGACCGCCGAGGCCATCCCCGGGACGGCGGGCGAGGACGCGTGGGTGAAGTCGATCGAGCCGTCGCCCGCCGGGGCGAGCGGCCCGCGGCGCCGCCGTCCGGGCGCGGCGACCCACGAGCCGGCGCCGCGGCGGCTCGCGACCAGCCCGTTCTCCCGCAGCCGGTCCAGCGCCGCGCCGATCAGCGTCCGGCTGGCGCCGAGCGCGTCGGCCAGCTCGCGCTCGGCGGGCAGCCGGGTGCCGAGCGGGAGCTGGCCGTCGAGCACCTGCAGCTCGATGGCCGCGGCGAGGTCGGCGGCGCCCTGCCGCGAGCCACCTTGCCGCCACGAGCCCAGCATGACGGCCAATCGAGGCCCGGATATCCGTCCGCCCACCGGGAGTACTGCTTCCATAAGACCAATATCCCGCAATTGGCTATGGTTTACCAGGCCACTTCCGGCGATGGTGGGGCTGTGGCTCAGATCGACCTCCGGCCCGTCCGGATCTCCCGCGACCCCGTCCGCCGCAGCGTCCAGCTGCTCGCCGGCCTCACCCTCTACGGCGCCAGCGTCGCCCTCGTCACCCGCGCCGGCCTCGGGCTGGAGCCGTGGAGCGTGCTGGCGGAGGGCGTGCTGAAACACACCGGCCTGACGTTCGGCACGGTCACCGGGCTCATTTCGGTGGCGGTGCTGCTGTTGTGGATCCCGCTGCGCCAGCGGCCCGGCATCGGCACCATCGCGAACGTCGTGGTCATCTCGGTCGTGGTCGACGTCGTCCGCGCGTTCGTCCCGGACCAGCACGAGCTGGGGTGGCAGATCGCGCTGCTGGCCGGCGGGGTGGCGCTCAACGGCGTCGCGACCGCCACGTACGTCGGCGCCCGGCTCGGCCCGGGCCCCCGCGACGGCCTGATGACCGGGCTCGCCGGGCGCACCGGCTGGTCGGTCCGGCTGGTGCGCACCGGGATCGAGGTCACCGTGGTGGCGGCCGGTTTCCTGCTCGGCGGAACCGTCGGCGTCGGCACCGTGCTCTACGCCCTCGCCATCGGGCCGCTCACGCAGGCGCTGCTCCCCCTGACCACCTGGCGCGACCGCTAACCGGCCTTGCGCTGCTGCACGGCCCGGCGCAGCGTCAGGTAGTCCGCGCCGCGCCGGGCGAGGAGGTCGTCGGTGCCGCGCTGCTGGGCCAGCGCGAGCAGGATGTGCTCCTGGCCGAGGTGCTTGTCGCCCAGCCGGACGGCTTCCTTGAGGCTCAGTTCCAGGGTCTTCTTCGACTGCGCGGTGAACGGGATGTGCCCGCGCTTGGCGGGGCCGAGCCGCCCGGACAAGGCGCCTTCGCCGTGCGTCTGCTCGACGCGCTCGACGATCTGCTCGACATCGATGCCGAACTCGGTGAGCGCCTCGGCATCGGCATCGCTCACACCCCCGCGGCGGCGGGTGCGGGCCAGCTCGGCCGCGATGTCCTCGGTGGACACGCCCAGTTCGGCGAGCACCTGAACGCCGGTCTTCACCAGCCCGGCGAGCAGGTGGGCGGGCCCGATCTCCACCGAGCCGGACTCCCGCGCCACGATCTGCGCCTCGACGACCGCCATCCGCGCATCGGCGGTGAACCGTTCGAACATCAGTGCCTCCCGTACTTCTTGTGCACGGCCTGCCGGCTGACCCCCAGCTCGGCGGCGATCTCCTGCCACGACCAGCCGTGCACCCGCGCGCTGCGCACCTGAACGGCCTCCAGTTGTTCCAGCAGCCGCCGCAGAGCGGCGACCGCGCGCAGCCCCACCCGGGGATCGCGATCACCTGCCCGGGCGGCCAAATCCGTCGCTTCTGTCATGTTGTCAACCTACGTTGACATGCTCGGGTTGTCAACTGCGGTTGACATGTCGTTGCGGGCGCGGATCTTTTTATGTACTTCACCGGTCCGAACAGCAGGCTGACCGCCGGACTTGCACCCCACCCAGACCCCCCACCACCCCGATCCGAAGCCAAAACACGGACGGCGGTGCCGGGTCAAGGCACGCTTTCCCGCCTTGACGCGGTACCACCGTCCGTAGTGACAATTCCGGCTTCGGGGTGGTAGGCCACCGAACCTGCCTGGGGAAGGCAGCCGCGAGTGCCGGCTCTGGCTTCCCGTCCTGGGCCGACTGCCGGGACAGGCTGTCCACATTCCGGCAGGCCTGTGGACAGGGAGCCGCTGACCTGCGGATTTCGCGGCTTTTCGTCGAGGCCCTCGATAGACTGGATCTGGGGACGGCCCCCTAGGGAGGGCGGGCGCGCGCGAGGGCCGGCTCTCCGGCTCGCCCGACCCCGGTTCGCCGGGCCCACTCCTTCAGCTGCGGCCCACCGGCTCAGCCCGCCTGCCCGGCCCGCCGAGCCCGCTCACCCACCCCTGGCCCATCAGCCCCGGCCCACCAGCCCGCTCGCCTGACCCCGCCCCCCTTCGGGCCGCAGGCCCCGGCCCGCCGGGCCCGCTCACCCAGCCCCGGCCCACCAGCCCCAGTCCGCCTGCCCCGACCCGCCGGGCCGCCAGCCCCAACCCCGCTCCCGCTCCCCACCCCGTTCAGCGCGAACCCGCCGGACGGGCGACGTACAGTCGGGTGATGCCCGAGATCGCGATCGCCGAACGGGCCGGGGTGGGCGCCGATGGCCACCCGCGCCCCACCGAGGACCACGTCGTCGTGCTGGACAACGCCGTGCTCGTCCTCGACGGCGCCACCTCGTCGGATCCCTCGCACCCCCCGGGCGGCTGGTACGCCGAACGCCTCGCCCGGCGCCTGGCCGACGACCTCCGCGAAGCCCCGGAAGCCGACCTGACCGAGGTGCTGACCAGCGCGATCGCCGCCCTCACAACAGAGCACGAACTACAGCCGCAGCGCTCGCCGTCGAGCACGGTTGCCGCCGTGCGGTGGCTCGATCACCGGGTTGATGCGCTCGTTCTGGCCGACAGCCCGGTGGTCGGGTTCGGCAGCTTCGGCGTCGACGTCGTTTCGGACGACCGGCTGACCCGGCTGCGCCGGCGCGGGCTGCTCCAGACCGGCGCCGACGTCAGGCGCCGGCGCAACGCCCACGACGGCTTCTGGGTCGCCGAGGCCGTCCCGGGTGCCGCCGCGCACTCGGTCCGGCGCAGCTGGCCGCGGGCCGATGTCGACGCGGTGCTGCTCGCCAGCGATGGCGTGTCCATCGGCGTCGACCAGTACGACCTCTTCGACTGGCGCGAGGTCCTGGCCGTCGCCCGCGGCGATGGGCCCGACGCCGTGCTCGACGCCGTCCGCACCGCCGAAAAGCAGGATCCGGACGGCGAGCGCTGGCCGCGGCCGAAGCGGCACGACGACCAGGCGCTCGTCCTCGTGGACTTCAATCAGGGGGCGAATCAGGGTCTTCCCTGATCACGGCGGTGGCGTTTCCGGCAACCCTGGACGCATGGGGACGGAAGCGGGGAAACGCACCAGGCCGTGGCGGCTCGTCGCGGTGGCGGCGATCGGGTGGGGCCTGTTCACCGCCGTGGTGCTGCACATCATCAGCTCGCGGAATCCGGTGTACGACACGCTGTCGAGCTACACGGTGACCGACCGCGGCGAAGGGATGCTCGGCGCGAGCGTGCTCTCGCTGGCCGTCGGGTCGCTCGCGGTGCTCGGCGCGCTGCAGGTCGCCGGCGTGCCGCTGTCCCGGACGACCCGGCTCCTGCTCGCGTTGTGGGCGCTCGGGCTGGCCGCGGCCGCGATCTTCCCGGCCAGCTACCCCGAGGCGCCGGACCCGGTGAGCGGCGAAATCCACCTCTACGCGTGCCTCGTCGCGTTCTGCAGCCTGCCCGGCGCGGCGATCTCGCTGCTGGAGCCGCTGAAGGGCCGGCCGGAGCGCGTCGCGCTGGTCCGGTCGATCCGGCTGACCGCGGGCGCCTTCGCGCTCTTCGCCCTGAGTTTCGGGTTCGTGCGGCTGAGCGAAGCCGGGGTCGCGCCGTTCCGCGAGATCTCCGACGCCTTCCCGATCGGCGTCACGCAGCGGCTGCTGCTGCTCGCCGACGTCGTGCTGCTGGGGACGCTGCTGTGGCTGGCGACCCGGCTGGAGTCAGCCTTCGACGGCCGCCGCGAATTCGGGCGCGTAGCCGTACAGGCCGGGCATGCCGCCGGTGTGCAGGAACACCACGTGGTCGTCGGGGGCGAAGTGGCCGGCCCATTCGACCAGCGCGGCGGCCACTTTGCCGGTGTAGACCGGATCGAGCACCACGCCCTCGGTGCGCCCGAAGAGCCGTAGCGCGTTCCAGACGGCGTCGGTCGGGATGCCGTAGCCGGGGCCGAGGGTGGAATCACCCAGCCTCGCGTGCGTGAAGGGCGGCGGTTCGACGCCGAGGAGCTTGGCCGCGCCGTCGACGAGGTCACGGAGGTTCTCCGTGGCCTCGTCGAGCGGGTGGCTGACGCAGGCGATGCCGACGCCGAGGCCGCCGAGCAGCCCGGCGGCCAGCGTCACCCCGGCCGCGGTGCCGCCGCTCGCGTGCGGGACGACGAGGTGGGCGCGCTCGATCCCGCGTTCTTCCAGCTGCTTCGCGAGTTCGTGCGTGGCGCGGACGTAGCCGAGGGCGCCGAGGTCGTTGGAGCCGCCGACCGGGACGGTGAAGACCTTCCGGCCGTCCTTCTGCGCTTCGGCGACGAGCCGGTCGTACGTGCGGCCGGTCTCTTCGCCGTCCGCGCAGACGTGGACGGTCGCGCCGAACAGTCTGTCGAGGGGGAGGTTGCCGCCGCGTTCGTACGCCTCGCCCTCGCGCGGGACCTTGGCGGTGAGCACGAGTTCGCAGCGCAGGCCGAGCTTCGCGCACGCGGCGGCGGTCTGACGGCCGTGGTTGGTCTGGAGCGCACCGAAGGTGATCACGGTGTCCGCGCCGGCTTCCTTGGCCGCACCCAGGTGGTATTCGAGCTTGCGGAGCTTGTTGCCGCCGGCGCCGAGCGGGTGGACGTCGTCGCGCTTCAGCCAGAGGTTCCGCAGGCCGAGGGCCTCGCCGAGCCGCGGCGCCTCGTGCAGCGGGGTCGGCCAGCCACCCAGGTCGACGCGGGGGATCGCCGCCAGCGCGGCGTCGGGGAATCCGGCGAAGTCGAACGTCATCGGCCCTCCAGGCTCGGCTTTCTAACCACTATAGGGGGTTAAAGCACCGCGAAGCGCAGCTCGGTGACCGGCCCGACCTCGCGCACGCCGATCCGCCGGAGCGCGACGCCGTCGAGCTCCGGGTCGCCGAACAACGGCAGCCCGGCGCCCAGCAGCACCGGCGCGATCTGGACGTGCACTTCATCGGCCAGCCTGGCCCGCACGGCCTGCCGGACCACGCTCGCACCGATCACCTTGACCGCACGCTCCCCCGCGGCCGTCCTCGCCTGCGTGATCGCCGAAGCGATCCCGTCAGTCACGAAGGTGAAGGTGAGGTTCTCGTCCTGCGCGGGCAGCACGGCCGGCGGCGTGTGGGTGACGACGAAGATCGGGACCTGGAACTCGTAGTTGCCGACGTACCAGTCCGGGTCCTCGGCCATCGCGTACGAGCGGCGGCCGAGGACGACCGCGCCCGTCTCCCGGATCAGGTCGGTCATCCACTCGCTCCCGGTCGACGCGGCGGGATCGGACAGCCGGGCCGTGCCGCCGTGGCGGTCGGCGACGAAGCCGTCCAGCGACATGCTCATCCCCGCGTGCACCGTGGCCATGGTTTCTCCTCACGTGGTCGTCGGTGGGGTAGACGGCCGGGACCGGGAAAACTCATCGAGGAGTAGCCGAAGACCGCCGGTATCCGGTAACGTTCGTTCGAACGAACGAGAACCTCGGGGGCCACCATGACCGCTACGAGCCTCGACTTCACGGGCCTCGCCGCCCAGGCCGCGCAGCTCGCCGCGGGTGAAGTCACCTCCGCCGAGCTGACCGCGGCCGCGCTGGGACGCGCGCACGCGAGCCAGGCGACGCTGAACGCGTTCCGCCATCTGCGTGACGACGAAGCCCTCGCCGAAGCCGCCGCGGCCGACCGGCGGCTGGGTGCCGGCGACCGCGCTCCCCTGCTCGGCGTGCCCCTCGCGATCAAGGACGACGTCGACCTCACCGGTCTGCCCACGTCCTTCGGCTGCCCCGGCGAATTCCCGTGCGCGACGGCCGACGCGCCCGCGGTCGCGCTGCTGCGCGAGGCCGGAGCTGTGATCATCGGCAAGACGAACACCCCCGAGCTGGGCCAGTGGCCGTTCACCGAAGGCCCGGCCTTCGGCGTGACGCGCAACCCGTGGCACACCGGCCACACCCCAGGGGGTTCTTCGGGCGGGAGCGCGGCCGCGGTGGCGTCGGGGGCCATCGCGGCCGCGCTCGGGTCCGACGGCGCCGGTTCGGTGCGCATCCCGGCCGCGTGGACCGGGCTCGTCGGCATCAAGCCCCAGCGCGGCCGGATCCCCACCGGCGGCGAGCTGTTCCACGGTCTCACCGTGCTCGGCCCGCTGGCCCGCACGACCGAGGACGCCGCCCTGCTGCTCGACGCCGCCGCCGGGACGTCCGGCGTGTTCCGCGCGGCCGCCGCGCGCGAACCCGGCAAGCTGCGGATCGGCCTCTCGACGCGGATCCCGTTCACCGCCACCAGGACCCGGCTCGACCCGGTCGTCGACGCGGCCGTGCGGCGGCTCGCCGAGTCGCTGGCCGGGCTGGGCCACGAGATCGTCGAGGTCGAGCCCGACTACGGCCTGATCGGGCTGACGTTCCTGCCGCGGTCGCTCACCGGCGTCCGCGACTGGACGCTGCGGGTGCCCGACCGGGCCGGGCTCGACCCGCGCACGCGCAGCAACGCCGGCCACGGCCGCCTGCTGGCGGGCCCCGCGCTGCGGCTCGCCCGCGCCCTCGAGCCGGGCCTGCACCGGCGGATCGGCTCGGTGTTCGGCCGCGTCGACGTCCTGCTGACGCCGACCACCGCGACCCCGCCGCCGCCGATCGGCACGTTCGACGGGCTGTCCGGCTGGGAGACCGACCAGGCGATGATCGCCGCGTGCCCGTACGCTTGGCCGTGGAACGTGCTGGGCTGGCCGGGGGTCAACGTCCCGGCCGGGCAGACGGCGGACGGGTTGCCCCTTGGGGCGCAGCTGCTCGGCCCGTCGCACGCCGAGGAGCGGCTGATTTCGCTTGCCGCGCAACTGGAAGAGGTCGAACGGTGGCCGGAGCGGCATCCCGCGACAAGGTGGTGAGCACGCGGGAGGCCATCCTGCGCGGCGCGCTGACCGTGGTCGGCGAACACGGCGTCGGCGGGCTGACGAACCGCCGGATCGTCGCGGCGGCCGGTGTCTCGCTCGGCACGCTGACCTACCACTTCCCCAGCCAGACGGCGTTGCTGCGCGAGGCGATGCTGCTGTTCGTCGAGGACGAGACGGCGAAGCTCGGCGCGATCGTGGACGGCTACCGCTCGGAGGGACTGAGCGTCGAGCAGGCGGCGTCGGTGGTGGAGCACGTCATCGCGCAGCTCCCGTTCGGCGCGGACGAGCTCGGCGCGCACGAGCTGTACCTGCAGGCGGCGCGGGACCCGGAGCTGCACGAGGCGTCTTCGCGCTGCTTCGCGGCGTACGACGAGCTGGCGGTGACGATCCTGGCCGCGCTCGGCGTTCCGGACCCGCGGCGGCTGGCCGGCCCGGTGGTGGCGCTGATCGCGGGTCTGCAGCTGCGGCGGCTGGCGACGGGCGAGACGGACACGCCGGTGGCCGAGCCGCTGATGATGCTGCTCCGCGGAGCCTGATGGCCCGGCCGGTCGTCCGCGGCACGGCGGCGTGGAAGTACTTCGGCGACTTCCGCGACGGGCTGCTGGCCGGGCAGGTGCTGGTGCTGCAGGTGGCCCACCCGGTCGTCGCGGCGGGCGTGCGGGACCATTCGAACTACACGTCGGATCCGTGGACGCGGCTGATGCGGACGGGCGCGTCGCTGTCGATCTACGTCTACGGCGGCGCTTCGGGTGCGCGGTTCGAGGCGGCCCGGTTGCGCGCGTTGCACCGGACGTTCACGGGCGTGGCGGACGGGCGGCGCTACAGCGCGCTGGACCCTGCGGCGTATGCCTGGGTTCATGCGACGCTGGTGAAGGTTCCGGTTGACGCGCAACGGTTTTTCGGCCGTCCATTGTCCACATCGGAACTGGACGAGTACTACGCGCAGATGTGCGACGTAGGGCGAATGCTGGGGGTGCGCCCGCGGGACCTGCCGCCGGACTGGGCGGCCTTCGAGCGTTACTACGATTCGATGGTCGCCGGGTTCGCGGCGAACCCGGCGATCGAGCAGCTCTTCGAGACCATCCGGACGGTCCGCAAGCCGGTGAGGTGGCTGCCCGGCTCGTGGTGGCGGTGGCACGCCCGGATCCAGCTGTTCCTGATCCGGGCGACCCTCCCCCCTGCCTTCCGGGACCGTCTCGGTCTACAGTGGACTTCGCGGGACCAGCGACGGTTCGACCGGTTCGCCGCGGCGGTGCGCCGGCTCGCGACCCCGATCCCGGCCGGGTTGCGGACCGCGCACATGCGGTGGATCGGGAAGCTCAACGTGTGGCTCCGCGCCCACCCGCGGGTGCACCGCCGGCTCGTGCACCGGGCCGGGTAGCCGGAAACCGGAGTTTCCGGCCCAGGTCAGGCCGCTTCGGCCCGCTGCTCCGGGAGCGCGGCGGTCTCGAACCGGACGTGGTCGTCGAGCGGTCCGTAACGCATCGTCCTGAGGTCCCGCGGGTAGGTCCGGTGTGTCCGCCACGGAGCGCCCGGCCCCTGCTTCGGCATCCTGCCGACGCTGCGCAGCACGTAGCCGGCGGCGAGGTCGATCATCGGGTCGGTCCGGGCCAGCGGACCGGCGAGCACCGGCGTCACCACCGCGTGCCCGTGCTCCGCCATGTGGTCGAGCAGCCGGCACACGTACTCGGCGACCAGGTCCGCCCGGAGGGTCCAGGAAACGTTGGTGTACCCGAAGGACATGACGAAGCAGTTCGGCAGGCCGGATAGCATCAAACCCTTGTACACCACCGTATTCGCCGGATCGACCGGGGCACCGTCGACGGTCACGGTCATCCCGCCCAGCGACAGCATGTTCAGCCCGGTGGCGGTGACGATGACGTCGGCCTCGGCCTCCTCCCCGGAGGACATCTTCACCCCGCGCGGGGTGAAGCGCTCGACCTCGCCGGTCACGACCGACGCCCGCCCCTCGCTGATCGCCTGGAAGAAGTCGCCGTCCGAGACGAAACACATGCGCTGGTCCCACGGCCGGTACTTCGGCGCGAAGTGGGTGTCCACGTCGTACCCCGCCGGCAACTGGCTCACCACCCCCTTGCGCACCAAGCGTTTGACGAACTCCGGTACCCGCTGGGACAGCTGGTAGATCAGCTGCGCGTTGAGGATGTTCTTCCAGCGCAGGGCCGGGAACACGAACCGGTCGGGCAGCTTCCCGACGAGCTTCGCGGCGAGGGGGTCCTGGCCGGGCACGGACAGCACGTAGCTCGGGGAGCGCTGCACCATGGTGACGTGCGCGGCCGTCTTGGCCATCGCCGGCACCAGCGTGACCGCGGTGGCACCGCTGCCGATGACCACGACCCGCTTGCCGGCGTAGTCGACGTCTTCGGGCCAGTGCTGCGGGTGCACCACCGGCCCGGGGAAGTCGCCGGCACCGGGAAAGGCCGGGGTGTAGCCCTCGGCGTAGTCGTAGTAGCCGGAGCACACGTAGAGGAAGCCACAGGTCAGGGTCACGGTTTCGACCGAGCCCGGCGAACGGCCGGGCCGCTCGGCCGTCACCGTCCACGCGGCGTCCGGTCTGCTCCACTCCGCCGAGATCACTCTGTGCCGGAACCTTATGGAGCGGTCGACCCCGAACTTCCCGGCCGTGCTCCGCACGTATTCGAGGATTTCGGGTCCGTCGACGATGGCCTTGGCCTTGGTCCACGGGTTGAAGGAATAGCTGAGCGTGAACATTTCGGAGTCCGAACGGACCCCCGGATAACGGAAAAGATCCCAGGTTCCCCCGATTGCGTCCCGCGCTTCGAAAATCGTGAACGTCCGATCCGGGCAGCGCCGCCGCAGGTGACACGCGGCACTGATCCCGGACAAGCCCGCCCCGATGATGAGGACGTCGACATCTGTCTGCATCCCGGATACGTTACGGCGATCGGGTGGAAGGGTACTTCTCGTGATTTGCGCCGGACGCAGGTCACCGCCCATTCGGAGAAGCGGGCGGCCTCGGGTGTGGGTGGCTCCGAAGTGGCGGATCAGCCGGAAGCGGGCCGGAATCGCCAGCGCATCGGACCGAATCCTTCGCTGGACGGGAATCCGAACGCGGTTTTCGGAGTGAGACCGTACAGGTAGTACGGCGGCTCGCCACCGGTCGGCGCCACGTACTCCGCCGTCACCGTTCCGTCGCCGGCCGGCTTGACCGGCCACCCGTACTTGGCCCGGTAGGCCGCCGTCACCCGCTCGAGCTGCTCTTCGGTGCCGACCTTGGCGACCGTGCCTTCGACGACCAGGTCGAGGTCGCGGCCGTTGGCCGTGATGGTGCACTCCGGCACGAGTTCGATGTTGCGGCCCTTGCGCGCGTGGGCGCTGGTGCAGAAGTACACCCGATCGTCGAGGACGACGCCGAGCAGCGGGCGCACGTGCGCTCGTCCAGCCGGGTGGAGGCTCGCGAGCCAGTACGATCGCATCTCCGAGAGCCGCTCCCGAGCCGACGCCCAGCTGGTGGGCCCGCCGTCCCCGGTGGTGAGCAGCCGCTCTTCGACGATTTCGATGGCTGTCAAGCCGTTCTCCTTCACTGTGAGCCGCGAAGGTCACGGTACGCCCGGGCGCGGGCGCGGACTTCTTCCAGCGTGCGGACAGCCGGCGGCTCAGTCGCGGGTGAGGGTGCGGGCGTAGTGGGCGCGGGCCTTGGCCCGGTTGCCGCAGCGGGACATCGAGCACCACTGGCGGTTGCGGCGGGGGGAGGCGTCGCAGAACCGCTGGCCGCAGTCGTCGGCCGCGCACACGCGGACCTCCGCGTCGCTCGTGGCCAGGTCGATCGCGTCCGCCGCCAGCGTCGCGAACGCCGCCGCCACCGGGTCCTTCGGGGCCGGCACCTCGCGGCGCAGCACGCCGCCCACCAACGCCAGGCGCGGCGGGGGTGCCGGCGCCGAAGCCGCCGCGTTGTTGACCAGCTCGACGTCCATCCTCGACGGTTCCTCCGGGGGCAGCAGCACCCGGTCGATCGCCTCGCGCAGCGCCTTCGCCGCCAGCACATTGCCCGCCGTCACCGGGACCGGGCCCGTCGTCAAGCCGGCCAGCGAGAGCCACTCCGCCAGCGCGTCCGGGCCCGTCAGCAGCTCCACACCGGACTCGTGCCGGCTGCGCATGGTGTTGACGAGGTCGAGGCACGGCCGTCCGCCGTCGAAAACCCACTCCATGCCGGTCATTCTAACCCTTGAAGACAGTTAGAAGCAGCGCTACTGTCTAACCCTATGAACCGGTTAGAAAGCTTGGCCACCGTGAACGGCATCCGCCTGAACTACCTGCGCGCCGGCGACGGCCCGCCGCTGTTCCTGCTGCACGGCTGGCCGCAGACGTCGCACTGCTGGCACAAGGTGCTGGCGCCCCTGGCCGAGACGCACACCGTGATCGCCCCCGACCTGCGCGGCTACGGCCGCAGCGACAAGCCCCGGTCCGGCTACGACAAGCGCACGATGGCCGCCGACATCGCCGCCCTGGCCGACCACCTGGGCTTCGCGAAGGTCGCCGTCGCCGGGCACGACCGCGGCGGCCGCGTCGCCCACCGCTGGGCCCTCGACCGCCCGGACCAGGTCGAACGCCTGGCCGTGTTCGACATCGCCCCGACCCGCGCGATGTGGCAGCGCCTCGACGCCGGCACCGCCAAGGGGTACTGGCACTGGCTCTTCCACCTCCAGCCCGACCTGCCGGAACTGCTGGCCGGCCAGAACATCGCCGCCTACCTCGGCTACTTCTTCGAACGCTGGACCCACCAGCGCCACGCCCTCGACGCCGACGCCCAGGCCGAGTACGTCCGCGCCTTCTCCCAGCCGGGTGCGCTCCGGGCCGGCTTCGACGACTACCGCGCCTCCTTCCCCGACGACGCCGATCTCGACGACGCCGACTTCGCGGCCGGGAAGCGCGTCACCCAGCCACTGCTGGCCCTCTGGGGCGCGAACGGCCTGCTCGGCACCCTCCCGACGCTCGACATCTGGCGGGAGTACGCCGACGACGTCACCGGCGAAGCCCTCGCCGAGTGCGGCCACTTCCTCCCGGAGGAGCAGCCCGGCGAAGTGGTCGCCCACCTGCGGAAGTTCCTGCACCCCTGAGAAACCCGGGGCCTCCGGTCCCCCGAACTGGGGACCGGAGTTCCCTCGCCGCCGTGACGCCCGCCACCGGATCCACCGGTTAGGTTCGGCGCACGATGGGGAGCAAACCGAAAGCCGCACTGCTGATGCTGCTGGCCGCACTGGGGATCGTGGCCGGCGGCGGGATCGCGCACGCCGACGGCGCACCGGCCGGCACCGACGTCCAGGTCGCCCAGACGCTCGGCGCGCGCGAGCTCACCGTGATCATCCGGCGCGTCGACACCACACCATCGACGCTGCGGGTCGACCTCGTGACGCACCAGGGCACCGCGCCCGGCCCACTGCACCTGGCCGTCGCGGCCGACGGCGTCCCCAGCTCGAGCGCGGACGTCGTCCTCGGCGCGGCACCCGGCGCCTACCCGGGGAACCTCCAGGTCGGCAAACCGGGGCCGTGGGAACTCTCGCTGAGTGACGACGCCGGGCGGAAAGCCACGATCCCGTTCATCGTGCCCGCCCGCGTGGTCCCGCCGTGGGAGAAGGCGACGTACGGCGGGTTCGTCGCCGCGGGCGCCTTCCTGCTCGTCGCCTTGGTCGTGGGGCTGCGCGCCAAGCGGACGGCGTTCGCGCTCATCCCGGGCGCCGGCGTGGTCGCCGCGATCGCCGTCGCCGTCACCGGGGCCTTGCTGTCGGCGGGCACTCCGCCACCACCGGCACCCGGCAGCCAGCTGGACCCGACGTTCGACAACGTCACCGACCCGTACGCGAACGCGCAGCTGTCCACAGTGGATTACTCGCGGCCGCCGGTGAACCTGGCCGTCGAAGCGGAACGAGACGGCTTGAAACTGAGCCTCACCGACGGCGCCACCGGCCGCCCGGCCGACGACCTATTGGTGCACGACAACGCCCTCGTGCACCTGGTGCTGGTGTCGCCGTCCGGCCGGCTGAGCCACCTGCACCCGGTGCGCGTCGGCCCCGGCGACTACCGCGTCCACCTCGCGGATCCGGAGCCGGGCACGTACGCGGTCGCCGCCGAACTCGCCCGGCGCGGCGGCGGCGTCCAGCTAGCCCGGTCCACAGTGGACCTGCAGGGCACCGCCGCACCCGCACCCGAACCACCCGGCGCCGGGCCGCGGACGATCGACGGCACCCCGGTCGACCTCACCATCACCCCCGGGACGCCGACCACGATCACCGCCCGCTTCCCCGCCCAGGACCTCCAGCCGTGGCTGGGCATGCTCGGCCACCTCATCATCGCCGGGCCGATCACCGGACCCGTCGGCGAAAGCGCCGCGAAGGCACCCACGTGGGCGCACGTCCACGCGATGGTCCCGCCCGTCGCGGGCCAGCGGGACCGTCCTGATGAGACAGTCGCCGCGTACGGCCCGGACGTGAGTTTCACCTACACCTTCGCCCGGCCCGGCCGGTACCGGATCTGGCTGCAGGCCGAACGCGGCTACCGGGTGCTCACCGTGCCCGCCGTGGTCGACGTCCCCACGACAGGAGCCGGCCGGTGAAACGCCCGACGTTGCTGATCGCCGTGGTCGCCCTGGTCGTCGCGGCTGGTGCCGCGTGGCTGCTCTGGGGTGGCGGCGGCGCCAAATCCACCACCCAGCAGGCGGTTTCGGGTCCGTACACCGTCCAGTTCTCCGCGGAGCAGCCCCGGATCGGCGGCAACACCTTCGCGGTGGCGGTGACCGGGCCCGCGCCTGACGCCGTCACGGTCGCGCCGGTCATGGCGCAGATGGGGCACGCGTTCCCACCGGTGGCCGCCGGGCCGGACGGGCCCGGCCGCTTCCGCGCCGCGGACGTCGGCCTGCCGATGGCCGGGCAGTGGGAGATCACCGTTTCGCTGCGCGGCCCCGGCGGGCCCGCGCAGGTCGTCTTTCCCGTGTTGGTCAAGTAAAGGAGGGGGCATGGATCTCACCGCATCCGGCGTGCGCACCGCGTCGGCGACGAAACAGGCGCGAACGGGGTTGCTGCCGGCGAACGTCGTGCTCGGCGGGTCGCTGCTGTCGCTGGTCGGGCTCACCTGGGACATCCAGTGGCACGACGACGTCGGGCCGGACACGTTCTTCACGCTGCCGCACCTGTTCCTGTACGCGGGCAGCGCGGTCGTCGGCCTGGCGAGCCTCGCCGTCGTGCTGCTGACGACGGCGGCGCGGCGCGCGGGACGGCCGGTCGACCCGCGGATCGGCGGGCGAGTGGTCAACGTGTTCGGCCGGACGTTCGCGGCCCCGCTGGGCTACCTGGTTTCCGGGGTCGGCGCGGCGACCTTCCTGCTGTACGGGCTGTGGGACCAGTGGTGGCACGGGCTTTACGGCTTCGACGCGGTCATCGACTCGCCGCCGCACATCGGGCTGCTGCTGTCGATCACGGTGTCGCTGATCGGCACGACCGCGGTGTTCGCCGCGGCGCGGGAGCACCGCTGGGGCCGGCTCGGCACGCTGGCGTCGCTGACCGTGCTGCTCACCTTCGGGCCGGTGCTGGCGCTCGGGTTGCAGCAGGTGCCGGACGACTACGCCGACGCCGTCGCGATCGGGACGTCGATGATGGCGGTGCTGCTGGTCGCCGTCGGCGCCGGGTTCGTCCGCCGCCCGGGCGGGGCGGTGGGCACCGCGGCGCTGGTCGCGGTCGTGCAGGCGGTGTTCTGGTGGTTCTCGCCGTGGGCGGCGAAGGCGTACGCCGACATGGTCGGCCTGCCGCTGCGGGACGCGATTTCCGGGGTGCCGGCGATGCCGTCGCTGGCCCCGATGGCACTGCTGCCGGTGGCCGCGCTGATGGAGCTGGTCTACTTCGCCGGCCGACGCCGGGGGTGGCGCGCGGGCCGGGTGTCCGTGGTCGCCGGCGGGATCGCCGGGCTGCTGCTCGGGCTGAGCCTGCCGCTGCAGCGGGCGATGCTCTACACCGGCGCGCACGTGCCGCCGGCGTGGTACCTGACCACGACCGCCGTGCTCAGCGCGGCGCTGGGGCTGCTCGGCGGGTTCGCCGGGTGGCGGTTCGGCGGGATGCTCTGCCTGCTGGCACCCGCGAAGAAGGGGGAAACCGCTGATGCGTAAGAGTCTGCTCGCCCTGGCCGCCGTCGCCGGGCTGCTGTTCACGACCGCCGGGACGGCGAACGCCTACGAGCCGGTCAACATCGTGCACACCGAGCGGGTGCAGGCCGGCCCGTACGGGCTGACCGTCGGGTTCAGCACCTGGCCGCTGAAAGCCATGCAGTCACTGGACTTCACCTTCATCCCCGACGGCGGGATCGAGGGCAAGTCCGGCACGCTCGCCATGTTCGGCCCCGACGGCGCCCAGCGCCGGGCCCAGCCGCTCGTGCGGCACCCGCGCAAACTCGAGGTGTGGGGGCTCGACGTCCGGTCGATGCCGCGGCCGGGCGACTGGACGTTCCGCTTCACCGTCAACGGTCCCGCCGGCTCCGGCACCGGCGAGCTGCGCGCGCTGCCGGTGCTGGACCAGCCGGGGCCGCCGATGGGCGTGAGCTGGGCGATCAGCACGCTGCCGCTGATCGGGCTCGTGGCGCTGGTCGTGGTGGCCTGGCGCCGCACCCGCGGCCGCCTGCGCGGGGGTGAACTTCCGGCAATCGGGTGAGATTCCCCTCACATCGGGTGTCCGGACGTATCCGGACGGCCGCGAAGGCCTCCTTCACCGTAGAGAGCGGGGAAGGGGGCCTTCACCATTTGTCTTCCGGGGCACGGGCGGTCAAGCGGGCAGGTCGAACTGCCCGGCCTTGACGGCGATCAGGAACGCTTCCCACTCGGCGGTGTCGAACACGAAGACCGGGCTGGTCGCGAGCTTGGTGTCCCGGACGCCGATCAGGCCGTCGCGGCCCAGGTTGACCTCGACGCAGCTGCCGCCGTTGGGCTCGCTGGCGAACGACTTCTCCCAGGCGGCCTCTTCGAACAGGGTCACGGCCGTGTTCGGATCGTAATCCGCGAACGACGGATAATCCGCCATGGGTCGTACCTCCGAGGATCGATGGGGGGCGCGGTCGTGACCTGGTCAAGGCACCCGCTCCCGGCTACTCAGTGTCTCAATGGAGCAAGCCACAGGGCCAAGCGGGTGATCAACTGGGTACGGCCTCGACATGAAGATTATTCCAGGAGTAGGATTAATCGCATCGGCCGGGGCGCTGGTGTCGGTGAATGACTGCCTGCCCGCGGCGGGCGGTCGTCGAGGCGGGCCGAACAGCCGGAACGACCAGGGCCGGAACCAACCAAAGCCAAGCCATCGCAGGACCTCATGGGGGAGGAACAGCGTGATCGTCGAGGAAGGTGCGCCACCCGGCGCGCTGGCCGTGACCAGGCTGGTCCGAACTCCGGATGCGGAAGTGCCTTCCCTTCGGAGTGCCGACGCACCGCGACGAGAGCTGGGGGTGTAGACGAATGGCCGTCCGGGTGAACTCGCTCTTCCGCCGCGAGGACGAAGAACACCGTGGCCGCCGGGGGATCGGGAACGAGCTGCGGAACCGCTTCGGCTTCAGCCTGATCCAGGCGCCGCTGCGCAAGACCACGACGTGGGCGACCGACCAGGACCTCCCGCTGCGGCGCCACGCCGACGGGGTCCGGACCACCCGTCCGCTGGAAGCCGCGATCGACCTGACGCCGCTGATGCGCGGCCGGATCGGCTCGCGCGCCTGACGACTCGAACTGCCGTACCACCACCGAAGAGCCCCGGTTTCCTGCGGAACCGGGGCTCTTGCCGTCCACGGCTACGGTTTCCGGAGCAGCAGGCAGCCGTGCCGCATCGGGCGCTCCCCCGCACCCGGCTCGCGGTACACCCGGCCCACCTCGGTGAAGCCCGCCGCGGCCGCGAGCCCGGCCAGTTCGTCCAGCGGCCAGCTGTAGGCCGTCGTCACCTTGTGGTCGAACGACGTCAGCGGGCCGCCGCCGGATTCGAAGCACCCCAACAGAACGTGACCACCGGACGCCGACATTCGGGCGAATTCGGCGAAGTACGCCGGGACCTCCGCCGGCGGCGTGTGGATCAGCGAGTACCACGACAGGATCCCGGCGAGCGACGCGTCCGGCAGGTCCAACGCCGCCATGGACCCCACCTCGAACCGCAGGCCCGGATGGGCGGCCTCGGCGAGCGCGATCATCGCCGGGGACAGGTCGACGCCGAACGCGTCCAGCCCGAGCGAACGCAGGTGCGCCGTCAGGTGCCCGGGCCCGCAGCCGAGGTCGGCGACCGGGCCGCGCCCGCGGACGGAATCCGCGAACGCCGTCCACACCGCTCGCTCCAGCGGGTGCTTGTCCCAGGCCTCGGCGACGAATTCCGCGTACCGGTCGGCGATCGCGTCGTAGGCGGCGGCCGTCACGGTTTGCGGCCGAGACCGCAGAGGTGGCCGACGAACGCCGGGTCGTTCGCGAGCTTCTTCGTGGCCTTGGACTCGATCTCCTCCGGGTGCCATTCCGGCAGGTAGACGATGCCCGGCTCGACCAGTTCCAGTCCTTCGAAGAACGACGTGAACTCCGCGCGGCTGCGCAGGTGCAGCGGCGTGCTCGACCGGTTGTACTGCTTCATGATCGTCTCGCGGCTCTCCGCGTCGGCCATTTCGTGCAGGTCGTCGTCGGTCAGGTGCGAGGACAGGAAGTACGAGCCGGACGGCAGCAGCGAGAGGTACTGCCGGATGGTCTGGGCCACCGGCTCGTCGGCGCCGAGGAAGTACAGGACACCGACCATGATCAGGCCGATCGGGCGGTTCGGGTCCAGGACGCCGGTGTCGAGGGCGCGCTTCCAGATGTCGGCCGGGTCGCGCAGGTCGCCCTGCAGCACCGCGTGGCGCCCCGCGACCCCCTCCTGCTCCAGCAGGATCTGGGAGTGGGCCACCGCGACCGGCTCGTTGTCGACGTACACGCACCGGGCGTCCGGGTTCACGTCCGTCGCGACTTCGTGGACGTTGCCGACGGTCGGGACGCCGGAGCCGAGGTCGAGGAACTGGTCGATGCCGTTGCGCGCCAGGTACCGGACGCCGCGGCCGAGGAAGTCGCGGCCGGCGCGGGCGACGGTCTTGATCATCGGGAAGGTCTTGACCGCCTGTTCGCCGAACTGGCGGTCGATGGCCCAGTTGGCGTCGCCGCCGAGGAACCAGTCGTAGATGCGGGCCGCGTTCGGCCGGTCCAGGTCCACGCCTTCAGGGGCTTCGGGGTCCTGCGTAGTCATTGCGTCCTCCAGGCTTGCGGCCGACACCGCCGACCACGCTCGCGAGGGGGACCGTGGCGGCGCCGGGCTCCGGGCGCCACTCTCCCACGGGCACGATCCCGGGCTCGATGACGTCGAAGGTACCGAAGAACGCGGCGATCTCGTCGAGGGACCGGGAAACCGCGGGCGAACTCGACCGCTCGGACAGCTTCACGAGCTTCCGGATCTGCGCCAGCTCGTCGCCTTCGACGCCGGACTCGGTCGCGTGCGAAAGCACGTACGCCGACCCGGGCGGCAGCAGCGTCCGGTAGTCGCGGATGGCTTCGCGGACACCGGTGACGTCCGGCAGGAAGTGCAGCACCGCCACGGTCAGCAGGCAGATCGGCCGGTCCGGGTCCAGCACGCCGGTGGCCAGCGCGGCGTCCCAGACCTCGCCGGCGTCGCGCAGGTCGGCGTGCAGCACGGCGTGGCGTTCGGGGTCGCCGGCCTCTTCCAGGAGCATCCGCCCGTGCGCGACGGCCACGGGCTCGTTGTCGACGTAGACGCACCGGCTGTCGTCGACGTGGTCGTCGGCCACCTCGTGCACGTTCCCCGCGGTCGGGATGCCGGAGCCGAGGTCGAGGAACTGCGTGATGCCCTCGGCGAGGCAGTAGCGCACGGCCCGGCCGAGGAAGTCGCGGTTGCTGCGGGCGAGCGTTTTCGCGAGCGGGAACGCCTGCACGGCCTGTTCGCCGAACTGCCGGTCGATCGCCCAGTTCGCGGTGCCGCCGAGGGCCCAGTCGTAGATGCGCGCGATGTTCGGCCGGTCGAGGTCGATGACGTCGGAGAGGAAGTCGGGGTCCACGATGTCACTTCCGGGGGAATCCAGCGCAACAGACCGACTCTACCGAAAGTTGTTCACGGGCCGGGACACCTGACCCCGCCATTCGCCCTATTGGAGCTGCTGCATCTGCGTGCGGTAACCCTCCGCGAGCTCCTTGAGGAACTGCCGGGTCTCCTGGCGCTCCAGCGCGGCGCCGCGCAGCCTGTCCCACGAGTCGACGAAGATGTTGAAGTCCTTGACGTCGTCGAGGTAGAGCCCGCCGGCGGAGTGCTCGATGTAGACGAAGTCGCGCGTGCGGTCCGGGAACCGCATGATCGTGAAGTCGTTGGGCACCGCGGCCAGCCGGGCGCCGAACGGCAGTACGTGCACGTAGACGCGCGGGTGCTTCTCGAGCGAGAGCAGGTGCTCGACCTGGTCGAGCATCACCGCGGGCGCGTACCCGCCGGGTGCCCGGCGCAGCGCGCCTTCGCTGATGATGAAGCGGTAGTACGGCGGCTGCTGCTGCTCGAACACCGCCTTGCGGTCGAGGCGGTTGCGGACCAGCGACGTCACGTCGGTCGCGCCGGCCTCGGTGAACTGCTTGAGCATGTAGTGCTCGGACTGCAGCGGGCCCGGGATGCGCTCACCGTGCCAGGTGAGGATCTCCGCGGCCGCGGGTTCCAGGTCGGTGAAGGTGCGGAACCAGTGCGGCACCACCGAGCGGTAGCCGGACCAGTGGCCGCGCTGCCCGGCGGCGGCCCGCGCCAGGTTCATCAGCGTGTCGGCCTCTTCGCCGTTGATCCCGAACGCGTTCAGCATCGATCGCACATCCCCGAGCTTCACCCCGACGGCACCGGACTCGATCTTGTTGACCTTGCCCTGGGTGCAGCCGAGGACCTCGGCGACCTGCTGCTGTGTCATCCGCGCCGCGGTGCGGGCATGCCGGAGCTCGTTCCCGAGCTGCTTCCGGCGCGAGGTGACGGTGCTGGCCATCGCCCTGCTCTCCCGGACCACTACCAAGCAACGGCGGCCACCGGCCGCCGTCGCACGCGAACTATCGAACCCACCCAGGTTAGTGCTTCACCTTGCGGATCTCGATGATGACATCGCGCAGCGTTCCAGGAAACGCCGCAGAATGCCAGTCACCTGCGCTATCACTCGCCTGGACCAGTGAAATTCCGAATTATTCGGCCAACCGGAGGAGCCGTCTCTGCGGCATAGTGAACCTTGTTCAGCCGTCGGCCGGCGCTAGAGGTCGCTCCGGGCCGACCGGTTGCGACCCGTAGCGCCAGCCTAACCAGAATAAGGTTCAGTGACCCGGTGACCGATCGCTCCCCTTCCGCCGCCACCGTCACCCGGCTGGCCGACCAGGTCCACGGCTACGTCCAGCCGGACGGCTCCTGGTACATCAACAACTGCGGGTTCGTCGACGCCGGCGACCACACCGTGCTGATCGACACCTGCTCGACCGAGCGGCGCACGCGCGCGCTGCTCGCGGCGGTCGGAGCGACCACCGGCAGCCCGGTGACGACGCTGGTGAACACCCACCACCACGGTGACCACACCAACGGCAACTACCTCGTCACGACCGCGGCCGTGGTCGGGCACCGCAAGACCCGCGAGCTGCTGGTCGCCGAGGGCATCCAGACGTTCGAAGGCATCTTCGTCGGCAGCGACTGGGGCGAGCTGGAGCCGCGGCCGCCCGAGATCGTCTTCGACGACCGGCTCACCCTGTACGCCGGGGACGTCGAGATCCAGCTGATCCACCCGGGCCACGCGGCCCACACGACCAACGACGTCCTGGTCTGGCTGCCCGCGCAGCGCGTCCTCTACGCCGGTGACCTGGTGTTCCACGGCGGCAGCCCGTTCGCGCTGATGGGCTCGGTCGCGGGGTGGCGGAAGGCACTGGACGTCGTCCGGGAGCTGTCTCCCGAAGTGATCCTGCCTGGTCACGGCGGTCCGTGCGGGCTCGACGTGGTGGACAAAGTGGACGAGTACCTGGGGTTCGTCCAGAAGACGGCCGAGCGCGGGAAGGCCGCCGGGCTGTCGCCGCTGGAGCTGGCGAAGGAGACCGACCTCGGCGAGTTCTCGTCACTCGGCGAACAGGAGCGGCTGCCGGGGAACCTGCACCGCGCGTACGCCGAGCTCGACGGCGCCGAGTGGGGCGCGGACATCGACCTGGTGGCGGCGATCACCGACATGCTCGCCTTCAACAAGGGGCCCATCCGCTGCTTCTCCTGAACTGAGTGAGCCGTCGCTCCGTGGCCTTCCTTGAGGCGTCGATCGGACTAGGGTCTGAATCGAGAGAGTTCTTCGGAAGGATTCGGATGAGCAAGAAGGCGAGCATCGGGGTCACCGGCCTGGCGGTCATGGGCCGCAACCTGGCCCGCAACCTGGCCCGGCACGGGCACACGGTGGCCCTGCACAACCGGTCCGAGGAGCGGACCCGCGCGCTGGTGGACCAGTTCGGCGACGAGGGCGACTTCATCCCGGCGTACTCCGCGCAGGAGTTCGTCGACGCGCTGGAGCGGCCCCGGCAGGTCGTGATCATGGTCAAGGCGGGCGGCCCGACCGACGCCGTCATCGAGGAGTTCGCGCCGCTGCTCGAAGAGGGCGACGTCATCATCGACGCCGGCAACGCGCACTTCGCCGACACGCGCCGCCGCGAGAAGGCGCTGCGCGAGCGTGGCCTGCACTTCGTCGGCAGCGGCGTCTCCGGCGGCGAGGAAGGCGCGCTGCACGGGCCGAGCATCATGCCCGGCGGCTCGAAGGAGTCGTACGAGTCGCTCGGCCCGCTGTTCGAGGACATCTCGGCGAAGGTCGACGGCGAGCCGTGCTGCACGCACATCGGCGCGGACGGCGCCGGCCACTTCGTCAAGATGGTGCACAACGGCATCGAGTACGCCGACATGCAGCTGATCGCGGAGTCGTTCGACCTGCTCCGGCACGCGGGTGGCTACGCGCCGGCCGAGATCGCCGAGGTGTTCCGCACGTGGAACACCGGGCGGCTCGACTCCTACCTGATCGAGATCACCGCCGACGTGCTGGCCCACGTCGACGCTTCTTCGGGCCAGCCGTTCGTGGACGTCGTCGAGGACGCCGCCGAGCAGAAGGGCACCGGCCGCTGGACCGTGCAGATCGGCCTCGACCTCGGTGTCCCGATCTCGGGCATCGCCGAAGCCGTCTTCGCGCGTTCGCTGTCCGGGTCCAAGTCGCTGCGCGCGGCGGCCCGCGGCCTCGGCGGCCCTTCGGCGGCGCCGCTGTCGGGGTCTTCGCTGGAGCGCTTCGCCGACGACGTCGAGCAGGCGCTGTACGCGTCGAAGGTGGTCGCGTACGCGCAGGGCTTCAACCAGATCCAGGCCGGCGCGACCGAGTACGGCTGGGACATCGACCTCGGCAAGGTCGCCTCGATCTGGCGCGGCGGCTGCATCATCCGCGCGAAGTTCCTCAACGACATCACCGCGGCCTACGCCGACGAGCCGGAGCTGCCGACGCTGCTGACCTCGGGCGGCTTCCGCAAGGCGGTCGAGGACGCGCAGGACTCGTGGCGCTCGGTGATCTCGACGGCGGTCAAGCTCGGCATCCCGACGCCGGGCTTCTCGACGGCGCTGGCCTACTACGACGGCCTCCGCGCGGAGCGGCTGCCGGCCGCGCTGGTCCAGGGCCAGCGGGACTTCTTCGGCGCCCACACCTACCGCCGGGTGGACCGCGAAGGTTCGTTCCACACGGCCTGGGCCGCCGACGGCCGCCCGGAGTCCGAGGCCTGACCGGTCGCTGCTCTGACCGGGAAGACCCCCTGGTCCCTCCCGGTCAGAGCAGCGTCACCAGCAGCAGCGCGAGCAGCACCGCGGCGAGAAGGAGCCTCACTGCCCCCGGGCGGCGAGGATTTCCGCCAGCACCTCCAAGATCTTCGCCTCGGCCTTGTCCTTCTTCACGCCGAGGCCGTCGAGCACCTCGAAACCACTGCCTTCGCCCTGTTCCAGCAGCGCCAGGAGCATGTGTTCGGTGCCGATGTAGTTGTGCCCGAGCCGCAGGCCTTCGCGCATGGTGAGTTCGAGGGTCTTCTTGGCCGCCCCCGAGAAGGGCACCACGTTCGGCACCGGGTCGACCGGCTCCGGCAGCCGCGCTTCGGCGGCTTCGCGCACCGCGTCGAGCTGCACTCCTTGGGCCAGGATCGCCCCGGCCGCCAGCGCGGCGGGCTCGGTGAGCAGGCCCAGCACGATGTGCACGGTGTCGATCTCCGGGCTGGCGTGGTCGACGGCCGCCTTCTGGGCCTCGACGATCACGTGCCGCGCCCGGTCGGTGTAACGGCCGTAGACGCGCTCGATCGCCCCGGACGGGTCGCCGCCCGGATCGACCTTGGGCACGAACCGCTTCTGCGCGGCCTGCTTGGTCACGCCCATGCTGGCGCCGATGTCGGTCCAGGACGCCCCGGACCGCCGGGCCTGGTCCACGAAGTGGCCGATCAGGTGGTCGGCGACCTCACCGAGGTGCTGTCCCACGTAGACGGCGTCGGTCAGCTGGGCGAGGGCGTCCTCTTCGTGGTTGCTCTTGATCGCGCTGATGAGGTCGTCGAGCTTGATGGTGGTCGGTAAGGTCATGCGTCAACTGTAGGTTGACGCACTCGCCGCGTCAACCGTGAGTTGACGATCACGCGAAGGGCAGGCCCACGTAGTTCTCGGCCAGGCTGGTCGCCGCCGCTCGTGACGACGTCGTGTAGCGCAGCTGCGACAGCTGCAACTGCCGCGCGAAGCCGTCGGCGTGCGGGTCGGTGTGCAGCATCGTCGTCATGAACCACGAGAAGTGCTCCGCCCGCCAGACCCGGCGCAGGCAGGTGTCCGAGTAGGCCGCGGCGAGGGATTCGTCCCCGCGCAGCAGCGCTTCCAGGGCCCGCGCCAGCACGCGGACGTCGGCGATCGCCAGGTTCATGCCCTTCGCGCCGGTCGGCGGCACGATGTGCGCCGCGTCGCCGGCCAGGAACAGCCGCCCGTGCCGCAGCGGCTCGGCCACGAAGCTGCGCATCGGCGTGATGCCCTTGTCGAGGATCGGGCCTTCGCGCAGGGTGAAGTCGCCCTCGACCTCGAGCCGCGCGGTCAGCTCGGCCCAGATCCGGTCGTCGGACCAGTTCGCCAGGTCGTCGTGGGGGTCGACCTGGAGGTAGAGGCGGGTGATCTCCGGCGTCCGCATGCTGTGCAGTGCGAACCCGCGTTCGTGGTGGACGTAGATCAGCTCGTGGTGCGACGGCGGCGTCCGCGCCAGCACGCCGAGCCACGCGAACGGGTACTCGCGCTCGTACACCGTCAGGCTGTCCGAAACGGACGGACGCGAGACGCCGTGGAAGCCGTCGCAGCCCGCCACCGCGTCACACTCGATGCTCTGCGCGTTGCCTTCGCTGTCGCGGTAAGCCACCCGCGGCCGCTCGGTGTCCACATCGGACAGCTCGACGTCCGAAACCTCGTACGAGATCGGGTACCCACGGGCTTCATGGGCGTCGATCAGGTCCTTGACGATCTCCTGCTGCCCGTAGACGGTGATCGTCTTCCCGGTCAGCTCGGTGAGGGCGATCCGGTGGTCGGCGTGGTCGAACCGCAGCGACAACCCTTCGTGCGGCATGCCTTCGGCGGCCAGCCGCTCGCCGAGGCCCAGCGATGTCAGGAGCTCGACGGTCGGCTGTTCGCAGACGCCGGCCCGCACGCGCTGCCGGACGTACTCGCGGTCGCGGGCTTCCAGGACCACGCAGTCGATCCCGGCTTCGTGCAGGAGGAACGACAGCAGCAGCCCGGCCGGGCCGGCGCCGATGACCGCGACCTGCGTGCGCATCACGCCGCTCGGGACTTCAGGTGCGCCTTGAGGTCGAAGGCGCTCGCTTCGAGGTCGGCGTACGCGGGCTTCGGCTCGGCGGTGAACAGGCGGCGCGCGGCGATGTGGTCGGCGGGCCGGTTCACCGACTCGACGGCGATGAGGACGTCGTCGCGGAAGGACAGCACCGAGAACTTGCCGTCGGCCGGGTCGCCCGCGACCACCGTCCGGTCCGCGCCCGCGAGGAGCCCGGCGATCTGCAGCTTGGCGCCCGCCTGGTCGGTCCAGAACCAGGGCAGGCTGGCGTACGGCTCGGCCGTGCCGGTGATCGCCGCGGCCACGCACCGGGCCTGGTCGACGGCGTTCTGCACGGATTCCAGGCGGGTCTCGGCGCCGGCCTGCACGCACGGGAAGTTGGCGCAGTCGCCGATGGCGAAGATCCGCTCGTCCGCCGTCCGCAGGTGCGCGTCGACGACGACGCCGTTGCGCACCGGCAGCCCGGCGGCCTCGGCGAGCGCGGTGTCGGGCACCACGCCGACGGCGACGACGACCAGGTCAGCGGGCAGCTGGCTGCCGTCGGACAGCTCGACCTCGCGCACCCGCGAGTCGCCGTGCAGGGCCGCGATGCCCTGGCCGAGCAGCACCGTGTGCCCGGCGGTGCGGTGCAGGTCCGCGAAGTAGGCGGAGATCTCCGGCGTCGCGACGCGGTTGAGCAGCCGGTCCTGCATCTCGACGATCGTCACCGGGCGGCCGGCGTGCGAAGCGAACTCCAGCCCGATGAACCCGCCGCCGGCCACGACGACGTGCTCCGCCCGGGCGAGGGACTCGCGGAGCCGGTCGGCGTCGTCGCGGGTGCGCAGGGTCAGCACGCCCGGCAGGTCCGCGCCGGGCACCGGCAGCGTCCGGTTGCGGGCGCCGGTGGCCAGGACCAGGAAGTCGTAGCCGAGCTCGCGGCCGTCTTCGAGCTTCGCTTTCCGCGCCTCGCGGTCGATGGCCGCCACCCGGCCGGCGACCAGCTCGATGTCCTTCTCGGCGAAGAAGTCCTCACCGCGCAGGTGGAGCTGCTCGAGCCCGGCGGTCCCGGCGAGGT
The DNA here is from genome assembly GCA_049998155.1 of Amycolatopsis sp. cmx-13-12. Taxonomy (GTDB): domain Bacteria; phylum Actinomycetota; class Actinomycetes; order Mycobacteriales; family Pseudonocardiaceae; genus Amycolatopsis. The sequence continues at coordinate 60,250 of JAEBES010000004.1, read as the reverse complement.
AGGCCTTCGACAGCGGCGGCCGCTGGTACGGCACGCCCGGCTCGTCCCCGACCAGCACGACCCGGCCGGCGAAGCCCCGGTCCCGCAGCGAAGCCACGGCCTGGAACCCGCTCTGACCGGCACCGACGACGAGCACGGTGGTCATGCCTTCTCCTCACCCCATCCGGTAACCCTCGACCTCATCCGACCACACCCGCCCTGGATCGTCGAGTCACCGGTCGTGAGTGGTAAGGCGGGTTAGAACCCGCCTTACCACTCACGACCAGCCGCGGCAGACCTGCTACTCGCGGCTGGGCGGGGTGCGCCCAGCACGCGCGAGATGCCTCGGGCGGCGGCCCGCACCGCCGGGACGAGCGTCCGCGGATCCGTCCCCTCGGCCGGGACGACCACGGAAATGGCGGCCACGACCTCGTCGGTGGCGTCCCGGACCGGGGCGGCCACCGACAGGGCGATGAGCTCGATCTGGCCGTCGCTGACGGCGTAACCATCGCGGCGGACGTCGGCCAGGACCCGCCGCAGCCGCGCGGGCGAGCCGATCGTCTTGGGGGTGAACGTCTTGAGCGGACCGGCCAGGACTTCTTCCTGTGCTTCGGCGGGCGCGTGGGCGAGGAGGACCAGGCCGACGCCGGTGGCGTGCGCGGGCAGCCGCCCGCCGACGCGGGTCACGACGTTGACCGCGCCCCGCCCGGAGATCCGCTCGACGAAGACGACCTCGGTCTTGTCGAGCACGGCGAGCTGGACGTTCTGGTGCGTGGCTTCGTAGAGGTCTTCCAGGAACGGCATCGCGCTCTCCCGCAGCTCCGCGCCGTGCGGGGCGAGGGAGGCGACTTCCCACAGCCACAGCCCGACGCGGTAGGCGCCGGTTTCGTCGCGCAGGAGGGCACCGCGCCGGGTGAGCTCACCGGCGAGCCGGTGCGTGGTCGACAGCGGCAGCCCGGCGCGGCGGCTGAGTTCGGACAGCGTGAGCCGCGGCCGTTCGGCGGTGAAGGCGTCCAGGAGGTCCAGGACGCGATCCACCACCGAGGGCGGCCGCGGCGCGCTGTGTCTCACCCTTCTTCGTCGTCCGGGAGCAGCGGGCGCATGAACGTGCGCCGGTACCGCAGCACGCACCCGCTTTCCTCGCGGATCTTGTCCGCCTCGATGAAGTCCGGGTCGACGCCGAACAGCGTCCGGTAGCGCTCGTACGCCGCCAGGCTCTCGAAGCTGAACAACGCCCGGGCCTCGTCGCTGGCCCCCTCCGACGGCAGGAAGTACCCGTGGTGGACACCGCCTTCCCGCTGCACCAGCCGCATCCACGCGGCGGCGAAGCGTTCGAAGTCGGGCAGCTTCGCGGGGTCGATGACGTAGTCGACGACGCAGGTGATCATCAGTGGGCGCCCCAGACGCGGTCGGCCGTCGTCACGATCAGTTCCAGTTTGCGCAGCTGGTCGTCGGTGGTCAGGTCGTTGCCCTCCTCCGTCGAGGAGAACCCGCACTGCGGGGACAGGCAGAGCCGGTCGACGTCGACGTACCGGGACGCCTCCTCGATCCGCCGGACCAGCACGTCCGGGTCCTCCAGCTCCGGCCGCTTGGTCGTGACCAGGCCGAGCACCACCTTCTTGTCCTTCGGCACGAACCGCAGCGGCTCGAAGCCGCCGGAGCGTTCGTCGTCGTACTCCAGGAAGAACCCGTCGACGGCCAGCTCGCCGAACAGCGCTTCGGCGACGAACTCGTAGCTCCCCTCGGCCGCCCAGGACGACCGGAAGTTGCCGCGGCACAGGTGGGTCGTCACCGTGAGGTCCTCGGGACGGCCTTCGAGCGCCGCGTTCATCGTCGCGATGTTGCGCAGGTGCTGGGTGTCCGGGTCGCCGCCCATCCGCGCGACCAGCTCCCGCTGCGCCGGGTCGTTCAGGTACGCGAGGCTGGTGTCGTCGAGCTGCAGGTACCGGCAGCCGAGGCCGTGCACCGCGGTGACCTGCTGCCGGTAGGCCGCGCTGAGGTCGGCGAAGAACTCCTCGAGGTCCGGGTAGACGGTCTCGCTGACCGCGGCCCGGCCGCCGCGGTAGTAGACCATGCTCGGCGACGGGATGGTCAGCTTCGGCGTCACACCCGGGTCCACATGGGACTGCAGGAACCGGAAGTGGTCGGCGAAGATCGGCTCGTCGAGCCGCACCTTGCCGTCGACCTGCAGCCCCGGCGGGCTGAACTCGAGGTCGCCCGCCAGGTTGTGGAACTTGACGTGCAGCCGCTGGTCGCTCTTCGAGATGCCGCCGAGGGAGTAGATGAAGTCCATGTGCCACGAGCCGCGCCGGAACTCGCCGTCGGTCGCCGAGCTCAGCCCGGCCGCCCGCTGCATCTTGATCACGTCGCGGATCGCGTCGTCCTCGACCGCGCGGAGCTGCTCCGCGCCGATCTCACCGCTTTCGTGCCGCCTTCGCGCGTCACGCAGTACCGGGGGCCGCAGCAGGCTCCCCACGTGATCGGCGCGAAACGGCGGGCCCACCTGGGAAATGCCACCCGAAGTCATGCACCGATGGTCACACATTCCCGGCCGTTGCGCCGCCCCCCGAAACATGATCATCACGCCCGGGACTTGCTACCGTCACCGGCACCGCGTTGGCTGTGACACCGACCAAGCTGTTGCCTCAGGGGGCGCTCATGACGGAATCCGCGGTCCACCCGGTCGACCGGGGCCTGCCCGCCGGGCGGCTCGCCCTGCTCGGCCTCCAGCACATGTCGATCATGTACGCCGGTTCGGTCGCGGTACCGCTGATCGTCGGCAGCGCGCTGAAGCTCGACCCGGCGACGATCGGGCTGCTGGTCAACGCCGATCTGCTGGTCGCGGGCATCGCGACGCTGATACAGGCGGTCGGCATCGGGAAGCTGCTCGGCATCCGGCTGCCGGTGGTGGCGGGCGCGACGTTCACCGTCGTCAACCCGATGATCCTGATCGCGTCCCAGTACGGCCTGCCCGCGGTCTACGGCGCGATGCTCGCGTCCGGCGTGTTCGGGCTGCTCATCGCGCGGCCGTTCGCGAAGCTGATCCGGTTCTTCCCGCCGCTGGTCACCGGGACGCTGCTGCTGGTCATCGGCGTCTCCCTGCTCGGCCCGGGCGCGGCGATGATCGCCGGCCACGACAGCACGGCGCCGGACTACGCGGCGCCGTCGCACATCGGGCTGGCGTTCGGGGTGCTCGCGTTGCTCGTGCTGTTCACCCGCGTGCTGCGCGGGTTCGCCAACCAGATCGGGCCGCTGCTCGCGCTGGCCGTCGGGCTGGTCGTGGCGATCCCGATGGGGCTGGTGCACTGGGACGGCCTGCACGCGGCCGGCTGGTTCGGGCTCGCGTCGCCGTTCCACTTCGGCGCGCCGACGTTCCCGGTCGCGGCGATCCTGTCGATGTGCGTGGTCATGCTGGTGACGTTCACCGAGTCGACCGCCGACCTGATCGCCGTCGGCGAGGTCACCGGGCGGCCGCCGACCGACGCCGACCTCGCGCGCGGCCTGGCCACCGACGGCGTCTCGGCCGTGCTCGGCGGGGTGATGAACTCCTTCCCCGACACGGCGTTCGCGCAGAACGTCGGCCTGGTGCGGATGACCGGGGTGCGCAGCCGCTGGGTGGTCGCGGTGACCGGCGGGATCCTGGTGCTGATGGGCCTGGTGCCGAAGATCGGCGCGTTCATCGCGGCCATCCCGGAACCGGTGATCGGCGGGGTCGCGGTCGTCATGTTCGCGATGGTCGCCGCGGTCGGTGCCCAGAACCTCCGCACGGTCGAGTTTTCGGGCAACCACAACACGTTCGTGGTGGCGGTCGCCCTCGGCGCCGGTCTGCTGCCGGCCTTCGCGCCGGACTTCTTCAAGCACTTCCCGGCCTGGCTGCAGACGATCGGCGGCAGCTCGATCACCCTGACGGCGGTGCTCGCGTTCGTGCTGAACCTGCTGTTCAACCACCTCGGCCGCCGCTCGGAGCCGGACCTGCTCAGCGCCCCTTGAGCAGCCGGTCGACGAGCACGGCCCCGGTGCCCGGCTCGACCGGGCGCCGGAACAGCACGCGCAGGTAGAGCGGGGCCAGCACGAAGTCGAGCACCTCGTCGACCGACGGCGCGGGTTCGCCACGCGCCGCGGCCCGGTCGAGCGCGGCCTGCAGGTCTTCGCCGCGGGCACGGAGGTATTCGAGCGGTTCCTTCTCCGGTCCCAGGGTGGCGACGAGCGCGCGCAGCAGGATCTGGCCGCGCGGGTCGCCCATCGCGCGTTCGACACCTTCCGCCCAGCCGAGCAGGTCGCCGCGCAGCGAGCCGGTGTCCGGTATCGGCGACGTCGCGCGCAGGCGCGTCACGGCGGCGTCGACCAGCAGCTGCTCGCGGCTGCCCCAGCGCCGGTACACGCTCGTCGGGTTCACGCCCGCCTTCTCGGCGATCTTCGGGATCGCCGCGTTGATCTCGCCGATGGCGAGCAGCTCCACGACGGCGTCGTGCACTGCGTCTCGCACGCGGGCACTGCGGCCACCCGGTCGGGTCATGAATCCATCCTAAAGCAAACTTGCTTGCTTTAGCAGCCGAGCTGCCGCTATCGTTAAGGCAAATCGAATGGCCTTAAGGAGAGCGAGATGGCCCGCAAGATGACCGAGGACGAGCGCGAAGCGTTCCTCGCCGAACCGCACGTCGGCGTGCTCAGCGTCGCGGCCGAGCCCGGGCGGGCGCCGCTGACCACGCCGATCTGGTACCGCTACGAGCCGGGCGGGGACGTCGTCGTGATGACGTCACCCGGCTCGCGCAAGGCCCGGCTCATCGAGGCGGCCGGCCGGTTCGCGCTGTGCGTCCAGCAGCAGGACGGCGTCTACCGGTACGCCTCGGTCGAGGGTCCGGTGGTGAAGTCGTGGCCGATGACGAAGGCGGAGCGGCACGAGATCGCGGCCCGCTACCTGCCACCGGGCGTGAGCGAGGCCTACACCGACGCGACCGACGAAGCCCACGGGCGCAACATCGCGATCGTGATGCGCCCGGAGCGCTGGAACACCTCGGACTTCAGCGACGTCACCGAGCAGCTGTCCTGATCACCAGCAGATGACCAGGAAGCACGTTGTCGCCCGGGGCGGCGTCGGGGTCGGGGTCGGGGTGTGCCCGGCGGTCGGCGGCGGCGGATTCCCCGGCGGGGTCGTCGTCGGCGTGCCGGTGGTCGAGGGGGCGGAACCGGGCGACGTGGCGGCCGGGTCCGCCGTTCCCGCGCTCTGGCTTTCGGTGGTGGCCGGGTCGCGGCCCGGCACCTCGGTGACCGTGCCGCGGTGCTCGTTCGACGCCGTGACGACGTCACCGCCGGTGCCGCCGCCGATCCCGCCGTCCGGCGGCGAGTCCGTGGCCTGGTCGGCGCCGCCCAGCCCGGTGGTGCGCTGCGGGAAGGGGATGACCTGGATCTGGTCGACCGGGGAAGCGTCCTGGCGGTCCTTGCCGCCGAAGGCGACCAGCGCCGCGGCCGCGCCGCAGCCCACGATGACGGCGAGCATCACCGCGACCACCCGCCAGCGTGACTGGCCGGGTCCCGGACGGTCGCCCCAGCCCTCGCGCACGAGCAGCTCGGCGACCGATACCTCGTCGTTCACCCCGACAGACCTTCCCGAGAGGCCATTCGGCCGTCATCGTGGCCGTATTCTTACCGTAAAAGGCCCCCGAACGGGTGAAGTGGCGGCAAAAATTCGTCACGTAGTGCAAGTTTCGACGGTGAGTGACATCCACAGCGTTTTCTAAGCTGATGCTCGTGATACTCCCAGCATGACCACCGAAGCTCGGTCCATGCTGCTGAACGCGGAACGGCCGGTCCCCTCGATCGCCGTTGCGCGCCGCCGCAGCCCGTGGGCGCTGCTCCGGTACGTCCCCAACCCGAAGACGACGCCGTTCACCTTCGGCTACCTGGTCGTCCTGCTGGGCACGACGCTGTTGCTCGAGTTCGCCGACCCGGCGCTCACGGACCGGCTGCTCCGGCTGTCCAGCACCGACGCCCACAACCTCTGGCGGCGGCCGCTGACTTCGCTGTTGAGCAGCGCGTTCTGGCTGCCCGGCGAAAGCTGGCTGCCGTACGTCCTGATCTTCGCGGTCGCCGTCGCGCCGCTGGAACGCCGGTTCGGCGCCCGCCGGACGGCGCTGGTGTTCTTCTCCGGCCACATCGTGGCCACGCTCGTCACCGAGCTGCCGGTGATGGCCCTGATCAACGCGCACGTGCTGCCGAGCTCGGCCGGGCACTGGCTCGACATCGGCGTCAGCTACGGCTTCTTCACCACCGCCGGCGCACTCGTGTTCCTCCTGCCCGGCCGCGTGCGCCTGCTCGCGCTGGCCGCGATGGAGGCGTTCATCGCGGCGATCTGGCTCAGCGACGACCCGGCGAGCCTCGATTCGATCGTCACGCTGCTCGGCCACGCGTTCGCCGCCCACTTCGGGCTGCTGGTGTGCGGGCCGTGGCTGCGGGCGCGCATCCCCTGGCCGGGCCCGGATTCCGCCGGGTAGGCAGGGGCCGGAGTCGGTGGTGTAATCGACGGGCCACACGCCGACTTCACGGGGGACGGACGCACATGCAGGCCGACTCGCTCGCCGAACTGGTCGAGCTGAGTCCGGACGCGATCTGCGTGCACGAGCACGGCGTGCTCACCTACGCCAACCGCGCGGCCCTCGAGGCGTTCGCCGCGCGCTCCGCCGACGAGGTCGTCGGCCGCCGGTTCACCGACTTCGTCGCCGAGGACGCGCGGGCCGCGCTGATCGAGAAGCTCGCCCGGCTGACCGAGCCGGGGCAGGCGAGCGAGCCCGTCGAAGCGCTGATGTCCCGGCTGGACGGCAGCAAGTTCGCCGTCGAGACGGTGCTGGTGCGCCTCGGCGAAGGCGCGTACGAGGTCGTCATGCGGGACATCACGGCGAAGAAAGCGGCCGCGGACGCCCTCCGCTACCAGGCCGCGCTGGTCTCGCACGTCAGCGACGCGCTGATCGCGACCACCGGCGAAGGCGTGGTGACCAGCTGGAACCCGGCCGCCGAGGCGGTGTACGGCTGGACGGCGGCCGAGGCCGTCGGGCGGCGGGCGAGCGAGCTCGTCGGTGCGCCGCTCGACCTGCCGGAGATCCGGCGCGGCGGCGGCGTCGCGGAGGCGGTGCACCGGCGGCGGGACGGTGCTCCGCTGGCCGTCCGCGTCTCGGCCGCCGAGATGAACGACGGGTACGTGCTCGTCTGCGCCGACGAAACCGCGCGGCGGCGGGCCGAACAGAACTACCGCACGGTGGTCGCGTCCCTCGACGAAGGCGTGCTCGTGATGGGCCCGGGCGGGCTGATCGAAGCGGCGAACCCGGCGGCCTGCCGGATCCTCGGCGTCGCCGAAGCCGACCTGGTCGGCGTCCCCTGCCACACGCTGACGCTGTTCACCGAGTCCGGGCGGTGGATCCCGCCGGACGAGCTGCCGTCGGTGCAGACGCGGCGGACCGGCGTCACGCACAACGGCCTGGTCGTGCGCCTGCGCCGGCCGGACGGCCGCGACGTCTGGGTGTCGCTGACCTCGCGGCTGCTCGCCCCGGACGACCCGGCGGCGCGGGCCGTGGTCACGTCGTTCACCGACATCACCGAGACCCGCGCGATCAGCGCGCAGCTCGCGCACGACGCCACCCACGACCCGCTGACCCGGCTGGCGAACCGGACCCTGGTGCTCGGCAGGCTCGACGTCCGCGAGCACGGCGCGGTCACCGTGCTGTTCCTCGACCTGGACAAGTTCAAGGTCATCAACGACTCGCTCGGGCACTCGGTCGGCGACCAGGTGCTGCGGATCGTCGGGGAACGCCTGCGCCGCAGCTCGGGCCGCGACGACCTGGTCGGCCGGCTGGGCGGCGACGAGTTCGTCGTCGTCACCGCCGAAGTCACCGACCCGGCCGAGGTCCGCGCGCTGGCCGAGCACCTGCGGGCCGCGCTGGCCGAGCCGCTCGGCGTCCTCGGCCGGCAGCTGCACCTGGACGCGAGCATCGGCGTCGTGCTCGTCGGCCGCGACGACCGCCGCAGCGCGGAGGACCTGCTGCGCGACGCGGACATCGCGATGTACCAGGCGAAAGCGCTCGGCCGTGGCCGCCACCACTTCTTCGACGCCGGCCTGCGCGAGCGGATGCAGCGGCGGCTGCGGATGGAGCAGGACCTGCGCGACGCGGTCCACGACGGCCAGCTCTGGCCCGCCTACCAGCCGGTCGTCGACCTGCGGACCGGCGAGATGGTCGCGGTGGAGGCGTTGCTGCGGTGGACGCATCCCCGGCAGGGCGCGATTTCGCCGGCGGAGTTCATCCCGCTCGCCGAGGAGAGCGACCTGATCAACGTGATCGGCAAGGAGATGCTGCGGGCGACGACCCGCGAACTCGCTTCGCGGCGCGCCCACCAGGGTCTGGATCTGACGCTGAAGGTGAACCTCTCCACCCGCCAGCTCGACGACCCGCACCTGGTGCCGGCGGTCCAGGACGCGCTGGCGGCCACCGGGCTGCCGGCCGGCGCGCTGTGCCTGGAGGTCACCGAAAGCGCGTTGATGCGCGACCAGGAAGCGGCCGGCGAAGTGCTGGCGGCCCTGCGATCGCTGGGCGTGCTGCTGGCGATCGACGACTTCGGCACGGGCTATTCGTCGCTCGCCCAGCTGCGCCGGCTGACCTTGGACACGCTGAAGATCGACCGCTCGTTCATCACGGGGATCGCCGAGTCCCGGGACGCGGAGGCGATCGTCACGAGCATCATCGCGATGGCCCACGCGGTGGATCTGACGGTGATCGCCGAGGGCGTCGAGTCGGCGGAGCAGGTGGACCTGCTCCGCGCGCTCGGCTGCGACCAGGCGCAGGGCTACCACCTCGGCCGCCCGGTGGCGGCGGCCGAGCTGTTCGGTCAGTAGACCTGCCGCAGCCGCTCCAGTTCGTCCGTCGTCAGTTCGATGCCGAGGTCCTTGAGGGTGGCGTCGAGCTCGTCGGGCGTGATGGTGGTGGTTTCGCTGCGGCCACCGGGTTTTTCGACGGTGAGTTCCCGGCCGAGCAGCTTGCGGCTGACGCCGGGCTCGATCCGCATGACCACAAGCCGCCCGGTGAACGGCGACTTCGGGTGCGTCGACGTGTAGTGGTGGTAGACCTCGTAGTCGATGGGGTGCATCTCGTTGAGGCGGAATTCGAGGATGTCCTCGTCGCCCTTCTGCAGCGTCCACCACTCGCCGTTACGGGTGATCCGGTGGGGCCACCCGGCCTGGTCGACTTCGTGGCCGTCGACGAGCGGCATGGGATCGAGGATCCCGGCCCCGAACCCGACGTCGGCGAGGAACTGCCGGCCGTCGACGTCGACGACGAGCGTCATGTGCGTGTAGGGCCCCGGCCGCCGGGGCTGAACACGCGCGGAAAGCCGGTGGACGGTGTACCCGAGCTGTTCGAGGACGGCGGCGAAGAGGCCACTCTGTTCGTAGCAGTAGCCGCCCCGCCGCCGCCCGACGAGTTTCGCGCTCACGACGTCGAGCGAAATCCCTTGGTGCTGCCCGAGAACGACGTCGACGTTCTCGAACGGGATGGCTTTTACGTGAGCCCGCATGAGCTCGGTGAGCGCGGTTTCGGAAGGCGCCCGCCGCGGTTGCCCGACGCGCGCGAGGTAGGCGTCGAGGTCGACGGCGCCGATGCCCCATTCCCCTTCGGTGGTCATGGGTCCATGGTGGACCCCCGAGGTCACCCTTCGTGGACGATCTGCCGAACTTCGACGGCGGTGTACTGGGCGTCCGGGATCTTCGCGGCGAGCTCGACGGCGCGGTCTTCGCTTTCGACGTCGACGACGTAGTAGCCGCAGAGGAAGGCCTCGGATTCGACGTAGCCGCCGGGCTTGGAGTGGGCCACGCCGTCCTTTACCTGAACGGTCTTGGTGGTGGCGGGCTCGGCGAGCGCCTTGGTCTCGACCATCTCACCGGATTCGGTGATGAGCTTGATGAAGTCGCCGTGGCCCTGGTAGACGGCGGTCTTCTGGTCGTCGGTGAGGGTGCCCCAGAGGGTGGGGTTCATGTGGAGGGTGAGGAGGTACCGCATGGTCCGGCTCCCGGTGTCTGGGCGGCGGCCCCGGGTGGGCTGCCGTGCGCCAATGGGTCGGGGCTGTCGCCGCGGACCGGACACAGGTTCTCCCGGTTCACTCGTTCGGCCTAGCCGACCACGAGGTACCGCTCGTCGTCGATCGGCCCACCCCACAGTGCGGGATCGTCGAGCCGGGTCACGGTCGCGGTGGCCCGATGGGCGCGGACCAGCCGCTCGCACTCATCGGCCGCGATCCCGGCCCCGGTGAACCACCGGCCTTCGACGAGCACCAGCCGGCCATCGGGCTTCAGCAACCGAACCCAGGCCCCGAGCGCGGCGGCCGGATCGGGCATGGCCCACAACACGTGCCGAGCCAGCACGACGTCGTAGGAACCGGCCGGACAGGGAGGATCGGCGGCATCCCCCACCCGAAAGTCCACCTCGGCGGTCTTCGCCGCGGCAACCGCGAGCATCCGTGGGGAGAGATCGACGCCACAGACGTCATGACCGGCCTGCGCAAGCAGAAGGGAGAGGCTCCCGGTCCCACACCCGAGATCCACGACGGCCGCGGGAGCGGGCGGCATCAGCGGCAGCAGGAGGTCGGCCCAGGCGGCCCGGACGACGGGATCCCGCAGACCGTGGTCGGGCTGATCGTCGAATGTCGCGGCCTCGGCGTCCCAGATGTTCGTCACCGTCACATCTTGCCGGGGGCAAACAAAAAAGCCGCCTCGACCGGAGTCAAGACGGCTTCTTGGGGGTGGCCAGGGCCGGGGTCGAACCGGCGACCTTCCGCTTTTCAGGCGGACGCTCGTACCAACTGAGCTACCTGGCCGGGAACGCCGGCAAGGAGCCGAACGATCTTGCGACCCTGACGGGACTCGAACCCGCGACCTTCGCCGTGACAGGGCGACGCGCTAACCAACTGCGCCACAGGGCCTTGCTTTACTACAGTACTGCGTACTCCCAACGGGATTCGAACCCGCGTTGCCGCCTTGAAAGGGCGGAGTCCTAGGCCACTGAACGATGGGAGCCCGGTCGGTTTCGGGTGACCGACCGACCGCGCTCTCAGGTTCCCCTGGGAGCGATTACAAGCATAGGGCACGCCGCCACCGCTTTGCACAGGGGGTTCCTTAAGCCTGCCGCGAGGCTCAGACCTGCGCAAACTTCGCCAGATCCGCCAGACGGCGATCGAGCTCGGCCTGCTCCGGCTCCGACAGCGCCGACGCCAGCAGTTCGCCGATCCGGTCGTCGGTCAGGGCTTCGGCTCGCTGCCAGCGGTCGCGCAGGTCCGGCTTGCGCTCCGCCGACGCCACCAGCTCGTCGGCCGCGTCCTCGGGCCACGCCGTGCGCAGGAGACGCGCGCGGCCGCCCTCCGGGTCCGCGATCACCGCTTCCGGGACCGACAGGCCCAGCGCCCGCAAGGCCGCGAAGTGGAGGCCGCCGCGCAACTCGCGGAAGACCATCAGCGCGAAGCCGAGGCGCTCGACGTCGCCCGTCGGACGTTCGGCGTTCTTCCATCCTGCGAAGAGCGCCAGCGCGCTGGCGTCCGCGGCGTCCACGACCCGGAACAGCAACTCCGCCAAGCGGCCGGGCTCCGATACCGCCGAAAGGCTGACGCGCGACCACCGAGCCGATGACTCGGCGTAGGCACGGACGGCGGCCGGCGCGTCGAGAGCGGCGATCGCCGGCGGCAGGACGAAGTCGAACAGCCAGTGCGGGAAGATGCCGAACAGCTCCGCGGCCACCTTCGGCGGGACGTCCCCGAGCACCGCCGACCGCCCCCGCACGTACAGCGAACGCGGCAGCAGCCCGACCTCCGCCTCGACCGCAGCCAGCTCCGGCGACGTCATGAACCTGCCACCCAGCACCTGCACCACGGGCCTGATCCGGGTCGCCAGGCCCGCCGCACCTTCGATGGTCGTCACGTCCGTCCCCTTTCGACGACGCAACCGTAACGCTGTTACGAAACCCGTGTCAAACAGCTCGCGGCAACCTGACAATTACTTCCCGGAAAGAGGCGCAACCAGCGGAAATATCACCGGACGGGCCCGGCGCACCCACGCCGGACCCACCCGCTCAACGCTGAACCGGAGCCTGCCCGTCCTCATCCAGGTTCAACCCCAGCATCTCCAGCAACTCCACACAGTCCTCGACCCCCAGCGCACCATGCGCCACCGCCAGCCGAGCCCGCCGGACCTGATCATCCGACACCCGCTGCGCATCCGCCGCCCCACTCCGCTGCGCCGGCAACGCACCGGCAAACGGCGCACTCCCCCCATCGGCACCTTCGTACCGAAGGAGGAACTGCCGCACTTCAACAGACCCGCTCATAGCCCCTCCACACGGCTCACAACAACTTGGCCGCGAGGCTAACCAGCACCGGCCACCACACACAGCCCCCCGGAGAGTGAACCTGAGGCCACGCTCCGCTCAACGCAGCGCAATCGGCAAGACGGAAGCAGAACCCCACCCGAACGAACGTCACCCCCGAGCCAAAGTGACACCACACGGGGAAATTTCCCGCTCTCCACTCGCCCAACCACCCAACTCGTGCAACAATCGAAGAGCTGACACACCCCCGGTCAGCGCCTGTGGAGATCCCCTCCGACCCCCGCGTTCCTCCCCCTGGCGCGGGGGTCCTCCATTTCTTGGGGTGCTCGGGCTTCGCCCTTCGCCTCCCCAATCATTTCGGGGTGCTGACCCGGGGGGGCCGAGCCCCCCGGACCCCCCACGGTGCGGTCTGCTGCGGACCCAGCGTGGTTGCCGTTCGCCTCGGGCGCTGCGCGCCCTGGCGAGTCTGGGTCAGTCGGGTCGCAAGCTCCCCCTCCCTCGTTCGCTTCGCTCATTGACGCTTCGCTTCGCAACCCCGCCTACGGCGCCTCCCCTCGCGCCGGTGGGACCTCATCGCCCTGCGCCCGCTCCGCTCCCCGCACGGCTTGCCCAGTACTGGCGTCCTTCCCTCGCGCCGGCGGGACCCCATCGCCCTGCGACCGCTCCGCCCCCTGGCGCCCCGCCCTCACGCCCGGCCCTCACGCCCATTGGATGTCGCGTTGCCTCGTGCTGATCGGCCTCACCGCCCTGCGCCGGCTCCGCCCCCTGGACGGCTGGCCCAGTCCTGGCGCCCTCCCCTCGCGTCGGCGGGGCTCATCGGCCTTCCGCCCGCGCCCTGCGCGACTGACCCACCCCTGGCGCCCTGCCCCGCCCTCGCGAGCGCCCCTGGCGCCCATTGGATGTCGGCCCCTCCCTCGCGTCGGCCGGCGTCCCGATCCACGCCTCGGCCGGTGGGCCGCGAGACCTTCGTCCGCCCGTCCTGGCCGTGCCCTTGTCGTTACCGGGGCTGACCTTTTCCGCTGTGATCGACTCGGTGGGTTATTGGGGGGTTGCTCTTTGTTGTTGGGGGTTGGGCTGAATGGGTGGGGTTTGGGCTGAATGGGGAATACTTGCGGCGTGTTGTAGCTCACAGTGGTTTGTGTCGCGAGATCTAAACGTTATCGTGGCCCTCGTGCCTCTTCCCTCCCTTGGCCGCTTGAGCAGCCGCACGAACCTGAAAGCCGCCGCGTCTTCCGGGCGTCATCGTGGTGCCGCGAAGCCCGCGGACGACGGTGTTGTCGAGGACACCGAGCTCACGTCGTACCTGGCGGCACTGGCCCCCGACAACGACCTCGAGAGCACCGGATCCGGCAAGCGGTTCGGCGAAGCCCAGGTCATCCAGCTGCGGATGAGCCTGGTCGCCAACCAGCAGCTCAAGGACATCGCCGCCGAGCGCGAGATCTCGCCGCAGGCGCTGGCCCAGGAGTGGATCCTGGAGCGGCTCAACTGGGAGGGGCAGGCCTCCTCCCTGCACGACCAGCGGCAGCAGGCCGCCGGCGAGGTCAGCGACCTCACCGACGAGTTCCACTTCCCCGCCGACGCCTTCGACGCGCCGGCCGTGGCGCGGCGCTGAGACGCAGCGACCCGGACACGAGAAAGGGCCCCCGGCAGGAAGCCGGGGGCCCTTCGCTCAGGCCTTAAGACGCGCAAAAGGGCCTGTGAGGCTTCTTCAGCCTCAGTTTCAGATCGCGCGGACCTTCTGGGCCTGCGGACCCTTCTGGCCCTGGCCGACCTCGAACTCCACTCGCTGGTTCTCTTCGAGGGTGCGGAAACCGCGGCCCTCGATCTCCGAGTAGTGAACGAACACGTCGCCTTCGCCGCCGTCCTGCGCGATGAAGCCGAAGCCCTTCTCCGCGTTGAACCACTTCACAGTGCCTTGCGCCACCGCTGTACTCCTCGTTACACAGATCCGCTTCGAATGCCACCGAAGCGGCACCCCGACCGTCCCGGGCGGTTCCAACGAGACGAGTCAAGAGCGGGTCGGCTCCATGGCTCGCGTCAGAAGTTCCGCGAGTGTGAAGCCACGAACACGCAAAACGACGGCCTGAGAGCAGACTACCGGGATCTGGCCAAAGTTGAACCCCGTGATCGAGGCGAAAACCCGCTCTGCGCACCAAGGTCACCGGAACGTCGTAGGGCTCCGGCCCGGTTCTGTCGTACCCACCGGCTAGTCTGGCGCAGCACAGCGACACCGTGATCACCGGATACGGCTCGGAGTCGGCCGTGCCCCCTCCGTGAAAGGCACCCGCGGCCATTGTGACGTTCGTCACGTCATGGTTGCTCAACGTGCACGGTCCGCGGGACGTCTCGAAGGGGGAAGCACCAAATGGGGCAAAGGGGAATAGGTGTGACGGTGAGGATCTCCACGCGGCGCCGGGGCGCTGCCGTGGCACTGGGCTTGGTCGCCGTGCTGACGCTGGGGGCGTGCAGCAGCGAACCGACGGTCTCGGCGAGCGGTTCGTCCGGCGGGGGCCCGACCAGCTCACCCGCACCCACCGCACAGCCCGCCAAGCTGACCGTGATGCCGGCGGGCGGCGCCCAGGACGTCGCGCCCGGCGAACCGGTCGGTGTCCAGGTCACCGACGGCACGATCATGTCGGTCACGCTCACCAACCCGGACGGCAAGCAGGTCCAGGGCCAGACGTCGGCGGACAAGAAGAGCTGGAACACCACCGAGCAGCTCGGCTACGGCAAGACCTACACGTGGACCGGCCAGGTGCAGGGCGCCGACGGCAAGAACGTCCCCGTCTCCGGCGCGTTCACCACCGTCAAGCCGAAGCGGCAGATGGCGGCCAGCCTGAACGTCGGCGACGGCCAGACGTACGGCATCGCGATGCCGATCGCGCTGACCTTCCCGAACCGCGTCACCGACAAGGCGTCCGTCGAAAAGGCGCTGTCGGTCGAGACCACGCCGAAGACGGAGGGCTCCTGGGGCTGGATGGAAGGCGACACCTCGGTGCACTGGCGGCCGAAGGAGTACTTCAAGCCCGGCACGCAGGTGAAGGTCAACGCCAAGATCTACGGCGTCAAGATCGGTGACGGCGTGTACGGCAAGCAGGACGTCTCGGCCAGCTTCACCATCGGCCGCTCCCAGATCGTCAAGGGCAACACCACGCAGCACACGATGCAGGTGATCCGCGACGGCCAGCAGATCGCCGACTACCCGGTGAGCTACGGCCTCGACTCCGACCCGGGCCGCGTCACGCACAGCGGCGTGCACGTCGTCATGGGCAAGCAGGCCACGTACGCGATGAGCAACCCGAAGTACCACTACGAGAACGTCGTGGTGCCGTGGGCGGTCCGGATCTCCAACAACGGCGAGTTCATCCACGGCCTGGCCGCGTCCGTCTGGGCGCAGGGCAAGAAGAACGTCTCGCACGGCTGCCTGAACCTGTCGCCGGCGCGCGCGAAGGAGTACTACGACGGCGTCCTCACCGGCGACCCGGTCGAGATCACCGGCAGCACGCAGACGCTGACCGCGAAGGACGGCGACTACAGCGACTGGACCTACGACTGGGCGGGCTGGCAGAAGCTGTCGGCGCTCGCCCACTGAACCACCGGAGAACACCGGGCGGCCGGGAAGTCCACTGCGGGCTTCCCGGCCGTTCGCGTTTCTCCCCCGGAAATCCCCGAAATCCGGTGCAACCCCGGTGATCACCCGCCGCATGACTAAGGGCAGAGGCGCAGCGATCCCAGCCGCGCCCGCGAGAATGAGGAGCTGTCTTGCGTATCCGCATCGCCCTGACCCTCGGCGCGCTCGTGCTCGCCGGTGGCGCCCTGACCGGTGGCATCGCGCTGGCTTCGGAGGCGCAGGCGCCGGCCGCCCCCACGACCCAGGCGACCCGGCCGGGGCCGGCCGAGCCGACCGTGGCCCCGGGCCCGGTCAGCACCCGTCCCCAGGCGCCGTCCGCCGCTCCCGCCCCGCGCGAGACGTCCCGGCCCGCTCGCACGGGACCGGCTCCGCGCGTCCCCCGCGCCGTCCCGGCCGGCCCCACCGGCGACCTGCACCTGCCGGCCGTGTGGGAGACCCGGTAACCAGGTGATCTCCCGCTCCCGTCCGTCGACCGGGCCGGGCTCGCCGTGGGACGGCGAATTCGCCCGGTACTTCGGCGAGCGCGCGCACAGCCTGCGATCGACCGCCTTCCTGCTCTGCGGGGACTGGCACCAGGCCGAAGACCTGACGCAGGCCGCGTTGCTCAAGCTCTACCTCGCCTGGCCGAGGCTGTCGCGGCACGACGCGCTGGACGCCTACGCGCGCAAGGTCGTCCTGCGCACGTTCCTCGCCGAGCACCGGCGCAGCAGGTGGAAACGGGAGCGGCTCACCGACGCTCCGCCGGAACTCCCGGCGGAGCCGGCGGCGAGCCATCAGGACGAACTGGTCCGGCAGGCGCTGGCCGTGCTGGCCCCCAAGCAGCGCGCCGTGCTGGTGCTGCGGTACTTCGAGGACCTGAGCGTCGAGGAGACGGCGAAGGCGCTCGGCTGCAGCACCGGCACGGTGAAGAGCCAGGCCTCCCGTGGCCTGGCCACGCTGCGCAAGCGGCTCGGCCCGCACTACGGTGCGTTGACCTTCAGCGCACCGACGGAGGGGAGGTGACGAACATGGACCCCGAAGACGACGTCCGCGCGATCCTGACCGGCGCGGCCGGCGGCCCGCAGCCGCCGATGCGCCTCGAAGCCACCGACGTGATCGAGCGCGGCGGCCGGGTCCGGCGACGACGCAAGCGCTTCGCCGTCGCGGGCACTTCGGCCGCGACGGCGGTCGTCCTCGCGGTGGCCGGTTTCCTGGCCGGCCACCGCGTGGGGCCGCCGGAACCGGTGCAGCCCGCCGGCCCCGGGCTGTCCACGATCGGCACCACGTCACCCGCCCCGTCGCCCACCGAGCTGTCCGTCCCGCCCACGTCGATCGCCCCGGCGGCGCCGACGGCCGAGCCGGACCGCACCCGGGCGCACCCCCAGCGGACGTCGACCCCGCAGGCGCCGTCCGCGGGCCCGCGCGAGACCTCCCGCCCGACGCTGTCGACGCCGTCGAGTTCGGTCCCGAGCCGGCCGGGCGCGCTGACGCCGACCACCACGCGATAGCCGTGTGCCCCGCCCGGTGATCCGGACGGGGCACACGCTTTCCGGCGGTCGCTCAGCGCCGAGCGGCCGCGGAGGCCAGTTTGCCGCCGCTGTCTTCGGTGTTGATCTCGTCCATCGGCACCTGCGACGTCTCCGGGATCTTGATGATCGGGATGATCGCGATCAGCGCCGCCGCCATCAGGTAGTACGCCGGCCAGTCCTCGTTGCCGGTGCTCTTGATCAGCGCCGTCACGATGACCCCGCAGGTGCCGCCGAACAGCGACGTCGAGATGTTGTAGCCGATCGCGAAGGAGCCGTACCGCACCCGCGTCGGGAACATCGCCGGGAACGTCGAGCCGATCACCGCGAGCATCAGCACCAGCAGGATCGCCACGATCAGGAACCCGACGAACAGCCACAGGATGCTGCCGGACTGCATCAGCTTGAGGCACGGCCAGCTCAGCACCAGGAACCCGATGGCCGCGGTGAGCAGCAGCGGTTTCCGGCCGATCCGGTCCGACAGCGCGCCGAGCGGGATGATGATCGCCATCTGGATGACTTCGACCGCGATGATGATCAACGTCGACGTGTTGTCGTTGATCTTCAACGTGTCGGTGAAGTACGTCGGCATCGTCGTCAGCAGCAGGTAGTCCGCGATGTTCAGCAGCAGGACGATGCCGATCAGGTTGAGGATCATCCGCCAGTTGCGGACGAAGATCTCCTTGAGCGGCGCCTTCTTCGGCGCCTCGCCCGCGGCCTCCATCCGGCGGAACTCGGGGGTGTCCTCGAGCTTGTTCCGCAGGTAGAGCCCGATCAGGCCGAGCGGCAGCGCGACGAAGAACGGGATCCGCCAGCCCCAGGCGTTGACCTGGTCCGACGACAGGGAAAGCGTCACCGAGAGCACCACGAGGTTGCCGAGCACATAGCCGGCGAGCGTGCCGAGTTCGAGGAAGCTGCCGAAGAAGCCACGGCGCTTCGTCGGGGAGTACTCGGCGATGAACGTCGCCGCTCCGCCGTACTCGCCGCCGGTGGAGAAGCCCTGGATGATCCGCAGCAGCAGGATCGCGATCGGCGCCGCGATGCCCATGCTGTAGCTGCCGGCGTACGTCGGCAGGACGCCGACCAGGAACGTGCAGCCGGACATCAGCAGGATGGTGATGGCGAGCACGCGCTTGCGGCCGAGCTTGTCGCCGAGCGGTCCGAAGAACGCCCCGCCGAACGGCCGCACGATGAACCCGATGGCGAGCAGCGCCAGCGACTTCAGCACGGCGTTCCCCTCGCCGGGGAAGAACTGCGTGCCGATGCTCACCGCGATCGCGCCCGAGGTGAAGACGCCGTAGTCGTACCACTCGGTGGCGTTGCCCATCGCCGACGCCCACACGGCGCGCTTGACGGTTCTCTCGTCCACTGACGGTTTGCCCGTCGTTGCTGCTGGTTCGCTCATGCCGGCGACGACTCCTCCCGTGCAGTGCCCATTGGGCCGTTCGAGCTCATCAGCCCAGTCTTGACCGGCTCTCCGGCGTCGGCAGTCTGAGCCGGGAATCGGCTACGGTGGGGAACTTTCCGGCTACTGTGCGATGTGCGTTGCGGACATACCTCGCGGGCCGGGCGCAGTCGCCGGCTACTCGCCGGTTAACGTCAGCGCATGAGTCGTGTTTCTCAACCCTGGCCGCCGGTGGCGGTGGAGCCCGCGGTCCCGCACCCGAAGGCGCCGGAGCCGGGCACCGAGCTCGGCGTGCACTTCGCGGAGTGCTTCGGGTGCGGCGACGAGGCCGACGCCGGGCTGCACCTGCGCTCGACCGTCGGCGAGGGCCAGGTCGTGCACTCGCGGTTCACCGTCACCGCGGCCCACCAGGGCGCGCCCGGGCTCGCCCACGGCGGGCTGCTGGCCTGCGCGTTCGACGAGGCGCTCGGCTCGACGGTCGGCAACCTGATGCGCCGCCCGGCGGTGACCGGCAAGCTCGAGACGGACTTCCGCCGTCCGGTCCCGGTCGGCTCGACGCTGTTCATCGAGGCCCGGCTGGACGGGATCGCGGGCCGCAAGATCTACGTCAGCGCGGACGGCCGCCTCGACGCCGAGGACGGTCCGATCGCGGTCAGCGCGCGGGCGTTGTTCGTCGTCGTCGGCTTCGAGCACTTCAACACCCACGGCGACCCGCAGGCGCTGGAGAAACTGGCCGCGCAGCACGAAAAGAACCAGCGTGAGCGCGCCG
Organism: Amycolatopsis sp. cmx-13-12; assembly: GCA_049998155.1. Lineage (GTDB taxonomy): Bacteria > Actinomycetota > Actinomycetes > Mycobacteriales > Pseudonocardiaceae > Amycolatopsis. The sequence goes on along the minus strand of JAEBES010000004.1, from coordinate 40,611 downwards.
AACGCGACTGGGAGATCAACCCCTGACCCCGGCGGTCGTGAGTGCGTAACAGTGTTAGAACACTGTTACGCACTCACGAGGCTTATCAGGTGAGGGTGCGGGGGCGGATGGTGTTGGCCCGGTCCACCAGCTCGATGCGTTCTTCCAGGGTGCCGGCCAGTCGCGCCAGCGCCCGGTAGCACCGTTCGAGGCCGAACCGCAGCTCGCGTTCCTCGAGCGGGCACCCGAGCACCCGCGCGCCCGGTGTCGGCTTGCCCTGCTTGAGCCATTCGTGCGCGGCTTCGAGCACGCCGGCGGACAGGCGCGTCCGGCGTTCGACGTCCAGCCGGAGCCGCTCGAGCCGGGCCGAAGCGTCGAGCAGGTCGTGCTCGGTGACCGGGGTTTCGCGGCCGTTGGCCTTGGTCGCGGTCGTCTTGATCTTGATGGCCGCGACCTGCGCGTCGACGTAGTGGGTGGAGGACGGCGGCACGGTTTCGAGCACCTCGACCGCGCTCGCCCGCGCGCCCTGCGCCAGGTAGACGCGAGCGAGGCCGAAGGCGGCGCTGACGTAGGTGCGGTCGGTGCGCCAGACCAGTTCGTAGAACCGCGCGGCGGCGAAGTAGTCGCCGACGCCTTCGGCGCTGACGCCCAGAGCGAGCTTCGGGGCGATCTCGCCCGGCAGGTCGTCGTACACCGCTTCGAACGCGACGTGCGCAACCCGCGAACGGCCGCCCGCGAGCTCGATCAGGCCGCGGTACCAGTCGATCCGCCAGTCGTGCGGGAAGCCGTTCTTGATGGCCAGGTACTGGGCGGCCTGCAGCTGCCGCTGGGCCTCCGCGAACTCGCCCAGCTCGATCCGGGCGCGCACGATCCGCAGCCGCACCTCGATCGACTCCCGCGGCGCGCCGGCCAGCGCCTCGATGGCGGCCCGCGGGTCGAGCGCGGTCGTGGTGGCGAGCACGCCCGCGGCCGGGTCGTCCGTGTCCACCTGCGGGATCGGCAGCCCGGCGACGACCTCGTCCGCGCCGGGCAGCGGCACGCTGGCGCCGGTTTCGGGCACCACCAGCTGCACGCCGAACGTGCGGCTCTCCGGGCCGAACACCGTGGACACGCCGGGCCGCGGCTTGCCGGTGCCGAGCGCCATGATCTCGCGCAGCACCCCGGTGAGCTGGTCGGACATCTCCTCGGCCGAGAGGAAACGCCGGTCCGGGTCGGAGTGCGTCGCGCGCCGCAGGAACCGGTAGTACGAACCGAACAGCGCGAACAGCGGGACGGCGTCCGGCCCGGGCAGGGTCGTCTTGAACTTGCTGGTGTAACCGGTGAATTCGAAGCTGAGCACGGCGAGCGTGCGCCCGACGGTGAACAGGTCCGACGCCACCGACGCGCCCTGCGTCGGCAGTTCCGGCGCGCTGTAGCCGGTGGTGAAGAACAGCGGGCTCTCGTAGTCGTCGGTGCGGCGGACCGCGCCGAGGTCGATCAGCTTGAGCTGCTCGTTGGTCTGGATGACGTTGTCCGGCTTGAGGTCGCAGTAGAGCAGGCCCTGGCTGTGCAGGTAGCCGAGGGCGGGCAGGATTTCCAGCCCGTAGGCGATGACCTGGCCGATCGGCAGCGGCTCCGGACGGCGGCTTTCCCGGTGGTGCGCCAGCGCGAGCTGCCGCAGCGACTGGCCGCCGACGTACTCCATCACGATGTAGCCGGTGGTCGTCCCGCTGTGGGCGTCCGGGTGCTGCACGAAGTTGTGGATCTTGACGATGTTCGGGTGCTCGACCTCGGCGAGGAACCGCTGCTCGTTGGCCGCGGCCGCCATCGCCGTCGCGTCGCCGGTGTCGATCAGTCCTTTGAGGACGACCCAGCGGTCGCTGACGTTGTGGTCCTGCGCCAGGTAGATCCAGCCGAGGCCGCCGTAGGCGATCGCGCCGAGGACCTCGTACTGGCCGCCGACGAGCTCGTTCGGCTGCAGCTTCGGAAGGAACGAGAAGGGCGCGCCGCAGTTCTCGCACTTCCCTTCCGGCGAACCGGGTTCGCCGTCCTTGCCGCGGCCGACCTTCGCGTTGCAGCTACCGCAGAACCGCTTTTCCTCCGACACGACCGGGTTCGTCAGGACGGCGGACGCGGGATCGCGCGCGGGCACCGGCGGCACCTCGACCAGCCCGGCGCCGAGGCGGCCGCGGCGGGACCGCGACGTCCGCGACGACGTCCGCCGCGAAGTGCCGGGGAACGCGCCGGAGCCGGAACCCGAGCCGCTGCCGGTTCCGGTTCCCGAGCCGGTTCCGGTTCCGGTGTGCCGTCCTTCGCTGGTGCGCTCGGGCAGGACGCTTTCGGTGCCCGGGTCGGGCAGCGGCGCACCGGGCCCGGTGTCCGGCCGCGGAACGGGCGGCATGATGCTCTGCGTCTCCGGCGCCGGCGCGGCGAGCACACTCGTCGGCTGCGGCGCATCGGGGTCCGGCCGCAGGGCCTGCGTCGCCGGAGCCACCGGCGGCTGCGGCACACCAGGGTCAGCGCGCAAGGCCTGCGTCGCCGGCGCGACCGGCACGTTCGGCGGACCGGCGTCCGCGCGCAGAGCCGGCGTCCCCGGAGCCACCGGCGGCTGCGGCGCACCAGCGTCCGCGCGCAGAGCCGGGGCGCCCGGCACGTTCGGCGGACCGGCGTCCGCACGCAGGGCCGGTCCCCCCGGTGCGACGGGAGCGATGCTGCCCGGCGGGCGAGTCGGGTCTTCGGCGCCCGGGATCGGCGGGCGGGCGAACGGCTGCCCGTGCGGCGGTGTCGGCGGGCGACGCACGGGTGCCTGCCCGCCGGCCGGTTCACCGTCGTCGAGGCGGCCCGAGATCGACGGCTCCGGCGTCTCCCACCGCACGGGTGGCGGCGGCTGCCAGTTCGGCGTGGCCACCTGCTGCGGCTCGTCGTCCGGCGCGGCGTGCCGAGGACGGCGCGGCTCCTCCGACACTGCTACCTCCCGGATCCCCTGCGACGTGCGGAGATCGATCCTAGTCGCGCTGTGCTGCCTGGTCCTGCGACGTTCACTGCTGGTACTGCGGCGACGGCGGCGAAGCCGGTCCGAGGCGGGCTTCCACCCAGCGGCGGTAGCTGTCCTGCCACACACCGTTGCCGCGGATCTGGTCGAGCACCGCGTTGACGTAGCGGACCATGTCCTCGTGGTCCTTCGGCACGCCGATGCCGTAGTTCTCCTGGGTCAGCCGGTCGCCGCGGACTTCCAGGGTGGAGTCCTGCGCGGCCATCCCGGCGAGGATGGTGTCGTCGGTCGACACCGCCTCGACCTGGCCCTGCTGGAGCATCACCAGGCAGTCCGACCAGTTGTCCACCGAAACGGGCACCGGCTTGGCGGAGTCCGTCGCGATCTTCGCCAGCGACGTCGACTTCTTGGTCGCGCACACCCGCTTGCCGCTCAGGTCGGCCAGCTTCTGCGCCTTCGACTCCTTGGTGACCAGGATCTTCTGGCCCGCCACGTAGTACACGGAGGAGAACTCGACGTCCTTCTTGCGCGTGCAGGTGATGCTGTAGGTCCGGACCACGATGTCGACCTGGTGCTTCTTCAGGACCTCTTCGCGCTGCGACGACGGGATCGCGCGGAACTGGACGTGACCGTCGGCCGAGCCGAAGATCGCCTTCGCGACCGCGTTGACCATGTCGATGTCGAAGCCCTCGAGGTTGCCCGAGGTGGGGTTGCGGAAGCCGAACAGGTAGGTGGTCTGGTCGACGCCGGCGATCAGCTTGCCGCGCTTGCGGATGTCGGACATCGTCGAGTTGTCGGGGACGGTCGTGCTGGTCGGCGACAGGCTGGCCAGCGGGTTGCAGCTCGTGTCGGAGGTGCCGCCCGCCGTCGCGTCGGGGCCGCCGACGTGCGCGGGCTGCGGCCAGGCCGCGTTGCTGACCGGGGCCGGGTCGACCGGTTTCCCGGGGCTGCCGCAGGACGCCGCCAGCAGCGCGACGACCGCCAGCACGCCCGCCCGGACCGTGTTCCCGCGCCTGCTCACCGGTACTCCCTCAGTCGCTCCCGGATCCCCATGGTGACACCCGCCGCGGCGACGATCGCCAGCACGGCCAGGCCGGGTGCGAGGAACGTCAGAGCGCGGTCGCCGTTGTGGGTGTCGTCGACGAAGTCCTGCCGTCCGACGTCGATGGCCGCCTGGAGGCTGTCGTCGAGCCGCCGGAACGCCGGCGCGGAGCCGCCTTTCGCGTCTTCCTGCACGGCGGAGTCGACGGCCTCCTGGTACGCCCCGGCGTCGTCCTGCGCACGCACCTGCCGGTGTGCCTTCAGCCAGTCGGTCGCGGCCGCCGACGCGTCGGCGATCTTCGTGGCGCCGGGGCCGTCCTTGATCAGGCCGCGGGCTTCGCCGAGGAGGCCACCTTGGCCGTCTTCGCCGACCAGCTGGACCGCCTTGGCGCTGAAGTCCTTCTCGTACGCGCCGCCGTCGCCGCGGGCGACCAGCGTCAGCGTTTCGTCGGCGCGGGCCTGCAGCGCGGCGATCCGGGCGCGGACGAGCACGTCGACGCGGTGCGAACCGTCGTCCTGGCCGCTGCCGACCAGGCTGCCCTGGAAGATCAGCGCGACCGCGCCCCACAGCAGCGACACCACGACGGCGGCCGTCGCGACGACGAGCCCGACGTTGAGCAGCCGGTTGGTGCGCCGGGTCAGGTAGACCTGGGCGACGATCAGCGCGGCCAGCAGGGCGACGACCAGGATCGTGGCGAGCCACGGGAAGCCGGTGGCGCTGTCCTGTTCTTCGATGAGCCGCTCGGTGTCGACGCGGTAGAGGTCCTGGGCGGCGGGCAGGATCTTCGCCCGCATCAGCTCGGACGCCTCGCGCAGGTAGGACGCGCCGACCGGGTAGCCGAGCCGGTTGTTCGCCCGGGCCGTCTCGACCAGCCCGGTGTAGACGGGCAGCTGCTGGTTCAACACGTCGACCGGGGTGGCCGCGGCGGCGACGTCCGCGCTGTCGGAAGCGGCCTTGGCGAGCGCGGCGCCGGCTTCGGCGATGTCCCGCTCGTAGCGCTGGCGGAGCGCGGGCGGCTCGGTGCCGATGGAGAGGAAGGCGCTCGCGGCGGTCGCGTCGGCGTCCGAGAGCGAGCGGTAGACCTGCTGCGACGCGGCGGCCAGCGGTTCGCGGCGGTCGATGACGCCGCTGATCGTGTCGTCGCGGTCCTGCACCGACAGCGTCGCGACGAGCCCGGCGACCAGGGCCAGCAGCACCAGCCCGACGGCGATGACGGTGAGCCGGCCGGGCGTGGTGGCGGCCGACCGGATGACCGCGCGGACCCCCTGGCCCGGCAGCTCGAGCAGCCCCAACAGGCCGCTGCGGCCCCCGGTGCGGTCGCGGTTGTCCGGTGGCGACGGCGGAGGTCCCGGCGCCGGGGCCGTCGCGGTGCTGGTCATCCCCGAAATCCTCCCCCTGCCATCCGGGGCATCGCCCCAGCCCGGGGGCTTCGCCTCCCGGAGCCCCCGAAAAAAGATCGCTGTGAGCCGTACTCGCAGAAGGTAGCCGAGTCGCCGCGCGCGCAGCCACCGGCACCGCCCGCTGTCACCAGCACGTGATCTGGGCGGATGTGTTTCCGGGCACACCGATGATCACGCTGGGGCCCCGGTGTCGGCGTTCCCCGGCGAGGGCGAGCCGCTCGCGCGTACCGGCCAGGTCGGATCTCTCACCCGTCCGAGTGAACGCCCGGGGCTTGCGGCGTCCGCGGCAAGGTTTCGGTGAAGGGGCATCCCGGCGGAGCGCACCGTCCACATCGGACTTTCCGATGAACCGCGCCGTCAGCCTCGGATGGCCGGGGCGAGCGAGTGCGGCAGCACGGCTTCGGGGTCCGGCGGCCGCCGCACCACGACCTCGACGTCGTCGGCGAAGCGGTACGGCTTCGCGCCGAGGATGCCGCCGAAGTGCCGTCGCAGCCGGGACATCTCGGCGCGGACGGTGACGGTCCGGCCGGCGTCGCCGAACAGGTCCGCCGAAAGCTCGGACGCGGACCGGCCGTCGCGGCGGCTCGCCAGCACGTACAGGACTTCGGCGTGGCGAGGACTGAGCCGATGCGTCCAGGTCCCGGCCGCGCTGGCCACGGTGAGCTCGGGCTCGCGCGGCGACCGGACGTCGAGCACGACGCGGGTGGGCGGCGCGGCGTCGTTCTCGGTCAGCCGGAGCAGCCAGCCGCCGGGCACCGGCTCGACCGAGCAGTCGCCGTACGTCGGCAGCCACGCCCGTCCCGGTCCGAGGCCGGTGGGCAGCGCGACCCGGTCGACCGGCGCGACCCCGGCGGCCGCGGCGACCCAGCCGTGTTCGTCGGCCACCATCGCCCGTCCACCGACCTTCGCGAGGACAGGGACGGCGAAGCCGCGAAGCCGTTCGAGCTCGCTGAGGTGGGTGGTGCGCAGCTGGGCCTCCGCGAGCCGCGTGACGGCGTCGACCAGCGCCAACGTCGTGGCGTGGACGGTCGAGGCCGGCCCGGAGAGGTCGACGACGCCGAGCAGCCTGCCGTCGCGCGGGTCGTGCAGCGGCGCGGCGGCGCACGTCCAGGAGTGCTGGGCCCGGACGTAGTGCTCGGCGGAGTACACCTGGATGGGGCTGCGCGCGACGAGCGCGGTGCCGATCGCGTTGGTGCCGACGGCTTCCTCCTGCCAGTCGACGCCTTCGACGAATCCGAGCCGATCGGCGCGGCGGCGGACCGCGGCGCTGCCGTCCCGCCAGAGGACGGCGCCACCGGCGTCGGCGATCACCATGATGTGCGCGGCCTGCTCGGCGAGGCTGATCAGACCGCCACGCAGGATCGGCAGCGCCTCGGCCAGCCCGCTCACGCGGCGGCGCGCTTCCAGCTGTTCGAAGCTCAGGACGGGCGCGGCGGCCCGGCTGTCCGGGTCCATGCCGAGCCGGCGCATCCGCTGCCAGGACGCGCCGATGACCGGCCGCGGTCTGCTGGGCAGCGCCTGGCCGTTGAGGGCCGCTTCGTGCACTTGCGCGAGGACACGGGCGTGCCGCCGGGGATCCGCCCCGGCCGGCAACGCCGCCTCGAGGTCTCGCTGCCCCAACCGCCGCTCCTTGTGCTGTACCTCCTCGGAGTCTGCCGTTTCGGCCGGATGATCGGTAGGTGGCGGACGTCGCGGTTTCCCCGGGGCGTTCGGCCGGTCAGTACGAGACGTAGACGTCGGTCTCCAGCTCGTCCGGGCCGGATTTCGGCGCGGAGATCGACGCTTCGACGAGCCGGGTGACTTCGGCGTCGATCGCGTCGAGAACCTGTTCCCGCAGCTCACCGCTGTCGGTGACGCGGGTGCGGAACCGCTGGAGGCAGTCCCCGACGTGCCGTGGGAAGCCGGCCTCGATCAGCGTCGGGCCACCGCCGCCGCGGGCTCGGCCGACCGCTTCTCCGGCCGCTTCGTGCACGGCGAAGAAGTCCGATCCGTCGACGACTATCCCGGGCACGCCGAGCCCGGCCACCCGATCGGCGTAACCGGTGTCCTCTGTGACGAAGATGGCGGGGAGGTGCCAGGCCGACGCGAGGTTCAGCGCCTCCAGCGTCGTGCCGGGGCCGTCGCCGAGGAAGGCGACCCCGACGCCGCCGAGGTCCTGCTGTTTGGCGGCGATCGCGGCACCGCAGATCAGCAGCGGGACGCCGCCGCGCGTGTCCGTCGCGACCAGCCGGTCGTGCCGGATCCCGGCCAGGACGGCCCGGACGTCGACGCCCTTGGCGATGCGGTGCCCGAGCCGGCGGTGCGTGCCGGCGATGGCGTCCCGGCCGTCGAGGTGGAGGCAGACGCCCGCGGCCAGGGCTTCCTTACCCTCGTAGGGGTTGCCACCTGCGCGGACCTGTTCTTCGACGGCTCGAATGGTCCGCATCACGCGATACGCACCCTGGAGGGCGTCCGTCATCTCCGGCGCTCCTTCCCCAGTTCGGTGTCCGTGCGCAGGAGCCCTTTTCGCGCCGCTTCCGCCATCGCGGCCCGGACGTCGACGACCCAAGGCCCGTCAGGTTTGAGCTCCACGAACGCGCTCTCACCGGTTTTGAGTTCAAGCTCACGCTCGCCGTCGAGAGCGATGACACCGCCCGCCGCAGCGAGCTCGACACGCACGCCGGGCCGCAGGAGTCCCCACCCGCGCACGCCGACCGGCCGGACGAGGCCGGGCGCGATCGGCGCGTGCACGACGTACGGCGTCTCCCCGACCGGACCGAGTTGCAGCGCGACGCCGTCCGGGCTCGACCGAGCGCTGGGACAGAGCTGGCCTGGAACGCTCGAGAGGCCGATACCGTCCGGCTCGGCGAAGGTGCAGTAAAGCTCGGTGAGTGAGGAGGGGTCCCACAGCGCCCGCGCTCCGATGTGCCTGCTCAGCGACACGCAGACGTCGACGAGCGCGATCTCCCTGCGTGCTTTTGTCACGACTTCCAGCACGCTGACGCGGTGGGTGACGAGGTCGGGGTCGATCTGCCCGGTGGCGATCAGCCCCGCGGCCAAGCCGGCGACGGTCGCTTCCCGCACCTGCGGGAAGACGTTGTTGGTCCCGGTGGAGAGGGCGAGCAGCGGAACGTCTTCGCAGGCCGCGGCAGCAACTCGGGCTGTCCCGTCCCCACCGAGGACGACGATGACCCCAGCGCCGGCCTCGACCATGCGGCGCACCGCGTTCGTCGTGTCGGCGGCGGTGCCGGTGAGAGCGTCGTCCTCACAGAAGTCGACCTTCGGCCAGGAGCCACCGCGGCCGAGGGCGCGCAGGACCGCGGCGGAGATGCCGCCGAGATCGGTCGAGACGAGGGCCCGGTCGAGCCCGGTGAAGGCGAAGGCTGCCAGCAGCCGCTGGACCATGTTCGCCTTCTCCGCGGTGGGGAACACCGACGCCTGCGCGACCAGCCGGCGGATGTCCCGCCCCGAAGCGGGGTTCGCGACGATCCCCGCCACCGTTTCACCCACCTGACCTCCCGTTCTTTCACCGGAGAACAGGAGACTCCGCGAGCGGGCGGAGCGGAAGGGTTGCAGGGCGTTGCAGTGGTGATGTTGCAGCGAGCGACGGAGATCACATCACGCGTCTCAGCCAGTGATCTCCAGTGGACAGTCCAAGCCGGAGCGGCGGACGGGGAAGAACCAACCAGGACGTGGGTCCGGCAACGAGCTACTTGACCAGGTCGGCGACGCCTTCGTAGGTGTAGCCCGCCTCTTGGACGGCGGCCCGGACGTCGTCCTCGGCCAGCGCGGTTTCGGCACGCACGACCACCCGGCGAGCCGCGACGTCGACGTCCACTTCGACCACTCCGGGCAGCGCCGTGATTTCTTCGGTCACGGACTGGGCGCAGTGTCCGCAGCTCATCCCGGAAACGGTGTAACCGTGCTCGATCATGGTGCGCAGCATACGAAAAGGGCCGCCACCCCGAACGGGTGACGGCCCTTTCCCAAGATCAAAGTCAGATCACGGTGACCGACGTGGCCTGCGGGCCCTTCTGGCCCTGGCCGATCTCGAACTCGACGCGAGCGTTCTCTTCCAGGCTCTTGAAGCCGTTACCCTGGATCTCGCTGTAGTGAACGAAGACGTCGCCGCCACCGTTGTCGGGGGTGATGAAGCCGAACCCCTTCTCGGAGTTGAACCACTTCACAGTGCCCTGAGTCATAAAAAAATCTCCATGTGTAACACCTAAAACAGGAAGCCACTTCGGCGACCCGGGTCAGCACCCGGACGGTTTGCTTCCTCGAGGAGGAGACACTACGCCCGCTGAATCTTGCGAGCGTGACTCAACACGAACACAAAAATCGAGACCGTAAGTAGTAAAGCACACCTTCGCCAGAGCGGACAAGCCGTCTTCACCCGGGCGGGGTGAGCTATTCGCCACTCGCCGGGCGCAGCCCTTCCGTCGAGAACGGCGAACGCCACGCCGTGTCCCGGTCCGCGGCCACCACGGCGTCGTCGTGGGCCTCTGAGCTGGCGCTGAACAGCACCGGTACGACGCCGGAGGCCTTCCGCGCCGGTTCGGATGCGTGCTGGTGATCGGTCACGTCGAAACTCCCCTCGTTCCCTGCCCGCTTCGGCGCGGGTCATGACCGTGATGGTGCCATGCGGCACCGACAGAAACCGGTTGTCTCCCGCCGGGACCCGGCCGGGAAGGTTCAGCGGCGAACCACCACCGGAACACCGTCAGGCTACCTGAGCCAACGCCCTGCTACCACACGACATTCCCAGCTTTTCCGGAACGAAACAGAGCAAAACCGTTACTGGGCGGGAGGTTGCGGGCGTGCCTGCCCGAGCAGGGCCGACAGCCGCACGTCCGGCGTCACGACGTCGGGGTCCGTGCGCACGTCGATGACGCACGGCCGCTGCCGCACCAGAGCGCTGGCGATGATCGGCTCGAGCTCTTCACGATCGTCCACGGTGTACCCGGCCGCGCCCAGCCCACGCGCCCACGAAGCGAAGTCGGTCAACGGGATGGAGACCCCGGTGAGCCGGCCGTAGGTGCGCGCCTGGTGCATGGCGAGCGCGCCGTGGACGCCGTTCTGGAAGACGACCACCATGACCGGCGCCCGGTACCGGACGGCCGTTTCGATCTCCTGGCCGGTCATGAGCGTCCCGGCGTCCCCGACCATGGCCACGACGGTCCGCCGCGGCTCGGCCAGTTTCGCCGCGACGGCGGCCGGCACGGCGTAGCCCATGGCGGCGTTGCTCGGACCGAGCTGGCTGCGCGGCGCGGTGAAGCACCAGTAGCGGTGCATGAACTGCGCGAAGTTGCCGGCGTCGCTGGTCACGATGGTGTCCTCGGGTGCGAGCTTGCGCAGCGCGCGGACGACGTCGACGGGGTGCACCCGCGTGTTCCCGCTGGTGTCGGGCGGGGTCATGAAGGTGTGGACGGCGGCGTTCGCCGCGGAGGCCCGCCGCGTCCGCGGCGACGCCACCTCCCGCAGCTCCCGCAGGAACGGCTCGACCTCGGAGTCGACGCGGAAGGTGAGCCCCCGCCGCTTCGGGCTGACATCGATGCCGGTGCCGACCATGACCAGCGTCTGCTGCGCGGTCGGGTACCGGTAGGCCTGGGTCGTCACCTCGTCGAGCTGGGTGCCGAGCGCGAGCACGAGGTCTGCGCGCTCGAGCGCGTCCAGCTGCCGCGCCGGGATGCCCAACCCCAGGTGACCGGCGTACCGAGCGTGGTTTTCCGGGAAGGCATCCTGCCGCCGGAAGGCGTTGTAGACGGGCAGCGCGAGCTCGTCGGCGACGGCGATCAGCTCGTCCCGCGCCGACCGCGCCCGCCCGCCGACGATGACCACGGGGTATTTCGCCTCGTCCACCAGCTGCGCCACGGCGTCAGCCGAACGGCCCAGCGTCCCGGACGCCGGCGGCCGCACCCGCGCCATCGGCTTCGCCGCGTCGTAGGGCATCCCCCAGATGTCGCAGGGGACGCCGAGCACAACCGGCCCCGGCCGTCCTTCCTGCGACGTCGTCAGCGCGTGCGCGAGCAACCCCGGCAGCCCGTCCGGGTCGGTCACCCGCAATGTCGACTTGGCGATCGACTCGAACATGGCCGTGAGGTCCGCCGTCGGCAGCTCCCCCGACGACGACGGCATTGGTTCGGCCGCCGGCGTCTCCAGCAGCACGACCATCGGCGTCTCGTCCTGGTACGCCGTTTGGACGCCGATGGCCAGGCTCGCCGCGCTCGGCCCCCGGCTCGCGAGCAGCACGGCGGGACGTTCGGTGAGCTTCCCTTCGGCCTCCGCCATGAACGCCGCGCCTGCGTCGTGGCGCGCCGAGACCAGCGTGATCTCCCGCTCCCGCTGCAGGGCGTCGAGCAGTTCCAGGAAGGACTCACCGACCACCGCGTACACGCGGCGGACACGCGCCTCGGTCAGGATCCGCACGGCCGTCTGGGCGACGGTCGCTCCCAGTTGGTATCTAATGAGGAGAGCTTAGGCGGGCACCGTTCAGTGCAGTCAAGTGATCTTCACCGAAACCGGACAAGGATAGGCCGAATGTCCGCTTTGACCGACTGACAGCCGATCAAGGGAGCGAGGACCACCGACTTGGCCGCGACCGAACATGAAACTGTTTTTACTTATGGCGCACCGGCGTTGAAGTACGGCACCGGCGCCAGCGACGAGATCGGCTACGACCTCACCCAGTACGGCGCCCACCGCGTGCTCGTGGTGACGGATCCTCAGGTGGCCGCGACCGGCTGGCCCCGCCGCATCGCCGACGGCATCGCGGGCTACGGCATCGAGACCGAGATCTTCGACGGCGTACACGTCGAACCCACCGATGTCAGCATGCAGAAGGCGGTTGACTTCGCACGCGGAACGGGTCCGTACGACGCCTTCGTCGCGGTCGGCGGCGGGTCCGCCATCGACACCGCCAAGGCAGCGAACCTCCTGACGAGCAACGACGGCGACCTGATGGACTACGTCAACGCCCCGGTCGGCGGCGGCCGCGCACCGGACCGGCCGCTCAAGCCGCTGGTCGCGGTCCCCACCACCACCGGCACCGGCTCGGAGAGCACCACGGTCTGCGTCCTGGACGTGTTGTCCCTGCGCGTCAAGAGCGGAATCAGCCACCTGCGGCTGCGCCCGACCCTGGCCGTCGTCGACCCACGGCTCACCGTCAGCCAGCCACCCGGCGTGACGGCAGCCAGCGGCATGGACATCCTCTGCCACGCGGCAGAGAGCTACACCGCCAAGCCGTACACCGAGTTCGAGCGCAAGCGCCCGGAGCAGCGCGTGCCGTACTGCGGCTCGAACCCGCTGGCCGACATGTTCGCCGAGCAGTCCCTGCGGCTGCTGTCGTGGGCCCTCCCGGCCGCGGTGCGCGACGGTTCCGACCTCAAGGCCCGCGAGGCCATGGCTCTGGCCGCGACGTTCGCCGGGCTCGGCTTCGGCAACGCCGGAGTGCACATCCCGCACGCGAACGCCTACCCGATCGCCGGCCAGGTCAGGGATTTCCACCCGGACGGCTACCCGGGCGAAGAACCCATGGTCCCGCACGGCATGGCCGTCTCGCTGACGGCGCCCGCCGCATTCCGCTTCACCTTCGACGCGGCCCCGGACCGCCACCTGCGAGTGGCACGCCTGCTGGCGCCCGACTTCGAGTGGCCCGGCGACTTCGCCGACCACCTGCCCGCGGTGCTGATCGACCTGATGCGCCAGATAGGCATCCCGGACGGCATCGGTGCCGTCGGCTACACGGAGTCCGATGTGGACTCCCTCGTCGAGGGAACGCTCAAGCAGCAGCGCCTGCTGGCCACCGCGCCACGCGAGGCATCCGCGGAAGACCTGTCGGGCATCCTGCGCGAGTCGGTGTCGCTGTGGTGAGCGAGTACCCGCACTGGCAGACGGTTCCGTTGCGCTGGAAGGACAACGACGTCTACGGGCACGTGAACAACGTCGTCCACTACTCCCTGATGGACACCGTGATCAACACGTGGCTCATCGAGCAGGGCGGCCTCGACATCGAGGCCGGGGCGGTGATCGGGCTGTGCGTCGAGTCGCACTGCGGGTATCACGCATCGGTGTCCTTTCCTGGTTCCTTGAGAGTCGGGTTGCGGGTCGCACACCTCGGGAAGTCCAGCGTCCGCTACGAAATCGGGATGTACGCAGCCGACGAATCCCTGGTCGCCGAAGGGCACTTCGTGCACGTCTTCGTAGACCGCGAGTCCCGCCGGCCGACACCGGTCTCCGGTAAGCTGCGCGAGGCGCTGGAGGCACTGCAGCCTGGCTGACGTGCACGTGTCTTCCAGCGCTTCCGATCATGCACCACGCCCCCGACAGAAACGGGCGATCGGCCCGAGTTGTCCACAGGACCACCGATCATCGGCGGGTTGTCCACAGATTCGCCACGAGGGGTTCCGCACCCCCTCGACGGCGATAAGCTGGAAGGCGCATGAGATCGGTCCACAGTGGACGAGCTGTTTCCTCACCGGATCGGCTAGTAACACGGATGGCGACCTAGGCGTCGATCCGGTTGCGGCGGCAGAGTGGTGAGCCGACAGCTCGAAAGTGGTCCCGGGCCCGTCGCCGGCAGGCGTCCCTGCGACGGTCACGGCACCCGAGCACAGAAGTGGGCCAAAAGTGGTGGTCGCGCGTCCGCTCCCGGCAGACGCCCCGGGAGCGGACGCGCCACCGCCTTTTGTGGCCAGGTGGAGATCGAGTCGTCGCCGGAAGGCGCCCCGCCGACGACTGAAATCCCCACTGCAGCCGGCCTGGTAGTGGTTGCGGCCCGTCGCCGGTAGGCGCCCCGCCGGCGGACCGCACCACTACCGCAGTCAGCCGCCTCCCGGTACGGGGAGGCAGGCTGCCTGCGCCAGCAGTCGCGGCGCAGGCCGGAGGTCGCGAGCGTGCCCCGGTGGGCGCAGCCCCGGCGGGTACGGGCGGGTTCCGTCAGCGAGCAGTATCAGAGGAGGAGGGTGTACCACCCAGGAAGGGCAGCACTTCCTTGCCGTCAAAGAGCGAAGCAAGAGAAAGGAGAATCCCCGCCCCGCCGGTCTTGACGTCCATCGAGAGGCGCAGCAACCGGTGGCCCGGGAACGCGAGGCCGCCCTTGTACGGCACGGCGTACCAAGCCAGCCACGCCAGTTGCCGATCGATTGCCGCCGCACGGCCCGGCTGCTCCGCGTCCGGGTTCGCGGCCAGCGCGACCGCCAACCCACACCGGCCGTTGAGCAAGCCCGGGTGGACGACGAACTCGCCAAGGCACGCTTCGCGCAAGGCGGAGAGGCTGTCACCGACTTCTGCGTCCGGTTGGTGCCGAGCCAGCTGCTCGGCGACCAGGAGGATCCCGGCGCTGCCGACCCCGACATAGGGCAAAGTGCGGGTGGGGCCGTCCCGGACCTGCAGCGAGCCGTCCTCGACCTCGATGCATTCTTCGAGGTCGCGACACAGCGCCTGGTCGGCGAACGACAGCCAGGCCGGCTCGCCGGTGCGCTCGAACAGCCGGATGAACAGCAGCGCGGGCCCGGCCCAACCGGACAGCAGGCCGGCGCGAGCCGAGTTTCCCGGTGGCGCCGCGGTCTCGAGCGCCTCGGCCAGCCGAACGGCCGTGGCCAGCGCCTGGCGGCCGTACTCGTTGTCCTGGCGGACCGTCGCGAAGTGCAACATGGTCAGCCCGATGCCGGCGAGACCGCTCTCCAGGGAGTGATCGCTCGTCTGCTCGACGAGCCGCGCGGACGACGCCAGCAGCTTGCCGGCCTGGTCGTGATACCCGAAGTTCTCGAGCACGTAGGCGATGCCGGCGCTGCCGTCGTAAAACCCCGGTCGGGTCGGTGGCTCATGACGGACCGCATCGATCAGCCAGCTTTCGTGCTCGGGAAAGCGGCCGGCACCGGCGACGTCGAGGGCGTACAGCACGCCGGCGGCACCGACACCGAAGCAGGCGCCGCCGGCGGAAAACTGTTCGATGTCCCCGGGGAAAAGCCGGTCCTGGCGCATCGGGGTGGCGCTGGCCAGAATCGCCTCGATGAGCTGCTTGCGGACGAGTGGCCAGTCCGGTTTGTCGTGGTCGAGCTCGGTGTGGACCGGTGCCGGCCCCGCGGGAACGTCGCGCGGAGCCAGCACCGTGACTGTGCCGTCGGCGTACCCGTGGGGCAGCGCGAACCGGTGTTCTACGTAATCGGCGATTCGGCGTAGTTTCGCCGGAGCAAGCTCGGCCAGTGGCGACAGCGGCAGGAACAGCCACAGCCGCAACGCTGCGAGCGCGTACTCGTCGACCTCGAACCCGGTGCGGTCGGCCGGAGCACGGAAGCCGGGCGTGCCCGGAGCTGGGCGGTTGCCGCACTCGACGTCGAATGCCGTCCCGAACTCCGTCAGGAAAATGCGGTCGTGGTCGTCCTCGTCGATCAAGATGTTGCTGGGATGCAGGTCACCCACGACGATGCCGCGGGCGTGGACCTCGGCGATCGCCTTCTCCACCCGCGCGACGATGTCCAGCGCGCGCCGCGCATAGGCGGCGAGCTCGGCGGTCGTCGCGTTGCTCCTGGTCAGCGGGTAGTTGCGGGACAGCCAACTGGCCAGCGAGGTACCCGGCAGATACTCCGTGGCCAGGTAGTGGCCCTCCGCGACAGCGAACTGTTCGACGACCCGCGGCGCGCTCGGGATGCCGACGAGCCGGCCGAGCAGCTCGTGCTCTCGGTGCAGCCGTTCGACGGCGTCGATCCGCGCCTCGTCGAGACCCGCGTGCGAGCGAGCCTCCTTGAGAACAACCTGGTCGCCGCCCGCCTTGGGGTCGGCGAGGTAGCTTCCGCCGCCGTTCGAGACGTGCAGCGGCCTCACCGTCCGGTAGGGGAACCGGGCGGCGGGAGAACCTCCTTGACGTGCAGGCACGCTGCTTCGCAAACAGGCCGGAAGCTTGACCCAGTCGGGCACCGAGAACGTCAGTTCGCGCTTCTCGGGAACGAGCCGCCCGTCCGGCTTGCGGATCGCCGGGACTCGGTTGCCGTTGTGTTCTACCCACTGGTCCGCGAACCCGCCGTAACGCACGTAGAGGGGGCCGTCGCCGTACCGCAGGCCGCTCGGAATACGGCGGCCGTGCTCGCCCTCCAGCCGCGTTGACAGGTCAGTGAGGACTCGCTCGAGTTCGTTGTGGTCGACCGGATAAATGGTGGCCAGCTCGACACCACTGTCGCCGGACGCGTATTTCGAATTTCGCGCCAAGAGAGTCAGCAGTGAGCGGAGGTGGCGGTAAGCGACGGCATGCTCCACGCAGGACTCGTAGACGTGCGCAAGCAGCCGGCTTGCGTTGTCCAAGCCGGCGGAAACGTGGATCTGCCACCCCTGCGCCGGAAGAACGCGGCTCGCCGGGTGCACCGTGCGCCACACACCCCGGTCAGTGGTCACCCAGCCGGTGTCCGACACCCGGAGCATCGTGGTGAAATTCTCGGCCGGCGCGCCGTTTTCCTGCTGTTCGTCGTAGAACAGCGGGTCGGCGAAGCAAAAAGCTTCGTAGCGCAGGTCCATCCGAGATACCCCTCTGTGCGATCCCCCGGACACCATGGTCCTGGGACGAAGGATATTCCCCCATGCCGGACAGCTCTGAGCCAATCCGCCATCCCGGCGGTTCAACTGGGCTATCCGAGGTAGGCAAAAAGGACGTCTACCAGCCGGTAGACGAACCCAGGGTGATTTTGTCCAGTCGGACCACTACACGATAGTGGTGTAACATGAAGATCTTTCCGGCGTTTCCGCAGGTCCACCGAAGAGTGACTCCAAAACACTTCGACGAATTGGCAGAATGCCATCAAGTCCCTCTGTGATCAATTTTCACGATAGGCAACGATCATGTCGGACACACTGCGAACGCAGCATCACGGCGGTGGTCCACGCCACGCCCGCACCACCTCGACGGCCGGGCCGGCCAGTACCACGGAGTAAGTTGACGGCGGCGGACCGGAAGGAGGAACGGGTGATCTTCGGATTCGCCGTGACGGTCGCCGTGGCCGCCACGCTCGTCGCGCTCTGGAGCTTCGTCCAGTCGGCCCGGAACCGGCTTCCGGACAACCCGCTCCTGATCGCGCTCGCGGTCATCGAGCTGCTGCTGGTCGTCCAGCTGGTGATCGGGATCGTGCTGCTCGCCGGCGGTGACCGGCCCGGCAGCCTGGCGACCTACCTGGCGTACCTGATCGGCTGCCTGGTCGTGCTGCCCGTGGGCGCCGCCTGGGCACTGGCCGAGCGGAGCCGGTCGAGCACCGCCGTGCTCGGCATTGCCTGCCTGGCCGTCCCGGTGATGGTGCTGCGACTGAACGAGGTGTGGAGTGGAGCAACGGCGTAGGACGGCCAGCGGCCCCGGACGGGTGCTCGTCGCCGTGTACGCGATCTTCGCGCTGGCCGCGACGTCGCGGGCCGGCGTCCAGATCGGCACGAAGTTCCACGAAGCCCCGCTCGCCTACCTGCTCTCGGCGTTCGCCGCGGCCGTCTACATCGTCGCGACCATCGCGCTGGCCCGGCGCGGTGACGGCTGGTGGCGGGTGGCCCTCGTCGCCTGCTCGATCGAGCTGCTGGGCGTGCTGACGATCGGCACGCTGAGCCTGGTCGACGCGGCCGCCTTCCGGCACCCGACCGTCTGGTCCGTCTACGGCGAGGGCTACCTCTTCATCCCGCTGGTCCTGCCCGTCGTCGGGCTCTACTGGCTGCGGAAGACCGCCCCCGTGAAAGTCGCCGCCTGAAGCACGCCGAAAGGCGGCCGTACGGGAAGGCGCCACTCGAGCGCGCGGAACAGTACGGGAACTGCACGTAGCCCACTCCGGGAAATAAATACGGATTCGACCGGCGACTTTCGTCGGTTCCGGACATTCGCCGGCAACTCGGACAATCTTCGAGTTCGGTCCCCACCGGCTTTCCCCACGCGGTTCTCCCCCGCGTGAAAAGGAGTGAGCGTGAAATTCGGCAAATTCGTCCTGCTGGCCGCGAGCACCGCACTGGCCGTCGTCGGCCTCGGCGGGCCGGCGGCCGCCGACAGCACCCCGCAGGCCCAGCCGTCGATCATCGGCGGCAGCACCGCCACCAGCGGACCGTGGGCGGCCCGGCTGTTCGTCAACGGCCGGCAGAACTGCACCGCGACGATCATCGCCCCGCAGTACATCCTCACCGCCAAGCACTGCGTCAGCAGCTCCGGCACCTACACCTTCCGCATCGGCAGCCTGGACCAGTCGAGCGGCGGGACGACGGCCACCGGCTCCACCATCACGCGCTACCCCGGCTCCGCCGACCTGGCGATCGTCCGGCTCACCACCTCGGTGAACGCCACCTACTCGCCGCTCGGCAGCGTCGGTGACGTCTCGGTCGGCCAGAACGTCTCCGTCTACGGCTGGGGCGCGACCAGCCAGTGCGGCTCCGAGATCAACTGCCAGTCGCGGTATCTCAAGGTCGCGACCGTGCGGGTGAACTCCATCAGCTGCAGCGACTACACCGGCGGCGTCGCCGTGTGCGCGAACCGCATCAACGGCATCACCGCCGGCGGCGACTCCGGTGGCCCGATGTTCGCTTCCGGCCGCCAGGTTGGCGTCGCGTCGACCAGTGACCGGTCGAACAACACCGCCTACACGAACATCACGCGTTATCGCAGCTGGATTTCGCAGGTGGCCGGCGTCTGATTGCCACCAAGAAAGGGCCCGGCCGGGAACGGCCGGGCCCTTTCCCGTGAGGACGTCAGGACGTGGAAATGTCGTCGAGCTGTTCCGCGGCCGGCCGCACCGGGTAGAGATCGCCGCCCGGCTCCACCGGCACCCGCGGCAACGCCGTCCGCGCGGCGCGATCACCCGCGTCGGCCGCCGCGTGCAGGACGTCCAGGGCCGCGTACGGCCGGAAGTCCAGCTCGGGGTACGGCCACGCCTGCTGCCCCTGCGTCGCTCCCGGGATCAGGAAGTCGACGGCGGAGAACAGCGTGGCGCCGCTGGGCGCGGTGTAGTGCCACAGGTCGACGCCGACGTGCCCGCCGATCTGCGCGAGCCGCGTCAGGGCGACCAGGTTGAACGCCGAGTAGTGCCAGCTGCGGGTCCGGCTCGTCTCCTGCGGCTGCAAGCCGCCGGCCTGGATCTGGGGCGCGATCCGCTTGGGGCCGGCGTCGCGGGCGATGGACGCCGCCAGCTCGCGCTGTCCCGTGCCCAGCGCGAGCGCCGCGACGAGCATGTCGTAGAAGCTGCCGTGGTTGTTCTGGGCCTTCGCCTCGTCGGTCCCGTTCTTGCTGGTGCGCAGCCAGTCCAGGAACTGCGCGTACCAGCCGGTCATGCCGGCCTGGTCGGTCTTCGTCCAGCCGGGGGCGCCGGTGGCCAGGATCGCGGTGGCGTCGACGACCTGGCTCAGCGTGTAGGAGAACTCGATGATGCCGATGCCGCGGCCGTCCACCTTGCACGGGATGCCCTGGGCGAAGTTCATGTTCGGGTTCATCTTCGTGGCCGCGTCGAGGAACCACGTGCGCAGGTCGAGCGCCGCTCGCTGGGCGTACCGCGGGTCGCCGGTGTAGTACCAGGCGAGCGCGAGACGGTAGATCGCCGCGAACGCCTGGCCGCGGTAGGCGTGGTCGGTGATCTCGTCGACGATCGGGTTGCGCTGGCCGTCGCGCTGCACGAACGGACAGCCCCACGGGTTCTCCGCGGTCGGCTGCGTCGTCGGCCACCAGTACGGCGCCAGGCTCAGGTAGTCGTGCTTGTCCCCGCTGGGCGGGACCTGTTTCTTCGACGTGACGCTCCACGGCCCCGCCGTGAGGTCGGTTCGAGCGGCCGCCAGCAGGTTGTTCAGCGCCGTACGGGACGTCTTTTCGCCGATGAGCGCGGCGAACTTCGTGCGAAGCAGCTGCTTGCCGTCGAGGACGGCGGTCGCGGGCGCGCACACCGGCCCGATGACCGGGACGGTGCAGCCGGTGGGTCGCGACGCGGCCTCGGCCGGCGCGGCAGAGGAAGCGACGAGGCCGAGCACGGCGAGCGCGGCCACGACGGTGTGGCGGAAAACCATGTCCGCTCCATTCACAAATATGAACAACAAACCTGTGAGTGAATGGAGAGTACGCACGTGAACGCGCCGAGGCAATGCCTGGTTCAGACCACGAAGTCAGCCGGCGAAGTCGCGCGGCCGGAAGAACGCGACGAGCCGCGCCGTGCGGAGCGCGTCCCAGGGATCCGTGGTCGCGAGCACGGCCGCGGCCCCGGTGGGGAACTTGGTCTGGACCGGCAGCGTCTCGTCTCCGCGCCCGGCGAGGTGCAGGGTCAGGTCGCTGACGCCGGGCTCGTGCCCCACGAGCGCGAGCGTGGTGACGTCGGACGGCGTCCGGCGAGCGGCGTCCAGGAACTCGGGGACGTCGGCGCCGTAGAGATCGTCGTCGTACTCGACGGGCGGCGGCGCGGGCAGTTCGCCGCTCACGTGCAGCCAGGTTTCCCGCGTGCGACGCGCGGTGGAGCAGACGACCAGCTCGGGCACGTGCCCCTCCGCCGCGAGCCACCGGCCGAGCCTCGGCGCGTCGCGGAGGCCGCGCGCCGCCAGCGGCCGCTCGTGGTCGGGCAGGCCCTCCGACCAGTCCGACTTCGCGTGGCGGACAACGATGAGCCACCTGGTCGCGTCCATGCCGCCACCCTAACGGCGAAAGGGCCCTGGAGCGGATCGCTCCAGGGCCCTCTAGCCGATCACTACCGGAGCGGCAGCCCCAGCACCGAGATGCGCGGCTCCTTCACCGGCGACAGCAGGCTGCTGCCCGCCGCCCCGGAGACCACCGGAACCACCGGAACCACCGGAACGCCCGGCACGTCCGCCCGCGGCGCGCTGGGCACACCCGGCAGCGCGACGTGGTGCGGCTTGACCTGCGGCAGCAGACCGCCACCGAGCAGCTCGGACACCGAGGAGACCGAGGAGACCGAGGGAACCGACGGGCTGTCACTGCGCGCCTCGCGCCCGGCGGCCCCGGCCACGGTGGCGGGCAGACCACCGAGGGTCTTGCCCGAAACCTCGCCGAGGGCACCGGTGGCCTTGCCGATGGCGTCGGCCGACCCGCTGCCGAGCAGGCCCATCGCCCCGCCGACGCCGTCGGCGCCGAGGCCCGGCGCGTCGGTCCGCGCCGACACGTCGTCGCGGGCCAGCGGCGACACCCCGCCGAGCACGCCGGTCAGGTCGAGCTCCACCGGGATGTGCGCGGCCTCGGTCCGGCCGATCACGACGTCGGTCGTGTCGGTACCCGTGTTGAGCACCTCGGCCAGGACCGGGATCGTCACGTTCTTCACCTGCGGCACCAGGCCCACCGGGATCTGCACCGCCGGCTTCGCCGTCGGCGTGCCGCTGACCTGGCTGTCCACCGTGCTGTCGACGTGGTTGTTCACCGTCGACAGTGCACCGACGCCCCAGCGGAACACCTCCGGGTCGGCCGCGACCGGCACGTCGAGCAGCGCACCGCTGAGCGCGCCGGCGCCGGACGTGTACGTCGTGCCGCCGGCGTGCGAGCTGATGTCGTTGTCCGCGTCGGTGACCGCGCCACCGATCCAGGACACCGCCCAGCTGCTGACCTGGCCCGCGCCACCGATCGGCGCCTCGACGACGTTGCCGGCCACCGCGCCCTGGTCACCGTCGGCGTAGTTCGGGCCGCCGGCGTTGAACGCCGTGACGTTCGTGCCGGTCGCCTCGGCCAGGCCGCCCCACGTGGCGCCGATCGTGTTGACCTGCACCGGCAACGAGCTCGCCTGGTCGACGATGTTGCCGGCGACGGCGCCGCCCTTGCCGGTCGCCGAGTCGGCGCCGCCGGCGTGGACGTGGGTGATGAAGTCGCCGTGGCTGGTCGGGTTGCCGCCCCACGCCCCGGCGATGTTCATCACCTGGGCGCCGATGGCTTCCGGCGCGGTGACGATGTTGCTGGAGACCACACCGCCGTCGTCGTCGGTGTTGTTGTCCCCGCCCGAGGTGAGGCACTTGTGCTCGGTCATCGTCGAGGTCGGGATGCCACCCCACGCGTAGGCACCGTTGAGCACCTCGACCGGCGTCGCCAGCGGCGCGTCGACGAGGTTGCCCGCCGCGACGGCGTTGTTGCCCGAGGTGCCCTGGAAGCCGCCCGCGACGACGTTCTCGGCGTTGGAGCAGGACGAGGTCGGGATACCGCCCCACGCACCGGCGTTGCAGATGACGTCGGCGTCGCCGCCAGCGACGGGCCGACGATGTTGCCGCCGCCCGCGGAGTTGTCGCCGTGGGCGTAGGTGTTGCCGCCGACCACGGAGCCGACCGTGGTGTAGCACTCGGCGGTGGAGATGCCGCCCCAGTCGCCCGCGGTGCCGCAGACCTGGGCCGGGAGGGTCGCCGGCACGTCGGCGACGGTGCCGCCGACGATCGAGGCGTTACCGTCGGTCGCCTGGCCGCCGCCGGCGTGCGCGGTGTTCTCGTGCGTGCAGTGGGTGGACGTGATGCCGCCCCACGCGCCGGTGTTGCAGGACGCCACGACGGGCTCCGCGACCTGCGGGTGCGCGATCGTGCCGCCGGCGACCGAGCCTGCGCCGCCGGTGTAGACGTCGCCGCCGGCCGTCGAGTCGACAAAGCTGGCGCCCATCGCGTCGGCCAGTCCGCCCCACGCGGCGGAGTTGTGGTTGCCGGTCACCGGCAGCGCGACCGGTGCGTCGGCGACCGTGCCGCTGGCGACCGACTTGGTGCCGTCGGTCGCGTCGCCGCCACCGGCCTGCGCGGAGTAGTCGTTGGTGCAGGTGGTGCCGGTGATGCCGCCCCACGGGCCGGTCGTGCAGTTGTTATTGCTGAGCTTCGCCCAGGCTTTCGCGATTGTCATGAGCGCGGCGTTCGTCCTCTACGTCTGCGCGATCATCGTGCCGTACCTGCAGCGCCGGCCCACCTGGCCCGGTGATCCAGCGCTGTTTCGGTGGCATTTCTTCGTGCCGTGCCGCGACGAGGAACAAGTCATCGGCGACACCGTCCGGTACCTGCGGACGCGGTTCCGGGCCGCCCACGTCTGGGTGATCGACGACCATTCCGACGACCGGACCCTCGACGTGGTGCGCCGGTTGCGGGATCCACAGCTGCACATCGTCGCCCGCCGCCGTCCCCACGCCCGCACGGTGCAGATCGACGTCCGGATGGGCAACCGCGGCACGGCACCCGAGGCGGGCAACGGCTTGCGCCGCAGGTTCGGCCGCGCGCTGGTGCGCATGCAGGACCTCGAGTTCCGCACGGCGATCGCGGCGATTCAGATGTCCCGCGGCCACACGGGAACGATCGCGATGGGCGGCAACGGCCAGTTCACCAGGCTGTCCGCGCTCGACTCGATCGCCGGCCCGCAGCGACGTCCCTGGCGGGGCTCGCTGCTCGAAGACTTCGAACTGGGCGTCCACCTGCTGACGGCGGGCTGGAAGACGGGATTCAGCGTCGACACGCACGTCGACCAGGAAGGCGTGTACAGCATGCGGCGGTTCCTGGCGCAGCGAACCCGCTGGAGCCAGGGCACGATGCAGTGCGCGCGGTACGCCCGCCGGATCTGGAAGTCACCGCACCTGACGACGTTCGGCGCCGCGGAGATGCTCTACTACCTGGCCCAGCCGTGGATGCAGCTGCTGGGCAGCGTGGTGTACCCGATCCCGTTGGTGCTGCTGACGATCCACGCGGTCGCCGAACCGGCGGCGGTGTGGGCGTGGTTCACGAGTGGTGCGTGGAAGTACCTGCTGATGTACGGCGTCGCGGGGTTGCTGCCGTTCCTGATCTGGGGGCGGTGTACCGCAAGCACTGCGAGCCACGATCGGGAGCGTGGCGCGGAATCGCGTACGGGCTCGGGTACGCGTGTTACATCTACACGTTCTACATAGCAGTGTGGCGGGCCGTTTTCCGACTGATTCGTCGTCGCAATGGGTGGTCGAAGACGCGCCGGAACACCGAGCAGGTGAACTCGAAGGTCGTGGCCTTGGACCGGTGAGCTGTCCACTATTTGTCCATTCGAGACTCCGGGGCACCACTTCACCAGGAAGCAGTCGATTACCTGTAACAAACCGAGGACCAGTTCCGACGACCAGCCCGAACAAGGTGATATGAGCCTGAAGGGCGTGTCGTGCCAAGACTGTTCATCAGCTACCGGGTTGCCGACAGCGTTCACGTCGCTGCAGCGATCACAGATCGGCTCGCCCGTCATTTCGGCGCCGGGAACGTCTTCCGCGACCGCGACTCGTCGCAGCTGGGCGAGGTGTACCCAGCGAAGATCCGCCGCGCACTCGAGCGGTGCGACGTCGTGCTGGTCCTGATCGACGCACGGTGGCTCGACGCCCGTGACGAGTCCGGACGCCACCGGCTCGAAGCTCCGGGCGACCGGGTGCGGACCGAACTGCGGATGGCGTTCGAGCGCCGGATCCCGGTCGTCCCGGTTCTCCTCGACGGCGCTCCGCTTCCCCGCCCCGAAGACCTGCCCGTCGAGCTCGCGCCGTTGTCCGCGCACACCTTCTGGCACGTGCGGCACAGGAGCTTCGAAAGCGACGTGCGCGGCCTGATCGACGGTTTGCCCGCTGACACCACGGGGCACGAGACCTCATCCGTCCCACCTGGACGGAACATCCAGACGGTCAACGCCGACCGGAGCACCGTCTACGCGAACCAGGGCCACCAGGTGATCACCGTCCGGCCACCCGACGACGACCGGAGGCAGGAATGAGCACACCGCAACACCACGGCGGCACCGGCGGTCCGAACAACAGCCAGCAGAACCACTTCGGCCCGCGCAGCACCGGCTACGTCAACCAGGGTGGCAACCAGATCAACACCACCACCAACACGTACTACTCCGCCCGGAAGACTCGCAACTGGACCGGCTGGACGGTGCTGGTTTTCCTCGCGATCGACGTCACGTTCTTCTTCTACGGATCCGCCGCCTACACCGGACGCCCGGACGACGCGGGCGACATGTGGCGGGCCGGGATCACCCTTTTCCTGCTGGCCATCACCGGGAGCCTGGTCCGCAGGTGGTTCCGCGGCCGCTGAAGTCGCGCGCGGCGGCCCGGGAGACCGACGACCGGTCTCGAAAGAATATACATTTCACAACTTCCCCATAAACAAATAAAGCCGCAAGGCCGATTACTTTCCAACCGGCGTGCGTGAATATCGATAATCCCAATCCGTCAAGACGACAAAATCTTGACATAGACCAATTTTCCTTTGAACACCTCCCAGCCGCGTGCAATCCTCCCGGCAACAGCCCGGCAATCGAAAGGCATGAGAAACGATGACCCAGGTCTCCAGCGAAACCGTGTCCGACACGTCCGCCTCGGACGGACAGATGATCATGCCCTTCTACGTGATCGTCGACGTCTCCAGTTCGATGTCGGGCGACGTCGGCGAACTCAGCACCGCCCTCGACGACATGGTGCGAGCGATCCTCGAAGACCCGGTGGTGGACGACCTGGTGATGCTCAGCATCATCACCTTCAACCACTCGGCCACGACCGTCGTACCGTTGTGCCCGCCCAGCGAGGTCAACGTGCCCGCGCTGCAGGCCGGCGGCGGCACGAGCTACGGTGCGGCCTTCCACGAATTCAAACGGGCCTTCGACGCCGACCGCGCGCGCCTGAAGGGCCGGGGCATGCGGGTCTACCGGCCCTGCGTCTTCTTCCTGACCGACGGCGCTCCCGGCGACCGGGACCACCTCACGACGTTCCGCTCGCTGTTCGCCTACGACCCGGAGTCCGGCACCGGGAACAAAGCCTTCCCGTACTTCGTGCCGTTCGGGTTCCGGGATGCGCCCGAAGACGTGATGCGCGCCCTCGCCTACCCCAACTTCGGCAAGACAAAGGGCCGCTGGTTCCTGTCCCGCTCGTCCAATGTGCGTGAAATCCTCCGGGCGATGACCGAGGTCATCGGCCAGACGGCGCTCAGCTCCGGGCAGTCGGTCGCGGCCGGCGCGCCGCAGATCGTCGCCCCGCAGCCGACGCAGGGCATGGACACCCAGTTCGGCGATGCCGGGGACTGGATGTGAGCCGGGGTCCACGACCGCCGCTCGTGGGTGGCCGTGGCTCCCCCGCCGTCGGGGAGCCCGGCCGGGCGGTCCGCGAGCTCCCCGCGGGGGAGCCCCCCGCGGAGCCTGCCGTGCCCGATCACGTGCTGTCCGAGCACTCGACGCCGGAGCTGGAGATCCGCGCGGCGTCGGTGCGTGGCCTGCTGCACCGCTATCTCGGCAAGCCGCGGCAGGACGGGTTCTCCGTCGTCCGCGATCCGTTGAGCGAGACCGTGGTGGCGGTCGTGTGCGACGGCGTCGGCTCGCTTCCGCGGTCGCAGGACGCGGCCGCTTTCGTCGTCGACCGGCTGCCTGCGCACTACCTGTCCGCCCGGGACTGGGAGAAGGCGGTCGGGATGGTGAACGCCGAGCTGGCCGCGTTCGTCGAACAGGTCCACGCCGGCCTGTCTCCCGATGAGCGCAGCGACCAGGGCATGGCGACGACAGTGGTGGCGGTGGCGATCACGCCCGGACAGGGCGGCCTCCAGGTCGACTTCGTCCGCAGCGACGACAGCACGGCGTGGGTGCTGTCCAGCGGAGGCACATGGTCCGAGCTCGCCGGCGACACGGAAGCGGAAGGGGCGCTGCACACCGGCTCGGTCCGCGCGCTCCCCACCGGAGAACCGAAGCTGCGGCTCACGCAGACGGTTGTCGACGGCGGCGCGCTGTTCGTCATGACCGACGGAGTCGACGGTCCATTGCGCGGGTCGGCCGAGGTCCGCGCGGAGCTGGCGGAGTGGTGGTGCGCGCCGCCGCCGATCTTCGAATTCGGCAGCCAGGTCGGATTCGGCCGCAAGGGGCACCTGGACGACCGCACTGTGGTCGGCCTGTGGGTGCGCGCCGGGGAAGGAAAAGAGCCTTGATCCGCAAGAAGGACCTGGGTCCGATGGACTTCATCGCCAGCGGGGCGGTCGGTGACGTCCACCGGCTCACGAAGTTCAGCCTTCCGGGGTGTCCTCCGCTGGCCTACAAGGAGATCAAGCCGGTCGGCGGCCCCGTGACCGCCGCGGTCCGGGCGCAGGCGCTCGCCGGCATCGTCAAGGCGGTCGCCTTCCGGGCCGGCCTGAGCCCGGCCGACCGTGACGACCTCGACGAGTACACGACGTGGCCCGTCGACGTGGTCGAAGACGGCGGGCAGCCCTGCGGCATGGTGATGTCCCTCATCCCACCCGATTTCTTCACGCAGACCAAACCGCAGAACGGACCGCCCGGCAATCTCGTCATGGAGCTCCAGTGGCTGTCCGCGAAGGACAGCCTCGTACGACGGCTCGGGATCGACCGATCCGGCTTCCAGGACCTGCCCACGCGGATCGCGCTGGTGGCCCAGCTCATCTACGCCGTCGGCCGGCTGCACCGGCACGGGATCGTCTACGGCGACCTCAGCCTGAAGAACGCCGCAGTAGCTCTCAACCCCGTGCGGGTCAAGCTTCTCGACTGCGACGCCACGGCGTCGGTGACCGACCCCCAGCGGAAGCAGATGCACTCGCCGTCGTTCAACCCTCCGGAGATGTCGACCGGCACGCAGCTGCAGGACGACATCACCGACGTCTACAAACTCGGCTTGTGCGTCATCCGTTGTCTGTCACAGGGTTCGGGGGTCACCCAGGCGAAGGATCCGGCCATCCTGACCGGAAAACTGGACCAGCAGGCGATCGACGTCGTCGCCCGCGCGGTGGGTTCCGACCGCGCCCGGCGGCCGAGCGCGCGAGAGCTTTTCGACTGCCTCGAGCGCAATCTGCTCGCCCTGGCCAGCCCGCCCGTCCTGCGCGCGGCCTGGCTCGACCGCGACACCACCATCCGTGGCCAGGACATCCAGGTGAGCTGGGAAAGCGCCGGCGCCAAGGAGATCGTCATCACCGGCGCCAACGGCCTGCACGTCACCGTGCCGGACCAGGGCACGGCCACGGGCGCCTGCACCGTGACCCCGCAGGTGTCCGGCGCGATCCACGTCGAGGTGATCAACAACCACGGCAGCGTCCGGGCGCTCGCGGGGAACGCTACGCTCTACGACCTTCCGCCTTTCCAGGTCTCCCTGGATGGCCTGCCTCGGCCGGTCGTTCCGGGTGTCGCCGCCGTGACCATTCCGCCCGTGCTGCACACGTTGCCCGCCGTTCCCCTGGTGAGCACCGCCGGGCACCCGGTTCCGCGGCCTGCCTTCCCGTCGCTGGACGCAGTCGCCGGCGCGCTCTCCTCGGTGACCGCGAGCCCGGCGCCGATGCAACGGGTTGCGGCCGCGGTGGCCGGCGGTGCGTCCGGAGCGGGGCAGCTCGGCAACTGGGCCCTGCTCTCCTCCGCGCCGGGTCCGGACCTGGCCGCGGCCGCCACGAAGACCGTCGCGGGCGTGCACGAAACGCTCGCCGACGCGCGCGCACAACTCAAGGACCGGGTGGCAGCCGACGTTGCCGCTGCCCTGCGACAGGGAAGCACGAGACCATGACCAACTCCTCTGGCCAGGCCACCACACCCGAGCGGCGGTTCGGCGACACGCTCACCTGGATCGGCGGCGCCGACCGGGACATCCTGCTGACCGCACCCACGAACCGCAGCTCGTTCGTCCAAATGGGACTGGTCGTGCTGGCGACCGCCGGGCTCGGCGTCCTCTCGATGTCCTTCGCCCTGAGCAACGGCGTGCACCTGCCGGTGGCCCTCTCCGTTTTCGGCGGGTTGGTCTGGGGTTGCATCATCGCGGTCATCGACCGCTTCCTGGTCATGAACCTGAAGCTGCGCGGCGGGTTCGGAAAGGCGCTGACCGTCGTCGGCGTCCGCGTCGTCATCGCGGCCCTCCTGGGCATCGTGATCTCGACACCACTCGTCCTGCAGATCTTCCACGACGAAATCTCGGCCCAGATCGTCTCGGACAACCTCACGAAGGCCAAGGAGACCGGCGAAGTCCTCTCCGAAACCCCGGCTGTCAAGCTGCTTCGAGAGACCCGGGAGAAGATCGCTGTTCACGAGAACACCCTTCGAGGCGTGCTGCCCGCCGCGGACTCGCCGGAGGTCAAGAACCGCCAGGACTACCTGGACAAAGCCCGGCAGGACTACGACAAGGCCCGCACCGCCGCCGAGGCGAAGTACCGGGCCTGGCAGTGCGAGTTGTACGGGTCGTCGTGCGAGGGATCCACCAACGTGCGGGGGAACGGCAACCTGGCGAAGGCCCGGGAGCGCGAGTACCAGGAAGCCCAACGGCTGGCCGATGACGCCGGCAAAGCGGTCACCCAGGCGGAAGGCGCTCTCACAGCGGCGCGGGAGTCGGTGTCCACACAGGGGCAGAACGCCCTGGGCAAAGCTCAGGAGGTGGCCAGGGCCGAGCTCCCCGGACTGCGCCAGCAGGAAGCCACGCTGCAAGCCCAGGTGAGCGGCCAGGTCAACGACGTCACCACGAAGAACGACAAGAACCAAGGTCTTCTCGCCCAGATCATCGCCCTGGGCAACCTCGGCAAGGACAACGGCGCGGCCGCCTCGACCCACTACGCCGTCGCCGGGTTGCTCTTCATGATCGAGCTGCTTCCGGTGCTGGTGAAAATCCTGACGAGCCTCGGACCGCCGTCGGCCTACGAGCGCAACCGCGATGCCGCCGAAGACACCGACGTGGAAAACGCCAAGATCGAGAAGCGCAAGCAGGCACGGGACCGTGACGAGGCCGAGCGGCGGGCGGCGGAAGAGGTCAAGAAGGAAGGCGCGGTCGTCGACGACATGCGCTCGCGCGAGCAGGACCTGGGCATCAGGGCGAACGAGCGAGTCGCCAAGGAGATGGAAACCATCCTCGACGCCGCTCTGGCGCAGTGGGCGCGGGACGTCCAGAAGACGCTGTACACCGCGGCCGGCGCAGCGGGCAACCCGGCCCGCGCCAACGGGAGCCCCGGTGGCGGGCCGCGGAACGGCCCGGTTCCGCCCCAAGCAAACGGAAGCGGGCAGCAGAACGTGCGCAGCAAATTCAACCTGCCGAACGGGAAGAAGATCGGCTCGACGAACGGGAGCACGCCATGACGGACCCGGTGACGACCTGGGTCGGGTGCCTTGTCCTCGTGGTCGCGGCAGAGCCGCTGTCGGCGACGGCTGCCGAAGCGGTACGGCAGGTCGAGCAACTGATCTACAACGACCCCGTATACCTGGACGCGTCACGGGTGGCCACCCCGGCCGACGACCCGCTGAGCGGTGATCTCGACACGGTCGCGTTCAGGCTGTACCGCGACCTGGTGTACTGGGGTGCTTCTCCCGCGCGCAACCCGGCGCCGCTCGCCACGTTCTGCGTGCTACTGGTGCACCCGGACCCGCAGGAATCCGATCGCCTCGTCAACGCGCTGGCGAACACACCGCGTCTTGGTGAGCTGCCGATCATCTTCCGCACCGCCAACCTGGCGGCTCCCGACAGCGACGGCCACGAGGCCGACCTCAGTGCCGAGCTGGTCCCGCACATCATGGACGCGATCGAAGCCACGGCCCACGAAGTCGACCGGACCGCGGGCTTCAGCCTGCCGGCCGAGCAGCTGGCCCGGATGGCCGCGAGCACTTCGGTGGTACCGGCTCCGCAACCTGCTTTCGAGGAGCAGCCCGTGGAGCCACCTCCGGAAGCTCCGGTGGTGCCGGCGCAAGCTCCCGAAGATCTCATCCCGGCGGTGTCCCCGGCCTCGGACCTGCCGGTGCCCACGCCGGCGCGAAGCCCGGAGTCGGCCGGCAGGATCAAGCTGTCCCTCACCGGCCTGGTGCCGGACTCCGTCCTCGACCGGTCGCGGGAGCTCCTCGCGCGGCGGAAGCTGCCGAGCTCCGGCGTGGACGTGATCGAGGAGCTGAGCGAGCACGTGAACCGGGTCGTGCTTCTCTACCTGGTGTTCGCATCCGAACCCGTGAAGCTGCCGCGTGCGAAGCGCAGAGCCCGGGCCGAGTTCGCCTGCACGCTGACCCACTCGCTGCTGGCCCCGGCCGACGGCACGGATCGGGATCCGTGGTTCGTGCGGACCTTCAGCGCGGGCCGGAAACTGAACCCGGGGCGGCCGCTGTCCGATCCCGCGTTGCTGCGCTACCGGGACTTCCCGGACCAGTGGGGTGAGCACTTCGACCTGTTCGACGCCTCGCGCGACATCTTGGACACCATGGAACGGGACCGGTCGTCGTTCCGGCGGCGGGACGTCGAACCCGTCCGCACGGCAGTGGTCTTCATCGCGGGGTCGCTACCCCACATCGGCGAGGACATCAGGACGCGGCTCAGCGCGCTTTGCTCCGCCGCCACGGTCACGTGGGTCAGCTTCGAACGCGGGAGCACCGAAGAGGACGAGGAGCGGTTCGAATCGGCGGGTGCCCAGGTCTTCGAACACCACGAAGACCTCGTGGACGAGCTGCGGCGGGTCGTCGAACCACCGATCCGGCCGGACGGCGACGAGGAGCTGACCGCCGTGTCCGCCGAGCCGTCGTCCCAGAGCGAGGAGTGAGCCGTGTCCGGGGTGCTGTCGATGTACACCGCCGTGGCCAAAGGGGTCATGCGCACGTCGGCGGCGGCCGGCCGCGCGGTGGCCGAGCGGGTCGGGAGCGCGCAACTGGCCGCCGACGGGCGTCGGCGGGCCGTGGGCCCCTACGACCACCGCGGGCTCTACCAGGGCTCGCGGGCGCCCGGGGTGCTGACCGCGGGCGAGTTTCCGCTCGGCCGTTTCGTGTCGGTCAAGGGACGGCGAGGAGCCGCGGTCGGCCTCTCCGACGCGCAGCTGCGTCTGCACGCCTGCGTCGTCGGCCCCTCCGGAGCGGGCAAGACGAGGTCGGTCATCGTGCCGTGGGCGGTCGCCGCGCTGCGCTGCGGCTACAGCGTGGTGTGCGTCGACGTGAAAGGCGACTTGCTGGACACCGTCCGCGCGGAAGTGCAGGCGCAGGGTAACCCGCTGGGCGTGCGAGCGCGCAAGATCGACTACACCGATCCCGCTCGCTCGGCCCGGTGGAACTGGCTGCAGAGCATCGACTCCGACCGCGCGGTGGACAGCGCGGTCCAGTCCATCGTCGGCAAACAGCCGCCGCCGAAGGCCGACCCGTACTTCTTCCACTTGGACGGCCAGGTCCTCCGCGGGCTTCTCGAACTCGCCCAGGCATCTCCCAACCGGCACAAGTGGACCGCCGGTAAGCTGCTCGGCCTGCTGCGCGACCAGGCGCAACTCGATCTGCTGCTGCAGCGCTACCCCCACAACCCGGGCACAGCGCGGCTGCGCGATCTGCCCTACCTGCCACCCGACGAATTCGCCAAGCGCGTGACCGGGGTCGCCGTCCGGCTCGACGCGCTCGCTCGGCCGTCAGTCGAGAAGGTGACCACGAACGGCACCATCACGACGCCGGACATCCTCACCGAGCGGCAGCTGCTGTCGGTGGTCGCCCCGATGCAGGACGGCCAGATGGCGCAGAGCCTTTCCAGCTTGTTCATCAACGACCTGCTGTTCCGCGTGTACAACCGCTTCAGCGGCTACCAGGGGCCGCCGGTCATGCTCATCCTGGACGAGGCTGCCCAGCTGGCCGACCGCGTCGACTACAAGAACCTGCTCAGCGTGGCCCGCTCCGCCGGCATGGCCATCGTCATCGCCCTGCAGGACGTCGCCCAGTTCAGCGACCCGGCCGAACGCTCGGTCGCGCTCGCCAACTGCGACGTCTACGTCTCCTTCAACGGCGTGTCACAGGAGTCCGCGCGCTTCCTGTCCGAACGACTCGGGAAGCACACGGTCGAGACCACGACTGTCGCCCGCACGGCGCAGGGCTTCGGCTACCAGACCAGCACCTCCACGGGCCAGCAAACCGTCCCCGTCCTCGGCGAACGAGAGATCATGAGCATCCCGTTCGGCGACCGCCCGGCCATCGTGCACGCCCGCTCGACTGCCGCAGTGCCCTTCCTCGTCGACTTCGCGCGGTGAGCCGGCGGTGACCCGCGCCAGGAGCAGCGATGATCGCCTTCGCGACGACCGAAGTGCCCGCGAGCGAGTCAAGCGCCTCCGCGACGAGGAGCGCACTTACCGCGGTCACGCCTTCCGGCGTCACGTCGACGTGGGACCGGCGGAGACGCGGGCCCGCGCCGCACAGTCCCGCTCCGATGCCACCCGCTGGACCCACGAGACCCACCTCGCCCGGGCGGTCGGCGGCGTCGAGCGCTCTCAGGAGTACCGCCGGAGCATGGCCGAAGCAGAAGCTGCGTTGCGCCGTGGCCAGCCACCGCAAACCGTGCGCCCCGTGGTCCGGATTCCGCTGCGCCAGGCGATCGGGGCAGACTGGTCTCGGGCCGTCGCGGGTCACACCGCCGACCGCAACGGCGTCCGGATGACCCGGTTCACGCCTCAGGCGCAGGTCGTGGCCGTCTACCGGGCGCGCCCAGGCGGCGGCTGGTACTTGCACACCTGCTACCCCACCCCGTGAGCACGGAGCCACCATGCCGATGAGCCGCCACTTCGAGGACTTCCTGACCGCGTACTGCGCAGCGGAGGAAGACCTGACCGACACGGCAAAGATCATGCGAGAGCACCCGGACAGCGAGCTGGCCCGGCGAGTCCGGGCAGAAATCGACAGGGTGATCAGCGATCGCCTGCTGACCGTCGACGACGCCCGCCGGCTGATGTCCCGGACGTTCCGGACGTCGGCCGAAGCCGCCGAATGGCTCGCCGCCCGCCGTGTGGAGTGGTTCGGGTCGTGACGCCGGGACTCACGGCAGGGTAGTGAACTGAGCTTGCTTGTCGTCCTGGTGGCGGCCAGTCGACGGCGACACCCCCTCGGCACAGCCACGGCCGCGCTGAGCAAGGTCAGCCCGGCGTCTTGGAGCAGCCCGATGATCGGGTCTCTTCCGCAAGCCTGTCCTGACAATGGCCGGTGACCACGTCAGCCCGTACCAAATCGTCGCCGGCCTTGCTGTGCGTCAGCAGGCAGTACGGTCCGCCCGACGCTGCGGCAACTAACCCGATAGGGTGACCCCCCAACAAAGTTGATCTAGCGAACCTGGGGTGGTTGGCTTGAGGAAAATCTTCCGTCTGGCAACGATCGCGACCGGCGTCGTGGCCAGTGTGGCCATGGCGGCCGGGCCCGCCTCGGCGGTGACGTCTTCGGTGGACCTCCCCGAGGGGATGACCGCCAGCTACCTCGTCGTCGACGAGGAGACCGGCCAGACCTTCGGCTCCGACGAGCACAAGCAGTACCGCTCGGCGTCGCTGGTCAAGCTGTTCATCGCGCTCGACTACCTCGAATCCCACGGCCCCGACTACGAGATCCCGGCCGACGACCTGGCGCTGCTGCAGCCGATGCTGCGTTCCAGCAACGACGACGCCGCCAGCACGCTGTGGGTGCGCGACGGCTGGGACGAGATCGTCAAGCGGACGGTCACCAAGCTCGGCCTCACCGACACCGCACCGCCCGCAAGCCGCGGCAAGTGGGGCTACACGGCGATCAGTGCCGCGGACATCGTCAAGACGTACCAGTACATCCTGCACGAGGCGAACCCGAAGTACCGCGACTTCATCATGAGCAACCTGGCGCAGTCGACCAAGTGCGGTTCGGACGGTTTCGACCAATCGTTCGGCCTCCCGAGCGCGGTGCCCGGGCCGAAGGCGGTCAAGCAGGGCTGGTCCGGTTTCGGTGCGGCGCCGGCACCCGGCCAGGAGTGCACGGAGCCGTCCGCGCGCGTGCTGAACTCACCGGAGGTCAAGGCCGCCAAGGCGGTCGCGTCCAGCGGCGAAGGCACCACCGACGGCGCGCGGACGTTCGGGACCCAGGACATCGACCTGACCAGCCGCGCCATGCACACGAGCGGCACGGTGGGCGCGGGCAACTGCAAGATCGTGGTGGTGCTGACCCTGGAGCCGACCACGCTGTCTTGGCAGGATTCGGCCGGCCGGATCACCGATCTGACCCGGAACGTGTTCTTCCAGTCCGCACTCTGAGGACTCTCAGCTCCGCCGCGACCCTCGAGGTCGCGGCGGAGACTTCGATCGCCGACATCTTCACCAACGTTTCGCAAAGCACTGGCGAAATCATCTCGGGGTCGGATCACGGCGATCATGTCCGCATCCACCCCCGGCACGGTCGGCCGGGGTGCCGGCCACGGAAAGCGTGTCGAAGTCCTTCACTACTCGGCGGACATGCCCATCGAGTGTCATACCGGCGATGATCTGCAGCGGGTAAACCTCAAACGCCTTGGGACCACGTCACCGAAGTCAGAGAGGCCCAGAACGGCCTCTCGAACCTGATCAACCGGTTGAAACGCCGGCTCAGCGACTCGCGACTGTCGCCGGAAGACCGTCCCGCCGTCGAGGCCGAGCTTTCCGAGGCCAGTCGGCTGCTCGACTACAGTGAGCAGTGGGTACCACGCGGATAGCAGCCACACGCACGCGATCACGAGAGCTGACACGAGGAGCCATGGGGACGAGTCCTGACGTCGACGAATCGCTCACCCTCGAGCAGATCGAAGACCACCGCTGGGGCAACCCACCAGCTGACGCCACCCGGCTGATCAAAACCGTCTACGAGCTACGCCACAAGCCGATCGGCTCCTTGGACGTGGAAGACCTCCGCGTGATCCTGCTCCAGAAGGAGAGCCTCGACGTACTGGTCCCCCTTGCGCTGACCCACCTCGAGCAGAACCCACTCGCCGAAGGCGACTTCTACCCCGGCGACCTGCTCACCACAGTACTGAAGATCCCGCAGGCGTACTGGCAGCAGCATCCCGACCAGCATCGCAGCGCTTCAGCTGTGACTAAAGCAGTCGAGGCCCTCGGCAACCTCGACGATCACGGAGCACCACATGACACCGTCTGGCAACAGATCACTGCCTTCCGGGGCTGACGACAGCGTGGTGTAAGACGTCGCTGGACGCGCGGCGACACTGACCCTCTGAGGTTTAGAGGAAGTCGCCGGAGTTGCTGGCCACCCTGCTCGACGAGGTGGACGCCGCGTGAACGGACCAGTTTCGCGGGAAATCGGCCGGAGTCGCCGCAGAGTCTTGCCGATGCCGCCGTCGGCCGTACGCACCGGGCACGGCTTCCGCTCCACTGCCGACGCGTAGGGGGTGGCGCCGCACGGTGCCCTCAGATGTCGACAACTGGCGCAGAACCTGACCCGCGGACGACAAATCCGCAAGCGCAACAGTGACGCCCCAAACTGCCAGATAGGTCGTCAACCGACCGTTTCTGCAGGTCAGAAGCATGATCGTTAGTGGGCCGCCTGGGGCTCGAACCCAGAACCTACGGATTAAAAGTCTACGGGAAATGAATGTCGGCGAGTGTCGCTAAGTGTCAGACTCTGCCAATAAATGCAGGTCAGCCGACATTTGCACCGCCTTTCAGTGTCGTCGAGTGTCGCACGATGTCAGGCACTACTCAAGCAACGGAGCCCCATCGGAGACGCACTGGCAGCGATTCTGGTCTATTGTGGACAAGCCTGAGCCACGAAAAGACGACTTGGTCGCCGCCGCCAATCGACTCAGTGGATCCGAGTGAACCAACTCGACGAAAGACTGCGGACCACCCCTCGTTTCGGCGGCCCGGGCTCGATTGGTCCTGCAGCGTCGACTGTCGCCGAGCCGCCCTGCCAGGACACGACGATCCGGCCGGAGGCAGACCGGCCGCTCCACCCCGACCAGGTGATCGGCGCCGACGCCGACTGCCCCGGCTCCAAGATCACGAACGGCGGGACGCGCATCTCCAGCGTGACCCACTGATCCACACCAAGCGGTTGCCCATCCGCCCCCAGCGGCTGCAGTCCCGGCTTGCTGCCCAACCGGCAGATCCGCCCGCTGACGTTCTCCGCAACCACCTCGCCACGCAGCCCACCACCCGTAGCCCGGGACCACCGGACCGACACCGCGAGATCACCCGAGCCGCACGGAGGCACTCGTGCCTCTTCCTGCCATCGCGACGATCGAGCGGCAAACAGCTCCCCCGCCGGCGGACCTGAATCCGGCTCAGCCGACGTGACGCGCCAGGGCACCCGACCACCATCGGCCGGGCGTTGATCACCGGAGTCCACAGCCACCACCTCCGACTAGCATTCCTTCCGGCAAGTATCCCAGCCAAATCCGGGACTGCGTTGCAGTCATGACGCCCGCTGGAAAGCGACACCCGCTATCGGCGTC
Organism: Amycolatopsis sp. cmx-13-12; assembly: GCA_049998155.1. Taxonomy (GTDB): domain Bacteria; phylum Actinomycetota; class Actinomycetes; order Mycobacteriales; family Pseudonocardiaceae; genus Amycolatopsis. The sequence goes on along the minus strand of JAEBES010000004.1, from coordinate 3,180 downwards.
CCGGCCGCGGGACGCAACCTGACGTCCGGGTCCACGACGTCGAGGAGGCGGCCACGGCGACCTGCGGCGAAGGTCCCCGCGAGAGCCGAGGCGAACGATCTGGCCCGGTCGGCGTGAGCGACGACGAAGCCCGATTCCGCTCAAGCCTGCATGGGACAGGTGTCCTTGGTGATCTACGCTGACCGCGTGGCCGAGGCTGATGCCGCATTGCCAAATTCCGTTCCCCTTCACCTGTTTTTGTTACGAATCGACCATCGTTTATGGACATCAGCCCGATTCGGGTTCACGATCATCGCCTGTGGCGGGTTCGCCGTGATCGCGACAGCACACCACCCTCCGCGACCACCATAAGGAAAGCGGTCACGGGTGTTTCTTCTGGATGAGGCGCATGACCATGGCATCAGGAAATGTATTGTTCAAGCGATGCGGATGTCGCGATCTCGTGACGGGTCACCGGCTGGGGAGCCGATGCCCGCAACTGGCTGTGCGAGGGCATGGCAGCTGGTACTTCCGGCTGGAACTGCCGCCGGGGAAGAACGGCAAGCGGCGACAGCTACGCCGTGGCGGGTTCGCCTCCCGGAAGGCCGCCGGTGCGGCACGGGGCTTCCTGCACAACCCCACCACCCTGGACGGCGTTTCTGGATCGGCGGTCACGGTGGCGCAGTGGTTGCGGTTGTGGCTGGAAAGCCGTGAGAACCTCGCGCCATCCACGATGCGCAGCTACGCCATGCACGTCCGACGCCACCTGATCCCACACCTGGGACGTGAGCCGGTCGCCGAGCTGACCCCGGCCCGGGTGCAAGCGATGTTCACCTCGCTGACCCGCACGCACGCGGCCGCTGGCCGGCCATTGTCGGCGGCGACGCTGCAGCGCATCCGTGCCACCCTGCGCGCCGGACTCACCGCCGCAGTCCGTCGCGGCCTGCTGGCCTCCAACCCGGCCCGCTTCGTGGAACTCCCGTCGGGGCAGAGACCGCATCCGGTGGTGTGGACCCCGACCCGGATCGCGCTGTGGCAGGCGAGCGGGATCCGGCCGGCGGTCGTGGTCTGGACCGCCGCACAGACCGCCGAGTTCCTCGCCTGGCTCCGCCGCCGCGAGCATCCGCTGTACGTGTTGTTCCACCTCGTCGCGCTGCTCGGGCTACGGCGAGGCGAAGTGGCCGGCTTGCAGTGGGCCGACGTCGACCTGCGGGCGAGAACGGTCACCGTGGCCCGTCAAGTCCGCCAGATCGGCAAGCACCTCGAACTGGCCGCACCGAAAAGCGCCTCCAGCAACCGGGTGATCGCCCTGGACCACACGACCGCCGCCCTGCTGCAGGACCTGCGAATCGAGTGGCTGACCGCCCACCCCGGCACCAGCGAACCGATCGGGTTCCTCTTCCCCGACCACCACGGCGCTCCGCTGCGGCCGGACTTCCTGACCGTCATCTTCCGCCAGCTCAACAGTGCATCAGGGCTTCCGCCGGTACGGCTGCACGACCTCCGCCACGGCGCCGCCAGCCTCTCCCTGGCCGCCGGCAACGACCTGCGCACCGTACAAGCCCTGCTCGGACACTCGAGCATCACGCTGACCGCCGACACCTACGCCACCGTGCTACCCGACCTCGCCCACCACGCCGCCGAAGCCACCGCCCGCCTCCTCCACGACGCCACCGGACCCCGGCCCGCACCGCGGCGTCCAATCCAGCGCGCCCGGCCCGGACGCTCCACACGAATCCGGCAACTCCGATAACGCGGCAGGACGACATCCCGCTCTCCAGGCGAGCACCCGGTCGGCCTCTCCGCACTGTCAGCACCGTTGCACTGCGTGTTACTACAACGGCGCCGGGCCCTCCGGCCCAGTCTGCCAGCAAGCTCAGCTCGGACAGCTGCTCCGGACTGCCGGTCAACCCGGTCGTCGAGGCTGTGACCAGCACGATTGCGAATCTTGATTGAACAGCGGAGCGAACGACGCGCACGCTGATCCAGTGACTCCGAGGCGGTAACCCTCGGCATGTTCGACACGACTTTCACCCAGTCAGGGGTAAGTGATCACTATCACTCTCTGTCAACGTTGAGTTACCAGGGAGAGAAGGGGGCGACGCTGGTGACGGCGAACGACGTGTTCTTCCAGCGCAAACAGGCTGCCGCTGTGCTGAAGCACGGTGTGCTGATGCGGTATCCGCCGGTATTCGCCACGATGACCGGGTCTACCAGCGACGGAGGGCGCGTCGTCTATCTTGACGGCTACGCGGGTCCTGGACGGTACGAACCCGAAGGTGATGAGGCGGTCGGGGCACCCGGATCTCCGCTGTTGGCGGTGCGCAGTGCAACGACGATCGCGAAGTGGTCTCGGGACCTCCACTGCATTTTCGTCGAGCGGAAACCTCAATACGCGGAGAACCTTCGTCAAGTTCTCGCTGACGAAGCTGGCGCAGATCTCAACTATGACGTACTTGATGGAGATGTCCAGGATCGACTCGATGAGGCACTTGAGATCGCCGGTCAGTCTCCCCTGCTCGCTTTTCTTGATCCTTTCGGAACCGCACTCCCCTACGAGATGATGACCAGGCAGTTGATGGGTCGCGACAGCGCCCTCAAGACGGAAGTACTTCTGAATCTAAATCTTGAGATGGTGTGGCGCATCGGCGGACTTATCACGGGCCAGGAGAAAGACTCCGAGCAGACTACGTCCGGGAACTCGGCGACCCTCGAACGCATCGATGCGTTTCTTGGCGGGGACTGGTGGAGGGATACGTTCACGGCGGCCAGAGAATCCGGAGAGCCTGGGTCTGCCGCGCGGGCCGCTCAAACGGTAGCGACCGAGTTCCGTCGTCGAGTTCTGGCCGCAACGGGGTTCAAGTCTTTCTCCGTACCTATCCGAAGGCGGCCGCATCACCCGCCATTGTTCCTCCTGATCCTCTTTTTCAGGCACCAGGCGGCTCCTTACCAGTTCAACGAAGCCGCTTCGGGAGCGAACGCTGAATGGCGCGAACACTTTCGCAAGATCGACCTCTCCGAAGATCTAGCTGTATGAGGCCGTGACGTTGGTGACGCCGGTGTGGAGCCGGGTGGCTGGTGGCTGATCTCCGGCGGCAGTGTGGGGTCGATGGTAGTTGTAGTGGATGTTCCAGATGGCCAGGGCTGTGGTGCGGTGGGCTTCGCTGGTCCAGACATGCGCGTAGAGGAACTCTTCGGCCA
>JAEBES010000003.1:0-950049 GCA_049998155.1 Amycolatopsis sp. cmx-13-12 | reverse complement strand
AGCCCTCATCGCACTGGCCCGACGCCGCATCAACGTCCTGCACGCACTGCTGCGCACCCGCCAGCCCTACCGAGCCGACCACCGCACCTCCGCCACGGCCGCTTGACAAAAACATTAGGCAGCCTCCGCCAGGGTCGCCTTCGCCGAGCGCAGGTACAGCAGCCCGAAGAGCGTCGCCACCACGATGAGGACGTTGCCGACCGCCGCGCCCTGCCCGAACGCGAAGTCCTGGAAGGACAGCCGGTACGACCACGTTGTCAGCGTCTGCGTCGCGTTGGCCGGCCCGCCGCCGGTGACGACCATGATCACGTCGAACACCTTGATCGTGTAGACCAGCCCGAGCATCAGCACGATCCCGGTGACCGGCCGCAGCAGCGGCCAGGTGACGTGCCGGAAGCGCTGCCACGCCCCGGCGCCGTCCAGCGCCGCGGCTTCGTAGAGCGACGCCGGGATGGCGCGCAGCCCGCCGTGCAGGATGACCAGGTTGAACGGGATGCCGATCCAGATGTTGGTGAGGACCACCGCCGGCAGCGCCCAGCTCGTGCTGCTCAGCCACGGCACGGCGTCGAGACCCACCGCGCGCAGGAACGCGTTGAGCACGCCGTGGTCCTGGTCGAACATCCACCGCCAGACCGCGCCACTGACCACCAGCGGCAGCAGCCACGGCAGCAGGAGCAGCGACCGCAGCACCGCGCTGCCGAGGAAGCGGCCGTTGAAGAACACCGCGAGCGCCAGGCCGATCCCGAACTGGAAGACGAGCGACCCGGCGGTGAACAGCACCGTGTTGAGCGCCGCCGTCGAGAACAACGGGTTGTTCAGCACGGCGGAGTAGTTCGCGATGCCGACGAAGGGCGCTTCGCCGGTGTAGAACGACTTCACCGTGTAGTTCTGGGTGCTCATCACCAGGTTCGCGACCAGGGGGTACCCGAAGAACACGATGATGTAGGCCAGGGCGGGCAGCAGGAACGCCCACGCGGCGAACCGGTTGTCCCGGCGGGACTTCCGGTTCGCGCGGGGGGCCGCCGAGACCGCGGGGGCGGCGGCGAGCGTCACGAGCCGCTCGCCTGCTGGGCGGCCTTGAGGGCCTGGTCGACCGGGGTCTTGCCGGTCAGCGCCGCCTGGAGCGCGTCGGCCAGCGCCTGCGACACCTTCGGGTACTTCTCGCCGAGCTCGGCGGTGCGGGAGCGGGCGGTGCCGACCTCGTCGACGAACGCCTGCATCGCCGGCTGCTCGGTGCCGAACTTCTGCGCGGTGGCCGTCTTCGACGGGATGTAGGCGTGCGCCTTGCTCCACTCGAGCATCGTCGGCTCGGACAGGATGCAGGAGAGCACCTTCCCGGCGGCCTGCTGGGTGGGCCCGCCGGTCACCGGAACCGTGCCGACCTCGCCGCCGAGGGCGACCACCGGCTTGCCGCCGGCCTGCGGCACCGGGATCGGCACCACGCCGTAGTGCAGCGACTTCTGCTCGTCGAGGCGGGCGATGTTCCACGAGCCGTTGATCATCATCGCCGCGTTGCCGCCGACGAACTGGTCGGCGACGTCGTTCTGGTTCCAGGTCACCACGGACTTCGACGCCGAACCGGCGTTCACCAGGTCGGTGACGTACTGCAGGGCCTGGGCGGACTTCGGCGAGTCCAATTGCGACAGTTCCGCGCCGTTGCTCCAGAAGAACGGGAGGAACTGCCAGGTGCCCTCCTCGGACGGGATGGCGGAGAAGGCGAGCCCGTACTTGCCGCCCTTGGTCAGCTTTGCCGCGGCGGCCTTCAGCTCGTCCCACGTCTTCGGCGGCTCGACACCCGCGGCCTGCAGGAGGTCCTTGTTGTAGATCAGCGCGAGGCCGTTGACACCGGGGGCGACCCCGTACACCTTGCCCTGGTAGGTGCCGGCCTTGACGATGCTGTCGTAGTAGCCGTCGGTGCTGATGCCGTAGTCGCTCAGCGGGGTCAGCGCGCCGGTGGCGGCGACCTGCTGCAACGTCGGGTTGTCGGTGAAGAGCAGGTTCGGGAGTGTCTTCGAGCTGGCGCTCTGCAGCACCTTCGGCAGCATCTGGTTGGTCGGCACCTTCTGGCGCTCGATCTTGATCCCGGTCTGCGCGGCGCAGGTGTCGAGGATCTTCTGCCAGGCGGCCGATCCCTGCTCGTCGGCGTAGTAGTCGAGCTCGGTGATCGACGTGGCGGCCGGGGCGTCGGAGCCGCCGGGCGCAGCGGGGGCCGCCGGGCTGGGGCTGCAGGCGGCCAGCAGCACGGCACTCGTGGCGCTCGCGGTCATGACGAGGGCGCGACGGACTACGGGCATGGTGATTCTCCTTCGGCAGCGGAGCAGAACCGGGGGCTGTGGTGATCCCTACTGGGCGCGCGGCGCGGCGGTGCTCTCGCGCCGGGTGAGGCGGGGCCCGAGCAGCCGGACCTCCGGGGTGGTGTGGCCGGCGAGCCGGCGCATGGTCATTTCGACGGCCTGGGTGCCGACCTCCTCGGCCGGGATGGCCACGTTGGTCAGCGCGACGGCGTGCTGCTCGGCCATGCTGTCCGGGCACACGGCGATGACCGAGATGTCCTCGGGCACCCGCAGGCCACGGTGGCGCAGGTCCGACAACAGCCCGGGCAGCACGGCCTCGTTGTGCACGACCAGGCCGGTCAGTCCGGGATCGGCGGCGAGCAGTTCGTCGAGGCAGGCGCTCACCGCTTCGTAGGAGTGGGCGCACGCGTGGGAGGCCGCGCGCACGTCCCGGCTCTTCGTGGCTTCGTCGAAGCCGCGCAGGAACCGCGTCGCGTAGCTCGTGCCGCGCCGGTAGACGGCCGGGGAGGGGCCGATCAGCGCGATCGAGCGGTGACCGAGGTCGGCCAGGTGCGTGACGCAGGCCGAGGCGGCCGCGGTGAAGTCGAGGTCGACGCAGCTCAGCCCGGCCGGGTGGTCGGGCACGCCGATGAGCACCACCGGCAGGTCGAGGGCCAGCAGCATCGGCACCCGGGGATCGGCGGTTTCGATGTCCATCACCATCAGGGCGTCGGCGATCGCCGAGGACGCCACCCGCTGCAGCGCGGCGGGCCCCTCGTCCTTGGTGAGCAGCAGCAGGTCGTGGTCGTGCGCGCGGGCCGCGGTGACCGCCGAGGCGACGAACTCCATCACGACGGCGACGTTGAGGTCCGTGCGCAGCGGCACGACCAGCGCGAGCACGTTGGTCTTGCTGCTGGCCAGTGCCCGCGCCCCGGCGTGCGGGTGGTAGCCGAGCTTGCGGATGCTGTCCTCGACCAGCCGCCGGGTCTTCGGCGAGATCGAGCGCTTGCCGCTGATCACGTACGACACCGTGCTGGGGGCGACCCCGGCCGCGTTGGCGACGTCGTTGATCGTGACCACGGGCAGCCTCCTGGGGACGGGGCGGGTAGCTGTCGAAGCGCATCGACGATGGCACGAAGGTAAGTGACACCCGCCCGAAACACAAGCATCATTCACTGTTTGCCTCTATTCGACGGTTATTCGACAACAGCTACCTTCGTCGAAACTGTCGAACACCCCTGATGAAGGTTCTTTTTGCAGCTCAGCGCCGGGTTGCGGGCAATCGGCGGAGCCGCCTGGGAGCGTTCCCAGGAACTCTTGACCTCCCGCTCACACGGCTGTAATAGTCGTCGGGTTCCCCGCCGTTCGACGCGAATGTTCCGCGCCGCGCCGTCGAAACGATTCGACGAATCGGAGGCCGTCCGTGCGCTTGTCCTTCTTCCGCCGTGCCCTCGTCCCGGCGGTGGCCGCGACCCTGCTGGTGACGCCGTCGCCGGCGCTCGCGGCGCCGCCACCCCCGTTCCGCGATCCGTCGCTGCCGCTGGCCGCGCGGATCGACGACCTGCTGTCCCGGTTGACGGCGGACGAGAAGATCTCGCTGCTGCACCAGTACGAACCGGCCATCCCGCGGCTCGGCATCGGGGTCTTCAAAACCGGCACCGAAGCCCTTCACGGCGTCGCCTGGTCGACCGACTACGACAACAAGGGCGCCGTCGTCAAGGCCGACGGGACGGTGTTCCCGCAGGCCATCGGCCTCGCCACCACCTGGGACCCGGCGCTGGTGAAGCAGGTCGGCGCGGCCGTCGGGCAGGAGGCGCGGGGCTTCAACGCCCGCAACCCGACGCTGTGGGGCCTCAACCTGTGGGCGCCGGTGGTGAACCTGCTGCGCGACCCGCGCTGGGGCCGCAACGAAGAGGGCTACTCCGAAGACCCCTACCTGACCGGGAAGACCGCCGTGGCCTACGGCCGCGGCATCCAGGGTGACGACCCGCGGTACCTGCAGGCCGCACCGACGCTCAAGCACTTCCTGGCCTACAACAACGAGGTCAACCGCGACACCAGCAACTCCTCGGTGCCGCCGAAGATCCTGCACGACTACGACGAGCAGGCGTTCAAGATCCCGCTGCAGGCGGGCGCGGCCAACGCCGTGATGCCGTCGTACAACCTGGTCAACGGGCGGCCCAACCACGTGAGCCCGGACCTCGACGGCGCGCTGCGGAAGTGGGCGCCGCAGGACATCGCCGTCGTCAGCGACGCCGGCGCGCCGTCCAACCTGGTCAACTCCGAGAAGTACTACGCCACCAAGGCCGAAGGCGACGCGGCCGCGATCAAGGCGGGGCTCGACAGCTTCACCGACAACGACACCGACGGCTCGATCACCGTCGCCGCGGTCAAGGAGGCGCTGGCCAAGGGCTTCCTGACCATGGCCGACGTCGAGAACGCCGACCGCCACCTGCTGTCGCTGCGGTTCCGGCTCGGCGAGTTCGACCCGCCGGGCCGCAACCCGTACGCGAAGATCACCCCGGCCGTCATCGGCTCGCCGGAGCACCAGGCACTGGCGCGCAAGACCGCCGACGCGCAGATGGTGCTGCTGCGCAACAACGGCGGTGCGCTGCCGCTGAACGCCGCGAAGAACAAGAAGATCGCGGTCGTCGGCCCGCTCTCGAACACGCTGTACGAAGACTGGTACGCCGGTGCGATGCAGTACAAGGTCACGCCGCTGCAGGGCATCAAGGAGCGGCTCGGCTCGGCGGGCACGGTCGCGTCGTCCGAAGGCGTGGACCGCATCGCGCTGAAGGACCTTTCGACCGGCCGGTACCTGACGGCCCCCGCGACCACCGGCAAGATCACCGCGGGCGGCACGGCGGCGGGCACCGCCGAGTCCTTCGACGTCTACGACTGGGGCGCCGGCAAGAACACGCTGCGCGCGGCCGCGAACGGCAAGTTCCTCAGCTACTCCGGCGGCGGGCTGGTGAACGACGCCGACCAGCCGGCCGGCTGGTACGTGCAGCAGCAGCTGAAGCTCGACGCCCAGCCCGACGGCAGCTACGTGCTCGAGTACGCGGGCAACGAGGTGACCGAGCCGTGGTTCGGCCCGAACAAGTTCGCCGTCGTCGGCGCCGACGGGGTCCTGACGATCTCGGCCCCCGACGCCGCGCACGCGACCAAGTTCGGCCGGGACGTGCTCAGCAGCGGCGTCGGCAGCGCGGTCGCCGCGGCCGCGGGCGCGGACACCGCCGTCGTCGTGGTCGGCAGCATGCCGTTCATCAACGGCCGCGAAGCCAACGACCGCACCAGCACCGAACTCGCCCCGGCGCAGCGCGCGCTGATCGAGGCGGTGCAGAAGGCGAACCCGCACACGATCGTCGTGGTGGAGAACAGCTACCCGACGACCGGCTGGGACACCGTGGGAGTGCCCGGCATCCTGTGGAGCAGCCACGCGGGCCAGGAAACCGGGCACGCGGTCGCCGACGTGCTCTTCGGCGACCAGGACCCGAGCGGGCGGCTGACGCAGACCTGGTACGCCTCCGACGCGGGGCTGCCGAGCATCCTGGACTACGACATCGCCAAGACCGGGATGACCTACCAGTACTACCGCGGGAAGCCGCTGTTCCCGTTCGGCTACGGGCTGAGCTACACCAGTTTCCGCTACGACAACGTCCGGGCGTCCCAGGCGAACGGCAAGGTCCGGGTCAGCGTCGACGTGACGAACACCGGCGCCCGCAGCGGGTCCGACGTCGTGCAGCTCTACTCGAAGAACTCCGGCGTGCAACGGCTGCGGGACTTCTCGAAGCTGACCCTGGCGCCGAAGGAGACCCGCACGGTGCGGTTCGAAGTGCCGGTGTCGGACCTGGCGTCCTTCGACGTCGCCCGGGACCGGTCCGTGGTGGCGGCCGGGGTGTACGAGTTCTCGGTGGGCCGCAACGCCGCCGAACTCTCGGCACCGCAGCCGGTCTCCGTGCCGGGCGAGCGGGCGCTGCCGCGCGACCTGAGCCGGCCGACCCAGGCGCAGAACTTCGACGACTACTCCGGCACGACGCTGACGGACACGTCGAAGGTTTCGGGCACCTCGGTCGCCGCCGTGGCCGGCAGCTGGGTGGCCTACCGCAACGTGGCGTTGAACGGCCCGGCGCGGTTCTCCGCCTCGGTGTCCGCGCCGGCTTCGTCGCGCATCACGGTCCGCCTGGACTCGCCGACCGGCCCGGTCCTGGGCACGGTCCCGGTGCCGTCGACCGGCGACCACTACGCCTACGCGACGGTGACGGCGGCACTGGCGAAGGCGACCGGCCGCCACGACGTGTACCTGACGTTCGACGGCCCGGTGAACCTCGCGACGTTCTCGCTCCGGTAAGGGTCGTGAGTGGTAAGTCGGGTTCTAACCCGACTTACCACTCACGACCGGGATGCGGGGGAGCTAGGGTTTGCGGCCCACTCCCGCGTAGGGGAGTGCGTTGACCGACGGGTCGTCGGACATGTCGCCGACGCCCTCGGGGTTCCACATCGCGCAGCCGACCAGGCCCGGTTCGACGAGGTCGAAGCCCTCGAAGAACCGGAGCACCTGGTCGTGCGTGCGCGGGAACGGCTGGTTCTGCTGGTTCTGCCGGGTCGTGTAGACCTTGATCGCTTCGTCGAGGCCCGCCGAGCCGGAGTCCGCCGCGACGTGCGTGACGGCGAGGAAGCTGCCCGGCGCGAGCCGCTCGCGGTAGCGGGCCAGGATGCCGACCGGATCCCACGAATCGGGCACGAAGTGCAGCAGCAGCAACATGAACACGCCGGTCGGCTGCTCGGGGTCGAGCAGCCGGCGGGCCGGCTCGGCGTCGAAGATGTCGTTGACGTCGCGCAGGTCGGCCTGGAGCACCGCGCAGTTGTCGTTGTCCTGCAGCAGCAGCTCGCTGTGCGCGACGGCGACCGATTCGCGGTCGACGTACACCACCCGGCACGAGGGGTCGGCCTGCTGGACGATCTCGTGCAGGTTGCCGACGGTCGGGATGCCGGAGCCGATGTCGAGGAACTGCCGGACCCCGGCCGCGACCATGTACCGCGCGGCCCGGCGCAGGAAGGCGCGGTTGAGCCGGGCGGCGTCCCGGATCCCCGGCATGATCTGCAGGATCTGCTCGCCGAGGGCCCGGTCGGCGGCGAAGTTGTGGTCCCCGTCGAGCCAGAAGTCGTACACCCGGGCCGGGTTCGGCACCGTGGTGTCGATTTCCGGCGGAACCCAGCTCACTTCTCCGGTCACGGGACCTCCCACCCTCGGGGACGCTGCGGGACCGGAGCTTAGCCCCCTCATCCGTTCGTGTGGACTCGCGCTCCGCGCACCCGGCGCCCGGCTAGGGTGGCCCGGTCGCGAGGGAGGCGAGGCCATGACGAACCCGCGCTCCGTGCCCGGCTCCGTCCCGCTGCTCGGGCACACGGTGCCGCTGCTGCGCGATCCGCTGAAGTTCTTCACTTCCCTGCCCGCGCACGGAGAAGTTGTCAAGATCCGGCTCGGCCCGCTGCCGGTGCACGTGGTCACCACCCCGGAGCTGGCCTGGCAGGTGCTGGCCACCGACGCCGACAAGTTCGACAAGGGCCTGGTCTTCGACAAGATGCGCCCGCTCTTCGGCGACGGCCTGGCCACCTCGAACGGCGAGCTCAACCGCCGCCAGCGCCGGCTGGTGATGCCCGCCTTCGGCCGCACGCGGATCGCCGGCTACGCCGAGAACACCATGACGAAGCTGGCCGACGACCTCGCGAGTTCCTGGCGGCCCGGCGAAGTCGTCGAGTTCGACAAGCGGATGCAGGACCTGGTGCTGACCATCGCCGGGCAGACGCTGTTCTCCACCGCGCTCGGCGAGGAAGCCCTGGCGGAGATCCGGCACTCGATCCCGGTCATGCTCCAGTACGTGCTGATCCGGGCCTTCTCGCCGAAGTTCGTCGAGAAGCTGCCGATCCCGGCGAACCGGCGGTTCGACACCGCGGCCGCACGCCTGCGCGAGGTGATCGGCGAAACCGTCGTCGCGGCCCGTCAGGACGGCGCCGACCACGGCGACCTGCTCTCGATGCTGCTGCTGGCCCGCGACGAGGACACCGGCGAGGGCATGTCGGACCGCCAGGTGCACGACGAGGTCATCACGATCCTGACCACCGGCGCCGAGACCACCGCCGTCGCCCTGGCCTGGTTCTTCCACGAGCTCGGGCACCACCCGGACGTCGAACGGCGGTTCCACGCGGAGGTCGATGAAGTCCTCGACGGCCGCCCGGCGCGCTTCGAAGACCTGCCGGATCTGGTTTACACGCAGCAGATCGTGAACGAGATCGTCCGCCGCACCCCGCCGCTGATCCTCATGCGCCGCGCGCGGGAGGACGTCGAGCTCGGCGGGGTCGCGATCCCGGCGGGCAGCGAGGTCGCCGTCAGCCAGCACACCCTGCACCGTGATCCGCGCTGGTTCCCCGAGCCGGACCGGTTCGACCCGGACCGCTGGGCGCCCGGCCGCACCGCGGAACTGCCGAAGGGGGCGTACATCCCGTTCGGCGCGGGTGCGCGGCTGTGCCCGGGGCACGTGTTCGCGCCGACGGAGATCGGCATCGTGGCCGCGACCATCGGCGCGCGGTGGCGCCTGGTCCCGGTGCCGGGCAAGAAGGTGTACGCGCAGATCAAAGCGACCATGCAGCCCAACCGCCTGCCGATGACCGTGGTCCCGCGCCGGACCTGACGGTACCCGTCCGGCTACCGGGTGTAGTGTTCCGGAGTTCCTTCACCTGTCCGAGTCCAGAGGGAGTGGGTGTGAAGCTGCCCGTCAAGGTGACGTCGGCGTTGTTCGCCTGCGGGGTCCTGGTGGCGTCGCTGACCGCGGCGGTGCCCGCCGAGGCGGCCGCGATCTCCTGCGGCGACACGGATCTGCCGGTCACCGGCCCGGGCCTGCCGCCACTGGTGCCCGGGGCACCCGCGATCGTCCACGGCCGGCTGTGCCTGCCCGCGGGGGAGGCACCGGACACCGTCCAGCTGCTCGTGCACGGCGGGACGTACAACAGTGCGTACTGGGACCTGCCCTACGAGCCGCAGCGCTACTCCTACCAGCGGGACATGGCCGCGCACGGCTACGCGACCTTCGCCGCCGACCAGCTCGGCGCCGGGCGCAGCAGCCGGCCGCTGAGCCTGCCGCTGTCGGTCTGGGCCGCGGCCGAGTCGATGCACGAGGTCGTCGGCCACCTCCGCGCCGGCCGCGTGGGCGGCGTCCGGTTCGCGAAGGTGGTCATCGTCGGGCACTCGGTCGGCTCCGGGACCGTGGCCGTGGAGGCGTCCACGTACCGCGACGTCGACGGCGTCGTCCTCACCGGCATCACGCACCTGCCGGCCCTGCCCGTGCTCGCCCTCGGCGCGGCGCTCGGCCTGCAGCCCGCGCTGCTCGACGGGCAGCTGGGGACCCTCGGCAGCGATCCGCTGTACTTCACCACGAGGCCGGGCGCACGCGCCGGGCTGTTCTACGCGGCGGGCGACGCCGACCCCGCCGTGATCGCCGCCGACGAGGCCACGAAGGACCAGGTTTCGGTACCGGGGATGGGCACGGTCGCGTTGTTCGGCATCGTGTTGCCCGCGACGTGGGGAATCACCGTACCGGTTTTGCAAGTGGTCGGGGAAAAGGACGTCCTTTTCTGCGGGGTGCTGGCGTTGCGCGACTGTTCCGACCCGGCGGTCCTGCGGGCGCAGGAAGCGCCCTATTACGCCGACCCGTCGAAGTTGTCGGTGTCCGTGCTGCCCGGCGCGGGGCATTCCGTGGCGCTGCACGAGAACGCGGGCGAATACCGCGGCGCCACCCGGTCCTGGCTGCAGGACCGGCTGGGGATCGCTCCGCAGGGTTATCACTCGATCGGATGAAACTGAACCCGTGCGTGTCGCACAATTCCGGGCCAAGATGGACCGATTGACCCGAATGGTGCGCACTGAACCCTTGGACAGCCTGAGGTGACTGCTCCTCAACCCCGCGGCGACGCTCCGCGGAACAAGCCGGACGCCGATCGCGCGGCGAAACGGCTCGCTGCGCTCGCGCGCAAGTGGGGCTACCTGATCAGCACCACGGCGTACCTGCCGCACACGCCCGAGGAGATCGAGCGGGAGCTGGCCGGCCTGGCGGGCCGGCTGTTCGAGGCGGTGGCGGCCGAACCGCCGGACCTCGCAGCGGCCGCGGCCGCCGGCGGGCGGCTCGTCGAGCTGCGCTGCGTCGGCGCCGAGAGCCTGCGCCGCAGCCTGGAAGTGCTGGGCAAGGCGCTGGTGCGCGAACCGGAGCTGCGTGGCATCGACCGGCCGGCCGAGCGGGTCGTGCTGGTGCTCGGCGCCTTCAGCTCCGGCTACGGCGAGATGCTGCGCGAGGACATCCAGAAGCGGCAGGAAGGCCTGAGCCGCGCGCTGCTGAAGGTCGAGCAGGAGACGAGGCAGAAGCACGTCATCTCCCGCGCGCAGTTCGAGGAGGTGTTCGCCGGCTCGGCCAGCGGCGTCGCGCTCACCGAGCTGGACGGCCGGGTGCTGCGGGCGAACGCGGCGCTGGCCAAGACGCTCAACCGCACGCCGGCCGAGATCGCCGCGATGACGCTGTTCGACCTCGTCCACCCCGAGGACGTCGAGCAGCTGCGGGAGAGCTACCGCGAGCTGGTGGCCGGCCGGCTGCACCGGCTGCGCGCCGGCCGCCGCCTGGTCGGCAAGGACGGCGAACCGATGTGGGCGACCTTCGCCGCGTCGGTGATCCGGGACTCGGTCGGTGCGCCCCGGCAGCTGCTCACCATCGTCGACGACGACACCGAGGTGTCGCTGCTGCAGCGGCGGCTGAGCCACCAGGCCCTGCACGACGTGCTCACCGGGCTGCCGAACCGGCAGTTCTTCAGCACGCGGCTGGAAACTCTGCTGCGCGACGCGGACCCGGCCTTCGGAATCACGCTGTTCCACCTCGACCTCGAAGGCTTCTCCCAGATCAACGGCGGCCTCGGCCAGGAACTCGGCGACCGGCTGCTGCGCGGCGTCGCCGCCAAGCTCAAGCTGGTGTTCGACGCGGAGAAGGCCCTCGTCGCCCGCCTCGGTGGCGACGAGTTCGGCGTGCTGGTGCAGAACACGGCGGACACCCCCGGTGTGGTCACGCTCGTCCGCCGGATCACCCACGAGCTCGCCGAAGCGGAGTACGTCGACGGGCAGCGCGGGGTGGCGGTGCCGGCCGCGATCGGCGTCGTCCACCGCCCGCCGCGCGACATCACACCCGCCGAGCTGCTCCAGGCGTCGGACCTGACGTTGCGGCGCGCCCAGCGGACGGGCAACCAGTGGGACCTGTTCGACCGCGAACTGGACCGCCGCGACCGGCACGACTTCGGCCTGGCCGCGTCGATGGCGGGCGCGTGGGAGAACGGCGAGATCGAAGCCGGCTACCGCGTGCTGGTGTCGGCGACGACCGGAGCGGCCGAGGCCGTCGAGGCGCGGTTGCGCTGGAACCACCCGGCCGAAGGCGTGCTGCCGCACGAAACCTGCGTGCGGCTGGCCGCGGAGATCGGGCTGGCGCTGCCACTGGGCACGTGGCTCCTGCGCTCGGCGGCCGAGCGCCTGGCGGCGTCCGGGCTCGAGGTGCCGCTGGTCGTCGAGCTGACGGCGCAGCACGCGGCGGACCCGGAGCTGGTCGGCGAAATCCGCGGCGTCCTGAGTGACACCGGTCTGGCGCCGGACCGCCTGCGTCCCGGCTTCCCGGCCACCGCCCTCGACGCCGGCGACGTGGCGGACAACTTCAAGGTGCTGGGCGAAATCGGCGTCCGGACGGAGATCCACGGCTTCGCCGAGATCACCTGTCTGACGGAGTTCCCGGCCCACGCGGTCCGGATCGCGCCGAACCTGGTGGCCAAGCGGGAGCAC
The DNA here is from genome assembly GCA_049998155.1 of Amycolatopsis sp. cmx-13-12. GTDB lineage: Bacteria > Actinomycetota > Actinomycetes > Mycobacteriales > Pseudonocardiaceae > Amycolatopsis. The sequence goes on along the minus strand of JAEBES010000003.1, from coordinate 937,914 downwards.
CCGCTGGTGGCGGGACCGCTTTCGGCGTTGATCGACGCGGCGCACGCGGCCGGGGCGGCCGTGTCGGTCGCCGGGGTGCGGACCCCGGAGGAAGCCGTGTGGTGGCAGGACCGGGGCGCGGACCTGCTCTCCGGCCCGGCGTTCCCCGACCTGCCGGGCGGCTTGCCCCGCTGAGGGGTCAGATCCGCACGAGGACTTCGTCGAGGGGCTTGCGCCGCAGGTCCGGCACGACGCAGTCGTCGGCCGGGTAGCCGACCGGGATCACCGCGAACGCCTTCTCGTTGCGCGGGCGGCCGAGCAGCTCCCCGAGGAACCGCATCGGCGACGGCGTGTGCGTCAGTGCCGCGAGGCCCGCCACCTGCAACGCCGTGAGCAGCATGCCGACCGCGATACCGACCGATTCGTCGACGTAGTAGTGCTTGCGGACCCCGCCGTCGTCGTCGAGGGCGAACCGCTGCTGGAACACGACGATGAGGTACGGCGCGTCCGTCAGGTGGGGCTTGACCGCGTCCGTGCCGAGTGGCCGCAGCGCGTCGAGCCACGCCTCGCCGAGGCGGCCGTCGTAGGAAACCCGTTCCTCGGCTTCGGCGGCTTCGCGGAGCCGGCGGCGCACGGCCGGATCGGTGACGAGGACGAACGTCCACGGCTGCTGGTGGGCCCCGCTGGGTGCGGTCGAGGCGACCGCGATGGCGTCGAGCACCGCGCGTTCGGGCACCGGGTCGGGGGAGAACATCCGCACCGAACGCCGGGCCTCCATCCGCCGGCGCAGCGTCGCGACCCGGGCGATGGCTTCGGCGTCGGGCAACCGGGTGGGCCGGTAGGGAACCGGGTGGTAGGTCATGCCCGGATTGTGGCGGGGGACACGAAGTGCGCAGCAGGGCCGAACGTACGATTCGCGGTGTTATGCGTCCGCTGTACGGACAGTAAGGTGATCCTTGCTGAAAAATTACGCCGAACAGCCCAGGGAAACTAGGCCGTTCGGTCCTGTCGCGTGAAGTGACCTCCTCATTACCCTCCAGTAGCAGACAGTGGTGCCGATCACAGTCGTTCCGGGAGGCTTCATGGCGTCGCGCGTCCGAGGACCCGGCTCCGAAGACCGGCGCGAACTGCGGATCCGGCACCTCACCGGCTGCCTTCCCTGCACGCTCAAATGCGCGTACTGCGGGCTGCCGGTACGGCTCGCCGGCCCGGGTGACCACCCCGGCTACGGCGTGGTCGAAGAAGTGACCGGCGATCTCGTGCTGCTGCACCGGTTCTGCCGCGCGGCGCTCGGCCGGTGCCGGACGCGGGGGTGCGTGCTGCGGCGCGCCCACCTCGGCCGCGCGACCGAGCAGTACGAAACCGGCCGGCGGCCCGGGCGCTACCAGCGCCTCGGCGTCCGGCGCTCGCCCGACCTCGATCTGTACCGGAAGCACTGGCGGATCGCGAAGATGCGGTACGCGTGCAAGGCGTGCCGGTACTACACCGGCTCGCACTGAGCCGGTCCTTCCATCACGACGCGGAGGACTCGTGCTCGTTCGTCTCATCCTCGGCCTGCTCATGACCGTCGTCGGCCTCGCCGTCGCCGGGAAGCGGGTCGTGTTCCTCTACCGGCTGATCAAGGCCGGCCAGCCCGACGCCAAGCGGTCCGACGAGCTCGGTGCCCGGGTCTTCGCGCAGGTGCGCGAGGTGTTCGGCCAGCGCAAGCTGCTGAAGTGGTCGGTGCCCGGCCTGGCGCACTTCTTCACGTTCTGGGGCTTCGTGATCCTCGCTTCGGTGTACCTCGAGGCGTACGGCGCGCTGTTCGACGAGAAGTTCGCCATCCCGTGGATCGGCCACTGGGCGGTGCTCGGGTTCCTGCAGGACTTCATCGCCGTCGCCGTGGCGGTTTCGCTCGGCGTCTTCACGATCATCCGGATCCGGAACGCCCCCGAGCGCAAGGACCGCGCGTCCCGCTTCTACGGCTCGCACACCGGCGGCGCCTGGCTGATCCTGGTCATGATCTTCAACGTCGTCTGGACGATGTTCTTCTTCCGCGGCGCCTCGTCGGCGTCCGGGAACTTCCCGTACGACAACGGCGCGTACGTCTCCCTTGGCGTCGGCAAGCTGCTGGCGCCGCTGGGGCACTCGACGACCGAGGTGCTGGAGACGGTCGGCCTGCTCCTGCACATCGGCGTCATGCTGGTGTTCCTGTCGATCGTGCTCTACTCCAAGCACCTGCACATCTTCGTGGCGCCGATCAACGTCTCGGCGAAGCGGCTGCCGGACGCGCTCGGCCCGCTGCTGCCGATGGAGTCCGGCGGCAAGCCGATCGACTTCGAGGACCCGGGCGAGGACGACACGTTCGGCCGCGGCAAGATCGGCGACTTCACCTGGAAGGGCATGCTCGACTTCGCCACGTGCACCGAGTGCGGCCGCTGCCAGTCGCAGTGCCCGGCGTGGAACACGGGCAAGCCGTTGTCGCCCAAGCTCGTCATCATGAACCTGCGCGACAACCTGTTCGAGGAGGCGCCCTACATCCTCGCCGGCACCGAGCACGAGGGCGCGCGCCCGCTGGTCGGCCCGGAGGACGACGGCGGCGTCATCGACCCGGACGTGCTGTGGTCGTGCACCACCTGCGGCGCGTGCGTCGAGCAGTGCCCGGTGGACATCGAGCACGTCGACCACATCGTCGACATGCGCCGCTACCAGGTGATGATCGAGTCGGCGTTCCCCACCGAGCTGGGCGGGCTGTTCAAGAACCTGGAGACCAAGGGCAACCCGTGGGGTCAGAACAACTCCGAGCGCCTGGCCTGGACCAAGGATCTCGGCTTCGACGTCCCGGTGTTCGACGGCGAGCTGGCCGAGGACGTCGAATACGTCTACTGGGTCGGCTGCGCGGGCGCGTTCGACGACCAGGCCCGCAAAACCGTCCGCGCCACGGCCGAGCTCCTGCACATCGCCGGGGTGAAGTACGTGGTGCTGGGCAAGGAGGAGTCCTGCACCGGTGACCCGGCCCGCCGCGCGGGCAACGAGTTCCTGTTCCAGATGATGGCGCAGCAGACGGCGGAGACGCTGAACGCGGTGTTCGAGGGCCGCGAGCCGCGGCTGCGCAAGATCGTCACGACGTGCCCGCACTGCCTGAACACCCTGAGCCGCGAGTACCCCCAGCTGGACGGCCACTACGAGGTGGTCCACCACACGCAGCTGCTCAACCGCCTGGTCCGCGGCGGCCAGTTGACTCCGGTGAAGCCGGTGGAGGACGGCCCGAAGGTCACCTACCACGACCCGTGCTACCTCGGGCGCCACAACAAGGTCTACACCCCGCCCCGCGAGCTGGTCGGGGCAACGGGCGCTTCCCTGGCCGAGATGCCCCGCCACGCGGACCGCGCGTTGTGCTGCGGCGCGGGTGGCGCCCGCATGTGGATGGAGGAGCAGATCGGCAAGCGCATCAACCTGGAGCGCGTCGACGAAGCGATCGCCACGGACGCGGAGACGATCGTGACGGGCTGCCCGTTCTGCCGCGTGATGCTGACCGACGGCCTGGTCCAGCGCCAGAGCGAGCAGAAGGCGGAGAACGTCGACGTGCGGGATGTCGCCCAACTGCTGCTCGAACGGGTGAAGGCCGCGGAGACCCCGGCTCCGAAGGTCTGAAGGGTTTCACCCGTTCGCTCTATATCCCTCGGCCGCCGAACGGCTCTTCCTTGAAGGGAGCCGTGCGGCGGGAGGAGGGGCCGGTGGGCGAGGCGAGGATCGAGACGCTCGGTGGGGTCGGCGCGCGCCTCGCGGTGCGCCGGGGCTCGTGGCTGGTCGGCCGCGGGCCGGACGCCGACCTGCGGCTGGCTTCCGCCCAGGTATCGCAGCGGCACGCCTGGATCCGCCAGGACGCGCACGGCACCTGGGTGGCCGACGCCGGATCGCGCAACGGCACCTGGGTCAACGGGCGGCGGCTGGCGCCGCGGCAGGAGCACCCGCTCCGGCACGGTGACCGGCTCGAATTCGGTCCGGTCTCCGCCGTCTACTCCGAGGGCGACGGTGGCGTGCAGCAGACCCGGAACTGGCAGCGTTCCTCCGGCGGGGTCTCGTTCGGGGACGTGTCCGCGGGGACCGTCAACAACGCCGGGCGCGACATCCACAACAGCTACGACCACCGGCAGCACTACGAGTTCTCCACTCCCCAGGGCGAAGCGATCACCCTGCTCGCCACCGGCAAGGGCGCCGGTCGCGTGATCATGGTGCTGGGACTGTTGATGGTGCTGGCCGGCTTCGGCATCTGGGCTTCGGTGATCCTCCGGTTCATCAAGGCGGGCTCCGACTCGGCCTCGTCCGGGTCGTTCGCCGCGCCGCCGCCGCTGCTCGGCCCGGAGGTCTTCGACGGCGTGCCGCTGGGGGTGGTCGGCCTCGTGCTCCTGGGGCTCGGCGGCGTCGTGCTGCTGATCGGGATGGTGATGGCCAAGGCGGCGCGCGAGCGGCGCCGGAACGGGAGGCGCTAGATGGACGGCATCCACTACCACGGCGAGGTGCGGGCCGGGACGGTCAACAACGCCGTTCACGGCGACATCAACAACACCTACGGCGGACACCAGGAGATTCACCGCGGCCTCGACCCGCGACAGGTCGCGTCGCTGGTGCGGGCGGTCCGCGCGGAACTCGACGCGGCCCGGCTGCCACCGGCCACGAAGGACGCCGTGCACGACGCCCTCGACGAGGTCGACCGGGACGTCGTGCACGGCGGAACCGGTGCGGGCGCGAGGGTGCGCCGGGCTCGGGACCTGCTCCGGGACGCCGGTGGCCTCGCGACCGCCGGCGCCGGGTTGTGGACCGCGGTGCGGGCGCTCGCCGCCGCCGTCGGTGTTCCGTTCTAACCGTCCACAGCGGACGCGACCACAGTGGACGGTGCCGCGGGTACCGCGCCGCCCAGCTGGGCCGTCGGCACCCGGTAGGTCTCCCGGGCCGTCGCCGCGGCCAGTGCCGCCACCACGCACACCGCCGCGGTGAAGATCGCGACGCCGAGCCAATCCTGCTTGCCGGACCCGATCGCCGCCACGACGCTGGGCGCGAACCCCGCCACCGCGAAGCCGATCTGGGTGCCGATCGCCATGCCGGACAGGCGGACCCGCGCGCTGAACATCTCGCCGTACAGCGACGGCCAGACCCCGTTCACGCTCGAGTACGCGACGCCGAACAGCACGATGCCGAACACGAACAGCAGCGCGTACGAGCCGATCGAAATCGACCACAGGTACGGGAAGATCAGCACGCCGCAGGCCAGGCAGCCGGTGATGAACACCGGTTTGCGCCCGATCCGGTCGGCGAGCCCGGCCAGCAGCGGGATGGCCGCCAGCGCGACGACGTTCGCCAGCACGCCGACCCAGAGCATCGGGGTGCGGGAGAGGCCGATCGTGTTGACCGCGTAGCTCAGCGCGTAGACGGTGAAGATGGTGCTCACCGAGGCGATCGTCGCCGCCGCGACCACCCGCAGGACGTCCGCCCAGTGGTGCCGGAACAGCAGCGCGACCGGCAGCTTCGCAACCTCGGTGCGCCGGAACACCGGCGTCTCGTCGAGCTTGCGCCGGATCACGAAGCCGACGACCACGACGAGCGCGCTGCCCCAGAACGGCAGCCGCCAGCCCCAGGTCAGCAGGTCCTGCTGGGGGAGTGCGGCGACCGGCAGGAAGATCGCGGTGGCCAGGATCTGGCCGGCCTGCGTGCCGCTCAGGGTGAAGCTGGTGAAGTAGGCGCGCCGGTGCTCGGGGGCGTGTTCCAGTGACATCGAGTTCGCGCCCGCCTGCTCGCCGGCCGCGGAAAGTCCTTGCAGCAGGCGGAGGAGGACCAGCAGGACCGGGGCGAGGACGCCGACGCTCCCGTACGTCGGCAGGCAGCCGACGCAGAACGTCGCGAAGCCCATGAGCAGCAGGGTGAAGACGAGCACGCGCTTGCGGCCGAACCGGTCGCCGACGTGGCCGAGGACGAACGCGCCGACCGGCCGGGCGAGGTAGCCGACGCCGAAGGTGGCCAGCGCGAGCAGGGTGCCGGTGGCGGGGGCGGAGGCGGGGAAGAACACCTTGCCGAACACGAGCGCGGCGGCGGTGCCGTAGATGAAGAAGTCGTAGTACTCGAGCGCGCTGCCGATCCAGGCGGCCAGCGCCGCCTTGCGGGGCATCGATCCGGTCACGGGAACTCTTCTCCTGACGTCCGTGCTTCATTGCGCAGAGTTCGGCGGGGAAGCAATGTACGGTCTAGTTAGTTAATAAAGAGTGCGAGACCGGGGCGCCGGGTGTCAAGAGATCCTTTTCGCCGGGCGGAGCGCGGGGCTCAGCGCGCGGTCAGGTATTCGATCAGCAGGGTGCCGAGCATCGCGCGGTAGTGCTCCCGGCGTGCCGGGTCCAGCATGTCGCGGCCGAAGATCGCCTTGAACGTGTGCCGGTTCGCCAGCCGGAACACGCAGAACGAGCTGATGACCATGTGGACGTCGAGCGCGTCGACGTCCTCGCGGAACAGGCCGGCCTTCCGGCCCCGCTCGAGGATCCGGGTGATCCCGCCGAGGGCGGGGTCGGCCAGTCCGGCCAGGATCTCCGACTGCGACAGGTGTTCCGCGTGGTGGATGTTCTCGATGCTGACCAGCCGGATGAAGTCCGGGTTCGCCTCGTGGTGGTCGAAGGTCAGCGCGGCCAGCTGCCGCAGCGCGTCCTCGGGGTCCAGGTGCTCGACGTCGAGTTGCTGTTCCAAGGCCCGGAGCGCGGAGTACGCCCGCTCCAGCACGGCGAGGTAGAGCTGTTCCTTGCCGCCGAAGTAGTAGTAGATCATCCGCTTGGTGGTGCTGGTGCGGGCGGCGATCTCGTCGACCCGGGCGCCGGTGTAGCCCTTGTCCGCGAACTCGCGCGTCGCCACCGCGAGGATGTCGGCGCGCGTCCGGTCCTTGTCGCGCTGGCGCTCGGCCTCCGACGATGGTGCGGCCACCGGGCTCCCTCCGCTGCGGGTGAACGCCCCCACTCTAGTCCAGCCCTTCCGCCGGGGCGGACGTCGCGCTACCGTGAACGTACTAGTTCGTACATTAGCGGCCGGAGGGCAACGCGTGACCAGCTACCTGATCGGGCTCGTCGGCACGGGCATCGGGCCGTCCGCCAGCCCGGCCCTGCACGAACGCGAGGCCGACGAGCTCGGCCTCCGCTACGTCTACCGGCTGCTGGACCTCGACGCGCTGCGCCGCCCGGTCGCCGACGTCCTCGCCGCCGCCCGGCTCGCCGGGTTCGACGGCCTCAACGTCACCCACCCGGCCAAGCAGGCCGTCCTGCCCCACCTCGACGAGCTCTCGCCGGAAGCCGAAGCGCTCGGCGCGGTCAACACCGTCGTCTTCCGGGACGGCCGCGCGACCGGCCACAACACCGACGCCACCGGGTTCGCCCGCAGCCTCACCCGCGGCCTGCCCGACGCCCGGATGGACGACGTCGTCCTGCTCGGCGCCGGGGGAGCGGGGGCCGCGGTGGCGCACGCGCTCCTCTCGCTCGGCACCGGCCGGCTCACCGTCCACGACGTCGACGGCGGCCGCAGCGCCCGGCTGGTCGAGGCGCTGGCGCGGCGGTTCGGCCCGGACCGCGCCCGAACCGGCGACCCGACCGCGCTCGAACACGCCGACGGCCTGGTGCACGCCACCCCGACCGGGATGGCTGCCCACCCCGGCTCTCCGGTACCGGCCGAGCTGCTGCACCCGCGGCTGTGGGTCGCCGACATCGTCTACCGCCCCCTGGAGACCGCGCTGCTGGCCGCCGCGCGCGCCCGCGGCTGCCGGGTGCTGCACGGCGGCGGCATGGTCGTGCTGCAGGCCGCCGAATCGTTCCGGCTGTTCACCGGCGCCGAGCCCGACCCCGCGCGGATGCTGCGCCACTTCGACGCCCTCGAAGGGGAGGCCGCCCGTGCCGCCTGAACCGCGCACCGCCATCGCCACCGTCTGCCTGTCCGGGACCCTGGAGGACAAGCTCGCCGCGGCCGCGGCGGCCGGGTTCGACGGCGTCGAGCTGTTCGAGAACGACCTGCTGGTCTCCCCGTCGAGCCCGGCCGAAATCCGCCGCCGCTGCGCGGACCTCGGCCTGTCCGTCGACCTCTACCAGCCCTTCCGCGACTTCGAAGCCGTCCCGCCGCCGCAGCACGCGGCCAACCTGCGCCGGGCGGCGCGCAAGTTCGACGTCATGGCCGAGCTCGGCACCGGCACCATCCTGGTCTGCTCGTCGGTCTCGCCGGAGGCGATCGACGACGACGAACTGGCCGCCGAGCAGCTGCACGCGCTGGCGGAGCTGGCCGCGTCGCGCGGGATGCGGGTCGCCTACGAGGCCCTGGCCTGGGGCCGGCACGTCAGCGGGTACGAGCACGCCTGGCGCATCGTCCGCCGCGCCGCGCACCCCGCGCTCGGCGTCTGCCTGGACAGCTTCCACATCCTCTCGAAGGGCCACGACCCGGCGCCGATCCGGGCGATCTCCAGCGACAAGATCTTCTTCCTCCAGCTCGCCGACGCGCCCAGGCTGCCGATGGACGTCCTGCCGTGGAGCCGGCACCACCGGCTCTTCCCCGGCCAGGGCGACTTCGACCTGACCGCGTTCACCGGGCACGTGCTCGCCGCGGGCTACCGCGGACCGCTGTCGCTGGAAGTCTTCAACGACGTCTTCCGCCAGGCCGACCCGCGCCCGGCCGCGGTCGACGCGCTGCGTTCGCTGCTGGCGCTGAAGGAGTCTCTCGGGGTGCGGGAGCTGCCGGTCGCGCCCGCGCTGAGCGGCCACGCGTTCGCCGAGGTCGTCACCGACCCGGGTGCGGGCCGGGTGCTGGCGTCGCTCGGGTTCGCCCGCACCGGCGTCCACCGGACCAAGCCGGTCGAGCTGTGGGAGCAGGGCGACGCGCGGGTGGTGGTCAACGAAGGCGGCGCGGCCCACGGCGCCGTCGGGGCGGTCGCACTGGCGAGCACCGACCCGGCCCGCTCCGCCCGTCGCGCCGAGGCCCTGCTCGCGCCGGTCCTGCGGCGGGTGCGCGGGCCGCGCGAGGCCGACCTGGCGTCGGTCGCGGCGCCGGACGGCACCCAGGTGTTCCTCTGCGGCGACGACTGGCGCGAGGACTTCACGCCCACCGGCGAAACGGCGCCCGGCGCCGGAATCTTCGGAATCGATCACGTGGCCCTCACCCAGCCCTTCGACCACTTCGAGGAGGCGGCGCTGTTCTACCGTTCGGTGTTCGGGCTGACGCCGTCCCCGGTGGCCGAGTTCGCGGCGCCGTTCGGGCTGGTGCGCAGCCGTGCGGTGGCGGCGGGGGAGGTCCGGCTGACGCTGGACAGCGCCGTGGTCCGCCGCGGCGAATGGGCGCCGGCGGTCCCCGAACCGCAGCACGTGGCGTTCGCCTGCACGGACGCGGTGGCGGCGGCCGCGGCCATGCGTGCCGCGGGCGCGCCGCTGCTGGAGATCCCGGGCAACTACTACGACGACCTCGAAGCCCGCCTGGATATGCCGGCCGAGCGGCTGGCCGCGCTGCGGGAGCACTCGGTGCTCCACGACCACGACGAGGCGGGCGAGTTCCTGCACTTCTACACCGCGCTGGCCGGGGCGCGGGTGTTCTTCGAGGTGGTGCAGCGGATCGGCGGTTACCGCGGCTTCGGCGTGGTCAACGCGCCGGTGCGGATGGCCGCCCACCGTGCCCGCCGACACGCTGTCCCACCGGCGAATACGCCGGTCTGATCGCCACCACCGCCCCGGGAAGTCTTTCCCGGGGCGGTTTTCGTCGGGACCGGGGATCGCGGGCGCGCGGGATTGCGCTGCGCCACCGGTGAAAAACGTCCGGGACGTCTTCCTAATCGGACGACTTCTGGCACCTCGCCCGCCACGCCGGTAACCGCCCGGCTACTCCTCGCATGCGTTTACAACGTTCCGGCAACCGCCTTGACAGGGCCTGTGGTACGTACCACTCTAACCCCAACATTGGTCTACACCATTTGGGGCGCCCGGCCGCGGTGGCCGGGCATGGAAAGGACGGCATCGAGTGAAACGCTGGCTCAAGCTGGCGGCGGGCGCCGCCGCACTCACGCTCGCGACCGCGGGCTGCGCGGGCTCCGGCGGCTCGGACACCGCGGCCTCGTCGAGCGGCACCGCGCCGCTGAGCGGGACCGTGACGGTCTGGCTGATGACCGGCTCCGCGCCGGAGACGCTGACCACCGCGCTCAACAAGGAGTTCGAGGCCGCGCACCCCGGGGTCAAGGTCAAGTACGAAGTCCAGCAGTGGGACGGCATCCAGCAGAAGCTGACCACCGCGCTGGCCAGCGGCGCGCCGCCGGACGTCATCGAGATCGGCAACACGCAGACCGCGGCGTTCGCCTCGCAGGACGGCGTCCTGACCGACCTGACCGCCGACAAGGACAGCTTCAACGGCGCGCAGTGGCTCAAGGGCCTCGCCGACTCGGGCACCTACGACGGCAAGGTCTACGGCGTCCCGTTCTACGCGGCCAACCGCGAGGTCATCTACCGCAAGGACCTGTTCGAGCAGGCCGGCATCACCAAGGCGCCGACCTCGAACGACGAGTGGATCGACGCGATCGGCAAGCTGAAGACCAAGTTCGGCTCCGACCCCGACTTCCAGGCGCTCTACCTGCCCGGCCAGAACTGGTACTCGCTGCTGTCGTTCATCTGGGACAACGGCGGGGACATCGCCAAGGCCGACGGCAAGAACTACAAGGCGACCCTGGACACCCCGGAGGCCAAGGCCGGTCTGGAGTTCTACAAGAAGTTGGTCGACACCTCCGGCACCAAGGCGCCGAAGGACGCCGACGAGGCCAAGCCGCAGCAGGCGACCGTCTACGGCGCCGGCAAGGTGGCCATGATGATCGGCCTCCCGTGGGAGCTGGCGACCGCGGCCAAGACCGACGCGAGCCTGACCGGCAAGACCGGCGCCTTCGCCATCCCGAGCAAGACCGCCGGTCAGAGCGCCCCGGTTTTCCTGGGCGGCTCCAACCTGGCGATCCCGGCCAACAGCAAGAACGTGGCCGCGGCCAAGGAGTACATCAAGCTGCTCTCCAGCCCGAAGTACCAGGGCCAGCTCGCCGCCGCCGGCGTCGTGCCCGGCACGTCGACCGACCTCACCGGCCTGGACAAGGACCCGCTGGGCAGCGTGATGGCCAAGGCCTCCACCAACGGCAAGGCCGTGCCGGCCAGCCCGAAGTGGGGTGACGTGGAGTCCGGCCAGAACCCGGTCAAGGACATGCTGACCGCGTACCTGACCGGCAAGAAGACGCTCGACCAGGCGACCGCCGACGCCAACGCAGCGCTGAACAAGCTCATCGGCGGATGACCGCGACCGCGAATGTGACGATGCCGGCGGGGGCCACCCCGCCGGCATCGCCGCGCGACGCCCGGGTCACCAAGCGCAGGCGAGGCCGGTTCGGCGACCGGCTGCTCCCGTACCTGCTGCTGCTCCCGGCGTTGGCGGCCATCCTGGTGCTGCTGGCCTGGCCGCTGGTCCAGGTGCTCGCGATCAGCTTCCGCAAGCTCGACATCGGCCAGCTCGTCTCCGGCAAGATGATCTGGATCGGCCTCGACAACTACACGAACACCCTCTCCGACCCGGAGTTCTGGACGATCACCGTCCGGACATTGGTCTTCACCGCCGCCATCGTGGCCGCGACCATCCTCGGCGGCCTGCTGCTGGCGGTGCTCATGCGCCACCTCGACCCGGTCGTGCGGATCATCGTGCAGGTGACGCTGGTGCTCGCCTGGGCAACGCCGGTGATCGCCACGACCACGGTGTTCCAGTGGATCTTCGACCAGCAGTACGGCATCCTCAACAAGACGCTGGACCGGCTGGGCTTCCACTCCTTCATCGGGTTCTCGTGGTTCTCCAGCGGGCCCAGCACGCTCACCGTGATCGGGCTGCTCATCGTGTGGCAGGCCGTGCCGTTCGTGACGTTCTCGCTCTACGCGGGCATCATCGGCGTCCCGCGGGAGCAGTACGAGGCGGCGGGCATCGACGGCGCCAGCGCGTGGCAGACGTTCCGCGCGGTCACCTGGCCCGCCATCCGGCCGATCACCACCATGGTGACGTTCCTGTCGGTCCTGTGGGACTTCAACGCCTTCGCCCAGATTTGGGCGATCCGTGAGGGCGGCCCCGACGGCGGGAGCACCACCCTGGCCGTCGTCCTGTACCTCAAGGGCATCGCGGGCAACCACTTCGGCGCGGCGGGCGCGATCGCGACGCTGATGCTGATCGTGCTGGCGCTCATCACCGGCCGGTACATCCAGCTGCTCGTCCGGACCCCGGAAGGTGATCTCAAGTGAGGAAATCGCTGCCGCAGCGGATCGCGCTGTCGGTCGTCGGCGTCCTGGTGGCGCTGGCCATCGTCTTCCCGACGTACTGGATGTTCGTCACGTCGCTGAGATCGCCCGGCCAGATCCTCTCGCCGAAGTACGACCTGATTCCGACGTCGTTCTCCTTCGGCAACTTCGCCACCGCGCTGGGCAAGGACAACTTCCCGACGTACCTGATGAACAGCCTGATCGTCACGGTCGGCTCGGTGCTGTGCGCGCTGGTGGCCGGGACGCTCGCGGCCATCCCGCTGTCGCGGCTGCGGTTCACCGGCCGCCGGGGCTTCCTGGTGCTGGTCATGGTGGCCCAGCTGGCGCCGGTGTCGGCGCTGTTCATCCCGCTGTTCCTGCTGATGCGGGACGCCGGGCTGCTCAACACGCTGCCGTCGCTGCTGCTGATCTACTTCGCCACCACGCTGCCGTTCACGGTCTGGATGCTCTACGGCTTCGTCAACGGGATCCCGTACGAGCTGGAGGAGGCCGCGATGATCGACGGCTGCAGCCAGACCGGCGCGTTCCGCCGGGTGACGCTGCCGCTGCTCGGGCCGGGGCTGGTCACCACCTCGGTGTTCAGCTTCATCACCGCGTGGAACGAGTACCTGTTCGCGCTGGTGTTCATCCAGGACAAGCCGAAGGAGACGCTGCCGGTGTGGCTGGCGTCGTTCCGCACCGCGTTCGCCACCGACTGGGGTGGCGTCATGGCCGCGTCGGTCATCTACGCGATCCCGGCGCTGATCTTCTTCCTGCTCGTGCAACGCAAGCTCGTGTCCGGCGCGACCGCCGGCGCGGTGAAGGGGTAGCTGTTGAGTTCTCCCGAGAAGCTCGCCGAAGCCGTCCTCCTGCCCGGGTTCGCCGGGACGACCGCACCGGACTGGCTGCGCCGCCGGATCGCCGGCGGCCTGGGCGGGGTGGTGCTGTTCGGCCGCAACGTCGTCGACGACGAGCAGGTCGCCGCCCTGACCGCGCAGCTGCGCGGCGAGCGGGACGGCGTCGTGGTCGGGATCGACGAGGAGGGCGGCGACGTCACCCGACTCGACGTCAACACGGGTTCGTTCGTGCCGGGGCCGCTGGCCCTCGGCGCGGCCGACGACCCGGAGCTGACGACGGCCGTCGCCGCCGCGCTCGGCGAACGGCTCGCGGCCTGCGGCGTCACGGTGAACCTCGCGCCCTGCGCGGACCTCACCCTGGCCGCCGAGGACCCGATCATCGGCGTCCGGGCGTTCGGGTCCGACCCGGCGAAGGCGGCACCGCACGTCGCGGCGTACGTCACCGGCCTGCAGAAGTACGGCGTCGCGGCGTGCGCCAAGCACTTCCCGGGCCACGGCGCGGCGACCGAGGACTCGCACGTGGCGCTGCCCGTGCTGCCGCGGACCGTCGAAGAGTTGCGGGAGATCGAGCTGGTGCCGTTCGCCGCGGCGATCCGGGCCGGGGTGCGCTCGGTGATGTCCGGCCACCTGGTCGTGCGGGCCTGGGGCGACGAACCGGCCACGCTCAACCGCACGGCCCTGACCGACGTCCTGCGCGGCGAGCTCGGCTTCACCGGCGCGGTGATCACCGACGCCCTCGAGATGGGTGCGGTGTCCGGGGCGTACGGACGGCACGACGGCCTCGGCCGCTCGGCCGTCCGGGCCCTGGCGGCGGGTGCGGACGCGCTGTGCCTGGGTGGCGCCGCGTTCGAAGCCGAGCACTTGGACGCCTGCGTGGCGGCGATCGTGGCCGCGGTCGCGGCGGGCGAGCTGCCCCTGGAGCGGCTGGCGGAGGCGGCGGCGCGGACGGCGGCACTGGGTACCGACCCGGCCCCGGCCTCGGTGGTCCCGGTGGACCGGCGGCTCGGTCTGGAGGCGGCCCGCAAGGCGCTGCGGGTCCAGGGCGAGCCCCGGCTGGACGGGCCGCCGCTGGTGGTCGACGTCCAGACCGAGCCGACCATCGCGGCCGGCCCGATGCCGTGGGGCCTCGGCGCGCACCTGGCCGAGCTCGTGCCGGGCACCCGGGCGATGACCGCGACCCCGGACGACGCGGCCGCGGTGCTGGCGGCGGCCCGGGACTTCGGCACCGTCGTCGTGGTGACGCGGGAGGCGCACCGGCACCCGAAGGTGCGCGCGCTGCTCGACGCCCTGTCACCGCTGGACTTCATCCGCGTGGAGACCGGCGTGCCGGGTCCCGGCGGCGGTGGCCCGCGCATCGACACGTTCAGCGGCTCCTGGGTCAGCCTCCGCGCGGCGGCGGAATACCTGGCCTGACCGGGCATCCGGGTGAGCGGCGCCGGTCCGGTCCGGGCCGGCGCTGCCCTTCGAGGACCAGCGCCGGCGGTTCCTGTTCAGCGTGCACGGCGACGCCGGGGTCGAGAAGTCCTTCCTGCTCAACCAGCTCCACCGGATCGCGCGAGAACAGCACTGCGTCACCGGCCCCCGCCGGACGGGCTGTCCTCGGTCCTGCTCGCCGCGCCGGAGGAAAACTGACCAGTTTCCTGCTTCGTCCGCTTTGCCGCATCTCCAGAAGTTCAGCCGCGGTTTGTACGCGGCTTGTACCGGTGGATCGCATTCTGTCCGCACACCGAAACTGGAGGACGGAACAATGAACATGGGGATCGTGAAGCGGATGGCCGGGGTGGCCGGTATCGCCGCGGCGATCGTGGTCGCCGGGGCAGGCCCGGCGTTCGCGGCAGCGGGCACGGTGCACACCGATTCGGGCGCGCCGCTGACCCTGCGGTCCAGCCCGAGCGCCAGTGCGAGCTCGGTCGGCAGCGTCGCCGACGGCACCGCGGTGACCATCAGCTGCCAGACCAACGGATCCACGGTCGACGGCAAGTACGGCACCTCGGACATCTGGGACAAGGTGGGCGACGGCTACCTCAGCGACGCCTACGTCTACACCGGCTCCGACGGCCGGGTCGCCCCGGACTGCGCCGGCTCGACGCTGACCTGCTCCACCGCGGGCACCGGCGACCCGAACACCTGCGCCGAGGCGGTCACCAAGGCGAAGTCCCGCATCCACACGAACGACCTCGACTCGTACGAGGGCTGGTGCGACCGGATCAACGCGCAGAACTACGGCTGGACCGCTTCGGGCTCGGACACGGCCTACGTCCACTGGACCCAGATCCCGTCGTCGTTCAAGCACCCGGGTGACTACCAGGTCCCGGCCGGCGGGCTCGCCTTCTTCAAGAGCAGCGGCGCCGGCCACACGATGATCTCGATCGGCGGCGGCAAGTTCCTGTCGAACGACATCAACGGCTACGGCAGCTACACCGAGACGACGATCGCGCAGATCAAGAGCAAGTGGGGCCAGACCTACCTCGGCTGGTCGCAGCCGTGGTTCAAGGTGAACCACTGACACCCTGATCGCGAACGGGCCCCTGTCCACCTCTCCCGGACAGGGGCCCGATCGCGTCCATCCACTGTGGACGTCAGGACATCGCGATGGCGGTCTTGGCCCGGACCGCGGTCGAGCCCTGCAGTTCGTTGTCCGCCGGGCGCGCGTCCTCGCGGTAGGGGTCGATGCTCGCGTACACCTTGAACTGCGCCTTGCCCGCCGCGGCGTCGGCCGCGGTGTAGGTGTAGGCGAACGGGAGGACCACCCTGCGGCCCGCCGGCACCCACTGCTTGAGTTGCCCGACTTCCTGGTAGTAGCCCTGTTCGTTCAGCTTCGACAGGGAGACCACGACCGTCTCGTCGTGCCGGGTGTTCGTGACCGACACCTTGATCGGCTTGGTGTCGTCCACCCGTGCCTTGGCCGGCACCACGAAGTCCGAAAGCGCCACGTCGTGCGTCTCGACCTTCAGGGTGCCGAAGCCGGACCCGGTCCGGCCGTCGGCGGTCGCCCCGGTGACCTCGACGCGGTACTCGCCGTCCGCGGCGTACCGGTGCACGATGGGCGCTCCGGTGATGGGGGCCGATCCGCCGTCGCCGAAGCGCACCTCGCCGCTCACGAAGTCCCGGAGGAGGCTGTCGCCCGTATAGGGAACCAGCGTCACATCCGTGTAGACGGTGGGGTTGTTCGGGTACGGCGTCACCCACGGCGACAGCGGTGGCGCCGTGTCGAGCCGGAGGCTGTACAGGGACGCGTCCTCGACGTCGTCGGAGACGCGGAGCCGGTAGGACTGACCGGCGACCGCGGTGAACACGGCCGACCGGTTGTCGCCGGACCGGACGCAGTCCACTTCGGACAGGGCGGTCACCGACGTTCCCTGGTACACCGCGATGCCGGATCGCCAGTTGTACATCGCCGACGCGCTCACCGACCGGGTGCGGTCCGCCGTGAACGTGAACCACACGGACTTGTCCGCGTCGGGGTCGCAGCTCGGCCGCACCTCGCCGGGCTCGGCCGAAGCCACGGTCAGGTCGCCGTCGTAGCTTCCGGGCACCGAGACGGGGACCGCGGCGGCGAAGTCGTCGTTCTGTGCCCGCGGCAGGGTGGTGAAGTCCGCCGTCAGGTCGCCCTGGTTGTACTGCTGGGCGAACATGACGTGGTAGGTCGTGCCGGCGGTGACGGGGAAGGTCACGTTGTTGGGGTAGTAGTCCCACGTCCGGCAGGCGCCCGGGACCTGGGTCAGTGCCCCGCGGTCACCGGTGTAGACGGCCACGAACGGCCGCGTTCCGGTGCTGCTCGGCGTGATCCGGAGGAACGCGTCCGCGGTGGCGGTGTAGTCGTACCAGACGGTCCACGTCGTGTAGGTGTTGCACGGTGTCGGGTCGTCGGGCGCCTTCGTCGCCTCCCGGACGTCCTGGGACGCCTTGAACGGCAGGGCGGTGACGGCCGTGGCGGAGCCGAAGTCGTCGTTGGACGGGGCGGCCGCGTGGGCGACCCCGGGTACCAGCAACGCGAGCGTGCCGGCCGCGAGAGCGGCGAGCAACGGGCGGAGTTTCATGTGTTTCCCCCTGGAAGTGGTCAGACGGCGGCGATGCGCGTGGCGGGCGGCTTGACGGTCGTGGCGATCGAGATCGCCTCGTTGTCCGCCGGGCGGGCATCGGTCACCGGGTACGTCAGCTGGACCTCCGCGCGGAAGGCGACCTTCCCGGCGACGGCGTCGTCCGGGGTGAAGGTGTAGGAGAACGGGAACCGGACCTTGCCGGTGGCCCGCGCGGGCACCTGCAGGGTCAGCCGGCCGACCTCGGCCCAGTAGTCCGTGGACCGCTTGGACAGCACGACGGTCACCGTTTCGGCGTACCGCGTGTTCGTGACGTCGACATTGATCGGCTTGCTTTCCCCCTGCCGCGCCGCGGACGGGACGGTGAACTTCGAGATCCCGACGTCGTGCGTGGTCACCGTGACGGACCTGGTCACCGCCGCGGTGCGCCCGTCGGGTGAAGTCGCGTGCAGCGTGACGGTGTAGGTGCCGTCGGCGGCGTAGCGGTGGTACACGGTGTCGGTGCTCACCGGAGCCGACGCGCCGTCGCCGAAGTCCCACGTGCCGCCCAGCGGCAGATCGATCTGCTCCCACGACGACGCGGAGAACCCCACGTTGGTGAACACCGAGGGGGACGACGGCCACACGTCCACGCTCGGGTTCAGCGGCGGCGTCTCCTCGAGCGTGAACCGGAAGTCCCCGTAGCCGTGGTGGGCCCCGGTGACGCGGATGGTGTACACCGTGCCGGGACTCGGGTGGAAGGTGGCCGGCCGCGAGGAGTTGTTCCGCGCGCACGCGACCTGGGTCAGTGCGGCCGGCGAGTCACCGGAATAGACGGTGACGGTGGCATCGGTGCCTTGGACCCGCGCGGAGACCGACTGCGGCGCGCCGGTGCCGGAGTAGGAGTACCAGACCGACGGCTGGCCCTCGTCGTCCACACAGGTCGATTCCGGCTCGCCGGCTTCGGCCGCGGCGACCGAGAGGTCCGGTCGGCCGGTGAAGGGCAGGGCGGTCACCGGCTCGGCGTTCGCGTAGGTGTCGTTGGGCGCCGGGGCGACCGCGTCGACGGAGAACGACAGCGCGCCGCCGGGGGTTTCGATCCCCGCGACGAGGAAGGAGTACGTCGTCCCGGCCGTCGCGCGGAAGGTGATGGTCGGCCCGGTTCCGAAGTCACAGGCGTCGGCGACGTTCAGCAGGCCGCCGCGTTGGCCGGTGTTCGCCGACAGCAGCGTCCGGTGGTCGCTGCCCGCCGTCGTGGCGCGCAGCAGGCCGTCCTGCGTCGCGGTGTAGCGGAACCAGACCGAGCCGGACGCGGCGTACCCGCTGCACCAGCCGGGGTCGTCGGCCGCCTTGGTGGCCGCGCTGCTGTCCTCCTGCGCCGCGAACGGCAAGGAGGTGACGACGGTCGCGGTGTCGAAGTCGTCGTTGGCCGGTGGTGCCGCGGCGTGCGCGACACCCGGGACCACAGTGGCCAGTGCCGCGACCAGCGCCGTGACCACGGCGACCCGGCCACGGGTTCGTAACGGGAACAACACGCAAATCCCCCCTCGCGGGTGTTCTCCGCCCCATGACGAAGATCCCCGCGAGGCGTATCGGCGGCACGCCCGTCCGCGTGACAGGCTCAGCGAAAGTTAGGCCGAATGACGTACAGGCCGCCGGTGTCACACCTTCATGATCCGGTGCGCCGGATCGGCCAGGTACGTCAGCAGGTTCCCCGGCCGGTACGGCGGCTGCATCTGCTCGCTGCGGTGCAGCGCGCACGACCCGGCGAACTCCGTCGCCGGATCCCCCTGGCCGATGACGCGGTTCGCCGAGCCGAACCACCGGAAGAACGCGTTGAGCGAATTGTGCAGTTCGCCGAGTTCGTCCCGCGCGGCCAGGTAGTCGAAGGCGTTCTCCCGGAAGGCGAGGCCGCACTGCTCGGCGCGATCGGCCATCCACCGGAGGGCGAGGTTCGAGAGGGCCGGCTGCTGGTAGCCGCCGCCGACGTCGGAATGGGCGCCGGCGAACCAGACCTGTTCGCGGCGCCGGCCTTCGGTCGCCTTCGCCGGGGCCCACACGGCCGGGCTGAACGACTTGCGGTGCTCGTCCACCGCCAGCGCCTGGAACGCCGCCTGGACGATCGACGTCAGCTCCATGTCGTGGAACTGCCAGCGCTTGTTCAGCAGGTGGATCAGCCGGCCGCCGCTGAGCGGGATGCCCAGCGCGCCGACGGTGTCCCAGACGCCGACGAACCGGATGGGGGTGCGGTCCTCGCGGGCGTACTTCGCGCGGAACTCGCGGGCCCGTGGGCTGTCCGGGCCGGAGGCGGCCCGGTCGCGGGCGCGGTAGAGCCCGTAGGCCTCCTCGAGCCGGCCGAGCTCCTCGGGGCGCAGCACGCCGCAGTTGCGGATGAAGCCCACGGTGCTGCGCGCGGTGTAGGCGCCGCGGCTGAAACCGAAGAAGAACAGTTCGTCACCGGGTTCGTGGTTTTCGACGACGAAGCGGTAAGCGTCCTTCACGTTCGCCGAGAGCCCGACGCCGAAAGCGCCGCCGGTGAGGCGGTCCCACAGCTTTCCGGTGCCGACGCCTTCGTGGTAGTACACCCGCTGTTCGGTTCCGGCCGGGTCGGCGGGCGCGATCACCTTCTGGAGCTGGCCCACGTTGGTCGGAGCCGGCTGGCGGAGGCTGTTCCAGGTCCCGTCGCAGCAGATCACCAGACGTTTCGTCATTGCTTCCTCCCCGGTTCGCGCCCTCGTGAGTCGCAGCTACCCGGTGCCGCGTTACGCCCGCGGGAATACCCGGGCCGGTGACGTTCCCGATTTCCGGATCCGTGCTCGGCCGGTGATTTCCCGCTGCCGGGAATGGCGCGCCACGACCGACTCAAGGGAGGAGTTGTGACTCGGCGGACGGTCGCATCCGGCTGCGGGCCGGCACGAAACGGGGCCGGCGGCGGACCGGCCGGCGGAGCTCGGCACGACGGCCGCCGACCGCGGCCGGGGGCTCGGTGATCGGCGAGGTCATCCCCGGTGCCGACAGCGGGAACTCGCCGGGTTCTTCCGCGATCAGCGCTTCGGCGCAGATCGCCCAGAACCGGCGGCGCACCTTCCCCGGGTGCGCCGCCGGTTCCGGGTCACGCCCGGCAGGTGCGGCCGCGGTTCACGCAGTTCACCAGGCCGTTCATGATCCGCTGCGACATCACGTTGGCGAAGTCGTCGTGGTCGGACAGCGGGTTGTGCTTCTCCTGCGGGAAAGCGTCCACTTTGTACTGCTTCTTGAGCTGGACGTCCCGCGGGATGTCGTAGGTCAGCGAGATCTGCAGCTGCGGCACGGCCTTGAACCCCTTGCCGCACCGGCCGAACTGGTCCGGGAACACGATGTGCGTGCGGTGGTTGGCACTGTCGGTGTTCTTGCCGTCCCAGCAGCTCGGGAACGTGTGGACGCGCTTGACCTTGCTGCCCTGGGGGCAGATCGGGTACTTGTCGATCAGCCGGTTCTCGAAGCCGGTGCAGGTCCAGCTCGCCTTGGCGTTGGCGAGGCCGTTGGTCGACACCTTCGCGTCGCCGTAGAGCACGCGCAGGAAGCGCGGCATCGCCACGACCTTCCCGACCGGGCTGCCGCGGAAGGTGAGCTGCACCTTCTGCGGGCGCAGGATCTTGCCGTCGTTGCCGGGCAGCTCGTTGTTCTCGTCCTGCCCGGGCAGCGCGCCGCCGGCGGTGGTGCTCGGGGGCGGCGTCGGGGTCCCGGTGTCCTTGCCCGGCTTCGTCGTGCACGGCGCGAGACCGCCGAGGTCACCCGGCTTCTGGGCGAACCGGCCGATCGCGATGGCGATCCGGTCGATGATCGCGGCGCGGCGGTCCTTGAGCGGGTTCAGGATCGCGTTGCGCACGAAGTCCGGGCCGCCCTGGCCCTGCGTCGCGGCGATGCGCTGGTTGGCCTCGTCGGCCTGGTTGTCGAGCTGGTCGAGGTTGTTGTCCACTTCGGCCATGGCCTGGTCGGGGATGTCGGCCAGTTTGCTGGCGACGTCCGGGCAGGCGACCTGGACGGTCTTCGCCTCGCGGTCGGCCTGCGCCCGGTCGCCGTCGGGCTTCTTCGCGGGCTCGTTCTTCTCCTCTTCGCCGGTGTCGATGCGGACCACGGGCCAGAAGTAGGCGGACTTGTCGCCGTTGCGGCAGGTGGTCCCGGCCTTGACCAGGCTCTTGTTGTTCGAGTCGGCGTTCGTCGACAGGTTGCCGACGTAGTCGTGCAGGTGCTGGGCGCCGTTGCGGACGCCCGGCTGGGCGATGAAGTTGTCCGGGTTGAAGTGCTGGTTTTCGTTGCGGCCGCAGTCGACGGTGAACGTGCCCGTCGACGCGCCGGTGACCGGGCGCGGGTCGAACTGGTTCGGCTTGACCGTCAGGATGTCGACGAAGAACGCGGGGTTCGCTTCGTCGGCGCTGGCTTCACCGGTGTGGCCGGTGGTCGTCGCGACGACGATGCCGCCGGCGGCGATCGCGAGGGCGATGCCGCCGGTCGCGATCTTGGTGCGGCGGGAAAGGCGATGCCGTCCTTGGGTGCGGGACATGGGAAAATCCTCCGGTGTCGGGCTGGCGGGAACGCGCGACACTGAACGGGTACGAGCCCAGGCTCGTCCCGAACAGGCGGGGTTCTGTCACGGTTGGCAAAACAGTCGGCAGGAACGAAGCCCGGCTGGTCCACTGACCCGACATCAGTGGCTGCGCGCCCACCTGCCCGTGGCCGCGCCGTCAACCGGCTGGTTATCGTTCCGTTATGGAACCTACACGGGCGTTTGACAGCGGGCAAGAAGTTCTTTTCGACAGTTACGAACCGTCAGGCCGGGTTCGCGTCTCCGTAGTGGAAGGAGGCTCTGACCTGGGGATTGTCCTCATCTGGCCGGCTCGTGGAAAAAAGTTTGAACCGAAGTGAACCGGCATCCGTATCCCTCGGTGAGACCGGTCGAATGCCCGCGGCACGGGCGGTGCCGTGAATTGCCGCGAAATGCGGGAATGGCGGACCCGGTTTCCATTCACGGCGGAGCCGTCAGGGCACCTCTTTGTGCGCGTGCAGACTGCGCCGCAGGGTCGCGAGGGCACGGTGCTGGGCGACGCGGACCGCGCCCGCGCTGCCGAGGCCGACCGCGGCCGCGGTTTCCTCCGCCGTCATGCCGAGGATGATGCGCAGCACCAGGATTTCGCGCTGGCGCGGCGGGAGCGTGTCGAGCAGCCCGGACGACCAGTCGAGGGCCGCGGAGCGCTCGGCCTCCTCGCTCGTCGGGTCCGCGCCGCCCGAGCGGCCGGCCGGGGGTTCGGCGACCGGGCTGGTCCGGTCGCGGGCGCGGCGGCGGTGGAAGTCGGCCACCTTGTGCGCGGCGATGCCGAAGACGAACGGCACGAAGCCGTCGGGCTCGTGGCGGTACCCCGGCAGGGCGCGGACGATGGCCAGCAGCACGTCCTGGGCGCAGTCCTCGGCGTCCGACGAACCGTCCTGCCAGCTGCGCACCCGGCCCAGGCAGTAGCGGAAGACGATCGGCCGCAGCGCGCGCAGCAGCCCGGCCACCGCGGCGCGGTTGCCCTGGATCGCCGCCTGGACGACCGCCGGGTCGAGGGAGAACGTCGCCGGAGGCGTGGAACCGCCCTCGGCGGAGTGCGGCGGCATCGGTCTTCGCCCCTCTTCCGGGTGTATCGGCAACGGACGGTCACGACGCTAGGTCACTCCGCGTGGCCGCCACACCGGCCGGGCGGCCGTCCCGGACCGGGTCTTCCGGCCCTGGTCCGGACCGGCCCGATGTGCGTGCCCGCCGCCGGCCGGGCCGAACGGCCCTATCGAGGGACCGGGTGCACCGATCACGCTGATGGCCGGGGAAATCAGCGGAGAAACACAGGGATGCGATGGTGGACGACGTGGGCTTCGGGCTGCTGCTCGATCGGCAGCAGTGCCTCGCCTTGCTCCGGACGGCGAGCCTCGGACGGGTGATCTACACCCACCGGGCGATGCCGGCGGTGCGTCCGGTGCGCTTCACGGTCGTCGACGACGCCGTGGTGTTCGCCGTCCCGCCCGGCAGCCCCCTCTACGCGGGCGCGCGCGACGCCGTCGTCGCCTTCGAGGTCGACGAGATCGCCGCCGACCTGGGCGCCGGCTGGTACGTCAGCCTGCTGGGGCGCGCCACCGAGTGCGTCGCCGTCGATCTCACCTGCCCCTGTCCGGCGCCCACCACCGCCGGTTACCGGTTCCTGCGGGTCCCGGCGGAGACCATCAGCGGTCACCGCGTCGCGTGCCACGCGGAGTGATCCCTCGATCGCCGTAACGGAGCGGCGCCCGGCATCGACCCACCGGATGGACGAACCGGATTGGGCCGACACGGGCAGTCACCTGTGGGACCCTTGACGGCCCGGGGCAGGCCCGGGATTCGGGCGGAACCAGCGGGGTCGACGGGACGTGGCGGACGAAATCAGCATGCCGGCGATCCTGGCGGCCGTGGGCGGCATCGCCCGCGAGCTGGAGCTGCCGCCGCTGCTGGCCCGCGCGGTGACGGTGACGTGCGAGCTGCTCGGCGCCCGGCGCGGGCGGCTGGACCTGGCCGGGAACGGAACCGCCGACTACGGCCGGGGCCCGCTCGGTCCCGGCGCGGTCGAGCTGCCGGTCCGCGCGGGCGGGGAGACGTTCGGGACCCTCACCGTCGAGCCGGGCGAAGGCGGGGAGCTCGGCCGCCGCGAACGCGAGGTGCTCGGCGCGCTCACCGCGGCTACCGGGATGGCCGTCGAGAAGGCCCTGCTCGTCGACCAGATGCGCCGGCGCGAGCGCTGGCTCGAAGCGTCCTACGACGTCACCCGCGCCCTGCTCGCGGCCCAGGACCTGCGGGCCACGCTGCGGCTGGTCGCCGAACGCGCGCGCGTCGTCGCCGGCGGGACGGCCGGCGCGATCGCCCGGCCCGACGGCCCCGGCCGGCTCGTGTTCGACGTCGTCGAGCCGCCGGGCGAGGACGCCGACCGGCTCACCGGCCTGACCGTCCCGACCGAGGGCACCGCCACCGGCATGGCTTTCACCACCCGGCGCCCGGTCGTGGTGCGCGACTACGGCGAGCGCGTGCAGGAACAGCAGCGCAACCACGGCGGGCCGATGCCGGCGATGGTCAAGGACCTGGACTCGGCGATCTCGGTCCCGCTGATCGTCGGCGAGGAGACCCTCGGGGTGCTGGTGGTCGCGAAGTTCCGCGACCGCTCGCCGTTCACCGAGTCCGACGTCCAGCTGGCCGAGACCTTCGCCGGGCACGCCGCGCTCGCCGTCGAGTTCTCCCGTGCGCAGGAGGCGCGCCAGCAGCTGGCGGTGTTCTCCGACCGCGACCGGATCGCCCGCGACCTGCACGACCTGGTCATCCAGCGGCTGTTCGCGACCGGGCTCGGGCTGGAGGGGGTCAGCAGGCTGATCGCCGACGCGGGGGTCGCCGCGCGGGTGGCCGGGTTCGCCCAAGACCTCGACGGCACGATCCGGGAGATCCGCAACAGCATCTTCTCGCTGCAGGCGCCCGCGCAGGCCCAGGGCAGCCTCCGTGCGGAACTGCTGCGGGTTGCCGTGGACGCGCGGGACGCGCTGGGTTTCGAGCCGCGCGTCGGCTTCGACGGGCCGCTGGACGCCGCGGTGCCGGACGCGGTCCGCTCCGATCTGATCGCGTCGCTGCGGGAAGCCCTCACGAACGTCGCCCGGCACGCCGACGCGAAGTCGTCGTCGGTCGAGGTCACGGTGGACCGGCTCGGCCGGCGGCTGACGCTCGTGGTGCGCGACGACGGGAGCGGCCCCCCGGCGGAGGCCGGGCGGATCAGCGGCCTGGCCAACCTCGCCTCGCGGGCGGCCCGGTGGAGCGGTCACTGCGTGCTGGCGGCGGGCGAGGACGGCGGGTCGCGGCTGGAATGGACAGCGGAGCTGCCGGTGATGACCGGCGGGCAGGGGAGAGGACGATGACGATCGGCGTGTTCCTGCTGGACGACCACGAGCTGGTCCGGACCGGGCTGAAGACCGTCTTCGAGCCGGAAGCCGACATCGAGGTGGTCGGGGAGGCGGGGACGGCGGCCGAGGCGCTGGTGCGGATCCCGCAGGCCCGCCCGGACGTCGCCGTTCTCGACGTCCGGCTGCCCGACGGCGAGGGCGTGGCGGTGTGCCGGGAGATCCGGTCCACCGTGGACCCGCCGCCCGCCTGCCTGATGCTGACGTCCTTTTCGGACGACGAGGCGCTGTTCGGCGCGATCATGGCGGGGGCGGCCGGGTACATGCTCAAGCAGGTGTCCGGCCGGTCGCTGATCGAGGCCGTCCGCACGGTCGCCGCGGGCGGCTCGCTGCTGGACGCCACGCTGACCGCGTCGGTGATGAACAAGCTGCGCGGCGAGGACGTCGCGGCCCCGGACCCGCGGTACGAGCAGCTCAGCCCGCAGGAGCGGCGGGTACTGGACCTGGTCGCGGAGGGCCTGACCAACCGCCAGATCGCCGAGCGGCTGTTCCTGGCCGAGAAGACGGTGAAGAACTACGTCTCCTCGGTGCTGCACAAGCTCGGCGTCGAGCGGCGCACCTCGGCCGCGGTGTACATGTCCCAGCGGCGGGCCGAACCTGGACGATCGGGCTGATTTCCCGGCCGATCGGACGAAACCGGTGGGGCGTCCGACGTATCCAGCCACGGATGGAGTACACCTGTCGGGTGACGCACGAGTTCGCGTGCGCCGGCAGAGGGGACGACATGGCGGGGTTGTCGGGCGGGGACTGTGTCACTCAGGACTACGTCACGGGGCAGATCAGGGCACTTGCGGACGCGGTGCGCCGGGAAGGGGCCGGCGGCGTCGGCACGCGCAGCTTCCAGCTGGCGGAACACCTGGCGGCGGAAGGGGGCGTCCACCGCGGCGACATCATGACGGCCACGGCCACGCTCCTGGCGATGACGGCGTGGTGCGACGGCGAGGCGGAGGCGGCCCGCCGGTTCGCGGAACTCGCGGGCGAGCACGACGAGGAGTCCCGCGAGCTGGTGACCCACCTGCTGCGCCTGGAGGCGGGCGCGGACCGCGGCTGGCTGCCGCGGGAGCAGGTGGAGGCGTTGCTGGAGTACGCCCGCCGGGAGCGCCGGGGTGACCTGGTGAACCGGGTCCGCGCGCTCGCCGGTGTCCGCCGTGGCCGGCACCGGCGGGAGGACTAGCCGGCCCGTCCACTGAGGATCAGGATGACGAAGGTGTCCCTCAGGCGAGCACGCCGGTCAGGGCGAAGAACTCCTGCCGTGTCTTGGGTTCCTCGCGCAGCAGGCCGTGCAGCGACGACGTCACGGTGAGCGCCCCGCTCGCCCGCACCCCGCGCAGGGACATGCACAGGTGCTCGGCCTCGATCACGACGCCGACGCCCTTGGGCGCGAGGTGCTCCTGGAGCCAGTCCGCGACCTGCTTGGTCAGCCGCTCCTGCACCTGCAGGTCGCGCGCGAACATCTCGACGACCCGGGCGAGCTTGGACAGCCCGAGGATCCGCTCGCCCGGCAGGTAGCCGACGTGCGCGACGCCGCGGAAGGGCAGGAGGTGGTGTTCGCACAGCGACTGCACCGGGATGCTCTTCGCCAGCACCAGCTCGTCGTAGCCCTCGTCGTTGGGGAAGGTCGTCAGCTGGAAGTCGCGCGGCTGCAGCATTTCCGCGTAGGCGTTGGCCACCCGCCGCGGCGTGTCGCCGAGGTGTTCCGACGACGGGTCCTTCCCGAGGGCCCGCAGCAGGTCGGCGACCGCGCGCTCGGCCGCGTGCAGGTCGACGGTGTCGCGGTCGGGGACGACACCGAGGTGCCGCAACGGGGTCGGTGCGCTGACGGGTTCGACGGTCACGGGTGCCTCCTTCTAAAACCAAGACGGACCGACGTTAGAAGCTCCGTGGGGTTTTCGTCAACAGGCATTTGTTTTAGAATGCGGTGATGCAGGAAACCCAGGCGCTGGCCGCGGCCGCAGCGCTCGACGAGCCGACCCGGCGCCGGTTGTACGAGTACGTGGTCCGCCGCCCGGAGCCGGTGAGCCGCGACGACGTGGCGGCGGCCCTCGGCGTGCCCCGCGCGACGGTCGCGTTCCACCTCGACCGCCTGGTGGAGGAGCAACTGCTGGTGGTGGGCCACGAGCGCCGGACGGGCCGGAGCGGGCCGGGGGCGGGCCGCCCGGCGAAGCTGTACCGGCGGTCCGACCGGCAGGTGAGCATTTCGCTGCCCGAGCGCCAGTACGAGCTCGCGGGCCTGCTGCTGGCGGCGGCGGTGGAAGAGGCCGAGGAAACCGGCTGCTCACCCCGCGAGATCCTGGCGGGACGCGCCCGGGTGCAGGGGGCGGAACTGGCCGCCGGAGCCGGGGACATCGTGCGCACGCTGGAGGAAAACGGCTTCGAACCGCGCGCCGAGGACGGCGAGGTGCTGCTGGCGAACTGCCCGTTCCACCGGCTGGCCGCGGCGCACACGCGGCTGGTGTGCGAGATGAACCTGGGGCTGGTCGAGGGAATGCTGGCGGGGGCGGGGGAGCAGGGGCTGCGCGCCCGCCTGGACCCGCGGCCGGGCGCGTGCTGCGTCCGCCTCGCCCGGGATTGACGCCCGCCGCCGAGCAGGGCTCCCAGCGCCCCAATGCGGCGTTGGGTGCATGTGACGCACCGAACGCCACATCGGGTGCGTGGGATGCACCCAATGTGGCATTGGGGCGCTCGGAGCCGGGGCGCTACTTCGGCGGGACCTCACCAAGCCGCCGGACCACCGCGGTCGTGATCGCGCTCGCGCCGAGTTCCGTGCCGGGCTTGAGCCACGGCTCGTCCGGCTCCGCGCCCGCGATCGTCCGCTCGCCGATGAACCCGCCGGTCACCGGGTCGATGATCAGCTGCCGGATCTCGTGCCGGTCGTCCAGGCCCAGCGCGACACCGGTCCGGCCGTCCAGGTTCGTCGAGGCGGCCAGCACCGTGATGCCCGGGATCTTCGCCAGCGCCCGGTACCACTGCGCCCGCAGCGAAGCCGGCATCTGCCCCGCGCGGAGGATCTCGATACCGAAGTGGAACATCACCGACGGCGTCGACCCACGGCCCTTCGTCAGCTGCTGCAGCTTCGCGTACAGCGCCGCCGGGTCGTGGGGCAGCGTCGCGTAGAACGCCGGGCTGTCCCAGTCCGTTGCGTCGCCGCACTTCTTGGGCGGCTTGGCCTTCGGGAAGAAGTCGCCGCAGCGGCCCTGCCACTGTCCCTGGTCCGTGTCCGTGATCTCCGGCTCCGGGGCCTGCGACTGCGGGACCGAACCGCCGAGGAACTTCCCGGTGCTCAGGATCTTGCGCGTCTCCTGCCAGACGTCGTGCTCGTCCGCGGGGATCCAGCGGTCGACCTCCTGCTCCCACAGGTACGTGTAGCCCGCGCCGTCGCCGGTCTGGACGCCGCGCCCGACCCACGTGTGCTCGGCGACGAACCGGAACTGCCCCGGCCCGACGGGCTGGTCGGCCGCGCCGACGGTCAGGTCCGCCGCCCGGGCCAGCACCTGGACCGCCGACATCAGCCGGACGTCCGGGGCCACCGCCGTCGGCGCCGACGGCGCCGTCGTTGTCGGAGCCGGGCCGGCCGGCGGCGCGGCGGCCGGCCCGGGAGCCGCCGGACGCTGCTGGACCACGACCGAAGTCACCACGATCACCCCCGCCGCCGCGGCCGCGATCGGCAGCGCGAGCCGGCGCCGGCGCAGCGGGACGGCCGGCTCGGCGGCGAGTTCGGCCAGCAGCCGGGCCCGGGCCGCGGACAGGTCGGCCGGTGCGGTGCGGGCTTCGCGGTGGAGCAGCTCGAGGGTCTCGTCGAGCTCGTTCATGACTGGTTCTCCTCGGTGGGGACGAGCTGGGCCTGGAGCCGGTGGCGCACGCGGTGCAGGCGCGAGCGCACGGTGCTCGCGGGCACGCCGAGCGCCTCGGCGACTTCGGCCGGTTCGAGACCGGCCCAGGACGTGAGCAGCAGGACGTCGCGGTCCTGTTCGGACAGTGCGGCGAGCTCGGCGGCCAGCACGCGCAGCCGCGCCGCCGCGTCGACCCGGCCGGCGACCGCGGTGTCGTGGCTTTCGGCGGGGCGGTCCTCGACACCCGCCTTCGCGGTCAGCCGGAGCCCGCGGACCTCCTGGCGCACGTGGTTGCGCAGCAGGTTGGTGGCGATGCCGTAGAGCCAGCCGCGGATCGGGGCCTTCGACGGGTCGTAGCTCGCCCGTCTTCGCAGCGCGACGACGAAGGTCTCCGCCACGAGGTCGTCGGCGACGTGCACGCCCACCCGGCCCGCGAGGTAGCCGCGCAGGGGAGGGGCGTACTCGTCGAAGAGCCGCGCGAAGATCTCCTTCGGATCCCGTGCGGCGAAGTCGGGCCGGTCCAGCCGTTCGACGATTCTGGTCACGGTACTGGTTGTCGTGGCCCGCCGCCCGCGTCCCCGGCCACCCGTCCGGATGAGACGCACGCCACATCCCGGGAACAGGACGGCGGCCTGCGGACAACAGGCGGTATGCGCAGAGCGAACGCGAAGCTCCTCGCCGGGGCGTGCGCCGGTGCGGTGGCGGCCATGCTGGCGGTGGCCGCCGCGGTGCGGCCGCCGGGCCCGGCCGAAGCCGGACCGCTCCCGGTCGTCCCGCCGCCGGTGATGACGAGCGTGGCCACCACGGCGACCGCGGCACCCGCGCCGGAACTGCCCGCCGGTGCCCAGCTCGCGGGCCTGGTGCCCGGGAAGGTCAGCGTGCTCGTCCACGACCGGAAGACCGGCCGCGACCTCGTCTCCCACCGGCCGGACGCGACCTACCCCGCCGCGGCGCTGGCCGAGCTGCTCATCGCGCTCGAAGCGCTGCGGCAGGGCGAGCCCGCGGGCGCCGTCGCGGAGATGCTGTCGCGCGGCGACGACGCGATCGCGAGCCGGTGGTGGGCCGAACTGGGCGGCCCCGCGATCGTCAGCGGGTGGGCGGCGCGGATCGGCATGACCTCGACCCGCCCGCCCGCCGATCCCGGTCAGTGGGGCCGCACCCTCGTCACGGCCGCCGACCTCGCGCGGTTCTACCGGTACCTCCTCGACGACGCACCGGTCGCGACCCGGCAGATCGTCCTGCGGGCCCTCGACAGCACGGCCCGCCGCGCCGCGGACGGGTCCGCGCAGCTCTTCGGCGTCCCGGCCGCGGTCACGGCCACCGACTGGGCGGTGAAACAGGGCTGGTCGTGCTGCGAGCCGGACCGCGTCCTGCACACCAGCGGCGTGGTCGCCGACCGCCGGTACGTCGTGGTCGTGCTGACCGCCCAGCCGGCCGCCACGGGGTGGCCGGACGGCACCCAGCGGGTCACCGCGGTCGTGAAAGCGCTCTCTCGTCCGTTCGGGTGGTCCTGACGCGGCGCGGGGCGCCCGGAAAGCGCTGATTCGGCGGTACCGTCTCGGGGGTGAGGCAGTACGACGCGGAGGGGGCCAGCGTGGTGGACCGGGCGAAGCCGGGGGAGCAGACGAGGACTCCCCTGCCGGGGCCGCGGCAGCCGAGCCTGGCCGACGTCGCCGGCATGGCCGGTGTCTCGCACATGACCGTTTCGCGCGTGGTCAACGAGAGCGGGCCGGTGCGCCCGGAGACCCGCGAGCGGGTCCTCGCCGCCGTGCAGAAGCTCGGCTACCGGCCCAACACGGCCGCGCGGGCGCTGGTCACCGGCCGGTCCGGGACCCTCGGCGTGGTCGCGCTCGAGTCCAATCTGTACGGACCGGCGAGCACCCTCTACGGGATCGAGAACGCGGCCCGCGAGGCCGGCTACGGCGTCGCGATCTGCAGCGTGACGCGGCCGGGCCGGACGTCGATCGGCGACGCGGTGGAGAGCCTGCGGCGCCAGGCGGTGGAGGGGATCGTCGTGATCGCCCCGCACGTGACGGCCGGGCGCGCACTCGAAGCGGCGCCCTCGGACATCCCGCTGGTGGCGGTCGGCGGCGGCGAGGCGGCGCCGGTACCGGTGATCTCGGTCGACCAGTACGACGGCGCCCGCCGCGTCACCGAGCATCTGCTGTCCCTGGGCCACCGGACGGTCTGGCACCTGGCCGGCCCGGAGGACTGGCTGGAGGCCCGCGACCGCGAGCGAGGCTGGCGCGAGACCCTGGAGGGGCGGGGCCTGCGCGTCCCGGCGGTGGTCCGCGGCGACTGGAGCCCGCGTTCGGGCTACGAAGCCGGCCGGGCACTGGTCGGCAAGCGCGGGCTCAAGGCGGTGTTCTCGGCCAACGACCAGATGGCGCTGGGCCTGCTGCGCGCCTTCACCGAGGCGGGCATCCGGGTGCCGGAGGACGTGCACGTGGCGGGATTCGACGACGTCCCCGAAGCGGAGTACTTCACACCCCCGCTGACGACGGTGCGGCAGGACTTCATCGAGGTCGGGCGGCGCACGTTCGGGCTCCTGGAGGAGCGGATGGCCGGCGGGGACGCCGGGGCCCGGCATCTGGTTCCGGCCGAGCTGGTGGTGCGGGAGAGCACAACGCGGCGCTGACCCGAGGGTCGCGAACGACTCTTTCGCGACACTTGCGACAGAATGTTAGCGCTAACAAGACTGCCGCATTGATCCATCTTGGTGTTGTATCTTGACCGCTTCTGTGCGGTCGGCAAGGGTTTGTGTTCGATTGTGGTCCCCGCCGCTTCAGGAGGCTCCGCATGCGCTCCCGCCGCCGTTGTCGGACGCTGCTCACCGTTGTGCTTTCCGCCCTGTTCGCCTTCGCCGGGGTCGCCGTCCCCCAAGCCGCCGCCTCGCCGCCGGCGCGGGCAAGCCACACCGTCACCTACGACGGCTACTCCTTCCTGGTCGACGGCTCGCGCACCTACCTGTGGTCCGGCGAGTTCCACTCCTACCGCCTGCCCAGCCCCGACCTCTGGCTCGACATCTTCCAGAAGATGAAGGCCGCCGGCTTCAACGCGACCTCGCTCTACTTCGACTGGGGCTACCACTCGCCGAAGCAGGGCGTCTACGACTTCAGCGGCATCCGGGACCTCGACAAGCTCCTCGACCTGGCGCAGCAGGCCGGCCTCTACGTGATCGCGCGGCCCGGGCCCTACATCAACGCCGAGGTCGACGGCGGCGGGTTCCCGACCTGGCTGTCCACCACACCCGGCCACACCCGCAGCGCCGACCCGGTCTACCTGAAGTACTCCGACGAGTGGCAGACGCAGATCGACCGCATCATCGCCCGCCACCAGCTCACCAACGGCACCGGTAGCGTGCTGGCCTACCAGGTCGAGAACGAGTACTACAACGGCAACGCCGACGGCCGCGCCTACATGCAGCACCTGGAAGACAAAGCCCGGGCCGACGGCATCACCGTCCCGCTGGTCGGCAACAACAACGGCACCTTCAACGCCGGGGCCGCCGCGCTCGACGTCGACGCCGCCGACTCCTACCCCCAGGGCTTCGACTGCTCGAACCCCACGCGCTGGAACGGCGTGCCGGACATCAGCTACGACCACGTCCCCGGCAAGCCGCTGATCACCGCCGAGTTCCAGGGCGGCGCCTTCGACCCGTGGGG
Organism: Amycolatopsis sp. cmx-13-12; assembly: GCA_049998155.1. GTDB lineage: Bacteria > Actinomycetota > Actinomycetes > Mycobacteriales > Pseudonocardiaceae > Amycolatopsis. The sequence continues at coordinate 905,312 of JAEBES010000003.1, read as the reverse complement.
CGGCCCGGGCTACGACAAGTGCGCCCAGCTGATCAACGACCAGTTCGCGAACGTCTTCTACAAGCAGAACATCGCCGTCGGCGCCACCGGCCAGAGCTTCTACATGCTGCACGGCGGTACGTCCTGGGGCTGGAGCGCGATCCCGCAGAACTACACCTCCTACGACTACGGCGCGGCGATCACCGAAGGCCGCCAGTTCGACCCGAAGTACGCCGAAGACAAGCTGATCGGCTACTTCACCCAGTCCGTCGCCCCGCTGACCAAGACCGACGGCCTGGCCGGCGCGCCGCTGACCGACCCCGCGCTCACCGACACCGCGCGGATCAACCCCGACACCCGCACCCAGTTCCACACCCTGCGCCACAGCGACTCGACGTCCACCGCCACGAACACCACCAGCGTCGCGCTCGACCTGGCCGCGCACTCCGGCTACACCTACGACGACCGTGCTGCCGAAGCCGCCTACACCGGCACCTGGAGCCACGTCGGCCCCGAGGTGAACTACACCGGCGGCGACTACCAGCACACCGAGTCGTTCTCGAACGTCACCGGCGACAGCGTCAGCATTCCCTTCACCGGCACCGGGATCCGGTGGGTGACGTCGAAGGACCCGAGTCACGGCATCGCCGACGTCTTCCTCGACGACGCGAAGGTCAGCACCGTCGACCTCTACGGGGCCGGCAAGCAGAACCAGATCACCGGCTACGAGGTCCGCGACCTCCCCGCCGGGCCGCACACGCTGAAGATCGTCGTCACCGGGCAGAAGAACGCCAAGGCCACCGGGCCCTACGTCGTGGTGGACGCCGTCGACCTGCTCTCCGGCAGCACCGACTACTACCCGGTCGTGCCGCAGCAGCCCGGCACCGGCATCACCCTGAACGGGCGTCAGTCGAAGATCCTCGTCGCCGGCTACGACCTCGGTGCCACGCGGATGCAGTACTCGACGTCGGAGATCATGACCTCCGCCGCCATCGGTGGCCGGGACGTCGCGGTGCTCTACGGCGACAAGGGCGGCCCCGGCGAGACCGTCCTGCGGTTCGCGAAGCAGCCGGCGGTCCAGGTCCTCGACGGCACCGCCACGTCCACTTGGGACGCGGCCCGCGGCGACCTGCGGCTGAACTACACCCACGACGGCCTGACCCGCGTGCTCGTCACCCCGCCCGGCGCGCGGCCGCTGCTCCTGCTGCTCGCGGACAAGGCGACGGCGGCGACGTTCTGGCGCCAGGACACCGCGTCCGGCCCGGTCCTGGTCCGCGGCACCCACCTGGTGCGCACCGCGGCCGAGCAGTACGGGCTGCTGTCGCTGACCGGCGACACCGGGGCCGACGGCGCCTTCGAGGTGTTCAGCACGGCGAAAGCGGTGCTGTGGAACGGTTCCTGGGTGCCGGCACAGCCGACGTCCAGTGGCAGCCTCACCGGGACCGCGCCGGCCGCGAAGCCGGTGACGCTGCCCGCCCTCGGCGGCTGGAAGCACCAGCAGGAGTCCCCGGAGAGCCAGCCGGCCTTCGACGACTCGGCGTGGCCCGTGGCGGACAAGGACACCACCAACAGTTCGACCGCGCTCGGCACTAAACCCGTGCTGTTCGCCGACGACTACGGCTTCCACACCGGCAACACCTGGTACCGCGGCCACTTCACCGGCGACGGGAAGCAGACCGGGATCACGCTGTCGAGCCAGAGCGGCGGCCCGGCCGGCGCGCTCTCGGCGTGGCTCAACGGCGTCTTCCTCGGCAGTTCGACCAGCCCGCAGCACACGTTCACCTTCCCGGCCGGTTCGGTGCACCAGGGCGACAACGAGATCTCCGTGCTGACCGTGAACATGGGCCACGAGGAGGACTACGGCGCCAGCAACGGCAACAAGGCCGCCCGCGGGCTCACCGCGGCCCGGCTCACCGGCACCCCGCTGACTTCGGTGACCTGGCGGCTGCAGGGCGTCCGCGGCGGCGAAACCGGTCTGGACCAGGTGCGCGGGCCGCTCAACACCGGCGGCCTGTACGGCGAGCGCGCGGGCTGGTCGCTGCCCGGGTTCCCGGACCGAGGCTGGGCGCCGGCCACACTCCCGGCGAAGGACACGACCCCCGGCGTCTCGTGGTACCGCACCACCGCGGATCTCGACCTGCCGCGCGGCCAGGACACCTCGCTCGGCCTGACCGTCACCGACGACCCGGCGCGGCAGTACCGCGCGTTGATCTTCGTCAACGGCTGGCAGCTCGGCCAGTACGTCAACTACCTCGGGCCGCAGCACAGCTTCCCGATCCCCAACGGCATCCTGAACCCGAACGAGCACAACACGATCGCCGTCGCGGTGTGGAACCTCGACGGCAGCACCGGCGGGCTCGGCACGATCGCCTGGACGAACTACGGCAGCTACCGCTCGCCGCTGACCGTCCGGCCGAACGCCTCGCCCGGCTACGACCCCGCGCGGTACGCGATGCCGCCGGCGCCGACCGCCGGAGTGGCGCTGACCGCGCCGGACACGGCCTCCGGCGGCCAGTCGTTCACCGCGTCGGCGACGGTTCGGGTACCCGCGGGCGCGCCGCCCGCGTTCGACGTGAAGCCGGTGCTCACCGCTCCGGCCGGGTGGACGGTCGGGGCCGCCTCGCCGCCTTCGGTGCCGCGGATCGACGGCGGGAAGACGGCCACGTTCACCTGGACCGTCACCCCACCCTCCACTGTGGACACCGCCGCGCTGAAGGTCGCCGTGGCCTACCGGCAGGCGGGCCGCGCGGGCTCGGTGACCGGGGAACGGATCGTCGGCGCGGTGCCGCCGGCGCCGCCCGCGGGACAGGTGGCCGTCAGCTCGCTGCCGTTCCTCACCGCCACGAACGGCTGGGGCCCGGTCGAACGCGACACGAGCAACGGCGAAGCGAGCGCGGGCGACGGCAAGCCGATGACCATCGGCGGGGTGGCCTACGCCAAGGGCCTCGGCGTCCACGCGGCGAGCGACGTCCAGCTCTACCTGGCTGGCGCGTGCACCCGGCTGACGGCTTCGGTGGGCGTCGACGGCGAAACCGGCACCGGCGGCAGCGTGAGCTTCAGCGTCTCGGCCGACGGCGTGCCGCGGGTGACGACGCCGGTGGTCCGCGGCGGGCAGGCGGCCGTCCCGGTCGACGTCGACGTCACCGGGGCCCAGGTGCTCGACCTGATGGTGTCCGACGGTGGCGACGGCAACGGCCAGGACCACGCCGACTGGGCGGTGCCGACGCTGACCTGCGTCACGCCGCCCGCTCGGTGACCGACGGCAGCGGCCGAAGCACGAAGGTGGCGCGGACCTCCCGCCGTTCGCGCCACAGGTGGTACAGCGCGAGCCCGAAGATCACCGAGCCGAGGATGTTCGCGGTGAAGTGCCACCAGACGCGGTAGGTGGTCAGCCCCGGGCCCGGGTCGACGAGACCGAAGAACGTCGAGAGCCCGATCGCCCGGGGTGCGCCGAAGGCCACCGACAGCGTCAGGACCAGGTGCTCCAGCCCGTGCAGGCCCTGCATCCAGACGCCCATCTTCGCCCAGCGGCGGGTGCGGGTGCCGGTCGCCCGGCGGGTGATCACCATGACGCCCGCCAGGCCGGCCAGGAAGAGGAAGTTGCCGGTCAGGTGCAGCAGCTCCATGCCGAACGTGGGCCGGGCGGGGAGGACCCGCTGCAGGCCGTCGGCGAGGCCGGTGCCCCACGGCGTCATCCAGGCCGGGGCGTTCGGGTGGCCCAGCCAGTACCCGGCCTGGGCGACGTGCTCCTGGACGTGCCCGAGCTGCCCGAGCACGCCGAAGCCGATCACCGCCACCGCGCCGCGGTACACCCAGGGCCGCACCGGCCCGCGGTTGGCGTAGGCGAGGATACCGACCGCCGTCCACATGGCCAGTGCCCACAGCACCAGCAGCACCGCGCCTGCGGTGTCCCACCCCGACGTCGGCATCGGCATCGTCATCGTCATGGCCGCCTCCCGTGGTCGTCGCCTCGACGCTAACCCGGACGGCGCACGCCGGACGTCTTCCGGCGTGCGCCCGGAATCGGACAAACCGTTACAGGGCAACGGTTTCCGGTTCAGAGGAGGACAAGGCGGACGGCGAGCGCGGTGATCACCGCGCTCGACACGAGCGCCGTCACCAGCCGGCCCCGCGGGCCGGTGAGGACCCGCCCGAGCAGGGCCCCGCCGCCGGCCAGCGCGGCTTGCCAGCTCGCCGAGGCGGCGAACGCGGCGAGCACGAACACCGCCTGGTCGAGCACCGGGACGGTGCCGCCGGCGCGGTCGCCGACCACCAGCGCGGTGAAGTAGACGACCGTGGCCGGGTTGACGAGCGTGATGCCGAGCAGGGTGACGTACGCGCGGCCGGGGGCGAGCGGCGTCACCGGGCGCGTGGCCGGTGCCCGGTGGGAGCGCACCGCCCGCAGGGCGCCGTGGGTGGCGAGCACGACGAGGACGGCGGCCGAGAGCCACCGCAGCGGCCCGGCGACCGGGGCGATGACGCCCGCGATCGCGGCCCCGCCCAGCACGGCGACCAGCGCGTACACCCCGTCGGCCGTCGCGACGCCGAGAGCCGCGGCCAGGCCGGTCCGCAGGGACGTGCGGGCGCTGAGGGCCACCAGGTACGTGCCCACGGCGCCGACCGGGATCGCGATGCCGTAGCCGGCGACCAGGCCGGCGAGCAGCGCGGCGCTCACGGCGCCGGGGTGATCGACCCCCGCGGACGGCACGGCTGCTGCTGGACCGGCGCGGTGGTCGCGGCGACGGTCGGCAGGAGCGGGGTGCGTTGCGTGGTCATGCGCAGATCGTGAGCGCCGCCGCGAGGCGGGGCAACCGGATTTTCCAGCCGGTGGGCTCCGGCGAGCTGTGCTTGAATCGGCCACGGGGAGGCACGCGAGCGAGAGAGGGCTTTCACGATGCGGGTCGACCTGAGCGGGAAGACGGCACTCGTCACCGGCTCCACGCAGGGCATCGGCGCGGCGATCGCGGCGGGTCTCGCGGCGGCGGGCGCGCGGGTCGCGGTCAACGGCCGCAGCGAGACCGGCGTCCACAAGGCCATCGCGCGGCTGCGCGAGGACCTGCCGGACGCGGACTTCCTGCCGGCGCCAGGGGACGTCTCCGAGGAGGCCGGCGCGGCCCAGGTGGTCGAAGAGGTGCCGGACACCGACATCCTGGTCAACAACCTCGGCATCTTCGGCGCCCAGGAGCCCCTGGACATCACCGACGCCGACTGGCGGCACTACTTCGAGGTCAACGTCCTGGCCGCGGTGCGGCTCACCCGGGCGTACCTGCCGGGGATGGCCGACCGCGGCTGGGGCCGGATCCAGTACATCGCCAGCGATTCCGCGATCGTCATCCCGGCCGAGATGATCCACTACGGCGTGTCGAAGACGGCCCTGCTCGGCGTGTCCCGCGGCTTCGCCAAGCACGCGGCCGGCACCGGCGTCACGGTCAACGCCGTGATCGCCGGGCCGACCCACACCGGTGGCGTGGAGGACTTCGTCCGCGAGCTCGTCGGCGCGGACGTGCCGTGGGAGGACGCCCAGCGCGAGTTCATGAAGAAGCACCGCCCGCAGTCGCTGCTGCAACGGCTGATCGAGCCCGAGGAGATCGCCCACCTGGTGGTGTACCTGAGTTCCCCGTTCGCCTCGGCGACCACCGGCGCGGCGGTGCGGGTGGACGGCGGGTACGTCGACGCGATCGTGCCCTGACCATCAGGGCGTGACCGGGATGTTCGTCAGCCCCGAGCGGGCGTTCGTCACCGTGTTCGACGCGTACACCACGTTCGGGTTCGCCGCGCACTTCGACACCGAGCTGATCCTGATCGCGTAGGCGCCCACGCCGCCGAGGTCGGACTTGTTGCCGCGCCAGACGTTTCCGCAGCCGTTGTCGAACGACGGGGTCGTGCTCGGGTTGTGGTTCTCGTAGCCGTTGGCGAACGTGCCGGGCGGGGCGAACGTGCCCGTGTTGCCTTCGATCGTGTAGCCGATGCCCTTGACGTCGATCCAGGAGTCCGCCGAGTTCTGGCCGCTGATGCCGCGGCCGTCGAAGGTGTTGCCACCGATGTAGCCGGCCGTCGTGCCTTCCTTGACGTCGATCGGTTCGGCGGCGATGAACGGGCCGATGTGGTTGTCCAGCACCTGGATCCGGTCGCTGCGGTCGACGCCGCCGGTGTTGCCGTGACAGGCCCAGTTGGAGCCGGCTGAGCCGAGGTAGACGCCTTCGCCGTAGCCGGGCTGCACCAGGCCGGTGTAGGTGATCGTGGAGTTCTTCAGCACGCTGTCGGCCGACGAGCGGCGGAAGTGCACGGCCTCTTCGTCGATGTGGTGGACGGTGACGCCGTCGATGGTGGTGTGCGGCGAGTTGTCCACGACGATGCCCTTCTTCGAGTCCTGCACGGTGAACCCGCGCAGGGTCCAGTAGGGCGCGTTCGCGAGCCAGAGACCGTAGCCGGAGTCCCAGCCGGCGGTCGGGGCCGGGCAGTCGGGGGCGGTCCCGGACGGGCCGTCGTTGATCAGGACGGCGTTCGCCGGGCCGGACAGGGTGATCGGCTTGGCCGCGGTGCCGGGTTTCGTGGTGACGAAGGAGCCGCGGTAGGTGCCCGCGGCGAGCCGGATCGCCTGTCCCGGAACGGCGTCGGCCAGCGCGGCCTGGAGCTGGGCGGCCGTGGCGACGTCGACGGTGCCGCTCGGGGGCGGGGTCGTCGTGGTGGTGGTCGGTGTCGCCGTCGTGGTGGTGGGGGTCGTGGTCACCTGGCCGCCGCCGTCGCACGGGAGGCCGTCGACGGTGCAGCCGGCGGGGAGGCCGGTGCCGGCGACGGTGAAGCCGAACGTTTCGCGGCCGCCGGGCGGGACGGTGCCGTTGAAGCCGGCGTTCGTGAAGCGGTAGTGCTGCCCGGCCTGGGTGCGGACGGAGCTCCACGAGCCGCTGACGGCCGAGCCGGCGGGCAGGTCGAACTCGACGGTCCAGCCGGTGGCGGTCGTGTCGCCGCGGTTGGTGACGGTGTAGCCGCCGCCGTAGCCATTGGTCCAGACCGACGTCTGTGCGAAGGCGGCGGAGAGGTGCACCGCGGCGGCCCGGGCGGCCGGCGGGCCCCCGAGTACGGCAGCGACCGCGACGGTGGCGGAAATGCTTGCGGCGCCGACAAAAACGGCGCGGCGGGACAAGGAGTGGGGGGACACCGATGGCCTCCGGAAAGCGGAACAGCGGAGGTGTTGCGGCGGACACCCGGACGTTCCCTTTATAAGTCACGCCCCGGCGTGGGTCAACAGAATGAACGGTGGTCACGTACGTGAACGCGTGCGGGGCGTGACACTTTCCGGTGACACGAAGCTGAAGAGGCGTTCGACGGGGAATTCTTCCCGGCGAACCCCTTGGCACACAGGGGAAAGCGGAAGGAGAGCACGATGAACACCCGGATCGCCACTTGGGCAACGGCCGCTGCACTCACGGTTTCCGCGATGGTCGCCGCGGCCGCCCCGGCCTCGGCGGACATGGTGCCGGGCAGCTCGACCCAGTTCTACGCGTACTGCTCGGTGGACCTGCTGGGGGTGCCGGTCGCCTGCACCCAGACGGACGCGTCGCACGCGTCGCACGTCTGCCAGTACCTCGCCACCCCGATCGGCCTGGGCCTGGACTGCATCCAGCGCTCGTGACCCGCCGGATCCCGAAACCGGCGGCCGACGTGGGCTGAAGGGGGCCGTCCTCGCATCCGCCGAGGAGAGCCTCCTTCGGCGCGGTTGGTACAAGATCGGGACATTTCTGATTCACACCTGTCGAACAGCACCGACGATCCGGCGATCTTCTCCCGACACAGTGACCGGTGAGCACACCCGGCACCCGGAGGAGACCGATGGCCCGCACCCGCATCCCGCCCCTGATCGCGGGAGCAGCCGCCGCGGTGGCCGTGGCGCTCGCCGCCGCCTGCTGGGTCGTCTTCCCGCCCGAGACCGCCGGCCGGGCCCTCGCCGCCCGTCCGGACGTCGACCTCCCGCTGCCGTGGCCCGGCGAGGGACAGTCGAGCGTCGAAGTCCAGAACCTGGGCTCGCTCGGCAGCCGGGGCGAGCAGCGGCCGGTGCCGATCGCCAGCGTCACCAAGGTCATGACCGCCTACGTCGTGCTCGGAGACCACCCGCTCGGCCCCGGCGAGGCCGGCCCGGAGATCACCGTCGACGAGCAGGCCGAAGCCGAGTCGGCCTCGGCCGAGGAGTCGAGCGCGCCGGTCCGGGCGGGACGGCGGCTCAGCGAACGAGACCTGCTCGCCCTGATGCTCGTCCCCTCCGGGAACAACGTCGCGCGGCTGCTCGCCCGGTGGGACGCCGGCAGCCAGGACGCCTTCGTCGCGAAGATGAACCGCGCGGCCGCCGCGCTGGGCATGACCAGCACCACCTACACCGGCGCCAGCGGGGTCGAGGACTCGACCACGAGCACCGCCACCGACCAGCTGCGGCTGGCCCGCGCGGCGATGCAGAACCCGGTGATCCGCGCGATCGTCGCCACCCCGAGCCTGCGGATCGACGGGGTGCCGGGCCCGGTCGTCAACACGAACACCCTGCTCGGCCGGGACGGCGTCATCGGGCTGAAGACCGGCTCGTCGACCGCGGCCGGGGGCGCGCTGATGTGGGCCGCCCAGGCCGGCAACGGCGCGTTGATCCTCGGCGTCGTCCTGCACCAGAACCCGGGCGGATCGCCGGCCGCCGGGCTGCGCGCCGCGCTGGACAACAGCGGGAAGCTCATCGCCGCGATCCAGCGCGAGCTGCCGGCGGCCACCCGATGACCGCGACCACCGAGCCGGTCGCCGTCCCGGCGCGCCGCACCCGGACGTGGCGCCGGGGCCGGGTCATCGCCGTCTTCGCCGTCCTGACCGCGCTGCTGCTGCTCGCGCACCCCCTGGTGCCCAACTGGGCGGGCAACGCCGGCAGCCTGCTGGAGACGTTCCTGCCCTGGACCGGCCTGCTCGTCGTGGCGCTGCTGGTCGCGGCGCTGGTCCGGCGCTCGGCGCTCGCCTTGACCGCCCTCCTGCTGCCGGCGCTGGTCTGGGGCGGGTTCTTCGGCGGCCGGCTCTTCGACAAGCGCTCGCCGGGTGGGGACCTCACGGTCGTCTCGCACAACGTCAACGACGAGAACCCGGACCCGGCGGGCACCGCGCGCGCCCTGGCCGCGGCGGGCGCGCAGGTGATCGCGCTCGAGGAGCTCAAGAAGTCCGAGGTCCCGCGGTACGAGGACGCTCTCGCGGCGGGCTACCCGTACCACTCCGTCCAGGGCACGGTCGGCGTCTGGAGCACCTTCCCGCTGCGCGACACGCGGCCGGTGGCGATCATGCCGTGGACCCGCGCGTTGCAGACCACTGTGGACACTCCGAAGGGGCCGGTGGCCGTCTTCGTCGCCCACCTGCCCTCGGTGCGCGTGCGCCTCGACGCCGGCTTCACCGCGAACGGCCGCGACGAGGCGATGAGCCGGCTGGCGGACGCCATCGCCGCGGAATCCGCGCCGCGGACGGTCCTCGTCGGCGATTTCAACGGCACCGCCGACGACCGGGCGCTGAGCCCGGTCACCGCTCGGATGCAGGCCGCGCAGGAGGCGGCGGGGGACGGGTTCGGCTTCACCTGGCCGGCCGGGTTGCCGCTGGCCCGGATCGATCAGGTCTTCGTGTCCGGGGTGCGGCCGGTCGCGGCCTGGACGTTGCCGGCGACCGGCAGCGATCACCTGCCCGTCGCCGCCACGGTGGCCTTCTGATCGTCCCTCTGAGTGCGCGGGCCGGCCGTTGTGGTAGACGGCCCGGAGAGCGCGAACATGCCGTTGAACACCGGGCCGTGCTGACGGGCGGTGAATTTCAAACGACGCTCCGCGCAGGTCGGGCCGTCGAATTCGTCGGCGGCCCGATGTGAAGGGCATGTGACTAGACCGTTACGCGCCCCGGGGTTGACCCCGTGAGTGTTATCGCTAACACTAACTCCTCGTCGTCACCGGAACAGGTGACGCAGACCATGTCGGAGCGGACGGAAGGGGACGCCGGTGGCCGAACGACCCCGCTCCGGCGGCCCCGTCAGGACGACCGCGGCCGGGACGCGGCAGCCCAGCCTGACCGACGTCGCGGGCGTGGCGGGCGTGTCCCACATGACCGTGTCCCGGGTGATCAACGGGACCGGCCCGGTGCGCCCCGAGACCCGGGCCCGGGTGCTCGCGGCCATCGAGGAGCTGGGCTACCGGCCCAATTCGGCGGCCCGTGCGCTGGTCACCGGGCGGACCGGCACGCTCGGCGTCGTCGCGCTCGAGTCCAATCTGTACGGTCCGGCCAGCACGCTGTACGGCATCGAGAACGCCGCCCGGGAAGCCGGGTACGCGATCACCATCTCGAGCGTCAGCCGGCCGGGCCGGTCGTCGATCGCCGACGCGGTGGAGAACCTGCGCCGCCAGGCGGTCGAGGGCGTCATCGTGATCGCCCCGCACGTCAGCGCGGGCCGGGCGCTGGAAGCCGCGCCCGCGGACTTCCCGGTCGTCGCGGTCGGCGGCGGGGAAACGGCACCGGTGCCGGTCATCTCCGTCGACCAGCGCGACGGTGCCCGCCGGGCCACCGAACACCTCCTGGCGCTGGGCCACCGCACGGTGTGGCACATCGCCGGGCCGGAGGACTGGCTGGAGGCCCGCGACCGCGAGCTCGGCTGGCGGGAAACCCTGGAACGCCACGGCGTCGGGGCCCCGCGGGTGATCCGCGGCGACTGGAGTTCGCGGTCGGGCTACGAGGCGGGGCGATCCCTCGCCAAGGAAAAGGATCTGGACGCCGTCTTCGCCGGCAACGACCAGATGGCACTGGGTCTGCTGCGCGCGTTCGCCGAAGCGGGCATCTCGGTGCCGCGGGACGTGCGCGTGGCGGGCTTCGACGACGTCCCCGAGGCGGCGTACTTCACGCCGCCGCTGACGACGGTGCGCCAGGACTTCATCGAAGTCGGACGGCGTACGTTCGGCCTGCTGGCCGGACGGATGGACGGAGGCGACCGGCACGCGCGCGCCCTGGTCGTCCCCGAGTTGATCGTGCGCGAGAGCACCGGACCGCGCTAGCGCCGCGGCCGGCGGGGACCCGGTGGTCCCCGAGGGATTGTTAGCGCTAACACGCAACAAAGTCTGCACCCGATAGTCCCCACACAGGTTTTCCCACTGATCATCGTCGATCGAGGAGTGAACGTGCTGAAGAAGCGATGGGCCGCCGCGGCGGCCGCGGCGGCCGGACTCGTGCTGCTCACCGCCTGCGGGAGTGGCGGTTCGTCCGGCTCGTCCGGCGGGGCCGTCACGCTCGGTTTCGCCCAGGTGGGTGCCGAGAGCGGCTGGCGGACGGCGAACACGAAGTCGATCCAGGAGTCGGCCAAGACCGCCGGGATCGAGCTGAAGTTCTCCGACGCCCAGCAGAAGCAGGAGAACCAGATCTCCGCGATCCGCTCGTACATCCAGCAGAAGGTCAAGGTCATCGCCTTCTCGCCGGTCGTCGAGTCCGGCTGGGACACCGTCCTGAAGGAAGCCAAGACCGCCAACATCCCGGTGATCCTCACCGACCGCGCGATCGACTCGCCGGACAAGTCGCTCTACAAGACCTTCCTCGGCTCCGACTTCGTCGCCGAGGGCAAGAAGGCGGGGGAGTGGCTGACCAAGGAGTACGGCAGCGCCACCGGCCAGGTGAACATCGTCGAGCTGCAGGGCACCACCGGCTCGGCCCCGGCGAACGACCGCAAGAAGGGCTTCGCGGACGTCATCGCGGCGGACCCGAAGTACAAGATCGTCGCCTCGCAGACCGGTGAGTTCACCCGCGCCAAGGGCAAGGAGGTCATGGAGGCCTTCCTGAAGTCCCAGCCCAAGATCGACGTCCTCTACGCCCACAACGACGACATGGCCCTCGGCGCCATCGAGGCCATCGAAGCCGCGGGCAAGGTCCCGGGCAAGGACATCAAGATCGTCTCGGTGGACGCGGTCAAGGACGGCATGCAGGCGCTGGCCGACGGCAAGATCAACCACATCGTCGAGTGCAACCCGCTGCTCGGCCCGCAGCTGATGGACCTGGTCAAGAAGGTCGCCGCCGGCGAGCAGGTGCCCGCCCGCATCGAGACCAAGGAGACCGAGTTCGACCAGGCGGCGGCCAAGGCCGCGTTGCCGCAGCGCCAGTACTGACACTCGCCCGCCGGTCGTGAGTGGTAAGGCGGGTTAGAACCCTCCTTACCACTCACGACCCCCGCCTCCTCCCCGGAGCACACCAAATGCCTGAACCGCAGCCCATGGTGCGGATGAGCGGTATCCGCAAGGAGTTCCCCGGCGTCCTCGCCCTGGACGGGGTCGACTTCCGGATGTTCCCCGGCGAAGTCCACGCCCTGATGGGCGAGAACGGCGCCGGCAAATCCACCCTCATCAAGGTGCTGACCGGCGTGTACGGGGTGGACGCGGGCACGATCGAGCTGGGCGGCGACACCGTCGCCTTCAACGGACCGGGCTCGGCCCAGCAGGCCGGCATCAGCACGGTCTACCAGGAAGTCAACCTCTGCCCGAACCTGTCCGTGGCCGAGAACGTCTGCCTCGGTCGCGAACCCCGCCGCTTCGGCCGCATCCAGTGGGGCCCGATGCGGAAGCGCGCCGAGGAACTGCTGGCCCGGCTGGACGTCCACGTGGACGTCTCGGCCGAGCTCTCCACCTGTTCCATCGCGGTGCAGCAGCTGGTGGCGATCGCCCGCGCGCTCGACGTCGACGCGCGGGTGCTCGTCCTCGACGAACCGACGTCCAGTTTGGACGCCGGCGAGGTCGAACAGCTGCTGAAGGTCATCCGGTCCCTGCGCGAAAGCGGCATGGCGATCCTGTTCGTCTCGCACTTCATCGACCAGGTCTTCGCCATCGCCGACCGGATGACCGTGCTGCGCAACGGAAAGCTGATCGGCGAATACCGCACCGCGGACATCACGCCGGTCGAACTGGTCACCAGGATGATCGGCAAGGAGCTCCAGGTCCTCGAGGACCTGGAGGACTCCGGCCCCAGCCGCGCCGAGGTCGCCGGCGCACCCGTGCTGCTGGCCGCCCAAGGCCTCGGCCGCAAGGGCGGTGTCGCACCCTTCGACCTCACCATCCACGCCGGCGAGGTCGTCGGGCTGGCCGGCCTCCTCGGCTCCGGCCGCACCGAGCTCGCCCGGCTGCTCTTCGGCGCCGACCACGCCGACAGCGGCTCGCTGCAGGTCGACGGCGACCCCACTTCGCTGCGCACCCCGCGGGCCGGGCTCGACCACAAGATCGCGTTCCTCTCGGAGAACCGCAAGGCCGAAGGCCTGGTGGAGGAGCTGACGGTCCGCGAGAACATCGTCCTGGCGCTGCAGGCCTCCCGCGGCTGGGCACGGCCGCTGTCGCGCCGCCGCCAGGACGAAATCGCCGAGAAGTACATCAAGGCGCTCGACATCCGGCCCGCCAACCCCGAAGCGCTGGTGGGCAACCTCTCCGGCGGCAACCAGCAGAAGGTCCTGCTGGCCCGCTGGCTCATCACCGAACCGCGGCTGCTGATCCTCGACGAGCCCACCCGCGGCATCGACATCGGCGCCAAGACGGAGATCCAGCGGCTGGTCACCCAGCTCTCGGGCGACGGCATGGCCGTCGTGTTCATCTCCGCCGAACTCGAAGAAGTCCTGCGGCTCAGCCACCGCGTCGTGGTGCTGCGGGACCGCAAGGTCGTGGCGGAGCGGGAAAACCAGGCGCTCACCGCGGACGACATCATGGCCACGATGGCCGAGGGGGTGCAGGCGTGAAAGGCTTGACGAAGCAGCGGTTGTTCTGGCCCGTGGTGGCCCTGCTGGTGCTGCTGCTGGGCGACCTGATCGCCAGCCCGTCGTTCTTCAAGATCGAGCTGCGCGACGGGCACCTCTACGGGAACCTCGTCGACATCCTCAAGAACGGCGCCCCGCTGATCCTCATCGCGATCGGCATGACGCTGGTGATCGCCACCCGCGGCATCGACCTGTCGGTCGGCGCGGTGGTGGCGATCAGCGGCGCGCTCGCCTGCCTGTGGGTCAGCGACCACCCCGACGGGGTCGGCACCACGCTGATCGCGTTCGGGCTGGCGCTGGGCCTGTCGCTGGTGCTCGGGGTGTGGAACGGCTGGCTCGTCGCCGCGCTGGGCATCCAGCCGATCATCGCCACGCTGATCCTCATGGTCGCCGGCCGGGGCATCGCGCAGCTGATCACCGACGGGCAGATCATCACGGTCAACTCTCACTCGTTCGAGTGGATCGGCAGCGGGTTCCTGTTCACCCTGCCCGGCGCGATCTTCATCGCGCTGGGGGTGTTCGTCCTGGCGTCGGTGCTCGTCCGCCGGTCGGCGCTCGGCCTGCTGGTCGAAGCGGTCGGCGGCAACCCCGAAGCGAGCCGGCTGGCCGGCCTGCGCTCGGCGCGGCTGATCTGGCTCGTCTACGTCTTCTGCGCGCTGTGCGCGGGCATCGCCGGGTTGATGATCAGCGCGAACGTGCACAGCGCCGACGCCAACCACGCCGGTCTGTTCATCGAGCTCGACGCGATCCTGGCCGTCGTCGTCGGCGGCACCCAGCTGACCGGCGGCCGGTTCTCCCTCGGCGGTTCGGTGATCGGGGCGCTGCTCATCCAGACGCTCACCACCACCGTCTACGCCCTCGGCATCCCGCCCGAGGCGATCATGCTCGTCAAGGCCGTCGTCGTGCTGGCGGTGTGCCTCCTGCAGTCGCCGGCCTTCCGCCGGAAGTTCCGGCGCCGCCGGGCCGCCGCGCCGGGGCAGCCGGCACCCACGTCCGCTCCGGAGAAGGTGGAGGTCACCGCATGACCACCCTCGCCCGCGTCAAGGGCTACCGGCCGCAGCAGCGGCACCTGCCCATCCTCGCCACCATGGCGCTGCTCGTCGGGGCCTACATCTTCGGTGCGTCGAGCTACGAGGCCTTCGGGTCCGGGCAGGTCGTCCTCGACCTGTTCATCAACAACGCCTTCCTGCTCGTGGTCGCGGTCGGCATGACGTTCGTGATCCTCACCGGTGGCATCGACCTGTCCGTCGGGTCGGTGGTCGCCCTGTCCACGGTGGTCTCCGGCGACCTGATGCAGAAGCACGGCTGGCCCGCGTACGCGGCGATCGCCGTGGTCCTGGTGGTCGGCGCGGTGCTCGGTGCCGGGATGGGCGCGCTGATCCACTTCTTCGAGATCCAGCCGTTCATCGCGACGCTGATCGGGATGTTCTTCGCCCGCGGCCTCTGCTACACGATCACCACCGAGGCCTACTCGATCGACAACGCGACGATCGCCACCCTGGCCCAGACGCAGATCCCGCTCGGCGGCGAGCTGCACATCTCGATCAGCGTGGTGGTGGCGCTGCTGGTCGTCGCCGCCGCGGCCTACGTCCTGGCCTTCACCCGGTTCGGGCGCACGGTCTACTCGATCGGCGGCAACGCGCAGTCCGCGATGCTGATGGGCCTCAAGACCGGCCGCACGAAGATCGCGGTGTACACGATCAGCGGCGTCTGCTCGGCCCTCGGCGGGCTGCTGCTGGTGCTCTACAAGTCCTCGGGCGACCCGCTCAACGGCGTCGGCCTGGAACTGACCGCGATCGCCGCGGTCGTCATCGGCGGCACCATCCTCACCGGCGGCTCCGGCTACGTGCTCGGCACCGTGCTGGGGATCATGGTGCTCGGCATCATCCAGACGCTGATCACCTTCGACGGCACGCTCAACTCGTGGTGGACCTCGATCATCACCGGGGCCCTCCTGTTCGTCTTCATCGTCCTGCAGCGCCTCGTCACCCGACGGACCCGCTGAACCTCAAGGGAGACCCATGCTCCGCAGACTGCGGCGGCCCACGGCCGTGCTCGCCGCTTTGGCGCTGTGCGCCGCCGTCCCCATCACGGCGGCGCCGGCCGCCGTGGCCGACACCGACCCGGGCCTGGCGGGGCACTGGACGTTCGACGACGGCAGCGGGACCACTGCCGCCGACACCGCGGGCACCCACCCCGCCACCCTCAACGGTGGCGCGGGCTGGGGCCCGGGCATCCGCGGCGGCGCGCTGACCACCGACGGGGCCAACGGCTTCGCCGATGCGGGTGCGCCCGTGCTCGACACGACCAAGAGCTTCTCGGTGAGCAGCTGGGTCAAGCTCGACAAGACGTCCGGGTACCAGACGTTCGTCAGCGTCGACGGCACCCAGGTGAGCAACTTCTTCCTGCAGTTCCGCGACGACTCCCGCCGGTTCGCCTTCACCCGGCTGGGCGGCGACGCGCCGACCGACGGTGTCGTCGCGGGCGCGAACTTCGACCCGGTCGCCGGCCAGTGGTACCAGCTGACCGGCGTGTACGACGCGAGCGCGTCGACGCTGTCGCTGTACGTCGACGGCAGCCGTCAGACCACCGTCGCCGCGCCCACGGCCTGGGCGGGCACCGGGCACCTGGTGATCGGCCGCGGCAAGTACGGCGGCAACCCGGTGGACTTCGTCGACGGCACGATCGACGACGTCCGCGCCTACTCGGGCGCGGTGACCGCCGCCGAGGCCGCCCGCCTGGCCATCGCCGGGCACTGGGGCCTCGACGAGGGCACCGGCACCAGCACGGCGGACGACTCCCTCGACGCGCGCACCGCCACCCTGACCGGTGGCGCCGCCTGGGGTGACGGCGTCGTCGGCCCGCACGGCGTCGCGCTGAACGGCACCGATGCCGCGGTCGACGTCCCGGGGCCGGTCGTGGACACCGCGCAGAGCTTCTCGGTGTCGGCGTGGGTCAAGCCGACCGCCGCCGGCGGCTTCCGGACGGCCGTGAGCGTCGACGGCTCGTCGATCAGCGGCTTCTACCTCCAGCGCGCCGCCGACGGCCGCTTCGCCTTCACGCGCCGCGCGGGTGACGGTGACACCGCTTCATCCTCAGCGGTGTCGACGTTGCCCGCGCAGGCCGACCAGTGGCAGCACGTGGTCGGCGTCTACAACCGGGCGGCCGGCACGCTTTCCCTGTACGTCAACGGCACCCTGCAGCAGAGCGTTCCGTTCGGCACGCCGTGGACCGCGAGCGGGCACCTGGAGATCGGCCGCGGCAAGTGGGCCGGCGGCTCCGTCGACTGGTTCGCCGGCGGCATCGACGACGTGCGCGCGTACCCGACGCCGCTGACCGCGTCCGCCGTCGCCGCGCTGGCCGCCAGTGGGTCGTGGCACTTCGACGAAGGCACCGGCACGGTCGCCCGCGACGCCTCGGCCAACGTGGCCGACGGCACCCTGCGCGGGGCCACCTGGACCGCCGGGGCGGCCGGCCAGGCCGTCCAGCTCGACGGCAAGTCCACTGTGGACATGGGTACCTCGCCCGCGTTCGACACCGGCACCGGCTCGCTCTCGCTGGCCGCGTGGTTCCGCACCACCGGGTCGGGCACGCTGGTCGAC
Source organism: Amycolatopsis sp. cmx-13-12 (assembly GCA_049998155.1). Taxonomy (GTDB): domain Bacteria; phylum Actinomycetota; class Actinomycetes; order Mycobacteriales; family Pseudonocardiaceae; genus Amycolatopsis. Next base: position 887,972 of record JAEBES010000003.1, on the reverse strand, counting down.
CACGGCGACGGCTACGCGCTCGGCGTCACCGGCGGCAAGCTCACCGCCCACGTCGGCACGATCCAGGTGACCACGAACGGCGGCGGCCTGGCCGACGGCAACTGGCACCACGCCGCCCTGGTCCTCGACCGCGCCGCGCAGCGGCTCACCGTCTACGCCGACGGTGACGCCTCCGCGGTCACCAGCTCCTGCGGGACACCGACCGGCACGACCCTCGATGTCTCCGCCTGCCCGGCCTCGGGCACCGCGGCGGCGCCGTTCACCGTCGGTTCCGGCTTCACCGGCGCCGTCGACGAGGTCGAGCTGCGCCGCTTCCCCCTCACCGCCGCCCAGATCGGCACCCTCGCGGGGGCCAACCAGCTGGCCGTCGACGCCAACGTCGTCCGCGCGAACACCCGGCCGACGACGTACGGCTCGATCCTCGAAGACATCAGCCACTCGGTCGAAGGCGGGCTCTACGCCGAGCTCGTCCGCAACCGCACGTTCAAGGAGGGCTACCAGCCCGGCAGCGGCGCGGGCAACACGCCGGTGCCTTACTGGTCGCTGCTCACCTCGGCGGGCGCGACCGGGACCTACTCGGTCGACACGGCGAACCCGCTGAACACCGCGCTCGACCGCTCGCTGAAACTGCACGCCGACACCGTCCCCGCCGCGGGCCGGGTGGCCGCCGCCAACGTCGGCTTCTACGGGGTCGCCGCCAAGCCGTCGACCAAGTACACCGGCAGCTTCTTCGCCAAGGGCAGCTGGACCGGTGGGGTCCGGGTCAGCCTGGAGAAGCCGGACGGCACGGTGCTGGCGAGCAAGGACGTCCAGCCGGTCGGCGCGGCGTGGGCGCAGCAGACGTTCAGCTTCACCACGCCGTCGACGATCACCGCGTCCACCGACAACCGGATCGTCGTTTCGCTGCTCAACAAGGGGAAGAAGGCGCTGAGCGGGGACGCCTGGTTCCAGCAGGTCTCGCTGTTCCCGCCGACCTTCAAGAACCGGCCCAACGGCGTCCGCGCCGACCTCGGGCAGAAGCTCGCCGCGATGAAGCTGGGCCTGTTCCGCGTCCCCGGCGGCAACTACCTCGAAGGCAACACCCTCGACACGCGGTTCGCCTGGAAGAACACGATCGGCCCGCTGGAACAGCGGCCCGGCCACCAGAACACCGCGTGGGGCTACTGGTCCACCGACGGCTTCGGCATCCTCGACTACCTCAAGCTGGCCGAGGACATCGGCGCCCAGCCGCTGCTCGCTTTGTTCGCCGGCTACACGTTGAACGGCCAGCACGTCGACCAGGCCGACTACCCGGCCTACGTCCAGGAGGCCCTCGACGAGATCGAGTACGCCATCGGCGACAGCTCGACGACCTGGGGCGCCAAGCGGATCGCCGACGGTCACCCGGCCCCGTTCGACCTGCACTACGTCGAGGTCGGCAACGAGGACTGGTTCGACGGCTCGGGCAGCTACGCCTGGCGCTACACGGACATGTTCAACGCCATCAAGGCCAAGTACCCGCAGCTGACGGTCGTCGCCACCACCGGCGGTCTGCAGGGCGGGGCCGCGTCGACCACGCCGGGCGTGCGGCCGGACGCCGCGGACGACCACTACTACCAGTCGCCGCAGTGGTTCACCGACAACTCGACCCGCTACGACACCGCCGACCGCAGCGGCCCGGACATCCTCGTCGGCGAGTACGGCGCCCAGGACGGCCGGCCCACCGGCACCCTGGCCGCCGCCATCGGCGAGGCCGCGTTCCTCACCGGGCTCGAACGCAACAGCGACGTCGTCATCGGCTCGATGTACGCGCCGGTGCTGGTGCAGGAGAACCAGTCCAACTGGCCGGTCAACCTGATCGGGTTCGACGCGGGGACGAGCTACGCCTCGCCGTCGTACTGGGTGCAGCAGATGTTCTCCAGCACCTTGGGCAAGCAGATCGTCACCAGCCGCCTCAACCAGGGCAGCCCCCTGCGGCAGGTGGTCAACGTGACCACGAAGAGCGGAAGGAAGACCTTCACGGTCAAACTCGTCAACCCGACTTCGCAGGTGCAGACCGCACGGCTGTCGCTCACCGGCGTCACCGCCGTCGACGGCACCGGCACGCTCACCACGCTCACCGGCGACCCGGCGGGGCGCAACAGCCTCGCCGCGCCGACCGCCATCGTGCCGCAGACCAGGGAGATCACCGGGCTGGCCGCGACGTCGAAGCTGACGTTGCCGGCCAACTCGGTGACGACGCTGGTCCTCACCGGCCGCTAAGACCCCGGGACGCGGCGCGTACACCGCCGCCCGCGCCGCGTCCCGGTCACCAACCAGGAGGGAAGACACCGTGGGAGAACCACTCACCGTCGGCGTCGACTTCGGCACCCTGTCCGGCCGCGCGGTGGTCGTGCGCGTGGCCGACGGGGCCGAACTCGGTTCCGGCGTCTTCGAGTACCCGCACGGGGTGCTCGACGAGACGCTGCCCGCGACGGGCCGCGCGCTGCCGCCGGAATGGGCGCTGCAGGTACCGGCGGACTACGTGGGCGTGCTCCGCAACGCCGTACCGGCGGCGCTGCGGGACGCCGGCGTCGACGCGGCCGACGTCGTCGGGATCGCCACCGACTTCACCGCGTGCACGATGGTGCCGACGACGGCGGACGGGACGCCGCTGTGCGAGCTGCCCGAGTTCGAAGGCCACCCGCACGCGTACGTGAAGCTCTGGAAGCACCACTCGGCGCAGCCGCAGGCCGTGCGGATCAACGAGCTGGCCCGCACCCGCGGCGAGAAGTGGCTCCCGCGCTACGGCGGCCTGATCTCCTCGGAGTGGGAGTTCGCCAAGGGCCTCGAGCTGTTCGAAGAGGCCCCCGAGGTCTACGCCGCGATGCGGCACTGGGTGGAGGCGGCCGACTGGATCGTCTGGCAGCTCACCGGCAGCTACGTCCGCAACGCCTGCACCGCCGGGTACAAGGGCATCCTGCAGGACGGCCAGTACCCGAGCCGCGACTTCCTGCGCGAGCTCGCCCCCGGCTTCGAGGACTTCGTGGCCGACAAGCTGGAGCACCCGCTGGGCCAGCTGGGTTCCCGCGCGGGTTCGCTGACCGCGGAGGCCGCCGCCTGGACCGGGCTGCCCGAGGGCATCGCGGTCGCCGTCGGCAACGTCGACGCGCACGTCACCGCCCCCGCCGCCCAGGCCGTCGAGCCCGGGCAGATGGTGGCGATCATGGGCACCTCGACCTGCCACGTGATGAACGGTGCCGAGCTGCACGAGGTGCCCGGCATGTGCGGAGTCGTCGAAGGCGGCATCGTGGCCGGGTTGTGGGGCTACGAGGCCGGCCAGAGCGGGGTCGGCGACATCTTCGGCTGGTTCGTCGAGCACTTCGCCGGGGCCGGCCACGAGGAACTGACCCGCCTCGCGGCCCAGCAGGAGATCGGCGAACACGGCCTCGTCGCCCTGGACTGGCACAGCGGCAACCGGTCGGTGCTGGTCGACCACGAGCTCTCCGGCGTGATCGTCGGCCAGACGCTGGCCACCCGCCCCGAGGACGTCTACCGCGCCCTGCTGGAGGCCACCGCCTTCGGCACCCGGAAGATCATCGAAACGTTCAACGCGGCCGGCGTCCCGGTCACCGAGCTGATCATCGCGGGCGGGCTGGCGAAGAACGCGCTGCTCATGCAGATCTACGCCGACGTCACCAACCTCCCGCTGTCGGTCATCAGCTCGGCGCAGGGACCCGCGCTCGGCTCGGCCATCCACGCGGCCGTCGCCGCCGGTGCCCACGCCGACATCCGCGCGGCCGCCGCCGCGATGGGCTCGGTCGATCGGGCGGTGTACCGGCCGGTGGCCGCGCACGTCGTCGCCTACGACGAGCTGTACGGCGAATACACCGAGCTGCACGACTACTTCGGCCGTGGCGGCAACGATGTCATGCACCGCCTGGCGGCCCGCCGCCGCGAAGTCGCGAAAGGACGGTCCTGATGTCGCTGACCGGTGAAGTGCTCGACACCGTCGCCGAACTGCGCGAGACGGTGGCGAAGCTGCACGGCGAGCTGACCCGCAACGAGCTGGTCATCTGGACCGCGGGCAACGTCTCGGCCCGGGTCCCGGGCCGGGATCTGCTGGTCATCAAGCCCTCGGGCGTGTCCTACGACAACCTGTCCGCGGACACCATGGTCGTCACCGACCTGCACGGGGAGCTCGTGGAGGGCGACCTCGCGCCGTCGTCCGACACCGCCGCGCACGCCTACGTGTACCGGCACATGCCGGAGATCGGCGGCGTCGTGCACACCCACTCGACCTACGCCACGGCGTGGGCGGCCCGCGGCGAACCGATCCCGTGCGTGCTGACGATGATCGCCGACGAGTTCGGCGGGGAGATCCCGATCGGGCCGTTCGCCCTGATCGGCGACGACTCCATCGGCCGCGGCATCGTCGAAACGCTTCGCTCCAGCCGCTCGCCGGCGGTGCTGATGCGCAACCACGGCCCGTTCACCGTCGGCCGCACCGCGCGGGACGCGGTCAAGGCCGCGGTGATGGTCGAGGACGTGGCCCGCACCGTCCACAAGGCCTTCGAGCTCGGCACGCCCGAACCCCTCCCGCCCGAGGACGTCGACCGGCTCTACGCCCGGTACCAGAACGTCTACGGCCAGCACTGATCTTCCAAGGAGAACGATGACGCGCGCGTCGAAACCCGAAGTCTGGTTCCTCACCGGCAGCCAGGGCCTCTACGGTGAGGAGACCCTGGAGCAGGTGGCCGGCCAGTCCCTGCGGATCCAGCAGCTGCTGGCCGCCTCCGGCGGGCTGCCCGCCGAGATCGTCGGCAAGCCGGTGCTGACCGAAGCCTCCGCCATCCGGCGGGTGCTGCAGGAGGCCAACGCCGACGCCTCGTGCGTCGGCGTGATCGCCTGGATGCACACCTTCTCGCCCGCGAAGATGTGGATCACCGGCCTGGACGCCCTGCGCAAGCCGCTGCTGCACCTGCACACCCAGCTCAACGAAGCCCTGCCGTGGTCGACCATCGACATGGACTTCATGAACCTCAACCAGGCCGCGCACGGCGACCGGGAGTTCGGGTTCATCCAGACCCGGCTCGGCGTCCCGCGCAAGACCGTCGCCGGCCATGTGTCCGACCCGGCGGTCGTGGCCCGGATCGACGCGTGGGCGCGCGCGGCGATCGGCGCCGACCACCTGCGCAACCTGCGGCTGGCCCGGTTCGGTGACAACATGCGCGACGTCGCCGTCACCGAAGGCGACAAGGTCGAGGCCGAGCTGCGGTTCGGTGTCTCGGTCAACACCTACGGCGTCAACGACCTCGTCGAACTCGTCGATGCGGTGTCTGATGTGGACTCGCTGGTGCAGCGGTACGCCGAGGATTACAACGTTGTGCCGGAGCTGGCGGCCGGGGGAGCGCGGCACGAGTCGCTGCAGTACGCGGCGAAGATCGAGGCCGGGCTGCGCAAGTTCCTCACCGACGGCGGGTTCGGCGCCTTCACCACGAACTTCGAGGACCTCGGTGGGCTGCGGCAGCTGCCCGGCCTCGCGGTCCAGCGCCTGATGGCCGACGGCTACGGTTTCGGCGGCGAGGGCGACTGGAAGACCTCGGCGCTGCTCGCCGCGGTGAAGGCGATGAGCGTCGGCCGCGATCGCGGCACGTCGTTCATGGAGGACTACACCTACCACTTCGGACCGGGCAAGCCGAAGATCCTCGGTGCGCACATGCTGGAGGTCTGCCCGAGCATCGCCGCGGCGAAGCCCTCCTGCGAGATCCACGCCCTCGGCATCGGCGGCCGCGAGGACCCGGTCCGGCTGGTGTTCGACGCCGCGCCCGGGCCCGGCGTCGTCCTCGGCCTGGTCGACCTCGGCGACCGGTTCCGGCTGGTGGCCAACGAGATCGACGTGGTCACGCCGGACGAGCCGCTGCCGAACCTGCCGGTGGCGCGCGCGGTCTGGGAGCCGGCGCCGTCGCTGTCGACCTCCGCCGAGTCCTGGATCACCGCGGGCGGCCCGCACCACACCGTGCTGACGCAGGCGGTGAGCACCGAGACCCTGCGGGACTTCGCGAACCTGCTGGGTGTAGAACTCCTCGTCATCGACAAGGACACGACCCCGCACGACTTCGCCGACCGCATCCGGTGGAACCAGGCCTACCACCGGCTCGCCCAAGGTTTCTGACGCAGCACTTTCACGTGAAAGCGCTGGGTCGTTGAGAAAGGAAGAAAGAACGATGAAGTTCACCAGAGGAATCGCGGCGATCGCTGTCGCGGGGCTCACGCTCACGCTGTCGGCGTGCGGTTCGAGCCAGAAGACCGCGGACCAGACGGCCGCGCCCGGCGCGAGCGCCGAGGGCAGCCTGGTCGGCGTCACCATGCCGACGAAGTCGTCGGAACGCTGGATCCACGACGGCGACAACATCAAGGCCGCCCTGGAGAAGCTCGGCTACAAGGTCGACCTCCAGTACGCCGAGAACGACATCCCCACCCAGGTGAACCAGATCGAGAACCAGATCACCAAGGGCGCCAAGGTCCTGGTCATCGCCTCGATCGACGGCACCGCGATCACCACCCAGCTGCAGGAGGCCGCGGACAAGAAGATCCCGGTCATCGCCTACGACCGGCTGATCCGCAACTCGCCGAACGTCGACTACTACGCGACCTTCGACAACTTCAAGGTCGGTGTCGAGCAGGCGAACTCGCTGGTCAAGGGCCTCGGTGACGGTGCCGGTCCGTTCAACATCGAGCTGTTCGCCGGTTCGCCGGACGACAACAACGCGACCTTCTTCTTCAACGGCGCGATGTCCGTCCTCAAGCCCCTGATCGACAGCGGCAAGCTGGTCGTGAAGAGCGGCCAGACCGACTTCGCCCGCGCGGCCATCCTCCGCTGGGACCCGGCCACCGCGCAGCGCCGCATGGAAGACCTGCTCACCAAGACCTACACCGGTGGCGCGAAGGTCGCGGGCGTGCTCTCGCCGTACGACGGCCTGTCGATCGGCATCCTGTCGGCGCTGAAGAGCAACGGCTACGGCACCGCCGGCCAGCCGTACCCGATCGTCACCGGGCAGGACGCCGAGGTCGCCTCGGTCAAGTCCATCATCGCCGGTGAGCAGTACTCGACGATCTTCAAGGACACCCGCAAGCTCGCCGACACCACCGTCAAGATGGCGGACGCCGTGCTGAAGGGCCAGAAGCCCGAGGTCAACAACACCAAGGACTACGACAACGGCAAGAAGGTCGTCCCGTCCTACCTGCTGCAGCCGGTCACCGTGGACAAGACGAACTACCAGAAGGAACTCGTCGACTCGGGCTACTACACGGCAGGTCAGCTGAAATGACCGAACTGCTCGGCATGCGCGGGATCACCAAGACCTTCCCCGGGGTCAAGGCGCTGTCGGACGTCACCCTTTCCGTGCGCCGCGGGGAAATCCACGCGATCTGCGGGGAGAACGGCGCCGGGAAGTCCACCCTGATGAAGGTGCTCTCGGGCGTCTACCCCCACGGGACGTACGACGGCGAGATCACCTTCGACGGGCAGCGGTGCGAGTTCGGGTCGGTGCGCGACAGCGAACGGCGCGGGATCGTGATCATCCACCAGGAGCTCGCGCTGTGCGGCCAGTTGTCGATCGCGGAGAACATCTTCCTCGGCAACGAACAGCAGAAGCGCGGCTGGATCGACTGGAACCGCACCAACCACGAGGCCGACGCGCTGCTCAAGCGCGTCGGCCTCGCCGAAAACGCCACGCGGGCGGTGCAGGAACTCGGTGTCGGCAAGCAGCAGCTCGTCGAGATCGCCAAGGCACTGTCCAAAGAGGTCAAGCTGCTCATCCTCGACGAGCCCACCGCGGCGCTCAACGACGACGACTCGGCCCACCTGCTCGAGCTGCTGCGCGGGCTGCGTGACGAGGGCGTCACGTGCGTGATCATCTCGCACAAGCTCGGCGAGGTGACGGCGATCGCCGACACCGTCACGATCCTGCGTGACGGCAAGACGATCGAAACGCTCGACGCGGCGGGCCTGACCGAAGAGCGCATCATCACCGGCATGGTCGGGCGCGACCTCGAGCACCGGTTCCCGCCTCGGGAGCCGGAGATCGGGGAAGAGGTGCTGCGGATCGAGGACTGGACCGTGCACAGCCCGACCCAGGCCGGGCGGGTCGTCGTCGACCGCGCGTCGCTTTCCCTGCGGCGCGGGGAGATCGTCGGCCTGGCCGGGCTGATGGGCGCGGGTCGCACGGAACTCGCGATGAGCGTGTTCGGCCGGTCGTGGGGCAAGGACATCTCCGGCCGGATCTACAAGCACGGCGAGGAGATCGAGGTCCGGTCGGTGCAGGAGGCCGTCGGCCACGGCATCGCCTACGCCACCGAGGACCGGAAGCGCTACGGGCTCAACCTGATCGAGGACATCCAGCGCAACGTGTCCGCGGCCGGGCTGGGCAAGCTGGCCAAGCGCGGCTGGGTCAACGAGCACGCCGAGCACGACACGGCCAACCGCTACCGTCGTGACCTGCGGATCAAGGCCCCGAGCGTGCAGAGCGTGACCGGCAAGCTCTCCGGCGGCAACCAGCAGAAGGTCGTGCTGGCCAAGTGGATCTTCACCGATCCGGACGTGCTGATCCTGGACGAACCGACCCGCGGCATCGACGTGGGCGCGAAGTTCGAGATCTACACGATCATCAACGAGCTGGCCGCCCAGGGGAAGGCCGTCCTGGTCATCTCCTCCGAGCTGCCGGAGCTGCTCGGGCTCTGCGACCGGATCTACGCGCTGTCGGCGGGGCGGATCACCGGCGAGGCCCAGCGCGAAGAAGCCACTCAGGAACTGCTGATGCAGTACATGACGAAGGAACGGGAATGACCACGACCGAAGCGCGGCCCGCCGTGCCCCCGGTTGAGCGCTCCAAGCGGAGGATCTCGATCAACCCGCGCCAGAGCGGCATCTACGTCGCGTTCGCGCTGATCGTGGTGCTGTTCGAGGTGCTCACCGGTGGCGCGCTGCTGGAGCCGCAGAACATCTCCAACATCATCGTGCAGAACAGCTACGTGCTGATCCTCGCGATCGGGATGATCCTGGTGATCATCTCCGGGCACATCGACCTGTCCGCCGGGTCGGTGGTCGCGATGACCGGCGCGGTGTCGGCGGTGCTGATGGTGAACTCGCACGTGCCCTGGTTCTGGGCCGTGCTGATCACCCTCGTCGTCGGCGCGGCGATCGGCGCGTGGCAGGGCTACTGGGTTGCCTACTTCGGCATCCCGGCGTTCATCGTGACGCTGGCCGGCATGCTGGCGTTCCGGGCCCTGACCCTGACGGTGCTGGGCAACCAGGGCATCGGCCCGTTCCCGGACGCGATCCGCACGCTGTCGAACGGCTTCACCGACGGCTACCTCGGCAACATCGGCCTCGGCCCGCTCGGTGGCGCCGACCTGGTGTCGCTGCTGGCCGGCGTCGCCGCGGTGGCGGGGATCGTGTTCACCCAGTGGCGCAAGCGGATGGGCCGGCTGGGCTACGGCCAGGACGTCGACCCGTTCGGAGTCTTCGTGCTGAAGCTGGCCGGGATCGCGGTGCTGGTGCTGGCGCTGGTCGTGCAGCTGGCGCGGTTCAAGAACCTCCCGTGGGTGCTGATCCTGCTGGCGGCGCTGGTGCTCGGCTACTCGCTGGTGGCCGGGAAGTCGGTGTTCGGCAGGCACATCTACGCCGTGGGCGGCAACCTGCAGGCCGCGACGCTCTCGGGCGTCAAGGTCAAGCAGGTGACGTTCTGGATCTTCGTCAACATGGGCGTGCTGGCCGCGCTGGCCGGCATCATCTTCGCCGGCCGGCTCAACCAGGCGGGCCCGACGGCGGGCGTCAACTTCGAACTCGACGCGATCGCGGCGGCGTTCATCGGCGGCGCGGCGGTCCAGGGCGGTGTCGGCAAGGTGGTCGGCGCGATCACCGGCGGCCTGATCATGGCGGTGATCAACAACGGCATGTCCCTGATCGGCGCCCCGAGCGAGCGCGTGATGCTGGTCAAGGGCGTCGTCCTGCTGGCCGCGGTGGCCTACGACATCTGGACCAAGCGCCGCGCAGCTTCCTGACCCAGCCGCTTTCCGAGGGGGCCTTTCCCGTTCGCGGGCGAGGCCCCCTCGCTTTGCATCACCGTGTCGTCCCTCCAATCACGAGTGATGCCCTCCCGATCACACGTGATGCCCCTCCAATCACGCGAGATCCGCCTCTGATCACACGAGATCCGCGTTCAGTCACGCGAGTCACGGGCTCGAACACTGCGGGCTCGGGCCTCGGCCGTGTGCGGAAGGGCATCTCGTGTGATTGAGCGGGCATCACACGTGATTGAAGGGGCATCACTCGTGATTGGGGGGACGACACGGCGGGCCGCGCCGGGATCCGGCGCGGCCCCCACACTCACTGGTTGCAGCGCTTGCCGGTGTTGATGCAGTTGACGACCTGGTTCATCAGGCGCTGACCCATGACGTTGGCGAAGTCGTCGTGGTCCGAGCGGGGGTTGTGACTTTCCTGGGCGAAGGCGTCCACTTTGTACTGGCCCTTGACCTGGATGTCGTGCGGGATGTTGTAGACCAGCTTGATCACCAGCTGCGGCACGTTCTGGAACCCCTTGGGGCACTTGCCCTGCTGGTCGGCGAACACGATGTGCGTGCGGTGGTTGGTGCTGTCGATGTTCTTGCCGTCCCAGCAGTTCGGGAAGGCGTGGATCCGCTCGACCTTGCTGTTCTGCGGGCAGATCGGGTAGTGGTCGGTGAGCCGGTCCTCGAAGCCGGTGCAGGTCCAGCTGGGCCGGGCGTTGGCCGGGCCGTTGGTGCTCTGCTTGGCGTCGCCGTAGAGGATGCGGAGGAACTGCGGCATCGCGACGACCTTGCTCGCGCCGCCGCTGGTGAACGTGATCGTCGCCGACTGGACGCGCTGGATCTCGCCGTCGTTGTCGCCGACCTCGTTCTTGTCGTTGACGCCGGGCAGTTCCGCCGGCTGGCCGTTGCTGTTCTGGCCGCCGTTGTCGAGCCCGCCCTTGCCGTTCTGCTTCAGCGCGCACTGCGCGAGCCCGCCGAGGTTGGTCGGCTTCGCGGCGCGACGGCCGATCGCGATGGCGATCCGGTCGATGGTGGCCGCGCGCTTGTCCTTGAGCGGGCCGACGACGGCGTTCTGGATGTCCTGCGGGGTCTTGAGGTCGCCGTTCGCGATCCGCTTGTTGGCCTCGTCGATCTGCTTGTCGAGCAGGTCGAGGTTGCGGTTCACCTCGTCCATCGCCTGGTCCGGGACGTCCGGCAGCTTGCTCGCGACGTCCGGGCAGTCGACCTGCGCGCTCGCCTTGTCCTTGGCGCTGCCGGCGCGGTCGGGCTGCGTGGCGGGCGGGTTCTTCTCGGCGTCGCCGGTGTCGATGCGGACGACGGGCCAGAAGTAGGCGGACTTGTCGCCGTTCTTGCAGGTGGTGCCGGCCTTGACGAGGCTCTTGTTGTTCGAGTCGGCGTTGGTGGAGAGGTTGCCGACGTAGTCGTGCAGGTGCTGGGCACCGTTCTTGATCCCCGGCTGGGCGATGAAGTTGTCCGGGTTGAAGTGCTGGTTCTCGTTGCGCCCGCAGTCCACCGTGAACGTGCCGCGAGCGCCCTTCTGCTGCAACGCCTTGTTGACGTTGATGCCCGACGGGACCTTCGCGATGTCGATGAAGAACGACGCGTCGGCGGGATCGGCGCTCGCCTCGCCAGTGCGCCCGGCGGTGGTCGCGACGACGATGCCGCCGACGGCCAGCGCGAGGGCCAGGCCACCGGTCGCGATCTTCGTGCGGCGGGTGATGCGATGTCTGCCCGTGGCGGGGGTGCGGGAGTTATTCCGGGCCATGTTCACCTCGTTCGGTTGTCCGGGCACGCCGAAGCCAGCCTGCGTACCCGGTCTGGAGACGCGCGGAACCCGGGGAGTGAGCATCGGGCGCGGGTATCGGGGGAACCCGCCCGGTGTCACTGGTTCCGGCATTGGGGGGAACGGCCGCCGGCGGGGGCCGGTTCAAGCCGTTACCTTTTCGTTATTTATGGAAGGTGAACGAAGTTCACGTCTGATCTTGTGATCGCTAACATCACCTCATGCCCGTGGACGACGCAGGTCCCGACGGCCCGCTCCGCGCGCGGCCCCTCCGGCGGCGGGGCACCCTCGGGGTGATCGCGACCGGATCGTCGGCGTCGGGGCCGGTGCTGCACGGCCTTCGCGCGGCCGCCCGCGAGCAGGAGTACGTGCTGAGCGTCTTCAGCGTGTCGAGCAGGAGCAGCGCGGCGGTGCTGGCGGCGGCGGCCGGCCTGCAGCTGCAAGGGGTCGCCGGGATCGTGGTGCTCGACGGGCACCTGCTGGCCGAGCTGGCCCCGGTCGCCGGCATCCCGCTGGTCCCGGCGGCGTCGACCGACCAGTACGCGGGCGCGCGCCAGGCGACCGAGCACCTCCTCGAACTCGGTCACCCGACGGTCTGGCACCTCGGCGGCCCGGAGGAAGGGCCGGTGGCCCGCGCCCGCGAACGCGGTTGGCGCGAAACGCTGGAGCGGCACGGAGCCGAGGTCCCGCCGGTGGTCCGCGGCGACTGGTCCGCCCGCTCGGGCTTCCGCGCGGGCCAGTCCCTGGCGGTCGAATCCGGGGTGGGCGCGGTGTTTTCGGCGAACGACCACATGGCACTGGGCCTCCTGGCGGCGTTCACGGAGGCGGGCATGAGAGTTCCGCGCGACGCCCACGTGGTCGGCTTCGACGACGTCCCCGAGGCGGCGTACTTCGCGCCGCCGCTGACCACGGTCCGCCAGGACTACCTGGCGGCGGGCCGCCGGACACTGGCCACCATGACGGCCCGTCTCGACGGCGTCGCGCTCCCGGCGTGGGCGACGGTCGAGGCCGAACTGGTGGTGCGGGAGAGCAGCCGCTGCCTCAAGGGCACCTGAGCGGCCTCCGTGGACGGCCACTCCCGGGTGAGCGCGAACCCGGTCACCGGGTCAGCGGCAGGGCCGCCATCCCGCGGAGTGCCGGGTTCGGGCGTCTCTGCACCTCCCCGCCGATCGCCAGTCCCGGGAACCGCTTTCCCAGCTGTTCGAGCAGCACCGTCATCTCCAGCCGCGCCAAGGCTGCGCCCAGACACAGGTGGAGGCCGTGGCCGAAGAACAACCCGCGGCCGTCGTCGCGGGTGATGTCGAAGCGGTCCGGGTCCGTGAACCGGGCGGGGTCCCGGTTCGCCGCTCCGGCGAGGATCACGACGACGTCGTCCGCCGGGATCTCCCGGTCGTCGAGCACCGCCGGCCGAGTGGCCGCGCGCTGGCTCATCTGGGCGGCTCCGTCCCACCGCAGGATCTCCTCGACCGCGCTCGCCGCCAATCCCGGATCGCCGGCGAGCAGGGCGAACTGGTCCGGGTGGGTCAGCAGTGCGTGGATGCCGTTGCCCAGTGCCCCCGCGGTGGTCTCGTAGCCGCCGCCGAACAGCACGAGCAGCGCGTTGAGCACCTCGTCGGCGGACATCAGCTCAGCGTCGGCCGCCGGCCGGGCCAGCAGTGCGGACGTCAGGTCGTCGCCCGGATCGGCACGCCGTCGCGCGATCAGGTCCGTGAAGTAGGCCCGGTATTCGACGGCGGCCGCGTCGACCTCGGCCTGCAGTTCCGGCGACATCGTGGGGTCGACCTGCTTGCCGATCAGGTCGGTGACGAGGCGAAGCCGGTCGTAGTCGGTTTCGGGCACGCCGACCAGGTCGCCGATCACGGCCATCCCGAGCGGGTACAGGACCGTGCCGACGAACTCGGCCGGGGTCCCGTCCGCCGTGGCGTCGGCGAAGCGGTCCAGCAGCCGGTCGGTGGCGCGGCGCACGGCGGGCTCCAGTTGCTGGACGCGCCGGACGGTGAAGTCCCGCACGAGCAGACGCCGCTCGCGCGTGTGCACCGGCGGGTTCTTCCAGGCCAGGAGATCGGCGAACAACGCCATCGCGGCGTTGTCGCGCCAGCCCGGCGTGTGCCGGTCGCGCCACGGGGCGTCCAGCACCTGGAACGTCTCGCCGTCGGCGAGCACCTGCTGGCAGTCCGCGAACCGGCTGAGGACCCAGCCGCCGAAGACTTCGCTGCGGAAGACCGGTGTCTCGGCGCGCAGGCGCGCGTAGACCGGGTACGGATCGGCGAGCCCGGCGGGGCTGGACAAGGAAAGCAAGGCCTGGTCGGCGGCTGCGGACACGAGAGTGCTCCCTCCGATGGCGAACCGGTGCCCGCAGTCTTCTCCTCGACGCCGGTGCCGTGCAGGGTCCGGACCCGCCATCACTCCGATGGCAGAGTGACGGCCAGCGCGAACAGCGCGAGTCCGGCCGCCGGGGCGAGGGCGAAGGCGGTGGACGCGCCCAGTGCGTCGGCGGTGTGCCCGGCGAGGAACGCCGCCAGCGCCGAACCGGCCGCGCTCGCGGAGTTGTTCCAGGTGAACGCCTCGGTGCGGACCCCCGGGTCGACGGCCTGCTCGGTGCGGACGTTCAGCAGGACGAGCGTGGGCGGGATGGCCGCCTCGGTGACCACCACCGCGACGCCGAGCCAGATCGCGGACGGTGCGAAGGGAAGCAGCAACGCCGTGGCCGTCAGGTAAGCGGCGAAGAACCGGAGGCGCGCCGGATACCTGCGGCGTCCGTACAGCCAGCCGGACACCAGCCCGCCGATGCTCCCGGCGGCGACGATCGGCGTGGCCGCGCCGGGCACACCGTGCTGGGTGGCGAACGCGCTCACCGAGACGCCCATGGTGCCGAAGTACAGCCCCACGGCCGAGTTGAGCAACGCGAGCCGGACGAAACCGCGCCGGAAGAGCGGGGAGCGGACCCGGGCGGGTGGCGGCGCGGTCCGCCGCTGCCCGGCCAGGGCCGCTCCGCCGGTCACGATCAAGGCGCCGGCGAGGCCACTGGCCAAGGGTGCGTGACCGGCCGCCCCGAGCGCGGTGGCGAGCATCGGCCCGAGGAGGAACGCGGTGGCGTTGGCCAGCGATTCGAGCGAGAACGCGGCCGCCAGGTCCACCGGGCGTGAGCGCAGCAGGTGCGCCCACCGAGCCGCGGAAAGGGCGCCGAGCTGGGGGACGGTCGCGCCCGCGCAGGCCGCGAAGGCGACTGCGGCCGTCGGCGGTGCGAAGAGGACGCCGGCGCCGGCGATGCCGTGGGCGGCCACCGAAAACGGCAGGACGCGCGGCTGGCCGAACCGGTCGGCCAGGCGGGCGAGCTGCGGGCCGGCCCCGGCTTCGGCGAGGGCGAACCCGGCCGTGGCGAGACCGGCCGTCCCGTAGGAGCCGGTGCGGGCGTGGAGCAGCCAGAGCAGGCCGAGGCCGGTCATCGCGATGCCGATGCGGCCCGCGGCGGCGGTGCAGAAGAAAGCGGCGGCGCCGGGAAGGCGCAGCACCGCACGATATCCGGACGACATGGGGGAGTCCTCGTGGCCGCCGGGAGACCCGGGCGGAGGGACACGGCCCGGCCAAGGCGGGTCCGGACGACTGGGGACACCATGACCGACGGCACGCCCGCCGGGCAAGTGTTTTACGGACGGCCCGGGGGATCGACAGCGGCAGTGCCTTCCTCTCAGTGCCGCCGGATGCCGGCGACGAGCTTCTCCCAGTTCCGGTAAGCGAAGAGCTCCCGGTCGGCCCCGCTGAGCGGCGCATCGTCCACAAAGGCCCGTGCGGAGCCGGCGCGCTCGCGGTTGAACGGGTGGTCCGAGGCGTACATGATCCGCTCCGCCCCCACCGTTTCCCGGCTCCACCGCAGGTACTTGTGGCTGGAGATCCCGCCGGGGGTGATGAAGACGTTGGTGCGGAAGTACTCCGCGATCGGGCGACGGAGGTCGGTGAGGCCGTCCACGGCGGCGACGCGGTCGAGGTAGAACAGCACGACTTCGCCCCAGTGCCCGAGGATGACCTGCAGGCCGGGGAACCGGTCGAAGACGCCGGCGATGATCATCCGGAGGACGGTCAGGCCGGCGTCGTAGTGCCAGCCGAACGTGCCGGTGGCCAGCATGCTGTCCACGGGCTCGCCGAACCCGCGGTAGTACGCGTCGGCCACGGCCGGGACGGGCGCGCGGGGATGCAGGTAGACCGGGGCGCGCAGGTCCTCGGCGGCTTCGTAGACGTCCCAGAACTCGGACGCGTCCAGGGCTCGGCCGCCCGAGTGCGCGTTCACCAGCGTTCCGCTGAACCCGAGCTCGGTGACCGCGCGCCCCAGTTCGGCGGCCGCGGCGGCCGGCGCCGGCATCGCCAGCGTCGCGAACCCCTGCAGGCGTCCGGGATGGCGCCGGACCGCTTCCGCGAGGCCGTCGTTCACGGCCACCTGCAGCGCGACCGCCTCGGCGGCGGGCAGGTTCTGCAAACCGGGTGTCGTCAGGGACAGCACCGCCGTGTCGATCCCGGCGTCGTCCATGGCCGCGAGCCGCCCCTCGCCGACGTCGAGTAGGGCCGGCAGGACGTCCCCGGCGAACGCCCGTTGCATCATCGGTTCGGCCAGCTGCGGATCGTGCCGCTTCCAGGCCTCGGCCACCTCGGCGGTGAGGAAGTGCTCCTCCAGTCCGTACAGCCGCATCGCGGGTGGCCTCCGATTCCGTGGGACTTGAATGTTCAAGTCAAGCTAGTCCGATTGACTTGAAGATTCAAGTACGGTCTCGTCGTCGGTACACTCCCCGCATGCCTGCTCCGAGGGATCCCGAGGCGGCCGCACCGCGCTGGCTCACCGGCGACCAGCTGGCCGCGTGGCGCGGATTCATGAGACTGCTCCAGCGGCTGCCCGCGGCCCTGGAGGTACAGCTCCAGCAGGACTCCCAGCTCAGCCTGGTCGAGTACCACGTCCTGGCGCACCTGTCCGACCAGCCCGATCGCCGCCTGCGGATGAGTGAACTCGCCGTCCTGGCCGGTGCGGAACTGTCCCGCCTTTCCCATCTGATCCGCCGGCTGGAGAACCGCGGCTTCGTGTTCCGCGAGCCCGACCCCGGCAACGGGCGCTACACGCGGGCCGTGCTGACCGAAGCGGGATACGCCTACCTCGCCGACGCGGCACCCGCCCACGTGGCGCGGGTGCTGGATCTGTTCGTCGACGTCCTCGGCGCGAACGAACTGCGGACCCTGCACCGGATTTCCGGGAAGGTGCTCGACCGCATCGACCGGCTGCCGGTGCAGCACGACTAGAGCTTCAGGCGGTCACCGAGCACGCGGATGTGGTCCGGCCGGCCGCAGTCGAGGTCCTGCTGGCGGCGGCGTTCCGCGACGAACGCCCGGCCCAGGCCCGTCCGGTCCGAAGTGGACATGTCACGACGCAGGTCGTTCAGCAGCCCGCGTTCCTCGCCGCGGACGTGGGCGTCGACGAGGTTTTCCAGCCGCAGCAACGCCTTTTCGAAGTCGTCGCCGTCCAGCACGGCCAGCAGGTCATCGGCGAACGGTGCGCCGGGCGGTGCCGGCTGGACGATCCGCTCGGTCGCCGTCGCGTGGGCGACCAGCAGGGCCGACAGCTCCGCCACCAGCGCGGGCCGGTCGGCTTCGGTGTTGCGCAGGTCGCGCAGCAGCTGCTCGAACCGGCGGTGGTCGGCCAGCAGCACCTCGACCAGGTCCGAACCCGGCGCCGCCGCGGCCGGGGCCGGGCGCATCCAGCCGAAGGTCAGCTCCACCGCCTGGCGCCAGTGCGCGTACTCGGAGTCGCGGCGGGCCGGATCCATCGCCGGCAGCCACTGGCCCGCCCGGTGCCAGTTGCGCCGCAGGCCTTCCAGGTCCGGCCAGTACCCGACGGACAGCCCCGCCGCGTAGGCCGCGCCGAGCGACACCGTCTCCGCCACCATCGGCCGCACCACCGGCACGTCGAGGACGTCGGCGACGAACTGCATCAGCAGGTTGTCGGCCGTCATCCCGCCGTCGACCTTGAGCGAGGACAGCGCCAGCCCGGAGTCGGCGTTCATGGCGTCGACGACCTCACGGGTCTGCCAGCCGGTCGCCTCCAGCACCGCCCGCGCGAGGTGGCCCTTCGTGATGTACGACGTCAGCCCGGCGATCACGCCGCGCGCCTCGCTGTGCCAGTGCGGCGCGAACAGCCCCGAGAACGCGGGCACGATGTAGCAGCCGCCGTTGTCCTCGACCGTCCGCGCGAGGGTCTCGATCTCGGGCGCGCTGCCGATCAGCTCCAGGCCGTCGCGGAACCACTGCACGAGCGACCCGGTGACGGCGATCGACCCTTCCAGGGCGTACACCGCGGGCTCGTCGCCGATCTTGAAGCCGACCGTGGTGAGCATGCCGTGGGTGGACAGCACCGGGGTCGGGCCGGTGTTGAGCAGCAGGAAGCTGCCGGTGCCGTAGGTGCACTTCGCCTCGCCGGGCGCGAAGCACGTCTGGCCGAACAGCGCCGCCTGCTGGTCGCCCAGAGCGGCGGCGATCCGGATGCCGGGGACCACCCGGGAGGTCGTCCCGTACACCTCGGTCGACGAGCGGATCTCCGGCAGCATCGCGCGTGGGACGTCGAAGAAGTCCAGGAGCTCGTCGTCCCAGTTGAGCGTGCGCAGGTTCATCAGCATGGTGCGCGAGGCGTTGGTGACGTCGGTGACGTGCACGCCGCCCTCGGCGCCGCCGGTGAGGTTCCAGATCAGCCAGCTCTCGATGGTGCCGAAGAGGACGTCCCCGCGTTCGGCGCGCTCGCGCAGCCCCGGCGTGCGTTCGAGCAGCCAGCGGATCCGCGGCGCGGAGAAGTACGTGGCGAGGGGGAGGCCGCAGAGCCGGCGCACCCGGTCGGCGCCGGGTTCGCGGGCGAGCTGTTCGAGCATGGCGTCGGTGCGGGTGTCCTGCCAGACGATCGCCCGCCCGATCGGGTTGCCGGTGCGCCGGTCCCAGAGGACGGTGGTTTCCCGCTGGTTGGCGATCCCGAGCCCGACGACCTGCTCGGCGGTCGCGCCCGCGTCGGCCAGGGCCTGCGGGACGATCCGCGAGAGGTTCCGCCAGATCTCGGTCGCGTCGTGCTCGACCCAGCCGGGCCGCGGGAAGTGCTGCTGGTGCTCGCGCTGGACGACGGAGACGAGCCGGCCGCGGGCGTCGAACAGGATGCACCGGGTGGAGGTGGTGCCCTGGTCGATGGACATCACGTACCGCTGGACCATGGTCCTCCCTTCACCATCGGGACGCGCCGAGGTCGCGGGACACCGCACGCGCCGCGTCGCGCACCTGGGTCAGCAGCCTCGGGCTCGGGGCGCCGTCGGGCTCGCAGATCCGCTCGGCCGCACCCGACACCCCGATCGCGCCGACCACGATGCCGCCGTGGCCGCGGATCGGCGCGGCGATCCCGGCCTCGCCGGAGATCATCTCGCCGTTCTCCGCCGCCCAGCCTGCCTCCCGTACCTTCGCACACGCCCGTTTGATCGCCGTCTGGGTGACCAGGGTGCGGCGCGTGTACGGCTCCGGGGTGGCCTTCAGCGTCGTGTCGTAGGCCAGCAGGACCTTGCCCAGCGCGGTCGCGTGCAGCGGCAGCAGCGTGCCGACGTCGAGGGTCTGCAGGGTGTCGTCCGGGCGGAACACGTGGTGCACGACCAGCACCCGGCCCTCCAGGGGCGCGCCGATCCGGACCGCCTCGCCGCTGCGGGCGGCCAGCGCGTCGGCCCAGTTGATCGCCCGGGAGCGCAGCTCGTTGACGTCGAGGTAGCTCGTGCCCAGGTGCAGCAGGGCCGCGCCGAGCTGGTACTTGCCGGTATCGCGGTCCTGTTCGACGAACCCGACGCCCTGCAGCGTGCGCAGGATCCCGTGCGCGGTGCCCTTCGCCAGTTCGAGGGACTCGGCGATCTCGCCGACGCCCAGGCGCCCCGAGCCGCGCGCCAGCAACCGCAGGATCGCGGCGGCGCGCTCGATGGACTGGATCGGACCGGGCACGGCGAGACCCTAACCCGACCGGCCGCGATTCGACAATGTCGAACATCCACTCCGGCCGTTCGACAATGCCGACCGCCGTCCGTTGACCCTCCCGACCCACGAACTTAACTTTCATCCACCAATAGGGGGACAAGGTCCTTTGTGGAGGAAAGCAATGGTGCGAAGCCTCAAGGCCCGTGGACTCGCCGGCGAAATGGCCGCCGAGTTCGTGGGGACGATGATCCTCATCCTGTTCGGGTGCGGAGTGGTGGCGCAGGTCGTCGCCGCGGGCATCGGGGACCACGACAGCATCGCCTGGGCCTGGGGCCTCGGCGTCACCCTGGGTGTTTACGTCGCTTCGCGGATCAGCGGCGCGCACCTGAACCCGGCCGTGACCGTCGCCCTCGCGGTGTTCAAGGGTTTCGAGTGGCGCAAGGTCGCCCCCTACGCCCTGGCCCAGACCGCCGGCGCGTTCCTGGCCGCGCTGCTGGTGCGCTGGAACTACACCGAGGTGCTCAACGCCAAGGACCCCGGTCTGACGATCAAGACCCAGGGCGTGTTCTCCACCCTTCCGGGTAACGGCACGCTGCCCGTGGGTGACTGGGGCGCCTTCCGCGACCAGATCATCGGCACCGCGATCCTCGTCCTGGTGATCTTCGCGATCACCGACCTGCGCAACACCTCGCCCGGCGCGAACCTCGCCCCGGTCGTCGTCGGCTTCCTGGTCGTCGCGATCGGCATGGCCTGGGGCACCGACGCCGGCTACGCGATCAACCCCGCCCGCGACTTCGGCCCGCGGTTCGCGTCCTGGCTGACCGGCTACGACACGGCGTTCACCGACCAGTACGGGTTCCCGTACTGGTGGATCCCGATCGTGGCGCCCGTCATCGGCGCGGTCATCGGCGGCGCGATCTACAAGTACCTCATCGAGCGCCACCTGCCCGCCGGCGAACCCCTGGATGCCATGCCCGCCAAGGACCTCGAGCCCGCCAACTGAGTAGGAGCACGACCATGCCGGACTTCGTCGGTGCCGTGGACCAGGGCACGACCAGCACCCGCTTCATGATCTTCGACCACGGCGGCAACGAGATCGCCCGCCACCAGCTCGAGCACGAGCAGATCCTGCCCAAGCCGGGCTGGGTCGAGCACGACGCCACCGAGATCTGGGAACGCACCCGCTCGGTCATCGCGACCGCGCTCAACAAGGCGAACCTGACGGTGAACGACCTCGCCGCGCTCGGCATCACCAACCAGCGCGAGACCACCGTCGTCTGGAACCGCCGCACTGGCCGCCCGTACGGCAACGTCATCGTCTGGCAGGACACCCGCACCGACCGGATCGCCTCGGCACTCGAGCGCGAAGGCAAGGGCGACGTCATCCGCCGCAAGGCCGGCCTGCCGCCCGCCACCTACTTCTCCGGCGGCAAGCTGCAGTGGATCCTCGAGAACATCCCGGGCGTCCGCGAGGACGCCGAGAAGGGTGACGCCCTCTTCGGCACCACCGACTCGTGGCTCATCTGGAACCTCACCGGCGGCCCGGACGGCGGCGTGCACGTCACCGACCCGACCAACGCCTCCCGCACCATGCTGATGGACCTGGAGACCCTGGACTGGGACGACGAGCTGCTGTCGTTCTTCAACGTCCCGCGGCAGATGCTCCCGGCGATCCGGCCGTCGTCCAACCCCGGCTTCGGCACCACCCGCGCGGACGGCCCGCTCGGCGGCGAGGTCGCCATCACCGGCGTCCTCGGCGACCAGCAGGCCGCCACTGTCGGGCAGGTCTGCTTCCGGCCCGGCGAGGCCAAGAACACCTACGGCACCGGCAACTTCCTGCTGCTCAACACCGGCCAGGAGCTGGTGCGCTCCCAGCACGGCCTGCTGACGACGCTGTGCTACCAGTTCGGCGACGACAAGCCGGTCTACGCGCTGGAAGGCTCGATCGCGGTCACCGGCTCCGCGGTGCAGTGGCTGCGCGACCAGCTGGGCATCATCAGCGGCGCGGCGCAGAGCGAGAGCCTGGCCCGCCAGGTCGAGGACAACGGCGGCGTCTACTTCGTCCCGGCGTTCTCCGGCCTGTTCGCCCCGTACTGGCGCTCGGACGCCCGCGGCGCGATCGTCGGCCTCACCCGCGCCACGACCAACGCCCACATCGCGCGGGCCACCCTGGAAGCGATCTGCTACCAGACCCGCGACGTCGTGGAGGCCATGCAGAACGACTCGGGCGTCACGCTCGACGTGCTGCGGGTGGACGGCGGCGTCACCGCCAACGAGCTGTGCATGCAGCTGCAGGCGGACATCCTCGGCGTGCCGGTGTCGAAGCCGGTCGTCGCCGAGACCACCGCGCTCGGCGCCGCGTACGCGGCCGGGCTGGCCGTCGGGTTCTGGAAGTCGACCGACGAGCTGGAGCAGAACTGGAACGAGGACAAGCGCTGGACGCCGTCGTGGAGCGACGAGCAGCGCGCCGAGGGCTACGCGGGCTGGCAGAAGGCCGTCGGCCGCACGCTCGACTGGGTCGACGTGCAGTGACCATGAGGAGGAACACCGTGACCCCGCTTTCCCCGCAATACCGGGCGGAGACCCTGCGGAAACTGGTGAACGAAGAGGTCGACGTGCTCGTCGTCGGCGGGGGAGTCACCGGAGCCGGCGTCGCGCTCGACGCCGCGTCCCGGGGGCTCTCGACGGCCCTGGTCGAGGCGCGCGACTTCGCCGCCGGCACGTCCAGCCGGTCGTCCAAGCTGATCCACGGCGGCCTGCGCTACCTGGAGCAGCTGGACTTCAAGCTGGTGCGCGAGGCGCTCAAGGAACGTGGCCTGCTGCTGCAGAAGCTGGCCCCGCACCTGGTGCGGCCGGTCAAGTTCCTGGTCCCGCTGCAGCACCACGTGTGGGAGCGCGGCTACATCGGCGCCGGCGTCACGCTGTACGACACCCTCGGCGGTGCCCGCGCGCTGCCGCGGCACCGCCACCTGTCGAAGCGGGGTGCCTTCAAGGTGGCCCCGGCGCTGGCGGACGACGCACTGATCGGGGCGATCCAGTACTACGACGCCCAGGTCGACGACGCCCGCCACACGATGACGATCGCGCGGACCGCCGCCGAGCAGGGCGCTTCGGTGCTCACGCGGACTCGCGTCACTTCGCTGCTTCGCGATGGCGAGCGGGTCGTCGGGGCGAAGGTCGTGGACCGCGAGAGCGGCGTGGAGTTCGAGATCCGGGCTCGCACCGTGGTCGCCGCGACCGGTGTCTGGAGCGACGACATGGCGGAGGCGGCCGGGATTCCCGCGCCGTTCACCGTGCGGGCGTCCAAGGGCATCCACCTGGTGGTGCCGCGGGAGAAGATCGACCTCGACACCGGGCTGATCCTGCGCACCGAGAAGAGCGTGCTGTTCGTCATCCCGTGGGGACGGCACTGGATCGTCGGCACCACCGACACCGAGTGGGACCTCGACCGCGAGCACCCGGCGGCGAGCCGCGCGGACGTCGACTACGTGCTCGAGCACCTCAACGCCGTCCTGCGTACCCCCGTGACGCACGACGACATCGAGGGCGTCTACGCCGGTCTTCGCCCGCTGCTGGCGGCGAAGGCGGCCGCGACGACGAAGCTGTCGCGGGAACACGCGGTGGCACACCCGGTGCCGGGCCTGGTCATCGTGGCCGGCGGCAAGTACACGACCTACCGGGTGATGGCCGCGGACGCGGTCGACGTCGTGGTCGAGGAGCTGGGCCGCCCCGCCCCGCCCTCCTGGACCGACCGGCTCCCGATCGCCGGTGCCGAGGGCTACCACGAGCTGTGGGAGGACCGCTTCGGCCTGGCCGCGAAGTCGGGGCTGCCGCTGACCCGCGTCGAGCACCTGCTGCAGCGGTACGGCACGCGCATCTGGAACCTCCTTTCTCTCATGGAGGAGGACCCTTCGCTCGGGGACCCGATCACGGAGACGTCGGAGTACCTGCGCGTGGAGGCGGTCTACGCCGTCTCCCACGAGGGTGCGCTGCACCTGGAGGACGTCCTGACGCGGCGGACGCGCATCTCGATCGAGGAGCGCGACCGCGGCGTGGCGGCGGCGCCGGTGGTCGCCGCCCTGATGGCGCCGCTGCTGGGCTGGGATTCCCACCGCACCGACCGTGAGGTGGCGAACTACCTGGCCCGGGTGGAGGCGGAGCGCTCGGCCCAGGAAGCCCCCGACGACGCGGCGGCGAACGCCACCCGCCTCGCGGCGCCGGCGCTCCTGCCGAGCTGAACCGGCGTGCTCACGGAGCCGGGCGGCAGCCCAGCTCCGTGAGCACGTATCGCGCGTTGGCCGAGATGACCGGGTTCGTGTCCCGGTAGTACGGCAGCTGGATCACGGCCATCGACAGCGCCCGGCCCCGGCCACGCGCCCAGGTGGCGTCGTCGGGGGCCACCGCGTCGCGGAAGGCGGGCCGGGTCTCCGCGGTCAGCAGGTTCCACGCGGGGATCAGGTCGACGGCGGGGTCGCCGAGGCCCGCGGTCGCCCAGTCGAGGACGCCACTGAGGCGGCCGTCACGCAGCAGGAGGTTGCTCGGCATCAGGTCGCCGTGCAGCCAGCACGGCGGCCCGGTCCACTGTGGAGCTTTGAGCGCTTCGGCCCAGACGTTCAGGGCCGCCTCGGCGTCGAACGGCTCGTCGGTGCGGCTCAGCAAGTCGATCGCCTCGCGGGCGGCTGAATCCACTGTGGACAGCGGCCTCCCGCGGCGGGCCGGGGGACCCGCTGCCCGGTTCGCCCGGACCGCGAGGACGAACTCCGCCAGGCCGCGGGCCGCTCGGCCTTCGCGTGCCGGTGAGCCGTCGAGCCAGCGGTGCACGGCCCACGGCCACGGATATCCCTCGGCCGGTTCGCCCACCGCCACGACGGCCGGCACCGCCACCGGCAGCTCGCCGAGGGCGCCGAGGACCTGGCGTTCCTTCGCGATGTCGGAGGCGCCGCCTTCGGTGAGGGGAAGCCGGACGGTCAGCGAGCCGCCGAGCCGGTACACGGCGTTCACCGTGCCGCCCGAGGCCAGCGGAGTGACCGGCAGGTCCGCCCACCGCGGGAACTGCCCGCGCACCAGTCGCCGCACCAAGCCGGTGTCGATGGCGTGCTCGTCGGCGTGCATCCGGCCCATGTGATCACCGAACCACGCACGTCAACGGGGTTTTCGTGACCACGGGCACCCCGGATTGCACGACGATACATCACCGTGCATAATCATTCGCATGTCCAAGGTGCTCACTTCCCTGCCCGTCGGCGAGCGTGTCGGTATCGCCTTCTCCGGTGGCCTCGACACTTCCGTAGCGGTCGCGTGGATGCGCGACAAAGGCGCGGTCCCCTGCACCTACACCGCCGACATCGGCCAGTACGACGAGCCCGACATCGAGTCGGTGCCCGGCCGGGCCGGCCAGTACGGCGCCGAGATCGCCCGGCTGGTCGACTGCAGGGAAGCCCTCGTCGAAGAGGGGCTCGCGGCGCTGACCTGCGGCGCGTTCCACATCCGCACCGGCGGCCGCAGCTACTTCAACACCACCCCGCTCGGCCGCGCCGTCACCGGCACGCTGCTGGTGCGCGCGATGCTCGAGGACGACGTCCAGATCTGGGGCGACGGCTCCACCTACAAGGGCAACGACATCGAGCGGTTCTACCGCTACGGCCTGCTGGCCAACCCCTCCCTGCGCGTCTACAAGCCGTGGCTCGACGCGGACTTCGTCACCGAGCTCGGCGGCCGCAAGGAGATGTCCGAGTGGCTGCTCGCGCACGACCTGCCCTACCGCGACAGCACCGAGAAGGCCTACTCGACCGACGCCAACATCTGGGGCGCCACGCACGAGGCCAAGTCCCTCGAGCACCTGGACACCGGCATCGAGATCGTCAAGCCGATCATGGGCGTGGCGTTCTGGGACCCCGAGGTCGAGATCCCGGCCGAGGACGTCACGATCGGGTTCGAGCAGGGCCGGCCGGTGACGATCAACGGCAAGGAGTTCGCCACCGCCGTCGACCTGGTCCTCGAGGCCAACGCCATCGGCGGCCGGCACGGCCTCGGCATGTCCGACCAGATCGAAAACCGGATCATCGAAGCCAAGAGCCGCGGCATCTACGAGGCTCCCGGCATGGCGCTGCTGCACGCCGCCTACGAGCGGCTCGTCAACGCCATCCACAACGAGGACACCCTGGCCAGCTACCACAACGAGGGCCGTCGCCTCGGCCGGCTGATGTACGAAGGCCGGTGGCTGGACCCGCAGGCGATGATGCTGCGCGAGTCGCTGCAGCGCTGGGTCGGCACCGCGATCACCGGCGAGGTGACGCTGCGGCTGCGGCGCGGCGAGGACTACTCGATCCTCGACACGACCGGCCCGGCGTTCAGCTACCACCCGGACAAGCTGTCGATGGAGCGGACCGAGGACTCGGCGTTCGGCCCGGTCGACCGGATCGGCCAGCTGACCATGCGCAACCTCGACATCGCCGACTCGCGGGCCAAGCTGGAGCAGTACGCGAGCCTCGGCATGGTCGGCGGTTCGAACCCGAAGCTGATCGGGGCCGCCCAGGCCGCGTCGACCGGCCTGATCGGCGCGATGCCCGAGGGCGGCGCCGAAGTGATCGCCTCGCGCGGCAAGACCGACGACGTCGAGCTGCTCGACAACGCCGCGATGGAGTTCGGCACGGACTGATCGCTCACGACCCGAAGGCCACCACGCCCGCCGTGGTGGCCTTCGGTGCGGTCAGGGGACGAGCACGACCTTGCCGGTCACCGTGCCGGACTCGGCCAGCGCCAGCGCTTTCGCCGCTTCGGTCAGCGGGATTCGCGCGGCCACCTGGGCCTTGAGCTTGCCCTGGACGGCCAGGTCGAAAACGGCGGTCAGGTCTTCGGTCAGGCGTGCGCGGAACCGCGCGAGGTTCCGCTTGCCGCCCCAGACGTTGTAGAAGTGCGCCCGGCGCCGGTTCGGCACCGCGTTCCACCACAGCAGCCGGGCGACCAGCTTCAGCACGGCGGGCTTCGCGTTGCCGCCGGTGTTGACGGTCGACGCGCTGCCGTAGGCGACCAGGGCGCCCCCCGGGGCGAGCAGGCGGAACGAATCGACGATGCCGGGGCCGCCGACGTGGTCGAAGACGGCGTCGACCCCGCCCGGCGCGAGCCTGCGCACCTCGGCGGGCACGTCGCCGCGGTAGTCCACGGCGGTGGCGCCGAGCGAGGTCACGACGTCGAGGTTGCGGGCCGACGCGGTGCCGATGACCTTGATCCCGGCCGCGCGGGCGAGCTGCACGAGGGTGGTGCCGACGCCGCCGCTCGCGCCGTGGACCAGGATCGTGCCGCCGGTCCGCACCTTCGCCCACCGGTGCAGCATCTGGTACGCCGTGATGCCGTTGACCACAAAGGTTTCCGCCTCGGCGGCGTCGAGACCGTCGGGCACGGGCACCAGGTCGGCGGCGGGGACAGTGAGGTGGCTGCTCCAGCCGCCGATCTTGGTGAGGGCGGCCACCCGGCGGCCGACCAGGGCGGGTTCGTCGGCTTCGAGCACCGTGCCGACGACGTCGTAGCCGGGCACGAACGGGAACGGCGGCTGGTCGTAGTACTTGCCGCGGCGCATCTGCTGTTCGGCGAAGGACACTCCGGTCGCCTCGACCCGCAGGAGGGCTTCGCCGGCGCCGGGCCGCGGCAGCTCTCGGTGTTCGACGCGCAGGCCGTCCGGCTCGACGAGGCCGGGGAGGACGATTTCGGTGACGTTCATGGTGGCTTCCTTCGATTGTGAGTGACTGGTCAATCACTCAAGGGGCGAGAAAAAGGCTCCGAGTGGAGCCGGGGTGGTCAGTGACGGATGCCGGCGGACAGCACGGCAGCCCACTCGCCGGTGCGCTCGTCCAGGTCGAGGGTGGCGACCAGGTGGCAGAGCTGGCCGTAGGCGATGAACCGCTGCACCTCGTCGTCGGCCGCGCCGGAGCGCGACCGGGCGAACTCGGTCACCTTGGCCAGCCCGCGGCGGACGGCGTCGGCGATCTCGGGGGTGTCGGCGGCCGACTGGGCGTGCACCTGCAGCATCAGCAGGTTCCGGTCGGCGATCAGCTCCGCGTAGGCGCCGCCCATCTCGTAGAGGATCTTGCCGGGGTCGGCGTCCTCGACGCGGGCGGCGCCGTTCGAGAGGGCGTGGACGACGAGTTCGTAGCACCGGTCCAGTGCGGCGACGAACAAGGAAACCTTGCCGGGGAACAACTTGAAGACGTACGCGGGGGAGATGTCGGCGCGGGCGGCCACCGCGCTGATCGGCGTGCTGTGGTAGCCGCCGCGGGCGAACTCGGCGATGGCCGCATCGACGACGGCATCCCGCCGGGCGTCGGAGGTGGAGAGGGTGGCACCGCGTTTCGTCATGTGAGTGACTGTACACTCACTATGGCTCGACCGTCAACGTCCGCGTGGCAAACGAGTGACGTTCTCGGTCCCGGCGTCTCGGATGTGCGCGAATTCCCCACGAGCAGCGCCGCTGTCCGGTTACAGTCCGGCTTCGAGGTTCCGCCTGGGGGCGGCCGCGGGAACGGGAGCGCGCGATGGGGCCTGAGGTGCGGTTTCACCTGCTCGGACCGCTGACCGTGACGGTCGATGGGGAAGCGCTGGCGCTCGGCGGGACGAAGCAGCGGGTCGTGCTCGCGCACCTGCTGCTGAACGCGAACCGGACGGTCTCGCCCGGGCAGCTGGTCGACACCGTGTGGCCGCACGATCCCCCGACGTCGGCCACCGCCAACCTGCAGACCTACGTGTGGCGGCTGCGCCGGCTGCTGCCCGAGGGTGCCGTGCTGCGCACCCACGACCCGGGCTACGCGCTGGAGGTCGACCCCGCCGACGTCGACGCCCACCGGTTCACGCGGCTCGTCGGCGACGCCGGCCGCGCGGCCAAGGACGGCTCGCCCGAGACGGCCCTGACGCTGCTGGCCGACGCCGAAGCGCTGTGGCGCGGCGACCCCCTGGAGGACCTGCCGACCGCACCCGCCTGGGACGCCGAGCTCGGCCGGCTCGTCGAGAACCGGCTGGCCGCCGTCGAGGAGCGGCTGGCGCTGCAGGTCCGGCTCGGCCGGCACGACCCGGCGATCGCCGAGCTCACCGTGCTGCTGGCCGAGCACCCGTACCGCGAACGGCTCTGGCAGCAGTACCTGCTGGCGCTCACCGGCGCCGGGCGCCGGGCCGAAGCGCTCCAGGCGTACGCGACCGCGCGCGAACGGCTCGTCACCGAACTCGGCGTCGAACCGGGGCCGGAACTGCGGGGTCTGCAGGCGGCGATCCTCACCGGCGAGCCGCTGCCCGGCCCCGCTCCGGTGGCGCCGGTCCGGCAGCTGCCCGCCGACCTGCCGGACTTCACCGGCCGCGAGGAGTACGTCCGCGACCTGTCCGCCGCGCTGGGAGCGGGGCCGGCGCCGGTCGTGCTGACCGGGGCGCCGGGCACCGGCAAGACGGCGCTGGCCATGCACGTCGCCCACGGCCTCGCGGCCCGCTTCCCGGATGGCCAGCTCTACGTCGACCTCGCGGGCACGGGCGCGCCCCGCGACCCGGCCGAGGTGCTCGCCGACTTCCTGCACGCACTGGGCGTCACCGGGAACACGGTGCCGGCCGGCCTGGGCCAGCGGGCGGCGCTGTTCCGCTCGCGCCTGGCCGGGCGCCGGATGCTGCTGGTGCTCGACGACGCGGCGACGGCCGCGCAGGTCCGTCCGCTGCTGCCCGCCGACAACGGCTGCGCGGTGCTGGTGACGACCCGCGGCCGGCTGCCCGAACTGGCCGGCGCGAAGCACGTGGAGCTGCCCGTCTTCGGCGAGCGGGAGGCCGCGCAGCTGCTGGCCGAGCTGGCGGGACCGGACCGGGTGGTCGGCGAGCCGGCCGAAGCGGCGGCGATCGTGCGCTGCTGCGGGTACCTGCCGCTGGCGATCCGCATCGCGGGCGCGCGGCTGGCCGGGCGCCAGGCGTGGAGCCTGCGCACGCTGCACGACCGGCTGGCCGACGAGTCGAACCGGCTGAGCGAGCTGCGCGTCGGCGATCTGGGTGTCCGGCCGAGCTTCGAGCTGAGCCTGCGTCAGCTGCCACCGACCGCGCGGACGGCGTTCGGCCGGTCGGCGGTGCTGGGCGCGCAGGACTTCCCGAGCTGGGTGGTCGACGCGCTGCTGGACCGCGGCGGCACGCACGACGTCCTCGACGTGCTCGTCGACGCGAACCTGGTGTCACTGACCGGGCGGGACGCGGGCGGCCACCCGAGGTACCGCCTGCACGACCTGCTGCGCTGCTACGCGGGCGAGCTGCTGGCGGAGGAGCCGCTGCCTGCCCGCCGCGAGACGCTCGCCCGCGTCCTGTCGGTGCTGCTGGCGCTGGCCAAAGCGGCCGCGGCGGCCCTCCCGCCGGCGTTCGGCGCGATGACCGGCCCGGCCGTGGCCGCCGCAGCGGTCCCGGCCCGCCTGGTGACCGACCCCGTCGCTTGGTTCACGGCGGAGCGCAAGCTGCTGGCGGCGGCGGTCCAGCTGGCGGCGGACGCGGGCCTGGACGAACTGTCCTGGCAGCTGACGGCGGCGGCGGTCCCGTTCTACGACTTGCGCGGCGCTTACGACGACTGGCGACGGACCCACTTGACGGCCTTGGCGGCAGTCGAGGCGGCGGGCAACCGCAGGGGAACGGCGGTGCTCAGCCGGGGCCTCGGCCAGGTCCGCCTGTATAACGACGAATACGCGGCGGCGTCACAGGACATGCAGCGTTCGGCGGAGGTGTTCGCCGAACTGGGCGACGTCCGGGGCGAGGCACTGGCGGTGGCGGGCCTCGGCACGGTGGCCCGGGTCCGCGAACGCCCCCGGGAAGCGCTGGGCTTCTACCGGCAGGCGCTGGCGGGCCTGGAGCGGGCGGACGATCGCAGCGGCGTCGCCCAGATGCGCAATTCGATCGGGTCGACGTACGCGTTGCTGGGGTCGTTCGGGGAGGCGGAGACGTGGCTGCACCGGGCGCGTGAACTGGCCCGCGAGATCTCCGACCCGCATCGGGAAGCGAAGGTCCTGACGGAACTGGGCACGCTGCACCGCGACACGGGACGGCTTCCGGAGTCGTTGACGTGCTTGAGGTTGGCGTTGAGCATCCTGGAGGAACTGCACGACGAGAGGTGCAGCGCGTACGCGTTGCTGGGGATCGGGCAGACGTTGCTGGAGGCGGGCGAGCCGGTCCAGGCGCGCGGGGTGTGCGACCGGGCGTTGAGGGTGTTCCGCGAGACGGGCAACCACCAGGGCGAGACGACGGGGCTGGCGTTGCTGGAGCAGGCCCAGCGCCGAAGGTCCCCATCAGCGGCGGCGCGCCCCTGAGCGCTCCGCTCTCGCTTAGCGGCCTTCGCGCGTGACCCGGCCCGGAACTCACGTGACCGGACCCGAACTCGCGTGATCGAAACCGGAACTTGCGTGATTGAGGCCGGAACTCGCGTGATTCGCCGCGCATCTCGCGTGATTGGGGAGGCATCTCGCGTGATTGGAGGGTCGACTCGCGTGATTGGAGGGTCGACACGCGTGATTGGAGGGCGACACGGGAGGCGGCGGCGCGGAGCGCCGCCGCCGGCCCGGGTCAGTTGCTGTTTCCCGGCTTCCAGCCGAGGTAATTCGCGAAGTAGCCCTGGCGGGCGTGGCCGATGGCGCCGTTGACGCTCGTCGCCCAGACTCCGCCGCTTCCGTCGGCGATGCCGACGTGGCCGTACGCCGAGATGTTCCAGAACACGAACGCTCCGCGCGGCGGGGTGCCCGTCGTGTGGCGGGCGCCGTCGGACGACCGCCAGTGCTCGATCGCGCTCGCGTGGTGCGTCACGCGGTCCCACGCCAGGCGGACCGCCCGCTCGCAGTAGCCCTGGTACGCCGTGCTGCCGTTGCGGCTGGAGAACCAGGTGATCGCCTGGCCGGCCGTCCGCGCCGCGGCCAGGTCCGCGGCCGAGTCGGTGATCACCGCGCCCGGGTCGGCGATGTCGGCGGCCGTCACGTCCGCGTACACCTCCGTCGGGGCGACGGTGGCCGAAGCGACGGTCGCGCCGCCGAAGAGCAGGGCGGCCGAGAGCGCGGCCGCCTGGCAGATCATTCGCATGGGTTTTCTCCCTCGGTAGGCCGGGCGGGCGGCCCGGCGGGGAGAACCCTGCGCCCCACCGCTACACCGCCACTACACCGCCGCTCTCGCGCGGGCGAATGACAAAAACCGGGCCGTCGAAGACCGACGCCCATGACAAATTCCTGGGCAACAGAAAAGATCGATGGCCGGTTGGGAAGTTTTCCACTTAGTATCCGAAGCTCGACGAGGAAAGGACGCACAATGCTGAAAACCCGACGCCGTGGAATCGGCGTTGCCGCGCTGCTGGCCGCCGCACTCGCCATTGTTTCCGCCGGGACGGCCGCGGCCGCCGAAAAGACGCTCACCTACCGGGGCGGGTTCCCGCTGATCGGCGACCAGCAGGTCGCCGTGGTGGTCAAGGCCGACATCCCGGCGGCCACGACCGCGGGCAGCACGATCTCGGTGCCGTTCAGCCTCGACGTCGACGCCGGGCAGGCCGCCGGTGACGGCCTCCGCCTGGTCGGCGCGACCAAGCTCTCCGGCTCGATCACATCGCAGGTGAACGTCGCGATCGGGGGCCGGTCCGTGGCCATCCCGGTCGAGTTGCCGATCCCCGAGACGCCGGTGCCCGCCGAAGGCAGCCTGAAGTTCACCGCGCTCGGCCAGGTCGGCTTCACCGTCCCGGCCGGCACCCCGGCCGGCGAGGCGACCAGCAGCGTCGACGCCGCCGCGAGCACGCACGTCGTCACCGACAGCGGCCTCGGCGAGTTCGACGTCGCGCTGACGCTCGACCCGCCGGACCAGGACGCCGTCCTCGGCACGACGACCGTCTCCTGACCGGGTCGCGAAGCGGGGGCCGCCGGAATCCGCCCGGCGGCCCCGAGCCGATGCCGGAATCCGGCGTCCCGGAACTGCCGGGATCCGCCGGAATCGTTTTCCGGCAACGCAATCCTCCGTTGGTAGGTACCGGATCCCCGTGCCGGGCGCGGAGTATTCCGTGCCACCACGTCGAATCGTCACCGGCTGGAGGAGCACTTCGTGAAAACCACCTCACGAGTCCTGTGTGGACTCGCCGCGCTCTCCGTCGCGGCCGTCGCGCTGCAGGCCCCGGCCGCCGCGGCCGCGGCGCGGACCGACCTCGGGATCACCATGCAGGCCCAGCAGAAAGACCAGTGGTGCTGGGACGCCAGCGGCAACACCATCGCCGACTACTGGGGGTACTCTCTGACCCAGACCCGGTTCTGCCAGGTCGCGCACAACGAGTCCGGCAGCGACTGCGCCAACAACCAGGGCTACCTGTCCGACCAGCAACGCGTGTTCCGCTACCTCGGCTTCACCAACGTCGGGACGTACAACTCGGGCGGCCAGACGCTTTCCTTCACCGGCGTGAAAAACCAGATCGACGCCGGGAAACCGGTCGGCACGCGGATCGGCTGGCGCTCCGGCGGCGGGCACATGCACGTCCTCTACGGCTACGACAATTCCGGTGGCGCCACCCGCGTCGAATACGGCGACCCGTGGCCGAACAACAGCCGCTACAACTCGATGAACTACGACACCTACCGCTCGAACAACCAGTTCCAGTGGACCCACACGCTGTACGGGATCGAGGGATGAGCATGCTGCGGAAAGCCATGGGCGTGGCCGTGCTGGCCGGCGCCGCGATGCTCACCACCGGCGCCGCCGCGAGCGCGGCGAGCGGGCCCGCGGACGCGCCGACCGCCGCCGACACCGCCGCCATCGGGCAGGTCACCGGCGGCCCGGACACGCTCGTCCGCCTCGCCAAGACCAAGTTCCCCGGCGCCCGCGCGGCGACGGCGGCGCAGCAGACGGCCGACCCGCGCACGCAGGTGCCGGTCTACGAGCCGACCGCGGCGTTCGTCGCCGGGAAGTCCGACGTCCCCGCCGCACTCGCCTACGTCGCCGTCCCGGCGCGGACCGGCGACGGCACCGCCGCCACCGTCTGGGCCGAGCGCCAAGGCCCGGCCTGGACCGTGGTCAACGTCGCGTCCGGCGACTACGAGCGGCAGTACGCCCAGGCCGCGGCTGGCGGCTACCTCCTGCACGAACCGCAGGTCAACGCCTGGTACGCGGTGCGCGGCGACGCCGTGACCGTCCTGGACGGCTCGGTCACCGGCCTGGCGGCGGGCACGAAGCTGTCCCTGCAGAACTACCGCGCGGCGCTGCACCAGCGGTACGCGGACAAGCTGCCGGGCTCGGCCTACGACCGGGACGGCGCGGGCGGCGGTTACGGCGGCCGGGAACGCGCGGTGCCCGCCGCGGCCCCCGGCGACGCCCCCGCGCTGCCGTTCGTGCTCGGCGGCGTCCTCGTCCTGGCCGCGGGCGCGGCCGCGGTGCCGCGGCTGCGGCGGCGGTAGGGCGGCGGCAGGACGACGAGGGGCCGCCGGCACGTCCGGCGGCCCCTTGGCAGCCGATCATGATCAGGTCACAATGCGCCATGCCCGTTTCACCCGGTGCGCCGCCGGAAGCGGCGCGCCCGGGGTTGAGCGCGTCGGACCTCGCGCTGGTGGAGGCGCTGCAGCGCGACCCGCGAGCACCGTGGACGCGCATCGCCGCCGCCGTCGGCACCGACGCGACGACGGCCGCCCGCCGCTGGGAACGGCTGCAGACGGCCGGGCTGGCCTGGCTCACCGCTTACTCGACGCCGCCGACGACCACCGTCGGCTACGTCGACCTCGCCTGCCGCCCGGACTCCCTCAGCGCACTGACCCGCGAGCTGTGCGGCTGGCCGTCGGTGTTCAGCGTCGAGCGCACCACCAGCCGGTTCGCGCTGTTCCTCGGGCTGGCCGCCCGTGACCTCGACGCGCTGGACGCACTGGTCACCGGCCGCATCGGCACGCTGCCCGGGGTGCGGGAGGTCCGGTTCGCCGTCGCGACGCGGGTCTACCGCGAGGGCAGCGGCTGGCTGGTCGACGCGCTCGCCCCGGAACAGCGGGCGGTGCTGGACGACACCGCCGTGCAGGCCCGGCTGGTCGTCCCGCAGCAGTGGAACGACCGGGACCTGCGCGCGCTGGTGGAGTCCCTCGGCGAGGACGGCCGGCGCAGTTATGCCGTGCTGGCCCGCGACTGCGGGATGAGCGAGTCGGCGGTGCGGCGCACCCTCGCCCGGATGCTGCGCAACCACGAACTCGACTTCCGCTGCGACCTCGCGCACGTCCCGGCCGGCTGGCCGGTGATCGCGGGCTACCGCCTCGACACGCGCCCGACGGAGCTCGACCGCGCCGGCACGGCGATCGCGCAGCTGCCCGAGACCCGGCTCTCGGCCGCGGTGGTGGGAGAGGGCAACCTCGTCGTCTCGGCGTGGCTGCGGGCGCCCGCCGACTGCACGGCCTACGAGACGCGGCTGGCCGAAGCCGCTCCGGGCGCGCGGGTCCTCGACCGCGCGATCACCCTGCGGATGCCGAAGCGGATGGGCCGCCTGCTCAGCCCGCACGGCCTCGCCGGCACCCACCAGGCGATCATCCCGGCCCGCTGAACTAGGGTCGGAGCGACCCTGGGGAGGATCATGAGCCTGCGCGAGACCCTGCAACGCCACGTCGACGACGGCACGCTGCCCGGAGCGGTGGCGATCGTGGACCGGGCCGGACGGCGGGAGGTCGTGACCGTCGGTTCGGTCGACGTCGAGGGCAGCCGCCCGATGGCCGAGGACACGCTGTTCCGCTTCGCGTCCATCACCAAGCCGATCACCGCGGCCGCGGTCCTCGTCCTGGTGGCCGACGGCACGCTCGCCCTCGACGACCCGATCGGCCGTTGGCTGCCCGAGCTGGCCGTGCCGAAGGTGGTCCGCACGCCGTCGAGCGCGCTCGACGACGTCGTCCCGGCGAAGCGCCCGATCACGGTGTTCGACGTGCTCACCAGCCAGGCCGGCTGGGGTTTTCCGTCGGACTTCACGCTCCCGGTCGTCCAGGCGCTGGCCGGCGTGCAGGTCGACGGCCGGGAAGTGCAGAGCTTCCCCGAACCGGACGTCTGGCTCGCGCGGCTCGCCGAGGTGCCGCTGGCCTACCAGCCCGGTGAATCCTGGCTGTACGACACGTGTTCCACGATCCAGGGCCCGCTCGTCGCCCGCGCGTCCGGGCAGTCCTTCCCGGAGTTCCTCGCCGAACGGATCTTCGCCCCGCTGGGCATGACCGACACGGGTTTCGTGGCCGAGCCCGGCCGGTTCACCGCCTTCTACAAGAAGACCGCGGACGGGCTGGTGCTCGCCGATCCGCCGGACGGCCAGTGGCGAACCATGCCCGCGCTGCCGCTCGGCAGCGGCGGCCTCGCCGGGACGGCGGGGGACTGGGCCGCCTTCGGCCGGATGCTGCTGGCCGGCGGCGGCGGCGTGCTCACGCCCGAGGCCGTCCGGCTGATGACCACCGATCACACCACCGCGGCGCACCGCGAGATCGGCGCGCTGTTCCTCGAGGGCCAGGGCTGGGGGATGGGCGGTTCGGTGGACATCGCCGTCACCGAGCCGTGGCACGTCCCGGGCCGGTACGGGTGGGTCGGCGGCACCGGCACCACCGCGTACGTCACCCCCGCCACCGGCACGGTCGCCGTCCTGCTCACCCAGGTCGGCGAGGACAGGCCCGTGGCGCCCGGCTGGATGCGGGACTTCTGGCGCGCGGCGGCCGCGTAGGGTCTCCGAGTGGATCTCTACGGCGGAAGGACACCACGGGTGGGCGAGTCGAACTGGGCCGGGAACCTCACTTACGGCGCGGACGCGGTGACGACCCCGCGCACGGTCGCCGAGGTCCAGGAAGCCGTCGCCGGCGCGACGCACGTCAAAGCCCTCGGGAGCCGGCACTGCTTCAACACCATCGCGGACTCCCCGGGCGGGCTCCTGCTGGACCTGCGCGCCCTCGACGCCGGAGTCGAGCTCGGCGCGGGCACGGTGACGGTCGGCGGATCGGCCCGCTACGGCGACTTCGCGCAGCAGCTGCACGACGCCGGCTGGGCGTTGCCGAACCTCGCGTCGCTGCCGCACATCACGGTGGCGGGCAGCGTCGCGACCGGCACCCACGGCTCCGGGCGGCGGCAGCCGGGCCTCGCCGCGGCGGTCTCCGGGATCGAGCTGGTCACCGCCGATGGCTCGCTGAAGACCTGCACCCGCGCCGACGCCGAGTTCCCGGGCCTGGTCGTCGGGCTCGGCGCGGTCGGCGTCGTCACCCGGCTGACGCTCGACGTGGTTCCCACGTTCGACGTCCGGCAGGACGTGTTCGACGGCCTGCCCTGGGAGGCCGCGTACGAGCACTTCGACGAGATCGAAGACGCCGGCTACAGCGTCAGCATGTTCACGAACTGGGTGAACGACCGGATCGACCAGGTGTGGGTCAAGAGCCGGGCGGTCACCGGGCGCACCGGCCTGTTCGGCGCGGTCCCGGCGGACGGGCCGCGCCACCCGGCGCACGCCGCCGGCATCCCCGCGGACAACTGCACGCCCCAGCAGGGGGTGCCGGGCCCGTGGCACGAGCGGCTGCCGCACTTCGCGCTGGCGTTCACCCCGAGCGTCGGGGACGAGCTGCAGTCGGAGTACTTCGTGCCGTACCGGGACGCGGTCGCCGCGATCCGCGCGGTCCGCGAGATCGGCGACCTCGTCGCGCCGCTGCTGCTGGTCTCGGAAATCCGCGCGATCGCCGGGGACGACCTGTGGCTCAGCCCCGGCCACGGCGGTGACCGGGTGGCCCTGCACTTCACCTGGCAGCCGCGCCAGCCGGAGGTCGAGGCGGTGCTGCCGGTGCTCGAGGAGCGCCTGGCCCCGTTCGGCGCGCGCCCGCACTGGGGCAAGCTCTTCCACGGCGTCCCGGCGGGATACCCGCGGCTGGCGGAGTTCCGGGCGCTGGCGGAGAACCTGGATCCGCAGGGCAAGTTCCGCAACCCGTTCCTGGACCGGAACGTCTTCGGGAGCTAACCCGACGGCGGGGCCGTCGTGGCGCGCACGATCAGGTGGGTGTCGAGCACCTGCGTCGTGTGCTCGTCGGCCTCGCCGTCGAGCAGGCCCAGCAGGATCGTCACCGCCGCGCGGCCCGCCGCCTCCGTCGGCATCGCGATGGTCGTCAGCGGGGGTGCCGAGATCGCCGCGAACACCAGGTCGTCGAAGCCGACCAGGCTGATCTCGTCCGGCACCGGCACCCCGCGGGCGTTCAGCCGGGCCAGCGCGCCGAAGGCGACCAGGTCGTTGTAGGCGACGATCGCCGTCACGTCCGCCGCCAGCGCCAGGTCCGCGCCCTGCAGGCCACCCTCGAACACCGGCGGGAACGGGCCGAACTCGACCACGTCCGTGCCGTGCTTGTGCGCGGTCTCCGTCAGGCCCTGCCTGCGGGCGCGGTTCGCCCACGACGCCCGCGGCCCGGCCAGGTAGGCGCAGCGGCGGTGGCCCAGCGCGGCCAGGTGCTCGATCGCCTGGCGCATCCCGTCCGCGGCGTCCATCACGATCGACGGGATCCCGGGCACCTCCCGGTTGAGCAGCACCAGGGTCGTCTGCCCGGCGAGCGCGCGCAGCTGGTCGTCGGTCATGCTCGGGCTGCACAGCACCACCCCGTCGACCTGCTTGGCCATCCGGCGGACGAGGTTCTGCTCGGTCGCCGGGTCTTCGTCGCTGTTGGCGAACAGCACCGCGATGTCGTCCTGCCGGGCACGGGCCTGGACGCCGTTGAGCACACCGGTGAAGAACGGGTTGCCCAGGTCGGAGACCACGATCCCGATGTGCCCGGTGCGGGCCGCCGGCCCCGGCTGCGGCGCGCCGGCCGCGTGGTACCCCAGCTCGTGCGCCGCGGCCAGCACCCGGGTGCGCGTCTGCTGCCGGACCAGGCCCGGGGACGTGAACGCCCGCGAGACGGTCGAGATCGACACGTTGGCCCGGCGGGCGACGTCGTGAATGGTGACGGTCACGGCAACTCCTCGGCAGGCTCCGGGCCACATCATGGAAACCCACCGAGAGCGTTGTCAACAAATCCTGCAAACCTTGCAACCGGAACTGGTCTGTTCCAGTAAGCGCTATCTCGAAACGGACGCGGCCGTTCGGAGTACCGGTCGATCGACGATTTCGACGGCGGTGTCCTGGTGATTGACACGTTTGTCGCGCACACCCTACGGTGGCGACCGGAAGTTTCTCCCGAAAGCCTGACCCCATTCGTCAGTCCCGCGCGGGCCGCTGTCCGGCCCGCCGATCGGAGATCCATGTCGGGGAGCCGGAGCCGCACCGTGGCGGACCCGCCGAGGCTGGCGGTCGTCGGCACGTCCGGCTACGCCTTCAGCTACCTGCACCGCGCGCGGATCTTGCACGACGAAGGAGTGGTCCGGTTCGCCGGCATGGCCGACATCCGGCCCCCGTCGGCCGCCGCCGCCGCGCTGCTGCCGGCCGGTGGGACCGCGCACACGAGTGTCGAAGACCTGCTCCGCCGCTGCCGCCCCGACATCACCGTCGTCGCGACACCGCCGCACGCGCACGTCCGGACCGGCGCCGCGGTGCTGCGCGCGGGCAGTGACCTGCTGCTGGAAACCCCGCCGGTGCTCGACCTGGACGGCTTCATCACGCTCTCGCGGCTGGCCGCGGACACCGGTGCGGCCTGCCAGACCGGGTTCCAGAGCTTCGGTTCCCCGGTGCTGCCGCTACTGCGGGCCGCGATTGCCGCCGGCAAGCTCGGCGACATCGTGGGCGTCGGCGCGGCCGGGGCGTGGATCCGCACCGACGCCTACTACCGCCGCAACCCGTGGGCGGGCCGCCGCTGGCTCGACGGCGAGGCCGTCGTCGACGGCGCCCTGACCAACCCGTTCTCCCACGCCGTGGCCACCGCGCTGCTGGTCGGCGGCGTCGCCGGGCGAGACCCGGCAGAGATCGCCCTCGAGCTCTACGGCGCCCGTGACATCGAAGCCGACGACACCGCGTGCCTGCGGATCCGGTTCGGCGACGGGCCCGAGATCGTCGTGGCCGCGTCGCTGTGCGCGGAGCAGGACCACGAGCCCTACGTCGTGGTGCACGGCGAGCGGGGGCGGGCGAAGTTCTGGTACAAGAGCCACCGCCTCGAAATCGACGACGAGCGGTTCCACCTCGGCGAACCGGCCGACCTGCTGCGCAACCTGATCGCCCACCGCCTCGACCCGGACGGGGTGCCGCTGCTCGCGCCGCTGTCCGGGACCCGGGCGTTCGCCTCGGTGGTCGAAGCGGTGCGGGACGCGCCGTCGCCGTCGCGGATCCCGGCGGGGTGGATCCGCAGCGTCGGCGAAGGGGCGAGCCGGCACTCCGTCGTGCGGGGGATCGGCGAAGAGGTCGCCGTCGCCGCGGACCGGCTCGCGCTGTTCTCGGAGATCGGCGTCCCGTGGGCGAGTGCCGCTCGGCCGCGAACAGGCTGACGCACCCGGTCGCGCACCCATCCGGTAAGCGCTTTCTCAGGCCGCACTGAAAATACTGAAAACGTTGCTGCACAAGGGCGGTTCTTCCGCTTGCGCCGTTGACACCGGTGTGCCGCGCTGCCTACCGTCAGCCAGCTGACAGCGTTTTCAGAAAGTGCTGACACGCTGAGGACGGAGAGTTCGATGGGGCGGACAACTGAGCGCAGGACCAAGAGACGCGGTGTCGCCGCGCTGGCCGTGGTGGTCCCGCTGCTGCTGACCGGGGTGGCCGCCTGCGGCTCGGACTCCGGTGGCGGCGGCGACGTGACCATCAACTTCGTGTGGTGGGGCAGTGAGGGGCGGGCGAGCCTCACGAAGAAGGCCGTCGAGCTCTTCCAGCAGAAGAACCCGAAGATCAAGGTGCAGACGTCGTTCTCGGC
Source organism: Amycolatopsis sp. cmx-13-12 (assembly GCA_049998155.1). Taxonomy (GTDB): domain Bacteria; phylum Actinomycetota; class Actinomycetes; order Mycobacteriales; family Pseudonocardiaceae; genus Amycolatopsis. The sequence goes on along the minus strand of JAEBES010000003.1, from coordinate 847,403 downwards.
GTACGCGGCCTACTGGGAGAAGCTGGCGACGCAGACGGCCGGGGGCAAGCCGCCGGACGTGCTCAACGTCGACAGCCGCTACCTGGCCGAATACGGCGGCCGCAACGTCCTGGCCGACCTGAACTCCGGCGCCGGCAAGGCCATCTCGCTCGCCGACGTCAACCCGGAGCTGGCGGCCACCGGCGTCTACCAGGGCAAGCGGTACGCGGTGCCGTGGGCGCAGAACACGCCGGCGATGATCTACGACCCGGCGGCGTTCACGGCAGCCGGCGCCGACCCGGCCAAGGGGATGACCTGGGACCGGTTCGCCGAGGTGGCCCGGAAGGTGGGCCCGGCCCGCGGGGTGACCGACTTCGGCATCCTCGACACGACCCTGGAAATCTGGCTGCGCCAGCAGGGCAAGCAGTTCTACACCCCCGAGGGCAAGCTCGGTTTCACCGCCGACGACCTGCGCGCCTACTGGCAGCTGGCGAGCAAGTTCCGCGAAACCGGGGCCGCCTCGCCCGCCGACGTCACGGCGTCCTACAACACCTCGCCCGAACAGGCGCCGCTGGGCAAGAAACTGACCAGCTCGGAGTTCGCCTACGACAACCTGCTGCCGGCGTACCAGAAGGCGAACGGCAAGCCGCTGAACGTGGCGCCCTACCCGAGCGGCGCGAACGGCGACACCGGGCAGTACCGCCGGCCGTCGATGTTCCTGGCCGTGTCCGCGCGCAGCCAGCAGCAGGAGGCGGCGGCGAAGCTCGTCGACTTCCTGATCAACGATCCCGAGGTCGGCAAGATCGTCGGTACCGACCGCGGTCTCGCCCCGAACCTCAAGGTCCGCGCGCAGCTGGCGTCGTCCGCGAAAGGCAACGACAAGACCCTCTACGACTACGAAGCCGCGCTCGAACCGAAGCTCGGGCCCGCGCCGCCGGTGCCGCCGAAGGGCGCCGGCGCGATCCAGAAGCTGCTGCAACGCACCTACGAAGAGGTCGCGTTCGGCCGGATGAGCATCGACGACGCCGTCAACCGGTTCCTGACCGAAGCCCAGAAGGGACTGTCCTAGCCGATGACGACCCTGCGCACGCCGGACCCGCCGGTCGCGCCCCCGGCGCCCGCCGCGCGCGGCCGCCGGGGCCGGCCGGCCGGGCGCCGCCGCAAGAGCCAACCGGAGGCGTTCGCCTTCCTCACGCCGTGGCTGCTCGGCGCGGTGGCGCTGACCGTCGGCCCGATGGTGGTCTCGCTGTACCTGTCGTTCACCGACTACGACCTGTTCACCGCGCCGAAGTGGGTCGGGTTCGGCAACTTCGCGCACATGTTCACCGGCGACGACCGCTACCTGCAGTCGGTCAAGGTCACGCTGATCTACGTGCTGGTCTCGGTGCCGCTGAAGCTGACGGTGTCGCTGCTGGTGGCGATGCTGCTCAACACCCGCCGCGGGGGAGGTGGCTTCTACCGGGCGGCGTTCTACGCGCCTTCGCTGCTGGGCGCGAGTGTCGCGGCGGCGCTGGTGTGGCGGGCGCTGTTCATGGGCGGTGGCCCGGTGAACGAGGTCCTCGCGTTCTTCGGCTGGCACACTCCGAGCTGGGTCGACGACCCGCAGTTCAGCCTGGCCTCGATCGTGCTGCTGGGCGTCTGGCAGTTCGGCGCGCCGATGGTGATCTTCCTGGCCGGCCTCAAGCAGATCCCGGCGGAGCTGCACGAAGCGGCCGCGATCGACGGCGCGGGCGCGTTCCGCCGGTTCCGGCACATCACGCTCCCGATGCTGTCGCCGGTGATCTTCTTCAACCTGGTGATGGAGGCGATCCACGCCTTCCAGGCGTTCACCCCGGCGTTCGTCATCGGCGGCGGCCGCGGCGGCCCGGCCGACGCGGACCTGTTCTACACGCTCTACCTGTTCGAGGTCGGCTTCCAGGACTTCCGGATGGGCTACGCGTCGGCGATGGCGTGGGTGCTGCTGGTCGTGATCGCTATTGTCACGGCGATCGTCTTCCGGACCGCGAAGCTCTGGGTGTTCTACGACGACGTAGAAAGCACAGGGGGCCGCAAATGATGGTGTTGCCGCGGAGCGCCCGCTCGGTGGGCCGGCACGTGCTGTGCCTGGTGATCGTCGCCGTGGTGCTCTACCCGCTGGTGTGGCTGGCGTTCGCGTCGGTCAAGCCGCCGGACGAGATCCTGTCCCGGTTGGCGCTGCTGCCCACCCGGTTCGTCTTCGACGGCTACACGAAGGGCTGGGAGGGCGCGGCGGACGTCGGGTTCGGCCGCTTCTTCCTCAACTCGTTCCTGGTGGCCGGCCTGTCGGTGGCGGCGAACGTGCTGTCGTGCTCGCTGGCCGCGTTCGCCTTCGCCCGGCTGAAGTTCCGGTTCCGGGGCGCGCTGTTCGCGTTCATGATCACGACGTTGATGCTGCCCTACCACGTGACGCTGATCCCGCAGTACGTGATCTTCCAGCAGGCCGGGCTGGTCAACACGTTCGTCCCGCTGATCCTGCCGAAGCTGCTGGCCACCGAGGCGTTCTTCGTCTTCCTGATCGTCCAGTTCATGCGGGGCATCCCGCGCGAGCTCGACGAGGCGGCGATCATCGACGGCTGCTCGGTCTACCGCACGTTCTGGCACGTGGTGCTGCCGCTGTCGAAACCGGCGCTGGTCACGACGTCGATCTTCACGTTCATCTGGACGTGGAACGACTTCTTCACGCAGATGGTGTACCTGAACGACACGGAGAAGTTCACCGTGCCGCTGGGCCTGCGGCTGTTCGTCGACACCAGCAGCGAATCGAACTTCGGCGCGATGTTCGCGATGTCCGCGCTCGCGCTGGTTCCGATCGTGCTGTTCTTCCTCGCCTTCCAGCGGCTGCTGGTGGAAGGCGTCAGCACCAGCGGCCTGAAGGGGTGACGGCGATGCGAACCCAGTGGCGGACCGGGCTCAGTGACTTTTCGGACTGCCTGCTGGCGGGGGTCCTGGTGGCGCTGGCATCGGTCCCGGTGGTGACGGCGGGCCCGGCGTTCGTGGCGGGCTGCCGGGTGCTCGACCGCGCCCGGCACGACGTCGGAGGTCCACTGTGGACGACGTTCTGGGCGGACTTCCGCTCGGCGGCCCGGGGCGGGGTGATCTTCGGCCTCGGGTGCTTGGCGGCGGTGGTGCTGTTCGCAGTGGACCTGGAGGTGGTGGCTTCGATGCCGGGGTCGGGGGTGCTGCGGCCGGCGTTGTGGGTGCTGGCGGTGGCAGGGGTGGTGGTCGCGGTGCGGACGTGTGAAGTCGTGGCCACCGGCGGCCCGGCCTGGCGCCGGGCGTTCGTCACCGCCGCGCGGGAGACCGCCGCCGACCCCGGGCGCGCCCTGCTCCTCGCCGCCGCCCTCGGCCTCGCCGTCCTGCTCGTCTGGATGCTGCCGATCCTCGCCCTCGTCGTGGCCGGGCCTGTCGCACTGGCCGCCGTCGCGACCGGTGGTCGCCGATGACGCCGAACGTCGTCGTCTTCGGCACGGCCGGCTACGCGGGCCAGCATCTGCGCCGCGCCCGCGCCCTGCACGACCGCGGTGAACTCGTCCTCGCCGGGGCGTGCGACATCCGCGAGCCACCGGAAGAAGCCCGCGCGCTGCTGCCCGACGCGGCGGTGACCACCCGCGACGCGGCCGAACTGCTGGCCCGCACGACCCCGGACATCGCCGTCGTGGCCACCCCGCCGCACACCCATCTGCCCCTGGCGAAGCTCGCGCTCGCCGCCGGCTGCCACCTGCTCGTCGAGAAGCCGCCGGTGCTCGACCTCGCGGCCTTTGCCGAACTCACCGAGCTGGCCCGCGGCCGCGCCTGCCAGACCGGTTTCCAGAGCTTCGGCTCCGCCGCCGTACCTGTCGTGCGAAGAGCCATCGCGAACGGCGAGATCGGCACGGTCATCGGGATCGCCGCGGCGGGCGCGTGGATCCGGCGGGACCGGTACTTCGCCCGCGCCGAGTGGGCCGGCCGCCGCCGGGTCGGCGGGCAGCCGGTCGTGGACGGGGCGCTGACGAACCCCTTCGCCCACGCCGTCGCGACCGCCCTGCTGGTCAACGGCACCGCCGAGGTCCTGCCCGAACGCACCGCCGTCGAGCTGTACCGGGCGCGGGCCATCGAGTCCGACGACACCGCCTGCGCGCGGCTGAGCTTCGCCGGGGCGCCGGACGTCGTCGTCGCCGCCACGCTCGACGCCGAGGCCGACCACGAGCCGTACGTGCTGGTCCACGGCACGGAAGGCCGGATCCGCTGGCACTACAAGACCGACCTGGTCACCATCGGCGGCGAACAGCGCACGGTCGGCCCGCCGCGCGACCTGCTGGCCAACCTCGTCGCGCACCTCCGCGACGGCGAGCCGCTGCTGGCCCCGCTGGCGGCCACCCGCGCGTTCACCGCGCTGGTGGAATCGGTCCGCGACGCCCCCGAACCACGGCCGCTGCCCGCTGACTGGGTCCGGGCCGTCGACACCGGGCCCGAACGGCACTTCGTCGTGCCGGGCGTGGACCGCGCCGTCGACGCCGCGGCCGAGCGGCTCGCGCTCTTCTCCGAACTCGCCCTGCCCTGGACCGGCGCCGGTACGCGCGCCTGAAAAGAGAGAGGTGATGGCGGTGCGTCGCCACGCGATCGTCGGCCTGGGCTCCCGGGCCCAGCTGTTCGCCCGGGCCCTGGCCACCTCGCCGCGGGCCGAGCTCGCGGCCTTCTGCGACCACAACGAAACCCGCATGCGCGTCCACAACGGCTGGCTGGGCACGCGGATCCCCGGCTACCGGCCGGAGGACTTCACCGCCATGCTGGCGAAGGAGCGCATCGACGTCGTCGTGGTGTGCACCCCGGACCACACGCACGCGGACTACGTCGTCGCCGCGCTGGAGGCCGGCTGCGACGTCGTCACGGAGAAGCCGATGACGACCGACGTCGACGGTGCGCGGCGGATCCTCGCGGCCCGCCGCGAAACCGGCCGATCGGTGCGGGTCGCCTTCAACTACCGGTACAACCCGGTGCACCGCCGGGTGCGGGAGCTCCTGGAGGGCGGCGCGGTCGGGGAGATCGGCTCGGTCGAGTTCAGCTGGCTGCTCGACACCGCCCACGGCGCCGACTACTTCCGCCGCTGGCACCGGGACAAGGCGAACTCCGGCGGTCTCCTCGTGCACAAGTCCGGCCACCACTTCGACCTCGTCAACTGGTGGCTCGGCCGCGGTCCCGAGACGGTGTTCGCGCTGGGCAAGCTGTTCTTCTACGGCGACAAGACCGGCCACCGCAGCGACCGGTTCGCGCTGGACCTCGAAGCGTCCCCCAAGCTGCGCGCGCTCTACCGCGACGGCGAGCGGGAGGACGGCTACGTCCGGAACCAGGACGTGTTCGCGCCCGGTGTCACCATCGAAGACGACCTGTCGGTGCTCGTGCGCCACCACGGCGGGGCGGTGCTCAACTACCACCTGCACGCGTACTCGCCGCGGGAGGGCTACCGCGTGGCGTTCTCCGGCAGCGAAGGGCGGCTGGAGCTGGACGTCCGGGAGAACGAGTACGCCTCCGGCGCCGAGCCGGTGCCGAAGCGGGCGCGGGCCCGGCTGACCGTGCAACGGCACTGGGAACCGCCGGAAGCGGTGTTCGACGGCCTCCTCGGCGACGGGCACGGCGGCGGCGACGAACGGATGCTCGCGGAACTGCTCGGCGACGCCGAACCGGACGCGCTCGGCTGCGCGGCCGACCACGACGCCGGCCTCCAGGCCCTGCTGACCGGGCTGGCCGCGAACCGGTCACTGGACACCGGCCGTCCGGTCGCGGTGACCGAGCTGCTCGGCGAGATCGGGGAACCGGCGTGAGCCGGGCGGCCGTGGGGGAGCTGTCGCTGGAACCGGCCGAGGCGGACGGTGGCCGGGTGCGGGTCCGCCTCGGCGACGTCGTCCTCGCCGAGTACGTGGTCTCGCCGCCGACGCCGGCCGGGGACTCGCCGAAGCCGTACCTGCACCCGCTGCGCACCACCGCGGGGGAGACCGTGACCGCGGTCCGGCCGCACGACCACACCTGGCACAACGGCCTGCAGTTCACCATGGCCCACCTCTCCGGCGAGAACTTCTGGGGCGGCCGCACCTACGTGCGCGGCCGCGGCTACACCCCGCTCGACAACAACGGCACCATCGGCCACGTCCGCTGGGAACGCCTCGACGACACCGGCGGGCACTGCGAACTCCGGCACGAACTGGCCTGGCGCACCGCGGCCGGACGGCGCTGGCTCACCGAACACCGCACGCTGCGCTTCGGCGACGTCTCGGCCGGCGGCGGGCACTGGACGCTCACCTGGTCCAGCCGGCTGCGCAACACCAGCGGGCACGAACTGCGGTGGGGGAGCCCGGTGACCGAAGGTCGCGACACCGCCGGCTACGGCGGGCTGTTCTGGCGCGGGCCGCGCTCGTTCACCGGCGGTACGGTCCGCACCCCGGACGGCCGGACCGCGGCCGACGCGATGGGACACCGGGCACCGTGGCTGGCCTTCACCGGGCAGCACGACGAAAGCCTGCGGACCTCGACGCTGCTGTTCGCCGACAGCCCGGCGAACGCGGCCCACCCGACGGCCTGGTACGTCCGGGCCGAGCCGTTCCCCGTGGTCAGCTTCGCCGCGACCTACCACCGGCCGTGGCTGCTCGAACCGGACGCGGAGCTGAACCTGACCCACCACGTCGTCGTCATCGACGGCACCCCGGACACCGCCCGGCTGTCCGAGCTGGCCGCCCGGGCGGCCGACCTGAGGAGCTGATATGCGCTGGAAGGCCTTCGCGGGGTGTCTCGCCCTGCTCGGACTGACGCTCACCGCGGCACCCGCCCAAGCCCACGGACGCGACCCCGGCCGGGTCGTCCTCGGCCCGCACGACGGCTGGGCCGCCGCGACCACCGGGACCACCGGTGGCTCGGCCGCCGCCCCCGGTGACGTCCGCACGGTGACCAAGCGCTCGGAGCTGGCCGCCGCGCTGGCGGCCCACCCCGGCGCGGCGAAGATCATCTACGTCCGCGGTGCCGTCGAGGGCAATGTGGACGCGGCCGACCGGCCGGTGAGCTGTGAAAGTTTCGCCGATCCCGGGTACAGCCTCCCCGCGTACCTGGCGGCGTACGACCCGGCGACCTGGGGGAGAGTGCCGCCGTCGGGGCCGCTGGAGGAAGCCCGCGAACGCTCGCAGGCGAACCAGGCCGCGCAGGTCGTGCTCGACGTCGGCCCGAACACGACGATCGTCGGGCTCGGCCGCGACGCCACGCTGCACGGGCTGACCCTGCGCGTCACCGGCGACAACGTGATCCTGCGGAACCTGCACTTCTCCGACGCCCACGACTGCTTCCCGCAGTGGGACCCGCTCGACACCGCCGACGGCAACTGGAACTCCGAGTACGACAACGTCGACCTGGTCGGCGCGACGCACGTCTGGGTGGACCACAACGAGTTCAGCGACGGCGGGAACGACACGCAGCCGACGTACTTCGGCCGCAAGTACGAGGTCCACGACGGGCTGCTCGACATCGTGAACGGGTCGGACCTGGTGACGGTGTCGTACAACCGGCTGCACGACCACGACAAGACCATGCTGATCGGCAACACCGACAAGCCCACCTACGACGTGGGCAAGCTGCGGGTCACCCTGCACCACAACCTGTTCTCCGAGATCGGGCAGCGCGCGCCGCGGGTGCGCTACGGCCAGGTGCACGTCTACGACAACCTCTACCTGGTCGAGGATCCGGCCGCCTACACGTATTCTCTCGGCGTCGGCGTGGCGTCCCGCATCTACGCGGAGAACAACTTTTTCCGGCTCCCGGCCGGGCTGCCGCTGGGGCAGCTGGTGCACTACTGGAAGGGAACCGTGCTGCACGCGACCGGGACCCTGGTGGCTCAGGGCAACCAGTGGCCGCGCCCGGTCGACCTGCTGGCCGAATACAACGCGGCCAACGACCCGGATCTGGGCGCGGACGTCGGCTGGAAGCCCGCGTTCGTCGAACGCCTCGATCCCCCGTGGGCGGTGCCGGCGCTGGTGCTCGCCGGTGCCGGCCCCGGTTTCTGAAACCTTCGACAGTTTCGGCGTTTTCAGAAAACCGCGGCCGGTGGCGACCATCCGGGCGACATGCGTGCCGCTGCGGCGAACGACATTGACACGCTACGACCCCCAACCCGAAACTCGGGGGCGAGAAAGCGCTTTCACAACCCGGTCGGACGTTTTCCATCAACGCCGATTGAACGCACGAGACCAGGGAGTGATGAATGGTTCCCCCAGCGATGTCCCGGATCACCCGGGTGGTGGCGGTCGCCGCGCTCGCCGTTTCGGCGGCGGTCGGCACCGGCGCGACCGCGTCGGCCGCCTCGTGGCCTTCGCCGAGCAGCAGCGTCCCGGTGGGCGCGACGATCAAGGTCACCAGCGGCACCTACGACGGCGGGCTCAAGCGGTTCTACGGCACCGGCGACCTCGGCACCGGCGGCCAGGACGAGAACCAGAAACCGATCTTCGAACTCGCCAACGGCACCACCCTGAAGAACGTCGTCCTGGGCAGTCCGGCCGCCGACGGCGTGCACTGCCTCGGCACCTGCACGCTGCTCAACGTCTGGTGGGAGGACGTCGGCGAAGACGCCGCGACCTTCAAGGGCACCTCCGCCTCCCAGACGATGACCATCGACGGCGGCGGCGCGCGCAAGGCGTCGGACAAGGTGTTCCAGCACAACGGGCCCGGCACCATGTACATCCGCAATTTCCAGGTCGACGACTTCGGCAAGCTGTACCGCTCCTGCGGCAACTGCAAGACGCAGTACAAGCGCAACGTCGTCGTGGACAACGTCACCGCGACCGTGCCCGGCAAGGCGCTGGTCGGCATCAACACCAACTACGGTGACACCGCCAAGCTGACCCGGATCACCATCGTCGGCGACTCGAGCCGCAAGATCGAGCCCTGCCAGAAGTACAAGGGCGTCACCAGCGGTGAGCCGACGAAGATCGGCAGCGGCCCGGACTCGACGAACTGCCTCTACACCGCGGCCAACATCACCTACAAGTAACCGACCCGCGCCGGGGGCACCGGCCGCCGTCCGGTACCCCCGGCGCGTTCCACCGTGGAGGCGTCATGTTCAAAACCCTGCTCCTCGCGTCGGTGGTGGCGGGTGCCTCGCTGAGCGCCCCGGCCACCGGGGCCGCGGCGGCGAACGTCGTCGTGGCCAAGGACGGATCCGGGAACTACACCACCGTGCAGGCCGGGATCAACGCGGTCTCGGCGGGCGGCACGGTCTCCGTCAAACCCGGGACCTATCGCGAGGTGATTTCGGTGCCGTCGGGCAAGACCGGGATCACCCTGCGCGGGACCACCGGGAAGGCTGCCGACGTCGTCGTCGACTACGACAACGCCAGCGGCACCAAGAAACCCGACGGCTCGACGTACGGGACGTCCGGCAGCGCGACCGCGACGATCGCCGCGAACGGCTTCACCGCCACCGCGCTGACCTTCCGCAACTCCTTCGACCGCGCCGCCCACCCGGAGATCAAGGACACCCAGGCGGTCGCGGTCAAGACCACCGGTGACCGGATGGTCTTCGACAACGTCACCTTCCTCGGGCACCAGGACACCCTGTACGCCGACACCGCGGCCGTCGGCACGGTCGGCCGCCAGTACTACCGCAACTGCGCCATCAGCGGCGACGTCGACTTCCTCTTCGGCCGCGCCACGGCGGTGTTCGACCGGGCGACGATCACCGCGCTCGACCGCGGTTCCAGCAGCAACAACGGCTTCCTGACCGCGGCCAGCACCCGGCGGTCGAACCCGTACGGCTTCCTCGTCGTCGGCAGCCGCGTGCTGAGCTCGGCGGCGAACGCGAGCTTCTACCTGGGCCGCCCGTGGCACCCGGGCGGGGACGTCGACGCCATCGCCCAGGTCCTGATCCGCGAGACGTCCTTGCCGGCGGCGATCAAGCCGGCGCCGTGGACGGACATGTCGGGCTTCTCCTGGAAGGACGCCCGGTTCACCGAGTACCGCAACACCGGCCCGGGTGCGGGGACCGGCGCCGACCGGCCGCAGCTGCCCGCGGCGCAGGCCGGGAACTACACCGCGCAGAAGTACCTCGCCGGCAGCGACGGGTGGAACCCCGTGCACTGACCCGTCGTGAGTGGTAAGGCGGGTTAGAACCCTCCTTACCACTCACGACCGTCGCCGCGGAAGACCCGCCGACCGGCCCTTGACGCGCCGCCCGGCGACCGCCGACGATGACCACGTCACGCGTTGTTAGCGCTAACAGAGTCCACGATCAGCGTCGAACCGAGGACCGTCCATGAAACTGCGCCGCCTCCCGGCCGTCATCGCCGTCGCCGCCGCCCTGCTGAGCGCCCCCGCCGCGCAGGCCGCGACCTACCCGGACCCCGGTTACGTGACCGGGGACATCGAGGCGGTGCACGACCCGGCGATGATCCGCGCCGCGGACGGCAGCTACCTGCTCTACTCCACCGACCAGTACCTGCAGATCCGCCGCTCGACCGACCGGATCCACTTCACGAAGATCGGCTCGGTCTGGCCGGGCGGCGCCCCGTGGACCGCGCCCTTCACCGACCCCGCCAAGCCGGGGTACCTCTGGGCCCCGGACATCTCGTTCCACAACGGCCGGTACTACCTGTACTACGCCGCATCGTCGCTGGGCTCCCGCAACTCGGCGATCTTCCTCGCCACCAGCACGACCGGCCTGCCGGGCAGCTGGACGAACCAGGGCATCGTCATCCAGACGACCACGAACGACGACTACAACGCGATCGACCCGAACCTGTTCGTCGACTCCTCCGGCCGCTGGTGGCTGAGCTTCGGCTCGTGGTGGACCGGCATCAAGATGATCCGGCTCGACCCCGCCACCGGCAAGCGCAGCACCTCCGACACCGCGCTGCGCGGCATCGCCCAGCGCACCGGCAGCACCTCGGCCGAGGAAGCGCCCTTCATCATCCAGCACGGCGGCTACTACTACCTGTTCGTCTCGTGGGACCTCTGCTGTCAGGGCACGAAGAGCACCTACCGCGTGATGGTCGGCCGTTCGACGTCGATCACCGGCCCGTACAGCGATCGCAACGGCGTCCGGATGACCGCCGGCGGGGGAACGCAGATCCTGGCGAGCCACGGCGCGGTCCACGGCCCCGGCCACGTGGCGGTCGTCCACGACTCCGACGCCGACGTGCTGGTCTACCACTATTACTACTCGGACGCGACGCCGCTGACCGGCAAGCTCGGCATCAACCTCATCGGCTACGACAGCGCCGGCTGGCCCTACGTGTACTGACTTCGTATAACGACCTATACAGCGCCCGTCGGGAAGGTGACCCATGCAGCGGTTCCTGTCGTTCCTGCTCGCTCTGCTCAGCACAACCGCGCTGTGTGCGGCGCCGGCGGCGGCCGTCCCGGTCGGGCACCAGGTCACCTTCGACAAGTACTCGCTGATGCTGGACGGCCGCCGCCAGATCGTCTGGTCGGGCGAGTTCCACCCGTTCCGGCTGCCGAGCCCGGACCTGTGGCGGGACGTGCTGCAGAAGATGAAGGCCACCGGCTACACGGCGGTCTCGATCTACTTCGACTGGAACTACCATTCGCCCGCGCCCGGGGTGTACGACTTCACCGGTGTCCGGGACATGGACCGCGTGCTCGACCTCGCCGCCGAAGCCGGGCTGTACGTCATCGCGCGGCCCGGGCCGTACATCAACGCCGAGGTCACCGGCGGCGGCTTCCCGGCGTGGCTGAGCACCCAGGCCGGCCGGGCCCGCAGCGACGCGCCCGACTACCTCGCCGCGGCCGACGAATGGCTGACGCAGATCGACCGGATCATCGCGCGGCACCAGTACACCGACGGCCGTGGCCCGGTGATCCTGTACCAGATCGAGAACGAGCTGGCCGCCACCGGCGCCGCTCAGCGCAACTACGTCGCCCATCTCCACGACAAGGTGCGGGCGGACGGGATCACCGTCCCGGTGTTCCACAACGACAAGGGCCGCAACGGGATCTGGGTGCCACCGGGCTCCGGCGTGCCCGGCACGGTGGAAGGCAAGGTCGACCTCTACGCCTTCGACGGCTACCCCGGCGGCACCTGCCGGACCGACGCGACGCCGGGCAATCCGAACGCCGCGCCGGACTGGGGGACCTACGGGCCGGGCGGGGCGAAGGGCGGCGCGAGCGCGTCGCCCGACACGCCCGGGTTCGTCGCCGAGTTCGGCGGCGGCTGGTTCGACTACTGGGGCAGCAACGGCACCTACCCGTGCACCGCGGTGCGGCAGGGACCCGGCTACGAGCGGGTCTTCTACGGCACAAACCTGGCCAACGGCCTGACCCTCCAGAACTTCTACATGACCTTCGGGGGCACGTCGTGGGGCGGCCTGCCGGCGCCGGTCGTCTACAGCTCCTACGACTACGGCGCGGCGATCGACGAAGGACGTCAGCTGCGGCCGAAGGCGCTGACGATGAAGGAGATCGGCTCCTTCCTGGCCACCGTCCCGGATCTGGCCAAAATGGACCGCGCGGCGCCGGTGACGCCGTCGTCGGCCGCGGTGAAGGTGTACCACAACGTCAACCCGGACACCGGCGTGCACTTCTACCTGCCGGTGCACTCGCCGTCGAACGCGACGACCGACGACTCCTTCACCTTCCCGCTGTCCACATCGGACGGTGACTACACCGTGCCACTGCGGCTGAATGGGCAGGACGCCAAGTACCTGGTGGCGAACTTCGACGTCGCCGGCCAGCACCTGGTGTACTCGACGTCGGAGCTGATGGCCCAGGCCGCCGGCACCGTGCTGCTGCACGGCCGGCCGGGGGAGGACGGCGAGACGGTGCTGCGGTACGCGACGCGGCCGCGCGTGGACGTCCTCGCCGGGACCGTCACGACCACCTGGTCCGGCACCGACCTGCGGCTGAACTACCGCCACGACGGGCTCGCCCGGGTCCGGATCAGCGGCGGCGGCCGCCCGGCCGTCACGCTGCTGCTCGCCGACGACCCGACCGCCGACACGTTCTGGCCGGTGGGCGGCCTGCTCGTGCGCGGTCCGGACCTGGTGCGGACCGCGCGGGCCGGGTTCGTGCTCACCGGCGACACGAAGGCGCCGAGGGACCTCGAGGTGTGGGGCGCCCGCGCTCCGCTGCTGTGGTGGAACGGCGCCCCGGTGCCGGTGCGGCCCACCGCGTCGGGCAGTGTGGTCGCGATCCGCCCGGTGCCGGGACCGGCCGACCCGCACCTGCCCGAGCTCACCGGCTGGCACTCGGCACCCGGCTCGCCGGAGGCGGAACCGGGGTACGACGACTCGGCGTGGCCCGCGGCGGACCGGACCACGACGAACAGCACCACCCCGCCGCCGGCCGGGCAACCGGTGCTGACCGCGGACGACTACGGCTTCGGCGTCGGTGACGTCCGGTACCGCGGGCGGTTCACCGGGACGCCGGGGGAGCAGATCAGCCTCCGCTACGGAGGCGGGGGCGCCGGGATGCTCCAGGCGTGGCTGGACGGGCAGTACCTCGGCCAGCACGTCCTGCCGTCCGCGCTGGCCGCGCCGCCGACAACCGGCACCGCGGTGTTCACCGTGCCCGAGGGGCTGCGCGGGGACGGCCCGCACGTGCTGTCGGTGACGGTCCGCAACAACGGTCACAACGAGGACGGCGGCGTCAACGACGCCCACAAGGAGGGCCGGGGGCTCATCTCGTCGTCGGTGACCGGGGTGGCGTGGAAGCTGCAGGGCGGGACGGCGGACCCGGTGCGCGGCCCGCTCAACAACGGTGGTCTCGCCGGCGAACGCGCGGGCTGGCACCTGCCCGGCTTCCCGGACCGCGCGTGGCCGACGGCGGCGGTGCCGGCTCCGACAGCCGCCCCGGGGACGACGTGGTACCGCACGACGTTCTCGCTGCGGGTCCCGCGCGACCAGGACACGTCGGTGGGCCTGACGATCGGCGACCCGGCCAAGCCCCGCTCCGGCGGCCGCTACCGGGTGCTGGTGTTCCTCAACGGCTGGAACGTCGGCCAGTACATCGGGGACGTCGGCCCGCAGCACACGTTCGTGCTGCCGACCGGGATCCTCGACCCGCACGGCCGCAACACCCTGGCCCTGGCGGTGACCAGCGACGGCGGCCCGGGCAACGGCCTGGAGAAGGTCGCGCTCACCGACCTGGGCACGGCCCGGGGCGGGGTCGCGGTCCGGCCGGTGCCCTCACCGGGGTGGCGGTGAGAACGCCTTGCTGCGCGCCGCCGGGCGGTTTGGTGCCCGCGGCGGCGGGGTAGAGGGACATCACCAACTGCTGATCCCGTGGAAGGAGCACCTCGATGAGCGCCCCCGACCTGTCCGCGATGCTGCTGACGGCGACGACCGCGGAGCCCCGGCCGGGGACGTTGCGGATGACCGTCGCGGGGGAGATCGACATGGCCACGCGCCGGCGGCTCGACGAGGAATTCGACCGCGCGGTCGCGGCGGCACCGCACCGGCTGGTGGCCGACCTGCTGGGCGTGGCGTTCTGCGGGGTGACGGGGGTGGCCTCGCTGGGTCGCCTGCGGGCTCGGTGCGCGGACGCGGGGATCGACCTGGTCCTGAAGCCGTCCCCGGTAGTGCGGCGTGCGCTGGACATCGCCGCGGTCGCCCCGCTGTTCGGGCTGGAGAGCCGTCCGGAGCAGCTCATCGCCCGGTGACCGGGCGGTTCGGGCCCCGCTGACCCGCGCTTCCCGGTCGGGACACGGTCGCCGTGACCGCGGGCCGGCGCTGCTCATCGCCCGGTGACCGGCGGGCCGCCGAAGGTGCGTGCCTCCTCGTCGGCCGCCGCCCACTCGTGGTCCGCGGCCGCCCGGTCACCCGGTTCCCCGCGGCGGGCCAGCGCCTCGGCGTGGCGGCGGCGCGAAAACACCACCGCCGGCCAGTGCCCCAGCGCCAGGTTGTGCCGTACCGCGGCGCGCAGGTGCGTCACCGCGCGGGCGGGGTCGCCCGCCGTCAACGCCGTCGTCCCGAGCGGGTGGTGGACCGAGCCGAAGCACGCGATGCCCAAGCTCGCCATCGCCGGCAACTGCCCGAACGGGGCCAGCAACTCGTGGATCCGCGCCGCCGTTGCGCGGTCGTCGAGCAGGTACGCCGTCTCCGCGGCTCCGGACAACGACGTCAGCCAGGTGCTCGACCGCGGCAGCGCCCCCAGGTCTTCGCCGCACAGCCGGGCCAGGGCACCCGCCGCCGTGCGGCGGTCGCCGGCCGAGGCCGCCGCCACCGCCAGTGCCGCGTAGTACGAGTTGTCGATCGGGCTGAGCGTCGGGGAGTGCATCAGGCCGTCCAGCACCGGTACCAGCTCGCCGAGCCGGCCCTGGAACCACCGGATCGCCACCAGTTGCGCGCCGTACCAGCCCAGCGCGTCGAAATCGCCCGCGGCCTGGCCGACTTCGGCGCAGGCCTGCGCCCCGGCTTCGGCCTCGCGGAACCGGCCGGCGCGGATGGCCAGCATGACCTTGAGCGCGTCCGCCACGAACCCCGCCGCGAGGTGCTTGCGTTCGGCCAGCAGGTCGTCGAGCTCGCCGAGGCGCCGCTCGGCGTGCGGGTCGCCGGCCAGGAACCGGTCGACGGTGTCCCACAGCACGCCCATCACGAGGTCGGTGCGCCGTCCGGTGTTCACGCCGACGAGTTCGGTGGCCAGGCCCTGGCGCAGCACCGCGTGGTCCGGGCCGAGCAGGCAGTGGTGGGCCAGGCTCAGTGCCTCGGCGTGCGCGACCGGGTCGCCCGCCGCCCGGGTCCGCGAAGCCGCCGCGAGGACCCGGTCGTGCGTGCCGGCCTCGTAGTCCAGTTCGGCCGCGAGCCGCGCCTGCAGCCGGAGTTCCAGCGCCGAGCCGGGATCCACCTGGTCCAGGGCGTGCCGCAGCCGCGTGAGCAGCGACGCCGCCGCGACGGCCGTCCGGTGCTCGTGCACCCACACCCCGCCCAGGCCGAGGGCCGCGCGGGCGAGCGTGGTGGTGTCCCCGGTCCGCTCGGCCCGGGCGTAGGCGGTTTCGAAGTGTTCGCGGCTGGTCCGGAGGTCGCCGTCCTCGAGCAGGGCGTGCTCGCCCGCGGTGAGGGCGTCGTCGGTCACCACCGCGGCCGCCCGGGTGGCGAGCAGCGCCGGGTGGTGGGCGAGCACCTGGCGGTGCACCTGCGCCAGCACCGGTGACGGCTCGACCCCGGACGCGGTGATCAGCCCGTGCCGGGCCCGACGGAACGCTTCGAGGGCGTCGCTCTGCCGTCCGGCCCGGTAGAGCGCCGTCATCAGCTGCGCCCACAGCCGTTCGTGGCCGGGGAACGCGGTGGTCAGCGCCTCCAGCTCGGCGATCAGCCCGGCGTCTTCGCCCAGGGCGAGGTCGGCGTCGATCCGGTCCTGGACGGCGTTGTGCCGCAGCCGGTCGAGCCGCATCCCTTCCGCGGCCAGGGTTTCGACGTCGCCGAACTCCTCGTAGGCGGCGTGGCCGCGCCACAGGTCCAGCGCGGCGGCCAGCCGCTTGCGGGCGGCCGCGGGCTCGCCGGCGGCCAGCTCCCGCCGTCCTTCGGCGGCGAGCTGTTCGAACCGGGCGGCGTCGAGGGCCTGCGGTGCGAGGTGCAGGGCGTACCCCGGCGGCCGGGTGAGGATCGCCTCCGCGCCGACCGTGCCGCGCAGCCGCGAGAGGTACGTCCGCACCGTGCGGTCCGCGTGCGCGGGTGCCTCCTCGCCCCACAACGCCCGGCCCAGCGCGGGAACGCTGACGACGCGGCCCGCCTCGGCCGTCAGCACGGCCAGCAGGGTCCGCAGGCGCGGCCCCCCGACGTCCCGCGGCTCGCCGTCCAGCCGCACTTCGAACGGTCCCAGCACCCCGAGGTCCACCCCGCCCATGCCCGCCCCTCCGCGACGCGGTTATCCCGCGCGCTCCGGCGTACAGGAGCGGCCCGGACGCCGCGGGATACATCCGACGCCCGAGTGATTCTCCGTCGACGAACTGTCGATGGATTGTCGACGGGCGCTGCGAGGCTCGGCAGGCGCGGACCGGGAGGGTCCGCGGCCACCGGTTCTTCGGGAGGAAGTCCATGACACGCATGATTCGGGGTCTCGCACCGGTTTTCGCCCTCGCAGCGACGGGCGCGGCGGTGCTGGCGGGCGCGCCGGCGGCGAGCGCCGCGCCGGCGCACACCGCGGCGGTCCTCGAGGTGAAAAGTGCTACGTGGGGCCAGTTGCACGTCGGCGACTGTGAGCAGGACAACGGCACGATCGTCATCCGGTCGGACGGCACGGGTGACTGGAGCGCGACCACGCTGACGTTCCAGACGCACTCCGGCGACGTCTGGCACTCCAGTTTCGACTTCAAGACCACGGCCGGGACGCAGCTGTTCCACGCCGGCACGTTCGACAGCCCGCGGATGAACGACGGCAACCCGCCGCCGCGGTACCCGTGGAGCGCACACTTCACTTACGACGCGTCGCTCTTCAGTGCTGTCAACATCTTCAAGACCATCCAGCACTCGAGCTGCTGAACACGCGGTGGGCACCGCCCCGGGTCACGGTCCGCCGGGGCCCAGGGCGGTGCCCACCACGGCCTCGCCGGGGCGGGGTTCCTTGAGTTCGACGAACATCGAGTGCGTCGGCGTGGCACCGACGTTCTCGCCCGAGTGTTCCTGGGCGGCGACCCAGCGCACCGCGCCGGCGGGCAGCTCCACGCCGACCTCGCGGCCGCCGCCGGCGATGCGGCGGCTGAACGCGCTGAGGGTGATCATCACCGAGTCGGGGTGCCGGTGCGGCGCGGTCCGGTCGCCGGGGGAGTCCTGGTACTCCAGGACCCGCACCCGCTCGTTCTCGAAGACCACCCGGTAGAGCTCGGGATTCGTTTCGGTCGGGTCACCGGTCATGGCCGCCTCCTTCGTGGGACGTGAGTACCATGATGGCATGGAAGTACCGTATGAGTCCACGGGTCGCAGCCGGCAGAAGGGGCGGACGCGCGCCGCGCTGGTCTCCGCGGCCCATGAACTGCTCGCGAACGGCGGCTCGCCGACGGTCGAAGACGCCGCCGAAGCGGCCGGGATCTCCCGCACCACGGCCTACCGGTACTTCCCGAACCAGCGCGCACTGCTGCTGGCGGCCTACCCGGAGATCTCCGACGACGCGCAGCTGCTGCCCCCGGACGCGCCCGCCGACCCGGCCGCCCGCCTCGACTTGGTGATGCAGGCGTTCATCGAGTTCACGCTGCGCTGGGAGCCCCAGCTGCGGGCGCAGCTGAGGCTGTCCCTGGAGCCCGGCGCGCCGCAACCGGTGCTGCGGCGCGGCCGGGCGATCCGCTGGATCGAGGAGGCGCTGGCCCCGCTGGCGGACACCCTGGACGTCCACGCACTGGCGGTGGCCATCCGCTCCGCGACGGGCATCGAGTCCCTGGTGTGGCTCACCGACATCGGTGGCCTCGACCGCCACCGGGCGGCCGAGGTCCTGGCCGGTTCGGCCCGCGCGCTCCTGCGGGCGGCCCTCGACGCCTAGCTGATCGGCACCGTCGCGGTGCAGGTGTTCGTGCCGTTGTCGAAGGTCGCCGCCGCCGTGCCCCCGTACACGGTCGGCACCGTGGTGGTCGTCGGCATCGTGAAGGTGGTGGTCCCGGTCGTCGCCGACGTCTGGGAGTACACCGTGTGCTCGGCCGGGCCGCTGCGGTAGGAGATCCGCAGGGAAACCTTGCCCGCGACGTCGCCGATGTACGGCCCCGACGTGGTGTACCCGCTGATGATGCGGTGGTAGGTGCCGTCGGTCTCGTACCGCAGGGTGAACGTGCCGCTGAAGCCGCCCGCCTTGCAGATGGCGGTCCGCTGGACGATCGTCGCCGCCTGGGCCGGGGCCACCAGCACCGTCGCGCCGGCCAGCAACGCCACCAGCCCGGCCTGTACCGCAGTCTTCATCTTTCTTCCTCCCTCTCGCATGGCGTGATCCTGCCCGGTGCCGCTTCCGTTCCGCTTCCCCTCAGGTGGTGGTGCGGACCAGGTGGACGGGGCAGGCGGCGTGGTGCAGGAGGGCCTGCCCGGTGGAGCCGAGCAGCAGGCCGGGGAAGCCGCCGCGGCCCCGGTCGCCGACGACCAGCTGGGCGGCGCCGCTGCGTTCGAGCAGTTCCTTCCGCGGGTGGGCGTGGACGACGATCTGCTCGACGGCGACGTCCCCGGTGTCGTGGGCGTCCATCCGCTCGCCGAGCAGCCGGCGGCCGGCCTCGGTGACGCACCGGGGGTCCTGGTGCGGCGGCGGGCTGTCCGCCCAGGCGTGCAGCACGACCAGCGGCGCGTGGCGGGCCCGCGCTTCGGTGACGGCGGTCGCCAGGACGCGGGCACCGGCTTCGCTGCCGTCGATGCCGGTGACGACGGGCCGGTCGGCGGCGCCCGGTTCGTCCCAGCTGTCCCCGCGGACGACGACGGTGTCACAGCGCGCGTGCGTCCCGACGGCCGCGGCGACCGACCCGGCGAGCAGGCTGGTGAGCCTGCCGTGCCCGGTGGACCCGACGACGAGCAGCGCGGCGGACCGGGAGGCCCCGACCAGCGCCTGGGCCGCGCGGTCGGGATCGAGCCGGGTGGCGGCATCGGGCACCCCCTGCGCCGCGGCGAGTTCCCGCGCGGTCCGCAGCGCGCGGCGGCCCCGGGCCCGCAGGGCATCGACCATTTCCTCGGGCGGCGGCACCACACCGCCGGCGAGCAGGGCGGGAACGTCGAGGGCATGCACGATCTCCAGCGGCGCGGCCCGGAGGCGGGCGGTCCGCGCGGCCCAGCGGACGGCGTCGAGCGACTCGGCCGACCCGTCCACCCCGGCAACGATCGACACCCCGGCGGCGGTCATCCTCCAAACTGTAGGCCCGCCCGCCCACCCCGGGGGCCACTTTCGCCCCTCCCGCCCGTGTCGACCCTCCAATCACGCGTGTCGACCCTTCAGTCACGCGTGTCGACCCTTCAGTCACGCGTGCCGACCCTCCAATCACGTGAGTCGACCGTTCCGGTACGCGGGTCGTCCGGTCGCGGCGCGGGGGCGGGTCCGGCAAGATCGGCGGCGGTCCCAACCCGAAGGAGCCCGATGGCGGTGCTGGTCGTGGCGGCGGCGGTGCTCGGCCTGCTCGTCGGGTCGTTCCTCAACGTCGTGATCCACCGGGTGCCTCGGGGCGAGTCGGTGGTGCGCCCGCCGTCGCGCTGCCCCGGCTGCGGGCAGACCATCGCGGCCCGGCACAACGTCCCCGTCTTCGGCTGGCTCGTCCTGCGCGGCCGGTGTGCGGGCTGCGGTGCCCCGATCAGCGTCCGGTACCCCCTGGTCGAGTTGGGCACCGCCGTCCTCTTCGCGCTCCTGGCCCTGCGGCTCGACCCGCCGGACCTGCCCGCCTTCCTCTACTTCGGCGCGATCGGCATCGCACTGGCCGTGATCGACCTCGACTGCCGACGGCTGCCGAACGCGATCGTGCTGCCGTCCTACCCGGTCCTGGTGGTTCTGCTGACGGCGTCGGCCTGGTACCGCGGCGACTGGTGGTCGCTCGCCCGTGCCGGGATCGGCGGCGCCGCGCTGTTCGCCTTCTACCTCCTCCTCGCGCTGGCCTACCCGGCGGGCATGGGCTTCGGCGACGTCCGGCTCGCGGGCCTCCTCGGCGGAATCCTCGCCTACCTCTCCTGGGGCGCCCTGCTGATCGGGGCGTTCGGCGGCTTCCTGCTCGGCGCCCTCGCCGGCGTCGTCGTGCTGGCCACCGGCCAGGGCGGCCGCAAGACCGCGCTGCCGTTCGGGCCGTTCATGATCGCCGCCGCGCTGGTGGCGGTCTTCGCGGCCGGCCCGCTCGGCGACGCCTACCAGCGGCTGACCGGCCTGGCCTGACCGTCACCGGTTGCCCGACCAGCTCAGCACCGACACCTGACGCGCGCCCGGCACCGGATTCGTCGGATCACCGTCCACATAGGCCACCCGTGCCCTGGCCGCCGGGGTACCACCCGGTGCGCAGGTGGACGAACCCGGGCACACGTACGCCGAAAGGTAGACACCGAAGACGAACCCGGGCGAGTCGTCCGGCACCTCGATGACCGCCCCGGTGAACGTCACGCTCCCGGTTTCCTTCACCCACAACGACCGCGCGATGACGCCGAAGCGGAAGATCGGTTCGGTCGCGTTGTTCAGCGTGACGTCCAGGACGGCCTTCGGCGCGTACGTCGTCCCCTGCACGTAGAACCGGTTGCCGGAGTTGTTGACCGTCGTCACCAGCGCGCACGCGGCGCTGCTGGGGTACATCAGCTGGGTGCACCCGCTCTCTGCGCGCAGCGCGGGCCGCGTGTAAGTGAGCTCCAGCTGCAGCGCGTCCACCACTTCCGTGCCGTCGTGCTTGACGGTCACGCCGTAGCTCAGCTGCCCGCCGGTGAAGGTGCCGTCGTACACCGCCTGGGCCAGCTGGTTCGTCACGTCGGTGACGTCGGTCGCGGGCGTGCCGTCCCCAGGCGCGGACAGGTTCAGCGTGATCGGCGTGCTGCCCGCCGGGGTGAACTGGGCCGTGCGGGTGTCCTTGGTCGCGCCCTGGTCGTTGCGGTGGGCCACGCGGATCTTCGCCGAGGTCAGGATCGTCCCGGCGGGCGGTGCCACGGCGGGTGCGAAGCCCGTGGCGGTCAGCGTGGCGCTGCCGCCGCTCTTGCCGGGTGACACCCAGGCCGCGCCATTGCCGTCCACTGTGGACAAACTGGCCGCCGGGCCGGTGAAGTCGCCGGTCACGGCACCGGGGACGAGGGTCGCCGTCACCGGGGCCTCCGCACCCGAGGTCAGCCCGTACACCGCCACCGGCGGCCGGTCCGCGCGGTAGGTCCCGCAGATCTCCGCCTGACCCGCCTTCACCGCCAGCCGGCTGTCCCCGCCGAACACGAACTGGACCCCGACCGCCTTCGCGTCGTCGATCGGGTTGTCACAGGCCCCGGGGATCTTCGCCGGGACCGGCGGCTTGGCGATGATCCGCCCGCTCTCGTCCACCGGCGTGCCCGCGACCAGGGAGCCGTTGTCGACCGTCCACACGTCGTCGCCGGCGGGCAGCGACGGCGGCCGGACCGCGGCGCTGTTGTGGAAGTCGAAGTAGTACGTCCCGGGCGTGAACCAGAACGTGCTGTCCTTGCACTTGCTGCTGCTGGACATCATCGCCGACAGCCCGGCGGCGTCGTCGTAGTACCCGGGCTGGAACGTCACCAGCGAACCGGACCTGGTGCACGGCGGCAGCGCCTGCCGCGCCGGCACGGACGTCAGCTCCGGCGCGTAGCCGGGGTCCGCGCCGACACTCGACCCCGCGAAGCCGCACGAAGGCGCGGGCGTGCTGCGGATCGTGCCCGAGCAGGCGCCGCGGGCATACACCGCGGTGTTCGTGTCGAGCGAGCCGTTGACCACGCGGATGTTCGAGTTCGAGTACACGATGCCGTGCACCTTGAACGACGAGCCGGTCGGCTGCTGGATGTTGAGCCCGTCCTCGCCGCCGGTGCCGAGGGTGAGGATCGCGTTGCCCGGCCGGTTGCACACGCTCAGCGACGGGCACTGGATCTGCACCTTCGCCGGATCGGCGGTGCACGAGACGGCGGCCGAGCCGGCGCTGCCGAAGTTCGGCAGGGTCAGCGTGTCCGACGCGCCGAAGCAGTGTTCGCCGGCCGCGCCGGTGAACGTGGTGTTGCGGATCGCGTTGATCCCCGCCTGCAGCGCGCCGTCGGCCGTGTAGGCGGACGCCGCCTGGTCGCGCAGGTTCACCGTGGTGCGGACGCTGGTGTCGGCGAACGACAGCAGTGCGCCGAGCACCACCGCGATCACCGTGACCAGGATCAGCACCATCGGCAGCGCGGCCCCGGCGTCGTCGCCCTTCCCCCGGCGGTTCATGTCTGCCTCCGTTGGCCGAACAGGGTGATCGGGTAGGGGTCGGCGTTGCGCGCCACGGCGGTGAAGGTGAACTTCACCCACAGCGGGACGGCCGCCGCGGTGCACGTGCTCGAGCAGGTGATCACGGGGGTGGCCGGGTCGACGTTGTGCGCGACGACGGAGTCGGACAGCGCCGCGGAATCCAGGCAGCGCAGGCGGTGCAGCTCGGTCCCGGCGAGGTAGTAGGCGACGATCGCGGTGCGCCGGGTCGCGGCCGGCGTGCTGCTGTCCCAGTCGTCGGAGAGCAGGCGCACCAGTGAAACCGGCGTCGCGGCCGTGCCGCAGACCTGGCCGCCGCTGTCGCGCGCGGCGCCGAGCTGGATCGACGGCGAGTACGGGACCTGGCCGTTCGCGACCTGGCCCGAGTAGTCGCGCAGCCCGACCGCGGCGACGTCCTGGGCGAAGAACGCCGAGCTCTGCTGGGCGTCGTGGGAGACGGCCAAGCGGGCCGACGTGGCGTCGGTGTTGCGGATCGAAACGATCACCGCGTTGGCGATCGGGGCGGCGACCACCCCGAGGATGACGACGACGACCAGCAGCTCGATGAGCGTGAACCCGGCATCGGACCGGCGGCTCAGCACAGCGCCTCCCCGAGCCCGCACCGCTTGCGCACCACGACCTCCAGGCGTTCGCTCGCCCGCCCGTCGACGCTGGCGACCTGGAGGGTCACCTGCTGCAGCCCGGTGTCGGTGCCGCAGGTCGCCGACCACGCGGATCCGGTCCAGTACTTCACCGAGGTGACCGAGCCGGTGAACCCGGCCGGCACGGTGAACCCGGCGGGCGCGGCGTACTTCGCGGGCGTGGCGCACGGGAAGTACCCGCCGGCCATGACGGCCTCGCCGAAGTCGCGCACCCCGGCGCCGGCGGTCGCCTGCTTGCGGTGGACGTCGGACATGAACACGCTCACGCCGATCCCGCCGACGACGGCGAGCACGGCGACGCCCAGGATCGCGACCGCGACCAGCAGTTCGAGGAGGCTCTCGCCCCGGTCGCCGGCCCGCATCAGACGTGCACCTGGCCGAAGATCCCGTACATCGCCGAGACGAGCGCGACCGCGACGAACCCGACGACCAGCCCCATCACGACGATGACGGCCGGCTCGAACAGTGCGGTGAGCTTCTTCAGCCGGTAGTCCAGCTCGCTCTCGTAGTACTGGGCGGTCACCTCGAGCTGGGTGTCGAGGGTGCCGGTGTCCTCGCCGACGCGGATCATCTGCGCGGCGGTCACCGGGAACAGCCCCGAGCCGGTGAGCGGGCGGGCCAGGCCCTCGCCGTTGAGCACCGCCTGCGCGACCCGGCCGAGTGCGCGCATGAACACGCGGTTGCGCAGCGAGTCCGTCGCCACCCGCAGGGCCTCCGGCAGCGGCACCCCGGCGCTCACCATCGACGACAGGATCCGGCAGAACCGCTCGACCAGCGCGTGCCGCACGGTCGGGCCGATGGCCGGGACGCCGAGCAGCGCGCGGTCGCGGGCGTACCGGCCGCCGGGCGTGCGCACGGCGAGCAGGTACACGGTGATGCCGGCGCACAACCCGGCCAGCAGCGCCCACCACCACTGACCCAGGAAGTCGGTGACGGCCAGCAGCATCCGCGTCGGCAGCGGCAGCTTCGCGTTCAGGCTGGCGAAGAACGACTTGAACCGGGGGAGGACGAAGGTGGCGAGCACGATCACGGTCACGACCGACATCAGCGCGATCATCGCCGGGTAGATCAGCGCGGCCTTGATCTTGCGCCGGGCTTCGAGGTCGCGCTCGAGGTAGCCGGCGAGCTGGTCGAGGACCTTGTCGAGCTGCCCGGTGAGCTCTGCCGAGCGCAGGATCTCGCGGTAGAACTCGGGGAAGATCTTCGGGTGCCGGTCGATGCGGTCCGAGAGCCGGTCGCCGCCGCGCAGGCCCTGTTCGACGTCCCGCAGCATCCGGGCCACCGACGAGTTCGCGGCCTCCTCGCCGAGGATGCGGACCGCGTCGATCAGCGGCAGCCCGGCCCGGACGAACGCGCCGAGCTGGCGCGAGAGGTGCATGACGACCTCGCGCTTGACCCGGGGCGCGGTCAGCTCCAGGCTCAGCACGCTCTTCTTCTCGGTGACCTCGATGTTCCGCAGTTCGCGTTCGTACAGCGCGAGCACGGCGGAATCGGCGTCGGCGGCCTTCTGCACCCCGCGGGTGCGCTGCCCGTCCGGGCCGGTGGCGACGTAGGCGTACCGGTTCATCGCGCCCCTCCGGTGAGGTAGATCGACCGCAGCACCTCGGCCGGGGTGGTGACGCCCTCGGCGACCAGCCGCAGGGCCTCGTCCTGCAGCGTCCGCATGCCTTCCTTGCGGGCCAGCTCGTGCACCTCGCGGTGCGGCGCGCTCTCCAGCACCAGCGTGCGGATCCCCTCGCTGACCGGCATCAGCTCGTAGACACCGGTGCGGTCCAGGAACCCGGTCTGCGCGCAGAAGTTGCAGCCGGCCCCGCGGACGAACCCGCCCGCCGGGCCGTCCGCGCCGAGGGAGTCCATGAAGGACAGTTCTTCGGCGGACGGCTCGTAGTACTCCCGGCAGCGCACGCAGATCCGCCGGACCAGCCGCTGGGCGAGCACCGCCGTGACCGACGACGCCACGAGGAAGTTCTCGATCCCCATGTCCAGCAGCCGGTGCAGCGCCGACGCGGCGTCGGTGGCGTGCAGCGACGAGAGCACGAAGTGGCCGGTGAGCGCGGATTGCACGGCGATGCGCGCGGTGTCGACGTCCCGGACCTCGCCGACCAGGATGACGTCCGGGTCCTGGCGCAGGATCGACTTGAGGCCGTCGGCGAAGGTGACGCCGGTCTGCTCGTTGATCTGGATCTGGTTGATCGAGGACATGGTGTACTCCACCGGGTCCTCGATGGTCATGATGTTGCGCTCGCTGCTGTCGAGCTCGCCCAGCGAGCCGTAGAGCGTCGTGGTCTTGCCGCTGCCGGTGGGCCCGGCGCAGATCACCATGCCGTAGGGCGACTGCAGCACCGCCGTGTAGCGCGCGGCCATCTCGTCCGGCATGCCCAGCTGGGGCAGCCGGAACAGCGGGCGGCTCTTGTCGAGCAGCCGCAGCACGACCTTCTCCCCGCCGACGACCGGCGTGCTGGCCACCCGGATGTCCACCGGCCGGTCCTCGACGTCCATGCTGATCTGGCCGTCCTGCGGGCGGCGGCGCTCGACGATGTTCATGCCGGCCAGGATCTTGATCCGGCTGGTCACCGCGGGGCCCATCGAGCCGGGCAGGTCGAGGACGTCGTGCAGGACGCCGTCGATGCGGTAGCGGACGCGGATGCGCTCGGCCTGCGGCTCGACGTGGATGTCGGAGGCCCGGTCGCGCAGCGCCTGCTTGATCATCAGGGCGACGACGTGCACGACCGGCGCGTCGTCGTTCGCCGTGGCCGGTGCTTCGGTGCGGGCCGCGTCGCGGCGGACGGCGTCCCGGGCTTCGAACGCCTTGACCTGCTGGTCGACGCCGGTGAGCGCGCGGTAGGTGCGGCCGATGGTGGCCAGGATGTCCGCGCGTTCGGCGACGGCGATGGTCACCGGGCGGCCGAGCGCCTGCTGCAGCGCCGGAGCGGTGGCGGCGTCGGCCACCGCGACCAGGACGCTGTCCTCGCGCACGGACAGGGGGATCGCGCAGAGCTCGCGGGCCTGCGCCTCGCCGAGCAGGTCGGCGGCGGCGCGGTCCGGGGTCACCGTGCGGAGGTCGACGGTGCGCGGCTGGGTGCGGAGTCTCATGCCGGCACGCTCCGGGGCAGCGGCCGCGGGTCGATGTCCTGCGGGTGGAGGCTGCGCGCGGCCGCGTCGGCGGGCGAGACCAGCCCGGCCGCCACGAGCTGGGACAGCGACTGCTCCAGGGTCACCATGCCCTCGCGGCGGCCGGTCACCAGCGCGTTGCGCAGCTGGTGCGGCTTGCCTTCCTTGATGAGGTTGCGGACGGCGGTGTTGGCCACCAGGACCTCGAAGGCGGCGACGAGGCCGCCGCCGATGCGGGGGAGCAGGCGCTGGTACACGATCCCGGTGAGCGCCGCGGCGAGCTGCACCCGGACCTGCTCCTGCTGCCCGGCCGGGAAGACGTCGATCATCCGCGCCAGCGACTGTGCGGTGTCGTTGGTGTGCAGGGTGGCGAAGACGAGGTGCCCGGTCTCGGCGATGGTGAGGGCGAAGCGGATCGACTCGAGGTCGCGCATCTCGCCGACCAGCAGGACGTCGGGGTCCTCGCGCAAGGCGCTGCGCAGGGCGGCGGGGAAGGATTCGGTGTCGGTGCCGACCTCGCGCTGGTTGACCGCGGAACGCCGGTGTTCGTGGACGTACTCGATCGGGTCCTCGACGGTGAGGATGTGACACGCGCGTTCGCGGTTGATCCGGTCGATGACGGCGGCGAGCGTGGTCGACTTCCCGGAGCCGGTCGGCCCGGTGACGAGGACCAGGCCCTGGTGCCGGCGGGCGAAGTCGGCCAGGACGGGCGGCAGGCCGAGGTCGGCCATGCCGGGGATGCGGCGCGGGATCATCCGCAGCGCGACGACGGTCTCGCCGCGCTGGGTGAAGGCGTTGCCGCGGACGCGGGCTTCGTCGCGCCAGCCGAAGGAGAAGTCGAATTCGCGGGCGGTGCGCCAGGCGAGGGCCTGGTCGTCGGTGAGGAGCTCGGCGAGCAGGGCGCGGGTGTCCTCACCGGTGAGGACGGGGTGGCCGGGGACCGCGGAGAGGTCGCCGTGCACGCGCAGCTGGGGCGGCAGTCCGGCGGTGAGCAGCAGGTCGGTGCCACGCGCCTGCCACAACGCCTCGAGCAGGCCGTCGACACGGCTGCCGATCTGGGTGGGCATGGGTTCCCTCCGGGGCGAGGTGGTCCGTGGGGGTGGGTCGGCCCACCCCCACGGGAGGAGGTCAGTGCGTGCAGGCACCGGAGGCCGTGACGACCCCGGCGGCGATGGCGATCGTGTACCCGTTGGTGGTCGACGGCTCGTCCTTCAGGTAACCGGCGGTCTTCAGCGCGGCCGGGCTGGCCGCGTAGCCACCGGTCTTGGCGTAGAAGGCCTCGTTGGCGGTCTCGACGCTCTTCCAGTCCGCGTTGCACGCGGCGGCCTTGCCGTCGCCGTTGAACGCCTGCACGGCGAACACGACGACCCCGGCGAGCACACCGAGGATCACGACGACGATGAGCAGTTCGATGAGGGTGAAGCCGTCCTCGTTCGGGCGGGCGGCACGCAGGTTCTCCAGCATGGTTCTTTCCTTTGCGTTGCAGGGCTTTCAGGGGGGTTCCGGAATCAGCAGGCAGCCACCTCCGGAGAACGGGGTCCCCGCCAGGCACCGGCGACCGCGCGCACGCTCACGTACGTGGTCTTGTTGCTGGGAAGGACGATGGTGGCCGAGGTGGCCGTGGTGGTTCCCGCGCTCGTCACGGGACCGTTCTTCGAGGAGGCAGTGAACAGCTCGAATCCGGGCGGCAGTGGCGCCGGGGAGCTCCAGTGCAGCGTGGCGGTCGGACCGGTCCCGCCGTTGTTGCACTTCGCGTCGTCGAGTACCGGCTGGTCGGGTGTCTGCAGTCTGCCCGCCACCGCGTACCCGCTGCCGGGGGCGGATTTCTGCCAGGCGGCCTCGGCCGCGACCAGGCCGCTGATCACTGTGGTCCACGAAGCCGCCACCAGCAGCGCCGCGAAGACCACCCGGTTGGCGCTCATCCGCTCACCACCGTGACCGTCACCGGGATCGCGAACAGTGCTCCCTGGCAGCCGTCTTCGGAGGCGGTGGTCATCTGGACTGCGCCGGCCAGGGCCAGCGTTGTGCTTCCGTTGGCGGGCACGGAATTTCCCGTCGTCGGCGTCTGCGCGGTCCAGCTCACGCCGGTCGTCGTGCAGGTGCCCGTTCCGCCGGAGCCGGTCGGCGTCCCGTTGGCCACGATGCTGCTGACCTTGACCGGGTACGGGTTCGGGTTGTTCACCGTGATCTTGGCGTCTCCGGCCGGTCCGCCGGGGTAGAGCAGGTTGCTGGTGAAGGCCGCGGCGGTCAGTGCCGTGGTCGTCGGGGCGGAGGCGGTGCCGGCCTTCGCGTTCGCGGCACCCGAACCGGAGCTCGTCCACGCCGCGACGGCGATCCCGCCGCCCAGCGTCGCGCCGACCACCGTGGTGACCACGAGCACGCGGCGCAGGGTCGGGTTCTTCATGGCTTGACCGCCGTTCCTGTGTAGGTCAGGGGAAAGGTGACCGACCGGCACGCATCGGGGGTGCCGGGCAGCAGGTGGGTGGTGAGGGCGACGTCGGCGGTGCCGTTGCCGGGCACCGGCACCGGCCGGGTGAGCGCGTCGACCCGCACCGAGGACGCCGGGCAGGCCGGCACGGCGCGTCCCCGGCTGTCGACGGGGTTGCCGACCGCGGCCGTCACCGTCTGGACGAGGATGGGGAAGTTTTCGGTGTTGGCCAGCCGGATCCACCGGGTCCCGGTCGCGCCGGGCGCCAGCGCGGTGGCCCGGCCGGGCACGTCGGCGATGCCGAACTGCTTGTTGCCGTTGCCGTTGCCGTTCGCGGTGTTCGCCACCGGCGCGGGGCCGATCGCGAACCACGTGATCACGACGGCCGCGAGCGCGGCCGCCGGAACACCGCTGCGCCACCTGGACATCGGGGTCCTTCCGGGGAAGGGCGAGGCGGCGGTTGGCGCACCGCCCCGCCGCGGATCAGGAGGCGTTCGAGGCGAGGGTGGCGGTGAGCGGCAGCACGAAGGTCTGGCTCTTGCAGGCGTCGGTCGCGGTGGCGTTCATCGTCGCGTGCAGGGTGTAGGTGCCGGAACCGTGCGCCGCGATGGTGCCAGCGGTGGCCGCGGGGGCCGCGCTGGTGACGGTGCCGGCGGCACAGCCGTTCACCGCGTTCGAGGAGCCGGCGCTGATCGAGGTGACCACGACGGGGTAGTCGTTGGGGTTGTCGACGGTCACGGTGAAGTCGGTGCCGCCACCGGGGTAGAGCGCGCTGCCCGAGCCCGCGGGCGTGATCGCCGAGTTGACCGACGTGGTCGAGGAGACCGAGCCGGTGCCGCTGCCGGTGCTCGTCCAGGCCGCGTAGGCGACACCGGCGACGACCACCACTCCGGCGGCGCCGAGGACGATCGCGGACCGCTTGCTGATCTTGCGCATGGGGTTCTCCTGGAGGCTGGTTCAGCGGGAAGGCCGGGGCTCGGTCGCGGTCCGGCTGGTCCGGGTGGACCGTCACGAAGAGTGTGCGAAATCACCGGTGATCTTCACCCCGGGCGACCGGCCCGACTGCGAAGGCCGGAGGCCTCTTGATCTGTGCGCCGGAACCTGTTACGCGCGCGGGATCGAGCCGCGACGACGTCGTTTCGCCCGGAAGAAGTTCTGATGCGCGACCGTGACCTGCAGCTTTTCCCACCCGTTCGGCCGAATGGCGGAGACCGTCCCGTGATCTTCCGTGGCGGCCTTCGGTGGTCTCCGCGGGCCTCTCCAGGGGCCTTGGTGGCGGCGGATGAGTCGCGCATTCCGGTGATGACTTTTCGTGACAATTGAACGTGTTCAACTCTTGCGGTACCGTGGGGAGCGGTGAAGGGGGAAGTCATGAAGATCGTGATTCCGGGCGGCACCGGGCACCTGGGCCGGGTGCTGAGCCGCGCGCTGAGCGGGCAGGGGCACGAGGTCGTGGTGCTGACCCGGCGGGAGGCACGGCCGCAGCCGGGGGTGCGGCACGTCCTCTGGGACGGCCGCGGCCCGGGGCCCTGGACGGCCGAGGTCGACGGCAGCGACGTCGTGGTGAACCTCGCCGGCCGGTCGGTGAACTGCCGCTACACCCCGGAGAACCTGCGCGAGATGCTGAACTCGCGCGTCGACTCGGCGAGGGTGGTCGGCGGCGCCATCGCCCGCGCGGACCGGCCGCCGCGGGTGTGGTTGCAGATGAGCACGGCGACGATCTACGCGCACCGGTTCGACGCGCCGAACGACGAAACCACCGGAGTGCTGGGCGGCGACGAGCCGGACGTGCCGGCCTACTGGTCCTCCAGCGTCGACATCGCCAAGGCCTGGGAGCGCGAGCAGCGCCAGGCGGCGACCCCGGGCACGCGCAAGGTGGCGCTGCGGACGGCGATGGTGATGAGTCCGGAACCCGGGGGAGCGCTGGCGATGCTCCTGCGCCTGACGCGCCTGGGCCTGGGCGGCCCGGTGGCGGGCGGCGGGCAGTACATGTCGTGGATCCACGAGGACGACCTGGTCCGCGCGATCGGCTTCCTCATCGAGCGGGAGGACGTGCGCGGCCCGGTGAACCTGGCGGCCCCGGAACCGTTGCCGTACCGCGACTTCCTGCGCACCCTCCGAGCGGCGGCGGGGGTGCCGGTGGGGCTGCCGGCGACGAAGTGGCTGGCGGAGATCGGCGCGTTCGTGCTCCGCAGCGACACGGAACTGCTGCTGAAGAGCCGCCGCGTGGTCCCGGGCCGGTTGACGGCGGCGGGCTTCGAGTTCGCTTACCCGGAATGGCCGGCCGCGGCGGCGGACCTGGTGCGGCGGTCACGCCGGCGGCTGCCGGTGAGCTGAGCCGGGTCCCCTCAGGACGGTCAGCCGAGCCCGCGTTCCGGTCCCGCCGGCGTCGAGTCCACTGAGGACGGTCAGTCGAGCCGCCTTCCGGTCCCGCCGATGCCGAGTCACTCAGGACGTCAGTCGAGCGCGGCGTTGTCCCGCAGGCGCCGCAGCACCAGGGCCAGGTGGAGGCGGAACCGCCCGGCCGGCGAGTCGACCTCGAAGCCCAGTACGGCCTCCGCGCGGGCCAGCCGGGCCGGCATCGTGCTGTGGTGGCGGTGCAGCGCCGCGGCGGCCTTGCGGGCCGACCCCGTCGCGCACAACGCGTCCAACGCCGCCAACGTGTCCGCGCCGTGGGGCTCGGCCGCGAGGTGGTCGAGGGCCCGGACGTCGGCCAGCTCCGCGAGTTCCGCGGGGGCCAGCTTGTCCGCGAGCGCGGCCAGGCCGCCGAGCCGTTCCCACCACACCACCGGCTCGGCCGCCGAGGTGAACCGCAGCGCCGTCCGGGCGGCCCTCCACGACCGGGCGACGTCGATGGCCGCCCCCGCCGGGCCGACACCCGCGCGAGCGCCGTCCGGCAGCGAAGCCACCTCGCCCGGCAGCAGGACCGCCCGCATCCCGCCGAGCCGCGCCGAACGACCCGCGAGCGCGTCGACGCCCGTGCCCGCGAGCACGCGCAACCGGGTCGCCGGGCCGAAGCCGAGCAGGTGCAGGGCGCGGGACCGTTCGACGGTGCCGGTGTCCTCGGACAGCACCAGCTCGACGAGCGCCGGATCCCCGAGCTCGGGCCGCGGCACACCGGAGTGCTCCAGCAGGATCGCGGCGGCGATGGCGAACCGTTCGAGCAGCATGTCATCGAGCGGAAGGGGCGCGCCGTCCCGCGCCACCCACACGACCACGCCGCCCTCGAGTGCCCGCGTGGCGGCTCCCACCGGCGCCGCGGCCGGGGTACCGACGGCCCCGCCCGGTGCGGCCCGCAGCGACAGCCCCTGCCCGGGTGCATGCACCCCGACGGGACAACCGGCGAGGTCGGCAGTGTTGCGCACCAGAACATCCAGCCCGGCGCGGCCGGTGATCAGGTGGTCGAAGAACCCGATCACCCGCACGGCGTTCTCGGCGTCGGCATCGAGCCCGGACAGCCGCAGCAGCAGGCCTTTCATCCCGCCACGATAGGCGCGCCCGCCACCGGATGGCGAGCATCACCGCGTGGCCGAGGGCAGGTGGAGGAGCCGTCCCCGCCAGGCGGCGGCGGGTCGGCGAGGTTCGGCCGGCAACGCGTGTGGCCGGGCAGCGGCAGGCCTCCGCCAACGCGGCGGCGGGTCGGCGAGGTTCGGCGCCGCAACGCGTGTGGCCGAGCGGCGGCAGTCTTCCAGCCAGAGGGTGTCGGGTCGGCGAGGTTCGGCAGGGCAGCGCTCGTGGCCGGGCAGCGGCAGGCGTCCGCCAACGCGGCGGCGAGTCGGCACCAATCGCCCGGGCAACCTCCCCACCGCGTCGGCGAGGTGTCGGCCCCGCAACACCGCCGCGGATGGCCGGGCAGCTGGAGTCCTCCCGCTACGTCACGCGGCGCCGGATCGCGGCCCGGCCGGACCCGCCGAAACCCCCACCCGCCAGGGCACTCCGCCGGGTGGCGAGGTTCGGCCCGGCAACCCCCGCCGCGTGGCGGTGGCCCGGCTCGCCGGACGGCGCCGATGATCGGACCATGACCTACGCGATCGATCCCGAGCTGCTGCCCTGGCTGGACATGCTCCCGGCCGTGACCCTCACCGACCACGAGTCGCTCCTGGCCGCGCGGTCCTCGATGGCGGAGCTCGGCCGGATCCTGCCCGGCTACGAACCCACCACCCCCGTCGACGTCCAGGACACTGCGGTGCCCGGGCCGTCCGATGCCCCCGACGTCCCCGTGCGCATCTACTCGCCGGCGAACCGCACCACCGCCGTGCCCGGACTGCTCTACATCCACGGTGGCGGGTTCGTCCTCGGCGACCTCGACATGTTCCACCCCGCCCTGCTGCGCCTGGTCGACGAGCTCGGCATCGTGATCGTCTCGGTGGACTACCGGCTCGCCCCCGAACACCCCTTCCCGGCTCCCGTCGAGGACTGCTACGCCGCCCTGACCTGGGTCGCGGCCAAGGCGGACGAGCTGGGCGTCGACCCCACCCGCCTCGGCGTGGCCGGCGAGAGCGCCGGCGGTGGCCTCTCGGCCGCGGTGGCGCTGCTGGCCCGCGACCGCGGTGGCCCCGAGCTGTGCTTCCAGTACCTCGGCATCCCGGAGCTCGACGACCGCCTGGAGACGCCGTCGATGCGGGACTACACCGACACGCCGATCTGGAACCGGCCGAACGCCGTGCACAGCTGGACGAGCTACCTCGGCGCGGAACCGGGCGGCCCGGACGTCTCGCCCTACGCCGCCCCGGCCCGGGCCACCGACCTGACCGGGCTGCCGCCCGCGTTCGTGACCACCTGCCAGTTCGATCCCCTCCGCGACGAAGGCATCGCCTACGCCCAGCGGCTCGCGCACGCCGGCGTGCTCGTCGACCTGCGGCACTACCCGGGCACCTTCCACGGCTCCGGGATGGTCGAGACGGCCGGGATCTCCCGCCGCATGTTCGCCGACGAGGTCGAGGCCCTGCGCCGCGGCCTGCGCGTCGACGCCGGCTGAACCGGTCAGGCCCTACCGCCTGGCCCTCACGACCGCGCGCCGGATCGGCTATCGCACCCAGGAGGGCCGGGC
The DNA here is from genome assembly GCA_049998155.1 of Amycolatopsis sp. cmx-13-12. Classification (GTDB taxonomy): domain Bacteria; phylum Actinomycetota; class Actinomycetes; order Mycobacteriales; family Pseudonocardiaceae; genus Amycolatopsis. Next base: position 813,352 of record JAEBES010000003.1, on the reverse strand, counting down.
CCTGCTCGACTTGGGGAACGCCGAGGCCGCGCTGGGTCGGGCCGCGGAGGCGGACTGCCTGCTGGGAGGGGGCCGGGCGGTGCTGGAGGAAATCGGGCTGACGGAGGCCGCGATGTCGTGACCGGCTTTCCTGTCTAGCGACAGGAAAGCCGGTCAGGATGGGTGGATGGCTTACGCGGGCCTGATCGCGGGGAGCCGGCTTGCGTGGGCCCTACGTGGGTCTGCTCGCGCGAGGCTGGCTTACGCGGGCCGCTCGCGGGGAGCCCGTTCGTGCGAGAACTCGCGCGGGCCCGCCTCTGGTGGGCCTGTTCGCGTGGACCTGCCCGCGCGGAGCTGCTTACGCGAGGCTAGCTCGCGCGGGCCGCCGCGGGGCCCGTTCGCGCGGGCCGCGGGACCGCCCGTGTGCACCCCGCGCGAGTCCGCGGCCCCGGATCAGTCGGCCGGACCCACGTCGATCAGCACCTTCCCCGTGATCCCGTCCTCCGAGGCCGCGTGGGCCTTCGCCGTCTCCTCCAGCGGGAACCGGTGGATCGGCACCCCTCGGTCCTCGCCCACCCGCAACGCGCCGTCGGCCAAAGCCGCCGTGATGTCCTCCGCGCCGGCGCGCAGCTTGTCCTCGCCCACCGTGTACAGCACCAGGAACTGGTACCGGGCGTTCAGCCACAGGTTCGTCCCGAAATCGAGGCTCACCGTCCCCGTGCCGCGGTCGTCGCCGTAGGTGGCGACCGTGCCCCTGGGGCGCAGGACCTCCGTGTGCAGCTTGGCGTTGACCCCCATCGCGACCTCGACCACCAGATCCACCCCGTCCGGCGCGACCGAGCGGATCCGCTCGCCCAGCGACGGGTCGGGGTAGCGCAGCACGTGGTCGGCTCCGGCCGCCCGGGCCAGTGCCTCCTTCTCCGCGCTGCTGACCGTCGCGATCACCGTCGCCCCGGCCCAGCGGCCGAGCTGGATGGCCGCATTGCCGACCGCGCCCGCCCCGCCGCTGACCAGCACCGTGCGGCCGGCCAGTGCGCCGGGGGAGAGCCGGGCCGGGCCGTCCTCGGCGACCGTGAGCGCCCGGTGGGCGGTCAGCGCCGGGATGCCGAGCCCCGCGCCCTCGTCGAACCCGGCGCCGTCCGGCAGGCGGACCAGCTTCCAGGCCGGCAACACCGTGTACTCCTGGGCCGTGCCGGACGCGGGCCCGTACGCGCCCGCCACGATCAGCCACACGCGGTCGCCGGGCGCGAACCCGGTCACGTCCGGGCCGACCGCGTCGACGACGCCCGCGCCGTCCTGGTTGGGCACGGTGTCCGGGATTTCCGCGCCGGGCTCGGCGCGCAGGCCGCTGCGGGCCTTCCAGTCCGTGGGGTTGACCGCGGACACCACGATCCGGACGCGCACCTCGCCCGGTCCCGGGTCCGCGACGGCCCGCTCCGACAGCTCCAGCACCTCGGGTCCGCCGTGGCGGCGGTAGATCACTGCCTTCATGCCGGGTGCAATCCGCGGACGGCCCGGGATATTCCCGGGATCTGCGGAAATGGGCTGCGGGAAATCGTTTTTCGACGCTGGGAAAGCACGAAAACGAGATCCCCCGGCCGGGCGATTTTCGGGCTTCGTGTCAGCGAAATCGGCGGCTGTCGCAGAAACTGGGCGCGTGGGAGAGGAAAAGAGCACGGCGGGGGACGAGCGGCCGAAGCGCGACGACGGTGAGCCGACGCCGATCTTCGACGCCGTGTTCAGTGCGACGCGCGCGAAGGCGAATCCACCGAATCCACCGCGGGAACCGGACAAATCCGCGCGGTGACGTACAGCAGGTTGTTCGCCGTCCGCGACGAAGATGTAGCATCCCGGGTGCCCGAGCACCCGTGGCCGAGGAGTTAGCCGTGGCCGGCGTCGTCAACAGCATGATCGCCGCCGAGCACGCGGCCGGAGCGTCGATCTCCGAGCTCGCCGAGCGCTGGGGGATCGATCCCCGGCAGGTCGTCGAGCGGATCTCGGCGGCCACCCGCTCCTGAGCGGGGCTCAGATCGCGCGTTCCCCCTTGCCCAGCACGACGATGCCGCCCTCGCTGACGTGGTAGTGGCCGCGGTCGCGGGCGAGGTCGACGCCGATGTGCGCCCCCGGCGGGACCACCACGTTCTTGTCCAGGATCGCCCGCCGCACCACCGCGCCGCGGCCGACGCGGGCGCCGTCGAGCAGCACCGAGCCCTGCACCACCGCGCCCTGCTCGACGATGACGTCGGGGGAGAGCACCGAGTCGACGACCTGGGCGCCGGAGATGATGCAGCCGTTGCTGACGATCGACTGGTTCGCCGAACCGCCCTCGACGAACTTCGCCGCCGCCCGCTGGCCGGGGTGGGCCAGGATCGGCCACCGCCGGTTGTAGAGGTTGAAGATCGGGTGCGTCGAAATGAGGTCGACGTGCGCCTCGTAGTAGCTGTCGATGGTACCGACGTCGCGCCAGTAACCGTGGTCGCGTTCGGTTTCGCCGGGCACGACATTGGTGTTGAAGTCGTAGACCGCGGCTTCGCCCGATTTGACCAGCGCGGGGATGATGTCGCGGCCCATGTCGTGGTGCGACGCGGCGTTTTCGGCGTCGGCGTAGAGCGCTTCCAGCATCACCTTCGTGGTGAAGATGTAGTTGCCCATGGACACGTACGCCTCTTCGGGGGCGTCCGGCAGGCCCGGCGGGTCGGCGGGCTTCTCCATGAAGGCGTCGATCATCAGCCCGTCGGTGGTCCGGATGACCCCGAACGAGCTCGCCTCCTTGCGCGGCACCCGAATGCCGGCGACCGTGACACCCGCGCCGGAGGAGATGTGCGCCTCCAGCATCTGCCGCGGGTCCATCCGGTAGATGTTGTCCGCGCCGAACACCGCGATGTACTCGGGGTTCTCGTCGTGCACGAGGTTGAGGCTCTGGTGGATCGCGTCGGCGCTGCCCTGGTACCAGCGCGGGCCCAGCCGCTGCTGCGCGGGCACCGGCGTGACGTACTCGCCGGTCAGCGAGGACAGCCGCCAGGTCGTGGAGATGTGCCGGTCGAGCGAGTGCGACTTGTACTGCGTCAGCACGCACAGCCGCCGGATGCCGCCGTGCACCAGGTTGGAGAGCACGAAGTCGATCAGCCGGTGGGTGCCGCCGAACGGCACCGCCGGCTTCGCCCGGTCCGCCGTCAGCGGCATCAGGCGCTTGCCCTCCCCGCCCGCGAGCACGATGCCCAGGACATGGCATTCGCTGTTCACAGCGACCTCCCGCACGCCTCGTAGAGGGCGACCGTCCGCTCGGCGATCGCCTTCCAGCCGAACTCGCCGACCGCACGCTCGCGGCCGGCGGTACCCATCGCGGCGGCCCGGTCCCCGGCGCCGACCACCTCGTTCAGCGCGGCGGCGAGGCCCGCCTCGAACCCCTGCGGGTCCTGCTCGTCGTAGTGCACCAGCAGCCCGGTCCGGCCGTCGTCGACGACCTCGGGGATGCCGCCGACGTCGCTGGCCACCACCGGGGTGCCGCACGCCATCGCCTCGAGGTTCACGATGCCGAGCGGCTCGTAGACCGACGGGCAGGCGAACACCGCGGCGTGCGTGAGCAGCTGCACGACCTCGTCGCGCGGCAGCATCTCCGGGATCCAGCGGACGCCGGTGCGGGTCTTCTCCAGCTCGGCGACCAGCCCGCGGAACTCGGCGTCGAGCTCGGGGGTGTCGGCGCCGCCGGCGCACAGCACCAGCTGGACGCCGGGATCCAGCGACGCGCCGGCCCGGACGAGGTGCGGGACGCCCTTCTGCCGGGTGATCCGGCCGACGAACAGCACGTACGGCCGGTCCGGGTCGATGCCGTGCTTGGCCAGTGCCTCGGTGCCCGGGTCGGGGCGGTAGAGCGTGGTGTCGATGCCGTTGTGGATCACGTGCACGCGCTCGGGCGGCACCGCGGGGTAGGCGGCGAGGACGTCCCGGCGCATGCCGCCGCTGACCGCGACGATCGCGTCGGCGGCTTCGTAGGCCTCGCGCTCGATCCAGGAGGAGACCCGGTAGCCGCCGCCGAGCTGCTCGGCCTTCCACGGCCGCAGCGGCTCCAGCGAGTGCGCGGTGACGACGTGCGGGATGCCGTGCGTCATCTTCGCCAGGTGCCCGGCCAGGTTCGCGTACCAGGTGTGACTGTGCGCGAGGTCGTGGCCTTCGAGGGCGTTCGCCATGGAGACGGCGATGTCCATGGTCGTGAACGCCGGCTGCCGGTAGCCGTGCGGGTCGGTGTGCCCGGTCGCGTCGGGGCGGTCCGCGCCCCAGCAGTGCACGTCGAGGTCGACCAGCGGTCGCAACTCCCGGGCTAGGAACTCCACGTGGACCCCGGCACCGCCGTAGACCTCCGGCGGGTATTCGCGGGTGAGCAGGCCGACCTTCATGATGCGAACCCTAGGGCCTCCCGGGCCCGTGGCGCAGTCTGGCGGACAGGGGAATTCCGCGAGTTTTCCGTCACTGCCGGGGTGATCGCGTGCCGGAGCGGCCGGCGTCCGTGGCCCGGCGCGCGGCCGGGCCACGGAGCGAGGTCAGCGCCGGTACCGGAGGGCCCAGTCCTCACCGCAGTACCAACAGGTGCCGACGGAGACGTACGGGTAGTCGCCGTCGGCCGCCCGCCAGCCGTCGACGCGCACTTCGTACCGGCCGGCCGGGACGGTCCCGAACGCCACGTGCCCCTGCGCGTCCGAGACCGCGGTCGCGGTGACCGCGCCGTCGACCCGGTCGACCAGCTCGACGGCCGTCCCGGTGATCGCTTCGCCGGCGTCGACCGTGTAGTTGTCGTTGTCGTCGTGGTAGATCACGCCGCCGGTTGCGCCCGGCGGGGCCGGCACGTGGGCGACGAGGTCGAGCGTGGGCCGCCCGGTCACCGGGCCGGGGTCGATCCCGAAGTCGCAGGCCACGTAGAACGAGCCGTACGCGGTGGCGGCGGAGGGCACGGTGCCGGTCTCGGTGAACGTCCTCGTCTCGCCCGCGGCCAGGTCGATCGCGGCCGGCGCGGCGATGGCCCAGCCCGGCCACCCGAGCAGGTGGTCGGAGCCCCCGAACCGGTCACAGCCCGTGGTGATCCCGTGCAGGTCGCCCCCGCTGACGTTGGTCAGCGTGACGGTGACCTGGACGGTGTCGCCCACCTGGTAGGAGCCGCGGTCGAACGAGCCGGTGGCCTGGAGCTTCTCGGAGAACGGCCGGACCGCGCGCAGCTGGACGACCGGCCCGGGGTCGCTGCCGTCGACGTCGACGCGCTGCTCGGTGGCGGCCTCGTAGACCCAGCCGTCCGGCAGGTTCCGGCTGGAGATCCCGTAGCGCTGGGCGGGCAGGCCGGTGAAGGTGAACCGGCCGTCGGCGTCCGTGGTGACCTCGATCGGGTTGCCCGAGCTCGTGCCGTACAGGTAGGCGATGGCGCCGGGCAGGCCCTCGCCGGCGTCGAAGGTGCCGTTCTCGTTCCGGTCGCCGTAGAGGACACCGGACGCCGGGCCGTGCGTCGTCGCCGGGTCGATCATCGGGACGCTGAGTTCGCCGCCCTCGGCGTCGGGCCCGCGGAACCGGTCGTGCGGGGCGCCGTTCCAGCTCCAGACGGCGGCGGTGATCGTGAACGTCCGGGTGGCGCCCGGGTCGATCGTCACGCCGGCCTGCGGGCTGCCGGCGAGGCCGGCCCAGTCCTGGATCGACAGCCACGAGCCCGCGAGGTGCTCGTCCCAGAGCGTGACCTTCGTCAGCGGCCGGTCGGTCGTGTTGGTGAGCGTCAGCGTGATCGGGAACGGCTTGGCGACCAGCTGCGGCCCGGCGCCGACCGAAGCGGTGATGAGCAGCGACGGCCCGTCGGCGTGGGCGGCCGGCGCGACGAAAGCACCGGTGGTGAGCACGGCGGCGAGCACGGCGCCAAGCCGCCTCACCCCGCGCCGGGGTGTTCTGGACACGGTGGATCCCCCTGGAAACGGCCGGACCGGCGGCTCCCCGCGGCGCCGCCCGGCGATGGCGCAGGCGAACTGCGATCATCGTCAAGCTAGCGAACGCGGAGGCGTCGGACCAGGGCCGACGGGGTGATCAAGACCCGGGGGCGGGCCGGTCAGCCCGCAACGGCGGCCTGGGCCGTGTCGAGCCCGGTGTGCAGCGGCAGCAACCGGTCCAGACCGAGGATCTGCAGCGGCCGCTGGACCGCGGTCTCGCCCGCGGCGATGGCGAAGGGCACGTTCCGCGCGGCGGCTTCGCGGTAGGCCTCGACCAGCACGCTGAAGACGGTCGAGTCGCAGAAGGTCGTGCCGGTGAAGTCCGCGACAACGCCGCGGGCGCCGGCGCGGATGGGACCGAGCAGGGCGTCCCGCAGCCCGGGCGCGCGAGCGAGGTCCAGTTCGCCCGCACAGCGGACGATCACCACCCCGGCGTCGGTCGTGCCGGCGATTTCGGTCATGAGCTCCCTCCTCCTCGGGCACCTGGGGAATACCCAACCAGGGGCGAGATCACTCGGCGCGGCCGCGACCCCGGGCCCGGGGCCTGCGTGTCTTCGCCGTTCGGCCGCCGCGGGGATCGCTAAACTTCGACAGTTCGCGGTCCGCGAGGCGAAGGGGCACGGTGGAACCCGACAACGACGCGCCGCCCGGGGCCTGGGCGCCCGGCAAGGTGGCCGAGCTGCTCGGGGTGTCGCCGGTGACGCTGCGCAGCTGGAGCGCGCGGTACGGGATCGGGCCGCCCGCCGGCGCCGGACGCCACCGCCGCTACTCCGACGCGGATGTCCGCCGCCTGCAGCACATGCAGCGCCTGGTCGCCCGCGGGATGCCGGTCCGGGAGGCGGCCGGCGCGGCGTTCGGCCACGCGCCGAACGGGCTGGAGGTACCGGCGTCGCGGCGCGCGCGTGAACTGACCGATGCCGCCGACGAGCTCCGGTACGCCTCGGTGGCGGGCCTGCTGGACGAGACGCTGGGGACCCTGGGCCCGGCGGCGGCCTGGACCGACGTGCTGGCCCCGGTCCTGCGCGGCTTGGGCGACCGCTGGCAGCGCGGCGACGTGTGCTTCGCGTCGGAGTGGGCGTTGACCTCGGAGATCTCGCTGGCGTTCGAGCGCTTCAGCCGCCGCTTCCCGGCGGCGGTGCCGGGCCGCCCGGTGCTGCTGGCGTGCTGCCCGGCGGAGCGGCACTCGCTGCCGATCGAGGCGCTGCGGGCCACCCTGGCCGAGGCGGCGGTCCCGGTGACGTACCTGGGACAGCTGGTCCCCGCGGAAACGGTGGCGGACCTGGCGGCCCGCCTCGACCCGGTCCTGGTGGTGCTGTGGTCGACGGCCCCGACGACGGCCGACGACCTCCTGGCGGCGCGGGTCCGGGCGCTGGGGTGCGAGGTGGCCACGGCCGGGCCGGGCTGGGAACACCTGGCGGACCGGGGCTTCCGGTGGGTCAACGATCTGGGGTCCGCGGTGGAGCTGGCCGTGGCGCACACGGAAGCCTGACCCCCCGACCCGGCGCGTTCGGTGCCGCGGACATCGATGTCATCTCCCCGGATTCTTGTCTTCCTTGTCTTCTTGACGGTGTCGACGGCCCCGGCGGAAGCTTCCTGGCAACGTTGTCAGCCCCGGCACCACACCCCGCCAGGTCCCCGGTTGCCGCCCGAAGAACGGAGTCCGCATGGCGGAGGAGAACGAGCGCGCGGAGGTGGCCGCCCTGTCCCGCCGGCACGTCCTGACCGCCGGAACCGGGTTGCTGGCGGGCTTCGGTCTCGCGGCCGTCCTGCCCGGCGTCGCGTCGGCGGCACCGGCCGCGCCCGAGAGCCGCCGGACCGACCTCGCCCTGTTCCGGCCGGTCCAGGTCTCCTCGACCGCCTACGCCGCCACCCCGGCCGAGTTCGCCGTCGACGGGCTCGCCCAGGTCGGCGTGCGCGGTTCCGGCTGGCGCGCCGCGCCGGGCGACGGCCAGTGGATCGTCGTCGACCTGCAGGCGCCCTGCGCCATCGAGTCCGTCGTCCTCACCTTCGAGGCCCAGACCGGCGACCCGGCGTTCGACGCCGGTGCCTCCCGCTCCCGCACCAGCGGCTTCGAGGTCCAGTCCAGCTACGCGACGGCGTTCGACCTCGACGTCTCCGGCGACGGCCGGGCCTGGCGCACCGTCCACCACACCGACGACGGCGCCGGCGGCGTCGTCACGATCCCGGTGGCCGTCACCGCGCGCTGGGTCCGCTTCACCGCGAGCCGCCGCTCGACCGGAAACCCCTTGGGGCTCAACGGCTTCCAGGTCTTCGGCACCAGTCGCGAGGGCCGGCCCGCCGTCCGCGGCTGGACGAGCTTCCCGGTGCGCCCGAACGACGACCCGCCCGCTCTCGCCGTGGCGGCCGACGGCACCGTGCCGCTCGAATCCGGCTGGGTGCTCACCATGGACGACTGGGCACCGACCGGCGACGGCAAGGCCCTTTCATCGACCGCTGTGGACACCCGCGGCTGGCTCCCGGCGACCGTGCCCGGCACCGTGCTGGCCTCGCTCGTCGAGCAGGGCCAGCTGCCCGATCCGGTGGCCGGGATGAACAACCTGCACGTCCCGGAAGCGCTCTCCCGCCACGCGTGGTGGTACCGCCGGCGGTTCTCCCTCCCGCGCGGCCTCGACACGTCCCCGGGCCGGCACGTCTGGCTGGAGTTCGACGGCGTCAACCACGAAGCGCAGATCTGGCTCAACGGAGCCGAAATCGCCACGCAGAGTCACCCGTTCGGCCGTGGCGTCCACGACGTCACCGCCGCGCTGCGCCGGACCGGCGAGCAGGTCCTGGCCGTGAAGATCGCGCCGATGCCGCGGCCCGGCAGCCCCGGTGACAAGGGGTCCGACGGCAGTTCCTGGGTCGACGCGGGCGGCACGATGTTCGACAACTCGCCGACCTACCTCGCCGTGTCCGGCTGGGACTGGATGCCCGCGGTGCGCGACCGCGCATCCGGCCTCTGGGACCACGTCCGCCTGCGCTCGACCGGTGCCGCCGTGCTCGGCGACGTCCGCGTCGACACGAAGGTGCCCGACGGCAGGACCGCCGTGGTGACGCTCACCGTCCCGGTCCGCAACACCGCCGCAACCGCCCAGCGGGTCAAGGTCACGGCCGCTTTCGGCCCGGTGAACCTGGCGACGACGGTCACGATCCCGGCCGGGCAGGCCACCGACGTCGTGTTCCCGGAGCAGCGCGTCGAGAACGCGAAGCTGTGGTGGCCCAACGGCTACGGCGACCCGAACCTCCACGACCTGACGCTGACCGCCGCGATCGGGGCCGCCACGAGCGACCGCCGGACGGTCAAGATCGGCCTGCGCGAGATCGGGTACGCCTACGACCTGCCGATCGTCATCTCGGACAGCCGGGCGACCCAGACCGTCGACCTGGCCCCTCAGAACGCCCGGTTCGTCCGGATGCAGGGGCTGCAGCGGGCGACCAGCTGGGGTTTCTCGCTCTGGACGATGTCCGTGCTCAACGGCTCCGGCCCCGACCTGGCCCAGGGCAAACCGTCGGCGTCGCAGTCGGTGGCCGACGGGAACCCGCCCGAGCGCGCGTTCGACGGCGACCCGAACACCCGCTGGACGTCGGAATACCGCGACGACCAGTGGCTGCAGGTCGACCTCGGCGCCCCGACGGCGTTCGACCGCGTCGTGCTGACCTGGGAAACCGCCTACGCGGCCACCTTCAAGATCCAGGTGTCCCAGGACGGCGACACCTGGACCGACGCCGCCACGGTGGACAACCGCCCGAAGCCGCTCACGTTCCTGGTCAACGGGGTCAAGATCTTCGCCCGCGGCGGCAGCTGGGGCTGGGACGAACTCCTGCGCCGGATGCCGGCCGAGCGGGCCGACGCCGTCGTCGCGATGCACCGCGACATGAACTTCACGCTGATCCGCAACTGGGTCGGGTCGTCGTACCGGCCGGAGCTGTTCGACGCCTGCGACAAGTACGGCATCCTGCTCTGGAACGAGTTCTGGGACGGCTGGTCGACCGATCCGGCCAACCACGACATCTTCCTGGCGCAGGCGAAGGACACGGTGCTGCGCTACCGCCACCACGCGTGCGCGACGGTCTGGTTCGGCTGCAACGAGGGCACCCCGCCGCCGGCGATCGACAACGCGCTGCGAGACATCGTCCACACCGAAACCGACCTGCTCTACCAGGGCAACTCGGCGGGCGGCGTGATCACCGGAGATGGTCCTTACTACTGGCAGGACCCGAAGCGGTACTTCACCGGTGAGGCGACCGGCGGCAAGGCCGGGTTCTGGAGCGAGATCGGCCTGCCGACGGTGTCGGTGGTCGAGAGCATGCGCAACCTGGTCGGCACCGGCGACCCCGGCTGGCCGATCGGCGCGCCATGGTTCCTGCACGACTGGTCCACGAACGGCAACCAGTCCCCGCAGAGCTACCTGGCGGCGATCGACGCGCGGCTGGCGCCGTCGACGAGCCTGGCCGAGTTCTGCCGCAAGGCGCAGTTCGTCAACTACGAGAGCATGCGCGCGATCTTCGAGGCGTGGAACGCGAAGCTGTGGAACGACGCCACCGGCGTGCTGCTGTGGATGTCGCACCCGGCCTGGCACAGCACGGTCTGGCAGACCTACGACTACGACCTCGACGTCAACGGCAGCTACTACGGCGCGCGCAAGGGCTGCGAGGCGCGGCACGTTCAGGCCGACCTGGCGACGTGGCAGGTGCGCGTGGTCAACCACACGCCGTCCGCGCTGACCGGCGTGACCGCCACGGCCCGGCTGTACGGCCTCGACGGGACATCGCTCGGCCAAGTCCGGCAGCAGAAGCTCGACGTGGCCCCGGTTGCGGCCGCCGCGGCGTTCACGGTTCCGTTCGACGGCGGACTGCCGGACCTGCACCTGCTCCGGCTGACCCTGACCGACGACCGGGGAACGGTGCTGTCGGAGAACACGTACTGGCGCTACCGGACGGACACGGCGATGCGCGCGCTCAACCAGCTCCCGGGTGCGCGCCTGACGACGTCACTGAGGGCCGACGGCGACGCGTACACGGCGACGATCCGCAACGACGGACGCACGGTGGCGGCGATGATCCGGCTGTCGCTGCGGGAGAAGAACGGCACCGACCGCGTCCTGCCGACCCGCTACGGCGACAACTACTTCTGGCTGCTGCCAGGGGAGAGCCGCACGGTCCGCGTCGAGCCGCGGCGGCGGGTGCCGAACGCGAAACTGCTGGTGGAGGCCTACAACGTGGCGGCGAAGCTGATCTAGAGAACGTACCCTGGCCGAGAGAGTTCGTCGCGGGCGACGAAAGCACATACTGAATTCGTCCGCCACGACGAACTGCGCCGCCGGTCTCGCGCCTAGCTTCGGGAGGTGCTCGTTTCCGTGAACCCGCGCCCGCACACCGGCCTCGGCCGGGTCCTCGACGACCTGGGCGGCACGCTCCTGCACCTCGTCCTCGGGGACGGCGAGCGCCCCGGCGGCATCGGCGGCGTCGCCATCCACGATCCGCTCGACGAGCCCGCGCTGCCGCAGCACGCCCTCGTGCTGGGCGTCGGCCTCGCCGACCCGGACGAGGTCGTGCGGCAGCTGCGGACGCTGGCCCGCCACGACGCGGCCGGGCTCGTGCTGCGCGCCCCGGTCACGGTGACCCCGGCGATCACCGCCGCCGTCGAGGAGACCGGCGTCGCCCTGCTGAGCCTCGCCCGGGGCGCGTCCTGGGCCCAGCTCGCCGCGATGCTGCGGTCGCTGCTGGCCGAGGGCGATGTGGGGGACGCGCAGCGCGAGACCCTGGCCGGGCTGCCGTCCGGTGACCTGTTCGCGGTGGCCAACGCGATCGCCGCGCTGATCGACGCACCCGTCACCATCGAGGACCGGCGCTCCCGCGTGCTCGCGTTCTCCGGACGGCAGGACGAAGCCGACCCTTCGCGCGTCGAGACCATCCTGGGCCGGCAGGTGCCCGAGCGGTTCGCGCGCATGCTGGCCGAGCGCGGGGTGTTCCGCGAGCTCTACCGCAGCGATCAGCCGGTCTTCGTCGACCGGCCGCCGGAGAGCCCGGAGGGCTTCATGATCCCGCGTGTCGCCGTCGCGGTACGGGCGGGCGACGAGATCCTCGGCTCGATCTGGGCCGCGGTGACGGCCCCGCTGACACCCGACCGCGCGCAGGCGTTGCGGGACGCGGCCCGCCTGGTGGCCCTGCACCTGCTGCGCATCCGGGCCGGCGCCGACGTCGAACGGCGGCTGCGGGCGGACCTGCTGAGCACGGCGCTCGAAGGCGGGGCGGGCGCGCGCGAGGCGTTGAGCCGGCTCGGCCTGGCGGACCAGCCGGTCGTCGTGCTGGCGCTCGCCGTGCTCGGGACCGGCGCCGCCGACGCCGAGCTCGCCGCCGGCCGCCAGCGCCTCAGCGACGGGCTGGCGATGCACCTGAGCGCGGTCCACCCGCGGTGCGCCGCCGCGCTCGTCGGCGACACCGCCTACGGGCTGGTGCCGGTGACCCGCGACACCGACGCCGAGCAGCGTGCACTGCGGATCGCCACGGACTTCCTCGACCGGGTCGGGGACCGGGTCCGGGCCGTGGTCGGCATCGGCCCGGTGGCGCGCAGCGCGGCCGAGCTGCCGGAAGCCCGCGGCAGCGCGGACCGGGCGTTGCGGGTCCTGCGCACGGGCAACGGCGCCGGCCGCCGGGTCGCCCTGCTGGCCGACGTGCACGTCGAGGCCCTGCTGCTGGAACTGCAGGACCTGGTCGCCGCCCGCGGCGACCGCCCGACCGGCGTGGTCGCCCGCCTGCTCGACTACGACGCCCAGCACCAAGCCCACCTCGTCGAGACGCTGCGCGCCTGGCTGGACGCCTTCGGCGACGTCATCGCGGCCGCCGCGGCCGTCCACGTGCACCCGAACACCTTCCGCTACCGCCTGCGCCGCCTCGCCGAGGTCGGCGCCTTCGACCTGACGGACCCGCAGGCCAGGTTCGCGGCCATGCTCCAGCTCCGCGTAGTGGCCCCACCCGCCCCCTGACCCCGTGCCCGAAGGGTCAACACGCGTGATTGAAAGGTCGACACGCGTGATTGAAGGGTCGACACGGCGGGACCCGCAGTCGGCCGGCGTGTCGACCTCCTGATCACGCGTGTCGACCTTCTGATCACGCGTGTCGACCCTTTGAGCACGGGGAAATTGCGTTGGCCGGCGGGCGGGGTGTCGCTACCCTTCGCGGGAACTTGCCTGCCGCGTCGATCGAAGGGAGCCGGCCGTGCGTTGCTGCGTCGCCGTCGTTTCCCGGTCGCGGTCCGAGGTGATCCTGGTGTCTCCGCGTTCCCGGTGCCTGCCGCGCGGCTCGCACCGGACTCCGTGACAGTTCCCGGACTCCGTCGCGGGGAATCGCGCCGTCCCGATCACTTCGTCCACGAAGGACACGGCTGTGCGCACTCTCTTCACCGTCCGCAACCTGGGCGTCCTCGCCCACGTCGACGCGGGCAAGACCACCGTCACCGAGCGGATCCTGCACCGCACCGGCGCCACCCACAAGACCGGTGAGGTCCACGACGGCACCACCGTCACCGACTTCGACCCGCAGGAACGCGACCGCGGCATCACCATCTTCGCCGCGGCCGTCAGCTGCACGTGGGCCGGCCACCGGCTCACCCTGATCGACACGCCCGGCCACGTCGACTTCACCGCCGAGGTCGAGCGCTCCCTGCGGGTGCTCGACGGCGCCGTCGCCGTGTTCGACGCCGTCGCCGGGGTCGAGCCGCAGAGCGAAACCGTGTGGCGGCAGGCCGACCGGTACGGCGTGCCACGTCTCGCGTTCGTCAACAAGCTCGACCGCGCGGGCGCCGACCTCGACACCGCCGTCGCCTCGATCCGGGCGCGGCTGCACCCGGCGCCGCTGGTCGTGCAGCTGCCGATCGGGCGCGAGGACGGCTTCAGCGGCGTCGTCGACCTGCTGCGCCCGGAAAACGTGCCGGACGACCTCGTCGCCGAGGCCCGCCGCCGTCGCCGGGAACTGGAGGAGGCCGTCGCCGAACTGCACCCGGTGGCCCTCGACGAGTTCTGCGCCACCGGCCGGATCTCGGCCGAGACCCTCGACAAAGCGCTGCGGGAGCTGACCCTCAGCGGCGCCGGGCTCGTCGTGCTGTGCGGCGCGGCCTACCGCGACCTCGGGATCGAGCCGCTGCTCGACGCCGTCGTCGCGTACCTGCCGTCGCCGGCCGACGTCCCGCCCGTGCGGCCCGACCGGCCCGCCGACCCGGCGGCGCCCCTGGCCGCGCTGGTGTTCAAGGTCGTCTCGACGACGACGGGACGGCTGACGTACCTGCGGGTGTATTCGGGAACGCTGCGGAAGGGAGACCGGGTGACGGACGCGGGCCGCACCGAACGCGTCGCGCGCGTGCTGCGCGTGCAGGCGGACCGGCAGTCCGAAGTAGACAGTGCGGTGGCCGGCGACATCGTCGCGGTCGCCGGGCCGAAGGCGGCGCGCGTCGGCGCCACCCTCAGCGCGCCCGGCGACCCGGTGGTGCTGGAGCCGCCGGTGACGGCGGACCCGGTGGTCTCGGTGGCGGTCGAGGCCCGGCGGGCCGGTGACCGGCTCACGTCGGCGCTGGCCTGGCTGGCCGAGGAGGACCCGGCACTGGTCGTGCGGGTCGACCCGGAGACCGGGCAGACCGTGCTGTCCGGGCTGGGCGAACTGCACCTGGAGGTGGCGGTGGAGAAGCTGCGGCGGGACCGCGGCCTGGACGTCGCGGTGGGCCGTCCGTCGGTGGCCTACCGCGAGACGGTGGTCAGCGGGGTGACCGGGCTGGTCTACCGGCACGTCAAGCAGGACGGCGGAGCGGGCCAGTTCGCCCACGTCGTCCTCGACGTCGCACCGGCGGACGAGGGCTTCGAGTTCGCCTCGGCGGTCGTCGGCGGCCGGGTGCCGCGCGAGTACGTCCGCGCGGTCGAGGCCGGCTGCCGGGACGCCCTGGAAGAGGGACCGCTGGGCGGGCACCCGGTCACGGGCCTGCGCGTCACGCTGACCGACGGGGCGACGCACCCGAACGACTCATCGGACCTGGCGTTCCGCACGGCGGGCCGTCTCGGGCTGCGGGACGCGCTCCGGTCGTCGGTGCTGCGGCTGCTCGAGCCGGTGGCCGAGGTGACGGTGTCGGTTCCGTCCGACGCGGTCGGTGGCGTGCTCGGCGACCTCGCCGCCCGCCGGGGCCGGGTGGCCGGTTCGGCGGTCCGGCCGGGGACGGCGGTGGTGACGGCGACGGTGCCGGTGGCGGAGTTGTTCGGCTACGCGACCCGGTTGCGCAGCCGCACACAGGGCCGCGGCACGTTCACCGCCCGCCCGGCGGGCTTCGCGCCGGTGCCGTGAGGTCCGGGGTGGTGAGCCGGGAAAACCCCCGGCTCGCCACCCGCCCTCAGCGGCGCGGGAGCGACGCCACCCCGGCCAGCAGCCGGTCCACGTCGTCCTCCGTCGTGTACGGGGCGATCCCGGCCCGGACCGCTCCCGCGTCACCCAGCCCCAGGTGCCGCGAACACTCGAGCGCGTAGAAACTCCCGGCCGGCGCGTTCACCCCGTGCGCCCCGAGGTGCTCGTACACCGCCCGCGACGCCACCCCGGCCACCGAAAACAGCACCGTCGGAGTCCGGTGCCGCTCCGGCGCCCCGTACCGCGTGACTCCCGGAAGAGCAGCCAGACCGCTGTCGAGCCGGGCCAGGAGCGCGTTCTCGTGCGTCTCCGGCGCCGCCATCGACGCCAGCAAGCGCGCCCGGCGCGTCCCGGTCCCCGGCACGAGCCCGGCGAGGAAGCCGATCGCTGCGGTCGTGCCCGCCAGCAGCTCGTACGGGAGCGTGCCCAGCTCGAACCGCTCCGGCACCGCGTTGGTCGACGGCAGCAGCTTGTCCGGGTGCAGCGTCTCGAGCAGCTCCGGCGCCGCCGCGACCACGCCGAGGTGCGGTCCGAGGAACTTGTACGGCGAGCACGCGTAGAAATCGGCCCCGAGCGCGGTGATGTCGACAGCTGTGTGCGGAGTCAGGTGGACGCCGTCGACGTACAGCAGGGCGCCCGCGTCGTGCACCTCCGCCGCGATCGCCGGGACGTCCGGGCGGGTGCCGAGCAGGTTCGACGCCGCCGTCACCGCGACCAGCCGGGTCCGCTCCGACAGCAGCCCGCCGAGCGGCGGGAGTTCCCCGGTGGCCGGGTCGAAATCCGCCCAGCGCACGGTGGCGCCGGCCGCCGCCGCGGCCTGCACCCACGGGCGGATGTTCGCGTCGTGGTCGAGGCGGGTCACCACGACTTCGTCGCCCGGGCCCCACTTCTGGGCCAGCGTCCGGGAGAAGTCGTAGGTCAGCTGCGTCATGCTGCGGCCGAAGACGACGCCCGCCGGGTCGGCGGCGAGCAGGTCGGCGACGGCCTCGCGGGCTTCGGCGACGACCGCGCCCGCCCGCCGCTCGGCCGCGGTGACGACGCCCCGGTTCGCGATCGCCGCACACAACGTGCCGGCCACCGCTTCCCCGACGACGGCGGGGACCTGCGAGCCACCCGGTCCGTCGAAGTGGGCCGCGCCGCCGTCGAGGGCGGGGAAGTGCGCTCGGATCGCCTGAACGTCGTAGGTCACGCCGCCAGCATGCCGAACGGCGGCCACCGGCCTCAAGATCCCGGCGCCCGGAAGTCAGCGCCCGCGGTTGCGGGGGTGCTCGCGCGCCCGGCGTTCGTTGCCGTGCTTGTAGTTGCCCGTCACCCGGGCCATCAGCAGCTGCTGGTCGTCACCACGGGCCACCGCGGCCAGGAACCGGGCGGCCGCGGCCCCGCGCAACGTCCCCGCCGGCCGGCCGTGGTGGGTGATGGTCACGGTGCCGTGCTCGTCGCGGTATGCGAAGCCCTCCGGTGTTCCCATGCGCCCCAGGGTGACACGGACGGCAACCGGTTTTCCCGGGGTCGGCTCGGGGGGTTCCCGGATGGTGCCCGGGCCGCAACCCGACAGAATGCGAGGGGTGACCGGAGGGGGAGCACGGGTGCGGGCGAGGCCGGGGAGCAAGTACGTACTGGTGGGCGCGCAGCTGCTCGTACTGGTGGCGGTACTCGTGTCGTACAACGGCGGCCGGTGGCGGTTCCCGGCCTACCGCGTCGACCTCGACGTCTACCGGCTCGGCTCGTCGGCGTTGCTGCACGGTCACGCGCTGTACGGCACGCTGCCGCCCACCGGCGACGGCCAGTTCCTCCTCTTCACCTATCCGCCGTTCGCGGCGATCCTGCTGACGCCGTTGGCGGTGCTGCCGTACTGGGCCGCCTGCCTCGCGCTCACCCTGCTCACCCTCGGCGTGCTGGCGGTGGTCCTGGTGACCGTGCTGCGCGCACTCGGCGCGCGCTGCGACTGGCGGCGGGTGATGACGCTGCTGCTGGCCGCCGAGGTGCTGGAGCCGGTGCTGCGCACGCTGTACGCCGGCCAGATCGACCTGCTGCTGCTCGCGCTGGTCGTGCTGGACGTCCTGGTGGACCACCCGCGCTGGCCGCGTGGCCTGCTGATCGGGCTTGCCGCCGCAGTGAAGCTGACCCCGGCGGTGTTCCTGCTGTACTTCCTGCTCCGCCGCGACACCCGGGCCGCGGTGACCGCCGCCGTGACGTTCCTGGCCGCGACGGCGCTGGGTTTCCTGCTCGCCGGCGCCGACTCGGTGCGGTACTGGACGGGCGCGCTCTGGGACACCGGCCGCGTCGGCGAGCCGACCTACGCCGGCGACCAGTCCCTCCTCGGGCTGCTGGCCAGGGCCGGGGTGCCGCCGGAAGCGCGGACGGCGTGGTGGCTGCCGCTGGTGGCGGTGGTGCTCGTGCTGACGGCGTGGGGGATGCGGCGCGCGCTGGCCGCGGGGGAAACGACGATCGCGCTCGGCCTGAACGCGCTCGGCGGGCTGCTGGTCTCACCGATTTCGTGGACGCACCACTGGGTGTGGGCCGTGGTCGTCCTGCTCGGCTGGGCGGAGCTGGCCCGCCGCACACGACGGCGCGGGTTCGCGGTCCTGGCCGGAACGGGCGCGGTGCTCTTCGTCGCCGGGCCGCAGTGGTGGTGGCCGCGCGGCGGGGAGGTGGAACGGCACTGGGACTTCGGCCGGCAGCTCACCGGCAACGGCTATGTCCTGTTCGGACTCGCGGTGCTGCTCACGGCGGTGCTGGTGCGGTTCCCGCCGCGGGCCGGGCTGGTCAGCGACGTCGAGCCGGCCCGCGCCGGAGCCAGCCCCCTCCCAGGATGAGCATCGCCGTGCCGAGCGCCAGGTCGAAGCAGATACCGGCGGTGTTCCACGGCAGCGCGTCGGTGATCGCCGGGGGCAGCGGGAGCAGCCCGGCGAAGCCGGCCACGACGTAGCAGCCACCGGCGACGACCAGGAACCGCGCGGCCCAGCGCGACGAGCGGGTGCAGAACACCGCGGCGGCGCCGGTCAGCAGGTGCACCAGCGTCCACACCCCGGACACGGCGAGCACCCCGAACAACACGCGCGGCCCGTCGCCGGCCGGGACGCCGGCCATCAGCTCCAGTGCGGCCAGGACGAGGAACAACAGGCCGATCAGCATGCCAAGGCCCTGCACGGGGGCGGGGCCCCGCCGCGGTGCCCGGGCCTCGGGTTCAGTGGCCGTCATACGTGCTGGGTTCCCCGCCGGAACCCTTTTAATGCACCGCATCCGGGGTATTCGGCACGATTCGGACCCCGACGATGGAGAGACACGATGACCGAGTACCGCCACAGCGCGACCGCCGACATCCCCGCGGACGAGCTGTTCGCCTTCCTGAGCCACCCGGAGAACCTGCCCCGGTACTTCCCGCAGATGAAGGTCGCCCAGCCGAAGGGCGGCGACAGCGTCCACGTCGAGGCCGAGGTGCACGGCGAGCGCGTCGCCGGCGAGGCGTGGCTGCACACCGACCCGGCGACGAAGTCGCTGAGCTGGGGAGCCGAGGGCCCCGACGACTACCACGGCGAACTGCGCATCCGCGACGACGGCCCGGCGTCCTCGGAGATCACGGTGACGCTGCACAGCGTCCGCGAAGCCGACGGCGACGAGGTCCAGCAGGGCCTGGAGCGCACGGTCGCGGCGATGACGCACGCCGCGTCGGCCGACGCCGACGTCGAGGCGGCCGAAGGGCAGGGCGGCTGGACTTCCTACGACGACAAGAGGGACACGTCGAGCTGAGGCGGGAACGGCCCGTAGGCGTTGCCGCGGGCGCCGCGGGTGCGCACGGCGGGGACGGCGAAGAGGTACTTGAGCAGCTTCGGCGGGGCCGCGCCGCGACCGCGGGCCCGCGCGGCGGTCGCCCGCCGCTCGACCCGTACCTGGTCGGCCTGCACCCGCTCGATCGCGCGGATCCGGTCGGCCTCGACGCCCGCCAGGTCCGCGGGCGTGACGCCGCCGCGGCGGAAGGCGGGGATCAGCCGGTTCGCCGCGGCGACGGCGTCCTGGATCGCCATCAGGATGCCGTTGCCGCCGACCGGCGAGATGACGTGCGCGGCGTCGCCGAGGAGCAGCAGGCCCGGCCGGGACCAGTGGTCCACCCGGGAGATGTCGACCGACAGCAACGTCGTCTGCGTGAAGTCCGTGAGCAGGTGGGCCCGGTCGGCCAGCCACGGCACGCGCTCGCGCACGAACGCCCGGATCGGCTCCACCCCGCGCTCGCGCAACGCCGGGTACGAGCCCTTTTCGAGGCTGTAGCCGACCTGCCAGTCACGGACGCCGCCGAGGACGCCGACGTAGGCCTCGCGCCCGAAGTAGAGGTCGAGGTCCGCGTCGGGCGGGTCGCCGGGGGAGCGGGGCAGCCGGAACCAGAGCAGGTCGGTGGTCGCGCCGAGCGAGCGGGCTTCGAGCCCGGCCAGGCGCCGCACGGTGGAGAACCGGCCGTCGGCGCCGACGACGACGGACGCGGGGAGCTCGCCGCCGCGGTGGCGGACGCCGGTCACCACGCCGTCGTCGTCTTCGAGCAGCCCGGTGACCTTGGCGCCGGTCCGCAGCGTGAACGACGGCAGGGCGCTCGCCCGCTCGGCGAGGAAGTCGAGGAAGCGCACCTGCGGCATCAGCGCGATGTAGCCGAAGGGCGTCCGGAGGCGGTCGTAGTCGGCGGCGCGGTAGACGCCGTCCGGGGTGTGGAACCGGAACGAGCGCGCCTTGAAGTGGTCGAGTTCCAGCAGGTCGCGGGCCAGGCCCAGGCGGTCGAGCAGTTCGAGCGTGTACGGGTGCAGCGAGTCGCCGCGGAAGTCGCGGTCGAAGTCCGGCCGCGACTCCAGCACGGTGACGTCGATCCCGGCGCGGGCCAGGAGGTAGCCGAGCAGCAGCCCGCCGGGCCCGCCGCCGGCGATCGCGACGCTCATGCCGCGTCCACTGTGGACAGACGGAACACCGCCATGCCCGGCAGGTGCTCCAGGATCTGCGCCGGTGTCGCGTCCTGGGGGACCGGGAACGCCCGGATCGCCCACGGCACCGACATCGCGGCCAGGTAGGTGGCGACGACCGCGGCCGCTTCCTCGCCGCCGGTCTCGTCGGCTCGCCGGCCTTCACGGCGGCCGCCGGACAGGAGCACGCACGCCGGTGTGGCCAGCAGGTTCTCCACCCAGTCCCGGTCACGGACGGGGGAGACGAGGTACTGCCCGCCGTCGTGCGCGACCACGGCCAGGGGCACGAGCCGCGGTTCGCCGGTGCGGCGCCCGCGCGTCTCGACGACGCGCAGGGCGTACCCGCCATCGGGTGGGGCTTCGGCGGGGGCGCCGATCAGCCTGGCGGTCATTTCGGCGTTCATCGCTCGGATGTCCACGGGTTCCACGGTAGCAAAACTCGCTAGATTGTCTAGCTAACTTAGAATGACCGGGTGGAAGACAGTCCCGTCGCGCTCCGGGTGAACCTCGCTCTGCGGGAGCTCCTCGCGCTCGCCCACGACGTCCAGATCGCCCTGGCGCGTCGCCTCGGCCTCGGCGCCACCGACGTCCAGGCGCTGCAGCACCTGGCGGCCGGCACCCCGATGGGCACGGTCGACCTCGCCCACGCGCTGAAGATCCGCTCCGCATCGGCGACCGTGCTGGTCGACCGCCTCGAAGCGGCAGGCCACGTCCGCCGCGACCCCCACCCCCGCGACGGGCGGCGCGTCACCCTCGTCGTCAGCGAGACGGCCCGAGTGGAGGTCCGGGCCGCGCTGGCCCCGCTCGTGGCGGCCATCACCCGGTTGACGGACGGCCTGCCGCCGGGCCAGGCCGAGGTGGTGGCGCGGTTCCTCGGCGACACCACGGAGATCCTCCGCGCCTACGCCGCGGAGTCCTGACGTCTCCTCCGGACGCGGCCATTGGGTCACAACTCGGCGCGGGGGAGATATCCGGGGCGGCGGTGCGGGCAAGATGTCCGGGTCGCGGCGGTGTGCGGCCGGAGGCGTCGCCAGGGTGAGGAGGCACCTTGAACGAGAGTCATCCCCGGCAGGTCCTGGCGGCCCGGCTCGAACGGCTGCTGACGATCTCGGGCCTGACGCAGAAGCAGGCGGCGCAGCGGGTCATGCAGCGCCGGGGCGCCGGTGACTCCTCGTGGAACGTCACCCAGCAGCGGATCACCGACTGGATCTCGGGCCGGAGCGTCCCGCGCCGGCCGCAGCAGCTCATCGTGCTCGTGCGGCTCCTGCAAGAGCGGGTCTCGGCCCTTCGTGCCCGAGCCGACGGCGTGGCCCGGGACAGGATCGAGCCGGAGTTGCTCGAGGACGCGCCGGCCTGGCTGCGCCTCTGGGAAGCCGCTCGTGCGGCCCCGGCCCTCGGCCCGGATCGTCCGCACCCGGACCGCGCCGAGCCGGCCCGGGTATCGCCCGGCGGGCGATCCGCGGAGCCGGGATATCTGGACCGGGTCAGGGAGATCGCGCCGCAGCCCCTGCGGGGCCGGAACGACGTGCTCGACGAGCTGACCGAGTTCTGCACGGGGGACGCCGAAGGCCACCCCTACCTGTGGCTGCAGGCGCCGAAGTGGGCGGGCAAGACGGCGCTGATGTCGTGGTTCGTGCTGCACCCGCCACCCGGGGTCCGGATCATCTGCTTCTTCATCACCGCGCGCCTGCCCGGCCAGGACCACCGCGGCGCGTTCGTCGACGTCGTCATCGACCAGCTGTGCGAGCTGCTCGAGCTCCCGCGGCCGCCGTACACGACGGAGTCGACGCGGGAGATCGGCCTCGCCGGGTTGATCCGGCAAGCGGCCGAACGGTGTGAGGCGGCCGGAGAGCGGCTGGTCCTGGTGGTGGACGGCCTGGACGAGGACCGGGGCTTCCGGGTCGGCTCCCGGGCCCACAGCATCGCGGCGTTGCTGCCGGCCCGTCTGACGCAGACCATGCGGGTGATCGTCGCCGGCCGGCCGAACCCGCCGCTGCCGTCGGACGTGGCGAGCACGCACCCGCTTCGCGAACCGCTGTACGTGCGTGAGCTCGCGCCGTCCGAGCACGCGCACGTCATCCGCGACGACATGCTGCACGAGCTCGACGAGCTGCTCCACGGCGACTCGTTCGGCCGGGACATGCTGGGGCTGATCACGGTCGCCGGTGGGCTGGAGGCGGCCGACATCGCCGAGCTGACGGCGCAGCCCCTGGTCGACGTCCGCAGGCGGTTGCGCACGGTGACGGGCCGGACGTTCGACATCCGCCGGAGCAGGTGGCAGCCGGAGGGCGGCCCGCGGGCGTACCTGCTCGGCCACGAAGATCTCCGGGAGACGGCCTGCGAGGAATTCGGCCAGGCCGGGCTCGCGGCCTACCGGAAGCGGATTTCGGCCTGGGCCGACGGCTACCGCCGCAACGGCTGGCCGGAGGACACGCCGGAGTACCTCCTCGTCGGGTACCACCGGCTGTTGCTGGCGGAAGCGGACGTGCCGAGCCTGGTCGAGTACGTCACGGACCCGGCGAGGACCGACCGGGTGTTCGCCAGGTCCCACGGCGACGCGACGGCCTTGGCGCAGTTGAGGGCGACCAAACAGGTTCTCCTGGACGCCGCCGAGGCCGACGTCGGTGGGCTGTTGCGGATCTCGTTGCACATGCAGCGGCTTGCGCGCCGAAGCGGGTCCATCCCCGCGCGGCTCCGTGCGGTGTGGGCGGCGCTGGGGGAGTACGGCCGGGCCGAGGCGCTCGCCGGCGCGGTGGGCCACAGTGAGTTGAGCCGGCGAGAGGCGGTCGGAACTGTCGCGCTGGCGGAAGCGCAGAGAGGTGCCGTCGACCGGGCCCTGGACCTTTGCCGGTCGGTCGCCGGGGGTGAAGTGTCTTGGGAGCAGGTGCGGAAGCTGTTCAACGGCTGCATCGCGGCGGGCCGGCTTGATGCAGCGGAGGAAATCTTCGTGCGATTTCGGGACCAGTTGTACGGAAGATATCTTCCCGACCTTGTACGTGCACACATCGAACTCGGGTGTTCGGGTGAGGTGCAGCGACTGCTGTCGATGTCCAAGGACTTCTATGAGAGAAGCTTGACGGCGGAGGCGTACCACCGAGCAGTCGCGGCGGAACGGGCATCGATGGGAATCGCCCGTGCTCTGGACGGTGTTCGCTCGCTCGACGATCCTGAGCTCCGTGCTCCTGCAGCGGCGCACGTGGCGTTGAGGACGGCGATGGCAGGGGACGGCGCGGGCTACCGCGCCGCCCGCGACCTCGTGGAACAAACCATCGATGCACTGGGTCCTGGCTACTATCGAGTTCGACTGTGGGGCGAATTACTGCACGCTTGCGTTTACGTGGGCGACATCGAGTATGCGAAGCGACTGATGCATAGGATTTCTTCCGGTCGCGGCATCGTCTTGAGTGGAGACTTGATCTATTTCTTGGCTGTCGTCGCGGTGGTCACGCCAGACGATCTGCAAGCGACTGCCGAAGAGTGGGTGCCGGAGAATCGTCGTTCGGACTACTTGCTCGCTGATGTTGCGAAATTTCTCATCGCTGCCGGGCGACGTGATGCGGTCAAGGCGGTTGCGGAAGTCATTGAGGGTGAGTACTACCGGCTGGACATCGTGGAGGCTGTCGCGGCGGCCGCCGTTGCCGACGATCCTGCCGTGGCGGACGAAGTTGTGGCGTCGCAGGCGGGCCTCCCGTCCTACCGATACGAGAGATCGATCGTCAAAGTCGCAGCCACCGTCGCCGAATTGGGCGAGTTCGATCGGGCCCTCGGCCTGGCCGGCGAGTGGGGTTCGTCCGTGCAGTCAGCCATCTTGGTCGAGACGGCGGCCGCGATGGCGGACGTCGATCCAGTCCACGCGCGGTCGCTGCTCGAGCAGGCGGAGTCGCTGGCGCGAGCGGCGGCGGCCCCCAGGCCGTACACCCGGGCTCAGCTGGTGATCGAGACGGTGTCGGCCCTGGCCTCCCGGGGTGCGGAGGAAGCGGCCCGGTCGCTGGTGGACACCATCGACAACGCCTACCTGAAGGACGAGGCTTTGCGCCGGCTCGCCGTCGGCCTCGCCGAATGGGGGATGCTGGATTCCGCGGAGGCGGCGGCCCGCGAAACCGTGAATCCCTACCACCGTGCGGTCGCGTTCGCCGAGATCGCGGAAATCACCGCCGTCGCGGGCTCTGCTGACCGGGCGCGCGAACTGGCAGACTCGATCCCCGATTGCTACCAGCGGGTTCGCGCGCTGGCTCGGCTGGCGGAGGTGGCCGCGGGGGAGCCCAAGCGGTTCGACGACCTCGTCGGTGCGGCGCTCGTGCTCGCTCGGACCGTGCCCAGTGTCGTCGCGCGAGAGCAGCTTCTCGTGCTTCTCACCGGCGCTCTCGCGAGGGCCGGCCGGGGAGCCGAAGCCACCGAGCTGGCGGACAGCATCACGAACGCCGATCTGCGTCGCCAAGCCGACCGGCGAACCGCCGATGGTGGTGCGCGACGTTGCCGTCGGCCGAAGACCCTCGTTCCGCTGGCGGAACTGGTGGGCGACCCGATCGTCGACGCGTTCCCCGATCCGGACGCGGTGGCCGCCGCGCTCGAAAGCGTCGGTCGGCTCGAACCCGGTTTCGCCAGGGACCGGGCCTTTTCGGTGATCGCCGAGCACGCTGACCTCGAAACGGCGAAGAGCCTGGCTCGGGAGGCCCTGGCCGAAGAGTCGATCTGGATTCCGCCTCACGTGCTGAGGCCGGTCGCGCGCCTCTGTCCGGCCACTCTCGAGGACGCCGTGCGGGAGGTCGCCACGCTGGATGGGCCGCTCGAGGCCATCGTCTAGCGCGACCGCGCGTCTTCGTGCTGCGGGGGCGCCGGGGGCGGGTTAGCGTTCCGCGCATGCGAGACGAGCCCGCGCTGTGGCTGTTCGCCGATCAGCTCGGGCCGCACTTCCACGGCACGCCCGAGCACCGCGATCGCGATGTGCTGCTGATCCGGTCGGCCGCCGCCTTCGCCGCCAAGCCCTTCCACCGGCAGAAGCTGCACCTGGTCCAGGCCGCGCTCTACCGGCTCGCTGCCGACCTCGGCGAGCGTGTCACCCTGATCGATGCGCCCGACTACCGCACCGGGCTGCGGCGGTTCGGGCGGCCGGTCGTGGTGCACGAGCCGACGTCGCACGCGGCCGATGCCTTCGTCCGGCGGCTGCGTGACGAAGGCGTGGTCACCGACATCCTGCCCACGCCCGGTTTCATGCTGTCCAAAGAGGACTTCGCCGCGTGGGCGGCCGGACGGGCGCGGTTCGTCATGGAGGACTTCTACCGCGACCAGCGGCGGAAGTTCGGCGTGCTGCTCGAAGCCGACGGTGCCCCCGAAGGCGGGCACTGGAACTACGACCACGACAACCGGCAGCCGCCGCCGAAGACCACCCGGTTGGGTGTTCCGGCGCCGTGGCACCCGCGGGAAAACGAGCTCGACGACCGGGTCCGCGCGGAGCTCGACGCGGCCGCGCGCGCCGGGAAGATCCACCCGGTCGGCGTGGACGGGCCGCGGCAGTTCGCCGTCGGCACGAGGAAGCGAACCGGGCACTGCGCCGGTTCCTCGACCACCGGCTGTCCTCCTTCGGCCCGCACCAGGACGCCATGCTCACCCACGACTGGGCGATGGCGCACGCGCTGCTGTCGGTGCCGCTGAACCTCGGGCTGCTCGACCCGCGCGACGTCGTGCGGCGGGCCGAGGACCGGTACCGGGCGGGGGAGGCGCCGCTGAGCAGCGTCGAAGGGTTCGTCCGGCAGGTACTGGGCTGGCGCGAATGGGTGTGGCACCTCTACTGGCACCACGGGCCGGGCTACCTGCGCCGCAACGCGCTGCAGGCCCGCCGTGAGCTACCGGGGTGGTGGCGTTCCCTCGACGCCGACGCGGTCGAAGCGGCGTGCCTGCGCACCGCGCTGGCCGGGGTCCGCGACCGCGGCTACGCCCACCACATCGAACGCCTCATGGTGCTCGGCAACCACGGGCTGCAACGCGGCTACGACCCGGCCGTGCTGACCCGCTGGTTCGCCACGGCCTTCGTCGACGGGTTCCCCTGGGTGATGCCGGCGAACGTGATCGGCATGAGCCAGTACGCCGACGGCGGGATCGTCGCGACCAAGCCGTACGCCGCCGGTGGCGCCTACCTCAACCGGATGAGCGACCACTGCGGCGGCTGCGTCTTCGACCCGAAGAAGCGGACGGGGCCGGACGCGTGCCCGTTCACCGCGGGTACTGGGCGTTCCTGGACCGCAACGCCGAGCGGCTGCGCGGCAACCACCGGATGCGGCAGCCCCTCAGCGGGCTCGAACGGCTCGCGGACCGCGCCGAGGTCGTCGCCCGCGAAGCCGAACGCGAACACTTCTGACTGTATAACGACCTATACGGCCCGGGATGATGGAAAAAACCATCGCGAAGATGAACAAGCCACACGCAGCGGACGCGGCCGCCTGCACGCTCACGGTGCAGGCGGCCCGGGCGGCGAGGAGGAGTTCGGCCGCCTGGGCCAGGCCGTGCGACGCCGCCTCGGCTTGGGCCGGTCCGGCCCGGGCCAGCCGGGTAGCCGCCTCCGGCACGCCGGGTGGCACCACGAGGTGTGCCGCGTAGACGGTGGCGGCCAGGGAACCGAACGCCGTCGTGCCCAGGCCCGCGCCCAGCTCGTAGCCGGTTTTCTCGACGGCGGCCGCGCCACCGGCCCGGTCGGCGGGCGCGGCGGACAGCAGCGTGTCCGTGCTCGACGTCAGCGCGAGCGCCATCCCGAAGCCCGAGCCCACGAGGGCGCCGCCGAGCCACCACGGCGACGGCAGGCCGCCGGCGGCCGGGATGGCGAGGGACGCCGCCGCCAGGGCGAATCCGGCGGTGCGGGCGCGGGCGTTGCCGAACCGCTCCAGCACCGCCGGAGCCGCCACGCTGCCGATCGCCGACGCGCCGAGGACGAGCAGCAGCCGTGCCGCCGCGGCCGTCGGGGAGAGGCCGAGCACCACCTGGAGGTACTGGGCCAGCAGCAGCCCGAGCCCGACGAGGGTGCTCATCACCAGCAGCACCCCGCCGACGGCACCCGGTACGCCCGGCCGGCGGAACAGGCCCAGGTCCAGCAGGGGAGTGGCGGCCCGCCGCTGGCGGTGCACGAAGAGCACGAGGAGAACGCACCCCGCCGCTCCCGCCGCGAAGCCGCCCCCCGACGGACCGGCGGCGAAGGCGATCCCGAGCACGCCACCGGCTGCGAGCACCGCGCTGAGTGCGTCCCACGGCTCGCGTCCGGGCGGGCTGCGCGGAAGCCAACGCAGGGCCGCTACCACCGCGGCCAGGATGATCGGCGGGTTGACCAGGAACGTCGCCCGCCAGCCCCACGCTTCCACGAGCAGGCCGCCGAGGACCGGCCCGAACACCGAACCGGTCCCGGCGATCCCGCTGCACACCGCGATCGCCGTGCGTCGCTGCCGCCGGTCCGGGAACAGTTCGCGCAGCAGTGACATCGTCACCGGCATGATCAGCGCGCCGCCGACGCCGAGTGCGGCGCGGGCGGCGAGCAGGGCCGGGACGCCGGGGGCGAGCGCGCAGGCCAGTGACGCCACGCCGAACACCGCGTAGCCGGTGACGAGCACGCGCCGCCGTCCGAAGCGGTCGCCGAGCGTGCCGGACGGCAGGAGCAGCGGGGCCGCGGTGAGCGGGTAGATCGCCACGATCCACACCTGGGCGGCAGCGCCGGGCCGCAGCTGCCGGACGAGGTCGGGCAGCGCGACGTGCAGCACGGTCGCGTCCACCGCGACCAGGAAGAGGCCGGCGCCGAGCACGGCCAGCAGCGGTCCGGTCCGGGTCACGGCCACAGCTGGTCCGCCAGGTGCCGTGCGACGACGTCGACGTGCGGCGGGTCGACGATCGAGAGGTGGTGTGCCGGGACGGGGACGATCTCGAGCCGCGGGCACAGGTCGGCCCACCCGGCGGCGGGGTCGGTGCGGGAGTAGCGCGGTTCCAGCGCGAGCCCGGCCGCGTACGGTTCGGTGGCGCGGTAGAGCACCACCCGGCCGGTGTAGGGCCGCGGTGTGCCGCGTTCGGCGGCGAGGGTGTCCAAAAAGGACTGTCGTTGGTGGCGGAGGACGCCGGGGCTCAGCAACCCGGCTTCGGCGACCCGGCGCATGGTGAGGTCGATCTGCTCTTCTTCGGGCAGAGGCGCGAGTTCGTCGTGGTCGAGCCGGACGGTCCGGCCGTAGGTGCCTTCGACGTAGCCGGTGAAGCGCAGGAACCGCCGGGCCGATGACGCGCGCGGGTCGAGGTCCGGTTCGGGCAGCGGCAGCATGGTGTCGATGAGGGCGACGAGCTCGACATGTTCGCCCTCGTCGGCGAGCCGGGTGGCGAGGCCGTAGGCGAGGGCGCCGCCGAAGGACCAGCCCGCGAGGCGGTAGGGCCCGTGGGGCAGCCGGGCCCGGACGAGGGGGAGGAGCCGTTCGACGCGTTCTTCGACGGCGGCGCCGGGCACGCGTTCGAAGCCGAGGCAGGGGACGCCGGCGGGGAGCCGGTCGAGCAGCGGGCGGTAGACGGTGCAGGTGCTGCCGCCGGGGTGGAAGAGCAGGAGGGGCGCGGTGCCGGCGTCGCCGGGTTTGAGCAGGTGCACGTCTTCGCGCGTGTCGAGCAGGGCGCGGGCGACGTCGGCGACGGCGGCGAGGGAGTCGTGCCGGAGGAGGTCTTCGGCGGCGACGGGGGTGTCGAGTTCGGTGGTGAGGCCGCCGGCGAGCAGCCGCGCGAGGTGGAGCGGGTCGTCGGTGCCGGTGAGGCGGACGTGCGGGCCGGCCGCGTCGGTGCCGGTGTGCTGCCGCCAGAGCCGCAGGACGAGCCGATCGGCGGCGTCCCAGGCCCGGCCGCGGGCCGGTGGTTCGTCGCCGCGGGGGACGAGGTCGCGGTTCAGGTCGGCGAGGGTGGCTCCGCGGAGCACGGCGGCGGCGTCGGGTTCGGTGCCGAGCTCGCGGTGGACGGCGTCGCGGATCCGGTTCGCCATGAGCGAGTCGAGCCCGAGGTCGACGAGCGGGATGTCGGGGTCAAGGCGGTCGGGGGAGAGGCCCATGACCGCGGCGACGATCTGGGTGAGCCGATCACCGGCGGTCGTCGTGACCGGCGGTGGAGCGGCTCGGGTCTCGGCCGGCGTTGCGGTGGCCGGGGCCGGGCCTTCGTCGGTGTACCAGTGCCGCTCGTGGCGCCAGGGAATCGGCGGCAGGTCCGTGAGCCGGGCGTCGTCGTCCGGGGTGGTCAGGGTGATGCGGGTGCCCGCGCAGTAGAGCGTCGCCGCCGCGGCCGCGAACGCCCGGACCTCGTCCTGGCCGCGGCGGAGGGTTCCCGTCACGACGGCGTCGGTGATCCCGGCCGCTTCGAGCGTCCGGGCCAGTGAGCCCCGCAGGATCGGGTGCGGGGAGACCTCGACGAACACGCGGTGCCCGTCCGCGGCCGCCGCGGCGACCGCCTGCCGGAACCGGACCGGGCGGCGCAGGTGGGCGGCCCAGTAGCCGGCGTCGAAGTCCGGGAGCTCGCGCGCGTCGGTGAGGACCGTGTCGTACCAGGGCACCAGCGGTCGTCGTCCGCCGAGCTCGGCGAGGGCGTCACGCAGGGCGCCGAGGACGGGTTCGACGCTCGCCGAATGCCCGGCGACCCCGACGGGCAGCCGTCGCGCGCTCCGCCCGGCCGCTTCGAGCTCGGCGACAAGCCGGTCGAGCGCCACCGCGTCCCCGGCGACCGTCAGCTGCCCCGGCGCGGAATCCACCGCCAGCTCGACACCAGGGTGCGCGGCGAGCTCGCCGGGGGTCAGTTCCACCGCGGCCATCGCGCCGCCGGGCCCGATCGTGCCCAGCAGCCGGGCGCGGGTGGCGACCAGGTGGACGGCCTCGTCGGCGGTCAGCGCTCCACCCACGACGGCGGCGGCCGCGGACCCCAGGGAGTGCCCGAGGACGGCGGCGGGCCGCACTCCGAGCGCTTCCCACCGGGCGGCCAGCGCGACCTGCGTCCCGAAGATCGCCAGCTGCGTCTCGGAGAGGGACCGCGGAGCGACGCCGGTGAGGAGCGAGCGCAGCGACCGTCCGGTGTGCTCGGTGAAGGGATCGCCGAGCTTGTCGACCTGGGCGGCGAAGGCGGGTTCGGCGGCCAGGAGCCGGCGGCCCATCCCGGCCCATTGCGATCCGTGTCCGGAGAAGACGAAGACGGGCCCTTCCCCGCCGACGGCGGCACCGGTGAAGGCGCCGGCGGGCAGCGGATCGGCGTTGTCCCCGACGGCCCGCAGCAGCGCGATGAGCTCCTCGTGGCCGGCGGCGGCGAAGGCGGCCCGGTGCGGGCCGGAGTTGTCGCGGCGGAAGAGGGTGTGGGTGATGTCGGCGAGGGAGCTCCGCCGTCCGGCGGGGGAGTCGAGCCAGTCGGCCAGCTGGGTGGCCCGTTCGGTGAGGCGGTCGCGGGTCCGGGCGGAGAGCAGGCCGATCCGGACGCCGTGGTCGCCGGGCGGTCGGTGACCGTCTCGAACTCCGCTCGCCGCCGCTTCCTCCAGGACCACGTGGGCGTTCGTCCCGCCGAAGCCGAACGCCGACACCCCTGCTGTCGCGCGCCCGGCGTGGCGGGGCCACGGTGTCGGTTCCGTGACCACCTTCAGCCCCAGGGAGCCGAACGCGATGTGCGGGTTGGGCGAGCCGAAGTGCAGCTG
This sequence comes from Amycolatopsis sp. cmx-13-12, assembly GCA_049998155.1. Taxonomy (GTDB): domain Bacteria; phylum Actinomycetota; class Actinomycetes; order Mycobacteriales; family Pseudonocardiaceae; genus Amycolatopsis. The sequence continues at coordinate 782,438 of JAEBES010000003.1, read as the reverse complement.
CGGCGGCAGCACCCCGTGCGTCAAGGCCAGGACGACCTTGATCAGCCCGGCGATGCCCGCGGCCGCCTCCGCGTGGGCGATGTTCGTCTTGACCGAGCCGATCAGCAACGGCGTACCCGGCGCGCGGCCCGCTCCCAGTACCGCGCCCAGCGCGCCGGCCTCGATCGGGTCGCCCAGCAGCGTCCCCGTTCCGTGCGCCTCCACGTAATCCACGGTGGACGGATCGACCCCGCGGTAGGCGTCCCGCAGCATCGCCTGCTGCGCCAGTGGGTTCGGTGCGGCCATGCCGTTGGAGCGGCCGTCGGAGTTGACCGCGGAGGCGCGGATCACCGCGAGCACCCGGTCCCCGTCGCATTCGGCGTCGGCCAGGCGTTTGAGCACCACGACGCCGCAGCCCTCGGCGCGCGCGATGCCGTCCGCGGCCGCCGAGAACGTCTTGCAGCGGCCGTCGTCCGCGAGCAGCCCGGCCGCCGCGAAGGCCGCCGTCGGGCCCGGGAGCAGCATGAGGTTGACGCCCGCCGCCAGCGCCAGGTCCGCGTCGCCGTCGCGCAGCGCGCGGACCGCGTGGTGCACCGCGACCAGCGACGACGAGCACGCCGTGTCCACCGCCATGCTCGGCCCGCGCAGGTCGTAGACGTACGACAGCCGGTTGGCCGCGATGCTGCCCGCCGCGCCCGTGGCCGTCCACAGGTCCGGCGAGCCGCCGGTCATCGTGAGGTGGCCGTAGTCGTGGGTCGAGATCCCGGTGAACACGCCGGTCCGGCTGCCGCGCAGCGACGACGGCGCGATGCCGGCGTGCTCCAGCGCCGCCCAGGTGACCTCCAGGAGCATGCGCTGCTGCGGGTCCATCGTCGCCGCTTCGCGGGGCGTGATGCCGAAGTGCTCGGCGTCGAACCCGGCGACATCGTCGAGGAACCCACCGAGCACCGGGGCGGCGTCCGCATTCCAGCGGCCGGGCGGTGCGGTGCCGACGGCGTCCCGTCCGCCGCGCAGCAGGTCCCAGAACTCGCCGGGCCCGTCCGCGCCGGGGAACCGGCAGCCGAGACCGATCACGGCGACCGGGTCGGTCCGCCTCCGGTTCGTGCTCGGCGGGGCCGCCGGTTCGCCGGCGCCGGTGAGGCTGCGGACGAGGTGGTCGATGGTCGGGCTTTCCCACAGCAGCGTGGCCGGCAGCCGCCGGCCGAGCCGTTCCTCGAGGTCGGCGGCGATGCCGACGGCCTGGCGGGAGGACAGGCCGTAGTCGCCGAGCGGGTGGTCGGGTTCGGCCGTGACGCCGGTGTGCTCGGCGACGGTGTCCAGGAGCCAGCGGCGCAGGCTGTCGGTCGTCGGTCCGCTCATCGCGCCAGTGCCTTTCCGTAGTCTCCGGCGAGGTAGCGGTCGCGGCAGGCACCGCGGGCGATCTTGCCGCTGGAGGTGCGCGGGACCCGCCCGGCCGGCACGAGCAGCACGTCCCGCAGCGCGAGGCCGTGTGCGTCGGCGATCAGCCGCCGGATCGCGGCGCCGAGCGCGCGCTCGGCGGGTTCGGCCAAGTCCGCGTGCCCGCGGTGTTCGGCGACCACGACGACGGCCTCGGTGTCGGTGCCCGCGACGGCGAAGGCGGCGACGCTGCCGGGGCGGATCCCCGGGTCGGCCGACGCGGCGGTCGCTTCGACGTCCTGCGGGTAGTGGTTGCGCCCGTCGACGATGATCAGGTCCTTGATCCGGCCCGCGATGTAGAGCTCGCCGTCGTGGCGGACGCCGAGGTCGCCGGTCCGCAGCCACGGCCCCTCGGGCAGGCCGCCGGCGAGCCGGGCCCCGAACGTTTCGGTGCTGACCAGGGGTTTCTGCCAGTACCCGGTGCCGACGTTGGGTCCGTGCACCCAGATTTCGCCGACCGAGCCGTCGGGGAGGACGACGGCGTTGTCCGGGTCGACGAGCGCGACGAGCTGCCCGGCCGGGGCGCCGCAGGCCACGAGCCGGACGCCGTCCGGGGCCGGTCGCGCGGTGCCGGTTGCGAGCGTGTCCCGGTCGAACGTGGTGACGCGTGGGGCGGCGGCCGGGCCGGTGGTGACGAAGACGGTGGCCTCGGCCAGGCCGTACGCCGGGCGGGTCATGTCCGGCCGGTACCCGGCGGCGGCGAAGGTGGTGTGGAACCGGTCGAGGACGTCGGGGTTGATCGGCTCGGCGCCGTTGACGATCGCGGTGACGCGGCCGAGCCGCAGCCGCGCGCGGTCGGCCTCGCGGATCCGGCTCGCGCAGTAGTGGAAGGCGAAGTTCGGGGCCGCGCTCCAGCTGCCCGGGTGGTCGCCGAGCAGTTCCAGCCAGCGGACCGGCCGCTCGATGAAGGCGAGCGGGTCCATCAGCACCGAGCGCAGGCCGAGGGCCAGCGGCGTGATCAGGCCGAGGACGAGACCCATGTCGTGGAACAGCGGCAGCCACGAGACCGTGGTGGCGGCGGCCGGGTCGAGGCCGAGGCCGCGGACGGCCTGGGTGACGTTGGCGAGGACGTTGGCGTGGGTCAGCACGACACCGGCCGGGCTGCGGGTGGAGCCGGAGGTGTACTGCAGGTAGGCGACGTCGTCGGGAGCCGCGGCCGGCGCGGGCCGGGTCCGCACCGGTTCCGGCCGGTCGACCGCGACGACGGCGACGTCCCGGCCGAGGAACGCTTCGACGCCCGGCCGGGCGTCGGTGGTGGTGACGACGGCCGACGGTGCGCAGTCGGCGAGGACCGCGGTGAGCCGGCCCGCGTGGCCGGGCAGGCCGGGGTCGAACAGGGGGACCGCGATCGCGCCCGCGGCGATCGCGGCCAGGAACCCGATGACGTAGCCGGGTCCTTGCGGGCAGAGCACGGCGACCCGGTCGCCCGGTGCCACCGGCAGCGCGCCCGCCGCGGCGTCGACGCGCTCGGCCAGCTGCCGCCAGGTGAGGCTGCGGCGCCGGCCGGCGGGGTCGGCGGTGAAGTCGGCGAAGGTGAGGGCGGGCGTGTCGGGGGTGGTCGCCGCCCAGTGGCGCAGGCACGCGATCAGGGTGTCGCCGCCCACCGCCGGGAAGTTCTCCTGGGACATGGGTTCTCCTTGCTAGCGGCCCAGCCGTGGGGCGGCGTGCTGCCACGCGGCGACGGCCAGGGTGTCGAGGTCGAGATCGGTCGCTCCGGCGTCGCGGAGCAGGACCAGCGCGCCGCCGGCGGCGATGGCGACGGTGCGCAGGCGCAGGCCGGGTCCCGGCTGACCGGGCAGGGTGAGGATCTGCTGGTAGGACAGGGATTGCGCGTCGGGAACGACCGGGCCGGTCCCGACGGTGGTGGTCGACTGCACCGGGAGGTCCTGGTCGTCGACGGTGACGCGGGCGCAGCGGCGTGCCTGTGCGGCCCAGGCGGTGAGGTCGGGTGGGTGCGGGGTGCGCGCGACGAGCTCGGACAGCTGCCCGCCGGGTACCGCCGTTTGGAAGCCGGTGCCGGTGCCGGGGCGCAGCAGCCGGCCGTGGACGACGTCGGTGCACTCGCCGTCGTCACTGCGGTCCGAAGTGGACAGTGCGGTGGCGACGTCGAACACGTCGCGCGCCGCGGGAGGTCCGGGGATCGTCTCGGCGGGCAGCAGCGCGGCCGGGGGGACGGCGGGTGGTGGGGGAGCGGGCACCGCCGTGGCCGGTTCGGCGGGGGAAATGGTGACCACAGCGGCCGCGGTGATCAGCAGCGCGGCCGGGGGAAAGCGAATTCGGGCAGCCATGAACAGCCCTTCCGGGAGCATTCTCGGGGGAGGAGTGGCCCCTGCACTGGAACCCTTCGCCGGGACGCCTCGAGTGACGGCCGATCCGGCGGCACCGCGAAGGCTACGCCGGGAAATCGGTTACCGGAAGCGCCTCAAGACGGCGTAAACATCTTCGGGCACAGCGTGTGAGCTGCCGAATCGCAGGTTACTGGTGAGTTCGGCAAGCGTTTGTGGCACGGCCGTCCGAGATTGGTCACGCTGCGCGACCAGTGCCTCACCCTCGCGGGGGAGTTTGTTTCCCTGCCATTCACATTGTCCGCTCACATCGTGGACAGGACAATTGCGCTCGCGAGCCTAATTCCTTTAGCTTGGCCGCACCTTCGACGACCGGGAAAGGAAACGCATGCGCCCTTTGGTGAGGTGGTTCACGGCCCTGGCGGCCGCGGTGTGCGTGCTGCCCGGCACGCCCGCGCAGGCCGCGGCCGTCGGCTCGGACGTCCGGGCCGACGACGGCTCGCACGTCGTCGCCCAGACCACTGTGGACGGTGACGCGCGGGTGCTCGACCTGACCGTGCGCTCGACCGGCGTCGGGGGGTACGCGATGGTCCGGCTGATCCTGCCGGAGAACTGGGCCGGCCGGCGCTGGCCCGCGGTCTACCTGCTGGCCGGCGAGACACGCCTGCAGGACTACCGCGGCTGGAGCGCGAACACCGACGTCCGGCGGCTCGCCGACGACGCCGGCGTGCTGGTCGTCATGCCCGGCGCGGGATCCGCCGGTTTCTTCAGCGACTGGTGGAACTACGGCAAGGACATCGCGCTCAACCAGTGGGAGACGTTCACCGCCGTCGAACTCCCGCAGCTGATCGACCGCGGCTACCGCGGCGACGGGCGGCGCGCGGTGGCCGGCCTGTCCCTCGGCGGCTACGGCGCCTTCGAGCTCGCCGCGCGGCAACCGGGTGTGTTCCGGTACGCGGCATCCTTCAGCGGCAACCTCAACCCGGCCGGAGCGGGCGGCGACCTGCTGACCAGCGCGATCGTCACGTCGGCCCACCTCGACCCCGAGGCCCTGTGGGGCGACCGGCGCCGGGAGGCCGCGCGCTGGGAAGCACACGACCCGCTGGTGAACGCGGACCGCCTGCGCGGCACCGAGCTGTACCTTTCGGCCGGCAACGGGCTGCCGGGCCCGCTGGACGCCAAGCTTCCGATCGACGTCCTGCCCGGCGCGATGCTCCTGGAGTTCCTCTGCGGTGCCCAGACGACGGCGATGGCCGGCCGGTTGCGCGACCTCGGCGTCCCGGCGACGGTGGATCTCTACGGCCCGGGCACGCACCAGTGGGCGTACTGGCAGCAGCAGCTGCACAAGACGTGGCCGCGGATGCTGCAGGTGCTGGCGTCGTGAAACCGTCCTACGTGGTCACCGGCGCAGCGGGCGGCATCGGCCGCGCGTGCGTGGCGGAGCTGGTCCGGCGGGGCGCCCACGTGTGGGCGAGCGTGCGTTCCGACGCGGACGAAGCGGAACTCGGCCGTGCGTACGGCGACGCCGTCACCGTGCTGCGGATGGACCTGCGCGACGAGGAGTCGATCGCCCGGTGCGGAGAGCGCGTCGCGGCGGCGGGGCCGTTGCGGGGCCTGGTGAACAACGCCGGCCTGGCGCGACCGGGGCCGCTCGAGCACGTGCCCCTGGACGCGTTCCGCGAGCAGCTGGCGGTGAACGTGACGGGTCAGCTGGCGGTGACGCGCGCGATGCTGCCGGCGCTCCGGCGCACGGAATCGGCGCGCGTGGTGACGATCGGCTCGATCGGCGGCCGGATCGCGGGACCGATGGTCGGGCCGTACCACACGTCGAAGTTCGCGCTGGTGGGGTTGACGGACAGCCTGCGCGCGGAACTGGCGCCGGAGGGGATCCGCGTGGTGCTGGTCGAGCCGGGAGCGGTGGCCACGCCGATCTGGCCCCGGGCCCGCGCGGCGGCCGAGGAGGTGCGGGCCGCGCTGTCGCCGGCGGCGCTGGAGCGGTACGGAGACCAGCTGGCGGCGGCAGAGCGGAGTGCGACACGCTCGGCCCGGACGGGCGTGCCGCCGCGCCGCGCGGCGGAGACGGTGGTGCGGGCGCTGACGGCCCGCCGGCCGGCGCCGCGGTACCTGGTGGGCCGGGACGCCCGGCTCGCGGCGGTGCTCGCCGCCTTGCCGTTCCGGGTGCGGTACCGCCTGACGGCGGCGAAGCGGTGAGCCGCCTGGTCGTGCTGGTCGCGCCGGGCTCGCGGGGCGACGTCCAACCGTGCGTCGCCCTCGGCCGTGGCCTGGCCGCCCACGGCGACCGCGTCCGCATCCTGGCCGCTTCCGGGTTCCGGTCGCTCGTCGAATCCCACGGCCTCGGCTTCGCGCCGCTCTCCGCGGACCCCGCCGCCCTCCTCGGCTCGGCCGCCGGGCAGGCGTGGACCGCCGGCCGGCGGCGGCACTTCCTCTCCGGGCTGCGGGCCGTCCTCCGGCCGGTGCTGGACGCGCTCCTGGCCGACGTCCACGCCGGTGCGGCCGGGGCCGACCTCGTGCTCGCCCCGTCGCTCGGCTTCCTCGGCGCGCACCTGGGCGCCCACCTCGGCATCCCCGACGTCGAACTGCATTACCAGCCCAGCGTGTCGACGCGCGCCTTCGCCCACCCGCTGCTGCCACGGGCCGCGCGCTTCGGCCCGTGGGGACGGCAGCTCAGCTTCACCGCCGTCGACGCGTTCGCCTGGCAGGTCCTCCGGCCCGAAATCGACCGCTGGCGCGTCGAGACGCTCGGCCTGCCCAAGACCGGGCCGAAGGGCCCGCGGCGGCGGTCGCCCGTGCTGTGCGGGTTCTCCGACGCCGTCGTGCCGCGGCCGCCCGACTGGCCCGCCCGGGTGCACGTCACCGGCTACTGGTTCCTCGACACCGCCGACCCGCGCCCGGACCCGCGGCTGCGCGACTTCCTGGCCGCGGGAGCACCGCCGGTCTACGTCGGTTTCGGCAGCATGCAGCCCGCCGACGCCGAGCGGGCGTTCGACGTCGTCCGCACGGCGTTGCGCCGGACCGGGCTGCGTGGCGTCCTCAGCACCGGGGCGGACACCGACGATCTGCTGGTCGTCGGGGATGTCCCGCACGAGTGGCTGTTCCCGCGCACCGCCGCGGTCGTGCACCACGGTGGCGCCGGGACGACCGCCGCCGGGCTGCGGGCCGGGGTGCCGGCGCTCGTCTGCCCCGTCTTCTCCGACCAGCCCTACTGGGGCGACCGGGTGTCGAGGCTGAGCGCCGGCCCGAAACCGTTGCCGCTGAGGGAGTTCGACGTCGAAACCTTGACCGCGCGGCTGCGGGAGCTGACCGAAAACCCGCTGTTCCGGCGCGGCGCGCAGTACGTCGGCGTGCGCCTGCGGGCCGAAGACGGCGTGGCCCGCGCCTGCTCGCTGGTGCGCGCTCACCTTGAGGACACTTTCTGACCTATATGGCCGTTAGCGTGAGATCACCGACTCGCGAAAGGGACTCACGATGACTGCCACCCCCGACGGCTACACCACGGTCGCCCCCTGGATCGTCACCAAGGACACCGGAGCGCTGCTGGACTTCGTCAGCGCGGCCTTCGACGGCGTCGAGCTGGGCCGCGTGCCGCTGGAGGACGGCAGCATCGGCCACGCCGAAATCCGGATCGGCAACACGGTCGTGCTGGCGTTCGACCAGCACGACGACTGGCCGGACCTGCCGTCGCTGCTGCGCGTCTTCGTGCCCGACGCCGACTTCGCGTTCGCTGCGGCGCTGAAGGCGGGTGGGCGCGAAGTGACAGCGTTGACCGACAACGCCTTCGGCCAGCGCGGCGGCCGGATCCGTGACCCGTTCGGCAACATCTGGTGGATCACCGCGGCCGTCGAAACGGTGGCTCCGGAGGAGGGCATGCGCCGGCTGGAGGAGCCCCGCTACCAGGAGCAGATGCGGTTCGCCCAGGAAACGCTCGACGCCGAACTCAGCGGCCGGGCCCAGGGCCGCGCGAGTGCCGTGGTCCAGTAGAAAGATGTATAACGCCATACACGGTGCAGTTCAGGCAAGCAATCTGCCTTCGGTTGGGCAGACAAAGAAAAAGACCGCAACAAAGGCGGGTCAGCCGGCGACCTTCCGCGCCACCCCGCCGTAGAGCTGGGTGTTGGTGTAGGGGTCGTTCGAGATGTCACCCGGGCCACCCGGGCGCCACAGGGCGCAGCCGACCAGGCCCGGTTCGATCAGCTCGAAGTCGCCGAACATCGTCGCGACCTCCTCGTAGGTGCGGGTGGTCGCCTGGTCCTGGCCCCTGGCCCGGTTGAACGTGCCCACCGCGGTGTTGATCCGGTTGCCTTCCTGGTCGCTGATCATGTGGGAGATGGCCAGGTGGCTGCCGGGCGGGACGCGGCGGCGGTACTCGGCGAGCAGGGTGTGCGGGTCGCTGGCGTCGGGGATCCAGTGGAGCATGGCGACCATCAGCAGGCCGATCGGTTCGGTGAAGTCGAGCCGGCGCACGTCCGGGTCGGCGAAGATGGCGCCGGGGTCGGTGAAGTCGGCGTGCACGATCGTGGCGTTGTCGTGCGCGCGCAGGAGCATCTTGCTGTGCGCGACGGCGATCGGGTCGCGGTCCACGTAGACCACCCGGCAGCGCGGGTCGATCTCGCCGGCGATCTGGTGGACGTTGCCGACGGTGGGGATGCCCGATCCGATGTCGAGGAACTGGCGGATGCCCAGGTTCATCAGGGTGCGCACGACGCGGCCGAGGAAGGCGCGGTTGAGGCGGGCGACGTCGCGGATGCCGGGCATGATTTTTTCGGCCTGTTCCGCGGCGTCGCGGTCGGCCTGGAAATTGTGGGCGCCGCCCAGCAGATAGTCGTAGGTCCGTGAACTGCTGGGTTTCGTCGTGTCGATACCCGGAGGAACCCATTCCTCTTCTTGCTGTCGTGTCATCACGCACCTCGCTCGCCGTCGAACGAAGAACATACTCACTCACGCGGAGTTCCGCGATTACGCCATAGGTGTGACGCCGATTCAGCCGTTGGGTGCTGTCGCGTGCCGCCGGTTGGGCCTAGGGTGGCAGATCTCCTTCCGGACTGCCAAGGAGAGGAAATGAACGTCCCGGTCGCACCAGGCCGTCGGATTCTGCTGGGGCACACCCCGTCGATGTTGCGGCGGCGCGTCGGGTTCACGTCTTCCCTGCGTGCGCACGGCGATATCGTGCGGCTCTTCCTCGGGCCGCTGGAGACGTATTTCCTGACGAGCCCGGAGTTGGTCAATCACGTCCTCGTCACCCAGGCCACGAGCTTCTCGAAAGGGATCATCTTCGATCGTTTCCGGCCGTTCATGGGAAATGGGCTCGTCATGTCCGAAGGCTCCTTCCACCTGCGGCAGCGCCGGTTGATGCAGCCCGCGTTCCACGCGGCCCGGCTGGCCGCGTACGCGGACACGATGGTGCGGGTCACCGAGGAGCTGACCGGCAGCTGGCGGGCGGGCGAGGTCCGCCGGCTGGACGCCGACATGCAGCGGCTGGCCGTCACCGTGGTCGGGGAGACGTTGTTCGCCACCGAGCTCGGGCGGAGAGCCGTCGCGGAGGCCCGCCGGTCGATCCCGGTGGTGCTCAAGGCGGGGATGGTCCGGGCGCTGTCCCCGCGGTTCCTCGAACACGTCCCGGTCGTGCCCGCCAACCGGCGGTTCGACCAGGCCGTCGACCGGCTCCGGCGGATCGTGCACGAGGTCATCGCCGGGTGGCGGGTCACCGGGGAGGACCACGGCGACCTGCTGTCGATGCTGATGCTGGCCCGGGATCCGGGGACCGGCGAGGGCATGACCGACGAGCAGGTCTACGACGAGGTGGTCACGCTGCTCACGGCGGGCAGCGAAACCAGCGCCGTCGCGCTGACCTGGCTGTTCCACGAGCTGGCGCGGCACCCGGAGGTCGAGCGGCGGGTGCGGGCCGAGGTGGCCGAGGTTCTGACCGGGCGGGCGGCCACGTTCGCCGACGTCGCGAAGCTCGGGTACCTGCGCCGGGTCGTCAGCGAGGTCCTGCGGATGTACCCGATCTGGATCCTCATGCGGCGGGCCCTGCGGGACGTCGAACTCGGCGGGGTGCGGCTGCCCGCCGGGACGGAGGTCATGTTCAGTCCGTTTTCGCTGCACTTCGATCCGCGGTTCCACGAAGACCCGGAGCGGTTCGATCCCGATCGCTGGTTGCCCGAGCGGGCGGCGCGCGTTCCGAGGGGGGCGTACATCCCGTTCGGTGCGGGCGGGCGGCAGTGCATCGGCCAGGCGTTCGCGCACACCGAGATCACGCTGGTCGCGGCGACCGTGCTGGCCGGGTGGGACCTGTTCCCGGTGCCGGGGGTGCCGGTGCGCGTCACGGTCACGTCGGCGGCTTATCCCGACCGGATGCCGATGACCGTGCTTCCCCGGCGGGCGGCCTGAGCCGTCCGGCGGATCCCGTTTTTCCGATCACCTCGTTCGCCTGATTTCTTCCGGAGGTAATTTCCCGTGTCCGAATTCCGTGGTGGGATGACGCGCGCCGCCGGCCGGCGCCGGCGGGCCACCGTGCTCGTGCTGGTGGCACTCGGCTTCCTGCTCCTGCCGGTTTCCGCCAGAGCGGACGGGGCGAGCTGCCGGGACGTGTATTTCCCGGTGACGCTCGTGGCGCTGCCGCAGACGATGCACGGCACCCTGTGCGTGCCGTCCGGTGGCGCGAACACCGTGCAGGTGCTGATTCCGGGCGGCACGTACAACAGTTCGTACTGGGACATCGGGTACCAGCCGGAGGTCCGGTCCTACCGGCTGGCGATGAACAACGCGGGGTACGCCACGCTCGCGCTCGACCGGCTCGGCACCGGGCGCAGTACGACCCCGCCGAGCGCGGTGCTGACGACGATCACCGAGGCCGCCGTGGTGCACCAGGTGATCCAGGCCGTCCGGTCCGGTGCGCAGGGCCCGTCGTTCGGCAAGGTGATCCTGGCCGGGCATTCGTTCGGGTCGGGCACCGCGAGCATCGAGGCGGGCACCTTCCACGACGTCGACGCCGTGCTCGTCACCGGGCTGGCCCACAAGCTGAACCTGACCGGGACGACGGCGGTGTTCGCCGCCACCTACCCGGCCCTGCTCGACCCGCGCTTCGCCACCGCCGGCTACGACCCCGGTTACCTGACCACGGTGCCGGGCAGCCGGTACTCGATCTTCCACGCGCCGGGCCCCAAGGTGGACGGCGCGATCGCCTTCGACGAGGCGACCAAGGACACCTCGGCGTACGAGCAGGCGGCCGATCTGTTCCCGATCGGCATCATCGCCCCGTATTCGCTGCTGATCGACCGTCCGGTGATGGTGGTGCTGGGTCAGGACACGGTGTTCTGCGGGCTGCTGGCCACCAACTGCGGGTCGGCGGGCGGGATCAGGACGTCGGAGACGCCGTACTACGCCCCCGGGGTGGACCTGACGACGTATGCGTTGCAGGGTTATGGGCACGCGATCAACTACGCGCCCACCGCGCCGGACTACTTCCGGGCGGTGATCGAGTGGGCCGATCGCAAGATCGGCCGGTGACCCACCCGCGGTGCCGGCCGGTCAGCAGCCCGGCTGGACGGCCGTGCCGGTGCTCCAGCCGCCCGCGTTCTGGATGGTGCCCGACGCCCAGGCGCAGCCGGGCGCGTAGAGCATGTTCCCGTAGACCGGGCTGCCGTTGCCGTTGAAATCGAAGTAGTCGTGGGCGGCCGGGCTCTGCCGGTAGATGTCGGCGTACCGCCAGAAGCCGCTGGGGTTCGCGCCGCCGGCGGCGATGGTCACCCGGGACCAGTTGGTCTGGCAGGTGGGTGACCAGCGGAGCTCGACGGTGCCGACGCCGCCGATGGCGGCGCTCGTGACCGTGGTGGATCCGGCGCTGCAGCCGGTCGCCACCGGGTCGAGGTGGTCGCAGCCGTATCCGGAGCAGGTGACTTGGACGTGTGCTGGTGCCGCCTGTGCCACGGTTGCCGGTACCAGCGACACGGCGAGGGCGGCGAGGATGGCGAAGGAGCGTCGAGACATCGGGAGGCCTTCCGTCGGGAGTTCCGGGTCTCCCCACCCTCCGGGGTCGGTCGTCCGGTCCCGTCCGGTGGCGTGGATCGGAAATCGGAGGGAGCGGCCGAGCTCGGCGGGACGGAGGCGGGGCGATGAAGGACCCGGTCCCGGGGTTGCGGGCGCGGCTGAGGAGCCTGCGGACCGCGGCCGGGGACCCGGCGTTGGAGGTCCTGCACCGGCATGCGGCCCGGCTGGGACGGCACCTGCCGACTTCGACCGCCCACGATCTGGTTTCCGGGAGCAGGCTGCCGCGGTGGCCGACGGTCGAATCGTTCGTGCTGGCCTGCCTGCAGCACGCCAAGGTGCGGCGTTCGGAGCTGCCGCCGGAGTTCCTGGCGTTGACGTTCTGGCGCTCGGCCTACGAGGACGCGGTGGGGCGGGACGGCGGTGCCCCGGGTCGGTCGCCCTGCCAGCTGCCCCTCGCCTCGAGGTTGTTCACCAACCGGAGCGGGGAACTGGGGATGATCGATCCGGCCGTCTCCTCGATCTTCCTGATCACCGGGCTGGCCGGCACGGGCAAGACCAGTCTGGCCCTGCGGTGGGCGCACGAACACGCCGAGGACTTCCCCGATGGCCAGCTGTACGTGGACCTGCGCGGATTCGGTCCGACGGGCGATCCGTTGTCCGCCGTCGACGCGGCGAGGTGCCTGCTCGACGCCCTCGACGTCGACCCGCGTTCGCTGGGGACCGATCAGCAGTCGTTGTCCAACCTGCTCCGCAGCAGCGTGGCGGGGAGGCGTCTGCTGATCCTCCTCGACAACGTGCGTGACTCGGCCACGGTCGAGCCCCTGTTGCCCGGGGACCGCTCGTGCGTCGTGCTGGTCACCAGCCGCAACCGGCTCAGCAGCCTGATCGCCAACCACGAGACGGTTCCGGTCGTGCTCGACGCGCTCGATGCGGAGCAGTCACGCGTGCTGTTGGGGCGGCACATCGGGGTCACGCGGGTGGCGACCGAGGCGGCGGCGGTGGAGCAGCTGCTCGAACACTGTGCGGGACTGCCACTGGCGCTGGTCATCATCGCCGCCCGGGTGGCGGCCCATCCGAGCTTCCCGCTCGCCACGATGAGCAGCGAACTGACGGCGGCCTCGTCGCGCCTGAACACGCTGGACGCCGGCGAGCTGGCCGTCGACCTCCGGGCGGTGTTCTCGTGGTCCTACCAGGACCAAAGCGCCGAGGCGGCCACGTTGCTCACCCTGCTGAGCCTGACCCCCGGTGTCGACATCGGTCTTCCGGCGGCGGCCGCGCTGATGGGTGCTCCCGTCGAGCGCGTCCAGGTGCTGCTCGACGAGCTGGACCGCAGTCACCTCGTGCACCAGCACCTGCCGGGGCGGTACCGGATGCACGACCTGGTCCGGGCCTACGCGCAGGAGTTCGGCGATCGGACGGACGCCGCTGCCGCGCTGTACCGCCTCGTCTCCTTTTACCTGCACACCGCCGATCGTGCCGACGACCTGCTGGATCCGCAGATGCAGCAGATCACCTTGGCCGGGCCGGCCGGCGCGCTGGCGATCGAGGACCGGACCGAGGCGCTCACCTGGTTCAGCACCGAACACCGGAACCTGCTGGCCGCACAGGGTCTGGCCCGGGATCGCGGCTGGCACGACCTGAGCTGGCAGCTGGCGTGGACGTTCGACAGCTTCCACTACCGCCAGGGTCACCTGCTGAGCAACGTCTCGTGCTGGGAGCGAGCGCTCGAGTCCGCCGTCCGTCTCGCTGAGCCGGCCGCGGTCGCCGTCGCCGAACGGTACTTGGGCCGTGCGCTGGCCCGGGCGGGGAACACGGCCGAGGCGATCGGGCACCTGCGCCGGGCACTGGCCTACACGGAGCAGACCGAAGACCGCTACGGACAGGCTCATGTGCACTATTCGATGGGGTGGGTGTTCGAACTCGGCGGCGACGACGAACTCGCGTTGCGCCACTCGACCCTCGCCCTGCGGCTCTTCCGTGAGCTGGGGGATCCCACGTGGGAAGCCCGGCTGCTGACCAAGGTCGCGGGGGAGCACGCCCGGCTCGGTCAGCTCGATCAGGCGGTGGCGGCGTGCACCTCCGCGCTGATCGCGCATCGCCGCCTGGGCGACGAGTACGGGCAGATAGACGTCCTGACCACGCTGGGGTACGTCGCCCAGGTCTCGGGGCGGCACACCGAGGCGGGTGAGCACTTCCGGCACGCTGTCGGCTTGTGCCGGAAGGCCGGCCACAGCTACGCCGAGGCGACGAATCTGGTGCACCTCGGTGACGCCTACGCGGCGCTCGGACAGCCCGGCCGCGCGCGCGAGATTTGGCAGTCGGCGGCCGACCTGCTGCGTGCACAAGGGCGCACGGCCGAGTGCGCGCAGGCCGACGCACGGCTGGCCCAAGGGCCACCGCCTGCCGGTGCCGAGGGTTGATCGGGCGCCCGCCGAGGCTCTGACCAGCGGTCTCGAAAGTTTCGACAGCCCGCGGCCCGTGTAACTTTCACGAATTGGCTGTCCTTTGTGGACCGATGGCAGTGGTCCTGAGGAGGCAAAGCGTCCCGCTCCGGCTCCGGGGGCGCCGCCGTCGGTGTGCGTGCATTGACAATTCCGCTGCCGGAAGTTCAGGCTTGCGCGACACATGTTAGCGATAACAGTCGTGTTTGCGCGTAGACCGATCTGGCCGTCCAACGGCGGGTAGCTGACCGGGAGAAGGTCGTCATGAACAGAAGAAGTTTCAGCCGCAGGAGCCGGCACCTGATGGCCGTGTCCGCCGCCGCGGCGACGGTCGCGGTGACGGCGTTGTTCGGGGCCGGCGCCGCCGAAGCCGACGTCACCGGTGCCCTGCGCGGCGTCGGCTCGGGCCGCTGCCTGGACGTCCAGAACGCCAACCAGGCCGACGGCACCGGGGTGCAGATCTACGACTGCTCGGGCGGTGCGGGCCAGCAGTGGACGTCGACCGCCAGTGGTCAGCTGACCGTGTTCGGCGGCGCCAAGTGCCTCGACGTGGCCGGCAGCGGGACCACCGCCGGCACCCGGGTGCAGATCTGGACCTGCCACGGCGGGGCCAACCAGCAGTGGCGGGTGAACACCGACGGCTCGGTCGTCGGGGTGCAGTCCGGGCTCTGCCTGGACGTCACCGGCGCCGCCACGGCCAACGGCACCTCGGTCGCGCTGTGGACGTGCCACGGCGGCACCAACCAGCAGTGGACGGGCCTGTCCGGCACCCCGACCACCACCACCACGACGACCACCGGTGGCAACACCGGCTGCTCGCTGCCCTCGACCTACCGCTGGTCCTCCTCCGGTGCGCTGGCGCAGCCGAAGAACGGGTGGCTGTCGCTCAAGGACTTCACCAACGTCGTCTACAACGGCAAGCACCTCGTCTACGGCTCGACGGTCAACTCGTCCGGGTCGTACGGCTCGATGGGGTTCACGCCCTTCACTAACTGGTCGGACATGGCTTCGGCCGGCCAGACGGGGATGAACTCCGGCACGGTCGCCCCGACGCTGTTCTACTTCGCGCCCAAGAACATCTGGGTGCTGGCCTACCAGTGGGGTCAGTGGCCGTTCATCTACCGCACCTCGAGCGACCCGACCAACCCCAACGGGTGGTCCGCGCCGCAGCCGCTGTTCACCGGCAGCATCTCCAACTCCGGCACCGGCCCGATCGACCAGACCCTGATCGCCGACGGCTCGAACATGTACCTGTTCTTCGCCGGTGACAACGGCAACATCTACCGGGCCAGCATGCCGATCGGGAACTTCCCGGGCAGCTTCGGGTCGAACTACACGACCGTCATGAGCGACACGCAGGCGAACCTGTTCGAAGCGGTCGAGGTCTACAAGGTCCAGGGCCAGAACCAGTACCTGATGATCGTCGAGGCGATGGGCTCGGGCGGACGCTACTTCCGGTCGTTCACCTCGAACAGCCTCAGCGGTTCGTGGACGCCGCAGGCGGCCAGTGAAAGCCGGCCGTTCGCGGGCAAGGCCAACAGCGGCGCCACCTGGACCAACGACATCAGCCACGGCGACCTGGTCCGCACCAACCCCGACCAGACCAAGACCATCGACCCCTGCAACCTCCAGCTCCTCTACCAGGGCAAGGACCCGGCAGCGGGCGGCGACTACAACCGCCTCCCGTGGCGGCCGGGCGTGCTGACGCTGCAGCGCTAGCACCCGACCGATCCACTGTGGAGCCCCGGCACCCGGCCGGGGCTCCACAGTGTTTTCCCGAATCACCGGAAATTGCACCAAGCGCCGTTTTCCGCGACCTTCTTGCCACCCGGACGGGTTCAAAAGGTTTATGCGGCGAATACCGCGTCCCGGGGCCGGGTTCACTCGTCAAGGCGATCATGATCTTGTTCCGGTGGCAGCCGCGCCGAACTGTCGGTTAGCGTGATCCCGGCCCGGGAAACGGCGCGCCACAAGCGCTTCGCCGACCGGCTTCCCCGAAGGCGTCCGATCAGGAGATCCGAACAGCCTTCATTTTCGATCAGGGCAGGGTTGGCTGCTGAACCGGAGAAGGTTATGTCATTCCGCAATGGCGCGACGACGATTCCGCGCTCGCGGCGGACCCGCACCGGGCGGGCCGCCGGGGTACTGGCGGCGCTGCTGCTGGCCGCCACCTCCCTCGGCCCGGACGCGCACGCCTATCCCGCGCGGGTCCAGGTGTTCGTGGCCAACAGTGGTTCCGACAACGTGACCGTGTACGACACCCGGATGCAGGAGGTGGTCGCCACCGTCCGGGTCGGCCGGTCACCGGTCGGCGTCGGCGCGGCGCCCGGCGGCGACCGGGTCTACGTCACCAACGAGCTCTCCGACACCGTTTCGGTGATCGACGCCCGCACGTACTCCACGCTGGCCACGGTTCCGGTGGGCCTGCACCCGTTCGGTGTCGCGGTCGCCGGTGCGCGCGCCTACGTGACGAACTTCGGGGCCGACACGGTCTCGGTGATCGACACCGCGACCAACACCGTCGTGCGGCAGATCCCGGTCGGCCGGTTCCCGCACAGCCCGGCCGCCAGTCCGGACGGGCGCCGGGTGTACGTGACCAACAACGGCTCGGCCTCCGTGTCGGTCATCGACGCCGGGTCGAACCAGGTCGTGGCCACGCTGCCGGTGGGCCGCTTCCCGGCCGGGATCGCGACCAGCCCGGCGGGCGACCGCGTCTACGTCGCGGCGACCGGCGCGAACAGCGTCGACGCCATCAGCGCCTCCGGGCCGTCGTTGATGACGACGCAGCCGGTCGGGGAGGTGCCGATGGGGGTCGGGGTGACCCCGCGCGGGCAGGTCTACGTCGCCAACGCCGGCTCCGACACGGTGTCCCTGCTGGGCCGCAACCCCCCGGTGGCGATCCCGGTCCAGGACGAACCCGAAGGCGTCGCGGCGGCCCCCGACAGCAGCTACGTCTTCGTCACGAACTCGGCTTCGGGGTCGATGTCGGTGATCGACATCGCGACGAACACGGTCGTGGCGACCGTGCCGGTCGGCAGTGAACCGGAAGGCCTCGCCGTGACGTCCTGACACCGGTTCACGCCGGGCGGCCCGACGGCCGGGGCGAGTACGTCACGGTCGTCCCACCCCGCACGCAGGTCGCCGCCGAAGCCGTCGGCGCGACCGTCAGCGTGACGACGTCGGGCCCGCACACAGGCGGCGGGGGAGCGTCGCCGCCCGCCGAGGCGAACCCCACCACCGCGGCCACCGCGCCCGCCGCCACCAGCACGCCGGCGCCCGCCCACGCGAGGCCACGCCTCGGCCGCGTCGGCGCGGCCGGCGGTGCGACCCGGGGGCGGGCCACCACGCCGATCGCGAACGGCTCCGAACGCTCCGCCCGGAAAGCCTCCTCGCCCGCGAGGAACCGGCCGTACACCACGAGCGCCACAGCCCGCGTCCGGGCCAGCGCGGCCGCGACCGTCGCGGGCTCGCCGTCCGGGCACAGGAACCCGTGCAGCAGCACGAGCGGGCGGCCGTACTCGTCGCGCGGTTCGCCGCCGGACTCCACCTCGGTCACGGCGTGCTCGGCCCAGACCAGCACACCGTGTGGCGTCTTCACCGCGCGCGAAGGGACGTCGTCCAGCGGCGTCACCGTGGCTTCGAGGAACCCGTGCTCCCGCAGGAAGCCCGGCACCAGCAGGGCCGAGTAGCCGCGGCGCCGTCCGCGGGCGATCAGGAACGGCCACGCCCCGCCCGTCACCAGTCGCCCCAGCGGTCGCCGCCGAGGCGGGAGACGGGCAGTTTCGCCTCGAGCACCGCCACCTGCCGCTGCAGCTCGCCGACCACGTGCCGGCGGGCCTGGACGTAGTGCTCCGCCAGCTGGTCGGCCTCGCCGAGCCGGGCCATCCGCTCGCTGCGCTCGGCCGGGTCGTCGTGCGGGCGCAGCGTGTCCACCAGCAGGGTCAGGCTCGACTCGGCGACCAGGCCCGCACCGACCGCCGAAGCCAGCACCCGCGCGGCGTGGGCGGTCACGTAGCTGCCGAGGGTCCGCAGCGCCTCGGCCGGGCCCATCCGCATCCGCCGTTGCGCGGCCGCGAGCAGCTCGGCACGGGTGGCCCGGTCCAGGGCCAGTTCGGTCTGGCGCAGGATGTCCGGCACGACCACCGACAGCGCGGCTTCGACGTTCCCGGGCCGGAACCGCCCGTCGGGCTTCTTGCGGACCATGCCGTCGGAGAAGACGGCGAAGTCGTGCCCGACCGCGGTAACCGGGATCAGCCGCACGATCCGCCGGGCGCTGTGCACCTGCACGAGGTCGGCGAACCCCGGCGTCGCCATCAGCCGGTCGCGGACGATCCGCAGCCGCTCGTTCTCGTCCGGGTGCAGGTGGTCGAGCAGGTCCCACTTGGTGATCACGAAGACGATCGGGCTGCGCACCGGCAGCATCGCGTTGATCATCGCGTCGAGGGACGCCTCGAGCATCAGCATGCCCCGCCGGTCACCCTGTTCGGCCTGCAGCAGGCGGAACCCGTCGATGATGCCGACGAGCGCGTCGGCACCGGCGATCGCCTCGAGCAGCGACGCCTGCGCGGTCGAGCCCGGTGCGTCCGGGTCGGTCAGCAGCTCACCCGGGTATTCGAGGTAGCCGAGCTTGACGACGGGTTCGGCCGCGCCGCCGACGTCGGTCATCACGCTGAACTCGAATTCGCGCAGTTCGCCGCGGGTCGTGCCGCGCGGCCACTCTTCTTCGACGTCGGCCGCTTTGCGGTACCACCGGTTCAGCTCGATCAGCTGCTCGTGCGGCACGCGCAGGTAGAAGCCGCGGTCGCCCGGGGTTTGCAGCCGGCGGTAGATCCCGGTCAGCAGCAACGTCTTGCCCGAGCCCTGCAACCCGAGCGTGACGATCCGGAACGCGGGGATCCCCCCGGGCGGTCCGGCCGGGATCTCCGCGGGGCGCTGTCCGCGGCGCCGTCGCGCGAGCAGCAGCGCGGCCACCAGCGACAACGCGAGAACGATCAGCACGAGACTCACGGTTTGTCCCCTTCCTTCACCGAGACCGAGCCGCGAGCCGCCCCGGAAATACGTCGGGGCCGATCGGTGTATCTGCCGGCCGGTCCGCCGGCTCTGACCGGCACAGCTGCCACAGCGGAAGGAACGACCATGACCGAACCCGAGATCTACCACGCCCGAGCCGACGCCGAACGCGCCCGGCTGCTGACGGGCACCACCTCGCCGTTCACCATCACCGTCAAGTTCGCCGGCGGACTGACCCAGGTCCAGCAGGACGCCTTCGCCGCGGCCGCCGACCGGTGGGCGACGGTGATCGTCGGCGACCTGCCCGACGTCGTCTTGGACGGCGAACCGATCGACGACGTGCTGATCATCGCGAAGGGCGCCGACATCGACGGGGAGGGCCACATCCTCGGCCAGGCACACATCACCCACGTGCGGCCGGCGGGCCCCGAACCGTGGGCGCTGCTGCCGGTCCGCGGCGAGATGACGTTCGACAAGGCCGACCTGGCCAAGATGGAAGCCACCGGCATCCTCGGGGACGTGATCACCCACGAGATGGGCCACGTCCTCGGTGTCGGCTCGCTCTGGGGCCCCAAGGGCCTGCTCGTCGGCAAGGGCACCAGCGACCCGACGTTCTCCGGCCCGGCCGCGATGGCCGAGTACCACAAGCTGCTGCTCGGTGCCGGCGAGCCGGTGCGGGTGCCGGTGGAGAACACCGGCGGCCCGGGAACCCGGGACGTGCACTGGCGGGAGCGCACCTTCGGCAACGAGCTGATGACCGGTTTCGTCGGCCACGCCCCGAATCCGCTCAGCCGGGTCACCGTCGCCTCCCTCGGCGACCTCGGCTACGAGGTCGACGTCGACGCGGCGGACGCCTACGAGCTGCCCACCGGGGTGGCACCGGCCGCGGGCATGGCGGTGCACGCGTTGGCGGTCACCCCGGCTCCGGTCGAGCTTTCCCGGCCGGCCCTGGCCGGCTGACCGTCCGGACCGTGGCCGGTTCCGTGGCGGCGGAACCGGCCCTCAGCCGATCCTTCCGGTTCGGCCACCGCACCCGCCGGCGGCGCGGATCAGCTGGCCTCCCACGGCATCGGCCGGACGGCCCGATTGCCGCAACTCGGCGGCGCGCACGTCACCTGGGTGGAAAGGCATCCGCCGGAGCAGCCGGGCACCGGCCCCGCCGGTGCCGCCACGGCGGTGCCCGCGAGCGCCCACCACAGCGCGAACACACCGGCGAGCGACTGTGATCGTTTCATGCTTCCCCCTCCTCCAAGCCCCACCATAGCGCCGGCGGCCCGGGCGGTGACCGGAAAAACGGCGTCGTTTCCTGCCACCCGGGTTACGCCGATCGGGCCATCCGCGGCGGCCCGATTTCCCTTTGTATCTGTGGTAAAGCTCGTTGCCCCTTTAGCAATGGGCTCAGGCAGAGGGAGATGGCATGGGTCGGCCAGAACGCCCGCTGGATCTCACCGCCGGACCGATCGCTGCCTTCGCCCACGAACTGCGGGCGTTGCGGAGCCGGGCCGGGAACGCCAGCTACCGGGAGCTCGCCCGGGCCGCGCACTTCGCGCCGTCCGTCCTGTCCAGTGCCGCCAGCGGCCGCCGGCTGCCCACGCTGGCCGTGACGCTGGCCTTCGTGTCCGCCTGCGGCGGGGACCGCCTTGCGTGGGAACGGCGCTGGCGGAGCATCGCCGGCCGGAAAGGGGACGACGAAACACCGAAGTCACGCACCAAAGCCGTCCGGCCGGCACAACTACCACCCGGCTCCAGAACCTTCGTCGGCCGTCAACCGGAACTCGCGGCCGCCGCCGGGGCCAGCGGTCCGGGGAAAGCGCCGGTGCTCGTCACCGGGGCGATCGGAACCGGTAAAACCGCCTTCGCGTTGCGGCTGGCCGAAGAGATCGCCGCGGACTTCCCCGACGGGCAGCTCTACGCGGACCTCAGCGAAGGCCGCTCGACCGACGGCATCGTGCGCGGCTTCCTGCGAGCACTGGGCGTGCCGGCCCACCTGGTGCCCGACGAGCCCGCGCACCGGATCGACCTCTACCGGTCGTTGCTGGCCGAAAACCGGCTGTTCGTCCTGCTGACCGGCGCCGGCACCGAAGCGCAGGTGCGCCCGCTGCTCGGCCGGACGGCCCACAGCCAGGTCGTGGTGGCCAGCCGCGCCCGGCTACCGGCCTTGGAGGACGCGCACCGGGTCGAGCTGGCCGCCTTCACCCGCGCGGAATCGCTGGCGTTGCTCGGGAAGATCGCCGGCGAACACCGGATCCGGGCCGAACGCACCGCGGCGGACACGATCGCCGCGCGGTGCGGCGATCTGCCGCTGGCCGTCAGCGTCATCGGGCGCAGGATCGCGGCGCGACCGGACCGGGCGATCGCCGTCACGGCCGGGCGGGAACGGCTGCTGGACAGCCTCAGCGTCGGGGACGTCAACGTCCGCGACCGGTTCGCCGCGGCGTACGAAAGCCTTTCCGCCGCGGGCCGGGCGGCCGTCCGGCACTTCGGCGCGAGCGGCGCGGACCGGACGACGCCGGCGCGCCTCGCCGCGGCGATGGGGGTCGCGATCGAGACCGCCGACGAACTCCTGGAATCCATTGTGGACGCCGGGCTCCTCCGGCGCGCCGACTTCGCCGGTCGCTACGCGATCCCCGAGCTGGTCAGGGTGTTCGCCGCGGACCAGCCCGTGGCGGCGGCGAGATTCCCGGTTCGCCGGGAATAGTTCCCCTACCCTCCGGGAACCGGCCGAACCTAGCCTTCGTGCATCGGGCCGGCGGCGCGCATTGTCCGCTGTGGACTGTTCGCACCGCCGGCCGTCGCGAGTTCGTGACCACGGAGGTGACTGTGCGACCGACCAAGGAGGTGGCCGGGTGACCGGTAGTACGCGGACCGGCGTCTTCGCGGTGCTGCGGGCGACCCCCGCCCCGGTCAGGTACCTGCTGGCCGGCATGCTGGTCAACCAGCTGGGCGCGTTCGTCCAGACGTTCCTGGTGCTGTACCTGACGTTCCGGGGCAGCTCGCCCGGCTTCGCCGGCGTCTGCCTCGCCGCCTACAGCGTGGGCGCGATCTTCGGCGCCATGCTCGGCGGCGAACTGACCCACCGCTTCGGCGGCCGGACGACGATCGTGGCCGTGATGACCTGCGCGGCGCCGCTCGTCGCGTCGATCCCGCTGGTCCGGGGCGTGCCCGCGGCCCTGCTCGCGGTGGTCGCGCTGTCCGGGCTGTCCATCCAGGCGTATCGGCCGGCGGCCGCGGTGCTGCTCGCCGAGTCCATGCCGGAAGAGCACAAGGTGCTGGGCTTCTCGATGATGCGCATCGCGTTGAACATCGGCGCCGCCGTGGCGCCGCTGCTCGCGGCCCTGCTCATCCTGGTGAACTGGGACCTGCTGTTCTGGCTGGACGGCGCGACCGCGGCGGCGTGGGCGCTGCTGGCGTTCGCGTTGCTGCCGAGGAGAACCGCGACCCGGCACCGGACCGAACCCGGCAGCGGTCCCGAGCGGGCCGTGAGCGCTCGTGCGGTGTACGGGACGATGCTGCGCGACACCCGGTTCCTCTGCTACCTGGTGGCCGGCGTGTTCGGCATGATGGTCTACGCCGGGTCGGTCGCGGTGCTGCCGCTGAACATCGTCTCCGCCGGCTACCCGGTCGGGCTGTACAGCACGGTGCTGGTGATCTCCTCGGTCGTGCTGATCACCTGCGAACTGAAGATCACCACCTACATCGTCCGCATCCCCAAGTACGTCGCCGGGCTGACCGGCAACCTGGTCAGCGGGCTGGGGTTCACCCTCTACGGGCTGATCGCCCAGCACCCGTTCTTCGTGCTCGCCGGCGCGCTCTTCGCGGTCTCCGGGCTGATGATCCACGGACCGAGCACGGCCGCGCACCCGGCCACCTTCCCGGCCGAGGTCCGCAGCCGCTACATCGCGACGAAGGAGACGCTCTCCGGCCTGGCCGCGACGATGGGCCCGGTGCTCGGGCTGTTCGTCTGGAGCCGGTACGGCGGCCCGGTGTTCTGGGGCTGCTGCGCGCTGCTGTCCGTCGCCGCCGGCTCGATGCACATCTACGGGCTCCGGACGCCCCCGGCGCCGGCGCCCGTCCCCGAACCGGAAGCCGTGGGAGAGCGATCATGAACGAACCCCGGAGTGTGCTGCTGGTCATCGGCAGCGGGTTGCGGACCTACCGTGAATACCTCGTCGCGTCGATCCACCGGTGCGCCCGCGAGGCTGGGCTCGGGCTGGTCCTGCTGAACAACCTCAAACCCACCTGGCAGCGCGGCTACTTCGACGACATCGTCCACGTCGACGTGTTCGACGCCGACGAGATGCTCGCCGCGGCCCGCGCGGTCGCCGAACACCACCACGTCGTCGGCCTGATGTGCTGGGACGAACCCGTCGTGCTCGCCGCGGGCGAACTCGCCGCCGAACTCGGCGTGCCCGGCCTGAGCGTGGCCGGGGTCCGCGGCTGCCGGGACAAGAACCGCACCCGGACCGTACTGACCGCCGAAGGGCTGCCGCAGCCGGGGTACGCCCTGACCACCGGCCTCGACGAGGCCCGCGCGGCGGCCGCCCGGATCGGCTACCCGGTCGTGCTCAAGCCGCGGGCCATGGGCGCGAGCATCGGCGTGGTGTTCGCCGGCGACGAGTCCGAGCTGGACGCCGCGTTCGCGGTCGCGATGGGCGCGGCCACCGTCGACCAGAGCCGCTACGGCGGGGCCGCGATCGTGGAGGGCTTCGTCCGCGGCCCGGAGATCAGCATCGACGCCGCCGTCCACAAGGGCGAGTACCTGCCGATGTTCGTCGCCCGCAAGCACACCGGCGACCAGCCCTACTTCGAGGAGGTCGGCCACGTCGTCGACGCCGGCGACCCGCTGCTGCACGACGCGGAGCTGCTGGACGTCCTGGTGCGGGCCCACCGCGCCCTCGGCGTGGAAGACGGCATCACCCACACCGAGGTCCGGCTGACCGACCGCGGCCCGGTGATCATCGAGGTCAACGGGCGCCTCGGCGGCGACCTGATCCCGTTCCTCGGCAAGACGGCCACCGGCATCGACCCCGGCGAAGTCCTGTTCGCCGTCACCACCGGGAACCGGCCGGTCATCACCCCGGCCCGGCACGCGGTCGCCGGCATCCGGTTCGGCTACCCGGAGCACGACTGCCTGGTCCGCGCCATCACCGTCCCCACCGATCGCGACCAGGTGCCCGGGCTGGTCCTCGCGGCGCCGATGACCGCACCCGGCACCACCCTGCGGCTGCCACCCGGCGGCTACCTCGCCCGCCACTCGTTCGTGGTGTGCGAGGCCGACGACCCCGAAACCTGCGTCCGGCGACTGGACACGGCCGCCGCCACGGTGCGGGTCGACGCCGTCCCGGTCGGCCCACCGGAACCCGGTACCGCGTTCGAAATGCCCGCCGGGCTGCTCGACGTCGACGAACACGAGGGAGTTTCCGCATGACCATGACCGAGCCCGCCCGCACCGATGTGCCGCTGACCGGCGCGCAGATCCTCGAGAACGCGAAGGCGCTCGCGCCGGTCCTGCGCGAACGGGCCGCGGAGATCGAGGCGAACCGCAGCCTCCCCGAGGACGTCGTGCAGCTGCTGCGCGACGCCGGCGTCTTCCGGATCGGCTTCAGCCGGGCCTGGGGCGGCCCCGAAATGACGTCCATGGAGCAGACCGAGGTGATCGAGGCGCTGTCCTACGGCGACGCCTCGGTGGGCTGGTGCGCCAAGCTCGGCTCGGACATCGGCCTGCACGCGAACTTCCTCGACCAGGACGAAGCCCGCCGGATGTTCACCAGCATCGACATGCACTCGGCCGGGGTGCTCCCGGTGACCGGGCACGCCGAACGCGTCCCCGGCGGCTACGTGCTCACCGGCCGGTGGGGCTTCGGCAGCGGCTCGACCCACGCCGACTGGATCGCCTCCGGCGCCATGGTGTTCGAGAACGGCGAGCCCTACGCCAGCCCCGACGGCAGCAACCCGCACGAGTCCCGCCTGTTCATGGTGCCGCAGGAGCAGATCCGCTCCCTCGACAACTGGTACACCCTCGGCCTGTGCGGCTCCGGCAGCAGCGACTACACGATCACCGACGTGTTCGTGCCGGAGAACCACACCCTCACGTTCGACAACCCGAAGGTCCCCAACGGGCCGCTGGTGCAGCCGGACGTGATCCAGCGCAGCATGTGCGGCGCCCCGCTCGGGGTCGCCCGGGCCGCGCTGGACTACGTCCGCGACCTCACCATCGAACGGGTCGACATGCTCAAGGGCTCGCCGTGGCGGATGAGTGGCCTGGCCTGGAAGGACAACGAGCACATCCAGATCACCCTCGCCGAATGCGAAGCCGACTACAGCACCACCCGGGCCGGCGTGTACCGCGCGCTGGAGCGGCAGTGGGAGGTCACCGCGGACGGCACCGGCACGCTGGACGACCTCACGCCCGACGAGCGGGTCGCGCCGGCGCTGACCGGCTGGCAGGCGTTCCAGATGGCCAAGCGGGTCGTGCTGCGGCTGAGCGACCTGCTCGGCACCGCGGCGATCCGGTCCGGTGACCCGATGAACCGGTGGCTCCGGGACGCGGTGACGATGGCCATGCACCCGACCGCGCGGGACCGGGTGACCCAGACCGTCGGCGCGCACCTGGTCGGCGCCAAGCCCTCCATGCGGTTCATGCTCGGCATCGTGGACAAGCCCAAGACGGCGTCCGAAGCCGATGCGTGAGCGGCCCGTCCTGGTCGTCGGGTTCGTGACGCCGGTGCTGCTGGCCCTCACCGGCGCCGAACCCGACGGCTCGGTCGTCCTCGTCGAAGAGCCGGACGTGGTCCGCAAGCGCGACCTGCGCGCGCGGCTGGCCGGGTCCCCACTGGTGCGGGAACTGGTCGAGTGGGAGCACGCCCGGCCCGGTTCGGCCGACGAGTTCCACGCCGCCCACCCGGACCTGGACCCGGCCGCGGTGATCCCGCTGATCGAGTACGCCACGCCGTTCGCCGCCCGGCTCGCCGAACGCTACGGCCTGCCGGGCGCGAGCCTGGGTGCCGCGCTCATCCTGCGGGACAAGGCCCTGCTGCGCCGGGTCAGCGCGGCCGCGGGACTGGCCAACCCGGAAAGCGCCACCGTGACCGGCCCGGCGGACGTGCGGGCGTTCCTGCGCGCCCACCCGGGCCCGGTGGTGCTCAAGCCGGCGAACCGGCAGGCCGCTGTGGGGACGCAGATCGTGCGCGATCCGGCCGAGGTCGACCAGGCCTGGGCGAACTGCGTCGAGCAGGACGAAGGCATCTTCGTCCCGGACCGGCCGATGGAACTGCGGATGCTGGCCGAGCGGTACGTGCCCGGCGCCGAGTACAGCGTCGAACTGCTCGTGCGCGGCGGGCGGCAGCTGTTCGCCAACGTCACGGGCAAGCAGCTCTACCCGGGCCCGCGGCCGGTGGAGCTGGCCCACATCGTGCCGGCCGACATCCCGGACGAGCTCACCGAAACGCTGGCGGAGGTGACCCGCCGGGTCGTCGCGGCCACCGGGTTCGCCGACGGGATCATCCACTGCGAGTGGATCGTCGGCGACGACGGCGTGCCGTACCTGGTGGAGTGCGCGGGCCGGATCGCCGGGGACGGCATCATGGAGATCATCGACCGCGCCTACTCGATCGAGCTGCTGCGGGCGTACTTCGCCGTGATGCGCGGCGAAACCCCGCCGCCGCTGCCCACCCGGGCGACCGGCGGCGCGGCGGTGCGGTTCGTCCCCATGGAGCCCGGGGTGATCGACGCCGTGGTGGGCCTGGAGCAGGCCCGCCGTGTGGAGGGCGTGTTCCTCGTCGACCTCCAGGTCGGCCCCGGGCACCGGTTCGCCGGCCTGCGCAGCTCGTGGGACCGCTCGGGCCTGGTCATGGCCCAGGCCGACAGCCCGGCCGAAGCCCTGCAGCGCGCCGAGAAGGCCGCCGGGCTGGTGCGGATCGAGATGCGCCCGGAGTAGATGTTTCCCTGCAACGGAAAGAGGCCTTCGCCGGACCAGCGGCGAAGGCCTCTTTCCGTCGGTGGGTCAGCGGCGGAGCCGGCGCCCCACCCCCACCGCGGCCGCCGAAAGCGCGGTGGCGCCGAGGAACTTCAGGACGCGGCGCTGGCGGCCGGCCCGGTGCTGGGCCTGGAGGTAGGGGATGGTCGTGTTGGTGACCATGGCGTGCAGCGGCATCCAGCGGTGGCGCAGCAGCTTCTCCAGGACGGTGTCGCAGGCCCGCTCCAACCGGACCGCGGGGGACCGCACGGTGTCGCGCAGCTCGGCGAAGTTGCGGTGCGACATGGTGGCGAGGGCGTCGGTGTTGGGCTTGCGGCGGGCGTAGTACCGGGCCAGCGCCGCCGCCGGGTCGGCCGGGTGGGCGGCCAGGCTGTCGGTCAGCTCGAGCGCGTCCTCGAAGGCCGAGTTCATGCCCTGGGCCAGGAACGGGTAGACGGCGTGGCAGGCGTCGCCGATCAGCGCGACCTTGCCCTCGTAGGTCCACGGGGCGGTGCTGACGGTGACGAGGTTGAAGGTGGGCCGGCTCAGGAACGCTTCGCCCAGGTCGGGGACCAGCGCCAGGACGTCGGGGAATTCCCGGCGGAACAACGCCTCCACGTCCGACGGCGTCCGCAGCGAGTCGAAGCCGGCGGGGCCGTGGAACGGGAGGACGCAGGAGCAGGTGAAGGAGCCGTCGCGGTTGGGGTGGGCGAACATCATGGTGTCGCCGCGGGGCCACAGGTGGAAGACGTCGTCGGCCATCCGGTGGCTGCCGTCGGCGGCGGCCGGGATGTGGAGTTCGCGCCAGCCCCACTCGAGGTAGCTCTGCGAGAACTCCGCGCGCAGTTCGTGGTGCATGAACCGGCGGACGGCCGAGAACGCGCCGTCCGCGCCCACCACGACGTCCGGCTGCACGGTGAAGGCCGACCCGTCGGGGGCTTCGAAGGTCGCCGAGGGCAGGTCGCGGTCCACCCCGGTGCACCGCGTGTCGAAGACGAACCGGACACCGGGTTCCCGGAGGGCGGCATCCACCAGCACCGCGCTGAGGTCCTGGCGCTGGATGGCGAGGATGCCACCGTCGCCGTAGGGCGAGAAGCGCAGGCCGGCGTCGGTGTTGTGCAGCAACCGCCCGCGCATCGGCACGACGAACCGCTTCACCTCGCCCGACAACCCCACGCGGTCCAGCGCGGCCAGGCCACGCCGGGACAGCCCCAGGTTCATGGACGTCGCCGCGACGGTCGTCCCGCGCGGGTCCGGCCGGCGGTCGTACACCGTCACGACGTGTCCCTGCCGGCCCAGCGAGAGCGCGAGGAACGCGCCGGCCATGCCGGCCCCCACGATCGTGAACTCCACTACGCACACTCCTTGTCGGTCTTCTCTTCGATGGCGCCGAGGATTTCCCGGGCGACGAGCGGCGCGGCGCCGAACCCGGAGCCGCCGCAGGCGGAGCGGGCCCACACCGACGGGTGAATCCGGGCGAGGACGGGCCCACCGGTGACGGCGTCGGCCGCGTAGTGGCAGTCCTTGGTCGCCACGACGGCGTACTCCCCGGCCCGGGCGAGGATCGGCTCGGCGAGCAGCCGGCCGGCCCACGGTTCGCGGTCGGGGTCCGCGGTGGTGGCGACCTCCCGGCACACCGCGTCCGAACTGATCTTGAGCAGGGTCCCGGCCCCGGGCGGCAGCAGCCAGGCCCGGCGGTCGGCCCCGATCCGGCCGACCCCGGGCGCCGACGCCCACCAGGCGGCCAGGTCCGGCGGCGGGCGCAGGTAGGCCATGGTCTGCCGGTACAGCACCACCGGCGGGCCGCCCAGCGCGCTGGTCCACGGCCCGCCCGCGAGCAGGACGACGTCCGCGCCGGCGGTCGTCCCGTCGGCGCGGACCACCTCGTGGTCCCGGACGCCGGCGACCGCGCACCCCGGCCGCAGGGTCACCCGGGGATGCGCGGCGAGCCAGCCGGCGGCCGCGCGGAGGAACCGGTCGGCCAGCAGCACGGCGGCGCCGGGATCGAAGACGCCGCCGGTCCCGGCGGGGAACGACACGGGCGCCACGGTGTCCGGTGCGACGGCGGAGACGGGCACTCCGGCCTGGCGGGCGGTGTCGAAGGCCCGCTCGAGTTCGTCCGGCGTGCCGGCGGTGACGACGCCGACGGGCCGGACGAAGCCGGCCCGCAGCAGTGTCTCCAGTTCCGCCCACCGGCGACGCGCCTCGGCCATCCGCGCGGTGCCGTCGAGGTCGTCCGGGCGGAGGACCCGCAGGGCCCGGTGCTGGTCCGCCGAGGTGGCGGCGGGGTTCGGGATGGGACCGCGGTCGAGGACCAGGACGCGGTGCCCGGCCCGGGCGCACCCGATCGCGGTCACCAGGCCGGTGACCCCGGCCCCGACGACGGCGACCGTGGCCATCAGCGCGCCGTCGCCCCGGCCGGCCCCGCCGGCTCCGGTGCGGTGCGAGCCCTGGCCACCCCGGCCGGACCGGTCACGGCGGTCGCCCCCGCCGCACCGACGGCCACCGTCACGCCGGCCGACTCGGCCGCGTCGGTCGATGCGGCCGCCTGCACCGTCACCGACAGCCGCGGCAACCGCTTCGGCGTCACCGTGTCCGCGTCCGGGTGTCCGGGCAGCATCGTGTCCGGCAGCGCCGCTGCCGCGAGGTCGATCAGGATCGGCGCCGCGCACCTGAGGAACACGTCCACCTGGTGACACAGGTCGCCCGCCGTCCCCGCCGTGACCGTGGCCGCCAGCCGGTCCAGCCGGGCGAGCTGCTCGGCGAGCGTCGAGGCCGCCGCCGTCAGGCTGAACCGGCGGAGCTCGTACCCGTCGGCGAACCGCTCGGCCATCCGCCGCGCCGTCCGTCTCGCTGCCGCCGACACCGGCAGCGGACCGCGGTCCACCCACCGGTCGACCGCCGCCGCGACCCGGTTCCACGGGCCGGTCAGCCGGGTCTCGCCCACCCGCAGCAGAGCTTCGCGGGTGAAGTCCGTGCGCTGGTACTCCGGGCTGGTGGCGCACAGGTGGAACCGGATCAGGTCACGCGGCACCTCGGTGGCCAGCTCCCGGCCGGACACGACGTGCCCGCGGCTGGTGGAGAACTTCTCGCTGGCCAGCTCGTAGAACTCGTTGGTGAGGTACTGCGACGGCAGCACGTGTTCGCCGAGCGCGGTGAGCAGCGCCGTGCCCACGATCGCGAACGGGTACGTCGCGTCCAGGCCGAGGAAGTACACCACCGTCGTGCCGGCGCCGGAGCGCCAGAGCTCGTCGTCGGCCGTCAGCACCGTGCCGCGGGCCTCGGCGCCCAGCGCGGTGGTGAACATGCTCCACGGCATGCCTTCCATGTGCGCGTAGAACACCTGCCCCGCCACCTCCGGGAACGGCGCCGGGATGCCCCACGACGCCGGCTGGGTGATCGGGAAGTCCGGCAGCGGCCGCGCCAGCGCGGCCTCGATCAGCCGGGCCATGCCGGGCCGCATCGGCGTCCGGGCGAAGTAGGCCTCCAGCTCCGCCCGGTACCGCTCCACCGGGAACACGAGGATGTCCACCTCGCGCAGCTCCAGGGGCTCGTCCGGACGCGTGGTCGAGCGCGGCCCGATCAGCTCCCCGGGCGCGATCGGGAGCCCGCAGCTCTCGCAGATCCCGGCGCACCCGTCGGCCAGGCAGAACGGGCAGCCACCGGTGACGTAGGCGTCCATCAGGTACTCGCCCGTGCTGCGCAGGTACGGGAACGACACCGGCCGCAGCTCCAGCAGGCCCCGGGCGTGCAGGCGCTCGTAGAAGCCGGTCACCATCCCGGTGAACCGGTCGCCGAGGCAGCCGAACCCGTCGATCTCGACGCCCATCGCGGAGAAGGTCCGGCGGACCTGCTCGGCCGAGCGCTCCCGCAGGTCCTCCGGGTCCACGCCGAGGCGCTCGGCCGCGGCGACGACGTAGTTCTGCGTGAAGTGCATGCCGGTGCCGTACAAGGCTTCCCGGCCGGTGGCGCGGGCGTACCGGGTACAGACGTCCGCGGCCAGGAACGGCCCCGCGAGGTGGCCGAGGTGCAGGTCCCCGTTCGCCGTCGGCGCGGGCGAAATCACCACGAGCCGGTCCATCAGACGGCCTCGCGCTCGCCGCCGCCACGGCGGGCGAGCAGGTCGTCGACGATGTCGCGGGAGCGGTGGGCCAGCACGCTGATCAGCGAGTCGGCGATGCCGTGCGTGGCCTCGTTGACACCTTGCAGGTACACCGCGCCCCACGCGGACTCGCCGAGTTCGACGCGGTAGCAGCGGCTGACCGAAATCTCCTCGAGGCCGACGTGCTCGGCCAGGTCGCGGACCAGCGCGGGCATCCGGGTGTCGAAGCCGGTGCCCAGCAGCACCAGATCGCAGTGCAGCGGTTCCACCTTGCCGCTGGTGCGGTCGCGCAGGTCGAGCACGACCTCGTCGCCGGTGACCCGGGCGCCCACCACCTCGGTCAGCGTCCGCACCTCCGACCGGTGCTGCCCGATGCCGCGCTGCTGGTAGAGCGTGGTGTACAGCTGGTCGAGGAACGGCGGGGCCGCGCCGGCGTAGTTGGTCAGGCGCATCTCCTCGAGCACCTGCTGGCGGACCTCCGGCGGGCTGTCGTAGAACCGGTCGACGAACGACGGGAAGAACAGCTCGTTGACGAACTTGCTCGTCTGGTAGTTCTGCGGCCCCACCGACCGCACGATCATCGTGCGGGTGCTGTTGGGCAGGTTGTCGTGCAGGGCCATGAACATCTCCGCCGCGCTCTGCGCCCCGCCCACCACGACGGCACGCAGGGGAGCGTCCGCGGGCAGCTGCGCGATCCGGCGGCGGTACTGGGCGCTGTGGATGAGCCGGTCTTCCGGCAGGCCGGCGAAGACGTCCGGCACGTGCGTGTCCCGGCCGCCGCCGACGACCAGGTCGCGGCAGCGGATGGTGTCCCCGTCGGCCAGCGTGGCGACCCAGCCGACGATGGACCCGTCGGTGTCGCGCGCGGGCTCGATGCTGCGCACCTTCGCGTCGTAGCGGATCCGGACCTCCTCCAGGGACTTCGCGACCCACTGCAGGTAGTCCGAGAACTCCCAGCGGAAGGGGTGGAAGGTCCCCAGGTTGACGAACTCGTCGAGCCGTTGCTGGTCGTGGAGGAAGTTGAGGAACGAGAACTTGCTGCGCGGGTTGCGCAGGGTCACCAGGTCCTTGAGGAAGGAGACCTGGCTGCGCGCCCACGGCATCAGCAGGTCGCGCTGCCACTTGATGTCCGGTCCCTGCTCCAGCAGCAGCGTCTGCCGGGCCAGTTCCGGGTGCCCGGACTCCTCGATGGCCACCGCGAGCGCGAGGTTCGCCGGTCCGGCTCCGATCGCGAGCAAACCCACCTGTACTTCGGTCACAGATACACTCCGATTTCTGGGAATAGGTCGGCGTGCCGCGTGCCGCCGGACCGATCGTAAGGAGCGCTCTTTCCCAGGTGGTAGGGACGACTTTCCCTGGCTTCCGGGAATCTCGTCGAGATCGTTCCGTCCCCGTCTCGCCCACTGGCGAATTGATTGCGATCAAGGAGATTGATTGCGATCAATTATCCCTTTCGGAGAGACTCTCCTGTCGGATATGGAAGGCGCGTCACGCGCTTTCACCGGGAGGAGCCGATCGGTAGCGGATCGGCAGCAGTTCACTTTGGGGGAACGATGAGTCACGCCACCGGTTTCGGCCACACCGCCCGGCTGTGGCCGGTCGAACACGCTGAGCTCGCTCCGCTGACCGTGCTGCTGGCCGACCCGCAGCCGTCGGTCCGCCACTGGGTCCGGGCCGCACTGGAACACGCCGGCGGCGTGTTCGTGGTCGGCGAGGCGGCCACGGCGAACGGCGCGATCGCGGAAACCGCCCGGCACCGGCCCGACGTGCTGGTGGTCGATCCGCAGCTCGGCGGGTCCGGGCCGGTCGATGTCATCGGCCGGGTGTCCATGGTGTCACCGGAAACGAAGGTCCTCGTGCTGAGCGCGGCCGACGACGACACCGCCGTCCGGTCGGCGATCCACGCCGGGGCGCGCGGCTACCTGGTCAAGGGCGCCGACGCCGAGCAGATCGTGCGCGGGGTGCGGGTCGTGGCCGCCGGCGAGGCGATCGTCGGCCGGGCGATCGCCGCCCGGTTCAGCGCTTTGGTGCGGTCCGCCGGTCCCGAACCGTATCCCTTTCCGCAACTGACGACCAGGGAACGACAGGTACTCGATCGCATCGCCGCGGGCCGGTCGAATGCGGTGATCGCGCGCGATCTCGGCCTCGCGTCCAAGACCATCAGCAATCGTGTGTCGGCCATTTTCACGAAACTCGGTGTAGCCGATCGGGCACAGGCGATCGTGCTGGCGCGGGACGCAGGCCTCGGCCGGGGCGAATTCACCGGCGATCGGGAACAGTTCCCCTATCGCCGGGAAACCGGCCGGACCTAGCGTCGATCGGCGTCGGACCACGCTGATCGGAGTGGGATGTGACTGACCAAGACCTTGCCCTCCTGGACATCCGCAGGCTGGAGCCCGAGAACCTGACGCGGGCCTACGGACTGGACATGAAGCTGCTCTACCCGTGGGACGGGATGACCGCGCCCTTCCGCGGGGCCTGGTGCGTGCTGCGCCCCGGTGACGCGTCGGTCGCCCACGCCCACCACGAACACGAGATCTTCATCGGCATGGCCGGGCGCGCCGAGGTCGTCACCGACGACGGGCGGCACGCGTTCGCGGCCGGCGACATCGTGTTCCTGAGACCGGGCATCGAACACCACCTCTTCAACGATCCCGCCCACGGCGAGGACTTCTCCTACTACGCGATCTGGTGGGACCGCGAGATGTCCGCCGAGTTCGTCGCGCACGACACCGGTGAGGCGGGCCGGGCGTGATCGACTACGACGGGCGGAAGTTCCGCAAGCCCGGCGCCGAGGCCGTGGCCGTGTACCGGCAGGAGGACGACGTCGTCTGGGCCGAGCTGGCCGGGGGAGAGGTGCGGCGCGGCGCGCTCACCGGCACCCAGCGCGAAAACGGCGTCCTCCACCTCGGGTACACGCTGGTGCTCGCCACCGGCGAGGTGATCTGCGGGCACACGGTGAACACCCCGGAGGTGGCCGAAGACGGTCACCTCCGGCTGCGCGAGGTGTGGGAGCGCTACGGCCCGCACGCCGCCACCGGTGTCTCCTACCTCGACGAGGTGAGCTAGTGTCCCGGCGCCCCTCCGACGACGACTGGCGACGCCTCGAGCGCGCGGTGACCGGCCGCGTCCGGCGGCCCGGCGAGGCCGGGTTCCGCGCCGCGAGCGCGCCGTTCAACAAACGGTTCGCCGGCATCACCCCCGCCGGCGTCGTGTCCGTGGCCGACGCGACGGACGTGCGGCGCGCCATCCAATGGGCGCGCGACACCGGTGTCGACGTCGTCGCCCGCGGCGGCGGGCACAGCTTCGCCGGCCACTCGGTCGGCACCGGTCTCGTCCTCGACCTCGGCGCGCTGAACACGGTGACCGCCGACGGCTCGACCGGGCTCGTGACGGCCGCGGGCGGCGCCCTGATGGCGGACGTCTACGCGGCCATCGAACCGCACGAGATGGCCTTCGCCCTGGGCAACAGCGCCACGGTCGGCATCGGCGGGCTCACCCTCGGCGGCGGGTGCGGCGCGACTTCGCGCGTGTACGGGCTCACCGCGGACGCGCTCGTCGCGACCACGATCGTCACCGCGGACGGACAGCTGCTGCACTGCGACGCCGACACCAACGCCGACCTGTTCTGGGCGTGCCGCGGCGGGGGCGGCGGGAACTTCGGCGTCAACGTGTCCTTCACCTTCCAGGCGAGACCGGTGACCGGCTGCGCCACCTACGTGCTGCTGTGGGACAGCGAAGACGCGGCGAAGGTCTTCTCCGTCCTCCAGGACACCGTGCGGCAGGCCCCGGACGAGTTCGCGGCCCGGATCGGCGTCAGCAAGGCCGGCGGCGACACTGTTGTCTCGGCCATCGGGCAGCACTTCGGGTCCGCGGCGGAACTGCGGGACATCCTCGACCCCGTGCTGTCGGTCGCCGCGCCGGTCCGCACGGCCATCGCGGACCGGACCTTCTGGCAGGCCAAGGACGACCTGCGGCACGAGACCGCCGAGGGCGCGTTCGCGTCCCGGACGAACATCGCCACCCGGCCGCTGCCCGACGAGGCGATCGCCACGATGCTCGCGCTCGTCGAACGCCGTCCCGGCAGCGGCAACCCCGACGGCGGCGGCGCCGCCCTGTTCTCCTGGGGTGGCGCGATCAACCGCGTGGGCGCGACCGACACCGCGTTCGTCCACCGCGACACGATGTTCCTGCTGGCCATGGACACCTCGTGGGCCGAGGACGACGAGCCCGCCGTGGTCGAGGCCAACCGCCGCTGGCTGGCCGAGCTGGGGGAGGCGACGGCGCCGTACGTGTCCGGCGGCGCGTTCCAGAACTTCACCGACCCGGACCTCGCGGACTGGCGCACCGCCTACTACGGCGTCAACTACCCGCGCCTGCGGGAGATCAAGGAGCGGGTCGATCCGGACGGGTTGTTCACCTTCGCGCAAAGCATCGGCTCATGATCGGCGACGACAAGGTGCGCATCTGGACGGCGGCCGAGGTCGACGCCGGGGTCGTGCCCGCCGACCACCTGCCGCCCCTGCGCGAGATCCTCGCCTGGGCGTGGCGGTACCTGGTCTCCGCGCACCCCGACCTCGGCCGCAACGGCCCGGTGTGCCCCTACACCCAGCCGTCACTCCACAAAGGACTCTTCCACCTGGCCGCGCTGACCGCCACGGGCGGCGACGTCGACGCGCACGCCGCGATCGAGAGCCTGCGTGCGTGGTACGAACGGCTTTCGGCCGGCATCCCGCCGGAGCACCGCGAGCTGCTGACCATCCTGCTCGTGCTGCCGCAGCTGGACCACCACGACGCGACCCCGCTGGACGACCTGCAGCGCGAAGCCAAGGACGGGTTCGTCGCCGACGGGCTGATGATCGGGCAGTTCCACCCGGTCTGCGACCAGCCCGGCCTGTGGAACGACGAGTTCAAGGCGCTGCGCGCGCCGGTCCCGCTGCTGGCCGTCCGCAAGCTGGTCGTGTTCGACCTGCCGTTCCTGATGGACAGCACGGCGCACGCGGAAAGCTACTTCCGGCGGTTCGCCCCGGACATCCCGCCCCGCATCCGCGACCAGCTGGTCAAGCGGCTGGTGGGCACCGAGAAATCGTTGCAGACGGCCTGATCACCCGAGGAGAACCGTGCGGCACTACCTGATGGTCAGACCGGGGTACTTCGACGTCGAATACTCGATCAACCCGTGGATGGACCCCGCCAAACCCACCGACACGGAGCTGGCGGTCGCGCAGTGGGAGTGGCTGCGCGACCTCTACCTCGACCTCGGCCACCGGATCGACCTGCTCGACCCGCGGCCCGGGCTGCCGGACATGGTGTACGCGGCCAACGGGGCCACCGTGGTGAACGGCCGGGTGCTGGTCGCCCGCTTCCGCCACCGGCAGCGCCGCCCGGAATCCGCGGCCTACGCGGAGTGGTTCGCCGGCCACGGGTACCGCGACGTCCGGCAGGCGCGGTGGCCCAACGAAGGCGAAGGCGACTTCCTGGTCGCCGGCTCCCGGATCCTGGCCGGTTCGGGATTCCGGACCGACCCCCGTGCGCACCAGGAGGCCGCGGAGTTCTTCGGCCTGCCGGTGGTGGGACTGACGCTGACCGATCCGCGCCACTACCACCTGGACACCGCGCTGGCCGTACTGGACGCCGAGACGATCACGTACTGGCCGGACGCCTTCACCGAAGACAGCCGGCGCCGGCTCGAGGAGCTCTACCCCGACGCCGTCATCGCTTCCGCCGCCGACGCCGCGGCGTTCGGCTTGAACGCCGTCTCCGACGGGCGGCACGTCGTCCTGCCCCAGGCCGCCACACGCCTGAGCGCGCAGCTGCGGGAGCGGGGCTTCGACCCGATCGGCGCCGACCTGTCGGAACTGCTCAAAGGGGGCGGCAGCGTCAAGTGCTGCACGCTGGAACTGCGTCACTCAGGAGAACAGCCGTGAAAAGATCTCTCGCACTGGCCCTCGCGGTGCCGCTGCTGAGCGCGCTCGCCGTGCCCAGCTCGGCGCAGCCGCGCCTGTCCGGCCCCACCGTCGAATTCTCCGTCCTGGCCCGGGAAGCGGCCGGCGGGTACGACGTGGCGGCGGCCGAGAAGGCGGTCCGTGCCGCCGGCGGCACGGTCGTCACCAGCAACGCCGCGGCCGGCCTGATCACCGCGAGCGCGCCCGCCGGCGGCTTCCTCGACCGGATCTCCGGCGACCGCGCGGTGTTCGGCGCCGGCCGGGCCAAGTCGATCGGCACCGTGCCGAAGAGCGGCACGGCCGTGCCCAAACCCGACGTCGCCGAGCCGGACGCCGGCCGTGGTGCGGCCAGGCCGAAGAGCTCGTCCGCCGGCCTCGACCCGCTCGACGACCAGCTCTGGGGCCTCAAGTCGGTGCGCTCGGACCTCGCGCGCACGGTCCAGCCCGGTGACCGGCGCGTCAAGGTCGGGGTCATCGACTCCGGGATCGACGCCACGCACCCGGACATCGCGCCGAACTTCGACCGCGCCGACTCGCGCAACTTCACCAAGGACATCGTCGCCGACGAGAACGGCGTGCCCGTCGACGGGCCGTGCGAGTACCGCGGCTGCGTGGACCCGGTCGACGTCGACGGTACCGGGCACGGCACGCACCTCGCCGGCACGATCGCGGCGGCCGCGAACGGCTTCGGGGTCTCCGGGGTCGCGCCGAACGTGACGCTGGTGAGCCTGCGCGCCGCGCAGGACTCGGGCTTCTACTTCCTGCAGCCGACGGTCGACGCGCTCACCTACGCCGGCGACGCGGGCATCGACGTCGTGAACATGTCGTTCTACATCGACCCGTGGCTGTTCAACTGCACGGCGAACCCGGCGGACACCCCCGCCCAGCAGGCCGAGCAGCGCACGGTCATCGAGGCGACGAAACGCGCGCTCGACTACGCCCACCGCAAGGGCGTCACGATCGTGGTCGCACTGGGCAACCAGCACAGCGACCTCGGCGCCCCGCAGCCGGACGCGACGAGCCCCGACTACCCGTCGAACAGCGCGCACCCGCGCACGGTGGACAACGCGACCTGCTTCACCTTGCCGCTCGAGGGGCCGCACACGATCGGCGTGGCCGGGTTCGGCCCGTCCCAGGCGAAGGCGGACTACTCGAACTACGGCCTCGAGCGGATCTCGGTGTCCGCGCCCGGCGGGTACAAGCGCGACTACTTCGGGACGCCGTGGTACGACAGCCGCGACAACGAGATCCTGTCGACCTACGCCCGCAGTGTGGGGGTGGCGGCCGGTTACATCGACGCCGCCGGGGACATCACCCCCTCCGGTGCCGCGGTCGGCATCCGGAAGGAGACGACGGCCGACGGCCGGGCGGGCTACTTCCGGTGGCTGCAGGGCACGTCGATGGCGGCCCCGCACGCGGCCGGCGTCGCGGCGTTGATCGTGTCGCAGTACGGCCACCCGACCCGTGCCGGGGGACTGGGCCTGGACCCGGACGTCGTGCAGCGCATCCTCGAGCGGACGGCGTCGAAGATCCCCTGCCCGGTTCCGCGGACGGTCGACTACCTCCACGAGGGCCGTGACGCTTCGTACACGGCCACCTGCGTGGGCGACGCTTCCTTCAACGGCTTCTACGGCCACGGCGCGGTCGACGCCTGGTCGGCGGTCACCAATGGCGGGCGGTGAGCGCTCGGTGCCTGCGGTATGACCGCCACCCCGCACCGGCCCACGACACGAGGACGAGCGCGGGCAGGGAGAGCAGGACGGCCGTGCCCGCGATCAGGCCGACGAACCAGCCGACGCCGACGTCGGCCAGCAGGATCAGCAGGAGACCGCTCAGCCCGCCCACCGGCATCGTCACGAAGGCGAGCACGATCAAGAACACCTGCGGACCAGGGCAGCCGATGTCCCTGGAGCGGGCCAGGATCTGGTACACCCACCCGCTCACGACCAACGCCGCGACGTTCAAGACGCCGATTCCCCACAACACCCACAACACCGGCATAGCGCCTCCCCAAGCTCGTGCGCCCAGCATGCGCCACTCCCGGACACTCCGTCAAGACACCATGTCCGGACACAGTGTCCGGATATGGTGTCCCGCTATGATCCATCCGTGCCCTCCGTCACCCGACCCGCCGGCCGCAAGCGGCAGGACCGCCGAGAAGAGCTGGAACGACGGCTGTTCGCGGCCACCGAGGAGCTCGTCGGCGGCGGCGAAAGCTTCACTGAGCTCAGCGTCGAACGGCTGGCCTCGGCGGCCGGCATCTCGCGCTCGACGTTCTACGTCCACTTCGAGGACAAGGGCGACCTGGTCCGACGGCTCGCGGCGTCCGTGCTGACCGAGCTCCGCGAAGTGTCGAGCACCTGGTGGGAGACGGCGGACCAGGCCGGCCTCACCGCGGCCGTCACCGCCGTCGTGGCGGTCTACCGCCGTCGTGCCGCCGCTTTCACCGTCATCTCCGAAACCGCGGCGTACGACCCGGCCGTCGCCGCCGAGGTGCGCACGCTGATGCAGGCGATCATCGACGCCACCCGGGACGCGATCGAACGCGGCCAGGCCGCCGGCGTGATGCGCCCGGTCCGGCCGGCCGAGACCGCCGCCGTCCTCACCTGGATGGTCGAACGCGCGGGCAACCAGCTCGTCCGCGGCACGGAACCGGCCCACGACGAGAACGTCGTCGAGGTCCTGACCGACATCATCCGGACGACGCTCTACGCCTGACCGGCCCCGATGCCGGACTGTCGACGGATTGTCGACGGGTCGTGCGACCGTCGGCGCCACATCAGGCCCTTCGCCACTGCTCGCCGAAGGGCCGGCGCCGATCCGCACAGACAGGACTCCCATGAGACTTCGACGGCTCCTGCCGCTCGCCGCCCTCGCGGCGGCGGTCGCGTTCAGCGCGGCGCCAGCGAGCGCCGCGAGCACCTCCCTCGGCTACGCCGGTCCGGCCCGGCACACGGGCCTGTCTCCCTCGGTCGCCGGTCCGCTGGTCAACGCCACCTCGCGCAACTGGGCCGGGTACGCCATCACCTCGCTGTCCA
Source organism: Amycolatopsis sp. cmx-13-12 (assembly GCA_049998155.1). Classification (GTDB taxonomy): domain Bacteria; phylum Actinomycetota; class Actinomycetes; order Mycobacteriales; family Pseudonocardiaceae; genus Amycolatopsis. The sequence goes on along the minus strand of JAEBES010000003.1, from coordinate 742,240 downwards.
CCCCCGCCGCCACGTTCACCCACGTGCACGCGTCGTGGACGCAGCGGCCGGTCACCTGCCCGGCGTCGGACGCCTGGGCGGTGTTCTGGGTCGGCTTCGACGGGTGGACCAACGGCACGGTCGAACAGGGCGGCAGCTCCGCCCGCTGCGTCAACAGCCTCCCGGTCTACCAGCTCTGGTGGGAGATGTTCCCGACCAACGCGATCCAGCCCGTCCTGACCATCGACGCCGGCGACTCGGTGAGCGCCGACGTCGCCTACGACGCGGCGACCGGGCACTTCACGATCACCGTCGCCGACGCCACCAAGCACACGAGTTTCACCACCACCCAGACCTGCGCCGCCGGTCTCGTCTGCTCCCGCACCAGCGCCGAATGGATCGTCGAGGTCCCGGGCCGGTTCGGGACCAGCGACCTCTTCCCGCTGGCGAACTACGGCCGGGCGCTGATGGGCAACGCGGTCGCCTCCGACGACGCGGGCCACGGCGGGTCGATGACCGCCAGCTCGACCTGGCAGCGGACCGAGATCCAGGAGCAGGACGCGACCACCACGTACGCCACGACCGAGACCGCCAGCCGGAACGGTCAGAACTTCGCGGTCGACTGGGCGCACCAATGAGCCCGGTCCGTCGCGTGGCCATGGCGGCGTGCACGATCCTGACGTTCGCGGCCACGACCGCGACGCCGGCGGCGGCCGCGGACCCGATCACCATCTCCAACGGCCTGTTCGACAACAGCGCCGCGCTCGCCTGGTCCTCGGCGCCGGCCACCACGATGGCCGACCGGACGGTCACCAGGACCACCACCGGGGTGCCGGGGCTCGTCGTCAGCGGCCCGACCGGCTCGGTGTTCCACCAGACCCTCGGCGTGTCCAGGTACATGTTCATCGGCACCCGCAACCACGTCCTGATCCTGGAATCGTCGACCGGCGGCGGCCCGGGCAGCCGGTCGGTGTCCTTGGTGGACTTCACCACCACGCCACCCACCGAGCGCCCGATCCTGACCGTGCTGGCCGCCTCGTCGGCGGTGAGCCCACCGGGCGTCCAGTTCAGCACCGGGACCGGCGACGCGTTCTTCGTCTTCGCCTCCACCGGCACCACGGTCGCCGGGATCGGGATCTACCGCAGCGACAACGGCACCATCCTCTGTCCCGGACCGCCCCCGCTGACGCCGACGGGGCAGCTTTTCGGCGAGGCCACCGCGACCCAGCTCCGGATCAAGATGGGCGGCACGGTGCTGGCCGCCTGCGCCCGCCCGGCCGGCACCGGCGGATGACCGGCGGCACCGGCCGGATTCCGTTCCGCTCGAGCGGCGAACGGAATCCGGCCGGTCGCCGACCGCCGATCGCCGGTTCCGGGGAATTGCCGTCCCGGTTTCCGGTGGGCGGCCCGAGCCCGGTTTCCCGCACCGGATACGCTGCCGCGGCCGAGCACGCGAACCGATGGGGGACAAGGCATGGAGACCGCTTCCGACGCGGGCAGAGTTCGCGTTCACGAACCCATTCCGAATGTGCCGTCCGGGGCCGAACCGCTGTTTGCCGGGTATGTCCAGAAATTGACCTCGCTGACCATTGTCCGCATGGGACTCAGTGGTGCGCTCGTCATGCTGGGCTTGGCGGTCCTGCTCAGCCAAGGGGCAAGCAGCCCGCTGCCCTACTTCTACTTCGGCACCTTCGGCGGCCTGCTGGCGATGTGGACTTACGTCCTGATCCTCTACCGGCGCGTCCGAAGCCTCTTCGGGGAGCCGTACCACCGGCTCGACGTCGCCCCGGACGGGATGCTCACGAAGCGTTCGCGGGTATGGGTGCGGCTGCCGGACGGGCGGTGGCTGCGGACCCGGCTGCCCGACGGGCCACGGGTACAGCTGGCCGGCGAGCGACGGCTGTGGGTGCTCGGCACGGGCCGGCGGGTGTTCGTCCGGACGCCGGGGGCGATGTGGCTGCGGTCCGGGCGGATCGAGGACACCCCCGATTCCGGCGTGAAGCCCGCCGAGTTCGTCTCACGCCACCCGGCGCCGCCGTCGCGTGATCCGGTCCTCGCCGCGCACCGGGCGTTCCAGGTGCGGCGGGCGGCCGTCACCGGGGTGACGCTCATGGTGCTGGGCGCGGCAGGGTTCGCGGTCGTGTCGTCGCTGGCGCCCGAACCCACTGGCATCGCGGACGCGGCCGCGTTCGGCGGCATCGCCGGCGGCAGCGGGGTGTTCCTCATGCTGGGCCTGCTGACTGCCGTCGGCAGCCTGCGGCTCGGCCGTCCGGTCACCGAGAACAGCTGGGTGGAACTGCGGATCGCGCTCGACACGCCGTTCGTGCCGCGAGCGCGCACCGCGGTCCGGCTGACGGGCTGGGCGTTGTACCCGGACGGGCGGCAGACGCGGTTCCGGCTCGTCGCCGACATGTCGCTGGCCACGAACGTCGCGGTGACCGGCCAGCTGTGGCTGCTGGGCTATCCGCCGCCGGGCAAGCCCGCCAAAGCCGGTCTGCCCGGCCACCCCTGCCTGGGCAGCTTCCGCCCGGTCTGAGGCCGGGGCCGCCCCATCACGAGCCTTCGCGGGCCGCGGTGGCCTGGCCGGCCAAGTCCAGCAGTTCGGCGAACACCTCGTCGGCGATGTCGGCGAGGGTGCGATCCTCGCCGTCGCGCAGCCACTGGGTGAACGAGATCCCGAAGACGGTGGCACCCGATTCGGCGGCCAGGGTGGCCGCGAGATCGTCGACGCCCCGGGCGCGGAGCGCGTCGGCGACCGCGGCGGCCAGCGCGGTGAGCTTGTGCTGCTCCCGTTCCTGCAGCGCGGGGTTCCGGTTGATCACCGACTGCCGCGTGCGGGAGTGCGAGCGCCGCTCGTCCGGGAAGAAGGCCGACGCCGACCGCAGTGCGGCGGCGACGACCTCGAGCGGGGACGCGTCGGGCGGGGCGGCGGTCACACCGTCGAGGAACGCCCGCTCGAGGCGTTCCTGCCCGTCGAAGAGGACTTCGCGCTTGTCGCTGAAGTGGCGGAAGAAGGTCCGCTCGGTCAGGCCGACGGCCTCGGCGATCTCCGCCGCGGTCGTCTGCTCGTACCCGCGGGTGGCGAACAGTTCGAGCGCGGCCTTCTGCAGCCGTTCCGCGGCTCCGGGTTCCCAGCGCACCATGCGGCCGAGTCTAGTGATGACAGCGGCTGACACACCGCGTATGGTGGCGATGTCAGCAACTGACGTCTGTCACTGACATCATCGAAGTGTCGAAGGAGTTCACGCAATGCGCGTTTTCGTCACCGGAGCGTCCGGCTGGATCGGCTCCGCCGTCGTCGACGAGCTGCTCGCGACCGGCCACGAAGTCACCGGGCTGGCCCGGTCGGCCGCGTCCGCCGCGAAGCTCGAGGCCAAGGGCGCCCACGTCCGGCGCGGCGACCTGGACGACCTCGACAGCCTCCGCGCGGGTGCGGACGCGGCCGAAGCCGTCATCCACCTGGCGAACAAGCACGACTTCGCCAACCCTGCCGTGTCGAACGCCGCCGAACGGGCCGCCGTGGCGACGATCGGCGAGGCGCTCACGAACAGCGGCCGTCCGTTCCTGCTGGCTTCCGGGATCGCCGCCCTCGCCGAGGGCCGGCCCGCCACCGAAGCCGACGCTTCCCCGTTCCACGGCCCCGACTCGCCGCGCGGCGGCTCCGAGAACCTCGCGCTGGAGTTCGCCGCCCGCGGCGTGCACCCGGTGAGCGTGCGGTTCTCGCCGACCACGCACGGCACCGGCGACCACGGGTTCATCGCGATCCTCGCCGCGATCGCCCGCGAGAAGGGCGTCTCCGGCTACCCGGGCGACGGCACCAACCGCTGGGCCGCCGTGCACGTGACCGACGCCGCCCGACTGGTCCGCCTCGGCCTGGAAAAGGCGCCCGCCGGCTCGCGCCTGCACGCCGTCGCCGAAGAGGGGGTACCGACCCGCGAGATCGCCGAGGCGATCGGCCGTGCGTTCGACCTGCCGACCGCGGCGATCCCGAAGGCCGACGTCCAGGACCACTTCGGCTGGATCGGTGGCTTCTTCGCCATGGACCTTGCGGCGACCAGCGAACGGACACGGGAGCTGCTCGGCTGGACGCCCACCGGGCCGACGCTGATCGAAGACCTCGACGCGGGCGCGTACTCGACGGGGCGGTAAGCGGTCAGTAGGGATTGCCCGGCACGTTCAGGCGCGTCTGGTAGAGCCCGAACCCGCCACCCGAGACCCCGGAGGTGAGGTACAGGGTCCGCCCGTCCGGACCGCCGAACGCCGCGTTGGTGGTGTTGCGGCCGGCCGAAATGGTGCCGAGCGCGGCACCCGACGGGGCGAAGACGTGGACGAGCCCTTCGTCGTAGGAGGCCCAGTACAGGTTGCCCGCGCAGTCGATGGTGGCGCCGTCGGGGGTCCTCATGGTCGCGAACGTCGTGCGGTTGCCGGTGCTGCCGTCGGGGAAAACGGTGTACTTCACGATCGCGTCGGCGCCGGTGGCTCCCACGTAGAGCGTCTTGCCGTCGGGGGACAGGACGACGCCGTTCGGTTGCGGCAGCGTGTCGTCGACGAGGCTGACCACCCCGTCGCGGACGCGGTAGACGCTCGTCCGGCCGCCTTGCTCGTCGGCGCGGTTGCCACGCTGGTAGTTCGGGTCGGTGAAGTAGGTGGTGCCGTCCTGGGCGATGGTCAGGTCGTTCGGCGAGTTGAACGCGTGGCCGGGGGCACCGGCCGCGACGGTCGTCCGGCTGCGGTCGGTCAGGCTGTAGGCCGAAACGGTGCGGTTGTCGTGGGTGGCGGCGAGCACCCGCGTGCCGTCGGCGGTGATCGCCAGGCCGTTGCTGCCGGAGTCGGCGATGTACGTCTCGAAGGTGGCCGGCGGCGTGTACCGGAGCATCGCCGACGGCTGCACGCCCTGGGGACCGGTCGGGTTCTGCAGGTTCGACAGCAGCAGGGTGCCCGTCCGCCGGTCCCAGGTCGGCCCTTCGAGGAAGGCGAACCCGCTCCGGATGAGCCGGGCCGCCACCGTCGGGCCGGGCAACGGCGAGCCGTAGGTCGCTCCCGGGGTGCAGGGTGCGGCCGCGGTGGTGCCGGCCGCCGCGGGTGTCACCACGCTCGCGATGGCGATCGCGGTCGTCGTCACCGTCCACACGCGACGCTGGCGGGATGTCCTGCGGTGAGCCATGACGGCTCTCCTTCCGTGCCGGGAGTTCACCGTCCGAGCTCGACCTTGAGGATGCTTTCGTTGCTGTTGTTGGCGATGCTGTCCTTGTCGCCGTAGTTGCTGGTGGTCAGCCACAGGCCGCCGTCCGCGGACGGTTCCACCGTGCGCAGCCGCCCGTACGTGCCGGTGAGGTACTGCTGGACGTTCGTCAGGCTGTCCCCGGAGATCTCGGCTCGGTACAGCCGGGTTCCGCGCAGGCAGGCGATGTAGAGGGCGTCGCGGACCACGGCGATGCCGCTGCACGAACCCTCGGCGACGGGGTAGGTGCGCTTGGGTGCGACGAACCCGGCTTCGGCGCAGCTGCCGGTGGTGCCCTCGCAGCGGGGCCAGCCGTAGTTGCCGCCGCGGACGATCAGGTTGGTCTCGTCCATGACGTTGTTGCCGAATTCCTGTTCCCAGAGCCGGCCCTGGGCGTCGAAGGCCAGGCCCTGGGGGTTGCGGTGGCCGTAGCTCCACACCGGCGTGCCGAAGGGGTTGTCCGCGGGGATGGTGCCGTCGCGGTTGATGCGCAGGACCTTGCCGGCCAGGATGGTGAGGTCCTGCGCCCAGTCGCCGTTCTGGCCGTCCCCGGTGGAGATGTAGAGCTTGCCGTCGGGCCCGAACCGCAGCCGGCCGCCGTTGTGGTACTTGTTGCGCGGGATGCCGGTGAGCAGCACCTGCGGGGTGCCGCTGAGGACGCCGCCGACGTAGCGGATGCGCACCACCCGGTTGTCGGTCGCGCTGGTGTGCATGACGTACAGCCACGGGTCGGCCGCGAAGTCGGCGGCCACGGCGAGGCCGAGCACCCCGCCCTCACCGTCGGTGCCCGCGACGTTCGGCATCCGCCCGACCACGGTCTTGGTGCCGGTGGCCGGGTCGAGGCGGACGATCTCGAAGGCGTCGCGGCGGCCGAAGAGCACCTGGCCGTCGGGCAGGGTGGTCAGCCCCCACGGCAGATCGGTTTCGGTGGTGACCTTGGTGACCGAGCACACCGCCGTGGCGCAGGAGGCGCCCGTGGTGACCGCGACCGGCGTGCTCGGGGCCGACCGGTTGGCCTGGGCGTCACGCGCCCGCACCTGGTACTGGTAGCGGGTGTTCGCGGCCAGGCCGCTGTCGGTGAACGAGGTCGAATTCGCGCCGCTGGTGGAGCCGGCCACGGTGCCGTCGCGGAGCACCTCGTAGCCGGTGACGCCGACGTTGTCGGTGGCCGGCGACCAGCGCACGGTGACCGTGGTGCCCGAGGCCGTCGCCGTGACACCGGTGGGGGTGGTGGGCGGCTCGGTGTCGGCCTGGCACTGCGGCACGGTGACGGTGACCGTGGGACTGGCCTGGGAGACGTTGCCCGCGGCGTCGCGGGCGTTGACGTATAGGCCCCAGGTGGCCCCGGGCACGACGGTCAGCTCGGCCGACAGCGCGGTGCCCGGCACCGAGGTGATGAGCTGCCCGTCGTGGTAGATGTCGTAGAAGGCCACTCCGACGTCATCGGACGACGCCGACCACGCGAACGTCACCTTGGCGCACGTCAGGTCCGAGGTGCGGGGATCGGCCGGCGCGGTCGGTGGTGTGGTGTCGGCGGCGAGCTTGACCAGCTGCCACCGCTGGTTGGCGCCGCCGGTGTCGGGCCACTGGACGATCCGCGCGCCGTCGGCGGTGGAGGAGCCGAGCACGTCCACCGCCTTGCCGCTGGCCCGGTTGAGCAGCCGCACGTCGCCGCCGGCGGAGTCGGCCAACCGGAACTGCTGGCCGGTGCGGCCGGCGTCGGTGTTCTGCACCAGGCCGGTCCGGTCGGCGGTGTCCGGGAAGCTCAGGATCTTGGCGCTGTACTTGGATTTGATGCGGTAGTTGCCGCCGCCGGAGTCGACGAACTGCCACTGTTGCGAGGCGCGGTCGTCGCGGGTGCGCTGGGTGATCGGGGCGCCCTCGTAGGTCGCGCTCCCGGCTATGTCCAGTGCTTTGCCGCTGCTGCGGTTGACCAGCACGTACGAGGCGCTGGTGTCCACGGTGGCGGCCGATGCGGCCGGGGCCGGGAGCACGACACCGAGGCCGGCCAGCACCACGGTGCACATCGCTCGAAAGCCCGAGCCGGTCCGGACGCGGGGCCCGACGGGGGTGTGTGCGCCGAGAGCCATGCTTCGCCTCCTTGCGAGCAGGTGCGGAACGTCACGCGACTGGGAGCGCTCCCAGGGCACGGTAGCGCAAACTCTTTGCCGCCGACAAGGCCGGTGAGGAGGTATCCAACCACTCCGCGCTGAGATGAGCGGGCACCCGCAGTGGGTGCCCGCTCATCAGGGGTTGCGTTCGACCGTGCGGGTCGCCGGCCGTCAGCGGATCGGGTTGGGCGTGATGTCCTGGGCGAAGAGGTTTCCGTTGGAGCTGCCCACGTGGACGTGGTAGCCGCGGCCGCCTACGTTCACCGTGATGTGGGGACGCGGGTCGGCGCCGCCCGCCGCGCCGCCGAGACCGCCCTGGTGGATGCCGGCCGTCTGCTGCCAGCCGCGGCCTTCCTCCATCTGCTTCAGCAGTTCTTTCGCCCGGCGCGCGCCTTCGCCGCGGCCGGCGGCGAGGTTTTCCAGGATGCCGACGAACTTCTTGTCGCTGATCTCCGTCACCGGCACGTTCGCGTTGCCGTGGAACACCGGCTGGCCCGGGCGGTTGTTGGCCAGCACGGGGTTGTTCGCCTTGCCGCCCTTGCACTTGCCCTTGCCGCCCTTGAGACCGACCGGGTCGAGCCAGCCGGTGGGGTTGCGGACGTAGGCGTGCGGGTTGGTGCCGCCGCCCAGCCCGATCGGGTCCGGGCTGATGTACCGCCCGGTCTCCGGCTCGTAGTACCGGTTGACGTTGTAGTGCAGGCCCGTCTCGGCGTCGAAGTACTGGCCGGGGAACCGCAGCGGCGTCGGTGCCGGGCCCCCGGTTTCCAGCCCCCAGAGGGTCTGCGCCGAGTGCCACGTGATCCGGCCGGATTCGTCGACCAGCTCCGCCGGGCTGCCGATCAGGTCGGCGACGACGGCGTGGAACTGCTCGTCGAGGCCACCGTCCGCGCGGGTGCGGCGGTCCAGCACGCTCACCGGCACCGGCCGATCCGGTTCCCAGTCCCAGGTGGTGATCCGGGCCGGCGCGCCGCCGGTCGTGACGATCTCCTCGGCCGGGACGATCCCGTCCCAGACGAAGACCGTCTCGGCGGCGACCGTGCCGTCCGGGCCCAGCAGGCGCTTGGCGACCCGGCGCCCCAGCGCGTCGTAGGCGTAGCGCCACTCCTGGCCGTCCGGCGTCCGCACCTGCTCGAGGCGGTCGTCGGCGTTCCAGGCGAAGCTCCAGCCGGTGGGGCCGCCCGGCTGCTGCCGCCAGGTCAAGCGGCCCAGGTCGTCGTAGCGGTACTCGACGTCGCCGGCGCGCCGCACCAGCGTCCCGGTGTACTCGCGGGATCCCGCGGCCGGGTGGGCGGCCCACTCGGCCACGGCGATGTTGCCCGCCGCGTCGTAGGCGTAGCGCTCGCTGCCGCCGGGCCGCTGCAGCCCGGTGACCCGGCCCAGCCGGTCCAGCGCGAACTCGCGGCGGCCCGAGAGCAGGTCGTCCACCCCCGCGAGCACGTCGTCCGCCCGGTGCCGGTAGGCGCGCCGCTGCCGGGGCGGCCCGCCGGCGGCCGCGACAACCTGCTCGACGAGCCGGTCGTTGGCGTCCCAGGTCTGGGTCAGCGTCGCGGCGCCGAAGACCCGGCCGATCTCCCGGCCGACCGGGTCGTGCGCGAACCGGATCGACCGGCCCGCCGTGCCGAGCTCGGCGGGTGCGCCCGCCACGTCGTAGGTCCAGGTGCTCGTGACGCCCGAGGCGGTGCGGCGCGCGGTCCGCAGCCCGCTGCGGTCGTAGCCCGAGCGGACTTCCCGGCCGTTGCACGTCTCGGCCACCACCCGGCCGAGGCTGTCGTAGGCGAAGGTGAGGTCGGCGTCGGCGTTGGTCGCGCGCACCAGCCGGCCCGCGGCGTCGTAGGCGTAGGTCGTGACGCTGTCCCCGCGGCGCTTCCCGGTCAGCCGGCCCAGCGCGTCCCAGGTGTAGCTCGTCGTTTCCCCGGCGCCCGTGGTGCTTTCGAGCAGCTGGCCGGCGGCGTCCCGCCGGTAGGTGACGACCCGGCCGTCGAAGTCGGTCTCGCGCACGACCCGGCCGGCGGCGTCGTAGTCGATCCGCCACTGCGCGCCCGCGGCGTTGGTCACGGAGACGAGCCGCAGCTCGGTGTCGTAGGCGAACCGGGTGCGGCTGCCGTCCGGCGCGATCTCGCAGACGGGCAGGTCGAAGGGGCCGAAGTCGGTCCGGGTCACCGCACCCGCGGCGTCGGTCCGCTCGGTCGCGTTGAGCTCGCCGTCGTAGGTGAAGCGCTCCACGGAACCGTCCGGGGCCACGCGCTTCCACAGCTCGCCCTCGACCGTCCACGCGAACGTCGTCGTGTGGCCCGCGGGGTCGGTGACGGACTCGACGCGGCCGAGCCGGTCGTAGGTGTAGGCGGTGCGCCCGCCGGCGGGGTCGAGGACGGTCCGGGGCTTGCCGAGGCCGTCGCACTCGATCCGCGTCGTGCGGCCTTCTTCGTCGGTGAACGAGCCGAGCGCCCCGCGCGGGCCGTAGCCGTAGCGGCGGACCCCGCCCATCGGGTCGGTGGTCGCGACGAGCCTGCCGGCTTCGTCGTACTCGTGGGCCCACACCGCGCCGTCCGGTTCGACGGTGGCCCGGGGGCGGCCGCGGCCGTCGTAGGAGACGCGGTGCTCGGTCCCGTCCGGACGGGTTTCCGACGTCCGCCTGCCCTGCTCGTCGTAGCCGTACCGGGTGGTCCGGCCCAGCGGATCGGTCACCGCGAGCAGCCGGTCGTGGCGGTCCCACTCGTAGGTCGTGGCGCCGCCGAGCGGATCGGTCTCGCGGACGAGCTGGAACTCCTCGTTCAGCTCGAAGGTGGTGGTGTGCCCGAGCGAGTCGGTCGCGCGGTTGACGCGGTTTTCCCGGTCGTAGGCGAAGGTGTAGGCGAGCACGCCACCCGGTCCGGTGCCGCGGACGCAGCGGTCCAGTTCGTCGTAGGTGAACTCGTAGCCGCGGCCGTTGCGGTCCTGCCAGCTGGTGATGCGCCCGGCGTCGTCGTAGCCGAAGCGGTAGGGCCGTCCCGAGGAGTTGATCACCTCCACCAGGTGTTCCCGCTCGCCGTAGGCGAACCGGGCGAGGGTGACGCGGTCGTCGTCGTGGGTGCCGACGGAGGTGAGCTCGGTGATCCGGCCGTCGGTCGTGGTGACGGCGACGCGGTGACCGGCGGAGTGCCGCACCTCGCGCAGCGTCCCGTGGGGGTCGCGGTCGAAGACGATCCGGTTGCCGTCGGCGTCGGAGATCGCGGCCAGCCAGCCGGTGTCCTCGCCGGCGGGGAAGTGCAGGGTGCGGCCGAGGTCGAGCTGCTCCATGAGGTACTCGTCGCCGAGCCGCCGCAGCGGCCACAGCGGACCCTCGACCGGCGCGACGGCGGCGGCGCCCGGGACGGGGTAGACCAGCAGGGTGCCGTCCTCGGCGGCGAAGTCGACGCGGTCGTCCCCGGTTTCCAGGCGCTGGTCGGCGGTCGACGCCCAAGAGCGTCCGAAGTGGACACCGCTGCGGTAGCCGGAGAAGTGGGCGCGGTCCAGCACGAGCGACAGGACGCCGTCGATCTCGACGTCGGTCTGGGCGAGCATCATCCGCCCGGTGGTCATGTCGATCGGGTCGCCGCTGCCCGGGCGGCAGTCGGTCGGGGTCGAGTTCTCCTTGGGGGAGCCGTTGTGGTCGGCGAGCCCGCCGTCGCGCGGCTTGCCACCGTCCTTGCCGCCGCCTTTCCCGCCCCCTTTGCCGCCGCCCGAGGGCGTGGTCGAGCCGTTCGGCGACGGCGTGTCGTCGGGGCCTTTGGACGTCGGCGGTGGGTCGGTCTTGGGCGGCGGGTCGCCTTTGGCGCCCGAGGTCGAGGTCCCATCCCCCTTCGCGCCGGAGGTGGTGGTCCCGTCACCACCTTTACCGCCACCTTTGGGGCCGCCGATGTCCTTCGGCCCGCTCTTGATGTCGGCGTGCTTGGGCGGCGGCGCGGTCTTGCCCGGCTTGATCTTCCGCAACGCCTTCGCCGCATCCGAGAACAAATCACCGGCACGTTTGAGCAACGGCATCAGCGCCTTGAGCGCCGTGACCAGCCGCTTCACCAGATCCGCGATCTTCGACGCCGTCTTCGCCACCGCATTGATGACCTGCGGCACCACCCACGTCATCCCGATACCGAGGGTGAACAGCACCTGCAATGCCCAGCTGATCAGATGCCCGACCAGCTCCGCGATGATGTCCCGCACCAACGCCCGCACCGCCGCGACCACCTCACCGGCGGTCTTCACCCCACTGGAAGCCCCCTCACACCCCTTCTGCGCGGTCTCCAGCAACGTCACGGTGTCCTGGGCCCGCTGCCGATACGTGTCCGCGGCGTTCCCGGTCCAGGACACCGTGTCGGCCTTGACCATCCCGGTCAGGTCCTCCCCGACACTGCCCAGCTCCGCCGCGATGTTCTTCCACGTCTCCGACTGCGCCGCAATCTCATCCGCATTACCCGTCAGCCCATTCAGCGCTTCCTTCAGCGGGCCGACGTGCTCCATCAGCCAACCGACCCCGGCCGCGAGGATCGCGCCGAACGGGTCCATCGCCATCGACAGGGCGTCCAACGCCGTCCCCACCGAACCCAGCGCGACCGACGCCCAGTCCCCGCTCTCGATCGCCGACTTCAGATCATTCGCCGACTCCAACAGCGAAATCCCCGAATACGCCTTGGTGGAATCCTTCGTCTCCGCGACCAGCGGGTTTCCCACTACTACGAGACCTTTCCGATGGACGGCGAACCGTGTCGATGACTCGGCGGGAGGATAGCAACGCCGCACCGGCCGCTGTCCGGATCGGCACCCGGCTGCCCGACGGGGCAGTTTTCCGGGACCCCGCGGGCAGAAAGTCCCGGACGACCTTGCGGACACCGCATCGGGCACGTGGACGTGCCGGTGGCCCGAAGGTACGATTTTCGACGGGGAGTGTGAGGCCATGCGCCGGAAAGTTCCGTTTCAGGAGCAGGATCCGTCGGTTGAACACGCGTCCGGCCGACGCTCCGGCGCGCCCGCGCCGGACGCGCTGGCTTTGCAGCGCCTGGCCGGCAACCGGGCCGTCACGCAGCTGGTGCGCGGGCTGACCGTCCAGCGCCACCCCGCACTGGAGAGCGAACTGCTGGCCGGCGATCCCCGCATGGCGAGCGCGCACGACAACGCGCCCCCGCTGACGTCGGCGGACGCCAAACCCGATGTCGCGAGAATGCAGCAGGCGCTGGCCGAAACGGGCTCGCCGCCGGCGCACTCGGCGGGGGACCTGGGCGGGTTCGACGGGATCTGGGGCCCGGCGACGACCCGCGCGGTGCGCGCGTTCCAGCAGGGCAAGGGCATCGCGCCCGGCGGGTGGGAGGCGGGTGCCCGGACGCTGTCCGCGCTCGACGTCCTCCTCCCGGCCCGCCCGGAGCCGGTCGCCGACGACCTGCCGGTACTGCCGTCGAGGCCGGAAGTCCGGCTCGGGGAGGAGGACGACCGGCCGCCCGTGGCCGACGCGGGGACGGCGGCCGTGGCGCAGCGCACGACCACCGAACAGCAGCCGGCCCCGCAACCGCCGGCACCCAAGCCGAACAACGACGTGGACAAGGCGGTCGCGGAGGCCGCGTCGAAGTCACCGTCGATCGCGGCGGCGATCGCCCGCGTCAAACGCCAGGGCTACACCTACCACGCGGGAAAGCCGGGGCAGACGGTCACCAACGTCCCCCTCAAGCTGATCCTCATCGCCAGCGACATCTCCCAGGCCGACGCGGTGATCCGGGTGATCTACGAGACCACCAACGCGGAGAACGCGGACCTCCTCCAGGAAGCATCCCGATCGAGAACAACGGTCAAGGACGGCACCGAGTGGGCCCGCAAGGTGATCGAAGCCGAAACGACGACCGCCATCACCACGGCCCGCCGCGCCGAGGAGGCGGGGCTGGTGTACAGCGCCGCCATCCAGAAGACGATCCGCCCATTCCTGGTGAAGACCCCCGACGGCCTGGTGTTCAAGCCCGGCGGGTTCGACAAGGCGTTCGCCCTCGTCTTCAAGGACCTGTTCGAGAAGGCCAAGACCGACACCGGCGAGCTCGCCCGCGAGTCCTACCGGAAGCAGTGGGAGGAGTGGAAGAAGCTCCAGGAACGCTGACCGGCGCCGAGTACGACCCTCACGAGTCACCGACCCCGGGTTCGGTCGGATTCGCGCGGCGGAGCGCGGCCGCCCCGACGGCCACCTCGTTCGCGCACCGCAGCACGAGCGGGTGGGCGAACGCGCCGGGCTCCACGGCCGCCGCGGTCCGGACGGTGAAAGTATGCGTTTCCCCGGGCAACAGCGTGACCAGCAGGTCGTCGACGACCGCGTCCTCGGCCACCCGGTCGGCCAGCAGCGCGATGTCGACCGCCAGCGCGCTCGCCGTGACCGCCACCCGGTAGCCGCCGGGTACCGGTTCAACGCGGGCGGTGAGGCCCGCGGGCGCGTAACGGTGGTCGATGTCCTCGCCGAAGAGGTGGACCCGCCGCACGTCCCGGCTCTCGGCCACCAGCACTCCCCGCCTTTCGCCCGCGCTCGCGACGACGGCGGCCGACCGGGCCGGGACCGCGAACGGCAGCGTTTCGCCGCTGCTCAGCGTTCCGTCGAAACCACGCCGCTCCAGCCGGAGGTCTCCGGACCACTCCTCGTCGGTGTCGTTCACCGCGATGACGACCTCGTCCGCGTCGCGCGGCTGAACGGTGAACAGCCGCGGCGCGAACGCGTGCTTGAGGGCGTACCACAGTGGTTTCGGTCGCTCGTCGTAGTCGATCGCGGCCCAGGAGGTGACCGGCCAGCAGTCGTTGAGCTGCCAGACGACGGCGCCGGCGGTCCGCGGCCACCAGGAGCGGAAGTGCTCGATCCCGAAGGCGACCGCGCGCGCCTGGTTCAGCTGCGCGGCCCAATGCCAGCCGGCGAAGTCCGCAGGCGGGGCCAGGTGGGGCGCCAGCCCGCGGTCGAGCTTGCCGTCGCCGTCCTCGGCCTTCTGGTGCGCCCGCCACGCCGCGGACGCCCGGGTCGGCGATCGGTCGCCGAGCCACCGTTCGAGCGTGGCCCAGGCGGGCGGCCCCTGGAACCCGAACTCCGAGCAGAACCGCGGGACGTGCTCGCGGTAATGGGTGTAGTCGACGTGGTTCCAGACGTCCCACTCGTGCCGGGTGCCGTGATCGGGATCGTTCGGGTGGACGGAGCCGGGGCTGTACGGGCTGCCGGGTGCGTACGCGCGGGTCGGGTCGAGCTCCGCGACGATCGACGGCAGGAGGTCCTGGTAGTAGGCCAGGCCCCAGCTGCGCCCCGCCAGCTGCTGCGGCCATCCCCAGTCGGCGTGGCCCCAGAGGTTTTCGTTGTTGCCGTTCCACAGGGCCAGGGACGGGTGCGGGGTCAGCCGGGCGACGTGCTCGCGTGCCTCGGCCTCGATCTCCGCCCGCACGGGGTCTTCTTCGGGGTAGGCGGCGCAGGCGAAGGGAAAGTCCTGCCACACCAGAACGCCGTGTTCGTCGCAGAGGTCGTAGAAGTCCTCGGTCTCGTAGATCCCGCCGCCCCACACGCGCAGCAGGTTGAGATTCGCGTCGACGGCCTGGCCGATCCGGCGGGCGAGCCGCGCGCGGGTGACCCGGGTGAGGAAATGGTCGTCGGGGATCCAGTTGGCGCCCTTGGCGAACAGCGGCTTCCCGTTGACCACGAAGGTGAAGGGCGTCCCGACCGCGTCCGGGGTGGTGTCCACGGTGAGGGTGCGGAAGCCGACGCGGCGTTCGTAGCGGTCAAGCGGGACGCCGTTCGCGGACAGCTCGACGGACAACGGGAAGAGTGGCTGCTCGCCGTAGCCGACGGGCCACCACAGGGCGGCGTCGGGCACCGTAACGACGACGGTCGCGGTCGTGTCCGCAGACGGGATCTCCCGGCGGCTGGTCCGTCCGGCGATCGTGACGGCCACCTCGAGCGGGGCGCCGGAGGCGCGCTCGACGTCGGCGTGCACGGTGACCCGCCCGGTACCGTCGCCGTCCACCGTGACCAGCGGGCGGACCCGGGCCAGCCGGGCGTCGTGCCAGCGTTCGAGGCGGACCGGCCGCCAGAGGCCCGCCGTCTGCAGGTCGGGTCCCCAGTCCCACCCGAAGGAGCAGGCCATCTTGCGGATCATGTTGAAGGGGTGGGGATAGTTCCGCGCCCGTGGGCCGAGGGCCTGTTCCACCGCCTCGGCGTGGTCGAGGGCCGGAAGCAGGTCGACGGTCAGCTCGTTGCCGCCGTCCCGGAGCTCGCGGACGTCGAAGCGGTGGCTGCGGTGCATGTTGGCGGTCCGGCCGAGGACCCGGCCGTTCAGCCGGACCGTCGCGACCGTGTCCAAGCCGTCGAAGACGAGGTCGGCGCGATCGCGCGCGGGCTCCGCGGTGAAGTCCAGCGTGTAGCGCCAGTGAGTGCGATGCATCCAGGTCAGGCCGGCTTCGACGCAGCCGGCGAAGGGGTCCTCGATGAGGCCGGCGTCGAGCAGGTCGAGGTGGACCGAGCCCGGCACGGTGGCCGGGACGGTCCGCCCGGCCACGGTGGCCGGGACCGGGCCACGCACCGCCTCGACCCGCCAGCCGTCGTGCAGTTGCTCGCGATGCATCGTGGACGCTCCCTCGAGACGGCGTGAGTGCTCGGCCGTGCGGCTTGCGTGTCAGCCTTCCGCTCGCCGGAACCAGTCGATCGTGCGCCGCAACCCTTCGTCGAGGCCGACTTCCGCATTCCAGCCCAGCAGTGACCGAGCCTTCGTGACGTCCGGCCGGCGCACCGCCGGGTCGTCCTCCGGCCTCGCCACGAAAGCGATCTCGCTGGCGCTTCCGGACAGCTCGACGATCCGCCTCGCCAGGTCCAGCACCGTCAGCTCCGCGTCGTTGCCCAGGTTCACCGGCCCGGGGATGTCGGACTCGATCACCTTGAGGAGGCCGTTGACGAGGTCGTCGACGTAGCAGACCGACCGGGTCTGCCGACCGCTGCCGGAAACGGTAACCGGTCGGTTCGCGAGTGCTTGGGTGATGAAGTTCGGTATGGCGCGGCCGTCATCCGGACGCATCCGCGGACCGTAGGTGTTGAAGATGCGGACGATGGCGGTGTTCACGTCGTGTGTTCGCCGGTAAGCCGAGACGAGCGCTTCGCCGAACCGTTTCGCCTCGTCGTACACACTGCGGGGGCCGACCGGGTTCACGTTCCCCCAGTATTCCTCCGGCTGGGGGTGCACCTGGGGGTCTCCGTACGCTTCGGAGGTCGAGGCCAGCACGAAGCGGGCCTTTTTCTCCTTGGCCAGGCCGACGGCGTGCAGGGTCCCCACGCTGCCCGCTTTCAGCGTCTCGATCGGGAACCTGAGGTAGTCGACCGGGGATGCGGGTGACGCCAGGTGCACCACCACATCCACCGGCCGAGGTACGTGGATGTGGTTGGTGACATCACATCGGACCAGCTGGAACTGGCTCCTGGGGACCAGGTGGGTCACGTTCTGCGGCCGTCCCGTGAGGAAGCTGTCCAAGCACACGACTTCCCAGCCGATGTCCAGGAGTTTCTCGCACAGGTGACTGCCGAGGAAACCGGCGCCGCCGGTGATCACCGCACGCATGGGAGGCTCCCTTCTTCGACGATCCTCACGCGGAGTTCGTGGTCTTCTCTTCGTTCGAGATCCCGCCCAGGTAGTACCTGAGCGTCGGCAACCCGGTGGAGTGCACCGCGACGCCGCTGCGCAGGAACGCCTCCAGCATCAGGCCGTCCGGCGCATTGTTGAGCACGACGTCCTGGTGGGTGAACTCTTCGGGCAGGGGGAGTCTCAGCAGCAGGTCGCGGTGCAGCAGCCAGGCTGACATGTCCACCATGACCAGTGGGTCGTCCGCCGCCATGATGGTGCTGTTGCGCACCGCGGCGTCCGGCTCGATCGGATCGGCCCGGTCGTGGAGCACGTTCCCGCCCGCCGGCCAGACGCCCCGGTCGCGAAGCTCGGCGAAGATGCGCTTGCCTTGCTCTTCGTCCTGGCACCACGGGAAAACCTCGGTCAAGTACGGCGATCCGTCCGGGTTGAGGATCAGGCGGGACGAATGCACTGCTTCGGCCCGCCGCAGTGCTGCCGTGGCGAAAAGACTCGAGATGTGCTGGTCGGCGAAAGCGTTGTCGTCGTCCAGGAAGCAGATCCAGGGGTGGCTCGCGTTGCGAACGCCCCAGTTCCACATCCTGCCGAGGCGCGGGTAGATGTCGGCGGCTCTCTCCGGCCCCGGCGAGCGTTCGGTGGGCGGCCGTTCGGCGCGGTGCACGCGGATCCGCCGGTTCGGGCCGGCCGAGCCGGTCCGGTACCACCCGGCGAACTCCCCGGGATCGGGCCGGACGCCGTCGCCGATGACGAGGTGTTCGATCGCACCGGTGAAGTCCTGGTCACGAACCGAGGTCGAACACCGGGCCAGCAATCGGGTGTCTCCTCGGGTCAGCGTGATGACGGTGACCCCGTCGCCCGGTAGCGGACCTCGGGTCGCCTCGTCCGTCGGCTTCGCGTCCAACTCGGTTCATCCTCTCGGTGCGGCTTCGATCGACGGGAGAGCAGATCACGGCGTGCCGCTCCGCGGGTGCGGCCGCACCCGGATCAGCCGCCGTTGCCACAGGTTCCACAGTTCCTCGGCCGCCTGGTGCCGTTCCGGCCCGCTGAACCGCCCGGCGTCGGCCGCGCCGGTCAGCAGGTCGCGTGCCGCCGCGGTCACCGGCACGCGCGCGGAGGGCGAGTCGCGGAAGCCGATCGTCGTCGCCGAGGTGACGCCACGGGATCCCGTCGTGGTGGTCGAGATCAGCTGGACCAGCGGGGGCAGCGTGATCCGGTGGTCCAGGATCGCCTCGGCCGCCACCGGGCGCCGCCGGACGATGTGCCCGTCCAGGACCAGCGCGTCGAGACCCGTGGTCAGCAGGGTGGCCAGGCAGTCCTCCAGTGACTGCACGATCGGCTCGGCGTTGTTGTTCAGCGAGGTGTTGAGCACGACCGGAACGCCGGTGAGCTGCGCGAACTGGTGGATGAGGGCCCAGAATCGCGGATTGGCCGCCTTTTCGACCGTCTGGAGCCGGGCTGTGCCGTCCACGTGCGTGACGGCCCCGAGCGACTCCCTGCGCGACTCGCGCACCGTCGCCACGAAGCCCATGAAGTCGTAGGTGGCGCCGGTGGCCGGAAGGTCGAAGAATTCGTCCGCCCGCTCGGTCAGCACGGCCGGGGCGAACGGGCGGTACCCTTCGCGCATCTTGATGAGCCGGTTGACCCGGTCCTTGTTGGACGCCGGCCGGGGATCGGCGAGGATGCTCCGGTGCCCCAGGGCGCGCGGCCCGAATTCGGACGCTCCGGTGGCCCAGGCGATGACGGCACCCTCCGCGATCATGGTGGCGGCCACGGCGGTGGTGTCGGGGCGGCGTTCCCAGGTGATGAGGTCGCTCCAGCGGCCGAGGACGGCTTCGGCCTCGCCGTGCGTCTCGATCTCCGGTCCCCAGAACACGGACCGGACCCGGTCGGCGCCGCGAAGGCTTCGCGGGCGGGGTTTGGCCGGGCTCGTCGTCGAGAGCAGGGCCGCGCCGACGGCCGCGCCGCTGTCGTGACTGGCGGGGTGGACGAAGACGTGGCGGAAGAGCCCGGACTGCAGGATCCTGCCGTTCAAGGTGCTGTTGTGCGCCACGCCGCCGGCCAGGCAGAGGTGGGTGAAACCCTGCGCGGCCCAGTGCTTGAGCATGTGGAACACGGTTCGTTCCAGCTGGTCCTGCACGGCGGCGGCCAGGTTCATGTGGGTTTCCTCGAACGGCTGACCGGCTTTCCTCGGTCGGTACCCGGCGCGGAGCAGGTGTTCCTGGAGCCGAGGCATGTCCAGGGAGAAGTCACCGTCCTCCCGGAGGTCGAGGAGCTCGTCGAGGGTCTTCGAGAACTGGCTCGGATCGCCGTAGGGCGCGAGACCCATCACCTTGTACTCATCGAAGAGGCTGTACCCGATGAGCCGGGTCGCGGCGGTGTAGTAGTGGCCGAGGGATTGGTCCGCCGGCGTCGACCGCAGCAGGTGCAGGCCGTGCGCGTCGGCTGCGTACACGGAGCACGACTTGTCCTCGCCGTTGCCGTCCATGACGAGGACCAGGGCCTCCGCGAACCCGGAATCGTGGAACGCGGAAGCCGCGTGCGAGTCGTGGTGGCGGTGGAATTCGATGGTGTTCGGCCGGCAGCTCTGGCCAAGGGCCAGTTCCAGGCGATTCGCGATCAGGTCACGGCTGGGGGAAGCGGCGAGGGCGGGGTGGCGCAGGTAGTGCCGGCCCAGTTCGACGTCGAGGTGGTCGTCGTCCCAGAAGTAGGCGACGGCGTCGAGGTCGTCCAGGGTGGCGCCGCGCGCGTCGAGGCACGCCCGGATCGCCCGCGCCGGGAAGAGGTTGGTGTGCTTGACCCGGTTGAGCCGTTCTTCTTCGACGGCGAGGACCACCCGGTCGTCTTCGAGCAGGCATGCGGCTGCGTCGTGGTGGAAGCCTCGCTCGACGCCGGGCAGGAACTCGTCGTCCTCGGTGCCGAACAGTCCGCAGATCCCTAGTACGAGCATGCCGTGCTCCTTGCCGTCCGAGTGGGCAACGATGGCTGCCGGGGTTCCCGCCGTGCGCCGGCTGCCCGGTTCCAGGCGTGCTCCAGCTGCGCGGCGGCTTCGTCCCAGGTGGGGAGCGGGGGTACGGCGGTCGCGGCCGACGCCGCCAGCCGCTCCCGCCGCCCGGAGTCGGTCAGCAGGGCCAGGGTCGCGGCGGCGAGGCCGGACGCCGTCTCGGCGAGGAGGACCGCATCGTCGTACCGGTTCCCGAGGCCCTGCACGGCCGAGGGCGTGGCCACGATCGCGCGGCCGGAAAAGAGCGCTTCGACGATCTTCACCTTGATCCCGCCGCCGTAACGGATGGGGCAGAGGTAGACCGTGGCGTTCTCCAGGTAGGGGCGGAGCGTGGGGACCTGACCGGTGACGTGCACGCGCGGGTCGCGCCGCGCCGCGCGGGTCATCGCCGGTGTCGGTGACGCGCCGGCGAGGACCAACCGGCAGGTGCGATGAGCTTGCCGGAGGATCGGCCAGATGTCGTCGAGCAGGAAGGTTGCGGCATCGCGGGTGGGCGCCCACGAGAAGTTGCCCGTGAACAGCACGGTCGCCTCGCCCGGCGCACCGCGGGACTCGGCCGGCTGGGAAGCGAGGTGGTCCCATCCGTTGGGCAGGTACAGGGGCCTGATGTCCGGGGCCGCCTCCGTGATGGTCCGGACATCTTCCGGAGTCACCGCACCGACCAGGCCGGCGCTGCGCCATGCGGCGATTTCCGCGTGCCGTGTGCGGTGCCACGTCGCCTCGGGGAGCCCGGACTCCTCGGCGAAGGCCCGGTGCAGGCAGAATTCCACGTTCTCCTCCACCAGGAGGACGCCGAGGCCGGCTCGGCGGGGCAGGCTCGGCATCATGAAGAAGCCTTCGACGTGAGCCAGGTCGGCGCTCCCCACCACCGGCGCCCAGTGCCGCACGAACGCCGGGTTGCCGATGCGGTCCCGGTGCGCCCCGGGATCCGGGCCGCCGAGGTTCGGGGCCAACGTCACGCTGGCGAATGCCTCGGACACTTCGCCGAGCGCAGCCAGGTCCCGGTCGAACTCCGGGGTGATGACGCCCAGGTCGATGTCGAAGCGTTCGGCGAGCCGCAGCAGGGTCTGCGCTTCCCGGACCTGGCCGCCGCTGATACCGGGGAACGGCAGCTGGTTGGTGAGGTAGGCCACCTTCCGGCGCGGACGTCCGGTTCGCCGGCCGCCCCGGACGGCGACCACCTCCCGCTCGGGCTGCTTCATCGTCGGTCCTCGTCCCGGTCGGCTGCCGGTGTTCGGTGCGTGGTGGGGGTGTACTCCTCGCGGAGCGTGCGCTTGAGCACCTTGCCGGTGACGCCGACCGGAACCGATCGCACGGCGACCGCCCGGACGTCGGCCAGTGGCGGCCGGCCGAGGCCGTCCAGGATCTCGTTGGCCCGGGCCAGCATCCCGTCGGCGCTGTGGCCGTCGCGCAGGTGGACCAGCGCGATGGCGCAGGGGTCGCCGTCCTGGTCCGCCGAGATCACCACGCAGTCGGTGATCTGGGGCAGGTGGGCCAGCAGGATTTCCTCGGTGAGGACCGAATAGACCGGGCCGCCGGCGGTGCGGATCGCGTCGACCGCCCGGTCCACGTGGTAGAAGCGGTTCGTCTCGTCCCGGTGGACCAGATCTCCGGAAAGCCAGTAGCCGTTGAGCAGGCTGCGGTAGGTCTTGTCCGAGTCGTTCCAGTAACCGGGGGTCACCGTCGGGCCTTTCACTCCGAGGAAGCCGACTTCCCCCGCTTCGGCGGGCGTACCGTCCGGCCGGAGAACGGCGATCTCGGCGTGCGGTTGCGCCACGCCGAGGCAGCGAGGAGGGGGCTTCACGCCGGGGATCGTGATCATGCTCAGCACGCCACCCCAGCCGAGTTCCGAGGACCCGAAGCCGTCCACGAACATCGAACCGGGCACCGGAACGGCGCCGACCCAGTGCCGGCCCCGCCTCACCAAGCGGGCGATGTGCGCGTGGTGCGAAGCGTCGCCGACACTCACCCAGCGCTCGACCAGGTCGAGCTCGGGCGAGTCGGAGTGCCGCAGTGCCAGCTCGGCGTGCGTCGCCGCGAAGCCGACGACGATGGTTGCGCGGTAGCGGCCCACCGCCTCGGCCACGGCCCGGCCGCTCCGGTCCGACATGAGCGCCAGGGGCACCCCGGAGAGGAACGCGAGGATGGCGTAGCCGATCGCCGATCCGTGCGACTGGGGCAGGGCGGACAGGATCACCGAGTCCGGGTGGTCCTGGAACCGGGTCAGGTGCGCGCGGATGCCCGCCATCATCTGCGCGTGGGTCCAGACGACCGGCTTCGGTGTGCCGGTCGTACCCGAGGTGTGGCAGATCAGGACGGGGTCGCTCGGCGCGTGCCGGAACGGTGGCGGCACCGGAATGTCGCCGGGCGGGGTGGCGGTACCGAGCGAGCTGACCCAGAACCGGTCGGTCTCCGGGGCGAGCACGCCGGTGATGCGGGCCAGCCGGACGTCGTCCGTCTGGAGGCCGGCCGGAGAGGTGCACCGCAGGTAGCCGAGGGCGGCGGCCGGGTCGAGCCCGCCGTTGACCAGTACGGCGATCGCACCCAGCCGGCTGAGCGCCAGGTAGTGGATCAGGTCGTCGGCGCTGTCCTGCACGTAGACCCCGACCCGGTCGCGGGCGCCGACGCCGCGTGCGGCGTACCACGCGCTCCACGCGCCGACAAGGCCGGCCAGCTCCGTAAGGCTCAGCCGATCCCGCCGTGTCCCGTGCTCGTCGCGGATCGGGACCTCGGCGAAGAGGGACGGAGCGCCGGGGTCCGGGCTGATCCGGATCGCGACGTCGAGAGCGTTGCCTCCCCCCACCGCCAAGTCGCCGGCGACGGCGGTGCGTACGTCGGACGGGACGAAGGTGGCCCCCATGGTGGATTCTCCTAGTGGTCGTCACGCACTAACTCGAGGAGCTGGTAGTCGACTCCGGGCACCAGGTCTCCCGTGGTGCGCAGAGTCTCGATCCGGTAGCCCGCGCCCGCCGCGAGGCGGCGCAGCGCGTCGTGGTCGCCGAGATCGCTGAAACCGAGCAGCAGCCGGCCGGCGGCGGTCAGCCGGGCGCCGGCTCCGGTGACGTAGCGTTCGTGCGCCCGGTAGCCGGGATCGAACACGGCCTGGCGCAGGCGTTGCCGGACGTCGTCGTGCCCGCTTCGGACGTCGGCGCCGGGATCGATGAAGGGGGAGTTCCAGAAGATCAGGTCGAACCGCTCCGCCGGTGCCAGGCCGTCGAACACGTCTCCGAGGCGGAACTCGATCCGGCCGGCCAGCCCGTGGCGGGCGGCGTTGAGCTCGCTGTTCGCGACCGCCACCGCATTGATGTCCGTGGCGACGACCCTGGCGCAGCCCTTCACCGCCGCCATCACCGCGGTGATGCCAGCCCCGCTGCCCACTTCGAGGAAAGAGCCGCCGACCGGGAACGGGATGGACTCGGTGAAGAACCCGGTCGACACGCAGCAGGTGGGCGCGAACACGCCCGGCAGCAGGTCCCACTGCCGGTCGTGGAGCTGGAAGGTGGTCGGTCCGGTGACCTCGGCGGCGGTGCTGCTCACGAGCCACGTGCCCCGCACCACAGCACCTTTCGCCGGGCCCTTGCCGGAGGTGCCCATCACGGCTCCTTCCGGTCGGCCGGCTCGCGCGCGGATCGCACGAGGTCGGCGGTGGCGAAGGCCTCCGCGGGGTCGGACCCCAGCTCGACGGTGAGGGCGAGCACCCACTCGGCGTCCTCGTCAGCCAGGGAAAGACGGGCCAGTTCGAGCACCTCGGCGTGCGCGTCACCGGTCACGGCGACACAGCTCACCGGACCGGTCAGGCGGTAGTCCCGGGCGATCTGGCCGAGAACGGCGGTCGGCAGCACCTGGTAGAAGAGGATCGGGCTCACCCGGCCGCGATTCACCTGCTCGACGGACATTTCGAGGGTGACCGTGTCGAACCGCTGCGAGCCGAGGATGATCCCGGTCCGCTCGCCGGCGCCCTCGAGCAGGTGACCCGACCGCGCGTCGCCGAGGCATTCGCGGGTGGCCGCGTACACCAGGGGAGCGAAGCTCGAGGCCAGGAAACCGGGCAGCTGGGGCGGCTCGTCGCCGGCCCGGACCACCGCGCCGGCGACGAGTTCGAGAGCCGGCCGCGTCATGCCGCGGCCAGCAGGATCGCGGCGTTGAGGCCACCCACCGAGGAATTGAGGCTCATGGCGTACGGCACGTCGGCTCGCTGCGGTGCGCTGACGTGACGCAGGGGGTGGCGGACGTCCGGCCGGCGCAGCGCGGCCGTGGGTGGCAGCGTCGACGAGCGCATCGCCAGCAGTGTGATGACCGCTTCCAGCGCACCGCTGGCCTCGAGCGCGTGGCCGGTCGTGCTCTTCGTCCCGCTGACGAACACCCGCTCCGTGTGCCTGCCGAGCGCGGTG
Organism: Amycolatopsis sp. cmx-13-12; assembly: GCA_049998155.1. Classification (GTDB taxonomy): domain Bacteria; phylum Actinomycetota; class Actinomycetes; order Mycobacteriales; family Pseudonocardiaceae; genus Amycolatopsis. The sequence goes on along the minus strand of JAEBES010000003.1, from coordinate 717,962 downwards.
TGCAGTCCGGCGGCCTCCGCGGCGTCGTTGAGCTGCGTGCCCGTGGCATGGGCGTTGACGTAGGTGAGCCGGTCGGGACCGATCCCGGCGCGCCGGAGCGCGCCGGTGACCGCGGCGGCGAGACCGGCGCCTTTCGCGTGCGGCTGGGCCACGTGGAAGGCGTCATCGGTCATGGCCCAGGCGGCGAGCGTGGCCAGCGGCTGTGCTCCACGCGCGCGGACGCTCTCCGCGGACTCCAGCAGCAGCATCGCGGCGCCGTCTCCGAGGAGCACCCCTTGCCGGTCCTGGTCGAACGGGCGCAACCGCCCGTCGGCCGCCAGGGCCTGGGCGGAGTCGAAGAGGGCGAATGCCTGCCGGTCGACCAGGAACACGCCGCCGGCCAGCACCGCGTCGGCCACCCCGGCCCGGACCAGTTGCCCCCCGTGGACGATCGCGTTCGCCGCGGCGCAGCAGGCGTTGACGAAGGTGCGCCGTGGCCGGCCGAGACCGAGGCGGTCGGCCACTCGCTCGGTGATCCCGGCGGGTGACTCCGGTGTCAGGGAGGGCGCTCGCAGCTTGGTCGCGAGGACAACGGGAAGCTCTGCCCGGCTGCCCCAGCCGGCCATGTCGATCGCCTGTCGCCCGCACGCGACGGCCACGTCGACGGTGTCCGGGCCGGGCCCGGCGTCCGGCGGGTAGGTGGCCGCCTGGTCGGTGCGGCAGTGGGCGACGTCGAAGCGGGTGACGACGCGGAACGCCGGTGAGCCGGAGAAGACGCCGTCGAAGAGCGCCTCGGGGCCGAAGCCGAATGCGCTGAACACGCCGAAGCCGCTGACCTGGACCTCCGCCGTCATGAGGCCGTGGTGTCCAGGTCGCGGTTGATGAGAGCGTGCAGGCTGTCGACGGAGTCGATGCCGGCGGTCTCCCCGCTGAGCTGCACCACAACGCCGTGCCGTTCTTCCAGCAGGTGCTGGATCCAGGTCGCGGTGTAGGAGTCGAGGACGAGCAGGGCGTCGTCTTCGGCTTGTTCCAGCAGTCCGGCGCTTTCGCAGTCGGCGAGGATGCCGCGGACCTCGTCCTTACTGATCCCCGTCGACGGTGGCCGGCGGTCGCTGCCGTCGGTATGCGGCGAGGAGTTGTGCTCGTTCACGGACAACCTTTCCGGTCGGGGTCTCGATGAGGTGCTCCTGCAGGTAGTACCGCTTCGGCACCTTGAGGGGCGTCAGCCGTTGCCGGCTCCACGCCGCGAGTGCCCGGTCGGTGAGCCCGTTGCGGGCCGCGACGTGTGCCTCGATCACGTTCCCGAACGTCACGACCGCGGCGGCGACGTCCGGGTGTTGCCGGAGGGTTTGTTCGATCTCCATCAGGTCGACCTTGATGCCGCCGATCGCGACGACCGAATCGGCGCGACCGAGGATGCTGACCGTGTTGGCCGCCTCGTCGATCGCCGCGCGGTCGAACGTCCGCAACCAGCCGCCGGTGAACCGGGCCACGCCGTCGTCGACGAGGTAAGGGGATTCGTCGAGGCGGACGTAGAGCTCACCGCCGGTCGCCCGGACGGTGATGCCGGGCGCGGGCCTGCCGACGGACGGCGGGGGGAACCGGCCGGTGAGGTCGGCGGTGACCACGCCGGTCTCGGTCAAGCCGTACACCTGCCCCAGCCGGCAGCCGGTCGTCAGCCGGAATCGTTCGGCGACGGCCGGCCGGGTCGGCATCCCCGCGCTGGTGGCGACGCGCAGCCGCGGCAACCTGAGCCGCTCGGCCGTGGCGCCGAGCAGCTCGAAGTGAGTCGTCACCCCGAAGATCGCCGTCGCCTCGAGTGACGTCGCCGCACGGCCGATCGCGCCACCGTGTTGGCCGGATGGGAAGAGGACGGGAACGCCGGCCGCCAGCCCGTGCAGGATCCCGCCGATCAGGCCCCAGGTGTGGATCGGTGAGCACAGCAGGAGAAGCCGGTCGTCGCGGCCCGGCATGTCGTCGATGGCGGCGTACCGGTCGATCTCCGCGTTCAGCGATGCCGCCGACCGGGCCACCACCTTGGCCTGCCCGGTCGACCCGGAAGTGAACTGCACCAGGCACACCTGCCGCGGGAGCGGGGAGGCCCCGGGCACCGGAAAGACCTCCAGCGGGCAACCGCCGGTGAAGTGCGCGGCCCCGGCTGTGGTGCGCGCGTGGAACGCCGGTCGGCACAGCCGTGTCAGCGAAGTGATCTCGGCGGGGGTCAACCGGTGGTCCAGCACCATGGCGCAGGCGTCCATCCGCCAGATGGCGAGCAGCAACGCGAACAACGTGACGGTTGGCGGCAACTGCACGGCAACGCAGTCGCCGGACCGGACACCGTGCGCCTCGAGCAGGTCGAAGCACCGGTCGACCTCCTGGCGCAATGCCTCCGGGCCGACGGTTCCCAGCTCATCGGCCCACACCGGATCGCCCGATTCCCCGGTGCACAACCGATCGCTCAGCTGCCGTGCGGACGTCGACGACGTCGGGTCGTGAACCGGTTTTCCGCCGACTTCGGCGCCTCGATCTACGTTTCCATTCATCTCTGCTGCGCCACCCTGGTGCGATCCATGAATGACATATGCTGCCGCTCGCGCGGAAAAAGGAATTTCGATCACGCGTTCAAATCTTTACTGCCGCACTTCGCTGATGACAACGACGATTCCGGCATAACGGATGTGCCGAGCCCTGCCCCTCGATGTGCCGCTCAGTGGCGGCTGATCAGGAGAAAGTCGGGCGTCAGCCGCAGTGTCGGGCGTCGCTCGCGACGAAGCATCGATAATTTCGAAGAAGATCACCCCCCGTGCTTCGACATTACTGACGCTACCTAGGGTTCGGCGTCCGCACAAGGCCTTCCGGTGTTCCCCGGTCTTGGCGGGAGGCCGGTCGCCCGTCGTCGCACCGGCGGATTAATCGGCTATTCAACCGAGAAATGATCAAGAATCGTAGCCGCGAGAGGAAGCGCTGTCAAGCCGTTGGATTGCGCTATTAAAGATGGCGATTCATGCCGAGCCAATGTATTCTGAGGCGGTGAATTCTGATCGCTCGCGGCGCCGCAGGCGCGAGAGTCGTGCGAAGGGGCACTGAATGAATCCCGGCGAACTGACGATCTCCGTCGCCGGGCTGCCGAGCCGGGCCGGGCCGCTGACGTGGAGTCAGCGAGGCATGTGGGACATGCTCGGCAGATTTCGGGAGTTCCGGCACCGGCTCAACATTCAGGGGGTGCGGCCGTTTCCGGGTGGTACGACCACCGAGCAGGTCGCCGAACGCCTCGCCGGCGTACTGACCCGGCAGGAATCGATGCGCACCCGGTACATCGCCGAAGAGGGTGGTGCGCGTCAGGTCGTCGCCTCGTCCGCGACGCTGAGCGTCTCGCTCGTCGACGTGCCCGAGCCGGAGGAAGCCGACGACGCCGCCGCCCGGACCTGTGCCGCCCTGGCCCGACGCCCGTTCACGGAGGACGACCTCCCGCTGCGCGTCGCGCTGGTCCGGCACGCGGGCCTGCCGATCCGGCTCGTGCTGGTGTGCTCACACCTGTCCAGCGACCAGTGGAGCTTCGAGCTCCTGCTGACGCTGCTCGCCGAAGCCGTTGAAGCGCCGGCGACGCCCGTCACGCATCCACTCGACCAGGTCGCCCACGAGGCGTCGGCGAAGGGACAGCGGGAGCTCGACCAGGCGCTCACCCGATGGCGGCAGGAACTCACTCGCGCGGTGCGCGGCGCACACCCGGCCGGGATGCGATCGGGCCCGCCGAGCACCCGGCCCCGCCTGCACATCGCCCGGTTCCGCTCGGCCGGCGCGCTGGCCGCCTGCCGGTTGCTGGCCGCCGAGCACCGGGTCAGCCTCGCCCAGGTGGTGCTGGCCGCGACCGCCTGCGCGCACGCGATCCCCCGCGGCCGGGGCGCCGCCACGTTCCAGCTCGCCACCATGAACCGGATCACGCCGGCGGACCGGCGGGAGATTTCGTGTCGTTCCAACACCGCCATCGTCGTGATCGACGTGCGGCAGGCGCTGTTCTCGCAGATCATCGGCGAAAGTGCGCAGCAGAGCATCCTCGCCATGCGGTACGGCATGGTGGACCCGGCAGCGGCGCAGCGGGTGCTCGACGACGTGATGGAGTCCGGCGACGGCCTGATCGACCCATCCGCGTACTTCAACTACCACGGTGACTTCGACACCCGCGCCCCCGATCACGACGCCTGGCGCCGGGCCGTCCTCGACGCCGGTCCGAGTGACTACGAACTGAGCCGGGAGAACAGCGTCGACTGGAACGTCACGCAGTTCTACCTGCACACCGCCGCCTACGAAACGGGCCTCTACATCGAGCTGCACGTGGATCCGGAGTTCATGCCGGACGCGGAGGTGACGGAGTTCTTCGGTCGCCTGCAGAGGCTCCTGCTCGCCGCGGCCCGCGGAGCCGACGACATGGACCTGATCGTTCGCACCGAACAGCTGACGCCCGGCATCCGGCGCGGAGGCGCCGACCGGGAAATCGTCAGTACCTGAACACGGGTGAAAGCGGGGGTGGGGCAACCGATGATGACGCGCGACGAGATGACCGAGATCATCACCAAGTGCACGGCTCTTCAGGTGTTCGACGCCCCCGTCGGCTACGACACCGAGATCGTCATCGATTCCTTCGGCTTCGTCTGGCTCCAGCACCTGCTGGAGGAGCGCTTCGGCTTTGCGCTGGACCCACCCGATTCCGCGGTCCTGGAGACGTTGACCTCGGCCCGGGCCGTGCACCGCTACCTCGCCGAGCTCAGCCCGGACCGCTTCGGCGGTGCGGTCCCGGTCGACGGTGACCACGACCCGGTCGCGGCCAGTGCACTGAACCCGGAGTTCGAGGCCGTGCTGCGGGAGTGCCTGGACGGCCTGCTCCCGCCGGGCACGGAGCTTCGGCCGGACAGCGATCTGGCGGAACTCGGCATCGATTCGCTCGTCATCATCCGGCTCCTGGTGGCGATCGAGGACGTCTTCCTGGTCCGGATTCCCGACGAAGTGATCGCCTTCGAGATCTTCACGTCCCCCGGCGCTCTCTGGACCGTGATCGCCGGTCTCCGGGAGGAACCCCGTGGACACTGAACTGCTCCAGGCCGTCACGGACCGGGTGCGGCGGGTGCCGGACCGGCACCGGGTCTTCGATCGCGACACCGCGACGGTGCACAAGGTCTTCGGGATCGGCGCGCCGATCCTGTCCGCTCTGCTCGATCTCGGCTTTCCGCACCGGTCGTCGGGTGGCCGGCCGTTCTTCGACGAACTGGACCTGGCGAACACGTCGCTGGCCCTGCACCTGCCCTCCCCGCGCTACCTCGCCATGCGACGCTGGCCCGACGTACTCCGGGCGGTGGCGGAGAACCGCCCCGTCCGCTACGACGTCGAACTCATCGCGGAGTGCGGTTCCCCGGCGCCGGCCCACCGGTGCGACTTCGTCCTGCCCGCGCAGATGCAGGCGCTCGGGACACGTCCGGACTCCACGGGCAAGAAGTTCACCCTGAGCCGCGAGGTCGGCACCGGCGGCCGCGCCGGTGCGGCCCCGCCGGAACTTCAGCGCCTCTTCGACGAGATCGCGGAGTTCCACTTCCACATCCTGCCCAGGGCGCTGTACGGCGACCTCTCCTTCGCCGCGGCGACCTCGCTCGCCGACTGTGAGCTGGCCAGCCGGTACCTGGTCGGGCGGGCGATCGAGGAGGGGTGGGAGGCTCGGCGCAGTTTCGGGCTGCTGCTGTCCAGTCCCTACTCGCTGGAGCACTATTGGCCGGAGGTCCGGCTCGACGGAGCCTGGACCGCCTTCGACCCCCATCTGATCAACAGTCTCGCCCGGTGGGGGGTGCTGGCGGAGGGTCAGGTCCCGAACGGCCAGGTGCTGAACTCGGTCTTCTTCCGCGTCGCGGACGACTGGCTCCCGTTCGTCGAGGACGCGAGCCACCCGGCTCGGGTCTCCCTGCTCACCCGGCGCGGGCGCGCATGAAGACCCTGCTCATCGACAACTACGACTCCTTCACCTACAACCTGGCCCACTACCTCGGCGAGGTGACCGGGGCCGAGCCGACGGTCATCCGCAACGACGAGCCCGGGTGGCGGCCGGCGCACCTCGACGATTTCGACAACGTCGTCATCTCCCCGGGGCCCGGCACCCCGGGCGTGCCGGCCGACTTCGGCATCTGTCGCGAGGTCATCTCGACCGGCCACGTCCCGCTGCTCGGCGTCTGCCTCGGCCACCAGGGTGTCGCGATGCTCGGCGGCGGATCCGTGGCGCTCGCGCCGGAGCCCCGGCACGGCCGCAAGTCTCCCGTTCTCCACGACGGCACCGGCTTGTTCGCCGGCATACCGTCACCGCACGAGGTCGTGCGCTACCACTCGTGGGCGGTCGATCGCCTCTCGGACGAGCTGGAAGCGCTCGCCTGGACACCCGACGGCGTGCTGATGGCGCTGCGGCACCGCAGCCGTCCCCAGTGGGGCGTGCAGTTCCACCCCGAATCCATCGCGACCGAGCACGGTCACCGCCTGCTGGCCAACTTCGCCGCACTGAGCGATGAGGCCAACCTGCGGGTGGGCCGGCGTGCCCGGTCGCGGCGCCCGCGGACGGCCCGTCCAGGCCGCCCGGACACCGCGAGGCAGGTGCGGTACCACCTGCTCGCCGAGGAGCTGCCCACGACTTCCGACGCCGAGCAGGTCTACGAGGAGCTCTTCCTCGACCAACCCTTCGCGTTCTGGCTCGACAGCAGCCGGCCCGACCCGCGGCTGGGCCGCTTCTCCATCATGGGCGCCGCCGATGGCCCCCTGGCGGAGGTGGCCACCGCCGACGTGGCCGACGGCTCGGTCGTCGTCCGCTCCCGGCAGGGCACCCGCCGGGAGTCCCGGCCGTTCCTGGACTGGCTGGACGACCGTCTCCGCACCGCCGAAGTCGTCGGTGGCGCGGAGCTGCAGTGCGGCTTCCGAGGTGGCTGGGTCGGCTATCTGGGCTACGAGCTGAAGGCCCAGTGCGGCGCCCGCCCGGCCCACCGCTCCCCGCACCCGGACGCGTCGCTGCTGTTCGCGGACCGGTGTGTGGTCTTCGATCACACCGCCGCCAAGACGTACGTGCTCGCTTTGCACGTCGGGGACGACGCACCGGCGCGAAGCTGGCTCGCGGCCACGCGGGCCCGCATCGAGGCCCTGACCGGTACTCGCCGCACCCCGAGCGCGGCACCGGACCCGGCCGCGGAGCCCCTGTCGCTGCGCCACGATCGCGACACCTACCTCAAACTGATCGATTCCTGCCAGAACGCCATCACCGCCGGCGAGAGCTACGAGGTCTGCCTGACCAACATGATCACCGTGGACCGCACGCTGGACGTGTGGCCCGCCTACACCGCGTTGCGCCGCGACAACCCGGCACCGTTCGGGGCGTTGCTGCGCCTGGGCGAGCTGTCCGTCTTGAGCACCTCCCCGGAGCGGTTCCTGCGCATCGACGACGAACGGCGGGTGGAGGCCCGGCCGATCAAGGGCACCCGCCCACGAGGTCGCTCGGCCGAGGAGGACGAGGCACTCCGGCGGGAGCTGGCCTCCTCCGAGAAGGACCAGTCCGAGAACCTGATGATCGTCGACCTGATGCGCAACGACCTGGCCAAGGTCGCGACGGCCGGTTCGGTGGCGGTTCCCGAGTTGTTCACCGTCGAGACCTACGCGACCGTCCACCAGCTGATCAGCACCGTGACCGCCCGGTTGCGGGCCGACCGCAGCCCGGTCGACTGCGTCCGCGCCGCCTTTCCGGGTGGCTCGATGACCGGTGCACCGAAGCTGCGCACCATGGAGATCATCGACGACCTGGAGGACGGGCCCCGCGGGGTCTACTCGGGCGTGATCGGCTACTTCTCGTTGATCGGCGAGGTCGATCTGAGCATCGCCATCCGGACCCTCGTGACGGAGCCCGGTCGCGTCAGTTACGGGGTCGGCGGCGCGATCGTCGCCTTGTCGGACCCGGCCGACGAGTTCGCGGAGACGGCCGTCAAGGCCATTCCCCTGCTCTCGCTGCTCGGCGCTCGGTTCCCGGAACCCGACCCGGTGAAGGAGACGAGCGATGTCTGAGCCCGCACCGACGATGCTCTACCACTGGTTCGACGGCTCGGCGGCCCGGCACGGCGACCGGACCGCTCTCGAAGTCGGCGGCGAACGCGTCACCTACCGGCAGCTCGCCGGCCTGGCGACGTCGCTCGCCACGCACATCCGCCGGGAAGCCGGGATCGTGCCCCGCCGGATCGGTCTCCTGGCGGAGCGGAGCCTGCTCTCCTATGCGGGGTATCTCGCCATCCAGCGCCTGGGCGCCTCCGTCCTCCCGCTCAACCCGGCTTTCCCACCGGCACGGACGCAGTACATGCTGTCGGCGTCAGGGACCGGCCTGGTGCTGGCCGGCCCGGAGATCGTGCCCCCACTGCTCGAGGGAACCCGCCTGCTGGTGGTCGATCCGGCTCGGCTCCGGTGGGAGCCGGCGGCACCGCTGCCTCCGCTGCCCGACGACCCCGAAGCCGAGGCCTATCTGCTGTTCACCTCCGGGTCGACGGGCACGCCGAAGGGAGTGCCGATCCGGCAGCGCACCGTTTCGGCGTTCCTGGAAGCGGTCACGGACAGGTACGGGATGGCCCCCGGCGCCCGGTGTTCGCAGTTCTTCGATCTGACCTTCGACCCGTCCGTGTTCGACCTGTTCGCGGTCTGGGCCGCCGGCGCCACCCTGGTCGTGCCCAGCCGCAACGACCTGTTGCGGCCCGTCCGGTTCGTCGCCGGCAACGCTCTCACCCACTGGTTCTCGGTGCCCTCGGCGATCAGCAGGGCGCAGGCCGGTGGACGGCTGCAGCCGCGCAGCATGCCGTCACTGCGGCACAGCTTGTTCTGTGGTGAGCCCCTCACCGCGCACCAGGCCCTGGCCTGGCAAGAGGCCGCACCCGGAAGCGCGCTGACGAACCTGTACGGGCCCACCGAAACCACCATCGCCTGCACCGACTTCCCGCTGCCGGCGGATCCCTCCGCGTGGCCGGCCACACCCAACGGTGTCCTGCCGATCGGCCGGCCCTATCCGGCGCTCGAACACGCCGTGCTCGACGACTCGGGCAACCCGGCGCCGGAGGGGGAGCTGTGTTTCCGGGGGCGCCAGCGCTTCGACGGGTACCTGGACCCGGCGGCCAACCACGACCGGTTCCACCCCGCGCCCGCCGAGGGGAGTGCCTCGCCGGTCCCGCGCGCGTACTGGTATCGAACCGGGGACCGGGTGACCACGCGCGACGGCCTCCTGTGCTTCCTCGGGCGGACCGACCAGCAGGTGAAGATCAACGGTTATCGGGTGGAACTCGGCGAGGTCGAAGCGGCCCTGCGCTCTCTCGAAGGCGTCACCGACGCCGTCGTGGTGACCCTTCCCGAGACTGCCGACGTGCTGGCGTTGTACGCGGTCTGTCTGGCCCCGGACGGCGAGCCGGCCCGGCTGCGCGCCGAACTGGTCCGCTGCCTGCCGGGCTACCTGGTTCCCAGGCGGGTGTTCACCGTCAGCCGGCTGCCCAGCAACGCCAACGGAAAAGTCGACCGCGGCGGGGTGGCGGACCTGGTCCGGACCGCGCTCGGACGTCCGGCCGCGGCGGCTGCGACGGCCGGGCCGACGGTTCCGGCACAACGGCAGGGGATGGTGTGACGGGCCGAACCGGGCACGACGCCCCGACCACGGCCGAGCTCGACGGGCGGCCGGTGACCGTGGCGGAACTGCAGACCCTGGCGATGACCGGCTACGGCCACTTCACCACGTTCCGGGTCGAGGCCGGCCGTGTCCGCGGCCTCTCGCTCCACCTCGAGCGCCTCCTGCGGGATTGCCGGGCGACCTTCGGCGTCCCCCTCGACCCCGATCGCGTCCGGGAACTCCTCCGGCGCCCCGTCCCGCCGCGCGGCGTGCACACGATCAGGGTGACCGTCTTCGACCCGCACACCGATCTCGGCCGTCCGGTGGACGCCGAAAGCCCGCAGGTCCTCATCACCCGGCGCTCGGCAAGTGGGGTGCCACTGACACCGATGACCGTGCGGTCGGCCGTCCACCTGCGCGACAGTCCCGAGATCAAGAGCACCGGCCTGTTCGGGGTCCTGCGGCAACGCCGCTCCGCCCAGCTGCAGGGCTACGACGACGCCCTCTTCACCGACCACGCGGGGCACGTCTCCGAGGGCAGCACCTGGAACATCGGCTTCTTCGACGGTGACCACGTCATCTGGCCCGATGCGCCGTGCCTGCCGGGAGTGACGATGCGCTTGCTCCGGCAACGCCCGCACCGAGTCGTCCCGGTCTCGCTGGCCGACGTCGGGAGGATGCGCGCCGCGTTCGCCACGAACGCCGCGATCGGCATCCGGCCGATCGCCGGCATCGACGGCACCGGGTTCGGCGAACGATGCCCGGAACTCGATGAGCTGCGCACGGCTTACCTCGACATCGAGCCGGAGGTCTTATGAGGCAACGAGCGTCCGGACGGCGATTGCCGCCGCAGCACAGCAACACCAGTCCACCAGGAGGAACGATGCCCGGCGTCAGGTTCACGGCGACCCGCACCCACCGCGACGGAGACGAGGCGTGAGCGCGGAGCCTGCCCGGCGCTGGGCGCTGCCCTCCCTGATCCGGTACACCTTCACGCAGGCGCCGCTGATGGCCGGCCTGACCGCTGTCCTGGTCGTCCTCGCCGGAGCGGCGCCGGTCGGGATCACCATCGGGATCGGCGAACTGGTGGGCGGGCTCTCCACCGCGATCGATCGGGGCCTGGAGACGCCGGCGGCACAGGAGGCGTACCGATGGATCGCCGTCATCGTCGTGTTGTTCTTCCTCGCGCACCTGGCGGAGTCGGCGCGCACGGCCCTGGGTCGGGCGCTGGGCCGCCGGGTGACCGGCCGGCTGGGCGAGCGCGTGATGGCGGCGGCCTCCGGGCCCGCGACCGTCGGGCACCTCGAAGATCCGGCCTACCTGGGCAGGCTCGCCAGGGCCCGTGGCGAGGGAATCCTCTTCATGCCGCCCGGAGAAGCGGTCTTCGGAGCCTCCACCAAAGCCTCGATGTGGGTGACCGCCATCGGGTCCGCGGCATTGCTGGCCGAGCTGAACTGGGCGGTGGGGAGCATCGTCCTCGCGATCTTCGTCGCGATCCACTTCCGGCTGGTCCGGAACTACCGGATCGCCGTCGTCGAGAACATCAGCCAGACGGAGAAACTCCGGCGCACGTCGTACCTGCGGGACGTGCCGACCACGCCGGGGGCCGCCCGGGAGGTCCGCCTGTTCGGTCTCACGGCGTTCTTCCGCGACGCCTACCAGGCACAGTGGCGGGCGAACATGGCCCAGGTGTGGCGGCGGCGGCGCGAACACGATCTGTTCGTCGTGGTGGTCGTCGTGACCACCGGCCTCACGGTCGCGGCGGTCTTCTACTACCTGGCGCACCGGGCCGCTGTCGGTGACTCGACGGTGGGGGACCTGGCGATCGGCGGGCTCGCCGTCCGCGCGCTGCTGCAGATCCTGCGGGCGGACGAGGATGAGCTCCGCATCGGCTTCGGCTCGAAGGCGTCCGCTGAAGCCCTCGCCTTCCCACCCGCGCGCACACCGGCGGAGGCGGCGCCGGTCATGGAGCCGCCGGACGCGACGATCTCCTGCCGTGGCCTGCATTTCCGGTACGCCGGTGGCGCGAACGAGGTGCTGCACGACATCGATCTCGACATTCCCGCGGGCCAATCGCTGGCCATCGTGGGACTCAACGGAGCGGGCAAGACGACGCTGGCCCGGCTGCTCGCCGGCTTGGACACCCCGGGTGGCGGTTCCGTGTGCGTCGGCGGAACGCGGATCGACGACGTCACCCAGCGGAGCTGGCAGCGGCAGGTCGTCGCCGTCTTCCAGGACTTCGGCCGCTACCGGTTGTCGCTCAGGGACAACATCGCGTTCGGTGCCCTCGCCCACGCGGACGACGACGAAGGCTTGCGCGCAGTGGCGGCCCAGGCCGGGCTCGAGGGGTTCATCGAGCGGCTTCCGGACGGCTGGGACACCGTGCTGTCCGACGTGTCGGGCGGCGAATGGCAACGCATCGCCATCGCCCGCGCCATCTTCGGCCTGCGGCACGGCGCCCGGCTGCTGATCATGGACGAGCCGACCGCCGGCCTCGACGCCCGCGCCGAAGCCCGGCTCTACGACACGTTCCACGACCTGACCGCCGGTGCCACGACGATCGCGATCTCGCACCGGTTCGCCACCGTCCGCAAGGCGCAGCGGGTCGTGGTGCTGGAAGACGGCCGGATCATCGAGGACGGCCCGCACGAAGCCCTGATCGAGGCGGGCGGCCGGTACGCCGAGCTGTTCCGTCTGCAGGCGAAGCGTTTCCAGGAGGCAGCGTCGTGATCGGCCCGTTCCGCTTCGTCCTGGCCCTCGGGCCCCGCACCGATCCCGCCCGCACCCCGATCGTGGTGGCGGTCGCCGTCCTCGAGCAGGCGACCGGGGTCGGTCTCGCGATCCTGCTCGGCCTGTTCAGCGAGGCGGCGAGCGACCACGCGACGAACGCGGTGCTGGTGCTGTCGTTGTGCCTGGCCGTGTTCGTGATGCTCACCCAGGGCACGTTCATCGCCGGCTACTTCACCCGGCTCCGCCTGTCGGAGGAGATCCAGAACGAGGTCGAGCACCGGTTCATCGACGTGGTCGGGACGACGCCGACGCTGGAGGTCCACGAGCGGCCGGACCGCGCCGGCAAGGCGGCCGCGGTGCGCGACGGCCGCCACGGAATCCGGGAGGGCTTCGACCGGATCATGTGGCTCACCGGAGCCGTGCTGGTCTGGATGTCGTCGGCCCTCCTGATGGCCTCGGTGGTTCCCGTCCTCGCGGTGCTCCCGCTGTTCGCCGTCCCGGTCCTGCTGGCGACCCGCATGGTCGAACGCAACCGCGGTGCGGCCGTCGAGCGGACGGAAGGAAGTGCCCGGCTGGCCGAGCACCTGTTCACGCTGGCCACCACGGCCGGGCCCGGCCGCGAGACCCGGCTGTTCGGGCTGGCGGACGAGCTGCGCCGACGGCACCGCGAGCAGTGGGACCGCGGCGGCCGCGCCATCGCCGCAAGCGATCTGCGCTCCCGCGTCCCGCTCGCGCTGGCCTGGCTCGTTTTCGTGCTGGCCTACGCCACCGCGATGGTTCTGATGGTGCGGGCCGGCCTGACCGGCGACGCCTCGCTCGGCCTCATCGTCGCGGCCGTCGCGGTGAGCAGCCAGCTCGTCGGGCAGTCGCAGGCTCTGCTGAGCCAGATCTCGTGGGTGTTCGAATCGGTCCGGGCCGCCCGGGCGTTGCTGGAAGTCGTCGAGGAGGGGGACGCGGAGCGGGCGGCCGTCGTGCCCGCCTCGCCGGCGGCGGTGCCGTCCCGGCTGACGGGCGGCATCACGCTGCAGGGGCTCGGCTTCCGGTACGGGGACCAGGAACACCCCGCGCTGAGCGGTGTCGACCTCGAACTACCGGCCGGCGCGGTGGTGGCGCTGGTCGGTGAGAACGGCGCGGGCAAGTCGACCTTGGTGAAGCTGCTGTGCGGGCTGTACCGGCCGGCGGAAGGGCGCATCCTGGTGGACGGGACCGATCTTGCCGGTTTCGTCCCGGAGCAGTGGCGCGCCCGGGTCACGGCGGCTTTCCAGGACCCCGAGCACCTCGAGGTGTCACTGGGTGATTCGGTCGGGCTGGGCCTGCTCGAGCACAGCGAGGACGCGGACCGGATCGAGGCGGCGTTGCGGACGGCCGGCGGGGAGCGCCTGCTGGATTCGCTGCCCGACGGACTGCAGACCCGGCTCGGCCGCACGTCGTGGGACGGCGAGGAGCTGTCCGGTGGCCAGTGGCAGACGGTCGCGAACGCCCGCGCCGCGATGCGGCAGGAGCCGTTGCTGCGGGTCCTGGACGAGCCGACCGCCAGCCTGGACGCGCGGGCGGAGGAGTGGCTGTTCGAGCAGTACACCGGGTTGAGCCGCGCGCGCGGAGGAGTGACCGTCCTGGTCACCCACCGGCTCACGACCGCGCAGGCGGCCGACCTCATCGTCGTCCTGGACCACGGCGAGGTCGTCGAGGTCGGTACGCACGAGGCGCTGAGCCGGTCCCGGGGACTTTATGCCGAGTTGTTCCGCTTGCAGGCTCGATATTTCGTCTCCTGATATCCGCGTTCGTGCGACTTGTGTCCGAGAGGTTGGGGGTACCGTGTTCGTCCGCCGAATCGCCGTGATCGGCACCGGGTACGTCGGCCTGACAGCGGGCGCTTGTCTCGCCTCGCTGGGGCACGACGTGGCCTGCGTCGACATCGACCCGGGCAAGATAGCCATGTTGTCCCGGGGCGAGGTTCCCATCCTCGAACCCGAGCTGCCGCGCCTGGTGTCCGAAGGCCTGGCAACCGGACGACTGCGGTTCTTCCTCGGTGTCGGTGATTTCTTCCGCGGTGACGGCGGAGCGGCCGACCTGGTTTTCCTGTGTGTGCCGACGCCGCCGGATGACAACGGGTGCGCCGATCTCGGCGCCATCGAGTCGGTGGTCACGGAGATCCGCGACCTGCTGCCGCCCGGCTGCGTGGTCGTGAACAAATCGACGGTTCCGGTCGGCGCCGCGGAGTACATCGCCGAACTGCTGGGGCGCGACGATGTCGCGGTGGTGAGCAATCCGGAGTTCCTGCGCGAGGGCAGTGCCGTGCACGACTTCCTCAACCCGGATCGCATCGTCGTCGGTTCGGATTCCCAGGACGCCGCCGGGCGGGTGGCCGGGCTCTACACGCGGTTGCGGGCACCGACGGTGTTCACGGACCCGGCCAGCGCCGAAGTCATCAAGTACACGGCCAACGGGTTCTTGGCGATGAAGCTGTCCTACGTGAACGCGATAGCCGAACTGTGCGAACGGGTGGGAGCGAATGTCACCGATGTGACCGACGGGGTGGGCCTGGATCGGCGGATCGGTCCGAGTTTCCTGCGGCCGGGGCCGGGCTGGGGTGGTTCCTGTCTGCCCAAGGACACCCGTGCGCTCCTGGAGGTGGCCGATGCGGCAGGTGTCGACTTCCCGTTGATCAGGGCGGCGATAGACATCAACATCCGGCAGCGTGAGCGGGTGGTGCGCAAGGTGAGGAGCGCACTCGGCCGCGCGCTGGCAGGCGCTCGGATCGGGCTGCTCGGCCTGACGTTCAAAGCCGGGACGGACGATCTGCGGGACTCGCCGGCGCTCGCGGTGGCGCAGTCGCTCGCCGCGGAGGGGGCCGAGCTGGTCGCTTACGACCCCGCGGTCAGCGAAAAGGTGCCGGGGATGGAAGCGACCTTGCGCGTGCTCGATGATGCGTATGCCGTGGCCCGGAACGCCGAGGTGCTGGTCTTGCTGACCGAGTGGCCGGAATTCCGTGCGCTCGACTGGAGGCGGATGAGCGACGAGCTCGACGGCAGCGTGGTCGTCGACACGCGAAACCACCTCGACGCGGAGGTCGTCCGGCGAGCGGGTCTCAACTGGTGCGGTGTGGGTCGTCCCGCCGACGAAGCGCAGCGCCGGCGACCGGCGGCGAGGCCACGGCGCTGAGCTGCCGGAGGGGGTGCGTCAGTCGGCCTGGTCGGCCCACCAGGTCTGGGCTGCTACGGCACCCCGCGGAGGCCGGCCACCTACGATGGATGGCGGGCACCGCGGACCTCGAATGGACTCGTGGCAGTCGTGGTGTTCGTCCGTCTCGAACATGTGGTGAGTCAACCGGAGGGATCAGGAATCGGACGCGTGCGGAATCTCCGGAAGCCGTTGCTCTTCTGAGTCGGCGAAGAACGCGTCGATGACTTCGCGATTGTCGCGGGTTGTCGCGCCGGTGATTTCCAGCGTGCGGTTGCCGTCTCGTACGACGATCTTTCTCTTGGTCGAACGCTTCGCCCAGTCGCGGAGAAACGCGGCCACTTGGAGGAGAACCCTGGATCCCGCGAGGGCGACGACGATCTCCGTGATGCTCGCAGGGTCCGCTTTCGCGCCTGCCGGCCGGGTCGGATCGACCGAGAACTCAGCGCCGGCGATGTCCAGGCCGAGCAGCTCCTCGCGCAGGTTGCGGTAGAGATTGTCGCGCTCGGAGGGGTCGTCGTCGCACACTTCCACGGAAATCGTCGGCACGAGCGTCACGGTATCGTCTCCGCGTAGACCGGGGCCAGCCTATGATGCCGGGCGATGCCCGGATCGAGAACGGCGCTGTTGATCGCCACCGACAGCTATGCCGACCTGACCTTCAGTGAACTTCGTGCGCCACGTCGCGACGTCGCCGAGTTGCGCGATGTCCTCGCGGACCCCGACATCGGTGGCTTCATCGTTCAGACGCGGGAAAATCCCGTGGTCAGGGACCTGAGGGTGGACCTGGAACGGTTCTTCTCCGGCGCCGGCCGGGAAGATCTGCTGCTGGTGTACTTTTCGGGACACGGAATCAAGGACGAAAGCGGCGACCTGCACCTGGCCGTTGCCGATACTGAGCGGGCCTTGCTCGAATCGACCGGTGTCTCGGCCGCATTCGTCCGTCGCCTGATCGACCGTAGTCCAGCTCGAAAAGTCATCCTCTGGCTGGACTGCTGTTACGGCGGGGCGTTTCCCGCTGGAACCACCAGGAAGTCGGCCGAGCGCGTGGACGTGATCGACCAGCTGACCGCCCGCTCCGGGCGCGGCTGCGCGGTGATGACGGCCTCCACGCACCTGGGCTACGCCTACGAGTCGAACGTAGGACGCGGAGCGGGAAGCCCGGGGTCGCCGTCGATCTTCACCCGGATGATCGTCGACGGGCTGCGGACCGGAGAGGCCGACTTGAACGGCGACGGCGTGATCGACGCCGCAGAGCTCTACGGCTACGTCTTCGATCGCGTCCGGGAAGTCACCCCCGATCAGACGCCGACGCGCAATGACCAGCTGGCGGGAGAGGTCTACATCGCGCGCAACCCGACCGGTCTCGCCCCCGGCACGCCGCGGACGATCCGGCAGGACCTGCTCAGCGTGGACCGGCTCGCCCGGCTCGGGGCGTTGGCAGAGCTGGAACGTCTCGCCGCCCGGGGAGCGGTCGCGGAACAGGACATCGCGATCGAGACGCTTCGCCGGCTCGCGGACCGCCGGGCGCAAGCAGCGGCGAAAGACGACGATCTGAGGCAGGCCGCGCAGGAGGCACTTGACCGGCTTCGCCCTTCCGCGGACAGCAGCCGTGATCCCGCGGAGGATTCGCCGGCCACGCGGATCGCAGGTTCCGAAGGACGTCGCAGGCGCATGTTGGCCTTCGGCGGAGTGGGACTTCTCGTGGCCTTTGCCGTGGCCGTGCCGTTGTTCGTGAAGTTCAAACCGGACACGCGTGGTGCCGCCTCGACGAGTTCGACATCGGCTCGACCGGCCACGACGTCGAGCACGGCGGCCGCTCACATCGGCTCGCACCTGCTGTACGCGGCGGGGGACGAGTTCACCTACCCGTATCGATGGGTGCCCCTCGAGATCCCGGCGCGGTTCAACGGCGGGGACGCGCTCGAGGCCAAAGCGTGGTGGAACCTGAGCAGGCAGATCAAGTCGATCCACACCGAACTCCAGGTGCAGTCCGACGGCAGTTCCCCAGCGCCTCGATACGTCGTGGGTGGGAAGTTCCACTCGAACACGACTTGCGGCGACGTCCACGTCGAGGTCCGAGCCGGGGGCGCCAAGGTGGGGAAAGACTTCGTTGGCGCCGGCTCTCCGGAACTCGAGTTGCCGGGCTCGTTGCCCGCGATCGGCCCCGAGGACAGGATCGTCATCGACGCCACCGTGAGGCAAAGGTTCGACACGGGCGACACGTGTGCCGGTGAGCTGCGGTGGGACGAGATCAGTTTCAAAGTCGTCACGTGATACCGCCTTCTGGGTGACGACGAGGGATTCGGCCCGTTCACGGCGGTCGCGCTCAGCACGCTGGCGCGGTGCTGCACCGAAGCGGGCCGGCACGAAGACGGAGGCCAGTACGCGGAGGAGGCAGTACAGATGCTGGCAGGCCGCGAGAACAGCGTCGGAAAGGTGGACGGCGTACTTGGCCGGCGCAATCGTTGGCCGAAATCCCGAAACACGGGTTGAGGCGGCCGCCTGGCGCAGACGTCTGTCCACAGCGGAATTTCTGGGCCGTGTGGCGATCGGTCGCAACCGGCCCTGGCCAGCCCAGACATCCGAGACGGCCGAGGGGGTGCCGCGCGGCCCGGTCAGGCTCCGCGGCACCCCCTTGGCGTACCTCTCGAAGGGCGGACGCGTCAGTCGGCCTGGTTCGTCCACCAGGTCTGGCCGGCTTCGGGCAGCGTCGAGATCGGGTCGTAGTACGGGTACCGCCGCTGCAACGCCTCGGGGTCGGAGTGCTCGATCCCGGTCCGGTAGTTCTTGGTCCAGTAGGAGATCCCCAGCTCCCGGTCGTACTCGGCCAGCTGGTGCACCCACCGCTTCCCGACATAAGGCACGTCGCAGACGATCCGCGGGGTCGCGTACCCCGGCAGGTACCCCATGATCGAGTGCTGCAGTTCCTGCGCCTCCCACACCGCGACCCGCCAGTGCTCGGCGTTCGGGATCATGTCGCACATGTAGAAGTAGTACGGCAGGATGTTCGCTTCCCCTTGCAGCGCAAAGCAAAGGTCCAGCAACGCCGCCGGCGTCGCGTTCACCCCGCGCATCAGCACGCCCTGGTTGCGCACGTCGCGGACCCCGACGTTCAGCGCCGTCTGGGCGGCTTCCGCCACCAGGGGGGTCACCGACTGGGCGTGGTTCACGTGGGTGTGGATCGCCAGGTTGACCCCACGCCGCTGGGCGGTGACCGCGACGCGCTCGAGTCCCTCGACCACCTTGGGCTGGATCCAGTGCTGGGGGAGCGCCGCAAGGGCCTTCGTCGCCAGGCGGATGTCGCGGACGGTCTCGATGTCCATCAGGCGCATCAGGAACGACTCCAGCTGCGGCCACGGGACGTTGGCCACGTCGCCGCCCGAGACCACGACGTCGCGGACGCCCGGGGTCTTCTTCAGGTAGGCGATCATCGCGTCCTGGCGGTCGACCGGTTTGAGGGTCAGCTTGTGCTTCTCCACCGTCTCCGTCGAGTTGCCGACCAGGTCCATGCGGGTGCAGTGGCCGCAGTACTGGGGGCAGGTCGAGATCATCTCGGCCAGCACCTTCGTCGGGTAGCGGTGGGTCAGGCCCTCCACGACCCACATCTCGGCCTCGTGCAGCGAGTCGCGCTCGGAGTGCGGGTGGCTCGGCCACGTCGGATCCCGATCGCTGCGCACCGGGAGCATGTAGCGGCGGATCGGGTCGGCGTAGAACGCCTCGGTCACCTTGGCCGGGTCGGTGCCGGCCGTCGGGGCCATCGTGTTGAGCATCTGCGGGGGCAGCAGCATCGACATCGTCGCCATCTCGCGCTGGTCGGCGAGCAGGTCGTCGTAGAAGCGCTCCTCCAGCAGGTCGCCCATCAGCGCGCGCAGCTGCTTGGCGTTGCGGACGCAGTGCACCCGCTGCCACTGCGCGTCACGCCACTCGGCCTCGGTCACGTCGTGCCAGCCAGGAAAGCGGCGCCAGTCGGGTTCCACCAGCTCGGCGCGGGCGTACTCGTAGGGCTGGTCGAAGGCGGCGGCAGGCGTCACAGGTTCCTGGATCGCAGTCACTTGTACTCCTAGTCGTCGGGAACGCGTTAAAATATCCTGTCATAACGTTCGCACGGAGTAAATCTTCCTGCCTGCCGGGGCGCCGTCCCCCATGTGGCGGCAGACCGCGGTACGATCACTGCGTAGCCGTGCCCATACTCACCGTGATGTCGGTCGCTCACCTGTAGCGGCCGAGATGACCCGAAGCGTCGATCCGCCAACCCCTGGCGATGTCGACCAGGTGATGCTCGAGGACGGAGCCGACGCGCGCCTCGTCTGAGACGGACGTGGCCGCCGGGTCCGCGGCACGGTAGGCGTAGCCGTCCGCGGATATCATCGCGTAGAGCGATTTCTTCTCGGCCGCGGCGAGAAAAGCGATTCGCGGACCGGAGTTCGCCTTCGAAGAGATCTTGTCGACGAGGTCGTCCCACTGCTTCGAGGTGATCTCGTGGTCCCGCCTCGCGTGGAACCCCGACCCCAGTGGCGAGAACTGCAGGACGCTCCAGGTGTCGACACAAGTGAATCCTGCTATTTTATCGATGATTTCGGGAAAGTTCCGAATATTCCGGCGGCTGGCCACCGAATGGACGGTGACCGGCAGCTCGATCTCTTGAGCCGACCGGAGCAGTCGAAGGGTGCGGTCGAAGTTTCCCTTCTTCGACCTGAAGTCGTCGTGCAGCTCGGCGTCGGGTCCGTCGATCGAAAGGTAGAGACGGTGAAGAAGAGGCAGACTGTCACGAAGAGACTTGGTCAGGACCTGACCGTTGGTCTGCACCTCGCAGGTGAGGCTGTTTTCTCGCGCGCGAAGGCAAATCGCCTTGAGATCCCGGCGCAGGCTCGGGTCTCCGCCGGCCAGGATCAACCTTGCTGCTCCGCCGTGGGCGACGGCATCGACGAGATCCAGTGCCGAGACAGTCGGCAGTGGTGGCCGCCTCGACCGGTAGCAGAAGTCACACCGGAGGTTGCACTCCGACCAGCATTCCCAGTGGATCGCGCGGATGCCGGCGCGGCGGAACGCTCCCCGGCACGGTGTGTCGCCTCGCGCGCACCGCCGGCAGCTCACGGCCTGCGAGCTGCGTCCGGCACGGTGGCGGCATCCGACAGCAGGTCCACCTGACCATCCAAAATCATTTTTTCCTCGGTCAGGTCGAACCAGCGGCCGCACAACGGGCCGTATTTCGAGTAGCCGACTCCGACGCTTTTGTCCACGGCGTGCAGCACGCCGGCGTGGGTGATCACCAGCGCCGGCCCGGTGGAATCCGCGACGGCCGAATGGATCTGCCGGCAGGCGGCCTCGAACCGGGCAGCCACTTGCGAGTCGGTCTCGCCGTCCGGTGGCCCGGCAAGCTTGCCGCGAGTCCACGCGTCGATGGCACCCGGATAGTGCGCTTCGACCTCGTCGACGGACAACCCCTCCCACCGGCCGAGCTCTCGCTCGCCCAGCTGCGGGATGCTCGTCGGTTCCGGGATCCCCAGCTCGGCGCAGATCACCTCGGCGGTCACCACGGACCGCGTCAGGGACGAGCAGAACACGGTCGTGCCGCGCCAGTGCTGCGCGCGCAGTCGCTCGGCTGCTCGCTTCGCCTGGTCGGCACCTTCCGGAGTGAGCGGGATATCGGTGGCGCCTTGCCATCGTTGCTGTGCGTTCCAGGACGTCACGCCATGGCGTATCGCCAGAACAATCACGAGTCCTCCTCGTCGATCTTTCCCGCAAGCGATCTCAGGCTTGCGGCGAAGTTGTGGCGATATCGAACAATTGCGGTGGCGATGAGGCTGGAGCTCACGCCGAAGAGGTAGCTCTGCGCAGTGGGTGCGACCCAGAGCAGCAGGGCCGCGACGAGGGTGGCCGCGCCGGTGAGGGCCGGCCAGTGTTGCCGAGCTCGTTTGACCAGGCGCTTCCAGCGTCTCAGGGGCATCGCGCCGGCCCACGCCTGCTCCAGCCCCTCGGTGACCAGGGAAACAAGGTTCAGATCGAGCCCGGGTGGCGACACCGTTTCCAGCATGACGCCTTCCAGGCTGCGCTGGTGGCGGGGATCGTAGATATCGATGCGGCATTTCACGCCGTCGACCAGCAACCAGGACGCATATCGCGTCGACTGGACCCGGCGGTACGTCCTTATTTCCACGGTGGCGAACCGGCCGAGCTGGCGCTCCCATTTCCTGATCCGCTCTTCTGCCAGCTGTGCCATGTGCGCACCGCGGATGGTTTCCACGAGCGTCGGTGCGGCCAGGAGGATGCGGATGCGGACACCGGCCTTGGCGCGGTCCACGAGGGCGTCGACCACTTCGTCGTACGGCGGGGTGGCGAGCATCGGGAGGAAGATCGCGGCTTGGGCCGCCCGCAGGATCTCGATGAGCGAACGGTAGACGTACGCGTCCTTCATCGGGCCGACGATTTCGACCAGGGGCTCGGTGTCCGAGCGGATGCTCCGCAGTGATTCGGCGACCGCCGGGTCGTCCAACAGCTCCGCAATCAGTTTTCTGAGTTCGGGATGCTGGTGGACGAGCGCTTCGGTGCCGTCCTGGCGGGTGGTGCAGAGCCAGCCTCGCTCGAGCAATCGTTCCATAGCCGACGCAAGAGCCGAGTCCGATTCCAGAACGGGGAATTGCGCGAGGATGTGGACGAGGTCGTTGCGGGGACGAGCGTAGCCACGCGTGGTCATGACGACGGAGAGAGTCGCTTCCGGCTTGCTGAGACCCGCTTCGGTCAACCGGGAAATCAGCTGGGATTCTCGTCGGCTGAGCGCCTGAATGGTCATCTGTGCTCCGGTCGAAGGGCCACGCGGAAACGCCGGATCGTACGTGAGGCGCACCACAGTGTAATCGCCAGGGTGGCCCGCGTCCGGCGCCGCTCGAGGCGCGGGGGAGACTCGGGCGCGTGACGGACGAACAGACGACGCTCCTGCTCGGCGGGCGCATCTACACCCCCGCCGGCCCCGACGTGACGGCGATGGCGGTCACCGGCGGCACCGTGGTCTGGGTCGGGCAGGATGCCCCGGCTCGCGCCCTGCACCCGAACGCCGAGATCGTCGACCTGCAAGGCGCCTTCGTCGCCCCCGCGTTCGTCGACGCGCACGTCCACGCCACCGCCACCGGCCTGCACCTGACCGGCCTCGACCTCACCGGCGTCCGCAGCGCCGCCGACCTGCTGGCCCGCGTGCGTGACGCCGCCGGAAGCCAGGTCCTGCTCGCCCACGGCTGGGACGAGACCACCTGGACCGACCCGCGCCTGCCCAGCCGCGCCGAGCTCGATGCCGCCGCCGGGAGCACACCCGTCTACCTCAGCCGCGTCGACGTCCACTCCGCGCTCGTCTCCAGCGCCCTCGTCGCGCTCGCCCCCGCCGCCCGCGACGCCGACGGCTGGTCGCCCGACGGCCCGCTCACCCGCGCCGCCCACCACGCCGTCCGCGCGGCCGTGCGCGCCGCCATCACCCCTGAGCAGCGCGAACGTGCCCAGCGGGCGTTCCTCGCCGAGGCCGCGCGCCAAGGCATCGTGAGCGTCCACGAATGCGCCGGCCCCGACATCTCCGGCCCCGACGACCTCGCCGCCCTGCTCGCCCTCGCCGGACCCGGCACGCCCGAGGTCGTCGGGTACTGGGGCGAGCTCGGCGCCGTCGACACCGCCCGCGGCCTCGGCGCGCGCGGCCTGGCCGGTGACCTGTTCGTCGACGGCGCCCTCGGCTCGCACACCGCCGCGCTCACCGAGCCCTACGCCGACCACCCCGGCCGAGGGACGCGCTACCTCGGCGCCCACCGCATCGCCGAACACCTCGCCGCCTGCACCGAAGCGGGGCTGCAGGCCGGCTTCCACGTCATCGGCGACGCCGCGGTCGCCGAAGTCGTCGAAGGCTTCCGGCTGGCCGAAAAGGAGGTCGGGCAGCGTGCTCTGGCCGCCCGCCACCACCGGCTCGAGCACCTGGAGATGGTCACCGCCGAGCAGGCCAAGCAGCTGGCCGGCTGGGGCGTGACCGCCTCGATGCAGCCGCTGTTCGACGCGCTCTGGGGCGGCCCGGACGGCATGTACGCCGAACGGCTCGGCGCGGACCGCGCGGCCGGGCTCAACCCCTTCTCCGCCCTGGCCGCCGAAGGTGTCCTGCTCGCTTTCGGTTCCGACGCGCCGGTGACGCCGCTCGACCCGTGGGCGAGCGTCCGCGCCGCGGCCTACCACCGGACGCCGGGTGCGGGTCTGTCCCCGCGGGCGGCGTTCACCGCCCACACCCGCGCCGGGCACCGGGCGGCCGGCGTCAACGACGGCGTCACCGGCAGCCTCGTCCCGGGCGCGCCGGCGCACTACGCGATCTGGGACGCCGCCGACCTCGTCGTGGCCACCCCGGACAGCCGCGTGCAGCGCTGGTCGACCGACCCGCGGGCCGGTGTGCCGCCGCTGCCTCGGCTGGAACCGGACGCCGTCCTCCCGCGGTGCCTGCGCACGGTCCGCGCGGGTGAAGTCCTCCACGACTCGATCTCCTAGAGTTGGCACCTGTGGCAGTCACCGTGGCCGACCCCGAACCGGGCGCCCAGCACCAGCCCGCCCGCACGCGGCGGTTCCCCCCGGCCTGGCTGGTGCGCACCGCCGCGGCCCTCGTGTCCGGCTTCGCCTATTACCTGAGCTTCGCGCCGCGCCCGCTGTGGTGGCTCGCGCCGCTGGCCTTCGCCGGGCTGGCCCTCGTCCTGCGCGGCCGCCGCTTCCGGGCCGGCTTCGGCTACGGCTTCGCGTTCGGGTTCGTCTTCTTCCTGCCGCTGCTGACCTGGCTGCTGGACTTCCTGGGCCCCGACTTCGGCCCCTGGCCGTGGCTGGGCCTGTCCTTCGCGCTGGCGCTCTACCACGGCCTGGCGGGCGGCCTGATCACCCTGGTGTCCCGGCTCCCGGCCGCGCCGCTGTGGGGCGCGCTGGTGTTCATCGCCCTGGAGACGCCGCGCGCGTGGTTCCCCTTCGGCGGCTTCCCCTGGGGCCGGGTCGCCTTCAGCCAGCCCGAGGGCGCGTTCCTGCCGCTCGCCTCGATCGGCGGCGCCCCGCTGGTCGGCCTGGCCGTCGTCCTCACCGGCTTCGCACTGGCCACTCTCGCCGCGCGGCTGCGGGAGGTGCGCAAGCTCACGCGGCCGGTGGTCTTCGCCGCGCTCGGCACGCTGGTGCCCGTCGTCGCCGGCCTGGCGCTGTGGCCGGCCATCGGCACCGGCGCGCAGGACGGCGAGCGCACCGTCGCCACCGTCCAGGGCAACGCCCCCAACATCGGGCTCGCGCTGCAGGGCGAGCGGACCGTGCTGCGCGACAACACCATCGCCGAAAGCCGGCGGCTGCTCGCTGCCATCCAGGCCGGCAAGGTCCCCAAACCGGACCTGGTCGTGTGGCCCGAGAGCGCTACCACCGTCACCGGCCCGGACCTGGAGGTCGACCAGCTCGTCGCGAACTTCGGCGTCCCCGCATTGATCGGCGCGATCTACCGGCTGCCGGACGGGCACCTGCAGAACTCCGTCATCTCCTGGAACCCACGCACCGGGCCCGGCGAGCGCTACGCCAAGCAGCAGCTGGTGCCCTTCGGCGAGTACGTCCCGGCCCGCAAGGTCGCCGAGCTGGTCACGCCGTTCCTGGACCAGGAGACGGTCGACATGGTCCCCGGCGACGGCGCGAACCAGGCCATGGCGGTCGCCGGCACCAGGGTCGGCGTGTTCATCTGCTACGAAACCGCGTTCGACTACCCGGCCCGCGACGCCGTGCGCGACGGCGCCGAACTGCTCGTCGTGCCGACCAACAACGCCTGGTACGGCCAGAGCGAAATGAGCGAGCAGCAGCTGGCCATGTCCCGGCTGCGGGCGGTCGAGCACGGCCGGGCCGTCGTGGTGTCGGCCGTCTCCGGGGTGAGCGCGATCGTCGCCCCCGACGGGACGGTGACCAGCTCAACGGGCCTTTTCACGGCGGATTCCCTGGTCGGGCGCGTCCCGCTGCGGACGCAGACTACGCTGTCGGATCAACTAGGTGCGTGGACGGAGTACGGGCTGCTGGCTCTGGCGATCGCCGGGGTGGCCGGTGGGCTCGTACTCCGTTTTCGCACCCGGCGCAGCAGCGCCGGCACGGCAGCAGGGGAAGCGGCGGACTGACCGTCGCGGATATCGGAGGAGCACGGATGTCGCAGGCGCCGCGGGGGGCCCGGGGAATCGAGCCGGTGCTGGTGGTGATCCCCACCTACAACGAGCGGGAGAACCTCGGCCCGATCCTGGACCGCCTGCACAAGGCACTCCCGGACGTGCACGTGCTCGTGGTGGACGACGGCAGCCCGGACGGCACCGGCGAGCTCGCCGACGAACGCGCGGCGGCCAACGACCACGTCCACGTGCTGCACCGCACCGAAAAGGCCGGCCTCGGCGCCGCCTACATCGCCGGGTTCCGCTGGGGCCTGGCCCGCGAGTACAACACGATCGTCGAGATGGACGCCGACGGCTCGCACGCCCCCGAGGACCTGCCCCGGCTGCTGGACGCGGTCGGCGACGCCGATCTGGCGATCGGCTCGCGGTACGTGCCGGGCGGCAGCGTCGTCAACTGGCCGCTCAAGCGCCAGGTCCTCTCCCGCGGCGCGAACCTCTACTCGCAGATCGCGCTCGGGATGCCGGTCCGCGACATCACCGCCGGGTTCCGCGCCTACCGCCGTCCGGTGCTGGAGAAGCTGGCCCTGGACGAGGTCAACTCGCACGGCTACTGCTTCCAGATCGACCTGACCATCCGGACCGACGAGGCCGGCTTCGAGATCGTCGAGGTCCCGATCACGTTCACCGAGCGCGAGATCGGCGAGTCGAAGATGAACGGCTCGATCATCCAGGAGGCGTTCCTGCGGGTGGCGAAGTGGGGCCTGGAGCGCCGCTGGCACCAGCTGCGCCGGCTCGTCAAGCGCGCCTGAGCCGTTTCCGGCCGTTCTGGGCCATGATGGGGCCGGTGACGACCATCGTGGCCTTCCACGCGCACGCAGACGACCCGGTCCTGCTCAGCGGCGGCACGCTGGCCCGGGCCGCGGCCGACGGGCACCGGGTGGTGGTCGTGGTGGCCACCGACGGCATCGCCGCCGAGCACCCGACGCCGCGCTGGGCCGAGCTGGAGGCGGCCGCGGCCATCCTCGGTGTGCACCGGGTCGTGCACCTGGGCTACGCCGACAGCGGTCACGGTCCCCGGCTCTACGCGGACCCGCCGGGGCGGCAGCGGTTCGCCCGCGCGGACACCGAGGAAGCCGCGCACCGGCTGGCGGCCGTGCTGCACGAGGAGCGCGCCGACCTGCTGCTCGGCTACGACGGCAACGGCGGCTACGGGCACCGCGACCACGTCAAGGTGCACCAGGTGGCCCGCCGGGCGGCCCGGCTGACCGGGACGCGGCTGCTGGAAGCGACCCTGCCCCGCGACTTCGCGCAGCGGTTCGTGCGGGTGGTTCGGGCGCTGCGGATCCCGTTCGACTACGACGCCGAAGCGCTCGGCCACACCTACAGCCCGGCCTCGGCCATCACCCACCGGTTCGACGTGCGGCGCTTCGCCGCACGCAAGCAGGCCGCCTTGGCCGCGCACGTGTCGGACGTGCGCGGCAGCGGGCGGCTCTCGGCGGTGCTGCGGGTGCTCGTCTGGCTGCCGGCGCCGCTGTTCGGGCTGGTGGCCGGGCGGGAGTGGTACGCCGAGGTCACGCCGGCAGGATCGCGACACCCAGCTCTGCAAGTTTCTGCACGTTCTGGTCGTCGGCGTCGGTGACGATCCCGGCGACGTCGGTGAAGGGCAGCACGGGGAACCGCGACGCCGCGCCGAGCTTCTCGGCGCTGGCCAGGACGTAGGTGTCGGCCGCTCGTCGCGCCAGGGTGCGTTTCATCGCGGCTTCCTCGGCGTCGCCGGTGGTCAGGCCGGCTTCGGGGTGGACGCCGGTGACGCCGAGCAGGAAGACGTCGGCGCTGATCGCCTGGGCGGCTTCGGCGGCGGCCGCGCCGCAGGTGACCGCGGAGTGCCGGAACAGCCGTCCGCCCAGCAGGAACACCTCGACGTTGTGGTGGTCGAGCAGGGCGACCGCGACGGTCGGGCTGTGGGTGACGACGGTGGCCGCGAGGTCCTTGGCGAGGGCTTTCGCGACGGCGAGGGTGGTGGTGCCGCCGTCGAGGATGACGGTCGAGCCGGGCCGGATCAGTGCGGCGGCGGCCGTGGCGACCCGGTCCTTGCCGTCTCGGGCGATGGCTGTGCGGCTCGCGTAGTCGGCGACGGCGGGGGAGACGGGCAGCGCACCGCCGTAGACGCGCTGGCAGAGCCCGGCCGCGGCGAGGTCGCGCAGGTCACGGCGGATGCTGTCCTCGGAGACCCCGAGTTCGGTCGCGACGTCCTTGGCCAGCACCTTGCCGTCGGCGGCGAGCCGGGCGAGCAGCAGTTCTCGGCGTTCCCCGACAAGCATGCACGATCCTCCTTGTTCATTCCGAGTTGTGCACATTATGGTCGGGGGATGACCTCTTCGACAAGCCTGTCTCGCAACCCGCGCGTCCGGGTCACCGACGTGGAGCTGCTGTCGTCGGCTTGGTACGTGCTGCGCCGGACGACGTTCGACTACCAGCACGGCGACGGCCGCTGGACGACCGAGCAGCGGGAGACCTACGACCGCGGCAACGGGGCGACGGTGCTGCTCTACGACCTGCAGGGCGGCACTGTCCTGCTCACCCGCCAGTTCCGCTACCCGGTGTACGTCAACGACCACCCGGACGGCATGTTCGTCGAGACGGCGGCGGGACTGCTGGACACTGACGACCCGGAGACGGCGATCCGCCGCGAAGCCGAGGAAGAGACCGGCGTGCGAATCGGCTCGCTGGAGCACGTCTTCGACGTCTACACGAGCCCGGGCTCGGTCACCGAGCGCCTGCACTGCTACGCGGCGCCCTACGACCCGGCCGACCGCGGCGAAGGCGGCGGAATCGCGGAGGAAGGGGAGGACATCGAGGTACTCGAGCTGCCGTTCGCCAAGGCCCTGACGATGATCGGCACCGGCGAGATCGCCGACGCCAAGACGATCATGCTCCTGCAGTGGGCCGCCCTGAACGGCCCCTTCCGCGCCCGGCGGTCGTGAGTGGTAAGGCGGGTTCTAACCCGACTTACCACTCACGACAAGCCGCGGCAGACCAGCGGCCGGAAGCGTTCGGGCATGTGAAAGGCCCCCGCGGGGGGAGGTCGCGGGGGCCTTTCCGTTGTGGTGGGAGCTTGGCTACAAGGCCGAGCTCTGGAGGGTCACGCCGACCGGGAGGTGCGGCGGCCCTTCAGCTCGGCGAGACGTTCGTTCAGCAGATCCTCGAGCTCCGGGATCGTGCGCCGCTCGAGCAGCATGTCCCAGTGGGTGCGCGGCGGCTTGACCTTCTTCTGCTCGGGCTGCCCGCCATCGACGATCTCCGATTCGCTGCCGTGCAGGCGGCACTCCCAGACCGTCGGGATCTCGGCGTCGTCGGAGAACGGCACCTCGAACTCGTGGTTCTTCGGGCAGGCGTAGCGCACGGTGCGGCGTGGGGCGAGGTCGTGGTTGCGGTCGGTCTCGTAGCTGACCGCTCCCAGCCGGCTTCCACGAAGAACACGGTCGGCCATGATGGGTCCTTTCAGTCAGCTCCGGGGTGGAGCCAGGGTGTTGCTCACCCTATGCAACGACCCGCGGCCCCGGAGGATTCCCGGGACACCATGTCGTTGCTCACGATGAGCTGCGTCACCCGCCTGCATTAGCTTCCACTAGTAGGAGGCGTTTCGCGCTCCGGCGTGACGTCAATACGGCCTTCTTAGTGCTGATATCCCCCGGATGGGCTACTCGCGTCCCGCTCAGGTCAACCGTAACTGACCGTGATGAGCAGTAACCGCGCCCAAGTCACCCGATCGAAAGTGGCGGCGACACAATACCTGATAACGCACAGTAGCAAATTCGGCCTCAAAACGTACTGAAGCTGAAGTTTCAACTACGGATTGTTCGGTATCTGCCACCACGACGGTATCGCCCTCGCGCACGACCTCGCCGTCGACCACCCGCGCGTTGAACCGCCCCGGCAGCCCGCACCAGCACAGCACCTCCACCTGAACCGGCTGCAACTCGTCCGCCAGTTCGAACAGACGAGCGGCACCCGGGAACAACCGGCTCCGGAAGTCCGTCGCGATCCCGAAGCAGTAGACGTCGATCTCCACCTCGTCGGCCAGTTCCGCCAGCTGGTCGACCTGACCGGGGGAGAGGAACTGCGCCTCGTCCACCACCACGTAGTCCACGTGCCGGC
Organism: Amycolatopsis sp. cmx-13-12; assembly: GCA_049998155.1. Lineage (GTDB taxonomy): Bacteria > Actinomycetota > Actinomycetes > Mycobacteriales > Pseudonocardiaceae > Amycolatopsis. Next base: position 688,160 of record JAEBES010000003.1, on the reverse strand, counting down.
CCTGCGCCCACTCCTGCCGCACCAGGTCGCGCACGTCGGTGTCCTCACCGACCTCCACCGCCTGCCGGGTCAGCCCGATCCGGCTGGAGATCTGCGGCGCACCCGAACGGTCGTGCCGCACCAGCACCAGCCCCCGGCGGCCCTGCCGCGCGTGGTTGTGGTCGATCTGCAGCGCCAGCGTCGACTTCCCGCAGTCCATCGGCCCGTAACAGAACTTCAGCTTGCCCACCGGCGGCGTCCCGCGGCGCGAACCGGCCGCGGGAACCGACGACAGGGCATCGGTGGGATCAGGGCCGGTGGCGTCGTCGATCAAGGTCACGACGCCCGACCCTATCGGTGACTACAACACCTCCGGCGGGGTGTTGCCCGCCGCCACGATCGCCCGCCGCACCGGCACCAGCCACACCAGGACCAACCCCACCGCGAAGAACACCACCAGCGCCACGATGGCCAGGCGGAACGACCCCGTCGCCTGCCCCACGCCGGCGAACACCAGCGGCCCCAGCCACGACGTCCCGCGCTCGCCCACGACGTAGAGCGAGTAGTACTGCGCGTCCTTGCCCGCCGGGATCATCTGGCTGAACAACGACCGCGACAGCGCGTTCGTCCCGCCCAGCACCAGCCCGATCCCCACCGCCACCGCCAGGAACTGCAGCAGCTGTCGCGGCTGCACGAAGTACGCACCGGCCAGCACCACGATCCACACCACCAGGCTGCCCAGGATCGTCCGCTTCGCCCCGATCCGCCGCGCCACCAGCCCGTGCAGCGTCCCACCCAGGTACGCCACGAACTGGATCACCAGGATCGTGACGATCAGCACGCTGTTGCCGAAACCCAGCTCGTCCTTGCCGTACTGCGCCGACACCGTCACCACCGTGTTGATCCCGTCGGTGAAGACCAGGTAGCTGCCCAGGAACGCCAGCGTCAACGGATACGCCTTCGCCGCCACCAGCGTCTGCCGCAGCTCCGTGAACTCCGCCCGCAGCACCGAACGTCCCGGAGCGACGTCGACCGGCACGTGCCGGCGGGGGAGCCGCCGCACCGCCGGGACGGTGAACGCCGCCCACCACAGCCCCGAGGTCAGGAAGCAGATCTGCACCGCGAGGTCCTGGTCCACCCCGAACAGGTCGTGCTTCAGGTAGAACCCCAGCTGCAACGCCAGCGCCAGCCCGCCGCCCAGGTACCCGAACGCCCAGCCCTTCGCTGAAATGCCGTCCCGCTCGTCCGGCCCGCCGATGTCGGCCAGGAACGAGTAGTAGACGACCAGCGAACCCCCGTAACCGATGTTCGCCACGATGAACAGCGCCGCACCCAGCTGCCAGTCCGAGCCGGTCAGGAAGAACATCCCCGCCGCGGCCGCCGCACCCAGGAACGCGAACCCGCCCAGGATCCGCCGCTTGTTGTGACTGCGATCGGCCACCGCCCCGGCGATCGGCAGCACCAGCACCTGCACCACCGTCGCCACCGACAGCAGGTACCCCCACACCGACCCGGCCGGGAAGTGCAGCCCGAACAACGTCACGTCGCAGTTGTGCAGCGTGTCCGTCCCACCCGCCGCGTTCAGGCACGCGCGGTCCCCGTTAAGGGTGATGTTCGCCTTCGCGTCCGCCGCCGCGATCGGGCTCATCGACAGCGCCCCGAACACCGTCGTCGTCGACGAATAGAACGGCGAATTCGCCCAGTCGTAGAAGTACCAGCCCCAGCGCTCGCGCTTGGTCGAACGCGTCCCGGCCAGCGTCATCCACGGCTCCTTCAGATCGAGAACATCCAGGTCAGCGCGGAGACTACGGGGATACGGCGACCGTCGAGAACGCACCACCGAAACCGTGTCCGGTTTGTCGCTTCGTGATCATCCGGCACCCCGCCATGACACCCGGTTCGCCGCTCACGGCGTGTCGTCCGCAAAAGTGAACAGTGTTTCATGTGAGACTGGTGCGCCGATCGTGTCTGTTGTGGTCAGTGGGACACGCTCCTACTGTGCACCCATGATCCAGAACCGTCGACGCACCGTGACGAGCTTCGTGCTCCTCGCCCTCGCCGCCATGGGTCTGCCGCTGATCAACCCCGCCACCGCCGCCGCGGACCCCGCGTCGAGCACCTGGGCCAAGCTCCGCATGTGCGAGTCCAGCGGCCGCTACGCCACCAACACCGGCAACGGCTACTACGGCGCCTACCAGTTCGACCTGCCCACCTGGCGCAGCGTCGGCGGCCAAGGCCGGCCCGACCAGGCCACCCCCGCCGAACAGGACTACCGCGCCCTCTACCTCTACCGCATGCGCGGCTGGCAGCCCTGGCAGTGCGCCGGCATGCTCAAACTCGCCGCCGACGCCGACGCCCGCAGCAAACGCGTCCCCAGCTACACCGAATCCGCCTACATCGGCGGGGGAGGACTACCGGCCCCGCCCCTGGGCCCCGGCGGCCCCAAACCCGCCTGGCCCGGCGTCGTCTACAACTACGGCGACTGCGCCGAACCCCTCAAGACCTTCCAGCTCCGCATGAACGCCTTCGGCTACGGCTTCACCGGCACCGGCTGCTACCTCGAAAAGACCCGCACCGCCGTCCTCGACCTCCAGCGCGCCAACGGCATCAAGGACAGCGGCCTGCTCGGCCCCAAGACCTGGGACGCCGCCTGGACCGGCAAACCACCCCGCTGACCCCCTCGTGAGTGGTAAGTCGGGTTCTAACCCGACTTACCACTCACGACTCCTGGGACTGCTGCCACTTGCCCCGCTCGATCAGCACCTCACGCAGCAGGTCCGGCCGGTCCGTCACGATCCCGTGCACCCCCAGGTCCAGCAGCATCCGCATCTCCGCCGGATCGTCGATCGTCCACGTGTGCACCTCGATGCCCGAACGCCCCGCCATCGCCAGGAACGCCTTGTCCACCACCCGCAACGCCCCCTGCCGCACCGGCACCTGGGCCATCGCCCCCAGCACCAGCCGCCCGAGGGGGAGCAGCGGCAACCGGCCCCGCGCCCACAACGCGAACGCCGACCGCGGCCCCATCGCCGTCACCAGCCGCGGCCCCGCCAGCTTCCGCAACCGCACCAGCCGCGCGTCCGAAAACGCCGCCCCCGCCACCCGGTCGAACGCCCCCGTCCGCTCCAGCACCCGCACGAACGGCTCCACCGCCCGATCGGCCTTCACATCGACGTTGAACCGGGCATCCGGCAGCTCCTCGAGGACGTCCTCCAGCCGCGACAGCGGCGCCTTCCCGCCCACCTTGACGTTCTTCAGCTGCTCCCACGTCTGCGCCGCGATCGGCCCGGAACCGTCCGTGGTCCGATCCAGGTTCGGATCGTGGTGGACCACCACCACACCGTCCGCCGTCGCGTGCACATCCGTCTCGAGGTACCGGTACCCCTCCGCACACGCCCGCTGGAACGCCGGCAACGAGTTCTCCAGCCCCTCCAGGTCACCGAGGTGCCACCCCCGGTGCGCGAAGGCACGGGGGACCGGATCGGCCAGGTACGGGAACGAAGCCTGCATCCCTCAAGTGTGCCCTTCCGCCATGACCCCGGCATGAGCAAACGGTGGCCAGCTAGGGTCTCCCGGGTGAGGGAAGCCGCCGAACTGACCCAGCCGACCACGATCGAGCTCGCCCCGGCCCGCCGAGGCGCCCCCAAGCACTGCGGCTGGTGCGGACGACGCCTCCCCGAAGGCGGCAACGTCGGCCGCCGCCGGCGCTACTGCGGGCAGTCCTGCCGCCAGCGCGCCTACGAACGCCGGACCGCCTTGCAGCGCAGCGGCCTGCCCGAAGACGCCGTGGTGCTCTCCGACACCGAGATCGCGGCGCTGCAGGACCGGCTCTTCCAGCTGCGCTGCGCAGCCGAAGACATCGTCACCGCGGCCGACGACGGGGCCGACCCCCGAGAACTCCGCGGGCTCGCCGCCGAAATCGCCCGCGCGGCCAAGGACCTCGAACAACTCCGCTGACATCGGCGCGGCGGAGACGGCGTGAACGAACCATTTCGTTCATAACGTCGACGCTGAACGTACCGGTTCGTCCATTGCGGAGCTGCGAACGTACCGGTTCGTCCATTACGAGCCGACGAACGTACCGGTTCGTACATCGAGGGGGCTGCGAACGTACCAGTTCGTTCATTGCGCAGGCGGGCACGTACCAGTTCGTTCATTAAGCCAGCCGCGGAGGGGCTTTGCGGTCCAGCCCGAGCCCCGGGCGCCTCAGCCCAGACCGTCCAGGGCCCGGTATGTCCGGTTGCTCGCCGCCGCCGCACGCTGCTCACGACCCGTCGCCTCGATGTAGTTCTGGCTCGTCGCCAAGCTCGCGTGACCCAGCAACGCCATGATCTCCGACGCCGTCGCCCCGTCCTCCGCCAGCCGCGTCGCGAACGTGTGCCGCAACGCGTGCAGATTCGCCCCCACCGGCACCCGGTCGTGCAACCCCGCACCCCGGTAACACGACTTCACCAGGTACTCCAGCGCACCCCGCCCGATCGGCTCACCCGCCCGATCCAGCAGCAACGGCGAACCAGGGGAGAACCGCACGTTCGGGAACCGCACCCGGCACGACTCCCGGTACCGCTCGATCAGCTCCGCCAGCACCGGCTGCACCGGAATCGACCGGTCCCGGCTGCCCTTCCCCTTCACGTGCAACCGCAGCTCACCCGCGCGCCCCACCAACGACCGCGACGTCAACGCCCGCATCTCCGCCGCCCGCAACCCCGCCACCAGCCCCAGTGCGATCACCAGCACGTCCCGCTCCGGCCACGGGTCCCGCGCGCGCCGCGATCCCGCGGCCGCCGCCGACAGCAGCTGCTCCGGGGTTTCCTCGCCCCGCAACGGCTTCGGCGTCAACGCCGGTGTCCGCGGCCGCGCCACCGCACCCATCGGATTGCCCGCCAGGAGCCCGTCGGCCACGCAGAACGTCAGGAACTGGTTCCAGGTCGACCACGCCCGCAGCACCGAGCTCTTCGCATGCCCGTCCGCGAACGCGCCGAACGCCGACCGTAGCGCCGGCCCGGTGAGATCGGCGACCTCCAGGTCCTCGGCGGGGCGGCCGAGCTCCGAAACCAGGAGAGTGGTGATGCCGGCGAGATCCCGGCGGTAGGCGTCGGTGGTGTGCGGGGAGTCCTTGCGCGGACGGCGGGCGGCGAAGAAGGCTTGCTGGGCCTCGGAAACCTTCATGTGGATCTTGTACCGCACACCACCGACAGTTTCCGCGGCCGGGTCCGGACCCGGCGTTTCATGCATAATGGCAATTATGCATGAAACGCCGGTTTGACCCAGGGTCTACCCCTGGGGGACACGGCCCTATTCGAAGGCTGCTTCGGAGCCCTCGAGCACCTCGGCGCACTCTGGCAGGGCATACGCACACATGTTCGACGCCTGGCCGCCAGGAGATCTGACCCGGGGAGCCCTGAGCACTCAGCGGCGAGCGTCAACCGTGCCGCGCAACAACTTCAGCGCACCCAAAGCTCGGGTAGTTTCGTCACCGTGACGTTTTGAGGTCGAGTGACTGGACCTCAGGCCTGAGCCCTTCAGGGGATGCTCTCGGGCCCCTTGGAGCCTCAAATCGGGCACCCCCGCCGGCCGAGTGGGTTCAAAACCCTGACAGAAGCCGTCCTGGCGAAGCGAACGCTCTCGCAACACACGTGAGGCCACGACCCCGGGTTTGACACCCCTCTCGGCCGTCCGCTCAGCACGTCACCAAGTGCCGATAATGTACATTATGTCAAGTAACGTCAGTGCCAGTCGCTGACCATCACGTCCCGCGGCGACGGGGCGCCCTCCCCGGTCTCCACGAGCTGCTTGAGGCTCATCAGATAGATCGCCCACTTGGTGCTGCAGTGGTGCATGAACTCGCCCGCCTCGCGCCAGCCTTCGTGCTTGAACAGGACGATCGTGTAGTCGCCGCGCTGTTCGAGTTCCCAGCGGATCGTCGTGCCGATCCACTCCGGTGGCCCGTCGACGACTTCCCAGCGGACGAGCCGGCCGGGGTCGAGTTCGAGGACCTTCATGTCGAAGCCGCCCGGGATGAAGCGGAAGGCGATGACGCCGCCGAGTTCGGTGTCCCCCACGGTTTTCTCGGTCCACCAGCCGGACAGGCCGTCGAGTGTGGTGATCGCTTCGTAGACGTGGTCCGGAGTGGTTTCGTGGATGCCGATGCGGTGCAGGATGTCCATTTTTACCGGTTCCTCTTCTCGATGGTTTCGGCGATGGTCTTGATGCGGCGGAGCCGGGCGTCCCAGGTGTTGCCGACGTCGGTGAGCTGGGCGACGGCGCGGGCGAGCTGGGCTTCGTCGACGCGGAACTGTTTTTCGCGGCCGGCGCTGTGGGCGTGCACCAGGCCGGCGCGGTCGAGGACGGCGAGGTGCTTGGCGACGGCCTGGCGGGTCACCGGGAGGTGGTCGCTGAGGCTGGTCGCGGTGCCGGTCCCCTCGTCGAGCAGCAGGTCGAGCAGGCGGCGGCGGGTGGGGTCGCCGATGGCCGACCAGAGGTCGTCGTCGACGGTGGTGGTCACCGGGTGGCTCCGGCCTTGGCGGCGCAGGCGGGCAGACGGGGCAGGAAGTGGTCCCAACCGGTGACGTGGTCGGCGTACTCGGCGGTGATCTTGGCTTCGTCCCAGCCGCGTTCGCGGAAGCCGGTTTCGGTCATCCGGAGGCGGGTGCCGGTGCCGTCGGGTTCGAGTTCGAAGACGACGAGGAAGGAGTTGCCGGGTGCGGCGGTCTCCCCTTCGGCGTGGGTCCAGCGGAAGGAGAAGTGCCGGGGTGGGATGGCGTCGACGACGGTGAACCCGACCCAGGAGCCACCGAAGCCGATGCGGCCTTCTCCCCCCGGTTCGACCGGGTATTCGGCTTCGTCGGGCCACCATTCGCGGAGGTGTTCGGGGCTGCTGACGACGTCGAAGACGACTTCGGGGCGGGCGTCGATGCGGATTTCCCGTTCGATGGTGCCGTGGTCCATGCGCGCTCCTTGTGCAACGTTCGGTTGCGTGTCACGTTAGCTCGCCGGGTGCCGATGTGCAACCTTCAGTTGCGCGAAGGTCTTTCTGGACCCAAGCGACGTCGTGCCAGGCGCCGTGTTTCCAGCCGACCTGGCGGTAGACGCCGGCGGGTGCGAAGCCGAGGGCGCGGTGGAGGCCGGCGCTGGCGTCGTTGGGCAGGGTCATGCCGGCGAAGGCGCGGCAGAACCCGCGTGCGCGCAGCCGCTCGAACAGGGCTTCGTAGAGGGCGCGGCCGGCGCCGGTGCGGCGGCGGCCCTGTTCGAGGTAGATGCTCGTTTCGCAGGACCAGCGGTAGGCGGCGCGTTCGGCGAAGCGGGTGGCGTAGGCGTATCCGGCGACGTGACCGTCGTCTTCGAGCACGAACCAGGCGTGGGCGGCGGCGATGCGGCGGGCCATTTCGGCACTGTCGGGCGGGTCGGTTTCGAAGGAGACGGCGGTGTCGGTGACGTAGGGCGCGTAGAGGGTGGCGCAGGCTGCGGCGTCATACGGGGTGGCGTCTCGAATCATGGTTCCTATGGTAGCCGCGATGGCTCGTATAGTATCCCTAGTTATGACCGATCCCCTGACGGCCCGCCTGGCCGCCACCGTGCACGCCGCCCGGACGTCGCAAGGTCTCTCGGCCGCGGCGCTCGCCGACCGGTCGGGGGTGTCGCGGGCGATGATCGGCAAGATCGAGCGGGGTGACGTGCAGCCGACGGCGGCGTTGCTGGCGAAGCTGTCCGCGGCGCTGGGCCTGACGTTGTCGGAGCTGATCGCGCGAGCCGAGGGCGACGAGCGCCGGCTCGCGAGGGCGGCGGAGCAGCCGGTGTGGGTGGATCCGGACACCGGGTACCGGCGGCGGTCGGTCTCCCCCGCCGCCGGGCGGCCGCTGGAGCTGGTCGAGGTGGAGCTGCCGCCCGGGGCGGAGGTGCCGTTGACCTCGGGGACGTATGCGTTCCTGCACCAGCAGATCTGGGTGCTGGACGGGCGGTTGCGGTTCCACGAGGGAGCGCAGGTGCACGAGCTGGACGCCGGGGACTGCCTCCAGCTCGGGCCGGCGGCGGACTGTGTGTTCGTGAACCCGGGCGAGGTGCCGTGCCGGTACCTGGTGGCGCTGGTGAAGCGGAGTACTTGATCAGCCGGGAGTGAGCCCGAGGGCGGCCGCGGACGAGTCGAGCCAGGCGTCGAGAAAGCGGTCCGGGGCCAGGTCGCCGGGGGTGTGTCCGATGAGGACGTCGAGGATCGGGTAGTAGGTCAGGGACGCGACGAGCACCGCGGCGGTGGCTTCGGGGTCGGACACCGAGACTCTCCCCTGGTCCCGCAGGGTGGTGATCCACGCGGTGCCGCGGTGGTAAACGGTGGCGACGACCCCTTGCCACATCCGCTCGAACAGCTCGGGGAAGCCGGTGAATTCGCGGATCATCAGGCGGATGAGGTCGCGGTCGGCGGCCATGAAGGCCCAGACGACGTCGGCGAGGACGCGCAGGGCTTCGCGGGGGTCGTCGGGCAGCTGAGCGTCGGCAGTGGCAGCGGTGCGGGTGGCCAGGCGCTCGAGGTTGTCGTGAACGGCGGCTTCGAGGAGTGCGGCCTTGGACGGGAAGTGCTTGTAGAGCGCGCCGCTGCCGGGGTGCAGGCCACAGGCGGTCTGGATGTCGGCGACGGAGGTGGCGTCGTAGCCGCGGGTGGAGAAGAGGTGGACGGCTTCGTCGAGGATGCGACGGCGGGTGACACCGGGGGTTGTTCGCGCCATAGTGAGAAACTACTCTCTTTCTATGGTGGATGTGACCGTGGAAGAGACCGTGTCGTACACGCCGGAGGACTTCCTGGCGCTGGTCATGGACCCTCGGCGGTACGCGGAGATCGACCGCAAGCTGGGCCGGATCGACTGGGTGCGCCGGGAAGGTGACGTCACGGAGTTCCGGTTCCGCTCCGCGCTGCCCGGGCTGGGACCGGGCCCGAAGGTCGTCTCCCGGATGACGCTGACGCCGGGCCGGCGGATCGACGTCCGGTTGCCCGACCGGCCGGAGAACCGCTTCGTGCGCCGGGTGTCGACGTTCGAGGCGCACTTCGAGTGCGTGCCGACCGACGGCGGGATCCGGGTGCGGCGGCGGATCGCGTTCGGGTTCGCCGCTCCCCTGCGCTGGCTGGTGGAGCCGGTGCTGCGGCGGAAGCTGCGGGCGGACGTCGAGGCCGAGGTTAAGGGCGCGAAGCGGCTCCTGGAGCGTTGACTGAAGCAATGAATCAGTGCTTCACTTCTTGACGTGCCCTACCGCCGCACCCCGAAGGTGCAGGAACGCCTCGACGCCCAGCGCGAGACCATCGTCGCGGCCGCGACGCGGCAGCTGGCCGAACACGGCTACAGCGGCTGCTCCGTCGCCGCGGTGGCCGAGCGGGCCGGGGTGGCCGTCGGCAGTGTCTACCGGCACTTCCCCACCAAGGCCGACCTGGTCGTGCACGTCTTCCGGCAGGTCGTGACGCGCGAGGTCGAGGCGGTCCGGGCGGCGTCGGCCGAGGCGGGTGCGCCGGCCGAGCGGGTCCTGGCGGCCGTCGACACGTTCGCCCAGCGTGCGCTCAAGGCGCCGAAGCAGGCGTATGCCCTGCTCGCCGAGCCGGTCGACGCGCTGATCGACGCCGAGCGGCTGGAGTTCCGGCGGGCCTACACCGCGGTCATCGCCGAGCACGTCGCCGCCGGTGTCCGCGACGGTGTGCTGCCGCCCCAGGACGGCCGGCTGACGGCCGCCGCGCTCGTCGGTGCCGCCGCCGAAGTCCTGATCGGGCCGTTGACCAGCGGGAACGCCGGTGACGTCGCCGAGCTTCGCACGTTCATCCTTCGCGCTCTAGGAGGTTCCGATGCCCGCCACGCATGAGGTCACCAACCAGGTCCCGCCGTTGGTGGGGCACGACGTCGCCGACGATCCGGCGCTGCTGGCCGGGCTCGAGCGGGCCGGCGCGGGGTGGGCGGCCGGCGAGCTGCGCGAGCTGGGCCGGCTGGCCGGGACCGAGCAGGCCCAGGAGTGGGGCCGGCTGGTCAACGAGAACGAGCCGGTGCTGCGCACGCACGACCGGTACGGCCACCGGATCGACGAGGTCGAGTTCCACCCGTACTGGCACGAGCTGATGAAGGTCGCGACGGCGCACGGCCTGCACGGCACCCCGTGGCAGGACCCGCGTGAGGGCGCCCACGCGGCGCGGGCGGCGAAGTTCTACGTCTGGGGCCAGGTCGAGGCCGGGCACAGCTGCCCGATTTCCATGACGTACGCGGCGATCCCGGCGTTGCGGGCGACCCCGGAGCTGGCGGCGCGGTACGAGCCGCTGCTGGCGGCGACCGAGTACGACTTCGGGCTGCGGGAGCCCAGCAGCAAGCGTGGGCTGCTCGCCGGGATGTCGATGACCGAGAAGCAGGGCGGCTCGGACGTCCGCGCGAACACGACGACCGCGACCCCGGCGGCGGACGGCAGCTACACCCTGGTCGGGCACAAGTGGTTCACCTCGGCGCCGATGTGCGACATGTTCCTGACGCTGGCGCAGGCGCCCGGCGGGCTTTCGTGCTTCCTGCTCCCCCGCGTTCTGCCGGACGGCTCGCGCAACCCGATCCGGTTGCAGCGGCTGAAGGACAAGCTGGGCAACCGGTCGAACGCGTCGTCGGAGATCGAGTACGACAACGCCGTGGGCTGGCTGGTCGGCGAGGAGGGCCGCGGGGTCCGCACGATCATCGAGATGGTCAACAACACCCGGCTGGACTGCACGCTGGGCAGCGCGTCGGGCATGCGGCTGGGGGCGGTCCGCGCGGTGCACCACGCGACCCACCGGCGGGCGTTCGGCAAGGCGCTGGTGGACCAGCCGCTGATGGCGAACGTCCTGGCCGACCTGGTCCTCGAATCCGAGGCGGCCACGACGGTGGCGATGCGGCTGGCCGCGGCGGGCGACCGGCGCGACGACGAGCAGGAACAGGCGTTCCGGCGGCTGGGGCTCGCGGTGTCGAAGTACTGGGTGTGCAAGCGGGCCCCGGTGCACGCGGCCGAGGCCCTGGAGTGCTTCGGCGGCAACGGGTACGTCGAGGAGTCGGGGATGCCGCGGCTGTACCGGGAGGCGCCGCTGTCGTCGATCTGGGAGGGCTCGGGCAACGTCGCCGCGCTGGACGCGTTGCGCGCGATGGGCCGGCAGCCGGAGTCGGTGGCGGCGTTCTTCGCCGAGGTCGAGCAGGCCGCCGGCGGCGACGCCCGGCTTGACGACGCCGTGGACCGCGTCCGCAAGGAACTGACCGATCTGGACGGCATCGAGTACCGGGCCCGGCGGGTGGTGGAGGCGATGGCGCTGGTGCTGCAGGGTTCGCTGCTGGTGCGGCACGGCCACCCGGCGGTGGCGGACGCGTTCTGCGCATCCCGCTTCGGCGGCGACTGGGGCATCGCGTTCGGCACGCTCCCGGCCGGCGTCGACACGGGAGCGATCCTCGAGCGCGCGGCGGTGCGTTAGCCGACGCGCTCGGCCCGCTGCCGGGCCAGTTCCTCGACCGCGCTCGGCAGGGTGGTCTCGAAGTCGATCAGCTTGGCCCAGGTCGGGGTGATGACGATCCGGACCATGCCGTCGTAGAGCGAGCGGACCTCGCGTTCCCATTCGACGCGCTGCTCGGGGGTCATCTCGTAGCTGCCGTTCATCTGCAGGAACTCCTCCGGGATGCCGTCGACGACGTCCAGTTCCGCCCGGCCGCGGATGAGGAGGATCTTCGGCGGGTGCACCTCGGTGTCGATGGTCAGGGCGACCGCGGGGTTGGCGCGCAGGGACGGCAGTTTCGGGGAGTTCTTCGTGGTGCACAGGACGATCTCCGAGCCGTTCCAGGTGAAGGCGATCGGGATGCTGCGCGGGGTGCCGTCCTTGGCGACGTAGGCGAGCCGGGTCAGGTCGCGGGCCAGCAGCTCGCGGCTGAGCGGGCGGTCGAGCACCTCGGCGATGTCGTTCTGCTGCATGGTCGGCTCCTTCTCCAGTGGTGGCTTCTGCTGCCCCGGGGACGGAGCCGCCCGGACGTTCTCGACACGCGCCGCCGAGATTTTTTTCAGCGGCCGAGCGCGTCGAGCGCGCCGGCGACCGCGGCGGCCTTGAGGTCGGCGACCGGGACGTCGGGGAACTGCATGCAGACGTCCTGCAGGCCGCCGAGGGCCAGAATGGCCCGGGCCTGCTGGTCGAGGGTGGGTTCCGGGCCGCAGATCAGCGCGGTGAGGCGGGTCCGCCAGGACAGCACCCGGTCGATGAGCCCGAGGTCGGCCAGGGTCGGCATCTCGGCCAGCAGCATGACGACGTCGGCGCGGTGGCGGTAGTTGAAGTCGAAGAAGCCTTCGATCAGCTCGCGCACCGAGGCGTCGCCGCGGGCTTCCTGGTCGAGGAGGAACTTTTCGCCGTCGTCGAGCATCGGCGCAACGATGCTGAGGATGAGGTCGTCGCGCGACGGGAAGTGGTAGTAGAGCGCGGGTTTGGTGATGCCGAGCCGGTCGGCGATGTCCTGCAGGCTGGTGCGCTGGACGCCTTGGCTGGTGAACAGGTCGCGGGCGACGTCGAGGATGCGCTGCTTGGTGTCGGACGGTTTCGGCACCGTGCCAGCATAACTGACTTAACGATAGGTAAGGAACTGTGGTACAACTTACCTACCGTTAAGTCAGGGAGGTACTGATGCGGATCCTCGTCTCCGGCGCCAGCATCGCCGGCCCGGTGCTGGCGTACTGGCTCACGCGCCACGGCTTCGACGTCACCGTCGTCGAGCGCGCGCCGGCGCTGCGCAAGACCGGTGGCCACGCCGTCGACCTGTTCCGGCCGGCCATGGACATCACCGAACGCATGGGCGTCCTGCCCCGCGTCGAGGCCCTCGCCACCGGCACCACCCGGATGACGCTGCACCGCGAAGGCACCCGCAAGCCCCTGCACGTGGACCTGGCGAAGGTCTTCCAGGCCACCTCCGACCGGCACGTCGAGGTGATGCGCGACGACCTGTCCGAGATCTACTACGACGCCGGCCGCGACGACGTCGAGTACCTCTTCGGCGACTCGATCACCAGCATCTCCCCCGACGGCGACGTCACCTTCGAGCACGCACGGCCGCGCCGCTTCGACATCGTCGTCGGTGCCGATGGGCTCCATTCGAACGTCCGGCGCCTGGTGTTCGGGGATGAGGCCGGCCTGACGACGTTCATCGGCGCGTACCTGGCGGTGCTGTCCCTGCCGGACGCCCTCGGCCTCGACGGCGAAGCCGTCACCCACCTCGGCCCCGGCCGCACCGTCTCCCTCTACAGCGCCGAGCACCTGGCCGAGGCCCGCGCGGTGTTCCTGTTCCGCCGCGACGAGCCGCTCGACTACCACCACCGCGACGTCTCCCGCCAGCAGCAGCTGCTCCGGGCAGCGTTCTCCGGAATGCATCCGCAGGTCGACGGCTGGCTGGCCGGGCTCGACGGCCCGGGCCCGTTCTACTTCGACTCGATCACCCAGCTGCGGCTGGACACGTGGTCCCGCGGCCGCGTGACCCTGGTCGGCGACGCCGGCTACTGCCCGGGACCGGCGGTCGGGGGCAGCACGAGCCTCGCGGTGCTGGGCGCGTACGTCCTGGCCGGCGAGCTGGCCGAGGCGAACGGCGACCACCAGCGCGCCTTCGCCGCGTATGAACGGGAGATGGGTGAGCTGGTGCGCCGCAGCCGGGCTTTCGCGGTGGGCGCGGCCCGGAGCCTGATCCCGGCGTCGCGCGCCGGGGTGTGGGCGCTGGCCCGCGGCGGGCAGCTGGTCTCGGCGCTGCCGGCCGGGCTGACCCGCGCGATCGCGAAGCTCAACACGGGCGGCGTGCGGATGCACGACTCGATGCGGGTCAAGGACTACGCGGCGAAGGCGACGGCCTGACGCCGGAGGGAACCCCGTGGCGGCAGCTCCCTCCGGCTTCGACGGCGGGGTTCTTTCGAACACTGTCGGACACCGGCGGAAACCGGGCGGGCGCGCGGGGAGAACCCGCGCGCCCGCACCCCCAGTGGCCCGGCGGAACCCGCCGTCAGGGGACAGGAGACAACGAGTACCGCGCTGGATACCGGGAAAGTTGGCGGATTTCCGCTCGGTGGGTCGGCGAATCGGGCGCTGCCCGGGCGGGGTTGGTCCGGTGGACGCCGCGATGAGCCATTGGCCGCCTCGCCGGCCAGCAAACCGGCGGCAGCAGGGTGGCGGCCGTCAGGAGTGGCCGGGTGGGCCGCCCGGGCGGCGAGAGCGAATAGGCAGGTCCGGCGGCGAGAACGCCCGGCAGCCCCGATCCGGAGGCGCTCCCGCCGCGCTCGGCCGTCGGCCACCCACCCGGCGTTCGGCGGCACCCGACCCCGGCGAGAACGCCCGGCAGCCCCGGTCTGGAGGCGGTCTTGCCGCGTTCCGCCGCCGGCCGCCCACCCGGCGTGGCGAGAGCGCCCGGTAGCCCCCGATCCGGAGGCGGTCTCGACGCGCTCGGCCGCCGGCCGCCGTTCGGCGGCGTCCACGCTCGCCGGCGGCACCCGACCCCGGTGAGGTCAGCCCACCAGCAACCCCGGGTCGCGCTCCGGCGCTCCCGCGGGCCACCACTCCCCGCCCTCGAACCGGTACGGGTGCCACCGGCCCCGGCGATCCAGCCTCAGCTGGACCTCGCCGACCGTGCACCGGTTCCGGTCGAACACCGGCTCCCCCTCCGCTTCCGCCAGCGCCGCCCGCGCGGCCGCCACCACCGCTTTCGGCGGGGTCCAGGGCGTCTCCAGCACCTCCAGCCCGTCCGGCCCGCCGCACCGCCACGCCGCCACCGCCCGCGCGAACCCGGCGCCCTCACCCAGCCGCTGCGCCGCCGCGGGGAACTCCGCCGCCAAGCGGATCGCGTCCTGACGCCGTCCCGGCCACGGCCGTCCCGCCAGCAACGCCTCCGCCCGCCCGGCACCGTTCGCCGCCAGCAGGGCGAACGTCGATGCCGGCACCCCTGGCGCCGCCGGGATCGACGGGGCTCCCGACGGCCGGAACCCGGCCAGGTCGGGCAGCTCGCCCGGCACCCGGTCCGCGGCCGGTTCCGCCGGAGCCACCGGCACCGTCCGGCTCTCCAGCTCGGCCCGGATCTCCCGCTCCGCCTTGCCCCGCATCAGCAACAGCAGGAACGGGTCCGTGTCGAGCAGCCACGACGCCTGGAACGACAACGCCGCCGCGTGCCGGCACGGCAGTTCCCAGCCCGGGCAGTCGCACTCCGGGTCGAGGTCACCGATCCCCGGCAGGAGGTCGACGCCGGCCGCCTCGACCAGGTCCGGTGGCAGGTCCCGGTCCAGCAGGGCCGCCAAGTGACCGGCGCGCGAAGCGACCCGGTCGAGGAACCGCGTCCAGTCCGGCTCCGGCAGCTCGGCCAGCCGCAGCTGCGTGCGGTACGGGCCGCCGTCGGCGTCCTCGACCGTCGCCGCGACGCGGCCCGGGCTGACCGTGATCGGGCCGACCAGGCCGGCCGCGGCGTACTTGCGACCCTTCTTCAGCTGACGCAGGTCCAGCGCGGTGTCCTCCATCGCGCGCACCCACTCCCGGCCCCACCACGAACGCGCCAAGTGCCCGCCCGCACCGAACGCGGGGAAACCGCGCACCCGCTCGTCGCTCATCCGCGGCTCCTCAGTTCGACGAGCTCGGCCAGCTCGGTGTCCGACAGTTCGGTCAACGCGGCCTCCCCGCCGGCCAGCACGACCTCGGCCAGCGCCCGCTTCTCCCGCAGCATCGCCGCGATCCGGTCCTCGACCGTGCCTTCGGCGACGAGCCGGTGCACCTGGACCGGGCGGGTCTGCCCGATCCGGTACGCCCGGTCGGTCGCCTGGTCCTCCACCGCCGGGTTCCACCAGCGGTCGAAGTGCACGACGTGGTCGGCGCGCGTCAGGTTCAGCCCGGTCCCGGCCGCCTTCAGCGACAGCAGGAACACCGGCACCTCGCCGTTCTGGAACCGCGCCACCAGTTCCTCGCGCCGCGCCACCGGCGTCCCGCCGTGCAGCAGCTGCGTCGCGATCCCGCGCCCGGCCAGGTGCCTCTCCAGCAGCCGTGCCATGGCGACGTACTGGGTGAACACGAGCACCGCGCCGCCGGTGGCGAGGATCGTGTCCAGCAGCTCGTCGAGCAGCTCCACCTTGCCCGACCGGCCGCCCGGCTCCTTGAGGTACTGCGCGGGGTGGTTGCAGATCTGCTTGAGCGCGGTCAGCAGCTTGACGATCCGGCCGCGCCGGGCCATCCCGTCGCTCACGGCGATGTCGGCCATCATCTCCCGCACGACCGCCTCGTACAGCGCCACCTGGTCCGCACTCAAGGCCACCGGCCGGTCGGTCTCGGTTTTCGACGGCAGCTCGGGCGCGATCCCCGGGTCGGACTTGCGACGTCGCAGCAGGAACGGCCGCAGCAACCGCGACAGCCGCTCCGCTGCCGAAGCGTCGCCCGCCTCGATCGGCTTCGCCCACCGCGTCCGGAACTCGCTCAGCGAACCCAGCAGGCCGGGTGCGGTCCAGTCGAGGATGGCCCACAGCTCCGAGAGCGTGTTCTCCACCGGCGTCCCGGTCAGCGCCACCCGCGCCGCCGCCGGGACCAGCCGCAGCGCCTTCGCCGTGCCCGAGCGGTGGTTCTTGACGTGCTGGGCCTCGTCGGCGACCAGCAACCCCCACCGCACCGCGGCCAGCGGCGCGGGATCGGTGCGCAGCGTGCCGTAGGTGGTCAGGACGAACCCGTCGAGCTCGTCGAGGGAACGGGCGCTGCCGTGGAAGCGCCGTACCGGCACGCCGGGGGCGAACCGGCGGATCTCGCGTTCCCAGTTGCCCAGCAGCGACGCCGGGCACACGACCAGCGTCGGCCCCGCCGCCCGGTGCAGGTGCAGGGCGATCAGCGTGACCGTCTTGCCCAGGCCCATGTCGTCGGCGAGGCACCCGCCGAGGCCGAGCCCGGTGACGGTGGCCAGCCACTGCAGCCCCCGCAGCTGGTAGTCCCGCAGCGTCGCGGCCAGCCCGGCCGGAGGCACCTGGGGTTCCGGTGGCCGCGACAGCCGCTCCCGCAGCCGGGCCAGCCAGCCGCCGGTGACGACCTCGACGGCCTCGCCGTCGACTTCGGTGGTTCCCGACAGCACCGCACCCAGCGCGTCGACCGGGTTCAGCGGCTTGAGCGCCCGTTCCCGCGCCTTCGCCGCCAGTGCCGGGTCGACCAGCACCCACTTTTCGCGCAGCCGCACCACCGGACGGCGCGCCTCGGCGAGGGCGTCGAGTTCCGCTTCGGTCAGCACCTCGCCGCCCAGGGCGAGCTGCCAGTCGAACGCCAGGGCCCGGCCGCCGCCGAAGAACGCCGGCAGGTCACCCGGGTCGTCGCCGGCGCGGACGACGGCCCGTGCGGTGAGCGAGCCCGCCAGCTCGGCGGGCCAGTGGACGTCGATCCCGGCCGCCGCCAGCCGCGGGCCCGCGACCGCGACCAGCTCGGTCACCTCGTCCTCGCCGAGGTCCACCTCGGCCGGCACCGCCGAGGTCAGCAGCGGGCTCAGCGCCGGCCACACCTGCGCACCGCGGCGCAGCGCGAGCAGGACGTCGATGCGGGCTCGTGGCCCGAACCGCCCGGTCTCCCACAGCTGTGCCGCGTCGGCGACCTGCCCGGGGTCGGCCAGGCTGTGCACCTGGACCACGGCCCGGAGGCGGCCGGACTCGAAGCCCTCCGGTGCCTCCACCCGCAGCGACACCCGGATTCCCGAATCCAGGCCGGCCGCCAGCTCGTCCGCCCAGTCGCGCAGGGAATCCGCGCGCTGGGGCGCGACGGCGGCGAACAACCGCGTCCCGGCCGCCTTGGCCGCGGCGGGAGTGCGGGGCAGCGTGTCGGCGACGGCGTCGAGGAACGCCCGCAGCAGCGGTCCCGGCGCCCGCTCGTCCGGCGGCATCGCGGCCGCGAGGTCCCGCAGCCACGCCGCCTCCGCCGGTTCCAGCGGGCCGACGCGCCAGGCGTCGTCCCCGCCTTCGGTCACGCCCGGCAGCAGCCGTCCCGCCGCGACCAGCCGCAACGCCGCCTGCGCCGCGGTCGCCCAGAAGGCATCAGCACCGGCAAGCAATTCCGGCAGACCGTCGGCAATGGACAGTTCGCGGCCGTCGACCAGCAGGCGGCTCGCCCGTGGTGGTTCGGCCGGCTCGAAGCGGACGTTCAGTTCCCCAGCCTCCCGTACCGGCGCACCGACAACGGCACGAACACCGCCAGCAGCACCAGCGGCCAGACCACGGCCATCGGCACCGCGTGCGCACTCACCCAGGACGTGCCGGCCGCGCCCGGGTTGCCGAACAGCAGCCGCGTCGCGGTGACCGTGGAGGACAACGGGTTCCACTCCGCGATGGTTCCCAGCCAGGCCGGCATCGTCGAGGTCGCGACGAACGCGCCGGAGAGGAACCCGAAGGGGAATTCGAGGGTCTGCGCCAGCGTCACCATCGACGGATCCGAGGTCAGCAGGCCCAGGTAGATCCCCGCCCACACCAGTGCGGTGCGCAGCAGGAGCAACAGGGCCAGCGCCGCCAGGGTCTCGCTCAGGCTGCCGTGCGGGCGCCAGCCGACGGCGAACCCGCAGCCGACCAGCACGGCCAGCGCGAGCACGGCGTTCACCAGATCCGCCGCCACCCGCCCGGTGAACACCGCGGACGGCGCCATCGGCAGCGACCGGAACCGATCGGTGACGCCCTTGCCGGTGTCGTCCAGCACCGCGACCATCGTCCCCGAGAGCCCGAAGGCCATCGTCATCGCGAACATCCCCGGCATCAGGAACTCCTGGTAGGAGCCCCCGCCGGGCACGCTCATCCCGCCGCCGAGCAGGTAGGCGAAGATCAGCACCATCAGGATCGGGAACGCCACCACCCCGGCGAGGCGGGCCGGGCGCCGGGCCAGCTGCGCCAGATAACGCCCGGTCAGCGTCCAGCCGTCTTCGATCGCCCACCTCATCGCGCCACCCCCGTCAGCTGCAGGAACACTTCGTCCAGCGTCGGCTGCCGCAGGGCCACGTCGGCGAACGACAGCTCGGTCGCCGCGAGCTCGCGCACGACGTCGGTCAGCATCGCCGGCTCGGCCGGCGCGCTGACCCGCAGTTCTTCGGTGACCGGCTCGGTCCCGGTGACCCGGGCGAGCAGCCCGGCCGCGGCGCCGAGGGCGTCCGGGTCGGTGAGCACCAGTTCGATCCGGGTCGCTCCGAGCGAGCCCTTCAGCTCCGCCGGCGTGCCTTCGGCGATCACCCGGCCGTCCTCGACGAGGGAAATCCGGTCGGCCAGCCGGTCGGCCTCCTCCAGGTACTGCGTCGTGAGCAGCACCGTCGTCCCGTCCGCGACCAGTGACCGCACCGCGTGCCAGACCTCCACCCGGCTGCGCGGGTCCAGCCCGGTCGTCGGCTCGTCGAGGAACAGCACCCGCGGGGCGGCCAGCAGCGACGCGGCGAGGTCCAGGCGCCGCCGCATCCCGCCCGAATAGGCCGACACCGGCTTCGGCCCGGTGCCGGCGAGGCCGAACCGTTCGAGCAGGTCGTCGGCGCGGCGGGTGGCCTCGCGGCGGCCCAGGTGGTGCAGCCGGCCGAACAGGATCAGGTTCTGCCGTCCCGACAGGATTTCGTCGACGGCGGCCTGCTGCCCGACCAGCCCGATCGCCGAACGCACCTTCGCCGGTTCCTTCGCGACGTCGTACCCGGCCACCCGGGCCACACCGCCGTCGTGGCGCAGCAGTGTCGAGAGCACGCGGACCGCGGTCGTCTTGCCCGCGCCGTTGGGTCCCAGCAGGCCGCACAGGGTGCCGGCCGGGACGGAGAGATCGAACCCCTCGAGGGCGTACGCGTCGCCGTAGCGCTTGCGAAGTCCCTCGGCGTGGATCTGCGGAGTCATCCTGCCCCTTTAACTCTGTACATTGTACGAAGAAGAGGTTAGCATAACTATGTACGTTGTACGGAAATCAGGTGGGCAGAATGGCCGGCGTGAGCACGCAGGAGAACGGTGACGGCGACCCGCGGCGGGCGATCGAGCTGCTCTGGGGCGTCTCGGCGCCCCCACGCCGCGGCCCGAAGCCCAAGCTGGCCACCACCGACGTCGTCCGCGCGGGGGTGGCGCTGGGCGACGCCGACGGCATCGACGCCGTCACCATCCGCCGGGTCGCCGAGCAGCTCGGCGTCTCCCCCATGTCGCTCTACACCTACGTGCCCGGCCGGGCCGAGCTGCTGGACCTGATGATCGACCACGTCCACGGCGAACTGGGGACTCCCGGCCAGGAGCTCGGCTGGCGGGCGGCGCTGACCGCCGTCGCCGAAGACCAGTGGGCACTGCTGCACCGCCACCCCTGGCTGCTGGAGGTCACCACCAGCCGCTCGGCACTGGGCCCGAACAGCTTCGCCAAGTACGAGCGGGAGCTGCGCGCGATCGACGGCATCGGCCTCGGCGACGTCGAGATGGACGCCGTGGTCGCCCTCGTCACCGGCCTGGTCCGCAGCACCGCGCGCAGCTCCCTCGACAACGCCCGCCTGGTCCGCGCCACCGGGATGACCGACGCCCAGTGGTGGGAGCGCGCCTGGCCGGTGCTGGCCGGCATCCCGGCCGCCGACGCGGCGCACTTCCCGATCAGCTCCCGCGTCGGCCAAGCCGCCGGTGAGGCCCACAACGCCGCCGAGAACCCCGCCTACACCTTCCGCTTCGGCCTCGCCCGGGTCCTCGACGGCATCGAAGCGCTCGTGTCAGAGCGCCAGCAGTAGCCGCGCCGGGCGCCAGGTCCCGCCGTCGGGCGCCCGCGGCACGTCCTCGGTCAGGGCCAGGTCCGGGAAGCGCGCGAACAGCGCCGACAACGCCACCTCGGTCTGCACCCGCGAGATCGACGCACCCAGGCAGAAGTGCGGCCCGTGCGAGAAGCCCAGCTGCGCCGGCCCCGAGCGGGTGATGTCGAGGCGGTCCGGGTCGGCGAACGCCCGCGGGTCGCGGTCGGCGGCCACGATCGCCGCCGTCACCCGCTCACCCCGGCCGATCGGCTGCCCGCCGATCTCGACGTCCTCGCGCGCGAACCGCGGGGTGGTCAGCAGCTGGGGACTGCAGAAGCGCATCAGCTCCTCGACCGCCCCCGGCCACAACCCGGCGTCGGCGCGCAGGAGAGCCAGCTGATCCGGGTGCCGCAGCAGCGCCTCCACGGCGTTGGCGATCAGGTTCACCGGCGTCTGCCCACCCAGGACCAGGTGCCAGACCAGGGTGACCAGCTCGGTGTCGGTGAGCCGGTCACCGTCCGCCTCCTGCACCCGCACCAGGTCGCCGATGAGGTCGTCGCCCGGCTCGGCCCGGCTGCGCGCCACCGCTTCCTTCGCGCCTTCGATGATCGCCGGGATCGCCCCGGCGAAGTCCGGTCCCATCCCGCTCGCGACCGCGGCACCGTACTCCCGCCAGCGCGGCCGATCGGCGCCGGGAATGCCGACCAGCTCGCAGATGACGTCGATCGGCAACGGCCGCGCGAAGTGCGGCACCAGGTCGACGACGCCGTCCTCGGCGTGCCCGGGCAGCTCGTCGAGCAACCGGTCGGTGATCGCCGCCAGCCGGGGCCGCAGCTGCGCGGCCCGCTTCGGCGTGAACGCCGGGGCCACCAGCCGCCGCAGCCGCAGGTGCTCCGGGCCGTCCTTCTCCGACATCGTCTCCAGGTACCGCAGGCAGTGCTCGGGGACGCCGGGCGGGCGCAGGAAGCTGCCGGAATTCACCTCGAACCGCGGGTCGGTCAGCATCGCGCGCGCTTCGGCGTAGCGGGTCAGGGCCCAGAACGGGCCGAACCCGGGGATGACCAGCTTGGCCACCGCGCCCTGTTCCCGCGCGTGGTCGTAGGCGGTGAACGGGTCGGTGAGCACCTTCGGGTCGGTCAGGTCGATCTCGGGGGTCATCCACCACTCCAGATGTTGGACTCAGATGGTCTTATCATCTCAGTGGTCACGGTATCTTGGCTCGCGATCCCACGGCAAGGAGGACGATGGTCAGGCTCAGCAGGGCGGAGACCCAGGAACGCAACCGCGCCAAGGTGCTCACCGCCGCCCGCGACGAGTTCGCCCGCCGCGGTTTCCGCGAGGCGAAGATCGACGTCATCGCCGAACGCGCCGAACTCACCCGCGGCGCGGTCTACTCCAACTTCCCCGGCAAGCGCGCCCTGTACTTCGCGGTCCTGGCCGACCTCGCCGAACGCGCACCCCGCCCCGCCACCCCGCCGCCGGACGCAGGCGCGGCCGACGTCCTCGCCGCCTTCGCCCGGGCCTGGATCGCCCGGCTCCCGCTGGCCACCGACAGCGACAGCGAAGACGCCCGCCTCGCCCGCGACCTGCTGCCCGAAGTCCTCGCCGACGAGCACACCCGCCGCCCGTTCGCGCAGCTCATGCGGGTCGACGCCGTCCTGCTCGGGCTCGCCCTCGAACGCGTCCGCCCGGGCCACCGGCTCGTCCGGGTCGCCGAAGCCGCGCTCACCACCCTGCACGGCGCGAGCCAGCTCGCCGCCGCCGCACCCGGCTTCGGCGAACCGTTCCACCTCGTCACCGCCTGCGCCGCCCTGCTCGACCTCGACCTCGACGACGACTGGCCCGCCGAGCCGCCGATCACCACCCGGGCCCGGCCCGACGGGCAGCACTGGGATCCCCCGGCCGCCACCGACCTGCTGACCGGCGAAACCTTCCGGCCCGGCGACGGCGTCGTCACCGTCCTCGGCCTGCACCGCGCCGCCGCCTTCGAAGAAGCCGTGCGCACCGGCGCCGACGTCACCGCCGTGCTCGTCACCAGCGACCCCGGCGAGCTCGCCCCGCTGGCCCGGCTCGCCGTCGCCGACCTGCGCGCCTGCCTCGACCAGGCGATCACGGCACCGGCCCGGCCCCGGCTGCGGCTGGTCTGCGATGCCACCGGCGCACTCGCGGCCGCCGCCGGCGTCACCGCGGTCAGCGACGCCACGGAGACGGCCGTCCGCGTCGAAGCCGGCCGGATCGTCGCCCGCGCGGAAGGATTCGGTGCGTGTCACGCGGCGGCTGTCGATCCCGGGCCCGGCCGTTCGTCGGAAGGGTGAAACCGGCGGGAAGGAGCAGGTGGTGGACGTCGAGACCGCGGTCGCCGAGGCGTTCCGGGAGGAGTGGGGCCAGGTCGTGGCCACCCTCATCCGGATCACCGGCGACTGGGACCTCGCCGAGGAGTGCGCCCAGGAGGCCTTCGCCCTCGCCCTGCGCACCTGGCCCCGCGACGGCGTCCCGGACCGGCCCGGCGCCTGGCTGACCACCGCCGCCCGCCACCGCGCCACCGACCGGCTCCGCCGCGACGCCCTCGGCGCCGCCAAGCTCAGGGAGGCCGGCCGCGTGGACGTCCGCGACGAACCCGAACCCGACGACAGCGGCGTCACCGACGACCGGCTGCGGCTCATCTTCACCTGCTGCCACCCCGCACTGGCCACCGAAGCCCAGGTCGCGCTCGCCCTGCGCACCCTCGCCGGCCTGTCCACCGCCGAGATCGCCCGCGCCTTCCTCGTCCCCGAAGCGACCATGTCCCAGCGGCTCGTACGGGTGAAGCGCAAGATCCGCCACGCCCGCATCCCCTACCGCGTCCCGCCCGCGCACCTGCTGCCCGAACGCACCACCGCCGTGCTCGGCGTGCTCTACCTGACCTTCAACGAGGGCTACTCCGCCAGCGCCGGCCCCGACCTGCTCCGCCCCGACCTCGCCGCCGAAGCACTCCGCCTCACCCGCGTCCTCACCGGGCTGATGCCCGACGAACCCGAAGCCCTCGGCCTGCTCGCCCTGATGCTGCTCCAGCACGCCCGCCGGGCCACCCGCGTCGACGCCGACGGCGTCCTCGTGCCCCTGGAAGAACAGGACCGCACTCGCTGGGACACCGCCGCGATCGCCGAAGGCACCGCCGTCCTGGAGACCGCGCTGCGCCGCCGCCGTCCGGGGCCCTACCAGATCCAGGCCGCCATCGCCGCCTGCCACGCCACCGCCGCCCGCGCGGCCGACACCGACTGGCCCCAGATCGCCGCCCTCTACGACCAGCTGCGCAAGCACGTCCCCAGCGCCGTCGTCGAACTCAACCGCGCCATCGCGGTCGGCATGGCCGAAGGACCGGAGGCCGGGCTCGCCCTCCTCGACACGCTGCCGCTGGAGGGCTACCACCTGCTGGCCGCCACCCGAGCCGACTTCCTCCGCCGCCTCGGCCGCCACGCCGAAGCCGCCGACTGGTACACCCGCGCCCGCGAGCTGGCCGGCACCGACGCCGAACGTACCTACCTCGCGCGAAGAATTTCGGAACTCGTGTCGGTCCCGGCCGACGCCATCCGTCGGTCGGGTGAAGTCCGACCATCGGAGGAAGCACCATGAGCACCCTCGCCGTTCCCGGCGCCACCCTCACCTACGACGTCCACGGCACCGGCCCGGTGCTGCTGCTGGTCCCCGGCGGCCCCGCCGACGCCCGGGTGTTCACGCACCTGCGGCCGCTGCTGGCCGAGGACCACACCGTCGTCACCTTCGACCCGCGCGGCCTGTCCCGCAGCCCGCTCGACGGCACGCCGGGCCCGCACCCGGTCCGCGACCACGCCGACGACGTGCACCGGCTGCTCGCCGAAGTCGGCCCCGCCGACGTCCTGGCCAGCAGCGGCGGGGCGATCACCCTGCTCGAACTCGTGCGCCGCCACCCCACCGACGTCGGCACCGTCGTGCTGCACGAACCGCCGGTCACCCGGTACCTGCCCGCCGAGGCCCTCGCCGGTCCCGACATCCCGGCCCTGTTCCGCCAGGAGGGCCTCGCCGCCGCCTTCGCCGCGTTCATGAAGGTCGTGGGCGTCGACCCCGCGCCGCCGCTCGACCCGCGCGCGGAAGGCAACTTCGCCTACTTCTTCGGCCACCTCATGCCCGCGACCGGCGCCTACGAACCCGACCTCGACACACTCCGGGCGACACCCGCGCGGCTGGTGGTCGCCGTCGGCGAGCAGTCCACCGCGCTGCCGGTCCACCAGGCCGCCCTCGGCCTGGCCGCGGCTCTCGGCGTCGGCACCGAGGTGTTCCCCGGCGGCCACGGCGGGTTCGACACCGACGCCGAAGCGTTCGCCGCGCGCCTGCGTGAAGTCCTGAAAGGATGCTGACATGCAGTACCTGCTGATGATCTGCGGCGACGAAACCGCCGAAGAACACGCCCACGACGGCTGCGGCGGCTGGAGCGAAGACATGGCACGCCGCGGCAAGGTCCGCGGCGGTGGCGGCCTGCGCCCGCCGTCGGAAGCCACCACCGTCCGCGTCCGCGACGGCGAAGTGCTGCTCACCGACGGGCCGTTCACCGAAGCCAAGGAACAGATCGGCGGCTTCGTCATCCTCGACTGCGCCGACCTCGACGAAGCCCTCGAACTCGCGGCCCGTCACCCCGCCGCCACCTACGGCAGCATCGAGGTCCGCCCGATGCTCGGACCGGAGGACTTCGCCTGATGCCCGCCGTCGTCGAGCGACCCGCCCAGCGGTACGTCGCCGAACGCGCCACCCTCGCCATCCCGGAATTCCCGCGGATCGCCGACCGGCTGCCACCTCTCATCGGCACCCTCGCCGCCCACGGCGTCGCCCCGGCCGGAGCGCCGTTCTTCCGCTACCGCGTGCTGCACCCGGGCCTGCGGTTCACCGTCGAAGCCGGCGTCCCCGTCGACGGCGACCACACGCCGGCCGAGCCCGCCTTCCGCGGCGAGCTCCCGGCGGGCCGCTACGTCCTCGACACCTACGTCGGCGCCCCGGACGGCCTCGCCGCCGCGACCGAAGCCGTCCTCGCCTGGGGTGCCGCCCAGGGCCTGACCTGGGACCGCACCGACGGGCCGGACGGCGAGGAATGGGGCTGCCGCCTGGAAGTCCTGCGTACCGACCCGCGCGAAGTCCCGGACCCCGCGCAGTGGGTCACCGACCTGCTCTTCCGCCTCGAGGACTAGCCGCGCCCGGTGAGCACGGCTCCGACCAGGCAGCCGAAACCCGCCGTGCTCACCAGCGCGCGCAGCACGTTCCAGCGCACCCACGTCGTCTCGAACGCCGCCCGCACCGCCGCGTAGTCGTCACCGCCGCGGTCGAGGGCGTTGTTCAGCGGGATGTGCACCGCCCCGGTCAGCAGCACCATCCCCGCCAGCAACACGAACCCCGCGATCACCCACGGCAGCGCCGGCGAACCGAAGTGCAGGAACACCGCCACCCCGGCCAGCAGCGGCGCACCCAAGAACGTCAGCATGAACACCGGGTTGACGATCGCGATGTTGATCCCGCGCATACCCTCCACGAACGTCCGGTCGTCCCCGCGCGCCAGGCCCGGCAGCACCGAGCAGGCGTAGGCGTAGAACAACCCCGCGATCAGTCCCGCCGCGACCAGCGCGGCCACCAGAACCACCGTCGACATCGGATTCCCCTTCCCCTTCACCGCGTCCAGACCCCGGTCGCCGCGGCCTCCCGTGCGAAATCGGCGAAGTCCGTCGCCGGACGGCCCAGCACCCGCGCCACGTCGGGCGTCACCGAGGCGTTCCGGCCGTCGAGGACGTGGGCGAACAACTCGGTCAGCGCGCCGACCTCGTCCGCGGGCACGCCCTGGCTCGCCGCCGCGGCCGCGAACTCCTCGGCCGAAACCGGAACATAGCGGACATCCCGCCCGGAGGCGGCCGCGATTTCCGCAGCGGCGCCGGCGAAGCTCAGCAGCCGCGGGCCGGTCAGCTCGTACAGCTGTCCGGTGTGGCCGGGTTCGGTCAGCACCGTGACGGCGACGTCGGCGATGTCGCGGACGTCGACGAACGGCTCCGTCACCGTCCCCGCCGGCAGCACGATCTCCCCGGCGCGCACGGCGTCCAGCAGGAAGTGCTCGCTGAAGTTCTGCGCGAACCAGCTGCACCGCAGGATCGTCCAGCCGGTCCCGGCCGCCCGGACGATCCCTTCGCACGCCTCGGCTTCCTCCTCGCCACGGCCGGACAGCAGCACCAGGTGCCGCACGCCGGCCGCCACCGCGAGCCCGGTGAACGCCCGGATGTCCCCGGCCGCCTGCGGCACCACCAGATCGGGGTAGTAGGTCAGGTAGACCGCGTCGGCACCGGCGAGCACCTCCGCCCAGGTGCCGCGGTCGCCCCAGTCGAACGGCGGTGCCCCGCGCCGCGACGTGATCCGCACGTTGTCGCCGCGCTCACGCAGCCGGTCCGCCACCCGGCGCCCGGTCTTGCCGGTGCCGCCCACCACCAGGAAGTTCGTTGTCATGCCGTTCAGTCAAGCGGCTCCCGGTGAGACTCTCCATGGTTCAAAGCCTTGATCGCATGTTCCAGCGTCTACAGTCGAGGGCATGGATCCGCTTGCCGCCCTCCTCGACGGTCCCCGCGCCCACGGCGCGTTCCTGCTGCGCTCGGTGCTCACCCCGCCGTGGGCACTGCGCATCGAAGACCGGGCACCGCTGACGGTGGTGTCGGTGGTGCGCGGCGAAGCGTGGATCGTGCCCGACGACGGCGAGGGTGTCCTGCTGGGCGAAGGCGACGTCGCGATCACGCGCGGTCCGGAGCCGTACTTGGTCGCCGACCACCCGTCGACCCCGCCGCAGGCACTCATCCTGCCCGGCCAGGAATGCCGCACTCCTGACGGCGGCCACCTGAGCGCCTACGCGGATCTCGGCGTCCGCACCTGGGGTACCGGCGGCCCGGTCGTGCTGCTCACCGGTACCTACGGCATGGAAGGCGAAATCAGCAGGAAGCTCATCGCCGCGCTGCCCGCGCTGATCGTCCTGCGCGCCGCCGACTGGCCCACCCCGCTCGTGGGGCTGCTGGCCACCGAGATCGGCCGCGACGTCCCAGGCCAGGAAGCCGTCCTCGACCGGCTGCTGGACCTGCTGCTGATCGCCGCCCTGCGGGCCTGGTTCGACCGGCCGGACACCACCGCACCCGCCTGGTACCGCGCCCACGACGATCCGATCGTCGGACAGGCGCTGCGGCTGCTGCAGCACCAGCCGGCCGAGCCGTGGACGGTCGCCAAGCTCGCCGCCGACGTCGGCGTCTCCCGGGCGGCCCTGGCCCGCCGCTTCGCGGCCACGGTGAGGGAAACGCCGATGGCGTACCTGACGGGGTGGCGGCTCGCACTGGCCGCCGACCTGCTGCGCCAGCACCCGGAGACGACGATCGCCGCGATCGCCCGCCAGGTCGGCTACGGCAGCGCGTTCGCCCTGAGTGCGGCGTTCAAGCGCGAGTTCGGTGCCAGCCCGCAGCACTACCGGACCGGAACGTAATGACTGTGGTAACTTTTATCTGGTCAGATAAAGTTCGGAGGGGCCATGGGGCGGACGTTCACCAACGAAGCACGCCGTGCGCAGATCATGCGAGCGGCGATCGACACGATCGCGGAGGTGGGGTACGCGAAAGCGTCCTTCGCGCGGATCACCGAGAAGGCCGGGCTGAGCGGCCCGCGCATGATCTCCTACCACTTCGCCGACAAGGACGACCTGATCCACGAGATCCTCATGCACGTCTTCACCGCCGGGGCGGTGTTCATCAACGAGCGCGTGGAAGCCGAAGACACCGCGGCCGGCAAGGTGCGGGCCTACCTCGAGGCCAACCTGCAGTTCCTGCGCGAACACCCCACCGACATGGCGGCCCTGACCGAGATCGGGCCGCACGTGCGCACCGCGACCGGACGGCCCTACACCTCGGTCAGCGCCCAGGAAGTCAGCGTGCAGAGCCTGGAGAAACTGCTCGCCCAGGGACAGACCAGCGGCGAATTCCGCGACTTCGACGTCCGGTCGATGGCGGTGCTGATCCGCGGAGCCGTCGACGGAGCCGCGCGGCGGCTGCGCGAGGAAACCGACTTCGACTTCGACGCCTATGCCCGCGAAGCCGTCACGACCTTCACGCGGGCGGTGGCCCCGTGAAGCGGTTCAACGGCGTCGTGATCGACGTGCTGGCGCCGCTGGCGCTGTTCTACGGACTGCCCGCCATGGGCGTGGATCAGCTGCTGGCCCTGCTCGCCGGCGCGGCCATTCCCGTCGTGACCGGTCTGCGGGCGCTGGCGGCGCGGGAGCGGATCGGCGGCGTGCGGTGGTTCGTGCTCGCGGCCATGGCGGTGACCGTGGCCGGGTCCTTCATCAGCGGCAGCCCCCGGGCGCTGCTGCTGCGCGGCGTGGTGCTGATGGCCGCGCTCGGCGTGTTCCTCCTGATCACGGTGTGGGCCCGGCGCCCGTTCCTCTACGAGGCGGCGAGGACGGTCCTCGACCAGGACAAGCAGCGCACCTGGTCCCGCAACTGGGACGAGCACCCACCGTTTCGCCGGCTGCTGCGCCTGTGCAGCGCCCTGTGGGCGGCGGCGTGCCTGCTCGACGCGACACTGAGGGCGGTGCTGGTGCTGGAGCTGCCGGTGGACGCCGTGCCCGTCGCCGAGCTCGTCCTGCTGGTGGTGACGCTCGCCGCGCTCGTTCTCGTCCAGCGCCTCTTCGGCCGCGCGTTCCTGCGCCGCCACGGGCTGCGGCTGGACGGCGTCGAAATCACGCCGCTGGCGGCGACGCGGTGACCATCACGCTGATCACCGGTGGGGCGAGCGGGATCGGCGCGGCCGTCGCCCGGCGGTTGCGCGGTCACGTCGTGATCGCCGATCGCGACGTGACCGCGGGCGAGGCCGTCGCCGCCGAGGTCGGCGGGCACTTCGTCGCCGTGGACGTCGGCGAACCGGACGACAACATCCGCGCGGTGAACACCGCCGTCGACGCCTTCGGGCGGCTCGACAACGTCGTGCTCAACGCCGGCGTCGCCGGCCGCTGCGGGCTGCACGACTTCACCGTCGAGCGCTACCGGGACACCCTGCGCACCAACCTCGACGGCGTGGTCTACGGGCTGCACGCCTGCCTGCCCCCGCTGCGGCGGCAGGGCCACGGATCGGTCGTGATCATGGCCAGCATCGCCGGGCTGACCGGATCGCCGGACGTGTTCTACGCGGCCGCCAAGCACGCCCTGATCGGCCTGACCCGGTCGGCCGCGCCCACCCTGGCCGCCGACGGGATCCGGATCAACGCGCTGTGCCCGGGCCTGGTCGACACCCCCGCACTCGCCCGGCACCGGCAGGCGCTGCGGGACCACGGCCTGAGCCTGGCCGACCCCGGCGCGATCGCCGAGGCAGCCGAAACGGTACTGGCCGGCCCGGGCACCGGGCAGGTGTGGACGGTCCAAACCGGACAGCCCGCCGCCGTGGTCCCGCCACCGGAGGTTCCGCTCACGGCGGGCTGATCACGACTTCAGTTCGTCGCCGAGCCGGTCGAGCCAGTCGCCGGTGCCCTGCTCGCGCCACTCCGGCTTCTCGGCGCCGTCGAGGAAGGTGTCCTGCTCGGTGAGCACCAGCCGGGTGCCGTCACCTTCGGCGAGCAGTTCCACGGTCGTCGTCGACACGGTCGCGAGCGCACCGTCGCCGGTGAGCGTGCCGGAGAAGACGATCCGCTCCTCGGGCACGATGTCGTGAAAGGTGGCGACGAAGTTCATCGGGCCACCCTGCGGAGTGCGGCCCTCGACGGCTTCGCGGCCACCGACGCGGAAGTCCAGCTCGTGCTCTCCCGCGGAGACGAACCAGCGTTTCTTCGCCTCCGGATCGGCCCAGGCGGCGAACACCCGCTCCGGCGGCACCGGGTAGCGGCGTTCGAGGCTGAAGGTGCTGTGCAGGACGGTCATGACGTGCTCCCTTCCGACGTTCCGGGCGGCTCGGCGAGGAAGTCCCCGAGCCGGTCGAGCTTGCTCTCCCACGTGGTGCGCTGGCGCCCCAGCCACTGCTCGCCCGCGCGCAGCACCGCCGGTTCGATCCGGCAGGTGCGCACCCGGCCGACCTTCTCCGACCGCACGATCCCGGCGGCCTCCAGCACCTGCAGGTGCTGTACGACGGCGGCGAGCGACATGGTCAGCGGCTCGGCCAGCTCACTGACCGAGGCCGGGCCGCGCACCAGCCGCTCCACCAGCGCCCGCCGGGTCCGATCGCCCAGGGCGCGGAACACCAGGTCCAGCGACTCCTCATGGTTAAGCACCCACTTAAGTTACCTCCGCGACGGCCAACGGTCAAGTAACTGCTTAAGTGTTGCGGGGAGCTCGACCACGTCAGCCGCCGTCGCCGAGCAGAATCGCGAGCAGGTCATCCCGCAGCGAGGTCGACGGCTCGGCTGCAGCGTCGAGAGCGCGGCGCCGCACGCGTGACAGCAACCCGGCGACCTGATCATGACGTGTCGCCGCCTGGGCGATCTGCGCGTGGGCCGCGTCGAGCTGCCCGCGCGTGCCGGCCAACTCGGCCCGGGCCTCTCCGAGCCGAGTCCGCAGTTCGGCATCGCGGGTGTGGTATTCGGCAGTGAGGCTCTGGTTGCGAGCCTCGCACTCGCGCACCTGCGCCTGGAGCGTCTCCAGCTCAGCGGCGAGCGCGGTGTTCTGTTCGGTCAGGATGCGTTCCGCGGTCACGCGCTGTCCCCGCAGGTCCTCCAGGGCGGTCCGGGCGGCGTCGCGCTCGGCGGTGCGCGCGGCGAGCTCTTCGGTGCGAGCGGACAGCTGAGTGGTCAGCTCATCGGCGTGGGCGCGGTGCGTTGCGGCCTCGGCGGCGGTCTTCTCGGCCTGCTCGGCGATCGCCGCAGCCGCGGCCTCCGCGCGTGCCTGGTCCAGCTGCGCGGCGGAGCGAGCCGTGATCGCCTCGTCCGCGGCGGCTTCAGCCAGCGCCTGGGCCTGCTCCGCGGCGCGGACCTCCTCGACGGCGTCCCGGGTGGCCTGCTCTGCGGCGGCCGCTGTCGTCAAGGCCTCGTCTCGCTGCCGGCCGGCCTCGGCGGCGGCCTGCTCCGCGGTCTCCGCCCGAGCCACGGCGGCGGCGACTTCCTCCTGCAGGCGCGCGGTGATCGAGTCGAGGGCGTTGCTGAGCGTCCGCAGCGGTCCCGTCACCGCGGTAGCCGCGGAAGCGAAGGCCTCCCCCGCGTCCCGCAGTGCCGCGGTCGGCACGGCGTCCTCGCCCAACGCCTCACGCAGGGCCTGCTCGGCGGCGGCGAGCTGCTTGCAGCTCTTCCCGCCGGGCCACGCCCGGTCCGGGCAGAACTCGTACGGTCGGCCACCACGCGGTCCGGGCGGGGGTAACGGCTGCCGGCAACGGCGGAACCCGCATCGAGCCGGTTCCGGCGCCCCATCGCCGAGGTAAATCTCCTGGTCAACCACTCGCACAGCCTAGCTTGACAGTTGTATATCCATCAACCTGGGTTGCACTTACCATAACTTGAAGCTCACTTAGCTACAGAACATGTCTTTTGTAGCTGAGTGCTGCCGACGAAAGAGATCTCACCGAAAGCATTCGAGAGTCACCTCTACGTGTCCGAATGGCGCGAGCAACAGCCTGCACGCCAAGCCTCGAAAACTGGGATGGCCGTACTCGAAGTAACACCTTCCCGGCGGCATGCCGGAACTCCGGGCAGTTTCGTCACGGTGACGATCGATCCAGGCCCGTCCGGCCGGCGCACCGAACAGCGGGTGGTCAGTCGCGCCCGTCCGACCGGCCGCGAATCGTCAGCCAGGTCAGGCCGAGGGCGGCCAGCCACGTGATTCCGCCGATCAGGCCGATCACGTGCAGGCCGCTGGTGAACGCGTTCCCGTCGGCCGGAGAGCCGGCGATCGCCCCGTACAGGGCGATGGCCAGCGCTCCGGCCGCCTGGCGGGCGGTGTTGTTGACCCCACTGGCCAGGCCCGCGCGGTCGGGCGGCGCGGCCCGCACCGCCGCCGACACGACCGCGGCGGTCAACAGGCCCATCCCGATGCCCAAGCCGAGCAGGACCGGGAGCAAGCGCAGGTAACTGCTGTCCGGGGCGAGCCAGAGCAGAGCGAACGATCCCGCCGCACCGACGAGGAGCCCGCACGTGATCGGCAGGCGCGGGCCGTAGCGGCCGGTGATCCGGCCGGTCACCGGGGCGAGCGCCGCCAGCGGGACGAACAGCGGCAGCAACATCACCCCGGCCACGAACGCGGCGTGGTGCTGGACGGTCTGCAGGTACAAAGTGGCGACGAAGACGATGCCGATACCGACCAGGTTCATCGCCGCCGCCACCAGGTTGGCCCCGGCGAACGCGGGCGTGCGCAGCAGCGGAAGCGGCAGCAGCGGGTCAGGGGCGCGGTTCTCCCACACCAGGAAACCGATCAAGGCGGCCACGGCGATCGCGGCGGAAATCCACACCGCCGTCGCGGAGCCGGCGTGCCCGGACGCGATGACGGCGTACACGGTCGCCGCGAGCGTAACGGTGGCCAGCGCCATGCCCGGCAGGTCGAGGCGGCGGGCGTTCTTCTCCACGCTGTCCTCGACCAGCCGCATCGTCGCCGGAATCGCGATCGCGATGATCGGCAGGTTGATCAGGAAGACCGTCCGCCAGCCGAAGCCGGACACCAGCGCGCCTCCGATCAGCGGACCGGCCGGCAGCGCCAAGGCCGAAACCCCGGCCCAGACGCCGACCGCGTGGGCTTGTTCGGCCCGGTCGGGGTAGGCGCGGGTGACCACGGCCAGCGTGCCCGGCAGCAGCAGCGCGGCGCCCGCTCCCTGCACGGCTCGCGCGCCGACCAGCACCCCGACGTTCGGCGCCACCCCGCAGGCCAGTGACGCGACCCCGAACAAGGCGAGCCCGACGAGAACGACGCGTTTGTGGCCGTAGCGGTCGCCGAACGTGCCGCCGGCCAGCAGCAGGCTGGCCAGCACCACGGCGTAACCGTCGACGACCCACTGCTGGCCGGCCAGCCCGGTGCCGAGACCGGCGCCGATCCGGGGCAGCGCCACGTTGACGATGGTGACGTCCAGCTGCACCAGGAACATGCCGACGCACATGACGGTCAGCACCAGGCGTTTCCGCGTGGCCGACAGCGTCGGGCCGGTCTGCTGGGTGCTTGTCGAAGCCATGGTGTTCGTCGTCCTCCTCTTCCGTGCGGTCAGGCCACTCGTCCTTGCCCGAGGCCGGCCGAGTCGATCCCGAAGTGCTCGGCGAGGCCCGTGCGGCCCTCGTCGGTGACTTCCAGCGCGCGGGGCGCGCCCTTGGTCCCGCGGCGGACCCACCCGAGCTCGTCGAGGCGGGTCAGCACCGCGGCGCCGGCGGCACCGGCGAGGTGGTGGCGCTGCTCGGTCCAATCGACGCAGTAGCGCACGAGCTTGCGCCGGCCGGGGACGATGTCGACGCCCAGCCGGTCGAACAGCGCCCAGCCCTCGTCGGTGATGCGGTACTCGAGGTCGCGCCCCGGAGCCGAAAGCCGGTCGCGGCGGGCACGGTCCGGGTGGTGCAGGCCGTCGCCGCCGGTCAACGCGCCCTGTTCCAGCAGCGACCGCATGAGGGACACCCCGAGCCGGCCCGCGGCGTGGTCGTAGCAGGAGCGCCCGGCCCGTAGGGCTTCGGCCTTGCGGACCGTCCGCAGGGACCGGGCCGGCCGGGGTGGCGCCAGCTTGGCCAGCGCCTCCAGCGCCTCGGCCACCTCGGTGGAGGCCAGCCGGTAGTAGCGGTGGCGTCCCTGACGGCGCACCTGCAGCAGTCCGCCTTCGGTCAGCCGCGTCAGGTGGGCGCTGGCTGTGGACGGGGCCACCCCCGCTTCGGCGGCCAGCAGCGACATGGGCAACGCTCGGCCGTCGAGCAGGGCGAGCAGCATCGCCGACCGGGCTGGGTGGCCGACCAGCTCGGCGGGGGTCGCGAAATCGGCTTCCCCGCCGAGCCCGGTCGCGGCCGGGTTCCGGGCTTCCCTCATGCTTCCACCGTAGGGGCAGGTCGTTTCGCCTGCCGACGAAGCGTCGCCGTCGGCCACTTTCCACCCCATCGGTTCACGCCTGGTGCAGCAGCCGGCAGATCAGCGCCGCACGCAGGGCGACGCCGTTGCGGACCCCTTCGAAGTAGTGCACGTTCGGCAGGTCGGTGCTGTCCGCGGACAGCTCGGCTGCGCGGGGGCCGGTGTGGAAGACGTGCGCGTGTGCGCCCACGGTGCTCAGCAGCCTGCGGTCGAACACGTACCGGTCCGGCAGCGGGGGTGCGTCGGGATCCCGGCGGGCGGCGGGGACGTGGAAATCGGGCAGTTCGAACGGGATCATGCTGACCGCGTCGACCGCCTTCAGCAGGTCCGTCGCGTTGTCCACCTCGTAGGAGGCCACCCCGTACTCGGCCAGCACGGAATCCTCGTCCAGCTGGACGGTGCAGCCCGGCGGGGTCAGGAAGACCACTTGCGCGACACCGAGGCGGCACAGGGCGATCAGGGTCGACCGGGTCGCGCGGCAGGCGGGATCGCCGACCAGCCCGATCTTGGCGCCCTCCACCGTGCCGAGGGTCCGGGTGATCATCCAGCTGTCCAGCAGGCCCTGGGTCGGGTGTTCACGTTCCCCGGAGCCCGCGCTGATCACCGGTACCGGTGACACGGCGGCGGCGCGCTCGCCGGCGTCGTCGTCGACGTGGCGCAGCACCAGCAGATCGGCGTAGCTGCCGACGACGCGGATCGTGTCTTCCAGGCTCTCCTCGAAGAAGTCCCCGGCCCGGGTGGTCGAGGCGTCGGCGAACCCGACGGCGGTGCCGCCGATGCGGCAGGCAGCCGTTTCGAAGCTGAGGCGGGTCCGGGTGCTGTTCTGGTAGAAGCAGCACCCGATCACCGCCCGGGGCGCCAGGTTGGGCAGTACGGCGGGTGGCTGGGCGGCGATCCAGTCCGCGAGGTCGAACAGGGACCGGATTTCCGCGGCCGGCCAGTCGAGCAGGGTCACGGCGTGTTTCGGGGTGGTGCGGGTGTCCAGCTGGAATGGAGCGATCACGGGTCCTCCTCGGACGCGGTACTGGTGGGGCGGGTGCCGCCGGTCCGGCGGCACCCGTCGAGCGAGGTCAGCGCTCCCACCATTTGCCTTCCACGGTCTTCGCGGTCCAGTGCTGGGTGTCCAGCATCGCGTAGCCGGGCGTCACCGGGAGTTGCACCGTGCCGGGCAGCTGGTCCAGGCCGGTGATGGCCTGGCCGAGCCGGGACGCGAGCATGCCCTGCGCCAGCGGCGGCGTTCCGGCGAAGATCGGGCAGGTCAGCTCGTCGATGAACCACCGGTCCAGCATTTCCCGCTTCGGGTAGTCCGGCATTTCCGGGATGAAGCGGCTGATCAGCTGACGCGCGTTCTCCTTGTTCATCGGCGCGCCCTGCGGGATGCCGAAGTACTCCTCGGCCGTCATGGAGTCCTTGGTCCACTTGAAGAAGAACGTCCGGTGGCCGAAGACCGGCGTGAGCATCATGAACTGGCACCGCTCCGAGCGCCGGAACGCCTGGTGCAGCGTGTACCGCGCGTCGAGCTCGTACAGTTCGATCTTGTCGAGGATGTAGTCGCAGCCGTCGACGAACTCGTCGACGCTCTCCGGGGTGATGCCCTCCGGGTACACGTCGATGTTGACGTCCCGGGTGGTCTCGTAGACCAGCTCCGCGACGGCTTCGGCCTTGTTGCGGCCGATGTTGCCGACGGTCGCGCCGAACTGCCGGTTGATGTTGGACGCCTCGAACTTGTCCGGGTCGGCGAGCTTGAGGTTCTGCACGCCCATGCGGACCAGGCGGTCTGCCGTGGCACCACCGATGCCCCCGCAGCCGGCCACGCCGATCACGGCGTTCTTGAGCTTGGTCTGCCGATCACGCTGCTCCTGCTCGGTGTCGCCGAGCCAGCCGAGGTTGCGCTTGACGCGCTCCCAGTAGAAGTCGTCATCGTTCTCGGCGGTGTAGCGCTTCCGGTGGGAAACTGTGGGATCAGGCACGACGAGAATTCCTCCGTCCGTTGTTTTCTCGGTTTTTCCTGCAGCTCACGCTTCGGGCGTGAGCGGTCTTGCGTTGGTGCAACTGCAGCGATCGGCTGCAGAAGTCGTCTTCGATCTGCGCATCGATGGCGCGTGCGGTCGCCACGGCACCGGAGGCCGTGGTCACGCAGGGAATCCGGCGATGGATCGCGGCGGCGCGCAGCCGCCGGCCGGAACCGGCCCGGGTGCTGATCAGCAGCGCCAGCTTCCCGGCGGCGATCTCTTCGAGCACGTCGTCGTCCTCGGCCCGGGTGCACGGCACGTCGCAGGCTTCGAGCACGTCGGCGGTGCCGGAGGTGGCGAGGATTTCGAACCCGAGGTCGGCCAGGCGCTTGACCGGGAAGACCAGGGAGCGCTTGTCGCGGTTGGCGACCGAGACGAACACCCGGCCGGAGGTCGGCAGGGAGCCGTAGGCGCCGCTTTGGGACTTGGCGAAGGCCTTGCCGAAGTCGACGTCGACGCCCATGACTTCGCCGGTGGACTTCATTTCCGGGCCGAGCAGCGAGTCGACGCCGTGGCCTTCGGGGGTGCGGAAGCGGTGGAAGGGCAGCACGGCCTCCTTGACCGCAACCGGCGAGTCGGCCGGCATCCGCCCACCGTCACCCTCGACCGGCAGGACGCCGCTCGCGCGCAGGTCCTTGATCGTCGAGCCGGTCATGATCAGCGCGGCGGCCTTGGCCAGCGGCACCGCGGTCGCCTTGGACACGAACGGCACCGTCCGCGACGCCCGCGGGTTGGCCTCCAAGACGTAGAGGACGTCGTCCTTGAGCGCGTACTGGACGTTCAGCAGCCCGCGCACGCCGACGCCGCGGGCGATCGCCTCGGTGGAACGGCGGACGGCCTGCAGGTCGGTGTGGCCGAGCGTGATCGGCGGCAACGCGCAGGAGGAGTCGCCGGAGTGGATCCCGGCCTCCTCGATGTGCTCCATGACGCCGCCGAGGTAGAGCTCCTCACCGTCGAACAGCGCGTCGACGTCGATCTCGATGGCGTCGTCGAGGAACCGGTCCACCAGCACCGGGTGCTCCGGGGTGACCTCGGTGGCGCGGCGGATGTAGCCGGCGAGGGTTTCTTCGTCGTAGACGATCTCCATGCCGCGGCCGCCGAGGACGTAGGACGGCCGGACCAGGACCGGGTAGCCGATCTCGTCGGCGATCCGCTTGGCCCCCTCGAACGACGTCGCCGTGCCATAGCGCGGCGCGGGCAGCCCGGCGTCGGTGAGCACCTCGCCGAACGCGCCGCGGTCCTCGGCCAGGTGAATCGCCTCCGGCGGCGTCCCCACCACCGGCACCCCGGCGTCGGCGAGCTTCTTCGCCAGGCCCAGCGGGGTCTGGCCGCCGAGCTGGACGATCACGCCGGCGACCGTGCCCGAGGCCTGCTCGGCGTGCACGACCTCCAGCACGTCCTCGAACGACAACGGCTCGAAGTACAACCGGTCGGAGGTGTCGTAGTCGGTCGACACCGTCTCCGGGTTGCAGTTGACCATCACGGCCTCGAACCCGGCCTCCCGCAACGCAATCGCCGCGTGCACACAGGAATAGTCGAACTCGATACCCTGCCCGATCCGGTTCGGGCCCGAGCCGAGAATGAGCACCTTCGGCTTGTCCGACTGGACCGCCACCTCGGACTGCGCGTCCGGGTCGGACTCATACGCCGAGTAGTGGTACGGCGTCTTGGCCGCGAACTCGGCCGCACAGGTGTCGACCGTCTTGAACACCGGCCGCACCCCAAGGCGGTGCCGCAGCGCACGAACACCGTCCTCCCCGGCCAGTTCCGGCCGCAGCGCGGCGATCTGACGGTCCGACAGCCCGGTGCGCTTGGCACGCCGGAGCAGGTCCTCGTTCAGGACGGGCGCGTCGCGAACTTCGGCGCCCACTTCGCCGATCAGGGCGATCTGGTCGATGAACCACGGGTCGATCCCCGACGCCTCGTGCACCTGCTCGACGGTGGCACCGAGCCGCAGAGCACGCTCCACCTCGTACAGCCGACCTTCCTTCGGCGTGCGCAGCGAGTCCAAAGTGGACTCCAGCGTCGCGTCTTCGGGGTCGGGCAGCGTCCAGAACCCGGTCGCCTTGGTCTCGATCGACCGCATCACCTTGCCGAGCGCCTCGGGGAAGCTGCGACCGAACGACATCGCCTCCCCGACACTCTTCATCGTCGTGGTCAACGTCGGGTCCGCACCCGGGAACTTCTCGAACGCGAACCGCGGCATCTTCACCACGACGTAGTCCAAAGTGGGCTCGAACGCGGCCGGCGTCTCACCGGTGATGTCGTTCTGGATCTCATCCAAGGTGTAACCGATGGCCAGCTTCGCGGCGATCTTGGCGATCGGGAAACCCGTCGCCTTCGACGCCAGCGCACTGCTGCGCGACACGCGCGGGTTCATCTCGATCACGACCATCCGGCCGTCACGCGGGTTGATCGCGAACTGGATGTTGCAACCACCGGTGTCCACCCCCACCTCACGCAACACCGCGATACCGACATCGCGCATGACCTGGTACTCGCGGTCGGTGAGGGTCATGGTCGGCGCGACGGTGACCGAGTCGCCGGTGTGCACGCCCATCGCGTCGATGTTCTCGATCGAGCAGACGACCACGACGTTGTCGTGTTTGTCGCGCATCAGCTCGAGCTCGTACTCCTTCCAGCCGAGCACGCTTTCCTCGATGAGCACCTCGGTGACGGGAGATTCGGCGAGCCCGGTGGAGGCGAGCCGTTCGAGGTCCTCGGGCGTGTGCGCCATACCCGAGCCCAGGCCACCCATGGTGAAGGACGGCCGGATGACGACCGGGAGGCCGAGTTCCTTGACCGTGTCGCGCACTTCGTCCATGTCGTGGCAGACACGCGAACGCGGGACCTCGGCACCGATGGTGCGCACGATGTCCTTGAACTTCTGCCGGTCCTCACCCCGCTGGATCGCATCGATGTCCGCGCCGATCAACTCCACGCCGTACTTGTCGAGCACACCACGCTCGTGCAACGCGACCGCGCAGTTCAGCGCGGTCTGCCCGCCGAGCGTCGCCAGCAGCGCATCCGGACGCTCCTCGGCGATGACCTTCTCGACGAAGTCGGGCGTCACCGGCTCGATGTAGGTGGCGTCAGCGAACTCCGGGTCGGTCATGATGGTCGCCGGGTTCGAATTCACCAGCGACACACGCAAACCTTCACTGCGCAACACCCGGCAGGCCTGCGTCCCGGAGTAATCGAACTCCGCCGCCTGCCCGATCACGATCGGCCCGGAGCCGATCACCAGCACGTGCTGGATATCCGTCCTCTTCGGCATCAGGCCTTCTTCTCCATCAACGAAACGAACTCATCGAACAAGGGCGCCGCGTCGTGCGGACCAGCCGCGGCCTCAGGGTGGTACTGGACCGAGAACGCCGGGACATCCAACGCGCGGACACCCTCGACCGTGTCATCGTTCGGGCAATAGTGACTGATCTGCGCCGCCCCGAAAGGCGACTCAAACCGCTGCCCGGGTTCGCCCTCGAGCGCGAAACCGTGGTTTTGGGCCGTGATGGCCACGGAACGAGTCGCCACGTCGATCACCGGGATGTTGATACCCCGGTGGCCGTAGCGCATCTTGTACGTTCCCAAACCCAGCGCGCGGCCGAGGACCTGGTTGCCGAAGCAGATACCGAACAACGGGATCTCGTGCTCCAGGACCTGCTTGGTCAACTCGGTCGCGTGCGTTGTGGTGGCCGGGTCACCGGGGCCATTCGAGAGGAACACGCCGTCCGGCTCCGCCGCCAGCAATTCATCCCAAGACGAAGACGAGGGCAGCACATGCACCTCGATGCCCTGCTCCGCCATGCGACGCGGGGTGTTTGACTTGATCCCCAGATCGAGCGCCACCACCCGGAAGCGCGCCTCACCCTCAGGCGAAACCACATAAGGTTCCGGCGTCGTCACCTGCCCCGCGAGGTCGGCGCCCGTCATCTTCGGGGCGGCCAGGACCTGGGCGACCATGTCGTCGACGTCGCCCAGCGCGTCACCGGAAAACACGCCCGCCCGCATCGCGCCCACCTCGCGCAGATGCCGCGTGACCGAACGAGTGTCGACTTCGGCGATGCCGACGATTCGCTGGCGGACCAGTTCCTCGTCCAGTGTCCGGCGAGAGCGCCAGTTGGACGGCGTGCGCGCCGGATCACGC
Organism: Amycolatopsis sp. cmx-13-12; assembly: GCA_049998155.1. Lineage (GTDB taxonomy): Bacteria > Actinomycetota > Actinomycetes > Mycobacteriales > Pseudonocardiaceae > Amycolatopsis. The sequence goes on along the minus strand of JAEBES010000003.1, from coordinate 647,335 downwards.
ACCACGTAACCGTTGACCCAGATCTTCGAGGACTCGTCGTCCTCGTCGTTCCAGCCGGTGTTCCCGATCTGCGGCGCCGTCTGCACCACGATCTGGCCGTGGTAGGACGGGTCGGTCAGCGTCTCCTGGTAACCGGTCATCCCGGTGCAGAACACCGCTTCACCTAGAGACCGGCCCCGTGCGCCATACGCTGCGCCGCGGAACACCCGGCCGTCTTCGAGTACCAGCGCGGCCCGATTGGAAGCCGCGCCGATTACCTGGGCCGATGGCACTATTTCCCCCCTTTTCGCTGCGGATTGATTTCGTCGACCGCCCCCGACGAGATATGCATCGACGATGAGCGTCGATCATTGATGACCCTTTCGAGCGTAGGAAAGGCGCGACAGTCGTGCAACCGAAGGGCTCGTCGCCGGCGCCGGAAGAAATAATCGCAATCCGTGTTTGAACCGAACTTGCCCCTGGTCGCCCGGGTTCGGCTCCGCCGATCGGCGGAGTCGCCGTTCCCGTGAATCGGGGAAGCCTGAATCAGATCAAACCAAGGCTTTAACGTTCCTTTGCCTTCGAAGGGGCGAAGAATACACCCGTCTGGCCTAGTGCAATTCGGTCGCCCTGCCACGGAATTGATCTTTTGACGATTCTTCGATCTTGTCGAAATGATTGAACGGCCGCGCCTGCGTATTGCCTGATCCGTCTTCGATGGGGACTGCCCGCGCCGGTGGAGTCCCGGCAGGCTTCCGCGTCCCCCGGCCACTAGGGTGGTCCGGCGTGAGTCTTCTGCTGCAGCCGCCCGGAACCGACGAGCCGCTCGAAGGCCCCCTGGGGCAGGTCTCGGCCGACCTGCAGGTGTGGCCGGGAGTCGCCGATCCGGCCGGGCTGCTGGCGGGCATCACCGACTGGCTGACCGGGTACGGCAACCGTCAGACGCGCCGCACCTACGCCGAAGGACTCGGGCTGCCGGTCACCGCGGCCGATATCCGCGAGTGGACGCGCGCCGGCGAGCACCGGTGGGCCGAGGCGCTGGCCGGCTACGCCCGCGCCATCCTGGTCGACCCCGCGGGCCGCCCGAGCGGCCGGCCGGGGCCGCCGCCGGCGTCGCGTGGCCGATTGCGGGCCTGGCACTGGTTCCGGTGGTGTGCGGCCGGCGGCGTCGACCCGACGGCCGTGACTTCGGCGCAGGTGAAGGCGTGGCTGCAGGAGCTCGAGGCCGCCGGCGCGGCGCCCTCGACCCGCGACCGGATGCTCGCCGCGGTGAAAGCTCTCTACGCCTCACTGGCCGACGCCGGCCTGGCCGCCGCGAACCCGGCGGCGCTGGACCGCCGTCGGCTGGGGCTGACCGCCGCGGCCGCCAGCACGTCGTCCACCATCACGCTGACCTCACGGCAGGTCGCGGCGCTGCACCGGGCCGCGGCCGCGCCGCGCCGGGGCGCCGGGCCGCACGACGTCGCCCGCGCCGCCGCCATCGTCACGCTGTTCACCCTGGGGTTGCGGGTCAGCGAACTGTGCGGGCTGGACGTTTCCGACCTGCACGTCACCCGCGGCCGCCGGGCGCTGCGCGTGCGGGGCAAGGGCGGCAAGGTGCGCGTCGTCTACCTCAGCGTGCCGGCCGAGAACGCCCTGATGGACTACCTCGCGCTCCGCACGGATGCCGCCGGCACGACGGTGGTGGCGCGCGCCGGGCGCGCGGCGCCGCACACGGCCGAGCCGTTGCTGGTGACCCGCAGCGGCCGCCGGTTCCAGCGGCAGGCGATCTGGCAGCTGCTGCGCCGGGTCGCCGCCGGCGGAGGCCCGGACCTGGCCGACATCGCGCAGGTGATGCACCCGCACGCGCTGCGCCACTTCTACGTCACCGCGGCCGTCGAGGCGGGAGCCCAGCTGGAGCACGTGCAGGCCGACGTCGGCCACGCCAGCATCGACACGACCGGCCAGGTCTACGACCACGCGGCCCGGGCCCCGGAACGCAGCGCGGTCGACCTGGTCGCCGACGCCTGGCACCCCACCCGTACCTGAAAGATCAGCGTCGGCTCGAGGTCGAGGCGCGCTTGCGTTCCAGCAGAGCGCGCTCGGCGGCGTTGTGCGTGAGGTCGATGGCCGCCGTGTAGGCCCTGGCCGCCTCCTCCGGCCGGTCCACCCTCGCCAGGAGGTCCGCGTGGATCGCGTGGAACAGCGGGAACCGCGGTAGCTCGAGCGCCTCGACCAGCTCCAGCGCCGCGGCGGGACCGTCGACCTCGGCGACCGCCACGGCCCGGTTCAACGCCACCACCGGTGTCGGCGTGTGGGCCAGCAGCTGGTCGTACAACGCCTTGACCTGGGACCAGTCCGTGGGTGCGTCACTGTGGACGGCCTGGATCGCCGCCTGGATCTGGTACGGGCCCGGCTGGTTGCGGCGCAGGCAGCGGCGGACGATCTCCTGCCCCTCGGCGATCAGGCCGGCGTCCCAGCGCGACCGGTCCTGGTCGGCCAGCAGCACGACGGCGCCGGACGCGGTCGTGCGCGTCTCGCGGCGGGCGTCGATCAGCAGCATCAGCGCGAGCAGGCCCCACACCTCGGGCTCGTCGGGCATCAGCCCCGCCAGGACGCGGGTGAGCCGGATGGCCTCGCGGCACAGCTCGGCGCGGATGAGCTCCTCCCCCGCGCTGGCCGCGTACCCCTCGTTGAAGATCAGGTACAGCACGGCGAGCACCGCGGTCAGCCGCGCGGGCAGGTCGGCGTCGCGCGGGACGCGGTACGGGATGCCCGCGTCACGGATCTTGTTCTTCGCCCGCACGATCCGCTGGGCCATGGTGGGCTCGGCGACCAGGAACGCGGCCGCGATCTGGGCGGTGGTCAGCCCGCCGAGCAGCCGCAACGTCAACGCGACCTGCGCGGGCCGGGCCAGCGCCGGGTGGCAGCAGGTGAAGATCAGCCGGAGCCGTTCGTCGGGCACGGCGCCCTCCTCCACGGGCTCGGCTGGGACAGGGGAAAGCGTCGCTTGCAGCAACGCCGCCTCGGCGTGCTTGTCCGCCCGGGCGGCCTCGCGGCGCAGCCGGTCGATGGCGCGGTTGCGGGCGGTGGTGATGATCCAGCCCGCCGGGCTCGGCGGGAGCCCGGCCGCCGGCCACCGCCGGACCGCCTCGGCGAAAGCGTCCTGCACGGCTTCTTCGGCGACGTCGATGTCCCCGAAGACCCGCACGAGGACCGAAACGGCCCGGCCGTACTCCGCGGCGAAGACCGCCTCGATGTTCATCCCCGGAACGGCCGCACCTCGACCGGCAGCGGGGCGACGGCGTCGGCGAGCCGGCCGCCCCAGGTGAGCGCGGCGTCGAGGTCGGGCGCGGTGATGATGGTGAACCCGCCGAGGTGTTCCTTGCCTTCGGTGTACGGGCCGTCGGTGACGAGGGTGTCGCCGTCCCCGGCCCGCAGCACGGTGGCGGTCGACGGCGGGTGCAGCCCGCCGGCGAACACCCAGGCCCCGGCCGCCTTGAGGTCGGCGTTCAGCGCGTCGAGCTTGCGGACGATGCCGTCCATGACCTCCGGCGGCGGGGTCGGGCCGTCGGGCTGGTAGATGCTGAGCAGGTACTGCTTCACGTCGTCCTCCTCGGTGTCTCACCGCTGATACGAACGGGGCCGGGGCGGATCGACAGCGTCGTGCGACGGATTTTCCGTGGACACCGCTGGAAGGATCAAGTCATGCAGATCCGCGCGTCCGACCACGCCACGACGGTCACCCTCCGCGGCAGCCGGGGACCCGCCGTGCTGCTCGTCCACTCCCTCGGTCTGGACCGCCGGATGTGGGACCCGATCCTGGACCGGCTCGCCGCCGGGCGTCGCGTGTTCGCCTACGACGTCCGCGGGCACGGCACCGCCGCCGGGGCGCCGCTGCCGTTCACGATGGCGGCCACCGCGGCGGACCTCGTGGCCGTGCTGGACGCGCTGGACCTCGACACCGCGCACGTCGCCGGGCTGTCGCTGGGCGGGGCGATCGCCCAGAGCGCCGCCGTGGCCGCGCCGGAGCGGTTCGCCTCGCTCACCCTGATGGCCGCGCCGGACCGCCCGAACCCCGAGGCGTTCGAGGACCGCGCGCGGATCGCCGAGGCCGAAGGCATGAGCGCGCTGGTCGGGCCGACGCTCGAACGCTGGTTCACCCCGGCGGCGCTCGAGGCGGAAGCCGACGGCGTGCGCTACGCCCGCGAGTGCGTCGAACGCTTCGATCCGGTGACGTGGGCTTCGATCTGGCACGGCTACGGCGGCCTCGACGTCTTCGAGCGGCTTCGCGGCTTTCCCGCGCCCGCGCTGGCCCTCGCCGGCGAGGCGGACGCCTCGATCCCGGTCGACGGCATGGCCGCCATCGCCGCCCGCATCGGCGGGGGCGCGAAGTTCGAGGTCGTTCCGGGCGCACCGCACATCCAGCCGCTGGAACGACCGGACGAGGTGGCCGACGCCCTGGACCGCTTCCTGCCCGCGGAGATCGACATCCCGTAACCTCGGCGCGTACCCGAGCTGGAACCGACCGGTGCGCTCGCCGGGGTGCGTCGGCACGAGGTGATCATCGATCCCGAAGCCCGCCGCGGCAAGGCCACCATGGTCATCCTCGCCGACCTGCGGGCGATGTCCAGGGCCGCTGGGTGCGCGGCAGCCGGGCGCTGTACGACTGCATCCTTCACGTCACGGCGCCGATCGGGTCGCGCCGACGACTTCGCCGTCCAGCCGGGCGAGCCAGCTGCCGCAGACGCAGCGCACGTAGTCGAGCCGAGGGGTGACGGGCTGCGCCGCGGCCGCCGGGAGTTCGGCGAGCGGCCAGCCGCAGCGGGGGCAACGGTTCCGGTCCATGCCTCGATCGTGGTGTAATGGCTTTGTGCACTTCAACCCTTACGGCGGTCCGGCCGCGCTGGTGGCCGCCGACCTGGTCAACGCCGGTTCCGCGAGCGAGCTGCTCGACGGGATGGTCCGCAACGGCATGGCGATCAAGGCGGCCCTCACCGACGGCGAAGCGGCCCTGATCGGCGCCTGGGCCACCCGGCTGCGCCCGGTGTTCGAGGCCGGCGCCGCCGATCGCCCGGAGCTGGTCAACGACCTGCTGGCCGAAGCGGCGTGCCGCCCGTACATCACCACCCACGACGGCAAGCCGCCCCACCTGCACTACTCGGCGGAGGACGCCGGACCGGTCGGCCGGGTCCGCGCGTACACCGCGGGCGGGCTGGCCCACCTGGTGTGCGAAGCCCCGGACCGCCTGGGCATCTGCAGCCGCGAAGGCTGCGAAACGGCGTACGTGGACACCTCGCGCAACGGACGGCGCCGGTTCTGCTCGACGCGCTGCGCGACGCGGGTGCACGTCGCCGAGCACCGGGCCCGGCAGATCAGCGCTTAGGCCAGCTCGTGGACGGCCGCGGCGGAGTCGCTGTCGGCCAGGCCGAGGAGCAACGTCCGGTCCGGGAGCGCGACCGCGCTCAGCAGGTCGCCCCACAGCTCCGGCCGGTACGGCAGTTCCGAACCGTCCCTCAGGTCCCGCACCGTCGTATTCTGCTCGTAGTCGCAGGTGACCGCGATCGGCGTGCCGTCCGGGAGGGACGTGCACACGACCGCTTCCGGGACGTCGATCAGGCCGGTGATGGTGTGGCGCAGGGCGCGGCGGTGCAGGTCCCAGATGCGGATCGTCTTGTCCCCGCTCACGGACACCGCGAGCGCGGTGCCGTCGGGCAGCACCGTGGTGTCGATCGCCCGCACGGCGTCGGTGTGGCCGCGCAGCGTGAACCGGCTCTTCCCGTTCTTCAGGTCCAGCGCCTCGATCGGGCCTTCCCAGCCGGTGGCCAGCGCGACCGCCGTGCCGTCGGGCAGCACCACCGGGAACATCCCGTCGACGAAGGTGTCGAACGAATTGTTGCCGACCTTCCCGAGCAGCTTGTGGTCGCGCAGGTCCCACCGCTGGATCGCCTCGGACGTGCTGTGGACGACCACGACCGGCGTGCCGTCGGCCAGCGACAGGCAGCAGACACCCTCCGGCTGGTAGCCCAGTTTCAGCGGTGCCCCGCGCTGCGACCCGTCGCGCAGGTCCCACACGCGGGCGGTCCGGTCCGGGCTGACCGTCACCGCGACCGGGACACCGTCGGGCAGGACCATGGCCGAGACGCCCACCACGTCGTGGGTGTGACCGTCGAGCGTGTGCCGGAGTGAGTCGTCGGACAGATCCCACACGCGGGCCGTGTTGTCCCGGCCGCCGGTGATCGCCACCGGGGTGCCGTCGGGCAGGACCAGGGCCGTCATCGACCGGAGGCCGCCTTTGTGCGGGCCCAGCGTCCGCGTGCGCTCCGGCTCTTCCCCCTCCGGCTGCCACTCGGCCGGGTCCACGTCGACCCACGTCGGTTCGGCCGGCGGCGGCGGGAACCGGATATCGGCCGGGACAGCGCTTTCCGCGGCCATCGCCGCCGTCACGGTGCGCTTGGCCCACACGAGGATCCCGACGAACGCGATCGCCGACACCGCCCCGACGACGATGGCGAGGGCGGTCAACCCCGCCATGCCCAGGACGATCACGATGCCGATCATGAGGAACCAGCCGACGGCCGCGAGCTTGGCCGTGGTCATCCCGGTCTCGAACGACGGCGGCTTCCGCGGGGGCAGGGCGATGGGCGGCATGGCGGTCTGCGGCGCCGGTTCCGGAGCCGGCTCGGGCAGGTCCGCCACCAGCCGCGCCAGCTCGTCGCGCAGCCGCGCCGCGTACACCGCGCGCACCCGCTCGTCGAACTCCGGCAGGTCGAGCACCCCCGCCTCGACGGCGTCGTGCAGTTGCGCCACCACGGCTTCCCGATCCGCGTGGGACGCCCGCGGCGAGCGCGCCGGGCCCGCACCGGCGGGCAGATCGCCCACCAGCGCGGCCAGCTGGGCGTCGGTGGTCGCCCGCCGGACGGCGGCCACGCGGTCGTGCTGCTCGGCCGGATCCAGCAGCCCGGCCGCGACCGCGGCTTCGATGCGCGCGACCGCCTGATCGCGTTCGGCGAGGCTGGCCTTGGCGTCCAGGTTGCCGACGACGGCGTCGACGTCGGCGTAGGTGACGGCTCGGTTCAGCAGTACCTCGGCGTCGGCGTAGGCGCGTGCTTCGAGACGCCCGTCGGTCAGAGCGCCGGCCAGCCGGACCAGCGCCTGTTCGCGGTCCGCGGCGGAGATCCTCAGTCCCGGACCCCGCCGGCCGGCCCCATCGGGCAGATCGGCGACGGCCGGCGTGAGGTCCGTCCGGACCTTGGCGGACTGGACGATCACCAGGCGCCGTTCGTACTCGGCCAGGTCGACCCGGCCTTCTCGCAACGCCCCGTCCAGCGTGCGGGTAGCTGCCGCACGGGCCTCGTCACCGATCCGGGTCTCCGCACGACGTGCCCTGCCTGCCATCGCGGGAGCATAGCGATCCGGACCACCTGGTCAGCGGTTGGTTCCTTCGGCGTAAGGCTTTCTCGCCCGCCACGCGAAAACCGTCGGCGTCGGCGCGCCGCCTTCGGCGAACCGCTCGAACACCAGCCCCGCATCGAGGACCGCGCCCAGCAGCGCGGGCAGCGGCCGGTGGGTGGCACCGACCTTGTCCCGCAGGCCCTGGTCGCTCCACGACTCCGTCGTCCACCCGGTCTCCCGGTAACCGGGCCGGATGACGACGGCGCCGGCGTCGCTGCGGTCGGCGAACCCGCCGCAGAAACACGGGTGCACGCCGACGTGCACGAACACCCCGCCGGGCGCCAGGACGCGGGCCGCTTCCCGCAGCACCGCGGGGTATTCGGGCATGTCGGTGTGGACCATGATCGCCACGACGGCAGGCAGCGCACCGGTGGCGACCGGCAGGGCCGTGGCATCACCGCGCACGACCGGCAATCGCGCCGCGGCGTGACGCAGCATCCCGGCGGAAACGTCGACGCCGAACGGTGTGCGGCCCAGCTGCCGGATCCGCCCGGCGTGGGCGCCGGTACCGCAGCCGAGCTCGAGGCAGGGTCCCGTGCCCGGCCCGAGCAGGTCCCGCAGTACCGGCCCGAACTCCAGCGGGTCCGCCCGCCAGCCGGGGACGAGCGTGGTTTCGTACCAGTCGGCGATGGCGTCGTAGGAGGTCACCTTCCCGTGGTACCGGCCGGCGTGCCGGGTGGTCCACGGATTTCGCGCAGGGCGGGACTACAACAAGCGCTGTAGCCGGGTCACCGCCTCCGCACGGTGCTGCCGCCGGTACATCGCCAGGGCCCGCGACCAGGTGTCCCGTGCGGCGCGCCGGTCGCCGAGTGCTTCGTGGGCGCGGCCCTGCCGCTCGAGGGTGTCGGCGGCGAAGTACTCGCCGCCGCAGGCCAAGTACGCCGCCACGGCCTCGCGGTAGTAGCCGACGGCGGCCTGGTGCTCGCCGGTGTGGTCGGCGATGAAGCCGAGGCTGTCCAGCACGTCGGGCTCCAGGGTCGGCTGCCCGAGCCGGCGGATCAGCCGCAGCGACGCGGCACAGTGCTCCCGCGCGGGCTCGTACTGCCCGAGCCGGGCGTGGTACCAGCCGACCGAGTTCAGCGCGACGGCCTTGGCCTGCGGCAGATCGAGCTCGTCGTGCAGCCGCAGCGCGGTGGTCGCGTGGTGCAGCGCGGCAGCGGGGTCGTCCTGCTGACCGTAGGCCTGCGCGAGGACGACGTGCGTGCGAGCCTGCGCGGCGAGGTCACCGGACTGTTCGGCCAGGCGCAGCGCTTCGGCCAAGTGCGCCCCGGCCTCCCGGTGGTGGCCGGCGTGCGCCGCGGCGTGCCCGAGGTTCGCGTGGACGACCATACGCACCTGGGCCGGCTCGTCCGGGGCCACCGAAGCCAGCGCCGCCCGCCACGACTCGAGCCGTTCCCGCACCCGGCCCTGCCGTCGTTGCGCCACGTCGAGGCTCCACGCGAACCGCCACAGCACGTCGCTCCAGCCGCGGTCGGCCACGAGCCGGAACGCGGCGTGCAGATTGGGCATTTCGACGCCGAACCACTCGACCGCTTCGGCCCGGACGGCGAACCGCCGGGGCCGGCAGTCCGGGCCGGGCGGGTTCAGCGGTGGCGCCGGGTACAACGGCTCGGCCAGCGAGCCTGCCGCGGCCGCGGTGTGCAGGAAGAACTCGACGAGCCGGGCCAGCGCCTCCTCCCGCTCCGCGGCCGGGATGTCCCGCCGGCCGCACCGGATGGCGAAGAGCCGGATCAGGTCGTGCAGGCGCCAGCGGCCGGGGGCGTGCTGCTCGACCAGGTGCAGATCCGCCAAGGCGCGCAACACCGGCCGGGTCTCGGCCACGCCGAGCCGGGCCAGCGCGGCGGCGGCGTCCACCCCGATGTCGGGCCCGGGCGCGAGCCCCAGCAGCGCGAACAACCGCGCGTGCGCGGCGGGCAGGGTCTCGTAGGTCGACCGCAACACCGCCGGCAGGCTCGTGGCGACGCCGTCGTCGAGCGCGTCCAGGCGGCTGTCGGTTTCCCGCAGCTCCGCCGCCAGCGCCGCGAGCGACAGCTGGGGCGTGACCGCCGCACGGCCGGCGACGATCCCCAGCGCCAGCGGATATCCCGAGCAGTGCGCCAGCAGCTCGGCCACGGCTTCGGGTTCGGCCGCCAGCCGTGCGGGCCCGAGCCGGGCGGCCAGCAGCCGGCGCGCCTCCTGCGGGCCGAGCACGTCCAGCGGGACGGGCCGGGCGCCGTGGCGGACCACCAGGTCGGTCAGCGAACGCCGCGACGTCAGCACGACCACGCACGCGGAACCGGCCGGCAGCAGCGGCACGACCTGCGCCGAGTCGGCGGCGTTGTCCAGCACCACCAGCATCTTCCGGTCGGCCAGCACGCTGCGGTACAGGCCGGCCATGCCCTGCGTGGTCGACGGGATCGCCGTCCCGGCGACGCCCAGGGCTTCCAGGAAGCCCCGCAGCGCCGTCGCCGGTTCCACCGGCGGCAGCGACGGGCTGAAGCCGCACAGGTCGACGAACAACTGCCCGTCGGGGAAGCGGCCGGCGTTGCGGCGGGCCCAGTCCAGCGCCAGCCAGGTCTTGCCGATGCCGCCCGCGCCGGCGATGGAGGACAGCACCACGGCGCCGCCGCGGGCGTCCGCGACCGCCGCGTCGAGCGCCGCCAGTTCGGCGTTCCGGCCGACGAACGCCGCCGGCGACGCCGGAACCTGGCGCGGTGGCGGGAAAACCGGGGTGTCCCGCCGCGGCGCGGCCAGCGCCGGATCGGCGTTCAGGATGCGCGCGTGCAGTTCCTGGGTCCGCGGTGCGGGATCGGTGCCGAGCTGCTCGGCGAGCCGGGCGCGCAGGGACCGGTAGTGCCCCAGCGCGTCGGCGACCCGGCCGGCCCGGTAGAGCGCGAGCATGTACTGGGCGGAAACCCGTTCGTCCCAAGGGTGATCCGCGGCCCGGGCGGCCAGTTCGGTGACCAGGCCCTGCTCCCGGCCGGTGCGCAGCCGCAGGTCGGTGTGGTCGCACACGGCGTCGAACAGCTCCCGCTCGAGCTGCTGACGCTGCCGGGTGGCCCAGTCGCTGTCCAACCCGCCGAGCGGATCGCCGCGCCACAGGGCGATCGCCTGGTCGAACAGTTCCGCCGCGGTGTCGTCGTCGGCGGCGCGGGCCCGCGCGCAGAGCGCACGAAAGCGGTGCAGGTCGATCGCCGTCTCCGGCATCGCCAGCAGGTATCCGCCGGACCTCGCCACCACCTCGGCGGTCAGCAGCTGCCGCAGCCGTGACACGTAGCTGGCCAGCGTCGCCTTGGCCCGCAGCGGCGGATCCGTGCCCCACACGCATTCCGCCAGCCGCGCGGCCGGCACCACCCGGTTCGGCTCCATCGCCAACGCCGCCAGCACGCACCGCTGCTTGGCCGGCCCGGCTGACACCCGCGACCCGGCCACGTACGTCGTCACATCGTCCAGAAGCACGACTTCGACACTCATGGCGCTCCCCTCGCCAAGTCCAGGAATAGCGGACCTCGCGACCACGTCGCAGCCGAACCGCGTGAAGTCCACACGAACGGGCGAAACGGCGCCCCAGCAGGCGATTGCAGGATTGCGCAACCCCGGTGCAATGCGGCGGCCGCATGCTTCTGCGCCGAGGGGGGAACTCATGAAGCGAACGCCGATCATCACGGTTTTCGTCACTTGGGGCGCTGTCGCCGCCGGCTGTGCGGCTCCACCGGCCACGCAGCCGGCGGCCGCGGTGCCCGACAGCCAGGTGCTGCACGACGCCGAGCAAGTGGTGCTGCGCGACTGCATGGCGAAGGCCGGCTTCGAATACCGGATCACGCCGCCGCCGTCCGTACCGGATCAGCGGGAGTTCCCGTACGTCGTCGACGACGTCGAGTGGGCCCGCAAGCACGGCTACGGCTCCGACATCCAGCAGCAGCTGGACGCGTTGCGCGCCGAGGATCCCAACCAGCGCTACTTCCGGAGCCTGCCGGCGGATCGGCGGTCGGCGGCCGCGGCCGCCGCGAACGGTTCGAGGCCCGGCGGTCTCACCGCCAAGGACCCCGACGGCCTCACGGTGACCCACAGCGACCAGGGCTGCCGGACCGAGGTCTTCCGGGAGCTGTACGGCGATCCGCAGACGTGGTTCCAGACCAGTACCACGGTCAACGGCCTGAAGTCCGTTCGCATGAAGCGGGTCATGGCCGACTCGGAGTTCACCGCGGCGCTCGTCCCGTGGTCAGCGTGCATGCATGCCGCCGGGTACGACTACGCAAGCCCCGCCGAGCTGCGCGCCCGCCAGCCCGAACAGCCGTTGCCGGTCGCCGACGAGCAACGCATGGCGGTCGCGGAAGCGACCTGTGCCGGGCAGAGCGGGCTCGCCGCCATCGCGAAGCAGCTGGACGCGCACTACGAAGCCGTAGTCGCCCAGCAGTACCAGGCCGCGCTCGACACGCAGCACCGGCTGCAGCAGGCCGCCCTGCCGCGCGCACGGGAGCTGCTCCACCAAGACCGCCCGGGCTCGTAGACCCGGGGGAATCGCACCACCGAACGAGGGAGGACCATCATGCGCAAGTCCCGGATCGCCGCGGGGGCGGTCGCGATCGCCGCAACGGCACTGGTCGCCGGGGGCGTCACCGCCGAGGCGGCCACCGCGCCGCCCGCGTCACCGGCCACCGCCCAGTCCGACGGCTACTTCTACAGCTACAACGGCACCGGGTTCACCAACCTCTGCGGGCGCTGGAGCGGGAACTCGCCGAACTGGGGTGTTTGCCGGAACAAGACCGAGTCGCTGTGGAACAACGGCTACCCCGGCGCGTTCGATGACGTCCTGGTCTACTGGGGTCTCAACTACACGGGTGCTTACCGCGGCGTCTGCAACGGTGATGCGCTGCCCGACGTGAGTGGGTTGACCTTCGACTGGAGCAACGGCGCCGCCGGCCACGGCGAGTCGCTCTGGCACAACATCTCCTCGCACAAGTGGGCGACGCTCGGCGGCGTCTGCGCCTGAACCGGCCGTGGTGCGTGCCGTCCGCGGGCGGCACGCACCACCCCGTCCGGCTCTGCCTACACTGGACACATGAGCAAGCGCTTAGTGACCCTCGGGGACTCGTTCACCGAAGGCGTCGGGGACGACGACCCCGCCGCCCCCAACGGCGTGCGCGGCTGGGCCGATCGCGTCGCCGAGCAGCTCGCCGCGCACGAGCCGGACTTCCGGTACGCCAATCTCGCCATCCGGGGCAAGCTGCTGCCGCAGGTGCTGGCCGAGCAGCTCGAGCCCGCGCTGGCCATGGCGCCCGACCTCGTCACCCTCTACGCCGGCGGCAACGACCTGATGCGGCCCAAGGTCGACATCGACGCGCTGATGGCCGGCTACGAAGCCGCCGTCGCGAAGATCCGGGCGACCGGTGCCCGGCTCGTCCTGTTCACCGGGGTCGACGGCGTCGAGGACCCGCTGTTCCGCACGATCCGCGGCCGGGTCGCCATCTACAACGAGCTCGTGCGGGGCATCGCGGCCCGCCACGACGCGCTGCTGGTGGACCTGTGGTCGATGCGGCAGCTGTGCGACCGCCGGTTCTGGGCCCCGGACCGCCTGCACCTCAACGCGCTCGGGCACACCGAGGTCGCCATCGAGGTGCTGCGGGTCCTCGGGGTGGCCCATCCGCTGGTCAACCCGGAACTGGCGCCGCTTGCGGTGCTGAGCCCGGCCGCGCGTCGGAGCCAGAACCTGCAGTGGGCACGGGAACACGCGCTGCCGTGGGTGCGGCGGCGGGTGCGGGGCGAGTCCTCCGGGGATACGCTCACCGCGAAGCGCCCGACACTGGCTCCGGTCGGTTCAGCGCCGGTCGCCCGCTGACGGGCGGAGGCCGTCGAAGAGGATGGCCACGGCCCGGTCGCGCAGGGTCGTGTCCCGGCCGGCGTACTCGGCGGCCCGCGCGACGCCGATGGTCACCGGGATCAGCTCGCCGACGACGAGGTCGGCCCGGACCGCACCGGCCGCTTGCGCGCGGGAGAGCAGCACGCCCAGCGCCGACAGCAGGCGCGCGCCGATGTCGGACTTCGCCACCGGCACCGTGACCCCGGCCGCGGTCAGTGCCTCGAAGTAGGCGTTCTTCGCGCTCGACATCTCGACCCAGCTGGTCAGGAACGTGAAGAAGGCGCGCCCCGGGTCCGCGGACTCCGCGGCCACGGCCGTTTCGGCCTCCTCGACGAACCGGCTCAGCCGCGCGAAGAGCACCGCCTCGAGCAGCGCCTCCTTCGTCGGGAAGTGCCGGAACACCGTGCCGATGCCGACACCGGCGACGCGGGCGACCTCCTCGGTGGGCGCCCCGGTGCCCTTGGCGGCGAACACGCTCTCGGCCGCCTCCAGCACGCGCGCCCGGTTGCGCCGGGCGTCGGCGCGCAGCGGTTTCGGCTCGGCGGGCTCAGCGGCGGGGGTCACCTTCCGATCCTAACGGCGGCGGATCGGGCAGCGAGTCCAGCAGCCGGGCGAGCGCCCGCGGGACGTGGGAGCGCCAGCCGCCGCCCATGATCCGGCGGGAGACGCGCTGGAACTCGTCGTCCGGGTCGAACCCTTCGTGGCTGAGGAACAGCCGGGTGCCGGTGCCCTCCGGTTCCAGCCGCCAGGTCACCGTCCACTGCGGACCCCAGCGGATGCTGAGCTTGCGCTCGGGCTCGACTTCCAGAACCTCGCACGCCACCGGGCCGCCGGCGAACCCGGCCGCGGGCACCGGCTCGGCCAGCAGCTCGAACCGGTGGCCCACCACAGGTTTGATGTCGTTGGGCATGGTGAGCCAGCGCTCGAGCAGGTCCGGTTCGGTGAGCGCCCGCCACACCTTGCGGGGCGGGTGGGCGAGGAACTGGTCGACGTGGATCGCGGCCGGGTCGTCGTCGGTCACCGGTCGTCCTCCTCGTCCAGCAGGTCACGCAGGTTGGCGAGCTTGGTGCGCCAGAAGCGCTCGTACGGGGTCAGCCAATCCGCCACTTCCTCGAGCGGGGCCGCGTCGAGGCGGTAGACGCGGTTGCGGCCCTGGCGTTGTTCGGTGACCAGGCCCGCCTCGCGCAGCACCCGCAGGTGTTCCGAGAGGCTGGGCCGGGCCATGGCGAACCGTTCGGCGATGGCGCCGGCGGGCATCGGCCCGTCGAGCAGCAGCCGCAGCACCTCACGTCGCGCCGGGCTGGCGAGGGCGGCGAAGACGTCGTCGTTGACCGGCATCAGCGCGGGACGGCGCCGAAGTCCGACGGCTCGAGCAGGCCGATCGTGTGGCCGTCGACGTCCCGGAACGACGTCGCCCGGCCCCACGGCCGCTCGTCCGGATCGGCGACCTCGACCCCGGCCGCCCGCAGCGCGGCGACCTCGGCGTCGACGTCGGTGGTCTGCAGCTGGAAGTGCCGCGGACCGGGCTCGACCCCGGTCACCTGCTGGTCGGTCAGCACCACGCCGGTCTTCGCCCCCTTGGGCGCGACCAGGACGAACCGGCCGCCTTCGGGCGTGCGGCGGTCGACGAGGGCTTCGAACCCCAGCTTGCCGACGTAGAAGTCCCGGGCACGGGCGTGGTCGGCGACCGGCAGGGTCAGGAACTGCACGTGGGTGATCGTCATGCCGCCGACAATACGTAGGGAATCTCCTACGCGTCAAGGGGTGTGCCGAACCACCGTTCCAGGGCCGTGCGCAGGGCCTTGCGTTCGGTGTCGTCCGGCTCCGCCGCGCTGCTCGCCCAGGCGATGTACCCGTCGGGGCGGACGAGCAGCGCGGTCACGTCGCCCTCCGCCCGGCCGGGGACGTGGTCGACCCGGTCGGCCCAGCCGGACAGCTCGTCACCGAGCGAGCCGGTGAAGTCCAGCAGCAGCGGCCGGGCCGTCGTGGTCAGGTCGGCCAGCCGGGTGCCGTCGGCCAGCACGAGGTCGGGGGCCCAGTGGCCGTCGAGCGGGTGGTCGGTGCCCGGCTCGTACCGGACGTCGGCGCCGGACATCAGGTCGGCGATGTGCTGCACGGCGCCCGGCAGCCGCAGGAGCTCGCCGAACAGCTCGCGCAGCGCGGTGACGTCGCGACCGGGGCTGACGAGCGCGGACTGGGCCTGGGTGTGCATGACGACGCGCTCGGCGACCGGGCGGCGTTCGCTCTCGTAGGTGTCGAGCAGACCCGCCGGCGCCCACCCGTGCACGGTGGCGGCGAGCTTCCAGCCGAGGCCGACGGCGTCCTGCAGGCCGAGGTTGAGGCCGGGACCGCCGATCGCGGAGTGGACGTGCGCGGCGTCGCCGACCAGCAGGACGCGCCCTTCGCGGAACTTCTCGGCCAGCCGCGTGTTGCGTCCGCGCAGCCGCCGCAGCAGGTGCGGGCCATCGCCCTCCGGCGCGCCGAGCGGCAGGTCGAACCCGAGGACGCGCCGGATGCTCGCGCGCAGCTCGTCGAGGGTCATCGGCGGCTCGTCGGCAGGCTCGTCTCCATCGGTCCATTCCATGGTGCTGATCAGCGGACCGGTGGGGAACGGCGCGTACACGAACAGGCCGGTTTCGGTGCGGTAGTGGAAGAACGGCGGGATGACGCCGTGACCCGGCACGCGCAGGCCGCCCGATTCCGGGTCGGCGAGTTCCGCGGGCACGGTGGCGTTCGCGGTGTAGGACAGCGTGCGGTCTTCGGTGACGCCGGGGAAGCCGATGCCGGCGAGCTTGCGGGTGACGCTGCGGCCGCCGTCGGCGCCGACGTGGTACCGGGTTCGCACCCGGTGCGGGCCATCGGGCCCGGCGATGTCGAGGGTGACCGCGTCGGCGTCCTGGGTGAGCCCGATGAGCTCGTGACCGCGGCGGACCTCGACGCCGAGTTCGGCGGCGCGTTCGTCGAGCATCGCCGCGACGCGCCGCTGCGGCACGCCGAGGATGTTCAGCGAGTTGCGCTCGGCGAGGGTGAGGTCCAGGCGCAGCCCGCCGAAGACGAACGCCGGCACGGGCGGCGCGATCGGGCCGGCGAGCCGGTCGTGCAGGCCGCGGCGGTCGAGGAGGCGGACGACCTGGCCGACGAGGCCGTTGGCGCGGTTCTCGGTGGTGGGTTCGGGCAGCCGTTCCAGGACCAGCGGCCGGACGCCGGCCAAGGCGAGCTCGCAGGCGAGCATCAGGCCGTTGGGGCCGGCTCCGGCGATGACGACGTCTTCCATGGTGGATTCCCCTTCTTCGGGCACGGCGAAGCGGCCCGGCGTGCGGGCGCTGCTGTGGATGAGGTGGGCTAGCGGGGTTCGGGCAGGCCGGCGGCGAGCCGGCCGAAGACGTCGCGCAGGACGTCTTCCAGGGACGGCCGCGGATCGGCGACGAGCCATTGCTGGGTGACGACGTTGAGCGCGGCACCGACGACACCCGCGACGAGCCGCGGGTAGACGTCCCGGGTGACGTCGGTGCCGGTGCGTTCGGCGACGGCGAGCGCGAACTCGGCTTCGGCAGCCGCACCGGCTTTTTGGAACTCCCCCTGCAGGGCGGGCTCGGCGACCATCAGCCGCAGGCCTTCGACCCAGCTCCGGTCGGCGGGCTTCCCGTCGGGCACGGGTTCGCCGAGCGCGAACCCGTCGAGCGCGGCGCGGGTGAGGGCGTCCCAGATCGGTTCCCCGGCCGGCCGGTCCCGCAGCGCGGCGGCGATGGCGCGCGCCCGGTCGTGGTGCCGGGCGACGATGGCTTCGCCTTTGCTGCCGAAGTAGTTGCTGAAGGTCCGGGTGGACACCCCGGCTTCGGCGGCGATGTCTTCGATCCGGACGTTGTCGAAGCCGCGTTCGACGGTCAACCGGATCGCCGCCCAGCTCAGCGCGATGCGCGTTTCCCGCTTCTTGCGCTCCCGGAGCCCGGCGCGGTCGGTGTCCATGAACCCACCGTACCGAAACTTGCAGAATCTGCAAACTTGCCTAGTCGGCAAGTTTTGCCGCGGGGCGGAGGAGCCGGCGCACGGCGTTGCGCAGCCACTGGTGACCGCCGTCGGCGGCGTGGCGCGGATGCCAGGCCATGCCGATCTTCAGGGGCGGCAGCGGCAGCGGGATGTCCAGCAGCCGCAGGCCCAGTGCGTGCGCCGCGTCGCCGAGGGGCGAGGGAGGCTCGCCCGGCAACGCGGTCGGGACCAGGCAGACCACGTCTCCGGCGGCGGCCAGGGCCATCGCCGCGAGGTGGCCGGGCAGGACGGCGCCGACTCGGCGGGTGAGCCCGTGCTCGGCCAGGGCCGCGTCCAGCGGGCCGGTGAACCGGCCTCTACGACTGACCGCCACGTGCTCCGCCGCGGCCAGCCGGGCGGGCGTCAGCGGGCCTTCGGTCAGCGGGTGCCCTTCGCGGACGCCGGCCGCCATCCGCAGCGTGACCAGGTCTTCGACCCGGGCCTCCGGGTCGGCGTGGCCGATGTTCCCGATCTCCAGGTCGATCCGGCCCTCGCGAAGCGCGGGACCCGCCTCGAACTCCTCGGCCAGCACCCGCAGCGAGACGCCGGGAGCCTGACGGCGGGCGAGGTCGAGCAGCCCCGGGGCCACGGCCGCGCCGACGATGTCGGCGGCCTGGACGGTGAAGGTGCGCCGCAGGGCCGCGGGGTCGATCCCGCCGCCCGGGGTCAGCAGGGCCGCCAGCCGGCGTACCACCGCGGCGGCTTCGTCCCGCAGTTCCTCGGCGCGGGGCGTGGGCACCATCGCCTGCCCGGCCCGCACCAGCAGCGGGTCCTGGAGCACCCGGCGCAGCCGGGCCAGCGTGCGGCTCATCGCCGCGGGCGAAGTGCGCAGCCGTTCGGCGGCCCGCGTGACGCTCTGCTCGGTCAGCAGGGCGTCGAGGGCGACGGCGAGGTTGGCGTCGAGGTTCGGCAGCGAGCTACTCACCAGCGTTTTTCCGTTCCGAGCAATGATTGATTGCTGAAGTTCCCATTGTGGCAATGTGGTCCGGATCCGCACGATCGAGGGGTCAATCCGATCCGACACAACCGCGAGGTTTCATGATCGTCATCACCGCAGCCACCGGCCAGATCGGCGGGCGCCTGCTGTCATTGCTGCTCGACGCCGCACCCGCGCGCGGCGAGCAGCTCCGGGTCGTGGTCCGCGATCCGACCCGGCTCCCGGAGTCCGCGCGCGGGCGGGTCGAGGTGGTCACCGGCTCCCACGGCGACGCCGCGACCGTCGAGCGGGCCTTCGCCGGGGCCGACGCCGTGTTCTGGCTGATGCCGCCGGACGGCTCCGTCCCACCCGAGCAGGGCTTCCGCGGCTTCACCCGCCCGGCCGCGCAGGCGTTCGCCGAGCACGGCGTCGGCCACGTCGTCGGCGTTTCGGCGCTGGGCCGCGGCACCCCGCAGGCCGCCCGCGCCGGGCTGGTCACCGCCACCCTGGCGATGGACGACCTGATCGCCGCCTCCGGCGTCGCCTACCGCGCGCTGGCCTGCCCGTCGTTCTTCGAAAACCTCCTGGAGGAGGCCGGCTCGATCCGGGAGCACGGCGTCTTCACCGACACCGTCGCCGCGGACCGCCCGGCCCCGCTGGTGGCCGTGGCCGACATCGCCGCGGCCGCCGCCGGGCTGCTGCTGGACCGCTCGTGGACCGGCGTCGGCCGCGTTCCGGTGCTCGGCCCGCAGGACCTGGCACCCGACGACCTGGCCCGCATCATGACCGAGGAGCTGGGCCGCCCGGTCCGCTACCACCGCGAGTCACTGGACGAGCTGCGGACCACGCTGCTCGGCCACGGCCTCGATGCCGCGTTCGTCGAGGGCGTGGTCGACATGAAACGCGCCAAGGACGCGGGCCTGGACGCCGGCGTCCCCCGCGTGCCGCAGGCGTTCCCCGCCACCGGGTTCGCGCAGTGGTGCGCGGACACCCTCAAGCCCGCCGTTCTCGCCGCCCCGGAGGCCCCCGATGCCCACTGAGCCGACCGTCACCGCGTTCATGCTGGTCAAGACCACGCCCGAGTGGCTGGCGTTGCCCGTCCCCGAACGGATCCACGCCTTCAAGACCCAGATCGTCCCCGTGATCGAAGCCCGCACCCAGGGCGTCCGGTCCCGCTTCTACGACACGGAGTTCTACTCGGCGCGGGTCACCGACGTCTGGGTCTGGGAGGCCGACGACCACGACGCCTACCGGCTGCTGATCGACGCGCTGCGGGAAACCCCGTTCTGGGACCGCTACTTCGAGGTGGTGGACCTGCTGGTGGGCGTCGAGAACGGCTACGCACGCACCTACGGCGTGGAGGCGGTGGCCACCGTCGCCACCTGAGTCCCGCGGCACCTCCGGTGCCCGGTCACCGACCGGACGGGAAAGCGGTCATCGATCGCCGAAATCGTCCGGGGGCGTCACACTGTTGTGTGACATCGGTCACCGGAGGTGTTGCGAGATGGTTCTGGGCGGCAACGACGTCACTCACAAGGTGCCGGCGGACAGCAGAGTGCAGGTACGGCGGGCGGCGCTGGCGAGCGCGGTCGGCACGACCATCGAGTGGTACGACTTCTTCCTGTACAACACCGCGGCGGCCTTGGTCTTCCCGCACCTGTTCTTCCCCGCGTCGAGCGCCTACGCCGGCGCCATGCAGTCGTTCGCCACCTACGCGGTCGGGTTCGCCGCGCGGCCGGTCGGGGCGGCCGTCTTCGGGCACTGGGGAGACCGGATCGGGCGGAAGGCGACGCTGATCGTCACGCTGCTGCTGATGGGCATCTCCTCCGGCGTCGTCGGCATGCTGCCCGGGACGTCGGCGATCGGCATCGCCGCGCCGCTGATCCTGGTGCTGCTGCGGCTGGTGCAGGGCATCGCCATCGGCGGGGAGTGGAGCGGCTCGGTGCTGCTCGCCATGGAGTGGGGTGACCAGCGCAAACGCGGGCTGCTGGCCAGTTTCGCGCAGATCGGCGTGCCGGTCGGGCTGGTGCTGGGCACCGGCGGGATGACGCTGCTGTCGGCGACGCTCTCCCCCGCCGCCTTCGACTCCTGGGGCTGGCGGATCCCGTTCCTGCTCAGCCTGGTGCTGGTCGCGGTCGGGCTGGTGATCCGGCTGAAGATCTTCGAGACGCCGATGTTCGCCAAGCTCGTCGAGAACCGGCAGACCGCCCGCACGCCGGTGCTCGACGCGATCCGGCACCACTGGCGGGAGATCCTGCTCTCGGCCGGCGTCCGGTTCAGCGAGCAGATGCCGTTCTACCTGTTCACCAGCTACGTGCTGATCTACGTCGTCTCGCGGCACGAGTTCAGCAAGACGTTCGTGCTCAACGCGGTCCTCGTCGGGGCGGCGTGCGAGCTGGCGATGATCCCGTTGTTCTCGTCGCTGTCGGACACCTTCGGCCGCAAACGGGTCTACCTGTGCGGGGCGGTGCTGACCGGGCTGATTGCCTTCCCGTACTTCACGATCCTGGCGCACGGCAGCCACGCGCTGGTGTTCGTCGCGGTGGTCGTTTCGTTCGTCCCGCACGCCCTGCAGTACGGGCCGCAGGCGGCGTTGATCGGCGAAAGTTTCCCGACGCACCTGCGCTACGGCGGCGCGGGCCTGGGCTACCAGCTGGCGTCGGTGTTCGCGGGCGGGCCGGCACCGCTGCTGGCGACGTGGCTGCTGCACACGACCGGGACGCCGTACGCGATCTCCGGCTACATCGTCCTGTCGGCGGTGGTCACGGTGCTGTGCGTGATCTTCCTGAAGGACCGCTCCAAAGCGGACATCGACGACGTCACCGTCTACCAGCGCACCTGAGACCACCGAGTCTGCCGCCGCGGTCGTGAGTGGTAAGGAGGGTTCTAACCCTACTTACCACTCACGACGGCTGCGGCAGACTGCTCAGCGGCGCGGGCCGCCCTGGGGGCCGCCGAACGGGGGCTGCTGCGGGAACGGGCCCGAGCCCGGGTTCTGCTGCTGCGGGCCGCCGAACTGGCCCGGCGGCGGGGCCTGCGGCGGCTGGCCCTGGTACTGGCCGCCCGGCGGGGGGCCGGCCGGGGACTGCGGCTGCGGCAGGGCCGGCTGACCGCTCTTCGGCGTCGACGGCGGCTGCGGCGGGGGCACGGCTTCGGTGCCGCGGTCCTCGTCGGCCGGCTCGGCCTGCTGCTGGGCCGGACGCGGGATCGACGGCCGCGCGGGCGGCGACGAGGGCGCCCCGATCGCCGGGACCTCCTTGCGCGCCACCGCTTCCGCGGCCGCGACGGCCTCGGCGACCTTCGGGTCGCTCTTGGTCTCGAACCAGCTGGAAACCTCGTCGTCCTCGAGGTCGGGCTTGTCCGGGACGTCGTCTTCCTTCGGCGGCTCGTACCGGAACACGCCGTCGTCGCCGGGGGCACCGAGCGCGCGGGCGAAGCCTTCGAGGGCCTTGCCGTAGTCGCTGGGGATCATCCAGACCTTGTTCGCGTCGCCCTGCGCCATCTGCGGCAGCGTCTGCAGGTACTGGTAGGCCAGTACCTCCGGGGTCGGCCGGCCGGCCTTGATCGCGGCGAACACCTTCTCGATCGCCTTCGCCTGGCCCTGCGCCTGCAGGTAGCGCGCGGCCCGCTCACCCTGCGCGCGCAGGATGCGCGACTGCCGCTCGGCCTCGGCGGCGAGGATGGTCGCCTGGCGGGCACCTTCGGCCGAGAGGATCTGGCTTTGCTTCTGGCCTTCCGCGGTCTTGATCGCCGATTCCCGCTGGCCTTCGGCGGTGAGGATCATCGCGCGCTTCTCGCGGTCGGCGCGCATCTGCTTCTCCATCGAGTCCTGGATGGAGGGCGGCGGGTCGATCGCCTTCAGCTCGACGCGGCTCACGCGGATGCCCCAGCGGCCGGTGGCTTCGTCGAGCACGCCGCGCAGCTGGGTGTTGATGGAGTCGCGGGAGGTCAGGGTCTGCTCGAGGCTCATGCCGCCGACCACGTTGCGCAGCGTGGTGGTGGTCAGCTGCTCGACACCGACGATGTAGTTGGAGATCTCGTACACGGCGGCGCGCGAGTCGGTGACCTGGAAGTACACGACCGTGTCGATCGAGACCGTCAGGTTGTCTTCGGTGATCACCGGCTGCGGCGGGAACGAGACGACCTGCTCGCGCAGGTCGATCCGAGCGCGCACCTTGTCCAGGAACGGCACGAGGATGTTCAGGCCGGGCGAGGCGACCGTGCGGAACCGGCCGAGCCGCTCGATCACGGCCGACTGTGCCTGCGGCACCACCATGACCGCCTTGGCGATCGTGATGATCACCAGCAAGGCCAAGGCGATGACCAGGCCGATCACAAATCCGGTCAAGAGAATTTCCCCTTACCTAGTACCATTCTTGCGCGGTTGACGGCGTTCCGGGTGCGGCGGGCGGGCTGACCGCGAGGTGCAGCTGCCTGGTCGTGATGCCCCAGCGGCCGGTGGTGTCGTGCAGGACCGTCCACACTGTACGGTGCAGGTCCCCGGGGGCGGTGACGGCGCGCTCGGCGGTGGTCAGGCCGGCTTCCTGCCGCAGCGCGGTGCGGGCCAGCTGCTCGATCGCGATGGCCGGGGCGGCGATTTCGTAGGTGGCCAGGCGCGGATCGGTCACCGCGAAGACGACCTCGAAGCCGATGAGGACTTCCTGCCCGTCGCCGGCTTCGACCGGGCGGGGCGGGGCCGAAAGGATCTGGTCGCCGAGGTCGAACCGGGCCCGGACCCGGTCGGCGAACGGGAGCACGACGTGGCGGCCGGGGCCGAGGACGGCGCGGAACCGCCCGCCGCGTTCGAGCACCGCGGCGTGGCCGTCGCCGACGATGACGAGTCCGAGGCTCACGGCTCGGCCGACACGACGGCGGTGGCGCCGGAGATCTCGACGACCGTGACCGCGGTGCCGGGGGCGATGGGCGGCAGGTGCTCCCCCATGCTGCGGGCCGACCAGACGTCGCCGCCCAGCTTCACCCGGCCCGTCTCGGCATCCACTGTGGACACCACGACCGCGCGGGCGCCGATCAGCGCGTCGACGCCGGTGTGGTGGGTCGGCCCGGCCAGGAACCGCCGCTTGAGGGCGGGCCGGACGAGCATGAGCATGCCGACGGAGGCGACGGCGAACACGGCGACGTCGATGACCAGGTTCCCGGTGAGGACCTCGGCACCGGCGCCGAACAGCGCGGCGACCCCCAGCATGATCAGCACGAAGTCGCCGGAGACGACTTCGGCGATCATCAGGGCGATCCCGACGATCAACCAGACCAGTGCCCAAGACATGGCTTCATGCTCTCAGATCACGCCGGTTCGCACCGGCACAGTGACGGGACGTGACCTTCGCGTAACCTTGGACAATTCGGACATTCAGCCCTCTTCCGCCGGTTCGGTGACGAAGTCGATGAGCCGCTCCACGGCCCCGATGAGCGGGGTCTCGAGGTCGCGGAAACTGCTCACCCCGCTCAGGACACGCTGCCAGCCTTCGAAGGGTTGCCCCCAGCCGAGTGCGTCGCAGATCCCCTGCTTCCACTCGATCCCGCGCGGGATCTTCGGCCAGGCTTCGATCCCGACGGCCCCGGGCCGCACGGCTTCCCAGACGTCGATGTAGGGGTGGCCGGTGACCAGGACGTTCTCGTCCCGGACGGCCTCCACGAGCCGGGACTCCTTGCTGCCGGGCACCAGGTGGTCGACCAGGACGCCGAGGCGGCGGCCGGGGCCGGTGCCGAACTCGGCGATCCGGTCGGCGAGGACGTCCACGCCGTCGAGCGGCTCGACGACGACGCCTTCGACACGCAGGTCGTGACCCCAGACGCGTTCGACGAGCTCGGCGTCGTGCTTGCCTTCGACCCAGATCCGCGAGTCGCGGGCGACGCGGGCCTTCAGCCCTTCGACGCGGACCGAACCGGAGGCCGAGACCTGCCGGGCCGGTGCCTTCGCCGGGGCCTTGAAGGGCACGAGCGTCACCGGTTTGCCCTCCAGGAGGAACCCGGCGGGCACGAGCGGGAAGACCCGGCGGCGGCCCTTGGCGTCTTCGAGCACGACGTTGCCGTACTCGATCTTCACCACCGCGCCGCAGAAACCGCCGGCCGGGTCCTCGACGACCAGACCGGGTTCGGCGGGGACCTCCGGCACCTTCTTGCGGCGCGGGCCGGCGAGCACGTCGTCATAGGAATGGGAGCGCACGACCTGGGAACGTAGTGGGCCCGGAGGCTCCGGAGCGGCATGCCACGCCGGTCAGCGCGCCATCTCCAGCAGCGCGTCGGTGAACGGCGTGTGTTCCCGGCGGCGCAGCGGCGGGTGGGCGGCGAGCGGCGCCAGGGCAGCGCACCATGCACGGGCGCGGGCGGCGTCGAGTCCGGGCAGGTGCGGCCGGAGTGCCTCGATGCCGTCGTCGAGCGTGCCGCCCGCGGCCAGCGGGAGGTAGAGCCAGTCGGCGAGGTCGAACGCCGGGTCGCCGACGCTCGGCCGCGGGTCGATGGCGACCACGCCACGCTGAGGGCCGGCGTCGAGAACGTTGCCCGGGTGCAGATCGCCGTGCACGACCGCGACCGGCCCACCTTCGGCGAGGGCCAGTGCCCGGCCCCGGGCGCGCCCCAGGAGTTCGGGGGTCAGGTGCCGCTCGGCGGCCGAGCCGGGGACGGTGCGCTCGGTGATGTCGAACATGAAGGTCACGCGCTCGGTCAGCGGCGGCAGGCCGGGCGGCGGGGCCACGCTGTGCAGCTCGGTGAGCAGGGCGCCGATTTCCCGCCACGGGACCTCGCGGCCGCGCAGTTCGGTGCCGGGGACCAGGCCTTCGAGCAGGATCGCCCCCGCGGCCAGGTCGGTGTCGAGCACCTGCACGGCTCGCGAGCAGCCCCGCCAGGCTTGCAGCCCGGCGAACTCCAGCCTGGCGACGTCCGGGTCGGGCGTCAGTTTCAGGACCTGCAGGTCGCCGGCGGGGCCGTCGCACAGAAGGGTGCGGCCGGTGTTGCCGGGCCGGGCCTCGCGGACGGTCAGCCCCCACCGGTCGGTCAGGCGGGCGACGAGGTTTGGGAGCGTGTCGCACCACGGGGCGGCGAGCTCGGCACCGAATCGGCCGATGAGCCGGGCGCGGGCGGCGTCGTCGATCAGAACAGCGGCCACGGGATGGCCCGCCAGTCGTCGCCGGGCTCGGGGAAGATGCCCTCGGCGAGCAGGACGTCGGTGCGTTCGGCCAGCGCGCGGATCTCGAACCTGGTGATGTGCTCGGCGAGGGTCTTGCCGAGGCCGCCGTCGAGCTCCGAGCGGAGTTTGCGCAGCTTCTCGACGGTGTCCGGCGGCACCGGCTCGCCGATCCAGCCCCACAGGACGGTCCGGAGCTTGGGGTCGGTGTGCAGGCAGATGCCGTGGTCGACGCCGTAGACGCGGCCGTCGACGCCGGGCAGGAGGTGCCCGCCCTTGCGGTCGGTGTTGTTGGCGATGATGTCGAGCACGGCCAGGTCGCGCAGCCCGGGGTGGTTCGCGTGGGCGAGCACCGCGGGTTCGCCGAGCCGGTCGTGGGCGTGCAGCACCGGGCGCCAGCCGTCGGGGACGTCGTCAGGCGGCAGGACTTCGACCAGGTCGTCTTCGGTGGTTTCGACCCACAGCTGGACCATGCCGGGGCCGAACGGGCCGTCGCGCAGCACGGTCGGCGGGATCGCGCCGATGCCGGCGGCGTCGGCGATGATCGCGGTGGCGACCTCGCGCCCGGCGAGGGTGCCGTCGGGGAAGTCCCACAGCGGCCGCTCCCCCGACACCGGCTTGTAGACGACCCGGCCGGTGACGCCGTCGAGCTCGATGGCGCAGAAGAGGGTGACGTTGGAGGCGTCGACCAGCCGGCCTTCGACGTCGATGCGGCCGTGGGTGACGAGTTCTCGGGAGGCGGGGTCGGCCGGGGCGGGCGTCATGGTCAGTCTTCGCCCGCGTCGGTCTCGCGCCG
Organism: Amycolatopsis sp. cmx-13-12; assembly: GCA_049998155.1. GTDB lineage: Bacteria > Actinomycetota > Actinomycetes > Mycobacteriales > Pseudonocardiaceae > Amycolatopsis. Next base: position 621,204 of record JAEBES010000003.1, on the reverse strand, counting down.
GTAGCCGTTCTGCCGGGGGCAGATGTGCCCGTTCGGGTCGAGCGGCTCGGCGCACAGCGGGCACGGCTTGCGGCCGGCGTTGACGACGCGGTCGGCCCGCTCGGCGAAGGCGCGGGCGGCGGCCGGGCTGAGGAAGACGCGGACGGCGTCCGGGCCTTCCTCGGTGTCGTCGAGCACGACCGTTTCGTCGACCTCGCCCTCGGTGATGGCGAGCAGCTCGATGACGACCGCGCTGCTGTCGGCGTCCCAGCCCAGGCCCATGGTGCCCACGCGGAACTCCTCCTCGACCGGCACGGTGAGCGGGTCGAGGTCGACGAGGTCCTCGGGGGCGTCGTCGGGGACGTCGGCACCGAACCGGCTGGCGACCTCCTCCAGCAGCGAGCTCAGGCGCTCCGCGAGGACGACGACCTGCTGTTTTTCGATGGTGACGCTGATCGTGCGCACGTCCTCCGACGCCTGGAGGTAGAACGTGCGATCGCCGGGCTCGCCGACGGTGCCGGCGACGAACCGATCCGGCTGGCGGAAGACGTGGATTACGCGAGACATAGCACTGACGACCCTAGGCCACCGGCGCATGATCGGCATCCGCCGCCCCACCGTTCGCGGGCCGCTAGCCTCGGGGGGTGTCGCGGATCTCCTCGTACGGAACCTGGTCATCGCCCATCACCGCCGCCGAAGTGGCCGCCGCCGGTGGCGGCCCGCAGTGGCTCGACGTCGTCGGCGGCGAGGTGTGGTGGGCCGAGGCGAGACCCGGGGAACAGGGCCGGGTCGCGCTGGTCCGGGCGGTGCCGGGCGGGACCGAGGACGTCCTGGCCGCCCCGTGGAACGTCCGCAACCGGCTGCACGAATACGGCGGGAGGCCGTGGGCGGTGGCCGACGGGATCGTGGTGTTCACGCACTGGGCCGATCAGCGCGTGTACGCGCAGAGCGAAATCGGCGTGGTGGCGCTCACGCCGTCCCCGGCCGAGCCGCAGAGCGTCCGCTACGGCGATCTGCGGGCCGGCCGGCCGGGTGAGGTGTGGGCGGTCCGGGAGCGCAGCACCGGCCCGCGTCCGACCGATCTCGAGCGGGAGCTGGTGGCGATCGCGGTCGACGGCGGCGGCGACCGGGTCCTGGCCGCGAGCCACCGGTTCCTGACCGTGCCGAAGCTGTCGCCGGACGGCCGGCACGCGGCCTGGTTCGGCTGGGACCACCCGCTGATGCCGTGGGACGGCACCGAGCTGTGCGTGGCCGCCGTCGGCGAGGACGGTTCGCTCGGGCCGCACCGGGTGCTGGCCGGCGGCGCGGACGTCTCGGTGTGCCAGCTCGAGTGGGAGACCCCGGCGGCGCTGCTGGCGCTGCTGGACCCCGGCGGCTGGTGGAACCTGCACCGGGTCGGCCTGGACGGGTCCGTGGTGAACCTGGCGCCGGTGGAGCAGGAGCTGGGCGGGCCGCTGTGGAAGGTGGGGTCGCGGTGGTTCGCCCCGCTGGGCGGCGGGCGGCACGCGGTGCTGTCCTCGGGCCGGCTGGCGGTGCTCGACGAGGCCGACGGCTCGGTGACGCCGGTGACCGGCGAGCTGACGGCGTGGTCTTCGACGGGATTCGCGGTGGCCGGCGGCGACGTCGTGGGCGTCGCGGGCGGGCCGGCGCGGGAGTCCGCTGTCGTGCGGGTTTCGCTCGACGGCGCGGTGACGGACCTGACGCCGCAGCCGGAGCTGCCCGCGGCGTTCCTGCCGCAGCCGCAGGAGCGGGTGTTCAGCACCGCGGACGGCGAGACCGTGCCGGTGGTGCTGTACCTGCCGCGGAACCCGGAGTTCGCGGCGCCCGAGGGTGAGCTCCCGCCGCTGCTGGTGGACGTCCACGGCGGCCCGACCGGGCAGCGGTTCGCCGGGCTGGACCTGGAGATCGCGTACTTCACCAGCCGCGGGATCGCCGTGGCGGCGGTGAACTACGGCGGGTCCACCGGGTTCGGGCGCGCCTACCGCGAGCGGCTGCGGGAACAGTGGGGCGTGGTGGACGTCGCCGACTGCGTGGCGGTGGCGGAGGCGCTGGTGGCGGCCGGGCTGGCCGACGGCGACCGGCTCGGGATCAAGGGCGGCAGCGCGGGCGGGTTCACCGCGGCGGCGGCGCTGACGACGACGAAGACCTACCGGGCGGGCACGGTGATGTACCCGGTGCTGGACCTGGCCGGGTGGGGCGGCGACACGCACGACTTCGAGTCGCGCTACCTCGACGGGCTGGTCGGGCCGTTCCCGCAGGTGCGGGACCGGTACGTCGAGCGTTCCCCGCTGGCGAACGTCGGGCGGCTGGCCGGGGCGGTGCTGTTCCAGCAGGGCCTGGAGGACCGGATCTGCCCGCCGGAGCAGGCCGACCGGTTCGTGGCGCAGCTGGCCGGGCGCGGGATCCCGTACGCCTACCAGCGGTTCTCCGGCGAGCAGCACGGCTTCCGGCAGGCGGCGACGATCGTGGCGGCGCTGGAGGCGGAACTGTCGTTCTACGGCCAGGTGTTCGGGTTCGAGACGCCGGGTGTGGCGCGGCTGGAGCTGTCCCGGTGAGGCCGCCGCGGTTGCGGGCCGGGGACACCCTCGCCCTGGTGGCGCCGGCCGGGCCGGTGCCGGCGGACCTGCTGGAGAAGGCGCTGCCGGTGCTGCGCGGCTGGGGTGTCGAGGTGAGCATCGGGCCGTGTGTGCGTGCGTCGCCCGGATCGCCGCCGTACCTGTCGGGCCCGGACGCGGCGCGGGCGGCGGAGTTCACCGAGGCGTGGCTGGACCCGGGCGTGCGGTGCGTGCTGGCGGCGCGCGGCGGTTACGGCGTGCAGCGGATGCTGGACCTGGTGGACTGGCCGGCGCTGCGGGCGGCGGGCCCGAAGGTGCTGGCCGGGTCGTCGGACATCACGGCGCTGCACCGGGCGGCGGGTGTCCACCTGGGACTGTCCACTTTGTTCTCCCCGATGCCGGCGAGCGTGCTGTTCGACGACTTCGCGGTCGAGCACCTGCGGCGGTCGCTGTTCGAACCGGAGCTGAACCGGGTGGTCCGCGGCGGGTCGCCGCTGGTGCCGGGCCGGGCCTCGGGGGTGCTGACGGGCGGGAACCTGTCGCTGCTGGCGGCGGGGATCGGCACGCCGGAGCACGGCTCGGGGCGGGACGCGATCGTGGTGCTGGAGGACGTGACCGAGAGCGTGTACCGGCTGGACCGGATGCTGACGCAGCTGCTGCGCAGCGGGTGGTTCGACGGCGTCCGCGGGATCGTGCTGGGTTCGTGGGCGGCGTGCGGGCCCTCGTCGGAGGTGCGGGCGCTGATGGTGGACCGGCTGGTGCCGCTGGGCGTGCCGCTGGTGGAGGAGTTCGGGTTCGGGCACGTGGCATCATCGCCGACGTTGCCGCTGGGGGTCCCGGTGACGCTGGACGCGGACCTGGGCACGTTGACGTTCGACGAGCCGGCGCTGACGTGACCCCGGGCGAAGCGCGCGAACGGTTCGCCGCGGCGCGGGTGGCCCGGCTGGCGACGGTGTCGGCGGCCGGGGTGCCGCACCTGGTCCCGGTGACGTTCGCCGTCCACGGCGATCAGGTGGTGTTCGCGGTGGACCACAAGCCGAAGTCGACGACGGCCCTGCGGCGGCTGCGCAACATCGCGGAGAACCCGGCGGTGTGCTTCCTGGCCGACGGCTACGACGAGGACTGGTCGCGGCTGTGGTGGGCCCGCGCGGACGGCGTCGCGCGGATGTTGCCGCCGGGCGCGGAGCCGGTGTCGTGGCTGGTGGCGAAGTACGCGCAGTACGCGGAGCGGCCGCCGGAGCACGCGGTGGTGCTCACCGACGTGCACACGTGGAGGGGTTGGGCCGGGTCGTGAGTGGTAAGTAGGGTTCTAACCCGCCTTACCACTCACGACGGCTCAGTCGCGGAGGAACTTCTCCGGGCGGCGCCAGGCGTCGATGAGGCCCAGCGGGTCCGGCCGCAGCAGGGAAGCCGCCGCGTAGAGGCTCGCCAGTACGACGCCGGCGATGAACCACCAGTCGTACAGGGCCTGCTCGCCCGTCGGGTAGTACACCAGCGTCACGAACACCGACACCGCCACCACGAGCGCCAGGTGCCGCGGCTGCCACTTGAACGCCGACAGGAGCACGAAGCCCCAGGTCAGGTACCACGGCAGCGTCGGCGGCATCAGGATGGCCACCGCCAGCAGCGAGATGCCGGCCCGGTACACCGCTTCCGTGCCGCCGTTGCGGGCGAGCCACCACTGGCGAGCACCGAAGCCGATCAGCACGAGCATGCCGGCCGCGCGGGCGACCGTCACGAACGGGGAGACCTGGACGTCCACGATCAGGTGGACCAGGTTGTAGAAGACCTCGCCGATGCCGGTCGGGATGTTCAGCCAGTTCGCGATGAGCTGCGGGGCCTTGAGGCCGGACCACCAGCCCAGGTTGAGCGAGCCCAGGGAGATCCACGTGCCCGCGACGAACACCGGCAAGAACAGGCCCACCGAGGCCGCGCCGGCGCGCAGGAAGTTGCGGACCTTCGACTCGCCGGTGAGGTGGTTGGCCCACATCCAGACGATGAACGGCAGCGCGATCGCCGCGGTGGGCTTGATCAGCATGCCGATGGTGACCAGGACGACCGCGACCACGTGCTTGCGTTCCAGGGCGGCGAGGACGCCGATGGTGAGGAACGCGAGCATCATCAGGTCGTTGTGCGGGCCGCCGAAGAGGTGGATGACCATCATCGGGCTGGCGACCGCGAGCCACAGCGCGACCGGGAGCTTGCCGCCGAGGTGCTTGACCAGCCGCGGGAGCGCCCACAGCGTCCCGGCGAGACCGACCAGCAGCACGACGCGCATGAGGATGACGCCGAGGATCATGTTGTCGCCGGTGGTGGCGACCACGCCCTTGGAGATCAGCAGGAACAGCGGCCCGTACGGGGCGGGGGTGGTCTGCCAGAGCGGGTGGACGTTCTGCACCACGTTCGGCAGCACGTCGAGCTCGGCGGGGCCGTTGGCGTACGGGTCGAGCCCGTAGAGCAGCTGGGCGCCCTGGCCGAGGTAGGAGAAGACGTCGCGGGTGAACAGCGGCGGCGACACCAGCAGCGGCGCCATCCAGCAGCCGGCGGCGATCAGGACGGGCCGGCTGCCGACCCGGCCGAGCAGCACGTAGCGGCCGAGCCGGACCCAGGCCCACACGACCAGGCCGAAGCCGGTGTAGAGGACGGCGTTGGCGAGCATCCGCCCGTGGCCGTAGCGGACCCAGGACAGCGGGCCGTGGCCGAGGACGGGGTCGGAGATCAGGATGCCGCCGGCGCCGAGGGCGGCGATCATCAGCAGGGTGCTGCCGACGGTGCCCATCGCGATCGTGCGGTAGGGGAATCGCGAGGGCACGCGGAGCCGCTCGGCCAGTCCGGTCGAGGGCGTCTGTGCGGGGTCGGTGGTGGTCGCCATTTCCGTTGGGAGATTACACAACGCGCTCGTGCGGGGTTCCCGCAGTGTCAGGTTCCCACGGTGCGGCGCTGGGCGGTGCCGCCGGGCAGGGCGGCCAGCAGGGACTTCGTGTACTCGTGCCGCGGGTCGAGCAGGACCTGCTCCACGGTGCCGGTTTCGACCAGCTCGCCGCGGTACATCACGGCGACCCGGTCGGCGATGTTCCAGGCCAGGCCCAGGTCGTGGGTGATCACCAGGGCGGCGAGGCCAAGTTCGCGCCGCAGCCGCAGCAGCAGCCCGAGGATTTCGCCGCGCACGGAGGCGTCCAGCGACGCGACCGGTTCGTCGGCCACCACCACCGACGGTTCGAGCGCCAGCGCCCCGGCGATGACGACGCGCTGGCGCTGGCCGCCGGAGAGCTGGTGCGGGAGCCGGTCGGTGTACTTCTCCGCCGGTCGCAGCTCCGCGGCCTCCAGGGCCCGGTGGACGACCGCGCGTTCGTCGGCGAGCTGGTGGATCCGCGGACCTTCGGCGACGGCCTCGTACACCGTGTGGGCCGGGTTGAGCGCGCTGGTCGGGTCCTGCAGGACGAGCTGGACCTGGCGGCGGTAGGCCTTGAGCCCGGCGCCGCCGGACGGCATCGGGTTGCCGGCGTAGCGGACCACGCCGGAGTCGGGTTTCTGCAGGCCGAGCAAGGTGCGGGCGAGCGTGGTCTTGCCGGAGCCGGACTGGCCGACCAGTGCGACGATCTCGTCGCGGGCCACGGTGAGGTCGACGCCGTTGACGGCGTCGATCCGCTTGCCGGTGCGGTCGCGGAAGGACACGCGCAGGTTCTCCGCGGCCAGCAGCGGTTCCCCCGCCACCCGGTCCGGCGGTTCGGGTGGCAGCGGGGTGCTGGTGGCCGGCGCGAACCGGGACACCGGGTCGCCGACGGTCGGGAAGGCCGCGGCCAGCGCCCGCGTGTGCTCGTGCCGGGGCGCGCCCATCACCTCGGCGCTGGGGCCTTCTTCGACGACCTGCCCGTCGTACATGACGGCGATGCGGTCGCAGGTGGCGGCGAGCACCGACAGGTCGTGGCTGATCATGATCAGCCCGATCCGCTGTTCGGCGACCAGCCGGGTGAGCAGGGCGAGGACCTGGGCCTGGACGATGACGTCGAGGGCGGTGGTCGGCTCGTCGGCGATGATCAGCCGGGGCGAGCAGGCCAGGGCCATGGCGATCATGACCCGCTGCTTCTGCCCGCCGGACAGCTCGTGCGGGTAGGCACCGGCCCGGCTCGGGGGCAGGTCGACCTGGGTGAGCAGTTCGGCGACCCGGGCGTCGACCTGCGCGTCGGTGAGGGCCTTGCCGGACGGCGGGTGCAGCCGCAGTGGTTCGGCGATCTGCGCCCCGATCTTGCGGACCGGGTTGAGCGCGTGCATGGCGCCCTGGAACACCACCGACGCCTCGGCCCACCGGACCGCGCGCAGCCGGCCCCACTTCATGGTGGTGACGTCTTCGCCGTCGAGGAGGATGTCGCCGGTGATCTTCGCCGTGCGCGGCAGCAGCCGCAGCACGCTCATCGCGACGGTGGACTTGCCGGAGCCGGACTCCCCCGCGACGCCGAGGGTGCCGCCGGGGTCGAGGGTGAGGTCGACGCCGCGGACGGCGGGGACGTCGGTGTTCCCCACCGCGTAGGTCACGGTCAGGTCGGTGAGCTGCAGCAGCGGGGTGGTCACTTCTTCAACCTCGGGTTGAACACGGTCTCCAGGCCCCGGCCGACCAGGGTGAAGAAGAGGACGACGAGGACGATGGCGATGCCCGGCGGGAGCACGTTCCACCAGGCGCCGCGGCTGATGGCGCCGTTGTTGAGGGCGTCTTCGAGCACCTTGCCCCAGCTGACGGAATTGACGTCGCCGACGCCGAGGAAGGACAGGGTCGCGTCGGCGATGACGGCGTTGCCGACGACCAGGGTGGTGTTGGCCAGGACCAGCGGCATCACGCCGGGCAGGACGTGCCGGGCGATGATGTGCAGGTGGCCGCCGCCGAGGGCGTGGGCGCGCTCGATGTAGGGGCGGCTTTCGATGGTCAGCGTCTGGGCGCGGACGAGCCGGGCGGTGCTGGGCCAGGCGGTGAGGCCGATGGCGATGATGATCGTGCCGACGCCTCGGGGCAGCACCGCCGACAGCGCGATCGCGAGGATCAGCGACGGCAGGACCAGGAAGAAGTCGGTGAACCGCAGCAGGGTCGCCGACACCCAGCCGCCGAAGTGGGCGGCGGTGATGCCGATCAGGGTGCCGATGACGACCGACAGCAGGGCCGCGGAGAACCCGACGAGCAGGGAGACCCGGGTGCCCCAGACGGTCATGAGCAGCACGGACCGGCCGAAGTTGTCGGTGCCGAGCCAGAAGCCGGCACTCGGCGGGGACAGTGGTGCCCCGGTGGCCTTGGTGACGTCGAGGCCGCTGTCGTCGCTGATCAGCGGCAGCAGCAGGGCGACGAGCACGGTGGCGCCGAGCAGGACGAGCCCGGTGAGTGCGGCCCGCTGGCCGGCGAACTCGCGCCAGGTCCCGGCCAGCGACGCGCGGCGGCGTGACCAGGCGATCTGCCGTGGTGTTCCGGCGGTGGTCATGAGGCACGCACCCTGGGGTCGAGCACGCGGTAGAGCAGTTCCGCGAGCAGGTTCATCAGCACCACCGCGCTCGCCAGCACGGTGAACACGCCTTGGAGCACCGGCAGGTCGGGGCCGTGCAGGGCGTCGTAGGTGAGCTGGCCCAGGCCGGGCCAGCTGAACACGGCCTCGACGGTGACCGCGCCGGCGACGACGTGGCCGAACTGCATGAACACCAGCGTGGTGGTGGGCAGGAGGGCGTTGGGGACGGCGTGGCGGCGGCGGACGAGGTCGTCGCGCAGCCCCTTGGCGCGGGCGGTGGTGAGGTAGTCGGCGTTCATCTCCCCCAGCAGCGACGACCGCATGATGAGCATGTACTGGGCGTAGAACACCGCCAGCAGCGTCACGCACGGCAGCACCAGGTGGTGCAGGACGTCGAGGGTCTGGGAGAGGACGTCGGGGGCGGCGTCGGGTGAGTGCATGCCGCGGCTGGGGAAGAGGCCGCCGGTCACCACGAGCAGCATCAGGCCCAGCCAGAACTGCGGGACCGACCACAGGGTCAGCGCGATCCCGGTCTGGCTGCGGTCGAAGAAGCTGTCGCGGCGCCAGGCGGCGCGGATGCCGAGCCAGAGGCCGAGGACGACGGCGAGCAGGGTGGCGCTGCCGACGAGCAGGACGGTCGGCCAGAGCCGTTCGCCGATCATGTCGGCGACCGGGCGGCCGTTGTTGAGCAGCCGGGATTCGCCGAGGTCACCGTGCAGCAGGTTCCAGAAGTAGGTGCCGAACTGGACGAGGACGGGCTTGTCGACGCCCATCTTCTCGCGCAGCTCGGCGATCTGCTGGGGGCTGGTGGGGTGGTCGCGGGTCATCGCGGCGACCGGGTCGCCGGGCAGCATCCGGAAGAGGAAGAAGAACAGCACGATCACCAGCACGATGCTGATCAGTGCTTCGGCGACCTTGGTGAGGACGAACCGGGCCGTGCCGGTCCCGCCGCGGTGTTCGTCGGGGTCGACGAGCACCGCGGCTTGTTCGGGGGCGGTCATGGTTACTCGCGGTCTTCCGAGGTCTTGCCGCGGCGGCCCAGCGCGATGCCGCCGCCGACGAGGACGACCACGACGACCGCGCCGATGACGATCCACAGCACGGTGCCGCCGCTGCCGGAATCGGCCGTGTTCGTGGTGCCGGCGGGGGTGGCGCCGTAGACGCCCCAGTAGCCGGTCTGCTCGAGGATGGCGCCCTGGGGCTGCGGCTGGGTGGTGAAGCCGGAGAACTTGTCGGAGCGGTAGGCCTCGAGCGCGTTCTGGTAGTCGAGCACGATGGTCGGGACCTGGCTGTAGAGCCGGGCCTGGGCCTGCTTGACGTAGTCGGCGCGCTTGGTGTCGTCGGTTTCGGTGAGCTGCTTCTTGTAGAGGTCGTCGTAGGCGGCGTCGCAGAAGAAGGTGTCGGTGCTGCCGCCCTTGCCCTCGGCACTGGGGCGGGCGGCGCAGGTGTGCAGCGAGAGGGCGTAGTCCGGGTCGGGGTTGGTGCCGTAGCCGCCGATGGCGAGGTCGTACTTGCCGGCGTCGGTGCGGTCGGACAGCTCGTCGTCGGAGACCAGGTCCTGCTTGACGGTGATGCCGACGTCCTTGAGCCAGCCGGTGACGTATTGGGCGACGCCCTGGTCGTAGCTGCGGTTCGCGTGCCCGGTCAGGCGCAGCTCCAGCTTGGCGCCGCCGGGGGCGGTGCGGACGCCGTCGGCGCCCTTCTTGTAGCCGGCCTGCTCGAGGGTGGTGTTGGCCGCGGCGAGGTCGAACTTGATGCGTTCGGCGTCGCTGGGGTCCCAGTGGTAGGCGCCGTAGATGGCGGGCACGACACCGCCGCCGACCTGGCCGAGGCCCTTGAGGACCTTGTCGACGAGGGTCTTGGTGTCGACGGCCTGGGCGATGGCCTTGCGGACGTTGAGGTCCTTGAGGACCGGGTTGCCGTCCCCGATCGGGTTGTTGGCGTTGTCGGTGACGCCGAAGTTGATCGCCAGCTCGTCGTAGCGGCGGCCGGGCGCGGCGTTGGTGGTGATGCCCTGCTGGCCCTGCAGCGCGGCGAACTGGTTGGGGTTGAGCCGGTTGATGACGTCGACTTCGCCCTGCTTGAGCGCGTTGACCGCGGCTTCGGTGTCCTTGAACTGCAGCAGCTGCAGCTCGTCGATCTTGGGGGCGCCGCGCCAGTAGTCCTTGTTGGCGCTGAACTTGACGTACTCGTTCGGCTTGTACTCGGTGACGTGGAAGGGGCCGTCGGACACACCGGCGACGGCGAGGGTGTCGGTCGAGGCGGCCTTGAGGTCCTTGACCGGCTCCCAGATGTGCTGGGGCACGATCGGCACGTCGAGCAGGTTCATGTTGACCTGCACGGTCTTGGTCTTGATGACGAGGGTGGTGTCGTCGGGCGCGGTGACCGTCTCGAAGTTGGCGACGTAGTTGCCGTTGGCGGTGCGGGCGTTTTCGTCGGTGAGCATGCGGTTGAAGGTGTAGGCCGCGTCCTTGGCGGTCACCGGCTGCCCGTCGCTCCACTTGACGCCGCTGCGGATCTTGAAGGTCCAGGTGAGCTTGTCCGGCGACGGGGTCCACGACTCGGCGAGCGCGGGCGCGGCTTCGGCCTTCGCGGCGTCCGGGACGGTCAGGAACTCGAAGGTGAACCGGCCGATCTGGGTGGACGCCGACAGCACGGCGGTGAAGGGGTTGAGGTGGTCGATGCCGGTGGTGAGCGCGACCCGCAGCACCTTGGCCTGCTGGGCCTGGGCGGGAACGGCGAGCGGGATCGCCGCCAGTGTCGCGGCCGCGACGGCCGCGCCCACGCGGGCGAATCGCCCGGCTCTGTGTTGGAACTGCACCGAAAACCACCCCATCGTTCGCTTGTGAGCCTCCCCAAGGACGAGAAGTAACCACATATCGGGACAATCGCGCAATATGTTGCCGCCTCGGCAGGTGCCCGATCGTTATCGACCCGCCGACCGTCACGCTGCGTGACATTCGGCGATGCGGGCGTTTCGCGTCCGGTGGCCGGGCGCGCTGGTTAGAGTGCCGGGCATGCGCATCCTGATCTCGGCGGACATGGAGGGCGCCACCGGCGTCACCTGGACCGACGACGTCGTGCCCGGTTCGCCGCAGTGGGACCGCTTCCGGCGGCTGTTCACCGGCGACGTCAACGCCGTGCTGGCCGGGCTGTTCGAGGCGGGGGCGAGCGACGTGCTGGTCAACGAAGCCCATTCCTCGCAACGGAACCTGCTGCTGGAGGACCTCGACCCGCGGGCGCGGATGCTCACCGGGCGGCACAAGCCGTTGTCGATGATGCAGGGCGTCGATTCCGGTGTGGACGGTGTGGTGTTCCTCGGCTACCACGCGGGCGCGGGCTTCGACGGGGTGCTTTCGCACACCTACCTGGAGAACCAGATCACCGGGGTGTGGCTGGACGACGTCCCGGCGAGCGAGGGGCGGCTGAACGCGGGCATGGCCGCGGAGTACGGCGTCCCTGTCCTGCTCGTTTCGGGTGACGACAAAACGTGCGACGACGCCCGTGATTACGCTCCGGAGGCGGAGCTGGTCCAAGTGAAGGAATGTGTGAGCCGGTACGCGGCGATCTGCCTGCCGCCCTCGCGCACCGCGGAGCTGCTGACCGGCGCGGCGGCCGACGCCGTGGGGCGCGCGGGCCGGGAAGAGCGGCGGGCCGGGCCGCACCGGATCGAGGTGGAGTTCGACGCGAGCCACCTGGCGCAGGCGACGGCGGTGATCCCGACGGTGGAGCAGATCGGGACGCGGCGGGTCGGGTTCGACGCGCCGACCATGACCGAGGCGATGAAGTGTTTCAAGGTCGTCACGGCGATCGCGGCGGGGGCGGTGCAGGGTATTTATGGCTGACGTCGTCGAGCTGTGCGCGGACCTGATCCGCTTCGACACCACCAACCGCGGGAACAACGACGCCAACGCGGAGCGGCCGGCGGCGGAGTACGTGGCCGCGTTCCTCGACGGCCTGGGTATCCCCTCGCGGATCCTGGAGGCCGCGCCGGGCCGGGCCAGCGTCATCGCCCGCGTGCCGGGCACCGATCCGGCGCTACCGGCGCTGCTGGTTCAGGGGCACCTGGACGTCGTCCCGGCGGACGCCGCGGACTGGTCGGTGCCGCCGTTCGCCGGCGAGGTGCGCGACGGGTACCTGTGGGGCCGCGGCGCGACGGACATGAAGGACTTCGTGGCGATGGTGCTCGCGGCGCTGGCCGGCGGGGCGCGGCCGCGGCGGGACCTGGTGCTGGCGTTCGTCGCCGACGAGGAGGACCGCGGCGAGTGGGGCGCGCACTGGCTGGTCGAGCGCCACCCGGAGCTGTTCGAAGGCTGCGTGGCGGCGATCAGCGAGTCGGGCGGCTACACCTACCACGTGCCCGCGGCCGACGGCCGGGACGTGCACCTGTACCCGGTGGGGACGGCCGAACGCGGGACGGCGCACCTGCGGCTGACCGCCCGCGGCCGGGCCGGGCACGGCTCGCGCCCGAACGCCGAGAACGCCGTCACCCGGCTGGTGGGGGCGCTGCACCGGATCGCGTCGCACGAGTGGCCGGTGGCGCTGACCCCGGCGGTGCGGGCGTTCCTGGAGCGGACCGGCGCGGCGCTGGGCGTTGACGTGGATCTGTCCACATCGGAGGGTGTGGACGCGGCGGTGGCGGCGCTGGGACCGGCCGGTTCGCTGGTGGTGCCGACGGTCCGCAACAGCACGACCCCGACGATGCTGGCCGCGGGCTACAAGGTGAACGTGATCCCGTCGACGGCGACCGCGCAGGTGGACGTCCGGGTGCTGCCGGGCACGGAGGAGGAGTTGTTCGCCGCGCTGGACGAGCTGCTCGGCGAAGGTGTGACGCGGGAGTTCGTCGCGCACCAGCCGCCGGTGCAGGCGCCGGTGGATTCGCCGTGGTTCACCGCGATGGCCGAGGCGTTGCGGGCGGAGGACCCGGAAGCGGTGGTGGTGCCGTACTGCCTGGGCGGCGGGACGGATGCGAAGGCCTTCAGCCGGCTGGGGATCGACTGCTACGGCTTCGCGCCGCTGTGGCTGCCGGAGGGGTTCCCGTACCGGGCGATGGCGCACGGGGTGGACGAGCGGGTGCCGGTGGCGGGCCTGCACTTCGGCACCCGCGTCCTGGCCCGGTTCCTCGAGAACTGCTAGAGGGCCCGGCCGAGGAGAGCCAGCAGGCTTTCCCAGTGCCGCCGCAGGCTGGCGGGGTCGAAGGCGTCGGTGTCGGCCATGGTGAAGCCGTGGACGGTTCCGGGGTAGATCTCGGAGGTGTGGTCGAGCCCGGCGGCGTCCAGGGTCCGGTTGAGTTCGCCGAGGGCCTCGGGCGTCAGGTCGCTTTCGGCGTGGCCGAAGTGGATCCGGGCGGTGAGCCGGTGCAGGCTGCCGGGCCCCGCGGCGCCGACCGGGGCGTGGAATGCGGCGAGGGCGGCCACCCGGTCGGGATGGGCCGCGGCGGTGTGCGTCGCCAGGAGACCGCCGATGCAGTAGCCGGTCGTCGCGATAGGGCCGGGACCGACCTCCGGCCGGGCGGTGAGGAACCGGACGAAGGCGTCGGCGTCGCGCAGGATCCGGTCGGTGGTGTGTGCCTCGATCATCGGCATCAGCCGGGCGAAGATCGCGGGCCGGACCGCTGCGCCGATGTGCTCGGGGAGGTCGATCACCGGTGTCGGGCCGTGCCGGTAGAAGGGGTTGGGGACGAGCACGTAGTAGCCGTGACCGGCGAGTTCCTGCGCCATCTGCCGCAGCACGGGCCGGATGCCGAAGCCGTCCGGGTACATCAGCACCCCGGGGTGCGGCCCGCCTTCGCCGGGGAACGCGGCGAAGGCGTCGGCCTGGCCGTCCGCGGTGGGAATCTGCAGTGAGGTGGTGGGCATGATCGCCGAGCCTAGGTCACCCGATCACGGCACGACGACGAGTTTTCCAGCGGCGCGGTCGGCTTCCATGTACCGGTGGGCGGCGGCGATCTCACCCAGGGGGAAGACCCGGTCGACGTGCGGGTGGTAGGTGCTGGCCTCGACCTCGCCGATGATCCGCTGCAGCAGGTCGGTGCGGCCTTTGAGGTGGTCGCTGTGGAAGGCGGTGAGCTTGGTGCCGGAGGGGATGTTCGCGATGGGTTCGAAGCCGGGAACGATCCAGCCGCTGAGCGAGCCCGCCACGCAAACCGTGCCGCCGCGGCGGACCAGCTGCAGCGAGTCCACGGACGTGCGGGCGCCGACGAGGTCGAGCACCCAGTCGGGGCCTTCGGGCCACAGCCGTGGCAGGCCGGTCAGCGGGCCGCCGTCGTCGATGAGGACGTGGCCGGTCAGCGCGCGGGCCTTGTCCGGGCGGCGGGTGGTGGCGGCGACCTCCAGGCCGTGGCCGGCCGCGATCGCGGCGGCGGCCAGGCCGACCGAGGACGTGCCGCCGCGGATGAGCAGCCGCCCGGTGCTGTCCGGGCCGATCCCGAGCGCGTCGAGCGCGCCCCGGGCCGTCAGGTACGTCTCGGGCAGCGCCGCGAGGACGTCCCAGGGCAGGGTGGTGGTGACCGGCATCAGCAACGGGTTGGGCAACAGGGCGTATTCGGCGTAGCCGCCGTCGAAGGCGCGGCCCATCTCCCCCATCATCGCCGCGACCGTGGTGCCTTCGGGCAGCCGTGGGTCGGTCGAGGCGGCGACGGTGCCGACGCACTCGATGCCGAGCACCCGCGGGAAGACGACGTCCGGGGAGTGCCCCTGCCGGGTCCGCAGCTCCGACCGGTTCAGGCCGGCGCCCCGGACCCGCACCAGGCTCCAGCCCTCCCGGACCGCCGGGACGGGCAACTCCCGGATTTCCAGCACGTCCGGGCCGCCGGGCCGGACGCAAACCGCCGCGCGCATCGTGTTCATGGCCCCACTGTCACCGGCGGGGCCGGTGGCCGGCCACCGGTAGAATGCCAAGTCATGCCCATCGCCCGCCAAGTCGTCCCGGAGTCGCGGATCTGGCCATCCGGCGGGGCCCACCAGTGGCCGCCGGGCGGCACCAGCGCGGCGGACGTCCACGAGCGGGGACACCTGGTCTACGCGGCGCGCGGCGTGCTGTCGGTGCACACCGAGCGGGGGACGTCGATCGTCCCGGCCAACCGGGTGGCCTGGACGCCGGCCGGGTTCGTCCACCGGCACCGCGCGCACGGCCACACCGACATGCGGATCGTGTTCCTGCCGCCGTCGCCGGCCCGGCTGCTCCCCGCTCGTCCCGTGGTGTTCACGGCGTCGGGTCTCGCCCGCGAGGTGCTGCTCGCGCTGACCGGCACGCGCGTGTACGACCGGGCGGCGAGTGCCCGCCTGCGCCGGGTCCTGGTCGACGAGCTGCGCGAAGCGCCCGAGCAGCCGTTGCACCTGCCCGAGCCGCGTGACGACCGGTTGCGGGCCATCGCGCGGCGGCTGTACGCGGACCCCGGGGACACCACGCCGCTGGCGGAACTCGGGCAGCGGATCGGCGCCAGTGCCCGCACGCTGAGCCGGTTGTTCCGCGACGAGCTGGGGATGACGTTCTACGAGTGGCGGACGCAGGTGCGCATCGGCCACGCGCTGGTCCTGCTGGCCGACGGCCACGACACCGCCGCCACGGCCCGGGCGTGCGGGTGGGCGAACCCGAGCCACTTCATCGCGGCGTTCACGGCCGTGGTGGGGACGACACCCGGCCGGCACCGGGCTGGCGGGTGAAGGTGGCCCAGTAGCGGCCGCCGTCGAGGCTGGTGTCCAGGCTGACCAGCCGGACGCCGTCCTGAGCGATGGATTCGATCTCCGCCTTGCTGAACGGCCAGGGCGGACCCTGCCAGTGCGCCATGTCCTGCTTCTCCTCCGCCACCTCGCTCACGATCGCCGTGCCGCCCGGGGCGAGGAACGAGGCCAGCGACTTGCACGCCGCGGGGCGGAACTCGCGGGGCATGGCCTGGATGTTGATGATCTCCACGACGAGGTCGAACGCGTGGGTCCACGCCGGCGGCGGGTTCAGCAGGTCCGCGACCACGTAGTCCACTCGCGACTCCGGGAACCGGTCGCGGGCGGCGGCCACCGCGGTCGGGGCGACGTCGAAACCCGTGACGGCCCAGCCGTGGGCCGACAGCAGTTCCGCGTCGTCGCCCAGCGCGCTGCCGACGACCAGGGCGCGGCGGCCGTCCCCGGGGTGGGTCTCGGCCCAGGCGGCCAGGTCGGCCCCCGGTTTGCCACGGGTCCACGGGACGGTGGCTTCGCCGCGGGCGGCGGCGGTGTAGAGCCGGTCGAACCAGGCGGTCGGGTCGCCTTCGGCGAGGGAGGCGCGGGCGAGTACGCGGTCGGCGGGCTCCGGCGTCGTCATGGTCCTGACCCTAGCGACGACACCGGGACCGCGGGATCGGTTTCGGCGCGGTGGTGGTGAGCGGGGTGAATGCGGTGGTGGGAAGCGTCGCGGTGGCGGTCCGGATCGTTCTCATCGGGCCCGCGTTTCCGCGTTGTCTGATTCCGGCCAGGTTTGGCGAGCGGTCTTGACATCGATGTCACCCGCGCGTTTCGCTTCGGTGGCGCCGCCGGTCCCCGCCTGCGCGGCGCTGCTGAATCCGCCCTCCGAGCTTGGAGCAACGATGCCCCGAAGCGCCAGACCGCCGGTCGCTTTCCTGGTGACCGCCGCTGTGGTCGCCGCCGGCCTGGTCGCCGTCCCCGCGGCCTCGTCCGCCGCCGAAGACGCCCTCCCCGCCGATTTCTCGTCCTCGTTCGAGGCCGGTGACGTCCAGCCGACGTGGACCGACACGGTCGACACCGACGCGGCGGGCAAGCCGCGCGCGTCCGGGATCAACGGCGCGAACGGCACGGCGATCCCCGGCGACATCCGCGGCAAGGTGACCGAAACCAGCGCCACCAGCGAGAACACCGGCGGCGGCGAGGTCGTCTCCAACCTCGTCGACGGCACCACCGACACGAAGTGGCTGTCCTGGGACCCGACGGCTTCGGCGCAGATCACCCTGTCGGAGCCGACGTCGATCACGCACTACGCGATCTCCTCGGCCAACGACTTCGCCGAGCGCGACCCCAGGGACTGGACGCTGCAGGGCTCGAACGACGCTTCGGCCTGGACCGATCTGGACAAGCAGGCCGATCAGGCGTTCACCGCGCGGTTCCAGCAGAAGGACTACCGGCTGGCCGCGCCGACCCCGGCGTACCGGTACTACCGGCTGGACATCACCCGCAACAACGGCGGCCCGATCCTGCAGCTGTCGGAGCTGCTGCTGGCCAACGACGAGCCCGCGCCGCCGCCGCTGCCGAACATGCGCACCTTCACCGACGCCGGCCCGACCAGCGGGTACACGAACAAGAACCGCGTCGGCTTCACCGGCCTCAAGGCGTTCCGCTACTCCGGCAGCCAGACCGAACCCCACGGCTTCTCCTACAACAAGGTCTTCGACGTCGACATCCCCGTCGTGCCCTCGACCGAGCTGTCCTACAAGGTCCAGCCGCAGTTCATCAAGGACGACCTGAAGTACCAGAGCACGAACGTGGCGATCGACCTCGTCTTCACCGACGGCACCCGGCTGCGCGACCTGGGCGCGACCGACCAGTACGGCTTCCCGCTGACGCCGGAGGGCCAGGGCAAGAGCAAGGTGCTCTACACCAACCAGTGGAACCTGGTGCGCTCGGCGATCGGCACGGTGGCCAAGGGCAAGACGGTCGACCGGATCCTGGTCGGTTTCGACAACCCGGACGGCCCCGGCTCGCTGCAGGGCTGGCTCGACGACGTGAAGATCTCGGCGACGCCGACCCCGCCGGCCAGCACCCGCCCGAGCGACAACGTGCTCACCACGCGCGGCACGATGGCCAACGGCACGTTCTCCCGCGGCAACAACTTCCCGGCCACGGCGGTGCCGCACGGGTTCAACTTCTGGACCCCGGTGACGGACGCGAACGCCGACAACGGCGACGTGCGGTGGATGTACAACTACCACAGCCAGAACAACGAGCAGAACCTGCCGGAGCTGCAGGCGTTCAGCGTCAGCCACGAGCCGAGCCCGTGGATGGGCGACCGGCAGACGTTCCAGGTGATGCCGTCCGCGGCCGCCGGGGTGCCCTCCGCCGACCGCGACGCGCGGGCGCTGGCGTTCAAGCACGACAACGAGACGGCTCGCGCGCACTACTACGGCGTGCAGTTCGAGAACGGGATCAAGACCGAGATCGCGCCGACCGACCACGCGGCGGTGTTCCGGTTCTCCTTCCCGGGCAACGACACCAGCCTGATCTTCGACAACTACAAGAACCAGGGCGGGCTGACGCTCGACACCGCGGGCGGCACGCTGTCGGGCTACACCGACGTCAAGAGCGGCCTGTCGGCCGGGGCGGGCCGGATGTTCGTCTACGCCACCTTCGACAAGCCGGTCACCGCGGGTGCGAAGCTCACCGGGCAGGGCCACGACAACGTCGCCGGCTACCTGCGGTTCGCCGCCGGGGCCGACAAGACGGTGACCATGCGGATCGCGACGTCGCTGATCAGCGTGGACCAGGCGAAGAAGAACCTGGCGCAGGAGATCGCCCCGACCGCGACCTTCGACTCCGTCCGCGACGCCGCGCAGCGGGTCTGGGACGAGCAGCTGAAGGTCATCGAGGTCGAGGGCGCGTCGAAGGACCAGCTGACGACGCTGTACTCGAACCTGTACCGGCTGTTCCTGTACCCGAACTCCGGGTTCGAGAACACCGGCACGCCGGCGAAGCCGAAGTACCAGTACGCCAGCTTCGTCTCCCCCAAGGCCGGGGCGGACACCCCGACGCAGACCGGGGCGAAGATCGTCGACGGCCAGACCTACGTCAACAACGGGTTCTGGGACACCTACCGCACCACCTGGCCGGCGTATTCGCTGCTCACGCCGGACATGGCCGGGAAGATGGTCGACGGGTTCGTGCAGCAGTACCGCGACGGCGGCTGGATCTCCCGCTGGTCCTCCCCGGGCTACGCGGACCTGATGACCGGCACCAGCGCCGACGTGGCCTTCGCCGACGCCTACCTCAAGGGCGTGCGCAACTTCGACGTCAAGTCGTTCTACGACGCGGCGTTGAAGGACGCGACGGTGACCCCGCCGAACAACGCGGTCGGCCGCAAGGGCATCGACGAGGGCATCTTCCTCGGCTACTCGCCCAACACGGCCGACCACGGGTTCTCGTGGTCGATCGAGGGGTACGTCAACGACTTCGGCATCGCGAACCTGTCGAAGAAGCTCTACGACGAAGCCCCCGCGAGCGATCCGCGCAAGCCGGAGTACCTGGCCAACTACGAGTACTTCACCGGCCGCGCGCAGCAGTACGTGAACCTGTTCGACCCGAGTGTCGGGTTCTTCCAGGGCCGGGACGCGGCGGGCAAGTTCAGCCGGTCGCCGCAGGACTACGACCCGCGGGTGTGGGGCATCGACTACACCGAAACCAACGGCTGGGGCATGGCGTTCTCCGTGCCGCAGGACGGGCAGGGCCTGGCGAACCTCTACGGCGGCAAGGCGGGCCTGGCCAAGAAGCTGGACGCCTTCTTCGCCGACCAGGAGACCGCGAACTTCCCAGGCTCCTACGGCGGGGTGATCCACGAGATGCGGGAGGCCCGCGACGTGCGGATGGGCCAGCTCGGCCACTCCAACCAGGCCTCGCACCACACGCTCTACATGTACGACTACGCGGGCCAGCCGGCCAAGACGCAGGAGAAGGTCCGCGAGGCGCTCTCGCGGCTTTACACCGGCAGCGAGATCGGCCAGGGCTACGCGGGTGACGAGGACAACGGCGAGCAGTCGGCGTGGTGGACCTTCAGCGCGCTGGGCTTTTACCCGCTGCAGATGGGCAGCCCGGACTACGCGATCGGGTCGCCGCTGTTCAAGAAGGCGACGATCCACCTGGCCGGTGGCAAGGACCTGGTGATCAACGCGCCGAAGAACAGCGCGAAGAACGTCTACGTCCAGGGCGTGAAGGTCAACGGCAAGGCGTACTCCTCGACGTCGCTGCCGCACGACCTGATCGCTCGCGGCGGGAAGATCGACTTCGACATGGGCCCGAACCCGTCGTCGTGGGGCACCGGCCCGAACGACGCGCCGAAGTCGATCACCCAGGGTGACGCCGCTCCGGCGCCGCTGCACGACGAGACCGGCCCCGGCCGGGGCACGCTGTCCACTTCGGACGGCTCAAACGCGGCCGCGCTGGTGGATAACACCTCGCGCACCCAGGCCGCGGTCACCGGCGCCGTGCAGTACCAGCTCAACAGCACCGACGAGGCCGTCACGCACTACACGCTGACGTCCCAGACCGGTGCGGGCGACCCGAAGAGCTGGGTGCTGAAGGGCTCCTACGACGGCAAGACGTGGGCGGTGGCCGACCGGCAGGAGAACCAGGCGTTCAGCTGGCGGCAGCAGACCCGCGCGTTCAAGGTGGCCGACCCGGCGCACTACGCCTACTACCGGCTCGAGGTGACCGCGACCAGCACCGGCGCTCCGGCGCAGCTGGCCGAGTTCGAGCTGCTGGGCAAGCCGGACGCGGCGTGCACGCGCACGGTGACGGGTGCGCAGTCCGGGCCGCTGTCGGTGTCGAGCGGGACGGTGTGCCTGGAGAACGCGACGGTGTCGGGGCCGGTCACGGTGGGTCCGGGTGCGTCGCTGATCGTCCGGGGCGGTTCGCTGAAGGGACCGCTGGCGGCGACGGGCGCGGCTCAGGTGGTGCTGAACCGCACGAAGGTGGCCGGTCCGGTGGCGATCACCGCGGCGACCGGGACGGTGTCGATCGAGCTGACCGACATCGGCGGGCCGGTGGCGCTGACGGGCAACCACGGGCCGGTGCTGACGTCGAGCACGGTGGGCGGCCCGCTGGCGTGTGCGGTGAACAACCCGGCGCCGACGGACCACGACCTGCCGAACGTCGTGCGCGGCCCGGTGGCCGGGCAGTGCACGAAGCTGTAGGTCCGTGCCGGTCGTGAGTGGTAAGGCGGGTTAGAACCCGCCTTACCACTCACGACCGGTAGCGGTCGGCGATGGCCGTGGCGCGGTCTCGCAGGGCTCGGGGCAGACGTCGACCGACGCCGAGGGCAAGCCCCGGCACGAGGGGGACATGGCCGCCCAGCTCGCGGTGAGCCTGGACAACCTGGAGGCCGTGCTCGCCGAGGCCGGCATGGCGCTGGCCAACCTGGTCCGGCTCACTGTCTACACCAACGACGTCGACGGGTTGTTCCCCCACTACGGCGTGCTGGCGGCGCGGCTGGGCGCCGCCGGGGTGGCCCCGGCCACCACGATGCTCGGGGTGAGCCGGCTGGCGATCCCGGGCCAGCTGGTCGAGCTGGAGGGCACCGCCGTCGCGTAGAACGGGCGCCGCCGAACGGGCAGCGGTGTTCAGCACGCTGCGCCGTTCGGCGGCGGTTACGGTGGGCGCATGTCCGACGCCGTGTTCTTCTCGTCCTTCGAAACCGGTGACCCGCAGCCGGTGGACCCCGCCCTGCACGTCGGCGGCGGCCCGGACCGCTCCCCCACGGCCAAGACCGGCGTCGGCTGCACCGGCCTGCGTGCCCTGCGCTACACCGAGCGGCCGCGAGCCGTCCTGTTCGAACCCGATGTCCCGGTGACCGGGCGCACCGAGCTGTCCTATGTGGTCTTCCCGGTGGCCGACGGCGAGATCCCCGCCTACCACGCCACCCGGGTCAGCCTCGACGTCGAGTTCGCCGACGGCACCACCGCGGGCTTCGACCCGGTGGACGACAAGACGCTGTGGGTGGACCAGTGGAACCTCGTCCGCCGCCCGCTGGGCGCCTTCGCCGGGCGCCGGATCGCCCGGATCGTGCTGCGCACCGACGCGCCCGGGGAGATCACCGGCTGGCTCGACGACGTCCGCATCGCCGAACGCCCCGAGCCGCCGCGCGACCCCGTCGACTGCGTCCGCACCACCCGCGGCACCCACTCCAGCGGCGACTTCTCCCGCGGCAACAACTTCCCGGCCACCGCGGTCCCGCACGGGTTCAACTTCTGGACCCCGGTCACCGACGCCGGCGTCACCAACTGGCTCTACTCCTATCACCGCCACAACGACGACCAGAACCGGCCCGCGCTGCAGGCCTTCGCGCTGTCGCACCAGCCGAGCCCGTGGATGGGCGACCGGCACACCTTCCACCTCATGCCCGGCACCGGCCCGGTCCAACGCGACCGCCGCAAGCGCGCCCTCGCCTTCTCCCACGACGACGAGACGGACTCGCCCCACCACTACGGCGTCCGGTTCGCCAACGGCATGACCGCCGACCTCGCCCCGACGTCACACGCGGCGATCATGCGGTTCACCTTCCCCACCAAGCACGGCTGGCTGCTGTTCGACAACGTCCGCAACCGCGGCCGGCTGCGCATCAACCCCGACACCGGCGTGATCACCGGCTACACAGGAGTCCGCAGCCGGCTGTCGGCCGGCGCGCGGCGGATGTTCGTCTACGGCGTCACCGACGCCCCGGCCACCCGCGGCGCCAAGGTCCGCTTCCCGCCGTGGCGGCGCGTCTCCGGCTACTTCGAGTTCGACGGCCCCGACGTCACGCTGCGGATCGCGACGTCGCTGATCAGCCTCGCCCAGGCCAAGCGCAACCTGGAGCTGGAGATCCCGGCCGGGACGACGGTCGAAGAGGTCAAGGCGCAAGCCAGACGGCTGTGGCAGGAGGAACTGGGCCGCGTCGAGGTCGAAGGCGCCACCGAAGACCAGCGCACGACGCTGTACTCGAACCTCTACCGGCTGTTCCTCTACCCGAACGTCGCCCACGAGAACACGCCGAAGGGGATCCGGCACGCCAGCCCGGTGGTGCGCCGGTGGTGGCCGAGCACCCGCCGGCGCACCGGCGCGAAGGTCGTCGACGGCGAGCTGTACGTCAACAACGGCTTCTGGGACACCTACCGCACCACCTGGCCCGCCTACGCGCTGCTCACCCCGCAGCGCTGCGGCCGGATGATCGACGGCTTCGTCCAGCAGTACCGCGAAGGCGGCTGGATCGCCCGCTGGTCTTCACCCGGCTACGCCGACCTGATGACCGGGACCAGTTCCGACGTCGCCTTCGCCGACGCCTACCTCAAGGGCGTCCGCGACTTCGACGTCGAGGCCGCCTTCGACGCCGCCCTGAAGAACGCCACCGTCACCCCGCCGCGCCGCGCGGTCGGCCGCAAGGGCCTCGAAGAGTCGATCTTCCTCCACTACACGCCGGTGTCGGTCCACGAAGGACTGTCCTGGGCGCTGGAAGGCTGCATCAACGACTTCGGCCTGGCCAACCTCGCCGAGGCACTGTCCCGGGAAAGCGACGGGCCGCGGGCCCGGAGGTACGCCGACTACGCCGCCTACTTCCGCGAGCGCGCGAAGCACTACGTCCACCACTTCGACCCGGAGATCGGCTTCTTCCAGGGCCGTCACCGCGACGGCCGCCGCAAGTTCGCCCCCCAGGGCTACGACCCGGCCGCCTGGGGCGGCGACTTCGTCGAGACCAACGCCTGGAACACCGCCTTCACCGCACCGCACGACGGCCCCGGCCTCGCCGCCCTCCACGGCGGCACCGCGGAACTCGAAGCCAAGCTCGACACGTTCTTCGCGACCCCGGAAACCGGCCGGCGTCCCGGCGCGTACGGCGGCCTGATCCACGAGATGACCGAGGCCCGCGACGTCCGGATGGGCCAGTACGGCCACTCCAACCAGCCCTCCCACCACATCCCCTACGTCTACAACCACGCCGGCGCACCCGCGAAGACCCAGGCCGTCGTGCGGGAGGTGCTGCGGCGGCTCTACCTCGGCAGCGACCTCGGCCAGGGCTACCCCGGCGACGAGGACAACGGCGAAATGTCCGCCTGGTACGTCTTCAGCGCGCTGGGGTTCTACCCCCTCGCCGTCGGCAGCCCGCGCTACGCCATCGGCTCGCCGCTGTTCGAGAAGGCCACCGTGCACCTGGGCGAAGGCCGGAAACTGGTCGTCCACGCCCCCGGCAACACCGAGGAGACCGTCTACGTCCGCGGGCTCACGGTCGACGGCGAACCGCACGAAGCCACCTCGATCGCGCACGCCACCCTCGCCGCCGGCGCCGAGCTCGTCTTCGACCTGACCACCGAACCGACCGGCTGGGGCGCCCCGCCGCCGCCCGCCGAGCAGCCGGTGCCGGTCACCGACCTGACCGGCACCGCGACCAGCTCCGACGGCACCAAACCCGGCGCCCTCTTCGACGACACCACCCGCACCCAGGTGACCTTCCGCAGCGCCACCCCGGCGGTCGAGTTCACCGTCACCGGCGCACCCCGCGAAGTCACCATGTACACGCTGACCTCCGGTGACCGCCGCGGCGACCCGGCCGCGTGGGTGCTGGAAGGCTCCGACGACGGCACCGAATGGTCCACCCTGGACGAACGCGACGACGAGCTGTTCCGCTGGCGCCGCCAGACCCGCCCGTTCGTCCTCGCCACCCCGGCCGGGCACGCCCGCTACCGGCTGCGGATCACCGCCACCCGCGGCCGCCGCACCACCCTCGCCCAGTGGGAGCTCCTCGCCCGATGAACCAGTTCCGCACCGCCGCCCTCGACCGGCTCGTGGCGGCCGACCCCGGCCTGGTCCGGCTGCGGCTGGCCGGCTCCGCCGTGCTCGGCATCGTCCTGGCCGTGCTCGCCCTGCTGCCCGCGCACGTACCCCTCACCGTCACCCTCGTCGGCGCCATCGCCGCGATGATGACGGCGTTCACCGTCAACGACCCGACCCCGGGCGGCCAGGCCGTCACCCTCGTCCTGGCCTTCCTCACCGGGGCCACGTCGATCACCGTCGCCAGCCTCGGCTCGGCGGCGCCGCCGGCCGACAGCATCGTGTTCGTCCTGCTGATCTTCGTCGCCGTCTACGCCCAGCGCTTCGGGCCCCGCGGCACCGCGCTCGGCTCGATCGCCTTCTTCCTGTTCTTCTTCCCGATGTTCCTGCAGGCCCACGTCAAGCAGGTCCCGCAGCTGCTGATGGCGCTCGGCGTCGGCGTCCTCGCCAACGCCCTCGTCCGGTTCGTCCTGCTGCGCCACAACGCCGCGGCCGAGTTCCTGCGCGTCCGCCGCGCCTTCCGCGCCCGCCTCGGCGCCGTCGTCCGCGCCACCGAGGCCCACCTCGCGGTCAACGGCAGCGAACGCACCCGCAAACAGCTGCGCTCGGCGCTGGCCCGGCTGCACGAATGCGTGCTGCTCATCGAGGACGCCGCCCCCGACGTCCTCGACGCCCGCGCCGCCGACGTGCTGCGCCGCCGCGCCATCGAAGTCGAGCTCGCCGTCAGCTGGCTGGCGATCACCGTCCAGCGCACCTGCTCCGACGAACTCACCACCGACGTCCGCGACGACCTCATCGCCCGGCTCGCCCGCTTCCGCGCCCTCATGGAACGCGACCCGCGGGAACTCCCGCTGATCAGCCAGACCGGCGAATACAGCCGGATGCTCGTCGAAGGCAGCCGCATCGACTCCCACGCCGCACCCGGCGACGGCGTCCGCAAGGCACTGGCCGAGCTCGCGCTGGCCGACGACCGCGCCCAGCGCGCCGCGGCCCCGGAAGCCGCTCCGGACCCGCTCGCCCCCGACGGAGACAACACTGACGAGCCGGCACCGAAGTTCGCCTACGACAACCGGACCCGCAGCGCGATCCAGGCCGTCGTCGGCGGCGGGCTCGCCGTCATCGGCGGCGAACTCGTCTCCCACCAGCGCTGGTACTGGGCCGTGCTCACGGTGTTCGTCGTGTTCATCGGCGCCTCGAGCGCCGGCGCCACCTTCGTCAAGGGCGTCCGCCGCCTCGGCGGCACCCTGATCGGCATCGTCGGCGGCGTCCTGCTCGCGCTGCTGGTCGGCGGCAACACCGCCGCCACCCTCGCCCTCATCCTCGTGTGCGTCTTCGGGATGGTCTATACCGCGCGGGTCTCCCAGGTGGCGATGGCCTTCTTCGTCACCAGCATGCTCGGCCTGCTCTACAGCCTGCTCGGCACGTTCAGCCTCGAAGTGCTCTGGATCCGCGTCGCCGAGACCGCGGTCGGCGCCGCCGCCGGCATCCTCGCCGCGGTCGTCATCGTCCCGGTCCGCACCCGCTCGGTCATGCTCGACGACATCGCCACCGTGCTCGACGACCTCGAGGAGTTCCTCGAGCACACCCGCGGCCTGCTCGCCGGCGAGGAGAACGTCAACATCATCGAACTCTCCCGCGACCTCGACCGCAGCGTCGACCAGGTCCGCACCACCATCGAACCGCTGACCCACCCGGTGAACCTGCGCAGCGCCCGCCGCGACTACGGCTGGCACGTGCTCACCACCCTGGAAACCATCGCCTTCCGGGCGCGGCACGTCGCCGCCCGCGCCCAGCCCGGCCAGCTCACCGGCGCCGACGCCGACCGGCTCGGGCAGTTCACCGGACGGCTGCTGGCCAACATCGACGTCCTGCGCACCGCGCTCGACGCCCCGGGTGGCCCCACACCCGGCACGCTCGTGCGCGACGACGGCACCCCCGTCTCCGACCGCGTCGACGCGGCCGAAACCCGGGCCGTCCTCTCCAGCCTCAGCCACCTCGACGAAGCCCTCGTCTCCCTCGGCCGCGTCTTCGGCGTCGAAGCCACCGATCCCCGCACCCCCGCCAAAGCCTGAGCGGGGCCGGAGCGGCGCGGCTCATCGACCGCGCCGCCCCTCTGGACCTCCGGTCACCCGGAGCCGGTCACGGGCAGGTGAGCCACGCGAAGTGGTAGGTGGTCGTGATGCTGCCGTCGGTCGAGTCCATGGTCACGTAACTGGTGGTCTTCTTCGGATCCGACGTCCCGGCCGCGGCCCGCAATTCCGTGTTGATGTTCAGGTTGCGTTCCTCGCCGCAGGGCTTGAACACGATAGCCCCGACTTCCGTCTTGTCTGTGAAATGCCAGTCCTCTTCGAACGGCCCGGTCAGCGGATGCTGAATGTAGGCCGTCGGTGAATTACCCTGGAAATAGTAGTTGGCCCGTTCCAGGCCGGTCGCACCGCGCTCCAGGTGCGCGAACCCGCGGTAGTCCGCCTGCGCGATTCCGTAGGTGAACCCCTGTGGCACGTGCACCCGCAGGCCGATCTGGCAGTTCTTCCGCGCGTCGAGCGGGCCGGCGCCGACCCCGACCAAGGCGGTGTAGGCGCTGTACGTCACGGTGAACGCCGTGTTGTCCTGCGAAACAGCCACCGCCGACGTGCCGAGCGGGCAGCCGGTGCCGATGGCGTTCACGACGTCGATGACGATTTTGTCGGGCGGCGGAGGAGTGTTCCACGAATGCGGGGCGACCACAGAGGACAGCGCCATTACGGCAGCAACGACCGCAGACAGCATCGGAATCCTTCCCAATACATTCAAATTGGGGACGGGGGCCGGACCATGGTAGCGAAAGGATCATGGAAGAGAACCCCGCTGAACGGAGCAACGCTACACGTCTCGTCCCACCAAGCGGCATTGCTCACGTTTCGACAATTTTCACAAAGCCCATTCCGGCGGGCGCGAATAAATGCTCGGAGAAAACGATTTCGCGCCCCCGCTCCCCCGGCGACCGCCCACGATCACCCGCGTGACGTCCGGCTCAGCCGATCAACGCCGCCACCCGCCCCAGCGTCTCGACCCCCGCCACCGCCCACGGACCGGCCGTGATCACCACCGCGTGCTCGACACCCCACCCGGCGAACTCCGCACACCGCCGCGCGAACGACTCCGCCGGCTCACCGGGCGCCAGCCGCGTGCTGATCGTCTTCTCGATCTCCCCGTACGACCGCCCGACCTCCTCGCAGTGGCGCCGCAGCACCGCCAGCTTGTGCCGCACCGTCCGCCCGCCATCCGGGACGTCGAACACGTTGCACGCGTCGGCGTACCGCGCGACCAGCCGCAGCGTCCGCCGCTCACCCGCCCCGCCGACGAGGATCGGCGGCCGCCGCACCGGCCGCGGACTCCCGATCGGCTGCTCCAGCCGGTAGTGCTCCCCCTCGAACGGCGACTCGTCACCCGCCCACATCCGCAGCGCCAGCCGCACGGTCTCCTCCAGCCGCGCGAACCGCTCGCCCACCGGCGGGAACGGCAGGCCCATCGCCCGCGCCTCCCCGTCGTGGTGGCCGGCGCCGATGCCGAACCGGGCCCGCCCACCGGACAGGACGTCCAGCGTGGTGACGGCCTTGACCAGCAGGGCGGGCGGCCGGAACGTCACGGCCGACACCATGGTGCCCAGCCCGATCCGGCTCGTCCGCCCGGCGAGGAAACCCAGCGTCGTGTAGGCCTCCAGCATCGCCGCGTCCGCGGCGCTGTGCGGGTCGGCCTGCAGCAGGTGGTCGGCGACCCACAGCGTGTCCAGCCCGGCGTCCTCGGCCGCCACCGCGACGGCGGCGAGCTCGTCGGTCAGCTTTTCCGGCCACGAGAAGTCCGTGACCCCGATGCTCAAGCGCACGGCTACCCCCTCGTCAGCAGTTCCAGGTTGTGGCCGTCGGGGTCCTCGAAGTAGAGCCCGCGGCCGCCGTTGAGGCGGTTGACCGCCCCGGGCCGTTCGTGGAACGGATCCGCCCAGTACGCGACGCCGGCCGCCTCGATCCGCGCCAGCGCGGCGTCGAAGTCGTCTTCGCCGACCAGGAACGCGTAGTGCTGACCCGTGACGCGGTCGACCTGCATGAAGTCCAGCGTGACGCCGTTCGCCAGGCGAACGGGCACGAAGGGCCCGGCGACCGGCTCGGTCGCCAACCCCAGGATCCCGGCCAGGAACTCCGCCGACTTCTCCCGGTCGGTGGCACACACGATCGTGTGATTCAGTTCGACGCTCACCGCCCGCCACCACCCGGGACGAACGGGCCGCCGATCGGGCTCAGGTGCATCCCCGCCAGCCGCCAGCCGTCGTCGGCCCGGACCAGCACGTGCGTCGCGCGGAATCGGCCGTTCACCGGGTTCCCCCGGTGCGTGGCCACCTGCTCGTGCACACCGATCGCGATCGCGGTCCTGCCGAACTCGCGGACCTCCACCTCGGCCCAGTCCAGCTTCTCCGTCACCAGATCGCCGCCGTCGTAGCGCGCCAGCCACTGGTCACGGTCCAGCACGAAACCCAGCGGCCCGACCAAGCGGAACCCGTCGGTCGCCAGCGCCCCCAACGCCGCGGTGTCGCCGCGTTCCTCCTCCGCCGCCCACCGGCGGCCGAACTCGCGGACCTGCTCTTCGGTGCTCATGGCGTTCCCCTTCCGTTCGATGCCTCAACGTTAGAAGTCTAACCATTAGATGTCAAACACTTAGACTTCTCGGCATCTGCGCTAAGGTCCGCCCGTGCCCCAACCCGCCACCGCCCCCATCGGCGTCGTCCTCGCCCGCACCGCCAAAACCGCCGCCCGCGCCTTCGACCACGCCCTCGCCGCCGCCGGCGGCTCCCAACCCGTCTGGCAGATCCTCATCTCCCTCAAAACCACCCCCGCCGCCAACCAACGCGAACTCGCCGACGCCGTCGGCATCCAAGGCGCCACCCTCACCCACCACCTCAACGGCATGGAAGACGCCGGCCTCGTCACCCGCCGCCGCGACCCCGCCAACCGCCGCGTCCACCTCGTCGAACTCACCGACGACGGCGAACAGCTCTTCCACCGCCTCGCCACCGCCGCCATCGCCCACGACCAACGCATGCGCCAAGGCCTCACCGACACCGAAATCGCCCAGCTCGCCGACCTCCTCCACCGGCTCGCCGCCAACGTGACCGATACCTGATCGATCCAGCAGGAGTGACTGGACGCACCCGAACGGCAACGCCCGGGAGGGATAGGCTCCACTCACAAGCCAAAGTCGTCTCAAGCTGGAGAACCGCAATGACCCAAGCCCCCGTCAACGTGACCGTCACCGGCGCCGCCGGCCAGATCGGCTACGCGCTGCTCTTCCGCATCGCGTCCGGTCAGCTCCTCGGCCAGGACGTCCCGGTGAAGCTGCGGCTCCTCGAGATCCCGCAGGCGGTCAAGGCGGCCGAGGGCACCGCCATGGAACTCGAAGACGGCGCGTTCCCGCTCCTCGCCGGCACCGACATCTTCGACGACCCCAAGCAGGCCTTCGAAGGCACCAACATCGCCCTCCTCGTCGGCGCCCGCCCCCGCAGCAAGGGCATGGAGCGCGGCGACCTCCTCGAAGCCAACGGCGGCATCTTCAAGCCCCAGGGCGAAGCCATCAACGCCGGCGCCGCCGACGACATCAAGGTCCTCGTCGTCGGCAACCCCGCCAACACCAACGCCCTCATCGCCCGCTCGCACGCCCCCGACGTGCCCGCCGACCGCTTCACCGCGATGACCCGCCTCGACCACAACCGCGCCCTCGCCCAGCTCGCCAAGAAGCTCGGCGTCCCGGTGACCGACCTCAAGAAGGTCGCCATCTGGGGCAACCACTCCGCCACCCAGTACCCCTCGGTCCAGCACGCCGAATTCGGCGGCAAGGCCATCGCCGACGCCGTCGACCAGGCCTGGCTCGAAAACGACTTCATCCCCACCGTCGCCAAGCGCGGCGCGGCCATCATCGAAGCCCGCGGCCTCTCCTCCGCCGCCTCGGCCGCCTCCGCCGCCATCGACCACGTGTACACCTGGGTCAACGGCACCCCGGCCGGCGACTGGACCTCCGCCGCCGTCGCCTCCGACGGCTCCTACGGCGTCCCCGAAGGCCTCATCTCGTCCTTCCCGGTCACCGCCGAGAACGGCCAGTACAAGATCGTCCAGGGCCTCGAGATCGACGACTTCTCCCGCGCCCGCATCGACGCCTCCGTCGCCGAGCTCGTCGAAGAACGCGACACCGTGCAGAAGCTCGGCCTCATCTGAGCCCAGCCACCGGAAAGGGGCCGCCGTCCATTGCGGACGGCGGCCCCTTTTCGCGTCCCGACCCCGTCGAAGCGTCTTTTTGTGCTGGCTACTGTGGGGCCGGTTTTCGAAACCAGCCCCACAGTATAGGTCGTTATACAGGAGAGAGTGTCAGACTCCGCCGAGGCCTCGGCGGGCCAGCAGGGGCTCGATCTCGGGGTCGCGGCCGCGGAAGGCCCGGAAGGCGTCCATCGGATCGATGCTCCCTCCCCGGCCGAGCAGGGTGCGCCGGAAGTGGTCGCCGTTGTCGCGGGTCAGTCCCCCGTTTTCGCGGAACCACTGGACGGTGTCGGCGTCGAGGACCTCGCTCCAGATGTAGGAGTAGTACCCGGCGCTGTAGCCGCCGCTGAAGATGTGGGCGAAGTACGTCGTGCGGTAGCGCGGCGGGATCGCGTCCACGGCCACGCCGGCCTTCACGAGGGCCTCCGCCTCGAACCGCTGCACGTCCCCCACCCGGTCGTCGACGCCGAGGCCGTGCCAGGCCTGGTCGAGCAGGGACGCGGCCAGGTACTCGGTGGTGGAGAACCCTTCGCCGTACTGCTGGGCGGCGAGCAGCTTGTCCACCTGCTCCTGCGGCAGCGCCTCCCCCGTCTCGTGGTGCTTCGCGTAGTGGGCCAGGACTTCCGGCCACAGCATCCACATCTCGTTGACCTGCGACGGGTATTCGACGAAGTCGCGGGGGACGTTGGTGCCGGAGAAGGTCGGGTAGCGGACCGAGGAGACCAGCGCGTGCAGGGCGTGGCCGAACTCGTGGAACGCGGTGACGAGCTCGTCGAAGGTGAGCAGCGTCGGCTCCCCCGCCGGCGGCTTGTTCACGTTCAGCACGTTGACCACGACCGTCTTGCGGCCCAGCAGGTCGGACTGGTCGACGAAGGTGTTCATCCAGGCGCCGCCGCGCTTGGCGTCGCGGGTGTACAGGTCGAGCAGGTACAGGCCCAGCGGGCTGCCGTCGGCGTCGAACACCTCGAAGGTCCGGACCTCCGGGTGGTACTTCGGCAGGTCGTCGCGTTCGGTGAAGGTCAGGCCGTACAGCTTCGTCGCGGCGAAGAAGACGCCGTCGAGGTACACGCGGTCGGCCTCGAAGTACGGCCGCAGTGCCTCGGTGTCGACGTCGAAGCGCTCGCGGCGGACCTGGGCGGCGTAGAACGGCCAGTCCGACGGCGCCAGCTTCGCGCCCGGCACGTCGGCTTCCAGCAGCTGCTGGAGTTCGGCGGCTTCGGCGCGGGCGTTCGCGACGGCCGCGGGTGCCAGCCGCTCCAGCAGCCCGGCGGCGGCTTCGGCCGTCTTCGCCGTCTCGTCCGCGATGACGTACGCGGCGTGGTTGGGGTAACCGAGCAGGGCGGCCCGTTCGGCGCGCAGGCGGACGATCTCGGCGACGATGGCGTTGTTGTCGTTGGCGTTGCCGCGGTTGCCCCGCGCCATCGACGCGGTGTGGATGCGCTCACGGACGTCCCGGTCGCGCAGGGTCTCGAGCGGGGACGCCTGGCTCGTCGGCAGGCTCAGCGTGAGTACGTACTTGCCGTCTTCGCCGCGGGCGGACGCCGCTTCGGCCGCGGTGGCGATCGCGCCTTCGCCGAAGCCGTCGAGCTCGGCGCGGTCGGTGATGACGACCGCGAGCTCGTTGGTGTCCTTGAGCAGGTTCTGCTGGAACTTCGTCTGCAGCGTGGACAGCTGCTCGTTGAGCTCGCGCAGCCGGGCCTGCTCGGCCTCGCCGAGCCCGGCGCCGGCGCGGCTGAAGTCGGTGTGCCGCCGTTCCAGCAGCCGCAGCGACTCCTCGTCCAGCCCGAGTTCGCCGCGGCGCGCGTGCAGGGCGTCGATCCGGGCGAACAGCTGCGGGTTCAGGTGGATGGCGTCGTGGTGGGCGGCCAGTTTCGGCGCGAACTCCGCCTGGATGGCCTGGATCTCGTCGGTGCTGTTGGAGCCGGACAGGTTGTAGAACACGCTCGCCACCCGGCCCAGCAGCTCGCCGGCGCGTTCGAGGGCAACGATGGTGTTCTCGAACGTCGGCTCGGCGTCCTGCGCCGCGATCTGCTCGATCTCCGCCGCGTGCTCGGCCAGCCCGGCCTCGAACGCGGGCCGGTAGTGCTCGTCGGAGATCCGGTCGAAGGGCGGCAGGGCGTAGGGCAGCTCGCTGGGTGCGGCGAACGGGTTGTCCGGCGAAATCATCGGGCAGGCTCCTGGTCGGGGACAGACACTCGGTCTTGCCACCCTACGGGGTCCGCCTGGGTCGATGTCAGCGCTTTCCGGAGGTGGCCAGGGTCACCGGCCCGTGGTACCGCCCACCACGGCGTCGCTGCTCGGCGCCGCCTTCTTGCCCCGTTTCGGCTTGGGCTCCGGGGGCACGATGCCGCGCAGGTCGCCGCCGTGGTCGTTGACGCGCATCACGAACGGCCGCGTCTCGGTGTAGCGCACGACCGAGATCGACGCCGGGTCGACGACGATCCGCTGGAAGGCGTCCAGGTGCTGGCCGAGGGCGTCGGCGAGGATGGACTTGATCACGTCGCCGTGGCTGCACAGCAGCCAGACGGCGTGGTCGCCGTGCTCGGCCGCGATCCGCCGGTCGTGCGCGCGGACGGCGGCCACCGACCGCGCCTGCATCGCCGCGAGCCCTTCGCCGCCGGGGAACACCGCGGCCGAGGCGTGCGCCTGCACCACCCGCCAGAGCGGCTCCTTGGCCAGGTGCTTGAGCTCCTTGCCGGTCCAGTCGCCGTAGTCCACTTCGGACAGCCCGGGCTCGACGACCTTGTCGAGCCCGCGGGCCGCCGCCAGGGGGCCGACGGTCTGCTTGCACCGCAGCATGGGCGACACGACCAGCCCGGCCAGCGGCACGCCGTCGAGCCGCTCGACGAGCTTGTCCGCCTGGCCGCGCCCGGTGTCGTCGAGGCTGACCTTCGGGGACCGCCCGGCCAGGATGCCGGAACCGTTGGCCGTGGACTTGCCGTGGCGCAGCAGAATGACCGTACTCACGACCCCCACCCTACGTGGGGACCGATCATGCAGTCCCCCCGCGGCCCGAGGTCGTGAGTGGTAAGGCGGGTTCTAACCCGCCTTACCACTCACGACCGGCTGCGGCAGACCGGTGATCAGTGGCCGACCGGGCCCGCGTTCGGGTCGAGGACCCCGCTGAAGATCAGCACGTACAGCAACACGCCGAGCACCAGCCGGTAGATCACGAACGGCACGAAGCTGCGCTTCTTGATGTAGGCCATCAGCCAGGCGATCACCGCGTACCCCACGCCGAACGCGACCAGCGTGGCCAGGATCGTCGGGCCCCACTGGGCCGGCACCCCGCCGGCGCCGATGTCCTTGAGCTTGTACACGCCCGACCCGAACACCGCCGGCAGCGCCAGCAGGAACGAGTACTCCGCCGCCTCCGCCCGGGTGTAGCCGAGCAGCAGGCCCGCGCTCGTCGTGCCGCCCGAGCGGGAGACACCGGGGATCAGCGCCAGCGCCTGCGCGAAGCCGAAGCCGAGCCCGTGCGGCACGGTCAGGTCGTCGAGCGTGCGGTCCTGCTTCCCGATCCGGTCGGCGACCAGCAGGATCACGCCGAACACGATGAGCACGGTCGCGGTGATCCGCAGGTCGCGGAACGCGCTGTCGATCTGGTCCTGCAGCAGCAGGCCGAGCACCACGATCGGCAGTGAGCCGACGATGATCAGCCAGCCCAGCCGGGCGTCCGGGTCCCGGCGCCACTCCGCCTTGTACAGCGAGAAGAACCAGGCCCGCAGGATCTTCCCGATCTTCGGCCCGAAGTAGATGATCACCGCCAGCTCGGTGCCGATCTGGGTGACGGCGGTGAACGCCGCGCCCGGGTCGTCCCAGCCGGCCAGCGCCGCGACGATCCGCAGGTGCGCGCTCGAGGAGATCGGCAGGAACTCCGTCAGGCCCTGGACCAGGCCCAGGACGAGTGCTTCGAACCACCCCACGTCAGGCCACCCCCGCCAGCTCGAGGGCCTCGACCGCCGTGCGCAGCGCCGCGGCCGGCTCCGGCGTGTAGGGCGACACCGACAGGGTCGTCACGCCGGCTTCGGCGTATTCCGTCATCTTCTCCGCGATCCGTTCCTTCGGGCCCAGCAGCGACGTCGCGTCGAGGAACTCCGGCGGCACCGCCGCCATCGCCCCCACCCGGTCACCGGCCAGGTACTTTTCCTGCACTTCGGCGGCCTCGGCCGCGAATCCCATCCGGCACGCCAGCCGGTTGTAGAAGTTCTTCTCCTTGCTGCCCATCCCCCCGAGGTAGAGCGCCGCGTAGCCGCGGACGGCGTCCGCGCACGCCCGCCAGTCCTCGCCCGGCACCAGCGGCACGGACGGGACGACGTCGAAGCCGTCCAGGGTGCGTCCGGCCCGCTCGGCACCGGCGCGGACGTGCGCCAGCTGTTCCCCCGCGTGCGCCGGCGAGAAGAACACCGGCAGCCAGCCGTCGGCGATCTCCCCGGCCAGCTCCAGGTTCTTCGGGCCGATCGCGGCCAGGTAGAGCGGGATGTGCTTGCGGGCCGGGCGGACGGTCAGCCGCAGCGCCTTGCCGGGGCCGTCCGGCAGCGGCAGCGTGAAGTGTTCCCCCTCGAACCTCAGCCGCTCACGCCGCAGCGCCGCCCGCACGATCGAGGCGTACTCCCGGGTCCGGCCCACCGGCGCGGCGAACCGCACGCCGTGCCAGCCCTCGGACACCTGCGGCCCGGACACGCCGAGGCCGAGCCGGAAGCGGCCGCCCGAGAGCGTGTCGAGCGTCGCGGCGGTCATCGCCGTCATCGCCGGGGTGCGGGCCGGGATCTGCAGCACGGCGGCCCCGACGTCGATCCGCGACGTCCGCGCCGCGATCCACGTGAGCACGGTCACCGCGTCCGAGCCGTAGGCCTCCGCGGCCCACACGACCGCGTAGCCGAGGTCCTCCGCCTGTTGCGCCAGGGCCAGGTTCGCGGGGTCATTCCCCGCTCCCCAGTAGCCGAGATTCAGTCCGAGTCGCACGGGGCCAGACCCTAACGGGGGGCCATGATCGCGACACGACTCACCTTGGTCTCCTCCGGACGGGGCAGCCCACTAGGCTCGGCGGTCGTGGAAAAGCGACTGCTCGGCCGCTCGGGACTGCGCGTCTCCCGTATGGCGCTCGGCACCATGACCTGGGGTGGCGACACCGACGCGGAGGAGGCCGCCAGCCAGCTGGTCGCCTTCGTCGACGCCGGCGGCACCCTGGTGGACACGGCCGACATCTACGGCGAGGGCGAAAGCGAACGGGTGCTCGGCTCGCTGCTCGGCGACCTCGTGCCCCGCGAAGACGTCGTCCTCGCCACCAAGGCCGTCGCCAAGCGCACCGACGGCCCGTTCGGCGGCGGCGCCTCCCGCGGCGCGCTGCTCACCGCGCTCGACGGCTCGCTCAAGCGGCTCGGCACCGACCACATCGACCTGTGGCAGCTGCACGCCTGGGACGACTGCGTGCCGCTCGCCGAGACGCTCTCCGCCCTCGAGTACGCCGTGACCAGCGGGAAGGTCCGCTACGTCGGCGTCTCGAACTACGCGGGCTGGCAGCTGGCCACCGCCGCCGCGGGCGCCTCGGCCCTCGCGCCGATCGTCTCCACCCAGGTCGAGTACTCGCTGCTGGAACGCGGGGTGGACCGCGAGGTCGTGCCCGCGGCCGAGCACCACGGGATCGGGCTGCTGCCCTGGGCGCCGCTCGGCCGTGGCGTGCTGACCGGCAAGTACCGCACCGGGACCCCCGCCGACTCGCGCGGCGCGAACAGCGCCTACGCCGGCTACGTCGAGCACCACCGCACCGACCGCGCCGCCCGGATCGTGCAGGCCGTCGCGACCGCGGCCGACGGGCTCGGCACCTCCCCGCTGGCCGTCGCCCTGGCCTGGGTCCGCGACCGGCCCGGCGTCGTCGCCCCGGTCGTCGGCGCCCGGGACACCGGCCAGCTCACCGGCTCCCTGACCGCGGAGGGCATCACCCTCCCGCCCGCCATCCGGTCCGCGCTCGACGACGTCAGCGCGATCGAGGTCGGCTACCCCGAACGGTGGCCGCGGTGAGCTCCAGGTGTCTGTTCGGTGACACGCACGTGACGGCACGGGGATCAAGGAGCATGCTGGTGACGACCCACCGCCGAGGAACGCCTGGAGGCCGCAACGTGCATCGGCTCGCCGCCGTGTCGTGGATCGCGCTCCCGCTCGCCGGTGCCCTGGTGCTCTCGGGCTGCTCGTCGGCCAAGTCGACGTCCGACGAGCTACAGATCGTCGCGAACCCGACCGCGGCCCGCCCGGCCGTCTCCCCCGCCGTGACCGTGCCGCCCGCCGGTCAGGTGCTCCGCGACGGCTCGGTGTCGGCCGTCGCCGTGGACGCGAAGACGTCGACCCTCGTCGTGGCTGTCTCTTCCCCACCCGCTTTGCGGCTCTACGACCTGAACGCGCTCGCGTTACCCCCGGTGAATATGCCGTTATACGGCGCTGCGTCCAAGCTGACGGTGGCGCCCGGGCGGGTCGAGATCGCCGAGCCCGGTCCGGGCGTGGTGCAACAGCTGACGTTGCCGGACCGGAAGCTGACCGAGACGAAGACCGGCGGGCAGCCGGCGTCGAGCATCGCCTACGGGGCCGATCGGCTGGTCGCGATGGGCGCGGGCAAGGACATCCGGGTGCTGCCGGCCGCGGGTCCGGCGCGCACGATCGGCGGGCAGCTCTACAGCGCCGACGACGTGGTCGACACCGGGGACGGCGTGGTGGTGCTGGACCGGCTGCGGACGGCGGTGTTCTCGGTCGACGTCGCCGGCGGCAAGGTCGACGAGGGCCTGCGGGCGGGCGACGGGGCCGCGAACGCCGTAGCGGACTCCTACGGCCGGGTGCTGGTCACCGACGCGCGGGCCGGGGCGCTGCTGGCGTTCTCGGCGGGTCCGCTGATCTTGAAGCAGCGTTACCCGGTGCCCGGCGGGGCGTACGGGATCGCCTACGACGCCACGCGCAGCCTGGCGTGGGTGACGCTCACCGAACGGAACGAAGTCGCCGGGTTCGACGTCCGCGGCGGCGAGCCTGTCGAGAAGTACCGGTTCCCCACCGTGCGCCAGCCGGACTCGGTGGGGGTCGACGAGAAGAGCGGCCGGGTGATCGTCGGCTCGGCCGCGGGAGAAGGGACCCAGGTGATCCAGCCATGACAGCGGTCAGCGAGGCGGTGGTCGAAGGGGATTGGGAGTATCGCCGTCTGCACCTCCCCCCGGGCGTGTCCCGGCGTGCGGCGGCGATCCAGCTCTCCATCCACGCGGAGTTCGCGGGCTGGGAACTGCGCACCGTGCGGCTCTACGCCGACGGCACGCGCCGGGTCTGGCTGCGCCGCAAGAAGACGGCGCAGAGCCTCCCCGGTGCCCTCCCGACCTAGCCGGACACCCGGTTCAGCCAGTCGCCCCAGGTCTTCTCCTCGACGTCCGCGTCGGCACCCGGGGCGAACAGGTGGTGGCAGGCGACCAGGACGCCCTGGATGCCGCGGACGAACCGGAACATCGCGTCCGCCGTCCGCACACCCACCACCTGGTCGTTCACCGCGTAGACCACGCCCTCCTGGCCGAGCCGGACCCGGTCGCCCTCCGCGGGGCGCGCCGGCAGACCCAGCGCCGAGCCGAGCCGCGTCCACACCTCGTCCCAGTCCGCCACCGGCGGGCCGAACGCGGTCACCGGCACCGCGGTCCGGCCCGCGAAGTGCGTCACGTACTCGACCAGGGTGCGGAAGAACAGGTCGCCGCCCGCGGTCATCGCCTCGAACTCGTCCTCCCAGTCGTCGCCCGGGAGGAAACCGCTGGTGACGCACCGGATCACCGTGCTGCCGCCGGCCCGGCCCTCGATGAGGAACTCGTAGGCGATCCGGCGTCCGTCCGGTGCGGTGCCGCTGCCGTAGGCGAGCTTCTCCGCCGGGTCCCACTCGGTGATCCGGAATTCGGGCCGGTACGCCCCGAAGGCGCCGCGGATCGTGCCGCCGGTCCCGCCCTCGACTTCGTTGTGACCCATGAACCACGAGTCGATGCCCGGCCCGGTCGCGATGGCCTCCCACACCTGCTCCGGCGTCGCCCCCACTTCGGCGACGTCGGTCAGTTCGAACTCGTACCCCACTTCAGGACTCCTCCGGGACGCTCGGGTGCACGGCGACGACCACCCGGTACGAGCGGCCCTTCTCGGCCGTCTCGTCGTGGTACTTCCCGACCAGCGTGGTGACCGCGGCCGTGAGCTCCTCGGCGAACGCGGCCCGGTCGGCGGCGGAGGCAAACCGCACCTCACCGTCGAGCGCGAACGTCGCCAAGCGCTGCTTGGCCTTGGCCGCACCGGTGATCAGCAGGCCGACGTCCCGCACGAGCCGGCCGGCGACGGCGAGCAGCCACCGCGCCGAAAGCCGGTCCGGTGAGCGTGCCGGGTCCGGCTGCACCGCCGCCAGCGCCGTCGGCGAGATGACGTACGACGCCGCCGTCGCCCGCATCATCCGCTCGGTGACGTTGCCCTTGCGGCGTTCCTCGACCAGCTCGACCAGGCCGTGGCTCTCCAGCGCCCGCAGGTGGTAGTTGACCTTCTGGCGCGGCAGGCCGACGCGCGCGGCGAGCATGGTCGCCGAGGCCGGTTCGGCCAGTTCGGCCAGCAGCCGGGCCCGGACCGGGTCCAGCGACACCTCGGCCGCCGCCGCGTCTTCGATCACCGCCACGGGAAACATGCGCCCAGCATCCAACCGAACAGAGAAGTTGTCAAGAACGATCGAGCTGTCGGTCCAGGAGGGTCTGGAAGTGCGGGCACGTCATGAGGTCGTCGTGCGGGCAGTCGCCTTCGAGCAGCTCGAGGGCGGCCTGGGCCCGCGCGATCCGGGTCCGGAGCCGGTCCCGCTGGCGGGCCGCCATCGCCGCCCGGCCGGCCGCGGACCGCTCGGTGAGCATCGACCGGATGTCCGCGAGCTCGAACCCGGCTTCCTTCGCGACCAGGATCGCGGCCACCCGGCGCAGGTCCGCGTCGGTGTACCGGCGCCGGGTGCCGGCGCGGGCGGGGGTCAGCAGCCCTTCCGCCTCCCAGTAGCGCAGCACGTGGGCCGGCAACCCGAAGCAGGCCGCCACTTCGCCGATTGACTTCATGTCGGCATTAAGTCGCAGGATGGGCCGCATGTCCACGTTGCTGCCCCTCCTCGATGCCCTCGACGACCGCCCGCAGGCCGTCGACCTGCGGGAACGTACTTACCAGGCGCTCGGCAACGTCGTGGTCGACGTCGGCTGCGGCAGCGGTCGGGCCGTCGGCGAGCTGGCCGCCCGCGGGGTGCGGGCCCTCGGCGTCGACGCCGACCCGGCCATGATCGAGGTCGCCGGCGCCCGCTGGCCGGACGGCGCATTCCAGGTCGCCGACGCGGGTGCCCTGCCCCTCGCCGACGGCTCGGTGACCGGCTACCGCGCCGACAAGGTCCTGCACGTCCTGCCCGACCCGGCGCTCGCGGTCGCCGAGGCCCGCCGGGTCCTGGCCCCGGGCGGCCGGGCGGTGCTCACCGGCCAGGACTGGGACACGATCGTCATCGACTCGGACGATCCCGCGCGCACCCGCTCGATCGTCCACACGCGCGCGGACGGCCTGCCGCACCCCCGGATCGCCCGGCGGTACCGGAACCTCCTGCTGGACAACGGGTTCACCGATGTCACGGTCGAGGTCCACACGCTGGTGTGGACGGACGCGGCGGCCCTGCCGGTGCTGGCCAACCTCGGCGGCGACGGCGCCTGGCTGGAGGAGCAGGCCACCCGCGCCCGCGACGACCGGCTGTTCGTGGCGGTGCCGATGTTCGTCGCCGCCGGCACTAACTCCGCTGGCTCGCGTTGACCAGCGCGACCACCCGCGGCAGCACCTGGGCCGCGGCTTCCAGGGGCACGACGTGCCCCACCCCGGGCAGCACCACCGCCGTCCCGTTGCCGAGGCCGCGGACCCACTGCTCCACATCGGACGCCCGCACGATCCGGTCCCGCTCCCCCACGATCGCCGTCACCGGCAGGTCGGCGACCTGGGCCAACGCCGCTTCCCGCGCGTAGGCGTCCATCGCCGGCCGGAACACCGACACCGTGTGGGGCCAGTTGCCGCGGATCATCTTCACCGTCAGCTCGACCAGGTCCGGGTCCGGGTCGTCGCCGAACAGCCACCAGCGCAGGCCCGCGCTCACCGCCCGGCTGGTGCGCTCGCGCACGACGCCGAAGAGCTTCGAGCCCAGCACCGCTTCGAGGTCACGGGCCAGCTTGCCCAGCGCGTTGGGCCAGGTCGCCGACACCTCGGCGGCCAGGGTGCCCGACGACGTCGCCAACAGCACCAGCCCGGAAACCCGCGCGGCGAACAACGCCGGGTGCCGCTGCGACAGCGACATGATCGCCAGGCCGCCCATGTCGTGCCCGACGAGCACCACCCGGCCGTCGGGCACCTCGCGGGTCAGCAGCTCGGCGAGGTCGTCGCCGAGCTGGGCCATGGTCGCGGTGCCGCGCCGCGCCCGCCCCGAGCCGCCGTGGCCGCGCTGGTCGTAGGTCAGCACGGCCACCGGCCCGTCGGCCGCGTCCGGCACCAGCGGCGCGATCCGGCCCCAGCTGCGCTGGTCGAGCGCGTAGCCGTGGACGAACACCACGGTCACCGGCGCGGCCGGGTCACCCCTGCGGATCACCTGCAGGGGCGTGCCGTCGGCGAGCGCGAACCCGGTCATCAGCTGGTGCGCAGGAACCGGTCCAGCACGCGGGTGCCGAACTTCAGCGCCTCCACCGGGACCCGCTCGTCGACGCCGTGGAAGAGCGCCGAGAAGTCGAGGTCCGCGGGCAGCTTGAGCGGCGCGAAGCCGAAGTTGCGGATACCCAGCTCCTGGAAGGACTTGGCGTCGGTACCGCCGGACAGCATGTACGGCAGCGTCTTCGCGCCCGGGTCCTCGGCCAGGACCGCGGCGCTCATGGCGTCCACGAGGGCGCCGTCGAAGGTGGTCTCGACCGGCGGGAGCTCCATCCACTCCTTCTCGATGTCCGGGCCGAGCAGCTCGTCGAGCTCGCGGTCGAAGGCCTCCAGCCGGCCCGGCAGGATCCGGCAGTCGACCGCGGCCTCGGCGACCGACGGGATGACGTTCGACTTGTACCCGGCGGTGAGCATGGTCGGGTTGGCCGTGTCGCGCAGGGTCGCGCCGATCATCCGGGAGATGTTGCCCAGCTTGGCGACCGAGCCCTCCAGGTCGTCCTCGGGGAAGTCCCAGCCGGTGATCTCGGTGACGCCGGCGAGGAACTCCTTCACCGAGTCGGTGAGCACGAGCGGGAACCGGTGGTTGCCGAGCTTCGCGACCGCCTCGGACAGCTTCGTGACGGCGTTGTCGCGGTGGATCATCGAGCCGTGCCCGGCGGTGCCGCGCACGCGCAGCTTCATCCAGCGGATGCCCTTTTCCGCCGTCTCGATGAGGTAGGCGCGGACGTCGTCCTTGAGCGTGATCGAGAAGCCCCCGACCTCGCTGATCGCCTCGGTGACGCCCTCGAACAGCTCGGGCCGGTTCTCGACCAGCCACTGGGCGCCGTACTTGCCGCCCGCCTCCTCGTCGGCCAGGAACGCGAAGACGAGGTCGCGCGGCGGCACGACGTTGTTCAGCTTGTAGTGCCGGGCCAGCGCGAGCGCCATCCCGCACATGTCCTTCATGTCGACCGCGCCGCGGCCCCAGACGTAGTCGTCCTGGATCGCCCCGGAGAACGGGTGGACCGACCACTCTGAGGCGTCGGCGGGCACGGCGTCGAGGTGACCGTGGATCAGCAGCGCACCCCGTGACCGGTCGGCCCCTTCGAGCCGGACGATCACGTTGTGCCGGTTCTTCCCGCCCGACTCGACGTAGGTGATCTCGTAGCCGGCGTCGGTCAGCTTCTCCGCCACGTACTCCGCCGCCGCCCGCTCGCCGACCAGCGTGTCGGGATCGCCGGTGTTGGTCGTGTCGATGCGGATGAGCTCGCTGGTCAGCGTGACGGCCTCGGCCGCGGCGGCTTCGATCAGGTTCGGTTCGGTCACCGGCCATTCCTATCACCCGGATGGCCGGGTGCGCTGGCTGCGCGCCTGCTGGGACGGTCGCGGGCCCCGGCGGAGAGTCGACCCACGAGGGGCACGCATCGACCGCACCACGCTCCCCCTGCGCGGCAAGCCAGGAGCCGGACCAGCAGGGCCGGCCAAGCAGGCCGGCTCCGGTGAACTGAGGAAGGCACACGAGACTTCGACTTCGACGCTCGCCGGGCCGAACTGTGTGCCGCCGGGTCACCGGGCTGGTCGCCGGCGGAAGGGTCACGTTCCGGCCCGCCGCACGCCGGGCGCACGGCGGTGCTTCGAACGGAAACCTGTTCGCACAGGACATCACCCCAGCCGATCCGCGGAGCTACCCGGTCGGCCCTGACCAGACAACATATGTCTGACGTCCACTTCGGCGCCAAAGTGGACAACTCGCTCGCCGCCCCGTAACAACCTGGTGTAGACATCATACCTCTGCTACGGTCGACCGCAGTTCCGCTCGGTCCACTGCGACGATTGCGGGGTCAGATGACCGCTGAAACAAGCGTCACATCACGAAGAACAGCCCTGAAATACCTCGGCCTCACCGGTGGCACGGCGGCCGCGAGCGCCCTGCTCGCCGCGTGCACCGGCGTCCAGGAAGCGCAGAACGGCGGCCGGTCCGGGCCGTTCCCCGGCACTCCCGGCTGGCGGTTCGTGTTCGTCAACCACGTCACCACGAACTCCTTCTTCGTCCCGACGCGGTCCGGCCTCGCCGACGCCGCGGCGCTGCTCGGGTTGCCCGAGCCGCAGTGGACCGGCTCGGAAAACGGGAACGTGGCCCAGATGGCGAGTGCCTTGGAAACCGCGATCACCGGCAAGGCCGACGGGATCGCCGTCGCGCTGACCGACGACAACGCCTTCGTCGAGCTCACCAAGCGGGCGCTGGGCGCGGGCATCCCGGTGATCGCCTACAACGCGAGCGCGGCGGGCAACTACCCGCTCGCCTACGTCGGCCAGGACCTCTACCTGTCCGGATTCCGCATGGGACAACGCATCGCGCAGAAGATCACCTCCGGCGACATCCTGGTCGGCATCTCCCAGCCGGGCGGCAACAACGTCCAGCCGCGTCTCGACGGCATCACCGACGCGCTCAAGCAAGGCGCTCCGGGTGTGCACGTCCGGTCCGTGAACACCGGCGCCGAGCAGGCCGGTGAGCTCAACGCGATGACCGCCGCCTACACCGGAAACACTGCCGCGAAAGGGATTTACGCGGTCGACGCGGGCAGCACCGC
The DNA here is from genome assembly GCA_049998155.1 of Amycolatopsis sp. cmx-13-12. GTDB lineage: Bacteria > Actinomycetota > Actinomycetes > Mycobacteriales > Pseudonocardiaceae > Amycolatopsis. Next base: position 577,166 of record JAEBES010000003.1, on the reverse strand, counting down.
CGCGTGCGCGAAGCTGGTCGCCGACCGCGGGCTGGCCGGGAAGATCGGCAGTGGCGGGTTCGACCTGCTCGACGACACGGTCACCGGCGTGAAGAGCGGCGCGCTCGACTTCACCATCGACCAGTCCCCGTACCTGCAGGGGTTCCTGTCGGTGCTCTACCTGTACTTGTTCCGGTTGTCCGGCACGCTCGTGGCGCCGCCGGCCACCGACACCGGGCTCACCTTCGTCACCAAGGAGAACGTCGGCCCGTACGCGACCGCCCGCAGCCGGTTCGAGGGCGGGGACAACAAGGACGTGCTCGCCATGCCGGGCGCCATCCCGTTGCCGCCGGCGACGGTGCTGAGCCGGTAGCGGGGCGATGTCGTTGAGACCGCTGCTGCTCGGCGTGATGCGCGTCAAGGAACTGAGCATCCTGCTGGTGACGGTCGCCGCCGGAATCTACTTCACGGCCACCAGCGGCGCGTTCAACTCCGCGGACAACTACCAGACGATCGCGCAGTACGTCGCCCCGTGGTCGATCATCGCCGCGGGCCAGGTCATGCTGCTGATCTGCGGGGAGATCGACCTGTCCGCCGGTTTCGTGTTCACGCTGTCGCCGTTCATGTTGATGCAGCTGTACGTCAACGGGTGGCCGCTGTGGCTCGCGCTGCTCGGTGCGCTCGTGGTGAGCGCCGTGGTCGGCCTGGTCAACGGGCTGGTCCGGACCGTGCTGGGCATCCCGTCGTTCATCACCACCCTCGGGATGGCCTTCCTGTTGCAGGGCCTGGTCCTGATCATCTCGAACGCCCGCCCCGTCGGGGCGCCGAAGGGCAGTGGGCTGCTCGAGGTGTTCGGCGGAGCGCGCTGGAGCGAGTTCCTGTGGGCGCTCGCCGTGGTCCTCGTCATGCAGGTGGTCCTGTCCGCGACGCGGTTCGGCATCCACACCCAGGCCACCGGCGGCAACCCGGTCGGTGCCGCGGAGTCCGGGATCCCGGTCAACCGGGTGAAGGTGGTCAACTTCGCGATCACCAGCACCCTCGCCGGGCTCGCCGGGCTCCTGCAGGGCACCCGCGTCGGCTCCTACGACCCGACCAACGGCGGGTTCACCACGATGTTCTTCGCCGTCGCGTCGGCCGTGATCGGCGGCACGGCCCTGCTCGGCGGGTCCGGCACGGTGGCCGGCGCGTTCCTCGGCGCGCTGCTGCTGGGGATCGTGTTCGACGGGTTCAACCTGACCGGCGTCAGCGCGAACGCGTTCAACGTGGTGCTCGGCGCCGCCATCCTGGGCGCGATGGTGCTGAACGTGTCGCTGATCGTGGTGCGCAAGCGCGTCGGCGCCCGGGAGCGGACATGACCGGTGAGATCATCCGGGCCGAGGGCATCAGCAAGGTGTTCGGACCGGTCACCGCCCTCGCCGACATCAACCTGCACGTCCGGCGGGGTGAGATCCTCGGGCTCATCGGGGACAACGGGGCAGGCAAGTCGACGCTGATCAAGATCCTCACCGGCTACCACCAGCCGGACGGCGGACGCATCCTGTTCGAGGGCGAACCGGTCACGCTCAAGTCCGTGGTGCACGCGAGGTCGCTGGGCATCGAGACGGTGTTCCAGGACCTCGCGATGGTCAACGACCTGCCCGTGTACCTGAACCTGCACCTCAACCGCGAGCTGACGCACCGCCCGATCCCGTTCCTGCGGCGCCGCGAGATGAAACGCCGCGCACGGGAGGCACTCGACTCGATCGGCATCGACATCCCTTCGGTGACCGCCGAGGTCGGCATGCTCTCCGGCGGCCAGCGCCAGGCGATCGCGGTGGCCCGCTCGGTGTACTCGAAGGCGAAGCTCCTGCTGCTGGACGAACCGCTCGCCGCGATGGGCGCGAAGGAAAGCGCGGTGATCCTGCGGCTCCTGCACGAACTCAAGCAGCGCGAGGACATCGGGATCATCCTCATCGCCCACAACTACGGACAGGTGATCGACGTCTGCGACCGGGTGAACCTGTTGCAGCACGGCGAAATCACCCTCGACCGGCACTCGGCGGACACGTCCGTGGCGGAGCTGCTCGAGCTGGTGAACGCGGAGTACCGGCTCCTCGATCCGGCCCGTCGGCCCGGCCTGGACGACCCGGCACCGGGGTGACACCGAGCGGGCGCGTACCGCGGACTCAGCTTCCCTGCGGCACCCGGATCACATCGCCCGGGTGGATGACGTTCGGGTTCGGGATGGTGACCGGGTTGGCCGCCACCAGCCGGTGGTAGGAGTTCCCGGAGCCGTAGTACTTCGTGGCGATGCTCCAGAGCGTCTCGCCGGCGACCACGACGTGCTCCAGGTAGGTCTGGTAGCCCGGAACGATCTTCGGGCCGAAGACCACCGGAACGGCCACCTTGTCCAGCTCCGCACCGTTGTTCGGCGAGGTGTGGAACACGTCCACGAACAACCGGTCCAGCTGGAAAGCCGCACCGGCGACGTCGACGGTGAACTGGAACTGGCCGTGCCCGCCGGTGCCGTCGCCCGCCAGGAACGAGCCGGTGACCTCGTCGTGCCCTTCGTGAACGCGGTACCCGAAGGTGGCTTCGAACGCCCCGCCGGCCACACCGGCCACCTGGATGGTGTTTCCCACCAGGTCATAGGCCACAGGTTGCTCCACATGGATCGTCACCGTTGACTCCTTTCGCTCCGAAGCCGCCCACGGTGCCGATCCTGCGCGGGAAACCGTTCTCCCGGTAGAGGATTTGGTCCTCGGTGGCGGCGGAACCGGGCTTGGGCCGAACAGCGGTTCACCGGACCGCGCTTCCCCGCTACACCCGGGGGTCTCCGGCAAAGTCGTTTGGGCTCGCGGGGATGGCGGGTGGCGCAGTCGATCGTGGCTGCGGTGCGCTGTGGTGGAAGCGAGTCTTCGCCCGGAAGGTGCAGCTGCCGGGGCTTCTCGATCGGGCTCGGGGTGCCGGTGGCCGGCGTGGATCCTTGCGGCGTGGTCGGCACCCCGCCGAGCGCGTGCCGGCCGGCTGCCGAGCCGGTCTGCCGGGCCGCAATCACCCTGACGGTCGCCGCCGAGCCTCGGCAACCGGACCTGCCGATACCATCGTTCGGCGGTAGCCAGCAGTCCGATGTGTCTGATTGGATCCCCCGAGAACCGTTTTACAACGTTGTAAAAACGAAGGGGTCCCCGCCGATGAGAAGAGCCGCCTCCGTACTCGTCGCGCTCCTGGTGGCGCTCGGCGTGACGTCCGGTGTGGCGTCCGGCGCGCCGCCCGCGGGAGAGCCCGTGCACGGCCTGAAAGCCGAGTACTTCACCCCGTCGGCGCCCGATGCGCACGACTTCGCGAACCTGGCCGGGACCGCGCTCGACTCCGAAATCGACCACCCGGACCTGACCTCGGTCTTCGGGCTGGTCACCGGGCGCACGGAGCACACCACCGCGCGGTGGAGCGGACAGCTCGCCGTGCCGCAGACCGGCGCCTACACCTTCTACGCCATCGGTGACAACGGGTTCCGGCTGTTCCTCGACGACGCGCCCGTGATCGACCACTGGGTCGGCGACTGGGACAAGGAGCAGACCAGCGCGCCGGTCACGCTGACCGCCGGCCGGCAGTACGGCTTCAAGCTCGAGATGTTCCAGGACACCGGTGGCGCGAACATGTTCCTGCGCTGGTCGAGCGCAGCCATCGCGAAGCAGATCGTGCCGCTGTCGGCGTTCACGCCGCCGTCCGGCTACCAGGTCGTGCCGCGCACCGCCGAAGTGTCCGAAGACGGGCTGACGCTCGCCACCGGCTTCGACGGCCGGGTCTCGGGGACGAGCGACCTGAAGGACCACCTGCGCATCGAGGTCGACGCGACGCCGATGCCCGTCTCCTCGATCACGGCCGGCCGGGACCGGGCCACCATCCGGCTGGCCGGACGGGTCCTGAAGGGCCAGCGAGTCACCCTGTACTACGACGGCGCCGGCGCGCTCGCGGTCGACGGCACGAAGATCGGCAAGTCCGGACGCACGGTCTCGAACGCCTCCACCGAACGGCTCAGGACGCCGTGGGGCGAACACGTCGACACCCGCAACCCGCTGCCGGAGTACCCGCGGCCGCAGCTCGAGCGCGACAGGTGGGTCAACCTCAACGGCCCGTGGGAGTTCTCGGCCGCCAAGGAGGGCCAGCAGCCGACGTTCGGCAAGAAGCTGCCCGAGAAGGTCGTCGTGCCCTACCCGATCGAGTCGCAGCTGTCGGGGCTCGAACGGCACGAGGACCACATGTTCTACCGCCGCACGGTCAGCGTCCCGCGTGACTGGAAGATCGGCGGCGGGCAACACCTCAAGCTCAACTTCGGCGCGGTCGACTACCAGGCGAAGGTCTGGGTGAACGGCAAGCTCGTCGCCGAGCACACCGGCGGCTACACGGCGTTCAGCGCGGACATCACCGACGCGCTCAAGCGCGGCGACGAGCAGGAGATCGTCGTCGCCGTCACCGACACGACCGGCCCGCACCAGCCCAAGGGCAAGCAGTCCGCCAACCCCGGTGGCATCTTCTACACGCCGTCGTCGGGCATCTGGCAGACGGTGTGGCTGGAACCGGTGGCGGACAAGGGCATCGACGAGATCAAGACGACGCCCGACCTCACCACCGGCTCGCTGGCGGTCAACGTCAAGTCGACGGGCAACGCCGTCGCCACGGTGGTCGCCAAGGACGCCCGCGGCCGCCAGGTCGGCACGGTCAGCGGACCGGCGAACGCCGACCTCAGGCTGCCCGTGCCGAACGCGCACCTGTGGACGCCGGACGACCCGTACCTGTACCAGCTGGAGATCAAGCTGGGCGGCGACAAGGTCAAGAGCTACTTCGGCATGCGGTCCACCGGCATCACCAACGTCGGCGGCACGCCCAAGCTGACGCTCAACGGCAAGCCGTTCTTCTCCCTGATGCAGCTGGACCAGGGCTTCTACCCGGACGGCCTGAACACCGCGCCGAGCGACGACGCCCTCGTCTTCGACCTGAAGGCGCAGAAGGACCTCGGCTTCAACGCCGTCCGCAAGCACATCAAGGTCGAGCCGGCCCGCTGGTACTACCACGCGGACCAGCTCGGGCTGCTGGTGTGGCAGGACTTCGTGTCCGTCGAGGACGGCAACGACCCGGCGGCGCAGCAGGCCTGGCTCAGCCAGGGCCTGGAAGAGATGCATCAGCTGCAGAACCACCCGTCCGTCTACGCCTGGATCGTGTTCAACGAGGGCTGGGGCGAGTGGGACAGGACCGCGACCGGCCGGATCACCGACCAGGTCAAGGCGGCCGACCCGAGCCGGATCGTCAACGCCCACAGCGGGGTGAACTGCTGTGCTTCCAAGGGTGATTCGGGCGCGGGTGACGTCATCGACCACCACGACTACAACAACACCGACCCGGCCCGCTCGGATGGCAGACGGGTCGCGATGGACGGCGAGCACGGCGGCTTCACGCTGCGCACGCCGGGTCACCAGTGGCCGGGTGCGCCGATCGCGATCTACAGCGGCGTGGCGGACAAGGCGGCGCTGACGGCGAAGTACGTCGACAACACCCGGACGTTCTACCTCGGGCAGGCCAGGGCGGAGCTGTCGGCGTCGGTCTACACGCAGGTGACCGACCTGGAAGGCGAGCTCAACGGGCTCTGGAAGTACAACCGCAAGCGCATCAAGGTCGACCCGGGTCCCGTCCGCGAGATCAACCGGCGCGTGATCGAAGCCGGGGCCGACGCGGGCCAGCCGTACCCGTACGCGGGCAAGGGTGCGTGGAACCTCGACGAGCGGGGCGGACCGATCGCGAAGGATTCGAGCGGCGGCCACAACCCGCTGACGCTCAGCCCGACCGGGGCGACGTTCAAGGACGGCGCGCTGCAGTTCACCGGCGGCTCCGCCGACACCTACGGCCCGGTCGTCGACACCACCGGTGACTACACGGTGTCCGCGAAGGTGCGGCTCGACGAGCTGCCCGGCAACTACGCGACCGCGGTGAGCGAGGACGGCCGGGAGCGGGAGAGCCCGTTCTACCTGCAGTACGGGCAGGGTGCGTTCGCGTTCAGCACGCCTGGTGGCAATCGGGCCCGGTACGAGGTCGTGCCGGAGATCGGCCGCTGGTACGAGGTCACCGGGGTGCGGGCCGGCAGCGAGCTCCGGCTCTACGTCGACGGGGTGAAGGTCGCGACGGCCCCGGCCGGACCGGCGCTCGCCGGCACCGGCGCGTTCACGGTCGGGCGCGCCAAGTACGACGGCCGCAACGTCGACTTCTGGCCCGGCGCGGTCGACGACGTCACCGTGGCCGGCAGGGCGCTCACGGATGCGGAGGTGGCCCGGCTCCCCTGATCCTGCCGCGCCCGGGGTACCGGCCGGAACGGTTCCGGCCGGTACCCCGGCGACGGGCCACGCCGCAGTGGTACCGCGGCCGACCGGTCACCAGCCGACGGCGACCACCAGCCACTGCGGGTCCCCGTGCGAAACGAACGAGGACTGGGCGGCCACGTCGTCGTACGGGAAGCCGTAGGCGAGGTGGTTGATGCCGTGGTCGTGCCAGAACTTCGCGTAGTAGTTCGCCGGCGCCGCCTGGTAGTACCGCGCGGGGTCCTGCCACTGCGACCGCGGCAGGTGGGCCGTGTGCCGGTTCAGCGCCGCGCACATGTCCGGGTTGCCGGCCAGCGATCCGGCGCAGCCGGTGATGTTCGACGTGGGTTCGTTGACCCCGACCGACTGGGCGTAGGAGGTGAAGTAGTTCGCGTACTTGCCGCCGGTGCGAAAGTCCGGAGCGCTGCCCGGGGCCGGGATCCGGTACGGCGCGTTCACCGTCGCCAGGCCCTTGAACTCCGTCGGCACCTCGCTCTGGAACCGGGCGAACGTGGCCGAGCGGTCCTCCTGGAACAGCTCGTAGGCGTCGCCGACCTGGACGTCGTAGCCGTCGTGGGCGTGCAGCCGCATGGCCAGCTTCAGCGCGAACGCGTCCACCCGGGTGGTGTTGCCGTTGAACACGTCCGGGCCGACGGTGAACTCGATGAAGTCGGCGTACTGGCCGTTCGGCGTGCCCAGGTAGAAGTACATCCGCCCGGCCGAGTTGGCCGGCATGTCGAGGTAGGGCTGCTCGGCGATCGAGTGGGTCTGGCCGCCGAAGCTCCAGTACACCTGGCTGTCGGGGTACTTGCCGTTCGTCCGGTTGAGCACCTTGATGGTCAGCACGTTCCGCGCGGCCGGGATGGTGGCGGTGTCACCCCAGAACGAGTCGGGTGGCGTGCCCGCTCCGGGCGGCGTGGTCCCGCCGCCGGTGCCGAAGACCTGGAACTCCCACAGCGAAACGCCGTAGGGGGTGGCCCGCGCGGTCGTGGACAACCGCACGTACCGCCCGGAGCCGGCCACGTTCAGCGTCTGCGTTCCCCCGGTTCCCGTCGTAGTCTGGTACACAGTGGACCAGCTGGATCCGTTGTCGGACAGCTGGATCTGGTAGGCCGTGGCGTAAGCGGCCTCCCAGCGCAGCACGACCTGGCTGACGGTCGCCGCGCCGCCGAGGTCGATCTGGATCCACTGTGGATCGCTGAACTGCGACGACCACCGGGTGCCGGTGTTCCCGTCCACCGCGGCGGCCGCGGGGGTGCCGGCGTTCTCGACCGACGACGCGGTGGCGGGTTTCCCCTGGGAGATCAGCGCGTCGGCGGCCTGCGCCGACGGGACGGCGAAGCCGAGCGCGGCGACCGCGAGGGCCGCCGCCAAGGTCGCCAAGCGGGTGCCGGGTCCGCGGCGGCTGCGCCGCGGCAGGGCGTGCGTGAGCATGGGTTCCTCCTGGCCGGAAACGGACGGACCCACCGCGGCGGGGCCACGGCGCGGTCCGGCTCGTCCCTGAGCGCCGGGCGGATGCCCTCGCGGGCCGACGGGGAACGATCGGTGAAAAGGTTCATACCATCACCCCCGACCTGTCAACCCTTGACAGCCGGGCCCCGGGCGGCGACCCTCGGAACCGGTTCCACCTCGAACCTCCGCGCGGCGCCGCCACCCGCTCAGAGGCCGGCTCACCGGGAGTCAGCCATGCCAGGATCGTTCTCCGCCGGGGGTCCGGCGATCACGACGGCACCGCGGGACGCGGCCGGTGCGGCAGCGAGCGCGGCAGGCCGAACGCCGGGAGCACGCTGTTCTCGAACCGCGTCATGGCCGAGATCCGGTGGCCGGCCACCGTGAGGACGTACAGGCCCGTTCCGTGGCTGGTGCCCGCAGGTCCGCGCAGGTACGCGCCGAACGCCGGCTGGCCGTTGGCCCGCGTCGGGATCAGGTCGAAGCGGCGGCCGGCGCCGAACAGGCCGGCGCACAACCGGCCCACCACGTCCCGGCCCTCGTACTCGAGCGGCAGCGGCGGCATCGACACGAACACGTCGTCGGTCAGCAGGGCCACCAGCGCGTCGATGTCGGCGCTTTCCCAGGCCCGCACGAAGTTCGCCACGATCGCCTGCTCGGCGGGGGAACCGGGCGGCGGCGCCGGGTCGCCGGGCGCGCGGTGCCGCAGCCCGGCCCGGGCCCGCTTGAGGGCGCTCTTGACCCCGTCGACCGTCGTGTCCAGCATCGCGGCGACCTCGGTCGCCGGAAAGCCCAGGACGTCGCGCAGCACCAGCACCGCCAGCTGACGGGGCGGCAGGGCCTGGAGGGCGGTCACGAACGCCAGTGACACCGATTCGCTCTGCTCGTACCGCGCCTCCGGGCCCGGCTGCGCGGCGAAGGCCCCTTCGAGGAGGGCGTCGGGGAAGGGCTCGAGCCAGACGACTTCCCCGTGCCGCGTCGGCTCGGGCGGTTCGACGCCGGGGATGTCCCACGCCTTGGCCGGGCGCCGGGCCGCCGAGCGCAGGGCACTGAGGCACCGGTTGGTGGCGATCCGGTAGAGCCAGGTGCGGATCGAGGCGCGACCGTCGAACCCGCCGAGGCCCCGCCACGCGGACAGCAGCGTGTCCTGCAGGGCGTCCTCGGCGTCCTGGAACGAGCCGAGCATCCGGTAGCAGTGCACCTGCAGCTCGCGGCGGTGCGGCTCGGTCAGCGCCCGGAACGCTTCGCCGTCCCCCGCCCGCGCTTTGCCGATCAGGTCGTTTCCCATCCGCCGCCTCTCCGATCCGGTTCCCCTCCGGTATGGACGCCGGCGGTGGCGCGAAGGGGGCGCCGCCCCCTTTCCCGGCGTTCCGGCGTCTGCCCCGGTATGGGAAAACTCATCATCAGCGAGAACGTAACCCTCGACGGAGTCGTCCAGGACCCGACCGGGGACGAGGGGTCCGGCCGCGGCAGCTGGTTCACCTGGATCAGCGATGCGGACCGCGCCGCGTGGGCCCGGGTCGAACACGAGGAGGCGCTCGGCGCCGCGGCCCTGCTCATGGGCCGCCGGACGCACGCGTACTTCCTCGGGCGGGGGTGGGCGACCCGCACCGGCGAGTGGGCGGACCGGCTGCGGAGCCTGCCGAAGTACGTCGTCTCCTCCTCCGCCGTCGAAGCCGCGGGCTGGGGCGAGCCGACGGTCTTGGGCGGCGACGTCGTCAAGGAAGTCGCGAAGCTGAAGGAGGAGGTGAGCGGGGAAATCGTCGTGTACGGCAGCAGCCGGCTCGTCCACACGCTGATCGAGCACGACCTCGCCGACGAGCTGCGGCTGATGACGTACCCGTGCGTGGCCGGCGGGGGCGAACGGCTCTTCCCGGCCACGAGTGGCGTCAAGCCGGCGCGGCTGATCGGCACGCGCACCGTCGGGACGGCCCTGACCCACCTGACGTACGGACTCGGCCGCTCCTAGGGCGCGGCAGAACATGAAACAAATTCGGCTACTTGCCGGTACGTTCCGGGGCGACCGGCTGGTGAACTTCCAGCCATGTCACCCTCGAAAGCCCGCCTCGCCGTGGCCGGCACCGCCTCCGCCGTCCTGCTGCTGCTCGGCACCGCCGGCACCGCCGACGCCAAGCCCGTCGCGGTGGCGGCCGCCGTGCCGTCCTACGCCACCTGGATCGCCGACGTCACCGCGGTCACCACCCCGGCGGCCGACTACCTCACGCAGCGGCTCGCCGTCCCCGGTGGCCGCAACGCCATCGTGCTCGACATCGACAACACCAGCCTGGAGAGCTACTACAACCCCGCGTTCACCACCCCCGCGGTCAAGCCGGTCCTCGCGCTCGCCCAGCTCGCCGAGGCCAAGGGGGCCGCGGTCCTGTTCGTCAGCGACCGCACCGAAGTGCTCCGGTGGCCGACCGAGGGGAACCTGAAGGCGGTCGGCTACCCGGAGGACGGGCTCTACCTGCGTCCCCTGTTCAACTTCGACCCGGTGCAGACCAACAAGACCAAGGCCCGGATCGCCATCGAGCAGGCCGGCTACACCATCGTCGCGAACATCGGCAACAACCTGACCGACCTCGACGGCGGGCACGCCGAGCGCACCTTCAAGCTGCCCGACTACAACGGCGCCCTGTCCTGAACCACCGCGATCGTCTCCCCGGCCACCGGCGGACAGGCGAGCAGCCGCTGCTCGCCTGCGCCGGTGGCCACCACGGACGCCAGCAGCCGCACCGCCTCGCGGCCGAGCGCGCGCCGCGGCACCGCGAAGCCGCTGATCTCCGGGCTGTTCGGCGGGCAGCCGAGCACCGCCAGGGAGAGGTCGCCGGGAACGGACACCGCCGCCGCACACAGGGCCCGCTGCGCCGCGGCGAACAGCGCCTCTTCGACGACCAGCGCCGTCACGCCGTCGTCGAGCCAGCTCCGGATCGCCGTCGCGAGGCCGGTGCCGTCGGTGCGGACCACCACAGGCCCGGCGCCGATCCCGCGTTCGCGTTCGCGCGCCGCCGGGGTGTCGGCCGGCTCGCGCAGGTAGCGGATCCGCCGGTGCCCGGCCTGCCGCAGCCGGGTGACCACCTCCGCCGCGGACGAGGCGTAGTCGGCGTCGACGCAGGCGCCGAACTCCGCACCGCGTCCGATGTGGACGATCGGGTACCCGGTCGCGAGCTGCTCGGCCGGGACCGGGTCACCGAGGAACAGGCAGCCGTCGGCGAGCCGGCTGCGGCGGGGGAAGCCGGGGCCGGGCGCGGTGAACATGATCAGATCCTTGCCGAGCGCGGCCGCCTCCACCGCGATGCCGGCCAGGATCGCCTGGTGCGCCTCGAACACCGGGCCGGCGGCACAGATGCCGAAGAGCCCGTGGCCCGCCTGCCGCTTCGCGAGCGGATCGGCGTAACCCAGCCGCCGCGCGGTCTCGAGCACGCGCAGCCGCGTCGACTCGGCCAGCCGGACCCCGGTGCGGTTGCCGCCCAGCACGACCGACACGGTCGCCTGGGAAACCCCGGCCACGCGCGCGATGTCGGCCTGCCGCACCCTGCCCATCGGGCACCTCGCTCGCCGGTCGCCGCGGTCAGCTGATCGATTCAGGTTGCAAGCCCGCTTCCGCACGCGTCAACGGTTTTGCCCGAAACTCCAGCGGATCCGTCCCGGTCATACCGGCGCCGGGTGGCAGGATGCGGCCATGCGCTCCTTGCCCCTCGACGGCGTGCTCGTCGTGTCGTGCGAACAGGCGGTCGCCGCCCCGCTGGCCACCCGGCACCTGGCCGACCTCGGTGCCCGGGTGCTGAAGATCGAACGGCCGGGCAGCGGCGATTTCGCCCGCGCCTACGACGAAACCGTGCACGGTCTTTCCAGTCATTTCGTGTGGCTGAACCGGTCGAAGGAGAGCGTCACGCTCGACCTCAAGAGCGCCGCGGCGGCCGAGGTGATGGCGGCGCTGGTGGACCGCGCCGACGTGTTCGTGCAGAACTTCGCCCCCGGCGTCGCGGAACGGCTCGGCCTGGGGGCGGCCGCCCTGCGCGCGACCCGGCCGCGGCTGATCACGTGCTCGGTGTCGGGCTACGGCTCGACCGGGCCGTACCGCGACGCGAAGGCCTACGACCTGCTCATCCAGTCCGAAGCGGGGCTGGTGTCGGTCACCGGCTCCGAGGCGGAGCCGGCCAAGAGCGGGATCCCGGCGGCGGACATCGGGGCCGGGATGTACGCGTTCTCCGGCATTCTGTCCGCGCTGTACGACCGCGAGCGCACCGGGGAAGGCACCGAACTCGAGGTCAGCCTGTTCGACTCGCTGGTGGAGTGGATGGGTTTCCCGCTGTACTACGCGGGGTATGGCGGGACGCCGCCGCCGAGGACGGGCACCAGCCATGCCGCCATCGCGCCCTACGGCACCTTCGCGGCCGGCGACGGGACCGAGGTGGTGCTGGCCGTGCAGAACGACCGCGAGTGGGCGGCGTTCTGCGAGCACGCGGTCGCCCGGCCGGACTGGGTCACCGACCCGCGGTTCGCCACGGGCAGTGCCCGGGTCGCTCACCGGACCACGCTGGAAGCCTGGATCACCGCGATCTTCGCCGAGCTCACCGGAGACGAACTGGCGGCCCGGCTGGAGGCAGGCCGCATCGCGCACGCCCGCCGCCGCGACCTGCCCGACGTCCTGACGCACCCCCAGCTCACGGCCCGCGACCGGTTCGCCGAGGTCGCGACGCCGGCCGGACCGATCCGCGCGACGCTGCCACCGATCACGGTCCCGGACCGGCCGCCACGGATGGCCCCGGTGCCGGCGTTGGGCGAGCACACGGACGCGGTGCTGGCGGAGTTCGGTTTCGACGCGGCGGAGTTGCGCCGTCAGGGCGCGGTGTAGCGCAGGGCGACCCTGCGCGCTCGCGGCCGGCCGGTGGCGCAGCTCCTGCTCAAACGCGTGGTGGCGGTGGCGGGCGACCGCATCCCGCCGGACTGGGCCGAGCCGGACGTCCACGGCCTCGGCGGCGAACTGGTGCCGCCCGGCTGCGCGGTGGTCCTGGGCGACAACCGGCCGACCAGCTGGGATTCCCGGCACTACGGGTTCGTGCCGCGCGAACGCATCGTCGGCGTGGTGGTCCGGCACCTCCCCCCGCGGTCGTGAGTGGTAATTCGGGTTCTAACCCGACTTACCACTCACGAGAGCTGCGGCAGACCGCGGTGGTTCAGCGGCGGCCGCTGATCGTGGTCGCGCCCGCGTAACGTGCCTCGGCGCCGAGCTCCTCGACCCGGTGCCGCACGGTTTCACTCCCCCAAGAGGTGGCGGGCCCGGGCGAGCACCGGCTTGTCCACCATCCGGCCGTCTACAACGGACACCGGATCCCCCGCCGCCAGGACCCGGCGGGCCCAGGTGAGTTCCGCCTCCGTCGGGGCGAACCCGTCCCGGACCGGCCCCACCTGCTCCGGGTGGACGCACAACTTGCCGCCGAAGCCCATGCGGCGCGCGTACCGGACGTCCTCCGCCAGCCGCGAGGGGTCCCGCAGATCCGTGGTGACCCCGTCCACCGGCGGCGCCAGCCCCGCCGCCGCCGAGGCGATGACCAGGCGCGACCGCGCGTAGGCGAACGGCTCACGGTCCTCCGGCGCCACCCCGAGCTCGGCGGCCAGGTCGATGCTGCCGAACGCCAGCCGCCGCACCGACGGCACCGCGGCCAGCTCACCGGCCGCCTCCACCCCGCGCGCGGTCTCGACGAGCGCGATCACCTCGCGGAACCCGGCCAGCACCCCCGGCGTCTCGGCCTTCGGCACCATCACCGGTACGCCCCGCGCGGCCACCATCGCCGCGTCCGCGTCGAACCACGGGGTGCCGGGCGCGTTGATCCGGACCATCGCGCGATCACGGCCGAGCCAGTCCCTTACCGAAGCGCGGGCCGCCTCCTTCGCCGACGGGGCAACGGCGTCCTCGAGATCCAGGATCACGACGTCAGCACCACTGGCGACCGCCTTGCCGAAGCGATCGGGCCGGTCGCCGGGCACGAACAGGAACGTCGTCGCGGCCACCCGGCCACGATAGCCGTAAGGGGTCCGCCGGCGCCGGACGGTGTGATCACCCGATGCACTCCCCCACCCCTCAGGACGACCGTGGGCTCCACGACGAAAGGAGCCGCCATGCGAGGCGATTGGATCCACGACTGGGTGCAGGTGGAAATGGACTACCGGGCCGGGCGGCGGCCGGTGGCCGCGGTGCGCGAGCGGCCGGCCGCCCACCCGTGGAAGGCACTGTGGGCCGCGCTGTTCCCGCCCCGCCGGGCCGGGGTGCGCCACCCGTGACGGCGGTCAGCGGGCTCCGGCGTGCACCCGCTCGACGGTCTCGACCAGGTCGTCCAGGCCGGGTCGGACCGCGTCCGCCACCGCCGGGTCCTGCGGGCCGCCGTGCCGGTTGATCCACACCCGCGGGATGCCCAGCGCCCGGGCGGGCACCATGTCGTGGAAGTGGCTCTGCGCCACGTGCACCCAGTTCGCGGCGGTGGCGTCGAAGGACGCGGCGAACCGCCGGAAGTGGCCGTGCCCCGGCTTGTACTCGCCGACGTCCTCTGCGGTCACGATCGCGTCGATCGGCACCACGAGCCGCCGCTGGGTCTCGCCGATGAGGTCGCGGTCGCAGTTGGTCAGCAGCGCGAGCCGCCAACCCGCTTCCCGCAGCGCGGCCAGCGCCGGCCGGGCGTCCGGGAAGACCGGCCAGTACGGCAGCCCGGTGCCGAGCACCGACGCGTCGTCCGCCACCAGCTCCAGCCCGGCTTCGGCCGCCGTCCGGCGCACCGACTCGGCGAGCACCTCCCGGTACCGCCGCACCGGCACCTCGGCCTGCACCTGCGGCTCGATCCGGTGGTACACCTCCAGCAGCTCCGCGCCGCGGCCGGGGAAGAGCAGCTCGAACCCGGTCGTGATGCCGTGGCGCCAGTCCACCAGCGTGCCGAAGCAGTCGAACGTCGCCCAGCGGATCATCGTCTGCGGCCCTCCCGGTCACCTCAGGGGCACGAAGATCGTCCCGGGCAGGCTAGCCCGCGAAGCGGCCCACCGCGACGAACGCCGCCAGCAGGAGCAGCACGACGTTCATCGGCAGCGCCTTGGTCTCCTTGCGGCGCACGTGCACGACGATCGCCCCGATCTGGACAAGCACCAGCCCGGTCGCGGCCAGCGGGGTCAGCACCGGGGCGATGTCCAGCGCCCACGGCAGGATCAGCCCGATCGCCGCCAGGATCTCGACCGCGCCGATGCCCCTCACCGCCGCGTCCGGGAAGTCCGCCGCCCACCCCATGTTGGGGTTTTCCAGCAGCTTCTCGCGCGGGGTGGCGAGCTTTGTGCCCCCGGCGAACAGGTACACCACAGCAAGCAGGCCCGCCGCGATCCACAGGACGACGTTCACGGTCACCTCCGGTCGGAAGAAAGTAGTTGAACACTACACCTCTTTCCGGAGGTCTCACCTCAACTTGGCCGGACCGTGACCGACGCGCCCGGACGCAGGCCGACGGTCTGCCGCCAGCTCCCGGCCCGCACCTCGGTCCGGGTGCCGCCGACGCTGCGGATCACCGCCCGGGTGACCTTCCCGGCCCGCCATGCGACGTCCACCTCGAACCCGCCGCGCGCGCCGATCCCGGTCACCCGGCCCGACGCCGCCCACGCCGACGGCAGCGCGGGCAGCAGCTCCAGTACCCCCGGCCGCGAATACACCAGCATTTCGAGCATCGCGGCCGGCGCGCCGAGGTTCGCGTCGATCTGGAAGATCGTGTAGCTGCCCTGGCTGTACATGTCGAAGAAGTTGGGTGCGGTGCCGTTGCCGTTGTTCACCGACGGCCGCAGCACGGTGAGCAGCAGCTGGTACGCGCGGTCGGCGTCCTTGAGCCGCGCCCAGCACGCCGAGCGCCACGCGGTCGCCCAGCCGTAGCTGTCCATCCCGCGCGCGATCAGCAACGCCCGGACGCCGTCGAGCAGCTCGCGCGGTGCCGTGTCGGCCGCGATGCGGTCGCCCGGGAAGAAGCCGATCAGCGGGGACAGGTGCCGGTGCGTGGTCTCGCCGAGGTTGTCCGGCGACATCCATTCCTCGAGCCAGCCGGTCTTCGGGCTCACCTTCGGCAGGTACAGCTTCTTCTGCAGCCCGGCGATCCGGTCGCCGTAGGCGCGGTCCCGACCGAGCACCGCCACGGCTTCGCGGTAGTGCTCGAACAGGTCCCAGACGATCTCCTGCGCGTAGGTGATCCCGCGGGCGTCCTGCGGGCCGTGCTCGGGCGACCAGTCGTGGTCGTCGACGAGCACCTCGCGGCCGTCGACGGTCAGCGGGACCAGCCGCGCGTCCCAGAACTCGGCCGCCCCTTTCAGCAGCGGGTAGATCCGGGCGAGGTAGGCCTTGTCCCGGGTGTAGGCGTAGTGGTCCCAGAGCGAGTTGCACAGCCAGGCGTTGCCGCCGGGGTGCCACCACCAGCCGGAGCCGCCGTAGATGTTGGTGGAGAACGCGACCGCCCAGCCGGCGACCTTCCCGCTGGTGTTCCGGTACCGGTTGCGCGGGTCGCCGAACAGCCGGTTCGTGGTGTCCGTCCACACGGGAAGCTGCGCGAGGCAGTAATCCGCCAGGGCAGTGAAGCTCTCGGGCAGGCCCGCGCGGTCGGCCAGCCAGTAGTTCATCTGGACGTTGATGTCGGTGTGGTAGTCGCTCATCCAGTCCGGCGTGTTCGTGTTCTGCCACAGGCCCTGCAGGCCCATCGGCAGGCCGTCGCGCGAGCCGGTGATCGTCAGGTAACGCCCGAACTGCAGGTAGCTCGCCTCCAGCTCCGGGTCGGGCACGCCCGGCCGCTCGTGCCGGGCGACCAGCCGCGACCACGTGTCGAGGGCCCGCTGGGCCGCCGTCGACCGGCCGAGGTCCACGCTCATCCGGTCGTACAGCCGCCGGTAGTCGGCGACGTGGGTGGCCCGCAGGGCGCCCCCACCCGCGGCCAGCGCCGCGGCCGCCTTCCGGTTCGCCAGGGCCATGGGGTCGAGCGACGTGTCGAGGAACTTCCGCGCCGCGTCGGGTACGTAGTTCGTGCCGCCGCTGAGCACGATGACGACCTCGCTGCCGCGGAACGTAGGTCCGCCGGCCACCGTGCACGCGTACGCCAGGCCGTTGGCGAAGGAGCCGGTGAACGCCGCCGTGCCGGACATCGGCTCGCCGCGGGTCGGCTCCAGCGTCACCGAGCCGGCGACCGGGCCGCCGCTGAACCGGATCACCACGACGTCGTCCGGATGGCTCGCGAAGTACTCGCGGCGGTACCGCACACCCTGGTGCCGGTAGGTGATCACGACGACGCCGTTGCTCAGGTCCAGCGTGCGCCGGTAGTCCGTGACGCCGGTGTGCGCGGGCACCGAGATCCGCAGCTTCGCCAGCAGGCCGAGCGTGCCGAACTTCTCGCGTTCGTACGGGAACTGGCCGTCGTCCTCGAGGACGTCGTTGGCGCCGCCGGTCCACAGCGACGCGTCGGCGAGGTAGAGGAAGTCGGCGGCCGGGTCACCGCCGACGAGGGCACCGATCCGACCATTGCCGATCGGGAGGCCCTGCTCGATGATCTTGGTCTCGCTCGCCGGAGCGGGGTACCAGAGTGTGGTGGCCTGCGCGTCGGGGACCAGCTGCTCACCCGCCGGTCGGACCACTTCTGCGTTGGCGCTGAAGGGACGCAGGCCCCCCAACGCGACACCGGCGCCGACCGCGCCGCCGAGCTTGAGGAAGGACCGCCGCGACGGCGGGAGAGGCAGTTCCGGCATGGGTCATCCGTTCGGCGGTGGGCGGAAACGGCCGCGAAGCCCGCCAAACATATGACCTATCCGATCCGGTGGTCACGAATCTTCGGGATGGACGGGTTACCCGTGATCGACTCGCTCGGCCAGGTACTCGCGGAACGTGATCTCGCCTTCGCGGTGCTCCGGGGCCAGGTGCCCGCCGCCGGCGTAGGCCTTGAAGGTCTCCCCCGGCACCCTCAGCGGCACGATTCGCCGCGGTCGCCCGGTCGCCTCGCCGACCGCTCGGGCCAGCTCGGTCGCGGTGAGGATTTCCGGGCCGCCGAAGTCGGGTGCGCGGCCCTCCGGGTCGGCCAGGGCGTGCTCGGCGAGCCTGCGGGCGACGTCCCGGACGTCGACGGGCTGGAACGAGATCCGCGGGACCGGCACCACGGGCAGCCGGGACGCACCCGCGAGCAGCCCGCGGACCAGGCCGTGGAACTGGGTGGCGCGCTGGATCGTGCACGGCAGGCCCGAGGCGGCGAACAGCTGCTCGGTCTCGTGCTTGGCGCGGTAGTAGCCGAGCGGGACCCGGTCGACGCCGACGATCGAGACGTACACCAGGTGCGGGCCGCCCGCCCACCGCGCCGCTTCGATCAGCGTGCGCGCGAGCTGCGTCTCCCGCCCGAAGTAGTCGGTGGCGCAGTGGACGACCACGTCCACCCCGGCGACGGCGCTGTCGACGCCCCGCCCGGTCCGCAGGTCGCCGCGGACCACGTCCGGTGCCGCACGACGGCTCAGCACCCGGACCTCTTCGCCCGCCGACCGCAGCCGCGCCACGACCGCCGAGCCGAGCTGCCCGGTGCCGCCGGTGACCAGGATCCGCACGTCGACCACCTCCGGCGCCATCCTGGCACGACGCGGGCCCGCCGGGAAACGGCTTCCCGGCGGGCCCGCGACCTGGCTCAGCTGCGGTTGATGGTGAACGTGGTGGTGCGGTTGCGAATGTCCTCGGCGTTGTCGGCCAGGGTGAGCCCGGTGAAGGTCGCCGAGCCGACGGCCGGGCCCTGCCCCGGTTCCGGCAGCTCGTTGGCCCAGATCCCGATCCCGGACTTCGCGTCGAAGGCGTCCCCGCTGCGGTGGGCGCCGGTGATCGACACGTTCGCCAGCACGGTGTCCTCGACCGGGTGCTCCGGCGTGGTGCCGTCGTACTTGGTCTGGAACATAACGCCGCTGTAGGTCGGGCTCTGGATGTCCACATCGGACACGCGGATGCCGCGGAACTCCTTGGACGCGGAGAACAGCCAGATCGCCGGGAAGGTCTGCTGGCCCCAGAAGTGGCCGCCGTCCCGGACGAGCGAGGCGTTCTGGACCGTCGTCGGCTGCGGCCCGAACCCGAGGAAGGGGTAGCCGAAGTCGAGCGAGCTGATCGTGATCGCCGCGTACGTCAGCGTGTCCGCGATGTAGAGGTTGCGGAAGGTGTTGTTGTACCCACCGTAGACCGCCAGCCCGGCCGCGCGCCACGGGGTGAGCGCGGTCAGGTTCTCGAACACGTTGTCGTACTGGTTGCCCTGGTTGATGTCGGTGGCGGCGAACAGCGCGAAGCTGTCGTCACCGGTGGACCGGGCCTCGATGTTGGTGACGTGGTTGCCGGTGCTCCCGTTCGTCAGGTTGACGCCGTCGGCGAAGGTGTCGCGGATCCGGGAGTTCTTGATCGTGGTGTTGTCCACGTTGGTGCCCCAGACCATCACCACCTGGTGCTCGACCCAGATGTTGTCGATCGTCAGGTTGGCGACGTTCGTCAGGTTGAACACCTTGCCGGGGCCGTCGATGCGGGAGGTGTAGTTGCCGAACACGGCGAACCCGCTGAACGTCGAGCCGTTCGCGCTCGACTGCACGTCGATGCCGATGTCGGTGTTCTCCTGCCCGGCGGGTGCGGAGAACTTCGTGAACCACGGCCCGGCGCCGGTGACCGTGACGGCCTTGCCGTAGACGTTCAGCTTGCTCGACAGCGCGTAGTTCCCGGCCGGCAGGTAGACACCGGTGAGGGTGCTGTCCTGCCGGACCTTGTCGAGGGCGCTCTGCACGTCCTGCTGGGTGAACCCGGTGGGCACCGCGAAGTGCGCCGGGTCGGGGTTGGCCACCGCGGTGGCCTGCTCGAAGTTGACGAAGTCGATCGCGTAGTTCGTGGTGTTCGCCGCGTCCTTCTGCAGCTTGATCCGGCTGCCGGCGGGCACGGTGGTGCCGAGCAGCGTGCCGGCTTCGTCGTAGATGTGGCGCGGACCGGCGCCCGGCGAGTTGCCCGGGCCGGTTTCGGCGCCGTAGAGCCACGCGAAGTGCGAGGTCAGGTCGATGGCTTTGAGGAACGTGCCGTCGACGTAGACGTTCAGCGTCGCGTTGATCCCGCCGCCCCCGGCCGAGTCCGGGATGGAGAACCGGGTGACCAGGGTGTTGGTCGCCGCCCGGGTGGTGAACTCCACCGACGAGCCGGTCGAGTTCAGCGTCACGGCCTTGCGTCCCGACGCCTCGCCCGCGAGGTCGCCGATCGTGCGGTTCGGGCCGACCACGGCGGCACCGCCCGCGAGCACGCCGTCCTCGGCTTCGTACATGTCGTAGGGCATGTTCGCGCCGCGGCCGGCGAAGAGCGCCTGCGTGCTGGTGTTGTTGGCCTGCTTGACGGGCAGCTCGTTGGCGTCGTTCGCGACCACGGTCTTCACCGTGTACCGGCCGTTGGCGGCGGTCCAGGTGCCGACGGTGACCGGGCTCGCGGTGGCTCCGGCGGCGATCGCGCCGGTGTAGGTCCCGCTGAGGGTCTTGACCACGGTGCCGTTCTGGTCGGTGATCGTCACCGTGACGCCGTGGGCGCCGCCCGCGCTCGCCACCGTGCCCTGGTTGCGCAGGGTCGTGGTGAAGGTGACCAGGTTGCCCGCGGACGGGTTGTTGGGCGACCACGCCGTGGCCGCGACGAGGTCGGAGCTCGGCACCGGGCTGACGACCAGCGCCGTCGCGCTCGTGTACGAGTTGTTGGCCTCGTTCTGCTCGATGACGGCGTTGGCCTCGTCGACCTTGGCGGTCAGCTGGTAGCTGCCGGCGTCGCGGGTGCCGATGTTCGCCGACACGGTCGTCGACGCGCCCGCCGCGAGGGCCCCGACGTTCGCCGTGCCGACCTTGGTGGTCCCCAGGTAGAGGTTGACGTTCGTCGCGCCGGAAGCGGCCGTCCCGGCGTTGCGGACGGTCGCCGACGCGGTGATCGCGTCGGTCTCCACCGGGTTCTGCGGCGACCACGACACGCCCGAAATCGTCAGGTCCGGGTTCGGCGCGGGGACGCCGAAGACCTGGAACTCCGCGGCCTGGCCGCCGCCCGCACCGGAGTTCGCGGTGACGCGCAGACGGACGTCGGCGGCGCGGCCGCCGAGCGGGATCGTCACGGTGTTGCCGGTCGCGGGGCTGAAGCTGTAGGTCTGGGCGGCGACCAGCGTGGTGAAGGCGGACGCGCTCTGCTCCCGGCCTTCGACGGCGATGGTCTGGGTCCGCGGGCCCCACGCCGGGTCGGGGTTGAGCTTGACCACGACCTGGTTCAGGTCGGCGTTCGCGCCGAGCGCGACGGTGAGCAGGTTCGGGTAGGTCCCGCCGCCGCCCTCCCAGTAGGTGGTCACGGAGTCGTCGTTGGCGTTGGCCGCCACGTACGTCCACTCGGTCGAGGACGCGGTGATCGGCTTGCCCACCGCGAGGTTCGTCCCGGCCTGCGTGCCGGTGCGGGTCACGGTGTTGCTGGTGGCCGACTGGTTGCCCGCGGCGTCCTTCGCCCGGACGAAGTACGAGACCGTCGCGCCGTCGGGCTGGCTGTCGGTGTAGGTCAGGACGTTCCCGGCGACGCTGCCGCGCAGCTGGTTGTTGGCGTAGACGTCGTAGCCGGCGACGCCGGTGTTGTCGGTCGAGGCCGACCAGCTCAGCCGGATCTGGCCACTCGCGGGCTGGGTGTAGGCGAGGTTGCCGGGCGCGGACGGCGGTTGCGTGTCGCCGCCGGCGGGGCCGTGCACCTCGAACTCCGCGAGCTGCGCGGCGGGCCAGCCGGTGTTCGCGGTGACGTTCAGCCGGACGAACCGGGGCTTGCCGGTGACGTCCACGGTGACCGTGTTGGCCTTGGCCGGGTCGAACACGTACCCGGCGGAGGGCTTCAGGTCGGTGAAGGTGGTCCCGTCGGTGCTGCCCTGGACGGTGAAGGTCTCGGTCCGGGCGCCCCAGTTCGCGGCGGGCAGCTTGAGCACCAGCTGCGCGACGTCGGTCGGCGCGCCGAGGTCGGCCTGGACCCACTGCGGGAACTGGTTGTTCGTGCTTTCCCAGTAGGTGTCCTGGTTGCCGTCGCCGACGTTCGACGCGGGATAGCCGGCGAGCTGGCTGCTGGCGGTGTAGGTCGCGGAGGCGGCTTGGACGGCAGGCTGGGCGGCGGCCGTGGCCGCGCTCGCCGGGGCCGCGGGTGCGGTGAGGAGCAGGGACAAGGCGGCGAAGGCGGCCGCGGGTGACAACACTCGCTTCGTTCTCATGCGGTTCCTCTGATCCGGGGAGGAGGGAGACGATTCGGAGTGAAACCGGAATCTTCCTGGCAGCTGCCGCAATTTGCCGGTCATCTGTCAGGTTCTTGCACTGATTCGTTCAAGAGTTACAGTGACGGGGGCCACAAGTCAACGCCCGCGCAGCAAAAAGGCCTCCTCGCCGATGAGGCCAGGAGGCCGGTCGGGGCTCCGATCAGGCGTGCACGGCGCCGAGCCGGATCGCGTGGGTGCCCGGGGCGTTCACCGGGTCGCCGCAGTGGGCGCAGACGGTGGCCGGCTCGAGGACCTCGCCGCAGGCGTGCCGCCAGAGGGTGGGCGGTTCGCCCTGGTGGACGTACTTGTCGCCCCAGGCCATCAGGCCGAGCAGGACCGGCTGCAGCGCGCGGCCGGCTTCGGTCGGGTGGTACTCGTGGCGTGGCGGGTGTGACTCGTACTGGACCTTCCGCAGGACGCCGGCGTCGACGAGCTTGCGCAGCCGCGCGGCCAGGATGTCCCGGCTGGCCCCGGTGTTCTCGGCGATCTGGTTGAACCGCCGCTCCCCCAGCATGATTTCGCGCAGCGCGAGCAGGCTCCACCGTTCGCCGACGACCTCCAGCGCCTCGGCGACCGAGCATTCGCGACCACGCCGGACCATGCCACCTCCATGGGGTTGAAAATCCAACCTAGCACGTCAACCGCGTGTGACGTGGAGAACACCTGAGTTGTGGATTCCAACTGACCGGGCGTATACCGAAGACACCCCCATCTGCGAGGAGGCAGACGCCATGACGGACGCGGTGATCGTCGACGCGGTACGGACCCCGATCGGCAAGGGCAAGCCGAACGGAACACTCGCCGGGGTGCACCCGGTGGACCTGCACGCCCACGCCCTGCGTTCGCTGGTCGAGCGCACGAGGGTGGATCCGGCCCGGATCGACGACGTGATCAGCGGCGCGGTCGGCCAGATCGGCGAGCAGAGCATGAACACCGCCCGCTGGGCGGCGCTCGCCGCCGGGCTGCCGGAGTCGGTACCCGCGGTGACCGTCGATCGCCAGTGCGGCAGCAGCCAGCAGGCGCTCCACTTCGCCGCGCAGGGCGTCATCGCCGGCGCGTACGACGTCGTGATCGCCTCCGGCGTGGAGTCGATGAGCCGGGTCCCGATGGGCAGCCAGGTGGCCGGCCGCGACCCGTTCGGCCCGCAGGTGGCGGCCCGCTACCCCGACGGCCTGGTGCCGCAGGGCATCAGCGCGGAGCTCATCGCGGCGAAGTGGGGCTTCACCCGCGCGCAGCTGGACGAGTTCTCCGCGGAAAGCCACCAGCGCGCGGCGAAGGCCTGGGCGGACGGCCGGTTCGCGGGTGAGGTGGCGCCGCTGAAGGCGCCCGGCCCGGACGGCACGCTGCGCGAGGTGACGACGGACGAGACGGTCCGCCCCGGCACCACCCCGGAGATCCTCGCCGGCTTGAAGCCCGCGTTCCGCGCGGACGTCTGGGAGCAGCGCTTCCCGCACCTGGGCTGGCAGGTCACCGCCGGCAACTCGTCCCCGATCAACGACGGCGCGGCCGCGTTGCTGATCACGAGCGCCGAGACGGCGGCGGCACTGGGCCTGAAGCCGCGGGCGCGAATCCACAGCTTCGCCGTGGCCGGCGACGACCCGCTGCTGATGCTGACGGGCGTCATCCCGGCCACCCGCAAGGTCCTGGCGAAGGCGGGTCTGGCGGTGTCGGACATCGACGCGTTCGAAGTCAACGAGGCCTTCGCCAGCGTGGTACTGGCCTGGCAGCAGGAGATCGGGGCGGACCTGGCCAAGGTCAACGTCAACGGCGGCGCGATCGCCCTCGGCCACCCCCTGGGCGGCAGCGGAGCCAGGCTGGCGACCACGCTGCTGTCGGTTCTGCAGCAGACAGGCGGCCGCTACGGCCTCCAGACCATGTGCGAGGCGGGCGGCCTGGCGAACGCCACGATCATCGAACGCCTGGACTGACGGAACCCCTTCGGGGTTGCGGGAAGCGCATCACCCGGGGTCGGGTGGCTCCTCGACCCCGTCCCGGTCGGCCCACTCCAGCAACGGATCGAGTGAGAACACGGCGTCGTCGATCCCGGCGTGGAGGTCACCGAGCTCCGCGAAGCGGGCCGGGACGGTGGCGATGGTGAAGTCACCCGGCTCGGCGTCGTCGATCTCTTCCCAGCGGATCGGAGTGGAGACCGTCCCTTCGGGATTCCCGCGCACCGAGTAGGCACTGGCGATGGTGTGGTCCCGGGCGTTCTGGTTGTAGTCGACGAAGAGGAGCCGCGGATCCCGGTCCTTGCGCCACCAGGTCGTGGTGACATCGTCCGGGGCCCGCCGTTCCACTTCATGGGCGAAGGCCAGCGCGGCCCGCCGCACGTCGGCGAAACCCCAGCGCGGTTCGATCCGGACGTAGATGTGCAGACCGCGGCCTCCCGAGGTCTTCGGAAAGCCGACCGCACCGAGCTCGTCGAGGATCTCGTGGGCGACGTGCGCCACCCGGCGGACCCGGTCGTACCCGCAGTCGGGCATCGGATCGAGGTCGATCCGCCACTCGTCCGGCTTCTCGGTGTCGGCGCGCCGCGAATTCCACGGGTGGAACTCCACAGTGGACATCTGCACGGCCCAGGCGACGTGCGCGAGCTCGGTGACGCACAGCTCGTCGGCATGCCGGTTGTAGCGCGGAAAGGTGACCCGGACGGTCTCCAGCCACGGCGGCGCACCGTTCGGCACCCGCTTCTGGTGCACCTTCTCCCCGGCCACACCGGACGGGAACCGGTGCAGCATGCAGGGCCGTTCGCGCAGGGCGTTGACGATCCCGTCGCCCACCGAGAGGTAGTAGTTGACCAGGTCGAGCTTGGTCTCACCGCGGGCCGGGAAGTAGACCCGGTCCGGGTTGGAGATCCGCACGGTGTGCGGGCCGACTTCGAGCTCCACAGCCTTGACCGCCATGAGTCAGACGCTAGTGCACAATCGACCTGGTGAGCCTCCCGACGGACGGTCACGTCCACACCGAATGGTCCTGGGACACGGTCACCGGCTCGATGATCGGCTCGTGTGAGCGGGCGATCGAGCCGGGCCTGGCCGGACGCGGCGGCGATGGTGGAGTCGGGCGGCTTCCGGCCGGGCCGCTTCCCGCGCGACTTCTGGCGCCGTTGACCTGCCCCGGTGCGCGTCAGGCGAGGGCGTGCCGCCCGCGTGACTCGGCGCTCTGGTCCATCAGCCGGGCCGCGACCCGCCCGATCGCCGCGTCCAGTTCGGCTCGGCTGCCGGGGCCCCAGTCGCCGAGGCGGTCGGCCAGCCAGTCGTGCCAGGCCTGGACCACCTTCCCGAACTCCGCCCGGCCCGCGGCGGTCAGCTCCCAGCCGTCCCGCGTGTACCGCAGGTGCCCCGTGAGCTCCAGGCGGTTGAACGCCGGCTCCAGCACCTGCGCCGGCACGCCGAAGTGCTCCCCGATCGCCCGCAGCGTCGCCGGCGAGCCGCGGCGTTCTCGCAGGTGGACCTGCAGCAGGCACCAGATCCCACCCTCGTCCAGCTCGCCCCCGGCGCGCTCGATGATCGACGGCGCCACCTGGCGGCGCTCGCGGAAGAACAGGGTCGCCACCGCGCGTTCGAGCTCGCGGTCGTCCGTGCGGGCCTCCGGCATCGCGAAGCCGTCGCCCAGGTCCGGCGCCGCCGCGCGGGCCGTGTCGCGCAGCGGGACCTCCTTGAGGAAGAACGCCAGGACCAGCGCCACCAGGCCGACCGGAGCCGCCGCGAGGAACACGACGTGCAGGGAGTCGCTGTACGCGCGGATCACCGGTGCCGAGACCGACTCCGGCAGGGCGTGCAACGCCGTCGGCACCTGCAGGGCCCGGGGGTCCACCCCCGGCGGCACCGGGAGCGCGGCCAGCTTGGGTGTCAGCTGGTTCGCGTACACCGTGCCGAAGATCGCCGCACCGAACGAGCTGCCGATCGATCTGAGAAAAGTCGCGCCCGAGGTCGCTACGCCGAGGTCGGCGTAGTCCACCGTGTTCTGCACCGCGATGGTCAGCACCTGCATCCCGAGCCCGATGCCGAGCCCCAGCACGGCCATGTACGCCGACGCCTCCCAGAACCCGGTGTCGGTGTCCAGCCGCGAAAGCAGGTACAGCCCGATCGTCATGCCCGCCGCCCCGGCCAGCGGGAAGATCTTGTACCGCCCGGTCCGGCTCACCGCGTTGCCCGCGGCGATCGAGGCCACCAGCAGGGCCAGCACCATCGGCAGCAGCCGGACCCCGGACGTCGTCGCGGACGTGCCCTGGACGTACTGCATGTACGTCGGCAGGTAGGACAGCGCGCCGAGCATCGCGAAGCCGACGACGAAGCTCATGATCCCGCCGACGGTGAACACCGGGTTGCGGAACAGCCGCATCGGCAGCATCGGTTCCTCCGCCCGCAGTTCCACCAGGACGAACGCCGCCAGCAGCACCACCGAGCCGAGCGCCATCCCGATGATCACCGGCGACCCCCACGCGTACTGGGTGCCGCCCCAGCTCGTGACCAGGGTCAGGCCGGTCGCGGCCAGGCCGATCAGCAGGATGCCCAGGTAGTCGATGACCGGCTTGACCGCGGCACGGGCGTTCGGCATCGCCGAGGACGCCACCACCAGCACCACCACGACCAGCGGGATGTTGACGTAGAACGCCCACCGCCACGACAGGTGGTCGACGAAGAAGCCGCCGAGCATCGGGCCGGCCACGGTCACCACGCCGAACACCGAGCCGAGCACGCCCTGGTACTTGCCGCGCTCGCGCAGCGGGACGACGTCGGCGATCAGCGCGGTCGAGGTCACCATCAGCCCGCCGCCGCCCAGGCCTTGCACCGCGCGCCAGACGATCAGCCAGACCATGCTGTCGGCGAAGCCGGCGCAGAACGAGCCAATGCCGAACACGATCACCGACAGCTGGAACAGCAGCTTGCGGCCGAACAGGTCGCCGAGCTTGCCGACGACCACCGTCATGATCGTCTCGGCGAGCAGGTAGGACGTCACCACCCAGGACAGGTGCCCGGCGCCGCCGAGGTCGCCGACGATGGTCGGCAGCGCCGTCCCGACGATGGTCTGGTCCAGCGCGGCGAGCAGCATGCCGAGCAGCACCGCACCGAAAACGGCGTTGACCCGGCCGCGGCTCAGCGCCGGCGGCGCCGCGGCGCCCGGGGTGACTTCCGCGGTGGCCGTCATCCCCTCACGCTAGTAGCCGGCGTCCACTGTGGATAGCCACCCGTTCCGGTGGTCCGCACCCCTCAAAGGGTCCAGCGCTCCCGCGGCGGCGATTCGAGGACGAGTTCACCGCCGACGGCCGCGGCGATCTCCTCCACCGTCCAGGTTTCCCGGTGCAGGACGGGCCGGATGATGGCCGGCTGGCGGACGGCGTGCAGGTGCCCGTCGGCGAGGCGCAGCACCTGCCCGGTGACGCCGGCCGAGAGGTCGCTGAGCAGGTAGGTCACCAGTGGAGCCACCCGTTCGGGCGGCGGCGCGTCGGGGTTGCCGTGCGGATCGGCGGCCATCAGCCGCGTCCAGGCGATCGGGCTGACGGCGTTGACGCGCACGCCGTGCGCCGCCAGGTCCCCGGCCCACGAGTAGGTCATCGACGCGACCGCGCCCTTCGACGCCGAATACGCGGCGGCGCCGCGCTGCCCGATCATCGACCCCGACGTCACGTTGACGATGACACCGCGGCCCCGGGCGCACATGACCTTCGCGGCCGCGGTGCCGCAGTGGAACGGGCCGAGCACGTTGGTCTCGACCAGCGCGCGGGCCCGCTCGGCGTCGTCGTCCTCCCACGGCGGCGCGTGGTAGCCGACGGCGGCGTTGTTGACGAGCCCGTCCAGCGCCCCGAACCGGCTGCAGCACAGGCTGATCAGCGACCGGGCGTACTCCGCGTCGGCCACCGAGCCGACGCTCGCCACGGCGGTGCCGCCGTCGGCCGCGATCGCGGCCGCGGTTTCGCAGGCCGGTTCGGCATCCACGTCGTTGACGACGACCGCGGCGCCGCTCGCGGCCGCGTGCCGGGCGAACGCCCGCCCCAGCCCGCGTCCGGCACCGGTGATCACCACGGCCCGCCCGTCCAGGAAGCCCATGGTTCCCAGTGTGCCGCGCGATCGGCTCAGCTGCGCGTCAAGGACACCAGGAACGGGCGGAACCCGTGCGCTCGGTAGAACTCGAGTGCACCGGCGTTCCGCGCGTACGCCTGCACAGTCATTTCGTTCGCGCCGCGCTCGCGGGCCCAGGCGAGAAATGCGTCCACCAGCGCGCCACCCACTCCTTCGCGACGCCGGTCCGGAGCGACGCGCATGCTCTCGAGCACGGCGGTCACGGCGCCCGGCCGCAACGGGTCAGGGCGGCGCAGCCGCCCGATCAGGTGACCCGCGCCGGCACCGGCCAGCAGGCAGAGGCACTCCGGATCGTCGACGAGACCGGCGTAGTAGGCCTCGCCTTCGCGCGCGGGCCAGCTCGTGTCCATGAACGGATCGTGCTGCCCACCGTCCTCGGCGAACAAGGCCGCGGCCGACGCGACGAGCTCGGGAACGTCCTCGGGACGGCACTCGGAAACAGTCATCCCGACGACGGTAACGGCCCCGTTTTTCGGTGTAAACGGCAACTTCAGCGCGAAAGGTGCGCCAGGCTCTCCAGCGCCAGCTGTTCCAGGTGCCCGGCCGCCGCCGCGCTTCCGCCCGCCGCGTGGAACGAGGCCGCCACCGTTTCGGCCGCGCGGCGGTACGACGGTTCCGTCAGGACCTCTTCGATCGCCGCCGCGATGCGGGGTGCGTCCGCGCGGCCGAACCGCAGGCGGACGCCCGCGCCCGCCGCGACCACCTGGGCCGCCACGATCGGCTGGTCGTCGCGGATCGGGGCGACCACCAGGGGCAGGCCGTGCCACAGCGTTTCGCACACCGTGTTGTGGCCCGCGTGGCACAACACCGCGTCGACCCGCGACAGCAACGGCAACTGCGGGACGCCCGGCCGCACCAGGACGTTCGGCGGGACGTCGCCGAGCACGCCGCCCGGGTCGGCGATCACCGCGCGCACGCTGGTTCCGGCGAACGCCTCCGCCGTCGCCGCCAGGAACCCCGCGGACGCGGACGTGTTCGCCGTGCCCAGGGAGACCAGCACGGTCGGCCGCAACGGGTCGAGCCACTCCCACGGGAAGTCCACTGTGGACGGCCGGGCACCGAGGGCGGGCCCGACGAGCCGGACCGACGGCGGCAGCGTGGCCGCGCCGAGCAGTTCGCGAGTGGTGAAGGCGAGGACGCCGTGGGGTGCGAACCGCGGGTCCGCCCCGCCCCGGCCGCCGGCGATCCGCGCGCGCAGCCGGTCGAGCTGCTCGGCGACCCACTCCCCGACCTTCGGCATCCCGGCGAGGGGGTCGACCAGCTCGGCCGACGTCGTCGCCGACGTGACCCACGGCAGGCCGGTGGCGTCGGCGAGGAGGCCGCCGGCCAGTGCCTGCTGGTCGGCGACCACGACGTGGGGTTCGAAGGCGTCGAGCGCCGCGGTCACGCCGGGGGCCATCGCGTCGGCCAGCGGGACGAGGAAGTCCTGCCAGAGGAAGCGCAGCGCCGCCGGGCCTTTCAGCTCGGCCGGGCGCACGGGCAGGTCTCCGGTGGCGCAGGAGAACACGAGCGCCTGCGGGCCGGCCAGCTGCCACAGCAGTTCGCCGTGCCCGGCCCAGGCGACCTCGTGGCCGCGCGCGGTGAGCTCGGCCGCCACACCGACGGCCGGGTTGACGTGCCCGACCAGCGGCGGGACGACGAAGAGGAACCGGGCCACTACCGCACCCGCGCCTGCGTGCGCGCGGTGTCGCGGACCCAGTCCGAGATCAGCTCGATGACCTCCGCGGTCCGCTCGACCAGCACCGAATGTCCCTGCTCGGGCAGCACCACACAGCGGCAGCCGTCCAGGTGCGTTTCGAAGTGCGGCACCTGCGCCGCCAGTCCCGAGTCGCCGCCGAAGATCGCGAACACCGGGCAGCGGACCGCCGACAGGTCCGCCGCGATCGTGGCGCTGCGCGGGATGTCCTCGGCGATCGTGGTGGTCTGCAGGATCCGGTTGGCGGCCTTGGACAGCCGCGCGGTGTGCGCGCCGTGGTTGTCGGCGATCCAGCCGATCACCTCGTCGATCGCCAGCCGGGTCTTGGCGTCGGCGAGCCCGTCGGCCATGTGCCGGGTCCACTCCTCGGTCGGCGGTTCCCCTTCGATCACGACCACGCTGGCCACCCGGTCGGGCCGGGCGGCGGCCAGCCCGAGCGCCACCGAAGCGCCGAAGGAGTTGCCGACGACGTGCACCGGCCGGGTGACGTCGCACGCGTCGAGGACCGCGACCAAGTCGTCGACGAACCGCTCCAGGTGGTACCCGGACGGGGGGCGAGTCGTCCGGCCGTGCCCGCGCAGGTCGTACATCAGCACGTCGAGGCCGCGCTCGGCGAAGGCCGGGCCGAGCGTGAAGTAGTAGCTGGCCAGGCTGTCGGTGAGCAATCCGTGGACGCACACCACGATCGGCGCGGCGCCGTCCGGGGCCGCGGCCGGGGTGAGCCGCTGGACGTGCACGTCCAGCTCGCCCGCGCGGACCCGGCTCACGCCGTCGCCCGCAGGGAGGCGACGATGTACCGGACGAGCTCCCCGACGGTCAGCGCGATGATCTCGTCGAGGTCCCGCTCGGCGATGAAGGTGGCGAAGTTGACGCGGTCGCCGTACCGCTCGCGCAGCTGCCCGGACAGCGCCACCAGGTCGACGCTCTCCAGTTCGAGGTCGTCGTGGAACGTCGTCTCCATGGTGATTTCCGCGTCGTCCAACCCGTACTCCTCGAGCAGCTCCCGCAGCATTCCGCTCAGCTGGGCGAGCACGGTCACCTCGTTCGCGGCCGTGGTCTCGATGCTCATCCGGCAGTCTCCTTCGTCTCTTCGGTCCAGGCGACGACGTAGCGGCGCGGCGGCGCACCGGGCGGGTTCTCGACGTCGGCACAGCACACGCGGTACTCGCCGCCCGCGACGCGGACGGTCAGCTCTTCCGGGGTCGCCGCGACGACCTCGAAGTCCCGGGGTTCGCCGCGCAGGCCGGTGCCGCGCAGTTTCGCGACGGCCTCCTTCGCCGTCCAGAACCGGGCGAACCACTGTTCCGGATCGCCGGGCAGGCTCGCGAACAGGGCCAGCTCGCCGGGGCCGAGCGCGGCCTCCACAGTGGACTCCGCGCGCGGGGTGACCTCTTCGATGTCGATCCCGCACGGCCCGTGGCGGGCGATCGACACCCCGGCTTCGGCGCGGTGCGCCACGGAGATCGTCACCGGTGGCAGCTGCCGGCCGTACGCGCCGGTCGCGAACGGCCGGCCGCCCTCGTCGTTGCCGATCCGCAGTTCGGCGGGGAACATCTCGGGTTCGCCCCGGGCCCAGAGGAACTGGCGGACCGCGTCCTTGGCCGCGATCCGGCCGAGCAGCCACTGGCGCCGCCCGCGCGGCGGGCGGCGGTCGTAGGCCTCGCGTTCGGGGCCGGCGAGGTAGTTGCGCATGATCAGCTCGCGGGTGGCCAGGTCGGGCCACTGCTCGCGCACCAGGGCCCAGCCGCCCGGCTGCTCGTGCGACAGCGTCGAGCGTTCGGGGGTGCGGTCGGCCTGCCGGATGTGCGCGGTGCTGTCGAAGCGCCGGTCGCGCCACCCGGTGAACTCGGCCCAGACCCGGCCGTCGTGGACGAGCTGCATGTCCGCGTCGAGGAACTCGTCCGTCAGACCGGTGATCCGGATGAGGCACTCCAGGCGCTGCCCAGGGGCCGGGTGCGGGCCGTGGAACCGGATTTCGCGCATGGCGACCGGGAAGACGGTGGTCCGTTCGGACCGCCGGGACATGATCCAGTAGCCGAGCACCTGGCCGACGTTGTCGAGCAGCGCGCCGGGCGCGGCCGGCGTGGTCAGCACGGCTCGCACGTGCCCGTCGCCGACGGCGGTCAGCTCGGTGACGCCCTGGAAGCGCGGGCCGTGGAACATCCAGCGCTCGTCGTACAGCTGCGCGGCCGTGGTCTCGGGCACCTGCTCGGCGGACGCCGGGAAGCGCCACGGCGGGGGTGCGGCCGCCGGGTACTGCGGGGCGAGCTCGACGACGGCCTGCGAGTAGCCGGTGATGGCCACGTGCACCCGGTCGGGGCCCTGGGGCCGGACGCGCACCGGGACGGTCACCGCCGGGACCGCGGTGATCCACTGGCTGAGCCGGACGTCGTGCACGGCGACCGCGTGGCGTCCGGGCGCGGCCTGCTCGGCGAACCGCATCAGGTGGTCGATCACCGTGGTGGCCGGGACGACCGGCCAGCGGTCGCCCGGGTCGGCTTGCGGTGGCTGCTTGAAGAAGCAGTGGTCGAGCAGGTAGGGCATCGTGTCGAGCGACACGGTGAGGGTGGTGTCGAGCTCCCGTGGCGGCCCGGCTTCCCCGTGAGCGCTCCGGCCCGGGGCCGCACTTTCACGTGAAGGTGCGGGGTCGGGGCGTCCGGAAAGCAGGGTGGACGCCAGCTCGGCCGTGTCGGCCAGCAGGGCGGCGAACTCCGCGGCGAGCGGGCCCTTCGCGGCCAGGTCGTCCACGCCGGCCTTGCGGGCGGCCGGCAGCGCGATCCGCGCGCGGACCTGGTCGTCCAGGGAGATCAGGCGGCCACCGAGGTCGAGCTTGACCGCCTTCGGGGCGGCCGGGCGCTCGCCGGGCAGGCGGGCGAAGTCGACGTCGAGCCCGTCGGCCCACAGCGCGGTCGTGACCCGGCGGAGCTGGGAGAGCCCGGGGCGCTGAGCCGAGTGCGCCGCCACGACCAGGTGCTCCTCGCCGTGCAGGGTGTCGCCGACCAACGAGCCGAGCTGCCCGGCACCGACCTGAACGAACGCGCGGAACCCGGCGTCGTGCAGGGCCCGCACGAGCGGGCGGAACCGGACCGGCTGCAGCAGGTGGCGCACGAACAGCTCGCGGACGTCGGCCTCGCCCGCCGGGTATTCGGACACCGTGGTCGCCGACCAGAGCGGCAGGGCGGGCGGGTGCAGGGTGAAGCGCTCGGCCGCGTCCCGGATCGGGCCCAGGTACGGCCGCAGCATCGGGGTGTGGAAGCCGGACCGGAACGGCAGCACCTGCGCCACGATCCCGGCGTCGCGGAACCGCTGCACGAGCGCACCGACCGCCGCTTCCGGCCCGCAGATCATAGCCTGGTTCGGGGAGTTGTCGTGGGAGAGGACGACGTCCGTCCGCCCGGCCAGCTCGTCGGTCACCCGCGGCGCGGGCGCGCCGATCGCGGCGAAGGCCAGCCCGGGGACGACCAGGGCGTCCGGGTCGAAGCCGGCGAGGAAGGCATCGACCTCGGCTTCGGCGTAGACGCCGGCGACGGCCATCGCCGTCCATTCGCCCAGGCTGTGCCCGGCGACGGCGTCCGGCGTGACGCCGAGCCGGCCGAGGGCGGCGTGCAGCAGCCGGCCCAGCTCGAACACCGCCGCACCCTGCCGCCCGACGTCGCCGACCTCGACGTCCGCGTGCTTCCACGGCAGGCCGAAGTGGCGGGCGACGTCGCCGCAGTCCAGCGTGAGCTCCGACTCCAGGCCGGGGAAGAGGAACGCGACCTTGCCGCCGCCCGGTCCGAGCAGGGGGTGGTCGGCGAACCAGACGTCGTTGCGGCCGCGCCAGGCCCGTCCGCGCGCCAGGATCTTCCGGGCCAGGGCCAGCCGCTTCTCCGTCGGGTCGACGATGCCGAGCCGGACCGGTCCGTCGCCGGTTTCCCGGGTGCCGGGCCGGTCGAACGCCTCGCGCAGCGCGTCGAGGCTCGGCGCGGCGAGCCGCAGCACGCGTTCGGGCTCGCGCACCACGACCGGTTTCGCCCGGCCCGGTGCCTGTTCGAGGACGACGTGGGCGTTGATCCCGCCGAAGCCGAACGCGTTGACCCCGGCCCGACGCACCGGCGCGTCCCATGGGGCGGCGGCGTCCAAAGTGGCGAAGCGGGTCTTGGCCAGCTCCGGGTGCGGGTCCTCGCAGTGCAGCGTGGGCAGCAGGACGCCGTGGTGCACGGCCAGGGCCGCCTTGACGAGCCCGGCGATCCCGGCGGCGGGCATCGTGTGGCCGATCATCGACTTGACCGAGCCGAGCACCGCACTCCCCTGCGCCCCGAAGACCTCGCTCAGCGTGGCGAGTTCCGCCGCGTCCCCGGCCGGGGTCGCGGTGCCGTGCGCCTCCAGCAGGCCGATGGAGTCCGGGGCGGCCGGATCCAGGCCGGCGGCGGCCCACGCCTGGCGGACGGCCCGGACCTGACCGCCGGAGTCGGGGTTGGCCAGGCTCGCGGTCCGGCCGTCGGAGGCGACGCCGGTCCCGGTGATCACGGCGTAGACGCGGTCGCCGTCGCGCTGGGCGTCGGCGAGGCGCTTGAGGACGACGACGCCGGTGCCTTCGCCGATCAGCACCCCGTCGGCGTCGCGGTGGAACGGCCGGATCCGCTCCGACGGCGACAGCGCGCCGAGCTGGGTGAACACGCTCCAGAAGGTGATGTCGTGGCAGTGGTGCACCCCGCCGGCGAGGACGACGTCGCACCGGCCGGTGGCCAGCTCCCGCACGGCGTGGTCGACGGCGATCAGCGAGGACGCGCACGCGGCGTCCACGGTGTAGGCCGGGCCGCGCAGGTCGAGGCGGTTGGCCAGCCGCGACGCGGCCAGGTTCGGCACCAGCCCGATCGCGGACTCGGGCGCTTCGGGCCCGAGCTGGTCGGTGAAGGCCTGGCGGACGGCGTCGAGCCGGTCGGCGTCCAGGTCGGGCAGCAGCTCGCCGAGGGTGCGGACGAGCTGGCTCGCGGTGCGGACGCGCTGGTCGAGCCGCACCAGCCCCGGCGTCAGGTACCCGCCGCGGCCGAGCACGACGCCGACCTTCGCGCGGTCGGCGGGCAGGCGGTCCGGGCCGCCGGCGTCCGCGACGGCCTGCGCCGCGACGCGCAGCGCGATCAGCTGGTCGGGTTCGGTGGCGGGCACGGAGTTCGGCATGATCCCGAAGCCGGTGACGTCCACTTCGGCCAGTTCGTCGACGAACCCGCCGCGCCGGCAGTAGACCCGGTCGGCCCGGCGCTGCTCGCCCGGCGCGTAGTGCGCGAGGTCCCACTTGCCGGGCGGCACCTCGGTGATCGCGTCGACGCCGCCGGTCAGGTTGCGCCAGTAGCTCGCCAGGTCGGGGGCGCCGGGCAGCAGCACGGACATCCCGACGATGGCCACCCGCATGTCGGTCACCACCCGGACGCCGTGTGGACGACGGCGGCGGTGTCCGGGCGGCCCCAGGCCAGCTCCCGCAGCAGGCCGAGGGTGCCCTCCTCCGGGTCGATCAGCGCGATGCCGCGGCGGGCGTAGTCGCGCATCAGCTCGGGTGTCACCATGCCGTCGTGTTCGCCGGTCGGGGCCCACGGTCCCCAGTGGACGGTCACGGCGCGCCCGGCGGGCCACTGGCGGCCGAGCGTTTCGAGGGCGTCGTTCGCGGCGGCGTAGTCGGACTGGCCGCGGTTGCCGAGCGCGGCGGCGATGCTGCCGAAGAGGACCACGAACGCCGGTTCCTCGGGCAGGTCGGCGGTTGCTTCGAGGAGGGTGCGGGCGCCGTCGACCTTGGTGCCGTAGACGCGGGCGAACGACTCCGGGGTCTTCTCGGCGACGAGCTTGTCCTCGATGACGCCGGCCGCGTAGACGATGCCGTCGAGCCGGCCGTGCTCGGCGTGGATCTCCTTGACCGCGCGGTGCACGGCTTCGGCGTCGAGCATGTCGACCGACTGGTAGCGCACCGGGCTGCCGAGGCCTTCGAGCTTGGCCAGGGTCTGCCGGACCTCGCGTTCGCCCTGGATCCGGCGGACGGTCCGTTCGATCTCGGCCGGGCTGTTCAGTCCTTCGGCGATGAGTGCGGCCCGGAGGTCCTGGGCCGTGGTGGCCTGCGGGTGTTCGTCCTCCTCGGCCGGCACGGGTGTCCGGCCGAGGAGTTCGATCCGGCACCGGGCGGCCGTGGCGAGGGTGGTGGCGAACCGGGCGGTGATGCCCTTGGCGCCCCCGACGAGCAGGACGACCGAGTCCCGGGTCAGGCCGATGGCGGCGGCTTCGGCGGCCCCCTCGCCCGCGGGGCCCGCGCCGCTGCCGGCGAGCGGGCCGAGGTCCTGGTCGGTCATCCGGAAGCCCTGCCGAACCCGGGTCGTGCGGACGACGACCGGTTCGCGGTCCACTGTGGACAGCTCTTGGACCAGCGCGGCGGCCTGGTCTTCGGGCGTGTCGTCCGGGGACAGCTCGACGACGCGGGTGAGGGTGCCGGGGTATTCGCGGGAGACGCTGCGGTGGAAACCGCGCAGGCCTTCGCCGGGCCCGGCGGTGAGCAGCCAGGCGGGGTTCGTCGCGAGGGCGGCACGGTACCGGGGGAAGGCGGCGGGCAGCACGGCGTCCGACAGGAACAGGACACCGTCGAACCCGGCGCGAACGTCGTCGGCGACCTCGGCCGACGCGCCGAGCCCGGCGAGGTGCGCTCGGACGGCCTCGGCGAGCGGCCCGCGGCCGAGCAGCAGGAACCTCCGCCCGGCCACCTCGGGAGCTTCGGCCGGGCCGAGCTCGAATGCGGCCATGACCAGGCGTTTCGGCGCCACGATCAGCGGCGCGGGCTCGGCGTCGCCCCAACGCCCCAATGTGGCGTTGGGTACGTCAGACCTACCCAACGCGGCATTCGGTGCGTCAGATGCACCCGATGTGGCATTGGGGCGCTCGGTGCCGATGAGCTCGGCGATGGCCGCGGCCGTGCGGGCCTTGGCCAGTTCTTCGACGTCGCCGCCGGTGTCGAGGTTCAGGCGGGTGGCCAGTTCCCCGGCGATCTCGGCCCGCTTGATCGAATCCACGCTCAGGTCGGCTTCCAGATCGAGGTCCGGCTCGATCATCTCCACCGGATAGCCCGTCCGCTCCCCGATCACCGCCACCACGGTCTCCAGCACCGAGGCGGTCTCCGTCTCCGGTGCCGGCGCCGGGCCGATCAGCTCGGCGATCGCCGCCGCCGTGCGCGCCTTCGCGAACTCCTCCACATCGCCACCGGCCAGCCCCAGCCGGGCCGCCAGCTCGCCCGCGATCTCCGCCCGCTTGATCGAATCCACGCTCAGGTCGGCTTCCAGATCGAGGTCCGGCTCGATCATCTCCACCGGATAGCCCGTCCGCTCCCCGATCACCGCCACCACGGTCTCCAGCACCGAAGCCGCGGCTACCGGCACCACCACCGTGGGCTGCTCGATCACCGGAGCCGGAGCCAGGACCGGGGCCGGGGCCGGGGCCGGGGCCGGCAGGGAGACGTCCGTGCCGAAGAAGCCCAGGAGCACGTCGCGCTGGGCGGCGATCATCTCGCGGCTCGTGCGCAGGAAGTCCGCGACCATCGCCTCCGACGTCGCCGCAGCCGGTGCCGGTGCCGCCACACCGGACGAAACCCGCTGCGCCGGGCGCAGCCCACCCGCCGGGATCGTGCCGTCCGCCGCGCGGAGGAGGTGGCCGTCGACCGTCCACCCGGGACGCTTCGGCCGCGGCGCCGCCGACGCGTCCACCGCGTCGCGGCCGCGGAACAGCCACCCCGTCTCGACGGGCACCCCGGACACCGCCAGCTGGGCCAGCGCGCCCAGGAAGCCCGGCAGGCCACGGCGGCCCGGCTGCTCGAACCCGACCGTCCGGTGCGGCCGGTCACCGAGGATGGCGGCGACCTGCTTGGCCAGAACGGCCCCCGGCCCGGCCTCGACGAACACCCGCGCCCCGGCCGCGTACATCGCCTCGACCTGCTCGACGAACCGGACCGGCGAGCCCAGCTGGGCGGCCAGCTCGCCGCGGATCGCGTCCGGCGAAGGCGGGTAGGGGGCGGCCGTCCGGTTGCCGTACACCGCAACCGCGGGCCGCACGACGCCGATCGCGTCCAGGGCCCGGCCGAACGTCTCCCCCGCCGGCGCCACCAGCGGACTGTGGAACGCGCACGCCACCTGGATCCGCTTCGCGCCGAGCCCGGCCGCGCGCAGGTTCCCCACCGCCGCCTCGACGTCGGCGGTGGGCCCGGAGATCACCGTCTGCTTCGGCGAGTTGTGGTTGGCCAGCACGACCGGCGACGCGCCGAGGACCGACCGGACTTCGGCGGCGGACGCCGACACCGCGGCCATCGCGCCCGGGTCGCCGTCGGGAACCGCGTCGAGGATCGCCGCCGCCCGGACGTGGCTCGCCTGCAACAGCCCTTCCGGCGTGAAGGCGCCCGCCGCCGCCAGTGCCGTCAGCTCGCCGTAGCTGTGCCCGCCCAGCATCGCGGGCCGCACGCCGGCGCGGGTCAGCAACCGGAACGCGGCGAGCCCGGCCAGCCCGAGCGCGGGCTGGGCGACGCGCGTGTCGGTGATCCGGTCCACGGCGGCCTGCCGCGCGGGCTCCCCGAACACCGCCGGCCCGAAGACGAGCTCGGCCGTCGCCGGGTCGAGCCGCAGGTAGCGCTGCAGCTCGGGGAAGGTGACGAACAGCTCGGCGAACATGCCCGGCCGCTGGCTGCCCTGCCCGGGGAACAGCACCGCGACCTCGCCCGCCACGGCGTCGTCCGCACGGAACACGCCGGGTGCGTCGTGCCCGGCCAGCGCCTGCCGCAGCAGTCCGGCCAGTTCGTCCACAGTGGACGCGACGACGGCGAGCCGCGCCGGGCGTCCCGGTGCTCGCTGGGCCGCCGCCAGCGCCAGATCCCGCAACCGCCAGGGCGAAGGGACTTCCGAAGCCAGGGCCAGCAGCTCCCGCGCCGCCGACTCCGTCGCGAAGGTGAACAGCTCCGCGGGCCACTCGTCCGCGGCCTGCGCGGGCGGGACGCCGTCGTGGGCGGCGAGCACCACGTGGAAGTTGGTGCCGCCGAAGCCGAACGCGCTCACCCCGGCGAGCCGCTCGGCCGGCGGCGCGGTCCACGGTTGCGCGGCCGACTGGAAGACGAACGGGCTCGTCGCCGGGTCCCAGGCCGGGTTCGGCGCCGCAAGGTGCAGCGTCGGCGGTTTGACGCCGGTGTGCACGGAGAGGGCGGCCTTGATCAGCCCGGCCAGGCCCGCGGCGCACTTGGTGTGCCCGATCTGCGACTTCACCGAGCCGATCGTGCACGCGCCCGGCGCGGCGCCGGCCTCGGTGAACACCTTGGTCAGCGTGCCCAGCTCGGTCCGGTCGCCGACAACGGTCCCGGTGCCGTGCGCCTCGACCAGCCCGACGCGCGCGGGCGAGACACCGGCGTTGCGGTAGGCGCGGGTCAGCGCGGTGTGCTGGCCCTCGGGCCGCGGCGCCGTCAACCCCAGCGCCCGGCCGTCCGAAGCCGCGCCGACGCCCTTGATCACGGCGTACACGCGGTCGCCGTCGCGTTCGGCGTCGGCGAGGCGCTTCAGGGCGAGGCACGCGACGCCTTCGCCGAGCGCGATGCCGTCGGCCGCGCTGTCGAACGTCGCCGACCGCCCGGTCGGCGAGAGGGCGTGCGCCGAGGCGAACAGCAGGTAGTCGTTGATGCCGTTGTGCAGGTCGGCGCCGCCGCAGAGGACGAGGTCGCTGGTGCCGGCGGTCAGTTCCTTGCAGGCGACGTCGACCGCGGTCAGCGAGGACGCGCAGGCGGCGTCGACGGTGTAGTTGGCGCCGCCCAGGTCGAGCCGGTTGGCGATCCGCCCGGCGATGACGTTGGCGAGCACGCCCGGGAAGGAGTCCTCGGTGATCTTCGGCAGCTGTTCGTCCAGTTCGGACGGCAGTTCCCCCAGGTAGGACGGCAGCACGCTCCGCAGGGTCATCGCGTTCGACAGGTCGCTGCCCGCTTCGGCGCCGAACACGACCGACGTCCGGGTCCGGTCGAAAGCACGCTCGGCGTAGCCCGCGTCGGCCAGCGCGCGGTGCGCGGCCTCCAGGGCCAGCAGCTGCACCGGCTCGATGCTGGCCAGCGAGGACGGCGGGATGCCGTACTTCAGCGGGTCGAAACCGATTTCCGGGAGGAACCCGCCCCAGCGCGAGGGCGTCTTCTCCCCCTGCCCTTCCGGGTCGTAGTACAGCGATGTGTCCCAGCGCTGCGGCGGAACTTCCGTGACCGCGTCGGTGCCGGCCAGGACGTTCGCCCAGAACGCGGCCAGGTCGGGGGCCTGCGGGAACATGCAGGCCATCCCGACGATCGCGATGTCGAGCGGCGCCGGCGCGGGTGGTTCGGCCTCGGTGCCGCCGAAGGCGGCGGCCCGTTCGCGCAGGAACGCGTTCGCACCCTCGCCCACCGCCGTGTGCAGGTCGGCGATCGTGGTGACGGCCGAGCGCAGCACGGCGACCTCGCCCGCCATGAACATGCCTTCGGCCAGCTGGCGGTCTTCGCCGACGTCCCGCAGCTCGGCGCCGACCCGCTCGATGCCCTTGCTCGCCAGGCGGAGCCGTCCGACGTTGAGCGTCTCCAGCTGTTCCCAGGCGTCCCGGCTCGGCACGCCGCGTTCGGCGAGGTCCGCCTTGATCGCCGCGTACTCCTCGGTGAACGGGCTGCGGACACAGCGGGTGGCGTGCCCCGGCGCCGTTTCGAGGAGGTCGGTGCGCTCGGCTTCCAGAAGCCTGCGCTGGAACAGCGGGAGCACGGCACCCGCGTCGACGGCCTCGCGCGTGAAGAGGTACGCGGTGCCCATCAGCACGCCGATCGCCGCACCGCGCGCGGCCACCGGGGCGGCGAGGGCGGCCACCATCGCGGCCGAGCGTGCGTCGTGGACGCCGCCGGCGAACAGCAGCCGCAGGTCCGCGGCCGCGGCCGGGGTCGTCGCGAGGAAGTCGGCCAGCACGCCGAGCTGGGCCTCCCACAACGGGAAGCTGGTGCGCGGTCCGACGTGGCCGCCGCACTCCGAGCCTTCGAAGACGAACTTGCGGGCACCGGCCTCGAGGAACTGCTTCAGCAGGCCCGGCGACGGCACGTGCAGGAAGGTGGCGATGCCGGCCTCTTCCAGCGCCACGGCCTGCGCGGGACGGCCGCCGGCGATGATCGCGTGCGTCGGCCGGAGTTCGCGGATGACCGCCAGCTGCGCGGCCTTGACGTCGTCGGCGGCGAACCCGAGGACTCCGACACCCCAGGGTGCGCCGCCGACGGCCGCGCGGGTCCGTTCGAGCACCTCGCGGGTCTGCTCGGGGCCGGACAGGGCCAGCGCGATGAACGGCAGCGCGCCGCCCGCGGCGACCTCGGCCGCGAAGGCGGGCTGGTCGCTGACCCGGGTCATCGGTCCCTGCGCGACCGGCAGCGCCGTGCCGAGCGCGCGGCTGCCCGCGCTGCCCGGACCGAGCACCGGAACCTCCACGCGCAGGGCAGCACCGATGGCGTCGGCCAGCCCGCGCACGGCCGCGGTCACCGTGCCCCAGCGGTCGCGGAACCGGGTGGCGAGGAAGACGTCCTGGCCGGCTTCGAGCGGCTCGGTGCCGCGCCGGGCCAGGACGCGGACGCCGTCGATGACGGTCGTTTCCGAGCCGTCGAGCCCGGTGACGGCGGCGCTCAGCGCCGACGGCAGTTCGGCTTCCGGCAGCAGGGCGAGCTGGGTGTCGACGACGACCCCGGCCGCACCACCGGCGACGGCGGCCGCGGCGGTGTGCGGCCCGATGCCGCCCGCCGCCCACACCGGGACGCCGAGCGCGTCGTCGGCCAGCAGGGCCTGCAGCAGCACGAAGGTGCTCAGCTCCCCGACCCGGCCGCCGCATTCGTGCCCGCGGGCGATCAGGCCGTGGGCGCCGGCCGCGACGGCCCGGGCGGCCGCGGCACGGGAGGTGACTTCCACGAGCACCCGACGGCCCGGGAAGTCCCCCGGCGTGCACCCGGCGTCTTCGGTCAGCAGCACGGTGGTCACGGCGTCGGGCAGGTCCGCCGCGTGTGCCAGCCGGACCCCGAACGCCGGGACACCCCATTCCCCGAGCAGCGCGAGCTCTTCCGCGGCCGCGGCGGTGCCCGCCGTCAGGTCGAGCACGCCGAGCCCGCCCCCGCGCGCGGCGGCGGCGACCCCGCGCGCGGACGGCCATCGCAGCGGCGACACGGCGACGACCAGCCCGGCCGGCACGGAGTCGTCTTTCGAGAGACGCATGGGAACTCCCGCTACAACGAAAGGGTGAACGGTAACGGGGAGTACTTAAGCGCGTTCCTTCCGTGCCGTCAACAACCCACCGCGATTTCATCGCCGATGTTCAGAAAATTCGCGAGTGACCAGGCCGACGGCGCAAGAATTTAACGTCGCCGTCACGTTCCCGCCCCCGGCAAGCGCTGGGCCGAGCCGCGGTGGACCGCTTCCGGGACGTGGTCCACCCGGCACGCGCAGCCGGACGGCGCAAGCCATCCCGCCTGGTGGACGCCGGTCGGTTGATCGAACCGGCCCACGCCGTCCGTCGGGTCCGAGGTTTCCGCGAGATGCCATCGGCTTATCCCGCGGGTAAAGCAGAGGCGTGGTGGCATTCGCTTCGGCACTCCGGCCGCGACCGCCTTCAACAGTTTCTCCTGGTGATTTCCCAGCGCTTTCGCAGGAGCCGAAAGAATCGTCTGAAGACGTGCTGCACACCCCCGCGAGTCCACAGTGGATTTGTCCCGATCCGGGGATTGCCGGTGCTCACGAGACCACGAACCGGGAGGTCGGCGGCCACCGGCGGGCCACCGGCACGACGGGCAGTATTCGGGCGGCCACCAGCGGTACCGCCGGCGGCGCGCGCGTGATCGAAATTCACCGCCGCCGCGTTACAGGCTTTTCCTGAGAAGAAGCTGAAGACATTTCGCGTACTCGAGAGTAGGGCTGGACAGTACGTCTAGGGTTGGACTGTTCGTCCAGACCTGGAGGTGACGGTGGAGTACTGGTACACCGACGAACGATCGGGGACGCGGTACCCCGGCGACCCGCGGCGCTGGCGCGGCGACGACGGTGCCCCTCTCACCGTGGCCCCCCCGGCCCGGCCTGCGCCCGGGGGACGTCGACACCGGCGTCCGCTCGCTCTGGCGCTACCGGGCCGCCCTGCCCGGCGACCTCCGCCCGGTGTCGCTCGGGGAAGGCTGCACCCCGCTCGTCCCCCAGGTCTGGAGCGGCACCGACGTCCGGTTCAAGCTCGAATGGTTCAGCCCGACCGGCAGCTTCAAGGACCGCGGCTCCAGCGTCATGGTCTCCGCGCTGGCCGGCGCCGGGGTGCGCGAGCTGCTGGAGGACAGCTCCGGCAACGGCGGCTCGTCGGTGGCGGCCTACAGCGCCGCGGCCGGGATCGCGGCGACCGTCCTGGCTCCGGAGGGGACGTCGCCGGCGAAGGTGCTGCAGGCCCGCGCGTACGGCGCGGCCGTCGAGCTGGTGCCGGGCAGCCGTGACGACACCGCCGCCGAAGCCGTCCGCCGCTCGGACCGCACGACCTACGCCAGCCACAACTGGCACCCGTTCTTCCTGCAGGGCACCAAGACCCTGGCCTACGAGCTGTGGGAGGACCTCGGCTTCCGCGCCCCGGACGCCGTCGTCACCGTGGCCGGCGCGGGCAGCGTCGTGCTGGGCTGCGACCTCGGGTTCGGGGAGCTCCTGGCCGCCGGGTCGATCGCGCGGCGTCCGCGGCTGCTCGTCGCGCAGCCGCGGAACTGCTCCCCGATCGACGCGGCCTTCCACGACCGGCAGCCGCCCGCGTTCGCCCCGACCGTCGCCGAAGGGACGGCGATCCGCCGTCCGGTGCGGCTGCCCGAGGTCGTCGCGGCGATCCGGCGCTCGGGCGGGGACACGGCGGCGATCGACGAGGACGCCATCGCCGCGGCCGCCCGCCGGCTGGCCGCCCTCGGCCTCTACGCGGAACCGACCAGCGCCACGGCCGCGGCGGCGATCGACGTCTTCCGCGCGCGGGGTGCGGTCCGGGACGGCGAAACCACGGTCGTCGTGCTCACCGGCTCCGGCCTCAAGGCGGCCGAGAAGCTGCGGGAGCTGATCGGATGACCGAGGACGAGCTGCTGCTGCGCGAGGCGGAGAAGATCGCCCACGCCGTCGGCCGGATGTTCC
Organism: Amycolatopsis sp. cmx-13-12; assembly: GCA_049998155.1. Lineage (GTDB taxonomy): Bacteria > Actinomycetota > Actinomycetes > Mycobacteriales > Pseudonocardiaceae > Amycolatopsis. Next base: position 533,207 of record JAEBES010000003.1, on the reverse strand, counting down.
CGGGCCTGTGCGAGGTGGTGCTGCACGACCTGCGCGACCCGGCCCACGCGGTGCGCGCGATCGAGGGCGGCCTGTCCGGGCGCGCCGTCGGCGACCCGGCGACCGAGCTGGGCCTGGCCCGGATCGCCGACCCGGAGTTCCCGGACGTGCTGCAGAACTACCCGAACCGCTTCCCGGACGGCCGGCCCGCGAAGAGCACGTCGATCGGCCTGCGCAATGCGGCCGGCGAGTACGTCGCGGCGCTGTGCCTCAACCTCGACGTCTCGCTGCTCGGCTCGGCGGCCCAGGCCCTGACCCGGCTGGCCGCCACCGACGGCCCGGCCCCGGTCACCGAGTCCCTGCGGGCCCGGACGAGCGACGAGCTGCGTGCACTGGCCGAGGACTACGCGAGCGAGCGCGGCCACACGCCGCGCAGCCTCCCGGCGGCCGCGAAGAAGGACCTCGTGCGGTCCCTGAAGGAACGGGGGTTCCTGGAGCTGAAGAACGCGGTGCCGTCGCTGACCGAGCTGCTCGGGATTTCGCGGGCCAGCGTCTACAACTACCTGCGCTGACGTCAGAAGATCGACCAGCCGGTCAGCGTCGTGAACCGGTCGAGGGCGGCGACGCCGGCGACGGAGTTGCCCCGCGCGTCCAGGCCCGGGCTCCAGACGCAGACCGCGCACCGGCCGGGGACGATCGCCACGATGCCGCCGCCCACACCGCTCTTGCCCGGGAGGCCGACGCGGTAGGCGAACTCGCCCGCGGCGTCGTACGTGCCGCACGTCAGCATCACCGCGTTGATCCGCTTCGCCGCGCTGAGCCCGAGCAGCCGCGAGCCGTCGTTGCGGAGGCCGTGGCGGGCCAGGAACAACGCCGACCGGGCCACGTCGGCGCAGCTCATCGCGATCGAGCACTGGCGGACGTACTGGTCCAGCACCGACGGCACCGGGTGGCGCATGTTGCCGTAGGAGGCCATGAAGTAGGCGAGGGCGCGGTTGCGGTCGGCGTGCTCCGCCTCGGAGGCCGCCACTTCGGGGTCCACGGCGATCCCGGGACGCCCGCTCTCCCGCCGGAGGAAGGCCAGCAGCGCGTCCGCCGCGTCACCGTGGCGCGCGAGTTCGTCGGTCACCACCAGCGCGCCCGCGTTGATGAACGGGTTCCGCGGAATGCCGTCCTCGTGTTCCAGCTGCACCAGCGAATTGAACGGATCGCCCGACGGTTCGCGGCCGACCCGCGCCCACACGCCGTCGCCGCGCGCAAGGGTCAGGGCCAGCGTGAACACCTTGGACATGCTCTGCACGGAGAACGGCCGCTCCCAGTCGCCGACCCCGTGCACCGCACCGTCCACTTCGGCCACCGCCATGCCGAACCGCCCCGGCTCGACCCTGGCCAGCGCGGGAATGTAGTCCGCGACGGCGCCGCGGCCGACCTCGGTCGCGACGTCGTCGGCTATCCGGTCCAGCAGCGCCGCGAGATCCACGGGCCCGAGCGTAGAAGGCGCTCCGGCGCGGGCCGCGGGCACCCCGGTCACATCGATACCGCGATCCGCGGAACGATCCCCTCCGTGATGTCCGGCACACCTTAAGTCTTCCTTAGCCTGCTTGGTGACCTGCCGCACACGCCTCTAGCGTCCGGTAACCATGGATTCCTCGCTGCTCACCGAAAAAGGTGAAAGCTACTCGAAAGCACTGGGCAACCGCCAAGTGCAGATGATCGCCATCGGCGGCGCGATCGGCGTCGGGCTGTTCCTCGGCGCCGGCGGCAAGCTCCACCAGGTCGGCCCCTCGCTGATCTTCTCCTACGCGATCTGCGGGATCGCCGCCTACTTCGTGATGCGCGCGCTCGGCGAACTCGTCCTGCACGAGCCCAGTTCGGGCAGTTTCGTCACCTACGCGCGGAAGTTCATCGGGCCGTGGGCCGGCTTCGCCTCCGGGTGGATGTACTGGGTGAACTGGGCGATGACCGGGATCGCGGAGATCACCGCGGTCGCCATCTACGTGCACAAATGGCTGCCGGACGTGCCGCAGTGGATCACCGCGCTGATCGCGCTGGGCGTCCTGCTGGTGGTGAACCTGCTGTCGGTGAAGGTGTTCGGCGAGCTGGAGTTCTGGTTCTCGGTGGTCAAGGTGCTGGCCATCGTGGTCTTCCTGGTCGTCGGCGCGGGCCTGGTGGTGACGAGCGCGGACATCGGCGGCACCCCGGCCGGCGCGCACAACCTGACCGGCCACAGTGGACTCTTCCCGGCGGGCATCGGCGTCGCGCTGATGACGCTGCAGGCGGTCATCTTCGCCTACTCGGCGATCGAGGTGGTCGGCATCGCGGCCGGCGAAACGAAGAATCCGCGCCAGGTGCTGCCGAAGGCGATCAACGGCGTGGTCTGGCGGATCGGCGTGTTCTACGTCGGCTCGGTGCTGCTGCTGGCGATGCTGCTGCCGTGGCCGTTCTACAGCGGCGACGAGAGCCCGTTCGTCACGGTGTTCAGCCGGCTCGGCATCCCGGGCGTCGGCGACGTGATGAACGCGGTGGTGCTGACCGCGGCGCTGTCCAGCGTCAACTCCGGTCTCTATTCGACGGGCCGGATCCTGCGTTCGCTGGCCGAGAAGGGCGAGGCGCCGTCGTTCGTCAGCCGGATGAGCCGCCGTCAGGTGCCCTACGGCGGGATCCTGTTCACGTCGGTCGCGTACGTCCTGGGCGTGGTGCTGAACTACCTGGTCCCGAAGGAGGCGTTCGACATCGCCATCGCGATCGCGTCCCTCGGTGTGATCAGCACCTGGGCGACGCTGATCTTCTGCCAGCTGCGCCTGCGCCAGGCCGCCCTGCGCGGCGAGCTGGAGCGCCCGTCGTACCGGATGCCGTGGGCGCCCTACAGCGGCTGGGCGACGCTGGGCTTCCTGGCCCTGGTGGTGGCGCTGATGGGCTTCTCGGACGGCGCCGAGAAGATCGCGTTCTATTCGATCCCGGTCCTCGCGGTGGTCCTGGCGGTGGGCTGGCGGTTCGTCAAGCGCCGCGAACGCACCCCGCTCGGGTAACGCCCCGGCCCGCCCGCCCCGGCCGGCCGGGGCGGGCGGGCATACTCGACGCGTGTCTTCGAGCAGCACGGAACCGCGGCGGGTGACGATCCACGACGTCGCCCGCTCGGCCGGGGTGTCCCGGCAGACCGTCTCGCGCGCGCTGAACGACAAGGCCGAGATCGACGGCACGACCAAGCAGCGCGTCCTCGACGCCGCCCGTGCGCTCGGGTACCGGCCCAGCCGGTTCGCCCGCGGGCTGGTCCGGCCGGACACCACCACCATCGGCCTGGTCGTGCCGGACCTGCTCAACCCCTTCTTCACGGAGGTCGCGAAGGGCGCACTGGAGGCGGCCCGGGCGCGCGGCTGGCACGTCGTCGTCCACGACACCGCCGACGACCCGGACGAGGAACTCGCCACACTGCGGGTGATCGGCGCCCAGGTCGACGCCGTCACCGGCTACTTCGGCCGGTCCGACGAGGACCTCGACCGCCTCACCGCCGGCATCCCGGTCGTCCTGATCGACCGCGAGCCGCGCACGCCGCGGTTCAGCGGGGTCGTGGTCGACGGCGAGGACGGCGTCGGCGAGGCCGTCGCCCACCTCGTCTCGCGCGGGCACCGGCGGATCGGCATGCTCGACGGCCACCCCGCCCCGAGCGTCCGCCGCCGGTGGTTCCTGCGGGCCGCCGCCGCGTGCGGGGTCTCCGTGCAGTCCGGCTGGATCGCCGCCGGTGCCCAGAGCGTCGACGGCGGCGGCGCCGCGCTGGCCGCCCTGCTCGCCGCCCACCCCGACGTCACCGCCCTGTTCGCCTTCAACGACGTGATGGCCATCGGCGCCCTGCGCGAGGCCCGCCGGTTCGGCCTGCGCGTGCCCGACGACCTCGCCGTGATCGGGTTCGACGGCCTCACCCTCGGCACCCTCGTCGAGCCGGAGCTCTCGAGCGTCGCGATCGACACGCGCGCGATCGGCGCGCTGGCCGTCGAGCAGGCGGCCCGTCTGGTCACCGGCGCGGTACCCCTCGAGCCCGCCGAGCTGATCGTCCGCGCCCGCCTCCACCTGCGCGAATCCGCCTGATCCCTTGACACCCGGTCCCGTCGCGCCGCACACTGCGGAGCGGTCCGTGAACGTTCACGGGAACGTTCTCGGGCGCCTGCCGAGTGCGGAAAGGACCCCATGTCGTACCTCGAAGACCCCGGCCCGGGCCGCGGTTCCCTTCCGCCGCGCGCGGCCTTCAGCTCCGACGCGCCATCGTTGTCACTGAACGGCACGTGGCGGTTCCGGCTGTCGCCGAGCCTCGCGGCCGCACCCGCGGGGATCGAGACCGGGGAGTTCGACGACTCGGCGTGGGACGAGCTGCCGGTGCCGTCGCTGTGGCAGCTGCACGGTCACGGGCGCCCGGCCTACACGAACGTGCCCTACCCGTTCCCGGTCGACCCGCCGCACGTGCCGTCGGACAACCCGACCGGCGACCACCGGCTCCGGTTCGACCTGCCCGCCAGCTGGCCGGCCGGGTCCGCGGTGCTGCGCTTCGACGGCATCGACTCCTGCGGCCGGATCTGGCTCAACGGCACCGAACTCGGCGTGACGCAGGGCAGCAGGCTGCCGTCGGAGTTCGAGGTGGGGTCGCTGCTGCGGCCGTCGGGGAACGTCCTCGTGGTGCGCGTGCACCAGTGGTCGGCGGGCAGCTACCTCGAAGACCAGGACATGTGGTGGCTGTCGGGCATCTTCCGGGCCGTCACCCTGCTCGCCCGCCCGGACGGCGGCGTCGGCGACCACTGGATCCGCGCGGATTACGACCACACCACCGGCCTGGGCACGGTCCGGGTCGAGACCGGTCCGGACGTCGTGCTGGACATCCCCGAGCTGGGCGTCGCCGGGCACCCGGCCGGAGACGCGCTGGAGCTGCCGGTCGAGCCGTGGAGCGCCGAGACCCCGCGGCTCTACGAGGGCACGCTGGCGACCGCGGCCGAGCGGGTGCCGGTGCGGATCGGGTTCCGGACGGTGACGATCGAGGGCGGGCAGCTCAAGGTCAACGGCCGTCCGCTGATGCTGCGCGGGGTCAACCGCCACGAGCACGACCCGCGCACCGGGCGCGTGGTCTCGCCGGAGACGGCGCTGGCCGACGTGCTGCTGATGAAGCGGCACAACGTCAACGCGGTCCGGACCAGCCACTACCCGCCCGACCCGGCGTTCCTCGAGCTGTGCGACACCTACGGCCTGTGGGTGATCGACGAGTGCGACCTCGAGACCCACGGCTTCGAGCTGCTGGGCTGGGCCGGCAACCCCAGCGGCGACCCGAGGTGGGCCGAGGCGTACCTCGACCGGATGCGGCGCACGGTCGAGCGGGACAAGAACCGGCCCAGCGTGATCCTGTGGTCGCTGGGCAACGAAAGCCACACCGGCGAAAACCTGGCCCGGATGGCCGAGTGGGTGCGCCACCGCGACCCGACCCGGCCGGTGCACTACGAAGGCGACCACGACTGCGCCTACGTCGACGTGCACAGCCGGATGTACGCCACGCACGAGGACGTCGAGCGGATCGGCCGCCGGGACGACGACAACGCGCGCCGCCGGGAGCTGCCGTTCCTGCAGTGCGAGTACGGGCACGCGATGGGCAACGGCCCGGGCGGGCTGCTGGAGTACCGCGAGCTGTTCGAGCGGTACCCGAACTGCCAGGGCGGGTTCCTCTGGGAGTGGATCGACCACGGCCTCGCCGCCGACGGGCACTTCGCCTACGGCGGCGATTTCGGCGAGCCGATCCACGACGGCAACTTCGTCATCGACGGCCTGGTCTTCCCCGACCGGACGCCGTCGCCGGGACTGGTCGAGTTCGCGAAGGTGATCGAGCCGGTGCGGATCTCGGCCGGTGCGGACGGGATCGTGGTGGGCAACCACTACGACTTCACCGACACCGGGCACCTGACCTTCACTTGGGTGCTGGAGGACGAAGGAATCGCTGTCGCCGAAGGCGTTCTCGACGTCCCTCCCGTCCAATCCGGACAGAGCACAGTGGTCCCACTGCCCACCCTGCCGGCGACGGGCGGCGAGTCGTGGTTGACGGTGTCGGCAGCGCTGACCTCGGCGACGGCGTGGGCGCCGGCCGGGCACGTCGTCGGCTGGGGGCAGCTGCCGGTGTCGGCGGCCCCGGTCGCGGCGCCGCTGCCCCCGCGCGGGCCGGTGTTCCGCACCGGCGGGCGGCTGGTGCTCGGCACCGGCGAGTTCGACCCGGCGACGGGCACCCTGACCGCCCTCGGCGGGCACCCGGTGGGCGGCCCCCGCCTCGACGTCTGGCGCGCGACGACCGACAACGACCGCGGCACGTTCGCCGGACGGCCCGCCGCCGACCAGTGGCGCGAGGCCGGGCTGCACCGCATGCAGCACCGGGTGATCACGGTCGACGCCGACGGCGAGGAACTGGTGGTGCGCACCCGCGTCGCGCCGCCGGCGCAGCCGTTCGGGCTGTTCGCCGACTACACGTGGACGGCGTTCGACGACCGCCTCCGGCTCCGGGTCGAGGTGACCCCGGACGGCGAGTTCCCGGGCACGCTCCCCCGGCTCGGGCTGGCGATGGCGATCCCGGGCGCGTGGGGTACGGCGGAGTGGTTCGGCGGCGGCCCGGGCGAGGCCTATCCGGACAGCCGCCAGGCCGCGCGGATCGGCCGGTTTTCCAGCAGCGTCGACGGTCTGCAGACGCCGTACGTGTACCCGCAGGAGAACGGCAATCGGACGGCGGTCCGCTGGGCCAGCTTGACTTCCCCGGACGGCGCGGGCCTCCGGGTGGACGGCGACCCCCACTTCGACTTCACGGCCCGCCGCTGGACCTCGGCGGCGCTGGAGGAGGCGCGCCACACCGACGATCTGGTGCCGGACGACGTGGTGCACCTGACGCTGGACGTGGCCCAGCACGGCCTCGGGACGGCGTCGTGCGGGCCGGGCGTGCTGCCGCAGTACCGGCTCATGCCGCAGAAGACGGAGTTCACGTTGTGGTTCCGGGCCGTGGCGTAGGCTGCCGTCTCAAAAAGTCGCATAATCCGTCTCATTAATCGGCGGGGAGGTGGCGGTAGATGGTCGCCCTGGAGACGCCGAGTGCGGCGGCGATGTCGGAAGGCGCACGCCCGGCGTCGTAGAGCCGCCGGGCCGCCTCGACGGTTTCGGGACTCATGGCCGGCGGCCGGCCGCGGCGGCTCTTGCGCCGGACGGCCGCGGGCTCAGCGGGGCCGGCTTTTCCGTCGGCCGCCTCGACCGTCGACGGCGGCCCGCTGGGCACGCTCTCGACCGGCGCGGCCTCGACCGCCGGGGCGCCATCGGTGCTTTTTGCGCCGATGACCGAGGTCTCGACCACATCCGCGGGGGTCTCGGCCGCGTCCGCCGGGTCGCCATCGGCACCCTTCCCGCCGACCGCACCGATCTCGACCGCGTCCGGCCCGCCGTTTCCGTCGCGAGCCGGCGGGGTCAACAGCCGGGCCACTCCGTCGAGGATCGCCGTGCGCAGGTCGGCCTCCGGGGCCTCCGCGAACAAGACCACCGGGTCGCTGAGCATCGCGATCGCCTGTGCCGCGCGGACCCGACCCGCGAAGTCCGCCTCCGGCCCCGCGACCAGCGCGTTCGCCTGGAGCATTCCGTCGCGGAAGCGCTCGAACACCTCCGCCGAGGCGGTCAGGCCGAGGTCGCGCAGGTTCATCCGGAGCAGCGTGCGGTGCGTCAGCCAGACGCCGAGCAGCCCTTCGACCACCGCCCGGCTCGGGTCCGGCGCCTCCGCCGCCTCGGCCAGCGCCGCTTCGAAGTCCGCCAGCATCGGCTCGGCCAGCGCCGTCACGATGTCCGCCTTGCCCGGGAAGTGGTACAGCACCGCCGTCTTCGTCACGCCGACCCGGTCGGCCAGCTCGCGCACCGACGTCTCGTGGTACCCCCGCACCGAAAACTCCTCCAGCGCCGCGTGCAGGATCCGCGCCCGGGTGTCGTCCGTCATCGCCTCAGAATAGCTCCTTGCCTGACCGGTGGACAGGAGCGTACCGTCGGCCCTGACCGATGGTCAGGAACGAGATGGGGGCACCACCATGACCGAACAGACCGTGCTGATCTCCGGCGCCGGCGTCGCCGGCCCGACGCTGGCGTACTGGCTGGCGCGGGCCGGCTTCGAGCCCACCGTGGTCGAGCGGGCCGCCGGGCTGCGCTCGAGCGGGAGCCCCGTCGACGTCCGCGGGCCGGCGTTGCGCGTCGCGGAACGGATGGGCGTCACCGCGAAACTGCGGGAAGCGAGCACGAGCGCGACGGCGCTGAACTTCGTCGACGACACGGGCAAGCGCACCGGCCGGATCCCGATGCGGCTGCTCGGCGCGAACGGCGACGTCGAACTCCCCCGCACCGACCTGGCGGCGATCCTCCACGACGCGGCACGCGAGCACGCCGAGTTCGTCTTCCACGACTCGATCACCGAGCTGCACGAAGACGCCGGCGGGGTCGACGTCACGTTCGAGCGCGGCGCCCCGCGGCGCTTCGACCTGGTGATCGGCGCGGATGGGCTGCACTCGGCGGTGCGGCGGCTGGCGTTCGGTCCGGAGCAGGCGTTCGTCGAGCACGTCGGCGTCTACATTGCGACCCTGCCGCTGGCCGGGCCGCCGTCCGACGCGACCGCGATCGAGATGTACAACTCGCCGGGCCGGGCCGTGGCGGTCCACCCGTCCCGCGGCCACGGCATCGCGGCGTTCATGTTCCGCGGCGACGCGGTGCCGGGGTTCGACCACCGGGACACCGCGCTGCACCGGCGCCTGCTCGCCGAGGCCTACGCGGGCGCGGGCTGGCGGGTCCCGGAACTGCTGGACCAGGCGCGCTCGGCGGAGGACCTGTACTTCGACTCGGTGAGCCGGGTGCGGATGGACCGCTGGAGCACCGGCCGCATCGCCTTGGCGGGCGACGCGGCCTCGTGCGTGTCCCTCTTCGGCGACGGCTCGACCCTGGCCATGGCGGGCGCGTACACGCTGGCCGAAGAGCTGGGCCGCACGCCGGACAACGCGTCTTCGGCGTTCCAGCGCTACGAAAGTGCCCACCGGAAGCTGGTGGAGCCGAAGCAGCGAGCGGTCTCGACGGCGGCGGCGCTGCTGATCCCCGCCACCCGCGGCGGCTTGGCAGCCCGCAACTTCGGGACGCGCCTGCTGCCGCTCGTCTCCGCGGCCCGTCGGCTGGCCCCGGCCCGCGCGGCGTAGCCGGCGCGGCGTCAGCTCCGCAGCATCGGCGGGTACAGCACCTCCGCCGAACCCCGCCGGTACAGCCGGGCCGGGCGGCCGCCGTCGCGGGTGGTCGTCCGGCCCGTCGGCTCCAGCAGGCCCTCCGCGCCCGTCACCTTGCGGTGGAAGTTGCGCGGGTCCAGCCGCGTGTCCCACACCAGCTCGTACACCCTCCGCAGCTCCGCGACCGTGAACTCCGGTGCGCAGAACGCCGTCGCCAGCGGGGAATACTCCAGTTTCGCCCGGGCGCGCTCGACGCCGTCCGCCAGGATGCGGTCGTGGTCGAACGCCAGGCGCTCGGCACGCAGTGAGCGCACCGGCGCCCAGCGCGCCTCGGCCGCGTCCGTGCCCGCGCGCGGCACCGGCAGGTCCGGCGCCAGCGCCAGGTACGCGATCGTCACCACCCGCATCCGCGGGTCCCGGTCCGGGGCGCCGTAGCCCGCCAGTTGTTCGATGTGGACGGTGCCAGGGGCCAGCCCGGTCTCCTCCGCCAGCTCGCGGCGCGCCGCGTCCGCCAAGTCCTCGTCCTCCCGGACGAACCCGCCCGGCAGCGCCCACTCGCCGAGGTGCGGCGCCACGCCCCGGCGCACCAGGAGCGCGCACAGCTCGTCCCCGCTCAGGGTGAGCACGACCAGGTCCACGGTGACGGCGAACGGTGGGTGACCCATACCACCCACCCTAATCGTCATCTTGACGATTAGCCAGCCGACCCATATCGTCACCACGACGATAAGAGGAGGGCTTCATGGCCGACATCGACCGCCGGTTCGGGTTCCGGCACCTGCGCGGTGCCCCCACCGTGCACATCCGCCACTACCGCCGCGGCAAGCTCGCGCACGACGGCGTCGGGCTGTCGTTCTGGTACCGGCCGCTGACCGCGGTCGTCTCGGAGGTCCCGGTCGACGACCGCGAGCTCCCCCTGCTGTTCCACGCCCGCACGGCCGACTTCCAGGACGTCACCGTCCAGCTCGCCCTCACCTTCCGCATCGACGACCCGGCGCTCGCCGCGCAGCGCATCGACTTCTCCATCGACCCGGACACCGGCCGCTGGCGAAGCGATCCCCTGGCGCAGATCAGCGGGCTGCTCACTGAGAACGTCCAGCAGTACGCCGTGGAGGTGCTGACCCGCATCGACCTGGCCACCGCGCTGGTCGACGGCGTCAGTGCGGTCCGCGACCGGATCCGCGCGGGCCTGGCCGAGGAGGACACGCGGCTCGCGCAGACCGGTTCGGCCGTGATCGACGTCCGCGTCGTCGCGATCCGGGCCGAGCCGGAGGTCGAGAAGGCGCTCCAGACGACCGCGCGGGAAAAAGTGCAGCAGGAGGCCGACCGCGCGACCTTCGAACGCCGTGCCCTCGCCGTCGAACGCGAACGCGCGATCAGCGAGAACGAGCTGCAGAACCAGATCGAGCTGGCTCGCCGCGAGGAGCAGCTGCTGGCTCAGCGCGGCGCGAACGCCCGGCGGCAGGCCGAGGAAGCCGCGGCGGCGAACCGGATCGAGACGGAGGCGCAGGCCTCGCGGGAGGAGCGGCTCACGCAGGTGAAGGCGGACGGGAAGCGAGCGCTCGGGGAAGCCGAAGCGGCGGGCGAGGCGGCCCGGCTGGCGGCGTACCGCGACCTGCCCGAGGGCGTGCTGACCGGGCTGGCGCTGAAGGAACTGGCCGGCAACCTGCCGCAGATCGACAGCCTGGTGCTGACACCGGATCTGCTCACGCCGCTGCTGACGAAGCTGGGCGTCCGCTCGTGAGCCTCGCCCCGCGGGTCGTGCTCGTCCACCGCCGCACCGAACTGGCCGAGCTCGTCGCCCGGCACGGCACCCGCGGCCAGGCCGAGTTCTTCCTGCGGACCCGCGGCCGCGACCTCGCCGACGTGGTCGAAGCCGACGCGGTCGTGCGCGCCGCGCTCGCCGCGGCCAGTGCCGCCATCCCGCTGGACTGGCGCCGCGGCGAGGTCGAACGCGCGGACCTCGACCGGTTCCTCTTCACCCCGGAGGACGTCGTCGTCGTGGTCGGGCAGGACGGCCTGGTCGCCAACGTGGCCAAGTACCTCGACGGCCAGCCGGTGATCGGCGTCGCGCCCGGCGAGCCCGGCGTCCTGGTCCGGCACCCGGTCGCGGCGGTCGCGGACCTGGTGCGGTCCACGGCCGACGTCGAGCACCGGACGATGGCCGAGCTCACCGCGGACGACGGCCAGCGGTTGCTCGCCCTCAACGAGATCTACTTCGGGCACGCCGGGCACCAGACGGCCCGCTACCGGCTGGGGGTCGGTGGCGGGCCGGCGGAACGCCAGGCGTCGTCGGGGATCCTGGTCGGGACGGGCACCGGGGCGACCGGCTGGTGCGGGTCGGTGTGGCGGGAACGCCGCAGCGGCCTGCCCCTGCCGGCGCCCGGCGAGGCGCGGCTGGTCTGGTTCGTGCGGGAGGCGTGGCCGTCGCCGACGACCGGGACCACCCACACCGAAGGGGACCTGACGCGGGCACCGCTGACGGTCGAGGTCGAGTCCGACCGCCTGGTCGCGTTCGGCGACGGCCTCGAAGCCGACACGGTCGCCCTCACCCGCGGCCAGACGGCGACCTTCGCCCCCGCGGCGAAGACCGTCCGCCTGGTGCGGTGACGACCGCGGGTCAGGTGCCGTAGCGGGCCTGGACGATCGACGGCGTGTCGAGGTTGTGGCCGGCGTCCATGCTCTGGGCCAGGCGCAGGTACTGGCCCTCGGCCCACATCAGCGGGCCCGCGCTGCCCGTCGGGCGCCCGAGGCCGAAGCAGCCGACGTCCGCGCGGTCCCAGACCTGCTCGGGCACGAAGTACCCGTGGTTGGCCGAGTCCGCCATCGACTTCAGGTACACCGCGGCCGAGCGGCCGTTGGCCAGTTCGTACTGGCCGCGCTCCCCCGAGAGCACCGGCCACAGGCGGCCGAAGCGCTGGCTCCCGTTCGCCGGCCAGCCGCTGCAGTTCGTGGTGCTCTCGCCGTAGTTGTCGTGCGGGTAGCGGTGGAAGTAGACGTCGCCGTTGGGCAGCGTGACCTGCACCGTCGAGTTGCCGTCCGAGGCCGCGGCCGTCGGGGCCACCGAGTTCGCGATCGTCGCGTCCCCGGCCGGGCGGATGCCGAGGCGGACCAGGTCGAGGAAGCCGAAGTCGGTGACGTCGTGCTCGTAGAAGCAGCCTTCGTCGAAGCAGATCGTCGCCGTGTCGTTGGGGTTGCCGGCTCGGTCGAGGCGCTCGTAGTACGTGTGGCCGCCCCAGTAGCCCGACGTCGTCACCGTCCAGCCGGCCAGGGAGTTGCGCCAGGAGTCCGCGGTGGACTCCCAGGACGTGGCGCTCGCCGTGTCGCCGTTGGCCCGGGCGACGGCTCCGGCCGCGATCAGGCCGGCGATCTCCGCGGCCACCGAGGACGGTGACTTGCCGTACTGCTCTTCCCAGCGCTCGGTCGTGTCCGGACCGGCCGAGACGATGTGGTTCGCCGTGGTCTTGACCTTGGCGTAGGTCGAGGCGTCGGTCAGGCCGGTCAGCCAGGCCAGCAGGATCGCGTCGGCGTCCTGGTCCAGCTGTTCGCAGCAGCCGAGCTGCTGGGCACTCGCGCCGCTCACCCCGGAAACCGGGCTGTAGCGGGGGAACGAGCCCGCCGGGTAGGTGGTGCCGTCACCCGCGGTGGGGGTGCCGATCCACTGGGAGTTCCAGAGGAACTGGGCCATGCGCTTGGCCTGCGCGGTGTCGCCCGCGGCCAGAAGACCGGTGGCCTGCTGGTAGAGGTCCCGGCCCCAGACCCGGTGGTAGCCGTCGTTGAGGCTGTCCCCGTTCGTGTAGTCGCCCCACGGGGTGGCCAGGCCGGCGACGCTCGCTCCTGGGTGCTGCTTGTCTTCCGCGGTCTTGAGCGCCATCGCCGCGACGTAGTAGGCACGACGTCGTTGGGTGTCTCCCGAGACGCTCGCCGGGGCCGGCTTGAGGCCGTTCACGTAGGTGTTCCAGCCGCTGCGATAGGACGTCGACACCGCGGTGAACCCGCTGCTCAGGGAGCCGCCGGCGGCGGAAGTGGCGGCCGCCGCGGTGCTGCCGTAGCCGAGGGCGACGGTGAACGTCGTGTCCGTTCCGACCGCGATCTGGCCGCACTGGACGACGTTGCCGTTGCCGGCGATGGCGTCGAACTGGTTGTTCAAGGTCTTGTCGGCGCGCAGGTCGGCCAGGCAGTCGCTCGCCGCGCCCGTGTAGCCGTTGTCGTGCGCGGTGAAGCCGGTCGAGACGCGCAGTGCGGAAACAACTGTGGTGGGCGTTCCTCCGAACAGGGTCTCGGTTCCGCTCGACACGAGGCCGGTGCCGTCCCACCATGCGTTGTCGTCGGCCCCGCCGCCGGCCATCGACGGGTTGGCCAGGAGGTAGAGGCGGTAGGTTCCGCCGTCCAGCGACTGGAAGCGGGTGTTGGTGAGCAGGGTGGCGCGGGCCGGGTCGGTGACGTAGTTCGTGGTGATGCGGTACTTGCCGCTCTTCGCCGTGTTGGTGATCGTGTACTGCAGGGCTTTCTCGTCCGGCATCGTCACGACGTGGTTCGTCGCGTCTCGCTCGAGGTCCACGAACGTGCTGCCGTCGGTGACGACGTACTGCATGTCCTGGACGTTGGGGACGTCCGCGCGGGGGTAGAAGACCTCCGAGGTGACGCCGTTCGCGACGGTGAACCAGACCGGGCTCGTGGTGGTCGTCGAGGTTCCCAGCGCGGATTTGTTGCCCGTGGCCCAGGAGGCTCCTCCTCCGCAGCAGTCCGTTGCCGTTCCGGCCGCTTGGGCTGGTGCGGTGAGTGCTCCGGTGAGCAGGATTGCTGCTCCGGTGCAGGCCAGGACCGCTTTCCACCTGATCATTCCGTGCCTCCGACGACGCTGTCGCTCAATATGTTGTTGGCTGCAACATATTGAGGTCTTCCGCGATGACAGGCAATGTCCGATCGGTCTGTATCGATCCAGGCTTCGCTTCTCGCATGCCCGGAGAGCCGGGCTGCCGCGGGAGGCCTGGGTTCCTTGGGGCGGCTCGCGTTATGCGTCCGCTATGCGGTCCAGCCACTCGGCCAGGAGGGTTCGCTCCGCCTCCGTCAGTGCCGTTGTGTCGTCCAGGCCTGCCCGGAGTGCTATTGCTCGCTCCGGCAGGCCCGAGCCCTTCGGCTTCTCCGTTCCCGTCAGGATGCGGGTCAACACCGTCTCGCGGGCCGTTGTCGACAGCTCCGGGTCTCGCTGGCCCTCCGGTGTGGCGATCTGGCTCAGGACCACGCCCATTCCCGCCGCGTGGGTCAGGCGGACCGCTCTCTCCACGCTCATCCTCAGGCGTCCCGCTTCCGCCACGCGCTCGACGATGGCCCGCAACATCGCCTCCGCTTCGCGCGCCGCCGGTGAGGTGCGGCCCGGGCGGGCGTCGCCGTACATCAGGACGTAGAACTCCGGGCGGGACAAGCCGAACTCGATGTGCAGGTCCCAGCCGCGCCTGAGGTCCTCCACCGGATCTCCCGTCGAGCCCATGGCTCGCTTGCTCTTCAGGTACTGCTCGAAGCCGTACGCCGCCACCGCGTCCAGCAGGCCGTCCTTGTCTCCGAAGAGGCGGTACAGCGCCGGGGGCTGGACGCCCGCCGCCGCGCTCACCGCTCGGGTCGACAGCCCGTCCCGGCCCTCGGCCGCCAGCAGTGCCGCCGCCGCCTCGAGGATCCGTGCGCGGGTGTCCACCGCCGTCTTCGTCGCCATGGTTTCGATGGTAACAAATCTTCGGTATCGCTTGTTCGGTCACCTGGACGGCGAGCGGTGGTCGATGGCGACCCGGTGCGCCAGGCGGCGCAGCAGCGGTGCCGCCTCCGCCATGCAGCGCGCCGGGTCCGGTTCCAGGTCGGTCAATGCGTACGCGGCCGAGATGCCCGCCTCCGTCAGCTGTGCCGGCGACAA
The DNA here is from genome assembly GCA_049998155.1 of Amycolatopsis sp. cmx-13-12. Lineage (GTDB taxonomy): Bacteria > Actinomycetota > Actinomycetes > Mycobacteriales > Pseudonocardiaceae > Amycolatopsis. The sequence continues at coordinate 518,087 of JAEBES010000003.1, read as the reverse complement.
CCGGCATCGGCCGGAGACCGCGACGCACGGAATGCCCTTGGCCGCCGCGGCGCGGGCCACGCCGGCCGGGGCCTTGCCGGACAGGGTCTGCTCGTCCAAAGCTCCCTCGCCGGTGATGACCAGCGACGCTCCGGTCAGGGCCGCGTCGAAGCCGAGCAGGTCCAGGAGCAGCTCGATTCCAGGCCGCGTGCGGGCGCCCAGTACCGCCATGGCCGCGAAACCCACTCCCCCGGCCGCTCCGGCGCCCGGGCGCTCGGCGAACGCGGGCCCGGCGATCGACGCCCAGTGCCGCAGCGCGGCATCGAGGGTCTCGACGTCGTCGGGGGACGCTCCCTTCTGGGGGCCGTACACCGCGGCGGCCCCGCGGGGACCGAGGAGGGGGTTGTCCACGTCGCTCGCCAGCTCGATATCCACTTCGGACAGTCCCGAGACGTCCAGGGACGCGAGCCGGGACAGGGCCGCACCACCGAAGGGCAGTTCGTGCCCGGCCGCGTCCAGGAGGCGGGCGCCCAGCGCCGTCAGCAAGCCCGCGCCGCCGTCGGTGCAGGCGCTGCCGCCGATGCCCAGCACGATCCGGCGGCAGCCCGCCCGGACCGCCGCCGCGATCACGTCGCCGGTTCCGGCGCTGGTCGCGGTGAGCGGGGCCGGGGCGCCCGGCAGCCGGTGCAGCCCGGACGCCTCGGCCAGCTCGACGATCGCCGTGTCCCCGCGGACCGCGTAGGAGGCCGTCACCGGCTCCCCCGTCGGGCCGCGCGCCGGGACCCGCACGCGCCGGTACCCGGCGGCGACGGCCGCGTCGACCGTGCCCTCGCCGCCGTCGGCCACCGGGAGCGGCGTCACCGCCGCCGCGGGATGGACGTCGGCGAAACCGGCCGCCACCGCCGCCGCCACCTCCCCCGCGGTCAGCGATCCCTTGAACTTGTCCGGGGCGATCAGGACCTTCACGCGCTCGCCTTGAACGCCCGCCAGTCGCCGATCTCGGTGATGTCGCGCAGGGCGACGTGCGAGGTGTACGGCCGCCGCAGCAGCATCGCGAACGCCGAACTCCCGTCCGCCAGCTCCACCACCCCCAGCTCCAGCTCGTGCGGCTCGGACGGCAGCACCCGGTCGCGCAGGTCGTCCAGCGAGACGTCGTAGACCTCGCCGGTCACCTCGGCGCCGCCGTGGGACACCGGGTACAGCGCCGGGCACTGGTCGCCGACCGCGTAGAACCGGTACTTCGCCGCGGTCCGGGCCGCGCCGACGAACGGCGCCCCTTCGAGCAGGTGGTGCAGTGGCTCGCCGCGCATGGCGCCGCCGTTGAAGAACATCAGGGCCACGAGGAACTCCTTACCGGAAGAGGGCTTCGACGCCGTCGACGGCGAAGTACACCGCGAACACCAGGGCCAGCAGGCTCAGCAGCCAGCCGGCTTCACGCCACTTGCCGCGGCCGGTCTTGATCAGCACGAACGCGATCAGGCCGGCGCCGACGCCGTTGGTGATCGAGTACGTGAACGGGATCAGCGCCGCGGTCAGGAACACCGGGATCGTGTAGTCCGGGTCGTGCCACGGGATCGTTCGGCACTGCGCGACCATCAGGCCCCCGATGACCACCAGCGCGGGCGCCGCGGCCTGGGCCGGGACGACCCCGGCGAGCGGGGTGAACAGCAACGTTCCGGCGAACAGCAGGCCGGTGACCACGCTGGCCAGGCCGGTCCGTGCGCCCTCGCCGACGCCGGCCGCCGATTCGAGGAACACCGTGTTCGGCGACGAACCGGTGACGCCGCCGGCGATCGCCCCCGCGCCGTCGACCAGCAGGATGCGGCCCATCCGCGGCACTTTCCCGTTCTTCGACAGGCCGGCTTCGTCGGAGACGCTGGTGATCGTGCCCATGGCGTCGAAGAAGCCGGACAGCACGAGGGTGAACAGGAAGACCGTGGCGGCCAACGCGCCGGCCGAGGCGAAGCCGCCGAAGAGGTCGATGTGACCGAAGAGCCCGAAGTCCGGTGCCGCGACGACGTGGTCGGGCAGGGCCGGCGTCGTGAGCCCCCAGCCGCCGACGCCGAACCCCTGGTGCAGCACGACGGCGAACACGGTGGCCACCCCGATGCTGATCAGCACCGCGCCCGGGACCTTGCGGGCCATCAGCACGATCATCAGGAGCAGACCGAAGCAGAACACGACGATCGGCCAGCCGTGCAGGTGCCCGCTCGCCCCGAGGCGCACCGGGACCGTGGTCTGCGCCGAGTCCGGCATCCGGGTCACGAACCCGGCACTGACCAGACCGACCAGGGCGATGTAGAGCCCGATCCCGACGGTGATCGCCGTCTTGAGCGGCCGCGGGATGGCGTTCATGATCCGCTCGCGGACGCCGCTGACCGCCATCAGCACGATGCACACGCCCTCGAGCACGACCAGCCCGAACGCCTGCGGCCAGGTCATCGACGGCGCCATCTGGAAGGCGACGATGCCGTTGATGCCCAGGCCGGCGGCGAGCGCGAGGGGCGCGTTGCCGACGAGTCCCATGAGGACGGTCATCACGGCGGCGGCCAGCGCGGTCGCCGTGGTCACCTGTGCGGCCGAGAGCCGGGCGCCGGTGATGTCGGCGGAGGCGCCGAGGATGAGGGGGTTGAGCAGCACGATGTAGGCCATCGCGACGAACGTCGTGACGCCGCCGCGGACTTCGCGGCCGATCGTGGTCTGCCGGGCGCGCAGCTCGAAGAGCCGCTCGAGGAAAGTTCGCCGTTGCGGGGGTACTTCGTCGACTACGGGGATGGGGACTTCGGTCTGGGTCATGCGTCCTGCCCTTGCCGGTGGGTGCTCGGCCAGGGCCAGGCACCACGCCGTGCCTGGCCGAGCGGGACGTTCGATTCGGTTGTGCTCCGGTCAGCTGGCCTCGTGGGTCAGTAGTCGGTGCGGTCGGCCTTGTCGAGCCAGGCCGCGAAGGGGGCGAAGCCGTCCTTTGCGGACAATCGCGTCACGGGGACCGTCCAGGTGTCGCGCGGGCGGTCGAAGAGTTCGTAGAAGGCGCGGTCGTCGAAGCCGGCCTTGGCCGCGTCGTCGCGGTCGGCGGCGAAGAGGACCTTGTCCACGCGCGCCCACAGCGCCGAGGACAGGCACATCGGGCACGGCTCGCAGCTGGACACCAGCACGCAGCCCTCCAGCTTGAACGTGCCCAGCGCCTGGCAGGCCGCGCGGATCGCGACGACTTCGGCGTGCGCGGTCGGGTCCAGGTTCGCCGTGACGCGGTTGACGCCGGTGGCGACGACCTCGCCGTCCTGCACGATCAGCGCGCCGAAGGGGCCGCCGCCGTTCTCGACGTTGCGCGTGGCGATGCGGACGGCCTCGTCCAGCCAGTCCTGCTCGGCGGAAATCGACGTGGTCATCTCAAACTCCGGTGATGTGCTCGGGGCGGATCGGGACGCGCGGCAGCTCGAGGCCGGTGGCCGCGCGGACGGCGTTGGCGATCGCCGGCGTCGCCGAGATCGTGGGCGGTTCGCCGACGCCGCGGACGCCGTAGGGCGCGTGCGGGTCGGGCCGCTCGAGGACTTCGACGCGCATCGGCGGCGTGTCGAGGATGGTGGGGATGAGGTAGTCGGTGAACGACGGGTTCCGCACCTTCCCGTCCCGCACCAGGATCTCCTCCATCACGGCGAGGCCGAGTCCCTGGGCCGAGCCGCCCTGGATCTGGGCGACGACGGCGTCGGGGTTCATCGCCTTGCCGACGTCCTGGGCGCAGTCGAGCTGCACCACCTTGACCAGGCCGAGGTCGAGGTCGACGTCGACCACCGCGCGGTGGGCGGAGAAGCCGTACTGGACGTGGGCGTCACCCTGGCCGGTCTCCGGGTCGAGCGGGTACGTCTTGCGGTGGTGGAACTCGCGGGTCTCCTCGATCGCCGTGTCGCCGAGCAGCTCGGCCAGGTCGGCGACGACTTCGCCGTCCGCCGCGACCACCTTGCCGCCGGTGAGGGACATCCCTTCGCCGGTGACGCCGAGCCGCGCGTAGACCGCTTCGGCGACCGCGCGGCAGGCGTTGCGGACCGCGCCGCCGGTGACGTACGTCTGCCGTGACGCCGAGCTGGAGCCGGCGTCGCCGACGCTCGTGTCGGCCGGGTGCACGCTCACCCGCGTCACGCCCAGCTCGGTGCGGGCGATCTGCTGCTGCAGGGTCACCAGTCCCTGCCCGACCTCCGCGGCGGCGGTGTGCACCATCGCCACCGGCGCACCGCCGAGCACCTCCAGGCGGACGCGGGCGGTCGAGTAGTCGTCGAGGCCCTCGGCGTAGGAGATGTTCTTGATCGTCACGCCGTAGCCGACCCCGCGGACCACGCCTTCACCGTGGGTGGTGTTGGAGGCCCCGCCCGGGAGCTCGCGGATGTCCCGTGCGCCGGTGGGCACGGGCGGCAGCGGCAGGTCGCGGACCCGCTGGACGAGCTCCGCCACCGGCGCCGGGAAGTCGACCACCTGGCCGGTGACCACGGTGGACCCTTCGCTCAACGCGTTGCGGATCCGCAGTTCCGCCGGGTCCATGGCCAACGCGGCCGCCAGCTTGTCCATTTGGGACTCGTAGGCGTACGTCGGCTGCACCGCACCGAGGCCGCGCATCGCGCCGCAGGTCGGGTTGTTGGTGTAGACGCCCCACCCTTCGATGTGCGCGTTCGGGACGTCATAGGGGCCGACGCTCAGCGTGGTGCCGTTGCCGACCACGACCGGCGTCTTGGACGCGTACGCGCCGCCGTCGAAGTACAGCTTCGCGCGGACGTAGACGAGCTTGCCGTCGCGGGTGGCGCCGTGCTCGTAGTACATCTTCGCCGGGTGGCGGTGGACGTGCCCGAAGAACGATTCGAGGCGGTTGTAGCTCATCTTCACCGGGCGGCCGGTGCGCAGCGCGAGCATGCAGGAGTGGATCTGCATGGACAGGTCCTCGCGGCCGCCGAACGCACCGCCCACGCCGGACAGCGTCAGCCGCACCTTGTCCGGCGGGAGCCCGAGGGCTTTCGCCGTCTGGCGCTGGTCGACGTGCAGCCACTGGGTGGCCAGGTAGAGGTCGACACCGCCGTCCTCGGCGGGCACCGCGAGCCCGGACTCCGGGCCGAGGAACGCCTGGTCCTGCATGCCGATCTCGTAGACACCGGACACCACGACGTCCGCGGTCGCGTCCGGGTCGCCCTTGACGATCCGCTGGTGGCGGACCAGGTTCCCGCCCGGGTGCAGCTTCGGCAGGGTGTCGTCGTGCGCGGCCCGCTCGGGGTCGGTGATCGGCTCCAGGACGTCGTACTCGACGACGATCTCCTTGAGCGCCTGCCGGGCGATCTCCGGGTGGTCGGCGGCCAGGATGGCGACCGGTTCGCCCTGGTAGCGGACCAGGTCCGCGGCCAGCGCCGGGGTGTCCTGGAACTTGAGGCCGTAGACGTTCTCGCCGGGTACGTCCTCGTGGGTCAGCACCGCGTGCACGCCCGGCCGGGCGAGGGCGCGGGAGACGTCGAGGCGGACGATCCGGGCGTGCGGGTGCGGGCTGCGCAGGGTGGCGCCCCACAGCATGTCCTCGTGCCACAGGTCCGAGGAGTAGGCGAACTCGCCGCGGACCTTGAGCGTGCCGTCCGGGCGCAGCGGGCTCTCGCCGATGCCGCCGGCGATCGTGTCGTGCAGCTCCTGCGGGGACCGGGCCGGCGCGCTCATCGGACGGCCTTCCTGGCGGCGGCGGCGCGGACGGCGTCGAGGATCTTCTCGTAGCCGGTGCAGCGGCAGAGGTTGCCGGCGAGGGCCTCGCGGATCTCGACGTCGGACGGCTCGGCGTTCCGCTCGATCAGGTCGTGCGCCGCGACGAGCAGGCCGGGCGTGCAGAAGCCGCACTGGACGGCGCCGCGCTCGACGAACGCCTCCTGCACCGGGTCCAGGGCTTCGCCGTCGGCCAGGCCCTCGACCGTGACGATCTCGCGGCCTTCGGCCTGTCCGGCCGCGACCAGGCAGGCACACGCCGGGTCGCCGTCGAGGTAGACCGTGCACGACCCGCATTCGCCCTGCTCGCAAGCGTTCTTCGAGCCGGGGAGGCCGAGCCGCTCGCGCAGGACGTAGAGGAGGCTTTCGCCTTCCCAGACGTTGTCCGCCCGGCGGGGTTCGCCGTTGACGGTGACGTTCACGCGCACTTCGCGCTCCCTCCGCAGTATTCGGTCCAGGCCCAGGTCAGCGTCCTTCTCGCCATGACGCCCAGCGCGTGACGGCGATAAGCCGCGCTCCCGCGGACGTCGTCGATCGGCGACGCGGCGCCGGCTACCAGGTCGCCGAACCGGCGTTTGACCGAGTCGGCGATCGGCTTCGGCGAGTCCCAGTCGAGCTCGGCGGCCAAGAACTCTTCGGCTTCGAAGGCCCGGCGAGGGGTGGGCGCGGCCGAGCCGACGCCGGTGCCGACCCGCTTTTCGGCGGGGTGCAACGCCAAGCCGAAGGCGGCGACCGCGATGACCATCGCGTTGCGGGTGCCGATCTTGCTGAACTGCTGGGGCCCGGAGGCCGGTTCGATGAGCACGGACGTGATCAGCTCGTCCGGCTCCAGGACGTTCCGCTTCACGCCGGTGTAGAAGTCCTTCGCCGCGACGATCCGGGTGCCCCGCACCGAGGCGATTTCGACCTCGGCGTCCGCGGCCAGCAGCGCCGGGTGCGAGTCACCCGCCGGTGAAGCCGCGCCCAGGTTGCCCCCGACGGAACCGCGGTTGCGGATCTGCGGGGACCCGACGGTCCGCGCCGCCATCGCGAGCCCGGGCAGCTGCGCGCCGAGCTCGGTGATGATCCGGGCGTAGGGCACAGCCGCGCCGATGCGGATCCGGCCGCCGTCCGTGCCGTGCTCGTGCAGCTCGGCGACGCGGCCGAGGTCGAGCAGGGCGCCGGGGCGGCGGTGGTCGAAGTTGAGCTCGACCATCACGTCCGTGCCGCCGGCGATCGGGACCGCACCGGGGTCCGCGGCCTTCGCGGCGAGCGCGTCGGCCAGCGTGGCGGGTCGGAGGAATTCCACTGTGGACGTCCTTTCGGGGCTGCTTCGTGAAGAAGTACACACGCTCGGGTGTGGCCGCGACCACGGCAAAACCCCTGAAAGAAGGGTGAATTTCCGGTCCCGGTTTGTACTTTCCGACAACCCCTTGACCGAGCACACGGAAAGGCCGCCCCACGAGGTCGAAAACTCGTGCGGCGGCCTTGGGTCACGCAGGTCGTGAGTGGTAAGGAGGGTTCTAACCCTCCTTACCACTCACGAGCGTCAGCAGGGCTCGAACTCGCGGACGGTGTCGAGCGCGGCGCCCATGGCGGCGTTGCCCTCGCGTTCGATCATGATCTCGACCAAGACCGGCCGGCTGGTGCGCTCGGCCTCCTTGCGGGCCCACTCCAGGGACGTCCGGATCTCGCCCGGCTCGTGCACCCGGGTGCCGGAGCAGCCGTAGGCCTCCATGATCTTCACGTTGTCCGTGCCGATCGCGTCGTAGTGGATGTCGACCTCGAAGTTCATCTCGTAGCCGGTCTCGGCCTGGCGGATCAGCCCGAGGTACTCGTTGTTCAGCATGATCAGCACGAACCCGACGTCGTACTGGGCAGCCACCGCCAGCTCCTCGACCAGGAACTGGAACGAGTAGTCCCCGACCACGCCGACGACCTCGGCGTCCGGGCGGGCCTTCTTCACCCCGATCGCGGCCGGGATCTCCCAGCCGAGCGGGCCGGCCTGGCCGCAGACCTGGTAGTGCCGCGGCTTGTGCGCCTTCTGGAACTGGCCCGACCAGATCTGGTAGAGCCCGATCGCGGTGACGAAGTAGGTGTCCTCGCCGAAGGTCTCGTTGATCTCCTTGAACACCCGCGGCGCCTTGATCGGCAGGCTGTCGAAGTCGTCGCGCCGGGGCAGCGCCTCCTTCAGCTCCCCGATCCGCCCGACCCACTCCCGCCGGGGCGTCACCGAGCGCTGGTCCAGGGCCGCCAGCAGGGCGTCGAGGAACTCCCGCGTGTCCGAGACGATCCCGAGGTCGGGGCCGAACACCTTGCCCAGCTGGGTGGGTTCGATGTCGACGTGGATGAACTTCCGGTCGCCGCGGTAGACCGACAGCTCACCGGTGTGCCGGTCACCGAACCGGGCGCCCAGTGCGAGCACGACGTCGGACTCCAGGAAGGCGGCGTTGGCCCAGCGCTGGGACGTCTGGATGCCGGCCATCCCGGCGAACAGCTCGTGGTCTTCGGGGAAGCTGCCCTTGCCCATCAGCGTCACCTGCACCGGGACGTCGAGGCGCTCGGCCGCGGCCCGCAGCTGCTCACTCGCCTCGCCGAGGACGACCCCGCCGCCGGCCAGGATCAGCGGGCGCTCGGCGGCCAGGAGCAGGTCCAGCGCGCGCTCCACCCGCGCCGGCGCCGGGGTCACCCGGGTCACCGGCAGCGGCGAGTCGATCGAGGAGTCCCACTCGATGTCCTGCTTCTGGACGTCGATCGGCAGGTCGATGAGCACCGGGCCGGGCCGGCCCGAGCGGGCGACCCGGAACGCCTCGCGGAAGATCCACGGCAGCTGCGCGGCCTCCTTGACCTGCACCGCCCACTTCGTCACCGGCTTGGCGATCTCGACGATGTCGACGGCCTGGAACGCCTCCTGGTGCAGCTTGGTCGTCGCCGCCTGGCCGGTGATGCAGATCATCGGGATCGAGTCCGCGTGCGCGGTGTAGAGCCCGGTGATCATGTTCGTCCCGGCCGGGCCGGACGTGCCGATGGCGACGCCGACGTTGCCGTTCGTCCTGGCCCAGCCGTCGGCCATGTGCGTCGCGCCCTCTTCGTGGCGGACGATCAGGTGCTCGATCGCCCGGCCTTGTAGGGCGTTATACAGCGGGAGGATAGCGGCGCCGGGGCAGCCGAAGACGGTGTCGACGCCTTCGCTCTCCAGGACGTCGACGACCGCCTGCATCGCGGGGATTCTGGGCATGTCACACCTCCGCCGGGACGCGGCCCGACAACTGTTCGACGACCTTCAGCAAGGCCGAGTGGTCTTCGGCGCCGTACCCCATGGCGCGGCCGGCGGCGACGAGCTGGGCGACCAGCCCGGTGAGCGGGAGCGCGACGTCGGCCTGCCGGGCGGCGGCCAACGCGATACCCATGTCCTTGTGGTGCAGGTCGATCCGGAAGCCGGGGGCGAACTGCCGGTCCACCATGGACCGTCGCTTGAGTTCGAGGATCCGGCTGCCGGCGAGGCCGCCGGCGAGCACGTCCAGGCCGACGGCCGCGTCCACTCCGGACGCTTCGAGCAGCACGATCGCTTCGGCGACCAGGCCGTAGATCCCGCCGACGACGAGCTGGTTCGCCGCCTTCACCACCTGACCGGCGCCGTGCGGGCCCACGTGCACGATGGTCTTGCCGACCACGTCCAGGACCGGCTTCGCGGCTTCGAAGTCTTCCGCGGCGCCACCGACCATGATGGACAGTGCCGCCTGCTCGGCGCCGGCCTGCCCGCCGGACACGGGCGCGTCGAGGACCCGGATCTTCCGGTCCCGCGCGGCTTCGGCGATCGCGATCGACGTCTCGGGCCGAATGGTGCTCATGTCGATCAGGAGCGTCCCGGGCTCGACGGTGTCGAGGACACCGCCCGCGGCCAGCACCACCTCCTCGACGTGCGGGTGGTTCGGCAGCATCGTGATGACGACGTCCGCCCCGGCCACCGCGTCGGCGACGCCGGTCGCGGCCCGGCCACCGGCGGCCGCGAGCTTCTCCCCCGCGGCCGGGGTGACGTCGTAGCCGCTGACGTCGTGGCCGGCCGCGACCAGGTGCGCGGCCATCGGCGCGCCCATCACGCCCAGTCCGATGAATCCCAGTTTCATGCTCGTCCCCTTCGGGTTTTCGGCAGCCAGGCCAGCGACGTGACGGTGTCGGGGTCCGGGACGTACTCGATCCCGACGAACCCGGCGTACCCCGCGTTCTGCAACCGCGCGAGGTGCCCGTCGAGGTCCAGCTCGCCGGTGCCGGGCTGGTGGCGGCCGGGAGCGTCGGCGATCTGCACGTGCCCGATCCGGGCAAGGTGTTCCGTCGCCAGTGCGTCCAGATCGTCGCCGTTGACGGCCAGGTGGTACAGGTCGGCCAGCAGCCGCACGTTGTCGCGCCCGAGGTCGTCGAGCACGGCCACGGCGTCCGCGGCGGTCTTGAGCGGATAGCGGTCCGCGCCGGAGAGCGGTTCGAGGACCAGCTGCGCACCGATCCGCGCGGCGGCGTCGGCGGCCTTGTCCAGGTGCACCCGGGCCAGGTCGTCCTGCTTGGCCGGGTCTTCGCCGTCGAGCCGGTTGCCGTAGAGGGCGTTGAAGCTCCGGCAACCGGTGCGTTCGGCGATGCCGAGGGCCACGACGAGGCTGTCGGCGAACTCGGACTCCCGTCCGAGCCAGCTCACCAGGCCCCGCTCCCCCGCGGCCATGTCCCCGGCGTAGAAGTTCAGCCCCCGCAGCCGGACCCCGTCGAGACTCCCGACGAAGGCGTCGACGTCGTCGCGCGCGGGCACCGCGGAGTCGAACGGCCACCAGTACTCGACGTCGGTGAACCCGGCCTCCCGCGCGGCGGCGGCTCGCTCGAGGAGCGGGACCTCCTTGAACAGGATCGACAGGTTGGCGACGTACGGCAGGGAGTGCCCCTCTTCAGGCATCGCGACCTCGAATTTCGCTATCCGGAATTTTTCTTTCGCATATCGAGAATAGCTGGCCGACGGCGGTGCGGTCAACGCTCACGGCCGGCCGGTAGCCTGGCTGCAGGAAGGCAGGAGGGTCAGGACTTGGCCGTGACGGACATCCGCGGAAAGCTCGCGCGCGCCGCCGCCGCCCCGGAGCTGCTCGGCTCGTTCGGCGCCTCCGCGCACCGTTACCGCCTGAACCCGCCCCTGACCGAGCGCGAAGTCTCGGCCTTCGAGGCGGAGCACGGCATCCGCCTCCCGGCGAGCTACCGGACGTTCCTGCTCGAGATCGGTGACGGCGGTGCCGGACCGAGCTACGGGTTGCTCAGCCTGGCTGACGCGTACCACGAAGTCTCCGACGGTTTTCCGGGTTTCCTGAAGGCGCCGAGCCCGTTCGTCCCGGGCCGGTGGTACGACGACGACTGGTGGGACGCCTTCTGCGGGCCGGACGGCGAGCCCGACCCCGTCCAAGGCACCCTCGCCGTCGTCCACCACGGCTGTACCAGCTACACGCACCTCGTGGTGTCCGGCGCCGGACGCGGCCGGTTGGTCAACGTGGACCTCAACGGCTTCCCCGCCCCGTACGTCCTGGAGGATGCGGACTTCCTCACCTGGTACGAACGCTGGCTCGAGGAGTTGCTCGCCGGCTGCGACGTCGCGGGCTTCGGGGAGAAGCTTCCCGGCGGCGAAGACACCCTGCTCGACATCCTGACCGGAGACCCTTCACCGCCGAGGCGAGCCCAGGCGGCCCGGTCGGTGACGCACCTGGCGGAGATCAGTCCGGCCGCCGTCCGCGCCTTCGCGACCGCCGCGGCCGATCCCGATCCCGGCGTCCGTCACACCGTCCTGCGCCTCGCCTGGCGGTACACCCTGCCGCTCAGCTCCGAGGCGCGCACCGCGCTCGCCGACCCGGAACCCGGGATCCGAGCCGAGGCGCTCCGGCTCCTGACCCGGCTCGACCCGCCGGGGCTCGCCGATCTGGCCCGTCCGCACCTGGCCGACGCCGCGCCACAAGTGGCCGGCGAAGCGATGTCCGCGCTGGCCACGGCCGGCGAACTGGCCGTGGCGGACGTAGCGCCGTTGCTGGCCGATCCGGGGAAGCGCTCCGCCGCCGCCTACCACCTCCTCAAGGCGAACGGCGAGGCTTCGGCGTTGCTCGAACCCCTGCTCGAAGACGAAGATCCGGACGTACGCCGCCAGGCGGTCCAAACCGCCGAGCGACGCGACGAACACACGCTTCTCCCTGCCTTGCGCCGGCGCGAAGCCGTCGAAGACGACGAGACCGTGTTGGTCAACCTCCGCCGCGTGATCTCGGCGTGGTGCTAGCGGTTCTGAACGTGCTGCCAGCCGAACCGGCCTTTGATACAGAGGTTCCCGTGCGTCACCGAGCTGTCGTGCGGTGACGTCACCTTGACGATCTCGTTGTCCTGGACGTGCAGTGTCAGGTTGCACCCGACCCCGCAGAACGTGCAGACCGTCGTGGTCTGCTCCTGGCGGGACTCGTCCCAGCTCCCGTCCGCCCGCTTGTCGTACTCGCGCTTGAAGCTGAGCGCCCCCGTCGGGCACACCTCGACGCAGTTGCCGCAGTACACGCAGGCACTGTCCGGCAACGGGTTCGAGAACTCCGTCGAGATCCGCGCGTCGAAGCCGCGGCCGGCGACGCTGATCGCGAACGAGTTCTGCCACTGCTCACCGCACGCGTCGACGCACTTGTAGCAGAGGATGCACTTCCCGTAGTCCCGGACGTACAGTTCGTTGTCCACCAAGGCCGGCTGCGCCACCGTCGTCGCGTCCGGGCCGAAGCGGTCCGGATCGGCCCCTGTCGAAGCCATCCACTCCGCGACGCCGGGCGTGGTCGAGAGGTCCGTCGCCGACGCCAGCAGTTCGAGGACCACCTTGCGGCTCGTCCGCGTCCGCTCGGAATCGGTGTGCACGACCATCCCGGGCTCGGCCTTGCGCGAGCAGGACGGCACCAGCGTCCGGGAGCCTTCGACCTCGACCATGCAGACGCGGCAGGCGTTCGCCGGTTCCAGGGTATCGCCGTAGCAGAGTGTCGGGATCGCCTTGCCCGCCGCTGTGCACGCGTCGAGGATGGTCGATCCTTCGGGAACGCGAACGGTCGATCCGTCCACAGTGAACTCGACCAGGCGGCGGGGGATCCCGATGTCCACAATGGTCATTGCAGTGCCCCCAACCGGTCGATGGCGGATTCGATGGCGTTCCACGCGGTCTGGCCGAGCCCGCAGATCGACGAGTCCCGCATGACCCCACCCACTTCCCGCAGCAGCGGCCGTTCGTCGGACCCGGCCGCCAGGACGCGGCGGATCGCCTCCTCCTGGCGGACCGTCCCGATCCGGCAGGGGACGCACTGGCCGCACGACTCGTCCCGGAAGAACTCGGCGATCCGCAGCAGGAACCCGCCGAGGTCGGCCCGGTCGTCGAGGACCAGGACGACGCCCGAGCCGAGGGTCGTCTTCGCCGCCCGCGCGTCCTCGAACGTCAACGGCAGGTCCAGCTCGTCCGGGCGGACGAATCCGCCGGCCGCGCCGCCCAGCAGGACCGCGCGCAGCGAGCGGCCCTCGGGCACTCCCCCGGCCAGCGCGAGCAGCTCACGCAAAGAAGTACCGAACGGAACCTCGTAGACGCCGGGGCGTTCGACGTTCCCCGACAGGCAGAACAGCTTCGGTCCGGCCGAGGCTTCCGTGCCGAGCGAACGGTACGCGGCCGCGCCCTCGGTGAAGATCAGCGGGACGTTGACCAGGGTCTCGACGTTGTTCACCACGGTCGGCTTGCCGAACAGCCCCTGCTCGACCGGGAACGGCGGCTTCGTGCGGGGCTCGCCGCGGAAGCCCTCGATCGAGTTGAAGATCGCGGTCTCCTCGCCGCAGATGTAGGCGCCCGCGCCGCGCCGGATCTCGATGTCGAAGGAAAACCCCTCGTGGCCCATGATGTCCGCGCCGAGGAATCCGCGCTCGCGGCAGACGTCGAGGGCGTTCCGCAGCAGCCGCAGCGCACGCGGGTACTCGCCGCGCAGGTAGACGTACCCTTGGCGGGCACCGATCGCGTACGCCGCGATCGTCATCGACTCCACCAGCGCGAACGGGTCGCCTTCCAGGAGCACGCGGTCCTTGAACGTACCGGGTTCGCTCTCGTCGGCGTTGCACACCAGGTAGTGCGGCCCGGCCGGCTGGGCGGCGGTGGCCGCCCACTTGCGCCCGGTCGGGAAGGCCGCCCCGCCGCGGCCGAGCAAGCCGGAGTCGGTCACCTCGCGGATCACCGCGGCTTGGCCCATCTTCAGGGCGTTGCGCAGCGCCGCGTAGCCGCCGGACGCGCGATAGCCGTCCAAACTGGACGGATCGACCACGCCGACGCGGCGCAGCAGCCGCAGCCCGTCCTTCTGGTGGATCACCGGCGGCGCACCCTCCGCACCGGACGGTGCCCGCCCGGCGGCGAGCACGGCCGAGGCGCCGGTCGCCGGGGCGAGCAGCTCGGTCGTTGCCGGGTCGCCGGCCTGGAACGTCAGCGCCGCGGGGGCCCGTTCGCAGACGCCGAGGCACGGGCTGCGCAGCCACGTGACCCCGCCGCGCGCCTTCCCCGCGGCGCCGACGTGCTCGGTGAGGACGTCGCACACCGTGTCCGCACCCTGGATCCGGCAGGCCAGGTCGGTGCACACGTGCACCACCCGCTCCGGCCGTTCCTCCAGTGCGAACAGCGAATAGAAGCTGGCCACGCCGTAGGCGTCGGCGGGCGGCACGTGCAGCGTCTCGCAGATGAGGTTGAGCGCGCCCTGGCTGATCCAGCCGACCCGGTCGTTGACCGCGTGCAGCGCGGGGAGCAGCTGGTCCCGGCCGCCGCCGGCGAACCCGGCGACCGCCTCCCGTTCTTCGTGCGACGCGATGGCGTCGAGCAGCTTGAGGTCCATTTCAGACCTCGGCCGGAAGCTTGTCGACGCGGATGGCCGCCGCCTTGTACTCGGCGGTCCCGGCGATCGGGCAGGTGGCTTCGATCGTGATGACGTTGACGTCGACCTCGTCCGGGAAGTGGAAGGTCATGAACGCCAGCCCCGGTTTCAGTCCCTTGTCCAGCCGCACCGGAGCGACGATTTCCCCGCGGCGCGAAGAGATGCGGACCAGTTCGTCGGGCTCGACGCCCAGCGCCCGCGCGTCCTCGGGGCAGAGGTCGAGGGTCTCCCCCTGCCGCAGCGGCGAGGGGAACCCGGCGGACTGGACGCCGGTGTTGTACGAATCGAGACGTCGGCCGGTGGTGAGCCGGATCGGGAACTCCTCGGTGAGCAGGTCGACCGGCGGGCTGTGCTCGATGACCGTGAACGGTGCCGGCCGGCCGCGTGCGGCCGGGTCCTCGGCCCACAGCCGGGCGTGCAGGAAGGTCGGTTCGAGGGTGTCTTCGGAGTAGCACGGCCACTGGATCCCGCCGAGCTCTTCGAGCCGGGCGTACGACATCCCGGCGTGCATCGGCGACAGCGAGCGCAGCTCGTCCCAGACCTCTTCGCCACCGGTGTAATGCCAGTCGTGGCCGAGCCGCCGGGCGAGCTCCGACAGCAGCTCGATGTCGTCGCGGGCGCCGTCCGGCGGTTCGAGGGCCTTGCGGACGCGCTGGACCCGGCGTTCGGAGTTGGTGAAGGTGCCGTCGCTCTCGCACCAGGCCGCCGACGCGGGCAGGACGACGTCGGCCAGCTGGGCGGTCTTGGTCAGGAAGATGTCCTGCACGACCAGGTGGTCGACGTTGGCCAGCCGCTTGATCGTGTGTTCGCAGTCCGCTTCGGACTGCACCGGGTTCTCGCCGATGATGTACACGCAGGTCAGGTCGCCGCGTTCCATCGCGTCGAGCATCTGGGTGAGGTTGAGGCCCCGGTGCGGCGGGATCGACGAACCCCACGCGGTGTCGAACTTGGCCCGGACGTCCGCGTCGAGGACGTCCTGGAAGCCGGGCAGCCGGTCCGGGATGGCGCCCATGTCGCCGCCGCCCTGGACGTTGTTCTGCCCGCGCAGGGGGTTCAGCCCCGCACCGTAGCGGCCGACCTGCCCGGCCAGCAGCGCCAGGTTGATCAGCGACAGGACGTTGTCGGTGCCGTTGTGGTGCTCGGTGATGCCGAGGGTCCAGGACAGCTGGGCGCGGTCGGCGCGGGCGTACGTGTGGGCGAGCTCGCGGATCAGCTCGGCCGGGACGCCGGTGGTCTTCTCCGCCACCTCCGGCGTCCACGGTTCGACCGACGCGGCGAACTCGGCGAACCCCTCGGTGGCCCGTTCGACGAAGGTCGTGTTCGCCAGTCCGGCGTGGATGATCTCCCGGGCGATGGCGTGGGCCAGGGGGATGTCGGTGCCGACTTCGAGCTGGAGCTGCCGGTGCGCCCAGCTCGCCGTGCTCGTCCGCCGCGGGTCGACGACGAAGAGCTTGGCTCCCTTGTGGACGGCCTTGAGCACGTGCTGGAAGAAGATCGGGTGCGCCTCGCGGGGATTGCCGCCCCAGATCACGATGACGTCGGCGTCTTCGATCTCCTGGTAGGACGACGTCCCGCCGCCGCTGCCGAACACGCGGGCCAGCCCGGCGACGCTGGGCGCGTGGCAGGTGCGGTTGCACGAGTCGACGTTGTTCGTGCCGATCACGGCACGGGTGAACTTCTGGGCGACGAAGTTCATCTCATTGGTGGCGCGGGCGCACGAGAACATCCCGAACGCCTCGGGCCCCTTGCTGTCCAGGGTGCGGCGGATCCCGGCGGCGGCCCGGTCGAGGGCCTCTTCCCAGGTGGCCGGCCGCAGCACGCCGGAGTCGCGCACCAGGGGCCGGGTGAGCCGGACGTAGGGCTCGGTGTTCCTGCGCTTCACGGTGACCTCCGGTCAGTGCGACCCGACGGGGACTTTGCTGGTGTGGTCGAGCAGGGAAACGGCGGCGTGGACGTACCGCAGGGCCGGCGCGGGCACGCCGGTGAGGCCGGCCAGCTCGACGACCGCGCCGATGATCGCGTCGATCTCGAGGGGTTTGCCCGCTTCGAGGTCCTGCAGCATCGACGTCTTGTGGTGGCCGACGCGCCAGGCGCCGTCGATGCGCTTTTCGACGGAGATCCGCGGGTCGGCACCGGCCGCGCGGGCGATGGCCAGCGCCTCGGTCATCATCGTGGCGACGAGCTCGCGGGTGTCCGCGTGCTCGCACATCTGGGCCATGGTCGCCCGGGTGAGCGCCGACAGCGGGTTGAACGCGACGTTGCCCATCAGCTTGATCCAGATGTCGTCGCGCAGGCCGGCTTCGACCGGGGCCTTGAGGCCGCCGGCGATCATCGCCGCGCTGAGCACCTTGCAGCGCGCGGAGATCTCGCCGTCGGGCTCGCCGAGGGAGAACCGGGTGCCCTCCAGGTGCCGGACGACACCCGGTTCCTCGATGACCGTCGAGCAGTAGACGACGCAGCCGATCGCCCGCCGCAGTCCGAGCACCGCGGTGACCGCGCCGCCGGGGTCGACGGTCTCGATCCGCTGCCCTTCGAGCGGATGTCCGCGCAGGCCGTGGAAGTACCACCACGGGATGCCGTTCTGCGCGGCCACGATCGCGGTCTCCGGGCCGAGCAGCGGGGCGAGCAGGTCGCCGCACGAGGCGTAGGAGTTGGCTTTCAGGCCGAGGAACACGAAGTCGGCCGCGCCGACCTCGGCGGGGTCGTCCGTGACGTGCGGGTGAGCCGTGAAGTCGCCGCGCGGGCTGAGCACCCGGACGCCGTGCTCGCGCATCGCCGCGAGGTGGGCCCGGCGGGCGATCAGGTGCACTTCGGTTCCGCCGCGGTGCAACGCGGCCCCGACGTAGGCGCCGATCGCCCCGGCCCCGAGAACAGCCACCTTCATGATGCGCCTCCAAGGTCGAGCGATATTGCATACAGTATCCTGGATTCACGTTCGAAGCCAGCCTCCGCGCCACGGCCACCCGGGAGGCGCAGCGAAGAGCGACAACTCAGACACCGTGGGTCACTACGGCCGTTCACCGTTGATCCACCTCGACCCAAAATCGACCCCGGCGGGTGAGATCCGGGATTTTGCATACCAAAACCTGTATCCTGATGGCAGATCACTGCTTGCCTGCCGACTCGAGGTGTCCCGTGAGCCAGCCCGCTTCCCCGCTGCCCGACCGCGGCCCGACCGGCCGCCGCACGGCCAAGGGCTCGCTCAGCTCGACCGCCGCCAAGCGCGTCGAGCGGCCCGCGCCACTGCGTCAGGTCGTCTACGAAGCCCTCGCCGAACTGATCATCAACCGCACCCTCGAACCCGGGCAGCACCTGGTCGAGGCCGACCTCGCCGAGTACCTCGGCGTGAGCCGGCAGCCGGTCCGGGAGGCGCTGCAGCGGCTGCAGAGCGAAGGCTGGGTCGACCTCCGCCCCGCCCAGGGCGCGTTCGTGCACCTGCCCACCGACGAGGAGGCCGACCAGTTGCTCAGCGTCCGCAGCGTGCTGGAGACGCACTCCGCGAAGCTCGCCGCCGGCAACGCGAAGGCGGAGGACATCTTCCACCTGCACCGGCTGCAGCAGGCCGGGATCGAAGCGCTGGCCAAGGAGGACACCGAGGGGCTGGTCGCCGCCAACGCCGCCCTCCACGCGTTCATCACCGAACTGTCCGGGAACAAGGTGCTGGCGGAGTTGATCGGCCTCGTCGACCGCCGGGTCCGCTGGTACTACACGCCGATCGCCCGGCCTCGCGGACGGGACGCGTGGAACGAGCACGAAGAGCTGATCAAGGCGATCGCGGCCCAGGACGCCGGCGCCGCCGAGAAGATCATGGCCAAGCACACCGAACGGACCCGCCAGGCCTACCACGAACGTCCGGAAGCTCCCCGATCCTGATTGTCGCAGGACCGGGGAGCGCACCGGATCAGCCGCCGGCCGACGCCGACGGACGGCGCGCCACCAGCTCGGTTTCGGCGAGCTGGTGGCGCTTCCGGCCGGGCTGGCGCAGGAACAGCGTCAGCACCGCCGAAAGGAGCGCGATGCACCCGGCGAGGGTGTACGCGCCCGTGTAGCCCCACACGCTGACGACCCCGGCGGCGAGCCCGCCGCCGCCGACGCCGCCGACCAGTTTCGCGCTGTAGACCAGCCCGTAGTTCGACGCGTTGTTGTTCTCACCGAAGTAGTCCGGCACCAGCGCCGCGAACAGCGGGTAGAACGCCCCGCCGCCGAAGCCGGTCAGGAAGGCGAACACCATGAACAGCACCAGGTTGTGCGTGTTCCCGGCGTAGAGCACGCCGAACTGCGCGAGGGCCGCGATCACCAGCACCAGCGTCAGCGTCTGGCGCCGGCCGAGCCGGTCCGACGCCCAGCCGACGACCGCGCGGCCGGTCCCGTTCACGACGGCCAGCACCCCAGCCGACGAAGCGGCGACGAACGCCCCGAAGTGACTCACCTTCGCGAACGGCACCTGGAAGTTGATGCCGAACAGCGACACCCCGCCGATGATCACCAGGCACACCCACATCAGCGGCAGCATCCCGGTCCGGACGGCTTCCATCGGCGAGAACTGCTTCACCGCGGGCGGGTTCTTCGCCAGTCCCCCGGTCTTGGCCTGCCGGTCGCGGACCCAGGTGAGCGGGTCGACGTCCTTCGGCCACCAGCTCTTCGGCGGGTCCTTGAACAGGAACCCGCAGATCCCGACGGCGACGAGCATGTAGACGCCCATGACGTCGAGGATCGTCGAATAGTTGGCCGGGGTGAGGAAGGCCGCGAACACGTAGATGAACGGGACGGCGCCGTAGGCGAACCCGCCGTTGACGAAGCCGGTCCGCGCACCCCGCTTCTCGGGGTACCACTTGCCGACCATGTTGATGCAGGTCGCGTACACCAGCCCGGCACCGATCCCGCCGAGCACCGAATAGCCGGCGAACGCCAGCACGAGGTTCCCGCTGTGCGAAATGGTGAAGTAGCCGATCGCGCTGCACACCGCGCCGGCGAGCATGGCCGTCCGCGCCGACACGATGTTCTTCTCCCGCAGGCGCCCGGCCGGGAACGCCACCGCGGCCTGGAACACCGCCCAGATGCTGGCCAGCCAGAACGCGTCCGACAGCGTCCAGCCGTACTTCTCCTCCAGGGTGCCTTCGACGGCGCCCCAGCCGTACTCGAAGACGCTGACCGCCATCATGGCGATCCACGGCAGCCACACCATCCAGCTGCGCGAGCGTCCCATGATGTCGTGTGGGGTCTCGCCGACCCGGTACACCCGGCCGTTCCCGTCGGTGATCTCCTGGTACTGCGCTGTGGTCATGAGTGATCTCTTTCGTCCGCGCTTGAGGTTGTCCCGTCGCTGCCGCAGCGGAGGTCAGCCGGTGGCGGGGCGCGCGACGAGCCCGGTTTCGGCGAGCTCGGTGCGCATCCCGCCCGGCTTCCGGCCGGGCTGGCGCAGGAACAGTGCGAGACCGGCGGCGAGCAGGCTCGTCCCGGCGGCCAGGTAGAAGGCCGGGCCGTAGCCCCACCCGTCGATGACCAGCTTCCCGAGGCCGGCGCCCACGATCCCGGAGACGAGCTTCGAGCTGTAGACGAGGCCGTAGTTGCTGGCGTTGTTGTTCTCCCCGAAGTAGTCCGCGGTCAACGCGGCGAACAGCGGGAAGATCGCTCCGCCGCCGAACCCGGAGACCATCGACGCCAGCAGGAACAGCGGCATGCTGCCGATCGAGCCGGACAGGTACACCGCGACCTGGGCCAGCCCGAGCACCACGCAGACCAGCAGCAGCGTCTGCCGCCGCCCGTAGCGGTCGGAGATCCAGCCGATCACCCCGCGACCGGCGCCGTTGATGACCGCCTTGAGGCTCATCGCCAGCGCGACGATGCCACCCGCGAAGCCCATCTCCTTGCCGAACGGGACCTGCGCGGAGATGCCGAAGATGTTGACGCCCGCCGTGCACAGCAGGCAGATCCACATCAGCGGCAGCATCCCGGTCCGGACCGCCTCCCGCGGCGTGAACTGCTTGACCGCGGGCGGGTTCTTCGCCAGCGACCGGCGCACGCGCGGGTCGTCCGGCACCTTCAGCGGGTCGACGTGGGCCGGCCACCAGTTCTTCGGCGGGTCGCGGAAGAAGAACCCGCTGACCGCGACCGCGGCGGCCAGCAGCAGCCCCACCGCGGGCAGGATGGCGCCGTAGTTGCCCAGGTCGAGGTAGTTCGTGAAGATGAAGATGAACGGGACCGAGCCGTAGGCGAACCCGCCGTTGACGAACCCGGTCTTGCCGCCCTTGCGCTCCGGGTACCACTTGCCGACCATGTTGATGCAGGTCGCGTAGACGAACCCGGCACCGCCGCCGCCGAACAGGCCGAAGCCGAGGTAGGCCCAGAAGACGCTCGGCGCGTAGGCCAGTGCCAGGTAGCCGAGCACGGTGCCCGCGGAGCCGAGGAGCATGGCCGACCGGGCGGACAGCCGGCCGCTCTCCCGCAGCTTCCCCGCGGGGAACGCGACCGCGGCCTGGAAGAAGACCCAGACCGCCAGCAGCCAGAAGATGTGGGCGCCGTGCCAGCCGTGCGCCGCGGACAGCGTGTCCTCGGCCGAAGTGAACGCGTATTCCGAGGAGCTGATGGCCATCATGGCCACCCAGGGCAGGACGACCATGGTCCACCGGGGCCGGCCCATGATGTCCCGGTCGGACTCGCCGACCCGGTAGGTTCTTCCGTTGCGGCCAGTGATCTCCTGGTACGTGGCTGCGGTCATAAGAGTTCTCTTTCGTCACCATTGACTCGAATCCCTCTGTTGCCGTCGTGCGGGTGGAGCTTCGTCCCTTCTGCGTCGATCGGCCAGCCCCCGTGGAGGACGTTCAGAGCAGGCCCGCGGCCCGCGCCCAGCGGTACTTCGCACCGAGCACGGCCACGGGCTTCTCGGTCGTGTACGGGTAGGCGACGACACCGTGTGCGTAGAGGTGGTCGCTGGCGTCCTCGACTTCGACGTCCCCGGAGAGCGACGCGACGACGGGCTTGTGGATGCCCTTCGCGCGGTACTCCCCGACCACCTCGGACACCAGTTCCGCGAACACCATCGGCGGGGTGACGATGGTGTGCCAGTAGCCGAGGATCAGGGCGTGGATGCGGTCGTCCTCGAGACCCAGCGCGATCGTGTTGCGGTAGGTCGACGGCGGTTCGCCACCGGTGATGTCCACCGGGTTGCCGGCCGCCCCGAACGGCGGGATGAACTTCCGGAACGCCGTGTCCAGGTCCGGCGGGATCGCCATCAGCTCGAGGCCGTTGTCCACGCAGGCGTCCGAGAGCAGCACGCCCGAGCCGCCGGCCCCGGTGATGATGACGACGTTCTCGCCCCGCGGCGTGGGCAGCAGCGGGATGCCACGGGCGTACTCGAGCATGTCGTTGAGCCCGGGCGCCCGGATCACGCCGCTCTGGCGGAGGATGTCGTCGTAGACCTTGTCGTTGCCGGCCAGCGCGCCGGTGTGCGAGCTCGCCGCCTTGGCGCCCTGGGACGTCCGGCCGGCTTTGAGCACCACCACCGGTTTGCGCTGCGACACCCGCTTCGCCGTCTCCGCGAACGCGCGCCCGTCCTTGAGGTCCTCGAGGTGCATGGCGATGAGCTCGGTGTTTTCGTCGTGCTCGAAGAAGGTCAGCAGGTCGTCTTCGTCGATGTCGGCCTTGTTGCCGACGCCGACGATCGAGGAGACGCCCATCTTCGCCGAGCGGCTGAAGCCGAGGATCGCCATGCCGATGCCGCCGCTCTGCGACGACAGGGCCACGCCGCCCTTGACGTCGTACGGGGTGCAGAAGGTCGCCGACAGGTTCTCCGGCGTGTAGTAGTAGCCGTAGATGTTCGGCCCGAGGATGCGCACGCCGTGCTTGCGGGCGATCGCGACGACCTCGTCCTGCAGCTCGACGTTGCCGGTCTCGCCGAAGCCGGAGGGGATGAGGATCGCCCCGGCCACGCCCTTCCGGCCCGCTTCTTCGAGGGCCGCGGGGACGAACTTCGCCGGGATGGCGAACACGGCGACGTCGACGTCGCCGGGTACGTCGGTGATGCTCGGGTAGGCCTTGCGGTCGAGGATCTCGGCGGCCTTCGGGTTGATCGGGTGGATCTCCCCGGCGTACCCGCCGTCGACCAGGTTCTTCAGCACCGAGTGGCCGATCTTCCCGGCTTCGGCCGACGCCCCGATCACCGCGACCGCCACCGGTTTCATGATCCGGTTCATCGAGGCGAGGATCTCCTCCTCGCTGAACCGGTGCGGCTCCTTCGCCGCGTCCGGGTCGATCAGGATCCGGACGTCGACCGCGGTGGCCCCACCCCGCGTGACGAGCACCGGGTTGAGGTCCACTTCGGACAGCTGGGGGAAGTCGGTGACCAGCTCGCCGAGGCCGGTGATCACGGCGGCGAGCGCGTCGCGGTCGACCGGGTCCGCGCCGCGGACGCCCCGCAGGATCTCGGCGGCCTGAATCCCGTCGATCATCGACAGGGCCTCTTCGGTGCTCGTGGGCGCGAGCCGGAAGGTGACGTCCTTGAGCACCTCCACGAGCACGCCGCCGAGGCCGAAGGCGACGATCTTGCCGAACGTCGGGTCGGTGACCGAGCCGATGATCACCTCCTGGCCCTCGGTGAGCATCTGCTGCACTTGGACACCGAGGATCCGCGCTTCGGCGTCGTAGGCCTTCGCGCTGTCGATGATCTGCGCGAAGCCGGCCTTCACCGCTTCGGCGTCCTTCAGGCCGACGAGCACGCCGCCGGCCTCGGTCTTGTGCAGAATGTCCGGCGAGACGATCTTGAGCACCACCGGCAGCCCGATGTCCTCGGCGTGGGCCGCGGCCTCTTCGGCCGTCGTCGCCAGCCGCTCGGCCGGGGTCGGGATGCCGTAGGCCTCGCAGACCGCACGCCCCTCGGGCGCGGTCAGCGACGAGCGGCCCTCGGCCGCCGCCTGCTCCAGGATCTTCTCGACCGCCGCGCGATCCGCCACGTCAGATCACCCCCGCCGCGCGGAACTTGTCGAGCTCCGCCTCGCTGTAGC
Source organism: Amycolatopsis sp. cmx-13-12 (assembly GCA_049998155.1). GTDB lineage: Bacteria > Actinomycetota > Actinomycetes > Mycobacteriales > Pseudonocardiaceae > Amycolatopsis. The sequence goes on along the minus strand of JAEBES010000003.1, from coordinate 494,491 downwards.
CGAGTTCGGTCAGCACCTCGTCGTTGTGCTCGCCCAGCAGCGGCGACCGTTCGATCTCCACCGGCGAGTCGGACAGCTTGAGCGGGCAGCCGACGGTCTTGAAGCTGCCGCGCTCGGGGTGCGGGACCTCGACGACCGAGCCGAGCTCGGCCAGGGTCTCGTCCTCGATCAGCTCCTTCGTGGACAGGATCGGGCCGCAGGGGATGTTGCAGGCGTTGAGCTTCTCCATGACTTCCCACTTGGTGTGCTTCTCGGTCCACTCTTCGACGAGCGCGAACATCTTGTCCAGTTTGGACAGCCGGACCTCGGGCGTGGCCCACGCCGGGTCGTCGGCCAGCTCGGCCTTGCCGATCAGCCGGGCCAGTGGCGCCCAGCCGGGTGGCTGGACGATCACGTAGATGTAGTCGTTCGGCCCGCCGGGCGCGCACTTCACCGCCCAGCCGGGCTGGCCGCCGCCGGAGGCGTTGCCCGAGCGCGGGACCTCGTCGCCGAACTGGTCGTTCGGGTACTCCCCCAGCGGGCCGTGGGCCAGCCGCTGCTGGTCGCGCAGCTTGACGCGGCACAGGTTGAGCACGGCGTCCTGCATCGCGACCTGGACGCGCTGGCCGCGGCCGGTGGAGGTCCGCTGGTAGAGCGCGGCGAGGATGGCGGCCACCAGGTGGATGCCGGTGCCGGAGTCGCCGATCTGCGCGCCGGTCGCGGTCGGCGGCCCGTCCTCGAAGCCGGTGGTGCTCATCGCGCCGCCCATGGCCTGCGCGACCACTTCGTAGGCCTTGAAGTCCGCGTAGCGGCCGGGGCCGAATCCCTTGATGGAGGCGTAGACCAGCCTCGGGTTGAGCGCGGCCAGCTTCTCCCACGGGTAGCCGAACCGGTCGACCACGCCCGGGCCGAAGTTCTCCACCAGCACGTCCACTCCGGACACCAGCTTCTCGAAGACCTCCTTGCCCTCGACGCTCTTCATGTTGAGCGTGATGCTGCGCTTGTTGGCGTTCAGCATCGTGAAGTAGAGGCTGTCCACGCCGGGCAGGTCGCGCAGCTGCCCGCGGGTGATGTCGCCGCGGCCCGGGGTTTCGAGCTTGATGACGTCCGCGCCGAGCCAGGCGAGCAGCTGCGTCGACGACGGTCCGGACTGCACGTGGGTCATGTCGAGGACGCGGACGCCCTCCAGTGCCTTGCCCATGCTCTGGCCTCCGCTCACTTGTACATGGTCTGGTTCATGGTTCCGGGGGCGTACACGTCGGGATCGACCCAGACGTTGATCAGCGACGGCAGGCCGGACTCGCGCGCCCGCAGCAGCGCCGGCCCGATGTCGGCCGGGTCGCGGACTTCTTCGCCGTAGCCGCCGAGCATCCGCGCGAACTCGTCGTAGCGGACGTCGCCGAGGGTGTTGCCGACGCGCTCGCGCGGCAGGCCGTACTTCGCGGCCTGGCCGTAGCGGATCTGGTTCATCGAGGAGTTGTTGCCGACGATGCCGACGAACGGCAGGTTGAACCGCACCAGCGTCTCGAAGTCCCAGCCGGTGAGGCTGAAGGCGCCGTCGCCGAAGAGGGCGACCACCTCCTTGTCCGGGCGCGCGTGCTTGGCGGCCAGGACGAACGGGATACCGACGCCGAGGGTCCCCAGCGGCCCCGGGTCCATCCAGTGGCCGGGCGACTTGGGCTGGACGACCTGGCCGGAGAAGGTGACGATGTCGCCGCCGTCGCCGATGTAGATCGAGTCCTCGGTGAGGAACTCGTTGATCTCGTGGACCAACCGGTACGGGTGAATCGGGCGCGCGTCGGAGTGCTGCAGCGGCAGCCGTTTCCGCTTCGCCGCTTCCTCGACGGCCTGGAGTTCTTCGAGCCAGGTCTTGCGGCCGACGGCGCCGTTGTCGGTGCGGCCGGACGCGGCCTCGGCGACCGCGGCCAGCACCTGCCCGGCGTCGCCGACGATGCCGAGGTCGATGTCGCGGTTCTTGCCGACCGTGCGGTAGTCGAGGTCGATCTGGACGACGGTGGCGTCCTTCGACAGCCGCTTGCCGTAGCCCATCCGGAAGTCGAAGGGGGTGCCGACGATGACGATGACGTCGGCGTTGTCGAAGGCGTAGCGGCGCGAGAGCTGGAAGTGGTGCGGATCGCCGGGCGGCAGCGTGCCGCGGCCGGCGCCGTTCATGTACGCCGGGATGTTCAGGGTCCGGACGAGCTCGGCCGCGGGACCGGTGGCGCGGGTGGTCCAGACCTGGCTGCCGAGCAGGATGGCCGGTTTCTTGGCGTGCACCAGCAGATCGGCGAGCTTCTCGACGTCCGCGGGGTCGCCCGCGTTCTTCGTCGACGCCCGGTAGCGGCCGGCTTCGGGAATCCGGGCGTTCTGCAGCGGTACGCGCGCGTCGAGGACGTCCCGCGGGATTTCCAAGAAGGACGGCCCGGGCGCGCCGGCGTAGGCCTCGCGGAAAGCCATGCTCACGAGGTCGGCGACGCGCGCGGTGTGCGGCACGGTGGCGGCGAACTTGGTGATCGGCGTCATCATGTCCACGTGCGGGAGGTCCTGCAGGGACCCCATCTTGTGCTGGGTCAGGGCGCCCTGGCCGCCGATCAGCAGCATCGGGCTCTCCGCGCGCAACGCGTTCGCGACGCCGGTGACGGCGTCGGTGGTGCCCGGGCCGGCGGTGACCACCGCGCAGCCGGGCTTGCCGGTGATCCGCGCGTAGCCGTCGGCCGCGTGCGCCGCGACCTGTTCGTGCCGGACGTCGATGACCTCGATGCCTTCGTCGACGCAGCCGTCGTAGATGTCGATGATGTGCCCGCCGCACAAGGTGAAGATCGTGTCGACCCCTTCGGCCTTCAGCGCCTTGGCCACCAGGTGACCGCCGGATATCCCGGCGGCCTCGGCGCCGTTCGTCGCTGCGGCACTCTCCCCCGCGGTGGTGCCGGTCGTGGTCAGCGCCATGGCTCAACTCCTCTGGTTCGCCACCGGATCTCTCTGGCCCGGCGGTGTGTGTCGCCACTTCTTGCGTCAGCTGAGTTCCGAGGTCAGCGGCCCCTTCGCGGCAGACTGTAGATTGCATACCGTATGGGGTAGGCATATAGTCACTCTTCAAGCAGCCCGTGTCCAGGGCCATCCGCAGGGTTTTTCCGGACTCCGAACCGGCCCCCGCGGATCACCACTCCACGCCCTTCGCCCTGCCCCGCCGCGGAAAGGACGCTCCCGCATGGACCTCTTCGAACACGAAGCCCGCGAGCTCTTCGAGAAGCACGGCGTACCCGTCCCCCGCGGCCGCGTCGCCACCAATCCGGCGTCGGCGCGTTCCGTCGCGGTGGCCCTCGGCGGCCCGGTCGTGGTCAAGGCCCAGGTGAAGACCGGCGGCCGCGGCAAGGCAGGCGGCGTCCGCGTGGTGCGCACGGCCGACGACGCCGAGCAGGCCGCCGACGACATCCTCGGGATGGACATCAAGGGCCACACCGTGCACCGCGTCCTGGTCACCGAAGCGAGCGAAATCGCCGGCGAGTACTACCTGTCCTTCCTGCTCGACCGCGCCGGGCGGACGTTCCTCGCGATGGCGTCGGCCGAAGGCGGGATGGAAATAGAGGAGGTCGCGGCCACCCGGCCGGACGCGTTGGTCCGCGTGCCGGTCGATCCGCTGGCCGGCGTCGACCCGGCCGCGGTGGCCGCCGCGTTCCCGGCCGAGGTCCGTGGCGAGGTCGCCGGCGTCGTCGAGAAGCTGTGGGACGTGTTCGTCGCCGAGGACTGCACGCTCGTCGAGGTGAACCCCCTGGCCCTCACGACCACCGGGATCGTCGCGCTGGACGGGAAAATCACCTTGGACGACAACGCATCCTTCCGCCGTTCCGCATCGTTCGACGACACTGCGGACGGCGATCCGCTGGAGCGCGCCGCTCGCGCGAAGGGCCTCAACTACGTCAAGCTCGACGGCGACATCGGCGTGATCGGCAACGGCGCCGGGCTCGTCATGTCCACTTTGGACGTCGTGGCGGCGGCCGCGGCCGCCGCGGGCGCCCGCGGACCGGCGAACTTCCTCGACATCGGCGGCGGGGCCTCGGCGCAGGTGATGGTCGACGGGCTGACCGTCATCCTCGGCGACCCGCAGGTGCGCAGCGTGTTCGTCAACGTCTTCGGCGGCATCACCGCGTGCGACGCGGTGGCGACCGGGATCGTGCGGTCACTGGAGATCCTCGGTGCGCGCGCCACGAAACCCTTGGTCGTCCGGCTCGACGGGAACAACGTCACCGAAGGCAGGCGGATCCTCGCCGAGGCCGCCCATCCCCTGGTCACCGTGGTGGCCACCATGGACGACGCCGCCCGCGCGGCGGCGAAGCTCGCGATCGCGGAGGTCTGACCATGGCCATCTTCCTGGACGAGAGCAGCCGGATCGTCGTCTCCGGGATCACCGGCTCCGAAGGCGCGAAGCACACACGGCGGATGCTGGCCGCCGGGACGAACGTCGTCGGCGGGGTGAATCCGCGCAAGGCCGGGCAGCAGGTGGAGTTTCCCGGCCGTTCGCTGCCGGTGTTCGGGAGTGTCGCGGAGTCGATGGCCTCGGCCGGCGCCGACGTCTGCGTGTTGTTCGTCCCGCCGCCGTTCGTGGCCGACGCCGTGATCGAAGCGGTGGACGCGGGCATCGGGCTCGCGGTGGTGATCACCGAAGGTGTCCCGGTGCACGACAGCGCGCGGCTGTGGGCGCACGCCGTCGCGGCCGGCGGGCGGACCCGGATCATCGGCCCGAACTGCCCGGGCATCAGCTCCCCCGGCCGGTCGAACGCCGGGATCATCCCGGCCGACATCACCGGCCCGGGGCGGATCGGCCTGGTGTCGAAGTCCGGCACGCTGACCTACCAGCTCATGCACGAGCTGCGCGACATCGGCTTCTCGACGTGCGTGGGCATCGGCGGCGACCCGATCATCGGCACCACGCACATCGACGCGGTCGAGGCGTTCGAAAAGGACCCGGAGACCGACCTGATCGTGCTGATCGGCGAGATCGGCGGCGACGCCGAGGAGCGGGCGGCGGACTTCGTGCGCGCCAACGTCTCGAAGCCGGTCGTCGGGTACGTGGCGGGCTTCACCGCCCCGGAGGGCAAGACGATGGGCCACGCGGGCGCGATCGTGTCTGGTTCGGCGGGCACGGCGGCAGCGAAGAAGGAAGCCCTGGAGGCGGCGGGCATCCGGGTCGGGCGCACACCGAGCGAGACGGCGGCGCTCGTCCGCGAGCTGCTGGGCTGATGGAGCTCCGCCAGCTGGCGGTGGTGGTGGCGGTCGCCGAGGAGGGCGGCTTCACGGCGGCCGCCCAGCGCCTGCGGACGGTCCAGTCGACGGTGTCCACCGTGGTCCGGGCCCTGGAGCGGGACCTGGGAACACCGCTGTTCCACCGCACGACGCACCGGGTGGTCCTGACGCCCGCGGGCGAGGCGTTCGTCCCCGCCGCGCGGGCGGCGCTCGAGGCGGCCGAGCGGGCGCGCGCGGCGGTGTCCCCGGTGAGCGGCCGCGTGCGGCTCGCCGTGTGCCCGGGCTTGCTGGCCGACCTGCACCGGACGCTGGCCCGGCTCCGGCAGGCGCACCCGGGTCTGGGCGTCGAGGTCCGCCAGGTACGGCCGGAAGAGGTGGAACGCGGACTGCGAGAGTCTCTTGTGGACTTGGCGCTGACCGTGGCGCCCGGCGGCTGCGCCGCCACCCTGCTTCCCGCCGAAGAGCTGGTTCTCGCCACCGCACCCGGCGGCTCACGGTCGGCCCCCGCCGACCTGTCCGCGCTCTCCCTGGTGGACTTCCCGCCGGGCTGGGCGATCCGCGATGCCGTCGACCGCGCCTTCCCCGACCGCCGGATCTCGCTGGAGGTCGACGATCTCGCCGTGGCCGCCGGGCTCGTGCGGGCCGGGCTCGCCGCCTGCGTCCTGCCCGCTTCGGCCGCCGCGCGGTTCCCGGAGCTGACCGTGCGGCGGTTCGAGCGGCCCGTGCCGTGGCAGCTCGCCGCCGTGCACCGGGCCGAGGCCGGCCCCGCCGTGGCCGCGGTCCTCGCTCAGCTCGGCTGAAGACCGAGGCGATCCGGTCGCGTGTAGACGTTCATCGACGTCCCGCGCAGGAACCCCACCAAGGTCAGGCCGAGCTCGGCGGCCAGGTCCACCGCCAATGACGACGGCGCCGACACCGCGGCCAGCAACGGGATCCCGGCCATCACCGCCTTCTGCACCAGTTCGAACGACGCCCGCCCGCTCACCATCAACGCCGTCCCGGACAGCGGCAGCGCACCGTCCCGGGCCGCCCAGCCGACGACCTTGTCCACCGCGTTGTGCCGTCCGACGTCTTCGCGCAGGCACAACAGCTTCCCGTCGGCGTCGAACAGCCCGGCCGCGTGCAGGCCGCCGGTGCGGTCGAAGACCCGTTGTGCCGCCCGGAGTTCGTCCGGCAGCGTGACGAGGGTCGCCGGGTCGGTGACCAGGGGGTCGTCGCCGACCGGCCAGGTGACCGTCGTGCGTACGGCGTCCAGGCTCGCCTTGCCGCACAGGCCGCACGACGACGTCGTGTAGAAGTTGCGTTCGAGCGAAGCGTCGGGTGGGGCGACGCCGTCGGCGAGCACGACGTCGAGGACGTTGTAGGTGTTGCCGCCGTCAGCGGTGGCGCCGGCGCAGTAGCGGATCGACCGGATGTCGGCCGCCGCGCGGACCACGCCCTCGCCGACCAGGAAACCGGCGGCGAGGTCGAAGTCGTCGCCCGGGGTCCGCATGGTGATCGTCAGCGGCCGGCCGTCGACCCGGATCTCGAGGGGCTCCTCGACGGTCAGCGTGTCCGGCCGCGCGGTGTGCCCGCCGTCGTGGACGCGCAGCACCCGCCGCCGGCTCGTCATCCGCCCCACGTCACGCCGCCGGCAGCAGCGACTCGGGCCGGCCCGGCTGGGTCAGCCGGCCGGACAGCGCGGCCCCGGCCAGGCTCAGCACGCCGGCCGCGAAGAACCCCTGCTCCGTCACGACGAGCGTGGCGAGTCCGATCCCGACCGCCGCGCCGACGGCCTTGGCGCTGTAGAGGATCCCGAAGTTCTGCGCCGCCGACTCCTCGCCGAAGTACTCGCGCACCAGGCCGACGAGCAAGGTGTAGCAACAGCCGTTGCCCAGGCCGGCCAGCGCGACGCCCAGCAGCAGGCCGACGGTGTGCCGGTGTCCTCCGGAGTACAGCAGCACGAACTGGGCGAACCCACCGGCCAGCAGGGCGAAGCGCAGGATCCGGTGCCGGCCGAGCCGGTCGGCGAACCGTCCGATGAGGACACGCCCGCTGCCGGTGGCCGCGGCCAGCAGCGCCAGCGCGGCGGCGGCGAGCCCCGGACCGCTGCGGTCGGCGGTGAACGTCGCCAGGTAGGCCAGGTCGAACAGCAGCACGGCGGCCGCGAGGACGACCACGAGGTACAGCGAAAGCGTCGTCCGGCACCGGAACAGTTCCCCCGGCCGGTAGTGCCGGACGGCCGGGCGCCGGTTGCGCGACCGGTCGAGCGCCCAGGCCCGCGGATCGGGCGTGGCGGGCCACCAGTTCCGCGGCGGATATCGCAGCAACGCCGCGCACCCGGCGATGACGACGAGTACGACGGCGGCGGTGACGTCCAGGAGAACGGGACGCGCGGCCGGCAGCCCGGCGGCGAGCACGACGAAGGGAACGCTGCCGTAGGCGAAGGCGCCGCTCACGATGCCGGCGCGGGGGCCGGTGCCGTCGGGGAACCAGGCGAGCACCGCGCCGACGCAGGTGGCGTACACCATGCCGGTGCCGAGCCCGCCGAGCACGGAGTAGCCGAGGAAGACGGTGGTCAGGCTGGTCGCGTGGCCGAGGGTCACCAGCCCGGCGGCGCACAGGACCGCGCCGGCGGCCATCGCCACGGGCGCGGGAAGCCGGCCTCGTTCCCGGAGCCAGGCCACCGGGAACGCCGCTCCGGCCTGGCAGATGGCCCACACCGCCAGGGAGAGGACGATGCCGCCGAACGTCCAGCCGGGCGTCCGGCTCAGCGACGGAACGATCGCGCCGAAGCCGTACTGCTGCACGCCGGCCGCGAGCATGGCGGCCGCGGCGAGCCAGGTGATCCACGTCCGTGGCCGGCCGAGCAGGTCGCGGTCGGACTCGCCGACGCGGTACTGCCGTCCGTGGACGTCCCGGAGTTCGCGCACCTCGCCCATCGCGACCGCCTCCCGGCAACTGAAGATTGTATGCAGTATTCAGTCGCCTGAGTGTGCGCTTGTCCGGCTCGGATGTCTACCGGAGAGAGAGGGCTATGCCCGGATGGGCGAGCGAAGCGACCGGCGCGCGGTAAAGGGGAGGCGGCCCGGTGGCCATCGAGGGAGGAGGCGGCCACCGGACCGGTGCTCCGGCGCGGTACCGGCCGCGCGGAGCACTGACAGTCTGGCCATCGGAGCCGCTCCCCGACAAGCTTTTCGCCGCGCACCGGGCAAGGGCGATGCCCGATTGGCCACGCCGGCACCGGCACAGCGTCCACTTCGCACCGGACTGTGACGGTGGGACACCGCGGGAACACCTACCGCCACCGGAATCCGGTCAGGCGGCGGCTTGCCGGCCGAGCGGCACCCGGCGGCGCCGCTCAGCCGGACGGAGCACAGCCTTCAAGACTTCTTGCGAGTCGCTCGCTTGCGCGCCGGCTTCGCCTCGACCGGCTCGGCCGCCGCGGCCTGGTCGGCCTCGAAGCCGGCGATGATCTCGCTGGACAGCCGGCCGCGCTCGGCGACCTCGTAGCCGTTCGCCTGCGCCCATTCGCGGATCTGCCGGTTGCGCTCGCGGTCGGTGCCGGAGCCGGAGCCGGACGCGCCGCCCAGCGACTGGCCGGTCGCGAGGCGGACCTTGCGGCCGCCGATGCGCCGCGCGGCGGCGACGTAACGAGCCAGTTCGTCCCGCAGCGTGGAGGCGTTCTCCTCGGACAGGTCGATCTCGTACGTCACCCCGTCGAGGCTGAAGGGGACGGTCTGCGAAGCCTCGCTGCCGTCGAGGTCGTCCACCATCTGGACCTGTACGCGTTGCGCCATGATTCGTCGTTCCTCATCTTCTCCAGAACACGGTCGGACAGACCCTAACGTGTCGAATCATGCCCGGCACGCGCGACACCCGGAAGCGTCCACAATGGCCGCTCGGGCGAGCGGGTCGTCCGCGTCCAGAGTGACCGCAACCGAGCCGAAATGCTCGTCGTCTTGTCCGATATTCAATTTTGTGATATGCTCGAAATCGAATCGGTACCGTCGTGGCATGAACTTTGCCGAGCTTTCCGCCAATACTCCTCGCACCAGCCGGACCGCCTTCACGGCCGCTGCGGCGCGCGCGGCACATTTGCTGGTCGACGCCGAGCCGTTCCTCTTCTCCGACATCTTGGCCGCACGCCTGCTCGGGGGTCACGCCGACGAACTCCTGGCCTACCACCGGCTCCACGGTACCCACCCGATCCTGGCCGGCGCCCGGGCCGAAGCGGTCTGCCGGAGCCGGTTCGCCGAAGCGCGCCTGATGCGTGGCAATTCCGGTATAGACCAGTATGTGATTCTCGGTGCCGGACTCGATTCGTTCGCGTATCGGACCCGGTCGCGACGATTCCGCGTGTTCGAGGTCGACCATCCGGCGACCCAGTCGGTCAAACGGGAACTGCTGGCCGCCGCCGGCGTCGCCGAGCCCGCTTCGGTCACCTTCGTCCCGGTCGACTTCGAAGCCGAACCGCTGCGGGAACGGCTCGTCCAGAGTGGACTCGACCCGTTTCGCCCCGTGTTCGTCAGCTGGCTCGGTGTCACCGCGTACCTGACGCGAACGGCGATTGCCGCCACATTGCGGGAGCTGGGCGGATTCGCGCCGGGATCGGAAATCGTGGCCGATCACCTGCTGCCCGCGGAACTGCGTGACGAGGCCGGGAACGGCTACGCCGAAGCCGTCGGGGCGGTGGCCGCGGAGCAGGGTGAGCCGTGGCGCACGTTCCTCTCCCCCGCGGCGCTGGCCGGGCTCTTGCGCGACGCCGGTTTCGACATCGTCGAACAGGCCGGGCAGCGGGAGAGCGTCGCCGCGCGGCTGTGGCACCGCACCGACGTGCTGCGGCCCGCCGCGCTTTCCGCGCTCGCGCACGCGCGGCTTCCGCGCCGGGCCGGGTTTCCGCTCAGTCCGGCAGCATCGGCATTTCGAGGTCGTCCGGACGGCCGAGCAGCACCGCGCGGGTGACCGCGGCCTTCCCGAACCGGTCGCGCACCGCGTCCAGCGCGGTGTCGAGCTCGGTCGCCCGCTGCCGTTCGAACGGCAGCGTCGGCTGGAACGGGTTTTCGTCGGCCAGGTTGGACAGCGCCGCGCCCAGCAGGGTGATCCCGCGGTCGGCGATCAGCGGCAGCGCGGCGACGAGCAGGTTCCGCGCCGCGGCGAGCAGCACCCCGGTGCCGGCGGTCGGGTCGGTCAGCGTGTGCGAGCGGGTGGCGCGGGAGAAGTCGGCGAACCGCAGCCGGATGGTCACGGTCCGGCAGACGCGGCGTGCGGCGCGCAACCGGCGGGCGATCCGGTCGATCAGCCCCATCAGCACGACGTCGAGCTCGGCCGGGGTCCGTCTGCCGCGGCCGAGCGCCCGCTGGGCGCCGATCGAGCGCCGCCGCACGCCGATCTCGACGCGGCGCGGGTCTTCGTTGTGCGCGAGGTCGTGCAGGTGCGCGCCGGCGCCGCGGCCGAGCAGGCCGACGAGGTCGACGTGCTCGGACGCGGCCAGCTGGCCGACGGTGGTGATCCCGCGCGCCCGCAGTTTCTCGGCGGTGACCTTGCCGACGCCCCAAAGCGCCGAGACCGGCAGCGGGTGCAGGAACTCGAGCTCGCCGTCGTGCGGGACGACGAGCAGGCCGTCGGGCTTGGCGACGCGGCTGGCCACCTTGGCGAGGAACTTCGTCCGCGCGACCCCGACGGTGATCGGCAGCCCGGCCCGCTCGGCGACGGCCGCGCGCAGCCGTTCGGCGACGTGGCTCGGCCGTCCGCCGATCCTGGCCAACCCCCCGACGTCGAGGAACGCCTCGTCGATCGAGATGCCTTCGACCCACGGCGTCGTGTCGTGGAAGACCTCGAACACCGCCCGGCTGGCGGCCAGGTACGCGGACATGCGCGGGCGCACGACGACCGCCTGCGGACACAGGCGGCGAGCCTGCGCGCCCCCCATCGCGGTGCGCACGCCATAGGCCTTGGCCTCGTAACTCGCGGCGAGCACGACCCCGCCGCCGACGATCACCGGCCGCCCCTTGAGCGCCGGATCGTCCCGCTGTTCGACGGAGGCGTAGAACGAGTCGAGGTCGGCGTGCAGGATGGGCCCCTCGTCGGTCATAGAACATATGTTCGCATACCCGCGCGCCGAAGTCCGGTCGTCCGCCTACCGCGGGTGACGTGCCGCCGGTCGAAAGTGCGCGTTTTTCCGGTTGTCGGCGTTCTGTTGCTTAGCTCACACTCGACCCACCGAACGACCCGACGACTGGGGGCGACATGACTGACAAGTGCCGCTGCGGCGACCACCACGCGTGGGCCGCACCGAGCCTGGAAGACCGGCCGGCAGCGCCACGCCATCCGCTGCTGGCGGCCACCCTGACGCAGGAAGACCGCGTCGAGGACGCCGGCGGCCTGGACCCGACGGACCGCGTGACGTGCCGGACGCACCGCCGCTGGCTGCACGAGTGCGTGGCCTCACCGGTGCACACGAACCCGGCGATCGGGTACCGCTGGTGCCGCCGGTGCGATCACCAGGCCCTGGTGGCGGTCGACGAGCTGGCGGGCGAGGTGACCATCCGGTGCGGCCTCTGCGGGTCGATGCCGCACAGCCGGGCCAACCAGGAACTGGTGGAACTGTGCCGGCGGAGCCTGGCCCTGGCCCGCTCCGGCCGGTTCCCGCAGGCCGCTGTCGCCTGACCGCCCTCCGCGGCGGCTCCCGCAGACCGCTGTCGCTTGGCTGCGATGATGCGGCGGTGCCCTCCCTCGGAACCACCGCGCTGGTGATGGTGTTGCCCGCCGCCGAGCCGGCGCTGGCCGTGGCCCGGCGGGTCGACCCCGGTGTGGTCCGTCCCGGCTTGCCCGCCCACGTCACGGCGCTGTACCCGTTCTTGCCGGACGCGTCGCTGACCGATTCGACCCTGGCGGAGGTCCGCTCGCTGGCGGCCGCTGTTCCTCCTCCGGACGTGGAGCTGGCGGGGCTCGTGGTAGCGCCGGGTTTCGTGGCCCTGGCCGCTCCGGCTCTGCAGGCTGTCGCCGATGCGGTCTGCGCTCGGTGGCCGTCGGTTCTGCCTTACGGAGGGCGGTTCGGCCCGCGACCGCCCGCGCACCTGACGGTGGCGATGGGCGGTCCCGACGAGACCCTCCAGCGCGTCGCCGAGGGCGTGCGGCCGCTGCTCCCGCTGGCCGGCCGGGTCGAGGGGCTGCAGCTGGTGGCGCTCACCGATCGCGGCTGGGAACTGCGCCTGGCGGCACCCTTCGGCGGGTGAACCGTTCTCACGGCCCGGCGGCTTCGGGCGCCGCTGCCCCCTCCAGGTTCCGGTACGCGCGGGCGATCGCGCGCAGGCGGGCCACGTCCGCGGCGAACGGTTCCGCGGCCGCGGCAGGCGGTTCCGTCTCGGACGGCTCGTCCGGGAGGTCGCGCACCAGCCTCGCCGCCGTCGCGGGTGGGACGTCCGGGGTCACGCCCGCGAGGATCAAGCCGTCGTTGGTCTCGCTCATCGCCGTCAGCAGGCGCTCCCGGCGGGACGACCCCGCCGGGTCGATGCGGGTGATCTCCGGGAACCGCCGCGTCAGGTGGGCGCGCAGGGGACGGAGCAGGCGGAGCGTCCGGGCGTCGCGGCGCGCCGCCGCCAGGCCCGGGACGGCCGGGATCGTCAGGCCGAGGACGATCAGCAACACCGAGATCGCCGGGAACCCGACGTCCAGGGCGCACGGCAGCGTCGAGAAGGGTCCGCGGCACAGCGCCTTGACCGGGTGCTCGGCCTCCAGCGCCCGGATCGTCCCGACCACCTTCCCGGCCAGGTAGGCGACCGCGAACGCCGACGCCAGCAGCAACAGCGCGAGCCCCGCACGCAGCGCGCCCCCGCTCGCCCGGATCGTCACCGCCGCCACGAACCCGATGTCGAGGACCGCGAAGCCCAAGTACACCGTGTAGGTGAAGACGTAGACCACCAGCGTCGGGTGGGTGCGGTACAGCTCGTCGAACACGCCGACGCCGCGCGGCAGGTCCGGGGTGCTGAAGAACGTCACCACCAGCACCGTCAGCGCGATGCCGAGCGCGATCGGCCGGGTGCGGCGGCCGCGGTCGCGGGTGCCGCTGATTTCCGCGACCGTCAGGCCGATGCCGTACGCCGCGACCATGGTCGCGAGGTTCGACAGCAGCCGGCCGAGGCTCGGGTAGAGCTCGCTCTCGAACTGCTGCGCCCGGTTCGACAGGAAGCAGAACGCCGCGCCCAGCGCGATGAGCGAGACGGCCAGGCCCGCTCCCGCGCCGGTGCGCCGGGCCCGGGCCGCGCGCCAGATTCCGGCGAACAGCGCGAAGAGCCCGACTCCGACGAAAAGTGTGTCGATCACGGGACGCGACTATCCCAGGAGTGCCGCCAGCCGCCTAGCCTGGTCCGCCGCTCGGCCGGACGCGCCCGGCTGAACGGCGGGTGGCTCGCTCGTCGCCGCGCTCATCAGCAGGACGGCGATCAACTCGGCCTCGTACTCGTCGGTTCCGGTCGTGACGCGGGTCAGCAGGTGCGACAACGCCCGCGGCGCCAGGTCCGGCGCGAGCTCGGCGGCCTCGGCCTCCGACATCAGGCAGGTGCCGGTGTGCGCGCACAGCATGTGGGCGAGCTCGTGGGCGATGATGTGGTCCTGGTGCAGCGCCGACGTGTGCTCGGTGTAGGCGATCAGGTCGTAGTCCGGACGGGCCTGCCACGCCCCGGACGGCTGGCCGGGCCGGTAGGCGATCGGGACGAGGTCGATCTCGCGGCCGCGCCACGCTTCGAGGCCGTCGACCCAGGCGTTCATCGACCACGGCCGCGGCAGCGGGACGGCGGCGAGCACGGTCCGCACGCGCGCGCGTGCCCGGTCGCGGAGGGCCGGCAGGCCGTGCTCGTCGATGGGTCCTCCCCGGTCACCGGGCGCCAGCCGGGTGCACCGGGGCGCGAACACGGACGAGGCCATCGTAGCCGAGCCGCCCGCGGTCACTCCGGCTTCCGCCGCCGGCCGGTGCGCCGCCGGGTGTCGTCGTAGCTGCCGAGCTGGTCCAGCAGCGCGGTCACGGTTTCGCGGTCGCGCGGCGAGAGCCGCATGGCTCGTTGCGCCAGGCTCCGCGCCTCGCTGTCGCGCCAGGCGACGACGTCTTCGACCTGGCCGGCGACGTCGTCGTCGAAGAAGTACGTGACCGGCACGCCGAAGAACTGGGCGAGGGCCTGGATGTGCGAGCGTTTGGGGTCCTTGCGCGCGCCGACGGCGAGCTGCTGGACGTGGGTGGCCGACATCGTGACGCCGGTCTGTTCGGCGACGCCGTGCGCGATCTCCCGGTAGGAGTACGGCTTGCGGTCCGGCGGGTGCACGGTCGCGATCAGGTGCGCCAGCCGTTCGGCGAAACTGCGCTCTTCGCTCACCACACACCACCTGCAGACATGAAACGTGACAACGGTCAGGGTAGCTGTTCCGAAAACTTGACACATCCTGTGCCGGAAAGACTACGATACCCCTGTCCGGTGTTTCGGAAACGTGACACCGGCCCGGGGTGGCGCAGCGGCCCACGGGTGACTCACGTGGCCGCTGGGGGTGGCCACGCGCCTAACCCACCGCCGCGCCGCCCCTCCCAATTCGGGGCAGGCCACGGGATTCGCCGAGTCGAGCGGTGGCGCGACGAGGTCGCCGGCACGGGTTCTCGAAAGCCCTTTCTCACCCCGCCAACAGCCGGCGCACCACCCCCGGTGGCACCCCCGCGTGCTCGCGCACCGTCCGGGTCAGGTGCGCCTGGTCCGCGAACCCCAGCTCGGCCGCCAGCACCGCCAGCTCCCGCTCCCCCGCCTCCAGCCTCGCGAGGGCGCGGCCGACCCGGACCCGATTGCGGTACCGGGTCAGCGAAACACCCACCTCCCGCGGGAACGCGCGGCTCAACCGGTACGGCGACACCCCCAGCGACTCGGCCAGCGAAAACAACCCGGCCGCCGACGGGTCGTCCGCCAGGACCGCCTCCCTCGCCCGCACCACCACCGCGCGGTCGTCCGTGTCCGCCCACGACGACCGCGACGATTGCCTGATCGCCCCGCTCACCAACACCAGCAGCTGCTCCGCCAGCGCGTAGTCCGGGTCGGCCGCCGACGCCACCACGCGCCGGTGGGCCAGCTCGAGCGCGCCGTCGACGTACACCGTCGGCGGCAACACCCGCTCCCCCACGAGACGTCGCCACAGAACCGAGCCGAACTCCACCGACGTGCAGACGTCTCCGCCCGCGGGATGCGCGAAGCGCTCCTCGTCGCCGGGCGCCACCAGGTAGGCCGCCGTCGGATCGGCGTCCGCCGTCACCCCGCCGACGCGGCGGCGGAACCGGCCGCGGCGCACGAGCACCATCCGGTGGCCGGCCGACACCTCCGCCGACGACCAGCCGGTGTGGTCGTCGGCGCACCTGACCACGCTCACCGAATACCCGGCGCCGGCCACGACTTCGACTGCTTCACGCACGCGCCGGACGCTACGCCGGGGGTACGACGGTTTCCGGCTCGCAAGGATCTTCAAGACCGCACCCCCGGAGGGCGGGCAGGCTGCGGCACGACGAAAGGAGCCATCCGTGCCCGCAGAACTCACCACCGTCGTCCTCGACTGCGCCGATCCGGCCGCGCTCGCCGCCTTCTACGGCAAGGCACTCGGCTGGGAGGTCACCTCCGCCGACGACGACACCGTCCAGCTCGGCGGCGGCCCGGTCGGCCTCGGCTTCCAGCGCGTCGCGGGCTACCGCGGCCCCGCCTGGCCGGACGCCGCCAAGCACGCCCACCTCGACCTCCGGGTCGGCGACCTGGCCGGCGCCACCGAGGAATTCCTGGCGCTGGGCGCCACCCGGCCGGACTTCCAGCCCGGCGGCGGCGACTGGGTCGTTCTCCAGGATCCGGAGGGGCACCTCTTCTGCCTCTCCGAAGGCTGACACCGTGGTGGTCCCCCGGCGCCGGGGGACCACCACGAAATCCGGTCGCCGTCCTCGCCCAGGCGCGGCACCATGCCGGTCATGGCCCCCTCGTTCATCCCCGGACTGGAACTCTCGCGCCGCTTCTACGCGGAGGCCGTGCGGCCCCTGCTCGGGGACCTGGCCCACACCGCCGCGCGGATCGGCACCGGCTCGGAAGTCCTCGGGTTCGACACCGCCCGGTCCACCGATCACGAATGGGGGCCACGCCTGCAGGTGTTCCTGAGCCGCGAGGATGCCTGCCGGGACCTCGTCGAAGCGCTGAGCCGGAAGCTCCCCAAGACGTTCCACGGCTACCCCACGAACTTCGCCCCCACCGACCACCCCCAGGTCCGCCACATGGCCCCCACCGACGGGCCGGTCTTCCACCGCGTCGACGTGACCACCCTCGGCGGCTGGCTCACCGGTCACCTGGGCTTCGATCCGCGCGAAGGCATCACCACCCGGGACTGGCTCGCCACCCCGGCCCAGACACTGGCCGAGCTCACCGCGGGCGCCGTCTTCCACGACGCGACCGGGGAACTCACCTCCGTCCGATCGCGGCTCACCTGGTACCCGGAGCAGGTCTGGCGCTACGTCCTGGCCTGCCAGTGGCAGCGGATCGCCCAGGAGGAGGCCTTCGTCGGACGGTGCGGAGAAGTCGGCGACGAGCTCGGCTCGGCCGTCGTCGCCGCGCGCCTCGTCCGCGACCTCATGCGGCTGAGCCTGCTGATGCACCGCCGCTACCCGCCCTACAGCAAGTGGCTCGGCAGCGCTTTCGCCCGCCTCCCGTTCGCCGCCGGGATCACTCCGGCACTCACCGGAGCCCTCGCGGCCACGACCTGGCGGGACCGGGAAGCGCACCTCGGCACGGCGTACTCGGCCGTCGCCGGGCTGCACAACCGGCTCGGGCTCACCGAGCCGCTCGACCCCGGCACCCGCCCCTACCACGACCGGCCGTTCCTGGTCCTGCACGCCGACCGGTTCAGCCGGGCGCTCGCCGACGGCATCCGGGACGCCGAGCTGCGCAATCTCCCCCTCGTCGGCGCCATCGACCAGGTCACCGACAACACCGATCTGCTCGGCGACCGTGCCGCGGCCCGTGCCGTGACCGCGGCGCGGTTCGCCTCAGACGACACGCAGTGAGCGCGTCTCGATCCCGACGTTGCCGTGGCCGTCCCGGGCGTAGAGGTACAGCTTCCAGACGCCCGGCTGCTGCGGCGCGGTGACGGTGAACGTCCCGCTCCCGGTGAACGGCGCCGGGATCAGCCCGGACGCGTTGTTGAGGTACTTGCTGTTGTACCCCATGGTGTAGGTGATCGGGTCACCGTCCGGATCGGACACCGCGGCCGTCACGGTGAAGGTGCTGCCCGCCGGGACGTCGGCGCTGCGGCCGAGGTTCATCGAGGCGATCACCGGCGGCGTGTTGCCGCCCGTCTGTCCACTGTAGAGCTTGCGGACGGCGTACCACGAAAGCCGCTTCTCGCCGCCCGTGGTGATGTTGAACCAGACGCCGCCGAAGTCGCCTTCGGTGCCGTAGTGGAAGAGCGTGGCTCCGAGCGCCACGCCGGGGTGGGCCAGCACGCAATTCCACGCGGTGCCGTAACCGTCGCGTTTCTGCAGGTCGGACGGCTCGGCCGGCACGCCGTTGCCGTCGTTGGGCACCTCCCACTCGCCGGGCGGACCGGTCTCGGTGATGAGGTACGGCTTCGAGTAGCCGCCCGCCAGCCAGTCCTGCTTCACCTGGCAGACGTGGGCGTAGGAGTTGACCGCGTAGAGGTCGAGGTTCGGCGCGTACGCCTTGTAATACGGCCACGCGCCGGTCCAGGCGTCGGTGGAGGTGACCGGATGGTTCGCGTCGATCGCGTGGATCGCCTGCGCGGCCTGATCGACGAAGCGCGTGTAGGCGATCCGGTTCTGCTCCAGCTGCGTGCCGGAGAAGCAGTTCTGCATCCCGAGGACGGACTCGTTGCCGACGTTCCACAGCAGCACGCCGGGGTGGGCCTGGTAGGCGGTCACCCAGTTCCGGATCTCGGCGAGCATCGTGTTCTTGTAGGCGGTGTCCGTCGTGTAGTCGACACAGCCGCCGCTGCCCGGGCCGCCGCCGGGTTGCAGCCAGAACCCGGCGATCACCTTGATGCCGTTGGCCGCGGCGGCGTCGAACAGGGGCCGGCTGGTGGCGTCGGTGCCCCAGGTGCGGACGGTGTTGACGCCGATCGCGTGCAGCTCCGGCAGCCGCGTGGCCGCTTCACCGGGCGGCGGGCCCCAGGTCAGGCCCTTCACGGTCCACGGTGCCCCGCCGACCGTGAGCTGCCAGTTCCCCTGCGTGCCGGTCACCCGCGTGCCGCCGGAGCCCGCCGGCGCGGGCGTGCCGCCGACCTGTAATTCCCACAGCGAATAGCCGTAGCCGCCGACCCGCCGGGTGCCGTACAGCCGGACATAACGGCCGTGGCCGGTGACGGCGAGGTGCTGGACCCCGCCGGCTGCCGTCGCCGTGCTGTAGACGGTCCGCCAGGTGCCGGCGTCGTCGGAAACCTGGATTTCGTATGCCGTCGCGTAGGCGGCTTCCCAGCTCAGGGTGATCTCGCTGATCTCGGCGGGAGCACCGAGGTCGACCTGCAGCCACTGGGGGTCGCTCCAGGCGCTCGCCCACCGGGTGCCGGGATCACCGTCGACCGCGGCCGAGGCGGGGGTGCCCGCCCCTTCACTGCTCGACGCGGTCGCCGGTCTGCCTTGCGAAAGCAGGGTGGCGGCGTGTGCCGGCGACGGGCCGGTGAGCAGGTCCAGCACCAGCAGGCCCACCAGCGGCAGGACGGCACGGAGGAGCGACGGTCGGTCCACGATGACTCCCGTACGACGGTCGGACGGCGATTGGAGAGCGCTCTCCGGCGCGACCGATGGTTCGCCAGGCACCCCGGCGTTGTCAAGGACCGGCCGCAAACCCGACAATGCCTGTCCGGTCAGCGGATCGGGTACTTCTTGACAGGTCCGCGGCTCGGCGCGCATGCTGCGGGAGAGCGCTCTCCCATCCTTGGCACCTCACCGTGGAGGACCCTTGGCAACGAAAGCCGCGCTCCTCGCCTGCACCGCCGCCACCGTGCTGGCAGGCGCCTTCCTGACCGCGGCCACCTGGTCGCCCGCCGGGGCCGACGACCTGGTGACCCACCACGAGTTCCAGGTCAACTGCTCCCCCAGCCACCACCAGCCGGACGACCCGATCGTCTTCCCCGGGCTCCCCGGCGCCTCGCACGACCACACGTTCCTCGGCAACAAGACCACGAACGCGGCCACCACGCTGTCGTCCTTGCAGGCCGCCGGCGTCGGCAACACGACCTGTGTGACCCCGGACGACCTGTCCGCGTACTGGTTCCCGACGGTCTACAACGGGAATCAGGTGGTGCTGCCGAACTTCGCGCAGGTCGTCTACTACAAGTCCGGCATCCTCGACTACACGAAGGTGGTGCCGTTCCCGCCCGGCCTGCGGTACGTCGCCGGGAGCGTGACGGCGACGCAGGACGAGTTCCAGCACGCGCCCGGCGCGATCGAAGGCTGGGAGTGCGGCGACAGCTTCCACAACTGGGACATCCCCGTGCGGTGCGTCGCCGGCAGCCAGCTCAACATCCGCTACCAGGCGCCGAGCTGCTGGGACGGCGTCCACCTGGACTCGGCCGACCACAAGAGCCACGTGGCGTACCCGGACCGGGCGACGCTGACGTGCCCGGCCGATCACCCGGTGGCCGTGCCGATGCTGGAGTTCAAGATGGCGTTCCCGGTGAGCGGCGACATGTCCGGCGTGCACCTGGCCAGCGGACGCGGGTACTCGTGGCACTACGACTTCTTCAACGCGTGGGATCCCGAGACGCTGGCGGCACTGGTGAAGCACTGCATCAACGGCGGCTTGCAGTGCGACCCGCGCGGGTTCGACCTGTACAAGCCCGACCGCGGCAGCGTGCTCGGGCCGAACTACCGGCTGCCCGGCCGTCCGTGAGCCGGCCGGCCCTGGGGGCGGTGGTGGTGGCGCTGATCGTGGGCGGTTGCGCCACCACCGCCGGCCCCGCCCCCATCGCCGCCCCCGCCGACGGCAACCCGACCGACGTGGCCTGGCTGCAGCTGGTGCTGCCGATGACGGAGAACGCGCTGGCCGCGGCCCGGCTGGCCCCGGACCACACCGCGAGCACGCGGGTCCGCTCGGCGGCCGGCGGGATCGCCGGGACGCACGAGCGGCTGCTGGGCCGACTCCGGGCCGTCCGCGACCGGGCCGGGCTGCCGGCGACCGACGTCCACAGTGGACATCGGATGCCGGGCATGGTGACGGCGGCCGATCTGGTCGCCCTGCGGAGCGAGCGGGATGCCGCGTTCGACCGGCGCCTGCTCGCGCTGTTGCGGGCACACACGGCCCAGCTCGTCGTGCTGGCCGGCGGCGAGCAGGCGAACGGCGCGGACCCGGAGACGCGCGAGCTGGCGCGGGAGGTCGGCGCCGAGGCGGCGGACGAAAGCGCGTTGCTCGCATGAAGGCCGTCGAGGCCACGGGAATCCGTGGCCTCGACGGCAGTTCCGGCTCCGCCCGCCGGAGGCTCAGTACGTGACGGTCACCGGGCCGTGTCCCGGGTGCGCCGGAGCGGTCACCGTCAGCGTCTTCGTCGCCGCATCCCACTTCCACGCCGACGAAGGCGCCCAGCCGCTGCCCACCTTCACCCGGCTCGGAGCCGCCGTGACGCCGAGGAACTCGACCGTCCACTCGCGAGGTGCCACCCGGAACGAGCCCTGCGCGGGCGCCACCGTCACCGTGTGCGCCCCGGAGCGCTCGCTGTAGGTGATCTTCGTCGACGCCGAGCGCGCCGACGTCACGCCGTTGTCCTCGTACAGCGAGAACGTCCCCGTGCCACCGGAGGCCACCGTCACCGTCGCCCGGTTCAGCGGGTTCTGGGCGTCGTTGGTGACGTCCGCCGTCCGGGTCACCGTGATGCCGCCCGCGCGCAGGAACACCGGCATCGTGCCCAGATCGGACGTCACCTGCTGGGTCGTCCCGCCCGCGTACGTCCTGCCGGTGAAGTAGTCCGTCCACTGCCCCGGCGGGAACCACACCGACGTCGTCGCCGACGTGCCCGGGGAGGTCACCGGGGCCACCAGCAGGTCCGGCCCGTAGAAGTACTCGCTCTGGGCCGCCGGGTACGCGGCCGGTTCGTCCGGGTACTCCAGGTACGTCGGCCGGACCACCGGAACGCCCGTCGTCGCCGCTTCCTGGGCCAGCGTGTAGGTGTAGGGCACCAGGTTTTCCCGCAGGTTCAGGAACTTCGTCGCCGACGCCTTCGCCGCGTCGCCGTACTGCCAGGGCAGCCGGTCGCTGTGGTTGCTGTGCAGGCGGTCGATCGGCTGGAACGTGCCGAGCTGCACCCAGCGCGCGTACAGGTCGTCCGGCAGCTTGACCGTCTGGCGCTGCTGGCCGCCGGAGGTGTAGGTCTCGCTGCCGCGCAGGCCCGTCGTGTCGTTGTGGCCGCCGATGTCGTGGCTGATCGCCGACATGCCCGTCGCCGCCGACTCCGCCGGCGTGATGCCGACCTCCATGCGCAGCGTTCCCCAGGTCGAGGACGTGTCGCCGGTGAAGTGCAGGGTGCTGCGCTTGTCCGCCCACGGCCCGGTCGCCAGCCCGGTCGGGCCGCCGTAGCCGCCCGCCTGCAGCGACCCGTACGCCCGCGAGATGACGAACCCGCGGCCGGTCGCGGGCGCCGCGAGGTCGGCGTACTGCTGGTTGATCCACGCGTCCGGGGTCACCCCCGGCAGGCTCGAGCGCGAGGCGTCACAGCACCAGTCGAGCCACCAGAAGTCGTTGCCCTGCTGCATCATCCCGGCGTGCAGGTCGAGGTAGGCCTTGAGCTGGTCGGGGTCGCCCCAGTCGAAGACGTAGCAGTCGGTGCCGCAGTTCGACTTGGCCAGCTTGCCCTTCGCCGTCGCCTGGGCGCGGGCGAACTGCGGGTCCGACCCCATGATGCTGGGGTGGGTGTTGAGGGTGTTGTGCAGGCCCTGGGCCTTCGACCAGGCGAAGAAGCCGGCCGGGTCGGGGAACTTCGTGGTGTCGAACTGCCAGCCGTTCCACGTGTCCGGCGCCTTGAAGTCGGTGTCGGTGACCAGGACGTCCAGCGGGACGCCTTCGCTGCGGAACCGCGGCAGGATCCTGTCGCGGTAGTCGGCCGCGGTGCGGTCGATGTATTCGGAGTACCAGACGCCGTAGGCCCAGCGCGGCAGCAGCTGCGGCGGCCCGGTCAGCGTCGCGAGATCGCGCAGCCCCGCCTTGTAGTCGTGGCCGAAGGCGAAGAGATAGCCGTCCTGGTAGGGGTTCCCGCCGTGCGACGGCCGTTGCGTCACCGCGCGGGTGCGCGTGTCGTACAGCGCGGAGGGGGTGTCGTCGAGCAGGTACCAGCCGTCGGAGTGCAGGAGGCCTTCTGTGGTCGACGGCGCGCCGTTGTCCCCGTTGACGCCGTCGAGGCCACGCCGGTAGCCGCCGAGCGCGACGTGCGGTGCCGGTGCCGTGCCTCCGGACGGCGTCACCGCGACGGTGTCGACGTTGACGTGGCAGCTGGTGTCCTCCGGGCAGCCGAGGACGACGTCGTTCGTGCCCGCCTTCAGGTCCACCGGCACCGACGCGCTCTTCCACGCGTCCCAGTTGTCGGTGATCGGCAGGGTCAGGGTGCGGGTGACGCCGTTCGCCGCGACGGTCGCGGTCCGCGTTTCGTGCCGGCCGTCGCCGCCGGTGCCGTTGGCGTAGCGGACGTGCAGCAGGTACGTGCCGCCGGCCGGGACGTCCGCGACCCGGTGGGTCAGCGTCGACCCGCGGTTGAGCTCGGCGACGAACCCGCGCCCGGCGTACCCGGTGTGGTCGGTCGCGACGACGGCCGAACCCGAGCGGAGCCCCGCCTCGGCCTCGCAGCTCACGCCGGCCGGACAACCCGTGATCGCGCGCGCCGACGCCGGCGGGAAGGGCGCTCCGGCGGCCAGCACGGCCAAGCCGTCGAGGTTGACGTTGCCGGAATCGGCCGCGGTCCGCTCGAGGCGGACGCTGTGGTGGCCGGCGCCGAGGGTGACCGGGACCGAGGCCAGGGCCCAGGCGTTCCAGTCGGCCGTCGCGGGCAGGGTGAGCTTCTGCGCCGCGCCGCCGTCGACCGAAACGCTCAGGGTGCGGGTGACGTGCTGGCCGTCGCCGCCCTGGCCGTTGGCGTAGCGCGCGGTCAGCGAGTACGTCCCGGCGGTGGGCGCGAGGACGTCCGCCGTCACCGAGTTGCCGGTGCTCTCGAAGCCGGCGAGGAAGCCTTCGCCGGTGTAACCGGAGTGGTCGGTCGCGACGCCGAGCCCGTCGGCCGTGAGGTCTTCGGCCTCGCACAGCGCGCCGGCCGTGCAGGTCAGGTGGTGCCAGGGGGCGGCGAGCGCCGTGTTCGTGCGGAGTTCGAGGTTGCCGCCGTCGAACGGCCCGGAGTTGAGCCGGTAGGTCAGCGTCGCCGCGCTGGTCCGGATGGTGAGGACGCCGTCGGCGACGGTGCTGGTGTACGACGTCGGCGTGAAGGCGCCCCGGCCGACGGCGTTGAAGGTGGCGGCATCGGTGAACCGGCCGTCGCCTGCGTACTCGGTGCGGATCAGGGTCGGGGACAGCACCTGGAAGCGGGCGTTGCCGGCGGTGACGGTCTGGCGCGCGGGCCCGGCCACGGCGGGCGTCGCGACGGTCACCGCCGCGACGGCGCTCCCGGCGACGGCGAGCGCGCAGGCCCGCCGGATGGTTCTCGCTGTTCTGGTCCGCACGGCGGAACTCCGTTCCGGTGAAGGGGACTCGGCGGCGTTACAACGTTGGAAAGCTGAGCACAGCCGCTCCGCCGATGTCCAGACCACCGACCGGAACTTGTCCCGGACAGATCAGCGGCCGGTCACGCCGTCGAGCTGCTCGCGCAGGATGTCGGCGTGCCCCGCGTGGCGGGCGGTCTCGCTCGTCATGTGCGCGAGCACCCAGCGCAGGGTGTGGAACTTGCCGTCGATCGCCACCGCCGCCGGCCGGTCCGGGTCCCCGGCGGCCCGGATCGCCGCGTCGCTCGCCTCGATCGCGGCGCGGTAGCCGGCCAGGACCTCGGCGGCGGTGCACCCTTCCGGGACGTCCATTCCGACGTCACCGGGATCCGGGCCGCCCGCGACGTGGTGGCCGAACCAGACCTGCTCGGCCAGCGTCAGGTGGTGGACGAGGCCGAGCAGCGTGGTGCCCGAGCCGACCAGGACCCGGCGCAGCTGCTCCTCGGTGAGCCCGTCGGTCTTCTTGAGCACGCACTCGCGGGCGAAGGACAGGAACGCCGTCGCGGTGTCGAGCTCGCCGTCGTCGTTGCGCGGCACGGGCTTGCGCTGGGTTTCGGGCATGCTGCCGAACTTAGTGCTCAGGCCGAGTCGCGGACCACCAGTTCCGGGTCGAAGATCACCGACTCCGCGCGCAGGGCCGGATCGGCCATCCGGTCGAGCACCATGCGGGCCATCGCCGCGCCCATCTCCTCGACCGGCTGGCGGACCGTCGTGAGCCGGGGGCGGCAGCTGAGCGCGACGCGGCTGTCGTCGAAGCCGACCACCGCCACGTCGTCCGGGACGCGCTTGCCCGCCTCGCGCAGCACCGTCAGCGCACCGTAGGCCATCAGGTCGTTGGCGACGAAGAGCCCGTCGAGGGCCGGGTCCTCGGCGAGCAGGCGCTCCATCGCGCGTTCGCCGCCCCGCTCGGTGAAGTCGCCCTCGGCAACCGCGACGTAGGCGTGGCCGTGGCGGGCCATCGCGTCGCGGAAGCCGGCCAGCCTGTCCTGCCCCGCGGGGGTGCCCGCCGGGCCCGCGATCGTGGCGACGCGCCGGCAGCCGCGCGAGACGAGCCTCTCCGCCGCGAGCCGGGCGCCGTCCTGGTGGGCGACGTCGACGTAGCAGACCGGCGCCGGACGGCCCGGCCGCGCGAACAACGCCGTGGGGACGCCCGCGCCGGTCAGCGTGCGGGGCAGCGGGTCCTCCGCCGGGTGCAGCGAGATCAGCAGCACGCCGCTGACCTGTTCCTGACGCAGCTTCGGCACCAGCTTCTCGCGTTCCTCGTCGCTGTCGACGAGCATCAGCAGCGGGTGCAGGCCGTGCGGGCGCAGGTGCGCGACCACCCCTTCGACGACCCGGCCGAAGAACGGGTCGCCGAACACGCCGCCGGTGAACGCCTCGACGTGCCGCTCCGGTTCGGACACGACGAGCGCGATCCCGCCGGTGCGCCGGGTGACCAGCGAGCGGGCCGCCCGGTTCGGGACGTACCCGGTGTCCGCGATCGCGCGTTCGACCGTCTCGCGCAGCTTCGGGTCGACGTTGCGCACGCTGTTCACCACGCGGGACACCGTGGCGCGCGAGACGCCGGCGACCCGCGCGACGTCCTCCAGGGTGGGCGGCTGCGTCGTCACCCGTCCTTTCTAGCACGGTGTGAGAGCGCTCTCCCAGGTCAGCGTGACAACCGGGCCTCGGCCGCCGCCCAGTCCGCGCTCCCCGACGGCTCGTAGCGCCGGATTTCCTGCGTCTCCCGCACCAGCGCGCGCATCGCCGCCAGGTCCGGGAGGTCCTCCCCCAGCGCCCTGGCCTGGACGAGCACGTTCCCCAGGGCCGCGGCCTCGACCGGGCCGGCCAGGACCGGGACGCCGCACGCGTCCGCCGTCGCCTGGCACAGGAGCTCGTTGCGTGCTCCGCCGCCGACCAGGTGGATCACCTCGACGGGACGGCCGGTCAAGCGGGCCGCGGAGTGGATCGCGCGGCGGTGGGCCAGCGCGAGGCTGTCCACGATGCAGCGGACCGTTGCCGCCCGGCCCTCCGGCGGACGCTGGCCCGTGGCGCGGCAGGCCTCGTCGATCCGCGCCGGCATGTCGCCCGGGGGCAGGAACGCCGGGGCGTCGATGTCGACCACCGCCGCCAACGCGGGTGCCGCGGCCGCGGCCGCCAGCAGCGCGGGCAGGTCTTCCGGGCACGACCACGTGCGCAGCGTCTCCGACAGCACCCACAGGCCCATCACGTTGCGCAGGAACCGGATGGTGCCGTCGACGCCGCCTTCGTTGGTGAAGTTCGCCGCCAGCGCCTCGTCGCTCAGCTCCGGCGCGGGCAGTTCCAGACCGGCCAGCGACCAGGTGCCCGACGAGATGTAGGCGAAGTTCGTGCCGGGCACGGCCGGTACCGCGACCACCGCCGACGCCGTGTCGTGCGAACCCACCGCCACCACCGGCAGGCCGGCCAGCTCGTCGGCCGTGCCCACCACCGTTCCCGGGTCGCGCAGCGGCGGCAGCAGCCTCGGCGGGATGCCGACGCGCGAAGCCAGCGACTCGGCCCAGGTTCGCGCGCGGACGTCGTAGAGCTGCGTGGTCGACGCGTTCGTCCGCTCCGCGCCGATCGCCCCGGTGAGCCAGTGGTTCAGCAGGTCCGGGATCAGCAGCATCGTCGACGCCGCGTCGAGCCGGTCACCTTCGGCCACCAGCTGGTACAGCGTGTTGAACGGCAGCTGCTGCAGCCCGGTCACGTCGTAGAGCTCGCGCGCGGACACCTTCGACGCGACCTCGGCCGGCACGCCGTCGGTGCGGGGGTCGCGGTAGTGGACGGGGTTGCCGAGCAGGGCGCCGCGCTCGTCCAGGAGCCCGTAGTCGACCGCCCAGGAGTCGATGCCGACGCCGTCCAGCCGCCCCGCTTCGCGGATGCCGGTGAGGGTCTCGCGGTACAGGCCCAGGATGTCCCAGTACAGCGCCGGCCCGGCGCGGACGCCGCCGTTCGGGAAGCGCCGCACCTCCTCGACCGTCAGCAGGGACGGCCCGACGGTCCCGGCCACCACCCGCCCGCTGGACGCGCCGAGGTCGACGGCCGCGACCCGCTTCACGGGCGGACCACGGTCAGCCGGAGGCCGAGCAGGTCCGCGACCGCGGTCAGCTCGGCGACGCGGTGGCCGGTGCCGAGCGCCCAGTGGTGCGCGATGCCGCTCGCGGACCAGGCGTCGGTCCACTCCCCCGGGTCGCAGCCGAAGTCGACGCGGGAGGTCGTGTTGCCGATCCGCAGCAGCGGGCCGGGCACGACCGTGCCTTCCGACGCGATGAGCGTGAACGTCCCGTCGCGGCCCTGGCCGAGCCCGCACAGCGTCACCGGCCCGTGCCGGACGTCGAACTCCACCGACACGCCCCAGCCCCGCTTGCCGTGGTAGACGCCCAGGCCGCGCAGCAGCGGCTTGCGGGCGCTGATGCCGAGGTGCGCGGGGCCGTCGTGGCCCATCTCGACAACACCGTCGCGGAAGTTCAGCGCCTGCAGCTCGGTGAACGAGCCACCGGCCCCGAGCCGGTCCATGACCAGCATGGCCAGCGACGTCCGCAGCTCGTACTCGCCGACGGCCGGGATGCCGCGCGCGGTGAGCAGGGACGCGCCGAGGATGAACCCGGCGCCGACGCGTTCGTGGGTCTCGCCGTCGAGGCCGCGGTGGTAGTAGGCCAGCGAGTCGAGCGAGAAGTCCTCGACGAGCCGGTCAAGGGCGACCGACACCCGGGCGCCCCACGCGAAGTCTTCGTCCACCACGGACTCGTCCACGGTGAACACTTCGCGGGCCAGCTCGACGCGGTCTTTCGTTTCGGCCTCGGTGACCTGCTCCACGCGCACCCGCAGGTCGTCGACCTCCAGGATCTCGACATGCCCGCCGAGCTGGGCGGACACGAGCGTCGGGTCGGTGGCGACGTCCATCATGCCCGGGTAGAGGTGCCCGAGCAGGCCGTGCCGTCCGTGCCGCAGCGCCGCACGGACACCCGCGGCCTTGATCCACCGCTCGATCCGCGTCCAGGCCCGCGGGTCCTCGAGGTACCCGGACACCGAACGGAACTCGACGCCGAGGCGCCGGAAGCTGTTGGCCATCTCCGGCAGCGGGCAGGCGCCGCAGTAGGCCAGCCAGGCGCCGGTGTCGAAGGACGCGTGGTCCATCACCTCGGTGGGCTGCAGGTTCAGCAGCAGCACCGGCGCGCCCGAGCGCTGCGCGACCGGGGCCAGCATGCTGGACGTCAGGTACGTCGTGAGGAAGCCGATGATCAGGTCGCACCCGGCCACCCGCAGCTTCTCGGCCGCGGCCGCGCCCTCCTGGGCGTCCGAGACGAACCCGGCGTCGACCACCTCGCAGTCCATGGTGGACAGCCGCTCGGTGACGCGCCGAGCCGAAGCTTGCAGCTGGGGCAGCAGCGCCGGGAACTGCGGCCAGTACGCACCGAGCCCGCCCGAGACGAGGCCGACGCGGGTGCGGCGCGGGGTGATGCGGTCGAGCGTCATGGGTCCTCCTAACGCAGGAACGCGGCGGCCACCCCGGCGTCCACCGGCACGTGCAGGCCGGTGGTGTGGGTGAGCTCGCCGCCGGTGAGGGCGAACACCGCGGCGGCGACGTGCTCGGGCAGCACTTCGCGCTTGAGGATGGTGCGCTGGGCGTAGAACTCGCCGAGCTTCGCCTCCTCGACGCCGTAGACCGCGGCCCGCTGGGCGCCCCAGCCGCCGGCGAAGATGCCGGAGCCCTGGACGACCCCGTCGGGGTTGACACCGTTGACCCGGATCCCGTGCCCGCCCAGCTCCGCGGCCAGCAGCCGCACCTGGTGCGCCTGGTCGGCCTTGGCGGCACCGTAGGCGACGTTGTTCGGGCCCGCGAACACTGAGTTCTTGGACGAGATGTAGACGATGTCCCCGCCGATGCCCTGGTCGATCATCGCCTTCGCCGCCGACTTCGCGACCAGGAACGAGCCCTTGGCCATCACGTCGTGCTGCAGGTCCCAGTCGCGTTCGGTGGTCTCCAGCAGCGGCTTCGAGATCGACAGCCCGGCGTTGTTGACCACCAGGTCGATCCCGCCGTAGGCCAGGACGGTGGCGTCGATCGCCGCCTGGACCGCATCGGCGTCGGTGACGTCGGCGGTCACCGCGGTGCCGCCGATCTCCGCCGCGACTTCGGCGGCCGCGTCGCCGTTGAGGTCGGCGATCGTCACGCAGGCACCCTCGGCCGCGAGCCGCTGGGCGATCGCCTTGCCGATCCCCGAACCCGCGCCCGTCACCAGGGCGATCCGCCCGGCGAGCGGCTTGGGCTTCGGCATCCGCTGGAGTTTGGCCTCTTCGAGGGACCAGTATTCGATCCGGAACTTCTCGCTCTCCGGGATCGGCGCATACGTCGAGACGGCTTCGGCGCCGCGCATGACGTTGATGGCGTTGACGTAGAACTCCCCCGCCACCCGCGCGGTCTGCTTGTCCTTGCCGAAGGAGAACATCCCGACGCCCGGCACCAGCACGATCGCCGGGTCCGCGCCGCGCATCGCCGGCGAATCGGCATCCGCGTGCCGCTCGTAGTAGGCGCGGTAGGCGTCGCGGTACTCCGCGTGCAACTCCTTCAGCCGCGCGACGATGTCGTCCAGGGGCGCGGTCGCCGGGAGGTCCACGACCAGGGGCCGGACCTTCGTGCGCAGGAAGTGATCCGGGCACGACGTCCCCAACGCCGCGAGCGGCTGCAGCTTCTCCCGGGCGAGGAATTCGAGCACGACCTCGCTGTCGGTGTAGTGCCCGACCTGGCGCTGGTCGGTCGAGGCGAGCCCGCGGATCACCGGCGCCAAAGCGGCCGCCCGCGCGTGCCGTTCGGCTTCCGGCAACGCCTCGAACCCCGGAACCACGGGCCCGAACGGCTCCGGAGCGCCCCGCTCGGCCAGGAAGGCTTCCGCCGTGCGGATGATTTCGAGGGAGTTGCGCTCACACTCCTCCGAGGACGCACCCCAGGCGGTGATGCCGTGCCCGCCCAGGATCACGCCGATCGCCTGGGGATTGGCGGCCTTGACCGCCGCGATGTCCAAGCCCAGCTGGAACCCGGGCCGCCGCCAGTCCACCCAGGCGACCCGGTCGCCGAAGCACTCCTTGGTCAGCGCGGGGCCGTCGGCCGCCGTGGCCAGTGCGATCCCCGAGTCGGGGTGCAGGTGGTCGACGTGCGCGGCCTCGACCAGCCCGTGCATCGCGGTGTCGATCGAGGGCGCGGCCCCGCCCCGGCCGTGCAGGCAGTAGTCGAACGCGGCGACCATCTCGTCCTCACGCTCGACCCCCGGGTACACGTCGACCAGGGCGCGCAGCCGGTCCAGCCGCAGCACGGCGAGCCCGGACTCCTTGAGCGTGCCGAGGTCGCCGCCGGAACCCTTCACCCACAGCACCTCGGTGGGCGCGCCGGTGACCGGGTCGGTGACGTCACCCTTGGCGGAGGTGTTGCCGCCGGCGTAGTTGGTGTTGCGCGGGTCGGCGCCCAGCGCGTTGCTGCGCGCGATCAGCTGCTCCGGCACGCTCATGCTCCCCACCCCGCCTGCTGCCCACCGGCCCGCTCGGCCACGATCTTCTCCTGGTACCCGCTGCGGTGATAAGCCGCGACCGGATCCGGATCCAGCCCGGCCTCCTCTCGCAACTCGGCCAGCAGCGGCCGCACATCGGTGTTGTAGGCATCCATCAACACCGCGTTCGCACCCAGCACGTCACCGGACTGCTGCGCCGCCCGCAATGCCGGGCGATCCACCAACAGCGCCTTGGCCGTGGCCTCCTGGACGTTCATCACCGACCGGATGATCGCCGGGATCTTCGCCTCGATGTTGTGGCATTGATCGAGCATGAACGCAATCCCGTACGACGGATCCAACGCGTCCCCGCGGACGATCTCGTACATGATCCGGAACAACTGGAACGGATCCGCCGCCCCCACCATCAGATCATCGTCGGCGTAGAACCGGGAATTGAAATCGAACGCGCCCAGCTTCCCCGCCCGCAACAGGAACGCCACGATGAACTCGATGTTCGTCCCCGGCGCGTGGTGACCGGTGTCGATGCAGACGGTCGCCCGTTCCCCCAGCTCGATGCAGTGGGCGTAGGAAGTGCCCCAGTCCGGGACATCGGTCGCGTAGAAGGCGGGCTCGAACAGCTTGTACTCCAGCAACATCCGCTGATCCGGACCCAGCCGGTCATACGTCTCGCGCAACGCCGCCGCCAGCCGGTCCTGCCGATCCCGGATATCGTCCTGACCCGGGTAGTTGATGCCGTCGGAGAAC
The DNA here is from genome assembly GCA_049998155.1 of Amycolatopsis sp. cmx-13-12. Taxonomy (GTDB): domain Bacteria; phylum Actinomycetota; class Actinomycetes; order Mycobacteriales; family Pseudonocardiaceae; genus Amycolatopsis. The sequence goes on along the minus strand of JAEBES010000003.1, from coordinate 463,300 downwards.
CACAGCTTCAGGTCGCGTGAGCCGGTCGCGTCCATGATGTCGATGGCTTCCAGGAGGTGATCGGTCGCCTTGCGGCGAATGCCCGGGTCCGGGTTGGTCACCGAACCGAGCTTGTAGTCCTCGTCCTGGAACACGTTGGTGTTGATCGCGCCGATCTCGACACCCAGGTCACGCGCGTAGGCGGTCAAGGCGGCGTAGTCATCCACGCGATCCCACGGGATGTGCAACGCCACACTCGGCGCCACCCCGGTGAACTTGTGCACCACCGCCGCGTCGGCGATCTTCTCCTCCGGCGTGCGCGGCACCCCGGGTTGCGGGAACACCTTGAACCGGGTGCCCGAGTTCGCGTACGCCCACGACGGCGTCTCGATGCGCTGGGCCCGCAGAGCCGCTTTGACATCCACGGCGATCACTGTCCTTCCGCGACGGTGGGGGGTTCGAGGTGGAAGACCTCGGTCAGGAGCTGGAAGCCCTCGTCGGGCGGGCCGCCGTCGAGGCCGGTGAAGAACTCCGCCATTTCCGCCTGCCAGCGCGTGTTGACCTCGGTCTCCGCCATGGCGGCCTGCGCGGCGGCGAGGTCGTCCGCCTCGACGTACCCGATCAGGAGGCCGTCCTCGCGCAGGAAGAGCGAGTAGTTGCGCCAGCCGGTGTCGTGCAGGGCCTGCCGCATCTGCGGCCAGACAGCGCGGTGGCGCTCGGCGTACTCGGCCTTCCGGTCGGGCTTGACCTGCAGGCAGAAGCAGTATCGGGGCACAGTCCGTCCTTGGTGGGCCCCGGCCGGGCCGCCCGTCGCGACCCGGCCGGGAGTCTCAGAAGTTGAACTTGTCGATGTTGTTCGTGTCGAACGTCGTCGGCGGGCCGAGGACGATCTCGCCGTTCTCGCCGATCGTGTAGTCGCCGAGCTTGCCCGCCTTGAACTTCTCGCCCTGCTTGCCGGTGATCTGGCCGGACTTGAGCGCGACACCGGCGTAGGCGGCGAGGTAGCCGATGTCGGCCGGGTTCCACAGCGCGAACTGCTTGACCGTGCCGTCCTTGACGAAGGCGCGCATCTGGTTGGGCGTGCCCAGGCCGGTCACCGCGACCTTGCCCTTGTAGCTCGACGAGCTGACGTAACGCGCGGCCGCAGCGATGCCCACGGTGGTCGGCGAGACGATCACCTTCAGGTTCGGGAACGACTGGAGCAGGCCCTGGGCCTCCTGGAACGACTTCTGGTCGTCGTCGTTGCCGTAGGCGATCTTGTCCAGCTTCAGGCCCGCGTACTCCGGCTTGGCCAGTTCCTTCTTGAGGACCTCGATCCAGGCGTTCTGGTTGGTCGCGTTCGGTGTCGCCGACAGGACCGCGATCTCCCCGGAGCCGCCGGAGAGGTCCTTGGCCTGCTTGGCCAGCGCCTCGCCGATGCCCTGGGTGGTGGCCTGGTTGATGAAGACGTCGCGGCAGTCCTTGGCGGCGTCGGAGTCGAACGCGACGATCTTGATGCCGGCGCTGCGGGCCTGGTTGAGCGACGGGCACACCGCGTTCGGGTCGTTCGCCGCGATGCCGATGACGTCCTGCTGCTGCTGGATCAGCGTGTTGATGTAGCTGACCTGCGACGACGCGCTGGCGTCGTTCGGCCCGACCAGCTTGTACTCGCCCTTCAGCTCACCGAGGGCTTCCTTGCCGCCGCTGACTTCGATGTCGCTGTAGGGGTTGTTGAGCTGCTTGGGCAGGAACGCCATCTTGACGCCCTCCTTCGCCGCGGCGTTCGGGTTCGCCGCAGCGGTGGACTGCTGGCCGCCCGAGCCGGCGTTGTCGTTCTTGGTCGTGCCGCTGCACGCGGCCAGGACCAGCACCAGCCCGGCCGACACGGCGCCTGTGAGGAGCCTGCCGGTGAGGAACCGTCGGGACATCTTCGTCACCTTTCCGGAGTTACCGCTTGCCGACGGCGACGCACTGCCGTGCGGGCCGAAGTCACGATGTTGGGGAGCAGGACCGACACGATCAGGAGCACGCCGGTCACGATGTTGAGCGCCTCGTTCGACACGTCCTGCAGACGCAGCGCGTTCTGCAGCGAGGCCAGCAGGACCACTCCGGCGAGCACGCCGGGCAGCGTGCCCTTGCCGCCGAAGATGGACACGCCGCCGAGCAGCACGGCGGCCACCACGGCCAGTTCGAGGCCGAACCCGTTGTCGGCGCGGGCGCTGGAGTACCGCAGCGTCCACAGCACCCCGGCCAGGCCGGCGACCGCACCGCTCACGACGTACAGCCAGAACTTGAGCCGTCCGGTGCGGATGCCGGCGAACCGGGCCGCCTGCTCCCCCGCCCCGGCCGCGAAGACACCGCGGCCGATCGGGGTCGCGTGCAGCACCACGCCGAAGATCAGGGCGGCGACGACCAGCGGGATCAGCACGTTCGGGATCGGGCCGTCGCCGATCGTCCCGGTGACCCAGGTCGTGTAGGCACGCGGGAAGTCCGCGACGGCGCTGTCTCCGAGCACCACGAAGGCAAGCCCGCGGTACAGCGCCAGGGTGCCGATGGTGACGGCGAGGGACGGGAGCTTCAGCACGGTGACGAAGAAGCCGTTCAGCGCGCCGAGGACCGCGCCGAGCACGATGCAGAGCGGGATGATCGTCTCGATCGTCATCCCCGCGTCCCACAGCGAGCCCATCACCGCCGACGTCAGGCCGAGCGTGCTCGCCACCGAAAGGTCGATCTCGCCGGTGACGATGATGAACGTCATCGGCAGGGCGACCAGCGCGATCGGGAGCAGGTCGAGCAGCAGGAAGGTGAAGTTGCGGCTGGTGCCGAAGTTCTCGACGGCCCCGGAGGCGACGATCAGGACGATCACTGTCACGAGCACGACGGCGGCGTCCCAGCTGAGCAGCCTGCCGAGCCGGTTCCCGGTGTCAGACATGGGAATCCCTCTTCTTCAGTGCCTTGGCGACCCGGACGGCGACCAGCCGGTCGGCCCCGATGGCCAGCAGGATCAGCGCGCCGACGATGGCCTGCTGCCAGAACTGGTTGATGTCGAGCACGGCCAGGGCGCTGCCGATGACCGTCAGCAGCAGCGCGCCGAGGCCCGCGCCCCAGACCGAGCCGCTGCCGCCGAACACCGCGACTCCGCCGACGACGGCCGCGGCGACGACGTTGAGTTCGTAGCCGGTCCCGGCGGCCGCGTCCACGGTGCCGAACCGGGCGGCGAACAGGACACCGGCGAGCCCCGCGAGGGCGCCGCTGACCAGGAACGCGGCGCTCGTGTTGCGGCCGACCTTGATGCCCGCGAGCTTCGCCGCCTGGGGGCTCGAGCCCATCGCGTACAGCTCGCGCCCGGCCCGGTAGCTGCGCAGCACGATCCCGGCGGCGATCAGGACCAGCACCGCGATCAGGACGAGCCACGGCACGCCGAGGATCGACGCGGTGCCGAAGTCCAGGAAGGACGCGGGCAGCTTGTCGGCGTTGATCTGCTGGCCGCCGGCCCAGAAGTAGCTGACCCCGCGGTAGGCGTAGAGCGTGCCGAGCGTGACGACCAGCGCGGGGACCTGGCCGAAGCGCACCAGGGCGCCGTTGACCAGCCCGCACACCGCGCCGACGCCGAGCCCGGCCAGGATCGCGACGAGCACCGGCAGGCCCGGGTGGTCCTTCATCAGCGTGCCGACGGCGAACGCCGCCAGGCCGAGCACCGAGCCGACCGAGAGGTCGATGTTGCGGGTGATCATCACGATCGCCTGCCCGACGGCGAGCACGGCGAGGATGGCCGTGCCGAGCAGGATGTCCCGGATGCTCTGCCCGGACAGGAACCGGGAGTTCTGCGTCGCGGTGAACGCGACGAGGACGATCAGGGCGAGGACGATGCCGGATTCGCGGGCCTTCAGCACGTTCGCGGTCCACGACCGTCGCGAGTGGACGGCCGGTTCCTTCGTCACGCGGGCCTCCTCGGTGACGGTCATGCGGCGGCCCCCTGCCCCATCGCGGCGAACATGACCGCGTCTTCGGTCGCTTCGGCGCGCGGCAGCTCGGCCACGATCCGGCCCTCCCGCATCACCAGCACGCGGTCGGCCATGCCCAGCACCTCCGGCAGCTCCGACGAGACCATGACGACCGCGACGCCCTCGGCGGCCAGTGCGGACATCAGCCGGTGGACCTCGGCCTTGGTGCCGACGTCGATGCCACGCGTCGGCTCGTCCACGATCAGCACCTTCGGCGCCATCGCCAGCCACTTGGCCAGCACGACCTTCTGCTGGTTACCGCCCGAGAGCGTGCCGACGGGGTCGCCGAGCCGGCCGTACTTGGTGCGCAGGCGTTCGGTCCAGCGCCGGGCCTCCTGGCGTTCGCTCGCGCCGGTGAGGAAGCCGAGCTTGGACAGGGCGCGTGAGCGCGGCAGCGTCACGTTCCGCTCGATCGAGAGGTCCATGATCAGGCCCTGCTGACGCCGGTCTTCGGGAACCAGGGCCATCCCGGCGGCCATCGCGGCCCGCGACGAATGCGGCTTGAGCTTCTTGCCGCTCACCTTCACGACCCCGGCGTCCCGTTCGTCGACCCCGAAGACGGCCTGGACGACTTCCGAGCGGCCGGAGCCGACCAGCCCGGCGAACGCGACGATTTCCCCGGCGCGCACGGAGAAGGAGATGTCGCGGAACACGCCCTCGCGGGCCAGGCCCTCGACCTCCAGCACGACCGCGCCGGGTTCGACGTCCTGCTTGGGGAACAGCGCGTCGAGGTCGCGCCCGACCATGCGCTTCACCATCTCCTCGACGGTGACGTCTTCCAGCGCGTCGGTGGAGACGTGCTTGCCGTCGCGCATGATCGTCACGCGCTGGCAGAGCTCGGTGATCTCCTCGAAGCGGTGGGAGATGAACATGATGGCCGCGCCTTCCTGGCGCAGCGTCCTGGCGACGGAGAAGAGCCGCTCGACCTCGACCCGGGTCAGCGCGGCGGTCGGCTCGTCCATCACCAGCACGCGGGCGTCGGCGCTGAGCGCCTTGGCGATCTCGACGATCTGCTGGTCGGCGATGGAGAGCCCGCGGGCCGGGCGGGCCGGGTCGATCCGGACGCCGAGGCGGGCGAAGAGCCGCTCGGCTTCGGCGCGGATCGCCGCCCGGTTGATCCGGCCGAGGCTCTTGCGCGGGTGGCGGCCCATCACGATGTTCTCCGCGACGCTCAGGTCCGGGAACAGGGTGGGCTCCTGGTAGATGACCGCGATGCCGGCCGCCTTCGCGTCGGCGGGCGAGCCGAACTCGATGGGCTCGCCGTCCAGCAGCAGCGTGCCGTCGTCGGGCTTGTGCACCCCGGCCAGCATCTTGACGATCGTGGACTTGCCGGCGCCGTTCTCCCCGACCAGCGCGTGGGCCTCCCCGGCGTACAGCCCGAAACTCACGCCGGCGACGGCCGCGACCGCGCCGAACGACTTCGTCACGCCGCGCACCTCCAGCAGAGGGGCCCGGCCCGGGTCCTGCCGCGTCATCGCGACCTCCGGATTGAAAGGTTTCACAAATCTGGTGCGGTGAAGCTACTATGCGACGGAACGAGAAGTCAATGCATCGGCGCAGGCGTGGCCAAACGGCATCTTCACCAGGCCATTCGCGGTGATGTTACGTTTCAACGAGGGGGTCGCATGGTCGTCCGGGAACCGGGGACCGAGCCGCGCGCGGCGGGCATGAAGGAGGTCGCGGCGGCCGCCGGCGTCTCGCTCGGCACGGTGTCCAATGTGCTCAACCGGCCCGACCGGGTCAGCCCGGCGACCCGTGCCAGGGTCGAGGCCGCGATGGCCGAACTCCGCTTCGTGCGCAACGAATCCGCACGGCAGCTGCGGGCCGGGCGCAGCCGGGTGCTGGCCTACGTGATGCTCGACGGCAGCAACCCGTTCTTCACCGACGTCGCGGCCGGCATGGAAGACGCCGCGGACGCCGCCGACGAGGGCGGCCTGTCGCTGTTCCTGTGCAACAGCGCCCACCAGCCGTCGCGCGAGGCGGCCTACCTCGGGCGCCTCGAACAGCAGCGCGTCCAGGGTGTCCTCATCACGCCGGTCGACCCGGACGCCCCGCTGCTGGGCGAGATCGCCCGCCGCGGCACCCCGGTGGTCGTCGTCGACCGCACGCCGGAGGGCACGACACACTGCTCGGTCGCGGTCGACGACGTCTACGGCGGCGAGATCGCCGTGCGCCACCTCATCGAACAGGGGCACGAGCGGATCGCCTTCATCGGCAACCACACGACGGTCGGTCAGGTCCGCGACCGCCGGCTCGGCGCGTTGCGCGCCCTGGCCGCGGCCGGCCTCGGCCCGGACCACCTGGTCGACCTGACGACCACGGCCCTGACGGTCGCCGACGGCCGCGGCGCGGGCGAGCGCCTGGCGGGCCTCCCGGCGTCGGTCCGCCCGACCGCGGCGTTCTGCGCCAACGACCTGGTCGCCCTCGGCCTGCTCCAGACGTGCGCGAACCTCCGCATGCGCGTCCCGGACGACCTGGCGATCGTGGGCTACGACGACATCGAGTTCGCGGCGGCGGCCGCGGTGCCGTTGACGTCGGTCCGCCAGCCCCGGCGGCGACTGGGCCGCACGGCGGTGGAGCTGCTGCTGGCGGAAGCGTCCGAAACCGGCCACGAACACCGGAAGGTCGTGTTCACCCCGGAGCTGGTGGTCCGCGCTTCCACCCTGCGCTGAGCAACCCGCTGATCGCCGGTGACGTCTTACCCGTCACGAGCGATATCCCAGGGGAGCCCGAGCACGGAGGTCGTGAATGGCCGACTCGTCACCGCGGCTGTCCCGGCGCGGCTTCCTGGCCGCGAGCGGGGCCGCGCTGCTCGGCGCCGTCGTCGCGGGCTCGGCCGGCCACGCCGCGGCCGGGCCGGCATCCGCGCGGCTGGGCGATTTCTGGCTGTTCGGGCGGTACGACGAAGGCGGCACCGAGCTCGGCTTCGACGAGAGCGACCTCTCGCCGGTGCAGCTCCCCCACTGCGTGACACCGCTGTCGTGGACCGGGTGGGATCCGGCGTCCTGGCAGGACCGGTGGATCTACCGCAAGCACTTCACCGGGTCGCCCGCCGAACGCCACACCGCCCGCTTCGACGGCGTCATGACGAACGCCGAGGTGCACCTCAACGGCCGGCTCGTCGCCACCCACGAAGGCGGCTACCTGCCCTTCGAGGTCGCGCTCCCGGACGTCGTGACCGGGGACAACGTGCTCGCCGTGGTCGTCGACGGGCGGTGGGCGCTGGATGTCCCGCCCAACCTGCCGCGCGGCGGGCCGTCGGTGATCGACTTCTACCAGCCGGCCGGGATCTACCGCCCGGCCACGGTCGGCGCGGTGCCGCGGATCCGGCTGGCCGACGTCTTCGCCCGGCCCGCCGACGTCCTCTCCCCCGGCCGGTCGCTGCACCTGACGTGCACGCTCGACGCGCCCGTCGTGGGGCAGGTGACCGCGTCGGTGCGGCAAGCGGGCCGCGAACTCGCCACCGGCTCCGCGGCGGTGCGCGGACGGACGGTCGAATTCGACGTCGGCGGGCTCGACGCGGTCCGGCTCTGGGACGTCGAAGACCCTGCCCTCTGCGACGTCGTGGTGACGCTCCAGTCCGGGAAGCGCGCCCTCGACCAGCGGGTGGTGCGCACCGGGTTCCGCGACGCGCGGTTCACCACCGAGGGCTTCTTCCTCAACGGACGGCGGCTGAAGCTGTTCGGCCTCAACCGCCACCAGTGGTACCCCTTCGCCGGCGGCGCGATGCCGGACCGCGTCCAGCGGCGTGACGCCGAGATCCTGCGCCGCGAGCTGAACTGCACGATGGTCCGCTGCTCGCACTACCCGCAGTCGACCGCGTTCCTCGACGCCTGCGACGAGCTGGGTCTGCTGGTCTGGGAGGAGATCCCGGGCTGGGGCCACGTCGGGGACGACGCCTGGCAGCGGCGGAACCTGGCGGATGTCGAGGGCATGGTCGTGCGCGACCGCAACCACCCGAGCATCGTCGTGTGGGGCACGCGGGTGAACGAGGCGAACGGCACGACGGCGATGTACCAGCGGACCGGCCGGCTCGCCCGGCAGCTCGACCCGTCCCGGCCGACCAGCGGCGCGCTGGCCAGCACCACGCTCGGGCGGTACGCCGGCACCGACGTCGAGATCCTGGCCTACAACGACTACACCGCCCGCCGCGGGGCGCCCTTCCGGCTGCGCCCCCCGCGGCCGGGCGTCCCCTACCTGGTGACGGAGACGATCGGCACGCTCGCCGGCGCCCGTGCCTGCCGGCGCGGCGATTTCCCGGCTGTCCGGCAGCAGGCGGAACTGCACGCGAAGGCCCACGACCTCGCCGCCGCCGACGACCGCTACTGCGGGCTGCTCGCCTGGTGCGCGTTCGACTACCCGTCGGGCTGGCTGCGTTCGGTGAACGGCTCGAAGTACGCCGGGGTGTCGGACATCTTCCGGATCCCCAAGCCGGCCGCGGCCTTCTACGCCTCACAGGGCGACCCGCGGGTGCGTGCGGTCGTCGAGCCCGGCTTCGCGTGGGATTTCACCGCTCAGCCGACCGGTCCCGGGGCGGGGGTGACGATCTGGTCCAACTGCGACCGTCTGCTGCTGTTCCTCGACGACCGCCCGGCGGGTGAGGCCCGCAGCCGGCGCGCGGAGTTCCCGCACCTGCGGTACCCGCCGTTCGCCGTCGACCTGGTGGTGCCGAAGGGGCGGCGGCCGCAGCTGCGCGTCGACGGGTACGTGGGCGGCCGGCGGGTCGTGAGCCGGCACTTCAGCGGCGACCGCGGCCTGGACGTGCTCAGTTGCGTGCCCGACGACCCGGAGCTGCGCGCGGACGGGAGCGACGCCACCCGCGTGGTGGTGGCGGCGGTGGACCGCTTCGGGACCCTGCGCGCGGGAACGGCGGGCGAGGTGCGGCTGACGTTGACCGGCCCGGGCGAGCTGGTCGGCGACCCGGTGCTCGACCTCGGCGCGACGGGCGGCGCGGCCGCGGTGTGGCTGCGCCCGTTCGCCAGCCCGCCGGGGACGTTGGTGCTGACGGCCCACCACGAAACCCTCGGCTCCGCCACGGCAACGGTCCAGGCAACAACCGACACCCCCCGCCCCTGACCGCGTGTCGACCCTCCAATCACGCGAGTCGACCCTCCAATCACGCGAGATGCCCCTCCAGACACGCGAGATGCCCCTCTAATCACGCGAGATGCGTCCCCAATCACGCGAGTCACGTGCCCAATCGCCCGTGCGGCGGCCGGCTTCGGCGATGCCGCCGCGCGCTCACTCGCCGGTGAGCACCGCCGCCAGCACGGCCGCCTGGCTGATCGACGGGGAGCCGCTCGCCGTCAGCAGGGTCACCGGGCCGTCGCCGGCCAACGCCCGGAGCCGGTCCAGCGCCGCCACCCGATCGGGCTCGCGCAGCTCCGCCCGGTACCGCTCGGCGAACTCCGCGAACCGCTGCGGATCGTGGCCGTACCACGTGCGCAGCTCATCGGACGGGGCCAGGCCGCGGTACCAGCCGTCCAGGACCACCGCCGTCCGGGCGGTGCCGCGGGGCCAGAGCCGTTCGACGAGCACGCGGACGCCGTCGGCGGGCCCGGCCGGGTCGGACAGGCGCGCCACCCGGACGACCGTCGGCTGCATGCGCGCATTCTGCGTCGGGCGGACGCGGGCCGCCACCGGAGCTACCGCATCGGGCGGAAGCTGCCCTGGGCAACGAACGGCACAAGGGCCACCACGGCGACCGTGGAGGGGTCGCCGTGGTGGTCCTACCCCCAGCTCGTGCCGCCCGTGGAGCAACGACAGCCGAATCCGCCGGTGTCCCGGCGGCCGAGCCGGCCGTGGACATCGTCGGGAGCATGTCCTGCGGCCCCGCCAGGATGGCGGACCGGGCCGGCACCACGCTTGCAGTACGCTTGCAACCCCCGATCGGGTGAGTGGAGGTGACCGGGTGGAGTTCCGCGTCCTCGGCGCCGTCGAGGCGACCGCGGACGGCGACCCGGTCGATCTGGGCTCCCGCAAGCAGCGCCTGGTCCTCGCCGTCCTGCTCCTCGAGACGCCGCGCCCGGTCACCGTCGAAAACCTCGTCGACCTGCTCTGGCCCGACGATCCCCCGGCCAGCGCGCGCAACACCGTCCAGGCGCTCGTCTCCCGCCTGCGCGCGGTGTTCCGCGCGGCCGGCGGCCCCGAGCTCGTCACCGAAAACCACGGCTACGTCCTGCGCGCCGACCCGGACACGGTCGACGCCCACCGCTTCGTCGCCCTGACCCGCCGGGCCCGCGCGGCCGGCGACGAGACCGCCGTCGAACTGTTCGACGAGGCCCTCGCGCTCTGGCGGGGCGACCCGCTTGCCGGCGCCGCGTCCGGCGAAGTCGCCGAGTCGCTCCTCGCCGGGCTGAACGAAGCCCGTTGGAGCGCTCTGGAAGACCGCGTCGACGCGCAGCTGCGGCTCGGCCGCGGCCGGGACGTGCTCGCCGAACTGACCACCCTCGTCGTCGCGCACCCGCTCCGGCAGCGGTTCGTCGGCCAGCTCATGCTCGCCCTGTACCGCGAGGGCCGCACCGACGACGCCCTCGCCGCCTTCCGCGGCCTGCGCGCCCGGCTCGTCACCGAACTCGGGCTCGACCCCTCGCCCGAACTGACCCGCCTCGAGGCCGCGATCCTCGCCGCCGACCCGGCACTCGACGCCGCACCGGAACCGGCACCCGAACCGGTGCGCCCGGCCCAGCTGCCCCACGACGTCCGCGGCTTCACCGGCCGCGCCGCCGAACTCGCCCGGCTCGACGAACCCGCGGATCCCGGCCCGGGCGCGGACATCCGCGTGGTCACCGGCACCGCCGGGGTCGGCAAGACCGCCCTCGCCGTCCGCTGGGCCCACCGCGTCCGCGACCGGTTCGCCGACGGCCAGCTCTACCTCGACCTGCGCGGGTTCGACCCGGACCACGAGCCGCTCACCCCGGCCGTCGCGGCCGCGCAGCTGCTGCGGGCGCTGGGCACCGACCCCCGCGCGATCCCGCCGGACCCGGACGGCCGCACGGCCCTCTGGCGCTCGCTGCTGGCCGATCGGCAGGTCCTCGTCCTGCTCGACAACGCCCGCGACAGCGCCCAGGTGACGCCGCTGCTGCCGCCGTCCGGCACGGTGCTCGTCACCAGCCGCCAGCGGCTCGGCGATCTCATCGCCCGCACCGGCGCGCGGGCGGTCCCCCTCGCCGTGCTCCCGGCCGAGGATTCCCGGCAGCTGCTGGAAACCGTGCTCGGGCCGCCCGCGGTCGCCGCCGAGCCAGCCGCGGCGGCGGAACTGGCCCGGCTGTGCGGGCACCTCCCGCTCGCCCTGCGGCTGGCCGCGGCCAACCTCGGTGCCGGCGAGGTGTCCGGCATCGCCGAGCTGGCCCGCGAACTCGCCGACGGCGATCCCCTGGCCGGGCTGAGTGTCGACGGCGCCGAAGAAAGCGCGGTCACGACGGCGTTCTCGGTGTCGTACCGGGCGCTGCCCGCCGCGCACCGCCTCCTGTTCCGGCGACTGGCGCTGGTCCCGGGCCAGACGTTCACCGCGCCGGTCGCCGCGCAGCTCGCCGCCGTCGCCGTCGGACGCGCGGGGCAGCAGCTCAAGGCCCTCGCCGCGGCCAACCTCGTCGAACGGCACCTGCCCGGCCGCTACCGCTTCCACGACCTGCTGCGCAGCTACGCGGGCGGGCGGGTCGCGGCCGACGACACCGCCGCCGACGGGGACGCGGCCCGGCGTCGGCTGTTCGACCACTACCTGGCGACGGCCGACGCCGCGGGCCGCCTGCTGATCCCCCACTTCCTCCGGCTCCCCCGGCCCGAACCGGAACCGGCGTTCGAGGGCACCGAAGACGCACTGGCCTGGCTGGACACGGAGTGGCCGAACCTCGCCGCCGCCGTCGAGCACGCGGCGGCCCACGGCCCGCGCGAGTACGCCTGGCACCTGGCCGACGCGCTCCGGGCCTTCTTCCACCACCGCGGCCACCACACGGAATGGATCGAGACGGCCACGACGGCGCTGGCCGCCGCCCAGGCCGAGGGCGACCGGCAGGCCCAGGCGGCGATGCGGCTGTCCATCGCGCTCGCCGGGGTCAACAGCGGCCGCTACGCCGACGCCCGCGCCCACCTGACGACGGTGCTGTCCGACGGGCTGGCGGCGCAGTGGCCGCCCGGGCGCGCCGCGGCGCTCAACAACCTCAGCGCCGTGCTCCAGCGCCTCGGCGACGCCCGCGAGGCGATCGCGTGCGGCCAGGAAGCGTTGCGGCTGTGCGAAGAAACGGCCATGCCGGGCATCACGATGGCGCTGGCCAACCTCGGGTTCGCCTGCGGCCAGGTCGGCGACTTCGACGCCGCGCTCGGCCACTTCGGCCGCGCGCTCGAGATCGCCGAACGCGACGACGCGCGGTTCAGCGTCGCCGTGCTGCTGGTCGACCTCGGGCACGTCCACCGCGATCTCGGCAACGCCGTCGCGGCCGACTTCTACGAGCGGGCCCTGACCGCCAACCGCGAACTGGGCTACCAATACGGCGAAGCGGCGGCGCTGTCCGGCCGGGCGGTCATGGAAGCCCGGGCCGGCGACGCCACCCGAGCCCTGACCGACGCGGCCGACGCCGTCGAGCTGACCCGCCGCATCGGCGACCGCGGCACCGAGGCGTCCGCACTGGCCGCGCTCGGCGAAACCTGCCTCCGGCTCGACCGCGCCGCCGAAGCGGTCGAACACCTGACGGCGGCGCTGGAGATCGCCCGCGAGACGAGCTTCACCTGGTGCGAAGCCGCGGCGCTGACCGGCCTCGCCGAAGCGGCGTTCGCCGTGGGTGACACCGAAGTGGCGCGCACCCACGGCGAAGCGGCGGTGAAGCTCGCCACCCAGGCCGGCTACCGGCCGCTGGAAAAGCGAGCCATCCGCGTCCTCGAGCCGTCGTGAGTGGTAAGGAGGGTTAGAACCCTCCTTACCACTCACGACAAGCTGCGGGAGACCACTCAGCAGGTGGCCGGGGCGGTGCACTTGGCGCGGGCCAGGATCGTGCCGAAGTTGTCCTGGTAGGCCGCGCTGATGCCGGCGTTCTCGACCTTGATCAGGATCTCGTCGTTGTCGCGCAGGGCCGCACCGGAGATGTTGTGCGAGCCGGTGAAGACGAGCTGCCGTCCGGCCTTCTCGCTGTAGTTGCCCGTGTAGAGCATGTACTTCGAGTGCACGGTGATCTCGCGGTCGTTCACCGTCGTGCTGAACTTCTTGAGCGTGATGTTCGCCTTGCCCTTGAGGGCGGCCAGCGCCGCGGTGCCCAGGTCGTCGTAGACGATCCGGACCTGGCAGCCCAGCTTCGCGATGCGGGCGAGCTCGGTGACGACCGGGGTGCGTGAGTCGGCGATGTTGGCCTGCACGACGTTGAGCGAGCAGCCGGCTTCGTACTTGGTGATGTACTTCAGCAGCTGCGCCCACGTGTCGGTGGCGAACTCCTCGGAGGTGCCGCCGCGCGAGTCGGCGCGCGGCGAGAGGTAGCTGGTGACCATGGTGGTCAGCGTCTTGTGGTAGCCGGCGACGTCGAAGTAGTCGTTGTTCTTCTTCTGTGCCAGCATCTTCTGCATGTGGCCGAGGTAGAAGCCGTACAGGTCGGGATCGCCGTGGGTCAGCAGGGCGTTGTTGAACATGTTGCCCTGCACGGTGGTCAGGTTGTACGAGCCGATGACGACGACGTCCTTCTTGCCCTCGGTCTCGGAGAACATCCACAGCTTGTCGTGGTTGATCGAGTGCGGGCTGCCGTCGTGGGCGATGCACCCGGTGTTGTCGCCGCCGGTGCCGCAGAAGACCAGCTGGGTGAGCCCGGCGGACTTGAGGATCGGCATCGCGGTGTTGGCCGGGTCGTCGTCCGCGGCGCCGTCGAGCGCGATCCGCACCTTGACGCCGCGCGCCTGCGCCGCCTTGATCGCCTCGGCGAGCGCCGGCCGCGTCCAGCTGAAGAGGGAGATGTGGATCTCGGCGCCCGCCGGGGTGGCGTTGGTCAGCTGGACCAGCCGCGTTTCGATCGAGTGGTCGCGATCGCCGTTCTCCGGCGGGTTGTTGAAGATCGCTTCCATGCCGGTGCCGTCGGCGGCCACCGACGGCGCGGCCTGCGCGATCCCGCTGCCGGCCAGCGCGAGCAGCGCGCCCACGGCCACGGTGAGCGCCTTGAACTTGGGGGCCATGTTCTTCCTCCCGGTCTGATGCCCCCAAGCTCGCACTGCGGTGTACAAGATCCGTACACCCGGACTTTTCCGCGCATACACGACGAAAGCGGCACGGAACCCGACTCTTGGCGGGTTCCGCCCATCCGGGCCGCAGAGGACGCTTCTCCTGGCTCCCACGGGCGGAGCCGGGAAAGGACGACCTCCATGAGATCGAGGGTGCTTCCTGCCGTGCTCGGCGTGGCCATCGGCCTGCTGGGCACCGTCGCCGTCGCCACGCCGGCCGAGGCCGCCGCGGTCTGCGGTGACCAGATCGTCGGCAACGGCGGGTTCGAGAGCGGCACCACGCCGTGGACCCAGACCAGCGGCGTCATCTCCGCGGCCACCACCGCGGAACCCGCGCACGGCGGGACGATGATCGGCTGGCTGGACGGCACCGGCAGCACGCACACCGACACCCTGTCCCAGTCGCTGACGCTGCCCGCCGGCTGCGCGTCGGCGACGCTCTCGTGGTGGCAGCACATCGACACCCAGGAGACGACCACCAGCACGAAGTACGACAAGCTGGTGGTGCAGGCCGGTTCCGACACCCTGGCCAGCTACTCGAACCTGGACAAGAACACCGGTTACGTCCAGCGCACCGTGGACGTCTCCCGCTACCTCGGCCAGACGGTGGTGCTGAAGCTCACCGGCACCGAGGATTCCAGCCTGGCCACCAACTTCGTCCTCGACGACTTCTCCCTGACCACCGCCGGGACGTCGCAGTCCCCGTCCGTCACCTCGCCGGGCGCCCAGACCGGCGCCGTCGGCCAGGCCGCGTCGCTGCAGATCCAGGCGAGCGATCCGCAGGGTGACGCGCTCACCTACAGCGCCACCGGCCTGCCCGCCGGTCTCACGATCGGCGCGAGCACCGGCAAGATCACCGGCACGCCGACCACCGCGGGCACGTCCTCGGTGACCGTGACGGCGCAGGACCCGGGCGGCAACAGCGGCAGCGCCACGTTCAGCTGGACGATCTCGGCCGCCCCCGCCGACTCGACGCGCACCCCGGTCAACCCGGCGTACACGGTGAACCTGACGTCGAACACCGCGGGCGACACGTGGACCGGGCACCAGAGCGTCAGCTTCACCAACGGCTCCGCGGCCGCGCTGCCCGAGGTGTACCTGCGGCTCTGGGACAACTACCACGGCGCCTGCCCGACGACGCCGATCACGGTCACGAACGTCACCGGCGGCACGGCGTCCGCGCTGAGCGTGAACTGCACGGCCATGAAGATCACGCTGCCCACCCCGCTGGCCCAGGGCCAGTCGGCGACGATCGGGTTCGACCTCAAGATCGTCGTGCCCAGCGGCGCGGACCGGTTCGGTCACGACGGCGCGTACAACATGATCGGCAACGCGCTGCCGGTGCTCGCCGTCCGCGACGGCGCGGGCTGGCACCTCGACCCGTACACGAACAACGGCGAGTCGTTCTACACGGTGATCAGCGACTTCGACGTCACGCTCGTGCACCCGACGTCGTTGCTGACCCCGGCCACCGGCACCTCGACCGAGACGACCAGCGGCACGACGACCACCACCCACGCGGTGGCGGCCAAGGTGCGGGACTTCGCGTGGGCCGCCGGGCCGTTCGCGAAGATCACCACGACGTCCGGCAAGGGCGTGCGGGTCAACGTCTACTCGGTCAGCGGGATCTCCACCAGCAGCGCCAACCAGATGCTGACGCTGGCCGCCGACGCCATCGACGTCCACTCGGGCCGCTTCGGCGACTACCCGTACGGTGAGGTGGACGTGGTGCTGGACAACAACTTCTGGTTCGGCGGCATGGAGTACCCGGGCTTCGTGATGGACCTGGTGTCCACCACGGCGCTGCCCCACGAGCTGGCGCACCAGTGGTTCTACGGGATCGTCGGCGACGACGAGTACAACTCGCCCTGGCTGGACGAGAGCTTCACCGACTACGCCACCGACCTCTACCGGGGGATCACCGGCAGCGGCTGCGGCATCACGTGGCAGTCGAGCGCGGAGAAGCTGACCAACTCGATGGCCTACTGGGACGCGCATTCGTCCCGGTATTCGACGGTGGTCTACAACTACGGCAAGTGCACCCTCCACGACCTGCGGCGGCTGATCGGCGACACAGCGATGGCGAACCTGCTGAAGTCGTACGCGCAGTCGCACTGGTACGGCGTGTCGACGACGGCGGAGTTCAAGGCCGCGGCGCAGGCGGCGGCCGGGTCGACCGACCTGACGTCGTTCTGGGCTTCGCACCGCGTCGAGGGCTAAACAGTTTGGAGTTCCCCGTCCACGTCCGCCACTGTGGGGACGTGGACGGGGAACGGCTCTTTTGCGACACAGCTCTCGCCGAGCGCATCGAACGCGCCGAGGCGCGGTTCGTCGCCGACTGCTGCGATGCGGCTCAGGTCCGGCTCGGTACCGGCACCGGCTTCACGCGCCCGCTCGCCGGAGGTGTCGCGACCTTCGCCGAAGCCGGCTCACCGTTCGACAAGGTCGCCGGGCTCGGCTTCGCGGGGCGGCCCGACGTCGCCGCGCTCGAGGAGATCGAGGCGGCGTTCGCCGAACGGGGAGCGCCTGTGCAGGTCGAGCTTTCGCAGCTCGCCGAGGCCGGCACGGGCGCATTCTTCACCGAGCGCGGCTACCGGCTCGAGTCGTACGAGAACGTGCTCGGCCGGCGGGTCGGCGACGGCGAGTTCCCCGGGAACGTCCGGGCCTGCCGCGACGACGAGCTGGAGACCTGGCTGTCCGAGGTGGCCTCGGCGTCGGCCGTCGCCGATGAGCAAGGCCTGCCCTCGCACGAGGACTTCCCGCGTGAGCTGCTCGTCAACGCTCTGCGGGACATGGCCGGGGTGCGGCGGTACGTCGCGGAACGCAACGGCGAGTTCGCCGGGGGTGCGAGCTTCCGCGTCACCGACGGGATCGCGCAGTTCAGCGGCGCGGCGACCCTGCCCGCGCACCGGCGTCGCGGGGTGCAGACCGCGTTGCTGCAGGCGCGGCTCGCGGCGGCCGCCGAGGCCGGGTGCGACCTCGCCGTCGTCACCACGCAGCCCGGGTCGAAATCACACCAGAACGTGCAGCGGCAGGGGTTCGACCTGCTCTACGCGCGGGCGATCCTGGTGAAGGGCACCTCAGCCACGAGTTCTTCCGGGGCGGAGAGCCGCCACGCTTCGTAGAGCAGCTCGGCGAGCTCGTCGGCGTCGATGCCGTCGAGGTAGACGACCACCCAGCCGAAGCCGCCCGCGGTGAACTGGACCTCGAAGACGTCCGGGCGTTCCGAGACCAGCGCCAGCTGCTCGGAGACGGTCTGCTTGAGCCCGACGGTCCGGGTCCGCGGCCAGAAGTAGCCGAACCGCTTGCCGCGCACGCTGAACGACGAGTAGTCGCGCGTCTCCGAACGCTGGACCTCCGCCAGCGTCCCGAGCAGCTGTTCGAACTTCCGGACCTGCACCGTCACCGTCGTTTCCCCCTGTCTCCGGCGACCACCGTAGCGCGCCGGTACCGTGCGGGACATGACCGAGTCCGGAGACGGCGGCGAGGTGGTGGTCAAGCGGGGTCACGCTCCCGGCGCGACGGCGGCCGAAGTGGCGGGCCTGCGCTGGCTGGCCGCGGCGGGGACGGTACCGGTGCCCGTCGTGCGCGGTCACGACGAGGACCACCTGGTGATCGACCGCGTTCCGGCGGGGCGTCCGTCGGCTTCGGCGGCGGAACGCTTCGGCCGCGGGCTGGCCGGGTTGCACGCCGCGGGCGCGCCGGCGTTCGGCGCCGCTCCCCCAGGCGGACCCGCGGACGCGTGGATCGGCCGGGCGCCGATGGCCAACGTGCCGGCGGACGACTGGGCGTCCTGGTACGCGTCGGACCGCGTGCTGCCCTACGTCCGGCTGGCGGTGGACGCGGGAACGTTCGGCCCGTCCGAGGCGGTGTTGTTCGAGCGGGCCTGCGCGCGGATCCCGGCGTCGGCCGAGCCGCCCGCACGGCTGCACGGCGACCTCTGGAACGGCAACGTCCTGTGGGACGGGCGCGAGGCGTGGCTGATCGACCCGGCCGCCCACGGCGGGCACCGCGAGACGGACCTCGCCATGCTGCACCTGTTCGGCTGCCCGCACCTCGACCGCGTGGTCGCCTCATACGCGGAGGCAGCGCCCCTGGCGGACGGCTGGCGTGACCGGATCGGGCTGCACCAGCTGTTCCCGCTGCTGGTCCACACCGTCCTGTTCGGACAGTCCTATGCAGACCAGGCGGTGGCCGCGGCCCGCTCGTTCTAGCAGTGGTCGAGCATGGTCTCCAGGGCCTTCTTCTCCGGCACGGTGATCGTCAGGCCGTAGTTGCGCTTCACGACGATCCAGTCGGTGGCGTAGGCGCACCAGTACGACACCAGCGGCGGCTTCCACGCGTCCGGGGCCTTGTCGCTCTTCTGCTCGTTGAGGTTGTCGGTGACCGCTTTCAGCTGCGGGCGGACGAGGTCGTTCGCGAACTGCTCGCGCCGCTCCCGCGTCCAGCTCTTCGCGCCGCTGATCCAGGCCTGCCCGAGCGGCACCATGTGGTCGATGTCCAGATCGGACGCCTTGTGCCAGGTCTCGCCGTCGTAGGGGCTGACCCAGGTGCCGGACTTCGGGGCGCACTGCGCGTCGGTCTTGACGTCCTTGCCGTCCCGCTTGAGGACTTCCTCCCGGACGTCGCAGTTCGCGTCGACCTTGTCCCAGTGCGGGAACTCGTCACGGCTGTAGCCGTCCATGGTGCCGCGCACCGCGATCTTCAGTGCGCCCAGCTCGCTGCGCGCCTCGGCCGGCGCGACCCGCGGGGCGGCGACCGTGCCGGGGGCCTGGGTGACCGGCCCGGCCCCGGACGCCAGCTCGTCGGCGAGCTTGCACCCGCTGAGCGACGAACCGGTGAGGACGACGAGAAGGACAAGCGCTCGGGTGCGCGGCATCGTGAACCCCTTTCACAGCTACCGGGAGGTGCCCAGCGGATGCGTGCGGGAAACGGTGCAGATGGCCTAGTTGAAGCGATCCAATCGGGTCAAGAGCCGTGAAAGACCTGCGCGACGAAGACGGCGGCCATGACACCGACGGCGACGAGCACGGTGAGCACGAAGAGCAGGCCCCAGGGAATCTCCCGGATCGGCCGCTGCCGCGGGAAGACGCTTCCCCGCACGGGCGGAGTCCACGGATCGGGCTCGTCCTCGGCCACCGGCGCCGGTTCCGGCGGCACGGGGATGACGGCGGGCAGGTCCGGCAGCCGGTCGAGAACGGGAAGCCGGGCCGGGAACCCATCGGCGATGAGGGCGGCCCGGGGTGGGGCGAGGTGCGCGAGGGAGAGGGCGTAGCAGGCGTCGAGGACATCATCGGCGGACCAGACGGTCCGCCACCGGTTGTGCTGGGCGATGATCCGCCGGAGGCCCCGGGGTTCGGCGAGCACCACGGCGACGCCGGGCACGGGGTGCGGGTCCGGCCAGCGGAGGGCGGGCGGGGTGAACGGAACGCCGGGCAAGGCCGGCTCGCTGGGCGGCGCGATGTCAACCGGCTCGCTGGGCGGCGCGATGTCAACCGGCGCGCCGGTCGCCGCGCTGGGGTCGCTTGGGTGTGGGTTTTCCGCCGACGCGCGCCGATTCCCCTGCGGGCCGTCCGCCGATTCGGCCCCCGCCGCTCGCCCGGCTATCTCGGGGCCGCTTCCCTGCGGGCCGTCCGCCGACTCGGCCCCCGCCGCATGCCCAGCCACTTCAGGGCCACTCCCCCGCCAGCCCTCGGCCCCCGCCGGTCGCCCATCCCCCTCCGACCCGGCCACCTGCCGCACAGCCGCCCACTCACCCAGCCGCAACTCCCGCTCGGCCGGCGCCCGCCCGTCTCCCCGCGCCTCCGCCGGCGGAACCACCGCGACCAGGCCCGTCACGTGCCGGCCGCCTTCGTGGCCGGCGAGGGCTCCCCTGGCCGCCGCCACCGCTGCTCCCGTGCGGTCTCCCGGGCCCGGCCACTGCGCCGGGCCCGGCTCGTGGGCCGCGATCACCACCACTCCGCACCTGGTGAACACCAGCGCGTCCACCCGCCGCGGACCCAGCCGGCTCTGCAAGGTGATACCCGCCAGCGCCAGCCCCGTCAGGTGCTGCGGGCCCGGGCCCCACGATCGCAGCAACGCCACCAGATGCTCCGCCGCCGGGGGGAGCGGCCGGTCCGCGCCGGTTCGCTGGAGGGACACGAGCACGCCGGTCACACCTCCCACGACGCCTACGGCGAGCACTCCCTCGACGGTAGGAGGCAACCCCGCCCCTCCCCCAGCAGCCGAACGAGTGGTCGATCACCACCGTGCGTAGCCGACCGGCGCCTCGCGGAGTGTCCATAGTGGACCGCTAGGGCCGCGGGGTGTTGCGCAGGTTGGCCCGCGCCAGCTCGACCATCTTGCCGACGCCGCCGTTGAGCACCGTCTTCGTCGCCCCCAGCGCGAACCCGCGCACCATCTCGCCGGTGATCCGCGGCGGGATCGACAGGGCGTTCGGGTCCGTCACCACCTCGACCACCGCCGGGCCCGGGTGGGCGAACGCCTTCTCCAGCGCGCCGCGCACGTCGTCCGGGTCCTCGACGCGCTCGGAGAACACGCCGCAGGCCGCGGCGATCGCCGCGAAGTTCACCGGGGCGTGGTCGGTGCCGAAGTCCGGCAGGCCGTCGACCAGCATCTCCAGCTTCACCATGCCCAGCGTGGCGTTGTTGAACACCACGACCTTCACCGGAACGTCGTACGCCGGCAGCGTCAGCAGGTCGCCCATCAGCATCGCGAGCCCGCCGTCGCCCGACAGCGACACGACCTGGCTGCCCGGCTGCGACAGCTGTGCGCCGATCGCGTGCGGCAGCGCGTTCGCCATGCTCCCGTGCCGGAACGACCCCAGCACCCGGCGGCGGCCGTTCGGCGTCAGGTAGCGGGCGGCCCAGACGTTGCCCATGCCGGTGTCGACGGTGAACACCGCGTCGTCCGCGGCGACCTCGTCGAGCACCGAAGCGACGTACTCCGGGTGGATCGGACGGCGGTGCTCGATCTTCGTCGTGTACGCGCCGACGACCTTCTCCAGCTTCCGCACGTGCTCGCGCAGCATCCGGTCCAGGAACGCCCGGTCACCTCGGGGCCGCAGCAGCGGCAGCAGCGCTCGCAACGTTTCCTTCACATCCCCGTGCACCGCCAGGTCCAGCGGCGTGCGACGGCCGAGGCGTGAAGCGTCGTGGTCGACCTGGATCGTGTGCGCCTGCGGGAGGAAGTTGTCGTACGGGAAGTCGGTGCCCAGCAGCACGATCCGGTCGGCCTCGTGCATCGCGTCGTAGCAGGCGCCGTAGCCGAGCAGGCCGCTCATGCCGACGTCGAACGGGTTGTCGTACTGGATCCACTCCTTGCCGCCGAGCGAATGCCCGACCGGCGCGGCGAGCTTCTCCGCCAGCGCCACGACCTCGTCGTGCGCGCCGCGGACGCCCGCGCCGGCGAACAGCATCACCTTCTCGCCGGAGTTCAGCAGCTCGGCGAGTTCCCCGACGGTCTCCGGGGAAGGCACCGCGGGCGACGGCGTCACCAGCGGGAGGCGCTCGGTCAGCGGGCCGGTCGCCTTGCGGTCGGCGAGGTCGCCCGGGATGGTCAGCACCGCGACGCCGCCCCTGCCGACGGCGGCCTGCGTGGCGATCCGCAGCAGCCGCGGCAGCTGCGCCGGGTCCGCGACGACCTCGCTGAAGTGGCTGCATTCGGCGAACAGCCGGTCGGGGTGGGTTTCCTGGAAGAAGCCGGTGCCGATCTGGTTCGACGGGATGTGCGACGCGATCGCCAGCACCGGCGCGCCCGAGCGGTGCGCGTCGAACAGGCCGTTGATCAGGTGCAGGTTGCCCGGCCCGCAGCTGCCGGCGCAGACGGCGAGCTTGCCGGTGACCTGCGCTTCGGCCGCGGCGGCGAAGGCGGCGGTCTCCTCGTGGCGGACGTGGACCCACTCGATGCCGTCGGTGCGGCGGACCGCGTCGACGATCGGGTTCAGGCTGTCCCCGACGATGCCGTAGATGCGCTCGACCCCGGCGTCGCGCAGGGTCCTGACCAGTTGTTCTGCCACGGTAGCCATACCTCCAGCGTGGCCCCGGATGATCGATGCGTCCAATGCCTGATTGGCTGAAAATCCATACACTGGAGGCATGGACATCCAGACGCTGCGGCTCTTCCGCGAGGTCGCGGCCGGCGCCACCGTCACCGAGACCGCCGCGCGGGCGCACCTCACCCAGCCGGCGCTGTCGCGAGCTCTCCGGCGGCTCGAGCGCGACGCCGGCGCCGAGCTGTTCCGCCGGTCCGGGCGGGTGCTGCGGCTGACGCCGGCCGGGCACGCCTTCCGGCGGCACGTCGACCTCGTGCTCGACCAGCTCGACCAGGGCCTGCGGGAAGTCGGCGAGATCGTCGCGCCGGACACCGGGATCGTCCCGCTGGCGTTCCTGCACACGTTCGGCACCTGGCTGGTCCCCGCGGTGCTCAGCGATTTCCTCGGCGAGCACCCCGGCACGCGCTTCGAACTGCGGCAGCACGGCGAGGCCGGGCTCGAGGCGGAACTCCTCGACGGGACCGCGGACCTCGTCATCACCAGCGGGGACCCCGGGCACCCCCAGCTGCACTGGTCCCGCCTGCTCGTCGAGCCGCTGCGGCTCGCGGTCCCGCCGCGCCACCGGCTCGCCGGGCGACGGCGGGTGCGCCTCGCCGACGTCGCGGACGAGACGTTCATCCTCCTGCGCCCGGGTTACGCGCTGCGCGAGACGACCGAGCGGCTGTGCGCCGAGGCCGGGTTCGTCCCGCGCATCGGGTTCGAAGGCGACGAGGTCGAGACGCTGCGCGGCCTGGTCACCGCCGGGCTCGGCGTGTCCGTGGTGCCGCTGCCCCACACGGCGGCGTTCCCGGCGCCCCACCTCGAACTGACCGATGTGGACGCTGCCCGCGACATCGGGCTCGCGTGGGCGGCGGGCCGGAACCTCCCGCCGCTGAGCGAAACCTTCCGCCGGCACGTCGTCGCCACGGCACCGCGACTGGTGGCGACCGACGGCGACCGTCCACAAGGGACGATGTGAGAAGGGCCGTGTGGGCCCGCGGGATCCCCGGCGGTGTGACAGGGTGGAGGCATGGTCGCCGCGCTGAGATCCTTCCTGCTGTCCTGGACCTCCGTCACCCCGGTGCTCGGCGTGCTCGTGCTGGCGCTCACCTGGGGCCGCGACCTCGGCCCGGCCTTCGTGGCGGTCGTCGCCGTCGCGCTGGGGGCAACCGTGCTGGCCGCGGTGCACCACGCGGAGGTCGTCGCCCACCGGGTGGGTGAACCGTTCGGCTCGCTGGTGCTCGCGGTGGCCGTCACCGTCATCGAGGTCGCGCTGATCGTCACGATGATGGTGTCGGGCGGCCCGGAGGCGGGCTCGCTCGCCCGGGACACGGTGTTCGCCGCCGTCATGATCACGACCAACGGCATCGTCGGCATCTCGCTGCTCGTGGGCGCCCGCCGGTACGGCTCGACGCTGTTCAAC
Organism: Amycolatopsis sp. cmx-13-12; assembly: GCA_049998155.1. Taxonomy (GTDB): domain Bacteria; phylum Actinomycetota; class Actinomycetes; order Mycobacteriales; family Pseudonocardiaceae; genus Amycolatopsis. Next base: position 439,692 of record JAEBES010000003.1, on the reverse strand, counting down.
TCCGAAGGCAGCGGGGCCGCGCTGGCCACGGTCGCGACGCTGGCCACGCTGAGCCTGGTGCTGCCGGCGTTCACGTCGAGCACGCCCGGGCCGGCGTTTTCGACCACCCAGCTGACGTTCGCGGCGCTGGCGTCCCTGGTGCTGTACGGGACGTTCGTGCTGACGCAGACGGTCCGCCACCGCGACTTCTTCCTCCCGGTGGCGGCCGACGGCGCGGTCAAGGAGGACGACCACGCCGAACCGCCGTCGAACCGCGCGGCGCTGGGCAGCCTGGCACTGCTGCTCGTGGCGCTGATCGCGGTGGTCGGGCTGGCGAAGGTGGAGTCGCCGGCGATCGAGGCCGGCGTGCGCGCGGCCGGGTTCCCGCAGTCGTTCGTGGGCGTGGTGATCGCCCTGCTGGTTCTGCTGCCCGAGACCCTGGCCGCGGTCCGCGCGGCCCAGCGCGACCGGATGCAGATCAGCCTCAACCTCGCCTACGGCTCGGCGATCGCGAGCATCGGCCTGACGATCCCGGCGATCGCGCTGGCGTCGGTCTGGCTGCCGGGCCAGCTGCTGCTCGGCCTGGGCTCGACCCAGATCGTGCTGCTGGCCCTGACGGTGGTGGTGAGCGTCCTGACGGTGGTCCCCGGCCGCGCCACCCGCCTCCAGGGCGGCGTGCACCTGGTCCTGCTGGCCGGCTTCCTGGTCCTGGCCATCAACCCCTGACGCCGTGTCGTCCCTCCAATCACGCGTGTCGACCCTTCAATCACAGGCGATGCCTCTTCCGGCACGGCCGGGCCGCCTCGCTCGCCGCCCGATGGGTGGGGAGAACCGAGCCTCGGCCGTGCTCAGCGAGGCATCACCCGTGCTCGAGCGGGCATCACGCGTGATTGGGAGGGCATCACGCGTGATGGGAGGGTCATCACGCGTGATTGAAGGGACGACACGGGTCAGGCGGTGGTGACCTCGATGCCGACCACGCAGGTGTCGTCGTCGGTGTCGGCTGTGCTGTAGGTCAGGAGGGTGTCCAGCTGGTGCTCGAGGCCGCCGCCGTGGCTGTGGACCAGGGTGACCAGGCGGGACACCGAATCCTGGACCGGGCGGTCGCGGCGCTCGATCAGGCCGTCCGTGTAGATCAGCAGGATGTCGCCCTCCGCCAGCTGGAGCTCGTCCTCCTCGTACGTCACGTCGCGGACCGCGCCCAGGAGGGAGCCGCGGATCAGGGGCAGCGTCGTCGCCGTCCCGTCGCGGTGGCGGACGATCGGGGGCAGGTGACCCGCCCGGGCCCAGCGCAGCTTCCGGTGCGCCGGGTCGTAGACCGCCGTCACCGCCGTCGCCGTGACGTGGTCCGTGAGGTGGTAGGCCACCAGGTTCAGCCACGTCAGCAGCTGGGCCGGCCCGGCGCCGGTCGCCGCGAGGCCGCGCAGGGCGTTGCGAAGGCTCACCATGCCCGTCGCCGCGTCGATGCCGTGGCCGGCCACGTCGCCGACGCACAGCAGGACCTCGCCCGTCGGCAACGCGACCGCGTCGTACCAGTCGCCGCCGACCAGGTGCTCCTTCTCCGCCGGGCGGTAGCGGACCGCCGCGCGCAGGCCCGGCATGTCGATCGGGCCCTTGGCCGGCGGCATGATCGCGTGCTGCAGCTGCAGCGCGAGCCGGTTGCGCTCGATCGCCTCCTGCTCGGTCTCGGCCAGCCTGTCCCGCGTCGCCGCCAGCGCCACCTCGGTCCAGTGCTGCGACGACACGTCCTGGTAGGCGCCGCGGACCGCGACCAGCTCGCCGCGGCCGTCGACGACCGGCTCGGCGACCACCCGGATGTGCCGGGCGACGCCGTCGGAGCGCTGCAGCCGGAACGCCGTCGACGACGGGCGCTTGTGGTGCAGCACCGCCCGCAGGAACCGGCCGATCGCCGGCGCGTCGTCGAAGTGCGCGTGCGCGGCCAGGTCGTGCAGCGACAGCGGCGAGGCGGTCGGCGGCAGGCCGTACAACGCGAACAGCTCGATGTTCCAGGTGATCGCCCCGGTGACGATGTTCTCTTCGAAGCCGCCGATCCGCCCCAGCCGCTGGGCGTGCTGCAGCAGCACGGCGAGCTTCGCCGCGTCGTCCTGGATGCGCAGGATCAGCAGCACGTTCCCGGCGAAGCGCGTGACGCTGACGTCGGTGAGGACGGTCAGCGGCACCTGGTCGACCAGCGTGGTGACCGCCATGCTGTCGGCCCGGAACGGCTCGCCGGTGGCGTAGACGCGCTGGATCTTGTCGAGCAGGCCGCTTTCCTCGGCGGCGAGCGGGTACGTCTCCAGCAGCCGGGTGCCGATGATCCGGCTGCGCGGCCGCCCGCCCGGGTCGGCGAACCTGATGTTGGCGTGGTGGATTCGGAAGTCGCCGCCGTCCAGGCACGGCGTCAGCAGCACGGCCGGATCGTGCAGGCCGTCGATGAGGTCCACCAGCTCGCCGAGCACGTCGACCGCCGGCCGGAGCTCCCGGGTGTCGAGCGTGTACGCGCACAGCTCGGCCAGTGCCTCCAGCTGACGGCGCCGGCGCCCCGGTTCCGCGGGCAACGGGTCGGGCCAGCACATCTCGACGACGCCGATGATGCGCCCGCCGGTCCCGGTCGGCACCGTCACCCGGCCGCCCCCGGACAACGTGTGCTGCCCGATCGACGGCAGGCCGGCCGCGGCCAGCGTCGGGAACCAGACGGTGTCGCGCTCGAGCAGCGCGCTGCGGGCGGGCGTCGCCACACCCGGCGGGACGTACCGCCAGCGCGCCGCCTCCTCGGCCGAGAACCCGGCGGATCCGGCCAGGGTCAGCGACCCGTCCGAGCCGGCGAGCCACACCGCGACGGCGGTCGCCCCCAGCGGCCGCAGCGCATGATCCAAAATGGACTCCGCGACGCGCTGGGTGTCCCCGGCCGCGAGCACGCCGCTCTCCGCGGTCCGCAGCCGGACGGCGACCGAGTCGCCGGAGTCGTCGGCGCGGGCCAGGAACTCCTGCGCCACCTCGGTCACCCGGTCCGCGGCCGCCTCGCCGACGACGTCCGCGGCGAACTCCAGCGGCGTCATCCCGGCGCGCTCGGCCAGGGTCTCCAGCTGCCGCGCCGCGTCGGCCGGCTTGCAGTGCAGGCGTTCCATCAGCACGCCCTTGGCGAGCTCGATCAGCGCGCGGCCGTCGGCGACGGCGTGCGCGTGGTCGATCTCGCTGCGCAGGCGCGCGACCGTGTCGGCGAGCCGCGCCAGGTTGACCGGGGCGTCGGCGGCCAGCCGCTCGTCGCCGATCACGCCGTCACGTGCCGCTTGATGCGGGTGATCAGGTCGTCCGCGTCCACCGGTTTCGTGACGTAGTCGGTCGCGCCGGAGGCGAGGCTCTTCTCCCGGTCTCCCGGCATCGCCTTCGCCGTCACCGCGACGATCGGGATCCCGGCGTGCTCCGGCATCGCGCGGATCTTCGCGGTCGCGGTGTAGCCGTCCATCTCCGGCATCATCACGTCCATCAGGATCAGGTCGATGCCGGGGTGCGACGCCACCGTCTCGACACCCTTGCGGCCGTCTTCGGCGTGCAGCACCTGCATGCCGTGCAGCTCCAGGATCCCGGTCAGCGCGTAGACGTTGCGCGGGTCGTCGTCGACGATCAGCACCGTCCGCCCGGCCAGCGTCGTGTCGACGTCGGCCGCGCGCACCGGCGCGGCCGGCTCGTCCGGGCGGACCAGCGGCAGCACCGCGCCGGGCTCCTCCGCCGACAGGTGCAGCGCGATCCGCTCGCGCAGTTCGTCCAGTCCGGACAGCACTTCCAGGGACTGCATGTCCGCGCGGGACTGCACCAGCTGTTCGAGCTCGCCGTCGAGCCGCCGGCTGTTGTGCGCGAGCACCGGGACCAGCCGCAGGGCGCTGTCGCCCTCCATCGCGTCCAGGAAGGTGAACGCGGTCCGGTCCGGCAGGTCCAGGTCGAGCACCACGCAGTGGTAGGCGTCGGTGGCGAGCGCGGCGGCCGCCTCCTGCGTGCCGACCGCCGTCACGACTTCGACGTCGGCGGGCGAGAGGCCGATGTCCCGGCTGTCGGACAGATCCGCCGCCGCGCTTTCGGCGACGAGCGTGAGCAGCCCGTGCTGGCGCTCCTCGACGACCAGCAGCCGCCGGTACGCCCGGGGGCCCGACGCCGGGGCGGGGGCACCGGAGTCGGTGGTCACGAGGGCGGTGCCGGGTTGGTGCTCCCCCGCCGGCAGCGGCGCGAAGTCCGGGCGGGCGACCGGCAGCGCGAAGGTGAAGGTGCTGCCCTCGCCCAGCGTGCTTTCGGCGGTGATGACCCCGCCGAGCAGCTGCGCGATCTCGCGGCTGATCGACAGGCCGAGCCCGGTGCCGCCGTACTTGCGGCTGGTCGTGCCGTCGGCCTGCTGGAACGCGCCGAAGATCGATTCGAGCTGGTGCTCGGCGATCCCGATGCCGGTGTCGGTGACCCGGAAGGCGACCGCCGGCCCGTGCACCCGCAGCGGCCGGGGCAGCCGTTCGGGGTCCACCGGCTCGATGTGCAGCTCGATCACGCCGACCTCGGTGAACTTGACCGCGTTGGAGAGCAGGTTCCGCAGGACCTGCCGCAGCCGCGAGTCGTCGGTCAGCAGCTCGGTCGGCGAACCGGGCGCGACGGTGATCCGGAAGTCCAGGTTGCGCTGCGAGGTCATCGGCCGGAACGTCGCCTCGACGTAGTCGATGAGCTGGCGCAGCGACACCTGCTCCGGGGTGACGTCCATCTTGCCCGCCTCGACCTTCGACAGGTCGAGGATGTCGTTGATCAGCTGCAGCAGGTCCGACCCCGCGGAGTGGATGATGCCCGCGTACTCGACCTGCTTCGCGGTCAGGTTGCGGGTCGGGTTCTGCGCGAGCAGCTGGGCGAGGATCAGCAGGCTGTTGAGCGGGGTGCGCAGCTCGTGGCTCATGTTGGCCAGGAACTCCGACTTGTACTTCGAGGCGAGCGTCAACTGCTGGGCGCGGGCCTCGAGCTCCTGGCGGGCCTGCTCGATCTCCAGGTTCTTCGTCTCGATGTCGCGGTTCTGCGTGACCAGCAGGGCCGCCTTCTCCTCCAGCTCGGCGTTGGACGACTGGAGTTCCTCCTGGCGGGCCTGGAGTTCCTCCGAGCGGGCCTGCAGTTCCGCGGTCAGCCGCTGGGACTCGCCGAGCAGCTCGTCGGTGCGGGCGTTGGCGACGATGCTGTTGACGTTGACGCCGATCTGCTCCATCAGCAGCTCGAGGAACGCCCGGTGCACCGTCGTGAAGCCGTGCACCGAAGCCAGCTCGATGACGCCGAGCACCTGGTCCTCGACCACGATCGGCAGCACGATCAGGCTGGCCGGCGCGGTGCGGCCGAGCCCGGAGGAGATCGTGGCGTACCCGGGCGGGACGTCGTCGACCGCGATCGCGCGGCGGCTGCGGGCGGCCTGCCCGACCAGCGACTGGCCGACCCGGAACCGGACGGCCGGGCCGTCGCCGTCGTCCGGGTGGCCGTACGCGCCGACGAGCCGCAGCTCCGGCACCTCGGCGGTGTCGTCGGCCAGGTAGAACGCGCCGTACTGGGCGTTGACCAGCGGGACGAGCTCGTCCATCACCGCGGCCGCGACGACGGCGAGGTCGCGGCGGCCCTGCATCAGGCCGGTGATCGTGGCCAGGTTGGACTTCAGCCAGTCCTGCTCCTGGTTCGCCCGCGTCGTCTCGCGCAGCGACTCGACCATCGAGTTGATGTTGTCCTTCAGTTCGGCGACCTCACCGGAGGCGTCGACGGTGATCGAGCGGGTGAGGTCACCCTCGGCGACCGCGCTGGTCACCTCGGCGATCGCGCGAACCTGCCGGGTGAGGTTCCCGGCCAGCTCGTTGACGTTCTCGGTCAGCCGCTTCCAGGTGCCCGAGACGCCTTCGACCTCGGCCTGGCCGCCGAGGCGGCCCTCGCTGCCGACCTCGCGCGCCACGCGCGTGACCTCCGCGGCGAACGCCGAGAGCTGGTCGACCATCGTGTTGATCGTGGTCTTGAGCTCGAGGATCTCGCCGCGGGCGTCGACGTCGATCTTGCGGGTCAGGTCGCCCTGCGCGACGGCGGTGGTCACCTGGGCGATGTTGCGGACCTGCCCGGTGAGGTTGTTCGCCATCGAGTTGACGTTGTCGGTGAGGTCCTTCCACGTGCCGGCCACGTTCGGCACCCGCGCCTGGCCGCCGAGCATGCCCTCGGTGCCGACCTCGCGGGCCACGCGGGTGACCTCGTCGGCGAACGCGGACAGCGTGTCGACCATCGTGTTGATGACGTCGGCCAGTGCCGCGACCTCGCCCTTGGCCTCGACGGTGATCTTGCCCGACAGGTCGCCGCGGGCGACCGCGGTGGCGACCTGCGCGATCGAACGGACCTGGCCGGTCAGGTTGGACGCCATGACGTTGACGTTGTCGGTGAGGTTCTTCCACGTCCCCGACACGCCGCGGACGGTCGCCTGGCCGCCGAGGTTGCCCTCGGTGCCGACCTCGCGCGCCACGCGGGTGACCTCGTCCGCGAACGCGGACAGCTGATCCACCATCGTATTGATGGTGTCCTTGAGCTCGAGGATCTCGCCGCGGGCGTCGACGCGGATCTTCTGGGACAGGTCGCCGCGGGCGACCGCGGTGGTGACCTGCGCGATCGAGCGGACCTGCGCGGTGAGGTTGTCGGCCATGACGTTGACCGACTCGGTGAGGTCCTTCCAGGTGCCGGAGACGCCCTTGACGTCGGCCTGGCCGCCCAGCCTGCCCTCGGTGCCGACCTCGCGCGCCACCCGGGTGACCTCGTCAGCGAACGCGGACAGCTGATCCACCATCGTGTTCAGCGTGTCCTTGAGCTCCAGGACCTCGCCGCGGGCGGTGACGTTGATCTTCTGCGAGAGGTCGCCGCTCGCCACCGCGGTGGCGACCTGGGCGATGTTGCGGACCTGGTCGGTCAGGTTGCCCGCCATGAAGTTCACCGAGTCGGTGAGGTCGCGCCAGGTGCCCGAGACACCCTTGACGTCGGCCTGGCCGCCGAGCCGTCCTTCGGTACCGACTTCTCGCGCGACGCGGGTGACTTCGTCGGCGAAGGACGACAGCTGGTCGACCATCGTGTTGATGGTGTTCTTGAGTTCGAGGATTTCGCCGCGGGCGTCGACGGTGATCTTCTGCGAGAGATCACCCTTCGCGACCGCCGTCGTGACCTGGGCGATGTTGCGGACCTGGTCGGTCAGGTTCCCGGCCATGAAGTTCACCGAATCGGTGAGGTCGCGCCAGACGCCGCCGACGCCGGGGACCTGGGCCTGCCCGCCGAGGCGGCCTTCGCTGCCGACCTCGCGCGCCACCCGGGTGACCTCGTCCGCGAAGGACGACAGCTGGTCCACCATCGTGTTGACGGTGTCCTTCAGCTCCAGGATCTCACCGCGGGCGTCGACGTCGATCTTCTGCGACAGGTCGCCCTTGGCCACCGCGGTCGCCACCTGGGCGATGTCACGCACCTGGGTGGTCAGGTTGCCGGCCATGGCGTTCACCGAGTCGGTGAGGTCCTTCCACGTGCCGGACACGCCGGGGACCTTCGCCTGCCCGCCCAGCTGGCCCTCGCTGCCGACCTCGCGGGCGACGCGGGTGACCTCGGAGGTGAACAGCGACAGCTGGTCGGCCATGCCGTTGAACACCGTGGCGATCTCGCCGAGCAGGCCGTCGGCCCCGCCGGGCAGCCGGATGCCGAAGTCGCCGTCGCGGACGGCGGTCAGGCCGGCCAGCAACCGGCGGAGCTCCTGCTCCCCGGCCTCGCCCACGCCTGCGGCTGCGACTTTGGCACCCGGGCGCGTCCCTTCGACCATTGCCCCACTCATCCGCCACCCGTTTCTCCGTTTGCCGGCGCCTGGGGCACCGTCCCGCTGCGTGCACACCGGATGGCTCAGCATAGTGCAGCTGCACTATGCTGAGCGGCAACGGTTGAGCAACCAGCCGCGCCGGTGTCCACGCGCGCTCCCAGGCGGTGCTCGAAAGCCTTTCCTTCCCCCGCAGGCCATCCGGCCGCGTTACCCCGTTCGGCTGAGCGCCGGGCCGGGCTCCGGTGGCGTGCGCGCGGACGCCGTCGCCGGGCTCAGTCGCGCCCGGAATCCGTGTCCGATGTGGACGCTCCATTGTGGAGCGCCCATCACCCGGCCGATCCACCCCGCCCGGCGTGTCGCCCCCTCAATCACGCGAGATGCCCCGCCAGTCACGCGTGATGCCCCACCAGTCACGCGAGATACGCCTCCAGACACGCGAGATACGTCCTCGATCACGCGAGTTCGGCCGCTGGACACGAGTGCGGTGTACCGGAACGGCGAACTCGCGTGATCAGGAAGGCATCTCGCGTGATCAGGGAGGCATCTCGCGTGTCTGGAGGGGCATCACGGGGTGGCCGGGCGGGGTTCAGAGCCAGTCCTTCTTCTTGAACACCCCATACAGCCCCAGCGACAGGACCAGCACCACGACCGTCGACGTCCAGAAGCCGCTCGGTGCGCCGTTGCCCGGGTAGGGCACGTTCTGGCCGTAGAAGCCGGTCACCGCGGTCGGCACCGCGATCACCGCGGCCCAGCCGGTCACCTTCTTCATGATCAGGTTCAGCCGGTTGCCCTGCAGGTTCAGCTGGGTCTCCCGGACCGTCGCGATCAGCTCGCGCAGCGCTTCGGTCTGCTCGGCGGCCTGCCGGGCGTGGTCGTGGACGTCCTCGAAGTACGGCCGGGTCAGCTCGTCGGCCAGCCCCAGGTCCGGCCGCATCAGGGAGCTGATCACCTCACGCATCGGCAGCACCACCCGGCGCAGCGCGGTGAGGCTCTTGCGCAGCCGGAAGGAGCGGCGCTGCAGCTCCGACGAGGCCGGGCGGTCCTCGAAGACCAGGTCCTCCAGGGCTTCGACCTCGTCGTCGAGCGCCTGCACGGCTTCGTACTGCCCGTCGACGACGTGGTCGAGCAGGCCGTGCAGCAGGAACGGCACGCCCGACTTCGCCAGCTCCGGCGCCCGGTCCCAGGCCCGCATGACCGGCTCGATGTCGAAGCCGTCGTCCTTGCGCACGGTGACCAGCGCCCGCGGCGTGACGAAGGCGCCGAGTTCGGCGGTGGTGACCTCGCCGGATCCCGCGTCGAACCGCACCGCGTAGGCCGCGAGGAAGGCGTGGCCGTCGTAGCGGTCGAGCTTGGGCCGCTGGTGTTCGGACACCGCGTCCTCGACGGCGAGCCGGTGCAGGCCCAGCTCCTCGGCGAGCTCGGCCAGGTCCGCCTCGGTCGGCGCGCACAGGTCGACCCACACCGCGGTGCCCGGCTCGGCCAGGAACTCGGACACGTCCTCGACGGGAAAGTCTTCCTTCTGCAGCTCGCCGTCGCGGTACACCCGGGTTCTGGTCATGCCGGCGGAATGCCCGGACGGCCCGCCGTTCACACGCTCGGCGGGCATTGTCGCCGAAGATCGTATCGCTTATCGTATACGATGCCGTGCCCTCCCGACGCTGCGAGGTGACCCCGTGCCTGCCCCGACGACCCTCATCGCCCGTGACTTCACCGAGTTCCGCACCGCCGTTTCGCAGTCCTTCGTGCCCCTGCACGTGACGGCGGGCGGTGACGGCTTCCGCGGCCGGATCCGCTCGTCGGCGGCCGACGACGTGCAGGTTTCCGAGATCACCGCCTCGCCCCACGTCGTCGAGCGCACGCCGGAGCTGATCGCGCGCGGCGAGCGGCGCTACTACAAGCTGAGCCTGATCCTGGCCGGCACCGGCCTGCTGGTGCAGGACGATCGCCAGGCCGTGCTGCGGCCCGGCGACGTCGCCCTCTACGACACGCACCGGCCGTACTCGCTGGTGTTCGAAGAGGACTTCCGCACCCTCGTCGTGATGTTCCCGCAGCGGCTGATCGACCTGCCGGCCGAGCTCGTCGGGCGGCTGACCGCGGTCCGGATGTCGGGCCGGGAAGGCGTCGGCAACGTCGTCGTGCCGTTCCTGGCCCAGCTCGGCGGCAACCTCGAGCAGCTGGCGGGCCCGGCGGGCGCCCGGCTGGCGCACAGCGCGGTCGACCTGCTCTCCACCCTCGTCGCCACCGAACTGGACCTCGCCCGCGCCCACGCCGACCCCCACCACGAGCTGATGCGCCGGATCCGCGCGCACATCGACGCGAACCTGCAGTCGGCCGACCTGAACCCGGCGCGGATCGCGGCCGAGCACTTCATCTCCACCCGGCACCTGCACGGGCTGTTCCAGGAGCAGGGCACCACCGTCTCGGGCTGGATCCGCACCCGGCGGCTCGAGCACTGCCGCCGCGACCTCCTCGACCCGGTGCACGCCGGCCGCCCGGTCGCGGCCATCGCCGCCCGCTGGGGGTTCGTCGACGCCGCGCACTTCAGCCGGGTGTTCAAGAGCGCGTTCGGCCGGGCGCCGAGCGAGGTGCGCCGGGAGTTGACCGTCAGCGTCCGGTAGTTGCCCGCCAGCGCGTGACCGCTCGCCCGGACGCCGGGGCCGCCCGACGATGAGGCCATGCCCGAAGCCCCCTCCGACGACTGGCGCACCTACGACGAGTTCGCGGCCGGCATCGCCACCTACCGCCTGCCGAACGCCGACCTCTCCGGCCGGGACGTCACGATCACCCTCGACGACGGCGAAGTCCTGGCCCTGAGCTTCTCCGACGCCGAGCACGTCCTGTGCAACGGCGTCGAAGACCCGTACGACGCCGTCGCCGTGCGCGACGACGTCTTCTTCGTGAACCTGCCGCGCACCAGCGTCGACGGCGAAGCGCTGACCGTCGTGTATTCGACGGCCACCCACCGCGCCCTCGCCGTCCGCTCGGTGATCGGCGCCGAGGACGTCGAAGGCGTTCCCCGCGTCTCGCAGGACTTCCGGGCGGGCGTCACCGACGGCGGCGAGCCGTCCGGGGCCGTGCCCGGGCCGTCGCGCGACCTGATCGGCAAGCGGAACCTCTACCGCTACAGCCCCGACCACCTCTACGAGCACGTCTACGTCTCCTCGGAGCGCTACGCCTGGCAATGCCTGGAAGGCGTCCAGCGCGGGCACGGCGACATGGACCTGTCGACGGTCTGGAAGTTCGCCGACGGGCTCTACCTCTTCTGCTTCCGCGAGTTCCGGATCGCCGTGGCGAGCGTGTGGCTGCACGACCTCGGCCCCGCCCTGCGCACCACCGGCGTCTTCCTCGGCCTGACCGGCGACGGGGAGTCCGAGCACTCCCGCGCCGGCGGGCACATCCACCCGCTGGGCGCGGTGGCCTACCCCGACACCCAGCTCGTCTGAAGGAGCCACCCGTGTCCGATGTGGACGTCATCCGCGCGCACTACGCGGCCAGCGACGCCGGCGACCTGCCCGGCATGCTCGCCCCGCTCGGCCCCGAGACGACGTGGACGGAGGCGGCCGGGTTCCCCTACGCCGGCACGTACACCGGCCCGGAGGAGGTGCGCGAGCACGTGTTCGAGGCCATCGGCCGGGACTGGGACGGCTACCGCTTCACCCTCGGCGACCTGTTCGACGCCGGCGAGGCGGTGATCGGCGTCGGGACCTACACCGGCACGCACCGCCGGACCGGCCGGTCGTTCACCGCCCGCGTCGCGCACCTGTGGCGCTTCGCGAGCGGCGAGGTCGTGTCCTTCGAGCAGATCGTCGACTCCGCGCCCGTCGTGGCCGCCCTCCGGGAGCAGCAATGAGAAAAGTCCTGCCCGCCCTCGCGGCGGCCGTACTCCTGGCCACCGCGGGCTGCGCCGGTTCCGACGCCGGCTCGAACGGCCCGATCGTGGTCGGTTCGGTGAACGCGCTGTCCGGCGCGGCCACCTTCCCGGAGGCGTCCCAGGCCGCGAAGGCCGTGTTCGACGCGGCCAACGCGGCCGGTGGTGTCAACGGCCGCAAGATCGAGTACAAGGCCATCGACGACAAGGGCGACCCGGCGGCGGCCGCCGCGGCGGCCCGCGAGGTGGTCGGCGGCGACGGAGCCGTCGCGCTCGTCGGGTCGTCGAGCCTCATCGAGTGCGAGATCAACGAGAAGTACTACGAGCAGCAGAAGATCCTGTCGATGCCGGGTATCGGCGTCGACCCGGCGTGCTTCTCCAGCCCGAACATCGCGCCGGTGAACGTCGGGCCGTTCCACGACATGACGCTGACCCTGCTGTACGGCTCGGAAGTGCTGAAGCTGGACCACATCTGCGCGCTGCTGGAGATCGCCGGCAACACGCTCCCGGCGTACCAGGCGGCCATCGCCGAGTGGACCAAGATCACCGGCAAGAAGCTGACGTACGTCGATTCGACCGTGCCCTACGGCGGCTCGGACTACACGCCCTACATCGTGAAAGCGCGCGCGGCCGGCTGCAAGGCCATCACGGTCAACCCGGTGGAGCCGGACTCGATCGGCCAGCTCAAGGCCGCGCAGGCGCAGGGCTGGACCGACCTCACGTGGCTGCTGCTGACCAGCGTCTACAGCGAGAACTACGCCAAAGCGATCTCGAACGCGGGCGCCGGGGTGTACGTGCCGGCGGAGTTCTACCCGTTCACCGACGCCGCCGCCCCGGCCAACAAGGACTGGCGGGACCTGATGACGAAGAACAAGATCCCGCTGACGTCGTTCAGCCAGGGCGGCTACCTGGCGGCGAAGTACTTCCTCGCCGTCCTGGGCGGGATGAAGGGCGACATCACACGCGAAACGGTGTCGAAGGCGCTGCGGGAGATGAAGCCGATCAGCGACCCGATGGTCGGGACGCCGTACGTGTTCGGCCCCGCGCAGGCCCACCACGACAACACCGCGGGCTGGCCGATCAAGCTCGCCTCCGGCACCGGCAAGTGGGAACTGGTCGCGCAGGACTGGCTCCGGATCCCCCGGTCCTAGGAGGACGTGCATGCTGCAGGGTGCTCTGGCCGGTCTGGCCGCCGGCGGCCTCTACGCGGTGCTGGCGGTCTGCCTGACGCTGATGTCGCGGCTGGTGCGGGTGGTCAACTTCGCCCAGTCCGCGACCGGGATGTTCGGCTGCTACGTCGCCGTCTTCCTCTCCGTCCACCTGGGGCTGCCGGAATGGCTGGCGACCCTCGCCGGAATCCTGCTCGGCGGCGCGCTGAGCGCGGTGCTCGGCTGGATCGTCTCGACGTGGCTCGCCGAGGCGGACACCGGAACCCGCTCGGCGGCGACGGTCGCCGTGCTCCTGCTGCTGATCTCGCTGGCGTTCATCCTCTTCGGCAACAAACCGCAACCGTTCCACCCGCTGCTGGCGGGACCGGCGTTCACCGCCGGCGGTGTCGTGGTCAGCCAGGTCACGGTGGTGACGGTCGCGCTGGCGGTCCTGGTGGCGCTGGGCTGCCGGACGGTGCTGACCCGCACGGCGCTGGGCGTCCGCCTGCGGGCCTTGTCGGAACGCCCGACGACCGCGGAACTGCTGGGCATCCCGGCCCGTCCGCTGTCGGTCGGCGTCTGGACGACCACCGGCGTGATCGCGACCCTGGCGGTGTCGATCGTGGCCCCGTCCCAGTCGAACGACCCGACCTCGCTGGCGATGCTGGTGGTCCCGGCCGCGGCGGCGGCGTTGCTGGGCGGCTTCCGGCGGCTGGACCTGGCGGTGGCGGGCGGGCTGGTGCTGGGGATGGCCCAGGGCGCGGTGGCGCAGAGCGACCGGCTGTCGGTGCTGCGGTACTTCCTGCCGTTCCTGGTGATCGTGGCCCTGCTGCTGTGGACCCAACGCAAGGAGGTCTGGGATGCGGCTCGCTGAGAACCGCCTGGCGCGCGCCGCTCTGCCCTTCGTCGTCGCGGCTGTGGCCGTGGCCGTCGGGTATGCGTTGAGCGTCGGGCTGGCCGGGTACTTCGTCTACCTCGGGGTCAGTGCCGTCGTCGCCGCCATCGCGCTGCTCGGGCTCGGGATCGTCACCGGGACCGCCGGGATGATCTCGCTCTGCCAACTCACCTTCGCCGCCGTCGGGGCCTTCGTCGTCTCCGCGTGCAACGTCGCCGGAGTGCCCGGCGGGTTCGGCACCTGGCTGCTGCTCGGCGGCCTCGCCGCCGCCGGGGCCGGGGTGCTCGTCGGGTTGCCCGCGCTGCGGTTGCGAGGCATCACCCTCGCCGTCGTCACGCTCGGGCTCGCCGCGGCCGCCGACCTCACGCTCGTGCAGATCCAGTTCCCCGGCGCCACCGAAGGGCTCTCGGTCGAGCGGCCGGAGGCCTTCTCCGGCGACCGGTCCTACTTCCTGTTCGCCGTGCTGGTGCTGGTCGCCTGCGGGCTGCTCGTGCACTTCCTGCGCCGCGGCCGCTGGGGCAGCAGCTGGCACCTGGTCGCCTTCTCCGAACGCGGCACCGCCGCCGTCGGCGCGGGCGTGCGGACGTCGAAACTCACCGCCTTCGCCGTCAGCGCGGCCCTCGGTGGTATCAGCGGCGGGCTGCTCACCGGCCAGGTCGGGCTCGCCTTCCCGGCCAGCTTCACCGCGATCCAGTCCCTCGCGCTCTACGTGCTGGCCATCATGTCCGGCGCCCACCTGATCGACATGGCCGTCTTCGGCGCGCTGCTCTGGGTCGCCGTACCCGAGCTGCTCAAACGCTGGGGTGTCCCCCAGGACTGGGGTTTCGTCGTCTTCGGCGTGCTCGGCGTCCAGGCCCTGACCAGCCGCGGCAACCTCGGCACCGCCGTGCGCGCCCTCTGGTACCGCCGCCGCTCCGGCCGGACCGCCGGGGTCGGGCTCGCCGAAAGCGGCCCCGACGTCGAGCCGCTGCCACCCGGCGACCCGGTGCTCGAGGTCCGCGGGCTGAGCGTCTCCTTCGGACACGTCACCGCACTGTCCGATGTGGACATCACGGTGCCGGAACACGGCATCCTCGGCGTGATCGGGCCCAACGGCGCCGGGAAGTCCACTTTGGTCGACGCGCTCAGCGGCTTCCTGCCCCGGGCCACCGGCACCGCCACCCTCGGCGGCCGTCCGCTCACCGGCTCGCCGACCGTGCGGGCCCGCAGCGGGCTGCGGCGGACGTTCCAGCAGGACCGCGTCCCGCCCGGGCTCACCGTAGGCGCGTACGTGCGGTTCGTCGCCCGGCGGCGGCTCAGCGGCCGCGAGGTGGCCGGCGCCCTGGAGTTCTTCGGCTGCCCGGGGCCGCGGACACCGCTGTCCCGGGTGGACGCGGGTGCCCGGCGGCTCGTCGAAGTCGTCGGCCACCTCCTCGCGCAACCGCGGGTGCTGCTGCTCGACGAGCCCGCGGCGGGCCTGCCGCACGAGGAGCACGTGGCGTTCGGGCGGCGGCTGCGGCAGGTGCCCGCGCGGTTCGGGGTGTCGGTGCTGCTCATCGAGCACGACCTCGACCTCGTCCGGTCGGTCTGCGACACGCTCACCGTGCTCGACTTCGGCCGGGTGCTGGCGAGCGGACCGCAGGCGGACGTCCTGGCCGACCCGGCCGTGCTGAAGGCCTACATGGGCGAAACGGAGCTGCTGTGAACGCGTTGCGCATCCATGGGCTGACGGTCGAGCGCGGGGCCGGCCCGGTCATCCGCGACGTCGACCTCGTCCTCGAACCGGGCCGGATCACGGCGCTGGTCGGGCCCAACGGCGCCGGCAAGACGAGCCTGCTGGAGGCGGTGTCGGGCGTGGTGCCGCCGTCGGCGGGCAGCGTCCACCTCGGCGGGGTGAACGTCACGCGGCACTCGCGGGTGGCGCGGACCCGGCTCGGGCTGGCCCACATCGAACAGGGCCGCGCGGTGTTCCCGGGCCTGACGGTGCTGGAGAACCTCCGTCTGACCGCCCGCACGCCCGCGGTCGTCGACGAGGTCCTCGGGCTGTTCCCCGAGCTGGAGAAGCGGCGCGACTCCCCCGCGGCCCTGCTGTCCGGCGGTGAGCAGCAGATGGTGGTGCTGGCGCGGGCGTTCGCCGCGCGCCCGGCGTTCCTGCTCATCGACGAGATGTCGCTGGGCCTGGCCCCGGTCGTGTTCACCCGGCTGCTGCCGGTGGTCACCCGGTTCGCCGCCGAAGGGGCGGCGATCCTGCTGGTGGAGCAGTTCACGCACCTGGCACTCGGCGTCGCGCAGGAGGCGGTGGTGGTCTCGTCGGGCCGCGTCACCTACACCGGTGACGCGCAGACCCTGCTCGACTCCCCCGCCACCCTGCACTCCGCCTACCTCGGCTCGTGAGTGCGTAACAGTGTTAGAACACTGTTACGCACTCACGAGCCGTGGTGTCACATCCCGGCGCGCTCGAAAGCCAGTGTCGGCAGGTCCACCGCGTGCGCGCCACCGTCGGCGACGATCACCGCGCCGGTGATGTAGGACGACTCCGCCGAGCCCAGGAACCGCACGATGGCCGCGATCTCCTCGGGCTCGGCGGGGCGGCGCAGCGGGACCTCGGCCGTCACGCGGCGGTAACCCTCGTCGTGGCCGCCGTCGAAACCCGCCGCCGCGGCGAACTGGTCCATCTCGCCGTCCGCCATCGGGGTGCGGACCCAGCCCGGGCACACCGCGTTCGCCCGCACCCCGCGCGGGCCGAAGTCGCGGGCGATCGAGCGGGTCAGGCCGATCAGCGCGTGCTTGGCCACGGTGTAGCCGGCGACGTTCGGTCCGGCGAACAGCCCGGCCAGCGACGACACCACGACGACCTGCCCGCCCGTCTCGACCAGCGACGGCAGCGCGGCCCGGCAGAGCACGAACGCACTCGACAGGTTCGAGCGCAACGCCAGCTCCCACTCGTCGTCGCCGGTGTCGACCACCGACGACAGGCCGTGCCCGCCGGCGTTGGCGACGACGACGTCGAGCCGGCCGTACTCGCCGATGATCTCGGCGATGGCGCTTTCGGCGTCCTCGCGCACGCTCGCGTCACACGCGATGACGCGGGCGCCGGTTTCCGCGGCCACCTTCTCGAGAGGTTCGCGCCGCCGTCCGAGCACGGCCACGTGCGCGCCTTCGCCCGCGTACCGGCGGGCGACCGCGGCACCGATGCCCGTACCGCCGCCGGTGATCGCGATGACCTTGCCTGATAAGTCCACTGTGGATCCTTTCCTAAGCGGGGAACGCGGATCGCGCCGACATCCCGAAGTCGGCCAGCAGCGCCTGGCCGTTGACCGGCCGCGAAGCCGGGGACGCGAGGAACAGCACCTGCCGGGCGACGTCGCCGGCCGCCTGGACCGGGAACGCGGGGTCGTCCAGGGCGGCGCCGAGGTCGGCGCGCGCCATGGGGGTGTCGACCACCGACGGGCAGACGCAGTTGACCCGGATGCCCGGCACCTCGACGGCCAGCGCCCGGGTCATCGCGACCACCGCGCCCTTGGACGCGCAGTAGGGCACCATGCCCGGCGCCGCCGTGAACGCCGAATCGCTGCCGAGCAGGACCACCGCCCCGCCGTCGGACAGCCACGGCAGCGCGTGCTTGACCAGCAGGAACTGCCCGGTGACGTTGACCGCGAGCACCCGGGCCACCGCCTCGGCCGTGGTCGCGGCCAGCGGCGTGCCGACCGGCCCGGAGATCCCGGCGCACCCGACCACGACGTCGAGGCCGCCGAAGCCGCGGGCCACGGTCTCCACGGCGGCCGCCAGTGCGGGTTCGTCGGCGACGTCGGCCCGCACGACGTCCGGTCCGGCCACCCGGTCGACGACGCCGACGCGGGCACCCTCGGCGCGGAACGCCCGGGCGCAGGCCAGGCCGATGCCGGAGGCACCACCGGTCACCAGGACCGCCTTCCCGGCGAGATCGGTTCGCATGCGCCCATCATCACCGCGGGGACCACCGCGTGGTTGGCCGCGAGCGCAGCGTTGTTGTCCGCGGCCGCACGAGCGGTTCCGCGGACGGCGACGGCGGCCGAGACTCACCGGGGTGAGCACGCTCTCCGACACCTCGACCTGGCTCCCGCTGGACGGCCTGGCCCCCGGCTTCGACGCGAACAAGGCCCCGGTCACCGGCGACCTCGACGGCCGGACCTTCGACCTGCGCGACGACGGCCCCGGCCACTCCGCCGGCTTCACCGGCACGGACGTCACCTGGGACGGCTCGGCCGTGCCGGCCGAAACGTTCCTCGTCGACGACGACCTCTACTACGTCCAGTTCCACCCCGTCGCCCACGAAGCCGTTTCGCTCGTGCTGGACCTGCGCGACGGCCGCGCGCTGGTCGTCACCACGACGATCGGCGACCACGGCACCCCGCGCGTCACCCAGCGGTTCCGGCCCGCGACCCTCGGCGGCTTCGACGTCCGCGGCGAGCCGATGGCGCCGAGCACCGCCCTGATCGGCCGCCGGGTGCTCTGGGTGTACAGCCGCGAGCACGCCTACGAGCACGTCTACCTCAGCCCGCACTGGTACACCTGGCAGTGCCTGGCCGGACCCGAGCGCGGCCTGGCCGACACCGACGAGAACACCGTCTACCGGATCCGGCCCGGCATCCACGTCTTCGCCTGGCGGGAGAAGGTCATCCCGTGCGCGTCGGTCACCGTCGCCGACCACCGGGACGCCCGCCGCCTGCGCTCCCACGGCGTCCTGTTCGGGCTCGACGGCACCGGCGAGCACCCGACGCACTTCACCTTCGGCGCGCACGGGCGGCTGCTGAGCACCACCGTGCACCCCGGCGAATACGACCCGGCGGAGGGCTGAGCCGTGGCCGCCGACCTGCTGCTGACCAACGCCGTCGTGTACACGATGGACCCGGCGCGGCCGTGGGCGTCCTCGCTCGCGGTGTCCGGCGGGAAGATCACCGCGCCCGGGGACACCGCGGCCGAGGTGCTCGACCTCGGCGGCGCGTTCGTCATGCCCGGCCTGGTCGACGTACACAACCACCACGCGCTCGCCGGCCGGGCGGAGCTGTTCGAGCTCACCTTCGGCGCCGACGCCGGCCTGGCGGACATCCTGGCCGCCGTCCGCGCGCGGGCCGCGTCGCTCGGCCCGGACGAGTGGCTGACCGGCGGCGCCTGGGCGTCCACGCTGGTCTCCGAGCTGTCTTCGCCGTCGGCTCGGCGGGCGCTGGACGACGCCGCGGGCGGGCGGCCCGTCTCGCTGTCCGACGACAGCCGGCACAACCGCTGGGTGAGCAGCCGCGCCCTGGAGCTGGCGGGCATCACGACGGCGACCCCGGACCCGCCCGGCGGCGTGATCGTCCGCGACGGCGGCTCGCCGAGCGGGCTCCTGCTGGAAGCGGCGGGCGTCCTGGTCGAGCGGGTCGCCGGCGACTTGACGCCGGAGCAGCACCGGCGCGCGTCGAAGCGGGCGATCGAGGTCCTGCACGGCTTCGGCGTCACGGCGTTCCAGGACGCGGGGGTGTCCACGGACATCCTGGACGCGCTTCGCTCGCTGGACCTCGCCGGCGAGCTCGACGCGTGGGTGGTGTCGTCGCTGCTGGTCAACGACCCGATCTTCGGCGTCGACCCGATCGGCGCGCCGCTGCTCGAGGTGGCGCAGCAGTACCGCACCGAGCACCACCGCCCGGACTTCGTGAAGATCTTCCTCGACGGGGTGCCGCCGACGCGCACCGCGGCGTTCCTGGAACCGTACCTGCCCGACGAAACCCACGGCGCCTGCTTCCACGGCACCACGACGATGTCCCCGGCCGAGCTGACCGAGTGGCTGCTGAAGGCGGCCGCCGCCGGCCTGTCGGCGAAGGTCCACTGCACCGGCGACGCCTCCGTCCGGCAGTTCCTGGACGCCGTCGAGCAGGTCCGGGCCGCGGGGTTCGCCGCCGCCCGCTTCCAGGTGGCCCACGGGCAGTTCGTGCACCCGGACGACCTCCCGCGGTTCGCCGCGCTGGGCGTCGCGGCGGACATCTCACCGTTCCTGTGGGTCCCGGGCGTGATCCCGTCGGCGATCGCGGAGGTCCTGCCGGGCCCGCGCGCCGCCCGGATGCAGCCGAACCGGACGCTGCTGGACACCGGCGCGCTGGTCGCGGGCGGGTCGGACTGGCCGGTGAGCGAGTCGCCGAACGCTTGGGAGGGCATCGCCGGGCTGGTGACCCGGACCGACCCGCACGGCCGCCGGCCGGGAGCGTTGTGGCCGGAGCAGGCGATCACCTTGGCGGAGGCGATCGAAGTTTTCACCCTGGGCGGGGCGCGGGCGTGCGGGCTGGACGACGTGACCGGCGCGCTGACGCCGGGCCGGTCAGCGGACCTCGTGGTGCTGGACCGGAATCCCTTCCGGACCGCCGAGGTGGGGGACACGCGGGTCGTCGAGACATGGTTCGCGGGGCGGCGCGTGTTCGAGCGCTGACCCCCGGCTGTCGTCGAGGACACTTTCTCCTACACTGGTAGAGAAACCAGTGCGGGAGGTGCCGGGTGCCCAAGATCATCGACCACGACCAGCGGCGCAGCGACATCGTCGACGTGACGTGGGACCTGATCGTGCGCGGCGGCATCGAGGCCGCCACCATGCGGGAGATCGCCGCCGCCGCCGGGTTCGCCAACGGGGCCCTGAAGCTGTACTTCCCCAGCAAGGAAGACATCATCGCGGCCACCTACGAGCGCGCCCTCGGCATGATGCGCGAATACGTCGAACTCGACGGGCTGCGGGGGCTCACCGCGCTGCGCGAAATCTGCGTGTCGTCCATGCCGATCGACGAGGAGCGGATCACCGCCGGGCGGGTGCTGCTGATCTTCTGGCAGATGTCGCTGGGCAACCGGCGGATGCACGACAAGTACCTCGAGCACGTCCGCGAGTGGCGTGGGCTGCTGCACCGCTTCCTCGCCGAGGGCCGCGAAGACGGCGACATCGTCACCGAGACGCCGGACGAGCAGATCGTCGACGAGATCGTCCTGCTCAACGCCGGTGCCAACGTGATGAGCCTGGTGGCGGGTGAGTTCTCCACGACCGACCTCCAGCACCGGCACCTGGAGTCCCTCCTGGACCGCCTCACCCGCCCCTGACCTCAGGCGAAGATCCCCCGCAGGAACGCGGCCGCCTCGGCGTGCGAGCGCGCCGAGGCGGGCAGGTCCGTGTACAGCCCGTAGAACCCGTGGATCTGCCCGGCGTACCGGTGCAGGTCCACCGCCACCCCGGCGTCGGACAGCCGCTGGGCGAACTCCTCCCCTTCGTCGCGCAGGACGTCGTACTCCGCCGTCAGCACCAACGCCGGCGGCAGGCCCGTGAGGTCACGAGCACGTGACGGCAGAACGTACGGATCGTCCAGCGAAGGCGGGGCGTACTGGGCGAAGAAGAACCGCATCGCGTCGGCCGTCATGCCGTAACCCGTGGCGAAGTCCGCATAGGACGGATGCCCGTCGTCCGGGTGGCCGAACACCGGGCAGATCAGCACCTGCGCCGCGATCGGCGGACCACCGCCGTCGCGAGCCATCATCGAGACCACTGTGGACAGATTGCCGCCGGCGCTCTCGCCGCCGACCGCGATGCGGGATGCGGCCACCGCCGGGCCCGCGCCGCCCGCCGCCAGCCATTCCAACACCGCGTAGCAGTCCGCCGGCGCTGCCGGGTAGGGGTCCTCGGGCGCGAGGCGGTACTCGACCGCCGCGACCGCGACCGACGCCGCCGCGCACACCGCCCGCGAGGCGACTTCGTTCTCGTCGATCGAGCCCAGCGTCCAGCCGCCGCCGTGGAGCCACACGAACACCGGCACCGGCCCCGGGGTGTCCGGCAGGTACAGCCGGACGCGCAGGTCACCGCCCGGACCCGGCACGGACACGTCGGTCACCGAGGCGACCGGCGCCGCCGGGCCCGGCTCCGGACGTGCGGCGGCGAACGCGGCCCGCAGCTCGGCGGCCGTCATCGGCCGGTCGGGGCCGTCGGGGCTGCGGGCCAGCAGCTCCCGCACCGCGGGGTCGAGACCCATGGTCACACCGCCTCCGCGACGAGCACCCGCGGCGAACCCGGCAGCGTGAGCCGGTCCACCGGGCGCCACCCGGCGCCGGCCAGCCAGCCCCGGACGTCCCGCTCGGGGTACACGACCGTGCCGTCGATGACCAGGTACTCCCCCGCGTGCAGGGCGTCCAGAGCCCGCGGCGAGTCGTCCTCGTCCAGGAAGAAATCGAGCAGCAGCAGCCGGGCGCCGGGGGCCGCCGCGGCCCGCACGTGCCGCAGGATCGCCCGGTTCTCGTCGACGGAGAACCGGTGGACCACGTGGTTGACCAGGACGAGATCGAACTCGCCCTCGGGTTCGGCGTCCGGGGTCGGCGCACCGACGACGGTCGTCCGCTCGGCGAACTCCGCGACGGCCGCGGTGACCGAGTCCACCGACCGCGGGTCGTAGACGAACGTGGCCCGCAGGACGTCGTTGGCGTGAAGGGCCTGGAGCGCGAACTCGGCGGAGAGGCCGCCCAGGTCCAGGAGGTTCTTGTACCCGCCGAAGTCGAAACTGCGCGCCAGCATGCGCGCGTGTAGGGCGTTATACACCATGACCCCGCCGAGGAACGTGGTCCAGCGGTCGCCGGTGAGATCGAGGTCGCCGGGTTCGCCGGTGTCGGTGGTGTGCGCGAACTGGAGCCAGTGCGGGTAGCTGATGGTCTCCAGGAAGGTCAGGAACGGCGAGAGGTCCAGACCTCCCCCGCCGAGGTACTCGGCGGTGTCGGGGGTGAGCGCGTAGCGACCGTCCACGCGGGACAGCAGGCCGTGTGCAGCGAGGGCGTCCCCGAGGATCCGGACGATCTTCTCCGGCTTTCCGGTGCGCTCGGCCAGCTCGGCCGGGCCGCGCGGGCCGGCCGCCAGCGCCGGGAACAGGCCGATCCGGTTGGCGGCGAAGAGCTGCTGGGCGGCCATGTACCCGACGGCGGTTTCCACGATCCGGTCAGGCGTGGCTGGGGTGGGCGTCACGTCGTCCTCCTTCTGTTCGACGCGGACACTCTACATGCGTAGATAAAAAGTTCCAGCGACGAATTTCTCCCGCGCAGCAACAAAAGCCGTGATGTTTCAACTTCCTACGTTCGTAGAATAAAACCATTGACACGACCTGCGGCCAGTGTCAACATGCGTAGAACTACCCCTGCCGGTGCCCGGCAGTCCGGTCCGCCCGCGCGGCGGGCGCGAGGAAGGGGAATCCATGGCGCTGCTCGAAATCCGGGAGCTCACCGTCGGCGTCGTCACCGACGACACCGAACGCGAACTCGTGCGGGAGCTGTCCCTCGATCTCGGGCAAGGGCGGACGCTCTGCGTGGTCGGCGAGTCCGGCAGCGGCAAGACCGTGACCGCCCTGTCGATCATCCGCCTGCTCGAATTCGTCGCCCCCGTGCGCACCCGCGGCGAAATCGCCTTCGACGGCGTGGACGTGACGAAGCTGCCCGCCGACGCGATGCGCGCCTACCGCGGGCCGCGGATCGGCATGATCTTCCAGGAGGCCCTCGACTCGCTGAACCCGAGCCGCCGCGTTCGCCACCAGCTGGCCGAGGCCTACCGCGAGCCCGGTTCGCTGCCCGGGCAGGCGGCCCGGCGCGGCAGCCCGCTGCGCAAGCGGGCCGAAGCCAAGGCGAAGCGGCTGCTGACCGAGGTCGGCCTCACCGACACCGACCGGATCCTGCGGCTGTACCCGCACCAGATGTCCGGCGGCATGCAGCAGCGCGTGATGATCGCGCTGGCCCTGATGGCCGACCCGGACCTGCTCATCGCCGACGAACCGACCACCGCGCTCGACGTCACCACGCAGGCGGAGATCCTCACGCTCTTCGACCGCGTGCGCCGCGACCACGGCACCGCCTGCGTGTTCATCACCCACGACATGGGCGTCGCCGCGCAGGTCGCGGACCGGATCGCGGTGATGTACCGCGGCCGCCTGGTCGAAGTGGGTTCAAGAGACGAAGTCCTGACGCGGCCGAAGCACCCGTACACCCGGGCGCTGCTCGGCTGCGTGCCGCAGCTCGGCGTCGACCGCCGCGACGGGTTCCCCACCATCTCCCCCGCTCTGCTCGAATCCGCCATGGCGGGCGAAGCGACCGAAGCCGTCGAAACCCGGCCGCTCAAGGTGCGGCCGGAAAGGGACCGCGAAGGGCCGCCGCTGAGCATCACCGCGGTGTCCAAAGTGTACGGCCGAAAAGGACGCCGGGTCGAAGCGGTGCGGGAGGTCTCCCTGGAGCTCCCGCCCGGCGAGTTCTTCGGACTGGTCGGCGAATCCGGCTCCGGCAAGTCGACCCTCGGCCGGCTGGTCAGCGCGCTGGAACCGCCGACGTCCGGCACGATCGCCTTCGGCGCGCACGGGATCACGCCCGCCGGGCTGACGGGCGACGAGCGGGCGTTCCGCCGCCGCGTCCAGCTCATCTTCCAGGACCCGCAGAGCTCGCTGGACCCCCGCCACACCGCCGCGCGGATCATCGCCGAGCCGCTGAAGGAACTGACCCCGCTGCGCGGCGCCGAGCTGGACCGCCGGGTCGCCGACCTGATCGACGAGGTCGGGCTGCCGGAGGACACCGCGGGGAAGCTGCCGTCGCAGCTGTCCGGCGGGCAGCGGCAGCGCGTCTCCATCGCGCGGGCGATCGCCGCCGGGCCCGAGCTGATCGTCGCCGACGAGCCGACGTCGGCCCTGGACGTCTCGGTGCAGGGCCAGGTGATGAACCTGCTGCTGGACCTGCGCCGCACCCGCACGCTGAGCCTGCTGTTCATCACCCACAACCTCAGCCTCGTGCTGTCGGTGGCCGACCGCGTCGGCGTGATGTACCGCGGCGAGCTGATCGAAACCGGCACCCCCGACGAGATCCGCCTGTCCCCGCAGCACGACTACACGCGACGGCTGCTCGCCGCCAACCCCGAACTGCCCGCCCTCCCCCACACAGGATCGACGCGCCCATGAAGAGAACTCCCCTGCTCGCCGCCCTCGCCGCCGCGGCCACCCTGCTCGCGGGCTGCGCGGGCCGCGCGGACACCCCGGCCGCCGCCGACGGGCCGCCGGTCCGCGGCGGCAACCTCACCGTCGCTGTGCCCACCGATCCGCAGTCGCTCGACATGGTCGCCAACCCCGGCCAGGTGACCGCGCAGATCGGCAACATGATGTACGAGAAGCTGTTCGAGGTCGACCAGCACTTCGTCGCCCGGCCGATGCTCGTCGACACGTACACGACCAGCCCCGACCGGCTCGCCTACACCTTCAAGCTGCGCCAGGGCGTCACGTTCCAGGACGGCCACCCGCTGACCGCGGACGACGTCGTCGCGAGCCTCCAGCGCTGGCAGAAGAGCCACCGCACCGGGCAGCTCGTCACGCCGGACATCGCCGCCATCACCGCGCCCGACAAGGCGACGGTGACCATCGGCCTCAAGCGGCCGCGCTACCCGCTGATCGACGAGCTGGCCGGCGCGGGCACCGAGATCTACGAGGCGAAGAACCTCGTGGGCCTGCCCGCGACCGGGTTCGGGCCGGACAAGGCGATCGGCACCGGCCCGTACAAGCTGAAGAGCTGGGACATCGGCCAGCAGCTGGTGCTGGAGCGCTACGACGGCTACCGGTCGCGGTCCGAGGAGAACTGGGGTGGCCAGGCCGGCGCCAAGCACGCCTACCTCGACACCGTCACCTACCAGGTCGTCGGCGACCAGGACGCGCTGATCAACGGCCTGCAGACCGGCCAGTGGGACCACGCGATGCCGGCCAACGACCAGTACGAGCAGCTCAAGGCCAACCCGAACCTGGTGGTGCACAACCTGCCGGGCGGCAACGAGAACGTCGTCATCCCCAACTTCAACCCCGGCTCGAAGTTCGCCGACCCGCGGGCCCGCCAGGCGCTGAACCTGCTGCTGGACAAGCCGGCCATCAACGCGGCGACCGGGGGCAGCAAGGACCTGACCATCGAGACCGGCGCGTTCGCCTCGCCGGACAACAAGGCGTCCTACTCGACCGCCGGTGAATCCGTCTACAAGGACCACGACCCGGCCCGCGCGAAGCAGCTGCTCGCCGACGCCGGCATCACCACCGGGGCGACGATCCACATCGTCACCACCAACTCCTACCCCGAGTTCGGCAAGTGGGCCGTGCTCATCCAGGACGCGCTCGGCAAGATCGGCCTGCAGACCAAGATCGACACCTTCGACTTCGCCACCATGCTCGGCACCCTCACCAAGGACCCGGGTGGCTGGGACATCACGACGTTGTTCTTCGACTCGTCGCTGACCTCGCCCGCCCAGATGCCCGCGCTCACCCTCGGCACGCTCAACGGCTCGTCGTCCCCGGAGCTCGACGGCCTGCTGGCCGGGTTCAACGCTTCGACGTCCCCCGAGCAGGCGAAGGCCGTGATCGACAAGCTCCAGGCGTTCACCTGGAAGCAGCTGTCGGTGATCACGCTGAGCCAGTCGAAGCTCTGGGCGGCCTACACCCCGCGGCTCAAGGGCTACGGCGACTTCTACCGGGTGTTCTGGAACTCCTGGCTGGCCGCATGACCGGGGTGCTGCTGCGCCGGCTGCGCGACCTGCTGATCATCCTGGTCATCGTCGGCACCATGATGTTCTTCGTCATCCGGCTGATCCCGGGCGACCCGGCCCAGGCCATCCTCGGCCCGACCGCGCGCCCGGCCGACGTCGCGGCGCTGCGCACGAGCATGGGGCTCGACGGTTCGCTCTGGCAGCAGTACCTGAGCTGGGGCGGGCACGTGCTGCGCGGCGACTTCGGGACGTCGATCACCTACCACCGGCCGGTGCTCGGCGTCGTCGCCGCGCACATCGTGCCGACGCTGACGTTGGCCGTGCTGTCGACGATCATCAGCTTCGTCCTGTCGGTGGCCATCACGGCGTGGCAGGCGGTGTCGCCGCGCAACCTCGTGGCCCGCGCGCTCGACCGGCTTTCGTCGCTCGGGATGGCGATGCCGGAC
Source organism: Amycolatopsis sp. cmx-13-12 (assembly GCA_049998155.1). Lineage (GTDB taxonomy): Bacteria > Actinomycetota > Actinomycetes > Mycobacteriales > Pseudonocardiaceae > Amycolatopsis. Next base: position 413,050 of record JAEBES010000003.1, on the reverse strand, counting down.
TTCTGGATCTCGCTGGTCCTGGTGCTGGTGTTCTCGGTGACGCTGCGCTGGTTCCCCTCCAGCGGCTACCACGACCTGCTCACCGACCCGGTGGCCGCGGTGCCGGCCCTGGTGCTGCCGGTGACCGTGCTCGTCATCGGGCAGACGGCGCTGTTCGTGCTCACCCTCCGCGAGAGCGTCCTGGGTGAACTGCCACTGGCCTACCTGCGTACGGCGCGGGTCAAGGGGCTGCCGGAACGGCGGGTGCTGCTGAAGCACGTCCTGCCGAACGCGCTGATGCCGCTGGTGACGCAGCTGGGCAGCAACTTCGCCATGCTCGTCGGCGGGATCGTGATCATCGAGTCGATCTTCGTCGTACCCGGCCTCGGCCACCTGCTGATGGGCGCGGTGTCCACCCGCGACTTCCCGCTCATCCAGGGCGTGACGTTGTTCGTCGCGGTGCTGTTCGTCGTGGTCAACCTGCTGGTCGACCTCTCGTACGCGCTGCTCGACCCGAAGGTGCGTGTCGCATGAGCCTCGCCGTCGCCGGACCCGCCACCTCGGTGGGCGCTCGCCCGCCGCGGCGCGCGGCCCGGGTGTTCCGGCGCAACCGGACCCTCGTCGTGTGCTCGGTCCTGCTCGGCCTGATCGTGCTGGCCGTGGTCGTGCTGCCGTTCTTCCTGCCGAGTGTCAGCGCGACCGACCCGGTGCACCGGCTGCTGCCGCCTTCGGGCGCGCACCCGCTCGGCACCGACTCCTTCGGCCGGGACGTGCTGGCCCGGCTGGTGTCCGGCGGGCGCGCGTCGCTCGGGCTTTCGGCGTTGATCACGCTCTGCGCGGCGTTCTCCGGCATGGTGATCGGCCTGGTCAGCGGCTTCTACCGGGCCGCCGACGCGGTGCTGATGCGGCTGATGGACGCGTGGATGTCGTTCCCGGCCATCATCCTCGCGATGGCGCTGGCCATCGCGCTGGGCGCGAGCATCTGGACCGAGCTGATCGCGCTGACGGTGATCTTCACGCCGTTCACCGCCCGGGTGATCCGCAGCCGCGTGCTCGGCATCGCCGGGCGGCAGTACATCGGCGCCGCCCGGGTGTCCGGGATGAGCCGCGGGAAGATCCTGCTGGTGCACGTGTTCCCCAACGTGCTGCCGCTGGCGCTGGTGCAGGTGGTCATCCTGGCCGCGGCCGCGATGCTCGTCGACGGCGCCATGAGCTTCCTCGGCCTCGGCATCGCCCCGCCCACGCCGACCTGGGGCAACATGATCGCCGAGGGGCGGTCGTACCTGGTCACCGCGCCGTGGCTGGTCGTCGTCCCCGGCGTGACGATCATGGTCTGCGTGCTCCTGCTCAACCTCGTCGGCTCCGCGCTGCGGATCGCCGTCGACGCCCGGGCCCGCACCCTCGGCGAGCTCCAGCGCCTGCGCCGTTCTTCGTGAGAAAGGATTTCGTTGACGCTCCCCTCCCTCGCCGTACGCCGGTTCGCCCCGGACGGGCCACCCGCCGGGCCGCCGGTGCTGCTCCTGCACGGTTTCGCCTCCGACGGGCCCACCGACTGGGTCAGCACGGGCTGGCCGGCGGCGCTCACCGCCGTGGGCCGCCCGGCGGTGGTGCCCGACCTGCCCGGCCACGGGTCCAGCCCGGCGCTCACCGACACCACGCCGAAGGCGATCGCGGAGGAACTCGCGATCGCGGCCGGCGCGGTGTCCGCAGTGTCCGCAGTGGACGTCGTCGGCTATTCGCTCGGCGCGCGCCTGGCGTGGGAACTGCCCGCGGTGCTGCCGGTCCGGCGGCTGGTGCTGGGCGGGATCAGCCCGCACGAGCCGTTCGGCGCCGTCGACGTCGGAGCCGCCCTGGACTTCGCCGCCGGCGGGCGGTTGCCGTCCGACCCGCTGACCGCGGCGATCGCCCGGATGATCACCGCGCCCGGCCGCGACCCGGCCGCCCTCGCCCGGTGCATCGAGGGCCTGCGCCGGGAGCCGTTCACCCCGCGGGCCGGTGCCCTCACCGTGCCGACCCTGTTCGTCGCGGGCCGGGACGACCCGGTCAGCCAGGGCATCGAGACCCTCGTCCCCCTGGTGCCGGGCAGCGACCTCCTCCTGGTCCCCGGCGACCACGGAGGCGCCCTGCGCGGTGCTCCCTTCCGCACCGCCGCCCTCACCTTCCTCGCCACCCCCTGAACGCCCTCGTGAGTGGTAAGGCGGGTTAGAACCCGCCTTACCACTCACGAGCGGTTACCAGGAGCCGTCGGGGTTGACTGCGTTGTCCAGGCGGAGGTGGTCGAGGGCCGCGCGGATCTCGGGCCCGTGCTCGCGGGCCAGGAGGAGCCCGCCGAGGTTGTCGGTCAGCTGCTCCGCCCGGCTCACGCCGAACAGGATGTTCGCCACCGGTTCGTACGCCAGGCAGAAGGCCAGCGCCAGCTGGGCCGGGGTGGCACCGAAGTCCGCGGCGATCCGGCCGACCTCCGCCGACGCGGCCACGATGGACTCCCGGATCCCGCCGACGTCCGCGCCGATCTTCCGGGCCGGAGCGGCCTTGCCCAGCAGGACACCGCCTTCGAAGACGTCCGACGCCTGCAACGCCAGCCGCCCGCTCGCGAAGTGCTTGCGGTAGGGCTCGCCTTCGGCCATCGAACGGCGGGCGATCGAATACTTGAGCTGCGCGAACTCCGGGGCCGGGAGGCCTTCCCGCTCCGCGAACTCCAGTGCGGCGTCCAGGTCCGCGGCGAGCCAGTTGTTGACGCCCCAGCCGCCGATCCGCCCGGCCCGGATCTGCTCCGCGACCTCCGTGACGACCCGGGGGACGTCCGGGCGCTCCCGGTAGTCCCCCACGACGACCAGGTCCGCGTGGCCGGTGCCGATCCGGCCCAGTGACGTCTCGAGCTGTTCGGCGAAGCCTCGGCGCGGGTAGTCCCAGAGCCAGAGCTTCCCGCACAGCACGTAGTCCTCGCGCGCGACCCCGGCCTTCCGGACGGCCTCACCGAAGAGGAGGTCGGTGCGCGAGTTCTCCGCGTGCGGGCCGAAGTCGTAGTGGGCGACGTCGAACAGCGTGACGCCGGCGTCGACGGCCGTCCGGATCAGCCGGATGGCGTCGCCGAAGTCCATCCGGTCCCAGGTGTTCCACGAGCCGAGGCCGAAGGCCGATCTTCCGAGCACGAGTTTCCTTTCGCCGCAGCACATCTTTCATCTACGATTGTAGAATGAAAACACGGGTTGTGGTGGTCACCGGCGGCGCCGGCGGAATTGGCCGAGGTGTCGCCGAAGCGTTCCTGGCCGCGGGCGATCGGGTCGTCGTCGCCGACGTGGACGCCCGCGCGGCGCGCGAGGCCGGCGGCGAGTACGTCGAACTCGACATCGCGGACCCGGCGGCGGTCGACGCGGCGGTGCCCCTGGTGGAGGACCGGTTCGGCCCCATCGACGTGCTGGTCAACAACGCCGGCCTGGCCGGCGGCGGCGGGCCCCTGACCGGCTTGGCCGTCGAGATGTTCGACCGGTGCCTGCACGTCAACTTCCGCGGCACGTTCCTGATGACCCGCGCGGTCGGCGCGCACATGGTGGCCGCGGGCACGCGGGGCGCGATCGTGAACGTGTCCTCGATCGGAGCGCGGCAGCCGACACCCGGGCTCGGGCACTACGAAGCGACGAAGGCGGCGGTCGACGCGCTGACCCGGTCCGCCGCACTGGAACTGGCGCCGCACGGGATCCGGGTCAACGCGGTCGCGCCCGGCCCGGTGCTCACCCCGATGACCGCGGGGTTCGCCGCGGACCCCGCCGCCCGCGCGGCCTGGGAGGCGCGGATCCCGCTGGGCCGCATCGCCGCCGTCGAGAACGTCGTACCCGCGGTGACGTTCCTGGCCTCGCCCGCCGCCGGGCACATCACCGGGGTGAGCCTGGCGGTGGACGGCGGCCAGCTGCTGACCTGACTATCCCTTGTGGACGATCCGGCCGCCGGTCACGGTCAGCTCGACGGTGACCGACGGCAGGTCCCCCAAGGCGACCGCCATCGGGTTCGCGGCCAGGACGCAGAAGTCGGCCACCTTGCCCGGCGCGAGCGATCCCTTCCACGCCGAGGATCCGTCCTGCACCGCGGCTTCGGTCGTGTAGCAGCGAAGCAGCCGTTCGGTCAGCGCGGGCGTGACATCTCGTGCGCCCAGCAGTTCCCCGGCCGCCGCGAGGTGGACGCGCCAGTCGGGGGTGACGACCGGTGCGTCGCTGCTCAGCGTGAGCTGCACGCCGAGGTCGAGGATGTCCCGTAACGGCCACGCCGTTGCCGCGACGTCTTCGCCGAGCGCCGTGGCGACCATCGGCCGCATCGCGGCGGCGATGGCGGGTTGCGTGGTCAGCCCGACGCCCCGTGCTGCCATCCGCCGCAGCTGGGCCGGGGTGACCAGGTCGCCGTGCACGAGGTGATCACCGGCACGCAGGTGCGTCAACGCCGCTTCGATGCTGCGTTCGCCGGTGGCGTGGACGCCGACGACGAGCCCGGCTTCGTGGGCCAGCGAGATCATCGCCGCCAGGTTCGCCGCGCGCTCGGTGTCGTCCGGGCCGTCGACGAGCAGGGCGCCGTGGCTGCCGTCGGCGTAGCAGTGGTGGGTCCAGGCCGTGCGCATCGGCGGGATGCCGTCGGCGAAGATCTTGACACCGGGGACGGCCAGCCACTCCGGATCCGCCGCCGGCACCGGGGTCGCCAGGCCGCGGGCGAAGTCCGGCAGCGAACTGGTGCCGTCGAGGAGGCCGAACAGGCGCAGCACGGTGACCCGGGCCCGTAGCCGGCCTTCGCGGTGCAGGGCCGCGTATTCGTCAAGGACTTCGGCCGAGAAGCAGCCGGTCTCGCCCGGACCGAGGCCGGGTTCGGTGTAGCTGGTGATGCCCAGCGCCGCGCAGACGTCGCCGGCCCGCAGGATCGCGGCCCGGCGGTCTTCGGCGGTGACCACCGGGGTTTCCTCGTGCGGCGCGCCGAGCAACGGGTGCGGCCACCGGGCGCCGAGCCAGGTCGCGTGCAGGTGGGCGTCGTTGATCCCGGGCAGCACCACGCGCCCGGCGAGGTCCAGCACCTCGGTGTGCGGTCCGATGTGGCCGGTGAGGTCCTCGCCCACAGCGGCGATCCGCCCGTTGCCGACGGCGAGGCCGCCCGCGACCGTGCCCGCGGGACCCAAGGTGTGCACGAGACCGCCTCGAAGCACGAGGTCTGCCGGGTGGATCCGTTGCGCCGTCATGGTTTCCTCCCGGATCTGGACTTTTTCTTCCACGACTGTAGACTAAAAAGATGGCCCTGCCCACCCACACGGAGGCCGCCGTTCTCACCGGCCACCGCGCCCCTCTCGAACTGCGCGAGCTGCCCCTGCCCGCCGAGCCGGAGCCCGGCGCCGCGCTCGTCCGGCTCACCTGCACCACGTTGTGCGGCACCGACGTCCACCTCTGGTCGGGGCGGATGAGCCTGCCCGGCATGCTCCCGATGGTGCTGGGCCACGAGATGGTCGGCGAAGTCGTCGCCACCGGCCCCGGCACCACCGACACGCTCGGCCGCGACATCCGGCCCGGCGACCGCATCGGCTGGTCGGAGTCGACGTGCGGGAAGTGCCACGGGTGCACGATCCTGCGCGAGCCGGTCGCCTGCGAGCACCGCGGCTACGGCTTCCTCCAGCGCGCCGACCGGTTCCCCTACGCCACCGGCGGCCTGGCCCGGTACTGCTACGTCACGCCCGGCGCGGCGAAACTGTTGCTGCCGAACGACGTCCGGGACACCTGGGCGTCGATGTCCGGCTGCGCGGGCAAGACGGTGCTGCGCGCGGTCGCCCGGTCCGGCGGCATCCGTCCGAACGCGACGGTCGTCGTGCAAGGCGCGGGCGCGCTCGGCGTGTTCGCCACGGCGGTCGCCCGCCTGTGCGGAGCCGGGACGGTGATCACCGTCGGCGGTCCCGGCGAGCGCCTGGAGGTCGCCGAGCGGTTCGGGGCCACGGCCACCGTCGACGTCGAGTCCACTCCCGACGATCGCGTCGAGCGGGTGCGCGAGCTGACCGGCGGCCGCGGTGCCGACCACGTCTTCGACTTCGCGGGCGGCCCGACGATCGGCGAGGAAGCCGTCGCCTTCGCCGCCCAGCGCGGGACGGTCGCGATCGTCGGGTCCACCGGCCCAGCCCCCGTCCCGGTGCCGCTGGGCACGGTGATGGGCAAGGAACTCACCATCGCCGGTTCGCTCAACGGCGACATCGCCGACTACCACCGCTCGGTCGAGTTCTTCCGCGCCTTCGCCGATCGCCTGCCGTGGGACGCCCTGTTCAGCCCGCCGGTCGGGCTGGCCGGCGCGTCCGCCGCCGTCGAGTCGATGTCCCGGCTCGGCGAGCTCAAAGCCGTCATCGACCCCCGACTCCCCTAGGAGGGATCCCGTGCCCATCCCCCAGCGCCGCATCGGCCGCGACGGCCCGCGCACCGGCGTGCTGTCCCTCGGCTCGTGGCACACCTACGACCGGATGGACTTCCGCGAGGCGGTCTCGCTGCTGCGGACCGCCGTCGACGCCGGGATCACCCTGTTCGACGTCGGCGTGTACGGCCTGCCTGGCAGCCCGCCGGTGTTCACCGACGTGCTGTTCTCGGCCATGGTCCGGGCCGCGGGCCTGCGCCGGGACGACTACCTGCTCTCGGCCAAGCTGTGGCTGGATGGCTACCCGGAACACAGCCTGCGCTCGCAACTCGAGAACGCGTTCTTCCGCGCCGGTGTCGAGCACGCCGACCTGGTGATCCTCGGCGACCTCCGCCGCGAAGACACCGACCTGCACGCCCTCGTCACCGACCTCGCCGAGCTGCACTCGGCGGGCCTGATCCGGCAGTGGGGCGTCAACAACTGGTCGGCGTCGGCGATCAAGGCGGTCCACGCCTTCGCCGCCGCGGACGGTGTGCCCGGTCCGGCGATCGCCCAGCTGAAGTACAGCGTGGCCCGGCGGTCCATTCCGGACGGTGAGCCGTTCGCGTCCGTCTTCGACCTCGGGCTTTCACTCCAGGCGTCCGACGTCTTCGAAGGCGGGATCCTGCTCGGGAAGGGCGGGCGCCAGGTCGGCCGCGACCCCGGCGACGTCCGGCAACGGATCGCGGACTCGGCGGCGGACCTCGCGAAGGCGGCCGAAAGCATCGGCGCGACCCCAGCCCAGCTGTGCCTGGCCTTCACCCTCACGCACCCGGCCACCACGACGACGTTGTTCGGCGCGACGAGTGTGCCGCAGCTCGAGGACAACCTGAAGGCGGTCGCGCTGGTCGAGCGGGTGGGCGCGGCGGAGCTGCGGGCGCTGGTGGAACCGTTCTGGGCGGACCGGGACGCCGTCGATCCGGAGGGGCCGTGAACCTCTCCGCCGAGACGCTGTCCGCGATCCGGGCGTCCTTCCGCAACCCGACGCCGCGGGAGGCGATCGGCGACCGGGACATCACCTGGTCCGACCACACCCTGGACGGCGGGGTCGTCGTCACGGTGCTGCAACCCCGCCACCCACGGCCCGGCGCTACCGGGCTGTACAGCATCCACGGCGGCGGGATGGTGCTGGACGACCGGTTCGCCGATCTTCCCCGGCTCGTGCCGTTGATCGAGGAGTTCGGGTTCGTCTGCGCCACGGTCGAATATCGGCTCGCCCCCGAGCACCCGCACCCGGCCCCGCTCGAAGACTGCTACGCCGGACTCGTGTGGTTCGCCGAGACGTTCGGGTTCGCGCAGCTCGTCGTCGGTGGCGGCAGCGCGGGCGGCGGGCTGAGCGCCGGGGTGGCGCTGCTCGCCCGCGACCGCGGCGGGCCGGCGCTCACCGGGCAGCTGCTTCTGTGCCCGATGCTCGACGACCGGACGTCGGCGGACCTGCCGGACCTCGTGTGGACGAAGGAGGCCAACGACTTCGGCTGGCGCAGCCTGCTGAACGGGCAGGTCTCGCCGTACGCAGCCCCGGCGCGGATGGCCGACCTCGGCGGCCTGCCGCCGGCGTTCGTGGAGGTCGGCGGCGCGGAGCTGTTCCGCGACGAAGACGTGGCCTACGCCCAGCGGCTGGCGCACGCCGGGGTGCCGACCGAACTGCACGTCTGGGCGGAGGCCCACCACGGCTTCGACCGCTTCGCCCCGGAGACCGAGGTAACCCGCGCCGCCCTCGCGGCACGGTCCTCCTGGCTCCGCCGCCTGCTCGCGTCGTGAGTGGTAATTCGGGTTAGAACCCGCCTTACCACTCACGACCGGCTTGCGCCGATGAGGAAGTGGGCGGCCTGTTCGCCGACCAGGACCGCCGGCGCGTTGGTGTTGCCCGTCGTGACCCGGGGCAGCACCGACGCGTCGGCGACGACCAGGCCGTCCAGGCCGTGCACCGCGAGCCGCGGGTCCACGACCGCGTCCGCGCCGGTGCCCATCCGGCAGGTGCCCACCTGGTGGTGGTACGTGATCGCGGTCCGGCGCACGTACTCCCGGACATCGTGGCCCGGCGCCGGGTACACCGGCCGCGCACCCCACGCCCGCGCGAGCGCCGGGGCGCGGCCGACCTCGAGGCACTGCTCGACCGACGCCACCAGGCTCTCGAAGTCCGCCGGCGCCGACAGGGCCGCGAGGTCGATCAGCGGCGAGCCGTCCGGCGCCAGCCGCAGGCTCCCCCGGCTCTCCGGCGACACCATCCCGGCCATCAGCGAAAAGCCCGTCGGCGGCCCGGACATCCACGGCTCGTACATCGGCACGCTGAAGCAGATCGGCTGGGTGTCCGGCACCGCGAGCCCGGGCCGGCTGCGCCAGAACCAGTGCACCTGCGTCACCGGCCGGCCCGGCGACGGCGAGACCTCGCGGGACGTCGAGAAGATCACCGGGGAGAGCAGGTGATCGTGCAGGTTGCGCCCCACGCCGGGCAGGTCCGCGACGACGTCGATGCCGAGGGCCGCCAGCTCGTCCGCCGGGCCGACGCCGCTGCGGAGCAGGATCGCCGGGGACGCCAGCGCACCCGCGGCGAGCACCACCAGGTCCGCGGACAGCTCCCGGAGGACGCCGTCGAGGGCGGCCACGACCCCGGTGACGCGGGCGCCGGAGAAGCACAGCCGGTGCACCAGCGCTCCCGTGTGGACGGTCATTCGCGAGGCGACCGGCGCACCGTAGGCGTGCCAGGTGGTGAAGCGCCGTCCGCCGCGCACGGTGATCTGCTCGACGGACACCCCGTCCAGGGTTCCGCTGTTGCAGTCCGGGTTGAACGGCAGTCCGGTTTCGCGGCAGGCGTCCACTATGGACTGCTGGATCGGGTGCAGCGGCTCGTTCGGGACGACGTCGAGGAGATCCTTCTCGATCCGGGAGAACACCGGCTCGACGTCGGCCCAGCTCCAGCCGGGCAGGCCCCAGCCGTCGTAGTCGGCCGGGGCGCCGCGGACCCAGATCATCGCGTTGAGCGCGTGCGAGCCACCGAGGACCCTGCCCCGCGGCAGGTGCAGCCGCCGTCCCGCCGCGTGTTCCTGCGGGACCGTGTACAGGTCCCAGTCCTCCGGACCGTGCCACAGCTCCCCGGCCCGCGCGGGGTCGTGGATCGCCGGGTTGACGTCCTCGCCCCCGGCCTCCAGCAGCGTGACCGCCGCGCCCGCGTCCACCAGCCGCCGCGCCACCACCGAACCGGCCGAGCCGGCGCCCACCACGATCACGTCCATGCGCTCCAGCCTGAGGGGCGGCCCGGAAGCGGCGGGAGATCCCTTCGCCGTCGGTCAACGGGCGTGCGGGAGCGGACAAGACCCGCGGGCCCCCGCCGCCCGATACTCGGCTCACCCCAGGCCGAGGAGGAGACCGGGATGGCGACACGCCTCTGCATCGACGGACAGTGGACCGAAGCCGGCGGCGGCACGCTCCCGACCCGCGACCCGGCCACCGGCCGGGTTCTCGAAGAGGTCGGCACGGCTTCGCGCGCCGACGTCGACGCCGCCGTCGCGGCCGCGCGGCGAGCGCTTTCCGCGCCGGAGTGGGCCGGGCTGCTGCCGGTCCGGCGGGCCGCGCTGCTGTTCCGGCTCGCCGACCTGATCGAACAGCACCACGAAGATCTGGCCCGGCTCGAAACCCTGGACCAGGGCCAGCCGATCGGGGTGTCCCGGCAGGTGAGCGTGACCGGCGCGGCGGAGCACTTCCGCTACTTCGCGGGCTGGGTGACCAAGCTGCAGGGCACGACGAACCCGGTGTCCTTCCCGGACACCCTGCACTACACCCGCCGCGAGCCGGTCGGGGTGAACGCGCTGATCACGCCGTGGAACTTCCCGCTGATGATCCTGGCCTGGAAGCTCGCGCCGGCGCTGGCCACCGGCAACACGGTGGTCATCAAGCCCAGCGAGGTGACGCCGCTGACCAGCATCCGGCTGGTGGAGCTGGTCCACGAAGCCGGGATCCCGGCGGGCGTGGTCAACCTCGTCACCGGCGACGGCGCGGTCGGCGCCCTGCTGACCGAGCACCCGGACGTCGACCACGTCTCCTACACGGGCTCGACGGCGGTCGGGAAGCTGATCACGGCGGCGAGCGCGGCGTCCAACCTCAAGCGGCTCACCCTCGAACTCGGCGGGAAGGCCCCGAGCATCATCGCGGCCGACGCCGACATCGACGCCGCCGTGGCGGGCAACCTCGCCGGGGCGACGCTCAACGCCGGCCAGGTCTGCGCCGCCTACACGCGCTTCTACGTCGACCGCAAGCGCGAGCAGGAGTTCGTCGGCAAGCTGGCGCGCGGCCTGGAAGGCCTGCGGCTCGGCCCCGGCACCGACGAGGCCACGCAGCTCGGCCCGTTGGTGTCGGAAAAGCACCGCGAACACGTCGACCTCCTGGTCAGCACCGGCCGTGACCAGGGCGCCGACCTGGTCACCGGCGGGAACCCCGTCGACGGCGACGGCTACTTCTACGCCCCGACGCTGTTCGCCGGCGTCCGCGACGACATGGCGATCATGCGCGAGGAGATCTTCGGCCCGGTGCTGGCCGTGACGGCCTACGACGACGGCGACGAGCTCCTCGCCCGGGCCAACGACACCGAGTACGGCCTGGCCGCCACGGTGTGGACCCGGGACATCCGCACCGCCCAGCGCTACGCCGACGGCATCCGGGCGGGCGCGGTGTTCGTCAACATGCCACCGATCCCCGACATGGCGGCGCCGTGGGGTGGCTACAAGGCGTCGGGGTGGGGCCGCGAGATGGGCCCCTGGGCCCTGGACGCCTACACCGAGGTCAAATCCGTCTGGCTGCACTACGGCGGCTCGACGGAGGGGTCTCCCCGCCCGAAAAATCGTATATGATTTGAGATACTTTCCCGAAAACCAGCAGGCAGGACCACGGATGACCACCCTTCCGCAGCGGCCCGGCAAGATCATCGCGCTGCACCTCAACTACCGCTCCCGCGCCGCCCAGCGCGGCCGGGTGCCGGAGCAGCCGTCGTACTTCCTCAAGCCGCCGACGTCGGTCGCGGCGAGCGGCGCCGTGCTCGAGCGCCCGGCCGGCACCGAGCTGCTCGGCTTCGAAGGCGAGATCGCACTGGTCATCGGCCGCACCGCCCGCCGCGTCCCGCCCGAACAGGGCTGGTCCCACGTCGAAGGCGTCACCGCGGCCAACGACTTCGGCGTCTACGACCTCCGCTACGCCGACAAGGGCAGCAACCTGCGGTCCAAGGGCGGTGACGGCTTCACCCCGCTCGGCCCGGCGGTGCTGCCCGCCGCCGACGTCGACCCGGCCGCGCTGCGGCTGCGGACGTGGCTCAACGGCGAACTGGTCCAGGAAGACACCACCGCCGACCTGCTCTTCGGCTTCGGGCGGCTGGTCGCCGACCTCTCGCAGCTGATCACGCTCGAACCCGGCGACGTCGTCCTGACCGGCACGCCCGCGGGCGCTTCGGTCGCCGTCCCCGGCGACGTCGTCGAGGTCGAAGTCGACAACGGCGAGCACACGACCGGCCGCCTGGTCACCCCGATCACCGAAGGGACTGTCCCGTTCGGACCGTTCGGCGCGCTCCCCCGGGTCGACGAGAAGCAGCGCGCGGACGCGTACGGGACCGCCGAGCCGGGCTTCGAGCTGACCCCGGAGCTGCGCGAGAAGCTCGAGTCCGTCGGCACCGCGACCCTGTCCGCCCAGCTGCGCAAGCGCGGCTACAACGCGGTGTCGATCGACGGGCTCACCTCGACCCGGCCGGGCGCCCGGCTGACCGGCCGCGCGCGGACGCTGCGGTACCTGCCGTACCGCGAGGACCTGTTCAAGGCCCGCGGCAGCGGCTACAACGCGCAGAAGCGCGCGATCGACACCCTCGGTCCCGGTGACGTGCTCGTCATGGAAGCCCGCGGCGAACGCGGTACCGGCACCGTCGGCGACATCCTCGCGCTGCGGGCGCAGGTGCGCGGCGCGGCCGGGATCGTCACCGACGGCGGCGTCCGCGACCTCGCCGCGGTGTCCGCCTTGGACATCCCCACCTACCACGCCGGGGCGCACCCGGCGGTCCTCGGCCGGCGGCACGTGCCGTGGGACGTCGACGTCGCGATCGCCTGCGGCGGTGCCGCGGTCTGCCCCGGCGACGTGCTGGTGGGCGACGGCGACGGCGTCCTGGTGATCCCGCCGGGCCTGGTCGAAGAGGTCGTCGACGCGGCGATCGAGCAGGAGCTGCAGGAGACGTTCATCGCGGGGCAGGTCGCCGCCGGCGAGCGCGTCGAGGGGCTCTACCCGATGGACGAGCACTGGCAGGGGAGGTACACCGCATGGCGCGCGAACCGGTGAACGGCACCGCGATGAGCAAGTCGCGGATCGCCTACGAGTGGATCAAGGCCCGGATCGCCGACGGCACCTTCTCCCCCGGCTACCGCCTCGTCCTCGGCCAGCTCGCGCAGGAGCTCGAGGTCAGCGTCGTCCCGATCCGCGAGGCGATCCGGCTGCTGGAAGCCGAAGGGCTGGTGACCTTCGAGCGCAACGTCGGCGCGCAGGTCGCGATGGTCGACGAAAGCGAGTACCAGCACACGATGCAGACCCTCGCGCTCGTCGAGGGCTACGCGGCCGCGCTCGCGTCGCCGTTGCTGACGGCCACCACACTGGCCAAGGCCCGCGCGCTGAACACCGAGCTGGCGGACTGCCTCGGGCACTTCGAACCGGCCCGCTTCACCGCGCTCAACCGCGACTTCCACACCGTGCTCTTCGAAGGATGCCCCAACCCGCAGGTCCTCGAGCTGGTCCGGCGGGGCTGGGACCGGCTCAGCGGCCTGCGCAGCTCGACGTTCAGCTTCGTGCCCGGCCGCGCCCGCGAATCGGTCGCCGAGCACGAAACCATCCTCGCCCTGCTCGACCGCGGCGCCCCCGCCGCGGAGGTCGAGCAGGCCGTGCGCGCCCACCGGCTGGCCACCCTGGACGCCTACCTCGCCCACCGCCGCCACTGACGCTGGAAGGGAAACCCATGCGATTCCGCTCCGACCCCCAGGCCGTCCGCGGGTCGATCGCGCCGCTCATGACGCCGTTCACCGCCGACGGCGCCGTCGACCACGAGAGCCTGGCGAACCTGGTGCGCTGGCAGCTCGCCGCGGGCACGCACGGCATCTCGATCGGCGGCTCCACCGGCGAACCGGGCTCGCAGACGGTCGCCGAACGCGCCGACGCGATCCGGACGGTGGCCGCGGAGGTCGGCGACCGCGTGCCGTTCGTGCCCGGCACCGGCTCGGCGAAGCTCGACGAAACCCTGGAACTGACCGCGGCCGCACGGGACGCCGGGATCGACGCCGCCCTGGTCATCACGCCGTACTACGCGCGCCCGACCCAGGACGCGCTGTTCGTCTGGTACCGGACGGTCTGCCGGGAGTTCCCGGACCTGCCGATCGTGGCCTACAACGTGCCGAGCCGGACCGCGGTCGACCTCGCGCCGGAGACGGTCGCGCGGCTGTTCCGCTCGTGCGAGAACTTCGTCGGGATCAAGGAGACGACGAAGGACTTCGAGCACTTCTCCCGCGTGCTGCACCTGTGCGGCCGGGAGCTGCTGGTGTGGTCCGGGATCGAGCTGCTGTGCCTGCCGCTGCTGGCCCTCGGCGGCGCCGGGTTCGTCAGCGCGACGGCCAACATCGCCCCCGCCGCCTGCGCCGAGATGTACACGGCGTGGCAGGCGGGCGACCACGAACGGGCGCGGGAGCTGCACTACGGCCTCCACCCGCTGGTCGACCTGCTGTTCGTCGAGACCAATCCGGCACCCGGCAAGTGGGTCCTGGCGCAGCGCGGGCTGATCGCGTCCGGGCACGTCCGGCCGCCGCTCATCCCGCCGACCGGAGCCGGCGTCGCCCGCATCACCGAGCTCATGGCCGAGGGCGCGAAGTACCTCACGCCGGCCGACGGTTTCACCGTGGAAGGAAAGCGATGAGCCACTACGTCCCGGACGGACTGCCGGGCGAGCTGAAGCACCACATCGGCGGCGAGCTCGTCGACAGCGTCTCGGGCAAGACGTTCGACGTGCTCGACCCGGTGTCCAACACCCCGTACGTCACGGCGGCCGCGGGCCAGGCCGAGGACGTCGACCGCGCGGTGGCGGCGGCTCGGAAGGCCTTCACCGACGGACCGTGGCCACAGATGCTGCCCCGGGCCCGCGCGCGGATCCTGAACCGGATCGCCGACGCCGTCGAGGCGCAGGACGCGCGGCTGGCCGAGCTGGAGACGTTCGACACCGGCCTGCCGATCACCCAGGCGCTCGGGCAGGCGCAGCGCGCGGCCGAGAACTTCCGGTTCTTCGCCGACCTCGTCGTGGCCCAGGCCGACGACACCTACCAGGTGCCCGGGCGGCAGGTGAACTACGTGCATCGCAAGCCGGTCGGGGTCGCCGGGCTGATCACGCCGTGGAACACCCCGTTCATGCTGGAAAGCTGGAAACTCGCCCCCGCGCTCGCTTCGGGCTGCACGGTCGTGCTCAAACCGGCCGAGTTCACCCCGCTCTCGGCGAGCCTGTGGGCCGGGATCTTCGCCGACGCGGGACTCCCGGAAGGCGTGTTCAACCTCGTCAACGGCTTCGGTGAGGAAGCAGGCGACGCGCTGGTCAAGCACCCGGACGTCCCGCTGATCTCGTTCACCGGCGAGACCACGACGGGGCAGACGATCTACCGCAACTGCGCGGCGCACCTCAAGGGCATGTCGATGGAGCTGGGCGGCAAGTCCCCGGCGATCGTGTTCGCCGACGCCAACCTCGACGCCGCTCTCGACTCGACGCTGTTCGGCGTGTTCTCGCTCAACGGGGAACGCTGCACCGCGGGCAGCCGGATCCTCGTCGAGCGCCCGATCTACGCCGAGTTCTGCGCCCGTTACGCCGAACGGGCGGCGAACATCGTCGTCGGCGACCCGCACGACCCGGCCACCGAGGTCGGCGCGCTCGTGCACCCCGAGCACTACGCCAAGGTCATGCGGTACGTCGAACTGGGCAAGACCGAAGGCCGCCTGCTGGCCGGCGGCGGCCGTCCGTCCGGATTGGACAGCGGCAACTACGTGGCGCCGACCGTGTTCGCCGACGTGCCGCCGACCGCGCGGATCTTCCAGGAGGAGATCTTCGGGCCGGTCGTCGCGCTGACCCCGTTCGACACCGAAGCCGAAGCCCTCGAACTCGCCAACGGCGTCAAGTACGGGCTGGCCGCCTACCTGTGGACGGCCGATCTGCGGCGCGCCCACACCTTCGCGCAGTCGGTCGAGGCCGGCATGGTCTGGCTGAACTCGCACAACGTCCGCGACCTGCGGACGCCGTTCGGCGGGGTCAAGGCGTCCGGGCTCGGCCACGAAGGCGGCTACCGCTCGCTCGACTTCTACACCGACCAGCAGGCCGTCCACGTTTCGCTCGGGCCGGTGCACACGGCCCGCTTCGGCGCCGTCCGGAAGGGACAGTCATGACCACCACCCCGCCGGACGTCCTCCGCTGCGCGTACGCCGAGCTCGTCGTCACCGATCCGGCCGCGTCGCGGGCGTTCTACGTCGACGTGCTCGGGCTCGTCGTCACCCACGAGGACTCCGAGGCGCTGTACCTGCGGGCGTTCGAGGAGTACCTGCACCACTCGCTGGTGCTGCGCAAGGGATCCACGCCCGCCCTGGGCGTGCTGGCCTACCGGGTGCGGAGCGCTGCCGACCTCGACCTCGCCGATGCGTACTACCGCGAGCTCGGCTGCCGGGTCGAGCGGCGGCCGGCCGGCGCCACGCGCGGGATCGGCGAGGCGGTGCGGGTGCTCGACCCGCTCGGCTTCCCGGTGGAGTTCTTCCACGAGGCCGAGCACGTCGAGCGGTTCACCCAGCGCTACGACGTCCACGGCGCCGGCGCCCTGTCGCGGTTGGACCACTTCAACCTGGACACCCCGGACGTCCCGGCGGCCCGGAAGTACTACGAGGGCCTGGGGTTCCGGGTGTCGGAGGACATCCAGGACGACGAGGGCACGGTGTACGCCGCCTGGATGTTCCGGAAGCCGACGGTCCACGACGTCGCCCTCACCGGCGGCGACGGCCCGCGGCTGCACCACATCGCGTTCGCCTCCCACGAGCGGCACCAGATCCTGCACATCTGCGACCACCTGGGCGCGCTGCGGAAGTCCGCGACGATCGAGCGCGGCCCGGGCCGCCACGGCGTGTCGAACGCGTTCTACCTGTACGTCCGCGACCCCGACGGGCACCGCATCGAGATCTACACCCACGACTACTACACCGGCGACCCCGACAACCCGGTGATCACCTGGGACGTCCACGACAACCAGCGCCGCGACTGGTGGGGCAACCCGGTGGTGCCCAGCTGGTACACCGACGCGTCGGTCGTGCTGGACCTCGACGGCGCGGTGCGGCCGGTCGTCGAGCGGGCCGAACCGCGCGAAGCCGACGTCACCATCGGCGCCGACGGGTTCTCCTTCGGCGCCGGGGAAGCGGAGTTCAAGCTAGGCGAGCAGGTGTAGGAACCAGGCGCGGATCCGGTGCAGGAAGTCGAGCTGGTGGGCGCGTTCGCGGAGCGAGTGACCCTCGCGGGGGTAGACGACGAACTCGTGCTCGCGGTCGCCGAGGGCGTGGTGCAGGAGCTCGGCCTGTGACAGCGGGACGTTGGTGTCGTCCTCGCCGTGCAGGAGGAGAACGGGCGTCGCGATCCGGTGGGCGTGGGCGATCGGGCTGTTCTCCCGGCCGCCGAGGGCGGATTCGAACCGGGAGTGCTCCCCGGTCGCGGCGAGCAGCGGCCAGTCGACGACACCGGCGTTGACCATGGCCGCCTTGAAGCGATCCGTCTGCGTCACGGCCCAGGCGGCCATGAACCCGCCGTGGCTCCCGCCGCCGATGCCGAGCCGGTCTTCGTCGGCGACGCCGTCCTTCACGAGCAGGTCGATGCCGGTGAGGAGGTCGGTGAACTCGGCGCCGCCGACGTCCCCGGCGACACTGGCCGCGAAGGCGTGACCGTGGCCGAGGCTGCCGCGGGGATTCGGGAGGAACACCGCGAACCCGGCCGCGGCCAGCCACTGGCCGCAGCGGAACCAGCCGAGCTGGAACCCGTCGGCGTGGCGGTCGTACGGGCCGCCGTGGACCAGTGTGACCAGCGGGAAGGGCCCGTCGGCGCGGGTCCGGCCGGGCGGGAGGATCAGGAGGCCGTCGAGCTCCAGGCCGTCCTCGGCGCGGTAGGCCAGCCGTTCCTGGGCGCCCCAGGGGATTCCGCGCAGCTGCGGTTCGCCGAGCCGGGTGAGCGGGCCGCCGGGTGGTCCACAGTGGACGGCCTCGGGCTCGGTGGCGGTGCTCCCGACGACGGCGATCCGGCCTCCGTTCGCGCTCAGGCCCTGCAGGGTGCCGGTCGCGCGGTCCAGCTCGGTGCAGGTGCCGGTGGCGGGGTCGAAGCGCCGGATGGTGGTGTCGAGCCCTTCGGCGAACAGGGCCAGCAGCGAGCCGTCGGCCGCCAGTTCGGTGGGGCAGGCGCTCATCCCGGCGGTGAGGTTCCGGTGGCCGTCGGCGTCGACGATCGCGGTGCCGCCGATCAGGCCGGGCGGGGTGAGGCCGAGGTAGGCCAGGCGCCAGCCGGTTTCGTCCGGCCACCAGGTGAGTGACGAGGCTTCCAGCGCCGGGACGCCGAGCTCCTGCCGCGCGCCGGTGGCCAGGTCGAGGAGGTGGAGGCCGGGTGCGAAGAGGCCGGGCTCCCGGTCGGCGACGGACCAGGTGAGCACGGCGAGGGTGGCGCCGTCCGGCCGGGCGGCGGCTTCGACGACGTGCCGCGCGCCGAAGTCGCCGAGGGGACGGACAGCGCGGGTCCGCAGGTCGAGGCGCCAGAGCCGATCGGGCGGGGCAGCGGTGTCCCAGATGGGTGCGTCGGCCCCGGCCGGGCGGACCGTCCGGACCCGGGGGTCGGCCGCCGGTTCCTCCTCCGGCGCGACGAGCACCACCGCATCGCCGTCCGGCAGCACCGCGTACGCGTGGATTCCCGCCGGCCGATCCGTCAGCCGCTCCGGCTCGCCGCCCGCCCGGCGCACCCGGTGGAGCTGCGCCGTCCCGCGGTCAGTGCGGTCCGAAAGGAAATAGACCCACGCGGAATCCGGCGACCACCGCGGCTCCCGGTCGTCCGCCGCACTCGGCGCTAGCTTCCGAAGCGGTTCGCTCGCGTCCGTCAGACCAGTCCACAGCTCGCTCGCCGGATGCTTCCCCGCCCGGCCCACCGGCGCACTCGCGTACACCACCCACCGACCGTCCGGGGACACCCGCGGGGTCCGCGGCACCATCCGGTCGACGACGGCCTCCGCCGTCAGCTCCCCCATGCCCCTCAGTCTGGCATCACCCGGCGAGGATGGTCAGGAGCCGATCGTGGTCGCCCGCTTCGCGCAGGACCGGGGCCTCCGGGGTGCCCGCGTCCGGGTCACCCGCGCGGACCGCCGCCAGGAACCGGACCACCGCGCGGGGCTCCGGGAAGACGTCGCCGCCCAGGTAGGTCAGGACCGTCGCGCCGGTGGCGCCTTCGAGCGCCGCCGCCCAGCCGTGGACTTCGTCCCAGACCAGGGCCAGGTCGTGGTCCGGGAAGCGGGACAGGCGCCAGTCGAGGGCGATGTAGGCCGCCGCGGGCGTGCCCGCGTCGAGCGTGCAGGACTCCAGGCCCACCCCCACGGCCCGGGCCACCGCCCCCACGTAGCCGCGCAACCGCCGCTCGAACGAGAACTCCGTGTCGCGCCCGAAGTCGATCAGAATGCTCAACGCCGCCTCGCTTTCCCCGTCCCGCCGCGGGATCCTCCGCGGTCGCCCGATCGGGTACCCCGGCGGTCCGCCGATCAATCCCGGCGAAGCGGACAGCTTCGGCTGCTGTCGTCTATCCGGCGACATCTCTCTTGTCATCGAAACGATGACATGTTAGAACGGAGGCATCCCGAGAGAAAGGCACCACGACCCCGTGACCGCATCGATCGAACTCCCGACCGGTTACCAGCACCCCGCCGTCCCCGCGCTGCTCGGCTACCTCCGCGACGTCACCGCCGAGCTCGGGATCGGCCTGGAGTCCTGCACCGTCGACCACGACGGCCCGCTCTCCGCCTACGTCGCCCTCGACGCCCGGCTGCCGCACTACCCCGACCGCGACGTGGCCCTGCTGTGGGACGAGGAACGCGGCTGGGCGGCCGCGATCGAGACGCACTCCGGCGAGGACCTGATCGTCCTGCGTTACCTCGGCGGCCCCACGGTCGTCCCGCCGCCGCGCCGCGTCGCGCGGTTCGTCACCGCCCTGCACGAAGACGACCACACCGTGGGACGCCCCGACCCGGTGCCGCTGCGGACCGCGGGCGACGCCGTCGCACTGGCCGCCCTGCTGCGCCGGCCGGCCGCGGCCCGATGACGGCGCCGCTGCCCCTGCCCGAGAGCTTCGCGCTGACCTTCCGCGGCTACGACCGCGAGCAGGTCGACGAGCGGATCGACGAACTCCTCGCCGAGATCCGCCTGCTCACCACCGACCGCGACGCGGCCGTCGCCGAGGCCGACCACCTCGCGCGGCAGCTCGAACGGGCGCGCGCCGACCACGCCGAGCTGAGCGCCCGCGCGGACCGGCTGTGCCGCGCTCCCGCCGATCCCGCCGCGGTCGGCGACCGCGTCCGGCACCTGCTCGAACTGGCGCACGCGGAGGCCGACGGGATCGTGGCGACGGCCGAGGAGCGAGCCGCCGCGATCGTCGCGGAGGCGGCGGAGGCCGCCGACCGGCGGACCGCGGACGCCCGCGCGCAGGCGTACCGGATCGTCGACGACGCCCGCCGCCGCGCCGACCGGCTGGCCGCCGTCGAGCG
This sequence comes from Amycolatopsis sp. cmx-13-12, assembly GCA_049998155.1. Taxonomy (GTDB): domain Bacteria; phylum Actinomycetota; class Actinomycetes; order Mycobacteriales; family Pseudonocardiaceae; genus Amycolatopsis. The sequence continues at coordinate 392,879 of JAEBES010000003.1, read as the reverse complement.
GCGCACCGCCGAGCGGCTGCGGCGGATCGACGCCTTCCTCGCCGAGGCCGAATCGGTCATCGAGGAGCAACCGGCGCTCCGCGCGGTCGCCTGAAGCGCACCCCGCGTCGTGAACCACTGACGGGAATGAGCCGGTTCACGACGTCCGGCGCGCCACCACGGCTCCCGGTGAGGCAGGATCAGGGGCGTGACCATCGATCAGGCCGGGGCGCCGGAAGCCCCGGTTTTCCCCGCGCACGAAGCCCGCGTCGACGCACTGAGACGGCAGCTCACCGCGATCGACGGCGAGGCGACCGTCCGGCTCGCGAAGCGGACCTCGAACCTGTTCCGCTCCCGGGCCGCCGCGAAGCACCCCGGGCTGGACGTCTCGGGCTTCAGCCACGTGCTGCACGTCGACCCCGGGACCCGCACCGCCGACGTCGAAGGGATGGTCACCTACGAACAGCTCGTGGACGCCACCCTGCCGCACGGGCTGATGCCGCTGGTCGTCCCGCAGCTGAAGACCATCACCCTCGGCGGCGCGGTCACCGGGCTCGGCATCGAGTCCTCGTCCTTCCGCAACGGCATGCCGCACGAGTCGGTGCTGGAGCTCGAGGTGCTCACCGGGGACGGCCGGATCGTCGTCGCCACGCCGGACAACGAGCACCGCGACCTGTTCCACGGCTTCCCCAACTCCTACGGCACCCTCGGCTACGCACTGCGGCTGAAGATCCTGCTGGAACCGGTCAAGCCGTTCGTCGAGCTGCGGCACGTCCGCTTCCCCGACCGGAACAGCTACTTCACCGCCCTGCGCGAAGCCTGCGACAGCGGCGAGCACGACTTCGTCGACGGCACGGTCTTCGGCCCGGACGAGCTGTACCTGACGCTCGGGTCGTTCACCGACACCGCGCCCGCGACCAGCGACTACACCTGGCTCGACATCTACTACCGGTCCATCCAGCGCCGCGAAACCGACCACCTCACGGTCCGGGACTACCTCTGGCGCTGGGACACCGACTGGTTCTGGTGCTCGCGCGCGTTCGGCGTCCAGCACCGGCTGCCGCGGCTGCTGCTCGGCCGCCGGTTCCTGCGGTCCTCGGTGTACTGGAAGGCCGTCGCGCTCGACCGGCGGTTCCGGATCGCCGAGCGGCTGCTGAAGCTCCGGCGGCTGCCGCCGGAGGAGACGATCGTGCAGGACATCGAGGTCCCGCTCGACCGGGCCGCGGAGTTCCTCGAGTTCTTCGAACGCGAGATCCCGATCAGCCCGGTCTGGATCTGCCCGCTGCGCCAGCGGCCCGGCGGCGTCCGCTGGCCGCTGTACGAACTGGACCCCGAAGAGCTGTACGTCAACTTCGGGTTCTGGTCGGCCGTGCCCCTCGACCCCGGCGAGCGCGACGGCGTGCACAACCGGATGATCGAAGCCGAGGTCACCCGCCTCGGCGGGCACAAGTCGCTCTACTCGGACAGCTTCTACACCGAGGACGAGTTCTGGCGGCTCTACAACGGCGACGCCTACCGGAAGCTCAAGCGCGCCTACGACCCGCGCGAGCGGCTGCTCGGCCTCTACGAAAAATGCGTCCGCCGCCGGTGAAAGGAACGAACGTGACCCAGGAGAACATCACCGTCGGCGCCGTCTTCGAGCGGTTGCTCGGGCCGCGCGCCGAGGTGTCGATCACCGCCTACGACGGCAGCCGCAGCGGGCCGGCCGACGCGCCGGTGGCCATCGAGGTGCGCTCGCCGCTGGCGCTGGACTACCTGATGTCCTCCCCCGGCGACCTCGGGCTCGCCCGCGCGTACGTCGCCGGCGCGCTGGACGTCACCGGCGACCTCTACACGGCGCTGCACGCGCTGGCCGCGCAGGTCGACCAGCTCACCGCGGCCGACCGGCTGTGGCTGCTGCGCAAGCTCGGCCCGCGCCACCTGCGGCCGGTCAAGCCGCCGGCCGAGGAGCACCCGAGCCGGTTCCGCCGCGGGCTGACCGCGCTGCGGCACTCGAAGGCGCGCGACAGCGAAGCCATCGCCAGCCACTACGACGTGTCCAACCGGTTCTACGAGCTGGTCCTCGGTCCGTCGATGGCCTACACGTGCGCGGTGTTCCCGCACGAGGGCGCGTCGCTGGAGGAGGCGCAGGCGCACAAGTTCGACCTCGTCTGCAAGAAGCTCGGCCTCAAGCCCGGGATGAAGCTGCTCGACGTCGGCTGCGGCTGGGGCGGGATGGTCGCGCACGCCGTCCGGCACTACGGCGTCGAAGCGATCGGCGTCACCCTTTCGCGTGAACAGGCCCAGTGGGCGCAGAAGAACATCGTCGCGCTGGGGATCGCCGACCGCGCCGAGATCCGCCACCAGGACTACCGGGACGTCACCGAGACCGGGTTCGACGCGATCTCGTCGATCGGCCTGACCGAGCACATCGGGGCCCGCAACGTCCCCGGTTACTTCCGCTTCCTGGCCGGCAAGCTCAAGGCGCACGGACGGCTGCTCAACCACTGCATCACCAACCCGGACACGAGCGTCGCCCACCGCTCGCGCGGGTTCATCGACCGCTACGTCTTCCCCGACGGCGAGCTCGAGGCCCCCGGCGAGCTGATGACGGCCATGCACGACGCCGGGCTGGAGGTCCGGCACGCGGAGAACTTCCGCGAGCACTACGCGAAGACGCTGGCCGGGTGGTGCGCCAACCTCGACGAGCACTGGGACGAGGCCGTCGCCGAGGCGGGGGCCGGGCGCAGCCGCGTGTGGGCGCTCTACCTCGCGGCCTGCCGGCTGGCCTTCGAACGCCGCGAGATCGAACTGCACCACATCCTGGGCGTCCGGACCGACAGCGAGGGCGGGATGGGCATGCCGCTGCGACCCGATTGGGGAGTTTGACCACCGGGGGTGGCCTCCGCGGACGGTCAATGGAAAGATGGTCTCGAGACCGGGTGTCCGAACGGGGCGCCCAGGCTCACTACAAAGAGTAGGTATTGGTATGGCTCAGGGCAGTGTCAAGTGGTTCAACGGCGAAAAGGGCTTCGGCTTCATCGCGCAGGACGGCGGGGGTCCGGACGTGTTCGTCCACTACTCCGAGATCCAGGGCAGCGGCTTCAAGTCGCTCGACGAGGGTCAGCGCGTGGAGTTCGAAATCGGCCAGGGCCAGAAGGGCCCGCAGGCCCAGCGCGTCAGCGTCATCTGAGCCACGAGGCAGCCTGAGGCCCTCGCCCCGACCAGGGGCGGGGGCCTTACTCGTGTCCGCCGGAGCCGGCGTCCGTCGGCCACACTGCGGATTCACAACGATCAGGTAACGTGAGAGGCGGCGAGAGCACCCCGTACGCCGGCGTCCGGCCGGCTTCACTCTCGCGCGGTGGCCCGAGGCCGATCGCCGGCAGGAGCGGCGACCCGCCCGGTCACCTTCCGACCACTGACCGCCGGGTGTTCCCGCCCCCGGCCTCCCGCGCCCGGCTCGGTCCGGCGCGGCGTAGACCTCGAATCGAGTAGTGCATGACCGCCTCCGTGAAGGCAGCCCGGCCGACCCCGAAACCCGTGCTCTCGGGTCGGCAGACGATTGCCGAGCTGATCACCATCCGCACGTTCCTGCTGGTCCCGTTCGTGGCGCTGGCCGTCGCCGTCCCGGTGTTCTGGGGCTGGGGCATCAGCTGGCTCGACCTCACCATCGCCGGTGCGTTCTTCGTGGTGTCGACGCTCGGGATCACCGTCGGCTACCACCGCTACTTCACCCACGGCGCCTTCCGGGCGAAGCGGGCGTTGCGGATCGCGCTGGCCGTCGCCGGCGGCCTCGCCGCGCAGGGTCCGGTCCTGGTCTGGGTCGCCGACCACCGGCGGCACCACGCCTTCTCCGACCGGGAGGGCGACCCGCACTCGCCGTGGCTGTTCGGGACCTCGCCGGTGGCGCTGGTCCGCGGCTTCTGGCACGCGCACATGGGCTGGCTCTTCGGCCGTGACAAGACCAACGTCGAGCGGTTCGCCCCCGATCTGGCCGCCGACCGCGACCTGCGCGTGGTCGACCGGCTCTTCCCGCTGTGGGTGGTGCTGAGCCTGCTGCTCCCGCCGCTGCTCGGCGGGCTGATCACGCTGTCGTGGTGGGGCGCGCTGACCGCGTTCCTGTGGGCGGGCCTGGCGCGCATCTCCTTCCAGCACCACGTGACGTGGTCGGTGAACTCGATCTGCCACATGATCGGCGAGCGCCCGTTCGCCAGCCGCGACCGCTCGGCGAACTTCTGGCCGCTGGCCATCCTGTCGATGGGCGAGTCCTGGCACAACACCCACCACGCCGACCCGACGTCGGCCCGGCACGGCGTGCTGCGCGGCCAGCTCGACGTCTCCGCGCGGGTGATCTGGGTGTTCGAGAAGCTGGGCTGGGCGTGGAACGTCCGCTGGCCCACCGCGAAGCGGCTGGCCGCGCTGGCCCGCTGACGAAACCGCCCCGAAAGTCCTTGACCACCGGTTCCGCCCTCGGTGATCTTGGACGGATGGACACGGTCGCACTCACCTTCGACGACGGCCCGTACCCCGAGACGACCCCGGCGCTGCTGGCCGCGCTCGGCGGCACGCGGGCGACGTTCTTCCTGTGGGGCGAGCACGCCGAGGCGCACCCGGACCTGGTCCGGGCGATCGCCGCGGCCGGCCACACCATCGGCAACCACACCTGGAGCCACCCGCGGCTACCGACGCTGCCCGCGGACGCCCGCGACCAGGAGATCCGGCGCACGCAGGACCTGCTGACCCGGCTGACCGGGATCCGGCCGGCCCTGTTCCGGCCGCCCTACGGCGACACCGGCCCCGACGTCGCGGAAACCGTGGCGGCCCAAGGGCTCACCGAAGTGCTGTGGACGGTCGACACCCGTGACTGGGCCGGCTGCTCCGCGGACGAGATCGTGGCCGCGGCCGGGGAGGTGCAGCCGGGCGGCGTCGTGCTGATGCACGAAGGCCGCCCGGCCACCCTCGATGCGGTCCCCCGCATCCTCGCCGCGCTCGGCGAGCGCGGGCTGCGCCCCGGTCCGATCAGGGGTTGAGGGCGAAGTACGCCGGCTTCGGGCGCAGGTTTTCGTCGAAGAGGCAGGCCGCTCCTTCGCCCGGGAAGACGTCCGGGACCCACGAGTGCCGGTCCGTGAAGCCCCAGGTCGTGAACTCGACGCACTTGCGGACGGCGTGGCAGCCGTCCCACAGCTGTCCGAAGTAGCTCGCCTGGGTGGCGAGCTTCGCCGGGTCGGCCGGGGTCGGGATCCGGACGTCGGCCTCGGTGACCGCCGTCTCCACGCCGATCTTGGCGAAGCGGGCCAGGTTCTCGCGGTACTGGCCGGGGAAGCCGTACTGGATGGACAAGTGTCCCTGGATGCCGACGCCGTCGATCGGCACGCCCTGGCGGCGCAACGTCTTCACCAGGTCGTACACCGCGTCGCTCTTAGGGTTGATCCCTTCGATGTTGTAGTCGTTGATGTACAGCTTCGCGTGCGGGTCGGCCGCGTGCGCCCAGCGGAAGACGTCGGCGACGAAGCCGTCGCCGAGCTTCTGCCGGAAGACCGTGTCACGCCGGGTGCCGTCCTCGTTGAAGATCTCGTTGACGACGTCCCAGGCGCGGATCTTTCCCTTGTACCGCTTGACTTCCGTGGTGATGTGGTCGCGTAGCACCCGGCGCAGCTCGTCGGCGGGCAGCGCGCCGACCCAGTCCGGGAGCTGGGAGTGCCAGACCAGCGTGTGCCCGCGGACGGTCTTGTGGTGCGCCTGCGCGTACTGGACGATCGCGTCCGCACCGGACCAGTCGTACTGGCCCCGGACCGCTTCGACCGTGCCCCACTTCATCTCGTTTTCGGGCGTCACGTTGTCGAATTCCCGGGTGAGCACCGCCCGGTAATCGGTTTCCGAAGCCAGGTAGGCCGCGGCCACCGCGCTCCCGACGTAACGGTTCGTGGTGTATTGCAGAGGCGTGTGCGCGGATGCCGCAGGCGCTTGCCACACCGCAATACCCAGCGTGGCCACAACCGCCAGCAGGGCGCGTTTCTTCGGAATTCTTCCCAGCATCTTCATCCTCCGCGAGAAAAGGGTGCTCCGAAACTTTCCAACCGTTTCAAATCAGGTTTCGATGACCTAGAATCTCCTCCATGACAACGAAGTCTGACGAGCTCGAGCCGACCGAGACCCGGGTCACCATCGCCCGGATCGCCGCCGAGACCGGTGTCTCCGTCCCGACAGTTTCGAAAGTGTTGAACGGGCGTCCCGACGTCGCCGAAAGCACTCGCGCCCGCGTCGAAGCCGTCATCGGAAAATACGGGTACCGGCGCCGCGCCGACGAACGTTCCCGCCGTTCCCGGCTCCTGGAGCTGATGTTCCACGAACTCGAAAGCACCTGGGCTCTTGAAATCATCCGCGGCGTCGAGTGCGTCGCCCGCGAAAACGGAATGGCGGTCGTGCTGGCCGAATCTTCGGGACGGCACACGCCCGGGCAGAGCTGGCTGGAGAGCGTCCTCGCCCGGCGGCCGGTCGGCATCGTCTCGGTGTGCTCGGACTTCACCGGCGGGCAGCTGGCGAAGCTCCGGGCCCGGGACATCCCGCTGGTCGTGGTCGACCCGGCCGGAGCGCCGGGGCCGGAGACGCCCTCGATCGGGGCGACGAACTGGCAGGGCGGGCTGACGGCCACCCGGCACCTGATCGACCTGGGGCACCGCCGGATCGCGATGATCGGCGGGCCGGAAGGAGTCCTGTGCAGCCGGGCCCGGATCGACGGGTACCGCACGGCACTGGAGACGGCCGGTCTGGCCTTCGACCCGGCGCTGGTGCGCCGCGGCGACTTCCACGTCCGGGCCGGCTACCGCGAACTGGCTTCACTGCTCACCCTCCCGGACCGGCCGACGGCGGTGTTCGCCGGCAGCGACCTGCAGGCACTCGGTGTGTACGAGGCGGCGCGCGACGCGGGGCTGCGCATCCCGGACGACCTTTCCGTGGTGGGCTTCGACGATCTGCCGATCGCCCGCTGGCTGACCCCGGAGCTGACGACGGTCCGCCAGCCCCTGCAGGAGATGGCCGCGGCCGGCGCCCGGCTGGCGATTTCGCTGGCCCGCGGAGTGGACCCGGAGAGCCACCGCCTGGAGCTGGCGACCAGCCTGGTCGTCCGGCACAGCACGGCGGCACCGGCGCACCGCGGTTACCGGGTGCTGACCGGCGGAGTGGGCTAGGACACGGAGCTGATCCACGGCCGGCGGGCGCGGCGCCGGCTGTCGTTCAGCGGCTTCCGGGCGCCGGAACTGTCGGTGCCTGCCGGTAGAGTGGAAAACGGGGGGCGCCCCCGGCGGGCGGGCGCTCGAGCGGCCGTCCGGTCGCTGCGAACCGGGGCCGCACGCTCCGGCGCCAGCGGACAACCCGCTCACCACGGCCACCGCAGGCTCTCCGGCGGCCCCAGGTAACTCTCGCGCAGTCCCCCGGTGTCGATCACCAGCTTCTGCACGATCACCGCCGGGTCGACCATCCAGAACTTCAGCACGTGCGGGCCCGCCGCGCCGATCACGTGGCGCGTCGCCGTCAGGTTCACGTTGTCCGACGTCGTCCGCTCCCACTGGCGGTTCATGGACGTGTCGTCCGCACCCGTCGCCTTCGTGATGTTCACGACCTGCGGTTCCGCGTCGTCGAACGACACCGCGTACCTCAACCCGTCGCCCGGCAGCACGTTGCTGCGCGGGGACAAGTACGCCCACACCGTCACCGGCCCGGTCGTGAACAGCGTCGTCCGGTACTCCAGGCGCGGCCCCGCCCCCGGTGCGCGGCTCGCCGCGGTCACCGGGAACGGGGTCATCCCCGCGCCGGTCCGTCCGAGGTCCGGGATGCGCCGCCAGCCGGCGTCCGCCGTCCCGATGCTGGCGCTGCAGTGCTCGGCTTCCATCGACACGTACCCGCCGGCCTCGACGAACCCGCGCCGCCACGACGGCGGCAGCGCCGGGTTGCGCACCACCGCGTCCACCACCACCGAGCCGCCCGCACCCGACACGGTGATCGGCACCGTCGTGGTCCCCTTCGGAGCCCGGGCCCAGTCGATCCGGACGGTCATCCGCAGCTCCTCGGTCACCCGGCCGCCGCACGGCTCGATCAGCACCCACGGCGCTCCGCTCACGGAGACATGGCAGCGGAACGGTTCCCGGCCGCGGTTGAAGACGTCGACGTACTGCGGCGGCGCACTCTGGTACGGGCTGAACTCCGGCAGCACCGGCCGTCCCGCGGCGCCGGGCCACGCGTCCGGGGAGCCGTCGACGGCGACCCCCAGTGACGCCGCCGACGGCAGGTCGAGGCGTTGCACCGCCGGGAAGATCACATCCGGCAGGGCCACGTTGTCCTTTTCCGGCTGCTGCCACGGCGCGTTCGGCCCGTAGCGCTCGACGTCGCCGTAGTCGATGTGCGGCTGGGTCTGGAACCCCTTCCACTTCCCGCCCGCGATCCCGGTGTTGTACTTCTCCGCCAGCGCGAGGTCGTCGGCGAAGCGGGCTTCGGTGACGGCGGCGAGGCCGTTCGCCGAAGCCCGGCCCTGCGCCGCGTACAGCAGGTTCGTGAATTCGGCCCGCCGCAGCGCGTAGAGGTTCGCCGTCGCCTTCGTCGCGTAGAGCACCAATTCGTAGAAGGCGTCACGGCAGGCCGCGGGCAGCCGCGCGGAGATCTTCTCGGCGCGGGCCGAGAGGTCCTGCCACTCCTGCGTGACCCGGTCCAGCTCGCGGTAGTTGACCAGGCTGAACGGGGTCATCCGGTCGTCGTAGGTGATGGTCCCGGCGGTGTCCACCGTGATCCGCCGGTTCAGCAGCTCCGGCTTGCGACGCGACTGCAGGCGGCCGTAGTCGTGCAGCACCCCGGCGACGTCGCCGGCCAGTGCCGCGCCGAAGTTCTCCGCGGCGAACGCACGCTCCCAGGTGGACAGTCGCTCGGCCGGCAGCGCGGCGGGGTCCCAGGCGTAGTCGAGGAAGAACTGCAGCGGCAGCTCGTTGCCCTTCATGTCCCCGACGTTGGCCACCCACAGCCGGTCGTTGCCGTAGGCGAACGCCTGGTGCAGCTGCTCCCACGTGTTCGCCAGCAGCGCGGTGTCGACCCACTTGTAGTTGCGGCCGCCGCCGACGTAGTCGAAGTGGTAGTAGAGCCCGTACCCACCGGGGTGCGGCGGCAGGGACAGGTCGGGCATCTTGCGGATGTTGCCCCAGTTGTCGTCGGTGAACACGACGATGACGTCGTCCGGCGGGCGCAGGCCCTTCGCCCAGTACCGCTGGACCTCCTTGTAGAGCGTCCAGACCTGCGGGACGTCCGTCGAGAGCTCGCGCGCCAGGATCTCCCGCTCGGCGGCGATGATCTCCTGCATCAGCTCGATGCCGTCGCCGTCGGGCAGGCCGACGTCGCCGTTGCCGCGCATGCCGAGCGTGACGACGCCTTCGAAGTCCTCGCGGGCCATCCGGCGGATGCCGTCGGTCCAGTAGGCCCTGATCGCCTCGCCGTTGCGGCGGAAGCTCCACTCCCCCGTGCCGCCGTACGGGTCGTGGCCCGGGGTGGTGATGTTCCCGGCCGCGTCGCGGACCGCGGGCACCGCGTGCCGGTTCCACTCCTCGATCCCGCGCATCATCGGCGCCTCGTGCGAGGTCCCCATGACGATGCCGTACTCCTTGGCCGTCGCGTGGTTGAGCGGGTCGTCCTCGGCGAACGCCCGTCCCCACACCGCCGGCCAGAGGTAATTGGCCCGCAGCCGGAGCATGGTCTCGAAGACCTTGGCGAAGAACAGGTGGTTGAAGCCGTTCGGGAACCCGGGCGCCTGGCCCGGCCCGAAGTAGGCCGGGGCCCAGGTGCCGAGCGCCGGGTTCTCGTCGTTGATGAAGAACCCGCGGTACTTCACGTGCGGGGTGCCGAGACTGAACCGCTCGCGCGGCAGGTGCAGCTCCGCCTGCCGCCGCGGCGGCACATCCGTCCACCAGTACCAGGGCGAGACGCCGATGCGCCGGGAAACCTCGTAGACGCCGTAGATCACCCCGCGCTGGTCACTGCCGGTGAGGACGAGCCGCCCGTCGACGACCTGGCTCAGCGACGTCTCCCACTTCCCGGCGATCCCGGTGACGTCGAGCTTGCCGGCCGCGACCAGGTCGTCGACCAGCGGGCTGTGGCCGAGGGTGCCGACCACGACGACCGGGCCGCGCGCGGGGACGACGTCGGAGGACACCGCCGGCCGCACCCCCGTGACGCGTTCGATGTCGGCGGCCAGGTCGCCCACGACCCGCCGCACGCCGGGGAGGTCGCCCGAGCCGACCACGATCGTCGCGGCCGTTCCCCGCGACACCAACGGGAAACCGGTCCCGGCTTCGGCGAGGCCCGGCGCGGCTACGGACCCCGCCGCGCCGGCCACGGCGAGTAGTTGCAGGAAGGCACGGCGGTGTACCTCGGACGGCACGGCAGACCTCCTGAGTCAGCCCTTCACGGATCCGGTCAGCCCGCCGACGATGCGCCGTTCGGCGAGCACGAAGAACGCGAGCGCGGGAATCGCCGACAACGCGGTGAACGCGAGGACCCGGGCGGTGTCCTGGGAGAACTGGGACTGGAACATCGCGACGCCGAGCGGGAGCGTGAAGTGCGCGGAGTCGTTGAACACCAGCAGCGGCAGCAGGTACGCGTTCCAGCTGGTGACGAAGGCCAGCACGGCGACCGTGGTCAGCGCGGGCGTCGACAGCGGCAGCAGGATCCGCCAGAAGAACCCGAGCCTGGTCGCGCCGTCGAGCACGGCCGCGTCCTCGATCTCGCCCGGGATCGCGTGCATGAACGGTCGCAGGATCACGATCGTCACCGGCAGCGAGAAGGCCGCCTCGGGGATCGCCACGCCCCAGAAGCTCTCGAGCATGCCCAGCTGGCGCAGCCACAGGTACAGCGGCAGCGTCGCCACCGTCAGCGGGAACAGCAGACCGATGGTGAACAGCGTGTACAACGCCTCCCGGCCCTTGAACTGGTACCGCGAGAGGGCGTACCCGGCCATCGACCCGAGCGCGACCGCGAGCGCGGTCGCGATCACGGCGATCAGCGCGCTGTTGCCCAGGAACGTCCAGAACGCGCTCGAGCCCAGGACCGAGGAGTAGTTGTCGGTCACCCACGGGCCGGGCAGCCCGGCCGGGTCGGTGTTGATCTGGGCGTTGGTGCGGAACCCGCCGAGCACGACGAACAGCAGCGGCACGACCGTCACGCCGACGATGACGATCGCCGCGAGGTAGCCCATCGACAGGCCGAACTTGCCGGACCGCATCAGCCCACCATCCTGGTCAGGGCGCCCTGGGTGTCGCGACGGAGCGCGAACCGCTGGTACAGCAGGGCGAACAGGAAGCAGATGACGAACAGGATCACCGCGACCGCGGAGCCGAACCCGAACTCGTAGCGCTTGAAGCCGTGGTCGATCAGGTAGGTCGCCATCGTCGTCGAGGCGTTCGCCGGGCCGCCGGTGGTCATGATCCAGACGACGTCGAACAGCTGGAGCGAGCCGATCACCGACAGGAAGATCCAGATCCGGATGGTCGGGCCGAGCAGCGGCAGCACGACGTGCCGGGTGGTCTGCCACGCCGAAGCGCCGTCGAGTGCGGCGGCTTCGCGCAGTTCGGCGGGCACGCCCTGCAGGCCGGCGAGCAGCAGGATGATGCCGAAGCCGATGTACTTCCAGGTGATCACCGCGAACATCGTGTAGAGCACGATGCCCGGGTCGGCCAGCCACTGGTGGACGGCACCGCCCAGCCCCACGGCCTTGAGCACCTGGTCGGCGAACGCGCCCGGCTGCAGCATGAGCGACCAGATGACCGCGGTGATCGCCTCGGACAGCACGTAGGGGGCGAACACCAGGGCGCGCAGCACGGCGCGGCCCCGCAGCTTCCGGTTGAGCAGCATCGCCAGCCCGATCGACAGCGGCAGCTGCACCACGATCGACAACCCGGCGATGATCAGGTTGTGCACGATGGCGCTCTGGAACACCGTGCCGGTGAACGCGTCGGCGTAGTTGTCGAAGCCCACGAAGTCGTCGAGCGCGCCGAAGCCGTTCCACTTGAACAGGCTGTAGAAGGCGGCGATCCCGATCGGCACCAGGACGAACCCGGCGAACACCAGCAGGGCCGGGCCGAGCAGCACCACCAGCTCCAGCCGTTTGCCGAGGCCGGAGCGTTTCGCCCGGGCGGTGACCGCCGGCGCGGGCGGCCGCGCCGCCGCCCGCGCCGGAGTCGTCGCCGTGGTCACTTGTTGCCCGCCGCGGCCTGGTTGACGGCGGTCACGATGCCTTCCGGGGTGCCCTGGCCGGCGAACATGTTGGCCACCGCGTCGTTCAGCGCGGCGCCGACCGCCGTCGGGAACGCCCGGTCGAAGTACATCTGCACGTACGGCGCCTTCGTGCCGTAGTCGTTGACCTGCCGGAGCACATCGGTCTTCAGCGACTTCGCGGCCGCGGCGTTCACGGGCAGGCCGGTGCCCTTCGCGGCGAGCTCGGTCTGCACCGGCTCGCTGACCAGGTACTGCAGGAAGGCCGTGCAGGCCTTGGAGGCCCGGGTGGTGCAGGCGAAACCGTCACCACCGCCGAGCGCGGCCGCCGGGTCGCCCTGCCCGCCCGTCACGGTCGGGAACGGGAACCAGCCGAGCTTCGAGTCCAGGTCCTTGTCCTCGGTCAGCGACGACATCGTGCCGGGCTCCCAGTCGCCCTGCAGCTCCATCGCGGCCTTGCCGTTGGCGACGAGACCGGCGGAACTGCCCGCGCCCTGCTGGGCGGGCGTGCCGGCGAACCCGGTCTGGAACGGCTGGGTGGCCAGGAAGTTCTTCAGGTCCTGCCCGGCCTTCGTCCAGCACGGGTCCTCGAGCTTGACCGCCTTCACCGACTGCTGGAGCACCGCGGTCGAGCATTCGCGGATGGCGAAGTAGTTGAAGTAGAAGGCATCCGGCCAGCGGTCCTTGCCGCCGACCGAGATCGGCGCGATGTTCTTGGCCTTCAGCGCCGTGACGGCGGCGTTCAGCTCGTCCATCGTCTTCGGCGGGGTGGTGATCCCCGCCTGCTGGAACAGGTCCTTGCGGTACCAGAAGCCGACGAAGTGCTGCGTGAACGGCACACCGTACTGCTTGCCGTCGACCTGCCACTTCTCGCCGAACTTGCCGGTGGCCTGCTCGATCCACGACTGGGTGTCGCCGGTGATGTCGGCGACCTTGCCCGAGGTGATCTGCCCGGCCAGGTCGCCGGCGCCCCAGGACTGGTAGATGTCCGGCGGCTCGGGCGACTGCAGGGCGAGCGGCACCTTCGTGTTGAAGTCCTCGTTCTGCAGCGGCTGGGCCTTGATCGTGACGTCGGGGTGCGCCTTCTGGTAGTCGAGGACGACCTGCGCCCAGACGGACTTGATCGGATCGGTGGTGCCGTTGTGCCACCAGGTCAAGGTGACCGGGCCGCTCGGCTGCGCGGGCGTTTCGCTCCCCCCGCTGCACGCGGCGAGCGCCAGCGGGACGACGGCCGCCAGCGCGGCGAGAACGGAGATCCGGCGTTTCACAAACATCGTGGGTCCACTCCTGACGACTTCGGCCGAGTTGGACGGGGCGGCTTCCGCGCCCGGGTTGGCGAAGAGTCTGCTCCCGGGACAAATGCCGTGTCAATCGTTGTCGATAACGTTTTCTATGGTTAGTCTGAGCCGATGCAGCCCAGTTCCAGGGTGACCATCCGTGACGTCGCCGCCCGGGCCGGCGTCTCGGTGGCCACGGTTTCGAAGGTGATCAACGAGCGCTACGGCGTCTCCGCCGCGACGCTCGCGCGAGTCCGCGCCGTGATCGAAGAGCTCGGTTACGAAGCGAGCCTGGTGGCGCAGAGCCTGAGAAACCACCGGACGAACGTCATCGGCATCCTGGTCGCCGACCTCGAGCCGTTCTCGACCGAGCTGCTCAAGGGAGCCGCGGACGCCATCCGCGGCAGCGGGTTCGAACTCGTCGTCTACTCCGCGGGCGGGCGCACCGGAGACCCGGTGGGCTGGGAAAAGCGCTACCTCTCCCGGTTGAGCGGCACCCTCGTCGACGGTGCCGTGCTGGTCACCCCCACCGTGTCACTGGAGGTCGTGCCGGGCACGCCGGTCGTCGCCGTCGACCCGCACACCGGGCCGTCGCACCTGCCGACCATCGACTCGGACAACCTGCGGGGCGCGCAGCTGGCCACCGAGCACCTGCTCGAGCTGGGGCACCGGCGGATCGCGTTCCTCGCCGGCCGGCCCGACCTGCAGTCGGCCGAACTGCGGAAGACCGGGTACCTGCGTGCCTTGACGGCCGCGGGCATCACCCCGGACGCGGACCTGATCCGGATCGGCGCCTACGACCCGGAGATCTCCGCGGCCTCGGCGCACGCCCTGCTGACCGGACCCGACCGGCCGACCGCGGTGTTCGCCGCGAACGACATCTCGGCCATCGCGACCGTGGACGCGGCCCGCGAGCTCGGGCTGGCCGTGCCGGACGACCTTTCCGTGGTGGGCTTCGACAACGTGCCCGAGTCGGCGCTCTGCAGCCCGCCACTGACCACTGTGGACCAGCCGATCCGCGAGATGGGGCACCGGGCCATCCGGATGCTCATCGCGCTGATCAACGGCGACGAGGTCGAGCGGACCCACGTCACCCTCGACACCGGCCTGGTGGTGCGGCGCTCCACCCGCGCCCTCCCCTGACCCGATCCCTGCTCCTCACTCCTCCCCAGACGAAGGGCGGACCAGCCTTGACCACGCAGCCCACCACGGCCGGAGAGCCGTGGCGCGACCCCGCGGCCGACCCGGGCGAACGCGTCCGGGCCCTGATGGCCCGGATGACCCTGCGCGAGAAGCTCGCCCAGCTCTACGGGGTCTGGGTCGGCATCGACTCCGGCGGCGAGATGGCGCCGCACCAGCACGACTTCGTCGACGCCGCGGTCGACCTCGACGATCTGGTCCGCCACGGCATCGGGCAGCTGACCCGCGCCTTCGGCACCCGGCCGGTCGACCCGGTGATCGGCGCGCACAGCCTCGCGCGCACCCAGCGGCAGATCCTCACCAGCAGCCGGTTCGGGATTCCCGCGGTGGTACACGAAGAATGCCTGACCGGGCTGGCCGCGTGGCAGGCGACGATCTACCCGGCGCCGCTGTCGTGGGGCGCCACCTTCGACCCGGACCTCATCCACCGGATGGCGGCGAAGATCGGGCGGACCATGCGCGGGCTCGGGGTGCACCAAGGCCTCGCGCCGGTCCTCGACGTGGCCCGCGACCTGCGCTGGGGGCGGGTCGAGGAGACCATCGGCGAGGACCCCCACCTGGTCGGGACGATCGGCAGCGCGTACGTCGCCGGGCTCGAATCGGCCGGCATCGTCGCCACGCTGAAGCACTTCGTCGGCTACTCCGCCTCGCGCGCCGGACGCAACCTGGCGCCGGTTTCGGCCGGCCCGCGCGAAATCGCCGACGTCCTGCTCCCGCCGTTCGAACACGCGCTGCGCGCCGGCGCCCGGTCGGTGATGAACACCTACACCGACGTCGACGGCGTCCCGGGGGCCGCCGACCCGGCCCTGCTGACCGACCTGCTGCGGGACACCTTCGGCTTCGACGGCACGGTGGTCGCCGACTACTTCTCGGTGGCGTTCCTGCACCGCCTGCACGGCGTCGCGGCCGATCGCGCCGACGCCGCCCGGCAGGCGCTCACCGCGGGCATCGACGTCGAGCTGCCGACCATGGACTGCTACGGCGAGCCACTGCTCGCCGCGGTGGAAGAGGGCGCGGTCGATGTCGCCGCCGTCGATCGCGCCCTCGAACGCGTGCTGCGCCAGAAGTGCGAACTGGGCCTGCTCGACGCCGGCTGGGCACCCGAGGTCCCCGAAGAGATCGACCTCGACGACGCCGAGTCGCGAGCACTGGCCCGCGAGGTCGCCGAACGCTCGATCGTGCTGCTGCACAACGACGGCACGCTTCCGCTCGCCCCCGGCACCCGCGTCGCCGTGGTGGGGCCGCGCGCGGACACTCCCGGCGCCATGCTCGGCTGCTACTCGTTCCCGCTGCACGTCGGTGTCCACCACCCCGACGTCCCGTTCGGTGTCTCGGTGCCGACCGTGCTGGAGGCGCTGGGCTCCTCCTACGACGTGACCTACGCACTGGGCTGCCCGGTCACGGGCGGCGACGACGACGGGATCGCGCAGGCCGTGGCCGCGTGCGAAGACGCGTCGGTCTGCGTGGCCGTGCTGGGCGACCGGGCCGGGCTGTTCGGCGGCGGGACGTCCGGCGAAGGCTGCGACGCGGCCGACCTGCGGCTGCCGGGCCGCCAGGAGGAGCTCCTGGACGCGCTGCTGGACACGGGCAAGCCGGTGGTCCTCGTCCTGCTCTCGGGGCGGCCGTACGAGCTGTCCCGGCAGCTGCCGCGGCTGGCCGCGGTCGTCTGCGGGTTCTACCCCGGCGAGGAAGGCGCGGGGGCGCTGGCCGACGTCCTCAGTGGACGGATCAACCCGGCCGGCCGGCTGCCGGTGAGCTTCCCGGCGGCCGGCGCGAGCCAGCCGTCGACGTACCTGGCCGCGCCGCTCGGCCGGCGCAGCGAAGTCTCCACAGTGGATCCTTCGCCGCTGTTCCCGTTCGGGCACGGGCTGTCCTACGCACCGGCGACCTGGCTCGACGTCAGCGCGACGGGCTCGCTCTGGCCGACCGACGGCGTCTGCCGGGTCCGGGTGACGCTGCGCAACGACCACCGGCGTGAGACGTCCGAAGTCGTCCAGGTCTACCTGCACGACCCGGTGGCCGAGGTGGCGCGGCCGGAGCGCCAGCTCATCGCCGCCCGCCGGGTTTCCCTGCCCCCCGGTGAAACCTGCGTCCTGGAGATCGCCCTGCACGCCGACCTGACGTCCTACACCGGCCGCGCGCGGCAGCGCCAGGTCGACCCCGGCGACGTCGAGCTGCGGGTGGGCACCTCGAGCGAACAGATCGTCACGACCCTGCACTGCACGCTGACCGGGTCACGCCGCGTCGTCGGCACGGACCGGGTCCTGACCCCGGAGTTCTCGTTGTGAAACGTCCGTTGGTGCTCTTCTGCTTGGCCGTGCTCACCGTGCTCTTCGTCGGCGCTTCCGGCCACCCGGCGCCGTCGCACTGGGTGGCGACGTGGACGTCGATGCCCCAGCTGACCGAGCCGGGCAACCTGCCGCCGGCGCCCTTCACCGGCACCGACCGCGTGCTCGACAACGCGTCCGTGCGCGAGACGGCGCAGGTGACGGTGGGCGGCCCGCGGATCCGGCTGCGGTTCTCCAACGCCTTCGGCGGGGCGCCGCTGCCGCTGACCGCGGTGTCGGTGGCGCGCCCGGTCGCCGGCGCGGCCGGCGTCTCCTCCGTGGTGCCGGGCAGCGTCCTCCCGGTGACGTTCCACGGCAAGCCGTCGACGACGGTGCCGCAGGGCGCGCAGGTGGTGTCGGACCCGCTGCCCTTCCCGGTGCAGGCCCTGGAGAACATCGCGGTGACGGCGTACCTGGCGCACGGCCAGGCCACGACGTCGATCACCTCGCACCCGGGCTCGCGCACGACGTCGTACCTGCTGGCGGGCGACCACGTCGCCGACCTCGAACTGCCGGGTGCGACCCCGGTCGACCACTGGTACTTCCTCAGCGCCATCGAGGTGCTGTCCCCGGCGTCCGCCGTCGCGGTGATCGGCGACTCCATCTCCGACGGCCGCGGCTCGACGACGAACGGCAACGACCGCTGGCCGAACGTGCTGGCGTCGCGCCTGCACGGCGTGGCCGTGGTGAACCAGGCGGCGGGCGGCAACCGGGTCCTGCAGGACGGCCTCGGCCCGAACGTGCTGGCCCGCCTGGACCGTGATCTGCTGTCCACGAGCGGGGTTTCGTGGGCCATCGTGTTCGAGGGCGTCAACGACATCGGCACGGCCACCCCGGCGGCCGCCGCCGACGTGGCAGCGCAGCTGATCGACGCCTACGACCAGATCCTCGTCCGCGCCCACGCGCAGGACATCCGCGTGTACGGCGCGACGATCACGCCGTTCGGCGGCAACACCGCCTACGACGATCCGGCGCGGGAGGAAGCCCGTCAGCGCGTCAACGCGTGGATCCGCGAGCCGGGCCACTTCGACGGTCTGCTGGACTTCGACCAGGTGGTCCGCGACCCGGCGAAGCCGGCCCAGTTGCTGCCCGCCTACGACGTCGGCGACCACCTGCACATCACGCCGGCGGGGTATCGGGCGCTGGGTTCGAGCGTGCCGGCCGCCCTTTTCCGGAATGGCCGGTAGAAATGGCCGAGCGTCGAAAAGAAGACAATTCCAGGACGTGATTCCGACCGCGTGATCACCGACCGCCGAACGCGGCCTGACGGACGGTGATCAGCCGGATATCTGTTGGGACACAAGCGAGTCTCGAAGACGGGGGCCCCGTGACGCACGTCACGGGGTGTCCCCTAACATGTCGCCGTCTGCTGTCCCCACAGGTAGTCGTCGCTCCCGGAAAGGGAAACCATGTCCGACGTCATCAACAGCATCTTCGGCCGTCCCAAGAACGAAACCGCCGGTGCGGGCGGGTACGCCTACGGCACGGTCGAGCCCGAGGCCGAGGCCGCCGTCGTCATCGAGGAATCCGCACCGGAGGCCGAGACCGCGGCGGAAACCGCCGGGGACGAAGCGGTCACCGGGACCGACGAGGAGGCGGTCGCCGAGGACACCGACGAGGACGACACGGATTCGAACGCCGTCGAGGACACCGAGGACGACGACACGGACTCCAACGTCGCTGAGAACACCGAAGAAGACGACACCGACTCCAGCGCCGTCGAGGACACCGAAGAAGACGACACCGACCCGAAAACGGCCGAGGACGCTGCCGAAGCCGAGCCGGTCACCGAAGACGAGGAAGCTGCCGAGCCGGTCGCCGAGGCCGAGCCGGTCGCCGCGGTCGTCGAGGCCGAGCCGGTTTCGGAGACCGAGCCGGCCGCCGAGGCCGCACCGGTCGTGGCCGAGCCGGCCGCCGAAGTGGCCGCGGCCCGGCCCGCCGCGGGCAGCCGCGGCAGCACCACCATCGCCGACGGCGTGGTCGGCAAGATCGTCGTGCGGATCGCCGCGCAGACCGAAGGCGTGCACAGCGTCGCCGAGGACGGCATCAAGGTCGAGCTCGCCGACGACGTCGCCTGGGTCACCATCCCCGTGGTGGTCGAGTTCGGCCACGCGGTCAAGGCGCTGGGCGAGCAGATCCGCGTCGCGGTGATCGACGCCGTCGAGCAGTACCTGGGCCTGGACGTCGAGGTCGTCGACGTCCACGTCACCGACATCCACTTCCCCGAAGCGGACTGACCTGCGCCGCCGTGCGCCGCGAAGGGTTTCAGCGGCGCACGGCGTACCGCAGGTGCAGCACGTCCCGGTCCGGCAACTGCCGCACCAGCTCGAGCTCGGCGGTTCCGGTTCCCTCGAACAACCTGCGTCCCTCGCCGAGCAGCACCGGCACCAGGTGGATTTCCACCTCGTCCAGCTGTCCCGCCCGCAGCAACGCCTGTGCCGCGCTCGCGCCGTGCACCATGACCACCCGGTCGCCCGCGGCCGCGCGCGCTTCCTCCGCGCAGGTCACGACATCGGTGTAGTAGCGCGCGCTGCCCGGCGGCGTGTCGGCCGGGTCCACCCGGTGGGTCAGGACATGGATCGGCACACCGTCGTGGTGGTCACCACCCCAGCGTCCGGCCAGCTCGTACGTCCGGCGGCCCGAGATCAGCGCGCCGGACGCCAGCGCCTCGCGGTACACCTGCCCGCTGGGGCCGTCGCCGTGGCGGTCGTCCAGCCAGTTGAACAGCCGGCCGCCGCCGCGGCCCAGCTCCTGGCCCGGGCGGTCGTCGGGACCCGCGATGAAGCCGTCGATCGACATGGACATGTACAGGCGGATCATGGTGGGCTCCTCGGGCCGCGGGGTGCTTCACCCACGCGTCGAACGAACCCCGCCCGGATCGACAGCCCTCAGCGATCTTTCGCCCGGGCGATCACCTCCTCCAGGCGCAGCGGGCTGGCCGGGTGGTGGGACAGGCACAGTGGCGTCGCCACCTGGCGGAACCCGAAGGCCTCCCCGGCCACGTAGAACTGAGCTCGTTCGAGCCGCGAGATGTCCGCGACCGGGCTGCCTTTCGCGCGGGCCAGTTCGTTGGCGGCGGCGATCTGGGCCGGGCTGTTGAGCCGTCCGAAGAACTGCGTCATCGCGTTGCCGACCACCTGGTTGTGCAACCCCTTGGGGGCCTGGGTGGCGAACAGCAGGCCGAGGCCGTACTTGCGGGCTTGGGACGCGAGGACGATCGTGCTGCGCGTACTCGCCGTGAGACTCCCCGACGACGCCAGCGTCTGGGCTTCATCCATGACGAACAGCGCGCCCAGCGGCCGGTCGCCGGCGGGGTGGCGTTTGATCCAGGCGAACAGCTCCATCTGCAGCTGGTTGACGAAGTTCTGCCGCTGTTCTTCGGCGGGCAACCCGACGAAACTGATCACCGAAACGCGGGCCCGCTTTCCTTCGGCCGGCGTGAGGAGGGCGCCCGGATCGACCGGCTCGCCGCCGCCGGCGAAGAGCGGGTCGTTGACCATCGCGGCCTTGAGGACCTCGGCCAGATCGGCGGCGATCCGCTTGGCGTCGTTGAGGTTGCTGACGTCCTCGGGCAGATCGGACAGCAGCTCGACGAGGTCGGGCAGGCTCCGCGACCCGGTCCGCGCGTGGTGGACGACGGCCTGCCGCAGCACGGCGAGCCCGATGCCGGCCTTCGCGGTGCTCCCGGTGAGCCGCGCTTGCGGGGCAAGCGTCGCCACGGCGACCTCGACGGCGGCGGTGAACTCGTCGGTGTCGTCCAGAACGCCGGCGAAGTCGGGCAGGGGCCGGAAGGCGAGCGGCCGCCCGGTCGCCCGCCCGGGCGTCCAGACGACGACATCGGTCTCGGCGAGGTACTGCTTGGCCAGCTCGGCATCGCCGTTCTTCCAGCCGTCGGGCGGCTCGGGCCAGGCGTCGCCGAGCCGCGCGAGGTCGTTGTTGGGGTCCAGGACGATGGCGGAGACACCTTGGAGGGCACACTCCTCGACGATCCGCCGAAGCAGCACGGTCTTCCCCGACCCGGACCCGGCGAAGACGGCGGCGTGCTTGCGCAGGGCAGAGAGTTCGATCCGGACAGGCTCGCCGGAACCGACGACGGCACCGAGGGTTATTTCCCCCGCCGCGGGCGGCGGGTGGGTCTCTTCGGCCAGCTGCCCCGACGGCTTGTCGGCCGCCTTCCGGGCCGGTTCTCGGGTCGGCTTCTGGGCCGGCTTCTCGGGCAGAACGGCGGACAGCAGCTCCGACCGGCTGGCCGGCCGCCGGTCGATCAGCCACTCGTGCAGCTCGCGGCCGCCGTTGCCGAGCATCTTCTGCAACGCCGAGAAGGTCCGCACGTCCCCGTCGGACAGCGGAATGCGCTTCCCGCCCGCCCTCCGGAACTCTTCGACCTCCAGCTGGGTCTTGGCTCCCTTCGACCAGTCCGGCTCGCGGATGATCACGAGGTGCCGGTTCTCCACTCCCGGTCGCTGCCCCGCGGCCGACCGGGCCTTGCGGAACCGGCTCAGCACCGCACGGGGGTGTTGCGCCGCGATCGCCCGGAAAGCCCAGTGCTCCTGGAGATCCGCGTCCTCGTCGAGTGTCCGCGTGAGCCAGGCGTGCACCTCGCTGCGCCCGTTCTGGTGCTCGCACGACCACTCCAGGTCATCGTCCCCCACCTCGGCGATCCAGCAGCGCAACGCCGCCGACAGGAGTCCGGGCATGACCCGGTCCTCGGTCTTCTCGGTGAGCAGCGTCCCCGGTTCGGCTTCCGCCCTGAGCCCTGCGAATTCGGAATCGAGTTCCGTGAACCGGTCGTTCTCGCCCTCGGTCCGGATCGGGGCGACCGGCACCTCGGCTTGTTCGTCGAAGGAGGCGAGCTCCCGGACCTGTTTGCTGCGCAAGCACAGATCGATGTGCGCGCCGATCCGCTTCAGCAGTTCGCGCGGAGTCCACTGCTCCCACGGTCCTTCGAAGGCCGACGGGGCCACCGGCCAGGTCGGGTGCGCCGGCTTGAAGCCCATCTGCGCGTAAGCCACCCCGAGCCGCTTCTCCACCAGGGCGCGGCCGAGCTCGGCGTCGGTGATCCGGCCCAGCGTCACCGACTCGCGGAAGCGGTCGGGTACGGTCCCCGCGGCCTTGGTCCGGATCTGCTCCCAGGTACCGGGCAGGCAGGCCAGGACGGTCAGCGTCTTATGGGTGACCTCCCGCAGGTTCATGAGCCCGTCGGCGATCTGCGCCACGAGGAGGTCTTCCTCGGTGCTGTTCCCGATCTCCTGGGTGCGCTTGGTGGACCGCGCGACGAGCGTGTCGAGCTGGTCCACCGCGATCACGACCGGTCCGGTAAGTGCCAGCAGCCGGGTGATCTCTTCGACGAGCACCCGTGCCGGTTTCGGCCGTGAGTAGATGTTCCACTTCCGGGCTTCGGACGTGAGCTCGGTGTCCCCGTCGAGGTAGTCCTCGCCGATGTACTTCGCCCCGCGGTCCCGGCTCGCGATGAGGACGAGCGCCCGCGCGGTGTCCTCGCAGTGGTCGGCGACCAGCTCGTCCAGACGGCGGAGCCCGTCGATGAACGCTTCCACGTCGTCCACGGTCAGTCCACGACCGCGCCGGATCGTGGCCGTGACGTCGGCGCTGACCTGAGCTCGCAGGCACACCCGCAGGAGGAAGCTCTTCAGCTGCGACTCCTTCGTGTCGTCCAGCCGGGACATCCCGCGACGCAGCGCCTCCGCGGTGTTCTCCCAGAACGCTTCGGCGGCGGTGACGTCGGCGAGGAAGAAGTACCCCCGCGCCCGGTGCACCTGCCGGCGGACGAGCCCCAGGAGGTGGGTCTTCCCGACGCCCTTGAGCCCGCGCAGGACGAGCCCGATCGGACTCGGTCCGTCGCTGGCCACGGCGTCGCGGATACCCGTGTCGAGGGCGGCGAGCGCGTCGGCGTGCAGCCCGTCGACGTGGTACGGCGAATCCATCCAGACGTGGTCGGGAGTATCGGCCCAGTCGAATCTCAGCGTCGCCAGGGCCGTCAGCTCGTCGGTCATGACGCCTCGATCGAGATGAGATGGTTGTCCTGGCCGCCGATGCGGATCGCCGCTTCGTGATCGGCCGTGGTGAGGGCCTTGCGGTTCTCCTCCGGCACGAGGTGCGCCGCACCGGTACTGCTCAATTCCTTGAGTGCGCTGTCGACCTCGGCCACGGGCACACCGCCGAGCTTCGAGCGCAGTTCCGCGAGCCCGACCCAGCCCCGGGAACCCGTGACGAGTTCGCGGTACGCGAGGCGGATGCGGTCCTCGAGGGGTGCGATGTCGGGCACGGCGAAGACATCGCCCAGCCGGAGCTTTTCGCGCTGCAAGTACGCCCCCAGGCCGCCGAGGATCACGTACAGCGCCGTCGCCAGCGGGCTCTGGCCGCGTTGCGGGGGCGGGTCGCCCGCCGCGAGCTCGTTCTCGCACCAGGCCCAGCCGCTGTCGCTCAGCTGGTGCACGTAGCTGCGCCTCGGTCCGGTCCGCTCGCTCTCCACGTAGCCGAGCTTGTTCAGGCCCGTGCGTTCGGCGCCCGTGAGCGTGAAGCCGACGACTTCGGCCAGCTCCTGGTTGGGCACTTCGCGGCCCAGCACCATCAACGTGAACATCGCCGCGGTCTGCTTGTGTCCCAAGCGGTCGGTCATCCGACATCCTTCCGGTGGTTCGGCTTCGTCGTGGTCTGGGCGAGAGTCTGTGAAAGCCGGTCGATCGACCGGCGGGTGTCCCGGAGTGGCGGGTGCTGGCCGCCCGCGTTCGAGGGCCGCGGTTTGGCCGCCACCGCCAGGTCCCCGGCCAGCTCGTTCGTGCGGCGGTCGTCGCCCGCTTCGACCGCCGCCTGCAGGTCCGCCACGAGCTCGTCGACCAGCTCCCAGCGGGACGGGCTCAGCCGGGCTTCGCGGACGCGGCCGAGCAGGGTCGCGAGGTCGGAGTCGTCGTCGGCCGGTGGGGTGTGTCCGCGGAGCTGGGCCAGCAGGTCTTGAGCCGCGGCGGCCGGGCCGCCGGCGCCCAGGCGCAGGTAACGGAGATTGCCGACGTAGCCCGGCAGGGAGGACGCCTCCGTGCCCGGGGTCAGGATCGGGATCACCCGGCGGTCCTGACCCAGCGTCCGGTGCAGGAACAGCTCGACCTCCGCCGACTGCCAGCGGCTCACTCTGCCGTCGACGATCAGGCACAGGTGCCGCGCGTCGTCCGTGCGGCCCAGCAGGGAGCGGTCACCGGAGAGGGACTTCACCACCCGGACGTTCAGCTTCTCCAGCTCCGCGACCAGTTCGGCCGCCGCGCCGATGGCCGGCCTGGGGATGCTGAGCCGCAGTTCGTGCTTGAACTCCTGACGGCTCGCGCGCACCGCCCCCACGTAGGCGTCCCGGTTCTCGGCCAGCAGATCCGTGCGGTCGAAGCGGCTCGCGATCACCGCCGCGACCGTGTCCAGGGCAAAGCCGATCTGGTCCGCGCTCGGAGCCTTCTCCGACAGCACCGGGAGCTGCTCGCCGAAGCTCCAGTAGGACACGTACGGCAGGGTGAGATGCCTCGACATCGTCTCCGGCTCGACCGACTGGTCCAGCCACGGGCGGTACAGCTCGGCCGTCTCCTCGACGACGATGCGGCGCCAGGTTTCGGACCGGTCGTACTCCTCCCGGTTGTCGAACCGCGACAGCACGGGCAGGACGGTCAGCCGCGACCGGTCGAACGGCAGCAGACCGCGCGCCGCGTCGGCCCGCCGGACGAGCTCCATGGCACCGCGGATGCTCTGCCGGTTCGCGGTGAACAGGACGACCAGGTGGTCCGGCAGGTGGGCCGTGCAGATCCCGCCGATGTCCGAGATCCCGGTGCGGCTGTCGATGAGCACGAAGTCGTAGTTCGCCGCCCAGTGCTCACGGCACCGGTCGAGGTACTCACCGAAACCGAGGTCGTAGAGGCCTTCCCAGTCGATCTCCTGCACCCGCCCGACGTAGCCCAGGTCCTCCGTCCCCGCCGCGATGAAGTCGAGGGCACCGACGCCCTTGAGCCGCATCGCGTGCGCTTCGGGCTCGAAGTGACCGTTCTTGAAGTCGTCGGCGAGGTTCACCACGCCGCCCTGGGGCATGGCCCCCAGCAGCGGCCGGAAGTAGTCGCTGAGACCGGGTGCCTCGAGGTCCCAGTCGAGGCAGAGCACGCGGTGGCCCCAGCGGGCCAGCAGCACGGCGACGTTGGCCAGCGTGAAACTCCGGCCGACTCCGCCCTTGTAGGAGTAGAAGGTGAAGACCGCTCCCGCCATCCGTCAGAACCTCGGCATCCGCGCCCGTTTCGGCGGTTCCGGGGCCGGCGTGGACACCGGCCAGTCGTCGCGCCAGTCCGGCGCTCCTTCGATGAGCTCCTCCAGCTCCTCGGCGATCCGCTTGATCTCCTGGTTGAAGTCGAGGTAGGCCAGGGCGGCCTGGAAGTGCTCGAACGGGTGGTTCCACGGCCGGAGGTCGCGCATGCGCCGCTCGTGCGCCCACTCCGGGAAGTTCAGCGAGTCGCAGAAGATCACCGGGTAGATCAACGGCCGCGTGCGCGTGGCCAGCGCCTCCCGCTTGGCCATGGAATGCCACTCCGCGAGGCACCATTCGTCCCGGAAGTACTTCGGCGAGCACACCGGCACCAGCACCCGGGTGCGCAGCAGCGCGGTGCGCACTTCGCCCGCCCAGCTCGCGCCGGTGCGGATCTCGTCGTCGCAGAAAATCCGGACGTCCCGGTAGAAGTTGTTGTCGAGCACCTCGGACAGCCGCGGCCGGAAATGATTCTTCACCCACGCCGAAATGTCCTGGCCGGCGCGCTGGTAGCTGATGAACACGTCGTACTCGTACACGCGTGCGCTCGCTCCTTCGCCGCTCCCCACCAGGCAACGGCCCATCCTAGGCCGGGCCGGCGTGGCACGAAAAGGCTGGAAACCGGACAGAAAGATGCCAATACCTGGCCAGCCGACGATAATTCGGACCACTCGACAGAAAAGCTTGACAAACACGGAAACAGCGGATAGATGACAGGGCAGCGCACCGGGGGTGCGCGATTCTTTTTCCGCAGACCAATCAGCCGGATCGGTGAATCACCGACTCGACGGGGAGGGGCGCCGATGCCCGACCGTGCCGCGCCCCGGGTGTTCGTGACCTACTCGCACGACACCCCGGAACACAAGGACCTCGTGCACCGCTTCGCGGCGTTCCTCCGTGCCGGTATCGGCTTGGACGTCCACCTCGACGCCTGGTACGACAATGTCCGCCGGGACTGGTCGTTGTGGGCCACCGAGAACCTGGAGAAGGCGGACTTCATCCTGGTCATCGCCTCCCCCGAGTACAAGCGCCGAGCCGATGGCACCGCGCTGCCGCACGAGGGGCGGGGCGCCCAGTTCGAGGCCGCGATCATCCGCAACAACCTGACCCGGGACCTGCGCCGCGAGACCGAGCGGGTGCTGCCGGTGGTGCTGCCCGGCCGCTCGGTCGACGAGATCCCGGCCTTCCTCAACGCCCACTCGACGACGCGGTACCACGTCGAGGAGTTCACCGAAACGGGCGTGGCCGACCTCCTCGCCGCCATCACCGGGCAGGGCCAGTACCCGATGCCGCGGCGCGGCACCTGGCGCGGCGGCACCCGCGAGGAACAGCACGTGCCCGCGGGCGAGCTGACTTGGCTGTGCGCCGGCAAGGGCGTGAAACGCGGCCCCGCGGACATCGGCGGCGTGCGCTACGAGCAGAGCATCGTCCTGCGGCCGGCTTCGCCGACGGCCACCGGGCCGGGGTTCGTCGAACTCGACCTCGGTGGCAACCACCGGCGGTTCACGAC
This sequence comes from Amycolatopsis sp. cmx-13-12, assembly GCA_049998155.1. Lineage (GTDB taxonomy): Bacteria > Actinomycetota > Actinomycetes > Mycobacteriales > Pseudonocardiaceae > Amycolatopsis. The sequence continues at coordinate 366,083 of JAEBES010000003.1, read as the reverse complement.
CGTCGCCGGGGTCCTCGACGACGCATCGGATGCGTTCCAGGTCGGCCGGGTCCGGGTGGTGCTCGACGGGACGCCCCGGTCCGAACACGACGTCTCGGCCGGGAAACCCGCCGTCATCGACCTGGACGTGACGGGTGCGCGCGTGCTGCGGCTGGAGATGTCGAGGCCCGGCGCGCCGTCGTCGCCGTTCGGCTCGACCACCGTCTTCGCCGCGCCGCGGAACGCGCGGCCCCCGGAACTCGGCCTCGGCGATCCGGTCGTGACCTAACCCGCGGCCGCCGCGCGACACGTCTCGAGGTCGACCTCGCGCAGTGCCGCGCCCACGCCCGCCAACGCCACGGCGTTCATCGACAACGACGTCACGCCCAGCCCCACCAGCACCGGCGCCAACGCAGGGTCCGCCGCCGCCTCGCCGCACACACCGACCGGCTTGCCCGCGGCCGCTCCCGCCGATGCCACCATTGCCACCAGGCGCAGCAACGCCGGCTGATGAGGGTCGTTCAACGCCGCCACCGCGCCCAGCTGCCGGTCCGCCGCGAACACGTACTGGGCCAGGTCGTTCGTGCCCAGTGACACGAAGTCCACCTCCGCGAGGATCGCGTCCGCGCACAACGCCGCCGCCGGGATCTCGATCATCACGCCCACCCGGGCGATGCCCGCCGCGCGGGTGCGGGCCGCGAACCAGGCCGCTTCCGGCGCCGTCGCCACCATCGGGGCCATCACCGACAGTTCGGCGCCCGTGTCCTCGGCCGCCGCCGCGATCGCCGACAGCTGGCGGTCCAGGAGCTCCGGGCGGTCGAACGCCACCCGGAGGCCGCGGACGCCCAGTGCCGGGTTGGGTTCCTCGCCCATCGGCAGGAACGCCAGGGGTTTGTCGGATCCCGCGTCCAGCGTCCGAACGACCACCGGCTTGCCGGCGAACGGGGCCAGCACCGCCGCGTACGCCGCCCGCTGCTCCGCCTCCGTCAGCTCGGAAGCCGCCGAGAGGTAACAGAATTCCGTGCGGAACAGCCCGACACCTTCGGCGCCGACCTCGGCCGCGGCCGTGGCGTCCGCCGCCGATCCCACGTTGGCCAGCAGCTTCACGCGGTGGCCGTCGGCGAGGCGGCCGGCGCCGTCCCACGTCGGGCGGGCGGTCCGGGCCGGTGCCCGCACCGTGCCGTCGGACGGCGCCACCGTGCCCGCGGACCCGTCGACCGCGAGCCCCGGGCTGTCCAGCTCCAGCACTCCGGCGCACGCCACCACGGCCGGAATGCCCAGTGCCCGCGCCAGGATCGCGGTGTGGCTCGTCGGACCACCCTCCGCCGTCACCAGCGCCAGGACCAGGTCCGGGTCGAGCCCGGCGGTGTCGGCCGGGGCGAGGTCGCGCGCCACCAGCACGCTCGGCGACGTCAGGTCCGGCACGCCCGGCGGGGCCACGCCCAGCAAGGCCGCGACGATCCGGTCGCGGACGTCGGCGACGTCCCGGGCTCGTTCGGCCAGGTAGCCACCCGCGGCCTGCAGCGCCGTCATGAACTCCCCCGCGGCTTCCCAGACCGCCCGCGGCGCCGGCAGCGAGCGCGTGCGGACGAGCTTCTCCGCCGACGCGGTCAACGCCGGATCGGCCGCCATCGCGGCCGTCGTCTCCAGCACCGACCGGGCATCTCCGGACACGGAACGGGCACGATCGGACAACGCGGCCGCCGCCGAAGCCGCGGCTTGCCCGATCTTGCCCGCTTCCGCTTCGAGGTCCGCCGGAACGGGCGTGGAAGCGGGTTCGGGCAGGTCAGCGGCCACGACGACTCGGGGCCCGTCGACCCGGCCAGGACTGACTCCGACTCCGGACAGCGGCATGGAAGGACCTCCAGGAGCAAAGGATCTCGTAACTGGGGATTGACAGTACGGTAACAACGGGCACAATCAAACGGCAACGGGCAAACATCGGAGAGGAACGGGCATGTACGCCGCCGAACGGCATCAGCTCCTGGCGCAACGCGCACGACGTGACGGCCGTGTCGACGTCGGTGACGTCGCCGCCGAACTCGGTGTCGCCCCCGAGACCATCCGCCGCGACCTCGGCGTCCTCGAACGCCAGGGCGTGGTCCGCCGCGTCTACGGCGGCGCGGTCGCCGTCGAGCGGCTCGACTTCGAACCCGAAGTGGCGCAACGGGACCAGACCAACGCCGCGGAGAAGGACGCGATCGCCCGTGCCGCGCTGGACCTGGTGCCCGACCGCGGCTCGATCCTGCTCGACGCGGGCACCACGACCAGCAGGCTCGCGACGCTGCTGCCGACCGACCGCGAACTGACGGTGATCACCAACTCGATCCCGGTCGCCTCGATCCTCGCCACCCGCCCGGGCATCACGCTGCACATCCTCGGCGGCCGCGTCCGCGGGACGACGCTCGCCGCGGTCGAGGCCTGGACGCTGCACGCCCTCGACGGCCTGCTCGTCGACGTCGCTTTCCTCGGCGCCAACGGCTTTTCCGCCGAGCACGGGTGCACGACCCCGGACATGGCCGAGTCCGCGGTGAAGGCCGCCGTGGTCGCCGCGGCGCGCAAGCGGGTGCTGCTGGCCGACCACAGCAAGTACGGCACCGACCAGCTCAGCCGGTTCGCGCGGCTGGCCGAGATCGACGTCCTGGTCACCGACAGCGGCATCGACGCGGGCGCGGTGGCCGAACTCGAAGAGGCCGGCCCGGAGGTGGTGCTGGCGTGATCGTCACCGTGACCCCGAACCCCAGCCTCGACCGGACGTTGCAGCTGGCCGAGCTGCGGCGCGGCGAAGTCAACCGGGCCGAGGCCGTCCGGCTCGACCCCGGCGGCAAAGGCGTCAACGTCGCCCGCGCGCTGGCCGCCGCCGGCACCCCGACCGTCGCCCTGCTGCCCGCCGGCGGCCCGGTCGGCGAGCGGCTGTCCGACCTGCTCGCCCCCGAAGGCGTCCCGGTCGTCGCCGTGCCCATCGCCGGGTCGACCCGCAGCAACATCACGCTCGTCGAGGCCGACGGGACGACGACGAAGATCAACGAGCCGGGTCCGGAGATCTCCGCCGGCGAGCTCGCCACCCTCGAACGCCGCGCCGTCGAACTGGCCGCGCGCGGCGAATGGCTGGTGTGCTGCGGAAGTCTCCCGGCCGGCGTGCCCGGCGACTTCTACGCGCGGCTGACGAAGCTCGCCCGCGAAGCCGGGGCGAAGGTCGCCGTCGACTCCTCCGGCGCGCCCCTCGCCGCCGCCTGCACGAGCGGCCCGGACCTGCTCAAGCCGAACCTCGACGAGCTGATCGAGCTCGCCGGCCACCCGCTGCCGCTGCTCGGCGACGTCGTCGCGTTCTGCCGGGAGCTGATCTCCGGCGGCGTCGGCCGCGTGCTGGTCAGCCTGGGCGCACGCGGCGCGGTGCTCGTCGAGGAGACCGAGACCTGCCACGCGCTCGGCCCGCTGGTGGTCGTGCGCAGCACCGTCGGCGCCGGAGACGCCGCACTCGCCGGGTTCCTCCACGCGGGAGGAACCGGCCCCCGAGCCCTGCGGACCGCGGTCGCCTACGGCACCGCCGCGGTCACGCAGGAGGGCAGCCGCATGCCCACCCCGCAGGACGTGCACCCCGACCAGGTGCGCGTGCTGGACGTCGACCCTTCCTTCACCCTCAGCGGAGCCGCCGCATGACCACCCCAGACCTGATCACCGCCGACCTGGTCGACCTGAGCCTCGACGCGAGCGACAAGCAGGCCGCCGTCCGCGGCCTCGCGCAGCGGCTCGCCGACGCCGGTCGGGTGACCGACCTCGACCTGTTCCTCGAGGACGTCGCCGCCCGCGAGGAGCAGATGGCCACCGGGCTCGAAGGTGGCATCGGCATCCCGCACTGCCGCTCGGCCGCGGTCACCGCGCCGACGCTGGGCTTCGGCCGCAGCGACGCGGGCATCGACTTCGGCGCGCCGGACGGCCCGGCGAAGCTGATCTTCCTCATCGCCGCGCCGGAAGGCGGCGGCAGCGAGCACCTCAAGGTCCTGGCCGCCCTCGCCCGGCGGCTGGTCCGGGCGGAGTTCAAGCAGAACCTGCTGGACGCCGCCGACCCCGCCGCCGTCGCCGACTACATCCGCCAGGAGGTGTCCCCCTCATGAAGTTCGTCGCCATCACCGCCTGCCCCACCGGGATCGCCCACACGTACATGGCGGCCGAGTCGCTGGAGCAGACCGCCCGGGCCAACGGCGACGAGATCGTCGTCGAGACCCAGGGTTCGGCCGGGTCCGAGCCGCTGTCGGCCGAGGTCATCGCGAGCGCGGACGCCGTCATCTTCGCCGCGGACCTCGCGGTGCAGGGCCGGGACCGCTTCGCCGGGAAGCCGATCGTCGAGGCGCCGGTCAAGGCCGCGATCAACGACGCGGCCGGGTTGTTCGAACGCGCGAAGGCCGCCGCCCGCGAGCCCGTGGCTCCCGCGACCCCGGAGCTGACCTCGAAGGTCGCTGCGAACGACAAGGCGGGCACCAAGGTCCGGCAGTGGCTGATGACCGGCGTCAGCTACCTGATCCCGTTCGTCGCCGCCGGCGGGTTGCTCATCGCGCTCGGTTTCGCACTCGGTGGCTACAAGATCTCCGACGCGCCCGCGGTCACCGAGCACTTCGACGCCGGCTCGGTGGCGGGCTGGGCGGCGCTGATGTTCCAGATCGGCAGCGCAGCCTTCAAGTTCCTGGTGCCCGTGCTGGCCGGATTCATCGCCTTCGCGATGGCCGACCGCCCGGCCATCGCCCCCGGTTTCGTGGGTGGCGCGATCGCCGTCACGGTCGGCGCCGGCTTCCTCGGCGGCCTCGTCGCCGGTCTGCTGGCCGGTGGCGTGGTGCTGTGGCTGAAGAAGGTCCGGGTGCCGAAGGCGATGCGGGGCATCATGCCGGTCGTGGTCTACCCGCTGCTCGGGTCCATTGTGGTCGGTGTGCTGATGTACGTCGTGGTCGGCAAGCCGATGGCGGCCGCGACGAGCGGGCTGACGAACTGGCTCAACAGCCTCAGCGGCGCCAGCGCCCTGCTGCTGGGCGCGCTGCTGGGCCTGATGATGGCGTTCGACATGGGCGGCCCGGTCAACAAGGCGGCGTACACCTTCGCCGTCGGCGGCCTGACCACCGGCGCCACCGGATCCCTGCAGATCATGGCCGCGGTGATGGCGGCCGGGATGGTGCCGCCGCTGGCGCTCGCGCTGGCGTCGACGGTCCGCAAGAAGCTGTTCACCGAGGCCGAGCGCGAGAACGGCCGCGCCGCCTGGCTGCTCGGCGCGTCGTTCATCACCGAAGGCGCGATCCCGTTCGCCGCGGGCGACCCGTTCCGCGTGATCCCCTCGATCATGCTCGGCTCGGCGGTCACCGGTTCGCTGTCGATGGCGTTCGGCGCGACGCTGCGCGCGCCGCACGGCGGGATCTTCGTGCTCCCGCTGATCGGCAGCCCGCTGTTGTTCCTGGTGGCGCTGATCGCCGGGACGCTCGTCGCGGCGGGGTCGGTGATCGCGCTGAAGCAGGTGCGCTTCCGTGCCGTCGAGCGGTCCGCAGCCGTGTCCGGTCAGCCCGTCAACGCGTGAAGGAGTCCACTGTGTACCAACGTCGTACGCTGGTCGCCAGCAGCGTCGGGCTGCACGCCCGGCCGGCGGGCCTGGTCGCGCGCACCGCGGCCGATCAGCCCGCGAAGGTCCGGATCGCCAAGGTCAGCGGCGGGGTCCCTGGCGAACCCGTCGACGCGGCCAGCGTCCTCGGCCTGATGACCCTGGGCGCGGCCCACGGCGACGAGGTCGAGCTGACCGCCGAGGGCGACCAGGCCCGGGCGGCGGTGGACGCCCTGGCGGAGCTGATCGCCCAGGACCTGGACGCGTAACCGGCACGCACACGAGGGCGCGGCACGCGGGTGCCGCGCCCTCGCCGCGCGTTCAGGCGCGGATGCCCTCCAGCTGGAGGTCGATCAGCCGGCGCCACCGGCCCTCGCCCGCCATGTTGGCCATGGCCGCGCGGGTGATGAGGACGAAGTCCCCGGGGCCGAAGTCGGCGCGCAGCCGACCGGCCTCCGCCGCACGTCGGACGATGCGCCCAACGATCTCCCCGAAGGCGATTTTCTGCTCTTCGATGTCCGCCCAGTTCGGCTCTTCGGGGCCGAGGAGCGCGAAGCGGAAGGCGGCGTCGGGTTCCACCGCTTCCAGGTAGCCGTACAGCAGTGCTTCGAACGCCGCCCACGGATCGCCGACCTCTTCGGCGGCCCCGGCGAGCAGGGTCATCTCCTCGAACCGGCGGCCGATGATCGCCGCGCGCAGGGCTTGCTTGTCGGCGAAGTGCCGGTAGAGGGTGCCGACGCCCAGGCCGGCGCGGTCGGCGATCTCCTCCATCTGGACGGCGTCGCCGCGCTGGGCGAACAGCTCGCCGGCGGCGTCGAGGATGGCGTCGCGGTTGCGCCGGGCGTCGGCGCGCAGCGCACGTCGGGAAGCGGTCATGGTCGCCTCAGCATACTTGACGGTGGCGACTTCCGGGCTATATTCGGAACCGGAATTCACCTTCATATTAGGAGCTGTCATGATCGTCGTGACCACCCCGACGGGGCAGGTCGGCCGTCGGCTCGTCCGGCACCTGCTCGCCGGGGGCAGCAAGGTCGAGGTCGTCGTCCGGGACGCCGCCCGCCTCGACGACGACGTCCGCGAGCAGGTCGGCGTGGTCGAGGGAACCCACGACGACCCGGCCGCGCTCGACGCGGCGCTCTCCGGCGCCGACGCGCTGTTCTGGCTGGTGCCGCCGAATCCCGCCGCGGCGAGCGCGGAGGACCATTACCTCGCCTTCGCGAGGGCCGGCGCCGCGGCCGTCCGCCGCCACGGCGTCGGGCACGTCGTCGCCGTGAGCAGCGCCGGACACGGCTGGACCAAGCCGGCGGGCGTCTTGTCCGCGGCCTTCGCCATGGACGCCGAACTGGCGAGGTCGGGTGCGGCCTACCGGGCGGTGTCCCCGCCCTTCTACATGGAGAACCTGCTCGGCCAGCTCCCCGCGATCCGCGAGCGGGGCACGTTCTCCCTGACCTGGGCCGGCGACCGGCCGCTCGCCACGATCGCGACCCGCGACATCGCCGCCACCGCCGCCGGCCTGCTGACGGACCTCTCCTGGACCGGCCAGGCGGACGTTCCCCTGTTCGGTCCCGACCGGCTCACCCCCGACGGCATGGCCGAGGTGCTGAGCGAGGAGCTCGGCCGGCCGGTCGCCTACCGGCGCAGCACCCTGGCCGAGTTCGCCGCCCTGCGCCGATCCCAGGGCGCGAGCGAGCGGGTGGTCGCGGACGCGGTCGAGATGTTCGCCGCCCAGGACGAGGGCATCTACGACGCGGACTGGGCGCAGGCGGCGATCGCGCCGACGAGCTTCCGGACCTGGTGCCGCGAGGTGCTCGCGCCCGGGCTTTGACAACGCGCGCACGGATGGTCACTCTGTGGGCTGAAGCTGCGGGAGGAGCTCGGTGACGGAGAACAAGCGGCTTCGAGCGGCCCGGGAACGCACGGGGTCGAGGATCCACCCCGGCGAGTGCCTGTCGCGGGGAGAGCTGGCGGAGCTGGTCAACGCCCACCTCTGGGAGCACGGCCGGCGGCGGGCGGCCCTGGACGACAACTACGTCGCGAAGCTCGAGCGCGGCACCATCCGATGGCCCAACGCCCGGTACCGGGAAGCGTTCCGCGCCGTCCTGGGCGTCGCCACCGACGCGGAACTGGGGTTCGCCAACCCCCGCCGTGCGGCGGTTCCGGTGACCGAGGACCGGCCGGTGCCGCGCCAGCTCCCGGCGCCACCGCTGCGGTTCACCGCCCGCGAGGACGAGCTGGCCGAGCTTTCGGCGGCGTGCGACGGCACCCGGGCGCCGGAGGGCTCCGTGCTGGTCATCTCGGCGGTCGCGGGCGCCGGCGGGGTCGGGAAGACGTCGCTGGCCCTGCACTGGGCCCACCGCGAACGGGACCGGTTCCCGGACGGCCAGCTCTACGTCGACCTCCGCGGGTTCGACCCCGCCGGTCCGCCGATGCCGCCCGAAACCGCGATCCGCGGGTTCCTGGACGCCCTCGGGGTCGCCCCGGCGGCGGTCCCGGCCGGCCTGACCGCACAGGCCGCGTTGTACCGGACGCTGGTCAGCGGGAAGCGCATGCTGATCATCCTCGACAACGCCCGGGACACCGCCGCCGCCGAACCGCTGCTGCCCGGCGGCGCCGGCTGCACGGTGATCGTCACCAGCCGCCACCACCTGACCGGGCTGGCCGCCCGCGGCGCGCACGCGATGCGGCTGCCGATGTTCACCCCGGAGGAAGCCGGCGAGCTGCTCGTCAAGCACCTCGGGCCAGCCAAGGTCGGCGCCGAGGCCGACGCGAGCGCCGCGTTGGTCCGCTTCTGCGCGGGGCTGCCGCTGGCCATCAGCGTCGTCGCCGCCCGGGCCGGCGCCCACCCGGCGTTCCCGCTGGCCCTGCTGGCCGACGAACTCGCCGACGAAACCACCCGGCTCGACGGGCTCGACGCCGGCGAAGCGTCGGTGCGGCTGTCCTCGGTCTTCTCCGCCTCCTACCGCGCGCTCGACGACGAGGCCGCGGACGTCTTCCGGCACCTCGGTCTGGTGCCGGGCACCGACATCCCGGCCGCGGCCGTCGCCGCACTGGCCGGACAGCCCGTCCACCGGATCCGGTCGCCGCTGCGCACCCTCGAGCACGCCCACCTGCTCCAGCAACACCGGCCGGGCCGGTACCGGATGCACGACCTCGTCCGCCTCTACGCCCGCGACCGCGCGCAAGCCGATCTGCCGGAGGCGGCGAAGGAGCAGGCGATCCGCCGGCTCGTCGGCTTCTACCTGCACACGGCGTTCACGGCCGAGCGCCTGCTCGACGACCACCGCCCGACGATCGACCTGCCGCCTCCGCCGCCCGGCTGCCACCCCGGGGCGCCCGCCGACCACAGCGCGGCCGTGCGGTGGTTCACGGAGGAACACCCGAACCTCCTCGCCGCCCAGCAGTGCGCGGCCGGGCGCGGGTGGACCGGCGAGGTCTGGCGGATCGCGTGGACGATGAACACCCACCACCTGCGCCACGACCGCCGGGACGACAACCTCCGCGTCTGGCAGACCGCGATCGACGTCGTCACGGACATCCCCGAGCCCTCCGACCAGGCGGACGTCCACCGCCTCTACGGCTGGGCGCGGATGGTGCTCGGCGACCACGCGACCGGGATGACCCACCTCCGCCGTGCCCTGGACCTGTTCGGGCAGGCCGGCAACGTGGCCGGCCAGGCCCGCGCCCATGAGGCCCTCGCCGCGGCGTGGGAGCAGCTGGGCGACCACGAGCGCGCCCTCGCGCCCGCGTTGCAGGCGTTGACCCTGTACGAAGGTCTCGGCCGGCCCGCCCGGATCGCGAACGCGCTCAACACGGTCGGCTGGCAGTACGCGTGCCTCGGCGAACTGGACCAGGCGACCGCGTACTGCACGGCGGCACTGGCTCTCTTCCGCCGGCTCCGGTACCTCGATGCCGAGGCCTACGCCCTGCACAGCCTCGGCTACATCGACCACCAGGCCGCGCGGCACCCCAGCGCGGTCCGCCACTACCGGCGGGCGGTGAACCTCCTGCGCGGGGCGTGCGATCCCAAGCAGGAGGCCGTCGTGCTCGCCGACCTCGCCGAGGTGTACGCCTCGGCCCGCCGGTACCGCCGGGCCCGGCTCTTGTGGCTCGACGCCCTCGCGCTCTTCCGGCAGCAGCACCGGGTGCCGGACATCGACCGGGTCGAACGCCGGCTCGCCGCGCTCGCCTGACCTCCGGCCGGGAAAGATCCCGCGAATCCTCCCTCCCCCGCGGCGTGTCCCGCTGGCAGATTGGTCCTGCGCGGCGCCGGGCGCTGCGGGCAAGAGGGAGGCGGTGGCGGCACCCGCGCGCGGGTGCCGCCACCGGCCGTTACGCCGGGCCGAGCAGTGCGACCGAGGCGCGCACCGCGACCTCGGTGACGTCGCCGGCCCGGCCGCCGTCCTCCACCGTGGTCGCGATCAGTTCGCGCAAACCGCCGAGCAGCATGATCGACAGCTGGCGGGACGGCGGGCTGATCCCCACCGCGCGCATCTCCGGGGTGTCGGTCAGGCGGTGCGTCATCGCGATGAACCCCTCCATCGCGTCGCGCTGCAGTTCCCGGGCCGGGGCGCCCAGCGCCGGGACGTCCCGGATCCAGCTCAGCGTGATCGCCGGCTCGGACTCCGCGCAGGCGATCCACGCTTCGATCGCCTGGCGGACCTGAAGCGCCCACGGCGCCCGCGCGTCCACGGCCTCGGAGATCTGCTGGATCATCGACCGGTTCGCCTCCGCCAGGAGCGCGATGAGGCACTCCTCGCGGCTGGAGAAGTGCTCGTAGAACGTCCGGCGGGACGTGCGGGCGCGGCGGACGATCTCGGCCACCGTCGTGTCGCGGAAGCCCGTCTCGATGATCGACCCGGCCAGCCCGTCCAGGAGGCGCTGCCGGTGCGGGCGGGTGTCTACGTCCACCGACGTCACGGTATACCCCCTTATTGAAAAGGGATGGTACACCGGCGTACCGTACCGACGGTACGTTCGCGTACCACCTTTCCGGGAGGGTCGATGACGACCATGACAAGCCCCGCGACACTGCCGCCGGGACCCACCGCGCCGCGGGCCGTGCAGGGCGCCTACGCCCTGACGCAGCCGCTGCGGGGCATGCGGCGGCTCAAAGAGCGCTACGGCGACGCCTTCACGGTGAACGTGCCGATCTTCGGCAACGCCGTGGTGATCAGCAGTCCCGCCGAGATCAAGCAGCTGTTCACCTCCGGGCCCGAGCTCGTCGACAACCTCGAGGTCAACCTCGGGCGCGTGCTCGGGCCGCGGTCGATGTTCGCGCTGTCGGGCGACGAGCACAAACGGCAGCGCAAGCTCCTGGTCCCGCCCTTCCACGGCCGACGGCTCGCGGCGTACGAGAAGATCGTCGAAGAAGAGACGACGCGGGAACTGGCGAGCTGGCCCGAGAACACCGCCTTCGCCACCCTGCCGTCGATGATGCGGATCACCCTCAACGCCATTCTCCGGGCCGTCTTCGGCGCCGAAGGAGCCGAGTTCGCCGAGCTGCGCGAGCTGCTCCCGCCGTTCGTCACCCTCGGCTCGCGGCTGGCCGTGCTGCCCATCACCAAGAAGGGCCGCTTCAACCCCTGGCGCCGCTTCGAACGGATGCGCCGCGAGTACGACGCCATCGTCGACCGGCTCATCGCGAAGGCCCGGGACGGGGAAAAGGACGACGTCCTGTCGATGATGCTGCAGACCCGCTACGACGACGGGTCCGGGCTCACCCGGGAAGAGATCTCCGACCAGCTGCTGACCCTGCTCACCGCCGGCCACGAAACGACGGCGACCACGCTGGCCTGGGCCGTGGAACGGCTCCGACGGCACCCCGCGCTGCTGGCGGAGCTGAACGACGACGGCGGAAAGCTCCTCGACGCCACCATCCTGGAGGTCCAGCGCACCCGCCCGGTCATCGACCTGACCGCCCGGCAGGTCAAGCGGGACGGCTTCCAGCTGGGCCGGTGGACGCTGCCGAAGGGGTACGCGGTGCTCGTCAGCATCGCGCTGATCCACGACGACGACGCCGTCTTCCCGCGCGCGGCCACCTTCGACCCGCACCGCTTCGCAGGCGCCCGCCCCGACCTCTACCAGTGGATCCCGTTCGGCGGCGGCACCCGCCGCTGCCTCGGCGCCGCCTTCGCGACCATGGAGATGACCGTCGTGCTGCGGACCCTGCTGCGGGACTTCACGCTGGTACCGACGCACGAGCCAGGCGAACGCTGGCACTCACGGGGCGTGGCCTACGCCCCCGCCAAGGGCGGCCGCGCGGTCGTGCGCCGCCGGACCACCGGAGGTGTTTCTTGACCGAGCAGATCGCCGACGTCGGGCGCGGGATTTCCCTGGCCTACGAGCGGATCGGGGACACCGGCGCCGAGCCGCTGGTCCTCGTCGCCGGGCTGGGCCAGCAGCTGCACAGCTGGCCGGACAGTTTCTGCGCGCAGCTCGCCGAGCGCGGGTACGAGGTCATCCGGTTCGACAACCGCGACGCCGGGCGTTCGACGCACCCGCGGTTCCGGCCGCCGAGCCTGCTCGGCATGCTCGCGGGCCGGTTCCCCGCGCAGCAGTACGACCTGACCGACATGGCCGCCGACACCGCCGGCCTGTTCGACGCGCTCGACCTCGAGACCGCCCACATCGCGGGCGTCTCCATGGGCGGCATGATCTCCCAGACCACCGCCGCGCGGTACCCGGAGCGGATCCGCACCCTGACGTCGATCATGTCGACGACCGGGTCGCGCCTGCTCGGCCGGCCCGCGCTCTCGACGTTGCGGATGATGGGGGCGAAGCCGCCGAAGTCCCGCGAAGAAGCGGTCGAGAGCGCCGTCCGGATGTTCCGCCACATCGGCTCGCACGGCTTCCCGTTCGACGAGGCGTTCGTGCGCGAGCTGGCCGGCACGGGCTGGGACCGCGACCCGACGTCCGGCGGCGTCGGCCGGCAGCTCGCCGCGATCATGAAGTCCGGCAACCGGACGCCGCTGCTGCGGAAGATCACCGCGCCGACGCTGGTGATCCACGGCGACCGCGACCGGATGGTGCACCCCACCGGCGGCGCCGCCACCGCGCGGGCCATCCGCGGCGCCCGGCTCGAAACCGTCCGCGGCATGGGCCACGACCTGCCCGAAGGCGCTTGGCCCACGATCCTCGACCTCGTCGACAAGCACGCGAGGAGCAGCGATGTCACGGCCCCGTAGCATCACCGGCCGTCCGGTGGTGATCACCGGTGCGGCGTCCGGCATCGGCCGGGCACTGGCCACCCGGCTGTCCCGGCTCGGCTCGCCGGTCGCGCTCGCCGACGTCGACGAAGACGGCCTCAAGGCCACCGCGGCGGCACTGCCGGGCAAGGTGCTGACCCGCGTGCTCGACGTCCGCGACGCGCAGGACCAGCTGCGGTTCGCCGCGGAAGTGAAGGACTGGCTCCCGGCGCCGCTGGCCGCCGTGTTCAACAACGCCGGCGTCGCGGTGACCTCGTCCGTGCTCGACGCGGTACCGGAGGACGACGACTGGCTGCACGACATCGACTTCCACGGGGTCGTGCACGGGACGCGGGCGTTCCTGCCGATCCTCGTCGAGCAGGGCGAAGGCGCGATCGTGAACACCTCCAGCGTCTACGGCCTGCTCGGGGTGCCGTACCAGAGCGCCTACTGCGCGGCGAAGTTCGCCGTCCGCGGCTTCACCGAGTCGCTGCGGCAGGAACTGCGCGGCACCGACGTCCGCGCGATCACCGTGCACCCGGGTGGCATCACGACGAACATCGCGCGCAACGCCCGGGTGCGCCGCGACCCCGAAGGCCGTGGCCGCACCCACGAACAGATGGCCGCCCAGTTCGAGGCGATGACGATGACGTCGCCGGACAAGGCGGCGGCGATCATCCACGCCGGCGTCGACCGCGGGAAGGCCCGCATCCTGGTCGGCCCGGACGCCTACCTGTTCGACGCGCTCGCCCGGATCACCCCCACCCACTACAACGCCGTGCTGACCCGCGTCATGCAACGCCGGCGGACGGAGGCCGTTCGATGACCGAGCACGTCGAGGTCCTGATCGTCGGCGCCGGGCTGTCCGGCATCGGCGCCGCCCACCACCTGCGCACGGCGTTCCCGCGCAAGAGCTACGCGATCCTGGAGGCCCGCGACGCGATCGGCGGCACCTGGGACCTGTTCCGCTACCCGGGCGTGCGATCCGATTCGGACATGCAGACCCTCGGCTACCGGTTCCGCCCGTGGACCGACGCGAAGGCCATCGCCGACGGCCCGTCGATCCTGAAGTATGTCCGCGACACCGCGGCCGACGCGGGGATCGACCACCACATCCGCTTCGGGCACAAGGTGATCCGCGCCGCGTGGTCCACAGAGGACGCGTTGTGGACGGTCGAGGCCGAGCACGGCGGTCGATCCGTCGGGTTCACCGCGAAGTTCCTGTACCTGTGCAGCGGTTACTACGACTACGCGGCCGGGCACACGCCGGAGTTCCCCGGTCTCGAGAACTTCGGCGGCACCGTCGTCCACCCGCAGCACTGGCCCGAGGACCTGGACTACACCGGCAAGAAGGTCGTCGTCATCGGCAGCGGCGCGACCGCCGTGACCCTCGTCCCGGCGATGACCGACCGCGCGGCGCACGTGACGATGCTGCAGCGCTCCCCTACCTACATCCTTTCGCTGCCGTCGGAGGACGCGCTGGCCAACCGGCTGCGCGGCCTGCTCGGGCCGAAGCTGGCGTATCCGATCGCGCGCTGGAAGAACGTCGCGGTCAGCACGCTGATCTACCAGCTCAGCCGGCGCCGCCCCGGCGTGGTGAAGCGGCTGATCCGCAAGGCCACGGTGAAGCAGCTGCCGCCCGGCTACGCCGTCGACACCCACTTCAAGCCGCGGTACCAGCCCTGGGACCAGCGGCTGTGCCTGGTCCCGGACGGCGACCTGTTCCGGTCCATCAAGCGCGGCGACGCCTCGATCGTCACCGACCGGATCGCGTCCTTCACCGAACACGGCATCCGGCTCGAATCGGGCGACGAGCTCGCGGCGGACGTCGTCGTCACCGCGACCGGGCTGCGGCTGCTGGCCTTCGGCGGCATCGAGCTGTCGGTCGACGGCGACCCGGTGAAACTGCCGGAAACCATGGCCTACAAGGGCATGATGCTCAGCGGCGTCCCGAACTTCGCCTTCACGATCGGCTACACGAACGCGTCCTGGACGCTCAAGGCCGACCTGGTCGGCGAGTACGTCGTCCGGCTGCTGCGGTACCTCGACCGGAACGGCTACGACCAGTGCGTGCCGGTCAACGACGACCCGGCGGTCACCGAACGGCCGCTGCTGGACTTCGACGCCGGCTACGTCCAGCGGTCGATCGACGAGTTCCCGAAGGCGGGTTCGCGGGCGCCGTGGCAGCTGGGCATGAGCTACGCGCACGACGTCGTCAAGCTCCGGCACGGGCGGCTCGACGACGGTGCGCTGCGCTTCTCGCGGCGACCGGCGGCGGGAGGGGGCAGACTGAGCGCATGACGCTCTCTTCGCCCGCCCGGAGCCGCTGACATGCACTCCGCGGGACTCGTGCTGCACCCCCGCCGCGACTCCGCGGCCGCCGTCGAAGCCGTGCTCGGCTGGGCGGGCAACCGGAACATCGAAATCCTCGGCATCGAAGACGAGATCGTCCGGCTCGACTGCGCGGCGAAGGGGGTGTCGGCCGAGGAACTCGGGCGCCGGGCCGACCTGCTGGTCAGCCTGGGCGGCGACGGCACGATGCTGCGGGCCATGCGGCTGGCCGACGGGCAGCGCGCGCCGGTGCTCGGGGTGAACCTCGGCAAGCTCGGCTTCCTGGCCGAAGTCGACGTCCCCGACCTGCCCGGCGCGCTCTCCGCCATCGACGACCACCGGTTCACGGTGGAGCCGCGGCTGGCCGTGGACGCGGTCCTGCAGGGGCGCCGGATCACCGCGTTCAACGACATCGCGGTGGTGCGCGTGCCCGGCGACGGCAGCGCGGTGGTCGCGGTCCGGGTCGGCGGCCAGCCGTTCGTGAGCTACTCGGCCGACGCCGTGGTGGTGGCGACGCCGACCGGCTCGACGGCGTACAGCTTCTCGGCGGGCGGCCCGATCACCAGCCCGTCGGTGGAGGCCCTGCTGGTGACGCCGGCGGCGCCGCACTCGGCGTACAGCCGCGGCGTGGTGCTCTCGGTGCACGACGAGGTGACGCTGGAGCTGCTGTCCACCAGCGGCCGGCTGGCGGTGGAGGTCGACGGCCAGGTCGAGGGGTACGTCTCCCCCGGCGAGCGGCTCGACCTGCGCGGCCGGCCGAGCGCGGCGCGGGTGGTCCGGCTCGGGATGACGACGTTCTACCAGCGGGCCCGGCGCAAGCTGCGGCTCACGGACTCGGCGGAAATCCCCCAGGACGGCGACCACTGAGGGTGTCCTGCGTCACAGCGCCGGTGCCTCGGCCATGGTCACGGGAAGGTCACGGGTAGCGTGCGCGGCTGCGCCTGAACCAGCCGAACCGCCCCGGAGTGTCTCCCTACATGCTGTGTCCCGCACCCGTCCGTCCCCGCCTGCGCGCCCGCCTGCTCGTCCCCGGGGCGCTCGCCGCCTTCGCCGGCGCCCTCGTCCTGCTCGCCGTGCTGCACGTCGACCGCAGGCTCGCACCCCTCGACCCGGTCAGCACGATGCTCAGCGACTACGCGTTGAGCCCCGGCCGGTGGCTGTGGGACGGCGCGCTGCTGCTCACGAGCTCGGGGTCGGCGCTGCTTCTGGTCGCGCTCTACCGCCGTGGCCTGCTGGCCAATCCCGCGCTCGTCGCGGCGAAGGCACTGTGGTGCGTGAGCCTGCTGGCGGTGGTGGTGTTCGCGAAGGACCCGCAGGGTGGTGCGATCACCGCGACGGGCAAGATCCACCTGTACTCCTCCGCCGTGACGTGCTTGAGCTTGCCGGTGGTGGGCTGGGCGCTGGGCCGCCGTCACCGCGACGACCCGCGCTGGCGGCGGTGCGCGACGTGGTCCCGGCGGCTGGCACTGGGGGCGATCCCGTTCTACCTGCCGTTCATCGTCCCGTTCGCGGTGAACGTCGTGTTCGGCGGCCACCTGCCGACCGTGGCGACGGGCCTGGTCGAGCGGGTGATGATGCTCCTGGAGATCGCCCTGCTCGGAGTACTGGGGTATTGGGCCCACCGGGCCATGCCGGCCGGAGTCCGCTTCCGGCCGCGTTCCCAGCCTTCACCCGCCTGAGCAAGCCTCACCGAACCCGCAACCCGCGTGCCGTCATTCGCGTGACGGGTCCGGGGCTTCGGCCGGCTGATCGCGGGTGCGGTGCAGGAGCCAGTCGCGGGCGGTGCGGATCAGGGCGTACCGAACCGCGCCCGCCCGGCCGTGCAGGGTGAACAG
The DNA here is from genome assembly GCA_049998155.1 of Amycolatopsis sp. cmx-13-12. Lineage (GTDB taxonomy): Bacteria > Actinomycetota > Actinomycetes > Mycobacteriales > Pseudonocardiaceae > Amycolatopsis. The sequence continues at coordinate 349,176 of JAEBES010000003.1, read as the reverse complement.
GATGCGCTTGGGCGTCCGGTCGTGCTCCTCCCACCAGCCCGTGTCGGCGACCTTCTTCGTCTCGTCCTCGTAGGCGAGGTGGTCGAGGGCGTGGTCGGGCACGGCCACCGCGAGCCGGTCGGCGCCGGGATCCGGCGGGAGGCCGCGCGGGACGGCCCAGGACCGCAGCACGCCGTCTTCCTCCAGCCGGAGGTCGAAGTGGTGCCGCGGGCGGAAGTGCTCGTGCAGGACGAACGCCGGTCGCCGATCGCTCACGGTGTTCACCCTGCCAGATCACCCGTCCGGGCAAGTGCGGCTAGGCTCGCGGGGGATTCCAGGGGAGGCCGGGGTGAACGTCGCGGGTGCGGTGCTGCCGCTCGCCGCCGGAGTGGCCTTCGTCGTGTTCGTCGTCCGGCTGGCGCGCGAACCGAGGCGGCTGGGCAACGCCGTGTGGCTCGGCCTGGCGCTGCTGCTGACCGCGCTGTGGCTGCTGCGCGCGGCGTTGCACCTGGAGTGGCTGATGCCGGTGCTGCTCGGGTTGCTCGGCGTCGTGGCCGTGCTCGTCGCCCTGGTGCTGCCGGCCGCGCTCATCGCCAACGGCGTGCGGATGTGGCGGCGGGAAGGGCGCAGCGCCGGGAACCTGCTGTCGCTGGGCCTGGGCGCCGGGTTGCTCGCGCTGGAGGCGTTGGCGTTCGCGCCGCTGGGCCGGTGGGGTTCGGCGCTGGTGGCCGTCGCCGCCGTGCTGGCCGGGTACTTCGGGTTCCTGTTCCTGTCGCTGCTGGTCTATTCCGTGGTGTACAGCCGGATCGGCCGCCGCAGCGGGTTCGACGCGATCATCGTGCTCGGCTGCGGCCTCGACGGCGAGCGCGTGCCGCCGCTGCTGGCCGGGCGGCTCGACCGCGCGATCCGGCTCCACGCCCGGGAAGCGACACCGCCGCTGCTCGTCGTCTCCGGCGGACGGGGCCCCGGCGAGGCGGTCACCGAAGCCGAGGCGATGCAGGCGTACCTGCGCGACCGCGGCGTCCCCGACGACCACATCCGGCGCGAGGACCAGGCTCGCACGACCGAGGAGAACCTCCGGTTCTCGGCGGACCTGCTCCCCGCCGGCGCGCGCCGGGTGGTGGCGGTGACCAGCAATTACCACGTGTTCCGGGCGGCGGTCGAGTGCCGCCGGCTCGGCCTGCCGTTCCACGCGACGGGCGCCCCGACGGCCCGGTACTTCCTGCCGAGCGCGTTGCTGCGCGAGTTCGCGGCCCTGATCCTGCACTACCGCCGCACGACGATCGCGGCGTGCGTGCTGATCATCGGCACCGGGCTCCTGCTGGCGATCTTCGCCTGAGGCACGGACCGGAACCGTCCTAAGCGGTCGGATCGGGACCCAGCGCGCGGTCCAGCAGCTCGCCCAGCTGATCGATTTGCGCCTCCGACAGATCCCGGAACGACGACGCGACGACGTCGTCGACGAGGTCCTGGCCCTCGGCGCGCAGCCGCGCGCCCTCTTCGGTCAGCCGGTGCCGCACGGCCCGGCCCGGTCCGGGGACGCGTTCGATCAGCCCGCGCTCCGCCATCCGGGTCGCGAGCGAACCGAAGGACTGGTCGGTCTGGAAGGTCAGCACGGCCAGCTCGTGCAGGGATGCGTCGGGCCTGCGGTGCAGGTGACGCAGGGTGTCCCACTGCACGAGCGAGAGGCCCAGCGGCGCCAGGGCCCGGCTCAGCGCCCGGTGGTGGCGGTACTGGAGGCGCTTCACGGCCAGGGAGACGTCGCCGGGGCGGTACTTCATGCGGGCAGCCTAACCCATCGAGGTCAGGTTGCTTATCTAAACAACCTTATATAAGGTTCCTTAGGTACCCCGAGACCGAAGAGGAACCATGACGACTCTCCCCGCGGCCGGCTCGCTCCGGCCCACCCGCACCGAAACCCACACGCTCGGCTCCGCCGAGGTGACCGTCGCCGACCGCGACCGCACCCGGCCCTTCCTGCTCCTGCACGGAGGCGGCGGGGTCGCGACCATGACCGGGCTCGCCGACCTGCTCGCCGAGCGCACCCACTCCCGGGTCCTGCTGCCCACCCACCCGGGCTTCTCCGGCACGCCGAAAGCCGAATCCCTCACCGACGTGATCGCACTGGCCCGGCTGTACGTCGAGCTGCTCGACCGGCTCGACCTCATCGACGTCACCGTCGTCGGCAGCTCCTTCGGCGGCTGGCTGGCCGCCGAGATCGCCCTGCTGAAGAGCCCGCGCGTGAGCGGCGCGGTGATCATCGACGGGATCGGCATCGAGGTCGAAGGGCACCCGCTGACCGACATCAGCCGCATGTCCCTCGCCGAGATCCGGGCACTGTCCTTTCACGACCCGGCCAAGGCGCCGGTGCCGCCGGCCGGCGGGGACACCGGGCCGAGCCCGGACGTGCGCGCCCTGATCGGCTACGCCGGCCCGGCCATGGTCGACCCGGGACTCGCCGCGCGGCTCGCCGAGATCGAGATCCCCGTGCACGTGATCTGGGGCGAAAGCGACGGCATCGCCGTCCCGGAGTACGGGAAGGCCTACGCCGCCGCGATCCCGCTGTCGACCTTCACCCTGCTCCCCCGGACCGGTCACCTCCCCCAGGTGGAGACACCCGAAGAACTGCTGGGCGCCCTGCTCGACCTCGGCCACTGACCCCGGAAGGACCGGTATGCGCACCACGTTGACCGTGACCCGGATCGGGCACGCCTGCCAGCTGATCGAAATCGGCGGGATCCGCGTCCTGACCGACCCGTGGTTCACCCAGGCCGCGACCTACTACCAGGGCGAGCCGCTCGCCGCGACCGTCGGCGCACTGGGCCGGGTCGACGCGGTCGTGGTCAGCCACGAGCACTACGACCACTGCGACCTCGACGCGCTCGTCACCGGCGGCTTCGACCTCGGCACCCCACTGGCCGGGCCCGGCACGGTGGCGGCCATCGCCCGCGGCAAAGGGTTCCGCGACGTCCGCGCCATCGAGGCGTGGGAGGCCACGACGATCGGCGACCTCACCGTGACGGCGACGCCGGGCAAGCACGGCGTGCACGAGGTCACCTTCGTCATCCAAGCCGGCGGCCGCACCGTCTTCTTCGGCGGCGACTCGCTGCGGGTCCCCGAACTGGACACGATCCCGGACCGGTTCGGGGCGGTGGACCTCGCCATCCTGCCGACGAACGGCCTGTGCGTCCGGCCGCTGCACCTGCAGCAGGTGGTGATGGACGCCGAGGAAGCGGCCGGGCTGACGGCAGCGCTGAAGCCGGCGTTGGCGGTCCCGCACCACTACGCCTTCCACAGCGGCCGCCTGGGCGACCGGATGCTCACCAAGGGCGACCGCGACCCGCGCCACTACGTCGACGCGCTGGCGCGGATCGCCCCGGAAATCCCCGTCCGGCTGGCGTTACCCGGAACTCCGGTGCTGGTCCCGTAACAGGCATCGCCACTCCACGCGAGGGGCTCAAACACGACGGCGACGAATGGCTCTGTTGCCGTACCGCCAATTGTCGCCGGTCTTGTGCGCCGTCCGCCGTGCGACTTCCCGAAAGTGCAGCGTCCCGGCTCTGTCGAATTTCCACCGGCTCGCCCCGGAGTTCATGAATCGTTTTTCCCGGCCCGGATCCGCTGAGCCGAACGGATCATCGGGCCGACCAGCACCGTTACGAGCGTTTCCGCATCGGGACCATACCGTGACCTCGGGCGGGGGCTCCGCGTGAAACGCGAAGGGAAGATCCGGCGATTAGTACAGCGGGTGACCATCCCGCTACGCGAAACGGAGCAGCCGGCTGGGCTACCCGCACGAGAACTGGTTCCCCCGGTTCACGAGGGGGCCGGACCATTTTCTGGCGGACGGGGAGAAAATGCGCCGGACATTCGTCGTCGCCGACTTCGGTCGTCCCGCGGGGTACGAAGACCGGCTGAAACGGGTGCTCCACGACCTGCACGACGGGCTCGGGCCGACGCTCACCGCCGCCGTGCTCGGCCTGCGCGCCGCCCGGGACCTGATCGCGCGGGACCGGGCGGCCACCGAGCACCTGCTGGCCCGGCTCGAGGACGAGCTCTACGGCGCGATCACCGACCTGCGGCGGATCGTGGCCGACGCGAGGCCGCCCGCCCTCGACGAAGCCGGGCTGGTGCTGGCGGTACGCCGCTACGCCGCCACGCTGACCGGGCGGGTGCCCGCGGAACACGGCCCGCTGCGGGTGGACGTCGAGGTGCGCGGCGAGCTGCCGCCGCTGTCGGCCGAGGTCGAAGTCACCGCGTACCGCATCATCCGCGAGGCGCTGGTGAACGTCGCCCGCCACTCCGGGGCGCGCGAGTGCACCGTGCACCTCTGGCCGCTCGACGGCGACCTGCACGTGGAGATCGTCGACGACGGCGTCGGGACCGACGGCGGGGCCCTGCCCGCGGTGGGCGGGACCGGCTTGCGCTCGATGCGGGAACGCGCCGGCGACCTCGGCGGCGGCTGCCGGGTCGAGCCGGTTTCCTCCGGGGGCACGCGGATCGCCGCCTGGCTGCCGCTCGCCGCGGGGAAGTGAGCCGGTGTTCGGTTCCCTGCGCGTCCTCGTGGTGGACGACCACCCCGTCTTCCGGGCGGCGCTGTGCGCGATGATCGACGCGACCGACGGGATGGAGGTCGCCGGCGAGGCGGCCGACGGCCTGACCGCGGTCGCCGACGCGGGCCGGCTGGAGCCCGACGTCATCCTGATGGACCTGAACCTGCCCGACCTCGACGGGGTCGAGGCGACGCGGCGGATCGTGAGCGCCGGCCCGCACACCGGCGTCCTCATGCTGACCATGTTCGAGAACGAGGCCGCGGTGTTCGCCGCCATGCGCGCGGGCGCTCGCGGCTACCTGCTCAAGGGAGCGCGCAACGAGCAGATCATCCGCGCGATCCGGGTGATCGGCGACGGCGAAGCCATCTTCAGCCCGGCGATCGCCACCCGGGTGCTGTCGCTGCTCGGGACGGCGACCCCGCGTGACGAATCCTTCCCGCGCCTCACCTTGCGCGAGAAGGAGATCCTGCGGCTCGTCGCCCGCGGCATGGGCAACGCCTCGATCGCGGAAGAGCTGGTGCTGAGCCAGAAAACCGTGCGCAACCACGTGTCCCACATCTTCCGCAAACTCCGGGTCACCGACCGCACCCAGGCCATCGCGAAGGCCAAGGAGGCCGGCATTGCCCGATCGGAGTAAGGAAAGCGGGACATGTCGGGACTCCATGTCCCTTTTCGGCGAGCGTCCGCACCACGATCCTTGGGGGTGGAGCGATCCGACATCGTTCGAGGGAGGGCCACACCCATGATCACCGACCAGGTTCCGGTGCTGCTGCACGCCACCGACACCATCACCCACGCGGGCGTCACGGCCGCGCTGCGGTCACGTCCCGAAATCCGGTTCGCCGACGAAGGCTCCGGCGAGCCCGCCGTGGTGCTGGTCATCGTGGAACGGCTGAACGAAGAGGCCCGGCAGCTGCTGCGCAGCCTCCAGTGCGCCGGCCACGCGGGCGTCGTACTGGTCGCCGGGGAGGTGGAGGATGCGGAACTGCTGGACGTCGTGGGCAACGGGGTCTCGGCGATCATCCGCCGCGCCGACGCCACCCCGGACACCTTGGTGCGGCTGGTCAAGGCCGCGGCCGTCGGCGAAGGCGCGCTGCCGCCCGACCTGCTGGGCCGCCTGCTGTCGCGGGTGTCCCGGCTGCAGCGGGACGTGCTGCGGCCGAACGGCTGGGACCTCGCCGGGATGTCCCAGCGGGAAACCCGGGTGCTGCGGCTGGTCGCCGACGGCTTCGAGACCAAGGAGATCGCCGACCAGCTGAGCTACTCGGAGCGGACGGTGAAGTCGATCCTGCACGACATCACCAACCGCTTCCAGCTCCGCAACCGCGCCCACGCCGTGGCGTTCGCCATGCGCGAAGGGCTCATCTAGCACGGTTCACTCGACCCGCCCGGAGAAGGAGACCGACGGCGTGCAGTGGCCCCGGTCCGGCGGGTTCTGGCAGCTGACCGCGAGCACGATCTTCTCCCCCGGCTGGAACCGCCAGGCCTGCAGCCAGTGGTGGTCCAGGTCGCGGAAGTTCGAGAGCCCGACCTCCAGCAGAACCGTCTTGGTGCCACCGGCATCCCGCAGCAGCCGCAGGGTTCCGGTGTCACCACGCGGGTTCTGCAGGATCAGGTCGGTGATCACCAGCGTCTTGCTCGCGTCCGGCAGCGTGTAGGGGAATTCGGCGAACCGGTTGACGTTCGAGTCGATCTTCGCGTCCGCGGCCACCCGGAAGTCGGTCGGCGTGCCGTCGGCGGCGGCGGCGTTCGAGACGCGGGTCGGGGGCGTGCTGCCCGGGCCCCCGCCCGGGGGCGCGGGGTTGTCGCCCGGCGGGGTCAGGCCGACGGCCTTCATCGCCTGCTCGGAGTTCTGCTTGGCCTGGTCGGCGTTCTTCTTCGCCTGGTCGGCCCCGGCGCCGGCGTCCTGCGCCGCCTTCACGATCTCCTGGTTCTGTTCCTGCGCCGCCTCGCGGGCGGCCGACTTCACGGCGGGCCGCAGCACGGTGAACCACAGCGTCACCAGTGCGAGCAGGAGGACCAGCAGCGCGGCCAGCGCGGGCAGCAGCCACTTGGGCAGCAGCTGCCGCTGCACCATGGTGCCTTCGGTCCGGAGCGGCTCGGCCCCGTCGGCGGCGACGAACACCTGGAACCGGTGCCGGACGGACTGCCCGCGCAGGAAGCGCTTCCGCGGCTTGGTGCGCATCCGGATGAACGCGGCGGTGCCCGGCGCCAGCTCGGCCCGGTCGCGCTCGAGCCGGAAGTCCAGTTCGTCCTCGGGGTCCAGCGGGCTCAGCTCGACGGCCACCGGCCGGTTGCCGCGGTTGTCGACGGCGACCTCGAAGTCGGCCTTGGAGCTGCCTTCCACCTTGGCCGGCACGATCTCGGCGGTCACCTCGGTGAAGGCGCCGAGCTCGACGGTGCCCTCCTCGACGACCGACCCGGCGGGGTCCTCGCTCGAGAACACCCGGACCCCGAAGGGGATCGTCCCGGCGGGGACGTCGGAGGACCGCGGCGGCGCGAACCGCACGGTGACCGTCCCGGTCTCCCCCGGCATCAGGTTGACCGTCGCCGGTTCCGCGGTGGCCCAGCCACTCGCGTCGCCGACGACGTCGATCGCGAACTGGTCGACGACCTGCCCGGCGTTCCGGACGGTCACCGTGCAGCTCGTCTCCTGGCCGGGTTCCGCGACCAGGCCGGCCTCGGACAGCGTCGCCGTTGCTCCCATGCGCGGAAGTCTCCCTTCTGTGTCTCGGGTCCGGCACCAGCGGACGGGTGTGCGGCCGTGCGCCGGTGGTTGCCCCTACGGGCAGCGGGTTCGCCACGCGGCTCAGCCGCGCGAGATGAAGGGCGGTTGTTCCGTGCGCAGCACGACGAGGATCGGGTTCGACTGCACCGTCCCGAACTTCGGCCCGCTCACCGAGGTGACCGACGCCGTGCGCGGCCCGATCAGGTCGTGGTGGAAGACCAGGAACTGCGCCTCGAACCGCCCGTCGACGCCCACGGTGGCCAGGCCCGGTGTCTCCGAGATCCCGTCCGACCAGGCCAGCCGGACGGTCGCACCCGGCGGGAAGTCCGTGCCCGTCACCCGCGGGACCGACCCCACCGGGGCGATGCCCGGATCCACGGCCACGACCGGCTGGCGGATCACCACCCGCCCGTTCGCCGTGTTGTCGCCGGGGTCGTTGTCCGGCCCGCTGGTGCTGACCGTGCCGGACACCGGCGCGTCGGCCGCGGCCTTGGCCGCCAGGGAAATCCGGAGCTCGACGGTCTGGCCCGGTGCCAGCGTCCCGAGCGCGCAGCTGCCGCCGCCCGGCGTGCACCCCGGTGCCACCGAGGTCGCGGGCAGCTGCGGTGGCAGCTGGGTGACCAGGCGGACGTTCGGCATGGGTGCCCCGGAACCGTTGTGCACCAGGAAGGTCAGCACGACGTCGTCGCCGCCGGCGAACAGCGGGACCGCCGACACCGCCAGCCCCACCGACAGCGAACCCGCCTTGACCGGGGGCACCGGCTTCGCGCCGACGGTGACCACGGCCGTGGCGGAGTTGTCCTGTGCACCCGCGTCCTGGCCCGTCGTGGTGACCGTGCCGGTCGCCGTCTGGGTGCCCGGTTCGGCGCCGGTGGCGCTGAACCGGACCCGCGCGCTCGCGCCCGGGGCGAGCGTGCCGAAAGCGCAGACCAAGTCCGGGGTGCAGGTGCCGACGCTGGTGATCGGCGCCTGCGGCCGCAGGCCCGCGGTCAGCCGGACGAACAGCCCGACGCCGGGCGAAGCGGCGACGCCGTGGTTGGTGACCACGAACTCGAACGTCGTCAGCCCGGAGAACGGGATGGTGGCCGGGACGGCGGTGGCGGTCACCCCGACGTCGGCGATCCGCTGGAACGCCGGCTGCGACGCGCCGCCGGGCCCGTCGATCAGGACCGCCGACGCCCCGCCGGCCGACGGCACCGTCCGGATGCTCGGCCGGGTTTCGACGGGGGCACTGTCGAAGGCGACCAGCGTGCCGTCCGGCGACCAGGCCGGGTCGTCCACGGATCCGGTGTCCCGCACGAGAACCCGGGCCGGCCCGCCGTCGGCGGGGGCCACGCAAAGCAGACGGTTGTCGTTGTGGAACACGAGCGCGGCGCCGTCCGGCGAGACGTCCGCCGAGCCCTGCCGCCCGATGCCGCACGGCTCCCCGAACGACGGCGAAAGATTCCGCTGGGTACCGGCGACGACGCTGTCCGGCCCGGACGTGAGCGACACCTGCCACAGCTCCTGCCGGTCCCCGCCGGGATCGACGGACATCACGGCGGTCTCGGTCGCGGTGCCGCCCCGCCCGGTCGCCGTGCACGTCACCGTGGTCGCGCCGACCGGGAAGAGACTCCCGGACGACGGCGTGCAGAACGGCGTGAGCGGCGTTTCGCGGTCGGCGTCGATCGCGGTCGCCGGGTAGTCGATCACCGTGGGCGCGGTCCCGGTGACGGTCTTGTCGTGCACGGTGATCAGCGGCAGCCGCGGATCCTTGACCCGCACGGTGACGTCTTCGGTGTAGCCGTCCCGGACGGCGGACTCGCCGTTCAGCCGGAACTCGACCCGGCAGTGCAGGAAAGCACCGATCGGCGCGGTCGGCGAAACCGTGGCGGTCTCGGTGAAGTGCGCGTCGCTCCCGCCGGGGACCTGCTGCGTGCCGTCGGGGGTGAAGCTGAGCGTCAGGCCCGGATCGCAGAACGGCACCGGCTGCACCTTCACCTGGAGATCGGTGATCCCCTTGACGATCGCGGCACTGATCTGGCCGGCGTCCGTGCTCTCGGTCAGGACGCCGTCGGTGGCCTTGGTGATCGCGGTCGCCTGGCCGCGCCCGTCGAGGGCACCGTCGTCCTCCTCGGCGAGACTGCCTTCCGAGCCGCCGCTGCTGGTCACCGCCGGGACCGCGACCACCCGGATCTTCGCGGCCGTCAGCGCGTCGACGACGGCCGCGGTCGTCGGGAACGCGCCCCTCTTGTCGTCCGCCGGGGATTCGTGGCTGGCGGCGTCGCCGACCAGCACCACGATCCGGTTGCTGGTGTCGCGGAACCCGATCGCGCCCGTCGCCACCTTCTGCAGGGCGTCGTACCAGTCTTCGGCGGTGTCGTCGCCGCCGGTGGCGGTGATCCGGCCGAAGGCGTCGGTGAGCAGCTTGCGCTCGTCGTCCGTGTCGGCCGGGGTGAGCGGCTGCTGGACGTAGAACGACCGCGGCGGGTTCGGCGGGGGGCCTTCGCCCGGGTTGTCGTCCACGCGGTCGCCGTACGCGGCCACCGCGAAGTGCGCCGACGGCTGCACCGCCTGCACATCCTTGATGACTTGGCCGAGGTTGGTCTTGACGTTCGCGATGACACCGCTCATCGACCCCGTCTGGTCCACCAGCAGCACGATGTCCGGCTGCGCCGGGACCTTGTCCGTCGGGACGGTCTTGGGGACCCAGCCGGAACTGCCCTGCCCGACCGGCATGTCCACCACCGTCGGCTGCACCCGGCCCGGTGGCGGCGGCGCGATCCGCGAGGCCGCGCGGGTCAGGGTGATCTTCGTGCCGTCGGCCGACCACACCGGCTGCGTGTCCCCGCCGGCCAGGTACGGCGGGATCGGGATCTCGCCGAGGAGCCGTCCGTCCGCCACGCGAGCGATCCGCACGGTGTCGAAGTGGCTTTCGCCGCGGAAGGCGGTGTTGGTGAACGCGATCATCGTGGCGTCGGGCGACCAGGCCGGGTGCTGCTCGTGCTTGGTCCCGTCCCGCGGGCCGGTCAGCGCGCGGGGTGCGCTGCCGTCGGCGTTCGCCACCACGACCTCGGTGGCCGACGCCGACTCGCCGGGACCGGCCTGGGTGTAGGCCAGCTGCGAGCCGTCGGCGGAGAACGCGGGGTCGAACTCGTCGGCGCCGGGGCGGTTCGTGATGTCCCGGCGGTCGCCGCCGGTGGCGTCCGCGCTCCAGATGTCCGAGGTGCTGCCCGCGCGCAGCTCGGTGAACACGGGCCGGCCGTCGGAGCGGAACGTCGGCTCGGTCTCGCCGGTGTCCGGCAGCGCCGAGATGATCGAGACCTTGCCGCCCGCGATCTCCTTGACGTCGCCGAGCGGGTCCTGCGCGCGGGTCGTGAAGGCCAGCCGGGCGCCGTCGCGTGACCACACCGGCTCGGCCGAATCGCCGGGGTCGGGGACCGCCCGGGTGACCGCGCCGCCGGTTTCGGCGACCAGGGCCACGTCGCCGGCCGGGTGGAAGCGGGTGGTGGTGAAGGCGATCCGGGCCGGCCCCCACGCGGGCTGGGTGTCGGCGGCGGGGTCGGCGGTCAGGCGCGTCGGCGTCCCGCCGGCGACCGGCACGGTGTAGATGTCCCCGGCCGGGTCGTCCCGGGTGCTGCTGAACGCGAGGCGGGTGCCGTCGGGCGACCAGCTCGGCGAGTCGTCACCGGCCGGGCCGGACGTCACCTGGCGCAGGCCGCGGCCGTCCACGCCGATCACGAAGAGCTTCCGGCTGCCGGTGCGTTCGGAAGCGAACGCGACCGTGCGGCCGTCCGGCGACAACGCGGGGTGGAGGTCGACGGCGTCGTCGTCGGTCAGCCGCACCGCCGCCGTGGCGCCGTCGGGGAGGTAGAACAGCTCGCCGTCCCGCTCGGCGCCCCCGGCGGCCGCCGCGCGGTTGCTCACCCACACGAGACCGCCGGTGCCCGCCGACGCGTCGGCGTCGACGCCGCCGGCGCCGCGGGGCAGCGCCGGCACCGCGCCTTCGCCGGTCGCCTGGTACAGAGCGGTGGTGGCCGCGCTGACGTACCCGACGCGGTACGGCGCGGCCACCGGCGCGGGTGCTTGTGCTTCGGTCGGCGAGAGCGCTCCGCTGATCGCCCAGCCGCCGAGCACCGCGACGACCGCGATGCCCGCCACCGCTCGGTTCGCGCGCATGGTCGGTCCTCCCCAAAAGACTTTCGGTGTCTCAGCCGGCTTCGAACAGCTCGATCTCGGAGATCGCGACGTTCGTGCCGTCGAGCGAGCGGTACAGCCCGGTCACGTGCAGCTCGACGCTCGTGGCGCCTTCGCTGTTCTCGATCGGGACTTCCTGGGAGTCCGGCGTGTCGGCCAGCGTCATGTCGTAGGTCTTGCCGGTCGAGAACACCAGGTGCACCTTCTCCGGCCGGTTGGTGGCCGGGAAGTTCGCCGCGTCACCGGAGTACACGATCGCCTTGCGCAGATCGGCCGGGTGGTCGAAGGTGAACACCAGCACCTGTTCCTTGTCGGCCGGGGCCGCCCAGAACGTGTTCTTGGCGTTGTCGGTGACCAGCGGGGCCGCGTGGCCGTTCGTCTGCGCGGTCGCGGTCACCTTGATCGGGTGGATCGGGTTCAGCTTGGCCTCGAAGATGCCGGTCACCTGGCTCCACAGGCCCAGTGCCGCGGTGTTGATCGCGCTGCGGAACGGCTGGTACAGCGCGTAGATCAACGCCGAGAAGATGAGCGCCACCGCGACGGCCCGGCGGATCACCTTGCCGACGGTCCGGCGTGCGCCGGCGGCCCGGCCGGTCCGCCGGCGGACGCCGTCCTTGCCCGGCCGGGCGCCCGCCTTGTGCTCCTTCGGCTTGCGGCCGAACAGCCGCCGCCACCACGACGTCTTGACGACCTCGGATTCGGCCAGCGAGGCGCCGCAGCGGTTGCAGAAGTTGCGGGTGGGCGCGTTGCCCTTGCCGCACCGGCCGCAGATCAGGTCGCCGGGGTTGAGGACCTGCTCCTCCACGGTCTGCTGCACCGGCTGCCGGACCGGGGCGATCGGCTCGGCGGGCTGCACGACCTGCTGCTGTTGGACCACCGGCTGCGCCTTGACCGCGACCGGGCCGTCGTCGTCCCATTTCAGGTAGCGGCCGCACTCGCCGCAGAACTCGACGTCGGCGGGCCCCTGGTGCCCGCACTCCGCGTAGATGACCATCTCCGTCAGCCCTCCACCACTTCCACCGTGACCCGCACGTGGGCGGGCACCGCATCCACGACCGTCGCCGTCAGCCGGCGCACGTCGACCCGCGCCGGGTCGGGCACCCGCACGCGCACCTGGACCCACGGCGGCCCCGGGTCCGGCAACGGCGCGCCCGGTTGCGGGTCGGCGACGACCCCGCCGCTGTCGGTCACCTCGACCACGCCGCCGGTCAGCAGCCGCACGTGCTCGGTGAGCCCGCGCCGGGTGCCGCGCCACCGGTGCAGCTCGACCGATCGCGTGACCAGCTGCCGCAGCTGGTCCGGGCTCCAGCTCTCGTCGACGCGCAACGCGACCCAGTGGGCCAGCCAGCCGACGAAATCGGCGGGCGCCACCCCCGGGTCGAGGTAGCCCGCGAAGTTGTCCAAAGTGGAGATGACCGGCGCGAGGACCTCGTCGAGCGCGCCGGTGAAGCCCTGCACGAACCGGTCCTCGGCGTACACCGAGGGCAGCTGCTCGCCGATCGGGTGCGGGCTCGTCAACCCCGGGATGCCGGTCCTCATGCGCCCGCCTCCCGCACCCGCACCTGGTGCCCGAACGAGAAGGCGAGGGCGTTCGGCGGCAGATCGAGCCGGTCCACCTGCTCACCGCGTTCGCGCGTGATCGGGTTGGCCGCGAACAGCCGCACGTCCTCCACCAGCTCGACGCCGGGAAGCCGTTGCAGCACCGCGAACACCTCGCCCGACTGGACCGGGCGGCCGAAGGGCCAGCCGTCGCCGTCCGGGCCGCCGCTGATCGGGTTGAAGTAGTCGTAGAGGGCCTGGCTCGCCCGGGCGCCCAGCGTGCCCGCCGTCGTCCGGCGCCGGGCGCGCAGCCGCGCCACCACCGTGACACCCTGGTAGAACGGCGGCTCGACGGACACGAGCGCGCCCACGCAGCGGCGTTCGCCGAGGTGGCGCTCGATCCGGGCGCGCATGCCGGCTTCGAGCATCAGGGTCGCGAAGGCGAGCTCGCCGGTGTCGGGCACGGCCGGCACGACGAGGACCCGGATCGCGCCGGTCTCGCGGCCGTCGGCGCCGTGTGCCGGGATGCAGCGCACCCGGGCCGCTTCCGGCGCCGCTTCGCGCGCGAGCTGCTCGTAGTCCTCGGCCGTCACCGCACGGTCGCGGGTGCGCAGCAGCAGCGGGCCGCGGACCGCCGCGTCCCGGACCGATTCGCCGTCCACCCCGCCGATCGCCGGACGCCGGTTCACCACGCTGCTGACGAACGGGATCGGGTCCCGCTGCACCTCGAGGACCTCGCGGGCGACGTTCCCGCGCCGCCCGCCGCCGGACCGGTACTCGGGCACCCGGATCGCGGCGGACTTGGCCGGGACCGCCCCGTAGTACCGGAGGCCGCCTTCGGGCTGGCGCACCGCGGGTCCGAACTCGACCTGCCCGCCGACGCGGTCGAGCATGACGTGCCGGTCGTCCGGGCCGGAGTCGGCGAAGGAGCGCACTTCCGTCCACGGCTGCCAGCCGTCCGGGCCCGAGACCTCGACGACCAGTTCGCCCTCCCCGACGACCACCGGGGGCCGGCCGAGCGGGAACCGCTGGCCCGGCGTGCCGTCCGAGGTCCCGACGACCTCGTTGCGGATGATCTCGGCGTGCACGGCGCCGACCGTGCCGCCGATGGTCGAGGCCTCGATCGCGTGCAGCCGCGGCGAGCGCTGGTAGAACGGCTGGTTCTGCTTGGCTTCGACCAGCCGGCACCGCAGCCAGCCGGCCCGCTGCCGCGCGAGCACCGACATCGCGTGCCCGTCCGGGACGTGCACGACGATGTCGCCGGCCCGGTTGAACGCGCCGGTGCTGTCCCGGTCGACCTCGCAGGCCGCCCAGCCGGTGCCGTCCCAGGCCTCCCACAGCCACGGCGGGTCGCGCGGGTCGACGCCCTGGCCCTCGACCTCGCAGTTCATCCGCAGCAGCACCGCGCAGCCGGGCACGGCGTCCGACAGTCCGAAGAGGACGGTATCGCCGGGTGCCGGGGTTTCGGAGAAGGCCGCGGGGCCGCCGCCGACGAGCAGTTCGTCGGTGCGGTCGACCGGCGGCAGGCCGGTGTCGGCCGTGCTGGTCGCCAGGTGCGCGAGCGAGCACGGCACGATGTTCAGCGTGCGCTCCACGGTGAAGACCACCGGGTCCTCGACCTCGTTGCGCACGCTCGCGACCTGCTTGCCGCTCGCGACGACCACCGGGACGTCGCGGGCGGCCGAGAGCCAGAACGTCACGTCGGTCCGGGCCGCGGCGGGCGGGAACAGCCGGACCCCGATCAGGTCGAGGAACCGCAGGTAGTGCAGGTCGGGCACCCGGTTGAGCCGGTAGAGCAGCTGGTCGACCATCTGCGCGAACGTCTCGATCAGCGTGACGCCGGGGTCGGAGACGTTGTGGTCGGTCCACTCCGGGCAGTTGCGCTGGACCAGGTACTTGGCTTCGTCGACCAGGTCCTGGAACCGGCGGTCGTCGAGGTTGGGCATCGGCAGGGTCATCACGCACCGTCCTCGCCTGCGTCGTGCGGCGGGATGACGTAGAAGGGGAAGACCAGGTTGCGCGGGTCGTTGGTGCCGCGCAGCCGGTAGCGGATGTCGATCAGCAGGGTGCCCCGGTCGGCTTCGTCGAAGCTGACGACGACGTCGTCGAGGGTGATCCGCGGTTCCCAGCGCTCCAAGGAGACCCGGACCTCGTAGGCGATCTGCCCGGCGGTCGCCGCGTCGGCGGGTGCGAACACGAGGTCGTGCACCGCGCAGCCGAACTCGGGACGCATCGGGCGTTCGCCCGGCGAGGTCGCCAGGATCAGCCGGATGCTCTCGACGACCTCGCGCTCGCCGCCGACCAGCGCGATCGAACCGGTCGCGTCGGTGTGCAGCGGGAACGCCAGTCCCCGGCCCAGGAAGTCCATCTCAGCCTCCGATCAGGACGGTCGGGCAGCCCATGACGATCGGCGCGCCGCAGGCGGCCATGTCGCCCATCCGGGCCGCCGGCATGCCGCCGACGAGCACCGTCGGGCAGCCCGGCGGCGCGATCGGCGTCGGCGGGTGCACCGCGGGCGGCGGGAACGAGCACGTGTGCAGCGTCCCGACGTTCGCGGCGGGCATCCCGCCGATCAGCACGGTCGGCACCCCCGGACCGGCGATGACGCCGGGGTGCCCGGTCGGGTCGCCGACCCTCGCGGCTGGTGGCATGCGCACTCCCCCGTCAGTTGATCTTGACCACGCTGCCGCGCACGGTGACGACACCGCTCGCGGTCAGCTCCGTCTGGCCCTGGCCGGCGACCGAAACGCTGGCGCCCTCGACCTTCACGCCCGAAGTGCCGTTCAGCTTCAGCTGCGTTCCCGCCTCGACGCTGGCGTCGGTCTGGGACTTCACGGACACCTTCTGGCCCTTGAGCTCCAGCGGCCCGGTGCCGGCGTCGATGCTCACGCCGTTCTGCGCCTTGACCGTGACGCTCTTGCCGCTGGTCACCTCGATGACCTGGTTCTTCTGGTCGATCTTGACCACGAACTTCGCGTCGCCGGAGGACAGGATGATGCCGTCGTCCTCGGCGAACTCGAGCTTGTGGCCCTTCCGCGAGACGAACCCGCGCAGCGCCACCTCCCCGCTGTTGGCGTCGACGATCGGCTTGGTGAACTTCGAGGGCGCCGTGTCCTTGGTGTTGTAGAGGCCGCCGAGGACGTAGGGCGCTTCGAAGTCGCCGTGTTCGAAGCCCACCAGGACCTCGTCGCCGACCTCCGGCAGCACCACCGTGCCGCGGTCCTTGCCCGCCCCGGGCTGGACCGTGCGCGCCCAGGTGCTCGTGAAATCCTTATCCAGCCACGGGAAGGTCAGCTTGACGCGGCCGAGCTTCGCCGGGTCCTTGAGGTCGGTCACCTGCGCGGGGACGACCCCCGGCCACGTCGAGGTCTTCGCCCCGCCCGCGACCAGGCCGTAGAGCGAGCGTTCCTGGCGGCCGGACACGGCGAACTCGGTCGTGTAGCCGACCTCGTCGTTGAACAGGTGGCGCGTGCTGGTCAGCGTGTACTTGCCTGAGAAGGGCTGGCCGACGCCGGTGAGCGTGACGGCGGCGCCCGCGCGCAGCTTCGGGTTGCCCTTCGCGACGCCGTCGAGTTCGGTGCAGGCGCTGCCGAACCGGTCGGCCAGCGCCTTGGCGGTCGCGTCCGCCTCTCCCTGGGCGCGCCGCGGCGAGGCGGCGTCGAGGAAGGGCGGACTGGCGAACTTGCCCGCCAGCGCCACCGGGTCCACGCCCGGGACTTCCGTGCCCGCGTTCTTCGGGGTCGCGGTGGCGGTGATCGGCTGCTTGTTCTCGTAGTCCCAGCCGGTGACCCGCACTTCGGGCACCTGCTCGGCCGCGGTGACGCTGGCGCGCAGGGTGAGCAGCGTGCCGTGGGCCTCGAGCACGAGCGGGTCGGCGGTCGCCCTGGTGGTGGTCGAGGGTGCGCCGGACGGCTTCTCCGGGAGCTCGAAGTTCAGCTTCCCGTCCCGGACGGCGATCTGCGCGCCCACGGCGTCGGCCAGCCGGGACAGGAACTCCCAGTCGCTGACGTTGTCCTGGGACAGCTGGGTGTTCGGCCGGCCGCCGAAGCCCTGCACGTTGTCGATCTTGCCGGCCGGGATGTTCGCGCGCTGGGCGACCTTGCGCACGACGTCGGCGATGGTCATGTTCGGGTAGGCGGCGACCCGGCGGCCGCGGAACAGCCGGTGCGCGTGGTCGTACCCGCGGACCTCGGTGAAGGTGCCGTGGCTGTCGAGGTCGATCGCGACCGCGGTGACCTCGCCGGAGAGCAGGTCCTGCGGGCCTTCCGGGTCCGACGTCTGGACCTTGAGCTTGAGCTTGGCCCCGACCTTGAACTTGCCCTTCTCCAGCACGACGGTCCCGGGGTCGCGGAAGCGCAGGACGAAGGTGTCCGGCAGGTTCCGGCTGTCGTCGACGTAGGCGTAGCTGAGCATCACCTTGACGTCGTCGGGCAGCGCGGTGCCTTCGACCTCGACCATGAGGGTGTTCGTGAAGGTCTCGTTAGCCATCGAGCTCCTCCAGCGCGGGCACCAGGAGCCGGGTGCCCGGCCGCAGCCGCATCGGGTCGTCGATGTCGTTGGCGTCGGCGATCTCCCGCCACCTCCCGGCGTCGCCGTAGGCGCGGAACGCGACCGACGGCAGCGAGTCCCCGGCGACGAGCACGTGCGTGTCCCGCGCCGCGAGCGCGCCGGACGTCGGGTTCTGCCCGCCCAGCTCGCCCGAGATCTCCTCCAGGTTGACCGTGCAGACCGCGCGCACCGGCGTCCCCGACGGCGTGAACAGCGTGTACTTCGCGGTGACGGAGGCGACGTAGGCGGGGAAGCCGGTCATGCCGCCCCACTTGAAGATCACCCACGGCGGCGAGGGCTTCTTGTGCTGGCGGCTGTCCTCGGTGGCCACGCAGCAGGTGAACAGCTGCTCGACCTTCTTGACGACGGCGTCGTCCATCTTGTCGGTGGCGTCGAGGAACATCTCGAGCGCGAGCTTGGCCGGATCGGACCCCTTGAACTGCGGCGGCGCGCTCTTCTTGGCGTTCGGTTGCGCGTCGCGGCCCCATTTGGCGTTCTTGCTGACCGAGAGTTCCTTGGGGTTGAACTGGAACTTGATGTCGAACAGCTTGTCCCCGGGCGGTTGCCCGGTCCCCCCGGATTGCGGCGGCTTGCGGACTTCCAGCAGCGCGCGCTGCAGGTTGCTGGGCGCCGGTTCCCCGGAACCGTAGGCGGCGGGCGGCTGGGCGCCGGCGGAGGTGAAGGTGACGGGCGAGGACATCGGCGTCACCCCTTCTTCGCCGGGCTGAGGAACCCGTGGTGGGCCAGTTCGAGGGTCTCGGTGGCGACCTTGGGCGAGTCGGGCGAGAGCTGCGGCCCGCTCCACCGGACCGGGACGACGCCTTCGAGCGCCCAGCTGGCGATGACCTTGCCTTCGAGGGTGCGGGCCTCGATGGTGGCGGTCTTGCGTTCGATCCCGCTCGCCAGGCTGGCGAACCACTTGGTGATCTGCGAGCTGGCTTCGGTGACGGGCCGCGAAAGCTTGATGTTCGAGTACTTGATCCGGGTCGGCAGCTGCCAGACCATGCCGTTGTTGCCGCCTTCTTCGCGCTGTTCCATGACGAACTCGCAGCCGAGGCCGTCGCAGCTGGAGAAGGCGCCGAGGTTGCCGAGGTTCTTGTCGTCCAGCTTCACGACGTAACAGACGGCAACGGCCTCTTCGGTGTCGGGCATCGGCGGCTCCTCCTTCAGTGCGGGCGATCGGTGAGCGCGCCCCGGCGCTCACGGTCGAGACGGAGTTCGGTCTTGAGGCGGCGCAGCAGCGGGTCGAAGAGCTTTTTGACGAGCTCTTCGGTTTCCGGCTGCGCCGGCGGTGCGGCGGGGGCCGGGGTGGGTGCGGGGTCGGGGTCCCGCTGGACAACCGTGGTGAAGGTGGGGGCCGGCGCGGGCGCCGGGTCCGGTGTGGACGGTGGAGCGGGGTCGGCGACGATCCTGGCGACGGGCAGCTCGCCGGGTGTCCCGGTCCGGAGCACGGTCTCGGCGGCCGGTCGGGGTGCGCTATCGACCGCCCGCGCGACGGGAAGCGGCGGCGTGGCGGTCTCGCTTTCGGGTGCCGTGGGTGGGGTGGCTTCGGAGAGGTCGGGGGTCACCAGGGGTAGCGGTGGCGCGGCTCCCGCCGTGGGCGCCGCTGGGCCTTCGACCGCGCGCGCCACGGTTAGGGGAAGGCCACTCGTGGGCGCCGAGGCATCGAGGGACCGGGCGAGCGGGAGGGCCGGCAGCGCGGCGCTGGTCATGGGGCTTTCGACCGCACGCGCCAGAGGCGCCGAGTTATCAAGGGCCCGGGCGACCGGGAGAGCGGGCAGCGCGGCGCCGGCCCTCGGAGTTTTGACCGCACGCGCCAGAGGCGCCGAGTCATCAAGGGCCCGGGCGACCGGGAGAGCGGGCAGCGCGGAGTCGGCCCTCGGACCTTCGACCGCACTCGCCAGGGGAAGGCCGGCCAGGGGCGCCGAGCTATCAAGGGCCCGGGCGACCGGAAGGGCGGGCAGCGCGGAGTCGGCCCTCGGACCTTCGACCGCACTCGCCAGGGGTAGGCCACTCGTCGGCGCCGAACCATCGAGGGACCGGGCCACCGCGAGGGCCGGGAGCTCGGCGATCGGGCCTTCAACGGTGCGCGCCGCTCCGGTCCCCTGGGTAGCGGAGCCTTCGGCCGCGCGCGCCACGGGGAGCGCCGTCAGCCCGGTGCCCGCCGGCGCTTCGACGGAGCGAGCCACCGTGAGCGGCAGCGCGGCTCCGGTCACGGGCGCCGAGCCATCGACCTCACGCGCCACGGCGAGCGGCAGCGGGATTCCTGGGACAGGCGCCGAACCATCGAGCGACCGTGCCACGGTGGGCGACACCCCGGTTCCCGCCCCGGGCGCCGGGCCATCCACCGTGAGCGGCAGCGGAACTCCTGTCGCCGGCGCTGAACCGTCGAGGGACCGTGCCACCGAAAGTGCGGGCAGCCCGGGGCCCACCCCGTCCACCTCGCGCGCGACGGGGAGCGGGACTCCCGTGACAGGTGCGGAACCTTCAAGGGACCGCGCCACCGGAAGTGCCGGCAGCCCGGCTCCCGCCCCGTCCACCTCGCGCGCCACCGTGAGCGGGACTCCCGTGACAGGCGCCGAACCATCGAGGGACCGCGCTACCCGGAGTGCGGGCAGCCCGGCGCCGGCCATTGGGCCTTCGACCGCGCGCGCCACGGGGAGAGGCAGCGCAGCTGCCGCTCCCTGAGTTGCCGAGCCGTCGGCGGCGAGCGCCAAGCTTTCGGTTGCTCGTGTGTCCGGGAGCGTCGCCGCCGAGCCTTCGACGGGCAGCCCCGGGGTCTCGATCACCCTCGCCACCGGTAGCGACGGCACGCCTGACCCGCCCGCTGCCGAATCGACGCCCGCCCGAACCGCCGCAGGAGCCGCGGTTTCCGGTGCCGCTCCTGGCGGCGAGTCCTCGACCGCGCGAGCGATCGGCAGCAATGGCGCTTGGGTGACCGGGTGTGCGGGAGTCTCCGTCGCTCGCATCACCGGAAGGACCGGAAGGGGTGCCCCCTGCGGCGCCGGACCCCCGGCCGCCGAGGAGTCCCGCACCACCGGGAGCTCGGTCTCGGGCAACGTGGACCTCTGCACCACCGACGCACCAGAGGATCCCGGGTTCCCGGCCGCCGACGCACCCGAGATCTCGACCGCCGACCCACCGGAGAGCGTCGCGGTCTCGCCCACCGGCAGCGTCGAAGACTCCGGACCACCCGGATTCTCCGCCGCTGGAGGCTCGGCCAAGGGCCGAGTCTCCACCGGAAGGGCCGGTGTCTCGACCGCCCGTGACACCGGCAGACCAGGCTCCTGAGCCGTCGCCGCGACCGCCGACGGCTCGGAAACGCTCGTCGAGCCGCCCGGGGTTCCGGGCGGCTCCGTCGGGCCGAGGGGGCGGAAGCTGTTCACCGGCGGGGAACCGGTCGTCCGCGACGCCGGCCCCGGTGGCGCCTCCGCCGCGAGGCGGGACACCGGGAGCGCTTCCCCCGCCGACGGGGCCAACATCGGCGCACCGAGCCCGAGCCGCCGGGGCACCGCCTGCTCGGTCCGCTGGACGAGGGGCAGCTCCGGCCTGGCCGGTTCCACCGGCTCCGGTTCGGACGGCTCCGGTTCCGGCGCCGCCAACGGCACCACCGTGGCCTCCTCGGCCGCCGGAGTGTCCACAGGGGACGGCTCCGCGATCGTCTGGAGCGTCCGCACCGGCGGGGTGGCCACACTCCCGGCCGACGTCAACGGCGGCACGACCTCGCGGCCCGCCACCACCGGCAGCACCAGCGGCAGCTCCGGCGGCTCACCGGGCCTCTCCGCGGCCGGAGCGACGACCCGCTGCACCGAACCCCCCACGACCGGCCGCACCAGGTCGCCGATCACGCCCGCCGGTTCCGCCGGGCCGACCCGGTGTCCCAACGGCTCCAGGTAGGCCGGGCTCCGCCACGACGTCAACGTCGAAGAGAACCGCTGCACCGGGTTGACCAGCGGGTGCTCGGCCAGCACCCGCTGGATCGGCGCCACCCTCCGCCACTCCCCGCGCGTCACCGGCAACGCGGCCGGCTCAGGGGCAGCCGAGGGCGCAGACGGGCGCTCCTTCCTGCGGAACCACATTCGAGCGTCACCGTCCCTGGCTCATCCGGGTGTTGATCCGGGCGATCTCGGCGACGTAGGTCAACCGGTCGGGGTGTTCGAGGTCGAGGATGTCGTCGAGGGACCAGTGCAGGTGGTAGGCGACGTACGCGACTTCCTCGTGCAGCCGGTCGGCCGCGTACGTCACGATTCCCCCAGGCGGCCACCGGCGACGTCGACGACGAAGCTGTGGCCGCACTCCGGGCACGCCACGCCCGCCCTGGTGTGGCCCTCGCTGTTGACCCGGCGGTACATGTCCTGCAGGAACGCCAGGTCGGAGGCGAACAGGTTCTCGATGACCCCCGCGTGCACGTCGGTGATGTCGCCGATCCGGGTGACCACCCGGGCCAGCAGCACCACCGTGAGGAACGCCGAGTTCTCGCGCACCCGGTCGTCCCGCAGCGGGATCAGCTCGTCGCGGGCGGTGGCCAGGCGCATCACCCCGGAGTGGTGCACCTTGCCCTCGTCGTCGACGTACCCGCGCGGGAGCTCGAACGCGAACTCCGTCCGCAGCTTCGGCCGCTCGGCACGAGGCTCGCCCGGCGAAACGGGCGCTTCCTCGGCCGAAGCCGGCGCCGACGCCATCACCCTGCGCATCGGCTCACTCGACTTCCATCTGCTCGTAGGTGATGACGAGCTTCTCGGTGAGCACGCTCGTGTCGCCGGCCTTCAGCGAGCCGATCTCCAGGCTCTTCGGCCAGGCGTTGGTGAGCTTGTAGCGCTTGAGCGCGGTGCCCTCGTAGTCGTAGACGATGATGGCGCCGCCCTTGCGCGCCGTCGCCATCTTGCCGAAGTGGGCGTCCTTCACCCACTTCTCGAAGCTGTTGTCCTCGGTGAGGCCGCGGGTCAGCGTGACCTCGCCGGCCTTGGGGCGGCCGGGCAGCTTCTTGATGACGTACTTGCCGTCGGCGGTGTTCTGCTTGAGCTCGATGACGTCCTGCTCCATCTTGAGGCCGGAGACCTCGGAGATCTGCTTGATCTGGACGCCGTCGATCTCCAGTCCGAACGAGTGACCTACCGCCTTGTCAAGATCGGGAAGTGCCATGGGGAAGCCCTTTCATCACTCGTTGACGAGGCTGGTGCCGCCGGACATCTGGGCCAGCCGGAAGATCACGAACTCCGCCGGTTTCACCGGGGCGATGCCGACTTCGCAGATCACCTGGCCGAGGTCGATGCCCTCGGCCGGGTTGGTCTCGCGGTCGCACTTGACGAAGAAGGCTTCGTCCGGGGTGAGCCCGAACAACGCGCCCTTGCGCCACTCCATCACCAGGAACGCGCTGATCGTGCGCCGGATCCGCGCCCACAGGGCGTCGTCGTTCGGCTCGAACACGACCCACTGCGTGCCGCCGAGGATCGACTCCTCGAGGTAGTTGAACAGCCGCCGGACGTTCAGGTAGCGCCACGCCGGGTCGCTCGACAGCGTCCGCGCGCCCCAGACCCGGATGCCCTTGCCGGAGAACGACCGCACGCAGTTGACGCCGATCGGGTTGAGCAGTTCCTGCTCCGCCTTGGTCAGGTGCGTCTCGAGCGCGAGCGCGCCGCGGACGACCTCGTTGGCCGGGGCCTTGTGGACGCCGCGGGTAGCGTCGGTGCGGGCCCACACGCCGGCCATGTGCCCGCTCGGCGGGATGTAGGTGTTGGTGCCCGAGGCTGGGTCGAGGACCTGGACCCACGGGTAGTACAGCGCCGCGTACTTCGAGTCGTAGCCGGCCGCGTCCATCCGCCAGCTGCGGATTTCCTGGGGGTTGAGCGCGGGCGGCGGGTCGATGATCGCCATCCGGTCGCCCATCAGCTCGCAGTGCGCGATCATCGCCAGCTGCACGGCCTTGACCGTGTCGAGGTCGATCAGGTCGCGCTGGTAGGCGGCCATCAGGTCCGGCGCCGCGACCATGGTGATCTCGTCGATCGCCTCCAGGCCGCCGAAGCCGGTCCGGTCGGCGACGTCGCCGACGTAGTCGTTCGCCGCGACCCGGCCCGGGACCGGCGGTGCGCCCGCCTCCTTCGGCGGCGGCGAGAGCACCGCGGTGCCCTTGTCGGGCTTGGTGACCGCGCCACCGGTGGCGACCTCTTCGATCGTGATGAGGTTCGACTTCTCCCGCACCGCGGTGACGACGTTCTCCTTGGTGCGCTTGGTCGTCACGTTGTGGGTCTCGACGACCTTGCCGTCCTGCTTGACCAGCACGGTGAACCGGTCTTCGGCGGGGTTCTCCCCGGTCGGGTCGGCGACCTCGACGGTGATCTCGCCGGCCGGCTTGCCCTCCGGCAGCTCCTTCGCGACGAAGCGGTAGCCGCCGAGCACGGCCTGGCGGGCCGTGAGCTGCTTCGGCGCGGAGCCGTTGCTCGCGGCGCGCGATCCGCCGATGCGGACGATGTAGCAGTTGGTGCCGCCGTTGAGGAAGTAGCCGTAGACCGACTGGGCCAGGTAGCAGCCCTCGATGAAGTCGCCGAAGGTCTGGGTGAACTGGCCCCAGTTGGACACCAGCGTCGGGGTGTTGAAGGGACCGTCCGCCGCGAAGCCGACGAAGGCGGCCACTGCGGTGCCCACGCCCTCGATCGGCCGTGCGCCGGCTTCGATCTCCTCGACGTACACCCCCGGCGTGAGATAGGTGGGCATGCGTGCCTCCCTTGTCGACGCACAAGTCTTGTCATCGGCGATGCTGCTGCCGGCGCGTTCTCCGCGGAACGACCGTGCGGCTAGGCCCGCGGGAACCGATCTCTGCCCTTAAAGGCAACTGCCCGTCCGGGCAGCCGTGCCTGCCCGTCCGGTCGTTGGCAACCGGCCCGGCGGGGCCGACAGTTGAACCCATGCCAACTGGGCGGGACAACGCGCCACGGGAGCTGTCCGGGCAGCCCGCGCGACCGGCCCGTCCGGCGCGCCGCGCGCCCACGCCCGCATTGCTGCGCCTGCAGGCTTCGGCCGGCAACACCGCGGTGTCCCGGCTGATCGCGCTGCAGCGGCAGAGCTGTCCCGCTCCCCCAGTCGCGCCGCCCGGCGTGACACCGGCGGCCGACCCGAAGTTCCAGTCCCTCGAGAAGGACGTCGGCGCCAAGGCCAAGACGGCGAAGGCGCACCCGCCCGCCGGCGCGGAGGTCAAGAAGGCCCAGGACGCCGCGGTGGCGCCCGCCGACGACAAGGACGCGCAGGCCAAGGCGGCCCAGGCGGACAAGATGGCGGCCGCGAAACCGGCCGGCTTCGACAAAGCGGCCTTCATCGCCGCGGTGAACGCCGCCGTCGCCAAGCAGGCACCCAAGAACCTCGACGACGCCGACAAGTTCGCCACCTCCGGCAAGGCCGACCAGGTCAAGGCCGAGGTGCTCGGCAAGGTCACCAGCGGCAAGGACGCCTCGGCCAAGGACGTCACCGACCGGACGAAGGAGCCGCCGGATCCCGGCCGGGCCGTGGAAAAGCCGGTGACGCCGCTGCCGGAAGCCCCGCCCCCGCCCGTCCTCGCGCCGCCGGACCCGCGCAAGGCGACCCCGGACAAGGCACCGCCCGAACAGACCGATCTGCGGGCCGGCCAGTGCGAAACCCAGGGCGCGATGGCCGCGGCGGGCGTCACCGACCAGCAGCTGGCCGAGTCCAACGAGCCGGAGTTCACCGGCGCGCTGGCCGCCAAGCAGGCCGGTGAGCAGCACACGGCTTCCGCGCCGGCGGCCGTCCGCGAATCCGAGGCCGGCCAGCTGGCCGCGGTCACCGGCGCCGCCCAGGCGTCCGGGCAGGCCGCGATGGCGGGCATGACGGGCGCGCGGTCGTCGGCCGGGCAGAAGGGCCAGGCGGCCAAGTCGGCCACGAAGTCGAAGGACGAGCAGGACCGCGCGCGCATCACCGGCGAGATCAAGGCGATCTTCGACGAGACCAAGACGAAGGTCGAGGGCGTGCTGGGCGCCCTCGACGACCAGGTGGCGAAGAAGTTCGAGGCGGGCGAGGCGCAGGCCAAGGCCGCGTTCACCGCCGACCACCAAGCGCGGATGAAGCGTTACAAGGACGAGCGCTACGACGGCATCACCGGCGCGGCGCGCTGGGCGTACGACCTCTTCGCCGACCTGCCGGCCGAGGCGAACAACCTGTTCCTGGAGGCCAAGAAGGTCTACGAGACGAAGATGCAGGGCGTCATCGGCGAGATCGCGGACTTCGTCGGGCAGAAGCTGGGCGAGGCGAAGCAGCTGATCGCGGACGGCCGCACCCGCGTGCAGCAGAAGGTGGCGTCCCAGTCGCCGGCGTTGCGCAAGATCGCGGGCGAGGCGGCGAAGGAGTTCGGCGGCCAGTTCGACGACCTCGAGAAGTCCGTCGACGAGAAGCAGGACGCGCTGGTCGAGGACCTGGCCCAGAAGTACAGCGAGGCGCGCTCCGCCGTCGACGAGGAGATCAAGGCGCTGCAGGCGGAGAACAAGGGCCTGTGGAGCAAGGCGAAGGAGGCCGTCGGCGGCGCGATCGAGACGATCCTGAAGCTGAAGGACATGCTGCTCGGCGTGCTGGCGCGGGCCGCGAACGCGGTCGGGCTGATCATCGCGAAGCCGATCGAGTTCCTCGGCAACCTGGTCAACGCGGTCAAGACCGGCGTCATGAACTTCGGCGCCAACATCGTCCAGCACCTCAAGGACGGCCTGAAGGGGTGGCTGCTGGGCAACCTGGCCAGCGCGGGCATCGAGATCCCGGAGGCGCTGGACGCCAAGGGCATCCTGAAGATGGTGCTGTCGCTGCTGGGCCTGACCTGGGCGAGCGTGCGCGCGCGGATCCTGCGGTTCATCCCCGAACCGGTGCTGGCGAAGCTGGAACAGACCGTGGACGTGGTCAAGGTCCTGATCACCGAGGGCGTCCCCGGCTTGTGGCGCTGGATCGTGCAGAAGCTGGGCGACCTGAAGGAGATGGTGCTCGGCCAGGTCAAGGAATTCGTGATCGAGAAGATCGTCAAGGCGGGCATCACCTGGATCATCTCGATGCTGAACCCGGCGGCGGCGTTCATCAAGGCCTGTAAGGCGATCTACGACATCGTCATGTTCTTCGTCGACAAGGCCGCGCAGATCAAGGAGTTCGTGGATTCGGTCCTCGACTCGGTCGAGTCGATCGCCCGGGGTGGCGCGGGCGCGGTGGCCGGGCTGATCGAGCGGACCCTGGCCAAGGCGTTGCCGATGGTGCTCGGGTTCCTGGCGAGCCTGCTGGGGCTGGGCGGGATTTCGGAGAAGATCAAGTCGATCCTGGAGAAGGTCCAGGCGCCGGTCGGCAAGGTGATCGACTCCGTCGTCGGGACGATCGTCAAGGCGGGCAAGAAGATCTGGTCCAAGTTCAAGGGCAAGAAGGGCAGCGGGGTCCCGGACCCGCGCAGTGCCGGCCAGAAGCAGCAGGCGCTGGCCCAGGCCAAGCAGGCGGCCGACGCGGAGATGCGCAAGCCGAACGCGACCCAGCACACCGTCGAAGCGGCGCTGCCGAAGATCAAGGACACCTACCAGCTCACGACCATCGCGCTGGTGCCCACGAGCAACGGCAAGTTCAAGACCCACCTGGAGATCAACCCGACCGACGACACCGGCGAACTCCCGCTCGGCCCGATGGCGCCGGTCGACGAAGCGAAGGTCTACCTCGGCAAGCGGTTCGTCGTGAAGGCGACCAACCGGGTCGCCAAGGTCACCGACGTCCGCCCCGACGGCTGGGTGACGCTCCAGTACGAGCTGGAACGCAATGCGGGCGGCCGGAGCAAGAGCTCCGAGGGGCGACCGACGTTCCCGGTGCTCAAGTTCCTGGCCAACACCCCGAACGGCGGCCCCGAACTGGCCCCGGCCGAAGGCGGCGCCGACCAGACCCAGTACACGATCGACGGAAAGACCCTGCGGCCGGAATACCACGACGTCCGCGCGGTCTTCTACGGCGGTTCCCACAAGTACAGCGGCCACGACGCGGCCAAGATCGCCGCGGTGATGCGGCCGGACGGGGTGACGTTCACCTGTCCGGGTGTCCCGTTCCTCGGCATCGCCCCGCACGTCGCCGCCCGGGTCAAGCCGAACAACGCCGACAACTACGCCCTGGACCACCGGAAGTCCGTCGCCGGGCACTGGAACGCCCAGGGCCGGGCGAAGGGCCAGAGCGACCGCTCGCAGTTCTACGCCGATCCGGGCAATCTCGAGGTCCTGTGCGCGTCCTGCAACAGCAAGAAGGGCTCCAAGGACGCCGACACGGGTGCGGCCGAGAAGTACCGCAAGGACGTGGAGATCCCGGGCTTCACCGGTCCCGACGGGAAAGCCTGAGCCGGCCGGCGGCGCCGGACTGCAAGGAAACCGCAAGCGAGGTGTGGCACCGTTCGATCCGGGTCGGGGCACGGACGAGTGGAGGATCGATGAAGCGGTGGGCGAAACGGTCGGGTGTCCTGGCGGCTGCGGTGGCGGCCGGCGTTCTCGGGGCCGGTGCCCAGGCACAGGCGGACTTGGCCCCCAAGAACGTCGGGTGGCTGTACACGATCGGCTCGAGTGGCGCGGTCTTCTTCGACGCCGATCTGGCGGGCTATCCCTCCGAAGAGAAGATCACCGTGTGTGACAACAAGACGGACGGCCGGGGCATCGGCGCCATCGTCCGCGGCACCCCGGCCGGAGGGCCGGAAGGTGCGCTGTGGGTCGCGTCCTACGATCCGTCCAACAACGGCAAGTGCGTCTCCACCCACGGCAACTACTTCGCGGACGGGTACGCGGTCACGGTCGAGGTGTTCGAGTACTGGGGCGAAAACAGCGCCGCCAACAACTGGGGTGTCGGCGTGGCGTAGCGCTCGGCGGGTGACGGCTCGGCCGTCACCCGCCGGCGGCGCACACCCTGATCAGGCCTCTTCTTCGGCCTCTTCCTCACGCTGCACGAACGTCTGGGCCATCGCCGCTTCTTCGCCTTCGGCGGCCTCGGGAGCTTCCTCCCGCTGCACCGCAGCATCCTCCGCCGAAGACGACGAGTGTTCACCGTCTTCACAACGTTGAACCGCCGGAGCCGGTGCCGGTGCCGTCATCAGCCGGTCGGCGTTCGCCACCGCCTCGCGCTCGAACCGGTCCGAAGGATCCGAGACCTTCACCCCGCCGCCGGCGTCGGTCCCGTCCACCGGGCCGCTGCGCTGCTGGACGACGTGGGTCAGCTCGTGGGCCAGCATGTGCTTCCCCGAGTCCGAACCCGGGTCGAACTTGTCCCGCTGGAACACGATGTTCGGCCCCACCGTGTACGCCTGGGCGTTCACCGACTTCGCCGAGTCGTGCGCCGCGCTGTCGGTGTGCACGCGGACGTCGGAGAAGTCCGTGCCGAAGCGGGTCTCCATGTCCTCGCGGGTCGCCTTGTCCAGGGGTGCGCCCCCGCCCGAGCCCACGACGTCGTGGACCGGGGAGCGCTCCTCCTCCACCAGCGAGGCCGTCCCGGCGTTGCCCACCGCGCGCTGAAGGCCCAGCAAGCCCACCGGGCCCAGGACGTCGGTGCGCCCGGCCGCGGCCGCGCGGCCCAGGAGGTCGTGGTCGTCCCGCTCGATGCGGTCGCCCTTCGGCCGCAGGGTCGGGTCGAGGTCGTTGTCGTGACTGTGCCCGCGCATGTTCGCTCCCTCCGCCCCGTAAAGCTTGCCCCGCCGGCGGGGCGAACGCCAGACTGCGCCGCCGTCCGGACGGGCAGCGAAAACTGCCCCGACGGGCAGCTCAGCCCTCCGTCACCATCGCCAGGTAGGGGCCGAACTCCCGGTCGAGGCAGAGCCGGCCCAGCTTGCGGTACTCCCGCGCGACCGCGCCGACCAGGTCGCTCATCCCCACCGGGCGGCCCGCCTCGGCCGCCAGGTACGCGCCGGTGACCGCGGCCGAGCGGATGTGGCCGCCGGCCAGCTCGAACGCCTCGGCGAGGAACCCCAGGTCCAGGTCCGCTCCCCGCGGCATCCGGGTGCCGAGGCAGCGGTCCCAGAGCCGGTGCCGGAGTTCGACGTCCGGCAGCGGGAAGTCGACGATCACGTCGAGCCTGCGGGTGAAGGCCTCGTCGAGGTTCGCCCGCAGGTTGGTGGCCAGCACGGCGATCCCGTCGAACGTCTCCATCCGCTGCAGCAGGTACGCGCTTTCGATGTTGGCGTACCGGTCGTGCGCGTCGCGGACCTCCGACCGCTTGCCGAAGATCGCGTCGGCCTCGTCGAACAGCAGGACGCCGTTGACCCCGGACGCCTCGGTGAAGATCCGCTCGAGGTTCTTCTCCGTCTCGCCGACGTACTTGTCGACCACGGTGGCCAGGTTCACGGTGTAGAGGTCCAGCCCCAGCGACGCCGCGATGACCTCGGCGGACATCGTCTTGCCCGTCCCCGAGTCCCCCGCGAAGAGCCCGGTGACGCCCCGGCCGCGGCCGCCGCCCGGGCGCATCCGCCACTCGTCGAGCACCTGGTCGCGGTAGCGCGCCCGGGCCGCCAGTTCGTCCAAAAGGGACAGTACGCCGGCCGGCAGCACCAGGTCGGCCCAGCCGACGGCCGGTTCGAGCCGCCGCGCGAGCCGTTGCAGGCCGGCGGCGTTCTGGCTGCGCGCGCCCGCGCGGACGTGGGCCGTGCGGACCAGCCCGTCGTCATCGGCCAGTGCGGTCACCGAGGCGGCCTTCGCCGCGCGGGCGATCTGGCCGGGCCCCAGGACGAAGTGCGCGGTCGCCTCACCCGGGTCGACGTCCGGGGCGAGCCGGCCGTCGAGGCGGCTGCGCCAGAGTTCCGCGCGGGCCGCGCCCGGCAGCGGCACGGCGTCGAGCTGCAACGGCGGGGTCGCGCTCCAGCGCGGGTCCCAGGCGCCGGTGCCGTGCACGACCAGCGGGATCGCCGGGTGCGCCAGTTCGTCCAGCCGCGGGTCCTCCACCGGGCCGAGCACGATCCCGGCGCCGCGCAGCAACGCCTCCCGCCGCAGCGACGCGGTGAGCTCGGCGTGGCCCGGCTCGGCCTGCCAGCGTGCCGCGTCGACCACCAGCGCCGGGTACCCGGCCGCGGCCAGCGCCCCGACGCCGAGTTCCTCGGCGCCGCCCCCGGGCAGTTCCTTCAGGTAGACGAGCCCGGCCCCGCCGCGGATCGCGCGGGCGAGCCGGTCGGTGCCCGGCACCGCGACGAGCTCGGTGCCCAGGTGGGCGCAGCCGGCGAGCTCGGGCGCGAGCCGGTCGTCGCCGAGCAGGTGGTTCACCACCCGGTCGGGAACGCGCAGCGTGCGCGAGAGGAACGGCCGTTCCTCCTCCCCCACGGCGAGCAGGCCGCAGGTGACCAGCGGGGAGTCGGCGTCCAGCCGGGCGCGGCCGGCGGCCGACGCCTCGGGGATCCCGCACAGGCGCAGCGCGAGGCCGGCGCTGGCGCGGCGGCGGGTCACGTCGTCGTTGAGGTAGCCGTAGAACTGCTCGAACCGGCTGTCCAGGTCGGGGGCGAGCGCGACCAGCAGCAGTTCGACGTCGACGCCGGTGAGCCCGGCCCGGTCGGCGAGCGGGCGCAGGCGGCCGTCCGGGACGGAGTCGGTGAACGGCGTGAACGGCTCGCGCAGCCCTTCCAGCAGGGCGTCGATCGCCTCGTTGGACAGGTACAGGCCGCGGAAGGGGTCGTCGGGGTTCGGGTCGGCCGCGCGACGGCTGTCGACGGCGTCGCGGATGCGCTGTTCGAGCCGGGCCAGCCGCTCGAACAGGTACTCCAGGCTCACCGCCGCTTCCGGTGGGTGCGCGCCATCGCGACCCGGCGCTGCCCCTCGACGGCCCCGGCCGCGGACACGTGGTGCCCGACGAGCTCGCCGTCGCCGGTGTCGATCTTGAGGCCTTCCTTGGCGGGCGGCCCGGCCGGGTAGACGCGTCCGCTGTGGATCGGAGCGGAGACGACGACGTCCAGCGACGGCTTGAGTTCGCCGCCCAGCGCGGTCCACACGTCGGCGAAGGCGCGATCCTCCGGCGGCGGCAGCGCGACGGTCATCGGCACCGGCAACCCGGTCTCGGCCAGCGACCCGGTGAGCACCTCGGCCGGCACGGCTTCGTAGCGCAGCAGGCCGAGCAGCAGGTCGGACAGGACGCGGTGCTCGTCCTCGGGCCGCTGCGTCCACGCGGTGACCAGGTAGGACAGCTTGACGTGCTTGGGCGGCAGGTGCCGCGCGGCGACCTCGCCGCGCTGGTCGTACTCGTTGAGCAGCCCCCGCGACCGGCGCCGCATGTCCTCGCGCACGTCGTAGAGGTAGATGTTCACCGTCGGGGCGTTGCGCCGGGCGGCCCAGTCCTTGGTGGGCGCGTCGAAGGCGACGTCGACCTCGCTGCCCCGCAACGCCTCGTCCTTCACCAGCCGGCGCAGTGCCTCGTCGACCTCGTGGATCACCGGCGGACCTCCTCGCACTGGCGGTGCCTCCACGATGATCGCCGGACGGCGGCCGGGCCAGCCACGCAACGGCAAACCTTCGGGTACCCCCGGCTGCCCGTAAGGGCAACGCACCGCCGGTCGGGGTGATCTTGTAACCGGTCGCGGGACCGCGGCGACTACTGCTTCGGGGAGTGGGAGAACGCGAGGCACCCATGCGACGGATCGCCGGCCCGATCGGGACGGCCCTGGCCCTGGTGGTGGCCGCCTGCGGCAGCCCGGAACCACCGGGGGCACCGGAACCCCCGCCGTCCGTCACCACCGGCGCCGCGACCACGACCTCCGCCGGTGCGCCCCCCACCGGCTCGGGCACGCCGGCCACGGCCACCGGGCCGGCGGCTTCGGCGTCCCGGACCACCGGCGCTTCCACCGCGAAGACGTCGACCAGGAAGCCGCCGACGCCCCCGAAAGCCACGACGGCGAAACCGCCGGCGAAGGGGTCGCCCGTGCGGACCGCGCCCATCGACATCATCGGCACGTCCTACGCCGCCCTCGGACCGGTGACCGAGAAGCAGCTCGCCGGCGAGTGCGGCGGCACGCTCTGCGTCACGCTCCGGACGACCGTCGAAGGGCCACCGGACCCGAAGCTGGACTGCAAGGTCACGCGCATCATCCAGTCGGTGCCGATCTACCGCGGGGACACGATCACCTTCGTGCTCGCCGATCCGTGCGGCGACTTCACCGAACCGCCCGAGCCCACGGAGTAGCGGCGGCCATGGCGAAACGGCTCCGGTCGCTGCGGCCCGCGCCCCCTCCGGCAGCGACGCCCGACAGCCCCTCGCGGGCGCTGCGCGTGCTCGGCTCGGTGATCGCGCCGACGACCGTCCTCACCGGGCTGCTGTTCTTCTTCGGCAGGCAGCACGCCAACTGGCTCCTCGACTACTTCGGCGTCCCGCTCTCGACGATGGGGCTGACCGCGCAGGACTACCTGGTCCGCAGCGCCGACGGCCTCTTCGCCCCGATCGCCGTCGTGCTGGCCGCGGTGCTGGCGCTCCTGTGGCTGTACCGCTTCCTGCGCGCCCGGCTCGGCGACGCGGCTTGGCGGCGGCTGCTCCGGCTCGCGACTCCGGTGGCCGTCGGGTGCGGGGTGGCCGGGCTCGCGGTGGCGGCCGTCGGCGTGGTGCGTCCCGAAGCGTTCGCCTCGTCCTACGCGGTGCCCGGCGCCGGGCTCTCCCTCGGCGTCCTGTTCCTCGTCGCCGCCTCGCGGCTGCTCGCGGCCCGGGCCGGGCGGCCGCTGCCCGCCGCGGTGGCGACCGCCGAGTGGCTGGCGGCGTTCGCGCTGGTCAGCGTCGGTCTGTTCTGGGCCGTGGCCGACTACTCGGCCTCGGTCGGCGTCGGCCGGGCCATCGAGATCGAGGCCGGGCTGGCCGCACCGCCGGAGACCGTCCTCTACAGCGCCAAGAGCCTGAACCTCACCGGGCCGGGGGTGCGGGAGACGCAGTGCCGCAACCCCGACACCGCCTACCACTACCGGTACACCGGGCTGAAGCTGATCCTGCAGTCCGGCGGCCAGTACTTCCTGCTGCCCGTGCAGTGGCACAAGGCCGACGGGACCGCCCTCGTGCTGCCGCGGACCGACGCCCTGCGGCTCGAGTTCACCCCGGCCGCGGACCCGGACGCACCGTGCTGACGAGCGAGCCGGGTCGCACGTCGTGCGACCCGGCTCGCTCGGCTTCGACCGTAGGGTCAGCCCTGGTCGTAGTCGGACGCGTCGTCCACGTCGTGGCCGACGACCCAGTCGTCGTCGTCCGCCGCCGTGGCGTCGGCGACCGCGGTGACCGAGTGGGCCGCGGCACCGCCCACGCCGGCCGCGGTGTACCAGGCGTGGTAACCCGCGTAGTCCGGCACCGCCACCGCGTGCGCACCCTCCGACGATGCGCCGTACGGCCCGGCAGCCAGCTTCTCCGCCTCGTACGTGGCGTGGTGCTCGCCCGCGTGGCTCACGACGTGCGCCGACGTCGCGCCGTCCACCCCGGCCGAGTGCTGCTCGGCGTAGTAGCCGACGTCGTCGGCGTCGTTGTCGTACACCGGGTGGACGACGTAACCGGCCGGTTCCTGGTTCACCGGGTCGGGGTGGCTCACGACGTGGTGGTGGTCGTACCCGGCGGGGCTGCCGTGGTAGTCGCCGTCGTCGTCGCCGTCGTAGTCGTGGCAGTCGCCGTTGTAGTCGCCGTCGTAGTCGCCGTCGTCGCCGCCGTACCAGGCGTGGGCGGGGTGGTGCCAGGCGTGGTTCCAGCCGTGGTCGCCGGACTCGCCGCTGTGCGTCACGGAGGCACCGCCGATGCCGGCCACCGCGGAGTCCGACTCCGACCAGTGGTGGCCCCACC
The DNA here is from genome assembly GCA_049998155.1 of Amycolatopsis sp. cmx-13-12. Lineage (GTDB taxonomy): Bacteria > Actinomycetota > Actinomycetes > Mycobacteriales > Pseudonocardiaceae > Amycolatopsis. The sequence continues at coordinate 314,901 of JAEBES010000003.1, read as the reverse complement.
AGGTCCCGCCTTCGTCGGTGTCGGTGGTGCCCGCACCGCCGATGCCCGCCCAGGTGCTGGAGCTTTCGGCGCTCCAGGAGTCGTTCGGCCAGCCGAGCGGGTGCGCCGTCGCCGGACCGGCGATGACGAGGGAAAACGGCAGCGCGAAAGCGCCGGCGACAGCCAGTCGTCGCAATGTGGACATGATTTCTCGGGGTTCCCTTCCTGAGTGCGGCGGCCGGGTTTCATTCGGGGCCCGTACGCCGGGGCAGCAGTTCTGTCCGATAGGTGACATTACCGCCCCCATGGGGTGTCCACAGGGCGTTGACCTGCGCGAATACCCGATCGGTGCGCGGGAACCGCCGAGTGGAGGACAGATCCGGAATGGGGTTGGACCAGCCTAGTTCGCCACCGCCACGGTGACCGCAATGAATGGCGGGAAATCACTCGCTCAGGTAGTTCTCCGTTTAGCGGGGAAAACCCGGTCCGGCCGACGGCGCCGCGGGGCGGGCCCGGCCGCCGTCCGCCGGTCGTCCGCAGCGGCGCTCGGCCGGCCGGCTGACCGGGACGCGGCAGGTGGCCCACCCGCGTCACGCCGTCCGAGCCCGCCTCCGCGCGGAATTCCGGCCGCGCGCCGACGCCGGACCACGATAACAGAACCGCCCACCGATTGTTCCCACGTTATTCACAGTCGTGGAGTAATCACTGCTTTTTTCGTTACCTGGTACACCCGAAAAGCTCGTGAATGGACTCGTTCGGACCAAGCCGTTGCGCGGTCAATTGCGTAGGTTTCACCCATGTCGCCGATGAGATCCATTCTGGCTGTTGTTCTGCTGGCCGCGTTCGTCGTGCCGCCCGGCCCGGCGGCCGCGGCCGTGGTGGCGCCGGGGCCGGTGTGCGATCACCAGCCATTGGCCGACACCACCGCCCCCGCGGGGGCGGTCACCGTGGACGCCGCGGTGCCCGGCGACCTCTACCGCAAGTCGCAGGAGTCACCACCGGGCACGACGTTCTGGCTGCCCTCGGGCACGCACCTGCTGGCGGCGGACCCGTTCGGGCAGGTCATCCCCAAGGACGGCGACGTCTACCTCGGCGGGCCCGGGGCGGTGCTGGACGGGCAGGGCATCAACCGCGCGGCCTTCACCCAGCAGGCGAAGAACGTCGTCATCCGCGGGCTCACCATCCAGAACTTCGTCGCCCCGCAGGACCAGGGCGTGGTGAACCACGATTCCGGCGAGCATTGGATCATCGAAAACACGACCGTGCAGAACAACAAAGGCGCGGGAATCATGGCCGGCGCGCGCCAGGAGGTGCGGCACAGCTGCCTGCGCAACAACGGGCAGTACGGCATGAACGCCTACCGGTCGGACAGCACGATCACCGCGTTGATCATCGAGGGCAACGAGATCGCGGGAAACAACACCGACGACTGGGAAACCCGCAGTCCCGGCTGCGGGTGCAGCGGCGGAATCAAGTTCTGGGTGGTCGACAAGGCCGACGTCCGCGGGAACTGGATCCACCACAACCACGGCGCCGGGCTCTGGGCCGACACCGACAACAACGACTTCCTGGTCGAGAACAACCTCATCGAGGACAACGACGCCGAGGCGCTGTTCTACGAGATCAGCTACAACCTCGTGTTCCGCGACAACGTCCTGCGCCGCAACAGCCTGGTCGCGGGCAAGCGGCGCGCCGACAAGGGCGACAACTTCCCGGTGGCGAGCGTCTACCTGTCCGAGTCCGGCGGCGAGCCGCGAGTGCCGGCCCGCACGCACCTGGTCGACATCTACGACAACACCTTCGAGGACAACTGGTCCGGCATCACCGCCTGGGAGAACGCCGACCGGTTCTGCAACAGCCCGGCCAACACCTCGATCAACACCTGCACCAAGCTCGTCTCGGACCGCACGCAGTGTTCGGCGCCCGGCATCGCGTCGCCGCCGCTGTACGACGACTGCCGGTGGAAGACCCAGCTGGTCGAGGTGCACGACAACACGTTCCGCTTCGATCCGGCCCGCGTCGGCTGCACGAACGGCTCCTGCGGCAAGATGGCGCTGCTGTCCAACTGGGGGACCTACCCGTCCTGGTCGCCGTACCAGGCCAAGGTCGTCCAGGACGCCATCACGCACGACCAGGGCAACTACTGGTTCAGCAACTCCTACTACGGGCCCTGGAAGTTCGTCGCGGGCGACACGTCCCGGATCCTGACGGCCGAGCAGTGGCAGACGACCCCGTGGGACCAGGACAACTGCGCGTCCTTCGAGGACGTGATGCCGCACTGCTGAGGTGCCGGCGGCTCAGTGCGCGGACAGCAGCCCCAGCACCGCGGCGGACTTCGCCTCGTCGAGGAACCGCAGGCCCATGAAGTGGTCGCCGGGGTTGAAGCCGGGCAACGCCCAGACCGCGTCGTACGGCAGCCCGATGCGCCGGTAGCGGCGCAGGCTGTAGACGTTGCTGAACAGGCACTTGCCCGGGTCCGGCTGCCACAGCCGGCGCGCGAAGGCGGGGTTGCGGAACCCGTGCCCGACCTCGGCCGTGGCCTGGACGTGCTTGCGGCCGGTGAAGAGCACGACGTCGCCGGTGGTCACGGTGTCCATCCGGCGGTCGTACTTGTCCTTGGCGCCCCAGAACCGGGCCCGTCCACCGGGGTGCAGCGTGTCGAGGCGGGCGAGGTCCGCGGGGTCGAGCAGGTCGGCGAGCTCGCGGAAGGCCACGGTCTTCTCGAGGGATTCGGCGCCGTAGCGGCGGGCGTCCGCGGTGCCGTACGCGGGCTGGACGAAGACCTGGACCACGGTGGCAAACGGTAGCTCAGCCGCCGTGGGTGCGCTCGCTCTGGTAGTCGGTGTAGGTGTACGGGTTGTCGAGGATCTTGGTCTCCGGGACGTCGGGGTTCATCCCCTGCCGCCACGCCTCCTCCCCCAGCTGCGCACGCAGGTACTCGACGGTGTCCTCGACGCGCCGCCGGACGGCGGGCAGGTCGATGCCGACCAGGCGGCCGTCGCGCTTGACCACCCGGCCGCCGGCCAGCACGGTGTGGACGTCGGCGCGCTGGGCCTGGAACGCCACGTGGCCGTAGGGGTTGAGCAGCGGGAACGACACCGGGGAGTGGTCGTTCTTCAGCAGCACGACGTCGGCCTTCTTGCCGACTTCCAGGCTGCCCAGGTCCGAGCGGCCCAACGCCGCGGCGCCGCCTCGGGTGGCCCACTCCACGACCTGTTCCGCGCGCAGCGCCGCGTGCGTCACCGTCTCGCCCTTCGCGTGGGCCTCGAGGTGCTCGCGGGACCGGTCGGCGCCGAGGGTGGCGCGCATGGCCGAGAACAGGTCGCCGCTCCACCAGACCGAGGTGTCCATCGAGAGGGACACCGGGATGCCGTACTGGCGCAGCGTCCAGGTGGGCGGGTAGCCCTGGCCGGCGCTCTGCTCGCTTTCGGTCGAGACCGACACCGACCCGCCGGTGGCGGCGATGCGCTGGTAGGAGTCGGCCGACAGCGACGCGCCGTGGACGTAGATCGTTTCGGGGGTCATGAACCCGTGGTCGTACATCAGCCGGATGCCGTCGTCGCCGGTCGCGCCCCAGACGCCGGCGTGGGTGGTCACCGGCACGCCGAGCTCGCGGGCCACCTCGAAGGCCGGCTTCTCGGGGAAGGCGGGGTCGCCGGTGACGTCGAAGGCGAGCTGGAAGCCGAGGTCGCCGCCGGTGCGCCGGGAGACGAAGTCGCGGAACTCCGGGGTGGCCGTCCAGTTCGCCGGGGCGTCCTGGATGTTGCCGTAGGCCAGCACGAACCGGCCGGGGACGGCTTCGAGCGCGTCGGCGGCCGCGTCGGCGTGTTGAGTCGTCTGCAGGCCGTGGGACCAGTCGACGGTGGTGGTGACGCCGGCCTCGAGGGCTTCCCAGGCGCCGAGCAGGTTGCCCGCGTAGATGTCCTCCGGGCGGAACACCTTGCCCCATTCCAGGTAGTACCAGACGAAGTACTGGGTCAGCGTCCAGTCGGCGCCGTAGCCCCGCATGGCCGTCTGCCACAGGTGGCGGTGGGTGTCGATCATCCCCGGCAGGACGATGCCGCCGGAGGCGTCGATCTCGGTCGTGCCCGCCGGGACGTCGAGGGCCGGACCGATCGCGGCGATGCGGTCGCCGTCGACCAGGACGTCTGCGCCGGGCAGGACGCGGCGCGCGTCGTCGAGGGTCAGCACCGTGCCACCGCGCAGGACGATCGATCCGGACATGACTGCCTCCATCACAGACACTGCGTACAGTTGTCCGCTACACGGACACTCGACGGGTGACGCCACCCTTGCCCAGTGCCGCGCCGCTGTCAATCCCCCCGGCTACGCTGCGGTCAGGACCATCGGAGAGGGAGGTGGCGCATGCCACGCGAGGGAACGGGTCCCGACTTCATCGAGGCGCTGGCGCGCGGGCTCGAGGTGATCACCGCGTTCCGGCCCGGCCGGCCGGCGATGACGCTGGCCGAGGTCGCCACCGCCACCGGGCTGGCCCGCCCGACCGCGCGCCGGATCCTGCTGACCCTCGAGGAGCTCGGCTACGTCCGCACCGACGGCCGCGACTACTCGCTGACGCCGCGGGTGCTCGACCTCGGCGTCGCCTACGTGCACTCCACCGGCCTGTGGGAGGTCGCCCGCCCGCACCTGGAACGGCTGGTCGCACGCACGAACGAGTCGTGCTCGATCGCGCAGCTCGACGGGTCCGACATCGTCTACGTCGCCCGGGTGGCGGTGCCGAAGATCGTGGGCCTGAGCGTCCAGATCGGCACCCGGTTCCCCGCCCTGCCGACGTCGCTGGGCAAGGTGCAACTGGCGGCACTGCCGCCGGACGAGCTGGAGGCGGCGCTGGCCGAGCCGACCCGCTCGGGACTGGTCCCCCGCTGGCAGCCGGGCCGGGCCGAGCGCGACGCCGAGCTGCGCGAGGTCCGGGCCCGCGGCTGGGCGCTGACCGACGAGCAGCTCGCGCTGGGCATCCGGTCGGTGGCGGCGCCGCTGCGCGACGGGTCGGGCCGGGTGATCGCCGGGGTCAACGTGAACTGCCACGCCGCCGAGACCCCGGTCGAGCGGCTGGTGGAGCACCACCTGCCGCTGCTGCTGCAGACCGCCGGCGAGATCAGCGCCGACTTCGCCCGCCTGAACGCCCTCCCACACGTGGTCGTGAGTGGTAAGGCGGGTTAGAACCCGCCTTACCACTCACGACAAGCCACGGCAGACCCACCAGCGCGGGTTGACCGCGGCCGCGCACTGTCGCAGACTGGCGGACAAGAGTCCGTCTGACGGACAGAAGGCGAGGATGTGGTTTGGAATCCCCCACCGGCCCGCTGTCCGGGCTGCTGGTCGCGGACTTCTCCCGGGTGCTGGCCGGCCCGTACGCCACGATGCTGCTTGCGGACCTGGGCGCCGACGTCGTCAAGGTCGAGGGCCCGCAGGGCGACGAGACGCGCACCTGGATGCCGCCGGTGCGCGGGGACGTCTCGACCTACTACCTCGGCGTCAACCGCGGGAAGCGGTCCATCGCGCTGGACCTGCGGGACGAGGCCGACGCCGTCGTCGCGCGCGAGCTGGCGGCCCGCGCGGACGTGCTGATCGAGAACTTCAAGCCCGGCGGCTTGGCCAAGTACGGCCTGGACTACGAGACGGTCCGCCAGGCCAACCCCCGCAACGTCTACGCCTCGATCAGCGGATTCGGCGCCGGCGAAGGTGCCCACGTCCCCGGCTACGACCTGATGGTGCAGGCGATCTCGGGCCTGATGAGCCTGACCGGCGATCCGGACGGCCCGCCGTACCGGGCCGGGATCTCGGTGTTCGACGTCATGGCGGGCAACCACGCGGTGATCGGCATCCTGGCCGCGCTGCGCCACCGCGACGCGACCGGCGAGGGCCAGCACGTCGAGGTCAACCTGCTGTCCTCGGCGCTGACCGGGCTGGTCAACCACAGCTCGGCCTACGCCGCCGGCGGCGTGGTGCCCTACCGGATGGGCAACGCCCACCCCAGTGTCTTCCCGTACGAGCCGCTGCCGACGGCCGACGCCGACCTGATCGTCGCCGCGGCCAACGACGGGCAGTTCCGGCGCCTGTGCGACGTCCTCGACCTGCCCGACGTCCCGGACGACCCGCGGTTCGCCCGCAACGCCGACCGGACGGAGAACCGCGAGGCGCTGCGGCCGATCCTGGTCGAGCGGCTGGCGAAACGCGCGGCGGTGGACTGGTTCGACGCACTGACGAAGGTCGGTGTCCCCTGTGGACCGATCAACACCATCGACGGCGGGTTCGCGATGGCCGAACGCTTCGGGCTGGACCCGATCGTCGAAGTCGGCGAAGGTGACCGCGCGGTCCCGACGACCCGCCACCCCATCCGGTTCTCCGCGACGCCGGCCGGGTACCGGCTGCCGCCGCCGGAACTCGACGAACACGGCACCGAGCTGCGGGCGTGGCTGACGGAGCCCGCCGATGGCTGACCCGGTCTACGAAACCGCCCTCGGTGCGTCCACAAAGGACAAGATCACGCTGCTCGGGCAGGACCTGGCCGAGGACGTCATGGGCACGGTCGGGTTCGGCGAGCTCGCCTTCTGGCTGGCGACGCAACGACGTCCGGCCGGCGGGGAAACCCGGGTCTTCGAGGCGGTGCTGGCCGCGCTCGCCGACCACGGCTTCACCCCGACCGCGATCGTCACGCGGCTGACCTACCTCTCGGCGCCGGATTCGGTCCAGGGCGCCCTGGCGGCCGGCCTGCTCGGCGGCGGGTCGCGCTTCCTCGGCGTCACCGAGGACTGCGGCCGGTTCCTGCACGACGTCCTCACCGCAGCGGGCACCCTGCCGACCAGCGCGGACGGCTGGGACGCGCTCGCGCTCGAAACCGTCGAGAAGCGCCGCGCGGCCAAGGAGTTCGTCCCCGGGCTCGGGCACCACGTCCACAAGGACGGCGACCCGCGCACCGCGCGGCTGTTCGCCATCGCCGACGAAGAGGGCCTGCGCGGCCCGCACCTGGAGCTGTTCGCCGCGATCGGCCGGGTGCACCCGCGCGTGCTGGGCAAAACCCTGCCGCTCAACGGCGCCGGCGTCTGCGGCGCCGCGCTCGCCGACCTCGGGCTGCCGCTGGAGCTGCTGCGCGGGTTCGCGTTGCTGGCCCGCACCGCCGGGCTGATCGGCCAGCTCGCCGAGGAGCTGCGCCACCCCGTCGCCAACGACATCTTCCTGTCCGTCGACTTGAACAACCGGTCGGTCCCGCCGGATCCGCACGCGTGAGAGGAACGCCGATGCAGCTGGTCACCGAGGACAACATCACCGAGCTCGCCGCGCAGCGCTGGGCGAGCGCGCACGACCCGCGGACGGCGGAGGTGATGGCGGCGCTCGTGCGTCACCTGCACGCCTTCGCCCGCGAAGTGCGGCTGAGCGAGCCCGAGTGGATGGCCGCGATGCGGTGGCTGACCGAAACCGGCCGGATCAGCGACGAGAAGCGGGAGGAGTTCATCCTCGCCTCCGACGTGCTCGGCCTGAGCATGCTGGTGGTGCAGATGAACCACACCTTCGACGCGAAGGCGACCCCGGCCACCGTGCTCGGCCCGTTCCACATCGACGGCTCGCCGGAGAAGGGGTTCGGCGGCGACATGTCCGACGGCCTGCCGGGCACACCGCTCTACATCACCGGCGCGGTCCTCGACCTCGACGGCACGCCCGTCACCGGCGCGGTCCTCGACGTGTGGCAGGCCGACGAGGAAGGCGCGTACGAGTCGCAGCTCCCGGACGTCGACGAAGCCCGGCTGCGCGCCAAGTACACCAGCCGCGCCGACGGGACCTACTGCGTGCGGACCATCGCCCCGAAGGGGTATTCGATCCCCATGGACGGCCCGGTCGGCGAGCTGATCCGCGGCACCGACATCAGCCACTTCCGGCCCGCCCACGTGCACTTCCTGATCAACGCGGCCGGGTACGAGCCGCTGATCACGCACCTGTTCCAGGAGGGCGCGCAGTACCTGGACAGCGACGTCGTGTTCGGCACCAAGCAGGAGCTCGTGGTCGCCTTCGAGCCACGCGATCCCGGGCCGACGCCGGACGGCGGCGAGTCGGCGCAGCCGTGGCTCGAGGCGCGCTACGACTTCGTCCTCCAGCCGGTGTGACCGCCGGTGCGCGCGGCGGAGATCCGGGCGGCCGGGCAACCACCGGTGGTGACCGACCGGGCCGAGCCGGCCCCCGGACCCGGTGAGGTCGCCGTCCGCGTGACGGCCGCGCCGATCACCCCGCTCGACCGGCTCTGCGCGTCCGGCACGTCCTACTTCGGTGTGCCCGCCACGCCTTACGTGCCGGGTGTGCAGGGGGTGGGCGAGCTGGCCGGGACACCGGTCTGGTTCGCGACGGCGGCGGGTATGCGCCCCGGCGACGGGAGCATGGCCGAGTACGCCGTGGCCGCGTCCGGCGATGTGGTCGTCCTGCCGGAGGGGGCCGATCCCGCGCTGGTCGCGGCGCTCGGGTTGTCGGCGGTCGCGGCGTGGCGGTGCCTGACCGGCACGGGCGGGCTCGCCGCGGGCGAGACCGTGCTGGTGCTCGGCGCGGGCGGCGTGGTCGGGCAGTCGGCGGTCCAGCTGGCGCGGGTGGCCGGGGCCGGCCGGGTGGTGGCGTGCGCGCGGTCGGAGGCCGCGCTGGAGCGGGCCCGGCAGTGCGGCGCGGACGACACGGTCCGGCTCCGGACCGACGAGGACGTCGAGACGCTGGCGCTGCGGCTCGGTGCGGCGGCCGGCCCGGTCGACCTGGTGCTCGACCCGGTGTGCGGGCTCCCGGCCGCGGCGGCGCTGCGCACCCTGCGTCCGGGCGGGCGGCTGGTCAACCTCGGCAGCGCGGCCGGCGAAGTGTGCCCGGTCCCGTCGGCGTTGCTGCGGAGCCGGTCATTGCGGATCCTCGGCTACACGAACAACGAGCTCACCGCCGACGAGCGCCGCGAAGCACTGCTGACGGTGGTGGCGCAGACGATGGCGGGCGCGCTCACGGCCGGGCACGAGCGCGTCCCGCTGCACGACGCGGCCCGGGCGTGGAACCGCCCGGGCCGCGTGGTGCTGGTGCCCTGAAGCGGGCATCCGGCGGTGACCTCGGTGGTCATCGGCCCCCAGGGCCGGGCTTCGGCACATCGCCGATGTAGGGACCGCTCCCCACCCCGCCGACCGGCGACGGATCGTTCGTCGCGGACGCCGCGGGGGCGAGCACGGCGAGCGCGGCGGCGGCGAGCAAAGCGGCAGCTACAGCACGTTTCATCGATGAGCTCCTTCGCGTTCCCCCGCATTGTGGGGGATCCGCCTTCCAAACCGCTTCCGTTCCCCGGAATCCACCGCCGACCGGGCTCACGCCGCGGGAATCGGCCGCACACCGTGGCCGTGCGACTGCGGCGAGCGATCACCTCCGCACGAACCGGCCGGACACGGTTGCGGCGAGCGATCCCTCTCACGCCGGCGGGGTGAGGTCCCGGCACAGGGCGGTGGGGAACTTCGGTTCGGCCGCCAGGATTTCGGCGCAGCCGCCGTCCTTCGCCCCGGCGAAGCTCGCCCAGCCGTTGCCGTCCCAGCGGTAGGCGACCCGGGTCGCGGCCTGGCCGCTGTGCCGCTGCAGGTCGTGGATCAGCCAGTTCTGGTCGCAGGCCCGGGTGGTCCCGGGGTACTCGGCCTCGGCGCTGAACTCCAGCTGCGCGATCCACGCCGGGTTGCAGTGGTCGGCGGGCGGCTCGCAGCCGAGGCGCTCGTCGCACTTCTTCCAGCCGCCGGACGCGAGTCCCCACCTTTCGTTGACGTTGACCATGAACGGCCGGCGCCCAATCGGTGCGGCCGTCCTGATCGGGAAGTCGGCCGGCATCTGCGGGCACCCCGCGCCCTCCCGGGGCCGGAACAGGATCTCGGCATCGATCCGGTTGTCGGCCTCGGTGACCCGAGCGTGCGGTGCTTCGGCGCACGTGGGCAGGTCGACGTGCAGCACCGCGCTGCGGTCGTCCGGGCCCGGGCGGACGTCCGTGACCCACGCGAGCTGCTCCGCCGGTGGAGCCGGTGGAGCCGGCGCCGGGACCGACGGGGTCACCGACGGCGGCACCGGCGTGGCGGTGCTGCGGTACGGGATGTCGAGCGCCAGCACCAGCCAGAACGCGAGCAGGCCGGCCGCGAGCACCCCGGTCGTCCACAGCGCGGCTTTGACGAATCGCGACATCGAAGTTCCCCCCGGAAATGTTCGAGGCGGAGCCTATCCGACGTCGCGATCGCCTCAGCGGTCGTAGCCCTCGGTGGCGAGCACCTTCCCGATCTGGTCGTAGATCGCCGGGTCGTCCGGGGCCACCGTGGCGAGGCCGTCGACGTAGCGGTTGAACATGCAGAACGCCGCGGCGATCAGGACCGTGTCGTGCAGCTCGAGGTCGGTCGCGCCTTCCGCGCGGGCCGCCTCGATCAGCTCCGGCGTCACGGCGCGGCCGGTTTCGCGGGTGGCGAGGGCGATCCGCAGCAGGGCCTTGATCTTCGGCCCCACCGGTGCGTCGTCAATGCCGGCGCAGGCCGCATCGACCACCGCACGGCCGCCGTCGAGGGTCTCGGCCGCCGCGGCGGCGTGGCTGCCGTGGCAGAAGCGGCACTCGTTGCCGTTCGAGACCACCGCCGCGATCAGTTCGCGCTCGCCGACGGTCAGGCTGCTCGGCCCGCGCAGGAGGATCTGGGCCAGCTGGTTGAGCGGGACGGCGGTCTCGGGCCGGAACGCCATCAGCGATCGGATGCCGGGCTGCTGCGGGTCGAGCGGGATGTGCGGCATCGGTTCCTCCTGGCGGTCGCGAAAAGATCGTCCCGCGCAGTCTTTCGGGTAGCGGCGGCCCGGCCAACCTCCGTGTTGCCCAACCGGGCCGCCGCCGAAAGTGTTAGCCGATCGCGAAGTCGTCGGCGTAGACGGCACTTTGGCCGTACCAGCCGTGGACGTACACGGTCACCGCACCCGAAGCGCCGGTCGTGAACGGCACCGACAGCCGCGTCCAGCCGCTGCTGGAGGTCCACGCGCTCGCGGTGGCTCCGCCGCGGACGCCGACGTAGGCGTAACTGCCCTGGACCCACGCCGTGAGCGTGTAGGCGTGGTTCGGGGCGAGGGTCACGTTCTGCGCGGCTTCGCCGGTGGCCGAGGCCGACGGCGTCACCTGCAGCGCGTGGGTGCCCGAGTGCGCCGGGGTGGCGACGACCGTGTCGCCGGGGGCGGTCCACGGGCTCAGCGCACCGGTTTCGAAGCCGCCGTTGACCACCCCACCCGCGGGCGGGGTGCCCTTGACGGTGAGGGTGAAGGTGGTGCTGTGGCTGCCGGAGGCGGCGGCGCCGGTCACGGTGAGCGGGTACACGCCGGGGACGGCGGCCGCGGTGGTGCTCACCGAGAGGGTCGCGCTGCCCCCCGCGGTCACCGTGGCGGGGCTGACGGCCGCGGTGACGCCGGCGGGTGCGCCGGTGACCGACAGCGTGACCTGCTGAGCGGAGCCGGACGTCACGGCGGTGCTCACGGTCGCCGACGCCGACCCGCCGGGGTCCACCGCGGCCGACGCCGGGCTGGCGGCGACGGAGAAGTCGTTGCCGGGCACGGAGGTGCCGCCGGTGAAGGGCTCGAAGGCGTGGCTGAAGAACCAGGTGTCCTGGGCGATCCCGGAGCAGTTGTCGGCCGCGGCGCCACCGGGGCAGCTGCCGTTGTCGCGTTGCAGCGCCCAGAACGACAGCGTGTTGATGCCCTTGGACACGGCCCAGTTGTAGACGGTGGCGGCGTCGGCGGTGGTGAAGGTTTCGGCCGGGCCGAAGTCGTCGACGCCGATCATCTCGGTGACCCCGACCATCGCCCACAGCTGTGCCTGCGTCTTGCCCGGGTAGAGCGCGCCCAGCTGCGAGACCAGGCCGGCCGCGGCGGTCTGGGTGTCGGTGGCCATCTGGTGGGCGGCGTTGTCGTAGTAGTCGAAGGTCATCAGGTTGACCACGTCGACGCGGGTGCCGTTGGCGACGGCGTTGCGCAGCACGTTCAGGCCGCTGTCGGCGAGGCCGCGGGTGGTGGTGGGCAGCGTGTAGGAGATCTGCAGCGACCGCCCGGAGGCCGCGGCCCAGTCCTGGACCTTCTTGAGGGCCTTGTTGCGGCGGTCGATCCCGGCCGAGTTCGTCAGCGAGTTGTCCTCGATGTCCATGTCGAGGCGGGGGACGTCGTAGGTGGTGATCACCGACTCGTAGGCCGCGGCGATCGAGTCCACGTTGGTGCAGCTGTCGGCTATTTCGGTGCCGGTGTTGTCGGCGGTGTAGCCGCCGAAGGACGGGATGACGTCGCCGCCGCGGGACCGGATGGTGGCGATGTCGGCGCCGAAGACGCCGGTGGAGATCGGCATCCCGGTGTCGCCGTTCCAGTACACCGTGCAGGAACCCTTGGTGGCGGCCTGCAGGAACGCCATCGTGAGGTGCTTGGCGCCGGACTGCTGGGCCAGCGCGGCGGGGCTCTCACCGGTCCAGGCTTCGAAGTAGGGCGCGAAGACGTGCGTGGGCAGCGGCGTGGCGGCCTGGGCGGTCCCGGCCGCGGCGACCAGGGATCCGGCCGAGAACGCCGCCAGGGCCAGGGAAACGGACAATCGGGAGAAAGGTCTGCGTCGACGCATCTGCGCTCCTGAACCGGCGGGGAGCCGTGCGGCGGCGTGGCACGGCGGGAACGCTTTCAGGATTGGATCAGACCAATCGGTGCGTCAAGGTCTAGACCACTAAACCGGCCGGATGGCGGCGGCGATTGCTCGGGACGGCAGCCCGGCACCGGCCGACGGGGTGGGCAACGATCGTGACAAAAACGTTCCAACTCCCCGGGGTGGCCGGTAGCGTCCTGGTCCATGCGGGTGACGTGGGGGAAGAATGGACGACGTAGAGTGACCAAGCCGTGGCGAGCCGCCCCGAAGGCCGCCCTGTCCAGCCCGCTGACGCTGATCGTGGCCGCCGTGACCTCGCTGCTGGCCTGTTTCCTCGGCGCCGCCGCGGTGCTGCAGGCGTCCGCGGCCGGCGGCGCGACGGTGGCCTACCAGACGGGCATCACCTGCCCGGACAGCTACGGCCCGATGTTCGGCAAGGGCAACATGCCGGTGCGGGACATCCCGGCGGTGACCGGTGCGATCCAGCGCCACGCCGCCGCGCACGGGTTCGGCGCCCCCGTCGTCGGGCAGTTCACGAACGTGCTGCGGGGCACCGAGTTCAACGGCGACCCGCACTACAAGGTCCGCTTCGGCTACCGCGACCAGGTCGGCCTGGACAACCTGACCCTGCAGCAGGGCACGCGGGCGCCCGGGCTGTGGCTGGGCAACGTGGTGGCCGACGCCGAGCACATCGGCGTCGGCGCGAAGCCGAGCCTGGGGGGCGTGCCGCTGCCGCCGGTCACCGGCATCTACCGCGACCTGCTCGACCCGCCGCCGCGGTGGTGGTGCTCGCAGCAGTCCGGCGCCGTCATCGACCGCCTGGTCGACGACCCGATCGACTCGATCGTCTTCGCCACCGACCGCAAGACCTTCGACGACACGATCAAGGCCATCGGCCTGCCGACGATGCAGTACTTCCACGTCTCCTTCTACGAACCGGCCCCGAAGACGCTGAGCGCCGCGGAAGACCTGCTCCAGCGCTCGCAGGACCTCGTCGCCGACGTCCGCGCCGACCTCACCGCCCAGGGCCTCGGCTCGCTGATCGCCGCCGACGTCCCGACGTTCCAGCGCTCGGTGCAGATCTCCCGGCAGGCCGAGGAGAACGTGTTCGTCTCGATCCTGCCGCTGGCCCTGATCAGCGTCCTGGTCGGCTGCGCCGGTCTCGGCACGGTGGCCCTGCAGTGGTACCAGCGGCGGCACGCGCAGCTGCGGCTGTTGTCCGCACGCGGCAGCAGCCCCGCGGCGCTCGGGGGGCTGGCCGTCGCCGAGCTGGGCCTGCCGATCCTGCTCGGCGGGGCGGCCGGCGCGCTCGCGGCCCGGCTGCTGCTCGGGGTGTACGGCCCGCCCGGCGCCCCGGATCCGGCGGCCGAACTGCGGGCCGCCGGTGTCGCGGCCGGGACCCTGGCGGTGTCGCTGGTGCTGCTGGCCCTGGTCGTCGCGGTGCGGGTGCACCGGGAGTTCGAGCTGGGCCGGGTGCGCCGCGGCGGCCGGCGGGTGCGGCTGCTGGCGTACTTCCCGTGGGAGCTGACGACGGCGGGCATGGCGTGGCTGGGCTGGACGCGCCTGGCGCACTACGGCACGGCGTCCCGGCTGGGCAATCCCCTGCCCCAGGTGGACCCGCTGGCCCTGACCTACCCGGTGTTCGTGGTGCTGACGGTCGGGCTGCTGACCGCGCGGCTGGCGTGGCTGGCCCTGCACGCCTCGCACCGGGCCCGGTTCTGGTCGCGCCCGGCGCTGCAGCTGGCGATCCGGCGGCTGGCCGGCGCCCGCGCCCCGGTGACCGGGGTGCTGGTCATCGGCACCCTCGCCATCGGCACGCTGGCCACCGGGATCGGCATCGCCCGCGGCCAGGAGGAGGCCCTGGCCACCAAGTCGGCGATCTTCGTCGGCAGCAACGCCCGCCTCGACACCGACAGCCCGCTCGGCATGGGCCAGGTCGCGATGCCCGCGGCGCTGGCCGGGACCAGCACGGTGGTCGGCGAGCTGACCGGGACCGGCAGCGTGGTGCTGGTGGTCGACCCGGCGACGTTCGCCCGCGGGGCCGCGGTGGAACACGTCCCCGGCGACGACCTGCCGGGGCTGCTGGAGAAGATCTCGCGGCCGGACCCGCGCGGCACACCGGTGATCCGGGTCGGGCACACGGCCAAGCAGAACGCCAAGCTCCCCGACGACCTGCCCGACGCGGTCGTCGCCGGCGACCTGCCGGTGTTCCCGATGATCGGCACCTCCCCCGGGTACGTCGTCTCGCGCACGGTGCTCACCCACGCGCAGCTGGACGGCATTCCGAAGTGGAGCGTGCTGACGACCGCGCCGCTGGCGGAGGCGACCGCGGCGCTGCGCGCGGCCGGGGTGTTCATCCCGAACCGGATCAGCCGCGAGTCCGCTTTGGACGGTCTGCCGTTCTTCGTGGTGTCGTGGACGTTCTCGTTCGTGGCGCTGCTGGGCGCGGTGCTCGGCGTGGTGGCGATCCTGGCGCTGCTGGTGGCGGTCGAGGTCCGGCGGCGGCAGAACGCCCTGGCCGGGGCGCTGGTGCTGCGGATGGGCATGCGGCCGCGCACGTTGCTGGCCAGCCATCTGATGGAGCTGGGGGCGCTGAGCGGGCTGGCGGTCGCGGTCGGGGTCGTGTGCGGGGTTTCGGTGGCGGGGCTGTCGGTGCCCCGGTTCGACCCGGCGACGTTCCTCGCCCCGCGGTCGGAGCTGCCGGATCCGCTGCCGTTCGTGCTGACCGTCGTCGTGATCGGCGTGGCGGTGGTCGCGCTGGCCGGCTGGATCGCGGTGCGCTCGGTGCGCACCGCCCGGACCGCGGAGCTGATCCGTGCCTGAGAAGCCCATCTTTTCCCTGCGCGGCATCGGCGTCGACTACCCGACGCCGGCCGGGACCGTCACCGGCGTCGACGACGTCAGCCTCGACGTGCCCGCCCGCGGGATGACCGTGCTGGCCGGGCCGTCCGGGTCGGGGAAGTCGACGCTGCTGCGGGTGCTGGGGCTGTTCGAGCAGCCCGCGCGCGGCACGCTGACGTTCCAGGGCGCCGACGTCGGCAAGCTCAAGCACCGCGAGCGGCGGGCGTTGCGCCGGCACCACCTCGGCCTGGTGTTCCAGAACCCGGGCGACAACCTGCTGGGCTACCTCACCGTGGCCGAGAACCTGCACGCCGCGGCCGAGGCCGCCGGGACCGAGTGCAACGCCGAGGACATCCTCGGCCAGCTGGGCCTGCACGGGACCGGCGGCTGGAAGATCGCCGCGCTCTCGGGCGGCCAGCAGCAGCGGCTGGCGTTCGGGTGCGTGCTGGCCGCGCGCTCGACGGTCATCCTCGCCGACGAGCCGACGTCGCAGCTGGACGAGGCGTCGGCCGACCTGGTGCTGGCCACCCTGCAGTACCTGGTGGACCAGGACTTCGCGGTCCTGGCCGCCTCGCACGACGAACGCCTGATCGACCTCGGCGCGCGGGTGGCCCGGCTGCACAAGGGCGCGCTCGAAGGCATCGAAGAACGGGAGCCACCGGCATGACACTCGTGGAAGCGGTCGGGCTGCGCCGCAGTTTCGCCCACCCCAGCGGCGACATCGAGGTGCTGCGCGGGCTCGAACTGCGGGTGGGCGCGGGCGAGCTGGTGACGGTGTCGGGCCGGTCGGGGTCGGGCAAGAGCGCGCTGCTGGCGCTGCTGTGCGGCTTCGACTCCCCCGACTCCGGCTGCGTCCTGCTCGACGGCGTCCCGATCGACGGCGCGCCGCCGTGGCACACGTGCGCGGTGCTGCCGCAGGCACTCGGGCTGGCCAACGAGCTGACGATCGCGGAGAACGTGGCCTTGCCCCTGCGGCTGCGTTCGGACGTGCCGCGCCCGTCGCCGCCGGCGATCGCCGAGCGGGTGGCCGGCCTGCTGGACGAGCTGGGCATCGGCGAGCTCGGCGACCGCTACCCCCTGGAGGTGTCGTTCGGGCAGCAGCAGCGGGTGGCACTGGCCCGCGCGGTCGCCGGCCGGCCGCGGGTCCTGCTGACGGACGAGCCGACCGCGCACCTGGACGCCGGTTCGACGCCCCGGGTGCTGCGGCTGCTGCGCCAGTGCGCTTCGGAGGGCGCGGCGGTGATCGTGGCCACCCACGACGAGGACGTCCACCGCATCGCCGACCGCCGCGTCCGCCTCCTCGACGGCGTGCTCACGGCGCTGCTGGACTGACCGTGTCCGGCACCCCGGCGTAGTCCGGCAGCTCGACGCCGTTGAGCGCGCGCTCGACCAGCGGCATGAGCGCTTCCATGTCGAGTTCGGCGTCCGCGGCGGCTTCCCGGCTTCGGACGTGCAGGCGGCCGATCTCCTGGTTGGCCTCGACGAACGGGCGCATCCGCGTCTCGTAGGCGGCGAACCCGGCCTCGGGGTCCCAGCCGGCGGCGGCGAGTTCGCCGGCCAGCAGGTAGGCGCCGACGAGGGCGAGCCCGGTGCCGCCGCCGGACATCGGGGACGAGCAGAACGCCGCGTCGCCGATCAGCCCCACGCGGCCGTGCGACCAGCGGTCCATGACCACCTGGGCGACCTGGTCGAGGTAGAAGTCCGGAGTGTCGTCGAGGTGGGCGAGGATGTCCCGGGTCCGCCAGCCGAGCCCGGCCATCCGCTCGCGCAGCAGGTTCTTCTGCCCGTCGATGTCGCGGTGGTCGACGTCGAAACCGTCCGACGGGAAGGAGAGCATGGCCATCGCGCGGGTGGGGTCCTTGAGGGGCCGCAGGCCGGCGGAGCGGCCCTCGTGCTGGTAGTCGAGCATCCAGCGGTCGATCCCGAACTCGTTGGGCACGCTGTAGAAGGCCAGCACCAGCCCGAGGTGGCGGACGAACCGCTCGTGCGGCCCGAAGACCGTCGCGCGCAGGGCCGAGTGCAGTCCGTCGGCCCCGATCACCAGGTCGAAGCGCCGCCGGACGCCGCCGGCGAAGACGACGTCGACGCCGTCCGCGTCCTGGGTGAGCTCGGCGATCCGGTCACCGAAGAGGTATTCGACCCCGTCCCGGGTGTCGTCGTAGAGCACCTGCGACAGGTCTCCGCGCAGGATCTCGATGTCGGCGATGTACCCGTCGCCGCCGTCGTCCTCCGCGCTGAAGGTCTCCAGCACGGTCCCGTCGGCGTCCACGGTGTGCGCGCCGGCGGTCTCGGTGCGGGCCGCGCGCACCGGCGCCTCCAGCCCCATCAGCCGGATGACGTCCTTGGCCACCCCGCGCGCGTCCACCGCCTGCCCGCCGGGACGCAGCTCGGGGGCCCGTTCCACGACGGTCACCTCGGCTCCGCGCCGCCGCAGCCAGTGGGCCAGCGCGGGCCCCGCGATGCTCGCCCCGGCCACCAACACCCTGCTCCCGCTCACCGCGGTCCCCCCTCGCCGTCCGGATGACGGTCCGGAGTGTAGCGGCGGCGGCCGCCCCAACCGATCAGGAATCGAGAAGCGCTGGTCAGCGGGCCGCGAATAGCGTGAGTGACGTACCGCAGACCACGACTTCAGGAGCACCGAAGATGAGCACCCAGGGGATCAAGACCGTCCTGCACCCCGTCACCGACCTGGCCGCCGCCAAGGCCGTCTACACCGCCCTGCTGGGCATCGAGCCGCAGGCCGACGCCCCCTACTACGTCGGCTACGACGTCGAAGGCCAGCACATCGGGCTGGTGCCGAACGGCGCGCAGCAGGGCATGACCGGGCCGGTGTCCTACTGGCACGTCACCGACATCGAGGCGAAGCTCGCCGAGATCACCAAGGCGGGCGGGACGGTCAAGGACGAGCCGAAGGACGTCGGCAACGGGCGCCTGGTCGCCACCTTCACCGACGCCGACGGCAACGTCCTCGGCGTACTGCAGGACCCGCAGGGCTAATCGAGCGCGGTGGCCCGGCTGACCTCCTCCCAGGCGGCCAGGTCCGCCGCGACGGCCTCGTGGTGGGCGCGGATGGCTTCGACGGCGTCCGCGCCCAGCGCGAGCCGCAGCGGGGCGTCGTCGCTGCCGACCGCGCGGACGATCGCCGCGGCCGCCTTGGCCGGGTCGCCGGGCTGGGTGCCGTCCATGTTCTCGACCGCCTCCCGCGTTCCGCCGGTCGACACCGCGTAGGCGTCGATCGTGCGGGAGCGGTGCATGCGTCCGCCGCCGAACTCGGTGCGGAACGCGCCCGGTTCGACGATCAGCACCTTGACCCCGAACGGGGCCACCTCCGCGGCCAGCGCCTCCGAGATGCCTTCCAGCGCGAACTTCGCCGCGCAGTAGGCGGCGAAACCCGGCGGGGCCAGCTGCCCGCCCATCGAGCTGAGCTGCACGACCGTGCCGCTGCCCTGCGCGCGCAGGTGCGGCAGCACGGCCTTGGTGACCGCGACCGCGCCGAAGAACATGACCTCCATCAGCGCGCGCAGTTCGTCCATGGTCAGTTCCTCGACCGCGCCGACCGAGCCGCTGCCGGCGTTGTTGACCACGACGTCGATGCGGCCGAACGCCTCGAGCGCGGCTTTCACCGCCGCGTCGACCTGCCCGGCGTCGGTGACGTCCAGTGCCGCGGTCCGGAGCCGGTCGCCGCCGCGTTCCTGCAGCTCGGTCAGGGTTTCCGGCCGGCGGGCGGTGGCCAGCACGCGGTCACCCGCGGCCAGCGCGGCCAGCGCGATCTCCCGGCCGAAGCCGGCGGAGCAGCCGGTGATCAGCCAGACGCGGCCGTCGGTGTTCGTCATTTCCGTGTCCTCCCAGTGCTTTCCTCCCTGCCATCCTGGCGACGGCCCCGGCCGGGGCGCCAACACCGATGTCCTGCCGCGGCTACAGTCGGAGCCTGTGACCCCCGAGTTACGGCAGCTCCGCTACTTCGTCGCCGTGGCCGAGGCGACCAGCTTCACCCGCGCCGCCGCCGGGCTGCACCTCGCCCAGCAGTCGCTGTCCCAGCAGATCACCGTGCTGGAGCGGGCCCTCGGCGTCCGGCTGTTCGACCGCGACGCACGCGGGACGCGGCTCACCGCCGTCGGCCGGCTGTTCCTGCCCGAGGCCCGCGCAGTGCTGGCCCGCGCCGAAGAAGCCGTCGCCACGCTCGGGCGCGCGGTGCGCGGCGAGATCGGCGACGTCCGGCTCGTCTTCCTCGCCACGACGGCGAACTACCTGCTGCCGCCGGTGGTGCGGGCGGTCCGGGAGCAGCTGCCCGGGCTGGCGGTGACGACGGCCGAGGCGTCGATCGCCGAGCTCGTCGACGGCCTGCGCGAGGGCCGGTTCGACCTCGCGTTCACCCGGCCGCCGCTGGTGGACGGCCTGGTGTCCCGGACGCTGCTGACCGAAGAGGTGTGCGCGGTGCTGCCGGCGGAGCACCCGCTGGCCGGGCGGACGTCGCTCAAGCTGGCCGACCTGAAGGACGAACCGTGGGTGCTCACCCCGCGGGCGGCCTGGGAGCCGTGGCACCGCGGTTACGACGACGACTTCGCCGCGGCCGGCTTCACCCCGCGGGTGGTGCAGCGGGCCGCGACCGTGCAGGGCCTGCTCGGGCTGGTCGCGGCGGGGGTCGGGGTGACCCGGCTGGCCCGCTCGTCGCACAGCCTGCGCCGCACCGGCGTGGCGTTCGTGCCTCTGGAGGGCGACGTCGCCCGCACGGAACTGGTGTGGCGGCCGGGTGACGACAACCCGGCGGTCCGGGCGATCGCCGAGGTGGCGGTCGCGCTGGCGGCAGCCACGGACCTGACTCAGGCGGGCTGACCGCTTTCGGTGGGCAGGCCGGCGTTCACCCAGTCTTCGATGCCCGCGGCGTACTTGCGGACGTCGGTGTAGCCGAGCCGGGCCAGCTGGGCGGCGACCTGGCCGCTGTTGGCGCAGGCGGGGTTGGAGCAGTAGGTGACGATGGCGGCGGCCTTGTCCGGCAGCAGCCGCGATGCCTCGGCGGCGACGTCGTCGGCGACGAGGTTGATCGCGCCGGGCAGGTGCCGCGTCTCGTAGTAGGCGGCGGGCAGGGCGTCGACGAGGACGAGTGTGCCGTCGGCGAGCCCGGCGCGGAGCGTGTCGCGGTCGATGGTTTCGGTCATGGCGGGCCTTTCAGAAGGTCTTGGCGGTGTCGCGGGCGGCTTCGTGGGCGATCCGGCCGAGTTCGCCGGCGTCGCCGGTGAGGGTGGGGTGGAAGCGGATCTCGCTGACGTCGTCGATGCCGGTCCAGTTGAGCCAGCCGGTGAAGAACGGCTCCTGGAAATCCGCGCCGAACTCCGGCCCGAGCCCGGGCGCCCACACCGCGCTGGTGTAGATCACCGCCGCGCGCTTGCCGCGGCCCTCCAGGAGGTGCCGGTAGCCGGTGACCGGGTCGACGCCGAAGATCCAGCCCGGCTGGGACACGACGTCCACGAACTGCTTGAGCACGTACGGCACGCCGGAGTTCCACATCGGCACGCTGAACAGGATCCGGTCGGCGGCGTCGAACCGGGCGAACGCCGCCTGCGCCGCCGCCCAGGCGTCCGCCTCGTCGCCCTGCGGGGTGCCGCCGCCGAAGACGGTCATCTTGGCCCGGGCGGCGGCCGGGCCGAACGCGGGCAGCGAGCCGTCCCAGAGGTCCCATTCGTCGATGTCGGCGTCCGGGTGCTGGGTGCGGTAGGTGTCCAGGAAAGTGGCGGCCAGCCGCCGCGACTGGGACGCCTCGCCTCGCGGGGACGCGGAAATGTGCAGCAGATCGGGCATGACGATGCTCCTCGGACGGGCCCGGCTTTCGCCGGACGAAGAATCGGACTAGAGTCCGCTTATGTCCTCGAACCGTAGCGGACCGAAGTCCGTTTCGTCAACGCCGGCCGAGCTGCCGGTGCTCGGCGCGCCCGTCCGCGAGCGGGCCGACGCCGCCCGCAACCGGATCCGCGTGCTGGAGGCGGCCGAGAAGCTCTTCGCCGAACGCGGCGTCGACGCGGTCACCATGGACGACGTCGCCGGAGCCGCCGGCGTCGGCAAGGGCACGCTCTACCGCCGCTTCGGCGACAAGGGCGGCCTCGCCATGGCCCTGCTCGACCAGCGCGAACGCGAACTCCAGGAACGGATCCTCACCGGCCCGCCACCCCTGGGCCCCGGCGCGGAAGCCGCGGATCGCCTCGGCGCGTTCGTCGAGGCCTACCTGGACCTCCTGGACCGGCAGCTCGACCTCGTCCTGCTGTCGGAGACCGCCACGACCGGCGCCCGGTTCCGGACCGGCGCACACACCCTGTGGCGGCAGCACTGCCGGCACCTGCTCGAAGCCGGCGGCGCGGACGACGCCGGGATCGCCGCGGACGTCCTGCTCGCCGCTCTCTCCGCGGAGCAGGTGCGGCACTGGCGGCGGGACCGGCAGCTCGACCCGGCCACCCTGACGCAGTCGCTCGTCCGGCTGGTGCGGACCTGGCTGCGGTGACGCACCGTGTCCGCCGCTCGGCCGGTCCGTAGAATCGACGGCGATGCGTCGTCTTCGGTGGTACTGGGGAGCCCTCCTCCTCGCGTGTGTGGCCCTGCTGGCCGGGTTCTTCGTCTTTTTGGGCTCCGAAAGCAAACCGGGGCAGCCGCAACCGCGGCAGGGTCCGCCGGGTACCGGCCCGCTCACCGTCGTCGCGATGGGCGACAGCACCGTCTCCGGCGAAGGGGCCGGCCAGTACACCGCCGCCACCAACGGCCAGGGCGGCAACTGGTGCCACCGCTCCCCCCACGCCTTCGTCGAGAAGATCGCCGCCCCGGGCATCACCGCGCACGTCAACCTCGGCTGCTCCGGCGCGCCCGCCGAGCAGGTCGCGCTCGGCGACGTCAAGCAGTGGACCGAGGGTTCGCAGGCGCGGCAGCTGGCCGCGCTGGTCAAGGACCACCGGGTGGCCGCGGTGGTGATCGCGGTCGGCGCGAACGACGAGCCGAAGTTCTCCAACCAGGTCAACGACTGCTTCAAGGCGTGGTTCGACGCCGGCGGCCCGCCGTGCAGCACCGCGCTGAAGCAGAGCTGGAAGTCCAAAGTGGACGCCATGGTGCCGAAGGTCGCGAAGGCGGTCTCGGACGTGAAGGCGGTGCTGGCCCAGGCGGGGTACGTGCCCGCGGACTACCAGCTGATCCTGCAGTCCTACGCGGCCCCGATCGGCCCGGACCTGCCGGAGGACCTGCGTAGCCTCAACGGCTGCCCGTTCCGCACCGAGGACCTGCGCTGGATCGCCCAGACCGGCATCGGCGTCCTGTCGTCCGGCCTGAAGGCGGCCGCCCAGCAGTCCGGGGCGCGGTTCCTGGACCTGGCGAAGGCGGGGGTCAAGCACGAGGCGTGCAGCGGCGGCGCGAACCCGGCGACGGAGTGGTTCACCCGGCTGACCCTCCAGCTGGCCGACCTCGGCCAGGCCGAACGGGCCGGGCACGCGCTGCAGGAATCGTTCCACCCCAACGCGACCGGCCACACCGCGATCGCCAACTGCCTGACGGAGTTCATCGCGGCCAAGGACGGCAACGCCTCCTGCCTGGCCGGCGCGGACGGCAAGCTGCACGCGGTCCCGGAGGTCGTGGCCCGCTGACCCGATCCTCCAAGTACGCCGACCGACCACCCGGGTACGCCGACCGACCGTCCGGGTGCGTCAGCCGACCTTGCGGACGGTGGTCGTCTCCACGTCGGCGAGGGTTCCGTCCGCGCCGAGCGGGGTCAGCGGCGGCAGGAGGAGACCGTCGCTGCCCACCAGCACCGAGTGCGGCTCCCCGGGGCCGAACGCGTGCCGCTCACCCCATTGCCGCAGGGCCACGACGACCGTGAACAGGTCGCGCCCGGCCGGAGTCAGCACGTAGACCTGCCGCCGGCCCGAAGGCGCGGTCCGCCGGTCGAGGACGCCGCGGTCGACCAGGCGGCGGAGCCGGTCGGTGAGGATGTTGCGGGCGATCCCGGTGCGCTGCCGGAAATCCGTGAACGACTGGGCGCCGTCCATCGCGTCGCGCACGACGAGCAGGCTCCAGCGGTCGCCGACGAGGTCGAGCGTGCGCGCCACCGGGCAGCTCGGGTCGGTCCAGTCCTCGGTCACCACGCCTCCGGACGAGTTGCTGTTCGAAACCATTCTGCCGTACGGTCCCATCAGTTGCATTCTGCTACCGATGGGAGGGCCACGGGCCGGAACACGGTGCTGGCGGCGGTGTGCGCGATCGCCGTCGCGAGCATCTACGCGGCGCAGCCCGCACTCGCCGGGATCGGCGCGGACCTGGGCGTGCCGGCGGCGGACCTGGGCTGGATCGTCGCGGCCGGCCAGCTCGGCTACCTGGCCGGGCTGGCGTTGCTGGTCCCCCTGGGCGACCTCCGGGACCGACGCCGGCTCATCGCGGGACAGCTGGTCCTGACGGCGACCGGCGCGATCCTCGCCGCGGCCGCGACCCGGCTCTGGGTGCTGCTGGCCGGGCTGGCCGTCGCCGGGCTGTTCGCCGTCGTCGTCCAGACGACCGTCGCCTACGCCGCGGCGAGCGCCACGCCCGCCGAACGCGGCCGCACCCTCGGCGTGGTGACCTCCGGAGTCGTCCTCGGCATCCTCGGCGCCCGCGTCGCGGCCGGGGTGCTGGCCACCGCGTGGGGCTGGCGCAGCGTGTACGTCGTGCTCGCCGTGCTCCTGGTGACGCTGGCGGGAGTCGTGCTGAAGACGCTGCCACCCGACCCGCGCCCCGGACGTCCCTCGTACCGGCAGGCGCTGACGTCGCTGGGCAGCCTGTTCCGCGAGCGGCTGTTCGTCTCGCGCGGGCTGATCGCGTTCTTCCTGTTCGCCTCGTTCGGCACGCTGTGGAGCGGGCTCGCGCTCCCCCTGTCCGCCACGCCGTGGCGGCTGAGCGCGGCGCAGATCGGCCTGTTCGGGCTCGCCGGGCTGGTCGGAGCGCTGGGCGCCGCCCGGGCGGGGCGCTGGGCCGACGCGGGGCACGTGCGCACGGTCACCGTCGGCGCGCTCGCCTTGCTCGCCGCCTCGTGGGCGGCGATCGGGCAGGCATCGTGGTCGCTGTGGTTCGTCGTGGCCGGCGTGGTTGCACTCGACTTCGCCGTGCAGGCCGTGCACGTCAGCAACCAGCACCTGCTGACCACCGCGCACCCGGCCACGACCAGCGGCACCATCGGCGGCTACATGCTCTTCTACTCGCTCGGCTCGGCCCTGGGCGCCACCGCGACGACGGCCGCGTTCGCCGTCGCCGGCTGGGCGGGGTCCAGCGTCCTCGGTGCGGTGTTCGCCCTCGGCGCCCTGGCGGCCGCTCTCACAGGTCGAGCGCGGCCCGCAGCGCGATGTCGATGCGCTCCTGGACGTCCTGGTCGATCTCGGCGATCCGCTCGTCGAACCACGGGCGGTAGAGCCGGGTGAGGTTGAGCGTCGACACCCAGTAGCGGGCGTCGATCGCGACACCGAGGATGTCCATCGGGTCGCGGTCGAGGAGTTCGGTGCCGAGCAGCCACGGGCGCTCGGACTCGTTCACCCCGTCCGAGGACAGCAGCACCACCGTGCGCTGCCGGGCGGGATCGGTCGGGGGGTGGTACGTCCAGACTTCACCCCTGCGCACGCAGATCCTTTTCCGCCGCGCTGAGCTCGGCCTCGTCCGACTCCGCGACGGCCGGCTCCGGCCTCTGCGGGGTGTAACCCGTGCGCACCGCCTCGCGCCTGGCCGCCTTCGACAGCCAGGACGAGACCGAGATTCCGTGGGCTTTCGCGGCTCGTTCGGCGAATTCCAGCGCGCCGCTGTCCAGCGAAAGAGTGACCTTACGTGTTGCCATACCTTTTACCGTACCAGCGCTCCGGCCGCCGGACGGAGCGCCGGCGTCAGAACGTCGGCGAACGTCCCTCGAACGGCGTAGAGAGCACCACCGTCGTGCGGGTCGACACCTTCGCGGCCTCCCGGATCCGCCGCAGCAGGTCCTCCAGCGCCAGCGGCGACTGGACGCGCACCAGCAGGATGTAGGACTCGTCGCCGGCCACCGAGTAGCAGGACTCGATCTCCTTGATGTGCTGGATCCGCTGCGGGTAGTCGTCCGGCGCGGCCGGGTCGTTCGGCGTCAGCGAGATCAGCGCCGTCAGCGGCAGGCCGATCTGCTCGCCGTCGAGCCGCGCGGTGTAGCCGAGGATGACCCCGCGCTGCTCGAGGCGGCGCACCCGCTGGTGCACCGCCGACACCGACAGCCCGACCCGCTCGGCGAGGTCGGTGAAGCTGCGCCGCCCGTCCGCCGCGAGCTCCTGGACGATCGACTGGTCCAGCGGCTCCAGGCCGCCGGTGGTCATGCGTCCAGCACGACGAGCTCGTGCGGCTGGTTGTTGACGGACTCGACGCCGTCCGCGGTGACGATGACGATGTCCTCCAGCCGGGCGCCCCACCGGCCCGGCTGGTAGATACCCGGCTCGACGCTGAAGGCCATGCCCGGCTCCAGCGGCAGCGCGTTGCCGGCGATGATGTAGGGCTCCTCGTGCACGTCCAGGCCGATGCCGTGCCCGGTGCGGTGGATGAAGTACTCCCCGAACCCGGCCTCGGCGATGACGTCCCGCGCGGCGGCGTCGACGGCCTCGGCGGTGACGCCGGGCTTGACGGCGGCGACCGCGGCGGCCTGGGCGCGCTGGAGCACCGCGTAGGTCTCGGCCACATCGGCGTCCCGCGGCGTCCCGACGGCGTAGGTGCGGGTGGAGTCGGAGTTGTAGCCGGCCGGCAGCGGGCCGCCGATGTCGACGACGACGACGTCCCCCTTCTCGATGACGCGCTCGGAGACGTCGTGGTGCGGGCTGGCGCCGTTCGGGCCGGAGCCGACGATCACGAAGTCGGCCTGGACGTGGCCCTCCTCGACGATGGCCGCGGCGATGTCGGCGCCGACCTCGGCCTCGGTCCGGCCGGGCCGCAGCCACTCGTGGACCCGGGCGTGCACCCGGTCGATCGCCGCGCCGGCCTCGCGCAGCGACGCGATCTCGGCGGCGTCCTTGCGCATCCGCAGTTCCCGGACCACGGGACCGGCCAGCGTCTGCTCGGCGGTGTCGAGGACGGCCCGCAGCGCGAGGACGTGCAGGGCCGGGGTGAAGTCGCTGACGGCGACGCGGCCGGGCTTGCCGAGCCGGTCGGCGACGAGCTTGTAGGGGTCCTCGCCGTCGACCCAGGTGAGCAGCTCGACGCCGAGCTCGTCGGTGGGGACGTCGGCGTACCCGGGCGCCTCGAGTTTCGGCACGACGAGCGCGGGGGTGCCGTCGGCCGGGACGACGAGGGTGGTGAGCCGCTCGAACGAGCCCCCGGCCTGCCCGAGCAGGTACCGCAGGTCGGAGCCGGGCGCGATCAGCAGGGCATCGGTCCCCGCGGCGGCCGCGGCGGCGCGGGCACGGTCCAGCCGCGCCCGGAGAGCGGCGGCATCGGGAGCGGGCGTGTGAAGAGATCGGCGCGACATGAGGACGAGCCTAGTGGCCCGGGCCCGGCGTCCGGACGGCGTGGGCCCACGACATGCCGGGCCGGGTGACCCGGCCGGCTCACGCCGGCCATGGTCCCGCGGCCGACGCGCCTCCGGCGGCGCTCTTGCGGTAGGTGCGCTCCGGCCGCCGGTGCGGGTGGCGCCGGCTCCGAGCAAGCGGGCCCCCCGAGCGAGTGGCACCGGCCCATCCCCAGCCCCGAGCCGCCCTGGCCCGCGGGGGCGCCCCCCGTTTTCCACGCTACCGGTCACCACCGACAATTCCGGGCCCGGAAGGCCGCACCCGGCCGGCTCCGGCCACCCGCTCACCTCCCCGGGCCGGGCCGCGTGGCTTGTCCCTCCTCCCGGCCCGGGCATGGCAGGCTGTGCGGGTGACCGGATCCCTTGCCCTGCTCGACTCCGCGAGCCTGTACTTCCGCTCCTTCTTCGCCCTGCCCGACTCGATGCGCGCCGCCGATGGGACGCAGGTCAACGCCGTGCGGGGGTTTGCCGACACGATTGCGCGGATCCTCACCGACCGGCGGCCCGCGCGGCTCGTCTGCTGCCTCGACGCCGACTGGCGGCCGAAGTTCCGCACCGACCTGCTCCCCAGCTACAAGGCGCACCGGGTGGCCGAAGAGACCGGCAGCGGCCCCGACGTCGAAGAAGTCCCCGACACGCTCACCCCGCAGGTGCCGATCATCCTCGACCTGCTCGAAGCGTTCGGTTTCGCCACCGCCGAAGCCGCCGGTTACGAGGCCGACGACGTCATCGGGGCGCTCGCCACCCGTGAAAAGACCGACCCGGTCGAGGTCATCACCGGCGACCGGGACCTCTTCCAGCTCGTGCGCACCGAACCCACGCCCACCTCGGTCATCTACGTCGGCAAGGGCTGGGCCAAGGCCGAAGTCCTCGGGCCCGCCGAGATCGCCGAGCGCTACAGCCTCCCTCGCGAGACCGCCGGCCCCGCCTACGCGGACATGGCCGCCCTCCGCGGCGACCCGTCCGACGGCCTCCCCGGCGTCGCGGGCATCGGCGAGAAGACCGCCGCCAAGCTCATCACGCAGTTCGGGTCGCTCGAAGCCCTCGTCGCCGCGGGTGCGGCCGGAGACTCCGCCCTCCCGCTCAAGACCCGGCTGCGGCTGAAGGACGCGGCGGACTACCTCGCCGTCGCCCCGACCGTGGTTCGCGTGGCGGTCGACGCACCGGTCGAGCAGTCCCGCCCCGACACCGTCCCCGCGACGCCCGCCGACCGCGAGCGGGTGGCCGAGCTCGCCGAACGGTGGAACCTCGGCAACTCCGTCGAACGGCTCCTCAAGGCCCTGCCCGGCGCCTAGAAGTGCGTGCCGCACCACGGTGCGGCCGTCGTGGTGAACAGCTCGTCGGCCCGCCCGGGCGCCGCCGGGTCGCGGACGTCGATGCGGCCCGCCTCCGCCAGCGTCGTCGCGGTCCACTGCCCGAGGTAGAGCATGCCGAGGGTGTCGACGTCGAGGGCCAGCTCCGCGGCCACGTCGGTGCGCCGGGCGCCGTCCGGGCCGATCTCGTAGTGCCCGGTGTTGGCCGGCAGCAGGCGGTCGGTCACCGCGAGCACCACCGGGGCGACCGGGCGGTAGGTGCGGGCGGCGAGCGCGGCCGCGACGTCGACCGGACGCAGCCACAGGTCGTCTTCGACGGCGGCGGTGGCCGCGTGCCGGTGATCGGTGAGCATCAGCGCGAGCGGCTCGTCGACCGGCCGGTGCCGGGCGTAGACCTCCGAGACCAGGTCCACCGACAGCAGGTACCGCCACAGCGCGGCGCGCGCGGCCGGGCTCGCCCCGTGCAGGTCGACGACGTCCAGCGCGGCACCGTGGTCGGGTGAATCGAACGACCGGCGGGTGATCGTGGCGTACACGACGAAGCCGTCGTCCCCGTCCGGTCCACTGTGGACGGCGACCAGCCGGCCGCCGTCCGGGCCGACGTGCCGGTCGTGCGAGATCGGCCACCACCGCTCCGGCCGGCCGATCATCCCCGGCCGGTACAGCCCGATCCGCCGGTACAGCCCCGGAATCTCCTTCACCGCCTCCTCCGGCGTGAGCAGCCGGACGTCGCCGCCGGCCGCGACGCGCTCGTGCAGCCGGGCCGCCATCCGGTTGACCCGCAGCGTCTTGCCCAGCGCCGCCGAGCCGTACCCGAACCGGCCGTAGATGGTGGGTTCGCTGGCGTGCAGCACCGCCAGCGGCAGTCCCCGCGCGGCGAAGTCCGCCAGCTGCGTCGCCATCATCGCGCTGAGCACCCCGCGGCGGGTCCGGTCGGCGCGGACGCCGACGCCCTCCACCGCGGCCACCGGCAGCGTCCGCCCACCCGGGACGGCGATCTCGGTGTCGTAGGAACTCACGATCCCGATCGGGGCCCCGCCGTCGAACGCGCCGAACTTCCGCGCGGCGGGCCAGGACTCCCCGACCCGGGTCCACAGGTCGTCGGAGGCGGGCTCGGCGTGCAGTGCGCGGCGCAGCAGGTCGAACGTGCTGCGCCGCTCGTCTTCGCCGATCGGGCGGACGTCGTAGGTGGTCATCCTCCCGATCCTGCCGCGGGACGTCCCACCCGGCACGCGGTTTAGAAGTAGCTGCCGCTCCAGGCCGCCGACCGGGTGCCGAAAAGCAGGTCCGCCGCCTCGGGCGCGGCCGGGTCGCGGACCTCGATCCGGCCGGCCGCCGCCAGCGCCGACGGCCGCCAGGTCCCGAGGTACACCATGGCCAGGGTGGTGACGTCCAGGCCGAGCCCGGCCGGCCCGTCCGTGCGCTCGGCGCCCTCCGGGGTGACGCGGTAGGTGCCGCTGTTGGCCGGCAGCAGCGGATCGGTCACCTCGACGACCACCGGCTCGGCGTGCCCGTACGCCCGCGCGGCCAGCGCCCGCGGCACGTCGACGAGCCGGACCCAGTGCTCGTCCCCGATCCGGTCGACGTTGCCCCGGCGGTGGTCGGCCAGCAGCAGCTCGATCGGGTCGTCGAGCGGCCGCGCCTCGGCGACGACCCGGTCCACCAGGTCCACGCCGAGCAGGAACCGCCACAGCCCGGCGTACGCGGCCGCGGAACCGGCGAACAGGTCCACCACCTCCAGGGTCTTGGTCCACGGCGGGACCATCGCGCCGTCGACGTGGTAGATCGCGAACCCGTCCGGCCCGCCGGGGCCGTGGTGCACGACCGCCTTCGCCGGTGTGCCGTGCCGCCGCAGCTGCATCTCGTAGAGCCGCCACAGCACCTCGGGCCGGGTCATCATCCCCGGCCGGTGCTCGAGACCGTCGTACACGCCCGGACAGACCTCCAGCGCCCGGTCGAGGTCCAGCAGCTCCAGCTCACCGCCCGCCGGGGCGTCCGGCCGCAGCCGCGCCCGGTGCCGGTCGACGCTGTAGGTGCGGTACCGCGTGGCCAGGCCGTAGCCGAACCGGCTGTAGATCCCGGCCTCGGACGCCAGCAGGTTCGCGAACACCACGCCACGCGCGGCGAAGTCCTCCAGCTGCGTCGTCATCAGCGCCCGCAGGATGCCGCGCCGGGTGCGATCGGCCCGGACGCCCACCGAGGTGACCCCCACCATCGGCACCCGCGCCCCGCCGGGCACGGTCAGCTCGGCGTCGAACGACCGCGCGGTCCCGACGAGCTCCGGGTCGAACGCCCCGAGCGCACCTCCGGGCTGGTAGTACCGCGCCGCGTACACCCATTCGGCGTCATCGGACGGCGGGGCGTGCACGGTCTCCCGGAACAGGTTGCTCGCCGCCCGGTGCTCCTCGGTGCCCAGCGTCCGGATCTCGAAGTCGCTCATGCCCGGATCATCTCCGGAAACGCCGAGGCCCGGCCACCGGAAATACCGGCGGCCGGGCCCGGAAGTCACGCGCTACTTGGTGACCGGCGGGGAAACCTCGTAGTTGCCGCCGTCGCCCTTCACCGTGATCGGCACCTGCTGCGGCTTCCCGGCGATGGTGGCGGTGCACTCGAACTTCGCCCCGTCCTCCACCTTCTGCTCCGCCGGGCAGGTGACACCGGTGACGCCGTCGATCTTGTAGGTCTCGGTCAGCAGCTTCTGCACGTCGGTCTGCATCTGGGTGTTGTTGAAGACCTGCGTCTTCAGGAACCCGGGCGCGACGAACCCCAGGACCAGGAACGCGGCGACGACCACGATCGCCGCGACCACGCCGATCAGGAGGCCCTTCTTCGACTTCGCCGGCTGCTCCCCCTCCGGGGCGGCCATGCCGGGGAACTGCTGCTGGCCGTAGTCGTACTGGCCGCCCGGCTGCTGCCCGTACTGCGGCTGCGCCTGGGGCCCGCTCTGCGGGTAGGCCCCACCGGGCTGCTGCCCGTACTGCGGCTGGGCCTGCGGGCCGCTCTGCGGGTACCCGCCGCCGGGCTGCTGGCCGTAGGGCGGCGGCTGCTGGCCCCACTGGGGCTGCTGCGGCGGGGCGTACCCGCCCGGCTGCTGCCCCCACTGCTGCGGTTGGCGGGGCTGCTGCGGCTGGCCCCACTGCTGCTGCTGGTTCGGGTCGTAGGAAGGCTGCTGCGGCTGGCCCCACTGCGGCTGCTCCTGCGGGCCGCTCGGCGGGTACGCGCCGCCCGGCTGCTGCCCGTACTGGGGCTGCTGTGGGTCGTTGCCGCCATACGGCGTGCTCATCGTCTGCCTCCGCCTGCTTCACTCATCACACTGTCCACCCCGAAACACCGGCAAGCCGCACACACGGTGTCGCACGCGATCCAACCACAGGTCGGAGCCGAGCACACGTGCCCACGCTCACCGCCTCCGCCGCTTGGAGCAGGCC
The DNA here is from genome assembly GCA_049998155.1 of Amycolatopsis sp. cmx-13-12. Classification (GTDB taxonomy): domain Bacteria; phylum Actinomycetota; class Actinomycetes; order Mycobacteriales; family Pseudonocardiaceae; genus Amycolatopsis. Next base: position 283,209 of record JAEBES010000003.1, on the reverse strand, counting down.
TAACACGAAGTTCACGCGGCTCCCGCGGCCACGACCCCGCGCCGGAGTGCCTTCACCGCCTCGGCCGCCGCCGCACCCACCGGATCCGCCTTGCCCAGCACGTCCCGGATCTGGTCGAGCAGGTCGATCACCTGCCGCGACCAGCGCACGAAGTCACCGGCCGACAGCTCCTGCCCGTTGGCCTCGGCCGCGGTGAGGACCTTCTCCAGGGATTCACCGCGCGCCCAGCGGTAAACCGGCCACGCGAACCCGGCGTCGGGCTCCCGGGTGCGGTCCAGCCGGTGCCGCCGCTCGTCCTCGGTCAGCTCCACCCACAGCCGCGCCGTCTCCTGCCACGCCTCGGGCACCGCCCCGCCCGGTAGCCGCGGCTCCCCCGCGGTGTCCCGGCGCGCCTCGAACACCAGCGTCGACACGACCGCGGCCAGCTCGGCCGGGTTGAGCTTGCGCCACACGCCGTGCCGGATGCACTCCGCGGCCAGCAGGTCCGACTCGCTGTAGAGCCGCGTCAGCCGCCGCCCGTGCTCGGTGACCCGGTCTTCGCCGTCCACGGCCAGGTACCCGCGCTCGCCCAGCAGCGCCAGGATGCGGTCGAACGCCCGCGCCAGCGAGTGCGTCGTCGCCGCGACCTTCCGCTCCAGCTGCTGCGTCTCCGCCGCGAGCCGTTGGTACCGCTCGACCCAGCGCAGGTTCGCCTCGCGCTCGGCCAGCCCGTGACCCGGGTGCGCCCGCAGGGCCCGCCGCAACGCGGCCAGCTCCCCGTCCTCGTTCGCCCCCGACCGCCGCTTCTGCCGGCCCGGCAGCGAAATCCCGGCGTTCCGCAACGTCGCGGCGATGTCCCGGCGCGTCCGCGGCGACCGCAGCTCGATGTGCTTGGGGAGCTTGACCCGCCCCAGCACCTCCACCGGCGCCGGGAAGTCCGCCACCGACAACGGCCCCGACCACCGGTCCTCGGTCACCACCACCGGCCGCGGCTCCCGGATCGGGTCCAGCCCGGGATCGACGACCACGGCCAGCCCCGCCCGCCGGCCCGCCGGCACCGCGATGACGTCACCCTTGCGCAGCTTCTCCAGCGATTCCGCCGTCCCGGCCCGGCGCACGGCGGTGTTCTGCCGCGACAACGCCTTCTCCCGCGCCGAAATCTTCGCCCGCAGCTCGACGTACTCCAGGATCTCGTCGAAATCGCCGGTCACCGCGGCCGTGTAGCCCTTGAGCGCTTCCTTGTTCCGCTCGATCCGGCGGGCGGTCCCCACCACCGACCGGTCGGCCTGGAACTGGGCGAACGACTGCTCCAGCAGCTCCCGGGCCTCCACCGCGCCGACCTGCGCCACCAGGTTGACCGCCATGTTGTAGCCCGGCCGGAACGACGACCGCAGCGGATACGTCCGCGTCGACGCCAGCCCGGCGACCTGCTTCGGGTCCACCCCCGGCTGCCACGCCACGACGGCGTGCCCTTCCACGTCGATGCCGCGCCGCCCGGCCCGGCCGGTGAGCTGCGTGTACTCCCCCGGCGTCAGGTCGACGTGCGCCTCGCCGTTGTACTTCACCAGCCGCTCGAGCACGACCGTGCGGGCCGGCATGTTGATCCCCAGCGCCAGGGTCTCGGTCGCGAACACGACCTTCACCAGCCCGCGGACGAACAGTTCCTCGACGGTCTCCTTGAACGCCGGCAGCAGCCCCGCGTGGTGCCCGGCGATCCCGCGCTCCAGGGCTTCCCGCCACTCCCAGTACCCCAGCACGCCCAGATCGCCCTCGGGCAGATCCGCCGTGCGCTCCTCGATGACCTTCCGGATCTCCTCGACCTCACCCGGCCCGTTCAGCCGCAACCCCGACCGGACGCACTGGGCCACCGCCGCGTCACAACCCGCGCGCGAGAAGATGAACACGATCGCCGGCAGCAGCCCGGCCCGGTCCAGCTGCTCGACGACGTCGACCCGCGACGGCGGCCGGAACCGCGGCATCCGCGACGGCGCACCCCGGCGGCCCCGCGGCCCCCGGAACCCGGCCGGCGCGTACTGGCGGCCGATCTCCTCGGTCCGCCGCAGCAGCGTCGGGTTGATCCGCAGCTCGGCGTTCGGCGCGTGCACGTCGTCGCCGGCGAACAGGTCCAGCAGCCGGTTCCCGACCAGCATGTGCTGCCACAGCGGCACCGGCCGGTGCTCGTCGACGACCACCGTCGTGTCGCCGCGCACCTCGACCAGCCACTCGCCGAACTCCTCGGCGTTGCTGACCGTCGCCGACAACCCGACCACGCGGACGTGCTCGGGCAGGTGCAGGATGACCTCTTCCCACACCGCGCCCCGGAACCGGTCGGCCAGGTAGTGGACCTCGTCCATCACGACGTAGCCGAGGTCGGTGATCGTGGACGAGCCCGCGTAGAGCATGTTGCGCAGCACCTCGGTGGTCATCACGACCACCTGCGCGTTGCCGTTGATCGAGGTGTCCCCGGTCAGCAGGCCGACGGCGTCGGTGCCGTAACGGGCCACGAGGTCGGCGTACTTCTGGTTCGACAGCGCCTTGATCGGCGTCGTGTAGAAGCACTTGCGGCCCTCGGCCAGGGCCAGGTGCACGGCGAACTCGCCGACCACCGTCTTGCCCGCCCCGGTGGGCGCGCAGACCAGCACGCCGTGGCCGTCCTCGAGGGCCTGGCACCCGCGGATCTGGAAGTCGTCGAACTCGAAGGACACCTCGGCGGCGAAGCGCGTCAGCTGGGGGTGCTTCCCGCGGCGCGCGGAGGCCGCATAGGCCTCGGCCGGGGACGGAGAAGGGCTACTGGCCACCTCGTCAGGGTTTCACACCCCTCCGACAGTTCGCACGTTGCGTGCGTCGACCCGCCCTATAGGTCGTTATACACCCCGGAGGGCCGCGGAACCGGTTCGCCTCCGGCCGCGTCGGAGCGGGCATGACGGAACCGTGCCCGAGCTGCGGCCTCCTGGACCGGGTGCAGCACGTGCCCGCGGCCTACCACGGCGGCCATGCCTTCTACCGCGGCCAGGGCCCGGCGGTGGCGGTGCCGGCCGGCGACGGCGTGATCGTGACGAACAGCCAGGTCAGCGGCGTGACGGTGACGGCGGTGGCCCGGGCGCTCGATCCCTTCCCTCCCCCACGCCGCGGCGGCGGCCTGCTGGCGTCGTCGATCCTGCTGGCGTTGGTGGGCAGCTGTTTCCTGCTGCTGCCGTTCTCGGCGTCCGACGACCCGCCACCGGGCGGCGCGGCGGCCAAGGCGCTGGGTTTCGCGGTGCTCTCGTTGCCGGCGTTCGGGGTGTACGTCGCCGCGGGAGTGCTGGTCTGGCTGTACGTGCGGCGGGTGCGGGCGCACCGGCGGCAGCGGCGCGGGGTCCCGGCGGCGCAGCAGGTGTGGGAGCAGGGCTGGTTCTGCCACCGCTGCGGTGGCGTCTACTTCGCCGATTCGGGACGGCTGCTGACGCCGGCCCACTTCCGGCACCTGGTGGCCCGGGCGGGCGGCTACGACCGTTAGGCCAGCACGGTGAGCGCGCCCGGGACGCAGCTGGCCGTCACCGGCACGGCGCCCTGCGGTTCCCCGTCGGCGTAGGCGGGCCACGTGTTGCCGGCCAGGGTCACTGAGCGGGCGCGCAGCGTGCGGACCGCGGGGTGCGTCACGTGGTTGCCGGTGCGCAGGCCCGGGAGCATGCGGATCAGGCCGCGGCGGGTCGCGTGCCCGATGATGGTGACGTCGAAGACGCCGTCCTCGGGGTCGGCCGTGGGGCAGATCGGGACGCCGCCGCCGTAGAACCGCGTGTTGCCGATCGCCACGAGGGTCGCGTCGAGTTCGAGGCGGCCGGTGCCGGTGTCGACGACCACCGGGCGGGGCCGGAACGACACGAGCTCGGCCAGGATCGCCACGTCGTAGCGGCGCGGGCCGGACGGCCAGCGCATCCGGTTGGCGCGTTCGTTCACGCTCGCGTCGAACCCCGCGCACAGCACCGTCGCGAACCAGGTGTCACCCACCCGGCCGAGGTCGATCCGACGGCGGGCGCCCGAGCGCAGGGCCGCGACCAGCGCGTCGACCGCCGGGAGCGGCTCGCCGGGGAGGCCGAGGGCGCGGGCGAAGTCGTTGCCGGTGCCCGCCGGGACCAGCCCGAGCGCGACGTCGTGGTCCGCGCAGAACTGGACGCCCTGGTGGGCGGCGCCGTCCCCGCCGAGCACGATCAGCACGTCCAGCCCGGCCGCGTGGGAGGACCGCATCAGCGCACGGGACTCCTCGACGGTGTGGGCGACCAGCACGTCGAGCCGGTCGACCGCCGCGCGCAGCCGCTCGGCGACGGTGTCGGCGATCCGGGCGGCCGCGCCGTGTCCCGACGCCGGGTGCACGGCGAGCGCGGCGTGGATCCCCACTAGGTGATGTCGTCGGTGCTCGACCGGCCGCCGGACGCGGTCGGGGCGGACGGCTCGTCGTCGACGGTGCTCGGCGTGTAGTCGAACGGGGCGGCTTCGTCGTCGGCGAGGGAGTCCCAGCCCTCGTCCCCGCGGGCCTTGTCCAGCTTGCGGTCGTGGAAGCGGGCCATCTGCACGGCGATCTCGAACAGCACGGTGAGCGCGCCGGCGAGGCCGAGCATGGAGAACGGGTCCGAGCCCGGGGTGGCGAACGCCGCGAAGACGAACAGCGCGAACACGATGCCGCGCCGCCACTTCTTCAGCTGCACGTACTTCACGACGCCGACGCGGTTGAGCATCACCACCAGCAGCGGGAGCTCGAAGCTGATCCCGAAGATGATCAGCAGCGACAGCAGGAACGAGATGTACTTGTCCGCCGTCAGCGCGGTGACGAACGCGTCCTGCCCGAAGCCCATGAGCAGCTGCAGGGCGTGCGGGAAGAGGATGTAGGCGAGCACGGCGCCCGTGGCGAACAGCACCGACGCGAACCCGACGAACGTCAGCGCGTACTTGCGCTCCTTGCTGTACAGGCCCGGCGCGATGAACGCCCAGAGCTGGTACAGCCAGGCCGGCGACAGGAGCACGGCCCCGGCCGCGATGCCGACCTTCAGCTGCGTCATGAACGCTTCGAATGGCACGGTCTGCAGCAGCCGGCAGCCCGCGGCGCTGTCGAGCCGCCGCTCCGGCGGGATGGCGCAGTACGGGTCCTTGACGAGGTCGCCGAGCGACGGGATCGGCCCGATCTTGGTGCCGAACCAGATGAACCCGAAGATCCCGCCGATCACGACCGCGAGCAGCGCGAAGCCGAGGCGGCGGCGGAACTCGTAGATGTGCTCGATGAGCGTCATCGTGCCGTCGGGATTGGCCCGACGGCTGCGCTTGCGCCGCTGCGACCGGCGGCTGTCACCGTTTCCGGAGGCGGATTCCGCCACGGGTTGTTCCGTTCTCGTCGGAGTCCGCCGGAGCGCGCCGGGTTCGGCGCGCTCCGTGGACGGGGGACCGGGTGTGGCCTAGCCGCTCAGCTGACGTTCTTCTGCGGCTGCTCGGCCGCTTGCTGCTTCTTCAGCTCGTCGAGCTGACGCTGCAGGTCGGCGACCTGCTGGTCGGTCGAAGCGGGCGTGACGGGCTGAGCCGGGATCTGCTTCGTGTCGGCGGGCACGGCGTCTTCGTGCGCCGCGGACTTGTCGCCGGTGAGGTCCTTGGTTTCGGCCTTGAAGATCTTCATGGACTTGCCGATGGACCGGGCCGCGTCGGGAAGCCTCTTGGCCCCGAACAGCAGCACGACGACGAGCACCAAGATGATCAAATGCCACGGCTGCAATCCGTTCAGCATGGTGGCCTCCTATCTGCGTCTGGTAGGGATGTTACTGGTTTTCCGCTTTGTGGCGGCGCTGCGCGAACGCGACGCGCAACCCCGCCGCCCGGGCACGGACGAGCCCCGCCCGGTCCTGGGTGTTCGTAGCCACCATGCTTGTGGTTCGCCGGAAAGCACGCAAGACCTTGGCGGTCCGCACCAGCAGGACCACGAGGAGCGCGAGGCCGAGCACGAGGAGCACGGCGGTGGGCAGGTACGGCACGCGATCAGCCTAGTGGTCGCAGGTTGACGGAAGGTGACGGGCTCGGGCCACGGCGTCGGCGGCCCGGCGGCCGACGTCCGCCGCGAGGTCGGCCGGGCTCTCCACCAGCGCTTCCCCGCCCAATCCCAGCACCAGGCGCACCATCCACGACTGGTCGGCGTAGCGCATCCGGATCCGCAGACGGCCCCCGTCGAGCTCGTCGAGCTCCTCGCACGGGTAGTACTCCGCTACCCAGCGTGCGTCCGGGTCGAGGACCAGGACGGCCTCCCGCTGGTCGGGACGCTCGCGGAAGACGCCGTCGGAGATGTCGGTGGGGTGGGCGTGCGCGGGCGGCCGCGACGGCTCGTCGAGGATGGTCAGCTCGTCGATCCGGTCGAGCCGGAACAGCCGGACGCCTTCGGCGCGGCGGCACCAGGCTTCGAGGTAGCCGACCGCCTGGACGATCAGCAGCCGCATCGGGTCGACCGTGCGCTCGGTGATCTGGTCCTTCGAGGCGGTGTAGTAGCGGATCCGCAGCGCGCGCCCGGCCTGCAGCGCCCGGGCGACCTCCTCGCGGGTCCGCGCGGTCTTCTTGCCCTCGCGCACGCCCCCGCCGACGACCACGCCGGCCGGCTGGGCCTGCCCGGCGGCGGCTTCGATCTTGGCGATGGAGCGGCGGACGGCGTCGCCGTCGACCACACCCGGCGTCTCGGCCAGCGCCCGCAGCGCGACCAGCAGGGCGGTCGCCTCGCCACCGGTGAGCCGCAGCGGGCGGCTCATCCCGGCGTCGTGGGTGACGACGATCGTGTCACCCTCGAAGGACAGGTCGATCAGGTCACCGGGGCCGTAGCCGGGCAGCCCGCACATCCAGAGCAGCTCGAGGTCCTTGCGCAGCTGCTTCGGCGAGACGTCGAAGTCCTGCGCCGCGTCGTCGATGCGGACGCCCGGGCGCGCCAGCAGGTACGGCACGAGCGCGAGCAGTCGCGGCATCCGGTCGGTGGACCCGCTCACCGCGCGCTCACCTGCCGGGCCACGACGGCCTCGAGGCGGTCCTGCACGCTCTTGGCCAGGACGTCGGGTTCGAGCACGACGACGTCCGGGCCCTGCGCGCTGATCCAGTCGGCGGCCGATTCGGGGTAGAGCAGGCCGATCTCCACGAGGTCGCCCTCCTCGCCGTCGACGGTGTCGCGCCCGATCACGGTGCCGCGGCGGCGGACCCCGGCCGCGCGGCCGTCGGCGACCCAGAGCCGGGCGGTGGTGACCGGCGCCGGTTCGCTGTCACCGGTGGCCGTGACGAGCTTGAGCAGGTTGACGCCCTCGGGGCGCCGGACCTCGCCGGGCTTGCCCACCGGGTGGACCTGGCCGGTGACGCGGGAGAGCCGGAAGCAGCGGGTGGCACCGCGGTCGCGGTCGTGCCCGACGACGTACCAGCGAGCCCGCCAGGACACCACGCCCCACGGCTCCAGGGTGCGCATGATCCGCTCCGGGGAGCCGCTGCGGCGGTACTCGAAGCGCACGGCCTGGCCGTTCTGGACCGCGGCCAGCAGCGGCCCGAACGCCGGCTCGGCCCGCACGCGCGGCTCGACCACGGTGGGCGCCTGGTCGTCGACCTCCAGGCCGGCGGCGCGCAGCTTCACGAGCGCGCCCTGCGCCTGGCCGGTCAGTTCCGGGGAGTCCCACAGCCGGGACGCCAGCGCGACGGCGGCGGCTTCGTCGGGGGCGAGGTCGATCTCGCCGAGTTCGTAGTCGCGGCGGGCGATGCGGTAGCCCTCGATGGCGTCGAACGCGGAGTTGCGCCCGGTCTCCAGGGGGATGCCGAGCTCGCGCAGCTCCGTTTTGTCCCGCTCGAACATCCGGAAGTAGGCGTCGTCGCTGGCCGCGTCGCCGTACCCGGGCACGATGCCGCGGATCTTCTCGGCCGTGAGGTACTGCCGGGTGGACAACAGGGCCAGCACCAGATTGACCAGCCGTTCGGCGCGTGCGGTGGACACCGGTAGAGCCTAGCCCGCGTCGCCCGGCCCGATCGTGAGGTCCGGGGTACGCGCGTCGTAATCGCTTCGCGCGGCGTCGACGGCTTCGAAGTTCGCTTCGGCCCAGTCCTTGAACCCGGCCATCAGGGCGCGCAGCGATTCCCCCAGCGGGGTAAGGGAATAGTCGACGCGGACGGGCACCGCCGGGGTGACTTCGCGGCGGACGAGGCCGTCCCGTTCGAGCACCCGCAGGGTCTGGGTGAGCATCTTCTGGCTGACCCCGGCGATCCGCCGCGAAAGGTCGCTGTAGCGCTGCGGCCCGTCACCGAGCGCGACGAGGATCAGGCTGACCCACTTGCCGGCGATCTCGTCGAGCAGCTTCCGGGTGGGGCAGGCGGCCAGGTAGGCGTCGTAAGCGGCTCTTTCGGCTTGCCGCCGTTGTTCCGCCGTGCGCGTGGGCACCGGGCGAACCTCCTCGTCGGGTAGGCACCTGCAAGTGCGTACTTCCCGGTGGAGAGTAGCTCCCCATACGTTCGCCGGGGAAGGTGCCCGATCGAGAGGAGCAGGCGATGCGCGCGGTGGTGGTTCGGCGGTTCGGTGGGCCAGAGGTGCTGGAGTTCGCCGAGGTACCCGTGCCGGAGCCGGGTCCGGGCCAGGTGCGGGTCCGGGTGGCGGCGGCCGCGGTGAACCCGGTGGACCTCGCGACCCGGAGCGGGGTGCTGAGCGAGCTGGGGGTGATCCCACCGCGGGAGGTGCTCGGCCTGGGCTGGGACGTCGCCGGTTCGATCGACGCGATCGGCGACGACCGGCCCGGCGAGCCCGGCCGGTTCCGGGTCGGCGATGCCGTGATCGGCCTGCGCGACCGGATCGCCACGCCGCTCGGTGCCTACGCCGAGCAGATCGTGCTGGACGCCTCGGCGGTCGCCCCCGCTCCGGCCGGCGTCTCCCCAGCCGAAGCCGCGACCCTGCCGCTGAACGGGCTGACCGCCGCCCAGGCGCTCGACCTGGTCGACACGACCGGGACCGTCCTGGTCACCGGCGCGGCCGGCGCGGTCGGCGGGTACGTCGTCGCGCTGGCACACGCGCGGAAGCTCCAGGTCGTGGCCGTGGCTTCCGAAGCCGACGAAGCGCAGGTCAGGGCGTTCGGCGCGGACGAGTTCGTGCCGCGCGGGCCGTCGCTGGCCGACCGGGTGCGCGCGGTGGTGCCGGGCGGGGTGGACGCCGCTCTGGACACCGCGCTGCTCGGCTTGGACGCCCTCGACGCGGTCCGCGGCGGCGGCGAGTTCGTGGCCTTCGCGGCGGGGGCCGCGCCGATCCCCCTCCGCGGCACCCGCGTCCGCAACGTCTGGATCCGCGCCGACGGCGACCGCCTGGCCGAGCTGGCCCGCCTGGCGGAGAACGGCACGCTCCCCCTGCGCGTCGCCGGAACCCTGGCACTGGCCGAGGCGGCGGCCGCCCACGAACGGCTCGCGGCGGGCGGCCTGCGTGGCCGGCTCGTCCTGACTCCCTAGCCTGGACCGCATGGATGATCGCGTTCTCCTCATCACCGGCGCCTCCCGCGGCCTCGGCGCCGCGACCGCACGCCTGGCCGCCGCCGCCGGCTTCAAGGTCGCCCTGGTCGCCCGCAGGGCCGAGTCCGTCACGTCCCTGGCCACCGAACTCGGCGAAGACCGGGCCCTCGCCCTCGGCGCCGATGTCGGCGACTGGGCGGGCATCTCGGCCGCCGTCGCCGAGACCGTCGCGAAGTTCGGACGGCTCGACGCTGCCTTCGCCAACGCCGGTATCGGCGTCGGCACGTCCTTCTTCGGCACCGACGACCCCGATCCCACCGCGTGGGAGCCGATGGTCCGCACGAACGTCCTCGGCGCCGCCTACACCGCCCGCGCCGCACTACCCGCGCTCAAGGAAACCGCCGGCCACCTGCTCATCACCGGCTCGGTCGCCGGCCGCTACATCCGCAACGCGAGCCTGTACTCCGTGACGAAGTGGGCCGTAACGGGCATGGCCGGCGCGATCCGCGAGGAGGCCGTCGGCACCGGCGTGCGGGTCACCTTGATCAACCCCGGCATCACCGACACCGACATCTTGACCGACGAGCAGCGCACGAAGCCCCACCTCGACCCCGACGACATCGGCCGCGCGGTGCTCTACGCCCTTCAGCAGCCGCCCTCGGTGGACGTCAACGAAATCCTGGTCCGCCCGACCGGCCAGGTGCTCTAGCGGAGCCGGGCGACCCGTCCCGCCGCGCCGCTGGCCCAGCAGGCGGCCCCGGCGCAGGCCACGCTGTCGAAGCTGCCGGTGTCGAACGACCTCCAGTGCCGGCCGGCGTCCGGGCTGTAGTCGCTGCCACCCGGGCCGACCGCCAGCACCGTCCCACCGCGCCAGGCCAGGCCCGAGCGGTAGCCGGCGGGGTACTCACCGGGCGTCGTCCAGGTGCGGCCGCGGTCCCGGGTCAGCGCGACGGCCGGGCCGGGTGCCGTCGGGGCGGCGAAGTCGCCGCCGATCGCGACGCCCTGGGACGGCGTGCGGAAGGCCAGCGCGAACACGCCCGCCGAGGGGCTGCTCGGCAACGGCGTGCCGGACGCCGTCCAGTGCCGGCCGCCGTCGCCGGAGTGCAGGACGCGGGCGGTCGCGCCGCCACCGGTCGCGAGCCAGGCGTCGAACGGCCCGGCCGTGGTCACGCACTGGCCGCTGGCCGCGAACCCGGCCTCGCCGGGCAGCGCCGGCGGGAAGCCGCTGTCGGGCACCGGACGCCAGCTGCGGCCGCCGTCGAAGGTGGCCTGGACCCGGAACCAGCCGTCGACGGGGTCGCTCATCGCCAGGCCGCGCCACGGGTCGAAGAAGGCGAGGCAGTCGTAGAACGCCGCCGCGTCGGTGTTCTGGAACGTCTGGCGCCAGTGCGCGCCGCCGTCGTCGGTCCGGTAGACACGGGAATCGGTGCCGGGTCCGATGGAGAGGATCACGGCGTGCTCGGCGTCGAACGCCTCGATGTCGCGGAACTGCAGTGCCTCGGTTCCCGGCGGCCCCACGGACTTCCAGGTCGTCCCGCCGTCGGTGGTCCGCAGAACGGTGCCCTGGGTGCCGCTGACCCACGCCACCCGTGCGCTGACCGCGGACAGGCCGCGGAACTGGGCGGTGACGCCGGTCGGCGTGAGCTCCCACCTCGGCGGGCGCTCTCCCGCCGACGCCGGCACCGCGATCAAGACCAGCAGGGCGCACACGAGCAGCACGACACGCATGCGGAAGATCCTGCCGCAGTCCCTCCCCAACTTTCGTCGCGTCCCGACCCCGGTCGTGAGTGGTAAGTCGGGTTCTAACCCGACTTACCACTCACGACCGGGTGCGGCAGGGGGTCAGAGCGAGCTGATCAGGCGTTCCACCCGCTCGTCGACCGAGCGGAACGGGTCCTTGCACAGGACCGTGCGCTGGGCCTGGTCGTTCAGCTTCAGGTGCACCCAGTCGACCGTGAAGTCGCGGCCCGCGGCCTGGGCGGCGGCGATGAAGTCGCCGCGCAGCTTGGCCCGGGTCGTCTGGGGCGGGGTGTCCTTGGCCGCCTCGATCTCGCCGTCGTCGGTGACCCGGCGGACCAGGCCCTTGCGCTGGAGCAGGTCGAAGATGCCCCGGCCCCGGCGGATGTCGTGGTAGGCCAGGTCGAGCTGGGCGATGCGCGGGCTGGACAGGTCCAGGTCGTGCTTGTGCCGGTAGCGCTCGACCAGCCGGTGCTTGATCGCCCAGTCGATCTCGGTGTCGATCTTGCCGAAGTCCTGCTGCTCGACCGCTTCGAGGGCCCGGCCCCACAGCTCGACGACGCGCTCGTTCGCCGCGGTCGTGCCGTTGTCCTTGATGTGCTGGACCGCCCGGGCGTGGTACTCGCGCTGGATGTCCAGCGCCGAGGCCTCGCGCCCGCCCGCCAGCCGCACCTGGCGGCGGCCGGTGAGGTCGTGGCTGATCTCGCGGATCGCCCGGATCGGGTTGTCCAGGGTGAAGTCGCGGAACTGGACGCCGGCCTCGATCATCTCGAGCACCAGGTTCGCCGAGCCGACCTTGAGCATGGTCGTCGGCTCGGCCATGTTCGAGTCACCCACGATGACGTGCAGCCGCCGGTAGCGCTCGGCGTCGGCGTGCGGCTCGTCGCGGGTGTTGATGATCGGCCGCGAGCGCGTCGTGGCGCTGGAGACGCCCTCCCAGATGTGCTCGGCACGCTGAGAGAGGCAGTAGACCGCGCCGCGCGGGGTCTGCAGCACCTTGCCGGCCCCGCAGATGAGCTGCCGGGTCACCAGGAACGGGAGCAGCACGTCCGCGATCCGGGAGAACTCGCCCGCGCGCGTCACCAGGTAGTTCTCGTGACAGCCGTAGGAGTTGCCCGCGGAGTCGGTGTTGTTCTTGAACAGGAAGATGTCGCCGCCGATGCCCTCGTCGGCGAGCCGCCGCTCGGCGTCGACCAGCAGGTCCTCGAGGATCCGCTCCCCGGCCTTGTCGTGCGTGACGAGCTGGACCAGGTCGTCACATTCGGCCGTCGCGTACTCGGGGTGCGAGCCGACGTCGAGGTAGAGCCGGGAGCCGTTCGACAGGAACACGTTGGAGGAGCGTCCCCACGACACGACCCGCCGGAACAGGTAGCGCGCCACCTCGTCGGGCGAGAGCCTGCGCTGTCCGTGGAAGGTGCACGTGACCCCGAACTCGGTCTCGATGCCAAAGATCCGCCGCTGCATTCCACCAGAGTAGGCGCTGGACCCCCTCCTACGGTGCGCCGTTCGGGCGTCGACACGCCCCCAGTACGCCACAGACGGTGAAAAGTGCCCGGATCAGGCACGATTGAAGCACGGCTCTTGACGTCACGCGGAAGGCGGACTCCTTGTCACACCAGCTCATCCGGGCCTTCCGGCAGGTCGGCCGGACCGACCGCGCCCTGATGCGCCGCAGCGCCGCGCTGCCGGCCTCGAAGGCGGACGACGCGCTGAGGACGCTGTCGAGATCGGCGAACAAGTCCCGCCTGTGGTGGGGTGTCGCCGCACTGCTGGCCGTCCGCAAGGGCGAGACACGCCGGGCCGCGCTGCGCGGGGTCGTCGCGATCGCCGGGGCCAGCGCCGCGGCGAACCTCATCGGCAAGCCGGTCTTCCCCCGCCGCCGTCCGGCCGAGGAAGAGACGCCCGTGCACCGCCGCCTGCGGAAACGCCCCACGTCCTCGTCGTTCCCGTCCGGGCACTCCGCCTCCGCGGCGGCCTTCGCGACAGCGGTGGCTATGGAGTCCCCTCGGGCCGGGCTGGTCGTGGCTCCGCTGGCGCTGGCCGTGGCTTATTCGCGCGTCCACACCGGCGTGCACTGGCCCTCCGACGTCGGCGTCGGCCTGGGCATCGGCGTCGGCGTCGGCCTGGCCACCCGGCACTGGTGGCCGCTGCACGACGACGTGCCCGGGCGCGCCATCCACGCCGCGGACGCCCCCGAGATGGTCGACGGCGAGGACATGCTGGCGGTCGTCAACCCGAACTCCGGCGTCGCGGGCCAGGACCCGACCGAGGACGTCAAGTTCGCCTGGCCCAAGGCCACGCTGCTCTACCCGGACCCCGAGCAGGGCCTCCGCGCCCAGATCGAAGCCGAACTCGACGCCCGCGGCACGATCCGCGCGCTCGCCGTCGCGGGCGGGGACGGCACGGTGGCCGCGGTGGCCTCCGTCGCCGCCGAACGCGACCTGCCGCTCGCCCTGGTCCCGGCGGGCACGCTCAACCACTTCGCCCGCGACGTCGGCGTCAGCTCCATGCCCGACGCCGACGAGGCGACCGAGGTCGGCAACGCCGTCCGCGTCGACCTGGGCGAAGTCGAGGTCGACGGCGCCGGCGAGCCGGCCCACCGCTGGTTCGTCAACACCGCCAGCCTCGGCGGCTACCCCGAGATGGTCCGGCTGCGCGAGAAGCTGCAGGAAAAGCACCCGAAGTGGCCGTCGGCGGCGATCGCGCTGGCCAGGACGCTGCGGCACGCCAAGCCCCTCACCGTCCGGCTCAACGGCAAGCAGACCCAGATCTGGCTGCTGTTCGTCGGCAACGGCACGTACGCCCCGAAGGGGTTCGCCCCGAGCCGGCGGCCCGCGCTGGACACCGGCCTGCTCGACATCCGCTACCTGCGCGCCGACCTGCCCTACTCCCGCGCCCGGTTCCTGCTGGCGATGATCACCCGCAGCCTCGCCGCCAGCCACGTCTACCAGGAGCTCGACCTGCCCGAACTGGACGTCGAGCTGCTCGACGCCAACCGCCGCGTCGCCACCGACGGCGAGGTCGGCCCGCTCGGCAACCGGTTCCGCTTCCGGTCCCGGCCCAGCGCCCTGACGCTCTACCGGCCCTGAAGGTTGCTTTACCGTCTCTCAACGAACCCACAGGCACTTCCCGCTAGCTTCGCGACCGAGTTGCGGGCGCTCCTGCCCGCAGCCAGGGGTGGAGCGGGGATTCGATGGACGGGCACGGCCTGGCGAGCGTCATCCACCGGGCCGCGAGCGACCCGGTGCTGCCGGGTGACGTCACCGCGCGCGCCCGCGACCTGGGCCCGCTCGAAACGCCGCTGATCTGGCTCGGCTTCGCCTCGGCCGCCGTCGCCGTCCTGGCCGTCGTGGTGGCGCTCTGGTACCGCCGCCGCGTCCGGCGCTGGGGCTTCACGGCGTTCGGTGTGCTCCTGCTGGTCGCGGCGGTCACCGCGCTCAACAGCTACGTCGGGTATGTCCGCACCCCCGACGACCTGGCCCGGCTGCTGCAGCGCGGCCCAGGTGTCGTCAACTTCGCCGGCCGCCTGCTCGACGACGGCAGCGAGGCGCCGGAGCCGTCGTCCGATTCGTCGTCGTCTTCCGCCGCGCCGCGGCCCGGCGCGGGCGCCGCGGCGGCCGGGCAGCGGATCGACGTCGTCAACCTCCCGGATCCGGCGCACAGCGTGCCGTCGGGCAGCAACTACGTCATCCTGCCGCCCGGGTACGACAGCGACCCGAGCCGCCGGTACCCGGTCGTCTACCTGATCCACGGGTATCCCTTCGGGGGGCCGCGGGACTGGCTGACCTCCGGGGACGCCCCCGGGACGCTCCAGGCGTTGCAGAAGGCCAATGTCATCGCGCCGATGATCGTGGTCAGCGTCGACATGACGGCCGGCAACCCCAGTACCGACTGGGAGTGCCTGAACGTTCCCGGTGGGCCGCAACTGGAGAGCTATCTGACCGGGACGGTCGTTCCGGCCGTCGACCAGCGGTACCGGACGCTGGCCGATCGCACCCACCGGGCGCTGGGCGGGATGTCCGGTGGCGGGTTCGGAGCGCTCAACATCGGGCTGCACCACGTCGACGAGTTCGCCACGCTGGTCATCGCCCTGCCCTACGACGACCTCAACGACTCGGTCGGGATCCTCGACGGGAACCGGGCGGCCATCGCGGCCAACACGCCCCGGCGGTACCTGCCGACGATGCCGTTCCCGGCGCCGATCTCGGTGATGCTCGCGGTGGGGACCGGGGCGCCCACGGACGTGGCGACGGCCCGGCGGATCGCCGATGCGCTGCACGCCCGCGGGCAGGAGGCGGTGGTGCACGCCGAGCGCGGGTTCAACCACACCTGGCACACGGCGCGGGCCACGCTGCCGTACCTCCTGGCCTTTGCCGACCAGACGTTCCGGACTCCCCCTGCGGCATCCTGAGCGGGGGGATCTCGACACGCACTACGGCAGCGGCCCGGCCGAGCACACCCGCCTGGCCCGGACCCCGCACGGCCGGCTGGAATACCTGCGCACCCGCGAACTGCTCCGCCGCTTCCTGCCGGCCCGCGCCCGCATCCTGGACGTCGGCGGCGGCACCGGTCGTGAGTGGTAAGGCGGGTTCTAACCCGCCTTACCACTCACGACCCGCGTCCACGCGGAGTGGCTCGCCGCCGACGATGCGCGGAGCTTGACCGCTTCGGATGCCGGGTTCGACGTCGTGTTGCTGCTGGGGCCGCTCTACCACCTGGTCGACGCTGGCGACCGGGGGCGGGCGCTCGCCGAGGCCCGGCGGGTTCTGCGTCCGGGCGGGCTGCTTGCTGCCGCGGGTATCAGCCGTTATCTGTCGCAGCTGGAAACCGGCTTGTCGGGTCGGCGTTGCGGGCCGCCCGGGTTGTGGAACGGGATCCGCTGGTTGTCGACGTCAGTGCCCACTTGCTCGCTGTGGCTCGACTGGGTCTCCCCGGCTGAGTCTCCCCCGCCGGCCCGAACGCCGGATTGTTCAGCGGCTGCGTATCGGGTCGGCAGGGGGGTGTGGCCGGAGGTGTGCGGGTTGCCGGAAGGTGCGCAGTGGCCGAAAGGTGTGCGGTTCCCGGGTGTGGCGGTGAGCTGGCCCTGCGGGCCGGTGCTCGGGCTGCCTAGTGCACAAAAGCGGGGCGCAGCCCATGGCCTCGCCCCGCTTTTGCCCTGCTCTTACTCGCCTTCGGGCTTGCTCTCCGGCTCCTCGCCCTGCGGGTCCGGGACCGGGAGGAGCGTGTCCAGGGCCGTTCCCGTCAGGCGGCGGAACATGCGGCGGGGGCGGTCTCGGTCCAGGACCGCCACCTCCAGCTTGATCGGGTCCGCCTCGCCGTTGCCGTTCGCCGATGCGCTCGACGCCGACGACGATGAAGACGAACCCGACCCCGAAGCCGGCTGGGTCGGCGTCCTCAGAGCCGCCACCGCCACGCCCAGGGCCGCCTGCAAGTCCAGGCCGTCCTCGAACGTCTCCTTCAGCTTTGCGGCGATCTTGTCCGACTGGCCGCCCATCACGGTGTACTGCGGCTCGTCGAAGATCGAGCCGTCGTACGTCAGGCGGTACAGCTGGTCCTCCGCCGAACTGCTGCCCACCTCCGCGACGCACACCTCGACCTCGAACGGCTTCAGCTGCTCGGTGAAGATGCTGCCCAGCGTCGCCGCGTAGGCGTTCGCCAGTGCCCGCGCGCTGACGTCACGCCGGTCGTACTGGTAGCCCTTCAGGTCCGCGTGCCGGATGCCCGCCACGCGGAGGTTCTCGAACTCGCTGTAGCGCCCGACCGCCGCGAAGCCGATCCGGTCGTAGATCTCGGAGACCTTGTGCAACGTCGCCGACGGGTTCTCCGCCACGAACAGCACGCCGCCCGCGTACTTCAGGACCACCACGCTCCGGCCGCGCGCGATGCCCTTGCGCGCCAGCTCGGAACGCTCCCGCATCAGCTGCTCGGGAGAGGCATACAACGGCATCGTCACGGTGTGTGCTCCAGGTCTTCCGGTGTTCCAACGTTCACTGGTTCAGGCCCCGCGTCAGGACAGCCGGCGCTGTTGGCGCTCGATCCGCCCGGCCACCACGGCTTCGGCCACCGCCGCCGTTTCCGACTCCGACAGCTGGACGGCGCCGTGCTCCGCGGTGATCGTCACGACGCTCGGGAAGATGCGGCGCACCAGGTCCGGGCCGCCCGATGCCGTGTCGTCGTCCGCCGCGTCGTACAGAGCCTCCACCGCGACGCGGACCGCGCCTTCGACGTCGGCGTCCGGGTCGTGCAGCTTCTTCAACGCCGATTTCGCGAACAGCGAACCCGAGCCGATGCCCGCGTAGCCGCCGTTCTCCTCGTACCGCCCGCCCGCGGCGTCGTACGACACGATCCGGCCCGCGTGCTTCGCGTCCTCGGCCTCCAGGTCGTACCCCACGAACAACGGGATCGCCGCCAGCCCGGCCATCGCCATCTCGAGGTTCGCCTTGACCATGCCGGCCAGCTTGTTCGTCTTGCCGTCCAGCGACAGCGAAACGCCCTCGATCTTCTCGTAGTGCGCCAGCTCGACCGCGTACAACCGCACCATCTCCACGGCCAGCCCCGCCGTGCCCGCGATGCCGACCGCCGAATACTCGTCGGTGACGTGCACCTTTTCGATGTCGCGGCTCGCGATCAGGTTCCCCGACGTCGCCCGCCGGTCACCCGCGATCAGCACGCCGCCCGCGAACGTGCAGGCCACGATCGTCGTGCCGTGCGGCACGCCCAGCTCAGCCGCGCCGCCCGACACCCGCCGCTCCGGCAGCAGCTCCGGCGCCTGCACGCGCAGGAAGTCCGAAAACGACGACGTCGCCGAGGAAAAGTACGCCGCAGGCAGCGCGGGACCCGAGATGCCCCTGGTGTTGTCCATACGTGCTCAAAAATCCCATCTGTGCGGGCCAGAGGGACCGGAGCCCCGCGCGGGCGAGGACGCCGCGCGGAGCCCCGGCCGCCGGCTGAACGGTCGGCAAGGGCGCAGTGCCCCGCGAGCGGCTATTCGCCGCCCTTCTGCACGTAGGCCCGGACGAAGTCCTCGGCGTTCTCCTCGAGCACGTCGTCGATCTCGTCGAGGATCGTGTCGACGTCCTCGCCGAGCTTCTCGCGCCGCTCCTGACCCGCCGCGCCGGTGTCGTCGAACTCCTCGTCGGAGTCACCACCGCCGTGCTTTTCGATCTTTTCCTGGGCCATCTCGCCTCCCGGTGTGGCTGATGTTTCCTAGCCTACCCAGCGGCCCCGACATTCGGGGTCACGTCGTGATCGCTGGTGCGTCCCGCCTAGTCCGAACCGGTGAGCGCCTCCACGAGCTCCTCCGCCGTCGCCGCGTTGTCCAGCAACTTGCCGACGTGCGCCTTCGTCCCCCGCAGCGGCTCCAGGGTCGGGATCCGCACCAGCGACTCCTTGCCCACGTCGAAGATGACCGAATCCCACGAGGCCGCCGCGATCGACGTCGCGTACTTCTCCAGCGCCCGGCCGCGGAAGTACGCCCGGGTGTCCGACGGCGGTGTCGTCACCGCGGCCAGCACCTCCTCCTCCGTGACCAGCCGCTTCATCGACCCGCGGGTGACGAGCCGGTTGTACAGGCCCTTCGCCAGCCGCACGTCCGAATACTGCAGGTCGACCAGGCGCAGCCGCGGCGCGCCCCAGGCCAGGTTGTCGCGCTGCCGGTAGCCCTCGAGCAGCCGCAGCTTGGCCGGCCAGTCCAGCCGGTCCGCGCACTCCTGCGGGTCGCGCGCCAGCGCGTCCAGGATCTCGCCCCAGACCCGCAGGACCTCCTTCGACGCCTCGTCGGCCTCGATGCGCTCGAGGTTCTGCGAAGCGATCTCGTGGTAGGCGAACTGCAGGTCCAGCCCGGTGTACTTCTTGCCGTTGGCCAGCGCGACCTGCGTCTTCAGCGTCGGGTCGTGGCTGATCTGGTGGACGGCCTTGACCGGCTCGTCCAGCTTCAGGTCGTCGAACCGGATGCCGGACTCGATCAGGTCCAGCACCAGCGCCGTCGTCCCGACCTTCAGGTACGTCGAGTACTCCGACATGTTCGCGTCGCCGATGATGACGTGCAGCCGCCGGTACTTGTCCGCGTCCGCGTGCGGCTCGTCGCGCGTGTTGATGATCCCGCGCTTGAGCGTGGTCTCCAGGCCGACCTCGACCTCGATGTAGTCCGCACGCTGGGAGAGCTGGAAGCCGGCCTCTTCACTCTGCTGGCCGATCCCGAGCCGGCCCGAGCCGGTGACGACCTGCCGCGACACGAAGAACGGCGTCAGCCCGGCGATCACCGCGGTGAACGGCGTCGACCGCGCCATCAGGTAGTTCTCGTGCGTGCCGTAGCTCGCGCCCTTGCCGTCGACGTTGTTCTTGTACAGCTGCAGCTGCGGCTGGCCCGGCACGGAGGCGGCCTTCATCGCCGCCTCCTCCATCACCCGCTCGCCCGCCTTGTCCCAGATGACCGCGTCGCGCGCGTTCGTCACCTCGGGCGCCGAGTACTCCGGGTGCGCGTGGTCGACGTACAGCCGCGCCCCGTTGGTCAGGATGACGTTCGCCGCGCCCAGGTCCTCGACGTCCGGGTCGTGGCCCGGCCCGCCCGGGCCGGTGAGGTCGAACCCGCGCGCGTCCCGCAGCGGGCTCTCCACCTCGTAGTCCCACCGCGCCCGGCGGGCGCGCGGGATGTCGGCCGCCGCCGCGTAGGCCAGCACGACCTGGGTGGAGGTGAGTACCGGGTTCGCCGTCGCGTCGCCCGGCACGGAGATGCCGTACTCGACTTCGGTTCCCATGATCCGCCGCATGTCACCACCCTACGGGGTCGTCCTAGTGGAACGATGCACCCATGCCAGGCAGTGACGAACTCGTTGCCCTCTATGACCAGGCCGGCGCAGTGGTCGGCGAAACCACCCGCGCCCGCATGCGCGCCGAGGGACTGTGGCACGCCGCCGGCGTCGTCCTGGTCCGTTCGGGTGATGGAAACGCGGTCTACGTGCACCTGCGCACGCCCGGTAAGGACGTGTTCCCTTCCACCTGGGACTGCTGGGCCGGTGGGGTGATCGCCGCCGGCGAAACCCCGGCCGAATGCGCCCGCCGCGAACTCGCCGAAGAACTCGGCGTCCACGGAGTGGAACCGGTGCCCCTGTTCACCACGGTCTACGACGACGGCCGCACCCGCTGCCACAACTTCGCCTTCGAGGTCCGCTGGGACGGCCCGATCCGCCACCAGGCCGAAGAGATCGTGGAAGGCCGCTGGATCACCCTGGACGAGCTGCGGGCCTGGGTCGACGACCCGGCCCCGGAGCTGCCCTTCATCCCCGACGGCCGCGAAGGCATCCAGGAATGGTTCCGCCGCTACGGCTGAGCGGTCAGCTTCGCCGTCATCGCGGGCAGCAGCCGCTTCGCCGCGTCCAGCGCGCGGGCCCCGGTGCTCGCCGAGACCGTCAGCTCGGACACCAGCGATCCCTTGGCCAGCAGCACCGTGCAGGTCTTGCCGTCGCACCAGGCACGCTGTTGCTCGACGCCGGGCTGGACGGGGACGCTCACCGTCTTGCCCGCGCACTCGTTCTCCGCGACGGCCAGCGCGGCCGAGGAGTCCGGGAACGCGACGACGCGGTGACCCAGCACCGACCCGCTGGGGTAGCGCCAGGTCGCCGTCCGGCCGGCCACCGACGGCCCGTCCGCCAGGCACCCCGAGACCTCGCCGGAACCCGGCTGCACGCCTTCTCCCGCGACGTCGGCGTCGGTCAGCAGCGCCCGCGCCGCGAGCGGCCCGAGATCGGGGGCCGGCGGTTTCTCCGGCGCGGCCTGCGCCTGGGGCACCCGCGTCGGCGTGGGGACCGGGGCCGGCGCCGAGGTGGTCACCGGATCGTCGTAGTACGTCTCGAGGTTGTCCGGGTCGGGCCCTTCGCAGCCGGTGAGGCCGACCAACGCGACCGCGGCCAACGCGATCGCCTGCCGATGACGCACCTCGACTCCTGTCATCCGGTTTTCGTGCTTGCGCAGAGTAGTGCAGCGCCTCAGTCCCACCGCAACGAGGACCGGTGCCGCCAGTACTCCTCCGGATCCTCCGCCAGTGCCGCCAGGGCGGCCGCCTCCTCCGGGGTCGGCGACAGCGTGGCGCCCCGCAGGTTCGCCGCCAGCTGCGCCGGGCTCGCCGGGCCGATGACCGCCCGGTCCACCCAGTCGTTGGCCAGCACCGCGGCCACCGCGACCGCGTCCGGCCCGGTCCCGTGCGCGGCCGCGATCTCGCGGACCGCGGCCGGCGCTTCGACCGCCAGCCTGCCGTTGGCCAGGGTTTCCTTCACCAGCACGCGGTTCCCGGCCGCGTGCGCCGCGGCCAGGGCCGGGCCGGCGGACGGTTCCAGGACGTTCCACGTCGACTGGACCGACGAGAACACCGGCCGCCCGGCCACTTCCAGCGCGAACGCCCGCTCGATCGCGTCCGCCTGGGCCGGCCCCGACGTCGAAAACCCGACCGCGACCCCGTTCGCGGACAGCTCGGCGAGCGCTTCGAGCAACGGCTCGTCGGTGAACAGCGGACTGTCCACAGTGAGCGAATGCACCTGGTAGAGCCCGACCCGGTCTCCCAGCAACGCCAGGGTTTCCGCCCACTGCGCCGCGAACCGGGCCGCCGAATGCTCCTTCACCTCGTGCACGTCGGCGTCGAGCCGCCACTCCCCGACGTAGGCGTAGCCCCACTTGCTGGAGATCTCGATGCCCGGGTACCCCCGTTCGGCGAGCCAGCCGGCCAGGAACTCCTCGGAGCGCCCGTAGGAGCGCGCGACGTCGACGTGCCGGATACCCGCGGCATAGGCGTCGTCGAGCACCGCGAAGGTCGCCGCGCGCATCGAAGCGACGTCCCGCACCGGCGGCAACGCCCCTTCGGTGCCCAGGTTGATGTACGCGGGACGGCCCAGTGCCGCCAGCCCCAGGGCGATGCGCGCGCTCATGCGGTCTGCTTGTGCCGCAGGATGGCCAGCCACTGCCCCGCGGTCTGGGCCTGGCGGTGCAGCTTCTCGAGGCGCGCGGCCGGGGCCCGGACGTAGCCCTTGCCGAAGACGGGCGCGATCTGACGCAGGCTGGCGCCGCCTTCGCGGGCCGCGAGCAGCAGCCAGTCCGAGGCGTCGGCGCAGGCCGCGGACGCGCGGCGCAGCTCGCCGAGCAGGTCGATGAGTTCCTGAGCGCTCACCTCCCCCGCTTCGACGGCGGCCGCCGTCGTCTCCAGCCAGGCCAGGACGTCGGCTTCGGTGATGGGCGCGCGGGGCCGGGTTTCTTCGGTCACGCCGGTGAGTATAGGTCGTTATACGCGCGGCGCCGGGGAGTACACGCCGAAGGCGGCTATGCTGATCCCGAGGCCCATGACTGCGCACACCGAACCCGAAGCCGACGTCGAGCAGCTGCTCGATGTGTTCAAAGCGCTCGCGAACCCGGTGCGGTTGCAGGTGCTGCGGTGGTTGCGGGAGCCGGTGCGTCACTTCCCTGTCGAGCGAGCCATCGCCGATCCGGTCGAGGTCGGCGTGTGCGTGACGCACATCCAGGAGAAGACGGGGCTCGCGCAATCGACTGTCTCGGCGTACATGGCCGAGCTGCAGCGCGCCGGGCTGGTGCGGGCGACGCGTGTGGGCAAGTGGACGCACTACAAGCGGGACGAAGCCCGGATCGCCGAGCTCGTCGCCACCCTCGGCCACCTCCTCTGACCTGCCCTTCCCCCGGCTCGCCCACCCGCCCGTTGCTTCATATCGAAAATCTGCGATACTTCGATTTATGGGTACGATCGAGAACATGCGGCTCGGCCGCTACGGGATCTGGACGTTCGACTTCGAGGACCAGCCGGCCGGCCTGATCCGGGACTCGGTGCAGGAGCTGGAAGAACTCGGCTGGCCGGCGATCTGGATCCCGGAGAGCGAGGGACGGGAGGCCCTGACGCACGCCGGTTTCCTGCTGGCGGCCACCGAACGCCTCACCGTCGTCAACGGCATCGCGCAGATCTGGTCCCGCGAGGCGCGGTGGACCCGCGGCGCGGCTCTCCTGCTGGCCGACGCCTACCCGGACCGCCACCTGCTGGGCCTGGGTTTCGGCGCCGGAAAGCCCGGCGCGAAGCCGCTTCGGGCGATGAACGACTACCTCGACGCCTTGGACGCCGACCCGAAGGTCAACCCCGCGCCGCGCGCACCGATGCGGCGGATCCTCGCGGCGTACGGCCCGAAGATGCTGGAACTGGCCCGTGACCGGTCGGCGGGCGCGCACACCTACCACGTCACCCCGGAGCACACGGCCCAGGCGCGGGAGATCCTCGGGGCGGGCCCGTTCCTCGGCGTCGAGCACGCGGTGCTGTTCGAGACGGACGCGGCCACGGCGCGCGAGGTCGCCCGCAAGCACCTGCACCCGTACCTCACGACGCCGTACAACATCGCGAAGTTCCTCCGGCTCGGCTACACCGAAGAGGACATCGACGGCGGCAGCGACCGGCTCGTCGACGACCTCGTGTTCTGGGGCGACCTCGAGACGATCACCGCGAAGCTGCGCGCCCACCTCGACGCGGGCGCCGACCACGTCGGCGTCCAGGTCATCGGCGTCGAGCCGGGCACCTCGGCCATGCCGCACTGGCGCCGGCTGACCGAAGCGCTGCTACCCGCGTAGGCCGAACCGGGCGGTGCAGTGCCACAGCCGCTTGAGCACCTGGGGGTCGTGCCGGCCGGCGCGGACGGCGGCACCGATGACGCGGGCGTCCAGCCACCCGTCCTCGGCGACGTCTTCGCCGGCCCGCACGACGTCGGCGCCGCGGTAGTCCGCGTGCCCGGCGAGCGTCGTCACGGAGAGCCGGAAGCCGTGGTGCCAGGAGGTCGGGATACCGGACTCCGCGGCCGCCGCTTCGACGTCGGTGCCCCGGAACGAGGGGTCGAGCACCAGGGCGGCGACGTCGTCCGGGAGCCGGAGCGGGCCGTGGACCTGGGCTTCGATGTAGTCGTCGAGCTCGTCGGGGGCATCGGCTTCGACGAGGGGGATCAGCGGCATGTGCTCGAGCGTGCCGAAGTGCGTCGGCTCCGCGAAGCTGTCGGGATAGCAGAACGTCGTGCGCGCCAGGACTTCCCGCTTGAGCCGGAAGTGCGCCGACCCGAACCGCACCGAGCCCCCGGCCGGACGGCGGCGGTGGCCGAGGGAGCCGTACTTCGGGCGGGCCGGCGGCGGCAGGTCGTCGTAGACACCGCCGAACATCCGGTGTTCCCAGCGCCACCGGGCACCGCCGGGGTGCGCGGTCAGGCCGCCGTTGCTCGTCCCCGTCTCGAACTGCGACCGGTAGACACCGTCGGTCAGCCAGTGGCGCAGCAGGGGCACGTCCCCCACCAGCCGGTCCGGGTGGAAGTGGATCGTGACGTCGAGGCCCGCCGGCAGCGGCGGCCCGCCGGCGCGGGCCGCCACGTACTCGACCGCCACCCGCCAGTCCCGCCCCATGGTATAGGCCGTTATACCCAACGCGGCGTCGGAAAACCACTGGCTTTCCGGCCGGTCCGCCGGTTTGACTGCGGCCATGCGACTGGCGGAGTTCGGGGTCACGGTGCGGTTCGCGCTGCTGGCGATCGTGTGGGGTGCGAGTTTCCTGTTCATCAAGGTGGGGCTCGGCGGGCTCTCCCCCGGTCAGGTCGCGCTCGCCCGGGTCGCGCTGGGGGCGCTGGCGCTGGCCGTGATCCTGCTGGTGCGCCGGCGGCCGCTCCCCCGCCATCCCGTGCTGTGGGGGCACCTCGCGGTCGTGTCGGTGCTGCTGTGCGTCGTGCCGTTCCTGCTGTTCTCGTGGGCGGAACAGTACATTTCGTCCGGGCTGGCCAGCATCTTCAACGCGACGACGCCGCTGATCACGATGCTGCTGGCCGCCGCGGCGCTGCCGGAGGAGCGGTTCACGCCGCCGCGGGTGCTGGGCCTGCTGCTCGGGTTCCTCGGGGTGCTGACCATCGTCGGGGTGTGGCACGGCGTCGACGTGTCCCACCAGCTGACCGCCCAGCTCGCCTGCCTCGGCGCGACCACGTGCTACGGCGCGTGTTTCGTGTACCTGCGCCGGTTCGTCTCACCCCGTGGGACGGATCCGGTGGTCGTCGCGTTCGGGCAGACGGCGTCGGCGACGGTGATCCTGGGTCTGCTGAGCCCGGCGATCGCGGCGACGCCGGTGCACCTGAGCCTGCCGGTGGTGGCGAGCATGCTCGCCCTCGGCGTCTTCGGCACCGGTATCGCCTACGCCTGGAACACCCGGATCATCGCGGCCTGGGGCGCGGCGAACGCCTCCGCGGTGACCTACCTGACGCCGGTGGTCGGCGTGCTGCTCGGGGTGCTCGTGCTGGGGGAACCGGTGAGCTGGAACCAGCCGGCCGGGGCGCTGCTCGTGGTGCTGGGGATCCTGGCCGCGCACGGCAGGTTGCGCCTGCGCCGCTCGGCTTCCCCCGACGCCGAGCTGGTCCGCCGCTAGACACGCCGATGGGGCGCCTGCCGCGGCAGGCGCCCCATCGTTGTGCGCTCTTACAGGTACTGACCGGTGTTCGTGGCGGTGTCGATCGCCCGCCCCGAGTCCTGGTTCTTGCCGGTGACGAGCGTGCGGATGTAGACGATCCGCTCACCCTTCTTGCCGGAGATCCGGGCCCAGTCGTCCGGGTTGGTGGTGTTGGGCAGGTCCTCGTTCTCCGCGAACTCGTCGACGATCGCGTCGAGCAGGTGC
Organism: Amycolatopsis sp. cmx-13-12; assembly: GCA_049998155.1. Classification (GTDB taxonomy): domain Bacteria; phylum Actinomycetota; class Actinomycetes; order Mycobacteriales; family Pseudonocardiaceae; genus Amycolatopsis. Next base: position 257,375 of record JAEBES010000003.1, on the reverse strand, counting down.
TGGACGCGCAGACCCGGCTGCTTCGTCTCCAGCACCGACTTGATCGCCGACTTCTTCGCCCGGTCCACGATGTTCTGGATCATCGCGCCCGAGTTGAAGTCGCGGAAGTACAGGACTTCCTTGTCCCCGTTGGCGTAGGTCACCTCGAGGAACCGGTTCTCGTCGCTCTCCTCGTACATCCGCTCGACGGTGTGCTGGATCATCGCGTCGAACGTCGCCTTCGGGTCCCCGCCGAACTCGGCGAGGTCGTCGGCGTGGATCGGCAGGCCTTCGGCCAGGTACTTGGAGAAGATGTCCTTCGCGCCTTCGGCGTCCGGACGCTCGATCTTGATCTTGACGTCGAGCCGGCCCGGCCGCAGGATCGCCGGGTCGATCATGTCTTCGCGGTTGGAGGCGCCGATGACGATGACGTTCTCCAGGCCTTCGACACCGTCGATCTCCGACAGCAGCTGCGGCACGATCGTGGTTTCGACGTCGGACGACACGCCCGACCCACGGGTCCGGAAGATCGAGTCCATCTCGTCGAAGAACACGATCACCGGGGTGCCCTCGGAGGCCTTCTCCCGCGCCCGCTGGAAGATCAGGCGGATGTGCCGCTCGGTCTCCCCGACGAACTTGTTGAGCAGCTCGGGACCCTTGATGTTCAGGAAGTAGGACTTCCCGTCCTCGTTGTCGCCCCGCGCCGCCGCCACCTTCTTGGCCAGCGAGTTCGCCACCGCCTTGGCGATGAGCGTCTTGCCGCAGCCCGGCGGGCCGTAGAGCAGGACACCCTTGGGCGGCCGCAGCTGGTACTCCTGGTAGAGGTCGGCGTGCAGGAACGGCAGCTCGACCGCGTCCCTGATCTGCTCGATCTGCCGGGTGAGGCCACCGATGTCCTCGTAGCGGACGTCGGGCACCTCCTCCAGCACCAGGTCCTCGACCTCCGCCTTCGGCACGCGCTCGTACGCGTAGCCGGCCTTGGAGTCGACCAGCAGCGAGTCGCCCGGCTTGAGCGGCTGCTCGGCCAGCAGGTCGGAGAGCAGGACCACCCGCTCTTCGTCCGCGTGCCCGACCACCAGCGCGCGAAGGCTGCCGCCCTCGACGTCGGCGGCGAGCACCTCACGCAGGGCGCACACCTCACCGGTGCGCTCGAAACCGCCGGCCTCGACCACGGTGAGCGCCTCGTTGAGCCGCAGCGCCTGGCCGCGGCGCAACGACGAGAGCTCGACCGCGGGCGACACCGACACCCGCATCTTCCGGCCGGCCGTGAAGACGTCCACCGTGTTGTCCTCGTAGGCCTCCACGAAGACGCCGTACCCGGACGGTGGCTGGGCCAGCCTGTCGACCTCCTCACGGAGAGCGAGGAGCTGTCCTCGCGCTTCGCGCAGGGTTTCGACCAGTTTGGTGTTGCGCTCGGTGAGCTGGCTCACCCTTTCCGAGGCCTCGGCGAGCCGCTGTTCGAGAACGCGGTTCTGCCGTGGCGAGTCCGTCAGTTTGCGGCGCAGCAGCGCCACTTCTTCCTCGAGAAAACGGATCTGCCGAGCCTGCTCGTCCGCCGTCGTCCCAGCTCCTGATGTTGCTGAAGGGTCGGCCTCCTCGCGCCGACCTCCGGGAAGGTCATGATGCATCGGGCACCTCCTCGGAGTGCTTTTCATTCCACGGTACCGGCGATCACCGACAAGAAAAGGCCTTTCCGGATCACAAGATCGGCGCGTCGCGGTTTGCCGGCCCCCTCCAGCACGGACATTCCCGCAGCGCAAGCGGCCATTTCGGTGCCGTGGCGCCGGTGTGTCGCGGGTCCTTCCGGGCCGGGACGAAGCAAGCACGTCGGGAGTACCCCGCCCGCGAGACGGCCAACCGCCGCCCGGGATCCGGGCAATTCCGGCCAGTTCCGCCCTAACCGCGCGGCGGCCCGGCCCGGTGGCTAGCATCGGGCGACGCCGTACCGGCCCCGAGGGCCGGGCGCCACCGAAGGAACGCGAGGGGGCACCACTCATGACCTACCCGCCGCAGCAACCGGGCGGCTACGGCCAGCAGCCCGACGGCTACGGGCAGCAGCCCGGGCCGTACGGCCAGCCCCAGCAGGGCGGCTACCCCCAGAGCGGCCCCCAGCCCCAGCCCGGCTACGGCGGGACCCAGCAGTTCGGGCAGCCCGGCCCGTACGACGGCACGCAGCAGTACGGGCAGCCGGGCGGGTACGACGGCGGCCAGCAGTACGGCCAAGGCGGGTACGACGGCACTCAGCAGTACGGGCAGGGCGGGTACCAGCCGCAGACGGGTCCTCAGCCCCAGCAGGGCTATCCGCAGTACGGCGGGCAGGACCAGTGGGGCCAGCCGCCCCAGTCGTTCGGCGGCCACGACCCCTACGGCGGCTTCGGCGAAGCCTCGCCGCCCAAGAAGAAGAACACCGGCCTGATCGTCGCCATCGCGGCGGCCGCGGTGGTGCTCGTCGGTGGCGGCGTGGCCGCGGTGGTCCTGCTGAACAACGACGACCAGCAGACCGCCGCCCCGCCCGCGAGCAGCAGCTCGGCGGCGCCCCACGCGCCCTCGACCGTCCCGAAGGCGTCCACCCCGAAGCCCAAGAGCACCGCGCCGACCAGCCCGACGTCGAAGAGCAGCAAGCCGGCGGGCGGCCCCGCCCCCGGCGGCAAGGACAGCTCCCAGGAGCTGTTCGACTCGACCGTCTCGGCCTACAACGCCGGCGACGAGAACGCGCTCGGCGACACCATCTGCCGCAGCGTCTACGAGGGCACCACCGGCGACATCCCGAAGGTCACGGTGAAGCTGACCGGCACGCCGCAGGAGACCGGCGACAAGGCCACCGTCCGCTACTCCGCCACCGATGGCAGCAAGACCAAGGTCGGCACGATGTCCGCGCAGAAGGAATCCGGGCTCTGGTGCCTGTCCAACGTCAAGGCGGACGGCTCGTGAGCACCTGGCGGCGGTGAACCGCCCGCTCGTGGCCGGGCTGGTCCTGCTCGGCGTCGCCGGCGCGGGCGTGGTGCTGGGGCTGCTGCTGGTGGCCTCGGCCGGCTCCCCGCCTCCGGCTTCGGCCCCGCCGTCGCCGCCGACCGGCCCGACGCGGCCGTCGGCCCCGGACGAGGCCGACACGGCGGCGGTGGCGGTGCTGGCGCGGGCGATCGTCGACGCGATCGCCCGCCACGACTCGGCGGCGTTCGGGCGGCTCACCTGCCGCCCGCAGACCACGGAGGCGCTGGCCGGCCTCCAGCGGATGTGGGACGCGGCCGGTCCGGTCACGGTGAAGCTGCTGGCGCCGCCGGAGCTGCGCGGCGAGTCGGCGACGGCGAAGGTGCACGTCGAGGCCTCGGGCGGGGTCAAGGACACCCCCTTCCCGCTCCACAAGGAGAACGGCCGCTGGTGCGTGCCCGGTTAGCCGGGCGGGGTGAACCCCTCGGGCCGGCGCGTGGCCGCGTCGGTGCGGACGCCGGCCAGGTCGGTGCCCTCCAGGGCCGCCGCGGTCAGGTCCGCCCCGCGCAGATCCGCGCCCCGCAGGAGCGCGCCGGACAGCGTCGCGCCGGACAGGTTCGCGCCTGCGGAACACACCCGCGGGATCGTCCGGCCGGTCAGATCGGCGTCCCGCAGATCGACGCGTTACAGCTCGGACGTCGCGTCCGGTTCGATCACCCGCCGCGCCCCAGCGCCGCGATCGCGGCCGCCACGTCGTTGGCCGGGCCGCCGGCGCGGCGCGGTGTGGACTCGCCCCGCCACGGTGCCCGGGTGCCGACGAACGAGGTGAGCAAGGCGTGGACGTACCCGCGGTAGCGGAGATCGAGCGCCGCAGCTGTTCCAACGCGTAGACCGCGCCCTGCCGGGTCGGCGCCGAGGTGGTCGATCGCCTTGGTGAACAGGTCGATCGACCGGCTCTCCCGGTCGAGCAGCAGCTGCCGGGACGTGAGGACGGCCCCCAGCCCACTCCGGACAGCGCCAGGAGGCCGCCGAGCCCGGGTGCGGAGCCGACCAGTCACGACGGCGCAAAGCCCACGCACAGCACGATCAGGACCGCGATGACGACCACGGCCACCGCGAAGCCGGCCTTCCGGCCCGGCGGCATCCGCTCAGCCCTTGCCCTTGGACGGCCGGCGGGACACGCGCGGCGACACCGTTCCGTCGGCCAGCCGCCGGGCGGTGAGCAGGAACGCCGTGTGCGCCACCATCCGGTGGTCCGGGCGGACCGCCAGGCCCACGACGTGCCACGGGCGCATCAGCGTCTCCCACGACTCGGGCTCGGTCCAGCACTGCTGCTCGCGCAGCGACTCCGTGACCCGCGACAGCTGCGTCACGGTCGCCACGTAGACCGTCAGCACGCCACCCGGCACCAGGTGGGCGGCCACGTTCGGCAGCTGGTCCCACGGCGCCAGCATGTCCAGCACGACCCGGTCCACCTCACCCTCGTGCGAGGCCAGGTCGGCCACCGTGAGCGACCAGTTGGCCGGCTTCTCGCCGAAGAACTTCACCACGTTGCGCTCGGCGTGTTCGGCGTGGTCGTCGCGGATCTCGTAGGAGTGCACGCGGCCGGCCGGGCCGACCGCGCGCAGCAGCGAGCACGTCAGCGCGCCGGAACCGGCACCCGCCTCGAGCACGCGTGCGCCGGGGAAGATGTCACCCCACATGACGATCTGCGCCGCGTCCTTGGGGTAGATCACCTGCGCGCCACGGGGCATCGAGAGGACGTAGTCCGGCAGCAGCGGGCGCAGCGCGAGGTAGGTCGAGCCGCCCGCGGACGTCACCACCGAGCCTTCGGGGCGGCCGATCAGGTCGTCGTGGGCCAAAGCACCGCGGTGGGTGTGGTACTCACCACCGGCGGCCAGCGTCAGGGTGTAGTGCCGCCCCTTCGAGTCGGTCAACTGCACCCGATCACCCGCGCGAAACGGTCCGCTGACCGACAACACTTCCTCCTGTAACCCGTTTGGCCGACGCCAGATCTTCGCAGGCCGCGCGGGCCGGTGACTCAGCGGGTACGGCGGTTCAGCGCGGCCCGCAGGTCGTCCCGGCGCAGCACGCCCGCCGGGCGCCCCTCGTCGTCGACGACGAGGAACTGCCACGCCGCGGTTTCGCGGACCCGCTCGACGACGTCCTCCCCCGGCTCCGACGCCAGCAGCACCGTCTCGGCCCGGATCGGCTCGGCCGCGAACTCGGCCGGGGCGTGCGGCGAGGAGCTCGCGAGCCGTTCCGCCGCGCTCACGTCCAGGAGCCCGGCCGCCACCCCGTCGGCGCGGACCAGGACCACACCCCGGCCGGCCGACGCGGCCAGCGCGTCCGACACCGGGCTCTCGGCGGGCAGCTGCAGCACCGGCCGGACCAGCTCGCCGAGGACGAGGCCCTCCGGCCAGGTGCGGCGGGCTTCGGCGGCCAGCTCCGAACGCGCGCCGAGGATCACGAACCACGCCGTCACGACGCAGACACCCAGCCGCAGCCAGCGGTCCGGGCTTGCGGTCGCCAGGCCCCACAGGGCCCAGACCAGCAGCCCCGCGGCGACGACCGCGCCGCCGGCGACCGCCGCGCGCGTGCCCCTGGCGCGGACGCCGGTGACCGCCCAGACGCCGGCGCGGACCAGCCGGCCGCCATCCAGCGGCAGCCCGGGCAGCAGGTTGAACACGCCGACGGCGAGGTTCGCCACTGCGCATTCGGCGACCAGGAGCCAGACCGCGCCGTCCGGCGGGACGGCGAACATCAGCAGGCCGCAGAGGCCGCCGAGCAGCAGCGACACGGCGGGCCCGGCCGCGGCGACCAGGCCTTCGTCGCCGGGACGCTTGGGCGTGCGGGCCACTTCGGACAGGCCGCCGAGGAGGAACAGGCGCAGCCGCCGCACCGGGATCCCCAGCCGCAGCGCGACCAGGCAGTGCCCGAGCTCGTGGGCCAGCACGGACAGGCCCAGCAGCAGCGCGAACGCGCCGGCCAGCAGCCAGGACGTCGTGGTCGAGGCGTCCGGCAGCAGCCGCCCGACCAGCGGCGCGTACAGCACGACGACGATCAGCGAGCCGATCCACCAGGAGGGCGCGAGCAGCACCGGCACCCCGGCGACCCGGAACAGCACGAGGCCGCCGTCCGAGACGACGGCCTGCCGGGTCCCCCCGGTGCCCTGTTCACTGGTCGCGGCCATGCGGAGAGCCTAGAGCCCCGGGTGTGGGTACCGGGTGATCCGGTCCCCACCGGTGTCGCGTGGCCGGATGCGCCCCGATGTGGCATCGGGTGCATTGATCGGCACTGCGGCGCGAAGCGCCTCCGTCGAGGGTGGTGGCGGGGGCATGGATGGAGCACCGAACGCCACATCGGGGCGCTTGGGCGGTGGCGGGCGTTGCGGTCGCCGGAACTGTCGGACCCCGGCGTTACGCTCTGCCCATGCCCGACGCCGACACCGTCACCACCGACTCCCCAGCCTCCGCCGTCGCCACCGAGGTGCGGCGGCGGCCCGCGCTGTCGCCGTCGAGGGCCAGCGACTTCAAGCAGTGCCCGCTGCTCTACCGGTTCCGCGCGGTCGACCGGCTGCCGGAGGTCCCGACCAAGGCCCAGCTGCGCGGCACGCTCGTCCACTCCGTCCTGGAGCGCCTGTTCGCCCTGCCGGCCGCCGAGCGCGTCCCCGCCCAGGCGCGCGAGCTCCTCGGCCCGGCGTGGACGGACCTGTCCGCGGACCGTCCGGAGTGGACCGAGCTGTTCGACGGCGAAAAGCCCGACGAACACGCGGAATGGCTCCGGTCGGCCGAAAAGCTCCTCGACGCCTACTTCGAACTCGAAGACCCGCGGCGCCTGGAACCGGAGGCCTGCGAGCTGCACGTCGAGATCGAACTCGGCTCCGGGGTCCTGCTGCGCGGCTACATCGACCGGCTCGACGTCGCACCGACCGGCGAGATCCGGGTCGTCGACTACAAGACCGGGGCCGCGCCGCGCGAGATCGGCGAGGCCAAGGCGATGTTCCAGATGAAGTTCTACGCCGTGGTCCTGTGGCGGCTGCGAGGGATCGTGCCCCGCCAGCTGAAGCTCATGTACCTGACCGACGGCCAGTCGCTGGCCTACACGCCCGACGAGGCCGAGCTGCTGCGCTTCGAACGCACGCTGGAAGCCATCTGGCAGGCCATCCTCAAGGCGGGCAAGACCGGCGACTTCCGGGCGAACAAGAGCAAGCTGTGCAACTGGTGCGACCACCAGGCGCACTGCCCGGAGTACGGCGGCACCCCACCCGCATACCCCGGCTGGCCGGAGCCCGACGCGGGCGACGAGACCCCCCTGGACCGGGCCGACTGATGGCCGACGCCTTCTACGCCCCGCTCGGTGACGGCCGGTTTTCCGCGACCGGGCACACGGCCGGCCCGTGGACCCCGGACGCCCAGCACTTCGGCCCGCCGTCGGCGTTGCTCGTCCGCGCTCTCGAAAACGTCGAATCCGCCCATCCCGCCGAACTCGCGCGGGTGACCGTGGAGATCCTCGGCCCGGCGCCGGTCGCCGAACTCACCGTGCGGGCCCGGGTCGACCGGCCCGGCCGGTCGGTCGAGCTGCTGCAGGCCGAGCTGGCGAGCGCCGAACGGGTCGTGGCGCGGGCGTCGGCGTGGCGCATCGCGACGTCGGACACGGCGGAGGTCGCCACCGACGCCGGCCCGCGGCTGCCCACACACGGCAGCGTCGCCGAGTCGCCGTGGCCGGAAGGCTGGCAGAGCGGCTACCTCGACGCGGTCGAGTGGCGCGCGGTGCGCGGCGGCATGGACGTCGCGGGCCCGGCGGCCGTGTGGGCCCGCCAGCGCGTCCCGCTGGTCGACGGCGAGGAGCCGAGCGGGCTGCAGCGCCTCTTCGCCGTCGCCGACTCCGGCAACGGCGTGTCGAACTACCTCGACCCGCGGAAGTGGTGGTTCATCAACTCAGAACTCACCGTGCACCTGCGGCGGGTGCCGTCCGGGGAGTGGATCGGCCTCGACGCGGTGACGCTGGTGGGCCACCACGGCATCGGCACGGCGACGAGCATCCTGCACGACGACAGCGGCCCGGTGGCCACCGGCGCGCAGGCGCTGATGGTCCGGCCGCGACAGGCCGGGGGCGGATAGCCACCCAGAACGGGCCCGCATCCAATAACCTTCGCGGAACGACCGACTTGAGGAGCGCTCCGGCATGCAGATCACCTCGGTGGTCAACCAGAAAGGCGGGGTCGGCAAGACCTCTCTGAGCGTCGGCACCGCGGCCGCACTGGCCGAGCGGGGCCGCCGGGTGCTCCTGGTCGACCTCGACCCGCAGGGCCACGCGACGACCGAGATGCTCGGGCTGTCCGAGGTGGCCGCGGACCAGCCGAGCCTGGCGAAAGCGCTGGCCAAGACGTGGAAGGGCCCGATCGAAGAGCTCGTCGTCCCGCACCCGCGCAGCAACCTCGGCCGCGGCGGCGCGCTCGACGTCGTGCCGACGTCGCCGGGGATGTTCGACCTGATCCGGCGGCTCGACTCGTTCCGTGTCCCCGGCTGGCAGCTCGCGCGGGTCATCCAGTTCGCCAACTACGACCACTGCGTCATCGACTGCCCGCCGGCGCTGGACGTGCTGACGAACAACGCGCTGGCGGCCTCGCACGGCATCCTGGTGCCGGTCCAGCCGGACAAGACGAGCATCCGCGCGTTGCGGCTGCTGGCCGACCAGGTCCGGTACGTCGAGCAGACCGTCGGGCGCCAGCCGCTGTCCTGGTTCGGCCTGGTGCCGAGCCTGTACCGGCGGCCGATCTCGCACTACGCGGCCGCGGCGCTGCAGGAGATGTACGACTTCGGCATCCCGATGCTGTCGCACCTGCCTCTTGGTGTGGTGATGAACGAGGCGGCCGCGCACGGCGTCCCGGTGACGACGTACGCGCCGGAGACGTTGCAGGCGCTGTCGTTCCGCGAGATCGCCGAGACGCTCGACGGCTACCTGGAGCAGAACCAGGCCCCCGCGGTGGTCCCGGCCGACGAGGAGTTCGTCTTCGAGGACTTCATCTCCGAGGTGGCGGTGGCCCGCAACGTCAACGACAACGGCGCCCGCAAGGGCCTCTACGACCTGCTGCCGAAGAAACCCCACCGTCCCCGGTCGTGAGTGGTAAGGCGGGTTAGAACCCGCCTTACCACTCACGACGGGTGGGGGGTCAGAGGCGGCAGGAGCGGATGTCGGAGGCCAGGATCGCCTTCGCGCCGACTTCGGCCAGCTCGTCCATGATCAGGTTGACCTTCTTGCGCGACACCATCGCGCGCACGGCCACCCAGTCTTCGTCGGCCAGCGGCGCCACCGTCGGCGACTCCAGGCCCGGCGTGATCGCGATCGCGCGCTCCACCAGCGTCCGCGGGCAGTCGTAGTCGAGCATCATGTACTGCTGCGCGAACACGACCCCGCGCAGGCGCGCGGCCAGCTGCGACTTCGCCTTGCTCTCCTCGGTGCCCCGGCGCTGCAGCAGCACCGCTTCCGAGACGCAGATCGGGTCGCCGAAGGCCACCAGGTTGTTCTGCCGCAGCGAGCGCCCCGACTCGACGACGTCCGCGATCGCGTCCGCCACGCCGAGCTGGATCGAGATCTCCACCGCGCCGTCGAGGCGGATCACCTCGGCCTCGACGCCGTGGCGGGCGAGGTCGTCGCGGACCAGCCGCGGGTACGACGTCGCCAGCCGCTTGCCGTGCAGGTCCGCCGGCTTCCAGTCCCGGCCCGCCGGAGCGGCGTAGCGGAACGTCGAGCCGCCGAAGCCGAGCGCCTGGATCTCCTCGACCGGGGCGCCGGAGTCGAGCGCGAGGTCGCGGCCGGTGATGCCGAGGTCGAGCTCGCCGGAGCCGACGTAGATGGCGATGTCCTTGGGACGCAGGAAGAAGAACTCGACCTCGTTGACGTGGTCGAGCACGGTCAGGTCGCGCTGCTCATGCCGCTTGCGGTAGCCCGCCTCGCCGAGCATCTCCGTCGCTGCGGCGGCGAGGGCTCCCTTGTTCGGCACGGCAACACGCAGCATTTCGCTTCTCTCCTCAATCCCTCGCCCGGTCCAGCACCGGGCGAAACCCCGTCACAGGTAGCGGTAGACGTCCTCGGTCGACAGGCCGCGGCCGAGCATGAGCACCTGCACCCGGTACAGCAGCTGGGAGATCTCCTCGGCGAGGCGCTCGTCGGACTCGTGCTCGGCGGCGATCCACACCTCGCCGGCTTCCTCGAGCACCTTCTTGCCCTGGGCGTGCACCCCGGCATCGAGGGCGACGACGGTGCCGGACCCGTCGGGACGGGTACGCGCGCGCTCGGCAAGCTCCGCGAACAGCTCATCGAAGGTCTTCACGGTGCGGAATCCTTCCATCCCGCACCCCGCCGCGCCGCCCCGGCCCGCCGGGGATGCCGCCCATCTCACACTGCCGTGGACGCCGGCTCCCACCCGTTGGGATCAGAAGAGCGCGCCCTGCTCGAAGTCCAGCAGGTACCGCTTGCGCTCGAGGCCGCCGCCGTAGCCGGTGAGCGAGCCGGTCGAGCCGACCACCCGGTGGCACGGGACGATGATGCCGATGGGGTTCTTCCCGTTCGCCAGGCCCACGGCCCGGGACGCCGCCGGCTTGCCGAGCCGGTCGGCGAGCTGGCCGTAGGAGATCGTCGTGCCGTAGGGGATCTTGCGCAGTTCGGCCCAGACCAGCTGCTGGAACGGCGTGCCGGCGAAGACCAGCGGCACCTCGAACTCGTGACGCTGGCCGGCCCAGTACTCCTTCAGCTCGCTTTCGGCGCGGTCGAAGACGGCGGCGCCGGGGTCGTGCGAGCCGAAGGTCAGCTCGTCCGGGCGGTGGCGCTGGTCGACCATGTAGAGGCCGCAGAGCGCGTCGCCCTCGGCGACCAGCGTCAACGGGCCGCAGGGGCTGTCGACGACGGCGTGGGTGCGCATGGTTTCTCCTGTCGGTTTCATGCCGCGGGCATCCGGTTGATCGCGTGGTCACCGGTGGCCCACAGGTGCTGGGTGGCGTAGGCGCGCCAGGGACGCCACGCCGCGGAACGGGCGACGACGGCCGCCTGGCCACCGAGGCCGAGGGATTCCGCCGCGTACTTGATGCCGAGATCGGTGGGGAGGAAGGCATCCGGGTCGCCCAGCGCGCGCATCGCGATGGTTTCGACCGTCCACGGCCCGAAGCCCGGCAACGCGCTCAGCGCGGCCCGCGCCGCCTCCCAGTCACTGCCCGCGCTGAGGTCCAGCCCGTCGGTCAGCGCCGCGACCAGCCCGAGCAGGGTGCGACGGCGGCTGCGGGGCATGGCGAGGGTCTCGGGGTCGAGCGAAGCCAGCGCCGCCGGGGACGGGAACAGGTGGGTCAGGCCGCCTTCGGGGTCGTCGACCGGTTCGCCGTGGGCGACGACGAGCCGGGCCGCGTGGGTGCGGGCCGCCGCCGTCGAGACCTGCTGGCCCAGCACCGCCCGCACGGCGAACTCGGCGCCGTCGGCGGTGCGCGGGACCCGGCGGCCGGGCGCCGCCGCGACCAGCGGGGCGAGCAGCGGGTCGGTGGCGAGCTGCTCGTCGACGGCGACCGGGTCGGCGTCGAGGTCCAGCAGCCGGCGGCACCGGCTGGTGGCGGCGGGCAGGTCCCGGAGGTCGGTCAGGCTGAGCCGGCAGGCGATGTGACCGTCTTCGGGCCGCAGCGCGACGACGCCGTGGCCGTGCGGCAGCCGCAGCGTCCGGCGGTAGGCGCCGTCCCGCCACTCCTCCACGCCCGGCACGCCGGTCGCGACGAGGTGCCCGAACAGGTTGTCCGGGCACAGCGGCTTCCGGTACGGCAGCCGCAGGACGAGTGCCCCGGCCGCCGAGGACCGGCCTTTCGCGCGCTGCCGCAGTTCGGTCGGCGAGAGGGCGAACACCTCACGGACGGTGTCGTTGAACGTCCGGATGCTGCCGAACCCGGCCGCGAGGGCCAGCTCGGTCATCGGGAGCGTGGTCGTCTCGATCAGGGTGCGCGCGGTCTGCGCGCGCTGGGCCCGGGCCAGGGCCAGCGGGCCCGCGCCGAGTTCGGCGAACACCTGGCGTTCGACCTGCCGGACGCTGTACCCGAGCCGGGCGGCGAGCCCGCGGACGCCTTCGGTGTCGACGACGCCGTCGGCGATCAGCCGCATCGCCCGCGCCACCAGGTCGGCGCGCTCGTTCCACAGCGGCGAGCCGGGGCTCGCGTCGGGACGGCAGCGTTTGCAGGCCCGGAACCCGGCCTGCTGGGCGGCCGCGGCGCTCGGGTAGAAGCTCATGTTCTGCCGCTTGGGCGGCACCACCGGGCAGCTGGGCCGGCAGTAGATCCGGGTGGTCAGGACCGCGCAGTAGAACCACCCGTCGAACCGGGCGTCCTTCGCCTGCACGGCCCGTACGCACCGCTCGAAGTCCTCGTGCACCACGCCAGCATTGCGGACGCGGCGACCCCGGGCTAGCGGAAAAGCGACATGGTCGTGGTCAGCCGAGCAGGGCCGCCAGCGCCGGCACGTCGATGCCCACCAACGAGTCGCGGAACACCCGCCGCTCCCCCGCCTCGACCTCGACGTCGTTGGGGATGACCAAGACCGTGCAGCCCGCCGCGACCGCCGAAGCCGTGCCGGGCGGTGAGTCCTCGACCGCGACGCAGCGCGCCGGGTCGGCCCCGAGCAGCTCGGCCGCCTTGAGGTACGGGCGCGGGTGCGGCTTGTTCAGACCATCGACCTCGTCGCCGCACACGGTGACGTCGAAGAACTCCCGGCCGATCGTGTTCAGCGCGAGCTCGGTCAGGTCGCGCTCGGTCGAGGTGACCAGCGCCGAGCGCAGGCCCGCCTCGCGCACCGCCGTCAGCGCTTCCCGGGCACCCGGGCGCCACGGCAGCTCGTCGTCGAAGAGCCCGGCCGTGCGGCGGCGGATCTCCTCGCCGGTCGACGTGATCGCCTCGGGCGTCACCGGACGGCCGACCACTTCGAGCAGGTACGCCGAGGTGTCGTCCATGTTGGACCCGACGAGGGTCATCCGCTGCTGTTCGGAAAGCTTGCCGCCCAGCCACTCCGCCGTCTCGTAGAGGGCGATGTCCCACAGCTTCTCGGAATCGACCAGCGTGCCGTCCATGTCCCACAACACGGCGTCGATACCGTCCACAGTGGAGTCTCCTCAGGTGTTGAAGTACTTGGCTTCCGGGTGGTGGCAGACGATCGCGTCGGTCGACTGCTCGGGGTGCAGCTGGTACTCCTCGGACAGCTTGACGCCGATCCGGCCGGGTTCGAGGAGGGCGACGATCTTCGCCCGGTCTTCGAGGTCGGGACAGGCGCCATAGCCCAGGGAGAACCGCGCTCCACGGTAGCCGAGCTTGAAGAAGTCCTCGACGTCGTCGGGGTCCTCTGAGGCGACCGCCACACCGCCGGGGAAGGTGAGTTCCTGCCGGATGCGGCAGTGCCAGTACTCGGCCAGCGCCTCGGTGAGCTGGACGCCGAGACCGTGGACTTCCAGGTAGTCGCGGTAGGCGTCGGCGGCGAACAGCTCGTTCGCGTAGTCGGCGATCGGCTGGCCCATGGTGACGACGGTGAAGGGGACGACGTCGATCTCGCCCGCTTCGCGCGGCCGGTAGAAGTCGGCCAGGCACAGGCGCCGGTCGCGGCGCTGCCGCGGGAAGGTGAAGCGGACCCGCTCGGGCGCGTCGACGGACGGCTCCGTCAGCACGACCAGGTCGTCGCCCTCGGCGACGCACGGGAAGTAGCCGTAGACGACGGCCGCGTGGGCCAGGACGCCGTCGGCGGTCAGCCGGTCGAGCCAGTACCGCAGCCGCGGCCGGCCTTCGGTTTCGACCAGCTCGTCGTAGGTCGGCCCGGCGCCGCCGCGCGCGCCCTTGAGCCCCCACTGGCCCATGAAGGTGGCGCGCTCGTCGAGCATGGCGGCGTAGTCGGCGAGCGCGACGCCCTTGACCACCCGCGAGCCCCAGAACGGCGGGCTCGGCAGCGGGACGTCGGTGGCGACGTCCGAGCGCGCGGGCGGCGGCCCGGCGAGAGCTTCTTCGTCGGCCTTGCGGGCTTTGCGCGCCTCGGCGATCCGCAACGAGCGTTCGCGGCGTTCCTTGCGCTCCTGACGCTTTTTCTCCGCGTCGGCGTCCACCAGCGGCGATTCCCCGCGCTTGGCGGCCATGATCGCGTCCATCAGCCGCAGGCCCTCGAACGCGTCCCGGGCGTACCGGACGTCGCCGAGGTACAGCTCGGTCAGGTCGTTCTCCACGTAGGACCGGGTGAGTGCGGCCCCGCCCAGGAGCACCGGCCAGCGCGCGGAGACGCCCCGGGAGTTCATCTCCTGGAGGTTCTCCTTCATGATCACCGTGGACTTGACCAGCAGCCCGGACATGCCGATCGCGTCGGCGCCGTGGTCCGCGGCCGCGTCGAGGATGGTCGTGATGGGCTGCTTGATGCCGAGGTTGACGACTTCGTAGCCGTTGTTGGACAGGATGATGTCGACGAGGTTCTTGCCGATGTCGTGGACGTCGCCGCGGACGGTGGCGAGCACGATCCGGCCCTTGCCGGAGTCGTCGCCGGTTTCCATGTGCGGTTCGAGGTGGGCGACGGCGGCCTTCATCACCTCGGCGGACTGGAGGACGAACGGCAGCTGCATCTGCCCGGAGCCGAACAGCTCGCCGACGGTCTTCATGCCGGACAGCAGCGTGTCGTTGATGATCTGCAGGGCGGGTCGCTGCCGCAGGGCCGCGTCGAGGTCGTCGGTGAGGCCTTGGCGTTCGCCGTCGACGATCCGGCGTTCGAGGCGTTCGAACAGCGGCAGCGCGGCCAGCTCCTCGGCCCGGGACGCCCGGGACGACGCCGCGCTGACGCCCTCGAACAGGGCCATCAGCTCCTGCAGCGGGTCGTAGCCCGCACGGCGGCGGTCGTAGACCAGGTCGAGGGCGATCGCGCGCTGGTCGTCCGGGATCCGGGCCATCGGCAGGATCTTCGACGCGTGCACGATGGCGGTGTCGAGCCCGGCTTGGACGCACTCGTGCAGGAACACCGAGTTGAGCACCTGCCGCGCGGCCGGGTTGAGCCCGAAGGAGATGTTCGACAGCCCGAGCGTGGTCTGGACCTCGGGGTGGCGGCGCTTGATCTCGCGGATGGCTTCGATCGTTTCGACGCCGTCGCGGCGGGATTCCTCCTGACCGGTGGCGATGGTGAAGGTCAGGGCGTCGACGATGACGTCGGAGGTGCGCAGCCCCCAGTTGCCGGTGATGTCCTCGATCAGCCGGGTGGCGATGTCGGCCTTCTTCTGCGCGGTCCGGGCCTGGCCTTCTTCGTCGATGGTCAGCGCCACGACCGCGGCGCCGTACTCGCTGACCAGGGCCATGACCTGGGCGAACCGGGATTCCGGCCCGTCGCCGTCCTCGTAGTTGACGGAGTTGACCGCGCACCGGCCGCCGAGGCGTTCGAGGCCCGCGCGGAGCACGGCGACCTCGGTGGAGTCGAGCATGATCGGCAGCGTGGACGCGGTGGCCAGGCGCCCGGCGAGCTCGGCCATGTCCGCGGTGCCGTCCCGGCCGACGTAGTCGACGCACAGGTCGAGCAGGTGGGCGCCGTCGCGGGTCTGTTCGCGGGCGATCTCGACGCAGTCGTCCCAGCGGCCTTCGAGCATCGCGGTGCGGAAGGCTTTCGAGCCGTTGGCGTTGGTCCGCTCGCCGATCATCAGCACGCTGGCGTCCTGCTTGAACGGGACCGCCTGGTACAGCGACGAGACCCCGGGTTCGGGCCGCGGCCGCCGGGCCACCGGTTTCGTCCCGGAGACCGCCGCCGCGAGCTGCCGGATGTGCTCGTCGGTGGTGCCGCAGCAGCCGCCGACCAGGCCGGCGCCGAATTCGCGGACGAACCCGGTCAGCGCCTCGACCAGCGCTTCCGGGCCGAGCGGGTACACCGCGCCGTGCGGACCGAGCTCGGGCAGGCCGGCGTTCGGCATCACCGACAGCGGCACCCGGGCGTGCTTGGCCAGCTGCCGCAGGTGCTCGCTCATCTCGGCCGGCCCGGTGGCGCAGTTGAGCCCGATGACGTCGATGCCGAGCGGCTCGAGCGCGGCGAGCGCCGCCCCGACCTCGGTCCCGAGCAACATCGTGCCGGTGGTTTCGACGGTGATCGAAACGAGGATCGGCACGTGCCTGCCCTCGGCGGCCATCGCCCGCTTGGCGCCGATGACCGACGCCTTCGTCTGGAGGATGTCCTGGGTGGTCTCGACGATCACCGCGTCGGCGCCGCCGGCGAGCAGGCCGCGGACTTCTTCGCGGTAGGCGTCACGCAGCGTGGTGAAGGGCGCGTGGCCGAGCGTCGGGAGCTTGGTGCCGGGACCGACCGAGCCGAGCACGAACCGCGGGCGGTCCGGCGTCGCGAACTCGTCGGCGGTCTCGCGGGCCAGCCGGGCGCCGGCCTCGGCCAGCTCGAAGATCCGGCCGGTGATGTCGTACTCGGCGAAGTTGGCGAAATTGGCCCCGAAAGTGTTGGTCTCGACGGCGTCCGCGCCCGCTTCCAGGTATCCGCGGTGCACCGAGCGAACCACATCCGGCCGGGTGACGTTGAGGATCTCGTTGCAGCCTTCGAGACCGCCGAAGTCGTCCAGGCCGAGGTCGTGGGCCTGCAGGGCAGTGCCCATCGCCCCGTCGGCCACCAGGACGCGCGAGCGAAGGGCATCGAGGAACGGTGACGACAGGCGGTCGGACATGCTGAACAGCGTAAGGCCGGTGGTCGTAGGCTGGTCCGGTGAGTGAGCCCGTCGACGAGACCCCGCGGCCGCCCGGCGGCCGCCCCGAACCCACCCGACCGTTGATGGTCGTCGCCTTCGAAGGCTGGAACGACGCAGGTGACGCGGCCAGCCGGGCGGTCGAGCACCTGCAGCTGAACTGGGACGCCACGCCGCTGGCGGAGCTGGAGCCCGACGACTACTACGACTTCCAGGTCAGCCGCCCGACCGTCCGGATGGTGGACGGCGTCACTCGACGGGTGGACTGGCCCACGACGCGGCTGTCGGTGTGCCGCCCCGACGGCTTCGACCGCGACGTGGTCCTCGTCCAGGGCCCCGAACCCAACATGCGCTGGCGGGCGTTCTGCGCGGAGCTGCTGGAGCACATCCAGCAGCTCGACGTCGCGACGGTGGTGACGCTGGGGGCGTTGCTCGCCGACACCGCGCACACCCGGCCCGTCCCGGTCACCGGTACGGCGTACGACAAGGACACGGCGTCGCTCTACGGCCTCGACCTCAACAACTACCAGGGGCCCACCGGCATCGTCGGCATCCTGCAGGACTACTGCGTGCAGGCGGGCATCCCCGCGGTGTCGATCTGGGCCGCGGTGCCGCACTACGTGTCGCACCCGCCGTCCCCGAAGGCGACGCTGGCGCTGCTGCACAAGCTGGAGGACATCCTCGACGTCGAAATCCCGCTGGGCGCGCTGCCCGAGCAGTCCGAGGAGTGGCAGCGCACGGTCAGCGAGATGGCCGACGAGGACGAAGAGATCAGCGAGTACGTCCGGAGCCTCGAAGAGCGCGGGGACGCCCAGAGCGAGGTCGCGGAGCAGGACGTCAGCGGCGACAAGATCGCCGCCGAGTTCGAGCGCTACCTGCGCCGCCGCGGCCGTGGCGGCGGGCAGGAGGGCTTCGGCCTGCGCTGAGTCACTTGAGCCAGCTGGTGGCGAACGCCCGCGCGGGGTTCGCCACCAGCATGGCCGTGACGACGTCGCCGCCGAGCCGCTCGGTCAGCCGCGGCGCGAGGGTGGTGAGCAGGTAGGACGCGCCCGGCTGGTTCCGGGCGGCCGCGGTGGTCGTGTCGCCGCCGAGCAGGAGCCGGCCACCGTGCCCGGCTTCGACGAGTGCTTCGAGGCCGTCGAAGAGCCGCCAGTCGGTGGCGTGGTTGGCCCGCGACGGGCCGTCGAAGCCGAGGAACACGCCGGTCTCGGCGATCTTGCGGTGCAGCGGCGGGTCCGGGTTCCGGTTGAGGTGCCCGAGGATCACTTTTTCGGGGGGAACGTCGAGGTTGCCGCAGAGCAGGTCGACCGTCTCCAGGCCCGCCGTGCCGAGTTCGAGGTGCACGGCGATCGGCGCGCCGGTCTCCTCGTGGGCGACCGCGGCGGCGGTCATGGTCAGCCGGGCGTGCGCGTCGATCGTGTGGAAGGCGCCGGCGACCTTGATCAGCCCGGCGCGCGGACCGGTCCGCGGCTCGTCGGGCAGGTCGGCGGGCTGGGTTCCCTCGGTGAGGTCGGCGACGAACGTCTCGACCAGGTCGTCGACGACGCGGCCGAGGATCGCCGGGGTGTAGTGCTCGGCGCGGTGCAGGCCGGTGGCCGCGACCACGTGCACGCCGATTTCCCCGGCCATCCAGGCCAGTTCGCGCGTGCGCCGGGTCAGGCCGTACGGGGTCCACTGGACGAGCGCGTTGCCACCCCGCGTCTTGAAGTCGAGGAGCGTGTGGGTGGCGGCGGTGGGGTCGTCCAGCTCCTGGCCCGGCAGCAGTTGCGAGGCGAAGAAGAGGTGGTCGTGCGCGTTCGTCACGCCCAGTTCGGCCGGGTCGATGTCGCCCAGCACCGTCCGCACCTTGGGTTCCCCAGTCACGACCGCAAGTGTAACGCCTCAACCGTTACGATGGCGAGGTGTCCGAAGACTTCCGCCTCGACATGGGCGCACCCTGGCTGAACCTCCTGGCCACCCGCGGCCGGCACTTCGGCGCTCAGCCGATCGAGCGCCTGCCGAGCTCGGACCGGTTGCGCGAGTGGCTGGCGCTCTCCGAGCTGACCCCGCTCGCCCCGGTCACCGACGCCGACCTGGACCGGGCCCACGAAGTCCGCGAGACGCTGCGGCCCTTGGCTCTGGCCGCGGTCGACGACCAGGCGCCGTCCGCGGAGCAGGTCCGGGCTCTTGCTGCGCTGCTCGTTCCGGAGCCGGTGCACCTCGCCGGCCTCGACCGGCTGCACCGGAGTGCTCCGCCCACCGCCGCGGCCGCCCTCGCCCGGCTGGCGCACCAGGCCGCGGACTGGCTCACCGGCCCGCTGCGGCACGACCTGCGGGCCTGCCCCGAGCAGGACTGCCGCGGGGTGTTCGCCGACCCGGGCGGGCGGCGGCGATGGTGCCCTTCTCCCGCCTGCGCCAGCCGCGGCCGGGTGCGGGCACTCAGGGAACGGCGGCGCGAAGAAGCATGACGGGCTCACGCGCCCCGGATCAGGACGGCCACAGGATCCGGCGCATCGGCACCGCACCGCGCGCCCGCTTCCGCCACTCGCGCGGATAGCCCAGCGACACCTCTTCGAACCGGACCCCGTCGGCCTCGGTGCTGCGCGGGATGTGCAGGTGCCCGTACACCGCGACTTCCGCGCGGTAGCGGACGTGCCAGTCTTCGGTCTTCGTCGTGCCGCACCACAGCGCGAACTCCGGCCAGTACAGCGGCGCCGTCGGGTGGCGGTGCAGCGGCCAGTGCGACATCAGGATCGTGCCGTGGTCCTCGGGGATCGCGTCGAGACGCTCGGTGCTGATCTTCAGACGGTCCGCGCACCACGCCTGGCGGCTGGGGTACGGGTCCGGGTACAGGAAGTACTCGTCCGTGCAGACCACGCCGGCCTCGCGGGCTTGGCGCAGGGCCTCCTCCAGGGACTTGCCCTCCGCATCCGGCGTCCGCCAGCTGTAGTCGTAGAGCAGGAACAGCGGCGCGATCGTCAGCGGCCGCGGGCCGTGGCGCCAGACCGGGAACTCGTCTTCGGGCGTCAGGACATCGATCTCGCGGCACTGCTCCACCAGGTACTCGTACCGGGCCTGGCCCCGCAGCTGGCAGTCGTCGTTCTTCGTCGTCCACAGCTCGTGGTTGCCCGGTACCCAGACGACCTTCGCGAACCGGCTGCGCAGGGTCTTCAACGTCCCGATGGTGGCTTCGGCCAGCTCGGCGACGTCGCCGGCGACGAGCAGCCAGTCTTCGGGGGTTTCGGGCACGACCGAGTCGAGGATCGGGCCGTTGCCCTCGTGGGTCACGTGGAGGTCGCTGGTGGCGAAGAGGTGCGGCACCCCTCCACCGTAACCACCGCGGCCGTGGAAGCTTCGCGAAACCTGCGTTTCCGGAACAACATCGGCACCCCGGCGAGGACGTAGACCCCGGCCTGGACGTTCAGCAGCACGGCGGGCCCGGTCGTCGCGACGAGCGTGCCCGCCAGCAGCGCGCCGGCGGTGGTGCCGGCGGCCACGGCGGCGAACGTCGTGCTCAGCACCCGCCCGGCGCGTGCGGGCGCCACCGCACTCTGGATCTCCGACAACGTCCCCGCCCCGACGACCACCCCCGGGGCGCCCGCCAGGGCGAACAACCCGACGTACACCCCGAGCGCCGTGGTCACCGGCGCCAGGTTCCAGATCACCGCGGACAGCAGGCCCAGCGCGACCGCGCCCCAGCCGAGCAGCGCGGCCGGGGCGATCCGCCGGGCCACGGTGGCGACGGCGAACCCGGCCGCGAGGCCGCCGATCGCCTGGACTCCCCGCAGCAGGCCGGCGTCGGCTTCGCTGCCGCCGAGCACGTCCAGGACGTAGACGACGAACAGCACCAGGAACATGCCCTGCGCCAGCGACGTGCAGACCAGCGCGAGCCCGGTGCGCCGCAGCCGCCGGTTGTGCGTCAGCTCGCGCAGGCCGTCCAGCCAGGCGCGCACCACCGGTTCCCGCGCCGGCACCGGTGCCGGCGCGGCGACCCGGCGGAACGGCCGGGCGAGCAGGGCCGCGGCGACCGCGAGGACGGCCAGGTAACCGGTGATGACGTCGGTGAGCCCGCCGAAGCCGAGCAGGGCGCCGCCGGCCCAGCCGCCGGCCAGCCGGGCGACGCTGCCGTTCACGCTCATCAGCCCGTTCGCCGCGGTCACGTCCGCGACGCCGACCAGCTCCGGGACGAGCGCGTTGCGCGCGGGTTCGAACACCGACGCCAGCCCGGCCTGGGCGGCCATCACCGCGTACACCACGGTGACGCCGGGCTCGCCCAGCAGCGGGAGCGCCACCACGGCGAGCCCGACGCAGACGCCGAACAGCACCGCGCGGCGGTTCCACCGGTCGGCGACGACGCCGGCCACCGGGCTCAGCAGCACCGCGGGCAGCAGGCCGAGCACGATGCTCAGCGCGGTCGTCGCGGCGGAGCCGGTGCGCTGGAAGACGTAGATCGGCAACGCCACCTGCAGCATCCATTCGGCCGTCTCGCCGAAGAACGCGGCCACCCACAGCCGGGCGAACGCCGGCACCCCCAGCAGCTGCTTCATTCCTCCGCCTTCCCCGAGTGTTCGATCCGCGGAAACGCGCGCAGGCCGACGTGCACCGAGCGCGCCCCGGCGGGGGCGTCGGTCCGGATGGCGCCGATGTACGGGCGCAGCAGCGCGTCGATCGCCTCGGTCAGCCGCGTCAGCTCGGCCGGGCTGACGCGCAGGGCGTAGGTCGACAACCCGGTCGCGGCCCGCCAGTCCGGATCGAGGTCGTCGAGCGAGTCCAGGTACCGCTGGGTCAGTTCCTGCTCGTGGGTCAGCGTTGCGCCCACCACGCCCAGCTGCGCCGCCCGGTGCGCCGGGTCGTCGGCCAGCTCCCCCATCTCCAGGCCGACCTGCCGGGCCCGCCACGGCCGCTCCCGGCCGTCCTCGCCCTCGGCCCGCTCGACCAGGCCGTACTGCGCGAGCTGCCGAAGGTGCCAGCTGCAGTTGGACGCCGTCGAGCCGACCGCCTCGGCGCACTCGCTGGCGGTACGCGGGCCGACGGCGGTCAGGTGGTTCAGCAGCGCCGACCGCAGCGGGTGCGCCAGCGCGCGCAGCAGCTCGACGTCTTCGATCCGCTTGCGCGGCGGCAGCCCGGCCATCGGTCCCCGATCTGAAAGAGCTCTTTCGAAAGGTTTCTTTCATACTTGGTGCCGCCTGCGGGTTTGTCAAGCCGCTCCGCTATCGTTCGCGGGGCAGTGACTGCACGGAGCAGTGACTGCGTCGTCACCCGACCTTGGACGGAAGTTGCCCGACCAGCGCGAACTCGCCACCGCCGCCGCACTCGCCCTCCCCCGGTTCGTGGGATCGACCGCGCTCTTCCACGCGGCGGTCGCCGAACGGATGGGCGTCACCCCGACCGAGCTGCACTGCCTGCACCTGCTCCACGGCGGCGTCAGCGATTCGCCGTCCGAGCTCGCCCGGCTGCTCGGGATGAGCACCGGCGCGTTCACCCGGCTGCTCGACCGGATGGAGCGCCACCGGCTCGCCGAGCGCGCCCCCGATCCCGCCGACCGGCGCCGGCTCCTCATCCGGCCGCTGCCCGACCGGATGGCCGAGCTCGCCGAGCTGTACGCGCCGATGGCCCGGTTCGTCGGGGAGCGCCTCGCCCGCTTCGACCGCCGCCAGCTGACCGCCCTGCTCGAGTTCCTGACCGACGGCACCGCGGCGGCCGAACGATCGACGAGCGACCTGCCGGATGTGACCCAGGTCATAACCCGTTGACTAACTCTACTGCTGTTGCGTTAACCTGGCTCCACTATGAGGAACTGAACCGCGCCCATCCCGCTTGAGGCGGCACCGGTCGAGCCGACGCTCCCGCGTGCCACGACGCCCGGCGTGGATCTCCGCTTTCTTCCCCCAGGGCTCGGTGATCGCACATGTCTCCCGTTTTTCCGTTGCTGGCCAAGGACGTCGTCTTCGGCTACGGCACCCGCGTCGTGCTCGACGGCATCTCCCTCACCGCGTCGGCCGGGCAGCGGCTCGGCCTGGTCGGCGAGAACGGCAGCGGCAAGTCCACCCTGCTGCGCCTGCTCGCCGGGCTCGAAGAACCCCGCTCCGGCGAGGTGCTGCGCGGCCCGGACGTCGGGTTCCTGCTGCAGGAACTGCCGCATCCCCTGGAGGCGACCTTCGCCGACGTGCTCGACGACGCCCTCGCCGAGATCCGCGCCGCCGCGGCCCGGCTCGACGAGCTGACCGCGGCCATGACCGACCGGCCCGACGACCCGGACGTGCTCGAGGAGTACGGCCGGGTCCTCGAATGGGCCCAGGCCCACGACCTCTGGGACGCCGACCGCCGCGCGAAGCTGGTCTGCGACGGGCTCGGCCTCGGGGGCGTCGCACCGGACCGGCGGCTCGGCACGCTGTCGGGCGGGCAGCGGTCGCGGCTCGGCCTGGCCGCACTGCTGATCCGCCAGCCGGAGACGCTGCTGCTCGACGAGCCGACCAACCACCTCGACGACGCGGCGATGGCGTTCCTGGAACGCCACCTCACCGAGCTGTCCGGGATCGTGGTGCTCTCCTCGCACGACCGGGTGTTCCTCGACGCCGTCTGCACCGACATCGTCGACCTCGACCCGGCCGCGGCCGACCGCCAGGCCGGCGGTGCGGTCCGCTACGGCGGCAGCTACACCGACTACCTCGGCCACAAGAAGGCCGAGCGGGCGCGCTGGGAGCAGCGTTACGCCGAGGAGCAGGAAGAACTGAAGGAGCTGCGGGAAACCGTCGCGGTCACCGCGCGGAACGTCGCCTACGGCCGCGGCCCGCGCGACAACGACAAGTTCATCCACCACTTCAAGGGCGCCCGCGTCCAGAAGACGATCTCGCGGCGGGTGCGCGACGCCGAGCAGCGCCTGGAGAACCTGGAACGCGACCAGGTGCGCAAACCGCCGCCACCCCTGCGGTTCCGGGCCGAACTCACCGGCCGCGCGACCGGCGACGGCCCGGCGATCTCGGTGCGGTCACTGGACGTCCCGGGACGGCTGCGGCTCCCCCGGCTCGATGTCGGCGGTTCGGCGCGGCTGCTCGTCACCGGCGGGAACGGCGCCGGGAAGTCGACGCTGCTGTCGGTGCTGGCCGGCCGGCTCGCCCCGGCGGCCGGGACGGTCCACTTCGGACACGGCGTACGCGTCGGGTTGCTGGAGCAGGACGTCGTGTTCGCCGCACCGGAGCGGACCGCCGCGCGGGTGTACCGGGACGCGCTCGGCGAGGACGCGCCTCCGCTGAGCCGGCTCGGCCTGCTGGCGTCGCGGGATCTGCGGCAGCCGGTCGGCGCGCTCTCGGTGGGTCAGCGGCGGCGGCTGGCGCTGGCCGTCCTGCTGGCCGAACCGCCGGACGTCCTCCTGCTGGACGAGCCGACGAACCACATCTCGCTGACCCTGGCCGAAGAGCTGTTCGCGGCCCTGGAGACGGCGCCGGGCGCGGTCGTCATCGCCTCCCACGACCGGTGGCTGCGGCGCGACTGGTCCGGCGACCATCTGGAGCTGGCCGCCGGCCACCCCGCCGGGTAAGTCGTCAGGGCCGCACTTTCCCGTGAAAGTGCGGCCCTTGACCGTCAGAGAGCGACGCCGAGGAGGGCGTCGACGGCGTCGCGGATCAGGCCGGGCGCCGTCGGGTCGGTGCCGTCGCGGCGCAGGGCCTCGTCGGCCCACGCGTCGATCGCCGCCAGGGCCTTCGGCGTGTCGAGGTCGTCGGACAGGTGGTCACGCAGCCGCGTGACCGTGTCCTCCGCCGCCGGGCCGGTGGCCAGCGAGACGGCCTCGCGCCAGCGCGCGAGCCGGGCTTCGGCGTCGGCCAGCAGCCGAGCCGTCCAGGGCCGGTCTGCGCGGTAGTGCCCGGTGAACAGCGCGAGCCGGATCACGCCCGGGTCGACCTGGTCGGCGCGCAGCCGCGAGACGAACACGAGGTTCCCGCGCGACTTCGACATCTTCTCGCCGTCGAGGCCGATCATCCCGGCGTGCACGTAGTGGCGCGCGAACGGGCCGTCCTTGGCGACGGCCTCGGCGTGCGCCGCGCTGTACTCGTGGTGCGGGAAGATCAGGTCCGAGCCGCCGCCCTGGAGGTCGAAGCCCAGGCCCAGCCGGTTGACCGCGATCGCGCTGCACTCGATGTGCCAGCCGGGCCGCCCGGCACCGAGCTCGGACTCCCAGGACGGCTCGCCTTCGCGGGCCACCCGCCACAGCAGCGCGTCCAGCGGGTGGCGCTTGCCGGCGCGGTCGGGGTCGCCGCCGCGCTCGGCGAAGTACTTCGCCATGGTCTCGGCGTCGTAATTCGACTCGTAGCCGAACTTCCCGGTCGCCGTGTGGTCGAAGTAGACGTCGGGGAACTCGGGGTCATCCGCGCGGTACGCGGCCCCGTTGGCCAGCAGCTTGGCGATGACCTCGACGATCTCCGGGATGCTCTCGACCGCGCCGACGAACTGCTTCGGCGGCAGTACCCGCAGGGCGACCATGTCCTCGCGGAACAACGCCGTCTCGCGCATGCCCAGCACGACCCAGTCGTCCTGGTCGCGCTCGGCGCGCTCCAGCAGCGGCTCGTCGATGTCCGTGACGTTCTGCACGTAGTGGACGTCGTGCCCGTTGTCCCGCCAGACGCGGTTCACCAGGTCGAAGGCGAGGTACGTCGCGGCGTGCCCCAGATGCGTCGCGTCGTAGGGCGTGATGCCGCAGACGTACATCCGGGCGGTGGCGCCGGGCGCGGTCGGGCGGATCTGCCCGGTGGCCGTGTCGTGGAGCCGCAGCGGGCGGGGGGTGCCGGGGATGCGGGGCACGTCGACCGATGACCAAGTCTGCATACCCCCGACTGTAAGGGCTGGTGGGTCATGCCTTCCCGAGCGGTGGGACGAGCCTCACGCGGGCGTACGCTCCGATCGCCCGCGCCAGCCACGCCGGGAGGGCGGGATCGGCCCGCTCGGCCAGCGCCCGCTGGCGGGGATCGGTGACGTACAGCTCACCCATCGCCGTGTAGGCCGCGGCCGTCGGCTGCCAGAAGTGGCTGACGGACCGGTGGTGCTCGGCGACGGCGTCGAGCGCGGCGGGATCGTCCGGCGCGGCACCGGACCGCATGACGGCGGCCAGCCGCCGGAACAGCGCCGCACTCCGGGCGGCGGCGTGCTCGTAGTCGGCGGCGGTGAGCCCCTCCTGGGCGGCCTGGGCGGTGTCGAACGCCACGGCGGCGCCCTCGCCGAAGGTGTCCCGGTAGGTCCGCCGCATGGCGGCACTGTCTTGGTGCAGGCCGGCGAAGAACCGGTCGGGATCCTCGATCCGGGCCCGGCCGAGGTCGCCGAGCGTCTCCTCGACGGTGGCGATGACCCGGTCGAGGCGGCGCCGCTCTTCTTCGAGCTGGGCCAGGTGCCCGCGCAGCGCGGTGGCCTCGTCGACCTGGTCGCCGAGCACGGCCCCGATCTCGGCCAGGCCGAGCCCGAGCCGGCGCAGCAGCAGGATGCGCTGCAGGCGCAGCAGTTCGAGGCGGCCGTACCAGCGGTAGCCGTTCGCCGCCACCGAAGCCGGGGTGAGCAGGCCGATCGCGTCGTAGTGGCGCAGCATCCGCGCCGAGACGCCGGACGCCTTCGCGACCTGGCTGATCGAGTACTGCATCCCTCCAGCTTGAAGATGACCTTGACAGCATGTCAACTTCTGCCGCGGGCCGGGTGACCAGGACCGGGCCGCCGCCTTCCGCCGGACTTCGCGGGGTAGCACCGGCGGCTCCGATGCGCGCACGGCGCCCGGGAGCACGTCCCGGAGCGGCATCGCCCGCCCGCTCCGGCCCAGCGCACGCACCTCACCGGCGGAACCGAGCGATCACCGCAACCCCATCACCGGCCCGGCACACCGGCGGCTCCCGATGCTCGGCGCCCGGGAGCAGAGCGGGCGCTCACCCGGCCAGGTGAGCGCCCGCGCCGGTCACCGGCGGGTGCGCAGGTAGTCCCCGACCACCGCCGCGCCCAGGCCGTCCAGGTCGGGGGCGATCACGCGGCCGCCCGAGCGGCGGGCGATCAGGTCCACGAACGAGGTCAGCCGCGGGTCGTCGCCCAAGCGGAACACCGAGATCGAGGCGCCCAGCTTGGCCAAGCGGTCCACTTCGGACAGTGTCTTGTGGAGGGTCCGGGGCTGGGGCGGGTAGTCGAAGACCGCCTCGCCGTCGGGTTCCAGGTGGGCCGTCGGCTCGCCGTCGGTGACCATCAGGACCACCGGCTGGGCGTCCGGGTGCCGCCGCAGGTGCTGCCCGGCCAGCAGCAGCCCGTGGTGGGCGTTCGTGCCCTGCTCCCACGCACCCTCCAGGCCGACCAGCTCCGGCAGCTCCATCGACTGCGCGTAGCGGCCGAAGGTGATCAGCTGCAGGGCGTCGTTGCGGAAGCGGGTGCTGATCAGCTGGTGCAGGGCCAGGGCCGTGCGCTTCATCGGCAGCCAGCGCCCTTCCTGCACCATCGACCACGACGTGTCGACCAGCAGCGCCACCGCCGCGCGCGTCCGGTGCTCGGTCTCGACCACCTCGACGTCCTCGACGTCGAGCCGGACCTGCCGCTCCCCCACCGACACCGACCGGAGCACCGCGTTGCGGATGGTGCGCGGCACGTCCCAGGGCTGCATGTCCCCGAACCGCCACGGCCGCGACGCGCCGGTGGGTTCGCCGGCCGCGCCCGCCGACTCCGTTTCGCGCTCGCCGGTCTTGCCGCGCAGGGCGTTCACGATGTCGGACAGCACCGTCTCGCCGAGGCGGCGCAACGCCTTGGGCGACAGCCGGAGCGAGCCGTCGGCCGCGCGTTCGAACAGGCCCTGGCGACGCAGCTCGCGTTCCAGCTCCGCGAGCCGGCGAGCGTCGACGCCCGCGTCCTTGCCGAGCTGGCGCTCGAGGGACTCCAGGTCGATGTCCTCCAGCCGCGCGCCGGGATACGACTGGCCGAGCTGCTCGGCCAGCGCGTCCAGCTCGGCGAGGTCCTGCATGGCCTGGGCGCCTTCGCCCATGCCCAGCGGGTTGTTGCCGCGGAAGCGCGCCGAGCCGGTCCAGTCCTCGCCCGGGCGCGCCGCCCGCAGCTGACCGTCCAACCGGGACAGCTGCTGCGCCAGCCGCGGGTCGCCGAAGGCCTGCTGGGTCAGCTCGGCGAGTTCCGCGCGCTGCTCCGCGGACATCGAGTTGAGCATGCGCTGCGCGGCCGCCGACCGCTCGGCCAGCGCGTCGATCAGCTCTTCGACGTTCCGCGGGTTCTCCGGGAAGAACTCGCCGTGCTTGGCCATGAAGTCGTCGAAGCGCTGCTGGATGTCGTCCGCGCCCTGGGCGTGGGCGGCGAGCAGGTCGTTGAGGTCGGAGAGCATCTCGTTGATCCGCTCGACGTCCTCGGGCCCGGCGTTCTGCAGCGCTTGCTTCATGCCCTGGAACCGCGACTCCATCAGCTCCTGGCCGAGCAGGTCCCGGATCCGCTGGTAGTTCTCCCGGCCCTGTTCGGAGCGCCAGTCGTAGTCCGCCAGCTCGTTGACGGCCGCGGCCGTGCCCGGCGGCAGCGCGTCGAGCTGGGCCTCCCGGAACCGGGCGTCGTCGTCCGGGTCCGGGAACAGCTCGCGGCGTTCGGCGTCGAGGGCTTCCTGCAGCAGGCGCTGGACCTCCTGCAGGGTGCCGTCGAGGTTGTTGCGCCGCTGGATCTGCGACCGGCGCTGCCACAGGCGCCGGGTCAGCTCGTCGAGCCCCGCGGTGCGGTTCGTGCCGCGCCGCAGCATCTCCTCCAGCGCGGCCCGCGGTGACGCGCCGGCCATGACGTCCTGGCCGATCTCGTCGAGCGCGTCGCGCAGGTCGGCCGGCGGCGCGAGGGGGTCCGGCCCGTCGTGCCACGGGCCGTAGGAGTAGCCGTCGGGGAGCGGGACCGCGGTCATCGGCCGTAGACGGTCGTCGTGTCGTCGGAGTCCTTCGCGAGCCTTCGCGACAGGAACAACATTTCCAGGGCGAGTTCGACGGCGGCCGCGATCCGCCCGGCGGGCTCGTCGGCGGCGACGCCGGCGCGCCGGGCGACCTCGTGCAGGACCGGCAGTTCCGGCAGTGCTTCGAGGACGTCCTTGCCCGGCACGCGCTCGCCGGTCGAGACCAGGTGGCCTTCGCCGACCGCGTCGGCCAGCGGCCGCAGGTCGAGGCCGGCGAACCGGTCGCGCGCGGTTTCGGCGATCGCGAGGCGCAGCAGGTGCACGAGGTGTTCGATCTCGCGGCCTTCTTCGCCGGGCTCGAACTCGATCTTGCCGCGCAGCACCGACGGCACGGCGTCGAGGTCGACCGGGCGCGCCACCGCGGGCTCCTCCCCGGTCAGCGCCGAGCGGCGCAGGGCCGCGGCCGCCACGGTTTCCGCCGCGGCGACGGCGAACCGCGCCGAGACGCCGGAGCGCTGGTCGATCACCGTGGATTCCCGGAGGTTCCGGACGAACCGGGCAAGGACTTCCAGGAGCGGCTCGCCGACCTCGGCGACGAGGTTCGCCTCCTGCCGGACCACCGCCACTTCCGAGGCCACGTCCAGCGGGTAGTGGGTGCGGATTTCCGCGCCGAAGCGGTCTTTGAGCGGGGTGATGATCCGGCCGCGGTTGGTGTAGTCCTCGGGGTTCGCGGTGGCGACGAGCAGGACGTCCAGCGGCAGCCGCAGCGTGTAGCCGCGGACTTGGATGTCGCGCTCCTCCATCACGTTGAGCAGCGCGACCTGGATGCGCTCGGCGAGGTCGGGCAGCTCGTTGATGGCGACGATGCCGCGGTGGGCGCGCGGGACGAGACCGAAGTGGATGGTTTCCGGGTCGCCGAGGCTGCGGCCTTCGGCGACCTTCACCGGGTCGACGTCCCCGATCAGGTCGCCGACCGAGGTGTCCGGCGTGGCGAGCTTTTCGGTGTAGCGCTCGGAACGGTGGCGCCAGGCCACCGGCAGGTCGTCGCCGAGTTCGGCGGCCCGCCGGATCGAGGCGGGCGTGATCGGCTGCAGCGGGTGTTCGCCCAGCTCGGAGCCCTCGATGACGGGCGTCCACTCGTCGAGCAGGCCGGCCAGGGTGCGCAGCAGGCGGGTCTTGCCCTGGCCGCGTTCGCCGAGCAGGACGACGTCGTGCCCGGCCAGCAGCGCGCGTTCGAGCTGCGGCAGCACGGTGCGCGAGAACCCGACGATGCCGGGCCACGCGTCCTCGCCGTTCTTGAGGGCGGTCAGCAGGTTGTCGTGGATCTCTCGGGCGATCGGGCGCGGCTCGTACCCGGCCGCGCGCAGGGCCCCGGCGGTGCGGGGAAGAGCGTCTGGAACAGCGTTCACCCGCTCGACGCTACTGCCGGATCGGCGGTGCGTCGATGTGGAGCGGCTCCAGCGTGGGCGCGGTGGGAGTCCGGCCCGCCGGCCGGTAAAATAGGGCGTCGTGTGCCGTCCCAGTGCGACTTTCGCCGTCTGGTCGAGCGCGTGGCTCAACGGGGCCGCCGCGTCCGACGATGTCCTCGATGCCCTGCTCGCGTGGGGTGAGGCGCACGACGTCGTGGCCGCCGACGCGGCCGCGGCCGAAGCGTTCGCGCTCCCGCTGGCGTTCAACCGGGCGGCCACGCCGGTGCAGCTGCTGATGGCGCTGCGTTCGCAAGGAGCGAAATCCCTGCACCTGGTGCTCCCGGTCCCCGGCGACGTCCGCGGCCTGGGTGGCGGCGGCCCGTTCACCGAAGCGGCCCTGCGTTCCGGCGACGCGCTGGTGCTGCCGGACCTCGGTTTCGGCCTGGTGCCGGAGCCGATCGCCGAAGGCTTGGTGCGCTGGACGGTCTACACGCTGCCGTCGCCGACGACCCCCGAGCACGTCCCGCTCGGCGAGGCGGAGCACGGGCTGACGGACGCGATCCGCGCCAGCGCCGGGGCGTTGCAGACCCTGGACGTGGCCTCGGACCGGCCGGGTGTGCGGGCCGAGCTGTCGGCTCACCTGCGGTCCCGCCCGGACGTGGATTGGCCGGCGGGGACGCCCGGGCGCGCGTTGCGGGTGCTGCAGCGGGCGGAGGAGATCGCGGCGATCCTGGCGATCGCCTCGTCGGACGACCCGGGCGGAGCGCTGTCGGCGTCGGCTTCGACGTTGCGGGCGCAGGCGCTGCGGCCGCTGTCGGACGCGGTCCGGACGGCCCGCTGCGCGGCGGTCAACGAAGCGGTGCGGGTGTTCGCGGAGCAGACGGCCCGCGAAGGCTGAGGTCTCCGCGATGACGGACGACACCTGGGCCGCGGTGGCGGACGCGTTCGCCGAGGGTGCCTACGCCGCTTCCGTGAAGGGCCGTGTCCGCACTTACGTGATGCACCGGCAGCTGCTGGAGCACCTGCCCGCCGCGCCTGCTTCGGTGCTGGACGTCGGCGGCGGCGCCGGCCACCAGTCGTTCCCGCTGGCCCGGGCGGGCTACGACGTCACGCTGCTCGACTCGTCGGCGGCGATGCTGGCCAAGGCCCGGCAGCGGATGCCGGACCGGGTGTCGCTCGTGCGGGCCGACGGCGCGAACGCCTCGGTCGCGCTCGACGGCCGCCGGTTCGACGCCGTCCTGTGCCACGGCGTGCTCGGCTACCTCGACCACCCGGAACCCGTGCTCGACCAGGTGTGCCGGTGCGTCGCACCCGGCGGCCTCGTCTCGGTAATGACCGGCAACGCCGACGCGGCGGCGGTCCGGCCGGCGATGGAAGGACGCTGGGAGGACGCCCTGGCGGCCTTCGACACCCGCACCGAAGTCGGGGTGCTGGGCCTGCCGACCCGCGCCGACACCGTGGCGGAACTGAGCGAGGCGCTGCGCCGCCGCGGGGTGGAACCCGTGGCGTGGTACGGGGTCTGGCTGTTCGTCGACTGGCTCGACCTCAGCGGCGCCGCCCCGGACCCGGCCGCGGCCGAACGGGTGGCGGCCGTCGAGTTCGAGGCCGGACGGCGGGATCCGTACCGCCGGCTCAGCCGCGCCTTCCACCTCGTGGGGCGCCGGGCCTAACGTCCCGGTCGCTTCGCCGGTTCGCAGCAGCCGATCGCGCAGGGCGCGCCGTTGACCGTGCAGCCCGCCACCGGGAACGGGGACAGCTTGCGCGGCGGCACGCCGTGCGTGTGCTCGCGGATCAGTTCCACCACCAGCTCCGCGAACCGCGGGTCCGCCCCCGCCGTCGCCGCGCGGGCGAAGGCCATCCCGTGCTCGGCCGCGCGTTCCGCCGCCTCGTTGTCCAGGTCCCAGATCACCTCGAGGTGGTCGGACACGAACCCGATCGGGGAGACGACCACCCCGCGCACGCCCTCGGCGTGCAGCGCGTCGATGTGGTCGACGATGTCCGGCTCCAGCCACGGCACCTGCGGCGGCCCGGACCGCGACTGCCAGACGACGTCGTACTCCGCGATGCCCGCCTCGGCCGCCACCAGGCGCGCCGCCTCCGCGATCTGGCGCGAGTACCGGCGGCCGCCTTCCGACGGCGGGCCCGAGGCGCGGTCCGCGCTCTCCGGCACCGAGTGCGCCGTGAAGACCGTGCGGATCCCCGGCTCGTTCCCGAGCGACGCGTGGGCCGCGCGCACGCCGTCGGCGACCGCCGAGACGAACAGCGGGTGGTCGAAGAACTGGCGGAGCTTGACCAGTTCGGGGGCACCCTCGCCGACCGCCGCGCGGGCGCGCTCGATGTCCTCGTCGTACTGGCGGCACGCCGAGTAGCCGCCGTAGGCGCTCGTCGGGAACACCAGGACCCGCTTCGCGCCGTCCGCCGTCAGCGCCGCCAGGGTGTCCTCGACCATCGGGTCCCAGTTGCGGTTGCCGAAGTGCACCGGCAGGTCGATGCCGGCCGCCGCGAGCTGCTTTTCGACCGCGGCCATCGCGTCGCGGTTCAGCTTGTTGATCGGCGAGACCCCGCCGAAGTGCTGGTAGTGCTCGGCGACCTCCAGGAGCCGCTCACGCGGCACCCCCCGGCCCCTGGTCACGTTCTCGAGGAACGGCATGACGTCGTCGGGCCCTTCCGGACCGCCGAACGAGAGCCACAGCAGCGCGTCGTATCCCACCCCGTCATCTTGCCGATGTGGCCGCCCGCACGCCGATCCGGGCCCGTTATGAATCGAGCAGTCCAAAACTGTGCTACGGTCTCCCCATGGCCAGGCCACGGGAGTTCGACGAGACCGTCGCCGTCGAGAAGGCGATGCACGCCTTCTGGGCGCACGGCTACGAAGCGACCTCGACGCAGGACCTGTGCGAGGCCACCGGGCTCGGCCGCAGCAGCGTCTACAACACGTTCACCAGCAAGCGGGCCCTCTTCGGGCGTTCGCTGACGCACTACACCGGCACCCAGCTGGACAAGCGCCAGGCGATCCTCGACGGGCCGGGCACCGCGGCCGAACGGCTCGCCGCGGTCCTCGACAGCGCCATCGAGGACGACCTTGAGGAGCACCGCCGCGGCTGCCTGGTGGTCAACACCCTGGCCGAACTCGGCGTGCCCGACGACGAGGTGGGCGCCGCCCTGCGCGCCGACACCGACCGGAATCTCGCCATGTTCGCCGAGTGCGCCCGGGAGGGTGTGCTCGACGGCAGCCTCCGGGACGGCCTGGACCCCGCCGACGTGGCGGAGTACCTGCTCAGCACCACCTCCGGCCTCCGGGTGATGGCTCGCCGCGGCTCCAGTCGCGCCAGCATGCACGCCGTCGCCGACATCGCGCTTTCGGCCCTCACGCGCTGACCCCTGCACGACCCGGATCACGCACGCCTCGATTTTGAACTGACCGATACACAACCAGGAGGAAAGCTCATGCCGTTGGCCGTCTTCGTCCTCGGGCTCAGCGTCTTCGCGCTGGGAACGTCCGAGTTCATGATCACCGGCCTGCTTCCCGGCATGGCCGCCGACCTGCAGGTGAGCATCCCCGACGCCGGGTTGCTGATCTCGGCGTTCGCCGTCGGGATGGTGGTCGGGGCACCGCTGCTGGCGATCGGGACGCTGCGGCTCCCCCGCCGCCGCACGCTGCTGGCCCTGCTCGGCGTGTTCGCCGTGGCGCACGTCGTCGGCGCCCTCGCCGAGGGGTACGCGCTCCTGTTCGCGACGCGCGTCGTGGCCGCCCTCGCCTGCGCCGGGTTCTGGGCCGTCGCGCTGGCGACGACGATCGCGCTCGTCCCCGCCGAGCGGCGCGGGCGCGGGATGGCGGTGCTGGTCGGCGGGCTGACCGTCGCGAACATCGCCGGGGTGCCCGCGGGCACCTTCCTCGGCCAGCACGCGGGCTGGCGGACGGCGTTCTGGGCGGTCGCCGTGGTGACGCTGGTGGCCGTGGGCGGTGTCGCGCTGCTGGTGCCGGAGACGACCGGCGGACCGCGCAGCGTCCGCGGCGAACTGCGGCTGTACCGCCGGGGCCGGGTCTGGCTCGCGCTCGGCGTGATCGCCTTGTGCCAGGCCATGATCTTCGCCGCGTTCAGCTACCTGGCGCCGCTGCTGACCGAGACCGACGGCCTGCCCGTGGAGTGGGTGCCGGGGGTCCTCGCGCTGTTCGGCGTCGGCGCGTTGATCGGGATCAGCGCGGGCGGCCGGCTGGCCGACCGGCGGCCGTTCGCCACGCTGTACGGCTGCCTCGCGCTCGCGCTGGCCGCCTTGCTCGTGCTCGCCCTCACCACCGAAGCGCCGGTCGCCGTCGCGGCCGTGGTCGTCTTCGGCGTGGCCGCGTTCGGCGCCAACCCGGCGCTGAACCTGCGCGCCTTCCAGGCCGCCGGGGACGCGCCGACCCTCGTGGGCGCCAGCACGACGGCGGCGTTCAACGTCGGCAACACCGCCGGGCCGTGGCTGGGCGGCGTCGCGATCGGCGCCGGCCTCGGGTTCCCGAGTGTCGCCTGGACCGGGATCGCGCTCGGCGTCGCCACGCTGGCCGCGCTCACGGTCGCCGCCGCCGTCCAGCGCAGCGACGACCGGGAGCTCGTGACCGTGTGAGGCTCAGACGCCGAGGAAGTGGACCCCGCCGTCGACCATGATCATCGAGCCGGTGGTGGCCGGGAGCCAGTCCGAGAGCACCGCGCAGACGCTCTTGGCCACCGGGTCCGGGTCCGTGCTGTCCCAGCCGAGCGGCGCGCGCTCGCCCCAGCCGTCCTCCAGGTCGACGAAGCCCGGGATGGACTTGGCGGCCATCGTCTTCATCGGGCCCGCGCTGACCAGGTTGACGCGGATGCCCTGCGGCCCGAGCTCCTTGGCCAGGTAGCGGTTGACCGACTCGAGCCCGGCCTTCGCGACGCCCATCCAGTTGTAGACCGGCCACGCGACCCGCGCGTCGAAGTCCATGCCGACGTACGACGCGCCCCGGCCGAGCAGCGGCAGGCACGCCTTCGCCAGCGACATGTACGAGTACGTCGAGATCTCGATCGCGGTCTTGACGTCCTCGGCGGGCGCGTCCAGGAACGGCGCACCCAGGCAGGTCTGCGGGGCGAAGCCGATCGAGTGCAGCACGCCGTCGAGACCGTCGACGTGTTCGCGGACCTTGTCCGCGAGGCCGTCGAGGTGCTCCTGGTTGGTGACGTCGAGCTCGATCACCGGCGCCTCTTCGGGCAGCCGCTTGGCGATGCGCTCGACGAGCGACATCCGGCCGAAGCCGGTCAGCACCACCTTGGCGCCCTCCTGCTGCGCGATCTTGGCCGCGTGGAAGGCGAGCGACGCGTCGGTGATGATGCCGGTGATCAGCAGGCGCTTGCCTTCGAGCAGTCCGGGCACGGGTCCTCCAAGTCTTGTTCGGGTCTGTGGTCGGTCAGTGGCGTCGGTCAGTGGCCGAGGCCGAGGCCGCCGTCGACGGGCAGCACGGCACCGTTGACGTAGCCGGCTTCGTCGGAAGCCAGGTAGCGGACGGCGGCGGCGATCTCCGACGGCTCGGCGTACCGGCCGGAGGGCACCTGCGCGAGGATTTCCTTCTTGCGCGCTTCGGGCAGTTCGTCGGTCATGTCGGTGTGCACGAACCCGGGCGCGACGACGTTCGAGGTGATGTTGCGCGAGCCGAGCTCCCGGGCCAGCGACCGCGCGAAGCCGACCAGGCCGGCCTTCGACGCGGCGTAGTTGGCCTGCCCGGCCGAGCCGGAGAGGCCGACGACGGAGGAGATGAAGACGAACCGGCCCCACTTGCCGCGCAGCATGCCGCGGGAGGCCCGCTTGGCGACCCGGAAGGCCCCGGTGAGGTTGGCGTTCAGGACCCGTTCGAACTGCTCGTCGCTCATCCGCATGAGCAGCGTGTCGTCGGTCAGCCCGGCGTTGGAGACGAGCACCTCGACCGGCCCCTGCTGCTCCTCGACGAGCTTGAAGGCGGCGTCGACCTGCTCGGTGTCGGTGACGTCCGCCTGCACCCCGAAGAGCCCCTCGGGCGCCCCCGAACCACGGTGCGTGACGGCGACCCGGTGCCCCTGCTCGGCGAGGTCCCGGGCGATCGCCAGACCGATGCCCCGGTTGCCCCCGGTGACCAGAACCGACCGTCCCACTGTGCTCTCCACTCTTCGTCTGCGCGGCTGACGCGCACGAGGTTATCGGCAGTCCCCGCGGGTCGCGCACCCGCGTTGGCGGTGTCCGCGACCGGTCGGAGCGGGTGCCGGGAACTGCCTTCCGACCTTGGTGGTTACCCGCTGGTTGGTCACCGTGAGTCGCGACACAGCAGGCGGGAGCGGCCGAGCGCCCGGTCGCGGCGGCTGTCCCGCGAAGCACGCGAGGACGACCGCGGCGCGTTCCTCGCCGACGCCGCGGCCGGCGGCTTCACTCCCGTCGGCGAACGTCGAGGTCCGCTTCGAACCGACCGACGCCCGGGTGGCTCGCCACCTCGACCTCGGCGAAGGAGCCGAGGTCACCGTTCGCGACCGGGTGATGTCGCCGAGCACGTCGGCGCGCGGATGCCGACGCCCGCCGAGGCGGCGCGGCTCCGGCACGC
Source organism: Amycolatopsis sp. cmx-13-12 (assembly GCA_049998155.1). Lineage (GTDB taxonomy): Bacteria > Actinomycetota > Actinomycetes > Mycobacteriales > Pseudonocardiaceae > Amycolatopsis. The sequence goes on along the minus strand of JAEBES010000003.1, from coordinate 220,926 downwards.
CGACGGGGTGCCGGTCGTCGCCGTGAGTCGCGACACAGCAGGCGGAAGCGGCCGAGCGCCCGGACCCGGCACGAGCGGCGGCCCGGGCCCGGCGCGGTTCGTGGCCGCGGCCGACCGCCGCTGGTCCGACCGGACGTCACCGTCCTAAGCCCACGTTAGGAACTGCCTCCCGGGCTTGCTGCGCACCTCACCCCTTGGTCACCGTGAGTCGCAACACAGGAGGTCGACGATGACAACCCGGCTCAGTCCCACCGCCCCGCCCGGCGCCGGCGAAAAGCGCGTGATCGGCAACGTGCTGCGCGGCTCGATCGGCAACTTGGTCGAGTGGTACGACTGGTACGCCTACGCGGCGTTCACCACCTACTTCGCCAAGTCCTTCTTCCCCACCACCGACACCACGGCCGCCTTCCTGGGGACCGCGGCCGTGTTCGCCGTCGGGTTCCTCATGCGCCCGCTGGGCGGGTGGATGCTCGGGCGGTTCGCCGACCGGTTCGGCCGCCGCAGCGCTCTGGTGCTCTCGGTGACGCTCATGGCCGGCGGCTCGCTGCTCATCGCCGTCACGCCGAGCTACCGCACCATCGGGATCGCCGCGCCGATCCTGCTGCTCACCGCCCGGCTGATCCAGGGCCTGTCGGTCGGTGGCGAGTACTCCACCTCGGCGACCTACCTGTCCGAAGTGGCCACTCCCGGCAAGCGCGGCTTCTACTCGAGCTTCCAGTACGTGACGCTCTACGGCGGCCAGCTGCTCGCCCTGGGCCTCCAGCTGATCCTCCAGGCCCTCCTCACCGAGCAGCAGCTGACGTCGTGGGGCTGGCGGATCGCGTTCGGCGTCGGCACCGTCGCCGCGCTCACCGTCATGTGGCTGCGCCGCGGGATGGACGAGTCCGAGAGCTACCGGCGCGAGGCCGAAGAGACCGGAGAAGCCAAGGCCGGGCGGGGCACCCTGCGCGCCCTCGCCCGGTACCCCAAGGAGATCGCGCTCGTCGTCGGTCTCACCCTCGGCGGCACCGTCGGGTTCTACACCTTCGCCACCTACAGCCAGAAGTTCCTGGAGAACACCGCGCACATCCCGCGGCGGCAGGTCACGATCGTGCTGTTCTGCGCGATCCTGGTCGCCGCCGTCCTGCAGCCGGTGTTCGGGCGCCTGTCCGACCGGATCGGCCGCCGTCCGCTGCTGCTGTTCTTCGGCATCGGCGGCACGCTGCTCACCGTTCCGCTGATGACCGCCATGGGCTCGACGCACAACCCCGTCGGCGCGTTCTTCCTCGTGCTGGCCGGTCTCGTCATCGTCGCCGGGTACACCTCGATCAACGCGATCGTGAAGGCCGAGCTGTTCCCGACGAAGATCCGGGCCCTCGGCGTCGGGCTGCCCTACGCGCTGACCGTCGCGCTCTTCGGCGGCACCGCCGAGCTGATCGCCCAAGCGCTGAAGAGCGCCGGGCACGAACCGGTGTTCTTCTGGTACGTGGCGGGCTGTGTCCTGGTCTCCCTGATCGTCTACGGCACAATGCGGGAAACCTCGAAGACCTCGGAGCTGGAGCGGCAGCCGGAGGAACGCTGACAAGGAGATGGCCGTGCGCGTGCTCCTCGTCGAAGACGACGCGGGTGTGGCCGGCGCGCTCGCCGAGTCGCTGCACGCGCGCGGTCATCCCGTCATCAGCGTCACCCGCGGGGCGGACGCGCTGCACCACCACCGCACCGCCGATCTCGTCCTGCTGGACCTGGGCCTGCCCGATCTCGACGGCCTCGACGTGCTCCGCAAGATCCGGGCCGTCTCGCCGGTCCCGGTGATCGTGCTGACCGCCCGCGGCGACGAACGGTCGGTCGTGCGCGGGCTGCGGCTCGGCGCCGACGACTACCTCACCAAGCCGGTGCGGCTGGCCGAGCTGCTGGCCCGGATGGACGCCGTGGTGCGGCGGGCGGTCGCCCGGGCCACCCCGGCCGGTGACGTCGTGCGCGTCGAAGACGTCGAGATCGACCTCGGGGCCCGCCGGGTCCTCGTCGCCGGGCACGACGTCGGGCTCACCACCAAGGAGTTCGAGATCCTGGCCGTGCTCGCCGCCCGCCCCGGCACCGCGGTCAGCCGCCAGCAGCTGATGGACGAGGTCTGGGGCGACGCCTACCTCGCGGTGTCGCGCTCGCTCGACGTCCACCTCACCGGGCTGCGCGCCAAGCTCGACCGGCCGGGCCTGATCGGCACCATCCGCGGCTTCGGCTACCGGCTCGGCCGGGACTGACCGCGTGCGCACCCGGCTCCTGGTGGTCCTGGTCGCCCTGGCCCTCGCGGTGGTCGCCGCCTTCGCCGTGCCGCTGCTGACCGCCACCGCCGAGCAGCGCACCCAGCAGCTGGTCATCTCCCGCACCGCCGACGTCGACCGGTTCGTCGTGCTCGCCCAGCAGGCCGTCGACGCCCACGACCCGGCGGCCCTCGCGGCCGACGCGGCGCGCTACGCCGAGCTCTACGGCGAAGGCGTCGTCATCGTCGACGCCCGGCGCCTCCCTCTGGTCCAGGCGGGCGGCCTGACCGCGGGCGACCCGGCGGTGCGCGCGCTGGTCGAAGCAACCATGCGCAACGAACCGGCGCCGCGGGTGGACCGGCTCGACCCGTGGTCGGCCGAACCGGCCTACTTCGCACGCCCGGTCGGCACCGGCACGCGCGTGGCCGGGGTGGTCGTGCTGCGCGCGTCGGTGACGGCGGCGGCCGCGGACGTCGCCACCCGGTGGGGCACCATCGGCGCCGGCGCGGTGCTGGTGGCGATGGTGTTCGTGCTGCTCGCCGTGGTGCTGGCCCGGTGGATGGTGCGGCCGCTGCACGAACTCGAGACCGGGGTGCTGGCTGTGGCCGGCGGCCACCGCGCGCACGTCCCGGAACGCACCGGGCCGCGCGAGCTGCGATCGCTGGCCGCCGAGGTCAACCGGATGTCCGAGGCCGTGCTCGAAGCCGCCGAACAGCAGCACCGGCTCGTCGCCGACGCCTCGCACCAGCTGCGCAACCCGATGGCCGCGCTGCGCCTGCGCGTGGATTCCCTGGCCGGGCGGATCGAAGGCGACGACACGACCTACCGCGCGACCGTCGCCGAGGTCGAACGCCTGGAGCAGCTCCTCGACGGCCTGCTCGCCCTCGCCCTGGCCGAGAGCACCGCGACCCGGGTCGCGGCCGGGGGCGCGGACGAGGTGTGCGACCTGGCGTCCGTGCTCGCCGAACGCGTCGACGCCTGGCGCCCGGCCGCCGACGACGCAGGTGCGGTGCTCGTCCCCCCGCCGGGGCACGACGAGCCGGTGATCGTGCGTTGCCCGGAAGGCGAGCTCGCCCAGATCCTCGACGTCCTGCTCGACAACGCCGTCCACTACGCCGGCCGGGGCGCGAAGATCACGACCGAGTGGGACAGCGGCGGGGACACCGCGACCCTCGTCGTCGCCGACGACGGACCGGGACTGTCCGAAGAGGACAGGGCACGGGCGACCGAACGGTTCTGGCGGGCGGGCGGCGAAGGTGCCCCGCGCGGCACCGGCCTCGGCCTGGCCATCGCCTCCCAGCAGGTGCGCACCCGCGGCGGCGTCCTCGAACTGCGGCAGGCGCACCCGCACGGCCTCGAAGTCCGCGTCACGCTGCCGCTGCAGGAGGTGCCGGGATGACGCTCACCCGCCGCACGGCCCTGCTCGGCGGCCTCGGCCTCGCGCTGGCCGGGTGTTCGGCGGCCGGCTACCGCGGCCCGGAACGCACGCTCACCATCGCGGCCGGCGAGCGCGGCGGGTTCTACCTGGCCTTCGCCGAGCTCCTGTCGGCCGAGCTGAACCGCGCGGAACCGCGGCTGCACGCCACCGCCGTGCCGACCGAGGCGAGCGTCGCCAACGTCGGCCTGGTGCAGCGGGGGCAGGCCGATCTGGGGCTGGTGCTCGCCGACGTCGCCCAGACCGCGCTGGCCGGCGGCCCGCCGTTCGCCGGGAAGGTGCCCCTGCTCGCGCTCGGCCGCGTCTACGAGAACTACCTCCAGCTGGTCGTGCGGGCGGACGGGCCGGTGCGCGAGCTCGCCGACCTCGCCGGGCGGCCGGTGTCCCTCGGCGCGAGCGGCTCCGGGGCGGCGCAGCTGGGCGAGCGCCTGTTCGCCAAGGCCGGTGTGGTCGTGGACGCCCGGCACCTGCTGTTCGACGACGCGGTCCGCGCACTGGCCGGCCGCCGCGTCGAGGCCATGCTCTGGTCCGGCGGCGTCCCGACGCCGAAGCTGGCCGAGCTCACCCGCACGACCCCGATCGCGCTGCTCCCCCTGGATTCGGTGGTGCCCGCCCTGCGCGCGGCGTACGGGCCGGTCTACGACCAGGTCCAGGTCCCCGACGGCGCCTACCGCGGGGTGGGCGCGCTGAGCACGATCGGCGTGGCCAACCTGCTGGTGTGTGCGCCTTCGCTGCCGGACGACGTCGCCGCGGCCGTGGTCCGGCTGCTCGTCGAGCGCGCCACGGCGCTGGTGCCCGCCGAAGCCGTCGGGACGCAGTTCCTCGACGTCCGGACGCTGATCGGGACCCAGCCGGTGCCGCTGCAGCCGGGTGCGGCGGCCGCGTACCGGGCCCTGCACGGCTGAACTAGATTGAGGCGGTGACCGCACCTCGCCGCCCGATCGCCGAGATGCCGCTGCGCGTGCGCTACCACGAGTGCGACGGCCAGGGCATCGTCTTCAACGCCCACTACCTGGCCTATGTGGACATGTGCTCCTTCGAGGCGGAGAAGGCGCTGTTCGGCTCGCACGACGAGTTCCTGGCCCACGGCGCCGACGTCGTGGTCGCCGAAGCGAACCTCAAGTTCCGCTCCCCCGCCCGCTACGACGACGAACTGGTCGTCACCCAGTACCTGAACCACCTCGGGACGACGTCGCTGATCTTCGACTTCGCGATCCACCGCGGCGAGACCCTGATCGCGGCGGCCACCATCCGGTACGTGTTCATCGACCCGGCCACACTGCGGCCGCAGGCGCCGCCGGATGCGGTCCGCAAGGTCTACGCGGCCCTGCTCGGGGACTGAGCCCGTGTTCCGCGTTCTCTTCTACCAGCCCGAAATCCCGCCCAACACCGGCAACGCGATCCGCCTGGCCGCCAACACCGGCTGCGAACTGCACCTGGTCGAGCCGCTCGGCTTCACCCTGGAGGACAAGCAGCTGCGCCGCGCCGGGCTCGACTACCACGACCTCGCGCGGGTCCACGTGCACGCGTCGCTGGAGGCGGCCTGGAAAGTGTTGCTGCCGGCCAAGGTCTACGCGTTCACCGCGTCCGCGACGCGGCTGTACACCGACGTTTCCTACACCCCGGGCGACGTCCTCGTGTTCGGCCCGGAGTCGGTCGGCTTGCCCGCGGTGGTCCAGGAAGCGCCCGAAGTGACCGACCGCGTGCGGTTGCCGATGCGGCCGTCGAACCGGTCGCTCAACCTCGCCAACACCGCGGCCATCACGGTCTACGAAGCGTGGCGCCAGAACGGCTTCGGGTAGGTTCGCCGGATGCGACAGCAGTTCCTGGGGGCGCTCATCGGCGCCGCGTTCGGCACGGTCTTCGTCCTGGTCAACTCCGGTGACCCGGTTCCCGCGGCCCTCGGCTGGGTGCTGCGTGCCCTCGCCGTCGTGGCGCTCGCGGCGGTGGTCGTCCTCGGCGTCCGCGCGGGCGGACGGCCGACGCTCGAAGGCCGGCCGATGTTCGGCCCGAGCTACCGGGTGATCGTCATCGGCGAAGTGGTGCTGCTCGTCGCCGGGTTCTTCGTGCTGAGCCTGCTGGACGCGCCCGTGCAGGCCAACGTCGCCTGGATCGCCACGATCGTCGGGCTCCACTTCGTCGCGCTCGCGTCGGCGTGGAAGACCCGCTCGATCCTGGTGGTCGGGGTGGTCCTGACCGCGCTCGGCGTCGCCGGCCTCGGCCTGCTCGGCAGCGCCGCGGCGTGGGTGCCGTTCGTCAGCGGCGTGCTCTCCGGGGTGACCCTGCTCGGCGGAAGCCTCTACGGCGTCCGCCGAGCCTGAGTCACGGCAGTCTCTGCCCGAAGAACAGGCTGGCCGCGGCGCCCAGCATGAGGATCAACGTCCCCACCACCACCCACGGCTTGCTCGCGTCGGCGTCCTTGAGCTCGTAGCCGATCTGCTCGCCGAGGTCCGCGTAGACCTTCTTCAGCTCCTCGGCGCTGGCCGCCTTGTAGAAGTCGCCGCCCGACAGCCGGGCGATTTCGCGCAGGGACTCGTCGTCCACGCTGACCGGCTGGGGCTTGTCGTCGATGGTGACCGAGCCGTGGGTGGTGCCGAACGAGATCGACGAGATCGGCACGCCGGCCTGCTTCGCCGCCTGCGCCGCGGTGTACCCGCCGCGCGCCGCGTACAGGTCCTCCGGGACCGTCTGCTTCCCGTCGGACATCAGCACGATCCGCGCCGGCGGCGGCCCGTCGGCTCCTCCGACGACGCTCGAGAAGCTCTCCACCGACTGCAGCGCCGCGAAGATGCCCTCACCGGTCGCCGTCGACTGGGCCAGCTTCAGGTTTTCGATCGCCTTGATCACGCCGTTGCGATCGGTGGTCGGGTTGACCAGCACCGTCGCCGTGCCCGCGAACGAGATCAGACCCAGGTTGATGCCCGGCGTCATGTTCCGCGCGAAGCTCGTCGCCGCTTCCTGCGCCGCCTGCAGCCGCGTCGGGGCGACGTCGGTGGCCTCCATCGACAGCGAAACGTCGATCACCAGCATCACGGTCGCCCGGTTGCGCGGCACCTTCTGCTCGGCGGTCGGCCCGGCCAGCGCCACGGTGAGCAGCAGCAGAGACAGCACGATCAGCACCGCCGGCACGTGCCGCACCCAGCCCTGGCTCTTCGGCGCGACCTTCTCCAGGAGGTCCAGGTTCGCGAACCGCATGGTCCGCTTCCGGCGCGCCCGCTGCGCGAGCACGTACCCGATGGCGACCGCGGCCACCGCGATCAGCAGCAGGAACCACCAGGGCGAGGCGAACCCCGTCAAACTCACGCGACACCCCCCGACCAGCGGCGCTTGCGGGCGACGACGAACCGCACCATGTCGGCGATCCAGTCGGCGTCCGTGCGCAGCGTCAGGTGGGCCGCGCCCGCGCGCCGCAGACCGGCCGCCACCTTCTGCCGGTGGGCGTGGGCCGCGGCCCCGAACTCCTTGCGCAGCAAGGCCGAAGCGTGCACTTCGCGCTGTTTCCCTGTCTCCGGGTCGGCCAGCACGACGGTCCCCACCTCGGGCAGGTCGATGTCGCGCGGGTCGAGGACTTCGATCGCGATCAGTTCGTGGCGCCCGCCCAGTGCCCGTAACGGCCGCTCCCAGGACTCGTCGCCCAGGAAGTCGGAGATCACCACGGCCAGGCCACGCCGGCGCGGCGGACGGCGCAGCGCTTCCAGGGCCTGGGCGAAGTCGCCCCGGGTGCCCTCGGCCGCGCGCGGCGTCTCGGCGAGCTTGCGCACCAGCCCGCGGGCGTGCGCCAGGCCGCCGCGTGCCGGGATGCGCGTGGTGTCGGCGCCGGTGGAGATCAGCGCGCCGATCCGGTTGCCGCCGCCTCCGGTGAGGTGGGCGACCGCCGCGACGGCGCAGACCACGAGATCGCGCTTCTCGCACAGCGCGGTGCCGAAGTCGAGGCTCGCGGAAAGGTCGGCGACGACCCACGTCTCCAGCTCGCGGTCGGCCACGGTCTCGCGGATGTGCGGGGTGGTGGTGCGGGCGGTGACCGCCCAGTCCATCCGGCGGACGTCGTCGCCGGGCTGGTACGGGCGGGCCTCGCCGGGCTCGGATCCCGGTCCGGGCACGAGGCCGAGGTGGTTGCCCTGCAGCAGCCCGTCGAGGCGGCGGCGGACGTCGAGCTCCAGCGTGCGGAGCCCGGCTTCTAGGCGCTCGCCGCGCAGGACCGGCGGCGCCCAGGACGGGCGCGCGCCCTGCTCCTTCTTCGCCATCGCCGGGTTACCTGACCGGCGCGCCCGCCGGGACCGGGCCGCCCTGGCCCGCCCCGCCCTGCGGCCGGGCCGAGACCTGCGGCAGCGGCACGGTCTGCAGCACGCGCGTGATGATGTGGTCGATGGGCACGCCGTCGGCGAGGGCGTCGTACGACAGCACCAGCCGGTGCCGCAGCACGTCGGGAACGACGTCGACGACGTCCTGCGGCAGCACGTAGTCGCGGCCGCGGACGAGGGCGAGCGCCCGCGCGGCGGCGATGATGCCGAGGCTCGCGCGCGGCGATGCGCCGTAGGAGACCCAGCCGGCGACGTCGGCGAGGCCGTGGTCGTTCGGCGTGCGGGTGGTCAGCACCAGCCGCACCACGTAGTCGACCAGCGCGTGGTGCACGAACACCTGCGACGCGACGCCCTGCAGCCGGACCAGCTCACCCGGGCTGAGCACCTCGTGCGGGGTGGGCGGGGTGACGCCCATCCGGTAGATGATCTCGCGCTCCTCCTCGGCGGAGGGGTATTCGACGAGGATCTTGAACAGGAACCGGTCGCGCTGGGCTTCCGGCAGCGGGTACACGCCTTCGTTCTCGATCGGGTTCTGCGTGGCGAGCACGAGGAACGGGTCGGGCATCGGGAACGTCTGGCCGCCGATCGACACGTGCCGCTCGGCCATCACCTCGAGCATCGCCGACTGGACCTTGGCCGGCGCGCGGTTGATCTCGTCGGCGAGCACGAAGTTCGCGACGACCGGGCCGAGCTCGACGTCGAAGCGTTCGGCGCCCTGGCGGTAGATCCGGGTGCCGAGGATGTCGGCGGGCACCAGGTCGGGTGTGAACTGCACGCGCGAGAACGAGCCGCCGACGACCCGCGCGAACGTCTCGACGGCCAGGGTCTTCGCCACACCGGGCACGCCTTCGAGCAGCAGGTGGCCCTTGGCCAGCAGGCCGACCAGCATCCGCTCGACCAGGCGGTCCTGGCCGACGATGATCCGCTTGACCTCGAACACGGTCCGCTCCAGCAACTGGGCGTCCCGCGCCGGCGTCGCGGGCTGCTGCCCGTTCCCGCCCTCGGCGTAGCCGGGCTCGGTCACTCTGCCTCCTCGAATTCTCGTGCGCCGCCCCCGCGACGGTGATCACGCGGTGCGACCGTACTGCGCCCCCGGTCGTGCGGCTCATCCGGCACGCGGACGGGCCTGCCCCACGATCAGCCAACACGGTCACCGGTATGGCACCTGTGAAGCAGTCTCCGGCCCGACAGCGCGGCCCGACAGCGCGGCCCGCCGGCCTGCCCCGAAGCGGCGCGGCCCGAGCGGCACAGCCCGGCGGCGGGGTTCAGCGGCGCGGCCCAGCGGCCCGACAAGGATCCGCGCGGCGCGGCGGCCCGACCGCAAGCGGCGCGGCCCAGCGGCCTGCCCCTGAGCGACGCGGCCTGCCTCGGAGCGGCGCTGCCCGACCGCGCGACCCGGCGGCCCGACCGCGAGCGGCGCGGCCCGGCGACCTGACCCGGAGCGGCAGGGTTCAGCGGTGCCGCTCGAGATCCTCCGGGGTGTCGATGTCGTCCGCTTCGCCCCGTTCCGCCGGGACCTCCGCGACCGTCAGGCCGCCCAGGACCCGGCGCAGGGCCGCGTTCTCCGCCTGCTCCGGCAGCGCCGCCCGCAGGGGCGCGAGCCGCCACGCACCCAGGAGCCACTGGCGGTTGCCCGCGGCGTCGACCAGGACCGCTCCTTCGCCGTCGCCGATCGACGACAGCAGCCTGTCCACTGTGGACCGGCGGACGCCTGGCAGGTCGGCGGCCAGCACCACCACCGCCTCGACGTCGTCCGGCACGAACACCAGGCCCGCCGCCAGCGCGGCCACCGGCCCGGTGCCCGGCACCGGCTCCCGGGTCCACACCACGTCGAAGCCGGGGCGCCGCGGACCGACCGCGATCACCCGCTCGGCGCCGTCGAGGGCGTGGATCGCGCGGGCCAGCAACGGTTTCCCGCCCACCGTCAGCGCCGGCTTGTCCACACCGGACAGCCGGCGGGCCGCCCCACCGGCCACCACGATCCCCGCGTAACGCACCGAGGCACCCTAGCGGCCCGACACGAGGTAGGTGAAGCCCAGCACCGGAGCAGGCAGGTCGTCCGGACTTCAGCCGACCAGCCGGGTCGCGTACGGCATGATCCCGCCGTAGCGCACCGGGGCGACCCGGACCCGCAGGCCGGACTGCGGTGCCTCGACCATCTGCCCGCCGCCGAGGTACAACGCCACGTGGTGGATGCCGCCCGGGCCGCCCCAGAACAGCAGGTCGCCGCGGCGCATCTGGGACAGCGGCACCTGCCGGCCCGACGTGTACTGGTACCCGCTGTAGTGCGGCAGGCCCGCGACACCGGCGAAGGCGTAGATCATCAGGCCCGAGCAGTCGAAGCCGATCTTGTTGTAGTCACCGTAGCGGTCGGCGACGCCGCCGTCGCGGATGCCGCGGGTCGGGCCGCTCGCGTTGCCGCCGCCCCAGGCGTAGGGCATGCCGAGCTTGGACATCGCCCGCGCGATCACCGCCTCGATCGACGAGCCCGCCGGGCCGGACGGCGCCGGGCGAGCCGCGGGACGGCCGCCGCCCCCGGATGCCGCGGCGAGCGCGGCCTGACGAGCGCGTTCTTCGTCCTCACGCTGCTTCTGGGCGAGCCAGTCCTGGTACCGCTGCCGTTGCCCCTGCAGGCCGCTGACCTTGGCTTGAGCGTCGTAGAGCTGCTGTTCGACGTCGGTCTTGTTCTTCTCGAGCTGCGCGTTCTGGGCGGCCTGGCCGTCCTGGGCCTGCTCGGCGGTGGTCTGCGCGGCGTCGGCGCTGTTCTTCGCCCGGCGCGCCGCGTCCTGCTTCTGCTGGGCGATCTCGGCGGCCTTGCGGGCGGCGGCGTCCTTGTTGGCCTTCTCGGTCTGCGCCTGCTGGAGCCGGTCGAGGGCGTTGAGCCGGTTGCCGCCGACGGCGTCGAGCAGCTGCGCGCGGGCGAGCATGTCCTTGGGGCTGTCCGCGCTCAGGTACGCCGAGAGCGAGCCGACCGTGCTGCCCTGCTGGAAGCTCGCGGCGGCGAACGTCCGAAGGTCCGCCCGGGCCTGCTCGATGGCCGCCGAAGCCGCGTCCGCCTCGGCGCGCGCGGCCTTCGCGTCGTTCTCCGCCTGCGCCGCGTCGTCCTGCGCGGCCTGCAGGTCGACCAGGGCCTTGTTGGCCTGCTCCTGCTTGAGCTCGACGTCGTCCTGCAGCTGCGTCAGCTTCTGCTCGGCCTGGGCCAGCTGGTTGGTCAGCCGGCCGACCTCACCGGCCTTCGCGTTCGCGTCGGCCTTGCCCGCCTGGATCTCGGAGTCGCTGGGGTTGGGCGGCGGCGGGGGCGCCGCGAGGCCCGTGCCGCCGGCGCCGACCAAGATCACCAACGTGAGCGTGCTCACGCTGAGTCCCCGGCGGACGCGCGGCACTCTCGGCCCCCCGCACCGTCCAAACAAGACCGCCACCTCCGCTCACCAGCGCACACCGCGTGTCACTGCAGTCACACCACTATCACAAGCCTCAGCGGAAACTTACACAACGTAGGCACCAATTCCCCTCATTGAGGGACCCCCGTCCCGGATGGCGCAGCCCACACCGCGTGTCGTCTTGTCCGTTAAACAGGACGCGCGTACTGTTTAGGGCACCGCGAGGTGTGGCATCCCGAATCCGGTCCTACGGTGGGGGTGCGCAAGACTCGCCACCACCGAACCGACCGAACTGACCCGGGACCGGCGCCGCACCGGCGCGGTGTCCCCGCCACTGGAGTTAGACGTGACCGCACCCGCCAGCAAGGACAGCTTCGGCGCCAAAGACACGCTGAAGGTCGGCGACGCCTCGTACGAGGTGTTCCGCCTGAACAAGGTCGAGGGCGCCGAGCGCCTGCCCTACAGCCTGAAGATCCTGCTCGAGAACCTGCTGCGCACCGAGGACGGCGCGAACATCACCGCCGACCACATCCGTGCCCTCGGCTCGTGGGACCCGAACGCCGACCCGTCGATCGAGATCCAGTTCACGCCGGCCCGCGTGATCATGCAGGACTTCACCGGCGTGCCGTGCGTGGTCGACCTGGCCACCATGCGCGAGGCGGTCACCGACCTCGGCGGCGACCCGGACAAGGTCAACCCGCTCGCCCCGGCCGAGCTGGTCATCGACCACTCGGTGATCATCGACGTCTTCGGCCGCGCCGACGCCTTCGAGCGCAACGTCGAGATCGAGTACGAGCGCAACCGCGAGCGCTACCAGTTCCTGCGCTGGGGCCAGGGCGCCTTCGACGAGTTCAAGGTCGTCCCGCCGGGCACCGGCATCGTGCACCAGGTCAACATCGAGCACCTCGCCCGCACGGTGATGAGCCGGGGCGGCCAGGCCTACCCCGACTCCTGCGTCGGCACCGACTCGCACACCACCATGGTCAACGGCCTGGGCGTGCTGGGCTGGGGCGTCGGCGGCATCGAGGCCGAGGCGGCCATGCTGGGCCAGCCGGTGTCGATGCTCATCCCGCGCGTCGTCGGCTTCAAGCTGACCGGCGAGATCCCGGCCGGCGTCACCGCGACCGACGTCGTGCTCACCATCACCGAGATGCTGCGCCGCCACGGCGTGGTCGGCAAGTTCGTCGAGTTCTACGGCGAGAGCGTCGCCGAGGTGCCGCTGGCCAACCGCGCCACCATCGGCAACATGAGCCCGGAGTTCGGCTCCACCGCGGCGATCTTCCCGATCGACGACGAAACCGTCCGCTACCTCAAGCTGACCGGCCGCTCGGCCGAGCAGGTCGCGCTGGTCGAGGCGTACGCCAAGGAGCAGGGCCTCTGGCACGACCCGTCGCGCGAGGCCGCCTACTCCGAGTACCTGGAGCTGGACCTCTCGACGGTCGTCCCGTCGATCGCCGGCCCGAAGCGCCCGCAGGACCGCATCGAGCTGACCGACGCGAAGTCGTCGTTCCGCAAGTCGATCCACGACTACGTGGAGGGCGAGGACGGCACGCCGCACACCAAGATGGACGAGGCCTCCGAGGAGTCCTTCCCGGCCAGTGACGCGCCGTCGCTGTCCTTCGCCGAGGACGACGCCCCGCCGGTCACCAGCTCGGCGGCGAACGGCGCGGCGGGCCGTCCGAGCAAGCCGGTCAAGGTTTCGACGGCGGACCGCGGCGAGTTCGTGCTCGACCACGGTGCCGTCGTGATCGCCTCGATCACCTCGTGCACCAACACCTCGAACCCGTCGGTCATGCTCGGCGCCGCGCTGCTCGCGCGCAACGCCGTGGACAAGGGCCTCGCGGTGAAGCCGTGGGTGAAGACGTCGATGGCGCCGGGCTCGCAGGTCGTCACCGACTACTACACCAAGGCCAACCTGTGGCCGTACCTGGAGAAGCTGGGCTACCACCTGGTCGGCTACGGCTGCACCACCTGCATCGGCAACTCCGGCCCGCTCTCGGACGAGATCTCCGCGGCCATCCAGGAGAACGACCTCACCGCGGTCTCGGTGCTCTCGGGCAACCGGAACTTCGAAGGCCGGATCAACCCCGACGTGAAGATGAACTACCTCGCGTCGCCGCCGCTGGTCATCGCCTACGCGCTGGCCGGCACGATGGACTTCGACTTCGCGAACCAGCCGCTCGGCCAGGACACGGAGGGCAACGACGTCTTCCTGAAGGACATCTGGCCGACGGCCAAGGAGATCCAGGAGACCATCGACCACGCGATCACGCAGGAGATGTTCACCAAGGACTACGCGGACGTCTTCGACGGCGGCGAGCGCTGGAAGTCGCTGCCCACCCCGGAGGGCAAGACCTTCGAGTGGGACCTCGAGTCCACCTACGTCCGGAAGCCCCCGTACTTCGAGGGCATGACGCCGGAGCCGGCCCCGGTCACCGACATCACCGGCGCGCGCGTGCTGGCCAAGCTGGGCGACTCGGTCACCACCGACCACATCTCCCCCGCCGGCGCGATCAAGCCGGGCACCCCGGCCGCGCAGTACCTGACCGAGCACGGCGTGGAGAAGAAGGACTTCAACTCCTACGGCTCGCGGCGCGGGAACCACGAGGTGATGATCCGCGGCACGTTCGCGAACATCCGGCTGCGCAACCAGCTCCTGGACGACGTGCAGGGCGGCTACACCCGCGACTTCACGCAGGAGGGCGCACCGCAGGCGTTCATCTACGACGCCGCGCAGAACTACGCCGCGGCCGGCACGCCGCTGGTCGTGCTGGGCGGCAAGGAGTACGGCTCCGGTTCGTCGCGTGACTGGGCGGCCAAGGGCACGTCGCTGCTGGGCGTGCGCGCGGTGATCACCGAGTCGTTCGAGCGCATCCACCGCTCCAACCTGATCGGCATGGGCGTGATCCCGCTGCAGTTCCCGGCGGGCGAGTCGGCTTCGTCGCTCGGCCTGGACGGCACGGAAACGTTCGACATCGCGGGCATCACGGCGCTGAACGAGGGGTCGACCCCGCGCACGGTGCACGTCACGGCCACCAAGGCGGACGGCACCAAGGTGGAGTTCGACGCGGTCGTCCGGATCGACACCCCGGGTGAGGCGGACTACTACCGCAACGGCGGCATCCTGCAGTACGTACTGCGGAAGATGACGCAGGCGTAAGGGTTTCCGCGTTCTTCGGAGGGCCTCCCCGCTCGGTGAGCGGGGAGGCCCTTTCCTATGCGGGCACGGCGACCCAGCGGACGCTCGACACCGACGGCTCCAGCGAAAGCCGCGACACCGCGGCCTCCATCTGGGCGTCGTCGCGGTGGTCGCCGATCAGTTCCGCCCGGACCTCCACCGTGCGGTCGTCGCGGTCCGTGCTCAGCACCGACAGCAGCCGGAAGTCCGTGCGGGTCAGCGCCTGGACCAGCAGCGCTCGCACGTGGGCCTCCCCCTCGTCCCGGGTCACCGCCTGGAACTCGTACCGCGCGGGTGTCTCCTCGCCCGCTTCCGGGCGGCGGTCGACGACCCGGCCCAGCGGCCGCAGGACGACGTTCACCCCGACCACGACGGCCGTCCCCGCCGCCGCGACCGTGTACAGGCCGGCGCCGGCCAGTGCGCCGACCGCGGCCGAGCACCACAGCGTCGCCGCCGTGTTGAGGCCGCGGACGTTGAGGCCGTCGCGCAGGATGACCCCGGCGCCGAGGAAACCGATGCCCGAGACGATCTGGGCGGCGACCCGGGTCGGGTCGGCGTCGCCGCTGGAGGCCAGTCCGCCGAAGCCGTGGGCGGACAGCAGCACGAACAGCGTCGCGCCGACCGCGACGAGGGCGTTGGTGCGCAGCCCGGCCATCCGGGCGCGGAACTGGCGCTCGACCCCGATGACGGCACCGAGGCCGACGCCGGCACCCACGCGCAGCAGCATTTCGAAGATGGTCATTTCGGCTCTTTTCCGGCGTGCGCGCACTGCCGGACAGGGGGCGGCCGAACTCAGCCCCGCCGGAAACCTCCGGTGAGCGCGCGCCCGGCCGTCCGAGGACTGTCCGCTGGCATGTGCCGCTCACCTCGCTTCCCGTGTTCGTCGATGATCAACCCGGCCAGGGTAGCCGGTCCCGCGGCCCGGGGACGGGCCGCGGGACGTGGCTCACACCCCGAACGGCTGGACGTTCGGCTGGAACACCTGCCCGTTCGCCGGCACCTTGAGGTCGGTCAGGTAGTCGGCCACGGCCTGGTCGACGCCCAGGGCGTCACCGAGGATGCAGTGGCCGAACGCGTCGACCGACAGCAGCCGGCTGTTGCCGAGCTCGGCCGCCATCCGCTGGGCGAACTTGTACTGGGTCGCCGGGTCGTAGAAGTTGCCGACCACGACCACCGGGACGTCGGTCTTCGCGCGCCAGGGCCCGCGGTAGACGTCCGGCTTCTTCGCCGGCCACACCGGGCAGGCCGCCGTGTCCGAGAACACCTGCGACCGGGCGAACGTCCGCGACTCGCGCTCCCACTTCGCGGCGATCTCCGGCACCTGCTCCTGCCTGATCCGGAACGGCTTGTCCGAGCAGTTGACGGCGAAGTACGAGTCGTCGCCGGCGTAGGGGCTGTCCGGCCTCAGGTCGGCCAGGCCCCGGTGACCGGCGGCGAGCGCCGTCAGCGGCCGGGGCTGCAGCGACTGCGCCTGCGCCTGCGCCGAGGGGTGGATCGCGGTGTAGTACGTCTGCAGCCAATCGGCCAGAGCGGCGAACACACCGGGGCTGTAGAGGACGCCCGCCACGGTGCCGGTGAACCCGCTGATGTCGAGCGAGCTGCCGCTGGGAAGGGTGATCGGCTGCTTGCGCAGGTACTCCCGTAGCTCGTCGAACTTCGCCCGCGGGTCGCCGTCGCTGAACGCGCACTTCGGGCCCGCCTGGTCACAGCGCTTGAGGAACGCGTCCAGCGCGATCTCGAAGCCCTGGGCCCGTTCCCGGTCGTACTCGACGCCGTCGCTGGTGCGCAACGCCGGGTCGACGTTGCCGTCGATCACGATCGCCCGCGACTGCTTGGGGAACATCGCCGCGTAGGTCGAGCCGATCAGCGTCCCGTACGAGAAGCCGACGTAGTTGAGCTTCCGGTCGCCGACCGCCGCGCGCAGCGTGTCGAGGTCGCGCACGACGTCCTTGGTGGACATGTGGTTCAGCAGCGCACCGGCGTTGTTCTTGCAGAACCGGCCGTAGTCGCGGTAACTGGCGAGGGTGCTCGAGATTTCGGCCCGCGACAACGGCACGCCGACCTGGGCCCCGAAGACCTCGTCCGCGTCCTCCTGGGTGGTGAAGCAGCGCAGCGGATTGCTGTCGCCGACCCCGCGCGGGTCGAAGCCGATGAGGTCGAAGCGGTCGAGGACCTGCGGCTGGAAGTAGAACTGGCCGCTGATCGGCATCGTCAGGCCCGGGCCGCCGGGGCCGCCGGGGTTGAGGAACAGCGACCCGACGCGCTTGTCGGGCGTGCGGGCGGCGCGCTTGAGCAGCGCGATGTCGATGGTTCCCAGCGACGCGTTGTCGTGGTCGATCGGCACGCGGTAGCGGGCGCAGCTGTAGAACTGCACCTGGTCCGCGGGCACGCCGGCGAGGACGTCGCTCGCGCAGGTGCCCCAGGCGACGGCCGGGGTCGCGCCGACGACGGCGGGCTTGACGGCCGCGTCTTCCGCCGCGGTGGCGGTTCCGGCCGGCCCGGCCAGCCCCACGCCGGCCACGAGCGCCCCCACCAGTGCGAACGACCGCACCCGGCTCTGTGTGGATCTCGGCAAGACGTTCCCTCCCTAGGTCACGCACCTCGCCGCGCGAGCTCGTCGTCACGGCGCGTTACCCGGGTGAGACTGGCACAAAGCGGTGAATCCCGGCACCGGCCAATCGGATGGTCAGTGCCTATCGGGCCACTCGGGTAAGCACGAAAACCGGCAACGGCCGGGCGGCTTCGCGCTGCTCCATTGCGTACCCCGGCCAGAACGCGAGCAACTCGCCCCACATCCGGTCGTACTCCTCGCCGTGCAGCTCCCGTGCGAGCACCTCGACCGGCTTTCCGGCCAGCGCCACTTGGCACTTCGGGTTCGCCCGCAGGTTGAGCGCCCAGGCCGGGTTGTGGGGGCGGCCCCAGTTGGACGCGGTCAGCACGAACTCGCCCCCGCGCGGGTAGTAGAGCAGGTTGGTGCTGCGGGGCAGCCCGCTCTTGCGCCCGGTCGTGGTGAGGCGCAGCGACGGCAGCCCGGCGAGCGCCACGAGGCTCACCCGGCCGCCGAACGCCTTGTGCAGTTTGGTGTCCGCCCAGACGACGAACCGGGCGGTGCGCATCAGCCACGGTCTCGTGCCGGCGGCCCGGGCGAGGGCCCGGAGAGGATTAGCCACGCACGGATTTTGCCAGGCTCACCCCGAACCGCTGCTGGGAGTCGGTCCACCAGTGCTCGAGGGCGAACCCGGCCGCGGCCAGCTCGGCCTCGACGCCGCTCGGGCGGAACTTGGCCGAGATCTCCGTCCGGACGTGCTCGCCCTCGGCGAAGCTCACCGTCAGGTCCGCCCCCGGGATCTCGACGGTCAGCGCCCGGCGGGCCCGCAGGCGCATCTCGATCCACTCGTTTCCGGCGTCCCAGTGCGAGACGTGCTCGAACTCGTCGACGTCGAAGTTCGCGCCGAGCCGGGCGTTGATCACCCGCAGCACGTTTTTGTCGAACTCCGCCGTCACGCCGGCCGCGTCGTCGTAGGCGCGTTCGAGAATTCGGGGGTCCTTGACCAGGTCGGTGCCGAGGAGCAGCCACTCCCCCTCGTCCAGGACGTCCCGGACCGAGCGGAGGAAGGTCGCGCGTTCGGCGGGCAGGAAGTTGCCGACCGTGCCGCCGAGGAAGGCCACGACCCGCGGCTGTCCGTCCGGCAGCAGGGCGAGGTGCTGGGTGAAGTCGCCGACGACCCCGCGAACCGCCAGGCCCGGGTAGTCCTTCGAGATGGCTTCGGCGGCCTCGGCCAGCGCGGATTCGGACACGTCCAGGGGGACGAACGCCTCCAGGGTGCCGTGGGCGGTGAGCGCGTCGAGCAGCAGCCGGGTCTTCTCGCTCGACCCCGAGCCGAGTTCGACGAGCGTGTGCGCGCCGGTCAGCTCCGCGACGTCGCCGGCGTGCGCGGCCAGCACCTCGCGCTCGCTGCGGGTCGGGTAGTACTCCGGCAGCTGGGTGATCTTCTCGAAAAGCTCGCTGCCGTCGGCGTCGTAGAACCACTTGGGCGGCAGCCACTTCTGCGCCGCGGTGAGCCCGGCGACGACGTCGGCGCGCAGTTCCGCGGTGACGGCGTCGCCGGAGCGGTGGTGGTCGAGATCGACTTCGGTCATGACAGCTCCTGGGTCAGGGGAAGCAGGTCGACGCCGGCCGCGGTGGCGCGCACGGCGTGGTGGTCGGGGACGGGCCGCCAGCGCGGGTCGCCGTCGAGGGGTTCGGACGCCAGCCACACCCCGGCCGGGGTCTCCAGCACGGACAGCGCGTGCGTCCAGGTGGTGCCGATGAGGGTCGAGCCGTCGGTGAGCAGGAAGTTCAGCCGGGAACCGGGCGCGGCCGCTTCGACGGCGAGGGTCAGCTCCGCCACCGCCGTCAGCGGGTCCGCGCCCGTGGCCAGCCGGGCGCGCAGCAGTGCCCAGAGCACGACCGAGTCCGTCGGCGCCTCCAGTGTCAGCAGCTCGGTGACCGGCAGCGTCTTGGCCAGTTCGGCCAGCGAGTCCGGGTAGCCCCGGACGACGCCGTTGTGGCTGAACAGCCACCGCCCGGCCGTGAACGGCGCCGCGGCCGCCTCGGTCACCGGGAGGCCGGTGGTGCCGTTGCGGACCGCGGCGACGAACGCGCCCGAGGTCACCGCCGCGGCCAGCGGCGGCAGCGTCTCGTCCGTCCACAGTGGAGTCGAACGCCGGTGGCGCAGCGGTGGCGAGCCCGGGCCGGGGTACCAGCCCAGCCCGAACCCGTCGGCGTTGACCGAGCCGCCACCGCGCATGTCCGCCGGCGCGTACGACTGCACCAGCAGCGAATGCGGGGCGCGGAAGAGCGCCTCGGCGGGCGGGACCGGCTCGCCGAGGTAACCGAGGTGGCGGCACATGCGCCTATCCCACCTCGCCGGGGGCCGCGTCGCGGGCGGTGCGGAAGCCGGCGAAGATCTGCCGCCGGATCGGGTAGTCCCAGTTGCGGAACGTGCCCCGGATGGCGGCCGAGTCGGTGCCGAACGACCCGCCGCGCAGCACCTTGTACTCCGGGCCGAAGAAGACCTCCGAGTACTCCCGGTACGGGAAGGCGGAGAACCCCGGGTAGCCGTGGAAGTCGGTGCTCGTCCACTCCCAGACGTCCCCGATCAGCTGGTGCACGCCGGTCGGCGACGCGCCGGCCGGGTACGCCCCCGCCGGCGCCGGGCGCAGGTGCCGCTGGCCGAGGTTGGCGTGCTCGGCCGAAGGTTCCTCGTCGCCCCAGGGGAACCGGCGCGACCGGCCGGTGGCCGGGTCGAACCGCGCCGCCTTCTCCCACTCCGCCTCGGTCGGCAGCCGCCGCCCGGCCCAGGCCGCGTACGCCTCGGCTTCGTGGTAGGAGACGTGCACGACCGGCTCGTCGGCCGGGATCCGCTCGTAGACGCCGAAGCGGGTCCGCCACCAGCCGTCCTGCTCCCGTTTCCAGAACCGCGGCGCCGTGATGCCGTTGTCCTGCCGGTAGGCCCAGCCGGCCGGGCTCCACCACTGCTCGTCGTCGTAGCCGCCGGCGTCGAGGAACTCGGAAAAGGCACCGCCCGTCACCGGCACGGTGTCCATCCAGAACGCGTCGACGGCGATCTCGTGCGCCGGGCGCTCGTTGTCCAGGGCCCACGGCTCCGCCGACGTGCCCATCGTGAAGGCTCCGCCCGGCACCAGCACCTCGCGGGGCAGGGTGCCGGACCGCGCGGGCGGCGGCTCCGGCGCGTGCAGCACCGGGTCGCCCTTGCGGAGCTGGTGGGTGGCCAGCATCGTCTCGTCGTGCTGCTGCTCGTGCTGGGTGATCATGCCGAAGGCGAACGCCTGCTCGGTCAGCCGCCTGCCTTCCATCGGCGCGTGTTCCAGGACGTCGAAAGCCTTCTCGCGGACCTGCTTGACGTACGCGCGCGCCTCGGCCGGCCCGAGCAGCGGCAGCTCCGGCCGATCCGCGCGGGCGTGCTGGAAGGCGTCGTAGATGTCATCGATGTCCGGGCGCAGCGGTTCCCGGCCGCCGACGTCGCGGACCAGCCACAGTTCTTCCTGGACGCCGATGTGCGCCAGGTCCCAGACCAGCGGCGACATCAGCTTCGAATGCTGGCGGATCAGGTCCTCGTCGTCCACCGCGTCGGTCAGCGCGACGCTGCGCGCCCGCGCCCTGGTCAGCGCCTCCGCCGCCCGCGCGCGCAGGTCCTGCGCGCTCAGCTCACCCAGTGCTTCCGTGCTCATGCTTCGCTCCTCGATCGGTCCGCGCGCCCCAGCACGCTCTCGCTGATCCCGCTGATCGACTCCTCCGCCAGCCCGGTCGCGCCCAGCTCGGCGCAGCCGAGGTCGGCCAGGGCCGCCGCGGCGGCCGCCAGGTCCGGGTCGGCCAGGCCGCGCCGCGCCGCCGTGGTCCACCGGCCGTCGACCGGGGCGCAGATCTCGTGCACCTTTTCGACGGTGGCCGGCCGGGCGAGCAGGGCGGACACCAGGGCCACCGGGGCCAGCCACTCGTCCGGCGGTTGCGCGTCGAGGTACCGGATCTCCAGGTACCCCTGCGGGCGGACCGGCGTGAACATGGTCGTGAGGTGGTAGTCGAGGTCCGCCTCCGTCGGCCGCGGCAGCAGCGCCGCGGCGCCCCGGCCGTCGATCCAGTCGGCGAAGGTCAGGCCGTCGGGCGCGTCCCACGGCCGGTCGCCGCGGGGCAGCACCATCAGGGGGACGTCCAGCAGGCGCTCCGCCCAGGCTCCGGCCGGGTCGTCGCCCGCCACGGCGGCCGTGCGCGTGCGCACCGCTTCCGTGTCGTGCACCGCCAGCCAGCGGGCGGAGGCGTGTCCCGTGTCCACACCGGCGTGGACGCGGGAGTTGGCGAAGAGGGCGAGCAGCGGCGGGCCCATCGCGTGCGCGGCCGCCCACCGCGCGGCGTAGTGCTCGGGCTCCCCCGCGTCCAGGCAGACCTGCAGGCCGGCGGTGCTGCACATCATCGTGAGGCCGCCGGGGCCGATCGGCGCGAACCGGCGCTCCATGGCCGCGTACCGCGGGGTGTGGAGGAGCCGGCGGGGTGCGCGGTGGGCGTCGATGCCCGTCTCGCCCAGGACGAGGTCGTGCCGGGCGAGGCTGTCGCGCAGGTGGTGGAGGTCGGCCGTGACGACGGCGTCGAGCTCACGCAGGGAGGCCTGGGGAAGGGCGGAAATCTCGACCTGGCACCCGGGTTCGAGGCTCACGGGTGAGCCGGCCGGGAGCGGGGTGGCGGGGCTGCCGGGGCGGAGCGTCCGCGGGGTGTGCGGACCCAGCGCCGCGGCGAGGACGTCGGGATCGAGGGGTCTGGCCGGGTCGTCGGCATGGTGCACGGTGAATTCCAGCTCCACGCCGGTCAGGCGGGGTGGCCCGTGCTTGAAACACACCGATGCGACGTACGCCTCGCCGGCCGCGCGGTCCGCCAGGACCCGCGCGGTGCGGTTCGACGCACTACCCGACTTCTCGGGGAAATCGTGCACCGCTGTCATGTCCGTTCCTGCTTCCGTGTGGGAGAGGAGGGTGGGGAACTTCTCGTCTTCGGACGCTACACGCGGGGTACGACAAATTCAGGACGGATCTTGCGCTGTAGGAGGTGTTCACCACTCCGTAAGAAGCGCCTGATCAGGGCAAAGCGGGTTCGGTACCGAGTCCGAGCTCGGCCGCGGAAGCCCGCACGGCGTCGATCACCAGGTGCAGCGCGGGGCGCCGGAACGCGGTGCGCCGGTAGGCGATCGACACCGTCCGCAGCAGCGGTGTGGTGAGCGTGACGACGTCGATCCCGGGTGGCCGCAGCAGCCGCAGGCCCAGGTCGGACACGAGGGTGACGCCCAGCCCGGCGCCCACCATCGCCATCGCGGTCGACTGCTCTTCGACCTCGTGGTTGATCTTCGGCGCGAAGCCGTGCCGCTGGCAGGCGGTGCGCATCGCGCGGCCGAAGTGCGACTTGGCGCCGGCCAGGATCCACGGGTGTTCGGCCAGCTCGTCCAGCGCCGCCGCCCCGGACGGCACGGCCCCGCGGGGCACCGCGGCGTGCAGCCGCTCGACCGCGACGACGGCGCGTTCCAGCCCGGCGTCCCACGGCGTCGGCGCGTCGGAGTAGTCGATGACGAAGGACAGGTCGAGGCGGCCGTCCCGGACCGCGTCGGCGGTGTCTTCCGGGGCCAGTTCGCGGGTGCGGACCTCGATGCCGGGGTGCTCGCCGGCCAGCGCGGTCAGCGCGGTCGGCAGCAGACCGGAGGCCACCGACGCCCATACGCCGGCGGTCAGCCGGACCGTGCGGGCCTCTTGGGCCTCCTCCAGGGCGAGCGTGGCGCGCTCGACCGAGCCGAGGATCTCCTCGGCGTGCTCGGTGAGCAGGGTGCCGAGCTCGGTCAGCTGCACGCGCCGGCCGAGCCGTTCGAACAGCTTCGCGCCGACGTCCCGTTCGAGCTGCGCGAGCTGCTGCGACACCGCCGAAGCGGTGTAGTGCAGTGCCGCGGCCGCCGCCGTGACCGTGCCCCGGCGGTGCAGCTCGCGCAGCATCCGCAAGCGGTGCAACGAAAGCTCCATACACAAAACTTAAACGAGATCGTGCAGCAGCGTTAAATGGACGGGCGGGCCACCGGGGGCGCACGCTCGTGATGGCGGTCACGAGGCCGCCCCGGACTTCCCTGGAGGTGAGTGGCCCGATGACCCCCGCCCCGCCGCTGATGCGGCTCACGTGGACCGATCCCGTCACCGGCGCGAACGGCTACCTGGTCGTGCACAGCCTGGTCTCGGGGGTCGCCACCGGCGGCACCCGGATGCGGGCCGGCTGCACGTTGACCGAGGTCGAGGACCTCGCCCGGGGCATGGCCAACAAGACCGCGACGTTCAACCTGCCGGTCGGCGGGGCCAAGGGCGGCATCGACTTCGACCCCAAGGACCCGCGCGCGTTCGACGTGCTGAAGCGCTTCTGCGCCTTCCTGCGGCCCTGGCTCGACGCGCACTGGGTGACGGCCGAGGACCTGGGCGTGCCGCAGCACCTGATCGACTCGGTGTTCGCCGAGCTCGGGCTGGAGCAGTCGTACCACGCGGCGATCCGCCGTTCGGCCGACCCGGCGCGCACCCTGCGCCGGGTGCAGGCGGGCCTCAACGCGCCGGTCCCCGGCGGGTTGCTGCTCGGCGACGTCGTCGGCGGCTACGGCGTGGCGCAGGCGTGCCTGGGTGTCGCGGCGGCGTGGGACTGGGACGTGCGCGAGACGACGGTGGCGATCCAGGGCATCGGCACCATGGGCGGCGGCGCGGCCTGGTACCTGCACGAGGCCGGCGTGAAAGTGGTCGCGGTGGCCGACGCCGCGGGCACCCTGTACGACCCCACCGGGCTCGACGTCCCGGCGCTGCTGGAGCTGCGCGACCGCTTCGGCGAGGTGGACCGTTCCCGGCTGCCGGCCGGGGTCCGCTCGCTGCCGCGCGAGACGATCCTCGGGATCGACGCGGACATCCTCGTGCCGGCCGCGATTTCCTACGCGCTGCGGCCGGACAACGAGAGCGTGGTGAAGGCCAAGGTGGTCGTCGAAGCGGCCAACGCGGCGACGACGCCGGACGCGGAAGCCGCCCTGTCGGCCCGTGGCGTCGCGGTCGTGCCCGACTTCGTCGCCAACGCCGGCGCGGCGGCCTGGGCGTGGTGGCTGCTGCTCGGCGAGGTCGGCGCGGACCCGGCCGACTCGTTCCTGCGGCTGCGCACCGAAATGCAGGCGAAGATCGCGCTGCTGCTGGCGGAGTGGAACATGGACCGGCTCCCCTTGCGCGTCACCGGGCTGCGGCTGGCCGAGGCCAACCGCACCCGGCGCGCCGAAGCCGCGCTCGCCCCGGAAGGCGAGCCGGGCCTGCTCATCCCCTGAGCGCGAACCGGTCGGTCGCGCCGATCAGAACGTCCTGCATCGACGCGGCCGACACGGTGTGCCCGACGTCGCCGAGCAGCACCAGTTCGCTGCCCGGCCAGGCGTGGTGCAGCAGCCAGGGCGTGCCGACGAGGTTGCTCGTGTCCAGCACGCCTTGGGCCAGCACCGCCGGGATGCCCGCGAGCTTGCCCGCTTCGTGCAGGATCTCGCCGTCCGGGAGGAACGCTCGGTTGCTGAAGTAGTGCGTGACGAGCCGGGCGAAGCAGAGCCGGTACGCCGGATCCGCGAAGTCGTCGGGCGGCGGAACGCCCGGGAGCATGGCGTCTTCCCAGGCGCACCAGTCCTTCGCGGCCTGGTGGTGGACGGCGGGGTCCGGGTCCATCAGCAGCCGGTGGTAGGCCGCCGAAAGGTCGCCGTCGCGCTCGCTTTCCGGGACGCCGTCGCGGAACTTGGCGAAGCCTTCGGGGAAGTACGCGCCGAGGCCGCGGATGAGCATCTCGATCTCGATGAAACGGTCGGTCGCCAGGCCCGTCAGGACGATCTCGCTGCCCCGCTCGGTGTGGCGCAGGGCGTAGGTCAGGCTGAGCACCGAGCCCCAGGAACCGCCGAACAGCAACCACTTTTCGATGCCGAGGTGGTGGCGCAGGCGCTCGAAGTCGGCCACCAGGTGGTCGGTGGTGTTGGCGGACAGATCGGCGACCGGGGCGCCGGCGTGCGGGGTGCTGCGGCCGCAGCCGCGCTGGTCGGCGAGCACGATCCGGTAGCGCGCGGGGTCGAAGAACCGGCGGACGTTCGCCGAGCAGCCGGAGCCGGGGCCGCCGTGCACGACGAGCGCGGGCTTGCCGTCCGGGTTCCCGCAGGTCTCCCAGTAGATCTCGTGGCCATCGCCGACGGCGAGCATGCCGTGGTCGTAGGGGTCGATCTCGGGGTACATCGGCGCGTCCTCCCACCCGGATACAACAGCGCTGTCACATTAGCCGCTGAAGGGTCCGCACGCACGGCCTTTTCGGTTCAGCTCAGGGTGCCGGCCAGCTCGGTGAGCGTGTCGGCCAGCTCCTGCGGGCCCGCGGGGCCGATGTGGATGACGGCGTCGTCGCCCGAGCCGGAGGTGTAGCTGAGGTAGCGGCCCCAGTCGGTGTCGGCGTAGTGCAGCGGCTGCTGCAGGCAGGTGTGCCGCCCGACGTCGTCGCGACGGCCGACGTAGAGTTCCCCGCTGCCCGAGACCGGCCGCTGCACGAGACTGACGACGTCGGCGACGGCCGGGTCAAGGGGGTACGCGGCCTGCCCGCGGCGGGCGGCCTCGGTCAGGTCGGCCACCCGGACGGTCCGCGGGTGTCCCCCACCGGGCCCGACCGGCGGCAGCTGCTCGACGAGCGACTCGGCCAGCCGGTTCCGATCGATTTCCTGCACGCCGACGTGCGTCCCGTCGGAGACGGCGAGGACGGCCTGCAGCCCCTTCGCGGCGGCGAGCACCCCGTAGGTCTGTCCCCCGGTGCCGACCCAGCCGTAGCACTCCCGCGTGGGGCTGACCAGCAGCGGGAGCCAGTCGAGGAAGTCGACGGTGGCCCGGCCGCGGGCATCGACCAGTCCGGCCTCGGCGAGCGCGGCGTCGACCCGCTTGCCGGCTTCCTCACGTTCGTCGTCCGAGAGCCACAGCGGCTCCGGACGCAGGGTGAGGTGCAGCTGGCCGACCTGTTCCCGGTCGGCCAGCGCGGCCAGCGCCTCGACCGGAACGTCCACCCGGCCTGTTGCCACGTCCACCTGCCTGTTCGCCTGGTTATTCACCTGGTTATTCGCCGATGACCGGCGGACTGGTCCGCTGGTCGGTGCCGAAGATCGCGTCCGGGTCCGCTTCGATCAGGAAGTCCGGCCGCTGGTGCTCGTCGTCTTCTTCGCCATCGGCCCGGCGTCCGCCGGGGCCCATCGGCCCCATCTGCCCACCCCGCCCGGCCGCCGACCGCGCGGCGGCCGCTTCCGCGGCGGCGGCGTTGCCGAGGCTGCCCATGCCGGAGCCGCGGCCGCTGCCGAGGCCGCGTTCGCCGGCGTTGCCGCCGGTGCCCGATCCGGTGCCGCTGCCAGTGCCGGTTCCGGTGCCGGTGCTTGTGCCGCCCCGGCCGGTGGGGTCCAGCAGCCGGCTGCCGGCATTGCCGCTGTTCGGCCCGCGGCCGCCGGAGTAGGGATCGTTGGGGTTCAGCGGGTTCTGGCCGTAGTTCTGCCCGCCGCCGCCGGTGTTGGTGGGGAAGAAGTCGATACCGCCGGTGGTGGGCGGGGTCTTGCCGGGCTGGTCGGTCTGCCCCGGCCGGGTCGGCACGGTGGGCACGGTCGGGCGGCCGGAGCCGGTGGTGTGGGTGTCGTCGCCGGTACCGGTGCCACCCGTGCCTCCGGTACCGCCCGTTCCTCCGGTGCCACCGGTTCCCCCGGTGCCTCCTGTGCCGCCGGTTCCTCCGGTACCGCCCGTTCCGCCGGGCTTGTCCCCGCCGCCGGTCCGCCCGGGATCGAAGCCGGTGGTGGAGGTGTGGTCGTCGCTGCCGGAATCACCGCCGGGATGCCCGGGCAGCCACTTGCCGCGGTCGGTCGGCTCGGTGATCCGGCCGGGACCGTCGGGGGTGTTCACCGCGATGGCGGCGCCGTCGGACTCGAGGATGCCGTAGTCGGTGGGCAGCGCGGCCCGAGTGGTGTTGGTGGCGTTGCTGTATTGGTCCATCACGCGGACATTCGTTTCGTTCGCCGCGTTGTAGCGCGCCACGCCCTCCTGGTAGTTGTCGATGTCGTCCTTGGCCATGAACGGCCCGGCGATCGGGATGGCAGCCTTGAGACCGGTGGTCCAGGGATTGGGCTTGTCCGGTTTCGGGGGAACCTCGACCACCGCGCTGCCGGAGTCTTCGAAAACCGCGGCCTGCATGTCCACGGACGCCCTCGTCGCGTCCAGCGGTGCCGAGCTGTCGTAAAACGCCTTCTCCATCGGCCCTGCGCCGGCGTTGGCGGCATCGGCGGCGTCACCGGACCAGGAGTCCACCATGCGCGACTGCAGCGCCTTGATGCTCGCTCCGCGTTCCGCGTAGGCGTCGGACAACTCCTTGACGATCGTCGCCATCCGCTGGAGACCGGCCGTGTCCCCTTGCTTGAAGTTGTCGTAGATCTGCTTGCCGTCCACTCGTCATGCCCCCTTGAGTGTCTTGATGATGCCTGCCGCCACTTGGGCGGCCGCCGCACAGGAGTCGTCCTTGCCCTGGTAACCCTGGGCTTGGACGTCGACCAGCAGATCGTCGGCGATGCCGACACCGAGACCGCACGTACCCCTCGAGCGCTCGTCGCTCAGGTCGTAGTAGACAGCCGGGTAGCCCTCGACCTCCGGAGCGGGCTCGAGGAACCGGATGACCTTCCCGGCTCGGTAAGCGGCATACACGCCGGCCAGCCCACCCGCTCCGCGATCGCGGTTGGCGGTGGCGAGGATGACCGACACCCCGACGCCTTCCCCCTGGAGGCGCCACGCGCAGGACGGACCGGCCGCGGCCGAGTCGCCGCCGGAGGCGCGGGCCTCACCAGGGTCGGTGTACTTCAAGGAAGCAAGCACGTCCTTCGGCACCACATCGCACATATTCGCGGCGTACTTGTTCGCGTCGAGCGGCGCCGGCACCTTCGGGACATCGGGATCGGCCGAAGGCGAATCGGTCGCCGCCGGCCCGGATGACGACGGGGATGCCGTCCCTCCGGTCGTCGTGGTGCACGAGACCGCGACGGCCGCCGAGGCGGCCAGCGAGACGGCGAGAACGATGAGTTTGCTGCGCACGAGGTGAGTTCGCCTATGCCTTGAAGGTGCCCGACAGGTCCTGGTCCGTGACCACGGTCTTCGACTGCGCTTCCTTGAGCTTCTTGACGTATTCCTGCGCGTACTTGCGCATCGAGTCGTTCTGCCTGCGGAGCGCGATCACCGAATCGGTGCTGGTCGAGGAGTAGCTGTCGCTCGCCGGGTCTCGGCCGGGCGCCGCCCCACCGCTCTCGGCGGCGAGGTCGCGGATCTTGTTACCGTCCTCGACGATCTTGTCCAGCAGGTCCTCCCACTGGCCGATCACCGCGGCGAGCTCCCCGGGGTCCATCTTGAACTGGCCACCCTTGCCCCCGCCGCCGTAGACGCGGCCCTGGGTGTCGAAGACGTCGCCCCACAGTGCCCTTGCCGCCGCTCCGGCCTCACCGATGATCACGACCGCACCTTCCCCTCGGCTCACCCACCGTGATGGGGCAAACCTTAGCCAACCGTCTCACTTCGTGTCAGCGAATCGCCGCAACGTTCAGACGGTGGGGGGCACAGGTCGGTTCCCGAGCACTCCGGGTCACAGTACGTACGTACGGATTGCGAGATCCCGGTCCTCGGTGCCAGGATTTCAGGATGCCACGCGTAAGCCAGGATCACCTCGACGCACGCCGGCGCCAGATCCTCGACGGCTCGCGCGTCTGCTTCGCGCGCTACGGCTACGAAGGTGCCACAGTCCGGCGCCTGGAGGAAGCCACCGGCCTCTCGCGCGGGGCCATTTTCCACCACTTCCGCGACAAGGAGTCGCTCTTCCTCGCCCTCGCCGAGGACGATGCCCTCCGGATGGCCGACGTCGTCGCCGAACAAGGCCTTGTCCAGGTCATGCGGGACCTGCTGGCCGGGGGCGACCACCCCGCCGACTGGCTCGGGACGCGGCTGGAAGTGAGCCGGCGCCTGCGCACCGACCCCGAGTTCCGCGGCCGGTGGGCCGAACGGTCCGAACAGCTCACCACCGCCACCCGGCTGCGGCTGCTGCGCCAGCGGGAGGCCGGGAACCTGCGGGACGACGTCGACGTCGACGTCCTCACCGCCTTCCTCGAGCTCGTGCTCGAAGGGCTCGTCTCGCACCTGGCCATGGGCCTGCCCGCCGCGGGCCTGGGACCGGTGCTCGACCTCGTCGAGGAAACCGTGCGGCGGCACCGGCCGGGAACCGCCTGATCAGCAGATGAGCGCTCCGACACACCCGGAACGCCAGCGGGCCGGGCCGGGGACACGTTAAGCTGGTCCCCACCACACACCGATTTCTCGCTAGGAGTGACCGTTTCGTGCGCGCTGCGCAGTCACCCGGTGACAGTACCGGGCCGGGTGACCGACCCGGCTGTCCGATAGGTTCATCCCCCGCCGCCGAGGCGGGTGCGGAATGATCCAGATCCTTCTCGCCGTCTCCGGCGTCCTGCTGTTCGTGCTGCTGACGATCGGCACCGGGCTCGCCGTCGCGGCCGAGTTCTCGCTGACCGCGCTGGAACGCAGCACCGTCGAGGCCAACGTCCGCCAGGTCGGCGACCGCCGCGCGGTCACCGTCCAGAAGGCGCACCGGACGCTGTCCTTCCAGCTCTCCGGCGCCCAGGTCGCGATCACCCTGACCACGCTGATCACCGGGTACCTGGCCGAGCCGCTGATCGGCGAGCTCGTGCGGCCGCTGCTGACCGGCCTCGGGCTCCCGGCCGGGTTCGCCGGCGGCGCGTCGATCGTGATCGCTTTGGTCCTGGCAACGTCGCTGTCGATGATCCTCGGCGAGATGGTGCCGAAGAACCTCGCGATCGCCCGGCCGCTGCCGACCGCGCGCGCGGTCGCCGGCTACCACTCGCGGTTCTCCTCCCTGTTCCGCTGGCTCATCACGCTGATGAACAACAGCGCGAACTTCCTCGTGCGCAAGTTCGGCGTCGAACCGCAGGAAGAGCTGCGGTCCGCGCGGTCGCCGCAGGAGCTGGGCTCGATCGTGCGCTCCAGTGCCGAAAGCGGCACCCTCGACACGTCCACCGCCGAGCTGCTCGACCGCTCGCTGCGGTTCGGCGAGCGCACCGCGGAAGAGCTGATGACCCCGCGCGTGCAGCTCGAGTCGCTCGCCGTCGACGACACCGTGGAAGACCTCATCGAGATCTCCCGCCGCACCGGGTTCTCGCGGTTCCCGGTGCACGCCGAGGACCTTGACGACGTGCGCGGCGCCGTGCACGTCAAGCAGGCCTTCGCCGTACCCGCCGCGGACCGGGCCGCGGTCCCGATCGGCTCGGTCATGCGACCGGTGCCGACCGTGCCGGAGTCCCTGCCCGGCGACGACCTGCTGCTGCGCCTGCGCGACTCGCGCTTCCAGCTGGCCATCGTCGTCGACGAGTACGGCGGCACGGCCGGGCTGGTGACCCTGGAGGACGTCGTCGAGGAGATCATCGGCGACGTCCGCGACGAGCACGACGAGCGCGAGGCCCCGGCGTCCCAGCAGGTCGGCACGGACAGCTGGCTGGTCTCCGGGCAGCTGCGCGCCGACGAGGTCACCAGCGTCACCGGGTTCCGGATGCCGGACGGCGACTACGAGACCATCGCCGGGCTGATCCTCGAGCGGCTGGGCCGGATCCCCGCCGAGGGGGACGCCACCGAGGTCGACGGCTGGCTGCTCACCGTGACCACGATGGACAAGCGCCGGATCGCCGAGGTCGAGGTCGCCCCGGTCCGCACGGCCACGGAAGCGGCACCCGAAGCGACCGCGGAAGCGGAGGTGGCCTCGTGAGCGACTGGCTGAACATCGCCCTCGTCGTCGTCCTGCTGCTGGCCAACGCCTTCTTCGTCGGCGCGGAGTTCACCCTGATCTCCTCGCGGCGCGACAGGCTCGAAGCGCTGCTGGAACAGGGAAAGACGCGCGCGAAGATCGTCATCAACGCGAGCAGGCACGTGTCGCTGATGCTCGCCGGCGCGCAGCTGGGCATCACCATCTGCTCGCTGCTGCTCGGCCGCCTCGGCGAACCCGCGATCGCGCACCGGCTGGCGGCCGGCTTCGACGCCCTCGGCCTGCCCGAGGCGCTGCTGCACCCGATCTCGTTCGCCATCGCGCTGGCGTTCATCACGGTGGCGCACGTGCTGATCGGCGAGATGGTGCCGAAGAACCTCGCCATCGCCGAGCCCGAGCGGCTCGCGCTGTGGCTGGTCCCCGCGCACGTCGCGTGGGTGAAGGTGGCCAACCCGTTCATCTGGCTGCTGAACTTCATCGCCAACTCGCTGCTGCGCGCGTTCCGCGTCGAGCCGAAGGACGAGCTGGAGACGGCCTACACCTCCGACGAGCTGGCCGAGCTGCTCAGCGAGTCGCGCCGGGAGGGCCTGCTCGACCAGTCCGAGCACCAGCGGCTCGCCCAGACGCTCTCGTCGGTGCAGAAGACCGTCGCCGACGTGCTGGTGCCCACCGCCGAGCTGACCACGCTCCCCTGCGGGCCGACCGTCGGCGAGGTCGAGCGGGCGGTGTCGTCCACCGGCTTCTCGCGGTTCCCGGTGTGCACCGACGACGGGCGCCTGACCGGCTACATCCACGTCAAGGACATCCTCGACCTGGCCGGACAGGACCCGAGCACGACGGTGCCGTCTTCGAAGACGCGCGCGCTGACCGAACTGCGCGCCGACGCCCGGCTCGACGTCGCGCTGTCGGCCATGCGCAAGGAGCGCAGCCACCTCGCTCGGGCGCTGGACGCGAACGGGAACGCCGTCGGTGTCGTCGCGCTGGAGGACCTGGTCGAGGAGTACGTGGGCACGGTGCGCGACGGCACCCACGTGGGCGCATGACCGGCACCGAGGTGCTCGCCGAGCCGGACTGGCTGGCCCGGGAGGCGGCGCACGTCTCGCGGATGCGCCGGTGGACCGGCCCGCACCAGCAGCGGCGGTCCCGTGGCGAGAAGCACCCGGTGCTGGACTTCCTGTTCACCTACTACTCGTACCGGCCGTCGCACCTCGAGCGGTGGCAACCCGGGCCCGGCGTCGCGCTCGCCGGGCCCGCGGCGCGGCGCTTCCTGGACCGCAAGGGGTACGTCGAAACGCCCGACGGCGTGCTCCTGGACCCCGCCGGCTTCGGCGCGGGCAAGGTCCGGACGGCCGAGTTCGTCCTCGGCCTGCTGACGGCGACGGCGTCCCGCGCGCCCCGGCTGAGCTGCTTCGGCCTGCACGAGTGGGCGATGGTCTACGGCGAGCCCGCCGATTCGGTGCGGCACGACCAGGTGCCGCTGCGGCTGGGCTCGGCGGGCACCGACGCGGTCGTCGAGTCCCTGGACATCCGGTGCGGGCACTTCGACGCGTTCCGCTTCTTCACCGACTCGGCGCGGCCGTTGAACGAGCTGACGCCGTCGCGGGAGACGCAGATCGCACTCGAGCAGCCGGGGTGCCTGCACGCGAACATGGATCTGTTCAAATGGGCGTACAAGCTCGACCCGTTCGTACCCGCGGAGCTGGTGGCGGACTGTTTCGAGCTGGCGGTCGAGATCCGGACCCTCGACATGCGGGCGAGCCCGTACGACCTGGCGGCGCTGGGCTACCCGCCGGTGCGGATCGAGACGCCGGCGGGCCGGGCGGAGTACGCCAGGGCGCAAGGGGAGTTCGCGCGCCGGGCGGCGCCGCTGCGTCATCGCCTGATTGCGCATTGCCATCGCCTGGTCAGCGCAGCACCCTGAGCACGGCCCACTGTGAGTCAGATTATTCTCTCTCCGATACTCACCTGTTAGGGTGATAACGGTTTGATTGCATAGCAGCGCGTGCTTGGCATGCGCTCACCCCGAAAGGATGACGGATGGGGCGACACTACCGGGACGAGGAGCCGGTGCCGCACCCTCAGGACCGCACGCCACGCGTCCCCGCCGAGGGCCGCAGCGAGGCCTCCGGCGCCTTCCGCACCCCGGGGCGCAGCTCGATCTCGGACGCCTTCGGCATCGCGCGCGTCCCGGGTGAGTCGTCCGGCTCGGTGTTCTTCACCGAAGGGGCGGAGGCGCCCGGCTTCCCGCCCGCTCCCGACGCGCCGGCCACCCGGCGGGGAGAAACCTCGGGGGCGTACCCGGCCGCTCGCCGGGGCGAGACCTCCGGTGCGTACCCGGTCGCCCGCCGGGGTGAGACCTCGGGGTCCTACCCGGTCGCCGGCACTCGCCGTGGCGAGACTTCGGGGGCGTACCCGGTCGCGGGCCGCAGCGAATCCACCGTGACCCGCGCCCCGCACCGCGGTGAAGCCCCTGACGCTCACCCGGTGGCGAGCACCGAGACCACCACGATCCTCTCCACGCGACCCGGCTCGTCACCGGCCGGCGGCCGCGCGGAAACCGGCGCCTACGCCACCCCCGACACCACCGTCCGCTCGCGCCGGAAGGATCGGGGCAACCCGGCCCCGGACCGCGTCGAAACGCCCGCGTCCGGCAGACCCACCCGCGCCGCCCGCCGAGCCGAAGCCGCCGGCGCCCGCCAGGCCGCAGCTGAAGCCGCCGGTGCCCACCCGGTCGAGGCCGCCGGCGCCCGCCGAGCCGAAGCTGCCGGCGGCCACCCGGTCGAGTCCCCGGCCCCCCGCTCCCGCCGCAAGGCTGGCAAGGCTTCCCCCGAATCCGCCGCCGAGCGGACCGAGGTCATCACCCGGCCGGACGAGGACGTCGCCACCCGGGCCGCCGAGACCGGTGCCCCGGGCCGCGGGGAGCGCACCGACTCCACCGGCCCCCAGCGCGCCGGCCGCGGCGACAGCACCGGCCCGAACCGGACCCCCCGCGGCGAAGGCACCGGCTCGCACCGGATCGTCGGCAAGAGCGACGCCACCGGGTCGCACCGCATCGTCGGGAAGAAGGCCCCGCGCCGCCGGATCGCCACCTGGCCGATCGCCTGCGCCGTCCTTGCCGTGCTCATCGGGCTCGGCGTCGTCGGCTGGAACTGGGCCGACAACGAGCTGAACAGCCGCGCCGAGGCGCAGGCCGCCAGCTGTGACGGGGGGACCACGAACATGCGGGTCATCGTCACCCCGAGCGTGCAGAAGCCCGTCAGCACCGCGGCCCAGCGGTGGAACCAGGCCGCCACCGTCGTGCACGGGCAGTGCGTGCACGTCATGGTCGAAGCCAAGCCGTCGGCGCAGGTGCTCGACGCGCTGGTCGGCCGGACGAAGCTGGACTCCATCGGCGGGCTCCCGGCCGCCTGGCTGCCCGAATCGTCGTACTGGGTCAGCGAGCTCACCACCAAGAAGCCGGAGATGATCGGCTCGCCCGCCCAGTCGGTGGCGAACGCGCGCTCGGCGGACTACCCGTTCATCGGGCTCGCCGGCCCGGGGGTCGACGACACCGCGCTGCGCGCCGCGCAGACGTTCCGCGAGTACCTGGAGCAGCCCGCCCAGCAGGCCGACTTCGCCGCGGCGGGCATCAAGGCGACCTAGGCGCTACACGCGCGTGCCGTTGTCGAGCTCGGCGACCACGGCGAGGTCGTCGTCGGCCAGCTCGAAGTCGAAGATCCCGAAGTTCTCGCGGGTCCGGGTCGTGGTGGCCGACGCCGCCACCGCGACCGTGCCGGTCTGCAGGTGCCACCGGAGCACGATCTGGGCCGGGGTCTTGCCGTACTTGGCGGCCAGCGCGGTGACCGTCTCGTCGGACAGCAGCGCCGCGTTCGCGGCCGGGCTGGCGGCGGCCGTCACGATGCCGCGCTCGGCGTGGAACTCGCGCAGCGGCAGCTGCTGCAGCCACGGGTGCAGCTCGACCTGGTTCACCGACGGCACCGAGCCGGTCGCGTCGATCAGCCGGCGCAGCTCCGCGACGCCGAACCCGGCAACGCCCAGCGCGCGGGCCCGGCCATCGGTGCGCAGCCGGCTCAGCGCTCGCCAGGTGTCGGGGAACGCGCCGCGGGTGCCGTCCAGCAGGCACAGGTCGACCCGGTCGAGCCCGAGTGCCTCCAGCGCCTGGTCGGCCGCCCGGCGGGCGCTGTCGTAGCCCTGGGCGGGCACGTGCACGCTGACGAACAGGTCCTCGCGGGGCACTTCGGCCGTGGCGAGCACCGCGCCCACCGCCGCCTCGCTGCCCGGCGTGGTGTCGATGCCGCGGTAACCGGTGTCGAGGGCGATGCGGACGGCCCGGCCGGTTTCGGCCGGGGACAGGCCGGCGACGCCGAACAGCAGCTGGGGGATGCGGACTCCGACGGACAGGGCGAGCGAAGGCGGGACGGCCATCAACCGGTGATCCTCACTTCGGATGCTGCGCGGAACCCCATCATCCCACCCGGGCGGCCCGCTCGCGCAGATACGCCGCCGTCGCGCCGTCGGCCGGGAAGAACGACTCGATCACCAGCTCCGCCACGGTGACGTCCAGCGGGGTGCCGAACGTGGCCACCGTGCTAAAGAACGTCAGGTCGGCGCCGTCGTGGCGGAACTTCAGCGGCACGAAGATGTCACCCGGTCCGGGGACCTCCACCTCGGGCACGGGCTGCTCGCACGGGTAGCCGCGCAGCTCATCGAGGAGCTCGGCGAGGCCGGCGTCGGCGGTCTGGGTCACCTGGCGCCGCAGCCGGCCGAGCAGGTGCGCGCGCCACTCCCCCAGGTTGAGGATGTGCGGCGCCATGCCGTCGGGGTGCAGGGTCGCGCGCAGGACGTTGGTGGTCAGCTCGGGCGGGATCCCGGCGACGAAGAGGCCGACGGCGGCGTTGGCCTCGACGAGGTCCCAGTTCCGGTCGACGACGGCGGCCGGGTACGGCTCGTGGCCGGCCAGGAGCTGCCGCACGGCCCGGCGGACGGCGTCCATCCCGGGGTCGCCGAGTGCGGTCTCGGTGTAGGCGGGCGCGTACCCGGCGGCGAGCAGCAGCCGGTTGCGTTCCCGCAGCGGGACGTCGAGGTGTTCGCCGAGCCGCAGCACCATGTCCCGGCTCGGCTTGGAGCGGCCGGTTTCCACGAAGCTGAGGTGGCGGGTGGAGATGTCCGCCGAGATCGCCAGGTCGAGCTGGCTGATCCGGCGCCGGTCGCGCCATTCCCGCAGCAGCTCACCGACGGGCCGCGCCTGCACCATGGTCGTCACCCGGGCGACGCTACGGCGATCACCGAGCCGCTGCCATTACCCGAGAGGTAATGCCCCGGCATTACCTCTCGGGTAATCGACGCGCCGCCACCCGTCCGCCAGAGTCGGTCCCAGCACCGGGCGACGGCGAATCCGTTGCCCCCCAACGAAAGGAACTCCCATGAGCGACGTCCGCACCCTCGTCGAGCAGTACATCGCCGTCTGGAACGAGACCGACGGCGACAAGCGCCGGGCCCTCATCGCCGACGTCTTCACCGAGACCGCCGGCTACACCGACCCGCTCGGCGCCGTCAGCGGGCACGACGGGATCGACCAGTTCGTCGCCGGCGCGCAAGCGCAGTTCGGCGGCCTGACCTTCAGCCTCCCCGCCGACCCCGACGCCCACCACGACCTCGCCCGGTTCCAGTGGTACCTCGGCACCCCGGGCGCCGAGCCGGTCGCCATCGGGTTCGACGTCGTCGAGCTCGAAGACGGCAAGATCGCCCGGGTGCACGGCTTCCTCGACAAGCTGCCCGGCTGAAGTGCTCGTGAGTGGTAAGGAGGGTTAGAACCCTCCTTACCACTCACGACCGGCGGCCGCGGGAGAGGGCGGCTCAGGTCTTCAGCGCGCCGCGCCAGCGGACCGTCGGGCGCAGCTTCTCCGGGTTCACCCGGTGCTTGTTCGCGCCCACGATGTCGAACATCGACTCGATCAGCGTGTCCGAGAGCAGGTGCGGCTGCAGCCCCAGCCCGACCAGCCCGGTGTGCTTGACGTTGTAGTAGTGCTCCGGGGCCTCGGTGCGCGGGTTCTCCAGCTGCTCGATCTGCACCGGGCCGGGGAACCGGTCGGCCACCAGCTCGGCGATGCCCGCCACCGACATGCTCTCGGTCATCTGGTTGAAGACCCGGAACTCCCCCGGCTCGGCGGGGTGCTCGACGGCCAGGCGGATGCACTCCACGGTGTCGCGGATGTCGATCAGGCCGCGGGTCTGCGTGCCCTTGCCGTACACGGTCAGCGGCTGGCCCAGCACCGCTTGGATGACGAACCGATTGAGCACCGTGCCGAACACCGCGTCGTAGTCGAAGCGGGTGGCCAGGCGCGGGTCCAGCGCCGTCTGCGGGGTCTGCTGGCCGTACACCACGCCCTGGTTGAGGTCCGTCGCGCGCAGGCCCCACGCGCGGCAGGTGAATTCGATGTTGTGCGAATCGTGGACCTTCGTCAGGTGGTAAAAGGAACCCGGCCGTTTCGGGAACAGCACGCGGTCGGAGCGGCCGTTGTGTTCGAGCTCCAGCCAGCCTTCTTCGATGTCGATGTTCGGCGTGCCGTATTCACCCATCGTGCCCAGTTTGACCAGGTGGATGGCCGGATTGATCTCCGCGATCGCGTACAGCAGGTTCAGGTTCCCGAGCACATTGTTGTGCTGGGTGTACACCGCGTGTTCGCGGTCGATCATGGAATACGGCGCCGACCGTTGTTCGGCGTAGTGGACGACGGCGTCCGGCGCGAAGTCACGCACCGCCGCGAACAGGAACTCCGCGTCGAGGAGGTCACCCTCGTAGCTGGTGATCGTCCGGCCGGAGACCTCGCGCCAGGTCGCGATGCGGTCGGCGAGCGAAGCGATCGGGACCAGGCTTTCCACGCCGAGCTCGGCGTCGTACCCACGCCGCGCGAAATTGTCGAGAACGGCCACCTCATGGCCTTTGTCCGATAAGTGCAGCGCGGTCGGCCACCCCAGATATCCGTCACCGCCGAGAACCAGCACACGCATGGTGCCGCCTTTCCTGCTCGTTTACGCCACCCGCACGCTATAGATCACGTGCTGATGATGGCCTGGCAATGACCTGTGAATCTCCTATGCATGAGGGGGTCGGACGGCGGCGCGGCCGGCCCGCGGGGAGGATGGGAGCATGACGACCGTAACCAACGCGGTGCGGCCCCGCACGGCGGAGAAGACCCGCCGCGGCTGGGCCCGCCTGGTGCGCGCCGCGACGACGTCGGTCGCGGCCACGGTCCTCAGCCAGGTCGTGCTGCTGGCCGTCCTCGCGACCGGTGGGGCTGCGGCCCTGGCGAGCACGCTGGCCTGGGCGGCCGGCGCGGTGCTGAACTTCCTGGTCACCCGGCGCTGGGTGTGGGGCCGCACCGGGCGGCCGCGCGTCCGGCGCGAACTGCTCCCCTACCTCGCGGTGATCGGGCTCGGCGGGCTGGCGTCGATCGGCCTGACCACCCTCGCCGGCTCGCTGCTCACCCCCCTGGAGCTGCCGCACTTCTGGTGGGTCGTCCTGGTCGACGGCGCGTACGTGGCGAGCTACGCGCTGGTGTTCGTCGTCAAGTTCACCCTGCTCGACCGGCTGGTGTTCGGCCGCGGCGCAGCACGTACCCCCGCCACCACGTCCCGGTCATGACCCGCGCGTAGTTGGCGCCGTAGACGAGGCTGCCGCCCTTCTTGCTCTGGCCCGCCTTGCGCAGCCGCATGCTCATCGGCAGCTCGACGACCCGGGCGCCACGGGCGGTGACGCCGAGCAGCAGCTCGGACGACTGGTACTGCGGCTCGTGCAGCGGGACCGCGCAGGCCAGGTCCGCCCGCATCGCACGGAAGCCGAACGACGTGTCGGTGATCCGCCGGGCCGTCAGCACCGACGCCAGCACCGCGAACACGCGCACGCCGAGCCACCGGACGCGGCTGTCGGCTTCCTCGTGGCCGAGCCGCCGGGACCCGGTGACGAAGTCCGCCGTGCCGTCGACGACCGGGCGGACGAGCGCTTCGAGCTCGCTGTTGTCGTACTGGCCGTCGGCGTCGGTCGTCACGACGTACCCGGCGCCGGCTTCGGCGGCGAGGTGGTAGCCCAGCCGCAGCGCGGCGCCCTGGCCGCGGTTGCGCGGCGCGACGCACACATAAGCCCCGTGCGCCTCGGCGATCGCCGCCGTGTCGTCGGTGCCGCCGTCGACCACCACGAGGACGTCGACCGGCATGCCGAGGCACTCGTCGGGCATCTTCTCCAGGACCTCGCCGATGCCGCCGGCTTCGTTGTAGGCGGCAATGACGACGGTCAGCGGCGCCAGTTTCAGCTCCGGGTGCCGGCCGCGGAAGTCGTCGAGGGCGCCGGAGTCGACGTCGTCGGGGAAGGCGGCGAGCCGCTTCCGGCTCGCCGAGGTCAGCGTCGTGAAGCCGAGCGCCCCGGCGACCGGCAGCAGCACCAGCGCCGGGATCTGGTAGCGCCAGGAGAACTGGAACACCGCCGAGGCGAACAGCAGGAAGAGCCCGCTGGAGGCCGCGAGCAGCGCCCCCGCCTGGGCCCGGTCCAGGGGTGTCTTGCGCCGGAACACCGTCAGCAGGCCGAGGAGCGCGCCGAGGCCGAGCACCGCGCCCGGGACGTACCCGCCGCCGAGCTGGTAGTCGCGCAGGACCTTCGCCAAGGGCTGGTCGACGTGCGCGACGACGCCGTCGTTCTGCAGCGTGACCAGGTCGATCAGGGACTGGTCGGCCCACTGCGGGTAGCTCGGCTGGAACTGCCACCGGTCCAGCGGGACGTCGGTGGGGTCCTGCTCGCGCGTCCAGGCGAAGCTCTTGGCGAAGTCGTCCAGAATCGCTCCGGCGACGTCGCCGGGCTGCTCCTTCAGGACGTCGACCGCGAACTGGTGGGCCAGGGCGGCCTTGTCCGCGCCGGGCGGGAGCGGGCCGGGCCAGTTCGGGTCGAGGTCGGCGTGGGTGTAGTTGTCGACGAGCCGGGTCTCGCGGGGTTCGGCCGGGCAGAACACCTGCAGCTCCGGGGACAGGTGGAGGTTCGCGCAGTCGGCGACGGCGGCGGCGCGGCCGTAGAGCATGTTCCCCGAAGGTCCGCTCAGGCCCCACTTCCCGGTCTCCGCGTGCACCCGCGCCGAGTACGGCACCAGGACGGCGAGCAGGCCCAGGAGGCCGACGCCGGCCCGCCGCCAGCCCGCCCAGTGCCGCCACGCTCCCCCGGCGACGACGAGGAAGACCAGCAGCGGGACGGCCAGGGAGATCCCGATCAGCCGGGTCAGCACGCCGAAGCCGAGCAGCAGGCCCGCCGCGCCGGCCCGCTTCCAGCCGGGGGTGCCCCGGCCGAGCAGCAGCCAGAGCAGCCCGAGGAGGACGGCCTCGAACGTCACCTCGGACATGATGTTCTGCTCGATCTGGAGCTGGTAGGCGTCGAGCAGCACCGGCACCGCGGCGAGCGCACCGACCCACGGGCGGCCGCCGAGGCGCAGGACAAGCGCGTAGACGCCGATCGCGATCAGTACGCCGCCGGCGTGCTGCACCGCCGCGACCCAGGCCAGCCCGCCGACCGCGAGGAGCGGCCGCAGGACCAGGTCGTAGCCGATCGGGTCGAGCTGGTCGGCGCGCAGCGCGTGCAGGTTGTCGAGGTAGCGGAACGAATCGATGTACAGCAGCGCAGGCCGGTAGGCCAGCCAGGTCAGGACGCGAAGCGTGATCGCCGGGACGAGAAGCAGGAGCAGGAGCCCGTGGCGGCGGGCGAAAGCGCTCACTTCGCCAGGCCGGAGAAGTACTTCCACGCCGTCGCGAGGCCGTCGGTCAGGGAGACCTCCGGCCGGTAGCCGATGGTCTCCGCGCTCGCCGAGACGTCGACGACGACCGCGGGCATCTCCCCGGCCGGGGCCTCGACGTGCTCGATCGGCAGCTCGGCGCCGGTCACCTCGCGCACGGCTTCGACCATCTCCAGCACGGACACCGAACGCCCGGCGCCGACGATGGCGCGGCCGGAGTAGCCGCTGTCGAGGGCCAGCAGGACCGCGCGGACGACGTCGTCGACGTGCACGAGGTCGCGGCGCTGGCGGCCGTCGCCGTAGACCTTGACCCCGGTGCCGGTCAGCGCGGCCCGCATCATCCGCGG
Organism: Amycolatopsis sp. cmx-13-12; assembly: GCA_049998155.1. Classification (GTDB taxonomy): domain Bacteria; phylum Actinomycetota; class Actinomycetes; order Mycobacteriales; family Pseudonocardiaceae; genus Amycolatopsis. Next base: position 179,885 of record JAEBES010000003.1, on the reverse strand, counting down.
CACGAAACTGTCCTTGTGGGACATTCCCGGGCCGTAGACGTTGGTGAACCGCAGCGCACACGTCGTCATGCCGTAGGCGCCGGCGTAACCGGACAGCAGCATTTCGCACGCCGCCTTGGTGGCGCCGTACGGGGTCAGCGGACGTAGCGGCAGGTCGGAGGTGATGGTCGCGCCGCCGACGTTGCCGATCACCGCGTTGGTCGAGGCGAGCAGGAACTTCGGCACCTCGTGGCGGCGCGCGAGTTCGAGGAGTTCCTGGGTGACCAGGACGTTGTCGGCGAAGGTGTCCTCGGGCAGCTCGACCGACTTCAGCACCGACGTCAGCGCGGCGAGGTGCACGATCCCGGCGGTTTCGCGGGTCACGGCTTCCTCGCGCACGGCCGCGTCGCGGAGGTCCCCGGCGACCACCCGGACGCCGTCGAGGTCTTCGGGGAAGGGCACCCGGTCCACGGCGGTGACCGGGACGTCCCGCTCGCGGAGGGCGCGCACGACGGCCCGGCCGATGAAGCCGCTGCCGCCGGTCACGACCACGGACTTCCGATCAGGACCGTGCCCACTCACCATGGGCGTCAACCTACCTCGCGTTCCTGTGCGCCCGCGCGCTCAGGCGAACGCCTCCGGCGGCGGGCAGGAACAGACCAGGTTCCGGTCGCCCGCGGCGCCGTCGATGCGGCGGACCGGGGGCCAGATCTTCGGTGCGGCCGTCCCCGCCGGGAACACCGCCGTCTCGCGGCTGTACGGCCGGTTCCAGTCGCCGGCGACGCAGCGCGCGGTGTGCGGGGCCTGCCGCAGCGGCGACTCCTCGAGGGGCCACTCCCCCGCCGCGACCCGGTCGATTTCGCCGCGGATCGCGATCATCGCCGCGCAGAAGCGGTCGAGTTCCGCGAGGTCCTCGCTCTCGGTCGGCTCCACCATCAACGTGCCGGCGACCGGGAACGACATCGTGGGTGCGTGCAGCCCGTAGTCCGCCAGCCGCTTCGCGACGTCGTCGACCGTGACGCCGGTGGCCTTCGTCAGCGGCCGGAGGTCGAGGATGCACTCGTGCGCGACCAGGCCTTCGTGTCCGGCGTACAGCACCGGGTAGTGATCGGCGAGGCGGCGGGCGACGTAGTTGGCGCCGGCGACCGCGACGAGCGTGGCCCGGCGGAGGCCCTCGGCGCCCATCATCCGGACGTACGCCCAGGAAATGGGCAGGATCGAGGCGCTACCCCACGGCGCCGCGCTGACCGGGCCGACGCCGGTGGCCGGGCCGGCCGCGGGCTGCAGCGGGTGGTTCGGCAGAAACGGCGCGAGGTGCGCGCGGACCCCGATCGGGCCGACGCCGGGCCCGCCGCCGCCGTGCGGGATGCAGAACGTCTTGTGCAGGTTGAGGTGCGAGACGTCGGCGCCGAACCGGCCGTACTGGGCGACGCCGATCAGCGCGTTCAGGTTGGCGCCGTCGACGTACACCTGCCCGCCCGCGTCGTGCACCGCCGCGCAGACCTCGCCGACGGTGTCTTCGTAGACGCCGTGCGTCGACGGGTAGGTCAGCATGATGGCGGCGAGATCGGCCCGGTGTTCGTCCACAGTGGACTTCAGGTGGGCGAGGTCGATGTTGCCGTCGCCGTCGCAGCGGACGACGGTCACGCGCAGGCCCGCCATCACCGCGCTGGCCGCGTTCGTGCCGTGCGCGCTGGCCGGGATGAGGCAGACGTCGCGGGCGTGCTCGCCGCGGGAGCGGTGGTAGGCGCGGATGGCCAGCAGGCCCGCGAACTCGCCCTGGCTGCCGGCGTTGGGTTGCAGGGAAACCGCGTCGTAGCCGGTGATCCGGGCGAGCCAGGCGCTCAGGTCGGCGGCCACCTCCAGGAGCCCGGCGGCGTCTTCGGCGGGCGCGAACGGGTGCAGGCCGGCGAACTCCGGCCAGGTGATCGGCTCCATTTCGGCGGTGGCGTTGAGCTTCATGGTGCACGAGCCCAGCGGGATCATGCTGCGGTCGAGCGCCACGTCCTTGTCCGCCAGCTGCCGCAGGTACCGCAGCATGGCGGTTTCCGAGCGGTGGGCGTGGAACACCGGGTGCGTGAGGTATTCGCTCGTCCGGCGCAGTGGGGCCGGGAGCGCGTCGGCGGTGTCCGCGTCGAGGCCGTCCACATCGGACACGGCGACGCCGAACGCCTTCCACACGCGGGAAAGCCGCTCGCGGGTGGTGGTCTCGTCGCAGGCGATGCCGACGTGGTCGTCGTCGATCCGACGCAGGGCGACGCCGAGGTCGCGGGCCGCGGCGATGACCGTGTCCGCCCGGCCGGGCGCGGCCGCGATGACCGTGTCGAAGAATTCGCCGTGCACGACGTCGACGCCGCCCTCGGCGAGGCCGGCGGCCAGCACGGTGGCCATCCGTTGCGCCCGCAGCGCGATCGCCCGCAGCCCCTCGGGCCCGTGGTAGACCGCGTACATCGACGCCAGCACGGCGAGGAGGACCTGCGCGGTGCAGATGTTCGACGTCGCCTTCTCACGCCGGATGTGCTGTTCGCGGGTCTGGAGGGCGAGCCGGTACGCGGGCGCGCCGTCGGCGTCCTTCGAGACGCCGACCAGCCGGCCGGGCAGCTGGCGTTCGAGGCCGTTCCGGACGGCGAGGTAGGCGGCGTGCGGGCCGCCGAAGCCGAGCGGGACGCCGAACCGCTGCGTCGAGCCGACGGCGACGTCGGCGCCGAGCTCGCCCGGCGGCCGCAGCAGGGTCAGGGCCAGGGGGTCGGCGGCGACGATCACGGCCGCGCCGTGCTTCTTCGCCTCGGCGATGGTGAGGTCGAGCTCGCGGACCGCGCCGGACGCGCCGGGGTAGGCCAGGAGCACGCCGAAGAAGTCGCCGCCGAGCCCGAGCCCGGTCAGTCCCTGGGAGAGGTCCTCGACGACCAGCTCGATGCCGAGCGGTTCGGCCCGCGTCCGCAGCACGGCGAGGGTCTGCGGCAGGGTGTCTTCGTCGACGACGAACCGGTTCGACGTCGCTCGGCCGGCCCGGCGCACCAGGGTCATCGCCTCGGCGGCCGCGGTGGCTTCGTCGAGCAGGGAGGCGTTGGCGACCGGGAGACCGGTCAGGTCCGCGACCATCGTCTGGAAGTTGAGCAGCGCTTCGAGCCGCCCTTGGGAGATTTCGGGCTGGTAGGGCGTGTAGGCGGTGTACCAGGCCGGGTTTTCGAGGACGTTCCGCCGGATGACGGGCGGGGTGACGGTGTCGTGGTAGCCGAGCCCGAGCATGGCGGCGGTGGGCCGGTTCCGGGCGGCGAGCTCGCGGAGTTCGGCGAGGGCTTGGGCTTCGGAGGCGGCGGGCGGCAGTTCGAGCGGCTGCGCGGACGCCCGCAGCGACTCCGGGACGGCCCGCTCGGCGAGTTCGTCGAGGGAGGCGACGCCGATGACGTCGAGGATGCGGCGGAGTTCGCCGGAATCGGGCCCGATGTGCCGCTCGGCGAAGGGGCGGCCCTGTTCCAGGGAGGCGAGTGACGGATCCACGATGGCCTCCTGGGGACAGCGGGGGTGGACCGGGACGGCGGTGTCCGGGTCCTCCCCGCTCTGTCTGACCCCGAGGGGCGCCTGAGAGTTTCGCCCGCAGGTTGACCCGGGCTTGCACCGTCGGCGGGGCCATCAGGCTGTGTCCTGACGACCCGCTTTCCAGAGGCGTCTCGTCCGCGCGGTCCAGGGTGCCTGAGAGGTTCCGGGGAGGACTTGCTCCTTCGGCGCCGAGCTCAAGGTGTGACTCGGACTCTCCCGCGCGGATTCGTCGACCGCACGGTGAACCTTACTCTGTCCGTCGCAGTGGTGATCAACCGGTCTTGCGGGCGTTGCGGCGCTGGGTGAGTTCGTCCGGTTCGTGCGTCTCGACGACGCCGCCGTCGGCGCGTTCGGCCGGGAACTCGTGGATGGTGCCGCTGATTTCCTGCATCGCGCCGCTGACGGCGATGCCGAAGACGCCCTGGCCGCCCTGGAGCAGGTCGACGATCTCCTCCGGCGACGTGCACTCGTAGACCGTCGTGCCGTCGGAGAACAGCGTCACCCGGGCCAGGTCGCGGACGCCGCGGACGCGCAGGTGGTCGACGGCGACGCGGATGTTCTGGAGCGAGACGCCGGTGTCCAGGAGCCGCTTGACGACCTTGAGGACGAGGATGTCCTTGAAGGAGTAGAGCCGCTGCGAGCCGGAGCCGTGCGCGGTGCGAATGCTGGGCGCGACCAGCTTGGTCCGGGCCCAGTAGTCGAGCTGCCGGTAGGTGATCCCGGCGATCTGGCACGCCGCCGGACCGCGGTACCCCACCAGCTCGTCGGGCAGCGAGTTGTCGGGGAACAGTTCCCCCTGCTCCCCGGCCGCGACCTCGACAGGCTGCTTCTCGGAACCAGCCTCGACCACGCAAGCCTCCCCTCGCCCGACCTGGCGGCCGGCGAATGACAGCCGGACGGCCCCAGGAGCGGGACCCGCCGGAGATCAACCGCCACGATCCGGCCCCAGACCGTGAATCACACCGTGGCGATTTCTCTTCTTCGACGGTAAGCGTCCGGAGAACACCGGTCAACGCGACGCGCGGCAAGCCTGAAGGGTCAGCTGAGCCTTTGCCCCGTTCGCCGTACCCAACAAGGCGTGGTTCAAAACCCCTTGACCACTTTTACTCAGCCGAGTAACTTTTTACTCATGCAAGTAACCACTGACATCCAGGCCGAGCTGGGTCTCAGCGCCGCCGAGGCCGTCCGCCGGGCGCAGATCATCGGCGCCACCATCGGCGTCCTGGCCGACCTCGGCTACCGCCGGACCACCTTCGCCAAGATCAAGGAACGGGCCGGGCTCAGCAGCACCCGGCTGATCTCGTACCACTTCACGAACAAGGCCGGCCTGATGCAGGCCGTGCTCAGCACGGTCGTCGAGACGAAGGCCGGGTACCTGACCGAACGCACCGGCGGCGGCCTCGACCCGGCCGACCGGCCCGGCTACCTGCGGGCGCACATCGAGACGTCGGTGGGCTTCCTGCGCGCCTACCCGGAGTGCGTCCGGGCGCTGACGGAGCTGGCGGCCAACGCCGACGACGCCGACGGCTGGGTGATGACGAAGGTGCTGGTCGACGACCTGCGCGTGCACGGCCTGGCCCGGCAGCTGAAGCAGGGCCAGGCCGAGGGCGTCTTCGGCGAGTTCACGCCCGAACTGATGGCCACGTCGATCGCGCAGGCCATCGACGGCGTCGCCGCGGCCTACGCCGCCGACCCGGCGCTGGACCTGGAGCAGTACGGGCGCGAGCTGGCGGACACGTTCGTCAAAGCGACGGCGCCGTGAGGGCCCGGTCGAGCCGCTCTTCGATGCGGGCCTTCGGGAACGCGCCGACGATCGTCTCGACCGGCTCGCCGCCGCGGAACAGGATCATCGTCGGCAGCGACATGACCTGGTAGGCCCGGGTCGTCTCCGGGTTCTCGTCGGCGTTGATCTTCCGGACGGCGAGCACGCCGTCCCGCTCGGCGGCCAGCTGCGCGAGCACCGGGCCGACCATCCGGCACGGGCCGCACCAGGTGGCCCAGAACTCGACGAGCACGGGAACGTCACTGCTCAAGACCTCGGCGAAGGTCGCATCGGTGACCTCGGCAACTGTTTCGGACATGACGGACTCCTTCAGGGGCGAGGGGATTCGGGCACGACACACGGATCGGGTGCCTGCCGGGCGAGGGCGGCGGCGAGTTTCGCGGCCAGTTCGCCACGGATGCCGCCGAGCCGCGCGAGCAGGGCGTCGGCTTCTTCGAGCTTGCGGCGGTACACCTCGATGGAGCTCGCGCAGGAGTCGCCGGTTTCGTGGCCGCTGCGCAGGCATTCGACGAACGGACGCGTCTCTTCCAGGGTCAGGCCGACCGTCTGGAGGGTCTGGATCTCCTTGACCAGCTGGAGGTCGTCCTCGTCGTAGTCGCGGTAGCCGTTCGCCGAGCGCCGCGTGGTGAGGAGGCCTTGGTCCTCGTAAAACCGCAGCGCACGGGTGGTGGTACCGGTGCGCTGCGCCAGTTCTCCGATCCGCATGCCCCGACGCTAGACGTTGACGTCCGCGTCAAGGCAAGTCCCTCAGACGTCGGCTTCGATGGCGAAGGTGTTTCCGTCCGGGTCCCGGAACCAGGCGATCCGCCCACCGCCGGCCCGGGCGGTGATCCCCTTCGCGTCGTGGTCGAGCTGGTCGTAGCGGGCGAACTCGACGCCGGCCGCGGTGAGTTCGTCGACGATCTCGTCGAGGTCGTCGACGTACCAGGTCGCCAGCGTGGCCGGGCTCTTCCCGGCGGTGGCGGACTGGTACACGTTCAACGCCGGACCGCCACCGGATCCGTAGACCCGGCTGCCGTCGGCGATGTGGGCGCTGGGGCCCGACCGCAGCGCCCGCAGGCCGAGCTTGCCTTCGTAGAACGCCGCCGCCCGGTGGATGTCGGACACGGCGACCGAAGCTCTGACTCCGTGGGCGCTCAGGGGCACGAGCGATCCGCTGTCAGGTGTCCGCTCCGCGGAAGTCTTCCGGGGAAACCGAGTCGAGGAACTCGCGGAACTTCTCGACCTCGTCCTCCTGCTCGTCCGGGATGATGAGGCCCGCTTCCTCCAGCACCGAATCCACGGCGTGGATGGGGACCCCGATCCGCAGGGCCAGCGCGACCGAGTCGCTCGGCCGCGCGGACACCCGGATGTCGCCGTCGAACACGAGCTCCGCGAAGAACGTGCCCTCCTTCAGGTCGGTGATGACGACCTGCTCGAGCTCCCGGCCGAGCGCTCCGATGACCTCTTTCAGCAGGTCATGCGTGAGCGGGCGGGCGGGGCGGACCCCCTGCTGCTCCAAGGCGATGGCGGTGGCTTCGACCGAGCCGATCCAGATCGGCAGGTACCGTTCGCCCTCGGTTTCCCGCAGCAACAAGATCGGCTGATTCGCGGGCAGCTCGACCCGCACACCGACGACGCGCATTTCGCTCATCGGGCTTCGCCTCCCTCTCGTGCACACGGGCTGCAGCGCTGTTCCGGCTTCACGCCCATACTCCCGACGCTACCCGTCATCCGTGCGCTGTGCTCGCTGTCCGGACTCTCTCGGTTCGCCTGCCGCAAACCCGTGCCTTCACGGTACGGCATGCGGTGCCGAACATTCAGTCATTGACATGGGACCGCAAAGAGGATCTCACTGCCCCGTTATCGATCAACACCCCGCGACGCCGCGGATTCCCGCCTTGACGAGGAGCGTGTGCAGGGTCACCGACAGTGCCGCGAGCTCCCGCACCAGCTCGTCGGCCCGGGATTTCGCCTCCGGGTCGCGGTGCCGGTACACCGGGGTCACGATCTGCTCCAGCAGCCCGACCTCGCGGTCGGCCGCGGCGCGGAAAGCACGCAGGTGTCTCGGTTCGATGCCGAATTCGGTCATCGCCTTCACCGTCCGCGCGACCAGCACCGCGTCCGGGTCGAAGAACCCGGCGGGACCGGGGCGGACCAGGCCGTACTGCTGCAGCTCGGCCAGCGCGCCCGAGTCGATGCCGGCCTGCTCCAGGAGTTCCTCCTGGGTCAGGCGCAGCTCCTTGCCGGGGGTGAAGTCGTCCGCCACGGGCAGGCCGACGTTCTCCGCCGACACGTCGATCGGGACCAGCCGGCGCGGCGGGCGGGGCAGGGCCGCGACGGGCCCGGCACCCGAGTCCGCCGCGTCCAGCTGTTCCTTGATGACCTTCAACGGGAGGTAGTGATCCCGCTGGGCGGCCAGAACGAACCTCAGTCGCTCCACGTCCGCCGCGGCGAACTGCCGGTAGCCCGACGGCGTGCGGCCCGGCTGCACCAGGCCTTCCGCTTCGAGGAACCGGATCTTGGAGATGGTGACATCGGGGAAGTCCCCGCGCAGCTGCGCGAGTACCGCCCCGATGCTCAGTCCGTGGTTCTGTGGCCGCCCGGCCGCCGTCACTGCGCCCCCTGGCCCCCGTGCCCCGGGCCGGTCAGGAAGACCAGGCGGAACTTCCCGATCTGCACCTCGTCGCCGCCGGCGAGCACGGCCTGGTCGACCGGCTCGCGGTTGACGTAGGTGCCGTTGAGGCTGCCGACGTCGATGACGACGAACTCGCCGCCCTCACGCCGGAACTCGGCGTGCCGGCGGGAGACCGTGACGTCGTCGAGGAAGATGTCGCTGTCCGGGTGCCGCCCGGCGCTGGTGGTGTCGCGGTCGAGCAGGAACCGCGAACCCGCGTTCGGCCCGCGCTTCACGACCAGCAGCGCCGAACCCGGGGGCAGCGCGTCGACACCCTGGACCGGGGCTTCCGGGGCGGGCTCGCGACCTTCGGCTTCGGCCAGGAAGTCGGCCCGGAAGACAGAGGTCCGCTCCGGAGACTGCTCCGGGGGAACGCCGCCGGGCCCGTCGTTCGTGCTCACCTGAGCTCTCCTCCACACATGCTGTGTTGCCAGTACTCAAGAACGTGTAGCTGCCAACGTACCGTGCCTGATCGATTCTCCGAGCCCCGGCTCCCCGAACCGGCGGAGCGGGCTTCAGCCCTTGGTCAGCGCGTCGTACGCCTCGGCTTCGAGCAGGGCTTCCAGGCCCGCCGGGTCGTCGAGCCGGATCTCGATCAGCCAGCCCTCGCCGTAGGGGTCGCTGTTGATCAGCTCGGGCGAATCGGCGACGGCGTCGTTGACCGCGACGACCTCCCCGTCGACCGGCGCGAACAGCTCGGAGACGCTCTTGGTCGACTCGACCTCGCCGAAGACGTCGCCCGCGCTCACCTGCCTGCCGACGTCGGGCAGGTCGACGAACACGACGTCGCCGAGCTGGTCCTGCGCGTACTCGGTGATGCCGACGCGCACGAGGGTGTCCTCGCCGCGGGTGGCGACCCACTCGTGTTCCTCGGTGTAGCGAAGCTCTTCAGGAGCGGACACCGCCGGTCCCCTTTCATGCCCTCACTGGAAGTGTTGGGCGAAGTCTTACACCCACACGGCCCAGCCGCCCGCCACGACCCGGCGGAAGCTCACTCCGCGGGTTCGCCTCGCAGGGCGTTGCGTGCCTGGACGACGTAGAGGACGCCGGACCAGACGTAGAGGACGGCGCCCCAGATGGTGAAGGCGTACCCGATCGGCCGCGCGACCGCGGCGACGTCGGAGCCACCCTGCGCGAGCAGCAGCAACGGGAAGGCGTACATCAGGACGAAGGTGGCCCCCTTCCCGAGGTAGGTGACCTCGGGCGGCGCGAAGCCCCGGCGGCGCAGGGTGACGACGCAGACGCCGAGCACGGCCTCCCGGACGACGAGCGGGACGACGACCCACCACGGGATGATGTCGCGGACGAGGAAGGCGACGAGGGTGGCGAGGATGTAGAGCCGGTCGGCGGCGGGATCCAGCAGCTGCCCGAGCCGCGACATCTGGTTGAGCCAGCGGGCGAGCTTGCCGTCGAGCCAGTCGGTCAGCGCGCTGAAGACGAGCAGGGCGAGGGCCCAGCCGTCTTCCCGGGGGCCGAGCAGCAGCCAGAGGAAGACGGGCACCCCGGCCAGCCGCAGCAGGGAGAGGATGTTGGGGACGTTCAGCGCCTGCCGCAGCAGCGACGGTTCGGCGGCCTGAGCGGCAGGTTCGGGGGCGGCGGTGCTCACGGGGCCATTAAACAGCGGCCGGGGGTGCGGTCGCCCGGTGGTGCGGCGGCGGGGGGGCGTGCGGGGAAGCCGGGTTGGCGGGTGGGCCACCCGAAGCGGCCGGCGGGCGCTCCGGCGGCTTCGCAGGACTGGCCGCCCGACGCCGCGGCTGGCCTGGCGGCCGCTGCGGACATCCGGACCACTCGCCGGCGCGGGGCCCGCGAGCGCAGGCGGCGCGGGTACACGTGGCGCGAGGCCTGCGGGGGCAGGCGGCGCAGGTGCACGTGGCGCGAGGCCCGCGGGGGCAGGCGGCGCGGGCGCACGTGGCGCGAGGCCCCCGAGTGCAGATGGCGCGGGCGCAGGTGGCGCAGGCTCGCGGAAGCAGATGGCGCGGGCGCAGGTGGCGCGAGGCCCGCAGGTACAGATGGCGCGAAGCTCTGGGTGGTGCAGCCGGGCCACCCCATCGGCGCGGCCCGGCGTCACGCTCAGCTCGCGCGGCGGTGGCTCCACCCGCGGCGCTGCAGCTCGGCGCTGCTCAGCGACTCGGGCCGCCCCCGGTAGTCGGTGCCCATCCAGCGGGCTCGGCCGGCTCGTCCTTCGAGGACGTACGGGCGGCCGCAGCACCAGACCACGGTGCTCGGGACGGTCGGCGGACTGGACGGGTCTTCGGTGTTCACAGCGTCGGCGTTCATCGCTCTCACGGGTTCGGGACGGGGATTCGGGACGGGGAAGCTCGTCGGCCTCCACCAAGATCTTCGGCGTGCGCGGCCGGATTGTTAACCGTCGCGGCGCGAATTAGACCGATCGATTCTTGATGGCACCGGGAGGTTTCGGAGCGTGAACGGTAGGTTAAGCGTCCATTGTGGACACCCTTTCGGCGGCCACCGGGACGGGCCGCCGGACCGCTGTTGTAATCTCCCGCACACCCGTGGCCACACGGGACCGAGCTGACCGGGGAGGAAGGATCGCGGTGCCCCACCCGACCACCACGAGGACGTGGCTCGTGGCCTGCCTCGCCCTGCCCCTCCTCGCCGCCTGCTCCGGGGATCCCGCCGCGCAGGCGCCCCCCACTCCGCCGTCCGGGCGCCGCCACCCTCCGTGACGACGTCGGCCGGCACGCCGCCGCCTCCGCCCGCCACGGCCGGCAGCGCATCCGCGCCACCCGCCGCACCCCGGCCGTCCGGGCCGCCGCCGTCGGTGCCCGGGTCGTGCGGGACCGTCGCCGCCGCCAGCGGGCTGACCCTCTACGTCTTCGACAGCGGTGCCGCCGGGGTCAGCTGCGTCGCGGCGACGAAGCTGGTCGGCGACTTCCACCGCAAGATCGCCGGCCGCCAGGGCGCCGGCTCGAACGACGCGGTGAACGAGACCGTCGACGGCTGGCTGTGCACCTCCGGACCGCCCGCCGCCCAGGGCGGCACCACCTGCACGAAGGGCGAGCAGACGGTCTTCGCCGCCGTCGTGCCGTCCGAATGAATCCGATCCGATCCCGAGGGGCCATGAAGACACTCGCCTACCCCCTGCTGCTCGTCGCCGCGGCCGCCGCACTGGCCGGCTGCGGCGGCGACCCGGCGCCCGCCGCGCCCTCCTCCGAGGCGCCGGTGCCCGCCGCGGCCGCCGCGGCCGCGTCGACGGCTCCCGGCGTGCCCTGCGGCGACGTCACCGGCACGGGCGGCGCGAAGACGGCCGTCGTCGCGCACGGCAAGGTCGACTGCGCCGCGGCGACGAAACTGCTCACGGACTACTTCGCGAAGCTGACCCCGGCCGAGGCGAACGACGCCGACGGCCCGGGCCCGGTCGTGCTCGACGAGTGGACGTGCGGCAGCGGCGCCCACGACCCGGTGACGGCGTGCTCGACCGAGGACGGCCGCCAGGTCGAAGGCACCCGCGGCTGAACCTCAGGACCTGAGGTCCGGGAAGTCCTCCTCGCGGTACTCGGTCCCCGCGCCCCGCGCCGGGTCGCTCTCGCGGCCCCGCAGCTCGACCCGGCGGATCTTGCCCGAGATCGTCTTCGGCAGCTCCGCGAACTCGAGCCGCCGGATCCGCTTGTACGGCGCCAGGTGCTCGCGGCAGTACGCCAGGATCGACCGGGCGGTCGCGGCGTCCGGCGAGAATCCCGCCGCCAGGACGACGTACGCCTTGGGCACCGCGAGCCGGATCGGGTCGGGGGCCGGGACCACCGCGGCCTCGGCCACCGCCTCGTGCTCGATCAGGACGCTCTCCAGCTCGAACGGCGAGATCCGGTAGTCCGAGGCCTTGAACACGTCGTCGGTGCGCCCGACGTAGGTGATGTAGCCGCGCTCGTCGATCGAACCGACGTCACCCGTGTGGTAGAAGCCGCCGGCGAAGGCCGCCGACGTGCGCTCGTCGTCGTCGGCGTAGCCGGTCATCAGGCCCACCGGCCGGTGCGCCAGGTCCAGGCAGATCTCGCCCTCGGCCGCGCGTTCGCCGCTGACCGGGTCGACCAGCGCCACCACGAAGCCGGGTAGCGGGCGGCCCATCGAGCCGGGCACGACGTCCTGGCCCGGCGTGTTCGCGATCTGGACGCTGCTCTCGGTCTGGCCGAAGCCGTCGCGGATGGTGACGCCCCACGCCTTCTCGACCTGGTCGATCACCTCGGGGTTCAGCGGCTCGCCGGCGCCCACCACCTTGCGCGGCGGCGTCTTCAGCGCCGTCAGGTCGGCCTGGATGAGCATCCGCCACACCGTGGGCGGCGCGCAGAAGCTGGTCACCCCGCACCGGTCCATCTGGGCCATCAAGGCACCCGCGTCGAACCGGCTGTAGTTGTAGAGGAACACCGTCGCCTCGGCGTTCCACGGCGCGAAGAAGTTGCTCCACGCGTGCTTCGCCCAGCCGGGCGAGGAGATGTTCAGGTGGACGTCGCCGGGTTCCAGGCCGATCCAGTACATCGTGGAGAGGTGGCCCACCGGGTAGGAGACGTGCGTGTGCTGCACCAGCTTGGGCTTCGCGGTGGTGCCGGAGGTGAAGTACAGCAGCAGCGGGTCGCCGGCCTTCGTGGGTGCGTCCGGGGCGAACTCCGGGGACTCGGCGAACGCGGCCGAGTACGCGTGCCAGCCCTCGACCGGCTCCCCCACCGCGATCCGCGTGTAGCCGCCCTCGACGCCGTCGAACTTCGGCGCGTCCACCGAGCGGACGACGACGTGCTTCGCGGCGCCGCGCTCCACCCGGTCGGTCAGGTCGGCCGGCCCGAGCAGCGTGGACGCCGGGATGATCACCGCGCCGAGCTTGATCGCGGCGAGGATCGTCTCCCACAGTTCACCCTGGTTGCCGAGCATGAGGATCAGCCGGTCGCCGCGGCGGACGCCGAGCGAGCGCAGCCAGTTCGCCACCTGGTTGGACCGGCCGGACATCTCCGGGTAGGTCCAGCGGTTCTCGGACCCGTCCTCCTCGACGATCCACAGCGCGTACCGCTCGGCGTTGTCCGGATCGTGCGCGACGACGTCGAACCAGTCGATCGCCCAGTTGAACTCCTCGAACTCCGGCCAGGCGAAGTCGCGGTACGCCGTCTCGTAGTCCTCGCGGTGGGCCTGCAGGTAGTCCCGCGCGACGCGGAACGCGTGGTGGACGCTCACGCTGCCTCCTTCTACTCGCCCTTGAACTCGGGCGGGCGGCGCTCCATGAAGGCCTGGACCGCCTCGCCGAGGTCCTTGCTGGGCAGGAACGCCGAGTTCCAGGCGGCGACGTACCGGAGGCCGTCGGCGACCTGGCGCTCGGTGTTCGCCGCCAGTACCTGCTTCGTACCCTGCACCACCAGCGGCGGGTTCGCAGCGATCTCGCCGGCGAGTTCGCGGGCGGCCTTCAGCAGCGCGTCCTGGCTCTCGTAGACGTCGTTGACCAGGCCGATCTTCTCGGCGCGGGCGGCGTCGACGTCCTTGCCGGTGAGGGCGAGCTCGCGCAGGTGCCCCTCGCCGATGATCGAGGCGAGCCGCTGGAGGCTGCCGAGGTCGGCGACGATGGCGACGCGCACCTCGCGGACGCTGAACTTGGCGTCGGCGCTGGCCAGCCGGACGTCCGCGGCGGCGACGACGTCGACCCCGCCGCCGATGCACCAGCCCGAGACGGCCGCGACGACCGGTTTGCGGCACTCCGCGATCGAGCTGACCGCCGCCTGCAGCGACCGGACCTGGTCGAGGAACGCCGTCCGCGGGCCGGCCAGGCTGTCCCCGCCCAGCATCGGCGCCCAGTCGCCCATCATCGCGGGCAGGTCGAGGCCGTAGGAGAAGTGCCGGCCGCTGCCGGTCAGCACGACGGCCCTGACCTGCGGGTCGGCGTCCAGCGCGCGGAACACCAGGGGCAGCTCGCGCCAGAAGTCCGGGCCCATCGCGTTGCCCTTCGACGGGCCGAGGAGCGTCACTTCGGCCACGGAGCCGTCGATGTCGACCTTGAGGGACACCAGGTCGGGCAGACTGTCTGCAGTAGCGGTCATGGGAGTCATCTTGACCCATGTCCGCGACGACCCGCCATTGGCACGGTGTCAATTGCCCCCTACGTCACTGTGCCGACCCGGTCGGGGGATGCTTTCCTGGAAGAACCGACGCCGACACGGGGAGGACGGTGGGACATGAGCCCGGCCAGCGCGACCGCGATCGAGTCCGCACCCCCGCCCGCCGCCGTCCGGCGGGCCTCCCGCCCGATCGAGCTGACCGGCTCGTTCGACCACGAGGGCCACCGGCTCTGGTACACCGAGTTCGGCAGCGGCGACAAGGTCGTCGTCCTCACCCACGGGATCATGCTGACCCGCCGGATGCACGCGCCCCTCGCGCGCCGGCTGGCGCGCGCGGGCTTCCGGGTGATCACCCTCGACCTGCTCGGCCACGGCGACTCCGACCGGCCGACCGAGTCGTGGCTGTACTCGATGCCGTCGTTCGCCGAGCAGACCCTGGCGCTGCTGGACCACCTCGAGGTCTCGTCCGCCGTCATCGGCGGGACGTCGCTGGGCGCGAACGTCTCCCTGGAAGTCGCGGTGCGGGCGCCGGCGCGGGCGCGGGGGCTGATCGTCGAGATGCCGGTGCTGGACAACGCGATCGTGGCCGGGCTGGTCACCTTCGCACCGCTGCTGATGGCGGCCCGGTTCCTGCCGTTCACGGTCCAGGCGGTGGCGCTGGCGGCGTCGGTCGTCCCGCACGGCAACCAGTGGGTCGACGTCGTCACGGACACGCTGTCCCAGCGCCCGGCCCCGATGGCGGCGCTGCTGCACGGGGTGCTGTTCGGCCGGATCGCGCCACCGAAGTCGGTGCGCCGCAAGATCTCGACGCGCGCGCTGGTTATCGGCCACCAGGGCGACCCGATCCACCCGTTCGGCGACGCGGACACCCTGGCCGTCGACATGCCGGAAGCGGAGTTCGTCCAGGCCCGCAGCCCGGTCGAGCTCCGGCTCGACCCGACCCGGCTCTCGGACGCGATCCGGGATTTCGCCGCGAGCTGCTACGAAGACTGACGTGCCGTTGGTGTGGGTGACCGGCAACGCGGGGGCCGGCAAGTCGGCGGTCTGCGCGGTGCTGAAGGAGCGGGGCGAGCTCGCGGTCGACGCGGACAACGAGGGGTACCACCACTGGGCCGACCGGGCGAGCGGTGAAGTCGTCACCGATCCCCCGGATCCGGTGCCGGCGGGCTGGCTGGGCCAGTTCGGGTGGCGGATCGACCGGGCGAAGGTGGAGGCCCTGGCGGCCCGGGCGTCGGGCGGGATCGCGTTCTTCTGCGGCTGCCCGGAGAACCACGAGGACGTGCGGGACCTCTTCGACCTGGCGATCTGCCTGGTGATCGACGAAGACACCCTCCGCCACCGGCTCCTGACCCGCACGTCGAACAGCTTCGGCAAACACCCGGAGGAGCTCGCGGCCGCCCTCGCCGACAACGCCTACCAGCACCCCGGCGCCACGATCATCGACGGCACCCGCCCCCTGCCCCAAGTCGCCGACGCCATCCTCACCACCGCCCGCCGCCTCCTCCGCCCGATCTCCCGTGATCAGGGAGTCAACTCGCGTGATTGGGACGCCAACTCGCGTGATTGAAGGGTCGACACGATGTCCGGCCGAAGTCTTGTCGTGTCGACCCTCTGATCACGCGTGTCGACTCCGCAATCACGTGTGTTGACTCCCCGATCACGTAAGTCGTGTCAGGTCACGGGGGCGAGGCCGGCTACTGGGCCGATCACGATCACTGCCGGTGGGCGGACTCCGGAGGCTGCCGCGTCGGTGACCACCGTGTCCAAAGTGGACCGAAGGGAGCGCTGGGTGCGCATGGTGCCGTCCTCGATGATCGCGACCGGGGTGTCGGCCGGGCGGCCGCCGTCCAGGAGGGCCTTGGCGAACTGCGGGAGGCGCTCGACGCCCATCATCAGCACGATCGTGCCGCGCATGCGGGCCAGGAGCTCCCAGTCGACCAGGGACCGGTCGTCGCCGGGGGCGACGTGGCCGGAGACCACCACGACCTCGTGGGCCACGCCGCGGTGGGTCACCGGGACGTCCGCCACCGCCGGGACCGCGAACGCGCTCGTGATGCCCGGGACCATCGTCACCGGGACACCCGCTTCGGCGCAGGCCAGCACCTCCTCGAAGCCGCGGCCGAACAGGTACGGGTCGCCGCCCTTGAGCCGGACGACGAACTTGCCCTCCTTCGCGCGCTCGACCAGCGTGCTGTTGATGACGTCCTGGCTGGCCGCACGCCCGTACGGGATCTTCGCCGCGTCGACGATCTCCACCTCGGGCGCGAGCTCGTCGAGCAGCTCGCGGGGCGCCAGCCGGTCCACCACGACGACGTCCGCGCGCGCCAGCAGCCGGCGGCCGCGGACCGTGATCAGCTCGGGGTCGCCCGGGCCGCCGCCGACCAGCGCCACGCCGGGCAGGGTGCCCTCGGGGTGCGGACGGCGGCCGTCCTCGATCGTGCCGTTGTGCAGGCCGTCGAGCATCGAGTCGCGGACCGCCGCCGAACGCAGCGGCTCGCCGCCCGACAGCACGCCGAACAGCAGGCCACCGTGCCGTCCGGACGCCGGGGTGACGGCCGAACCGGACTCGCCTTCGTCGGCGCGGACGCAGAACACCCGCTCCCGCTCGGCCTCCTCGCAGACGGCCGCATTCACCGACGGATCGTTCGTGCAGGCCAGCGCGTACCAGGCGTCCCGCAGGTCGCCTTCCTGATAACGCCGTTCGTGCCAGACCAGCTCACCCGCGTCCACCATCCCCTGCACCGACGGCGTCGTGTGCGGTGACACCAGTTCGACGCGGGCTCCCGCGCTGATGAGCCGGGGCAGCCGCCGCTGGGCCACGGAACCGCCGCCGATCATCACGACGCGGCGGCCGGTGAGCTGGAGGCCGGAGAGGTAGTGCGGGTCGTCCATGCGCGGGAGTTTATTGGCGAGCGGGCCCTTCGCCAGCCCAGCGTGGGTCACGCCACCCGGAACACCGGCCCGCGCGCCACGAACGGCAGCCGCGCGCCCCGCGGGACCAGGTACGCGTGCTCCCGGCGCGGCCGGACGTGGTCGCACTGCGCGTCGGTGATGATCAGGATCGGCCCGTCCGCCGGGAAGTCGGCCGCCTGCTGCAGCAGGTCGACGCCGGGCTGCAGGATCGTCCCGCCGCGCCCGCGCACCTTGACCCGGCCCGCGATGTCCTCCACGGCGAGGTAGCCGGCGTCGTAGGCGACGGCGTCGCAGAACACCACCCGCGCCGCCGGGACGTCCCGGGCCAGCGCGTACGACGCGATCGCGCCCAGCGCCTTGCCGAGCAGTTCCGCGTTCATCGACCCCGAGGTGTCCAGCACCACGCCGAAGGTGACGCGCCGGTCCAGGCGTTCCGGGCGGACCCGGCCCGGGCGCGGGATGTCCGGGGTCGACGACTGGCGGCGGGACGCCCGCGCGTAGCTGCGCACCGGCAGCTCCACCCGGACGTGCTCGTCGAACCAGCGCGCGAGCTGCGCGTCCCACGGCAGCGGCGGGTGGTCCAGGGCCCGGATCTCCTGTTCCAGCCCGGCCGGCAGCAGCCCGCGGCCCTGGGCGTGGTGGTACTCGAGCCCCTGGGTGAGCGCCCGGCGGTAGAACTCGTCGAGGTCGACGCCGTGGACGCGGTCACCCCACGGCATCGGCCGCGAGCTCCGCTTCGACGACCGGCGCTGCACCGCGTCCGGTTCGGAGAGCCAGTCGCCGAGCACGTCACCGGCGTCGCGCGAGCCCAGGGTCACCAGCTTCCGGGCGCGGCGGAGGTCGGTGGTCAGCGTGTCGTACACCGACTCCGCCGACATGCCGGTGAGCTGCCGGTCGTGGAGGCTGCCGTGGGGCAGCTCGCCGACGCCCATGGCGACCAGCCAGCCGTTGATCACGTAGTCGCAGGCGACGTTCCACAGGTACGGGTCCCGGCCCAGCGCGCGGCGGTCGTGCCCCAGTGCGGCGTGCAGCATCTCGTGGGCCAGCACGAACCGCCACTCTTCGGCGGTCAGGTCGACGGCCGGGTTGACGTAGATCTCGCCGTGCTCGGCGTCGACCGCGGCCACGGAGATGTCCCAGGCGCGGACAACCTCGGCGTCGACGACCAGGGTGAACCCGGCGGCGACCGCCCCGAGCAGCGGGAACGACGAGACGAACCAGGACAGCGCGCGGTCCCACTCCCCCGGCGCCCGCCGGTGGCGGGCCTGGCCGCGCGCGTCGGCGGCGCGTTCCATGGCCTCGGTGGCCGAGGCGACCAGCCCGCGGGCGAACCGCTCGGTCCACGGCTGCGGCTTCCCGTGGTACTGCCGCTCCCAGCGGCTCATCGCGCGCGCCAGTCGCAGGCACGGGCCCGGCCCGCCGGCGAACGGCGGGGGAACGCCCGTTTCGCGCCACCCGCGGGTCAGCGTGAGCTCGTCGGTCCCGGGGAGTTCGGGCAGTTCGACGACGGGCGTCCCGACGCGCACCGCCTCCGCGAACCGGTGGACGGCCACGCAGCAGGCGGCGGCGTAGACCGGGTCCACGTCGTGGCCGGGCGTGATCGCCTCGGCCTCGGTGAGCCGGTCCTCGTCGAGGTGGCCGAGGCCGAGGTGCAGCAGGAGGTGCGCGAACACCCACGCCCACTCGGCGGGTTCGGCGGCGCGGGCGCGGTTCGCCGTGATCACCCCGCGGTCGCTGACGACGGCCCAGCCGGCGCCGGCGCTCTCCCCGCTCAGGCTCGCGCCGCGGGCGAGGTGGTCCAGGACGGTGTTCGCCCGGGCCAGGGCCCAGCCGTCGAAGATCGCCTTGTTCCGGCGCTTGCGGCGCTGAGCTTCGGCGCGGGCGGTGCTCATGCGCGCGCGGCCACCAGCCGCGGCAGGTCACGGGCCGCTTCGACCAGGAACCACGACGGCAGCCGCGGGTTCCCGGTTTCGTCGTCGGCGATCACCAGCTGCGCCATCTCCAAGGAGATCTCGGCCAGCTCGACCAGGAGGCCCTTCGCGCGGAAGGCGAACTGGCGCACGGCGGGCGAAGCGTGCCGCTTGTCCGCGGGCAGGTCCTTGACCAGCCGGGCCCGGAACGTCTCGGCGAGGAAGTAGAGCAGGTCGCGGTCGGCCGGCTCGGCGGGCCAGCGCGCGTCGCCCTTGAGGATCGCCTCCAGGTCGAAGGCGTGCCGCGCGACCTTGAGGTACGCGCGGAACGAGCCCGCGTGGGCCGGGGTGAGGGTTGCGTACGCCAGCAGCGCGACCGTCTCGTCGTCGGCCGGGTCGCCGGCGGAGTGGAGCAGGTCGGAGAGCATGTGCCAGGACCGCGGCGTCGAGAACGGCTCCTCGGTCTTCGGTGGCGGGCTCCACAGGTGGTCCGGACGCTGGGTGAGGTACTCGATCACCCACGGGTGGATACCGTTCCCGGCGGCCCAGGCGAGCCAGTCGCCCGGCGCGGCGCGCAGGTGGACGTGCACCAGGCGGTTCACCAGGGCCGAGGCCATCGGCCGGGCCAGTGCCTGGTCGGTGGCGCGGTTGCCGGCGCCGATCACGACCGAGCCCGGCGGCAGCTCGTAGGAGCCGATGCGGCGGTCGAGGATGAGCGAGTAGAACGCCTTCTGGACGTCGGGCGCGGCGGCGTTCAGCTCGTCGAGGAACAGGCAGTACGGCTCGTCGCGGGCGATCTGCTCCGGCGGGCAGAACCGGCTGCGGCCGCCGGTGATCTGCGGGACGCCGATCAGGTCTTCGGGCGCGAGCTGGGTACCCAGCAGCGACACGCAGTCGAGGCCCAGCGACGCCGCGAAGTCGCGCACCAGCGAGGACTTCCCGATCCCGGGCGCGCCCCAGAGGAACACCGGCCGCACGACGGCGGTGGTGAGCAGGACTTCGGGCAGCCGGGCGGGCGTGACCGTGAGCTGGGCGTGCAAGCGTGGACCTCCTGATGTCAGGACATCCCGTGCGACGCCCCCTTTCGTGCGCCCATGGTCGCGCGCCACCCGGCTTCGCGCACCCGAATTACTGCGCGCGACCCGCGGAGGGGTAGGGCAGCAAGGCCATCTCGCGCGCGTTCTTGATCGCCGTGGCGACCTGTTTCTGTTGCTGCGGCGTCAATCCGGTCACCCGGCGGGCGCGGATCTTGCCGCGGTCGGAGATGAACTTCCGCAGCAGGTCGGCGTCCTTCCAGTCGACGTGGGTGATCTTGTTGGCGTGCAACAGGTTCACCTTGCGCTTGGTGGGCCGGTCGCGGTGCGGCTTCGGCATCCGGCTCACCAGCTCGACTTCGCGACGCCGGGCAGCTCACCGTGGTGCGCGGCCTGCCGCATCTTCACCCGCGACAGCCCGAACTTGCGCAGGTAGCCGCGCGGGCGGCCGTCCGCGACGTCCCGGTTGCGGATCCGGGTCGGGCTCGCGTCGCGCGGCAGCTTCTGCAGCGCGACGACGGCCTCGGCCTTGTCCCGCGGTGACGAGCCGGGCGAGGCGATGACGGCCTTGAGCGCGCGGCGGCGTTCGACGTACCGGGCGGCGATCACCTTCCGCTGCTCGTTCTTGGCGATCTTCGACTTCTTGGCCATCAGCGCTCTTCCTTGAACTCGACGTGCTTGCGCGCGACCGGGTCGTACTTGCGCAGGACCATGCGGTCCGGGTCGTTGCGGCGGTTCTTCTTGGTGACGTACGTGTAGCCGGTGCCCGCGGTGGACCGCAGCTTGATGATCGGCCGGACGTCGGTGCTCTTCGCCATTACAGCTTCACCCCCTTCGCCTTCAGCTCGGCGACGACGGCCTCGATGCCGCGCTTGTCGATCGTCTTCATGCCCTTGGCGGAGACACGCAGGCGCACCCAGCGGCCCTCAGTGGGCACGAAATAGCGACGGTTCTGCAGGTTCGGCTCCCACCGCCGGGACGTGCGGCGGTGCGAGTGCGAGACCTGCTTGCCGTAGCTCGGCTTGCGGCCGGTGACCTGGCACACGGCGGACAAAGGCCCTCCCTAGTTGATACTGATTTTCATTTCCATGTACTGTAGCGCACCGCACCCCGCCCGCATTCCTGGAGCCCCTGTGACCCACCACCCCCGCGTCCCGCTCGTCCTGGTGAGCGGCCTGGCCGCCGGAGCGAACGCTTCGCTGGCCGAGCTGCTGCGCGTGGCCGAGTCCGGCACCGCCGTCGTCCACCACGACCTGCGCGAGATCCACTCCGGCGTCGTCCGCCGCCGGCTGCGGCTCGGCGAGCGCGACGAGCTGACCGTCCTGGAGCTGGCCCACGGCTGCGTGTCCTGCACCCTGCGCGAGGACCTCCTGCCGCTGCTGCGGCGGCTGGCCCGGCGCCCGGAGGTGACCCGGATCGTCGTCCGGCTCGACGAGGCCATGGAGCCCGAGCCGGTGAGCTGGGCGATCCGCAACGTCCTGGTCGGCGACCACCCGGTGAGCGAGGACGTCGACCTGCGGGCCGTCCTCACCGTCGTCGACCGCGCGACCTGGCTCGCCGACGCGACCGGCGACGACGAGCTGGCCGACCGGAACCTGCAGGGCAGCCCCGAGGACGAGCGGACGGTCGCCCAGGTCGCGCTGTCCCAGGTGGAGTTCGCCGACGTCCTGGTGCTGGCCGGCGCGGCCCCCGACGCGTGGAGCGCCGCGAAGGCGTCCGCCGTGCTCGACCGCGTGGCGCCGTCGATCCCGCGGGTCGAGCTGGCCCGGATCGACGGCCACAGCGTGCTCGACGCGGTGCCGAAGGACGCCGGGCGCGGCGAGGTCACCGACATGCACGGCGCGTTGCTGCGCGGAGAGCCGCCGCTGCACGCCGACTGCGGCATCGCGCTGCTCACGTTCACCGCGCGGCGGCCGTTCCACCCGGCGCGGCTGCACGACGCGCTGGACGTGCTGCTCGACGGCGTCGTCCGCACCCGCGGGCGGGCGTGGGTGGCCAGCCGGCCCGACGTCGCGTTCTGGATCGAGTCGGCGGGCGGCGGGCTGGGCCTCGGGCACGCCGGGCCGTGGCTCGCGGCGCCGGACGGTCCGGAATGGACGGACGTCTCGCCCGAGCGCCGGACGCTGGCGTCCCTGCGCTGGGACCCGGTGCACGGCGACCGGGCGCAGGAGCTCGTCGTGGTGACCGACCAGACAACGCCCGACGAGATCGACGCGGCCCTGCGCGGCGCTCTACTGACCGACGAGGAACTCGCGGCCGGACCCGAAGCGTGGGCGCACTACCCCGACCCGTTCGGCGACTGGCACGAGGAGCCGTGCGAGGACACCGAACCCGATCCGGCGCGGCACTCCGCGGCGAACCGAAAGGAAGAACGATGAAGACCGGAATCCACCCCGACTACCACCCCGTGGTGTTCAAGGACTCGTCCACCGGCGATGCCTTCCTGACCCGCTCCACCATCACCTCCGACAAGACGATCGAGTGGTCCGACGGGAACACCTACCCGCTGGTCGTGGTCGACATCAGCTCGTGGTCGCACCCGTTCTGGACCGGCACCCAGCGGATCATGGACAGCGCCGGCCAGGTCGAGAAGTTCCACCGCCGCTACGGGAAGCGAGGCACCCGCTGATGGCCGTCCCCAAGCGCAAGATGTCCCGCAGCAACACGCGTTCCCGGCGGGCGCAGTGGAAGGCCGCCGTGCCGGACCTGGTGCCGATCACGGTGGACGGCGAGGTGCAGCTCGTCCCGCGCCGGCTGATGAAGCACTTTCACACGCGGTGAGCGTTCCGGTCACGGTGCTGTCCGGCTTCCTCGGCGCCGGCAAGACGACGCTGCTCAACCACGTCCTCGCCCACCGCGAAGGCCTGCGGGTGGCGGTGATCGTCAACGACATGAGCGAGGTCAACATCGACGCCTCGCTCGTGCGCTCCCAGGAGCGGCTGGTCGAACTGACCAACGGGTGCATCTGCTGCACCCTGCGGGAAGACCTCCTGGAAGAGGTGGCGGCGCTCTGCGCGGACGACCGCTTCGACCACGTCCTCATCGAGTCGAGCGGCATCTCCGAGCCGATGCCGGTGGCGGCGACGTTCACGTTCCTGGACGCCGTCGCCCACCTCGACACGATGGTGACCGTGGTCGACGCGGCGAACTTCGCCCGGGAGCTGGCGGCCGGCGACTCACTGGTGCAGCGGCGGCTCGACCAGTACTCCGGTGACGAGCGGACGGTCAGCGACCTGCTGGTGGACCAGGTCGAGTTCGCCGACGTCCTACTGCTGAACAAGACCGACCTGGCCACCGACGTCGACCGGCTCGTGGCGACGCTGCGGCGGCTCAACCCGGCCGCCGACGTCGTCACGGGCCGCTTCGGCAAGGTGCCGCTGGAGCGCGTCTTCGGGACGGGCCGGTACGACCCGGTCCGGGCGCAGCAGGCCCCGGGGTGGGTCGCCGAGCTGAACGGCGACCACGTCCCGGAGACCGAGGAGTACGGCATCTCCAGCGTGGTGTTCCGCGCTTCCCGCGCGTTCGACCCTGCGGCGTTGTGGGATTTCGTCACCCGCCGGCTGGATTCCGGCGAATTCGGGACGGTGTTGCGGTCCAAGGGGTTCTTCGCGCTGGCGTCCCGGCCCGGCGTGACCGGGCTGTGGTCGCAGGCGGGCACGGTGATCCGGTTCGAACCTCAGGGCGTGGCGGCCGAGCCGCGGCAGGAGCTGGTGTTCATCGGCGTCGACCTCGCCGGGGACGCGCTCCTGGCGGCCCTGCACGACTGCCTCGGCGAGGCGAGCGGGCAGGACCCGTTCCCGGAGTGGGAGCCGCCGCATTTCCGTTGACGGCGGCGGGAAAATGGCGTCATGGACGGGCGGAGCTATCTGGAGAAGCTGATTTCCGACGGCCTGGGCGCGGGTCGGGGGCAGCCGGAGTCCGGGCGGCATGCGGGGTTCGACCGGCAGCTGATCCGTGGCGTGGCGATCGGCCTGGTGGCCGCCGGGGCGCTCGCCCAGGAGGAGGCCGACCGGATCCTCGCCGATTTCGACGAGACCCTGAAACGCTCCGGCCGGCTCAAGGTCGTGCACGCGGAAGCGTCGGCCACGACCGGCTTCGCGCCGGTGGCCAGGCGCGTGGGCACCGAGCGGCCCGAGTGGCGAGAGGCGATCGAGGCGCCGCCCACGCCCGTGCTGCGGCACGTGGTTTCCCTGGCGGGCCGCACCCTCGACGTCGGCGAGGTGACCGCGGACCTGGTGAGCCTGGAGGTCTGGTCGACGTTCGTCGTGCTGACCTTTTCGCACGAGTACGCCGATCCCGGCCGGTTGCGCGACCGCTTCCGGCCGGACATCCGGTGGCGTGGGTGGGACGACACGGGAACCCAGTACCGCGCCCGTGGCGGCGGCGGAACCGGGTCGAACGGCCTGCTCGTGAACCGGCGCACGTTCGAACCCGGGCCGCCGGCCGAGGCCCGCGTGCTCACCCTGGCCGTCGAGTCCCCCGGCGGCCA
This sequence comes from Amycolatopsis sp. cmx-13-12, assembly GCA_049998155.1. Taxonomy (GTDB): domain Bacteria; phylum Actinomycetota; class Actinomycetes; order Mycobacteriales; family Pseudonocardiaceae; genus Amycolatopsis. The sequence goes on along the minus strand of JAEBES010000003.1, from coordinate 155,534 downwards.
GGCCACCATCCCGATCACCCTGCCCGGCTGATCTGCCGCGGCTTGTCGTGAGTGGTAAGGAGGGTTCTAACCCGACTTACCACTCACGACGGGTCAGTGGTCGTCGTAGTGGTCCTCGTGGACCGCGTGGCGGTGGCCGTCGTGCAGGTAGTCGACGTGGTCGCCGTGGGGCACGGCCACGTGGCCGCAGCCGTCACCGTGGGTGTGGTGCTCGTGCTCGGGATGGGGCACGTGGCCGGCGATTTCGCACTCGTCGAAGTGGCCGTCGTGGGCCCGGTGCAGGTGGCCCTCGTGCACGTAGTCGACGTGGTCGCCGTGCGGGATCGTCGCGTGGCCGCAGCCTTCGCGGTGGACGTGGTCGTGACCGGCGTGCGTGACGTGCGGGGTGGTCATCGGCGGTCCCCTTCCAGGTGTGTCCACTTCGGACGGTAACACCGGAGCCCCGGCGAAACCTCCCGGCTCACCCGATAGCGGCGCGCCCGTCCGATTTGATCAACCCAGGTTTATCAGTCTAGGTTGACGATTGTGACGGACGAGGAGCTCCTCCAGGCGAGCGCCGACCTGCGGGTCGCGCTCGGCCGGCTGGTCCGGCGGCTGCGCCAGGGCTACGGCGCCGGCGAACCGACCCTGCCCGAACGCTCGGTGCTGTCCCGGCTCGACCGCGACGGGCCGGCCACCCCGGGCTGCCTGGCCGACCTCGAACGCGTCAAACCGCAGGCCATGGGGGTCACCCTGGCCGGGCTGGTCGACCGCGGGCTGGTCGAGCGGCGCAAGGACGACTCCGACGGCCGCAAGGTGCTGATGTCGGTCACCGAGGCCGGCGTCAAGCTGCTCACCGACCGCCGGTCGCGGACCACCCGGCAGATGGCGGCCGCGCTCGCCGGGAAGTTCACCGCGGCCGAGCAGCGCGAGCTGATCGCGGCCATCCCGCTGATCGAGCGGCTGGCGGACGAGCTGTGAGCTACAAGTGGGTCGCGCTGTCGAACACCACGCTCGGCGTGCTGATGTCCGCGCTCGACGGCTCGATCGTCATCATCTCGCTGCCGGCGATCTTCCGCGGCATCGGGCTCGACCCCCTCGCCGCGGGCAACATCGGTTACCTGCTCTGGATGATCCTCGGCTACCTGCTGGTGCAGGCCGTGCTGGTGGTGACGCTCGGGCGGCTCGGCGACATGTTCGGCCGGGTCAAGATGTACAACCTCGGCTTCGTCGTGTTCAGCGCCGCGTCGGTCGCCCTCTCCTTCGATCCGTTCCACGCCGGTGCCGGGGCGCTCTGGCTGATCGGCTGGCGGGTAGTGCAGGCCGTCGGCGGGTCGATGCTGACGGCGAACTCGGCGGCCATCCTCACCGACGCCTTCCCCGCCGAGCAGCGCGGGATGGCGCTGGGCGTCAACCAGATCACCGCGCTGGCCGGGCAGTTCCTCGGCCTGGTCGTCGGCGGGCTGCTGGCCGAGATCGACTGGCGCGCGGTGTTCTGGGTCAGCGTCCCGTTCGGCCTGCTCGGCACGATCTGGTCGATCCGCAGCCTCCGCGAGGTCGGGACGCCGCAGCGGGCGAAGGTCGACTGGGGCGGCAACGTCACCTTCGCGGCCGGGACGGCGCTGGTGCTGGCCGCGATCACCTACGGCATCCAGCCCTACGGCGGCGCGGCCACCGGCTGGGGCAACCCGTGGGTGCTCGGCGGGATCGGCGCCGGCGTGCTGCTCCTCCTGCTGTTCGGCGTCATCGAGACGCGCGTCGCCACGCCGATGTTCCAGCTCGGCCTGTTCCGGATCCGCGCGTTCGCCGCGGGCAACATCGCCGCGTTGCTGACTTCGGTCGCGCGTGGTGGCATGCAGTTCATGCTCATCATCTGGCTGCAGGGGATCTGGCTGCCCCTGCACGGCTACGACTACGAGCGGACGCCCCTGTGGGCGGGCATCCACATGCTGCCGCTGACCGTCGGGTTCCTCATCGCCGGGCCGGTGTCCGGGTACCTGTCCGACCGGTTCGGCGCCCGGCCGCTGGCCACCGGCGGGCTGCTCCTGGTCGCCGCGGCGTTCCTCGGCCTGCTGGCCCTGCCGGTGGACTTCCCGTACCCGGTGTTCGCGGCCCTGCTCGTGCTGAGCGGCGCCGGCCAGGGCATGTTCGCCGCGCCCAACACCTCGGCGATCATGGGCAGCGTCCCGACCGAGCAGCGCGGCGTCGCCTCCGGCATGCGGGCGACGTTCCAGAACTCCGGGACGTCGCTGTCGATCGGTGTGTTCTTCTCGCTGATGATCGCCGGGCTGGCGTCGTCGCTGCCGCAGACGCTGACCGGCGGCCTCCAGGCCCACGGCGTCCCGGCTCCGGTCGCGGACGGCGTCGCCCAGCTGCCGCCGGTGAGCACGCTGTTCGCCGCGTTCCTCGGCAGCAACCCGGTCGGGCACCTGCTCGGCCCGGACGTCCTGTCCGGGCTCGCGCCGGCCGACCGGGCCACGCTCACCGGCGGTGCGTTCTTCCCGCAGCTGGTGTCCGGCCCGTTCCACCACGGCCTGGTGGTCGTGTTCACCGCGGCCGCGGCGATGGCCGTCGTCGCCGCGATCGCTTCCGCTTCGCGCGGCGCGAAGCCCGTCCACACCCCCGACCGAGCGAAGGAGAACCAATGACCGACGAGATCATCGCCGGGACCGTCGCCATCACCGGCCACGGCGGGGACGAACTCGAGGCCTACCTGGCCAAACCGACCGACGAGACCCCCCGCGGCGGCGTCGTGGTGATCCACCACCTGCCCGGCTACGACGCCCCGACGAAGGAGATCGTGCGCCGCTTCGCCGTCGAGGGCTACAACGCGCTCTGCCCGAACCTGTACTCGCGGGAGGCCCCGGGCGCGGACCCCGACGACGCGGCGGCGACGGTCCGAGCTGCGGGCGGCGTCCCCGACGACCGCCTGGTCGGCGACGTCTCGGGCGCGGCCGACTACCTGCGCGCGCTGGAGAACGCGAACGGCCGCGTCGGCGTCATCGGACACTGCTCGGGCGGCCGCCACGCGTTCCTGTCCGCGTGCTCCCTGGACCTCGACGCGGCGGTGGACTGCTACGGCGCGTTCGTCGTCAACGACCCGCCGGAGACCTTGAAGCAGATGAAGCCGCTGCTCGGCCTGGTGCCGCAGCTGTCGTGCCCGCTGCTGGGCATCTTCGGCGCGGACGACCAGTTCCCCGGCCCGGACGAGGTCGCGGTCTTGGCGGCGGAGCTGGAGAAACACGGCAAGGAGCACGAGTTCCACACGTACGCGGACGCCGGCCACGCGTTCTTCGCCGTCAACCGCCCGAGCTACCGCCCCGAAGCCGCGACGGACGGCTGGGAACGCATCCTCGACTTCTACGCCCGCACGCTCACCGCCTGAGAGGACTCGCCATGTGCACTTACCTGACGGAGAAGTTCGCGCTCGAAGGCAGCGGCAAGGGTGCCTGCGGCTGGTTCCGGTTGACCGAGGGAACCGTGTACGTCGACCACCCGGTGCACGCGCCGTACGCGCACACGGTGAACATCGACTTCCGCAACCCGGCTTCGGGCGCCTCGGCCCGGGTGGCCGTCGAACTGACCGAAGAGGACGCCTTGGCGCTGGCGGACGCGATCCACGCGGCCGTCAGGTCCGCGCCCGCCGGACTGGCTTCGCGAAACCAGTAAGCCCTCGTGAGTGGTAATTCGGGTTAGAACCCGAATTACCACTCACGAGGGCGTGTAGAGCGCGCCCAGGAACTCGAGCAGGAGGCGCTCCCGCAACGGCGCCGGGGCCGTGGCGAGGAGGGCGTTGATCGGGGCCATCCGGTCCGGGAGGCCCGCGCCGGAACCCAGGCCCGCGGCGGCGAGGAGCCCCGCGAACTGCTCCGACGTCAACGTCGCCGGGTCGAGCGCGGCCACGAAGTCCGCGACGGCGGGGTCGATCACCACCGGGCCGGCAGCGCGGGCCGCGTCCACCGACGCCGCCAGGTCGGTCAGGAACTCCTTCTCGCTGCCGTGGTTGGCCGCCGTCACCGTCAGGTGCAGGTTCGCCGGCGACGACAGGTGCGCGAACTGGGGCTGGACGTACCAGCCGCGCGCCTTCATCTCGTCGGCCACCGTGAACAGGTCGAAGCCGTCGTCGCCGGTGAACGCGATCAGCGTCGACACCGGGTCGCCCAGTACCCGCAGGCCGCCGATCCCGGAGATGCCGGAGCGGATGCGGGCCGTCGCCTCCCGGGCGGCGGCCGCCAGCTCCAGGTAGCCGTCGGCACCCAGGTGGTGCACCACCGCCCAGGCCGCGGCGAGCGGCCCGCCCGAGCGGGTGCTCTGGATCGTCGTGTTCAGCATCGTGTAGCCCGGCCAGGCCGCGCTCGCGAAGTAGTGCGTGCGCCGCAGCTCCGCCGAAGCGTGCAGCAGCACCGACGTCCCCTTCGGGCAGTACGCGTACTTGTGCAGGTCCACCGAGATGCTCGTGACGCCGGGGACGCGGAAGTCGAACGGCGGGACGTCCGCGCCGAGCCGGGCGAAGTACGGCAGCACCCAGCCGCCGATGCAGGCGTCGACGTGCATCCGGACCCCGCGCTCCCGAGCCGCCGCGGCGATCTCGGGGATCGGGTCGAGCACGCCGTGGGCGTACGACGGCGCGCTCGCCACGACCAGGACCGTCGAGTCGTCGATCGCCGCGGCCATCGCCGCCGGGTCGGCGCGGAACGTCACCGGGTCGACCGGGACGTCGATGCGCCGCAGCCCGAACAGGTGCGCCGCCTTGTGGAACGCCGCGTGCGCGGTGGTCGGCAGCACCAGCGACGGCGCAGCGACGTCCGGCCGCGAGTCCCGCGCCGCGAGCACCGCCAGCAGGCACGACTCGGTCCCGCCCGAGGTCACCGAGCCGACGACGCCCGGGACGTCACCGAGCAACGAAGCCGCCGCGGAGACGAGGTCGTTCTCCATCCGCAGCAGGCTCGGGAACGCCGTCGGGTCCAGGCCGTTGGCCGACGACGCGAGCGCGTGCGCCGCCGCGCCCAGCGAGTCCACTTCGGACAGTCCGCTGTCGTAGACGTAGGCCAGGGTCCGGCCCCCGTGCGTCGGCAGGTCACCCGCGCGCAGCTGCCGCAGCCGGTCGAGGACGTCCTCAGGCGAGTTCATGGCGCGGCTCCAGCACTTTGCGCCGCAACAGCGGCAGGGCCAGCGCGATCAGCACGCCCGGGATGATCGACGCCCCGACGAGGATCGCCACGATCGCGCTGTGCGGCTGGAACGCGGTGGCGTCCGTGCTGGACACGTACCCGCCGAAGGCCAGGATCAGCGCCCACAGCCCGCCGCCGAAGGCGAGGCCGAGGGTCTCCCCCGCCGTCCACACGCCTGCCGCGATCCCCGCGCGGGTTTCGCCGGTGCGCTCCTCTTCCGCGGTGATCAGGTCGGGCAGGATCGCCAGCGGGAACACCGAGATCCCGGCGTACCCGACACCGCAGAGCGCCACGAAGACGAACGTGACGACCAGCGGGATCGACTGGGCGAACACGAGACCCAGCAGCCCGAGCGCGAACGCCGCGGTCGCCAGGCGGAAGCCGTTGAGCTTGCCGACCCGGTCGCCCAGCCGCGGCCACAGCGGCATGGTGACCAGCGCCGGGCCGACGAAGATGACGAACAGGATCGTGCCGTACTTGTCGTCGCCGAGGATGCGCTGCGCGAAGAACGGGATCGCGGCGAGCACCGTGCCGATGCCAAGCGCCTGGATGAAGTACGTGCCGAGCAGCCAGCGGAACGGCCGCCAGCCGGCGAGCGTGCGGACGAGCTCCTTCAGGTTCACGGTGTTCGGCCGCAGCGAGCCGACCGGCGCGTCCTTGAGGCCGAAGTAGACCAGCAGCGTCGCGGCCAGCACGATCAGCCCGATCACGACGGCCATGACGCGGTACCCCGCGACCCCTTCGATCCCGGCGGTGATCGCCGGGGCGCCCCCGCCGCAGATCAGGATCGTCACGGCCAGCACGCCGATCCGGACGCTGGTGAGCTTCGTGCGCTCGGCCGCCGATTCGGTCAGCTCGGCGGGCAGCGCGTTGAACGGCACCTGGAACAGCGCGTACGCCGTGGCGCACGCGGCGAACATGATCGCCACGTACAGCGCGTCCGGCAGCGGGCCGCCGAACCCGGGGTGGGCGAACATCGCCGCGAACAGGATCGCCACGCCGATGCCGCCGATCAGCAGGAACCGCCGCCGGCTGCCGGTCTTGAGCAGGTCGGCGTCGGAGAGCCGGCCCGCGATCGGGTTGAACAGCACGTCCCAGGCCTTGGGCACGAACACGATCGCCGCCGCCCAGCCCGCGGGCACGGCCATCGTGTCGGTCAGGTACTTCACCAGCACCAGGCCCGGGACCGTGCCGAAGGACCCGGTGACGAACGAGCCGAGCGAATAGCGGAACCTCGTCCGGCCGGACAGCGTCGTCATGGTCCTCCTCGAAGGCGTACCGGGTGCCCGCATGAGTATTCGATCTCGGCGGACACCCGGTGGGGATCGAGGGGAATCGTGCCACCGTCGTGACCTGGCGCACGCGGCGACCCGCCGGTCAGCCCAGCGCGCGGGCGATCTTCTCCAGTGTCGCGGCGTCCCCGCGCAGCAGCAGCTGGGTGACCACGGTGTCCTCCCAGGCCTTCAGCTCTTCGCGGATCTTCTCCGGCGGCCCGATCAGCGAGGTGTCCTCCACCAGCGACGTCGGGATCGCCGCGGCCGCCTCCTCCTTGCGGCCGGCGAGGAAGAGCTCCTGGACCCGGTCGGCGACGTCGCCGTAGCCGAGCCGCGCGTAGACGTCGTGGTGGAAGTTGACGCTCTTGGCGCCCATCCCGCCGATGTACAACGCCAGCGACGGCTTGATCCAGCTCGCCGCCTCCTCGACGTCGTCGTGCACGATCACCGGCAGCGAGCACGGCACCTCGAACGTGTCGAAGGTGTGCCGCGCACCCGGCCGCGAGAAGCCCTCTTCGAGGGCGGCCTTGTAGAAGTCGTTGCTCTTGGGCGAGAAGAACAGCGGCAGCCAGCCGTCGGCGATCTCCGCCGCGAGGGCCACGTTCTTGGGGCCTTCGGCCGCCAGGTGGATCGGGATGTCCTTGCGCAGCGGGTGCACCGTCGGCTTCAGCGGCTTGCCGAGCCCGGCGCCGCCCTTGTAGGGCAGCTGGAAGTGCTCGCCGTCCAGGGTCACCGGCGCCTCGCGGGCGATCACCTGCCGGACGATGTCGATGTACTCGCGCGTCCGGGCCAGTGGCTTCGGGTACGGCTGGCCGTACCAGCCCTCGACGACCTGCGGCCCGGACGCGCCGAGCCCGAGCACCATCCGGCCGCCGGAGAGGTGGTCGAGGGTCAGCGCGCTCATCGCCGTCGCCGTCGGGGTCCGGGCGGCCATCTGGACGATGTTGGTCCCGAGCCGGATCCGGCTGGTGGAGGCGCCGTACCAGGCCAGCGGCGTGAAGGCGTCCGAGCCGTACGCCTCCGCTGTCCACACCGAGTCGAAGCCGAGCTCCTCGGCCTTGAGGACGGCTTCCAGCGCACCCGGGGTCGGGCCGCTCTGCCAGTACCCGACGTGGAATCCCAGCTTCACGAATGCCTCCTAGACGTTCGGCGCGTAGTGCTCGGGCTTGCCCCGCTCGGACAGCGGGGGCAGGTTCCTGCGTGGAGTTTCGACCAAGGGCGCGTCCGGAGCCAGCCGCCCGCGCTCGCGGCGCCAGCCGGCGCGGGCTCGCGGGTGGTAGCGGCGGTCGTGCGGGACGAGCTTGAACACCGCGTTGACGAGCTTCCCGAACCGCCGGTGCCGCCGCGCGTCGCGCTCGGTCCAGCGGAAGCCGAGCAGGTCGCGGACCTCGCGGTCGTACAGGCCGATCGTCAGCCAGACGAACCGGCGCGCGATCACCCGCTGGGCCGGCCGCCACAGCGCGTCCGGCAGCCAGGCCAGGAACGGCGGCTTGCCGAGTCCGCGGAGGTCGAGGACGTCCCGGGTGGCCTTGTTGTCCTCGAGGACCTCGCTGCACATGTGCTTCCAGTAGCGCCGGAAGTCCTCCCAGCTCTCCGGCACCGGCCGCATGCTCATGTCGTACATCCGCCACCAGCGGACGTGCTCGTCGAACAGCTGCCGCTTCCCGGCTTCGCCGAGGCCGCCCATGAAGTGGTCGGCGATGAGGATCGTGCTGACGAAGAAGGTCGCGTGGGCCCAGTAGTAGGTGTCCGGGTCGAGCGCGTGGTAGCGGCGGCCCTGCGCGTCGACGCCCTTGATGCGGTCGTGGTAGCCGCGGACCTCGAGGGCGGTCGCGTGGGCGCGCGGGCCGTCGTAGACCACGCCGCCGATCGGGTAGAGCGAGCGGAACAGCCGCTGCCAGCGTTCTTCGAAGAACCGCGAGTGCTGCTCGACGCCGGCGCCGAGGCCGGGGTGCATGTTCTGCATCGACCCGGCCCACAGGCCGATCAGCAGGCCGCGCCAGTCGCCGAAGTACTTCCACGTCAGCGAGTCCGGACCCAGGGGCTGGGGTGTCATCGGCACACTCCTCGTCGAGTCTCGAACTGACTACGGCTGTTGTCAGGCTAGGATCTGACAACAGTTGTAGTCAACCGAGGAGCTGTGATGCCGGGCCGGACCTGGGCGGGCACGACGCTGGACGACCGGAAGGCATTCCGGCGCGAGCAGCTGGTGGCCGCCGGCCTGGAGCTGCTGGGCACCGAAGGCTCGGCCGGGACGAGCGTCCGCGCGGTGTGCCGGCACGCGAAGCTGACCGAGCGCTACTTCTACGAAAGCTTCACCGACCGCGAAGAGCTCGTCGCGGCCGTGTACGAGCACGTCGGCGAAGAGGCCCGGCAGGCGCTCGTCGACGCGGTGCGGGACGCGCCCACACCCGTGTCGCGGGCGGAGCACGCCGTGCAGGCGTTCGTCGAGCTGATCGTCGACGACCCCCGCAAGGGCCGCGTCCTGCTGCTCGCCCCGCTGACCGACCCCGCGCTGACCCGCCGCGGCCTGCACCTGCTGCCGGTGTTCGCCGCGCTGGTCGGCGAGCAGCTGTCCCACGGCGACGAGACCGAACGCCGGATGGTCGCCGTCGGGCTGGTCGGCGCGCTGAGCAACGTGTTCATCGCCTACCTCGACGGGTCGCTGAAGGTTTCGCGCGAGCGGCTCGTCGCGCACTGCGTGAAACTCGTCCTCGGCGCCGACGGCCACTGACCCCACCTCCTGCTGCTGACACTCGCCCGGCCGATCGGGCACACTCAACCCATGCGTACCGCTGGGCGGAACGACGGGGTGAGCGGCGACGGTCTCGTCGCGGCTCGGCTCGCCGCGCTCCTGGAAGCCTTCCGGCCGGGCGACGAGACGCTCGGCGTCTCCGAGCTGGCCCGCCGGACCGGGCTGGCGAAGACGACCGTGCACCGGCTCGTCGGGCACCTGACCGAAACCGGCCTGCTCGAACGCGACACCGGCGCCGTGCGGCTCGGGCTGCGCCTGTTCGAGATCGGCCAGCTCGCCTCGCCGCGGCGCGGGCTGGTCGAGGCCGCCCGGCCGTACCTGGCCGACCTGCGCGAGGCCACGCGCAACACGGTCCACCTGGCGATCCTCGAAGGCACCGAAGTGGTGTACCTCGACGTGCTGCGCGGCCCGGACGCGCCGACGCTGCCCTCACGCATCGGCGGTCGGTTCCCCGCGCACGCCACCGGCGTCGGCAAGGCGATCCTGGCGTTCTCGCCGGACGCCGTGGTGAACCAGGTGATCGAAGCCGGGCTGCCGCGGATGAGCGCGCGGACGATCACCGCACCCGGCCTGCTCCGCCGTCAGCTCACGCGCGTCCGGGAGGACGGGATCGCTTTGGAGCGCGAGGAATCCGGCGTCGGCGTGGTGTGCGCGGCCAGCCCGCTGCTGGACGCCGGCGGGGTCGCGGTGGCGGCGGTGTCGATCTCCGGCTGGGCCAACCGGATGCGGACCGAACGGGTCGCCCCGGCCGTCCGGACGGTCGCGCTCGCGTTGACCCGGACGCTCTCCGGTTCCACTGCGGACAGTCGAAGATAACTTTGCCGGGCAACGGTTTTCCGGCGACTGACCGGTCCGTGGTCCCGGACCGGCGCCACCCGCTACGATCCGTGCAATGGTCCAGCACCGTCCGGTCCCCGCCGCGCACCGGTTGCTGTCGCTCGACATCGTGCTCGCGCTGCTGGCGCTGGCCGCCGGTCTGCGCGTGCTCTACCTCGCGGCACCCGAACCGGCCCTGCCCACGGAGGCGGCGACCGTCGCCCACGCCTACGCGCTCGGCACCCTGACGTCGTTCGCCGACGCGGGTGGCGCGGGGGTGAGTCCCTTCGGCTGGGTGCAGCTGGCGACGGCCACCATGGTCTCGGACGCCTTCGGCCGCTCGGCCACGGCACTGGCCGCGGTCCGCGAGACGGTGCTGGTCGCGACGCTCGCCGGCGCGGTGCTGATGTGGGTGCTCGGGCGCCGCCTGGGCTTGACCCGCTGGGCCGCGGCGGCGGCGGTCCTGCTCCTGGCGGCCTCCCCGCTCGCGCTCGGATTGCAGCGGCTGGTCGTGGTGGAACACCTGGCGGCGGCCTGGGCGTTGGGCGCGCTGGTCCTGATCACCCGCCGCCGGGCCCGCATCCGCCACGACATCGCGGCGGCGGGGTGCCTGCTGGCGGCGGTCCTGACGTCGCCGTTGGCGCTGTTCTTCCTGCCCGCGGCGGGCTGGCTGCTGGTGCGGCGGGCGCCGGTGCGGGCGGCGTTGGTGGTGGTGCTGCTGAACTTGGGGCTGGGCATCGCGTTCGGCCCGGCGGCTTCGCTGCTCCGGCCGCACCTGGCGGCGGCGACCCGGCCCTCGGTGGCCGACTGGGCGGCACTGGATCCGGTGTGGGTCGCGCTGTCGGCGGCCGGGCTGCTGGCGGCGCTGGCCGTCCCGGCGATGCGGCCGCTGGCCGCGACCGGGTTGCTGCTCGCGGGGACCTTGCTGGTGCCGGGCGTGCCGGACACGGCGGTGCTGGCGCTGGTGGTCCCGGTGACACCCCTGCTGCTGGCGGGCGTCGCCCAGGCGGTGCCCCGGCGGCGGGCCCCCGCGCACAGCGGCAGCACGGGCCACCGCAGGATCGCGCCCGTGCTGGCCGCCGGTGCGCTCGCCGCCGCCCTCGCCGTCAGCTGGGGCGCCGGCTACCCCGCACTCCGGCCGGCCCTCGACCGGGGCGGCCCGCTCGCCGCCGCCCGGGATTGGCTCCAGGCCAACGCGTCCGGCTCCCGGCTCCTCGTCGACGACGCGGCCTGGGCCGAACTCGCGAACGCCGGCTGGCCGACCGGCCTGCTGGCGCCACCGACCACCTGCGCCCGCACCTGCCCGCCCGCCGAATGGGCGGTCTTCACCGGCGACGAAACCGGGCTCCGGCAGCGCTACCCGGCCCTCGACGGCGTCTTCGCCGGCGCCGGTCCCACCGCCCGGTTCGGCTCCGGCGCCACCCGGGTCACCGTCTGGCGCCTCGGGCTGCCACCGGCCGATCCCGGCGCACCCCCGGAAGCCCCGGCCCGGGCGCACGCCGGCGAAGCCCTGACCGCGTCGGCCCGGATCGCGCTGACCTCCGACGCCGCCGCGGTGCTGCGCGAAGGCTGCGTCGACCCGCGGCTCATCACGACGATCGCCGCGCTCGCCGCCGTCCAGCCCGTCGGGATCGCCGCCTTCCCCGAGGTCCCGGGCGAGGACGCCGCCGGGCAACCGCGGCGCCGGGTGCTGCTGACCGGGCACGAAGACGGCACCACCGCCTTCTACACCGGCCAGCGCGAGCTCTTCCGCCCGGCCACGGTCGCCCGCACCGCCGGCGGCGTGCTGGTCACCTACCCGCTGTTCGCGCCGCCCGGGCTCCTCCCCCTGAGCCGGTAGGTTCGGGGCATGGGGCAGGAACGGCGGGTCGTCATCGCCGCCTACGACCAGGTCCAGATCCTCGACGTCGCCTGCCCGAGCGGCGTGCTGGAACTGGCGAACTCGCACGGCGCGACGCCGCGCTACCGCGTCGAACTGGCCACCGTGTCCGGGCAGGGCGCGCGCAGCTCGGCGGGGATCGTGCTCGCCGGGGCCCGGCGGCTGGCCGCGATCACCGGCCCGCTGGACACGCTGATGGTCGTCGGCGGGGCCGGGACGCGGGCGGCCGTCCTCGACGAGCCGCTGCTGGCCCAGGTCCGCCGGCTGGCCGGGCGGAGCCGCCGGATCGCCTCGGTGTGCACGGGCACGTTCGTGCTCGCCGCGGCCGGCCTGCTCGACGGGCGCCGGGCCACCACGCACTGGGGCTACGGCGAGCTGCTCGCGGCCACCTTCCCGGCCGTCACCGTCGATCCGGCGCCGCTGTACCTGCGCGACGGGAACGTCTACACCTCGGCCGGGGTCACCAGCGCGCTCGACCTGACGCTCGCGCTGGTCGAAGCCGACCACGGCCCGACCCTGGCCCGGGACGTCGCCCGCGAGCTCGTGACCTACCTGCACCGCCCGGCGGACCAGGCGCAGATCAGCGTGTTCCTCGCCGCGCCGTCGCCGGGGAACGGGGTGGTGCGGGACCTGCTCGGCTACATCGCCGGGCACCTGGCCGAAGACCTGAGCCCGCCGGCGCTGTCGGCCCGGGCGGGGGTGACCGCCCGGCACCTGGCCCGGCTGTTCGCCACCCACGTGGGCACCACGCCGGCCCGCGCGGTCCGCGCCGCGCGCACCGAAGCCGCCGCGCACCTGGTGCGGGGCAGCGAACTGCCGCTCACGGCCGTCGCCCGCCGGTGCGGGTTCGGCTCGGCCGAGACGCTGCGGCAGGCGTTCCTCGACCACTACGGCGTCACCGGGGACACGCTTCGCAGGATGGCGGACATCCCCCGGCCCCCGGACACCGCGGCCCCCCAGACTCCGGAAGCATGACCACCACACAGACGACCCGCCGGACCGTGCTCGGCGGGCTGGCCGCGGCGGCGGCACTGGGGCTCCCGGCCGCCACCGGCACCGCGGCCGCCGCGACCGGCCGGCCCGGACCGACGATCGGCATCCTGCTCTACGACGGCTTCAGCCTGCTCGACCCGACCGGTCCGGCGGAACTGCTGTCCCGGCTGCCGGGCGCGACGGTCACCATGATCGGGCAGCGCCGCGGCCCGGTGCGCACCGACACCGGGCGCACGGCCGTCTTCGCCGACCGCGCGGTGTCCGAAGTGGACCGGCTCGACGTCCTCCTGGTGCCGGGCGCGGGCAACCGCGGCACGGTCGCGGCCATGAACAACCCCGTGCTGCTGGACTGGATCCGCCGGATCGACCGCCACACGACCTGGACGACGTCGGTGTGCACCGGCGCCCTGGTCCTCGGCGCGGCGGGCCTGCTGCGCGAGCGGGCCACGACGTACTGGGCGTCGGCCCCCTACCTGGAGGCCACCTTCGGCGTCGAGTACGTGCCCGAGCGGTACGTCCGGGTGGGCAAGGTGATCACCGCGGCCGGCGTCTCCGCGGGCCTCGACCTGGCGCTGGTCCTGGCCGCCGAGCTGGCCGGCGAGGAGGTCGCCCGTGCGGTCCAGCTGGCCGTGGAGTACGACCCGCAGCCGCCGTTCGACGCGGGCGACGCGGCGACCGCGAGCCCGCAGCTGAAGGAGCTGGCGCTGCGGCTGCTGGCCGAATCACAGCACTAGCGCCGGAGGTGCGGGGATGAGCGGCGCATCCCCGCACCATCGCTACAGCGCGGCGACGTTGCGCTCCGGGTGCGTCGGCCGGTGCAGGGCCGGGACGTCGGCCAGCAGGCCGCGCCGGGCCAGCTCCGGGCGGACGCCGTCGCCGAACCAGTACGCCTCCTCCAGGTGCGGGTAGCCCGACAGCACGAACTCGCTCACCCCGACGCTGTGGTACTCCTCGAGCAGGTCCGCGACCTCTTCGTGGCTGCCGACCAGCGCGGTCCCCGCGCCGCCGCGGACCAGGCCGACGCCCGCCCACAGGTTCGGGTGGATCTCCAGACCGCGGACGCCGCCGTCGGTCCGGCCGCCGTGCAGCGCGACCATCCGCTGCTGCCCGACCGACTCGCTCGCGGCCAGCTGGGCCTGCGCCTTCGCGACCTGCTCGGGACTCAGCGCGTCGAGCAGCTTCTGCGCCTCCGCCCAGGCCTCGGCCGAGGTGTCCCGCGAGATCGTGTGCAGCCGGACGCCGAACCTTATCGGCCGGTCCCCGGCCAGTTCGCGCACGCGGCCGATCTTCTCGGCGACCTGCGCGGGCGGCTCGCCCCAGGTCAGGTAGACGTCGGCGTGGCGCGCCGCGACCGGCAGGGCGGCCGGGGACGAGCCGCCGAAGTAGATCGGCGGCACCGGGTCGGGCGCGGCCAGCGTAGTCGCGCCTTCGACGCGCAGGTGCTCGCCTTCGAAGCTGAACGGCTGCCCGGACCAGACGCCGCGCACGATGGTCAGGAACTCGTCGGTGCGGGCGTACCGGGCGTCGTGGTCGTGCCAGTCGCCGAAGCGGCGCTGCTCGACCGCGTCGCCGCCGGTGACGATGTTGAGCAGCACACGGCCGCCCGACAGGCGCTGGAACGTCCCCGCCATCTGCGCGGCCAGGGTCGGGGAGATGACGCCCGGGCGGAAGGCGACCAGGAACTTCAGCCGGGTCGTCTCCCGGATCAGCGCGGCCGTGGTGAGCCACGCGTCCTCGCACCACGTGCCGGTCGGCGTCAGGACGCCTTCGAAGCCCTGCCGCTCGGCCGCGCGGGCGACCTGGGCCAGGTAGTCCAGGTCCGGGTCGCGCTGGGCGGCCGGGCCCGCGGACCGGTTGGCGTGGAAGCGTTCCACGATCGTGCGGCCGTCCCCGCTGGTGGGCAGGAACCAGTGCAGCCTGATGCTCATCCGTTGCTCCTCGCCTGGTCCAGGTCGGGACCGAACCGCCGGTCGACGAAGGCGGCGAAGTCCACCTTGCCGGGCAGCGTCTTCTCGTCGGTGAAGGCGTCCGCGAGCTGCTGTTCGGACGCCACGACCGAGTCGTCCAGCACGACCGGCTGGTCACGGCCCGCCTCGACGGCCTTCTGCGCGACTTCGAGCTTCAACCCGGTCTCCTTGGCCCACGCCTGCGCCCACGCGTCGCGGTGCGTGTCAGCCCACTTCTGCGCCTTGACCACGCGCACGGCGAAGTCGCGCAGCGCCGAGTTCTTGCCCGGATCGCCGAGCGCGGCCGTGCTCGCGGTCAGGAAGCCCAGGCCGTTCGACGCGCCCCGGCCGTCGGCCAGGACCCGCGCGTGGGCTTCGATCTGCGCCTGCGCGGTGTAGGGGTCCCAGATCGCCCAGGCGTCGATGGTGTGCTGGGTGAACGCGGCGTACGCCTCGGCCGGCTGCAGGAAGCTCAGCTTGACGTCCTTGGTGGACAAGCCGTTGTTGTGCAGGGTGTTCAGCAACTGCCCGTGCGCCGAGCTGCCCTTGGCCACGCCGATCGTCTTGCCCTTCAGCTCGGCGACGTTCTGCAGCGGCGAGTCCGGCGGGACGAGGATGGCTTCGCGCTCGACGTTGCTGCGCGACACGCTGATCACCTTGATCTTCGCCTTCGCGGCGGCCGCGAAGATCGGCGGGGTGTTGCCGACGCGGCCGGTGTCGATCGCGCCCGCCGAGGCGGCCTCGAGCAACGGCGGGCCCGAGGTGAACGTCGCCCACTCGACCTTGTACGGCGTCCCCTGCAGGAGGTTCGCGGCGGTGAGCAGGGACTTGACCCCACCCTTCTGGTCGCCCACCTTGAGCGTCACCTTCGCCAGGTCGGCGGCGCTGACCGAGGCGGGCACGGTCGCCGGGTCGGTGCCGCTCGCCGTCCCGCACGCGGACACGGCGAGAGCCGCCGCGACCACGATGATTCCCTTACGCCACAGCATCTTCGGTCACTCCCAGGTCAGCCAGCACGCGGCGGCGGAGGTTGTCGTGGTCGTCGGCTTCGCGCGGCCGGTGCGCGGCCACGATCCGGCCGCCGTCGAGCACCAGCACGCGGTCGGCGAGCCGCAGGGCCTCGTCGACGTCGTGGGTCACCAGCAGCACGCCCGGCCCGTGCCGCCGCCAGAGGTCCTGGACGAGGCCGTGCATCGAGATCCGGGTCAGGGCGTCCAGCGCGCCGAACGGCTCGTCGAGCAGCAGCAGGTCGGGTTCGCGGACCAGCGCGCGGGCCAGCGAAACGCGCTGGGCCTCGCCACCGGACAGGGTGAGCGGCCAGTCGTCGGCGTGGTCGGCCAGGTGCACCTCGGACAGGGCTTTCTCGGCGAGCGCCCGGTTGCGGGACTTCGTGACGCCGTCCTGGCGCAGGCCGAGGACGACGTTGCGCCAGACCTTCCGCCACGGCAGCAGTCTCGGCTGCTGGAACGCGACCGAAACGGTGCCGGTGACGTCCGCCCGGCCTTCGACGTCGGCATCGAGGCCGGCGAGCACGCGCAGGAGCGTCGACTTGCCGGACCCGCTGCGGCCGAGCAGGGCGACGAACTCGCCGCGGTCGACGGTCAGGTCGAGTCCTTCGAGGACGGTCCGGTCGCCGAACCGCTTGGTGAGGCCGCGGACCTCGGCTACCGGGTTCGCCACCGCAGCACCTTCCGTTCGAGCAGCCGGACCAGCGCGTCGGTGACCAGGCCGAGCAGGGCGTACAGGACCAATCCGACGACCACGACGTCGGTGCGCAGGAATTCCCGGGCGTTGTTGATGAGGTAGCCGACGCCGGCGTCGGCGTTGACCGTCTCGCCGACGATCAGCGCGAGCCAGGCGAGGCCGAGGGACTGCCGCAACCCGACCAGCGCCTGCGGCAACGCGCCGGGCAGGACGACGTGCCAGAGCCGTTCGGCGCGGCTGAACCCGAGGGCACGGGAGGCTTCGACCAGCGCCGGGTCGGCGCCGCGGATTCCCGAGTGGACGTTGAGGTAGAGCGGGAAGGCCACACCGAGCGCGACCAGCACGATCTTCGTCTCTTCCCCGATGCCGAACCACAGGATGAACAGCGGAATCAGGCCGAGGAACGGCAGCGTGCGCAGCATCTGGACCGGCGGGTCGACCAGGGCCTCGCCCCAGCGCGAGAGCCCGGAGACGATGCCGAGCAGGACCCCGGCGACGGCGCCGATGGCGAAGCCTGCACCGACCCGGCCGAGCGAAACGGCGAAGGCGTCACCGAGTTCGCCGCTGCGCGCGACCTCGATGCCGGCCCGCACGACCGTCCACGGCGAACTGAGCTTGTCGGACGGCAGGACGCCGGTGGCGCTGGCGATCTGCCAAGCGGCGACGAGCACCACCGGGCTGATCCAGCGCCGCAGATCGAGCCGCCGCGCGCGGGTGCGCGGCGGCTCGGCGGCGCGTTTCCGGGCATGCGCGAGCACGCCCGTGGTGGAAATCGACACGGATTTCTCCCGGGGACGGGGACATTCGCGGTTTGCGTGGCCCCGACCATCCGGGGAGTGGGAAGCGAAGTCAATCGGTGCCCACTCCGTGAACGCCCCGTGTTTCACCCCGTGGAACGACTTGGCTCAGCCGCCGAACATGACCTTCCATTCGTCGAGCGACCGCGGCCGGTAGACGAAGTTGCTGCGCTTGACCTCGGACAGCGCGGCGGACGGCTCGGCCGAGTACTGGTGCCCGGGGTGGACGACCGGATCCCCGGGCAGAGCGGCGAGCGCCTGCAGGCTGCGGTAGATCTCCTCGGCGTCGCCGCCGGGGAAGTCGGTGCGGCCGCAGCCTTCCAGGAAGAGCGTGTCGCCGGAGACGAGCTTGTCCTCGACCAGGAAGCATTGGCTGCCCGGCGTGTGCCCGGGGGTGTGCAGCAGCCGGATCGGGATGGCGCCGACCTCGAGGACGTCGTCGTGGTCGTGCGCGCGCAGGTCGGTGCCGGAGACGCCGGTGACCCGCTTGACCCACTCGGTTTCGGCGCGGTTGACGTGGATCGGCACCGGTTCGACGGCGAGCAGCTCGGCGATCCCGGGCAGGGAGAAGCCGAGCATCTCGCCGCCGACGTGGTCGGGGTGGTGGTGGGTGGCCAGCACCCCGGTGAGCCGCATGCCGTCCTGCGCCAGGACGTCGAGCAGGTCCCGCACGGCGTAGGCGGGATCGACGATGACGGCATCCCCGGTCTCGCGGTCGCCGATGAGGTAGGCGAAGTTCACCATCTGCGTCGCGACGGGATCCCCGACGGCGAAGTCACGGCCGGCGAGCAGCTGCCGGAAGTAGAGCCGATCAGTCATGCCGGACACCCTACGGGCCGCTCCTCGGCGGCCTGGGTGAGTGCCGCCAGGACGGCGGCCACCGCGGGCGGGTCCGGCGGATCGCCGTAGGTGGCCGCGAGGATGCGGCGGTGGACGTCCGGGAGTTCGGTCGCGTGGACGCCGGGATGGCGATGCGCGTCCAGCGCGAGCCCGGGCAGGGTCGCGACCCCGAGGCCCGCCGCGACCAGGGCCTGCACGACGACCATGTCGTCGCTGGACGAGCCGAGGCGTGGGCGGAAACCGGCCCCGGCGCAGATGGCGGTGAGCTCCGCGCGGCACCGGGGGCAGCCACCGATCCAGGCCGATTCGCGGTGGTCGGCCAGGACGGCGCCCGGGTGCCGGCTGATCAGGTGGATCGGGTCGTCGGCGAGGTGGCGGAAGCGGAAGCCGTCCTCCTCGAGCGGGGCGCCGGCGTGCTGGAAGACGACAGCGACATCGACTTCGCCGTGGCGCAGCATGTCGAGTGCTTCGACGGGATGCCGGTCGGCCAGGCTCAGCTCGAGCCCCGGGTGCGCCTGGGCCAGCGACGCGGCGGCTCTCGGCACGAGGGTGCTCAGCGCGGACGCGTTGGCGGCCAGGCGGACGCGCCCGGCTCGCAGGCCGACCTGTGCGGCCAGTTCTTCGGCCGCCGCGGCGACGCGGCCGGCGATTTCGGCGGCGCGGTCGGCCAGCAGGCGGCCTTCCGGGGTCAGGCGGATCCCGCGGCCGGCCCGCTGCACGAGCCGGGCGCCGGTGGCCGCTTCCAGGCGGGCCAGGTGGTGGCTCACCGACGGCTGCGAATAGTGGAGCTCGCGGGCCGCTTCGGTCACCGAACCGTGCCGGGCCACCGCGGCCAGGACCTTGAGCTGGACCAGGTTCAGCATTCATCGAGATTATCAATGATTCGTCGGCTTGATTGGCATTGGACGTCATGTGACGTGCAGGCCATCCTGGTTGTCAGCCGACCAAGGAGGACACGGATATGACCGGCACGGTGACCTGCGACCTCACGATCACCCTCGACGGGTACGCAGCCGGGCACCACCAGACCGAGCAGCGCCCGTTCGGCGACGACGGCGGCGACGGCTGGGGCGACAAGCTGCACGCCTGGTACGGCGAAGGCAGCGAAGCCCACCCGGCCGAGTTCGAGCGGATGCTGACGGCCAAGGCGTTCATCATGGGGCGCAACATGTTCGGCCCGGTGCGTGGGGAATGGGACCGCCCGTGGACGGGCTGGTGGGGCGACGACCCGCCCTACCACGGCCCGGTCTTCGTGCTCACCCACCACCCGCGCGAGCCGCAGCCGATGGCGGGCGGTACCACGTTCCACTTCGTCACCGATGGCATCGAGGCCGCAATGGCGCGCGCCCGCGAAGCCGCCGGCGACGGCGGGATCTCCGTGCACGGTGGCCCGAGCACCGTCAACCAGTACCTCGCCGCGGGCCTGATCGACGAGCTCCGGCTGCACGTCGCGCCGTACACGCTCGGCGACGGCGTCCGGCTGTTCGACGGCGTCGGACCGCTGGACCTCGAGCAGATCGACGTGCGGGCGACGGCCTCGGTCACGCACCTGCGGTATCGCGTCCTCCGGTGAGCCCGGCCCACTCGTGGACGCTCCCCCGGTGCAGGGCGGCGTAGGCCCGATCCCGGAGCACGTTCGCCTCTTGATCGGACAACGTCCGGTCCAGGGGGCGGAGCACCAGGCGGACGAGCAGGTTCTTCTGGTCCGGCGTCGCGCCGAGGCGGCCCCGGGCCTGCGTCGGCAGCCGGGCGTACGGCGTCTCCTGCCGGATCTCGACCGACTCGACGACGTCGGCCTCGTCGCCGAGCGCGTCGCGGACGCGGTCGCCGAGGTCTTCGGCGCGGTCGTCGGCCGGCACCACGATCGACAGGTCGCGGCGCACCGGCGGCAGCGTGGAGACGGGCCGGTAGGGCGCGAGGTCCGTCAGCTGCGCAGCGACGGCCGGCTCGGTGGAGCGCAGCAGCCGGATGTCCGGAACGCCCTTGCGGAGCATGACCATCCGGTCGAGGCCCATGCCGAGCGCCAGGCCGGACCAGCCGTTCCCGAGCCCGGCCCGCGCGAGGACGACGGGGTGGGCGAGGCCGCACTCGGCGACCTCGACCCAGCGCCCGTCGTGTTCGACGTCGAGCTGCGCACCGTCCACTGTGTACGGATGGTGCCGGGGTTCGAGCCGCCACCGCCGGTCCGGCACGAGAGCGGCGACCATCTCCTCGAGATCGGCCCGGGTGACGGTCCCGCGGACGACCCGCCAGAGGTCGAGCTGGTGCGGCGTGCCGCTGTGCAGCCGGTCGATGCTGTCGCGGCGGTAGACGAGGCCGGGACAGGCGAGCAGGACGTCGTCGGCGGGATCCGCGGCCAGATTCCGGAGCGCGGCGGGAACGAGCGCGGTGGAGTGGCTGCGCAGGACGTGCCCGGCGTCGACGTACCGGGTGTAGCGGGCGTCGCGCGTGACGTCGGCGGGGTGGTAGCCGAGGTTGTCGTAATTGTCGGCGATGGTGACGATGCGCTCGCCGGGACTTCTCCGGACGGCGCAGGACCAGAGGTTGGCGAGCGCCTCGACGGCCTGGTCGACGACGAGCTGGATGGCGTGCGGCCCGGCGTCGGGATCGGTGAGATCACGGATGGCGAGGTCGCGGGCGAGCTGGGCAGGGGTGAGTGTTGCGGGCATGACGGAACCTCCGGGCTCGGGCGGGTTTCGAGGGCGGTTCCCCCCTGGCCCGGGCGGCCCGGCGAAGGTTCAGGCGGACATGGCGCCGACACCCCGCTGGCGCCCGGAACGGGCCAGGGGGCCGGTAAATCGGCGGTACTCCGCAACGACGGCCACGAATCCAGGATAGCCGGGCTTGTCACCCGGTTTTGCCGAAACGGGCCGGGGCATGCGCAGGCCCGGCGCGCTGCGGTGCTGCATTCACCGCGGAGATGCCCCGACTTGCCACGCAACCACAGCACCGCGGGGGTACCCCGACTCGCCAGGCAACCACAGCACCGCGGGTGCCCCGGACAGAACCACAGCGCCACAAAGCGCCCAACTCGCTGCGGTGCTGCATTCACCGCGAGGGTGCCCCGGGGCCGAACTGCATCGCCGTGAAGCCCCCGACCCACCAGAGCGCCCGCCCCACCACGCAACCACAGCACCGCGAAGCGCCCGACTCGCCGCGGAGCCCGCACCGCCGCGCGATCGCGGCGACTCCAGGCCGAAGTTGCCCGACCGAGGGCGGGATCCGGATCGCAGCCTCTCCTCTCTCCCCCTCCCCCTCGCCCACCCACCCGCCACCACCGCCGGCTCACTCGCCCGTCACTCACCCACCTCCCCGTCGGCCAGCTCGCGCAGCACGTCCAGGTGCCCCACGTGCCGCGCGGTCTCCTGGACGACATGGGCCACCACCCACCGGACGGTGAACTCCGACCGCCGCCGGGTTCGGTCGTCCGGGCCGAGGCCGCGCAGGGCCTTCTCCACCCGGGCCCACTCCGCCTTGTACGCCGCCACCACCGAAGCCGGCGTGTCCTCCGGGCCCACGTTCCAGCTCGGGTCCGGGCTGCCCGCCCACAGCGATGGCAGATCCGCCCCGCCGGCCTCGATCGCCAGCCACCAGCGCTCGACCGCCGTCAGGTGCTTCACCACCCCCAGCGCACTCATCCGCGGCGACGACGGCAACGGTGCCGCCGAGGCCTGCTCAAACGACAGCCCCGCCAGTTTGTTCACCGCCGTCGCGCGCAGGAACTGGAGAAAATCCAGCAGCAGACGCAGCTCACCGGCCGCCAGCGGCGCGGGCCACTGGCGGTGCGTCTTCGAACTCGTGTTCGACATGGCCGCACCGTACCTCAGCGGTCCGACAAAATAGAGTGACCCGCATGTGGTGGGGACTGCTCTGCGCCCTCGGCGCGGCATGCGCGTACGGCGTGGCTTCGGTGATGCAGTCGGTCGCCGCGCGGGCGACCGACACCGGGGCCGACGGCGTCGACCCGAAACTGCTGGTCCGCGTGCTCGGCCAGTGGAAGTTCGTGCTCGGCCTGTCCCTCGACGTCCTCGGGTTCGTGGCGCAGATCGCGGCCCTGCACGTCCTGCCGCTGTTCGTCGTCCAGGCCGCGCTCGCCGCGAGCCTCGCCGTGACGGCCGTCGCCGCGCGGTTCCTCGGGGTGCGGCTCGGCACGAAGGAGTGGGCGGCCGTCGGCGTCGTGTGCGCCGGGCTCGCCCTGCTCGGCGCCGCCGCCGAAAGCGAAGGCTCCGACCCCGTCGGGCTCGGCTTCCGCCTCGGCCTGGTGGCCGCGGTCGCCGTGCTCGCCGTGGCCGGCATCGTCGCGGGCAAGGCGAGCCGGCGGATCCGGACGCCGGCACTCGGGCTCGTCGCCGGACTGTGCTTCGGCGTCGTTGCCATCGCCGGGCGGATCATTCCCAGCCTCGCGCCGCTCGACCTGCTCACCGACCCCGCCACCTACACCGTCGCGGTGGCGGGCGGCCTGGCGATGCTGTTCTACGCGACGGCGTTGCAGCGCGGGAGCGTCACCACGTCGACCGCGATGATGGTCCTCGGCGAGACGATCTTCCCGTCCCTGGTCGGCGTGCTGGCGCTCGGCGACCGCACCCGGCCCGGCTTCGCGCTCGTCGCCGTCGCCGGGTTCGCCCTCGCCGTGGTGGCCGCGCTCGCGCTGGCCCGGTTCGGCGAGCCGGCGACCGAACCGCGGACCGAGACGAAGCCCACCGTGCTCCCGTAACTCCTTTACTTAGACTAGCCTTACCTATCCCAGCTCTGGAGAGGGAGGCGCGGGTGCGCACGACGGGACGGCAGGTCCTCCGCCGGTCGATCGCCGGGCAACGACGATCGGTGGCGCTCGCCGCGCTGCTGACCGCGGGCCACCAAGGCGGCGAAGCACTGGTCCCGGTGGTGATCGGCGTGGTCATCGACCAGGCCGTCACGGGCGGTTCGGTGGGCACGCTGCTCAGCTGGCTGTCCGTCCTGGGCGTGCTCTTCGCCGCGCTGTCCACCAGTTACCGCCTCGGCGCCCGCTTCGGTGAGCGCGCCGCCGAACGCGCGGCCCACGACCTCCGCCTCGAGGTCGGACGCCGCGTGCTGCACCCCGGCGGTGTCGCCGACTCGGGCACGCTGGCCGGCGAGCTGGTGAGCATCGGGACGTCGGACGCCAAGCGCGTCGGCACCGTCAACGGTGTCCTGCCCTTCGGCGTCGCCGGCCTGGCCGGGCTGCTGGTCAGCGCCGTCGCGCTGCTCACCATGTCGCTGCCGCTCGGCCTGCTCGTGCTGCTCGGCACGCCGCCGATGCTGTACCTCGCTCACCTGATCGGGAAGCCCCTGGAGCGCCGCAGCGAGGCCGAGCAGGAGCGGTCGGCGTTCGCCTCCGGCGTCGCCACGGATCTGGTCGCCGGGCTGCGCGTCCTGAAGGGGGTCGGCGCCGAGCGCGCCGCGGTCGACCGCTATCGCCGGACCAGCCAGGACTCGCTGCGCGCGACCCTGCGCGCGGCCCGCGCCCAAGCCTGGCACAACGGCGCGCTGCTGGCGCTCACCGGCGTCTTCATCGCCGTGGTCGCGCTGGTCGGCGGCACCCTCGCCGCGGCGGGCGACATCAGCGTCGGCGACCTGGTCGCCGCGGTCGGGCTCGCGCAGTACCTGATCACGCCGTTCTCGATCTTCTCCTGGGTCAACGGCGAACTCGCGCAGGGCCGGGCGTCGGCGGCGCGCATCGCCGACGTGCTGAACGCGCCGCCCGCCGTCGGCGCCGGGGAAGCGACGCTGCCGGTTCCGGCGGCCGGGCACGTCAAGCTGTCCGCGCTGCGTCGCGGTGCCCTGCGTGACGTCGGATTCGAAGCGCGACCGGGTGAGCTGCTCGGCGTCGTGGCCACCGACCCGGCCGCCGCAACGGACCTCCTCGACTGCCTGGGCCGGGCCGCCGATCCCGCGGGCGGCTCGGTGTCGGTCGACGCGGTGGACCTGTCCACTGTGGACCCGAGCCGGGTGCGCGAGGTGGTGCTGGTCGCCGCGCACGACGCGGACCTGTTCGCCGGCACGGTCGCCGAAAACATCGCCACCGGACCGAAAGCGGCCGAAGCGATCACCGCGGCCGCCGTCGACGAGGTGGCGAGCGCGCTGCCCGACGGCGTCGCGACCGCCGTCACCGAACGCGGACGGTCGCTGTCGGGCGGGCAGCGGCAGCGGGTCGCGCTCGCCCGGGCGCTCGCCGCCGACGCACCGGTGCTCGTGCTGCACGACCCGACCACCGCCGTCGACACGGTCACCGAGGCCCGGATCGCCGCCGGCCTGGCCGACCTGCGGCGCGGCCGCACCACGATCCTCGTCACCACCAGCCCGGCGCTGCTGGCCGCCACCGACCGCGTCGTCCTGCTCGACGACGGGCGGGTCGCGGGCGAAGGCAGCCACGCCGAACTGGCCGGCCGTCCCGACTACCGAGCGGCGGTGCTGTCATGACCCGCGAACTCCTCCCCGTGGCCGACGGACGGCGGATCCGCGCCGTCCTCGCCGAGCTCGCCGGCCGCGCGAAGGGCCGCGCGGCGGCCGCGTTCACGACGCTCGTCGCGGCCACCGCCATCGGCCTGCTGACCGCGCCCCTGCTCGGCCGGGTCGTCGACCTCGTCGCCACCCGCCGCCCGGCCGCGGAGCTCGTGACGCCGGTGGTGGGGCTGGTCCTCGTCGCGGTGGCGCAGGCGGTGGCGACCGCGATCGGCGTGTCGCTGGTGGCGCGGCTGGGCGAGACGATCCTGGCCGAGCTGCGCGAACGGTTCGTCGAACGCGCCCTCGGCCTGCCGCTCGAACAGCTCGAACGCGCCGGCTCCGGCGACCTCACCGCCCGGGTGACGAACGACGTCTCGGTGGTCGCCGAGGGCGTCCGGCAAGCACTGCCCGAGCTCGGGCGGTCGGTGCTGACCGTCGTGCTCACGCTCGGGGCGCTGGCCGTGCTGGACTGGCGGTTCCTGCTGGCCGCGCTGCTGGCCGTGCCGATCCAGCTGTGGACCGTGCGGTGGTACGTGCCCCGCGCGAAGCCGTTGTACGCCGCGCAGCGCGAGGCGGTCGGGACGCAACAGCAGCAGCTGCTGGACACCATCGGCGGCGCGAAGACGGTCCGGGCGTTCCGGCTGGCGGACACGCACCTGGACCGGGTCCGCGAGCGCTCGGACGCGGCGGTGTCGCTGGCGCTGCGGGGCATCCGCCTGGTGACGCGGTTCTACGCGCGGCTCAACCTGGCGGAGTTCGTCGGGCTGTCGGCGGTGCTGGCGTTGGGGTTCGTGCTGGTGGGCGCGGACGCGGTGACGGTCGGCGTCGCGACGGCGGCGGCACTGTACTTCCACAGCCTGTTCGGGCCGATCACGACGGCGCTGGCGCTGGTCGACGACGCCCAGGCGGCCGCGGCCAGCCTCGCGCGGCTGATCGGCGTCGCGGATCTGCCCGTCGAGGCGTCGCCCGCGCAGCCGTCTCGTCCGGTCGACGCGTCGGTGAAGACAGCGGGCATCGGGTACTCCTATGTGGACGGACACCCGGTGCTGCGCGACGTCGACCTCGGTGTCGCGCCCGGGGAACGGGTGGCGCTGGTCGGCGCGAGCGGGGCCGGGAAGACGACGCTGGCCAAGCTGATCGCCGGCATCCACCGCCCGGACACCGGCTCGGT
The DNA here is from genome assembly GCA_049998155.1 of Amycolatopsis sp. cmx-13-12. Lineage (GTDB taxonomy): Bacteria > Actinomycetota > Actinomycetes > Mycobacteriales > Pseudonocardiaceae > Amycolatopsis. The sequence goes on along the minus strand of JAEBES010000003.1, from coordinate 129,747 downwards.
GACGCTCGGCGGCGTGTCACTGGACGAGCTGGGGCCCGAAGCCACGCGCCGGACGGTCGGGCTGATCAGCCAGGAAGTCCACGTCTTCGCCGGAACGCTGGCCGACGACCTGCGGCTGGCCCGCCCGTCGGCCACGGAGGCCGAACTGCGGGAGGCACTGGCCAAAGTGGGCGCGCTGACGTGGGTTTCGTCGCTGCCGGACGGGCTGGCGACGGTCGTCGGCGAAGGTGGGCACCAGCTGACGGTGACGCAGGCGCAGCAGCTGGCCCTGGTGCGGCTCGTGCTGGCGGACCCGCCGATCGCGATCCTCGACGAGGCCACGGCGGAGGCGGGCAGCGCGGGCTCGAAGGTCCTGGAGTCGGCGGCCGCGGCAGCCCTCGAAGGACGGACCGCGCTGGTGGTGGCGCATCGCTTGACGCAGGCCGCCGCGTCGGACCGGATCGTGGTCCTCGACGAAGGCGCGGTGGTGGAATCCGGAACCCACGACGACCTGGTCGCCGCGGGTGGCCGGTACGCGAAGCTGTGGGAGGCGTGGTCCGGTCAGCGCGCCTGAGACCGCGGTGCCGGCCGAACCCGGCCGGCACCGCGGTTCCGGTCAGGCGACGTCGAGGCTCCACTTCTGCCAGTTCGCCAGGACAGTGCGCTCGTAGGTCGAGATGTCGGGGCTCGTGCTGGGAGTGAGGTACTTCCCGCTGGCGAGGTTGCGCACCCGGAACGTGCCGATCAGGTCCGGCTCGACCTGCCACTGCTGCGCCGGGTCGCCCGCGGCGCAGGCACTCACCAGGTCGACGCGGGGCGATCCGAACGTCGTGGTGCGCAGGCAGGTCCCGGTCGCGAGGTTGCGCAGCTGGACCACGCCCCCGCCGAGTTCGACCCGCTGGAACTTCTGTTCCGGCGCACCGGCACAGTCGGCCAGCTTCGCGGCGGTGCCACTGGCCGCGGCGCACTTGCGCTCCGAGACGCTCTTGATCCGGACGACCTGGCCGCTGGTGTCCGCCGGCGGAGCCGGCGCGGTCCCGGTGACCCGGAACTGCCACCGCTGGTAGTCGCTGCGGCCGGCGTCGTTCAGGTACACGCCGAAGTTGTCGTACAGGACGGTGTCGGCCACCCGGCCCGTCTTGGCCTGTGTCACCTTCTCGTCGCCGAGCACCCAGTACTGCTCTTCGTCTTCGTCGTCGCATTCGAAGCGGACGACGTTGTTCATTCCCTTGAGACAGGTCCGGTCGCCGAGGTTGCGGAGGATCACCTTGTTCCCGTCCACCGGGATCCGTTCCCACTGCTGGGTTTGCGCACCGGTGCAGGTCTCCACCGTCGCCCAGGGGTACGTCGGCGCCCCGACACCGAGGCATTTGCCCATGGCGACGTTCTTGATTTCGAGCGTCTGATTGGTTTCGGCCATCGCGGGAGCGGTGACTCCCAATCCCATGGCCGCCGCTGTCGCGATGACGGCGAAGATGCGCGAAGTGTTTTTCACCCGGCCGACGATAGCGATCCGGTCAGACGGGAAGATACCGAATTATCGGGCCATTGGTGCGAATGGTCGAACCGCCGAACCCGGAACTCGCGTGATTGGAGGGGCATCTCGCGTGATTGGGGAGGCATCACGCGTGATTGGAGGGGCATCACGCGTGATTGGAGGGACGACACGCCGGAAACCCGCTGGCTTCCGGCGTGTCGTGCGGGAGGGTGGTCAGGCGTCCATGGCGTCGGCCAGGGACTTCGGGCGCATGTCCGTCCAGTTCGCTTCCACGTGGTCGAGGCACTCCTGGCGGGACGACGGGCCGAAGGCGACCGTCCAGCCGGCCGGGACGTCGGCGAACTCGGGCCACAGGCTGTGCTGGTTCTCGGCGTTCACCAGGACCAGGTACGTCGCCGACGGGTCTTCGAACGGGTTGGTCATCGCGGGCCTCCTCAGGCGGTGATGTCCGTGCGGGCACCCTTCACCAGCGCGGTCAGCTTCTGGATGACCGGCGTGGCGAGCAGGTGGTTGAAGCGCGGCTCGGCCGACCAGTCGCCCAGCTGGTTCGCCTTCACCGCGGGCAGCTGGTTCCAGGTCGGGAACTGCGTCATCTGGGCGCGCGGCAGAGCGTACGAGCGCGAGTCGGTCAGAATCAGGTCCGCCGGGTACTTGCCCGCCTGCTCCCAGGACAGCTGTTCCCAGTAGTCCTCGCTGCCTCCGCCGGAAACGATGTCCAGGCCGAGTTCGCGGTAGTACGCCAGGTCGGCGAAGAAATCCGGCTTCGCGATGTAGAGGCCGTCCTTGTCGCCGTACAGCACGAGGACCTTCAGCCCGGCCTTCTCCTTCGCCGCCGCGCGCAGGTCCTCGGACGCCTTGTCGAAGTCGGCCTTGGCCTGCTTCATGGTCGCCGAGTTCGCGTCGCCGCCCAGCGCGACGGCCAGCTGCGAGTAGCGCTCGATCACCTTCGGCAGCGTGACCTTGTACTCCGACAGCGCGACGATCGGCGCGACCTGCTGCACCTTGGGGCCGAGGTCGTCGGTGAGCACCCACATGTCCGTCGGCTTGGTGCCGGTCAGGCCGGTGACGACCAGGTCCGGCTTCAGCGCGGCGAACTTCTCCATGCTGAAGTCGTCCCAGGCGTTGCCGATCGAGGTGACGGCGTTCAGGTCGATGTTGCCGGCCTGGATCTCCTTGCCGCCGTCGGCCTTCTTCTGCGGGCCGAACACGCCGACCGGGCGGACGCCGTAGTCCCAGAGCGCGGCGGCCGAGCTGGCGTAGGCCACCACCCGCGCCGGACGCTGGTCGCGCGAGGCCTTCTGGCCGCGGTCGTCGGTGAACTCCCACGGACCGGACGCACCGCCGGCCGCCGGCTTGTTGTCGCCGCTGCCGCACGCGGTGAGGGCCGCCGCGGCCGCGAGGCCACCCGTCCCGATCAGGAAGCCACGCCGGCTGAGCCCAGCGCCTTGGAACACGGACATGAGCACCTCTCGCAGACCAATGAACTTAGGCATACCTTATTTAGGTAAGCCTCTCAAAAGCAACTGTGTCAGCGCCCACGGCCGGACAGCTGCCCGACGGCACCCGGCACGGGTTCGGCCGGGTCGTGTCCCAGGTGGACCTGCCGGTTGTCCGCGTCGACGTGCACCACCCGCGGCCGGTGCCCCGCGCGCTCGGCCTCCTCCACCTGCGCGTAGGTGATGATGATGACGAGGTCGCCGGGGTGCACGAGGTGCGCCGCGGCGCCGTTGACGCCGATCACGCCGGACCCGGGCTCGCCGGTGATGGCGTAGGTCTCCAGCCGGGCGCCGTTGGTGATGTCGACGACCTGGACCTTCTCCCCTTCGACGATGTCCGCGGCGGCCATCAGGTTCGCGTCGATGGTCAGCGAGCCGACGTAGTGCAGGTCGGCCTGGGTGACGGTGGCGCGGTGGATCTTGGCGTTCATCAGGGTTCGCTGCACGTTTACTCCGTGTCTCGGGTCAGCACCGCGGCGAGACCCGCCGCGGTGGGGGTGCGGAAGAACTCCGCGATCGGCAGCTCGGTCCCGAACCGCTCGGTGATCCGGTTGCGCAGGACCACCAGCAGCATCGAATGGCCGCCGAGGGTGAACAGGTCGTCGTCGGCGCCGACGGCGGCGACGGCCAGCACCTCCGCGAAGATTTCGCAGAGAGCCTGTTCCGCGGGCGTTTCCGGGGCCCGGCCGCGAGCGGCGAACGCGGGTTCCGGCAGGGCGGCCCGGTCGAGTTTCCCGTTGGGGGTCACCGGGAAGGCGTCCAGGGGCACGATGGCCGCGGGCACCATGTACTCCGGCAGCGTCCGCGCGAGGAACGCCCGCAGTTCCACCGGATCCGCCGTCGCCGGGGTCGTGTATGCGACCAACCGGTCTTCCCGGACCACGACGAGGGCCTGGTCGACGTCCTCGTGCCGGGTCAGGGCCGTCTCGATCTCCCCCGGCTCGATCCGGAAGCCGCGGACCTTGACCTGGTCGTCGGTGCGGCCGAGGTACTCCAGCTGCCCGTCCGGCCGCCGGCGCACCAGGTCGCCGGTGCGGTACATCCGCTCCCCCGGTTCGAACGGCGAGGCGACGAACCGGTCCGCGGTCAGTCCCGGCCGCCCGTGGTACCCGCGGGCCAGTCCGGCGCCGGCCAGGTACAGCTCGCCCGGCACCCCGGCCGGCACCGGCGAAAGGCCGCCGTCGAGGACGTACGCCCGCGTGTTGTGCACCGGACGCCCGATCACCGGCCGGTCGGCGTCCCCGAAGCGGCCGACCAGAGCGTCCACCGTGGCCTCGGTGGGGCCGTAGAGGTTGTACGCCTCGGTGCCCGGCATCGACGACAGCGTCTCCCACAACGTCTGCGAAACCGCTTCGCCGCCGACGCCGACGACGCCGAGGGCACACCGGCCGTCCGCGATCACCCCGGACGCGGCCAGCTGCGCGAAGTGCGACGGCGTGAGTTCGAGGAAGTCGAGTGCGCGCTCGCGGACCACCGCGGCCAGCCGGTCCGGGTCGCGGCGGGTGTCGTCGTCGACGACGTGCACTTCGTGCCCGTCGAGCAGCCACAGCTGCGGTTGCCAGGACGCGTCGAAGAAGAACGCCCACGCGTGCCCGACCCGCAGCCGGCGCCCGCCCGCCGCGGCGACGGCCGGGCGGTACAGCGTCTCCCGGTGGCTGTGGAACAGGTTCACCAGCCCGGCGTGCGGGATGACCACCCCCTTGGGCTTGCCGGTGGAGCCGGACGTGTAGAGCACGTAGGCCGGGTTCGCGGGCGAGGGAGCGACCAGCGGCGCGTCACTGTCCACAATGTCCTCGACGCACAACGCGCCGGGAACGGCCGAAGCCAGGGAGCGGCTGGTGAGCACCAGTGCGGGACCGGCGTCGGCGAGGATCGCCGAGATCCGGTCCGCCGGCTGGTCCGGGTCCACCGGGAGATAGGCCGCGCCGGTCTTGAACACACCGAAGATGGCCTCGACGACCGCCGCCGACCGCGGCAGCACCAGCGCCACGACCCTCTCGGGGCCGGCACCCCGCGAAGCCAGCCACCGCGCGAGGCGGTCGGTGCGCGCGGCGAACTCCGCGAACGTGACGCTCGAGGACGCATCGCTCAGCGCGGTCGCGTCCGGGGTCGCCGCCACCTGGGCGGCCAGCCGGTCGACGACCGTCGGCGCCGAGAGCGTCAGCGGCGCCCCGGCGCTCCAGTCGTGCAGGATGCGGTGCCGCTCGACCGGGTCGAGGACGTCGATGCGGCTCAGCGGCCGGTCCGGGTCCGCGACGACCGCCGCCAGCACCCGGACCAGGCGCTCGGTGAGCGTCCGGGCGGTCGGCTCGTCGAAGAGGTCGAGGCTGTACCCGAGGTCGCCGTCGATGCCGTCGGCCGTTTCCACCAGGTCGAACGACAGGTCGAACTTCGCCTGCCGCAGCCCGGTGTCCCGGTGGGCCGCGGCGAGCCCGAGCAGCCGTTCCGGCTCGGAACCCGAGTGGTAGACCGCGAGCATGACCTGGAACAGCGGGTGCCGCGCGAGGGACCGCGGTGGGTTGAGCAGCTCGACGAGGTGCTCGAACGGCAGGTCCTGGTGGGCGTACGCGGCCAGGTCGGCCTCGCGGACCCGGGCCAGCAGCTCGCGGAACGTCGGGTCACCGCCGGTGTCGGTCCGCAGGACCAGGGTGTTGACGAAGAACCCGGCGAGATCCTCCAGCGCGTGGTCGGAACGGCCGGCCACCGGGGTTCCCAGCGGGATGTCCGTCCCCGCGCCGAGCCGGGTCAGCAGCGCGGCCAGCGCCGCCTGCAGGACCATGAACGTGCTGGTGTCACTGCGGTGCGCGAGCTCCCGCAGTCCCCTGTGGACGGACGCGGGCACGGTGAACGGCACGGCGGCGCCGCGGTTGGTCGACCGCGCCGGCCGCGGCCGGTCGGCGGGGAGCGCGAGCTCGTCGGGGATCCCGGCCAGGGTGTCCCGCCAGAACGCGGCCTGCCGGCCGAGGAGGCTGTCCGGGTCGTCGGCACGGCCGAACATCTCCCGCTGCCACAGCGTGTAGTCCGCGTACTGCACCGGCAACGGTGTCCACTGGGGACGCGCCCCGCGCAGCCGGGCCGCGTACGCGGTGTCGAGGTCCCGTTTCAGCGGCGGCAGCGACCAGCCGTCGCCCGCGATGTGGTGCACCAGCAGCACGAACACGTGCCGGTCCGGCCCGGCCGAGACGAGCGTGGCCCGGATCGGGAGCTCGGCGTCGAGGGTGAAGCAGTACGACGCCGCGGCCGCGACGCGCGCGTCGAGGTCGGCCGCCGTCTCGGTGACCAGCACCGGGACGGCCTGGTCGAGGACGACCTGCCGTGGCGTGCCCTGCTCTTCGACCAGCAGCGTGCGGAGAACCTCGTGGCGGGCCACGACGTCACCCAGAGCGGCCCGCAGCGCGTCGGTGTCGACCGGGCCGGTCAGTTCCCACGCCCACGGGATGTTGTAGGTCGCCGACGGTCCGTCCAGCCGGTCGAGGAACCACAGCCGCTGCTGCGCGAACGACAACGGCAGCACGTCCGGCCGCTCGGCGCGGACCAGCGCGGGACGCACGCCCCGGCCCGGGTCCAGGGCTTCGGCGAGCCGGGCCGGGGTCGGCGCGTCGAACACCGCCCGGAGCGGCACCTCGACGCCGAGCAGCGCCCGGATCCGGCTGACCAGCCGCGTCGCCAGCAGCGAATGCCCGCCGAGAGCGAAGAACCCGTCGTCCGGGCCGACCACCGGAACACCGAGGACGTCGGCGAACAGCGCGCACAACGCCTGTTCGGCCGGCGTCCGCGCGAGACGCCCTGACGCGCGCACCTCCGGGTCGGGCAAGGCCGCCCGGTCGAGCTTGCCGTTGGCGTTGCGCGGCAGCTCGGGGAGGACGACGATCGCCGACGGCACCAGGTGTTCCGGCAGCCGCTCGGCGAGCAGCGCCCGCAGCGCGACCGGGTCACCCGACGGCGCCACGTACGTGATCAGCCGGTTGTCCCGGCCGATCACGGCCGCGTGTGCCACCGAAGCGTCCGTTGTCAGCACGGCCTCCACTTCGCCCGGTTCGACGCGGAAGCCGCGGATCTTGAGCTGCTGGTCGGCGCGGCCGAGGAACTCGAGTGCCCCGTCGGCGCGGCGGCGGACGAGGTCCCCGGTCCGGTACATCCGCTCCCCCGGCTCGAACGGCGAGGCGACGAACCGTTCGGCGGTGAGCGCCGGCCGGCCGAGGTAGCCGCGCGCGACTCCGGCGCCGGCTAGGTACAGCTCGCCGCGCACCCCCGGCGGCACCGGGCGGAGACGAGTGTCGAGGACGTGCGCGCGGGTGTTCGCGACCGGCCGTCCGATCGCCACCGGCCCGCAGACCTGGGCGAGGCTGTCGCCCGCGACTTCCGAGCAGCCGTAGAGGTTGACCAGTTCCGCCGACGGCCACCGGGCCGCGACCTTCCCGGCGAGGGCCTCGGACAGCGGCTCGCCGCTGGTGATCCAGGTGGTCACGGAGTCGAACGCGCCGGCCGGGGCGTCCTCGGCGAAGCTGTCGAGGAGGCTCGGGACGACGGTGAGCACCTGTGCGCCGGAGTCGTGGGCGAAGGCGGCCAGGGCGAGCGGGTCGGTCGCCGTGGCGTCGTCGGCGAGGACCACCGGGTCACCGACGACGAGGCCGCCGAGGAGCTCGGTCGAGCCGTCGATGAACGTCAGCGCGCTCTTGGCCAGGCGCACGCCGCGAGCGACGTCCCGGCCCCAGTGCAGCCGGTTGGCCAGCGCCCGCTGGGTGCCGGCGACGGCCTTCGGGCGTCCGGTGGAGCCGGACGTGAAGATCACGTAGGCCAGGTTGTCTGCCGTCGCTGGTCGTGAGTGGTAAGTCGGGTTAGAACCCTCTTTTTCACTCACGACCCCCGAGCGGAGGCCTTCTTCGGCGATGACCAGGTGTGGTTCGGCTTCGGTGAGCATCAGCTCGATGCGCTCCGCCGGGTGGTTGAGGTCCAGCGGCAGGTAAGCGGCGCCGGTCTTGAGCACGGCCAGGAGCGCGACGACCAGGTCCACCGACCGCGGCAGCGCGATCGCCACCACCCGTTCCGGGCCCGCGCCCCGCGCGAGCAGCGCCCGGGCGAGGGTGGTGGCCCGCGCGTCCAGTTCGGCGTAGGTAAGCTGCTCCGAGCCGAACGTCAAGGCGAGCGCGTCCGGTGTCCGGGCCACCTGGGCCGCGAACAGCTCGGCGGTCGTCTCCGCGGGCAGCGGGGTGGCCGGGTCGGCGGTGAGCTGTTCGCGTTCGGCGGCGGTGAGCAGGTCGACGGCGCCGATCCGAGTGTCCGGGTCGGCGACGACGGCGGCCAGCAGTGTCCGGAGCCGCTCCAGGATCGCCTCGACGCTCGTGCGGTCGAAGACGTCGCTGTTGTACTCGGCCGTGCCGCGGATCCCGGCCTGGTGCCCCGGCCGCTCGCCGACGAAGAAGGTCAGGTCGGCCCGCGCGGTACCGGTCCGGACCGGCTCCTCCGCGACGGTGAGACCCGGCAGCGTCAGGTCGGCGACGGCGTTGTTCTGCCAGGCGAGCATCGTCTGGAACAGCGGGTGGTGGGCCAGGGACCGCACCGGGTTGAGGGTCTCGACCAGGCGCTCGAACGGGACGTCCTGGTGGGCGTACGCGTCGAGGCTGCGCTCCCGCACCCGGGCCACCAGGTCGCGGAACGACGGGTCGCCGCCGGTGTCCACGCGCAGGACGAGGGTGTTGACGAAGAACCCGACGAGGTCGTCGAGCGCGGCGTCGGTGCGGCCGGCGATGGAGGTGCCGAGCGGGATGTCGGTGCCCGCGCCGAGCCGGGTGAGCACCGCGGTGAGCCCGGCGTGCACGACCATGAACACGCTGGCGCCGCAGGCGCGGGCCAGCTCGACGAGTCCGCCGTGGAGCCCGGCGTCCCAGCCGAAGGCGAACTGCTCACCGCGGTAGGACGCCTCGGCCGGGTGCGGCCGGTCGGTGGGCAGCTCGATCCGCTCGGGCAGGCCGGCGAGGACTTCGCGCCAGTAAGCCAGCTGCGGTTCGAGCACCGGCTCGCCGAGGACGTCCCGCTGCCACAGCGTGTAGTCCGCGTACTGCACCGGCAACGCTGTCCAGTGTGGACGCTCGCCGCCGCACCGGGCGGTGTAGGCGGTCGCGAGGTCGCGCCACAGCGGCGCGGTCGACCAGCCGTCGGAGGCGATGTGGTGGAACACCAGCACCAGCACGTTCTCGCGGGCGCCCAGGCGCAGCAGCGTCGCCCGCAATGGGAGCTCCGACTCCAGCGCGAACACCGTCCCGGCCGCTTCGGACACCGCGTCGGCCAGCGTGGCGCCGGTGACCTCGCGGACCGGCAGCGGGATCGTGACGTCGTCGAGGACGTGCTGCCGGGCTTCGCCGTCGATCTCGGGAAAGACCGTGCGCAGGGCTTCGTGGCGCTCGACGACGTCGGCCAGCGCGGTGCGCAGCGCGTCGACGTCGAGGGAGCCGGTCAGCCGGACCGCCGTCGGCATGTTGTACGTCGCCGACGGGCCTTCCAGGCGGTGCAGGAACCACAGCCGCTGTTGGGCGAACGACAGCGGCAGCACGTCCGGTCGCGGGTCGGCGCGGACCAGGGCGGGCCGGGCCGGGCCGGAGTCCGAGGTGGCCAGCAGCGCGGCCAGCCCGGCGACGGTCGGCGTCTCGAACACCGAGCGCACCTGGAGTTCGACGCCGAAGACCGCGCGCACCCGCGCGACCAGCCGGGTCGCCATCAGCGAATGCCCGCCGAGGGCGAAGAAGTCGTCGTCGACCCCGATCGATGCCGTGTCGAGGACCTCGGCGAACAGGCCGCACAGGACTTCTTCGACCGGCGTCCGCGGCGCCCGGCCGGCGGTGGCCGTCTGCTGGTCCGGGTTCGGCAGCGCACGCCGGTCCAGCTTGCCGGAGGCCAGCAGCGGGAGCCGGTCGAGGACCACGAACGCCGAGGGCACCATGTACTGCGGCAGCCGGTCGCGGACGTGCGCCCGCAGCGCCGTCACCAGCGCGTTCGTGTCGCGCTGCCCAGCCGGGTGGTTGCCCAGCGCGACGAGGGCGGCCCGGACCGGGCGGCCGCGGTGGATCCGCGTCGGCTCGCCGGTGGTGAACACGACCTCCAGTTCGCCCTCGTCCGCGGCGAGGGTCGCGTACACGCGGTAGCCGTGCCGCTCGCCGAGCTCGTGCAGCGTCTCGGGGTCGACACCGGATCGGTCCTCCAAAGAGGACAGTGCCGTCCCGGCGTCGCCCGCGGCCAGCGCGCTGACCGCCGCGAGTTCACCGGACAGCCGGGCATCGGGCACGCCGGTGACGCGCAGCCGGGCCGGGCGGGCGGCCAGGGCCGCTTCCAGGTCGTCCGGTGCGACGACCAGCTCTTCCGGAGTACCGGGTCGCGGCGCCTTCCGCAGCACGACGTCGTAGCGGTGCCGGGTCAGCTCGTTGTGGGCGTGGCCCCGCTTGACCCACAGGTCGACGTCGTCGAAGCCGTCGAGCTCCAGGGCCCGGAAGAAGTCCGGGTCCAGGACGAGCTCGCCTTCGCGGGCGATCGCCTGGTCCACCGCGGCGACGTCCCGGCGGCCGTGACGCAGCTCGGTCGCCGTCCGGAACGCCCGCAGCGAGCGGAGGTTCCGGATGTCGCCGAGGAAGATCACGCCGCCCGGCCGGACGTGCGCCGCGGCCGTGCGGAGGACTTCGGCGAGGTAGCCGACGCTCGGGAAGTACTGCGCGACCGAGTTGATGATCACCGTGTCGAACTCCGGCAGCTCGCCCAGGTCGTGGGCGGGCCGGGCGGCCAGGTGGACCTTGCTCGCGAACGGCGTCGCCGCGAGTTCGCGCCGCAGGTTGGCGATGGCCTTCTCGGACAGGTCGACGCCCCAGTACTCCTCGGCGTCCGGCGCGATCCGGGACAGGATCAGGCCGCTGCCGACGCCGATCTCCAGGACGCGCTTCGGCCGCAGCGAGCGGATCCGCTCGATCGTGGCGGCATGCCACTCGCGCATCTCGTCGAGGGGGATTTCCGAGCCGTCGTAGCTGGAGTTCCAGCCGGTGAAGTTCTCCTCCAGCCCGCCGGACGCGGCTTCGGTGAAGACGTTCTCGTGCAGCTCGCGCCACTCGCCGACGTGGTCCAGCTCGGCTTCTTCGTCCCGCCCGGCCGAGGGCACGGCGTAGGCGATGAGCCGCCCGTCCCGCGCGACGACGACGGTCTGCCCGACGGCCGGGTGCTCGGCCAGCACCGACTCGATCTCGCCCAGCTCGATCCGGTAGCCCCGGATCTTGACCTGGTCGTCGGCCCGGCCCAGGAACACCAGCCGCCCGTCCGGCAGCCACTTGACCAGGTCACCGGTGCGGTAGAGACGTCCGCCGGACCCGAACGGATCGGCCACGAACCGCTCCGCCGTCAGCCCCGGCCGCCCGAGGTACCCGCGGGCCAGACCGGAGCCCGCGAGGTACAGCTCGCCCACCACGCCGGGCGGGACCGGCCGCAGCCCGGCGTCCAGGACGTGGGCGCGGGTGCCGGGGTCGGGGATGCCGATCGGGACGACCGTGGCGTCCGCCAGCTCGGCCGGGTCGCTCTCGCCGAGCGTCGAGTTGGTGGTCGCCTCGGTGGGACCGTAGGCGTTGAACATCCGCCGCCCCGGCGCCCAGCGGCGCACCAGCTCCGGTGACACGCGTTCGGTGCCCGCGAGCAGCACGCTGTCGCGGGGCAGGTCGAGCTCCGCCGGCATGGCGTCGAGCAGGGCGGGCGGCAGGATCATGAAGTCGACGCCGTGGGCGTGGGCGTACTCGGTGAGCGCCGGGCCCGCGACCCGCCGCTCGGCCGGGACGATGACCAGGCGGCCGCCCGAAAGCAGCCCGAGGCAGAGGTCCCAGAACGCGACGTCGAAGCTCGGCGACGCGAACTGCAGCACCCGGCTGTGCGGGCCGACGCCGAAGCGTTCGACCTGGGTGGCCACGAGCTTCGCGACGCCGGAGTGCTGGAGGACGACGCCCTTCGGCCGCCCGGACGAGCCGGACGTGTAGATCACGTAGGCGGCGTTCTCCGGCGTGATCGTGACCTCGGGGTCCTCTGTGGACAGTGCGGCGAGCGCCGCCTCGTCGAGGAGGACCCGCGGCAGGGCCGCCGGCAGCTTCGCCTCGACGTCCCGGGTTGTCACCACGCAGACCGGAGCGGCGTCCTCGACCATGAAGGCGATCCGGTCGCCCGGGTAGTCGACGTCGATCGGCAGGTAGGCGGCCCCGGCCTTGAGCACCGCCAGCTCGGCGACGATCATGTCCACCGAGCGCGGCACGGCCAGCGCGACGACCCGCTCCGGCCCGGCCCCGCGGGCGAGCAGCAGGTGCGCGAGGCGGTTGGCGCGGGCGTTCACCTCGGCGTAGGTCAGCTCGACGTCCTCGAAGACGAGCGCCACGGCGTCCGGAGCTTCGGCGACGCGGCGGGCGAACATCCCGGGGAACGTCTCGGTGCCCGCCGGGTCTGCGGATCCGGCCCACTCGGTGAGCACCCGGTCCCGCTCGTCCCCGTCGAGGAGGTCCAGGGCACCGACCGGGCGGTCCGGCTCGGCCAGGGCCGCGCGCAGCAGCACTTCGAGCCGGCGCAAGATCGCGTGCGCGCCCGCGTGGTCGAAGACGTCGGCGTTGAATTCGAGGACCCCGGCGATCCCGGTGTCGCGCTCGGTCAGCGAGATGGCCAGGTCGAACTTCGACGTCCCGGTGGTCACCGGGATCTCGGTGACGGCCAGGCCGGGCAGGCTCACCTCGGCGCGGGCGTTGTTCTGCCCGGCGATCATCACCTGGAACAGCGGGTGGTACGACAGGGACCGGGCCGGGTTGAGCACCTCGACCAGGCGCTCGAACGGCACGTCCTGGTGGGCGTAGGCGTCGAGGTTGCGCTCGCGGACGCGGGCGAGGAGCTCCCGGAACGTCGGCTCGCCGCCGGTGTCCACGCGCAGGACGAGGGTGTTGACGAAGAAGCCGACGAGGTCGTCCAGGCCGGGGTCGGTGCGGCCGGCGATGGGTGAGCCGATCGGCACGTCGGTGCCCGCGCCGAGGCGGGTGAGCAGGGCGGCGAGGGCCGCGTGCACGACCATGAACACGCTCGCGCCGCTCTCGCGGGCCAGGTCGGCCAGCCGCGCGTGGAGCCCGGCGTCCCAGGTGAAGGTGTGCAGCTCGCCGCGGAAGGTCGCGGTCGCCGGGTGCGGCCGGTCCAGGGGCAGTTCGATCCGGTCCGGCAGGCCGGCCAAGGCGTCTCGCCAGTAGTCGAGCTGCGCGCTCAGCACGCTGTCCGGGTCGTCTTCGCGGCCGAGCAGGTCCTGCTGCCACAGCGTGTAGTCCGCGTACTGCACCGGCAGCGGTGTCCACTGTGGAGTTTCCCCGGCCCGGCGGGCGGCGTAGGCGGTGGCGATGTCGCGCCACAGCGGGGCCATCGACCAGCCGTCGGAGGCGATGTGGTGGAACACCAGCGCGAAGACGTGCTCGCGGGCACCCAGCCGCAGGAGCTCGGCGCGCATCGGCGCGTGCTCCTCCAGGTCGAACGGCCGGCGGACCAGCCCGGTCAGGGCCTCGTCGAGGCCGGTGACCTCGCGCACGGGCAGGTCGACCTCTTCGGGTGGAAGGATGTCCTGGTAGGGCACGCCGTCCCGCTGGGGGAACCGGGTGCGCAGGGCCTCGTGGCGGGCGACCACGTCCGAGAGCGCCCGGCGCAGCGCGTCGACGTCGAGGTGGCCTTCGAGCCGCATGACCAGCGGGACGTTGTAAGTGGCCGAGGGGCCTTCGAGGTGGTGCAGGAACCACAGCCGCTGCTGGGCGCCGGACAGCGGGACGGGGTCCGGCCGTCGTGCGGGCACCAGCGGCGGCCGCGCGGTTCCCCGCGCGGTGGCGAGCACCGCGGCCAGGCCCGCCGGGGTCGGTGTCTCGAAGACCGCCCGCACCTCCAGCTCGGCTCCCACGGCGGTGCGGACGCGGGCGATCAGCCGGGTGGCCAGCAGGGAATGGCCGCCGAGGGCGAAGAAGCTGTCGTCCGGGCCGACCCGCGGCAGGCCGAGGACGTCGGCGAACAGGGCGCACAGCTGCCGTTCGACCGGCGTGCGCGGCTCGCGCGCGGAGACCGGCGCGCGCACGTCCGGGGCCGGCAGGGCGCGGCGGTCGAGCTTGCCGTTCGCCGTCACCGGCAGTGCGTCGAGGACGACGATCGCCGACGGCACCATGTGCTCCGGCAGCCGCCGGGCGGCGAACGTGCGCAGGTCCGCCGGGAGCGCGGTGCTCCGGCGCGAGCGCCGCGGGTTGCTGGTGTAGCTCAGGATCGGGTCCGGGCCGGGCCGGAAGGCGCCGGCCGGGTCGCCGGTGAACAGGACGTCGACCGAGCCGTCGCCGGCCGCGGACCAGGTGACGACCGCGCCCAGTGCGAACCACTCCTCGGGGTTCACGCCGTCGGTGAGCCGCCCGTTCGGGACGCCTTCGACGCGCAGGCCGTCGCCTCGGCGGGCCAGCACGTCCTCCACAGTGGACACATCGGTGCCCCAGGCCAGCGTCTCCACCGGCCGCGGCTCGGCGGCACCGCGGCGCAGCACGACGTCGTAGCGGTACCGGGTGAGTTCGTTGACCGCCCGGCCGCGCTTGACCCGGATGTCCGCGACGACCCCGTCGAGGCCCGCGAAGAACTCCGGTGCCACCAGGAGCTCCTTCTCCCGCAGCAGCCGCTGTTCGACGTCGCCGCCGCGCGCCTCGGCCACGGCGGTGTGGAACGCGCGGACCTGCCGCAGGTCACGGACGTCGCCGACGAACAGCGCCCCGCCCGGCGCCAGGAGGTCCAGGGCGTGGCGCACGACGTCCAGGAGGTAGGTGCCGCTCGGGAAGTACTGGATGACGGAGTTGAGCACGACGGTGTCGAAGAACCCCGACGGCAGGCCAGTGAGGTCGGCGGCGTCACCGGTGCGCAGTTCGACGCGCCCGGCGAGCGCCGGATCGGCCGCGACCCGCTCCCCCAGCGAGGCGATGACCTCCGCGGAGAAGTCGGTGCCCCAGTAGGTCTCGCAGTCCGGAGCCAGCTCGGTCAGCAGCAGGCCGCTGCCGACGCCGATCTCCAGGACGCGCCGCGGCGCCAGGTCGCGGATCCGGGTGACGATCGCGTCCCGCCACTCGCGCATCTCTTCGCGCGGGATCGGCTCGCCGGTGTAGCTGGAGTTCCAGCCCGCGAACTCGTCGGCAGCACCGGAGTACATCGCGTCGTACAGCTCGCGCCACTCGCCGACCTGCTCGGTCTCCTCCTCGGCGGAACCGGAGGTGTCGGCGGGCACGACGTACCCGACCAGCCGGACGTCGCCGGGGCGGTCTTCGCGGGCGACGACGACGGCGTGGGCGACGTCGTCGTGCGCGGACAGGGTCGCGGCGATTTCGCCCGGCTCGACGCGGAAGCCGCGGATCTTGACCTGCTCGTCGCCGCGGCCGAGGAACTCGAGGACGCCGTCGGGACGGAAGCGGGCGAGGTCGCCGGTGCGGTACATCCGGGCGCCGGGCGGGCCGAACGGGTCGGCGACGAACCGCTCGGCGGTGAGCCCGGCCCGGCCGAGGTAGCCGCGGGCGAGCTGGACGCCGGCCAGGTACAGCTCGCCGGGGGTGCCCGGCGGCACCGGGCGCAGGGCCGCGTCGAGGACGTAGGTGCGGGTGTTCCACACCGGACGTCCGATGGGGACAGTCGTCTCCTCGGTGGACGTCCGCCACGCGGTGACGTCGACCGAGGCTTCGGTCGGGCCGTAGAGGTTGTGCAGCTCGGCGTCGAGGACCCGGCCGAACTGCGCGACGGCGTCCGGGGGCAGGGCTTCGCCGCTGCACAGCACCCGGCGCAGGCTCGGGCACTCCCCCGCCGCCGGTTCCTGGAGGAAGACCTGGAGCATCGACGGGACGAAGTGGACGGTCGTGACGCCGCGGTCGCGGATCAGCCGGGCCAGGTAGGCGGGGTCCTTGTGCCCGTCCGGCCGGGCGAGCACCTCGGTGGCGCCGGTGAGCAGCGGCCAGAGGAACTCCCACACCGAGACGTCGAAGCTCGACGGCGTTTTCTGCAGCACGCGGTCTTCGGCGGTGAGGCCGTACTCGGCCTGCATCCAGAGCAGCCGGTTGACGATCCCGGCGTGCGGGACGACGACCCCCTTCGGCCGGCCGGTCGAGCCGGAGGTGTAGATGACGTACGCCGGGTGCTCCGGCCGGAGCACGACGTCCAGGGGCTCGTCCGGCACGCCGGCCAGGGTTTCCGGGTCGTCCAGGAGCAGGGCGCCGTCGACCGCCGTGTCCGCGACGGCCAGCACGAGCGCCGGGTCGGCGTCGTCGAGCATGAACGCGATGCGGTCCGCGGGGTAGCCGGGGTCGAGCGGCAGGTAGGCCGCACCCGTCTTGAGCACGGCGAGGATCGCGGTGACCAGGTGCGTCGAGCGCGGTAGCGCCAACGCGACCACGCGCTCGGGCCCGGCTCCCCGCGCGGCCAGCACCCGGGCCAGGCGGTTCGACACCGCGTCGAGCTCGGCGTAGGTGAGTTCTTCGTCCCCGAAGACCAGGGCGGGGTGGCCGGGGGTCCGCGCGACCTGGGCGGCGAACAGCTCGGGCACGGTCACCGCGGGGACGTCTTCGACGGCCCCCGACCAGGTCTGCTCGAGGCCGTCGCGTTCGGCCGGGGTGAGCACGTCCAGGGAGCCGAGGCGGCGGTCCGGGTCGGTGACGACCTGCCGGAGCAGGGTTTCCAGGCGGTCGAGGAGTCCGGTCACGGTGGCGCGGTCGAAGACCTCGGCGTTGAACTCGGCCTGGCCGTGCAGGCCGTCGGCCCGCTCGGTGAAGGAGAACCAGAGGTCGAACTTGGCCGTGCCGGTGCCGACCGGCTGCTCGGTCACGGTCAGGCCGGGCAACTCCACGCCGGTACCGGGGGTGTTCTGCCAGGCGAGCATGGTCTGGAACAGCGGGTGGTGCGCCAGCGACCGGGCCGGGTTGAGGGCCTCGACCAGGCGCTCGAACGGGACGTCCTGGTGGGCGTAGGCGTCGAGGCTGCGTTCGCGGACCCGGGCGACGAGGTCGCGGAACGAGGGGTCACCGCCGGTGTCCACGCGCAGGACGAGGGTGTTGACGAAGAAGCCGACGAGGTCGTCCAGGCCCGGGTCGGTGCGCCCGGCGATCGGGGTGCCGATCGGGATGTCGGTGCCGGCGCCGAGGCGGGACAGCAGCGCCGTCAGGCCCGCGTGCACGACCATGAACGGGCTGGCGCCGCAGGCGCGCGCGAGGTCGGCGAGCCCGGCCCGGAGCCCGGCGTCCCAGGTGAAGGTGAAGAAGCCGCCGCGGTAGGCCGAGACCGGCGGGTGCGGCCGGTCGAGCGGGAGCGGGATCCGCTCGGGCAGGCCGGCCAGGGTTGCCCGCCAGTATTCGAGCTGGGCGGTCTCTTCGGTGGCCAGGAGGTCGCGCTGCCAGAGCGTGTAGTCCGCGTACTGGACCGGCAGGGGCGTCCACTCCGGGGCGTCGCCGCGGAGGCGGGCACGGTAGGCCGTGGCGATGTCCCGCCACAGCGGGGACAGCGACCAGCCGTCGGCGGCGATGTGGTGTACGACCAGGACCAGCACGTGCCGCCGCGGGCCGTCGGTGAGCAGCTCCGCACGCACCGGCACCCCGGCACCGAGGTCGAACACCCCGCGCACGAGCGCGTCGACTTCGGTGTCCACATCGGACACGGGCCGGACGGCGAGTTCCACGGTGCCTTCGGGCCGGACCTCCTGGTACGGGACGCCGTCGGCGACCGGGAAAACCGTCCGCAGTGCCTCGTGCCGGGCCACGACGTCGTTGAGCGCTGCGCGCAGCGCGTCGACGTCGAGTTCCCCCGCCAGGCGCATGACGAGCGGGACGTTGTAGGTCGCCGAGCCGCCTTCCAGCCCGTGCAGGAACCACAGCCGCTGCTGCGCGAACGACAGCGGCAGCCGCTCCGGCCGCTCGGCGACGCGCGCGAGCGGACGCCGCTCGGTCTCGGTGACGGCCCCGGCGAGGAGGCCCGCGAGCGCGGCCGGTGTCGGGGCGTCGAACACCGCGCGGACCGGCACCTCGGCACCGACGGCCGCGCGGATGCGCTGGATCAGCCGGGTGGCGAGCAGGGAATGGCCGCCCAGGGCGAAGAAGTCGTCGTCCGGTCCGGCCTGCGGCACGCCGAGGACGTCGGCGAACATCTCGCACAGCAGCTGCTCGACGGGGTTGCGCGGCGCCCGGCCGGGCCCCGCGGTGAACCGCTCGGGGCTCGGCAGGGCCTTGCGGTCCAGCTTGCCGGAGGCGAGCACCGGCAGCTTGTCGAGCACGACGAACGCCGAGGGCACCATGTACAGCGGCAGCCGCTCCCGCACGTGCGCGCGCAGCGACGCGACGAGGGCCCCGGTCTCGCGCCGCGCCGCGGGGTTGTTGGCGTACGAGCCCGGCGTGCCGGTTTGCCGCATCGGGCGGTAGGCCGCGCCGCCTTCGCCTGTCGTGAAGACCGCTTCGAGTCCTTCTGCGGCCAAGGTGACCGCCACGCGGTAGCCGGCTCGCTCGCCGAGTGCGTACAACGCTTCCGGATCGACGCCGTCCCGGCGGTCGAGGGCGGCCAAGGCGGCTGAGGCGTCACCGGTGTCCAGGGCGCGGACAGCGGCGAGCTCGCCGGCCAGCCGCGCGTCCGGGATTCCGGTGACCCGCAGCCGCGCCGGCGTCTCGGCCGCCAGGAACCGTTCCACCGCACCGAGATCACCGAAGGCGACGACCTGCTCCTCGGCTGCTTCGGCCGGTGGTGCCTTCCGCAGCACGACGTCGTAGCGGTGCCGGGTCAGCTCGTTGTGCGCGGTGCCGCGCTTGACCCACAGGTCGACGTCGCCGAAGCCGTCGAGGTCGCGGGCGAGGGCCGGGAAGAAGTCCGGGTCGAGGACCAGCTCGCCTTCGCGGGCGATGGCCTGGTCCACCGCGGCGACGTCGGCCCGGCCGCGGTGCAGCTCGACGGCGGTCCGGAACGCCCGCAGCGAACGCAGGTTGCGGATGTCGCCGAGGAAGATCGTCCCGCCCGGGGACAGGTGTCCCGCGGCGGTCCTGACGACCTCCGCGAGGTAGTCCGCGCTCGGGAAGTACTGGGCGACCGAGTTGATGATCACCGTGTCGAACTCCGGCAGCTCGCCCAGGTCGTGGGCGGGCCGGGCGGCCAGGTGCACCCGGTCCGCGAAGGGCATCGCCGCGACCTCGCGCCGCACGTTCTCGATCGCGCTCTCGGAAAGGTCGACACCCCAGTAGGTTTCGGCGTCCGGGGCGATCCGCGACAGGATCAGCCCGCTGCCGACGCCGATCTCCAGCACCCGCTCCGGCCGCAGCGCGCGGATCCGGTCGATCGTCGCCGCGTGCCACTCGCGCATCTCGCCGAGGGGGATCTCCGAGCCGTCGTAGCTGGAGTTCCAGCCCGCGAAGTTCTCCTCGATGCCGTGGGAGCCGGCGAGCATCTCCTCGTGGACGTCGTGCCATTCGTCGACGTGCCCCCGCTCGGCCGCCGGGTCGCGGTCGGGCACCGGCACGGCGTAGGCGACCAGCTGCCCGTCCTGCTCGACGACGACCGACTGGCCGACGCGTGGATGCTCGGCCAGCACCGACTCGATCTCGCCCAGCTCGATTCGGTAGCCGCGGATTTTGACCTGGTCGTCGGCCCGGCCCAGGAACACCAGCCGCCCGTCTGGCAGCCACTTCACGAGGTCACCGGTCCGGTACAGCCGTCCGCCGGAGCCGAACGGGTCGGCCACGAACCGCTCCGCCGTCAACCCCGGCCGCCCGAGATAGCCGCGCGCCAGGCCGGATCCGGCGAGGTACAGCTCGCCGGCCACGCCCACCGGGACCGGGGCGAGGTGCGCGTCGAGGACGTACGCGCGGGTGCCGGGGTCCGGCACGCCGATCGGCACGGCCGAGCCGGGCGCGATCTCCGGGTCGCAGAGCCCGAGCGTGGAGTTGGTCGTGGCCTCGGTCGGGCCGTAGGCGTTGAACATCCGCCGCCCGGGCGCCCAGCGGCGCACCAGCTCCGGCGACACGCGTTCGGTGCCGGCCAGCAGGACGCTGTCCCGCGGCAGGTCGCAGTCCTCGGGGAACTCGGCGAGCAGGGCGGGCGGCAGGATCATGAAGTCGACGCCGTGGGCGTGCGCGTACTCGGCCAGCTCGGGGCCGGGCACCCGGCGCTCGGCCGGGACGATCACCAGACGGCCGCCCGAAAGCAGCCCGAGGCAGAGGTCCCAGAACGCGACGTCGAAACTCGGCGATGCGAACTGCAGCACCCGGCTGTGCGGCCCCACGCCGAACCGCTCGGACTGGGTCGCGACCAGCTTGGCGACCCCCGCGTGCGAGACCACGACCCCCTTGGGCCGTCCGGTGGACCCGGAGGTGTAGATGACGTAAGCGGCGTTGGCCGGGACGAGCGCGGGAGCCGGGTCCGTCGCGGGGACGTCGTCCAGGCGCACCTCGTCCAGGAGCAGGACGTCACCGTCGAAGCGGTCGGCGAGTTCGCTCGTGGTCACCACGCACACCGGGCGCGCGTCGGCCACCATGAAGGCGATCCGCTCGGCCGGGTAGTCCTGGTCCAGCGGCAGGTACGCGGCGCCGGCCTTGAGCACGGCCAGCTCGGCGACGATCATGTCGATCGAACGCGGCACGGCGAGCGCGACCACCTGCTCGGGCCCGGCACCGCGGCCGATCAGGACGTGGGCGAGCCGGTTGGCGCGCGCGTCCAGCTCGGCGTAGGTCAGCTGTTCGTCTTCGAAGACGAGCGCGACGGCGTCGGGGTGCTCGCGGACGCGGGCCGCGAACAGCTCCGGGAACGTGGCCGGCGGGGCGGGGAGCTCCGTGTCGTTCCAGCCGTCCAGGATCTCGTGCAGCTCCGGCGCGGCCATCAGGTCGAGCCGGTCGACCGGCCACTGTGGACGCTCGGTCGCCGCGGCGAGGAGGTGGCCCAGGTGGCCGAGCATGCGGTCCACAGTGGACTCTTTGAGCACGTCGGCGCGGTAGCGCAGCCCACCGGCGGTCAGGTTCAGGTCCAGCGGAAGGTCCGTTTCGGCGGCGAAGCCGACGTTGACGAGCAGCGCTCCCCCACGACCGGGCTCGGGGTCCAGCTCGGCGACCAGGTCGGCGAACGGCACCTCGTGCGCCAGCGCTTCCTCACGCGCCTCACGTACCCGAGCGACGACCTCGCTGAACCCGGGCGAGCCGCCGAGGTTCACCCGCAGCGGCACCAGCGAGCCGATTCCCAGCAGGACGTCGGTGGTGCCCGCATAGCGGGACAACAGCACCGTGAACGCCGCGAGGCGGGTCAGTTCGTCGACGGCAGGTAGCGGCCGGTCCAGCCGGGCGAAGTCGGGCTCCGCGAGGTACGGCCGGTCGACCGGGAGCGGCAGCTCCTTCGGCGCCGAAGCGAGGCGGTCACGCCAGAACCCGAGCCTCGACCCCTGCTGCTGCACAGCGTCACCGTTGCTCACCGGTAGACCAGCCTCCCGCTGCTCACGGCGCCCCGATCGGGACGCGAAGTTAGGTGCCCTAACAAACGGATGGTGAGGATGCACTCCTGTACCATCGGTTAGCCTTACCTAAATCAGTACCAGTCGGAGGTGCGGTGCGAACAGACCCCGGAGGGATCGCTCTCAAGCGACGCCCGCCACACACGGGCCGCGCGCTCGGTCTGCTGGCCGCTCTCGGTGTCCTGCTTTTCCTGTGCCTGCTGAGTGTCTGGCTGGGGTCGAAGGAGATTTCGTTCGGCGCCGTCTGGCAGGTGCTCTGGCACGACGACGGCTCGGCCGACGCCGTGATCATCCACAGTGTCCGGATGCCGCGGACGCTGCTGGCGGTGCTGGTCGGCGCCGCACTGGGCCTGGCCGGCACGCTCATGCAGGCGCTGACCCGCAACCCCCTGGCCGACCCGGGCCTGCTCGGGATCAGCGCCGGGGCCGCGTTCGCCATCGTCTTCTCCATCACCGTGCTCGGCGTCGGCTCCCTCTACGGCTACATCTGGTTCGCCTTCGCCGGCGCGCTCGCCGCGACCGCGGTCGTCTACTTCCTCGGCACCCGCGGCCGCAGCGGCTCGAGCCCGGTCAAGCTCGCCCTCGCCGGGGCGGCCGTCACGGCGTTGCTCGGCTCGTTCACCAGCGCGATGGTGCTGTCGGACCCGGTGGCGCTCAACCGCTTCCGGTTCTGGTCGGCCGGTTCGCTCGCCGGCGTCGACGGCGGTTCGCTGCTGCGGGTCCTGCCGTTCCTGCTCGCCGGCGTGGTGCTGGCGATCGCCAGCGGGCCCGCGCTCAACAGCCTCGCGCTCGGCGACGACGTCGCGGTCGCGCTCGGACGGCGGCTGGGCCCGCTGCGGCTGCGCGGCGCACTGGCCATCACGCTCCTGACCGGCGCGTCCGTCGCGGTCGCCGGCCCGATCGTGTTCCTGGGCCTGATCGTCCCGCACGCCGTGCGGTTCGTCATCGGACCCGACCACCGCTGGCTGCTGCCCTACACCGCGGTCCTCGCGCCCTGCCTGCTGCTGGCCGCGGACATCCTCGGCCGGATCATGGCGCGCCCCGGCGAAGTCCGGGCCGGCGTGATCGTCGCCTTCCTCGGTGCGCCGTTCTTCATCTGGCTGGTGCGCCGCCGCAAGCTGGTGGAGTCCTGATGAGCCTGCTGCAGGTGCGGCGTGACCGCGTCACCTTCCGCCTCGCGAAACCCGCGGTGTCCGGCCAGGTCCGGCTCCGCTTGGCGGCCGTGTCGCTGGTGCTCGCCGTGCTGGTGTTCGCGTTGTTCTGCTGGGGCATGACGATCGGCGACGTCCCGCTCGGCGTGTCCGACGTCCTGTCCGCGGTGTTCGGCGGCGGCGACAGCGGCACCGCCTACATCGTGCAGGAGCTGCGGCTGCCGCGGGCGCTGACCGGACTGCTGGCCGGGCTGGCGTTCGGCGCGTCCGGCGCGGTGTTCCAGACCATCACGCGCAACCCCCTCGCGAGCCCCGACATGATCGGCATCAACGCGGGCGCGGCCACCGCCGTCGTCGCCGGCATCTCGTTCGGCTTCGGCGGCGGCCTCGGCACCACCACGCTGGGCCTGCTCGGCGGGCTCCTGACCGGGCTGCTCGTGTACGTCCTCGCTTGGCGGCGCGGCACCACCGGCTACCGGATCATCCTGGTCGGCATCGGTATCTTCGCGATGTGCACCAGCCTGACCGACTACCTGCTCAGCCGCGCGCAGATCACCGAAGCCCAGGCGTCGATCGGCTGGCTCGTCGGCAACCTCGCCAACCGCGGCTGGGAACACGTCGTCCCGCTCGCGGGCGCGCTGGCCGTGCTCCTGCCGCTCGTGCTGGCCCTCTCCCGGTGGATGCGCACGCTGCAGCTCGGGGACGACGTCGCCGCCGGGCTCGGCACGCCGGTGCAGCCGGTGCGGCTGGGGCTGCTGCTGTCCGGCGCCGGTCTGGTGGCCTTCGCGACGGCGTCCGCGGGCCCGGTTTCGTTCGTCGCACTGACCGCGCCGCAGATCGCGCAACGCCTGGCGCGCCAGGCGTCCCCACCCCTGACCGCGTCCGCGCTCACCGGCGCGGTCGTCGTGCTGGGCAGCGACATCCTGGCCCGCACCGTCACGGCGTCGCCGCTGCCGGTCGGCATCGTGACCGGCGCGCTCGGCGCCCCGCTCCTGCTCTGGCTGCTGGCCAGGGCCAACCGATCCGGCTCCGGAGGCTAGCGAAGATGACACCGTCCCTGCGCGTGCAGGACCTGCGCGTCGCCTACGACGACCGGGTCGTCATCGACGGCCTCCACCTCGACATCCCGCCCGGCCGGATCACCGCGATCGTCGGGGCCAACGCGTGCGGGAAGTCGACGCTGCTGCGCACGCTGGCCCGGCTGCTCACCCCGAAATCGGGCACGGTGTACCTCGACGGCCGGTCGATCCAGGACCTCCCGACCCGCCAGGTCGCCCAGCGGCTCGGCATCCTGCCGCAGTCCCCGGTGGCCCCGGAGGGCATGACGGTGGCCGACCTCGTCGGCCGCGGCCGCGCCCCGCACCAGAGCTGGTGGCGGCAATGGTCCACATCGGACGAAAGCGCGGTCGCGGCCGCGCTGGCCGCCACCGGGATGACCGACCTCGCCGACCGCCCGGTGGACGAGCTGTCGGGTGGCCAGCGCCAGCGCGCGTGGATCGCGATGGCGGTCGCGCAGGGCACGCCGGTGCTGCTGCTGGACGAGCCGACGACGTACCTGGACCTGGCGCACCAGATCGATGTGCTGGACCTGGTCGTCGACCTCAACCGCGCCGAGGGCCGCACGGTGGTGATGGTGCTGCACGACCTGCCGCAGGCGTGCCGCTACGCCGACCACGTGATCGCGATGAAGGCGGGCCGCGTCGTGGCTTCCGGCGAGCCGGCGGCGGTGATCACCGAGGAACTCGTCGAGGAGGTCTTCGACGTCCGCTGCCAGGTGCGCCCGGACCCGGTGAGCGGGACGCCGATGGTCTTCCCGATCGGCCGCCACCACCCGGCACCGGTGCGCCAGGGCTGACTCTCCGGCAAGCTGGACGCATGTACGCGCTGCCCGAAAAGACCATCGGCCCCGAGCGTGAGCTCCTGGAAGCCATGCTCGACCGCAACCGGCTCGCCCTGGTGGAGAACACGCGAGGCCTGTCGGAAGCCGACGCCCGGCGGCGGCTGGTCTCGTCCCTGACCACGCCGATCGCCCTCGTCAAGCACGCGGCGGTCGCCGAGCGCCGCTGGTTCCAGTGGCTGGTGGCCGGCCTCGACGCGGCGGAGATCGACGGCCCGTCGACTCCGGGCGACGCGAGTTTCGCCGTCGCCGACGACGAGACGGTGGCCGACGTGATCGCCGAGTACGAACGCACGAGCGCGCGCTCCCGGGAGATCGCGGCGGCCTTCTCGCTCGACGACCGGTGGACGCACCCGGTCGTCGGCGAGGTCAGCCTGCGGTTCATCTACCTGTTCCTGATCGAGGAGTTCGCCCGGCACACCGGCCACGGCGACATCCTTCGGGAGCAGATCACCGCAGGCTGACGGCGAGCTCCCCGGCCGGCTCCGCGACCACCCGGCGGTCCACGACGGACTGCAGGATCTCCCCCACCCGCACCGCGGTGTTCGACAGCAGCGACGACGTGATGCCGTGCGTGTGCTCGGTGCCGCCCTGCAGGTAGATCCCGCCGCGCAGCGGGAAGTCCGTGGTCAGCCGGTAGTCGCGCTCGACCCGCAGGCGCCCGGTTTCGTCGCGCAGGCAGCGCGCGCCCAGCTCGCCGAGCAACGGCGTCGGGTCCGCGGGCCGGTAGCCCGTGGCGTAGACGACCGCGTCGGCGTCCAGGACGGTGCGCTCCCCCGTCGTGAGGGATTCGACCGTCACCGTTCCCGCGTCGGTCACCTCAACCGGGCGCGAGACGTTGAACAGCCGCAGCCGTTCCACGCCCAGCACCTTCTCGCGGTAGACGCGCCGGTAGAGCTCGTCGATCAGGTCGACGTCGACGGCCGAGTAGTTGGTGGCGCCGTGGTAGCGCATCAAGCGGTCCTTGACCGGCTCGCCCGCGCGGTAGAACTGGTCGACCGCTTCGGGGTCGAAGATGCGGTTGGCGAAGGAGCTGTCGTCGGCCGGGCTGTAGCCGTAGCGGGCGAACACGGCGCAGACCTCGGCGCGGGGGAACTCCTCGTGCAGCAACGCGGCGACCTCGGCCGCACTCTGCCCGGCCCCGACCACGACGAACCGCTTCGGGTCGGCGTTCTTCAGGCCCTCGACGCGGAACAGCAGTTCGCTGTTGTGCCAGATCCGGGCGCCGGCGGTGACGCCCTCGGGCAGCTGGGGCCGCAACCCGGTGCCCAGCACCAGGTTCCGGGCGCGCAGCGACGAACCGTCCGAGGCCTCGACGTCGAAGTAGGCGACCTCCTCGCCGTCGTACACCGGCTTGAGCGCGACGACCTCGGTGCCGTAGGAGACGACGTCGTCGACCTTCGCGGCCGCCCATTCGAAGTAGTCGTGGAACTCCACGCGCAGCGGGAACAGGTTCTTGTGGTTGATGAAGTCGACCAGCCGCCCGGCGGCGTGCAGGTAGTTGAGGAAGCTGAACCCGCTGGTCGGGTTCCGCATGGTGACCAGGTCCTTGAGGAACGACACCTGCATGGTCGCGGTGTCGATCAGCATCCCGCGGTGCCAGCCGAACCGCGGCTGCCGCTCCAGGAAGTGCGCGGTCACCGGCTCCCCGGCGCCCGCGTTGTGCTCGGCGAGGGCGATCGCGAGGGCCAGGTTCGACGGTCCGAAGCCCACGCCGACGATGTCGTAGATCGGGACCTCTGCACTCATGTTGCTCCCTCGCGCGCTCCGGTACGGTTCAGGGAACCCTAACCTAACTTAGGCGAGCCTCGCCTAGTACGTTCGTGGTGATGTTCGTCCCCCGATCATGAAAGGCACTCTCGAATGCGCGTGGCGATGTTCGGTTACCAGACCTGGGGGCACCGGACCCTCCAGGCGCTCATCGACGCCGGCCACGAGGTCGCCCTCGTGGTCACCCACCCGAAGAGCGACCACGCCTACGAGCGGATCTGGGCCGACTCGGTCGCCGACCTCGCCGCCGAGCACGACATCCGGGTCCTGCTGCGCACCCGCCCGGACGACGCCGAGCTGCTGGCCGAGCTCCAGGGCGCCGACCTCGACCTGATCGTCGCGAACAACTGGCGCACCTGGCTGCCGCCGGAGATCTTCGAGCTGCCGCGCCACGGCACGCTGAACATCCACGACTCGCTGCTGCCGGCGTACGCGGGCTTCTCGCCGCTCATCTGGGCCATGATCAACGGCGAGCCGGAGGTCGGCGTCACCGCCCACATGATGGACGGCGAGCTCGACGCGGGCGACATCGTGCTGCAGCGGGCGATCCCGGTCGGGCCGGCCGACACCACGACCGACCTCTTCCACCGCACGGTCGACCTGATCGCGCCGATCACCGCCGAAGCCCTCTCGCTGATCGAAACCGGGTACACGCCGGTGCCGCAGGACCGGTCGAAGGCCAGCTTCTTCCACAAGCGGGCCAAGCGGGACAGCCTGATCGACTGGACGCTGCCGCCCGCGGACCTCGAGCGCTTCGTGCGCGCGTTGTCGGACCCGTACCCGAACGCGTTCGCCTACCACCGCGGCGAGGAGCTGCGGATCCTGAAGGCGTCGGTGTCGCAGGGCCACTACGGCGGCACCCCGGGCCGGATCTTCATCCGGGAGGGCGACGGCGTGGTGATCGTCGCCGGGCCGGACGCGCGCCGCGGCCGGTCCCCCGGCCTGCTCGTCGAACGGGTCCGCACCGCCGACGGGACCGAGCTGTCGGCGTCGGAGTACTTCAAGACGATGGGCGGGTACCTCACCGACCGCCCGTGACCGGTGAGCGGGACATCCCTTGGCGGCGGCCGCGCCGGTGAGCAGGATGTCCCGCATGGCCGGGATCAGCTTCCTCGACGAACCCCGCACCTGGGTGCTCACCGGGGAGTCGAGCACGTACGCGCTGCGGCTCGACGAGGACGACGTCCCGGCCCACGTCTACTGGGGCCCCGCCCTCCCCGACGCCGACATCGCCGAGCTGGCCGGGAAAACGCTTCCCTGGTGGGACGGCTTCAACGACCCGAACGAGGGCCTCGACGAACTCGCCGCGGACGGCGGCACCCGCTACTGGACCCCCGCGCTGCAGGTCCGGTTCGCCGACGGGACGCGGGCGCTCGAATGGCGCTACGCCGGCCACGACATCTCCGGCGGGCACCTGCGGTTGTCCTTCGCGGACCGCCACTACCCGCTGCGGATCACCCTGCACTACCGGCTGCGCGGTGACGTGCTCGAGCGCTGGACCGAGCTGAGCGCCGACACCGAAGTCGAGGTGGTCCGGGCCGACTCGGCCACCTGGGCGCTGCCGGTCTTCGAGGACTACCGGCTCAGCCACGTGACCGGCCGCTGGGCGGCGGAGACGCAGCTGCGGCGCGCGTTCGCACCGCACGGCGAAACCGTCTTCGCCAGCCGGCGCGGGATCACCGGTCACCACGCGAATCCCTGGGTGATGGTCGACGACGGCACGGCGACCGAGCGCCACGGCGAGGTCTACGGCGTCGCGCTGGCGTGGAGCGGGTCGTGGCGCCTGACCACCACGCGTTCGTCCACCGGGCGGCTGACGGTGAGCGGCGGCTTCGGCCAGGACGGCGTCATCCAGCGCGTCGGGCCGGGACGTCCGCTGACCACCCCGGTGGCCGCCGGGCTGTACACCGGCGGCGGGTTCGGTGCGGCGAGCCGGGCGTGGCACGCCTACGTCCTGCGGCACGTCCTGCCGCACCCGGAGGAACTGCGTCCGGTGCTCTACAACTCGTGGGAGGCCACCGGGTTCGACGTCACCGAGGCCGGGCAGCGCGCCCTCGCCGAGCGGGCGGCGGCCCTCGGCGTCGAGCTGTTCGTGATGGACGACGGCTGGTTCGGCGCCCGCACCGGCGACCACGCCGGCCTCGGGGACTGGGAGGTGAACCGCGCGCGCTTCCCCGACGGGCTCAAGCCGCTGGTCGACGCGGTGCACGGGCTCGGCATGCGGTTCGGCGTCTGGGTGGAGCCGGAGATGGTCAACCCGGACAGCGACCTCTACCGCGCGCACCCGGACTGGGTGCTGCACCACCCGCACCGGCGCCGGTCGGAGCTGCGGCGGCAGCTGGTGCTCAACTTCGCGCGCCCGGACGTCGCCGCGTGGGCGCACGAGTGGCTCGATCGGCTCGTCGGCTCGCACGGCATCGACTTCCTCAAGTGGGACATGAACCGGCCGTTCAGCGAAGCGGGCTGGCCGGGCGAACCCGATCAGGACCGGCTGTGGGTGGAGCACACCCACGCGGTGTACGCGCTGCTCGACCGGCTGCGGGCGGACCACCCGGGCCTGCGGATCGAGTCGTGCGCGGGCGGCGGCGGCCGGATCGACCTCGGCGTGCTGACCCGCACCGACCAGGTCTGGACCTCCGACAACACCGACGCGCTCGACCGGCTGCGGATCCAGCACGGCTACGGGCAGCTCTACCCGGCCCGCGCGATGTCGGCGTGGGTCACCGACAACCCCAATTTCGTGACGGCCCGGTCGGTGCCGCTGCGGTTCCGCTTCCACGTCGCCATGGCCGGCGTGCTCGGCCTCGGCGGCGACATCGTGCACTGGCCCTCCGAAGATCTCGCGCTCGCCGGGGATCTCGTCGCGCTGTACAAGGACATCCGGCCGGTGGTGCAGCACGGCGCCCTGTACCGGCTCCGGCCGCCGGTCGACGACGGCGTCACCGCTCTGCAGTACGTCCACGGCGATCGCGCGGTCGTGTTCGCCTACCGGCAGGCCGCGCACTTCAACGCGCCGGAGCGGCCGCTGCGGCTCGACGGCCTCGATCCGGCCACGCGGTACCTCAACCCGGATTCGGGCCGGACGCACAGCGGGGCGGTGCTGCTCGCGCACGGCCTTCCCCTGTCGTTGCCGTCCGGCGACTTCGCCAGCACGCTGTTACGACTCGAACGCGTAAAGATCTGATCTATCTCGGCTTTCTTGCGGTTTCGTGGCCATCCGGCGCTTGACATCGTCGAATACGTCCGATCAAATGCGTCATACATCACATATGGTGGAAGGTGGCTTGGACATGAGAAGGTCCCTGGCGCTGGGCGCAGCGGCGCTCCTGGCGGTGAGCGCGTGCTCGGTCGGCTCGAACACCGGCAGCGGCGGCGACGCGGAGATCACCTTCCTGACGTTCGAAACCCCGAACCTCACCCCGGCCTACTGGGACGCGGCCATCAAGCGCGTCACGGACAAGAAC
Source organism: Amycolatopsis sp. cmx-13-12 (assembly GCA_049998155.1). GTDB lineage: Bacteria > Actinomycetota > Actinomycetes > Mycobacteriales > Pseudonocardiaceae > Amycolatopsis. The sequence continues at coordinate 100,002 of JAEBES010000003.1, read as the reverse complement.
CCCGGGATCAAGGTCAAGAAGCTGGTCGCGCCGACCGCGGACGGGCGGACGTCGTACGCGAAGCAGCTGCTGCAGTCCGGCCAGTTCCCGGACGTGATGATCGCCGTCGACTCGGCCGGCTTCGCCGAAGCGGGCAACCTCTACGCGTGGACGCCCGAGGAGCTCAAGGACTTCCAGTTCCCGCAGGCCAACCCGGTGAACGGCAAGTACTACCAGCTGCCGGCCAACACCCAGACCATCCCGCCGATCTACTACAACAAGAAGATGTTCGCTGACGCGGGCATCGCGGCGCCGCCGAAGACGTGGGACGAGCTGGTCGCCGACGCCGGCAAGCTCAAGGACAAGGGCCTCGCGCCGTTCACCATCGGCGGCGGCAAGGACGGCTTCCCGTCGTCGATGATCCTTTCGGGGCTGGTCAGCACCGAGGTGTACAACACGATGCCGGACTGGCTCACCCAGCGCCGTCAAGGCAAGGTGAAGTTCGCCGATCCGGCGTTCCAGCACGCGTTCGCCAAGCTCGCCGACCTCGCGGCGAAGGGGTACGTGGACAAGACCAGCGTGTCCCGCGACTACGCGGCGACCGAGCAGGCGTTCCTCGACGGCCAGAGCGCGATGTACCCGATGGGCAACTGGTTCGCCGCCAACGCCGACTCGAAGAAGCACGACTTCGAGGTGGGCGTCTTCAACTTCCCCACCGAGGACGGCAAGCTGGTCGTCCCCGCCTACACCGGCGGCGGCATGATCGTCAACGCCAAGGCCGCGAACCTCGACGCCGCACGCAAGTTCGCGCTGGGTTTCCAGCTCGACAAGGACCAGCTGGACGCCTCGGTGAAGGCGGACGGCCTGTTCCCGGCGATCAAGGGCTACACGCCGCCGTCCGACGTCGGGGCGACGTTCAAGGCCGGGTACGACCTGTACGCCCAGGCGGTGCAGCAGAACGCCGTGGTGCACGCGTTCCGCTGGGAGACCGCCGACGACGGGTTGCTGCCCGGGATGAAGGACAAGGTCGACCAGGCCGCCCAGGACGTCATCACCGGCCGCAAGTCCGTGGCCGACGCGTGCGCGTTCCTGGACACCGAGTGGGCGAAGGCGGGCTGACGTCCTTGACCGCCGTCATCTCCCGCCCGGCCCCACCCCGCCCGGCCGCCCGGCGCCGCCGCCGGCCCGTGCTGCCCCGGTTGACCCACTTCGCGTCGTTCGGCGCGCCGGGCGTGCTCGTGTACTTGTGTTTCGTGATGGCGCCGATCCTGATCAGCTTCGGCTACAGCCTGACGAACTACAACCCGTTCAACCCCCCGGTGAAGTTCGTCGGGCTCGACAACTACCGCCTCCTGTTCACCGACTCGCAGTTCCTGACCGCGCTGCAGGTGACCACGATCCTGACGCTGATCGTGGTGATCGTGCCCAATGTGCTGGGCCTCGGCGTGGCGCTGCTGCTGGACCGCAAAGGCTGGTTGTACAACGCTTTGCGGAGCGTGTTCTTCACGCCGGTGATCCTCAGTTCGGTGGTGGTGTCGATCGTCTGGTCGCGCCTGCTCGACGACCGCGGGCCGCTGAATTCCCTGCTGCGCGCGCTGGGTGTCGCGCACCCGCCGGGCTGGCTGTCCGACCCGGACGTGGCGCTGTATTCGGTGGCGTCGATCGTGTGCTGGCAGATGCTCGGGTTTTGCGTGGTGGTGTACCTGGCCGGCCTCCAGGGCGTGCCCGCGGAGCTGCTGGAGGCGGCGGAGATCGACGGCGCGGGGCCGTTGCGCCGGTTCCGCGCCGTCACCTGGCCCCTGCTGGCGCCGTCGCTGACGATCAACACGGTGGTGCTGCTGATTTCGGCGTTCAAGACCTACGACTACGTCAAGGTGATCACCAACGGCGGCCCGGGTTCCGGCGCCACGGCCACGATCGCGTTCGACGTCCTGCAGACGGGTTTCGACTCGAACCACGTCGGTTACGCATCCGCGATGGCCGTGCTGATGCTGGTGATCGTGGCGCTGGTGACGACGGTGGTGCTGAACTTCCTCCGCCGCCGGGAGGTCGACCTGTGAGCCGTCCCCGTGCCGTGGCCCGCCCCACGCTCGCCGTGCTGGTGAGCGCGGTGTTCTTCGTGCCGCTCTATTTGGTCCTGGCCAACGTGTTCAAGCGGGGCGAGCTGATCGCCAAGGAGCCGGCGTCGCTGCCGGTCCCGCCGACATTGTCGAACATCCACGCGGTCTTGACCCGGCCGGACGGCCTGTTCTGGGTCAGCCTGACGAACAGCATCGTGGTGACGGTGCTGTCGATCCTGGTCCTGACGGTGCTTTCGGCGATGCTCGGTCACTACCTGGCCCGCTCGGGCAAGCGCTGGACGAAGGTCCTCACGCTGGTCCTCCTGGCCGGGTTGATGATCCCGCCGCAGGTGATCCTGATCCCGATCACCGACGTCCTGCGCGTGACCCACCTGATGGCGACGCTGCAGGGGCTGATCCTGTTCAACGTCGGGTATTACGTGCCGTTCGGGGTGTTCGTGTTCACGGGCTTCATCCGCGGCGTCCCGGTGGAACTGGAGGAGGCAGCTCTTCTCGACGGCGCAAGCCGCATGCAGGTGTTCTGGCGAGTGGTGTTCCCGTTGCTACGCCCGGCCACGGCCTCGGTCCTGATCTTCCTGGGCGTCTGGATCTGGAACGACTTCATCGACCCGCTGATCATCCTCGGCCCCAGCCAGGGAACAACGATCACGACGGGCATCTACCGCTCGATCGGCCAGTACCAGGCGGATCTGGGCAGTGTGTTCGCGCTGATGTTCCTGGCGACGCTGCCGGTGTTGATCTTCTACCTGGCGCTGCAGAAGCAGTTCGTGAAGGGCCTGACCGGCGGGGCGACAAAGGGCTGAGCGGTGCTCTCAAGCGAGAGCACCGCTCACACTAGGGGCGTGAGCGGCGCTCGCATCGGAGAGCACCGCTCACATCGCGGCCGGAGCAGCGCTCAGAAACGAGAGCACCGCTCTCCCACAAAGGTGAGCGGTGCACACAGTCGAGAGCATCGCTCTCCCGCCCGAGAGCCACACCGCCCACGAGCAAGACCAGCGCTCAGCCAACCGGGCCGCGCGACTTGCCGGCCGCGAGCACTGCTCACGCGCCCGACGCCCCACCGTCCACCGGTGAGATCGGCGCTCACCCTGCGGCCACACGACCTGCACGCCACGAGCGGCGCTCACACACCCGCGACTCCCACGGCCTGTCCATCGAGAGCGGCGCTCACACACCTGCGCCACACGACCGGCCCGTCGAGAGCGACACTCGCACGTCCGCGACCACACCCGCTATCGCCCGATCGCAGTGTCACGCACCGCGGCCGCACCAGCCAGTCAGAGCACTGCTCTCAATTCTCCCGAGACATCGCTCCAAAGAGAGAGCACCGCTCACCCACCAACGCGGACACTGCTCAAAACCGAGAGCACCGCTCACCGCGCGAGCAGAGCAGTGCTCACCTTCGAGAGCACCGCTCACCACGATCACTTGAGCGCTGCTCCAAAACGAGAGCACCGCTCACAGACGTGAGCACCCGCGAGAACCGGCTCACTGCTCGCTGACCTTGCCCTCATCGACCACCAACCGGCGCGTCACGTGCACAGCGTCGAGCATCCGGCGGTCGTGCGTCACCAAAAGCAGCGTCCCCGGGTACCGATCCAGCGCCGCCTCGAGCTGCTCGATGGCCGGCAAGTCCAAGTGGTTGGTCGGCTCGTCCAGGACCAGGAGATTCACCCCGCGCGCCTGCAGCAACGCCAGCGCCGCCCGCGTCCGCTCCCCCGGCGAAAGCGTCGCGGCGGACCGCAGGACGTGCGCGGCCTTCAACCCGTACTTCGCCAGCAACGTCCGCACCTCGGCGTCGGCGAGGTCGGGCACCTCCCGCGCGAACGCCGAAGCCAGCGGCACATCACCCAAGAACAACCGCCGGGCCTGGTCGACCTCGCCGACCACGACGCCCGGTCCCAGCGCCGCCGCCCCCTCGGCAAGCGGGACCCGGCCCAGCAACGCCGCCAGGAGCGTGGACTTCCCCGAGCCGTTCGCCCCCGTGATGGCGACCTTGTCCGCCCAGTCGATCTGCAGGTCGACCGGTCCGAGGGTGAACCCTTCGCGCCGGACGACCGCGCCACGCACCGTCGCGACCACCGCGCCCGCCCGCGGGGCCGCGGCGATCTCCATCCGCAGCTCCCACTCCTTGCGCGGCTCCTCGACCACCTCCAGCCGCTCGATCATGCGGTCGGTCTGCCGGGCCTTCGACGCCTGCTTCTCCGTCGCCTCGCTGCGGAACTTGCGCGCCGCCTTGTCGTTGTCGGGCTGTTTCCGGCGGGCGTTCTTCACGCCCTTCTCCATCCACGCCCGCTGCATCCGCCCGCGCGCCTCCAAGGAAGCCTTCGTGTCGGCGTACTCCTCGTAGTCCTCCCGCGCGTGCCGGCGCGCGACCTCGCGCTCCTCCAGGTACGCCTCGTACCCGCCGCCGTAGACGTTCACCTGCTGCTGGGCCAGGTCCAGCTCGACGACGCGATCGACCGTGCGGGCCAGGAACTCGCGGTCGTGGCTCACCAGCACCGTCGCGGCGCGCAAGCCCGACACGAACTGCTCCAGGCGGGCCAGGCCGTCCAGGTCCAGGTCGTTCGTCGGCTCGTCGAGCAGGAAGACGTCGTAGCGGCTCAGCAGCAGCGACGCCAGGCCCGCCCGGGCCGCCTGGCCGCCCGACAGCGACGTCATCGGCTGGTCCAGGTCCACGGCCAGGCCGAGGTCGGCGGCCACTTCGGCGGCCCGGTCGTCGAGGTCGGCGCCGCCGAGGGCCAGCCACCGGTCCAGGGCCGCCGCGTACTCGTCGTCCGCGCCCGCCGCGCCCGCGGTGAGGGCCTCAGTCGCCGAGTCGAGGTCCGCCTGGGCCGCCGAGACGCCGGTGCGGCGCGCCAGGAAGGCCCGCACCGACTCGCCTTCGCGCCGTTCCGGCTCCTGCGGGAGGTGCCCGACCGTCGCGGCCGGCGGGTTCAGGCGGACCTCGCCACTGTCCGGCTTCGCGAGGCCGGCGAGGGTTCGCAGGAGCGTCGATTTGCCGGCGCCGTTGACCCCGACCAGGCCGACGACGTCGCCGGGCGCCACCACGAGATCGAGGCCGGAGAAGAGGATGCGGTCACCGTGGCCCGCGGCCAGGTCCTTCGCGACGAGAGTTGCACTCATGAGGTAGCCGAGTCTACGACCTCGTGGTGAACTGTCAGATCAAGGTCAAAACCACCGACAGTGTGTGTCCCGTGGCGCTTTGATCACTCACTGTGGGTACCCTGTTCGGTTGTCAGTCCCGCAGCGCAGTGAGGTCGGTGAACAGCATGGGCGAACCCGCTCCCCCGGTCACCCTCGGCCGCAGGCCGAAGCCGAGGGAAGGCCGCCCGTCCGCGCCCCGGCCCACGGTGAGCCGGCGGCGCGAGGTCAGTCACGCCAGCGCGCGGTCGCTGCTGATGACCGTCCTCGGCGAGTACGCCCTCCCCCGCGACAAGCCGGTCTGGACGTCGATGCTCGTCGAGGTGCTGGGCATCCTCGACATCGAGGAGAAGTCGGCGCGGCAGGCGCTGGCCCGCTCCGCCGCCGAGGGCTGGGTGGTCTCGGAGCGCGTCGGGCGCCGCGTGCGCTGGTCGCTGACGCCGCCCGGACGTCGGCTGCTGACCGAGGGCGCCGACCGGATCTACGCGTTCGGCCGCGAGGAACGCCACTGGAACGGGCAGTGGCTGATGCTGATCGTCTCCGTCCCGGAAGCCAAGCGCGACCTGCGGCACCGGCTGCGCACGCGGCTGACCTGGGCGGGCTTCGGCTCGCCGGTCGCCGGCGTGTGGGTCAGCCCGGACCTGACCCGCCAGCGGGAGGCCCAGCAGATCGTCAACGACCTCGGCCTCGACGCGCAGGCGATGTCGTTCACCGCCGCGTACGGGGAGGTCGGCGAGCAGGAGTCGATGGTCGCCCGGTCCTGGGACCTGACCGAGCTGAAGGACCGCTACGAGGACTTCATCGACCGCTTCACCGGTCTGCACCCGACCGGTGGCCGGGCGGTGCTGCGCGCGCAGACCGAGCTCGTCCACGAGTGGCGGCGGTTCCCGTTCCTCGACCCGCAGCTGCCGGCCGAGCTGCTCCCGGCGAAGTGGAGCGGGACGAAGGCGGCGGAACTGTTCCATCACAAACACGTCGACTGGCGCCCCGAGGCCCAGCAGTATTGGGACGACATCGTCGAAGCCGAAGAAGCAGGGTGAACATGACTCAGCAGGTCCGCCTCGATCGCGACGGCGGGCTCGCCGTCCTGACCGTCGACGCTCCGCCGTTGAACCTCTACACGGCCTCGCTGCAGTCCGAGCTCTCCTCGGCGATCGGCGAACTCGAGGCCGAGCCCGCGCGCGCCCTGCTGGTCCGCGCCGAAGGCAAGATCGTCAGCGGCGGCGTCGACGTGTCGCTGTTCGACGCGCAGGGCTCGCCCGCCGAGGCGAAGGTCCTCTTCGACGAGATGCTCGCGGTGCCGGACCGGATCGCGGCGCTGCCGTTCCCGACCGTCTTCGCCGCGCACGGCCTGTGCCTGACCTGGGCGTTCGAGGTTGCCGTGGCCTGCGACATCATCCTCGCCGCCGACCGCGCGAAGTTCGGGCTGGTCGAGAAGGTCGTCGGCCTGACGCCGACCATGGGCGGCACCCAGCGGCTCGCCGCGCGGGCCGGCGTCGGGCGCGCCAAGGAGTTCGTGATGACCGGCGACACCTACGACGCCGCGACGCTGGAGCGCTGGAACGTCGTCAACCGCGTCCTGCCGAGCGAGGGCTTCGACGACGCCGCGCGGGCGTTCGCGCGGCGGCTGGCCGAGGGACCGACGCGCGCGCACGCGGCGACCAAGCGCGTCCTCGACCACTTCGCCGCCGGCGGCGTCCCCGAGGCGAACGCCCACATCACCACGATCGCGGCCGGGCTGTTCGAGACTGAAGACCTCCGCAACGCCGTGAAGTCGTTCCTCGCCGACGGACCGGGAAAGGCGACCTTCTCGGGGCGTTAACCGTCCGTTCGGACACCGGTTGCCGCCGTTCGGGCGTGCGCGGTTCTCCCCGCACCGGGTTACATTCGATGTGGTCTAGACCACGTCGTCCCTGCCTCGTGCCGCTTGGAGAACCGCCATGAGACGCACTCCCGCACGACTACGCTCCGCACTCGCCGCCTTGCTCATCGCGCTCGGCGGCACCGCGGCGCTCGCACCACCCGCCGCCGCAGCCGGTTCGCTGACCGCCACCCTGGCGATGAGCGGCACCACCGGCACGTACACCGTCGCCAACACCGGAACCGCGTCGGTGAGCAACTGGGCGATCACCTTCACGCTGCCCGCCGGCGTCACCGCCTCGACCGGGGAAAACGGCACGGTGACGCAGAACGGCACCCAGGTCACGCTGACCCCCGCGTACTACATCGCGACGCTGGCGCCGGGCCGGAACACCTACCCGTACAGCCCGACCTTCCGGCTCAGCGCCGCCGCGACGCCGGCGCAGTGCCGCGTCGACAACGCCAACTGCGACGGTTCACCGGACACCCCGCCGGGCGCGCCGCCGAACCTGCGTCTGGTGGCGAAGACGACCAAGACCGTCGCGCTGGCGTGGAACGCCTCCACGGCCGGTTCCCTTCCGGTGACCGGGTACGACGTCTACCAGGGGACTTCCCTGGCCGCGTCGGTGACCGGGACGAGCGCGACGATCTCCGGGCTCACCCCGGGCACGGCCTACTCGTTCACGGTGAAAGCCAAGGACGCCAAGGGGAACACGTCCCCGGCGAGCGCTTCCCTGGCCGTGACGACGAACAACCCGGCCGACGACACCCAGGCGCCGTCCGCGCCGACCGGGTTGCGTTCGACGGCCGCCGACTCCGGCAGTGTCTCGTTGGCCTGGACGGCGTCGACGGACAACACCGGCGTGGTCAGCTACGACGTGTACCGCGGATCGGTGCTGGCCACGACGGTGACCACGACGTCGGCGGTCGTGACCGGGCTGGCACCGTCCACTTCGTACACGTTCACGGTGCAGGCACGTGACGGCTACGACAACGTGTCGGCGCCGAGCGCCGCGGTGACCGCCCGGACCGGCGACATCGTCTCGGGGTACGCGAAGGTCGGGTACTTCGTGCAGTGGGGCATCTACGGACGCCAGTACTTCGTGAAGAACCTGGAAACCTCCGGCGCGGCGGCGAAGCTGACGCACCTGCTGTACGCGTTCGAGAACATCGATCCGGTGAACCTGACCTGCCTGTCCGGGGTCACGAAGGGCACCACGGCCAACCCGCAGGATCCCAACCAGGGTGACGGCGCCGGTGACGCCGAGGCCGACTACTCGCGGCCGTTCGCGGCGGCGCAGTCCGTCGACGGCGTGGCCGACACCGGCTGGGAATCGCTGCGCGGCAACTTCAACCAGCTCAAGAAGCTCAAGGCCAAGCACCCGAACCTGAAGGTGCTGGTTTCGCTCGGCGGCTGGACGTATTCGAAGTACTTCTCGGACGTCGCGGCCACCGACGCGTCGCGCAAGAAGTTCGTCTCGTCCTGTGTGGACACCTGGCTGAAGGGCAACATCGCGCCCTACGGCGGCGCGGGCGGACCGGGTACGGCGGCGGGCATCTTCGACGGCATCGACCTCGACTGGGAGTGGCCGGCGAGCGGCGACGGGCACCCGGGCAACCACTGGAGCCCGAACGACAAGGCGAACCTGACCGCGCTACTGGCCGAGTTCCGGACGCAGCTCGACGCGTACGGCGCGACGACCGGCAAGCGCTACCAGCTGCACGCGTTCACGCCGGCCGATCCGGCCAAGGTCGCGTCCGGGTGGGACCTGTCGAAGGTGTTCAGCTACCTGGACGTCGCGAATGTGCAGGGCTACGACTTCCACGGCTCGGGCAGCGACAATTCGTGGGAGCCGAACCGCACCGGCCACCAGGGCAACCTGTACGCCGATGCGGACGACCCGTACAATTTCCACTTCAGTGCGGAAAGCGCGATCAACGCGTACACGAACGCGGGCGTCGATCCACGGCGGCTGACGCTCGGCCTGGCCTTCTACGGCCGTGGCTGGCAGGGCGTCGCCGACGGCGGGAAGAGCGGCGAGTGGCAGTCCGCGACCGGTGCGGCGCCGGGCCAGTTCGCCGAAGAAGCGGGCACCCGCGGGTACGCGAACCTGGTGGCGAGCGTGCCGGGCTGCACGGTCCACCACGACACGGCCGCCGTCGCGACGTCCTGCTACACCGGCAACGGCGGGCAGTGGTGGACGTTCGACGACGCCTGGTCGATCGGGCTGAAGACGACGTGGCTCAAGTCGCGCGGGCTGCTCGGCGTGATGGCGTGGGAGATGTCGGGTGACACCGGCGCATTGCTGAACGCGGTGACCGCCGGGCTCGGCTGAGGGTTTCCGTTCAGCCCGCTGAACAATTCCGTTCAGCGGGCTGAACGCTTTCTTGGAGACGCGGGAAAAGCTTGACCGGCGATGGTCTGGACCATGACACTGAGCCGGCGCGCCCCCAGAGATCGTCGTCTCGAGGAGAGCCATGTCCCGCTTCCGCAAGGTCCTCGCGCTGGTCCCCCTGCTCCTGGGGGCACTGGCCACCCCGGCTCCGGCAGCCCCGGCGGCGTTCACCCACCCGGGCGTGCTGGTGAGCCGCCCCCAGCTGGACTTCGTCAAGGCCAAGGTGAACGCCGGCGCCCAGCCGTGGAAGGCGGCGTACGACCAGGCGCGGGCCAGTTCGTACGCCTCGCTCACGCGGACGCCGAAGCCGCGCGCGGTGGTCGAATGCGACTCGTATTCGAACCCGAACCACGGCTGCACGGACGAGCGCGAAGACGCGATCGCGGCGTACACGGACGCCCTGATCTGGTACATCACGGGCGACGCCCGGTACGCGCAGAAGTCGATCGCGCTGATGGACGCGTGGTCGGCGGTGATCACGAGCCACACGAACAGCAACGCCCCGCTGCAGACGGGCTGGGCGGGCTCGTCGTGGCCGCGCGCGGCGGAGATCATCAGGTACACGTATTCGAGCTGGCCGAATGCGGGCCGGTTCGCGACGATGCTGCGCAATGTGTACCTGAGCAAGGTGATCAACGGCAGCAACAGCAACGGAAACTGGGAACTGTCCATGATGGAGGCCGCGGTCGGCATCTCGGTGTTCCTGGAGGACAAAGCGAGTTACGACAAGGCGGTGACGCGCTACCGAAACCGCGTCGCGGCTTATGTGTATTTGTCTTCGGACGGCGCTTTGCCCAAGACGGTCCCGGGCAGCGGCCTGTCTTCACGGGACCAGATCATCGGCTATTGGCAGGGCCAGTCGACGTTCGTGGACGGCCTGACTCAGGAAACCTGCCGCGACTTCACCCACACGGGCTACGGGATAGCGGCGATCGCGGACGTGGCGGAGACGCTCCGCATCCAGGGCGAGGACGTCTACGCAACGGACATCGGCACGCGCCTGCGTCAGGCCCTGGGCTTCCAGTCGAAGTACCAGCTGGGCGCGGCGGCGCCGTCCTGGCTGTGCGCGGGGCACCTGAACCTCGGCCTCGGCCCGGTGACGGAGGTGGGCTTCAACGCGCTGAACACGCGCTTGGGCATCGCGATGGCGAACACGCAGACGTTGACGGAGCGCCAACGCCCGGCGGGCTCGAACAACCTGTTCGTGGCGTGGCAGACCCTGACCCACGCAGCCAACCCGGCGTGATCTTGACGTTCGGTCCTCCTGACCTGTTTCCCCAGGTCAGGAGGACTGGGGACCCTGCTTGCAGAGCGGTTCGACGGGCACGCTAGAGTACTTCTCACGCACTCACGCAGTGCGGGTCCGGGCTGTGGCGCAGTTTGGTAGCGCACTTGACTGGGGGTCAAGGGGTCGCAGGTTCAAATCCTGTCAGCCCGACGGACAAGCCACGTTTACGCAGGTAAACGTGGCTTTCGTCGTATCTGGAGTCCCTCCGGCCCCCGAGAACCCCCGGGGCATGTCACATACGTGTCAGACGGCCCCGGGGTCCCGAGTCAAGCAGCCATCCCTGCCAACGCGGCGGTTCGTCGGGCGTCGAGCACGTCGGCCACCTCGTCGAGGCGGTCCGGGAACAGGTGCCCGTAGATGTTGAGCGTCATCGCGGCGTCGGCGTGCCCGAGCATCTGCTGAATGACCTTCACATCGGCGCCGGCCGCGATCGCGAGGGACGCGGCGGTGTGCCGGAGCTTGTGCGGCGTCAGCCCGGCGACGTGGAGCCCGGCCGCCTGCACCGCCGGGGTGAACTCCCGCGTCCGCCAGTTGTGCGAGCGCAGCGAACCACCCCGCGCGGTCGTAAAGACGAGGGCGTCGTCCGGCCGGCCGCCGATCACCCGACGCAACTCCGGCACCAGTGACGCCGGGATCGAGACCGTGCGCCGCGGTTCTGGCTACGCAGCCGGGTGATGATCAGCGCCAAGACGCTGGCCAGTTCCGGGCTGATCAGCAGCAGCCGTTCCTCGTCGACCTTCGAGGGGACGATCTGCAGCATCGGCACGGCTTCGCCGGTGTCGGGCAGGTATACGACACCAGCCCGACGTGAGTAATCTCCAGCAGCTCCTCAACCCGCACGCCGGTATGGCGCAGAACCTCGATCACGACCCACGCCATGAAGGCGTTGTGCTCGTTCCTGCCGACGTCGGTGGTCTCGCCGGTTTCGAGGTCGAGCACCCGCGGCCCCATGACTTCCGTCGCATGTTCGCCACCGAAGCCGCCACCGGCGGGCTCCTCGCCCGGATACTCGGCCAAGCCAACATCAACACCACACAGGCCTACCTGGCTGTTTTCGACGAAGTCCTCGTCCGCACGTATCGGGCGTTCCTCGACCGCCGACGGGCCACCCGGCCCGAAGCGGAATACCGGGAACCGACCCAGCAGGAATGGACCGAGTTTCAGCAACATTTCCAAACCCGCAAACTCGAGCTCGGCGAATGCGGCCGCCCCTACAAGCACGAACACGCCTGCATCCGCTGCCCCAGCCTGCGCCTGGCTCCCTCAGCCCGGCCACGGCTGGTCGAGATCGTCGCCAACCTCCGCGACCGCATCCAGGAAGCCCAGCTCAACAGCTGGCTCGGCGAAGTCGCCGGCCTGCAGGCCAGCCTCAACGAAGCCGCCCGGAAACTGACCAGCCTCGACCGTGCACGCGCCCGCGGTCCAGCTGACTCGTCGACCTGGGTGTACTGGTCATCGCCGACTCGCCGGAGTGAGGAGCTGAGCAGACAAGCACGTTCGGCCTCGGCGAGACCGGCGCCTCCGCCGGGCGACAGTGGACAACCAGCCGAGTTGCATGACCCGACGTCCTGTCATGCCGCTGGTCGACGGCCGCAAACCAACCACAGCTCCACCCTCGCCGAGACCATGCAGATCTGGGAAGATCCAGCCAACGATGTCTGGGGGACGATGACGCGAACGAGCTTGCCCGTACTCTCCGACGTGGATCTGGGAGCGGAGTTCCGCGCACTGGTCGATGCGGTCGCCGCACTGGTGCCGCCGCAAGAGCGCCGGCAGCGGATCGAGGTGTTGCTCGATCATCTGCCGGACGCTTCCGCGCGCCTGGATCTGGTGCGGCTGGCCGTGATCGTGGCGCTGGAGCAGAAGGCCGAAAGCGTCAACCTCCTACCGGTCACCGACGGCGACCGGTACCGGATCGGCACCGAGTGGCTGATCTGGCGGGCCGAGCCCGCTCCTGGGTTCGCGTACCGCAACGGCAAAGAGCAGCCGCGCGAGCGGACTGTGACCTTGGCCGACGGTGACGACGAGTCCGTGCGCGTCACCGTGGGCGGCGCACGGATCGAGGTTTCCCCGCCGTCCGAACAGGAGTGCATCCGGTTGCTGGAATCCGGGGTCCGGGGCACGACGCTGCGGTTCCCGATCTTCCCGAGCTCGGGCCCTTCGATGCTCGCGCGCGGCGACGGACCGCGCGAGCTGGTGCTGTGGCGGTGCGGCACGCCGGCCGTCAAGTTCCGGCTGCCCGGCCCGGTACTCGCCGCGATCTACGTGTCCAATTCGTCTCACGAGTCGCTGATCACGTTGATCGAGGTCGACCGGGAACTGGTCGTGCACATCGAGGGGACTCAGGACACCGACGTGCGCAAGCTCCACGTGCCGATCGACTTCAGCGTCGCCGACGAGGCCGAACACGACCTGTCGCCGCTGTATCTCGACATGGACGAGGCGTGGCGATTCGGCGTCTACTTCCGCCGCGCGGGCGTGTGGTGGTACCTGCAGTGGTCCGCCGGCGACCACATCATCCTCAAGCGGTCGAACGCGGTCGTGCACCAGGCCGGTCGTTGGCCCTTCCACACCCACACCGACGGAGGCGGCTACACGCTGCTCGGGGCCGACTCTTGGTACGCCGACCCACCACAGCACACCTGGAAGACGTGGCGGCACGGATCCACGTGGAAGGCGTGGCGGCACAGCCGGCCCGACGCGTTCATCACCGTCCCGCCGGGCGAGGAGGTGCTGGGGTTGACCTACATCGGCGACCAGCCGGCGCTGCTGACCCGCCAAGGCGCCGCCGTCCGGGCGCGGACGCCGGAAGACGTGCGCACGGTCGTCGAGTTCGCCGGACCAGTGGTCCGCCACGACGAACTGCCGTGGGTCGCGGTCCAGCGCTCGGCACACCTGGTCGAGATCCTGGACATCGCCACCGGAACGGTCCTGCACCGCATCGGAACCGAGGGCGAGACCACCGCCGCACCGGGGCGACCACACCTCGACTGAAGTTCCGCCGGCGGATCCACCGCGGACGATCACGGCGACTGCACTCGAACGTCCGGAAATGCCGAAGAGCGGACGATTCTTGGCGCGACGGGGTCTGAATCGAGAAGCTGACTTCGGTCGGAATACCATCGGGACCGCAGTCGATATTCCGCCGTTCGGGTCAGCCGGCCGGTACCTGCGACTTTGTCGGTAAGGGCTGATAAAGGTTGCGGCTCGCCGATCCTCAGTTCAACGCGCTTCACACCCGCCAGGTCAGGCCGCGGCGATCGGCTCGGAGAGCGCTTCGCGCGTGAAGACGCGCCACGTGATCGCAGCGACGACCGCGGCCACCACGAACCCGACCCAGTACGGCGCGGTCAGGCCGAACTTCGCGGCCACGAACCCGCCGAGGAAGGCACCGGCGCAGTTCCCACCCGCGGCGAGGAAGAGACCAGTGCTGCCGACACGGCCGAGCAGCCGCGCCGGGACCAGCCGCTGCCGCAGCGTGCTGCTCACCATACCCCAGAGCGCGCCGAACAGGCCGAACACGAAGAGCACCGAGCCGATCGCCACCGAATTGTCCACAGTGGCCAGTGCGAGATGTGTGCCCGCCTCGACCACCAGCCCGCCACGGAGCGTCCACGACGACGTCAGCTTCACGATGATCCGCTCCCCCACAACGGATCCGACGAGCCCTCCGGCGGCCATGCAGCCGAACAGCAGGCCGAACCCAACGGAACCGAGGTGCAGCCGGTCCTTCGCGAGCAGCACGAGGATCGCGGTCGCGGCGGTGAGAGTGAGGTTGAGCAGACCGATGAGCAGCGACATCGTGCGCAGCACCCGGTTACCCATCAGCCACCGGAACCCTTCGGCGACCTCGGCGCGCATCGAGCGTTTTGCCGGCTGGGCCTGGATTCGGTAGGTTCCCGCGACGAGCCCGAGCAGCGCGGCGCTGGCGGCATACGTCGCCGCGTTGACGACGAACGGCAGAGCCGCGGCCACAGCAAAAAGAACACCGCCGAGGGGGCCGGCGAGCAGTCCTTGCATCAGCATGGTGCCGCCGAAGAGCAGGCCGTTCGCGCGCTCGAGCTTGTCCCGCGGCACGACGGCGGGAATCATCGCCTGGCTCGCCGACCGGAACACGACTTCGCCGCTGTTCACGACGAACAGCACCGAATACAGTAGCGCAACCCCGGCGTGTCCGCTGAGGACGGCGGCGGCCAGAACCCCCAGCGCCGCCACGCGAGCGACGTCGATGAGCAGCATGAGCCGCCGCCGGTCGACCCGGTCGACGAGCACACCGCCGGGCAGCGAGAACAGCAGCCACGGCAGCCAGGCGGCACCGAAGGAAGCGGCCACGACCATCGGGTCGTCCGAGCGCGTCGCCACGAGCAGCGGCGCGGCCACCGTCGTGAGCCCGCTGCCGAGTGCCGACGTCGTGCTCGCGGCCCACAACCCGCTGAAGGCGCGGCCGAGTCCCCCCATCCCCATGCCGATCAAGCTACCGGCGCCCAGCAGCCGAAACGACGTATTTCTCGCACAGCGGACCGCCAACCACGTGCCGGACCGGCGACTGCAAACCCTTCCTCCGGCTGGCGGTCATCGCCTCTCCGCAGCGCAGGAGGCAAGCGGAAGCCTTCGCGGACGCGCTGGACCAGGGGTGAGATCGGAGCCCGTCTGCGCGATCCCGATGATCGGTCGGCTGCGAGCGCAGCGGGTCGAGCTTGCGCACGCGGCTGAGCTTCAGGCTGAGAACGCCAAGCTGCATACGATGATCGACCGCTACGCGGCGGCGCTGGAGGGCACCGAGAACGACCTGGACACCGCGCTGCACCGGATCCCAGCTACAAGCCGGCCGCGGGCTGCGATCGGTCGCAGTTGGGTGAGTGGGTAGCCGCGGAGTTCGTGGTGACGGAGCCGGGCTTGCCGTACCCGCGTAACGAGCAGACCGATGAGCCGACCACGACCGGCACGTGCCCCTTCAGCAACAGTGCCATGTGCTGTGGTCTGGAGAGATCCGCCGCGCCCGGTAGTAGTCGAATCTGGTCGAGGTCCGGTTTGGCGTAGCGGAACCGGGAACCAGGAGCGCAAACCGCAGCTCTGGCTGGTTTGAACGTGTGATGTGAAGTCACGTGTCCGCGATCTGTGACGGCAGTTACGGGCTGTCACCTGCGGTTCGCACAGGCGATGCAGATCCGCGTGGCTGGCAGGGCAAGCAGCCGGTCCTCCGCGATCGGACCGCCACAGCGTTCACAGACTTCGTAGACACCGGCTTCCACCCGTTCGGTGGCCTTTCCGAGCGCCGCGAGGTCGTCCTGCGCCTGCCGCAGCAGGGCCTGGACCTGCGCCCGCTCGAAGGCAATGGTCGCGCCTTCGGGGTCGTGTTCGTCGTCGCCGCTGTCGAACTGCGACGCCGCCACGATATCGTCGCGTTGCCGCGCCAACGCCGTGACCAACCGCTCGGTCTCGACGCGAGCCCCCTCGATCAACTCCGTCGCGACGCGCTTCTCCACACTTGCGACGATACGCCTGGTGCTCAGTGGCCTCCGCCGTCGAGCAACCAGGGGCATAGCACGCGCAGCGCCCGTTCCCAGTTGGCCGCCGTGGCTCCGACAGTGACGATGGCGACCACCGCAACCGACTGGGTCGTGACGTGAAGGCTGGTCAGCGTGCCCGGCCTCGTGGCACAGCAACCCGTCGAGGGCGACGGGGCCGTTGAGGGTGATCCCGCCCGCAGCGGGTGTGAACCAGGCGGACGGATCGCCGGGGCGGGGCTGCCAGCGCACGGTCGCGATGAGGTCGCCCCGGTCGGCGAGCGGGTTGATTCCGCGGTTGAGGCGGGTAACGAGTAGCTCGGCGGTGCGGACATCGGCGTGGGACCGCTGACTGCTGCCAGCGGTCCCACCCGAAAGCGGTGAGAAGTCACCTCAGCCCGGTGACGGTGCCGCCCCAGATGCCGTTGGCGACGGAGACGGCATACCCGTCGCCATTGCTGAGGTACCAGTGGGCGAAGGTGCCGTAGGCGTTACCGAACTGCAGCACGGCCTGGGTGTCGCTCCACGACACCACGGTGACGCCGATGCAGTCGCCGCCGCCGCTGTTGCTGAACCCGGCCTCGAAGTTGTTGTCGTCGATGAAGTAGAGCTGGTTTCCGTAGACCTGGCCGTTGGCCGTGTAGGCCCCGCAGCTCGTGTTGTTGTTGGGCGTTCCGGCGGGCGGATTGACCCCGAACCCTGAGCCTCGCAGGGTGATGGTCGGCGAGGGCATGCCGGGACCGCTCGTCCCGCTGAACGAAGCGGACGTGATGGACGGCCGGCCCGGCGCGGGCGTGGCGTTCGCCGTGCTGCTGACGCCGCCGAGCAGGGCAGCGGCCAGGGCCGTGCCGCCGGCGAGGACGTTGAGGACGTTGCGATTCCGTGTGCTGAACATGAGTATTGCTCTCCCCTCGATGTTGGTTGTCTCGGGTGCCTGACCGCTGAGCGTCGCTGTCAGGACCACTGCTGGTATGGGTGCAGGTGGCAGTCCCACAGGACCAGACGCGTCCCGTTGTCCGTGCTTCCTCCCCGGTCAGCGGCCACCGGATTCTCGTCCGGTCGGGCCCTGTCCCACTCTGAACGTGTGATGGCGAACCGGACATCCCGAAAATTGAGGGGTTGACTCGGGGCTCGGTCCGCCGGGATGTCCCGTCCGGCGCGTATCTGCGGGGCCGCCCGGTCACTCCTGTGCCCGACACACTCATCGAACGCCGGGGGGCACGGGTGGAGCGTGACTTGGCTGCATGGCGCCGCAGGCTGGTCGAGGTCGCGGCCGGGTTACCCACTGCGGCGGAGCTGGGCGAGCTGGTGTCGGGCGCGGTCGGCAGCCTGGTCCGGCACGAGCGTCTGCACCTGCTAGGACTGGACCCGGCCTCGGGTACCACGTCGTTCTCGATGGGACGCGACGCCGACGGATTCCTGGCCGTCGATCAGCTATGTGGCTACTACCTCGGGCACGACCCGCACCGGCCGTCGGTGCTGGCCGGCCAGCCCACGCCGGTCCGCCTGCTCGGCTCGGCCGGCTACCCGGTCCTGGCCCGCCACAACGTGGGGTCCGAACTGCGCGCAGTGCTGCGCGAAGGGGGCGTCGCGTGGGGGGTGTTGTCGTTGTACCGCCAGGAGGACGACCCGTGCTTCGACGCGGAGGACGTGCGCCGCGTCCTCGCGTTGAGCGGACCGCTGGTAATCACCTTGCGCAGCTACGTCCGGGCCGCGCCGCCGCGACCGGTGCACGCACCGCCGCCGCCCGGCGTCATCCTCGTCGGGGCCGACCACACGGTGCGCGGGGTCAGCCCGGAAGCGGACGAATGGTTCCGGCGGCTGGGGCCCCGGGAGCCCGCCATCGATCCTGAAGTCATCGCAGCGTCATTGACCAGGGAAGTGCAGCTGGCCGTCCGCCGGCCCGGCCGGGGCGGTACCGCACGGTGCTGCCTGCCCGCCGCCTTCGCCGGTCACTGGGTGGGCGTGCACGCGCAACGACTGGACCCTGAAGGCGTGGGCGACATCGCGGTGACGGTCGGAGCCGCGACCGGCGAACAGTTCCTCACCACGCTCTCTGCTTGGCACGGCATCACCCCCCGCGAGCGCGTCGTGCTCCGGCAGCTCAGTACCGGCCTGGCCCCCAAACAGATCGCCCGGCTGCTCGACCTGTCCGTCCACACCGTCAACGACCATCTCAAATCCGTCTTCGGAAAAACCGGCGCACACAGCAGGCACGAACTCATCGCCGCACTCAACCCCTAGCGCCCGGCCGCACCGCTGAACTTTCCGATCTCCGTCTTCGTGATTGGCGGTGGGCCCTGCTAGTCCAGGACCACGGGTGTGGCCCTCGGCCGGTGCGCTGGTTCTCAGCCATGACCGCGGTGACCGACTCGGGGGTCTCGCGGGCCAACTGCTGCGCCAGTCGCTTGGCGTAGGCCGATGGCGCCGCCGCGTCGTCGGTATCGATGCCGCAGTACAGCTGCATCCCCTTGGCACCCGACGTCTTCGCGTACGCGGTGAACCCGTCTGCGACGAGGACGTCGCGGAGCCGCTCGGCGACCCGGCAGGGCCTAGCGAAGAGCTCATCGTCGCGGCGGGCTGGGAAGTCATCGTGCTCGACCGCGTGGCGAGACACTGACCTTCGCTCGTCGAGGCGTGGCCAACATATCCTGTAGGCGATTCAACGCCACCAAGCGTTGATGCCAATCGCAACCACGCTCACTCTGCCGGTGCAGTGCACGTATTCGGTGTTGCGATGTTCGGGCTGGTGCCGGAGCAGGCCATCGCACAGCTGCCCCCGGCGCCGGTGACTCAGCCGGCGTTACGGCCCTGGGCAGGATTCTGGACGCGGAGTGCTAGGGAAGTCGATGCGGAGCGCTATGCACAGCGTCCGGGCCGCGGTTGGAATGTCGACTGGCCAGAGGCTGACGAAGCCGTCGAGGCCGGTGGTGGCCAGGACCGTTCCCGTGCTGTTCCACCCGAGGGCGGTCGTATCGCCGGCGGCTCCGGTCAAGTTTGCCCAGGCTTGGCGATGCGGGACGTCCCAGAGGACCACTTTCTTGTCAGTGCCGCCGGTGGCCATGAAGTGACCGTCGGGACTGAAGGCGAGCGTGTCGACGGAGCCAGTGTGCCCGACCATGTCAGCCAGAAGGCGATTGTCCAGGGAACCCCAGAGCACGACTTTCCCATCGGTTCCGCCGGCGGCCAGCAGACTGCCGTCCGGGTTGTACGAGAGCGCCATCGTCTGTACCGGACGACTTGGAAGCTCCGCCTTTTGCTTCCCGGAAACGATGTCCCAGACCCCGAGGTGTTGTCCGTCGTCAATGGCGAGCTCTGGTCGATGGGGGTTGAACGCGATTGCCCTGGCTTGGACGGGGATGTCCGAGGCGATGCGACGGGCCGCGACGTCCCAGACGACCGTGTGGGGCGTACTGGATTGCCCGGACGCTCGTACGTACCCGGTGGCGAGCAGCCGTCCGTCCGGGCTGAAGGCGAATCCGGGTGCGGGACTTCCGACCGGGGAGGCCAGCTCGGCGATCCGGGTGCGGCTCGCGACGTCGTAGAGTTCGAGGTTCCCTCCGAGCAGCGCCAAGGCCAGACGTGTACCGTCCGGGCTGAGCCGGTCGATCGTGACGGTTCCTTCGGGCTGGGGAATCAGGGCTGTCTCGGAGTGCGGGGGCTCGGTTTTCCAGCGCCGCAGCGCAGCGGCGTATCCGCCCGCGCCGAGTACTGCGGAGTCGCCGCCGGTGAATACCACGTCGTCAGGGCTGCCGAACGCGGTGATGGGGAGTTTCGGGATGTCCCATACGAGAATTCCGGCGGTTCCGGGCGTGGCGATCAGTCCGTTCGAGACAGCCAGGCCACCCGCTGATGCCGGGGTGAGCACGACGTAGGCGAGCAGGTCAGGGCTGTACATGCGGAGCCCGCCGGTGCCGGAGGTGATGAGGTTGCCGCTGCCGGGATCGAAGGCGAGCCAGCTCACGTCCCCAGCCTCGGGAACTGTCGTGGCCGGCCTATGGGTTGCCACGTCCCAGATCGTGATGTTGCCCTTCTGATCCGGGAAGGCCAGCCGCGTTCCGTCGGCATTGAAGGCCAGCGGTCGCCCGCTGAAGGGCTTGGACGGCAACGTCTCGAGTACGGCACCGGTAGCGGCGTCTCGGACAAGAACCTGGTCTTCTCCGCCGGTGGTGGCCAGCGTCCGGCCGTCGGGGCTGAAGGCGATCGCGCCGAAGCTGGTGGTCGCCGCTGAGCCGGGTACCCTCCTGAGCGTCTGCAAGGTGGCGCTGTCGCGCAATTCCAGGGTCTGATCGCTGCTGATCGTCGCGATCCGCGTGCCGTCGGAACTGAACGTCACTGCACGGACGTCCACGGCATTGAGGCCGACCACAACGGGGTATTGCGCCGTCGCCGGATCCCATCCCTCCAGGTTCCACACCAGGAGGGTGTTGTCCGCCATGGCCACCGCCAGCCGCGTGCTGTCCCGGCTGAATGCGGCGGCCATCGGCAGCTTTCGCGCCGGTATGCCGTCGTTGCGGAGAACAACGTTCTGCGAGCGTGTCGGCATGAACCAGAGGACTGCGTTGTTCTCGGCGTCCTGCCCGGCGAACCATCTGCCATCAGGGCTCAGTGCACCGACTCCGAACGCCATCGGCCGTGCGGCGAGCACGCCGTGCGAGGCCGGCCGTCCGGTTCTGCTGAGCAGACTGCTGCGCGCTTCGGTGGTGGAGTAGGCGTTGATGGCGTCCAAGCTCAGCCGCGCCGCCTGGCCTGGATCCTCCTCGGCCAGGGCGTCAGCCTGCGCCGCGAACTGACGCGACTGCGCGATCTGCCTCTGTTCAGCCGCAGTCCTCTGGTTCAGCAAAGCTGCGCCCGCGAGCACGACCGTCCCGGCGAGCAGCACGGCCAAGCCGGCCGACAGCCAGCGCAGTTGCCGAGTGCGACGCCCTGCCCGCCGCTGTGCCGCCTGCTCAGCCTCGGCGCTGGCGTGTAAGAATTCCCGTTCCCGGGGTGTCATCGTGGTGCGGCCGGTTTCAGCCCATTCCCGGGCGACGGCCAGCCGCGTCCCGCGGGCCAGGGCGTCGGGTTCCCGGTTCGTCTCCTCCCAGGCTGCGGCCGCGTCGGTGAGCTGCCGGTGGACTCGCAAGCCGGCGCGGTTCTCGGCCAGCCAGTCGCGCAGCCGTGGCCATGCGTTGATCAGAGCTTCGTGGGTGAGTTCGACGGTGTCGGCGTCCAGGGTGATGAGCCGGGACGCCGCCAGCCGGTTCAGGACGACCTCGACCCGGGGATCGTCCTGGTCGAGCTCGTCGCGTCGGAGCCGGCGTTTGGTGGCGCCGGTGTCCTCGCCGGCATCGATCAGCCGCAGGAACAACTGTTGCGCAGTCGCCTGCTCGGCCGCGTCCAGGGACGAATATTCGGTTTCGGCGGTGTTGGCCAGCGCGCCTCGAATGCCACCGGTGGCGTGGTAGCCCGACAACGCCAGAGTCGCTCCGCGGCGCCGGCGCCAGGTTTCCAGCAGTGCGTGGGACAGCAGCGGGAGCACGCCGGGTTGGGCGTGGGCCTCGGCGACCAGCTCGGTCACCAGGGCACCTTCCACGCTGAGCCCGGCGCGGGTCGCCGGCTTGACGATCGCGTCGCGCAGCTCGGCGGCGGTCATCGGGCCGAGCAGCAGCTGCGCTTCGGCGACGGCGTCGGCCAGTCCGCGATGCTCGGCGCAGCGGGGGTAGAAGTCGGCACGGATCCCGAGCAGGACCTCGGTCGTGCCCGATGCGGCGGTGAGCAGGGCGTCGAGGAAGGCGGTGCGTTCGGCCGGGTCGGTGCACAGGGTGAACAGTTCTTCGAATTGGTCGACCACGACCGTGGCGCCGTCGGGCCCGGCTTGGCGCAGCAGCAACCGGAGGGTGTCCGGTGTCGAGGTCAACTCGCCCAAGATCTGAGCCGCCGTCGTCCCGAGCAACGGGGCTAGCTGCAGCGCGCATTCCTCGAACGGGTGCGGACCAGGGCTGAACAACACCACTGCGGAATCCGCACGGCGGGGCACGAAACCGGCCCGCAACAGCGACGACTTGCCGGCCCCCGACGGGCCGAACACCGCGAGGAACCGATGGCGGGCGAGTTTGCCGTCCAGTTCGTCGAGCACCCGCTCCCGGCCGAAGAACCGGTCGGCGTCTTCGACCCGGAAAGCCCCCAATCCGACATACGGCGCGTCATCGGTCGATTCCTGCCCGTCGGGTTCGGTGTTTTCGGCGACGAGTTCCGCGGCCAGGGCGTGCCAGGCCTTCTCCCACGTCGCGACGTCGCCGTCGCAGGCCCGGACGTAGGCGAGCGTCACGGCGAGTGTCGGCAGCTTGCGGCCGCCCGCGGCGTCGGACAACGTACCCGCCGCATAGTGCGCGCGCCGCGCCAGCTCCCGGTACGTCGGACTACCCGACTTCCGCCGTAGATCGCGGAGACCTTGCGCGAACTGCGACAACGCGTCACCGTCCGGATCCAGCGGCTGCTCCCGTCTGGGCATACAGCTCCCCCTCCCACCCGTTACCCATTGTTCGGGCGATGGTGTTCTGAGTCCAGAGCCCGACACAGAACAAACTGATCGAGCTAGACCTGAGCCCGGCGACACCACCCAGCGTGAGCTAGGAGGAGGTCGCCGGCCCGGGGCCGCGAGGGAGGAAGCGACCCGGCGAGGAGGAGCCGGCTGGGCGTCATCGGGGGAGCGCCCAGCCGGCGACGCAACCAAGGGGATCGAGGAAACATCATGAATTCACGATGCGTTACGACGCCAGCAAACCGGATCCGGCGCGTGTTCGGGGCGATGGCCGCAGCCGCAATCGCGTTGCTCG
Source organism: Amycolatopsis sp. cmx-13-12 (assembly GCA_049998155.1). Taxonomy (GTDB): domain Bacteria; phylum Actinomycetota; class Actinomycetes; order Mycobacteriales; family Pseudonocardiaceae; genus Amycolatopsis. The sequence continues at coordinate 76,929 of JAEBES010000003.1, read as the reverse complement.
CGTTCGTCGGGCCCGTCGCGGCAGCGTCCGCCGCCACCGGCCCGGCCAGGACCGCGGCGGGCTCGTGCCCCTACGGGTATTTCTGCATCTACCAATATCCGAACTACACCGGCACGATGTACGCGCTGTATTACTGTCACGATTATCCCGTGCAGTGGCCCGAAGAAGTCGGATCGTGGATCAACAACCAGACACCCGGAACCCGAGCAGTAATCACCGATCACGACGGGTCGCGGTTCGTCACGCAGCCCGCATACTCCTATATCTCCTACTTCGACTGGTCGTCGGTCGCCGACATCAAACCCTGCTGAAAGCCAGGACCAGCCGGATGGTTCGACGCGACACTCCACGTCGCGTCGAACCATCCACGTCTCGCCAGCCAGCGACAGCTTCCGGTGTCACAGACGCGACTTCACACAGCTCGCTTTGCCGGTGCAGTGCACGTATTCGATCGTGCGATATTCGCAGAGTCTCTGGCGCGGTCTGGCACCGCGGTGGATGGCCGCGGCCTGGCATCACGGTCGCCCTGAGGCAGATCTCGCAGGCTTGCCGCCGACGAAGACGCTGTCATCAAGGCGCTGGTCCCGGCTGCGGTCGCGCCCGACGTTGCGGCGAAGGTTGCGAAGCTTGCGTCTGGTATCTCGCACAGATGCACGTCCGCGGCCGCACCGGCTGTCTCGGTAGAGGGCGCATACAGAGCTGACCCGACCGCCTTGCACGCCGAGCTCCCGGGGACTCCCCATGCCAGACGGCTACATCCCATCGCGCCTCGACCGGGCCCTCTTCGGCGCGCCGTTCATCGTCATCGACGCCGACAACGCTGCACACCACATCGCCCACGACCTCGACGAGGCTGCCGACATGCTCAACACCGATGATGCGGCACGAGCGGTCGTCGGCACGCTCGCACAGCCGATGCTCGGCATCGACGTCGATCCCGGAGACACCGGTGCAACTCCGGAGGCGGGCGACGCAGTCGCTGAGCAACTGATCCTCTGGGCTGATCACCATGGCCTACCCTGGCTCCGCCGTGCCTCCGGCCGCCCTGGGCACGCGCACATCATCATGAAGACACCACCATGCCTGCGCGGCGAACTCCAATTCGTCGTCCGTAAGATCGCCGCCCGGCAGAACGTCTCTGCCGGCCTCCGATCGACACTTCGGCTCACCTCCTCGCCACACAGGCACGACCTGCCCTGCCCTATTCAGGGCCGCGCTCTCACCACGGCCGACGCGCTCCCCCGGGCCGCATCCAGGCCAGCACACTCCTCCCGACCAACGCGTCGGCGAAGCGCAGCAGATCCGAAAGCGAGTACGGTCACGCCCTCGCACTCGCCCGCGCCGGCCACACCACCTCGCACGCCTGGTGCTTCGCCAACCTCGCCGGCACCAAAGCCCGCGAGATCGGCAAGATGGCGTGGCGACGATGGTTCTGGGCGCCGGCCACCACGATCGCCGCAGCCGAATCCAATCTCACCGAGCAGCAAGCTTGGGACTGCGTCTACAGCGCGTCGCCAACTCAAGCGGCCTACATCGGACGTGATGCGTGGCGCCGTGATCGCTGGTTGCCCGCGCTCAGGGAAGCGAACGAACGCAGGCCGCGTCGACTTCGACTCGGGATTCACGGCGACGACGGCAGCCGAGAGTCACCGCATCGCCTCGCTCGACAGGTTCAGGCTGAACTGCAAACAGCACTCGACCCACGCCTGGCAAGGGCAGGGGCGCGAGCCGACACGATCGGTGGCGTGCGCGTCAGCAGCCTGCGTGCCGCGCTCGACGCACTTGCGCCGGCCATCGCCACGACCCAAGGCTCGATCTCCGTACGCCGATGGTCGGAGTACGCACGCCTCGACCCCAAGACCGGCCGACGGGCTCGAGACGTCGCACACACATCCTGGTCACGCACCGAAGACCGGGCACAGCGAACAGCGCCGGCACGTCGAGCAGCGCTGGCCGGATTCGAACGATTGGTTGACCCTGACCGCGTTTTAGATGAAGTGACCCGGAAGCAGCGCGCAGATGCCGCAAAGAAAGCACACTTTCAACGCTTGGCGCTGCTCAGCTCCCGCGCACGCCGCAGGGGAACCAACAACTGACGCGTCCCATGGCAAACAACGAGGCTCAGTGGCATCACAAGGCGGCCTGCCGTAGCCGCCCCGACCTCGACTGGCACTCCACCGATCCAGACCAACTTGCATCGTGTCGCGCCATCTGCACCGGCTGCGAAGTTCGAGAGCCTTGCCTGACCCTAGCCCTGGCCAATCACCATCCATGGGGACTATGGGCGGACTGTCCCCAGACGAACGCGAGAAGATCGCGGGACCTGAAGCTGTCCGCATCCTGCCGTCTCACGGAACAAACCCTCGGTACAGCAAGCACCGTTGCAGATGCACCTCGTGTCGCATTGCCCACTCAGCTTATGAGCGGAACCGCCGACGCCAGTCAACGATCCGGACCGGCGGGTCAGCCGGCGACGACGCTGATCGTCCGGTGGGTGAGCTCCGGCAACAAGTTCAATGCTTGGTCGAGGAGGTACTCGATCGCGGTGGCGTCCTTGGCGCCTCCTGCACTGGATCGTGTGGCGGTCGAGCACGATGTCGTCCGCCTCAACACAGCCCGGATTGGGCCAGGCAACCGGGAGCTTGTCCGGAAACGGCTGCACGGGCCGGCGCGCTGTCAAACGGGTAGGTGCCGTCGGGGCGAAGTAGCGACGCTCCGTGGATCAGGAGCGCGCCGCCCAGCAGGAGAGTTGCCATGACGGCCAAGATCTTTCTCATCGTCGATCCTTCGGTTTCGGTGGATTGTCACCCCGATCGTCGGCAGCACTGGTTGCCCCTTCCTTGCACGGTTCTTGAACGGCCAGGCCACCGATGTCGCGCGGTACTGGCGGTTCGGCCGTCCGGTGGCCGAAAATGGAGGCAGGGGGATGGACCATGGCGACGATCGGGTTGCTCGGGGAAGTCATTGCGCACGTCGGTGGGCGGCCGGCCGTTCTCGGGCCCGCGCGGCAGCGGTGCGTGCTGGCCGCGCTCGCCGTGGATGCGGGCCGGGTTGTGGCGGCCGATCGGCTGGCCGGGCGGGTTTGGGCGGCGGACCTCGTGGGACGGCGGCGCGGGAGCCTGCACAGTTACCTCGCCCGCCTGCGGCGATCGCTCCGCGACGATGGCGACGGCGAAGGCGACGGTGGTAGCGACGGCGCCGACATCCTCCGCCGCTCCGGCGGGTACCTGCTGGTGGGCGCGGATGTAGACCTCGATCGGTTCCGCGCGCTCGTGGCCCGTGCCAGCAGCGGAACCGACGACCCACTTGCGGAGCGACTGCTCGTCGAAGCGCTCGATCTGTGGCGCGGCGAAGCCCTGACCGGGCTGGACAGCGACTGGGCGCACACCGAACGGGAACGCCTCCAGCAGGAACGCTCGGCCGCCGAGGAGGCTCTCGTTGCGGTCAGGCTTCGTCTCGGGCAAGGCGCCGAGCTGCTGCCCCTCCTCTCGCCGCGGGTGTCGGCCGCCCCGCTGGATGAGGTGCTTGCCGGGCACTACATGCTCGCCCTTCACCGGGCCGGCCGGACCGCTGACGCCCTGGCGCACTACCGGGACATCCGGGAGCGGCTCGTGACGGAACTGGGCACCGACCCCGGTCCCGGCCTGCGGGAGGCGCACCAGCGGATCCTGGCCGGGACACCGGTGACCACGGCGGTCAAGCCGGTGGTGGTGCCACGGCAACTGCCTGCCGTACCCGCGTCCTTCGTCGGCCGCCGGACTGAGCTGGGCCGGCTCGATGCGGTGGCGGCCGGCACGGTGGTGCTCGGCGGACCCGGCGGGATCGGCAAGACCTGGCTGGCGCTGCACTGGGCGCACCGCCACCGCGAGCGCTTCCCCGACGGTCAGCTGTTCGTCGACCTGCGCGGCTTCAGCCCGGACGAGCGGCCGATGGACCCGGACGTGGCCGTGCGCGGATTCCTCGACACCCTGGGCGTCGAACCGGGCCGGGTGCCCACCGACGCGCACGCGCGCACCGCGCTGTTCCGCAGCCTGGTCGCCGGGAAGCGGCTGCTGCTCGTGCTCGACAACGCCACCGGCACCGGCCAGGTCGTCCCCCTGCTGCCCGGCGGCGACACCTGCACCGTGCTGATCACCAGCCGCACCCGGCTGGTCGGGCTGATCGCCGGGCACGACGCCCACCTCTTGTCCGTGGGCACGCTTTCCGACGCCGAAGCCCGCGCAGTGCTCACGCGCCGGCTGGGCACCGCGCGGATCACCGCCGAACCCGCCGCCGTCGAGGAGATGATCGAGTTCTGCGGCGGGTTCCCGCTGGCGCTGGGCGTGGTCGCCGGCCACGCCGCCGTCCGGCCGCAGCTGCCGCTGGCCGCGCTCGCCGCCGACCTGCGCGAGGTCGGCATCGACCTGCTCGACCACGACGACCCGGTGGCCGGGCTGCCCACCGTGCTGTCCTGGTCCCTGCGCCACCTGACGACCGAACAACGCACCGTGTTCGCCCTGCTCGGGATCGCCCCCGGCCCGGACATCGGCCTGCCGGCGGCCGCGTCGCTCACCGCCCTGCCGGTGGCGCACCTGCGCAAAGTCGTCGGCGCCATCGAAGAAGCGTCCCTGCTCGCTCGCGACGCGCACGGGCGGTGCGCCATGCACGACCTGGTCCGCGCCTACGCCATCACCGTCGCGCACGACCTCCCCGAGCCGGTGCGGGAGGCGGCGCTGGAGCGGGTGGTGGACTTCTACCTGCACACCGCCAACACCGCCGACCGCCTGCTCAACCCCCACCGCCGGCTCGAACTCGACCCGCCCACCCCCGGTACCCGTCCCCATCCGCTGCCCGACGCCGCGGCCGCGCTGGCCTGGCTGACCGTCGAGCACCCGCAGGTCCTCGCCGCCCAGCACACCGCCGAGGTCCAGCGCCGGTACCGCGTCGTCGGGCAACTCGCCTGGACGCTCTACACGTTCCTGGTCCGGCGGGGCTACCGCGCCGAGGTCCTCGCCACGTGGCAGGCGGCGGTGGCCGCCGCCGACCGGCTGCCCGACGCCGCCGCCGGCGCACTCGCCCACCGTCGCCTCGGCCGCGCCCATTCCCGGCTGGGACGCCACGATGAAGCGATCTCGCACCTGCGCCGAGCCCTCGACCTGGCCGAAGACCCCACCGAGCAAGCCCACATCCACCACGCGTTCGCGGCGGTTCTCGAGCGGCGCGCGGACTACCGGCAAGCCATGGAACACGCGCACCAGGCGCTGGCGCTCTACCGCCGGCTCGGCTTGCCGCTGCTGTCGGCCCACGCGCTCACCGCGATGGGTTCGGCCGCCGTCCACCTGGGCGAGTACGACTCGGCCCGTGACCACGGCCAGGCCGCCCGCGAGCTGTGCCACCGCCACCACGACCCCGCCGGCGAGGCCGACGCCCTCGACACGCTGGGCCGGGCCGCCTACCACACCGAGCACCAACACGTGGCGCTCGCGCACTTCCGGGAGGCACTCGGTCTCTACCGCTCCCTCGGCAACACCACCGCGGCGGCCAACACCCTCGTCAACCTGGGCCGCGCACACCACGCGCTCGCCCAGCACGAGGACGCCCGCGCCGCGTGGCAGGAGGCGCTGGACTTGTACCGGCAGCAGGGGCGCGACGCCGAAGCCGCGGAAGTGCAGCGGCGACTCAACGGTTCCCGGAACTGAGCGTCAGGGCCGTGACCTGCGGATTGCAGCCGGAGTCAAACGGTGTGCAGGAGTGGCCGGGCAGCCTCGTGCTCCACCCACCGGTTCATCGAAGGAGAACACCGCGATGCCCACCGTCGCCCGCCCGCACATCGTCGTGCCCGAGGATCGAGTCGCGCTCGAGGACGTGCTCTCCGAGTACGCGGCCCGGTGCCCGGACCACTCGCGCCTCGACGCCGCGCTCCACGCCATGGAAGCGACCGGCGTGCGGAGCCGGGGCTTCGCCATCCCGCTCGCCACGCTCAACGACCCGGACCTCCGGCCCGGCGAACGCGCCCGCCGGCATTTCGCGGCGGCCTGCGATCTCGCCGGGCGGGCGGCGCGCGACGCGCTCGACGGCGTGGGCCTTTCGCCGTCCGAGGTCGACGGTCTGGTCTGCGTCAGCACCACCGGGTACGCCATGCCGGGACTCGACGTCGCGTTGGTGAACCGGCTCGGCCTCGCGCCCGGCGTCGTCCGGGTCCCGGCGACCCAGCTCGGGTGCAGCGGGGGTTCCTGGGCGCTGGCCCGCGCGGCCGACCTCTGCGCCAAGCCGGACGTCGGGACCGTCCTGGTCGTCGCGGCCGACCTGCTCCAGGCCTACGTGCACCCGTCGGACGTCGCCATGGACTCGATGATCTTCCGCGCCCTCCTCGGCGACGCGGCGGGAGCCTGCGTCGTGCGGAGCACGCCGTCCGCCCCGGGCCCGAGCATCGAGGAGACCTGGAACTTCACCATTCCCGGCACCGCGGACATCGTCGGCTACCGGCTCCACGACGACGGGTTCCACGGCCACAACTCGCCCCGGCTCTTCCGGGCCGTCGGTGACGCCGTCCGGGAGCTACTCCCCTGGCTCGGCAAGCGTCCCGGCCTCGGCGAGACCGGGATCGACTTCGTCGTGGCCCACCCCGGCGGTCCCCGCATCATGGACCGGCTCGCCGAGGAGCTCGGGTGTGCTCCCGCGCTGCTCGACCTCTCCCGGCAAAGCCTGCGGGAAGTGGGCAACACCGGTGCCGTCTCGATCCTGGACGTCCTCGCGAGGACGTTCGACGCGCCGCCGCCCCCGGGCGCGCACGGCCTCGCTCTCGGCATCGGTCCCGGGATCACGGTCACCGCCGCGCACCTCGTCTGGCGGTGACGGCCAGGAGGTAGCGCGCCAGCTCCGCCACGGTGGGCCGGTCGAAGACGACCGTGGCCGGCAGGTCGGCGCCCGACGACTCGATGAGGCGGCTGCGCAGCTCGATCACGGTGAGCGAGTCGAACCCGAGCTCCGGGAACGGCCGGTCGTCGGCGATCACCGCCGCGTCCGGGTGGCCGAGGACCGCCGCGACCTCCGCGCGCACCAGCTCGCGCAACTCCGGCTCGGCCGGGTCCGCCGGCCAGGCGGCCCGCACCGGCGTCGAGCGGGCGGCCGTACCGCCGGTCGGCGGGGCCGTCGACGCGGACGGGTCGATGCGGACCGGGACCAGCACGGGTTCGGCCGATCCGAGGGCCGCGTCGAACAAGGCCAGGCCCTGCTCGGCCGTCAGGCCCTGAACGCCGGACGCCCGGATGCGCCGCCGGGCCGTTGGCGAGATGCGGTCGCCGAGGCCGGTGCCCAATTCCCACAGCCCCCACGCCAGGGACAGCGCCGGCCGCCCGGCCGCGCGACGGCGGCAGGCCAGCGCGTCCAGCACCCGGTTCGCCGCCGCGTAGTTGGCTTGCCCCGCCTTGCCGAACACGCCGGTGATCGAGGAGAACAGGACGAACGCCGTCAGCGGCAGGTCCCGGGTCACCTCGTCGAGGACCAGGGCCGCGTCCGCCTTGGGGCGCAGCACGACGTCGAGGCGTTCCGGTGTCTGGGCCGCGAGCACCCCGTCGTCGACGACCGCCGCGCTGTGCACCACCGCCGTCAACGGCGGGTCGCACCGGGCGACCAGCTGCGTCACCGTGGCCCGGTCGGCGACGTCGGCCGCGACGATCCGGACCGCCGCCCCGAGTTCCCGCAGCGACGCGCGCAGTTCCGCGGCTCCCGGCGCGTCCGGCCCGCTCCGGCTCACCAACAGCAGGTGCCGGACGTCGTGCGCGGTGACCAGGTGCCGGGCCAGCAGGGCGCCGAGCGCGCCCGTCCCACCGGTGATCAGCACCGTCCCGGCCGGGTCGATCGGGCGCGCCGGCGCCGGGGCGGCGCGCGTGATCCGCAGGACGTGCGGCACGCCGTCGCGGATGGCGATCTGTGGCTCGGCGCTGCCGCCGGCGAGGTCGGCCACCCGCGTGACCGGGAAGCCCGGTTCGAGGTCGACCAGGCCGATCCGGCCCGGGTGTTCCGCCGCGGCCGCGCAGCCCAGTCCCCACGCCGCGGCGGCGGCCGGGTCGGGGTCGGCGCCGGTCGCGTTGCGGGTGACCAGGAGCAGCCGCTCGTCGCTGCCCTGCCAGTCGTGCAGCACGGTGAGCGTGTGGCCGGCCGCCGCGCGCACGTCACCCGGAGCGATTTCAACGGTCCGGACCGGTTCGGTGGCCGCCACCGGCGCCACCGGAATCCACTGTGGACGGTAGAGCATGGTGTCGGGCGCCGCCATCGGCCGGGTCGTCAGCGACTCGACCGCCGCCGCCGGGTTCCCGGCTTCGTCGTACAGCGTGACGCGGACGGCGCCGGCGCCGAGGCGGACGCCGTGCACCCGGGCCCGCCGGACGCCCGGCGCGTAGACCTCGACACCGTTCCAGAGGAACGGCACACGCTGCTCGGCCGCCGGACCCTCGGCCAGCGCGGTCGCGTGCACCGCCGCGTCCAGCAGGACCGGGTGCAGCGCGAACCGGCCCCCGACACCCGGCGGCACTTCGACTTCGGCGAAGAACTCGCCGTCGCGCACCCACAACCGTTGCACAGCTTGGAAAGCGGGCCCGTAGGCGTGCGCGCGGTAGGCCTCGGCGACGTCGGTTTCGGTAGCCCCGGCCGGCGGCCACTCCCCGTTCCAGGCGGGCGGGAGCGGGCCGCGCGGGCGCAGCTTGCCCCCGGCGTGCTTCCGCCAGCGACCCTCGTCGTGGGCCCGGGCGTAGACGTCGATCCTCGGCTCGTCCACGACGACCTGGACGTGGACCTCCCCGGTGTCCAGGCGCAGCGGGGCTTCGATCGTGAGTTCCTCGACGCCCGCCGCGCCGACGTGCAGGGCCAGCTCGGCGAACACCGTCCCGGGCACCAGCACGGACCCCCCGACGACGTGGTCGGCCAGCCACCGGTGGCGGCGGACGCCGAGCGAGCCGCCGTGCACCACCCGCGGCGAGTCGGGCGCTTCCAGCGCCGGGCCGAGCACGGCGTGCTCGCCGCTGTCCTGTTCCGGGGCCGGCTGGTCCAGCCAGTACCGGGTGCGCTTGAACGGGTAGGTGGGCAGCGGCGTGATCCGCGCGCCCGAGCCGGCGAACACCGCGGGCCAGTCCACCCGGACGCCGGCCGTGTGCACCGCGCCCGCGGCGGCCAGCACCCCGGTGCCCGACATCGTGGCCGGCGCGACCGGCAGGACGCCGGTGGCCAGGCGGCCGAGCACCGGCGCCGGCCCGATCTCCAGGCCGACGACCGGACCGGTCGCCGCCGCCGTGGCGAGCGCGGCGGCGAACCGCACGGTCGAGCGGGCGTGCCGGCGCCAGTGGCCCGGCTCGAGCTCCTCGACCGGCTCCCCGGTCACGCACGAGACGAGCGGGAGGACGGGACGGTGGTGCCGCAGACCGGCGGCGACCTCGTGGAACTCGTCGAGCATCGGCTCCAGCAGCGGCGAATGGAAGGCGTGGCTGACGCGCAGCAGTGTCCCGCCGCCGAAGCGATCGGCGAGCGCCTTCGTCGCGGCCGTCTCCCCGGAGAGCACCACCGAACGCGGCCCGTTGACCGCGGCGAGGGCCACCGCGTCGCCCACGTGTGGAGCCACCTCCGCTTCGGAGGCCTCGACGGCGATCATCACCCCGCCGCCGGGCAGCGCGGCCATCAGCCGGCCGCGCGCGGACACCAGCGTCGCCGCGTCCGCCAGCGACAGGACTCCGGCGACGTGCGCGGCGGTGATCTCCCCGATCGAGTGGCCCAGCAGGACGTCGGGGCGCAGGCGCCACGACTCGAACAACCGGTACTGCGCGACGCCGAAGGCGAACAGCGCGGCCTGCGCGTGATCGGTGCGGTCCAGCGTCTCCTCACCGGTGAAGGCGATGTCCCGGTCCACGGCTTCGCACGCTTCGGCGAAGGCGTCGGCGAACACCGGGAAGTGCTCGGCCAGCTCGCGACCCATTCCGGCCCGCTGCGCGCCCTGTCCGCCGAACAGCACGGCCAGCCGGGTTCCGCTCCGGACGGTCCGGCCGGGTACGCGCCCTTCGGCGACGGCGCGCAGGGCCTCCCGGTTCGCCGCGGGCACCAGCACGCGGTGGGGAAGCGGCGTCCGCCGGGCGAGGGTGTAAGCGACGTCGACGGTGTCGGGGGCGTCGGCCAGGCCGGCCGCGACGAGCCGGAGCGCGTCGCCGTCCGCGGCGCTGAGCAGCCAGGGCGGTGCGGGGAACGGCTTGCGGGCCGGCGGCTCCGACGGCGGGGCCTCCTCGAGGATCACGTGCGCGTTGGTGCCGCCGATCCCGAAGGCCGACACCCCCGCCCGGCGCACCCGGTCCGAGTGCGGCCACGGCCGGGCCTCCGCCAGCAGCTCGACCCCGCCGGCCGACCAGTCGACGTGCGGGCTCGGCCGGTCCGCGTGCAGCGACGGCGGCAGCTGCTCGTGCTGCAACGCCGTCACCACCTTGATCACGCCGGCGATCCCGGCCGCGGCCTGGGTGTGGCCGATGTTCGACTTCACCGAGCCGAGCCGGAGCGGCTCCCGGCGCGGGCCACGCCCGTACGCCGCGATCAGCGCGTCCGCCTCGATCGGGTCGCCCAGCGGGGTTCCCGTCCCGTGCCCTTCGACGGCGTCGACGTCGGACGCGGTCAGTCCCGCGTCCGCGAGCGCCGCCGCGATCAGCGCCTGCTGGGCGCGTCCGCTGGGCGCGGTCAGGCCGTTCGACGCGCCGTCGGCGTTCACCGCGCTGCCGCGCAGCACGGCCAGCACCGGGTGCCCGTGCCGGCGGGCGTCGGACAGCCGTTCCAGCAGGATCACCCCGGCGCCCTCCGACCACGCCGTGCCGTCCGCTCCGGCCGCGTAGGACCGGCAGCGACCGTCCGGGGAAAGGCCGCGCTGCCGGCTGAAGGCCTGGAACGTCCGCGGGGTGGCCATGACCGTGGCCCCGCCGGCGAGGGCGAGCGAACACTCCCCTTCGCGCAGCGCCTTCACAGCCAGGTGCAGCGCGACCAGCGACGACGAGCAGGCCGTGTCGACGGTGAGGGCCGGCCCGGTGAGCCCGAAGGTGTAGGAGATCCGGCCCGAGGCCACCGCGTGCGAGGAGCCGATGCCCAGCCACGCCTCGAGTTCGTGGGCGGTGGTGAACCGGCTGGCGTAGTCCTCGTTCATCACGCCGACGAACACGCCCGTGTCGCTGCCGCGCAGCGTCGGGACGTCGAGGCCGGCCCGCTCGAACGCCTCCCAGGACGTCTCCAGCAGCAACCGCTGCTGCGGGTCGGTGGACAGGGCCTCCCGCGGGGAGATGCCGAACATCCCGGGGTCGAAGTCCGCGAACCCGGCGAGGAAGCCGCCGCGGCGGGTCACCGAGTGGCCGATCCGGTCCGGGTCCGGGTCGTACAGCCCCGCCACGTCCCAGCCGCGGTCGGCGGGGAACTCCCCCGTCGCGTCCACCCCGTCGGCCACCAGCCGCCACAGGTCCTCCGGCGAGCGCACGCCGCCGGGGAACCGGCACGCCATCGCCACGACGGCGATCGGTTCCGCGGACGACGCCGGGGCCGCTGGTGGCGGCACCGCCGGGCGAGCCGAGCCGAGCCGGGTCAGCTCGGCGATCACCGCGCCCGGCGTGGGGAAGTCGTAGATCAGCGAGTGCGGCACCGGCACCCCGGTCAGCGCCGTGATCCGGTGCCGGAACTGCACGCCGGCCAGTGAGGACAGCCCGAGGTCGGTGAACGGCCGGTCCCGCCAGCCGTCACCGCCGTCGTGTCCGCAGAGCGCCGTCAGCTCGGCCCGCACCACCGCGGCGAGATCCGGGTGCTTCAGCGCGTTCCGCCGCGGCTTGCCCGACGCCGTGCGCGGGATCGAGCCGATTTCGACGTAGGCCACCGGCACCTTGTGCAGGGACAGCCGGCTCAGGCAGAGGCGGCGCAGTTCCTCGGCGTCGAAGCCGTCCGGCCCGGCGACCACGTACGCCACCGGCACCTGCCCGACGACGTCGTCGGGGCGGCCGGTCACCAGGACCTCCCGCACCGACGGCGACTCCTCCAGCACCGCCTCGATCTCGGTCGGGTGGACGTTCTGGCCACCGCAGACGATCACGTCGTCGACCCGGCCGGCCAGCACCAGCCGGCCCTCTTCGAACCGGCCGGCGTCACCCGTGCGGTACCAGTCGTCCTCCAGCGGCGACCCGGCCTGCCCGTGGTAGCCCAGCATCAGTCCCGGGCCGCGGACCAGCACCTCCCCCGCGTCGATCCGGACGTCCATGCCGGGCACCGGAACCAGGCCCGGTGCCCCGGGCCGCTCCACCGCGAGCTTGCCGCCCGTTTCGGTGCTCCCGTAGCCGTCGACGAGGGGAAGGCCGAACAGCTCCCGGACCGCGGCGCGGGTCGCCGGCGTGCACGGCGCACCGCCGCTCAGGCACAGGCGTGGGGATACGACCGGGCCGTCGGCTTCCTGGCGGAGCCGCAGGTAGGTGGCCGGGACCCCCGCGAGCACGCAGCCCGGGTACTCGGCGAGCAGCTCCGGCGAACAGCCGTCGGCGAGGCGGGTGTGGGCGCCGAGCGCGATCGTGGCGGTGAAGGCGAGCGACAGGGCGTAGGCGTGGTGCAGCGGCAACGGCCACACCACGGTGTCCCCGGCTTCGATCCCGAAGACGGGGACGTAGCAGGCGGCGGTCGACCACAGCAGCGCCCGTTGCGAGAGGAGAACGCCTTTCGGCCGCCCGGTGGTGCCGGAGGTGTAGAGCAGCCAGGCCGGCTCGTCCAGCTCAAGGTCGTCGCGCGGCTTTCCCGTCGCCGCCGGCGGTGGATCTTCGACGAAGAGCACCCGCAGCCCCAGCCGTTCCGCCCGTTCGGCGTGCCGCGTCTCGGTGATCAGGAGCGTCGCGCCCGAGTCACCGGCCAGGTGGGCGAGCTCGGCCTCGGTCGAGCGCGCGCTCACCGGCACCCCGACGGCCGCCGCGCGCAGCACCGCCAGCAGGGCGACGACGAACTCGACCCGGCTGCCGACGTGGATCAGCACGCGATCGCCGCGGGCAACGCCGAGCCCCGCGGCGAGCTCGGCACTGGCGCGGGCCAGCTCACCGTAGGTCAGCGTCCGCCGGCCGTCGGAGTAGGCGGGGCGATCCGCGGGGTGCGCGGACAACGCGGTCAGCAGCGGCTGGATGAACTCGGTCCGGATTTCCTCCACCGCTCCGGGTATACCGCAATCACCGCGGCGGCGTCGGCGGCGTGGTGCCGGTCCGTTCGTCGCCGTAGCTCAGCCACGTCCCGATCGGGGCGCGCTGGCCGACGCCCGGACGGCGGTAGTCGCAGACGCCGCCGGGGAACGCCGTCCGCAGCCGCTGCCGCTCCGCCGCGGTGAAGGTGACCGGGTAGTCGCGGAAGTCCAGGGGCTGCAGCCGGCACTTCAGCACGTCGAGGGCCAGGCTCTCACCCGCGACCATCCGGGTGTTGGCCGCGACCGGGTATTGCGCGCCGCACTGGCCGCTCGCCGGGTAGGTCAGCTTCTCGGTGATCCGCGACGCGGGTGAGAGGAAGCAGCCGTCGGCGAGGTCGGCCGGCCGGTTGGCCAGCACCTTCTGCTGGTGGCTCCGGTGCGAGCCGTCGGCGTCGATGGCGGTGAGCCAGCGGTCCATGGCGTCGAGCTCGTAGCGGCCGGCGGCCGCCGCTTCGGCCGCGGTGGGGTGGTTTTCGATGATGACCTGGTTGGCCGCCGTGCCGTTGGCGCGCAGAAGCCGTTGCCGCAGCACGTAGGACCACTCGGTGGTGTGGATGTCGTTGCCGAACCCGGCGAAGTCGAGGTCGGTCCGCTGGTCGATGATCGGCGTCTCCCGCAGGCCCTGCGACGCGGAATTCAGGATGTCCTCGGCGTACACCGTTTCCAGGGCCTTCGGGTCGGCCTCGATCCGTTGCGGCACCGGCGTTCCCGTGTAATCCAGGCCGCCGATGGTCGCGTTGAGGTCGACGAACTGGGCCGCGGTGATCGCGCCGGCCTTCAGCGCGTTCAGGCCGTACTGCACGCCGGTGGTGTCCAGCGGGCTGCGCACGAACCCGGTCTTCGGGTCCCGTCCGAGCTGGTTGACCAGCTGCTCATTGGAGTTGCACTTCACCCCGCGCGGGTTGGTCACCGGATCCCACCGCGCCGGGACGGGGATGGCCGCGTTGCAGCTGCCGGTCGCGGTGGCGCGGCTGGCGAAGGTCTTGTCCCAGGACAGGCAGGTGTCGTAGCTGGCGAAGCCCGCGACGGCCTGCTTCTGCGCCGCGGTGAAGGACGCGCCCGGCCCGGCGAAGTACCGCTCCAGCAGGCGGCAGTCCGACACCGGGCCGCCGGTGCTCAGCGGGTCCGGGAACGAGACACCCGGGATGATGCCGTCGACGATCCCGGGGTAGTTCTCCGCGATGTCGTACTGCTGGATCGCCCCGCCCGAGCCACCCCAGCCGATGGTGTGCGCGATCGGGCCGTAGGTCTCGGCGAAGTGTTCCTTGACCATCATCGCGGCCTCGGCCGAGATGATCGGGCTGCAGTTGGTGTCGAGCACGTTCAGGGTCGAGGACGCGACCGCGTAACCCTGGCCCAGGAACAGGTCGTTGACGACGCCGCCGGTCGAGGTGCCCTGGTGGTAGCCGGCGTTGCAGCCGCCGCCGAAGGTGTAGACCAGCTTCCCGTTCCAGCCGGCGTCCGGGGCGACGGGCGACGGCGTGCCGTCGTACAGCGCCGCGATCTCGTAGACGGCGCGATCGATCGTGCCCCGCTCGACGCGGACCACGTACGGCACCGCGTGCCCGCCGACCGTGGCCGTCGCGAGGTCCGCGGGCCGGGTCGCCGGGTCCGCCAGCGGCGCGAACGCCCCGGCGGTGGTCCGGTACTGGTAGCTGACCTGCGTCGGCGCGCTGCACAGCGGCTGCTGCGCCGCGGGCAGGCCGAACGCCTGGGTCTCGCAGTAGAACGGGCGTTGCTGGGCGCCGGAGAAGACGGGCCCGGTGATCGGGTGGTTGGTGACGCGCAGGGTCGCCCGCCGGTCCCCCGTCCGGGCGCTGAGGTCGTTGCCGCCGTCGCGCAGGCCGGTGACCAGGCCGAGCAGGCTGCCGTCCGGCTGGGCGCGGAAACTCGAGGTGACGTCGTGGCCGTTGGCGCTGACGGTGACCCGCCTGCCCGCCGGGACGACCTTGACCAGGACCTGTCCCCCGCTCACGAGCGCGGGCCGCGGGTTCGACACGGTCTCGATCGTCAGCTGCCGCCCCGGCGGAGCGGCCACCGCGGTCGCGGTACCCAGCAGGAAAACGGGCGCGGTCAGAGCCGCGACCACGGCGGAAGAGCGCACAGCGCGGTGTGCCACCAGACCCTCCGGTCGTTCGTGGCATCGCGTCGTCGCGACACCGGCTTGCTGCCGGTATAGCACCTGCGACCCGGCCGGAACAACGGCCGGGCCGCCGGTCGCGGTTCACCCCACGATCTTCTGCATCTCCTCCTTCGTGAACCCCGACTTCCGGGTCCTCGCGAGCTGGGTGATCACTGCGCCCCACTTGTCGCCCGGTTCGCCGCTCAGCCCTCCGAGGACACCCCGGCAGGCGGCCTTCCAGTCGCCCGGCCCGACCCCGCCGAGACCCAGCGCGGCCGCCACCTGGTCCTGCAGCTGCGCGTCGACCAGCCGGTAGCCGTAGTAGAAGTACAGTGGGATCAACGACGGGTCCTCGGCGTTCAGGGTGACGACCGTCTTGCCGTTCTCGCCGGCGTAGGCCTCGGCCTTCGCCATCAGCGCGCTGACCGGGCTCTCGCCGCTCGGCCACTTCGCGTCTTCCGCCTTGGGCCTCGCGATGATGTGGTGGAGCGCCAGCTTCCCCCACACCCCGACCTTCATCACCGCGAGGACCTCGTCGTCGTGCGAAGCGACGAAGTAGTGTTCCTTCGGCGACGTCGACCCGCCCAGGGCGCCGACCATCGAGTTGATCTCCTGGACGACGTAGTCGTGATCGGTGTACTTCAGCTGCCGCTTCGGCTGGGCTTTGAGCACTTCCGCGGCGAGTTGCACCCAGCCCAGAAGTACCTTCGCGACGTTCGCCCGGTCCTCGGCCGAAACTTCGGTGATCTGCATGCGTGTACGTCCCTCCCACACCCGGATTCCCCGTGAACTCCGAGCAGGGAGTCGCGCCGGTGTTCCGGGCGTTACAACGGGGATCCGGCCCGTGTCACCCGAAAGGCGTTGCGCCGCAGGTGGTTCGGCGCACCGGCCGAGCACACCACCCGAATGGCCGCACCGCACCCCTCATTTCGCGAGCAGGGTGAGCAGCCGGGCGACCTCGTCGCGGACCGCGTCCCGCCCCGGAGCCAGGTAGCGGCGGGGATCGGTGAGGCCGGTCTGGGACCCGAGCGTCGAGCGGACGGCTTCGGTGAGCACCTGGTTCAACCGCGTTCCGATGTTGACCTTCACGATGCCACTGGCCACCGCCCCGCGCAGGCCCTCGTCGGGCACGCCGGACGAACCGTGCAGCACCAGCGGCACCGGGACCCGGTGCGCGAGCGCCGCGATCAGCGATTCGTCGAGCACCGCGCTGCGCTCGGCCATGGCGTGCGATGAGCCGACGGCCACGGCCAGGGAGTCCACGCCGGTCGCCGCCACGAACTCGCGAGCCTCCTCGGGGTCGGTGCGCACGCCCGGGGCGTGCGCACCGTCCTTGCCGCCGATCTCGCCGAGTTCCGCCTCGACGCGGCAGCCCGCGGCGTGGCAGCGTCCGACGACCGCTTTCGTCCTGGCCACGTTCTCGGCGTAGGGCAACGCGGCGGCGTCGAACATGACCGACGTGATGCCCAGGTCGAGTCCCTCGCGGATCAGCTCCTCGTCCTCGATGTGGTCGAGGTGGACCAGGACGGGCACGGTCGCGGCCTCGGCCAGCCTCAGGCAGGCGAGCGCGAACGGCGCGAGCGAGCCGTGGTAGCGGACGGCGTTCTGCGAGATCTGCAGGACCACCGGAAGCCCGCTGCGCTCCGCGCCGGCCACGACGGCTTCGGCGTGCTCGATCAGGATCGCGTTGAACGCCCCGATCGCGCGCCGCTGCGTGCGCAGGTCGTCCAGCAGGGTCGTCCAGTTCATCCGATCCTCTCCACTTCCACCGCGGGAATCCACCGGTCCCTGGCCGCGACGTCGATCTCGCCGGCGATCGGCCGCAGCACCGCGGCGGCCGAGGTGGCGACGACGTCCGCGAGCGCCGCCGGCCAGTCCACTTCGGACACTCCGGCCAGGTGCCCGGCCAGCGCGGCGGCGCCCGCGTCGCCGGCACCGGCCGGATTGCCGGTGACGACCTCGGCGGGCCGCGCGCGCCAGGCGCCCCGGGCGGTCACGGCCGTCGCGCCGTCGGCGCCGAAGGTGGCCACGACCGCGGGGGCTCCCGCGGCCACGAGGTCCCGGCAGGCGCCGGGTCCGCCCAGTTCCTTCAGTTCGTCCTCGTTCGGCATGAGCACCGCGCCGCTCCCGGCGACCTCGCGCAGGGCGGCGCCGGAGACGTCGGCGATGACGGGCACGCCGTGGCGGGTGCACAGCCGGACCAGTTTCGCGGGGACGTCGGCGCCCAGCCCGTCCGGAACGCTCCCGGAGATCACGACGGCTCCCGCGCCGGCCGACAGCTCGGCGCCGAGTGCGTCGAGGATGTCCGCTTCCGCCGTCGCGCCGACCGGGAAGCCGTTCTCCTGCAACATGGTCGTGCCGTCGGTCCGGCTCACCACCGCCACCGTCCGCCGCACCGCGGGCAGCGCGGGGACGAGCCGGTGGGCGAGGCCCAGTCCGGCCAGGCCGTCCCGGAACTCGTCCGGCGTCCGGGTGGTGGTCAGCGCGAGCACCAGGCTCTCGCCGCCCAGCTCGCGGACCACCGCCGCGACGTTGACGCCCTTGCCGCCGGCGCGGGACCGGACGTCGGAGATCCGCGTGGTCCCGCCGAGGCGCAGTTCTGCCACCCGGTAGGTCACGTCGATGGCGGGGTTGAGCGTGATCGTGAGGATCCGAGGTGTCACGACTCGGCGGTCTTTTCCGTGCGGTACACCATCAACGTCGAGCCGATCAGGGCCAGCACGATGCCCGCGAGCTGGAACCCGGTCGGGGCGGCGCCGAACAACAGCAGCGACAGCACGATCGTCAGCACGGGGGCGAGTGCGTTGGTCACCGGCGCCACGATCGACGCCTTGCCCCGGCTCATCGCCATCACGAGGAACAGCGCGCCGACCGCGTTGAGCAGCTGGGTCCCCGCGGTGAGCGCGGGTGCCTGCCACGGGAAATCCAGCGGGAGCCCGCCCATCATCAGCACGGCGACCGGGATCAGCAGCAGTCCGCTGACGGTCATCCAGCCGAACGTCGAAGCGTCGTCGACGCCGGCGAGCGCGGCCTTGCGCATGAAGAACGCCTGCACGCCCCACGCCACGCAGACCAGCACGGCCAGCACCAGGTAGAGCCATCCGCGGTCACCGCCGTCCCCCGTGGAGACGGAGAACAGGACGACGGCGACGAGCGCGAGCAGCACACCGGCCCACGACCACCCGCCGAGCCGTTCCCGCAGCGCGACGAACGCCAGCAGCACCGTGACCGCGGGCGAAAGCGCGACGATCGGGAAGATCACGTACGCCGGCCCGATCGTCAGGGCCTTGAACAGCACGAGCTGCCCGCCCGCACCGGTGAGCCCGATCGCGAGCCCGTAGCCGGCGGCAACCCGGCCGCGGTCGAACTTCCGGCCGCGCAACGAGAACCACGCGGGCACCAGCATGGTCAGCGCCCAAACCACGTACACCATCGGGTCGGGGTAGGCGTAGAGCTTGGTGGGCAGGCTGGAAATGGCCCCCCACACGCCCCAGAACACCACCAGCATTCCCGCGTACGGGATCCAGGTGCGGGTGGACACGGCGGTTCCGGTCATCTCGGCTCCTCAGCCAGGCAGGGACGCGATCGGGTGGACCTGCTCGGCCCGCAACGGGTGTCCGTGCAGGCGCGCCGCGTAGAGCGCGGCACCGATGTGCGGTTCCAGCAGCGGCTCCCGCAGGTCGTACTCCCGGGACAGCGCTTCGCGGAACGACGCGAGCACGTGCGCCGCCCCGAACACGCCGCCGGAGTACGACACCGGAACCCGTTGTGCCGCCTCGAACCTGAGGGCCGCCCGGCCGACGTCCACGAGCAGCGCGAGCTCGCGCCCGGCCTCCCGCAGCACCCCGGTCGCGACCGCGTCCCCGGCCTCCGCGGCCCGGACCACGACCTTGCTCAGGCTCGCGATCCGGCCCCGGTCGCCGTGCCACCGGTTGACCACGACGTCGATCGCGTCGAAGTCGGCGGCGAGGCCGAGCTCCCGGCGCAGTTCCCCGACGAGCGGGCCGGCGGGCAGCCGTCCGTCCACCATGCGGCTGAAGGCGTTCAAGCCCTGGATCGCGACCCAGTAGCCGGAGCCCTCGTCGCCGAACAGCTCGCTCCAGCCCCCGCCGCGCCACTGCCGGCCTTCGCGTTCCCCGTACGCGATGGAGCCGGTGCCGGCGACGACGTTGATGCCGTCGATCGCCCCCAGCGACCCGGCCCAGCCGCAGATCATGTCGTTGCCGCAGCGGTAGTCGCCCGTGCCGAGGATCCGGGCGGGGACGGCGTCGAGCACCGGCACGTCGGCACTGATCTCCCCGTAGGCGGGCAGCCCGAAGAAGGCGTACGCGATGTCCGTAACCGGAATGCCCGCGGCCTGGCAGACTTCGCCGATCCCCTGGCGCAGCAGCGGTTCCACGATCTGCAGGCCTTCGCTCAGGTAGTACACGCTCGCGGTCCGGGCCTCCGCGACGACCCGGCCGTCCGGGCCGACCAGGCAGAAAGCCGTCTTCGTCCCGCCACCGTCGACACCGAGGTACACGTCAGCTCACCTCCGGAGGAACGAAGTCGTGGATGACCACGCCCCGCACCACGCGGTTCACTTCCCCGTCGGGGAACGGGTCGTCCGGCGTGACGCCCAGCGCGAGCGCGCAGGCGAGCGCCGTGGTCTGGCCCGCGATCACGGCGAGCAGGGCGTACCCGGCCACGGGGAGGCCGGGTGGCGCGGGCACGGGCCAGGCCCGGCCGCCCCCGGATCCGGTGCCGTCGCCCACCACGACCACCCGCTCCTCGCCGAGCGACCGCACCAGCTCGCGGGCGATGTCGACGTCGTAGCGCCGCGCGTGCGGATCGGTGGAGAGGAAGACGACGGCGATGGTGCGCTCGTCGAGGACCGACTTCGGGCCGTGCCGGAATCCCAGCGCGGAGTCGGCGATGCCGACCACCTCTCCCCGGGTCAGCTCCAGGCACTTGAGCGCGGCTTCCCGGGCCAGCCCCCGCAGCGGCCCGGAGCCCAGGAACACCAGCCGGGCCGGTTTGGCGCCGGCGATCGCCGACGCGTGGTCCCCGGCGTCGTCGAGCACCGCCGTCCCGGCCCGGGCCAGCGCCTCGACGTCGACGTCCACACCGAAGGCGAGCAGGGCCGCCAGCGCCATCCCGGTGAACGAGGACGTCATCGCGAACCCGCGATCGTTGATCTCGTCCGGAAGGGACACCACGACGGCGTTGCCGGCGCCGGACCACCGCCGCGCCAGCTCCCCCGCCGGGTCGCACGTGATCACCAGGTGCCGCAGCCGCGGGGTCAGCCGGTCCAGCAGGTCCGCCGCCGCGACGGACTCGGGGCTGTTGCCGCTGCGCGCGAACGACACCAGGAGGACCGGCCGCTCGTCCACCACGACCAGTGGGTCGGCGACGATCTCCGTGGTCGCGATCGCCTCGACCGGCCGGCCGAGGTGGCGCGCGAGGTCGCGGGCCACGACCTCGCCGACGAACGCCGAAGTGCCCGCGCCGGTGAGCACGATCCGCCGGCCGGGCCGGTCGATCAGCCGCTCGATGTCCGGCCGGGCGCGCCGGACGGTGTCCGCCACCCGGAGCCAGGTGGCGGGCTGCTGCCCGATCTCCCGCGCGGTCCAGCTGTCGCCGGACGACCGCCCGCTGCTGTGCATAGGTGCTGCCTCCGATTTCCGGGACGTACTCCCGCAGACTCATCCGCTCCCGCGCGAACGGGCAAGGTTCGCCGGCCAAGTGCGCATCCGGAATGAGCGTTTCGGCGGCTGTCGTAGGCTCGGCCCATGTCCACGCGGAAACGGCGCACCACCCGGGCCGAACGGCTCTCGGAGCTGTTGCGCGTGCTCGCGGAAACCGGCTCGCTCCAGGTGGGTGAGCTCAGCGAGCGGTTCGGCGTCTCCTCCGCCACGCTGCGGCGCGATCTGGCCAAATTGGAGCAGCAGCGGCTGCTGACCCGTACCCACGGCGGCGCCCGGCCCCGGGGCCGCACGAACGAAGTGCCGCCGCCCTACCGGGAAAACCGGTCCCGGGACGCCAAGCGCGCCATCGTGCGGGCCGCGATCCGCACGCTGCCGGCCGGGCCACACGTCATCGCCCTGACCGGCGGCTCCACCACGAGCGAACTCGCGAGGGAACTGCCGGGCCGGGCGGACCTGACGGTGGTCACGAACGCGTTGAACATCGCGATGGACCTGGCCCTGCACCCCCGGCTGAAGCTGGTCGTCGTCGGCGGGGTCGCCCGGCCCCAGTCCTACGAGCTGGTCGGTCCGTGGGCCGAGCACGTGCTGGCCTCGATCAGCGTCGGCACGGCGTTCGTCGGCGTGGACGGCATCGACGCGACGGCGGGCATCACCACGCACGACGAGAACGAGGCCCGGACCAACCGGGCCATGCTCGGCCGGGCCCAGCGGGTGATCGTGCTGGCCGACGGCAGCAAGCTCGGGCGGACCACCCTCGCCCGGATGGGTGACATCCAGGACGTGCACGAGGTGATCACCGACTCCTCCGCCGCGCCCGCCGCGGTCGCGGCGATCCGCCGGGCCGGTGTCCGGGTCACCGTCGTCGAAGCCGGCTCCGGCCAGGACCGCTGAAACGCGCATCGCGAATGCGCGTTTCGTTGACCGCGGTGGTCGTCCTGCCTACCTTTCGCCGACAACAGCCCCGACGATGACGGAGTTCCGGATGAACCGTTCCTTCCCCGTCCACGGCAAGCGAATCGCCTCCTTCACGGCCGCGGGCGCACTGGCCGCCGGCGTGCTCGCCGCGGTGGCCGCACCGGCGTCGGCCGCGGTCACCCTGCCCCCGCAGGCCGCCGGGTTCGACTACCAGATCGGCGGCGCCTACACCCCGCCGTCCGGGGTGCAGATCGTCAGCCGCGACGTCTCCGCGGCCCCGGCGAGCGGCAAGTACAACATCTGCTACCTCAACGCTTTCCAGGCCCAGCAAGGCGCGGACGGCGACTGGCCGAGCGACCTGCTCCTGCGCGACGGGAACGGCAACAAGGTCGTCGACCCGGACTGGAAGGAGACGCTGCTCGACCTGCGCACCGCCGACAAGCGCAGCCGGGTCGCGGCCAAGGTCGGGGGCTGGATCGACACGTGCGCGTCGAAGGGGTACCAGGCGATCGAGCCGGACAACTACGACAGCTACAGCCGGTCCAAGAACCTGCTCACCACCACGCACGCGCAGGAGTACATCAAGCTGCTGTCCGCCCGCGCGCACGGCAAGAACCTGGCCATCGCCCAGAAGAACACCCCGGAGCTGGCCGGCAACCGGGTCGCCAACGGCCTCGACTTCGCCGTCACCGAAGAATGCGGCGAGTACGAGGAGTGCGCCGACTACGCCGGCCCGTTCAACAACCGGGTGGTCGACGTCGAGTACACGGCGTCGGGCATGAGCAAGGGCTGCCCGGAGTGGAAGACCAAGATCAGCATCGTCCGACGTGACCTGTACGTGGTGCCCCAGGGCACGAGCGGGTACGTCCGCAAGACCTGTTGACACGGCCGATCGCGCTCGCTTTACTGCTGTCCACGTCGGGATCACCGACGTCAGAGGTACGCCCAGCCGGTATGTCGGTTCCACCGCGAGCCCGGACCGAGTCGCCAGGACGCGAGAGTCCGAGGCGGGGTCGTGCCCACCATCATCCGGAGTTTGCGATGATGACGTTTTCCCTGTCCGGCAAGACAAGCTGATGGACCGCCGCGGTTTCCTGCGCGGCGCCGGTGGTCTGGCCCTCGGTACCGCCCTCGCCGGCTGCGGCCCGGCGCGGGCCACCGGGGGCCCGGTCACGGTCGAGGTCTGGCACGGCCAGACCGACACCGGCAAGAAGGTCCTGGACGAGCTCGTCGCGGACTTCCACCGGACCCACCCCGGGATCCGGATCGACCTTGGCGGCGGGGTCCTCGCCGACGCGATGCTCCAGAAGATCACCGCGGCGCTCGCGTCGGGGTCGTTCCCGGACATCGCCTACGTCTTCGGTTCGGACCTCGCCAGCGTGGCGCGCAGCCCCAGCGTCGTCGACGTCACCGACCTCGTCGACGCGGGCCCCGGCTTCTGGGCACCGGCCCGGGAAGCGGTCACCGTCAACGGCCGCGTCCGCGCGGTCCCGGCGCTGCTCGACTCGCTGGCCGTGGTGTGCAACAAGGAGCTGTTCGCCGGGGCCGGGCTGGACGTGCCCGCCGCGGGCTGGACGTGGGCGGATTTCGTCGCCACGGCGAAGAAGCTCACCGATCCGGGCAACGGCACCTTCGGCACCGCCTGGCCCGCCACCGGCGACGAGGACACCGTGTGGCGGCTGTGGCCGATGGTGTGGGACCTCGGCGGCGACGTCATCGGCGCCGGCGGGCGCGGCATCGGGTTCGCCGAGCAGGGTGTCCGCGCTCTGGAGGTGGTCCGCGACCTCGCCGCGGCGCACGCGGTCTACCTCGACCCGAAGTCCGGCAGCGAGCAGATGTACCAGGCGTTCGAAGCCGGGCACATCGGGATGGTGCCGACCGGGCCGTGGCAGCTGCCCGACATCACCGACGCGGGGATCGACTACGCGGTCGTGCCGCTGCCGAGCTTCAGCGGCCGTGGAGTCACCATCTCCGGCCCGGACACCTGGACGCTGTTCGACAACGGCGAAGAACGCGTGGCGGCGGCCCGGACTTTCCTGTCGTGGCTGGCCGACCCGGCGCAGGACGTCCGCTGGGACGACGGCGCGGGCAGCCTCCCGCTGAGCCGCCGGACGCAGCAACTGCCCGCGTGGCAGCAGAAAACGGACGGCACGCCGGGCCTGCCGGTCTTCGTCGACGCGCTGGACAACGCCCGCGTCCGGCCGGTGCACCCGGCCTACCCCCAGGTGTCGGCAGCGCTCGGCACCGCGATCGTCGCCGTGCTGCTCGGCCGGGCGACCCCGGCCGACGCCATGCGCGACTGCGCCGCGGCCGCGAACGCCGCCCTGATCATTCCGCGATAGGGAGCCGCCATGCCCGGACTGCCGAGGCCCATCACCGTGCCAAACCGAGGCTCCGCCTCGGGCCGGGGGCTCCGCCACCCGGAACCCCCGAAGAACTCAGTCACCCCCGGACCACGCGTGCGACGCCGCGAGACCGCGGCCGCGTGGGCCTACATCTCCCCCGCCGTGTTCATCATCCTGGGCCTCGGCGTGGTGCCGGTGGCGTGGTCGCTCGTGCTGTCCTTCCAGGCCGACGACCTGGTGACCCCGAGCCGCTGGGTGGGCCTGGACAACTACGCCGCGCTCGCCCAGGACCCGCACTTCGCCCAGGCCGTGGGGAACACCGTGCTGTACACGGTGCTCTACGTCCCGCTCAGCATCCTGTTCGGGTTCCTGCTGGCCCAGGCGCTGAACCGGCGCATCCGCCTGGTCGGCGTCTACCGGACGCTCGTGTTCGTCCCGTTCGTGCTGTCGGCCACGGCCCAGGGCGTCCTGTTCTCCTTCATCCTCGACCCGCAGTTCGGCGCGGCCAACTCGCTGCTGCACCACCTCGGCGTCTCGCCGCAGGGCTTCCTGACCGACCCGGCGCAGGCGCTGCTGGTGCTGGTCGCCATCACGCTGTGGAGCGGCACCGGCTTCTGCGTCGTGGTGTACCTGGCCGCGCTGCAGGACGTCCCGCCGTCGCTGGTGGAGGCCGCGCGGCTGGACGGCGCCGGGACGTGGCGGGTGCTCCGGCACGTGACGCTGCCCGCGGTCACCCCGGTGACGGCGTTCCTCGTGCTGTGGCAGCTGATCACGTCGCTGCAGGTGTTCGACCTGGTCTACGTGACGACCAAGGGCGGCCCGCTCGGCTCGACCACGGTCATCGTCTACTTCGTCTGGGAGCAGGCGTTCAAGAACTTCACCGCCGGCTACGGCGCGGCTTCGGCGTACGTGCTCGCGCTGGCCCTGCTCGCCGTCGTGGTCGTCCTGCGCGTGCTGCGCCGGCCCGGGAAGGCGCTGCGATGACGACCCGGCCCGCCCTCGACCTGCCCGCGGCGCGCGCCGCGCTGCCCGCGCTGCGCCGGCCCCGGCTGCCCTTCAGCCCCTGGCACCTGCTGCTCGTCCCGCTGGCTCTCGTGTTCGCGGCGCCGCTGGTCTGGCTGCTGCTCAGTTCGGTGATGAGCAACGCCGAGATCAACCGGTTCCCGCCCGCGCTGTGGCCGTCCCACGTGGACTTCTCGGGGTACCGCTATGTCCTCGACAACGCGCTGTTCGTGCGCTGGTTCGCGAATTCGCTGATCGTCTCGGCCGTGACCGTCGTGTCGAACCTGCTGTTCGGCACGCTGGGCGGGTACGCGTTCGCGCGGATGCGGTTCGCCGGCTCGCGGGCACTGCTCGCGCTGATGGTCGCGACGATGGCGATCCCCTTCCAGCTCACCATGATCCCGACGTTCCTGGTGATGAAGGAGCTCGGCCTGATCGACACCCTCGGCGCGCTCATCGTGCCGTCGCTGGTGACGCCGTTCGCGGTGTTCCTGCTGCGCCAGTTCTTCCTGTCGCTGCCCCGGGAACTCGAAGAGGCGGCGTGGATCGACGGCTGCTCGCGGTTGCGCGTGCTGTTCACCATCGTCGTCCCGCTGTCGCGGCCCGCGCTGAGCACGGTGGCCGTGCTGACCTTCCTGAGCACGTGGAACGACCTGACCTGGCCGCTGATCGCGGTCAACCACGACACGACCTACACGCTGCAGCTGGGGCTGACGACGTTCCAGGGCCAGCACCACACGAACTGGGCCGCGGTGATGGCGGGCAACGTCATCACCGTGCTGCCCGTGCTGCTGGCCTTCCTCGGCGCGCAGAAGACGTTCATCCAGTCGGTCACCTCCAGCGGGCTCAAGGGCTGACCGTTTCTCCCCGACCTGATCGGATCCTCGATGACCCCCAAGATCACCTTCGTCGGCGCGGGCAGCGTCGTGTTCACCCAGGGCCTGCTCGCGGACCTGTTCGCCTACCCCGAGCTGGACGGCGTGCACGTCGCCCTGCACGACATCGACCCGGACCGGCTGGCCACCGCGCTGGCCGCGGCCCGGCGGATCGCCGCCGTGCGGGGCGTCAAGCCGGTGCTCACCGCGCACGCCGACCGCCGGGAAGCGCTGTCGGGCGCGGACTTCGTCGTCAACATGGTCCAGATCGGGATGGCGGCGGCGACGCGCACCGACTTCGAGGTGCCGGAGCGCTTCGGCCTGCACCAGACCATCGGCGACACCCTCGGCATCGGCGGGATCTTCCGCGCGCTGCGGACGTTCCCGTTCCTCAAGGCGCTCGGGGACGACATCGCCGGCGTCTGCCCGGATGCGTGGCTGCTGAACTACACGAACCCGATGGCGATGAACGTCCAGTACCTCGGCGAGGCCACCGGGCTGACCCGGGTCGTCGGGCTGTGCCACTCGGTGTACTGGACCGTGCACGGGCTCGCCGCGCTGGTCGGGGTGCCGTTCGAGGAAGTCACCTACGTCGCGGCCGGCGTCAACCACCAGGCGTGGGTGCTGCGGTTCGAGCACGCGGGCGCGGACCTGTACCCGCGGCTGCGGGAACTGGCCGGGTCCGACGAGCAGCTGCGGCGGCGCGTCCGGTTCGACATGCTGCGGCGGCTGGGCTACTACCCGACGGAGACCAGTGAGCACTCGGCCGAGTACGTGCCCTGGTACCTCAAGCACGACACCGAAATCGACCGCCTCCGCCTGCCGATCGGCGCCTACCTCGGCATCGTCGCGGAGAACGAGGCCGAGTACGAGCGGACCCGCCGGGCGATCGCGGCCGACGAGCCGCTGCCGGTCGAAGGCACGGGCGAGTACGCGCCGCAGATCGTCCACAGTGTCCTGACCGGCACGCCGCGGACGGTCTACGGCAACGTCGTCAACCGGGGCCTGATCGACAACCTGCCGTCCGGCGGCGTGGTCGAGGTGCCGTGCCTGGTCGACGGCACCGGCGTCCGCCCGACCCGGATCGGCGCGCTGCCGCCGCAGCTGGCCGCGCTCAACCGGGCGTACCTGAGCGTGAACGAGCTCGTCGTGCGCGCGGCCGTCGAAGACGACCCCCGCCACATCCGCCACGCGGCGATGGCCGACCCGGCCACGGCGGCCACGCTGCCGGTCGAGCGGATCTTCGAGCTGTGCGACGACCTGGTCCGCGCCCACGGCGACCGGCTCCAGCCTGCTCTGCGCGCCGTCCTCGGGCGGTGACCGCGGCCGGTCACCCGAGGCGGGCGGCGCGGGCCAGGAGGTGGCGCCGCTCGGGTTCGCTGGTGGTGCGGCGGGCCGCCTCCCGGTAGCCGGTGCGGGCCGCGTCGTGGTCGCCGGCCAGCTCGTGCAGGTGAGCCCGGACGGACACGAGGTGGTGGGAGGCGGCGAGGCGCTCGTCGGCCGAGAGCGTGTCGAGCAGCGCCAGCCCGGCCGCGGGTCCGTGGACTTCGGCCACCGCCACCGCCCGGTTGAGCGTCACCGCCGGGTTGGGCGCCACCCGCTCGAGGAGCGTGTAGAGGGCCAGGATCTGCGGCCAGTCCGTGGCTTCCGCGGCCGGTGCCTCGTCGTGGACGGCGGCGATCGCGGCCTGCAGCTGGTACGGGCCGACCGGGCCGCTCGGCAGGGCGGCGGCCACCAGGGCCACGCCCTCGGCGATCGCGTCGGCGTCCCACAGCGTCCGGTCCTGCTCGCTGAGCGGCACCAGTGACCCGTCCGGGGCCGTGCGGGCCGGGCGGCGGGCGTCGGTCAGCACCAGCAACGCCAGCAGCCCGGCCACCTCGCCGTCGCCGGGGACCAGCCGGCGCAGCTCGCGGGCCAGCCGGATGGCCTCGGCCGCCAGCTCGGCCCGCACCAGCCGCGTCCCCGACGTGGCCGTGTAGCCCTCGTTGAACACGAGGTAGATCACGTGGAGCACGACGCCGAGCCGAGCCGCCTGCTCGGCCGGGGGCGGCAGCGCGAAACGGGCCCCCTTGATGCGGTGCTTGGCCCGGCTGATGCGCTGGGCCATGGTCGCCTCGGGGACGAGGAACGCCCGGGCGATCTCCGCCGTCGACAGGCCGCCGACCGCCCGCAGCGTCAGCGCGATCTGCGACGACGGCGTCAGCGCCGGGTGGCAGCACAGGAACAGCAGCGTGAGCGTGTCGTCACCGGCTTCGACGTCGCCGGCGGGAGGAGTGCGGAGGGCATCGGCCTCCTCCCGCCGCCGGCGAGCGGCGTCGCTGCGGACCTGGTCGGCGAGGCGGCGCGAGGCCACCGTCACCAGCCACGCCCGGGGGTTCTCCGGCCACCCGTCCACCGGCCACTGGGCCGCGGCCGCCACCAGTGCTTCCTGGACGGCGTCCTCGCAGGCGTCGAACTGCCCGTACCGGCGCACGAGCACGCCGAGCACCTCCGGGACCAGCCGCCGGACGGCCTGCCAGCCGGTCACGGCGCGACGTCGGCCTCGTGCATCAGCGGCCGGACCTCGACACCCCAGTAGCGCGCCGACGGGGCGCGCGCCGCGATCTCCAGCGCCCGGTCCAGGCTGTCGCAGTCGACGATCATGAAGCTGCCCAGGAACTCCTTCGCCTCGGCGTAGGGGCCGTCGGTCACCACCGGCGTCCCGTCGGTGACCCGGACCATCTTCGCGTTCACCTCGTCGGCGACGCCGTAGGCACCGACCAGCTCACCCGACTCGAACAGCTCCCGGTTGAGGGCGTCGGTCTCGCGGATGACCTCGGCGAGGGTCTCCGCACCCACCGAGTTGAAGGCTTCCTCGTTGCCGTAGATCAACAGCATGTACTTCACCGTTCGCTCCTCTCTCACTTGCCGGTGTCGGCGGATCCGACCAGGTCACCGCTGGCGCCGCGGTCGTCCAGCACCAGCTTCGACCGTCCGGTGACGGTATAGCGGATGTGGGTGACGCCCGGCGTGTCGACGACCCGGGCCGGGACCAGCTCGATGCTGTCGCCCGCGCCGAGGCCGAGCCCGGGGCCGAGCAGGCGCTGGCCGTCGCCCAGCAGCACCGGGGCGATGTGCAGCTCGAGCTGGTCGAGCAGGCCGGCGGCCAGCACCTGGCGCAGGAGCTCACCGCCGCCGGCCACCGCCACGTCCTTGGCACCGGCGGCGGCCCGCGCCAGCTCGACGGCCCGCTCGACGCCGTCGGTGACGAAGGTGAAGGACGTGCCACCCCGGCGTTCGAGCACCGGCCGGGGACGGTGGGTGACGACGAACACCGGAGCGCGGAACGGCGGTTCCTCGCCCCACGGGACCTCGCCGGCGTCGAACATCCGCCGTCCCATGACGTAGGCCCCGGCCGCGGCGAAGGTCTCCGCGACGATCTCGGAGTCGACCGACTGCTCGCCGCCGGCGAAGCCCTGCCGCTCCCGCCAGGCCATGGCGTCGACGGCCCACCGGGTCACCCGGAAGAACCCGGGCGCTTCGGGGCCCCGCATCCAGCCGTTCATGTCCCGGTCACCCCGCGCGTCCCGCGGCCCGGTGTAGCAGCCGTCGAGGGACACCGACATCTGGGCGGTCACCTTGGTCATCATGCACGCTCCGGTAGGTGGGGGCGGCCCTCGCGGCCGCCACTGCCCTCCAGTCGGAGCCGATCGCGCGTTCTCGACACGCCCCGGGAGATTTTTGCGAACGGTGGACGGCAGGTGAACGGAAGCTGTCGTTCATGATCTTGCCGTTGACCGCCTCCCGCCGCCTCCGCCACGATCCGAACGGGGCCGGTTCCGGTCCGTCCACACGAATCACTGGGGGTTCGATGTTTCTTACCCTGGCCAAGAAAGCCGGCCTCATCGCAGTCGCGGTGGCGGGCGCCGGGCTGGTCGCCGCTTCGCCCGCCTCAGCCGCCCAGCAGTGCGGCGACCTGGGCTCCGGCGGCGAGATCACGTTCTGCAAGTCCTGGGTCTGGGACGGCAACGACTACGACGGCAAGTGGTGGACCAGCGGCCCCTCCTCGCTGCCGTCCTACACCTACCTGCAGCGCTCCGAAGACGGCCACGTCACGAACTCCGCCTTCGACGGCAGCTACCACGACGTCAAGAAGATCGCCTTCCGGCTCTGCGACAGCTTGAGCGGGCACTGCAACGGCTGGTGGTGACCCCGGCGCCGGCTCGGCCCGCCGCGGTGGGCCGAGCCGGCCGCTCACCCGGTTACGCGGTGTCCGTTCAGGCCGCGGCGCGCTCGGCCAGCGGGCGGCGGCGCAGGGCCGGGTCGTGCACGGCCGGCGGCTGGTAGTTCTGGTCGAGGGCGCCGATGTTGGTGCCGGGCGGCACGATTTCGTCGATGCGGTCGAGGACGTCGTCGGTGAGGCGGACCTCGACGCCGGCCAGCAGGTCGTCGAGCTGGGGCATGGTCCGGGGACCGAGCAGTGCGCTCGTGACTCCCGGGTGGGCGATGACGAAGGCCATCGCGAGGTGGGTCATCGGCAGGCCCGCTTCGGCGGCCAGCGGCACGAGCTGCTCGACGACATCGAGCCGGCGTTCGTCGCTGAGGTGCTTGAGCAGGTGGGCGCGGCGCAGGTCGTTCCGCTCGCCCTTGCGGACGCGCCCGGTGAGCAGGCCCTGGCCGAGCGGGCCCCAGATCAGCGTGCCCATGCCGAAGCGCTGGGCCAGCGGCAGCACTTCGCGTTCGACGCCGCGGTTGAGCACGGAGTAGGCCGCCTGCTCGGCGCGGAACCGCGCCAGGCCTCGCCGTTCGGCGACCCACTGGGCCTCGACGATGTCGGACGCGAGGCTCTGGGACGTGCCGATCGCGCGGATCTTGCCCGCGCGGAGGAGGTCGGTCAGCGCGGAAAGCGTTTCCTCGACGTCCGTCGCAGGATCGGTGCGGTGCAGCTGGTAGAGGTCGATGTGGTCGACCTGCAGGCGCCGCAGCGAGTGCTCGACGGCGGTGGTGATCCAGCGCCGGGACGCGCCCTGGTGGTGCGGGTCGTCACCGACCTGGCGGCCGAACTTGGTGGCGAGCACGACCTCGTCGCGGCGGCCGCGCAACGCCCGGCCGACGACCTCTTCGGAGTCGCCGTAGGCGTCGGCGGTGTCGATGAAGTTGAGGCCCGCGTCCAGTGCCTTGTGGATCATGCGGGCGGAGTCGTCCGGGTCGGGATTGCCGAAGGAGGTCGCGAACATCATCGCGCCGAGTGCGTACGGGCTGACCTTGATCCCGGTCCGGCCGAGGGTGCGGTACTGCATGGGTTCTCTCCCGCCGAGGTGCCGGCCGGCGCGGATGCCGTACGCTGGCCGTAAGTGGAAACCTATTCCGGAACTATACGGAAAGGCTTTCCGGTTATGCAACCGAGAGGGGCGCAGTGACCCAGGAGACCCGACGACGGCGCGCCGACGCCCAGCGCAACGTCGAGGCTTTGATCGAGGCGGCGCGGACGGTCTTCGACACCTCCGGCGTGGACGCCCCGGCCAAGGAGATCACCGACCTCGCCGGAGTCGGCGTCGGCACGCTGTACCGGCACTTCCCCCAGCGCTCGGACCTGGTCAAGGCCGTCGTGCGGACCGGGATCGACGCCGTCGCCGACGCCGGCCCCGAGCTGAGCGCCGCCCACCCGCCGGCGCGGGCGCTTTCGCTCTGGGTCGACCGGTTCGTCGCACTGCTCGAGACCAAACGCGGGCTCGCCTCGGCCCTGCACTCGGGCGATCCGGCGTTCGAGGGGCTGCCCGGCTACTTCATGGAGCGGTTGGGCCCGACGCTCACCGCCCTGCTCGACGCGGCGGCCGCCGCCGGCGCGATCCGCGGCGACCTCGACGCCGAGGACCTCCTGCACGCGATCGCGTTGTTGTGCCAGCCCGTGCCCGGCCGCGAGCCGGGGCACGGCAGGCGCATGGTCGGCGTCCTCGTCGACGGCCTCCGCTACGGCGCCGGCTGAAGAAAGGCCCGGCGGGCGACCGCGTGGCCGGCGTCGTGAGCCCGTTGCCGAAGATCAGCGCCCGGACTCACGCATCACCCGTCCAGGCGAACCGCTCCCACGCCGACTGACGGGTCATCCCCAGCGCCTCGCCGATCTGGGACCACGTGCCACCCAGGTCGCGGGCCTTGCCCACCCAGGCCGCCAGGTTCTGCTGGACCTGGGTGCTCGCCGCCGACACCGGGGCCAGGTTGGACAGCACCTGCTCCAGCGGCAGGTCGTGCTCCCACGGCGCGATCATCGGCGCGTCCGCCGGCCTGCCTTCGATCACCGACACGCACAGCCCGACGCAGCCGTCGCAGATGAACACGCCCGGGCCGCCGACCAGGACCTCCACCTCCGTGTTCGGCTTGGCACAGAAGGAACAACGCGCGATCACCATCGACGACCTCCCTTGTCAGGCGTGACCTTACAGCCGTAAGGGAGCGCCTGACAAGAGGAAGGCCGCCGTCCACTCGGCCAGCTCCGTCAGCCGGCCGGTCAGCTCCTCGATCTCCGCCCAGCGGCGGTGTTCGCGCTCCAGGTCCGGGACCAGGAAGTCCTCCACCAGCAGCAAAAGCGTCGCGATCTCGTAGGCGACGTCGGCGAGCTGCAGGAACGGCCGGTACTCCGCTTCCGTCCCCACCCCGTGCCGCGCGGCCCAGTCGCGGGCGCCGTGCCCCGCCGTCCGGCACACCGCCACCACCGTGCGCCGCAGGTCGCCGCGGCGGGAGCCCAAGCCTCCTTCGGCCAGCGGGGCGACGTTCCAGGCCACCGACAGCAGGCAGCACCCGGCGTCGTCCATCGACTCGTTCATCACCGGACGTACTCTGCTGACCGGCACGCACAGTCGCGCCGCTCCGACTCGCTCAGTCACCCCATCGTGTGAGGAACCGGCCCGGAACGGGTGAGCATCGATACCGAGACGAAGTCCGCGAGGGCCTGCTGGCCGGCGGCGTTCGCGTGGATGCCGTCGCCGTTGTCGTAGGCCGGGAGGATGCTGTTCGGCTTCAGCGGATCCGCCAGCACGGTGTCGAAGTCCACGACCCCCGCACACGTGCCGCCGCAGGTGTTCCAGCGCCGCACGAACAACGCGATCTCGTGCCGGGCCAGGTTCGCCTGGTCGCTGTACCCCGGCCGGGGCGTGCTCGGCGTGACGTACACCGGGATCCCGGCCGCCCGCAGCCGCGCGAACACCTCGCGGTAGCTGTCGAGGATCGTCGCCGCGTCGCAGCCGTACGCCAGGTCGTTCGTACCGTAGTAGTAGATGACGGCCGTGACGCCGTGCAGCGCCAGGACGTCCCGGTCCAGACGGCTCGCCGCGTCCAATCCGGCGACGGACGGCGGCATCCCCGGGCACGACCGGGCGCTCGTCGTGCCGGAGACGCCGGCGTTGGCCACGGCGAGCGGCGCGGCCGAGGCGACGATCCGCCGCGCCAGGTCGTCGGTCCACCGGCGGTTCGCGCCGGGGGTGCTGCCGATCCCGTCGACGACCGAGCTGCCGAACGGGACCACGACCCCCGTCAACGCCCGGTGTGCACGTCGACGGCGCTGACCACGTACGTCGAGCTCACCGTGGCCGTGAACGCGCCGCCCGGGACGTCGCCGGCGTGGTCACCCGAGCCCGGCGGGGTGAGGTACTGGTCGCGCAGGGCCGCGCCGTGGCGGCCGGGCACGGCGGTACCTTCGACCGCCATGCTCACGGCGAGCTCGGAATCCGGGGTCGTCGCGAGCCGGACGTCGTCGCTCCACACCTCGCCACCGGCGGGAATCGTGACCGCGGGACGGCCCGCGAAGGTCAGGTCCCGCGTGAAGGCGACCGCGGCGCCGCCCGCGCTCGGCCCGGCCGTGGCGTGCCCGATGGTCAGCGGACCGGCGCCGAAGGTGTTCTGGAACCGGACGCGCACGGCGTCGCCGCCCTGGCTGAGGTGGGTGATCATCCGCAGGGACCGGTCGGTGACGGCCGCGTCGGCCCGGCCGTCCTGCGACTGCGCCCACGACGTGAACCACCCGCGCCCGGCCCCGGCGGCGTCCGGAGCGGAGCCGACGACGGCCGCGGCCACGGATACCGCGGCGAGAAGGGCGAACCTGCGCACGGCGCCTCCCGAGTCCACAGTGGACGATCGACGAGCAGCTCTTCAGCCGATCGTAAGCAGCCGGTCACGGAAGCGACAGGGTTTTGTCCGATCTTGTCAGCGGCGACGGTCTCCGGTTCGATGGCGGGCATGACCGAACCCCGCATCTTCGGCGATCCGTACGAAACCCCGGACGGGACCACGGTGCTCCCGGTCCACCGCCCGGTCGGCGTGTTCACCGTGCACGAGGGCCGGGCCCGCTGGGAACCGGCGGTCGACACCACGCGCATCACCTTGCTGGGCATCGGCGTCGGCCTGGTCGCGGCCACCCTGGCCGGCATCGCCATGGTGCACCGGCCGCCGTGGCCGGACGTGCGCCTGCGGGGCTAACCCTTCGCCAGCGCCTGGACGCGGCCGATCGGGCCGTTGTAGTAGTTCTGGTCCCCCGGCAGGCCGCCGCCCCGCGCGAACTGCCAGATGCTCTGCTTCTCCCACCCCGCCGGCAGTTCGCCGACCTCGGGGCCGTACCGCGCCAGCCACAGCGGGTCGGTGTTCCCGAAGCGGTTCGAGTTGCCGGTGCAGCGCTTCCACCACGCCGTGCTCGTGTAGATCAGCGCGCTGCGCTTGACCTTCGCCAGGTAGGTCCGGGTGAAGTCCGCGATCCACGCCGTCAGGTCGGCGGGGTTCTTGCCGTAGCAGGCTTCGCCGTACGGGTTGTACTCGACGTCCAGCGCGCCGGGCAGGGTCGTGCCGTCCGCGCGCCAGCCGCCGCCGTGGGCGATGAAGTACTTCGCCTGTTCGGCGCCGCCGGAGACGTCCGGGCGGGCGAAGTGGTACGCGCCGCGGATGATGCCCGCCGCGTGGGCGCCGTCGTACTGCTGCGCGTACAGCGGGTTGACGAACCCAGTGCCCTCGGTCGCCTTGACGTAGGTGAACTTCGCCCCGGCACCCGCCGCCGCGGCCCAGTCGACCGGGCCCTGGTGGCCGCTGACGTCGTGCCCGAGCGTCTGCCCGGGCGCGTCGGCTCGCGGAGTCCCCTGGACACCTTCGTGGCGCGCGATCTGCGTGCCGGCGTAGTTCGTGTCCGCCAGGGAGTAGTCGGCTCGGGCCGGCGTCGCGACCACCACGGCCGCGAGCACCGCCAGGGCGGCAGCACCCGCCACGGTTCGGTTCATCCGGGCTCCGATCACGTTGGGAGCAGGTCCGGAGTCCATGCTGCCTGCCGCGCCCGTTCCCCGCGAGGCGTCGGTCACCCGATGCAGTGATCTTCAGAGTTCGGTGGTGATGATCGCCTCGACGAGCACCTCCCCGGCCGGGGTCAGCTCGACGACGTCCGGCCCCAACCGGACGAGGCCACGCGAAGCCAGCGAGCGGAACTTGCCCAGCCACGGTTCGGCGAACAGCGAGCGTCCCGGGAAGCGCTGCCGGTGCCGGGAATCCCGCAGCGGCTGCAACGTCGTCAGCGCCATCTTGACGGCCCGGGCCTCCTGCGCCTCGGGCGTGAACCGCGTCGCCGAGCCCAGCGGGATCCGGCCGGAGAGCACGGTTTCGGTGTAGCGGCGGGAGTTCACGTCGGTGATCGCCTCGGACGCGCGGCAGCTCGAACTGCCGCCGAGGCCGATCGCGACCTCGGCCTCCTGCTTGTCCTGGTCGACCATGATGGACTTCCACTTCTCCGGCCCGAGGCCGTCGCGCGCGAAGTACATCGTCGGGTGCTCGGTGTACCCGGCCGCGCGCAGGCCCTCGGTGAGCAGCTCCCGCATCTGGTACTGCTCGCCGAGGGTGGGCCAGCGGTGGCCGTCGCGCACCAGCTTGTCCCGGTAGGACGGCAGCTGCCACGCGGCCGGCTTCTCGCCGGTGACGCCGGTGCGGGTGTCGCTGTAGGACGCCAGGTGCAGCTTCGTGCAGACCACCGCCGTGACCTCGTTCTCCAGCACGGTGTCCAGGTCACGGCGGACGCTGTCGAGGGTCTGGTCGAGCAGGCCGTACATCAGGTCGATGCTGACCCACTCGAAGCCCGCCGCCTTCGCGTTGCGGACGAAGTCGACGCACATCCGCGCGGTGTGCTCGCGGCCGCACAGGTCCAGCACGTGGTCGTCGAACGACTGGACGCCGCTGGACAGCTTGGTGCAGCCCAGTTCCCGCAGCAGCTCGAGCTTGGCCGGGGTGAACGTGCTCGGGTCGCCTTCGAACCGGACCGTCGTGTCGGCGGTGAACCCGAAGTTCGCGCGGTAGAACTCCAGCAGCCGCCGGATTTCCGGCTCCGGCAGCAGCGACGGGGTGCCGCCGAAGACGTTGAACTCCCCCACTTCGGCACCGCGCAGGTGGGGTACGGCGTCGAGCCACAGCCGGGCTTCGGCGATGTTGAGGTCGACCCAGTCCGCCGCCTTCTCCATCTTCCCCTTCACCAGCACCACCGGGTATTGGCAGAACCGGCAGCGGTAGGCGCACGTCGGGATGTAGGACCAGAGGTGGATCGGTCGGCTCGAAGCCAGCTGCGTGTCCAGGTCGCGCAGGAACTCCGACGGCGAGCCGGGGACGTTGCCCGGGAAGACGTGCGCCCCGAACGGGTCCTCCTGCACGAAATCCAGGAGGTGCCGGTTCTCGGGCGCTTCGAGGACGTCGAGCACGGCGGGCCGCGGCCACGCCGGGTCGATCGCGTGCAGCGAGCCGACCGCTTCTTCGTAGCCCAAGGTCATCAGAACACCCCTCCGTTGCCGAAGTAGTTGTGGGCCTCGCCCGACTCGCGGTCTTCGCAGTAGTAGCGGACGAACTCGGCGAACCGCGCGGGCGGGATCTCCGCCAGGCACGGCGGCAGCGGCGGCGGGTGCCCGATGTCCTCGCCCACGTGCCGCCGCAGGCACGCGAACAGCTCGTCGGCGAACTCGAAGTACAGCCGGTAGGACGGCGTCTTGTAGGCGTGGATCGGGGTGAAGTCGACGACGCGCATCTCGTGCCGGATCTCGCTGATGCGGCGGGCCAGCCGCGCGGCGAGATCGGGGCCGAAGAACGCGATGACGGCGTCGTCCTCCAGCAGCGCGGGTGTCAGCAGCACCGGCAGGATGGTGTTCTTCGGCGTGAAGTCCTTGATCGAGAACTCCCACGCCTGTTGCGCCTCGGCCTCAGTGAGGTCGGCCGGTTCCGACGGCGCCGACGGCCGGATGTCGCGCATGACGATGATGCCGTCCGAGCCGTAGGCGCGGCCGGCGATGACCTCGTCGATGGCGTGGTCGACCCGCCGCGGGTTGATCTCGACGCGCGAGCGCGGCGCGTAGGTGATCGGGTCGCCGCCGTTGGCGACCTTGATCCCGAAGTCCCAGTCGTCGGAGAGGTGGTTGACGAACTTGCCGTCCTGCAGCTGGTAGAAGATTTCGATGCCGCCGGCGCGTTCGTAGGCGTCACGCTCGACCGCGAAGCCCTTGCCGTCGGGGAAGCCGCCGAAGAGCGCGAAGGTGACGGCACGGCACCGCAGTGTCCGCTGGATGGCGTCCCACAGCCGCGGCCGCCCGGTGAAGTGCGCGGCGTTGTAGTAGTAGTCGCAGACGCCGATGGCGGCCTTGCTCGACTCCATGGCGGAGAACAGTTCGCTCAGCCAACGGCGGTCGACCCGGCAGTCCGCGTCGGCGGAGACGAGGTAGAACCGCTCCCCCGGGTCGCTGTCGGGTCGGTTGCGGCTGCGGGCCGCGGCGAAGTCCATCCCGGCCCGCCGCGCGCACGAGACGCCCTGTTCCGGCTCGTGGATGACGTGCAGTGCGAGGTCCGGGTGCGCGGCCGCGAAGGCGTGCGCGATGGCCACGGTGTCGTCGGTGGAGTTGTTGTCGACGAGCACGACCTCGTACCGGCTCTTGTCCAGCGGCGCGTCTCCGTCGCGCTGGTCGTGCAGGGTCCGCAGCACCTCCGGGAGGTTCGCGGCTTCGTTGTACACCGGCAGCACGACGCTCAGCCGCGTCGCCGCACCCATCGGCGGCGGGTACAGCCGGTCGACCAGGTCGTCGACGACCCGCGCGCCGAACCGCGCCTGCCCGAGTTCGGAGTTCACCCGCACCACTTCCGCCCGTTTCCCTTCGTCGGTGATCAGCTCGGCGACCTCGCCCGCGAACGCCGCGTCCGGCAGGTCGCGCGCCCGGATGTCCAGCACGGGAGCCCGGAAGCCAGCGTAGACGACGTCGTAGAGCTCGTACCCGCTGGTGATGTACGGCGTCCCGGAGGCGATCGCCTCGCTGACCGGGTTGCCGTAGCTCTCGTAGTCGTAGGAGGTCAGGAACGACACGACCGTCGCGTGCGCGAGGAGGTCGCGCACGGAGTACCGGCCGGGGACCGCGGTGTCGTACGGCGTCAGCCAGCCACCGAACACGACACGGTCGCGCACCCCCAGGCGGGTGGCCAGGTCGACGAGCCGGGCGTGTTCGGCCGGCGTCTCGTCGACGTCGCCGGCGACGAACAGCCACGCGTCCGGCAGCAGCGCGAGCAGGTGCAGGTCCCGGTCGATGCGCTTCTGCGGGATGATCCGGGTGATCCGGGCCAGCAGCGGGACGTCGCCGGGAATGCCGTGGTCGCGCCGGAAAGCCGCGTTGCGCTCGTCGATCCGCGCGGGCGCGATGGCGAAGGAGTTCGGCAGGACGTCGATGTTGGCCAGGCCCGGCACCCACTCCAGGGTCCGGGCCAGCGCCTCGTCGTGCAGGGCGAAGTAGTGGATGTGCGGGGAGTTCCGCGGCGCGGGGACACCGGGGTACGGGAACGCGCCGTACTTGGCGATCCCCGGTTCGCTCTGCCACATCAGGTCGTGGTCGCGCCAGAAGACGAACCGGCCGAGCCGGTGCCGCGCGCCGTAGCGGTCGATCGCCCGGTACAGCGCCTCGGTGTAGGCGAGGTTTTCCGGCAGGGTCCCGTTCTCCACCATCACGACGGTCACGCCGAGCCGTTCCCAGCCGGCCACCATCCGGTCCGCCAGTTCCCCGGCGATCCGGTCGATCTCGGGCCACAGCGCGGTGTCCCCACCATGCACGACTTCACGCAGGACCCGCTCGACGAACTCGCGGTCGTAACCGCGGATCTCCGCCACACCCTCGACGCGGTCGAGCGTGACCCACTCCGGCAGCAGCCGGGACTCGTCGCGGTAGGGCCGGAAGAACGCGCCCTTGTCGGCCTTGATGTCGTACCCGAGGTCGAGGTGGACGCGGTGGCCGCGATCGGCGAAGCGGTGCGCCGTCTTGAGGAACTCGACCACGACCCCGGACAGCGGCGTGGCGTCGAAGGAGACGCCCCAGAGCACTGACATCGATGTCAAACCCCCGAATCGGCGGTGCCGTCGCATCCAGCGTAAGCGCCGGGGTGTCGAACGGCCGTGTGAGCGCTTTCGTGGTTGACCGCGGGCGCGCCCAGCCACCACAGTGGCCGCATGAACCGGGCCCTCGGGGCGCTGACCTGCGGCGCCTTCCTCTCGATCGTGCTCGGGGTCCTCGGTTCCGGGGCACCCCGGCTTTCCCTGGTGCTCGGCGCGGTCTTCGCCGCGCTCGCGACGGCGGCCTTCGGCTGGGTCCGCGACCGCGAGCGGCTCGCGTGGAGCGCGGCCTACGTCGCCGTCCAGCTGCCGCTGGCCTTCGTGCTCTTCACGATCAACGCCGGCGTCGGGACGACACTCTTCCTGGTCGTGCTGGTCAGCCAGTGTGTGCTGCTGCGCCTGCCGCGGCCGGCGATCGCGCTCGTCATCGCCGTGGTCCCGCTCGTGCACCTCGGCATGTCGCTGGGCGCGGGTCTGCGGGAAGGGATCGGCACGCTCATCTCGGTGCTGTTCGCCGCGATCATCACCGAACTGCTGCTGCGGGAACAGCGCTCGCGCGCCGAACTCGCCGAAGCGCACGCGAAACTCCGCGACCACGCGGCCCAGGCGGAGCGGCTCGCGACAGCACAGGAACGCAACCGCGTGGCGCGCGACATCCACGACGGGCTCGGGCATTCGCTCACCGTCGTCCAGATGCAGGTGAAGGCCGCGCGGGCGGTGCTGCCGACCGATCCCGCCAAGGCCGACGAGGTGCTCGCGAAGGCGCAGGAGCAGGCCGAAACCGCGCTGGCCGAGGTGCGCCGCTCGGTGCGGACGCTGCGGGAACCGCGGCCGGTCCCGCCGCTGCCGGAGGCGCTGCAGGCCCTCGCGGACGAGACGTCGGCGACCGGGGTCGCGGCCCGGCTCACGGTGACCGGCACCGAACGCCCGCTCCCGGACGAGCGGCGCGAAGCCCTCTTCCGGGCCGCGCAGGAAGGCCTGACGAACGTCCGCAAGCACGCCGGCGCCGCCACGGCGGACGTGGTGCTCGGCTACACCGCGACCGCGGTCCGGGTCGAGGTCCGCGACGACGGGCGCGGCAGCGACGGCCGCGCGTCGAGCGGCTTCGGCCTGGTCGGGCTGCGGGAACGCGCCGCCAACCTCGGCGGCGAGCTCGCCTTCACCTCGGCCCCCGGCGGCGGCAGCGCCCTGACCATGGAGATCCCCGGATGACGCCGGTCCGCGTCCTGCTCGTCGACGACCAGGCCCTGTTCCGCGAAGCCCTCGCCACCCTGCTCGCCGCGCACGACGGCATCGACGTCGTCGGCGAAGCGGGCAACGGCGACGAAGCCCTGCGCGAAGCCGCTGCGCTGGCCCCCGACGTCGTCCTGATGGACCTGCGCATGCCGGTCCTCGACGGGGTGGCCGCGACCCGGCGGCTGCGGGTGGAGCAACCCGGCATCCGGGTCATCGCGCTGACCACGTTCGACGACGACGAAGACGTCTTCGCCGCCCTGCGTGCGGGTGCCGTCGGGTATCTGCTGAAGGACGTCTTGTCGGCCCGGCTGGTCGAGGCGGTGCTGGCCGCGGCGCGTGGGGAGTCCGTGCTGCAGCCGTCGGTGGCGGCGAAGGTCCTCGCGCGGTTCGCGCAGCT
This sequence comes from Amycolatopsis sp. cmx-13-12, assembly GCA_049998155.1. Classification (GTDB taxonomy): domain Bacteria; phylum Actinomycetota; class Actinomycetes; order Mycobacteriales; family Pseudonocardiaceae; genus Amycolatopsis. Next base: position 35,822 of record JAEBES010000003.1, on the reverse strand, counting down.
GCCGGACGCACCGCGGGCGCGGCCGCAGCCGCTGGTGGTGCCGCTGTCCGAGCGCGAACTCGACGTGCTGCGCCTGCTCGCCGACGGCCGCAGCAACCGGGAGATCGCCGCCACGCTGTTCCTCGCCGAAGGCACGGTCAAGAACCACGTCACCAACGTCCTGGGCAAGCTCGGCGCGCGCGACCGCACCCAGGCCGCCCTGCGCGCGAGGGACCTCGGCCTGCTCTAGACCGTGACCTCCGGTCATGACTTCCGGCACCTGGCCGCACGGCCTCCGGGCGCGATCCTCCTTCCAGGACCGACCTGGAGGGAACCATGACCACCACCGAAACCACCCGGACCACCGCCGGCAAACTCGCCCGGTTCACCGGCCACTACGTCGAAATGGTCGTCGCCATGCTCGTCGGCATGGTGGCGCTCGGCCCGCTGTGGCCGTCCGCCTGGCTCGAACGCCCCGACGTCGACGCGCTGGTGATGGCCACGAACATGACCGTCGCCATGGTGCTCGCGATGGTCCTGCGCCGGCACTCGTGGCCGCGGATCGCCGAGATGGCCGCGGTGATGTACCTGCCGTTCGTGGCGCTGCTCGTGCCGTACTGGCTGGGCGCGCTCTCCGGCACGGCCCTGATGGTCGCCGGGCACGTCGTCATGTTCCCGTTGATGCTGGCCGCCATGGTGTGGCGCCGCGCCGAGTACTGGCACTGAATCATGCAGAAGCTGAAGCTGAAGCGCCTCGCCTTCGTCCTCGCCGCGGTGCTCGCCGTGCTGGCGGTCCCCGCCGTGGGCGCGACCGTCGCCGCGCTCGGCGCGTTCGACGCCCTCTACGCCGCCGGCCCGCCGCGGGCCGTCCCCGCCGCCGCGCCGGTCCCCCACGACCCGGCCAAGCCGACCGCGGTGGTCGTCGTCGGGGACCGCGGTGCCGTCGTTTCCGATGCGCTCGCCCCCTACGAGATCCTGGCCGCGACCGGCCGGTTCAACGTCTACACGGTCGCGCCGCACCGCGAGCCGAAACCGCTGACCGGCGGCCTCGACCTGGTGCCGGACCTCGATTTCGCCGGGCTGGCCACCCGGCTCGGTTCGCGGGCGCCGGACCTCGTCGTCGTGCCCGCGTTCCCGGACGTCGGCGAGCCCAGCACCGAACCGGTCACGGCGTGGCTGCGGGAGCAGGCCGCCCACGGCTCGAAGCTGCTGAGCGTCTGCAACGGCGGAGCGGTGCTCGCCTCCGCCGGGTTGCTCGACGGACGGCCCGCCACCGCGCACTGGCTCAAGGTGGACGCCTGGGCCGCCGAATACCCGGCGGTGCGGTGGGTCCGCGGAGAACGGTTCGTCGACGACGGCACGGTCGTGACCACCGCCGGGATCCTCTCCGGCGTCGACGGCACGCTGCACTGGGTCGAGCGGCTCGCCGGGCGCCAGGTGGCGGCCGACGCCGCGGCGGCCATCGGCTGGCGCCGCTACGGCACCGCGGTGCCGGTGCACCCGCCGGCCGGGATGCCGGACGCGGCCGCGATCCTCAACGCGGGGTTCCGCTGGAACCCCGACGACATCGGCGTGCTGCTCGCGAACGGCGTCGGCGAGGTCGAGCTCGCCTCGGTGTTCGACACCGAGGGCCAGTCGCTGACCTCGCGCACCCTCGCGGTGAGCACCGACGGCGGCCCGATCCGGTCCCGGCACGGCCTGACCTTCCTGCCCCGGGCGGCCCTCGCCTCGGCACAGCTCGACCGGCTGCTCGTACCCGGCGCGACGCGCGGCGTCACGCCACCGCCCGGCGGGCCGGCGCCCGAGTACGTCCACGACCGGCCGGGCTTCCCGTACGACACCGCGGTGAGCGCGTTGTCCCGCCACACCGACGTCGCCACCGCCCGGTGGACGGCGAAGGTCCTCGAGCTGCCCACCGACGACGTCGTCTTCGAAGGCCCCGCCTGGCCGTGGTGGCCGACGGCGCTGCCGATCGCGCTGCTCCTGCTGGGCGCCGGGGCGGTCGTCGTGGTCGTCCGGCTGCGGCGGAACCGGCTCAGCCGACCAGCTTGAGCTTCAGGTGGAAGTTGTCGAGGGTGGCCGGCAGCGGGCGGTCCGGGGACAGCACCGGCCCGGACGCCTGCTCGTACCGGTGGTCGCGCAGCAGGTTCGCGAGCATCGTGCTCGCGCAGAACTGGACCAGGTCACGGCCCGGGCAGACGGCCGGGCCCGCGCTGAACGGGACCAGCGCCGGGTTCTCCGCCGCGCGGCCGTCGAGCCAGAGGTCCGGGTCGAACCGGTCGGCGTACGGGAGGTCCGGGTCCCGGTGGAAGAACGGCGTGAAGATCAGCACCGTCGTCCCCGCCGGGCCCCAGGTCGTCTCTTCGGTCGTCTCGCGCAGGATCATCGGCGTGGTCGGCCACAGCCGGACCGCGTCCAGCACGCACGCGCGCAGGTAGCTCAGCTGGTTCGGCTCCCCGAGGTCGGCACCGTCGAGGTCCGTGCGGGCGCGGTCCAGGGCCGCCGGGTGACTCGCGAGCAGCGCCAGCGTCCGGTACGTCGCCATGCCCGCCGCGTCGAAGGCGAACAGCCAGTGCGCCACCTGGTCGGGCGCGGTGTCCTCGGCGGTCTCCGCGATCACCGCGGCGAGGCTGCCGGGTTCGGCGCGGCCGAGGTGCGCGGTGAGCCGCTGCCGGAACTGCGCGTGCAGCTGCTTGCGGCGCGGGTGCAGGTACGCCCAGTTCGCGTCGAGCCGCAGGCGTTCGAGCTGGTCGGTGAGCGTCGTGTCGTCACGGGCGCCGGAGCCGAGCACGATCCGCCGGACGAGCCGCCACCAGACGACGTTGAAGGTGTCCCAGTCGAGCGTCTCCGAGCTTCGCAGGACGGCCGCTTCCTCGGCGATGGCGCGGGCGAACGGCGCCGCGAGCTCGTGCAGCGGGCGGCCGGGTTCCAGCACGGCTTCGGTGAACCGGCGGCGGGCCGGCCGGCGGGCCGCGTCCGAGATCAGGACGCCGTGCGGCTGGAAGTGTCCCAGCGCGGCGCGTTTTTCCACTGTGGACGGACTGAACGGCGTCGGCGCGCCGGCCAGCAGCCGCTGCACGTCCGCGCCGGACAGGGCCAGCCCGACCGACCGGCCGGGCACGCGCAGCTTCAGCGGGTGCCCGTAGTGGCGGTCGTGCAGCCGGCGCAGCAACCGCACGGCCGGGCGGTCGACCTGCAGCTTCCCGGCCACCGCCATCGCGTTCGGGCGGCGCTTGATCACCCCGCCGGCCAGTGTGGGCAGCGCCACTTCGAGCGCGACGCGCAGGGTTTCGGCGACCGAGGCGGTCTCCGGGTGCGTGCGGTGTTCCCGAGTGGACGTCATGGCGCCCGGCTACCCGCGGGGGCCGGGCCGGAAACGCCGTCAGCCGCGCAGGGCGACGTTCAGCACGTCGCCGGCGTGGTCCAGGCAGTCCACACAGATCACCGCGTCCCGCGCGGCGCAGTCCACGCGCAACAGCGGCCGCCGGAGCCCGAGGAACGTCCGGCGCTCCCGCCGGCCGCAGAAGTCGCACACCGCGGCCAACGGCGACGTCACCGCGGCCAGCACGTCGCCGGCGCCGCTCTCCCGGTCCGCACCGTCCCGCACCACCCGCAGGCCGGCCCGGACGCAGTCCACGCAGATCGGGCCCTTCCGGCCGGGCACCCGGGGATCGCGCCGCCTGCCGCAGAACCGGCACGCCCCGCCCGCCCCGTTCATCGCCGTCACCGCGGCCTCCTCGGTGTTGTCACCCGCACGTCGGCACAGCACCCGCGCGGATCGGTCGGCTCCAGCCGCGCACCCGACGAACGCAGGACCGGCATCCCCTGCTCGTCGCCGTCACCGCGGCCTCCTCGGTTTCGCCGCCCGCGCACCGGGAATCCGGGCCGCGGCGCGCCTCTTCCTGCCACGCTACCCGGCTCGCGGGTGCCCGGCCGATCGCGGTGGCGCCGGGACCAGGGAGCAGGAGGAACCTTTTGTCGTCGTTGACGGTGTTGTTCGGAGTGGCCGGTCTGCTGGCGCTCGCCGCAGCGATCGTGCCGAAGCTGGTCGCCGACCGGCCGTTCTCGGTGCCGCTCGTGATGCTCGGCGCCGGGATCCTGCTCGGGGTGCTGCCGCTGCCCGCCCCCTACGGCAATGGCTGGAGCGACCCGGCCGCCCACCTGCAGGGCGTGGAATCCTTCTCCCAGCTGGGCATTCTCGTCGCCCTCGCCGGGGCGGGCCTCTCGGTGGACCGTCCGTTCGGCCTGAAACGCTGGGGCTCGACGTGGCGGCTGCTCGCCATCACCATGCCGGTGTCGATCCTCGCGATCGCCCTGCTCGGCTACTGGTGGCTCGCGCTCGCCCCCGGCGTCGCGCTGCTGCTGGCCGCGGCGCTGGCGCCGACCGACCCGGTGCTGGCGGGCGACATCGGCGTCCCGCACCCCGACGTCGAGCCGGAACTGGCCAGGAACAACGAAATCCGCTTCACGCTGACGACGGAAGCCGGGCTGAACGACGGCCTCACCATGCCGTTCGTCATCCTCGGCCTGGCCCTGGCGAGCGGGCAGCCGCGGATGGACCTGTCCTGGGTGCTGGTGGACCTGCTGCTGCCCCTGGTCGTCGGGGTCCTGGCCGGCCTGGTCACCGGGCGGCTGCTCGGCTGGGCGATCTTCCGGGCGCCGTCGGACCGGCTGCGGCTGGCCGAGTACGCCGACGGCCTGGTCCTGCTCGCGCTGGCGTTCGTGCCCTACGCCCTGTCGGAAGTGGTGCACGGCAACGGCTTCGTCGCCGTGTTCGTCGCGGCGGTCGCGGTGCGGACGCAGGAGCGCGAGCACGAATACCACGGCGTCCTGCACGCCTTCGGCCACCAGCTGGAACGATTGTTCGTCCCGCTCGCGCTGCTCGGGCTGGGCCTGGCGATCGGCGACGGCCTGCTGCGCGGGCTCCAGCCCCTCGAGGTGGTGATCGCCGTCGTCGCCGTGCTGGTGGTCCGGCCGCTGGTGGGCTGGCTGTCCCTGCTCGGCGCACCCTCGCCGGCTCGGCCGGCCACCGCGGCGATCGCGTTCTTCGGCGTCCGCGGCATCGGCACGCTCTACTACCTGGCCTACACGCTCAACCGGCTTCCCGTGCCGCAGCAGGACGTGCTGTGGCGGGTGGGCGCGCTCGCCGTCGCGGTGTCGGTCGTCGTGCACGGCGTCCTCGCGGAGCCGGCGATCCAGCGGATCGAGCGGACCGGCGGCCATCTGCCGGCCGATGTGTAGCTTTCGAACCAGTGGGTAACCCTTCAGCAAGGCCCTTTTGGCGACTGGCCGATCCGGAAATGTCGCCGCGACGGAAGGTGCACTCTGATGAACGACAAGCTGGAAAACAAGGGCGAAGAGCTCAAGGGCCGGGCGAAGGAAGCCGTCGGCGACGCCACCGGCAACGAGCAGTGGCAGGCCGAAGGCAAGACCGACCAGGCCAAGGGCTCGCTCAAGCAGGCCGGCGAGAAGGTCAAGGACGCCGTGAAGGGCGTCACGGACAAGAAGTGACCTGTCCTCCGCTGCCGCGCCCCGGTCTCCGGGGTGCGGCAGCGGGCTCATGTCCGGGGGCGGAACGTGTTCGACGGCTTCACGCTGGACCGCGTCGACGTCGGCGCGGTGACGCTCCGGGTGCGCCACGGCGGCTCCGGGCCGCCGCTCCTGCTGGTGCACGGCCATCCGCGGACGCACACGACGTGGTACCGCGTCGCGCCGCGGCTCGCCGAGCGGTTCACCGTCGTGTGCCCGGACACCCGCGGCTACGGCGAGTCCACCAAGCCGCCGACCGACGAAGACCACACGCCCTACAGCAAACGCGTCATGGCGGCGGACTGCGTCGCGCTGATGCGGCAGCTCGGGCACGAAGAGTTCTTCGTGGCGGGCCACGACCGCGGCGCCTACGTGGCGACGCGCCTGGCGCTCGACCACCCGGACGTGGTCCGCGGCGCGGCGATCCTCGACGCCGTCCCGATCGCCGAGGCCCTGGACCGCTGCGACGCGCGGTTCGCGCGCGAGTGGTACCACTGGTTCTTCTTCGCCCAGCCGGAAAAACCCGAGCGGGTGATCACCGCCGACCCCGACGCGTGGTACGACGTCGGCACGCGGAACACCCCCGACCGGCTCGGCGCGGAGAACTTCGCCGACTTCCACCGGGCGATCCACGACCCGGCCACGGTCACCGCGATGCTCGAGGACTACCGCGCGGGCCTCGGCGTCGACCGCGCCCACGACGACGCCGACCGCGCCGCGGGCCGGCGGATCACCTGCCCCACCTTGGTGCTCTGGTCCAGCGACGACGACCTGGAAGACCTCTACGGGGACGTGCTGGCCGTCTGGCGGCCGTGGGCGACGGACCTGCGCGGGCACGCGATCAAGTCCGGGCACCACGTCGCCGAAGAGAATCCCGAAGCCCTCGCGGCCGCGCTGGGTGAGTTCTTCGGCGGGATTCAGCGGTAGCGGGAGGCGAGTTCCGGGCTCTGCCCGCCGAAGGCGGCCAGGTCGGCCCGGAAAACGGCGTCGAGAAGGCCGGCGTCCTCGACCCCCGGGGCGGTGACGGCTTCGCCGAGCTCGAAGCCGCGCAGGGACGCCGTGACGACGTCGGCGGCGGACATCCGGGGCACCGCGCTGAGGTCGAGGCCCTGCCGCTCGTGGAACTCGGTGGCGACGACACCCGGGCACAGCACCTGCACCCGGACGCCGGTGCCCTGGAGCTCGGCGTTCAACGTCTGGGAGAAGGCGACCAGGTAGGCCAGTGAGCCGGCGTAGACGGCCCGGCGGGGCATGACCGCGGAATCGGCCGGGCCGCTGAAGGCGATCATCCCGGCCACGTTGACGATCTTGCCCTCGCCGCGGTCCTGCATGCCCGCGACGGCGGCGCGGGTGAGCATCGTGGGTGCGGCGACCTTGACGTGGACGAGCTCGCCTGCCTTGTCGGCGGGCAGCTGCGCCAGCGGCATGTAGTGGGCGACACCGGCGTTGTTGACCAGCACGGTCAGCGGCTCGGCGGCGCAGAGCGCGGCCACGGCCGCGACACCGTCGTCGGTGGCCAGGTCGGCGGCCACCGTGCGGACCTCGACGTCGGGGTGGGCGGCGGCGAACTCGGCGAGGCGGTCCTCGCGGCGGCCGGTGACGATCAGGTCGTAGCCGTCGGCGGCGAGGCGTTCGGCGAAAGCCCGGCCGATGCCGGAGGTGGCGCCGGTGACGAGAGCGAGCTGGTGCATGGGATTGCTTCCTTTCCGTCGCCTCCACGATCGGCCCGGGATCGCGGCGCAGGAAGTGGCCCGGTTTTCCTGGGACCGGCAGTACCAGGACAACCGGCCGTCCGGCTTGCACAATCGAAGGCATGGCGAACACCGGACTCGGCACGGCCCTGCGCCACTGGCGCGACCGCGTCTCGCCCGAGGCCGCCGGCCTGCCCGCCGGCCGCCGCCGCCGGGCCGCCGGGTTGCGCCGTGAGGAACTGGCCCAGCTGGCCGGCATCTCCGCCGACTACGTCATCCGGCTCGAGCAGGGCCGCGCCACCAGCCCGTCGGCGCAGGTGGTCGAGGCGCTGGCCCGGGCCCTGCGCCTCTCCCGGGACGAACGGGCGCACCTGTTCCGCCTGGCCGGCCTCGCGCCGCCGGGCCCCGGCACGGTCCCGCGGCACATCACCCCCGGCGTCCACCGCATGCTGGACCGGCTGGCCGGCACCCCCGTCGCCGTCTTCGACGCGGCCTGGAACCAGCTCCTGGTCAACCCGCTGTACACCGCCCTCATGGGCGAATGGCACGGCCGCGACCTCAACGGCGTCCGGCGCACCTTCCTGAGCCCGAACGCCCGGGTGCGCGACACCCCGGAGTCGCGGGAGGCGCTGCAGGCGGCGCTGGTCGCCGACCTGCGCCGCACCGCCGGCACCTACCCGGGTGACGCCGGCCTCCGGGCACTCATCGCCGACCTGCGGCAGCACAGCCCCCGGTTCGCCGACCTGTGGGAATCGGGGGCGATCGGGCAGCACGAATCGGCCCGCAAGACGATCGACCACCCGGACGTCGGCGAGCTGACCCTGGACTGCGACGTCCTCAGCGTCGCGGGCAGCGACCTGCGCCTCATGGTCTACTCGGCCGAGCCGGGCACCGAGGCCGCCGACCGGCTGGCGCTGCTGGGGGTGATCGGGACGCAGTCGCTGGTCGAGGACCGGCGTTAGTCCGTTCCGCAGCAGCGGCGGATGGCGTCTTCGGTCAGCGGGCCGTGCACGGGGTCGCCGACGACCGCGCGCAGCTCCTTGCCCCGGACCACGACGTCGAGCAGGTGCTCCGGGAACAGCTCGGGACACCACTGAGGCTCCCCGATCCCGAGGACAGCCGCCGGGTGGCGTTGCAGGTGGTCGGCGACCGCCGGCCAGCGGACCCGCAGGACGGCCCACAGGGCCAGCAGCCCGGTCTCGGGGGTGCGGCCCGTCGTCCCTGGGCCGAGAAAGGGCTAGTCCGTCGTGCGGCGGGTGCCGTCGCCGAGGGGTTCGGTCCGGCCGGCGGCGTCGAGGCGTTCTAGCAGCGGGATCATCACCCGGCGCGTGCTGTCGAGGGCCTTGCGGGCCTCGGAGACCGTGAACGGCTGGGGCAGCCGGCGCAGCTCCTCCACCGCGCGCTCCGCCACGTCCGGGCCGAGCACCACCCCTTCGGCGACCGCCGTCAAACGCCCCAGGCGGACGGCGGCCGCCAGCTCTCGGCGGCCGAGGCCCAGTGCCCGCAACTCGTCCGCCTCCGGCGCGCGGAACGGGTGCTCCGCGAGCCGCTTCGCCACCCCTTCGAGGGCCTTCTCGACGGCCGGGGCGAGGCCGGCGCCGGGGCGGCGGACCAGCCCGCCCGCCACCTCGAAACCGGTGCCCCGCAGCACCGGGACGACCAGCTCCGCGGCGGGCAGCCCGAGCCGGTGCCGCAACGCCTCCACCGGCACACCCGCCGCCGTGCTGTCCCACGCCCCCACCACCGAGGCCGCCCGCGCGCGCACCGCCGCCAGCCGCTCCTCGTCCGCACACCACTCGCCCAGCCGCTCCCCCGTCGGAAGCAGGCCCATCGCCGCGAAGTCCCCGGCACGCACGAAACCCCGGCGCCGCAGGTACGTCCGCGCGAGGTCGGGTTCGGTCAGCTCGCGGCCGCGGGCCCGGGCCGCGCCCCGGCGAGCCAGGGCGGGCGGGTCGACGTCGAGGACGTCGAACCCGGCGGCGATCCGGTGCTCGCCGGGGTCGCGCACCAGGCCGCGGTCCCCGGTGCGCAGCGGCAGCGCGGCCGCCGTGGTGAGCCGGGCGGTGTCCGTCCCCAGTGGACGGACGCGCACGGGCACGGCCGCGGTACCCAGGTGCAGCACCAGCTCGCGGTGCAGGTCCGCCGCGGCCGCGCCGCGCAGCCGGACGTCGAACTCGGCCGTGGTGCGCCAGCGGCCCGGCGTGAGCAGGACGTCGCCGCGGCGGACGTCGCCGCGTGCGGTGCCGCGCAGGTTCACCGCGACCCGGGCCACCGCGCCGACCTGGTCGCGGGGTTCGCCGAGGGCCTGCAGGGCGCGGACCTTCACCCGCGCCGGCCCCAGCAGCAGCTCGTCGCCCGCGGCGATCGTGCCGGCGGAGAGGGTGCCCGTGACGACCGTGCCCGCCCCGGAAACCGTGAAGGCGCGGTCGATCCACAGCCGGACGTCGGCGTCCGGGTCGGGGGCCGGGAGCCCGGTGGTGAGGTCGCCGATCGCCGCGCGCAGGCGGTCGAGGCCCGCGCCCGTCGTCCCGCTGACGGCGACGCTCGGGACCGCCCTCAGCGACGTCGCGGCGATCTCCCGCAGCGCCAGCGCCGTCGCCGCGGCCGGGTCGGCGCGGTCGGCTTTCGTGACGACCAGCAGGCCACGGCGGACGCCGAACGCGTCCAGCGCGGCGAGGTGCTCGGCCGACTGCGGCATCCAGCCCTCGTCCGCGGCGACGACGAACAGCACCGCCGGGGCCGGCCCGGCGCCGGCGAGCATGTTCGGCACGAACCGCTCGTGGCCCGGCACGTCGACGAACGCGATGTCCTCCTCGCCGATCCGGGTCCACGCGAAGCCGAGGTCGATGGTGAGGCCGCGGCGGCGTTCCTCGGCCCACCGGTCCGGCTCCATCCCGGTCAGCCGCCGCACGAGCGTGGACTTCCCGTGGTCGACGTGCCCGGCGGTGACGATCACCCGCATCGGCGGACGGCTTCCCGCAGCTGCGCGTCTTCGTCCGGGCGCACGGTCCGCAGGTCCAGGAGGCAGCGGTCCTTGACGACCCGGCCGGCCACGGCGGGTTCGCCGGTGCGCAACGCGGCCGCGTACCGGGCGGGCAGGCTCACCGCGACGCTGGGCAGTTCGACCCCGGGCGCGCCCCCGCCGCCGACGGCCGCCACCGACGTCACCACCCGAGCGTCGACGTCGCCGAGGGCCTTGACCAGCGCTTCGGCGCGTTCCCGCAAGCTCGCGACGGACGCTTCGAGCGCGGCGCGCACCGGCGGTTCCGGCCCGCGCAGCGTCGCTTCGAGGGCGGCGAGGGTCAGCTTGTCGACGCGCAGGGCCCGCGCGGCCGGGTGCCGCCGGAGCCGTTCGACGACGTCGGCGTCGCCGAGCAGCAGACCGGCCTGCGGGCCGCCGAGCAGCTTGTCCCCGCTGGCCGTGACGACCGTGGCGCCCGCCCGCAGCGCGCTCGCCGCGTCCGGTTCGTCCGGCAGTAGCGGGTGCGGGGCCAGCAGGCCCGAGCCGATGTCGGCGACCAGCGGCACGCCGAGCCCGGCCAGTTCGCCGAGCGCCGCCTCCGCGGTGAACCCGGTGACGCGGTAGTTCGACGGGTGGACCTTGAGCACGAACCCGGTGTCCGGGCCGATCGCCGCGGCGTAGTCGCGGGCCGCCGTCCGGTTGGTCGTCCCGACCTCGCGCAGTCGGGCGCCGGCCGACGCCAGGAGGTCCGGGATGCGGAAGCCGTCGCCGATCTCGACCAGCTCGCCCCGGCTGACGACGATCTCCCGGCCCGGGGCGAGGGCGAGCGCGCAGAGCAGCAGGGCGGCCGCGTTGTTGTTGACCACGTGCACCGCGCCGGCGTCCGGCACGGCCGCGTGCAGCGCCGCGAGGGCGCCGCGCCCGCGCCGGGCCCGCTCACCGGTCGCGAGGTCGAACTCGACGTCGGTGGCCCCGCCGGCCGCGACGAGGGCGTCGAGCGCGGCGGCCGAAAGCGGCGCCCGGCCGAGGTTGGTGTGCACGACGACGCCGGTCGCGTTGACCACCGGCCGCAGCGAGGACGCGCTCGCCGGCAGCCGCGCCAGCACGGCGTCGGCGACGGCCTCGGGAGCGATCTCCCCGGCCCGCGCGGCCCGCTGGACGTCGGTGACGACCGCTTTCACCAGGTCCCGGCCGAGCGTCCCGGCGGCCTTGGCGATCCGGGGCTCGGCCAGGAGCGCGTCGGTCCGCGGGATCGCGCGGCGCGGGTCAGGCATGGCGGAGGCGGACGGGAATCGAACCCGCCAGCGGCAGAACCTGCCGTTCGACGGTTTTGAAGACCGCGCCGGTCACCAGGCCGGATACGCCTCCCTGCACCATGGCTGCCATCCTGCCAAGTCCGCGCCCGCCGGGCACGATGAACCGGTGGGTTACCGACTGACGCAGTACGCGCACGGCGGCGGCTGCGCGTGCAAGATCCCCCCGGGCGAGCTCGAAGCGGCCGTGGCCGGCCTGACCGGCGCCGCGCCCGTTTCGCCGCCGGGTGAGCTGCTGGTGGGCCTCGACACCGGCGACGACGCGGCCGCGGTCCGGATCGACGGCGGCACCGCGCTGATCGCCACCACGGACTTCTTCACCCCGGTCGTCGACGACGCCTACGACTGGGGCCGGATCGCCGCGGCCAACGCGCTGTCCGACGTCTACGCCATGGGCGGCACGCCGGTGGTGGCGGTCAACCTGCTGGGCTGGCCGCGGGAGACGCTGCCGTTCGAGCTGGCCGCCGAGGTGCTGCGCGGCGGCCTCGACGTCTGCGCCGAGGCGGGCTGCCACCTGGCGGGCGGGCACAGCATCGACGACCCGGAGCCGAAGTACGGGCTCGCGGTCACCGGCATCGCGGATCCCGCGCGCCTGCTGCGCAACGACGCGGGCCGCGCGGGCGTGCCGCTGACGCTGACCAAGCCGCTCGGCATCGGCGTGCTCAACTCGCGGCACAAGGCCACCGGCGAACGGTTCCCGCAGGCCATCGCCGCGATGACGACGCTGAACGCCCCGGTGTCCCGGGCCGCGCTGGCCGCCGGGGCGGTGTGCGCGACCGACGTGACGGGGTTCGGCCTGCTGGGGCACCTGCACAAGCTGGCGCGCGCGAGCGGCGTCACGGCCCGGCTGGATCCGGCGGCCGTGCCGTACCTGGAGGGCGCGCGGGAGGCCCTGCGCGACGGGTACGTCAGCGGCGGCACCCGGCGGAACCTCGATTGGGTCCGCCCGCACGCCGAGCTGTCCCGGATCTCGGAGGACGAGGCGCTGCTGCTGGCGGACGCGCAGACGTCGGGAGGCCTGCTGGTGGCCGGGGAGCTGCCGGGCCACCCGGTGATCGGGTCCCTGGAACCGCGGTCGGACCACACGATCGTCGTCGGCTGAGTTTCCTTCCGGGCCACCCCGGGTACGCGGGGAGACGACGATCAGGAGGTGTGTGATGCCCGCTCCGGACCGGACCAGCCTCGAGCAGCACCTGTCCGAGACCGAGTACCCCTGCGGCCGCGACGAGCTCCTCCGCCGGGCCGCGGCGGCGGGAGGCGGCGACTCGGTGCTGGGCTCGCTCGGCGGCCTGCCCGACAGCGACCGCTACAACGACTTCGACGCGGTGTGGGAGGCGGTGTCCGCCAAGCACATCGGCGGGGCGCCCTAGTCGTTCCACGGCGTCGCGGGGTTGCTCACTTCCGGAAATTGTCGGTGCCGCTGGTTAGGGTGACGCCCATGACCACACTGCCCGACCGTCCGCACACCGCGCTGGTCGTCATCGACGTCCAGAACGGCGTGATGGAGACGGCCCACGACCGCGAAACCGTCCTGGCGAACATCGTCTCGTTGGTGGAGCGCGCCCGCGCCGCCGGCACCGAGGTGGTGTGGGTCCAGCACAGCAGCGACGAGCTGCCACGGGGAAGCCGGCCGTGGGAGTACGTCCCGGAGCTGGTGCGCCGCGAGGCGGAACCGCTGGTGCACAAGAGGTACGGCGACTCGTTCGAGGACACCGACCTGGAGGAGGTCCTGGCGAGCCGCGGGATCGGTTCGCTGGTCGTGGCCGGAGCGCAGACGGACGCGTGCATCCGCTCGACGCTGCACGGCGCGCTGGTGCGGGGGTACGACGTGGCGCTGGTGTCGGACGCGCATTCGACGGAGGATTTGTCGGCGTACGGTGCACCGCCGCCCGGGCAGGTCATCGCGCACACGAACATGTACTGGCAGTACCAGACCGCGCCGGGGCGGACCGCCGGGACGGTGGAGACGGCCGAGGTGGAGTTCGGGGTGACGGCGCAGGTCTGAGCTGGGTGGGTTCGGCGGGGTCCGGGTGGGGACTGGGGTCTCGGGGCCGGGGCTGCGGTCGTGCCGGAGCGAGGTCGAGCCGGGGCGGGCGAGGTCCGGCAGGCACTGGGGTGAAGCCGGGCCTGAGCGGCGCGAGATCCGGCCGGAATCGGAGTGAAGTCCGGCTGGAGCCGGCGCGGGGCGAATCTCGCGGCCACCGAACTCGGGTGCACGGCCGTCCGAATCGGCCACTCCGGCGCGAAGCCAAGGCGCCGGCCACTCGCGCGGAAATGCCTCGGCCGGCGCCCCTACTCGCGCTCGAAGCCGTACGCGCGCTCCACCCGGGCCACCTCGATGTGGTACCGCGCGTACCACTGCTCCCGTCCCCGGCGCTGGGCCTGCAGATGCTCCGGCTGCTGCTTCCACGCCGCGATCGATTCGGCGTCCCGGTAGTACAGCACCGTGAGCTCGCGGCCGTCTGGGTCCGTTCGGGACTCGCGGCCCAGGTAGCCCGGCTGGGCTCGGCCCAGCTCGCCCATCCGGGCGTCCATCTCGGGGTAACCGTCCAGGTTGTCCGCGTTCAGCTCGCTCGTGATGATCACCGCGTAGTACGGGGGTTCGGGTCTCGTGAACGACACCGCCGGAGCCTAGGTCGGCGGCACCCGGGCCCCAACCGGTTTTCCCGCGCACCGAGTCGCGCACCATGACCGAACCCCGCGAGACTGCGGAGGACGATCAAGAAACCGGAAGGAACCCTTCGTGCCGTTCCCCCGAGCCAGGCAGGCCGCGCTCGCCGCACTGCTCCTCGTTCCGCTGACCGCCTGCACGGCGGAAGCGCCCGAGCCGGCCGCGCCGACGTCCGCGGTGACGCCGACCGCCGCACCGCAGCCGGACTTCGCCCCGCTCGAACGCAGCTTCGACGCCCGCCTCGGCGTGTACGCCCTCGACACCGGCTCCGGCCGCGAGATCGCCCACCGCGCCGATGAGCGCTTCGGCTATGCCTCGACGCACAAGGCGTTCTCCGCTGCCGCCGTGCTCCAGCGCACCAGCATCGACGACCTCGCGAAGGTGCTCACCTACCGCCGGGCCGACCTGCAGGAGAACTCCCCCGTCACCGAAAAGCACGTCGACACCGGCATTTCGCTGCGCGACGCGATCGACGCGGCGTTGCGCTACAGCGACAACACCGCCGCGAACCTGCTGTTCCAGCAGCTCGGCGGGCCGCCGGGACTGGCCGCCGCGCTGCGGGCGATCGGCGACACGACCACCCACGTCGACCGGACCGAGCCCGCGCTCAACGAGCTCGCGCCGGGCGACGTCCGCGACACCAGCACCCCGCGCGCGATGGCCCGCACCCTGCGCACCTTCGCCCTCGGCGACGCGCTGTCGCCGGAGAAGCGGACTCTCTACACGGACATGATGCGCGGCAACCAGACCGGCGCGGCCCTGATCCGGGCGGGCACGCCGGCCGGCTGGGCCGTCGCCGACAAGACCGGCAGCGGTGACTACGCCACGCGCAACGACATCGCGGTCGTCTGGCCGCCGGGGCGGGCGCCGATCGTCGTCGCGATCATGTCCAGCCGCCCGGCCGAGGACGCCGAGCACGACGACCGGCTCATCGCGCAGGCGGCGAAGCTGACGCTCGACGCTCTCCGCTGAACAGCCGGAGCACCTCCGCCGAGACGTCGTCGAGCCACGCGGCGCGCTGAGCGGCGTCGGCCTCGGCCACCACCCGCAGCACCACCCGCCGGACCTCCGGCTCCCCGAGGTAGGGCGCGAGGCAGCGCCGCCAGATCGCGTCCAGGGGGTCGCCGAACAGCGTCCGCTCGCGCTCCTGCGGGGTGTCGGAGGTGTTGACCACCAGCAGCCGCCGCAGGGACAGCAGCGACTCGGGTGCGCCGCCGGCGTCGTCGAGGCGGTAGGCCACGCCGGGGACGAGGATCCGGTCGAGCCAGCCGCTGAGGATCGCCGGCGGTTTGCCCCACCAGTTCGGGTGGATCGCCACGAGCCCGCCGGCGTCACGCAGTTCCGAACGGTGCCGCCGCACCAGCGGGTCCGGTTCGGCGGCGAGGAACTCCTCCGCCCGCGCCCCGCTGGTGTAGGCCTCTTCGGCCCTCAGCACCGGGTCGAAGCCTTCGGCGTACAGGTCGTGGAACCGCACCGGCACCCCGGCCTGCTCCAGCGCGTCGACCACTCGCGCGGCGAGCGCGTGGTTGAAGCTGCCCGGCCGGGGATGGGCCAGCAGGACCACCACCGGCTTTTCGTCGATCACCATGATCGCGCCATCCTGCCACGGCGGCGCGCCACCGGGTCCCGCAGAGACGTCAGCCCGCGTTGGCCAGCAAGCCCGGGCCGGTCGGCGCGCTGCTCACCAGGCACCGGTGGCACGGCATGCCCCGCAACCCGTCCAGCACCTCGGCTTCCCCCGGGAAGATCGACTCCCCGCACAGGGCCGTCAGCCGCGCCGGCGCCGGGCCGTCCGGGACGGGGATCAGGTGACAGACGCGTCTGCTCTCGCCGACGACGCCTCGGCGTAGCCGCACCAGCGCGAGCATCCCACCGTTCTCACCCATGCCAGCACGGTAGGCGACGAACAGCGCAACGGCTTCGTGCCGACGGCCCAACGATCTTGGGCACCGGTGGTCCGGGACACCAAAGTCACGCCGGAGAAAGCACCGCCGAGCCCAGGCGGCGGCACAGGGCCAGCGCCAGCTCGACGTCCAGCCGCTCGTCGCCGAGGCCGCGGGGCAGCAGCTCCTGGGCCTTGCGGACGCGGTACTGCACCGAATTCTTGTGCATCGTCAGCTCCGCGGCCGCCGCCGTGTAGCTGCCGCCTGTCGTCAGGAACACCTGGAGCGTCTCGCGCAGGCGGCCGCAGTTCTCGTCGTCGGCGGCCAGCGGCCCCAGGGTGCTCGCGACCCACAGCCGGGCCGCGTTCAGGTCGCTCGTCATCAGCGCCACCGTGCCGACTTCGCGGAAGGTCAGCACCCGATCGCAGTGCTCCCCCGCCGCCAGCGCCAGCGCGTGCACCCGGCGGGCCTGCTGGTGGGTGTCGCGGAAGCCGGCGACCCCGGTGCCGGGGTCGCCGACGGTCACCCGGACGCCGGCTTCGGCGAGCGCCGCGTCGAGGTGCTCGCGGCCGACCCTCGCACCCGGGGCGAGCGGGAGCCACACCCAGGCGCTGGCCTCGTCGCGCGGGACGAACAACGGACGGCCCTGCCCGCCGACGCGCTCGGACACCGCGACCGCGACCGACTCCAGCAACGACAGCGCGTCGTCGACCAGAGCCGCCGAAGCGTGCCAGACGATCATCCCCACGTGCGTGCCGCGCAGGCGGTAGCCGATCAGCGCCTCGGCCGCGTCGACGTCGGGCGGGCCGCCGTTGCCCTCGAGCAGGTCCGCCACCTTCGCCGCCCGCGCGGCACTGCGGTTGAGCAGCCAGCGGTCGCGTTCGTCCTGGTAGACGGCGACGAGGTGGCGGACGACCCGGGTGATGAACTCGTAGGCGACCCGCAGCAGCCGGCGCATCATGGCCCCGAGCAGGGCCGCGTCGTCGACCAGCCGGGTGCACTCCTGGAACCCGAAGTCCAGCATCGCAGCCTGCCCGAGGTCGTACGCGCGGATCAGGTCGAACACCGGCGTGCCGCGCTGCGCCAGCCGGCGCGCGTACTCGATCGCCGCGGCCGGCGGCTCGACACCGGCCGGGTCGATGCCGTGCCGGAAGATCTGCAGCGCCGTCTCGATGTTCTGGTAGACGCTCGACGACAGCAGGCTCACCATGCGCTCGTCGTCGTTGACCAGCTGCGGCAGGTCGGCGGCGTACAGCTGGACCAGTTCACCGGTGAGTTCGCCCGCGCGGTCCGCGAGGGTGGCGGCGATCTGCCGGATGCGCTCCGAGACGACTTCTTCGTCCACCATGGAGCCACCTTAGGGGGTGGCACCACGCGCTAACCGAGGAACTCGTCGATCAAGTCGAACGTCCGGTCCGGAGCCTGCAGCGCCGGCTGGTGCCCGGCGCCCGCCACCACCTCGAACCGGGCGTCGGCGAACCCGGCCGCGTAGGCCTTGCCGAACGCCGGTGGGACGATGGCGTCGTCTTCGCCCCAGATCAGCAGGGCCGGGACGCGGACCCGCGCGAGCCGGCGCAGCAGCTTCGGGTCGGCGAGACCCGGGCCGGCGTAGGTCCGCATCGCGGCCAGGTCCTCCGGGTCCGGTCCGGGCGCACCGGGCGGCGGCTGCGGCAGCCGCACCGGGTGTCCCTCGAGCTCCGGGCCGATCGCGTCGAGCAGGACGAGCCGGCCGAGGCGCCGGCCACGGTCGCGCACCGCCAGTTCGGCCGCGACCCAGCCGCCGAAAGAGCTGCCCACCACGACGACGTCCTCGAGGTCTTCGTCGTCGAGAAGGTCGAGGTAGGCCAGGGCGAGGTCGTCGACGCCGGTGAACGTGCCCGGCCGCGGGGTGCCCGACCAGCCCGGGTGCGTCGGCGCCAGCACGCGGGCGCGCGGCGCGAAGTGCTCGACGATCGGGGTGACGCTGCGTGGTCCGGCGCCGCCGTGGAGGACGAGCACGGCGCGGTCGCCGCCACCGGTGTCGAGGAGGGTGAAATCCATGGGTGACCTTTCCGTCAGGGTTGCGCGGCGAAGCGCGTCATCTGCTCGACCATCGCGTCGGGCGCGCCGGCGGCGAAGCAGGCTTCGAGGTTGTCCGCCGAGGCCCGTGCGGCTTCTTCCGCGCGGGGGAACATCGCGGCTTCGTAGGTGCAGAGAGCGCTTTCGACGTCGTCGTGCTCGGCCAGCGCGAGGGCCAGCTCGGTGGCGTCCAGCATGGCGAGGTTCGCACCTTCGCCGGCGAACGGCGACATGACGTGCGCGGCGTCGCCGAGCAGGGTCACCCCCGGCACCCGTGCCCAGCGGTGGCCGACCGGCAGGGCGTGGATCGACCGCGGGATCAGGGGTTCGTCGCTGTCGGAGACCAGCGCCCGCAGTCCCGGGGCGAAATCGGCGAAGACGTCGAGGAGCCGGCCCCGGTCGGCCGTGGCGTCCTCGGCCCGGACCGCGGCGTACACCCGGATGCGGCCGCCGCCGGTGCGCTGGGCGATCAGCCCTTTCCCTTCGGCGAGCGCGAACATCGAACCCGGGCCGACCAGCGCCGCCAGGGCCGGGTGCCGAAGGTCCACATCGGACAGCCGAGCCTCCACGAAGGACAGTCCGGAGTGGTGCGGTACCGCGTCCGACAGCACCGGCCGGACCTTCGACCAGGCGCCGTCCGCGCCGACCACCAGGTCCGCTTCGACGACCTCGCCGGTGGCCAGGGTGAGCCGCCCCGGCGACACCGCGGTCACCCGGGCACCCCAGCGGACGACGCCGTCCGGCAGCGACCCGGCCAGGATCCGCTTGAGCTCGCCGCGATCGACCTCCGGCCGCGTCCCGGCACCGCCGGTGTCCTCGAACCGGAGCGTGCCGTGCCGGTCGAGGATGCGCAGCGCCTCGCCCTCCTCGCGGACGACGGCGCGGAACTCCGCCGTCAGCCCGGCTTCGGCCAGCGCCCGCTGACCGGATTCCTCGTGCACGTCGAGAGTGCCACCCTGATCGCGGGCGACCGGCGAGACATCGAGCTCGTAGACGGCCGATGGGATCCCCCGCGTGTGCAGGATCCGGGCCAGTGTGAGGCCGCCCAGGCCACCGCCGGCGATCGCGACCGACGGAGTCATCGGGCCTCCCCCGAGCCGGGGCGCGGGGTGGCGAGCGCGCCGTTCAGCAGCGCGTCGAACGCCCACCGCGCGCGGGCGGGGCCGGGCCCGGACACGAGGTCGGCGCCCAGCGCGGCGATGTGCGGGTGCGTCTCCGGCGCGACGCCGGCCAGTGACTCGGTCATCACCTCGTGTTCGCGGGCGGCACCGGGCCGCTCCCGGCGGCTGCCGTGTTCGACGGCCGTCGCGGTGGCGGTGAGCAGCAGGACGTCGACCGCCCAGGCCGCCTGCCCCGGCGCCATGCCGCCCTCGTCGAGCAGGGCGAGCACCGCTTCGACGAGGGTCAGGTAGTGCGGGCCGCTCAGCCGGGTCACCAGCGCGACCCGGGCCAGGCTCGGGTGCGCGAACAGCACCGCCCGGTAGGAGTCCAGCACCGCCCACAGGCGTTCGCGCCAGTCCCCTTCGCCGGTCAGGACGACCTCGGCGAGCAGTTCGTCGAGCACCGCGGCGTGCAGCTCCTCGGTGTCCTCGACGTAGACGTAGAGGGAGGCCGCGCCGGTGTCGAGCTCCTTGGCGAGCCGGCGCATGGTGACGCGCTCGACGCCTTCGGCGCGCATGACCGCGACGGCGGCCGCCACGATCGCCTCGCGCGTCAACGCGGGTTTCGCCGGGCGTTCCCGGCGGTTGTACGTGCTTCCCGGACTCATGCCTCCACAGTAGCGAACATGTTCGTCACGAGCACGTTCGGAACGAACATGTTCGCAGTGACCCGCGTCACGGGAATCAACACATCATTCGGGTGCGTGGAATACGACATTCGGATCCACCATTTTGTTAAGTGGTCCGTTAAGCGCCCGATCGAAAGATTCGAAAATAATCGCGAAAGCGCGGGCGCGATTATCCGGCGACCTCCGGCTACATGGGAAAGATCACCCGTACGGCGGCTTCTCGTTACGCCGCAACGATGCCGTACACACGATGGAGCCGGAGGGCTGTTTTCGAAACCGCTTTACACGACATTTGGCGCTTGTGGCAACTCTCCACGACCGGTATATCTGGGTGACCTGAATTCGCAGGCGGCCGGTAGCGCAGCCGGCCAGTTCGATGCTGCCCTTTCCCCGCTCACCGGAGGCACCACCATGCACCGCCTTGACCCGGCCCGCGACCACGTCCTCGGGCTCTACCGCATCGTCATCGGCTTCCTCTTCGCCTGCCACGGCCTCAAGACGCTCTTCGGCCTGTTCGGCGCGAAGTCCACCGCCGCCGTCGGGTCCTGGCCCGGCTGGTGGGCCGCGGTCATCCAGCTCGTGTGCGGCGTGCTCGTCTGCGTCGGCCTCGGCACCCGGGTCGCCGCCGTGCTCGGTTCCGGCTCGATGGCCTACGCGTACTTCGTCGTCCACCTGCCGACCGGCCTGTTCCCGATCCAGAACGGCGGTGAAGCGGCCGCGCTGTTCTGCTGGTCGCTGCTGCTCATCGCGTTCGTCGGCGCGGGCCGCTTCGCGCTGGACAACCTGACCGTCCGGCAGCGATCGTCCGAGCCGACGCGAGCGGGCGCCGCGGTCTAGAGGGAGCGCGAGATCCCGACGCCGCTGCGCGCGTCGGGACCGTACTTCGCCAGCTCCGCCGCAAGGTCGAGCCGCCCGGTGGACGCGCCCTTCGCGCGGTCCTCGTCGGTCAGCAGCTCACGGGGAATGATCCAGACGACCTCGAACTCCAGCCCGCTGGGATCCTTGGCGTACAACGACTTCGTGGTTCCGTGGTCGGACGAGCCGACCAGCGCGCCCGCTTCGGTGAGCCGGGCGGCGAGCCGCTCGAGGTCGCCGAGCGTGTCGACCTCCCAGGCGAGGTGGTACAGCCCCACCGAGGTCCGCCCGGCCCCGGAATCCGCGGCGTCCGCGCCGATTTCGAAGAGCCCGAGGTCGTGGTCGTTGGCCGACCCGGGCGCCCGCAGGAACGCCGCGCCCCGGTGGGCGTCACCGCCGTCGATGTACCCGAAGCCGAGCACGTCCCGGTAGAACGCCACACTTTCGGCCAGGTCGCGGACGAAGAGCACGGCGTGGTTCAGGCGGAAGATCGACATCGGGACTCCGTGCTGCGCGCAGATAGGTTGAAGTTTCAACTTAATGTTAAGCGCGTGTTCAGCACCGGTCAAGCCACCAGCGCCGACCCCCACAGCCCGCCGAGCCAGGCCGCGTACCGCTCGTCGGACCACCCGCGCCGCTCGACGAGCTGGTGCCACAACGTCCCGTCCGTCGTGGACCACAGCACGTCCCGGCACTCGTCTTCGGCCACCGCCAGCTGCCCGGTCGCCGCGGCGGCCCGGGCGTGCCCGGCCATCGCCGTGAGCCGCTGACCGTCGATCTCGTCGAGCATCGCCGCCGCCGCGGGCTCGCTCGCTGCCGCGCCGCGCACGGCCAGGTGCAGCCGCGCGGTCCGCCGCATGACCGCGGTGTTGAAGACGGCCAGCGCCGCGAACCGGGCCCGCAGGTCGGGCTCGGCGAGCACGGCCCGCAGTTCCGGACGCTCCAGCAGGGGCACGTCCCGGTCGTCACCGCCCACCGCCACGTCCCACGCGCGGTGCAGCAGCGCGGGCT
The DNA here is from genome assembly GCA_049998155.1 of Amycolatopsis sp. cmx-13-12. Taxonomy (GTDB): domain Bacteria; phylum Actinomycetota; class Actinomycetes; order Mycobacteriales; family Pseudonocardiaceae; genus Amycolatopsis. The sequence continues at coordinate 14,081 of JAEBES010000003.1, read as the reverse complement.
TGTTCTTGAACGCCGCGTAGACGGTCTCGGGAGCGACCCCCGCCTCCGCGGCGACGTCCGCGATCGTCGTCCGGCCGTAACCGCGCGTGACGAACAGGGCGTGCGCCGCACTCAGGATCCGCCGCCGGTTCTCCAGCGCCTGCTCCCGACGCCGGCTCGAATCGTACGGCCGCTTGACGGGCCCGTTCATCCGATACATCCTCACTGTATTGAAAACAGCACAACTGTATTGGAGTCATCATGCCATCACCCACCGACCGTTTCCTGGCCGAGATGCTGCCGCGCCAGATCGCCGCCGAAGAGGCCATCCACCACGGGGACGCCGGCCCCCGCAGCGACACCTGGTCTCATGCCGATCCGGTGAGCCTCTTCGGCGCCTGGCTGCCGCTCCGGACCGGCTGGGCCGACGTCGCCGAGGCGTTCAAGCACGTCGCGGCCCAGTTCACCGACGCGCAGGACTACCGCTTCGAACTCGTCGCCGCCGGCGCGAGCGGCGACCTCGCCTACACCGTCGGCTTCGAGCACAACACCGTGTCGATCAACGGCAAACCCACGACGTACACCCTGCGCGCCACGCACGTGTACCGCCGCGAAGACGGCGAGTGGAAGATCGTCCACCGCCACGGCGACCGGCCGCCGGACGAACCAGCACTCGGGGAAACGCCGAGCCAGACCCACTCTCGGTAGGTCCGCCGACCGACCGGGCGACAAACCTTCGACACCGCATCGAGGCCCTGGTCAGAGCACCCGGCGGTTCGTAGGGTGAGTCCACCGCAGGACACCGTGTCAGCCGTCCCGCGGGCGGTGATGCCCCCGGATCCGACCTTTCCCCGAAGCCAAGTCCCGGGGCATCACCGCACCATCCGGCCACCCCGGCCCAGCACCGGCGAGATACCTCTCCAGTCACGCAAGATGCCTCTCCAGTCACGCGTGATCCCCCTCCAGACACGCGAGATCCCCCTCCAGACACGCGAGTCACGGGACCGGCTCCGCAGGCCGAGCTAGCAGGAAACCGAGCACGGCCGCCGACGCCCTGATTTACATACATACACCATGTATGTAACCTGGCCCGATGACGATGCGCAGCGAATCACTGGGCCAGGAGCGCCGCGTCCGGCTGCCCGCCGGCGAGGTGCGTTACTTCGAGCGGGGCTCGGGCGCCCCGGTGGTGTTCGTCCACGGGGTGCTGACGAACGCCGAGCTGTGGCGGAAGGTCGTCCCCGACGTCGCCGCGGCCGGGTTCCGGTGCCTGGCGCCGGATCTGCCGCTCGGCGCGCACGACCTCCCGATGCGCGCGGACGCCGACCTCTCCCCGGCCGGCAACGCCGACGTCATCGCCGACTTCCTCGAGGCACTGGACCTGCGGGACGTCACGCTCGTCGCGAACGACACCGGCGGCGCGCTGACGCAGATCCTGCTCGGCCGCCGCCCCGAGCGGGTCGGCCGGGTCGTGCTCACACCGTCCGACTGCTTCGAGTACTTCTTCCCGCCGATCTTCAAGGCGCTGCCGCCGCTCGCCCGGGTCCCCGGCTCGATGGCGGTGCTCGGGCAGCTGCTGCGGATCCGCGCGCTGTACCCGCTGCCGATCCTCTTCGGCTGGGTGGCCAAGCGGCCGCTGCCCGACGCCGTCGCGCAGGCCTACCTTTCGCCGCTGCGGAAGTCCGCCGGCGTCCGGCGTGACCTGCGCAAGCTGTTGCGCGAGGTGCACCCACGGCACACCCTCGCGGCCGCGGAACGGCTGCGGACCTTCGACCGGCCCGTGCTGCTCGCCTGGGCACCGGAGGACAAGCTGTTCCCGATCCGGCTGGCCCACCGGCTCGCCGCCCTGCTGCCGGACGCGAAGCTCGTGGAGGTGCCGGACTCCTACACCTTCCTGTCCGAGGACCAGCCCGCGGTGCTGGCCCGCCACGTCGTCGAGTTCGCGGGCGCCATGGCAGATTAGGTGGGTGCGACGTACCCAGCAGGACCGTTCCGCCGGCACGAAGGCCGCCCTGGTCGCCGCCGCGCGCGAACTGTTCGCCGCCCGCGGTTACCAGGCCGTGCCGGCCGACGAGATCACCCGCGCCGCCGGCGTCACCCGCGGCGCGCTGTACCACCACTACGCCGACAAGCAGGGCCTCTTCCGCGCCGTCGTCGAGGAACTGGAACGCGAGCTGACCGAGGAGGTCCGGGTCGCGTTCGCCGCCGGCGCGGATCCCCTCTCCGGCATGCTGCAGGGCCTCGGCGTCTTCCTCGACGCCTGCCTGCGCGAGGAGGTCCGCCGCATTTCGCTCACCGACGCCCCCGCCGTCCTCGGCTGGGACGTCTGGCGCGAAATCGAGCTGGAGTACGGCCTCGGCCTGATCATCTCCGTGCTGGAGCAGGCCAGTGCGGACGGGCTGATCGTCGAGCTGCCCGTCCGCGCCCTGGCCCAGCTGGTGCTCAGCGCCGTGGTGGAGGCCGCGCGGATGATCGCCGCGGCCGACGACCCGGCCCGGACCCGCGCCGAGGTCGAGCAGGTCCTCGGCGGCTGGCTCGCCGGCCTCGTGCGCGGCTAGCGCGTCCGGTAGGTGCTGAGGATCGCGGGCCCGACCCGGACGGTCGAGACCAGGTCGAAGTCGCCGGCGTCCGCGAAGAGCCGCCGGCCCGTCCCGGCGACGCTCGGGAAGACGAGCAGCCGGTATTCGTCGACGAGGCCGTGGCGGGCGAGCTCCTGCGCGATCCCGATCGAGCCGATGACGACGACGTCCCGGTCTTCCCGCGCGACCGCTTCGGCGAGATCTCCTTGCAACAGCACGGAGTTCTGCCACGCGGACACGTCACGCAGGCTCCGCGAGGCGACCAGCTTCGCCGCGGCGTTGAGCCGGTCGGGGAACTCGCCCGAGCGGCCCGGCCAGAGCTTCGCGAACAGCTCCCACGTGGTCCGGCCGAACAGCAGGACGCCGGTGTCCAGCAGGGACCCGAGCCGGAACTTGTCCCCCGCCACCGCCTCCGCGCCGTGCCGGAACGCCCAGCCGCCGGCGGGCGTGCCGCCGGTGCCGTCGGGGTCCTCGACGACGCCGTCCAGGGTGGTGAACTCGACGACGATCACGCTCATGACTGCTCCCGGTGTCTCCCTCGCCGCGCCCCGGTGGCGCGGCCGCACCGGTACCTACCGGCGGCGGCCGCCGGATTCATCGGCCGCCGCCGGATCGGCTACGCCGTCACCAGGGACAGGCCGTAGGTCTGCAGGATCTCGTTGACCGGCTGGAACCACGTCTCCCCGCCGGAGCCGCAGTTGCCCCACCCGCCGGAGGTGACGCCCTGGGCCTGGTCACCGGTGATGAACGAGCCACCGGAGTCGCCGGGCTCGGCGCAGACGGTGGTGCGGGTCATCTGGTAGACGGCGCCCTGGGAGTAGTTGACCGTCTCGTTGAGCCCCTCCACGACGCCGCAGTGCCAGTGCGTGGTCGAGCCCGAGCGGCACACCGACGTGCCGACCGGCGCGACCCACGACCCGCGGACGAGCGCGTCGCTCACCGTGCCCCAGCCGAGCACGACCGGCGCGGTCCACCAGCCGCCGCCGATCCGGATGAACGAATAGTCGTTGCCCGGGAAGGACGAGCCGGCGAAGGTGCCCATCCACGAGCCGTCCCAGCCGACGACCGAGCTGCCGGGGCCGCCGCAGTGCCCGGCGCTGACGAAGCCGCCCTGCACGGAGAAGCCGATCGAGCAGCGGGTGTTGCCGTTGATGTAGTACGGGTCGCCGCCGACGGTGCCGGCCGAGAAGGGTCGCGCGGCCGGCGCGGTCCGCACGGTGACCGGGCCGGCCGCGCGAGCTTTCGCGAGGAAGGCGTCGACGTCGGCGCCCCGCTCGCCCGGCTGCAGGGTGACCACGACGCTGCCGGCGCGTGGGTCGGCGCGCCAGCCGGTGACGGCGGCCGGAGCGGGTTCGGCCTTGGCGGAGGTATCGATCGCGGCTTTCGCGGCGTCGAGTTGCGCCGCACTGGTCCGGGCCGCGACGGGTTCGGCACCCGCCTGCCGGACGCCGTCGGCCGCGGCCGGGTCGGTCACGCCGACGACCAGCTTGCCCCGCGCGGGGTCGAACCAGGCCCCGCCGAACGCGGCGCCGGCGGCCTGTTGCGCGTCGGGCAGCACTCGGGCGGCGGTCATTTCCCGGGTGAGGCGCGCCGAGGCCTGCGCGACGGTGAGCCCGAGGTCCCGTTGCATGGCGGCGATCAGCCCGGGTGACGCCTGGGCGACGGCGGGGGTGAGCGAGGTCAGGGACGCGGTGAGGACGGCGGCGGCGCTGCCGAGGGTCAGGGCGATTCTTCGACGCATGGGAACTCCTCCAAGGCCGGGGGAAAGAAACACACCGTCCGCCGAGTGTGCGGTCGAGGCCCGCGCCGGGTCCAGATTTGTCCGGTCTTCTGTCCGGATTTCCCGGGTTCACGTCCACTGTGGATACTGCGACTTGCTTGTCCGGCAACCTTTCCTGCGCACGCTCAACGGGCGAACCGGCCACCGGTCCGCCCGTTGCGCGCGGCGTCACACAAAGGTCTGAACCAAGTAGAACACGTTTCCGCGGCGAGGAGGCCGGACAGGAGTCTGCCGGGCACCGGACGTGCCCGGCCGTCCCCCCGGCCACCTCTCGGCCGCGAATGCGCAGTGCGGGCACGACGCCGCCCGGCCACCGATTTCCCGGGGGCCGGGCGGTTCCGTGCCCGGAATCAGATTTCGTCGACCTGGTAGGCGTTCACCTGGGCGGGGAAGAACAGCGCACCGGAGCACTCCGCGACCGCGGGGCCGAATCCGTACGGCACCGGAAGACCGGCGACCAGCCAGAACGCGCTGCCGTTCGAACAGTGCGCGAGAACGCGGTATCCGTAGCCCTCACCGGGAAAACAGCTGACCGAGACGCCCTGCCCGAACAGGGTACCGTAGCGCTCGCCGAAACAGCCGGGTGGCGCGAAATCCCCGGCCGCCGCGGCCGCAGGCACGACCGACAGACCGAAGAGGGAAAACACCGCGATCGCAAAAACCGCGCATTTCCTGAGCATGACCACTCCTCACGCCGAGAACCCGACGTGCCGAGCGTAGAAGTGCGGGAGAATTACCGGCAATTCATCGGGCCAGTGAATCGGCGCGCAGCGCAAAGTCACAGCACTGCTCCATCCGGGCTAGCCCGTGCCCCTGGACGGATGGCGAATCCCCGCGGCGGCAGGCGATACCGGTGCCGTCCGGCGTTTCACGCAGCCGCGGCCGTGCGGGGCACGAGACCATCCGAACAGGACGATCAGTGCGCAAAAGCGTTGAGGAACCGGTCCCGGAAGGAATCCATCTTCCAGATCGGCGCCTGCGCGCCCGGGTGCAGCCCGTCCTGCCAGCCCCAGCCGGCGATCCGGTCGAGGACCTTCGGGTCCTTGGCCACGATCGTGATCGGCACGTCGTGGACCGCGCCCTGCGGGGTGACCACCGGGGGCTGGTGGTCACCGAGGAAGACCAGGACCGTGTTCTCGTCGCCGTACTGCTTGATGAACGAGATCACCGTCTTCAGCGAGTAGTCCGTCGCGTCGCGGTAGGCGTCGCGAATCTTCGACGGCTCCTTCCACACCGACTCCGGTGCTTCGCCCGCCGCGGGCTGGGGGTTGAAGATCGAGCCGTCGCCGACCTGGTTCCAGTCGACCAGCCAGGGCCTGGGTGACCAGGGTGCGTGGCTGGAAACGAGGTCGACCTCCGCCATCACCGGGCGCTGCGGCGTCGCGTTCGCCAGCTCCTTGCGCTGCAGCATCGACAGCGAGAACTGGTCGGGCATGGTCGCGTACGCGAAGCCCGGCCCGTGGTACCCGATCGAACGGGCGTCGTAGTAGGCGTCCGGGTGGTAGAACTTCTGGCCCTCCGGCCAGTCCTTGGTGTGCGCGGGCACGTCCCAGACCGTCCGCCAGCCCGCCCGCTGGAACGCCCCGCCGAGGGTCAGCCGGTCGCTGGCGAGGAGGTCGTTGTACCGCTGCTGGTTGTCGATCCACATCCCCGACTGCACCGTCGAGTGCGCCAGCCAGCTGCCGCCGCCGAACGTCGAGGACGACAGGAACGCGCTCTTCGCGCCGATGCCCGCCGCGCGCAGCTCGGCCGTGCCCGCGTCGAGCGTCGGGCCGATCTTCGCGCCGATGACCGGGTCGTCCAGCGCGACCCGGCCGTAGCTCTCCACGAAGGTCAGCACGACGTTCTTGCCGCGCAGCCCGTTCAGCAGTTGCGGGCCCGCCGTGGAGCGGAACGCGTCGTCGGCCGCCACCTCCCCGAACGGCCGCTGGTCCCGCAGGTCCGCGCCCACCTGACGCAGGTCGCCGTAGGCCAGCGCGGCGGCGCTCTGCGCGGCGACCGGCTGCCCCGGCGCGATCTCGACGCCGAACACCGAGGAGACGATCCAGACGACGGCGAGGACGGCCACGACCCGCGTCGCGCCGGTCCGCCGTCCGGCGGCGACGCGGCTCAGCCGCAGCATCGCCAGCACCATCAGCACCACGACGGCCACCGCGAGCAGGCCGGCGCCGATCAGCGCGGCGATCGTGGCCGCGTTCCCGATCTGCCCGGCCAGGAACTCGACGCCGGCGTGGAAGAAGCTCCAGTCGTAGATCGGGTCGAACGGCTTCTCGAGCGTCGCGTAGAAGCCGGTGTCGAGGGCCTTCACCAAGGTCAGCAGCCCGAGCCCCAGCCCGGCGAGCACCGCGGCGACGCGGCGCGCCCGCGGCGGCAGGACCAGCAGGACCGCCCCGAGCACGAGCCCCTCGACGGGCACGCGCACCAGCGCCGCGGCGGAGAACGAGCTCAGGTCGTCCGGGGCCAGCAGCCCGAACAGCACGAGCAGCGCGGCCAGCACGGTGAGGACCCGGCTCGTGACGACGTGCCGCCGTCGTCCGGGCCGGGGCAGCCCGAAGTCGGGCAGGGCCACCCCCGGGGTGCTGCGGCGGACGCGCCGCACCAGCGGCAGACCGATGTTTCCAACCATGGCGAGCCTCACGTCGTGGTGCACGGTGACCGCCGGCCCGTGCGGCGGGGCGGCGATCGTCACCCCGATATACGGGGCCGGGCGGCGCGCGGTTCACGCACCCCGGGTCCGCGCACCCCGCCGGGGCCCGGGAGCACCCCGGTTCCGGGACGATCCGGACGATCGGCCGGCGCCGTTACCCGCGGGCGATCTTCCCAAACCCCGCGCGCCGCCTTTCACCCGCGGGAGCAGCCGAAATCCCCGGCACAGGGGAAGGAGCGTTGCGGGCCCGCTCCCCCGGTGTTCTCCTCGGGGTGTCCGAAGATCGAATCCGAACGGAAGGCCCACCATGAACCTGTTCGACAAGGCGAAGGAAGCGCTCGGGAAGCACCCGGACCAGGCCGACCAGGGCGTCGACAAGGCCGCCGAAGCCGCGAAGCAGCGCTTCGGCGAGCACGGCGACAAGATCGACCAGGGCTCGGAGAAGGCCAAGGAGTTCCTGCACAAGCAGAGCGGCGGCGGGCAGGACGCCCCGCCGCAGTGAGCCGCCGCCGGTGATCCCCAGCCGTCCGGGGGAAGCACGCTTCGCCGCCCCCGCGGCTGGGTACCACCGGCTCCGTGGTCGCCACCTACCTCGTCCCCGTCCGGACCGCCCTGCTCCTGTTCCCGTTCGTCGTGATGGCCGTGATGCTGCCGGCCGCCTTCGTCAGCTACCGCCGCCGCGGCCGGGCCGGCGGCTGGCCGACGTTCGTCTTCTACACGTTCCTCTTCTACCTGCTGGCGATCGCGACGCAGACGGTGCTGCCGCTGCCGACCGACCCGGCGTACTGCGCGGGCCACACCTACGCGAGTTCGCCGCAGCTCCGGCCGTTCTACTTCGTCGAGGTGGTCTCCCAGCGGGCCCGCGGCCACTGGAGCCCCGGCGCGCTGCTGCACAACCCGGCGGTCTGGACCACCGCGCTCAACGTCGTGATGCTGGCACCGCTGGGTTTCTACGTCCGCTACGCCCGGCGGATGCGGCTGCTGCCCGCCACGCTGGTCGGCTTCGGCGTGTCGCTGTTCTTCGAACTGACGCAGCTGACCGGCCTGTGGTTCGTCTACCCGTGCCCGTACCGGCTCTTCAGCGTCGACGACCTGATCCTCAACACCGCGGGTGTCGTCGTGGGCTGGCTGCTGGCCGGCCCGCTCGGGCGGCTCCTCCCCTCGCCGGAGCCCGAGCACGACCGGCGCCGCTACGCCGCGAAGGTCACCTTCACCAGGCGGCTGTTCGCGCTGGCCACCGACCTGCTCGGGTTCGCCGCGCTGCTCGGGTTCCTCTTCGGTCTGCTGACGCTGTTCGGCGAGGACCTGCGCCACCGCGACACGCCGATCGTCATCCTCGCCCTCGTGTGGTTCGTCGTGCTGCCCGCCGTCACCGGGTCGACGCCCGGCAAGCGCGCGATGCTGCTGCGGGTGACCCGCCGCGGCGGCCGGCGGGCCGGACCGGTCGCCCTGCTGGTCCGCAACGGCGTGCTGCTCTCGCCGCTGTGGCTCACCTGGCTGCTGCTGGACCTCGACCGCTGGGACCTTTCGAACCACCCCGAGCAGCTGCTGCTGCCGGCCGCGCTGGCCGTGTCGGTGTTCGTCGTGGGCGTCTGGACGCCGCTGGCGGTGCTGCTCGACAACGAGCACCGCGCGCCCTACGAGCGGCTGACCCGCACCGTGAACACCGCCGTCGTGCCGCCGGAGGCCGCGGACCCGGAGCCGGTGCCCGCACCACCGGAGAAAGTCCTTAAAGGACGGTGACGGGACACCGTGCTGCCCGGCCTCGACAGCGCTGGTAGATTGCGTCGGGAACGGGTTGAGCCGGCAGCCCGCACCCCGTCCCCTCCTGGAGTGTTCGATGACCACCGACGCAGCGCGGCCCCGGCAGCGGTATTCCGGTGACGGCTGGTCACTCGAAGCGCACGACTCCGGCAGCTCGACCGTCTACACCCTGCGCGGCGAGTTCGACTTCGCGACGTCGGCGAAGCCGGCCGAGCTGCTCCCGGCCGACCCCGGTCCCGCGCGGATCGTCGTGGACATGGCCGAGGTGGCGTACGGCGACTCCAGCTGCCCGCAGGTCCTGCTGCGGCCGGCCCGCGGGCTGCGCGCGGCCGGCGGCCGGTTCGCCGTCGTGTCGGCCACCCCCGCCGTGACCAGGCCCATCGGCCTGCTCGGCCTCGGCGACGTCCTGCCCGTGCACCCGGTCGAGGCTTCCTGGGGTGCGGCATGACGACGTCGGAGACCCGTGTCGGCGGGCCCGGTTCCGGGCATGAAGAAGGGGAGGGCCTCCCCGTGGGGGCCGGCCCGGCGAAGGAGGCGGACATGAGACTCCGATCGATCCGGCACGAACTCGGCATCTCCCCCGAGCTTTCCGAACTGGCGCGGGTCCGCCACTGGGTCCGGACGGTCCTGCGCGGCTTCCCGGCGCACTTCGTCGGCACGGCGGTCATGGTGGTGGACGAGCTCACGTCGAACGCGCTGCGCCACGGCCGCGCGCCCTACCACGTCCGCCTGCTGCCCGGCGCCGCCACGCTGCGGATCGAGGTCGACGACAGCGGGGGCGAGACCGCCCGGCGCCGGACGCCGTCCGACCACGGCGGGCGCGGGCTCCTGCTGGTCGAACGCTGCGCGGCGGCCTGGGGCCAGCTGCGGCGGCCCAGCGGCAAGACCCTCTGGGCCGAGCTGGCCACCGACCCCGATCCGGCGGGCGCCCGTGGCTGATCCGGCGCACACCGCGCCCGCCGTCGCGGTCGACGGCACCGGAGGCTGGGCGGCCGCACCGGCCGCGGCCGTGGTGATCGACCGGTCCGGGACGATCCGCGCGCTCAACGACGCCGCCCACCTGCTGTTCCCCGCCGCCGAGGCCGGCCGCCCGGCGGCCGGGACGGTCGCGGGCTGGCTCGCCGACGCCCACGACCGCGGTTCGGACGAGGTCGTCCGCGGCGAGGCGGGCGGCCGCGCCTTCGCCGCGCACCCGGTCCCGCACGGCGAGGCGGTGACCTGGTGGCTGCTCGACGAGACCGACGTCCGCTCCGCGCGCGAGGACCTGGCCCGGGAGCAGGAGCGGACCACGTTCCTCAGCGAGGCCTCCGCCGCGCTGCTGGGCTCGCTCAACCTGGACCGCTGCATGGAGGTCGCCGCCCGGCTGGCCGCCGAGCACCTCGCCGACGCCGCGCTCGTCCTGGCGCCCGCCGCGGGGACGAGCTTCCCCGCCGTCTCCTGCGTGCGCGGCGGCCGGCCCGCCCGCACCCGGCTGGACATCGACCCGGACGAGCTGCCCGGCCTCGGCGAGGCGCTGCAGGGCTTCCCGCCGGTGCCGTCGCGCTGGCTCGACCCCGGCGCGGCCCCGTCCTGGGTGCTGCCGGAGGGCTTCGGGCCGGTCGGCTCGATCGTCGTGACGCCGCTGCCCGGCCACGGCGTCCCCGCCGGGGCCCTGGTCCTGCTGCGCCGCGGCGACCGGGCGTCGTTCACCGCCCAGGAAGAACTCTTCGCCCGGCTGTTCGCGGCGCGGGCGGGCGCGGCGATGTCGGCGGCGCGGGTGTTCGCGCTCCAGGCGTCGATCACCGACACGCTCATGCGCGAGCTGCTCCCGCCGAAGCTCGAACAGCTCGGCGGTGTCGAGTTCGCCGGCCGCTACCGCCCGGCCCGCGACGGCGAGCGGATCGGCGGCGACTTCTACGACGTCCACTCCGCGACCACCACCGAGGACGACGAGTCCCTCGCCGTGCTCGGCGACGTCTGCGGCAAGGGCCTGGAAGCGGCCGTGCTGACCGGCAAAATCCGCACCACGCTGCGGGCGCTGCTGCCGATGGCCGGCGACCACCACCGGCTGCTCGACCTGCTGAACCGCACGCTCGGCGACAACGCCGACGCGCGGTACGTCACGCTCGTGCTGGCCTCCGCCCGGCGGGAAGGCGCCACCGTCCGGCTGCGCGTCACCTGTGCGGGGCACCCGCCGCCGCTGATCGTGCGGGCCGACGGCCGGGTCGAGGAGGCCGACAGCCGGGGCACCCTGATCGGCGTGCTGCCCGAGATCGAGTCGTCGAGCGCGGACATCACGCTGCACCCGGGCGAGACCTGCCTGCTCTACACCGACGGGATCGTCGAGGCGAGGGGCGGCCCGCTCGGCGACGCCATGTTCGGCGAAGAGCGGCTCGAGCAGGCCGTGGCCGAGTGCGCGAACATGCCGGCCGACGCCGTCGTCGAGCGGGTGCAGATGCTGGCCTCGCAGTGGATCGGGCGCGGCAGCCACGACGACATGGCCGTGCTGGCGATCACCGCGCCGCGCGGGCAGCACCTGGCCGCGGTCGGCGGCCACGGACGCGGGAGGTACACCGCTTGAGCACCGCTACCCGGAGCACCGGGGTGGCCGAGCACGCCGAACGGCTCTGGAACGCCGTCACGGCCGGCGACGAGTACACGGCGGGCGACGTCGTGGTCCGGGCGCTCAGCGACGGGACCGACCCGGAGAGCGTGCTGCTCGACGTGATCGGCGCGGTGCAGCGGCGGGTCGGCCGCGAATGGGCGGCGAACCGCCTCTCCGTCGCCCAGGAGCACGCGGCGACCGCGATCAACGACCGCGTCATCGCCACCTTCGGGTACGTGCTGAAGCGGCCGGAGCCGCACCTCGGCCGGATCACCGTCGCGTGCGTCGACGGGGAGTGGCACGCGATGCCGGCCCGGCTGCTGTCGGAAGTGCTGCGGCTGCGCGGCTTCCACGTCGACTACCTCGGCGCCCAGGTGCCGGCCCCGCACCTGGTGGCCCACCTGCACCGGACCGGCCCGGACGCGGTGGCGCTGTCCGGCTCGCTCGCGACCCGGCTGCCGACGGCGCACGCGACGATCACGGCGTGCCAGGCGGCGGCGACCCCGGTCATCGCGGGCGGCGCCGCCTTCGGGCCCGACGGCCGGTACGCGCGGCTGCTGGGCGCCGAAGCGTGGGCCCCGGACGCGCGGGGGGCCGCCGACCGGCTGGCCGAGCCGCTCCCCCGGCCGCACAGTGCCCATCGAGTGCAGGGGACCCACCAGCCGCTCGACGACCTGCCGCACCTGGCCGACCAGGAGTACACGCTGGTCACGCGCGGCTCGGGCCGGCTGGTGAAGACGGTGCTGGCCGGGCTGGAGGAGCGGATCCCGGCCGTGCGGGCCTACACCGACCTACAGCGCCAGTACGCGGCCGAGGACCTCGCGCACACCGTCGAGTTCCTGGCGGCCGCCCTCTACGTCGGCGACGCCGAACTGTTCACCGGGTTCCTGGCCTGGACGGCCGGGATCCTGACCGCGCGAGGCGTTCCGGCGGCCTCGCTCGTGCCGGCCCTCGAGCTGCTCGAAGCGGAGTTGCGCGACTTCCCGCGGGCCACCGGCATGCTCCGCATCGCACGAACCCACCTGGCGGAGCCGGCCGCCGGATCGGAGCGGTCCGCATGACATCCGGGCTCACCTGCACGTGGACCGCCTCGGCGGAGGGCACGGCCCGCGTGACGATCACCGGCGACCTCGAGTTCGCGACCAGCGGCAGGCTGCTGGACGTGGTCACCGACCGGCTGGCCGGCCACCCCGGCGTCCACGAAGTGCGGCTGGACTGCGCCGGCATCGGCTTCTGCGACTCCTCCGGGCTGTCGGAGCTGATGAAGGTGCTGCGCGTGACCGTCGACGCGGGCGTCCGGCTGCACCTGGACAACCGGCAGCCCGCCCTGGACCGGCTGCTCGCCCGCACCGGCACGGCCGCGTACCTCACCGGCGAAGCAGCGGACTCCCGGGCTCGGCAGGACTCCTGAGCCGGTCCAGCTCCCACGGGTCGTGGGCGCTGAAGAGCGTCACCGCGTCACCGTGCCGCCGGACGAGTTCGCGCAGCCGCGCCTGCGTGCCCAGGCGCAGGTCGTGGTGGAGCTCCGAGCGCGTCTGGACGACGTCGAGGACCGGGTGCGGTTCGGGGTCGGCGGCGAGTTCCCGGTGGTAGTAGTAGGCGTCGCCGCAGTGCAGCAGCCAGCGGTCGCCGTCGCGGACGGCGACCCCGGCGTGGCCGGCGGTGTGACCGCCGAGCGGCACGAGCCGGACGTCGGTTTCCACGCCGGTCAGCGGCGCCGACGCGAAGCCGAACCAGTCGTCACCGGCCGGCTCGGTGTAGGTCTCCCACCGCGGGCCGTGCGCCCAGTGCGCGGGCCGGTACCGGAAGCTCGGCGCCTCGGCGAGGGCGGCGTCGAGTTCCGCGGCGAGGACGTGGACCTGGGCGCCGGGGAAGTCCGGCAGGCCGCCGCAGTGGTCGACGTCGAGGTGGGTGACAACGACGTGCCGCACGTCCTCGGCGGCGAAGCCGAGCCGGGTGACCTGCCGGACGGCAGTCTCGTCTTCGGCGAGCAGCGGCTCGGCCATGGCGACCCAGTCGCCGCCCAGGGTGGCGCTCGGGTCGCGGACGTCGTCGAGGCCGAGGCCGGTTTCGACGAGAACGAGCCCGTCGTGCTCGGTCTCCAGGAGCAGGCAGTGGTTGACGGCGTGCGCGGCGGGCAGCCCGGGGGCGTCGATCTGCCGCACGGAGCCGCAGTTGAGGTGGTGGATCTGCATGCCGCCATCGTCTGACTTGAACTACGCTTCAAGTCAAGGAGGCGATCATGACCCTGCTCGACATCGCCGAAGTCGCCGAAAAGTCCGGCCTGGCCGCGTCGGCCCTGCGGTTCTACGAAAAGCGCGGCCTGATCGAAACGGCGGGCCGCCACGGCCTGCGCCGCACCTACGACCCGGACGTCCTGCGACGGCTCGATCTGGTGGCGTGCGCCCGCGGGGCGGGGTTCACGATCGCCGAGATCGCCCGGTTCCTGGTGGCGACGCCGAGCGACGCGGCGTTGCGGGAGCGGATGGCGGAGAAGGCGGACGAGCTCGAGGAGAAGATCGACCGGCTCACCCGGATGCGCGACAGCCTCCGCCACGCGGCGACCTGCGAGCACGTGCCACTGGTCGAATGCCCGGACTTCAAGGCGACGATCGCCTAGGTGTTCTGTCCGGGGAGGTTGCGATCGTGGTGACACGTGATCGGATGATCTTGCTGTAGGGAAGGGCCTCCGGGTTCGGTGTGGATTGCGACGTCTACACCGATCAACGGAGGCCCTTCGTGACTCAC
>JAEBES010000002.1:0-1512828 GCA_049998155.1 Amycolatopsis sp. cmx-13-12 | reverse complement strand
AGCCCTCATCGCACTGGCCCGACGCCGCATCAACGTCCTGCACGCACTGCTGCGCACCCGCCAGCCCTACCGAGCCGACCACCGCACCTCCGCCACGGCCGCTTGACAAAAACATTAGGCAGCCTCCTGGTCAACGGCAGCAACGCCCACGTCGACGGGTCGTCCGGAGTGGACACCTGGATCCGCAGGCCCGGCGCCTCCGACACCGCCAGCTCGGTCAGCCGGAGGCTCATCCGGCCCGCTCGCGGGTGCTGGAACCGCCGCAACCGCGGCCGCGGTTCCGCGACCTCGTGCCGCGCCCACAGCTCGGCGAACTCGGGGCTCAGCTCCGACAGCCGCCGGATGTCCTCGTCCCACGACGGGTCACCGACGTGCCTGCCGTACTCGGCGCGCAGCCGCGCGACCATGTGCGGGACCTCCTCGTCGTAGTTCAGCAGCATCCGCCGCGCGTTCGGCTCGGTCACGCAGCACCACAGCAGGTTCTTGTGCAGGCACGGCAGGCTGTGCCACTCCCAGAACAGCTCCTCCTGCGCCGCGTTGGACGCGAGGATGTCGAACCGGCCGTTGACCACCGTGGCCGGCAGCGGATCGAGCGCGCGCAGCACCTCGTGCACCGCGTCCGGTACCACCTCGACCGACGACGGCAGCCGCGACGGCGTCAGCTCCGCCAGCCGGTACAGGTGCTCCCGCTCGGGGTGGTCCATCCGCAGCGTGCGCGCCACCGCGTCGAGCACCTGCGAGCTCGCGTTGATCGGCCGCCCCTGTTCGAGCCACGTGTACCAGGTGACGCCGACACCGGCGAGCAGCGCGACCTCCTCCCGCCGCAACCCGCTCGTGCGGCGGCGCACGCCGGGCGGCAGCCCGACCTCCTCCGGGCCGATCCGCGCCCGGCACGCCTTGAGGAACTGGCCGAGTTCCTCCCGGCGGCTGGTGTGGACCTGCGTCGACGTCATGCGGACCATCGTGCCGGAGGGGTACGACAATTTTCGGCGAAGCAGGTGCCACCAGTACCAGCATCAGCAGGCTCTCTCCGAAGCGAGCCGAAGAATCCCAAGGTCGGAACCATGACTCTGACCACCGAAGCCCCGGCCGTCCCGGACCGGGCCGCGCGGCCGTGGTTCATGCTGGCCGTCCTGCTGCTCGGCCAGTTCATGGCGCTGCTCGACGTTACCGTCGTGAACGTCGCCATGACCGACATCCGCACCGACCTGCACGCGTCCGGCGCCGCCCTGCAGCTCGTCGTGTCCGGCTACACCGTGGGCTACGCGATGCTGCTCATCACCGGAGCTCGCCTCGGCGAGCTGTTCGGCCGGCGACGGCTGTTCGTCACCGGTGTCGTCGCCTTCACCGTCTGTTCGCTGCTCTGCGGGTTCGCGCCGGACCCGGCGACGCTGATCGTCGCGCGGATCGCACAGGGCGCCGGCGCGGCGCTGATGATGCCGCAGGTCATCAGCGTCGTCCAGGCACAGTTCAGCGGCGCCGCGCGGGCCAAGGCGCTCAGCGCGTACACCGCGGTTATCTCGGTGGCGTTCGTGTCCGGCCAGGTGCTCGGCGGGGTGCTCGTCGGCGCGGACCTCTTCGGGGCGGGCTGGCGGCCCATCTTCCTGGTGAACGTGCCGATCGGGGTGCTCGTGGCCGCACTCGCCGTCCGTCTGGTGCCGGGCGGCGCCGCGAAGGCGGGCCGCCGGCTCGACCTCGCCGGCCTCGCGCTCGCCGTGCCCGCGGTGGTGCTCATCGTGCTGCCGCTGGTCCTCGGGCACGAAACCGGCTGGCCGGTGTGGACGTTCGCCTCGCTCGCGGCGGGCGGCCTGCTGGCGGTGTTGTTCGTGGTGGTGGAACGCCGGGTGCGCGACCCGCTGGTCAACCTCGGCGTCCTCAAGATCCGCGGGGTGGCACCGGGACTCGCGGCTCTGGCCACCGGCGTGGCGTCCTACGGCGGCTTCCTGTTCTGCGTGGCGTTGCACCTGCAGGCGGGCCTGGGGGAAACGGCGCTGGCGGCCGGGCTCACCCTGGCGCCCGGCGGCGTGGTCTTCGGCATCTGCGGGTTCTTCTGGCACAAGCTGCCCGCACGCGTCCACGCGGCACTGACGCCGTGCGGCTACGCGGGGTCTGCGGTCGCCTACGCGTTGCTGGGGCTCAGCCTGCAGGACGGCGGAAAGGGCGGTGCATTGTTCTTCGCCGCGCTCCTGCTGTTCGGCCTCTCCATGGGCCTGGCGTTCGGGTCCCTGATGGCGCACGCACTGACCCACGTCCCGCTCGAACGCGCGGCGGACGCCAGCGGCCTCCTCACGACGACGTTGCAGCTGGGCCAGGTCATCGGCGTCGCGACGTTCGGGAGCCTCTTCCTGACGCTCGCCGCCGACTCGTCCGCGCACGCCATCACCACGACGATGACCTGGGCGGCGGCGTTGCTGGTGGTGGGCGTCGGATTCGCCGTCGCACTCGCCCGCGCGTCGGCCCGGCGGTAGCCACGAAAAAAGCCCGGCCGGTACACCCGAAGGTGGACCGGCCGGGCCGCAAGCTGGGAAAGCGTTACCGGGTTACGCCACGACGGCCATAGGCACCCGCGGCGATGCTGACACCGATGGCGGCCAGCACGACCTGGGTGAGGATCTCCAGCCAGTCGATGCCGTTCGTGTCGGCGTAGCCGAGACCGCGCGCGATCGCCGTGCCGATGAAGGCGGCGATGATACCGATCACGATGGTCAGCCAGATCGGGATGTTCTGCTTGCCGGGAGCGACCAGCCGGCCCAGAACGCCGATGATCAGCCCGACGATGATGGCGCTGATGATGCCGGCGACAGTCATCACTTTCTCCTCTCGGTGGTCGCGGGTCCGGCCACTCGGTCCCGCGAGCTCGCAGACGGAATTCCCCGGCTTCACGGACCCGAAACGCC
This sequence comes from Amycolatopsis sp. cmx-13-12, assembly GCA_049998155.1. Classification (GTDB taxonomy): domain Bacteria; phylum Actinomycetota; class Actinomycetes; order Mycobacteriales; family Pseudonocardiaceae; genus Amycolatopsis. The sequence continues at coordinate 1,509,931 of JAEBES010000002.1, read as the reverse complement.
GAAAGACCCCTTCCCGATCAGGAAAGGGGCCTTTCGGCGGAACGCGTTGATCAGAACGCAGCTTCGTCCAGCTCCATGAGCGCGTTGTCAGCGGCCTCCACGATGGCGCGGCGGGCGGTCAGCTCTGGCAGCACCTGCTTCGCGAAGAACGAGGCCACGGCGATCTTGCCCTCGTAGAAGGGGACGTCCTTGGCGGACGCGCCCGCGTCGAGCTTGCCGATGGCGACCTCGGCGTGCTTGAGCAGCTGCCAGCCGATGAGCAGGTCGCCGACCGACATCAGCAGGCGGACCGTGTGCTGGCCGACCTTGTTGATGCTCTGCGGGTCTTCCTGGGACGCCGTCAGGTAGCCGATCAGCGAGCCGAGCATGCCCTGGGTGTCCTCGAGGGCCTGCTTGAGCAGCGCGCGCTCGTTCTTGAGCCGGCCGTTGCCCGCCTCGGACTCGATGAACTTGGTGATCTCACCGGCGACGTACGCGAGCGACTGGCCCTTGTCGCGGATGATCTTCCGGAAGAAGAAGTCCAGCGACTGGATGGCCGTGGTGCCCTCGTACAGCGAGTCGATCTTGGCGTCGCGGATGTACTGCTCGATCGGGTAGTCCTGCAGGAAGCCGGACCCGCCCAGCGTCTGCAGCGACTGCACGAGCTGCTCGGTGGCGCGCTCGGAGCCGACGCCCTTGACGATCGGCAGCAGCAGGTCGTTGACGCCGTGCGCGAGCTTCTGGTCGCCTTCGCCGGTCCACAGCTGGTCCTGGAAGGACGCGGTGTAGAGGTAGACGGCGCGGAGACCCTCGGCGTACGCCTTCTGGAGCATCAGCGAGCGGCGGACGTCCGGGTGGTGCGTGATGGTGACGCGCGGGGCGGCCTTGTTCAGCATGTTCGGCAGGTCGGCGCCCTGGACGCGCTCCTTGGCGTACTCGAGCGCGTTGAGGTAACCCGTCGACAGCGTCGCGATGGCCTTCGTGCCGACCATCATCCGGGCGTACTCGATGACCTGGAACATCTGCGCGATGCCGTCGTGCACCTCGCCGAGCAGCCAGCCCTTGGCCGGGGTGCCGTGCTGGCCGAAGGTCAGCTCGCACGTGGTCGAGGCCTTGATGCCCATCTTGTGCTCGACGTTCGTGACGAAGGCGCCGTTGCGCTCGCCCAGCTCACCGGTCTTCGAGTCGAAGTGGAACTTCGGCACGAGGAACAGCGACAGGCCCTTGGTGCCCGGCTTGGTCTCGATGCCGGGGCCCTCGGGGCGCGCCAGCACGAGGTGCATGATGTTTTCGCTCATGTCGTGCTCGGCCGAGGTGATGAACCGCTTCACGCCGTCGATGTGCCAGGAGCCGTCCTCCTGCTTGGTGGCCTTGGTGCGGCCCGCGCCGACGTCGGAGCCGGCGTCCGGCTCGGTCAGCACCATCGTGGCGCCCCACTGCCGGTCGATCATGATCTGAGCCCAGTGCTTCTGCTCTTCGGTGCCGTTCTTGTTCACGATCATGGCGAAGTTCGGGCCCGCCATGTACATGAACAGCGGGGCGTTCGCGCCGAGGATCAGCTCGGAAGCGGCCCACTGGACCGTCGGGGGGAGACCGAAGCCGCCGAGGTCGTTGGTCAGGCCGAGGCGCCACCACTCACCCTCGATGAGCTGCTGGTAGCTCTTCTTGAAGGACTCGGGGATCTTGACGCTGAACGTCTTCGGGTCGTACACGGGCGGGTTGCGGTCGGCGTCGGCGAAGGACTCGGCGAGCGGGCCGGTCGCGAGCTTGTTCAGCTCGGACAGCACACCGCGGGCGGTTTCTTCGTCGGATTCGGCGAGCACACCCTTGCCCAGGCGGTCCTGCACGCCGAGTACCTCGAAGAGGTTGAACTCCAGGTCTCGGACGTTGCTCTTGTAGTGGCCCATGTCGTCACTCCAATGTGTTCGGCTCCCCGGCCGGGCACATGTTCGCCTTACTCGCCGGTAACTTCAGGATATTACCTGTGGGTAACCAGGGCAAGCAGATCCGCACTTCCGAGTATCGGAAATCCACCCGGATGTTGCCTTCTCCCTGGGGAACCAGGGTCAGCGGTGGCCCGGGATCGCCGTTGTGTCCGCCGTCACCGGGACGTACCCGTCTTCGGGCCGGGCGACGAGGATCCCGCCGCGGAAGGCGATCGTCACCGCGTGTGTCCGGTCCCGGGCGGAAAGCTTGCGCAGGATGCTCTTCACGTGGGTCCGGACGGTTTCGACGGACAGGAACAGCAGCTTCGCGATCGCCGAGTTCTCGAGCCCCTCGGCGACCAGCTGCAGCACCTGGTACTCGCGCCTGGACAGCGGCATCGCGCCGCGCGGCGCCGGCGGGCTGTCGTGGGCGAGGTCGCCCTTCGGGGCGCTCGCGCGCTTCGGCCGGGCGGTCAGGGCGGCCAGCGCCGGGTCGATGTAACGGCGTTCGCTGTGCGCCCGCCGGATCGCTTCGGCGAGCCGCCGTGAATCGATCGACCGCGGCACGATCGCGTGCGCGCCCGCGGCGATGGCGGCCGCGAGGTACTGCTGGGTGCGATTCGTGTCACGGATCAGGGTGACCAGGATCAGCGCCGGGTCGCCGGCGTTGAGCAGCTTGGTCAGGTGGCAGTTCGGATCCAGCGCCGAGTCCAGGACGACGACGTCCGGCTTGACCTGCTCGCACAGCTGCAGGGCCGCGTGGTGGCTGGCGGCCTGCCCGGCCCAGTGCAGCCCCTGGCTGCGGTGCACGAGCGCGGCGAGACCGTCGCGGAAGATCGGCACCGGATCGACGACCGCCACGCCGAGGCTGCGCGCGCCTGGTCCGGCGGGCCCCGCGGGCCTGCGGGTGGGCTCGATGCCGTGCATCGCGGGCCTCCGTCTCTGCGCTGCCGCTCCCGGGCGCCGGACGTCTCCGGCACCGTCCGGTCCCCCTGCTTGGACCGGTCGGAAGTGACTCCTCCTGCTTGGTACGAGTCGCGATTGCGCAGCTCATGACGCCAAATCCCCCTCATGGCCCAATCTGCCGGTCACAGCAAACTTTCCGTAGAAGAAAATCTTGGAGAGCTGGCTCGGCCGGGCAGGAAAGGGTCTGATGGGGTAGTCGGCGCTACTGAGGGTGGCCCGCAGGCCGTTCAACGATTTCGACAGTCTTCGGATGCGGCCCGAAGCAGGGCGAACTCGGCCGCCAGCCCGGCCGGCGTCCAGTGCGCGTTGAGCCCGCTCGGGTTCGGGAGCACCCAGACCCGGGTGTCCCCGATCCGGTGCTCCTGACGGCCGACGCGCGCCTTCGGGAAGCCGAACGCGGTCCGGTAGGCGGTGATCCCGACGACGGCCAGCCAGCGCGGCCGGAACTCCAGGACCTTGGCGGTGAGGATCTTCCCGCCTTCGCGGAGTTCGTCGCCGGTGAGTTCGTCGGCGCGGGCGGTGGTGCGGGCGACGACGTTCGTGATGCCGAGGTGGAGGTCGAGCAGCTTGTCCTGCTCGCTCGGCTCGTACCGCCGCGGGGTGAAGCCGCCGCCGTGGAGCGCGGGCCAGAAGCGGTTGCCGGGGCGCGCGAAGTGCTGGCCGAGGGCGCCGGAGTAGAGGCCGGGGTTGATGCCGCAGAAGAGGACGTGGAGACCGGGGGCGATGACGTCGGGAATGGTGGCGTTGTGCGCCGCGGCCAGCTGGTCCTTCGTGGGTCGGGTGCTCACCCGTCCAGTTTCGGGCACGCTCGATGCATGGAGGTCACCGCGGACGGTTCGCCCGTCGACGTCTACCTGCTCCTCCCGCCGAACGGCGAGGCCGAGATCGTGCACGCGGTGATCCCGCCGAACGCCTCGATCCTCGAACTCGGCAGCGGTGCCGGCCGGGTCACGCACGCGCTGGTCGGCCTCGGGCACGAGGTCGTGGCGGTGGACGACTCGGCGGCCATGCTCGCGCACGTCCGGACCGAGACCGTCCGCGCCCGCATCGGCGACCTGCGGCTCGGCCGCACCTTCGACGCCGTGCTGCTCGCCAGTCACCTCGTCAACACCGCGCGAGACGCGGACCGGCAAGCCATGCTCGCCGCCGCCAAGCGACACCTCGCGCCCGGCGGGCGGCTGATCGTCGAGTGGCATCCGCCCGAGTGGTTCGACAGCGTCGCGTCCGGCCAGGGCGGCCGCCTCGGCGACGTGGAGATCGAGCTGGCCGACGTCGTCCGCGACGGCGACCTGCTCTCCGCGACGGTCCGCTACGCGGCACGCGGACGAAAGTGGCACCAGGAGTTCACCTGCCGCCGCCTCGATCTCGACGACCTGCTGACCTCGGCCGATCTCGCCTTCGACGGCTGGCTTTCCGCTGACCGGAACTGGTTCGCCGCCCGGGCTCGTCGCTTGGGGTAGCGAATTCGGTACTGACCTGCGTAACCTGTGTGATCTCCCGCACAGCGCCGTACCGAGGAGGATTTCGTGCAGCTTCCGATCGTCCTCGGGCTGGTCGCGCTGGTCCTGGCCGTGGCCGCGCTCGTCGTCGTCCTGGAGGACCGGCGGGCCGCCAAGCGGGCCGCTCTGCAGCGGAAAGCCCGGCTAGCGCGTCTCGGCGAGGTGGACCCGCTCGCTCCGGGACGGCTGCACGTCGACCGTTGACCGCAGCAGCGTCAGCAGGAGCGCTCCGAACACCCAGCCGGCCATTGCCCCGGCCGTGTTGTTCATGAGGTCGTCGACGTCGAAGATCCGGTAGACGTGCGGTGCCGTGCCGAAGTTCGCCGTGAGCTGCGCGAACTCGATGAACAGTGACGCCGTGAAGCCGATCAGCGCGGTGCCGGTCAGGCCGCGGCGCCAGAGGATCCGCGCGAACACGCCCAGCGGGACGAACAGCAGCACGTTCAGGCACGCCTGCTGGAACGTCTGCGTCGTGAACCACTCCCCGCCGTGCTTGAGCAGCTCCGTGTGGATGTCGGCGATCCACTGGAACGGGTGCAGCTGCACGGTCTGGCCGAGCCGGCGGGTGCCCGGTCCCGGCAGCGGCAGGAAGACGACCGCGAGCGTCATGCAGCCGTAGAGCAGCACCGCCGCCGTGGTCGCGATCCCGCGCAGCCGCAGGCCGCCGTGCCGGGCGAGCTGGGTGATCAGCTGCGGCACCAGCACCACGGCCCACAGCGCGAGGAAGGCGATGAAGCCGTACTGCAAGGCTGTGACCTGTGCGTTCGTCATGCCATCGACGCTATGGATCTTGCCCCCGGCGCCGCTTCGGTCGAAGAGCCCGGTGGCCTCGGCCACTCGGCCGACCCGCGCGGGGCCGATCGGCGGCGCGCGGGTGACCGATGTCATGCCGGCGTAACCGGATGCGGCTTGCGTCGATACGGGAATGAGCACGACGCTCGGCACGTCGAACTCTGCACAGGCAACGGAAGGAACGCTCATGGCACCGGTCCGGGTCGGCATCGTCGGGCTCAGCGCGAACGGCGGCTGGGCCGCCACCGCGCACGTGCCCGCGCTGGCCGCGGTGGACGGCTACGAACTGCGCGCGCTCGCCGGCAGCAGTGCCGAGTCGGCGCGGGTGGCCGGGGAGAAGTACGGCGTGCCGCTGACCTTCGACGACGCCGGGGAACTCGCCCGGCACCCGGAGGTCGACCTGGTCGTGGTCGCCGTGAAGGTGCCGCAGCACCGGGCGCTCATCGAGCCCGCGCTCGCCGCGGGCAAGCAGGTGCTGAGCGAGTGGCCGCTCGGCGTCGGCCTCGCCGAAACCGAGGCGCTGGCCGGATCGGCTCGGGGGAAGACGACCGCGGTCGGGCTGCAGGGCCGCTCGGCGCCGGCGTTGCGCTACCTGCGCGACCTCATCAAGGACGGCTATGTCGGCCGCGTGCTTTCGACGTCGCTGATCGCTTCGGGCGCGAACTGGGGCCCCAGCGTGCGGGCCGGCCGCGACTACCAGCTGCACCCCGCGGGCGGGGCGACGATGCTGACCATCCCGTTCGCGCACACCGCCGACACGCTCGCCATGGTCCTCGGCGGCTTCGCCGAGCTCTCGGCGACGATGGCGACCGTCCGGCCGCGGGTGCGCGACGAGGTCACCGGCGACTCCGTCGAGATGACCGCACCGGACCAGATCGCCGTCACCGGCGTGCTGACCGGGGGCGCCGTCGCGTCCCTGCACCTGCGCGGCGGGACGTCGCCGGCCACGAACTTCCACTGGGAGATCAACGGCACCGAGGGCACGCTGGTCGTCGAGGCCGCGGATCCCCTGTTCTGGATCGCGAAGCTGACGCTGCGCGGCAGCCGGACGGGCACGCTGGAGAAGCTGACCGTGCCCGCGCGGTACGAGCTGCCGCAGCTGGCCGGCCGCAGCGCCGAACCGTCGTACAACGTCGCGCACGCCTACGCCCGCCACCTGAAGGGCGACCTGCCGGACTTCGCGCACGCCCTGCGCGTGCACCGGGTCCTCGACGCCGTCCAGCGGTCGGCTGACGCCGGCATCCGGGTCCAGGTGGACGCAAAGTAACTGTTACTACTGGTCGTAGGTTCCGCTACCCTCGGGTCATGGACGACGTTGTCTACGACCGCGCGGGCCGCGGCGAGCCGCTGGTGCTCATCCACGGCATCGGCCACCGCCGCCAGGCGTGGGCGCCGGTGTTCCCGCTGCTCACGGCCCATCGGGACGTCATCGCCGTCGACCTGCCCGGCTTCGGCGAGTCGCCCGCGCCGTCCGGCGGGTACGGCATCGAGCCCGCGCTGGTGATGTTCAAGGAACTCTTCACCGACCTGGGGCTGGACCGGCCGCACGTGGCCGGCAACTCGCTCGGCGGCCTCCTGTCGCTGGCCCTCGGGCAGGCGGGGCTGGTCCGCAGCGTCACGGCGTTGTCGCCCGCCGGGCTGTGGACCCGGACCCAGAAGATGTACGCGATCGCCACGCTCAAGGCCCACCGCGCCCTCGCCCAGCGCACGCCACCGCACGTCGTGCGCCGCATCGCCGCGACGGCGTCCGGGCGGCGCGCCCTGACCGGGCTGATCGTCGGACGGCCCGAGCTGCAGACGCCGGACACCGTCGTCGAGGACGCCCGCGCGCTCGCCACCGCCCCGGGCTTCGAGCCGACCGCGGCCCAGTCCCGCGGTGACTTCCGGTTCACGGGCCCGGTCACCGGCGTGCCGGTGACCGTCGCCTGGGCTGAGCGCGACCGGATCCTCGCTCGGCCGCGCGTCGCCGACCTGCGGAAAGTCGCGCCACACGGGGTGTTCCGGCTGCTGCCGGGCTGCGGGCACGTGCCGATGAACGACGACCCGGAACTCGTCGCGCGGGTGCTGCTCGACGGAAGCCGTTAGGTGACATTCGCTTTACGTCCGTCTTTTGACCCTGGTAGGTGACTCCTCCGCGAGGCAGAATCCTCCGCCGTGCGCCCGTTCGGGGACCTTGGGCGCGAATCGGAGGAACACTCATGAGGCTTTCGACCCGGCTCGCGGTATTGGCCGCGGCCGCGCTGGCGACGACGGCGGTGACCACCGCACCCGCGTCCGCGGGCCAGCGCCCGGATTCCACCACCGACGTCCGGATCATCGGGTTCAACGACCTGCACGGCAACCTGGAGCCGCCGTCCGGCTCCAGCGGGCGCGTCGTGCAGTCGGACGGGACCACTGTGGACGCCGGCGGCGCCGCCTACCTGGCCACGCACGTGAAGCAGCTGCGGGCGCAGGTGGCCAACTCGTTCGTCGTGTCCGCCGGTGACAACATCGGCGCGTCGCCGCTGACCTCGGCGCTGTTCCACGACGAGCCGACCATCGACTTCCTCAACCTGTTGGGCGTCGGCGCGTCCGTGGTCGGCAACCACGAGTTCGACGAGGGCTACAAGGAACTGCAGCGCATGCAGTTCGGCGGCTGCCACCCGACCGACGGTTGCCAGTTCCAGAAGACCTTCGACGGTGCGAAGTTCCCGTTCATCGGGTCCAATGTGTACTTCACCAACGGCCTGCCCGCGCTGTTGCCGTTCACCGTCAAGTTCGAAGACGGCATCCCGGTCGGCGTCATCGGCGCCACGCTGAAGGACCTGCCGTCCGTCGTCACGCCGGAGGCCATCAAGGGCCTGAAGTTCGGCGACGAGGTCGAGGCGATCAACCGGACCGCCGACCTGCTCGACTTCTTCGGCGTCAAGGCCCAGGTCGTGCTGATGCACCAGGGTGACGGCACCGAGGTCGAAGGCCCGAACGACTGCAAGCTGCGCCCCGGCCCGGCCGCCGCGATCGCCGCCGCGGTGACGCCGAAGGTCGACGCCTTCTTCACCGGGCACAGCCACCAGCAGTACAACTGCGTGATCAACGACCCGGCCGGCCAGCCGCGACCGGTCATCCAGGGCTCGTCCTTCGGGCGCCTGCTGTCGGTGGTCGACCTGAAGATCAGCCGCAAGACGAAGGACGTCGTCCGGTCGCAGACCAAGGCGTTCAACGAGATCGTCACCCGCACGGTCACGCCGGACCCGGCCGTGGCGGCTCTGGTCGCCGACGCCAAGACCAAGTCCGCGCCGATCGCGAACAAGCAGGTCGGCACCATCACCGCCGACCTGCCGGCGGCGGGCGACGCGGCCGGTGAGTCGCCGCTCGGCGACGTCATCGCCGACGCGCAGCTGGCGGGCACGCAGTCGAACAACGCGGTCGTCGCGATCACCAATCCGGGCGGCATCCGCGCCGACCTGACGTACAAGTCGTCGCCGAACGGCGAGGGCGACGGCGTGGTGACCTACGGCGAGGCGTTCACCGTCCAGCCGTTCTCGAACATCATGCAGACGATCACGCTGACCGGTGCGAACCTGAAGAACGTGCTGGAACAGCAGTGGACCGCGGCCGGCACGAAGATCCTGCAGATCTCGAGCTCGCTGCACTACTCGTACTCGGCGGCCGCGCCGATCGGCTCGCGGGTCTCGGGCATCACGGTCAACGGCACGCCGGTCGACCCGGCGGCGTCGTACCGCGTGTCGGTGAACAACTTCCTCGCCGCCGGCGGGGACGGCTTCACCGAGTTCACCAAGGGCACCGGCCTCTCCGGTGGCCCGGTGGACCTCGACGCGCTGATCGCCTACCTGGGCACCCACCCGAACCTGGCCCCGCCCGCGGCGGACCGGATCACCCGCCTGCCGTAGGTCCGGTTCTTCCAAGACACCGGGTCGACACTGGAGCCATGACGACCTGGGAAGACGTCGTCCGCCTCGCCTCCGCGCTGCCGGAGGTCGAGGCGTCGACGTGGTATCGCACGCCCGCGCTGAAGGTGGCGGGCAAGGGGTTCGCGCGGCTGCGCACCGAGGCCGAAGGCGGCCTGGTCGTGATGTGCGGGCTCGACGAGAAGGCCGCGTTGCTGGATTCCGGCGACGCGGCCTTCTTCACGACCCCGCACTACGACGGGCACGGCTCGATCATCGTCGACCTCGATCGGGTCGACGTCGATCAGCTGCGTGAGCTGCTCGAAGAGGCGTGGCGGCGGAAGGCGCCACGCCGGCTGCTCACGTGAGCTCGCCCTTGAGCATGCTCATCAGGATCATGTCGTGGCGGCGGCCGCCCTCGCCGACGAACGCTTCGCGGTGCCGGCCGTCTTCGGAGAAGCCGACCTTGCGGTAGACGTGCCGGGCCCGCTCGTTCTCGGCGACCACCCAGAGCGTGATCATGTGCAGGCGCATGAAGTCGAAGCCGTAGCGGCACATCACGCGCAGGGCGTCGGTGCCGTAGCCGCCGCCGTTGCGGTACTCGGCGTCGCCGATGTAGACGTCCAGCTCGGCGTTGCCGACCTCGGGCCGGGCGTCGCGGAGGTCGATGACGCCGATCAGCCTGCCGTCGGCCTTGGTTTCGATGCCGAGCACGACCAGCTCGTACGTGTTGAGCGGGCGTTCCTCGCAGCGCTTGCGGATCTGCGCGCGCGAACGCGGGTAGTCGTTGACCATCCAGCGGCCGACCTCGGGGTCGCGCACCCAGTCGAAGATCCGGTCCGCGTCCTCCGGTTCGAGCGCGCGCAACCGGACGAGTTCCCCCTCGAGCATCCCTACTCCCGTTTCACCAGCAGAAAGTCGTTGACAGCCAGCAGGCCGAGGAACTGGCGCACGGGCGTCGGCATCGCTCGGCGCGACTCATCATGCACGAGCTCGGGCGAGTGCACGCGGTAATTTTTCCGCTGGGTGATGATGGTGCAACTCTCCGCGGCCAGCACGTTTTTCACCCAGTCGGTGTCCGGGCCGTAGGTGAGCGCGACGACGAAGCCGTCTTCGGTGCGGAAGACGTTCAGCGGCGTGCGGTACTCCTTGCCGGATTTGCGTCCTTTGTGGACGAGCAGGCCGAAGCCCGGCGCCCAGTTCACGACGTACTTGTTGATCCGGTTGGTCACCACGCGGTTGAAGCGGGCGAGTCCCTTGGGCAGCACCATGAGCCGATAATATCAACGCACGATGAATTTATCGAGCGGTGACCCCGGCTCGCGGCCGGAAGTCGCCCGATGGTGGGATATGGCGCATGTCGACCGAATGGCCGCTGCGCCAGGACCCGGAAGGGCCGGTCATCATCGCGCTGGCCCTGGTGAACGACCCCGACGCGCTGGGCTTCGTCGTGCTGGACGACGAGGACGACTGGTTCATCAGCGACGGCACCGAGCTGTCCGACGACGTGGTGGTCAACCGCGAGAGCTTCGGCAAGATGTCGCTGCGCGAAGCCGTCGAACTGCTGCCGCAGCTGGGCGCGCTGAAGGACCTGCCGACCGGGATGGCCGCCGACTGGGACCCGGAGCGGCGCACGTGGCTGCTCTCGTCGGTGACCGGCTCCGACGACGAGGACGAGGACGTCCGGCTGCTGGCCCAGCGCCGCGCGGCCTGGAAGTTCGAGGGCTCGCCGGACGACGAGGCCCAGATCAGCAGCGGCCTGACCGAGATCCCGACCGGCCCGCAGCAGCCGGTGCGCGCGGTCCGCCAGGTCGTCCGCGAGCAGGACGGCAGCTGGCTGTTCGTCGGCTTCGAAGTCCCCGAGGCGGAGGACTTCGAGGTCGAAGGCCTGGAACTGGAGCACGTCGCCAACCTGTACCCGGACGTGCGCACGGTGCTGAAGGCCGCGCCGGGCCAGGTGTACGACCGCGAGACGCCGGACTCCGACTGGGAGCTCGTCGAGGGTTAGAGCTCGACCGGCAGGTGGAAGAGCCCGCGCGTGATCGGGCTCGGCCACCAGGTGAGCTCCGCTTCGGGAACGGCGAGCCGGGCCGTCGGAAGGCGCCTGAGCAGGGTCTCGAAGGCGACGTCGGCCTGCAGCCGGGCCAGGGCCGCGCCGATGCACAGGTGTGGCCCGGCGCCGAACGCGATGTGCCGGCGTTCCCCGGCTCGCTGTCCCGGCCGGAAGGCGTCCGGTTCCGCGAAGGCCGCGGGGTCGCGGTCGGCGGCCAGCACGGAGACGAGGATCGGGTCGCCCGGCCGCATGAGCCGCCCGCCGATTTCGACGTCCTCGGCCGGGAACCGCCAGGTCGCGTTCTGCAGCGGCGCGTGCAGCCGCAGCGTCTCTTCGATGACGGCGGCGCGGTGCGCGGAGTCGGTTCTGGCCTTCGCCGCTTCGCCGGGGTGGGTGAGCAGCGCGAGCGCGCCGGTCGCGATCAGCCCGACGGTCGTCTCGTGGCCGCCGATCAGGATGAGGAACGCCGTCGACGTCACCTCGTCCGCGGAGAGCGTGCCGGTGGCCTCCTGCGCGACGAGGTCGCTGATCAGGTCCGTGCCCCGCGTCGCCCGCTTGGCCTCGACGACCTCGGTGACCAGCCGTTCCAGCACGTCGGTGGCTTCCCGGACCTTCGAGCCGTCGGTGTCGTCGGCGGAGTCGATGACGAGCGACCATTCGTGCACGTCGTCGCGGTAGTGCTCGGGCACCCCGAGCAGGTCGCAGATGATCGCGATCGGCAGCGGGTAGGCGAGGTCGGTGACCAGGTCGCCGTGCCCGCGTGCTTCGACGGCGTCGAGCAGCTCGTCGGTCACCTGCTGGGCGCGTTCGCGCAGGCTCTGCATCCGGCGCGGGCCGAACGCGCCGGCGCAGGCGCGTCGCAGCCGGGTGTGCTCGGGCGGATCGGTGTTGATCATGTTGGAGGCGAGGGAAGGCCGGTGGTCGAGCGGCAGGCCCATCCCCGAGCGCTGCCACTCCTCGTTGCCGGCGGAGGGGCTCTTGGCCAGGGACGGGTGGTTGAGCGCCGTGACGGCGTCGTCGTACCGCGTGATCAGCCACGCCCAGGTACCGGTGGGGAAGTCCAGCCGGTGCGGCGGTCGTTCGCGCAGCCACGCGTAGGCGGGTGAGGGGTCGCGATCGAAGTCCGGACCGAACAGCGCGGGCTCTCCCATGCGTTCACCCTGCCCGCCGGACTTTCTCCCCGACAAGTGTCCCGGCGCGGCTTCGCCCGTTCGTCCTTACAGTGAGAGCCGGCGATCGGCGCCGGTCAGACCCGCGAGGAGCTCCTCATGCCCCAGTACGCCGCGATCATCTACGCCACGGACATCGACCCGACCACGCCCGAGGCCGCGGACATGATGAAGGACTACGACGAGTTCGGCGCGGGAGCGGCTGCGGTGATCCGCGGCGGCGCGGCCCTGTACCCGACGGCGACCGCGACGACGGTCCGCGTCACCGGCGGCAAGGGCGGCGACCTCGTCACCAGCGACGGCCCGTACGCGGAGACGAAGGAAGCCCTCACCGGCTTCTACCTGCTCGAGTGCGCCGACCTCGACGAAGCGGTCAAGGTCGCGTCGCGGATCCCGGGCGCCTGGGACGGCGCGATCGAGGTCCGGCCGGTCGTCGACTTCGGCAAGTGACCGGCGCCGGGGACGCGGTCGCGCGGCTGGTCCGGGACGAGGGCACCCGGGTACTGGCCACGCTGGTCCGCGTCACCGGCAGCGTCGACCTGGCCGAGGACGCGGTCCAGGACGCCGTCGTGCGCGCGCTGGAGACCTGGCCGCGCGACGGCGTCCCGGCCAATCCCCGCGGCTGGCTGCTGGTCGCGGCCCGCCACCGCGCGGTGGACGTGGTCCGCCGCGAGGCGAAGCGGCAGGGGAAGGAGGCCGTCGCGATGCCGTCGATCGATCCGTACCCGGCCCCGGTGTCGGTCCGCGACGACCTACTGCGGCTGGTGTTCACGTGCTGCCACCCGGCGTTGTCGCTGGACGCGCAGGTGGCTTTGGCGCTTCGGACATTGGGCGGTTTGTCGACCGCGGAGGTCGCCCGGGGCCTGCTGGTGCCGGAAGCGACGATGGCGAAGCGACTGACGCGCGCGAAGCAGAAGATCGCTACTGCGCGGATCCCGTACCGGGTGCCGCCGGCGGAGGAACTGCCTTCTCGCTTGGCCGGCGTGGCGTCGACGGTGTACCTGATCTTCAACGAGGGCTACACGGGCCGTGTTTCGTTGCTGGCGGAAGGTGTCCGGCTGGCGCGCTTGCTGGTGTCCCTGATGCCGGACGAGCCGACGGCGTTGGGGCTGCTGGCTTTGGTGCTGCTGCAGGACGCCCGCCGCGCGGCGCGGTTTCTCCCGTCTGGCGAGCCGGTCCTGCTGGCTGAGCAGGATCGTTCGTCGTGGGACGCGGCCTTGATCAAGGAAGGTGTCGAGCTGGTGGGCCGCGGGCTCCGCCGGACACCATCGATCCCCAACGCGTACGTGGTCCAGGCAGCAATCGCGGCTTGCCACGACCTGGCGCCGTCATATGCTGAGACGAACTGGGACGCAGTGATCTCCTGGTACGACGTGCTGTTGTCGGTCCAGGACACGGCGGTGGTCCGGCTGAACCGCGCGGCCGCGGTGGCGGAACGGGACGGGCCGGCTGCGGCGTTGGCGCTGGTGGATGTGTTGCCGGGGTTGGAAGATTACTCGTGGTGGCACGCCTCGCGGGCGGAGTTGTTGCACCGCTTGGGTTCGGCGTCGGCGTTCGAGGCGCTGGCGCGCGCGGAAGAAACCGGCTTGCCCGCCGCGCACGCGGCACATTTGCGCGCCAGAATGGAAAACGAAAACCCCGGGCAGAACACCCGGGGTTTCGATGAGAGCGGATGACGGGAATCGAACCCGCGTATTCAGCTTGGGAAGCTGATGTTCTACCATTGAACTACATCCGCAGTGCGTCGTCAGCATACACGGCACCGTGATCCCCTTGTCCAGCGCCCTCCTCCTTGACTCGCGCGCGTCAAGTGACAACACTTGTTGTCGACTGGCGGAGGTGAGCGTCGTGGACGAGCCCGAACTGTTCCGGCAAGGCGGGTTCCGGCTGGCCCAGCGGCTGTTCATCGAGGGTGACATCCGGGGTGACGAGCGGCAGGTCGCGCGGCTGCGGGAGTTCGCCCAAGTGCAGGATCGGCTCGCCGACGACGTCGTCGCCTGGATGGCGCAGCAGCCCAAGGGGCAGGGGCGTGCCCTCTTCGAAGAGGCCCTGGTGCACCGGGCCACCGCGACCGGGCCGCTCAAGGACTTCTTCGACCAGGTCGACGCCAAGCCCTACTGGGTCGACGACGAACGGCTCGAGCGCGGCGCGAAAGCCATCACCCGGGCCGGGCTGCTGGGCCTCTTTCCGCTCGGTGACATGTCGCTGATGGGCGGCTACCTCGCCTCGCGCGCCACGAAATCGCTGGTCGGGACCGGTGAGATCGAGTACAAGGCCACGCGGCGGCTCGTCGAGACCGCCGCCTGGTGGATCGACGTCACCACGCCCGGCGCGCTCAAGCACGGTGGGAAGGGGTACGCCTCCGCGCTGCGGATCCGGCTCGTGCACGCCCACGTGCGCGCCGCCATGAACCGGCGGGACGACTGGGACTACGCCGCGTGGGACCGGCCCGTCAACCAGGTGCAGACCGCCGGGACGCTGCTGCTCTTCTCGCTCGTCTACGTCTTCGGCACGCAGCTGCTCGGCCTCCGCTACTCCGCCCGCGAGCGCGGCGACATCCTGCACCTCTGGCGCTACATCGGCTGGCTCATGGGCGTCGACGACGAGCTGCTGCCCACCTCCGAAGAGGACGCGTGGCGCCTGCTCTGGCTGCTCGCCGCCACCGAATTCATCCCGGACGACGACTCGAAGCGGCTCGCCAAGGCGTTGATCGAGGCCAACGCCGCCGTCGGCGAGGGGCGTGGCGCCGTCGGGAAGGTGCTTTCGCACGTTTCGGTCGCCGTGCACTCGTCGATCAGCCGGCTCGTGCTCGGGAAGACCAACGCCGACTTCCTCGGCCTGCCGAACGACCCCGTCGCGCAAGCCGCGATCGTCGCCGTCGCGGGGGTCAACTTCGCCGCCGAGACCGTGCGGCGGTTCATCCCCGGCGCCACCGCGCTGCAGGAGCGGATCGGCCAGGCCGGGCGCCGCGGGTACGTCAAGCGGCTCGAGAAGATCTTCGCGCCGGACACGACGTACGCGCAGCACATGCGGGCCGCCTGACCCCGCTGGTCGCGGGCGTCCTCGGGTGGTCTGCTACCACCGGATAGGCTTCGGCCGTGCTGCTCAGTGACCGTGACCTCCGCAAAGAGCTCGACGCCGGCCGGCTCGGCATCGACCCCTTCGATGCCGGCATGGTCCAGCCGTCCAGCATCGACGTCCGGCTCGACCGGTTCTTCCGCGTCTTCGACAACAGCAAGTACACCCACATCGACCCGCAGCTGCAGCAGGACGAGCTGACCTCGCTGGTCGAGAAGGAGGGCGACGAGCCCTTCGTGCTGCACCCCGGCGAGTTCGTCCTCGGTTCGACGTTCGAGCTCGTCACCCTGGCCGACGACCTGGCCGGCCGCCTCGAGGGCAAGTCGTCGCTCGGCCGGCTCGGGCTGCTCACGCACTCGACCGCCGGGTTCATCGACCCCGGCTTCTCCGGGCACATCACCCTGGAACTGTCGAACGTCGCCAACCTGCCGATCACGCTCTGGCCGGGCATGAAGATCGGTCAGCTGTGCATCTTCCGGCTGTCGAGCTCGGCCGAGCACCCGTACGGCTCCAGCGAAGCCGGGTCCCGCTACCAGGGGCAGCGCGGCCCGACCCCGAGCCGGGCGTACAAGAACTTCCACCGCGTCGACACCTGGCGCTAAGCCGCGACCTTCTCGTCCCAGTCGATGTGGTGGTTCCACATGAAGGCGTTCGGGTCCTCCTCGAACGGCTTCGAAAACACCCGCTTGATGAAGAAATCGCGGACCACGCGCCCGACCGGGCCGATCACCTTCTGGTCGCCGTTGCGCTTCCCCGCCGCGACGACCGCTTCGACGCGCCCGCGCCGCAAGTTCTCGTAGGTGGCCAGCGCGCGCTCGACGTCGGGCACGTCGCGGAGGCATTTGCCCAGCGTGACGGCGTCTTCGATGGCCATCGAGGCGCCTTGGCCCGCCGCCGGTGACGTCGCGTGCGCCGCGTCGCCGATGATCACCATGCGGCCGCGGTGCCAGACCGGGACCGTCGGGAAGTCGTACGTCGGCCACGCCGGGTAGATCTCCCGCGTCGCGCGGATGATCTCGGTCGCCGGCGTGCGGTCGCGGGCCACCAGGTGCAGGAGCTCGGCGCGCAGCTTCTCCCCGGCGAGCGTGGCCAGTTCGGACGCGGTCGGCTCGGTCTTGCGGGCCGGGTTCGCGAACCACCACACGCGGCCGTCCGTGCTGACGACGTGGCAGAAGAAGACGCGCTTGCCGAACACCATGTTCAGCACGCCCGGCTCGTCGGGCAGGTCGAGGCCTTCGGCGAACCCGCCGGTGTTGAGCAGCGGCACGTACCGCGGTGACGGCGCGTCCGGGTCGATGACCGTGCGGACCCGGGAGCGGAGGCCGTCGGCACCGATCAGGAGGTCGCCCTCGGTGTGCGAGCCGTCGGCGAAGTCCGCTCTGACGTGGGTGTCCGTCTGGCTCGCGCCGATCAGGCGCTTGCCGTACTCGACGCGGATCCCGCGCCGCGCGGCCTCGTCGCGCAGGGCGAGGTAGAGGTCGGAGCGCAGGACGGTCTGGCTCACCGTGCCGTCCGGAAGGGCGCCGCCCAACGGGAATTCGGCGAGTTTCGTGCCGTTGCCGAGCCCGATCGACATCCGCGGCGAGTCGAAGCCCACGCTGCGGACGACGTCCTTGAGGCCCAACGGGAGCAGCGCGTCCAGGCCGTTGACGGCCAGCGTCAGGAATGCGCCGACGCCCTCGGCGCCGCGGTCGTACGCCTCGAACAGCAGCGGCTCGTGCCCGGCTTCGTGCAGGGCGATGGCCGTGATCGTGCCCGCGACGCCGCCCCCGATGATCAGTGCCCGTGTCATGTCGTTCGACCCCTCGAATGTCTTAGAAACTAATTCGTTCTTTCGAACTAAAGAGTGGGCTAGGCTGGTCGCCGTGTCAAGCGAGCGAACGGAACTCGTCGAAGAAGTCCTGCTCAGGTCGCGGGAGCTGTCGACGGAGACGGTCATGTTCCACTCCGCGATCTCCGAGACGCGGGGGCTGTCGGCGGTGGAGAGCAAGGTCCTCGACTACCTCGCGCGCTTCGGCCCGCAGACGCCGAAGGACCTCGCGCGGCTGTCAGGGCTCGCGCCGGCGTCGGTGACGGCGATGATCGACCGGCTGGAGCGCAAGGGGATCGTCAACCGCGAGCCGCACCCGGACGACCGGCGCAAGATCCTCATCGCACTGGACCTGCAGTCCATCGCGAGCGGCCTGCACCTGTGGGACCACCTGGTGAAGGGCATGTACGAGCTCTGCGACCGCTACACCGACGACGAGCTCCGGACGATCATCGGGTTCGTCCAGGCCGCCACCGTCCTCACCCACGAGTCGACGACGAAGCTGACCGGCTCGAGCCCGGACCCCACGAACGAGTGAGTTTGAAGGCGTAAAACCGGGTCTCGTGCCACGCTCCCAAGGTCGTCTCGGCCCCGGAGGTGGCGAGGAGTGCCGTTGCCCGAAAGACCGCTTCGCCCGATTCTCGTGCTGGCACTGGTCTTCCTGGCCTCGGCCTTGGTGCCGGCGGCGGGCGCGGCCGCCGCCCCTCCGTTCGCCGTCGGCTACGACGACGTGGTCTACGGCGACTTCGTCTACGCGGGCAACGGCGTCCTGCGTTGCCCGGTCGCCGCCGACGGCGCGCCGACCAGCGGGACGGTCGCGACCCCGGCGGCGTGCGCGAACACCGCCGACCGCAAGGACACCCTGGCCAACGACGACTTCTTCATGCAGTGGGCCGACGTCGACACCGACCCGGCGACGTTCGACTCGGCTCGGGCGTCGGTGGGCGTCCCGCCGGGAGCCCGCATCGTCTTCGCGCGGCTCAACTGGGCCGGCAGCGTCGCGTGCGGTCCCTCGGCGGTCGCGCCGCCCGGGTCGCCCAGGTCGCAGAACGTCCGGCTTTCCGTCGGCAGCGCGGATCCCGTGGACATCGCGCCCTCGGGGTACGCCGAAGACGGCGGTTATTACTCCGCGCACGCCGACGTGACCAGCCGGTTCGCCGGTGTCTCCGCCGTTTCCGACGTGACGGTCGGGAACGTCTGGGCGTTGAAGGGATTCGACTGCGTCGGAGGCTGGTCGGTCGCGCTGGTCTACGCCTACCCGGAGCGCAACGCGGACTACGCGCCGAACAAACGCAAGGTGGTCATCTACGACGGCCACGTCCGGCAAACCCCTGGCGCCCCGGCGGCAGAGACGACGATCACCGGCTTCCGCGCGGCGGCCGCCGACGCACACCTCGGCGTCACGGCGTACGACGGCGACTGGGGCAGATCCGGCGACCAGTTCCTGGTCGACGGCACTCCGGCCGCCGAGCCCGCAACCGGCGGCACGTCGAACTTCTTCATCTCCAACGCCGACAACGCGGCGCTACCGAACAACTTCAGCGTCGACGCGAAGGCGTTCAACGTCGACGGCGTTCGTGCCGGCGCAACGAGTGCGAAGCTCGGCGTCGTCACCAGCGGCGACGACGTCCTGGCGCAGAACCTGGCGTTTTCGGTGCCGGTGCCCGAACTCCAGATCGCCGTGCGCGCGACCCCGCCGAAGGCGCACGCCGGCGAGCCGGTGACGTTCGCCGTCGTCGTGACCAACCCGGGCGACGCCCCGGCGTCCGGGGTCGAAGTCGCCGACCCGGCCGTCCCGGAGTGCGCGAAACCGCTCGGCACGCTCACCCCGGGGCAGACGGTGAGCTATTCGTGCAGCGGAACCACGCCGCCCGACGACTTCACCAACACCGCGAAGGTGACCGGCACGAGCGCACTCGGCGACGCACTCGACGGCGTCGCGAGCGCCCGCGTCGACGTCCTGCACCCGGCGCTGGGCATGACGAAGACAGCCGACCGGCCCGCGTACCGCGCCGGCGACATCGCGACCTTCACGATCAAGGTCACGAACACCGGCGACACGGGGCTGTCCGGCCTCCAGGTCACGGACCCGAAGACGCCGACGTGCGCGCTCACCGGAGCGCTCGCCCCGGGCGAAGCCCGCACGACGACGTGCACCGCGAAGGCCCCGATCGCCGACGGCGTCAACACGGCGAGCGCGCTGGCCACCGACGAGCTCGGCAAGCAGGTCACGGCCACCGCCGACGCGCCCGCGCCGACGATCGCGCCCGCGGTCGAGGTCACCAAGACCGCGGACCAGCCGGTGATCCACGCCGGCGACGCCGTCACCTGGACGGTCACAGTGCGCAACACCGGCGACAGCCCGTTGGCCCCGATCAAGGTCGTCGACGACACCACGACGGCGTGCGCGCGCACGTTCGCCAGCCTGGCCGCGGGCGCGACGCAGACGTACACGTGCACGGCGAACCCGTCCCGGACCACGACGTCCCAGGTGACGGCGACCGGAACCGACCTGTCCGGCCGGCCCGTGACGGCCACCGCGTCGGCAACGGTCACGGTGATCACCCCGGCGTTGACGCTCACCGCGGCGGCCACGCCGAGTGTCGCCCGCGCCGGCGACCCGATCACGTACACGCTGACGGTCGCCAACGCCGGCGACGCACCGCTGACCGAAGTGGCGGTGGCCCACGACGTCCCGGCGTGCGCCAAGGCAATCGGCGCCCTGGCCCCGGCCGGGACGGTCACGTACACGTGCACCGCACCGGCCCCACCGGACGACGTGGCCATCACGGCCACGGCCACCGGCCGGGACCAGCTCGGCCGCGCGGTGAAGGTCACCGACGACGCGGCGGTGGACGTGATCCACCCGGCGGTCAGCCTGGCGGTGCACGCGACACCGGCTCAGGTCCGCGAAGGCGACACGGTGACGTGGACGATCACCGCGGCCAACACGGGCGACGTGCCGCTGACGGAGGTCACGGTCGCGGACGCCCAGGCCCCGTCGTGCGCGAAGCGGTTCGGCACGCTTCAGCCGCATGCGCAGCAGGAGTCCTCGTGCACGACGATCGCGGGCCCGGCCGGGTTCGCGAACAAGCCGACGCTGACCGGCACGGACCCCACGGCTCGCCCGGTGACGGCGGCCGCCGAGGGGACGTTCGCGGTCCAGCACCCGGCGGTCGCGATCACGGCCGAGGTGACGGGCGGCCCGTTCCGCGAGGGCGACCGGGTGCCGTTCCGCATCACGGTCCGCAACACCGGCGACGTGCCGCTGGCCGGCCTCCGAGTCACGGACACGCAGGCCGCGGGCGCGCGAGCGGTCGGCGGCCAGGGTGCCGCCGGGTCGGGTGCCGGCTCGCCGGTCGACGACGGGCGAGCCGCCGACCGGTGGGCCGTGGGCGCTACCGCTGCCCCGGGGGCCGGTGCGCGAGGGGCCGACGGGCGTGCCGCGCACGCGCCCGCCGCCGCTCGGCCGGAAGCCGGCACGCGCGGCAGTGACGGGCATGCCGCGAGCGGGCGAGCCGTCCAGCCGGGCGCCCCCGCCGCCGCGCAGCCGGGGGCCGGCGCGCACGGTGGCGACGGGCGTGCCGCGGACGCCCCCGCCGACCTTCGGCCGGGAGCTGGCGCGCACCGCGCCGACGGGCGAGCCGCGGGCGGACGAGCCATCCAGCCAGGCGCGGCCGCCGCCGCGGCTACCCCTACCGCGGCCGGCAGTTGCACCCAAGCCCTCGACGGGACCCTCGCTCCCGGCGCCGCCCGTGACTTCGCCTGCACCACCACCGCCCCGGCCGACGACGTCACCCGGACGCTCCTGGTCGTCGCCACGCCGCCCGTCGGCCCGGATGTCACCGCCGGCGCGAGTGCCGCCGTCGATGTCATCCATCCCGCCATTGCCGTCACGAGGACCGTTGACCCCGCCGTCGTGCACGTCGGCGACACCGTCAGCTCGACCATCACCGTCACCAACTCCGGTGACAGCGCGCTCCAGGACGTCTCCGTCGACGATCCGCTGGCCCGGGACTGCACCAAACCCCTGGGCCGGCTCGAGCCACAGGCGAAGCACACCTACACCTGCACCCAAGCCGCCGGTGATGCCGACTTCGCCGCCGTCGCGAAAGCCACCGGGACCGATGCCACGAATCGGCCGGTGACCGCCTCCGCCAGCGCCGGTGTCGACGTCATCCATCCCGCGATCACCGTCACCGCCGACGCCACGCCCACGCGCGTCCGCCAAGGCGATACCGTCACGTTCACCCTCGTCGTCGCGAACACCGGTGACGTCCCGCTGACCGACGTATCCCTTGTGGACAACCGGACTCCGGCGTGCGCTCAAACCATCGGCACCCTCCTTCCCGGCGCCAGCCAGCGCCGCTCTTGCAAGGTAAACGCGGGCGCCGACAGTTTCGTGAGCTCCGCCACCGCAACTGGCACCGATCCGGTGAAACGCCAGGTCAGCGCGACCGACGACGTGGCGTACACCGTCCTGCACCCCGCCCTCCAGCTCACCCAGGACATCCACGGCGGCCCCTTCCGCTCAGGCGACACCGTGACTTCGACCCTCACCGTCACCAACACCGGCGACGTCCCGCTGACCGCCGTCAACGTCCGAAGTGACTCCTGCACCAAGGCCTTCGACCAGCTCGACGCCGGCGCCACGCAGAAGTTCGACTGCACCACAACCGCTCCCGCCGACGACAGAGTCAGCACCGCGAAGGCGACGGCGGACGCCCCGGTGGGCCCACCGATCACGGCGACGGACGCCGACAAGATCGACGTCATCCACCCGGCCGTGCAGCTCACCGTCGACGCGACACCCACGACCGTCCGCGCAGGCGACGACGTCACCTTCACCGTCACCGCACGCAACACCGGCGACGTCCCGCTGACCGCAGTGTCCATTAAGGACAGCCTGGCCGAGCGAGCGACCTGCGCCAACGACTTCGACACCGTCGAAGCCGGAGCGGTGAAGACCTACACCTGCACCCGCAAAGCGCCCGGCGACGACTTCGAGCAAACCTTCGAGATCACCGGAAATGACCCGAGTGGTCGCGCCGTGCAATCAGCCGGTGACGCAAAAGTCGACGTCGTCCACCCCGGGATCGCCGTGATGAATGACGCGGCCCCCTATGAAGTCCACGCTGGTGACACCGTCACCTTTTCGATCCTGGTCAAGAACACCGGTGACGTCCCGCTCGCCGACGTGACGGTCGTCGACGACCACACGCCGTCCTGTGCGCATACCGCACGAGAACTGGCCGTGGACGCCGAAATCTCGTACACCTGCACAACGATCGCGGGCAAAGTTGGCTTCACCGGCAAAGTAACCGTCACCGGTCAAGACCCGACCCGTCGTCCGGTGACAGCTTCCGGTGAGGCGACGTTCGTCGTCCGGATGAGCTGAACGGAGTAACGCGGAAGCGGCCGATTGCCCCGAAATCCATACCTGTCGCCGACGGGAAATGTGACCAGTGCGTTCGTAGGGTTCTCGCTGTAATTGTTCCGTGATACGTTCCTGCGCCGTGTCCCCCATTGGTGAACGTGCTCACGTGGTGATGGTGTCACTCAGTGTGCTGCTCGGCGTTTTTTCTGCCGCCGCAGGCACCTGGATGGCCACCGCCGAAGGAAACACCGCCGAGCTCGGCGCCGCGGCGCTCGTCCTGCCGAACGCGCCCGCCGGCGCCGGCAGCGGCAGCGGAACCGACCTCGCCGGCGGCCAGGTCCAGACCACCACCCCCGGTCGGCCCGCCGCACCCACGACCGAGGCCCCGGCTCCGACGACGTCCAGCTCGGCACCCACGCCGACCGAGTCGTCCGCCGCGCCGCAGCCTTCGACGTCCGAAGCGCCGCCGCCGAGCACCAAGGCCGCGGCCCGGGTCGCGCCTTCGACGACCGCCCAGGTCATCGCGCTGGTCAACGACGAGCGCGCCAAGGCCGGCTGCGCCGCGCTGACCGAGGAACCGCACGTCACGAAGGCCGCGCAGGACTTCAGCAACAAGATGTCGGCCGAGGACTTCTTCTCGCACACCAGCCCGGACGGCACGACGTTCGACCAGCGCATCAAGCAGGCCGGCTACCCCAAGCCGGGCGCGGAGAACATCGCCCGCGGCCAGACGTCGGCGGCGCAGGTCATGGAGTCGTGGATGAACTCCGAAGGTCACCGCGCGAACATCCTGAACTGCACGCTCAAGAAGATCGGGGTCGGCCTCACCACCGACGGCTGGTACTGGGTCCAGGACTTCGGTTACTGAGGCTTGCCCCACCGCTCGGCGATGTCGCCGTAGCGCGCCAGCACTGTCGCCCGCAGGTCCGGATCCGACCGCGGCACCGGCTCGATGAACACCTCGGTGACGTCGTGGAACGCCTCCGTCAGCTCCGACGCGAGCCGGACGCACGCGCGTTCGAGGTCCGCGGCGCCGAGCGAGTCGTCGAAGTCCACGCGCGTGCAGACCAGCACCTGGTCGGTCCCCATCAGCATGGTCTGCAGGTCGACGACGGCCTCGATCTCCGGCGCGCCGGTCAGGTGGTCCCGGACGCCGCGGACGATGGTCGGGTCGGCCTGGCGCCCGACGAGCAGGCCGCGGTTGGTGCGGCCGAGCAGGTAGGCGACGCAGGCGAGCAGCAGGCCGATGGCGATCGACGCGATGCCGTCCCAGATCTCGGACCCGGTGAGCTGGTGCAGCCCGATGCCGCCGAACGCGAGCAGCAGGCCGACCAGCGCGGCCGAGTCCTCGAACAGCACGGTCTTCGGCGTCGGGTCGTCGATGAGCCGCAGGTACCTCCACAGCGAGCGGTTCTCCGCCCGGGACTCCCGGACGACCTGGCGCACCGCCTGCAGCCACGACGTGCCTTCGAGCAGGAACGCCACGGCGAGGACGATGTAGCTGAGCAACGACGTGCTCTGCGCTTCGCCGTGCCCGAACAGCGTCGAGACGCCCTCGTAGAGCGCGAACATCGCGCCCGAGGCGAAGATCGAAACGGCCGCGAGCAGCGACCAGAAGTACCGCTCCTTGCCGTAGCCGAAGGGGTGCACGCGGTCGGCCGGCCGCTCCGAGCGCTTCAGCGCCGTCAGCAGCAGGACCTCGGTGATCGTGTCGGCCACCGAGTGCGCCGCTTCGGACAGCATCGCGCCCGAGCCGGTGATGATGCCCGCGATCAGCTTCATGATGGCGATCGCCAGATTCACCCCGCCGGCGAGCAGGACGGTCAGGGTGCTTTCGCCACCGGAGTTCCCAGGTTCCTCGCTCACCCTGGTGAGCGTAGTGCTCAGAGGCGCTGCAGGCCGGTCAGAACGCGTTCCATGAGTGCCATCGCGGGACGGCCGTCGCTGCCGGTCCGGCTGTCGTGGATGGTGACCAGGCCTTGCTCGGCCATGTCGTCCAGGAGGACGCGCACGACGCCGAGCGGCACGCTCAGCGTGGCCGCGACCTCGGCGACCGAACGCGGGTGCAGGCACAGCGAGTGCACCGAGCGGAACTCACCGGTCAGCCGGGCGCCGTCCCAGTGCGCCCCGGCCCGCGTCGAGACCATCGCCTCGATCGCGAGGTGCCGCCGCGACTGCGTCCGGCCGCGCGTGAGGACGTACGGGCGTACGAGGGTGCGCTGGATGGGGACGTAGTCGGCGACGGGCCGTTCGTTCGGCAGGGGGTGGAGTGCGTGTCGGCCGGTCGTAGTGGTCCGCCGGTCCTCGGCCATCCGTGCCGCCCCCTGATTCCGTGATCGTCAATGGTGCCCTCGCTGGCAACGGCGGCGGCGAGGAAAGGCCAGGATACGCCGCTTGTCCAGGGTTCAGGCCGTCGTTTCCCCTTAACCCGATGGGCCATTTCGGTGATTATCATGAACATCTTTCAAGAAAACGATTACTTTCACGAAGTCCCAGCTAGTGGGCCTGACGGGCTGGACAAACTTGTGACAACGGGTAGTGGAATGGCTACCAGATCACCAATCTTCACGATCACGAAAACGGCCCCGGTCAGGAGTACTGACCGGGGCCGTGCGTTCTCCGGAAATGTGTCACTCCTCCGCGAGTGACGGCGCTCCGAGCGCGATCGGCTTCGGTTCCGGCCGGCGCTTGACCGACTCCAGCAGCATCTGCGCGACGTCGACGATCTCGACCTTCTCGCTCGCCGTGCCGTCGCTCTGCCGCGCGGTCAGGCCGTCGTTCAGCATCACCTTGCAGAACGGGCAGCCGGTGGCGATCTTCGACGGCGCGGTGCCGAGCGCCTCGTCGACGCGCTCGACGTTGATCCGCTTGCCGATCTTCTCTTCCATCCACATCCGCGCGCCGCCGGCGCCGCAGCACATCGACTTGTCGCCGTGCCGCGGCATCTCGCGCAGCTGCGCACCGGTCGCGCCGACCAGCTCGCGCGGCGCCTCGTACACCTTGTTGTGGCGGCCGAGGTAGCACGGGTCGTGGTAGGTGACGTCCTCGGCGACCGGCGCCACCGGCACCAGCTGCTTCTCGCGGACCAGGCGGTTCAGCAGCTGCGTGTGGTGCACGACGTCGAACTGGCCGCCGAGCTCCGGGTACTCGTTGGCGAGCGTGTTGAAGCAGTGCGCGCAGGTCACGACGACCTTGCGGGCCTTGCGCTCGCGGCCCTCGAACACCGAGTTCAGCACCTCGACGTTCTGCTGGGCCAGCATCTGGAACAGGAATTCGTTGCCGGCCCGGCGGGCCGGGTCACCGGTGCAGGACTCCTCCGAGCCCAGCACGGTGTACTTGACGCCCGCCATGTGCAGCAGCTCCGCGACCGCGCGCGTCGTCTTCTTCGCGCGGTCCTCGAACGCGCCGGCGCAGCCGACCCAGAACAGGTACTCGGCGTCGCCGAGGTCGCCGTCGAACACCGGCACCTCGAAGTCGAGGTCCTCGGTCCAGGCCAGCCGGTCCTTGGCGTTCTGGCCCCACGGGTTGCCCTTGTTCTCCAGGTTCTTGAACATGCCGTTCAGCTCGCTGGGGAACGACGACTCGATCATCACCTGGTAGCGGCGCATGTCGACGATGTGGTCGACGTGCTCGATGTCGACCGGGCACTGCTCGACGCACGCGCCGCAGCTGGTGCAGGACCACAGGACGTCGGGGTCGATGACGCCGCCGTCGTCGCCGATCAGCGCCTTCTGGGACTCGGCGATCGCGAGGACGTCGATCCCCGCGTACATGTTGTCGCCGGACAGGCCGATCTCGTCGCCGGCCATGTCGCGCTTGCCACCCGCCAGCAGGTACGGCGCCTTCGCGTAGGCGTGGTCCCGCAGCTGCGTGATGACCAGCTTCGGTGACAGCGGCTTGCCGGTGTTCCACGCGGGGCACTGCTCCTGGCAGCGGCCGCACTCGGTGCACGTCGAGAAGTCCAGCCAGCCCTTCCAGCTGAAGTCCTCGATCTTGCCGACGCCGAAGGTGTCCTCGTCCGGGTCGGCTTCCTCGAGGTCGAGGACCTTGCCGCCGCTCATCATCGGCTTGAGCGCGCCGAGCGCGACGCCGCCGTCGGCTTCGCGCTTGAAGTAGATGTTGAAGAACGCGCTGAAGCGGTGCCAGGCGATGCCCATGGTCATCGTGCGGGCGACGACGATCAGCCAGACCGTGGCGCTCATCAGCTTGACGAACGCGAACACCGTCACCAGGTTCGGGCTGGCCGGCAGCAGCTGGCCGATCGGGTTCGAGACGAAGGACGCCCACAGCGGTCCCTCGTGCGTGTTCAGCGCGGACTTCGCGGCGCGGACGCCGATGATGCCGATGCCCTCGATCAGGACAACGGCCTCGATGAAGTACGCCCACTTGAAGTTGGAGCCGGCGAAGCGGCTCTGGCGGTCGGCGCGACGCGGGTGGTTGCGCTGGCGGATCGCCATCAGCACCAGGATGCCGACGATCGTGCCGAGCCCGAGCAGCTCCATGAGCAGCTGGAACGGCGGGAAGTCGTCGAGGACGGGCCAGCCCCAGGTCGGGACGAAGACCTCGCCGTAGGCCTCGAACAGGGCGAGCGAGCCGAGCAGGAAGCCCCACATGACGAGCCAGTGGGCCGGGCCGACGCTGCGCTTGCGGTTCATCCGCGTGTGCGCGGCGAACTCCTTGACCAGCGTCTTCATGCGCGGCAGGAACGGCCCGTTGCGCGTCGAGTCGGGCTGCCCGAGGCGGATCACCCGCACGAAACGGGCGATCGTCGCGGCGAACATGCCCCACGCGACGAGGCCGAGCACGACGGAGATCCCGCCGAGCGTCAGTTGCAGAGCGCCCATCGTTCGGGTGCCTTTCGTCCGGGAAAAACTGTGGTGGTGCCGGGAGACTAACCGTCCTTACTGATGAGTAACCCGTTGAGTGGCCCTAAGTCCCACCGATGTGGTGTACGTCGCTCTTTGTTTCGGGACGATCGTTCAGGTAGTTTTCACCCTATGGTGAAGCTGCAAGTGGACGGCCGGAAGGCGCGTGGCGAGAAGCGGCGCACCGAACTCATCGAGGCCACGTTGCGGATCATCGAGCGCGACGGCGTCGCGGGCGTCACCCACCGGACCGTCGCGGCCGAGGCCGGCGTGCCGACGACGTCCACGACCTACCACTTCTCGTCGCTGGACGACCTGCTGGTCGCGACGCTCATCTCGTGCGCACGCGACATGGCCACCGAGGTCTACTGGATGATCGACCGGGCGCGTTCCCGCGGTTCGCGCGGTGCCGAGGAGGTCGCGGCCCTGCTGGCCGAGGCGCTCGGGCCGCGGCGCGGGCGCACGATGGCGGAGTACGAGCTGTACCTGCTGGCCGCGCGCAAGCCCGAGCTGCGCCCGGCCGCGCGGCGCTGGCTCGACGTCCTGACGTCGATGGTCCGGCACGACGACGAAGTGGCGTTCCGGGTGTTCCTCGCGGGCATCGACGGGCTGCTCATCCAGGGCCTGATCGACGACGAGCCGCCGTCGGCCGACGAACTGCGGCCGGTGGTGGACTACCTGCTGAAACCGCGTTGACGGCTCGGTTAGCTTCGGATCATGCGGACCTTTGGCGGCTACGAACTCGACGACGACCGCGCGCGGCTGGACCTCGACGTGGTGTGGAAGTTCCTCTCCACCGAGGCCTACTGGGGCCGCTGGCGCACGCGTGAGCAGGTCGAAGCCGCCATCGCCGGCTCCTGGCGGGTCGTCGGCGCCTACCACGGCGGCTCGATGGTCGGGTTCGCCCGCGCGTTCTCCGACGGCGTCTCGTCCGCCTACCTCGCCGACGTCTTCGTCGTCGACTCCGCGCGCGGCAGCGGGCTCGGCAAGGAGATCGTGCGCGAGATGATCGACAACGGTCCCGGCGCGCGGTTCCGCTGGATGCTCCACACCGCCGACGCGCACGGGCTGTACCGGCAGTTCGGCTTCGCCGAGCACACCCGGGGGCACTACCTGGAGCGGGAAGGGCCCAACGCGGCCAACTTCGTGGGTTGACGCCGCGCCGGGCCCGCTCCGGGGAAACTCAGCCCTTGTTCTCGTACACCGGCGTGATCACCGCGCGGGCCAGGGTGTGCCCGAACAGGTTGAAGCCGAGGAACGCCGGCGTCGCGTCCTCCGGCACGTCCAGCTTGTCCAGGTCGAGGGCGTGCACGGCGAAGTAGTAGCGGTGCGGGCCGTGCCCGGGCGGGGGCGCGGCGCCGAGGAACCGCTTGACCCCGCCGTCGCCCTTCAGCGTCACCGCGCCCTCGGGGAGGCCGGAGCCGTCTCCCGCGCCGGACGCCAGCTCCGTCACCGAAACCGGGACGTTGAACACCGCCCAGTGCCAGAACCCGCTGCCGGTCGGGGCGTCCGGGTCGTAGCAGGTGATCGCGAAGCTCTTCGTCTCCGCCGGGAAGCCTTCCCACGCCAGGTGCGGCGAACGGTCCTCGCCGCCGGCGCCGAAGATGCCGGACAAATGGGGCGTGGCCAGGGTTTCCCCGTCGGCGACGTCGTTGCTGCGGAGGGTGAAGGACGGCACGTCGGGCAGGGATTCGTACGGGCCGGGTGCTTGCGGCATGGATCCTCCTGATCACGGAACCGGTGACTTGCGCCAGGTTAGGCCCCGGGCACCACCCCGGTGTCTCAGGGCGGGATCTCAGGGTCTTTCGGGGGGTTACCCCCATGTACGGCCCGCTCACCCCGTCATAACGTTTCTCACGCAGAGGAAACAACACTGAGGGGACCAACGACCATGGCGCGCCCGCTTCTGGCTCTGGGTGGCATCGTCCTGATCGGCGTCGGCCTGGCGACCGCGCTCGGGTGGGGCTGGGGTTCGGATTTCGGGAACACCGACACCCTTTCGCAGACCATCCGCAGCGTGAAGCTGGAGGCCGACTCGGGATCGGTGAAGGTCCGCGCCGGCTCGGGAGCGGCCACGGTGCACCAGGAGGTCGGTTACCACTGGCGCAGCAAGCCGGAGGGGCCGTTCTACCGCGTCGACGGCGACCAGCTGGTGCTCGGTTCGTGCGGCACGAACTGCACGGTCGACTTCGAGGTCGTCGTGCCCGAGGGGGTGCCCGTCACCGGGAACCTCGACTCCGGTGGGCTGGACATCGCCGGAATGTCGAGTGTGGACGTCCGCCTCGACTCCGGGCACGCCCGCGTCGAGGACATTCCGGGCGCGGTGAAGCTGTTCGTGGACAGCGGTTCGACCGATCTGCGGAACGTCGGCGCGGTCCAGCTGCGGAGCGAGTCCGGCGGCATCACCGGCGACGACGTGCAGGGGCCGGTCGACGTGACGTCGTCCAGCGGGAGCGTCGAATTCACGCTGAAGCAGGCGAACGACGTCAAGGTGCACGCCAACAGCGGCAGCATCGAGCTGACGGTGCCGGGTGGGCCGTACCGCGTCCAAGGGGGCAGCGACAGCGGGCACCGCGACATCGGTGTCCAGAACGACGGTTCCGCCCGGCACGTGCTGGACCTGACGACCGAAAGCGGCAGCGTCACGGTCCGCGCGGCCTGACCTTTTCCTTACTACGGGGGCATTTCCGATGGGCAGGATCGAACGGCGTGTGCTGGTGGCCGCGCTGCTGGGGGCGGTCGCGATGTTCGGGGCCGTCGGCTTCACGCGGGATGCGCCGTCGGCAACGCCGGCGCAGGGGGTGCCGGTCACCGCGGATTCCCACTATCGAGTGACTTCCTGGGTCGGTACGCCGGCCGAAGTCGTTGTGCAGCAAGGAAATCCCGACTCCTCCTTCTCCTCCCGGACGGCCCGCCGCTCCTGAACTGTCGGTGGCCGCTGTTAGGAAGGAAACACGCCGAAGGCCGGCGGGCAGGGGAGGGAACACATCATGGACGTGCGCCGGTTCGCCGCGGTCTTCGCGGCGGTCGTGCTCATGGCGGCGGTACCGGCCGTCGCCTCGGCGTCGGTGCTGACGTGGCGCCCGTGCGCCACGCAGCAGGAGCCGTCGGCGGAGTGCGCGACGATCGAGGTGCCGATCGACCGCGCACGGCCGGAACTGGGGTCGGCGCAGCTCGCGCTGGCCCGGTTGCCTGCGCGCGATCCAGCCCGGCGGATCGGCTCGCTGCTGGTGAACCCGGGCGGGCCGGGTGGCTCCGGCGTCGGGTTCGCGCAGTTCGGCGGGCTGGCCTCGCCGGAGCTCGCACAGCTGCGGCAGCGCTTCGACGTCGTCGGGTTCGACCCGCGCGGTGACTGGTCCAGCACGCCACGCATCACCTGCGACGCGGCGACGTTGTTCGACCCGGCGCTGGACCGGTTCCCGTCGACGAGGGCGGGGTTCGACGCACTGGTCGCGCACAACCGGAAGGCGGGTGCGGACTGCCTGGCCCGCACCGGGCCGCTGCTGGCGAACGCGGACACGCAGAGCGCGGCCGAGGACATCGAGACGATCCGGGCGGCGCTCGGCGAGCCGAAGATCTCGTGGCTGGGCCTCTCCTACGGCACGGAGCTGGGTGCGGTCTACGCGTCGAAGCACCCCGGCCGGGTGCGGGCGATGGTGCTCGACGGCGCGCTCGACCACGCGCGGCCGATGCCCCAGGCGGTCCTCGAGGAGGCCGCGGCCACGGAGGACGCCTTGGTCCGGTTCGCCGACTGGTGCCGCGCTTCGGCCGGCTGCGTCCTGCACGGTCAGGACGTCCTCCGCTTCTACGACGACGTCGTGGCCAGGGCCGCGCGGGGTGGGATCTGGTCGAGTGACCTGGGCCGACCCGCGACGCCCGACGAGGTCTCGGCGGGCGTGTACGGCCACCTCTACCTCCGGGACGACTGGCCGTCGCTGGGCAAGGACCTGGCCGCGGCCGGCGGCGAGTTCCCGGATGCCCGCGGGCTGACCGAGCGGAACCCATTCCTGTCCCCGGACTACGGGGCGTACCGGGCGATCGGCTGCCACGACTTCCCGTCGCCGTTCACCGGGCCGGCCGACCTGAGCGTCCTGGCGGGGTGGGTTCGCAGGGTGGCGCCGCACAGCTGGCGGTACTCGGAGTACTGGGACTTCGCCAGCGGGTGCACGGGCTGGCCCGTCCCGGCGAAGAACCCGCCGCAGCCGCATCCGGTGCACGGCGCTCCGCCGATCCTGGTCGTGGGCGGCGCCCATGACCCGGCGACGCCGCTGGCCTGGGCCCGCGGCCTGGCGGCGAGCATCGAGGGAGCGGCTCTGCTGACGCGCACCGACGACGGTCACACGGGGCTGTTCAACTCGGCCTGCGCCCGCGCGGCCGAGGTGGCGTACCTGGTCGACGGGGTCGTTCCCGGTCGCGGGGCGGTCTGCCGGTGAGCGGCGTCACAGCCGATCGGGGCACACTCGGTGGCCGGACCCGGGAACAAGAAGCCGAGCCGCCTCGTTAGGCTGGGTACAGAGGTTGAGCGCAGTCGACTCAAGTCCGGCTTGACGGGGTGCGCGAAGGCCCGATAAAACTTGCCAGGGCCTCGCTCAAGGCGAGAACGAACCTGCAGGTCACGAACATAGCAGCCGTAAACAGGAGGAAGCACCATGGCGCGAGCGGTCGGCATCGACCTCGGCACGACCAACTCGGTCGTCGCCGTCCTTGAGGGCGGCGAGCCGACGGTCATCGCCAACTCGGAAGGCTCCCGTACCACCCCTTCGATCGTCGCCTTCGCCAAGAACGGTGAAGTGCTGACCGGCCAGCCGGCGAAGAACCAGGCCGTGACGAACGTCGACCGGACGATCCGGTCCGTGAAGCGGCACATCGGCACCGACTGGAAGACCGAGATCGACGGGAAGAACTACACCTCCCAGGAAATCAGCGCGCGCGTGCTGATGAAGCTGAAGCGCGACGCCGAGGCGTACCTGGGCGAGACGATCACCGACGCGGTCATCACCGTCCCGGCGTACTTCGAGGACGCCCAGCGGCAGGCCACCAAGGAGGCCGGGCAGATCGCCGGCCTGAACGTGCTCCGCATCGTCAACGAGCCGACCGCCGCCGCGCTGGCGTACGGCCTGGACAAGGGCGAGAAGGAGCAGACCATCCTGGTCTTCGACCTCGGTGGTGGCACCTTCGACGTCTCGCTGCTGGAGATCGGCGAGGGCGTCGTCGAGGTCCGCGCCACCTCCGGTGACAACCACCTCGGTGGTGACGACTGGGACGAGCGCATCGTCAAGTGGCTGGTCGACAAGTTCAAGGCCACGAACGGCATCGACCTGACCAAGGACAAGATGGCGCTGCAGCGCATCCGCGAGGCGGCGGAGAAGGCGAAGATCGAGCTGTCCAGCTCGAACTCGGCCAGCGTCAACCTGCCGTACATCACCGTGGACGCGGACAAGAACCCGCTGTTCCTCGACGAGACGCTCTCGCGCGCCGAGTTCCAGAAGATCACCTCGGACCTGCTCGACCGCACCAAGGCGCCGTTCAACAACGTCATCCGGGACGCGGGCATCTCCGTCGGCGACATCGACCACGTCGTGCTCGTCGGTGGTTCCACCCGCATGCCGGCCGTCGCCGAGCTGGTCAAGGAGCT
The DNA here is from genome assembly GCA_049998155.1 of Amycolatopsis sp. cmx-13-12. GTDB lineage: Bacteria > Actinomycetota > Actinomycetes > Mycobacteriales > Pseudonocardiaceae > Amycolatopsis. The sequence continues at coordinate 1,476,896 of JAEBES010000002.1, read as the reverse complement.
GACCGGCGGCCGCGAGCCGAACAAGGGCGTGAACCCGGACGAGGTCGTCGCGGTCGGCGCGGCGCTGCAGGCCGGTGTCCTCAAGGGCGAGGTCAAGGACGTCCTGCTGCTGGACGTCACGCCGCTGTCGCTCGGCATCGAGACCAAGGGTGGCGTCTTCACCAAGCTCATCGAGCGCAACACCACGATCCCGACCAAGCGTTCGGAGATCTTCTCCACCGCGGACGACAACCAGCCGTCGGTGCAGATCCAGGTGTTCCAGGGTGAGCGCGAGATCGCCGCGCACAACAAGAAGCTCGGCATGTTCGAGCTGACCGGTCTCCCGCCGGCCCCGCGTGGCGTGCCGCAGATCGAGGTCACCTTCGACATCGACGCCAACGGCATCGTGCACGTGACCGCGAAGGACCTGGGCACGAACAAGGAACAGTCGATGACGATCACCGGTGGCTCCGCGCTGCCGAAGGACGACATCGAGCGCATGGTCAAGGACGCCGAGGCGCACGCCGAGGAAGACAAGACCCGGCGCGAAGAGGCCGAGACCCGCAACCAGGCGGAGACGCTGGTCTACCAGACCGAGAAGTTCCTCAAGGACAACGACGACAAGCTGCCCGAGGACCTCAAGGCCAAGGTCAAGTCCGCGATCGACGAGTCGAACGAGGCGCTCAAGGGCACCGACTCGACCAAGATCCGTGAGTCGATCGAGAAGCTGAACGCCGCTTCGCAGGAGCTGGGCACCGCCCTGTACGCCAACGCGAACGCCGCTCAGCCGGGTGCCGAAGGTGCCGCGGGTGCGGGTGCGGCCGGGGACGCCGGTGCGGCCGGCGGCCAGGCCAAGGCCGATGACGTGGTGGACGCCGAGATCGTCGAAGAGGACCCGAAGAAGTGACCCACAGCTACGACGAATCCGAGAACCAGGGCCGAGGCCCCGAGGAGCCGGTGGTCGTGCGGGACCGTCGTCGGGTGGACCCCCAGACCGGGCAGGTCCGCCCGCCCGGTCCGGCCCACGCCGCGCCGGACCCCGACGAGGCGCCCGTGGAGCACGCGGGCCCCTCGCTGGGTGAGTCCATTGTGGATGAATCGGTGGCGGTCGTCTCCGACGTGGAGAAGGAGCTGGCCGAGCGCACCGCCGACCTCCAGCGCCTGCAGGCCGAGTACGCCAACTACCGCAAGCGGGTCGAGCGTGACCGCGAGGCGGTCGTCATCGGCGCGAAGGCGACCGTGGTGAACGACCTGCTGCCGCTGCTCGACGACCTCGAGCGGGCCGAGCAGCACGGTGACCTCACCGGCGCGTTCAAGGCTGTCGGCGACAAGCTGATCAGCGGCCTGCAGCGCGCGGGCCTGGAGTCGTTCGGTGCCGAGGGCGAGCCCTTCGACCCGAGCGTGCACGAAGCCGTGCAGCACAACACCTCGCCGGACGTGGCGGGCCCGACGGTCACCGTGGTCATGCGCCGCGGGTACCGCTTCGGGGACCGCGTACTGCGGGCCGCGCTGGTCGGCGTGACCGACCACGAGCCCGGTGCGGCCCCGTCCGTCGGTGGCGAGCTGCCACTCGACGGCGGAGTCGATGAACAGCAGCAGTAAGAGGAACCAAGTGGGAGGAGGAGACGCCCGATGAGTGCACGGGAATGGATCGGTAAGGACTTCTACCGTGAACTGGGCGTCTCCTCCGACGCCACCGCGGACGAAATCAAGAAGGCCTACCGGAAGCTGGCCAAGGAGAACCACCCGGACGCGAACGCCGGCAACGCGCAGGCGGAGCAGAAGTTCAAGGCGGTCTCCGAGGCCTACGGCGTGCTCTCCGACGCGAGCAAGCGCAAGGAGTACGACGAGGCGCGGCGCCTGTTCGGCGGCGGGGGTGGCTTCAACTTCCCCGGTGGCGGCGGCACCGGCAGCTTCGACATGGGCGACATCTTCGGCCAGGCCGGCGCCGGTCAGCAGGGCGGTTTCGGCGGGCTCGGCGACATCCTGGGCGGGATCTTCGGGCGCGGGCGGTCGTCGGCGGGCGCGACGGCGAACCGGCCGCAGCGCGGCGCCGACGTCGAGACGGACGTCCGGATCGACTTCGTCGAGGCGGTCAAGGGCGCGACCCTGCCGCTGCGGCTGTCGAGCCCGGCGACCTGTGCGACGTGCGGCGGCAACGGTGCCCGGCCGGGGACTTCGCCGCGGACCTGCCCGACCTGTTCCGGGTCGGGGCTGGTCAGCCGCAGCCAGGGCGCGTTCGCGTTCTCGGAGCCGTGCCGCGACTGCCGCGGCCGCGGGTCGATCATCGACGACCCGTGCCCCGAGTGCGGCGGCGAAGGCATCAGCACGCGGACGCGCACGCTGACCGTCCGGATCCCGCCGGGCGTCGACGACGACCAGCGCATCCGGCTGGCCGGCCAGGGCGAGCCGGGCCGGGGCGGCGCGCAGGCGGGCGATCTGTACGTCCGGGTGCACGTGGCTCCGCACGCGCTGTTCGGGCGCAAGGGGCTCGACCTGACGATCACCGTGCCGGTGGACTTCACGGAACTGACGCTCGGCACCACGATCACGGTGCCGACCCTGGAAGGCAAGGTCTCGCTCAAGGTGCCGCCGGGCACGGCGAGCGGACGGGTGCTGCGCGTGCGCGGCAAGGGCATCGCCAAGCGCGACGGCGCGCAAGGTGACCTCCTCGTCACCCTCCAGGCGGCGATTCCCGCCAAACTGGACGACAAGGCGCGCGAAGCACTGCAGGCGTACGCCGAGGCGATGGCCGGGCACGACCCCCGGCCCGAGATCACCGAGCTGCTGCAAGGTAGGTGAGAGTGGTGTTCGGCGGGATTCCCCAGGAAGGGGATGAGGAGACCCCGGTGTTCGTCATCTCGGTGGCGGCCCAGCTCGCCGGGATGCACGCACAGACGTTGCGCACGTACGACCGCCAAGGCCTGGTGTCACCGGGCCGCACCCCCGGCGGCGGGCGGCGCTACTCGATGCGGGACATCGCGCTGCTGCGCGAGGTCCAGCGCCTCTCGCAGGAGGACGGCGTCAACCTGGCGGGCATCAAACGCATCATCGAGCTGGAGAACCAGGTCGACGCCCTCCGCGCCCGGATCACCGAGCTGACGGAGGAACTGACGGCGGCGTACGTGGCCGCGGAACAGGCAGCGGCGGCGGCGCACGCGTCCTACCGCCGCGACCTGGTGCCGCTCAACCAGCAGACGGCGTTGGTGGTCTGGCGCCCCAAGCGCCGCTGACGACCAACCGACGAAGGGCCTCCCCGGGCGACCGGGGAGGCCCTTCGCGCATGAATGGGGCCGCGAGCAGTCCCTCCCGGCTGCTCGCGGCCGCGCCGCGGGATCACGTCTTGACGTTCAGCAACTGCTTCACCTCGGCCGTCCGGGACTCGATCACCCGGCGGGCCAGATCTCGCGCCTGGGCGTTCACCCCGCCGCCTGGTCCGTTCTCCGTCTGGGCCAGCTCGACCGCTCCCTGCTGCTGTCCGGTCAGGACATCCAGGAACCGGCGGGTGAACTCGCCGTCCGGGGCCGTCTTCAAAGCTCCCACCAGGTCCGGCGAGGTCATCTTCATGCCGCCGTGGCCGGCGTGGGCCTGTGGGTCCATCGCCATCGTCTCGGGCTGGTTCCACTCGCGGAGCCAGCGTCGCATGTCCTCGACCTCGGTCTTCTGCGTCACCTCGATCGCCGCCGCCAGCTCCTTCAACCCCGTCGGCAGCGGGCGGGCCGCAGCCAGCCGGACGATCTCGATCCCCTGCTCGTTCTGCGGTATCAGCATCTGCAGGAACATCACGTCGGCCGCGTTGTGCTGTGGTGGAGCGGCCGTCGTCGCGCAGCCGGTCAGGAGGAGCGCGACGACGGCCAAGACCACTCTCACTGGCGCTGCCAGAGCGCCGGGGTGTTCGGCGGCTCCCAGCCCGCGATCGCCGTGTGCGGCTGGAGGCAGCGGTAGCTCGCGCCGCCGTACGTCACGACGTCACCCGCCTTGTACGCCGTGCCCGCTGCCCACGTGCCGCCCGTGGGCGGGGTGGTCGTCGTGGTGGGCGGTGGGGTGGTCGTGGTCGGGGGCGGCGTCGTCGTGGTCGGCGGCGGGGTGGTGGTTCCGCCCCCGCCCACCTGCAGGTCGATGCAGCTGTAGAACGCGTTGGACGTGTCCGCGATGTTCCAGATGGCCAGCACCTTGATCCGGCCTGAATAGCCGGCCAGGTTCACCGTGTGCGACAACGTCGACGGCGGTTGCTGGTTGTTGCCGTTGAACACCGCGACGCGGGTGTTGCCGACGTAATACTCGTAGTTCGACGTCGAGTGCCGCGCGGTGAACACCCAGTTGAACGTCACCGTGCTGCCGACCGACTTGGCCGGCCAGGGCTTCGACTCGTCGGTCAGCTCGGCGAACTGCGACAACCCGCCGTTGCAGCTGCGCAGCCCCTTCGGGCCTTCGACGCTCTGCGGCTCGTAGATGATCTGTCCGCAGTTCGGCACCTTCCCGGCCGCGCAGTTGGCCTGCCGGCTGGGCGGGTCGGACACGTAACCGTGGGCGCTCGCGGAGGTGGCGGGGAGGACGACGACCAGCACCGGCGCGAACAGGGCTCCGGCAGCGGCCGCGAAGAGCTTGCGTTTCCAGGTCATTTCGGCTCCTCGAAGGGGAACAGCGTCGTTCCGGAGGGGAGGACGAACGAGCACATCCGGGGAAGATGTGGTCTAGACCATAAGTCGATTCGGGCACAACGGTCAACGAACTACCGCCGTTCGACGATTTCGCTGCTCCGGTCGGCTCAGTGCGAAGGTCGGGCCGGCTGCTGCAGGTGTTCGCCGAAGAAGGACGTCACTCGGCGCCACGCGTCTTCGGCTGATTCGTGGTGGTAGGTGAAGCCGACGACCTTGAGCAGCAGGTTCAGCGGGGCCGCCGTGTCGATCTTGTTGGCGAACCCGTGGCTGGCGTCCGGGTACTCCTTGACGTCGTGGGGGACGCCGCGCTCGGTCAGCGCCGTCTCGAGCTTTGCCGCCGCGCCCCGCAGTCCGAAGTCCTTCTTGCCGAAGCTGGCCACGATCGGGCAAGCGTCGTCGAGCACCGACAGGTTCTTCGGCAGCTGCCCGTAGTAGGGCGCGGACGCTTCGAACCCGCGTGACGCCGCGACGAGCGCGAAGCCGCCACCCATGCAGAACCCGGCGATGCCGATCCGGCCCGAACTGTCCTCCCGCGCGGCCACGAGCGTGCGGGCCGCCTCGATGTCGTCGAACGTGCGGCCGCGGTTGGCGAACATGTCGGAAAACACCCGCCGCACGCAGCGGCGCATGCCGCCGCGTGAATACAGGTCCGGGCTGAGCGCGAGGTACCCCTCGCGAGCGAAGCGGTCGGTGATGTCCTTTGTGTCCCGGCTCAGTCCGAACGCGTCGTGGATGAGCACCACGCCCGGGTGCGGTCCCGGGCCGTCGGGCTCCGCCAGGTAGCCGCCGATGGTGCCGTCCGAAACCGGAATAGTCATCTCCATATCGGCGAAGATAGCGAGTTGCCGCCGGTTCCGCGCCGGACGCTGAGAGTTCCTCAGCGCATTCCGGACAAAGCTCAGTCCAGGGTGAAGGGGTCGTAGGATATTCGCTCGAGTTCGATCCCCTTCGCCAGCAGCTTCGCCACGGTCGCCTGGATCATCGCCGGCGAACCGGAAACGAGGACTTCGTGGTTGTGCCACGTGCCGCGCTGCGTCACGGCGTGGGCGAGCGTCCCGCGGTCGCCGCCGGACAGGGCGCCCTCCTCGGTGACCGGCGTGACCGTCAGCCACTTCGACGTCGCGGCCAGCCGGCGCAGCTCCTCCAGCGCGTACAGGTCCTCCGGTCGCCTGCCGCCGAAGAACAGGTGCACCGGCGGGTTCCGCTTCCAGCGCGACAGGTCGTCGAGGATCGCCAGCAACGGCGTGATGCCCGTGCCGCCGCCGATCATCAGCAGCCGTCGTTTCGTCGACGTCGGACGCACGTTCAGCACGCCCATCGACGGCCCGAGGCGCCAGACGTCGCCCGGTTTGGTGTGGTTGACGATACTGCCGCTGACCCAGCCGCCGGGCACCGCGCGCACGTGGAAGGTGAGCTGCCCGTCTCCGCGGGGTGCGTTCGCCGGGGAAAGGTACCGCCAGAACCGCGGCCGTTGCGGCACTTCCACGCTCACGTACCCGCCGGCGCGGTAGGGCAACAGGCCTTCGGTGCGCACCTTCACCAGCGCGACGTCGCGGCTGAGCTTCCGGTGTTCGAGCACGGTCGCCGACCACGCCGCGGGGCCGGTTTCCGCCTGGGCGGCTTCGCGCATCGTCTTGGCGATCAGCCCGTAGGCCGACGTCCACGCCGCTTCGACCTCGGTGGTCCACTTCTCCTTGAGAAATCGTTTCAACGCGGCGATCAGCGCGACGCCGACGGCGTCGTAGTGGCGGGAGACGACGGCGAACTTCCGGTGGTCGCGGCCCAGTTGCCCCAGGAAGGTGACCAGCTCGTCGGGCCGGTCGACCATCTGCACCACGTACACCAGTGCGCGCAGCAGCCTGCTCCGCTGCGTCGTCATGGTCACCGGGAACAGATCCCGGCAATCGGGGGCGACCACGAACAACGCGCCGTAGAAGTACTGCGCCAGTTCATCTGCTTTCGGTTCGACCTCCGCAAAACTCTCACGAATCAACCGGGCCATCTCTCGACCTTCCACAGCCGAAACGGGAAGCGTCTCGGGCATGGTGGAGATCTTCACGGATTCAGCACTCATCGGGAACGGATATCTCCAGTCGTGGCAAGGCTTTCGCGCCGTGCATGCGGCGTCGCTGTGGCGGTGCCGCCCCCGAGGGTTCCCGACTGTAGGCGAATTCCCGTGCAGATGCGCGTGATTCCGCGCGTTCCCGCTCGAACGGAGCAATTCAGGTACGCCCGGTCAACCCCGTCTGTCGCAGCGTGAAAATGATCACGCGCCGGATTCATCCGTTACTGGTTGCCGATTTCCGAAGCGTAACGAAATCATTCACCGGACGGCGGATTGCCGTGGGCTAGTCGATCGTGAACGGGTCGTACTGGATCTGGTCCAGCGCGCTGCCCGCGACCAGCATGCGCGACACCGTCGCCCGGATCATCGCCGGTGAGCCGGACACCAGGATGTGGTGGCCCGGCCAGGAGCCGTACCGCGTGACGGCTTCGGCCAGCGTCCCCTGCTCGAACCCGGGGACGTCGCCGCCGCGCTCGACGACCGGAGTGACGGTCAGCCAGGGGTTCGTCGCGGCGAGCGCACGCAGTTCTTCGAGGTCGTAGAGGTCCTCGCGGGCCGGGCCGCCGTAGAACAGGTGGGTCTTCGGGTTCTCGCCCCACAGCGCCAGGTGGTCGAGGATGGCCCGCAGCGGCGCGACACCGGTCCCCCCGGCGACCATCAGCACGGCTCGCGAGGCCTCCCGGTCGACCGTCATCCGGCCCAGTGGCGGGCCGAGCCGCCAGACGTCCCCGGGCTGCGTGTGGCTCACGATGGCGCGGGAGACCCAGCCGCCGTCGATCGCACGGACGTGGAACTCGATGCCGCCGTCTTCGCGGGGCGCGTTGGCCGGCGAGAGGTACCGCCACAGCCGGGGCCGCTGCGGCACTTCGACGCTCACGTACTGGCCGGGGTGGTACGGCACCGGCTGGTCGGGCACCAGGCGCACTAGGGCGAGGTCCCAGGTCAGCCGCCGGTGCTCGACCACGGTGGCCGACCACGACGGCGGGTTCGTGTCGGACGCGGCCGCGTCCTGCATGGCCCGGGCGGCGATGGTGAACGCCTCGGCCCACGCCCGTTCGACCTCGGGCGTCCACGCCGGGCCGAGGTGGTTCTTGAGCGACGCCAGCAGCGCCGTCCCGACCGCTTCGTAGTGCCGCGGCACCACGCCGAACTTGCGGTGGTCGCGGCCCAGCTGCCGCAGGAACGGCGCGAGGTCGTCGGGCCGGTCGACCATCTGCACGATGTGCACCAGCGCGCGCACCAGCCTGCCGCGCTGGATCTCCATGTTGATGGGGAAGAAGTCGCGCGTGGTCGGGGCGAGGGTGAACAGCATCCCGTAGAAGAACTGCGAGATGTCCGCGATGTACGGCTCGGACCTGGCCCAGCTGTCCCGGATGAGCCGGACCATCGCGGTCACGGCCGCGGGGGCCTCCCGCGGGGCCGAGGACCTGGGGAGCGGGCTGACGGAATCGGCTGTCATGAGGGGTTGTTCACGGGTCGGGGACCGCCTCCTGGGTCCTTCGCCACTGCTGCCACCTCGTCACTCAACGTCACTCGCACGCGCCGCGCACACCGCCCGTCCGCAGGGTAGCCGCCGGGCGCCCTTTTGCTCGCATTGTTGCTCCGACCGGGTGTATTCGGGGGTGGGGGACCTCACCGACCAGATGGTTGTCCGGCGCAAGTGTCCGGCAATATACTTGTATGGCGCAACCAAGGAGGTGCCGAATGGGCTTCGACAACACCGACGACGACGTCCGGGTCGAGCTCATGCGGGAGCTCAAGACCGCATCCCAGCTCCAGCACGCCTGGATCATGCAAGCCTGGCAGAGCGAGCCCGGCCTGCACCCGGCGGCCGCGATGCTGCTGTCCGACCTGGCCAAGCACGGCGAGGCGCGGCCGTCCGAGCTGGCGAAGCGCCGGTTCGTCGACCTCTCCGTCGTCAGCAGGCAGATCACCCAGCTCTCCGCGGCCGGCCTGGTCGACCGCCGCCCCGCGCCCGAAGACGGCCGGGCGTCCCTGGTCAGCGTGTCCGAGAAGGGCCGGGCCGAGCTCGCCCGCTGGCGCGCCAACTACACGGAGTTCATGGAGAAGGCGCTCGGCGACTGGGACGACCAGCGCGTCGCCGACCTCACCGTGCGGCTGGCGGAGATGAACACCGACCTCCGCCGCGCGCTCGGCAGCGACGCCTGCCTGGCTGACACGAACAAGTGACACCGCGGCGGAAAGGGACACCGCAAGTGGCTCTTGGCCCGAGGGAAAGTGTCCGTTCGGTCCTGACTTGACGGCATTCGTCAGGGTTAACGTCGGTGGGTGACGCGTGACCGGGTCGCACTGCTGTGCGCGCTGGCGATCGACAACTTCGGCTCAGGTCTGTTCCTCCCGTTGGTGCTGGTCTACGTGACGCAGGTGGTCGGTGTGCCGCTGGCCGTGGCCGGCACCGCCGTCACCCTCGGCGCCGTCGCCGGGCTCGTCGTGCCGCCGCTCGCCGGCCGGCTCGTCGACCGCGTCGGGCCGCGGGCCGTGGTGATCTGCGCCCAGCTGCTGCAGGCCGCGGGCATCGGGGCCTACCTCGTCGCCGGCAGCGCGGGCCCGGTGGTGGTCGCGGCCGTGCTGCTGTCCGCCGGGCAGCAGTTCTTCTACAGCTCCCTGTACGTGCTCATCGCCGACGTCGCCGGCGACGTCCCGAAGGACCGGCCGTTCGCCGAGGTGGGGATGGTGCGGGCCGCTTCCTTCGGCCTGGGCGGCCTGGTCGCGGGTGCGTTGCTGACGTGGCTGGGGAACGCCGGCTACCGCATCGCGCTCGCCGTGGACGCGCTGACGTTCTCCGTGGCCGCGCTGATCCTCGTCTTCTTCGTCCGGCTCGCGCGGCCGCACCGGCCGGTCCGCGAACGATCGGTCCGCGTGCTGCGCGACCGGCCGTACCTCGCCCTCATCCTGTTCAGCGGGCTGTTCGGGCTCTCGCTGGACTTCTTCCTGATCGGCACGCCGGTGTTCGTGCTCGACCGGCTGCACGGCCCGGCCTGGCTGCCGGGCGCGATCCTCGCCCTGCTGACCGTGCTGACCAGCGTCGGCGGCACGGTCGCGCTGCGGCTCACCGCCCGGTTGACGCGGATCGCGGCGATGCGCGTCGGCTCGGCGTTGTTCTCCGCGTGGTGCGTGGTCAGCCTGGGCGTGCTGCTCGTGCCGGAGGGCTGGCAGGTGGTGTACCTGCTGGTGTCGACGCTCGTGTTCGCCGCCGGTGACCTGGTCTTCGGGCCGAGATCGGGGGCGCTCGCCGAAGCCGCGGCACCTCCGGTCGCCCGCGGACGTTATCTCGCTGCCTACCAGTACGCGTTCACCGTGGCCCAGGTGATCGCGCCCGCCGTGGTGGCCTTGTTCTCGGTCGCCGACTGGTTACCCTGGGTGCTGGTAGGGGCGTGCGCGGGCCTCGCCGTGGCCGGGCTCGGCACCCTCGGCTCGCGGTTGCCGGCGAGCGCGGTGGCACCCGGACGAAGTTGAGCGGAACAGACTCAAGTTTCTGTGCGTTAGAGACAGTGACGGGTCACGGTCAGGCCTGTCACCACGACTTTTCGCAGTACCGAGCATGAGGTGAGGGATGGACGCTTTCAACCCGACCACGAAGACCCAGCAGGCGATCTCGTCCGCGGCGCAGGCGGCCACGATGGCCGGCAACCCGCACGTGTCGGCCGCCCATCTGCTGGGCGCCCTGCTGGCGCAGGGTGAGGGGCTGACCGCACCGCTGCTGACCGCGGTCGGGGCCGACCCGGAGGTGGTGCACAAGGAGCTCGAACCGCTCATCGCGGCGCTGCCGTCGGCGACCGGCGCGACCGTGTCGAGCCCGCAGTTCGACACCTACGCGGTCAAGTCGCTGACGCGCGCGCAGAAGCTCGCCACCGAGCTGGGCGACGAGTACGTCTCGACCGAGCACCTGCTCGTCGGGCTCGCGACCGAGGGCGGCCAGGTCGCCGACCTGCTCAAGCGCCACGGCGCGACGCCGGACGCGCTGCAGGAGGCGTTCGCCAAGGTCCGCGGCTCGGCCCGGATCACCAGCGCGGACCCCGAGAGCACGTTCAAGGCGCTCGAGAAGTACGGCGTCGACCTCACCGAGCGCGCCCGCGCCGGCGAGCTCGACCCGGTCATCGGCCGTGACACCGAGATCCGCCGCGTCGTGCAGGTGCTGTCGCGGCGCACGAAGAACAACCCGGTCCTGATCGGCGAGCCGGGCGTCGGCAAGACGGCCATCGTCGAGGGCCTGGCCCAGCGCATCGTCGCCGGGGACGTGCCGGAGTCGCTGCGCGGCAAGCGCGTCGTCGCACTCGACCTCGGGTCGATGGTGGCCGGCGCGAAGTACCGCGGCGAGTTCGAAGAGCGGCTGAAGGCCGTGCTCAAGGAGATCACCGACTCCGCGGGCGAGGTCATCACCTTCATCGACGAGCTGCACACGATCGTCGGCGCCGGCGCGACCGGCGAGGGCGGCGCGATGGACGCGGGCAACATGATCAAGCCGATGCTCGCCCGCGGCGAGCTGCGGATGGTCGGCGCGACCACGCTCGACGAGTACCGCCAGCACATCGAGAAGGACGCCGCCCTGGAGCGGCGCTTCCAGCAGGTGCTGGTCGGCGAGCCGTCGCCGGAGGACACCATCGCGATCCTGCGCGGCCTGAAGGAGCGCTACGAGGTGCACCACGGTGTCCGCATCACGGACGCCGCGCTGGTCGCCGCCGCGACGCTGTCCGACCGCTACATCACCGCGCGCTTCCTGCCGGACAAGGCGATCGACCTGGTCGACGAGGCCGCCTCGAAGCTGCGCATGGAGATCGACTCGCGGCCGGTGGAGATCGACGAGGTCGAGCGCGCCGTGCGTCGTCTCGAGATCGAGGAGATGGCGCTCGCGAAGGAGAGCGACGCCGCTTCTCGTGATCGGCTGGCGGCGTTGCGTGCGGAGCTGGCGGAGAAGCGCGAGACGCTCACGGCGCTCACCGCGCGCTGGCAGAACGAGAAGGGCTCGATCGAGCGCGTCCGCGAGCTCAAGGAGCAGCTCGAGCAGCTGCGGGGCGAGTCGGAGCGCGCCGAGCGCGACGGCGACCTCGGCAAGGCCGCCGAGCTGCGCTACGGCCGGATCCCCGCGCTGGAGAAGGAGTTCGAAGCGGCCACCGCGGCGAGCGAGGCCAGCCAGCAGAACGTGATGCTCAAGGAGGAGGTCGGCGCGGACGACGTCGCGGACGTGGTCAGCGCGTGGACCGGCATCCCGGCGGGCCGGCTGCTGGAGGGCGAGACCGGCAAGCTGCTCCGGATGGAGGAGGAGCTGACCCGGCGCGTCATCGGGCAGGCCGAGGCCGTGCAGGTCGTCGCGGACGCGGTGCGCCGCGCCCGTGCCGGCGTCGCCGACCCCGACCGGCCGACCGGCTCGTTCCTCTTCCTCGGCCCGACCGGCGTCGGCAAGACCGAGCTGGCCAAGGCACTCGCCGAGTTCCTGTTCGACGACGAGCGCGCGATGCAGCGCATCGACATGAGCGAGTACGCCGAGAAGCACTCGGTGGCGCGCCTGGTCGGTGCCCCGCCGGGGTACGTCGGCTACGACCAGGGCGGCCAGCTGACCGAGGCCGTGCGGCGCCGCCCGTACTCGGTGGTGCTGCTCGACGAGGTGGAGAAGGCCCACCCGGACGTCTTCGACGTGCTGCTGCAGGTCCTCGACGACGGGCGGCTGACCGACGGCCAGGGCCGGACGGTGGACTTCCGCAACACCATCCTGATCCTGACGTCGAACCTCGGCTCGCAGGCCATCGCCGACCCGTCGCTCGACGAGCGGCAGCGGCGGGACGCGGTGCTCGACGTGGTGCAGCGGCAGTTCAAGCCGGAGTTCCTCAACCGGCTCGACGACATCGTCGTGTTCCACTCGCTCGGCACCGAGCAGCTGACGTCCATTGTGGACATCCAGGTCGCCCGGCTCGCCAAGCGGCTGGCCCAGCGGCGGCTGAACCTGGAGGTCACCGACAGCGCCCGCGAGTGGCTCGCCCTCAACGGCTTCGACCCGATCTACGGCGCCCGCCCGCTGCGGCGGCTGGTCCAGTCGGCGATCGGCGACAAGCTGGCGAAGGAGCTGCTGTCGGGCGAGATCCGGGACGGCGACACCGTGCGCGTCGACGGCCCGGACCTGGAGGCCGGCGACTCGCTGACCGTCACCCGCGTCTGACCCCTCGTGAGTGGTAAGGCGGGTTCTAACCCGCCTTACCACTCACGACCGCCGCGGCAGACCGCCCGACGGGGGCGTCCACAATGGCTTGTGGCGATTTGTCGACCCGGGGCGGCGCAAAATGCTCCGAATGGGCCCGGCGACACGGGTACCGGCGATCATCCCTCCGGCGTAACAGGCGATACCCTGGCCGACGTGGGTATTCCGGCGTGGATCTGGTTCGTCATCGCGGCCGTCGCCCTGGTGGCGGGGCTGGGGCTGCTCGCGGCCGACCGGGCGAAGGAGGGCTCGCGCAACCGCGAGCGAATGCGCTGGGCACAGTTGCGCGGCTGGCAGTTCGTCGAGGAGGACGAGCGCCTGCCGCAGCAGTGGGCAGGCGGCGCGATCGGCTACTTCGGCGCGGACGCGGCGGTGAACGTCGTCGCGGGCTCCACCTTCACCTCCGACGGCCGCCGCCCGGTGTTCATCTTCGACATCGAGACCGAGGGCCAGATCCCCGCGGTCGTCGTCGCGGTGCGCTGCAACAAGAAGCACCGCATCCCGATCGAGATGTGGCTGTCCAGCGTCCCGTTCCAGCGCGCGGACATGCCGGAGATGCTCGGCCCGATCGGCGCGCGTTACGCGTTCGCGGACGACGCGGACGGCGCCCGCGTGGTGATCACCCAGGAACTGGTGGACGCGGCGGATCAGCTGGGCGGCGACGTGGGCGTGGCCTGGCTGGAGAACGAGTGGGTCCTGGCCAGCGTGGTCCCGACGGCCGGCCCGTCCCGGCTGGAGCGCCTGCTGCGCGACCTGGGCGAGATCGCGGACATCGTCGACCCGTTCGACGAGGACTACGACGCGGGGCGGCACCAGGCGAGCGCGCCGGTCCCGTCCGAGGCGCCGGCACCCGCTTCAGCCCCAGCTCCGGCTCCGGCGGCCGCCCAGACTCCGGCTCCGGCGACGGCCCCGGGCACCCCGGCGGCGGGGACGCCGGTCCAGCAGCCGCCCGCGGACGCGGAACCGAAGCCGAGCGAGAGCTAAAAGCCGAGCACCGGCCGGTCGAACGCGCTGAGCGACGCCGACCGGTCCAGCTTCCCGCGCACCGACGTCGTGCCGCCTTCGGCGTGGATCACGTGGTCCACTCCGAGGTCTCCGCGGATCGAACCCGCCGGGCCCGCCGGTCCGAGGGACTGGCTCGTCTTCACCAGGCCCCACGCCGGGCCTGCCTGGCCGCCCGCTTCGTGGCTCTGGCCCACGTCCAGGACGCCGGTGAGCTGGCCCGTTGCGTGCTGCTCGGACGTCGCACCCACCGCGCCCAAGCGGCCCACGTCGACCGCCTGGCCCGAGGACCTGCGGGCCGACAGCGCTCCCTGGAGGTCGCCGGCGAAGGTGCCGTACAGGCCGGTGTCCAGCTGCTCCCCGTTCTGGCTCAGGACGTCGATGCCGTCGGCGGGCCAGATGCCGTGGCTCGTGCCTTCGCCCACGCCGATCCGGTGCTCCGCTCCGCCGCCGAGGGGCGCCAGCGAGAGGTTCCGGGCCGCACCTTGGCCGAGCCGCTGGTTGTTTGCCGTGACCGCGCGGACCTCGCCCACGCGCAAGGTGTGCCGGCCGGTGCGGGCGAGTGACTCGGCTTCCTGGGACGCGGCCGTCGTCTCCGTCTGCCGCTCTTCGCGGCGGGTGATCGCGGACTCGGTCAGGTCGTTGGTGAGCACCGCGCCGGCGATCTCCTTCGCGAGGAAGTCGTGGCGGGTCGTCGTCAGGGTCTCGCGAACCGCCGATGAGCCGTCCTCGCCCGAGGTTGCGACGTCGCGCCGGAACGTGCTGTCGTCGCGGTGGTCGAGCGGCAGGGTCAGCTCGGCCGGGCTCGCCAGCGCCGCGGCCGGCGCCGCGAAGAGCAGCGCGACCGGCGCCGCGCCCGCGGCGACCTTGGGCAGATAGCCGCTTTTGCGCCTGCTGTGCTTACCCATGCGGCGGACGATACTTCCCCGCCTAATCGAACGCACGTCCGCCCGTGACCAGCGGGTATGTTCACCCACATGACCACCACCGCCCTCATAACCGGAGCGACCGCGGGCATCGGCGCGCAGTTCGCGCGCACGCTCGCCACCGAGAAATACGACCTCGTGCTCGTCGCCCGGGATGCCGGGCGGCTGGAGGCCTACGCCGCTGAGCTGCGGGAAAAGCACGGCGTGGCGGTCGAGGTGCTGCCCGCCGATCTGTCCGAAGTAGACGGCCGGACGGCGGTCGAGGAGCGGCTCGCGGCCGGGCCGGTCGACCTCCTGGTGAACAACGCCGGCTTCGGGCTGAACGGCGATTTCTGGACCATCCCGCCGGACGCGCTGCAGCGCCAGCTCGACGTCAACGTCACCGCCGTCCTGCGCCTCACCCGGGCCGTGCTGCCCGGCATGATCGAACGCGGTCACGGCGAAATCATCCAGGTCAGCAGCGTGGCGGGCTTCTTCAGCGGCCGCGGTTCGACCTACACGGCCAGCAAGAACTGGGTCACGTCGTTCAGCGAAGGCATCGCCGCGTCGCTGCCGAAGGGCGTCCGGATGATGGCGCTGTGCCCCGGCTTCACCGCCACCGAGTTCCACGAACGGGCCGGCATCGGCAAATCGGGCCCGAAATTCGCCTGGTTGGGTGTCGAACAGGTGGTCAAGGAAGCCTTGGCGGACCTTCGCCGCGGCAAGGTGATCTCCGTGCCGAGCCTCCAGTACAAGGCCGTCGTCGCGATCGGTGGCCTGCTGCCGCGCGCGGTGCTCCGCCGGATCAGCGGCGGCCGCGGCCGCACCTGAGTAGGGCTGTCCCTACCCGGAAGACGCACGCGCGCACCAGGGTGGTCCGGGGGCGCGCTCACTAGCGTTTTTCCCATGACAACTGGGTGGCACGAGGCAGCCGACGCGGTCCGGCTGGAGGCTGTGCGCAAGGAGTACGGCGACGGTGTGGTCGCGCTGGACGGGGTCTCGATCTCCTTCCCCCGCGGCGGGTTCACCGCGGTGATGGGCCCGTCCGGCTCGGGCAAGAGCACGTTCCTGCACTGCGCGGCCGGTCTCGACCGCCCGACCTCCGGCCGGGTCGTGCTCGACGGCCAGGACCTCGACGGCAAGAACGAGACCTACCTGACGAAGCTCCGGCGCGACCGCGTCGGCTTCGTCTTCCAGGCGTTCAACCTGCTCCCGGCGCTGACGGTCGAGCAGAACGTCGTGCTGCCGCTGCAGCTGGCCGGCAAGCGCGCGGACAAGCGGCTGGTGGAACGGATCCTGACGCACGTCGGGCTCGACGGCCGCCGCAAGCACCTGCCCGGCCAGCTGTCCGGCGGCCAGCAGCAGCGCGTCGCGATCGCGCGCGCCCTGGTCACCAACCCCGCCGTGCTGTTCGCCGACGAACCGACCGGCGCCCTCGACACGCGCACCGCCGCCGAGGTGCTCGGCCTGCTGCGCGACTCCGTCTCCTCGTCCGGCCAGACGGTGATCATGGTGACGCACGACCCGGTCGCCGCGTCCTTCGCCGACGAAGTCGTGTTCCTGGCCGACGGCCGGATCGCCGGGCGGCTGGCCCGGCCGACCGCGGAAGCCGTCGCCGAGCGGATGACGCACCTGGGTGCCTGGGGCCGGGTGGCGGCCTGATGTTCAAGCTCGCACTGCGGACCCTCCGCCTGCGCAAGGGCGGCTTCCTGGCGACGTTCGTCGCCGTGTTCTTCGGCGCGCTGGTCGTCTCGGCGTGCGGTGGCCTGATGGAGACCGGCATCCGCTCCGAGACGCCGGTGCAGCGGCTGGCCGCGGCGCCGATCGTGGTCGGCGGGCAGCAGACGCTCAAGCTGCCGGAGGAGGACCCGGCCACCCTCGAACCCGAGGACAAGCACAAGTTCGAGAACGCGACCCTGCCCGAGCGCGTCCGGCTCGACGCGGCCCTGGCCGAACGCCTGCGCGCGGTTCCGGGTGTCACGAACGTGGTCGGCGAGGTCAGCTTCCCCGCGCAGATCGGGGCCGCGAGCGCACTGGGCCACGCCTGGGATTCCGCCGTGCTGACGCCGTACACGCTGAAGGGCACCGCCCCGAGGCCGGGGGAAGTCGTCGTCGACGCCGGGCTCGGGCTCTCCGTCGGGGACACGCTGCCGATCGCCGCGCACGGCAGCGTCAGCCCGTTCCGCATCTCCGGGATCGCCGAAGCGCCGCAGGCCATGCGGGACGCGGCCGTGTTCTTCGCGGCTTCGGACGCCGAGCGCCTGTCCGGGCACCCGGGCCGGTTCGACACCATCGGCGTCTTCGGCGGCGACGCCGATGCCGTCGCCGCGGCCGTCGGGGACGCCGGTGTCGTGGCGACCGGCGTCGAGCGCGGCGCCTTCGAGTTTCCCGAGACGGGCAAGAGCGGCGAGAACCTGATCGTGCTGGCCGCCGTCTCGGGCGGGCTGTCGGCGCTGGTCATGGTGTTCGTCGTGGCGGGCACGCTGACACTGTCGACGCAGCAGCGGCAGCGGGAACTGGCGCTCCTGCGCGCGGTCGGCACCACCCCGCGCCAGCTGCGGCGGATGGTGCTCGGCGAGGCGCTGGTCGTCGCGCTGCTCGCCGTCGGTGGCGCGGTGGCGCTCGGTCCGGTGCTCGCGGAGTGGCTGTTCGGTCAGCTCGTGGACCACCACGTCGTCTCCGACGTGCTGCGGTTCGCGCAGGGCTGGGTTCCGGCCGTGGTCGCCGCCGGTCCGTCGCTGCTGGCCGTCGTGGGGGCCGCCTTCGTGGCGGGACGGCGTGCTTCGCGGATCCGCCCGACCGAGGCGCTCGCCGAAGCCGCCGTCGAACGACGCTGGCTGACCCCGATCCGGCTGATCACCGCGATCCTCTGCTTCGGCGGCGGGACAGCGCTCGGCATCGTCACGGTCGCCGTGATGACCGGCCCGGTCGCGGCCAGCACGGCGGGCCCGGCGGTGATGCTGTGGGCGTTCGGGCTGGCGGCGATCAGCCCCGGCGTGACGAAGCTGATGGCTACGCTGCTGCGCTGGCCGGTGGAGGCGCTGACCGGCGTCAACGGCCGGGTCGCGCTGCGCAACACCCGCGTCGGCGCGGTGCGGGCGGCCGGCGCGGTCACCCCGATCATGCTCGCGGTCGGCATCGCGACCGCCAACATCTACCTGCAGACCACCCAGGAAGCCGTGTCGAACCAGGCTTACACCGAGGACCTGCGCGCGGACGCCGTCGTGGCCGGCCCGAGCGGGCTCGACCCGGCCGTGCCGGGCCGGGTGCGGGCCGTGCCCGGGGTCGCGAGCGCTTCGGAATACGTCACGAGCACGGTGTTCGTCGAAAAGCCGTTCGACTCCGGCCAGCACGACGACGGCCGGCCCGCGCTGGGCGTCAGCGAGCTGACCGGGAACGCCGTCGAGGTGCCCTCGACGCTGGGCCACCACGTCGGCGACACGCTGTCGCTGCGGCTCGGCGACGGCACGCCGGTGGACGTGCGAGTCACGGCCGTCGTCGACCAGCGCCCCGGGTTCGAACGGCTCGTGCTGCCCGCGGACCTGCTGGCGCGGCACACGACGCTCGGGCTCGCCCCGCAGCTGCTGGTCCAGGCCGCTCCCGGGGTCGACAGTGCGACGCTGACCGCCCGCCTTCGCGAGGCGACCGCGGGCCTGCCGGTGGTCGTCGGCGACCGCGGGACGCTGATCGCGGCGCACGCGAAGGGCAACGAGGTCGGCGCCTGGGTCAACTACCTGCTCGTCGGGATGATCCTCGCGTACACGGTGATTTCCGTGGTGAACACGCTGGTGACGGCGACCGCGCGGCGGCGGCGCGAGTTCGGGGTGCAGCGGCTGAGCGGCTTCACCCGCGGCCAGGTGCTGCGGATGGCCGGGGTCGAAGGCGGCCTGATCGCCACCATCGCGGTGCTGCTCGGGACGCTGGTCGCGGCGGGGGCGATCGTGCCGTTCTGCCTGGTGGTGACCGGGTCGCTGCTGCCGTCGGGCCCGGTGACCGTCTACCTGGCCGTGCTCGCGATCGCCGTGGTCCTCGCGCTCGTGGCGATCCTGGTCCCCGCCTGGGCCGCGACGCGCGGACGTGCGGTCGACGCCACATCCGTCGGTGAGTGAACCGGGCCGTGTGTAAGACTCACGGCCGTGGCGAACCCCGGGTTGGATCAAGCGGCGAAACTCGAACTGGCCAGGCTGGTCACCGATCTTTCCGTGGTGCACGGAAAAGTGACCCTGGCGTCCGGCAAGGAAGCCGACTACTACATCGACCTCCGGCGGGCGACGCTGCACCACGCGGCCGCGCCGCTGATCGGCAAGCTCCTGCGCCAGCTCACGGCGGACTGGGACTACGTGGCGGCCGGCGGCCTGACCCTCGGCGCCGACCCGGTCGCGCTGGCGATGCTGCACTCGGCGGCCAACGACGGGGTCGTGCTGGACGCGTTCGTGGTCCGCAAGGCGGTCAAGCAGCACGGCATGCAGCGGCGCATCGAGGGCATGGAGGTCCGCGGCCAGCGCGTCCTGGCGGTCGAGGACACGTCCACGACGGGCGGCAGCGTGCTGGAGGCGGTCGCGGCCCTGCGCGAGGCGGGCGCGGACGTGATCGGCGTGGTGACGGTCGTCGACCGGGACACCGGCGCGCGCGAGGCCATCGAGAAGGAAGGCCTGGAGTACCGGTACGTCCTCGGCAAGGACGACCTCGGCCTGGACTGAGCACCACCGGGGCGGATCCGTGGATTCGCCCCGGTGACCACCGTCACCGAGAATCACTGCGTGACGTTTTCCGCCCGCCGGTGTCCTCCCCCCGAGGAGGTGCCGTGACGACGACTACGCCGCTCGACGACGTGACCCTCGTCGGCCGTGCGCGGGACGGCGACGTCCGGGCCTACGAACAGCTCGTGCTGCGCTACCAGGGCCCGATGTTCCGGCTCGCCGTCAAGATGCTCGCCCACCGCGGCGACGCCGAGGACGTCGTGCAGGAGGTGTTCCTCAACGCCTGGCGCAAGCTCGGCCAGCTCAGCGAGGACGCCGCGTTCGTCGGCTGGCTCTACCGGGCCACCACGAACCGCTGCCTCAACGCGATCCGCGCGCGCAAGCCCCAAGCCGACGTCGACCTCGACACCGCCGAGTCGCCGCGGAGCGATCTGCAGCCGGAGCGGGCCGTCCAGGTGAGCAGCCAGCTCGCCGCCTTGAACGCGGCGCTGGCGCAGCTGACGCCCGAACAACGAGCGTGCTGGCTGCTGCGCGAGGTGCACGGCCGGTCCTACGACGAGATCGGCGAAATCGTCGGCGTCGGCGCGACCGCGGTCCGCGGGCGGATCGCGCGTGCCCGTGCCCAGCTGGCGGAGGTGATGAAGCCGTGGCGATGACGGACTACGAACTGCCCTGCGAACGCGATGTCGAGCAGGTGTGGGAGCGGCTGGAGGCGGTGGCCGACGAACACGACCTGACCTGCCCGCACTGCGCCGCCGCGCGCGAGAGCCTGCTGGCCTTGCGGGAAGCCACGTCCGAGCTGGTGGCCGAGGAGGACGCGCCGTCGCCGGACCTGTTCGGGCGGATCATGTCGGCGGTGCGGGCCGAGGTGCGGCGCGGCTCGATGGTGCCGCTGCCGACCCCGGAACCCGGGTTCGTCGAGGTCAGCGAGCAGGCGGTGGCGGCCGTGCTGCGGTATGCGGCCGACACGGTCGGCGGCGTCCGGGCGCGGCGCTGCCGGGTGCGGACCGTCCCCGGCGGGGTCGAGGTGGAACTCACCCTCGCGGTGAGCCTGCGGAACGCCGCCGGCGGTGCGGCGTTGGCGAAGGTGCGGGAGCGGGTGACCGCGGCGGCCGCGGCCCGGGTGGGCCTGAAGCTGGCAAAGCTCGACCTGCTGGTGGACGACGTTTTCGAGGAAGACACTGCTGGGGAGCCAGGGGAATGAGCGTGGACTACGTCATCGCCGATCCGGTGATCGCCAGCGTGGCGGCGCGGGCGGCGATCACGACGCCGGGCGTGGTGCGCCTCGAACCGGGCCTGCGCGGCCTGGTGACGGCGTGGACGCGCGCGGCCCGGCAGCGCTGGAAGGGCCTCGACCCGGCGCCGTCGGACGGCGTCCGCGTCCGCACCACCGACGGCCGGGTGACGGTCCAGGTCGACCTGGTCACGGCGGGAGCCGACCAAGCCGCGGCGGTGGGCCGGGCAGTGCAGCGTTCGGTGACCCGGTTCGTGGCCGAGCAGACCGGCCTGGCCGTCGCCGAGGTGTCTGTGTCCATTATGGACATCGAGCCGGAAACCCGGTGACCGCCCGCGATGCCGTCGAGCGGATCCTCGGCGTTCTCGAAGCGGTGGACGGCGTCCGCCCGGCGTTGCCGGTGGCTTGGGACACCCTGGCGGTGGACCTGGGCCCCGACGTGGTCGAGATCCGCCTGATCGCCACCCGGCTGCCGATCCCGCCGTTGCTGGACCGGGCGGCCGAAGCCGTGCGCCCGGTTCTGGCGGGCACGGAGTGGGCGAACGCACGGCTCCGCCTGGTCGTCACCGACCTCGACGGGGCGGCGTTCGCCAGAGCCACGTCACAGTGAGGACCTCCCGTCCTGACGGTCCTCGGTGACGAAACCGTTGGGGGCCGGGCATCCAGGGAGGAACCCCGCTCGGTGCGCCGCAACGTGGTGACGGCCATCGACCCCGCCAAGCGGCCGCCGGAATTTCCACCCGGTGTAACCCCTTCGTCACCGCGCAGGTGAAGGGGTTGCTCCGGTGGGTTAAAAATCACAGGCCGGGGCACTCTGGAGGGCGGCCGAATCCGCGCAGCGGAGTAAAGTCGCTGGTAGGGGGATCGGTGGAGGGGGGTGCGATGGCGAAGTTCCTGGCTGACGTGACCGTCGTGGTGCACATCCTGGCCTTGCTGCTCATCGGGTTGGGCGGTTTCGTCGCCTGGCGGTGGCCGAAACTGATCTTCGTCCACATGCTCGGCCTGACCTGGGGCATCCTGGTCAACGTGGCTCCGGTGGCGTGCCCGTTCACCGCGCTGGAGAACTACTTCCGGCACCAGCAGGGCCTCGGCGACCTGCCCGGCGGGTTCAACGCCTACTACCTGTACGGCACCGTGTTCCCTCAGTCGTGGCTCCCGGCGATCGGCATCGGCGCGGTCGCGGTGGTCGCGTACTCCTACGTCGGCGTCTACCACCGCTGGCGCCACCGCCACGACGAGGAAACCCACGTGCGTCCCGTCCCCCTGGGCTAGGCGACAATCGCCGGGTGAACACACAGCCCGGACCCACCGAGTGGGTGAGCCGCGAAGAGGTCGGCGTCGGCCCGTGGCCGGGTGAGTGGCCCGCGGACGAGCGGTACGACCCCGAGCTGCTGCGGGACGGCGACCGCCGCAACGTCGTCGACGCCTACCGCTACTGGCGTCGCGAAGCCATCGTGTCCGATGTGGACAGCCGGCGGCACCCGTTCCACGTCGCGATCGAGAACTTCCAGCACGACCACAACATCGGCACCGTGGTCCGGACGGCCAACGCCTTCGCCGCGGCCGAGGTGCACATCGTCGGCCGCCGCCGCTGGAACCGGCGCGGGGCCATGGTGACCGACCGCTACCAGCACCTGCGCCACCACGACGACGTCGCCGGGCTGGTGGCGTTCGCCGGGGAGCAGGGCCTCGCGGTCGTCGCGGTGGACAACACGCCGGGGTCCCAGCCGGTCGAGACGGCCGAGCTCCCGCGGGCGTGCGTCCTGCTGTTCGGTCAGGAAGGCCCGGGCCTGTCCGAAGAGGCGCAGGCGGCGGCGTCCCTCACCGTGTCGATCGCCCAGTTCGGCACGACCCGTTCGATCAACGCCGGGGTCGCGGCCGGGATCGTCATGCACGCCTGGATCCGGCAGCACGCCGATCTCGGCCGCGCCTGGTGACCTACAGGCCCCAGCCCCAGCGCAGCTGCACGACGCCGCTCGCGTTGTTGGTCTCCAGGCCGCTCCCGCTCTGGCGGGTGATCGAGTACGTGTCCCCGGAGCGCAGGCCGGGCCAGTAGACGACGCCGATTTGCCGGGACCGAGCCAGGTCCGTGGTCGCGGCGAAGTACGCGGTGAAGTTGTTGCCGTCCTGGTGGCCGGCGGAGTAGTCCAGTCCGGTCGTCATCGGGGCGCCGGCCTCGTCGATGATCGTGCGCGACGAGTACGACCCGAGCCGGTTGCTGAGGTTCGCGGTCCACGCCGAGCGGGTCGTGTCCGAGGCCCAGTAGCCGTAGAAGTGCAGCGACAGCAGCGTGCCGCTCAACGCGCTCGCCGCGCCGACGCCGGTCACGTTGTCGTTGTAGCCGGTGCCGCTGATCAGCACCCGGCCGCGCGGGATGTTCGAGTGGCGGGACAGCCACGTCGAGCAGAGTGACACCCAGTCGTTGAGGCTGTAGCCGAACGGCTCGTTCATCGGCTCGAAGTACACGTCGCCGTTGCCGCCGTAGTCGGCGGTCACCTTGTCCCACATGGTGTTCCAGGCGTTCGTGTCGTCGACGAACCCGTCCTTGTTCGCCTCCCAGTAGCCGAAGACGACCTTCATGCCGTGGGCCAGGGCCGAGTCGGCGGCGCCCTTGTACCGCCCCCACCAGTCCGAATTGACGCTTTGCGGGTTGATCGGCAGCCGCACGGTGTTCGCGCCGAGCTTCTGCTGGAAGCCGGCGATGATGCCGTCGGCCTTGCCGCGGACGCTGTCGTAGCTGTCCCCGGCGGTGAGGCCGGTCGGGATCACCCAGCCGTCCACGTAGTTGTCGCGCGCGTCCGCCCAGTTCACGCCGCGGAACGCGTTCGTGGCCGCAGAGGCACTCTGCGGAAGAGCGACGAGGGGAACGAGCAGCAGGACGAGCAGGCAGTGACGAAGACGGGCCATGCGAACTCCGATGTTCACGTAAACATGCCGGGTCGAGAATCCTCGACGGCCCCCGGCACGTCAAGGGTCAGACGGGGGTGACCTCGACCGGAATGCCGTTCAACACCGACGTTCCGGACGGAACGTCCAGCAGCGTCTCGTCGGCGACCAGGTTCGAGTTGACGCCCGGGTTCGCGCGCGCGACCCGCGTCCGCGCGCCGTCGACGTCGTGGCCCCAGCCGTGCGGGATGCTGACCACGCCGGGGCGGACCTCGTCGGTCACCTCGACCGGGACCTGCAGTTTCCCGGCGCGGGACGTCACCGAGGCGAGGCCGCCGTCGGTGAGGCCCAGGCGCGTCGCGTCGGCGGGGTGGACCTGCACGGTGCACCGGTTGCCGCCGCGGACCAGCGGCGCCAGGTTGTGCATCCAGGAGTTGTTGGAGCTCAGGTGCCGCCGCCCGATCAGCACGAGACCGTCGTCCGCGGTCTTGGCGAGTTCTTCCGTCAACCGCGGAACGTCGGCGACGACCGGCTCCGGCGCCAGTTCGATCCGGCCGGACGCGGTGCACAAGACCTCGGGAATCCGCGGCTCGAGCGGCCCGAAGTCCATCCCGTGCGGCGCGGCCTCGAGGTCGGCCAGCGTGACGTCGTACGGGCCGGCGCGCAGCAGCAGGTCGACCAGCCGCGCCGGGCCGGTGCGCTCGCCGGCGACGGCGACGTCGAGCCCGTTGCGGCGCGCGGTCTCGGAGGCGACGAAGTCGTCCAGCGCGGCGACGTCGGCCTCCGGACCCTGGCCGGCGACGATGCCGGTGAGCCGCAGCATGGTCTCCCACTCCTGCGGCAGCGCGGACGGCAGCGTCGCGGGGGTCCAGTTGGCGATGTTGCGGATCGACAGCTGGTAGAACGCCAGGTCGAAGTGCGGGCGCTCGAGCGGCGACGGGCCGGGCAGGATGACGTCGGCGTGGCGGGACGTCTCGTTGAGGTAGACGTCGACGGAGATCATGAAGTCGAGGCTTTCGAGGGCCGCGGCCAGCCGCCCGGCGTTCGGGGTGCTGAGACACGGGTTGCCGCTGACCGCGATCAGCGCCCGGACCTGGCCTTCGCCCGGGGTTTCGATCTCGTCGGCGAGCGTCGCGACCGGCAGTTCGCCGACGACCTCGGGCAGGCCGCGCACGCGGCTGCGCCAGCGCCCGACGGCGAACGGCCGCCGGTTCCCGGTGGGCTGGCACGCGGCCAGGGGGAACATCGCGCCGCCCGGCTCGTCGAGGTGGCCGGTGAGCACGTTGAGGACGTCGACCAGCCAGCTCGCGATGGTGCCGAACGCCTGCGTGGTGGTGCCGATCCGGCCGTAGACCACGGCGTTGTCCGAGGTCAGCTCCCGGGCCATCCGGCGGATGGCCTCGGCGTCGATGCCGGTGCGCGGGGCGACGGCCTCCGGGGTGAACGGCCGGGCCAGTTCGCGGACGTCGTCGAGGCCGTTGAGGTGCTCGGCCAGGCGGCCGGGGGCGACGAGGTTTTCCGCGAACAGGACGTTGACCAGCGCGAACAGCAGCAGCGCGTCGGTGCCGGGCCGGATGGCGTGGTGCTCGTCGGCGAACTGGGCGGTGCGCGTGCGGCGCGGGTCGACGACGACGATCTTGCCGCCGCGGTCGCGGATCCCGCGCAGCCGCCCGCGGATGTCCGGCGCGGTCATCAGGCTGCCGTTGGAGACGAGCGGGTTGGCGCCGAGGATCAGCAGGTGCCGCGTCCGGTCCAGATCGGGCACCGGGATGGCCAGCGGGTCGCCGAACATCGTGCCGGCGGAGTAGTGCTTCGGGAGCTGGTCGACCGAGGTGGCGCTGTAGAAGTTCTTGGTGCCCAAGGCTTTGTAGAGCACGCGGCCGTAGAGCGTCAGCGCGATGTTGTGCACGCCGGGGTTGCCCGCGTAGACGGCGACGGCGTCCCGCCCGTGCTGCTCGAGGATCGGCGGGAGGCGGCGGGCGATCTCGTCGTAGGCCTCCTGCCAGCTGACCTCGACGAACTCGCCGTCGCGCTTGAGCAGCGGGGCGGTCAGCCGGTCGGGGTCGTGGTGCAGGGCGCCGAGCGACGCGCCCTTGGGGCAGATGTACCCCCGCGAGAAGACGTCCTGTTCGTCACCTTGGACGCGGGTGACCTGCTGGTTCGCGTCGAGCGTCACTTCGAGACCGCAGGTGGCTTCGCACAGCGGGCAGGTGACGTGGGCCGTCGTCATGACCACCGAACATACCGAGCGGTATGTCGATCGGCAAGGCACGATTGCGACATGGACGTCTCGGCCGCGGAACACGCGGTGACCGCCCGCCACCTGCGCCGGCTGTGGGCCCTGCCCGGCACGGTCCTCGGCCGCAGCCGTTGGCCGGCCGCGGCCGACCAGCGGCTGCACTGGCACTGGAACTACTGGTGGCAGGCGCACCTGCTGGACACGCTGGTCGACGCCCAGCTGCGTGCCCCTTCGCCTGGTCGACTCGCCTTGATCCGCTCCTTCGTGCGTTCGGTGCGGCTGCGCAACTTCGGCCGGTGGACCAACGACTACTACGACGACATCGCCTGGCTCGGCCTTGCGCTGCAACGGGTTGCGTCGCTGGGCATCGACGTCGGCCCGGCGTTGGCGGCCATCGACACGCAGCTGCTTTCGGGCTGGACATCGGCCGCGGGCGGCGGAATCTGGTGGCGCCGCGGCGACGACTTCAAGAACGCCCCGGCCAACGGCCCGGCGGCGATCTTCCACGCCCGATCGGGGAATGTGGCCCGCGCCCGGGAGATGACTTCATGGCTGACGTCCACTTTGGTCGATCCCGCGTCCGGTTTGGTCTGGGACGGGATCCGCGCGGACACGGGTGAGCTGGTCAAGCACATTTACACGTACTGCCAAGGGGTCTACCTCGGCGCTTGCCTGGAGTTGTCCTTAGTGGACAATGCCGCACGGACGGTCCGGGCGGTGGCGGAACACCTCGCGCCCGGCGGCGTCATCCGCGGCCAGGGCGGCGGCGACGGCGGGCTGTTCGCGGCGATCCTGGCGCGGTACTTGGCGTTGGCGGCTCACTCCCTGCCCGGCCCCGAGGCCGCGATGGCCCGATCTTTGGTCCTTGCTTCGGCGGAGGCGTGCTGGTCGGGCGCGGTCGAGGCCCCGGAAGGCCCGCTGTTCAGCGCGTACTGGGACCGCCCGGCCCCATGGCCGCTACCGGAGGACGCCCCCGAGCGCGACCTGTCGGTCCAGGTGGGCGGCTGGATGCTCCTCGAAGCCGCGGCCCTCGTGAGTGGTAAGGAGGGTTAGAACCCTAATTACCACTCACGAGGGCCGCGGCAGGGCTCAGCAGCCGCAGGAAGCTCCGTGGAGGAACTTCGGCGTCAGCCAGACCGACTCCGGGGGGCGGTCCGGGTCCGCCATCCTGGACATCAGCAGCTGCACCGCCCGGCGGCCCAGGTCCGCGACCGGCTGGACCAAAGTCGTCACCGCCGGGCTCACCCGGCGGGCCCAGTCCATGTCGCCGTAGCCGACCAGCGCCAGCTCCGAGCCGATGCGGATGCCGCGGCGGTGGGCCTCGTACTGGACGCCCACCAGCATCGACTCGTCCGCCACCACCAGGGCCGTCGGGGAGGGCCAGCCGTCCAGGAGCTTGGCTGTTGCGCGGGTGGCGCCGCCCGCGTTCGAGAAGCCGCTCTCCACCAGCTCGCGGTTGAAGCGCAGGCCCGCCTGCTCCAGGCCGAGCCGGTAGCCGCGGATGCGCTCGCGGCTGACCTCCAGACCCTCGTCGCCCGAAACGAAGCCGATCTTGCGGTGGCGGCGGTCGGTCAGGTGCCGGACCAGCGACGCCATCGCGTGCACGTTCTCCGTACCGACCTGGTCGACGTCGTTGCGCGCGGCCACCCGGTCGACCAGCACCGTCGGCACGCCCATCCGGACCAGGCCGTTGATCACCGCTTCGTCGCCGGCCGAAGGCACCAGCAGCACGCCGTCCACCAGGTCCGCACGCAGCGCGCGCACCACCGCCGCCTCTTCACCCACGGTGTCTTCGGTGTCCGCCAGCACGACGTCACACCCTGCCTGCGCCGCGGCCGCCCTGATCGCGCGCAGCAGCTCGCCGGAGTACGGGTGCGCGTGCACACCCATCGCGACGCCGATCCGGTAGGTGACCGGGGGGTCCCACAACCGGAGGTCCGGCGAAAGTGCGGTCATAAGCCCTCGCAGACGCTCAGCGGAAACGTATCCGCTCAACGGCTGCCCGGAGGTGTCAGGAACCCAGATTCACTGAAGTGAGTGAACCGGCGGACAGCCACACGACTCACGGTGACGCAGAGTGGGTGCCAGCCGGACCGTTTCGGCCTTGCGGGCCGGGTCGTTGATCCGGGCCAGCAGCAGCCGCACCGCCTGCCGGCCGATCTCCTCGATCGGCTGCGCCATCGTCGTCAGCGGCGGGTCGACCAGGTCGGCCCACTCGACTTCGTCGTAGACGACCACCGGCAGGTCACGCCCGATCCGCAGCCCGCGCCGCCGCGCCTCGTGCAGCACGCCGACCATCATGCTGTCGTTCCCGACCACGAGCGCCGTCGGCGGCTCGGGCAGCGCCAGCAGCGTGCTCAACGCCAACGCGCCGCCCTCACGCGAGGAGTTTCCGCAGGCCACGAGGTCGGACGACCAGGTGAGCCCGGACCGGCCGAGCCCCAGCCGGTAGCCGAGCACGCGCTCCTCGCTCGTCGACAACCCGGGGACGCCGCTGATCATCCCGATCCGCCGGTGCCCGAGCGTCGCCAGGTGCGCGGTCAGCGCCGACGTCGCCTGGATGTTCTCCGAGCCGACCTGGTCGACGTCGGTGCGGGTGGACAGCCGGTCGATCAGCACGGTCGGCACGTCGAGGGACACCAGTTCGCCGATCACCGGGCCGTCGCCGGGCGCCGGCGTGATCAGCAGGCCGTCGACGCGACGGGAGCGCAGCGCCCGCACGGTGTCACGCTCCGTGTCCGCCGCGTCGTGGGTGTCGGCCAGCAGGACGGTGTAGCCGTGCGCCGACGCCTCCCGCTCGATCGCCTGCATCAGCGTCGCGAAGTACGGGTTGGCCACCAGGGAGATCGCCATCCCGATCGACCGGGTCCCGCCGGTGACCAGCGAACGCGCGATGGCGTCGCCGGTGTAGCCGGTCGCCTCGATCGCCCGCAGCACCGCCGCCTTGGTGTCCTCCGCGACCGCGCGCGTCCCGTTCACCACGTGCGAGACGGTCGTGATCGACACGCCCGCCAGCTCGGCGATGTCCCGCTGCGTCGGCCGCGAAGACTTCGACCGGTCCATGCCCGTCCTTTCCGGCAAGCGTTTGCGCAAACGCTTGCGCGCAGGGAGCAGTCTGTCTACCTTCCCGACCATCGGCAAGCCTCGACACGAACAAAGGCTGGAATCCATGAGACACCGAAGTCTCACCGCAGTCGTGCTGGCCGCCGTCCTCGCCGCGACGACCGGGTGCACGGTCGAACGCCACTGGGGCGGCAACACCAACACGGGCGGGAGCGGCAAGGCGAAGGTCGGCCTGGTGACCAAGACCGACACCAACCCCTACTTCGTGGAACTCCGCAACGCCGCCAGAGCGGCCGCGCAGGCCAACGGCGCCGACTTCAGCGCGCTCGCCGGCCAGTTCGACGGCGACAACGACGGCCAGGTCCGCGCCATCGAGAACCTCCGCCAGCAGGGCGCGAACACCATCCTGATCACGCCCAGCTCGTCCACCGGCGTGCTCAAGGCGATCAAGGACGCCCGCGACGCCGGCGTGCTGGTCATCGCGCTCGACACCGCCACCGAACCGGCCGACGCCGTCGACGCCACCTTCGCCACCGACAACTTCGCGGCCGGCGAGCAGCAGGGCGCCTACGTCAAGGCCGCGCTGGCCGGCACCCCGCCCAAGCTGCTGATGGTCGACGGCACGGCGGGCAGCACGGTCGACACCCAGCGCCACGGCGGCTTCCTCAAGGGCATCGGGCTGACCGACGGCTCGCCGGAGATCAAGGGCCACACCGCGGCCAACGGCGACCAGAGCCTGGCCCAGCAGGGCATGGAGAACCTGCTGCAGCGCAGCACCGACATCAACGCCGTCTACTCGATGAACGAGCCGATGGGCCGTGGCGCGTACGCGGCGCTGAAGGCGCGCGGGCTCACCGGGCAGATCGTCATGGGCTCGATCGACGGCGGCTGCGAAGGCGTCCAGAACGTCAAGGACGGCCAGTTCGCCGCCACCGTCATGCAGTTCCCCAAGAAGATGGCCGAGCAGGGTGTGCTCGCCGCCGTCGAATACGCCAAGACCGGCAAGAAGCCGTCCGGGTTCGTCAACACCGGGTCCGCCGTGATCACCGACAAGCCCCTGCCCGGCATCGAGAGCCACGACTCCGCCTGGGGCCTGCAGAACTGCTGGGGAGGCACCAAATGACCACGGCAGTGGCCACGAAGGAACGTGAGTCGCTCGGCGAGTTCCTCCTCCGCGCCCCCGCGGTCGGCCCGGCGCTCGCGCTGGTCGTCGCGATCGTGGTGTTCTCGCTGGCCACGGACACGTTCTTCGACCTCGACAACCTGTCAACGGTGGTCCAGCAGTCGCTGGTCGTCGGAACGCTCGCGCTGGGCCAGACGCTCGTCATCCTGATCGCGGGCATCGACCTGTCCAACGCGGCCTCGATGGTCGTCGCGACGCTGATCATGGCCAAACTCGCCGCGGCCGGCACGAACGGCTTCGTCGCGCTGCTCGCCGGCGTCGTGCTGACGATCATCGTCGGTATCTTCATCGGCGGGCTCACCACCCGGGTCAAGCTGCCCGCGTTCATCATCACGCTCGGCACGTTCACCATGCTGACCGCGGTGTCGAAGCTGATCGCCGGCGGCCAGGCCGTGCCGGTGACCGACGGGCTGCTGCAGTGGCTCGGCACCAAGCGCTACCTCTTCGGCGGCATCCCGATCACCTACGGCATGACGCTGGCGCTGCTGATGTACCTCGGCGTCTGGTACGCGCTGACGAAAACCGCGTGGGGCAAGCACGTCTACGCGGTCGGCAACGCGCCGGAGTCCGCGCGGCTGTCCGGCATCAAGGTCAACCGCACGGTGCTGTCGGTGTACATCGTGGCCGGGCTGACCTTCGGCATCGCGGCCTGGCAGGCACTCGGCCGGACGCCGAACGCCGACCCGAACCAGTTCCAGCTCGGCAACCTCGACTCGATCACCGCCGTCGTCCTCGGCGGGACGAGCCTCTTCGGCGGCCGCGGCTCGGTGCTCGGGACGCTGATGGGCGCGCTGGTCGTGGCCGTGCTGCGGTCGGGCCTCACGCAGATGAACGTCGACGGCAACTACCAGGACCTCGCCACCGGCGCCCTGCTCATCGCCGCCGTCGTGGTGGACCGGATCGCGAGGAGGCAGCAGCAGTCATGACCGAACCGATCCTCCAGGCCCGTGGCCTGGTCAAGCGCTACGGCCGGGTCACCGCCATCGACGGCGCCGACTTCGACCTGCTGCCCGGCGAGGTGCTCGCCGTGGTCGGCGACAACGGCGCCGGGAAGTCGTCGCTCATCAAAACCCTGTCCGGCGCGGTGGTCCCGGACGAGGGGGAGATCAAAGTAGACGGCAAGACCGTCCACTTCAAGTCCCCTTTGGACGCTCGCCACTACGGGATCGAGACGGTGTACCAGGACCTCGCCGTCGCGCCCGCGCTCGACATCGCGTCGAACATGTTCCTGGGGCGGGAAAAGCGGCTCAAGGGCCCGCTCGGGCTGTTCCGCAAGCTCGACACCGCGACCATGCGAAAAGAGGCGCAGCGGATCCTCGACGAGCTCGGCATCAACATCAAGTCGATCAGCCAGCCCGTCGAGACGCTGTCGGGCGGTCAGCGCCAGGGTGTCGCGGTGGCCCGCGCGGCCGCGTTCGGCACCAAGGCCGTGATCATGGACGAGCCCACCGCCGCCCTCGGCGTCGCCGAGTCCGGCAAGGTGCTCGACCTGATCGGCCGGATCCGCGAACGCGGCCTGCCGGTCGTGCTGATCAGCCACAACATGCCGCACGTGTTCGACATCGCCGACCGCATCCACGTGCACCGCCTCGGCAAGCGCGTCGCGGTCGTCTCGCCGAAGACGCACTCGATGAACCAGGTCGTCGGCCTGCTCACGGGCGCTCTTCGGCTCAACGAGAACGGCGAAGTGGAAGAAGCCGCCGCCGCGACGCACGTGGCCGGTTTGAGTTGAGAGTGCTGCTGGCGGGCTTGTGCACCGTGGACCTGGTCCAGCGGGTCGAGGAGCTGCCGGCGCCGGGCGAGAAGGTGCAGTCGCTGCAGGTGGACGTCGCCGCGGGTGGGCCCGCGACGAACGCCGCGGTGACGGCGGCCGCGCTCGGCGCCGAAGCGACCCTGCTGACGGTCCTCGGTGCACACCCGCTGGCGGCGCTCGCCCGCGCCGACCTCGAAGCGCACGGCGTCAAGCTGATCGACCTGGCCCCGGACCTCCCCGACCCGCCCCCGGTCAGCGCCGCCACCGTCCGCGACCGGGACGGCGAGCGCACGGTCGTCTCCCGCAACGCCGGAGGGCGGCACTTTCACGTGAAAGTGCCGCTTTTGACAGCGGATGTCATTTTGCTGGACGGGCACTATCCGGAGCTCGCGCTGGCGGTTGCCCGGGAGAAGAAGGCGCCGGTGGTGCTCGACGCCGGGAGCTGGAAACCGGTGCTCGACGAGCTGCTGCCCCTGGTCGACATCGCCGCGTGTTCCGCGCACTTCAGCGCGCCGGGACCCGGCCTGCACGAGCGCGGCGTCCCCACCGTCATCACCACCGCGGGCCCGCACCCGGTGCGCTGGTCCACTGCGGACGGCGACTCGGGCGAGGTGGCTGTTGCGGGCGTGGAAGCGCGGGACACACTAGGGGCGGGCGACGTCTGGCACGGCGCGCTCGCCGTGGCCGTGGCCCGCGAACGGACGGTGACGGACCGGATCCGCTTCGCCAACGAGGTGGCCGCCGAACGGGTGCGGCATGTGGGACCGCGGTCGTGGACGACCGCGATCGCAGGAAGGAACAGGACATGACGGCGTTCGACGACCTGCTGGCCAGGGCCGAGGGGCTGACCGTGCGCGGGCAGCGCAACGTGCTCGGCATCATCGGCTCGCCCGCGTCCGGCAAGACCACGCTCGCCTGGGCGCTGGCCAACGCGCTCGGCTCGCGCGCGGCCGTGGTCGGCATGGACGGCTTCCACCTCGCGCAGGTCGAGCTGCGCCGGCTGGGCCGCACCGAGCGCAAGGGTGCCCCGGACACGTTCGACGCCGCGGGCTACTACCACCTGATCCGCCGCCTGGCCGAAGGCCGCGAAACGGTCTACGCGCCGGAGTTCCGCCGCGAGATCGAGGAACCCATCGCCGGGGCCGTCGCGGTGCCGCCGGAGGTCCAGCTCGTCATCACCGAGGGCAACTACCTGCTGCTCCCGGACGACCCGTGGAGCGCGATCCGGCCGCTGCTCACCGAGGCCTGGTTCCTCGCCCCGGACGAGCCCGAGCGCATCGAGCGGCTCGTGTCGCGCCACCGCCGCTACGGCCGTTCGCTGGTCGAGGCCCGGCAGCGCGCGCTCGGCTCGGACCAGCGCAACGCCGACCTGATCTCGCAGACGCGCGACCGCGCCGACCTGGTGCTGGAGAACCTGCCGCTGGCCAACTTCGCCATCTGATGCTCATCGTCACCGGCGGCAGCCGCGGGATCGGCGCGGCGATCTGCACGCTGGCCGCCGCTCGCGGCCACGACGTCGTGGTCAACTACTCCGGCGACCCCGTTCCCGCCGAAGCCGTCGCCGAGCAGGTGCGGGCGGCGGGACAGCAGGCGCTGGCGGTGCGCGCGGACGTCTCCAGCGAGGACGACGTCCGCGCGCTCTTCGACGCGGCCGCGGAGCTCGGCCCGGTGACCGGACTGGTCAACAACGCGGCCATCGTCGGCAACACCCCGGGCCGGCTGGAGGACTACGAGGTCGACGTCGTCCGGCGGACCCTCGACGTCAACGTGACCGGGGTGTTCCTGTGCTGCCGCGAGGCGGTCCGCCGGATGTCGACCCGCCACGGTGGCGAGGGCGGCGCGATCGTGAACATCTCCTCGACGGCGGCGCGCACCGGCTCGGCCGGCGAGTGGGTGCACTACGCCGCGTCGAAGGCCGCCGTGGACACGCTGACCTTCGGGCTCGCCCAGGAAGTCGCCGGCGAGGGCATTCGTGTCAACGCTGTCGCGCCCGGGATGGTGCACACTGGATTGCACGAGGCCGCCGGACTGCCGGACCGGCTCGAGAAGTTCGCACGGCTGATTCCGATGGGGCGCGCCGGGCAACCGGCCGAGATCGCCGAAGCCGTGCTGTGGTTGCTTTCGCCGGCCGCGTCCTTCACCGCCGGGGCGGTGCTCGACGTGGGCGGCGGCCGCTGATCGTTGTGAACCGGCGTTTCCGGTGCTTCGTGTGGTGAGCGTTCCCGGAACCGCGCGAAAGGTGAACAACAATGCGTACGTTCGAGCTGCCCGATTCGGTGAGCGGGACAACGGTCGACCGAATACTGGGCAGGCAACTGGTCCGGACCTGGGAGGAGGACGGGATCTTCCAGGTCACCGCCACCCCCGAACAGGCCCGGATCACCGGCGAAGCACTCGCCGAAAGCCGGCGGTTCTTCGCGAGATCCCTGCCGGAGAAAGCGAAGTTCGTCAGCGACCTCACCTACAGCGGCTACATCGCCTCCGGCGAAGAAGTGACCGCGGGCGAGGCCGACTATTCCGAGATCTTCACGGTGTGCCCGGACATCCCGCTCACCGACACCCGCGTCATCGAAGGCCGGCCGTGCCACGGACCGGTCCCGTGGCCGGACGACGGCTACCGGACGGCGATGGAGGCCCACCTCCGGGAAGTCGGCCGGATCGGCGAGCGGCTCCTCCAGCTGGTCGCCCTCGGGCTCGGGGTGGAGATCGACCGGCTGACGCGGCTCACCCGCGACGGCTGGCACCACATGCGCGTGCTGCGGTTCCCGGCCCGGTCGGCGACCACCGAACGCGGGATCGGCGCGCACACCGACTACGGCCTGCTCGTGATCGCCGCGCAGGACGACGTCGGCGGGCTGTTCATCCGGCCGCCGGTGCCGGGCGAACCGCGTCGCCGCAACTGGCTGGCGGAGGAGAGCACGGCCGGGATGTACCAGGACGACGAACCGTGGCACTTCGTCGAACCCGAGCCGGCGGTGTTCACCGTGTTCCCGGGCGACATCCTGCAGTTCCTGACCGGCGGCCGGCTCCTGTCGACGCCGCACAAGGTCCGGCTCGCGGACCGGGAGCGGTACACGCTGGCGTACTTCCACGAGCCGGGGTTCGGCGTCACCGTCCGCCCGCTGGCCGGCGGGGACGAAACCATCCACTACGGCACGCACTTCACGAACATGTTCACCCGCTGCTACCCCGACCGGGTGACGACCAAGCGCATCCTCGCGGAGAACCGGCTGCGGCTGCTCCACCAGTGAGGATCACCGGCGGTCACCATCCGTAAGACGGGTGTGACCGCCGGTAGGTTCCGTCCGCCTGCTGGGACGGCCGGAGACGGCGAGATCACGATTGGCCGGGGAATTGGTCACCTCGGTTTGGGCGGTCGAACGCTGTGCAACTCTGG
Organism: Amycolatopsis sp. cmx-13-12; assembly: GCA_049998155.1. Classification (GTDB taxonomy): domain Bacteria; phylum Actinomycetota; class Actinomycetes; order Mycobacteriales; family Pseudonocardiaceae; genus Amycolatopsis. The sequence goes on along the minus strand of JAEBES010000002.1, from coordinate 1,441,618 downwards.
GGAGCCGCCACCGGAAAGGACGGCTTCGGAAGCCATGGCCAAACTCATGTCCGTGCACCACCTCGCGCTCACCGTGACCGACGTGGACCGCAGCGTGCCGTGGTACGTGCGTGTCCTCGACCTCGAGGAGGTCACCCGGCGCGAAGAGCCGGACACGGGCCTGCGCAAGGTCGTGCTGCGCTCCGCCGGCGACGAGTTTTCGGTGGTCCTGGTCCAGCACGCGGACACCGGGCGCCGCGGCTTCGACGAGCGCCGGACGGGCCTGGACCACGTGGCGTTCCGGGTGCATTCGGCCGCGGAGCTGGCGGAGTGGGAGAACCGGCTGCAGGAGTTCGGGGTCTCGTACACCCCGGTCGCGCCCTCGCGCACCTTCGAAGGCTCGCGCGTGATCGTGTTCCGCGACCCGGACGGCATCCAGCTGGAGATCTGGACCGACCCGCAGCTCTGACCGTGACATCCGGGGCCTCGCCCCGGGCCGGGGGCTCCGCCACCCGGACCGCCGGCAAGACGGCTCAGGCCCGGGCGTCGTCCGGCTCGTCGACCGGGCGGCGCATCTCCTGCCGGTAGCGCAGCACGCCGTAGCCCGTGCCGACCACGAAGAACGCGATGCTGGCCCACAGGGCCGCCGTCTTCAGCCACGGCAGGGCGTCCAGCAGGCCCGCGCCGTAGTACCCCAGCAGGACCAGCGTCGGCACCCACAGCAGCCCGCCCAGCGCGGTCGCCGCCATGAACCGCCGCGGGTCCATCCGGGCCGCTCCCGCGATCAGCGGGGCCAGCGTGCGGATCCACGGGATCCAGCGAGCGGCCACGATCGCGAAGAAGCCCCGGCGGTCCAGGAACCGCTGCGCGCGGTCCAGGGCCTGCCGGTTCAGCACTTTGCCGTCGCGGCGGGCGATCAGCTTCGTGCCGCCCGTGCGGCCGATGTAGTAGCCGATCTGGTTGCCCAGGACCGCGACGATCAGCGCGGCCCCCGACAGGAACCACGCGTTGGCGTCCGAACCGTGCTGGGCCAGCACCACGCCCGCCCCGAACAGGAGCGAGTCACCGGGCAGGAACAGCCCGATGATCAGCGCGCACTCGACCAGCACGAAGCTCAGCACGATCACCCAGACGAGCAGCGGGCCGGCGGTGTCCAGCCAGCTCACGCCGACGCCCGCGGCCTCGATGCTCACGACGTTCACCCCGCGAGCCTACGTGGCCCGGGTGAACGGTCCGCGGCTAACGGTCAAATCGAATCCCCCGGAAGTTTCCGCTTTCACCAACGGTGAAGGCCCCCTCACCCAGCGGTGAGAGGGCCTTCCAGACCGCGGTGTTCAGAACTGCGGCAGCGTCTCGCCCTGCACCGCTTCGACGTCGAGTTCGATCTTCACCGTCGTGCCGACCGCCGCGACGCCGGCGCGCACCATCGCGCTGTAGTTGATCGCGAAGTCGTTCCGGTGCAACGTCGTCTCCGCGTGGAACGCGACGCGCACACCGCCCCACGGGTCCGGGCCCCAGCCGCCGTAGGTCAGCTCCAGCTCGACCTCGCGGCGCTCGCCGTGCAGCGTCAGCTCGCCCAGCAGCGCCCAGGAGTCCGCCCCGCGCTGCCGCAGTCCCGTGCTGGTGAACGTGATCACCGGGTGCACGTCGACGTCGAGGAAGTCCGGCGAGCGCAGGTGGTCGTCGCGCATCCGGATGCCGGTGTCGATGCTCGCCGCCTTGATCTCGGCGTGCACCGAGGACCGCTCGGCCGGGCGGCCGATCTCGATCCGGCCGGAGACGTCCGGGAACCGCGCCTTGATGCTCGCGATGCCCAGGTGCCGCGCGGTCGCGACCACCGATGTGTGCATCGGGTCGATCACCCACGGCCCGGCCGGCGGCAGCTCGATCGCCTCGGCGACCGGGGCCAGCACGACGTCGCCGAGCGCGCCGCTGCCGTCCGAGGCGATCTGCGCCGTCCGCGCGACCGGGGTGTACCCGGCCGCGGTGACGACGGCGGTGTACACACCCGGCGCCAGCGCGTCGGTGACGACCTCCCCGCGGACGTCCGCCGCCTGCCGGGCGACCTGCCGCCCGGCCGGGTCGGTGACGGTGAGCACCGCGTGCTCCACCGCCCAGCCCTCGGCCGTGCGGAAGGTCGCGCGCAAGCCGCTCATGACCGGTCGACCAGCTCGTCGAGGGCCTGGTCGTAGCTCAGCCGGACGTCGTGGCCCGCTTCGCCGCCGGTCAGCTCCACCTGGCTGGTCGCCGGCGGGTAGCCGCTCGCGACCACGGTGTACGCGCCCGCGGGCAGGTCGCTGACCACGTACCGGCCTTCGCCGTCGGTCCGCGCGACCGCGGCCACGTTGCCTTCGGCGTCGAGCACGGTGATCCGCGCGTCCGGGACCACCCGGTCGCCCTCGGTCCGCGCGGTGCCGGACAGCAGCACCGAACTGGCGAGCTCGACGTCGTGGCGCAGCACGCCGCTGTCGGGCACGGTGAGCGTCACCGCGAAGGGCCGGTAGCCCGCGCCGCTGGCGACCAGGGTGTACGCCCCGGCGCCGACCCCGACGAACGCGTACGTGCCGTCGGTGGTCGTGATGAACGCGCCGTTCACCTCGCCGCGGTGGTCGGTCAGCGTCACGGTCACGTTCGGCAGCGGGTCTCCGGTCGCGGCCGCCCGCACGGTGCCGGTCAGCTCGCCGGACCCGGTGAGCGTGACGTCGACCGTGGCCGGCCCGTTGCTGATCACGACGCTGGAGGCCTGCGGCTGGTGGCCGTGGGCCGACACGATCAGGACGTATGCGCCCGGTCCCTGGCTGGGCACCGAGTAGCTGCCGTCGGCGGCCCCGGTGGCCCGCGCGACCTGGCGGCCGCGCTGGTCGATCAGGGTCAGCGCCGCGCCGGAGACGTGGCTGCCGTCCTGGCGCCGGACGTGGCCGGTCACCGGCAGGCCGCCCGCGCCGACCGGGGTGTCGACCTCGGAGTCCGCGACGGAGTTCGTGATCGGCAGCGCACCCGAAACGGCCTGGTAGTCGCCGTGCCCGTTGGTGCTCAGTGCGTGCTTCCCGCCGCCGACCAGGGCCGGCTCGCGGTCGACCGGCTTGACCGGCTCGACGATCTCGGTGGGCGCGTCCGCGAAGTCGTCCTCCTCGAGCAGCGCCTCGCCGCCCTCCATGGCCGCCGCGGCCGGGGCCGCGTTGGTCAGCGGGATCTCCTTCATGAACAGGAGGACCACCGTGGCCAGCAGGGCCACCGCACCGGCGATGTAGAACACCGTGGTGATCGAGTCGGTGAAGCCGATCAGGATCGGCGTCTTGATCGCCTCCGGCAGGGTCTGGATCACGCTGGTGTTCTCGGACAGGTTGCCGACGCTCGCGCCGGCGCCGGCCGGCAGTTGCCCGCCGAACGCCTTCGTGATGTTCGGCAACAGCGTGTTGAACAGGACCGTCAGGAAGATCGCGACACCGGCGGTACCACCGATCTGGCGGAAGAACGTCGCCGACGCGGTCGAGACGCCCATGTCACTGCGCGGGCCCGCGTTCTGCACCGCGATGATCAGCGTCTGCATGCACTGACCGAGGCCGAGGCCGATGATGGCGGCCGCGACCAGCGGGTGCCACACCGGCGAGTCGTATTCGACCTGCGCGAAGAAGAACGCGCCGGCGGCGATCATGAGGGTGCCCACGATCGGGAAGACCTTGTAGCGACCGGTCTTGCCGGTGATCCGCCCGGAGACGATCGAGCTGGTCATGATGCCCGCCATCAGCGGCAGCATCAGCAGCCCGGATTCGGTCGGCGTGTAGCCCTGCACGACCTGCATGAACTGCGGGATCATCGTGATCGCGCCGAACATCGCGACACCGACGATGACACCGCCGATGATCGCCACGGTGAACGTCGAGTTCTTGAACAGCCGCAGCGGGATCAGCGCGGCGTCCTTCATCCACCGTTCGACCGCGATGAACGCGATCACGCCGACGCCGCCGACGACGTAGCAAAGGATCGACTTGCCGTCGCCCCAGCCCCACTTCTGGCCCTGCTCGGCGACGATCAGGAACGGCACGACCGCGACGACCAGAGCGAGGGCGCCCCACCAGTCGATCTTGTGCTTCTGCGGGATGTGCGGCACGTTCAGCACGCGGGCGACGACGAACAGCGCGAGGATGCCGATCGGGACGTTGATCAGGAAGACCCAGCGCCAGCCGTGGATGTCGTAGCCGAAGATGCTGCCGGCGTGCTCGATGCCGGCGAAGAAGCCGCCCAGCACCGGGCCCAGCACGGTGGACAGGCCGAACACCGCGAGGATGTAGCCCTGGTACTTGGCCCGTTCCCGTGGCGGCACGATGTCGCCGAGGATGGTCATGGCCAGCGACATCAGACCGCCGGCGCCCAGGCCCTGCACCGCGCGGAACGCGGCCAGCTGGTACATCGACTGCGCGAAGGCCGAGGCCAGCGAACCGGCGACGAAGATCGTGATCGCGGCCAGGTAGAACGGCTTGCGGCCGTAGATGTCCGACAGCTTGCCGTAGATCGGCGTGACGATCGTCGAGGTGATCAGGTACGCCGTGGTCGCCCAGGCCTGCAGGTCGAAGCCGTGCAGGTCGTTGGCGATCTTGACGATCGACGTACCGACGATCGTCTGGTCGAGCGCGGCGAGGAACATGCCGCACATCAGGCCGCTCAGGATCGTGACGATCTGGCGGTGGCTCAGCCGTGGTGGTTCCTTCGCCACGACTGCTTGTTCGACGGTGGTGCTCATGCGTTGGCCCCCTTGGCCGGTGCACCGGCGGACGCGTGCGCGTCGGCCAGCTGTGGAGAGTGGTTCTCGATACCTGTGTTGAGCCGCCCGAAGAGGCGGTTCAGGGTCTGGATGTCCCCGTCCGTCCAGTCCCCGAGGACTTCGGCCAGCCACTGGTTGCGCAGCTTGCGGTTCTCTTCGAACACCCGCATGCCCTCGCTCGTCGGCGCGAGCAGGCAGGCCCGCCCGTCTTCCGGGTCGGCCTGGCGCTCGACCAGCCCGTGCTGCACGAGCGAGCTCGACTGCCTGCTGATCGTGGAGATCTCGGAGTGGAGCGACTCGGCCAGCTTGCTGGTGCGCTGCGGGCCCTCGTGGATGAGGGTGAAGAGGATCGCGTACGCCGCCCGCTCGATGCCGTCCGGCCCCTGCTTGGAGACCTGCGACTTCGCCTTGTTGATCAGCCGGACCAGGCGCACGAGCTCGTGCCCGAGCTGGTCGGCGAGGTCCAGCTCGGCCTTGGGCCGGGTGGTGTTCGTTGCCATGAGCGATCCTTCAAGGCGTTGGTTGGCGGCTGCAACTAGTTGCCTGTGGCAAGGATGTGCCTTCACTAGCGGTTATGCAAGTGGAGTACCTCGTGATGTGGCAGAACACACTTTAGTTGCCGTATGCAAGCAAGATTCCTCCGGGCTGCTCCCGGAACAACGGCGGCCGCGGCGGGTTGAGAAGGGTATGACCGACGACACAGCGTTGAAGGACTTCCTCGCCGCCCGCCGCCACGGCGTCCTGGCGACGATCCGCCGCGACGGCCGGCCGCAGCTGTCCACCATCACCTACCTGTACGACCCCCAGGCCGCGACGCTCATCGCGTCGATCACCGAAACTCGGGCGAAGACGAAGAACATGCGCCGCGACCCGCGGGTGACGTTCCACGTGGGCAGCGAGGACGGCTGGAGCTACGTCGTCGCCGAGGGCCGCGCTGCGCTCACGGCACCCGCCGCGGCGCCGGACGACGACGCGGTGGAAGCGCTGGTCGACTACTACCGGCGCGCGGCGGGCGAGCACCCGGACTGGGCCGAGTACCGCGAGGCGATGGTCACCGACCAGCGGGTGCTGCTGACGGTGCACGTCGACAAGCTGCTCGGGCTGGTCCGCTGACGCACTGCTCCGTTACGGCTGGTTTCGAAAGAAGATTTCCGCACTGCGGACTGTCCGGGCTTACGATGAGGCCATGAGCAACGAAGCCTTGGTCACCCGGCTCCGGGACCTGCTCGGCAAGAGCGCCGTGCTCACCGACTCCGACGTCACCGCCTCCTACGCGCGCGACATGATGCCGCTGGCGCCGTCGGGCACGCCGCTCGCCGTGGTGCTGCCCGCGAACGCGGCGGAGGTGCAGGCCGTCGTCAAGGCGTGCGCCGAGGCGAAGGTGCCGATCGTGCCGCGCGGGGCGGGCAGCGGGCTGTCCGGCGCCGCGAACGCCATCGACGGCTGCGTCACGCTGTCGCTGACCAAGCTGAACGAGATCGTCGAGATCGACGCGGGCAACCGGCTGGCGGTCGTCCAGCCGGGCGTGGTCAACCTGGACTTCCGCAACGCCGTCGAGAAGCACGGGCTGTTCTACCCGCCGGACCCGTCGAGCTACGACTGGTGCACGATCGGCGGCAACCTTTCGACCAACGCGGGCGGCCTCTGCTGCGTGAAGTACGGCGTGACGACGGACTCGGTGCTCGGCCTGGAGGTCGTCCTGGCCGACGGGTCACTGCTGAAGACCGGCCGCCGCACGGTGAAGGGCGTCGCGGGCTACGACCTGGCGCGGCTGTTCGTGGGCAGCGAGGGCACGCTCGGCGTGATCACCCAGGCGACGGTCCAGCTCAAGCCGTTGCCCCAGGCACCGGCCACGCTCGTCGCGGGCTTCTCGACGACCGAGGCGGCCGGGGAGGCCGTGGCGCGGGTCGTGCGTGAGGGGCTCGTGCCGTCGCTGCTGGAGATCATGGACGCGTCGTCGATCAAGGCGTCGGAGGCGTACCTGAAGACGGACCTCGGGGCGGGGTCGGACTGCCAGGCACTGCTGCTGGGCCAGTCGGACGCGGGCGGCGAGGTGGCCCGCCGGGAGCTGGCGGCGCTGGAGCAGATCTGCGTCGACTGCGGCGCGGACCTGGCGTACACGACGGAAGACCTCGAAGAGGGCCGGATGCTGCTCCAGGCCCGCCGGGTGGTCCTGACGGCGCTGGAGACGTACGGCCTGTGGCTGACCGACGACGTGTGCGTGCCGCGGACGCGCATCGCGGAGCTGATCCGCGGGTGCGAGAAGATCAGCTCCGAGGTGGGGCTGCGCATCGCGGTGGTCGGCCACGCCGGCGACGGCAACATGCACCCGACGATCGTCTACCAGCCGGACGACCCGGACGAGTTCGAGCGGGCACAGCGCGCGTTCGACGAGATCCTCGAGGTGGGGCTGTCCCTGGGCGGGACGGTGACCGGTGAGCACGGGGTCGGCAAGATCAAGCGGGAGTGGCTGGCGCGCGAGATCGGGCCGGTCGGGTTGCGGGTGCACCAGGAGATCAAGCGGGCGCTGGACCCGGAGAACCTGTTCAACCCCGGGTCGATGTTCTCGATGCCCTGAGCGATCAGTCCTTGATGCGCGGAATCCGCTGCGTGACCTCGGGATCGGTCTCCACGGCGGCCTTCTTCTCCCGGCGCGACTTCAGGTACTCGAGCACGATCGGCACCACCGAGATCAGCACGATCAGGACGAAGATCGCGTCGATGTTCTTGCCGATGAAGGGGATGTCGCCGAGCAGGTAGCCGAGCACCGTGATGCCCGCGGCCCAGAGGATGCCGCCGAGCACCGTGTACGTGAAGTACGTCTTGGGGCTCATCCGGCCGATGCCGGCGATCCAGGTGATGAACGTCCGGACGAACGGCACGAACCGGGCCAGGACGACCGCCTTCGGGCCGTGCTTGTCCAGGAACGCGTGGGTCTTCTCGACGTGTTCCCGCTTGAAGAACTTCGAGTCGGGCCGGTTGAACAGCTTCGGTCCGGCGAAGTAGCCGATGTAGTAGCCGACCACGTTGCCCAGCAGCGCGGAAACGGTCACGAGCACGCAGGTCAGCCACAGGGGGTACAGCTTGCCGCCCGCGATGAGCAGACCCGCCGTGAACAGCAGCGAGTCACCGGGCAGGACCGGGAAGATGCTGCTCTCGATGAAGATGACGAGGCACAGCACCGCGACCGCGGGACCGGCCACGCCGTCGAGCAGGACGTTCGGGTCCAGCCATGACGGCAGCAGCGACATCGTGTTGACCGTGCTCTGGGCGAGAATCACCTCGAAAACGGTACAGGGTCACCCTGAGTCGTGACTGAGACCCGGTCAGACCAGCGTCAGCAGGCCCACCACGGACCCCGCGGCGAGCCCCAGCAGCACCGCCAGCAGCAAGATCCAGTACGCCGGCAGCTGCGCGGACGTCCGCACCGGCTCCGGCGGACGCGGGGCGAACGTCGTCGGTGCCTCCGCGTCCAGTGCCGCGCGCTCGCGCTCCAGCGAGTCCGCGCTCGCGCCCGACAGCAGCCCGTACGCCGACGGCAGCTCGTTGATCGCGCTGGTCGGAACCGCGTCCGTGACCGGTTCCGAAGCCGAAGACGCCGTGGAAGACGCCGAAGGCGCGAAGACGGCTTGCGCGCGAAGGGCGTCCGCCAGCAGCTGCTCGGGATCCTTCGGCTCGCTCATCTCCGCCCGTCCGCTCACAAGGGAACCTATGTGCTCAAGGTAGCCGTTCCCACCTCGGCGACCCATTCTCCCCGCCGCAGCACCTTCGCCGGCCGCAGGTCCTGGTCGAGGACCACGATGTCGGCCTGGTAACCGGGGCACAGCATGCCGGTCCGGTCCGCGATGCCGAGCAGCTCCGCCGGCCGCTGCGACGTCGCGTGCACCGCGTCGAGGATGCCGAGTTTCGCACCCCGGACCAGATTGCGGAAGGCGGTGTCCATCGTCAGGGTGCTGCCGGCCAGCGAACCGTTGTCGGCGAGCGTGGCGACGCCGTCGTGGACGTCGACCTCGAGCCGGCCCAGCGTATAGCGGCCGTCCGCCGCGTCCGTGGCCGACATCGCGTCGGTGATGAGGACCGTCCGGTTGCGGCCCGCGTGCTTCGCCGCCAGGCGGACGACCGTCGGGTGCAGGTGGACCAGGTCGCAGATGAGCTCGATCGTGATGCGCTCGTCGTCCAGCAGCGCGCCGACCGGGCCGGGCTCGCGGTGGTGCAGCGGCCGCATGCCGTTGAACAGGTGGGTCGCGACCGTCGCGCCCGCGTCGATCGCCGGCAGCAGCTGCTCCTCGACGCCGTCGGTGTGCCCGATGGCCGCGATGACGCCGGACTCGGCCAGCTGGCGGACGGCCTTCACCCCGCCGTGCAGCTCGGGGGCGATGGTGACCATCCGGATCGCGCCCTGGCCCGCGCGCAGCAGCTTCTCGACCGTGCCGGTGTCCGGTTCGAGCAGCGTCTCCGGGTCGTGCGCGCCGCAGCGGGCCTTCGAGATGAACGGCCCCTCCAGGTGGATGCCCGTGACCTCGCCGTCCTGGACGAGCTCACGCAGCGCGGCGACCTGCTCACGCAGGATGTCCACCGGGTCGGACACCAGGCTGGCCAGCATGGTCGTGGTGCCGTGACGGCGGTGCGCCCGCACCGCCGTCAGGAGTTCCTCCGGATCGAGGGAGGTGAACGAAGCACCTCCCCCGCCGTGGCAGTGGGTGTCGATGAACCCGGGCACGACCAGCGCGCCGCCGACGTCCACTTGCTCGCCGGACGGCGGGGTCCCGGAACCCACGCCGGCGATCCGCCCGTCGGTGACGGCCACCCAGCCGTCGTCGAGTACACGGTCCGGGGCGGCGACCCGGCCGCCCATGATCACGAAATCTCCGGCGCCTCTCACGCACCCCAGCATATATTGGTCTGGACCAAGCATGGTGATACGACTCAGTGATCGGAATGGTCCACCCGGGTCACTGTGGGGCTTGCATGGCCTTCTGGAGCGCCTCGAGCGCCCGGCTGGCGGTCGATTTAACGGTACCCTTGGAGATACCTGCGGCCTCAGAGATCTCGGCCTCGCTCAGCCCGCCGTAGTACCGCAGCACCAGCACTTCGCGCTGGCGGGGCGGCAGCTTCGACAGCGCGCTGACCACGGCCTGGTGCTCGCTGGAGAGCATCGCGAGGCTCTCCGCGGAGCGCGCGTTCACCGCGTGCGGCGGCACGTACTCCCGGGCCGTCTTGCGGCGGCGCAGCACGCTGCGCGACCCGTTGACGACCGCGGTGCGCAGGTAGCCGACCGCGGCGGCGGCGTCCCGGAGCCTGCCCCAGTTGCGGTGCAGGCCGGTGAAGGCCTCCTGGACGACGTCTTCCGCGGTCGCGGGCTCGTCGACCAGCAGAATCGCCAGCCGGACCAGCCGCATGCGGTGCTGGCGGTAGAGGTCTTCGAGGGTCAGTGGCGCGGCGGTCTGCGCCGGGGCCGGACCGTCCATGACCCGCAGGTGGCCGAGGGTCGCCTCGACACTGCGTTCCGCATTGCCCTCGAGCATGAACCCCTGCCTGTTCTCGACCCCGGTTTGCACGGTGTGCCGCGTCAGCAGGTTCACGGTATTCACAGCGCTCACACAGGTACTGACGCACGCCCAGCCTATCGGGTTCAGATGCCGGTGCCACAGTTCGGATGCTGGTACAGAACCGTGACACGGGTAGCGTCGGACCCGACCGCACCCGCCCGACCCCGGAGATCCACATGGCCTGGTTCCTCGTCGAAATCACCTACGTCCAGGAGAAGCTGCTGGACGTCCGGCCGCGGCACCGCGAGTTCCTGACCAGGCTGGCCGAGCAGGGCCGCGTCGCGGTCGCCGGCCCGCTCGGCGACGGGACCGGCGGCATCACGCTGTACCAGGCGGACGACGAGGCCCACCTCAAGGAGACGATCGACCAGGACCCGTACCACCTGGAGGGGGTCGTCGCGCAGCGGACCGTCCGCGAGTTCAAGCCGGTGATCGGCGCCTGGGTGCCCGCGGAGTCATAGGTCGAGCACGGTGCTGCCGCGGTCGACGCAGATCCGCATGGATCCGCCGTCGGCCGTCGGCACCGCGCACGTCCCGCAGAAGCCCTGCCGGCAGGAGTACGGCGTCCCGGGCCGTTCGGCCAGGAGGACGTCGAGCGCGGTCCGGTCGCCCGGCACCGCCAGCACCCGCCCTGACCTGCGCAAAGTCAGCCGGAACGGCTCGCCGGCGACGATCGGCGGCGGGGCGAACCGTTCGAAGTGGACGGCTGTGGTCGCTCCGGCGTCGACGCGGACACCGGTGAGCATCGGCGCCGGCCCGCAGCAGTAGACCGACGCCCCGTCGGGGAGACCTTCGAGCAGCTCGGCGCCCGAGGCCGGGATGCCGTACTCGGTGTCCGGGCGGATCCACACGCGGTCGTACCCCGCCAGCTCGTCCAGGAACGGCATCGACGCCCGGCTGCGGCCGGTGTAGACCAGTCGCCAGTCCGCGCCTGATTCGACGCAGCGGCCCACCATCGGCAGGATCGGCGTGATCCCGATGCCGCCGGCGATGAACAGGAACGGCCCGTCTCCGACGAAGGGGAACGCCGTCCGCGGACCGTTGACCGTCACCCGGGTGCCGGGGACCAGTGCGTGAACCTCGGCCGACGCGACGCCGATCCGGCGGACGGCGATCCGGTAGTGCGAGCGGTCGCCCGCGTTGCCGCAGAGCGAATATTGCCTGGTCAGGCCGGACGGGAGCACGAGGTCGACGTGCGCACCCGGCCGCCAGCCCGGCAGCGGCGTGCCGTTCGCCAGCCGCAAGCTCACGACGTCGTCCGCTTCGCGCCGGATCGTTTCGACGACCAGCGAAAGGTTGCGGTCCACAGTGCGCACGGGCGGCCGCCGCCGTCCGCTGAATTGCGACATCCGGCGGTAAACGCCCACCACTCCGACCAAAGTGGACATCAGGTGGTCGGTGCGGGCGCTGCCGTCCAGCCGCGTAGGCCGCCCGAGGGTCACCCGGACGCCCGGGCCGCCGGCGAGCTCGCCAGGTAGGCCACCGCCTGTTCGGTGCTCCCGGTCTCGGACGGGTGATACGACTTCCGGAAGTACGGCCGGATTTCCCGCAGCAGCTCGCGTCCGGTCGGCAGCAACCCGCGTCGAGCCGCCCGGCGGTAACCCCGCAGCGAGGCACGTCCGGGGTGGGTCGGGTCGTTGCGCATCAGGTACCGCGTACCTCGCGCGAAGACCCAGGCCAGCACCGGCGTCACCGCCGCCATGCTGCGCACCCGGCGGGTGTACCGCCCGTCGAGGTGCACGAACAGGTCGAACGCCACCGACCGGTGCTCGACCTCTTCGGCGCCGTGCCAGCGCAGCAGGTCCAGCATCACCGGGTCGGCGCCCGCGTCCTCGAGGGGCGCGTCGAGCACCCACTGGCCGAGGAACGCCGTGTAGTGCTCGATCGCGGCGATGATCCCGAGCCGCTCGACCAGCCACTCCTCGGCCGCGCGCCCGGTCAGGTCGCGGTCGCCGAGCAGCTTCCGGAACAGCCACTCCATCTGCGCCACGAACGGCCGCACGCGCACGCCCGCCGCCTCCAGGTGCGCCGCCGCGCCGTCGTGGGCCTCGGCGTGCACCGCCTCCTGGCCGATGAAGCCGAGGACGTCTTCCTTCAGCCGCAGGTCGCGGATCAGCGGCACCGCCTGCTTGAACACCTCGACGAACCAGCGCTCGCCCTCGGGCAGGGCCAGGTGCAGCACGTTGATGGTGTGCGTGGCCTGCGGTTCGCCCGGGATCCAGTGCATCGGCAGCGCCGCCCAGCCGAACTTCACGTTCCGGGCGTGCAGGACGAGCTGCTCGTCGGTCACGACGCGCGGCCGGACAGTTCGTAGTCGGCCGGGTCGACCTTGCGGGTCTCCAGCCAGTAGCGCCAGGTGAAGCCCGGCCAGATGGTCCGGTTCACGCCCTGGGCGTCGAGGTACCAGCTCTTGCAGCCGCCCTGGGTCCAGACGCCCTTGACCAGCTTGTCCTGGATCTCCCGCTGGAACTCGTCCTGCACGCCCGGCCGGACGTCGAGCGCCGCGGCGCCGCGGGAATCGGCGAGCTTGATGGCGTCGACGACGTACCGCGACTGCGACTCGATCATGAACACGACGGAGTTGTGCCCGAGCGCGGTGTTCGGGCCCAGCAGGAAGAACAGGTTCGGGTAGCCGGAGACGGTGATGCCCTTGTGGGTCCGCATGCCCTCGCTCGCCCACTCCTTGGCGAGGTTGCGGCCGTCGACGCCGGTGATGTCGAGGTACTCCAGCGCGTCGGTCACCTTGAAGCCGGTGCCGTAGACGATCGCGTCGACCTCGTGCTCGACACCGGCGGAGTCGACGATCGAGTGCGCCTTGACCTCCTGGATGCCGTCCGTGACGACGTCGACGTTCGGCCGGGCCAGCGCTGGGTAGTAGTCGTTGGAGATCAGGACGCGCTTGCAGCCCATCGTGTAGTCCGGCGTGACCTTCTTGCGCAGCGCGCGGTCCTTGATGCCCTTCGCGATGTTCCGCTTCGCGATCAGTTCGCCGGCCTTCATGATCGCCGGGTGGCCGTTGAAGCCGATGGCCCGCGCTTCGAGGAGCCAGTACAGCGCGTTGCGGTAGAGGCGCTGGGTGCCCGGGACGCGCTTGAACAGCGTCTGCGCCCACGACGGCATCGCGTGGTCGGGCTTGGGCATGATCCACGGCGGCGTCCGCTGGAACAGCGTCAGCTCGGCGACGTCGGGGGCGATCTTCGGCACGAACTGGACGGCGCTGGCGCCGGTGCCGACCACGGCGACCTTCTTGCCGCGCAGGTCGTACTCGTGGTTCCAGCGTGCGGAGTGCCACGTCTGGCCCTGGAAGTTCGCGATCCCGGGCAGCTCGGGGATCTGCGGGATGTGCAGGCCGCCGACCCCGGAGACGAGGAACTGCGCGACGAACTCGCGGCCGTCCTTGGTCGTCGCCGTCCAGCGGCGCTCCCGCTCGTCCCAGTGAGCGCCGGTCAGCTCGACGCCGAAGCGGATCTTCTCGCGCAGCCGGTACTTGTCGGCGACGCCCTTGAGGTAGTCGAAGATCTCCGGCTGCGGCGAGAACGACCGCGACCAGTCCGGGTTCTGCTCGTACGAGAACGAGTACATGTGCGACTGCACGTCGCACGCGCACCCGGGGTAGGAGTTGTCGCGCCAGGTGCCGCCCACCTCGGTGGCCTTCTCCAGGACGACGTAGTCCCGGATGCCGGCCTTTTCGAGCTGGATCGCCTGGCCGAGCCCGGAAAACCCGGTGCCCACGATCACGACCTTGAACCGCTCGGTCATCTGTCGGCCTCCGCTGCGTCGAGTTGGCTGCCCAGATGACGTTACCTCAGGTAACAGTTACTTGGAAGTACTGCCTACCGATCAGTACGTCCCGCCGAGCTTGCCGTGGTCCCAGCTGACGATCTTGGTCGGCCGGAAGACCAGCCCGACGCGTTTCGCGGCCTGACCTGCGATGAAGGCGTTCATTTCCGCCGGAGCGGCGTCGTCCGGCTTGGCGCCCGAGTACCGCTGCAGCAGCGCGGTCCCCATCCGGGTGACCTCCCCGATGTCCTCGACGATCTCGACGTCGGCTTCGAACGAGACGCCGCGGAGCTTCTCGTAGCTGTCGCCGTCTTCGACCAGCACGGTCGCCTCCGGCAGGCGACGGAGGTTCTTCGCCTTCTGCGACGTGCCGTACGTCCAGGTCGCGACGCCGTCTTCGTGCGGGAAGTACCAGAGCGGCGCGAGGTGCGGGCGGCCGTTCGGGCCGACGCTGGCGACGTTGATGACCTTCTGCTCCGCGAGGTACGCGCGCACCTCGTCCTCGGTCATCCTGATCTGGTCGCGACGGGACATCTTCACCCCTTGGTGGCGGCTCGCCCGCCGTGGCCGGTGACCGCCGACTCGAACGCGCCGCGCGCCTCGATGTCGGCCAGCGCGGCCTTGTCCGCCGACGGTACCCGGCTGCGCGAGCCGATCTCGATGACCGGCGGCAGGAACGCGCGCAGCAGCTTGAGCCCGCCGACCCAGCGCGGCACGTGGATGGTCCGGGCGCGCTTGAGGATGCCGGCTTCGAGGTCGTCCAGGGCCACGTCCAGCGGGTACGTCTTGCCGATCAGGCCGGGCATCGACGCGCGGAGCTTGCCGAACACCGGGTGCGCGTCGGCGCTCTCGACCAGGTCGGTGCGGATCCACGTCGGGTGCGCGACGCCGACCTTGACGCCCAGGTGGGCGACCTCGGCGCGCAGGCTGTTCGAGAAGGCCTCGACGCCGGCCTTCGCGGCGGCGTAGTTGGCCATGCCCGGCGCGTGCGTGATCGCGGCGAGGCTGGAGATGGCCAGCAGGTAGCCCTTGCGCTCGATGACGTGCGGGAGCGTCACGCGGAACGTGCGCCAGACGCCCAGCAGGTCGACCTCGATGACCTTCTCGAACGCGGCCCGGTCGACCGAGCGGACGAAGCCCGCGGTCGCGATGCCGGCGTTGGCGATGACGATGTCGATCCCGCCGAAGTGCTCGACGACGCCCTTCGTCGCCTGCTCGAGCGCGTCCCAACTGGTGACGTCGGCTTCCCAGGCGTGCGCGTTCGGCCCGATCCGGTCGGCGACCTTCTGCTGCTCTTCGGCTTCGAGGCCGACGAGGGCGACCTTCGCGCCGCGGGCGGCCAGCCGCTCGGCCAGCCCGGCGCCGATGCCGCGGGCCGCGCCGGTGATCAGCACGACCTTGCCGTCGACCTTCTTGGTGCCGCTCAGCAGCGAAAACGGGTTGGCCACGGTGCCCTCCTAGACGTCACTTGAGGGCACCGTACCTCAACTTACCCGCAGTAAGCTACCCGGAAGTAGGTTCTAGGCGGCGCTCAGTGCGGCGACTTCGGCGTCGGTCAGCTCCAGGGAGACCGAGGCGATCAGGTCGGTGAGCTGCTCGGGTGTCCGGGCGCTGGCGATCGGCGCGGCGACCGTCGGCTGCTGCCGCAACCACGCGAGCGACACCGCGGCGACCGAAACTCCGTGCGCCTGGGCGACTTCGTCGAGGGCGGCGAGCACGCGCTCGCCGCCGCTGTCCAAATAGGACGCGGCGCGGGCGGCGCGTGGGCTGTCGCCGGGCTCGTCCTTCGTGCGGTACTTGCCGGTGAGGAAGCCCTTCGCGAGGGCGAAGTACGGCAGCGTCACGAGGCCTTCCCGCTCGACGAGCGGCGCGAGGTCGCGCTCGTAGTCCCGCTCGACGAGGTTGTAGTGCGGCTGCAGCACGGCGTACCGCGCGAGGCCATTCTTGTCCGAAATGGACAGTGCGTCGGCGAGGCGTTCGGCGGAGTAGTTGGACGCGCCGACGTGGCGGACCTTGCCCGCGCGGACCAGGGCGTCGAACGCCGCCAGGGTCTCTTCGAGCGGGGTGTCCGGATCGTCGCGGTGGGCGTAGTAGAGGTCGATGTGGTCGGTCCGCAGGCGGCGCAGCGAGTCCTCCGCCGCGGCCTGGATGTTCTTCGCCGACAGGCCCGGCCGGCCGTCCCACATGCCGACCTTGGTGGCCACCACGACGTCGTCGCGGTTCCCGCGCGCGGCCAGCCAGTTGCCGATGATCGTCTCGGAGCCGCCACCGCCGCCGTAGAGGTCGGCGCTGTCCAGGAAGTTACCGCCGGCCGCGGTGTAGGCGTCGAGGACGGCGAAGGACTGCGGCTCGTCGGCGGTCCAGCCGAAGACGTTGCACCCGAGGTTCAACCCGTACACGTCGAGGTCGGTGTTGCCCAGCTTGGTCATGCCTTCGACAGTAATTCGCGGGACCCGGGAGGAAAATCGCCGTCTCACGCGTTGGAGTGTTCTATGGCTATCGAACTGGGCAAACTCGGGATCTGGCGATACCACGCGAACGTGAACGCGAACTTCGCGGCAGAGGCGGAGAAGCTCGGCTACGGCGCGATCTGGCTGGGCGGCTCGCCCGGCGCCTACGACCTCGCGTCCGTCGACGACCTCCTCGCGGCGACGGACTCGCTGGTCATCGCGACCGGCATCGTGAACATCTGGCAGGACGAGCCCGCGGACATCGCCCGCGTCTACGAGCGCATCGCGGGCAAGTACCCGGACCGCTTCCTGCTGGGCATCGGCGCTGGCCACCGCGAAGCGACGAAGGAGTACAAGAAGCCGTACGCGGCCCTGGTCGACTACCTCGACGGCCTGGACGCGGCGGGCGTCCCGGTATCCGGCCGCGCCTTGGCGGCGCTGGGGCCCAAGGTGGTGGAGTTGTCGGGTTCGCGGACGGCGGGCGCGCACCCGTACCTGACAACGCCGGAGCACACGCGCTCGACCCGCGAAATCCTCGGTGCGGGACCGCTGCTGGCGCCGGAGCACAAGGTCGTTCTGTCGACCGACACCGACGAGGCCCGCGCGATCGGCCGCAACACCGTCAAGTACTACCTGGGGCTCTCGAACTACGTCGCCAACCTGCGCAAACTGGGCTTCACGGACGAGGACCTCGAGGGCGAGGGCAGCGATCGCCTGGTCGACGCGCTGGCCCTGCACGGCGACGCGGCGACGATCGCCCCGGGGCTGGCGGCCCACCTCGAGGCGGGGGCGGACCAGGTCGTGGTCCAGGTGCTGAACGAGGACCCGTGGCCGGCGTACCGCGCGCTGGCGTCCGAGCTGCTGTGATCTCCGTCCGGCCGCCGGTGCGCCCGGCGGCCGGACGCACTCCTTCTGAACCGATCCCACGTGCGGAGAAGTTTCTCGCCGGGGACCGGTGTGCGGCGGCGGTACACCTCGTACGATGCGGTCGGGACCACCCTGTGCCAAGGAGGAGTCAACGATGCCCATCGCCACCCCCGAGGTCTACGCGGAGATGCTCGACCGGGCCAAGGCGAACGAGTTCGCCTACCCGGCCATCAACGTGACCTCGTCCGAGACCGTGAACGCCGCCATCCGCGGCTTCGCCGAGGCGGAGAGCGACGGCATCATCCAGTTCTCCACCGGCGGTGCGGAGTTCGCGTCCGGCCAGAAGGTCAAGGACATGGTGACCGGCGCGACCGCGCTGGCCGAGTTCGCGCAGGTCGTGGCGGCGAAGTACGGCGTGAACGTCGCGCTGCACACCGACCACTGCCCGAAGGACAAGCTGGACGGCTTCGTCCGCCCGCTGATCGAGATCTCGGCCGAGCGCGTCAAGAACGGCCAGAACCCGCTGTTCCAGTCCCACATGTGGGACGGCTCGGCGATCGACCTCGACGAGAACCTCGAGATCGCCCAGGAGCTGCTGGCCAAGACGGCGGCGGCCAAGATCATCCTCGAGGTCGAGATCGGCGTCGTCGGCGGCGAAGAGGACGGCGTCGAGGCGGAGATCAACGAGAAGCTGTACACGGCCGAAGGCGACTTCCTGAAGACGATCGACGCGCTGGGCGCGGGCGACCGCGGCCGCTACCTGCTGGCGGCGACGTTCGGCAACGTCCACGGCGTGTACAAGCCGGGCAACGTGAAGCTCCGCCCGGACGTCCTGAAGGGCGGCCAGGAGGCGGCGTCGAAGAAGCTCGGCCTGCCGGAGGGTTCGAAGCCGTTCGAGCTGGTCTTCCACGGCGGTTCGGGCTCGCTCCCGGAGGAGATCCGCGAGGCGGTGTCGTACGGCGTGGTGAAGATGAACGTCGACACGGACACGCAGTACGCGTTCACCCGGCCGATCGTGGACCACTTCTTCAAGAACTACGACGGGGTCCTGAAGATCGACGGCGAGGTCGGGAACAAGAAGGTCTACGACCCGCGCTCGTACCTGAAGGCCGCGGAGGCCGGCATGGCGGCCCGCGTGGTCGAAGCCTGCCAGGCGCTGGGCTCGGCGGGGACGAAGCTCAAGTAGTCACGCGCGAAGGGGCGGCACTTTCACGTGAGAGTGCCGCCCCTTCGTCGTGTTTCAGGCTGGTTCGGGAACCTGCCGTCGAGCGGACCAGCGGCGCGAAGCGGGGCCGGCCGCGGCCCACAGGGCGAACACGCCGGCCAGGACCACCAGCGCCGTCCAGTACGCCGCCGGGGGTGCCGACTCCGTGTGCGCGTCACCCAGCACCCACGGCCGGAACTGCGACTGCACCCAGAACGCCCCGTACCCGAACGCCGTCACCAGCAGCGCCCCCGCGCCGGCGCGGAGGACGCCGGAGCTCATCGCGAAGGCCAGGTCCACTGCGAGGCCCACGAACAGCAGGTAGAACGGCACCGTCGACACCGGGAACCCCAGCCCCAGCAGCAGTGGCCACATCACCGACCGGTAAGCGACGTACGCCAGCGCCACCGAAGTGGCCGCCCAGCGGAAGCCCAGCGTCTTGCGCGCCAAGACCAAGATCAACGCCATCACCCCGATGCCCCACAGCGGGTACACCCACTCGGGAATCGGCATCGTGAAGTGCAGCACCGCGGTCCGGTCGACCGGGTGGCCGATCTGGTTGGCCGCGAAGTCCAGCAGCGACTTCTCCGCCTCCGGCTCACCGCGCTCCCACGCGCGCAGCCCGAGGATGCCGTACTCCTGCTGGCCGTTCGGGAAGAACGTGTTCTCCAGGAAGAACGCCCACAGCGCGAGCAGCACGCCCGTCCGGAAGCGGCCCGGCGGGGACAGCCGCAGCCAGCCCAGCAGCACGCCGGCCTGCATGATGCCCGTGCCCAGGTACAGCATCATGTGGGACGGGCTCCACGCGGTCAGGTCGAGGCCGTTGACGCGGTGGTTGATCACGTCGAGCGGGGCGGCGACCAGGAACGTCAGCAGGCCGATCTGCATCAGGCGCAGCGACGTCTTGTCGGCGCCGAGGCCCGTGTAGCTGTGGATCGCCACCAGCACCACGATGATCACCGTGCCGACGGTGTTGATCAGGTGCGGCGGTGCCAGGTCGTCGCGCAGCCACATGAAGTGCCACGACATGTCCCACGACGAGCCCAGCAGCTTGAAGGCGAACGCCGCCAGCCACATCCCGTAGCAGAACCGGAGTACCCAGTCCGGGGTCGGCTGCCCGGGGGCGCCGCGGTGCCAGTGCCGCGTGAAGAACAGCCGCGTCTTGCCGACGGGGCTGCGCGGGATCACGTCCACCGGGACGTCGACTGCCTTGGCCATGCCGGACATCATGGCCGGTCATGGTCACGAGTGGGCCAAGACCGTGGCAAACGACGCGAAAATCGGGGTTCACCCCTACGGGTGGCTGACTTGCTTCGGGCGGTCGCGGCTTGGCATGGTGTCGCGCCATGATGCCGAAACGAGTTGTCGCCGCGGTGCTCGTCGCCGCGCTGGTGCTGGCCGGTGGCGGGATCCTGGCGGGCTTGTTCTTCTGATCCGCGGGCATGGGCACAATGACCCCATGACGCACAACCTGCTCGGCCCCGGGCCGACGCTGCTGCCCGAGCACACCGCCGCCCAGGCCGCGCTCGACGCCGGGACCGACCCGGCCGACGTCGCGGCCGAACACCCCGACTACAGCGAGGCGTGGGCTTCGCTGGCCGAGAAGGCCCTCGACGCGGGCGAGACGGTCGCTGCGTACGCGTACGCCCGCACCGGCTACCACCGGGGGCTCGACCAGCTGCGCCGCGCGGGCTGGAAGGGCTTCGGCCCGGTGCCGTGGTCGCACCGCCCCAACCAGGGCTTCCTCCGCGCCCTCGCCGTCCTGGGCAAGGCCGCAGGCAAGATCGGCGAGACCGAGGAGTACGAGCGCTGCAAGACCTTCCTCGCCGACTCCGACCCCGCCGCCGCGGAAGCCACCGGCCTCAAGTGACCCACCGGTCGTGAGTGGTAAGGCGGGTTAGAACCCGCCTTACCGCTCACGACCAGCCGCGGTAGGGCTCAGAACCAGCCGCAGTTGACCGGGGCCGGCAGGCCGGCGAAGCGGCCCTCGAGCCAGGCGAACGCCTCCGGGAACGCCCGCGCCGCGGCGAGCACGTGCGTCGGGATCAGCGTCGTGCTGAACTGCACCTTCACGCCCTTGCCGCACCACGTCCGGCCCAGGTCGCGGTCCTGCGCGTAGGGCACGATGTCGTCGAGCGCGCTGTGCACGATCAGCACCGGTGCCGTCGGCTTCAGCGCCCCGATCTTCTGCTCGGCCACCCGCGACGCGTACGGCTCCTCGCCGAGGAACCCGGTCACCGGCCGCCCGTCGGCGGTCAGCGTCTCCGAGTGCGTGAAGGCGTGCGCGGCGATCGCTTCCACCGTGCACTCCGTCCGGACCTGCTCGAACACCTGCTTGCCGCGGGCGTTGAGCAGGCCGGGGATGTTCAGCTCCGGGTAGGCGTAGTTCATGCTGACCATCGCGAACGCCAGGAACCCGAACGCGTAGTGGCCGTCGAGGTTCTTGGCCACCTCGGCGAGGTCCGCCGGCACCGCCCCGGCGTACGCGCCCTTCAGCTTCAGCTCGGGCGCGTAGCTCGGCTGCAGCTCCGCCGCCGCGGCCGAGGCGCCGCCGCCCTGGGAGTAGCCGGCGATCGCCACCGGGCCGTCGTCCGGGAGCCCCGCCTCCGGCAGCCGCTGCGCCGCGCGGATCGCGTCGAGCACCGCGTGGCCCTCCGACGCCCGGTTGACGTACGTGTGGTCGCCGGGCGTGCCGAGCCCTTCGTAGTCGGTGACGACGACGCCGTACCCCCTGGCCAGCAGCCCGGCGATGAACGGCCCTTCGTACTCGAAGCCCGCGGCAAGCGCTTTCGAGGGAGCGCAGTCGTCGCCCTCGCCCTGGGTGCCGACGGCGTAGGAAACGATCGGGCGCACCCCGGCGCCGTGCCACGCCGACCGCGGCGTCAGCACCGTGCCGGTGACGGCGATCGCCGAGCCGTGCGTGTCGGTGCTGCGGTACATGATCCGCTGCACGTTCGCGTCGGCCTTGATCAGCTGGATCGGATCGATGTAGAACGTCGACGCCTCGTGCCGGACGACGTCGCCGTTGCTCCCCGCCGGCAGAGGCGAAGGCGGTTCGTAGAACGACGCGGCGGAAGCGGCGGGCGGGCCCAGCGTCGCCAAAGCCAGAACGGAAATCGTGGCGACGGCCGCGGAGAGGGCGCGGCGGGGGAAGATACGCATGCTTGCTCCTCGTTGAGCAGGTCGAGTGCGCGGGGAACACCTTTTTAGACAGAGGTGTCGGAAAAAGAGTCACGTGAGGTGGACCACTATGTCAAGCCCCGCTCCACGAGGGCGGCCGCGCAAGCTCCCGCTTTCGGAGCAGCGCGCCCGCGTCGTGCAGGCGACCGCGCGGGTCGTCGCGCAGCACGGGATGCAGGGCGCGACCATCGAGCAGATCGCGCGGGAAGCCGGCGTCTCGCGCCAAGCCGTCTACGAGCAGTTCGGCGACCGCGCGACCCTGTTCGCCGAGGTCGTGGCGGAAACCGAAGAGAGGGCTTTCACGGCCATCGCGGGGCCGTCGGTGGCCGACACCCAGCCCGGTCTGCGGGCCTGGGCGCGGGCGAACTACGCGAACATGGTCACCTACGTCGCCGATCACCCCGAGGGCTACGGCGTACTCCGCGCGGCCGAACGCGCGGGCGACCCCGCTCTCACCCGGTTGAGGGAGAGACTGGCCGTCGTCTACGCCGAAGCCAGCCGCAAGCGGTGGGCCGCGCACGGCATCGACTCCGGCCGCGCGGACCGCGCGCTCGTCACGCTCTTCTTCGCGATGACCGAGTCACTGGTCCAGGCCACCTGGGACGGCGAGCCGCCGGACCAGGACGCCCTGATCGACCTGCTCACCGAATTCACCGTGGGCGGCGTCGCCCGCCTCCAGACCAAGGCGAGCGACGTCATCGATCGGCTGCGGTGAGGGCGCTAAGCCGCGGCCAGTGCCGCGGCGGCCGACCCGACCACGCGGTTGCGCCCGCCGTGTTTGGCCGCGTACACGGCCGCGTCGGCGGACGCCATCACCTCCTCGATGGACGAACCGTCCAGAGGGTAGGCGGCGACGCCGATGGACGCCGTCTGCCGTTCGATGTCGACGGCGGCGCCTTCGTTGGTCGTGGTGCTGATGATCAGCTCGCTGACCCGTTGCCTGATCCGTTCCGCCGTGACGATGGCGTCCTGTTTGGACGTCGAGGGCAGTAGCGCGACGAACTCCTCGCCGCCGAACCGGCCGACCAGGTCGTGCGCCCGGGTCTCCTGCTTGACCACGGCGGCGACCGCCTTGAGCACGTCGTCCCCCGCGAGGTGCCCGTAGGTGTCGTTGATCCGCTTGAAGTGGTCGAGGTCGATCATCATGGCGCCGAAGCTGCCGTTCTCCCGCTCCGCGCGCGAGATCTCGCGCTGCGCGCCGTCCTGCCAGGTGGTGGCGTTGAGCAGCTGCGTCTTCTGGTCCGTGGTGGCCAGTTCTTCCAGCCGCTTGATCAGCACGGACCGCTGCAGCACGTACAGCGGCAGGATGACCAGCACCGACAGCAGCGGCTCCTCGTTGAGCACCATCACCAGCAGCGCGCCGACGCACAAAGTGGACAGTTCGAGCAGGTTGTCGTCCATGTTGCCGAGGCAGGACACCGGGGTCGCGTTCTTCGGGTCGGCCAGGTAGAGGCCGAGCCCGGTGAGCGCGGTGTTGACCGTGAAGAAGGCCAGCGCCGCGAGCGTCACCGTGGCGACGCCGCTGCCGATGGTCATGTGACCGACGACACCCGCCGAGAAGGCCGACAGGATCATCGTGGTGGCGTTCGCGGCCACGCGGTGAAATTCACCCGGACGGGTGCCAGACCAACTACGGAACGCGAGGTAGACGTACAGCACGACCCCGAGCGCGGCGATCAGCTGAGCCGGCAGCAGCAGGCCGGCGGGCAGCAGCCACACCGAAGTCATCGAGATGTAGGGCCCGTTGCTGAGGATGCGGCGCTGCCGCTCGAGCCGCCTGCTGACCTCCGTCTGCGCCACAGCCAAGGCTGTGAGCAGCGCAAACGTGCCCAGTTGGGCGACGGTGACCGGCACGGTCAACAGCGAAGCGGCCGTCCAGCTCAGCATGACCGTGATGGCGGTCAGCGTCGCGATGATCCAGTCGCGGGGGCGGGTCCACAGTGCCCACCCCCGTACGCGAGAAATCAAGTCTTGGCCGCGCTGTTCCCCCGATGTGACCATTTTTCCCCCAGACCCTTGCGTGGTTGTACGGTGACAAAGTACTCACGGACAGTTTCAGACCGTTCGCGTGCTGTCCACAAGGGCTTTCGGTGTGTACTTTTTCTTTGACACCGGAACGAGAGGTGGCCAGCGATGCGCGGCAAAGAACAGTGACCGCACAGCGCACCGCAAGGTCGCGCAGGTCGAGCCCACGCGCGGGGCATGTCAAGCATGTTCGGCGCGTGCGGCTTCTTTGTCGATCCACCGGTCCGGCTCGCCCGAAAGCGCCCGGGTCCACAGCACCGCCAGCGGCAGCGTGAGCACGAGCCCCGCGACGCCGAAGATCCCGACCGTCCCGTGCGGGGTCAGCTGATCCGCGAGCACGCCGCCGATCAGCGGGCTGATGCCCATCATCGTGGTCAGGCCCGTGTTGGACAGGCCCATCACCTGCGCCCGCTGCTCGTCGGGCACGGCCAGGGTCAGTGACGCGGTCGCCTGCAGCAGGCAGACCGTGCCCAGACCGCCGGAGACGATGAACAGCACGATCGACGAGACCGGGCCGGGGTTCAGGAAGCAGAGCAGCAGCGGCACGGCGCACAGCGCGGACAGCGGGCCGATCAGCTTCGGCCGCAGCCGCGCGGGCACCCAGCGCGTGTAGGCGAAGGTCGCGATGACGCTGCCGATCGGGTCGGCCGCGAGCAGCAGGCCGATCGCCTCGGGCCCGCCGCCCGCCGCCGTGACGTACGGCGCGGCGATGCCCTCGTAGACCGGCAGCAG
The DNA here is from genome assembly GCA_049998155.1 of Amycolatopsis sp. cmx-13-12. Lineage (GTDB taxonomy): Bacteria > Actinomycetota > Actinomycetes > Mycobacteriales > Pseudonocardiaceae > Amycolatopsis. The sequence continues at coordinate 1,417,090 of JAEBES010000002.1, read as the reverse complement.
GCCCATCAGCCAGGTGAACAGCACCAGCGTCCGCAGCGGCGAGCTCGCGAACGCCGTCCGGCTGCCACCGCCGAGCGTCGCGAAGAAGGACTTGCGCTGCTCGCCGCTCGCCGCGGCCGGCCGGGCGCGGACGCCGAAGCGGACGAAAAAGGCCGACAGCAGGAACGTGGCGGCGTCGACGACCAGCGCCACGTGCGGGTCGAGCGCGATCAGCAGCGCGCCACCGCCGGCGAAGCCGAGCAGCTGGGCGCTCTGCACGGTCATGCTCCGGATGCCCATCCCGACGACGAACCGGTCGCCTTCGAGCACCTGCGGCAGCAGCGCCAGCTGGGACGCCTTGAACGGCGGGTTGACCAGCGAGACGCCGCCGACCAGCACGCACATCAGCCAGAACGGCATGCCGGGGATGGCGACCAGCAGGATCAGGGCGGCCCGCAGCAGGTCGACGAGCACCATCACGCTGCGGCGCGGGAAGCGGTCGGCGAAGCCGGTCAGGAAGATGCCGCCCAGCAGCGACGGCGCGTAGGTCAGGGCGTAGGTCAGGCCGGTGAGCGTCGCGGAGTTCGTGCCGGTGAACACGAGGATGGACAGCGCCACCCTGGCCAGCTGGTCGCCGGCGATCGAGAGCAGTTCGCCGAACCACAGGGCCCGGAACTCGGCGATCCCGAACACCTCGCGGAACGTGACGCGATCCGGCGGTGCTGCCATGCGTTTTCTCCCGACATCTTGTACAGACCGCGTCCGCCCCACGACCTCCGGTGACGAGACGACCAGTCGGTCATGGGGCAGTCACGGTACGTGAGTCACCCCAGCCAGTGTCCCGTGACTGTTGGTAAATCTCTAGGTTCTTTCGCCGGTATCGAAGGTGTCACGGAGCTTTCCCGAACGGGTCAGACGATAGCCCGCAGTGTCTGACCGGTGGCTCAGGAGTCACCAAAGGATCATTCCGTACCGTTTGGTCGGTCGCCAGAGGCAAAAGTAGCCACCTCGCGTGCGCGAGGTGGCTACCCGGGAATCGGGAGGTCAGCCGTCGACGGCCAAGGCGTCCGCCGCGGGCGCGGGGACGTCCTCCGCGGCGCGGTGCGCGTCGCGCTTGGCGACCTCTTCGCGGACGATCGGGATGACGTACCGGCCGAAGTCGATCGTGTCGCCGAGCATGTCGTAGCCGCGGGCGGACAGGATCTCCACGCCGAGGTCGTAGTAGTCGAGCAGGGCCTGCGCGACCGTCTCCGGCGTCCCGACCAGCGCGTTCGAGTTGCCCGCGCCGCCGGTCGCGGCCGCGGTCGGCGTCCACAGCGCGCGGTCGAAGCGCTCGCCGCTCGCCGCGATCTCCAGCAGCCGCTGTGAGCCGGTGTTCTCGGGTTCGGTGAGCTTGTGCCGCCGGGTCAGCGGCTGCCCGCCCTTGGTGCGGTCCTTGATCGCCCCGACCGTGGCGTACGCCTTCTCCCAGGCCAGCTCCTCGGTCGGCGCGATGATCGGCCGGAACGCGACCTGGATCCGCGGCACGTCGGTGCGGCCGGCGGCCCTCGCGGCGGCCTTCACCGACTCGATCTGCTCGGCGGTCTGCGCCAGCGGCTCGCCCCAGAGGCAGTAGATGTCCGCTTCGGCGCCTCCCGCGGCGTACGCGGCGGGCGAGGAGCCGCCGAAGGAGACGTTCGGCCGCGGCTGCTGCACGGGCTTGACGTCGCTGACGTAGTCGGCGAAGCGGTAGTACTCGCCCTCGAAGTCGAAGGGCTCGTCCGACGTCCAGGCCCTCTTGATGATCTGGATGGCTTCGCGGGTGCGCCCGTAGCGCTGGTCCTTCGTCAGGTAGTCGCCTTCGCGCTGCTGCTCGTGGTCGTTGCCGCCGGTGATGAAGTGCACGGTCAGCCGGCCGTCGGAGATCCGGTCCAGCGTCGCGAACGTCTTGGCGGCGAACGTCGGGTACGAGACGTTCGCGCGGTGGGCGAGCAGGATCTGCAGCTTGTCGAGCTTCGTGGCGACGTACGCGGCCGCCTGCGCGGGGTCGGGCGAGCCGGAGCCGTAGGCGAACAGCACCCGGTCCCACCCGAAGTCCTCGTGCGCGCGGGCCAGGCGCAGCGTGTACTCCTTGTCGAACACCCCGCCGGAGCGGGCGTGCGTCTCCGACCCGTCGTGCGTGCCTCCGATGCCCAGGAACTCCACCGGCATGCCGCCCACCTTCTTTCGCCTCGGTACCCCCCACGGCTACGCCTGACGCGCGGTGAGCGGCAACGACGTCCGCAGGGTGGAATCAGCGCCGGTGCGCCTCGATGACCTCGATCGACGCGCGGACCTGCTCGAAGGTGGGCGGGGCCGCCCGGTTGAACACGACGGTCAGGGACCGGCGCGGGATGACCACGAACTCGACGTCGACCCCGGCCGCCTCCGCGGCGGCCTCGACGACGTCCCGCCAGTGCTCGGGGTCGATCCCGTCCGGATCGGCCCATTCGTGGGCGAAGATCGCCCAGTTCCCCTCCAGCAGGGTGCCGACCACGTCCTGCGCGGTGTGGACGCGGTGCGGCGAACCGATCTCATCGGTCAAGTATTCGCAGGTGGAGACGGATGATCGAGGCCCGGGCGCCTGGGTGGACGAAGGTCAAGTTCGCTCCTCTCGCCGGTGTACCCCAGGACTTCGGAGCCGCGCGCGGCGTGGATGGGTTCCGCCCTGTGGGACGGGGTTCCGGCGCCGGAACCCCGGCGTAGCTTCGGGTTCGTGGCCGATCTCCCGCCGTTCACCCTGGCTGTCGTGGGCGCCGGACCCCGCGGGGTCGGCGTCCTCGAGCGACTCGGTGCGAACGCGGACGAGCTGCTCGGCGGCCGCCGGCTCGAAGTGCACCTGATCGACCCCTTCCCGCCGGGGCCCGGCCGGGTGTGGCGCTACGAGCAGTCACCGCTGCTGCGGATGAACTCCATGCCCGAAGACGTCACGATGTTCACCGACGACTCGGTGAAGATGACCGGCCCGGTCCGGCCGGGGCCGTCGCTGCTGGAGTGGGCGCGGCAGGTGCGCGACGGCGGGCTCGACGCCGACGTGCCGCCCGACGTCGTCGCCGAGCTGACCGCGCTCGACGCCTTCGACTTCCCCACCCGGCGCCTGCAGAGCGCCTACCTGACCTGGGTGTACCGGAAGGTCGTCGAGGACCTGCCCGGCGGCATCGACGTCGTCGAGCACGCGGCCCGCGCGACCGGGGTCGACGGCCGCACCGTCCACCTGTCCGACGGATCGGCGCTCGTGGCGGACGCGGTCGTCTTCACCGTCGGGCACCTCGACGCGGAACCGGACGAGCGGGAGCGCGAGCTGGTGGCGTTCGCCGCGCGGCACGGGCTGGCCTACTACCCGGCCGGCTACACCGCCGACGTCGACTACGCGGGCGTCGCGCCGGGCGAAACCGTGCTGGTGCGCGGGTTCGGGCTGGCGTTCGTCGACCTGATGCTGCTGCTGACCGAGGGCCGCGGCGGCCGGTTCGAGGACCTCCCGTGCGGCGGCCTCCGCTACCACCCGAGCGGCGCCGAGCCGGTCCTGCACGTCGGCTCGCGGCGCGGAGTGCCGTACCACGCCAAGATCGGCTACCGGCTGCGCGGAAAACCGTTGCGGCTGCCCAGGTTCTTCGACGCGTACGCCATGGACGGGCTGACCGGGGACGTCCTCGACTTCCGCCGGGACGTCTGGCCGCTGATCGCGAAGGAACTGGCCTGGGGGTACTACAGCGAGCTGTTCACCGGGCACCCCGACCGGGTCCGCATGGACTTCGCCGTGTTCGCCGACGCCTTCGCCGACCTGGCCTGGGATTCGCCCGCCATGCGGGACCTGGTCGCGCGGGCGGTCCCCGCCGACGCCGACCGGCTCGACCTCGACCGGCTGGACCGGCCGATGGCGGGCCGCGCCTTCGGCACGGCGGAGGAGTTCGGGAAGGCCCTCCGCAAGTACGTCGAGGCCGATCTGGCGCGCCGGGCGGACCAGGAGTTCAGCGCGGACCTGGGTGCCTTCATGGCGCTGCTGTCGGTGTACGGGCAGCTGCCGGTTCTGGTCCAAAGAGGACGCCTGGCGGCCGCCTCGCAAGTGTCCGATATGGACGGTTGGTTCCACGGGTTCTTCTCCTACTACGCCAGTGGTCCGCCGCCGCGCCGCCTGGAGGAGCTGCTGGCCCTCCACGAAGCCGGGATCATTTCCTTCGCGGGCGCGGAAATGCGGGTGACGGCGGAGAGCGGCGTCTTCGTGGCGTCGTCGGCGAGCCACCCGGAGACGGTCGAGGCCCGCACGCTGATCGAGGCGCGGTTGCCGGGCCCGAGCGTCACGCGCGCGGCCGACGGCCTGCTCCGGCAGCTGCGCGACGCCGGCGAACTGGCGGAGGAAACGGTGGCGGATCCGGTGACGGGCGCGTCGCTGCCCTCGGGCCGGATCCACACGCGGGTAGCGGACTCCCGCCTGCTCGACGGAACGGGCCGCGCCCACCCGCACCGGTTCGCGGTGGGCCCCCACACGAGCGCCCGCTCGGCCGCGGCGTTCACCCGGCCGCGGACGAACGCCCTGTCCTTCCGCCAGAACGACGCCGTGGCCCGCGAAATCCTCGCCCTCGTGAGTGGTAAGTCGGGTTAGAACCCGACTTACCACTCACGAGGCCCAGGCGACCAGGTCGGCGAGCACCGCCTCGGGTGCGGGCAGGCCGGCGATCTCGGCCGCGATGCCGCGGGCGACCTGCCGCGCCGCCGGGTCGTCCAGCAGTTCCCGGGCCGCCGCTGCGATCGCGGGGATCCGGACAGCCTCGCCCACCAGGGCCTTCGCCGCGCCGAGCGCCGACAGCGCCTCCGCGTTGGCGAACTGGTCGGCGCCCTGGGGCAGGATCAGCTGCGGCAGACCGGCGGCGAGGGTGCCGAGCACCGTCCCGGTGCCGCCGTGGTGCACGACGAGCCCGGCGTGCGCCAGCACCGACGCCTGGGGCACGAACCCGGCCACCCGCACGTTCTCCGGCACCGGGCCCAGCGCCGCGGGATCACCCGGGCCGACCGCCACCAGCACGTCCACCGGCAGCCGGGACAGGGCGGCGATCGCCCCGCGCAGCACCTGCGTCGCGCCGAAGACCACCGTTCCCAGCGTCAGGTACACGAAGCCGTCGTCCGGCAACGGCGGCAGCGGGACATCGGCGTCGTACGGCGTCGGGCGCATCCGGAACACCTTCGGCACGGCCGCCGGTCCCGGGTCGCGGACGCTGTCGGGCCAGACGTCGACGCACGCGTCGCCGAGCATGGCGTCCGCGGGCAGGGTGCCCCAGAGCGGGGCCAGCCGTTCGGTCGCTACGGACAGGACCTCCGGCGACACCGACCGGCCGATCACGAGCGACACGGCCGGGATGCCCGCCTGCTGGGCCAGGGCGCCGGTGCCGACGTCGCTCTGCTCATAGACCACCAGGTCCGGGCGCACCGCGGGCAGCAGCGGGCGCAGGTCCGCCATCGTCGCCTGCGGCAGCAGCTCGGCGAACATCGTGATCCCGACGTCGAGGAAGCCGGCGTCCGCGCCGTGGCGCCGCTGGGCTTCGGCCTCCGCCTCGTGGATCGAGATGCCGACCCGGTGGGCCTCGAAGCCGAGCTCACGCACCTTCGGCACGAACGCCGCGCCGGTGCCGAAGACTACGTCGTGCCCGGCCGCGCGCGCCGCGTTCGCCAAGGGGAGCAGGGGGAAGAGATGGCCGTACGCCGGGCGGCACGTCATGAGGATCCGCACCGCCCCGAGCGTACCGGTTTTCAGCAGCGTCCGAGCATGTCGGTCAACGCCGTCTTCTCCGCCGAGTTGATCGTCAGCTTGAACTTGAACTTCACCGCGACCCACATCTTCGCGTAGGTGCACCAGTAGCCGACCAGCGGCGGCTTCCACGCCTCGGGCGACTTGTCGCCCTTCTCCTGGTTGACGTTGTCGGTCACGGCGATCAGCTGCGGCTCGGTGAGGTCGTTCGCGAACGCCTGGCGCTGCGCGGTCGTCCACGACGACGCGCCGGTGCGCCACGCGTCCGCCAGCGGCACGACGTGGTCGATGTCCACATCGGACGCCGCGGTCCAGGTCGCGCCGTCGTACGGACTGACCCACTTGCCGGAGGTCGCGGCACAGCTGGAGTCGGTGACGACGTTCGTGCCGTCGCGCTTGAGCACCACTTCCCGCGTGTTGCAGCTGTTGCCCTGGTCGATCCAGTGCGGGAACTTGTCGCGGCTGTAGCCGGTCTGCGAGCCGTCGGCCTTGACGGTCAGGGTCGCGAGCTCGGACTTCGCCGTGGCGGTCGAGGGGATGCCCAGCGGGGTCGCGTCCGCGACGCCGGCGAGGGTGCCCGACAGCACGGTGGCGATGGCGAGGACGGTGAACGAATGACGAACAGCGCGCCTGGTTGGCATCTTGCTGGCCTCCGCGTCACGAGTGGGGACAGCTCACCCTGCGGCACGGGAGTAGCGGGTACAACACGTATAGGTGACGTGTTGCTGTCCGTCAGACGGCGCCCCGGACCAGCCTCAGGTCTTCGGTGTGCCGGTACCAGGTCCACTTGTTCACCGCGCGCTCGAAGATGACGTCGTCGCGCACCGGCCGGGTCGGGATGCAGCCGATCTGGAACGCCCGCGAGTACAGCGTCGACGGTCGCTTGAAGACAGTGCCCTTCACGACCCGGACGGCCAGCCCGGGACCACCCGGGTCCGGCGTCACCTCGATCGACGCGGCCGGCCCGCGCAAGGCCACCTGCTCGTCGGCGTAGGCCACACCGCGGACCAGCCGCAGCTGGCCGCGCCCGACGAGCACACCGCCGACGTCGTCGCGGATCAGCGGGACCGGGTCGACCTCGCCGCGCAGGGCCAGCGCGAGTGCCCGCAGCGGCGTCTTCGGCAGCCCCCAGAGCGCGCCGACGACCGAGTCCGGTGCGGAGGGCACGAACCCGATCGACACGCCGGAGATCGCGTCCTTCCGAAGCAGGCGCAGCACGACGGCTGCCAGGTCGGCGTCCGTCCCCGACACCACCAGGTGATCGTGTTCGCCCAGCAAGGGGTCGATTTCCGCCTTGCCGGGACGGCTCGGTACGCGGATCGACTCGACGTCGTCGACCTCTTCGAAGCCTGCCGCGTCATCGCCACAGGCCACCACGATTCCGCGCACCCGCAGGTCCTCCGTTACAGTCATGCACCGGCATTTCGTCAGCGCCACCGGTGTCCGTCCGGGACACTAAACCTCAGTCGTCGAACACCTGGAGTGTCACATGCCGGCCATCGTGCTCATCGGTGCCCAATGGGGAGACGAAGGCAAGGGCAAGGCCACCGACCTGATGGGTGACCGCGTCCAGTGGGTCGTCCGCTACCAGGGTGGCAACAACGCCGGTCACACGGTGGTCCTGCCGAACGGCGAGAACTTCGCCCTGCACCTCATCCCGTCCGGCATCCTGACCCCGGGCGTGACGAACGTCATCGGCAACGGCGTGGTGGTGGACCCCGGCGTGCTGCTCGAGGAGCTCTCCGGACTCGAAGCGCGGGACGTCGACACGTCCAAGCTGCTGATCTCGGCGGACGCGCACCTGATCATGCCGTACCACGTGGCCATCGACAAAGTGACCGAGCGCTACCTCGGCAGCCGCAAGATCGGCACCACCGGCCGCGGCATCGGACCGTGCTACCAGGACAAGATCGCCCGCGTCGGCGTCCGCGTGCAGGACCTGCTCGACGAGAAGATCTTCCGGCAGAAGGTCGAAGCCGCCCTGGAGTTCAAGAACCAGGTGCTGGTGAAGGTCTACAACCGCAAGGCGCTCGACGCCGACCAGGTCGCCGACGAGGTGCTGGCGGCGGGCGAGAAGTTCGCGCACCGCATCGCCGACACGCGCCTCCAGCTCAACCAGGCCCTGGAGCGCGGCGAAATCGTGCTGCTGGAGGGCTCGCAGGGCACGCTGCTCGACGTCGACCACGGCACGTACCCGTTCGTGACGTCGTCGAACCCGACGTCCGGCGGCGCGAGCGCGGGCTCCGGCATCGGGCCGGGCCGCATCACCACGGTGCTCGGCATCCTCAAGGCCTACACCACGCGCGTCGGCTCGGGCCCGTTCCCGACCGAGCTGCACGACGAGTCCGGCGAGTACCTGCGCAAGCAGGGTGGCGAGTTCGGCGTCACGACCGGCCGCTCGCGGCGCACCGGCTGGTTCGACGCGGTGATCGCGCGGTACGCGGTGCGCGTCAACGGCATCACCGACTACTTCCTCACGAAGCTGGACGTGCTGTCCGGCCTGGAGAAGGTTCCCGTGTGCGTCGGCTACGAAGTCGACGGATTCCGCACGCAGGACATGCCGATGACGCAGACCGACGTGCACCACGCGATCCCGATCTACGAAGAGCACCCGGGCTGGTTCGAGGACATCTCGGCGTGCCGCACGTTCGAGGAGCTCCCGGCGAACGCCCGCGCGTACGTCGAGCGCCTGGAAGAGCTGTCAGGCGCCCGGATTTCCGCGATCGGCGTCGGCCCGGGCCGCGAGCAGACGATCGTGCGGCATCAGTTCGTCTAGGTCAGCTTGGTGCTGACCGGCGTCTCGTTGCGGAACAGGTCGAGCACCGGGCAGTGCTCGTCGACCTCGCGCTTGAGGTCTTCGTAACGCTCCCGGCTCGCCGGCCCTTCGAGTTCGACGGACACGCGCACGTCCCCGAAGCCGGGCCGCGTGTTGAAGGAGAAGCCGAAGAAACCGTGCAGGTCGAGGTCGCCGTCGACGGTGACCTTGATCGAGTCGATCGGGATGCCGCGCTTCGCCGCCCAGAACTGGTACGTGATGACCTGGCACGACCCGAGGGCGGCGAGCGCGTACTCGACGGGGTTGGCGGCCTGGTCGGTGCCGCCGAGCGCGGCGGGCTCGTCGACGGTGAAGGCGTGGTCGCGCACTTTGACTTCGACTTCGGTCCTGGTGCCGGCCTTGAGGGTGTTGGCCACGCTGAAGGAGACGGCGGCGTTGTGCGGATCGGCGTCGACGGCCTTGCGGGTGCCTTCGATGACCTCGGTCAGCGACATGGGGCTCTCCTGAAGATCGCGATTTTCGTTTCAGGGTGGGGGATTTTCCCGCCGTCCGCTCGGGTTCTCAGGTCCTGGGAGCGCCGGTGTCCCGCGATGCGGAAGCGCTTGCGCGGTGGCGCGGCAGGCGATAGCCGGGTCACGCTTCCGCGGCGACGGCGGCAAGTCCGTGGTAGCCGTGGGTTTTCGCCAGCAGCAGTGCGGCCCCGAGGTAGTGGCCGGCCTGCTCGTGCGCGCCGGCGGCCCGGTGGACGTGCCCGATGGTGATGAGCGCTTCGCACTCGTCGAACCGGGCGCCGGTCCGCCGGGCGATGCGGAGTGCGTGGTGGCCGCTGAGCAGGGCGCGCTCGTGGTGCCCGCCGGCGAGCCTGCTCACCGCGAGTGCGGTGTGCCCGGCGATCTCGACGCCGGGGTCGCCGATGCTGCTGCTCGCATCGAGGGCTTTCTCCGCGAAGCGGACGGCCCGCACGGGGTCGCCGGTGCCGGCGTGGATCCTGCTGAGCACCGCGAACGCGTAGGCCTCGGTCCACCGGTCGTTGGAGCGCCGTGCGAGTTCCGCGGCTTCTTCGGCGATGGGCAACGCCGTTTCGTAGTCGGCGGCGCGGGTTCGCACGCTGGCGAGCAGCAGCAGGTCGTCCGCACAACGGGTGTCGGCCGCGACCGAGGTGTGAACCGCGGCCGCTTCGGCCAACCGGCCGCGGTGTTCGTGGAGCATCCCGAGACTCCGGCGGCAGACCGGGTTCCCCGCCGGATCGAGCTCGGCCGCCTCGGAGAACAGCACGCTCGCCCGGTCGAGGTCGCCGGTGTAGAGGTGGAGGGTGGCCAGGTTCTCCAGCACGCTGACCACGCCCCGCCGGAACCCGAGCTCGCGGTAGAGCGCCAGAGCGGCGCGGAAGTGCGGAACGGCGGCCTCGAAGTCGTAGCGGAGTGCGCAGGTGGCCGCGAGGTTGTTGTGCGCGGCCGCCCGCGCGTCGGCTTCGCCGGTGGCGTCCGCGGCGGCGAGGCCGATCCGGGCCAGTTCCGGGCCGTCCGCGAGCCAGGCCGTCATGCAGTGCCCGCGCAGCGTGTCGACGAGCTGCCACGCCTGCCCGTGGTACCCGTGCGCGTGGGCGTGCCGGGTGGCGGCGACGAGGTTGGGGACTTCGTCGTCGAGCCAGCTCCGCGCGGCTTCCTCGCTGTCGAACGCGCACGCCGGCTGCGGTGCGGACTGCCGCAGGACGTCCGGGTACAGCAGCTCGGCCGCCGCGCCGGTGTGGGCGAGGTAGTGGCCGAGCAGGGCGCGCGTCGCCGTGTCGCGTTCTTCGCCGGAGCACTCGAGGTCCGCGCGTTCGGCGGCGTACCGGCGGAGGAGTTCGTGCAGGCGGTAGCGGCCCGGCGCGTGCTCCTGGACGAGGTGGGCCAGCGCGAGCCGTTCGAGGTGGCGCGCCGCCGTCGCGGCCGGGACGCCGGTCAGCGCGGCGACCGCGGCCGGGGTCGCGTCCGGACCGGGCACCAGGCCGAGCAGCCGGAACGTCCGGCGGGCGGCGGGGGCGAGCGCGGCGTAGGCGAGGTCGTAGGCGCCCCGGACCGCGCTGGTCTCGCCGTCGGTCGTCAGGCCGTCCAGCACACCTTGGGCGCGCAGGTCGGCGAGGTGGTCGGCCACCCGGCGGCCGGCCCGGTGCCGGAGCTGGGCCCCGGTGATGCGCAGGGCGATGGGCAGCCGCGCGCACGTTTCGGCCAGTTCGGCGATGGCCGCCGGCTCGCCGGCGGAGCGGCCAGGCCCGATCGCGGCCGCGAGCACGGCCACCGCGTCGGCCGCGTCGAGGACGTCCAGCGTGACGCGCCGGGCGCCGTCGAGGGCGACCAAGCCGTCGAGGCGGTTGCGGCTGGTCACCAGGACCACGCAGTTCGGTGCCGCGGGCAGCAGCGGGCGGACCTGGGCGGGCTCGAGCGCGTCGTCGAGCACGCAGAGCACGGACCGGTCCGCCAGCACGGACCGGTACAGCGCCGCGGCTTCGTCGGTGTCGTCGGGGATCTGCCGGGCCGGGACACCCAGCGCCCGCAGGAACCGCCCGAGCACCGAGCCCGGCCGGGCCGAGCGGCGGAGGTCGGCGAACAGCTGCCCGTCCGGGAAGCGGTCGCGCACGCGGTGCGCCCACTGCGTCACGAGGTCCGATTTGCCGACCCCGGCAGTGCCGGTGACGACACCGAGGCGCGGGCCGTCACCGCCGGGCAGCAGCCGGTCGAGGGCCAGCAGTTCGGTGCGCCGTCCGCGGAAACCCGCCGTGGCACGGGGAAGCTGCGCGGGGCGCAGCGGCGATGGGGCGGAGACAACTTGGTGCCGCAACACGGCCAGCTGGGCCTCGCGCAGGTCAGGGCCCGGTTCGGCTCCCAGTTCGCCGGCCAGCCTGCTGGTGATCGTGTCGTAGGCGTCGAGCGCCGCCGCGGGCTGCCCGGCGGCGGCCAGCGCGAGCATCAGCAGGGCCCAGAGCCGTTCGTGCAGCGGGTGGCCGGCCACGAGCGCGCGCAGCTCGGCGGCCACGTCCGCGCACGCACCCAGGTTGAGCCGCGCGCGGCAGTGGTGTTCGACGGCGGCGAGCCGGGCTTCGAGCAGCCGTTGCGCCTCCGCCTCGACCGCGGTGGTCGGAGCGAGGTTGCCCAGCGGCCGTCCCCGCCACAGCGCCAGTGCACGCCCGAGCGTCTCCGCGGCGGACTCGTCGTCGCCGGCGAGCAGCGCCCGGTGCCCGGCCGCGGCGAGGCGCTCGAACCGCTCGGCGTCGAGTTCGTCCGGCCGGACTTCGAGCAGGTAGCCGCCGGCCCTGGCGTGGATGCGCCGGGCACCGCCGTCCAGGGTGGCGAGCTGCCGGCGCAGCTGGGCGACGTGGGTGCGCAGGTTCGCGGCCGCCGACGGCGGCGCCGTTTCACCCCAGATCACCTCGACCAGCCGGTGTGGGGCCACCACCGCGCCGGGCGCGAGCAGGAGGGCGGCGAGCAGCGCGCGTTGCCGTTGCGAGGCCAGCTGCAGGTGCCCGGTGCCCGACCGGACCTCGACCGGGCCGAGGAGCAGGAACTCCACGGCATCCCTCCCCGTGCGCGTGTCCCCTTCGATGTTCGCCGGATGTGCCGATCCTGTACAGGGTCCCTGCCACTGTCGGGTACGGCCGGGAGGCGCGCACGGCGGGGCGAGGGGGGTCGCCGTGCGCGCCGCCGGTCCCAGCCACTGGAAAGCCGGAAACCGGTGGCGCGGCTCGCTAGCTTGGGATCATGACCATCGGAGTCACGCTCCCCTCGGGCGACACCGGCGCGGCGCCCAACCTCGTCGACGAGCTGCTCGCCCAGACCCGGCAAGCGGCCGACGCCGGCCTGAAGTCCGTCTGGTTCTCGCAGCTCCCGCTCAGCCAGGACGCCATCGCCGTCGCCGCGCTGGCCGGGCGGGAGAACCCCGGCCTCGAGATCGGCACCTCCGTCGTCCCGACCTACCCGCGGCACCCCCTGCTCGTCGCCAGTGCCGCGCTGACCGCGCAAGCGGCCACCCGCGGGAACTTCACCCTCGGCATCGGGCTCGGCTCGAAAGGGTTCCTCGGTCCCGTCTACGGCGTCGAGTACCCGCCGCCGATCCGGCACCTGCGCGAGTACCTCACCGTCCTCAAGCAGGTCTTCGCCGGGGAAGCCGTCGACTTCGACGGCGAGACCGTCCGGGCGCACTCGCCGGGTCCGTCCACTGTGGCCGGTGGCGGGGACGTCCCGGTCATCGTCGCCGCGATGGGGCCGCAGGCGCTGCGCGTCACCGGTGAGCTCGCCGACGGCACGCTGCCCTTCCTCGCCGGGCCGAGAGCGCTTTCCGCGGAGATCGTGCCGGCCCTGCCCGAAGGCAAGCGGATCATCGCCGCCGTCCCGGCCGTCGTCACCGACGACCCCGACGCCGTCCGCGCGCTCGCCGTGGCGCAGATGGGCTTCTACGCGCAGATCCCGTCCTACCGGCGGATCCTCGACGTCGAAGGCGTCGGCCACCCGGCGGACCTCGCCATCATCGGCGACGAGAAGACCGTCGTCGAAGGGCTCCGGCGCTACTACGACGCCGGCGCGACCGATGTGCTCGTCACGCAGGCCGGCATCCGGTCGAGCGAAGAACGACTGCGGACCTGGGAGATCGTCAGCTCATTCGGTTCGTGAGGGTCGCCGACACCGACATCTCCTCGAGGTCCAGCTCCCGCAGCACCTTCCGCAGCACCTCGTCGTCGAGCCGGCCCGCGCGGTTCTCCTCGATCATCGCCTTGCGCTGGGTGATCAGGAGTTCGCGGCGGGCCTTCGCGAACTGGGCCTGCGGGCTGCCCGCCTGCTCCTCGCCGGACAGCGTGATCGCCGCCTTGGCGAACCGGTAGCGCATGTCGATCAGCCGCTGGAGCCGCTCCTTGAGCCGGTCGACCTTCTCCGGGGGCAGGTCCAGCGAAGCCAGCCGCTCGCGGCCGATCTCGCGCAGCCGCTCGTGCGCCGCCTTCTTCGCGACTTCGCGCGCGGCCAGTTCTTCCTCCTCGTCGCGGGCGGCCTCGGACGGGTCCTCGACCTTCAAGGCCCGGATCAGCGGCGGCAGCGTCAGCCCCTGGAGCAGCACCGTGCCGATGGCCACGGTGAACGCGAACAGCTGGATCTCCTCGCGGCCCGGGGTGCCGGCCGGGACACCGGCCGCGGCGGCGAGCGTGACGACCCCGCGCATGCCCGTCCACGACACCACCGCCAGCGTCCGCCACGACGGCGCCGAGCGATCGCGGCCGAACAGCCGGACCGTCTGCGGCAGGTACGCCGAGAGGAACACCGCGGGGATCCGCACCAGCATCGTCACCGCCAGCACGGCCACCGCGACCAGCGCCAGCGTGCCGTTGTCGCGGGCCGCGTGCTGGGCGCCGTCGAGGACGAACGGCAGCTGCAGCCCCATCAGGGCGAACACCAGCGCCTCCAGCAGGACGTCGATCGACGCCCACACCGATCTGTCCTGCATGCGGGTCGCCGGTGACGCGTACAGCGAGCGGTGGCCGAGGTAGAGGCCGGCCGCGACGACGGCGAGCACGCCCGATCCGCTGAAGTCGTCGCCGAAGGGGTGCAGGTGCTCGGCCGTGACGTACGCGGCGAAGGGCACGATGATGCCGAACGCCGACTCCAGCAGCGGGTCGTCGAGCAGCCGCCGGAGCAGCACCACGGCGCCGCCGATGGCCAGGCCGACCGCGATGCCCAGCACGGTCGCCACGCCGAACACCGCGAACCCGTGCCCGGCCGAGCCCGCGGTGCCCGCGACCGCGGCGAGGGCCACCTTGTACAGCGTCAGCGCGGCGGCGTCGTTCACCAGGCTTTCGCCGGTCAGCACGGCCATCACCCGCCGGGGCAGGCCGAGCTTGCGCCCGATCGCCACCGCCGTCACCGCGTCCGGCGGCGCCACGACCGCCCCGAGGACCAGCGCCGACGCGAACGGCACGTCCGGCAGCAGCAGGTGCACGACGACGGCGACGACCACCGCGGTCACCGCCACCAGCACCACCCCGAGCGCGATGATCGGCCGCAGGTTGGTCCGGAAGTGCGTCAGCGAGCTTTCGAGCGACGTCGAGTAGAGCAGCGGCGGCAGCACGACGGTGAGGACCAGCTCCGGCTCGAGCTCCAGCCGCGGCACGCCGGGGATCAGCGCCACGCCGAGCGCGACGACCACCACCAGCAACGGGGCGGACAGGTTGTAGCGCCGGGCGGCCGCGGTCAGCGCGAGCGAGCCGGCGAGCACGCCCATCAGCGGCAGAATCTCCACTCGCCCGATCTTTCCGCAGGTCGCGCGGCCGTGCCGGACTTCCGTTCAGTGGAAGAGCGCTGGATTGTGTCGGACCCCACAGGCATACTGTTCGCGATACGCACACCTGTGCGGAAGACGTGCACCGACGCACCTCCGGAGGTTCCGATGTCCCCTGGCACTCGCGGCTGGGTCGTGCCCTTGGCGTGGACGGCCGTCCTGCTCGACGGGTTCGACCTGGTCGTGCTCGGCACGGTGCTGCCCGTGCTGCTCCGCGGCCACGTCTGGGGCCTGACCCCGGCCACGGCGTCGGTCGTGTCGACCGTCGGGCTCGCCGGGATGATGCTGGGCGGGCTGGCGATCGGCACGGTCACCGACGTCATCGGCCGCCGGAAGTCCCTGATCATCTCGGTGACGCTGTTCTCGTTGTGCACGCTGCTGTGCGCCTTCGCGCCGTCGACGTTCGTCTTCGGGGTGCTGCGGTTCGTCGCCGGGCTCGGCCTCGGCGGCTGCCTGCCGACGGCGATCACGCTGGTCACGGAGTACGCGCGCACAGGCAAGGCCGGCAGCGCGACGACCACGGTGATGACCGGCTACCACGTCGGCGCGGTGCTGACGGCGCTGCTGGGCATCGTGCTGATCACCCCACTGGGCTGGCGCGCGATGTTCGTCGCCGGCGCGGTGCCCGCCGTGGTGCTGGTCCCGCTGATGCTGAAGCACCTGCCGGAGTCCGAGACGTTCCAGCGGGTCCGCGAGACCGAGCGGTCGGCCGGGCACGCCGTCGCCGGCCTGTTCCGCGGCGGCCTGCTGCGCGCGACGATCGCTTTCTGGGTCACCTCGTTCATGGGCCTGCTGCTGGTCTACGGCCTGAACACGTGGCTGCCCGAGATCATGCGCCAGGCGGGGTACCCGCTGGGGGCGGCGCTGAGCCTGCTGCTGACGCTGAACGTCGGCGGCATCGCCGGCCTGCTGGTCGCGGGCCGGGTCGCCGACCGCGTCGGCATCCGCCCGTCGGCGATCGTCTGGTTCTGCGCGGGCGCGGTGTTCCTCGCCCTGCTGAGCGTGAAGCTGCCGGCGGTCGGGCTGTACGCGGCGGTGTTCCTGACGGGCTGCTTCGTGTTCAGCGCCCAGGTCCTGGTGTACGCGTACATCGGCCGCGTCTACCCGGACGCGATCCGCGCGACGGGCTTGGGCTGGTCGGCGGGCATCGGCCGCATCGGCGCCATCTCGGGCCCCCTCCTCGGCGGCGCATTGCTGACGGCGGGCATCGCGTACCCATGGGGCTTCTACGCGTTCGCGGCGGTGGGCGCACTGGGAGCGGCGGCGGTGACGGTGGTCCGTCCAGGCCGCGGAAGCCCAGCCCAGGACGGCACCCCGGCGGTCACCGAGTCCCGGCCCGCCACCACGTGAAAGCCCCGGCCCCGGACGGTCTTGACGGCCGTCCGGGGCCGGCGGTCAGGCGACCTTCACGCTGTCGGTTTCCTCCAACGCGCCGACGGGGTGGCTCGCGGCTTTGCGCAGCGCGGCCCGGCGCCGGCTGATCCAGCGTGACCCGGCGAACCGGATGAGCCGCCACCGCAGCCGCGCGGCCATGGACAGCATGTGTTCCTGGTTGTCGCGCTTGGCGACCAGGTAAGCGAGTGTGTGCTCGCCCGGCTCCGGGATGAGCAACGGCCGGGGCCGCGCCTTGATGCCGCCGAGTTCCAGGCCTTCCAGCTTCCCGGGGTTGTTGGTGAGCAGCGTGACTTCCTTGAGCCCCAGCTGCTTCAGCAGCGCCGCCGCGTCCCGGTACGACCGTGAGTCGGCCTTGCACTCCAATGCCGCGTACGCGGCGAAGGTGTCCATGCCGTTTTCCTGGCAGAGCTGGTACCCGCGCGCCTTCGTCAGGAGACCGTCGCGCTCGTCATGGTCGTGTCGGCGACGCTGGTGTTCTGGACGGCCTTCCGCGACGGCTCCCTGGAGCAGGACGACCTGCGCCACTACAGCGAGTGCGCCCGCCGAGTGAGCCGGTCGTGAGTGGTAAGGCGGGTTCTAACCCGCCTTACCACTCACGACGACTCAGCCCAGTTCCTTCAGTTCCCGTTCCACCGCGGCCAGTTCCGCCTCGGACCCCTGGACCTTCGGCCCCGTGAACCACTTCCGGGCCGAAACCACCCACCACAGGGCGGCCCCGCCCAGCACCACGAGGAAGGCGATCGGCGTGTAGTTGAAGGAGTCCACGTTCACCGGCGAAACCTGCGGCAGCATGAAGAGCACGAAGATCAGCGCGACCCACACCGTGGCGACGATGCCGATCGGCTTGCCCCAGCGGCCGAGCGTCCACGGCCCCGGCTCGAACGAGTCGCCGCGGCGGACGCGCAGGAACACCGGGATCACGTACGCCACGTACAGCCCGACCACGGCGATCGAGGTCACCGCGGCGTAGGCCGTCGCGCTCCAGAGGTACGGCAGGGCGAGGATCAGCGCGCCGCCCGCGGCGAGCCACACGGCGTTGGTCGGCGTCTGCGTGCGCTTGTTGATCTTGTGCCAGAAGCCCGATCCGGGGATCGCGCCGTCGCGGGCGAAAGCGTAGATCATCCGCGAGTTCGCCGTCACCGACGCCATGCCGCAGAACAGCTGGGCGCCGATGCAGATCAGCAGGAGGAACTTGCCGGTGACAGCGCCGGTCGCGTCGATGAAGATCTGCGCGGGCGGGACGCCGGTGGCCGAGCCGACGGCGCCGTCGTAGTCCTGGATCGCGAACGTCAGCCCGATCAGCAGGATCCAGCCGGCCACGAGCGAGACCACGATCGACATCACGATGCCGCGCGGCCCGGCCGTCGCCGCGCTCTTCGTCTCCTCGGTCATGTGCGCGGAGGCGTCGTAGCCGGTCAGCGTGTACTGCGCGACCAGCAGCCCGAGCGCGAAGACGTAGAACGTCGAGCCCCAGCCCGTCTGGTTGACGAAGCTGCCGAAGACGAACGACGCGTCCTGGTGCTTGGCCGGCACGAAGACCAGCACGCCGACGATCACCAGCACGCCGAGCAGGTGCCACCACACGCTGACGTTGTTGAGGATCGCCACGATCCGGACGCCGAAGGTGTTCAGCAGGCCGTGCACCACGAGGATGATCGCGAGCAGCAGGATCGTGTGCCCCGCCGTCGCTTCGTAGCCGAACTGCAGGTCCAGGAACGCGTTGAGGAACAGCGCCGCACCGAAGTCGATGCCCGCAGTGACCGCGATCTGGCCGATCAGGTTGAACCAGCCGGTGAACCACGACCACGCGGGACCCGACCTGCCGGGCGCCAGTTTCGCGGCCCAGTAGTAGAGCCCACCGGCGGTGGGGTAGCTGGAGCAGACCTCAGCCATGCCGAGCCCGACCAGGATGACGAACAGCCCGACCAGCGGCCAGCCCCAGATCATCGCGGCCGGGCCGCCGGTCTTCATGCCGAAGCCGTAGAGCGTGAGGCAGCCGGAGAGGATCGAAATGATCGTGAAGGAGACGGCGAAGTTCGAGAACGCCGACATCGTCCGTTTCAGCTCTTGGGCGTATCCCAGCTGGTGCAGCCGGGCGGCGTCGTCGTCGGGGGTGGTCTGCTGGTCGGAAACATCCATCGGGCACCTCTTGAAAGGTATGCGGCCAGACCATTGAATTCGCCGAAGGTAGCCCTGGTCCCGGAGGGTGTCAAGCCTTCGTCAAGAACTCGTCCAGCCGCCGCAGCAGGGGCCCACCACCTCGGTGGTTGTTCGAGATCAACGTGGCGGTGACGCCGGACGACGGCTCGTGCTTGCTCCAGAACGTGACACCGTGGTCACCGCCGTTCAAGTGCACCACACCCGGCCGTGGCAGCCAGAAGCCGAGCCCGTAGCGGTCCGTGTGCGGGCGGAGCATCCGGTCGACCCACTCGCGCGGCAAGAGCCGGCCGTCGAGCAGCGCGGCCCAGAACTTCCGGAAGTCCGCTGCGGTGCTGTAGATCCCGCCGTCGGCGAAGCCTACGACGGGGAGGCTGAACACGTTGGTGCGGCCGTCTTCGAGGTAGCCGGTGGCCGTCCGGGCGGGCAGCGCGTCCGAGCGGAGGAACGCCGTGTCCGACATGCCCGCCGGCTCGGTCACCCGGGACCGGACGAGGTCGGCGAAAGGTCTGCCCGCGATCCGTTCGGCGATCAGGCCGAGGACCGCGAACGCGCCGTTGTGGTAGCGGAACTCGGTGCCGGGCGCGGAGACCTGCGGATACCCGTCGAGGGCGGCGAGGTAGTCGGCCGACGTGACGAGCCACGGCGGGTGCTCCGGCGGGTTGTCGTCGTCGCAGTAGTCGCCGATGCCGGACGTGTGCGTCAGCAGGTGCTCGACGGTCACCCGGTCGTCGATCAGCGGCAGGTCGGCACCGAGGACCTCGCGCGCGGTCGTCGCGAGCGTCAGCCGTCCTTCGGCGACCAATCCCACGACGACCAGGGCGGTGAACCCCTTGACGCCGCTGGCTATCGCGAACCGCGTGTCGACGGTGTTTTCGACGCCGTAGCCGATGTGCGCGTACCCGAACGGCCGCTCGACGAGCGTTTCCTCGCCGCGGGTCACCAGCACGACCCCGGAGAAGCCGTGTTCTTCCGCCAACGCCGTGAGGGGCGCCTTCATGGGCTCAGCGTCCCTGAAGGTGCCCCTCGCGGCCAAGCGATTAACGGCCCAGGAACGCGTGCAGCGACTCCAGCGCGGTGTCCGGCTGGTCGGCGAAGAAGCCGTCGACGCCGGCCCGGAAGAACGCCGCTTCCTCGGTGAAGACGTCACCGTAAGCGTCCGGCTCCGCCGACGAGCGCAGGTTCGCGGGCAGGAACGGGTTCTCGTTCCGGAAGGTGTATGGCTGCACCTTCAGACCCGCCTTGTGCGCGTCCGCGACGATGGCGGTCGGCGTGCCCAGGTTGTCGTTCTTGTCCCGCGGGATGATCTGCGCCTTGTCCGGCCCGAGGTACTTCGCGTACTTCGCGACTTCACGCAGCCCCTGCGGCGTGACGAGGTCCGCGTACGTCCGCTTGTCGCCGTTCGCGACGAAGTCCGCCGGGGCGCCGGAGGCCGAGGTCAGCTGCAGCAGCGGCGTCCGGACCTGCTGGTGCAGCGCGATCAGGTTCGACACCTCGAACGACTGGATGATCGCGGGCGCGTCCGGCCGGTCGAGGCCGTTGCGCTTGAGGATCGAGACCAGCTTCGGCTCGGTCGGGTTGCCGATGGACCGGAAGAACGTCGAGTGCTTGACCTCGGGGTAGGTGCCCAGTGTGCGGTGCAGCTCGCGGCCGAGGCGCTGGGTCAGGTCGAGGACCTCCTGGTAGGAGGCGATCTGGTAGCGCCCGTTGTACAGCGTGTTGTGCGGCCGGTTCTGCGGGATCCGCTCGACCGCGCGCAGCGTCTTCAGCTCGGCGAGCGTGAAGTCCTGGGTGAACCACCCGGTGGTGGTGACCCCGTCGAGCACGACGGTCTTCTTCCGGTCGGCGAACTCCGGGTGCTTGGCGACGTCGGTGGTGCCGCCGATCTCGGGTTCGTGCCGCGCGACGAGCTGGCCGTCCTTGGTGGGCACGAGGTCGACGTCGACCCAGTCGACGCCCATCCGGTAGGCGAGCTCGTAGGAGGCGAGCGTGTGCTCCGGCCGGTACCCGGGCGCCCCGCGGTGTCCGATGATCACGGGGTCATGGTGGCCCCGCCCCCGCGCGACCGCATCGCCGGACCCGCTTTCGGCGGCGGTCGCCGACCCGGCCGCAACACCGGTGACGCTCAGCAACGCCAACCCGGCCAGTGCGAGCAACCCGACACGTTTGCGCTTCATCTGGTGACCTCTTTTCACACAGGGTGTGCCCTGACTACCCGCGCAACCCTCGATGTCGCAAGCGTCCGAAGTACGTACCTGGACGGTCGAAGCGGTAAACGGCGCGTGGACTCCTGTTCGTCCGGTTGTGGCGCCCGGCACGGTGGCGGTCATCGCGGCGTGCCCCGGAGCTGGCGGGAAGCATCCGCCAACCGGCGGCGGGTGCCCGCGAGGCTCTGGCTGTGGGGTGGGGCCGCGGGGCGCCCGCCGCGGCCGAAGGCGGCGTGGCCGGGCGGGCGCGGGCCCCGCTGCCGCAGATCTCCGCTGCCGCAGCATCCCGCCCTCCCAGGGGGAACCCCCGCTTCCAGCGTATCGGCGCCCCCCGACGAAACCCCCCGAACGCCGGCCCGAAAAGCCGACTTGTCCACACCGCCCACGACTTGTGGACAGGCCCGCAACACCGCTTCTGCACAACCCCGCCACACCGTGCTCCGCGCCCCCGCCCGGCGCCCCGGACCCGACCCCGGCGACGGCGCGATGTCCCCCCTCAACCCGGCCGGATACGCTGTGCGGCGTGCGCGTACTGGTAATCGGCTCCGGCGCCCGTGAGCATGCACTCGTCCTCGCGGCGTCCGGCGATCCCGCCGTCACGGCCCTGGCCTGCGCGCCCGGCAATGCCGGGACCGCCGCCGTCGCCGAGCAGCTCGGTGTCGAAGCCGCTGATCCCGAGGCGGTCGCCGGGCTCGCGAAGAGCTGGCAGGCCGATCTTGTCGTCGTCGGCCCCGAGGTGCCGCTCGTCGCCGGGGTTGCCGATGCGGTCCGCAAGGCCGGCATCGCCTGCTTCGGCCCCTCGGCCGCCGCCGCCCGGATCGAAGGCTCGAAGGCCTTCGCGAAGGACGTCATGTCCGCCGCGAACGTGCCGACCGCGCGCAGCGAGGTTGTCGACAACCCGGCTCGGCTCGATGCCGCGCTCGCCCGCTTCGGCCCCACCTGGGTCGTCAAGGACGACGGCCTCGCCGCCGGCAAGGGCGTTGTCGTCACCACCGACTACGACGTCGCGCGCAAGCACGCCATCATGCTGCTCGACGGCGGCCACCCCGTCCTGCTTGAGTCCTATTTGGATGGACCGGAAGCCTCCCTCTTCTGCTTCGTCGACGGCAACACCGTCGTCCCGCTGCTGCCCGCGCAGGACTTCAAGCGCGTCGGCGACGACGACGCGGGCCCGAACACCGGTGGCATGGGTGCCTACGCGCCGCTGCCGTGGGCGCCCGAAAACCTCGTCGACGAGCTGGTCGAGACGGTCGTCCAGCCGGTCGCCGACGAGCTGGTGAACCGCGGCGCGCCGTTCTCCGGCCTGCTCTACGCCGGCCTCGCGCTCACCTCCGACGGCCCGCAGGTCATCGAGTTCAACTGCCGCTTCGGCGACCCGGAGACGCAGGTCGTGCTGGCCCTGCTGCGCACCCCGATCGCCGGGCTCATGCACGCCACCGCCACCGGCAAGCTCGCCGAGCACCCGCCGCTGGAGTGGTCCGGCGGCGCCGCGGTCACCGTCGTGATCGCCGCCGACGGCTACCCCGGCAAGCCGCGGACCGGGGACGTCATCACCGGGGCCGAGCTGGAAGGCGTCCTGCACGCCGGCACCCGCCGCCGGGACGACGGCGCCGTTGTCTCCTCCGGCGGCCGCGTGCTTTCGGTCGTCGGCACCGGCAAGACGCTGAAGTCGGCGCGCAAGCACGCCTACGAGACCGTCGAGAAGGTCCACCTCGCGGGCTCGCACCACCGCACGGACATCGCGCTGAAGGCGGCGAACGGCGAGGTCGGCGCTCCGACGGCGAAACAGCGCGCCTGATTCCACGGATCGGGGGAACCGGCCGGGCGCACTCATCGTCCAAACTCAGGCTGCTGTCACATTCGCGTTGGTAGCCTCGACGGGAACCGGCCGGTCACTGTCCGTATGACGTCAGGGGAGAGCATGTCAGGACCCTCGTACGACCTGAGCTCGGCCGTCCCGGTGGCGCCGGCGGCCGCGGACGTCCTGGTCCACCCGGGCAAGCTCCTCGACGTCGCCCGGATCGTCGAAGAGCAGGCCAACGCGCTCGAAGACCAGCTGCTCACCCGGCTCGGCCAGCTGCGGATCGACGCGCCGTCCGCCGACGTCATCAGCACGCAGTCGGTCCAGGCCTGGAACACCCTGATCGCCGACGGCGACCGCTCCTACGCCGGCCAGGTCCGCGAATACGTCGCCGGCCTCAAGCGCCTGGTCGAGCAGCTGCGCGAAGCCGCGAAGGACTACAAAGCCAGCGAAGAGGAGAAGGCGGCGGTGTTCGGTGACCGCGGCAAGCACGGTGCGTAACCGGATCGCCGGAGGCGTGCTCGCGACGGCGGCGCTCGCCGGCTGCTCCGCGGGCACCGAAGGCACGCCGTACCCGGTCGAAACGGCCGCCACGGCCGCGTCGCAGAGCGCCAAGGCCGCCCAGCTGCCGCAGCGGCCCGCCGACCTGTCGCTGCAGGGCGTCGACCTGTGCGAGATCTTCCCGCAGGTGCAGCTCGACGCGCTGAAGATCAACAGCGTCCCGCGCACGGCTCCGCAGCAGGACGGCCCGACCTGCGTGTTCGACGCCGACAGCGCCGAGCCGATGCACTCCTACCACGTCCGGGCCGTGCCGGCGGACCTCGACCAGTGGATCACCGGCACCCGCAAGAAGAACAGCATGACCACCGAGCCGAAGACCATCGGTGGCTACCCGGCGCTGACGAACCACCGCGCGGACGGCGACCCGGCCGACTGCGAGACGCTCGTCGGCGTCGCGAAGGGCCAGACGCTGGCCGTCCAGACCTTCGCCATCACCCGCGGCAAGCTCACGCAGCCGCAGCTGTGCGACATGTCGGCGCACGCCGCCGACCTGGCGCTGCAGTCCCTGAAAGCACGCAACTAGGGAGGGCGCGTGGAATTCTCCGAGCTCGCGGCCGGGATCCAGAACCACCGGTTCGACGGCTGGACCAACACCGCGATCGCCGACCAGATCACCCGGATGATCAACGGCGACGGCACCGGCAGCATCGGCACCGCCGTCGACGCGCTGAAGGCCGTCGCGACCGCCCTCGCCCACACCGACCAGACGCTGCGCGCGCAGCTGCTCGAACTCGGCGTCGAATGGCAGAGCCAGGCCGGCGGCGCGGCGAGCCAGGTCTTCACCGAGCAGGCCGGCTTCTCCCAGGACGCCACCACGAAGGTCGCGCACGCCGCGGAGATGGTGTTCGAGCAGGGCGAAGCCTTCAACCGCACCAAGTACAAGCTGCCGGACGCCGAGACGGTCCGGAAGGGCGCGGGCGGCTTCACCCTCGGCGACAGCCTGCTGAGCCTCATCGGGTTCGAGACCGACCACGCGCGTCAGGTCGAGGCCGCGAACGACGCCAAGGCCCAGGCGCAGCAGGCGCTGAACGAGTACGCGCAGCAGAGCGGCACGAACCTGCTCTCGACGCAGGCGCTGTCCGACCCCGAGTCGCTGAAGCTGGCCGCCCCGGGCATCACGCCGGGGGTGCTGGACGTCGCCGGCGCCGCGGTCGCGGTGACCCCGGACGGCGGCGTGAAACCGGCTTCGGACAAGGTCCGCTCGGTGCACGTCGACCCGCCGGTGGTGCAGCCGGTGTCGCACACCGTGCGCGCCGATCCGCCGACCCCGGTCTACGGCGTCGCGGCCCAGCAGCCGTCCCGGTCCGCACCCCCGCAGCCACCGCGCCGGACCAGCACGGCCGGCTCGGCCGGCGGGGCCGGGGCCCCGCCGGCCCAGCACACGACGCCGAGTTCGACGACGCCGTCGGGCGCGAAGCCGCCGACGTCCTCGCCCGGCCCCGGCTGGGTGCACACCCCGGGGCGCGGTACGTCCGGCGACCCGTCCGGTCGCTTCACGCCCGGCCCGGGGGCCGGGGGGCAGCCCGATCCGTTCTGCCCGCCGGGTGCGCCCGGCGCGCTGCCGCCCGGATCGGCCCCCGCGACGGCGCCGATCAAGTCGCTCGGCGGCGGTGGCGGCGGCACGCCCGGTGGCGCGACGGGTGGCGCGACCGGCATCGACAGCACCACCGGCCGCGGCCCGGACGGCCTGCTGGCGAAGGGCCGCACGGTCGGCGCGATGCCGCAGGCCCCGCTCCAGCCCGGCCAGTACACCGGCGAACGCGGCTTCGTCGCCAAGCCCGGCGCGACCCCCGGCGAC
Organism: Amycolatopsis sp. cmx-13-12; assembly: GCA_049998155.1. Lineage (GTDB taxonomy): Bacteria > Actinomycetota > Actinomycetes > Mycobacteriales > Pseudonocardiaceae > Amycolatopsis. The sequence goes on along the minus strand of JAEBES010000002.1, from coordinate 1,392,358 downwards.
GTCGGCGCCGGCGCGGCGGCGATCGGCGCGGGCGTGGCCGGCGGCGCGTTGAGCGGCGACAAGGAGCGCCAGCGGCGCGACAAGAGCCAGCCGAAGGGCCCGGTGCGGCCGCTGCCGGTCGGCGAGCTGCCCGAAGAAGAGGCCGTCGCGCTGCGCAAGTCCGAGCAGATCAGCCCGAAGCAGAAGCCCGGCGAGGCGAAGTTCCTCTCCGAGGCGGCCCCGCAGGAGGACGACGCCGAGCACGTCCGCCGCTACGGCGTCGACGATCAGGACCTGTTCGCCGACCAGCGGATGGTCTCGCCCGACGTGCTCGGTGACCACGGCGGGGATGTGCGCTGACCGTGTCGCTCGTCCTGTCGGCCCTCGAGTTCGACGTGCTCTGGGAATCCTTCGAACTGCCCCGGCGGCACGTCGCGTTCGACGTGCCGAGCGACGGCACCACCTTCGCCGAGCGGCGCGAGCTCGTCGACGCGGCGTGGGCGTCGCTGAGCGAGCGGCGCCTGGCCCGCAACCGGCGGGTGTCCGGCGAGCTGGCCGACCTGCTGCACCTGCTGGCGCGCCCGCAGCTCGGCATCGACGTGTGGGTGTGGGCGGAACGCGAGATCCGCGGCCGCGCGGTCAGCCTGCGCGGCCAGGCGGTGCTGGCGGTGGTGGACCACGGCGAGGTCTGGCTGATCCCGGCCACCGAGGACGGCCTCGCGGAGGCGGCGGTCTCGGTGGCGGGCGACCTGGGGCCGGGCGTCGGCCAGACGGTCAGCCTGCCCTACGACGTCGTGAAGTCCGCCGACGCGGCCGCGAAGGGTGACGCGAAGGCGCTGGTCACGGCGTTGGAGGACCGCGGGATCCCGCTGTTCCAGGCCCAGGAGCTCTCGGGGATGCTGCTGGGTCAGGAGGCCCGCGGCCAGTTCGGCGCGGAACGCACCTCGCGCGACGGCGTGGTGCACCGGGCGGCCCGGGTGGTGGCGTTCTTCGACACGGACGCGGGCCGCTACCTGTTCCAGGTGGGCCGCGACGGCGACGGCCGCGAGTGGGCCACCGTCACCCCGGCGGACAACGCCCTGCTCGCCACGCGGATCCGCGAACTGGTGGCGGAGGCCTGATCCCCGCTGGGGTGGAAGTTGGCGGAGATCCGTACCCGCGCCCCGGGTGAAGTCATAAAGTAAGCGCGGGAACCGTTCTGGTCGTGACGACGTCCGATCGGGCGGAGACAAGTTTCCGAAGGGGATGACGAACCGTGCCTGTCTACGACCCGGACTCGATGGCCATCGCGGCCCGCCAGGTGGAGAAGCTGAAGGACGAGTTCGAAAAGTCCAAGCACAAGGTCACCGGCCTGGACCACGAGAAGGAAAGCCCCTTCGGCGGCATGGACGAAACGGGCGACGCGCACGGCGCGGTCGGCAAGTTCAAGGACGGCGTGCACAACCAGTTCGACGCCGCGGGCCGGCACATGGAGGCACTGGGGTTCGCCATGCGCAAGGCCGCGGGCTTGATCGCCGAGACCGACCAGGTCGGGGCGAGCGACCTGAAACTGCACGTCGACAAGTGAGCCGGGTGGGGGCATCAGAGTGGGTTTGAACGCGGTCGGCGCCGGAACGCCGGACAATTGGGACGCCTTCATGAAGAAGGTCGACCAGGTCGAAAAGGTCGATCTGGGAAAGATCACGGCGGCGGCAACGCAGTTCCGCGAGGCGGGGAAGAACGCCGGTGACCACAACGCTTCCCTGAAGAATTCGACCGACGCGCTCAACGGCAGCGTGTGGGCGGGCCCGGCGGCGGACCAGTTCTTCCAGTACGTCCGCCAGGTCCGCGACGCCGGCACCAAGGTGCAGACCCACCTCGAGGACGTCGCCAAGGACCTCGACGACCTCGCGCGCACCCTCGAGCAGCTCAAGAAGAACGTCGGGGACAAGCAGCTCGCCGCGGAGAAGGCGGTCAACGACCGCAACGCCAAGGCCGAAACCGACATCAACAACGCCCTGGCCGCGGCGAAGAAGGCCCACGACGAAGGCAAGCCGGGCCCCAGCCCCGGTGCCGACCAGATCCTGGCCACGGCGAAGACGGACATCCACACCATCACGGCCGGCTTCGACGGCGACGTGACCGGCCTCCAGACCCAGGCCGACACGGCGATCAAGGCGTCGCAGAAACTGATGTCCCAGCAGATCGAGGGCGGCTACGACCAGGTCCCGCTCCCGAGCAGCTCGGCGTCGGCCCCCAAGAGCACGGGCGGCATCCACAGCAACGGCTCCTCCCACGGCGGCGGCGGTGGTGGCGGGGGCGGAGGAGGCGGTGGTGGCGGCCTCGGCCCGAGCGGTGGGCCGCCTTCTTCGCCGCCGCCGGGGAACGTCCAGCAGTGGATCCAGGAGGCCATGAAGGCCCTCCAGGCCGCGGGAATTCCGGTGACGGATGCCGATATCCCGAAGATTTGGGCGATCATTCAGCACGAATCCGGCGGAAATCCCAATGCCATCAACAACTGGGACTGCGTGCCGCTCGACACGCAGATCGTGACCAGGCGCGGCTTGCTGAAGCACGACGCGGTCGAGGTCGGCGACGAAACGATCGGCTACAACCCGGCCACCGGGCGCAGCGAGTGGACGCGGATCACCCGGGTCGTCCACCACGAAGACGCCGAGCTCGTCCGGATGTTCAACTCACGGTGGCAGGCGACCACGACGCCCAACCACCGCTGGCTCAACCTCCCGCGGGTGAGCGTCGGCCGCACCGATCTGCCGGTGGTGTGCCCTGACTGCGGTTGGGAGCCGCGTGCGGCGAAGCAGCCGGCGAACGGCGTCGCGGTGCACAGGCGGAAGAAGCACGGATTCGTCTCGCCGAAGCAGGAGAACCACTACGAGACCGAGGCCGGTTTCGTCACCACCGAGAACGTCCGGTCACGCGACCGGATCCTCCTGGCGGCGCCGGCGGCCACCGAATCCTCGTTGGACATCAGCGTGCCGGAAGCAGCCGTTCTCGGGTGGATCGCCGGCGATGGCCACATCGAGTCCCGCCGGCACCGCCCGACCATGTCGATCGCGCAGTCGAAGCCCGAAATGGTGGCGAAGCTGCGCAAGCTCCTCGACGGCGTACCGCACGCGCTGTACGTCGACGACCGCGGCGGGTGCGGGCTCCGGCACCAGTTCCGGCTGGACCACGACTACGCCCAGGACCTGCTGGCCCGCGCCGGGCATCCCCGCTCCGACGCGGTCGCCCAGGTGCTGGCGATGTCCACCGCCCAGCGCGAGGCCTGGCTCGAGGCGATCACCGACGCCGAAGGCACCCGATACGTGCGGCCCGGGTACTCGCGGCCGCAGATCGTCATCTACCAGGCGCCCGGTACCGTCCTCGACGCGATCGCGCTCGCCGGTCACCTGTCCGGAGCCCGGCCCCGGGTGCTCCCCGTGGCGCGGAAGAACCAGCCGGAGACCTGGAAGCCGGAATTCTCCGTGCACCTGAACAACCCGATCATCACCGGGGCGTTCCTGAAGAAGGAAGCCGCCGGGCGGGGTGACGTCTGGTGCGTGACCACCGAACTGGGCACGTGGACGGCCCAGGAAGGCGACCACCTCTTCCTGACCGGCAATTCCAATGCGGCCGCAGGGCACCCGTCAAAAGGGCTCATGCAGTGCATCGACTCGACGTTCAACGCCCACAAGCTCCCCGGCCACGACAACATCTACAACCCGGTCGACAACATCATCGCCGGTGTGCGGTACTCCTTCGACCGGTACGGGAGCCTCGACAACGTGCCCGGTATCAAGGCCATGGCCCACGGTGGTGCCTACCGCGGCTACTAGCCTGGCCCCATGGCCGACCTCGGAGCTTTCGCCGGGCCCGCGCTGCGGGCCGGCGTGCCGCCCTTCCACGTCATGGACGTCCTCTCCGCGGCCGGGGCCCGGCAGCGCAGCCACGGCGATCTCGTGTCGCTCGCGGCCGGGCAGCCGTCCGCTCCGGCGCCGAAGCCCGTGCTCGAGGCCGCGCAAGAAGCCCTGCAGAACAGCACCCTCGGCTACACCGAGCAGCTCGGCATCCCCGAGCTGCGCGAGGCCGTCGCCGGGCACTACCGGAAGCAGTACGACGTCGACGTTCAGGCGCACGACGTCGTCCTGACCACCGGTTCCTCGGGCGGTTTCCTGCTCGCCTTCCTCAGCGCCTTCGATCCCGGCGCCAGGGTCGCCATGGCGCGGCCCGGCTACCCGGCCTACCGGAACCTGCTGTCCGTCCTCGGCTGCGAGGTCGTCGAGTTCGCCACCACCGCCGAGACGAACTTCCAGCCGACCGTCGCCCTCCTCGACGAGCTCGGCCCGATCGACGGCCTGATCGTCGCCAGCCCCAGCAACCCCACCGGGACCGTGCTGCCACCCGGGGAGCTCGCCGCGATCACCGGCTGGTGCTCCTCGCACGGCGTCCAGCTGATCAGCGACGAGATCTACCACGGCATCTCCTACGGTGCCGAGCTCGACTGCGCCTGGCAGTACGGCCGCGAACCGCTCGTGCTGGGCAGCTTCTCGAAGTACTTCGCGATGACCGGCTGGCGGCTCGGCTGGATGCTCGCCCCGCAGCGCCTCCACCGCGCGATCGACGTCCTGACCGGCAACTTCACCATCTGCCCGCCCGCCGTCTCGCAGTACGCGGCCCTCGCCGCCTTTACGCCCGAGGCGTACGCGGAAGCCGACGCGCACGTCGAGCGGTACCGCGCCAACCGCGATCGGCTCTTCGCCGGCCTGCAGCGCATCGGCCTCGACAAGCTCGCTCCGGCCGACGGTGCCTTCTACGCGTACGCCGACGTCAGCGCGTACACGCAGGACAGCCTGAGCTGGTGCCAGCGGCTGCTCGCCGACACCGGGCTCGCCATCACCCCCGGCGTCGACTTCGACCCGGTCGACGGCGGCAAGTACGTCCGGTTCTCCTTCGCCGGCAGCGCCGAGGACATCGACGAAGGGGTCCGGCGCCTGGGGGGCTGGCTGGCCAGGGGGAACCCTGAATAAACCCCGAACGTTGCCGTTCCGAGGGGAGTTTCACCGCGCCAGGTGGCAGTGTGGAGACATCGGGCCGGTGGGGCCACGGGGAGACATCGGAGGAACCATGTTCTGGAAGATCGTCGGCGGCCTGATCGTCGCCTGGGTGGCGTTCATGGTGCTGGGCGCCGTGATCGGGTTCGTGTTCAAGGCCGTCCTGTGGATCGCCATCATCGGCGGCATCGCCTTCCTCGGCGCCGCCGGCTACAAGGCGATCACCGGCGGCAAGAAGGACCCGCGGCGCATCAACCGCTACTAGGGGATCCGCGCCACGCCGCCCAGCGCCGTCCAGTTGACCGGCGTCAGCGGCGCCAGGCGCGGCCCGTCCGGCCACCACAGGTGGGGCGCGGTCAGTCCGGGTTCCAGGAGGTCGAGGCCGTCGAAGAACGACGTGATCTCGGCCCGGGTGCGGTAGAGCGTGTCCAGCCCGATGCGGCCGAAGCGGTCCTGCAGGGACGTCGCGACGCCGGCCGCGTCGGAGCCGTCGTCCGGGTTGTGCTGGTGCAGCAGGAGCAGGTACGACCCCGGTGCCAGCGCGCCGACGTAGGACTTGACCACCTGCTGCGCCTGCTGGAGGTCGGCGATGTGGTCGACGACCCCGCACAGCACGAGCCCGGTGGGCCGGTCGAAGTCGATGAACCGCCCGACCCCGGTGAGCGTCTCGCCGGGGTTCAGCGGGTCGGTGCCGCAGATGTGCGTGAAGTCGTTGTCGACGAGCAGGGCCCGGCCGTGCGCCTCCACCACCGGGTCGTCGCCGACGTAGACGATGTGCGCCTCCGGGTTGTACTTCTGCGCCACCTGGTGGGTGTTCTCCGCCGTCGGGAAGCCGGAGCCGAGGTCGAGGAACTGGTCGACGGCCAGCCGCTCGGTCAGGTAGCGGACGGCGCGCACCAGCCACTGCCGCACTTCCCGGGCCATCGCCGGGGCTTCCGGCGCGATCGCCGTCAGCTGCCGCAGGACGGCGCGGTCGGGCTCGTAGTGGTTCTGCCCGCCCAGCAGCGCGTCGGTGACGCGAGCGATGCTCGGCCGTTCGAAGTCGACGTGGGCCGATGGTCGTTCGCTCGTCGCCATGCGCACCTACCGGGGAGTGTGGGGACGCTCAGCCTAGGACATGGAGATCACGGCGGGTGCGCGGCCGTGCGGTGCGCGTGAACCTTTCAGCCGAGCCACGCGCGGGCCGCGTCGGCGCCGTTCCAGACGTGGGCGCGGAGCCCGACCGCCCGTGCACCCTCGACATTGGACTCGCGGTCGTCGAAGAACAGGCAGTCGGCCGGCTCGGCGCCGAGCTCGTCGAGCAGGAGGCGGAAGATCTTCGCGTCCGGCTTGACGCACCGGACGTCGCCGGAGAACAGCGTCACGCGGAACAGCCGCGCCCAGTCCTGCGCGCGGACCCACTCGCCGAACGCGATCGGCGCGTTCGAGAGCAGCGCCAGGTTCGCGCCGGCCTCGGACAGCGCTTCGAGCAGCGCCTTCGACGACGGCTCCAGGTGCCCCCAGCCTTCGACGTCGATGCGGGTCAGCTCGGCCGACAGCGCCTCGTCGACCGGCGCGCCCACGGCGTCGCCGACCGCCTGCCAGTACTCGAGCGGGGTGCTGCCGGCGTCGTAGGGCAGCCGGTACTCCCAGTACGCCTCCAGGAATCCCGGCAGCGGCGCGCCCATCGCCGCGGCCAGGTCGGGCAGGGCGGCGCTCGGCTTGCTGAGCACGTCGCCGTAGTCGAACACGATCCAGTTCATCAGGTCCCCCGGTGACTCCGTCAGGCGCCGGTCTTGATCCGGCGCAGGGCTTCTTCGACGTCGGTCGCGCTCAGGTCCCGGTGGGTGACGAACCGGACCCGGCCCGCCATCGGCACCGCGCGGATGCCGAGCGAGTCGAGCCAGGCCAGTGCGGTCGGGATGTCGGGGACCTCGGCGAGCACGATGTTGGTGTCGGGTGTGTTGGTCGGCCAGCCGTGTTCGCGCAGGCCCTCGGCGAGCCGCTGGGCGTTCTCGTGCGACTCGGCCAGGTCGGGGATCCGGTCCAGGGCGATCAGGCAGGCCGCGGCGAGGACGCCGCCCTGCCGGACGCCGCCGCCGAGCATCTGCCGCATCCGGCGGGCCCGCTCGACGAACGCCGTGCTGCCCGCGACGACCGAGCCGACCGGCGCGCCGAGGCCCTTGCTGAAGCAGGCCGACACGGTGTCGACGCCGACGGTGAGCGCGGCCGGCGGCACTTCGAGCGCGACCGCGGCCTGCCACAGCCGCGCGCCGTCGAGGTGCACGGTCAGGCCGGCTTCTTTGGCGACCGACAGCAGCTGGGCGTGCTCGTCGGGCGGGGTCACCGCGCCACCGGCGGCGTTGTGGGTGTTTTCGAGGCAGAGCAGCGATGTCCGTAATGTGAAGTACGGCCCGGGTTGTCCGATCGCGGCCGCGAGGGCGTCGGGCGATGGGCGGCCCGGGCCGCCGTCGTGCTCGAGGATGTCCGGCATGCCGCCGGCCAGCCACGCCGCCGAGCCCAGCTCGTTGGCCAGCACGTGCGCGCCCCGGGTGGCGAGGAACCGGTCGCCGCGCTGCAGGTGCAGGCTCAGCGCGATCAGGTTGGCCATGGTCCCGCTCGGCACCCACAGGGCCGCCTGCATGCCCAGGACGTGCGCCGCCCGCTCCTCGAGTTCCGCGACCGTGGGGTCGCGCTCGAGGACGTTGTCCCCGACCTCGGCGGAGGCCATCGCCGCCCGCATCGTGTCATCCGGCCGGGTGACGGTGTCGGAGCGGAAGTCCAGTACGGGCGGATCGAAGGTCACGGTGCGATCACATCACACCCACGTCGTGGGGATCAATCAGCCCTGGAGTGGTCGAACCTCCTCCGTCCGTGCAACCGTGGACGCCCCTGATTCCGTCCTCTCGGGCGAACGACAACAGAGCGGAGCACGACTGCGCGTGGACCAGCGCGACGAGCAGGAGTTCGCGGAGTACTTCGCCGCCAGGCGGGACGCCGTGCGCCGGACCGCGTACATGCTCTGCGGCGACTGGCACCGGGCGGACGACCTCGCGCAGACGGCGTTCGTGGCACTGCACCGGAGGTGGAAGAAGATCAGGGATCGCGCGGCGACCGACGCGTACGTCCGCACCACGCTCGTCCGGGCCTCGATCGACGAATCGCGGCGTCCGTGGCGGCGCGAGTGGCAGACCGAGACGCTGCCGGAGCCGCCGGACGACACGCCCGGCCTCGACGACCTGGTCGCGACCAGGGAGGACCTGCTCGCGGCCTTGAAGGAAGTGCCGCCCAAGCAGCGGGCGGTGCTGGTCATGCGGTTCTTCGAGGGACTCGACGTGACCGGCGCGGCGAAGGCGCTGGGGTGCAGCGAAGGCAACGTGAAGAGCCAGACCGCCCGCGGGCTGGCGAACCTGAGGCAGGTCCTCGAACGGGAGGTGGAGACCAATGGATGAGCAGGAACTGCGCTCGTTGTTCTCCGCCGCGCCCGGGGATGTCCCCGAACCGTCGTTCACCCAGGGCGACGTCGTCCGGGAGTCCCGCCGCCAGACCGCCCGCCGCCGCAACCGGATCACCGCCGGCGTGAGCGCCGCGGTCCTGGTCGTCGCCGGGTTCGGCGTGTACAGCCAGCTGTCCGGCGATACCTTGAAGTCGATGACCGCGGCGACGGACAACGCCCCCGCGCGGGCGACACCGGGCTCCGGGCAACCCGGCGACGGCTCGATGCGTCCTCAAGTCGGCGGGGAGTCACCGAACTTCCCGGCCCAGCCACCTCAGCAGGGGGGTGCCGGGGACGGGAAGACCGGCCAGCTGGCCGAAGGCGCCTCCGGGTGCGAACAGGTGGACGGGGAGCTCGCCACTGCCCTCGCTGGCGAGCTCCCCGGCCATCTCGTCGCCACCCAGGCAGTCCCGGGCGGCGCCTGTTCGACGGTCGCGCGGTCCGCGGGGTTCCCGGTCCCGGGTGGTGAAGTCGCCGCGGCGGTGTACCCGAAGGGCATCCCGGAGGTCTTCAAGTCCCAGCCGGCCGGCACGGTCACCGCGCGGGTGGGTACCGCGTCCGGTGGGGTGCTGGTGCTGGTCAGCGTGCCGTCCGCGGGAGCGGCGGCGCCGTACGCGGGTGAGGTGGACCGGTTCGCCCGCGATCTCGCGCCCCGGTTCTGAGCGGCGGGCCGCCCGGTTGGCAGAATGACCGGTCATGACCGCTGCGACCACCCCCAAGGGGGAGCGACGGCGCGCCGCGCTCGTCGAGGCCGCCGCGAAACTGCTCGTCGAGGGCGGGTTCGACGCGGTGCGGCACCGGGCGGTGGCCGAGCGGGCGGGCCTGCCGCTGGCGTCGACGACGTACTACTTCGACTCGCTGGAAGACCTGGTCACGGCGGCCGTCGAGCACCACGCGAACGCCGAGCTGGCGACCGGCCGCCGCCGGCTGGAGGAGCTCGCGACCCGCAACCGCGGCGTGCAGGCGACCGTCGACCTGGTGCTGGACCTGCTGCTCGGCCCGGAGAGCGGCGACCAGGTGGCCGACGCCGAAGCCGTCCTCCTGCGCTACGAGCGGCTGGTCGCGACCGGCCGCCGCCCGTACCTGCGGCCGCTGATGCGGACGCTGTCGGCCCAGCTCAACGAGCTGCTGACGGAGATCTTCGCCCGGTCCGGCACGCCGGTCACCGCGACCGAGCTGGCGCGGCTGGTCGCGCTCGTCGACGGCGCGGTCGTCAACGCGCTGGTCGAGGTCGATCCGGAGCCCCGCGCGGCCGCCGCCCGGATGCTCCAGGCCGCCCTCGCCTGAGCAGTCTGCCGCCGCTGGTCGTGAGTGGTAAGTAGGGTTCTAACCCGCATTACCACTCACGACCGGGTGCGCTGAGCCTTCTCCAGGTCGTCCTGGGCCTTGGTGACCAGGCCGAGCATCGCCTGCTCGGCCGCCGCCGGGTCACCCGCGACGATCGCGTCGAACACCTTCCGGTGGCTCGGCACCGGGTCTTCCGCCGTCGCCGCGCCGTGCACGAGCTTGTCCCGCTCGGCCAGCCCGATCGCGATGATCCGTTCCATCCGCACCAGGAAGTTGTTGTGCGTGGCGGCCATCAGCCGCCGGTGGAAGGCGAGGTCGGCCTGGACGCTCGCCTCCGGGTCGTCGCCGGCGGCGGCCATCTCGGCGAGCGCGTCCCGCAGCGACTCGAGGTCTTCCTCGGTGGCCCGCCCGGCGGCGATCCGGGCGGCGGCGGGCTCGACGACGGCCCGGACCTCGGTGAGCTCGTCGAGCAACCCGGGGTCGTCGGCGGCCGCGGTCTGCCAGCGCATGACGTCGGCGTCGAGCATGTTCCACTTCTCGCGCGGCTGCACGAAGGTGCCGCGCTTCTGCCGGGCGTCGATCATGCCCTTGGCGGCCAGCACTTTGAGCGCTTCGCGCAGCGCGGTCAGGCTGATGTCGAGCTCTTCGCGCAGCGCGGGCAGGTCGAGGACGGTGCCCTCGCCCCACTCGTCGGAGAGGATCCGGCTGGCCAGTGCCTCCACGGTCTGGCCGTGCAACCCGCGTGGCCGGTGTTCGGTCAATGGAGGGCCCTCTCAGCCGGCAGGTGGTGACCGCATTATGAACGCAAGGTCAGGACAGGGAAACCGGCAGCACGAACGTCGGCGAGCCCGTCGGGTGGTACCGCAGCTCGGCCTCGCCGGACGCGGTCAGGGTGAACGCCGTGATCGCGTCCTCCGACTGCGCCGCCACGTAACAAGTGCCGTCCACCAGCGCGAAGTGCCGCGGGTTCGCGCCGCACGGCTGGTCGGCCACCGCGGCCGCGTCGTCCAGCGCGAACTCCGTCACGCAGTCCGGCCCGCGGTTCGAAACGTACAGACGGGAGTCGGCCAGTTCCAGGTGGGCGACCAGGTTGGGCTGCACCGAAGACAGCGTCGACGGCGTCGTCGCCACCACCTCGAACGCGCCCGGCGCCTTCTCGCGGACCGTCACCAGCGTCCCGGCCAGCTCGCCGACGACGTACGCCAGGTCGGTGCCCGGACGGCGCACCAGCTGACGCGGTCCCGTGCCCGGCGGCAGCGCGGACACCGCCAGCGGCTCGAGGGCGCCCGACGACGTCAGCGTGTAGCTGCGGATCTCGTCCGTTCCCAGGTCGACCGCGCTCACGATGGAACCGTCCTCCGACGGGACGGCCATGTGGACGTGCGCCGCCTCCTGGCGGTCGGCCACCGGGCCGCTGCCGTGGTGCCGGACCAGTGCCGTCCGGGCCACCAGTGCCCCGGAGCCGGCGAGCGAGAAGACCGTCACGCTGCCGCCGGTGTAGTTGGCGCACAACAGGAACCGGCCGTCGGGGGTCACCGCGAGGTGGCACGGGTGCGCGCCGCCCGTCTCCGCCGTGCCCAGCACCGACAGCTCGCCGGACGGGGCGATGGCCAGCGCCGTCACGCCGCCGTCCGTGGTCTCGTTGGCCGCGTACAGCACCGGCAACGACGGGTGGCGCACCAGCCACGACGGCGACTCCAGCGGCAGCGAAGCCACTTCGCGCAACGAGCCGGACGGCGACCGCGAGAGCGTCGTGATCCCGGTGCCGTTGCCCGCATCGCCGGTGTAGCACCCGACGAAGACCAGCTCAGCCATGCGCGCTCCTCAACAGCGTCTCGACCCGGGCGGCGATCTCCGCGGCGGTCCCGCGGGTCAGCGCCGAGCCGATCCCGCAGGCGACCGCGCCCGCCGAGAGCCAGCCTGGCACGTCCTCGGGACCGATGCCGCCGGTGGGTACCAGCGGGGCCTGCGGCAGCGCGGCCCGCACGTCCGCCACCCACGACGGCCCGAGTGCCGACGCCGGGAACACCTTCACCGCGTCGGCGCCTTCTTCCAGGGCACGCACGATTTCGGTCACCGAGCCGGCGCCGGGGAAGGCCGCCGCGCCGTACCGGTGCGCGGTCCGGATCACCGCGGTGTCCACCGACGGCGACACGAGGAACCGCGCCCCCGCACGGATGGCGAGCACCGCCGACGTCTCGTCGAGCACGGTCCCGGCCCCGATCGTCGCCTCCGGGTAGGCGGCCGAGAGCCCGGAGATCGCGTCCAGCGCGCCGGAGTTCGTCAGCGGCAGCTCGATCGAGCGCAGCCCGGCTTCGAGGGCCGCGCGGGCCGCTTCGACCGCGGACTCCGCATCGCGCGTGCGCACGATTCCGATGACTCCTTGGCGCACGGCGTCCGCCGTAATCTCCCACCGGTAGCTCATGACACCAGTCTATCTTGTGAAATACTAATTTAAGATTTATTCTTGCGTTCGAAGACGGGAGAGGCCATGCCGACAGCGGTGGTGACCGGAGCGGCGTCCGGGATCGGGGCGGCAACCGCGCGGAAACTCCGGGAAGACGGCTACCGGGTACTGGGTGTGGACGTCGCCGAGCTGCCCGACGGCGTCACGCCGGTCCGGGGCTCGGTGAGCGACGAAGCGACCTGGGCGGGGATCGGCGAGGTGGACGCCTTGGTCAGCAACGCCTACGTGCCCAGCACCGGGCCGCTGCACGAGATCGACCGGGCCGAGTGGCAGCGCCAGCTCGACGTCAACCTGACCGGCACCTACCTCGCCGTGAAGGCCTGCCTGCCGTCCTTGCGGGCGCGGCGTGGCTCGATCGTGCTGGTCTCGTCCGTGCACGCGCACTTCGGCCTGCCGGGCCACCCCGCGTACGCGGCCAGCAAGGGGGCGCTCGTCGCGCTGGCCCGGCAGCTGGCCGTCGAGTACGCCCCCGAGGTCCGGGTCAACTCCGTGCTGCCGGGGCCGGTGCTCACCGAGGCGTGGAAGGACATCCCGCCCGAGGACCGCGAACGCAGCGCCCGGGCGACGCCGGCCGGCCGCCTCGGCGACCCGGCCGAGGTGGCGGCCGTGATCGCCTTCCTGCTCTCGGCCGCCGCGTCGTTCGTCACCGGGGCCGAGCTGACCGTCGACGGCGGCTGGTCCGCCGCCAAGGATTCCGCGTAGAACGGGGGCACCGGGTGAAGATCACCGCCATCGAGACGTTCCTGGTCGCACCGCGCTGGCTGTTCCTCAAGGTCAGCACGGACGAAGGGATCAGCGGCTGGGGCGAGCCCGTGGTCGAGGGGCGCGCCGAGACCGTGCGCGCGGCCGTGCACGAGCTCTCCGACCTGCTCATCGGTCAGGACCCGCTGCGCATCGAGGACCACTGGCAGGTGTTGCGGCGCGGCGGTTTCTACCGCGGCGGCCCCGTGCTCTCCAGCGCGCTCGCCGGGTTCGACCACGCGCTGTGGGACATCGCCGGCAAGGTCCGCAACGCGCCGGTGCACGAGCTGCTCGGCGGCCCGGTCCGCGACCGCGTCCGGGTCTACAGCTGGATCGGCGGCGACCGCCCGAACGGCATCCGGGACGCCGTGACCGCGCAGGTCGAGGCCGGGTTCACCGCGGTGAAGATGAACGTCGCCGGCCCCCTGACGGCGATCGCGTCCCCGGCCGAGGCCGACGCGGCGGTGGCGCGGGCCTGGGAAGCGCGGGAGGCGCTCGGCCCGCACCGCGACCTCGCGATCGACTTCCACGGCCGCGTCTCGCCCGCGATGGCCCGCCGGCTGGTGCGGCTGCTGGAGGACGTCCAGCCGCTGTTCGTCGAGGAGCCGGTGCTGCCGGAGATCCAGGGCGACGCGCTGCGTTCGGTCGTCGAGGCCTCGACCGTGCCGATCGCGCTCGGCGAGCGGCTCTACTCGCGCTGGGAGTTCAAGCCGGTGCTCGACGCCGGCGTCGCGGTCGTCCAGCCCGACCCCTCGCACGCCGGCGGCATCTCGGAGCTGCGGCGGATCGGGGCGCTGGCCGAGATCTACGGCGCTTCGCTGGCCCCGCACTGCCCGCTCGGCCCGATTTCGCTGGCCGCGTCGCTGCAGGTCGCCTTCGCGACGCCGAACTTCCTGATCCAGGAACAAAGTGTGGGCATGCACTACCACGAGGGCCGCGAGCACATCTACCTCGCGGATCCGTCGATCTTCGCGTTCCAGGACGGCTACGCGGCCCGCCCGCTCGGCCCCGGCCTCGGCATCGAGGTCGACGAGGAAGCCGTGCGCCGGGCGGACGAGCTCGGCCACGCCTGGCGCTCGCCGGTGTGGCGTCACGACGACGGCAGCTTCGCCGAGTGGTGAAACCCCGGACCACTACCGCGCTGACCTGCGCAGGTAGGGTGAAGGCGTGACGGACAAGCCCCGCATTCCGAACGTGCTCGCCGCCCGCTACGCCTCGGCGGAGCTGGTCTCGCTCTGGTCGCCGGAGCAGAAGGTCGTCCTGGAACGGCAGCTCTGGCTCGCCGTCCTCAAAGCCCAGCGCGACCTCGGCGTCGAGGTCCCGGACGGCGTCGTCGAGGCCTACGAGCGCGTGCTGGAGAACGTCGACCTCGAGTCGATCGCCGCCCGCGAGCGCGTCACCCGCCACGACGTCAAGGCGCGGATCGAGGAGTTCAGCGACCTCGCCGGCCAGGAACACATCCACAAGGGCATGACCTCGCGCGACCTCACCGAGAACGTCGAGCAGCTCCAGCTGCTCCGCTCCCTGGAGCTCGTGCGCGGCCGCGTCGCCGCCGTGCTCGCGCGGCTGGCCGCCCTCGCCGTCGAGCACGCCGACACCGTCATGGCCGGGCGCTCCCACAACGTCGCCGCGCAGGCCACCACCCTCGGCAAGCGGTTCGCCACCGCGGCCGATGAGCTGCTGGTCGCCTTCGAGCGCCTCGACAACCTCGTCGAGCGGTACCCGCTGCGCGGCATCAAGGGCCCGGTCGGCACCGCGCAGGACATGCTGGACCTGCTCGGCGATGAGTCCACTTTGGACCAGCTCGAAGACCGCGTGATGCAGCACCTCGGCTTCAACCGGCGGTTCGTCAGCGTCGGCCAGGTGTACCCGCGCTCGCTCGACTTCGACGTGCTGTCCACTGTGGTCCAGCTCGCCGCGGCGCCGTCCAGCCTGGCCAAGACGATCCGGCTGATGGCCGGGCACGAGCTGGTCACCGAAGGCTTCAAGCCCGGCCAGGTCGGCTCGTCCGCCATGCCGCACAAGATGAACACCCGCTCGTGCGAGCGCGTGAACGGCCTGGCCGTCGTCCTGCGCGGCTACCTGTCGATGATCGGCGAGCTGGCCGGCGACCAGTGGAACGAGGGCGACGTCTCCGACTCGGTCGTCCGCCGGGTCGCGCTGCCGGACGCCTTCTTCGCGCTCGACGGCCTGCTGGAGACCTTCCTCACCGTGCTCGCCGAGTTCGGCGCCTTCCCGGCGGTGATCGAGCGTGAGCTCGATCGCTATCTGCCGTTCCTCACCACGACGAAGGTGCTCATGGCGTCGGTCCGCGCCGGCGTCGGGCGTGAGACGGCCCACGAAGCGATCAAGGAGCACGCGGTCGCCGTTGCGCTCGAGATGCGCGAAGGCCGCGTCGAGAACGACCTGCTCGACCGGTTCGCCGCCGACGAGCGCATCCCGCTCGACCGCGGTGACCTGGACAAACTCCTCGCCGACCGGATCTCGTTCACCGGCACGGCCGGGCGGCAGGTCACGCAGGTCGCCGAGCGCGTCGCGGCGGTGCTCGAGCGGTTCCCCGAGGCCGCGGGCTACGTGCCGCAGCCGATCCTGTGAGCTGACGCACGAGTTCCACGGACTGGAACGGATCTACACGAACGGGCGAAATCCCTAATCTCGATCGCACGAAACCGGAGCGTCAGGACGTTTACCCAGCGACCTGACGTGCTTTCCTCGCGCCCTGGGCGCGCCTACCTCTGGAAGAAGCGATGAGATCCACGCTGTCGAAAATCGCCGCGGTCGTCGCCGCGGGCGCGCTGACACTGACCTCGGCCGCCTGCGGCGGTTCCGACGCGGGGGCGACCACCCTGCGCGTCGGGACGCTGAGCGACGCCCCGCCGTCGATCTACCTCGAGAACGGCCGGTTCACCGGCTACGACAACGAGCTGCTGCGCGACATCGCCAAGCGGGAGGGCTTCGAGGTCGAGTTCGTCGGCACCGAGTTCTCCAGCCTGCTCGCCGGCGTCGCGGGCGGCAAGTTCGACATCGGCAGCTCGACGATCTCCAGCACCGAGGCGCGCAAGAAGACGGTCGCCTTCTCCAACGGCTACAACACCGGCTTCACCACGATCGTCACGGCCAAGGGCGCGAACCTCAAGGACATCGCCGCGCTGGGCGGCAAGCGGCTCGGCGTGGTCCAGGGCTCGGTGCAGGACGAGTTCGCGGGCAAGGTCGCCGGCGCCCAGGTCGTCCGCTTCCCGGACTACAACGCGGGCTTCGCGCAGCTGAAGAACGGCACCCTCGACGGCTGGGTCGTGCCGCAGGACATCGGGCAGAAGTACCTTGACCAGAACCCGGCTGTCCCCTTGGAACTCGGGTACACGGTCGAGGACAAGGACACGCCGTCGGCGTTCGCGGTGGCGAAGAAGAACACCGACCTGCTGAACAAGCTGAACGACGGCCTCGCGAAGGCGGTCGCCGACGGCACGGTCGCCCGGATCTACGGGCAGTTCTACAAGAACACCCCGCTGTCGAAGGAACTGCAACAGGGCGGTCCCGGCCTGCCCGTCAAGAATCTGGGGGCGTGACATGAAGAAGCTGATCGTCACCGTACTGGCCGCCGCGCTCACCCTGACCGCCTGCGGCGGCTCGGACAGCGCTTCCTCGACGCTGCGCGTCGGCACGTTGAGCGACGCGCCGCCGAACATCTACCTCAAGGACGGCAACTACACCGGCTTCGACAACGAGCTGCTCAAGGCCGTCGCGGCCAAGCAGAACCTGAAGCTGGAGTTCGCCGCGACCGACTTCTCCGCGCTGCTCGGGCAGGTCGCGTCGGGCCGCTACGACATCGCCAGCTCGGCGATCGCGCAGACCGACGAGCGCAAGAAGACGGTCGACTTCTCCGCGGCCTACGACTTCGAGACGATGAGCATCCAGGCCAAGCAGGGCACGCCGGTCACCGACGAGAAGGGCCTGGCCGGCAAGCGCGTCGCCGTCATCCAGGCGACCGTCGGCGACCACTGGCTGGGCACCACAGTCCCGAGCGCCCAGGCTGTGCGCTTCCCGGACTACGCCGCCGCGCTGACCGCGTTGAAGAGCGGCGCGGTCGACGCGTACATCCTGGACCAGTCCATTGCCGAGAAGAACGTCACCGACAACCCGGACGCCAAGCTGGTCGTCGTGAAGAGCTTCGTCACGGACGTGCCGCACGGGTTCGCGGTGAAGAAGGGCAACGCCGAGCTGCTCGGCAAGATCAACGACGGGCTCAAGCAGGTGATCTCCGACGGGACCTGGCTTAAGCTGCACCAGCAGTTCCTGCCGACCGCTCCGGTGCCGGCCGGGTTCCAGGGTTAGGAGAAGCATGAGGAAGACACTGGTCACGGCGCTGGCCGCCACCCTGCTGGCCGCGCTCACGGCGTGCGGTGGTGGCTCGGACAGCGGTGGCGAGAAGACCCTGCGCGTCGGCACGCTGAGCGACTCGAAGCCGAACGCCTACCAGGAGAACGGCAACTACACCGGCTTCGACAACGAGCTGCTGAAGGCCATCGCGGCCAAGGAGGGCCTGAAGCTGGAGTTCGCCGCGACCGAGTTCTCGGCGCTGCTGGGCCAGGTCGCGAACGGCACGTTCGACATCGGCAGCTCGGCGATCTCCCAGACCGACGCCCGGAAGAAGACCGTCGACTTCTCGGCGCCGTACAACTACCAGGCCCTCGGCATCGAGGCCAAGGAGACCGCCGGCATCACCGACGAGAACTCCCTGGCCGGCAAGCGGGTCGGCGTCGTCCAGGGCACGGTCTCGGACACCTGGCTCGGCACGAACGCGCCGACCGCGCAGGCCGTGCGGTTCCCCAACGACGCGGCCGCCCTCAACGCCCTCAAGACCGGCGCGATCGACGGCGCGGTGTTCGACCAGGCCACCGCCGAGGACTACGCGAAGAACAACCCCGACGCGAAGCTCAAGGTGACCAAGGCGATCACCACCACCATCCCGCACGGGTTCGCCTTCAAGAAGGGCAACACCGACCTGATCAACAAGATCAACGACGGCCTCAAGAAGGTCATCGCCGACGGCACCTGGGTCAAGGTGCACGACCAGTTCGAGCCGACCGCGCCGGTGCCCGCCGAGTTCAAGGCGGGGCAGTAGTCCACTGTGAACAAATCAGCAGCGCGAAGCGCTTCCGTTGAGGGTGGGGGTGGGTGACGGGTGGGAGACTTCATCAACACCTTCCTGGACTGGGACTACATTTCCCAGGTCCTGCCGGACCTGCTCAAGACCGGGCTGCTCAACACCCTGGTCCTGTCGGTGTCCTCGGCGCTGATCGGCACCGTGGTCGGCATGGTGCTGGCCGTGATGGGCCTGTCCACCAAGTGGTGGCTGCGCTGGCCCGCGCGGGTGTACACGGACATCTTCCGCGGGCTGCCGGCGATCCTGACGATCCTGCTGATCGGCCAGGGCCTCGGCACGCTCGCGCGGGACGTCGTGGGCACGAACCCGTACCCGATGGGCATCCTGGCGCTGTCGCTGATCGCCGCGGCCTACATCGGCGAGATCTTCCGGTCCGGCATCCAGAGCGTGGACAAGGGGCAGATGGAGGCCAGCCGGGCGCTCGGGATGAGCTACACCAAGTCGATGCTGCTGGTGATCATCCCGCAGGGCGTCCGGCGGGTGCTGCCGGCGCTGGTGAACCAGTTCATCGCGCTGGTCAAGGACTCCAGCCTCGTCTACGTGCTGGGGCTGCTGTCCGGCCAGCGCGAGCTGTTCCGGATCGGCCAGGACCTCGCGGCGAACACGGGCAACCTGTCCCCGCTGGTCGCCGCCGGCGTGTTCTTCCTGGTGATCACCGTGCCGCTGACGCACCTGGTCAACTACATCGACAAGAAGCTCCGGACCGGCCGCAAGGTGCGCGTCGACGAGCCGGGCGACGGAGACGAGCTGGACCTGGTGGCCAGCGGGAAGGTCCCCTCGTGACGACGGCGGTGCGTTCGTCCAGTGTGGAGCTGAAGGACATCCACGTCAGCTTCGGCACGCTCGAAGTCCTGCGCGGGGTCGATCTCCGCGTGGAGAGCGGCAGGACGACGTGCATCATCGGCCCGTCCGGCTCCGGCAAGTCGACGCTCCTGCGTTGCGTGAACCGCCTGCAGGAGCCCGACTCCGGCGACCTGCTCCTCGACGGCGAGTCCGTGATCAGGTCGGACCCGGACGCGCTGCGCCAGCGCGTCGGCATGGTGTTCCAGCACTTCAACCTCTTCGGTCACCGGAGCGTGCTGGACAACATCGTGCTTCCGCTGCGCAGCGTGAAGAAGCTGAGCAAGGAGGAAGCGGCGGCGATCGCCCGCGCCCGCCTGGCCGACGTCGGCCTGGCGGACAAGGCGCCGTACCGCCCGAGCGCGTTGTCGGGCGGCCAGCAGCAGCGGGTGGCGATCGCCCGGGCGCTGGCGATGGACCCCGAGGTGATGCTCTTCGACGAGGCGACCAGCGCGCTGGACCCGGAGCTGGTCAAGGGCGTGCTGAACCTGATGGCGGGCCTGGCTTCGCGAGGGCTGACGCTGATCGTGGTGACGCACGAGATGGGCTTCGCGCGGAGCGTCGCCGACGAGGTGGCGTTCATGGACGCGGGCCGCATCGTCGAGCAGGGTCCACCGGCGGAGATCTTCGACGAACCGCAGAGCCCCCGCTTGCAGCGGTTCCTCTCGCAGGTCCTCTGAAAGGAGACGCTGCGGCGGCGGCCGCCCGGGTAGCCTGCGGAGATGGCGAGAATCGCTCGGCTGACGTACTACCCGGTCAAGTCCTGCGCGGGCATCGACGTGCCGTCCGCCGAGGTGACCAGCACCGGGCTCGCGGGCGACCGGGTCTTCCAGGTCATCTCACCGGACGGCGACGTCCTCACCCAGCGGCCGCACCCGGTCATGGCGGTCGTCCGGCCGCGGGTCCTCGGTGACCGGCTGGCGCTGTCGGCGCCCGGCCGCGAAGAGATCGTCTTCGACATCCGGCGCGACGGCCCGCGGCGCCCGGTGTCGATGCTCAGCTGGCACGGCGAAGGCGTCCGGCAGGATCCCCGGGCCGCCGAGTGGTTCTCGGACCTGCTCGGCCGCCCGGCCGAGCTGATCGGCGTGACGCCGGACCACCACCGGGTCAGCGGCGGGGTGTTCCCGGGCCTGGCCGCCTTCGGTGACGCGCACGCCCTGCTGCTCGCTTCGGAGTCCTCTTTGGACAAGCTCAACGAGCGGATCGCCGCCGGACAGGGCGAACCGGTGCCGATGGACCGCTTCCGGCCCAACATCGTGCTCGCCGGCTGGAGCGAACCCCACCGCGAAGACGAGGCCCGCGAACTGACCGCCGGCACCGCGCGGATCGGTTACGCCGAGAGGTGCGTCCGTTGCGCGGTCCCCATGGTCGACCAGGAAACCGGCGCGAAGGCCGGTCCCGAGCCGATCCGCACCCTCGCGACCTACCGGCGTGACCCGCAGGGCGGCGTCGTCTTCGGCACGAAAGCCGCGGTGCTGCGGCCGGGTCAGGTCGCGGTCGGCGACGAGGTGATCGTGCACTCCTGGGCCGGCCCGAGCCCGAGCACGGCTGCCGCGGAGCCGCCGTTGACCGCGACCGCGAGCCGCCCCGCCGAGTCGGTGTAGAGCACCGACGCGCCGGCGGGCACGTCGGCGAAGGTGCGGCCGAGCACCGTGGTCACGGCCACGCGCTCGCTGTGCACGGAAACCGCGCCGGACAGGCCCGAGAGCTCCAGGTCCGCCGGGGTCGCGGCCAGCTGGACGTTGCCGAAGTGGTCGACCGTCAGCACCTCGGACACGAGCTTCCCAGGGAACGCCGCCACGAACGGCTCCGGCATCGCGACCAGGCCGTCCACCGGGTCGCCGAAGTCCGCCGGCTCGACGCCCAGCGCCAGGTGGGCGGCCGCGGGGGCGAAGACGTCCCGGCCGTGGAAGGTCGCCGACGTCGCGGGCAGCCGCAGCGACGGCTCCGCGAGCTCGTAGGCCGCCCGGACCCCGCCCAGTGCCTGCGCGGCCGGCAGCAGCAGGCCGTTGTCCGGCCCGACCAGCAGCCCGTCCTCGGCGACGACGACCACGCCGAGCCGGTCGGTGCCGACGCCCGGGTCGACCACCGCGACGTGCACCGATTCCGGCAGGTAGGGAACGGTCTGGGCCAGCGCCATCGCCCCGTGCCGGATGTCCTGGGGCGGCACTTCGTGGGTCACGTCGATCACCCGCACGGCGGGCGCTAGCCGCGCGATCACCCCGTGGCAGGCCGCCACGAAGCCGTCGCGCAGGCCGTAGTCGGTGGTCACCGAGATCCAGTCGTACGCCATGCCAGCATCATCCATGGTGGCAGAGGGTGCGCGTTAGGGTTCGGTGCGTGACACCCCTCCCCACACGCCGGAGGCTCGCCTCCGGCAAGGTCCGTGACCTGTACGCAGCGGGCGACGACCACCTGCTGATCGTCGCCTCCGACCGCATCTCCGCCTTCGAGCGCGTCTTCCCCACCTCGGTCCCCGGCAAGGGCCGCGTGCTCACCGCGATGAGCGTGTTCTGGTTCCGCGAGCTCGCCGACGTCCTCCCGAACCACCTCGTGACCTGCGACGGGCCGCTCATCCCCGAGTCCGTCCGCGGCCGCGCGCTGCTGGTCGAGCGGCTCGACATGCTGCCGGTGGAGGCGGTCGTCCGCGGCTACCTCACCGGCCGCGGCTACGCGGACTACCGCCGGTCCGGGCAGGTGTGCGGGCTGGCGCTGCCACCCGGCCTGGCCGAGTCCGCACGGCTGCCCGAGCCGATCTTCACGCCGTCCACCAAGGCCCGCCCCGGGGAGAAGGACGAGAACATCGACTTCGACACGTGCGTGTCGGTGCTCGGCCGCGCGCTCGCCGAAGAGGTCCGGGAAGCGTCCCTGGAGCTGTACCGGCGGGGCGCCGCGCGCGCGGCGGAGCAGGGCCTGCTGCTGGCGGACACGAAGTTCGAATTCGGCATCGGCCGTGACGGCGGCCTGGTGCTCGCCGACGAGCTGCTGACGCCGGATTCGGCGCGCTACTGGCTCGCCGACGGTCACCAGCCCGGCGTCCCGCAGCCGTCGTTCGACAAGCAGCACGTCCGTGACTGGCTGGTCGACCCGGCGTCCGGCTGGGACTGCGTGTCCCCGCTGCCGCCGTTGCCGCCCGAGGTGGTGACGGCCACGCGCGACCGCTACCTCGAGGCGTACCGGCGCATCACCGGGCTTTCGCTGGCAGACTGGCCCCGTGATCCTGCTGATCTGCGGCAGCCTGCGAGCCGGCTCGGGCAATGCGGCGGTACTGGGGACCGCCGCGACCCTCACCGCGAGCAAGACGTACACCGGCCTCGCCGACCTGCCGCACTTCAACCCCGATGACGACCGCGATCCGCTGCACCCCGAGGTCGCCTCGCTGCGCGCCGCGCTGAAGGACGCCGACGCCGTCCTGATCTGCACGCCGGAGTACGCGGGCGGGCTGCCGGGCTCGTTCAAGAACCTCCTGGACTGGACGGTCGGCGGCGGCGAGATGTACGGCAAGCCGGTGGCGTGGATCTACGCGTCCTCGATCGCGGCGCCCACCGGCGGCCGGGACGCGCACGACTCGCTGCGCAAGGTCCTGACGTACGCGGGCGCGAAGATCGTCGACGAGGCGTGCGCGCGGATCCCGGTCTCGCGGGCGGACGTCGCCGACGGCCAGGTCGCCGACCCCGATCTGCGCGGCCGGATCGCCGTGGCCGTGCAGCGCCTGCGTGAGGGTGTCTGACCCTTCCGGCAACGGTCGCCCGCCCGTTCTGCGCAGTTCACGGGAGTTTCAGACGCGTGCGGGCCAATGGTGGGCGTGGACGCTCGCTTGCTGGTTTCGCTGTCGGGAATCACCCCGCGCACGCTGCACCGGTGCGCCGACCTCGCGGCCGAGCTCGACCGCCGCAAGGTGCCGCTCTCGCTGTTGTACGCCGCCCGCACCGGCGAAGGCCCGGTGACGGAGTGGGTGCGCACCCGCGCCCGCGGCGGTGATTCCGTGCTGCTGCACGGCTACGACCACACCGTCACGCCCACCCACCGCACGGTGTACCTGGGCAAGCGGGCGGAGTTCGCGACGCTGCCGGCGCACGAGGCACGCCTGCGGCTGATCGCGGCGAAGGCCGCGCTGGACAACGCGGGGCTGTCGGTGGACGGCTTCGCGCCCCCGCGCTGGATCGCGTCCCAGGGCACGCTGCAGGCCTTGGCCGAGCACGGTTTCCGGCTGTGCGCGGACCTCGGCGCGGTGCGCGACCTCGTGACCGGTGAGGTGCGCCGCGCGCGGGTCCAGGAGTTCACGAGCCAGTCGCACCGCACCGAGACGGTGCGCTGCTTCGCGCTGGTGCTGGCGGCGGCGCGTTCGGCTCGCCGGGGCGGGCTGGTCCGGCTGGGGGTGGAAGCCACGGACCTGACCCGCCCCGGCCTCCGCCAGGCACTGCTCGACGCGGTCGACGTCGCCCTGGAGAACCGTGCCTTCGGCGCAACCTACGGTTCCCTGCGCGCGGTCGCGGCCTGACGTCTCGCGGGTCTGCGGCGTCCGGACGCCGCAGACCGCCAGTGGGTGGCTAGAACTTCGCCGGCTCGGCCCGTTCCAGCACCTTGACCTCGGTGCCTTCGGGCGCGAGGTTCCCGAAGAGGCCGTAGTGCATGGCGGGGTTGGCGAGCACGGCTTCGTGAATGGGCACGGCCACCCGCGGCGCGACGGCCCGCAGGTAGTCGACGGCCTCCCCGGCCTTAAGCCACGGTGCGCCGGTGGGCAGCCCCAGGACGTCGATCTTCTGCTCGGGCACGAAGAACGAGTCACCGGGGTGGAAGAAGGCGCCGTCGTCGAAGACGTACCCGATGTTCGGGATGACGGGAATGTCGGAGTGGATGACGGCGTGCTCTCCGCCGACGGCCTTGATCGAGGTGTCCCCGACGGCGAAGGCGTCCCCGACCTCGGCGATGTCGAACTCCAGGCCGAGCTTCCGCACTTCGGGAGCGGACCCGGGATCGACGATCAGCTTCGCACCGGGGTTGGCTTCGAGGACCTTCGGCAGCCGGTCGGCGTCGAGGTGGTCGAAGTGCTGGTGCGTGACCAGCACGGCGGACAGCTCCCGCTCACCCTCGAAGCCGGTGGAGAAGACACCGGGATCGATCAGGATCCGCTCGGATCCGGTCTCCAGCAACAGACAGGCGTGTCCGAAATGGACGATACGCATCGTTGGTTCTCCTTCACGGGTGGTCGTTCCCACCCTAGGCCCGTTGTCGGCGGCTCGCCAACACGCTCGGTCGCCACCGGGCGGCCCCGCCTCGGCTGCCGAACGCGAATCCGCGAGTTCGGTGACGCTCGGTTTCCGTTTTAGGATAATGTCACGGATTTGTCCACTCGAATGGAGCAACTTGGTCGGAAGATGCCGCAATGACCTATTCTTGAGCGTCCGGCACCCGTCGTTTACAAGGGAGTGGGCGCCTGATGCTGAAGAGCTTCCTCGGCTGGCTCCGAGACTATGTCATCTACACCGGCATTGTCGGCTTGGTGGAAGGCGTGCTGGGAATCCTCGCGTTCGGCGGGCTGCTCAGCGCATTGCTGGGCAACTCGGCCATAAAGGCGGGTGCAATCGTGGCGGTCCTGCTCGGGGTGATCGGGTTGTACATCCTGCTGATTGCGAACCGGGTCGAATGGCGGTCACGAACGGAGCTCGACCGCCGGCTGCTCCAGTACTACTGCACGGTCCTCAAGGAGCGGCACGGCCACTCGTGGCGGATCGCCAGCTGGGTCGAGTCGGCCGTGGTGCGGGCCAACGGCGACGCGAGCGAGGTGATCACGGTCAAGGCGATCGTCGAATGCGATCTGCTCGACTTCTTCGCCATTCGCACCGGAGCGGGCTGGAACCAGTCCGAGAAGGCGCGTCGCAAGGTGAAGGTGGACGTCAAATCGCTCGAAGTCGACGGCATCGGCGGGACGCGGCGAGATGCGACTTCAACGTGGCTTCCCGACGGCAGACTGGAAGTGATCGCCCATTTCGGCAGCCCGGCTCGCCGCGGGGACGAAATCGTCATGGTGATCGAAAAAGAATGGCCAGGCAAATGTGCTCCATTGATGCGCGATCGGCAGCCGGACGAATTCGCGGTGCGGTTCGCGTGCGTCGCCGATTATCTGGAGTACGCCATTCGGCTTCCGGAGGGCAATGAGGTCGCCTGTGACGTCATCGGCCTGGTGAAGGGACAGCACGACTACTCGCTGGCGGCCAAGCGCAACGGTGCGGGGTCGAACGAGGTGTGCCTGGTGGCGAGGAACATCCCGCCACGCCTTCGGGTCGGGATGCGCCTCGACCTCAAGAAGGCGAGGTAGCCCGTCGTGGTGACCGGGGCCTCTTGTCACTGTGCAGGCGGAACTACGTGTCTCCGCCTTCGCCACCTTGGTGAATCATTACCGTCCTCAAGTAGACACCACTGAAGCTCCAGCCATTGACTCGGCTGAAGACTCGCGACTCTAGCGCGTTCGGGCCGTCTTGGTGACCGGTTTCGCTGAGTCGAGCGGCGCGTGATTTTACCTTCACAGCCGGTGTTCATGCCGTCGGGACAACAGTGAAGCCTGATCCACTGGTGATTCCCTGGAGAATGCGTCCACGGCCGCGGATCAGAGCTTCCCGGTCAACAAGGCGTCCCCCAGCTCCGTCCGCCGGTACAGCACCCGGTGCCCGCGCCGCTCCGAAGCCAGCAACCCCGCCGCGCGCAACGCCGTCAAGTGCGCCGAAACCGTCGCCGGCGCCAGCCCGTGCCGCCGGGCCAGTTCGGTCGTCGCCGCCGGGCGGTCGAGCGTCGTCAGCAGCAACGCGCGGGTCCGGCCGAGCACCTCCGTCAGCGGTTCCGGTGGCGTGGCGGAAGAACTCCACAGCGAAGCCACGCCCCGAGCCGGGTACAGCAGCGAAATCTGCCACGGCGGCACCGTCACCACCCCGACGTTCGGCCACGCGAACACCGCGGGGATCAGCAGCAACCCGCGCGAGTCGATCGACAGCCGCTCCCGGGCGCGGACGTCGACCAGCACCGACGTCCCGGACAGGCGGACGCGCGGGTGGAGCTCCGCCAGCATCGCCGCGAGGCCGCCCGACCCCAGCCGGCGCGTCCGGTGCGCGATGTCCGCCGCGAGCAGCTCGCGCAGGCGCGGCCACTGCGGCGCCAGCACGGCCTGCCAGACCGTTTCCAGCTGGCCGGCGAGCAGGTCGCGCGCGGCCGCCGGGTCGGCCGGCAGCCCGGACAGGTCCGCGTCGACCATGCCCAGCTCCAGCGCCACCTGCGCGGGCGGCGTCGCGCGGACCACCTCGAGCTGGGCTTCGGCGGTCGTCTCGGGACCGTCGGGCGGCGGGCTCAGGAACTCGGTGATGTAGTGCCGGGCGCTCAGCACCGCCGTCAGCTCGGGCACGTCGGGGACGCCGGAAAGCCACGGCAGGGGCGCGGGGTGCCGCCGGATGCCGAGCAGCGTCTGGACCGCGCCCAGCACCTCCTCCAACGGCGAGATCGCGAAGCGGACGCGTTGGCTCCCGGCCGCGGTCAGGGCCAGCTCGATCACGACTGATTCGCTCTCACCCGAATCAGTATGCCGCGCCGGCGCGCCACGAGAGCGTGACGCCATGTCGTTGTTCACCCATCGCGCGTACTGGCGGTGGTCGGCGGGCGTCCAGTTCGCCCGGCTCCCGGCGACCATGGCGCCGCTCGCGTTCACCCTCCTGACCACCGCCACCACCGGCTCGTACCGGCTCGGTGGCGTGCTGATGTCAGTCTTCGTCGCCGCCGAGATGGTGTGCGCGGTGCCGGTCGGGCGGCTGCTCGACCGCGTCGGTCCTTCGCGCGGCTTACCCGCGCTGCTGCTCCTGACCGCCGCCGGGTACGCCGTGCTGGCCCTCGCGGCCGAAGATCCTGCCCCGGTCCTGGTCGCGCTCGTCCTGCTGCCGGGCATCGCGGGCGGCGCGTTGTCGGGTGGCTTCCGGACGCTGCTGGCCGAGACGGTCGACGACGAGCTGCTGCCGCGCGCGATCTCCGTCGACGCGATGCTCCTCGAGGGCGTGCTGATCGGCGGCCCGGCACTGGTCGCGCTGCTCGACCTGGCCGGCACGGTCGTCCCGCTCGCCGTGATGGCCGCCGCGTGCCTGGCGGCGGCTCTGCTCGTCCCGCGCCGGGCGGGTGAGCCCGATCGGGCGGAATCCGGCGACGACCTCCCGGCGGCAAGCCTCGGCACCTACCTGCCGTGGCTGTGCTGCGCGTTCACCGTCGGGCTGCTGCTGTCGACGATCGAGGTGGCGCCGCTGCCCCTGGTGCAGCGCCTCGGGGCGCCCGCGACCGCCGCGCCCGTGGTGATCGCCGTGCTGAGCGGGGCGAGTATTGCGGGCAGCGCGCTCTACGCGTGGCGGGGCAAGACCGGAGACCCGCGGCTGTTCCTCGCCGGTTTCGTCGTCGGCGGGCTCACCCTCGCGGCCGATCTCGGCTGGCCCGGGCTGGTCGCGTCGGTCGCCGTGATCGGCGGCTGCACCGGGCCGCTGGTGGCCGCGACGTCGGTCAACCTGCAGCGTGTGCTGCCGAAGAACCGCAGGTCGGCGGGGTTCTCGCTGAGTTTCACCGTGCAGGCGGGCGGCTTCGGGCTCGGGTCGCTCGCGGTGGGCGTCCTGCCGCTGTGGGTGACCCCGTTGTTCGGTGTCTTTGCCGCGGCGATCGCCGGTGGAATGCTGGTGCGGAAGCCCGCACGAGCTATTGGCGCCACGTCAGTAACGTCGTAACCTGGGCTGACCCTCGACCCTACGGGAGACGCCGATGACTGCCGTCCAGCCGAAGCCGACGACGGTCGGCGAGACCTTCGACTCGCTCAGCCCGGCGACCGACGAGGTGGTCGGGACCTACCCGATCCACACCGCGGAGGACGTCAAGGCGGCCGTCGAGCGGGCGCGCGTCGCGGCGGAGTGGTGGGCGGGCCTCGGCTTCGCCGGGCGCGCCGAGCGGCTCAAGGGCTGGAAGGGCGTGCTGACGCGGCGGCTGCCGCAGCTGTGCCAAGTGGTCCGCGACGAGACCGGCAAGCCGATCGCCGACGCGCAGCTGGAGAGCGTGCTGGCCATCGAGCACATCGCGTGGGCGGGCAAGAACGCGCGCAAGATCCTCGGCAAGCAGAAGCGGTCGGCCGGCCTGCTGATGTCGAACCAGGCGGCGACGGTCGAGTACCAGCCGCTCGGCGTGGTCGGCGTGATCGGCCCGTGGAACTACCCGGTGTTCACCCCGCTGGGCTCGATCGCGTACGCGCTGGCGGCGGGCAACGCCGTGGTGTTCAAGCCGAGCGAGTACACCCCGGGCGTCGGCAAGTGGCTGGTCGACGCGTTCGCCGAGATCGTCCCGGAGCAGCCGGTGCTGCAGCTGATCACCGGCTTCGGCGAGACGGGCGCGGCCCTGGTCGGGGCGGGCGTCGACAAGATCGCGTTCACCGGCTCGACGGCCACGGGCAAGCGCATCATGGCCGCGGCGGCCGAGACGCTGACACCGGTGGTCATCGAGGCGGGCGGCAAGGACCCGGTCCTGGTCGACGCGGACGCGGACCTGGACGCGGCGGCGGACGCGACGGTGTGGGGCGCGTTCTCCAACTCGGGCCAGACGTGCATCGGCGTCGAGCGGGTGTACGTCCACGAGAAGGTCCACGACGAGTTCGTGGCCAAGGTGGTCGAGAAGTCGAAGGACGTGCGGGCGGGTTCGGACGAGGCGGCCCAGTACGGCCCGGTGACGATGCCGTCCCAGCTGGGCGTGATCAAGCGCCACATCCAGGACGCCCTGGCCCGCGGCGGCAAGGCGGTGCTGGGCGGAGAGGAAGCGGTGGGCGACCGTTACGCGCAGCCGACGGTCCTGGTGGACGTCCCGGAGGACTCCGAGGCGGTGACGGAGGAGACGTTCGGCCCGACGGTGACGATCGCCAAGGTCCGCGACATGGACGAAGCGATCGAGCGCGCGAACAACACGAAGTACGGCTTGGGTTCGACGGTGTTCTCGAAGTCCCGGGGAGTGGAGCTGGCGGAGAAGCTGCGCACGGGGATGACGGCGATCAACGCGCCGCTGTCCTTCGCCGGCATCGCCTCGCTGCCGTTCGGCGGAGTGGGCGACTCGGGCTTCGGCCGCATCCACGGCCCGGAGGGCCTGCGCGAGTTCGCCCGCACGAAGGCGATCGCCCGCCAGCGGTTCACGGCCCCGCTGACGTTGACCTCGTTCACCCGCAAGGAATCAACGGACGCCTTGGTGGCCAAGCTGGTGACGATCCTCCACGGCAAGCGCTGAGCCGCCCCGGGGTTGTGGACTACTTCGGTCCGCAACCCCGGAGCGCGCCGGAATTGTCGGTGGGCGCCGGTAAACTGGATACCGGGGGGGGGCCGAGGGCCGCGCTAAATCGACCGTCCCCGGATCAGATCCGCCGCCTTCTCCGCCACCATGATCGTCGGCGCATTCGTGTTCCCCCGCGGCACCACCGGCATCACGGACGCGTCCACCACCCGCAGCCCCTCCACTCCCTGAACCCGCAACTCCGGGTCCACCACCGACCCGATCGAGCAAGTCCCGACCGGGTGATACAGCGTCTGCGTGTTCTCCCGGATGTGCTCCGCCATTTCGGAATCACTCAAGTCGTGCCGCACCGGCAGGAACGGCTTGTCCAGGAACCGCCGCAACGGTCCCACCTGCCCGATCTCGATCAACGCGCGCAGCCCCGCGATCATCGTCTCCATATCGCGCGACTCAGCGTAATAAGCCGGGTCGATTTCCGGCTTCCACAACGGATTCGCGGACTTCAGCCGCAGCCGTCCCCGGCTCGCGACGTCCACCAGGGTGGCCGCCGACGTGAATCCCGGCACCGTCGGCTCGCGCAACCCGTTGTCGTAGAACAACGTCGGCGCCACGTGGATCTGCATGTCCGGCGCCGGCAGGCCGTCCGTGGTCGGGTAGAACGCGCCCGCTTCGCCGATGTTCGACGTCAACGGGCCACGGTGCGTCAGCTGGTACCGGGCCAGGCCGAACAGCGATGCCGCGTCGACCAGGTCGGTCGTGTCGCGGGTGGACCAGATGATCCCGCACGCCGGGTGGTCGTGCAGGTTCTCGCCGACGCCGGGCAGCGCGGCCACGACGTCGATGCCGTGCTCGCGCAGGTGCTCGGCCGGGCCCACGCCCGACACCATCAGTAGTTGCGGCGAGTTCACCGCGCCACCCGAAAGAATTACTTCTGCCGAAGCGTGCGCGGTCCGCTCCACTCCGCTGTCCAAATAGGACACACCAACCGCGCGCGTGCCCTCGAAGACCACGCGAGTGGCCTGCGCGCCCGTCTTCACCGTCAGGTTCGGCCGCGAGAGCGCCGGGCGCAGGTAGGCGTCCGCCGTCGACCAGCGGCGGCCCTTCTTGCACGTCACCTGGTAGACGCCGGCGCCTTCCTGGCTCTCGCCGTTGAAGTCGTCCGTGCGCTTGAGCCCCCACGCGACGGCCGAGTCGACCCAGGCGTGCGACAGCTCGTGGGTGAACCGGCGGTCCTCGACGTGCAGCGGGCCGTCCGTTCCGTGCAGCGGCCCGCCGAGCCGTTGGTTGCCCTCGGCGCGCTTGAAGTACGGCAGGACGTCGTCCCAGCCCCACCCGATAGCGCCGTGCGAATCGCGCCAGCCGTCGTAGTCGGCGCGGTTTCCGCGGATGTAGATCATCGCGTTGATCGACGAGCAGCCGCCGAGCACCTTGCCGCGCGGCCAGTACGACGTCTTCCCCGTGTGCTTCTGCTCGACGGTCTCGTAGTTCCAGTCCCACTTGGTCTTGAACAGCGACGCGAACGCGGCCGGGATGTGGATTTCGTCCGCGGTGTCCTCCGCGCCCGCTTCGAGGAGCAGGACCTGCGCCGCCGGGTCCTCGGTCAACCTGTTCGCCAGGACGCAACCCGCGCTCCCGGCGCCGACGATGACGTAGTCGTAGGAGTCTTGGACGGCCACGGTGCCTCCTGTTGGCGAGATGTCAACGACTCATCATGGCGCAGCGCCGCGCCGTCGGCCAGTGAGACTTGTTCAGCCGTCGGCCGCCGCATGGCTTCCGCAGTGATCAGCGGTCCGCGTGCGGGGCGCGGCGGCCTGACCAGAATAAGCCTCAGTCTAGGTTTCCCGGTGGGCCCCGCCAGGGGGTCGAGCGGGTGAACTATGCTCGCGGGGTACCCACGACCTGCGTGAATAAGGAGCAGCCTGCCGTGGCCCGAGTCGTCGTCGACGTCATGCCGAAGCCCGAAATCCTCGACCCGCAGGGACAGGCCGCGCTCGGCGCCGCCGGCCGCCTGGGGTTCACCGGGATCACCGAGATCCGTCAGGGCAAGCACTTCGAGATCGAGGTCGACGACACGGTCGACGACGCGACGCTGGAGAAGATCGCCGAAGGCTTCCTCGCGAACCCGGTCATCGAGCAGTGGACGATCACGCGGGTGGACGCGTGAGCGCGCGCATCGGCGTCATCACCTTCCCGGGCACGCTGGACGACGGCGACGCGGCCCGCGCGGTCCGCTACGCCGGCGGCGAGGCCGTCCCGCTGTGGCACGCCGACGAGGACCTGCGTGACGTCGACGCCGTGGTCGTCCCGGGCGGCTTCTCCTACGGCGACTACCTGCGCGCGGGCGTGATCGCCCGGTTCGCGCCGGTCATGACGCCGGTGATCGAGGCGGCGCGCGCGGGCATGCCGGTGCTCGGCATCTGCAACGGGTTCCAGATCCTGTGCGAGGCCGGCCTGCTGCCCGGCGCGATGATCCGCAACCAGGGGTTGCACTTCATCTGCCGCGACCAGTGGCTGCGGGTGGAGAACACCGACACGGCGTGGACCACCCGGTACGACACCGGCGCGGAAATCCTCATCCCGATGAAGAACATCGACGGCTGCTACGTGGCCGAGCAGTCCACTTTGGACGAGCTGGAGGGCGAGGGGCGCGTGGTGTTCCGGTACGTCGGCGGGAACCCGAACGGGTCACGCAACGACATCGCCGGGATCCGCAGCGAGAACGGCCGGGTCGTCGGGCTGATGCCGCACCCGGAGCACGCGATCGACGCGCTGACGGGGCCTTCGGACGACGGGCTCGGGATGTTCTTCAGCGCGGTGGACGCGCTGGTGAAGGCCTGAGGGCGGGCCGCGCCCCCCGGTAACCATTCTACCGGGGCGCACCGACAGTTCCGGGGCTGTGGACGCCAGTTGTCCACAGCCCCGGACCCGGTTCAGCTCTTGCTCTGGTCGTTCGACAGCCACTTCTCCGGCCGGACGCGGACCAGCACCGACTTCTCGCCCAGCGCCGCGTCGACGTAGGCCGTGGCCTGGTCCGATGGCCAGTACCGCTTCGCGATCCGCAGGGCCTGCTCGCGCGTCGGCGGCTCGTCGTTCGCCACCACCGGGCCTTCGGCCGTCACGTACTTGTACGGCGGGTTCTCGTCCTGCACCACCAGGCTCAGCCGGCCGGCCGCGCGGATCGAGCGATCCTTGACCGTGTCGCGCTCCATCCAGATCAGCAGCTCGCCGCCGGGTTCGTAGTCGTACCAAACCGGCACGGCCAGCGGCGCCCGGCCGGCCCGCTCCACCGCGAGCACGCCCACGTGCACCCCGCTCAGGAACTCTTCGCGCTCCGCGGCGGTCATCACGAACGACGACATGTCACTCCCCAGGTAGATAGTCATCCACCGGGGAGCAACACGCCGCCGGTACCGGACATTCCGGGCTACGAAGCCGCCGCCACCAGACGGGCGTACGAGCCGCCCGCCGACAGCAGCTGGTCGTGCGGGCCCAGCTCCGTGATCCGTCCGCCCTCGACCACCGCTACCCGGTCCGCCGCCGCGGCCGTGTGCAGGCGGTGGGCGATCGCGATCACCGTCCGGCCCGCCAGCACGCTGTTCAGCGACCGCTCCAGGTCGCGGGCCGAGCCCGTGTCCAGCAGCGACGTCGCCTCGTCGAGCACCAGCGTGTGCGGGTCCGCCAGCACCACCCGGGCCAGCGCCAGCTGCTGCGCGATCGCCGCCGGTACCGGGTGCTCGCCCGGCCCCAGCTTCGTGTCCAGCCCGGCCGGCAGCGTCGCGACCCAGTCCGACGCGCCCGCCGACGCCAGGGCCGCCGTCAGCTCCTCGTCCGTCCAGTCGCCGCCCGCGCGGCGAGCCGGCAGGCTCAGGTTCTGCCGCAGCGTCCCGGAGAACACGTGGTGCTCCTGGGTCAGCAGCAGCACCTCGCCGCGCAGCACGTCGTCGGCCAGCGCCGAGACGTCCTGGCCGCCGATGCGCACCGAGCCCGCCGACGGCGCCGCGATGCCGGCCAGCAGCCGGCCGAGCGTCGACTTGCCCGCGCCCGACGGCCCGACGATCGCCAGCCGCTCGCCACGCGGGACCCGCAGGTCGATGCCGTGCAGCACCTCGCGGTCGGCGGTGTAGCCGAACCGCACCCCGTGGACGTCGATGTCGCGCCCCCGCGGCACCTCGGCCACGCGCACGGAATCGTCGGCGACCGTCCGGACGCCGAGGACCCGGCGTGCCGCGGCCGCCGCGACCTGCAGGTCCTCCAGCCAGAAGAGGGCCTCGTTGAGCGGCGCCGCCATGCCCTGCACGTACAGCAGCATCGTGGTGATCTCGCCGAGCCCGGCCCAGCCCTGCGCGTACGCGAGCAGGCCGAGCAGGAGCATCACCGCCAGCGGCAGCACGTAGCTGATCTCCAGCGACGGCAGCCACCGCAGCTGCAGCGCCCGCATCCGGCGTTCGCCGTAGATGCTCTGGTCGAGCGCGTCGTGCGCGGCGCCGATCCGCCGCTCGGTCAGCCCGAGCGCCTCGGTCGTGCGCGCGCCCTCCGCGGTCTCGTGGACGCTGGTGGTGAGGTCGGCCCAGCGGTCCAGCATCCACTGCATGGCCGGCGGGATCCGCCTCTGGTACCAGACGTTCACCGGTACGAGCAGCGGCAGCGCGACCAGCAGGCCCAGCGACAGCAGCGGCGACGTCACGACCATCGCGACGATCGTGAACACCACGCTCACCGCCGCGACCAGGATCTGCGGCACGGCGAACCGGGCGGCGTGGTCGATCCGGCCGAGGTCGGTGGTGGCCCGGCTGAGCAGGTCGCCGGTGCCCGCCGCCTCGACCGTGCCGAGCGGCAGCTGCAACGCCGTCCCGACGAACTCCTCGCGCGTCTCGGCCAGCACCAGCTCGCCGAACACCGCGGCGCGCATCCGCGCGATCTTCCGCGCCACCGCCTGCAGCAGCAGGATGGCCACGAACACCGCCGCCAGCACGTCGACGTGCCCGGTCGTGGTGCCGGCCGCGACGTCGTCGACGAGCGAGCCGAGCAGCTGCGGGCCGGTCAGGCCGATCAGCGTGGCCACGGCCAGCGCGCCCAGCAGCAGGCCGAACTCGCGTTTGTGGGCCAGCGCCGTCCGCGCGGCCCAGCGGCGGACGTCCCGCCGGGCCGCCGTGGGAAGCCGCTTCATACCGTCACCCCCTTCGCCGTGAAGACTTCGTTCGCCACGTGCGTCCACAACGGACTTTGACTGAACACCACCGTCGTCCGGCCGCGCCGCAGCTCGGCGACGCGCTCGGTGATGCGGGCCTCCGTGTGCGCGTCCACCGCCGACGTCGGCTCGTCGAGCACCAGGACGTCGGCGTCGGTCGCCAGCGCGCGGGCCAGGTTCAGCCGCTGCCGCTGGCCGCCGGACACCTCGCGGCCGCGCTCGCCGATCACCTCGTCGACGCCGTTGGGCAGCGCCTCGACGATGTCGTCGGCATCGGCCGCGGACAGCGCTTCGGTGATGCTGACGCCGCCCGGCCGCGCCGGCGCCAGCTGCTCGCGCAGCACGCCCGAGAACCAGATGTCCTGGTTGTGCGCGTAGACGATCCGGCGCCGCAGCTCCGCGAGCGCGACGTGGTCCGCCCGGACGCCACCGACCAGCACCTCTTCGCCTTCGGACGGATCGGCGAACCGCGCCAGCCGGTCGGCCACCGCTTCGCCGCCGGCGCCGAAGTCGACGACCGTCAGGCGACCGGGTGCGACCCGGACGCCGGACTCGGTGTCCACCAGCTCCAGCGGGCCGCCGGGCAGCGGCACCGGCGTCTCCGGGTCCGCCAGCTTCGGGCGGATCGCCAGCAGCGCCACCACCTTCCGCGACGCGACCAGGCCCGACGTGATCGAGCCGACGGCCTCCGTCGCGGCGTTGACCGGCCAGATGAGGAAGGCCGAGACGCCGTAGAACGCCACCAGCTGCCCGACGTCGATCGAGCCGGCCACGGCCAGCCGCGCGCCGAGCCAGGTGATCACCACGGTGACCAGGCCGGGCAGCGCGATCTCCGCCGCGGCCAGCCACGCCTCGGCCTTGCCGACCTCGATGCCGGCCCGCCGCACCCGCTGGCTCGTCTCGCGGAAGCGGGCCAGGAACCGCCGCTCGCCGCCGATGCCGCGCAGGATCCGCAGGCCGGACACGATGTCCGCGCCGAGCGCGTTGACGTCTCCGCGCTTCTCGCGCTGCTTCGCCTTGCGCTTCTGCAGCGGGGCGAGCAGTGGCCCGATGCCGAGCACGGCGACGGGCACGCCGACCAGCGCGACCACGCCGAGCAGCGGTGACGTCGAGACCAGCCACACCGCGACCACGACAAACGCCAGCAGCGAGCCGAACGCGCGGCCGGTCATCTCGACGGTGTTGCCGATGTGGTTGATGTCCGTCGTGGAGACGGCGACGAGGTTGCCGGTGGTGGTCTGCTCGCGCAGCCCGGCGCCGACGCGCGTGGTGTGCGCCGAGACGAGCCGCTGGGTCGAGCCGGCGCCGTGCAGCCACAGGCCGTAGTTGAGGAAGTGCAGCCAGGTCCCGAAGATCGTTTGCACGACCCCGAGCGCGGCCGCGGCCAGCGCCCACCGCGCGACGGCGGCGCCGTCGTGCGCACCGATGGCGCCGATGCCCTGCCCGACGACCAGCGGCAGCAGCGCACCGGGCAGCGCCCAGACGACCCCGATCGCGGCGGCCCCCAGCACCGTCCCGAGCCGAGCCCGGAAGACGGCGAGCAGGAACCGGCTCGCGCTCGGCCGGGCCGGCAGCCGCAGCGGCGGAAGGGGATACGTGGCGGAAAGCACGATTCCCGACGGTAAGCCGAGGCCCGGGCAAAGGCGACCGATTTTCCCGGCGGCGGGCCTTGGCGCTCGGTTCTCTCGGTGCTGCTCTGCCGCGGCTGGTCGTGAGTGGTAAGGCGGGTTAGAACCCGCTTTTTCACTCACGACATCCTGGCGACCCGAGCATGTGCGGTGGGGGGCTGGGCGGGGTGCGGGTTTGGCGGTCAGCGTGCGGTTCGGGCCGGCCGGTGAAGCACCTGAAAGAGGCACTCCGGCTTTTGCCGGGGCCTAGGCTGCCTGGGGGCCGCTTGGGGGGCGCTCCCACCCGGCCCGATGTCGGCTCCGTCACACCTGTCGCCGGCCGCTCGGCTTCGGCGGCCCACCGTCCGGGGTGGCCGGGTGCGCCCCGTATCCTGACGGCCGTGGCGAACCCTGACACGGACACCGTGACCAGCACCGTTGACACCACCGAGCGCGCCGGGGCGACCCCGGAGCACACCCAGCCCTACCGCGAACTGGGCCTCGCCGATGACGAGTACGCCCGCATCCGGGAGATCCTCGGCCGGCGGCCCACCGATGCCGAGCTGGCGATGTACTCGGTCATGTGGAGCGAGCACTGCTCCTACAAGTCCTCCAAGAAGCACCTCCGCTACTTCGGGGAGACCGCCACCGACGAGATGAAGGCCAAGATGCTGGCCGGCATCGGCGAGAACGCCGGGGTCGTCGACATCGGCGAGGGCTGGGCGGTCACCTTCAAGGTGGAAAGCCACAACCACCCGTCCTATGTGGAGCCGTACCAGGGCGCCGCGACCGGCGTCGGCGGCATCGTCCGGGACATCATGGCCATGGGCGCCCGGCCCCTCGCCGTCGCCGACGCGCTGCGCTTCGGCCCGGCCGACGCCCCGGACACCAAGCGCGTGCTGCCCGGTGTGGTCGCCGGCGTCGGCGGCTACGGCAACTGCCTCGGCCTGCCGAACATCGGCGGCGAGCTCGTGTTCGACCCGTCCTACTCGGGCAACCCGCTGGTCAACGCCCTCTGCGTCGGCGCGATGCGCGTCGAGGACCTGCACCTCGCGTTCGCGTCCGGCACCGGCAACAAGATCATCCTGTTCGGCGCCCGCACCGGTCTCGACGGCATCGGCGGCGTTTCCGTCCTGGCGAGTGACACCTTTTCGGGTGACGAGTCGGCGTCGGGCCGGAAGAAGCTGCCGAGCGTCCAGGTCGGCGACCCGTTCACCGAAAAGGTGCTCATCGAGTGCTGCCTCGAGCTGTTCGCCCAGAAGCTGGTCGTCGGCATCCAGGACCTCGGCGGCGCCGGGCTGTCCTGCGCGACGTCGGAGCTGGCCGCGGCCGGTGACGGCGGCATGCACATCTACCTCGACCGCGTTCCGCTGCGCGCCAAGGGGATGACGCCCGCGGAGGTGCTCTCCAGCGAGTCGCAGGAGCGCATGTGCGCGGTCGTCTCGCCGGAGAACGTCGAGGCGTTCATGGCGGTCTGCCGCAAGTGGGACGTCATCGCCACCGACATCGGCGAGGTCACCGACGGCGAGCACCTGGTCATCACCTGGCACGACGAGGTCGTCGTCGACGTCCCGGCGCACACCGTCGCCCACCAGGGCCCGGTGTACGACCGGCCGATCGAGCGTCCGTCCACTCAGGACGCACTGATCGCGGACACCTCCGCCAAGCTGCCGCGTCCGTCCACTCCGGACGAACTGCGGGCGGACGTCCTCAAGCTCATCTCCTCGCCGAACCAGGCGTCGAAGGAGTGGGTGACGTCGCAGTACGACCGGTACGTGCGCGGCAACAGCGTCCTGGCACAGCCGTCGGACTCCGGCATGATCCGGATCGACGAGTCGACCGGCCGCGGTGTCTCGGTGGCGACCGACTGCAACAGCAAGTTCGTCTACCTCGACCCGTACCGCGGCGCGCAGCTGGCGCTGGCCGAGGCGTACCGCAACGTCGCCACGGGCGGTGCGACGCCGGTCGCGGTGTCGGACTGCCTGAACTTCGGCGCCCCCACCGACCCGGGCGTGATGTGGCAGTTCGAGCAGGCCGTGCACGGCCTGGCGGACGGCTGCGTCGAGCTCGGCATCCCGGTCACCGGCGGCAACGTCAGCTTCTTCAACCAGACCGGGTCGACGGCGATCCTGCCGACGCCGGTGATCGGCGTCCTCGGCGTGATCGACGACGTCACCCGCCGCATCCCGACCGGCATCGGCGCGGAGGCGGGCGAAACCCTGCTGCTGCTGGGCGAAACGCACGACGAGCTGGACGGCTCGGCGTGGGCCCGCGAGCTGCACGGTCACCTCGGCGGCGTTCCGCCGAAGGTCGATCTGGCCCGCGAGAAGCTGCTGGGCGAGGTCCTGGTCGCGGGTTCCCGCGACGGCATGATCTCGGCCGCCCACGACCTCTCGGACGGCGGCCTGATCCAGACGCTGGTCGAGACCGTCCTCATCGGACAGTGCGGCGCCCGGGTCTTCCTCGACGACGGCC
This sequence comes from Amycolatopsis sp. cmx-13-12, assembly GCA_049998155.1. Classification (GTDB taxonomy): domain Bacteria; phylum Actinomycetota; class Actinomycetes; order Mycobacteriales; family Pseudonocardiaceae; genus Amycolatopsis. Next base: position 1,353,830 of record JAEBES010000002.1, on the reverse strand, counting down.
AGGACCCGTTCGTGCAGCTGTTCTCGGAGTCGGCGGGCCGCGTGCTGGTGGCGGTGCCGCGCACCGAGGAGCTCCGCTTCACCGAGATGTGCACCGCGCGCGGGCTCCCGTGGCGCAAGACCGGCGTGGTCGACCCGGAGTCGGGCACGCTGGAGCTGCAGGGCATCACCGAGTTCACCCTCGACGAGCTGCGCGGAGCCTGGGAGAGCACGCTTCCGGCCCTGTTCGACTGACGGCGGATCCCGGCCCGGTCCACGACCGGGCCGGGGTCACAGCCAGCCGCGCTCGTCGGCCACCCGCAGGGCCTCCATCCGGTTGCGGGTGCCGGTCTTGGTCGTGGCCCCGGACAGGTAGTTCCGCACGGTGCCCTCGGCGAGGTAGAGCCGGGCCGCGATCTCGGCCACGGTGGCCCCGGAGCGGGCCGCGATCAGCACGTCGCGTTCGCGCGCGGTGAGCGGTGACTCGCCCGCCGCCAGCGTGGCCGCGGCCAACGCCGGGTCCACCACCCGCTCGCCGGCCACCACCCGCCGGACGGCGTCGGCGAGCGTGTCGGCCGGAGCGTCCTTCACGACGAACCCGACGGCACCCGCCTCCATCGCCCGGCGCAGGTAGCCGGTGCGGCCGAAGGTGGTCAGGATGACCACGCGGCACCCGGGCACCTGGGCGGTGAGCACGGCGGCGGCCGCGAGGCCGTCCAGCCCGGGCATGTCGATGTCCAGCAGCGCCACGTCCGGGCGGTGTTCCAGCGCCGCGGCCGCCACCTCGTCACCGCGGCCTACCGAGGCCACCACCTCGAAGTCCGGTTCGAGATCGAGCAGGGCGCGCAGAGCCTGCCGGATCAGCTCCTGGTCGTCGGCGAGCAACAGGCGGATCGTCATGCCGGCACCTCCACCCGCAGCGACCACCCGCGGGGCTCGACCGGACCGGCGGTCAGCACGCCCCCGGCCGAGGTCACCCGGGCGCGCAGGCCGTCCAGTCCCGAGCCCGCGCCGGCCGGGCCGCCGGTCCCGTCGTCGCGCACCTCCACGGAGGACGCGGTCAGCTCCACCGTGCACCGGCCGGCCCGTGCGTGTCGCACCACGTTCGTCAGCCCTTCCCGGACCACCCAGCCGAACAGTTCCTGCCGCTCCTGCGGCACGTCGTCGTGGGCGGTGGGCAGGTCGGCGACCACCCCCGCCGCGCGCAGCAGCTCCCGGCCGCGGGCGAGTTCGCCGGCGAGCGTGACGTCCCGGTACCCGGACACCGCCGCCCGCACGTCGGCCAGTGCTTGCCGGGACAGCTGCTCCACCGATTCCATCTCGGCCAGCGCTGCGGGCGGGGCGCCAACGGCGAGCCGCCGGGCCAGGGTGCTCTTCACGGTGATCGCGGTGAGCGAGTGGCCGAGCAGGTCGTGCAGGTCGCGGGCGATCCGGTTGCGCTCGGCTTCGGAGGCCAGCCGGGCCACCTCGGCCCGGGCTTCGCGCAGCTCCTGATTGGCCGTCGCCGTGCGGCTGAAGGCGTGGACCAGCAGCGTCGTGAACACGACGGCCACGGCGTAGTACCAGCTCGGGCCGGTGCTCCAGCCGGGCACCGCCAGCGGCACCAGCACGCACGCCGCTGCGCCCAGCGCCACGAGCGCCACCGCTGCGCGCACGCCGACCCGCGTCGCCGCCGACGGCACGATCACCGCGACGAGGATCAGCATGTACTCGTGGGCCAGCGGTGCGACCAGCACGGCCAGCACCGTCATCGCGGCCAGCAGTCCCCAGTAGACCCGCCACGCGGAGCGCATCGAGGCGACCACGATGGCCAGGTAGCACGCGGAGACGGCGGCCAGCAGCAGGTAGCCGGCGACCAGGCCGAGGCCGTGCGTGTACTGGGTGAGGCCCGCGGCCGCCAGGAACGGGTAGCAGAGCATGCCGAGCGAGAGCAGCAACCGGCGCCGTTCGTCCAGGCCCCGCAGGTCGTCCACGTCGGTGACGGTACCGCCGCCCGCGCTCACCGAGCCGCGAAGGTGGCGCGCACGGCTCGCGCGAAGGTCAGCAGGACGACGATGATCAGCAGCGCCAAGCACACGCCGTTCGCGATCTTGAACCAGACCGGGAAGGAGCCGGGGATGGCTTCGATCACCAGGATGGCCACCACCTGGGCCGCGGTGATGATCCGCACCCGGCGGTAGTTGCTCCGCGAGCCCTTGGCCATGGAGGCGCCGAGCGCGAAGGTGATCGGCGCGGCGACGGCGAGGATCGAGCCGCGGACCCACACGGCGTCGGTGACGAGGTCGTGGTCGCCGCTGAACACCACGATCGCCAGGAAGGTCAGCAGGCTCACGGCCGCGTAGCCGCCGAGCAGCGTCTTGGCGATGTGCAGCTTCTCGCGGGCGTCGGCGTCGGTCACGGTCACGGTCGGACTGGTCTGCTTCGTCATGCCCAGAATCCTGATCGCCCGGCGTTTCCGCTGGTAGCGATGTTGTCCACAGCTTCGTCGTGACATCTGTCAGAAGCCGGACACCGGCCCGCGCCGCCGGGAACTGTCGGTCCCTTCCGCTAGCGTGGAAAACGGGGGCTGCTCAGCCCACCTTGGCGACGATCCGCGCGTCCCCGTCGCGAAGTTCCTCGAAGTCCCACTCCGCCGGCAGCTGCACGTTCTTCTCCGCCCGCACCACCGTGTTGTACAGCGAAACCGACTCCGGCAGCGAAGCGAACCGGAAGTCGGCGTGCCCGAGGAAGGACGTGCGCCGCAGGTCGAGCGACTCGGTGACGACCACGTCGGTGAATTCGGCGTCCTCGGCGAACTCCGCGTCCTTGAAGTTCGCCGGGCCGGCGAAGGTCGTCTCGGTGAAGTCCACGCTCTCGGCGAACTTCGTCCCGCTGAACCACGCGCGGCGCTCGAAAACCGCGCCGCGGCAACGGAAGTAGCCCACCTGGCGGCCGGTCGTGGTGCCCGCGGCGGTGAGGTAGACCCCGCCTTTGAAGCGGCAGCCGCTGAGGTTCGTGGTGCTGCGCAGCGACGCGTACCGCAGCAGCAGGTCGCCGATCAGCTTGCCGGCGATGTTGAAGTACTCCAGCTGGGCGCCGGTCAGGTCGAGGTCGTAGGCCACGGCGTCGGCGTCGCGCGCCGGGAGCAGGTCGGAGACCAGCCGCTGGGCCGTGAGCCGGACCGTCAGTTCGCGGTCCAGCTCGGGGTCGTCCGACGGGGATCCGGGGTGGGAAAACGGCCGTCGCAGGTACGAGCACAGCACGTCGAGCACCGTCTGCGTGTAGTCCGGCCGGCTCCGCGCCAACCCCGCCAACGCGTGCAGCGCCCCGACGCGCACCTGATCGGCAGCGTGCCCGAGCAGCTCGACCGCCTTCGCGAACCGTTCGTCCGCGACCCGCTCGCGGTCCTGTTCCGCCCGCTGCGCCTCGAGTTCGTGCCGCCGGCGTTCGATGTCCTGGCGGCGTTCCTCGACCCGGCGCCGCCGGTCGTTGAGCCACAGCGCGTACAGCGCCACGACCGCGCCGCCCGCCAGGCCGCCCGTCTTCAGCGCGTCACTGCGGCTGGTGGCGGGGTCGGTCAGCAGCCAGCCGCCGACCCCGAACAGCAGGACCACCGACGCGAGGAACGTCCACGCCAGCGGCGATCGCCACAGCTTCACGATCTCAGGACACCAGCATCGTGCTGACGCAGAAGCCCTTTTTGTCGAAGTTCGTCGCGCTCAGCGTGCCCTTGACCGGCTTGCCGGCGGACGTCCCGGTGACCTCGCCCTCGACCAGGTACTTGTCGGCGGGCACGTCGCCGAGCTGCAGCTGCAGCGGCGGCTTGAGGAACGTCTCGAGCCACGAGCTGAGCAGCTGCTTCGAGTCGGCGCAGCCCATCGCGACGGCGCCGGCGTTGTCGCCCGCGTTCAGCTTGTCGATGAAGCCCTGCAGCAGGGCCTTGGCGTCCGAAGCGCCGCTTCCGCCGTCGGACGGCGGCTGCGAGGCCGACGTCGTCGGCTTCTTGGACGTCGGCTTCGACGTGGACGGCTTGGCCGACGTGCTCGACGACGGGGCCGCGGCCGTGTTGGTGTCGTCCTTCGAGAGGAAGAAGCCGGGCGCGACGAAGCCGGTGATGCCCACCAGGGCGAGCACGACGACCACGGCGGAGCCGATGGCGATCCACATCCCGGTCTTGCTCTTCTTCGGCGGGGCGGGAGGCCCGCCGAAGCCCTGCGCGTAGCCGCCGGTCGCCGGGTCCCAGCCGGACACCTGGCCCGCCGCGTTCGGGTCCCAGGCCTGCTGGCCGTACTGCTGCGCGTTCGGGTCCGCCCACGCCGACTGCTGCTGTTGCTGCTGCGCGTACGGGTCGCCCCAGGCAGGCTGAGGGTTGGCCGGGAAGCCGCCCGACGGGTAGCCCTGCTGCTGGTTCGGGTCCCAGCCCTGCGGGTACTGCTGCGTCGGGTACGGCTGTTGCTGCTGGTTGGGGTCCCACCCACCCTGCTGCGGGAAGCCACCGGACGGCGGCTGGCCGTACGGGTTGGGCTGGCCGTACGGGTCGGGCTGGCCGGGCTGGCCGGGCTGGCCCGGCTGAGGCGGGTAGGTCATCTGTCCATGCCTTCCGGGCGCTGGGTGTTCGTGCGCTTCCGACGTCCGGTGGAGGCGTGCGGTTCCCCCAGAGACGTGACTGCAGCATTCTGCAAGCTCGGACGGTACGGCATGAAACCGGCTCCCGGTCGTGAAGACGCGAAGCCGTCACGATCCGGGAGCCGGGCGGAGTGGATCAGCCGTTGGCGAGGGCCTGGAGCCGGTCGTAGGCACCGTTGAAGGTGTCCTGGTCGAGCGGGCTCGAGGTGTACTGCCAAACGGTGTAGAAGCCCCAGTTGTAGGGCAGGGTGCCGACCGACGACGCGTAGCGGGCGACCCACAGCGGGGCCGTGCTGGAGAAGTCACCGCTCACGCAGCCGCTCCACCAGCTCTGCGACGTGTAGATCACCGGGTAGCGGCCGGTCAGCGAGTGGTACGTGTCGTGGAAGTCGAGGATCCACGACGTCATCCCGGCCTTGCTCAGCCCGTAGCAGGTCGCGCCGTACGGGTTGTACTCCATGTCCAGCGCGCCGGGCAGCGTCTTGCCGTCCTTCGACCAGCCGCCGCCGTGCGCGACGAAGTAGCGGGCCTGCGCCGCGCCGCTCGAGGTGTTCGGCGTGGCGAAGTGGTAGGCGCCGCGGATGAAGCCCTGGTTGTAGGCGCCGTTGTACTGCTGGGCGAAGTACGGGTTGGTGTAGTTGGTGCTCTCCGTGGCTTTGGTCCAGACGAACCGCTTGCCCTGGTTCCACCAGTTCGCCCAGTCGACGTTGCCTTGGTAGCTGGCGACGTCCATGCCGGCCACGGTGGCGAGCACCTGGCCGGGGATGGCCTGGCCGGGCTGCGGCTGCTGCGCCGCCTTCTGCGAGTCCGGAGTCGACTTGTCGCCTTCGACGCGCCGGATCTGCGACCCCAGTTCGTGGTTGTTCTGGGCGATGTCCGCGTTGATCGCGGCCACGGGGTCGACTTCGGGGGAGAAGGTCGTCGCCTGCGCCGTGCTGCCGAGCAGGAGCAGCGTGGCCGGGACGACCAGGGCAGCGAACAGCCGCCCTCTTCGGGGAGTGGACATCGTTGAATCCCTTCACGGAAACCCTCGCGACGGGCGGCTTACTTGCAGGTAGCCGCCCGAGCACGATTGTTAGGGACGAAGTGGCGTTTGTCACTCACTTCCGTGAAATTGGGTATACGTGTGGGTGATTTTCCCGGGAAGAAGATCGTTAATCGGTGACGAGTTAACACCTATTATTGGACAGTTGCGCCGTTCAGCCCAGCGCCAGGGCCAGTAGCTGGTCCGCCGAGCCGTTGAACCAGTTCTGGTCGCCGGGCAGGGTGCCGCGGTCGGCGAACTGCCAGATCGTGTGCATGCTCCAGCCGGACGGCAGCTCGCCGATGAAGGTGTTGTAGCGCGCGATCCAGAGCGGGTTGGCGCCGAACCCGCCGTTGTTCGCGGTGCACCGCTTCCACCAGCTCGTCGACGTGTAGATCGTCGGGTGGCGGCCGGTCGCCGCGCGGTAGGTGTCGGAGAAGGCGCGGATCCAGGCGACCATGCCGGCGGCGTCCTTGCCGTAACACGTTTCGCCGTAAGGGTTGTACTCCGCGTCGAGCGCGCCCGGCAGCGTCTTGCCGTCCTTGGACCAGCCGCCGCCGTGGGCCAGGAAGTACCGAGCCTGCGACGCGCCGTCGGAGATGTCCGGCCGCGCGAAGTGGTAGGCACCGCGGATCAGTCCCGCTTGGTAGGAACCGTTGTACTGCTGGGCGAACTGCGGGTTCACGAACCCGGTGCCCTCGGTCGCCTTGACGTAGACGAACTTGGCGCCCGCGCCCGCCGCGCCGGGCCAGTCGACCGGGCCCTGGTGCCCGCTGACGTCGTGCCCGAGCAGCTGGTCGTCCCCGCCGTACAGCACGTCGGGCGCCTCGCCGACGCCCTCGACCTCGGCGATCTGCGAACCCGCGTAGTGGTCTTCCGCGCCGGCGTACGGATCGGCGGCCTTCGCCGGCGCCTGCCCGGCCACGAGCAGGACGGACACGAGGACGGCGGCGAAGGGCAGCGAACGTCGTTTCACCCTCTTGCTCCCCACCGATATCGTCAGACTTCTTCAGTCTCACGATGCACCGGCGTCGCCGGATCGGCGAGTCGATGATCACTCGATGGGGTTGAACCCGCAGGTCAGCGCCGCTCGTCGGCGAGGGCCTTCAGCAGGTGCTCGGCCGGCACGACGGCCGTGATGAGGTCGTGCGGGTTGATCGCGACCGGGTGCCCGCCGAGCAGGTCGACGATGTCGCGGCCGACCACGGCCCGCGCGTGCGGCCACTCCCGCGGCACCAGCGACTTGCGGGTGTAGGCGGGGACCATGACCCGGCCGTCGGCGTTGTGGAAGCCGATGACGGTCCGCTGCACCGGCGACATCGCGTAGACGAACAGCGTCGCGTCGAGGACGACCTTCGGCAGGTCCGACGGCGGGCGGTGCTCGGTGCGGACGAGCTGCAGCAGGTGCTCGAGGTCGTTGGCCGGGTCGGGGAAGCCGAGCGCCTTGGGCGAGGGCCGGTAGCGGTCGTTGGGGTGGAAGTCGGCGACGACGTCGCCGGCGCCGTTCACCGGGTACGCACCGACGACCGCCCACGACGGCACCGGGCCGTTCGGGTCGAAGGCCTCGTCGATGACGTAGAGCCAGCTGTTGGGGTTGGCACGGGCGTTCGCGCGCATCTCCGCGGTGATCTCGGGCGTGCCGTGCTTGCCGGTGCGCCGCGCCTGCTGGCCCTCGCGCCGGGCGGCCCGGTTGTGCTTGCCGTGCCCGCCGGGGCGATCGGCTCCGCTTCCGGTGGGCTGCTGCGAAACCATCCGATCCGCCTCGTCCCGCTGCGCCATCGTCATCCCCACGTTCTCGGGTGTGCCTGCCAAGTCCTGGTGCGCCACTCTACTGTTTGCCCATGGCCTCTTCGCGTTCGGTCGACCCCGGACAGTTACGTGCGGCGGTGCTGGCGATTTCCCCGTGGTTGCAGGGCGATGCGCCCGATCCGGCGCGCCCGGAGCTGGCCGCGGCGGTGCGCCTGTCCCTGCGTGCGCTGGCGGCCGACGCCCCGGGCCGGACGGTCGAGGTGCGGGTGCCGCCGTTCGCCGCGGTGCAGTGCGTGGAGGGCCCGCCGCACACCCGGGGCACCCCGCCGAACGTGATCGAGACAGACCCGCGGACGTGGCTCGAGCTGGCCACCGGGCGACTGGACTGGACCACGGCCGTGGCCGACGGCCGGGTGTCCGCGTCGGGCACCCGGGCCGATCTGTCGCACTGGCTCCCGCTGCTGCGGGTCTGACGGTGGTGCCGGTGGGGACCGGGTGGTGACTAGGGCTTGCGGCCGATTCCGCCGGCGATGGTCCGCTGGGCCACGTTGAGGTCCTTGAGCCGCGGGCCGTCCGGCCACCAGTCGGCGCAGCGGACCACGCCCGGGGGCACCATTTCGAGACCCGGGAACAGGTCCTCGATCTCCTTCTGCGTCCGGAAGGTGCCCGAGCCCATCGGGCTGTGCAGGAAGAAGTCCTCCATCCGGCGAGCCGTCGCGGAGTCCTCGTCCTCGGGGTCGAAGAAGTGCGAGATCGCCACGAACGAGCCCGACGGCAGCGCGGCGACGTACTCCTTCATGATCTCGGCCGGCCGCTCGTGCGGGCCGTTGTAGTGGTGCAGCGTGCCCAGCTGGAGGAAGGCGACCGGCTGCGAGAAGTCGATGTGCTGCCGGACGACCTCGTGCTCGAGGATCCGCTGCGGCTCGAAGATGTCCTCGGCGACGAAGTGGGTGTTCTCGTTCTCCTCGAGCAGCGCGCGGCCGTGGGCCAGCACGACCGGGTCGTTGTCGACGTAGACGACGTTGATCTCCGGGTTGATCCGCTGGACCACCTGGTGGGTGTTCTCGGCGGTCGGCAGGCCGGAACCGCAGTCGAGGAACTGGGTGATGCCGGTCTGGCTGGCGAGGAAGCGGCAGGCGCGGATCAGGAAACCGCGGTTCTCGAACGCCAGGTCCTGCGCCTCGGGCGCGGCCTTCTGCACCTTGTGCAGGACCTCCCGGTCGATCTCGTAGTTGTCCTTCCCGAGCAGGAAGGCGTCGTACACGCGCGCGATGCTCGCTCGGGTCGGGTCGACCCCCACGGGAACTCGTTCGGTCCGGGTCGCGGCGTCGGGCATCTTGAACCTCGCAAGTTTTGTGTTGTAAGTCTCGTGCTGTACGTACAGTAGGACGACGCGCGCATGGGGTAAACCGGGTCACCCCTTTGCGCAAGAAGGCTTAACGTGTACTTTCGGTAGTCGGGCTAGAACCCCCTGGTGACGTGAGCGCGGAAGGGCCGGGAATGAACGCGGTGAACGCGTCCGCAGGTGAACAGAACATCGGCCCGACGGCCCGCCGCATGATCTTGGGGTCGCAGTTGCGCCGGCTCCGTGAAGAGGCCGGCATCACCCGCCAGCAGGCCGGGTACAACATCCGCGGGTCCGAATCGAAGATCAGCCGGCTGGAACTGGGCCGGGTCGGGTTCAAGGAACGCGACGTCACCGATCTGCTGACGATGTACGGCGTCGACGACCCGAACGAGCGCCGGGCGTTCCTCGACATGGTCAAGCAGTCGAACGAGCCGGGCTGGTGGCGGCGCTTCGGCGACACCATGCCGAACTGGTTCACCGACCTCGTCGGCCTCGAAGAAGCCGCCGCGCGAATCCAGATCTGGGAGCCGCTCTACGTGTCGGGCCTGCTCCAGATCGAGCCGTACGCGCGGGCGATCTTCAGCCACGGCCGTTCGGAGATGGCCGACGAGCGGGTCGACCAGCTGGTCGCGCTCCGGATGCGGCGGCAGAAGATGTTCAGCAGGCCGGACGCGCCGCGCGTGTGGATGGTGCTCGACGAGTCCGTGCTCTACCGCCCGATCGGTGGCGTGAAGGTGCTCAAGCAGCAGATCGAATACCTGCTCGAGATGAGCGCGCTGCCGCACGTGTCGATCCAGGTCCTGCCGTACTCGCGCAGCGGGCTGTCCGCGGAACACGCGTTTTCGCTGCTGCGGTTCGGTGAACCGGAACTGCCGAACATCGCGTACGTCGAATACCTGACCGGCGCGCACTACATCGAGAAGCGCGAAGAGATCGAAAAGTACAGCCGCGCGCTGGACATGCTGGCGGTCGACGCGGAGACGCCGGAGCGGAGCCGGTCGATGCTCGGCAAGCGCCGGCAGGAGATCTAGAAACCGTTGTCCACGCCCGATGTGAGGGCGAGGTGGGCCGATGATCGGTGACTGGCCGTAGCTATTAGGCCATTCGAGAAGGCGCCTATCACCCGATAGGTTAACCGCAGACCTCTGGTTCTTTACCGTCCGAGAACTTTGCAAGAAATTCTGCACGTGCATTTACCGTTGCAGGCACACGTGCTAGCCTTCGATACGCGGGCAAATGCACATGCATCTGCATCGCCTTCAGGTTTTCCGCACGAGAGGTGGGAACATGGCTGAGCGATTCGAGAACGGCATCCCGGCCGATCGGTTGTCCGGTGCCGAGTGGCGCAAGGCGAGCTACAGCGGTGCGTACGGCAACTGCGTCGAGGTCGCGCCGCTGTCCAACGGCGAGATCGCGATGCGCAACTCGCGGTTCCCGACCGGCCCGGCGCTCGTCTACACCCGCGCCGAGATGGCGGCCTTCCTCGCGGGCGCGAAGGACGGTGAATTCGACGATGTCCTCGGCTGAGGCCGTCGCCACCGTCTTCGACATCGAAACCGGACTGCAGGAACTGGTGGCGCGGGGCTACCAGTTCGTCCATCCCGCCGACGAGCTCGGCGAGGTCCTCGCCGTCGTCGGTGTGCGGGTGCACGACGACGTGGTGGACGTGGTCCGGCTCAACGCCGAGGACGACGTCGTGGCGACCAGGATGCCCGGCTCGGAGGAGAACATCTTCGAGCCGGAGCGGTGGCTGTGGCGCCGCCGCGGGGAAGGTGCGCAGGTGCTGACGGAGATCCTCGCGTTGCCGGATGCGTGCTAGACGTGCAGGCTTGCGGGCCCCGTCCGAAGTGGTCAGTGCCACGTCGGTCGGGGCCTCGCTCATGTCCGGACCGTCTACACTGAAAACCGGCCTGACCACGTCTTCCCAGGAGCTCCTCGGTGGTTTCCGACCCGCAGCTCGTGTCCGACCAGCCCGAACCGGAACCCCGTGAGGAGTGTGGCGTCTTCGGCGTCTGGGCTCCCGGGGAAGAAGTCGCGAAGCTGACCTACTACGGCCTCTACGCCCTGCAGCACCGGGGCCAGGAGGCCGCCGGCATCTCCGTCTCCGACGGCTCGCAGATCGTGGTCTTCAAGGACCTCGGCCTGGTCAGCCAGGTGTTCGACGAGCAGATCCTGCAGTCGCTGCAGGGCCACATCGCCGTCGGTCACTGCCGGTACTCGACCACCGGCGCGACCATCTGGGAGAACGCCCAGCCGATCTTCCGCACCACCGAGACCGGCAGCGGCCTCTCCTTCGCGCACAACGGCAACCTCGTCAACACGGCCGAGCTGCGCGAACGCACCATCGAAGCGGGTCTCAAGCCTCACGCGGGCCTGACCGGCTCGTCCAGCGACTCGGACCTGATCTGCGGCCTGCTCGCCGCGAACGCCGCCGACAAGGGCATCGAGGCGGCGGCCATGGAGCTGCTGCCCACCCTCAAGGGCGCCTTCTGCCTGGTGTTCTCCGACGAGAACACGCTGTACGCGGCCCGTGACCCGCACGGCGTGCACCCGCTGGTGCTCGGCCGGCTCGAGCGCGGCTGGGTCGTCTCCAGCGAGACGGCGGGCCTCGACATCGTCGGCGCGTCCTTCGTGCGCGAGGTCGAGCCCGGCGAGCTGATCGCGATCGACGCCGCGGGCCTGCGCTCCTCGCGGTTCGCGAACCCGGATCCCAAGGGCTGCGTCTTCGAGTACGTCTACCTCGCCCGCCCCGACACCACGATCGCCGGCCGCGGCGTGCACGCCACCCGCGTCGAGATCGGCCGCCGGCTGGCCAGCGAGCAGCCGGTCGAAGCCGACCTCGTGATGCCGGTGCCGGAGTCCGGCACCCCGGCCGCGATCGGCTACGCGCAGGGCTCGGGCATCCCCTACGGCACCGGCCTGGTGAAGAACGCCTACGTCGGGCGCACCTTCATCCAGCCGTCGCAGACCATCCGCCAGCTGGGCATCCGGCTCAAGCTCAACCCGCTGCGGGACGTCATCCGCGGCAAGCGCCTGGTCGTGGTGGACGACTCGATCGTCCGCGGCAATACCCAGCGCGCGCTCGTCCGCATGCTGCGGGAGGCCGGCGCGCTCGAGGTGCACGTCCGGATCGCGTCACCGCCCGTGCGCTGGCCGTGCTTCTACGGCATCGACTTCGCGTCGCGGGCCGAACTGGTCGCCAACGGCGTCGACACCGACGGCATCCGGCGCTCGATCGGAGCCGACTCCCTGGGCTACATTTCCCTGGACGGCCTGGTCGCGGCCACGGAACAGCCGAAGTCGCGGCTGTGCACGGCGTGCTTCTCGGGCGAGTACCCGATCCCGCTGCCGGAGGACGCGCTGATCGGGAAACACCTGCTCGAAAGCCTCGACTCGGTCAATGGCGCGGCGACCCCCGTCAGCCCCGCCGGGTACGGTGCCGAAGACGCCGTCCGGCGTCCCTGAGTTCCTTCCAGTAGGGAGTCCGTCCACCGTGAGCGAGTCCACGAGCGCCACGTACGCCGCCGCCGGCGTCAGCATCGAGGCCGGCGACGAAGCCGTCGAGCTGCTCAAGCCGCACGCCGAGCGCGCGACGCGGCCCGAGGTCATGGGTGGCGTCGGCGGCTTCGCCGGGCTCTTCTCCCTGAAGCTCGACAAGTGGAAGGAGCCGGTGCTCGCGTCCTCGACCGACGGCGTCGGCACCAAGATCGCGGTCGCGCAGGCGCTCGACAAGCACGACACGGTCGGCATCGACCTCGTCGCCATGGTGGTCGACGACCTGGTCGTGACCGGCGCCGAGCCGCTGTTCCTGCAGGACTACATCGCCGTCGGCAAGGTGCACCCGGAGAAGATCGCCGCGCTGGTCGGCGGCATCGCCGAGGGCTGCGTCCGGGCCGGCTGCGCGCTGCTCGGCGGCGAGACCGCGGAGCACCCGGGCCTGATGGGCGAGCACGACTACGACATGTCGGCCACCGGCGTCGGCGTGGTCGAGGCGTCCCGGCTGCTGTCGCCGGAGAAGGTCCGCCCAGGTGACGTCGTGCTGGCCCTCGGCTCGTCGGGCCTGCACTCCAACGGCTACTCGCTGGCCCGGCACGTGCTGCTGGACATCGCCCGGATGCCGCTCGGCGGGCACGTCGAGGAGTTCGGCCGCACCCTTGGCGAGGAGATGCTGGAGCCGACGCGGATCTACGCGAAGGACTGCCTGGCGCTGGCCGCCGAGACCGAGGTCCGGACGTTCGCGCACATCACCGGCGGCGGCCTGGAGGCCAACCTGGCCCGGGTCATGCCGCGTGGCCTGGTCGCCCGGCTCGACCGCGGCACCTGGACGCCGGCGCCGGTGTTCGCGCTGATCGGCCAGCGCGGCAAGGTCGAGCGGGCCGAGCTGGAGAAGACGTTCAACATGGGGGTCGGCATGGTCGCGATCGTCGGCGCCGAGGACGTCGACCGGGCGCTGGCCATGCTCACCGCGCGGCACGTCCCGGCGTGGGTGCTCGGCGACGTCCAGCCCGCCGACGACGTCGACGGCCCGCGCGCGGTCCTCTCGGGCGACCACCCGCGGTTCTGAGGCGTGGTCACCGGGGACGTGGTCGTCGGCTCCCGGTTCGTCGTCCCGGAAGCCGAGCTCAGCGAACGTTTCTCCCGGTCGTCCGGCCCCGGCGGGCAAGGCGTCAACACGACGGATTCCCGCGTCGAGCTGTCGTTCGACGTCGCCGGGTCGCCGTCGATCCCCGAGCACCTGCGCGAGCGCGTGCTGGCCGCGCTGGAGAACCGGCTGGTCGACGGCGTCCTGACGATCGCGGCCAGTGAACACCGGTCCCAGCTGCAGAACCGCGAGGCCGCGCGGGGGCGGCTGGCGAACCTGCTGCTCGACGCGTCGGCGCCGCCGCCCGCCAAGCGGCGCGCCACGAAGCCCTCGCGGGGTTCGAAGGAGCGCCGCCTGGCGTCGAAGAAGCGCCGGAGCGACGTCAAGAAGGGCCGCTCCGGCCGCTTCGACGATTAACCCAGCGAGAGGTGCACGCACTCGCCCGCCGGCCGGTAGCCGACGCGGGCGTAGACGTGGCCGATCCCCAGGTCACCGGGGGTGAGGAACGCCGTGTGGGCCCCGGCCTCGTGGACCTCGCGGGTGAGGTGCGCGGTGAGCGCGGCCGCGATCCCACGGCCGCGGTACGGCTCGAGCACGGCGATCCCGGCGATCTCGGTGGTGCCGTCGACGATTTCGAGCGCGAGGCCGCCGCCGACCACGGTCTTCGTCGCGACGTCCTCCGCCAGGAGGTGTCGCACGCCGGTGTCGGCGCTCAGCCGCTCGACCTCTTCGTCGCCGACCTCCGCGGGTTCGCCGAACGCGGCGTTCTGCGCTTCCCGCATGCGCCGGATGTCCTCATCGGACTCCGGCTCGCGCAGCCGGATCCCGGCCGGAGCCGGCTCGTCGATCCGCCCGGCGGGCGCGCACGTCATCAACGGCACCCGCCGTTCGAGCTGGTAACCCACTTCGACCAGCAGTTTCTCCAGGTCGGGCGCGACGTCGGTGAAGTACTCCAGCCGCGGGAGCCGGTCCCGCCGCCGGTAGGCCGTGGTCAGCGCGGCGATCTCGGCCGCCGACGGCTGCGCGCCGTCGTCCGGGATCGCGTAGTTGAGCATCGGGTGCTCGCTCGCCGAGTAGGTGGCGAGGAACGGCCCGACCCGTTCGGTCTCCCGGCCGCGGGGCGCGGTCGTGCGGACATAGGCCTGAATGGCGGACATGTGAGCCTTTCGAAAAGCACGTCAAGGAACCGCAGCCCTCGTGGCGGGCGTGCGGGCTGGTCGCTGGGCGTCGGGCCTAGCGGGGGCCGACGCCGGAGACGGCGCCAGGCATAGGCAGTCATTCCTCGAACTCGAAGTGGCTCTTCCCGGCCATGTTCGCACGGCCGGCAACCGGTTTACTGGCGTTCCGGGTGCGCGATGGCCGCGTAGCGCGTGTCCCACACCGATCTCGGCACCCGGAGCGTGAGCGTCGGAGCCGGGCAGATCGTGCGGCGTGGCAGCGGGATCGCCACCGGCACCGGCGGGGCCGCGTCCAGCGCGCGCCAGCCCCGGCGGCTCAGCGCCGCGCCGAGTGTCGCGCCCGCCGTGTTGAGCAGGACGTCGTCGGCCGACGTCACGCGCCCGGTGTGGATCAGATATTGCGTACCTTCCACCAGCACGGACGCGATCAACGCGGCCAGCGCGATCCGGAGCAGGGCCCGCAGCCGGCGGATCCGCAGCGGGAGCAGCGCGCCGAGCGGGCAGAGCAGCAGGACGTTGCCGATCACTTGCCAGAGTGATCCGTCGCTGCTGAACGCGGCGGCGACGTCGGCGCCCGGCACGAGGTCCAGCGTGCTGTCATCGGAGCCGCCGACCGGCATCGTGACCAGGCAAAACACCAGGAAGGCGACGAGGAAGACGGCACAATCGACGGCGGCCGTGGCGCTCGCGCGGCGGGCGGCCATTCTCCGGCGGCGCCTCGCCGCGAGCAGTGGCCAGCCGAGCAGCGCGTACGGCAGCGCGATGGCCGAAACCGGAATCATCCCCCAGAAGGCGCGCAGCAGAGCTCCCATGCGCCTCCCTTCTCGAACCCCTCAAGATTTTCGGTGCGCAATACGAACGACCCCTTGCAAGATCACCTTCGCATCACAAGATCGACTCGGCATTCCGAGCGGACCGCACTATTCGGTGATCTTTCCGGTGGCGCCGTTTGTCCGGGCGTGGTTCGGTCAGGGGGCGCACTGTCCACAGTGGAGGCTGTGGACAACCCTGTGGATGAATTCGGGGGACAAGTGTGCATGCCTTGCGGTGCAAGGAAAAGGCGTGAAACCGCCCTGTGTACTACTTCGCGGCCAGCGCGCGTGCTTGTTCGAGCAGCGCCTGCAGGTGCAGACCGCGCCGGACGTCGCAGGGGTGCGTCGTCGTGCCGCTCGCGATCATCGCCGCGAAGTCGTCGAGCAGCGCGGTGTAGGACTCCTGCGCCGAGCCCGGTTTGCGCCCCAGCGTCCGGTAACCGTGCTGCCCCCAGACCGCGACCTCGACGACCGTCGGCTGCACCGGCAGCCGCAGCGAGAGCGTGGCCGTGCTGACCACGCCGTCCTCGTGCGCCAGCATCAGGTGCCAGAGGTCGCCGGGGCTCTGCCGGGCCGCCACGACCTCGGTGATCGGGCCGAGCGCGGCGTCCAGCATGTCGAGGGCGTGCGGGCCGATGTCGAACAGCGCGCCGCCGTCGTCCTGCCGCCATCCGGAGCCGGCGTACTG
This sequence comes from Amycolatopsis sp. cmx-13-12, assembly GCA_049998155.1. Classification (GTDB taxonomy): domain Bacteria; phylum Actinomycetota; class Actinomycetes; order Mycobacteriales; family Pseudonocardiaceae; genus Amycolatopsis. Next base: position 1,337,866 of record JAEBES010000002.1, on the reverse strand, counting down.
GCCGCCGAGCAGCGCGCCGGACAGCCAGCGCGCCCCGCCGCCCGCCCAGCCGCCCGCCTGCGCGAGGCCGGCGAGCCACTCCTGCGTCTGGGCGGAATAGCGCAAGGTCAGCATGACGAGCGCGGCCACGTCGGCGGCCGCGACCGCGTCGGCCAGCCGGCGCGCGCCGTCGAGGTCCGCGGCGATCGGCTTCTCGAGGATCAGGTGCTTCCCGGCCTCCGCCGCGCGGACCCCCAGCTCGGCCTGGATCGACGGCGGGACGGCGAACGCGACCGCGTCCACCTGCTCGAACAGCTCTTCGACGCTGCCGGCGGTGGCCGCGCAGTGCGTCTCCGCAAGCGCTTGCGCCGCCTCCGGTCGCCGGGCCCAGACCGCGGTCAGTGCCGTGCCGGGGTGATCCGCCAGTCCGGGTGCGTGGATCGTCGTCGCCCACGGGCCGGCGCCGATCAGGCCGACGCGCAGCTGTCCGTCCGCGATGAGCTGTCCCACGGCCCGCAGTCTAGGTGTGTCCCGCGTCGCTCCGGAACCGCACCTGCGGTGGACGCAGGCCTGGTTAAAGTGCCTGCATGATCGCCTCCCGCTTCGCCGTCGTCTGCGCTCTCCTGTTCGGCGCCGCCTTCGCAGGTGCCGCGCCTGCTTCGGCGGCCGGCACCGACGGGGCCTGCCCGGACGGCGGCGGGGTGACGGTGGTCGTCGACTTCGGCGACCTCGGTCCGCAGCCGCTGGTCCGCTGCGCCGCCGGGACACCCGCGAACGGCATCGCCGCCTTGCAGGAGGCCGGGATCGAGGTGGCCGGCTCGCAGAAGTACGGCCTCGCGGTGGCCTGCCGGATCAACGGCCGTCCCGGCCCCGACGTCGAGTCCTGTGCGGGGATGCCGTCGGCGACGGCGTACTGGAGCTACTGGCACGCTTCCGCCGGGGGCAGCTGGACGTCGAGCCAGGAAGGCGCCCAGACGGCGAAGCCGGCTCCCGGTGGGTTCGAGGGCTGGGCGTTCGCGCGGCCGAAGTCGGCGAACGACCTGCCCGCGCCGCCGCGGGTGGCGCCGGTACGGCAGGTGGCCACTCCGGCGCCAGCTCCCGCCGCCTCGTCCGGCGGTTCGTTCCCCTGGGGCCTGGTGGTCGGGGCCGTCGTGATCGTGCTGGTCGGCGGCGCCGGGATCGTCGTCGCCCGGCGCCGGCGTGCGCAGTAGGGCGCTGCACCCCGGCGCTTGGTGGGCGTGGGCGCTCGCGCTGGCCGTCGCCGCCAGCCGGACGACGAACCCGCTGCTGCTCGGCCTGATCATCGCGATCGCCGGATTCGTCGTCGCGAACCGGCGGAGTGACGCGCCCTGGGCGCTGGCGTTCCGGCTGTACGTGTACGTCGGCGCGCTGATCATCGTCTCCCGCGTGGTGTTCCGGATCCTGATCGGCGGCGGCGACGGCGGCCACGTGCTGTTCACGCTGCCGCGGATCCCGCTCGCCGCCGGGTTGTCCCTGTTCGGCCCGACGTCGGCGGAGGCGCTGCTGGGCGGCTTCTACGACGGCCTGCGGCTGGCGACGATGGTCGTCTGCATCGGCGCGGCGAACGCCCTGGCCAACCCGAAACGCCTGCTCAAGGCGGTTCCGGGCGCGCTGTACGAGGTCGGCACGGCGGTGACGGTGGCGTTGACGGTCGCCCCGCAGCTCGTCGAAAGCGTGCAGCGCGTGCGGCGGGCCCGCCGGCTGCGGGCGGGCCGGGGTCGCGGGCTGCGGGCGGTCAAGGGCATCGTGGTGCCGGTGCTGGAGGACGCGATGGACCGGTCCCTGCGGCTGGCGGCCGCGATGGACTCCCGGGGCTACGGCCGCCGGGAGTACTTGAGTGCACGCCTGCGCGTGCTGATCGCTCTCTGCGTCCTGGCCGGGCTGCTGGGCGTGTGCGTCGGCGTCTACGGCGTGCTGGACGGGACGTCGCCGTCCTGGCTCGGCGTGCCGTTGCTGGCGGCCGGGCTGGTCGTGGCGGTCGTGGGCTTCGTCCTCGGCGGGCGCCGCGTGCGGCGGACGGCGTACCGGCCGGACCCGTGGCGGTGGCCGGAGACGCTGGTCGTCGCGGCCGGCGTCGGGGCGTGCGCGCTGCTGTTCGCGACCGCCCGGATCGACCCGGGCCGGTTGTTCCCGTCGCTCAGCCCGCTGCGCTGGCCGGAGGTTTCCTGGGTGCACGTGTTGTCCCTGCTGGTAGCGGTGCTGCCGGCGTTCGTCGCACCCCCCGCTCCGGAGGTCGTCCGATGATCGAGTTCTCCCGGGTCACGGTGACCTACCCGGACGCCGCGCGGCCGGTGCTGTCCGACGTCTCACTGGAGATCGAAGAAGGCGAGTTGTGCCTGGTCGCGGGCCCGACGGGGGCGGGGAAGTCGACGTTCCTCGGCGCCGTCAACGGGCTCGTCCCGCACTTCACCGGCGGCCGCCTCGCCGGCCGGGTGGTCGTGGGTGGCCTGGACACGGCTCTTCACCCGCCGCGCGAGCTGGCCTCGGTCGTCGGCGTCGTCGGGCAGGACCCCCTCGCCGGGTTCGTGACGGACACCGTCGAGGAGGAACTCGCGTACGCGATGGAGCAGCTGGCGGTGCCGCCGGACGTCATGCGCAAGCGCGTCGAGGAAACCCTGGACCTGCTGGGCATCGCGGAGCTGCGCAACCGTCCACTTCGGACACTGTCGGGCGGGCAGCAGCAGCGCGTCGCGATCGGCTCGGTGCTGACGGCCCACCCTGCGGTCGTCGTGCTCGACGAGCCGACGTCGGCACTGGACCCGACGGCGGCGGAGGACGTCGTCGCGGCGATCACCCGCCTGGTGCACGACCTGGGGACGACGGTGATCGTGGCGGAGCACCGGATGGAGCGGGTGGCCCAGTACGCGGACCGCCTGCTGTACCTGCCGGGCGACGGTTCGGTGCGGTCCGGACCGCCGGCCGAGATCCTGGCGACGTCACCGATCGCGCCCCCGATCGTCGAGCTGGGACGGCTGGCGGGCTGGTCACCACTGCCGCTGTCGGTCCGGGACGCGCGCCGGGTCGCGGGGCCGCTGCGGTCGCGGCTGCAGAAATTGTCGGTGGTGGGTCGTAGTCTCTCGGTGACCGGTTCGGCACTGGATGTGAGAGGGGTGGTGGTCCGATACGGAGATGTCCTGGCGGTGCGCGGCGTGAGCCTGCGTGTCGGACCGGGAGAGGTGGTCGCGCTGATGGGACGCAACGGCTCCGGCAAGTCGTCGCTTCTCTGGGCGGTGCAGGGCAGCGGCCCGAGGTCGGCGGGGAAGGTCGACGTCGGTGGCGCGGACCCGGCGTCGCTCAAGCCACGAGTGGCCCGTCAGCGCGTGGGCCTGGTCCCGCAGACCCCGGCCGACCTGCTGTACCTCGATTCGGTGGACGCCGAGTGCGCACAGGCGGACACCGAGTCGGAGGTGGCAGCGGGAACGGCCCGGGCCCTGCTGGACAGGCTGGCACCCGGAGTCGCCGGTGAAGCGCACCCCGGCGACCTCTCGGAAGGGCAGCGACTGGCGTTGGTGCTGGCGGTCCAGCTGGCGTCGGCCCCACCGGTGGTCCTGCTCGACGAGCCGACCCGCGGCCTCGACTACCACGCGAAAAGGCGCTTCGCGGCGACCCTGCGAGAGCTGGCCTCGCAGGGCCACGCGGTGGTGCTGGCCACCCACGACGTCGAGTTCGTGGCCACGGTGGCGAGCCGGGTGGTGGTCATGGCCGAGGGCGAGGTGGTGGCGGACGGCCCGACGAAGGAGGTGGTCGTCGCCTCCCCGGCGTTCGCCCCGCAGGTGGCCAAGATCCTGGCCCCCGAGCGGTGGCTGACGGTGGACGAGGTAGCCGAGGCACTGACATGACGACGCGGAGGGTGGGGAGGGGCGGGGGGCGGGGGCGGGGGCCCGGGAGAGACAAGCCCACGGCGCCGGCCTGCAGCCCCCGATCGGGCGCGCCCAACCGCGGCCGTCAGACCCCGTACGCGAGTGGCGGAGGTGAGCCCGGCTGGGAGCCGGCCGTCAGCCCCGCACCCGGGTGGCGGAGGTGAGCCCGGCCGGGAGCCGGCCGTCAGCCCGCACCTGGACCGGCCGTCAGCGCCCGTACCCGGGTGGCGGAGGTGAGCCCGGCTGGGAGCCGGCCGTCAGCCCCGCACCCGGGAACCGGCCGTCAGACCCCGTACCCGAGTGGCGGAGGTGAGCCCGGCATGACCGATCTCTTCGGTCGACGGCTTTGCGCCGTCCGCCTGACCGTGTGGCTCGCGGGTGCTCACTGTCCGCCGCGTACCCGGCCGGCGGAGGTGGGCCCGGCATGACCGATTTCCTCGGCCCGCCGCCCCGCACCGTCCGCCTGTCCCCGCGGCCCGCGCTGGTCCTCACCGTCGCGAGCCTCCTCGGGCTGGCCATGTTCTGCTGGCCCCTGCTCGCCCACCCCCAGCCGACCGCCGCCGCGCACACCGCCGATGCCCCGTTCGTCTTCATGGCGACCCTGCCGGTGCTCATCCTGGTCGTGCTCGCCGAGCTGTCCCGGGGCGGCATCGACGCCAAGGCGCTCGCCCTCCTCGGTGTGCTGTCGGCCGTCAACGCCGGGCTTCGGCCGCTCGGGGCCGGGACCGGGGGCATCGAGCTCGTGTTCTTCCTGCTCGTGCTCGCCGGCCGCGTCTTCGGGCCCGGGTTCGGCTTCGTACTCGGGTCGACGTCGCTGTTCACGAGCGCGCTGCTCACCGCCGGGGTCGGGCCGTGGCTGCCGTTCCAGATGCTCGCGTCGTCGCTGATCGGGCTCGGGGCCGGCCTGCTGCCGCGGAAACCGCGCGGCAAGGCCGAGGTCGCCATGCTGGTCGGCTACGGCGTCTTCGCGGCCTACTTCTTCGGGATGCTGATGAGCCTGTGGTCGTGGCCGTTCCTCGCCGGGGACGGCACGCAGCTCAGTTTCGTACCCGGTGCGCCGCTCGTCGACAACCTTCGCCGGTTCGCGACCTACACCGTCCTGACGTCGACCCTCGGCTGGGACACCGGCCGCGCGATCACCAACGCCGTCGCCATCGTCCTGCTCGGGCCGGCCGTCCTGGCGGTGCTGAGGCGTGCCGCCAGGCGGGCCGCCTTCGCAGCGCCCGTGACCTTCGACCGAGATCAGCTGTAGGAGTAGAAGCCCCGGCCGGTCTTCTTGCCCAGCAGGCCCGCGTCCACCATGCGCAGCAGCAGCGGCGGCGACGAGTACAGCGGCTCCTTGAACTCCGCGTACATCGAGTCCGCGATGGCCTTGATCGTGTCCAGCCCGATCAGGTCGGACAGGCGCAGCGGGCCCATCGGGTGGGCCGTGCCCAGCTCCATGCCGCGGTCGATGTCCTCGGCCGAGGCGAAGCCCGACTCGATCATCCGGATCGCCGAGAGCAGGTACGGCACCAGCAGCGAGTTCACGATGAACCCGGCGCGGTCCTGCGAGCGGATGACGGTCTTGCCCAGCGCCGTGGTCGCGTGCTCCTCCGCGCGGCGGGCCGTCTCCTCGCTGGTCAGCAGGGAGGGCACCAGCTCCACCAGCGGCAGCACCGGCACCGGGTTGAAGAAGTGGATGCCGACCACCTGCTGCGGACGGCTCGTCGCCATGCCCAGCTTCATGATCGGGATCGACGACGTGTTGGACGCGAACAGCGCGTCCTCGGCCTCAACGATCTTGTCCAGCTGGCGGAAGACGTCGACCTTCGCCTGCTCCTGCTCGAGGATCGCCTCGATGACCAGTTCACGGTCGGCGAACTCGGCGATGTCGGTGGTGAACCGGAGCCTGCCGAGGGCCGCGTCGGCGTCCTCGGCCGAGAGCTTGCCGCTCTTGACGCCGCGTTGCAGCGACTTCTCGATGCGTGCCTTGCCCGCGTCGAGCGCCGGCTGGTTCACCTCGGTGATCACGACGTCCAACCCGGACCGCGCGTGCACCTCGGCGATGCCGGACCCCATGAGGCCCGCCCCGACGACTCCAACCCGACTTACCACCGGCTCACTCCTTCGTCAGCTTCGCCAACCCGTGCGCCCTGTTTGGACTGCACTGCGGGCAGCACGCAGCGCGCGAGGGCGGTCGCCGGGTGGTGCCCGGCTACGCCCTCGCGCGGTTACGCGTGCTCAACGACGGTACTCGTCGTACCCGTCGTCGTACGGGTCTTCATACCGGCTGTCGGCAGGGTCCTCGTGGTGGTTGTCACTGGAGGAGTTACTCGACAGCTCGCGCTGCAAAGCATCGAAGTCGGTCTCGTGCGAGCTGTACTTGAGCTCACGCGCCACCTTCGTCTGCTTGGCCTTAGCCCGGCCGCGCCCCATGGCTCGACCCCCTCGCACAGGGGCGGGGCGGCCGGGGGAATCGGCGGCCCCGCATCGTCTCGACAATTCTTTCCTGCTCACACCGTACCGTGTCCGGGGGGTTCGATGCGACGTGGCACGGTGTGCCGGTCGCGACAGTGTTCGCCGGACACCGGTTACCGGCCGGTCGGTGACGATCGGTGCAGGTAGACGTGCCACGATCTACCCGTGCTCCGTCCCTTCGTGGCTTACCTGCGGGTGTACGAACCCCTGCTCGCCCTGGGCGATCCGCCGGACGAACGGCTGCGTGCGGCCGTCGCGGCGGCCAAGCTGCAGCGGACGGACGCGGGGGCGCGCGAGCAGGCCATGTGGCTCAAGTCACAGGTCGCCGCCCCACGGCGGCTGCTGCCCGCCGAGCTCGCCGACGGCCGTCCGGCGCCGAGCCTGCTGACCGACGTCCTGGTGCTCGACCCCGCGGAAGTACCGGGCGGCAAGGCCGAGCACGGCCCGCTGGTCTGCCCGCTGGAGCTGCGGGCCCGGTCGGCCGCGGCGCTGGTCACCTTCCTCGGCGACGCGCACCCGGCACTGAAGAACGTCGTCCTCGACGAAGGCGGCTTCACCCAGGAGACGATCCGCGCCCGCACGAAGTCGGCGATGGCGGACCTGACCACGTCGGCGGCGCACACGCTGTCGACGACCTGGACGGTGCCGCTGCCGTGGTTCGTGCTGATCGAGCCGGAAGAGCGCCGGCTGGTCCTCGGCAACGGCCGCACGGATCCCCAGCGCGAGCTGTCCTGGCGCGCCACTCTCGCCGACGCGCAGCACCGGGCCCGCGAAGCCGGCGAGCTGCTGGAGCAGACCTTCGGCGACTCGGGACCGGGCCGCGTGCTGTTCGAGACGCGCCGCTGGCTGGACAACTTCCACGACGATTCGGTGATCGAGCTCGACTACGGCGGCCTGGTGCAGCTGTTCACGGACCCGGTCCTGGAGGCCGACAACACGGCCGACGAGGTCCACGACATCCTGGACGCCCTCCGTTCGGGCAACGTCGAGGAGCTGGCGGAGCTGTTCTCGGACCTGCGCGAGTTCTGGGGCGACGTGGCCGCCCGCGAGCGCGCCAACTAGTGGACAACCGGACGGCCCGGCGGCTTCCCGGCCCAAAACTGTCGGTGCCCACCGGTAGCGTGGAAAACGGGGGCTGCTCAGCCACGATCCGCTACGGAGCCCGCTGAGCACCGGCCGCAACGATCAGCCGGCCGCGGTTGCGACAAAGGGGCGGCCGGCCCGACACGAGCGGGCGGCTGCCGCAGACAGGACGGGCGGTCGGTGGCGCGGCGGGAGCAGCCAGCCCGGATCGGGCGCCTGGCGGCAGGCCGGAACACACACCGGCCTGCTGTCAGCGCAGCTCCGGCACCCGGATCTCGCCCACCGGCCGCCCGCCGCCCAGAACCGTCGGCCGTGCCAGCTCCTCGACACCCGACACGTCCACCCCCAGGTACCGCAGGGCCGCGACCGCCAACGGCGCGCAAGCCCGCTTCGCGCCGTCGTCCATCTTGATCGCCACCGCGAAGCCGTCCGGGAGCGCGAATGCCTGGACACCCTCCGCGCCCCCCTTGGCGATCAGACCCTCCACTCCGGACATCAGCGCCGTGTCCTCGCGACCTGTCCCCGCCACCAGCCACGGGTGCGCCCGCATCGCCGAAGCGACCTCCGCCGAAGGGCCCTCCGACGTGGCGGCGATCCGGCCGAACGCCCTGGCCAGCCCCGTCAGGGAGAATGCGAACAGCGGTGCGCCACACCCGTCGACACCCGTGTGGGCGATCGGTTCGCCGGTCAGCGAGGAAACGGCCGAAGCGAGCGACTGCTGCAGCGGATGGTCCGGCGCGGCGTACCCGGCCACCGGCCAGCGCGCGCGGACACACGTCGTCAGCATCGCCGTGTGCTTGCCCGAACAGTTCATCATCACCCGCCGCGGCTCGGCCGCGTCGCGCATGCTCGGCAGGTGCAGCGGGAAGTCCGGCGGGCACGCCAGGTCCTCTTCGCGCAGGCCGGCCGCGTCCAGCAGCTCCAGGACCCGCTTCACGTGCCCCGGCTCCCCCGAATGGGAGGCGCACGCCAGCGCCAGGTCCTCGCCCGTGAAATCCAGCCCCGCGCGCAGCATGCCGACCGCCTGCAGCGGCTTGTTCGACGATCGCGGGTACACCGGCGAGACCACGTCTCCCAGCGCGAACCGCGCCGCACCTTCCGGGCCGGTGATCACTAGCGCGCCCCGGTGGACGCTTTCGACGAAACCCGACCGCACCACTTCCGCGAGCACGGGGTTGCTCACTCGGCGCGGCCGCCTTCGTTCTCCAGCAGCTCGTCCACTGTGGCCGATCCCTGCTGGTAGCGCTTCGCGATCTCCGCGTTCAGCGTGTCCATCACGCCTTGGACCTCTCGGCGGAACGACGACACCGACAGCTCTTCGCGCGCGTACGTGTCCAAAGCGGAAGCGAGCTTCTCGTCCGACAGGGACCCGACGTCGGTCAGGTCCGTGTCGCCGATCAGGGCCTCCGCGTGCCGGCGGTGCTCGCCGGCGCGGGACGGCTCCAGCTGCTGGTGACGCCCCGAACCCGCCGCCGGGCCCAGCGCGTTGTCGGCCAGGATCGTCGCCAGCTGGTCGACGATGCTCGCTTCGCCGCCCGAGCTGCGCCGGGCCTGCTCCGCGCGCACGATGTCGATCCGGGCGTGCAGGAGACGGCGCAGGTAGGACAGGTCGGTCTCTTCCTGCGCGGCTTCGTCGCGCCGCTCGCGCAGCACGTTCAGCGGCAGTTCACCCAGGCCGCTGAGGTACCCCGGGCCGAGCACGCGGTCGATCCGCCGCCTGCCACCGGGCCGCACTTCGATCACAGCGCAGTTTATCCCGGTAGAGCGTGATCTCGCTGTCAGGGGCTTTCGTTCAGCCACGGAGTTGCGCCGCCGCCGCACGGCCCGGCGCGGGCTGTTCCGCGGGCACCGAGCCGGGGTCGATCGCCGCCTGGACCAGGTTGTCCTCCGACCCGGCCAGCAGCTCCGCGCCCACCGGTGTCGAGCGCTTGACCAGCGCCAACGCGATCGGGCCGAGCTCGTGGTGCTGGATCACCGTGCCGATCCGGCCGACCGTGCGCCCGTCGAGGAGCACCGGGTCACCGGTCTCCGGGGTGACCTCGGGTGAGCCGTCGAGGTGCAACAACAACAAGTTCCGCGGCGGGCGTCCCACGTTGTGGACCTTCGACACGGTTTCCTGGCCGCGGTAGCACCCCTTCGCCACGTGCGCGGCCGAGCCGACCCAGCCCACCTCGTGCGGGATCGTGCGGTCGTCGGTGTCGACGCCGAGCCGCGGCCGCACCGACTCGACGCGCAGCGCGTCGAACACCCAGCTGCCCGCCGCCCGCGCGCCCGCGTCGGTCAACCGCTTCCACCAGTCGGCCAGCGCGGCGCGCGGCACCGCCAGGTCGACGCTCGATCGCCCCGGCCACGGCATCCGCCGCGCGAACCCGCCGCCCGGCAGCCCCGTCACGGCGTACGGCTCCGGGCCGACCTCGGCGCCGACCGCGCTCAGCACGCGCTCGGCGTCCGGCCCGAGCACCGTGAGCAGCGCGAGCTCGCCGGTCGCGTCGCGGATGTCCACCTTGGACCAGAACTTCATCGCCTCGAGGTACTCGAGCAGCGTCTGGGGGCCGCCCTTGGGCAGCGCGCTCGTCACGTGCGAGCCGGCGTCGGTGTCGAGGTAGACCGTGCCGTCGAGGTGCGCGACCACCATGTGCGTCTCGACGCGGCCCTGGCTGTCGAGGACCAGCGCCTCGGTGCCGGAGCCCTCGGCCAGGCCGGTCACGTGCTGGGAGATCACCAGGTGCAGCCACGACAGCCGCTCCTCGCCGGTCACCGCGATGAATTCGCGGTGCGACCGGTCGATCACGACCACGCTGCGCGAGGCCGTGCGCTGCTCCGCGAAGGGGTCTCCCCAGTGCCAGGGGACGCCGGCTTCGGGGTGGTCGTCGGGTGAAGGGATCGATCCGGGCACGTCCAGCAGCGGCGAGCGGTACGGCATACCACCCAGCCTAGGTGAGTACCGTGTGCGCATGCGCGTGCTCGTCTTCCTCGACGGAACCCCGGCCGACCCCGATGTGGCCCAGATCAAGGTCGACGACCTCGGGCTGCTGCGCGGTGACGGCGTCTTCGAGACGATCCTCGTCGTCGACGGCAGGCCCCGCGAGCTCCGGCCGCACCTCGAGCGGCTGGCCCGTTCGGCGGCCATGCTCGACCTGCCCGAGCCCGACCTCGCGGCCTGGGAACGGGTCGTTTCGCTGGTGCTCGAAAGGTGGGCCGGCGGGGCGGAAATGGTGCTGAAACTGGTGTACACGAGGGGATCCGACGGTGACCCGGCCGCGGCGCCGACCGGCTTCGCGCTGGGTTCGGAGGTGGCGCCGTCGACCCTCAAGGCGCGTGCGGAAGGCGTCGCCGCGATCACCCTCGAACGCGGTTTCCCGCCCGATCTCGCCGAGCGCGCGCCGTGGTTGCTGCTCGGCGCGAAGCCGCTGTCGTACGCGATGAACATGGCCGCCGTGCGGGAGGCGGCGCGGCACGGAGCCGAAGATGTGATTTTCACCGCGGCGGACGGATCGGTGTTCGAAGGGCCGACGTCGACCGTCGTGCTCGCGAAGGGGCGGACGCTCTACACGCCGCCGTCGAGCATCGGGATCCTGCCGGGCACCACCCAGGCCGCGCTGTTCCGCGGCGCCGAGAAGGCGGGCTGGGCGGTCAAGGTGGAGCCGCTGACCGTGCGCGACCTCGTCGAGGGCGACGGCGTCTTCATGGCCTCCAGCGTCCGCAAGCTGACCAGGGTGCACACGCTGGACGGCGAGCGGCTGCCCGACGCCGCGGCGGTGTACGCCGAGCTCGTGGCGGCCTACGAGGGCGAATACGCCTGACCCTGGGTGATCCGGACGACGGCGGGCGCGACCTCTTCGGCGCGGTAGGCGGCGATCTTGTGGTGGCCGTCGATGATCAGCTCGCGTTCGCCGTCGGCCAGCACCACCGCGACCGGCCGGTGCCCGGTGCGGATGGCCGTCCGGTAGTAGCCGACGCGGGACTCGTCCGACGGCGGCCAGGTGTCGGTCGGCGTGAGCTGCCGGCCTTCCGGCAGCCGTTCCGGGCCGCTCACCCGGTAGTCGCCGTCGACGAGCAGGTCGAGGACCGGCCCGAGCGTGGCGGCCAGCGGACGGCGCAGCTGCCCGGTGGCCAGCGCGATCCGCAGCGACTGCGGCAGTTCCGCCCGCGCCCCTGCGTTCACGTCGAGGAAACCCGCGCCACCGCTGATCGTCACCTGTTCCACGTTTATGAGGACGGGCGACGGCGTGACAAGGTTCCAGCCCCTACCCGGACGGGTGCACCCGGTGATCCGGGTCTCACCCGCGCGGCGGTACGCCTTGCTCAGGAAGGCCGGAACCGGATTCGGGTGCCCGGCCGAGCCTGCGCGAGGGCGCTCAACGCGGCCGTCTTCACGACGGCGGCGACGGGGTAGCCGCCGGTCGTCGGGTGGTCGGCGAGGAACACCACCGGCAGCCCGCTCGGCGGCACCTGGATCGCGCCGGTGACGACGCCCTCGCTGGGCAGCTCGCCGTCGGCGGCCCGCCGCAGCGGCGTCCCGTCCAGGCGCAGGCCGACGCGGTTCGACTCGGCTGTCACCGTCCAGCCCGCCGCGAGCCCGCCCGCCGGGTCGTCGAACCAGTCGTCGCGCGGGCCGAGCGTCACCGGCACCACGAGCTCACCCGGCGCTCGCACGGGGACGACGACGTCCGCACCCGCGGGAACCCCGGGCTCGCCGAGCGGCAGGACGTCTCCGGCGCGCAGCGGCGGCGGCCCGATGCCGGACAGGACGTCCCGCGACCGGCTGCCCAGCGCCGGCTCCACGGCGACGCCCCCGGAGACGGCCAGGTAGCAGCGCAGGCCCGCCGAAGGGGTGCCCAGCGTCAACGCCTGGCCGGCGCGCACCGCCAGCGGCGCGTGGGAGCCGGCCGGACGGCCGTCGACCCGGACGTCGACCGCCGGGCCGGTGACCGCCGCCGTCACCGCGGCCGTGAACCGCACGGAGAGGCCGCCGAAGAGGGCTTCGATCCCCGCCGCGTCCTCGGGGTTGCCGACGAGCCGGTTCGCCAGCCGCAGCGACGCCTGGTCGAGGGCACCCGAAGGCGCGACCCCCAGGTGGGCGTACCCGGGCCGGCCGAGGTCCTCCACCAGCGCGTACCGCCCCGGGTCGAGCACTTCCAGGCTCCTCACCGGACGCTCCGGAAGCGGACGCGGTCCCCCGGCGCGAACAACGCGGGCGGGTCCGCGTGGGGGTCGAACAGCGTCGCCGACGTGTGCCCGAGCAGCCGCCAGCCGCCCGGTGACTCGCGCGGGTAGACGCCGGTGAACTCGCCGGCGATGCCGACCGATCCGGCCGGGACGCGGGTGCGCGGCGACTCCAGGCGAGGCTGCTGGAGCTGCGGGGGAAGCCCGGTCAGGTAGCCGAAGCCGGGGGCGAAGCCGGTGAAGGCCACGGTGTAGACCGCCTCGGTGTGCAGCGAGACGACGGCGTCGGGCGAGATCCCGGCGTCGTCGGCGATCAGGGCCAGGTCCTCGCCGTCGTAGCGGACGTCGAGGGTGACTTCGCGCGGCTCGTCCGCGGGTGGGTGTGCGAGATCGGCGGCCTCGAGCAGGGCCCGCACGGCCGCGACGTCGCCGACGACGAGCAGGCTGCGCGCCCCCGGCACGAGGTCGACGACCCCGGGCGGGCGCGCGGCCAGCACGGTCGCGTGCGCGGCCCGCATCTGGTCCAGGGAGTCGCAGTCGAGCAGGGCGGCGTCCTCGCCGCACCGCCGCCAGCGCACGGCGTCAGCCGACGACGCGGTGCAGCAGCGCCGAGGTGTGCGGCTGCATCTCCTGGCCGGCCATGGCCCGCTCCTCGACGTAGCCGAGGGAGCCTTCGATCAGGCCGTACAGGCGCTGGGCCGCGGTGACGTCCTTGGCCGTGGACGTGCGGATCACCGCGTCGGTGCCGAGCTCCCACGACGTCTGGTTGCGCGGCTTGCCGTAGTACAGCTCGACGATGCCGGTGTTGTGCGTGAGCAGCAGCTCGATCGTGTCGTCCGCCTGCGGCCGCCAGAAGCCGGACTCGCGGGCGGCGGGGCGGATGACGTTGCCGTCGTCGTCCAGCAGCCACGCCCGGGACTCGTGGATCAGGAACGGGCGGCCGTCGTGGGCGATCGTCAGCTGCTGCGCGAACTTGCGCGGGCCGTCGATGGTCGGGTAGTCGACCTCGCCCTCACCGCGCCAGACGCCGACGAGCGGCAGCAGCGCGAGGCAGGCGTCGTTGAGGTTCGGCCCCTCGCGCAGGTTCGCGGTGTCGTTGGGGATGGGCAGGTCGTCCCACAGCGGGAGGTTGCGGTCGCGGGTGCTTTCCGCGCGCTTCTCCGCTGCCACGATGGCTTCGTCGCCGCTGGCGGTCATGGGTCAGCGCTGGTCCGCGTACAGCCGGTAGACGACGTACACGGCGAACCAGGTGATCGCGATGCCGGCGAGGACCAGCAGAGTCGTAAAGAAGGCTTCCACGCCCCGCAGAATAGTCCGCCCGGCCCGGAACGGCCCCGCGCAGGGTCGGCGCGGTGAGCACAGTCACCCACCCGGAAACGCCGCGAAGGCCTCCCTGCCGGAGCAGGAAGGCCTTCGCGGAACGAAACTCAGCCGACCGAAATCGCCAGCTGGTGCAGGCCGGGTCCCTCGGCGGTGACCGAGGCCTCGCCGTTGCCGGTGCGGTGCAGGGCGCGGACCGTCCACTCGCCCGGCGCCGCGTAGAAGCGGAAGTCGCCGTCGGCCGACGAGACGACCTCGCCGGTGAAGTCGCCGCCGCCGTCCAGCAGCCGGACGAACGCGCCGCCGACCGGCCCGTTCGCTCCGGTCACCTTCCCGGCGAGCACGACCTGCCCGCGCGTGTCGAAGTCCGCCGGCGTGGCCTCCTGGGCCGGTGCGCCGCAGCTGTCGTCAACCGCCATCACTTGGCTCCCAACTCGACCGGCACGCCGACGAGCGAGCCGTATTCCGTCCACGAACCGTCGTAGTTCTTCACGTCCTCGTAGCCCAGCAGCTCGTGGAGCGCGAACCACGCGATCGAGGAGCGCTCACCGATGCGGCAGTAGGCGATGGTGCCCTTGCCCTCGTCGATGCCCTCGTCCTTGTACAGTTCCTTGATCTCGTCCTCGGTCTTGAAGGTGCCGTCTTCGTTGGCGACCTTCGCCCACGGCACGTTCAGCGCGCCGGGGATGTGGCCGGGGACCTGGGACTGCTCCTGCGGCAGGTGCGCCGGGGCGAGCAGCTTGCCGGAGAACTCGTCCGGCGAACGCACGTCGACGAAGTTCTTCGAGCCGATCGACTGGACGACCTCGTCGCGGAACGCGCGCAGCGACAGGTCCTGGTCCTGGGCCTGGTAGTCGGTGGTGTCGCGCTTGACCTCGTCGGAGTTCAGCTCGCGGCCGTCGAGCTCCCACTTCTTGCGGCCGCCGTCGAGCAGCTTGACCTTCTCGTGGCCGTACAGCTTGAAGTACCAGTACGCGTACGCGGCGAACCAGTTGTTGTTGCCGCCGTAGAGGATCACGAGGTCGTCGTTGGAGATGCCCTTCTCCGAGAGGAGCTTCTCGAAGCCCTCCTTGGAGACGAAGTCGCGACGCACCCCGTCCTGCAGGTCCTTCCGCCAGTCGAACTTCACCGCGCCCCGGATGTGGCCGGCGTCGTAGGCGGTGGTGTCCTCGTCGACCTCGGCGAACACGACGCCGGGGGTGTCCAGGTTCTCCTCGGCCCACTGGGTGGTGACCAGGACGTCTTCACGGCTCATGGACAGAACTCTCTTCCTTGGTTGTTCTTCAGGACGACGCGCGGGCGGGACTGAAGCGTTTGATGAGCAGGTACATTTCGCAGCCCAAGCAGAAGTCGAAGGCCGCGTTGAGGAAGGCCGCGAACAGCGCGAACGCCGTCGCGACGATCCCGAGCGGGGTGATCCCGGCGGCGAAGCCGATCGTGCCGACCAGCGCGAACACGAACCCGACGGCCTGGGCGAACCGCAGCGGCGCCGCGTCCTCCCGCTCGTCGGTCGGGCCGAGGCGCGGGGCGACCAGCGCGCGGTAGAGGATCGAGTACGGCGCCGGCTTGAGCCCGACGAAGGCGCCGATGGCGAAGACGACGGTCTGGACCGCCAGCAGCGGCCACCACTGGGTGACGAGCACGACCGCGAGCACGATCGTGGTCAGGATGGCGGCGAACCGCGGGCCTCGCGGGTCGACGGCCGGTCCGGCGGACATGGTGCCTCCAGCTGGAGCAAGGGGTGCGTGCGAACGGCACGCGTCAGCGGCATCAGGGCTGGCGGGGACCGGATCGGGAGTTCAGTGCCGGTCGGACTGAACGCGACACAGGCTGCTGCGGACGCGGCAGAGGTCGACTGCGCGCCGCTGCGTCAGGAAGAAGCTGGTCAGCCCGGTCACGGGTGCGAGGGTACCCAGCGCTCTCTCAAGGTGGGAACCTCGTTCATACCTTGGGACGATTCCCAAGATCCGGGACAAATCCTGGTCAGGACGTCCGAGTCGTGAGATGCGGCCGCAGGGCGTCCAGGAGTTCCGGGCCCTTCGGGACGCCGCCGACGCGCAGCAGCTCCCGGCCGTCCGGGGTCAGCGCGATCGTGGTCGGCGTCCGCAGCACGGACAGCGACTGCGCGACCTCCGGCTGGTTCGTGACGTCGAGTTCGACGTGGTGCAGGCCGGCCGTCCGCTCGGCCAGCGGCGCGAGCACGGCCTTCGCGTGCCGGCAGGGCGCGCAGAAGGTGGTGGAGATCTGGACCAGCGTCACGGCGGACGCCGGGTCGAGCACGTCGGTGACGGGGGCGGGCAGCTCGCGCGCCGGCTTGGCGTCGCGCACCCGGCCGTTGCGGGCCTTGAGCAGCACGCCGACGGCCGCGGCGGCCACCAGCGTCGCCACGAGCACCCACAGCCCCGTCACCGCACGCTCCCTACTTGCTCAGGTCCGCGAAGGACACGTTCGCCGCCTTGCCCTTGATCGTCACCGATCCGCTCTGCACCCGCACGCCGGTCGGGGTGACCGACAGCGGCAGGTCCTTCGTGCTGAGCGACGCGTTGAAGTTCGGCATCAGGACCTTCTGCACCGCCGCGGGGACCACGGTGGTCTCCTGGTCGTTGCCGAACTGCAGCCGCTTGGGGACGAAGTTGATCGTCCCCTTGGCGGCGTCCGCCTCGATCATCGCGAAACAGAAGATTTCCAGATCCTTGCCCGCGAACTGAAGGTGTCCCGAAATGCGGACACCGGTGCGCGACTCGTCCTGGTCGGCCTGGCCCTCGGTGGTCTTGGTCGTGGTCGGCGCGGGCTCGCTCTGCCCGGCGTCGCCGTTCTCGACGTACTCGGTGGTCGACGGCTCGATCCGCAGGTCCTTGACCTTGTCCAGCGGGGACAGCCGGGCCAGGTCGGCGGCCTTGATGGTGACCGAGCCGGTCAGCTCGCCGATCGTGATCGCCTTCGTGTTGCCGTTCGTGATGTCGGACAGCGGCGCCTTGACGTCCTCGAGCTCGGCGTTCACCGCGACGTCCTGGAGCTTGCCCGCGACCGGGACGCCGGCGGCGGACACGCTGATGTGACTGTAGTCACCGCCGAGTGCCTGCGTGAGGAACGGGAAGCCGTGGATCGTCACCGACGGGTCGTCGCTCAGCTGCAGCTGCGTGCGGGCCTTCTGCGAAATCATGTGCTCGGCGTACGCGGCGGCCCCGAAATCGGCGCCGACCAGCAGCAGGACCAGCACGATCAGGGCGATCACCCAGCGGCGGGCCCGGCGGCCGCGACGTCGTGCGTCGGGCCTCGGTGCGGGTCGGTCGTCCCGGGTCACGGGCCTGCTCACCATCGCGTCCGTACTCCTGTTCGTCGGGGACACCGGGATTCCTCCAGGTGTGATCGATCCAGCAAGGGTTAGGTGCCCGGCCGTTCAACCGCTATTCTCACTTAGCACCGACCAACGCCGCTGAGCGGCGACGACTCGAGAAGGCGGTGCGGCTGATGAGCCTGGACCTTCTGGTACTGACTGCGGAGGCCGACGCCACCTCGGTGCTTCCCGCGCTGGACCTGCTGCCGCACACCGTACGCGTCCGCGCTCCCGAGGTGACGGCCCTGCTCGACGCCGGCCACCGGGACGTGATCCTCCTCGACGCGCGCAGCGATCTGGCGTCGGCGAAGAGCCTCTGTCGCCTGCTCAAGGGCACCGGCGAGGACGAGGCGGCCACCCCGATCATCGCGGTCGTCGGCGAAGGCGGGCTCGTCGCTGTGAGCGCCGAATGGCGTACCGACGACATCCTGCTGCCGACGGCCGGCCCAGCCGAGGTCGACGCCCGGCTCCGGCTGGTGACGACCCGCGACGGCGGTTCCGCCCAGGTCGACGCCGAGCTGCGGGTCGGCGAGCTGGTGATCGACGAGGCGACCTACACCGCGCGCCTGCGCAAGCGCACCCTGGAGCTCACCTACAAGGAGTTCGAGCTGCTCAAGTACCTCGCGCAGCACGCGGGCCGGGTGTTCACCCGCGCCCAGCTGCTGCAGGAGGTCTGGGGCTACGACTTCTTCGGTGGCACCCGCACGGTCGACGTCCACGTCCGGCGGCTGCGGGCCAAGCTCGGCCCCGAGCACGAGCAGATGATCGGCACCGTGCGCAACGTCGGCTACAAGTTCGAGCGGCCGGCCAAGAGCGGCGGCCAGCGGCCGGGTGTGCCGGCCCAGGCCGAGGCGCCCGCCGAGACTCCCGAACTCGCGCACTGACGACGTCCCCACCTTCACCTGGACGCGGGGACAACCGTCGCGTTGCGTCTCCCGCGGGTACGGTCGCAGGGGTGACCGGAGAGTGGCGGCAGGAACTGGACGAAAAGCAGCTCGAGGACGTCCGCGGGCTGCTGCTGGCCGTGCGGGAGGCCGACGGGCGTCCCGAGGTCGGACCGGAGGGCGCACTGCCCGGCGAGTTCGACGGCGGTGAGCACCTCGTCGCCTGCGTCGAGGGCGAAGTCGTCGGCTACGCGCACCTCGACACCACGGGCAACTCCTTCGGCCACCAAGTCGCCGAGCTGTTCGTGCACCCCGCCCACCGCGACCGCGGCTACGGCGCGAAGCTGCTTCAGGCGCTCGACGAGCGGGCCGCGGTCGGCTTCCGCGTCTGGGCGCACGGCGACCACCCGGCCGCGCGGAAGCTGGCGCTGAAGACGGGCCTGGAGCGCAAGCGCGAGCTGCTGATCCTGCACGTCGACGTCGAAGGCGCGGACTGGCCGGAGCCGATCCTGCGCGACGGCGTCTCGCTGCGGACGTTCGTGCCGGGCCGGGACGAGGACGCCGTGGTCCGGGTGAACGCCCGGGCCTTCGACTGGCACCCCGAGCAGGGTGCGCTGACCGCCGAGGACGTCCGCGCCGACGAAGCCCGGCCCTGGTTCGACGCCGACGGCTTCTTCCTCGCCGAAGAAGACGGCGAGGTCATCGGGTTCCACTGGACGAAGGTGCACGAGCCGACGCCCGGCCGGTTCGGCGGCGAGCGCGTCGGCGAGGTGTACGTCGTCGGGGTCGACCCGGCCGCGCAGGGCGGGGGGCTCGGGCGGGCGCTCACGCTCGCGGGGCTGCGGTACCTCGCGAACCGCGGTCTGCGGCAGATCATCCTGTACGTCGAAGGCGACAACGCGCCGGCGCTGGCGGTCTACACCAAGCTCGGGTTCGCCCGTCACGAAACCGACGTCCAGTACGGTCGGTGACCACGATCGACGCCCTGCGAGCGGGCCGTCACTGACGGAATACGTGCAGGTCACAGCGCGGACACGGCGACCTCTCGGAGTAGTAGCACTGCTCACATCCGGTGGTGAGTTCACTTTCCGTTCATTTGTTCACGGGCGACCGTCCACCAGGGCTGCCTAATGTCCGGATCCGGCGCGGCAGCACGCCGCGGCGACCCGGTCAAGCTCCTGATGGAGGAAACAGCAGTGAAGATCATGCGGCCCCTGAGCGCGGTGGGCATCGTCGCGAGCGCCGCCCTCGTGCTCGCCGCCTGTGGTTCCGACCCCGCGGCGACCAACAGCGGCAGCTCGAACTCGGCTTCGGCGCCCGCGGCGACCGGCACTGCCGACGTGGAGTGCGGTGGCAAGAGCCCGCTGTCCGCGGAAGGGTCGTCGGCCCAGAAGAACGCGATCGACATCTTCACGCAGCAGTACGGCAAGAAGTGCTCGGGCCAGCAGGTCAACTACAACCCGAGCGGCTCGGGCGCGGGCGTCAAGCAGTTCAACGCCAACCAGATCGACTTCGGTGGCTCGGACTCCCCGATCAAGGACGCCGACGCGGCGGCCGCCAAGACCCGCTGCGGCAGCGACGCCTGGAACATCCCGCTCGTCGTCGGCCCGATCGCGGTCGCCTACAAGCTGTCCGGTGTGGACAAGCTGGTGCTGACCCCGTCGGTCACCGCCAAGATCTTCAGCGGCACCATCACCAAGTGGAACGACCCGGCCATCAAGGGGGTCAAGGGCAACGAGAGCCTGAACCTGCCGGACAAGGCCATCCAGGTCGTCTCGCGCGCCGACGAGTCGGGCACCACCGACAACTTCCAGAAGTACCTGGGTGCCGCGGCGAAGGCCGACTGGACCAAGGGTGCCGGCAAGAAGTTCAACGGTGGCGTCGGCAACGGTGCGCAGGGCTCCAACGGTGTCGCGACCGCGGTGAAGGCCTCCGACGGCGGCATCACCTACGTCGAGGGCGCGTTCGCCAAGGACGGCCTGACCCCGGCCCTGATCGACAGCGGCTCCGGCGGCGTCGAGCTCAACGCGGCGAACGTGGCGAAGTCCCTCGACGCGGCGAAGTTCCTCAAGGACGGCTCGAACGACCTCGCGCTCGACCTCAACGGCATCTACGCCAGCAACACCCCGGGTGCCTACCCGCTGCTGCTGACGACCTACGAGATCGTCTGCTCGAAGTACTCGAACCCGGACGTCGCGAAGGCCGTCAAGGCGTTCCTGACGGTGGCCGCGACCGACGGCCAGCAGCCGCTGTCCGCCAAGGGCTACGTGCCGATCCCGCAGTCGCTGCAGACCAAGGTCCTGGCCGCCGTCAAGGCGATCTCCTGACCGGGCATTGCGACTGGTAAGCGAGTGATAGAGGCTGGTCAGAAGTAGCTGATGAGCGAGTCATCCTCGACGCGAACGCCCACCGGCGACCCCGGTGGGCGTTCGTCGTCCGCCACAACGCCCCCGGAGGTCCCGATTTCGGAGCAGACAGCCCCGCCGGCGGAGAAGCACCTGTCCGCGGGTAACAAACCGAAGAAGGTGCGGCCCGGTGACCGCATCTTCCAGAACCTGACCACCGGGGCCGGGGTCTTCGTCGTGGCCCTGATCGGCCTGATCGGGCTCTTCCTGCTCATCCAGGCGATCCCGGCGCTGCAGGCCAACAAGGTCAACTTCCTGACCAACCACGGCTGGTCGACCAGCGACCCGGCGAACATGTCGTTCGGCATCCTCGACCTGCTCGAGGTGACGGTGGCGACGTCGCTCGTGGCGCTGATCATCGCGATGCCGGTCTCGCTCGGCATCGCGCTGTTCCTGACCCAGTACGCGCCGCCGCGCCTCGCGCGCCCGTTCGCGTACGTCATCGACCTGCTCGCCGCGGTGCCGTCGATCATCTTCGGCCTCTGGGGCATCCTGGTGTTCGCCCCGGCGATCGAGCCGTTCTCGCAGTGGATCAACGACACGTTCTCGTGGTTCCCGCTGCTGGCGCCCGGCAACGTCGCGCCCAGCGTGCGCGGCACGATCTTCACCGCCGGCATCGTGCTGGCCGTGATGATCCTGCCGATCATCACCTCGCTCTCGCGCGAGGTGTTCGAGCGGACGCCGACGCCGCACATCGAAGGCGCGCTGGCCCTCGGCGCCACGCGCTGGGAGGTCATCCGCACCACGGTGCTGCCGTTCGGCAAGGCCGGGTACGTCGGCGCGTCCATGCTCGGCCTCGGCCGCGCGCTGGGCGAGACGATCGCGCTGGCCGTCATCCTGCTCATCCCGCAGGGCAAGAACTTCGACTGGAGCCTCTTCGACGGCGGTGCCACCTTCGCCTCGAAGATCGCCGCCAACTACAGCGAGTTCAACAACGAGGTCTCGGCCGGTGCGTACATCGCGGCCGGCCTGGTGCTGTTCGTGCTCACCTTCGTCGTGAACTTCGCCGCGCGGTCCATCATCGGCGACAAGAAGGGGGACTGAGCATGTCCACCTCGACGCTCGAAGCGCCCGCGTCGACCCCGGCCTTCCAGCAGGTCAGCCTGGGCCGCAAGGTCAAGAACGGGCTCGCCACCACGCTGGTCTGGCTGTCGTTCCTGGTCGCCGTGGTCCCGCTGGTGTGGGTGCTCTACACGGTCATCGCCTACGGCATCAAGCGCATCCCGTACAGCAACTGGTGGTCCGAAGACTTCGGTGACGTGCTGTCCGACGAGGTCGGCGGCGGTGTGCTGCACGCCATCATCGGCACGCTGCTGCAGGGCCTGGTCTGCGCGATCATCGCGGTGCCGATCGGCATGCTGGTCGCGATCTACCTCGTCGAGTACGGCCGGGGCGGCAAGCTCGCGAAGGCGACCACCTTCATGGTGGACATCCTCTCGGGTGTCCCGTCCATCGTGGCCGCGCTGTTCATCTACGCGCTGTGGATCACCACGTTCGGCCTGCCGCGCAGCGGTTTCGCCGTGTCGCTGGCCCTGGTGCTGCTGATGATCCCGGTGGTCGTCCGCTCGTCGGAGGAGATGCTGCGGATCGTCCCGGACGACCTGCGCGAGGCGTCCTACGCGCTGGGCGTGCCGAAGTGGAAGACGATCGTGAAGGTCGTACTCCCGACGGCGCTGTCCGGCATCGTCGGCGGCGTCATGATGGCCCTGGCCCGCGTCATGGGCGAGACGGCGCCGCTGCTGGTCCTCGTCGGCTACTCGGCCTACACGAACTGGGACATCTTCCACGGCGAGCAGGCCGCCCTGCCGCTGCTGATGAACAACGAGCGCGTCAGCAACCCGATGGACCCGGGCTCGGTCGGCTTCGACCGGATCTGGGGCGCGGCGCTGACCCTGGTGCTCATCATCGCGCTGATCAACCTCCTCGCCACCGTGTTCGCGCGCCTCGTCGCCCCGAAGAAGAAGTGAGCTGTTCCTGATGGCCAAGCGAATCGACGTCAAGGACGTGGACATCTACTACGGCAAGTTCCACGCCGTGGACGGCGTCACCCTGTCGGTGCCGCCGCGCAACGTCACCGCGTTCATCGGCCCGTCGGGCTGTGGCAAGTCGACGGTGCTGCGCACGCTCAACCGCATGCACGAAGTGATCCCCGGTGCCCGCGTGGACGGCCAGGTGCTGCTCGACGGCGAGGACATCTACGCGTCGGCGGTCGACCCGGTCCAGGTGCGCCGCACGATCGGCATGGTCTTCCAGCGCCCCAACCCGTTCCCGACGATGTCCATCAAGGACAACGTCGTCGCGGGCCTGAAGCTGGGCGGCACCAAGGGCAAGAAGACCCTCGACGACATCGCCGAGCGCGCCCTGCGCGGCGCGAACCTGTGGAACGAGGTCAAGGACCGCCTGAACAAGCCGGGCGGCGGCCTCTCCGGCGGTCAGCAGCAGCGGCTCTGCATCGCCCGCGCGATCGCGGTCCAGCCGGACGTGCTGCTGATGGACGAGCCGTGCTCGGCCCTGGACCCGATCTCCACGCTGGCGATCGAGGACCTGATCGGGGAGCTGAAGAAGGACTACACGATCGTCATCGTGACGCACAACATGCAGCAGGCGGCCCGCGTTTCCGACCAGACGGCGTTCTTCAACCTCGCCGGTGTCGGCCAGCCGGGCCGGCTGGTGGAGCTGAACGACACGGAGAAGATCTTCTCCAACCCGGACGAAAAGGCCACGGAAGACTACATTTCCGGCCGTTTCGGCTGAGTTCCCGTTGACCGGGAGGGCTTTTCCCGCCGGCGCTCGGGGCCGGCGGGAAAAGCCCTTCTTTTGTCCTAAGTGGAGCAATGAAGAAAGCCCCCGGTTGCGACCGGGGGCTTCTTTCGTTGGGGTGGCTCAGATTTCGTCGTCGGTGCCGTAGCCCGGCATCTTGCCGGTGACCACGAAGATCATCCGCTTCGCGACCGACACCGCGTGGTCGGCGTAGCGCTCGTAGAACCGGCCCAGCAGCGTCACGTCGACGGCGGAGGCCACGCCGTACGGCCATTCGCGGTCCATCAGGACCGTGAACAGGTGGCGGTGGATGTCGTCGACCTGGTCGTCGTCGGACTCGATCGACTTCGCCGCTTCGACGTCCTTGGAGTGGATGACCTGCTCGGTCTGGCGGGCCAGCTTGACCGCGACCTCGCCCATCTCGGCGAAGTACGGGCGCACCGCCTCCGGCAGCACCGGCTCCGGGTGGCGGCGCCGCGCGGCCTTGGCCACGTGCAAGGCCAGGTCGCCCATGCGCTCCAGGCTCTCCGCGGCGTGGATCGCCGCGAGCACCGTGCGCAGGTCGGTCGCCACGGGTGCCTGGAGGGCCAGCAGGGCGTACGCCTGCTCCTCGCACTGGGCGCGGGCGTCGTCGACCTTCGAGTCGTCGCTGATCACCTGCTCGGCGAGACTGAGGTCGGCCTCCAGGAGGGCGCGCGTGGCGCGCTCCATGGCGTCGGCGACCTGGACCGACATCCCCGCCAGGTGGTCGGCGAGCTGTTCGAGTTCGACATGGTAGGCCTCACGCATGGCCCAACCCTACGGCCAACCGTGACCAAATACCGCATCGCCGGGTGAACCGCACGTGAACCCGGACTAACGATCGTCGCGGATCAGCCGTTTCCGCTGCTCTTGCGGGTCGTGGTCGACTTCGTGCTGCCGCTGCTCTTCGACTTCGACGTGCTGGTCGGCGGCGCCTGCTCGCTCACCGGGACCGGCGCGTTCGGGTCGGGCAGCGGGGTGTTGTTGCGCAGCGCGTCGAAGAGGGTCTTGGTCTTGCTGACGACGAGGACCTCGTTGCCGCGGTTGTTGGCCATGCCGACCGTTGGGACGGTCAGGAAGGTGATCTTCGACGGGTCCAGGCCCTTCATCGACTGCGCCAGCGTCATCATCTGCTTGACGCCGAGGTTGTCCCCGAAGGTGGCCTTCGCGAAGGCGTTGATGAAGTCGCTGAGCTTGCCGGGATCGAGCACGACGTCCGACGACATGACCTTCTTCAGCAGCGCGCCGATGAACTCCTGCTGCCGCTTGATCCGGCCGTAGTCGGACGTCGGGTCGCCCTTGACGTGCCGCGCGCGGACGAAGTTCAGCGCCTGGTCGCCGGAGATCGTGACGTCGCCGGTCTGCAGCAGCACCTTGCCGAGGATGCTGTCGTCGATCGGGATCTCGTTGTGGATGGTGACGCCGTGCACCGCGTCGACCATCTCCTTGAAGCCGTTGAAGTCGATGCCGACGAAGTGGTTGATCCGCAGCCCGGTGATCTGCTGGATCACCTTAGTGACGCAGGCCGGCCCGCCGACCGCGTAGGCGGTGTTGAGCTTGGCGAACTTCGCGCCCTTGTAGACCTCGTCGGTGGTCTTGTTCTGGGCCGGGTCCCACTTCTGGCAGTCCGGCCGGTTGATCTCGAGATCGCGGGGGAACGACGTGACGACGACCCGCTTCCGGTCGGCCGGGACGTGCGCGACCATCACGGTGTCGCTCCGGGCCCCGGGCGTGCTGTCGGCGGTGCCGACGCCCTCCTCGGCGGACGCGCCGTCGCGGGTGTCGGAGCCGACCATCAGGAAGTTCTCGTCGTTGGCCTGCGCCTCGGCGTCCTGGATGTCGGACGAGTTCTCGTCGAGCGCGGAGACCTGGGTGAACTTGGCGTCGAAGTAGGTCTGCGCACCCCAGGCACCCCCGATCCCGAGGAAGACGAGCCCGGCGACGACGGCGGCGGCGATCCGTCCGGCCAGCGCCGACCGCCGCTTCTTTTCCTGCTGCCGGCTGAGCTCGGCCTGCGCGGCTTCTTCTTCAGCGGAGGGGCCAGTGGTGACAACGCGCTGCAGGGCGGTGCGGGTGCTCTCGAGGATGGAGGCGGGCGAGAGGCGCTCACGGCGTTCGCGCCGCTTGGCTTCCTCGGCTTCCATCTCGTCGTGGGCCGCGGAGAACCGGGCGAGGGTGTGATCGATCTTGCGCCGGTACTGGGTGGCCTCGTCGATCGCTTCCATCTCGTCGGTCATGGTCAGCGGATCGAGAGCCGCCCGCGGAGGCACCTCACCGGCGGCGCGCTGGGGTACGGCGGCGTCGGCGGTGCGCCGGGTCGCCGGGCTGTCGGGCGTGGTGCGCGGGGGTGTTCCGGCGTCGGCCGGAGCTGCGGTGCGGCGGCCCGCGGGGCCATCGCCGGCTGCTCGGCGAGGTGCCGGGCTGTCGGGCGTGGTGCGCGGGGGTGTTCCGGCGTCGGCCGGAGCTGCGGTGCGGCGGCCTGCGGGGCCATCGCCGGCCGTGCGGCGGGGCGCCGGGCTGTCAGGCGTGGCGCGCGGCGGAGCGGCTGCGTCGGCCGGGGCTGCTGCGCGTCGGGGTACGGGGTTTTCCGCCGTGCGGCGGGGCGCCGGCCCATCCGCGGCGGGGCGCGGCGAGGCACCCGCGTCGACCGGACCGGCGGAGCGACGGCCCGTGGCCCCTTCGGCGCGGCGGGGCGCCGGGCTGTCCGGAGTCGGCCGCTGGGGTGCACCGGCCTCCGGGCGCGGCGCACGCCGAGGCGCGGCCCCATCCTGAGGCGCCTCGGCGCCCGGGCGGCGCAGGCGCCTGGGCGGCTGCGCCGCCGACGTCTGCTGCGGGCCCGGGTTCGCCGCCGGGGGGCGCCGCTGGAGCGGGGCTTCCGGCAGCGGGGCCGCGGCCGTCGTGCGGCGGGGCTGGCGGGGACGGGGGGTGCGCGGTTGACGAGTCGCGTCCGTGGGTACTGGGTCTTCGGCAGGCCCCTGGGCCGGCCTCGGGGCCCGCGGCTGCGACGACCGCGGCGGGGCCGGTGGTTCGGCGGCGCGGACCCGGCGTCCCGACTGGTCGGGGCGGTCCTGCTGCTCGCGGGGCGGCACCGGGCGAGCACCGGTGGTCTTGGCGACGACGTCGGAGACGCTGATCCCGCCCTGGTCCTCCATCGACCGGCGCCGTCCGGGCCGGGGCCGCGCGGGACCGTCGAGGCGGCGACCGGTTCCCGGGCTGTCGAGCTCGTCCGGCACTCGGTCTCCTTTCGCGCGATCGAAGGGTTGCTTCGACTTGGCCGTCTTCCCCCGCAGGAGGTGATCGTTCCCCCGGCGGTTTTCGTTATCGTACGGATACCCCCCGTTCGTGACGACACCCTCCCGGAATTTTCTTCACCTTGAGTCGACGAACGGCCGGTGTGCGTCGACAAACGGGTGATACCCCTTGTCGACGGACGGAGTAATGCGGCGTTTACGTTACTCAGAGTGGGTTATTAACTGTGTCGTTTGTGCGTCGCGATAGACGACTTTGTTGCGGCCCGCGCGTTTCGCGGCATAAAGCAGAGCGTCCGCACGACGCAGCTGGTGCTCCGGTGACGACGGCGTGCCGGGCTCGTGCGCCAGGCCGGCGCTGATGGTCACCCGCAGTCCCGGCTGGAGTTCTGACCAGGGATGACGGGCGACGCGCAGCCGGGCGCCGTCGACGACGCGGAGGGCCTGCGCGGCGTCGACGCCCGGCAGCCACAGGACGAACTCCTCGCCGCCGTAGCGGGCGCAGAAGCCGTCCGGCGGGAGGTTCTCCTGGAGGAGATCGGCGACCCGGCGCAGGACGCGGTCGCCGGCGAGGTGACCGTACGTGTCGTTGATGCTCTTGAAGTGGTCGAGATCGATCAGCGCCAGCGCCAGCGGCGGACGGTCGGTGAACGGTCCGTACAGGCGCTCGTCGAGGTAACGGCGGTTGTAGCTCGACGTCAGCGCGTCACGGAGACTGCCGTCGCGGGCGATGTCCAGCGCCGACCGCAGGTGCTGGTAGGCGCGCCGCCAGTCGCCCTGGGTGGCGAAGAGGCCGGCGACGGCCTCGTGCAGGCGGAGCAGGTCGGGCGGCTGCGGGCCGGCCGTCCGGCTCAGCGTGCCCTCGCCCTCGGCGACCATCCCCACCTCCACCACCCCTTGGTTGTCGTCGAGGGGACGGCCGCGCTTGAGGTGCCGGTGCGGAAGAAGATGAATTTCGCTCAAACGGGACTCCGGCGGTGACTCTCCGGAGTGTTGCCTTCAGAGGCCGGAGAACGGCTCGATGCCTTTGAGCTGCGAGTACTGATCCTTGGCCCAGTAACTCACATTAGCCGTAACATCGCTCAGCAACTCTGTGTAGTCAGCCCACGCGACCCAGCGCCAGTCGCCGACCTCTTCCGGGTTCGGCGCCGGCTCAGCGTCGGCCCACGCGGCGAACACCGGGCAGAACTCGTTCTCGACGATCCCCTGGAACGGCGGCGTCCGGTAGCGGTAGTTCGGCAGCACGCAGTGCAACTCGGCCAGGGACGGCAGGCCGAGCTCGTAGTCCGCGCGGCGCCGGACGGCGTCCTCGAGCGCCTCACCGGGCGCGGGGTGGCCGCAGACGCTGTTGGTCCAGACCCCCGGCCAGACCTTCTTGTGGAGGGCGCGCTGGGTGATCAGCAGCGCGTTGTCGCTGCGCCGCAGGACGTAGCACGAGAAGGCCAGGTGCAACCGGGTGTGTTCGTGGTGGCTGGCCAGCTTCGGGCCGGTCTCACCGGTGGGCACGCCGTCCTCGGTGACGAAGACGATCTGCTCGGTCTCGGGTTCGGTCGCGGTATCCACGTGCCCCAGTGAACACGACGGCCCGCGGTGCGCCGTACCGCGAGGCGGGTGGGTTACCCACGGTCCGCCCGGCGGGGTGACGCGCCGTCACCGCGCGTTGAGGTGCTCCACGAGCAGCGTGGTGACGGCTTCCGGGGCCTCCTCGGGCACCCAGTGCGAGACGTCTTCGAGCATCTCGAACCGGTAGGGCCCGGTGACCTGGTTGGCGGTGTCGAGCGCGGCGACGGAGCCGAAGGAGACGTCCTCGGTGCTCCAGATGTACAGCGTCGGCACGGCGATCTTGCCGATCTTCCCGCCCGGCCGCCCGCCCCGGTACCAGTTGAGGGCGGCGGTGAGCGCGCCCGGTTCGGACAGCCGCTGCACGTAGTCGTCGATCTTCGACGGCGACACGCGCCGATCGAACATCTCCCGCAGCGCGCGGGCGTCGTTCTCGAGCATCCGCCGCTCGGTGACGCGCGTCTGCCGCCACTCGGTCATGTAGCGCGTACGCAGGTGCTGGTCCTCGTCGGTCTTCATGGCGTCGGCGAGCGCGGCGGGGTGCGGCGTCGAGACGACGGCGAGGCTGCGAAGACGTTCAGGGTGCATGTCGGCGGTCCACCAGGCGACGGCGCCACCCCAGTCGTGCCCGACGAGGTCGAACTTCGGCCAGCCCAGCGCGTCCGCGATCGTGACGACGTCCCCGACGAGGTGATCGATGGAGTAGTCGCTCGCCTGCTCGGGCCGCACATCGGGCGAGTAGCCCCGCTGGTCGGGCGCGACGGCCCGGAAGCCGAGCACCCCGAGCGTGGCGACCTGGTGCTCCCATTCGGTCGCGGCTTCGGGGAAGCCGTGCAGCAGCAGCACGGGCCGCCCGTCTTCGGGCCCGGCGGCGATGGCGTCGAAGGATCCGGCCTCGGTCGGGATGCTGATGTGGTCGATCACGGCCCGAATCTACTTGGTGCAGC
Organism: Amycolatopsis sp. cmx-13-12; assembly: GCA_049998155.1. Taxonomy (GTDB): domain Bacteria; phylum Actinomycetota; class Actinomycetes; order Mycobacteriales; family Pseudonocardiaceae; genus Amycolatopsis. The sequence goes on along the minus strand of JAEBES010000002.1, from coordinate 1,308,815 downwards.
TGAACTTCGGATGGCTGGTGTCCATCCTTCGACCACCACACTGCCGGGTCCCAGCAGCTCGGCTCCGTCGAGCAAGGTGCCGGGATCCACGTGGACCGTGAGGCCGGACTTGCCGGCGAGCGGAGTCAGGTCGGCCCGCCCCACGTCGAAAAGGCTCAGCTTCCGGAGCCGGGGCAGTGCCGCGAGCGGTGCCGGATCCACCTGGGGGCATCCCGAGAAGTCGACTTCGGTCAGGCTGCTCGCCCACTTGGTGAGGCCGGAAACATCACGAAGCTTGGGGCATCGGTGGAAAATCAGCTTGCGTGGAGAGTCCAGAAAGGACAAAGGCTGCACGTCTTCGAGGCCGTGCACCAGGTCCAGTGTCATCTCGTGCAGGTGCCGCAAGGGAGCCAGCTCGGCGAGCAGGCGGATATCGGGGATGTCGGTCAGTCTGACGCACTCCAGGTTCGGCAGCCCGGCAAGCTGAGCCCAGCCGCGCGTCGCCCCTTCTGCATCGACGACGCGCAGGGTGGCCACGGCAGCCAGCGGTCCGATGTCCGTCGATTGGAAGCCGCGGGTCAAACGGACGCTTTCCAGCGAGGTGGCCGCCAATGACGCGAGGTCGAACTCGTGCGGGTCGTTGACGTAGCAGTGGAGGTCCCTGAGGTGTCGCAGGTGCCTCAAGCCGACGAGTTCTGCCGGGTCTTCCACGGCCAGGTACTCGATGGGCAGATCGGCCAGCACCCGTTCGGCGAATTCGGCCGGATCGAACCACTGCCAGGCCGCGACCAGCTCCCTGACGACGACCTCGTCCTCGGCCCCGCGGTACCGGGTCAGCAGCTCCAACGCGCCTGGGCCGCCGATCAGCGCGATCGCGTGGATGGTCGCCGCCGTGGCCATGGGAGTCTCGGGCACGCAGTCGGCCAAGAGGTCGAGGACGAACTCACCCGCTGCCGTCAGCGCCTCGGCTTCCCTGCGGCTCGACGGCGGGATCAGCGTGCTGGCGCGGTCCTCAATCTCGTTCCGCAGCCGCTCGCTCAACACCGGTGACGTCTCCAAGCAGGCCAGCGCCACCAGATCGAGCTTCAGCCGGTCCGGCTCGTCCGCGTCCCACCGGAGGATCCCGTCCAGCAGGCGCTCGCGCTGCGCGGGATGGGCGTGGCCCGCCGCCAGGACCACCACTTCGCGCCACTCGTCGCGGTGGGCGTTCGCCGTCAGGATGCCGATGTCGTCCTCTTCGATCGCCTCCCGGGCGGCCAGGTACTCCTGGAAGGTCCGGTGCACGAAGTCGATCCGGCCCGGGACTGGTTCGCGCAGGACGCCGCCGCGATCCAGCAAGTGGCGGAACACCGTCCGCGGGGTGACGTCGATCTGGCCCATCGAGCGCAGCTTCGCCGTGACGCGGGCTTCGGCGTCGGCGGCGGGGACGTCCGTGTGGCCGTTGCGGACCAGCCAGTACGCCAGGCTTCGCAGCAGCACCAGCTTCTCGGTCAGCGAAAGCCGGACGGGAGCCTCGATCCCGCGCTCGATGTCGCGGCTGTCGAGCAGCATGCGCAACGCGACTTCGTACAGCTCCATCCGGTTCTCCGGAAGTCGTCCGTTGCCCTGGTGGTGCAGCGCGCACAACAACGCGCACAGCAGCGGGTTCTCGGCGAGCCGCCGCAGTGGGCTGCGGGCGCCGATGGCCGCGATCAGGGCGTCACGTTCGTGGTCGAGCGGCTTGTCCGGCAGCGCCTGGTGCCAGCGCGTGACGAAGGTCCGGACGTCGCGCGGGGCCATCGGCTGGAGCCGAACCTCGGTGAACCCCTCGTCGCGCAGCCAGTCGGAGGCCACCGCGGCCGGGCGCGTGGTGACGACGAACCGGGCGCGCGGGAACGCGTCGACGAGTTCCCGCAGCCATTCACGCACCTCGCGGCGGCGCACGTCCGGGACCTCGTCGAGGCCGTCGACGAGCACGACGGCCCGGCCCTGGCGCAGGTGTCGCTGCACCCAGCCGGACGGCATCTCGTCGGCGATGTGCCTGCCGACTTCATCGAGGAACCGTTCCGGGGCCGGCAGCGGCGAGTGGCTGAACCGGCGCAGCCGCACCAGGAACGGCTCGAGATCGTCCCAGCCCTCCACGTTCTGCAGCTGCCGGCTCGCGCACTGGACGGCCAGCCACTGCAGCAGCGTCGTCTTGCCGGAGCCGGCTTCACCGCGCAAGAGGATCCTCGACGTCCGCGGCAGCACGTCCTCGATCCGATCGCCGGAGAAGTCCTCCTCGCACGTGACGCCCAGACTCAGGTAGGCGACCGACAGCGGGTACAGCCGGGTCGCCTCGGCCAGGCCCGCGCCGAACAGCGCCATCCGGTCGAGCGCCGTCACGACCTGGCGGCGGAAGTCCGCGGCGAAGTCGTCCGGGTGACGGCGTTCGGGCAGCGTCGCCAGTACCTTCCGGACCGTCTCGAGAATCTCGGTCTCGCGCTGCAGGAGCTCGACGAGCGCGCCCGGCTGGAACCGGGGCAGGGTGCTCGTCACCTGCACCAGGTACGCGCAACTTTCCCGCAGCACCTGGCGGTACAGCTCGGTCGCGTCGGCGGAGAGGAGCCGAGTGACGCCGGGGACGGTCCGAAGCAGGTAGCGATAGAGGTACGCGGCGTCGAGGTCGGCGTCGAACAGGTCTTCGTCGGTCAACGCGGCGCGCTCGAACGTCTCACGCACCGCGTCGACTGCGGCGGCCCGCTCGTTCTCCGGCAGCGAGCGGAACTCGACCTCGACGAACGGCAGCAGCCGGTCCGCGACCCGGGATTCGAGATTGGTGAACAACAGCCGGAGCTTGCGACGGTCGTTGAGGCCGGTCACCTGCTTCTCGAGCAGATCGAACACCTTGGCCGTGGCGTCCGCGGCGACCGGGCGATCGCCGAGCCAGATCTTGGCGGCAGCCTTCACCACCGCCGTGGTCAACGCGATCGCCGAGGCTTCGAGGCTCACCGAGCCCAGCCTAGCCGAGCACCTCCTCGACTGTGGCCACCGTCACCAGCGGGGCGTACAGCCGCAGGATGTCCAGCGCCTTCGCGTGGCTCTCGTCGTCCACGCCCGCGCACGCGTCGGACACCACGGTGACCGCGACACCCGCGTCCGCCGCCGCCAGGGCAGTCGACAACACGCAGCAGTCCGTCGACACGCCGGCCAGCACCAGGCCCGCGCCGCCGACCCGGGTGGCCATGCGCGCGTTCCACTTGCCGAACGTGGTCGCGTCCACTGTGGACGTCGGCTCGAACGCGCCGATCACCTGGTACAGCGGTGAGTCCGGAGGCTGTAGGGCAAACGGCCACTGTTCGTAGTACCGGCGCCACGCCCCTTCCGGGCGCGAGGGCGCGACGAACCGGGTGAACACGACGTCGTCGCCGAACGCCGTCACCAGCCGGTGGATTCGTGGAACCACCTCGGCGAAGCGTGGGGTGAACCACGGGCTCGCACTGTCGGCGAACACGTTCTGCAGGTCGATGACCGCCAGAATTCTCCTCACACTGCCTCCTGTTCGCGGACCCGCCGCCGCGTCAGCAACGTCACCAGGAACCCCAGAGCCAGGGCCAGCAGCACGCCGAGGTTCGCGAAAGCCCACGAGCCTTCGCGGCCGCCCAGCCCCAGCGGCGCCAGCAGGTAGCCCTGCCACTGCAGCCATTCCGCGGACGTGTTCGTCACCAGGCCCCAGCCGAGCGCCGTGGCCACCAGGACCAGGGCGATCGGCCCGACGCGGACATCGCCGTAGCGGCCGGCCGGGTCGAAGAGGTCCGGCTCGGCGTAGTCGCGGCGCCGCAGGAGGACGTCCGCGAGCATCACACCGCACCAGGCCGCCACCGGAACGCCCAGTGTCACCAGGAACCCCTGGAACTGACCGAGGAACTCGCCGCCGAAGAAGACGATGTAGATCGTGCCGAGGATCATGATCACACCGTCGACCAGCGCCGCCGCCGGGCGGGGGATGCGCAGGCCCGCCGAAAGCAGCGCCAGCCCCGACGAATAGATGTCCAGCACCGCGCCGCCGACCAGGCCGAGCACCGCGACGATCGCGAACGGCACCAGGAACCACAGCGGCAGCAACGTCGTCAGCGCGCCGATCGGGTCCGCCGCGATCGCCTTGTTCAGGTCGGGCGACGAGCCGGCCAGCAGCAACCCGAACACCAGCAGCACCACCGGAGCCACCGATGCGCCGAACGTCGTCCAGCCGACCACGCCCCGGCTCGACGACGACCGCGGCAGGTAGCGCGAGTAGTCCGCGGCCGCGTTGACCCAGCCGAGGCCGAAGCCGGTCATCAGGAACACCAGCGCCCCGACCCACTGCTGGGCCGAGCCGGAGGGCAGCGCGCTGACGGCGTCCCAATGCACGTCGCCGGCCACGAGGACCACGTAGACGACGGTGAGCACGCCGGTGATCCAGGTGATCCACGTCTGCAGCTTCATGATCGCGTCGAAGCCGAGCACGCCGGCGGCCACGGTCAGCGCCGCCACCACGACGAGCGCGACCACCTTCGTCGGCGTCCCGCCGCCCCAGCCGAGGCGTTCGAACACCGTCGCCGTGGCCAGCGTCGCCAGCGCGGCGAGCACGGTTTCCCAGCCGACCGTCAGCAGCCACGAGATCGCCGACGGCAGCCGGTTGCCGCGCACGCCGAACGCCGCCCGCGAGAGCAGCATCGTCGGCGCCGACCCGCGTTTGCCCGCGATGGCGATGAACCCGCACAGCAGGAACGAGAACAGGATGCCGACCACGCCGGCGACCAGCGCCTGCCCGAACGAGATGCCGAAGCCGAGGGTGAACGAGCCGTAGCTCAGGCCCAGCACCGACACGTTCGCGCCGAACCACGGCCAGAACAGCTGCCGCGGCCGCCCGCGTCGCTCGGCGTCGTCGATCACGTCGAGGCCGTTGGTCTCCACCTCGAGCCTGCGGGAACCGGTCATCGTGTGGCCTCCACCAGCTGGTCGATCTCTTCCCGGCCCGGCGCCGTCGCCGGGCCGCGCCGGGTCACCGAAAGCGCGGCTGCCGCGTTGGCGCGCAAGGCGGCGTCGAGGACGGTACTGCCGCGCAACAGCTCCGCGGCCAGCACGCCGCAGTGCGTGTCGCCGGCGCCGGTGGTGTCCACGACGTCGACCGGAAAACCGGGGACGTCGGTAGTCCGGCCGTTTTCGTGGACACGGCACCCTTTCGCGCCCTCGCGGACGATGGCGACGGGCGGCAGCTCGCCCAGCACCTCGGCCTCGCGGGCGGTGCAGCTCACTATGTCTACTGTGGGCAAAAAGTCATGGAGGTCTCCAGGGTCGATGTCAGTGATGAGGGGGCCGGGGTCGAACAGAATCTTCGAGCCGGGCAGGCGGGGTAGCCATTCGAGGAGGGCCCCGCGATTGATCTCGTGCAACCAACTGTATCCGCTCACGTACACGACGTCGTCATTCTTTGGGGTGACTCGGTCGAGCAACTCGGCGCGCAGCCGCCCTTCGGCGCCGGTGCCGGTCGCGAAGGTGCGCTCGCCGGTCGCGTCCACCAACACGACGACGACTCCGGTGTCCATTTCGGACAGTGGTTCGTGGGCCAGTGCAACACCTTCGGCCGCTAGGGCGCTGCGGGCGAGATCGCCGAAGGCGCCGGTTCCATGACTGCCAGCGTAAAGCACCCGCGCGCCGGAGCGCGCCGCGGCGGCCATGACGTTGAAGCCGCCGCCGGGCAACAGATTCGCCGATGACGCCAGGACGTCGCCGCCGGGCGGGGGCAGGGCCGGCACCGCCATGACGAGGTCGACGACGACCTGCCCGGTGTGCACCAGCCGCCCGGTCATCGGCGGCGCAGCTTCAGGAGTTCGTCGACGAGCGGCCCGAATTCGAGCCGGTTCACGGCGAGGACGGTTTCGACGACGTCGGGGCGGAAGGCGCCGACACCGTGCGCGGCGCCGAGCATCGCCCCGCAGATCGCGGCGACGGTGTCGGTGTCGCCGCCGAGCCCGGCGGCGAGGCGCAACGCCGACGGCGGGTCGTCGCCCATGGCTTCGGCCAGTGCGAACGCGGCTACGACGGACTCCTGCGACGCGACCGACGTGCCGATGACCTGCGCGACCGCGTCGGCGACGGCGGCCGGGGCCATGCCCCGCACCCAGTCGCGCGCCCAGCGGATCCGGGCGGCGATCTCCCCGCCGGGCGCCCAGTGCCCGCGTTCCCCGCCGACGACGGCGGCGCGCTCACCGGCGTCGAGCGCTTCGGCCAGGTTCGCGCCGTCGACCCCGGCGGAGACGGCGGCCGCGACCGCCGCGGCCGACGCGATGCCCAGGCTGGTGTTGTGCGTGACCCGCGCGGTCGCGACGACGGCGTCGACCAGCCGGTGCAGGTTTTCCGACGGGGTGGCGATGCCGACCGGCGTGACCCGCATGGCGGCGCCGTTGGTGGTGCCGGTGCGGCCGGCCTCGTCGGCCGGGACGCCGTCCTGGAGCCGGGCGAGCGCGCGTTTCGTGGACGGCCCGAGCAGGTCCGCGGAACCGCGGCGGACCATGTCGGCCTCCCAGATCAGCAGGGCGTCGGCGAAGACGTGCGGCTCGACGACGCCGCGGCCGTCGATCAGCAGCCGGGCCAGCAGGACGGCCTGTTCGGTGTCGTCGGTGACCGAGCCGGCGGGCATCGACGGCGCGACCGGCTGCTCGGCGACGGCGGTGAGCAGGCCGGTGACCGGCCCGTAGGTGGCCGCGATGGCGGCGCGGGACATCGACTGCGTCGGCATGCCGAGCGCGTCGCCGACGGCCAGCCCGGTGAACGCGCCGAGCGCCCGGTCCCGCGCGCTCACCGGTGTCCGAAGGTGAGGTGGAACTGGAACCGGTCCGGGTCCAGCAGGCTGACGACCCGCTCGACGAGCCGGCCTTCGATGTCGACCGACGTGCGTTCGGCGCGGAGGAAGAGCTCGCCGATGCTGCGGCCGAGGAGTTCGGCGGCGCAGGCGTCGAGGCGTTCGGTGCTGATCCACTGGTCGCCGCCGACGGAGATCCGCCCGGCGGCTTCGAGGGTCTTGGTCAGGGAGCCGTCCCGCAGGCCGGTTTCGGGGAGGCCGGCGAGCGGCCCGGCGGCGGGCACGGTGGCGGTTTCCAGGGAGATCCCGCGGTCGTGCTCCCGCCGCAGCCGCCGCACGGCGACGTAGGCCGGTTCGCCGAATTCTTCTTCGAGGGCCCGGTCTTCGACGGTCTCGATGCCGAGCAGTTCGGTGGTGACGGGCGCGCCGGCGTCGGCTAGGGCCTGCGCCCAGCCGATCCGCTGGTCGAGCTGGACGCCGTCGAAGGTGACGAACGAGCCGACACCGGCCTGGGTGGAGATGAGCTCGAGCTGCTGGAGCTCGGACAGCGCGCTGCGGACGGTGCCGCGGCTGACCTGGTACTGCAGGGCGAGCTGGTGTTCGCCGGGGAGGCGTTCGCCGTGGGCGAGGCGCCCGGAGCGGATCAGGTCGGTGAGGTCGCCGACCAGCTGCTGCCGCTTGCTGTACATGTCCACACCTGTACACCCGGCGTTGTCGCAGGTCAAGCGGCCACGAGGGACTTCGCGTCGGCCGCGATCATCTTGCCCGCCTTCTCGGCCACCTTCCCGGAGACGATCATGATCACCGCGAAGGCGCCCACGAAGATGGTGGTGCTCAGCCAGACCATGGTCGAAATGGGCAGCGTGAAGGCACCGACGATGCGGGCCGCGCTTTCCAGCGCGAACCCGATGCCCCAGATCACGCTGCAGCGCCGCAGGATGGCGTCGAAGGTCCTGGTTCCGCTGAGCCGTTCCCACGCGGCTTCGTTTTCGGCTTTGCCGCGAGTGAGGAAAGGCCGCATCGTCTTGGTCATGATCGGGGTCGCGGTGCAGGCGGAGACGAGGATGACCAGCCCGGTGATGCCGCTGCCGAGCGAGTCCTTGGCGATCATCATCCGGGCGTCGCCGGAGACGAAGGTGAGCAGCATGCCGACGACGTTCGTGACCAGGACGACGAGGGCGAGGCCGTTGAGCGTGCGGTCCTTGGCGAACTGGTAGAGCGTCCTGGCCAGCGGGAACACCCCGGAGACGGCGAGGGCGGCGAAGTCGCTCACGCCGAGCGAGTGGAGTCCGTAGTAGACGCCGATCGGGACGGCGATGTCGATCGCGAGGGTCTTGAGGAGGGCGCTTTCGGGCTGGTTCGTCGTCATGGATAGAGCTTGTCTCGGCTCTTGGTCCCGCGAGGATGCCGTCCGCCACGACTTCGGGCTGACAGATGTCACGGTCGGCTTGCCGGGATCAGGGCGTCGTCCTCGCGACCTCACGTTCCGGCCGGCTGCGTCGTCTACTGGGTATGACGATCTTTCTGCGCGGCACGATCGCGCTGCAGACGCTGGCGCTCTTCCTCGCGCCGATCACCGCAGGCCTGCTGCTGACGACCCCGAACGGGCACGTCCTGCACAGCGCCTCGGCTTACACGGTGTGGATTGTCGCCGTGGTGCAGGTGGTCGCTGCCGTCCTGGTGTGGCGGCCTGGTGGGGGCTCGCCGGGGGCGGTCCTCTACGCGGCCGTGTTCCTGGTGCTCGTGACCGCGCAGGTGTTCCTCGGGATCGCGCACGTCAAAGCCGTGCACGTGCCGCTGGGGGTGCTGCTGTTCGGCGTGAGCCTGGTGCAGCTCAGCCGCCCGAGTGCATGTCTTCGGCTTCGGGGACGCAGTCGTCGTCCGGATCGTCGAGCCAGCCATGCGGCAGCGTGACCTTGCCCGGGGAGCCCTGACGGCCGCGGGGGCCGGTGGCTGCCTCGGGGAACGGGGCGTCGTGGTCGAGCTGGGCGATCAGGTCGTCGAGCTGGTCCATCGACGACAGCATCGCGAAGCCGCGTCGCAGCTCGGAGCCGACCGGGAAACCCATCAGGTACCAGGCCATGTGCTTGCGGATGTCGCGCATGGCCTTGTCGTGCCCGTCGTGCTCGATGAGCAGCTCGGTGTGACGGCGGAGGACTTTTGCGACTTCGCCGAGGTTGGGCGGGGTCGGGATTTCGCGGCCCTGGAAGGCGGCTTCGAGCTCGCCGAACAGCCACGGCCGGCCGAGGCAGCCGCGGCCGACGACGACGCCGTCGCAGCCCGTCTCCTCGACCATGCGCAAGGCGTCGGCGGCGGAGAAGATGTCGCCGTTGCCGAGCACGGGGATGCTGGTCACGGCGTCCTTCAGCGCGGCGATCTTCGTCCAGTCGGCCTGGCCGGAGTAGCGCTGGGCGGCGGTGCGGGCGTGCAGGCTGACGGCGGCGGCGCCCTCGGCCTCGGCGATGCGGCCGGCGTCGAGGAAGGTGTGGTGGTCGTCGTCGATGCCGATGCGGAACTTCACCGTGAACGGCGTGTCACCGGCCGCCTTCACGGACTCGCGCACAATGGCTTCGAACAGCCTCCGCTTGAACGGCAGCGCGGCCCCACCGCCCTTGCGCGTCACCTTCGCGACCGGGCAGCCGAAGTTGGAGTCGACGTGGTCGGCGAGCCCTTCGCCGACGATGATCCGCACGGCCTCGGCCATGGTCTTCGGGTCCACCCCGTAAAGCTGCATGGACCTGGGCTTTTCGTCCGCCCCGAAGGTCATCATGTGCATGGTCCCGGGGTGCCGTTCGACAACGGCGCGGGCGGTGATCATCTCGCACACGTAGATGCCGGCGCCGTACTCGGCGCACAGCTGCCGGAAGGCGACGTTGGTGATCCCGGCCATGGGAGCGAGCACGACCGGCGGATCGACCTCGTAGGGGCCGATCTTCAGGGCGGGCTTGCTCAGGGTCGCGGTCACGTCCTCCATTGTCGCCTGTGGTGTCGATCACGCCAACCGGGGCCCGCCCCCGCTGCCGATACTGGGTCGTGATCACCCGCGCCGAGGTGTAGCAAGTCGGCAGCGAGGCGCGATATCCACCCCGTCTCTATCGGTGAGGGGGCAGGGAGTGGTCCGACGGCGTGCGCTCTCGGTTGGCGTCGGCTCGTTCGACCGGCACCACCCGCTCGACTACGCGCCCGAACTTTCCGAACAGCTCAAGCGTGAGCTGGCCGAGCTCGGTTACGTGACGGGCACGCGCCCCCGGCGGTCGCGGGTGGACGGCGACGATCTCGGGGCCTTGGTCGCGCGGGCGCTGGGCGACGGCGCCGACGACGACCTGTCGATCGTTCACATGGTCACGCACGGGGAGAGCGTCGCCGGTGACGCCACGGTTTTCGCCATCGGCAGCGACGGTGCCCGGCACGGCGAAGCGAGCGTTGCGCACTGGCTGACCATGCGGCAGAGCGTGCCCGGGCCGACGACCCTCTTCCTGCTCGACCTGTGCGCGGCTGGCACGGCCGCCCGGCTGCCGTGGCAGAGCCGGCTCGCCGACAGCCCACGTGGCTGGGTCATCGCCGCATGCGGGCCCCATGAGCTGGCCTACGGCGGCCGGTTCACCCAGGCGGTCATCAACGTGCTGCGCGGGCTGCGCAGCGGTGATCTGGACATCGATCCCGGCACCGAACACGTGCCGCTGACCACCATCGCCCGGGCGATCCGGCAGGAGGTCAACCGGCTTGCCGTCGCGGCCGGTGCCATTCCGCAGCAGGTGACCGCCAGCCTCGTCGATCTCAGTTCCGACGACGAACCGAAGTTCTTCCGCAACCCGGCGTTCCAACCGGATCCGCGCCGCAGTTTCCGCGCTGAAGTGGATCCCGGCGTGATCCCCTTTTTCGATGACCTCGACGAAGGCCTCGACGCACGGCACTTCGTCGAGCGCGCGACCGGCCTGGGTGGGTTGCGGGAAACCGGCGCGACCATCGCGTGCTTCTCCGGTCGCGACGATGAGCTCCGCCGGATCTCCCCGTGGTTGAGCGGTCACGGTGACGGGCATCCGCTGTACGTCGTGACCGGCAGCCCGGGGTCCGGCAAGTCCGCCTTGCTCGGCGTCCTGACCTGCGCGGGCAGCAGCCAGTTGCGCGCGAAGACCCAGCACATCTGGAACCGGGTGGCCCAGGCACCCGTGACGATCGACGGCCTGGCCGCCGTGCACGCCCGCCAACGCGGTCTCCACGGCGTGGCCGGTTCGATCGCCCGCCAGCTCGGTTTCGCGGAGAGCCTGCCGGTCGGCGAGCTGATCACCGTCCTGCGTGACCGCTCCGCGGTGCTCGTCGTCGACGCCCTCGACGAAGCCGACGACCCGGTGCGCATCATGAACGAGCTGCTGCTCCCGCTCGTGCAGCCCGGCAATCCCGTGCGGCTCCTGGTGGGCGTGCGGAACTACGAGGACTTCCGCCCGTTGTTCGAGCAGGCCACGATGATCGACCTCGACCGGGTCAAGCAGCACGTGCTCGAGAACGACCTGTTCACCTATGTGATCAACCTCCTCCGGGCCACCCCGCACTACCGGGCCAACGGCGGGGTGTCCGGCGAGTTCGCTTCCGCCGTCTCGGCCACCCTGGCCAAGCCGGGGCAAACGGGCCCGTTCCTCGTCGCCGGGTTGTACACGCGGCACTTCGTGACCGGCGAGGATGTCCGCAGCGCCACCGAAGCGGCGCGGCTGGGACGGCAGGTGCCCCGTGACCCGGCGGGCGTGCTGAACCTCGACCTGGCGCTGCACCAGGGCGAACCCTGGTTGCGGCCGGTGCTCACCGCACTCGCGCACGCACGGGGCGCGGGGATGCCGATCTCGGTCCTGCGGCGGCTGGCCCCGGCGTTCGCGGAGCCGCCGGCCCGGCCGAGCGTCGCCGAGGTGCGCGCCGTTCTCCGGCTGGCCAGCTTCTACCTGCGGCAGTCGCTCGACAGCGACCACAGCAACCTCTACCGGCTGTTCCACCAGGGACTGGCCGACGCGCTGGTCGCGGACGGCCCGTTCACCGCCACCGCGCTCAAGGCGCTCCTTTCCTCGCTCGGACCGGCCGAACGCCGGGACTGGAACGCCGCCGAGCCCTACCTGATCCGGCACGCGGTGGACCACGCCGCCGATGCCGGGCTGACCGACGAGCTGAACTCCGATCCCGGGCTGGTCCTGCACCCGGAGTTCGCCGGTGAGCACGAATTCGGTGCGGTCACGAGTGCGGCCGACCTGGCGCTGGCTGCCATGCGGCTGGGCAGGACGGCCCTGGCGGCGCGGGCGGCTGAGATCGGCGGGCTCACCTGGCGGCCGTGCTGGGCCCTGGGGCCGTCCGACGCAGCTTCCACCGGACACCGCAAGGCCGCGGCCGTGGCCCTGTCGGCCTCCGGTCGTCGCGTGATCAAGGTCGGACCGGGTGGGGTGCACGAATGGCATTGGCGGGCGGCTGCCGAACCCACATACCTGAGAACGAACTCGGCGCTCGCCGGACACCTGGTGACGCCCGCTGCGGCGGGCACCTTTGTGGTGGGACGGAACAACGAAATCGTCTTCGTCGGCGGTGACCGGGACACCGGGATCTCGCGCCTGGCGTCGAAAGCGCTCGCGATCAGCAAAGGAGACCCGTCCGGTTACGTGTGCGTGACTGCCGGTGGGATGGTGACGTGGATCGCGGCCGACGGCACCGTGGTGAACATTCAGGACACCCGGCACCGGAGCACGTCGTGGGCGGTGGGCGCGAGAAAGGACCAGCCGGTCGCCGTTTCGGTGGATTCGGCGGATCAGCTGGTGCTCTTCGAGCGCGGGACAAGCTGGAAAAATCTCTACCCCGTGCCCGGGCGGGTGAATTGCTTCGGCATCAGTCAAGACGGTGAGGTGCTCGTGGCCGGGACCACCGACGGGTGGGCCGGCCTTGTCGAGCGGCGACGCTCCGCAACGTGGAGCTACGAGCGCACCTTCGAGCAGCCGGTGACCGCCGTCGGAGTCGCGGTCTGTTCGGCTGTGTTCGCCGTGGGACTGGCGAACGGCGGTGTCGCCGTGATCTCCGCCGACAACAGGCGGGAGCTGGCCGCGGCGAAACCTGCGGTGGCCGCCATCGTGGACGTCAGCGTAAGCCCTGATGGCCGATGTGTGGCGCTCGATGTGGACGGGACGCTGCACTACATCAGTCCTGAAGGTGCGGGGACATTGCAGGCACGGGAAACACCCACGGCGGATCAGCGACCGCCCGCCCTGGTGGTGGCCGGGAACAGCCGGGACGGAATCTTCGTCGCCACCGACGGCCGCATTCTCCAGATCGACCCGCGGACGGGTGAAAGGCTCGCGAAGGTCGCTGTGGACGCCGTGCCGTTCGAGCTGGTGCTGACCGAACTGGAACAGGAAAAGGTCCTCCTGATCCGGGCGGGCGATGCCGGCGACTTCCTCTGGCGCCCGGGCTCCGGGCTGAGCCGGGTCCAGGCACCGGCTTGGGTGCAGGAACGACTCCGGGACCAGCCCACTTCCAGCGCCGCGCAGGTCGGCAAAAATGTTGTCACGGTGAAGCGAAAGGGCGACGAAGTCGTGGCGGCCGAGCCCGGCGGGCCGGACAGGGTCATCGGTGTGCACGACGGGCTCTCCGTGGTCCAGTGCGCCCGCCTGGCCGGTCGTCCGGTGGTCTTCAGCGGCGGCACGGACGGGGTGGTCCGGATCTGGGACCTCTTCGAGGCGACCCAGCTGGATTCGATCTCCGTCGGCCGTCCGGTCTGGCGGATCTTCCCGGCTCCGGGCTCGGATTACCTGCTCGTCGCGGCCGGCGGTGAGCTGATCGCGTTCCGGAACGTGGAGGTGGGGTGAACCAGCTCCGCGTGCTGGCCATCGGCGTGGCCGGCTTCGACGCTCACCCACAGCTCTCGTATGCCCCCGACCTGGCGCTGAGCCTGGCCGACGAGCTGAAACAGCTGGGGTACGTCCCCCAGGCCGTGCCGGACTCGACCCGGCTGACCAGCAAAGAAGTCGGCTCGCTCGTCAAGCGGGCCCTCACGGACGGCAGCGCCGGCGATCTGACCGTCATCCATCTGAGCACCCACGGCCGGGGCGCGGACGGGGACGCCACGGTCTTCGCGCTCGGGAGCGACGGCGTGACCCACGCCGACGGCAGCATCGCCCACTGGCTGACGATGTGCGAGAACGGCGACGGGCCGACCACACTGTTCCTCCTCGACCTCTGCGACGCCGGAATCGCCGCCCGGCTACCTTGGCAGGGCCGGCTCGAAGCGACGCAGCGCAGCTGGGTCATCGCCGCGTGCGGTGCGCACGAACGGGCATACGGCGGCCGCTTCAGCCAAGCGGTGGTCAACGTGCTGCGCGCCCTGCGGACGGGGGAACTCGACATCGGGCCGAACGTCGAACACGTGCCACTGCGCACTGTGGCGCGTGCGATCCGGCAGGAGGTCAACCGGCTGTCCCTAGCGGTGAACGCAATCCCGCAGACGGTGACCGCCAGCCTGGTCGACCTCAGCTCCGCGGCCGAGCCGCCGTTCTTCCGCAACCCCGCCTTCGTGGCGGACCAGCGGGTGCGGATGCGGGCTTCGGTGGACGAGGGTGTCCTGCCCTTCCTCGACGACCTCGAGGAAGGGCTCGACGCCCGGCACTTCGTGGAACGGGCCAGCGGGCTGGGCGGCCTGCTGGAGCTGGGCTCGTCCATCGGCTGCTTCTCCGGCCGGGCCCGTGAGCTTCGCCAGATCTCGCCGTGGCTGAGCGGACACGGCGATTCCTCGCCGTTGTACGTCGTCACCGGCAGTCCCGGCTCCGGCAAGTCCGCGCTGCTGGGCATCCTGGTCTGCGCGGCGAGCACGAAACTCCGCCCGGCGACCCAGCACGTCTGGAACCAGGTCGCCCAGGCGCCGGTGACCATCGACAGGCTCGTGGCGGTGCACGCCCGGCAGCGTGGCGTCGAGGGTATCGCGGCGTCGGTCATCCGCCAGCTGGGGTTGCCGGAGAGCCTGCCGCTGGCCGAGCTCGTCGCGGCGCTCCGCGCCCGGTCCGCAGTGCTGGTCATCGACGCACTGGACGAGGCGAACGACCCGGCCCGGATCATGAACGAGCTGCTGCTACCCCTCGTGGAGCCGGGGCAGCCGGTCCGGCTGCTGGTCGGCGTCCGCAACTACGCCGATTTCGAGCCGCTCTTCGCGCGCGCGACCACGGTCGACCTCGACCTGGTGGAACAGCAGGTGCTGGAGAACGACCTCTTCGACTACGTGCAGGGGTTGCTGCGCGCGACACCGAACTACCGGGGCAAGCACAGCGTCTCCGCCGAGTTCGCGGGTGCGGTATCGGCCACGCTGGCGGTGCCGGGTCAGGCGGGACCGTTCCTGGTGGCCGGGCTCTACACCCGCTACTTCGTCACCAGGGACGAAACCGACACCGCGGCTGCGGCCGCCATCGGCCGGCGGGTGCCACGCGATCTCGCCGGGGTGCTCGAACTCGACCTCGAGCTGCACAGCGACAACCCGTGGCTGCGCCCGGTGCTGACCGCGCTCGCCCACGCCAGGGGCGCGGGCCTGCCGGTTTCCGTCCTGCGGCGGCTGGCCCCGGTGTTCGGCGGCCCGGCTGGCGCCCCTGGAGCGGCGGAGATCCGGACGGCGCTGCACGCTGGCAGTTTCTATATCCGGCAGTCCGTCGACACCGACCACAGCAATCTCTACCGCCTGTTCCACCAGGGGCTGGCGGACACCCTCGGGACGTCCGCACCGTTCGGTGAACGCGGCTTGGGCGCGCTGCTGGCCTCACTCGGGCCCGCCGAGACTCGCGACTGGGACGCGGCCGAGCCGTACCTGTTCCGGCACCTGCTTGAGCACGCCCGAAGCAGTGACACCCTGGCGGAACTGCTGTCCGATCCGGGGCTGGTGCTCAACCGGCGGTTCACCTGGCAAAACCCGTTCGGTGCCGTCAGCGGGCCCGCGGAACTGGCCATGGTCGCGGCTCGAGTGGGCCTGTCCGCGTTGGCGTTGCGGGCGGCGAAGCTCGCCGGGTTGCGGTGGCGACCCAAGTGGACCACCGGTGTCGTGCGCGAATCGGACACGGTTTCCGGAGCGTTGATGACCGAGTTGACGTCGGTCGCGATTTCGGCCGACGGGAGCCGGATTGCCGGTATCGGCCCGGCAGGGTTGTACGAATGGGGCTGGGCGGACGAGTTCGCGCCGAGGCTGAACTGCTTCGAAGCTCGTATCGTCGGGAACCGGGTAACCAGGCCGACGGCCGACGGCGAAGTAGGCATCTCTTCCCGGTCCGAGTTCCTGGTGCGGCACGGCTCGGGTCAGACTTTTTCGCTGGCCACCGGGCAGTTCTATGACTCGGCGCGGGAGGCTTCGGGCAGCTATCTCTGCGTCGGCAAGGAATGCATCGTCAGAGTAGCTCGTTCCGGCGGATTGGATGTAATCAAAAGGTTTGATCCCGACCTCCAAGAGGTCAGGCTGGGCGTGTCCGGGAAGGCGACGGTTGCGGTAGCGCGCAACTCGCAGGGTGTGAATATTTTTGCTTTCCCTGGAGTCGGCCATGGTCAGCTTCTGCCGGAGGAATCCATTTCGTGTTTCGACCTGTCTGCGGACGGCCGGTTTCTTGTGGCCGGAACCTCCGACGGCGAGGTCGGAGTATTTTCGTCGCTGGAGGGCGGTAGCTGGGCGCCCGTCAAGATCGTCGATGCCGCGCTGACCGCGGTGGCTCTTTCCCCTTCGGCGCAAGGTGGTGCGGCCGGCACTGCCGACGGGCGGATCATCGCGTGGCGCAAAGGCGATGTGATCATCAGGTGCGCGCCGTCGGATTGTGCCATCGTCGGCATCTCGTTGAGCGACGGGCTGCGTGGGGTGGCGCTGGACCGGAACGGGGTTGCCTATCATTTCGCCGAAAACCTCGATCGCGATCGACCGGCCGAAGGTTTCGAGCACGGTGGTGAGGGTGCCGACGCGGCAGTCACGGAAGTGGAAGTCGATCCCGAGAACCGGGTTATCGCGGTCTACTCGGATGGCCGGATATCCCAGGTGTCCGAAGTGGACGGCAGTGAGCACCTGCTGTGGTCTGTCCGCACGCGGATTGACGAGCTGAAGCACGTCGAAATCGCCGGCCGTGGTCTTCTCGTCATCCGCGCCGGCTCCCAAGGGTATCTCGTGGGGATCGGCTACGGGCCAGTGCCGCTTTCTCAGTTCGACTTCGTACCGTGGTGGCAGGAACGGACCGAGCTTGAGGACCGGATTCTGGTGGGCTTCGATCTCGTCACGGTGATCGGCCGCGGCGAACAGCTGGCCACGGTGAGCCAGGGCGGCCGGGAACCCGACGTCCTGGGGCGGCACGAGGGACTCACCACGCTGCGGTGCGTGTACTGCTGGGGCACCGCCATCGTGGTCAGCGGCGGCCAAGACGGTGTGGTGCGGTTCTGGAACCTCGCGGGCCGCTGCCTCATGGAAACGACCGTCGTCGGCTCCCCGGTCCGGCGGATCTTCCCGCACGAAGACGGAAAGCGGATCCTCGTGCTGACGACGGGCGAGCTGATCTGCCTCGAATGCGCCGACTGAGTGCGGTGACCGTGAATCAGCGCAGGTGCTCACCGACGATCGAGCGCACCTTCCGCGTCGCCAGGTAGCGCGTCGCCGCGTGGGTGAACCCGACGCCCGCCGGTGCGGAGAAGTCCTCGACGTCGGTGAAGTGGTCCTTCAGCCGGCTCGGGATGGCGACCAGGTCCGCGGGATCGGCGATGTTCACCCAGCGTCCGACGCCCGGTGGGCGGCCGCCCTTGCCGCCGACGGGCGCCGGACGCAGCAGCGGGTGGATGCGATCGGGCAGGCCGAGCGGCGAACCGATCGTCACCAGGAGCTCCACCTGCAGCGCGGGATAACTCCACAGCGTCTCGTACGTCACCACCGAACCCAGGGAATGCGCGACGACGACCCGCGGCCGGTGGAGGCTGATCGCCGTCGCCACTTCGGTGCGCACTGCCTGCCGTCTCGACGGTGTGCGCGGATCGAAGTAGCAGACGACTTCGCCGAGGAAAGTGGCGAGGAACCAATCGGCCGCGTCGCGGTCGAGGCCGAAGCGCTGGACCCACCAGGCCGCCAGCTGCCGGATCGGGGCCAGCGCCCGGCCGTGGTCCGGTTCGCCGGCGAGGTCGATGGCCTGCATCCAGCGGGCGAGCAGCTCCGCGGGCGCTCCGGCGAACGCCTTGTCCAGAAGTTCGAGGTCGTCGTCACCGTGGTGGTCCAGGGACAGGTGGTGGGCATAGTACGCCACCTCGAGCGCCTTGACGCCCAGCGCCTCCGACCAGTCGCGCTTGAGCGCCGCGGCCCGGTCGGCGGGGAGCACCGACCGCCAGTTGCCGACCCCGTGTACCCCGAGCACGTCGGCACCCATTCCGGCGAATCCCCCTCCTGCGGTGGTCGGTGATACCGCTGGAAGTCGCCCGCCCGATCGGCGTCGTTACGCCTAGGCTCACCGGATGACGAACGCGCCCCTGCGCTGGGGAATCATGGGCACCGGCGGGATCGCCGGCGCCTTCGCCCGGGACCTGCAGCTCACTGAGACCGGCGTGGTCGCCGCGGTCGGCTCGCGCAGCGCGGACAGCGCCGGGCGGTTTGCCGATGAACTCGGCATCTCCACTCGCCACAGCAGCTACGAAGCCCTCGCGAACGATCCGGACGTCGACGTCGTCTACGTCGCCACGCCGCATCCCATGCACCACGCCAACGCGCGGCTCGCCCTCGAAGCCGGGAAGCCCGTGCTCGTCGAGAAGCCGTTCACGATGAACGCCGACGAGGCACGCGACCTCGTCGACCTCGCGCGGGCCAAGGGGCTCTTCCTGATGGAGGCTATGTGGACGCGCTTCCTGCCGCACGTCCGGCACCTCCGCGAGCTGCTGCCGAACCTCGGCCGGATGGTCACCGTCGCCGCCGATCACGGGCAGTGGTTCGCCGAAGATCCTGCCTTCCGGCTGTTCGCGCCCGAACTGGGTGGGGGTGCCCTGCTCGACCTGGGGATCTACCCCGTGTCCTTCGCTTCGATGGTCCTCGGGCCGCCCGAGCGGGTGGCCGCGATGGCGACGCCCGCCTTCACCGGTGTCGACGCCCAGATGTCGATGCTGTTCGGCTACGCGAGCGGCGCGCAAGCCGTCCTGACCTGCACCTTGAGCGCCGTCACGCCCACCACCGCGTCGATTGCCGGCACGCAGGCGCGCATCGAGGTCGACGGGCCCTTCTACGCCCCCGCCTCGTTCACCTTCATCCCGCGCGAAGGCGAGCGAAGCCGCTTCGAATACGTCGATGAGGGCCGTGGCCTGCGGCATCAGGCCGATGAAGTGGCGCTCCGGCTGGCCGCCGGGGAGACCGAGAGCCCGCTCATGCCGCTCGACGAAACCGTCTCGATCATGACGACCATGGACCAGGTGCTGGCCGCGACCAGGACGTGACCGCGGATTGAGTAGTGCTACGGATCCGCAGGTCGACGGCGTGCGTGACCCTGTCCGATATGACCACCGAAGCAGATGTGCTCCTCCGGCTCGCCGGCGAGATCGACGACCTGGGGCGTCGTCTCGCCCTGGTGGGCTCCGAACTACGGACGGTCCGGGACACTCAGCCCGAGCAGCCAGAGCAGGCTGCCCAGCCTGAGCAAGCCGCCCAGCCGGAGCCAGCGCCGCAACCGCCACCGCAGCCTGAGCCGCGACCCCAGCCCCAGCTGCAACCGCCGCCCCGGGCGATGCGGCCTGATTCGGTCCCCTGGCCGCAGTACCAGTGGCAGCCACCGCCCCAGCCGCAGTATGCCCCGCCCCCGCAGTACGCTCCGGCGCCCTCCATGCCGGTTCCGCGGCAGACGCTGGGCGAAAAGCTCGGCGAGGAAGGTGCCGGCAGCCGCGTGCTCGCCTGGGTCGGCGGGGCCGTGACGCTGCTCGGCGTCGTCCTGCTGCTGGTGCTCGCCGTGCAGCGGGGCTGGCTCGGGCCGCTGCCGCGGGTGCTCGTCGGTGCCGGGTTCGGGCTGGCGCTGACCGGCGCCGGCGTGTGGCTGCACCGCAAGCCCGCCGGCCGCACCGGCGCGTTCGCGCTGGCCGCCACCGGCATCGCGACGCTCTACCTCGACGTCGTCGCCGCGACCACTCTCTACGAGTTCCTGCCGGTGCTCGCCGGGCTCGCCGCCGGGCTGGCGGTCGCCGTCGGCGGGCTGCTCGTGGCCGTGCGCTGGGAGTCGCCGCTGCTGGCCTCCGCCGTCGTCATCGGCTGCGTCGTGTGTGCGCCGATGATCGTCCGCGGGTTCACCCCCGAACTGGTCACCTTCCTGCTGATGATCCAGCTCGCGACGGCGCCGGTGCAGCTGCGCCGCGACTGGTCGTCGCTGACGCTGGCCGCCGGTGTCCCGCCGCTGTTCGCCTCGGTGATCAGCACGGCGTGGCTCGGCGGGGGCGGCAGCTGGGCCAACACCGCCGCGGCCGGCGGCGCCGGGGTCGCCGGGCTCGTGCTCGCGCTGATCGTGCTGCGTCGCCGCGAGAACGACCCCGCGGCCCTCTCGCTGCTGGCGACCGCGGTCGTGCCCACGCTCGTCGCCTCGATACTGCTGCCGAAGACGCAGGCGGTGCCGATCACCGCCGGGGCGGGCGTCCTGCTGCTCGCCGTCTGGGCGGCCCGCCGCTGGTGGCCCGGGTTCGCCGGGCAGGTGGCCGGCCTGGCCGGGCTGCTCGCGCTGCTGCAGGCGACGGTCACCCAGTTCGACGGCCCGGCCCGCGCCGGGGTGCTGCTCGGCGAGGCGCTGCTGCTGGTCGTGGCCGCGGTCGGCGGCCGGAACCGGGGCGCACTGGCCGCGGCGCTCGGGTTCGCGGCCATCGGCGGCCTGCTCGGCGTGGTCTTCGACGTCACGCCCGCGCTGCTGATCGTCCCCCGCGCCCACCCGGCCGGCGAGCTGGCCGGCGCGCTCGCGGTCGCTGCGCTGATCCTCGCCGTGTCGATCGCGCTGCCGTGGGCCGCCGCGCGGCTGGCCGTGTTCCGCGGCCCGGCCGAGGACCTGCCGATCTGGCTGCTCGCCGGCGTTTCGGCGCTGTACGGCGCCGCCGGGGTCGTGCTGTGCGGCGCCCTTCTGGCGGTCCCCGGCCGGACGGGGTTCCTCCTCGGCCACGCGCTGATCACGGTGTCCTGGACGATCGCCGCGCTCGTGCTGCTCCTGCGCGGGATCGACGTCGTCGCGCTGCGGGTGACCGGCCTGATCCTGGTCGGTGCGGCGGTGCTCAAGCTGGTGCTGTTCGACCTGTCGGCGCTGGACGGGCTGGCCAGGGTCGGCGCGTTCCTCGGCGCGGGCCTGGTGCTGCTGGCGGCCGGGACGCGGTACGCACGGCGGGTCGCGTCGCGCTAGACCGGGAAGAAATTGTCGGTGCCCCGTGGTTACCTGGATCACAGATCCGACGACCAGGGGGCACCGACATGGCAGCACCGAAACTTTCCGACCGGGCGGGCGAGCCGATCGCCTGGCTGACCACCGTCACGCCGAAGGGGCGCCCCGCACCACGGCCCGTGTGGTTCGTCCTCGACGGCGACGACATCGTGGTGTTCAGCGAGCCCGGCACCGCGAAGCTCCGGCACATCGAGGCGAACCCCGACGTGACCTTCCACCTCAACAGCGACGAACACGGCGGCTCGATCCTCGTCGTGAGCGGAAAAGCGCACGTCGAGGCGGGCAAGGCATCGGAAGCTCCCGGGTACCTCGACAAGTACGGCTCGCACTACGCGGCGCTCGGCTTGGACGCCGACGGGTTCGACGCCAAGTACTCCGTCCGCATCCGCGTGGTGCCCGAACGCACCTGGGGGTTCTGACTAGAAATCGACGTCCAGGCAGGCCAGCCGGGCACCCGCCGTGCCCGCGTGGCCGGGGTCGGTGTGCGTGTGGGTCTCGTGGACGACCACGGACTTCGCGCGCCGATCGGCGAACGCCCAGTCCACTGTGGACCGGGCGAAGCCCGTGCCGGTCCGGTCGGTGGTGAAGTCCAGCCAGATTTCGTTGCGGGGGTTCGCGTACGCGGGGTCGACCGACGGCTTCACCGGGTCCGGCACGTGCTGGAAGTGCGGCCCGGCGGCGTCGCCGGTGGCCCCGCACGACTGAGTGTGCGCGTGGGCGCCGTACGCCCGGTCCGGTAGCAGGCCGGTGACGAAGAGGAGGGTGGTCGTGCGGTGGGTCGAAAGGCTGAACACGTGGGCCTGGGCGCCGGGCGGGACGAGGTCAGGGCGGTATGTCACGGCAGGGGCGGCTGAGGAGAAGGTGCCGTAGGCGGTCGTGAACCGCGCCGGTGACGGCGACGCGGCAGCCACGCCGGGAGCGAGGACGGCGACGGCGGCCGCGGCGGCGAAAGCGGGAAGAAGGCGCATTTCCCCTCCCTAACCAGTCGCCCGGTGAGCCGCCATGATCATCACTCGAAAGCGTGACCGATATGGTGGAAAAGTCACGGTTTTCTCAGCGGGTGGGCACCCCTGGGCGCGGTTAAGGTCGTTTGGTGCCCGAACACACCGGCGAGACCCGCAACGAGAAACTGCAGCGCAACCTCGGCGAGCTGCTGCAGGAGCTGCGGGTCGCGCAGGCCGGGGTGCAGATCCTGTTCGGCTTCCTGCTGTCGGTCGTGTTCACCGACCGGTTCCACGACGCCAGCGGGTTCGAGAAGGCGCTGCACCTGTCCGCGGTGGCGCTCGCGGTGGCGGCCACGGCTCTGCTGACCGCGCCGGCGGCGTGGCACCGGCTGCTGTTCCGCACGGGCAGCCGGGAACAGATCCTCACCGTCGGCAACCGGCTCGTGCTGGTCGGGCTGGTCTGCCTGGCCCTGGCGATCACGTCGACGGTCGCGCTGATCGCCAAGGTCGTCTACGGCTGGATCGCCATGGTGATCCTGGGTGTGCTGTGCCTGCTGATCTTCGGGCTCCTCTGGTTCGTCATGCCGTTCCGGCTGAACCCGGGCACTCAGCCGACGGGGCCGCCCAAGTAGAGCGTGTCCTCCTGGACGAAGCAGAGCGGATTGCCGAACGGGTCGTCGGCGTAGAAGGAGCGCTCGCCCCAGAACTGTGTCTCGATGGCGTCGTCGGCCCAGCGCGGCCCGGCGGCGCGCACCCGCTCGAAGGTCTGCTCGACGTCCTCGACCGCGAGGTAGACGATCCGGGGGTCCCGCTGCGGGCGTGGCTCACGGTGTTCGAGCGGCGCCTCGACGCAGGCCAGCACCACACCGCCGCAGGTGAAGTAGTGCCGGTTGACCGCGATCCGCTCGCCGGGATCCCCGAAGACAGCCGCGTAGAACGCGACGGCGACCTCGATGTCGTCGACGGGCTGGATCAACCGGAACACCCGCGGGCCGCTCATGCGGGCACAGTACCGCTGTTCATCCCGTGTTCGGCAGCAGTTGCCGGGGTGGTCGGAAGCCGCCCGTAGCTTCCCGCCCGTGACTGACACTGCTCGCCGGACCTTCCTCCTCGGCGCCCCGGCCGTGGCCGCCGCGGCGACCCTGCCGAACGTCCTCGGCGCGCCGGCTGCCCAAGCCGCCGGTCGGCACCGCCCGGACGCCGAAGATCCGCGCTTCACGCTCGTGGTCATGCCCGACACGCAGTACCTGTTCGACGAGGACCGCGGCGACGCGGCCCCGCTGGACGCCTCGCTGCGGTACGTCCTCGAAGAGGAGGCCGACAACGTTGTCTTCCTCGCTCACCTCGGCGATCTCACCCAGAACGGCCGGGCGGACGAGTTCGCCAGGATCAGCCGGTCGTTCCAGGCGCTCGACCGCTGCCGGTTCCCGTACAGCACCCTCGCCGGCAACCACGACATCGACGGGTCGAAGGACGACCAGCGCGGCCCGTCGCCGTACCTCGACGCGTTCGGCCCGCAGCGCCAGCGCAACTCGCCGACCTTCAAAGGCGCGTCCGAAGACGGCTACAACACCTTCCACGTCTTCCGCGGCGGCGGCCGCGAATGGCTGCTGCTGGCGCTGGACTGGCGGCCGTCGGCCGGTGGCCTGAACTGGGCGAAGCAGGTGCTCGCGCAGCACCCGACGCTGCCGGCCATCCTCACCATCCACGAGCTGGTCTGGGCCGACGACGACCACCAGGCCCAGTTCTCGACGTTCGGCGAGCTCGTCTGGAAGGAACTGGTGCAGGGCAACGACCAGATCTTCCTGACGCTGAACGGCCACTACTGGCCGACCGGGCGGACCGTCCGCAAGAACGCCGCCGGGCACGACGTGCACGTCCACCTGGCCAACTACCAGGACCGCTACTACGGCGGCAGCGCGATGGTCCGGCTCTACCGGTTCGACCTCGCCCGCGGCGTGATCGACGTCCGGACGTTCTCGCCGTGGCTCGCCGCACAGGACCACCTGAGCGAGATGCAGCAGGTCGAGGTCGAACGCAGCGGCGCGGCGGACTACTTCAGCGTGGAGATCGACTTCGCCGAGCGCTTCAAGGGCTTCGCGCCGGTGCCGGTCCCGCCCGCGCGGCCGGCGAAGCAGCTGCTGGTGCCCGGAACCGTCGCGTACTGGCGCTTCGAAGGCGGCCAGGACGGCAAGGCGGTGCCGGACGACGTCGTCGTGCGCGACCAGACCGGCCGCGGCAACGACCTCACGCGCGTCACCGCACCCGGCAGCGGGCCGGACGCGTTGAAGTACTCGAACCAGTTCTCCCCGCGGCAGCCGTCGCGCGCGAGCCTGCGGTTCGACGGCGGCCGCGATCCCAGCCGGGGCGCCTACCTGCGCACGGTCGACACGGCGCCGATCAACAAGCTCAAGTTCGAGCGTGGCTACACCGTCGAAGCGTTCTTCTGGCTGCCGGCGACCTTCAAGGACGGCCACCACGGCTGGTGCGGTCTCTTCGCGCGCCAGGGCAGCGGCGCGGCCGCGGGCAAGACCGGCGACGACCCGCAGGAATCGGCGGCCACACTGTCCCTTTCGGACGGTGGCGAGCTGCAGTGGGCGGTGTACCCGCTCAACCAGAACCGGACGTCGACGAACTGGGGCCACGAGCTGCCGGTGGAGAAGTGGTGGCACGTCGCCGTGGTCAACGACGGCCGGCGGACGACCATGTACGTCGACGGCTGCCCGGTGGTCCGGAACCCGGCCACGCCCGCGGTCGGGCTCGCCGACCCGGGCGGTTCGTGGCTGGTCGGCGCGTCGTCCTACGGCGGGAAGGTCGACCGCAGTTTCGCGGGACTGCTGGGTGACGTGCGGGTGGTGGATCGGCCGCTGAACCCGCGTGAATTCATGCTGGGCTGAGGCCCTTGACAGCGGGTGGACAATAAAAATTCGGCGTGCCCTCCGCAAACAACGGGAGCGATCGCCGAACCTGATATTAGTCTAACCGCTGTGAGGGGAACTTGTCAAACCAGGGGTACGACGAGGAATTGCGGGAAGAACGGGCCTACGTCGCCGCGCTGTACGAGCGGCTCGACCGCGAGCGCGCGGCGGCGCAGGCCCGGTACCACGGCGCGCTCGGCCAAACCGGGGTGACACCGGGGGAACGGGAGACCGACGTCCGCTGCCGGTCGCGGGAGGCGGCCCGGCTCGACGTCGCCGACAACGGTCTGTGCTTCGGCCGGTTGGACGCCCTTTCGGGCGAAACCAGCTATATCGGCCGGCTCGGGTTGTTCGACGCGGAAAACGACTACGAACCGTTCCTGCTGGATTGGCGGGCGCCGGCGGCGCGGCCGTTCTACGTCGCCACGGCGGCGCGGCCGGAAAAGATGCGCCGCCGTCGTCAGTTCCACACGATGGGCCGCCGGGTCCTCGATTTCACGGACGAGGTGCTGGGCCGGCCCGGAGACACCGAACGCGGCGACGCCGCCCTGCTCGCGGCCGTCAACGCGCCCCGCGGCGACGGCATGCGGGACATCGTCGCGACGATCCAGGCGGAGCAGGACGAGATCATCCGCCTCGGCCACGCGGGCGTGCTGGTGGTCGAGGGTGGCCCCGGCACCGGCAAGACGGCGGTCGCCCTGCACCGGGTGGCGTACCTGCTCTACACCCGGCGTGAGCGGATGTCGCGCACCGGCGTGCTCGTGGTCGGGCCGAGCCCGCTGTTCCTCGATCACATCGGCCGCGTGCTGCCGTCGCTCGGCGAGTCGGACGTCGTCTTCCTGACCACCGGCGACCTGGTGCCGGGGCTGCGGGTGACGGCCGAGGACCGGCCGGAGGTGGCGCGGCTCAAGGGATCACTGGAGATCCTCGACGTGCTGGCCGCCGCGGTCGCCGACCGGCAGCGCGTGCCCGCCGAGCCGGTGCCGATCGACCTGGGTGACGTCGTCGTGGCGCTCGACGCCGAGCTCGTGGCCGAGGCCCGGCTCGCTGCGCGCGAGTCGGGGCTGCCGCACAACGAAGCCCGCGCGATCTTCCACGAGCACGCCGTCGCGCTCGTCGCCGAGCGTGTCGTGGCGAAGATCGGCGAAGGCTGGCTCACCCCGGCGGACCGCATGCTGTGGGCGGATCTGCGCGCCGACGTCCTCGACGAGCTCGCGGGGCACGAAGCGTTCGGCACCGCACTCGACGGGCTGTGGCCGTACCTGACGCCGGAGACGCTGCTGGCGCCGCTGTACGCGTCGCCGCGCCGCCTCGAGGCCGCCGGGGCCGACCCGGCGTTGTTCCGCGCCGACGGCACGGCCTGGACCGTCTCGGACGTGCCGTTGCTCGACGAGCTGACCGACCTGCTCGGCCGGGACGACGCCGCCGAACGTGCCGCCGCGCGCCGTCGCGTGGAAGCGGAGGTCGAGTACGCCTCCGGTGTCATGGAACTCATGAAACTGGACGCCGACGAACTGGACGAGGACGTCCAGCTGGTCGCCGAGGACCTGCTCGACGCCGCGGACCTGGCCGGGCGGTTCGTCGAGCACGACACGCGCGACCTCGCCGAGCGGGCGGCCGCGGACCGCGACTGGACGTACGGGCACGTCGTCGTCGACGAGGCCCAGGAACTGTCCGAAATGGACTGGCGGGTGCTGATGCGGCGGTGCCCGAGCCGGTCGTTCACGATCGTCGGCGACCTCGCCCAGCGCCGCTCGGCGGCCGGGGCGACGGCGTGGGGCCCGGTGCTCGCGCCGTACGTCGGCGACCGCTGGCAGTACCGCCGGCTGACCGTGAACTACCGGACGCCGGCGGAGATCATGACCGTCGCGGGCGCGCTGCTGACGCAGTTCGCGCCCGACGCGCGACCGCCGGAATCGGTGCGCGCGTGCGGGGTTCGGCCATGGTCCAGACGAGTGGCGGACGACGAGCTCGCCGACGCCATCGACGACTTCGTCCGCGACGAGGCCGAACGCGAAGGCACCAGCGTCGTGATCGGCCCGCCGGAAGTCCCGGGAACGATCCCGGCCGCGGCGGCCAAAGGACTGGAGTTCGACGCCGTGCTCGTCGTCGAACCGGAGCGGATCCTGGCCGCGGGCCCGCGGGGCGCGGCCGAGCTCTACGTCGCGCTCACGCGCGCCACGCAGCGCCTCGGGGTGCTGCACCGGGATCCGCTCCCGGCGGCGCTGACCGGCCTCGCCGAGGCCGGGGTGCCCGTACGGTCCGGGCACCGGCGGTTCGTGTAGCGAACGCGGGGGTGGCGGGGGCGGTCCCGTCATCCCCGCACCGCTACGCCGTGAGCCGGCCCCAGGAGTAGTTCTGCTTGGCCAGCTTCAGGTACACGAACAGCTCCGTCCCGGACACGCCGGGGATCTTCCGGATCTCTTCGCCCAGCACGTCGAGCATGTGGTCGTCGTCCCGGCAGACCAGCTCGGCCAGCAGGTCGTAACGCCCGGCGCACAGCACGACGTAGTGCACGTTCGTCAGCTCGGACAGCTTGTCCGCGACCTCGCGGGGATCGACGCCGTCGACGTTGATGCCGACCATGGCCTGGCGCGTCAGGTCCACGTTGGCGGGGTCGGTCACGGCGACGATCTGCATCAGGTCGTCGCGGAGCAGCCGCTGCACGCGCTGGCGGACTGCTCCTTCCGAAAGGCCGACCGCCTTGGCGAGCGCGGTGAACGAGGCCCGGCCGTCCTTCTGGAGCAGGTCGATCAGCGATCTGTCCGTATTGTCCAGCGCGCGCGCACGTGTTTCGTCACCCATGCCGTCCCTCCCTGTGTTTCGGCATGTGATTTGTCAAGTGCGCAGCGTATCGAGACCTGCGGAGAAAGCGAGCCCTCCGCGACAGCTTCGCGCGATTCGACGTGCACGCCGCGCTCAGCCGAGGAATCGGTGGTCAGCGGGGGAATCCACGAGGCTTTCCGAGGCGGTTTTGTGCGCCCGCGCACAGCCGTACGCCCATCCCGGGTCGCGCCGGGTACCGTCTGGCGGCTCGCTCGTCCGCAGCAACCCCAGGAGGACCAACACATGTCGGAGGCCGTGGCACTCGGGGCCGCCCCCGCCGTTCCCGCGAAAGGGCTGCGCGGCGGCGCGCTGGGCATGGTGTCGTCGATGGTCATCGGGATGTCGTCGACGGCGCCGGCGTACTCGATCGCGGCCACGCTCGGGCTGATCGTGCTGGCCGGCACCGGGTTCAAGGCGGCCGCGTTCGTGCTGCTCTCGTTCGTGCCGGTGTTGTTCGTCGCCTTCGCCTTCCGCGAGCTGAACACCGCGGAACCCGACTGCGGCACCAACTTCACCTGGGCGGCGCGTGCGTTCGGCCCGCACGCCGGGTGGTTCACCGGCTGGGTCGTCACAGTCGCGCAGCTGCTGGTGATGAGCAGCCAGTCCGCGCTCACCGGCCGGTACACGCTGCTGCTGTTCGGGGCCTCCGACGCGGCGGGCAACCGGTGGGTGACGACGGCGATCGGGGCCGCGTGGCTGCTGGCGCTGTGCTGGCTCTGCTACCGCGGGATCGAGGTGTCCGCGCGGGCGCAGTGGATCCTGCTCGGCGTGGAACTCGCCGTCCTGGTGCTCTTCTCGGCCGTCGCGCTGGTCCGCGTCTTCGAAGGCACGGCCGGCCCGCAGGCGTCGCTGCCGCGGGCGGACTGGCTGTGGCCGGGCGGGGTTTCCGCCGGCACCGCGGTTTCGGCGGTGCTGCTGGCCGTGTTCATCTACTGGGGCTGGGAAAGTTCGCTGTCGGTCAACGAGGAGTCCGCCGACCCACGGCACGCGCCGGGTCGCGCGGCCGTGCTCTCGACGGTGCTGCTGGTGCTGAACTACCTGCTGGTGACGGTCGCCGCGCTCGCCTTCGCCGGGGTCGGCAGCGAGGGAATCGGCCTGGCGAACGAGGCCAACTCCGAAGACGTCCTGGCCGGCCTGGGCGGCGCGGTGTTCGGCGACGGCGGAGGCGGCAAGGTCCTGGGCGTGCTGCTGATCGTGTCGGTGCTGACCAGCGGCGCGGCGACCAGCCAGGCGACGATCATGCCGGCCGCGCGCACGACGTTGTCGATGGCCAGCCACGGCGCTCTGCCGCGCGTCTTCGGGCGCGTGCACCCGCGGTTCCGGACGCCGACCGTGGCGACCTGGGCGTTCGGGCTGGTCTCGCTGGCCGTGTACGTCCTCCTGGCGCTGATCAGCGGCAACGTGCTGGCGGACTCGGTCGACGCGGTGGGCCTGACCATCGCGATCGAGTACACGATGACGGCGCTGGCCTGCGTCTGGGTGTTCCGCCGGACGCTCTTCGCGAGCGTGCGCAACTTCGTGCTGCGCGGGCTGCTGCCGTTCACCGGGGGCGTGTTCTTCCTGGCGGTGCTGGGGTTCGCGCTGATCGAGTACGCGCGGCCGGACGCGGGCGAGACGACGGTGTTCGGCATCGGCGGCGTCGCGGTGATCGGTGTGGTGTCGATCGTGCTGGGGGTGCCGCTGATGTTCGCGGTCCACCGCGCCTGCCGGGAGTTCTTCGCCGGCCGCCGCCTGCCGCGCGGGTTGGTGCCGCGCGGCGGCGACAGCATCGTCACCCCAGATCGCGCCGGCTGAGGTCTTCCTCGGTCTCGCGGCGCACGAGCAGCGTCGCGACGCCATTGCGGACGCCGACCAGCGGCGGCCGGCCGACCTGGTTGTAGTTCGAGGCCAGCGAGTGGTGGTAGGCGCCGGTGCACGGCACGGCCAGGAGGTCGCCCGCGTGCAGGTCGGCGGGCAGGCTGATGCCGTCGGCGAGGACGTCGCCCGCTTCGCAGTGCCTGCCGACCACGGTCATCGGGACGCGCTGCGCCTTCGAGCGCCGTCCCACCAGCCGGGTCGTGTAGCGGGCGCCGTAGAGGGACGGCCGTGCGTTGTCGCTCATGCCGCCGTCGACCGCGACGAACGTGCGACTGCCGCGCTTGACCGCGCACACGCGGTAGACGGTGATCCCGGCCGGCCCGACGAGCGCCCGGCCGGGCTCGATCGTCAGGCGGGGCAGGGGGAAGCCGTGCGCGGCGCATTCGTAGGCCATGGCCACGCGCAGGCGCCGCGAGTAGCCGCCGAGGTCGAACGCGGGCTCGCCGCCGACGTACGGCACGGCGTGCCCGCCGCCGAGATCGAGCTCTCGCAGTGTGACGCCGTGGGTGTCGCGGATCCGGACGAGCACCTCGGCCATCCGCCGCGCGGCCGCCTCGTACCGGTCGACCCGGGACACCTGCGAGCCGATGTGGCAGTGCAGGCCTTGAAGCCGCAACCCGGGTTGTTTCTTCACGGCTTCGACGGCGGCGTCGACGTTGTCGGGAACGCCGTCGAGAAGTGAGAAGCCGAACTTCTGGCCTTCGGCGCCCGTGCTGATGGCGGCGTGCGCGCCGGCCGAGACGCCCGGCGTCACCCGGATCATGACCTGCTGAGCGCCGTGGGCGAGTGCGCCGAGCTGCTCGATTTCGTCGAGCGAGTCGACGACGATCCGGCGGACGCCGTAGCCGAGCGCGGCCTTCAAGTCTTCGGGCGTCTTCGCGTTGCCGTGCAGCAGCATGCGTTCCGCCGGGAAGCCGACCGAGCGCGCAACGGCGATCTCACCGGCGGAGCAGGTGTCGAGCGACAACCCCTCTTCGGCGACCCAACGCAGCACGGCTCGCGTACAGAGTGCCTTGCTCGCGTACGCGACTTCGACGTCCGGCAGCGCTTCGCGGTACTCGCGCGCGGTGTCTCGCACCTGCTGTTCGTCGAGGAGGTAAGACGGCGTCCCGAAGCGGGCGGCGAGGTGGCTGACCTTGGCGCCGGCGAAAAGCAGCTCGCCGTCTTCGCCGAGTCGGGTGCTTCGCGGCCAGACTCCTGGCTCGAGGTGGTCGGCGGCTTCGCAGCCGAGGCTGGGAAGAAGCTCGCTGAGCGTCACGGGTGCCTCCGGGCATCACGGCGGATCGGACCCCGCCAGGACACCGCCGCGGGCGGCCCCGGTGATCACCCGTGAATGCCGTCCTGACGGCTTTGGTTTGTCCACTTACTCCTTTTTAACGCGCCAGTAACTTGCGTCACCTAGGACAGTCCCCACGAGGACAGCAGCCCGAAGAGCTGCTCCCGCTCGGCCCCGGTGAGCAGCCGGCTCGGGGGACGGACGTCGGGGCGGCACAGGCCCAGCTGGCCGAGGGCGTCCTTGACCACGCTGACGTTGTTCGCGTTGCCGTTGGCCGCCCGGAGCTCCTCGAACGGCCGGATCCGCTCCCAGACCGTCATCGCCGCCGGGTAGTCCCCTGTGGACAGTGCGTGGAACATCTCCAGCGAGATCGCCGGGTCCACGTTCACCAGGCCGGACGTGAAGCCGGTCGCGCCGACGGCGAAGTAGCCGGGTGCCGAGAGCTCCGCCAAGCCCGCGATCCACACGAATCGGTCGAAACCGGCGTCGCGAGCGACCGAGCCGAAGCGCACCGGATCCGGGACCGCGTACTTCACGCCGATGACGTTCGGCGCCACCTCGCCGAGCGCCTGCAGCTGCTCGCCGGTGATCGCCGGGTTGCGGACGTAGAGCACGACGCCGAGTTCCGGCACCGCCGAGGCGATTGCCGCGTGGTAGTCGACCCAGCCGTCACCGGAGATGTAGGGGTGCACCGGCTGGTGGATCATGATCATGTCCGCGCCGGCTTCGCGCGCGTGCACCGCGGCCCGCGTCGCCGATGCGACGTCGTGGCCGATCCCGGCGAGCACACTCGCCCGGCCGGCTGTCGCCTCGACGGTGACTTCCAGGCACTGCCGCGCTTCGCTCGCGTCGAGCGCGTAGAACTCGCCGGTGTTCCCGTTCGGCGTCACGACTTCGATGCCACCGGTGATCAGCCGGTCCACCAGCTTCGCGTACGTCTGGCCGTCGACGGCGCCCTCGGCGTCGAACGGCGTGACCGGGATGGCCACCACCCCGGACAGCCGCCGCCTCTGCTCCTCGAACGTCATCGGGCCCCCTTCGGATCGCCGGTCTCGGTGGTGCGCTCGCCGGGCAGCCCGAAGGCGATCCGGTCGATGAAATCGGTGATGTGCTTGCGCAGCAAGTGCTCGGCCTGCCGGGCGTTGCCGCTCTCGGCGGCGTTCAGGATCGCGCGGTGTTCGGCCGCCTCGCCCTGCCAGGTGGGGCTGATGCCCCAGCCGGTGACGGTGATGAGCGCGGCCTGGTCGCGCAGTCCGTCGAGGACCTCGACCAGCAGCGGGTTCCCGCAGCCGGCGTAGAGGGCGCGGTGGAACAGCCGGTTGGCCAGGCTCGCCTTCGCCCGGTCACCGGCTGCCGCGCCGGTCTCGACCCCGGCCAGCACCTGCCGCGCTTCCTCGAAGTCCGCGCCCCGTTCGACGGCCCGCCGGACGGCTTCGGGCTCCAGCAGCGCGCGCAGGTCGTACACCGCGTACGCGCTCTCGGCGTCCATGACCCGGACTGCGGCGCCCTTGTACGTGCTCATCGTGACCAAACCGGAACCGGCCAGGATCCGGAGGGCTTCGCGCACCGGCGTCTTCGACACCCCGAGCAGGGCGCCGACCTCGGCTTCGACGAGCGTTTCGCCCGGCCCGAACTCCCCGCTCAAGATCGCTTCCTTGATCGCGTCACGCACGAAATCCGTCCGCGAGACGGGCGGCGGCGGCCTCCGGGCCGAAGAAGTGCTCGCCACTGGCATGTCCGATCTGATATACGATGCGACATACAACATTATCACGGACCTAGGGAGCAGCCATGCAGAGTTGCACCGGCTTCCGATTCCGACGAGTGTTGCTGGCGGTGAGCCTCGCCGCGGGCCTGACGGCCTGCGGCGCGCCCGGCGGCGACGGCGGCCAGGCGGCAGATCCCCAGGCCGTACCGGACAAGCCGAGCAAGCCGGTCGAGCTCAACATCCTCGACGTCGCCGGCAACCTGCAGCTGACCAAGCAGATGATCGAGAACTTCAAGGCCGCGCACCCGGAAGTCCTCGCGAAGGTCACCTATTCGACGGCGCCCGCGCCGAGCATGGCGGGCAAGCTCAAGGCCGAGCAGGACGGCGGCGTCGCCCAGACCCACCTGGTGCTCAGCGGCACCGACGGCCTCTCCGCCGGCATCGCGAACGGCACCCTGGCCAAGGTGCTGCCGGACTTCTCGAGCCGGTTCCCGAACCTGATGCAGAACTACCTCGAGCCCGCGGCCAAGATGCAGGAGCTGGCCAACGGCTACGGCATCGAGGTCGTCTACTACCCGTCGGGCCCGCTCGTGGAGTTCAACCCCGGTGCGGTGCCCGCCGCCCCGGCGTCCCCGCAGGAGCTGCTCGACTGGGCGAAGGCGCACCCGGAGAAGTTCCAGTACGCCCAGCCGTCGAACTCCGGCCCGGGCCGGACGTTCCTGATGGGCCTGCCGTACCTGCTCGGCGACAAGGACCCGAAGGACCCGGACAAGGGCTGGGACAAGACCTGGGCGTTCCTGCAGGAGCTCGGCAAGTACGTGAAGTACTACCCGTCGGGCACCACGGAGACGATGAAGAACCTCGCGTCCGGCTCGGTGGACATGATCATGTCGACCACCGGCTGGGACATCAACCCGCGCAAGCTCGGCACCGTGCCCAACACGGTCAAGACGGCGATCATGCAGCCGATGCACTGGGTCACCGACGCCCAGTACGCCCTGATCCCCAAGGGCCTCTCGCCCGACCAGGAGTCGGCCATCCTGCAGCTGGTCGCGTGGATGCTCAAGCCGGACCAGCAGGCGATCGCCTACGACGACGGCTACTTCTACCCCGGGCCGGCGGTCAAGGACGTCACCCTGCAGATGGCGCCGCAGAAGAGCCAGGACACTCTCCGGCAGTTCGGACGACCGGAGTACGAGCAGTGGATCGCGCAGTACCCGAAGGAGACGTCGCTGCCCGCCGAGCAGCAGGTCAAGGCGTTCGACAAGTGGAACCAGCTGGTCGGCGGCTCGAAGGTCGGCAAGAAGTGACGTTCGGGCAGCTGCGGCTGGACGGCGTCTCGCGCAGCTTCGGCACCGCGAACGCCCTGCGCGGCCTCGACCTCGCCATCGCCAGGGGCGAGTTCGTGGCCCTGCTCGGCCCGTCCGGCTGCGGCAAGTCGACGGCGCTCAACTGCCTGGCCGGCCTGCTGCCCCTGACCGCGGGCAGCATCTGGCTCGACGACACCCGCATCGACGGGCAGCCGCCGGAGCAGCGCGGGTTCGGGATGGTCTTCCAGAACTACGCGCTGTTCCCGCACATGTCCGTCCGCGCCAACGTCGGCTTCGGCCTCAAGATGCGCAAGGTCGGCCGCGCCGAGGCCCGGCGGCGGGTCGACGAAGCACTCCGCCTGGTGCAGCTGACCGAGCACGCGGCGAAGTTCCCCGCGCAGCTGTCCGGCGGCCAGCAGCAGCGCGTCGCCATCGCCCGCGCCGTGGTGCTGGAGCCACCGGTCGTCCTGATGGACGAGCCGCTGTCCAATTTGGACGCCAAGCTCCGGCTCGAGATGCGGATGGAGATCCGCCGCCTCCACCAGACGCTCGGCCTCACCACGGTGTACGTGACCCACGACCAGGAGGAGGCCCTGTCGCTGGCTGACCGCCTGGTGGTGCTGCGCGAGGGCACGGTCCAGCAGGTCGGCACGCCCGAGGAGGTCTACGCCCAGCCGGTGAACAGCTACGTCGCCTCCTTCATGGGCTACCGCAACCTCCTGGCCGTGACGGTGACCTCCGCCACGGCCTCGTCGGTCACCGTCGAGGGCGCGGGCGTCCGGCTCACCGGCCGCGGCTCGCTCACGGAAGGCCCGGCGAAGGTGGCCATCCGCCCGGAGGACTTCGTGGTCGGCGACGGCACCGAGAACGCCCTCGACGTCACGGTCGAGATCGTCGAGTACCACGGCCGCGAGCTGTCGGTCTCCGCCCGGCTGGCGACCGGCGTGCCGGTCTACTTTCGGACCGACAAGCGCCTCGCCCCCGGTGACACGGCGAAGATCGGCGTCCCCGCCGAGCGGGTCCTGGTGTTCGCGCCATGACCGCCGTCGCGACCGCCCGCCCGGCGCTGCGGCACCGCCTCGCCGAACGCGGCATCGACCGCACCCTGCTGCTCCTGGTGCCCGGCCTGCTGGTGACGGCCTGCCTGTTTCTGTACCCCTTCCTCTACGGCCTCCAACTGTCCTTCGCGCCGCGCAAGGGCGGCGTCTTCTCGAACTACGCGCGGTTCTTCGGCGATCCCTACCTCCGCAACACCATCTGGACGACGCTCGGCATCGCCCTCCCGGCCACCTTCATCAACGTGCTCGCCAGCATCCCGATCGCCTACGTGATGCGCGGCCGCGTCCGCGGCAAGCGCCTCCTCACGACGATCCTCGTCGTGCCGATCACGCTCGGCACCGTGCTCACCGCGCAGGGCCTGATCATGTACGGCGGGCCGGCGGGCTGGCTGAACAAGGTGCTCACCGTTCTCGGCGTCACCGACCAGCCGCTGCCGCTGATCCACAACTACACCGGCGTGCTGCTTTCCCTGGTGATCACCGGTTTCCCGTTCTCCTTCCTGCTGACGTTGTCCTATCTCTCGGGCATCGACCCCTCCCTGGAAAAGGCGGCCGCCACGCTCGGCGCGAACGGCGTCCAGCGCTTCCGGCGGATCACGCTGCCCCTGCTGGCACCCGGCCTGGCGATCACCTTCTGCCTTTCGTTCGTCATGGCGTTCTCGGTCTTCCCGAGCGCGCAGCTCGTCGGCGACCCCGCGAACGAGACCCGCGTCATCTCGATCGCCGCCTACCACGCCGCGTTCGAGGAGTACGACTACTCGATGGGCTCGGCCGTCGCGATGCTCATGGCGGTGGTCATGCTGATCGTGATCGGCCTGGTCATGGCGTGGCGCGGCACGCTGTACCGCGGAGCGACCGGAGGCAAGGGATGACCGGTTGGGTCGCGCGTCCCGGACGTTGGGTCGTCTGGGCCGTCGTCGTGTTCTTCTTCGTCAACCTCGCGGGCGTGGTGCTCTCGGTGGTCGTCGACTCGTTCGGCACCCAGTGGTTCGGCACCTGGCTCCCGGACGGCTTCACCACCCACTGGTACGCCGACGCCTGGCGCGAGTTCGGCCTCTCGGACGTCCTCCTCACGACGGCGATCGTCGCGCTCGTGGTGATCGCCGTGTCGGTGGCGGTCGGCGTCCCGGCCGCCTACGCGCTGGCCCGCCGCTCGTTCCCCGGCAAGCGCCTGGTGATGCTGCTGTTCGTGCTGCCGATCCTGATCCCTCCCATCACCTACGGCATCCCGCTGGCCACCGTGCTGTACAAGTTCCACCTGGCCGGCACGATCACCGGCGTCATCCTGGCCAACCTGGTGCCCTCGGTGCCGTTCGTCGTGCTGACGATGACGCCGTTCATCGAGCAGATCGACCCGAAGATCGAGGCCGCGGCCCGCATGTCCGGCGCGCGCACCGTCTCGGTGTTCACCCGGATCCTCGGCCCGCTGCTGCTGCCGGGCATCCTGGCCGCGTCGATCCTGGTGCTGGTGCGCACGGTCGGCATGTTCGAGCTGACGTTCCTCACCGCCGGCCCGGACTCGACGACCCTCGTGGTGGCGCTCTACAACTCCGTGTTCGCCGCGGGCATCCGCGCCAACCAGTCCGTCGACGCCATGGCGACCATTTACACCGCGTCCATGCTCGTGCTC
Organism: Amycolatopsis sp. cmx-13-12; assembly: GCA_049998155.1. Classification (GTDB taxonomy): domain Bacteria; phylum Actinomycetota; class Actinomycetes; order Mycobacteriales; family Pseudonocardiaceae; genus Amycolatopsis. Next base: position 1,272,117 of record JAEBES010000002.1, on the reverse strand, counting down.
CTTCTCATTGCGCTCCGGTTCGTGAACCCGACCCAGCTGGTGACCCGGATCCGGGAGGAGGCCTGACCCGTTCGCCCATGCGTTCGACTCTACCGCGAAAACTCGAACACCTGATCGACACGATCGAGCGAACTCGCAGGTCTTGCGCCTCCCCCGAGGGGAGCTGCCAGGCTGGTGGCATGCGGTATTCCATCGGCGAACTCGCCCACCGGACCGGGCTGACGGTCAAGGCCGTCCGGTTCTACTCGGATCGCGGCCTCGTGCCGCCGTCCGGGCGCAACACCGCGGGCCAGCGCCGTTACGACGACGCCGCGCTCGCCCGGCTCGACGTCATCCGTGTCCTCCGCGACTTCGGGGTCGACCTCGCCACGATCCGGCGGGTGATCGACGGCGAGACCACCGTCGCGGAGGTGGCGGCGGAGCACGCCGCGGCCGTGGAGGTGCAGATCGGCGTGCTGCGCCGGCGGAGGGAGGTACTGAACGAAGTGGCGAACCGCGGCTCCCACCCCGAGGAAGCGAGTCTCGTGCACCAGCGGGCCGTGCTGTCCGAAGTGGAGCGGCAGTGCCTGATCGGCGACTTCCTCGCCGATGCCTTGGGTGATCGCCCCGAGCTGGCCGGGATCGCCCGGACCTTGACCCCGGAGCTGCCCGAGGACCCCAGCCCCGAGCAGGCCGAGGCGTGGCTTGAGCTGGCTGCGCTGATGCGGGACACCGAGTTCCGCGCGAACCTGCGCCGGCTCGTGGACGGTCACGAACCGGGCTTGCGTCGCGACCTGGCGGCCGAGGTGCGGGACGCCGTCACCCCGGCCGTCGTGGCCGGGATCGTGCCCAGGTCCCCGGCGGCGAAGGCGATCGTCGAGGGCCTGGGGCGCGATCCCGGCGAGCTCCGGGAATGGCTCGGCGTCGTCAACGATCCGCGCCGCGAGCGCTACCTGCAGCTGTTGGGGGTGATCAACGGCTGGGCGGCACCGGAAAGCCTGGCTCCCGCTTTCGACTGGCTGGCCGAGGCCATGGCGGCCTGACCGCCTCCAGGATCGATGCCAGCGCGTCCTCCACCGGGCGGGCGTCCACCCGGCTGCCGTCGCGCAACCGGACCGAAAGCTGTCCGGCGGCGACCTCCTGCGGCCCGAGCACGGCCTGGTACGGCACCAGCCGGCCGTCTCGGATCCGCGCGCCGAGGCTGCCGTCCGCGGCGATCTCGGCCCGCAGATCGCCGCACCGGTCCAGGACGTCCCGGGCGTACGGCAGTTCGGCGGCGGACACCGGCAGCAGGCGCAGCTGGACGGGCGCGAGCCAGGCCGGGAACGCGCCGCCGTGGACCTCGATCAGCTGGGCCACCGCGCGTTCGACGCTGCCGATGATGCTGCGGTGGACCATCACCGGGCGGTGCTTCGCCCCGTCCGCGCCGACGTACTCGAGGTCGAACTGCGCGGGCTGGTGGAAGTCGACCTGGACGGTGGACAGGGTGGATTCGCGGCCGGCGCCGTCGACGATCTGGACGTCGATCTTCGGCCCGTAGAACGCCGCTTCGCCCTCGACGGCGTCGTACGGGAGATCGCCGAGGACCGACCGCAGGATGGCCACGGCGGCGTCCCAGTTCCCGGGCACGTACTTCCCGCCGGGGCCGGGCAGGGAGAGCCGGTAACGCGCCGGGCTGATGCCGAGCGCGTCGTAGGCCTGCCGGATCAGGGCCAGTGCGGCGGCGGCCTCGGCCTCGACCTGGTCGAGGGTGCAGAACACGTGCGCGTCGTTGAGCTGGATCGCGCGCACCCGGTTCAGCCCGCCCAGCACGCCGGACAGCTCGGCGCGGTACATCCCGCCGATCTCGGCCAGCCGCAGCGGCAGCTCACGGTGGCTGCGGCCGCGCGAACGGTAGATCAGCGCGTGGTGCGGGCACAGGCTCGGCCTCAGCACGAGCTGCTCGCCGCCGACGTCCATCGGCGGGTACATGTCGTCGCGGTAGTGCGACCAGTGCCCGGAGATCTCGTACAGCTCGCGTTTGGCCAGCACCGGCGAATGGACGTGCCGGTAGCCCGCGCGCCGTTCGAGGGCGTGGACGTACTCCTCGAGGCTGTGGCGGATGATCGCGCCGTCGGGCAGCCAGTAGGGCAGGCCGGCGCCGATCAACGGGTCGGTGCCGAACAGGCCGAGTTCGCGGCCGAGCTTGCGGTGGTCGGGCATGGTGGGCTCCCTCGTGGACGGCGAGGCGGGAGACCACAAGACGAAGCCCGGGGCACCCGCCCCGGGCTCGAAACGTCGTTCAGCGCGCCGGGACACTCCTCGGCGTCGTCGTCTGTGCAGCGCGCTTCATGGGATCGACGGTAGCAGCGGCCGCCATTCTTTTACGACTCCGCGAGCACTTCAGGCTCCGAGGAACAGCTCCAGCTGCTCGACGACGAACGCGTGATCTTCGGCCTGCGGGAGTCCGGAGACGCCGACCGTGCCGACCGGTCCGACCCCGCGGACCAGCACCGGGAAGACGCCGCCGTGGGCCGCGTAGAGGTCCAGGTCGAGGCGGGAGTGCTCCTCGAACGAGCCGCCCGTCGCGCGGAACTGCGTCCCGATGAAGAAGGAGCTGTGGCCGTAGCGGTCGACGACGCGGCTCTTGCGGTCGATCCAGGCGTCGTTGTCGGCCGACGTCCCGGGCAGTGCGGCGTGGAAGAGCCGCTGGCCGTTGCGCCGGATCGAGATCGTCACCGGCAGCCCGCGGTCCCGGGCGGCCGTCAGCAGCTGCTGGCCGAGGGCGAGGGCGGTCTCGTTGTCGAACTTCGTGAACTGGAGGCGTTCCTCCTGCTCGGCGAGCTGGGCGAGGCGGTCGGCTTCGGTCATGGGCCTATTAAATCAACGCTGTTGTTTAATTGCCAGTGAACTCGGTCAGCGACAGCACGTTGCCGTCCGGATCGGGGAACCAGGCGATCCGGCCGCCCGGCGTGGTCCAGATTTTGTCGGTGTCCTGTGGCAGCGTGGCGTAGGTGAGGAACTCCACGCCACGGCCGCGCAGCTCGGCCACCGCCGCCCGGATGTCGGCGACCGCCCAGCCGAGCACCGTGAACGGCTGCGGGGTGAACTCGGCGACGGCGGTGACGCGCAGCATGGTCGCGCCACTGCGGAACACGCACGCGAAGGGGGTCTGCTCGATGAACTCGAGCCCGATGACATCCGTGTAGAAAACGCGTGCGCGATCGAGGTCGGTCGACGGTGCGAAGGCGACCAATTCCGCTGAGTTGAGCATGGCTTCACCTCTCTCGGTGGCGAACGTACCCCTCCGGCCGAGCCGCGACCGGGGGACGAGGAGGTGGGCATGGGCCGGATCCGTCGGCGCACGGTGCTGGGCGGCGCGGCCGCGGCCACCGTCGCCGGCACGCTGCCGGTCGCCTGCGCCCCGGCGCCGCGGACGGGCACGATCGACGACGTTCGCCACGTCGTCGTGCTCATGCAGGAGAACCGGTCGTTCGACCACTACTACGGCACGATGGCCGGGGTCCGCGGTTTCGGCGACCGCGCGGCCCTGCGCGACGTCTTCCACCAGCGCGGCGACAAGGGCGGCCCGGTGCTGCCGTTCCGGATCGACACGTCCGTCGTGGACGGTCAGGACCTCGGCGAGCTGCCGCACGACTGGAACAGCACGCACCGCGCGTGGAACGGCGGCCGGTACGACCGCTGGATCGCGGCGAAAACCCCCATGACGATGGGGTACTTCACGCGCGAGGACCTCCCGTTCCAGCACGCGCTGGCGAGCGCGTTCACCCTGTGCGACCACTACTTCTGCTCGATCCAGGGCCCGACGCACCCCAACCGGCTCTACCACTGGACCGGCACGATCGACCCGGACGGCGTCGCCGGCGGCCCCGCGACGCACAACGCGCCCGACTACGAACCCTCGTTCCGGTGGACGACCTACCCCGAACGCCTCGAGGCCGCGGGCATCACGTGGCGGATCTACGCGAACGACGAGGAACGCGGCGTTCCCGAGCACTTCGTCGGCGACTACGGCGACAACCCGCTCTGGCTGTTCCAGAACTTCCACGACGCGCTGTACTCGATGGACCCGGTGAAGCGCCGGCTGGCCGAACGCGGGAACCTGCGCAAGAAGCTCAAACCCGACTCGGGGAAGGGGAAGGACCTCGACCACGTGCTGGCCGAGTTCCTCGCCGACTGCGCGGCCGGGACGCTGCCCGCGGTCTCGTGGGTGGTGGCCCCGTACGGCTACTGCGAGCACCCCGCGGCGCGGCCGGTCGACGGCGCCGCGTACCTCCAGCGCATGTTGAAGGCGTTGTGGGACAAGCCGGAGCTGTGGGAGTCGACCGTCGTCTTCATCAACTACGACGAGAACGACGGCTTCTTCGACCACGTCGTCCCGCCGACGCCGCCGCCCGGCACCCCCGGCGAGTACCTGCCGGGCAACCGGCCGGAGAAGGGCGAGGCGTCCGGGCCGCCCGTCCCCATCGGGCTGGGCCCGCGCGTGCCGATGACCGTCGTTTCGCCGTGGAGCCGCGGCGGCTGGGTGAACTCGCAGGTCTTCGACCACACGTCGGTGCTGCGCTTCCTGGAGACCTGGACCGGCGTGCGCGAGCCGAACATCTCCGCCTGGCGCCGGGCCATCTGCGGCGATCTGACCAGCTGTTTCGACTTCCGCGCGCCCGACACGACCATCCCGCTCCTGCCGGACGCGGACGCGTTGCGCGCCGAAGCCGACCGGACGCAGCGACGGCTCCCGAAGCCCGGGCTGGGTCCGGCCGCGCTGGTGCAGGAGCCCGGCACGGCGAAGGCGCGCCCGCTGCCGTACCAGCCGGTCGCCTGGGTCACGGCCGCGGCGAGCGCCCTGAAACTGCACCTGACCAACCACGGGACGCAGGCGCTGCAGCTGGCCGCGTACGCCTACCACGCGGGTGGGACGTCGCAGCGCTTCGACGTCGGCCCCGGCGCCTCGACGACGGGCGAAGTCGCGCACGGCGGGACGTACGACGTCGCCATCCACGGTCCGAACGGCTTCGTCGTCGAGGCTTCGGGCGGCCCGGGCCTCGATGCGGCCGTCACGTTCCTCGACCCACCCGCGCTGCGGGTGACGGTGACCAACAGCGGGCCGGGGCCGGTGACGCTGAACGACATCACCCTTCCGCCGGGTGGCACGCACGACTTCCCGGTGCCGGCGAGCAACGGCTGGTACGACGTCACGTTCGAGACGCCGGGGTGGCGCCGCCGCTTCGCCGGCCACCTGGAGGACGGCCGCCCGTCGCGGACCGGGCCCTAGCGGAGGGCGTCGATCGCGAAGGCGGCGAGCATCGCGACGCCGTGGGGCATCGCGTCTTCGTCGAAGAGCACGCGGTTGGAGTGGTTCGCCGCCGCTTCGGCGGGGTCGACGCCGGGCGGGCAGGCGCCGAGGAACGCGTACGCGCCCGGGACGCGTTGCAGAACGTACGAAAAGTCCTCCGCGCCCATCAGCGGGTCGCTGAGCAGTTCGACGTTCTCCGGCCCGAGCACCTCCGCGCCGAGCTTCAGCACCTCGGCCGCGACCCGGTCGTCGTTCACCGTCACCGGGTAGCCCGGCTCGACGTCGGCGACCACGCGGCAGCCGTAGGCCGCGCCGACCTGCTCGCACACCTTCGGCAGCTCGGCGCGGACCAGCGCGCGCGTGTGCTCGGACAGCGTGCGGATCGTGCCCTCGAGCTCGGCGGTCTCCGGGATGATGTTCGTCGTCGTGCCGGCCTGGATCCGGGTCACCGAGAGCACCGCGGGGTCGAACACGCTCACCCGGCGGGTGATCATCGTGTGCAGCGCCCCGACCATCGCCGCGGCGGCCGGCACCGGGTCGATCGTGTGCTGCGGCGCCGAGCCGTGGCCGCCCTTGCCGGTGACGCGCACGTGGAACGAGTCCGCCGACGCCATCAGGGGGCCGGGCCGCAGCTGCACCAGCCCGCTGGGCGCGTTGGCGAGGATGTGGACGCCGAACGCACGCGCGACCCGCGTCCCGGCCGCGTCGAGCACGCCCTCGTGGATCATGAACCGGGCGCCGTGGTGACCCTCCTCACCCGGCTGGAACATGAACACGACCGAGCCGGCCAGCCGGTCGCGGCGCTCCGCGAGCAGCCGCGCCGCCGACGCCAGCATCGCGACGTGCGTGTCGTGCCCGCACGCGTGCATCGACTCCGGGTCCTCCGACGCGAAGTCGAGGCCGGTCTCCTCGGTCAGCGGCAGCGCGTCCATGTCGCCGCGCAGCAGCACCGCCGGACCGGGCCGCGCGCCGCGCAGGACGGCCGTCAGCGACGTCGTGGCCCGGCCCTCGGTGATCTCGAGCGGCAGGCCGTCGAGGGCCTCGCGGATCGCCGCCTGCGTGCGCGGCAGGTGGAGGCCCTGTTCCGGGTGGCGGTGCACGGCCCGCCGGAGGGCGACCGTGCGGTCCTGCAGCGCCCGCGCGTCGTCGAGGAGCCCGGCGAACGGCGTGCCGGGAAGGGTGGGCAGGTCAGTGGGGCCGGTCATGGTCCCGATAGTGCCGCATGCGGCGCTTCGGGCGCACCGTGCGTGCGCGAGATCGACCGGCGGAATACGGTGTGCGCATGGCGGTGGAAGAGCCGGTCACGGGCTTCGCGGTGGCTGTGGTCCGGGAAGACGGTCGGTGGCGGTGCAGTGCGCTCGACCCGGGGGCGTTGACCGAGCTGGACGCAGCGATCACTGAACTGGGCAAACTACGCTCCACCGGCGCGAGCTTCGGGCTGCTGGCGGTCGACGACGAGTTCTTCGTGATCGTCCGGCCGAGCCCGCGGGGACCGTCGTTGCTGCTCTCGGACGCGGCGGCGGCGCTGGACTACGACATCGCGGCGGACGTCCTCGACGTCCTGCGCGTCGACCCACCGGACGAAGAGGACGACTCCGTCTGGCCCGAAGGCGACCTGGAGATCCTCGCGGACCTCGGGCTGCCGGGGCCGGAGCTGGAGGTCATCGTCGGCGAGGTCGACCTGTACCCGGACGAGCAGCTGCAGATGGTCGCGCAGCGCTGCGGGTTCGGCAGCGAGTTCGCCAAGCTCCTGGACGAGCTCTGAGACGCCCGTCCGACACCGAAGCCGTGGAGGCCGCGCTGGAAGCGGCGCGCGCTCCCGGCACGGACGTGCCGATCGGGGCGGTGGTGTTCGGCCCCGACGGCGTGCCGTTGGCGGCGGCGCGCAACGCCCGGATCGAGCTGGGCGACCCCACGGCGCACGCGGAGATCCTGGCGTTGCGCTCGGCGGCGGCCGTGGTGGGCGACGGCTGGCGGCTGGAGGGCTGCACACTGGCGGTGACGCTGGAACCGTGCACGATGTGCGCGGGCGCGCTGGTGCTGGCCCGCATCGCCCGGCTGGTGTTCGGGGCGTGGGAGCCCAAGACGGGCGCAGTGGGGTCGTTGTGGGACGTCGTGCGTGACCGTCGTCTCAACCACCGGCCTGAAGTGCACGGAGGCGTCCTGGCCGGGGAGTGCGCCGGGCTGCTGGAGACGTACTTCGCGACGCGCCGCCGAGTTTTGGGTACTCCTCCGGTATGACGATGAAGCACCGGATCCAGCAGGCAGTGGGCAGCGCTCGCGAGAAGGCCGGCATGGCGACCGGCAACCGCCGTCTGGAGGCATCGGGCCGCGCCCAGCGGCGGACGGCCCAACTGCGTTCGACGGCGTCCGACGTTCGCCGCCGGGCCACGCGCGCGGTACGGGAGGCGCAGGTCAAGCTGCGCGGCGGACGGCCGGTCGACCCCAGGTGAGACCGGCATCGGCCCTCGGGTATTGTTCTTCGCGGTGGCGTGTCCGAGCGGCCGAAGGAGCACGACTCGAAATCGTGTGACGGTTGATCCCGTCCGTGGGTTCAAATCCCACCGCCACCGCTCTCACCGGCAAACGCCCGGCGATCTCCGCGAAGATCGCCGGGCATTTTGCTGTCCTTGGTAAGTGCGCCATGCCGACGCAGGTGTGGCTCGCCGCCGCTTGACTTGAAGGGCTCTTGAAGTGTGACCGTGACCGGCATGACCATTCTCGTCACCGGGGCCACCGGCCACACCGGACGGCACGTCGTCGCCGGCCTCCAGGCCGCGGGCGTCAGCACCAGAGTCCTCGTCCGCGATCCCTCGAAGGCGCCGCAAGGCGTCGATGTCGTCCAAGAGGACATCACCGATCCCGCCCGGGCCGCCGAAGGCGTCGACGCCGTCTACCTGCTCTGGCCCTTCTTCTCCGCCGACGGCATCGAAAAGGCCGTGGAACCCTTCCAGGGCAAGAAAATCGTGTACCTCTCCGCCGTGTCCGCGGAAGACGGCGGCGTCTGGGGAGACGTCGAAGCCGCCGTCGAGAAGGTCACCGACGACTGGACCTTCCTCCGCGTCGCCGGCCTCGCCACCAACGCGCTCGCCTGGGCGCAGCAGGCCGGAACCGGCGTGGTCCGGGCGGCCTACGGGCAGGCGAAGCGGTCGGTCGTCCACGAGCGCGACGTCGCCGACATGGCCGTCAAAGCGCTCACGGAGGACCACGCGAAGCAGATCTACCTCGTCACCGGCCCGGAAGCCCTCGCCCAGGCCGAGCAGGTCCGGCTCATCGGGGAAGCGCTCGGCCGGCCCGTCACCTGGGAAGAACAGCCGCCGGAGGAGGCGAAAGCGCAGCTGAGTGCCTTCATGGGTCCGGAATTCGCGGCCGGGGCGGTGGACCATTGGGCGTCACTCGTCGAGGACCCGGAACCCGTCTCGCCCGACGTCCCCCGCGTCACCGGGCATCCCGCGCGGCCCTTCGCGGAGTGGGCCCGCGAGCACTTCAGCTGAGTTCGACCGCCGGGGCCGTCAAGGGCTCCAGTTCGGCCGCCAGCGCGGTCAGCGCCGCGATCTTCTCCTGCACGGCCCGGATCACCGCCGCGCACGTGGCGCCGACCTCGCTCACCACCTCGGCCGAGCGGTCGCCGGCCAGGAATGCCGACACCGAGGCGGCGGCGGTGGCCGCGAGCGCGCACACCTCGTCGGCCGCGGCCACCGCCAGCTCGTCCAGCCGGTCGGCGATGCGGGCGCCCAGCGCCGCCGTCGCCGCGGCGGCCCGCGCCGCCGCGGCGTACTGAGCGTCCACTGTGTCCGCCCAGGTGCCGAAAGCCTCGGTGCTGCCGCCGTTTTCGGCACGCTCGACGCCGGCGCGGAACTCGGCCTGCGCCGCGGTCACGCCCAGCGCACCGGTGTCGACCGCCGTGGCGGACGTGCGGATCGACGCCGGTGCGCAGTCGAGGTGCCGCAACGCCGCCACCGGGTCCGCGACGCCGAGGCGCCCGGCCGCGGCACGCAACGCGGACAGCTGCGAAGCCGCCGACACGAGGGCTGGGTGTTCGAAGACCTCGGCGGTCACGGTGCCACCGCTAATCGCCCCCGGAAACCGGTGCTCCGCGTGCTCACCGCCGCCATCCGCAGCCGGCCCGCCAGGTCCGACGTCGCGTCGCCGAGGACGCGCGCGTCCGCCTCGCGGGCCGCCAGGGCCGTGGCCCAGCGCGCCGCCAGCTCACGAGCGTGCGGCGAGATGCCGAACGGCGTCGAATCGACGCGGGCTTCGGCGAACCTCCCCGCGGCCTTGTCGTCGGCGGCTGCCGCCTGGTCGAGCAGGTCGGCGGCGGCACGGAGCCGATCACCTTTCTCCGGCGGGTTCCGGGCGGCGAAGCCACCGGCCCCGGGGTGAAGCCCGGGGTTGTCACTGATCCGCGAGCCTCTGCCTTCCGGCATTGGGGACCTCCGTCATCAAGGGCGCTCACCCGATCGGGGAAGATCTTGCCTCATGCTCCCGGGCCGCCCGCATCGCGGTGACCTGCGGCGTTGCCAGCGTTCCACCAGGTGGACGTCTTGACCGCGCGTCGGGACGGAGGCGACCATGAACACATGCCCGCCACCTCGGAAAGCACGCCGATCCGGGCCCTCGCGCGGTCGATCGGGGAAGGTGTCGTGGAGCTCCTGCTGCGCCGCGGCCGCCTGGGTTCGCCGCCTGCCTGACGCGAACCCGGCGTCCGATTTCCCCGAAAACCCTTGGAGCACAACCATGTCCGTAGATCTTCCTGCCCGGATTCAGCTGCGCGCGGCGGCCACGCCCGCGGATGGCATCGTCGAAGGCCCCCGAATTCTCCGGGAACCGCAGCGGAAGCCGTACGAGCTGTTCACCCTCCGCCCGCTGGGCCGGCTGATCGGGGCCGAGGTCGACGGCGTCGACCTCGCCGCGCCGGTGGGCCCTGACCTGCGCGAAGAGCTCAACCACGCCCTGCTCGAGTGGAAGGTGCTCTTCTTCCGCGACCAGCGGATCACCTCGGCGCAGCAGCGCACGTTCGCCGCGAACTGGGGTGCCCTGGAGACCAACCCGTTCATCGCGCAGGGAGACGACGAAGCGGTCACGCGCTTCGAGCGCACCGCGGCCATGCCCGGGTACGAGAACATCTGGCACACCGACGTCACCTGGCGGCCCGAGCCGGCGCTGGGTTCGGTGCTGCGGCTGATCGAGGTGCCGCCCGTCGGCGGCGACACGATGTGGGCCGACATGGCCGCGGCCTACGACAACCTGCCCGAAGACGTCCGCGCCCGCATCGACGGGCTCACCGCGGTGCACGACTACCTCCCCGGCTTCGACCGGTTCTCCGATCCCGCGCTGCTCGCGCGGTGGCAGGACCGCTTCCCGCCGGTGGAACACCCGGTGGTCCGGACGCACCCCGAGACCGGGCGGCGCACCCTGTTCGTCAACCAGGCGTTCACCACGCACATCGTGGGCCTGGACCGGGCCGAGAGCGACCGGCTGCTGCGGTACCTGTTCCTGCAGGCTCACACGCCCGAGTTCCAGGTCCGGTTCAGCTGGCGGCCGAACTCGGTCGCGTTCTGGGACAACCGCGCGACGCAGCACTACGCGGTCAACGACTACCACCCGCACGTCCGGATCGCGGAGCGCGTCGCGATCGCGGGCGACCGTCCGTACTGAGCAGTAGCCTGGGGTCATGACCGATGAACCCAAAGCAGTGGTGACCGGTTTCCTCAACGCCCTCGAAGACCTCGACGTCGACCGCGCGCTGACGTTCGTGGCGAGCGACATCGTGTACCAGAACGTGCCGCTGCCGCCCGCCCGCGGCGTGGCGGCGTTCGAGAAGCAGCTGCGCGCCATGGCCAAGTACGGCTCCGGGTTCGAGGCTCGGACGCACCACATCGCCGCGGACGGCAACGTCGTGCTCACCGAGCGCACCGACGTGCTGCGCCGCGGCGCGTGGGAAGCGGAGTTCTGGGTGTGCGGCACGTTCGAAGTCGAGGCGGGCCGGATCGTGCTGTGGCGCGACTACTTCGACTGGACGACGGTCCTGGCCGCGAGCGCGAAGGGCGCCGGGCGGGTCGCACTGGCCGGCGCACGCACGCTCCTCGGCCGCTACAGGGGAAGGCAGGCGGTGCGCTAGACCCGGTGTTCGCCGCGGTCGTGGTCCCGAAGGTCCACGACCGCGGCTATCCCCAGCACCAGCACGAACACGCAGCTGAGAACAAGCAGCCCCCACATGATCGTTCTCCCTCCCCCCGTGTCGTGCCTACCGCGAGCTGTCGGGGAGTGGTCCCTGCCACTTTTCCGGCGGCTCACGCAGACCGTACCGCCGCTTCACGCAGGTTGTTCCGGGCCTTGACCTTCATTTAAGGCAGATGCGCCGGATGGGTGACACGCCCGTGTCCGGCTGTCACAGAGCGGGCGCAATCCGTTACGCGCCAACGAATACCGATGCGATTCCGCTCTGGACGGTGACCGTTGTGGAACGCAGCGCTGATACCTCGGCGACGTACCGCAGCACCTTGTCCGCTTCGTCCCCGCCGAGCGGCTCGCACTCGTGGCCGGCGTTCCGCCGCACCGGGATCAGCTCGAGCCGCGGTTCGTCGCCGAACATGCACCCGGCCAGCAGCCCGTCCGGCCGCTCGGCGGCGAGGTGGCCGAGGCCGTAGAGGATCGGACGGCCCCGGTACACCTCGACGGCCTGGATCGTGGGCGATCCGTGCCCGGCCACCAGGTCGGCGCCGGCATCGATCGCCGCGCGCCCGTAGGTGACCTGGTACTCGGCGAGCTCGACGCCCGGCAGGCCCCAGTGCATCGAGACGACGACGTGGTCGTTGGCGCTCTTGGCCCGCCCGATGTCGGCGACCAGCCGGTCCAGCTGCTCGGGCACCGGCGTGGTGCGGACGAGCGGCGGACGGCCCGGGATCTCCGCGACGTGCGAATCCGGCTGGTACGCCGTCGTCGCAAACGCTTGCGCGATCGCCGGGAAGTCCTGCTGCGCGGCGTACGGGCGGCGAAGTGACGTGTACGCGAGGAATGCGACCTTTTCGCCGGATCGCTCGATCACCGCTGGGGCGTGCGCGGCGTCGAGGTTCGTCCCGGCTCCGCAGTACGCGATCCCGGCGTCGTCGAGGACCGCCAGGCTCGCCGGCGGGTGGGGCGCGTCGTTGGCGATCGAGACGACGTCTATGCCGGTCGACTTCAGCGCCTCGGCGGCCGCCGCGTCGACGGGACCTTCGAGGTTCACGAACCGGACGTCGGCGCCCTTGAGCAGCGGTTCCAGCTGTCCGAAGGCCGGCGTCGCCCGGCCCGGAAAAGTGACGTCTCCGCCCAGTACCAGCGTGATCACGAAACCTGCTCTGCCGAGTGAGTGACGACGAAAGTAGTTGTTACGAATCGTTGCATCTTTGTCTTCCTCCTCCTCACTTGTTCGGGGGACTATGCCACGACTGTTCAAGCACAAAGGGGACTCAGGGTGACCAAGACCCACAGATCCAAGGCCGCCTTCACGGTGGCCGTCGCGTCGGGCCTGGTGCTCGGCGGCGTGGCGGCACCGGCCGCGCTCGCCACACCGAGCGCCGACGCGGTCATCGCCGAGGTCTACGGCGGCGGCGGCAACTCCGGCGCGACGCTCACCAACGACTTCGTCGAGCTCGCCAACCGCGGCGCGGCCGCCGCGAGCCTGGCCGGCTTCAGCGTCCAATACCTGCCCGGTTCGGCCAGCCCGTCGAGCACCTGGCAGGTGACGCCGCTGGCCGGCAGCGTCGCGCCGGGCGGCCGGTACCTCGTGGCCGAGGGCAAGGGCTCCGGCGGCACCGTCGCGCTGCCCACCCCGGACGCGACCGGCGCGATCGCCATGTCGGCCACCGCCGGCACGATCGCCCTCGTCTCCGGCACCACCGCGCTGACCTGCAAGACCGCGGCCGACTGTGCGGCCGACGCGCGGATCAAGGACCTCGTCGGGTTCGGCACGGCGACCGTCCGCGAGGGCAACCCGACCGCTGCGCCGTCGAACACCACGTCCGTCGCGCGCGGCACGGCATTGGCCGACACCGACGACAACGCCGCCGACTTCACCGTCGGCGAGCCGACCCCGACCAACACGGCGGGCGAGTCGACCGGCGGGGAACCCGGCCCGGCGCCGACCCCGGCGAAGATCCACGACATCCAGGGCACCACGCGCATTTCGCCCTTCAAGGACCAGAAGGTTTCCGGCGTCACCGGCGTCGTCACCGCGACCCGGTCGTTCGGCTCGTCGCGCGGGTTCTGGCTCACCGACCCGAACCCGGACAGCGACCCGCGCACCAGCGAGGGCCTGTTCGTCTTCACCGGCTCGACGAGCCCGGCGGTCGCGGTCGGCGACGCGGTGACCGCGACCGGCACCGTCCGCGAGTTCTACCCGGACGCGCCGGCGACGTCGAACTACCAGTCGCTCACCGAGCTGATCAGTGCACAGTGGACGGTCGATTCGCACGGGAACGCCCTCCCGGCGCCGACGGTGCTGAACCCGGACACCGTGCCGACGACGTACGCGCCGTCGCCGGGCGGGAACATCGAGCCGCTCACCCTGGAGCCGTCGAAGTACGCGCTGGACTTCTGGGAAGCGCACGAGAGCGAGATCGTTTCGGTCACCGACGCGCGGGTCGTCGGCCCGACGAACTCGTTCAACGAGCTGTACGTGACCTCGAAGCCGGACCAGCACAAGTCCGTCCGCGGTGGCAGCGTCTACCTCGGGTACGACCAGCTCAACAGCGGCGTCCTGAAGGTTTCGTCGCTGATCCCGTTCGCCGAGCGGCCGTTCCCGAAGCTCAACGTCGGTGACGTGCTGACCGGTACCACGTCCGGGCCGGTCGAGTACAGCAACTTCGGTGGCTACACGCTGTTCGCCAGTGTGCTCGGCACCGAGAAGGACAACGGGCTGCAGGGCGAGACCACGCGCAAGCAGCGGACCGGCGAGCTCGCGGTCGCCACGTACAACGTCGAGAACCTCGCGCCGAGCGACCCGCAGGCGAAGTACGACCGACTCGGCGAGGCGATCGTGACGCACCTGGCGACGCCGGACATCGTGAACCTGGAAGAGATCCAGGACAACACGGGCGCGACCGACGACGGCACCGTCGCGGCCGACCAGACGCTGCAGAAGTTCACCGACGCGATCGTGGCCAAGGGCGGCCCGCGGTACCAGTGGCGTGAAATCGACCCGGTGAACGACCAGGACGGCGGGCAGCCGGGCGGCAACATCCGGGTGGCGTTCCTGTTCAACCCGGCTCGGGTGTCCTTTGTGGATCGTCCGGGTGGGACGTCGACCACGGCCGTCGGCGTCGTCCGCGAACGCGGCAAGGCGCACCTGACGGCGTCGCCGGGCCGCGTCGACCCCACGAACGAAGCGTGGACGACCAGCCGGAAACCCCTGGCCGGCGAGTTCGTCTTCAAGGGCCGCACGGTGTTCGTCATCGCCAACCACTTCAACTCGAAGGGCGGCGACCAGCCGACGCACGGCCGCTTCCAGCCGCCGACGCGCAGTTCCGAGGTGCAGCGGGCGAAGCAGGCGACGGTGCTGCGCGGGTTCGTCGATTCGTTGCTGGCGGCTGATAAGAACGCCAACATCGTGGTGGCGGGCGACCTGAACGACTACCCGTTCTCGCCGGCGGTCCAGACGCTCACCGCGGGCGGGGCGCTGAAGGACCTGATCGCGTCGGTGCCGGAGGCCGAGCGGTACAGCTACGTGTTCGAGGGGCAATCCCAGGTGCTGGACCACATCCTGGCTTCGCGGGCGCCGCGCGGGGTGGACTACGACGTGGTCCACATCAACGCGGAGTTCGCCGACCAGGCCAGCGACCACGACCCGCAGGTGATCCGGTTCCGGCCGGGCGCGGGCAACCCGATCGAGGACGGGTTCTACGACCTCCTCGACTGGCTGGAGCAGCTCTTCGGCAAGTAGGTTCTCGTTGCGACAAGGCCACTTCCGGGCGGGCGCCCGGAGGTGGCCTTGTTCGTGTCCGACTCTTTTGGGTGACAAGGAAACCACGCACCGTCGATGGCCGTCTTACTGTTGACGGGACCGACTCGGGGAGGGTGGCGTGGACGGGTATGCGGTGCAGGTCGGCGAGCTGGGCAAGCTCATCGGCGATCTCGACACGGCGGCGGGGAAGATGGCCGACGCCAACAAGAAGCTCGGCGGCGGAGGGGCGTTCGGCTCGCTGGGGACGGCGGAGCTGGGCCAGGCCGGCGTCGAGTTCGAGGAGGCCTGGGGCTACGGGATCGGCCGCCTCGGCGAGGCGGCTTCGGAGGTGACCGAGCGGCTGAAGGCGGCGAAGCAGCGGTACGAGCAGATCGAGGCCCAGTTCGGTGGTGAGCTGGGCGAGTTCGGCTCGGCGGTGCTGGGTGGCGAGCCCACGGGTGCGGTGGAGGGGTACCACCCGCGGGTCGGGCCGCCGGCCGAAGGCCCGGTGGGTGGTGGCTACACCGGCGGGGTCCCGGGCATCGACGACCTGGCCGGCGGCGGGCGCCCCGGTGGCGGCCGTCCGGCCGGATCCGGGGGACCTGTCGGCGGCGGCATCACCGACCTCCTGAACGGCCTGGAGCGATGAGCACCCGTGACTTCCCGGCCCTGGGCTTCGACCCGGCGCCCGGCGACCTCGACGGGATCACCGATCTGGCGGGCAAGTACCGGGCGGTGAGCAACGGCCTGACCGAAGCGGACGACTCGCTGCGGCAGATCGTCCGCAAGCAGGGCATCTGGCGGGGAGCGGCGAGCGAAGCCTTCGCCCGGCGCATCGGGCCGCTGCCGCAGTACCTCGAGGGCGCGGCCCGCTCGATGGGCGAGGCGGCCGACGCGCTCGAGTGCTGGTCCCGGGACCTCGGCGACCTGCAGAAACGCGCGGCCGACCTGGAGGCCCGCGCGGAGACGGCGGCGCGCGCGGCCGAACAGGCACGGGCGAACCCGGATCTCGCGCTGGCGAACCGGACGTTCCCCGATCAGCAGTCCCTGCAGATCGCGCAGCGCCTGCTGGACAACGCGGGGCAGCGGCTCCAGACCGCCATTGACGGCTGCCAGAACGTCCAGGACGCGGCGAAGCAGCTCCAGCGGGAGCACACCGAGGCGGCCGGCCGGGTCGCGGAGGCGCTGCGGAAGGCGAGGGAGCCGGCGCCGGTCGAGCCGGACGTCCTCGACAAGCTGAGCGACGCGGTGGGTGGGGCACTTGTCGATTTGTCGAACACCCTGACCGACTCGGCCGGGCAGGCGTGGGGCTTCGTCCAGGACCACGCGGAGCTGGTTTCGAAGGTCTCGGACGTAGTCGGTGACCTGGGCAACGGCCTCGGCGTGCTGAGCGATGTCCTCCCGTCGCCGGCTGGCGACGTCACGAGCCTCGTCGCCGCCACCCTCGGGATGGGCGCACTCGGCGGCCACGCTTTGGCCAAGGTCGCCGGAGCGGACGTGGCACCCGAAACCCTCGTCTTCGACACGGCGGGTCTGGTCACCTCACTCGCCGGGCTGAATCCCATGGTGCCGGACACCGTGATCAAGGTCGCGACGTACGGTCCGCTGGTCGGTCAGATGGGGAGCGAAGTCGCGGTGGGGAAGGACTTCGAGAGCCCCTGGGACGACTTCCTGAACTACTGGGTGCCCCAGGATGTGACGCAGGCGGCCGCGGTCGCCGCCTCGTTCGTCACCGGGCCCGCACCGTGGGCGGTGGTCGCGCTGGACAACGCGGCCGAGGCCGGGGTAGCGGCCGACAACGCGCCGGAGCGCCGGCGTCAGCGTGCGGAAGACGAGGTGTGGAACTGATGCCTCTGCAGATCGATCTCCCGCCCGGGTTCGCCGGTCTGCCGGTGGGCAGCGACGACAAGCTCAACCGCGGCCACGCGTGGATGGTCGCCGAAAACCTCGCGTCCGGCACCAGCGTCGAGCAGTTCGGCAGCTACCTGATGGCCCTTGTGCCGGCCATGCAGGCCAACGGCATCCGGGTCTTCGGCAAGTTCGCCGTCGGCCCGCGCAAGGGTGACGTCGCCACCTTGACGCTCGGCGTGGCGCAGTGGCCGGAAACCGCACCCGGCAACCGGGACGCCGTGGTGGCCGCGATGGCCGAGGAGTACCGCGGCCGCCACAAGTGCGCGGTGGTGCAGCCGGTCCGGCTCCCCATCGGCCCCGCGATCGTCGCCATCAGCGGCGGGGAGTTCCGCTTGCCCGAGCGGGACGTCCGGGCGCAGATCAAGGCGGAGTACCAGATCCCCCTGCCGGACGGGCGGTCCGTGGTGATCCTCTCGGTCATCGCGGAATCCGAAGACGCCTGGCCCGCAGTGGCCGAGGCGACGGCGAAGGTCGCCTGGAGCCTGCGGAGCGGGGAGGTTCCGTGATCAGCACGGTGGCCGCCGGTTCGGCCGATTCCGTGCGGGTGCCCTTCCTCGTCCTGTCGGGCTTGGTGGTGGCCGCCGGTCTGACGGTGACGATCGTCCGCATCCTTCGTTCGACGAAGCCGCGCGACAAGCAGATGGCGCGCCTGGCCGCGCAGCTCGACGGCCGGAACCAGGTGTACATCCGGAAGATGGAGCTCGGGTTGTCGCGGGAGGACCTGCTTCGGGTCGCGTACAGCCGGGGCTACTCGCTGATCGACCACCGGGTCATGAAGTACTACGAGTTCGTCTACACACCGCACCAGCCGGGGAGGTTCGCATGACCGACACCGCACAGCTGATCGAGGAAATGCGCTGGCAGCTCCGGCAGCTCGAAGACCGCAAGGCCGAGAACCAGCGCCTCCTCGCGGGGATCGCCGGCAGCGACCACACGACGATCGTCTCGCCGGATCGGTCCGTCACGGTGCTGGCCGGGCCGGGCGGAGCGATCAGCGAGGTCCGGCTCACACCAGAAGCCATGCGGCTCGACGCCGTCGCCCTCAGCCGGACGATCACCGCCGCCATCCGGGAGGCCGTCGCCGCCGGGGGACCGGTTGCCCAAGCGCCACCCCGACCCCGCTTGCCGGCTCAACAGCGCCGGCAAGCACCCGCAGACGACGACGATCCCTACGACACCGTGTTCGACGTCTAGGAGCTGTCATGTAAGTCATCGGAGCCAGAGCACGATGGCGGCGATGGTGAGTTCGGCCTGGTAGTAGGCGGCGCGTTTGGCGTATCGGGTAGCCAGATCGCGGAACTGCTTGAGCCGGTTGAATCACCGCTCGACCACGTTGCGCTGCTTGTAGACCTCAGCATCAAAGACCGGTGGCCGTCCGCCGCGGGAGCCCTTAGCTGCGCGGCGGGCGACCTGGTCCTCGCGCTCCGGGCTGACGAAGGCGATCCGCCGGTCCCGCATCGCCCGGCGGGTCGAGGGACGCGAATACGCCTTGTCCGCGATCACCGTCTCCGGCCGACACCGCGGACGGCCAGGTCCGGTCGGGGCGACGCCGATGCCATCCAGCAACGGCAGCAGCTGCGGGTTATCTCCCGCCTGGCCTGGGGTGAGCAGGATCCGCATCGGCAGGCCTCGCCCTTCGACGGCGAGGTGGATTTTGGTGCTCAGTCCGCCGCGGGACCGGCCGAGTCCTTCCCCGTCGAGGGCGAGAGCTTCGACTCCGTCGCTGCATCCCCCTTTTTCCGGGCGCCAGCGGCATGCTGATGCGCCCGGACCACGCTCGAGTCGACCGAGATGATCCATTCGAGGTCGCCGACGGCGTCGTCTTTGACGATCACCCGGTCGAGAATCTTGTCCCAGGTGCCGTCTTTGGTCCACAACCGCAGCCGCTCATGCGCGGTCTTCCAGGGCCCATACCGTTCGGGCAGGTCACGCCACGGCGCGCCGGTGCGCAACTTCCACAGGATCGCGTTGATCACCTGACGGTGATCCCTCCACCGCCGCCCACCACCCTGCTGCGGCGGCAACAGCGGCTCGATCACCGCCCACGCCTTCTCCGTCAACTCACCGCGGCCAACCACCCGGCACAACTACCAGAGGCCCAGCTCAACCGCTTACAGGACACGCCCTAGGCCGGCGGCTGCTCGCCCCGCTTCGCGGCCGCGCGTTTGGCTCGCCAGCCCAGTGCCAGCACCGCCTGCACCAGCTCCTGGTAACTCGGCTTGACCTCCTCGAGGTACCGCTCCAGATACGCCGCGCGTGCCGTGGAGACCGGGCGTGGGTTGTCGCCCGGGTCGAGCCACGGCAGGCCCTGGATGTTGTGCAGCGCCATCTTCCACCAGCGGGTCGCGCGCTCGGCCGCCCTCGCTTCGCGCTCGGTGGCCACTTCGATCGCCGCCGTTGCCGCCTCGATCTCCGTCTTCAGGGCCTCCGCCCGCGCCAGTTCCCACTCGCGCAGGTTCTCCGCCGACCCCCGGGAGAGGGCGATGATCTCCTTGTACCGCATGGCCGCGGTGGCGTCGTCGGTCATTGGGCGTTCTCCGGACGCTGGAACGGGATGATCACTTCGGGTGCGCCGTGCGTCGTGCGGTCGAAGAACAACGCGCGGCCCGGCCGTGGCGACCAGTGCACGACCTGGCCGGCCGCGAACGGCGACAGCTCGTTGCCCTGGACGTCGAGCGCCGCCCACGTGCCGATGTCGTCGGTGCCGCCGAAACCCAGCGTGTCCTTGAGCCGGGCGATGCTGCGCCACCAGCCGATCGTGTGGATGCCGTGGCCCGGCCCCTGCTTGAGCACCACCCGCAGGTGATCGAGGCCGCTCTTCAGCTGGCCGACCGCTTTCGCTTCCAGCGCGGGCAAAGCCGCGTCGACGCCGTACAGCAGCAGCACCTTCGCGCCGCCGGACATGGCACCGGTCATCGACTCCAGGACGCCGCTCAGGTCGTCCACGAGGGATGCCGCGTGGTCCTCGCGCAGCCGTGCGGCCAGTTCCATCGCCGCGTCGGCGCACGCCTCGATCGGGCAGCTCAGGATGAACTCGACTTCGCCCGGTTCGTACTGCCGGGCCAGCGAGCGCGCCGCCGAGTCCATGATGGACAGTGCTTCGGCGGTCGCCGAGCCGAGCACCGCGATGTTGCGGCCCGGTGCCCGCGGCAGGTCGACGCCGCACGCCGTCTCGGTCACGTCGATCGACTGGCCGAGCAGGGCCCGCGGCTTCGAGTTCGGCTTGAGGTCCAGGTACGCCGGGAACCGTTCCAGGACCGGCTGGTGCGCGCCGTCGAACAGGCGCGGCCGCGGGAAGTGGCCGGCGTACTCCTCCCACAGCCGGTGCTGCAGCCGGACGAACACGTTCTTGCTGCTCGCGTCCGGGATGTGGGCCAGCTGGTTGCCGTGCGCGACGCCGGAGTCGTGGTTGATCACCGAGTGCCACTTCGGGGCCGACACCGCCGCGTTGTTCGTCTCGGCCAGCACGCGCCGCGCCTTCGGCATCGCGATCCGCAGCGTGCACTGCTCGAACACCGCCGGCTTGCCCCAGAACGCCTCGATGCCGGCGACGTCCTGGCTGGCCAGCACCAGGTGGATGCCCTGCGACCGGCCGCGCCGCGCGATGTCCTCCAGCAGCTGCGTCGCCGCCGCGGTCACCTGGTCGCGACCGGCGAACAGGTACTGGAACTCGTCGATCACCGCGACGATCCGCGGCCAGTGCCCGCCCGGATCGGCCTCGCGCAGGTCGGCGAGGTTCGTGACCTCGTGTTCCTTCGCGGCCGCGGACCGGCGGCGCAGCTCGTCGGCCAGGAACCGCAACAGCGCCAGGCCGAACTCGCGGTCGGTGTTGACGTTGACGCCGACGAGCCGCGCGTGCGGCAGCCAGCTCGCGTCCTTGCGGCCCGGCGCCAGCCCCGCGAACGAGACGCCTTCCTTGAAGTCGAGCAGGTACAGCGCCAGCTCGCCCGGGGTGTACCGCGCCGCGAGGCTGCCGAGCAGCGCGTACAGGAAGTTCGTCTTGCCCGAACCGGACGGACCGCCGATCAGGGCGTGCGGGCTCGCGTCGCCGATCACGACCTCGACCGGCTCGCCTTCGAAGAACCCGACCGGGGCCCGCAGCTCCCGCGCCGAGTTCTCCTGCCCCAGCTCCGCGGGCAGGAGGTCGTCGAACGACCGAGGCCCGCCCTGCTTGGCGATCAGCGCCTTGGCGATCTTGTCGATCGCCCGGATCACCTGCGCGGACGGCATCGCGGCTTCGAGGTCGACGACCAGGTCGGTGCCGGTCATGCTGCTGATCGCGTGCCGGTCGTCGAGCAGGCTCAGCGTCTCGACGGGCGCGCTCACCGCCGTTGGCACGTCGACCATGATCAGGCAGATGCCGGCGGCCAGCGCGCCGCTCGCGACGCGCTTGAGGTCGCGGGCGCGTTCGGGCTCCAGGGTCTCGCCGTTGCCGTAGAGCACGACGACGCGGTACGGCTCGCCGCGCTGCCCGGTGTGCTGCCGCATTTCCCGCAGCGACGTGAACCCGGCGGACATGCAGCTGGCGTGGATGCGGCGGATGTGCCCGGCCAGCTCGTCGAGGAGGTCCTCCAGCCGGCCGGGGTCGTACAGCGAGAGCGCGCTGGTGTGGCTGAGCGGGTAGAGGTCGGGCAGGATCGCGGTCAGCTGCCCGATGTCCCACAGGTGCACGCGGACCGCGCCGGGCTCGAACGACGAGAGCACGCGGACCAGCAGGTTCTGCACGATGCCGTCGATCACCGGCCGCGTCTTCGGTGCCGACGTGATGGCCAGGTGCGACTCGTCGAGCAGCGGGACGGCGACGTCGAATATGCGGGTCGCGTCACCGCCCGCGGCGGTCGCGGAGCCGACGCGCCACAGCCCGGGCGACGTCAGCCCGGGGTTGTGCCCGACGGTGCCGAGCCAGTCGCCCGGCGGCAGCCCGGCCGGGCCGGGTGCGTTCTGGGCGACCAGCTCCCGCAGGGTCGCGGGTCCTTGGCTCCAATCGGTGTAGAAAGCGCTTCGCACGGTCCCGAGCGCGCCGAACACTTCGTGCGCGGCGGGATGGCGTGACCACTCGTTCTGCTGGTCGGCACTGGCGTGGTTCATGCCGACCTGGACGATGTCCCGCTCGAGCTGGAGCTTGGCGAGGTCGGCTTCCGCGGCTTGGCGCGCGCCGGCCGCCGCGCCCAGCACCAGTCCGATCTGGTGGCGGACCCGGTCGAGCGCGGTCTCGACCCGGTTGCGTTGCTCGGCTGACTTGTTGGCCATCGGCGTCCCCAAGAAAAGGTGTCCCCTGAAAAGGATTACAGGCGCGACCGGTATCCGCTCACCAGATCTTCGGCGGCGTGCAGGCGGACGAGGAGCTGGTCCAGCCCCTCGCCGGCCTGTGCGTACTGCAACGGAAGCCAGGGATCGGCCTTGGCCTGGGCATCCACGAGAGCTTGCCGGGCTTCCCCGAGCAGGCTTGTGGCCCGTTCGGAGTGGGCGCGCGCGTCGGCGAGCCCGGTCACGGCAGCGGTGAGCAGCTGGTGGAGTTCGGCGAGCGTCATCCGGCTTACAGACGCGCCGAGTAGGAGTCGGCGGAGGAAATGCTTGCCTGGACGGTGCTCTGCAAGCCGTTGATGCCTTGCAGGGCTTCCGCCAGGAGTCCGTGCGCCTGGCTCACTTCGTGCTGGCTGCTCCCCTGCGTCGCCTGTGCGAGCGACTGCTGGGCTTCTTCGAGAGACTGCGCTGCCTGCTGCAGGGCGGCGATGCTCGCGGACGCCTTCTCGTTGGCGAGCGCGATGCCAGCGCGGATCTCTTCGACTCCGGCCATCGGGCCTCTACTCCTCGAAATCTGGTGTCGTACGGGGACGGATTCCATTGAAACAGATCCAGCGACTCAGCGTGATCATCAGACTTTGCTGAGTGATCGCGGGTCCGGAATCAGCAAGGCCCCGGACGTGTAACGTCCGGGGCCGAGCCGATCACGGTCTGTGCGGGGGTTGTCCCGGCACCAGTACCGCACACTGAAGTCGCCGGCCAGCGCTACCCCAGGTCAGAGCGGTTTTCGTGCCACTACTGGCCTTTCTCGACAGGGGCGGGCGAGGTGCTGGTGAGACTAGCGCGACCGGAGTAGCGGCCTGCGATCAGCCCTGTTCGTGACTCCGCGTACAGGCGCAGAAATCCGCAGCACCGAAGGCAATTCACGTTCCGGTGGTCCGAAAGTGCCGCGCAACCGTGTCCGGGACATACCGACGGTGGGTCGGGCGAGCTCGCCGCTCACAGGTCCCGGCGGTGTTCGACGAGCCACGCGGCGACCTGGTGCAGCTTCATGTTGGCGTTCTGCGAGCCCTCGGCGAGCATCCGGAACGCCGCGACGGCGTCGACGTCGTGGCGTTGCATCAGGATGCCCTTGGCCATGCCGATGACGTCGCGGGTCTCGAGCGCGGCGCTCAGCTGGGCTTCGGTCTGGGCGCTGACCAATGCGATCGCCGCGTGCGTGGCGAACAGCCTGCCGTCCTCCTGGGTCTGCTTGCTGAAGGCGTCGCGGGTCCGTGAGTAGAGGTTCAGCGCGCCGAGCGTGGTGTCGGTGACGAACAGCCGGTAGGAGAGCATGGAGTGCACGTCGAACTCGGCGGCCGCGCGGGCGAAGGCGGCCCACCGGTCTTCGGCGGCGAGGTCGCCGGTGGCGAAGACCTGACGTTCGGCGATGGCGTCCAGGCACGGGCCCTGGCCGGTGCGGTACTGGATCTCGTCGATCGCCGTGACGACGTCGTCGGTCGGGGCGACAGTCCGGATGGCCCGCCCGCGCGACACGAGCGAGATCCCGGCGTACTCGGCCCCTTCGACGTGGTCGACGGCGGTCTTGACGATCGCGGCGAGGGTGGAGTCCACATCGGGTTCCGCCTGCAGCGTCCGAGCGATCGCACCGAGCGTCGCGCCCAGACTCGTGTGCGCCTGGTCGGGATGATCGGTCACGAGTCCCCCCTTGCCTTGCCACTCCCTCTTTTCCGGTCATCCAGCTTAGCGAGGGGAAGGGCGGCGCTCATCTCGGCGAGGTCGGGGCGAGACGGAAAACGCCGGGTGTCCCCAAGCGGGGCACCCGGCGTTTTGCCTGATCAAACGGCGGAGGATACAGGATTCGAACCTGCGAGGGCGTGAACCCAACACGCTTTCCAAGCGTGCGCCTTAGGCCGCTCGGCCAATCCTCCGCAGAAGACGATACCGGATGGTCCCCGCCGCCCGTGAAGGTGGGTCAGGCCATGACGTCGGCGACCACGCAGGTGATGTTGTCCGGGCCGCCGCCTTCGTTGGCCAGGCGGATCAGCTCCGGGATCACCTCGGCCGGCTCCGTGCCGGCGTCCAGGACGTCGCGCAAGGTCGCTTCGGAAACCGGGCCGCTCAGGCCGTCCGAACAGAGCAGGTAGCGGTCGCCCGGCTTGGCCTTGAACGTCCAGATGTCCGGGTCGCCGGAGCCCGCCGTCTGAAGCGCTTTCATCAGCAGCGAACGGCGGGGGTGCGACTCGGCGTCCTCCGCGGCGACGCGGCCGTCTTCGACCAGGGCCTGGACCAACGTGTGGTCGCGGGTCAGCCGGCGCAGGCCGCCGTCGCGCAGGAGGTAGCCGCGGGAGTCGCCGATGTGGGCCGCCGCGAACTCGACGCCGTCGAACAGCAGGGCCGTCAACGTCGTGCCCATGCCTTCGGTCGTCGGCTCCTGCGACGCCACTTCCTGCAGCCGCTCGGCGATCGACTTGACCACGCCGGCCAGGGTTGCGGCCAGGTCCACGTTCGTCAGATCGATCCGTCGCAGGTCGACTTCGAGCTCGCGCAGCACGTCGACCGCCGTCGCGCTGGCGACCTCGCCGTGCGGCTGGCCGCCGATGCCGTCGGCGACGGCGAGCAGGCGGGAACTCGCGTAGACCGAGTCCTCGTTGATCCGGCGACGCTGCCCGACGTCCGACCCGGCGGCGTACCGCAGGACGTACCGATCGTGTGTCATGTCCCCATGAAAGCATTGGTTGACTGAGTTCACAAGCGCCTCGGCTGAATGGAGCATCCTCCGATAGAGTCCTCGCCATGGACGACGATGCCACGGTCAGCGCGGCCGACATCGCGCGGCTCGCCGGGGTGGGGCGGGCCGCGGTCAGCAACTGGCGCCGCCGCTACCCGGACTTCCCGCCGCCGGTAGGCGGCACGGCGTCGAGCCCGCTGTTCGGCCTCTCCGCCGTCGCCGGGTGGTTCCGCGCCCGCGGCAAGAAGTTCGAGCTGAGCGCCGGCGAACGCGCGTGGCAGCGCTTGCGCGCCCTCGGCGACGACCTCGACCTCGCCGAGCGCGTCAGCCGCGCGGGCGGCTTCTTCGCCTTCCAAGCCGGCCTCTCCGACACCTTCGACAGCCGGCTCGACGACCCGGAACTGCTCACCCTGCTCAGCGAGCTGACGCACCAGGCGGGGCCGGTCGAAGCGTTCGAACTGGTGTGCCGCCGGTACTTCGAGGCGCACTCGCGGCGGTTGTCGGCGACGCCGGAGCCGATCGCCGAGCTGATGGCCCGCCTCGCCGGCCCGGCGTCCACGATCCTCGACCCCGCGTGCGGCTTCGGCGCGCTCGCGCTGGCGAGCGGCGCGAAAACCGTGCTGGCGCAGGACAGTGACCCGATGACGGCGTCGATCGCGGCGCTGCGGCTGCGGTTGCGCGGCATCGAGGCCGAGGTCCACGCGGTCGACGCGCTGCGCGAAGACGCTTTCGCCGGCCGCACCGCCGAAGCGGTGTTGTGCGACCCGCCGTTCAACGAACGGGCCTGGGGGCACGACGAACTGGTCGGCGACGCGCGCTGGGAGTACGGCCTGCCCCCGCGCGGCGAGCCCGAGCTCGCCTGGGTGCAGCACTGCCTCGCGCACGTCGAACCCGGTGGCACGGTGGCGATCCTGATGCCGGGCGCGGCGGCCGGACGCCGCAGCGGCAAGCGCATCCGCGGCAACCTGCTGCGCGCGGGCGCGGTCCGCGCGGTCGTCACGCTGGCGACGGCGGGCCCCGACCTCTGGCTGCTGCGGCGGCCGGCTCCCGGCGAGCGGGCGCCGTCCACCGTGCTGCTCGGCGAGGCGGGCGACGAACTGTCCACAGTGGAAGAAATGTGGCAGGAGTTCGGCGCGCACCCGGAAGCCGGCGTCCGGATCATCGACCTGCTCGACGACGACGTCGACCTGACGCCGGCCCGCCGCCGCACCCGGGACGAGGATCCCGGCCAGGCCTTCCAGGCCGTGCGCGCCCGGTTCGCCGAGCTGGTCCCGCAGCTGCCGCCGCTCGAAGCGGCGGACGCCGAACCGGCGTTCACGACCATCGGCGAGCTGGTCAAGGCCGGCGTCGTCGACGTCCGGCACGCGCCGGTGCGCGCGGACGCCGAACACCCGCTGGCCGAAGCGGGGGACGTCGTGGCTTCGGTGACCGGCATCGCGTACGTCCACAGTGGACCACCGCGGCCGGTGGGTGCCGGGCTCACCGTGTACCGCGTCGACGCCGAGCGCCTGGACGCGGGCTTCCTGGCCGGTTGCCTGCGCGCGGCCGACCTGCCCGCTGCCTCGGCGTCCACCCGGATCGACAGCAGGCGCGTGCGGATCCCGCGGCTGCCGATCGCCGTCCAGCGCGAGTACGGCGGGGTCTTCAAAGAGCTCGCCGAGTTCGACACCGTCTTGCGCCAGGCGGCCGAAACGGGCCGTGAGCTGGTCCGGCTAGGCTTCGCAGGACTTGTCGAAGGACGGCTCAGGCCGGGCCACTAGGGGAACGGATGCTGATCGCCGACCGCTACGAGCTCGACGAGCTGCCCCTCGGCCGCGGCGGGATGGGCGCGGTGCACGGCGGCTTCGACCGCAGGCTCGGCCGTCGCGTCGCGATCAAGCTGCTCAGGCTGCCGGGCCGCGACGAAGAGCTGGAAGCCCGCTTCGCGCGCGAGGCCCGGATCCTGGCGACGCTCGACCACCCCGGCGTCCCGACGCTGTACGACTACGGCACCCACGACGACCGGTTGTTCCAGGTCATGCAGTTCGTCGACGGCGTGACCGTGGCCGACCTGCTCGCCGAGCACGGACCGCTGCCGGTGCCGTGGGCCGCGGCGATCGCGGCGCAGGCGTGCGCGGTGCTGACCGCCGCCCACGCGCTCGCCGTCTGCCACCGCGACCTCAAGCCGTCCAACCTGATGCTCGGGCCCGACGGCGGCGTGAAGGTGATGGACTTCGGGCTGGCCGTGCTCCGCGAAGCCGACGCGGCGCAGTTCACGCGGGCCGGGCAGCTGCTGGGGACGCCGTCGTACATGGCACCCGAGCAGATCCAGCGGGGCGGCGCCGAACCGCGCAGTGACCTCTACGCGCTCGGCTGCGTGCTGCACGAGATGCTCACCGGGCGGCGGCTCTTCGACGGCCCGACCGCGTACGTGGTGTTCGAGCGGCAGGTCAAGGAGCTGCCGCCGCCGGTGCCGGGCGTCCCGAAGCCGTTGAACGCCCTGCTCGCCGAGGTGCTCGCGAAGGATCCGGAAGCGCGCCCGGCCGGCGCCGCCGTGCTGTACGAGCGGCTCGGTGCGTTCGTCGGCGGGTTGCCGCCGCTGCCGGGGTTCCTGGTGCCGCCGTCGGTCCCGAGCCCGGGCCGGATGTACGCCCGGATGCTGGGTCGCGTCAACGGCTGACCGCCGGCCGCCGGTCGGCGAGCGGCAGCCCGCGGCGCTGGATGCGCCGGTAGGTCGTCGCGTTCTGCACCGCGATGCTCAGCCCCAGGCTGAGCGCGATCGACGCCGAGGTCAGCGGGCCCACGACGCCGAGCGCAGTACCCAGCGCGACTACGCCGATCCGGACCGCGACCGTCAGCACCCACAGCCCGATCGTGGCGGCCGAACCCTTCTGGAACGTCGTGCCGTCGCGCTCGGTGAGGGTGGTCGTGGTGCTGCGCAGCACGCCGAGCCCGGCCAGCAGCAGCAGGTCGGCCGCGAGCAGGCCCAGCTCGGCGGCGGACGCGCCGGGCAGCGCTTTCAGCGTCAGGTAGGCGCCGACCGCCGTGAGCAGCAGCGGCAGCACGACCAGCGTCCGGCGGTTGAGCAGCGTGCCGCGCACCTGCTTGTACACGACCTTGTAGAGCACGAGGGCGGCGATCGCCGCGTAGAGCAGGACGCTGGGCATTTCGGAGCTCCCCTGGATTCGAAGGTTCTCCCAGCTTCGGCGACCGGCGGCGCGGTTTCGTCGGCCCACGGGCCGGATCCGGGTGGATTCCGGCCTCCACCCCCGGGTTGACCGCAGCTACCCAAATCGTGACCTTTCCCGACGAACCTCGAACGGGTGACCGCCGTCTTTACCGGTGTCCAAACGCGATGATCGAAACAGCTGGGGGTACCGGATCGTGAAGAGGCTTCTGGCGGGAGCGGCCGCGCTGGCCACCGCGTTCGTGCTGGCCGCGTGCTCCGGCGGGGGTTCGGCCGGTGGCTCGAACGCCGGCGGCGGGGCCGTCGCGGCGGGCACCGGTGGCGGGACGCCGACGACGTCGAGCGCCACCCCCACCCCGACACCGACCAGCACCGTCGCGGCGCCGACGCCCACCCCGGAGTCCACGAAGGCGGCGCCGACCAGCACGTCGACCAAGCCGAAGCCCAAGCCGACGCCGACGTCGAAGCCGGCCCCGAAGCCCGCCGCGGACCCCGGCGTCCCGTGCGCGGCGGCGGCCGCGGCCGCGGGCACCGCCGCCTGTGTCGACATCTCCGCGCACAAGGCGTGGATCCTGCAGGCCGGCAAGGTCGTCTACGGGCCGGTGCCGATGCTGCCGGGCCGCCCGAGCAACCCGACCCCGACCGGCACGTTCCACGTGCTGTCGAAGGAGAAGATGCACCTGTCGAAGGAATTCGACAACGCGGAGATGCCGAACTCGGTCTTCTTCTACCCGGGCGACGCCTTCCACACGGGCAGCCTCTCGGTGTACTCGCACGGCTGCATCCACCTGTCGGCGGGCGCGTCCCTGAAGTTCTTCAACACGCTGCACATCGGCGACATCGTGCAGGTCGTCCCGTAATTCGTCACGGTCCGTCACGTGGCGTAGGTCACATTACGGTGAAGTAATCCGCATTGCTGCAACCGGCCCCCTTGATCTTGCGACAAAAAGATCAAGGGAAGGGGGCCGGATGGCCATGCGCGCACTTCGCCTGCTGTTGACGGCGGTCCTGGTGGGGGCGTTGCTCCCCGTCGTGTCACAGGGGGTGGCGACGGCGGCGACGCTCCCACCGGGGTTCGTCCTCCGCGACGCCGACACCGGTCTGGGGCCGTACGAGCTCACCGACTTCGCGTACCTGCCCGACAACTCCGTCCTGGCCACCGGCAAGGACGGAGCCGTCCGCTGGCTGCCGGTCACCGGCGCCGGCCGGACGATCGCGACGCTGCCGGTCCGCTCCGACGAGGACCTCGGTCTCGTCGGGCTGGCCGTGGCGCCCGGCTACGCGACGTCGCGGGCCATCTACCTCACGCGGTCGATCAACACCGCCGGCGGCTTCGTCATGCGGCTGTCGAAGTTCACCGTGACCGTGGACGCGGCGGGCGCGCCGGCCGGCCTGACCGGTGAGCAGCCCCTGTTCGAGGTGCCCGGCACCTTCAACGTCCACGGCATCGACAGCGTCATCGCGGCCCCCGACGGGACGCTGTGGCTGTCCATCGGCGACAACAGCGACTACCGGATGGTGGACCCGGGCGCGCTGCGCGCCCTCGACGTCGACCAGCCCTACGGCAAGATCTTCCACCTGACCGCCGGCGGCCAGGGCGTGCCGGGCAACCCGTACTACGACGCCGCCGACCCGGGCTCGACCGCGAGCAAGGTGTTCGCGCGCGGCTTCCGCAACCCGTTCCGCTTCGGCATCGACCCGAACCTCGGCCTGCCGGTGGCCGGCGACGTCGGCTGGAGCAACTGGGAAGAGGTCGACGTCGTCCAGCGCGGCGCCAACCACGGCTGGCCGTGCTGGGAGGGCAGCCACCCGACACCCGGCTACAGCGGCCTCGCGGGCTGCGCCGGCGTGCCGAACCAGCCACCCATCCACGAGTACACGCACGGTACCGGGCCCATGAACGGCAACAGCGTCACCGGCGGCATCGTCTACAGTGGATCGAGTTACCCGGCGGCCTACCGCGGCTCGTACTTCTTCGGCGACTACGTGGCCGGCAAGATCTGGACGCTGCGGTACGACGGGCAGGGCAAGCTCAGCCAGGCCCCGGAGAACCCGCCGGTCTTCACCGGCGTCGGCGGCCCGGTGAAGTTCGCGGCGGCGCCGAACGGCGACGTCGTCTACGCCGACATCCTGTCCGGCAACCTGCGCCGCCTGAGCTATTCGGCGGGCAACACCGCGCCGGTGGCCAAGGCGACGACGTCGACGAACCCGGACACCCGCACGGTGTCGTTCGACGGCTCGGCGTCGGTCGACTACGACAACGACGCGCTCGCCTACGACTGGGACTTCGGGGACGGGACCACCGCGGCCGACGCCGGTCCGAAGGTGTCGCACACCTACCCGGCGGGCCCCGCGTCGTTCACCGCGAAGCTGCGCGTCCGGGACCCGCTGGGCCTCACCGGCGAGGCCGCCATCGTCGTCGCGCCCGCCAACCGCACCCCGGTGCTCACCCTGAACCCGCCCGGCAGCACGACGTTCGCGGTGAACCAGACGGTGTCCGTGAGCGCGACCGCGACCGACGCCGAGGACGGTGCGCTGCCGATCACCTGGACCACGGCGGTGCGGCACTGCCCGAGCGAAGCGACGTGCCACTCGCACCCGGGCGTCGGCGGGACCGGGTCGAGCTTCTCGCAGCCGTTCACCGCGCACCCGGACTCCCGGATGGAGTTCACCGCGACGGTGACCGACAGCGCGGGTGTCACCACGGTCAAGACGTACACGGCGATGCCGCGGCAGCACCGGATCACGCTGCGCGGCACCCAGCCCGCGGAGCTGAGCATCCCGGTGGCGGGCGGGGTCAGCTCGGC
The DNA here is from genome assembly GCA_049998155.1 of Amycolatopsis sp. cmx-13-12. Lineage (GTDB taxonomy): Bacteria > Actinomycetota > Actinomycetes > Mycobacteriales > Pseudonocardiaceae > Amycolatopsis. Next base: position 1,241,064 of record JAEBES010000002.1, on the reverse strand, counting down.
CATGGTCACCGAAGGCGCTTCCTTCGACGTCGAGGCCGCGCCGCTGGCCATCGACGGCGCCTCGAAGTTCGCCGGCTGGCAGGGCGGTCCGGCCGACACCACGTGGGTCGTCACCGTCGGCTCGGCCGACCTGACCCTGACGGCGAACTACGCGACCCCGATCGACCAGCGCTACGACGCCGACGCGGCGCTGCGGGCGAACCTCGGCGCGCCGGCGGGGGCCGAGATCACCGACGGCCCGGTGCACTACCGGGTCTACTCGAACGGCCGGCTGTACTGGAGCGCCGGGACCGGCACCCGGTACGTCACCGGCCCGGTGCTGGACAAGTACCTCGCCCTCGGCGGGCACGCCCTGCTCGGGCCGCCGACGTCCGACACGGCCACCACTCCGGACGGCGTGGCCCAGTACAACCACTTCCTCGCCAACGGCACCGTGGGTTCGATCTACTCCACGGCCGCGACGGGCGCGCACCTCATCACCGGCGAGATCCGGAAGCGGTGGGCGGCGCTGGACTACGAGCGCGGCGTGGGCTACCCGACGACCGACGAGCTGGCCACACCGGACGGTGTCGCGCGGTACAACCACTTCGTCAAGGGTGGCAACGTCGGGTCCATCTACTACACGGTGGCCACGGGCGGGCACGCGATCTCCGGCGAGATCCGGAAGAAGTGGGCCGCGCTCGATTACGAGCGCGGGCTGGGTTATCCGACGACCGACGAGCTCGGGACACCGGACGGCGTCGCCCGCTACAACCACTTCCTCAAGGGCGGCACGGTCGGGTCGATCTACTACACGGCGGCGACGGGCGCGCGGGCGATCAACGGCGAGATCCGGAAGAAGTGGGCCGCGCTGGACTACGAGCGGGGGCTCGGCTACCCGACGACCGACGAACTCGCCACGCCGGACGGTCGCGGCCGCTACAACCACTTCACCAAGGGCGGCTCGATCTACTACACGATCGCCACCGGAGCCCACGCGGTGAAGGGCGAGATCCGGAAGCGCTGGGCGGCGCTCGGCTGGGAGTACTCCTACCTGCGGTACCCGAAATCGGACGAGTACGTGGTGAACGGCGGATACCGCAGCGACTTCGAGGGCGGCTACATCACCTACACCTTCGCCGGCGCCCGCGACTTCCGCTCGTGATCCACCACGGAGTTTCCCCGTCCGCTCAACCTCGGGCCACCACCGCGCGTCTTGGGTGGCAGAAAGCAGGGAACACGAACTCCTGGGGGACCACATGCGCGTGCGGCGCGTTCTGGCTGCTCTGTCCACTTTGGCCGCGGCGGCCGTGCTGACCGCTTGTTCGGCGGGCGGGACGGGAGAGGTGCGGCTGGCGGCGAACACGCCCTCCGGCACCTCCGCCCCGGCTCCCGCTTCGGCTCCGGCCACGACCAAGGCTCCCGCCAAGGCGAAACCGGTGATGGCGGACGGGGTTCCGTGCACGATCACGGCGAAGGCCTGTGTGTCCATTTCGGACAAGCAGGCTTGGTTGCTCGACGAGGGGAAGATCGTGTACGGCCCGGTGAAGATCATGCCCGGCAAGAAGGGGGAACCGACCCCGGTGGGCACGTGGCAGGTGCTGTACAAGGAAAAGATGCACCTCAGCCACGAGTTCGACAACGCGGAAATGCCGAACTCGGTGTTCTTCTACAACGGCGTCGCGTTCCATGAAGGCAGCCTGAGCAGGTATTCGGCCGGCTGCGTGCACCTCTCGCCCGCGGCGTCGCTGAAGTTCTTCAACACCCTGCAGAAGGGTGATGAAGTCCAGGTTCTCCGTTGAGTCCGGTCAGGACTCGCGCAGGCCGGCCGGTGTCGTCCCGGCCGACGTCAGCGGCAGGCCGAGGGCGACGCGCTCGGTGAGCCAGGGGCTCGGCCGGTAGCGGGGGTCGCCGGTGGCCGCGGTGAGGCCGCGCAAGATGCGCAGGACCACGTCGCCGCCGACGAGGTCGCCCCACGCCAGCGGGCCACGCGGGTAGCCGAGGCCGAGGCGGACCGCCGTGTCGATGTCCTGCGGCGTCGCCAGGTGCTGGCCCGCGATGAAGCAGGCGGTGTTGACGATCGACGCCAGCAGGCGCTGCGCGATCGGGGCGGGCCCGTCGCGCACGACCGTCACGGGGTGGCCGGTCGCGGCCAGCGCGCCCCAGGCGGCGCGGGCGGCCGCCGGGTCGAGTCCCGGGTGGACGGACATCGTCAGCCGTCGTTCGTAGCCGCCCAGCGGATCGACGCCGGCGACGCGGGCCGGCGGCAACCCGGCGCGGATGGCGGCGTCCACTGTGGATTCGCCGTAGAGCGGCACGAGCAGGATCGCGTCGGGGTAGGCGTCGGACACCACCTGGACACCCGCGGACGACAGCGCGCGGGCGAGGTGCTCGTCCGCGGTGAACACCGGGCTCGTCGGCTTGGGCGGGGCGGCGGGCTCGTCGGCAACCTGCTGCTTGCCGTCGGCGTAGGAGTAGAAGCCTTCGCCGTTCTTCCGCCCGAACAACCCGGCGGCCACTCGCGGCCGGGTCAGCCACGACGGCCGCAGCCGCGGGTCGCCGTGGAAGCCGCTCCAGATGCTTTCGAGGACGGCGTGTGAGACGTCGAGACCGGTGAGGTCGAGCAGCTCGAACGGGCCGAGCTTCAGGCCGAGCACGTCCCGGGCGATGCGGTCGACGTCGGCGGGCTCGGCCAGCGCCTCGGCGAGGATCTGCAGCGCCTCGGTGTTCAGGCCGCGGCCGGCGTGGTTGACCAGGAAGCCGGGCGCGTCCTTCGCGAGCACCGGCTCGTGGCCCCAGCTCTTGACCAGCTCGAGCGCTTCGCCCGGCAGCCAGTCGCGCGTGCGAGCCCCGGGGACGACCTCGACCAGCCGCATCAGCGGTACCGGGTTGAAGAAGTGCAGGCCGACGAGCCGGCCGGGGTCGGCCAGCCCGGCGGCGATCTCGGTGACCGACAGCGAACTCGTGTTGGTCGCGAAGATCGTCTCCTGTGGACAGACGCGTTCGAGGCCCGCGAACAGGGCGCGCTTGGTCTCCAGGTCTTCCCGGACGGCTTCGACCACGAGGTCGACGCCGTCCGCGGGCGCGTCGGGCGCGGCCACGGCGACCAGCCGGCCCTTGACGGCCCCGGGGTCCTCGCTCAGCTTGCCCTTGGCGGCGAGCTTGTCCACCATCGCGCCGACGTGGCCGATCGCCTCGGTGACGGCCTCGCGCCGGACGTCGGCCAGCTCGACGGTCACCCCCGCGGTCGCGGCCAGCTGGACGATCCCGCGGCCCATCACCCCGGTCCCGATCACCCGGATCCTGCCGACCTTCCCGGCCCACCCCGTCACGTCGTGCCGCCTTCCGCCGTTGGACTCTCGCCCCAGCCTAGAGGCCGACGAACTCCGCCATCCGCCTCGCCGAGTGGGCGAAGAACGCGTCGGCCGGGTCGACGCTGCCGACGTACTGGCCGAACAGGTCGAAGCTGATCGCGCCGAACAGCTGCGTCCACGCCATGAGCAGCCGGACGACGGTTTCCGGGCCGGCGATGATCCCGAGGGCCTTCGTGAGCGACTCGGCCTGGGCGCGGAGCTCCGGCGGGACCTCGCCCTCGATGTCCCGCAGCTCGGTGTGCGTGAGGACCTTGACCAGGGCGAGCGCGACGCGCGAGGCCGGCACGACGGTGTCCTGCGGTGCCGCGTACCCGGGGATCGGCGAGCCGTAGATCAGCGCGTACTCGTGGGGGTGCGCGCGGGCCCAGTCGCGGGTGCCCTGCCAGATCGCCACCCAGCGGTCGCGGAGTTCGCCGGTGCCCGGGTCGGCGTTTTCGGCTGCTTCGCCGATGGCGTTGTAGGCGTCGACGATCAGGTCGGTCAGCAGGCGGTCGCGGCTGGGGAAGTACCGGTAGATCGCGGACGACACCATGCCGAGCTCCCGGGCGACGGCGCGCAGTGACAGCCCCTGCGCGCCGACCTCGCCGAGCTGGCGGCGGGCCTCGTCCTTGATCTCCTGGGCCAGTTCGGCGCGGGCACGGTCGCGTGCGGTGCGGGCGGTGGTCATGAGATCAGTGTGCCACGACGAGAGCACCGCACCAAAGCGAGAGCACTGCTCTTGACATAGTGCACTGCTCTCGTGTTCACTGCTCTTAACCGAGAGCACTGCTCTCCCAGACCTCGGAGGACGCCATGACCGACACCCGCTACATCAAGCCCGCCAAGTCGACCAGCGTCTTCAACGAGGCGGTCGCGAAGCTGACGAAGCTGGGCATGAGCGTCTGGGGCAGCCGGGTGCTGACCGTCGTCGGCCGCAAGAGCGGGGAGCCGCGCTCGGTGCCGGTGAACCTGCTGACCGTCGACGGCGTCCGTTGCCTGGTCGCGCCGCGCGGCGAGACGCAGTGGGTCCGGAACCTGCGGGCGGCCGGGCAGGGCACGCTGCGCGTCGGGCGCAGGGTCGAGACCTTCACCTTCCGCGAGCTGGCCCACGACGAGAAGCCGGGCATCCTCCGCGCCTACCTCAAGCGCTGGAAGTTCGAGGTCGGCGTGTTCTTCGACGGCGTCGACGCCAAGGCCTCGGACGAGAAGCTCCGCGAGATCGCCCCGGGCTACCCGATCTTCGAGATCTTCACGAAGTAGGTCTTCACGGAGCAGGTCTTCACGAAGTCGGTTTCCGCCGCGTGAAGTTGGCCGCGATCAGGACCACGCCGACCAGGAACGCGGCCAGCCCGATGAGGAACCACAGCTTCTGCCCGGTCATGAAGCTGCCGGTGACGACCCCGATCCCCTGCAGCACCCAGACGGCGCCGACCAGCACGAGCACGACCCCGACCGCGAGGGTGATCCACCGCCTCATGCACCCAGCTTAAGCGGGCGGCACCAGTTTGTGGCGGTAGGCGTAGACCACCGCGTGCACGCGGTCGGGCAGCCCGAGCTTGCTCAGCACCCGGGAGACGTGCGTCTTGACCGTCTCCTCGCCGACGTGCAGCTTCCGCGCGATCTCGGCGTTGCTGCAGGCACCCGCCAGCAACAGCAGCACCTCGCGCTCGCGGGAGGTCAGCCGGGCCAGTTCCGGGGGCTCGGCGGCCGCCGGTTCGAGGACCGTCGCGAACTTCGCCACCAGGCGCCGCGTCACCGAGGGGTCGATCAGGGCGTCGCCGCGGGCCGCCACCCGCATGGCCGCGACCAGCTCCTCCGGCGCCAGGCTCTTCAGCAGGAACCCGCTCGCCCCGGCGCGCAGGGCGCGGTAGACGTACTCGTCGGCGTCGTAGGTCGTCAGCACGAGGACGCGGGTGTCGTTGCCCGGCGCCGCCAAGATCGCCTCGGTCGCGGCGAGGCCGTCGAGGCGGGGCATGCGGACGTCGAGGACCGCGACGTCCGGGCGCAGGCGGGCGGTCTCGGCGACGGCTTCGCGGCCGTCGGACGCCTCGCCGACGCAGGTGAAGTCCGGCTGGGTGTCGAGCAGCGCGCGCATCCCGGAGCGGAACATCGCGTGGTCGTCGGCCAGCAGGACGCGGATCATGTGCTCTCCACCGGGAAGGTCGTGCGCAGCTGCCAGAGGCCGCCGGTCTCGCCGTAGGAGACCTGGCCGCCGAACAGGATGACGCGCTGGCGGATCCCCGCCAGGCCGCGGTGCGCGTGCTCCTTCTCTTCGGTGCGGCCGGCGCGGAGCCCGTTCGTCACCGTGAGCACGACCTCGGTGCGGCCGTGGTTCAGCTCCACCTCGACCGGGCCCTGGCCGTGGCGTAGGGCGTTGGTGAGGGCTTCCTGGGCGATCCGGTAGAGCGCGACGTCGAGCGAACCCGGCAGTTCGCGGGGCTCGCCGCGCAGGGTCAGGCGGGTGGGCAGGCCGGCCGCGCGGACGGTCTCGACCAGCTCGTCGAGGTTGTCGAGGCCGGGCTGTTCGGCGTTGGTCTCGGCGTGTAGGAGGTCGAGCAGCCGGCGCAGGTCGGCCATCGCCGAGCGGCTCGCCGACTCGACCGCGCCGAGCGACTTCCGCACCGGTCCGGCGTCCTCGGGCAGGCCGAGCCGGGCGGCCCCGGCGTGCACGCCGATGGCGCTGACGTGGTGGGAAATGACGTCGTGCAGGTCGCGCGCGATCGTGGTGCGTTCCTCGAGGACGGCCCGCCTGACGGCTTCCTCTTCGTGCTGACGCCGTTCGTCGGCCGCCCGCTCGAGATCGGCGATGTAGGCGCGCCGCGCGGTCGTGTACCGGCCGACCAGCCACGGCAGCAGCGCGGAGACGCCGACGTTGATGCCGATCAGCCGCCAGTCGTTCGCGGTGCGCCCGCCGCCTTCGAGACAGCCGAGGGTGACACCGATGAGCAGGGCGCCGAGCGCGAGCACGGCGGGCTTCGTCCGCAGCCACGCCCCGGCCCGGTAGCCGGCGATGAGGATCCCGGCGTTGTTGCCGACGACGTACCCCTGGCAGGTGCACAGGAGGAGCGGGGCACCGGCGAAGAGGACGGCGTGGGCGAGGGCGACCCACCCGGAGTACCGCGCGGCCCCGGCGAGCGCGGCGTTGACGGCGACTCCGGCGAGCAAGACGACCCAAGCCCGCCACCCGGCCTCGGGAAGCTGGCCGCGCAGGGTGAAGAGGGCAGCGTCGCAGACGACGCAGACGAGCGCGACCAGCAGCGACTGCCGCCTCAGCGACCCCCGGATGTCCTGCACACCCGCAACTGTGCCCTAACCGGGGTGGCCGGGTGACGGGAACGCCCCGATGCGACGTGAGGGGGTGCGCGGCACCGGGGCGTTCCCCGACCGGGGGATGCGGGTCAGTTCGTCGGACGGGCCGAGTAGTCGCCCCGGCGCTGGCCCGGCTGGCGCTGGCCCGGCTCGAAACCCTTGCCCAACGTCGTCGCCGTGGCCGTCTGGCCCTCGACCTTGGCCACCACCGTGACGTTCGTGTCGCCCGTCTTCACGTCGCCGGTCTTCTGGGTCGACGAGTCGAGCGCGTACGTCTGCTTGTAGCCGTCCTTGCTGGTCAGCGTCACCGACGTGGCGCTCAGCTCGGTGACGTCGCCGGTCTGCAGACGCTCGGTCGTGTAGCCGCCGCTGCCGTTCGACACCACGAAGTCGCCGTGCAGCGCCTCTCGCAGGGCCGTCATGCCGCCGAAGGCGCCTTGGCCCTGGTTGCGGAACTGGCCGCCGCCCGGACCGCCCGGACCTCCTGGGCCGCCGAAGCCGCCCGGGCCCTGTGCGGAGTTGTCGGCGCTGCTCGTGCCGGCCCAGATCGCCGCCCCGCCGCCCGCCGCGATCACCACGGCGATGCCCGCCGCGATCGCCGTCTTCTTGCCGGACCACCCCTTCTTCGGCGCCGCCGGGGCCGGATCGCCCCAGTTGGCGCCCTCGGGCTGGGTGTTCGGCGTCGGCTCGGTCGTCATCGTGTCCCTCCGGTGGTGCCCACACTGGTCCCGCCCAGGTTCGCCGCCGCGGCTGTGTTTGAGCTGTGCGGAGCGTCAGCGGGCGCTGTGCCTCGATCGCGGGAACCTTCACAGCGAATGCACAGCGACCGCACAGCGAACACCGACGCCGGGCCGGGAAGGTGGCACTATGACCGCTATGAACGCCACGTCACCCGGCTCTGGCAAGGCCGACCTGCGGCGCGCCGACGGGAGCCCGGTGCGGGTTCTCGTCGTCGACGACGAGGCGACGCTGGCCGAGCTCGTGTCGATGGCCCTGCGGATGGAGGGCTGGGAGGTGCGCAGCGCGGGCGACGGCACCGAGGCCGTCCGGATCGCGCGCGACTTCCGGCCCGACGCCGTCGTCCTCGACGTCATGCTCCCCGACTTCAGCGGTCTCGAAGTCCTGCGCCGGATGCGGTCGGAGGCGCCGAACCTGCCCGTCCTCTTCCTGACGGCGAAGGACGCGGTCGAGGACCGCATCGCCGGGCTCACCGCGGGCGGCGACGACTACGTCACCAAGCCCTTCAGCCTCGAAGAGGTCGCCCTGCGCCTGCGCGCGCTGCTGCGCCGGGCCGGCGGGGTCACCGGCGCGAGCGGGTCGACGCTGGTCGTCGGCGATCTCACCCTCGACGAAGACAGCCGCGAGGTGCACCGCGGCGGCGACCTCGTGCCGCTCACCGCCACCGAGTTCGAGCTGCTGCGCTACCTCATGCGCAACCCCAAGCGCGTGCTGTCGAAGGCCCAGATCCTGGACCGCGTCTGGAGCTACGACTTCGGCGGCCAGGCCAACATCGTCGAGCTCTACATCTCGTATCTGCGCAAGAAGATCGACGCCGACCGCGAGCCGATGATCCACACCATGCGGGGCGCCGGGTATGTCCTCAAGCCTGCCGGCTGAACCGCGGCGCGCCCGACGGCCGTGGTCGCTGCGGCGGCGGCTGATCGTCCAGCTCGCCGCGCTGCTCGCCCTGGTCTGCCTGGTCGTCGGGGTGGTGACGGAGTTCGCGCTGAGCGAGTTCCTCGTCGGCCAGCAGGACAAGCGGCTGGCCGCGGCGAGCGACCGCGCGGCGCACGCGCCGGACCGGTCGGCCTGGCCGTACGGCGAAGCGCCGCCGCCGGATCCGTTGCGCGCGCTGGGCCAGGGTGACGGCACGCTCGCCGTCGTCCAGTCCGGCTCGGTCGCACAGGCCGGCGTGCTCGACTCCAGCGTCGGTGTGCCGTCGAAGCGCAAGCCGCCGGTACGCGGCATCTCGAAGGAGCAGCTGCTGGCGCTCCTCGCCCTGCCGGCCGACGGGAAGCCGCGGAGCATCGACCTCGGCGGCAACCTCCATGAGTACCGAGTCGTCTCGACGACGTCGCGGAGTGGCGAGAAGACGGTCATCGGCCTGCCGCTGAAGGACGTCAACGAGACGCTCTGGCAGCTCGGGTTCATCCTCGGCGGGGTCGCGCTCGCCGGGATCCTGGTGGCGGGGGCGGTCGGCGCGGCGACGATCCGGCGCACGATGCAGCCGCTCGACCGGCTGGCCGCGACCGCGACCCGCGTCTCCGAGCTGCCGCTGGACCGCGGCGAAGTCGCGTTGTCCGAACGCGTCCCCGAGGCCGACACCGACCCGAACACCGAGGTCGGCAAGGTCGGCTCGGCGCTGAACCGGATGCTGCAGCACGTCGCGAACGCGCTGACCGCGCGGCACGCGAGCGAGAACCGCGTCCGCCAGTTCGTCGCGGACGCGAGCCACGAGCTGCGCACCCCGCTGGCGGCGATCCGCGGCTACGCGGAACTGACCCGCCGGGGCGGCGAGCAGGTGCCGCCGGACGTCGCGTTCGCGATGAGCCGCGTCGAGTCCGAGTCGCGCCGGATGACGACGCTGGTGGAGGACCTGCTGCTGCTCGCGCGCCTCGACTCCGGGCGGCCGGTGGTGCACGAGTGGGCCGACCTGTGCCGGCTGGTGGCCGACGCGGTCGCGGACGCGCACGTCGCCGGCCCGGACCACAAGTGGCTGATGGACGTTCCCGGCGAACCGATCGGTGTCCTCGGCGACGCGGGCCAGCTGCACCAGGTGGTGATCAACGTGCTGGCCAACGCGCGCACGCACACGCCGCCGGGCACCACGGTGACGACCACGTTGTCCACTTCGGACGGAATCGTCCGGCTCCGGGTGGCCGACGACGGCCCGGGCATCCCGCCGGAGATCCTCCCGGACATCTTCGAGCGCTTCGCCCGCGGCGACAATTCGCGGTCGCGGGCCGCCGGGAGCACGGGTCTCGGCCTGGCCATCGTGGCCGCGGTGGTGGCCGCGCACGGCGGGCGGGTCGGGGTGCAGAGCCGGCCGGGACGCACGGAGTTCGAGATCACCTTCCCGGAGGCGCCCGCGCCGGCCTAGCCGGGGAATCGGGCCACGACGGTCGCGAAGTCCGGCGCCAGCCGCAGCTCGGTCGCCAGCAGGTCCGGGTGCCGCAGCCAGTGCAGCCGGGCTTCGTCGGGCGCGCCCCGGAACGTCGGCGGCCAGGAGGTCATCGGCGTGAAGTCGTCGACGACCAGGCAGCCGCCCGGACGCAGCCACTCACGCGGTTCCAGCGGCGGATCGGCGCCCTTGCCCTGGCCGCCGCCGTCCACCACCAGCAGGTCGAACGGCCCGGCCGCGGCCAGCTCGGTCCAGTCGCCGCGCAGGAGCGTCACGGACGGCGTGCCGTCGAACAGCTCGGCCGCGGCGGCGTGGCGCCCCGCGTCCCGTTCGACGCTGACCAGCGCGGTGCCCGGGCCGGCCCCGGCCACGAGCCAGGCCAGCCCCACGCCGAAGCCGGTCCCCGTCTCGCCGATCGTGCCACCGGTGACACCGCCGGCGAGCAGCCGCAGCAACCTGCCCTGCGCGGGACGGCAGGAGCAGCCGAAACCCGCCCGCCCGGCCGCGTCCACGGCCCGTCGCACGAGCTCGGGCAAACCGGTTTCGCCCGCGTACTCCGCCGTCCCGTTCTCCGACATGATCACCCGTCCGGGCTCGATGCACAGCTGACGCACAGCTTCGCCACAAGTTCACCACATGCACCGCCGACACGGTGGCCCTCATGACGTCCACGCTGTCGGCGCCCGTGCACGACCAGCCCCAGCCGTCCGCTCCCGCCCGGGATCCGCGGTGGGTCAAGCCTTCCGTGGCCGCCCTGCTGCTCGGGACCGGCCTGCTCTACCTCTGGGACCTCGCGAAGACCGGCTGGGCCAACGACTTCTACGCGATGGCCGTGCAGGCCGGCACGTGGAGCTGGAAGGCGCTGTTCTTCGGTTCGCTCGATCCGGGCAACGTCGTCACCGTCGACAAACCACCGTTCTCGCTGTGGATCATGGGCCTGTCCGGGCGGCTCTTCGGCTTCTCCAGCTGGAGCCTGCTCGTCCCGGACGCGCTGGCCGGCGTCGCCTCCGTCGGCCTGCTCTACCTCGCCGTGCGGCGGCTTTCCGGGCCGGGCGCCGGGCTGCTGGCCGGGGCCGGGCTCGCGTTGACGCCGGTCGCCGCGCTCATGTTCCGCTACGACAACCCGGACGCCTTCCTCGTGCTGCTGCTCGTCGCCGGTGGCTACTGCGTGGTGCGAGCGCTGGAGCACGCCGGCACGAAGTGGCTCGTGCTCGCCGGGGTCGCGATCGGCTTCGGCTTCCTCGACAAGATGCTGCAGGCCTTCCTCGTCCTGCCCGCGTTCGTGCTGGCCTACGCTGTCGCGGCGCCGACGTCGCTCGGCCGGCGGATCGGCCAGCTGTTCGCCGCGGCGGGTGCGGTGCTCGTCTCCGCCGGCTGGTGGATCGCGGCCGTCGCGCTGTGGCCGGTCGCCGACCGGCCCTACATCAGCGGCTCGACCGACAACACCGTGCTGGAACTGGCCTTCGGCTACAACGGCCTCGGCCGGATCTTCGGCGAAGGCCGCGGTGGCGGCGGCGGTGGCCGGACGTTCACGCCGCCCGCCGGGACGGAGCTGCCGGCCGGTGGCCGGGGCGGGTTCGGCGGCTTCGGCGGCCAGACCGGCTTGACGCGGCTGTTCGGCGGCGAGTTCGGCGGCGAGGCGTCGTGGCTGTTGCCGGCCGCGGTCATCGGGCTCGTCGCCGGCTTGTGGTTCACGCGCCGCGCGCCGCGCACCGACCGCACGCGGGCGGCGCTGCTGCTCTGGGGCGGCTGGCTGATGGTCACCACACTGGTGTTCAGCTACATGAGCGGCATCATCCACCCGTACTACACGGTGGCGCTGGCCCCCGGGATCGCCGCCACGCTGGCGATCTCCGCGCGGGAGCTCTGGCGCGGCCGGGCGAACTTCGCGGCTCGTGCCGTGCTCGCCGTCATGCTCGCGGTGACGGCGGTCTGGGCCTTCGTCCTCCTCGCGCGGACGCCGGACTGGCAGCCGTGGGTCCGCTACACGCTCCTGGTCGCCGGCGCGGCCGCCGTCGCCGGCCTGCTCTTCGGCGCCGACCGGTTCCGGCGGTTCGGCCCGGTCGTGGCCGTGCTGGGCCTGTGCGGCGCGCTCCTCGGGACGACGTCCTTCACGCTGGCCACGGCCGCGAACGCGCACTCCGGCGGCACGCCGTCGTCCGGGCCGGCTGTCGCAAGTGGACGGGGACCGCGCGGCTTCGGTGCGGGCGAAACCGACGCCGCGGTCATCGACCTGCTGAAGGGCACGACGACGAAGTGGGCCGCGGCGCAGAGCGGCGCGATGCAGTCCGCGGGACTGGCACTGGCGAGCGGACGGCCGGTGCTCGCGATCGGTGGTTTCAGCGGCAGCGACCCGGCGCCGACGCTGCAGCAGTTCCGGCAGTACGTCGCCGACGGCGACATCCACTACTACGTCGCCGGTGGTCGCGGGGGCTTCGGCGGTGGCCGCGGGACGGCGGGGGAGATCCAGTCCTGGGTCGAGCAGAACTTCGCGCCGCGCACGGTCGGGGGCACGACCGTTTACGACCTGACTGAATCTGTCGGTTGATAGAAATTCGGCCGGGCCGGGTTCCATTGTTTCCAGCGTGTTAACAGTCCGGGAATCATTCGGCGTAAACGAGACCGGTGCGGTATCGGCGGATGCGGACAGGTGTTCGAATGACCGGAGCGTACCCGGGTCATTCCGAACGACCGTTCGGATCCACGAAGTGGCGCTGGGTAACGATCTCGGCACCCGATGCGATCGGAGTAACACCAAGGGACTTCGGCGTGTGCGCTTGCACGCGCTCCGCGCACACGCGCGCCCGAATATTGACCGGGCGGCCGACAGAAAATGTGTTCAAAACCCTCTCGAACACATCGATCCCGCAGGCTGACCCGGGCGGCGGTCACTCGTTCGGCTGCAATGGACGGACGTTGTGGGGATCTTGTGCTAGTCGCTAGGCTCTCCGCCGGGAGAGGGACAGGGGTGGCTGATCCGGTGCGCTGAGTGCTGGGATTTCACTGGTGGTAGGCGCCTCCTGTCCGCGTTCTCTCGCGATGACCCGATCAGGTGCGGCGGAAGTGAGCAGCGATGACCGTGCGCGGCAGCGCAGCTCGAACCGATCCCCCTCCCCGTCGTCACCACCCGTAGCCCCCGAGCGCCGCAATTCCCCCTTTCGGTACGCACCACTCCACTTCCCCCGCAACCTGGAGTTCGTTGTGATTTCCCGTCCTCGCCCCCGTCTGCTGACGGTGCTCCTGACTTTGCTGACCCTCGCCGGGGTCACCGCGCTTTCGGGGTGCAGCGACAGCTCCGCCTCCGGCAGCGGCAGCAAGATCACCCTCGGGTTCAGCGCCTGGCCGGGCTGGTTCCCCTGGCAGGTGGCGCAGGAACAGGGCCTGTTCACCAAGAACGGCGTCAACGTCGATCTCAAGTATTTCGACAATTACACCGACAGCATCAACGCCCTTTCCAGCGGCGCCATCGACGCCAACAGCCAGACCCTCAACGACACGCTGTCGTCGGTCTCCGGCGGCGCGAAGCTGTCGATCGTGCTGGTGAACGACAACTCCACCGGCAACGACAAGATCATCGCGCGGGACGGGATCACCAGCATCGCCGACCTCCGGGGCAAGAAGGTCGCCGTCGAGCAGGGCGCGGTCGACCACTACCTGCTGCTGCTGGCGCTGCAGTCGGCGAAACTGACCGAAAAGGACATCCAGCTCGTCAACCTCCCGACCGACGCCGCGGCCGCCGCGTTCAAGAGCGGCCAGGTCGACGCGGTCGCCGCGTTCGCGCCGTTCACCTCGACGGCGCTGGAGCGCGCCGGCAGCCGCGCGATCTCGTCGTCGGCCGAGTTCCCCGGCTCCATCCCGGACCACCTGGTGACGTCGCAGAAGCTGGTCAAGGACCACCCCAAGGACGTGCAGGCGCTGGTCAACACCTGGTTCGAGACGCTGACCTGGATCAAGAACAACAAGGACGCGGCCGTCAAGATCATGGCCAAGCGCGGTGGCGTCTCCGAGGCGGACTACAAGTCCTACGACGCCGGCACCACGATCTTCACGCGGCAGCAGAACATCGACGCGTTCACGCCGGGCGTCACCGCGCAGCACCTGGACTTCCAGGCGAACAAGATCATCGACTTCATCGTCGGCACCGGCCTCGCCCAGCAGCGGCCCTCGCTCGACGGCCTGTTCGACGACCAGTTCGTGAAGGCCGCGCCCCAGTGACCGGTCCGACCCAGCGCACCACCCCGGCGGACACGGCCGACGCGCGGGCCGCGGAAGCACAGGAAGCGGAACTGCGGCTCGCCGAGCAGCAGGAGGCCGGCCGGGCGGGCGGTGGACGCCCCGCCTGGTCGCCGCTGCCCCGCCGGGCCGGGCTGAAACCGGCCGCTTCGCCGCTGTTCTCCCTGCGCACGCCCATTTCCGCGGCGTCCCGCTGGACGCTCGCGGTGCTGTCGTTCGCCATCCCGTTCCTGGCGTGGGTCACGCTGAGCGTCAGCGGGGCCGTCGACTCGACGTTCCTGCCGTCCCCGGCCGCGGTGCTCCGGGCCGGGGTGGACATGGCGAGCAGCGGCGAGCTCTTCGACGACCTCTGGACGACCACCCAGCGGGTGCTCGAAGGCTTCGGCCTCGCCGTGCTCGTTTCGGTGCCGCTCGGCATCCTGATGGGCACCTTCACCGCCGGGCAGGCGTTCTTCGAGCCGCTGATCGGGCTGCTGCGCTACCTGCCGGCGAGCGCGTTCATCCCGCTGCTGATCATCTGGCTCGGCCTCGGCGAGCCGTCGAAGATCGCCATCCTCTTCATCGGCACGGTCTTCTTCAACACGCTGATGACCGCCGACGTCGTCCGCGGCGTGCCGGCCTCGCTCATCGACGTCTCCTACACGCTCGGCGCGCGCCGCGGCGAGGTGCTGCGCAAGATCGTCGTGCCGCACTCGCTGCCGGGCATGATCGACGCCATCCGGGTCAACGCGGCCGCGGCGTGGAACTTCGTCGTCGTCGCCGAGCTGATCAACTCCTCGGCCGGCCTCGGCTACCGGATCGTCCGCGCGCAGCGGTTCCTGCAGACCGACAAGATCTTCGCGGTGCTCGTGGTCATCGGGGTCGCCGGGCTCCTCATCGACGTTCTGCTGCGCCTGCTGCGCACGCGGGTCGGGAAGTGGGCGGCATGACGCTGGAACTGCGGAACGTCGCCAAGGACTACACCGTCCGCGGCCGGGTCACCCGCGCCCTCGACGGTGTCGACCTCGAAGTGCTGCGCGGCGAGTTCGTCTGCGTCGTCGGCGCGAGCGGCTCGGGCAAGTCGACGCTGCTCTCGCTGGTGGCCGGGCTGAGCCGGCCGACCGAGGGCGAGATCGTGCTCGACGGCGTGCCGGTGACCGGGCCCGGGCCCGACCGCGGGCTCGTCTTCCAGGCCGGCGCGCTGTACCCGTGGCGCAGCGTCGAGAAGAACGTCGCGTTCGGACTCGAGCTGCTCTCGCTCGACCCGGCCGAGCGCGCCGAGCGGGTGGACTGGTACCTCGCCGAAACCGGCCTGGACGCCGTGCGCAAGTCGCTGCCGAAACAGCTTTCCGGCGGCCAGAAGCAGCGCGTCGCGATCGCGCGCGCCCTCGCGTGCGAACCGGAAGTCCTGCTGCTGGACGAACCCTTCGGTGCCTTGGACGTCCAGACCAAAGAGGACATGCAGGTGCTCATCCGCCAGGTGTGGGCCGACACCGGCACCACGGTGCTGATGGTCACCCACGACGTCGAGGAAGCGGTGTTCCTCGGCGGCCGGGTGGTGGTGCTCGCCTCCGACCCCGGCCGGATCGCCGCCGACGTCGAGGTGGCGCTGCCCGCCGAGCGGGACCTGGCGGTGAAGCGCGAACCGCGGTTCCTCGAGCTGCGCGCCCGGATCGAGGACCTGGTCCGGGAGCAGCACCGGGGCCACGTGAGCCGGGTGGCCGCGGTCGAGTGAGAACGGAAGACGGGAAGGTCGCGGGATGAGACACGGCAGGCCGACCGCGAAACGGGCCGGCGGAGGCTTTCTCGCCCGGCTCGGTATTCGCGGCAAGCTGAACCTGCTGCTCCTGCCCCCGCTGGTCGCGGTGGTGCTGGTGTCGGTGCCGTTCGTGCTGACGCAGGCGAACAGCGCCGGTGCGGCGGCGCAGTCGGCCGGCGTGGCGCGGCACGCGCAGCAGCTCGGCGGGCTGATGTGGCAGCTGCAGCGCGAGCGGCTGCTGACGGCCGTGTTCGTGGCGACGCCGTCGGCGAGCCCCGACCAGATGGTCCAGCAGCAGAAGGTGGTCGACGCGGCGGTCGCCGACGTCCGCAGGTCGCTGGGCGATGACGCCCCCGACGAGCTTTCCGCGGCGCTGACCCGGATCGGCTCGCTCGCCGAGCTGCGGCAGAACGCCGGCCGCCGCGGTGTCGCGCTCGACAGCGTCGCCCGTACCTACAACGCCGTGATCGACGCGGTGATCGACTCCTTGCGCCTGGTCCCGCAGCTCACCAGTGACGCCGAGGGCGCGCGCGAACTGACCGCGCTCGACGCGCTGCTGCGCGCGAACGAGGAGAACTCGCTGCGCGCGATGGCCCTCATCGTGACCGCGGTGTCGCCGGAGGCCGGCAAGCCCATCCTGGACGACGCGACCCAGCAGGCGCCGATCTTCGTCGACCGGTTCGTCAAGCAGGGCGACGACGGTGACGACGCCCAACGCTCCGCCCAGGTCGTCCGGATCGAGCAGAGCGACGCCGGGCGGCGCGTCGACGAACTCGCCGCCGAAGTCGACAAACCGCGCGACGCGGCGGGCACCACCCAGTACGTCGCGGACGTGTTCTCCGCGGCGGACGCGCACTCGAGCCAGCGGAAACTCGTGCAGGAGCGGGCGATCGACGAGATCGCCGGCTCCGCGACCGAGCGCGCCGACAGCGCGACGCAGCTGTCCTGGACCGTCGGTCTCGGCGCCGGCGCGCTGTTCCTGCTCGTCGCCTTCCTCGCCGTCGCGGTGTCCCGCTCGATCGCCGGCCCGCTGCGCCAGCTGACCACCGCGGCGACGTCGGTCGCCGACCTCGCCGGCACCGAGCTCGTCCGCGTGACCGACACCGAAGAGGCCGAGGAGCAGATCCCGCGCCTGGCCACCATCGACGTCGTCTCCGAAGACGAGCTGGGCAAGCTGGCCGCCGCGTTCAACCGGGTCCAGACCACCGCGGCCGAGCTGGTCGAACGCCAGGCGCTCACCCGGCGCAACACCAGCCTGATGTTCGCGAACGTCGCGAAGCGCACGCAGAACCTCGTCGGCCGCCAGCTCGCCCTGATCGACGAGGTCGAGCGCAACGAGCAGGACACCCGGCTGCTGGCCAGCCTCTACCGGCTCGACCACCTCTCCACCCGCCTGCGCCGCAACGCCGACAACCTGCTCGTGGTGTCCGGCACCCGCGACGAAACCCGGATCGCCGGCCCGATCGAGCTGTCCACGGCGCTGCGCTCGGCGCTCGCCGAGATCGAGGACTACCAGCGCGTCAAGCTCGGGGTCGTCGCCGACATCCTGCTGTCGTCGGCCCTCGGCGCGGACCTGGTGCTCGTGTTCGCCGAGCTGCTCGAGAACGCGACGTCGTTCTCGCCGCCGGGCTCGATGGTCGAGGTGGACACCATGCAGCTGGCCGACGGCGCCTGCCTGGTGAGCATCGTCGACCACGGCATCGGCATGACTGCGGAGAAGCTGGCCGAGGAGAACCGGCGGCTCGTCGAGCGCGAACGCCTGGAGCTCGCGCCGACCAGTGTGCTCGGCCTGTTCGTGGTCGGCCGCCTGGCGCGGCGCCACGAGCTGGGCGTCGAGCTGCTCGCGACGCCGACCACCGGCGGCGTGACCGCGCGGCTGACCATCCCGGCGGCGCTGTTCAGCCACCGGACCGCGCTGCGCCCGAAGACCGAGCAGGTGCCCGCGATCCCCGCGCAGGCCGCCCCGCCGATCGCGGCGCCGCCGCGGCACGCCGCGCCGGTCACGCCCCTTCCGCTGTCCTCTTCGGACGACTTCCCGCCGCCGGCGCCCGAACGCGACCGGCCCACCGAACTGCCGGCGCCGGCGATCCCGGCGCTGCTCGGCCACGGCAACGGCTTCCGCTGGTTCCGCGAACTGGAACCGGTCTGGCCGGACGCCGAACCCGACGGCACGCCCGCCGAGGAACCGGAGGTCGCGGTCGCGGCGGCGGTCACGTCCGGGTCTTCGGTGTCTTCTGCGTCGTCTGTGTCTTCTTCGGAGTCGCGTGGCGGCCTGCGCCGCCGGGTCCGCGGCGCCCAGCTGCCCAGCCCGGGCACCACCGCGCCGGCGACCGACACCAAGCCGCGGCACGACCCGGAAGCGACCAAGGCCGCGATGGACGGCTTCGCGAGCGCCTTCGCGAAGGTCGCCGAAGCCGGCCCTCCGGCTACCGCCGCCTTCCCGAAGGCGGCCGAGGTCAGCGCGCTGACGGCCGACCCGCCGTCCGCGCCGCCCACCGTCGTGACCGCACCCGTGTCACCTCCTCCGGTCCGCGCCCCCGTCGGCGCATCACCGGTGCCCACGGCCCCCTTCACGGCCGCCGCGCAGTCGCGCGACGGCCTGATGCGCCGGGTCCCCGGTGCCCAGCTCGCCCCGGGCCTGCGTCAGCAGCCCGCGGGGCGGCCGCTCGCCCGCGCCGTCGTCAACCGCACCAAGCGGGACCCGGCGGCCGAACGAGCGGCGTTCGACGCGTTCGCCGCCGGCCTCGCGAAGGCGGAGGACGTGACGGCAGACAGCCCGCCCCAAGGCGTGGTCGCCGGTCGTGTGATGGAACGAGGAGAAGAGAGCAGGAAATGAGCATCCCCGCACCTGGCGTCAGTGTCGAAGCCCAGAACTTCAACTGGCTGGTGAGCCGCTTCGCGCAGCACACCGCGGGCGCGATAGCCGCCATCGCGGTCTCGGCCGACGGCCTGCTGATCGCGATGTCGACGGAGCTCGAGCGCTCCAACGCCGACCGCCTCGCCGCGATCTCCTCCGCCATGCTCGGCCTCGCCCATGGCGTCTCCGAAAGCCACCCCCTCGGCTCGCCGGACAAGGTGATCATCGAGCTCGAACACGGGTACCTGCTCGTCTGCACGATCAGCATCGGCTGCTCGCTCGGTGTGCTGGCGAACAAGCAGGCCAGCCTCGGGACCATCGCCTACGAAATGGCGATGTTCGCCAACCGTGCCACCGAGGTGCTGACACCCGGCTTGATCGAGGAGCTCAAGAACACTGTGGGGTCGTGATGTCCGAAGAGCCGGACATCTCGCTGCTGCGGCCGTACCTGATGACCTCGGGGCGGGCCCAGCCGGTCGACCAGAGCCTCGAGATCGAGGCACAGGTCATGACGTCCCGCCTCGGCGCGGCCTCGCACCCGAAGCTCACGTTCGAACGCCAGGAAATCGTTTCCCTCTGCCGGAACACGATGTCGGTCGCCGAGGTGGCCGCCATGCTCGGCCTGCACATCGGCGTGGCCAGGGTGCTGGTGGCCGACCTCGCCGAGCTGGGCTACGTCGTCGTCCGGCGGCCGGGCAACCACAACTCGCACGACCTCGGCATGATCGAAAGGGTCATTCGTGGACTCGAAGCCATTCACTGAACCGGGCACCCGGCCGCCGGCCCCGGTCAAGATCGTCATCGCGGGCGGCTTCGGCGTCGGCAAGACGACGGCGGTGTCGTCCATCTCGGAGATCAAACCGCTGACGACCGAAGCGGCGATCACCTCCATGTCCGTGGACAACACCGGCCACGTCCCGGCCAAGACCACGACGACGGTCGCCCTCGACTTCGGCTGCATCACGATCGACGAAGAGGTCAAGCTGTACCTGTTCGGCACGCCGGGCCAGGACCGCTTCGGCTTCATGTGGCAGGACCTGGTCCACGGCGCACTCGGCGCACTGGTCATCGTGGACACCCGCCGCATGGACGACTGCTACCCGGCGGTCGACTACTTCGAGAACGCGGGCCTCCCGTTCGTGGTCGCGGTCAACATGTTCGACGGCTCGCTGGGCCACAACCTCGAGGACGTCCGCTGGGCACTGGCGGTGAGCGACGACGTCCCGCTGATCACGTTCGACGCCCGGCAGAAGCTGTCGGTCCGGGACGCCCTGCTGGCGGTGCTGCACAACACGTTCAAACGCGCACGAGCCCAGGCGGGCGCAGGGGCCTGATCCACGCCCGGATCGAAGCCCGCTACACTTGGCGACGGACCCCGCGCGGCGTCCACCCTGTGAACCTCCCCAGGGCCGGAAGGCAGCAAGGATAAGCAGGCTCTGGCGGGTGCGCGGGGTCCCCTTCTTTTCGGCTCCTTGCTTCGGGGCTTCGCCCCTTCGCCGGGCCTTCACTTTGTCCTTTCACCCGGGGGCCGAGCCCCCGGACCCCCACGGTGCCTCGCTCACGGTCTGGGAGCTCTGCCGTGGCCTTTGGGCGCGGTCTGGGTGGGCTGCCGTGGCCTTTGGGTGCGGATTGGGTGGGCTGCCGGGGCTTGGCGGCGGGCGGGGGCGCTTGGGTGGTCAGAACAGGCCCAGGATGTCTTTTGGGGGGCTTGGGGGTGGTGGGGTGTCCGCGTCCGTCAGCAAAGCCGCCCGGCCCGCCAGTTTCTGCAGCTCCGCGCCATGCACGCACCGTGCTGGGAAGGCCGCCGAGGCTGTTCGCTGGGCTATCTCCGCCGTCGGGAGCTCGGTGGCCGATGCCGCCAGCACCAGATTTCCGAACCGGCGGCCGCGCAGCACCCCCGGGTCCGCCAGCAACAGCACCTCCGGGAACACCGCCCGCAGCGTCGCCAGGAAACGGCGGGCGAACGGCAGGCCCGAGCCGTCCGTGATGTTCGCCAGGTAGATCCCCCCGGCGCGCAGGATGCCCGCGATCGCCGTCGTCGCCTCCAGCGTCGCCAGGCCGCCCGCCAACGTCGCCCGCTCGAACGCGTCGACCACCACCAGGTCCGCCGAATCCTCGCGGCGCGTCGCGAGGCCTTCGCGGCCGTCCGTCACCCTCACGCGCACCCCCGGCACCCGCAGCCCCAGCTGCGTGCGGACCAGCTCCACCAGCTCGCCGTCGGCGTCGAACACCAGCTGCCGCGAGCCCGGCCGCGTCGCCGCGACGTACCGCGGCAGCGTGCACGCCGCCCCGCCGATGTGGAGCGCGTCCAGCGGGCCGGGCGGCAGCCGGTCCAGCACGTCCGCGAACCGGCGGACGTAGTCGAACTCCAGGTGGGCGGGGTCGTCGAGGTCGACGTACGACTGCGCGACGCCGTCCACCGACACCAGCCAGGCGTTGCTGCGGTCGGCGTCGCGGACCAGCTCCGCCGTGCCGAACCGCACCGGGTAGCGCCCGGGCACCGGCTCGGGTTTCCGCGTGCGGCTCACGGAATCCGAGGTTATCGGAAACATTCCGACCGCCCCCGCGATAAGCAACTGGACGATCATCGATCGAGGGGGTTTCACCTTGCGTGCAAACGCAGTAATCGTTGCCGCCGCACTCACGGCCGGCCTGTTCGCGACGCCGGCGGCCGCGGATGTCCTGCCCGACCGGGCGCAGGCCGTTTCGTTCCTGGAGACCGGCGGTCCCGGCGTGGCGCGGGCCGCCGAAGCGGCGTTGCTCGGCTCGCCCGCCGACCTGCAGGCCTTCCTGGCCACCGGCCGCCAGCAGGCGCAGAACGACGACGAGCGGGTCCTCGTCACCCAGGCGCTCAGCAACGGCGGCCCGGTCACCAAGCGCACCGCCCAGCAGGCGCTCAGCGGCACCCAGGACGACGTCCGCGAGTACCTGGCGCACGGCCTGGCCCAGGCCCGGATCGCGGACGACCGGATCGCCGTCGGCCAGGCGATGAACACCGGTGGCCCGACCGTCAAGGCCCGGGCCCAGCAGGCGCTCGACGGCACCCCCGCCGACGTGCGGGCCTTCCTGGAGACCGGCCTGCAGCGGGCGAAGGACACCGACGACCGGATCACGGTCAACCAGGCCATGGCCGAAGGCGGCCCGGAGGTCAAGGCCGCCGGGCAGGCGGCACTCGACGGCACGCCGGAGGACGTCCGGTACTTCCTGTCGCTGTGGTGGCAGGTCAGCGTGAACTACGACGCCGAAGCCACCGCGGTCGGGCAGCGGCTCGAGCAGGCCAAGGCGGCCAAGGCCGCCCACCGCACCCTGGAGGTGAAGATCGCCGCGGGAACGGCCCGCCGGATCGCCGCGGACGCGCGGACGGCGAACGCCGACCGGCTCAAGGCCCAGCAGGCCGAGAACCAGCGCAACGGCCAGGCTGCCGCAGGGGCCGAAGCGGCCGCGCAGCAGCAGGCCAGCGAAGCCGCGGCGCGCGCGGCCAAGGCCAAGACCGACAACGACAAGCTGCTCGCCGACGCGGCCGACCCGGCGCTGACCGTGCCGAACGGCCGCAAGGCGTCCGTCTACCTGCTGCGCAACGGCAGTGCCGCCGTCAAGAACGCCGCCCGCGCCGCGCTGAGCGGCTCGGACGACGACGTCGTCACGTTCGTGCGCAGCGGTCTCGCGGTCGCGCAGGAGTCCGACGACCGCGCCGCCGTCTCGGCGATCGCGGCGGACCCGAAGGCCCGTCCGGGGCTGCGCCAGGCGGCTCGTGACGCGCTCGCCGGCCCGTACGCCGGTGTCGCCGCGCTGCTGCGCACCGGTGACTACCCGGGCCGGGACACCGACGACCGCGTCGAGGTCAGCCAGCTGATGGCGGCCGGCGGCCCGTCGACGAAGTCGGCGGCGCAGAAGGCGCTCGACGGCACCGTCGCGGACATCCGCGAGTTCCTGGCCCACGGCCGGTACGTCGCGCACCTGATCGACCTGGACATCTACGCCACCCGGACCCTCGGCGAGGGGCCGGAGGTCGTCGCGGTCGCGCAGGGCGTGCTCGACGGGCCGGACTCGGGCCTGCAGCACTACCTGGACGTCGAGCTGCCCAAGGCGCGGGCGCGTGATGCGTTCACGGCCGCGCACGTCACCAAGGTGAACGCGATGGTCGCCGAAGCGACGGCCCTGGTCTCCTGACCGCACGGCGAAGGTTGTCGGTGGTGCCCGGTACCCTCGCGAGGTGGCTCTCGCGCTGTACCGCAAGTACCGTCCGGCGACCTTCGCCGAGGTCGTCGGTCAGGAGCATGTGACCGAACCCCTCCGCACGGCGCTGTCCGCCGGGCGGATCAACCACGCCTACCTGTTCTCGGGCCCACGAGGCTGCGGCAAGACGTCCAGCGCGCGCATCATGGCGCGCTCGCTGAACTGCGCCAAGGGCCCGACGCCGGACCCGTGCGGCGAGTGCAACTCGTGCCGGGCGCTCGCGCCCGAAGGCCCGGGCAGCGTCGACGTCACCGAGCTCGACGCGGCGAGCCACGGTGGTGTCGACGACGCCCGCGAGCTGCGGGACAAGGCGTTCTACGCCCCGGCCGAGTCGCGCTACCGCGTGTTCATCATCGACGAGGCGCACATGGTCACCACGCAGGGCTTCAACGCCCTGCTGAAGATCGTGGAAGAGCCGCCGGAACACGTCATCTTCATCTTCGCGACGACCGAGCCGGACAAGGTGCTGACCACCATCCGCTCGCGCACGCACCACTACCCGTTCCGGCTGATCCCGCCGAGCTCGATGCGCAACCTGCTGGAGCGCAACATCGCGGCGGAAGGCGTCGAGGTCGAGCCGGCGGTGTACCCGCTGGTCATCCGCGCGGGCGGCGGCTCGGCGCGTGACACGCAGTCGGTGCTCGACCAGCTGCTGGCGGGCGCCGGGCCGGAGGGCGTTTCGTACTCGCGGGCGGTCTCGCTGCTGGGCGTCACCGACGTCGCGCTGATCGACGACATGGTCGACGCGCTGGCGACCGAGGACGCGGCCACGGTGTTCGGCACGGTGGAGAAGCTGACCGAGGCGGGCCACGACCCGCGCCGCTTCGCGACCGACCTGCTCGACCGGCTGCGCGACCTGGTGCTGCTGCGCGCGGTGCCGGAGTCGGCGGGTGGGCTGGTGTCCGCGCCGGAGGAGGAGCTGTCGCGGATGGTCGCGCAGGCCGAGCGGATCGGCCTCGGCACGCTGTCGCGCTACGCCGACATCGTCCACAATGGACTCCTGGAGATGCGCGGGGCGACGTCGCCCCGGCTCGTGCTCGAGCTGTTGTGCGCGCGGATGTTGCTGCCGTCGGTGACCGAGGCGGAGAAGGCGCTGCTGGCGCGGATCGAGCGTCTGGAGCGCCGGGCGACGTTGGCGGGCGGGGGAGGCGCGCCGGCGGAGGGTGGCGTGGAGCCGCCGGTGCGCGCGGCGCCGGAACGCGAGTTTTCGAGGCCTTCGCAGCGCCCGGCGTCGGCGGGTCCGGCGCCGGTGCCGGAGCCGGTCAAGCCGCCGGCCCGCCCGGCGGCCGCCGAGCCTGCTCCCGTCGCTGCCCCGCGCACCCCGGCTGCTGCGCCCGCGCCCGCCACCCCGGCGGCCGCGGCGGCGCCGGCCGCGGCTCAATCGGACGACGCCGGTTGGGGTGCGGTGCGTTCGCCGGGCGGTGGCACGCCTGCTCCCGCGCAGTCCGCCAACGGCGGCGCGCCCGCGGCGGCGCCGGAACCCGCGGCCGCCGCGCCCGCGGCGTCGGGCGGGCTGGACGCCGCCGGCATCCGGAACATCTGGCCGCAGCTGATGACCGCCCTGCGCAAGTTCACCGGCGGCCGCAGCCTCGAAGCGATGCTGACGCAGGCGACGGTGGCGAGCGTCGAGGGCAACGCCGTGACGCTGACCCACAAGTCCGAGCCCCTGGCCCGCCGCCTTTCCGACCAGGACAACGCCCGCAAGATCGCCGGCGCCCTGACCGACGTCCTCGGTGGCGACTGGCAGGTCCGCTGCGTCCACGGCAACGCCCCGGCCGCGCCCGCCGCCCGTCCGCAGCAGGCCGCCCCGGCGCCGGAGCGGTCGTTCACGCGCCAGTCGGCGGCCGCGGCCCCCGCCGCCGAACCGGCAGCCCGCCCGGCGACCCCGCCGCCCCCGGCGCGCGCCAAGGTCACGACGACCGAGCCGGACATCCCGCTCCCCCCGGAACCCTCCGACGAGGACGATGAGGACCTCTACAACGAGGACGCCAGCCCAGCGCCCCCGCCGCCCCCACCCCCGCCGGACAAGGACCCGGACGAGGTGGCCCGCAAGCTCCTTTCCGAGCACCTCGGCGCCCGCCCCCTCGACTGAACCTGCCGCGTGTCGACCTCCTGATCACGCGTGTCGACTCCCGGATCACGCGTGTCGACTCCCGGATCACGCGTGTCGACCCTCCACGCACGCCTGCTCGCCGTTCCGTCGCGCGAGCACCGTGCGGAAAAGGTCGACACGCGTGATCGAGAGGTCGACACGCGTGATCGAAGGGACGACACGGCGGGGTCAGGAGGCCAGGTAGGCCTCGATCGCCGCCGCGATGGCCGTGGCGTACTGCTGACGGCCCTCCGCGCTCGTCATCCGGGCCGCCTCCGTGGCGTTGCGCATGTTGCCGCACTCCACCAGGGCCGCGGGGCGGGTCGAGAGGTTGAGGCCGGCCAGGTCCGTCCGGGCCGACAGGCCGTTCGTGCCGATGTAGTTCGCCGCGCTGAAGCCGCTCGTGCGCATCGTGTCGCGCAGCGTCTGCGCCAGGCGTGTCGACGGCTCGCCCTGCGCCGCGTTCAGCGGGGGTGCCGAATACGCCACGTGGAAGCCGTTCGCCCCGGCCGCTTCCGAGCCGTCGGCGTGGATGGAGACGACCGCGTCCGCGTCCGCCTCGTTGCCGATCGCCGCGCGGCGGTCGACGCAAGGACCGACGCCGGTGTCGTTCTGTCGCGTGTAGACGACCCGAATCCCGTTGCCCGCCAACGCTTTCCCTACCCGCTGGGCGACGTCGAAGGTGAACGCGTGCTCCGGGTAGCCCGCGTTGGTCGCGGTGCCGGTCGTGTTGCACGGCTTGGTCTCCCCCCGCCCCGCCGGCACCTGGCGGTTGATCTCCACCGGGTGGGCGCCGTTCCCGCCGTTGTGCCCGGGATCCAGCACGACCACCTTCCCGGACGCCACCGACGCCAACGGCGAAGGTGAGGGCGAAGGCGACGACGACGAAGGCGGCGCGACCGGTGAAGACGACAAAGACGGCGTAGGTGCCGCCGTCGTGACCACCGGCGCGGGGCGAGGAGCAGCCGCCGGAGCGTCGTCGGAGCACCCGGTGAGCAGCAGAGCACCGGCCAGCAGCAGGGGAGCAGTCGCGCGTCGCACGGCGACCACGGTGCCACAGCCCGGCCCTCCGCGTGGCGCGACTACCCTGGTGGGGACACAGGCGTGCAGAGAGGACCGAGTGCGATCATGGCCCAACCCGGCGGCGGCTTCGACCTTTCCCAGCTGATGCAGCAGGCGCAGCAGATGCAGCAGAAGCTCGTCGAAGCCCAGGAAGAGCTGGCCAACACCGAGGTCACCGGCACGGCCGGCGGCGGACTGGTCACCGCGACCGTCTCCGGTGACAGCCAGCTGAAGAGCCTGCAGATCGACCCCAAGGTGGTCGACCCGGACGACGTCGAGACGCTGTCCGACCTGATCGTCGCGGCGGTCCGCGACGCGTCGGCGAGCGCGCAGAAGCTCACCGAGCAGAAGCTCGGCCCGCTGGCCGGCGGGCTCGGCGGCGGTGGCGGCATGCCGGACCTCGGCAGCCTCGGTTTCGGCGGCTGACGAACTTGTACGAGGGTGTCGTCCAGGACCTGATCGACGAACTCGGGCGCCTGCCCGGGGTCGGGCCGAAGAGCGCCCAGCGGATCGCGTTCCACCTGCTGGCCACCGACCCGGCCGACATCGCGCGGCTGCAGGACGTGCTCGGCAAGGTCAAGGAGGGCGTGCAGTTCTGCGAGATCTGCGGCAACGTCTCCGAGCACCCGAAGTGCCGCATCTGCCGCGACGAGCGCCGCGACCTCACGGTCATCTGCGTGGTCGAGGAGCCGAAGGACGTCCTGGCGGTCGAGCGCACGCGCGAGTTCAAGGGCCGCTACCACGTCCTGGGCGGCGCGCTCGACCCGCTGTCGGGCATCGGCCCGGAGCAGCTGCGGATGCGCGAGCTGCTCAAGCGCATCGGCGAGGCGGACATCAAGGAGATCATCATCGCCACCGACCCCAACACGGAGGGCGAGGCGACGGCGACGTACCTGGTGCGCATGCTGCGCGACTTCCCGGGCCTGAGCGTGACGCGGCTGGCGTCGGGTCTCCCGATGGGCGGTGACCTGGAGTTCGCGGACGAGCTGACGCTGGGCCGCGCCCTCTCCGGCCGCCGCGCGCTCTGAAGCTCGTGAGTGAGAAACAGGGTTAGAACACTGTTTCCCACTCACGAGTCGAAGCGTCGTAGGTCGTACAGGTCCATCAACCTGATCACCTTGTTCGCGTACTCCGGGTCGGTGGCGTACTTTCGCGCCACCGCCCGGATGAACGCGTCCGGGTCCGCCCGCACCGGCAGCGCCGCCGCGTAGTTCGGCGATGTCGTCAGCAGCCGGCCGTAATCGCGGAACGAGTCGTCGATCGACGCGTACGAGCGGAAGTACGCGTCCACCGCGTGGCACGGCGCCGGAACGCACTCCGTCGTCGGGTACCGGGCGCACCGCAGGGCCAGGGGTCCCGGGCTCGTCGGCGTCACGCACTTGAAGCCGAAGTGGTTCAGCTCGGCGGTGGACAGCTTGCTGCGGCCCCAGTTCGACTCCAGGATCGCCTGCGCCACCGTCACCGACGCCGGGATGTCGTACGCCGCGTGGATCGCGCGGGCGATCGGGCCCGCGGCGCCGACGTACGCCTCCTGGAAGCCCGCCGCCAGCGCGGCGTCGCGAACAGCACCCTGGTCGATGGGCGGGACCACCACCAGCGCGGCCGCCAGTCCGATGTGGATCATGGCGACACTCTGCCCGGCTCACCGCCGGAAAAACCGGCGGTCACCCGGACGAAGGACCTAGCAGTAGCCCAGCTGCGCCAGCGTGTCGACGACGATCTCGGACGGGTGGTACTTGTCCATCCAGGACTCGCCGCGGCGGTTCTGGTACGTGTCGAGGAAGTTCTGCAGCTTGTCGCCGCGCATCTCGGTCAGCACGACCGTCTCGCCGAGGTGCTGCGGCGTCTCCGTGCGCTCGCGGTGCACCGCGCACGGCAGGCCGAGGTAGTAGCACTCCGCCGAAAGACCACCCGAATCGGTGACGACGTACTCGGCGCGCGCCACCAGCGGCAGGAACTTCAGGTACCGCATCTTCGGCTGGACGATGAACTGGTCGTCGAAGATGTTCCCGATGCCCAGCGCGCGGATCTTTTCGCGCTCCGGCGCGCCCGCCATGTACAGGATCGGCATCTTGCGGCTCTGCTCGCGCAGGATTTCGAGGGCCTCGCGGTACTTGTCCGGGCGGGAAACCAGCTCGAAGCGGTGCAGCGTGGCCAGGCCGAACTTCTCCGGCAGGTTCGGCACGTCCAGCGGTTGGTTGATCGCCAGGCGCATCGCGTCGATCGCCGTGTTCGCCTCGGTGTCGACGACGACACCGCGGGCGTGGCGCAGATTGTTGACCTCGCGGATGCTCGGCGCGAAGTGGATGTCGACGATCTTCGCCGCGATCTTGCGGTTCAGCTCCTCCGGCAGCGGCGAGAGGATGCTGCCCGACCGCGCGCCCGCCTCGACGTGCCCGACGCGGGACTTCAGGATCCGCTTGCCGATCAGCGAGCCGTACGGCGTGGTGAACGTGTCGCCGTGCACCAGCACCAGCGGGGGACGGCCGTCCTCGGTCAGCGCGGCGCGCAGCTCGTGGCGGCGGCTCCACGCCGTCCGCAGCACCTGCGCGGCCCAGCCCGGGACCTGCGCCGGCGACTCGAGGTTGTGGGCCTTGTCCTCCGGCACCAGCCAGACGTCGGGCTCCGGCATGTTCAGGTCCGCCAGGACGTCCGCGACCTCGTCGACGTGCTGGGCGGTGAACCAGATCTTCGGCCGCATCCCGCGCTCGCGGATCCCGTGGTAGACGGGCGCGATCTTGATCAGTTCCGCGGTGGTGCCGAGAATGAAGGAAATCACCAGAGGAGCCCATTTCCGGTCGGGTGCGGTGGCGTAAGGATACTGGCCGACCCGGCGCGCGGGCCGCCGGGTAGCCTCGGCACGGTGAGTGCGAACCCGCTCCTCCCCTCGCTCAGCGTCGTGATCCCGGTCTACAACGAGCAGGACTGGATCGAACGCAGTGTCGGCGCGCTGCTCGCTTCGGCGTCGGCCGCGAGCTGGCCGATCGAGGTCGTCGTGGTCGACGACGGCAGCACCGACGCGACGCCGTCCCGGCTCGACGACCTGCGCGAACGCCACGGCATCACCGTGCTGAGCCAGGCCAACTCCGGCCGGTTCGAGGCGCGGCGGGCCGGGATCGCCAAGTCGTCCGGCGAGTGGGTCGCGTTGCTCGACAGCCGCGTCATCGTCGACGAGCACACCCTGACGTTCCTGCGCGACCAGCTCGTGGAGCACCCCGAGCGCGCGGTCTGGAACGGCCACATCAACGTCGCGTCCGAGCACAACCCGTACGCCGGGTTCATGGCCGGCCTGGTCAAGGTGCCCTGGCGCAAGTACTGCGCGAACCCGCGGCTGATGTCGTACGGCATCGAGGAGTTCGACGTCTACCCGAAGGGCACGACGTTCTTCTGCGCCCGCCGCGGTCTCCTCGAGGGCTCGGTGACGGCGTTCGCGTCGCTGTTCGACGACCTCCGCTTCGCCAGCGACGACACCCGCATGCTGCGCTGGATCGCCGAGCGCGAGCGGATCTGGCTGGCCCCGGAGCTGTCCGCGACCTACAACGGGCGCGACTCGTTCAAGAAGTTCACGCAGCAGGCGTACTTCCGCGGCACGACCTACGTGGACTCCTACATCGCTTCGCCGGGCCCGGCCCGCAACGCCCTGTTCGGCGCCCTCGCGGCCGGTGTCGTCGGCCTGGTCTTCGCGGCGAAGAAGCCGAAGACGACGCTGGCCGCCGGGGTCCTCGGCGCGGTCGCGGCGGGCGAAGTCGTCAAGAAGTGCGGCGCGACCGGCCCCGAGGCCCGCGCGGTCACCAAGCTGCTGCCGGTGTTCGCCGGTGGGTTCGGCGCCGGTGTCCTGCGTGGACTGGCGATGGCCGTGCGCGCCCAGCTCCGCCGCCGATGAGCACCGAAGTGGACACGCCGGCCGCCGCGCGCAGCGGGCGCACGACCGCGGGCAGCCTCGGCGGCTCGCTGATCGTGTCCATCGGCCTGGGTTACGTGCTCACGGTCGCCTGCCAGCGGCTGCTGCCGCCTTCGGAGTACACGGTCTTCGTGACGTTCTGGGGCCTGGTGATGGGCCTCGGCAGCACGCTGTCGCCGCTGGAGCAGGAGCTCTCCCGCCAGTCGGCGGTCGCGGCGCTGGCCGGCGGCAAGGCGGGGCGCCCGGCGCTGCGGGCGGTCGCGGTCGGCGTGGTCGTCGCGGCCGTGTTTTCACTCGCGCTGCTGATCCCGCCGATCAACGAAAAGCTCTTCCGCGGCGACTGGTCGCTGGCGCTGATCGTGCTGGCTGGCGGCGTCGCGTTCGCCTGCCAGTTCGGCACGCGCGGGCTGCTCATCGGGCAGCACAAGGTGAAGGCGTTCTCACTCCTCGTGGTCGCCGAGCCGGCCGTGCGGGCGCTGATCCTGGGTGTTTTGGTCGTCTCGGTGGCCTACAACGTCGTTTCCCTGGCGATCGCGGTGGCGGCGGGCTCGTTCGCCTGGCTGCTGTTCGCGCGCCCGGCCCGCGGGCTGCTCGACGTCCACGTCGAAGGCGACGGCTGGGGCGTGACGACCCGCCGGATGAGCATGCTGCTGGTGGGAGCGGCCCTGACGGCGGCGGTGATCACGGGCTACCCGGCCCTGGTCGGCCTCCTGGCCCCGGGCGGCGACGGCGACCGCGTCGGCTCGCTGTTCGCGGCCCTGGTCATCGCGCGCTTACCGCTGACCCTGATCGGGCCGGTGCAGTCACTGGCGGTCCCATTCGTGGTCCGGCTGTCGGTGACCCCGGAGGGCCGCCACCGGTTGCGCCGCGTACTCGCGCTCGGCGCGGCGGCCTCGCTGGTCCTGGCGGCGCTGGGCGCACTGGTCGGGCTGTGGCTGGGCCCGTGGGCGGTCAGGTTCGTGAGCGGCCCGAAGTACGACATCGACGGCTGGTCGGTGGCGGGGCTGGTGTGGTCATCGGTGCTGCTGGTGCCGATGCAGCTGCTCACGGCGGTGCTGGTGGCCCGAACGCAGGCAAAGCTGGTGCTGGCAACGTGGGCGGCGGTGACGGGCACGGCATCACTGGTGCTGCTGTTCCTGCCGGGCGACACGGTGTTCCGCGCGGTCGTCGCCCTGGCGGTGGCCCCGACGCTGGGTCTGGCGGTGGTGCTCGCGTTCGTGCTGCGGCGGGCGCCGGAGCCGGTCGAGCCCGAGCCCGAAGCTGCCTGACACGCCGAGGCCAGGACCCGCCCTCCCAGGGGGACCATCCCCACTTCAGCCTATCGGCCCCGACCGACCGAAACCGGCGCCGAGAAGCCGCCCGAGCGGCCTTTGTCCACACCCCGGCCCGGTTGTGGAAGGACCGCAGCGCTCGGGCCGGCGGGGGTGCTGGACCCCATGACCAGGCGCCGGTCGCCGGGATGTCGTGAGTGAAAAAGAGGGTTCTAACCCGCCTTACCACTCACGACCAGCCGCGGCAGAGCGCCAGCCGTGGCGGAAGCGTCAGCCGCGGCAGAGCGCCAGCCGTGGCGGAGCGTCAGCGGAGTTGAGGCGTCAGCCTCGCGGCGGGGTCTGCGGCAGGTCCAACCGGTAAACGCTCACCGTTCCCGAGCTGAACTCCTTCGTCAGCCCCGGCAACCCCGCCAGCCGGCTCAGTCCCGGCGCCAGGCTGTACGTCAGCTTGCCCGTCCAGTGGTGCCCGTCCGTCCCGACCGTCGGCGCGGACGTGTCCACGTACACCCAGCGCACGTTCTTCGCCCGCAGAATGTTCTGGACCTCCGGGTCCTCCGGGTAGTAGTTGAACATCGCCAGCAGGGTGATGTTGTCCTGGATCGGGCTGTGGCCGTCCGGGACGATGTTGAGGATCGGCAGGTCGTAATCCACGTACAACAACGTCGAACCGTCGTTCGCGTTGTTGAGGATCGTCTCGCCCGGGGCCGCGTGCTCGTGCAGCCACTTCGCCGCCGCGTCGTCCGAGGCGTCGTAGCGGACGAACTGCGGGGTCGCGTAGCGCTGGCTCAGCGACAGCGCCCCCGTGTTCATGTAACCGCGGAACGACGTCACCGTCAGCGCCCCGAGCAGGACCACGACCAGCCCGTACGCCACCGCCGGCCGGAACCGCGCCGGCACCGGGTTGCGAACCGCGACGACGAACAGCCCCAGCGCCACGAACAGCACGCCCGCCAAAACCGGGATCAGCAGGTAGACGTGGGTGTCGAGGCGGTTGGCGACCCGGTAGTAGTACCGGCCGATCATCGCGCCGAAGCCCGAGTTCGGCGAGTAGTGGAAGCTCACCATCACCGCCGCCCAGAACAGCCAGGCCGTCACCAGCGGCCACGCGCGCCGCGAAAGCACCGCCGCGATGACGCCGGCCAGGCCCAGCAGGCCGAGCACCAGCTGGCCCATCGTGCCGCTCGGGTCGAAATAACCGCCGTACGGCAGCCGGGCGACCAGCTCGAACGACGCGCCGAGCTGGGTGCCGCGGATGTTGGCCGGCGCGTCGACCACCGAGCCGTTGCCGAGGCGCAGCAGCGCCAGCACGTCCGGGACGATCAGCACGACCGCGACCACGCCCGCCAGCACCAGCGGGAGCAGCGCGCGGACGAAGGCGAGCCGGCCCGCCTTGGTGAACAGCAGGCCGAGCATGGCCGCGACCGTCGTCAGCGCGATGGAGGTCAGCGCGCTCGGGTGCAGGTTGAACGCACCGGCGGCGGCGACGCCGACCAGCACCGCGCGGCCCCAGTTGCGCTTGCCGATCACCAGCATCACGGCGACGAGCCCGGGCATCAGCGTCATCGCGGCCGCGTTCGGCAGGACGCCGCCGTCGTGGGCGAAGGCGATGCCGGGGCGGTACAGCTGCACCGAGACCAGTGCGGCGACGCCGGCGCCGAGCTCGACCCAGCCGCGGCCGAGCCGGCCGTGCCGGAGCACCGCCGCCGTCAACGCCGCCACCGACAGCGGCAGCACGACCACCGAGAACACCACAGTCGCCAGGTTCAGGGACAGCATGGTGTCCCCGAAGATGTCGGTGAGCAGCGCGCTGATGTCGGTGAAGCCCGGCGGGTAGAACTGGACGTTCGTGTCGTGCACCACGTCGATCGGCAGGATCTGCCACGGCGCGGCCTTGCCGGTGAAGTGCGTGAAGGCGGTCAGCACGGCGTGCGTGACGGTGTCGTGCTCCTGGGTCGGCGTCTGCCACGACCCGAGGCCCTTGTGCCACATGCGGACACCGAGGCCGACGCCGCCGACGGCGATGAGCGCGCCCAGCACCTGGGCCACCAGCCCGGCGCGGCCGGTCAGCGTGCGCAACCGCGGGTCTTCGACGGGCTCGGCCGGCTCGGCCGCCGCGCGACGGCGCCGGACCAGCCACCGCACCCCACCGAGCACGAGCAGGACGACCACGAGCGCGACAGCCGCGGTCCACAAGCCGAAGCGGAGCCCGGTGACGCCCGTGAAGAGCGACACCAGCAGGACGAACCCGGTGGTCAACGGCGCCGAAAGGCCCGCCAGCCACAACCGTTCGCGTACGCCGGTGACCAGGAGGATCGAAAATCCCGGGAGCAACACCACCAGGATTCCCGCAGCCAGCCGGACAGCTTCGGACAGCATGCTTTCTCCGATCAACAAAGCCGCCAACGCCGGGAGTCTATGGGTGGCCGCGGTCCGCCCAGGATGCGGGTGACCAGCGAGCTGACGTGCACGGTAGCGTGGCGCCGCCGTCGGAGAACGGCGTTCACCGCGGGTGCGGGACGGATCACGGCGGAAAATGGGGTGTGAGAATGGGTTTTCTGCTCGTTCTGGCCGCATTCTGGCTTCCGGGTGCCGTTTTCGGGGCCGCGATCGGCCTGCGCGGCTGGACGCTGGGCGCCGCCGCACCGGTCCTCACGTTCGGGGTGGTGGCCCTCGCCATCCCGCTGCTGGGCGGCACGGGCATCCGGTGGACCGCGCTCTCCGTGACACTGTGGACGCTCCTGGTGTCGGCCATCGGCTTCGCGGTCACCTGGGCCGTGGCCCGGTTCACCCGGCGCCGCCGTCCGGACGCCGAGCCGCCCGAGCGCCCGCGGTGGTCGTGGCGCGCGCACGCCTTCACGGCCCTCGGCGTCGCCGCCGGGATGGCGGTCGGCCTGCTCACCGTGCTGCGCGGCATCCCCACGCCGGGCACGGTCAACCAGGACTGGGACGCCGCGTTCCACGCGAACCTCGTCCGCTGGATCGCCGAGCGCGGCGACGCGCGCCCGTCGACCATCGGCACCATCGCGAACCTGCCGGACGAGACCCACTACTTCTACCCGGACACCTACCACGCGCTGCTCGCCCTGCTCTTCGGCAAGGGCGGGCTGACCGTGATGCCGCTGCTGAACTTCGCGTCCATCGCCGTCACCTTCGCGGTGCCGCTCGGCGTGGCCGCGATGTGCCGGGCGTGGCGGCTGCCGGCGGTGACGGCGGTCGCGGCCGCGGCGGCTTCCGCCTGTTTCACCTCGTTCCCGTACGACCTGTTCTGGCACGGCCCGGTCTGGCCGTACGCGGCCGGCGTCGCCCTGGTCCCGGCCATGCTCGCGGTGGTCCGCCTGCTGCTCGAGCCGGGCGGGGCCACCGGTCCGCTGGCCGTCGGGGTCGGCGTCGCGGGCCTGGCCGCGCTGCACACGAGCGTCGTCTTCGTCCTCGCCGTCTACTGCGTCCTGATCCTGGCCGTCGTGCTCTTCAGGTTCGAGCCGATCGACTGGCGGCGCGCCTGGCCGTCGCTGGTGGCGGCCGCGCTGCTCGCCGTCGGGCTCGGCCTGCCGCAGGTGCTGCCCTCGCTCTACAACGCCGGCGGTGTCACGTCCGCGGTCTGGGCGAACGCGGCGACCATGACCGGCGCGGTCGGGCAGACGGTCACCTTTTCGCCGATGGCGAGCTTCCCGCAGTGGTGGATCGGCCTGCCCGCCATCGCGGGCATGTTCCTGCTGGTCCGGCACCGGCGGATGCTCTGGCTCGTCGCGGCGTACGTCGTGCTCGGCGGCCTGTACGCGGCGACGGTGTCCATGGAGAACGGCCTGGTCCACCTGCTGAGCGGGCCGTTCTACAACGACAACTACCGGCTCGCCGCGCTGCTGCCGATGATCGGCGCGGTCGGGTTCGGCGAGTTCGTCCACACCGCGACGGCGTGGTTCGCCGCGAAGGTCCGGCCCCGGCTGCCGAAGCTGCACCCGGCCGCGCCCGTGCTCGCCGGCGTGGTGCTGCTCGCGGCGGTGGTCGGCGGGTTCAGCCGCGGGTACGTGTACCTCAATTCGGTGCATGTCAACATCGCCTACCGCGGTTTCCCCGCGGTGAGCGGGGACGAGGAGACGGCGTTCGCCTGGCTGGCGCAGCACACGGTGCCCGGTGAGCGCGTCCTGAACGACCGGCTCGACGGGTCGGTCTGGATGTACGCGCTGCAGGGCGTGCACCCGACGCAGTGGAACTACTACGGCGCGCCGCACGCCAGCGACGTCGGCTACGTCAGCGCGTTCGCGAACCGGATCGAGAGCGACCCCAAGGCCCGCGGGATCCTGCGGGAGCTGAAGGTCCGCTACGCCTTCGTCGGCCAGGGCAATGCCGTCCCCGACCAGCGCAACGACGCCGGCCTGCAGCACCTGGACACCGCGCCCGGGTTCAAGCTGGTCTACCGCAACGCGGGTGCTTCCATCTACGAGATCGCCGGGCAGCAGGACGTCGTCGCGGCGGGAGCCGCACCCGGGTCCGCAGCCGGTGACGGGCAGTGAAGGGATAAAGTGATCGCGTGTCAACGACCCCGGCGACCACGGTGACCAGCCGCCGCGTGCTCATCGTGATGCCCGCCCTCAACGAGTCGGCGAGCGTCGCGTCGGTCATCGAGCAGGTGAAGCGGGCCCTCCCGAGCGGCGATCTGCTCGTCGTCGACGACGGCTCGGTGGACGACACCGCCAAGCTGGCCCGCGCCGCGGGTGCCGAGGTGGCGCGGCTCGCCGTGAACCTCGGGGTCGGTGGCGCCATGCGCACCGGCTTCCGCTACGCCGCCGCCCGCGGGTACGACGTCGTCGTGCAGGTGGACGCCGACGGCCAGCACGACCCGGACGAGCTCGACGCGCTGCTGCGCGGCCTCGACGACGCGGACATCGTGATCGGCTCGCGGTTCGCCGGCAAGGGCGCGTACAAGGCCAGCGGGCCGCGCAAGTACGCCATGGTCGCGCTGTCGATCGTCTTCTCGCGGCTGGCGAAGACCCGGCTCACCGACGTCACGTCGGGCTTCAAGGCGATGGGGCCGCGCGCGATCCGGCTGTTCGCCGGCTACTACCCGGCCGAGTACCTCGGCGACACGGTCGAATCGCTGGTCATGGCCATCCGGGCCGAGCTGACCATCAAGGAGATCCCGGTCATCATGCGCGAGCGCGCGGGCGGCACGCCCAGCCACTCGCCCGTCAAGTCGGCCGTCTACCTGGGCCGCGCCGGGCTCGCGCTGCTGCTCGCGCTGGTCCGCCGACGTCCCGCAGTCGACTCCTCAGACTCGGCATAAGGAGCTTCCGAAGATGGCCGGTTGGCGCATCCTCAGCATCGTCATCGCCTGCTTGGTGCTCTTCGTCGTCATCGAGATGATGCGGCGGCGCAAGCTGCGGGAGAAGTACGCGGGCGTGTGGCTGGTCGTCGCCATCGGCGTCGTGGTGCTCGCCGTGATCCCGGCGGCCGCGCAGTTCCTGGCCCGGCTGACCGGGGTGGAGACCCCGTCGAACTTCGTCTTCCTCCTCGCCGGCGTCGTCCTGGCGCTGGTGTCGCTGCACCTGTCCACCGAGACCGGGCACCTCGAAGAAGAGGTGCGCACCTCGGTCGAGGAGATCGCGCTGCTGCGTTGCGAGCTCGAGGACACGCGGCGCGAGCTGGCGAACCGGATCGCCGAGCTGGAGGCGAAGACGGCGGCGCCCGACGACGTCAAAGGGCTTCCGGAGGTCGAGCGCGTCAGCAAGTGACGCGCTGATCGAAGCCCTGCTCGCCGCGCCCGCGCGGCTGGGCCGGGTGCGGGTGCTGGCCATCGACGGCCCGTCGGGCGCCGGCAAGTCCACCTTGGCCGCCCAGGTCGTCGCGGACCTGACCGCCCGCGGCTGCCGGACGGCGCTGGTGAGCACCGATGCCTTCGCAACCTGGGACGACCCGGTCGCGTGGTGGCCACGGCTGGTCGACGGTGTCCTGCGGCCCCTGGCGGACGGCCGGCCCGGCACGTACCGCCGCATGGACTGGACCACCGGCGTACCCCGGCCGGGTGAGCTCGTCCGGGTGGCGGTCCCGGACGTCCTCGTGTTGGAGGGCGTTTCCAGCGGCCGCACTTCGGCAAGATTCCTGCTTTCGCACCTCTGCTGGCTTTCGGGCGGCTCCGCGGCCGCGCGGCTGGCCAGGACCGTCGAACGGGACGGCGCGGCCGCACGGGCCGAATTGGCGCGGTGGCAACGGTTCGAGCGCGGCTGGTTCGCCGTCGACGGCACCCCGGAAGCCGCCGGAACCCGACTTTCGTAGGGGACACGCCGGTCACAGAGCGTGAACGACCTCTTCCGGATCGATCCAGCACTCCGTAGCCGGATACACGACCGGAGCAATGTCGGTACCGCCATCTGAGTCATGGATCACGTACTCGGTGCAGCCAGACCCGCGAAATGGTCACATTCTGTCGTGATTTACGGACACATTGCGGTCAAATCGACGTCCACGTAGCGCGATCGTAACCTCACGTGCTTAAGTGCGGGCCGAGTTCCCGCTAGTGTCGGCGAGCACACCGATCGTCCGTCGGATTCCTGACCGACCGGACGGTGACTTTGAACCCGAAACATCTCCCAAGGGGTGCCAGATGCAGCAATTGCGGCTGACCCGAACACGCCGCGTGGCCCTGATCGGGCTGAGCGGCGCGCTCGCGGTTTCGCTGTCCGCCTGTGCGGAATCCAAGCGTGACGAGGGCGCAGGGGGTGGTTCCGGGGGCACCATGATCTTCGGCGCGGCCGGTAACCCGAAGTTGTTCGACCCGATCTTCAACGACGAGGGCGAGACCTTCCGGATCACCCGGCAGATCTTCGACACGCTGATCCAGAACAAGCCGGGCACCGCCGACCTCGAGCCCTCGCTGGCCGAGAAGTGGGAGCCCAGCAACGACGGCAAGACCTGGACCTTCTCCCTCAAGCAGGGCGTGAAGTTCTCGGACGGCACCGCCTTCGACGCGACCGCGGTCTGCTTCAACTTCGACCGCTGGTACAACATGAAGGGCGCCGCCGCCCAGAGCCAGATGATCTACTACGCCGACGTCTTCGGCGGGTTCGCCAAGAACGAGAGCACCGACTACAGCGACCCGGTCTACAAGAGCTGCGAAGCCAAGGACCCGGCGACCGCGGTCGTGAACCTGAACAAGGCGAAGGGCGCGTTCCCCGCGGCCTTCACCCTGCCGTCGTTCGCGATGCAGAGTCCGACTGCGCTCAAGCAGTACAAGGCGGACGAGGTCACCCAGTCCGGTGACTCGTTCACCTACAGCGAGTACGCCAACAAGCACCCGGTCGGCACCGGCCCGTTCAAGTTCGACAGCTGGGACCAGGGCAAGGGTGAGATCGCCCTGTCCAAGAACGACACCAGCCCGACGCAGACGGCCAAGCTCGACAAGCTGATCTTCAAGGTGATCCCGGACGAGAACGCCCGCAAGCAGGCGCTCAAGGCCGGCGACATCCAGGGCTACGACTACCCGGCGCCCGCCGACTACGGCCTGCTGCGCAACGAGGGCGAGCAGGTGCTGGTGCGCCCGCCGTTCAACGTGCTCTACCTGGGCATCAACCAGTCCGGTCCGGCCGGCGACAAGCTGAAGGACCTCAAGGTCCGCCAGGCGCTGGCCTACGGCATCAACCGCGAGCAGTTCGTGAAGAGCAAGCTGCCCGAGGGTGCCGAGGTGGCCAGCGAGTTCGTGCCCAAGACGATCGCGGGCTACACCGACGACGTCACCAAGTACCCGTTCGACCAGCAGAAGGCCAAGCAGCTGCTGCAGGAGGCCGGCGCGACGAACCTGACGCTGAAGTTCTACTACCCGACCGAGGTCACCCGGCCGTACATGCCGAACCCGGCGGACGTCTTCACCTCGATCTCCGAGGACCTGAAGGCCATCGGCATCAAGGTCGAGGCCGTCGCCAAGCCGTGGAACGGTGGCTACAAGGACGACGTGCAGAAGTTCGGCCGGCAGGACCTCCACCTGCTCGGCTGGACCGGTGACTACAACGACGCCGGGAACTTCGTCGGCACGTTCTTCGGCCGCAAGAAGCCGGAGTTC
Organism: Amycolatopsis sp. cmx-13-12; assembly: GCA_049998155.1. Lineage (GTDB taxonomy): Bacteria > Actinomycetota > Actinomycetes > Mycobacteriales > Pseudonocardiaceae > Amycolatopsis. The sequence goes on along the minus strand of JAEBES010000002.1, from coordinate 1,201,862 downwards.
GGCTTCGAGAACGCGCAGCTGTTCCAGGCGCTGGCCGCCGCGGACGCTTCGCCCGCCGGCGACGCGCACGCCAAGGCGTACCAGGAAGTCAACAAGCAGATCATGGACTTCCTGCCCGCGATCCCGATTTCCTACGGCCCGCCCGCCATCGTGGTCGGCCCGAAGGTCAAGGGTCTGGTCGCCAGCCCGCTGACCGACGAGCGGTTCAACACCGTGACTGTCAACTGACGGTTCAACGCCGCGAGGCATGGGGTGGGCGCTACCGCGCCCACCCCATGTTCCGTACTCAGCGGGCTGCCACCTAAGGACTGCAAGTGCTCCGTTTTCTCGTGCGTCGGCTGCTACAAGCGATCCCGACGCTGCTCATCCTGTCCATCCTGGTCTTCGCCTGGTTGCGGTCACTGCCCGGAGGGCCAGCGGCCGCCCTCCTCGGTGACAAGGCAACGCCGGAGAAGATCGCCAACCTCAACCACGTGCTGGGGCTCGACCAGCCGGTCATCGTCCAGTACTTCAAGTTCCTCGGCCGCGCGCTCACCGGCAACTTCGGCGCCTCGCTGGTCTCCACCCAGCCGGTGATGTCGGAGATCGGCACGTTCCTGCCGGCCACCATCGAGCTGGGCATCTCCGCGATGATCATCGCGGTGGTCATCGGCATCCCGGCGGGCTACCTTTCGGCCCGCTACCGCGGCGGCGTCGCCGACAACGTGATCATCGTGCTGACGCTGATCGGTGTCGCGGTGCCGGTCTTCTTCCTCGGCTACATGATGCAGGACCTGCTCGCCGGGCCGCTGGGCCTGCCGTCGCAGGGCCGGCAGACCGCGGGGCTGGACGCCACCGCCGTCACCAACTTCGCCGTCCTCGACGGCATCATGACGAGCGAATGGGACGCCGTCTGGGACGCGATCAAGCACTTGATCCTCCCGGCGTTCGCGCTCGCCACCATCCCGCTCGCGGTGATCACCCGGATCACCCGCGCGTCGGTGCTCGAAGTGCTCAACGAGGACTTCATCCGCACGGCCAACTCGAAGGGCCTCACGCAGCCCGTCGTCCGGCGGCGGCACGTGCTGCGCAACGGCCTGCTCCCGGTGGTCACCACCATCGGCCTGCAGACCGGCGCGCTGCTCGGCGGCGCGGTGCTGACCGAGCGCGTGTTCAACTTCCGCGGCCTCGGGTTCCTGCTGGCCGAAGGCATCGAACGGCGTGACTACCCCCGGCTCCAGGCGCTGCTGCTCTTCGGCGCGCTGGTGTACGTGCTGGTGAACATGCTGGTCGACGTCTCGTACGGGATCATCGACCCGAGGGTGCGTGTGCGATGAACACTCTGCTGAACAAGAAGAAAGAGCCGATCGACAAGCTCGCCGCGGCGAGCGGGAACAGCCTCGGCCGCGAAGCTCTGCGGCGGATGCTGCGCAGCCCGGTCGCGATCACCGGTGGCGTGATCACCGGCCTGTTCGTGCTGCTGGCGGTGTTCGCGCCGCTGATCGCGCCCAAGGACCCGTTCGAGCGCTACCTGCAGGACAAGGTCGCCCTCGGCCAGGGGATCATCCCCGGCGCCCAGCCGGGCTACCCGCTGGGCGTGGACGACTTCGGCCGCGACGAGCTGTCGCGGCTGATCGTCGGCGCGCAGAACACGCTGCTCGTCGGCGTGCTGGCCACGGTGATCGGCGTGCTCCTCGGCATCATCATCGGCGGGCTCGCCGGTGCGTTCGGCGGCTGGGTCGACACCGTCCTCATGCGACTGGTCGACGTCATGCTGTCGGTGCCGTCGCTGCTGCTGGCGATTTCGGTCGCGGCGCTGTTCGCCAAACCGAGCCAGTGGACGGTGATCCTCGCCGTCTCGCTGATCGGCGTGCCGATCTTCGCCCGGCTGCTGCGCGGTTCGATGCTGGTGCAGCGGGGCAGCGACCACGTCCTCGCGGCGACGTCGCTGGGCGTGAAGCGCGGCGCGATCGTGTTCCGGCACATGCTGCCGAACTCGCTCGGCCCGGTCATCGTGCAGGCCACGCTGACCCTGGCGACCGCCATCCTGGAGGCCGCGGCGCTGTCGTTCCTCGGCCTGGGCGACCCGGACCCGAACCGGGCGGAGTGGGGCATCATGCTGAGCAAGGGTGCCCGGCAGTTCCTCGACGTCCGGCCCGAGCTCGCGTACTACCCGGCGATCGCGATCATCATCGTCGCGCTCGGGTTCACGCTGCTCGGCGAGTCCCTCCGCGAAGCCCTCGACCCGAAGAACAGGCGGTGAGAACCGATGGCACTCCTTGAAGTCCGTGACCTCACGGTCGAGTTCGTCCGCCGTGGCGAGCAGTCGTTCACCGCGGTCGACAACGTCAGCTTCGACGTCGAGCCGGGCCAGACGGTCGGCCTGGTCGGCGAGTCCGGCTGCGGCAAGTCCGTGACGTCGCTGGCGATCATGCGGCTGCTGGCCAAGCGCGGCAATAAGGTCAGCGGTTCGGTGCGCTTCGAAGGCACCGACCTGCTTCGCCTGTCCGACCGGGAAATGCGCGACCGCCGCGGCCGCGACCTCGGCATGGTGTTCCAGGACCCGCTGTCCTCGCTGAACCCGGTCATCCCGATCGGGCTGCAGATCACCGAGGTGCTGGAGCGCCACCGCGGGATGTCGCGCAAGGCGGCGTCCACCGAAGCGGTGGACCTGCTGGACAAGGTCGGCATCCCGGACCCGTCGCGCCGGCTTTCCGAGTACCCGCACCAGCTTTCCGGCGGGATGCGGCAGCGCGCGCTGATCGCGATCGCGCTGGCGTGCCGTCCGCGGCTGCTCATCGCCGACGAGCCGACCACCGCACTGGACGTCACCATCCAGGCGCAGATCCTGGCGCTGCTGCGGGAACTGGTGCAGGACACCGGCACCGCGCTGATCATGATCACGCACGACCTCGGCGTCGTCGCGGGCCTCTGCGACGAGGTCAACGTGCTCTACGGCGGCAAGATCGTCGAGCGAGCCCAGCGGCACCAGCTCTTCGCCGAGCCGCGGCACCCGTACACGCACGGCCTGCTCGCCTCGATCCCGCGCCTGGACGCGGGTCGCGGCGAGAAGCTGATCCCGATCCGGGGTTCGGTGGCCGACAACATCCCGTGGGACCACGGGTGCGCGTTCGCGCCGCGGTGCCCCAACGCGCTGCCGGTCTGCCGCGAGGTCCAGCCGCAGCTGGTGCCCGACCACGGCGGGCTGCTGCGCTGTCACAACCCCGTGCGGCCCGCGGTCGCCGCGGGAGGAGGAACCCGATGACCCGTCCTGCTGGTGACGTGCTGCTCGAGGTCACCGACCTCAAGGTGCACTTCCCGATCAAGCGCGGCATCGTGATCGACCGGACGGTCGGGCACGTGTACGCGGTCGACGGTGTCGACCTGGCCATCCGCCGCGGCGAAACCTACGGCCTGGTGGGCGAATCCGGCTGCGGGAAGTCCACTTTGGGCCGGGCGATCCTGCGGCTCAACGAGCCGACCGCCGGTTCCGTGAAGTTCGACGGCACCGACGTCGCGCACCTGAAGGGGGAGGAACTGCGGAAGGCCCGGCGCCGGATGCAGATGATCTTCCAGGACCCGATGTCCAGTTTGGACCCGCGCCAGTCGGTCGAGTCCATCCTGCTCGAGGGCATGCACGCGCACGGGCTCGACAAGGACAAGGAAGCCACCCAGCGGCGGCTGCGGCAGCTGCTGGCCGCGGTCGGCCTCCCGGAGACGTCGCTGCGGAAGTACCCGCACGAGTTTTCGGGCGGGCAGCGCCAGCGCATCGGCATCGCGCGGGCGCTGGCCGTGGAGCCGGACCTGATCGTCGCCGACGAGCCGGTGTCCGCATTGGACGTTTCGGTGCAGGCCCAGGTGGTGAACCTGCTGGAGGACCTGCAGCAGCAGCTCGGTCTGACCTACGTCGTGATCGCCCACGACCTCGCGGTGGTGCGGCACATCTCCGACCGCATCGGCGTGATGTACCTCGGTGCGCTGGTGGAGGAGACCGACGCGGACTCGCTGTACCGGGACCCGCTGCACCCGTACACGCGGGCGCTGCTGTCGGCCATCCCGGTGCCGGACCCGCAGGTCGAGGACACCCGCGAGCAGATCCTGCTCGCCGGTGACCTGCCGTCGCCGGCCAACCCGCCGTCGGGCTGCCGCTTCCACACGCGCTGCCCGTGGCGGCAGGCGAGCCTGTGCGACACCGACCGCCCGCAGCTGCGCGAAATCGGCGGCGGGCACCGGGTGGCGTGCCACTACGCGGAGGACATCCGCGACGGGCGCATCCAGCCGCACGAGGTGGAGCCGGAGCTGGTGGAGCTCACCGGGGCGCTCAACCCCGACCTGGGCCCGCCGGACATCGGCACCTCCGCCGAGATCCTGTGAGGTGCGGCCGGCCGGGCCCTGCCCCGGCCGGCCGTTCTCACGTTTCCAGCTTCTTGGCCCGCGACTGCAGATAAGCCTGTTCCGGCAGGCTCAGCGTCCGCCGGGCGGCGGCCAGGTACGCCTCCCGGGCCCCGGCCGGGTCGCCGGCGGTTTCGAGCAGGTGCGCGCGGATGGCGTCGACCCGGTGGTGCCCCGCGAGGTGCTTCGCCGCTTCGCCCAGCTCCGCCAGCCCCTTTTCCGGGCCGTTGACCTGCGCGAACGCGACCACCCGGTTCAGCGTCACCATCGGGCCGGGCGCCACGACCCGCAGCAGATCGTACAGGGTGAGTATCTCGGCCCAGTCGGTGTCTTCGCTGGTCACGGCCTCGTCTTGGACCGCGGCGATGGCCGCCTGCAGCTGGTACGGGCCGACGGGCGCGGTGGTCAGCGCCTTGGTGATCAGCGCGACGCCCTCGTCGATGAACGCCCGGTTCCAGCGGGTCCGGTCCTGCTCGGCCAGCGGAACCAGGGCCCCGGTCGCGTCGACGCGCGCGGGCCGGCGGGCTTCGGTGAGCAGCATCAGGGCCAGCAGCCCGCTGACTTCGCCGTCGTCCGGCAGTTCCGCGTGCAGCTGCCGGGCCAGCCGGATCGCCTCGGCGGTCAGCTCGACGCGGCTCAGCGCGTCCCCCGAACTGGCCGTGTGGCCCTCGGTGAAGATCAGGTAGAGCACCTGCAGCACGGCGGCCAGCCGTTCGGGGCGCTGGTCGTTCGTGAGCCGCTCGCCCTTCAATTTCTGCTTCGCGCGGCTGATCCGCTGGCCGATCGTGGCCTCGGGGACGAGGAAGGCCCGCGCGATCTCGGCGGTGGTGAGCCCGCCGACGGCACGCAGGGTGAGCGCGACCTGCGACGGCCGCGACAGGGTGGGGTGGCAGCAGAGCAGCAGCAGGGTCAGGGTGTCGTCGACCCCGCTGGCCGGCTCCTGCCCGGGCGGCTCGGCCTGGGCGACGGTTTCCTCCCGCCGCCGCCGCGCGGTCTCGCTGCGCCACTGCTCGATGCGCCGCCGCGACGCGGCAGTGATCAGCCACCCCTTCGGGTGATCCGGGATCCCCTCGACCGGCCACTGCTGCGACGCGGCCAGCAGCGCCTCCTGGACGGCGTCCTCGCAGGTGTCGAACCCGCCGTACCGCCGGACCAGCGCGGCCAGCACCTGCGGCGCGAGCTCCCGGAGCAGGCTTTCGACGTCGGTCACAGCTCAGGTCCGTGCAGGCCCATGACGGGCCGCACCTCGACTTTGCCGAAGGACGCCTCCGGGACCCGGCGGGCGATTTCGAGGGCGCGGTCTTCGGTCTCGCAGTCGAGCAGGTAGAAGCCGGCGAGGAACTCCTTGGCCTCGGCGAACGGGCCGTCGGTACTGCCCACCTGCCTGGTCAGCTCGGGGTAGGCGAGCCGTTCGGAGACGATCCGCTCGCCGGAGGCATCGAGATCGTCGTTGAGCTGCTGGTAGTAGGCGAGCCCGGCGGCCCGCTGCGCATCGCTCATCCCCTCCCACGCCGCGCGCGACTCGGGGTTGCCGTAGATCAGGACCACGTATTTCACTGGGGTCTCCTGTCGAAATCCGTCCGGCGGCGCCTACGTCTCCTGTGCAAGCACCCGACCGTGAGGAGAATGGCATGAGTGAGCAGCAGATCCGCGACTTGATGGCGGCGCGTGAGATGGCGATGACGGCCCGCGACGCGGCAACGCTGGGTTCGCACTACGCGCCGGACGTCGTGGCGTTCACGTTGGCGCCACCGCTGGTGCACCGAGGCGCGGAGGTCATCGACGTCGCGGCGCGGGAGGCGTGGTTCGACACGTTCGAGGGGCCGATCGAGTACGAGGTCCGCGACCTGGAGGTGGTCCTCGGCGGAGACATCGCGTACTGCCACGCACTGAACCGTCTCTCGACAACCCCGAAGGGCGCCCCGGCGGGCTTCGACCTGTGGTTCCGTTCGACGGTGTGCTTCCGGCGCGAGGGCGAGGAGTGGCGCATCACGCACGTCCACGACTCGACGCCGTTCTACATGGACGGAACTCTGCGAGCGGCTGTCGACCTGAAGCCCTGACAGCTCCCCACCCTCCCGGGGGGCGTGCCCGAGTCCAGTCTATCGGCCACCGCCGTCAGAACCGTCCGATCGGGGGTTGTCCACCGGAGTTGTCCACATGGGGGTGAACCTTGTGGACAACTTCGGCTGGCTGGGCTGATGCCCCGCCAAGCACGCGAGATGCCGCGGCAGTCACGCGAGATGCCCTGCCAGTCACGCGAGATGCCCCGGCAAGCACGCGAAATGCCCCTCCACCGACCCGAACGCCGGATTGTTCAACGGCCGGCACGCCGCGTCAAGGCGGGAAAGATGCCTTGACCCGGCGTGCCGGCCGCTGAGGCGGCTGCGTATCGGTTCGGCAGGGGGTGTGCTCGCTGGGGCTAAGTCGAGCGCCAGGCACCCCGAGCACCCCGAGCAATCCGGGGGTCCCGCGTTGGGGTGAACCCCGACCAAAGTCGTACCCAGGGCAATACCTGAGGATGCCGCCCCGCGCGTGCCGCCCCGGTACCCTTCGGAAAGCGAACACCAATCCGGACGTGGTACCAGGGGGTACGAGCTGTGCACATCGACCAGTGGCTGGAGGCGATCCCGCCGATCTCGGTGTACCTGATCGTCGGCGCGGTGATCATGATCGAAAGCCTCGGCATTCCCCTGCCCGGCGAGGTGGTGCTGGTCAGCGCCGCCTTGCTCACCGTCACCCACCCCACCCTGAGCCCGTTGTGGGTGGGCGTCGTGGCCAGTGCCGGGGCCATCGTCGGTGACAGCATCGGCTATCTGATCGGGAAAACCGGCGGGCAACGGCTGTTCGCCTGGGCCGGCCGGAAATTCCCGAAGCACTTCGGGCCGACGCACATCGCCAACGCCGAACGGATCTTCAACAAACGCGGCATGTGGGCCGTGTTCTTCGGCCGGTTCATCGCTTTCCTGCGCATCCTCGCCGGCCCGCTCGCCGGGTCGCTGCGCATGCACTACCCGAAGTTCCTGATCGCCAACGCGCTCGGCGGCATCGCCTGGGCCGGCGGCACGACCGCCCTCATCTACTACGTCGGCGAGGTCGCCGAGAAGTGGCTCGGCAACTTCTCCAAGTACGGCCTGCTGGCCGCCGTCGTGATCGGCGCCGTCGTCTTCGTCGTCATGAAGAAGCGCCTCGGCCGCGAGCACAAGAGCGACGCGGAAGCCCCGAAGCAGGAAGAGACCGCCGCCTAAACCGCGACGAGTTCCCGCTTGGGCGCGAACCTCAACGAGCCGAGCAGCACTCCGGCGATCACGACGACCGCCGCGCCCACCTCCAGCCAGGTCGGCCGCTCGCCCAGGAACAGGAACGACGCCGTCAGGCCGACCACCGGCACCAGCAGCGAAAACGGTGACACCACGCCCGCCGGGTTGCGGCGCATCAGGGTTGTCCACAGGCCTGAGCCGACGACCGTGCCGATCAGCACCACGTACGTCAGCCCGGCGAGCGCGGTCAGGCCGGTCGGGGTGCCGAGCGTCGTCAGTGACCGCCACTGCGCGGCCGGGCCCTCCATGACCAGCGACAGCGCGAACATCGGCAACGGCGGCACCACCGACATCCACAGCGTGAAGTGCAGCGGGTTGTCGGGCTGGGCCTTACGCGTGCTCAGGTTGCCGAACGCCCAGCTCAGCGCGGCCAGCAGGGTCAGGATCATCGGCAGCAGCGCCGCGTGCCCGGACCGCTGCCACGCGATCGCGGCCATCCCGGCCACCGCCAGCGCGATGCCGGCCAGCTGGTGCGACGTGACGCGCTCGCGCAGGAAGACGGCGCCGAGCAGCACCGTGAACGGCGCCGACGCCTGCAGCACCAGCGACGCGAGCCCGGTCGGCATCCCGGTGTCCATCGCGATGAACAGGAACGCGAACTGCCCGGTACCGAAGCCGAGGCCGTAACCGAGCAGGTGCCGCACCTTCACCTTCGGCCACGGCACGAACAGGATCGTCGGGACGGCGATCACGGCGAACCGCAGCGCGCCCGCGAACACCGGCGGGAACTGCCCGAGCGTGGCGTGGATGGCCAGGAAGTTCAGGCCCCACAGGACGGCGACGAGCACGGCGAGCAGACGGTCACGAGCAGGCATGCCTCCACTGTGTCAACGGCGACCGTGAAGGACCAGCGAGAATATCTGCAGGAACCTTGTAGCTCGGCTTCAAGTACAGTGGCCGGGTGGATCTGGGCCGGTTGCGCATGCTGCGGGAGTTCGCCGATCGCGGGAGCGTGACGGCGGCCGCGCGTGCGCTGCACTGCACGCCGTCGGCGGTTTCGCAGCAGCTGCGCGCGTTGCAGAGCGAAGTCGGGCTGCCGCTCACCGAGCCCGCTGGCCGGGGCCTGCGGCTGACCGACGCGGGCCGGGCGCTGGTCGCCCGGGCCGACGAGGTGCTCGCCGCGCTCGAACGGGCCGAGTCCGAACTGGACACCTACCGCAGCGCGCCGCGCGGGCGGGTGCGGCTGGCGATCTTCCAGTCGGCCGGCCTGATGCTGCTGCCGGGGCTGCTGTCGCGCGTCGCCGGGTACGACGGCCTGGAGGTCGACGTCCGGGACGTCGACATGACGCCGCCGGAGGTGCCCGGCCTGGTCGCGGACTACGACATCGTCGTGGCGCACCGCGACGAGCACGCGCCGGAGTTCGGCTCGAGCCGCCTCGAGGTGGTGCCGCTGCTGCGCGAGCCGCTCGACGTCGCGCTGCCGGCCGGGCACCGGCTCGCGGACCAGCGCCGCGTGGAGCTGGCCGAGCTGGCGGACGAACGCTGGATCAGCGTCGACTTCGGCTTCCCGGTGGACGACGTGCTGCGCTCCCTGACCATCCGCACCGGCGTCCGGCCGGTCGTGGTGCAGCGGATCAACGACTTCCGGATCACCGAGCGGCTGGTCGCGGCGGGCCACGGCATCGCGCTGCTCCCGCGGTACACGATGAACACCGGCCCCGGCAGCGGCCTCGTCGGCAGGCCGCTGGCCGGCATCCGGGCGGCCCGGCTGATCGAAGCGGTCTGCCGCACCGGCGCCCGCCGGCGCCCGGCGGTCGCCCAGGTGATCGAGGACCTGCGCGCGGAGGTCGCCCAGCTCACCGGCTCGTGAGTGGTAAGGCGGGTTCTAACCCGCCTTACCACTCACGAGGCGGGAGCGGAGTGGGAGCGCAGGTAGGCCAGTGCGATTGCCAGGGCGTCCTGCAGTGCCGTGAGGTCGTGCCGGATGTGGGCCAGCAGCAGTCCGCCTTGGACGGACGTCATCGCCGCCTGCGCCAGGCGCGCCGGGTCGGCGTCCGGGTCGAGCTCTCCCTTGTCGCGCAACGCGACGAGCCCCCGCGCCAGGTGGGACTCCCACGTTCGGTAGGCCTGGTCGACCAGTGGTGCGAGCTTCGGGTTGTCGCCCACCTCGCCCGCCAGGTTGCCCAGCGGGCAGGCGATCGGGCCACCCGCGCGGCGGTGGACGTCCAGCAGCTGCTCGGTCCACGTCTCGAGGTCGGCCCACGACGCCAGCGTGAAGATCGCCGGCTGGTTGCCGAGGATCTGCTCGAGGTACCGGTCGATCACGGCCTCGACCAGCTGTTCCTTGTTCTTGAAGTAGTGGTACATCTGCGATTTCCCAGCCCCGCTGGCGGCGAGCACCTTGTCGACGCTCGTCCCTGCGACGCCGTCGACGTACATCAGCGCGGCCGCCGCGTCGACGATCGCGTCGCGGGTCCGTTTGCCGCGCTGGGTCGAAGCTGCTTGCGCCTCCATGTACCGGATAGTACAGTTCGGCCCACTGTACCGATCAGTACAACTTGCTAGGGGGATCCATGACGCTCGAAACCGCCCTGAACGGGCTGAACGACCAGCTCCGCGGCGCCCTGCCGCCGGAGATCGCCGAGATCCTCGAGGCCGACCGCCGCCGTGCCGCGACGGACTTCGCCGAAGCGGGGGACAAGATCGAAGACTTCACGCTGCCGGGGGCCGACGGGAAGCCGGTGAGCCTGGCCGAGCTCGTGGCCGACGGCTCGGCGGTGCTCGTGTTCTACCGCGGCCAGTGGTGCCCGTACTGCAACCTGACGCTGCGCACCTACCAGCAGGAACTGTGGCCCGAGCTGGAGAAGCGCGGCGCGACCCTGGCGGCGATCAGCCCGCAGAAGCCGGACGGCCCGGTGCCCGGGCTGGGGTTCCCGGTGCTTTCGGACGTCGGCAGCACCGTGGGGCGGAGCCTCGGGCTGAGCTATCCGGTTTCCGATGTCGTGCGCGAGGCGATGAAGACGCTGGGTACGGACCTCGAGGCGGTCAACGGCAGCTGGGAGCTGGTCCACCCGGCGGTGGTCGTGGTCGGCCGCGACCGGGTGATCCGGTACGTCGACGTCCACCCGGACTTCGTCACCCGGACTGAGCCGGCGGCGATCCTGGAGGCCGTCAAGTCGCTTTGACGCTGTGCCGGACGCTGTAGGTGATCACCGAACCCAGGACCAGGGCCACGGCCAGGGAGAGCAGCAGGCTGATCCCGGGTTCGGTGACGATCCGGCCGCCGGCGTAGCCGAGGAAGGCCACGTACGACGTCCAGAGTGTGACGCCGATGGCCGAAGCGGTGAAGAACTCCGGCAACGGCCACCGGAGTGATCCGGCGAGGAGGGCGCCCAGCGTCCCGCCCACACCCGCTTTTCGGGGGTCCGGGTGGCGAAGCCCCCGGCCCGGGGCGGAGCCCCGGATGTCACGGCAGCCAGCGGGCGACCACCAGCACCGGCCGGGGGTGGCGCTGCAGCCGCCCGTCGAGCCAGCCGAGGCCGACGGCGATCTTCTTCCGCCTGCTCAGCCGGTCCAGCGCCGCCCGGCCACCGAACCGGCCGAGGGCGTAGAGCGCCTGGTCGGACGCCAGGCACCCGGCACTCGCCACGGCGATCACCAGCGCCAGCGACGTCCCGCCCTGCGCCGCTTCGACGCCCATGCCGAGGATGGTCACCTCGGTGGGCAGCAGCGGCACGAGCGCGACGACGAACAGCACCAGCAGTCCCGCCGTCGATCCGTCCACACCTCCATTAACCGCCTGCTCGCCGCCGGGCACTCCCGATCAACGGGGACTCACAGCAACCCGACAGCTCCTCCACAGACTCGGGAAACCATGCCAGGAGTTGTCATGGTTCGCCGTGACGCTGGGCCGCATGAACACACTTTCCGGAAAAGTCGCCCTGGTGGCGGGCGGGACGCGCGGCGCGAGCCGGGCGATCGCCGTCGAACTCGGCCGCGCGGGCGCCTTCGTGTACGTGACCGGCCGATCGACCCGCGCCGGACGGTCCGAAGTGGACCGACCGGAGACGATCGAGGAGACGGCCGAGCTGATCGAGAAGGCGGGTGGCCAGGCGGAAGCGATCCGCGTCGACCACCTGGTGCCGGCCGAGGTCGAGGCGCTGGCCAAGAGGATCGACCACCTCGACATCCTGGTCGACGGCCTCTGGGGTGGCGACCAGCACCTCGGCTGGGGCAAGCCGGTGTGGGAGCACGACCTGGACGCGGGCCTGCGCATGATCCGCCTCGGCATCGACGCGCACCTGATCACCAGCCACTTCCTGCTCCCGCTGCTGATCGGCCGCCCGGGCGGGCTGGTCGTCGAGCTGACCGACGGGACGGCCGAGTACAACGCGAAGTACCGCGAAGGCACTTCGCTGCCGTTCTACCTGGCGAAGGCCTCGGCGCACCTGCTGGCGATCGGCGAGGCCGCCGAGCTGGCCGCGCACGGCGCGACCGCGGTCGCGTTCACGCCGGGGTACCTGCGGTCGGAGGCGATGCTGGAGATCTACGGGGTGACGGAAGAGAACTGGCGAGACGCCTGCGAGCGCGTCCCCCACTTCGCGATCTCGGAGACGCCGACGTTCTGCGGCCGCACGGTGGCGGCGCTGGCGGCGGACCCGGACCGGCACCGGTGGACCGGGCAGACGGTGAACAGCGGCCGGCTGGCGAAGGAGTACGGCGTGGACGACGTCGACGGCAGCCGGCCGGACGCCTGGCGGTACATGGTGGAGGTCGCGGACGCCGGAAAGCCGGCGGACACCACCGGCTACCGCTGAGCGTTGCGGGCGGCCAGTTCCGCGCCGATCGCGGCCAGCGCCGCCCGCACCTCCACCGGCTCGAGCACCTCGACACCCGGGCTGAGCGCCACCAGCTGACCGAGGCCGATCTCGTCCCCTTCCAGGGCGAGTTCGGCCTCGGCCCAGCCGTCGGCATCCGGTGTCCCCAGCGACACCACCGTGTCCGCGAGGTGCTCGCCGCCGAACACGCGGCGCAGCTCGCGCACCGCCGTCCGGTTCAGCCGGGCCCGCACCCGCAACGGCCGGGCCACCTGCTCGAAGGTCGCGGAAGACACTCGCCACCACTCGGCCAGATCGAAATCCTCAGGCCGTTCGAAAGCGTCTTCGAGCTGGGCCGCCGAGAGGATCCGCGACACCCGGTACGTCCGGAGCGCGTCGTCCGGGACCACCCGGGCCACCAGGTACCAAACGCCGGCCTTCAACACCAGGCCGAACGGCTCCAGCTCCCGCGAAGCCACTTTGTCGCGGCGCCGGTAGGTCACCAGGAGAAGACGCTGCGACCAGACCGCCCGCGCCACCGCGGCCAGCGCCGGCGGCTCGTCCGGCGAACCGAACCAGCCCGGCGCGTCCAAGTGGAAGCGCCCGGCCACCAAGGCCGCGTGTTCCCGCAGCTCGGCAGGCATCCCGGCGGACACCTTCGCCCGCGCCGCACTGCCGGCCGTGTCCAGCCCCAGCCCGGCGAGCGCGGAGGGGACCCCCAGCGCGAACAGGGCGACCGCCTCCCGCGCCGTCAGCCCGTCGAGCCCGGAGCGCCAGCCGTCGACCAGGCGGAAGCCGCCGTGCCGGCCCTGCTCCGTCCACAGCGGAACGCCCGCCTCGCGCAGGGCCGTCAGGTCGCGGTGCATCGTCCGCTCCGAGACGCCGAGTTCGGAAGCGAGCTCAGCGGCGGTCGCGCTGCGTCGCCGTTGCAACGTGAACAACAGCGCGACCAACCGCTCCGCTTTCACCGGTTGGCGCGGTTCACCGCCGAGACGACCGCGCGCAGCGACGCCGTGACGATCGACGGGTCGATGCCGATGCCCCAGAACACGCGGTCGGAGATCGCGCACTCGATGTACGACGCGGCGCGCGCGTCGTCGCCCGGCGAGAGCGTGTGCTCGCTGTAGTCCAGCAGGCGCAGGTCGAACCCGACCGTCGACAGCGCGTCGAAGAACGCCGCGATCGGGCCGTTGCCGCGGCCGGTGACCTCGTGCTCGTCACCCTCCACGCGCACGGTCGCGGTGATGTCGTACTCGCCGTCGCCGCTGTCGCGGACGTGCTGGCGGACCAGCTCCAGCGGCGTCTTCAGCTCCAGGTACTCGGCCGCGAAGGCGTTGTACATCGTCGTCGGGTCGACCTCGCCGCCCTCGGTGTCGGTGTAGCGCTGGATGACCTTCGAGAACTCGATCTGCAGCCGGCGCGGCAGGTCGAGCTGGTGCTCGGCCTTCATGATGTAGGCGACGCCGCCCTTGCCGGACTGCGAGTTCACCCGGATCACGGCCTCGTACGTGCGGCCGACGTCCTTCGGGTCGATCGGCAGGTACGGGACCTCCCACGGGTACTCGTCGACCGGTACGCCCGCCTTGTCCGCGGCGTCCTTCAGCGCGTCGAGGCCCTTGTTGATCGCGTCCTGGTGGCTGCCGGAGAATGCGGTGAACACCAGGTCGCCGCCCCACGGCGAGCGCTCGCCGACCGGCAGCTGGTTGCAGTACTCGACCGTCCGCTTGATCTCGTCCATGTCGGAGAAGTCGATCTGCGGGTCGATGCCTTGGCTGTAGAGGTTCATGCCCAGCGCGACCAGGTCGACGTTGCCGGTGCGCTCGCCGTTGCCGAACAGGCAGCCTTCGATGCGGTCCGCGCCGGCCTGGTAGCCCAGCTCGGCGGCGGCGATGCCGGTGCCGCGGTCGTTGTGCGGGTGCAGCGACAGGATCACCGAGTCGCGGCGGGCCAGGTTCCGGCTCATCCACTCGATCGAGTCGGCGTAGACGTTGGGGGTGGCCATCTCGACGGTGGCCGGCAGGTTCAGGATCACCGGCTTCTCCGGCGTCGGCTGCCAGATTTCGGTGACGGCGTTGCAGACCTCGAGCGCGTAGGACAGCTCGGTGCCGGTGTAGGACTCCGGCGAGTACTGGAAGCGGAAGTCGGTGTCCGGCTGCTTGGCGGCCAGCTCGACGACCATTTCCGCGGCCTGCGTCGCGATCTTCTTGATGCCTTCGCGCTCTTCGCGGAAGACCACGCGGCGCTGCAGGATCGACGTCGAGTTGTAGATGTGGACGATCGCCCGCGGCGCGCCTTCGAGCGACTTGAAGGTCCGCTCGATCAGCTCGGGACGGCACTGGGTCAGCACCTGGATGCTGACGTCGTCCGGGATGGCGTGCTCTTCGATGATCTCGCGGACGAAGTCGAAGTCCGTCTGGGACGCCGCCGGGAAGCCGACCTCGATCTCCTTGTAGCCCATGCGGACCAGCAGGTCGAAGAACTTGCGCTTGCGCGCCGGCGACATCGGGTCGATCAGGGCCTGGTTGCCGTCACGCAGGTCGACGGCGCACCACAGCGGCGCGCGGTCGATGCGCTTTTCGGGCCAGGTGCGGTCGGGCAGGTCGATGTTCTCGACCACGTCGTACCAGGGGCGGTAGCGGTGCACCGGCATGGACGTACCGCGCTGGGTGTTCCAAGCGGGCTGGCCGGCGGGCGCGGGACGAGAAGGTTTGCGGATCTTGCTCATGGGATTTGGGGTGTCTCCAGCTCGACGGGTGCGACCGGCACCACGAAGCCCCGCGACGGGGAGCCGGTCCGGTCAGGCCCCGTCGCGGCAGCGAAGCAGGAGAGCACGCGCCACGGCCCCACCATAACCAGCGAACGTGCGCGGAGGGAAGCGGGCCCGCAATATAACCGTTACCCACACGGTTACTTGTGGGTAGCAATCGGCCGGGTGCCGTGCGAAACTGCGGGCATGGGTGAGCACGCAGAGTCGTCGGAGGAGACGCGCGTCTCCCGCCGCGCCGCCGTCGACTGGCGCGAGAGGCGAGGCAAGGCGGCTTCGCTGGTGGCGTCGATCGTCCGCTGGGTCGGCTTGGTCTTCGCCGCGTTCCTGGTGATCCACGTGATCTTCACGGTGGGCTCGGCCAACCCGGACAACGGCATCGTGTCGTTCGTGAAGTCCTGGGCGGACAGTCTGGCGCTCGGCTTCAGCGACCTGTTCACGCCGAGTGACGAGAAGCTGCGCGTGCTGGTGAACTACGGCATCGCGGCGATCTTCTGGATGGTCGTGTCCGGGATCCTGGCCAAGCTCATCCGCCGCGTGGGCGGGGCGTCATAGCGCCGGCTCGCCCCACTGGCCGGTGAAGGCGAACTCCTCGAGCGGCAGTCGCACGCGGTCCGCCTTCTCCCGCTCGATCCGCCGTTCGTCCTCGAGCACGTCGGGCGAAGCGGGGGAGCCCACCGCGATCGCGACCTTCGGGACGGCGTCGTCCGGGAGCTCGAACGAGCTGCGCACCGCGTCCGGCGAAAAGCCCGCCATCTGGTGCGCGATCAGGCCGAGCTCGACCGCCTGCAGCACGAGGTTCTCCGACGCCAGCCCGAGCCCGTACTCCGCGTAGGGGACGTCGCCCTTCTCGTTCGTCGTCACCATCACGCCGATCAGCAGCAGGCTCGCCCGGTGCGCCCACGCCTGGTTGCCCGAGTTCAAGGACCCCAGGATCGCGTCGAACGACGGTGTCCCGCGGACACCCACCAGGTAGCGGGCCGGCTGGGTGTTGCCGAACGACGGCGCCCAGCGGGCCGCTTCGAGCAGCGCGCGTACCTGCTCGTGGGTGACGACGGCTGACTCGTCGTAGGCCCGCGGGCTCCACCGTTCCGCCATCAGGGTCGCGATCGGGACGCTCGTCACAGCTGGTTTCCGCACGACCCCGACGATACCCACGGCGTGCGCTGCATCACTCGGGAGGAAGGGCTCCGCGCATTTCGTTGGTGTTGCGGAAGATTTACTTCCAGGACCACCGCCGGACGGGTGCGCCCCACGTCAAGAGGGTGGCGGGCCGCCCGAGCCCCGGTAGGCTCCAGTTCAAATCATGGGACGCGGGGGCTCCTCGGTGCCCACCAGGGAGCCGCCCGGCCCGCGAGGAGGTTCGGGCGTGGCCCTCGTGGTCCAGAAGTACGGCGGATCGTCGCTGGAAAGTGCCGACCGGATCAAGCGCGTGGCGGAGCGGATCGTCGCGACGAAGAAGGCGGGCAACGACGTCGTCGTCGTCTGCTCGGCGATGGGTGACACCACCGACGAGCTGCTCGACCTGGCGCAGCAGGTCAACCCGGCGCCGCCGGAGCGGGAGATGGACATGCTGCTCACCGCCGGTGAGCGCATCTCGAACTCGCTGGTCGCGATGGCGATCGCGGCCCAGGGCGCCGAGGCCTGGTCGTTCACCGGTTCGCAGGCCGGCGTCGTGACGACGTCGGTGCACGGCAACGCCCGCATCATCGACGTCACGCCCAGCCGCGTCACCGAGGCTCTCGACCAGGGCTACATCGCGCTCGTGGCCGGGTTCCAGGGCGTCGCGCAGGACACCAAGGACATCACCACGCTGGGCCGCGGCGGCTCGGACACCACCGCCGTCGCGCTGGCCGCCGCGCTGAACGCCGACGTCTGCGAGATCTACTCCGATGTGGACGGTGTGTACACGGCCGACCCGCGGGTGGTGCCGGACGCGAAGAAGCTCGACACCGTCACCTACGAAGAGATGCTCGAGCTCGCCGCGAGCGGGTCGAAGATCCTGCACCTGCGGTCGGTCGAGTACGCGCGCCGCTACGGCGTCCCGATCCGAGTCCGTTCTTCCTACAGCGACAAGCCGGGCACGACGGTGACCGGTTCTATCGAGGAGATCCCCGTGGAACAAGCCCTGATCACCGGTGTGGCGCACGACCGCTCCGAAGCCAAGATCACGGTGACCGGGGTGCCGGACACCACCGGTGCCGCGGCCCGGATCTTCCGCGTGATCGCCGACGCCGAAATCGACATCGACATGGTGCTGCAGAACGTGTCCAGCACCGTCTCCGGCCGCACGGACATCACCTTCACGCTGTCGAAGGCCAACGGCGCCAAGGCGGTCAAGGAACTGGAGAAGGTCAAGGAGGAGATCGGCTTCGAGTCGGTCCTCTACGACGACCACGTCGGCAAGGTGTCGCTCGTCGGCGCCGGGATGCGCTCGCACCCGGGTGTCACGGCGACGTTCTGCGAGGCGCTGGCCGAGGCCGGTGTCAACATCGAAATCATCAACACCTCGGAGATCCGCATCTCGGTGCTGATCCGGGACGCGCAGCTCGACGACGCCGTGCGCGCGATCCACGAGGCGTTCGAACTCGGCGGCGACGAAGAAGCCGTCGTCTACGCGGGGAGTGGTCGCTGATGGCGGACGGGCTGCGGGTCGGGGTGGTCGGCGCGACCGGCCAGGTCGGCGCGGTGATGCGCAAGCTGCTGGCGGAACGGGAGTTCCCGATCGCCGAATTGCGGTACTTCGCTTCGGCGCGCTCGGCGGGGTCGAAGCTTCCCTGGCGCGACACCGAAATCACGGTCGAGGACGCGTCGACGGCGGATCTGTCCGGTTTGGACATCGCGCTGTTCTCCGCGGGCGGTTCGACGTCGAAGGCCCAGGCCCCGCGGTTCGCCGCGGCCGGGGCCACGGTGATCGACAACTCCTCGGCGTTCCGGATGGACCCGGACGTGCCGCTGGTCGTCAGCGAGGTCAACCCCGCGGCGATCAAGGAAGCGCGCAAGGGGATCATCGCCAACCCCAACTGCACCACGATGGCCGCGATGCCGGTGCTGAAGCCGCTGCACGACGAGGCCGGGCTGGTCCGGCTGGTCGCGTCGACGTACCAGGCGGTGTCCGGCAGCGGGCTGGCCGGCGTCGACGAGCTGGCGGGCCAGGTTCGCGCCGCCGCGGAACACGCGTCGCTGCTGACCCACGACGGCGCGGCGATCGAGTTCCCGAAGCCGGAGAAGTACGTCCGCCCGATCGCCTTCAACGTCCTCCCGATGGCCGGGTCCATTGTGGACGACGGCGAGCTGGAGACGGACGAGGAGAAGAAGTTCCGCAACGAGAGCCGCAAGATCCTGAGCATCCCGGGTCTCGGCGTCTCGTGCACCTGCGTGCGCGTGCCGGTGTTCTCGGGGCACTCGATCTCGGTGAACGCGGAGTTCTCGCGGCCGTTGTCCGTCGAGCGCGCGACCGAGCTGCTGGCGCACGCGCCGGGTGTCGAGCTGTCGGAGGTCCCGACCCCGCTGCAGGCAGCGGGCAACGACCCCAGCTACGTCGGCCGCATCCGCGTGGACCAGGGCGTCGAGGGTGGCCGCGGGCTGGCGCTGTTCATCTCGAACGACAACCTGCGCAAGGGTGCGGCGCTCAACGCCGTGCAGATCGCGGAGCTGGTGGCCCAGCAGCTGTAGACCACAGTGGACACCTAAAATCGCTTGGTCGTTTCGCGGCGCTCGGGAGATCCTGGGCGCCGCGAAACTTTTCCAGGGGAGGAAATCATGTACACCGCTGTCGAAGGCGCTCGCGTCCCGATCCGGATGTGGGCGGATCCCGCGTCGGTCGAAGACCAGGCCATGCGGCAGCTGCACAACGTCGCGAACCTGCCGTGGGTGCACGGCGTCGCCGTGATGCCCGACGTCCACTACGGCAAGGGTGCCACCGTCGGCAGCGTCATCGCCATGCGCGACGCCGTCTCGCCGGCGGCCGTCGGCGTCGACATCGGGTGCGGGATGAGCGCCGTGCGGACGTCGCTCACCGCGAGCGACTTGCCCGACGACCTCGGGAAGCTGCGCCGGCGCATCGAAAGCGCCGTGCCCGTCGGGTTCGGGTTGCACAAGACGCCGGTGAACCCGGCGAAGGTGCACGGTGTCGGCGGCTGGGACGCGTTCTGGAAGCAGTTCGGCGAGCTGCACACCGGCGTCCAGGACCTGCACGACCGGGCCGCGCGGCAGATCGGCAGCCTCGGCGGCGGGAACCACTTCATCGAGGTCTGCCTGGACGACGACGGGCGCGTCTGGCTGATGCTGCACTCGGGTTCGCGCAACATCGGCAAGGAGCTGGCCGAGCGGCACATGGCGGTCGCGCGGAAGCTGCCGCACAACGCCGACCTGCCCGACCCCGACCTCGCGGTGTTCGTCGCCGGCACGCCGGAGATGCAGGCCTACCGGCGTGACCTGTTCTGGGCGCAGGACTACGCGGCGCGCAACCGCGCCACGATGGTCGCGCTGGTGAAGCAGGCGGTGCGCGACGAGCTTCCGCAGGTGACCTTCGACGACGCGATCTCCTGCCACCACAACTACGTTGCCGAGGAGACCTACGACGGCGTCGAGCTGCTCGTCACCCGGAAGGGCGCGATCCGCGCCGGATCGGGCGATCTCGGGATCATCCCGGGCAGCATGGGAACCGGTTCGTACATCGTCCGCGGGCTGGGCAACGACTCGTCGTTCCAGTCGGCTTCGCACGGCGCCGGGCGGCGGATGTCGCGCAACAAGGCCAAGAAGCTGTTCACCGCGGACGACCTCGCGGCCCAGACGGCCGGCGTCGAATGCCGCAAGGACTCCGGCGTGGTCGACGAGATCCCGGCGGCGTACAAGGACATCGAAACGGTGATTCGTGCGCAGACGGACCTGGTCGAGGTCGTGGCGCACCTCAAGCAGGTGGTCTGCGTCAAGGGCTGACGGTACCTTTGGCGCCATGACGAGGGGTGGGATCACGACCGCGCTGCTGGCCTCGGCCGCACTGCTGCTGAGCGGGTGCGCCGAGGTCGGCAACGCGGTCGACCAGGGGTCGAAGACCGTCGACAAGGTGGGCGTCTGCACCGAGGCTCTCGGGCTCGCGGACCTGAACCCGCTGGTCGACCCGGACAAGCTCAAGGCGCGGGCCGCGGACAAGGAGCGGCGGCTGCGCGAGCTCGCGGGCGACGTCCAGGACCAGAACGTCAAGAACGCGCTGCTCGGCATGGCCGGGTCCTACGTCGAGGTGCAGAAGGAACGCATCGAAGACGCCGGCGTCGTGGCCGGGTGGGTGCAGCGCAACGTCAAGAAGCTCGACGCCCTCCGCGCCGCCTGCAGCTGAGCCCCCTGCCGCAGCCCGTCGTGAGTGGTAAGGCGGGTTCTAACCCGCCTTACCACTCACGACCGCCGCGGCAGACAGGTTTCGGCCAGTTCCGGTTCCGGGGCGGGGGCCGGGGCGCGGCGGCGCAGCAGGCCGCCCGAGGCGATCACCAGGCCGCCGAGGCCGGCCGCCACGAAACCCCACTCCGGGCTCGAATGGTCGATGGCGAAGCCGACCACTGGGCTGCCCACCGCCAGGCCGAGCCGGGTGAACGCGTCCTGCAGGCCCATCGCCTCGCCGCGGACCTGCGCCGGGGCGAGGTGGGAGACCGTCTCGGTCGTGGCCGCCAGCGTCGGTGCGCACAGCAGGTTCGTCGGGATCAGCGCCAGCATCAGCAGCCACCACGGGTGGTCCACCAGGCCGACCGGCACCACCAGCAGCGCGAGCAGCAGCATCAGCACGCCCTGCGGAAGCGACCGCTTCACGACGCCGTGCACGATGCCGCCGGCGATCGACGCCGCGCACATCACCGCGATGACCAGCCCGGTCACGCCGAGCTCGCCGTTGACGCGCAGGGCCGCCAGCGTCGCCAGCTCGGTGCCGACCAGCACGAACAGCGCGCCGCCCGCGATCAGCAGCGTCCCCAGCAGCCGGCCGGTCAGCCAGCTCCGCAGCGGCGGGCGCGGGCCGAGCTCCTCCGCCTGCCCGGCGCCCTCGCGGATCGGCGGGTCGACCAGCCAGATCAGGAACGCCGTGCCGCCGAACAGCACGCCGAGCGCGGTCAGCGTCCACGTCGGGGAGAACGTCGTGATGGCCGCGATGCCGGCCGCCGGGCCGATCATGAACGTCGCTTCGATCGAGATGGTGTCGAGCGAGTAGGCCGCGCGGCGCTCCTCGAGCGGCACCAGCGTGGCCAGGACCTGCCGGGCCAGTGAGCCGGCCGGCACCGAAAGCATCCCGGCGGCGAGCGCGACCACGGCGAGCGCCTCGAACGGCAGGTGCGGCGCGGCGACCCAGAACACCGTCGTGCCGATCCCGCAGACCGCGACGACCGGACGCAGCCCGTACCGGTCGAAGCAGCGGCCGAGCAGCGGCGCGCCGAGGGCCATCCCCAGGGTGACGCAGCCGCCGACCAGCCCGGCGGCGCCGTAGCCGCGGCCGAGCCCGGTGACGATGTACAGCGTCAGCAGCACACCGTTCATGGTCATCGGGAGACGCGCCAGGAACATCAGGGCCATCGTCGAGGGGACGCGGGGGACGGAGAGCACCCGGCGGTAGGGCTGCAGAGGCACGTCTTCGATGAGAACCCAAGGTGGTACGCGCGTGCAACTTATTTCCGCCGTCACAACCCCTGGTGCCCGGAAATTATGAGAGCTACTCTCAGTTGGTAGTCACTATCAATTGGGGATCGCTATGACTCAGCTGCATCCACGCAGGTGGTGGGCGCTCGGCGCGCTCGCGGTGAGCCTGCTGACCATCGGGCTCGACCTGACCGTGCTCAACGTCGCCGTGCCCACGCTGGCCGTCGACCTCGGCGCCACGACCACGCAGCTGCAGTGGTTCGGCAACGCCTACACACTGGCGCTGGCCGCGCTGCTGCTGCCTGCGGGCCTGCTCGGCGACCGGTTCGGGCCGAAGAAACTGCTGCTCGGCGCCCTCGCGGTGTTCGGGCTGGCCTCGCTGTGGTGCGCCTACGCCGGTTCGCCGGGCGAGCTGATCGCCGCGCGGGTCGGGCTCGGCGTCGGCGCCGCGTTCCTCATCCCGCTCTCGCTCTCGCTGCTGAACATCCTGTTCCCGCCGGAGGAGCGGGCGAAGG
The DNA here is from genome assembly GCA_049998155.1 of Amycolatopsis sp. cmx-13-12. Taxonomy (GTDB): domain Bacteria; phylum Actinomycetota; class Actinomycetes; order Mycobacteriales; family Pseudonocardiaceae; genus Amycolatopsis. Next base: position 1,179,517 of record JAEBES010000002.1, on the reverse strand, counting down.
CCCTGACGACGTGGGTGATGGCGATGTTCGCCGGCATCCCGCTCGGGCCGCTGCTCGGCGGCTGGCTGCTCGACCACTTCGCGTGGGGCTCGGTGTTCCTCATCAACGTCCCGCTGACCGCGGTCGGCGTCGCCGCGGTGCTGTTCCTCGTGCCGCTCACGCCCGGCTCCGGCGGCGGCCGGATCGACTTCGCGGGCATCGCCCTTTCGACGGCCGGGCTGCTCGCGCTCACCTACGGGTTCGTCCACGCCGGCGAGCACGGCTGGGGCGACCCCCTGACCTACGGCCTGATCGCGCTGGGTGCCGTGCTCGTGGCGGTGTTCTGCTGGGCGCAGACCAGGGTGCCCGAGCCGCTCACCGACCTCGCGTTGTTCCGCGAGCCGCGGTTCGTCTGGGGTGCGGTGCTGGCCACCGTGGCGTCCTTCGCGCTGATGGGCCTGTTGTTCGTGCTGCCGCAGCTGTTCCAGGCGGTGCAGGGGGCCGATGCGCTGCAGACCGGCGTCCGGCTGCTGCCGCTGATCGGCGGGATGCTGGTGGCGGCGAAGATCGCCGAGCGGCTGGTTGCCGCCCTGGGCGTGCGCGCGGTCGTCGCGGGCGGGTTCGTGCTGCTCGCGGCCGGGCTGGCCTGGGGTTCGACGACGACGCCGTCGGGTGGCTACGGCGCCACCGCGGGCTGGGAGGTCATCATCGGCCTGGGCACCGGCGCCACGCTGCCGCCGCTGATGACGATGGCGATGGGCGCGCTCACCGAAGGTCGCTCGGGCGCCGGTTCGGCGCTGATCCAGGCGTTGCGCCAGGTCGGCGGCACCATCGGCGTCGCGGTTTTGGGCACGGTGCTCAACAGCGGTTATCGCGACGGCGTCGACGTCGGAGGCCTGCCCACGCCAGTCGCCGACGCGGTCCGGGGCAGCGCGTCGGCCGCCGTCGCCGTCGCGGAGAAGCTCCACCTGCCGTCGCTGGCGGCGTCCGCGCGGGCCGCGTTTACCGACGGCATGGCCGCGACGCTGTGGGTCTGCGCCGGCCTCGCCGTCGCAGGGGCGCTGCTCGCGGCGGTGTTCCTGCCCGCGCGGGCGGCCGCGTCAGCGCAGCCGCGAGAATCGGAGCATGACGTCGTCGCCGGTTGAACCCACGGGACTGCGAGAGCGCAAGAAGGCCAGGACGCGTGCCGCGATCCAGCGGCACGCGTTGCGGCTGTTTCACGAGCAGGGGTACAGCGCCACGACGGTGGACCAGATCGCGGCCGCGGCGGAGATCTCGCCCAGCACCTTCTTCCGGTACTTCCCGACGAAGGAAGCGACCGTGCTCTACGACCCGTTCGACCCGGTGCTCATCGAGGCCGCCGTCGCGCAGGACCCCGGGCTGAGCCCGATCGGCGCGCTGCGGGCGACGATGAGCTTCATCCGCGAGCAGCTGCCCGCCGGGGAGTGGGAGCGGGAACGCCAGCGGCAGCGGCTCGTGTTCCGCGAGCCGGAGCTGCGCAGCGCGGTGATGGACAAGTTCGCCGAGGGCATCGACCTGCTGGCCGGGCTGGCCGCGCGGCGCACCGGCCGGGCCGCGGCCGACTTCGAGGTCCGCAACTGGGCGGGCGCGGTGGTCGGCGTGGTGCTGGCCGCGTTCCTCGGCGCCGCCGCGGATCCGGAGGTCGACACGCTCGAGGTCATCGATCAGGCCGTCGCGCACCTGGACGCGGGTCTGCCCCTCTGAATTCCGGAATTGATTTCGCATTTCCGCGTCCACCTCGAAGGGAAACCGTGTGGGTGGCGGTGCGAGCGTGGGGGACGCCCCATCTGGAGCAGTCGAGACACGGGGTCCGACGGAGTGATGAAGCTAAATGATCACTGTTTACACTCGTGTGGGTTACCGAACGGTTCCATAGTGGACCGATGCTACCAGCAGTGATCCTCGGAATCGGTCATGATGATCTTCGGGGGGATGGGCAAGGTTTCGCGGTTAATCCAATGCGGGCCAGTTCGCTTCATTCAGATCCGGCACGTAAGGGTGTTAAACCTCCCGAACCGGTGATCGGGTGGCTTATCTCCGACACGGGGGGTATCGATTTACCCCGTCAGGTCTCGACGCCAGGAGGTAAGGAATGAAAGCCAAATTCGGGCGAGCCATCGCCCTGGTGGCCGCCGGCAGTCTGCTGGCGGTGGCGACGGCGGGGATCGCGTCGGCGAGCCCGGAAGGGGGCAAGGGTTCCTCCAGCACCCAGGCCCTCGCCGCGCAGGTGCTCCAGATGCGTGACGACCTCACCAAGGTGGCCTACGCGGGCGACGTCGGTGCCACGCGGGCGGACCTGGGGCAGCTGAGCCCGGTCCTCGCGGACATCGCGGCCGGGAAGCGCTACACGATCCAGACCGAGACGGGGCAGCTCGCGGGCCTCGCCAAGGGCCGCGCCGACGAGTCCACCAGGCTGCTGGCCGACCCGACGGCGAAGGCGCGCCAGCTGCCGCCGTTGCCGCTGCCGATCCCGTCGCTGCCGGACCTGCCGGGACCGCTGAAGATCGTCAGTGACCTGGTCAAGGCCCTGCTGGCCGCCGTCACCGGGATCCTGGGCGGGTTGCTCGGCGGCCTGCCGGTGCCGCCGCTGCCGTTGCCACCGCTGCCGGTACCGGGGTCGTAGCCACCGCAGGGAACAGGGGGGCCCGGAGCCCGGCCGCGGACATTCCTCCGCGCCGGGCTCCAGGTTCGTTCCGGGGTCGTGAGTGGTAAGGCGGGTTAGAACCCGCCTTACCACTCACGACCGGCTGCGCGCCTGCTTCAGTTCACTTTGGACAGACCCTGCCGCAGCGCGCCTGCCGTCTCCGCGAGTGCCTCCCGGAACCGCGTCCCGACCCCGGTGAAGTTGATGAACCCGTGGATCAGGTCCTCGTGCCGCCGCAACGTCACCTCGACCCCCGCCTCGCGCAGCTTCTCCGCGTACGCCTCACCCTCGTCGCGCAGCGGGTCGAACCCCGCCGTGACCACCAACGCCGGCGGCAGCCCGCTCAGGTCGTCCGCGCGCAGCGGCGACAACCGCGGGTCCGTCAGGTCCGTCCCCGCCGGCACGTAATGCCCCTCGAACCACTTCATGTGCACGTCGGTCAGGAACAGGTCTTCGGCGAACAGGTCCTGCGAGCGGTACCGCCGCGCGAAGTCCGTCGCCGGGTAGATCAGCAGCTGGAACGCCGGCACCGGGCCGCCGCGGCGCACCGCCTGCTGGGCCGTCACCGCGGCGAGGTTGCCGCCCGCGCTGTCGCCGCCGACCGCGATCCGCTCCGGGTCCGCGCCGAGGTCGCTCGCCTTCGCGACCGCGTACTCGAACGCCGCCAGCGCGTCCTCCGTCGCCGCCGGGAACGGGAACTCCGGGGCCAGCCGGTACTCGATCGACAGCACCCGGATCCCGGCGTGCTTGGCCAGGAAGCGGACGGCGTTGTCGTGGCTCGAGCGGGTGCCGATCACCCAGCCGCCGCCGTGGAAGAACACCAGCAGCGGTGAGTTCTCCGGCAGCCCGACCGGCGTGTACAGCGTTGCCGGCAGGTCGCCATCGGGCGTCGGGACGGCGATCTCCCGCACCGACACGGGCTCGATCGGCTTGCCGCTGACCAGGTGCCGGCCCGTGTCGAGCAGAGCGCGGGACCGCTCGACCGAGCCGCGCACCAGCTCGGCCCGCGCGATCTTCTGCAGCCGGAGGAGGAGCTGGGCGTCGAGCGCGAGGTCCTGGCCGTCGATGCGGACGGTCCGGCCCGCGACCGCCCGCCGCACCGGGGTGGGCAGCCAGAACGCGAGCTGGGACGCCGCCGCCTGGGCGCGGACGGGGAGCGGGATCGCCATGGTGCCTCCACAGGCCTCGGGTCTGCCTTGGAGGTTACTCGTCAGTAGGTAGCTGGTCCAGTTGTGACCAGGGCCTCGGTCCCAGAGTCTGGTCCTCCAGTTAAGTAGAGGGGTTAGCCTGGAAAACGTGACTTCAGCCAGGACGGTCAACGTGCTCGGGATCGGCGGCTCTCTGCGTGAGGGCTCCCAATCCGAACGCGCGCTGCAGATCGCGCTCGGCGGCGCCGCGGAAGCGGGCGCCCGGATCCGGCTGATCAGCGGCCCGGAGCTCGTGCTGCCGTTCTACGACGCCGGTGTCCCCGAACGCGACGAACGCGCCACCCGGCTGGTCGAGGCCATCCGGGAGGCGGACGGGCTCGTCGTCGTCTCGCCCGGCTACCACGGCGCGCTGTCCGGCCTGGTCAAGAACGCCCTGGACTACGTCGAGGACCTGCGCGAGGACCGCCGTCCCTACCTCGACGGCCGCGCGGTCGGCCTCGCCGCCGTCGCCTTCGGCTGGCAGGCCGCGGTGACGACGCTCGAGCAGCTCCGCACGATCACGCACGCCCTCCGCGGCTGGGCCACGCCGCTCGGCGGCTCGATCAACTCGGCCGAGACCAAGTTCGACGAGGCCGGCGGCGCGTCGGACGAGAAGAGCGTCCGCACCCTTCGCCTGATCGGGCGGCAGGTCGCCGAATTCGCCGTGAGCCGCACCGCATGACGTTTCGCCCGGTGGCTGCCGGGTAACAACGAAGACGTGATGCCTGCCATGTGGGGGCACTGTTCCGCGGGTGCGGGATGTTGTGCCCAGTGAGACGCTCGCTGAGGAGCGTCCGCGAGAGAAGGCAGGCTGAGCATGGGTCAGGCGATCTACACCGCGGTGGCGACGGCGCGCGGCGACGGCCGCAACGGCGAAGTGACGTCGTCCGACGGCGTCATCGACGAGTCGCTGGCCATCCCGAAGGAGATGGGCGGCCCCGGCGGGGACAAGACCAACCCCGAGCAGCTGTTCGCCGCCGGCTACTCGGCCTGCTTCCACAGCGCCCTTCAGCTGGTCGCCCGCCAGGCCAAGGTGCCGCTCAACGGCTCGACTGTGACCGCGGAGGTCAGCGTGCTCAAGCAGGAGGTCGGGTTCGGCCTCGGCGTCGCGCTGAACGTGTCGCTGCCGGGCCTCGACCAGGCCCAGGCCGACCAGCTGGTCGAGCAGGCGCACCAGGTGTGCCCCTACTCCAACGCCACCCGCGGCAACATCGAGGTCGCGCTCTCCGCGACCGTCTGACCCACTCCGAACCAGCCCGAGGAAAGGATCACCAGAGATGAGCAAGTCTCCGATCAAGAGCCCGCTTTCCGAGGCCGACAAGGAGATCACCGGCAACGCCCTGCAGGCGACGCTGGTCGACCTGGTCGACCTGTCCCTCATCGCCAAGCAGGCGCACTGGAACGTCGTCGGATCGAACTTCCGCAGTGCGCACCTGCAGCTCGACGAGCTGGTGAACACCGCGCGCCAGTACGTCGACGAGGTCGCCGAGCGCGCCAACGCCATCGGCATCTCGCCGAACGGCAAGGCGAAGACCGTCGTCGAGAGCTCGGGCGTGCCCGAGTACCCGGACAACTGGCAGTCGGTCGAGTCCACGGTCGCCGCGATCGTCGACATCCTCGCGGCGCTGATCGAGCGGCTGCGCCAGCGCATCGACGAGACCGACAAGAGCGACCTCGTCACGCAGGACCTGCTGATCGAGATCACCCGGGCGCTGGAAGAGGCGCACTGGATGTGGCAGGCCCAGCAGGCCTGATTTTCCGCCACGAAAGGGCCGTTCCGGATGGAGCGGCCCTTTTCCGTCGGTGGGCGCCAGTACCTTCGGTGGCATGGTCTTGCATCAGGGGAACGCCGAGCGCCCGGACCGCGCGGGAGGGACGAATCCGTTCTACGCCGGGACGAACCCGGCACTGGCGGCGGGTTTCGTCATGCCGCACGACAAGCTGCGCGACGACCCGCTGCCCCCGGACACCGCGTTGCAGCTGGTGCGCGACGAGCTGATGCTGGACGGCAACGCGCGGCTCAACCTGGCCACGTTCGTCACGACGTGGATGGAGCCGCAGGCGCGCGAGCTGATGGCCGAGTGCGTCGACAAGAACATGATCGACAAGGACGAGTACCCGCAGACGGCCGAGCTCGAGCGGCGCTGCGTGAACATCCTCGCCGACCTGTGGCACGCGCCCGACCCCACCGACGTCATGGGCTGCTCGACGACCGGGTCGTCGGAGGCCTGCATGCTCGCCGGGATGGCGCTGAAGCGGCGGTGGGCCAAGCTCGGGCGCACCGGCCGGCCCAACCTGGTGATGGGCGCGAACGTCCAGGTCTGCTGGGAGAAGTTCTGCGAGTACTGGGAGGTCGAGCCCCGGCTGGTCCCGATGGACGGCGACCGCTACCACTTGACGGCCTCCGAGGCGGTCGCGCGCTGCGACGAGAACACGATCGGCGTGGTGGCGATCCTCGGCTCGACGTTCGACGGCAGCTACGAGCCGGTCGCGGAGATCGCGGCGGCCCTGGACGCGCTGCAGTCGCGTTCCGGCTGGGACATCCCGGTGCACGTCGACGGCGCCTCGGGCGCGATGATCGCCCCGTTCCTCGACCCGGACCTGGAGTGGGACTTCCGCCTGCCGCGGGTGGCGTCGATCAACACGTCGGGCCACAAGTACGGGCTGGTGTACCCGGGCGTCGGCTGGGTGCTGTGGCGCGACAAGGCCGCACTGCCGTCCGAGCTGGTGTTCAACGTGAACTACCTCGGCGGCGACATGCCGACGTTCGCGTTGAACTTCTCCCGGCCGGGAGCCGAGGTGGCGGCCCAGTACTACACGTTCGTCCGGCTCGGCCGCTCCGGGTTCGAGGCGGTCCAGCGGGCTTCCCGTGACGTCGCCGTGCACTTGTCGTCCGGCATCGCTGCTCTCGGCCCGTTCTCCTTGCTGACGCGAGGTGATCAGCTGCCCGTGTTCGCGTTCACCACCCGCCCGGACGCGGGGTTCGACGTCTTCGACGTGTCCCGCCGGCTGCGCGAGCGTGGCTGGCTGGTGCCGGCGTACACGTTCCCGGAGAACCGGACGGACCTGGCGGTGCTGCGCATCGTGGTCCGCAACGGCTTCACGCACGACCTGGCGGACCTGCTGCTGGCGGACCTCGCGCGGGCCCTCCCGGAGCTGGAGGAACTGGGCGGCCGCCCGAAGGACCCGGCGAAGGCGACCGCGTTCCACCACTAGTGCCAGGACTTGGCGCGGGCGTACTGGTCGGGCCACGGGACGTCCGCGCCGAGCGCGTTCGCCGCCCGCAGCGGCCAGTGCGGGTCGCGCAGCAGTGCCCGGGCGAGGAAGACGGCGTCCGCCTGCTCGTTTTGGAGGATCTCCTCGGCCTGCTGCGGGTCGGTGATCATGCCGACCGCGCCGGTCGGCAGGCCGGCCTCGGCGCGGATCCGCTCGGCGAACGGCACCTGGTAGCCCGGGCCGACGGGGATGTCCGGGTTCGGGGTGTTGCCGCCCGAGGACGCGTCGATGAGGTCGATCCCGCGCTCGGCCAGCAGCTTCGCCAGCCGGACCGAGTCGTCGGCGGTCCAGCCGCCCTCGGTCCAGTCCGTGGCCGAGAGGCGGGCGAACAGCGGGACGTCCGTGGTGGCGCGCACCGCATCGGCGATCTCCAGTGCGAGCCGGGTGCGGCCGTCGAAGTCGCCTCCGTAGCGGTCGGTGCGGGTGTTCGACAGCGGCGACAGGAACTGATGGACCAGGTAGCCGTGCGCGAAGTGCAGCTCGAGGACGTCGAACCCGGCGCCGACCGCACGCCGGGCCGCCTGCGCGAAGGCCTCCGGCAGCGCGGCGACCTCGTCAGTGGTGAGCGGGCGCGCGGGAGCGTAGCTGCCGAAGGGCTGTGCGTCCGCTCCGACGCTCGGCCAGCCGCCGTCCTCAGGCGAGACGCTGCCGGCGCCTTCCCAAGGCCGCCGCGTCGAAGCCTTGCGGCCGGCGTGGGCGAGCTGCATGCCGATGGCGGTGTCCTGGCCGTGGACGAAGGTGACGATCCGGCGCCACGCTTCGGCCTGCGCGTCGTTCCAGATGCCGGTGTCCTGCGGGCTGATCCGGCCTTCGGGAGTGACGGCGGTGGCTTCGGTCATGACGAGCCCGGCGCCGCCGGCGGCGAACTGGCCGAGGTGCACGAGGTGCCAGTCGCCGGGCAGGCCGTCGGTGGCGGAGTACTGGCACATCGGCGAAACCCAGGCGCGGTTCTGCAGGGTCAGGCCTCGGACGGTGATCGGGCTGAAGAGTCGGCTCACGTGAGGGGCAACGACCGGCGGACGCGCTCTCTTCCCTCAGGAGCGGGTGGGCCGAGGCGGTGCACGGACGGCACCCCTACCGGAGCGATTTCTCCGCGGTGCGGACCACGGCGCGTCAGGTGCGCAGCCAGAACGCCGTTACTGGTTCAGCACCCCACGTGCCGGGCGTCTCTTCCCGTCGCCAAGGGCGTCTACCCGCGGGTAACCTCGCTCACATGGGTGTCGCTGCTGACGAACGCCGGGCGCTGAGCGCGCTCTTCCAAGAACTCGGGCCGGACGCACCGACCTTGTGCGACGGCTGGACCACGCGGGATCTCGCCGCACACCTCGTCGTGCGGGAGCACCGGGCCGATGCCGCTCCCGGCATCGTCGTGCCCGCGCTCGCCGGGTACACGCAGAAAGTCCAGGATCGCTACGCCGCCAAGCCGTGGGCGAGCCTGATCGAGCAGGTGCGGCAGGGGCCGTCGAAGTTCTGGCCCACCGCCATCGGCCCGCTCGACGAACTCACCAACACCGCCGAGTTCCTCGTCCACCACGAGGACGTCCGGCGCGCGCAGAACGGCTGGGAGCCGCGGCCCGCCGACCCCACCCGGGACGCCGCCGCCTGGAAGTCGGCGAAGCAGGCCGCCAAGCTGAACCTCCGCAAGTCGCCCGTCGGCGTGACGCTGCGCACGAAGGACGGCCGCGAAGCCGCCGTCAAGACCGGGCCCGATCCGGTGACCGTCGTCGGCGAACCGGTCGACCTGCTGCTGTTCGTCTTCGGCCGGGACGCCGTTCACCTCGACTTCGAGGGTGACGCGGCCGCCGTCACCAAGCTTCAGACGGTGAACCGGGGGCTCTAGGCTGCGTCTCATGCCGATGATCAGCGTTTCCATGTTCCCCGGTCGCACGCCGGCCCAGAAGAGTGCTCTGGTCCGCGAGCTGACCGACGCCTTCGTCCGCACCTGCGGCGGCAAGCCCGAGGGCGTCCAGGTGACGCTGGTCGAGGTCGGCGCCGACCACTGGGCTTCCGGCGGCGTCCTGTACTCCGAACGCTGACCTCGCCGGGAGACCGGACCGGCCTCCCGGCGACGACGTCAGCGCAGGCCGAGGGCCCGCAGCGCGAAGTGGACCTCGATCGCCGTCTGCTTGATCGTCTCGGCGATCACCAGCGAGCCGTGGCCCGCGTCGTAGCGGTAGAACTCGTGGTGCAGGTCGCGGCCGCCGAGCCGGTCGAGGTAGTTCTCGATCTGGCGGATCGGGCAGCGCGGGTCGTTGTCGCCGGCCAGCACGAGCACCGGCGCCGTCACGGCGTCGACGTACGTGATCGGCGAGCACTCCTTGTACACCGCGGGCACGTCCTCCGGCGAGCCGCCGAAGAGCGCGCGGTCGAACGAGCGCAGCTGCTCCATCTCGTCCTCGTACGCGGCGACGTAGTCCGCCACCGGCACCCCGGCGACGCCCGCCGCCCACCGCGACGGCTGGGTGCCGAGCGCGAGCAGGGACAGGTAGCCGCCCCACGAAGCGCCGTTCACCACGCACTTCGCCGGGTCGCTGAGTCCGGTTCGGACCGCCCAGTCGTGGACCGCGGCGACGTCTTCGAGCTCGGTCAGCCCGGGACGGCCTTCGATGGCGTCGCGCCAGGCCGAGCCGTAGCCGGTCGAGCCCCGGTAGTTGACCTCGACCACGGCGAACCCGGCGTCGAGCCAGGTCGCGCGGTAGGCGGAGAAGCGGTCCTCGTCCGCCGCGTGCGGGCCGCCGTGCAGGGAGAACACCGTCGGCAGCGGGCCGTCCGGCGCGCCCGGAGGCCGCGAGACGAGCGCGTGGATCCGGCCGCCGACGCCTTCGACGAACGCGTCGGTCACCGGCTCCGAGCCCGGCGCCCGCTCACCCGGCGGCTCCAGGAGGATCGCGTCGGTGCCGTCCGTGGTCCGCGCCCGGACCGCGGTCGGCTCCGCGGCGCTGGACCACGAGTACTCGACCGTGCCGTCCGGACGGACGCCGGCGCCGCCGATCCGGCCCGCCGGAGTGTCCACAGAGGACAGATCGGCCGTGTCGAGGTCGTAGCGGTACAACGAACTGCGGCCTTCGTGGAAGTGGACGACCAGCAGGGCGCGCGCGTCCGGGTACCAACCCGCGACGACCTCGCCGGGCAGGTCCAGCTCGATCTCCGTCTCGGTGTCCGCCCGGACGTCCCAGACCAGCAGCTCCTCGCGACCGCGGCGCTCGTGCAGCACCAGCAGCCGCTGGTCGCCGGGCAGCGGCGAGAACTCCAGCGCGGACAGGCCCTTGCCCTCGCCGTCCCACTTGTCCGCCACGGTCCCGAACCCGTCGGTCGCCAGCACCCGCAGCGCGGGGTGGCGCGAGTCGCCGTGCTCGGAGTGCGAGATCGCGATCAGGCTCTCGTCGCGGGAGAGGGCGGCGATGCCGGCGTCGTCCGGGTGGCTGTAGAAGCGGTGCGTCTCGCCGCCGGTCCGGGCGAACAGCTCGCTGCCGTCGTCGGTCGAGACGCCGACCGCGACGAGCCGGGTGCCGATCTCGAGGCCGGCCGGGTAACCGTCGTGGACGTCCGGGACGGCCTTCTCCGGCTTGCTGCCCTCGGTCGCCGCGAACGGCTCGCGGACCCAGGAGCCGAACTCGTCGCCGTCGGTGTCGTCGAACCACCAGATCCACGCGCCGTCCGGGGACGGTGTCGCGTGCAGGGTGCCGTTGGGCCGGTCGGTGACGCGGCGGTGCTCGTCCGTCGCGCGGTTCCAGGCGTAGACCTCCCAGACGCCGCTGGCGTTGGAGACGTAGACGCAGGCGTCGGGGGCGTCGCGGGCCCACTCCGGCACGGAGATGCGCGGGGCGTGGAAGCGGGCGCGCCAGCGGGCTTCGGCTTCGGCGTCGTCGAACAGCCGGTCCGGGACCACCGCGGGCGGATATTGGTTGGCTGACTGCGTGCTCACCCCTCGATCCTGCCACCTTCTGGCCGTACTGTGTGCGAGGTGCTGGAGGGTTACGCGCCGGGCTACGGGCGAGACGCGGTGTCGATGATGTCGGCGCGCACGGCGGCGGAGCGCGCGACGTTCGCCCAGCCCCTGTTCCGGCCGGGCATGTGGGTGGTCGACCTGGGCTGCGGTCCGGGCTCGATCACCCTGGGCCTGGCCGCGGAGTCCCGGGTGACCGGGGTCGACCGCGACGCGGGCCAGGTGGCGAGGGCCCGCGAGGCGGCCCGTCGCGCCGGGAGGTCCACAGTGGACTTCGTGGTCGGCTCGGCGTACGACCTGCCGTTCGCGTCCGGCAGCGTCGACGTGGCGTTCTCGCACGCGCTGTTCGAACACCTCGCCGCTCCGGCGGACGCGTTGGCGGAGTTGCGCCGGGTGCTGAAGCCGGGCGGCCGCCTGGCGCTGTCCACATCGGACTGGAGCAAGGCGAGGCTGCGGCCGAAGACGGCGAACGTCGACGCGGCCCTGAGAGGCCACTACCTCCTGCGCCGCCGGGCGGGCGGCAACCCGTTCGCCGGCCGGAACATCGCCGACGAGTGCGTCCGGGCGGGCTTCACGGAGGTGGCGTCCCGGGCGAAGTACCGCGAGGACATGAGCTACCGCGACTTGGCGAAGTACGTGGAGTCCCGCCTCGACGCGGCGATCGCGGACCCGGCGTACGCGCGCGACCGCGACCAGCTGGCGAGCGCGGCCCGGTCGGCGTTGGTGTGGACCCGCGGCGGTGACGGGGACTTCAGCCAGTGCTGGGTGGAGGTGACGGCGACCCGGCCCTGAAAACCAGAAGAGCCGGTGTCCGAAGACACCGGCTCTTACTCGTCGGGGTGGCGGGATTCGAACCCACGACCTCCTCGACCCGAACGAGGCACGCTACCAAGCTGCGCCACACCCCGAGGTACTGCTTAACGGGTCGTGGAGAAGTCTAGCGGACGGTGTCGCGGGCTTTCCGGGGGGCTGACTTATGGGGCTCGGAAGCCCCCGATCCGCGCGGGACCAGCGTCAACAGGCTCGCCTCCGGCGGGCACGCGAACCGGGCGGGCGCCCACGGCGACGTCCCCAAGCCGGCCGAGACGTGCAGCCACATGTGCGCGCCCCACCGCGAGGCGCCCCGCGCCCGGCTGCGATCCAGGTCACAGTTGGTGACGATGGCCCCGTAACCCGGCAGCCGGAGCTGGCCGCCGTGGGTGTGGCCGGCCAGGACGAGGTCGTAACCGTCCGTGGCGAACGTGTCGAGCACCCGCGGCTCCGGCGAGTGCGTGACGCCGAGGCGGACGGCCGCGCCGCTGTCGGCCGGGCCCGCGATGTCGGCGTAGCGGTCGCGGCGCAGGTGCGGGTCGTCGACGCCCGCCGCGAACACCCGCTGCCCCCCGACGTCGATCGTGCGGCGGACGTGCGTCAGGTCGGTCCAGCCGTGCTCGACGAACGCCGCGCGCAGGTCGCGCCACGGCAGCTGGACGCCGTGGATGCGCTTCTTCTTGCCCTGCGGCATCAGGTAGCGGGCCGGGTTCTTCGGCTTGGGCGCGTAGTAGTCGTTGCTGCCGAAGACGAACACGCCGGGCCGGTCGAGCAGCGGGCCCAGCGCGCGCAGCACCGCCGGGACGGCCGTCCGGTGCGAGAGGTTGTCGCCGGTGTTGACGACCAGGTCCGGGTTCAGCTCGTCGAGCGCGGCGACCCAGCGCTGCTTGCTGTGGTGACCGGGCAGCATGTGCAGGTCCGAGACGTGCAGGATGGTGAACGGCCGCGAGCCGGGCGCCAGCACCGGCAGTTCGGCGGTGCGGAGGGTCCAGCGGCGCCGTTCGATCCCGACGGCGTAACCGAGGGTCGCGGCGCCGAGCGCCACCGTCCCCGCGGCGAGGCGCGCCGCCGTCGCCCCCGACGTGCGTGTGTTACTGAGCGTGCTCACAGCACCCAGGATACGTGCTCAACAGTTGGATGACTTCGCCGCCGTTACGGGGAACCTGCCGCTTAGCATCTGCGTCGGCCCGAACGGGCATCTTTGGGGGGTTCCGGGTGGCGGAGCCCCCGGCCCGGGGCAGAGCCCCGGTTGTGGCAGCGTGACCAGCCGGGGGGCTTGGGGAGAACGATGGAGCAGTTCGGGCCGTACCGGATCGAAGGCCTGCTCGGCCGCGGCGGCATGGGCGAGGTGCACCGCGCCTACGACACCGCGCACGAGCGCGTCGTCGCGCTGAAGCTGTTGTCGGAACCGTTCGTCACCGACGAAGCCTTCCGCGCGCGCTTCCGCCGCGAGTCGCAGATCGTCGCGCGGCTGCGGGAACCGCACGTGATCCCGATCCACGCCTACGGCGAGATCGACGGCCGCCTGTACCTCGACATGCGGCTCGTCGAAGGCCGCGATCTGAAGGAACTGCTCCAGGACGGACCGCTCGACCCCGCGCGGGCCGCCGCGATCGTGGCGCAGGTCGCGGGCGCGCTCGACGCCGCCCACGTCGACGGCCTGGTGCACCGGGACGTCAAGCCGTCGAACGTGCTCGTGACGAGCGCGGACTTCGTGTACCTGGTGGACTTCGGCATCGCCCGGTCGATGACCGCGGAAGGGACGTCGATCACCGGCACCGGCAACGTGATCGGCACCCTCGACTACATGGCGCCGGAACGCTTCGGCGACGCGCCGATCACCGGACTCGTCGACGTCTACGCGCTGGCGTGCGTGTTCTTCGAGTGCCTCACCGGCCACCGCCCGTTCCCGGCGGAGGGCGCGGCCGCGCAGATGGGCGCGCACCTGACCGCGCCACCTCCGTTGCTTTCGCGGGCGCGGCCGGGCCTCCCGCCGGCGCTGGACGCCGTGGTGGCGCGCGGCATGGCGAAGAATCCGGCCGACCGCTACCCGACGGCAGGGGCGTTCGCCGACGCGGTCCGGGCCGCGATCACCGCGCTGGCCCCGCCGATCCCGACGTGGCAGAAGACGTTGCCGGGTTTCGTGCCGGCGCCGACGACGCCGCCACGGCCGATGCCGCTCCCGACAGCGCCGCGCCCGGGCCCGTTCACCGGACCTCCGCCGGTTGCCCCGCCGGCCGCGAAGCTCCCGAAGCCGCAGCGGAACCGGTGGATCGCGCTGTGCGCCGCGCTGGCGGGCGTGGTCGTGATCGCACTGGTCATCACCTACGTCGTCACCCGGGACAAGACCCAGACGGCGGGGCCCGGCCCGACGAGTCCCCCGACCACCGGCGAAACCTCCACCCCGGCAACGGAAACCTCCGCCGAGCAACCGTCCACTTCGGAATCGCCGAAACCCTCGGAGACGAAGCTGCCGCACGACGACCGCCTGGCCGCCGCGGTACCGCCGATCTACCGGACGTGCACCGACGCGGCGGCGCCCGCCGGAGCGGCGGCGGCGGTCGAGTGCGCCGGTTCGACGGTCGGCGACGTCCGGATCGGCAACGTCTGGTTTTCGGAGCCGACCGGCGCGCGGTTCCTCCGCTTCGCCGACGCCGCGGCGATGGACGCCTTCTTCCAGAACATCGTGAAGACGCAGGGCCTCACCCGCAACGACGCGCAGGGAGCGTGCCGGCCGGACAAGTACCCCAAGATCTGGGGCACGTACTACCGGGCGGAGGTCCGCAACCCGGTCCCGGGCGAGTACCTGACCTGCTTCCTCGGCGACCCGGCCCAGCTGGTGTGGACGGAGAAGAAGAACCTGGTGGCCGGCATCCTGCTGTCCACGAAGGTCACCACGAACGACGATCTCGACAAGCTCTACCAGTGGTGGAACACGGAGATCCTGTCGGAGCTGGGCAGCGGCTGACGAGACGGCAGCGGGGCGGGAGGTGTGTCACCTCACGCCCCGCTGGTCCGGCCGCGCCTAGCGGGCGGGGCCGCCCGTGTACTGCGGGTCCGGAGCCGGCAGCTGCTGCACCGGCTGGCCGTCCAGGATCCTCGACACCGCGCCGAACCAGGTCCTGGCCGGGGCGTGCCCACCGAAGATGTTGCCGTCGCGGCCGCCGGGGCACAGGCCGACCCGGCCCGGGCCGCCGTCGCAGATACCGCCCTTGCCGCCGCCGAATTTGAACGTCATCGCCGCGCCTGCCAGCTGGGGCGTGCCGCCGACGAACGCCGCCGACACGTTGGCCTGCGTCGTACCGGTCTTGCCGACCATGGGCCGGTTCCAGCCGACGTCAGCGGCCGCCTTGGCCGAAGTGCCGCCCGGCTGGTCGTCCTTGCTCATCCCGACCGCCAGGGTGTTCGCCAGGCCTTCGGGCACCGCCTGCTCGCACGGCGCTTCCTTGACCGACACCGGTTGCCCGTTGCGGTCGGTCACGCCGGCAATCGGGGTCGGCGGGCACCACACGCCGCCGGAGAGGATCGTCGCGGCGACGTTGCCCATCTCGAGGCCGCTCACCGGGCTGAACCCGAGCGTGAACGCGCCGAATCCCGGGTTGTTCCCCCGCGGGCCGTAGTACTCGGCCTGGCTCAGGCGCTTCTCGTCCTTCTCCGCCTTCGGATCGACCGTCCCGCCCCCGATGTTGCTCCCCATCGTCTCGCGCAGACCGAGCCGCTTGGCCATGTCGATGGCCGGACCGGTGCCGCCGAGCTGGTCCTCGAGTGCCACGAACGTGGTGTTCGGTGACGTCGCCAGGGCCGTCTGGAGCGTCGCGTTGGCACCCACCCGGCTGTAGTCCCCGGCGTTCCCGACGCAGTACCAGTAGGAGTTGGGCTTCCCGGTCGGGGTGGTGCTGCACCCGCTCTTGGCGGTCCAGAAGACGTGCGACGTGTAGGAGTCCGGCATTTCCACCGGCGAGTAGATCCCCGCGACCCTCTTGTCGAGGGCGGCCGCCGAGGTGAAGATCTTGAACGTCGACCCCGCGCCACCGGTGTTGTAGACACCCGCGGGCAGCGTGTACGTCGTCTGCCCGGCGTCCTGGTTCTGCCCGTAGTCGCGGTTCGCCGCCAGCGCGACCACCTCGTGCCGGTTCTTGCCCGGCTTGATCAGCGACAACGTGTTCGCGATGTACGGCTGGGTCTTGTCCACCTGCGCCTCCGCCGAGACCTTCGCCTCGTGGTTGGCGCGCTCGTCGAGCGTGCTCTTGATCGTGAAGCCGCCGGAGTAGAGCTGGTCCTTCGTCATCCCGCTGCTCTTGAGCAGGTAGTCCTCGACGTACTGGCAGAAGAACCCGGCCTCGGCGCCCGCGCCGATGCAGTTGGCCGGCGGCTTCTTCGGGCCGTCCGGGACCACGCCCAGCGGCTCGCCCTTGAAGCGGTCCGCGTCGGCCTTGGCCAGCTTCTTGTTGTCGACCATCCGGTCGAGCACCAGGTTGCGGCGGGCGGTCGCCTTGTCCGCGTGGTTCCACGGGTCGTTGTTGATCGGGTTGTTCACCAGGCCGGCCAACAGCGCGGCCTGCGGCACGGTGAGCTTCTCCGGGGTCGTGTCGAAGTACGCGTGCGCCGCCGCGCCGATGCCGAAGATCTGGCGGGAGAACTCGACGATGTTGAGGTAGTTGGCCAGGATCTGCTGCTTGGTCAGCTTCGTCTCGAGGTTGATCGCGATCCGCGCTTCCTTCAGCTTGCGCGAGATCGACTGCTCCTGGGCCTTCTTCTGGCCGATCGGGTCGTTCCGGTAGACGACGTTGATCAGGTAGTTCTTGGTGAGCTGCTGGGTCAGCGTCGAAGCACCCTGGGTGTCCGCGCCGGTGCTGTTGCTGACGGCCGCGCGCAGCGTGCCCTGCCAGTCGACGCCGTGGTGCTCGTAGAAGCGCTTGTCCTCGACCGAGACCAGGGCCCACTTCATGGCCTCGTTGATCTGGTTCTCGTTGATCGGCAGCCGGTACTGGCTGTAGAGGGTCGCGATCGGCTTGCCGGTGTTGTCGGTGACCGTCGTCACCAGCGGTGGCGGGATGTCCGCGAGATCGGAGGAGGTCTTCTCCACCGTCTCGCTGGCCTGGTTCGACATGACGCCGGCCGCCCCCACGACGGGGAAGAGCATGCCCGCGACGAGCACCCCCGCGAGCAGACAGAGGCCGATGAGCTTGAACAAACCATCCGCTTTTCGCACGAGGGCCAGGCTACCCGGAACGGATCAGGCGCCGGTGACGCCGTGTCTCCGGAGGTGTGAATCCAGTGACAAAACAGACCCCCTTCGGTGACAACTGGTAACGGAAGGCATTCTGGTCTCGACGGGGGGAACCGACGGCCCCTACAGTCCGTCAACGTCTCACGAAGACAAGCCGTCGGATGGATCAACGCGAGTGGGAGCTCGCCTGGTCCGAACGGCGGCACCGGCACCGGGGAGGTGCCCGGGTAACCGACGTGAGCTGAGGGAGACACGCTCGCGGGGCAAGGGAGCGCAGTGCCTTTCCCCGCTGGTGCGTCGATCACCAGGGTAGGGAGCTGGGGGCATGGAAACCAACCAGTCGAGCTGGCGAATCAACGCGTCCTGCCGGGACGCCGATCCGGACGGCCTGTTCGTCCGGGGTGCGGAGCAGAACCGGGCGAAAGCCGTCTGCATGGGCTGCCCGGTCCGCACGGAATGCCTCGCCGAAGCGCTCGACGGCCGGATCAACTTCGGGGTCTGGGGCGGCATGACCGAACGGGAGCGGCGGGCCCTGCTGCGCCGCCGTCCCGACGTGGAGAGCTGGGCGGACCTGCTCGAAGCGGCCAAGCGGGACGCCCAGGAACGCGTCAAGGTCGGCTGAGCACCCTGCCGCAGCCGGTCGTGAGTGGTAAGGAGGGTTAGAACCCTACTTACCACTCACGACAAGTGCGGCAGGGTCAGCCGGCGAGCTTCACGCCGATGTCGCGCAGGCCGTCGAGGTCGTGGACGTCGCCGGCCAGTGCCGGGACCTTCGCCAGGGCCACCTCCGGGTGCGCCCGGGTGAACCGGGCCAGCAGCCGCTCCTCGCGGGCCGCCAAGGTCACCCGGTCCGCGTGCAGCCGCAGCACCGCCTCGGCCAGGGGCGCGTTCTGCACCGTCTCGGCCGCGGCCAGCGCCTCCGCGCCCGACAGCGACGCCAGCACCGGGTGCGTCCGGTTCGCGATCAGCCCCGCCAGGGGCATCGACTCCGACGACAGCCGCTCCACGAAGTAGGACGCCTCGCGCAGCGCGTCCGGCTCCGGCGCGGCGACGACGAGGAACGACGTCCCGGACGAACGCAGCAGCTCCGCCGTCTTGCGGGCGCGCTCGCGGAAGCCGCCGAACATGCTGTCGAAGGCCTGCATGAACGCCGACGCGTCGGTGAGCAGCTGGCCGCCGATGATCGTCGACACGGCCTTCGCGAACATCGAGAACCCGGCGTTGACGACCTTGCGCAGGCCCCAGCCGCCGGCCTTCGCCGGGGCGGTGAGCAGCCGGATCATCCGGCCGTCCAAAGCGGACGACAGCCGGGTCGGCGCGTCCAGGAAGTCCAGCGCGGACCGGCTCGGCGGGGTGTCGACGATGATCAGGTCCCACTCGCCGGTGGCCGCGAGCTGGCCCAGCTTCTCCATCGCCATGTACTCCTGCGTGCCGGAGAACGACGTGGAAATCGTCTGGTAGAAGGGGTTCTGGAGCAGCTGCTCGGCGCGTTCCGGGCCGGCGTGCACGCGCACCATGTCGTCGAAGGTGCGGCGCATGTCGAGCATCATCGCCCAGAGCTCACCCTTCGGCTCGAACCCCTCGACCTGCACCTGCCTCGGGTGGTTGCCGAGTTCGCGCAGGCCGAGCGCCTGCGCCAGCCGCCGGGCGGGGTCGATCGTCAGCACCACGGTCTGGCGGCCGCGCTCGGCCGCGCGCAGGGCCAGCGCCGCGGCCGTGGTCGTCTTGCCGACGCCGCCGGAACCGCAGCAGACGATCACGCGGCTTTCCGGGTCGTCGAGCAGCGCGTCGATGTCGATGGTGGTCACAACCGCACCCCCTGGTCGGTCAGGGCTTCGGCCAGGTCGTAGAGGGCCGCGACGTCGACGCCTTCGGTCAGGTCCGGCAGTTCCAGGGTCGGCAGGTCGGCCTCGGCGAGCTGCTCGCGCGCCCGCTGCTCCGCGGCGACCCGGACGGCGTGCTCGACGGTCTCCTCGACGAGCGCCTCCAGGGTTTCCTGCGGCAGCTTGAGCCCGGCCGAAGCCAGCCCGTCGCGGACGCGGGAGGCGTCGACGCGCCCGTCCGCGGCGGCGGTCACCGAGCGCGCGGGCAGCCGCGGCGGCCGGACCCGGTTGACCAGCACCGCGCCCGGACGCAGGTCGGCGCCGTCCAGCTCGGCCACGGCCTCGACCGTCTCGCGGACCGGCATCTCCTCCAGCAGCGTGGCCAGGTGCACCGCGGTCTCGCCGGAGTGCAGCAGCCGCACCACGCCTTCGGCCTGGCCGCGGATGGGGCCGGTTTTCGCGAGGTCGGTCAAGGCCTTGGTGACGTCGAGGAACTTGACCACCCGGCCGGTCGGCGGCGAGTCGACGACGACGGCGTCGTAGGTGTGCCGCCCATCGGACTCGGTGCGGCCGACGCACTCCTTGATCTTCCCGGTGAGCAGGACGTCCCGCAGGCCCGGCGCGAGGGTGGTCGCGAACTCGATGGCGCCCATCCGCCGCAGCGTCCGGCCGGCGAAGCCGAGGTTGTAGAACATTTCGAAGTACTCGAGCAGCGCGGCTTCGACGTCGATGTGCAGCGCGCGCAGCTCGCCGCCACCCGGGACGGACGCGATGCGCTGCTCGGCGTACGGCAGCGGCTCGGTGTCGAAGAGCTGGGCGATGCCCTGCCGGCCCTCGACCTCGATGAGCAGCACCCGACGGCCTTCGCGGGCGAGCGCGAGGCCGAGCGCGGCGGCGAGCGTCGTCTTGCCGGTCCCGCCCTTGCCGGTGACGAAGTGCAGCCGGGCGCGGGCAAGCTCGTCGGTCCAGCCGGCATGGGAAACGGTCACTTCTTCACCCTAATTCAGCGCTCAACCGGCCAGCAGCATGACGCTGACCGCAGCGGCGACGGCGGCGACGAGTGCCCAGCTCAGGAGCCCGGGCAGCACGGTCAGGGTGAGCACGCCCACGACGACGAGCAGGGTGAAGGTGATCACTCCGCCGAGTGCGACCTGCCCGGAGCTCCGGGTCCGGTCGCGCACCTTCGCCATCACGACGAGCACCAGCGGCAGCCCGGCCGCCGCGAGCAACGCCGTCGCGATCACCCGCCACGTCTCCACGAACCCACGCTAGCGCCCGCACGGGCGAGCGTGAGATGGGACACAGTGCGGCGCGTCGCGGACGTTAACCCGGCGGTGGCCCGCGGTCGCCTTGCCCGCTTGGCTACGCTCCCGGCTATGAGCGCCACCAAGTGGGAGTACGCCACCGTCCCTCTGCTGATCCACGCGACGAAGCAGATCCTCGACCAGTGGGGCGAGGACGGCTGGGAGCTGGTCACCGTGCTGCCGAACCCGACCGGCGAGCAGCACGTCGCCTACCTGAAGCGTGCGAAGGGCTGACCCGGTGAGCTGGAGCGAACGGCTGAAGGAGCTCGGCATCGAGCTGCCCGGCGTCGCGGCCCCGCTGGCCGCGTACGTGCCCGCCGTCCAGAGCGGGAAGCACGTTTACACCTCCGGCCAGCTGCCCTTCGTCGACGGCGTGCTCGCCGCGACCGGCAAGGTCGGCGCGGAGATCAGCCCGGAAGAGGCGAAGGGCCACGCCCGCACGTCGGCGCTCAACGCGCTCGCGGCCGTGCACGCGCTGGTCGGCATTGACAACGTCGCGCGGATCGTCAAGGTTGTCGGCTTCGTGGCTTCCGCGGAGGGCTTCACCGGTCAGCCCGCGGTCGTCAACGGCGCGTCCGAGCTGCTCGGCGAGGTCTTCGGCGACGCGGGCATCCACGCCCGCTCGGCCGTCGGCGTCGCGGAGCTGCCCATCGGCTCGCCGGTGGAGGTCGAACTGATCGTGGAGGTGCAGTGATGGACCCGGACATCGAGCAGGCCACCCACGAGCTGCTGCTCCGGCTGGCCGGGCGGCTGCCCGACCAGCTGCTGTGGCGGTTCCGCGACTGGCTCGGCGAGGGCGCCATGGGCACCCTCGCCCGGACCCTGCCGAGGTCTTTGCTTAAGCACAGGATCGACCTCGACCAAACGGAGTACCGGCTGCTCGTGGCCGGTCTCATCCCGCACGGCGCCGACTGGCACCAGGTCAGTTCGACGCTGGGGGTAGACGACGTCACCGAGAACCGGTACACATTCACGTCGAGTGCGCCCGAATGGGTTAACTCGGTCGACTCCGTGTCCGTGTTGATCCACGCAACGTTGCGCGGTCGCCCGGACGTGGGGGAAGTGCGGCAGAGCTGGCGACACGTCGGTGTGGTCGGGCAGGGCACCGCCAAGCGCGTCCTGCTGATCACCGCGCTGACGGGGCTGCCGAGGTTGACCGGCGAACTGCAGCGCGTGCTGCGGGTCCTGGGCGACGAAGAGCCCAGCGTCGAAGTCATCCCGCCGCGCTTCGACCTGCCGGGGTACCACCGGGCCGCGCTGGCCGACTCAGAGCTGGTCTGCGTGGGCGCCGTGGCGGGGACCCGGCTAGTAGCCGCATAGCGCTCGCCCGCCAGCGAGCTGGGAGGGAGCAAGGCAATGGTGGAGGTCCACGACGGCCCGCCCATGGACGGGTTCTCGGTGCCCCTGCGCCTGCACAACCTGTTGCTGGCCCTGGCGGGCCGGATCGACGACAGCGCACTCACCGAAGCGCGTGAGCTGATCGCCCGGGCCCACATCGACGAGGCGGTCGAGCTGACCACCGGCACGCTCATCGCGGGCCGGATCCCGGTCAGCTCCGCCGAGCAGCGCGAACTGGCGCTGGTCCTCGAGATGAGCCGGTCGGACGCGACGCTGGCGAACGACCTGCTGGTCGACGAGGCCGAGCCGGTCAACACGCACCGGTTCAGCGGCGAGAACTCCCCGGAGTTCGGCATCGCCGAGGCGCTCGACCGCACGCTGCAGGTGCTGCCGGACGTCCGTTCGGTGCACGCGGTGTGGCGCAACACCCCGGCCGGCAGCGTGCCGGGCGCGCTGCCGCAGCGCGTGGTGCTCGTGGAGCTGGGGCCGGAGGGCAACCCGCCGGCCGTCGCGTTCCGCGTCGACACGGCGCTGCGCCGGGCCGGGATCCACTCGGTCGTCGAGGTCAGCGGTCCGGGTGTCGCGCACTCCGAGTACCACCAGGCCGCTTCGGCGGCCGCGTCGCCGGCGTGGGTGACCGGAAGCACGACGTCGGGTTCGTCGTCGTACCGCTCGGAGCCGGCCAAGCCGCCGGCCCCGGTGACGTCGGAGCCGGTCGCGGAGTCGGGCAGCCGGCACAGCATGCGGTCGAGCAGCAGCACGACGACGGCGCCGGCCGAGCCGGTCGCCCCGGTGGTGCCGATCGTGTCGCCGCCCGCCCCCGAACCGCCCCGCAAGGCGCGGTCGGAGACGCGGGCGGAGCGCACCGCCGACCTGACCCCGGCCGAGGTGGCGCAGCTGCGGCAGGCGCTGGCCGAGGACCCGGAGAAGGGCCGCGAGATCGCCGCGGGCAAGCCGTCGATGCACGAGGTCGTCGAGCTGCCGGCACTGGACCTGGACGACCCGAGCCTGAGCGAGCGCGACCGGGCGCTGCTGCGTGAGCTGCACGCCGAGCTGGCCGAACGCGAGCGGGCCGAGGCGGCGAAGATGCGCCTCAACGGCGCGTCCCGTTCCGGTGGCGACCAGCGCGGCTGGACCGCCCCGTAGTCCTGGCTTCTCCCAAGGGCGGCACTTTCACGTGAAAGTGCCGCCCTTGGGCTGTCCGGCGTGCCACAACTGCGCGACGGGACGTCGGGTACCGGAGGTATGTTGCCCTGGTGGAGCAGCCAAAGGAGTTCGTCTTCGACATCCCGGTCGGCGCGGGGGTGGCCACCCGCGCGAACGCCGACGGCCCGCCGGCGACGCCGAAGGACGCGGCCACGGTGATCCTGGTCCGGGACGGCGCCGACGGCGTGGAGGTCTTCCTCCAGCACCGGGTCAAGGGCATGCCGTTCGCGGGCGGGATGACCGTGTTCCCCGGCGGCGGGGTCGACCGGCGTGACGCCGACACCTCGGTGGCGTGGGCCGGGCCCGAGCCGTCGTGGTGGGCCTCGCGGTTCGGCTGCGACGAGGCCCTCGCGCGGGCGCTGACCTGCGCGGCCGTGCGCGAGACGTTCGAGGAGTCCGGCGTGCTGCTCGCGGGCGGCGCGGACGCGGTGCTCACCGACGTCACGCCGTACGCGGCCGCCCGCCAGGCCCTGGAGACGCGGGAGGTGTCACTGGCCGGGTTCCTCGCCGGCGCGGGCCTGACGCTGCGGGCCGACCTGCTGCGCCCGTGGGCGCACTGGATCACGCCCGAGCAGGAGCCGCGCCGCTACGACACCCGGTTCTACGTCGCGAAGCTGCCCGAAGGCCAGGAGGCCGACGGGGCGACGTCGGAGGCGTCGAGCTCCGGCTGGCAGCGTCCCGAAGACGCCATCGCCGACGCGCGCGAAGGCCGCCGGATGCTGATGCCGCCGACGTGGCTGACGCTGAGCGAGCTGGCGGAGTTCGCGACCGCCGACGACGTGCTGAACGCGCCGCGCGAGATCGTCCGGATCGCGCCGACGCTGGTCCGCGAGAACGACCACGTCCGAGTCGTTCTGGAGCCGCGATGAGCGCCCCCGCCTACGGCGTGCTGCGCCAGGTGTCCGAGACGGCTTCGGTGCTGCTGGAGAACAACCCGTCGTCGATGACGCTCGAAGGCACCAACAGCTGGGTGCTGCGCGCGACGCCGTCGAGCCCGGCCGTGGTCGTCGACCCGGGGTACCGCGACCTCGAGCACCTCGAGCTGCTGGCCGGGGTCGGCGAGGTGGAGCTGATCCTGCTCACGCACCACCACCCCGACCACGCCGAGGGCGCGCCGTGGTTCGCCGAGCGCGTCGGCGCACCGGTGCGGGCGTTCGACCCGGCCCTGTGCATCGGCGCTTCGTCATTTGTGGATGGTTCGGTGCTCGAAGCGGGCGGCCTTTCGCTCCGGGTGCTCCACACGCCGGGCCACACCGACGACTCGGTGTCCCTGGTGCTCGACGGGCTGGTCCTGACCGGCGACACGATCCTCGGGCGCGGCACGACGGTGCTGCACGACCTCGGCGACTACCTGCGTTCGCTGCGCAAGCTGATCGAGCTGCCGTCCGGGACGGTCGGCCTGCCCGGGCACGGTCCGGAGCTCCTCGATCTGCCCGCGACCGCGCGCGAGTACCTTGCCCACCGGGAACAGCGGCTCGATCAGGTGCGTTCGGCCTTGAAGACGCTCGGGGCGGACGCCACGCCGCGTCAGGTCGTCGAGGTCGTGTACGCCGACGTCGACCGGGCGCTGTGGGCGCCCGCCGAGTGGAGCGTGCAGGCGCAGCTGGACTACTTGCGGTCGGAGGAGAACGGATGAGCAACGTCGAGGTCGAGTTCTACTGGCGGCCGGGGTGCGGGTTCTGCGCCGCCCTGGACCGGCCGATGTCGAAGAGCGGCTTCAACATCCGGAAGATCAACATCTGGGAGGACCCGGCGGCGGCCGCGCGGGTGCGCGAGGTCGCGAACGGCAACGAGACGGTGCCGACGGTGATCGTGGGCTCGAAGGCCATGGTGAACCCGTCGTTCGCCGAGGTCGAGGCGGCGGTCAAGGCAGCCTCGGCCGGGTGAGGGTGGCGGGCCGCTCTCCGTGGCGGAAGGCGGCCCACACTTCCCAGGTCGGACGGGCCGCCGTGGCCGGCCGGTGGGCACCGTGCCGATGATCCGGACGGTGAAACACTTCGGCACGGTGTAGCACGCGAAGGCGCGCGGGCGACTCAGAGCCTGTGGACGACGAGCGCGCGATCGACTTCATCCTCAACGGCGAGCAGCACCGCCTGAGCCGGACTCAGGTGCTGCGCGCGGCCGGTCTGGGCGGCCCCGAGCCGATCCGCACGCACTGGGTGTCGATCGGGGAGCAGCGGTGGCCGCCGAGGCAGATCTTCGAGCGCGCCCTCGGCGTCCCGCGGACCGACTTCATCTCGCACTACGCGATCCGCCAGCTCCGGCGGCTCGGCTTCGAGACGAGCCCGCTGCCCTACGAGCCCGCCGGACCGGCCGCCCCCGACCGGTCCACCGAGCCGTCCCCGCGCGGTAGCGACCTCGGCTCGGCGATCAAGTCGTTCATCGACCTGCACGAGTTTTTCGGCGAGGAGGACCTCACCAGCCGGGTGAGCCGCATGGAAGACCGTCTGGAGGGCGCCGACAGCGAGACCGTCCAGGAGCGGGTGGCCCCCGAAGGTCTCACCCGGGACCTGCTCCAGGGCGCCCTGCTGGTGCGGCAGCACGCCGGCCGCGTCAACGACCTCATCCACGCCGCGATGATCGTCCGGGCGCTGCCCAAGATCCTCGAGCCCGGCGAACGCATCGTCCGGCGCCCGTCGCTGGCCTCCGGGAACGACCCCAGCCGCAAGTTCGACCTCGAGACCGACCGCCGCGTGGCCGAGTTCAAGGCCGCCCAGTGGAAGGGCCGCGACACCATGCGCCAGCGCATGCTCGTCGCCGACCTGGTCAGCCTCGTCCTCGAACGCGGGGATCGCCGTGCCGAGCTGTACGTCCTCGGCTCCCGGCCCATCGAGTACCTGCACACCAGCACGTCGACGGTCGCGTGGGCGCTCGGCCGCTCGTCACCGCGCCTGCGACAGGCCTACGAGGACCGCTTCGGCAGTGCCGTGCTGACCGTCGGCCAGTTCACCGCCGGCCCGGCGGCCGACGTGCTGCTCCGGGACCTGACCGGGCTCATCGGCTGAGCATGGGCATCAGGTAGTACGTCAGCTCCACCTCCCCGGGGTCCGCCGCCCGCAGGATGCACGCCCGCATCCCCGGCTGGATCGACAGCACCACCCGCTCGCCCGCGAACGCCGCCAGCGCGTCGAGCAGGTACCGGGCCTGGAACGACGGCGACGTCCGCCCGCCCCCGACGTCGGCCTTCAGCACTTCCTCCGCCTCGCCCGTGTCCTGCCGCGCGCTCGCCAACCGGACCTGGGCGTCGCCGACCTCCAGCGTCAGGACCCGCCTGTCCTCCGCGTACACCCCGACCCGGCGGACCGCCGCCGCCAGCGCATCCGCATCCATCGACACCGTCGTGTCGACCGCGCCCGAGGGGATCGAGTCCTCCGACAGGAAGCCCGCGTCGAGGACCGCCGTGGCGACCAGACCGCCCGGCCAGCTCACCCCGAACCGGCCCGGGCCCACGTGGAGGCCCACCCGGCCCCGGGCCTGCCGGGCCGCCTCCGACAGCAGGTCCGCCGGGACCAGGACGTCCAGGGCACCCGGCGACAGCAGCGGCAGCCGGGCCACCGCCATCCGGTAGCGATCCGACGCCGTCAACGTCAGGCCGGCCCCGGCCGCCTGTACGCGGACGCCGGTGAACAGCGGGAGGGGGTCGTCCTTCGCCGCCGTGCCCGCGACGATCCGCAACGCCGAGGCGAACGCTGCTCCGTCCACTTCGGACACCTGCGCCGGCGGGTCCGGAGCAAGAGCGGAAGAGGGCAGCAGGGGCAGCGCGAACCGGGCGTTGTCCAGCCGCAACGCCAGGCGCGTGCCCTCGACGACCAAGCGGACCAGCTCCGCGTCGAGCACCTTCAGCGTTTCCACCAGCGGGGCCGCCGGGACCACGACCGCGCCGTCGGTGTGCGTGGTCGCCGGGCAGCCGAACCGGACGGCGAGGTCCGAGGCCACGCCGGCGACCGTCAGGCCGGCCGGGTCCGCCGCCAACCGCAGCCCGGTGCGGGGCGGCAGGAGGCGTGACGCGGCGGAGACGGCCGCCGAGAGGCGGTGGGCAGGCGCGGTGACGTCCATGCCCACAAGCTAGCGGCGGGCACCGACAAAAACCGCCGATCTACGCGTTGACCAGCGGACGCGACTCGACCGGAGCGGCGGCGGACCGGACCGTGCCGCGCAGCAGCCACACGACCAGCGCCAGCGCCAGCCCGGCCACACTCGCGGCCAGGAAGGCCGCGCCCGGGCCGGCGTGCTCGACGACGTACCCGCTGATCGACTGGCCGGCCGCCAGCCCCAGGGTCACCGCCGTGAGCACCCAGCCGAACGCCTCCGCCGCCGTGCCGGACGGCGCGACCACCTCGATCGTCGTCGAGTGGGCCGTCGACTGCGGGGTGATCAACGCGCCCGCCAGCAGCATCATCAGCGCCAGGCCCCACAGCGAAGACGGCCACGCGAGCAGCGCGACCAGCGCACCGAACCCGCCGAGCAGCACCGGCAGCCGCAGGCCCAGCTGCCGCGGCCACGGCCGCAGGCTGTAGGCGACGCCGAACGCGACCGAGCTCAGCGACCACGCCGACAGCAGCAGACCGCCGACGGACGCCTGACCCGCTTCGGTGGCCGCCGCCGGGACGGCGACCTCGACGAAGCCGATCACCACGCCGAAGCCCAGCGCGGCGATGGCCAGCGTCCGCATGCCCGGGCTCGCCAGCGCGCCCAGCAGTGACCCCGAAGGACCCGAAGCGGATCCCCACGCGCGCACGGCCGGGCTCAGCGCGAACAGCACCGCGCCGGTGAACTGCAGCGCGACGCCCAGCACCAGGCCGGTGCCCGCCCACGGCGCCATGACCAGCAGCCCGGCCACACCAGGGCCGAGGATGAAGAAGACCTCCATGCTGATCGCCTCGTACGAGAACGCGGCGTTGCGCGGGCCGCCCGGCGGGAGCAGCCGGCCCCACAGCGCCCGCGACGCCGACCCGACCATCGGCTCGGTCAGCCCGGTGAGGGCGCCCAGCGCGACGAGCACGGCCGTCGCCGCGTGCGACTCGATGGCCGTGACCAGCGCGCTCATCGCCAGCGCCAGCAGGACCGCGACGGTGAGCAGAGGCCGCGTCGGCCCGAACCGGTCGATCAGCCTGCCCTGCACCACCGCGCCGACCGACACCCCGACGAGTGAACCGGCCGAGACGAGCCCGGCGACGGCGAAGGAACCGGTCTCGCGCTGGACGTAGAGCAGCGCCGAGATGCCGATCATCGCGATCGGCAGGCGGGCGAGCACGGACGCGACGGCGGGCCACCGGGCCGCGCGGGTCGTCAGTGCGGTGCGGTAGTCGGCGAGGGACGTGCGGCTTTCGTGGTTCGAGACAGACTGGGACACGCGTACAAGTATGCCGCAGAGTGGTACGTCGGTACCAGTTATTTGATGGTCAGATGCGTCACCGGCAGCCGTCTAGTGGATCTTGAAGCCGTCCGAGAGGTCTCGATCGAGTAACGTCGGCGATATTCTCAGTGGACTCCTGCAACGAAACGGCCCGGACGGCGTCCTTGAGAGTGAATGGCCTTGAATTCGTGGGTATGGGCCGTGATGGTTGAACAACAGCACAGAAAACCCAGCTCCCTCCGGCACTCGGGTCGGGGCCTGGCCCGGAGGGCGGGGAGCGCGGATCGTCGGGGGATGGTCCGCGCAAACAACGAAGAGCCGGTGCGCCACGTCGGGGGTGGCGCCCGGCTCTTTGTTGTGGACGCGAAAGGCCCCTCGGCGCACCGAGGGGCCTTCGACGTGAGTGGGTCAGCGAGCCCGGCGGGCCAGCCGCTCCGGGTCCAGGATCAGCACGCTCTTGCCCTCGAGCCGCAGCCAGCCGCGGTGGGCGAAGTCGGCCAGCGCCTTGTTGACGGTCTCGCGCGAGGCGCCGACGTACTGGGCGATCTCTTCCTGCGTCAGGTCGTGCGTGACCCGCAGCAGGCCCGCCTCCTGGCTGCCGAACCGCTGCGCGAGCTGCAGCAGCGCCCGCGCCACGCGGCCCGGGACGTCGGTGAAGATCAGCTCGGCGACCATGTTGTTCGTCCGGCGCAGGCGGCGCGCGACCACGCGCAGCAGCTGCTCGGCGATCTCCGGGCGGGTCGAGATCCACTGGCGCAGGGCCGGGCGGTCCATGGTGACCGCGCGGACCTCGGTGACCGTGGTCGCGCTTGACGTCCGGGGGCCGGGGTCGAAGATGGACAGCTCGCCGAACATGTCCGACGGGCCGAAGATGCCCAGCAGGTTCTCGCGGCCGTCCGGGGACTTGCGGCCGATCTTCACCTTGCCGGACTGGATGATGTACAGCTTGTCGCCGGGTTCACCCTCGTTGAAGATGACATGGCCGCGGGGGAACTCCACGGATTCCAAGGTCTGGGCCAGCGCCTCCGCCGCTGCCGGCTCCACACCCTGGAAAATGCCCGCACGGGCCAGGGTTTCGTCCACCTCGGGTGCCTCCTCGTCGAGAAACGATCACGCTCCCCCTGGGCTGGAGGAGCGTGACGCCGATCACTTGCGCGTCAGTCTAGGGCGTACTCCCGAGATCGCCCGTCGGACTCGCGTACGGCGGAAACGATCTCGTTCGAACGTGGAGCCTAACTCCGCACGCGACGCGCGCGTAGCCTGGCTGCCCGTCCGCCCAGCCTACGCAGCCGGAACAGCTCCAGCGCACGGCCGATGCCGTGCCCGTAGAGCGCCCTGACCTCGTTGGGCTGCGCCTGCTCGAGGAACTCTTCGACCTCGTTCTCCTGCACCGCGACGTGCTTGAGCCTGCTCTCGACGCGCTCCATCCCGAGCGCGAAGAACATGATCACCAAAGGGACCAGGATGACGAACCAGACAGTCATGACCGGACCCCGAAACACTCGATGAAAAGCATCTACTCCAGATCCTCGCTCATGGCGGCCGGAAAACGCGCCGAGGTGGTGCTCTGGCGTGTCGGTCGTCCACCGGTGCAGTCACCGGCTCGTCCGACGGCGCCCGTAGGCTATCGGGGTGCCACCTGCCACCACGAACGCCCCCCGTGCGGGCGCTGGTGAAAGCCGGTTAGCTCTGGTGAGACGCGCCAGGCGGATGAAGCGTTGCCTCGACGACGTGTATCCGGACGCCCACTGCGAGCTCGACTTCACCACACCACTGGAACTGCTGGTCGCGGTCGTGCTCTCGGCCCAGACCACCGATGTCCGGGTGAACCTCGTCACGCCCGCGCTGTTCAAGCGCTACCGGACGGCGGCCGACTACGCCGGCGCCGACCGCACCGAGCTGGAGGAGTACCTCCGCAGCACCGGCTTCTACCGGGCCAAGGCGAACTCCGTGATGGGCCTCGGCGCGGCGCTGGTCGAGCG
Source organism: Amycolatopsis sp. cmx-13-12 (assembly GCA_049998155.1). Lineage (GTDB taxonomy): Bacteria > Actinomycetota > Actinomycetes > Mycobacteriales > Pseudonocardiaceae > Amycolatopsis. The sequence goes on along the minus strand of JAEBES010000002.1, from coordinate 1,149,415 downwards.
CTTCGGCGGCGAGGTCCCCGGCAAGCTCGAGGACCTGGTCACCCTGCCCGGCGTCGGCCGCAAGACCGCCAACGTCGTCCTCGGCAACGCCTTCGACGTGCCGGGGATCACCGTCGACACCCACTTCGGCCGGCTGGTCCGGCGCTGGGGCTGGACGGCGGAGGAGGACCCGGTCAAGGTCGAGCACGCGGTCGGCGAGCTGATCCCCCGCAAGGAGTGGACGATGCTCTCGCACCGGGTGATCTTCCACGGCCGCCGCGTCTGCCACGCCAAGAAGCCGGCCTGCGGCGCCTGCCCGCTGGCCAAGGACTGCCCGTCGTACGGCACCGGCCCGACCGGGTTCGACGAAGCCGCGAAGCTGGTCAAAGGCGTCGAAAAGGACCACATCCTGGCGCTGGCGGCGCCCCGGTGACGAGAGTCACCAAGTGGGCACTGGCCGCCGCCGTGCTGGCGGTGGCCCTGATCGTCGCGCTGCTGCCGCGCGGGGGTGACGACACCGCCGCGCGGCCGTCCGGTGGCCTCGGGGCCGCCCGCTCCGCGGCGGCGCTCCAGCCGTGCCCGGCGCCCGCGTCGGCGCAGCCGGTGAAGCAGCTCGACGGCGTCACGGCGGACTGCCTCGGCGACGGCGCGCGCGTCGACGTCGGCAAGACCCTCGCGGGGGCTCCGGCGCTGGTCAACGTGTGGGCGTCGTGGTGCGAGCCGTGCCGGACCGAGCTGCCCGTGCTCCAGGAGTACGCGAAGCAGCCGGGTGCCGTGCGCGTCCTCGGCGTCCAGGTGCAGAGCCCCGCGAAGGACGGCTTGGACCTGCTGGCGAAGCTGGGCGTGCACCTGCCTTCGGTGTACGACGGCAACGGGCAGACCGGCCCGGTCCGGACGGCGCTGAAGGTGCCGCCGCGGCTTCCGGCGTCCTACTTGGTCACCGCGTCCGGCGAGGTCCGGCTCATCGCGAACCCACCGACCTTCGGGAACACTGACCAGGTGCGCGCGGCAGTCGAGGGGGCATCGTGATCGGACCACTGGTCGAACCCGAGTCGGTTCCCGAGTGGCTCCGGCCGCTGGTCAAGGTGAGCGGCGAGGTCGATGCCAAGACGTTCACGCGGTTCAGCCCGCCCGAAGACGCCTACACCCGCGCGGCCGCCGTGCTCGTCCTCTTCGGCGAGCGCGAAGCCGACGGCGAGCCGGACATCCTGCTGCAGCGCCGCGCCGACACGCTGGGCTCGCACGCCGGCCAGGTCGCCTTCCCCGGCGGCGGCGCCGAGGAGGGCGACGGCGGCCCGATCGGCACCGCGCTGCGCGAGGCCGAGGAGGAAACCGGCGTGGTCCCGTCCGGCGTCCGGCCGGTCGCGGTGCTGCCGGAACTGTTCGTCCCGGTGTCCGGGTTCGCCGTGACGCCGGTGCTGGCCCACTGGGCCGAACCGTCGCCGGTGCACGCGGTCGACCCGGGCGAGACGGCGTCCGTCGCGCGCGTGGCCATCGCCGACCTGGTGGACCCGGCCAACCGGTTCACCGTGCAGAAGAAGGGCGCGCCCTGGAAGGGGCCGGCCTTCGAAGTCGGCGGTCTGTTCGTCTGGGGTTTCACCGCCGGGCTGCTGTCGGTCCTCCTGAGCCTGGGAGGCTGGGAACGCGAGTGGGACCCGGGCGACGTCCGGGACCTCGACGAGGCGCTGGCCGCGTTCCAGGCGCGGGTACTGAGCGGGGAGTGACGCGGTGAACTGGGTCGACGTGCTGGTGCTGCTGCTCGCCGTGCTGGCGGCGGTGTCGGGCGCATACCAGGGCGTGATCGTCGCGCTGCCGTCGCTCGTCGGCGTCGTGCTCGGTGCGGTCGCCGGGATCAAGCTCGCGCCGGTCGTGGTCTCGTTCTTCGACGACCCGGTCTGGAAGGTCGCCTTCGCCGTCGCGACGGTCGTGTTCCTGGTCGCCTTCGGTGAGGCGATCGGCGTCTACGTGGGCCGGCGGCTGCGGCAGAAGATCAACCCGGACAAGCTCTCCGGCGTCGACAAGACGCTCGGCGCGGTCGTGCAGGCCCTGGTCGTGTTCGTGGTGGCGTGGCTGATCGCGACGCCGCTGACGACCGTGTCCGGCCTGCCCGGGCTGGCCAAGGCGATCAACGGCTCGGTGGTGCTCGGCAAGGTCAACGAGGCCATGCCGAGCGCCGCCCAGGGCTTCCCGAGCCAGCTGCGCAAGCTGCTCGACGCGTCCGGGTTCCCGTCCATCGTGGATCCGTTCCAGAAGGCCCCGACGGCGGACACCTCGCCGCCGGACCCCGCGCTGCAGCGCAGCGGGATCGTCCAGGACCTGCACGGCAGCGTGGTCAAGATCCGCGGCACCGCCAGCTCGTGCTCGCGGTCGCTGGAAGGCAGCGGGTTCGTGATCGCGCCGCAGCGGGTGATGACGAACGCGCACGTGGTGGCGGGCACCGACACCGTCGGCATCGAGACCACCCAGGGCGACTACCCGGCCCGCGTCGTCTACTTCGACCCGGAGGTCGACATCGCGGTGCTCGCGGTGCCGCGGCTGAAGGCCGAGCCGCTGCAGTTCGCGCCGGAGACGGCGGGGGCGGGCGACAGCGCGATCGTGCTCGGCTACCCGCTCGACGGCCCGTACCGGGCGACGCCGGCGCGGGTGCGGGGCCGGATCAACCTGCGCGGCCCGGACATCTACGAGGCCAACACCGTCCAGCGGGACGTCTTCACGGTCCGCGCCGAGATCCGCAGCGGCAACTCCGGTGGCCCGATGGTGACCCCGGACGGCAAGGTCATCGGCGTCGTCTTCGGCGCGGCGGTGGAGGACCCGGAGACCGGCTTCACGCTGACGGCCGAGCAGGTCCGCGCCGAGGTCGACGCGGCACCGTCGCAGTCGACGAACGTCTCGACGGGCTCCTGCGCGGCCTGAGCCCGGTCGAGTGGTCTGCCGCGGCTTGTCGTGAGTGGTAAGGAGGGTTCTAACCCGCCTTACCACTCACGACATCCTGGTGACCGAAGCGCAGCGCGACGCCGTCCAGCAGCGCCCGCATGCCCGACTCGAAGAGGTCGTCCAGCACGAGGTCGTAGCCGGTCTCCTCGAGTTCGCGGAGCATCTTGGTGAACACCGGGCGCCCGGTGGTCATCGGCGCCATCGAGGGGAGCTGGCGGTCCATCCACTCCTCCTCCGACAGCCCGGACGAGGCCAGCGCGTGCTGCTCCCGTTCGAGGTGGATCGCGATGCCCTGGACGTAGCTGAAGAACAGGACGTGCAGGTCGCACAGCGTCGCCGCGTCGACGCCGAGTTCGGACAGCGCCGTCAGCGCCCATTCGCCGTGCATGCCGAGGTTGCGCAGCGGCAGCGGCCGGGTGATGGGTCCCAGCTGCGCCAGCCACGGGTGCCGCCGGAAGAGCGACCAGAGGGTGCGGCCGCCGAGCGTCAACCGTGCACGCCAGTCGCCGGACGGCTCGGCCGGGTAGCCGCGCTCGCCGAACGCCGTGTCGGCCATCAGCAGCACCAGCTCGTCCTTGCCCCGCACATACCGGTACGGCGCCATCGCCGCGACCCCGAGGCGGGCCGCGACGCCGCGCATCGACAGCGCGCCGAGCCCTTCGGCGTCGGCGATGGTGATGGCGGTCCGCACGAGCTGCTCACGGGTCAGCCCACGCTGCCCGCCGCGGCGGTCGCGGTCGGCGACGACCGTGCCGGACCGCGGCTCGGCGCGGACGACGCCCTCCTGGCTCAGCAGGTCCAGGGCCTTCGCGGCGGTCGCGAGCGCGACGCCGTGGTCGGCCGCGAGCCGCCGGGTCGAGGGCACCCTCGCGCCCGGCGGAAGCTCGCCGCGCGCGATCCGCTCCCGCAGTTCGTCGGCGATGGCCAGGTACTTCACGGCTGACTCCTGACCTAGTACAGACAGCCATCTGTACTAGTACAGAAATGGCCATCGAGCTGCATCGAATCCACTGTGGTCCGCACAAGCGTACGACTCTGGAGGAAATGATGCGGAACGTTCTGATCTCCGGCGCCGGTGTCACCGGCGGCACCCTGGCCCGGTTCCTGGCGCACGCGGGCTGGGCGGTCACCGTGGTGGAGCGCGCGCCCGGCCCGCGCACCGGCGGCCAGGCGATCGACGTGCGCGGGGCCGCCCTCGACGTCGTCGACGAGCTGGGGCTCGGCGACCGGATGCGCGCGCTGCGGACGCGGATGCGGGGGATGTCCGTGGTCGACGGCGACGGCCACGAGCTGTTCCGCTCGGAGGAACACACCTTCACCAGCGGCCGGTTGGACAGCGCCGACTTCGAGATCCTGCGCGACGACGTCGTCGCGCTGCTGCTGGAGGCTCCCGGCGTCGAGTACGTCTTCGGCGACTCGATCACCGCGCTCACCGAGGAGACGCACGGCGTGCGCGTCGAGTTCGAGCGCGGCGGCTTCCGGAAGTTCGACCTGGTCGTCGGGGCCGACGGCCTGCACTCGGCGGTCCGGCGGCTGGCCTTCGGCCCCGAGGAGGACTTCACCCGGCACCTCGGGCAGTACCTGGCAATCTTCCCGACGGCCAATTTCCTCGGCCTCGAGGACTGGCAGGTCTGGTTCCGGCACGAGCACACCGGGGGTGTGGCCTACCCCGTGCGGGACAACACCGAGCTCCGCGTGACCCTCGGCTTCGGCTCGGAACCGCTGCCGCGCATGCCCGTCCCGGAGCAGAAGCGGCTGGTCGCCGAACGCCTCGGCGGCGTCGGCTGGGAGGTGCCGAAGCTCCTCGAAGCGATGGCCGCCGCGGACGTCTTCTACTTCGACGCGATGGCTCAGATCCACCTGGACCGCTGGTCGGCCGGGCGCGTGGTGCTCGTCGGAGACGCCGGCTACTGCGCGTCGGCGCTGTCCGGGCAGGGGACGAGCCTGGCGCTGGTCGGCGCGTATGTCCTCGCGCAGGAACTCGGCCGGGCCGGGCACGAAGACGCCTTCGCGGCTTATGAAACCCGGATGCGGCCGTTCGTCGCGGTGAACCAGGCGCTGGCCACGGAGAACCCCGAAGGGCCGGCGTCGGAGGAGTCGGTGGAGCGGGCGAAGAACGCGATCAGTCTCGCTTGAGGAAGTCCGCCAGGGCCGCCGACGTGCGGTCCGGCACCTCGAGGTGGGGGAAGTGCCCGACGTCCGGCCAGATCTCCGGCTCGGCGTGCGGGCCCGCCCAGCGCGTCGACGACAACGCCGTTTCGGGGAGGATGCAGGTGTCGTCGGCGCCGTGCAGCTGCAGCGTGGGCGCCGTGATCCGGGTGCCGACGGCGTCGGTGAACCGGCGGCCTTCGCCGCGGAACTGGGCGCGGAACGCCCACCGGTAGTACTCGAGCGCGCTGTGCGCGACCCCGGGCACGAGCATCGCCTGCCGGAACGTCTCGACGCTGCCGGCGAAGTCCGAAGTGGACCGCCAGTGGGGGCCGGCCCAGTCGCCGAACAGGTCCGCGACGGCTTGGGCGTCGGCCTTCACCAGCCACTTCTCCGGCGCCATCGGCACCTGGAAGCGGAAGAGGTGCCCGGCCGCCCGGCCCTGGCCGCGCCACGGGCGGGCCGCGCCCGAGCGCAGGGCGAGCGGGTGGGCCGCGCCGATCGCCGTCACCGAGGACACCAGCCGCGGGTGCAGCGCCGCGACCGTCCAGGCGAGCATGCCGCCCCAGGCGTGCCCGACGAGGTGGGCGCGGCGCGCCCCAAGCGACTTGATCAGCCCGCCGACGTCACCGGCCAGCGTCCAGGCGTCGTAGCCGCGGGGTGGCTTGTCCGAGTCGCCGTAGCCGCGCAGGTCGACGGCGACCGCGCGGAACCCGGCGTCGGCCAGCGCCTTCAGCTGGTGGTGCCAGGTCCACCAGAACTCGGCGAACCCGTGCAGCAGCACCACGACCGGCCCGTCACCGAGCTCGGCGACGTGCAGGCGGATGCCGTTCGCGGACACGTCGCGGTGGACCCACGGGCCGCCGAGCCGGACGATCGACGGGTCGGGGGACGCGTGCAACGAACTCAGTCGCGGGTGGTCGTCACGCCGGTCTCGGGCGCGCGCTGCGGCTTGAGCGCGGCGGCCGTCTCCTTGACGCTGGCGATGGTCCGCTCCGGTGCCTTGAACTTCTTCACCTTGCGGTAGCCCAGGAATCCGGCCGCGGCCGCGACGAGCAGCATCAGGACGAACACGATGCCGAACGCGATCCAGCGGTACCGCACCCACTCGGCCAGCCCCTCGGCCGCGAAGAAGAACAGGAAGAACGTGCTGTACAGGAAGACCGTCAGCGCGATCAGGAAGAAGACGGCCCCCTTGAGGCCCTTCTTCACCTCGCCGACCAGTTCGGACTTCGCCAGCTCCATCTCGGCCCTGACCAGGGTGGAGATGTGCTGGGTCGCGTCGCCGACCAGGCGGCCGATCGACTGGTCGCCGGGGACGTCGGTGGCGGAGGACAGCGGGAGGTAAGGCACGGCCCCCACGCCGTCGGGACCGGTGCGCTCGTGCTTGGGGCTGCTCACCGGGTCATCGTGCCATGTGTCCCTTTACCGGGCGCGGCGGACTCACAGTGTGTCGGAGATTCGCGCGTGAACCTTGCTACGACGGAGTAGCAACGCCGCCGCCAGCAGGGACGCGATGGCCGAAGCGATCAGTACCGCGGCCTTGGCCAGCTCGCTCTGGCCTTCGGGCAGCGACAGCTCCGCGATCAGCAGGCTCACCGTGAACCCGACGCCGCCGAGCACGGACAACGCGGCCATGTCCCGCCAGCCCATCCCGTGCGGCTTCTCCGCCAGCCGCAGCTTCACGGCGAGCAGGCTGGCCCCGAGGATCCCGACGACCTTGCCGCCGAGCAGCCCGGCGAGCACCGCGAGCGGCAACGCCGTCGTGAACACCGCGCCGAGCGCGTCGGCGTTGACCGAGATCCCGGCCGCGAACAGCGCGAACACCGGCACGGCGACGGCTGCCGACCACGGCTGGAGCCGGTGCTCCAGCCGCAGCGCGGGCGCTTCCGGCTCGCCTTCGTCGGCGCGGACGCGGGTGAGCAGGCCCAGCGCGACGCCGGCGATCGTGGCGTGGATGCCCGCCGAGTGCACCGCGACCCAGGTGATCAGCGCGAGGGGGACGTACAGCCACGGCGTCCGGACGCGGCGGTGCTGCAGGAACGCGTAGAGAGCGAGCGCGACGACGGCGACTGCCACGGCGACCAGGTCGAAGCCCGTCGTGAAGAGCACGGCGATGACGACGATCGCGCCGAGGTCGTCCACCACGGCCAGGGAAAGCAGGAAGACCCGCGCGCTCGACGGCAGGTTCGACGCCGTCAGCGCCAGCACGCCGAGGGCGAACGCGATGTCCGTGGCGACCGGGATCGCCCAGGCCCGTTCGATCCCCGGCGTCCCCCAGCCGACGCCCAACGCGACGAGCGCGGGCACGACCATGCCGCCGATCGCGGCGACGACCGGGAGCACCGCCTGCTTGAACCGGGACAGCTCGCCGATGACGAGCTCGCGCTTGAGCTCCAGCCCGGCGACGAAGAAGAACAGGGCGAGCAGGCCGTCCTTCGCCCAGTCGCCGACCGTCAGGTCCAGGTGCAGGAACTCCGGGCCGAGCCGGAAGTCGCGCAGCGCGTGGTAGCTGTCCCGCAGGGGCGAGTTGGCCCAGAGCAGCGCGACCGCCGTCGCGCCGAGCAGGATGAGCCCGCCGGTCGTCTCGGTGCGCAGGTAGCGGGCGAATTCGCTGAACGGGCGGGTCATCGGGGCAGCTCCAGGGGTCGCTGAGCACTGTTGCCGACCAGGCTTCCCGGCGCACCTGACTCGATTTTACCAACCCTTTGTCACGCATTGTCATGACCGCTGTCACACGGGGTGCCGGTGGTGGGTCACCAGCCTGGCTCATAGCATGCGAATCGACAACGAAGTTCCCTGGACAAAGGAAGACGAGTTGTGAGCACCTCCACCGAGGTCCAGCAGGACACGAGGTTCTTCGGGCACCCACGAGGACTGGCGAACCTCTTCGGCGTCGAGATGTGGGAGCGGTTCTCCTACTACGGGATGCTCGGCATCCTGCCGATCTACCTCTACTACCGGGTCGAACAGGGCGGTCTGGGCCTCGCGCAGGAGTCCGCGCTCGGCATCGTCGGCGCGTACGGCGGCCTGGTGTACCTGTCGGCCGTCATCGGCGCCTGGGTGGCCGACCGCCTCCTCGGCTCCGAACGGACGCTGTTCTACAGCGCCGTGCTGATCATGATCGGCCACATCAGCCTGGCGCTGCTGCCCGGCCTGGCCGGCATCGGCGTCGGCCTGGTGTGCGTCGCGGTCGGCAGCGGCGGGCTGAAGTCCAACGCGACGGCGATCGTCGGCACGCTCTACGCCGAAGGTGACGAACGGCGCGACGCGGGCTTCACGATCTTCTACATGGGCGTCAACCTCGGCGGCTTCGTCGGCCCGCTGCTGACCGGGCTGGCGCAGACCCAGGTCGGCTTCCACCTCGGCTTCGGTCTCGCCGCGATCGGCATGGCGCTCGGCCTGACGCAGTACACGTTCGGCCGCAAGAACCTCGGCGACAAGGCGAAGGAGGTGCCGAATCCGCTGCCGTCGTCGCAGCGCGTGCTCGCGATCGGCGCCGCCGTCCTGCTGGTGGCCGCGGTGGTGACCCTGGTCGTGACCGGTGTCGTCAACCCGGGCAACCTCGCCGACGTCGTCGTGTGGGTGGTCGGCGTGATCTCGGTGATCTACTTCCTCGTCATCCTGACCAGCGGCAAGATCACGAGTGTCGAGCGCAGCCGGGTGTTCTCCTTCATCCCGATGTTCATCGCCAGCGCGGTGTTCTTCTCGCTGTACCAGCAGCAGTTCACGGTCGTCGCGGCCTACACCGACCAGCGGCTGGACCGGGACCTCTTCGGCTGGGTGATGCCGGTGTCCTGGGTCAACTCGATCAACCCGGTGTTCATCATCGTCTTCGCCCCGGTGCTGGCGGCACTGTGGACGAAGCTCGGCGAGCGGCAGCCGTCGACGCCGATGAAGTTCGTCCTCGGCACGGTGCTGATGGGTGCGGCGTTCCTGCTGTTCCTGCCGATGGTGGGCAGCGGCAAGAACGCGAGCCCGATCCTCGCGATGGCCGGCATCCTGTTCGTGTTCACGATCGCCGAGCTGTGCCTCTCCCCGGTGGGGCTGTCGCTGTCGACGAAGCTCGCACCGGAGGCGTTCCGGACGCAGATGGTGGCGCTGAACTTCCTGTCGATCTCGTTCGGCACGGCGATGTCCGGCAAGCTCGCCGAGTACTACTCGGTCGACGACGAAGCGCCGTACTTCAGCACGGTCGGCCTGGTGGCCATCGGCGTCGGCGTGCTGCTGTTCCTGGGCATCCCGTTCATCCGCAAGCTGATGAAGGGCGTGCACTAACCCACGGTGACCCCGAAGATGACGCCGACGAAGTAGGTCACGACCATGGTGAGGGCGCCGACGCCGACGTTGCGGAGGATGGCGCGCCCCACGTTCGCGTCGCCGAGCCTCGCGCTGACCCACCCGGTCAGCGTGAGGCCGACGACGACCGCGGCGGCGCACGCCCACACCCGCAGGGAGACGCCGGCCCAGGCGATGGACAGGATCGGCAGCAACGCGCCGATGGAGAAGGCGAGCAGCGACGCCCACGCGGCCTGCCACGGGCTGGTCAGGTTGTCCGGGTCGATGCCGAGTTCGGCCTCCGCGTGCGCCTGCAGGGCGTCCTTTTCGGTCAGTTCACGGGCGACCCGGCTCGCCAGGTCCGGCGAGAGCCCCTTTTCCTGGTAGATCTGGGCGAGTTCGCGCTCCTCGGCCTCCGGCATCGTCTTGAGTTCCTGCTTTTCGAGCCGGAGCAGGGCCTGTTCGGTGTCGCGCTGGGTGCTGACGGAAACGTATTCCCCACCGGCCATGGAAAAGGCGCCGGCGACGAGCCCGGCGATTCCGGCGGTGAGGATGGTGGTGCTTTCCGTGGTCGCCCCGGCCACGCCGACGACGATGCCGGCGACGGACACGATGCCGTCGTTCGCTCCGAGCACTCCGGCCCGCAGCCAGTTCAGTTTCCCGCCCAAGCCCTGGTGCGGTTCGTGCGTGTGCTCCACGGCGTCACCGTCGATCGTTTCGGTCACGGGAACAGTGAAACACGAACGCGTCAATCGTGGCGAGACTTGCGCTTTTGTCAGGTGCGCCTAAATAACACATGCCTTACCTAAGCCGGTCCAGTGTGGACTCTCAGCTGCGCTGGGTCATGATGGGCGCATGGAAGAGCAGGTGTGGCAGCCACTGGTGACGGTGGAGGGCATGCCTCTGCACGGCGGCGAGGGCCGCTACCGGCTGCTGGAGCACACGGCGAGCAGCCTGGCCTACTTGATCCACTACCCGGCGGGGGTGGCCTCGCCACCGCACGTACACGACCACGACTCGATCGTGTACGTCCTGTCGGGCCGGCTGCGGGGCGCGGTCGCGGGGGTGGAGGTCGTCCTCGAGCCGGGTGATTCGGTGGTGCACCCGCGCGGGGTGACCCACCACGTCGAGGCACTGACGGACTCGATGTGGGTGGAGTTCAAGTCCCCGCTGCCGGGCCGCCCGCCGATCGCCTGACCCGACTCGGCCGGCTCGGCCCGTAGTCGAGCCGGCCAGTTCGGCGGAGTCCGGTAGCGGACAACCGGGTCGACCGCAACGGGCTATCCACAGGCGCCGGAGTTCGGCGGTGTTGCGACGCGAGTTGTCCACAGATCGCCGAGCGGCCGGTTTGCGCAGGTGGGCGCCGGTAGACTGGGATTGGGACGTCCCCCCGGAGGAGGGTGGGGGCTGTCCATGGTCGGTGGCCCACCACCCCGAAGCCGGAAGCTCAAACGGGCGTTCTTCCTCGCCGCATTCGCGGCCTTGTCCGACCCGACCAGCCGGACCTGCTACGACCGCAACGCGCCGAGGGAAAGAAGCACAACGCCGCCCTGATCTGCCTGGCCCGCCGACGGTCCTCTACGCCATGCTCCGCAACGGCACCCACTACCGCCACCCCGACCTGGCACTTGCCCCCGCTTGCTGGTGCAGTGCACGTATTCGACCTTGCAATATTCTTCGAAGGCCTACCAGCCGGCCGCTCCTACGTTCGCTGGGGCCCTGCATGCGCCACGGCGGCTGTGTTGCAAGTTGTGCAGGAGTTGCGACTGCGGTGGGTATGGAGATTGAGTTGGCGGATGCGGTGACCTCGGTACGAGACAAGCTGAGCCAGAGCATCACCACGGTCCGCGACGCGGCGGGCGCCGACGCGGGCGTGCGAAACGCCGTTCGCGACGGCCTCATCGCCGGGCCGCGAATCCAGATTTCCGTCGCGATGATGTCCCAGACCGGCGGCCACGGTGATTTGCACATGCTGTGCGGTGTGCAGCCGGCCTTGACCGGACCCGGCGGGATCACGGTGATCGCCGACGGCCCCGACGCCGTCCGTCGGCTGGCGCGCGAACTGATCCGCGCGGGCGCTGACTCAAACGACCGGAGGGGGCTTGCCGTCTGTAGCCGAGCACGGCGCCAAGACAGGTAGCCGGCGAAGCGAGCTCGAGGTCGACGACCGGTCAAGCAGCCATTGGTTTCGTGGCGGACATTTCCTGGTCCAGCGCTTTCCATGACAGCCAGCAGCAGGCCGTGCTCGGAGCCGAACAGCGCCAGGATCGCCGACAGGGTGATGCTGACGTCGTCGGCGACGCGCGCAGGCGAAGATCACGTGCCGGATACGGCCTACCTGATAATGAGGTGCCGCCCGACGCCGGTTCGACGGGCGGCAGCTGCGCAGCCACTTCCTGCCGGGTAGCGACTGAGCTCTCTGGCTGGTGACAAAGTGGTGAGCCGGAGCTCCTATGCCAGGCCGAGGCCACGGCGGCCGGTCTCGTTGAGGTCTTCGAGGTGGAAGCGGTTGGGCCACTCGCGCTCGTAGTGCTCGGCGGGGAAGTCGGACGGGCTCGAGCCGGTCAGGAACGCCTCGCGGACGCTGGCGGCGTACTTCTCGTTGCGAGGGCACCAGGGTGCGGCTGGGATGTACATGACGTTGCCCCAGCCCTTCTGGGCCTCGACGGGGGCGACGCTGTGGATCATGTCAGCGTGCCACCAGACGGAGTCACCGGCCTGGACGTCGGGGATCCCGGCGAGGGCTTCCATGAGGGGCGCGTGCCATTTGTGGCCGGCGGGGAAGACCTGGTTGACGGTGACGCCGCACATGTCGTCGTCGGGAACGTCCGAGAGCAAGGGGCGCAGCATCAGGTAGGCCATGGCCTCGGGGATCGGCACGGTGTGGAGAACGCCCTGGTCGTGGGCCATGTCGGAGAGCGCGGTCCAGCCCTGGAAGGTGCGGAACGCCGAGCACATCGTGGAGCCGGGGTATTGCGGCCCGTCGGTGCGGTGGGCGGCGTCCCACGGGTCGTACTGCTCGACGCTGCCGTCGAACAGGTGCCGGAAAGCCTGCTGGTAGGCCTGGGTCATCCACAGGTCGAGGGTGCCGGGGTCGAGGTGGGTGCCGAGGCCGGCCGAGTCGGCGCCTTCGGGGCGTCGGCGGATGCGGTCGGGGTAGAGCGAATCCCGGTTCGGGTCGAACCACTGCACACCGTCGGACTCGTGCTTCCACTGGCTGTTCAGGAAGGCCTGGACATTGGCCATGCGTTCACTTTGCCGGGCCTGCATCTGAGCGGGCGACCAGTAGATCGGGTAAATCTTGGGTTTGGAGCCGACACTGCCGAAGAAGTCGTCGCCGGGCCCCCGGTAGTTTTCGAAGAAGTGGTTGCTTTCGACGTAGTCGACGATGTCCCGATCCCACTGCAGGGCCTGGTCGCGGTCGAAGTGCCCGCGCACGATCAGGCAGCCGCGGCGGCGCAGCAAGTCGCGCTGCTCGGCGGCGACGGTGCCGTTGGCGATGTCGGCGTAGTCGATGACCGGCCAGACGCTCTCGCCGCGCCGGCGGGCGGCATTGATGTCGTCGACCGCGTCTTGGACGCGCTGCTCGACGACGGCGAAAACCTCATCGACCGTGCGGCCGGAAGTCTCGATCTGGGCGCGCAGCGCGGCTTTGATCTCGCGGGTCGCTGCTTTGAGATCGGTCGGCGTTTCTTCCCAGTGCGGCAGGGCGGTGGCGGTCGACACGGCAACTTCTTCTAGTTAGGTCCCCTTACTGGGAGGACTTTACCGCGCTGGAGTTTTTCTAGGCAAGAGCCATGACTAGAATGGCGGCATGGAAGCCGTGAAGCCGTCTCAGGAGCTCGTGCGGTCGCTGACCGACGAGCACGTGCTCCGCGCGTTGATGCAGCACCGCCGGCTGACCCGGGCCGAGCTGGCCGCCGAGATCGGCATCTCCAAGCCGACCGCGGGTGAGAGCGTGCGCCGCCTGGCCGAGCGCGGCCTGGTCACCGACACCGGGGAACGCACCCCGGGCGGCCGCGGGATGGGCCGCGTGGGCTCGTACTACGCGCTCGCGCCGGCATTGGGTGTGGCGCTGGCCGTCAGCATCGCCCCGGACGGCGTCGCCGCTGAGTGCCTCAGCGTCTACGGCGAGGTCGTGGCGCGATTCGTGCGGAAGATCGCCCGACCGGCGCTGCCGGCACAGGTCTCCGCCGCCCTCGAGGCTGCCGTCGCCGAGGTTCGGGATGCTGCCGAGCAGCCGGCACGGCTGGCGGTCGTCGGTGCAGCTGACCCGGTAGATCGCGCCACCGGCCGGCTGGTGCACCTGCCCGACACGCCGTTCCTTGTCGGGGAACTGGACCCCATCACCGTCCTCGCGCCGTTCACCGGCGGCGAGATCATCGTCGACAACGACGTGAACTGGGCAGCGCTCGCCGAGCGGGACAAAGCCGGCGCCGACGCATTACGCGATTTTGCCTATCTCTATCTAGGCGAGGGACTGGGCTGCGCGATCATCAGCGACGGTGAAGTCCGCCGCGGACGGACCGGCCTGACCGGCGAAATCGCTCATCTGTTGACCGTTGGCCGCGGCGGACGCGCGGTCCCGTTCATCGAGCTGTTCGGCGAGCTCGGTTTGCGCCGTGACAACTCCACGGCGATTGATGTTGATCGGCTGCTGGCGAGCCCCGCGGCCACGCATGAGGTGCTAGCCACGGCGGTCGGCGGGGTGATCGCCGCCGTGATCGCTCTCGCCGACCCGCAGACGGTGGTGATCGGCGGCCCATGGGGGCCTGCCCTGGTCGACCGCATCCGCGCCGCAAACGAACGGACGCCGCGCCACGTTCCGATCCGGGCCGCTGCGGTGACCGGCGAGCCAGTGCTGGCCGGGGTTCGGGCCGAGGCGCTCAATCGTCTGCGGACGTTGGTGACCGCGGGCGGCCCGCTCTGACGTGCTGCCTGAAGCGGAGAGATCCAGAGCCGAGGGCATCGCAGCCAGATCGCCCTCACTGAGCCGCGACTCACGGTGCCTTCACGCACACTCACGGGTGCCCACCACCCCGAAGCCGGAATTGTCACTACGGACGGTGGTACTGCGTCAAGGCGGGAAAGCGTGCCTTGACCCGGCACCACCGTCCGTTTTTCGGCTTCGGACCGGGGCGGCGGGGGAGGCCTGGGTGGGGGGTGCAGGTCCTGCCCTCGGCCCGCTGTTCGAGCAGGTGAGGCACCTCAAACGGCGCTCCGACTTGCCGCAGCCCTGCCGGAGTAAGGTGGGGCGCCGTTCTTGGCCGGGGGAGGAGTCGCCGATGGAGCGCGATGCCCCGGCGGAACCGACCCGCGAGCAGGTGCGGCAAGTCCTCCACGACCTCGCCGCGGGGACGCTGACTCCCGCTGAGGCGTCCGATTGGGCGACTCCGTGGATCACCGAAGAGGCGGGCGAGGTCCAGGACGAACTGGTCTGGGACGCGCTCCAAAACCTGTGGGGCGCGGACATGGCCGTGGCGCCGGGCGCGTACCTCTACGGCCCGCTCGACTTCCGCGCCTGGCTGGCGGACTTCGAAGCAAGCGGAAACGCCCGGCCCCGCGAGCGCGGAACCGGGCGTCTCCTGGAGTGAAGCTCAGGCGTCCAGCTCGGCGAGGGCCTGCTTGGCCTTCTCGAGCTCGGCCTCCAGCGCGGCAACCTTCGCGGCCTGCGCCTCGCGGGCCTGGTTGATCACCTCGTCGATCGGGCCGGACAGGTCGCTGTGCAGCTCCTTCGCCGCCCGCGACACCGCCGCGGCCGGGATCTCGAGGCCCTTCGCGACCCACTTCGAACCGTTCTTCAGCTCGGCCTGCCACTCGCCGTCGGCGGTGCCGGTGACCGTGAGGATCAGCTCGACCGTGCGGGTCTTCTTCGCCGTCGACGCCGTCGCCGCGCCCTTCGGGCGGCCGCGCTTCGGCTTGGGGGCTTCCTCCTCGGCGGCCGGAGCCTCCGGGGAAGAGGCCGGGGACGCGGACTCGGTGACGGCCGCCTCGTCGGCGGAAACCTCCGAAGCCGGAACCGGAGCGGAAACCGGAGCCGAAGCCGTTTCCTCGTCGTGCGTCAGGACATCCACGGTCATCGTCGTGTCGTCTCCTTGCCCGGGAAGTGGGTGTGGTTCGCGGCACAGCGTAGAACATGCGTTCGAGTCGTGCCACACGGGGTGTCATGACAGAGCCCTCCCGGCGCGAAGCCGGAAGGGCTCTGACGGGGCGTAACGCTAGCTCACTCCTCGGACTTGCCCGACTTCAGGCCCGACGAGATCAGGTCCATCACCGACGAGTCGGCCAGCGTGGTGACGTCGCCGACCTGCCGGTTCTCCGCGACGTCGCGCAGGAGGCGGCGCATGATCTTGCCCGAGCGCGTCTTCGGCAGCTCCGGCACGACCATGATCTGCCGCGGCTTCGCGATCGGCCCGATCTCCTTGGCGACGTGGTTGCGCAGCGCCTGGATGGCCTCCTCGCCGCCGTCCACCGCGTTGCCGCGGAGGATCACGAACGCCACGATGCCCTGGCCGGTCGTCGGGTCGGTCGCGCCGACGACCGCGGCCTCGGCCACCGTCGGGTGCGAAACCAGCGCCGACTCGACCTCGGTCGTCGAGATGCGGTGGCCGGACACGTTCATCACGTCGTCGACGCGGCCCAGCAGCCAGACGTCACCGTCGTTGTCGTACTTCGCGCCGTCGCCGGCGAAGTAGAAGCCCTGGTCCTTGAACCGCGACCAGTACGTGTCGCGGAAGCGCTCCTCGTCGCCCCAGACCCCGCGCAGCATCGACGGCCACGGCTTGTCGAGCACCAGGTACCCGCCACCGCCGTGCCCGACCTCGACGCCCTGGTCGTCGACGACCTTCGCGGAGATGCCCGGCAGGGCCTTCTGCGCGGACCCCGGCTTGGTCGAGGTGACGCCCGGCAGCGGCGAGATCATGATGGCGCCGGTCTCGGTCTGCCACCACGTGTCGACGATCGGCGCCTTGCCCGCGCCGATGTTCTCGCGGTACCAGATCCACGCCTCGGGGTTGATCGGCTCGCCGACCGAGCCCAGCACCCGCAGCGACGACAGGTCGTACTTCTCCGGGATCTCCGCGCCCCACTTCATGAAGGTGCGGATCAGCGTCGGCGCCGTGTAGTAGAGGGAGACCTTGTACTTCTGCACGATCTCCCAGTGCCGCCCCTCGTGCGGGGTGTTCGGCGTGCCTTCGTAGACGACCTGCGTGACGCGGTTGGCGAGCGGGCCGTAGACGATGTAGCTGTGGCCGGTGATCCAGCCGATGTCCGCGGTGCACCAGTAGACGTCTTCGCCGGCCTTGTGGTCGAAGACGTTGTGGTGCGTGTACGCGGTCTGCGTCAGGTAGCCGCCGGAGGTGTGCAGGATGCCCTTCGGCTTCCCGGTCGTCCCGGACGTGTAGAGGATGAACAGCGGGTGCTCGCTGTCGAAGGCCTCGGGAGTGTGCTCTTCGGACTGTCCGTCGACGAGGTCGTGCCACCAGAGGTCACGGCCGTCGGTCCAGGGCACCTCGCCCTCGAGCTGGTCGCCCGTGCGCTTGACGACGATGACCTTCTCGACGGTCTCGGCGCCTTCGAGCGCTTCGTCGACGTTGGCCTTCATCGGCGCGGCCTTGCCGCGGCGGAACTGGCCGTCGGAGGTGATCACGATCTTCGCGGCGGCGTCGTCGACGCGCGCCCGCAGCGCCGTCGGGGAGAAGCCGCCGAAGACGACGTTGTGCAGCGCGCCGATCCGCGCGCACGCGAGCATCGCGAAGATGGCCTCGGGGACCATCTGCAGCTGGATCGCCACGACGTCGCCGGCGGTGACGCCCAGCGAAGTGAGTGCGTTGGCGGCCTTGGAAACCTCGGTCTTCAGCTCGGCGTAGGTGATGTCCCGGGTGTCGCCCGGCTCGCCGACCCAGTGGATCGCGACCTGGTCGCCGTGGCCGGACTCGACGTGCCGGTCGACGCAGTTGTAGGCGACGTTCAGCTTGCCGCCGACGAACCACTTCGCGAAGGGCGCATTGGTCCAGTCCAGTACCGTGGTCCACTTCGTGTCCCACGTGAGCCGCTCGGCCTGCTTGGCCCAGAACGCTTCGCGGTCGGCGTCCGCCTCGGCGTAGAGATCGGCCTTCGCGTTGGCCTGGCCAGCGAATTCGTCACTGGGCGGGAAGGTGCGGCTCTCGGTGAGCAGGTTGTCCAGGGCTGGGGACTGCTCGGTCATGGTTGCAAGGCCTCCTGTAGTGCGCCGACATGACGGCTAGCGGCACGCTAGCGACGTTAGTCCGCCTTGTAAAAGGTTGCACCCACGTTGCCCTGCCGTTTCACCGAGCCAGGCGAGCCCCGGTGACTAAGCGTTCGTTCAGGCGGGCTTTCGCGGCGGGCCACTCCGGCGCGAGCATCGAATAGAGGACGGTGTCGCGCGACGACCCGTCCGGCCGGATCCGGTGTGCTCGCAGGACGCCTTCGCGAAGCGCGCCAAGCCGTTCGATGGCGCGCTGCGAACGAAGGTTGCGGATGTCCGTCTCCCACGCGACCCGTTGCGCGTCAAGGGTTTCGAACGCGTGCGTGAGCAGGAGCAGCTTCGACTCGGTGTTCAGCCCGGTGCGCTGCCAGTCCGCACCGATCCACGTGTGCCCGATGGAGAGGATCCGGTGCTTCTCGACGACCTGGTAGTACGACGTCGTACCGGCGACCCGGCCGGAGGTGACGTCGATCTGCGCGAACGCCCGGCGGTCGGGGTCGGCGAGCGCCTGCTCGACCAGCCGCTCCGCTGCGGGCAGATCCGCCGGCTGCCGGATGCTCAGCCACGCCCAGATGCCCGGGTCGGCGCCGGCTTCCAGAAGGCCCTTGGCGTGCTCGGGGGACAGCGGCTCCAGGCGGACGTGCTCGCCGGACAGCGTCGGTCGGGTGTTCCAGTCGGTCACGTGATCACGGTAGATCGGCCAGTGGCTGCTCAGGATAGCCAATTTCCGATCATTTTCAGAGGCCACTTCCGGGTTGCCTATGCTCGGCGGACCACGACGAAGGGCGAGATCGATGGCCGAAGAGCGGGAAGAGCTGAGCTGGGAGCTGTTCGGCACGGCGAGCCGTGAACTGGCTCACACCATCGCCGAAGACGGCTTCGCGCCGGACCTCATCCTCTCCATCGCCCGCGGCGGCCTGTTCGTCGCCGGCGCGCTCGGCTACGCGCTCGACGTGAAGAACCTGCACGTGATGAACGTCGAGTTCTACACCGGCGTCGACCAGCGCCTCGACCTGCCGGTGATGCTGCCGCCGGTGCCCAACGTCGTCGACCTGACGAGCAAGAAGGTGCTGATCGCCGACGACGTCGCCGACACCGGCGCCACGCTCAAGCTGGTCCGCGACTTCTGCCTCCGGCACGTCGCCGAGGTCCGTTCGGCCGTCGTCTACGAGAAGCCGCACTCGACGGTGAAGTGCGAGTACGTCTGGCGGCACACCGACCGCTGGATCAACTTCCCGTGGTCGGTGCTGCCGCCCGTGGTCACCCGCGAAGGCCAGGTGCTCGATGCCTGATCCGCTGAAGCCCCTCCTCGACCTCGAAGGCGTCGCAGCGGCGGCGAAGTCCGCCCAGGACGCCGTCTTCGCGGTCCACCGCCTCCCGGCGAACCTCCGCGGCGGCGCGGCGACGGCGGCGGAAGCGTCCGTCCGTGCGGCCCGCGCGTCCGCCGGCATCGAGGGCGCCAACCCGGAACTCCCGGCGGACGGCGCGGTCGCCGACCCGGTCCTCGCGGGCGCCCTACGCGTCGCGGAGACCCTGGAGTCGCTGCTGCCGACGTGGCGCCGGGCGCCGCTGCAGGCGTTGGCACGCCTGCACGTCCTGGCCGCGGCGGACCTGGTCGACGACCTCGACGCGTTGGGACGCCCGCATTCCGGCGGTGGCCGGCTCGAGCTGCTGGCCCAGCTGGTGACCGGGTCGACGTCGGTGCCGGGCCCGGTCCTGACGGCGGTCGTGCACGGGGAACTGCTGGCGCTCAAGCCGTTCGGCAGCGCGGACGGCGTGGTCGCTCGCGCGGCCGCCCGGCTCACGATGGTCGCGACGGGCCTCGACCCGAAGTCGTTGAGTGTGCCCGAAGTGGCCTTCTTCCGCAGGGTGCCTCGCTACCTCGAAGCGGCCGAAGGATTCGCGGGCGGAACGCCCGAAGGCGTGCGCGCGTGGCTGCTGTTCTGCTGTGAAGCGTTCGAAGCCGGTGCGCGCGAAGCGAAGAGCATCTCGGACGCGGCCTCTTAAGACAGGACCGCGTTCAGCAAGCCCGGGAACCGCTTCTCCAGATCCTCGCGGCGCAGCACGATCCACCGCCGCCGGCCTTCCACGGTCGTCGTCGTCAACCCGGCTTCGCGCAGCACGCGCCAGTGGTGCGAAAGCGTCGCGGCGCTGATGTCGACGTCGTACTCCTCGAGCGCGCAGCTGCGCGGCTCGGTCTCCTGCGACAGCTCGCGGACGATCTCCAGGCGCACGGGATCGGCGAGCGCCTGCAGCACCGTCACGATCTCGATCGCGTCGCACGCCGGCTGGGGCAGCGTCCTGGCCACCGCGGCCTCCCAACACTTGGATCGTTTGACAACAATCGAAGTGTAGCTCCATTATGACCGTATGACGATTCGACGATCATCTAATGATCGGCTGGGGGTCCTGCTCGTCCTCGCGGTCGGCACGTTCACCGTCGGCACCGACGGGTTCGTGCTCAACGGCCTGCTGCCGGTCATCGCCACCGACCTGCGGGTCACCGAATCCGTCGCGGGCCAGCTCGCCACGGTCTTCGCTTTGACGTACGCGATCGCGTCGCCGCTCATCGCCGCGTTCACCGGCACCTGGGACCGCCGGTGGGTGCTGGCGGGCGGCATGGTGCTGTTCACCGCCGGCATGGCGGGCCAGGCGCTCGGCACGTCGTTCGCCGTGGTCGCCCTCGCCCGGCTGGTCGCCGCGGTCGGCGCGGCCGCGTTCCAGTCCAACGCCTACGTCCTCGCCGGTGCGTTGTCCTCCGACGAGCGGCGGGGCCGGGCGCTGGCCACGGTCGCCGCCGGCATGAGCGTGTCGACGGTGCTCGGCGTGCCGATCGGGGTGCTGGCCGGGACGTGGTTCGGCTGGCGGGCGGTGATGTGGGGCATCGGCGTGGTGGCGGTCGTCGTCGCGGTGCTGATCCCGATCATCCCCGAGGTCCGCGTGCCCGCGGCGGGACTGCGGGAGCGGCTGGCCGTCGTCGTGCGCCCGGCCGTGGCCCGGGTCCTGCTGGTCACGGTGCTCGGCACGCTCGCCGGGTTCACCGTCTTCGTGTACCTGCCGGTGCTGGTGGGGCCGGTCGCGAGCGGTGCCGTGCTGTCGTGGGTGCTGGTCGGGTTCGGACTCGGCCAGCTCGCCGGGACGACGGTCACCGGCCGGGCCACCGACCGCCTCGGCCCCGGGCGCGTCCGCGCGTTTTCGCTGGCCGGCATGGCGGTCGTGCTGGCCGTCGTGGACCTCGCGGTGCTGTCCCTGCCCGGCGCTCTGTTGTTCGCGCTCTTCGCCGGGGCGTTCGGCGGGATGCTGATGGTGCCGCAGCAGCACCGGCTCTTCACGATCGCGCCGGACGTCCCGACCGTGGCGCTCGGCGTGAACGGCTCGGCGATCTACGTCGGCGGCGCGCTCGGCTCGGCGCTCGGCGGCGTCGTCCTCGCCGCCGCGGGCCCGTCGTGGATCGGCCCCGCCGGCGCGCTCGCCGCCGTCGCCGCGCTCGCCCTGTGCGTCAACCGGACAGCTTCGCCGACCACTTCTCTTCGATCCGCCCGAACCGCCACACCGCCAGTGCGATGACCCAGGTCAGCACGAACAGCCCGACGATCCCGAAGCCCACGTAGTCCAGGTTCACCGAGGCGATCGCGGCCAGCGGCCCGGACGTGATGTCGAGCTTCTCGGCGAGGATCGACACCAGCTCGATGGTCCCGATGAGCAGCGCCACCGCGACCGACAGCGCGGTCACCGTGAGGTTGTAGAAGATCTTGCGCACCGGCTTCGCGAACGCCCAGCCGTAGGCGAAGTTCATGAAACAGCCGTCCACGGTGTCGAACAGGCTCATCCCGGCCGCGAACAGGATCGGCAGCACGAGGATCGCGTACCAGGGCAGCGCGAACGTCGCCGCGCCCGCGGCCAGCACGAGCAGCCCGATTTCGGTCGCGGTGTCGAAGCCCAGCCCGAACAGCAGCCCGACCGGGTAGATGTGCCACGGCTTGCGCACGGCCTTCGTCGCCCCGCGCAGCAGCCGGTTCATCACGCCGCGGTTGTCCAGCTGGCGTTCGAGCGCGGCTTCGTCGAAGTCGCCGCGGCGCATCCTCTTGAAGACCCGCAGGATCCCGACGAGCACGACCAGGTTCAGGATCGCGATCACGTACAGGAAGATCCCGGACACCGACGTCCCGATCACGCCGGTGGCCTGGTGCAACGCCGAGGAGTCGTCCTCGACCTGCCCGGCCAGCGCGCGGACACCCAGTGACAGCAGCAGGCACAGCACGAACACGATCGTGGAGTGGCCGAGGGAGAACCAGAACCCGACCGACAGCGGCCGCTGGCCGTCGCCCATCAGCTTGCGGGTCGTGTTGTCGATCGCGGCGATGTGGTCGGCGTCGAACGCGTGCCGCATCCCGAGCGTGAACGCCGTGACACCCAGCCCGATCCCGAACACGCCGGACGCGCCCAGCGCGTAGTGGTGCGGCACGACGAACGCCGTGAGCACGCCCCAGCCCACGACGTTCAGCAGCAGGACGAACCCGGCCATCCCGCCGACCGACACCCACTCGCGACGCGACAGCCCACGCCGCGAGTCCTCCATCGTGCCCGCCATCGCCCACCCGCCTTCCCTCATCTGAGAGGTTAGACAGATGAACAGGTGTAGAGCTAGCTCGCTCGCACCCTGAGAGTGTCCAGTGCCTTGCGCACGTGCCCGCCGGACGTGTGCAAAGCCTTCGCCGCGCTCTTGACGTCCTCGCCGGACAGCAAGTGCACCAGCGCCACCTTGAGGTCGCCCCCGGCCTCGGTCAGCGCGTCCGAGCAGTCCGCCATCGTCATGCCGGTGGCTTCCTGCAGGATCCGGATGGTCCGGCCGCGCAGCTTCGCGTTCGTCGCCCGCATGCTGACCATCAGGTTGGAGTAGGTCCGGCCCAGCTTGATCATCGTCGCCGTGGAGAACGACGTGAGGATCATCTTCTGCGCCGTGCCCGCCTTCATCCGGGTCGAGCCGGCGATCGCCTCGGGACCGGTGTCGACGGCGATGAGCACGTCCACCCCGGCCGGCTTCGCGGCCTTGGCGTTGCCCGAGACCAGCCCGGTCCGGGCGCCCTGGCGCGACGCCGCCAGCAGCGCACCCAGCACGTACGGCGTCCGGCCCGACGCCGTCAGGCCCAGCACGAAGTCGCCGGGCTGCACCATCGCGGCCATCTCGGCGGCCCCGGCCGCCGAGTCGTCCTCCGCGTTTTCGACGGCGTGCCGCAGTGCGCGCTCGCCGCCGGCGTGGTGCGCGATGAACCAGTCGCCCGGCACGTTGAACGTCGGCACCAGCTCGGCCGCGTCCAAGGTGGCCAGCCGCCCGGACGTGCCCGCGCCGACGTAGTGCACCCGGCCCCCGGCCCGCAGGGCGTCCACCGCGTAGTCCACCGCGTGCGCTACCTGCGGCAGCACCGCGGCCACGGCACCGGGGACCGTGCGGTCCTCGGCGTTGATCGCGCCCAGGATCCCCGCGGTGGACATCAGGTCGATGTCCCTGGTGCGGGGATTGCGGGTTTCGGTCGGCGAATCGACGTGCACCGTCTGTACGGGGACAGTCATCATGCGCCTCACATTTTCTCCGGTCATCTACTTGCCGGTTTCCCGCGGACGGCGACGGCCGTCCGGCCTGACCCCCAAGCGGTGCGAGCCGACTGCGTCCCTGGTCGCGTCCAGCGCGCTGACCGACGCGTCCATGTGCCGCTGCGCGACCCCGATGAACAGGCAGTCGATGACGGTGAGCTGGGCGATCCGGCTCGCCGTCGCTCCCGAACGGAAAGTGGTTTCCCGGGCCGCGGTCGTCAAAACATGATCGGCGACCTCGGTGATCGGGGAGCGGGGGAAGTTCGTCACGGCGATGGTGATCGCGCCGTGCTCGCGCGCCACGCGCAGCGCCTCGACGGTGTCGGTGGTCGCGCCGGTGTGCGAGACGCCGATCGCGACGTCACCGGGGCTCAGCACCGCGGCCGAGGTGAGCATGATGTGCGTGTCCGACCACGCGAAGCACACGCGGCCGATGCGGTGCAGCTTCTGCTGCAGGTCGGCGGCGACGAACGCGCTGGCGCCCACGCCGTAGACGTCCACGCGGCCGGCGTTCGCGACGACCTCGATCACCCGCTCGAGGGTGGCGACCTCGAGCTGGTCGGCCGTCTCCTCGACGGCGCGGGCGTCGGCGAAGCTGACCTTGCCGATCACGGCGGCCAGGTCGTCCTCCGGGCCGATCTCGCCGCCGAGGTTGCGCGTGGTGCGCGCCTCGGTGCGCGCGGTGTCCGCGGCCAGCGCGATGCGCAGCTGCGGGTACCCGCCGACGCCGACGGCCTTGCAGAACCGCGTCACCGTGGTCTCGCTCGTGTTGGCGGCCAGTGCCACCTCGGTGATGCTGCGCCGGGCGACCGACGCGGGGTCTTCCAGCACCACCTTGGCCACGCGCTGTTCGGCGCGGGCCAGTCCGGGCAGCAGCGACCGGATCCGCACCAGCGGGCTGGAGTCGGCGTCCCGCACGGCCGTCTGGACCGATACGGGCTCGGACTGTGCCGGGCCGATCACGGATTCGGTATCACCCATCGTCGGAAAGTTACTAACCGTTGGCATCTGCGACAAGGCTACCCACACCCTTCGGTCGGATCGCAACCCGTCCGTGTCTGCGGATCTGGATTTGCGATTAATCACTGACCAGAAAGTCGCCAACCAGGTCGACCTTGTTAACGAGGTCAAGCTAACGACTTGGCAACTTAGTGTCGCGGTGCAAGCGGCAAGGAGACGGTAAATTCCGGCTTGTGGTGGACGCTCGGCGACCAGATGGTCACCGAGAGGTCAGCTGCCAACCCTCCGCAGCGAAAACAGCGGGGTCTCGTTCACCGTCGAGGAGTGATCGGCCGCTCTCGGTGACTTTCACACCGTCCACCGAAACTCCTCGCCCCGTGTAACTCGGGTCGGTGCTGTAACGCCAGCGCAGGCTCACCGACCCGCCCTGCGGCAGGGTGCCCACCGCCTTCCACCAGGCGCGGTGCCCGTGTCCGGAGAGCGACGTCACGATTCCGGAGGGTGCCCCCGGTCCGGAAACCGATAGGGCGATCGGTTGCCAGTTAACGCCGTCGGTGCTGGCCTGCAGCTGAAGTGGATCTCCGCTGCCCTCGGTGTCCACGAAGGCGGAGAACGAGACGCGCGCTTGATCACTATGCGTGGTAAAAGCCCGGGTACTCAGCGTAGCGACGCTCGCGTTACCGAGCGTGCTCGTCCAAGCGTCCTTCCCAGCCACCGGCCGCACCGCCATCGCCCTGGCCAGCGACGTCGCCCAGACCTGGCGGGCGGTGTTGATCGAGCCCCAGCTCCGGCTCGGGTGCACCCGGTTCGTCAACAGGATCGCGAACGACCGGGACTCCGGGTCGATGACCAGCGTCGTTCCGGTGTAACCGGTGTGCCCGGCGGTGACCGGCGACGCCAGCGCGCCCATGTACCAGGGCTGGTCGAGCTCGAAGCCGAGGCCGTGCGAGTCGTCCGGGAACTGCTGGTTGTAGTTCGTGAGCAGCTGGCGCACGGTGTCCTGCCGCAGGATCCGGTGCTCGCGGTAGCTGCCGCCGTTGAGGATCGCCTGGGCGAGCGTGGCCATGTCGCCGGCGGTGCTGAACACGCCGGCGTGCCCGGCGACGCCGCCGAGCGACCACGCGTTCTCGTCGTGCACGCTGCCGCGCACCATCCCGCGTGGCGGGTTCGCCTGGAACTCCGTGGCGGCGATGCGGGCCAGCTTGGAGGCGGGCGGGTTGTACCCGGTGTCGGTCATGCCGAGCGGGGCGGTGATCCGGTCGTGGACGACCTTGTCGAGGGACTGCCCGGTCAGCTTCTCGACGATGAAGCCGAGGGTCAGCAGGTTGATGTCCGAGTAGAGGTACGTCGTGCCCGGCTTGTTCTTCAGCGGGCTGTCGAGCACGGCCTGCCGGCGCGACGGGATGTCCGGGTAACCCGCCCAGAGCGACGGGATCGGGTCGGCGTCGAACCCGGAGACGTGCGTGAGCAGCATCTTGACCGTGATGGCGGCCTTGTCGCCGGTGGCGAACTCCGGGAAGAAGCGGCTGACCGGTGTGTCGATGGTGAACTGCCCGCGTTCGACCAGCTGCATGACGGCGATCGAGGTGAACAGCTTCGAGATCGAAGCCATGTCGAAGATGGTGTCGTTCTTCATCGGGACCTGCTGCTCGGCGGGCAGTTCGGTGCCCTTGGCGTCGGCGTACCGCAGGGCGCCACCGACCGCGTACCGGTCGACGACCACGCCGTCGTGCGCGAGCAGGCCGACCGCGCCGGAAAAGTGCGGGTGCCCGGAAGCGTCCGGCTTCGTCCAGCTCGCCAGGAAGTCCTCGGCGGCCTTGATCGGCGCCGGGTCGAGGCCGACGTCCTGGGGCCGCCCGTCGCGCAGCGTCGTCCACGGCGGGGCGAACCCGTGCCGCGGCCGGTCGAAGCGGCCGGCCGCCGGATCGTGGCTGGTGATGGCGCTGGCTCCCGAGGTCAGTGTGGTCAGCGCGACCAGCACTCCGGTGGCCGCGGCGAGCACCTTCCTAGCACGCACGAGTCTCCCCCTCAGCGGTAGAGCAGGTAGTGGCGGCGTCTCCGGTCGAACCCGGCCAGCTCGGCCCGCCAGGCGCCGGTGACCTCGTCGACGCCCGCGCCGGCGTCGACCATGGTCCGGAGCCGGTCGGACCCGGACAGCTTGTCGATGTAGTTGTCGGGGCGCCAGGCGAAGACGTCCGGGTGCAGGGCCTTCGCCGTGACGAGCATGGCGACGGCGGTCCGGATCGCGTCGAAGGCGCGTGGGTCGCTGACGGACAGCTGCACGCCGCCGCAGGTCTGGTTGACGAACTTGCTGAACGTGGGGACGAAGTAGGTCTCGCGGAACTTGGCTCCGGGCAGCCGCTCGGCTTCGAGCTTCTCGCGCCAGCGCCAGTCGAGCCCGGGCGCGCCGATGATCTCGAACGGCCGGGTCGTGCCGCGGCCCTCGGAGAACACCGTGCCTTCGAACATCCCGGTGCCCGGGTAGACGAGCGCGGTGTCCGGCGTCGGCATGTTCGGGCTCGGCAGCACCCAGTTCAGCCCGGTCTGGGCGAAGAGCGTGTCGCGCTGCCAGCCGCGGACCTGGACGACGTCGAGCTCGACGTCCGCACCCGGCAGGAACTCCCCGGCGAAGAAGCGCGCGAGCTCGCCGACGGTCATGCCGTGCTGCTGCGCGATCGGTTGCCGGCCGATCCCGGAAGCGAACTTCGGGTCGAGCACCGGCCCGGCCGCGCGGCCGCCGAGCGGGTTCGGCCGGTCGAGCACGACGAAGGCGGCTTTGACCTGCGCCGCGGCCGCCATCGCCGTGTAGAGCGACCAGATGTAGGTGTAGAAGCGCGCGCCGACGTCGGCGATGTCGAACACGACCGTGTCGACGCCCGCCTTGGTGAACAGCGAAGCGAGCTTCGCCGCGTCGACGCCGTACGCGTCGTAAACCGGGATGCCGGTGCGCGGGTCGGTGTAGTCGCCCTCGGACCCGCCGGCCTGCGCGCTGCCGCGGAAGCCGTGCTCGGGGCCGAAGGCCGCCACCGGTTTCACGCCGGCGGCGACCATCGAGTCGACGATGTGGTCGCCGTTCAGCAGGACGCCGGTCGGGTTCGACAGCACGCCCAGCTTGCGGCCCGCGAGGGGGCGCCAGCCCTGCGCGGCCAGCTGCTCGGCGCCGGTGAGGACGCGGCCCGGGTGCGCTGCTTCCGATGGTGCTGCTTCCGGTTGCGCTGCTTCCGGTTGTGCCCCGGCCACGGCCGAGCCGCCCGCCAGCATCGGGACGGCGAGCGCGCTCGCGCCGAGGAAGTGGCGCCGGTTCAGGTTCACCACGTCAGCCCGTGGCCGAAGGGGTACTTCACGGTCTGCACGTCGGCGCCCGCCGGGACGTCGACCGGCAGCTTGCCGACCGGTTTCGTCTCGCCGAGGATCACCTTGGCCAGCGCTTCGAGCGTCGGCCCGATGTAGCCGTAGGTGGCCAGCCAGGTCTGGACAGCGCTCGGGTAGCCGGCGTCGTACGGGATCTGCGCCGCGACCGCGACGACCGGTTTCCCGGTGGCCTGCAGGGCGTTGAGCAGCTTGGTCTGCAGGGGATAGGTGGCGATGTTGTTCGTCAGCACCACGACGAGGTCGGCGGTCTGGGCCTTGGCGACGGCCTGTGCGATCTGGGCGTCCGTCGGCGTCTGGCCGGTCTGGTAGGCCGTCGCGGCCGTGCCGTGGGCGGTCAGCTTCTGCGCGAGGGTCGCCGTCGTGGAGACGCCCCAGCCGGTGACGAGCGTGGTCGCGGGCTTCTGCTTCAGGGGCAGGAGACCGGCGTCGTTCGCGACGGCCGTGATGCCGCGGTCGGCGATGTCCTGGGCGGTCGCGAGGCTCGACGGCGTGCCGACCGTCTTCATCACCCGGTTCGGATCGACGAACGGGGAGAAGAGGATGCCGCTCTTGAACTTGAGCTTGAGCACGCGCAGCACGCTCTGGTCGATCCGCTGCACCGGGAGGTCACCGGATTTGACGGCGGCGAGCACCGAGTTGATCGCGAGTTCGAGGTGCACCGGCATGAGCAGCTGGTCGACACCCGCCTTGAGCGCGAGCACCGGGATCTCGGCGTCGCTGTGCAGCTTGCGCACGCCTTCCATCTCGAGGGCGTCGGTGATCACGACGCCGTTGTAGCCGAGTTCCTTGCGCAGGCGATCGGTGACGATCGGCTTCGACAGCGTCGCGGGTTCGAGCGACGGGTCGAGGCTGGGGAACTGGATGTGCGCGGTCATGATCGAGTCGATGCCGGCCTTGATGGCGGCCTTGAACGGCGGCACGTCGGTGGCCCGCCACTGCGCCTCGGTGCTGTCGATCCGCGGCAGCCCGGTGTGGCTGTCGGTCGGCGCGGCGCCGTGGCCGGGGAAGTGCTTCGAGGTCGCCGCGACGGACTTCTGGAAGCCCTTGACCTCCGCGGTGACGAAGTCGCTGGCCAGGCCGGGCCGCCCGGAGAAGGACCGGACCCCGATGACCGGGTTGACGGGGTTGGAGTTGACGTCCGAGTCGGGCGCGAAGTCCTGGTTGATGCCGACCGCCCGTAGTTCCCGGCCGAGGATGGTGGCGGCTTGCGTCGCCCGGTTCGTGTCCCGCCCGGCGGAGATGGCCATGGCGTTCGGGAACTCGGTGGCCGGCGCGCCCATCCGCGTGACGGTGCCGCCTTCCTGGTCGGCGGCGATCTGCAGCGGGATGTGCGCCCCGCTCGTGACGGCGGCCTTCTGGAGGCCGTTGGACAGCTTCGCGACCTGCACGGGGTCGTCGAAGTTGTCGCGCGAGTCGTTGTTGAAGTAGATGACCCCGCCGAGGTGGTACTTCCGGACGACCTGCGCGGGGGTGTCGACGCCGAAGTCGGTCTGGTTCTTCGGGTTGACCTCGTCGGCGGTCTTGCCGTTCACCCAGGTGACGAACAGCTGCCCGACCTTCTGCTCGAGCGTCAGCCCGCGCAGGGCCTGCGTCGCCGCGGCCTCGGCCTGCGCGTCCACGCTCACGCTCGGCGCACTCGCCGCGGCCGCGACACCCACACCGGTGACGGCGAGCACCCCCGCGACGGGCAGGGCGAGCGCATGGAACCTCCGATTTCGGGTCGTCACGACCAGCCTCCCAGAAGGTAGCGGGCGCCGTCGGACGTGAGAAGTCCACTCGGAGGCGCCAGTATCGGGAAGCTACTCACCGAATCCGGCGATGTCCATCGACCGTCCGCGCGAACACCCCAGTCGTACCCGGATCGGTAGGAAAGTCCCCCTCCGCAACCTGCACCCGCCCCCAAGTCACGCCCCCGCTCACGCGTGTCGACCCTTCAATCACGCGAGTTGACCCTTCAATCACACGTGATGCCCCTCCAGTCACGCATGATGCCCCGCCAGTCACGCGAGATGCCCGGCTGGTCACGCGTGATGCCCGGTGCATACCCCCCAAATAGACGAGGCGGCGCCCGTAGCCGAAGCCACGGGCGCCGCCTGCAAAGCGCGAACCTCTCGGGCGACCAAGCGTGCAACTCTGGTCGTACCTACATGGACTCGGCGTGTGGCGTCCCACTACGCAGTCCCTAGACGACGAGCCTCCCGCGGCGCGCTGCGCGTGGGTACCCGGAGTCCGCGCACGGAGGTTTGCCGGGGTGGAACAGGCTTCTCTTCTACCTGTTCCCTGGCCGACCGAACGTCCGCACCTACTTTCTACGCCGTGAGCCCGGTCACTTCAAGTGCGCGGACGGGTGCACCGGTACAGAGGCTGGATCGGGTGACACGGGCACCCTCCGCGACGGACAATTCGGGGCTGGGCCAAGCAAAGCGGAGGCCGTACGGCCGTGTGGGTGGCGGGCGTCCGGCTACCGGGACCGACGGCGACGGCTGAGGCCGTACCAGGTCGCTCCGGCGGCCACCGCGCCGACGCCGAGCGCCACCATTCCGGCCGAGCGCGTCGGGATCCGGGTGCGCAGCGACATCGGCCGGTCGAAGGCCAGGATCGGCCAGCCGCGCTCGAGGGCCTCGCGCCGCAGGAGCTTGTCCGGGTTGACCGCGTGCGGGTGCCCGACGACCTCGAGCAGCGGGATGTCGGTGCTCGAGTCGGTGTAGGCGAAGCACTCGGCGAGGTCGTAGCCGTGAGTGGCGGCTAGCTGCTTCGCAGCGACGGCCTTGTTGGCTCCGTAGCAGTAGAAGTCGACTTCGCCGGAGTAGCGGCCGTCGACGATCTGCATCCGCGTGGCCACGCTCCGGGTCGCGCCGAGCATCTCCGCCACCGGCGCGACGACCTCTTCGCCGGTCGCCGACAGCACGATCACGTCGTGCCCGTCTTCGCGGTGACGCGCGATCAGCTCCGCCGCCTCGGCGTACACGAGCGGGTCGACGACGTCGTGCAGCGTCTCGCGGACGATCGCCGAAACCTGGGCGACGTCCCAGCCGGCGCACAGCGCGGAAACTTCGGCACGCAGCCGCTCGGTTTTGTTCTCGTCGGCACCCGCGAGCGAGAACACCAGCTGCGCGTATGCGCTTCGCAACGCCGCGCGACGGTTGATCAACCCTTCTTTGAGGAGGGGCTTGCTGAACGCCAGCGCGCTCGACGAAGCGATGATCGTCTTGTCCAGGTCGAAGAACGCGGCCACCGCGTGCTCCGGGCCCGGCTTCCGGATGCGCGACGGCGCGCTGCTCGGTTCGGCCACCCGCCCAGGATAGAAGCTTGATCGCGGGGCGTCCCGTTGATCCACCACGCGCGCGTCGCGCCGGGCGGAAAATCCATGACAGGCAGGCACTTCGGGCGCGCTGTGCCGTTATCGAACTGTGTGCCTCGTCCGGTGCGCGAATCGGCGCGGGGCGGAGTTACAGTGAGGGAGCCCGGTGTCCAACCGGGCCGGTTCAGTCCGACCCCCCGGGGCTGAACCCACGGCGGCCCCCGTCCCTCCCCCCTGGCGGGGGCCGCCCTCTTACCTCCCGTTTGCCTTTCCCGGTTCGGATTCCGCTTTCCGTGCCGCGCCTTCTTGCCTTCCGCTTACCTTCGGTATTTTCCGCCGCCTCGAGAATCATGGATCGCGAAGCGCGCGGAATCTTCGCGTGCGGATATCCGCGCCCATTTCGCGCCGCAGATGCGTCGCGATCCTGCCACACCCCACCGACCGAACCGGTCCGCGAGCGGGCCCACCCGCGGCAGTTGTCCACAACACCCCGGTTGTCCACAGCTGCCCGCCCGCCCCGTTGTGCCGCCCTGCCCCCGCCCGCGACGGTGGAACCCGGGCCACCCACGGCCCGCACCGACGACGGGGGAGGAACGCATGACGGGGGAACGACCGCTGGTGATCGCCGCGGACGAAACCGTGCTCGACGAGATCCTGCGGGTGGCCGCGGTCGCGGGCTGCGAGCTCGACAGCGCACCGGACCTGACCGCGGCGAGCGGGCGCTGGGCCCGTGCGCCGCTGGTGGTCATCGACGAAGAAGCCGTGCGGCACCCGCCGGTCCTGCCCCGGCGTGGCGGGGTCCTGCTGGTCTGCAAGGGCAGCCCGGGCCCGGCGACGTGGGAGCACGCCTTCCGCGGCGGCGTGGAGCGGGTGATCTCGTTGCCCGACGAGGAAACCGCGCTGGCCGGCGCGTTCGCCGACGTCGTCGAGACACCGGCGGAGCAACCCGGCCTGGTCCTCGGGGTGGTCGGCGGCCGGGGCGGCGCGGGCGCGTCGGTGTTCGCGGCGACCCTCGCCCTGACGGCGGCCCGCGAGCCGGGCGGCGCGTTGCTGCTGGACTGCGACCCGCTCAGCGGCGGCCTGGATGTGTTGCTCGGCTTGGAAAAGACGGCCGGCAAACGCTGGCCCGACGTCCAGCTGAGCGGCCGGGCATCGGTCTCATCGCTGGCGGCGGCCCTCCCACAGCGAAGCCACCGCGGCGGGAGCCTCCCGGTGCTCGCATCCGGCCCTGAGGGCCAGGGCCCGGACGCCGCGTCGTTGTCGGCGATCCTGACGGCCGGCCGCCGCGCGGGCCGCACGGTGGTGTGCGACCTCCCGCGCAGTTTCGGTGAGGCGGCCGAGGAGGTGGTGCTGCGGGCCGACCTGGTCGTGCTGATGGTGCCACTGGAGTTCCGATCGTGCCTGGCGGCGAAGAAGGTCCTGAACCGCCTGTCGAAACTGACGGCCCGCATCGGCATCGTGGCGTGTGGACACTCGAAGGACCCGTCTGTCAACACGGAAACCCTGATCGGGCCGCCGTTGATGGCCTCGATGCCCCCGGAGCGCAACCTCTGGGGAGCCGTGGAGCGCGCCGAGTTCCCGACGAAACCCAGGGGCCCACTGGCCACAACGGCGGCGCAAATCCTGCAGATAGCCCACCGCGAAGCCCAGGCGGCCACCCGATGACCCCCACGGCCGCCAACCTCCGCCTCACGACCGCCCCGACCAGAGTTTCGGAGCTGTTGCTGCCAACGGTGATCAGCCTTCTGACTCGAGCCCCGGCCAGCGCGGAAACGTTCTCGACGCTGCTGCAGCCCGAGCCGCCAAGCCGCGCATGCCCACCGCCGGGCACCCGCGTCACCGCATCACACGACGGCCATCCACCGATCCTTCAGTCCGCGCTTCCTACAGAGCAGGTGAACTCATGACTACGGCTTCGGCGCGCTTGATCGAGCCTTGGCATCCGTCGCCGCGCTCGCGCCTGTCGCCGGGCACCCGCGTCACCGCAGCACGCGACGGCCATCCGGCACCCCGGCAACCTCTCGCGCCTCCATCCCCCGATACCCGCGTCACCGACCACCCATCGGCCACCCCGCAACCCCCGCACCGAGCAAGACGGGCAACCTCATGACCACCGACTTCGTGGACCGCGTCCGCAACCGCCTCGCGGGCGACCGCCGCCGGGCCGATCCGGTCGCCGTCGCGACCGCCGTCCGCGCCGAAGCGGGCGGCGCCCTCGGCCACGACGCCGTGCTCGACGCGGCCCGGCAAGCCCGCGACGAGTTCGTCGGCGCCGGCCCGCTCGCCCCGCTCCTCGACGACCCGGCGACCACCGACGTGCTCGTCACCGGCCCGGCCGAAGTCTGGACGGACGGCCCGCAAGGCCTCGCCCGCACCGGCATCCGCTTCAAAGGCGAGGAATCCGTCCGCCGCCTGGCCCAGCGCCTCGCCCTCGCGGCCGGTCGCCGCCTCGACGACGCGCAGCCCTACGTCGACGGCTGGCTCCCCGGTGCCGGTCCCCACGGCCGCATCCGCGTGCACGCCGTCCTCCCGCCGATCGCGGCCGGCGGCACCTGCCTGTCCCTCCGCGTCCTGCGCCCGGCGACGCACGATCTCACCACCCTCGGCGAACTGGGCGCGTTCGACGAGGCCGGCGCCAAACTGCTCCGCAACGTCGTCTCGAGGCGGCTGGCGTTCCTCGTCACCGGCGGCACGGGCGCGGGCAAGACCACGCTCCTGGCCGCGCTCCTCGGCGCCGTGGACCCGGGCGAACGGATCGTCTGCGTCGAGGACGCCGGCGAGTTGCAGCCCGCGCACCCGCAGTTCGTCAGCCTCGTCGCCCGTCCGCCCAATGTGGAGGGTGCGGGCGCGGTCGGCCTGCCCGAGCTCGTGCGCCAGGCGCTGCGCATGCGTCCCGACCGGCTCGTGGTCGGTGAGGTCCGCGGCGCCGAAGTCGGCGCACTGCTCACCGCGCTCAACACCGGCCACGACGGCGGTGCCTGCACCATCCACGCCAACTCCCCGGCGGAGGTACCCGCCCGCATCGAGGCACTGGCGGCCCTCGGGGGTCTCGGCCGCGACGCCGTGCACAGCCAGCTCGTCGCCGCGATCCGCGTGGTGCTGCACATGCGGCGCGAATCGGGCGGCCGCCGGCGCCTCGCCGAGGTCGGTGTGCTCCGTGCCGAACACGGCCGGGCCCGGGTCGTGCCGGTGTGGCGCGCGGGCCGGTGGACGGTCGACCGGCACCTGTTCCCGACGTCGGGGACGATCCCGTGCTGAGTCTCCTGCTGGTGCGATTTGCCTTGCTGCTGAACGCTTTCCCGCGCGAACGAAGGAGGCAGCGATGATCACTCCATGGGTTCCGCTGTGCGTGGGAGCGGCCCTGGTGTGCTGGCCCGCGGCGCCGAACCG
The DNA here is from genome assembly GCA_049998155.1 of Amycolatopsis sp. cmx-13-12. Lineage (GTDB taxonomy): Bacteria > Actinomycetota > Actinomycetes > Mycobacteriales > Pseudonocardiaceae > Amycolatopsis. The sequence continues at coordinate 1,115,234 of JAEBES010000002.1, read as the reverse complement.
GTTCCAGGCCATGATCGAGCCGACGGCCAGCGTCCGGATTCACCGCGTGTGGCGCGCCGTCGGCTGGCTGCTGCCGGCCGCCCTCGCCGGGTTGCTGGCTGGAGTGGGAGGTGCGATCGCCGCCGGCGTGCTGACGCTGGCCTGGAGCCAGGAGTGGCGAGCCCACCACCGGGCCACCGCGGATCTGGCGATGGCCGCGCACACCGCGACCGCGTTGCGGACGATGGTGGCCGAGCTCCGGTCCGGCGCCCACCCGGTCACGGCGGCGGAAGCGGCCGCGGAAGTGGTCCCGGCGGTGGCGGGTGACCTCCGCGCCCTGGCGACGGCGGCCCGGCTCGACACCGAGTTGCACGCACCGGAGCTGCCGCAGCTGGCCGCGGCCTGGACGCTGGGCAAACGCCACGGGCTGCCGATGGCCGACGTTCTCGACGCGGCGCGCCGCGACGCCGAAGCAGGCGTGACGTTCGCCCGCCGGATGCGCGCCAAGCTCGCCGGGCCACGCGCGAGCGCAGCGGTGCTCACCGGGCTGCCGGTCCTGTGCGTGCTGTTCGGGCAGGCCGTGGGCGCGGCACCGCTGCCTGTGCTGACCAGCAGCCCACCCGGCCAGGTGCTGCTGGTCGCCGGGTGCGTCCTGTTGTGGGCGGGCACGGCCTGGTGCCGGGCCCTGACCGGACGGGTGCGACTCCGGTGACCGCGATCGCGCTCCTGCTCTTCGCCGGCGCCCTGCTGAGCTGGCCGGACGAAACCATCGCGCGACGCTTCGCCCGGCTGACGGATGGCCCGAAACCCCTCCGGGCGAGCCGCCGAGCGCTGCCGCCCATCGCGGCGGCGGTGGGCGGTGTCTCGACAGCGGTGCTGGTCGGCGGGGTCGCCGGGGTGGTGGCAGGCACGATCGTGACGGCGACCGGGTGGTGGGCGATCCGCCGCACCCGGCGTCCACGATCACCGGCTCTCGACATCGCCGCCAAGCTGCGGCTGGCCGGAACGCTCGACCTACTCGCCGCCTGCCTGCGCGCCGGGCTACCGGTTCCTTCGGCGCTGGAGGCCGTGGCCGGCACAGCGCCCGTGGCAGCGAGGACGGCGCTGAGCTCGACGGCCGGCCTGCTCGCCCTCGGTTCCCGGCCGGATGAGGCCTGGGCGCCGGTACGGGCCGTCCCCGGCCTCGGCGAGCTGGCGGCCACGGCAATCCGGACCGCTCGTTCGGGCGCGGCATTCGCCACGGCGGCCGGCGACCTCGCCGGACGGTTCCGCGACGAGCTGGCCACCGAAGCCGAGGAGCGCGCCGAGCGGGCCGGGGTGGCGCTGGCCCTGCCGGTCGGTCTGTGTTTCCTGCCGGCGTTCTTCTGCCTGGGCGTGCTGCCGGTCGTCCTCGGCCTCGCGGGACGGCTCGGGCCCCTGTTCTGACCACCAACCCCATCGAAAGGGAAACCCCATGCGCGCGTTCCGCCGCCGTCCCCGCTCGGACGACGGTTCCACCACGGTCGAGTACGCCATCGTCACGGTCGCCGTCGCGGCCTTCGCGGCTGTTCTCTATTCCCTGCTCACCGGAGACTCGGTCGTCTCGTGGTTGACGAACCTGGTCATGAAGGCCTTGGCGGTGCCGTCATGAGACACAAGGACGAGGGCTCGGTGACGGTCGAGGCAGCGCTCGGCTTGGCCGGCCTCACGGTGGTGACGGTCTTGCTGGTCGCGGGCCTCACGGTGCTGACGAGCCAGCTGCGCTGCACGGACGCGGCCCGCGAGGCAGCGCGGCTGCTGGCCAGAGGCCAGCCCCAGGAAGCGACAGCCGCGGTCCACCGGATCGGCCCACCGGACGCGAGCCTGGTGTTCGAGCAAGTCGGCGAAGAGATCACGGCCGAGGTAACGGCCCGCCCGGCGGGCGGCCTCCTCCCGGAAATCCACCTCGCCGCGACGGCCTACGCGGTGGCGGAGCCAGGCACGGAGGTGACGAATGGCTGACGGCCAGGCCCCCGACAGCGGAGCGGCCACGATCTGGACGGCAATGGCGGTGGCAGCCCTGACGGTCGTGGCGACGCTGGGGTTGTGGCTGGGAGCGATGGTGGTGGCCCGCCACCGGGCGGAGTCGGCGGCCGACCTGGGTGCCCTGGCCGCGGCCTCCCACGTGGGCGAAGGCCCGGTCCGGGCCTGCGAACGCGCGAGGTGGGTGGCCGACCGGATGGGAGTGACACTCCGGACGTGCCGATGGCAACAGCTCGACGCGCTGGTCGAGGTGGTGGCAAGCGTCCCGGCCATCGCGGGCCTCCCGAAGCCCTCCGCCCACGCCCGCGCCGGCCCGGCAGCGGAGCCAACCCGCCCCGCCTCGGCAACCTCGACGGGCGGCCTTGGCGGCACGCCCATCCGCCCACCCCGCGGGTGAGCGGCCACGAGCGGGGGTGGAGGAACGAGGAAGCAGGCCGAGGTTGGCAGCCTCAAGCGGCTCCACGGGCCCCCGATACATGGCCCGCGGTGAGTGGCCCTGTCCGCAGCCCGCGACAGGGGCTGCCACAGCTGCGACACCTCGTCGCACGCCCGCGAGACCTGTCGCGTTGCCGCGGCACCTCGTCGCACGCCTGCGACACCTCTCGCGCAGCTACGACACCCCGTCGCACGCCCGCGAGACCTGTCGCGCTGCCGCGACACCCGTCGCGCACCGGCCACACCCCCGTACGCCCGCGACACCCGTCGCGCCGCCGCGACACGTCTGCCACACCTGTCGCGCAGCCGCGGCACCCCGCCGCGCGCCCGCGACACCCGTCGCACGCACGCCACACCCCTCGCGCAGCTGTGAACCCGTCGCGCAGCCGCGACACCTGCCAGTGCTGTCGCACCTCGGCGACAGCGGCACCGCCACCAACCCCACCGCTCGCCGAGGCCCCCAGCCGAACCCGGCGGACGCCGACCGGTCGGTATGCGGCGGTGACCGGCTGATCCGCGCGGCCGGGCGATGAGCGGCCGATTGTCACGGGCAGCGGTCGTTGGTGCACGGCGAGCGGTCGAATCGGCTGCTCACCTGGGCCGAACCGACGTCTCCGCCGGGCCGGACGAGCGGCCGGAACCCCGCGGATCCTGGGGTTTACCGCGACGAACGGTCCGTGTGCGGTCGCCGTTCGCCGTTCATCCGTGCCCGGGGGGTTCGGTCGGGCCGTATGGATCACTGGGCGTTCATCGCCTCGTAACCACCGGTTGTCGCGCGGGGGTTCCGGGCAATGTGCAACTTGCCGTTAAGTGAGATGTGCGACACCACGACAGGGTCTAGCGGGTCGCGGAGAACCGGAACTTGAAGGCAGGAAACACAATGTTGGACGCGAATTGGCCGGACAGCTGGCGCGGTGCCTTCCGCATCGAACTGCGGGCGGAGGCGATCGGCCTCGCTTGGCGCGGCTGGCCGGTGCTCCCCGGCGTCGACCCCGCTCCGCTCACCGACGGTGACAACCTCACCTGGCGTCGTCCGGTTCCGGCCATCGACACCTGGCGTGAGCAGCTCGGCACCCACGCCCACGACGTCGCCACCTGGTTCTCCGACCGCACCCACAGCCTGCTCGTCGCCACCGGCACCGTGCTCGACGCCATCGAGGTCGACGACGAAATCGGCAAGCGCGCCTGCCGCCTCCTCCGCGCCCTCGGCCACCCCGCGCCCATCATCGCGCTGCCGAACGGCCGCTGGCTCTTCCTCACCACCGTTGCCGACCACATTCCGGCCGAGCTGGCCGAGCGCGCCGGGATCCAGTGGCACGGCAAGGACAGCTACATCCCGCTGCCGCCGTCGCCGTTCCAGCACGGTGTCGTGCACTGGCGCGTCAAGCCCGAGGTCTGCGGCTGGCAGCTGCCGGACGCCGCCGAGGTGCACGACGTCCTCGCGCGGGCACTGGCCGGCGAGCGGGCCGGGCAGCTGGTCCAGACCAGCGCCGCCTGAACCGCAAGCCACCGAACCACCGCCACCGGCCGGTCCCAGCCCGGCCGGGGCGGAGCAGGACACAACTCCATGGACCACCCAAGTGGCCGTTCTAGGTGCCGTGTCGACGCAACGCCCCGAGCACGGTTCCCAGCACGGCCACTGCTCCCGCCTTGTCCAGCGGTTCGTTGCCGTTCCCGCACTTCGGCGACTGGACGCAGGACGGGCATCCCGTCGGGCACTCGCAGGAGATGATCGCCTCCCGCGTTGCGGCCAGCCACGGGACAATCGCGGCATAACCGCGTTCGGCAAATCCCGCACCCCCGGGATGGCCGTCATGCACGAACACCGTCGCCTCCCCGGTGTCTTCGTGCCACGCGGTACTCACCCCGCCGATGTCCCACCGGTCGCACGTAGCGAACAGCGGTAGCAGGCCGATCGCCGCGTGCTCGGCGGCATGCAGGGCACCGGGGACCCGTGCCGGAACCAATCCGGCACCCCCCGGTGCCCTGCCACCCTCGTGAACGGGCCCCCGACCGTTCGCCTGGGTCTCCTCCCCGGTCCCCACCGGCCCCGCAGATTCGGTCCCCACCCGATGGCCCCCGGTCCCCACCTCGCCATCGGAGCCATCGGAACCCTTGGAGCCATCGGAGCCCGTCGAACCAGCCGCACCCAGCAGCGACGACGACACCGTGTACCAGACCGCCCGCGTACGCAGGCTCTGCTCCGGCAGGTCGAGCGGCGTGTGGTCTAGCACCTCCCCGGACGGCCGCCGCCGCAGGTAGCCGACCACCTGCGACGTCACCGCGACCTCGCCGAGGCAGACGCTCACCCCGCCGTAGTCCTGCTTTTCCTGCGTGCCCAGCACCGAGATGTCCACGATCTCGCGCGGTGTCGTCGTCCAGTCCGGGTTCTCCGCGTGGACCAGCGCCAGCCCCTGGTCCAGGTCCAGCTCGTCGACGACGTACGACGACCCCTGGTGCAGGTAGACCGCGCCGGGGTGAACGGCGAAGCAGGCCGAACCCGGGTCGACCGTCCCGAGCATCCGGCCGGAGTCCGATTCGACGACCGCGATCTGCTCCCCGCCGGTGCCGCGGATACCGACCTCGGCGTGCGGCCTGTCCCGCGAAGTCCAGTACCAGCCGCTCGACCGGCGCCGCACCAGCTTCTGCTCCGCCAGCTCGGCCAGCACTTCCTGGGCCGCAGCGCCGCCGAACGCCTCCAGCTCGGGCAGCGTCAGCGGCAGTTCGGCGACGGCGCACGCGAGCTGCGGCGCCAGCACGTACGGGTTCGCGGGGTCGAGCACCGCCGTTTCCACCGGCCGCGAAAGCAGCGCCGCCGGGTGGTGCACCAGGTAGGTGTCGAGCGGGTCGTCCCGCGCGACGAACACCACCAGCGCCGAGTCGCCGGAGCGGCCCGCCCGGCCGGCCTGCTGCCAGAACGACGCGAGCGTGCCCGGGTAGCCGGCCAGCACCACCGCGTCCAGGCCCGCGATGTCGACGCCGAGTTCCAGCGCGTTGGTCGTCGCGACGCCCAGCAAGCGCCCCGACAGCAGCGCCGCCTCCAACGCCCGGCGCTCCTCCGGTAGGTAGCCGGACCGGTACGCCGCAACGGTTTCCGCCAGCACCGGGTCCACTTCGGACAGGATGCGACGCGCGCCCAGCGCCGCCAGCTCCGCGCCCCGCCGCGACCGGATGAAGGCCAGCGATCGCGCGCCTTCCAGCACCAGGTCGGCGAGGATCCGCGACGTCTCCGCCCCCGCCGACCGCCGGACCGGCGCGCCGTTCTCCCCGGTCAGCTCCTCCAGCAGCGGCGGCTCCCACAACGCGACCGTCCGGGCGCCGCGCGGCGAAGCGTCCTCCGTCACGGCGACACAAGACACGCCTGTCAGCCGCGAAGCGAACGAAGCCGGCGAAGCCGTCGTCGCCGAAGCAAGCACGAAGACCGGCGAAGCGCCGTAGTGCTCGGCCACTCGCCGAAGCCGGCGAAGCAGCAGGGCGACGTGCGAGCCGAAGACCCCGCGATAGCTGTGGCACTCGTCGACGACCACGCAGCTGAGCCGCCGGAAGAACGTCGCCCACCGGCCGTGCGCCGAGAGGATTCCGCGGTGCAGCATGTCCGGGTTGGTGAACACCCAGTTCGCGTGCGCACGCACCCAGTCGCGCTCGGCCATCGGCGTGTCCCCGTCGAACGACGCCGCGCGCACCCCCGGCACGTCCAAAGAGGACACCGAACGCAGCTGGTCCGCGCCCAGCGCCTTCGTCGGCGACAGGTACAGCGCGTTCGCCTTCTCGCCCGCGGCCAGCCGGGACAGCACCGGCAGCTGGTAGGCGAGCGACTTGCCCGACGCCGTCCCGGTCGAAATCACGACGTGCCGGCCCTCATACGCGTGCGAAGCCGCTTCGGCCTGGTGCGCCCAGGGCGCCGAGACACCGCAGTCACGCAGCGCAGCGACAACCGCCGGATCCACCCACGACGGCCACTCTGCGTAGCGCGCGGCGCGGCCCGGCAGGTTCGCGACGTGCGTGACCGGGTGCTCGCGCGACGGGATGCCGGCGGTCACCCGCCTCAGCAGCCGCTGCCCACGTGATTCGTCCACCCGCCGAGCTTGGCACAGGGGTCCGACAGTTCCTCCCGTCCCCAGCTGCGCCAACGGATCGGCGAAAGGGTGATCGATCAAGTGAGGAGGCTCACAAGGTAACGGAATGTACCGTCCCTGGGACGGCGTGAAGACGCTGGTTGCGATACCAATACACTCCCGCAATCCACACCCTCTGTGGTGAGCGTCATGTGAGACGTGCATTGCTGCCCGGCTAGCGTGTCGCTCGGTACAGGGTCCATGCCAGCGCCGGCCGTGTCGAACCCTCGGCTTGCCGTCGACGCTGGCGATCGGCGACGTCTCATGGAGGACGAATGTCACGGCAGTTCCTCGCGGAGGGCGGCGGAAAAATCGCCCTCTCCGGAGGTGGCTACACGATTGTCGGTGTAGTCGCCGTGGTCGCGCTTGCCGCACTCGTCATCGGCTACGTCCTGCTCAAGGAGGTGCTGGCCGCAGGCCAGGGCACCGCCAAGATGCAGGACATCGCCAAGGCGGTGCAGGAAGGCGCGGCCGCGTACCTCAAGCGGCAGCGGAACACCCTCGCGATCTTCGGCGTGATCGTGTTCCTCCTGCTCTTCATCCTTCCCGCCGACGACTGGAACGAGAAGATCGGCCGTTCGATCTTCTTCCTGGTCGGTGCGGGTTTCTCGTTCGCGATCGGCTACCTCGGCATGTGGCTGGCGACGCAGGCCAACCTGCGCGTCGCGGCCGCGTCGCGTGAGGAGGGCGGCCGCGAGAAGGCGATGCGGGTCGCGTTCCGCACCGGCGGCGTGGTCGGCATGATCACCGTCGGCCTCGGCCTGTTCGGCGCCGCGGTCGTCGTGCTGGTCTACACCGGCCAGGCGCCCAAGGTGCTCGAGGGCTTCGGCTTCGGCGCCGCCCTGATCGCGATGTTCATGCGTGTCGGCGGCGGTATCTTCACCAAGGCCGCCGACGTCGGCGCGGACCTGGTCGGCAAGGTCGAGCAGGGCATCCCGGAGGACGACCCCCGCAACGCCGCGACCATCGCGGACAACGTGGGCGACAACGTCGGCGACTGCGCCGGCATGGCCGCGGACCTCTTCGAGTCCTACGCCGTCATGCTGGTCGCCGCGCTGATCCTGGGCAGCACCGCCTTCGGCGTGCACGGCCTGATCTTCCCGCTGATCGTGCCGGCCATCGGCGTGATCACCGCCGTCATCGGTGTCTACATCACCAAGGCGCGCGCGGGTGAGGGCGGCCTCGTCACGATCAACCGCTCCTTCTACATCTCCGCGGTCATCTCCGCGGTGTTGTCGGCCATCGCGGCGTTCGTGTACCTGCCGAGCAGCTTCTCCGAGTTCGGCGCGGATTTCGCGGGCAAGGCGGGCAACCCGGCGGTCATCGCGACCATCGCGGTGATCATCGGCATCGTGCTCGCGGCCATCATCCTGAAGCTGACCGGCTACTACACCGGCACCGAGTACAAGCCGGTCAAGGACGTCGGCCAGACCTCGGAAACCGGTGCGGCGACGGTCATCCTGTCCGGTATCTCGATCGGCTTCGAGTCCGCTGTGTACACCGCGCTCGTCATCGGTGCGGCCGTCTTCGGCGCCTACCTGCTGGGCGGCGGCGTCGCGCTGTTCGCCGTGGCGCTGGCCGGCACCGGCCTGCTGACCACGGTCGGCGTCATCGTCGCGATGGACACCTTCGGCCCGGTTTCGGACAACGCGCAGGGCATCGCCGAGATGTCCGGTGACGTCGACGAGAAGGCCGCGCAGATCCTCACCGAGCTGGACGCGGTCGGCAACACCACGAAGGCGATCACCAAGGGCATCGCGATCGCCACGGCGGTCCTCGCCGCGACGGCGCTGTTCGGGTCCTACTCCGACGCGATCGCGAAGGCCAAGGGCGTGGTCGAGGTCGTCGGCGACATCGTCACCCCGGCCACGCTGGTCGGCGTGATCATCGGTGCGGCCGTCGTGTTCATGTTCTCCGGTCTCGCGGTCAACGCGGTGTCCCGCGCCGCCGGCGCGGTCGTCTACGAAGTGCGCCGCCAGTTCCGCGACATCCCGGGGATCATGGAGGGCACCACCCGCCCCGAGTACGGCAAGGTCGTCGACATCGTCACCCGCGACTCGCTGCGTGAGCTGACGACGCCGGGTCTGCTGGCGGTCATGGCCCCGATCGCGGTCGGTTTCGGTCTGGGCACCAGCGCGCTCGCCGGTTACCTGGCCGGCGCGATCGCCTGCGGCACCCTGATGGCGATCTTCCTCGCCAACTCCGGTGGCGCTTGGGACAACGCGAAGAAGCTGGTCGAGGACGGCAACCACGGCGGCAAGGGTTCGAGCGCGCACGAAGCCACCATCATCGGTGACACCGTGGGTGACCCGTTCAAGGACACCGCCGGCCCGGCGATCAACCCGCTGATCAAGGTGATGAACCTGGTGTCGGTGCTGATCGCGCCCGCCATCGTGCAGCTGACGGTCGGCGACAGCGCGAACACCGCCGTGCGCATCATCATCTCGCTGGTCGCGGTCGCCGTGATCGTGGCGGCGATCGTGGTGTCGAAGCGCCGGGGGACGGTCCTGACGGACACCCCGACCGAGATCACGGCCTGACGAAGAACACGTTCCGGGCCCGGCACGCGGCTTCGCGTGCCGGGCCCGGGCATGCCGTCCCAGAAAGGCCCGGCGACTTGCGAAGCACCACCGAGTCGGTACCGTCGGGCCTTCCGGGACGTCGGGCAGGAGGTACGCGAGTGCGGCAGCGGACGACCGTTTTCGCCGCTCTCACCACGACGATCGCCATCGGTCTCGCCGGGTGCGGGCAGCCCGCCGCGGTGCAGGCGCCGCCGCGTGACCAGGGTCTTCCGGTGGCGACGCCGTCGCCCCGGCCCGACCCGGTGGCGAACTGGGCGAGCGGCTACTGCGACGCGGTGACGCACCTGGTCGGCGCGCTCGCGGCGCTGCCCGCCGTCGATCCCAGTACGCCGCAGAAGGCGTCCCGGACGTCCAGTGACCTGCTCGCCTCGGTGGTCGACGGGCTCGACCGGAGCCTGGCCGGGCTGAACGCGCTCGGGGCGCCGCCGGTGCCGTCGGCCGACAGCGGGCGCCAGGACGTCATCGGGCAGTTCACCGCGATCCGCGCGGAGGCCGAGAAGGCGCGGCGCCGCATCGAAGCGGCCCGCGGGAACGCCGCGGCGACGAAGGAGGCCCTGGGCCAGGCCAGGGCGACGCTCGACCGGATCGACGCGCTCGACTACCTCAAGGGCCTCAAGGACGTTCCGGCCCTCGTGGCGGCGGAACAGCGCACTCCGGCCTGCCGGCGGCTGGATCAGCCTGCCGGCTGAAGATCCGCGCGGGACCTGCCGCGAATCGAACTTGTGTTCTAGTATGGCGCGGTGGATCGGACGATCTCGCTCTTCTCCGCCGAGGCCAGCGGGCCGGCCCTGGGCGACCTGGCCGGCCTGTTGTGCTGCCACGGCCAGATCACCGGCTTCGGGCGCACCGCCGCGCGGCTGTCGGTGGTCGTCGAAGAGCCGTGGCGGGCCCACGTCCTGGCCGGCGAGTTCCGCTGCCGCGGTGCGGACGCCCAGGTCTCGAAGGCCGAGTGCGGCCGTCCACAGGTCCGCACGTCGTTCCGGGTCGATCTGCTGCCGCTGGCGCTGCGGTGGCTGCGTGAGGGCTGTGCGGGCCCGGCGGAGGACGACTCGGGCAAGGCGGTGCCGGCCGGGTTCCGGCTGAGCGGCGCGATGCTGCGGATGTGGGCGCTGGCCGGCGGCCGTCCCGGCACGCAGGGTTACCTACTGGGCGTCGACCCGTTGGCGCCCGGTATGCACGAGCGCCTGGTCGAAGCGTTGACGCCGTTGGGTGTCGCGGCGAAGCTGACCGGCCCGAAGGCCGAGGTCCCGGCCGTCAAAGTCACCGGGAAACGCCGGTTGGAGGCGCTGCTGGAGCTGATCGGGGAGCCGCCGCCCGGCGCCGAAGCGGCGTGGCCGGGCGCGGCCTCGCAACCGGTTCCGCACCCGGAGGCCGTGACGAGCACGGCCTGACCGGGTGCGGCCGCCGCGTCAGGGCCGGGGCAGCGTGCAGCCGGCCTGGGTGAGCGCGATTTCGTTGGCCGGGGTCAGGCACGCGGGAATGCCGTAGGTCTCCTGACCGTAGTTCGTCTTGTAGTGCACGGTGACGTTGCCGGCCTGGTCGACCTCGCACGGGTTGTTCTCCGTGCAGCGCTCGCCGTCCTCGTTGCCGGTGTTGTTGACGCCGACGACCTTGCCGCCGGAGACGATCGGCGAACCCGAGGTGCCGCCGATGGTCTGGCAGGCGGAGGTGTAGCGGATCGAGTCCTTCCAGGTCCAGCTGCCCTCCTTGAGCCGGTAGACGAACCCGTCGATGTTGCAGGAGTAGATGCGCTTCCAGTAACCCGAAACGACGTCGATCGCCGCGCCCGCCGACGGGTGGGCGTTCGACAGTTCCAGCGGCGAGATGCCATAGCTCGACTTGATCTGCGCGTAGGTGGTGGTGAGCTGGTAGAGCGACACGTCGGTGTCGGTCATCGTCCCGTAGACGATCTTCTTGGCGCGCAGTGTGGCCTTGTTGCTGCCGCTGGCGGTGAGCAGCGTGAACGTCCGGCTGGACGCCCGGTTGGTGATCACCTCGCCCGGGCCGGGGAAACCGGTTTCGAGGCAGTGCCCGTTGGACAGCACGAGCGCGGGCGCGGTGTCGGGCGTCGCGGCGGGCTTGACCACCGACCCCGAACAGTTGGACAGGGCCACGGTGCCGGCGAAGTTCGCCGCGGCCGCGTTCGCCGGTGTGACCCCCAGCAATACTGTGGCGGTCGCGGCGGTGAACAGGGCGCCGAGCAGGCGTCGGGTCATGGCGGGTCCTTTCGGCTGGGCGGGGAAACCAGTGAAGCGGTGACATCCCCGCGCACACCACCGTCGAACGGAGGGTATCCGGACGGTCACGCGCTAGGCTGCGCGGGACGTGGCCGAAATCACGTGGCAGGTACGTTGGGGAAACATCGCCGAGGTCAGCGGCGATGCGCTGGGCACAGGACCGGCGGCGTGTTGGGCCACCTCCGCGCCGTCCGGCCGGGAACAGCGTGCACACTGGCAGGTCGAGACACGGACCCTGGCAGGGACGTGGTGCAGTCCCGCGGCGGCGGGACGAGATGAGCGGAGAGCAGGACAGCGTGGCAGGAGCACGGACCAAGAAGGACGGAGCCGCGGCGGGCAACGGCGCCGGGCACCGGCGGCTGGTCATCGTCGAGTCGCCGACGAAGGCCCGCAAGATCGCGCCCTACCTCGGCGGCGGTTACGTCGTCGAGTCCTCCGTCGGGCACATCCGCGACCTGCCGCGCGGTGCCGCCGACGTGCCCGCCCAGTACAAGGGCGAGGCGTGGGCGCGGCTCGGCGTCGACGTCGACAACGGCTTCAAGGCCCTCTACGTGGTCACCCCGGACAAGAAGTCCAAGGTCACCGAGCTCAAGGGCCTGCTGAAGGACGTCGACGAGCTCTACCTCGCCACGGACCCCGACCGCGAGGGCGAGGCCATCGCGTGGCACCTCCTCGAGACGCTCAAGCCGAAGGTCCCGGTCCGCCGGATGGTCTTCCACGAGGTCACCGAGCAGGCCATCCGCGCGGCCGCCGACTCGACCCGTGAGCTCGACGCCGACCTCGTCGACGCCCAGGAGACCCGCCGCATCCTCGACCGCCTCTACGGCTACGAGGTCTCGCCGGTGCTGTGGAAGAAGGTCATGCCGAAGCTTTCGGCGGGCCGCGTGCAGTCGGTGGCGACCCGGATCGTGGTCGAGCGCGAACGCGAGCGGATGCGCTTCACCTCGGCGTCGTACTGGGACATCTCGGCGACGATGGACGCCGGTGAAGAGGCTTCGCCGCGGAACTTCCCGGCGCGGCTCGTTGCTGTCGACGGTGCGCGCCTGGCCACCGGCCGCGACTTCGGCTCGGACGGGCAGCTCAAGGCGTCGAACAACGAGGTCCGCGTGCTCGCCGAAGCCGACGCGCGGCGCCTGGCCGAAGCGCTGAAGCAGCGTGACTTCAAGGTCTCGAGCGTCGAAGAGAAGCCGTACACGCGGAAGCCGTACGCGCCCTTCATGACGTCGACGCTGCAGCAGGAGGCCGGCCGCAAGATGCGGTTCACCTCCGAGCGCACCATGCGGATCGCGCAGAAGCTGTACGAGAACGGCTACATCACCTATATGCGTACCGACTCCACGACGCTGTCGGAGTCGGCGATCTCGGCCGCGCGCAGCCAGGCCACGCAGCTGTACGGCAAGGAGTACGTCTCGCCGACGCCGCGCCAGTACACGCGCAAGGTGAAGAACGCGCAGGAGGCCCACGAGGCGATCCGTCCGTCGGGCGAGGTCTTCCGCACGCCGGGCCAGGTCGCGGGCGAGCTGGACACCGACGAGTTCCGGCTCTACGAGATGATCTGGCAGCGCACGATCGCGTCGCAGATGGCGGACGCCAAGGGCACCACGATGTCCGTGCGCATCGTCGGCAACGCGACCTCGGGCGAGGAGTGCACCTTCGCCGCTTCGGGCCGCACGATCACCTTCGCGGGCTTCCTGAAGGCGTACGTCGAGGCCGTCGACACCGAGACCGGTGGCGAAGCCGACGACAAGCAGAGCCGCCTGCCGGTGCTGGAGAAGGACCAGGCGCTGACCGCGGCCGAGCTGAGCCCGGACGGCCACACGACGTCGCCGCCGGCGCGGTACTCGGAGCCGAGCCTGGTCAGCAAGCTGGAAGAGCTGGGCATCGGCCGCCCGTCGACGTACGCGTCGATCATCAAGACCATCCAGGACCGCGGGTACGTCTGGAAGAAGGGCTCCGCGCTCGTCCCGTCGTGGGTCGCGTTCGCCGTGATCGGCCTGATGGAACGGCACTTCGAGCGGCTGGTCGACTACGACTTCACGGCCGGCATGGAGGACGAGCTCGACCGCATCGCGGCCGGCGACGAGCAGCGCGCGCAGTGGCTGTCGAAGTTCTACTTCGGCGGCGACATGGGCGTCGACGGCTCGATCGGCCGCCTGGGCGGGCTGAAGAAGCTGGTCGAGGGCAGCGTCGAGGACATCGACGCGCGCGAGATCAACTCGATCCCGCTGTTCAGCGACGCCGACGGGCACACGGTCGTGGTCCGCGTCGGGCGCTACGGGCCGTACCTCGAGCGCGAGGTCAACGGCGAGTCGCAGCGCGCGAACCTGCCCGAGGACCTGCCGCCGGACGAGCTGACGCAGGAGATCGCGGAGAAGCTGTTCGCGACTCCGCAGGAGGGCCGCACGCTGGGTACCGACCCGGTGAGCGGGCACGACATCGTCGCGAAGGAAGGCCGCTTCGGGCCGTACGTGACCGAGGTGCTGCCGGAGATCGAGATCCCCGAGGACGCCACGGCCGCGCAGAAGAAGTCGCTGAAGGCGAAGGCGCCGAAGCCGCGGACGGGCTCGCTGTTCAAGTCGATGGACATCGAGAACATCACGCTGGACGACGCGCTGAAGCTGCTCTCGCTGCCGCGCGTGGTCGGCAAGGACCCGGAGTCCGGTGACGAGATCACGGCGCAGAACGGGCGCTACGGGCCGTACCTGAAGAAGGGCACGGACTCGCGTTCGCTCTCGACCGAGGACCAGCTCTTCTCGATCACGCTCGAAGAAGCGCTGAAGATCTACTCGGAGCCGAAGCAGCGTGGCCGGTCGGCCACGGCCAAGCCGCCGCTCAAGGAGCTCGGTGACGACCCGGTGTCGGGCAAGCCGATGGTGGTCAAGGACGGCCGGTTCGGCCCGTACGTGACCGATGGCGAGTACAACGCGACGCTGCGGAAGGGCGACGAGATCGAGTCGCTGACCGCGGAGCGCGCGGCCGAGCTGCTGGCCGAGAAGCGGGCCAAGGGCCCGGCGCCGAAGCGGAAGGCGCCGGCGCGCAAGCCGGCTTCGACGACGGCGAAGACGGTCAAGGCGGGCACGACCAAGAAGGCGACCACGGCGAAGCGGTCGAGCTCGACGGCGACGAAGGCCAAGTAAGGCGGCTCGAGGGCCTCCCTCTGGTGGGAGGCCCTCGACGCCACACCTTCGAGTGACACCTCGAACGGATGTTCGGGAAATTGTCGGTGCCGCCGGGTTCCATGGACGCGTGACCAGAGCACCACGCACCGTGCACGCGGTGACCACCAAGATCCTGAAGCCGGTCCGGCCGGCCGCCGCCGGCAGCGCCACCGCCGTGGACCTGATGGAGTCGTTGACCGGCTTCATCGGCAGCGGCGGCGTCTGCGGCGTGGCCGTCGCGATGTCCGACGAGCCGTGGACGTCGGCGTTCTTCGACGACCGGGACTCGTTCGGCATCGCCGGGGAGGGCCTGCGCCTGTCCGGGCCTTCGCCGGGCGGCGTCGCGGAGCTGCTGCGCCTGGCGTTGACGCGCCTGCCCCCGCTGGCGCCGGTGCCGGACCAGGGGCTGTACCTCGACGCCGACGAGCGCGGCGTGCTCGAGCCCGAGCAGGAATGTCTGATTCTCGGCCTGATGGACGACCTCCGACGGCCGCGGCGCGGCACCGTCCAGTTCGACATCGCCGTCGACGGCTCGCCGCGGCGGTGGGAGATGCTGGCGTTCGTCGACGACGACCGCGGCCGGCACCTGGCGGCCCTCGGCAGACCCAGGGGCGGCCACCGCCGGTTCTGGTGGCTGCCCGGCACGGTGGAGCGGCTGGCCGAGTTCGTCGAGGGGCGGGTGCCGGAGCATGGCTGAGCCGCTCGCCGACCGCTCACCGAACGATGTCACCCTCTCGAACATATGTGCGAGAAATTGTCGGTGCCAGGGTGTTCAATCGAGGGGTGAGCAACGCAGTCGCCGTCTTCGACGTCATCGACGAAGTCATCGCCCCGCTGTCGGCCGAGGTGCCGGAGCGGCCGTCGGTGATGGAGTTCTACGACCCCGAGTTCGAGATCCCGCCGGTGCTGGCGGACACCGGACCGCTGCCGGGGCGTCGCTCCGCGCCCGCGTCGAGCCTCGCGGACGAGGTGGAGCAGTACACGCGGTTCGTCGCCGGGATGGCCGCGATCGGCCTCGCCCCGGGCGGAGAGATCACGGCGGAGGCGGTCGGGCTGTACCGCGCGCTGCGCGGCGGCTTCATCCGTGGCGTGGTCACCGGGGTCTTCCCGGCTCGCGCCAAGCCGTGGGAGGTGCGGTTCTTCGGCGACGAGGACTACACGACGGTCCTGCACAAGCTGGGCAACCGCGCGCGGCTGCGGTCGGGCTTCCTCAGCGAGCTGCCGGGCTGGGTGTTCGACGGGCTGCCCGACCGGCCGCCGGGGCCGGGCGAGCACCTGCGCATCGAGACGGACGAGCGTGGGCTGATCCCGCGGCGCTGCGAGCGGGCGGTCGAGCAGATCCGCGAGTGCGCGGCCCGGCCGAGGCTGGGCACGGTGCTGGTCGACCTCGCGGTGCGCAACGCGATCCTGGCCGAGTACCCGCACGGAGCGTTCGGTCTGGTGGACAACGACCTCGGCCGCTACCAGTTCAGCGCGGCGGTGGCCCGAACCGGCCGCTGGACGGTGACGTGGGGGCCAGCCTCGCGAAGCACGGCGGAGCAGTGGATCGTCGAGGCGGTGCAGAGCCATGCATGAGCAGACGGAGGTCCGGAAGACGGCGGGCGAGGGCGTGGACAGGGTGGTGGCGGCGGCCTCGAAGGACCTGACGGTCCGAGAGGCGATCCTCGAGGCGGCGCACCTGAACAGCGGCATCCCAGAGCCACGCCCCTCAGCCGACGCCGACCAGGGCCCGGCCACGCCGGCCGGCCCTGGCGGCCGCAGCGGTCGCGACCGCTCGGCTGGCGCAGGTGGCGCGGGCGGCTTTGCCGGTTCGGTTGGCCCCGGCGGCCCAGCCGGCCCCGGCGGTCCCGGCGGCCGCAGCGGCGGCGGCCGCTTGGCTGGCGCAGGTGGCTCGGTCGATGCGAGCGGCCCTTCCGGGGCGGCCGGCTCGGGTCGCCCGGCTGGCTCGGGTGGCGCAGGCAGCCAGGCCGGTCCAGCTGCCCAAAGCGGCCCAAACGCCGCCGGGCGCTCGGTTGGCTTGGCAGGCGCGGGCGGCTTGGCTGCTGCGGGCGGCCCTGCCGGCTCGGCTGGCCGAGGCGCCCCAGGCGCCCCAGCCGGCCAAAGCGGCCCAAGCGCCCCCGGCCGCCCGGGTCGCCCGACCGGCGCGGCTGGCCCGGCCGGCTCGGCGGCCGGGTCCCGTCCTGGTTCGACCGAAAGGCGGCGGCATGGCTGAGCGCACGTTAGCCCGGGAGCTGCTCGAGCTGGCGGCGGGACCGGTGCTGGCGGCGATGCCGGATCGCGAGCCGGTCGACCGGCTGTACAACCCGGACGTCAGCGACCACGACATCCTGGTCCACGGCCCGGTGTCGGACGACCCGGCGGACCTGGTGGCCGAGGTCGAGCGCCACATGGCGTGGGCCGCCTGGATCGACGGCACCCCGTTCGGCTCGAACGGCGAGCTCAACGAGGTCGGCTTCGAGGTGGTCTCGCTGATGCTGCGCGGCTCGGTCCGCGCGGCCCTGTGCGGCGTGTTCGACGACGGCCCGGAGATGGCGGACATCCGCTGCTACGCCGACGGCGAGCGCGCGTTCATGATGGGCTCGCTGCCGGGCCGCACCGCGATCCACCTGGCCGATTTCGAGGAACTGCCGGAGATGCTGGTGGCGGAGCTGCCGGAGGTCCCGTTCGGCGCTTCGCCGAGGGCGATCTGGGTCTCGGTGGACGACGACGGCCTGGTCCACGACGGCCAGGACGACGACGTGGTAGCCATGCGAGAGCTGCTGGCCCGCCCGAGGTCGGGAACGGCGGTCCTGGACATGCTGGCCTTCGGAGGCCTGTGCGCAGAGTTCCCGGACCACGGTTTCGTCCTGGTCGACACGGACCTGGGCCGCTTCGCCCTGGCCGCGCTGGACCGAGGAGAGGGCCGCCGCCAGCTGGTCCTGAGCCCCTTCAGCCGCGGCATGCTCCGCGACTGGTGCCGCAAGATGATCGACCTCGGACAGGAGGAGACGCCCTGAGCGAAAGAGCTCGTCGCCGCGGCCGAGCCCGGCAACGCCGCCGCTGACCGTGCTGAGTCCGGCTCGGCCGGTCCAGCACGCTCCGACCGCAGCCAACCCAGCCGGCCCTGCCCACCCGCCGCGACCCACCCCGTCCGGCTCAGGAACTGCCTCCCGCCCTGCCACCCCCGAAACCCACCGAACTGGCCACCCAAAGGCCAACCCGTGGCCACCCCACCCCAACCCGCCACTGTGACCCGTTTCACCACGATCTGTCACCAACAGCGGTCGACCCAGTGACCGTCGGGCTGGACACTTCAGGAGGTTCGGGGTGCGGGCTTGCGCTGCGTGACCGACCATCCACTGGAGACAGAGCCATTGGGCGGATGCGTTATCCGCCAGCGTCGCTACCCTGGAAAGGCGAGGACATTCAGTAGTGAGGTGGTCACCATGAGCGCGAACGGTGAGGCTCCCTTCTTCAATGCCCCCGAGCTCACTCAGCGCGACGGCACACTGTCCGAAGCCCCCGGCGAGATGTTCGCGGATCCGGTCTCCGGGCTGGTCACGGCGTCGCCCGAGCCGCGCACAGCGGTTCCGAATGGCCACGAGCCCGCCGCCATTCCGGTGGCCGGCCCGGTGCAGCCCGACGAGGAAGCCGTGCGGCGGATGGTCGAGGAGACGCTCCGCGAGGACAAGGTGCCCGACGCGATCCCGCCGGCCGGGACCGTGAACCAGGGCCAGCCGTTGGGCCTGCTGCCGAGGCAGCGGAACCGGCGGCGAACCTGGCCGACCCGGCCGCCGCAGCTGATGCGGGTCGTCCGGCAGGATCCTCTCGGCGATGAGGACCTCGACGACGTCGATCTCGTGCCCGTCAAGCGGCGCCGGCTGCCGCGGGTGCCGTCGGTGTCGATGCCGGCGTTCAACCGGCCGTCGTCGAGCGCTGCCGGCGTCATGCTGGCCGTCGCCTTGCTGATCGTGTTCGGGTTCGTCGCCATCGAGATGGTTTCGAGCCTGGTCAGCAGCGTGACGGGGCTGTTCGACTAGCGTCACCGCCCGCCCCGCACCACGGGGCCGTCCCGCGCGCCAGACGCCGATCGGGCTACCCTGGCTTCACGGTCGGGTCCCTCCCGGCACCGCGGTGACTAGTGGGGTGGGCGTATCAGCGAGGGCGTGCGGTCGGTACCCGGGGCCGGCCCGGGTGCGTCGTCGGGCGCCGAGGCGTCCACGATCAACCGGGTCCGGCGGGTACTGGCGATCAAACCGTTCCGGCGCCTCTGGGGCGTCACGTACCTGTGCAGCGTGGCGGACTGGCTGAACATCCTGGCCCTCACCGGCCTGGCCACGAAGCTCACCGACAACTACTTCGCGCAGAACTTCGCCTTCGTCGGCGTCGTCCTGACCGGCCTGGCGCCGGGGCTGCTGTTCGCCCCGATCGGCGGGCTGCTCGCGGACCGGTTCGACCGCCGCAAGGTCATGGTCGTCGCCGACCTGCTGCGGTGCGGGTTCCTGCTGTCCATCGCGATCGTCAGCGCGCCCTGGTGGCTGCTCGCCGGCAACTTCCTCGTCGGCTGCGCCTCGAGCATGTGGATCCCCTCGAAAGAGGCGGCGGTCCCCAACCTGCTCCGCCGCCCCGACCAGGTCGAGACGGCCAACCAGCTCGGCATGGTGATGACCTACGGCCTCGCCGTCATCACCGCGGCCGGCGCGAACGCGGTCATCACCGGCGTCAACACGACGTTCCACCTGTTCCCCGGCGACCCGAGCCTCAACATCGCGAAGCTGGTCGTCATCATCACCGGCCTGCTCTACCTCGCCAGCGCGATCCTCATCGCCACGCGGATCCCCGAGCTCTCGTTGCGCAACGTCCACGCGACGCCGGAGCAGAAGGTCAAGCAGGCCGACGAAGAAAAGCTCGGCATCGGCGCGATGATCGCCGACGGCTTCCGGTTCATCCGCAGCACGCCGCTCGTGCGCGGGCTGCTGGTGGGCGCGTTCGGCGCGTTCGTCGCCGGTGGCGCCGTCATCGGCTCGGCCAAGCCGTACTCCTCCAGCCTGGGGGCCGGTGACTCCGCGTTCAGCCTGCTCGTCCTCGCCGTCTTCCTGGGCCTCGCCACCGGCATGGTCTTCGCGCCCAAGCTCGCCCGCCGGCTCCCGCACGACCGGCTGTTCGGCCTCTCGATCGTCGCGGCCGCGATCTCGCTCGGCTTCGTGGCGCTGTCCCCGCACCTGACCGTCTCGCTGATCACCGTGGTGCTGGTCGGCATCTGCGCCGGCACCGCGTTCCTCACCGGCGTGACCATCATCGGCTCGCGCGTCGAGGACGCCATCCGCGGCCGGATCAACGCGATCTACCAGCTGATGATGAAGCTGGTGCTGTTCGGCACCACGGTCACCGTGCCGCTGCTCGTCGGCGCGGTGCACCGGAACACGATCACCGTCTGGGGCAGCCCGCTCACCATCGACGGCACGCGCCCGGTGATGCTCGGCGGCGCCGCGATCGCGCTGGTCGCCGGCCTCTTCGCCTACCGGCAGATGGACGACAAGCGCACCGAGCCGATCCTCGCCGACCTGCGCAACGCGCTGCGCCGCTCGCCGCGGCGCGTCAACGGCTACCTCATCGCCGTCGAGGGCACCACCGCGATCAACACCGCCATCCAGGCCGTCAACCTCGCCGACTGGATGCGCGGCGGCACCCGGCCGGTCGTCGTCGCCGCCGACCCCGCGCTCGACGACCAGCGGCTGACCGCGCTCGTCTCCGGCGCCTCGCTCACCGGGGCGCGGGCCCAGGCGCTGGCCGCCGCCGCGGTGCGGGCCGACATCGTGGAGCGGCACGTCCAGCCGGCGCTGGACGCCGGTTCGGTGGTCGTGATGGAGCGATTTGTCGACTCGCCGCTGGCGCACCTGTCCGCCGTCGCCGGGCTCGACAGCGACGAGCTCGAAGGCCTCGCCGACTGGGCGACCGGCCGCCTGCGCCCGGACCTGACCATCCTGCTGGACGCCGCCCCGAACGGGGCACCGCGCGACAAGTCGGCGGCGATGAACGACCAGTGGCGCGTCCAGCACCTGCTCACCGAGATGGCCGCGGCCGACCCGGACCGGTACGTCGTGATCGACGCCGACGGCACCGACGTCGAGGTCGCCGAGCGCATCCGCACCGCGCTGCGCGCCGTGTTCGTCGGCCGGCTGTCCGCGCTGGCGCCGGCGACGGAGAAGCCGGTGACGCTCCCGCTGGACACCCTGCCCATCGAGACCACGGAAGAGCCTCGCGTGGAGGCGAAGTGACGACGACCGAACGCATCGGCGTCTGGAACCAGCTGGTCGGCCAGGAACCCGCGGTCGAAACGCTGAGCGCGGCCGCTTCCGCCGCCGCCAAGATCGTCGCCGGGGAGCCGGCGCCACCGGGCGCGATGACCCACGCCTGGCTGCTCACCGGCCCGCCCGGCTCCGGCCGCTCGGTGGCCGCCCGGACGTTCGCCGCGGCCCTGCAGTGCAGCACCGGCACGGGCTGCGACGCTTGTCCCGGCTGCCACACGACGATGGCGGGCACGCACGCCGACGTCCGGCTCGTGGTCCCGGAGGGCCTGTCGATCTCGGTCGCCGAGATGCGCGCGCTGGTCCAGGCCGCCGCGCGCCGCCCAACGACCGGCCATTGGCAGGTCGTGATCATCGAGGACGCCGACAGGCTCACCGAAGGCGCGTCGAACGCCCTGCTGAAGGCCGTCGAGGAGCCGCCGGACCGCACGGTGTTCCTGCTCTGCGCGCCGTCGGACCACCCCGAAGACGTCTCGGTGACGATCCGCTCGCGTTGCCGCCTGGTGACGCTGCGGACTCCGCCGCCGGAGGCGATCGCGGACGTGCTGATGCGCCGCGACCACGTCGACGCCGAACGCGCGCAGTGGGCCGCGTCCGTGTGCGGCGGCCACGTCGGCCGTGCGCGCCGGCTCGCCACCGACGAGGCCGCGCGGCAGCGCCGGGCCACCGTGCTGCGGATCCCGCTCGGCCTCCGCCGGATGGGCGACATCTTCACCTGCGCCGACCAGCTGATCAGCGCGGCCGAGGCGGACGCGGGCGAGGCCAGCAAGGCCCGCGACGAGGACGAGCGCAACGAGCTGCGGACGGCGATGGGCGGCGACGGCGTCGGCAAGGGCGTCGCCGGTGCCAAGCGAGCCGCCGAAGCCGCGGTCAAGCAGCTGGAGAAGAAGCAGAAGTCCCGCGCGACCCGCACCCAGCGCGACACGCTCGACCTCGCGTTGGTCGACCTGGTCGGCTTCTACCGCGACGTCCTGGTGACGGCGACCGGCTCCGGCGCGACGCTGAACCACCCGGACCACGCCGACCAGATCCGCGAGGCGGCGGCGTCGTGGACACCCGAGTCGACGCTTCGCCGCCTCGAAGCGGTGCTGGAATGCCGTGAGGCGATCGATCTGAACGTGAAGCCGCGCATCGCCGTAGAGGCGATGGTCACGACGCTGCGCCAGGGCTGAAGGCAAAGGAGCCCGCCAGGCGCACCTGGCGGGCTCCTTCACACCCCTCGGATCACTCGCGAGGACGGGGTGACGGCTTGAACGGCTTCTCCTCGACGGCGATCGCCAGCGGGCGCCGCCGTCCGCCCGGCATCGCGGCCACCATGACCACGCCGAGCAGCAGCATCGCGGTGCCCGTCCAGAACAGCGGCACGGTGTCGTACGCGCCACCGGTGTAGGCCAGGTTCTTCACCGGCCCCTTCGGCGCCTCGCCACCCGCGGGCGGCGGCGTCGACGTGGTCCCGCAGATCACGCCGCCGGTCGGCGCGTACGCGCGGGCGATCTGCTCGCCGAGCGACAGCTGGGCCAGCGACGAGGGCAGGTTCTTCGCCTGGTCGTCCGGCAGCAGGCTCTTGAGCTTGGTCGTCGGCAGCAGCTGCAGGTCGAACATCCGCGCCGACGCACCCAGCTGGAACCCCTTGAACGGCGTGGTCATGTTCGCCGACTTCTGGTCCAGCCCGGCGATGCTCAGCCGCAGCACACCGAGGTCGAGCACGGTGCCCGCGGTGTTGCCGACCTGCTGGACCGGACCTTCGAGAGGCGCCAGGAGGCCGCCAACCACCGGTAGATCCTTCAGCTTTCCGAACTGGTCGCTCAGCGGCTTCAGCGGCAGCCCGATCGGGATGTCCTTGGTCGGGTGCGCCGCGTCGAGGGTGTAGAGCGTCTTGCCGCCGGCCGCGATGGTCAGCACCGGCGCGGTGTACTCGACCTTGGACGTCTTCGCGTCGCCGGTGGAGGTCACCTTGAGCGTCGGCTGGCTGACGACCTTGATGCTCAGCGCCAGCGGCGTGCCCTTGAGGATCTCGATGTCCGCGGCCTGCAGCGTCGACGTCGACTGCACGGCCTTGTTCTTCGACCCCGGGATGTCGACCAGCTTCACCTGCGACCGCGACGACAGCGTGTTCGGCAGGCTCAGCAGCGAGCCGTTGCCGTCCGCGGTGGTCTGCCCGCCGCCCTGCAGCAGACCGCCGAGGCTCTGCAGGCCCTTGGTCAGGTCGAACCCGCTCGCCAGCGAGCTCGGGTCGAGCTTCGGCTTCAGCGCGTCCAGGCCGAGGTTCGGCATCGACGGCACGACGTTCAGCAGCGAAAGGCTGGCCACCGACGTGCTGGCGTCGGCGATGGTGTCGACGCACGGGCCGAGCGAGTCGCTCCACCGCGCGTGCGCGCTCCCGTTGAGAAGGCCCACGTTGAGCAGCGGATTCGACGGTGCGTTGAGGCCACCGGTGATCGGCTGAGGGTTGTCGGGCAAGGCGGTCTGCACGACACTGCCCGGCGTCTGCGGCGCGTTCCCGCCCACCGACAACCCGAACGGCGACGCCTGCGCGATGGCCTTCTCGTAGCTCAGGTAGGCGTCCGAGTTCGCCGACGCGCTCGACAGGCCCATCCCGGCCTCGAGCGCGGACTGCTTCGGCAGCGTCTGCCCGAACCCGGGGAGGATGGTGTTCGTGGGCACGGCGTTGGGCAGCAGCCGGATGATCCCGAGAGCGGTCCCGGCATCCCCGACGGCCTGCCCCAGCGGCTGCGGCCCGATCGGCGCGGAGATGGGCGCCTGCCCCGGATGAGCCGGTTGCGGAATCGGCGTCGTCGGATAGGTGGTATCGGCATAGGCCGGCGCCGCGCTGAGCAGGAGCAACGCAGCAGCCGCAGGCAGGGCCGCCGAGCGGGGCAGTCTTCGCCGCATGTGCCAGAGCCTCCAAGTGAGTCGGCCGGGAAGTGAGACCGGCGTCATGTGGCCTTAACGACGGTCCCCCGGGAAAGTGACGCGCACAGCCTCCGCTACACTTGCTATCGTCGCCAGCGCAAGCCGGAGACACGCCGCCTTAGCTCAGTCGGCCAGAGCGATTCACTCGTAATGAATAGGTCAGGGGTTCGATTCCCCTAGGCGGCTCCGCAGGTCAGGCCCCATCCGAGACACCTCGGGTGGGGCCTGACTCGTCTGGCGGGTGTCGAAGTGAGTGACTAGCGCAGGAAAAAGTTCCGCAGGTTCATCCGTTGGGCGGAACGGCAGGCGTCTTGGCCGGTGGTCGACTCGGCGCATGTGGATGCGTGACGTCGATTGGGCGGCCCGGCGGGTTGTCGAGGGGCTCGCCGAGCGAGTGGCTTCCGCGCGGGCGGCGTGGCGGGCGAGCGGGCTCGAGTTCACCTCGTTCGCTGCCAAGGCGATCGTCAAGGAGCAGGTGCGCAGCCGGGACGCGGTCGTGGCGTCCTTCGTGCGGCGCGGTCATCAGCCGGACGCCATTGCCCGCGAACACCGTGCCGTGTATCGGAAAGTGGCGCGGCGGGAGATGGCGAGCATCCGGTTCCTCTGCGTCGGCCTGGTCGCGTTCTTGGCGGTGACGGTCGCGCTGTGTCTGGGCGTCCGCAGCTATTTCGGTGATCGGTTCGGCGTGCTGGAGACCCTTCTGCTCGCCGCCGGCGGCTTTCTGGTCGTCGCCTTGCCCGGACTGCTGATTGCCGGGGTGTTTTCGCGCTTGCCGCTGCTCGGTGTCTCGCCTTCGGCGGCCATCGCCGAGCAGGTGGCGGCGGTCTTCTGGGTCTGGCTCCTGGCCGCTCTGCTCGGCGCGTTGGCCGAACTGGACTCCGGGCGGACGTTGTTCGACAGGATGCTCGAGCTGCTCTCCCGGCTCCCCAAACGGTGACGCCACCCGGTCGTGGGAAATGCCGGAGGCTCCTCCCCGCGGGGAGGAGCCTCCGAGTCGAGCAGGGGTTACTTCGGCGGGGTCACCTTCACCACCGTGGCCTTGGCGTCGCCGCGGGGGGTTCGGTAGGTGATCTCGTCGCCCGCCTTTGCTCCTACCAGGGCCAGGCCCAGGGGGCTGTCCGACGTTATCGCGTCCGCGTCCTCTCCCGGGACCGTCACCACCTGGAACGTCTCTTCGTCTCCGTCGGAGAAACGGAGGGTGACCACCGTGCCGTCCGGGAGCTGGCTGTTGCCGTAGCCGCCGTGCTCCATCTTGGCCGCCAGGTCGGCGATCTGGCGGTCGAGGCGGGCCGCGGCCTCGGCCCGGTCGATCACGTCCGCCTGGTCCGCCGCGTCCCCGGTGCGTTCCTGCTCGCCGGGTTGCGGCGCGAGGGCTGCCCGCTGCGCGCGCAGGTTCTCGATTTCCTTCTCCAGCTGGCTGCGCGCAGCCGGGCTGAGCCCCTTGTCCCCTGAGATCACCATGCCGGGCATTGTCCGCTGCGCGGACCGGGGTGGCCAATCCGGTTTTTCACCCGAAAGCCGCCGACAGGACGTCTGCCCTAGGGTTTGGGGTCCGGCGTCCTGGAAGAAGGTAACGAGAATCACCGTGAGCGCAGTCCCCGGCCGCAGCGAGCGGCTCTCGCCGAACCAGCTGGCCAAGCAGGAACAGATCGTCGAAGCCGCCCGTGTCGTGCTCGCCCGGGACGGCCTCGCCGGGTGCACCGTCCGGGCCATCGCCGACGCCGGGCCGCTCACCAAGAGCGCCATCCACTACTACTTCGCCGACATCGACGTCCTCATCGACCGGGCGATGGCCGCGCACATCACCGCCTTCGCCGCCGGCCTGCGCGAGGTCGCCGCGAAGCACGATGAACCCCGTGAACGCCTCTTCGCCGTCCTCGAGGAGTACCTGAGCGTCTTCGCCGCGAACCCGAACGCCGCCTTCCTCTGGTTCGAGTACTGGATCGCCGCCGGGCGGGCGCAGCACCCGCAGGCCATCGACGTCATGCTGACCTCGCTCACCGAGCTGCTCGCCGAGCTCCTCGCCCCGCTCGACGTCGACGACCCGCGCGCCCGGGCCCGCGCGCTCCTGTCGTACCTGCTGGGCACGGTCGTCCAGCAGCGGGTGCGCCCGCGGCCGTTCGCCACGCTGCGTGCCGACATCGAGGCGCTCTGCTTCGCGAACTACGGGTAGAAACCGCCAATAGATCCGTACTGCTCCGGATTGTGCCCTACGTCCGGCTTTCGCCAAGGTCGAGGAACCCCCGAGAGCAGGAGACGTGATGCGCACACGAACGTGCATGGCAGCGGCCGCGGCCGCCCTCTTGGTGCTCACCACCGGCGGCCAGGCCGGTGCCGCCCAGCCCGACGGCCCGCAGGTGTACGAGGTGACCGGTGCCGCCACCGCCCAGCAGCGCACCGAGATCGCGCGCACCGGCGCGGACATCCTCGACGCCGAAGGTGCGACGACCACCGTCATCGCCAACCCCGGCGAAGCGGCCCAGCTGCGCGCGCAGGGCTTCAGCGTCAAGGCGCTCGGCAAGGTCAACCGGTCCCAGGGTGCGGCGGCCGCCGCGGACTTCCCGGCCGGCTACACCGGCTACCACACCTATGCGGAGACGCAGACCGAGCTGCAGAAGGCCGTCGCGAACTACCCGTCGCTGACGAAGCTCGGCAGCGCCGGCACCTCGTACGAAGGCCGCGCCCTGTCGCTGATCAAGATCAGCGACAACGCCGCCACCGACGAGAACGAGCCCGAGGTCCTCTTCACCTGCAACCAGCACGCGCGCGAGCACCTCACCACCGAGATGTGCCTGCACATCGTCGACCGGCTGACCAGCGGATACGCCACGAACAGCGCGATCAAGCGGCTGGTCGACAGCACCGAGATCTGGGTGATCCCCAGCGTCAACCCGGACGGCTCCGAGTACGACATCTCCGGCGGCACGTTCCACAGCTGGCGCAAGAACCGCCAGGGCCCCGGCACCGACACCAACCGCAACTGGGGCTACAAGTGGGGCTGCTGCGGCGGCTCGTCCGGCTCGACGTCCAGCGAGACCTACCGCGGCACGGCGGCGTTCTCGGCGCCCGAAACCCGCGCCGTCTCGAACTGGGTGAACTCGCGGGTCGTCGGCGGCGTCCAGCAGATCAAGACGCACATCGACTTCCACACCTACTCCGAGCTGGTGCTCTGGCCCTTCGGCTACACCTACGCCGACACCGCGCCGGGCCTGACCGCGGCCGAGGCGCAGAAGTTCCAGACGCTCGGCAAGCAGATGGCCGCGACCAACGGCTACACGCCGGAGCAGTCCAGCGACCTCTACATCACCGACGGCAGCGTCAACGACTGGATGTGGGCGACGCACAAGATCTGGAGCTTCACCTTCGAGATGTACCCGAAGGGCAGCAGTCCCGGCTTCTACCCGCGTGACACCCAGATCGTCCCGCAGACCACGCGCAACGACCAGGCCGTCGACATCCTGATCAACGCCGCGATCACGGGCTGACCCCCAGCAGCTCCGGCGCGGCTCGCGAACGGCCCCCTTCCCCGCTCGGCCGGGGAAGGGGGCCTGCGCGGTTTAGGGTGCGGGCATGCCTCTGTTCTCGTTCGAAGGGCTCAGCCCGCAGGTCCACCCGGACGCCTGGATCGCCCCCACCGCCACCCTCATCGGCGACGTCGTCGTCGAGAAGGACGCCTCGATCTGGTTCGGCGCGGTGATCCGGGCCGACTTCGGCCGGATCGTCATCCGCGAGGGCGCCAACATCCAGGACAACTCGGTGATCCACGTCAACGACGGCGTCTGCGAGGTGGGCAAGAACGTCACGGTCGGCCACCAGTGCCTGGTGCACGACTGCACGATCGGGGAGCAGGCGCTGATCGGCAACGGCTCGACCGTGCTCGACAAGGCGAAGATCGGCGCGCGGGCGCTGGTCGCGGCCGGAGCCACGGTCACGCCGGCGACGGAGGTGCCGGACGAGGTGATCGCGATGGGCAGCCCGGCGAAGAAGTTCGTCCCGCTGACCGACTCGGCGCGGATGTGGGTCGAGCACAACGCGGCGATCTACCAGGAGCTGGCCCGCCGGCACCGCGCGGGCACCAAACCAGTTTGACCCTCCAGTAACTGGAGACTCTAGCTTCGGGGCATGGCTCCGAAGAAGAAACTCACCCACCAGGTCACCCTGGAACTCACCGCGGGCAACGCCCCGGTCGTCGACCTCGGCAAGATGCTGGGGCAGACCGGGGTCAACCTCGTCGAGATCAAGAAGGCCTACGACGCGGCGACGGCGGCCCAGCGCGGCGACATCGTGCCGGTGGTCGTCTCGGTGTTCGAGGACCGTTCGTTCGCGCTTCGGCTCAAGACGCCCCCGACGTCGTTCCTCATCAAGAAGGCGTTGGGGGACAAGGGTTCCGCCCGGCCGGGGCACGAGGTCGCGGGCAAGCTCACCGAGGCGCAGCTGCGGGAGATCGCCGAGCGCAAACTGCCGGATCTCAACACCTCCGACGTCGAGGCGGCGATGCGCACGATCGCGGGCACGGCCCGGTCCATGGGTGTCGTGGTCGTGCCCTGAAACGCGCGTACACCGGGGCTCGAGCGTCGTGGACTAGGCTCTTACGCGCAGCAGCGACTGGCGCCATCGAGGTGGAGCACCACCGGGAAGCGACGACGAGGCCGGCACCGCGCGCCTGGGTGAAGGCCACTCCAGAGCCGGAGTACGCCATGACACACCAGCCGAAACTGAACGCACTCGCCGCCGCCGATCCCGCCATCGCCGGGCTCGTCGAGGACGAAGCGAAGCGGCAGCACGACAAGATCCGCCTGATCGCCTCGGAGAACTACGTCTCGCAGGCCGTGCTCGAAGCCACCGGGACCGTGCTCACCAACAAGTACTCCGAGGGCTACGCGGGCAAGCGCTACTACGAGGGTCAGCAGTTCATCGACCAGGTCGAGCAGCTGGCGATCGAGCGGGCGAAGGCCGTCTTCGGCGCCGACCACGCGAACGTCCAGCCGTACTCCGGGTCGCCGGCGAACCTGGCCGTGTACCTGGCGTTCGCGCAGCCCGGCGACACCGTGCTCGGCATGGCGCTGCCGGACGGCGGCCACCTCACGCACGGCTGGAGCGTGTCCGCGACTGGCAAGTGGTTCACGCCGGTGCGCTACGGCGTCGCGAAGGAGACCGGCCGCGTCGACCTCGACCAGGTGCGCGACCTCGCGCGCCAGCACCGGCCGAAGCTCATCTTCGCCGGCGGCACGGCGATCCCGCGCACGATCGACTTCCCGGCGTTCGCCGAGATCGCCCGCGAGGTGGACGCCGTGCTCGTCGCCGACATCGCGCACATCGCCGGCCTGGTCGCGGGCGGCGCGCACCCGTCGCCGGTCGGGCACGCGCAGGTGATCACGACGACCACGCACAAGACGCTGCGCGGCCCGCGCGGCGCGATGATCCTGTCCGACGCCGACCACGCGAAGGCCGTCGACAAGGCGGTGTTCCCGGGCCTGCAGGGCGGCCCGCACAACCACACGACCGCGGCGATCGCGGTCGCCCTCGGGGAGGCGCAGCAGCCGTCGTTCAGCGACTACGCGCACACGATCGTCGCCAACGCCCGCGCGCTGGCCGACGCGCTGCTGGCCTGCGGGTACGACCTCGTGTCCGGCGGCACCGACAACCACCTGCTGCTGATCGACCTGACGAACAAGGGGGTCGCGGGCAAGCCGGCGGCGCAGGCCCTCGACCGCGCGGGCATCGAGTTGAACTACAACACGGTGCCGTTCGACCCGCGCAAGCCGTTCGACCCGTCCGGCATCCGCCTCGGCACGTCCGCGATCACGACCCGCGGCCTGCGGCCGGAGCATCAGGTCGAGGTGGCGGCGTGGATCGACCGCACGATCACCGCGGCGGCCGCGTCCGACGAGGCCGCGCTGGACACGATCGCCGCGGAGATCCGCGAGTTCCTGGCGCCGTTCCCCATCCCGGGCTACTCCGCCTGACCCCGAACCCCGAGGGCGGCACTTTCACGTGAAAGTGCCGCCCTCGGTGTGTCCGAGACGGGCGTCACAGAATATTTGGTTGCTTGCTACAAGCTTCCAGGGGAATACTTGGCTCAGGCAAGTAGTTGAGAGGTACAAGCAACTACGCGGAGACTTCCCGAGGGAGACCACCATGAGCGACACCACCACGGCGGAAGGAGCAGCCGCTACGAACGGCAAACTGACTCACCGCCAGATCCTCACCGTCCTGTCCGGGCTGATGCTCGGCATGTTCCTGGCCGCGCTCGACCAGACCATCGTGTCCAGCTCGATGCGCACCATCGCCGACGAGCTCCACGGCCTGTCCCTGCAGGCCTGGGCCACCACCGCCTACCTCATCACCGCCACGCTCTCGACGCCGCTGTACGGCAAGCTGTCCGACCTCTACGGCCGCAAGCCCATGTACCTCACGGCGATCTCGCTCTTCCTGGTCGGCTCGCTGGCCAGCGGCATGGCGACGTCGATGTACGAGCTCGCCGCCTTCCGGGCCTTCCAGGGCCTCGGCGCCGGTGGCCTGATGTCGCTCGCGCTGGCGATCATCACCGACATCACCGCGCCGCGGGAGCGCAGCAAGTACCAGGGCTACTTCATGGCCGTCTTCGGCATCTCGAGCGTGGCCGGGCCGGTCGTCGGCGGGTTCTTCGCCGGCATCGACACCTTCGCCGGCATCACCGGCTGGCGCTGGGTCTTCCTGGTCAACGTCCCGATCGCGCTCGCCGCGCTGGTCGTCGTCACCAAGGTGCTGAACCTGCCGCACACCCGCGTGGACCAGAAGGTCGACTACTGGGGTGCCGTCGCGCTGGCCACCGGCCTGGTGCCGCTGCTGATCGTCGCCGAGCAGGGCCGTGAGTGGGGCTGGGGCTCGGCCGCTTCGGTCGCGATGTACGTCGTCGGCGCGCTCGGCGTCACGGCCTTCGTCTGGATCGAACGCCGGATGGGCGACGCCGCCCTGCTGCCGCTGCGCCTGTTCAAGCGGTCCGTGTTCCGGATGTCGACCATCGTCACCGTCGTGCAGGGTGCCGGGATGTTCGGCGCGATGATGTCGCTGCCGCTGTACCTGCAGATCGTCAAGGGCGCGACGCCGACCCAGGCCGGCCTGCAGATGCTGCCGCTGACGCTCGGCATCATGGTCGCCAGCCTGACCAGCGGCCGGATCATCGCGGCCACCGGCCGGTACAAGATGTTCGCGGTGGCCGGCATCGGCCTGATGGCGGCGGCGCTGTTCGCGCTGTCCACGATCACCGTCGACAGCTCGCTGGCCCTGGTCATGGTGATCGCCTTCGTGATCGGCCTCGGCCTCGGCGCCTCGATGCAGACGCTGGTGCTGGCCGCGACCAACGACGTCCGCCCGCAGGACATCGGCGTCGCCACCTCGGCGGCGACGTTCTTCCGGCAGATCGGCGGCACGGCGGGTACCGCGGTGTTCCTGTCGATCCTGTTCGGCACGGTCGGCGACCGGATCGCGAACGCCATCCGCTCGGCGTTGACCACGCCGGCCTACACGGCGGCGCTGGCGCAGCACCCGGAGTTCGCGAAGCAGCTGCAGGGCGGCCTCGACGTCAACGACACGTCGTTCCTGTCGACGCTCGACCCGACGCTGGCCCGCCCGATCCTGCAGGGCTTCGCCGAGTCGATGAGCACGGTGTTCCTGGTCGGCGGGATCGTGCTGACCGTCGGCTTCGCCCTGGTGTGGTTCCTCAAGGAGAAGCCGCTGTCGGACAAGTCGGCCATGGAGCAGCGCGCCGAAGCCGAGGCGGACGCCCCGGCGCTCGCGCTGGCGCACTGACCGCGTGAAAAAGGCCCCCTCGGGAGATCCCGAGGGGGCCTTTTCGCGGGCTCAGTGGCCGCCGTTGGCCTCTTCCTTGGCCAGCCGGTCGGTCTCGCGCTCGTACGAGCGGGCGATTTCGCTCTCGGCCTCGGAGCGGCCGACCCAGGACGAGCCTTCGACGCTCTTGCCGGGCTCGAGGTCCTTGTAGACCTCGAAGAAGTGCTGGATCTCCAGCTTGTGGAACTCGTTCAGGTGGTGGATGTCCCGCAGGTGCTCCAGGCGCGGGTCGTTCGTCGGGACCGCGAGGACCTTGTCGTCCGGGCCCTTCTCGTCGGTCATCCGGAACATGCCGATCGCGCGGCAGCGGATCAGGCAGCCCGGGAACGTCGGCTCCTGGACGAGGACGAGCACGTCGAGCGGGTCGCCGTCCTGGCCGAGGGTGTCGTCGATGAACCCGTAGTCGGCCGGGTACTGCGTGGCCGTGAACAGGGTCCGGTCCAGCTTGATGCGGCCGGTCTTGTGGTCGACCTCGTACTTGTTGCGCTCCCCTTTGGGGATTTCGATCGTGACGTCGAACTCCACGCCGTCCTCGCTGCTTCTTTGAGATCCGGGCCCCGCACGTCGTGGGCGGCAACCTTCATGACTGTCTTGACGTCTCCTAGTGTGGACTACGCCCTGCCGGGAGGCCGCATCGATGTCGGCCGCACGGCATGTGAGCTTGGCCCCTCCGGGGGCAGGTGAGAAGGAGTGGTGGGTGCCGGAAAACGACCAGCCGATGTGGCCTTCGTCGGACGAAGACCGCTCGTCGTCCGGCGCGCGGGAGACCACGCCGATGGCGCTGCCGGACCCGCCGAAGGCCGCCGCCGACCGCCCGGGCGTGCCCAAGGTCACAGGCAGTGAGGCGCCCAAGGGGTCGTGGTTCGCGCCGAACGTCCCGCCCGAGCCGATCCCCGGGCTCAACGCGCCGGCCGAGGAGCCGCCGGCCGCGCCGTCCCCGGCCAAGCAGGACCTCGCCGACCGCCTCGGCAGCCGCGAGCCGAAGAAGCCGCAGCAGCCTCCGGCCGCCGCCCAGCAGCCGTCGCCCGCGAAGCAGCAGTCGCCGGCGAAGCCTGCCGAAGAGAGCACCCAGTACATCCGGGTCGAGCAGTCCGAGCTCAAGCCCGCCGCGCCCGCGTCGGACGGCGAGAGCACCCAGTACGTCGAGCCGGCCGAGCCGGAGTCCGCCGGGGAGAGCACCCAGTACATCGAGGTGAAGCCGTCCGGGCCGGTGCCGGTGGTGCCGATCGAGCGTCACGTGCCGCCTGGGGACGAGCCGAAGCCGGAGGAGCCGCAGCAGCAGTGGCGTGAAGAGCTGCAGCACTGGCGCGAGGAGCAGCAGCGCCGTGAAGAGCAGCTGAGCCGCGCGGCCTCCCCGCGTCGCGAAGAGCCGGAAGCCCAGCCCTGGAGCCAGCGCATCGAGCTGCGGGAGGACCGCACCGGTGACCGGCCGGCCGAGCCGGGCGACCGCCGGGCCGTGCTGCCGCCGGAGCCGCCGCGCGGGGTGGTGCCGTCGGCGTCCGCCGGCTCGCTGGCCCGGCCGCAGCGGATCGAGCCGGACGGCCAGCGGTTCGACGCCGAAGCGACCGTCGGCATCGAACGGCCGACCCAGTTCCCCGGCGTCTTCCAGCAGCAGCCCCAGCAACGCGGCGAGCCGCCCCGCAACGACCAGCCGCCGGTGCCGTCCGAGCCGCCGGCCGCCGAGGAGCCGCCGAAGAAGCGGCGCAAGGGCAAGCTGATCGCCCTCGTCGTGGTCGTCCTCCTGGTGCTGGCCGGCGGCGGGGTCGCCGCGGCGATGCCGAAGGTGGCGAACCGGCTGGCCCTGCCGTGGGCGCCGAACGCGCCCAAGGGCGACCCGCCGTCGCCGTCCTCGGCCACCCGGCAGCTGCAGGGGCCGGCTACTTCCGGGACGGCGCCGACGGCGAACGGCGTCAAGTCCGCGCTCGCTTCGGCGGCCGGCAACGGCGCGCTCGGCCAGCTCACCGGCAGCGTGATCGACCCGGTGACCGGCACCGTCCTGTGGGACCGCAACTCGGCGTCGCCGGTGACACCCGCGTCGACGACGAAGGTGCTCACGTCCGCCGCCGCGCTGCTGTCGCTGGACCACAACCTGCGCCTGTCCACCAAGATCGTGCAGGGCGCGGACCCGGGCACGGTGATCCTGGTCGGCGGCGGCGACACGACGCTCACCAACCTGCCGCTGGGCACCGAGTCCCCGCTGTACCCGGGAGCCGCGCACGTCGACGAACTCGTCGCGCAGGTCAAGAAGGCGGTGCCGGGCGTCAAGAAGGTGCAGGTCGACCTGACGCTGTTCAAGGGCGCGACGACCGCACCCGGCTGGGAGGCGGGCGACGCGCCGTCGACGTACGCGACGCAGATGTCGCCCGTGATGGCCGACGGCGGCCGCATCAACCCCAAGGACAACAACTCGCAGCGGACGGCGAACGCGGGCAGCGCGCTCGCCCAGTCGATCGCCTCGAAGCTGGGGGTTTCGGCGGCCGGGCAGGCGACGGCGCCCAAGGACGCGAAGGTGGTCGGCGAGGTCCGGTCGGCGCCGCTGACCGAGCTGGTGTCCGACCTGATGGTGCTGTCCGACGACGTCCTCGCCGAGGCGGTCGCCCGGCAGGTCGCCCTCGCGAACGGCGAGGAGGCCAGCTACGCCGGCGGCGCCAGGGCGACCATCAAGGTGCTGAAGGACCACGGCTTCGACGTCTCGGGCGTCGCGCTGTCCGACGGCAGCGGCATCTCGTCGCTGAACCGCATCCCGGCGCGGCTGCTCACCCAGCTCCTGGCGGCCGCCGCGGCGCAGGACGGCAAGGACCCGAACACCGCGAAGCTGCGGCCCGTGCTGGCCGGCCTCCCGGTCGCGGGCGGCTCGGGCACCCTCGCCGACAAGCGGTTCGACACGGCGGCGTCGCAGGCCGGACGCGGCTGGGTGCGGGCCAAGACCGGCACGCTGACCGGCGTCAACACCCTCGCCGGGCTGGTCCTCGACCAGGACGGCCGGGTGCTGGTGTTCGCGTTCATGTCCAACGGCTCCGACACCGAGCCCGGCCGCGACGCCATCGACGCCCTCGCCACCAGCCTCCGCAAGTGCGGCTGCGCCTAGCGGAAGCCGAACCGTACGAAGATCGTGGCCGGAAACCGGCACCGGCCAGGTAGCGTCGGAAGGGTGAGTCAGGAAACGCAGACCCGGCCCATGGTCGACTGGGCGATCGCCGCGCAGACCGGCGCCTTGCTGGTGCGCGGCGGCCCGCAGGTACCGCGGGAACGGGCCGAGGAAGCCGTCACCGACCTGCGCGAGCTCACCGCCGAGGCCGAGGGGCACGTGCGGCAGCTGACCAACCTGGGGCTCGACCTGCCGCTGCTGCCCGGCGACGTCGTCGACCGCCCGGGCTGGGTGCGGTCGGCCGCGGCCGGGCTGGATGCGCTGACCGGGCGGGCGCTGCCGCAGCAGGGCGGGCCACTCGGGCCGATCCTGGCCGGCGGCGCCGGCGTCCAGACCGGCCTGGTGCTCGCCTTCCTCGCCAGCCGCGTGCTCGGCCAGTACGACCCCTTCGGCGGACCGGACAAGGAGGGCCGGCTGCTGCTGGTCGCGCCGAACGTCGTCGCCGCCGAACAGGCGATGGACGTGCCCGGCCACGACTTCCGGCTCTGGGTCTGCCTGCACGAGTGCACCCACCGGCTCCAGTTCACCGCGGTCAAGTGGCTGCGCGACTACTTCGCCGACGAGGTCGAGCGGCTCGTCTCGGGGCTGGCCGGCGGCGGCACGGACAGCCTGGCCGACCTGGTCGGCCGGCTGCCGGAGGCGATCAAGCAGGGGCCGAAGCTGAACCTGGCCGAGCTGCTCCAGTCGCCGAAGGAGCGCGCGGTGTTCGACCGGCTGCTCGCGCTCTCGACGCTCCTGGAGGGGCACGCGGACTACGTGATGGACGCCGTCGGGCCGCAGGTCGTGCCGAGCGTCGACAAGATCCGCGCGCGGTTCACCGCCCGGCGCAAGGGCGGCGGCGTCTTCGACCGGCTGCTGCGTGCGCTGCTCGGCGTCGACGCGAAGATCCGTCAGTACGAAGAAGGCGCGAAGTTCACGAAGCACGTCGTGGACGCCGTCGGCATGGACGGCTTCAACGCCGTCTGGCGGTCGCCGAACACCCTGCCGTCGCGCGCCGAGATCGCCGACCCGGCGGCGTGGGTCCGGCGCCTGCACGGATGACCGGCCCGGCGGTCGCGGCCGTCCGGCGGGCCGTCCGCGCGTTCCTGGAGGGGGCCGAC
Source organism: Amycolatopsis sp. cmx-13-12 (assembly GCA_049998155.1). GTDB lineage: Bacteria > Actinomycetota > Actinomycetes > Mycobacteriales > Pseudonocardiaceae > Amycolatopsis. The sequence goes on along the minus strand of JAEBES010000002.1, from coordinate 1,079,449 downwards.
GCGCCGTCCGAGCTCTGCGTCGCGGTCTCCGGCGGCGCCGACTCCCTGGCGTTGGCCGAAGCCGTCGCGCACGTCGGGCACCACCGCGGGCACACCGTCCGCGCGCTGGTCGTCGACCACGGGCTCCAGGAAGGTTCGGCCAAGGTCGCGGCCGACGCGGCCGCCGCGGCGAAGGCACTCGGCGCCGACGAAGCCGAGGTGCGCCGGGCCGACGTCACCGGCCCGGGCGGCCCGGAAGCCGCCGCGCGCAAGGCCCGCTACCGGGCGCTCGCCGGGCACGGGCTCGTCCTGCTCGGCCACACCCTCGACGACCAGGCCGAAACGGTCCTGCTCGGGCTCGGCCGCGGCTCCGGCCCGCGCAGCGTCGCCGGGATGCGGCCGTACGACCCGCCGTGGGGACGGCCGCTGCTCGCCGTCGGCCGTGCGACCACCCGGGCCGCCTGCGCCGAGCTCGGCGTCGAGCCGTGGGACGACCCGCACAACGCCGAACCGCGGTTCACGCGCGTCCGGTTGCGCACCGAAGTCCTGCCGTTGCTGGAGGACGTCCTCAACGGCGGAGTCGCCGCCGCGCTCGCCCGGACGGCGGCGCAACTGAGGGAAGACAATGAGGCGCTGGACACACTGGCGGACATGATCTTCACCCGCGCGGGCGGCGTCGAAGGGCTGGACACCGGCGTCCTCGAGGCCGAGCCCGCGGCACTGCGGCGGCGGGTTCTCCGCAGGTGGCTGCTGCAATCGGGTGTGCGCGAGCTCACCGACGCACACCTCCGGGCGGTCGACGGACTCGTCGCCCGGTGGCGTGGTCAGGGCGGCGTGTGGTTGCCCGGCAACTTGGAGGCGAGCCGGTGCCGTGGCAGGCTTTGCCTCACCTCCCCACCCACCACCCGAGGAGAATGACCCGTGTACGAGGGCGAAATCGCCTCCGTGCTCGTCACCGAGCAGCAGATCAAGGACAAGATCGCGGAGCTGTCGGAGCAGATCGCTGCCGACTATCCGGCCAACGGGCAGGGCGAACTCCTGCTGGTGGGCGTCCTGAAGGGCGCGGTCATGTTCATGACCGACTTCGCCCGTGCGCTGCCGCTGCCGACGCAGCTGGAATTCATGGCCGTCTCGTCGTACGGATCGGCGACGTCGTCGTCCGGCGTCGTCCGGATCCTCAAGGACCTCGACCGCGACATCGCGGGCCGGGACGTCCTGATCGTCGAGGACATCGTCGACTCCGGCCTGACGCTGTCGTGGCTGCTGAAGAACCTCGCCAGCCGCAACCCCGCGTCGCTCGAGGTCGTTTCGCTGCTGCGCAAGCCGGAAGCGGTGAAGGTGGACGTGCCGGTGAAGTACATCGGCTTCGACATCCCCAACGAGTTCGTCGTCGGCTACGGCCTCGACTACGCCGAGCGCTACCGGGACCTGCCCTACATCGGCACCCTCGACCCGAAGGTCTACACCGCGTAGCGCACGGCGGAGTTCACCGACCGTTCAGCGCAAGTACCGGATTCGCGGAACCCCGGCTTCGCGGAATGCGTCATAGGCTCTGATCACGTGCGTTAACCTATGCGAAGACCATTCGTGCCCGCGGTGACCGGGGCGGGGGAACGGGAGAAAGTGCAGATGGCGAACAGCAGCGCTGCCGACGCGAACGCCTTCAAGGCCGCGGCCGCGGCGGGTCAGGTCGGGATCGACCCCGACGCCGCGCAGGCCGTGCTGAACAAGATCCGCACGGGCAAGGACGCCGTCGAGGCCCTGCTCGCCGGCGCGGGCACGCTCGCCCAGCCGCCGAAGCTCGGCGACAACCCGGTCGGCAACGCGATGGCCGCGAAGTTCGTCCAGCGCGCGGACGGCGGGGGCGACTCCTACGCCGCCGCGCTGCAGAACCTGCTCGAGCAGTACTCCGCCGCCGAAGAGGGCATCGTCACGGCGATGGCCCGGTACCACGAGATCGACCAGGCCGCGGCCGACCCGTTCCGCAACGCCTGAGTCCAGAGGGGAACTCGTAGTCATGGCTCCGAACCACAGCGACCAGCCGGCGGCGACCACTCCGGGCTCGCTCGTCCCGCTCGGTGACAACTCGGCGTCGCAGAACATCGTCGACAACGCCCGCGGCAGCGCCGGCGGCTTCGACATGGGCAGCGACCGCGCGATCGCCAACCCGCCGAACTGGAACGCGCAGGAAAGCCAGCAGCTCTACGCCGGCGCGGTCAACAACAACGACCCCGGCACGGCCGAGGCGACCGGGCACGTCTGGGCGCACCACGGCGCCGAGCTGAAGCAGGCCTCCGACCACCTCTACAACGCGATCTCCGAGCTGGGCAACGCGTGGGTCGGCCGGGGCGCCGCGGGTGCGCAGGGCGCGCTGGTGGCCATCGCGAACTCCGGTTCGCAGGCTTCCGACGCCGCGCACACGATGTCCGACCGGCTCGCCAAGCAGGCCTCGGCGGCCGCCGAGGTCAAGAAGATGCCGGCCCCGAAGGACTACGACCCCAAGCAGGCCATGGCGGCCGCGCTGGCCGGCGGTCCGGCGGCGCTGATCGCCGACCAGAAGGCGCAGGCCGACGCGGCCAACGACGTCAAGGCGCAGCAGGTCGCGTTCTTCAACGCCTACACCCAGGCGATGAAGGAGGTCGACAACTCGACCCCGAGCTTCGGCCCGGAGTCGCTCGGCATGAAGCCGACGGGGTCGCACAACTCCCTATCGTTCAACGCGGTGAACAGCGTCGGCAGCACCGGCTCGGTGGACAGCCTGCCCGGCGCGGGCGACGCGATCTTCGCCTCCGGCGGCGCGGGCTTCGGCGGCCACAGCGGCGCGTTCGGTGCGCAGCACGCCGGCGTCGTCGGCCCGAACGGGGTCCACGGCGGCGTCGCGGGTGCAAGCTTCGGCGCGGACGCGGCCACGCTCGGCAGCGACGGCGCCGGCGGTTCGGTCAGCGGCGCGGGCACGGGCACGGCCACCGGCGCGGGCCACGTCGCCCCGGGCGGCGGGCAGCCGGGCGGCAGCAACCCGCTCGGCAAGGTCGGCCTGGGCCTCGGCATCGGCGGGGTGGCCGGCGGCCTCGGCGCGCTGGCGTCGCGGGCGCTGGGCGCGGGCAGCAAGTCCGGTGCGAAGTCCAAGAACGAAACGAACCTCGCGGCGGCCGAAGGCCAGGGCCAGAGCGCCGCTTCGGCCCAGGCGCCGCAGCAGGGCCTCGTCTCTTCGGCGGGCACCATCGGCGGGCAGACGCCGCCGCCGATGAACCCGGCCATGGGCGGCATGGCCCCGCAGGGTGCCCAGGGCGAGCAGGACGAGGAGCATACGCACGCGTCCTTCCTCATCGAGGCGGACCCGGACGAGGCCTTCGGCGCGAACCAGGCGACCCCGCCGCCGGTCATCGGCGCGTGGTCCGAGGACGACGAAGACCGCTGATCCTTTCGGGCCGGGCACGCCGACGGTGTGCCCGGCCCGGTTTCTCCTGGGGGTGGCGCGATGCCGAACGCCGAGCTGCTCACCCCGGCCGAGGTGGACTTCCTGTGGGAGTCGGCCGGGCTGGGCGAGCTGCCGTACCCGCTGCGTATCCGCTCGCACGGCGCGACCGTCGACGAGCGGGCGCTGCTGCGCCGCCGCACGTTGGAAGGGCTCGCCGCGCGCGGGCTCGCCGACGGCCGCGGCCGGCCCGAGCCGCACGTCGAGGACTACTTCGGCGTGCTGGCGGCGCCCGAACTGAGCCTGGACGCCGTCCAGCTGATCGCCCCGGACGCCGCACCGCTGCTGGCGATCGCCGGCGTGCTCGGCGGCCAGGGCCTGCTGGCCGTGCAGGACACCCGCGGCCTGCACCTGCAGCCGTGCCCGCCCGACGGGCTCGCCAGCGCGATCGTGTCGTTGCTGCCGGCGGCCCCGCGCGGCAGCGAGAAGTCGGTCACGGTCCCGCGGGAGCAGCTGACCGGCGGCGACTTCCAGCAGCGTCGCGGCAACGGCGACGAGCGCGCGTCGGCCGACGAGGACCGCAAGGCGCTGGCCCGGCTGACCGCCCAGCCGCGGCTGCGCGGCGGCCAGATCGGCGCCAACGCCCGCAGCCGGCTGGGCGCCCGCAACCGCACGCCGGTGCTGGCCTGGTTCGACACCGAGAGCGGCCGCTACTTCACCCAGGCCACCCGCGGCCGCGACGGCCGGGACTGGATCACCATCGCCCCCGCCGACGCCGCCACCCTGCGCCACCGCCTCGGTGAGATGCTCGCCGGAGCCGCGACGACCAGCTCCGTCTGACCCCCGGTTCTCCGGAAGTGCCCAGCTCGGCACCGGAACGATCCGGTTTTGTCGGGGGTGCGGGCTACGCTGAGCAAGAGTCCGATCCGGGAGAGTGATGATGCAAGAGTTCTTCTCGCCACTGGCGTTCGACTTCCTGTGGGAGTCGGCGCGGCTCGGGGAGCTGCCGTACCCGCTGATCGTCCGGTCGCACGGCGCGACCGAGAACGAGCGCGTGTCGCTGCGTCACCGCGTCGACGTCGAGCTGAAGGCGCGCGGGGTCCGCGAACCACGCGGCAGGCTCGCGCCGCCGATCGAGGACGCCCTGCACCTGCTGGCCTTCGCCCCGCTGACCATCGACGCCCTGCACATCCCGCAGTTCCAGGCGCCGACGGTCGGCGTGCTCGCGGCGGCCGACGAGACCAAGGGCGTGCTCGCGGTGCAGGACGCCGACGGGATCTGGCTGCGGGACGTCCCGCCGGACGGCCTGGTCTCCGCGGTCGTCGGGATCCTGCCCGGAGCGCCGCGCGGTAGCGAGGCGTCGGTCACACTCCCGTTGGACGACGCCCTGCGCACCGCGCCGATCCGGGTGCCGGTGCCGTCGCCGTCGAACCCGGCCGAGGAGCGCGGCAAGGCGCGGCGGACCCCGCTGAGCGAGCGCGTCACGGCCGACCCACGCGAGGCCTACGGCCGGATCGCCGGCCAGCCCCGGCAGCGCGGCGGTCAGCTGGCCGCGAACAGCCGTTCGCAGGTCGGAGCCAAGCAGCGGTCCCGGGTACTGGCGTGGTTCGACACCGCGACCGGGCGCTACCTGAGCCTTTCCCGCGCAGGTAGCGACGGCCGCGAGTGGGTCACCGTGGCCCCGGCCGACCCGGCGACGCTGCGCACCCGGCTGGGCGAGATGGTCGGCAGTGTGTCCGATGGCACGCGATAGCGTGAACGCCGTGGACACCGGCCGGGAACCTCGGGGCGGTATCGCCCGTTGACCTGCGAGAGGCTCACAGGGGATGAACGCGGCAGCGGACGGTACCCTGATGGGCAGGTGTCCAGGCACCAGTGGTTGTCAAGATCGTGATGGCGGGTATCACAGGAGCCGCCCAACCAGGGAGGATCGAGGCCACCAGGGCCGAGTCGTATGAACCGGAAGAGCGTGCTCAGGAACCCACTGCTGTGGATCGTCGCGGGGTTGCTGGCGTTGTTCGCGTACAACACGATCTTCGACAGTGATCGTGGGTACACCCAGGCACCCATCTCGGTGGCGAACTCCCAGATCACCTCGAACAACGTCAAGGAAGCCAGCCTCGAGGACAAGGAACAGCAGCTCAAGCTGCTGCTGGCCAAGCCAATCGACGTCGACGGCCAGCAGGTCACCCAGATCATTTCGCAGTACCCCGCGGACGCCACCCGCCCGATCTACGACTCGTTGATCGCAGAGAAGGCCGGCGGCCAGCCGATCAAGTTCACCACCAAGGTGACGCAGCAGGGCGTGCTGACGCAGATCCTCATCTTCGCCATCCCGCTCGCCCTCGTGCTGGGCCTGCTGATGTGGATGATGAACAACGCCCAAGGCGGCGGCAACCGCGTCCTCAACTTCGGCAAGTCCAAGGCCAAGCAGCTGAACAAGGACATGCCCAAGACGACCTTCGGGGACGTCGCGGGTGCCGACGAGGCCGTCGAAGAGCTGTACGAGATCAAGGACTTCCTGCAGAACCCGGCGCGTTACCAGGCGCTCGGCGCGAAGATCCCGAAGGGCGTCCTGCTCTACGGGCCGCCCGGTACCGGCAAGACGCTGCTCGCGCGGGCCGTGGCCGGCGAGGCGGGTGTGCCGTTCTACACGATCTCCGGCTCGGACTTCGTCGAGATGTTCGTCGGTGTCGGCGCCTCGCGCGTGCGTGACCTGTTCGAACAGGCCAAGCAGAACGCGCCCTGCATCATCTTCGTCGACGAGATCGACGCGGTCGGCCGCCAGCGCGGCGCCGGCCTCGGCGGCGGGCACGACGAGCGCGAGCAGACCCTGAACCAGCTGCTCGTCGAGATGGACGGCTTCGACGCCCGCGGCGGCATCATCCTGATCGCGGCCACCAACCGGCCCGACATCCTCGACCCGGCGCTGCTGCGCCCCGGCCGGTTCGACCGGCAGATCCCGGTGTCCGCGCCCGACCTGCGCGGCCGCAAGGCGATCCTCGAGGTGCACGCCAAGGGCAAGCCGATCGCCCAGGGCACGGACCTGACCAGCCTGGCCAAGCGGACCGTCGGCATGTCCGGCGCCGACCTGGCGAACGTCCTCAACGAGGCCGCGCTGCTCACCGCCCGCCAGAACGGGCACGTGATCACCGACGCGGCGCTGGAGGAGTCGGTCGACCGCGTCGTCGGCGGCCCGGCCCGCAAGAGCCGGATCATCTCCGAGAAGGAGAAGAAGATCACGGCCTACCACGAGGGCGGGCACGCGCTCGCCGCGTGGGCGATGCCGGACATCGAACCGGTCTACAAGCTGACGATCCTGCCGCGCGGCCGCACGGGCGGGCACGCACTGCTCGTCCCCGAGGACGACAAGGACCTGATGACCCGCTCCGAGATGATCGGGCGGCTGGTCTTCGCGATGGGTGGCCGGACGGCCGAGGAGCTCGTCTTCCACGAGCCCACCACCGGGGCGTCGTCGGACATCGAGCAGGCGACGAAGATCGCCCGCGCGATGGTCACCGAGTACGGCATGAGCGCCCGGCTCGGCGCGGTCAAGTACGGCCAGGAGCAGGGTGACCCGTTCCTCGGCCGCTCGGCCGGCCGCCAGGCGGACTACTCGCTGGAAGTGGCGCACGAGATCGACGAGGAGGTGCGCAAGCTCATCGAGACCGCGCACACCGAGGCGTGGCACGTGCTCAACACCTACCGCGACGTGCTCGACGAGCTGGTCATCGAGCTCCTCGAGAAGGAGACGCTGACCCGCAAGGACCTGGAGCGGATCTTCGCAACGGTCGAGAAGCGCCCGCACATCACCGTGTTCAACGAGTTCGGTGAGCGGACGCCGTCGGACAAGCCGCCGATCAAGACCCCGGGCGAGCTGGCGATGGAGCGCGGCGAGCCGTGGCCGCCGCCGGAGAAGGAGAAGCCGGTCCTGAAGCCGGAGCCGACCCCGGTCGGCACCGCGCAGGGCGCGGGCGACCTGCCCGGTGGCCCGCCGTACCCGTCGCCGTCGCCGGTCGACCCCAACGCCAACCCGTACGCCCCACCGCAGCCGGGTGCCTACCCGAACGGCGGCCGTCCCTACGGCGGCCCGAACGGCGGCCCCAACGGCACGGCGCACTGGCCGCAGTCCTACGGCGGCCAGCCGTCCGGCCAGAGCGGCCCGCCCAACTACGGTGCCCCTCCGGGCTGGACGCCCGCGACCTCGCCGGGCGGTCAGCCGGGTCAGTCGTGGCGGCCAGGCGGTGAAGAACGCCCTCGTGAGCACGGCTGGTTCGCCGATCAGGCGGGCAACCAGCAGAACGAGGGAGAACGACGTGACGTGGACGGACCCGAAAAGTCCCAGTGACGACGCCGACCGCCCGGTCTTCGACCAGGACCGGGCGGAGAAGGCGGTGCGCGAGCTTCTCTTGGCGTGCGGCGAAAACCCGGAGCGGGACGGTCTGAAGGACACTCCCGCCCGGGTCGCCCGCGCGTACCGCGAGATGTTCGCGGGCCTCTACGTCGAGCCGGACGCGGTGCTGGACCGCACCTTCGACGAGGCCCACGAAGAGCTGGTGCTGGTCACGGACATCCCGATGTTCAGCAGCTGCGAGCACCACCTGGTGCCGTTCCACGGCGTCGCGCACGTCGGGTACATCCCGAACGCCGCCGGGAAGGTCACCGGGCTCTCGAAGCTCGCCAGGGTCGTCGACCTCTACGCCAAGCGGCCGCAGGTCCAGGAGCGCCTGACGTCGCAGGTGGCGGACGCGATCGTGCGCAAGCTCGAGCCGCGCGGGGTGATCGTGGTGATCGAGGCCGAGCACCTCTGCATGGCCATGCGCGGCATCCGCAAGCCCGGCGCGCGCACGACCACCTCCGCCGTGCGGGGCCAGTTCAAGAACTCCGCCACGTCCCGGGCGGAGGCGCTCGACCTCATCAGGGCACGCCGGTGAGCGTGGGGCTTCCCGCGCCCGGCCGGTGCGTGGTGATGGGCGTGCTGAACGTGACGCCCGATTCCTTTTCGGACGGTGGCCGCTACCTCGGCCTCGACCAGGCGCTGGAGCACGCCCGCGAGATGTGGACGCGCGGGGCCGACCTGATCGACGTCGGTGGCGAGTCGACGCGGCCGGGAGCGTCCCGGGTGGACGCCGCCACCGAGCTGCGGCGCGTCCTCCCGGTGATCGAAACGCTCGCCGCCGAGGGGGTGGCGCTGTCCGTCGACACCACGCGGGCCGCCGTCGCCGCCGCGGCGCTCGAAGCCGGCGCGCACGTCATCAACGACGTCTCCGGCGGGCTGGCCGATCCGGACATGGCGCGCGTCGCGGCCGAAGCCGGGGTGCCGTGGGTGCTGATGCACTGGCGCGGGCACAGCAAGGACATGCAGGCGCTCGCCGAGTACGAGGACGTCGTGGCCGACGTGCGCGCCGAGTTGCTGTCCAGAGTGGACGCGGCGCTCGCCGCCGGGGTGGCCGAGAGCGCTATCGTGCTGGACCCGGGGCTGGGTTTCGCGAAGAACGCCGAGCACGACTGGGCGTTGCTGCGCGGGCTGGATTCGTTGCTCTCCCTCGGCTTCCCGGTGCTCGTCGGTGCTTCGCGCAAGCGGTTCCTCGGTCGTCTGCTGTCCGAAAAGGACGGGACACCGCGTCCGCCGGACGGCCGGGAGGACGCCACCGCGGCGATCTCCGCGCTCGCCGCGGCGGCCGGTGCGTGGGGCGTGCGGGTGCACGAGGTCGGAGCTTCGCTGGACGCGGTCGCGGTGGCCGCCGCTTGGAGGACGGATGGCTGACCGGATCACGCTGACCGGCCTGCGCGTGTTCGGGCGCCACGGCGTGTTCGAGCACGAGAAACGGGACGGTCAGGAGTTCGTCGTGGACGTCACGGTGTGGCTGGACCTCGGGCCGGCCGCGGCGTCGGACGACCTGACGAAGACCCTGCACTACGGCGAGCTGGCCGAGCTGGCGGCGGGGATCGTCGCGGGCGAGCCGTACGACCTGATCGAGAGCGTCGCGGGCAAGATCGCCGACGAGGTCATGCGTGACGAGCGCCTGAGCGCGGTCGAGGTGACGGTGCACAAGCCGTCGGCGCCGATCCCGCTGACGTTCGACGACGTGGCCGTCACGGTCCGGCGCGACCGGTGAGCCGCGCGGTCCTGTCGCTCGGCTCCAACCTGGGCGACCGGCTGGGTTTCCTGGAACTGGCCCTCGACGCCGTCCGGCCGGCACTGGTCGCGGTGTCGAGCGTGTACGAGACGAAGGCGTGGGGCGTCGAGGACCAGCCGGACTTCCTCAACGCGGTCTGCGTGGTCGACGACCCGGCGTGCGACCACTGGGCCTGGCTGCGCACCGGCCAGGCGGCCGAGCAGGCGGCGGGCCGGGTCCGCGAGCTGCGCTGGGGCCCCCGCACGCTGGACGTCGACGTGGTCACCGTGGACGGCGTGACGTCGGAGGACCCGGAGCTGCTGCTCCCGCACCCGGGCACCCCGGACCGCGCGAGCGTGCTGGTGCCGTGGGCCGAAATCGCCCCGGACGCGGTCCTGCCGGGCCACGGCCGGATCGCGACGTTGCTCGCCGCCCGCCCGGCGGACGAAGTGGCCACCGTCCGCCGGACGGACCTAATACTGCGCTGAAACGGATTCACATCGGTGGATCGAGCGGGTTCGTTACGGTCCGTTCCCGGGTGGTCGTCGAACGGTAGCCGCGGTGCGGTCAGCCGCGCAGGGCGTCGATCATGAAGCGCACCGCCGGCTGGGCCGTCGGGATCGGCGGCCAGCCGTTGATCGTCGCCAGCAGCTGCCAGTAGCGCTCGGCCCGCGGGTTGCCGCTCATCGCGAACCGGTCGGCCAGCTCCGCGCGGAACTCCGGTGCTGCCGGGTCCTGGTCTTCGCGGGCGGACGCCGCCGCCAGGTCGGCCGCAAGCGTTTGCCCCGTCTCCGACGTGGGGGATTCGCCCGCCGCCAAGGCCGCTTCCGCGCGCGCCGACCAGTTCTGCCAGTGCTGCTGCCACCCTTCCGCCGGCTGCTGGAACTCGCCGTCCTCGATCTGCTTGGCCTGGGTTTCGCTCATGCGGCGGATCAAGGCCCGGAAGTCCGGGTCCTGGACCAGCTCGGCGAACTCGATCCAGGCTTCGAGCTGCTCGGGCGACGGGTCGTCCGGCAGCTCCGGCTTCCCGGCCCGCATCCGGCGGTAGAACTCCTGGTCGATGTCGAGGCCGTCGACCATTTCGTCCCAGAACTCGTCGACCAGCCGCTTGCGTTCCTCGTCGGACATCGACGCGAGACGGTTCATCAGGTTCACTTCCTCCAGTTCGGAATTGCGCTTGGCCACCGCGCGCAGCACCGCCCGGCGCAGCCGCAGCCGCCGGATCTGCTCGTCGAGCGCCTCCACGTGCCGGATCGCCAGCTCGCCGACGGTCGTCGACTGCGTCAGCGCGGCGGAGACGTCCGCGAGGCCGAGACCCAGCTCCCGCAGCGTGCGGACCAGCTCCAGGCGGGCCATCGCCGCCGCGTCGTAGAGCCGGTAGCCGGCGTCCGTCCGCTCGGTCGGGGGCAGGAGCCCTTCGTCCGAGTAGAAGCGGATCGTCTTGACCGGCAGGCCGGTCCGCCGGGACAGCTCGCCGATGGTGAAGGTTGCGGTGGTGCCCACAAGACGCATGATGAACTCTCCAGTCGCTGGAGAGTCAACTCTTCCACGGTACGGTTGAGGCATGCACTTCACCCGGCCCCGCGACCTGGTGGTCGCCGGGCTGCTCGGCCTGGGCCTCGGCTACCTGCTCTTCCAGACGGCCTACGGCTCGCTGCCGCAGCTGCCGCTGCTCGCCGGCGTCACCTTCGCCGTGCTCGCCGTGCTCGAGGTCGTGCTGGCCTTCTCGATCCGGTCGCGCATCAAGAACGGCCGGGTCGTCGGCGCGATCGGGGTAGCCCGATCGGTGGCCCTCGCGAAGGCTTCGTCACTCGCCGGCGCGTTCATGGCGGGCGCCTGGCTGGCGGCGCTCGCCTATCTTTTTCCCCGACGTGACGAACTCGTCGCCGCGGTCCTCGACACGCGTTCCGCGGTGGTCGGCGTGGTGTCCTCCGCAGCCCTGGTAGCAGCGGCTTTGTGGCTCGAACACTGCTGCCGGACCCCGCAGGACCACGATCGGGAGCGCACCCGCGGGACGACCGGTTAGCGCTGGAATCCCACCGCTCGCTGGACCGAGTAGGTCTCGTTCGGATTACGAGCAGGTACGGTGTCAGTCATGACCGGCGTGGGTGACGACTCGCGCGGCCGCCTACTGGGCAGGCCGTGGCTCGTTGTCGGCTTTGTCCTCGCCATCGGAGCCACCCTCGCACTGGTGCTCAGCGACGATCTCCGCTATCTCCGGCTGGGGATCGTCGCGGCCCTCTGGGCCGCCCTGATCGGCGCTTTCCTCGCCGTGAAGTACCGCAAGAGCGCGGCACAGAGCGAGGACGCGGTCGCCGAGGCGCAGGCTGTGTACGAACTGGAGCTGGAACGCGAGATCGCGGCCCGGCGCGAGTACGAGCTGGAGATGGAGGCGGAGAACCGCACCGCCGCCGACTCCAAGGGGCGCGAGGAGCTGGAGGCGCTGCGCGCGGAGGTGTCCGCGCTGCGAGACAGCCTCCAGTCGCTGTTCGGCGGCGAGGTGCTGCTCGAACGCGTCGCGCTGACCGCGCAGGCGACCCGGATGCGCAAGCTGTCCGACGAGAACCGGATGATCCCCGACAGCGCGCCGAAGAAGAAGCCCGCCCAGCTGATGGCCGGGAAGAAGCCGGTGGTCGAGGGCGGCGAGCGGCCGACCGAGTTGATCGACCGCGTCCTCGACGAACGCCGCCGCAAGGCCTCGAACGGCAAGCCCGCGAACGGCAAGGGCCTCGGCAAGGGCAACAAGGGCTTCGGCGGCAAGCCGGTCCCGAAGACGCCGGCGAACGTCTCCGTGCAGAGCACGCAGCAGATGGCCCGGCCGAAGCCGCTGAGCGAGCGCCGTCCGCCGGTGCCGCCGGTCGACCCGGCGCTGAACGCCGCGCAGCGCGAGCTGAAGGCCGCCGAGCTGCGGGCCGAGGCGGCGCGCCGCCAGGCCGAGTCTCAGCCGATGCGGCTGCCGAAGCCGGACGAAGTCGCGAAGCAGCCCGAACGCCGTCCGGAGGCCGCCGCCGACCCGACGCGCCGGGACGTGCCGCGGGCCGCCGACCCGAAGACCGAAATCCGGCGTCCGCAGGCGCCGGAGCCCAAGACCGAGATCCGCCGCCCGCAGCCGCCGGAGCCGAAGACGGAGATCCGCCGTCCCGAGCCGCCGCCCGCCCGCCGGGCCGAGATGTCGCGGTCGGACATCCGGCCCGTCGAGGTGTCGCGGTCGGACATCCCGCGGGTCGAGATGTCGCGCCCGGACATCCCGCGCGTCGAGGCGCCGAAGCAGCGGCCCGAGGCGCCGCGGCCGAACGCTCCGCGCGCCGAAGCGTCGCGTGCGGACATTCCGCGGGTGGAGATGTCGCGGCCGGACATTCCCCGCGTCGAGATGTCGCGGCCCGATATTCCGCGGGTGGAGATGTCTCGTCCGGACATCCCCCGTGTCGACATGTCGCGTGCGGACATTCCCCGGGTGGAGATGTCGCGGCCCGATATCCCGCGGGTGGAGATGTCGCGTCCGGACATCCCGCGGGTGGAGATGTCGCGGCCGGACATTCCGCGCGTCGAGATGTCGCGGCCGGACATTCCGCGCGTCGGTGGCCAGCCGAACGGTGCCCGTCCCGATCCGCGCAAGGCGCCCGAGCCGCCGCGGCCGGTGCCGGGCCGTCCGGCGGCCAGCGTTCCGCCGCCGAAGCCGTCGGAGATGTCGCGGTCGGACATCCGGCCGGTCAAGGACCTGAGCGCGGCCTTCCAGAACCGCGACGACTTCGCCGAGCGCCAGCGCCCGAACCGGCCGAAGCCGCCCGAGCCGAAGCCGCCGATGCCGCGGGACGCCGCCGCATCCCGGACGGACCTCCCGCCGGTCGTCCCGCCGACGACACCGGTGCCGAGCAACAACCCGTCGCCGCGGCAGCCGTCACGCACGGACCTGCCGCCGGTGGTGCCGCCGACCACGCCGGTCCCCGCCGCCGACAGCCGTCGTCCGTCGCGGCTGGAGCAGTTCTCGCGGGCCGACATGTCGCCGATCCTGGAGGAGCCGCCGTCCCGCCACGGTGGTTCGCACCGCGCGCCGGCCGCGGAGGCGGCGAAGGCCGAGGCACCGATCGCGAACCCGACGTTGCCGGAGTCGGTCCGCAACTTCCAGGGCCGCTCGGGCGGGCGCCGTCGCAAGCCGGAGGACTCGCAGCAGATGCCTGCCGTGCCCGCGGCACCGGAGCCCCCGGGCGGAGGCCGCCGCCGCCGTCCGGACGGCGAGCCCCCGGCCTGGGAGGGCATGGTCGCGGAGCGGGCCTCGATGTCCCGCCGCGGAATGGCCCCGGTGGACCCGGCGGACGTCGAGCAGCAGCAGAACGGCAACGGCCACAACGGAGCCCGCAACGGCCGCCGCGCGGCGCCCGAGCCGGCCCCGGGCAGCGGCTCGCACGCGGCGGGCCGTTCGGTGAGCGAGCTGCTGGCGGCCAACGGCGGCACGGGCTCGACGCCCCGCCGCCGCCGGCGCGCGGAGGATTGAGCGCCACCGGCGAGCCAGGCCCCAAGCGCCCCCATGTGGCGTTGGGTGGGTGGGGGCACCAAACGCCGCGTTGGGTGCGTGGGACGCGCCGAATGCCGCATTGGGTGCGTGGGACGCTTCGGATGCCGCGATGGGTGCGTGGGATGCACCGAATGCCGCGTTGGGTGCCGTGGGATGCACCGAATGCCGCATTGGGTGCGTCAGATGCACCCAATGCCACATCGGGCGCATCGGGTGCGGCGGATGCTCGGCGCCGGCGGCGGCCGCGAGCTGAGGCGGCATTCCGGTCCTCCCGGGCTCTTGCGTAGGGTGACCCGCTGTGAGCGGAACCCTCTCGCCCGCGACGGGACTTGATCGCGGACGGCGGCCTCGCCGGGTCACCGTGCTGCTGCCGGTGCTCGGGCTGATCGTGGTGGCCCTGTGCGGCCTGTTCCTGTTCGGGCTCGCCACCGCGCGGGTCGGACCCCTCGCCGTCACCATCGGTGTCCTCGCCGCGCTCGTGCCCGTGGCCGGCGTGGTCGCCGGGTTCCTGTGGGTCGACCGGTGGGAACCCGAGCCCGCCAAGTTCCTGCTGCTCGCCTTCGCCTGGGGCGCCTGCATCGCGACCATCACCGCGCTGCTCATCAACACCACCGCCGAGGCCGTCGGGGACGAGCTGCTCGGCCAGGGCAGCGGCAACACCGTCGCCGCGCTCGTCTCCGCCCCGGTCGTCGAGGAGGCCGCGAAGGCGCTCTTCGTCGTGCTCATCCTCTGGCGGCGGTCCAGCGAGTTCGACGGCGTCGTCGACGGGGTCGTCTACGCCGGGTTCAGCGCCGCCGGGTTCGCCTTCACCGAGAACATCTACTACTTCGGGCGCGCCTTCGCCGACTACGGCTTCGGGGACGGGCACAGCCAGGGCGTCATCACCGCCTTCTTCCTGCGAGGCGTGCTCGCGCCCTTCACCCACCCGCTGTTCGCCGTGCTCACCGGCATCGGGATCGGCATCGCCGCGCGGACGACGACCAAGGCGCTCAAGTTCATCGCGCCCATCGCCGGGTACCTCGCCGCCGTCTGCCTGCACGCCCTGTGGAACAGCGCCGCTCTGCTCGGCGGGTCGAAGTTCCTCACCGTCTACTTCCTGATCATGCTGCCGCTCTTCCTCGGCGTGGTCTACCTGGTCGTCCTCCAGCGGAAGCGGGAACAGCGGATCATCGCCGCCGCGCTGCCGCACATGGCCGCCGCGCGGTGGATCGCGCCTTCCGAGGTCGAGCTGCTCGCCAGCCTGCCCGGGCGGCGGGCCTGGCGCCGCCAGGCGAAACGGCAGTCCGGCAAGCAGGCGGCCAAGGCCGTCGCCGTCTACCAGGCCAGCGTGACGGAGCTCGCGTTCCTCGACCGGCACCAGCTCACCAGCGACAGCGACCGGCAGCGCCAGCAGGAGCTGCTGCGCACCCTGAAGGCCGCCCGCGCGGAGGCGACGCGCCTCGCCGACGAGGCCGCCCGCGGGTGACCCGGTCCGGGTGAAGCTGGTCACCCGGGCGCAACGACGCCTGCTCGCCCGAGTTAGTCTCGCGCCGTCGTCCGGTACCCGGAGCGGGACTGGAACGAGAGCAGAGGGAGCCTGCCAGCCATGAGCGTCCACAGGCGCACGCCATGATGAGGCCCGCCCGCCTCGCGGTCGGCGTCGTTTCCGCCGGCCGGGTGGGCAGCGTGCTCGGCGCCGCGCTGGCCCGGGCGGGGCACCGGGTGGTCGCCGCGTCCGGCCTGTCCGCTTCGTCGCTGGCCCGCGCCGAACGCCTCCTCCCCGACGTGCCCCTCCTGCCGCCCGACGAAACCGTCCGGCTGGCGGACCTCGTGCTGCTCGCCCTGCCCGACGACGCGCTCGCCGGGATGGTCCGCGGGCTCGTCGCCACCGAGTCGCTGCGGCCCGGCCAGATCGTCGTGCACACCTCCGGCGCGCACGGCATCGACGTCCTGGCCCCCGCGGCCGAGGCCGGTGCCCTGCCGCTCGCGCTGCACCCGGTGATGACGTTCACCGGCCGCGAGGAGGACCTCGAGCGGCTGGCCACGTGCAGCATCGGCGTCACGGCGGCCGAGGACGACGAAGCGGCGTGGCACGTCGGCGAGGCGCTGACCGTCGAGATGGGTGCCGAGCCGGTGCGGATCCCCGACTCCGCGCGAGCGCTCTACCACGCTGCGTTGGCCCACGGCGCGAACCACCTGATGACGCTGGTCGCGGACTGCGCGGACCTGTTGCGCCAGGCCGGAATCGGGCATTCCGAACGCCTGGTCGCACCACTGCTCTCGGCGGCGTTGGATAATGTGCTGCGACACGGCGACCGCGCCCTCACCGGCCCGGTCGCGCGTGGCGATCTCGGCACCGTCCGCAAGCACCTCGCGGTGCTGACGGACCGGGCGCCGGACGTGGCGCCGGCCTACCGCGCGCTGGCCAAGCGCACGGTGGCGCGTTCGACGGCGGCCGGGCTGCTGGACACCGCGGCCGCCGAAGACCTCACCGAACTCCTCGACGATCCCGCCGAAGGGCACCAAGACCAGTGACCACACCGAAATTCAGCCGCGGCACGTTGAACACGTTCGCGTCGCCCGAACACGTGAGCCAGGTCAGCCGGGCGCTGCACGGCGTCGGCCGCAAGCTGGCGCTCGTGCCGACCATGGGCGCGCTGCACGCCGGGCACCGCGAGCTGATCCGCCGCGCGAAGCGGCTGCCGAACGCCGTCGTGGCCACCTCGATCTTCGTGAACCCGCTGCAGTTCGGCGCGGGCGAGGACTTCGAGGCGTACCCGCGGCCGCTGGAGGCCGACCTCGGCATCCTGCGCGAAGACGGCATCGAAATCGCGTTCACGCCCAGCGCGGACGCGCTCTACGCGGATGGCGCCGTGGTGACCGTCCACCCGGGACCGCTCGGCGAAGAACTCGAAGGCGCCGTCCGGCCCGGCCACTTCGCCGGCGTGCTCACCGTCGTGGCGAAGCTGTTCAACCTGCTCCGCCCGGACTACGCCTTCTTCGGCGAGAAGGACTACCAGCAGCTGGTGCTGATCAAGCGCATGGTGCGGGACCTGAACATCGACACGCACGTCATCGGCGTGCCGACCGTGCGGGAGCGGGACGGGCTCGCGCTGTCGTCGCGCAACGTCTACCTGACGCCTGAGCAGCGCGAAGACGCCATCGTCCTGTCGGCCGCCCTCACCGCGGGGGCGTTCGTCGGCCGGGACGGTGCGGACGCGGTCCTGGAGACCGCGTGGAAGACCCTCGCCGCGCGGCCCGCGGTCGAGGTGGATTACCTGGAGTTGCGGGGAACCGACCTCGGGCCGGCGCCCGTCGATGGTGAAGCACGCTTGTTGATCGCGGCCCGGGTGGGGAGTACCCGGCTGATCGACAACGTTCCGGTGCTGCTCGGCAAGGCCGTCGAGCACCCGGAGCGGCTGGACGCAGGGGAATAAGGAGTCCACGATGTACCGCACGATGCTCAAGTCGAAGATCCACCGGGTCACCGTGACCCAGGCCGATCTGCACTACGTCGGTTCGGTGACGGTCGACGAGGACCTGATGGAGGCCGCGGACCTGCTGCCGGGGGAACAGGTGTCCATTGTGGACGTCACCAACGGGGCCCGGCTGGAGACCTACGTCATCAAGGGGGAACGCGGCAGCGGGGTGCTCGGCATCAACGGCGCCGCGGCGCACCTGGTGCACCCGGGTGACCTGGTCATCCTCATCTCGTACGGCCAGATGGACGACGCCGAAGCGGCGACGTACCAGCCGCGCGTGGTGTTCGTCGACGCCGACAACAGGATCGTCCACCGGCACACCGACCCCGGCCACGCGCCGGAGGGGTCCGGGCTGCTGTCCGGCACGGTGACCCTGCCCGCGGACGAGGAGACGGCGATCTTCCCGGTCGCCGAGACGGCGGACGCCCGCCGCCTCGACGCGTTGCTGCACGCGGAAAGCTGACCCGCTTGCTGCTCACCGTCGACGTCGGCAACACGAACATCGTCCTGGGCCTGTGGTCCGGGCACGACCTGGTCGGCGACTGGCGCATGCGCACGGACGCGCGCATCACCGCCGACGAGCTGGCGTTGACGGTGCGCGGGCTGCTCGGCCCGCACGCGGACGCGGTGACCGGGATCAGCGCGTTGTCGACGGTGCCGGCGGTGCTGCGCGAGCTGCGCGTGATGCTCGGCCGGTACTACGCCCGGATCCCGAAGATCGTCGTCGAACCGGGCGTGCGCACGGGCGTGGCGCTGCTGGTGGACAACCCGAAGGAGGTGGGCGCGGACCGGCTGGTGAACACGCTGGCCGCGCACCACCTCCACAGCACGGCGTGCGTGGTCGTCGACTTCGGCACGTCGACCAACGTCGATGCGATCTCCGCGCGCGGCGAGTTCCTCGGCGGCGCGTTCGCACCGGGGATCGAGATTTCGGTGGACGCGCTGGCGTTGCGCGCGGCGGCGCTGCGGAAGGTCGAGCTCGTCCCGCCGCGGTCGGTGATCGGCAAGAACACCGTGGAGTGCTTGCAGTCCGGGATCCTCTACGGGTTCGCGGGCCAGGTCGACGGCCTGGTGCGCCGGATCGTCCGCGAGCTTTCGCCGGGCGGGACGGAACCGGTGGCGGTGCTGGCCACGGGCGGCCTGGCCCCGCTGGTGCTGGACGAGTCGGAGACGATCACCGACCACGTCCCGGAGCTGACGCTGCTCGGCCTGCGGCTGGCTTACGAGCGCAACATCCGGCCCTGAACCCCCGCCGTCAGCCGCGGGCCAGCCGGCGTCGCTCCAGCAGGTAACCCAGCGCCGTCACCGCCAACGCCGGGAAAGCCGCCTTCGCCTGCGGGAACCGCGCCTCGCCCGGCGGGTCAACCGCCTTCGCCCCCGGATAGGCCAGCGCGGAAATCTGCGTCACCCAGTACAGCGACGCCAGCACCGCCCCGGCGTCGAGGCCGGCCCGGGTCGGACGGCGCCACAGCTGCCACAGGCTGGTGGCGCCGAGCGTCAGCCCGAGGCTCATCGTCTGGCCGTTGTGGAACTTCGCGTGCGGTGGCCAGGCCGGGTTGAACACGTGGGTTTCGTTCCAGTCGGCGCGGTACGGACCCACCGCGGTGACGAGTGCGGACAGCGAGATCAGGGCTCGCCCCCAAGGTTTCCGGTTCATCGCCGCAGTGTGCAACCTCGGGTTAGCTCGAGGTCAAGGAAGTCACCGTCGTCGCGCGCGCAGGACCGTGGTGACCAGCGGCAGGTCGAACTCGCCGTCCGCGGTGGCCGGGTTCGCGGCCAGGAACCGCCGGAGCCTGCCGAGCAGGGCCGCCGACTCCTCCGGTGCCGACACGATCACCTGCGAATACGTCGCGATCGTTTCCAGCAGGGTCTCCGCGGTGCGCCGTTGCGTGTGGCGGAACCGGTCGATTTCGAATGATTCGAAAGCCGGGTGCGTGACCTCGCGCATATCTTCGATGCTCGCCGGACGGCGGGCGCCGTCGCGGCCCAGAGTGGTGAACTCGGCGACCCACGGCACCGATTCGTCTTCGTAGTTCCACATCGGCACGCACACGCCGCCCGGGCGCAGCACGCGGCCGATCTCCGCCAGCGCGTCCGGCATGTCGAACCAGTGGAACGCCTGGCCGACGAAAACCGCGTCGACGGCGGCGTCGGGCAGCGGGATCCGTTCCGCCTGCCCCGCCAGTGCCGGCACCGACGGCACCACCCGCTTGAGTTCCGCGCGCATTTCCGGGTCGGGTTCGACCGCGGTGACGTCGAGCCCGAGCGCGGTGAGGCCGAGGGTGAGCTTGCCGGTTCCGGCGCCGAGGTCGAGCACCCGGCGCGGTGTCCCGTCCGCACCGGAAAGTCCCCACTCGATCGCCGCCCGCGGGTAGCCGGGCCGGTGCCGTGCGTACTCGGCGGCCCGGCTACCGAAGGAAGAAGCGCGCTGACCTCGGGTGGGATCGCTCACCCTGTCCAGGCTAATCGAGGGAAAGGTAAAGGTAATCCGGTTGGCGTAGCGGTCCGCCGGGTTCGTACCCTATGGGCCATGACCGAAAACCCCGCTTCCACCAGCGAGCCCGCCGAAGACGAACTGCCCGAGCAGATGCGGGTGCGCCGGGAGAAGCGCGACCGGATCCTCGCGGAGGGTATCGATCCTTACCCGGTGGAGGTACCCCGGACGCACTCGCTCGCCGAGGTGCGGGCGGCGCACGAGGGGCTGCCCGCCGACACCGCCACCGGCGAGACCGTCGGCGTCACCGGCCGGGTGATGTTCCTGCGCAATACGGGCAAACTGTGCTTCGCGAGCCTCCGCGAAGGCGACGGCACCGAGCTGCAGGCGATGATCAGCCTCGCGAAGGTCGGCGAGGACGCGCTGGCGGCGTGGAAGTCCGACGTCGACCTGGGTGACCACGTGTTCGTACAGGGCGAGGTCATCACGTCCAAGCGCGGCGAGCTTTCGGTGATGGCCGACGCCTGGCGCATCACGTCGAAGGCGCTGCGCCCGCTGCCCAACGCCTTCAAGGACCTGGCCGAGGAGACGCGGGTCCGCCAGCGCTACGTCGACCTCATCATGCGCCCGCGCGCGCGGGACGTCGTGCGCACGCGCGCCGGCGTGGTCCGGTCGCTGCGGGAGTCGTTCCACCGCCGCGGGTTCACCGAGGTCGAGACGCCGATGCTGCAGACGCTGCACGGCGGCGCCACGGCCCGCCCGTTCGTCACGCACTCCAACGCGTTCGACATGGAGCTCTTCCTGCGGATCGCGCCGGAGCTCTACCTCAAGCGCTGCGTCGTCGGCGGCATCGAGAAGGTCTTCGAGATCAACCGCAACTTCCGGAACGAGGGCAGCGACTCCTCGCACTCGCCGGAGTTCGCGATGCTCGAGTACTACGAGGCGTACGCCACATACGACACGAACGCGGTGATGACGCGGCAGCTGATCCAGGAGGCCGCGCAGTCGGTGCTGGACACGCTGGTCGTCACGCTGCCGGACGGTTCGGAGTACGACCTGTCCGGCGAATGGACCACACTCGGAATGTACGAGTCGTTGTCCGATTCCCTCGGCGAAGAGGTGACGCCGGAGACCCCCGCCGCCAAACTGCACGGATTTGCGCAGGCCAGGGGCCTGGAAGTGGATCCGAAGCTCGGGCACGGGAAGCTCGTCGAGGAACTGTGGGAACACCTCGTCGGAGATCACCTGCACGCACCGACGTTTGTCCGTGATTTTCCGCTGGAGACGTCGCCATTGACGCGGCAGCACCGCTCCCGGCCCGGCGTGGCCGAGAAGTGGGACCTCTACGTGCGCGGATTCGAACTCGCCACCGGATACTCCGAGCTGGTCGATCCGGTCGTCGAACGGGAACGCCTCACCGAACAGTCGCTGCTGGCCGCGCAGGGCGATAGCGAAGCCATGCGGCTCGACGAGGATTTCCTGCGGGCCCTGGAGTACGGAATGCCGCCGAGCGGTGGCGTCGGAATGGGGATCGACCGGCTCCTCATGGCGCTGACCGGTCTGGGTATCCGGGAGACGATCCTCTTCCCGCTGGTGCGACCCGAATAACCCGGCCGTGTGAGGATAGCAGTGGGTTATCGCAATGAGATTTGCGCTGCCCTCCGGAAGCGGGTACTAATGTCTTAGACAAAGACTTCTGTCCCGGGGCTCGCCCCGTACCAGATCATTGAGTAAGCCCCGCAGGAGGAATCGGATGGCACAGAAGGTGCTCGTCTCGCTGGTCGACGACCTCGACGGCAGTGAAGCGGAAGAGACCGTCGAGTTCGGTTTGGACGGAGTCAGCTACCAGATCGATCTCTCCTCGGAAAACGCCGAGGAGCTGCGGGACGCGCTCGCCCAGTATGTCGAGCACGCGCGTCGTGCGGGCGGTCGCAAGCGCGCTTCGGTCCGTCCGGTCGCGGGTAAGGGTTCGGCTCGTCCGGCGGCCGTCGACCGCGAGCAGAACCAGGCCATCCGGTCGTGGGCGCGCAAGAACGGATACGCGGTTTCCGACCGCGGCCGCATCCCCTCCGAGGTCGTCGAGGCCTACCACAAGAAGAACTGAGGATTGTTCACGCCGCCGTCGCGCGGGCCGGCTGCGAGTCGCTGACCAGCAGTTGTCCGCCGCGGCCGGTCGCGGCGTCGACGCGGGGTTTCCGGGAGGCCGCCGGGCGAATATTCGCCCGGCGGCTTTCTTCATGTCCGATCGCTGTCCGGTTCCCGTTCGGTGGCACGGGCGGTTCGGGCGTACTCGGCAGGCGACTGGCCGGTCACCGTCCGGAAATCGCGGATGAAGTGCGACTGGTCGCTATAGCCCAGTCGAACCGCCAGACCGGCGTAATCGGGTTGTCCTTCGGTGACGATCCGCTGCGCTGCGTCATTGAGGCGGTATATCCGGATCGCCCACTTGGGCGGGACACCGACGTGTTCGGCGAACACGCGCTGGATGGAGCGGGTGGTTAGTCCAGTATCCGCGCACAGTTGCGCCACCCGGGTAATTCCCGGATCCCGCGCGATTGATTCCACCGCCTCCGCGGCCTCGCGCGCGGCCGGAGACAGCGTCACGGGATTTGCGATCAGCAAGTTGTCGACGGCACGGGCCATTTGCGCATCACCGTCGGCGTTCTGCACCGATTCCGCGGCCGCCGCGGCCGCCGGTCCGAAAACGTCGGTGAGTGGTACGGCCCGGTCGGCGATGTCACGTACCGGGCCGCCGAGGAACGCGCGGAAGGTGCCCGGCCGGAATCGCACGCCCAGGCCCTGGACGTGGCCGGTCAAGCGGTGCGAAAAGACGTCGTGGGCCGGCCCGTGGACGCCGGAGGCGTCCGGGAAGAACGTGACGTGGACCGAGAGGTTCGGCAGCACCCGCTGCTCGTACGGCGGTTTGCCGCGCCGGTCCCACCGGAGGATCCAGTGGTATTCGACGAATTCGGCGAGTTCCGGCGCGGGCGGGTGCCGGGTCAGCGTGAACACCGCGCGCGCGGTGGCCTCGGCCACGATGCCGCGCGGGATCCGGTGCGTCACCGGTCCACGGTAGCTGTCGCGTTCGTTCAAGACGCGGTCCTCGGCGGGGGCTTGGATCACCGCCATGACTGCTTCACTGCTGCGCCCGGCCGCGGCCGAATTCCTCCGGATCGCGTGCGCGGTCCCCGACCTGACCGCGCCGACGCCGTGCGCCGGGTACGACGTCCGCGGCCTGCTCAACCACCTCCTGTACTGGGGTCCGTGGCTGCTCGCCGCGGGACGGCGGGAGGACCCGCCCATCCCGGCCGTTGGGGAGGCCGAGGCGGCGCTTGTCACGGCCGACTGGCGTGCGGACCTGGAGAAGCAGACGGAGACGCTGGTCGAGGTGTTCGGCACCCCGTCGGCGTGGACGGGGACGACCTCCCTGGGTTCGGCTCCGATGCCGTCCGCGGTCGTGGGCGCGATGGTGCTGGGTGAGTTCGTGCTGCACGGCTGGGACCTGGCCCGGGCGAGCGGGCGATCGTGTTCGTACGCCCCGGAAGCGGCGACGGCGGTGTACGAGTCCGCGCTGGCGATGGGCGAGCAGGCGCGGTCGATGGGCGTCTACGGGCCGGAGGTGGCGGTGGGTGCGGGTGCGTCGCCGCTGGAGCGGGCGCTGGGGGCGGCCGGGCGGGACCCGGGCTGGACGGCCTGAGTCAGCGCGAGCAGGTGCGGGGGCAGCCGTCGCACTCGGCCGACGACGGGAGCAGGTACGAGAAGCAGCAGCTCTCCCGCCGCCGCGTCCACTCGCGGTGTCCCTCCGGGCCCTCGGCCAGCCGCAGTGTCGACGCTGACGTCAGCGGTGGGTACCGCTCGTCGAGCACCAGCGCCGCGTCCGCGACCCCCGCGCCCTCGGCCTCCGGTGTCCCGCCTTGCCGGCCCGCCCACCACAGCGAGTTCTCCAGCGCGTCCGTCGCCGCCGCCCAGAGCGTGCGGCGGCCCAGCCTGCTCAGCGGCGCGTACGCCCGGACGAACTGGGCCGCGTGAGCCAGGTAACGCGCTCTCAGCACCGCCGCCAGCGCTCGCTCGTCGCGGACCACCGTCGCCTCCGGGCGGGCCGAGCCCGGGTCGGTCGGGAGGCAGTGGAACGCGTCACCCAGCAGGGCCATGCCGTCCGGGTGCGGGCGGTCGTCGGCCAGGCGGAAGGCCAGCTCCGACGGCTTCAGCGACGGCACCCGGCGCTCGTGGTGCCACAGCAGCGCCCCGACGTACGCCGGGACGTGCAGGTACCACGTCATCACCCAGCTGGCCGTCGTGCGGCCCGGCGTCGAGGAGTGCTCGCGCAGCAGCCAGTCGCCCAGCAGGCCGCGCCACTCGCCGAAGTACCCGGGCGTCTCCAGCAGCTCCGAACAGCGGATCCAGCCCGCCGGGACGTCGCTGCGCAGCTCGCTGCGTTCCTGCAGGCCGGAGATGCGCCGCAACGACGACGCGAGGCCGTCGCCGACCTCGCGTGCGTCACGGAAGGACCGCTGCTGGTTCAACCGCGGCCCCTTCCTCGAAGCGCTATAGCGGATTAGGCGTGCCTAACCTTACAGGGTTCCGGGAGCTGCGCCAATCGGGTGGGTCACTCCCAGCTTGCGGACTGTTCGCGGTGAGCGGACAGGCGCGGATGGCGGAATCCGTATGGCCGTCCGCACGTTGGACTTGACGTAAAGGTGCAGGGCAACCTGATGATGGGAGCACCCGGGAGATGCCACGTCCGGGTGCGGAAACGACCGCCGACAGCCGTAGTGGTACGCCAGCGCGACGACTTGGCTACTAGAGTGGTCTCACGGTGCTGAATCCATCGCGGGTGAAAGCACGATGATGGAAACGGGCCGCCGGCGCAGCAGTCGAGGGAGTGCACATGTTTGAGAGGTTCACCGACCGCGCGAGGCGGGTGGTCGTCCTGGCTCAAGAAGAGGCCAGGATGCTCAACCACAACTACATCGGCACCGAGCACATCCTCCTGGGTCTGATCCACGAGGGTGAGGGTGTCGCCGCCAAGGCGCTGGAGTCGCTGGGCATCGCCCTGGAGGGCGTGCGCCAGCAGGTCGAGGAGATCATCGGCCAGGGCCAGCAGGCGCCGAGCGGGCACATCCCGTTCACGCCGCGCGCCAAGAAGGTGCTGGAGCTGTCGCTGCGCGAAGCGCTGCAGCTCGGCCACAACTACATCGGCACCGAGCACATCCTGCTCGGCCTGATCCGCGAGGGCGAGGGCGTCGCCGCGCAGGTCCTGGTCAAGCTGGGAGCGGACCTCAACCGGGTCCGCCAGCAGGTGCTGCAGCTGCTCTCGGGCTACCAGGGCGGCAAGGAGTCCACCGAAACCGGTTCCGGCCGCGGTGAGGGCACCCCGTCGTCGTCGCTGGTCCTCGACCAGTTCGGCCGCAACATGACCGTGCTCGCCCGCGAGGGCAAGCTCGACCCGGTCATCGGGCGCGGCAAGGAGATCGAGCGGGTCATGCAGGTGCTGTCCCGCCGGACCAAGAACAACCCGGTGCTCATCGGCGAGCCCGGCGTCGGCAAGACCGCCGTCGTCGAGGGTCTCGCGCAGAGCATCGTCAAGGGCGAGGTGCCCGAGACGCTCAAGGACAAGCAGCTCTACACGCTGGACCTGGGCTCCCTGGTCGCCGGCTCCCGCTACCGCGGTGACTTCGAAGAGCGCCTGAAGAAGGTGCTCAAGGAGATCAAGACCCGCGGCGACATCATCCTGTTCATCGACGAGCTGCACACGCTGGTCGGGGCGGGTGCCGCCGAGGGCGCGATCGACGCGGCGTCGATCCTGAAGCCGATGCTCGCCCGCGGTGAGCTGCAGACGATCGGCGCGACCACGCTCGAGGAGTACCGCAAGTACATCGAGAAGGACGCCGCTCTCGAGCGCCGGTTCCAGCCGATCCAGGTCGGCGAGCCGTCGCTGGAGCACACGATCGAGATCCTGAAGGGCCTGCGCGACCGGTACGAGGCGCACCACCGCGTCTCGATCACCGACTCGGCGCTGGTCGCCGCCGCGACCCTGGCGGACCGGTACATCAACGACCGGTTCCTCCCGGACAAGGCGATCGACCTGATCGACGAGGCCGGCGCCCGGATGCGCATCCGCCGGATGACCGCGCCGCCGGACCTGCGCGAGTTCGACGAGAAGATCGCGAACGTCCGCCGCGACAAGGAGTCCGCGATCGACGCGCAGGACTTCGAGCGGGCCGCCCGCCTGCGTGACGAGGAGAAGACCCTCCTCGGCCAGAAGGGCGAGCGGGAGAAGCAGTGGAAGGACGGCGACCTCGACGTCGTCGCCGAGGTCGACGACGAGCAGATCGCGGAGGTGCTGGCCAACTGGACCGGCATCCCGGTGTTCAAGCTGACCGAGGAGGAGACCACCCGGCTGCTGCGCATGGAGGACGAGCTCCACAAGCGCATCATCGGCCAGGAGGACGCGGTCAAGGCAGTCTCGCAGGCGATCCGCCGTACGCGTGCGGGTCTGAAGGACCCGAAGCGCCCGTCGGGCTCGTTCATCTTCGCCGGCCCGTCCGGTGTCGGTAAGACCGAGCTGTCCAAGGCGCTGGCTTCGTTCCTGTTCGGCGAGGACGACGCGCTCATCCAGATCGACATGGGTGAGTTCCACGACCGCTACACCGCTTCGCGGCTCTTCGGTGCCCCTCCGGGCTACGTCGGCTACGAAGAGGGCGGGCAGCTGACCGAGAAGGTGCGGCGCAAGCCGTTCTCGGTGGTGCTGTTCGACGAGATCGAGAAGGCGCACCAGGAGATCTACAACACGCTCCTGCAGGTGCTGGAGGACGGCCGCCTGACCGACGGTCAGGGCCGCACGGTCGACTTCAAGAACACGGTCCTCATCTTCACGTCCAACCTGGGCACGTCGGACATCTCGAAGTCCGTCTCGCTCGGGTTCGCCGGGTCCAACGACACCGGCACCCGGTACGAGAAGATGAAGCAGAAGGTCAACGAGGAAATGAAGAAGCATTTCCGCCCGGAGTTCCTGAACCGGATCGATGACATCATCGTGTTCCACCAGCTGACGCAGGAACAGATCATCATGATGGTCGACCTGATGATCGGCCGGGTCGAGACCCAGCTCAAGGCCAAGGACATGGAGCTGGAGCTCACCGCGAAGGCCAAGTCGCTGCTGGCCAAGCGCGGTTTCGACCCCGTGCTGGGTGCGCGGCCGCTGCGCCGCACGATCCAGCGCGAGATCGAGGACCAGCTGTCGGAGAAGATCCTCTTCGGCGAGGTCGAGCCGGGCCAGATCATCCTGGTCGACGTCGAGGGCTGGAGCGGCAACCCGGAGGACAAGGACGACCAGGCGCGGTTCACGTTCCGCGGCGAGCGTCGTCCGTCGTCCATCCCGGACGCCCCGCCGGTCAGCATCGGCGCGGGCCACGAGGAGCAGGGCGGCGAAGCCGAAGGCGAGTGATCGTCGCGTAGTACGCCAGGAAGGGCGGTTCCCCAGCGGGGAGCCGCCCTTCCGGCTGTCCGGGCCCGTGAGACGATGCCCGCGGGCCTGGGAGGGGAACCGCTGTGGACGTGCTGTCGATCGACTTCGGGACTTCGAGCACGGTCGGCGTCCTCTCCGCGTTCGGGCGGGGGCCGCGGGCCATCGAGGTCGACGGGTCGGTCACCATGTCCTCCGCCGTCTACGTCAACGATGACGGCCTGCTCGTCGTCGGCCAGGACGCCGAACGGCGGGCGCGCCTCGATCCCAGCCGGTTCGAACCCAACCCCAAACGCCGGATCGACGAAGGCGTCATCAGGCTCGGGGACAGCGAGATCCCGATCGCCGACGCCTTCGCCGCCGTCCTGCGCCGCATGGGCGAAGAGGCCGAACGGCAGCTCGGCCACCCGCCGGCGCAGACCCGGATCTCGCACCCCGCCGGCTGGGGCGCCGACCGGCAGGACGTTCTCCGGAACGCCGCCGCGAACGCCCGGCTCGCCGATGTCCGCCTGATCCCCGAGCCGGTCGCCGCCGCGGCGCACTACGCCAGTCTCGGGCGGCGGGCCGGCGGCCCCATCGGCGTCTACGACCTCGGGGCCGGCACCTTCGACTGCGCCGTCGTCGGGGTCACCCAGCAGGGCTTCACCGTGCTCGCCGAGGACGGCCTGCCCGATCTCGGCAGCCTCGACATCGACCAGACCCTGCTCGTCCACATCGGACGCGAGGTCTCGCACGCCGATCCCGCGCAGTGGCAACGCCTCCTGCGGCCGCAGACGACCGCCGACCGCCGGACGCGGCGCGCGCTGCTGCAGGACGTCCGTGACGCCAAGGAAAGCCTCTCGCGGCACGCGCAGACCCACGTGCCGATGCCCGAGCCCTTCGGCGACGTCCTCGTCAGCCGGGACGAGCTCGAAGCGCTCGTCCGGCCCAGCCTGCTGCGCAGTGCCGAACTGCTCGCCGCCACCATCCGGCGCGCCGGGCTCACGCCCGCGCAGCTCGCCGGTGTCTACCTCGTCGGCGGCCCGAGCCGGATGCCGCTGCTGGCCACCCTGCTCGGGCGGCAGCTCGGCGTCACGCCGACCACGCAGGACCAGCCCGAGACGGCCGTCGCGTTCGGGCTGCACCACGTTCCCCTCGGCACCACCACCGACCTCACCGTGCCCGCCTTCGCGCCGGTCCGCCCACCGGTGACGCCGCCGCGGCCGCAGCCGTGGCCGCAGCAAGCCCGGCCGCCGCAGTACGCACCGCCGCCGAAGAAACCGCGCCGGATCGCGCGGCCCTGGTTCCTCGCGTTCGCCGTGGTGGTGGTCGTCGCGTTCGTGGCCACCGCCGTCGTGCTCCTCACCCGCGACGGGCCCACGCAGTACGCGGTGGACTGCACGTCGACGGGCCAGCGCGACCAGGCCGGGTTCACCCCGTGCCTGCGCTCGCTGGCGGGCTCCGTCCCGGACCGGGGCACCTGCAAGACCATCGACGACATCGGCCGGCGACTGGGGGCTCAGGTCGCGGTCGTCTGCGGGATCCGGGGCGGCACCGTGAGCTACTACCAGGGCGTGACCGCCGAAGAGTTCGAGGAGAAGGCGAGGGTGCCGCTCCCCGGCAGCGAAATCGGCCGCGGCACCTGGGACGGCGGCGGGCTGCACGGCAAGTACGTCGCCGGCACGGGCCTCCTCTCGACGATCGTGCTCTTCGGCGCGGACGACCGCCGGGCGGCCGCGATCTACCGCGCGTACGAACCCACCCGGACCGAGGACCTGATCGCTTTCTTCACCCGCGACGTCAAACCTGCCTGAGTCACCAGGCCTGTTCGAACCGCATGCCCCGGCCGTACCAGTCGTCGTCGGCGACGGACCCGGTCGCCGGCGCGGCCGGAGCCGGTTCCGCGGACCGGTCCTTCAAGACGGTGTCGTCCGGCGCCGGTTCGGGTGGCGCGGCCGGCGCCGGACGCGGCGCCGGCTCGAACTGCACCCGCCAGCGCAGCCGGTCCATCAGGTAGCCGCCGCTGCCCAGCGGCGCCAGCAACTGCCCGGTCCGCTTCGCCGACTCGCGCTGGGCCTCGACGTACGTGCGCAGGACGGCGTCCGCGATCTCCGACGGCGACATCCCCGAGACGGCGTCGGTGAGCCGCAGCCGGGTCAGCACGCCGTCGGTGTTGACCGACAGCGAAACCGCGCCGTCGGCGGACCTCGCCGTCGCCGACAGGGCGGACAGTTCGGCCAGGAGGGCGTCGCGGTCCGGGCCGTCAGCCATCCAGCCTCCCGACGTGGGTGGCGCCGCTGGATACCTGGCCGTCGGGGGCGATGTCGACGTTCGCGTCCCGGACGTTCTTCTCGGTCTGCCGCGAGGTGCGGTCGGTCTCGAAGTTGTCCGGGTCGAAGCTCGAGCCCGGGCTGACGTCCGGCGCGTCGGGGATCTTCGGCAGGTCGACGGCTTCGTCGCCGATGCGGTCGGCCAGCCTCTGCGCCGCGTCGCCGGCGCCGTCGCGGATCTTGCCCGCGCTGTCGAGGAAGCTCTGGTACAGGTCGAACCCGTTGTCGCCGGTGATCTCAGCCTGGTTCGCCACGACCGCGGTGATCGCGCCACCGGCGGCGTTCCCGGCGACGATCGCGCCGTTGGCCATGGTGAAGATCGTCGCGCCCGCCGCGGCACCCGCACCGGCGGTGGCCACGGTGAGCAGCCCGGTGACCGCGCCCGCGAACGTCGCCGCCAGCACCTTCGACATGGCCGCTTCGCGCTGGCGCTCCTGCGACTTCTGGTAGTCCTCCGCCGTCTGCTTGAACGTGGCGCCGAGGTTGCCGAGGTCCTGCCGGGCCGAAGCGATGGCCTCGCGCGCGGCGACGATGTCGCTCTCCAGGATGGTGATCTTGGTTTCGACCTCGGTGAAGGTGTCCGCGAGCTCGTTGAGGTAGGCCTTGACGGCGTTGGCCGCGGAACCGCGCCAGACGTCGAGGAACTGCCGGGCGTCGTCGAGCTTCGGGCCCGAGTCGCGCTGCAGCGCCTTCCAGACGGCGTCGTGCCGCATGATCAGGTGCTGCAGGCCCTCGGCCGAGTCGTGGTCGATGTCGGCGTCGGAGAACTCGCGGTAGACGGCGGCGACGTCGTCCTGCATCTTCCGGAAGCCGTCGTCGCCGGGGCCCATGCCGAAGATCCAGTCGGTCATCCGCAGGATTTCCAGCGCGTCGAGGGCGTCGTTCGCGCCCTGCTTCAGGTCCTCGGAGACGCCGTCCAGGAGCTCCGTGCGGCGGTTGTCGCCACCGGACATCGGCTGGGCGTCGAGGCCGGTGTCGAAGTAGCCGTCCACGTCAGTTCCCCTCCAGGCCGGCGGCCGCGCGGTGGACGTGCTGCTTCGAGTCGGCGTCGGCCTGCTCGTACAGCTCCGCGACCCGCATCAGCGCGTGGCTGGTGTCCGCGGTCGTCTGGTGCAGCTGGGCGACCAGCTTCTGGATCTTCGCCAGGTGGTCGTTGTAGGCGGCCGCGACGGCGGGCATGCCGAGCGTGCGGCCGAAGGCGTTGTCCGCCGGGAACATCGCGCCGAGGCCGCCGAAGAACCCGCCGGTGTCCGACTTGACGGGGACGTCGGTGCCGCGCAGGCCGTTCGACGCGGCTTCCGCGGCGTCGGCCGCTCCCTGGAGGGCTCGGGCCGAATCCCGCAGGTCCTGCAGGTCGGTCTCGAATCCGATCATCACTCACCTCTTCTGGCTGCGCGTTCCGGACATGTAAACACCGTTCGATCACCCGACAGGGAGGTTTGCCGGTGGTGTGCGTCAGATCACGAACACCCGGCCGTACCGCCGAACGGGGGAATCTCGTCCGTGCCAGCCGGGCTCGGCGCTCCTACCTGCATGAGCACTCTCACGAAACCTCGGCCGCCAACCGTGCGGCGGCAGTTGCGCGAGGCGAAACGCTTCTCCTGGACGGGATTCGCGGTCACGGTCGGGGCGTCGCTGCTGGGCACGCTCGTCCCGGCGGCGATCGGGGCGGGCCCGGGGGCCACGCTGATCTCCACGCTGGTGGTCACGGTCTTGGCGGCGGGCGGGTTCACCGCCAAGGACGGCAGCGCCCGCGGCATCAAGGCGATCGCGATCGTGCTGCTGGCGACGGGCGCGCTGGTCCTGACGGTCACCGGGGTGACCGTGGTCGACCTGGTGCGCGGTCGGCCGGCGACGTTCCCGGGGGTGCCGGAGGTGGCCGCGGAACCGCGGGTGATCGTCCCGGAGTCGGTCAGCTGCCCCGAAACCCCGGTGCACGCGACGACGACCTGCGTGGTGGCGGTCCGCAGCGTCGGCGCGAGCGCGTTGCGGGTCAGCGGGGTTGAGCTGGACAGCACGGACTTCGTGGTGGACGCGAGGGCGTGCGTCGGCCACGACGTCGAGCCGGGCCACCGGTGCACGCTGCTGGTCAGCTTCACGCCGGCGGGGCGCGGCGACCGCGTCGCGGACCTGACGGTTCACCACAACGTCCCGGGCCCGGCGGCGTTCGTCGAGCTCACCGGCCGGGGTGCGTAACTCGCGTGCTCAGGGCGGCATCTCGCGTGATTGAAGGGGCATCTCGCGTGATTGAAGGGGCATCTCGCGTGACTGGAGGGGCATCTCGCGTGATTGGGCGGGCATCTCGGCGCGGGCGGGTCAGTGCTCCGCGCCCGCGCTGACCGATAGGTCCTTCGTGACCCGCAAGGCCTTGTCCGCCAACGCTTCCAGCGCGAGCGCGATCTGGTCCACCGCCAGGGACGGTTCGGGTTTGCCCGCGGCCGCGACCTGCTCCGGGCTGAACGGGACGTGCACGAACCCGCCGCGCACGCCGGGGAACTCCGTGGCCAGCAGGTGCATCAAGCCGTAGAAGACCTGGTTGCACACGTACGTCCCGGCGGTGTGGGACACCGAGGCCGGCACGCCCGCCGCGCGGATCGCCGCCACGCACGCCTTCACCGGCAACGTCGTGAAGTACGCCGCCGGGCCGTCCGGGACCACCGGGGCGTCCAGCGGCTGGGCGCCCGCGTTGTCCGGGATGCGGGCGTCGATCAGGTTGATCGCCACCCGCTCCGGCGTCACCTCGGCCCGGCCGCCCGCCTGGCCTGCGCAGACCACGAGCGACGGCCGGTGGTCCGCCAGCGCCCGCCGCAGCGTGGGCAGGGACGTCTCGAACTCGCAGGGCAGCTCGACCGCCGCGACGTCGTCCTGGCGCGCGGCCACCAGCGAAACCGCCTGCCACGACGGGTTCACCGACTCGCCGCCGAACGGGGCGAACCCCGTCATCAGCACCCTGGCCATGTCCCCTCCCGGAGCGGAGCGAAAAGCGTCGAGGCCACCCTACGTCCGCAGGGTGGCCTCGACGACGGCGCTCAGGCGGCGGGCTTGAGCCCACCCGGGTAGAGGTACTGGTCGGCGGGCTTGCCGGTGCCGTACACCCACGCGTCGAAGAAGCCCTGGAGGCTCCGGTGCGCCGCGAACTCGGTGAACCGCTGGAACTCCTGCACGCTCGCGTTCCCGTCGCGGTGCAGCGACGGCCAGGTCTTCAGGACCCAGGAGAAGGCCCGCTCACCGATGTAGTTGCGCAGCGCGTGCAGCATCATCGGGCCCTTCGAGTACACGTACGTGAACTCGTTGCCCTGACCCATGTCGTACAGCTTGCCGTTCCAGAGCCGCGCCGGCGCGGTCTTGACGTCGTTGGCGTACTGCGCGTTCAGGTCGACGCCCTCCTTCGCCTCGTCCCACAGCCAGGTGGCGTAGGAGGCGAAGCACTCGTTGAGGCAGACGTCGCGCCAGTGCGCGACCGCGACCGAGTCGCCGTACCACTGGTGAGCGTTCTCGTGCACGATCGTCGGGACCGTGCCCGCCCAGCCCGCCGAGTAGATCGGCCGGCTCATCGTCTCCAGCGAGAAGCCGATCTGCTCGTTGAGGAAGATGCCGCCCGCCGCGTCGATCGGGTACTTGCCGAACTTCGACTCGAGGAAGTCGAGGATCTCCGGCAGCCGGGCCTCGGCCTGCTTCGTCGAGTCGGGGACGCCGGGCGCGAACGCGCTGACGATCGGGGTGCCGTCCGCGCGCTTCTGGCGGTCGAAGGTCCACTTGTCGATCGCGACCGTCGTCATGTACGGCACGATCGGCGTCTCTTCGGCCCAGACGTGCGTGGTGCCGCCCGGTGCCTTGAACGACGGCTTCTCGCGGCCGTTGGCGATCACGCCCCACTCGTCGGGCACGGTGAACGCCAGGTGGAACGTGGCCTTGTCGAGCGGGGTGTCGTTGACCGGGTACCAGGTCGTGGCCGACCGCGGCTCGCCGGCGACGAACGCGCCGCCCGCCTGGGCGAACTGCCAGCCGTTGTCGCCCAGCGACGGGTCGCTGATCGGCGCGGGCACGCCGTGGTAGGCGATCTTCACGTCGAAGCGCTGGCCCCGCCACAGCGCCCGCGACGGCGTGACGACCAGCTCGTGGTCGCCGGTCCGGCCGAACCGCGCGTCCCGGCCGTCGACCTTCACCGAGTCGACGGTCAGGCCCTTGAAGTCCAGGTTGAACGAGCTGAGCGACTGGGTCGCCCGCGCGGTGATGTCCTGGTTCCCGGTGAGCTGGTGCGACGCCGGGTCGTAGCCGACCTTGAGGTTGTAGTCGGCGACGTCGTAGCCGCCGTTGCCGTCCTGCGGGTAGTAGCTGTCGCCCCCGCCGTCGCTGCCGGGCTTCGGTGCACCCCAGCCGTCGCCTGCCGCGGCGACGCCGGTGCCGAGGCAGAGACTGGCGACCACGGCGGCCGCCACCACGACCGGTTTCTGTCCCCTCATGAACGCTCCTGTCCGTGTGCGGATGGGCATCGTCGGCAACGTATCGCCACGAACGGGTGATCCGGGAGAGCGCGTCTGGTTTGTCCGGATAATCAGCACTTCCGTCGGCCCGCCCCGGCGCCGGCCCGACGTCTGGAAAGCTGGACGCATGCGCGTTGCGCTGCTGGGCCCGCTGCGGGCGGTGGAAGACGACGGCACGCCGATCGACATCGGCGGTGCCCGCCTCCGCATGCTCCTGGCCAGGCTCGCGCTGGACGCCGGGCGCGCGGTCCCGGCCGAGGCGCTCGTCGACGGGCTCTGGGGCGCCGAACCGCCCGCCGACGCGGCCAACGCCCTGCAGTCGCTGGTCTCGCGGCTGCGGAAGGCCTTGCCGGTGGCCGTCGAATCCGGGCCGGGCGGGTACCGGCTCGCGGTGAAAGCCGGGGACGTCGACGCCGAACGGTTCGAACGGCTCGCCGCCGAGGGACGCCGTGAGCTGGCCGCGGACCGCGCTGCTCGCGCCGCCGAACTGCTCACCGACGCCCTCGCGCTGTGGCAGGGCCCCGCGCTCGCCGACGTCCTCGACGCGCCCTTCGCGCCCGCACCGGCACGGCGGCTCGCCGACCTGCGGGCCGAGGCGAACGAGGACCGCTTCGACGCCCTGATCCGGCTGGGCGAGCACGCCGGGGTGCTGGCCGACCTGACCGCGGCGGCCGACGCCGACCCGCTGCGCGAACGGCTCGCCGGCCTGCGGATCCGCGCGCTGTGCGCGGCCGGGCGGCAGTCGGAAGCGCTGGCCGTCTACGCCGGGCTCCGCCGCACGCTGGCCGACCAGCTCGGCGTCGATCCCTCGGCCGAGCTGCAGGAGATCCACGTCGCCGCGCTGCGCGGCGAGTTCGCGCCGCCGTCGCCGGTGGCCGACCGGCTGCCCACCCGGCTGACCACGTTCGTCGGCCGCGACGACGAGCTCAAACTGCTGGCCGAGCTGCTCGGCGGCGCCCGGCTGGTCACCCTGGCCGGGCCGGGCGGGGCGGGCAAGACCCGGCTGGCCACCGAGGCGGCCTCCCGGCACCCCGCGCACCAGCGCGGCCGGGTCTGGTTCGTCGCGCTGGCCGGCGTCCGCGATCCCGAAGACGTCCCCGGTGCGCTGCTCGGCGCCCTGGAGGTCCGGGAGATCCGCGCCGAGACCGAGATCAACCGCCGCCAGCCGGAGCCGGTGACGCAGGCCGTCGAGGTGCTCGGCGGCGAGGAAGCCCTGCTGGTGCTGGACAACTGCGAGCACGTCGTCGACGCCGCCGCCCGGCTGGCCGACGAACTGCTGCACCGGGCGCCGCGGCTGCGGATCCTGGCCACCAGCCGCGAGCCGCTGGCCATCACCGGGGAGGCGCTGTGCCCGCTCGGCCCGCTGCCGGTGCCCGCGGAACGCGCCGCGCCCGCGGAGGCCGCCGAGCTCGACTCGACCCGGCTGTTCCTCGACCGGGCCGCCGCGGTCCGCCCCGACTTCGTGCTCGACGAGTCCACTGTGGACCACGTCGGGGAGATCTGCCGCCGGCTCGACGGGATGCCCCTCGCCCTGGAACTGGCCGCGGCGCGCCTGCGGTCGATGACGGTCGCCCAGATCGCCGGCCGGCTCGGCGACCGGTTCCGGCTGCTCACCTCGGGCAGCCGGACCGCGCTGCCGAGGCAACGGACGCTGCGCGCGGTCGTCGAGTGGAGCTGGGAACTGCTCGCCGAGCCCGAGCTGGTGCTGGCCCGGCGGCTCGCGGTGTTCGCGGGCGGCGCGGAGCTGACGCCGATCGAGGCCGTCTGCGCCGACGAGCTGCTGCCCGCCGCCGACGTGCCGTACGTGCTCGGCAGCCTGGTCGAGAAGTCCATAGTGGAAGCGATCGGCAGCGGTGGCGAGCCGCGGTACCGGATGCTCGAGACGCTGCGGGTCTACGCCACCGAGCGGCTGGTGGAGTCCGGGGAGCACGACCGGATGCGCCGGTCGATGGCCCGCTACTACGCCGAACTCGCGCAGCGGCTGGAGCCGGCGCTGCGCACGCCCGACCAGCTGCAGGCGATCGACCGGTACGAAGCCGAGAGCGCCAACATGATCGCCGCCCTGCGCGGCGCGATCGAGATGTCCGATGTGGACAACGCGGTGGCGTTGCTCGACGGGATGTTCTGGTACCTCACCATCCTCGGCCAGGGCAGCCGGGTCGGCTCGCTGATCCGCGAAACCCTCGAGTTCGGCGACCGGCTGCCGCTGGCGGTCTCGGCCGCCTACCGGGCGCTCTGCTACCTCATGGACGCGATCCCGGTCCGGTCGGACCGGCCCGCGATCCTCCGGTTGGTCGACGACTGCGTGCGCAGCGAAGCGGTGGACCGGTACCCGGGACTCGCGGTGGCCCTGCCGATGCTGGCCTTCCTCGGCGGCGACCGCGACATCGCCGTCCGCGAGGTGCACCGGGCCGAGCGGCACCCGGACCCGTGGACGCGCGCCGGCGGGCACTGGGTGGAGAGCTTCCTGCTCGACGACGCGGGCGACGTCGAAGGCGCGGACCGGGCGCGCGACCTGGCCCACGCCGGGTTCGAGGCGGTCGGCGACCGCTGGGGCATCGCGATGACGCTGAGCTTCAAGGCGTACGCGCTGTCGCAGAGCGGCGAGAGCGCCAAAGCCATCGAGACCTACCAACAGGGCCTGGCGCTGTCGATGGAGCTGCGGTCGTACGAGGACGCCGTGCAGCACTGGTGGCGGCTGTCCGTCGAGCGGGCGCGCAGCGGGGACTTCGAAGGCGCCTGGCGCGATCAGGAGGCCGCGGAACGCTACGGCGAAGGCATCACGAACCTGCAGCACCGGGCCATCCTGATGTTCGGCAGGCTCGAGCTGCTGCTGCGCACGGGCCGGCTGGCCGAAGCGCGGGCGCTGCTCGACCGCGTCAGCGCGATGGGCGGCGACGACTGGTTCCCCGGCGGCATCGGCGACGAGTTCATCCACGCGTTCGAGGCGCGGCTCCTGCTGGCCCAGGGCCGCGCGGACGAGGCCGAGCCGCACGCGGCGGTCGCGATCCGGGCGACGAACCAGCGCGGCGACATGCCGGACCTGGCCGGGGCGGCGGAACTGCTGGCGATGATCCGCGAGCGGCAGGGCCGTCCCGAGACGGCGACGCGGATGCTCGCCGCGTCCGCCGTCATCCGCGGCCGGCTCGACCTCGGCAGCCCCGAGGTGCGGGCCCTCATCGACGTCCTGCGCGCGGCCCTCCCGGACTACGACGCCCGTTACGAAGAGGCCCGCGGCCGGTCCAAACCCGACACGGTCGCCTGGCTCCTGTCCGAACTCGGCTGACACGCTCGTGAGTGGTAAGGCGGGTTCTAACCCGCCTTACCACTCACGACCCCTGGCGCTACTCACCCCCGTGTGTGCGCCTTCTCAGACCCGCCGGCGGTAGGCCCAGGTGGCCAGCGGGAAGAACACGATCACCGCGCCGGCCATCCAGGCCAGCGCCCCGGCCAGCGGACCGGCCACCGCGCCGCCGTTCATCAGGCCGCGCAGCGCGTTCGCCATCAGGCTGACCGGGCTGATGTCCGCCCACGCCCGCAGCCAGCCCGGCATGGTGTTCGTCTGCACGAACACGTTGCTGCCGAACGTCAGCGGCATGATGAAGACGAACATCAGCGCCTGCGCCGAACCCGGCGTCTTCATCAGCATGCCGACGAACACCGAGCCCCAGCAGAAGCTCAGCCCGAACGCCAGCGCGAGCAGGATCGCCACCGCGAACTCGCCGGGGCTGGTCGCGATCCGGTAGCCCATGATCGTCGCCACGATCATCAGCACGGTCAGGCAGACGACGTACCGGACGACGTCGGCGAGCACCGCGCCGATCAGCGGGGCCGAGCGGGCGATCGGCATGCTGCGGAACCGGTCGAACACGCCCTTGGTGACGTCGGTGTTGAGCTGCACGCCGACGGTCAGGCACGCCTGCAGGATGTTCATCACGATGATGCCCGGCACCACCATCTGCAGGTAGGCGTCGGTCGAGCCGGACAGCGCGCCGCCGAACAGGTAGACGAAGATCACCAGGAAGACGATCGGCATCAGGGTGACGTCGGCGAGCTGCTCGGGGTTCTTGCGGATCTTCAGGATGCCGCGCCAGGCCAGCGAAAGCGAGTGCTGGACGCCCTTGCCGGGGCTGATGTGCCGCGGCGGGGCCGGGCGGTCGAGGGCCAGCGTCGTCATGCCAGGCTCCCTTCGAGGGTCTTGTCCGGAGCGGACTCTTCGGCGGTGTGACCGGTGAGGGCGAGGAACACCTCGTCGAGGCTGGGCAGCCGCAGCGCCAGCTCGTCCGCGGTGATCCCGGCCTCGTCGAGCTTGCGGACCAGGGTGGACAGCAGGACCGGGTCGTTGACCGGCGCGGTGAGCAGGCCGGTCGCGTTGTCGCGCGTCGGCCGCACGCCGGACAGGTCGCCGAGGATGCGGTCGACGGAGTCCATGTCGGACAGCCGGGTCGGCCGCACCTGCAGCGTCTGCCCGCCGACGCGGCGCTTCAGCTCGTCGGCACGGCCGTCGGCGACGACCCGGCCGTGGTCGAAGACGGTGATCTTGTCGGCCAGCTGGTCGGCCTCCTCCAGGTACTGCGTGGTCAGCAGTACCGTGGCGCCCTCGGCGACCAGGCCGCGGACGACGTCCCAGACCTCGTTGCGGGCGTGCGGGTCGAGCCCGGTGGTCGGTTCGTCGAGGTAGAGCACCTCGGGCCGGCCGACGAGGCTGGCGGCCAGGTCCAGCCGCCGCCGCATGCCGCCCGAGTACGTCCGGATCGGCCGCTTGGCCGCCTTGGTCAGCTCGAACCGCTCGATCAGCTCGGTCGCGCGGGCCTTCGAGTCGGCACGGGAGTAGCCGTACAGCCGTCCGATCAGGACGAGGTTCTCGATGCCGTTGAGGTCCTCGTCGACCGAGGCGTACTGCCCGGTCAGCCCGATCAGGCTGCGGACCCGGACCGGGTCGGTGACCACGTCGTAGCCGCCGACCGTGGCTCGGCCCGCGTCCGGTTTCATCAGCGTCGCCAGGATCCGGACGGCGGTCGTCTTGCCGGCGCCGTTCGGCCCCAGCACCCCCACGACCTGGCCGAACGGGACTTCGAGGTCGACCCCGTCCAGCGCCTTCGTCTCCCCGAACGTCTTGACCAGGCCCTCGGCCTGGATTGCGTGCGACATGGGCGTCCTCCTTCGCTTGCCGCTTTCGGGAGTCACTGTGGACGGCCGCGCTGGCAAGCCACGCACAGCGCGCTGTCAGCGGCTGGCAGGCGCTGGTGGAGATCTTGTGGAGGAGTTGTCGGGGCCGCAGCCGCGCGGCGCCGGTCTCGGCATACTCGGCAGCATGGTGGTTGCGGAAGAGACGCGGTCGCGGCGGAAGAACCCCCTGGTCACCGCCCTGCTGGTGGTCCCGGTGGTGCCACTGGCGCTGCTGGCGGCGCTGCGCCTGCTCGGCTACGACGGCGGCTGGTACACGCTCGTCGCGCTGTCGCTGACGCCGTTCGCGGCGGCCGCGGGGGCGCTGCTCGGCGGCGTCACCCTGGCGTTGCGGCGGTGGTGGCTCGGCGGGGTCGCGCTGGTGCTGGCGCTCGCGCTGGCCGTCCTGGTCATCCCGCGGGTGTCGGCGAGCGAACAACGCACCGTGCAGGGCAAGACACTGCGCGTCCTCGCCTCGAACCTGCTCTACGGCCAGGCCGACGCGAAAGCCGTCGTCGACCTGGTGCGCGAGCAGCGGGTCGACGTGCTGAACCTGGTCGAGATGACACCGTCCGCGGTCGACCGGCTGACCGCGGCGGGGCTGTTCGACCTGCTGCCGAACCGGGTGCTGCACCCGGCGCCCGGCGCGTTCGGCTCGGGGATCGCGTCCCGCTTCCCGCTGAAGGAGGTCAACCTCACCGGGGATTCGGCGGCCAAGCAGCCGGGCGCGGAGGCCGACCTCGGCGACGGCGTGGTGGCCGAGATCGTCGCGGTCCACCCGATGTCCCCGGACGTCGACACGCCGCTGTGGGAGCGCGAGATCAAGGACCTGTCGCTCCCGGCGGGCGAGCACGGCCTGCGCATCCTGGCGGGCGACTTCAACGCGACGCTGGACCACGCGGCCTACCGGACGGTCCTGGCCCGCGGCTACCGCGACGCGGCGGAGGAGCGCGGCGAAGGCCTCGCACCGACATGGCCGTCGTCAATGCCGGTGGTGACGATCGACCACGTGGCGGTGGACAACCGCGCGGCGGTGCTGGACTACCGCGTGTTCGACGTCGCCGGCAGCGACCACCGGGCGGTGTTCGCGGAGGTCCGGCTGCCCTGACGGCTCAGGGGCGGAGCAGGGGCTGCAGCTCCTTGGCGCTGACCTGCCACTGCTGCCGCCGGAAGGCGAGGACCACCCCGGCCAGCGCGGCACTGCTCAGCACGGCCGCCGCGACGATCAGCGGGATCGTGTCGGCGAAGGCGCCGACCAGCACCAGTGCGAGGCCCACGACGGCCGCGCAGATTCCGAGCGTGAGCGCGACGGGTTTGCTCTGCCACGTCCAGGTGTCGCCGGTGTTCAGGTCGTCGGCCAGATCGGCGGCGAACACCGCCAGCTGCTGGTCGTGGGGCGCGAGCTGCGGGATCCGCGTCGCGGCGTCACGGCAGATTTCACGCTGTTTCGCGGTGGTGATCACCCGGACGTCGTAGATCGTGACGCTGAGCGAATCCTCCACGCGTTGTTTGAGCGCCCACGCCAGCCGTTGCCGCAATTCCGGATCACCCGGGCGTTGCGCCAGTTCCTGTTCGAGCTGCCCCACCGCTTGCTCGCTCACCGTCGTCCCGTTCTTGTCCGGATTGGTGTTGCCGCTTAGAGTTGCGAATGTGCCGGGACAGTTTACCGTGTCTTTCCGTTCGCGGCGGCACGTCGGCGAGTGATTGCACGGGGGAGCGATGGGCGGCATGAATTCCCGGACGTTGGCTGCGGTGGCGGTCATCGTCAACCTGACGGTCTGCGCGCTGACCGCGGTCGTGGTGCTGGTGGTGCGTGACCGCGGCGCCGCGCCGGTCGCCGCACCGGCCGCGAGCCCATCCGTCTCGACGACCAGCGCACGCCCGTCGTCGACGCCGGTCCCGACGTCTTCCACCGGCCCGGCGGCGACGTCGCCGTCCGCTGTTCCCGGCGGGACCCAGCCGGTGACCGGGCCGGCCGGCATCACGACCGTCATCCCGGCCGGGTGGGAGGTCAAGCCCACGTCCTCGCCGGGCAGCGTCCAGGCGACCGACCCGGCGCAGTCCTCGCGCTTCCTGCGGTACGGCGGTGCGCCGTCGCCCGGGAAAGCGCTGTTGGCCGCGCAGCAGGATTACGAGCGCACTTTTCCGCGCGGCCACCCCGGATATCGGCTCATCGGGCTCGAGCCGACGACCGTGCGGGGAGCCGAAGCGGTCAGCTGGGAGTTCGAATTCCAGGCGGACGTCGGCCTCAAGCACGTCAAATCGGTTTACTGGCGGGCCCAGGGGGTCGACTATTTCGTGTACGGGTCGTCGGTGGTCGCCGGCTGGACGGACATGCAGGTGATCTTCGACGCCGCGCTTTCCGGCGCGAAACCCTGATCAGTTCGGCGCGAACACCAGCCTCCCCTGATCGGGGTAAATGCCGCCGCTGACGGTGAAGGTCTGCTCGTCCTGGTAGGGCGTGCCGCCGGACTGGGTACCGGTGACCGTGACCCGGCCCTGGGACTCGGTTCGCGTGCGCACGGTGACCTCGCCGGACTGGGTCTGCTGGAGTTCCACCTCCGGGTAGGCCGTGATCTTCCAGGAGACGTTCACGACTTCGCTGTAGAAAGCCAGCCGGAACGGGCAGTTCGGCGGCTCCGCGGTCTTCTGGCCGGCGCACTGGTCGAGGTAGGTCTTGACCTGGTCCTGGGCGGCCTGCTGCGCCGAAGCCTTGACCCGCACGCCGAGCGGCACCTCGGTCGCGCCCAGCGCCGCCTCGACGACGTTCTGGTCGGTCTCCAGCAGCGGGTTGTCGGCGATGTCGACCTTGTGCCGCCCGGGGAACACCGGGATCTCCAGGCCGTCGCGCGGGCCGCCGGTCGCGAGCGTTTCCCCGTCGACGCGCACCGGCACCGCGGTGGCGGTCGTGATCCGCAGGGTGGGCCGGAGATCACTGATCGCCCAGTCGCGGAACACGCCCCAGGTGTGGGTCCGGCGCCGGGTGAGCTGCACCTTGCCCGACTGCTCGTGGTCGCCGACGACGAAGCTGATGGAGGCGGTTTTGGTGTCGTCGCCGTCGTCTTCGACGTTGTGGATCTTCAGCCCGGTCGGGGGCTGGTAGTCGGGCGACCGGAGCATGTCCCCGCTGGGACGGTCGCTGCCGACGTACGACGCGGCCGTCTCGGCGTCCCGCTCGGCCAGTGCGTCGAAGTAGCCGTTCAGCGCGGCCTCCGGCGAGAAGACGGTCTTCTGCACGACGAAGAGCCCGGCGGCGAGCACGACCAGGACGGAGACGACGACCGCGGTGACGAGCCCGGCCCGGCGGCTCGGCTGCCACGGCCGGACGAACGGGTCGGCGGCAACGGCGTACCCGCTCGGCGGCGTCGGCGGGTCCTGCACCTCGTCGCCGGCGGCCGCGGTGAGGCTGCGGCCGCACCGGTGGCAGAACCGGGCATCCGGCTGCGCCGGCGCGGCGCAGTGCGGACAAGGCGTCCGTTCGACGGCCTCCCCGCACCTCGGGCACGCGGCGGCCCCGGGCGCGACGGCGTTCCGGCAGGTACGGCAGTTGACCAGTGTGGTCACGGTTCCCCCTGTTCGGGCCGCTGGGCATCGGCCAGGAACTGGTCGCGCCGCGCCCGCTGCGCGGCGACGATCTGGTGGTGGTGGGCAACGGGCGGCTCGTGCTGACAGGTGGCGAGCTCCCGCCAGGCCTGCGCGGACCGCCGGAGTTCGTTGTGCCACCGGACACCGTCGATCGGGTTGACGGCGGCGGTGCTCAGCCAGCGGTGCCAGTACCAGAACATGCTGAGCTCGGTTTTCAGCCCTTCGTGCGCGGGCCAGCAGGGTGGCAGCAGAACCCAGGGCGAGTAGGCATCGCCGAGCCAGTCGACCCAGTCGGCAAGCTCCTGCCACGACCGGGCGCGGACGTCGTCGTCGAGCGCGTCCCAGATCCAGGGTGGTGGTGTCTGGGCCATGGTGCTAGTCCCTCTCCATGCCGCTGGACGCTTCCGGTTCGTAACTGTCTTCGTAGCCACCGCTGTCGTAGCCACCGGACTCGGAACCCATGGAGTCGGCAACGCGAGCATCATCAGCGGCGGCTTGGTCTTCGTAGCCGGCGGGTTCTTCGGCCGCGGGTTCTTCGGGGGCGGGTTCGGGTTGCGGTGCTGGTTCTTCGGGAGCCGGTTCGGTTTCGGTGGCTGGCTCTTCGGGCGCCGGTTCCGGTTGCGGGGCCGGTTCCTCGGGTGCCGGTTCGGTTTCGGCGGCTGGCTCCTCGAGGGCGGGTTCCGGTTGCGGGGCCGGTTCCTCGGCGGCTGCTTCGGTTTCGGTGGCCGGTTCCTCGGGTGCCGGTTGTTCCGGTGCGGGTTCTTCCGGGGTGGGTTCGTTGTGCTCGGCAGCGGGCTCTTCGGGAGCGCGGTCGTCTGCCGCGGGGCCGGGCGTGGGCTCGTCCGGGGCAGGTTCCGCCGGCGCGGGCTCGTCGGTGGTGGGCTCGTTTTGTTCCGGGGCTGGTTCCTCGGGCGCGGACTCTTCGGGCGCGGGTTCTTCGGCGGCCGGCTCCGATTCGGCGGCCGCATCCCGAGGCTCGGAGCTGGATTCCGCGGGTTCCGGGTCCTCGGCCGTGGGCGCGTCGGGTTCCGGTTCCTCGGGCGCCGACTCGTCGGGCTGCGCCTCCACCTGCTCGGCGGTCTGCTCCTGCTGCCGCTGCGTCTCGTCCTGCTCTTCGATCCCGGCTCGGTCGCTCAGCTCGGATTCGTCAGTACCGTTCCGGCCTGGATCGCCGTCGCGTCCCTCCGGTCGATCACCAGCGTCCGCCGGTTCGTCTCCCGCTCGT
The DNA here is from genome assembly GCA_049998155.1 of Amycolatopsis sp. cmx-13-12. Lineage (GTDB taxonomy): Bacteria > Actinomycetota > Actinomycetes > Mycobacteriales > Pseudonocardiaceae > Amycolatopsis. Next base: position 1,035,294 of record JAEBES010000002.1, on the reverse strand, counting down.
TCGGGCTCAGGAACTCGACGGCCAGGATCCGCACCGGCAGGTTCTCCTCGGTCCTGAGTGTCATCCCGCCCCGGATCACCCCCGCCTCGACCGTCCCCGGGGCCAGAATCCCGTTCCGGCCCGGCAGATCGAAGGTCGTCTCGATCGTGAACCGGACTGCTGACATGTTGTTCGTACCTTTCCAGCGCGGGGGCTTCGCTAGCGTATGCCTCTTCTTCGAGCGTCTTGAGGCTTTCGGTGTCCACGTCGGCGCCCGAGCGCAACTGGTCGACGTGCGTCTTCTCGTGCGCGAGGGTCGCGACCAGGGTCCGCTCGTCCGAGAAACTCGCCGGGCCGAGCCGGATCTGCGCGCCTCCGAGTTCGCCCGGCGTGCAGGCGCAGGCTTCCTGGTGGTCGAGGTACCGGATCTCATCCGGCTCGTCCACGATGACCACGTCGACGTCGCTGAGGTCTACCCCACCGGCCTCGGCGGCGGTGTCGACGGTCTCCCGGGTGCGTGGCAGGCCGCCGCCGTTGTCGATGATGTCCTGGTTCGTCCGGGCGGCACCGCGGGAGAACAGCTCCGGTGGTGCCGGCCCGGTCGGGTTGCGGTCGGTCCCGCGGTCCGGTTCTCCTTGCTCGGCCTGAGTTCGTGCCTTTTGTTCGGCCTTCTGCTGTCGAAGCCGCTCCTCCCGCGCGATCATGCGGTGGATCGCTTCGTCCGACACGACGCCGACCTGTTCCTCGGGATCGAGCGGCGGGGAGATGCGTTCGTGGCCTGACGGGACGGTGATGCCTTCGTAGCGCCGAGCCTGGAGCACATCGACCGCGGCGGCTTCTTCGTCTTGGAGTGCTTCCCTGTTCCGGCCGATCTCGTACAGCAGGTGGTTCTCTTCCTTGACCGCCAAGCTTTCCGGCGTGTGGAACTGAACCTCCATCGTCTGTTCGGATTTCTCGTGGCGCCAGTTGGTGTTGACGCCTTTGTAACCCTGCCGGTGCCAGGAGTTGTCGCACTTCGTGCGTTCGAACCCGCGCCGCTCGAGCTCGTCGAAGGCGGCCAGGGTCCCGTCCGCGTACTGGTCCGGAGGGAAGGTCAGGGTGTAGCGGTTCAGGTCGTTCGTTTCCGCCGCTGCCCGCTCGGCGGGTATTTCGGCCGTCTTTCTGGCCACCTTGCCGCGGAAGGAATCCAGCGTCTTGAGCGAGTACTCGAGTCCCTCTTGCTTCGCCCCGTATTCGGCCGTGCCGGCGCAGACCGAAGTCATGACCTGATCGAACAGGGGCTGTGCGGCCTGGGCTTTCGCCCAGGCCTTCTCGACCTCGGCGTTCTCGTCCGCTTCGAGCCGGAGGCCTTCGTCGGCGTCCTTGCCTTCCCACGGCAGGCTCATAGCTCGGTGGCCCCGGCGACTCCTCGGGTCTCCTCGAGCACGCGCTCGGCGGTGGCCAGGTCCGCGCGGACCAGATCCGAACCGAGGTCCGGCCCGCGGCTCAGGAACTCCCGGATCGACGTGGTCGGGACCCAGCGGTTGCGGAGGCCGAACACTTCGTCCGTCAGACGCTCCGGGCTGCGGCGACGGCGGAACACCGAGGGCGGCCGGTCACCGGTGTTCTGTTCGACCCAGTACTGCACGAACCGCTGGCGGTCGGCGAGCAGTACCGCGGCGTGTTCCGCCGTCACCGGTTCCAGGGTCGATGGATCGGGCAGGAGCAACTGGTCGTCGGGCTCGTGCCAGTCCCAATCGAGCAGCGAAAGGTATTCCAGCCGGCCGTCGCGGCGCCGCCACAGCGTGCTGGGCCGGTCGACCGGCTGGCTCGGGCGCACCTTCGCGAAGTATTCGTAACCCTCGTCCGCGGTCATGCCGTGTATCCCCTCAACTGTGCGAACGCCTCGATCGCCCCCGCCGGACGCGCCTCGATCTGCAGCGGCGGGTCGCTCCGCCAGAACAGCCACGCGTGGAACGGTGGCAGCAGCTGGATCGCGTTGATCGGCAACGCCGGGCGGAACATGCTGCTCACCGTGTGGCCCATCCCGGCCTGTGCCGGACCGCCGACCCCCACCTGGCCCACCGGTGCTCCCGTCTGGGGTGCCACCTGCATGCTGGTCGTCGTCTGGCGTTCCTCGCCCGCCCAGGCCGATATGTTGTGCAGGTCCTCTCCGTTGGACAGGCCGCCGAAGATCAGTTTTGCCGTTGTCGCCGCCAGGATCGCCGCCTGTTGCTCGACTCCGTAGCGGTTGCGCAGCTGGGCCAGGCTCTGGGTGGCCCACATCGTCACGATGCCGCGGCCGCCGCCTTCGCTGACCAGGGACGGGAGGCTCTGGAGCGGGGCGATGTTCGCGATTTCGTCCAGGGCCAGCAGCAGTGGCGGGTCGAGGCGGCCACCTTGGACGGCGGCCAGCTCGGCCGCGCGCTGGGCGATGCTGTCGACCAGGCCGGCCATCAGGGGCGCGATCGCCTGCTGCTGGTGGGACGGCCCGATGATGAACAGCGACGAGCGGGTCGCCAGGAACTTGTCGATGTCCAGCTCGTTGGCCGCGCACGAGCGCAGCACCGTCGGCTCGGACGTCGCCTCCAGCGTGTTGCGGGCCACCGAATAGAAACTGCCGCGCTCGCGGTCGCCGAGGAGCTTGAGCGCGTCCAGGTCGTCCGCCCACATCGCACCCGGGCTCGACGACAGCCGCAGGATCGCCACCGGGTCACGGGTTTCCTGGCCCGCCAGCCACTTCCGGACCGTCGACAACGGCAGGCCCTCCAGCGCCGCCGCGTGGAAGTACGCGCGCAGGATCGCCGCCGCGCCGCCGCGCCAGTGGTCGCCGTCCTGGACGCCCTGGCCGGCGACCGCCGTCATCGCGGCCACCCTCCGGTAGCAGACGGACGGGTTCGCGCAGTCGGCCAGCGGCGACCAGCGCAGTGACGTCTCCGGGTACTCGCTGCCGAAGGGGTCGTAGACGTACACCGAACCGCCGTACGGCGCGGCCAGCGCCCGCCGCCGGTTGCCGGTGAACGCGAGGATGTCGCCGCGCGTCGACGTGCAGACCAACGGGCCTTCCCACCACATCACCGACGGGATGATGAGACCGGAGGTCTTGCCGTAGCGCGGCGGGCCGACGATGCCGACCGAGTCCTCCGGTGCGCTCCAGCAGCGCTGGTAGCCGGCCCGCGCGTCCCAGCCGAGGAAGACCTGCCGCCGCGGGTCGACGCGGAACGGCGGGATCGCGGGCCACTCTGCGATCGACATCGGCGCCTCAGTCGCGGGCCACCGAGCCGGTCACCACGACCGGCATCGGGATCGCGGGTCCGTCGGCGTCCGGCAACGGGTAGGTGGCGCCGGGTTCCTCGACGGCCTCCAGCCGCAGCTCGTTCGGCGGGTGGCTGTGGCAGATCGCCGCCTCCCAGCCGTTGCGCGCGCCGTCGAAGCTGTCGCGGAACCTGGCGAGGACCCGCCGGATGCCCTGGCGGTGGCCGGCGGCGACCGCGCCCTGGTCGGCGCGGTACTCCGCGGCCCGGCTGCCCGCGGCCTGCAGCGGCACCACGAAGAACCGGATGCACACCATCAGCGGCCACGACGCGGCCAGCAGCGCCACTCTGACCAGGCCGTTGCTGGAGAAGTTCATCAGCCAGGTGAAGACGTTGTAGGCGAGGTAGAGCGGCAGCGCCACGCCCCGGACGAACATCCCGGACAGCGGGTCCGCGTTGCGCCAGTGCGTGAGCTCGTGGCACAGCACGCCGGCCAGCGGCTCCTCGTCGTAGTTGAACTCGTCGAGGAACCCGCGGGTGACGATGATGTGCCGAGCGCCCGCGTAGGCGTTGGGCAGGCGGTCGTCGTCCATCAGCAGCGGGGGCACCTTGGCGAGGCCGAGGCGGCGCGCGCAGTCTTCGAGGATCGGGAGGATCAGTTCCTTCTCCCGGCGGCTGGGTTGCCGGTACCCGGCGATGCGGAACACCGCGCCCTCGGCGCCGACCTGGTAGACGGTGTAGAGCACCCCGACCAGGAACGCCACGACGAGCTGCCCGAGGAAGAGGCCGGCGGCTACCGCCGGATCGGCCGAGACGAGACCGATCCACGGCAGCAGGAGCCCGGCCGCGAAGCCGGCGATCGCGCCGATCACCGCGCCGGCGAGCAGGCCGAGAATGCCGCCGCCCTGCAGCAGCGCACTGTCCATCATGGTGCCGAAGACCGGGATGTCCGCCGCCCAGGACGTCGCGCTCCCGCCGATCCTGGCCCCGCCGAAGTAGCCGATTATCGCGCCGACGACCAGTCCGGCACCGCCGCCGAAAATGGCGAGCGGCAGGTTGAACCACGCCGCGGCCAGCGCACCGGCGAGACCGCGCTTGTCGCGCAGCATTCCGGTGACGAACCAGATGAAGCCGTTGCGGTATCCGGGCGGCCGGGAAAAGGCGCCGCGCAGCTTCCCGCCCAGCCGGCTCCACAATCCGGGCCGCGCCGGTTTCGCCGCTTTCCCTGGCGAAACCCGGGGTACCGGCGGAAGCGGTGGAAGCGGCGGTGCCGGCTGTTCCGGCGCCGCGACCAGTGGCTGCGCGGGAAGGGTGGCCTGGTCACGGGGCATCGACGGCATGGCAGGGGAAAGCGGCCCGGCCGGGCTCGTCACCGCCGGGAATTGCCCGGACGCTTCACAGTGCGGGCAGTTCCGGCTGGCCGGGTCGCGCTTGTTTCCGCACCGAGCACAGATCGCCAAAGTGCCCCCTCCGCGCACTTCGTCCGACCGCCCCCTGACGTCGGCCGGCGTCGGTTGTGCATTGTGGCACACCCCGCCGGGTTTTCGCGCCGGATTCACCAGTTGGGGCCAACGGCCCTATTCAGGACGCGGGATTCCGCGGCCGGGCAGCCGTCAACGCGGTGAGCGTCTCCAGTGCCCCGGCCGCGATCGAGACGCCGCGGCCGTGGCGGATCTCGGGTTCTCGCGGGTTGATGCGGATCAGCGCGCCCGTCGCCGCGCTGGCCAGTTCGGCGTAGCGGCGGACCGTCGGGACCGCCTGGCCCGCGCCCAGCTCCACCACCACGAGGTCGCGGGCCGTGCGGCGCCACGCCGTCAGCTCGTCCAGCTGGGCCTGGCTGCGGTCCGGGACCCAGGAAAAGTCGCCGAACATCAGGATGTTGGGGCGCGCCGGCCCGCCGCAGCGGGGGCACGACGGCAGCGGCGGTACCGCGCGCATCGTTTCCGGGTCGATCGACACGGTGACGTCGGCGGCCGGCCAGATCTCGGTCGTGCACCCGGCCAGGCACTGCAGGTGGTGGATCGAGCCGTGCGCCTCCGCGACGAACTCGAAGCCCGCCTTCTGGAATTGGCCGTCCACATTGGACGTGAACACGCGCACGCCGCCGGGTAGGCGCGAGCCCAGCGAGAGCAGCAGCCGGAACCCCTCGTGCGGCACCGTCTCGCGGTACAGCGAAAGCCGGTGCCCGTAGAAGCCCCAGGCCAGTTCGGGATCGTCGGCGAAGTGGCGCGGGTCGGCGAGTTCCTCGAACCGCAGCCCGAGCCGGGCGTACGGCGGGTACGCGCGCCAGAACCCCTCGCCGCCGCGGAAGTCCGGGAGGCCGGAGTCGACGCCCATGCCGGCGCCGGCGCAGATCAGGAGCGCGCCGGCGCCGTCCAGGAGCTTCGCGGCTTGCTCACGCACCCGGCTGCGAACCGAGGACGACCTCGAACTCCAGCAGGTTCGCGCCGGTGGAGACCGGCTTGGCCCGCTCGCCCGAGTGCGCTGCCGCGGCCGGGCCGCCCTTCGCCCACGCCTGGTAGTGCTCCTCGGTCTCCCACTTCGTGTAGACGAAGTAGCGCGTCTCGCCGGAAACCGGCCGCAGCAGCTCGAAGCCGAGGAAGCCCGGCTGCTGGTCGACCGAGTGCATGCGCGCGGCGAACCGCTTCTCCAGCTCGGGGCCGGCGCCCTCGGGGACCTCGATCGCGTTGATCTTCACGACACTCATGTCCCCAGCCTAGTTGGCTCTCGCGTGTGACCCGTGCCACTGTTGAGGGCATGGGGAGTACGGAACGCGCTCTCGCCGCCGACCTCGCCCGGATCGTCCGCGCCGCCGCGGACGAGGTCGCGAGCGGCCAGAGCAGCGAACTGATCGAACGGGTGACCGGCCACCTGGGTGCGCCACTGCCGGAAGTGGTGGTGGTGACCCGCAACTGGCCGATGTGGGAGCACGCCAACCTCCAGTGCGGGGTCGACGCCTACCTGGCCCGGCACGGCACGGCGGTGAACTGGTTCGGCGTCGCGGGCGGCCAGCGCGCGCACGAAGACCTGGTCGGGATGCTCGCGATCGCGCGGCGGCAGGGCATGTACGAGCTCGGTTCGGTGGACTACACGACCACGGCGACCGGCCCGGACACCGCGACCGAAGCGGTCCAGCTCGGGCTCGTCGGCACGCACGCCCCGGGCGGCGAACCGGTGGTGCTCGCCATCCGCGGCCCGAACCCGCAGTGGGGGCTCGAGCAGTGCCGGCTGGAGGTCCTGGCGACGTCACGGGTGACCGCCACCCAAGTGCGCGACCGCGTCGAGCGGCTGATGGCCGAGCACGACCTCCTGCGGGGCCAGGTGCTGGCCTTCGGCACCAGCGAGCACCGCGGCAACGAGCTGCTCACGTTCCTCCCGCGCCCGGCGCTGACCGACGACGAGGTCGTGTTGCCGGACGGCGTGCTCGAGGCGATCGAGCGGCACACGGCGGGCATCGCCGAACACGGCGAGCGGCTGCTGGCGGCCGGCCAGCACCTCAAGCGCGGGCTGCTGCTGCACGGCGCGCCCGGCACCGGCAAGACGCACACGGTCCGCTACTTGATGGGCCGCCTGCCGGACACCACGGTGCTCATCCTGACCGGCGCGGCGATGAAGTTCGTCGGCAAGGCGGCCGAGCTGGCCCGCCGGCTGCAGCCCAGCGTGGTCGTGCTCGAGGACGTCGACCTGATCGCGCAGGACCGCAGCTACGGGCCGATGGTCCAGCCGCTGCTGTTCACCCTGCTCGACGCGATGGACGGCGTGGGCGGCGACGCCGACGTGACGTTCCTGCTCACCACCAACCGGGCGAGCGAGCTGGAGAAGGCCCTGGCCGACCGGCCGGGCCGAGTCGACCTCGCGGTCGAGATCCCGCTGCCGGACGCGGCGGGGCGCGAAGCGCTGCTGCGGCTGTACGCGCGCGGCCTGAAGCTGACGGCGGACCTCGGCCCGGTGGTCGAGGCGACGGCGGGGATGACGGCGTCGTTCGCGAAGGAGCTGTTGCGGCGAGCGTCGCTGCGGGCGCTGGCCGCGCGCCCGGACGAGGACGTGGTCGTCGGCGACGAGGAGCTCACGGCGGCGCTGCGGGAGATGCAGGACGCGCGGAGTGCGCTGACGCGTTCCCTGCTCGGCAGCTCAGCTGCGCAGTGAGCCGGGGAAGAGGTCGGCGTCCGCGGGGAGCTTCGTGCCGCGGAACCAGGTGTCGAAGAACGCGCGCAGGTCCCGGCCGCTGATCCGCGTCGCCATCGCCTCGAAGTCGGACCAGGTCGCGTTGCCGTGGCGGAAGCGGGCCGGCCACTCGTGCAGCAGCCGGTCGAACGCCGGGTCGCCGATTTCGCGGCGCAGGGCGTGCAGCGCCAGGATGCCCTTGTTGTAGACGCCTTCGAACTCGTGGCCCTGGCCCATGCCGACCAGCTTCTGCGCCCAGAAGTCCGTGCTGCCGCGGGTGATCTCGATGGCCGCGCGGTAGCGGTCGTCCAGGTTCTGGCCCTCGCGCTCGGCCCACAGCCACTGCGAGTACGACGCGAAGCACTCGTTCAGGCAGATGTCCGACCAGCTCTTGACCGAGACGGAGTCGCCGAACCACTGGTGGGCGTTCTCGTGCACCAGCGTCGGCAGATCGGCCCACTTCGCGTACGTCGGCCGGGTCTGCGTCTCGAGCGAGAACGGGACGTCCTCGTTCAGGAAGATCCCGCCCGCCGCCGACTGCGGGTACGGGCCGAACTTGCCGCTCAGGAAGCCGAGCACCTCCGGCAGGCGGTCGCCGACCGCGCGGCGGGCTTCGGTGCCCGGCGCGTACGCCGAGACCACCGGGGTCCCGCCCGGCAATGTCGAGGAGTCGACACTGAACTTGCCGATGGCGATCGTCGTCAGGTAGGTCGCCACCGGGTTGGGCTCGGTCCAGGTGCCCGGTGGGCCCTCGCGGCCGTTCGAGATCACCCTCCAGCCCGCGGGGACGTGCGCGGTGAGCGTGAAGGTGGCCTTGTCGCGCGGGGTTTCGTTCGCCGGGTACCAGAACGCCGCCGAGTGCGGCTCGCCGACCATGTACGCGCCGCCGTCGGCCGAGTGCTTCCAGCCGTTCTCGCTGCCGCCTTCGTGCGGCGTCTTGGCCGGGTCGCCGCCGTACCGCACCCGCGTGCGGAACGTCGTGCCGGCCCGGATCGGCGCCGTCGGCGTGATGACCAGCTCGAACGCCTTCTCGCGGCGGAACGTCGCCGGCTGGCCGTCGACTTCGACGCTGTGCACGTCCAGCCCGCGCAGGTCGAGGTCGAACCTGCTCAGGTCTTCGGTGGCCTTCGCGGTCACCGTGGTGTCGCCGTCGAGGTGCCCGCTCGGCGGGTCGTACTTGACGTCGACCTGGTAGCCGAGCGCGTCGTACCCGCCGTTGCCGTCGTCGGGGTAGTACGGATCGCCCGCGCCGGACGCGCCTGGCACGGGGTGCATGGGCGGCGGCGGAGGAGCCGCCGTCACGGCGTCGCCGCCGCACGCCACGGCGAGGACCACCGCGGCGCAGACGGCCAGTGCGGTCAGTCGGCGGCGCATACGACCACCATAGGTTATCGATTGCGATCACTTGGTCACGTTCCGCACCAGGGGTTTTGTGGTTAGGTGGCCGCGTGCTCTGTTTCGGCGGCAGCGGTGTGCCGATCGTTCTGCTCCACGGCCTGATGGGCCGCGCGCGGACGTGGTGGCGGGTCGCGGAGTGGCTCCGGCCCTACGGCGCGGTGTACGGCCTGGACGCGCGCGGCCACGGAAACGCGCCGCGCGTCGGCCCGTGGACGACCGAGCGCTTCGCCGACGACGTCGCCGAAGCGCTGCGGACCCTCGACGCCGGCCCGGCGGTGCTGATCGGGCATTCGATGGGCGGCCTGCACGCCTGGGCGACCGCCGCGCGGTACCCGGAGCTGGTGCGCGCGGTCGTCTCCGAGGACTTCGCGCCGGACCAGCGCGGCCGCACCGTCGAGACCTGGCGCGGGTACTTCGAGAGCTGGCCGGTCCCGTTCTCCTCGCTCGGCCACGTCCGGGAGTTCTTCGGCGACGCGGGCGAGTACTTCGCGGACTGCGTCGAGGAGCGGTCCGACGGGTTCCACCTGGTCGCGGACCTCGAGGACCTGTACGTCATCGCCGCCGAGTGGGGCCGCCGGGACTACTGGGACGTCATCGCGGCGATCCGCTGCCCGCTGCTGCTGGTCGAGGGTGAGCACACCGCGATGCCGCACGGCCAGCAGGCGCTCGTCGCCGACCGGGTCAGCGGAGCGAAACACCTGGTGGTGCCGGGTTCGGCCCACCTGCCCCACGACGAGGCCCCGGAGATCTACCGCGGCGCCGTGGAGGCCTTCCTCAGCCAGGTCCTGAACCGCTGAACCGGTCGACACGCGTGATGGGAAAGCCGACACGCGTGATCAGAGGGACGACACGCCGCACGCCGTTGTATCGCCGTGTCGACCCTTCAATCACGCGTGTCGACCTCTCAATCACGCGTGTCGACCCTTCAGGCCCGGGCGAGGTCCGCCCGCCAGGCCGCCGTGGAGCGGTCCGAGGGGACGATCAGCGGCCACACGTCGGCGCCGAGGAACCCGGTTTCGTCGGTCACCTTGGTCGCGGTGCACGTGTCGCGGGGCAAACCCGCCTGAACGGACAAAGCGGCCACGGCGTCCTTTGTGGACTGGCCGAAGACGCCGTCCGTCGGCACCCCGAAGCCGGACGCGCGCAGGAACTGCTGCGCCAGCTGCACCCGGCGGCCCGTGTCGCCCGGTTTGAGCAGCGGCCACCCGGCCTCGGCCTTCGCCACCGACACGCCCAGGACGCGCCCGACGGCCGTCCGCAGCTCCGGCAGCCGGTTGTAGAGCACCTGGCCGGGGCACTCGGTCGAGTTGAAGTCGCGGTGGCCCTTGATGAACTCCGGCGCGATCCCGTACTGGCTCGCGATGTAGGCGACCAGCGAGACCAGCGAGTTCCACAGTGCCGGCGGCACGTCGACCGTGCTGTACAGGCCCTCGTTCTCGATGCCGATGACCTCGCTGTTGTGGTTGCCGACGTTCGCGCCCTGCACGTGCCGGGTGCCGCCGCGCAGGATCTCCAGGCTGCGGTGCCGTCCCTCGGTGATGAACCCGCCGCGGCTGTTCGTGAACTGCTGGCCGCTGTCGATCCAGCCGTTCTTGTCCATGTGCAGGTTCTGGATGAACCGCGAGACGTAGTAGGCCCGCGCCAGCGAGAAGTCGTCGTTCATCGGCGGGTCGACCGCGTGGTGCACGACGATGTAGGTCGGCTTGTGGTTCTCCACCACGATGGTGCCGGCGGCGGGCCGGGCGCCCCAGTCGGACGTCGGGTGGATCGTCGGTACCGGCACGGCCGCGGTGGCCGTCCCCGTGGTCGTCATCCCCAGTGCGCCGGCCGCGGTCGCGGTCACCCCCGCCTTCAGCAGGGTCCGGCGGTCAACAGTGACCATGCGTGAAACGGTAACTCCGCAGCGCGCCAATGACAACTATTGACCAACTTTTGTTGTAGTGCGTCAGTGTTCACCCGGCAGGGCGAAGAGGCCGTCGCGGGTCTGCTCCAGGAGCCCGTCGACGAGCAGGGAGTCCAGGCAGCGGTCGCGCTGACCGCCGTCGTGCCACACCTGGTCCAGGCGAGCCTTTTCGACCGGCCCCTCGCTGCCGCGCAGGACGTCGAGCAGCCGCCCGCGGACGTACCGGTCGGTGCCCGCGTACCGCTGCACCGGCTTGGCCGGGCCGGTGTACTCCGGCCGGCCGGCGAGCTGCCACGCGCATTCGTCGTAGATCGGGCAGTCCGCGCACTTCGGGGCGCGTGCGGTGCAGATCAGCGCGCCGAGCTCCATGATCGCCGCGGAGAACTTCGCCGCGGGCGCGTCTTCGGCCGGCAGGAGCGCCTCGACGTCGTTCATGTCGCGGGTGTTGGACGCGGGCCCGGCGTCCCCGGCCCCGTGCACCGCCCGCGCGACGACCCGCCGCACGTTCGTGTCGACCACCGGTGCCCGCCGCCCGTAGGCGAAGGCGGCGACGGCCCGCGCGGTGTAGGCGCCGATCCCGGGCAGCGCCAGCAGAGTGTCCACATCGGACGGAACGACGTCCCCGTGCTCCTTCGCGATCACTGCGGCGGCCTCGTGCAGCCGCAGCGCCCGGCGCGGATAGCCGAGCTTGCCCCAGGCCCGCACGACCTCGCCCTGCGCCGACGCGGCGAGCGCGGACGGCACCGGCCAGCGCGCCATCCACTCGTGCCAGATCGGCTGCACCCGGACGACCGGGGTCTGCTGCAGCATGATTTCGCTGACCAGGACACCCCAGGCCGAGCAATCCGGCGAGCGCCAGGGCAGATCCCGGCCGTGCGCGGAGAACCAGTCGAGCAGTACGTCAGCGTCCACAGCCACGCCGGGAGGCTACTTCGCGTACACCGGCAGCTCGCGGGCGACCTCGTCCGGCGACGGCATCGCGGCGATTTCGGCGGCGATCGCCCGGGCCGCGTCCCGGCAGGAGGCCGCCTTCCGGGCCTGCTCGGCGACGGCTTCCGCGCTCAGTTCGCCGGGCAGGAGCTGCGTCGCGGCTCCCGCGGCGAGCAAGGCTCCGGCGTTGGCGAACTGGTCGGCGCCCTGCGGCAGGACGAGCTGCGGGACACCCGCGGCGAGCGTGCCGAGGGTGGTTCCGCTGCCGCCGTGGTGCACGACCAGGTCGGCGTGCGGCACCACCGCCGCCTGTGGCACCCAGTCGTGCAGGGTGACGTGGTCCGGCACCGGGCCGAGCTCCTCGGGACGCACCCGTCCGGTGGCCACCACCAGGGGTACGCCGAGGGTCGCCAGCCCACGGATCGCCGTCGTGAGCACCTCCGGGGTGCCGAACGCGGTGCCGAGGGTCAGGTAGACCAGTGGCCCCCGGAATTCGCCCGGCTCGGCGAACGGCACGGGCCGCACCGGGATGCGCTCGGCGGTCGCGAGGAAGTCCGCGTCCTGCAGGGACGGCGGGCAGATGTCGAGGTGCGCGCCGCCGGCCGGGCGCTCGAACCCGATGCCCCGCGGGAACATCCGGCCGAACCCGTGCCAGAGCGACGGGATCCCGGCGCGCTTCGCCGCGACGGCCACCTCCGGCACGCCCCAGCCGTGCACGACCAGGTCCGGCCGCAGCCGCTCCAGGTCGGGCTCGATGTCCTCGGCGTAGATCTCGTAGAACGAGTCCGCGGGCCGGAACGGGTTCAGCCCTCGCAGCGACTCGTGGACGTGCTCGCCGACGGCGAAGTGCACGTCGTACCCGATGTCCCGCGCCGCTAGAGCGAGCGGGACCATCGGGTACGTGTGGCCGGCCGACGCCAGCCCGGCGAAGAGAATGCGCATGCCGCCCCCATCCGGATGATCGCAGCATCCGAATGGTAGCGGGCGTCACTGGACCTCGGTGAGCTTCCCGGTCTTCACGTCGTAGACGAACCCGCGCACGTTCTCCGTGTGCGGCAGGTAGGCACTGCGCCGCACCCGTTCCACGGAGGTCCGGACGCTGTTCTCGACGCTGCGGAACGCCTCGACCGACCACGTCGGCCGCAGGCCGGTGTCGTTCTCGAGCTCGTCCTTGAAGTCGTCCTCGGTCACCATCGAAAGGCCGCACTCGGTGTGCTGGACGATCAGCACCTCGCGCGTCCCCAGCTTGCGCTGCGACAGGGCCAGCGAGCGGATCATGTCGTCGGTCACCACGCCGCCGGCGTTGCGGAGGACGTGCGACTCACCCTGCAGGAGGCCGAACAGCTCGAACACCCGGATCCGGGCGTCCATGCAGGTGAGGACGGCCACCTGGAGGGACGGCTTCGGGGACGACCGGTCACCGGGCGTCACCTCGCCGAGTTCCTGGTTGCGCTTGAGCAGTACGTCGATCGAGGTCATCGGTCACCTTCCGGCCAGTGGCCCCGCGGCGCGGGCGTACCACTCCATTTGACCGGGTGACTACCCCGCTGAGCAATGCGCTAAGAGCAATGTCACGAGCTCAGCCGCCGAACCACGGCTCGTCGACCGTCCTCGGCGGGCCCGACGTCCGCCCGACGCGCAGCTCGGTCGGCAGGGTGATCACCTTCGGCGCGCTGCGTTCGCCCGAGCTGAGCAGCAGCCGGCCCGCCGTCTTGCCCTTCTCCAGCACCGGCTGGTGGACCGTGGTGAGCCCGATCCGCTCGGCTTCGGCGATGCCGTCGAAGCCGGTCACCGTCAGGTCCTGCGGCACCCGCAGTCCCCGCCGCTCGGCTTCGGCCATGGCGCCGAGCGCGAGGATGTCCGAGGTGCAGATCACCGCCGTGATCTGCGGGTACGCGTCCAGCAGCTGGCGGGCCGCGGACGCGCCGTCGTCCACCGTGTGGTCGAAGCGCTCGACCACCGGGACGCCCGCCCAGTCGACGCCCGCCGCCGAGAACGCCACGGCGAGCGCCTCCAGCCGGGTGCGCTGGACGTGGAAGTGCGCGCCGCTCTGCCGCGTCGCGGAGACGAAGTCGTCGTTGCGCTCGCGGGCCAGGCGCATGCAGATCACGCCGACCTGCCGGTGGCCCAGCGTGACGAGGTGCTCGGCGATCTTGCCGACGGCCGCGGCGTCGTCCGGGCCGACGCGGTCGATGCCCTCGAGGCTCGGCTGGTCGATGATCACCGTCGGCACCGGGCGCTCCAGCACGGCGGCCAGGTGTGGGTCGTCGTCCGGCACCGAATAGACGACGAAGCCGTCGACACCGGCGCGGTGCACCGCGGCGACGTCTTCCCGGCCCGGGCTGGCCGGCACCAGGTGCAGGCCGACACCGGCGTCTTCGCAGGCCAGCGCCAGTCCTTCGAGGACACCGACGGCGGCGGGGTCGCGGAAGGCGTAGGAGAGGTTCTCGGTGAGCAGCAGCCCGACCGCGCCCGCCTTGCGGGTGCGCAGGGAGCGGGCGACCGGGTCGGGGCCGGGGTAGCCGAGGCGCCGCGCGGTCTCGAGGACGCGGCGGCGCAGTTCCGGGGACAGCTGGTCCGGCCGGTTGTACGCGTTGGACACCGTGGTCCTGGACACACCGAGCTCCGCCGCGAGCGACGCCAGTGTCGCCTGCCTCCGGGTGCGAATAGGACGGCCCATCAGCAAACCGTAACGGTTCAGATCGGTTTCCTGAAGAGACACCCCGCGTGGTCGACGTCTCGTTCCGCATGCGTGGAGTCGCATACACCAAAGCGGGAAGGGATGGCGGAAAAGTCATCCGGATGGGGTAAGGTGAATCTGACAACGGTTTCCATTAGCGTCTTCAGGAGTCACCGCATGAGTTCCCGTCGCACCAGGAGCGTGCTCGCCGCCGCTTCGGCCCTGTCCGTCTTCGCCTTGGCCGCGTGCTCCGGCGGGACGTCCTCCGACGGCGGCGGCGCGCAGGCGGGCGGCGACGGCAAGATCAAGGTCGTCGCCTCGACCGACGTCTGGGGCAGCGTCGTCAGCGCCGTCGGCGGGGACAAGGTCGAGGTCAAGGCGATCATCCACGACCCGTCGGCCGACCCGCACTCCTACGAAACGACCGCGGACGACGCTCTCGCGGCGAAGGACGCGAAGCTGCTGCTGTCCAACGGCGGCGGCTACGACGAGTTTTTCGACAAGCTCACCGCACAGGCCGGGAACGCGAAGAAGCTCGTGGCCTACGACATCGCCGCGACCGGCGACGAGAACGAGCACATCTGGTACGACCTGCCGGGCGTCGACAAGGTCGCCGACCAGCTCGCCGCGCAGCTCGGCGAGCTGCAGCCGGCGTCGAAGCAGGCGTTCACCGACAACGCGGCCGCGTTCAAGGCGAAGGTCGACGCGCTGGAGAAGCGGCTCGAGGAGCTCGGCACCACGCACCCGGGGACGAAGGTCGTCGTCACCGAGCCGGTCGCGCACTACCTGCTCGCGAGCGCGAAGATCACCGACGCGACGCCGAAGGCGTTCTCCGACGCGGTCGAGAACGACACCGACGTCCCGGCCGGCGCCGTCAACGAGTACCAGCAGCTCATCGCCACCAAGCAGGTCAAGGCGCTGATCAACAACGCGCAGACGGTCACCCCGCTGACCCAGGACGTCGTCGGGCAGGCGAAGGCCGCCGGGATCGGCGTCGTCGACGTGACCGAGACGCTGCCGCAGGGTGTGACCGACTACATTGGCTGGATGACCGGGGAAGTGGACGCGCTGGCAGGAGCGTTGAAGTAGGCATGGCTCCCGTCTCAGACGACGTACGTCCCGCGGTCCGGGTCCGCGGGGCGGGACTTGCGTTCGGACCCCGGACCCTCTGGTCGGGGCTGGACCTTGTCGTCGAGCCGGGCGAGTTCCTCGCCGTGCTCGGCCCGAACGGCTCCGGCAAGAGCAGCTTCCTCAAGGCGCTGCTCGGCATGCAGGACCTGTCGGCGGGCACGGTCGAGATCGCGGGCGGCCGCCCGGGCGGCGCGAACCGCAAGGTCGGCTACATCCCGCAGCAGCGCGCGATCGACGAGTCGCTCACGCTGCGCGGCGTCGACCTGGTCGGGCTGGGCCTCGACGGGCACCGCTGGGGGTTCGGTTTCCCGGGCATGGCGGCCCGGCGCCGTCTCGTTGCGGAAGCGGTCGACGCGGTGGGGGCCACGCGGTACGCGAAGCAGCCGGTCGGCCGGTTGTCCGGCGGCGAGCAGCAGCGGCTGCGGGTGGCGCAGGCCCTGGTCGGCGACCCCGAGGTGCTGCTCTGCGACGAGCCGCTGCTGTCGCTCGACCTGGCGCACCAGCGCGCGATCAGCGAGCTGATCGACGCCCGGCGGCGTTCGGCGGGCACCGCGGTGCTGTTCGTGACGCACGAGATCAACCCGGTGCTGCCGTTCGTCGACCGGGTGTTGTACCTGGTCAACGGCCAGTTCCGGATCGGCAAGCCGGACGAGGTGATGACGACGGAGACGTTGTCGGAGCTGTACGGCACCCGGGTCGAGGTGCTCAAGGTCGGCGGCCAGATCCACATCGCGGGCGCGCAGAGCGCGTTGTGCGAGGGCGAGCCGCACCACCACGAACACGACGTCGAAGAGCAAGTGGGCTGAGTCTTGGATCTGTTCGACTTCGGCAAGACCTGGGAGCTGATCACCGAGCTCGAGGGCGTTCGGACGGCGTTGCTGGCGGCGGTGATCCTCGGCCTGGTGGCGGGGGTGCTCGGCCCGCTGATCGTGATGCGGCGGATGTCGTTCGCGGTGCACGGGACGTCCGAGCTGGCGTTCACCGGCGGCGCGGCGGCCCTGCTGCTCGGGATCGGCGTCGAGTACGGCGCGCTGATCGGCGCGGTGGTGGCGGCGCTGCTGCTGGGGATCCTCGGCGCGCGTGACGCCGACCGCGACTCGGTGATCGGCGTGATCCTGTCCTTCGGGCTCGGGATGGGCGTGCTGTTCCTGTCGTTCTACAAAGGACGCTCCGGGAACAAGTTCGGGATCCTGACCGGCCAGATCATCACGATCGACTCGACGAACCTGACGTTGTTCGTGGTGTCGTCGGTGGTGGTGCTGGCGGTGCTGGCGCTGGTCTACCGGCCGTTGCTGTTCGCTTCGGTGGACCGGAACGTGGCCGTGGCGCGCGGGGTCCCGGTGAAGACGCTGACCGTGGTGTTCGCGCTGCTGGTGGGGGTTTCGACGGCGCTGAGCGTGAAGGTGGTCGGTTCGCTGCTGGTCGTCGCGTTGATGGTGACCCCGGCGGCCGCGGCGGCGCGCGTGACGGCGTCACCGTGGAAGGCGACGGTGCTGTCGGTGGTGTTCGCCGAGGTCGCCGCGATCGGCGGGATCGTGCTGTCGCTGGCGCCCGGGCTGCCGGTGAGCGCCTTCGTGACGGCGATTTCGTTCCTGATCTACGTGGTGTGCCGGGTGCTGGCGTGGCAGCGGGACCGCCGGACGCGGGTCCGCGCGGTGGAACCCGCCCTGGTCGCGGCGGCCTAACCCAGCATCAGCAGGACCTGCAGCTCACCCACGACGAACCCGATCACCCCGCCGACGGCGATCAGCTTCCACTCGTCCTGCCGGAACGCCGGGCGCAGCAAGCCCTCGAACTCCAACGGCGTCAGCGCCAGCATCCGCTGCTCGATCACCTGCGCGACGTCCATCGCCTCGGTGAGGTAACCCTCGGCGTACCGGGCCGTGTCCGGCAGCTGCTCCAGGGCCTTCCGCGCCGCGGCCCGCTTCATCTCCTTCAGCCGGCTGCCGCCCACCGTCCACGCCAGGGGCATCTGCGCGTCGACCGTTTCCGACACCAGGTGCTCCACCCGGGCGGCCAGCCGGTCCGCGCGGGGGCCGCGCAGGATCGCGTCCAGCAGGTTCTGGACCGTGAGGACCTCGTTCGCGATCAGCTCGCCGTACTGGCGCGCGACCTCGGCCCGGCGGCGCTGGAACTTGCCCTGGAGGATCACCCGGCCCACCCGCACCGGCTCGCGCGGGACGAAGATCAGCTTGATGGCCAGCCAGTCGGTGCACAGCCCGATGACACCGCCGAAGGCCGGCAGCACCCACGGCTCGCGGGTGAACGCCCACACGATCGTCTGGACCAGCCCCAGCCCGAAGCCGAAGTAGACGCCCATCCGCGCGATGAAGGCCATCTCCGGGCGGGACGTCTCGCGGATCAGCCGGACCAGCAGCTTCTTGTCGCGCGTCAGCCGCTGGACCGTCATGTGCTGGACGTCGAGGACCTCGTCGAGGTTCTCGCGGACGTCGTCGAGGAACTCCCGGACCAGCCGGGGCGCCGACGCCTGGATCTGCTTGATCAGCAGCTCCTGCGCCAGCGTCGGCAGGACCTCCCACAGCCGGGGGTGGTGCTCGGCCAGCACCTCGCGCGCCGTGTGGTCGACCGCGCGCAGCAGCGGCTGCTCGAGCTCGCTGGTGATGATCACCGGGTCGATCCGCTCGAGGACTTCGCGCAGGTCGAGCAGGTTCGCCGTGAGCAGCTCGGTGGCGACGGCGGCCATCCGCCCGCCGTGCTTCGGGACGACGCCCTGCCAGCCGAGCAGCGGCGGGATCCCGACGAACTCGAGGGGCCGGAACATCATCTCGATGGCGACGCGCTTGGTGACGTACCCGATCAGCGCGGCGATGAACGGCATCGCCGTGTAGAGCGGCCAGTGCAGGGCGAGGTCGTGCAGGACAGCGTCCATTCCGACCTCCCTCGCCGTGCCGAGATCGAAACCGTACCGGCTACCCGAGCAGGGCGAGCACCTGCAGTTCCCCGACGAGCCCGCCGATCACCGCGCCGACCGCGATCAGCTTCCACTCGTCCTGCCGGAAGGCCGGCCGCAGCAGCTGCTCGAACTCGAGCGCGCTCAGCCGCTTCATCCGGTCGACGATCGTGTTGCGCACGTCGAGGGCGTTGATCGCGTAGTCCTCGGCGTGCCGGATCGTCTCGGGGACGCGTTCGGCGGCCTTCGCGGCCGCCGTCTGCTTCATCTCCTGGAACCGTTTCGTGCCGACGGCCATGGCGACGAACGGCTTGACGACGCTCGCCTGCGCGTCGATCGTCTTCTGCACCTCGCGGGTGATCATCGCGAACAGCCGGTCGGACTTCGGGCCGCGCAGCACCGCCTCCAGGAGGTTCGGGATGGTGATGATCTCGCGCGCGATCATGTCGCCGTAGTCGGCGGCCACCTGGTCGCGCCGTTTCTGGAAGACGCCCTGCCAGGCGTAGAGGCCGAAGAACCGCTTCGGCTCGCGCGGCAGGAAGATCATCTTCAGGGCCAGCCAGTCGGTGAGCCAGCCGATGCCGAGGCCGAACAGCGGCAGCACGATCGGGGACTTCGTCAGCGCCCACACGACGAGCTGGACGCAGCCGAGGGCGAACCCGAAGCCGAGGCCCGAGCGGGCGATGAACCGCATCTCGGGCCGCGAGATGTCCCGGATCAGCCGGTTCAGCAGCGCCTTGTCGCGGACCAGGTTCGTCACGACCATGTGCTTGAGGTCGAGGACGTCCTCGATGTTGCCGGCGATCTCCCGCATGATCTTGGTGATCGCCTTCGGCGCCTCGGCCTGGACGCGCTTGAGCAGCAGCTGCTGCGCGCCGTTCGGCAGGACCTCCCACAGCCGCGGCTGGTAGGTCTCCATCACCTCGCGCGTGACGTCCTCGACGACCCGCAGCAGCGGCTGCTCGATCTCCTTCGCGACCTCCGCCGGGTCGAGCCGGGCGAAGATCTCCTTCGGGTCGACGAGGGTGGTCGTCAGCATTTCGGTGGCGGTGGCGGCCATCCGCTCGGCGTTCGCCGGCAGCACGCCCTGCCAGCCGAGGGGTTTGACGCCGACGAACTCCAGGGGCCGGAACATCATCTCGATGGCGACGCGCTTGGTGACGTAACCGATCAGGGCCGCGATGACCGGCATGGTGACGTACACCTGCCAGTGCGTGCCGAAGTCCACGCGCGCACGGTATCGGCCGCGTGTCAGTGCAGCAGGAGCAGCACCTGGAGTTCACCCACCAGGCCACCGATGACCGCGCCGACGGCGATGAGCTTCCACTCGTCCTGCTTGAACGCGGGCCGCAGGATGCCTTCGAACTCGAGCGGGGTCAGCCCGCGCATCTTCGTGACGATCGTGTTCCGGACGTCGAGCGCGCCGGTGGCGTAGCTCTCGACGTGTTTCACCGTTTCGGGGAGGAACTCGATCGCCTTGGCGGCTGCCGCGCGCTTCATCTCCTGGTACTGCCGGCCGCCGATGGTCAGCGCGACCAGCGGCTTGGCGATGCTGGCCTGCGCGTCGATCGTGCGCTGGACCTCGCGGGTGACCATGGCGAACAGCTTGTCCGAGCGCGGCCCGGTGAGCACGGCCTCCAGCACGTTCCGCACGGTGAGCACCTCGTCGGCGATCAACGCCCCGTAGTCGGCGGCCACCTCCTGACGGCGTCGCTGGAACATCCCCTGCCAGCGGAAGACGCCGAACCCGCGCGGCTCCCGCGGGTAGAAGATCATCTTGAGCGCGAGCCAGTCCGTGACGAAGCCCGTGACGAAACCGAAGAGCGGCATGATCAGCGGCTGTTTCGTCAGCGCCCACGCGACGAACTGGACGAGCCCGATGACGAACCCGAACCAGATCCCCGAGCGCGCGATGAACCGGAATTCGGGCGCGGCGACCTCGCGGATCAGCCGGCAGGTGAGCGACTTGTCGCGGACCATGGCGCCGATCAGCATGTCGTCGACGTCGAGGACGTCGTCGATGTTGGCCGAGACGTCCCGCATCAGCCGCTTGACGACGGCCGGCGCCTGCGCGCGCACCTGGTCGACGAGCAGCCGTTGCGCCCGGGCGGGCAGCATTTCCCAGAGGCGCGGCTGGTGGGTCTCCATGACCTCCCGCGTGACCTCCTCGACGGCCTTCAGCAGGGGTGGTTCGAGCTCTTTGACCATTTCTTCCGGATCGAGCCGGGCGAAGATCTCCTGCGGGTCGACGAGGTTGCGGGTCAGCAGCTCGACGGCGGTGGTGGCCATCCGCCGCGCGTTCGCCGGGATGACGCCCTGCCAGCCGAAGGGCTTGATCCCGACGTACTCCAGAGGTCGGAACATCATTCGATGGCGACGCGTTTGGTGAGGTAGCCGATGAGGGCGGCGATGAGCGGCATACTGGCGTAGACGGGCCAGTGGGCACCGATGTCCGCGAGTATGTCCACTGTGGCCTCCGGCCTCAGGATGCCATGCGTTACCGGGGGTTCCAATATCCGTGATGCATCCTTTTGGCGGTACGCATCGAAGGTCCCTTGCTCATTAAGGTGGCCCGATGGTCGCGCCTGAGAAGCCCCAGTCCGCCCCGAAGACCGCCCAGTTCGCCGTGGGTGTCCGCGGCTACAACCAGCGCCAGGTCGACGAACGCCTCGCCGAGCTGACCAAGGAGCTTCGCGAGACATCCCGCAACCGCGACGACGCCGTCGCGACGTCCGCGGATCTGACGAAGGCGCTCGCCTACGCGCAGAAGGAGCTGGCCGAGACGAAGGCCGCCCTGGCCAGGATGAGCTCGAGCCCGTCCGGAGCGGGCGCGATGGCCGAGCGCGTCCGGATGATGATGCAGCTCGCCGAGGAGGAGATCGCGGACCTGCGCTCGGCGGCGGAGGCGGACGCGGCCTCGACCCGCGACCAGGCGGACAAGTACGCGCACGAGACCCGCCGCACGGCCGACAAGCTGGCCAAGGACGCGGAGGAGGAGCGCGCACGGCTGCTGTCGGAGGCGAAGGGCGAGATCGAGAAGCTGAACGCGGCGGCGGGCGCAAAGAGGGTGGAGCAGGCAGCGGCGGCCGAGCGCGCCCGCAAGGAAGCGGACGCGGCGGCCGAGGCGGCAGCGGCTGCAGTGCGCGACGAGGCGGACCGCGTCGCCGCGGAGGAGCTGGCGGCGCGCAAGAAGGCCTTCGAGGAGGAGTTCGCGCAGAAGAAGCGCGAGACGGAGGCGGCACTGGCGGCGGCGCAGGCATCCCAGGCCTCGGCGGACCAGAACCGCAAGCTGGCTTTGGACCTGAGGGCAAAGGTGGCGGAGCGAATCGCGGCGACGGACGTGGCGGTGAAGGAGGCCATGAGGCTGCTGGCACCGGCGGAGGACGGTGCTCCTTCGGGCGCGGCTCCTTCAGCGGCGGCTCCGGCGGCGGCGAACGGCGACCGCAAGCCGGCTCCGGCACCGAAGCCTTCGTCCGCTCCTTCCCCGGCTCCGGCTGCTCCGGCGAAGGCTTAGTGACAGCCGGACCTGCACCCCACCCCGACCCCTCCCACCGCCCCGATCCGAAGCCAGAACACGGACGGTGGTGCCGGGTCAAGGCACGCTTTCCCGCCTTGACGCGGTACCGCCTGCCGTAGTGACAATCCGGCTTCGGGGTGGTGGGCACCGAATCTGCTCGCCAGAGGCGACTGGCACCGCCCGAGGCGGCTGGCATCGGCGGGGACGGCCGAGTTATCCACATCGCCTCGGGTTGTCCACAGATTTCGGCACCGGCCGTTTTTGCAGGCCAGGACCGATAGACTGGACTTGGGCACGCCCCCTGGGAGTGGTGGGGTGCTGGCAAGGGGCGGCTCCTGGCAAAGCGCGTAAATCCCCCGGCCGGGGAGGTGGCCGACACTCGGGGGTGGCTGGCAATCTGCTCAGCAGTTGCCGATCACCCACGAGACGGGACCTGCGCATGATCCTCGAGACCGAGCGGGCCGCCGTGTGCGCCTATGCGCGCCGGATGGTCGGTGATGGCCTGGTCGTCGGCACGTCCGGGAACGTCTCCCTCCGGGCCGGTGATCTCGTCGCCGTCACGCCCACCGGGGTTGCCTACTCGAGCCTCACCCCCGCTGACATCCCCATCGTCGATCTCGGTGGGCAGGTCGTCGACGGGTCGCTCAAGCCGACCAGTGAACTCCCGGTGCACCTGTCCGTTTACTGGGACGTCCGTGACCCGGACGGTGAGCCCGTGACCGCCGTCGTGCACACGCACTCGCCGCACGCCACCGCCGTCTCCACTCTGGTGCGTGAGGTTCCGCCCATCCACTACATCGTCGCCACCGTCGGGCCCTCGGTTCGCGTCGCGCGCTACGCCACCTATGGCACGCCGGAGCTCGCGGCCGCCGTTCTGGAGGCGCTCGAAGGGCGCCGGGGCTGCCTGATGGCCAACCACGGCACCCTCACCTACGGCGACGGCCTCGAAGCCGCCTACCACCGCGCCCAGCAGCTCGAATGGGCCTGCCGCGTGTGGCTGCTCGCCCAGAGCGCCGGCCGGCCCAGCCTGCTCCCGCCACCCGAGGTCGCCAACGTCGTCGAACGGCTCAGGGGCTACGGGCAGGGCTAGGACGCCACCGCGTCCAGCAGCTCCGCCACCGTCGGGTCGTCGACCGCCTCCTTGATGCACTGCCACAGCCGGAGGTTCGCCGTCGCCCAGTGGGAGTACGTCGCCGCCGCCTCCGGGTTGTAGAAGTAATACCCCTCGTCGTGGACGTCGCACTGCTCGCCGACGATCTTGTCGGCCAGCTCGCGCAGGCTCAGGCCGTTCTCGCGCAGGTACCGGTGCGCCAGCACCACCGGCGTCACCGGCAGCGCCTTGAACAACGTGTCCGCGTCGCTCAGCGCCTGCGCTTCCAGCGAAATGTCCCGGCCGCGGGTGGCCATTTCGGCTTCGTCGACGATCTCGTCGATCCACTGCGCGATCCGCGGCGGGACGCCGCATTCGGCGAGGATTTCCAGCCGCAGGCTCCGGCCCGCCGCGGCCGGTGAGTTGCGGAGCACCAGGTAGTTGACGTCGTGCACCAGCGCGGCGACCTCCACCACCGCCTCGTCGGCGCCGTTGTGCCGGGCGAAACCGGCTGCCTTCGCGCGGACGAAACTCACGTGGTGCCAGCCGTGGAACTGCAGCCGGTCGGCGTACTGCCGGCAGAGCCGGTGGACCCTTTCTGCAACGGCACCGACGATCACGTGGTCGATCGTGCTTTCCTGCGTGCGCATACACCTCTCCCATCCCGGCCGTGGTGTTCAGGCGGGTGGAGTAATGGTAAGCGCCGCTGACGCCGGTGTGTAGCTAGATTCGGTCGGCCAATTCCCCCAATCGGACCTCGACCGGAACGTGACGATGACCGATTCCGCTGGCCGGGTCGAAAGACAAGCTGAAACTGCTCACCGGGCGTGATTTCACGAGGAAAGTCATCGTTCCGGTGGCCGCTTCGGGGATCCGGTGGAATTCGTCGGCCAGCATGGTGGCGCACGCGCCGGCCGCGCAGCGCGTCCGGCGGCGCAACCGCGCGGACGCGATCAACCCGGTGCCGGCGTCGATCGTCGTCTCGTACCTCTCGTGCAGGTAGTCACCGCGGAGGATCGTGGTGCAGAAGTGGTACCTGTGGTTGTGCACGGAATCCGCGTACCCCTCCCGCCAGTCCTGCTGCGCCTTGTATTCGTGCAGCCAGAAGGAAAACGGGTCGGACGGCGAATCGAGCAGGCACCAGGCGAAGTGGGTGGTCGTTTCCCGGGACGCGCGCAGCACCTTGGTGGCCTGCGCGGCGGACAGCGTGCGCAGCTGCCTGCGCAGCTCGTCCCGCAGGCCGGACTGGGTGGCCCACGGCCGGAACCAGCCGTCGACCGCGCGCCAGTCCGCGGCGAGCGGGAACCTGGCCGTGCGCAGGCGCGTGGCCAGTTCGGAAAGGGGGGACAGGCGGGTGAGCAAGGTCAGCTCCCTAGCTCGGCGACTGCGGAGAACTCCGCGCGGAAGGCGTGGAACTTGCCCTCCAGCTCGCGGAACTGCTCCTCGGACAACGGGGATCCGGTGATCTTCTCGAACAGCGCCAGGAAATCCGTCCGCGTCGTCGCGGACGTGATGCGGAAGTGGCGGCCGGTCCGGGACTGCGAGACGCGCACGAATTCGGCGCGTTCCATGTTGTAGAGGAAGGAACCTTCGGTGAATCGCAGGGACCGCGGGTACAGCTTCGTGGCGCCGCGCACGTCGCTGTAGAGCGACACCCACACGCTGTCGTCGAACATTTCGAGCCGGTCCAGCGGCGGGTCGGCGACCACGGTGATGTCGACCGACGCGCACCGGCTGCGCGCCAGGAAGAGGCCGACGAGCCCGATCTTGATCTCTTCGTCGAGCCGGCTCTGGATCTGCTCGGAGTCGGCGTCGGCCGCCTCGCGGCGCAGCAGGTACCGGGCGCGCCCGCTGATCGAGCTCGCGTCGCGCGGATCGGCGATGACGGCCCGCAATTCCCGTTCGGTGCGGGAAAGCAGCAGGCGGGCGGCCGCGTGCCGCCCGGAGAAGCCGCGGAAGAAGTACTGCCGGGTCGCGTCGAGGTCGGCCATCAGCGCGCGGTTGAACGCGGGATCCGGATCGGTCGTCGCCTCGAAGACGTCGGTGGGGAAGAACTCCTTGTTCAGCGCGCGGTATTCGGCGCTCAGGTCCTCCAGCGCGCGCCGGCTCTCCTCGATCACCGGTGTGACGAGCGCCTTCTGCGACGCGCTCGCGGTGATCAGGGTCTGGCCGAACCCGACGATCGCGGAGATCAGGGTGCCGGTGCCCAGCGACGCCACCAGGTTCTTCCCGGTGCCGGGGTCCATCAGGCCGGCGATCCACAGGCTCAGGCCGGCGACCACGACGAGCACCGTGAGGAGCAGGCTCGTCCTGGTCCAGAAGATCTCTTGCAGTGGGGTACGGCGGAGGCGTCCGCCAGCCGCGGCCACGTGCTTCACCTCCCTCGAACCACCCGAACGGACGTATGCGTAAAGTGTCTGTTCGAGCGCGGGGAGTCACTTTACGCGCCTCGCCGGGTGCGCGAAATAAGAAGTTCGGGGGACAGGACTGACGGACAGACGTCACTCTCGGCAATAATTTACCGGATCGGCCGGTTTTCCGAAAATGCCGGAAAACCATGATCAAAGAGTGCGCGGCAGCCCGGTTTCGTACCAGCCGGGGCCCGGCGCGGCGGTCATCAGGAAATCCACGACGACCGGCGCGGGGGCCGGGTGGATCTCCGGGAGATCGCGTTCGCCGGCGGCGGTGTCCACCGGCCAGGCCAGTTTCTCCCGGTCGAGCGAAAACTCGCCGCCGGCGCCGGTGCGGTTGCCGCGGGCGTCGAGCCGGGACCACCTGCCGTGCAGGTACACGGCATTCAGGCCGTGCAGCGCGGAGAGTTCCTGGTAGCAGAACCCGGCCGGAATCCCTTGTGCGCGCAGCAAAGCCGCGAGCAGGTGGGCCTTCGCGTAACAGATCCCGACGCGCTCGCGCAGGACGTCCGAAGCCCGCCAGGTGACGCGGGGGTCGGCGGCGTCCATGACGTGTTCGACCTCGTCCCGCACGAAGAAGAACGCGGTTTCCGCGGCTGCGACGGGATCGTCGCCGGTGGGACGCAAGGTGCGGGCCAGTGCCCGGATCGACGGGTGCCGGTGATCGACGACGGCGTCGTCGGCGAGGTAGTCGCTCAGCCGATCGGACGTCGGCGTCGGCGTCGGATTCATCCGCGCATCCTGACACGTTGAGCCGTTCGGGCGAGAACCGTTTTCCGGGCTGCTCACGCGTTGTGGTCGACGATTACGGAACGTAGAAGTCGGGTGGAAAGCCCGTCCAGCGGAGTTCGGCGGGGAGGTGGCTCAGGTCGTTGTAGGTCAGCAGGGCCGCGGGGCGTCCCGGTGAGTACTGGATGACGGTGAGACCGGCGTGGGCGTGGGTCAGGGTGAGCCAGCGCCACGGCGGGGCATCCTGCGCGGCGCGGACGAGCCAGCCGACGAGGAAGTTGTGCGTGACGAGCACTTCGTACCGCGGCTCGCTCCCCGGCACGGGCCCGCTGAACCGGCGTTCGGCATCGGCGGCGAGTTCTTCGTCGGCGGGCGGGAACTGGCGGGCGAAGGCCAGCAGCAGGTCGCCCGAAGTCTCGGGGAGTTCTTCGCGCTTCGGCGTGTACGGGACGAAGTCACCTGCCGCCTTCTCGGCGTGGAGGGGCACGTTGGGCAGCTGGCTCGCGATGAGGTGGGCTGTTTCGGCGGCGCGGGGAAGGGGACCGTGGTGGATCGCCGTCACCGGGACGTCTCGGAGGCGCCGGCCGAGCCGGATGGCCTGCTGGTGACCCGCTTCGGTCAGTCTTCCGTTCGGGGCCGCCTCCGCGTGGCGGGTGAGGAAGAGGTACCGGGTGGTCAGCACCCGATCAGGGTGGCACGGTTGCGCCGTTCGGGTTAGCGGTTTGGGCTCTCTCAGGGCAGGGGGATGAGGACGCCTTCGGGACGTTGGCTGGGAGCGAACTGGGCCATCAGGCGCGCGGGGGCCGGGTGGGGGCCGAGGATCGTCGAGGCGAACGGGGTGATCGTGTGGTCGTGGCCGCTGTTCGTCTGGAGGTGGACGCTTACGTGGACGTTCCGGTCAGCTGGGATTTCGAACGAGACCGAGCCCCAGGAGACGACGTACTGCCGGCCGTCGATGCTGGCGATCGGTGCGTAGGCGCGCACTGTGTGGCCCAGGTGAGGGATTTCCACCGTCAGGAGGCGGCGGGGGCCGTCGTGGTTGTCCACGTACGGGATCACGCCTGGAGTTTTGGAGAGTTCGGTCATGGCTGAGAAGATCACCGCTCAGAACTGGTAATAGAGGAATGGGCTGAACGTTCCGGTGGCGATCAGGATGGCCGCGTACAGCAGGCCCACCGTCATCACGCCGATCCTCAACGCCGTGGCCGGGCGGCTTCGGCTCGACTCCAGCAACGGGCCCGTCACCGGGTGGGCCGGCAGCGCGAACACCGCCAGCGCGGCCAGCAGGAGCACCAGGCGCTGGTTCGTGAACGCCTGCTCCACGCTGGGGCCCAGGCCGTCGAAGTCGGGGATGAGCATGTGGCCGATCATCGACAGGGCGTGGCCCAGGTCCGGTGACCGGAAGAACACCCAGCCGAACACCACCAGCAGCATCGTCAACGCCCTGCGCAGGTAACGCTTCCACGGTGTCGACGGGTCCAGGTCGAGGCCGAACCTCCGCTCGATCACCAGGAGCGCTCCGTGGTAGCAGCCCCACACCAGGAACGTCCACTGGGCTCCGTGCCAGAAGCCCGTCAACACGAACACTATGCAGAGGTTGCGGTACGTCTTCGCCGCTCCGTGGCGGTTGCCACCCAGGGGGATGTACACGTAGTCGCGGAACCAGCGGCTCAAGCTCATGTGCCAGCGGCGCCAGAACTCCGTGATCGTCACCGACGAATACGGCCTCGCGAAGTTCTCCGGCAACCGGAAGCCCAGCATGCGGCCCAGGCCGATCGCCATGTCCGAGTAGCCCGAGAAGTCGAAGAACAGCTGGAGCGTGTAGCCGATCGCGCCCAGCCAGGCCGTCGCGAACGTCATCTGGTCCGGGTGGACCTTGAAGCACGCGTCCACCAACGGGCCCAGTGAGTCCGCGATGATCGCCTTCTTGCACAGGCCCAGCGCGAACCTCGGGAAGCCCGCCGCGATGTCGTCGAGCCGGTGCGAGCGCAGCTGGGGCAGCTGGTCCGCGATCTCCCGGTACCGCACGATCGGGCCCGCCACCAGCTGGGGGAACATCGCGATGTACGCCGTGAACGCCACCGGGTTGCGCAGGGCCTGGCGCTCTCCCCGGTAGATGTCCACCACGTACGAAATGTGGTGGAACGTGTAGAACGAGATGCCGATTGGGACGACCAGGCTCGCCACCGGCACGCTGCCACCGAACCAGTGGGCCACCGCCGCGATCTGCTGGGTGGCGAAGCCCGCGTACTTCCAGATCAGCAGCACCGCGACGTCCAGCGCCACCACCGCGATGAGGATCCGGCGTCGGCGGACTCCGTGGACGTCCCAGGGACTGGGCGCCAGGAGCGGGCCGACCAGGAAGTTCACGATCATGCAGCCGAGCAGCAGGAACACGAACGGGCCCGCGCCGATCGTGTAGAACAGCAGGCTCGCCACCGCGATGATGCCGTTCCGCCAGCTCCGAGGGCACACCAGCACGGCGATGAGCACCGCCGGCATGAAGTACCACAGGAAGAGCGGCGAAACGAACGACATCGGGTCCCCTCGGTTTATCCGACGGTGACCTTAACCCGGCTGGGTGACCTGCCGCGGCCCGGGTCGTGAGTGGTAAGGCGGGTTCTAACCCGCCTCACCACTCACGACGAGCCGGGGTCAGACGCGGCCGGCGGCTCGGCGGCGTCGCGCCACCTCCGCCAGGAGGACGCCCGCCGCCACCGAGGCGTTCAGGGACTCGACGCCCGCCGCCATCGGGATGGACACCGTGGCGTCACACGTCTCGCGGACCAGGCGGGACAGGCCGCGGCCCTCCGAGCCCAGCACGATGACCAGCGGGTCCGCCGCCAGCTCCAGCTCGTCGATGTCCACCGAGCCGTCGGCGTCCAGGCCCACCAGCATCAGGCCGTCGTTCGCCCACGTCTTGAGCTGGCGCGTGAGGTTCGTCGCCACCGCGATCGGCAGCTTCGCCGCCGTGCCCGCGCTCGTGCGCCACGCCACCGCCGTCATGCCCGCGCTGCGCCGCTCCGGCAGCAGCACGCCGTGCGCACCGAACGCGGCCGCCGAGCGGATCACCGCGCCCAGGTTGCGGGGGTCGGTGACGCCGTCGAGCGCGACGAACAGCGGCACCTCGCCCGAGTTGCGGGCCACCGCCATGAGGTCGTCCGGGTGGGCGTACTCGAACGGCGGGACCTGCAGGCCCAGGCCCTGGTGCACGGCCCGGTTCGTCTTGCGGTCCAGCTCCTCGCGCGGGATCTCCAGGATCGAGATGCCCTTGTCGCCGGCCAGCCGGACGGCGTCGTTCACGCGGTCGTCGATCTCGATGTTCAGCGCGACGTACAGCGCGGTCGCCGGGACGCCCGCGCGCAGCGCCTCCACCACCGGGTTGCGCCCGGCGATCAGCTCCGGCTTG
Organism: Amycolatopsis sp. cmx-13-12; assembly: GCA_049998155.1. Classification (GTDB taxonomy): domain Bacteria; phylum Actinomycetota; class Actinomycetes; order Mycobacteriales; family Pseudonocardiaceae; genus Amycolatopsis. The sequence continues at coordinate 1,005,809 of JAEBES010000002.1, read as the reverse complement.
TCGGCCTTCTTCTGCCGGGCCTGGTCGCGCTTGGTCTGGGCGTTCGCCTGGCGGTAGGCCTTGTGCCCGGGGCGGTCCTCCGCCTTCGGGGTCGGGCCCTTGCCTTCGAGGCCCTTGCGGCGCTGACCGCCCGAGCCGACGACGGCGCCCTTCTTGGTGCCCGTCTTGCGGATCGCGCCCTGGCGCCGCGAATTGCCTGCCATGGTGAAAGTTCCTTGCGTTGTAACGAGATCAGTCGGACTTAACAGTCCACTGAGGACCGTTGGGGGTGTCCTCCACCACGATGCCCGCCTGCGAGAGGCGGTCACGGGCGGCGTCCGCGCGGGCGAAGTCCTTTTCGGCCCGGGCCTGCTGGCGTTCGGTCAGCAGCCCTTCGACGATCCGGGCCAGCGCTTCCTTGGTGGGCGTTTCGGAACCGCCCGCCTCCGACCAGCGCGCGGACAGCGGGTCGAGGCCGAGCACGTCGGTCATCGCGCGGACGGCCGCGGCGAATTCGAGTGCCTTGGAGGTGTCGCCCGCGTCGAGGGCGGCGTTACCGTCCCGGACCGTGGTGTGGACCACGGCGAACGCCTGCGGGGTGGCCAGGTCGTCGTCGAGCGCGTCGACGAATCCGGCCGGGAGCGAACCGATCGTGACCTCGCCCGACTGCGCGGCGCGGCGCAGGAACGTCTCGATCCGCCGGTAGCCCTGCGCGGCCTCGGAGACCGCGGCGTCGGAGTACTCGATGTTCGACCGGTAGTGCGGCTGCACCAGGTAGTACCGCAGCTCGGCCGCGCGGTAGCGCTCGAGCATCGCGGGGATCGCCACGGTGTTGCCCAGCGACTTCGACATCTTCTCGCCGGACATGGTCACCCAGGCGTTGTGCAGCCAGTAGCGGGCGAACGGGTCGCCGACGGCGTTCGACTGGGCGCGCTCGTTCTCGTGGTGGGGGAAGATCAGGTCGATCCCGCCGCCGTGGATGTCGAACTCGCGGCCCAGGTACGCCGTCGCCATCGCCGAGCACTCGAGGTGCCAGCCCGGCCGGCCGGGGCCCCACGGCGTCGGCCACGACGGCTCGCCCGGCTTCGCGCTCTTCCACAGGGTGAAGTCGCGCGGGTCCTGCTTGCCGCGGGTCGGCGTCTCGCCCTGCTGGACGTCGTCGAGGCCCTGCCGGGACAGCTCGCCGTAGTGGTCGAAGGACTTCACCGAGAAGTAGACGTCGCCTTCGGTCGCGTACGCGTGCCCCTGGTCGATCAGGCGCTGCATCAGCTCGACCATCTGGGTGACGTGCCCGGTCGCGCGCGGGTTGATCGACGGCGGCAGGCAGCCGAGCTGGTCGTAAGCCTGCTCGAAGGCGCGCTCGTGCGTCGTCCCCCACTCCCACCACGGCCGGCCGGCGTCGGCGGCCTTGGTGAGGATCTTGTCGTCGATGTCCGTGACGTTGCGGACCAGCAGCACGTCCAGTCCTTTGTGGACGAGCCAGCGGCGCAGGACGTCGTAGTTCAGGGCGCCGCGGACGTGCCCGATGTGCGGTACGCCCTGCACGGTGGCCCCACACACGTAGATCGACGCCGTTCCGCTACGGACGGGGTGGAATTCCCGCACGCTCCGGGTCGCCGTGTCGAAAAGGTGAAGGGTCACCCTCGAAGGGTACGGGGTCGGGCGTGAGCGACGTCTCTGGCCCTCAGGCGACGCCGTGGTTGCGCAACGCCGTGAGCAGGGCGTCCGGCCGTTCGGCCGTGGGCAGCGGGTCGACCAGCGCGAACTCGCAGCCCAGGGCGCGGGCGCCGCCGTCGGCCTCTTCGCTGTCGCCGACCATCAGCGTCTCGGTGGCCGGGACGCCGAGGGCCTCGACGGCCTTGCGGAAGATCTCCAGCTCCGGCTTGACCGCGCCGACCTCGAAGGACAGCACGAATTCGTCGACGTAGGCGTCCCACCCGCGCGCGGTGAACGCGGGCCGGATGTCGAAGGCGATGTTGCTCAGCACGCCGACCTGCAGACCGCGTTCGGCGGCGGCCTTCAGCGCGGCTTCGGTGTCCGGGTACGGCGTCCACTGGCTGGGATCGATGAGCCGGTCGTACAGCGCCTTCGCCTGCTCGGCGTGCGGGACGCCGGACTTCTTGAGCACCTCGAGGTACACCTTCCGGTGCAGCTGCGGGTCGCGGTCCCGGTGGTGCCAGGCGTGCAGGTGCTCGGCGTCGAGCTCGACGACCTGCCCGACCGGGGCGGTCATCCGGCGCATCAGCTCCGCCTGGGCCTCGATGTCGAGCGGGTCACCGTTGTGGTTCGTCAGTTCGGTGAGCCAGGACTCGTCCTGCTCGAGCCGGAAGAGCGTGCCGGAGAAGTCGAACAACACCGCCCTGATCGTCATGACGCCCAGCCTAGCGACGTCGCGGGCACCGCAGCGGTGCCCGCGACCCGCGTCACGTCACGCCGCGTAGCCGGTGACCTTGTCCGGGACGACGCGGACGACCACGCGCACGACCTCCGGCGGTTCGGTCCGGAAGTCCTTGCCGTCGTACTTGTGCGAGAGCTCGTTGATCAGCTCCCGGCCGCCTTCCTCGGTGATCTCGGCGCGGCCGCGGACCTCGACGTACTTGAGCGGGTCGTCGAGGTCGAAGACGGACAGGGAGACCCGCGGGTCGCGCCGCAGGTTCCGTTCCTTCAGCCGGCCGCGGACGGTGGCGAAGAGGACGGTGTCGCCGTCCCGCTTGGCCCAGACCACGGAGGTCTGCACCGAGCCGTCGGCGTTGATGGTGGCGACCACCGGGAAGTTCTTGCCGTCGAAGAGGGCCTTGGTGGCCTCGTTGAAAGTCACACCCATGGTCTGGACCCTATTTCACGTTGCCGGCGATTTTCTCGACCTGCAGGCGCACGACCACCCGCTGGACGTCGGCGCCCTCGGGCGGCGGGTCCTGGGCGAGGTACTTGTGGCTGAGCGTCTTCGGCAGGGTCTTGCCCGGGTCGGGGGTGATCGTGACGCGGCCGCGCAGCTGCGTGTGCCGGTAGGGGTTGCCGGCGTCGGTGATCGAGACGCTGATCCGGGGGTCGCGCCGCAGGTTGCGGACCTTCCGGCGGTCCTCGGTCGCGCTGAAGACGAGGTCGCCGTCGTCGAGGCCGACCCAGACGACGGAGGTCTGCGGGCTGCCGTCCGGGTCGAGGGTGGCGACCGTGGCGAAGTTCTTCCCGTCGATCAGCGCGCGGACGTCGTCGGAGAGAGTGAGGGGCATATCACGCCGAACCGGCGCGGGCGAGGACCTATTCCGCCGCGAGCAGCAGCGCCGTCGCGAAGGCCGCGATGCCCTCGCCGCGGCCGGTCAGCCCGAGGCCGTCCGACGTCGTTCCCGACACGCTCACCGGGCCGCCCACCGCCTCCGACAGCACCTTCTGCGCTTCGTCGCGCCGCTTGCCGACCCGGGGGGCGTTGCCCACGATCTGGACCGTGGCGTTCCCCACCCGCCAGCCCGCCGCCTCGACCAGGCCGCGGACCTCCACCAGCATGTCCGTCCCGTGCGCGCCGTCCATGCGGGGGTCGCCGGTGCCGAACACCGCGCCCAGGTCGCCGAGGCCCGCCGCCGACAGCAGGGCGTCGCACAGCGCGTGCGCCGCGACGTCGCCGTCGGAGTGACCGGCGCAGCCGTCCGCCTCCGGCCAGAGCAGGCCGGCCATCCAGCACTCGCGGCCCTTTTCGACCGGGTGGACGTCCACGCCGTTGCCGATCCTCACAGCGTCTCCTCGTTCTTCGGTGCCGCCGCGATCGCCTCGGCCAGGGACAGTTCGAACTCGGTGGTGACGCGCATCGCGTCCGGGTGACCGTCGACGGTCGCCGCGCCGGCGGGGGTCAGGTCCGGCTGGAAGGCCTCGAACGCGTAGCCCACCGGCGTCTGGAGGGTGCGCAGCCGCGTCCGGTCCTCCGTGCCGACGATCAGCGAAGCCGCGTCGGTCACCTTCACCGTGTCGGCCATCGGCAGCACGGGGGCCACCACCGCGGCGCCGTCACGGACCGCGCTGATCACGTCACGCACCGTTTGCGCAGGAATGAAGGCCCGCAGCGCGTCGTGGAGGAGTACAACTGAATCACGGGCGAGTTCGGGCTCGACGGCGGCGAAGGCCTGCCGGAGCGAGCCGGGCACCACCCGGCAGGCGAGGCCGCGCACGGCCTCGGAAAACGACGAAGCACACCGCTGGGGGGCCGCCACGAGCACCAGATCGATCTCCGGTACGTCGAGCAGCCCCCGCACGGTGTGCGTGAGTAGCGCCTCACCATGGACCGGCGTGAGAGCTGACTCTCCGTCGGAGGCATGATGTGCGACGGTCACGATCGCGACGACGTTCATCGGTACGCGATCGTAGAGGCACCCGCCCTCCCGCAGGGCAGGACGCCTGGGGGTCGAGAACCTTATTCAGCCGTCGGCCGGCGCAAGGGTCGCCACAAGCGGGCAGCCTGCGGCACGTAGCGCCGTCCTGACCAGAATAAGATTCTCAGACCGTCGCGGTTTCCAGAACTTCGTCGAGGAGGACCTCAGCCTTGTCCTCGTCGGTGCCCTCCGCGAGCGCGAGCTCGCTGACCAGAATTTGCCGCGCCTTCGCCAGCATGCGCTTCTCACCGGCTGAAAGTCCGCGGTCCTTCTCTCGCCGCCAGAGGTCGCGCACCACTTCGGCCACCTTGTTCACATCGCCGGAGGCGAGCTTCTCGAGGTTGGCCTTGTACCGACGAGACCAGTTGGTGGGCTCTTCGGTGTGCGGAGCACGCAGAACGTCGAAGACCTTGTCCAGTCCTTCTTGCCCGACGACATCGCGGACGCCGACGATTTCGGCGTTGTCTGCGGGCACGCGAACCGTGAGATCCCCTTGCGCGACCTTGAGGACGAGGTACTTCTTTTCCTCGCCCTTGATCACACGGGTCTCGATGGCTTCGATGAGTGCGGCACCGTGGTGCGGGTAGACGACGGTCTCTCCGACCTTGAAAACCATGTGTCCTCTGCCCCTTTCGCTGACTCCATCCTAGCACGGGCCGCCAGTGCCCACCTAGCGGGCCGGACTCGTCCTCGCAGGTCAGCGGCCTGGCCGGGGGTTGACAAACGTCGGACCCCCGTGCTCACGCAGGTAGCGGGGAAGCGTTTCGTCACAGGCCAGGAATTCCTTTGTGGACGGTTGATCTTGGTCGCCGGGCCCCGGCAACGCACACCCGTTCCGCGGCGGAGATCGACCCCGGCTAGTCTTCGGGGCGACGAGGCCGTGAAAAGGGAAGGACTGCGACGTGAGGCTGCAGAATCGTCGCGTGCTCGGCGCGGGCGTGCTGGCGCTCGGTGCCGCGCTCGTGCTCGCCGGGTGCGGGGCCGGCCAGATCACCCAGACCTCGACGCAGCAGGCCGCGGTCAACGGGACGCACGCCCAGGTCAAGAACATCGACCTGCGCAACGCCGCGGTCCAGTACCCGACGTCCGGCCCGGGCTACGCGGCCGGCGCCACCCCGGCGCTGACCCTCACGATCGTGAACCGCGACGCCCAGGACGACTCCCTCGTTTCGGTGACCACCGAAGGCGGCGGCCAGGCGACCATCGCGGGGTCCAAGACCGTCGTCGCCGGGCACTCCCTGGTGATCGGCCCGGACGACGCCGTCGAGTCCACGAACGAGGTGCAGGCCACGTCCTCGGCCGCGCCGACGTCCTCGTCGAGCGCGCCGACCTCTTCGTCGGGCACGCCGACCGGCAGCAGCTCGGCCACCAACAGCCCGGGCAACCTGACCGCCACGGCCACCTCCGAGGTCCCGTCGTCCGGCCCGGCCGCGACGCCGACCGCGCCGGAGAAGATCGGCCAGGCCACCGTGACGCTGCCCGCGCTGAAGCAGCCGCTCTGGCCCGGCCAGGTCATCAAGGTCACCTTCGTCTTCCAGAACGCCGGACCGGTCACCGTCGAGCTGCCGATCGCGGCTCCGGCGCACGCCAAGGAGTAGGTCCCCGGTTTTGTCGGTGGTCGCCGATAGCCTCGCGGGGTGAAGAAAGGGACCACCTACCGCTGCGGGAGCTGCGGGTACGAAGCGGCCAAGTGGCTGGGCCGCTGTCCGGAGTGCCAGGAATGGGGCTCGTTCGAGGAGCGCGGGGCGCCGGCCAAGCCGGCCATCCAGCGCGTCGCGGCCGGGGCGCCGAGCGCGCCCGCGAGGCCGATCGGCGAGGTCGACGTCGAAGCGGCGCGGGCCCGGCGCACCGGCGTGCCGGAGCTCGACCGGGTGCTGGGCGGCGGCCTGGTGCCGGGCGCGGTGGTGCTGCTCGCGGGTGAGCCGGGTGTCGGCAAGTCGACCCTGCTGCTCGAAGTCGCCTACCAGTGGGCGAAGACGGTCGACCGGTCCCTCTACGTCACCGGCGAGGAGTCCGCGGGCCAGGTCCGGTTGCGCGCAGAGCGAACAGGCAACGTCCACGACCGGATGTACCTGGCCGCCGAGAGCGACCTTTCGGCCATCCTCGGGCACGTCGACGACGTCAAGCCGGGCGTGCTGATCGTCGACTCGGTGCAGACCATGGCGTCACCGCAGGTCGACGGCTCACCCGGCGGCGTGACGCAGGTCCGCGCGGTGACGTCCGGGCTGGTCGCGCTGGCCAAGGAGCGCGGGCTGCCGGTGGTGCTGGTGGGGCACGTCACGAAGGACGGCTCGGTGGCCGGCCCGCGCGTGCTGGAGCACCTGGTGGACGTCGTGCTGCAGTTCGAGGGCGACAAGCACTCGACCCTGCGGATGGTCCGCGGTATCAAGAACCGGTTCGGCGCGGCCGACGAGATCGGCTGCTTCGAACTGCAGGAAGAAGGCATCGTCGGGGTGCCGGACCCGTCGGGGCTGTTCATGAGCCGCACGGCCGAGCCGGTGTCCGGCACGGCGATCACCGTCTCGCTGGAGGGCAAGCGGCCGCTGCTGGGCGAGGTCCAGGCGCTGGTGTCGTCGACGGCGGCCCCGCAGCCGCGGCGCGCGGTCAGCGGCCTCGACTCCGCGCGGGTGGCGATGGTGCTGGCGGTCCTGGAGAAGCGCGGCGGGCTGAAGCTCGGCGACAAGGACGTCTACGCCGCCACGGTCGGCGGCATGAAGATCACCGAGCCGGGCATCGACCTGGCGCTGGTGCTGGCGCTGACGTCTTCGTTCGAAGACGTGGCCCTGTCACCGCGGCTGGTCTCGGTGGGCGAGGTCGGGCTGGCGGGCGAGATCCGGCGCGTGCCGAGCGTGGGCCGCCGCCTGGCGGAGGCGGCCCGGCTCGGGTTCACGCACGCGCTGGTCCCGCCCGACTCGGGCAAAGCGCCGGCGGGGATCCGGGTCCTGGAGGTGGCGAACGTCGCGGACGCGCTGAACGCGGCCAACCACGCGCGCTGATCACCCCGAGGTCTGCGTGATGGCGTAGGAGTACTGCACGTCCGGGACGTCGTGCCGGTCCGGGTTGAGGGGGATCCCGGTCGGCGTGGAGTTCGGCACGACCACGGAGCTCGGCGTGACCGGAGTCGTGGTCTTCGGCGGCTCGGTCCGGCTGGTGGTGATCGGGGTCGGCGAGCTGTCCGTGGCCATCAGCCGCGCGGTCGCCGGGTCGATGTACAGCCGTTGTCCGATGTCCGGGGCGAAGTAGACGGTGGCCGGCCGCCCGTCCGGGGTCGTCGTGTGCGGGGCGACGACGATGTCCGGAACGGCGGCGAGCGCGTCGAGCAGCGCGAACCGGACATCCGGCCGGAGCAGGCCGATGGCCAGCGCGCTCCGGGCCATCGCGAGCGACTGGCCGGGCCGGTGGGCGCGGCCCCCGCCGGGATCGGTGATCTCGACCGTGTCGAACCGCAGCCGTTTGCGCAGCGTCTCCCGGTCGGGTACGAGCGAGGCGACGAATGCCGCGTCCGGGCTCAGCCAGTTCGCCAACGGCGTGGCCCAGCCCGGCTTGTCCGTCCCGGCGTAGTCGGGGTCGCCGGGGAACACGCCACCCGGGCCGTACTCGTCGACGGGGCCGGGGAGCGGTTCGCCGGTCCGGCCGTCCACCCAATGCCCGTCGCCCGTCAACGTCGTACGCCGGTGCCACACGCCGGTGGGGTCGGCGGGGATCCAGAGCTCGACCCGCCGCTGGACCTTGCCCGCGTAGCCGGGGCCGACCTTCGTCGTCCAGTCGCGCGTCTCCGTGTAGTGGAACTCGCCGGGCGCGAGCGGCCGGTCGAGGTCCGGCAGCGGCGCGGCGGGCTGGGAAATCTCCGGTTCCGGGTCCGGCGTCCACAGCGCCGCGGCGACACCGAGGCCGCCGACCAGGGTGACGACGGCGGCGGCCACCGCGAGCCACCGCCACGCCCCGCTCTTGCGCGGTCCGGCGGGTGGGGCCTCCTCGACGCCGGCCGCCGCGAGCAGGGAGACGCGGGCGAACGCGAGCCCGTCGTCTTCGTCGACGTCGCTGTTCAGGTCCGCGAGCGCCGCGTCGAGTTCGGCTTCGGACCAGATCTTCCGGACGTTGTCTTCACGCAAGGTCCTGCACCTCCTCTTGGGCCGGGGCGTTCGTCCTGAGCCAGCGTCTGATCCGGTGCAGCCGGGACCGGACGGTACCCGGTGGGATGCCCAGCGCTTCGGCAACCTCGGCCGGCTCGAGCCCCGCCCACGAGACGAGCAGCAGCGTGTCGCGGTCGGCCGGGCTGAGCCGGGCCAGCGCGCCGGCCAGCTGCGCGGCGCGCACCTGGGCGTCGACCTGCTCGGCGACGCGGCCGTCGTGGCCGGCGTGGCTCGCTTCGCCGGCCCGCGCGAGCCGCGCGGTGGCCTGCAGGCCGCGCAGTTCGGACCGCACGTGGTGGCGCAGCAGGTTGGTGGCGATGCCGTAGAGCCACGACCGGGCGGTGCCCAGTTCGGGCCGGTAGGTCTCCCGCCGCCGCAGCGCGACGAGGAACGTCTCGGCGACGAGGTCGTTCGCCGGCTCGGTCCCGACGCGGCGGGCCAGGTACCGCCGCAGCTGCGCGGCGTGGACGTCGAAGAGCCGTCCGAACGCCGGCCCGGGCTCGGGTCCGCCCAGGTCCGGGCGGTCGTGCCCCCAGAGCTCCGAGCCCTCGTGGATCACCTGCATGCCCCCAGTTGCCCGCAGTGCTCGCGAGCGTTCACGCGAACCTACCTTCGTCGTACTCCGTCCAGGGGCGGGTGAGGGACAACCGGCAACCCTTGCCGAGATCATCCCGAAGTGAGGCGCTGGCCAACCGGCGTCACAACTGGGGAAGGATCGTCATGCGCAGATTCCGCCTGGGCTTCGTCACGCTCGTGGCCGCCATGGGGCTCGTCGCCCTGCCCGCCGTGGCGCACGCCACCACCGAAGCCGTCCTCACCATTCAGTACCAGGTCCAGCAGACCGGGTACTGGTGCGGGCCGGCCGCCACTCGGATCGCCATGTCCGCGCGGACGTCGAACCTGCCGAGCCAGGCCACCCTGGCCGCGCAGCTCGGCACCACCACCAACGGCACCGACTGGATCGGCCAGGTCACCGGCGTCCTGAACCGGGATCTCGGCACCTCCTGGTACGAGACCAAGGAGATGCCGAACGACCCGCCGACGCAGGCCCAGCGGGACCTGCTCTGGCGCGACATCGTGCTGGACATCAACAACGGCTACCCGATCGTCGCCAACATCGTCGCGCCCGCGAACAACCACCCGCCGGGCTACCCGAACTACACGATCTACCACTACTTCACGGTCATCGGGTACGACAGCTCCGACCGGACCGTCAAGATCGCCGACCCGGCGAGCTTCGGCGGGAACCAGATCTACTGGCTGACGTTCAACCAGCTCGCGACGCTGATCCCGCCGAAGGGCTACTCCGCCTAGACGCCCAGCAACCCCCAGTAGACCGCCCACGGGACGAACACCACGCCGCCGGCCAGCGGGAGGCCGAGCCGGAAACCGCGGTTCCGCCACCACGCCACCGCCGTGCCGACGGTGGCGGCCACCGCGCCCAGCGACAGCAGCTGCAGCGCCAGCCACGGCAGCGGACGGCCGGCGACGACCGGGCCCAGCCCCTTGCCCATCGACAGCTGGATCAGCACGTCGACGACCAGGAAACCGAGCACGGCGAGCAGCCCGGTCGCCGACAGCCAGCGGGCCGGCCGCGCGATCCGGCGGACCAGTCCCGCGCCGAACGCCACCAGCAGGAACACGAGCACGGCGAGCTGCAGCCAGGTCGGCTCGTACCAGGCGAGCGGCGTCACGGCGGTGCTCGGCCGGTCCTGCGCCGGCGGCTCGTCGGCCGTCGACGCGCCGGGCGGTTGGTGCACCCAGCTGCCCACCAGTTCGAGGTAGCCGGGCGCGTACCCGGGCAGCTTGTCGAAGCCGTCGGTGGTCCGGCGCAGCTGGTGCTGCGCGTCCGGGAAGACCCGCAACGTGTGGTGGGCCACCGACTCCCGGAAGATCCGGACCGCTTCACCCGGCGGCGTCAGGACGTCCTTCGCGCCCCACAGTCCGAGCACCGGCTGGCGCAGGCTCTTGAGCACCGGGACGGGGTCGTAGTGCGCCTCCGGGAACACCCCGCCGCCGGAGAGCTGGCGCAGCATCGTCGACGACGCCATCCGCACGAGTGAGCCGTCCATTCCCAGCTGCCGCAATTGGTTCTCGACCGCCCACGACTGTTGCCGGGACGGCTCGACCCCGTTCGCGCCGAGCGTCACGACGAAGGCGACGTCGGAAGAACGCGAAGCCGCCAGTGGCGCCACCCAGCCGCCTTCGCTCAGCCCCCAGACGCCGACCCGCGCCGGATCGACGTCGGATCGCTTGCGCAGGACCGAAACGGCGGCGAGCGCGTCGTCCGCGAGGGTCGAGTACGACCGCTCGAACTGCGAATAGCCGTCGGTGCGCTTGTCGTAGATGAGTGTCGCGATGCCCTGCCGGGCAAAGGCTTCCGCCTGATCGCGGTAGTCCTCCCGGCTGTGTGCCCCCGAGCCGTGGACCATCACCAGACCCGGCAGCTTCGTGCCGCCGGGCGGTGCGACGACGGTGCGTGCAAGGTCACGCCGCCGTTGTGGAACGTCACGTCGTCGTTGCCGAAGTCCGCGGCCGAAGCCGGTGGCGCCAACGCCGTGACCGCCAGGATCACCCCGGCCAGTAAAGCCCCTCTTCGCATGGAAAACCCCCTGGTGTCATGTCATTCCCCTGGATCCGGGAACGCGAGCCAGCGCACGAGCACGCGCCGCGCTTCCGGTGACCGGTCGTCCTCGCTTCGCCAGTACCGGCGGAACAGCTCCATGTAGTCGTCCCAGAACTGCTTGAGCTCGTCCGTGGTGAGCCAGGTACCGCCACGCGCGTAGAGCAGCGCGTCCGGCCAGTCGCCGGGCAGCTCCTCGCGCGCTTCCGCGAACCGGTTGAGCTTCTCGAGGTCGTCCTCGAACCCCTGCCGCTGCATGTCGTCGAACAACATCCGGGATTCGGCGCTCTGCTCACTGCGCCGCGGCCACCGGATGTCCCGCGGCCGCGTCCGCCACCACCGTTCCTTGCCCCGCGCGAGCTCCGGGACGTCTTCGACGAACCCGAACCGGGCCAGCTCCCGCAGGTGGTAGCTGGTCGCGCCGGTGTTCTCGCCAAGGGCTTTGGCGAGCTTCGTGGCCGTTGCCGGGCCGGCCGACAGGACGCCGAGAATCCGGCGGCGCAGCGGGTGCGTGACGGCTTTGAGGGCGTCCGGGTCGAGCTCTTCCGGCGGTGGAGCGCTGGTCATGGGCCTACTGTAGCCGTGCAGAGGAAGTTGTGCAAAGAAATCTCTGCAACTCTGGCCGTCCACGGTCGAGTGCGACTTCGATCAGGAAATCAGCACCATCGACGGGCTTCGGGAGCCCAGCTGCCCGCCGGTGGGGTCTGCTGCAGGAGCGGAGTGAGGAAGGAATCCATGAAAAGCCGGACGCCGTCGAAGGTGTGCAACTCGGCGGGGAGTTCCCGCACGGTCTTCGCGATCGCCTCGTAGCCGGCGTTCCAGGAGCTGTTCGGCACCTCGAAAGAGGAAGGAAGCTCGACCACCATCCCGCGGTCGCGGCGGCGCCGAGCCTCCCCGATCAGAGTGGCATGCAGCATCGTCCCGTCGAACGCGGAGTTGAGGGCGATGATGGCCAGGTCGGCGAGATCCTTGTACCGGGTCGAGGTGTTGCCGGCTGTCCGATGCTTCTCGTACATCGCGCAGACCTTCTCGGCGACGTGGTCCTCGAGCGGGAACATCCGCACCTCGGGCCAGGTGCCGCAGTCGACGGCGAACGGCGCGTCAAGAGGCTCGGTGGCCACGGTGCCTCGAGGGGCGTGTCCGGAGACGACGACGTCGACCTTGACGTTGCGGCGCAGCTCGACATTGCCGAACATCGCGCGGAAGTAGACGGTCCGGGTCGGCCGGTCGACGTGCGTCTGGTCGGTGGTCTTCTGGTGCTCGAAGCGGAGGTGATCGTCGAGCCGGATTGCGGCCGCGTCGATCAGGGCCTTCACGGCGTCCTCGGTGCTGTCCTGATCGCCGAGCAGATCGATGTCGGTCGAGTAGCGGGCGGCCGGCCAACGCATGAGCAGCGCTTGACCGCCCTTGAGCACCCAGCTGGCCGGGTCGGTGTGAAAGACGCGCGCGAGCAGCCGCCGGTGGTAGTACAGGCCGGCGAGTTCGCCCGCAGTCACGCCCGGCAGGTTCGCGGCCGCACTCTTGGCGCGGTTCTGGATGGAGTTCCGGTAGCCGCGCGGTGTGGGCGGCTGTCCGTCACGTGGCATGGGCATCAGTCGCCGGCATCGTCCGGTTCGTCACGATGATCATCATGCCCGGCTGGTGGCACAACCGGTCGACCGACTGCAGCCAGCTGCCGTCTCAGTTCCTCGCCTGCTGGACCTTCAAGCGCCCATCTTGCGAGGGCGCGGCTCAGCTGTTCACCTGCGGGTGTCCCCCGCGCGCCGGTGATTGTGCGGACCTCTCCCAAGGTGGGATCGGAACGAAACACCTCGGCAAGCCGGTCGCTCACCGCCTGGACCACCAGTGCCGCGTGGCTCGGATGTTGTCTCGGCCGGGGTCGAGTGGCGAGGTCGTCGATGGTGAGCCCGATCTGCCCGAGGAGGTGTTCCAGCAGGGCGGCACCGGTGAGCGGGCGGACGCGGTAGCGCCGCGCGTACGGAGCGATGCGCTCGGAGAGAGTGTCCAGCCGTAGCCGGCCGGCCTCGACGGCTTCGCGGATGATCGTGGCGACGTGGCTGCCGTCGAGGTGCTGGTCGAGCAGGTCGCTGACGGTGCGCAGCATGGTCGTGACGGGTAGCCCGTCGAGGATGGTCACGTCATCGTCGGTGAGGTTGCGGTCGATCTTGAACCGCAGGTCGGCATCGCGGCTGGTGCGCCGGCGGGGGACGGTGAAGGCGATTTCGTTCTCCGCCAGTTCGCCGAAGCCGTGCAACCGGACGGCCGCGTCATGGGACAGCACTCCGTCGTCGGGATCGAGCGGATTGCGTTCCCAAGCCCAGGTGTCAGGCCGCAACGCCAGCCAGGCCGCCTGTTCGGTTTGGTGAGGGTGAACGGGAGCACTGGTTGCCACGTACACGCCTCGGCGCACAAGATCGAGGAAGCCGGTGTCCTTGAGCCGGTACAGCGTCACGGCGTCGATCCCCAGGTGTTTCGCCTGCCGGGCGGTCACCATGCCCCACTGCTCGCCGACGTGCTCGCCGAGCAACTCGAACGCCTTGCTCGTCTCCATGTGCCGATCCTACCCGCGTTGGCAGCGATTATAACGGGACAAGCTGCAAAAATTACATCCAGAGTGTAATGATCGCTGCATCAACGCGTAGTGAAAGCTGCTCTGATTGTAGATCACTGCTCGCAGTGTCCCGGCAACACCGGCGGGTGGTGGCGCGGGCTCGAGACGCGTAAACATGGTGTCCAAAGTAGACACATGCTCACCAGATGGGGTGGTCGCTGTACTTCCGGAGCGTCTGCACGGACGGCCGCAGGTAGAACACCCCGGCCAGGAAGCCCATGGTGGCGAAGGCCAGCGTCGAGAACGTCGTCAGCAGGTCGGGGGCCTGCAGCTCCGCCGTGTCACGCCACACGCGGAAGACGATCGGCACCGCGAACGAGCCCAGGATCAGCACCAGCGTCAACACGTACGTGAACCGCAGCGCGCTGCGGGTGGCCGCGGCGCTCGCCACCACGAGGTAGTCGCCGCGCAGGCAGCGGCGGCACGTCAGGACCAGTACCGCGATCGCCAGCACGCCCAGCGGTGGCAGCACCGCCGCGGCCTTGCCGAGCAGCGTGTCCGGGAACGCGTGGCCGTGCACGATGCCCTGCAGGTACGTCGTCAGGCCGAACAGCAGCACCATCCCGGCGATCATCGAGCAGCCGACGACCACCGACCCCCAGCGCACCCGGTCGGCGAACCGGGGCGGCAGCGGCACGAACTCGACCTGTCCGAACGTCCCCTGCACCGGTCTCACCTCCAGCACGCACTGAAGGCCACCATAAGGGCACTGGGTGCCGTCATGGTGGCCTTCAGGGGCTTTCGGACCGAAAGGGCTAACTCGTCGCCAGCAAGTTGGCGCACCGGATGAGCCCGATGTGGGAATAGGCCTGCGGGTGGTTGCCCAGCGACCGTTCCGCGATCGGGTCGTACTGCTCGGGCAGCAGGCCGGTGGGGCCCGCCGCCGCGACGATCTGGTCGAACAGCTCCTGGGCCTCGGTGCGGCGCCCGGTGAGCAGGTACGCCTCGATCAGCCACGCCGCGCAGATGTGGAAGCCGCCTTCGCCGCCCGGGAGGCCGTCGTCGCGGCGGTAACGGTACACAGTGGACCCACTGCGCAGCTCCGCCTCGATCGCGGTCACCGTTTGCTGGAAGCGCTCGTCGGCCGGGTCGATCAGGCCGGTGAGCCCGACGAACAGCGAGGCCGCGTCGAGGTCCGTGCCGTCGTAGGCCGTGGTGAACGCCTGGACCTCGTCGTTCCAGCCGTGGGTGAGGACATCCGCCTTGATCTCCTCGCGCAGGCCGGGCCAGTTGCCCGGGATCTCCCGGCCGTACTGCTCGCCCAGTGCGATCGCGCGGTCGATGGTCACCCAGCACATGACCCGGGAGTAGACCCGGTGGCGCGGCACGTGCCGCTCCTCCCAGATCCCGTGGTCCGGCTCGTTCCAGCGCCGCGTCACCGCTTCCGCCATCGCGCGGACCATCTGCCAGTCCTCGTCACGCAGCTCGTGGCGCGCCGAGGCGAGCGTCCGGACGAGCTCGACGACCGGGCCGAAGACGTCCAGCTGCACCTGGTGGTTCGCCAGGTTGCCGACGCGAACCGGGCGGGAACCGGCATAACCGGGCAGCGATTCGATGACCGCTTCGGCGCCGATGACGCTGCCGGAGAGGGTGTACAGCGGGTGCAGGCGCTCCGGGCCGGCCAGGGTGGCGAGCACGCCGTGCAGCCACCGCAGGTAGCCCTCGGCCTCCTCGAGCGAGCCCAGGTGCACGAGCTCCCGCACGGTCATCGCGGCGTCGCGGATCCAGCAGTAGCGGTAGTCCCAGTTGCGGACGCCGCCGATCTCCTCCGGCAGCGACGACGTCGCCGCCGCCAGCACGCCGCCGGTGTCGGTGTTGACCAGGCCGCGCAGCGTCAGCGCCGAGCGCAGCACCAGGTCGGTCTGCACCTTCGGCAGCTGCAGCTTCGACGTCCACTCGCTCCAGTAGCGGCCGGCGCGGTCGCGGCGTTCCACTTCGGACAGTTCGTGCGGGCCGAGGTCCGTGGTGCCGCAGCGCAGCTCCAGCACGACCGGCTGGGTCGGCGTCGGCTGCACCAGCGCGGACGCGGTGTCGTGCAGGCCGTCGGAGGTGATGGTCCACTCGACGCCCGGCGAATACAGCACGAACGGCTCCGACGTGCCGAGCACCCGGACCCCGCCATCGGTGACTTCCAGCTTCACCGGCACGCCGCCGAACTCGGGCCGCGGCGCGAACTTGACGCTCGCCACCGCCTCGCCCGAGATCACCCGGACGAGGTCCGTCCGGTGCGGTGCGCTTTCCGGCTCGAGGTAGTCGGTGACGAGCAGGCGCGACCAGCGGGTCTCGACCGTCATCGTGTTCGGCAGGTAGCGCTGGCCGAGCGGGAGGCCGTTGCGGTGCGGCTTGATGGAGAAGTGGCCGGCCCCCTCGCCGCCGAGCAGGTCGGCGAACACCGCGGGGGCGTCCGGGCCGGGGTGGCACAGCCAGGTCAGCTTCGCGTCCGGCGTCAGCAGCGCCACCGAGCGCTCGTTGGCCAGCATCGACAGCCGCTCGATCGGCGGGGCCGACTCGCCGTAGAGCCAGTTGCGGCGTTCCTCGAGGAGGAAGCCGAGCACCAGCGCGACGTCCACGGTGTCGGGCACGCGGAAGCCGGCGAGCGTCTCGCCGTCGCCGACCTTGATGCCCAGGTCCGGGCCGGACAGCCGGGCGAAGGCCTTCTCGTCGGTGACGTCGTCGCCGAGGAAGATCGCCGCCGTCGCGCCGACCTGGTGGCGCAGGATGTCCAGTGCGCGGCCTTTGTCCGTTTGGACCACCGCCAGCTCGACCACTTCCTTGCCGTCCGTGGTCGAGACGCCCTCCCACGTCGACGGTCCGGAGTGGACGGCCGCGAGCACGCGGCGGCCGGCCTCGTGCTCGGCGCGCCGGACGTGCACCGCGATGCTCGCCGGCTTGACCTCCAGCGACACGCCCGGGACGTCCAGCACGAGCTGCTCGAGCTCGGACTCCAGCCGCCGGTGCAGCTCCCGCGCGTTGTCGTCGAGGGCGTGGATGAAGCCGATGTCGAACTCGGAGCCGTGGCTGCCGACGAGGTTCACCTCGGAGGGCAGCCGCGAGAGCGTGGCCAGGTCCCGCAGCGCCCGGCCGGAAATGACCGCCGTGGTGGTCTCGTGCAGGCCGGCGAGCGATCTGAGGGCCCCGACGGACTCCGGCAGCGGGCGTGCCTCGTCGGGGTTGAGGGTGATGGGTGCCAGCGTGCCGTCATAGTCGCAAGCGACCAGCAGGCGCGGCGTGCGGGCGATCTGGACGATCGCACGCCGCAGCTCGGCGGGCAGGGCCTCGGCAGTCAACACTCCTCCTCAGGAGCTCGTGCATGGGTGCGGACTGTGTCAGTCGACCCCTTCGGCACCCAACGCTTGCAGGAACGAGCGCGCCCAACGGTCGACGTCATGAGTGAGGACCTGGCGACGCATGGCACGCATCCGGCGACGGCCCTCGGCCGGGTCGAGCGTAATGGCAGCCACTAGTGCGTCCTTCACCCCGTCCAGGTCGTGAGGGTTCACGAGGAATGCGCTAGAGAGCTCCGCGGCCGCACCCGCGAACTCCGAAAGCACCAGCGCTCCGCCCAGATCGTGCCGCGCGGCGACGTACTCCTTGCACACGAGGTTCATGCCGTCGCGCAGCGGCGTCACCACCATGACATCGGCCGCGGAGAAGAACCCGGCCAGCTCGGTGCGGTCCACCGACTGGTGCAGGTAGTGCACGACCGGGTGGCCGACGCGGGCGAACTCGCCGTTGATCCGGCCGACCATCTGCTCGATCTCGCCGCGCATCCGCTGGTAGTGCTCGACGCGCTCGCGGCTCGGGGTGGCGAGCTGGACGAACGTGACGTCGTCCGGCTGCAGCCTGCCCTCGTGCAGCAGCTCGTGCAGCGCCTGCAGCCGCAGGTCGATGCCCTTGGTGTAGTCGAGCCGGTCGACGCCCAGCAGGACCGTCTTGGGGTTGCCGAGGTCGCGCCGCAGCTGGGCGGCCCGCTCCTGGACGCCCTTGGTGCGGGCGAGGCTGTCGAGGCCCGCGGCGTCGATGGAGATGGGGAACGCGCCAACCCGCACGGTCCGGTCGCCGACCTGCATGGTGCCCGGCCGCGACCGGACGCCGACCGCGCCGCGCGTCGACTCGAGGCCGATCAGCTGGCGGCACAGCCAGAGGAAGTTCTGCGCGCCGCCGGGCCGGTGGAAGCCGACCAGGTCCGCCCCGGTGAGGCCGCGGATGATCGCCGCGCGCCACGGCATCTGCATGAACAGCTCGACCGGCGGGAACGGGATGTGCAGGAAGAAGCCGATGCGCAGGTCCGGTCTGAGCTCGCGCAGCATCGCCGGCACCAGCTGGAGCTGGTAGTCCTGGATCCACACGGTCGCGCCCGGGGCGGCGACCTCGGCGCTGGCCTGGGCGAACCGGCGGTTCACCTTCACGTAGCTGTTCCACCACGCGCGGTCGAACACCGGGCGCTCGACGACGTCGTGGTAGAGCGGCCAGAGCGTCGCGTTGGAGAAACCTTCGTAGTAGTCGCGGACTTCGTCGGCGCTCAACGAAACCGGGTGCAGCACGAGGCCGTCGTCGTCGAACTCGTCGACGTCGACGTCGGGGACGCCGGGCCAGCCCACCCAGGCGCCCTTCCGCGACCGCAGGAACGGCTCCAGCGCCGACACCAGCCCGCCCGGGCTGGCCGTCCACCGGCGTTCGCCTTCGGCGGTGCGTTCGAGGTCCACCGGTAGCCGGTTCGCCACCACGACGAAATCGGCCTGGTTCCCGTTCTCCTTCTGGTCACTCACGTCGCCTGCTCCTCGCGTCCGGGTCGCGGCCCCAGGGTGAAACCCTATCGCGTGAGCGATGAACAACCGGTGACCGCGGTGTTACTCCAAGCTCCGTTCGGTCGGTTCGAGCGGACCAGCCATGCGTGGTCCGGCGAACCGCCGCTCGAGCCGGCCCAGGCCGGTACGCACCGGTTGGGCCAGCCACTCCCCGAGTACCACGCCCGCTGCCAGCGCAAGCCCGATTGCGACGGCCGTCATGAGCGTCGAGATGTCGCCGCTGGGCTCGACCCCGATCTGGTACAGACCACGGTAGGTCGACAGGCCGGGAAGCAGCGGAGTGATCCCGGACACGGCGACCACCAGTGGAGTAACGCCGAGCCGCCGCGCGAGCACGCCACCGCAGAACCCGACCAGGGTCGCGGCCACCGCGGAGGAGCTGACGCCGTCCAGCTCGGCCAGCATCAGCGAGCCGTAGACGGCGGCGCCGATGCCGCCCGCGGCCGCCGCGACCAGCATGGCGCGCACCTTGGAGTAGCTCGCGAGGGCGAAGCAGGCGGAGGCGCCGGCCCCGCCGAGCACGACGAGCGGCAGCTGCTGGGGCGTCGACCCGGTGACCTCGGGCAGCGGGGTGCGCGGCAGGCCGAGCATGACGGCGATCCGCAGGGCGAGCACGACCCCGGCGATCAGGCCCGCCGACATCAGCGCGGTTTCCATGGTGCGGCCGGCGGCGGTGACGTTGTAGCCGGTGATGGCGTCCTGCACGGCGGAGACGGTGGACAGCCCGGACAGCAGCACGGTGACCGCGGCCGCGACGACCAGCGTCGGTTTGTCGGTGGTCAGGACGTTGCTGCTGACGATGACCATGGCCGAGAGCGTCGCGACCAGGCCGCCGATCACCTGCTGGAAGAAGAAGGGGAGCCCGTAGCGGTTGACGATCCGGCCGACCCGGTCGATGACGCCGCTGATGGCGAAGGCGACGAGCGCGATGTCGAACCCGCCGCCGAGCAGGATGGTGACGAACGCGGCGACCCCGCCCCAGGACAGCGTCGCGACCCACCGCGGGTACGGGTGCGGCGCGGAGGTGATCCGCTCCAGCTCGGTCTGCGCCTGCTCGGCGCCCATGTGCCCGCGGACGATCTTGCGGACGAGCTTCTCGGTCTCGGTCAGCCGCGTGTAGTCGAGGCTGCGGCTGCGCACGACGCGCAGCGCGGTGATGGGCGTCAGGTCGGTGCCCCGGTGGCAGGTGACGGTGATCGACGTGAAGATGACGTCGACCTCGCAGTGCGGCAGCCCGAGCGCCCCGGCGATGGCGATGATGGTCGCGGTGACGTCGGACGCGCCGGCGCCGCTGGCCATCTGGACCTCGCCGATCCGCAGGCTCAGGTCGAGGACGAAGTTGACGGTGGCTTCATCGGGCAGCTGAGGCCCCATGGCCTCGGCGGCATCGACGGCGGGGAACTCCCCGGTAGGCGCTTCGAGGACATGCCACGGCCGCTGCTTGAGCAGGGTGGGGCGGTGGACCCGGGGACGCTGGGCGGGGGGTTCGAGCAGCGGCCATCTGGTCGCCCGGCCCCCGTTGGTGCGCTCGCTGATCTTCATGATCCATCCACCTCCTCGCTCGTTCCTCGAAGACCATCGACAGCCACCCGCCGACCGTTGCACGGATCATGGAGTGGCGTCCACCACGTCCCTCCATAGTGGCCTGGACCTGCGGATCCTGCCTCGCGAGTTGATCACCGGGGGCGGCTCGGTACACTATTTGCGGCGTCTTGGCGCCAGGCCGGTATAGCTCAGCTGGTAGAGCATCTGTCTTGTAAACAGAAGGTCAGGGGTTCGAGCCCCCTTGCCGGCTCGTCTCTGACCAGGGAGTCCCTGCCATGCGGGGACTCCCTGGTCGTTTTCCGTCTCAGTTCCAGTCTCATTCGCTGGTCTACGCGGCTACGAGCGCGGCCGCCGGCGGCTCTCCGTCGTCGTCTCCCGGCGCCTGCCAGAGCAGCCCACCGAGCTGGGTGGCGATGCCGCGCCGGACCTCGTCGGGCACGTGCTGGTAGCGCTGAGCCATGGTGATCTTGGACCAGCCCATGACGTCCATGACGGCTGCGGATTGAGCATGCATTGGACGCGTCCCGCACGTCGCCTTATCTGGGCTGACCTTACGTCAGTCGGTCGTTTGTGCGGCGCACCGCCTCTTTGAGTATTGGAGCGGCCTTTACCCACGTCCGGTGAACGGGGTCATTATTTGGATATCATTTTAAGATTTCCGTAATTCGTTCGGCGTAAGTGAAGCGCTCCCCACCTGGTCCAGTTGTGGGGTCTGCTGTGACCAGGGCGTCCAGAACGGGGTTGTCGGCGAACGTAAATTCCTCCAATTGCGCGCTCATTCCTCGCTCCGCCGCCTCGAATCGGGCGCCGGAATGGTGTGCCACCAGGTTCACGATGTCCATCGGCCAGTTGAGGTCTCGGAGGTAGCGTGCGCCGTCGAGAGGATGAAACTTCGTCACGCCGATTTCGGGGGCGTAGCCGATGTCGTGGAGCCACGCTGCCGCTACCAGTGTTCCACCTGGTCCCGCTGTACAGCGCTGGTCAGCTCGCCCGCACGTGCTGCCACGGCTTGTACATGCGACCAGCGGCGCCCGAGTGGGCTAACGAGCTGCTCCGCAAGACGCGCAGCGTCCTCAACCAGTGTGGCCATGGTTCTTAACTCTAACGTCCATTGCGCGGCGTGGCATACGCCTTGTGTCGCGCGGTGGCCGATCCCCGCTGTGGGGCGCCATGGGTGTCCTCATGTCAGGCTGTTAAGCTGTACGCCAACTTCCCTGGGGGGAGCGTTCGGGCATCGTGCTCGGGTAGCTGAGTCTTCCTTGGGCGGCGTCAGCAAACCAACCTGCCCAACGCTCGATGAACTCATCCAACTCGCCGACACTTATCGGAGTAAATGGCCACGCGAGCTGATATTCGCTCCCTATGATGCTGTGAATTCCCGCAGACGCATTGGGGCCTGGGGCAATTGTAAACGGAGTTATGCTAGAGTGATAGGGGCGGAAAGCTCCGACCATGAACGCTGTCTCAAACCATTGGAATTGCCCTTCAATCCGAGCGTCGCAGTACCACAAAGAGTGGGTTCGGCCCTCGTATCCGTACTGGTTCGGAGGAAATGTGAGGCCTATGGATGTATGAGCAACCACTGTAAACTTGGGCGCCTGTGTGTCGTGCCAGATATGTAAGGGCGTTTCCTTTGCGGGTAGTAGTCTAAGAGTTGCCTGTCCGAGTCGTATCGTCCAGTCAACGTCTAGATCGTCCACAACGGCAGCAGCTGGCGCCGCTTCGGTGATGCTTTCCTTGAGAATATTCGAGATTCTGGCCAGGCTTTTAGACGCGGCTCGTGCGAGTTCGGTGTGTTGATCGGTGGCAGACTGAACGATCGATTGTTGTCGTGCTTCTTTTCCGAGCCGGGCAACTTCTGCGCGATTGACTTCCTGTAACTTTGCGAGTCCGTCGCTTCGAGGGTGGTCGGCTGCCCGTTCGAGCCGTTTCAATAGAGCGGCTGGTGTAGGGCGGGACCCGGCAGCCTTGTATAGACACTCATCGATGAGGGCTGACAAAGCATGCGGAAGATGCGACTGGTCTGGCGGGTCGGCGTGAAGGTGCTGTTCACGTAGCTCGTGTAAAGAGCTAGCGGTAAAGGGAAGTGATCCCTTCAAGAGTTCGTAAGCCATGATGCCAACGGCGTACACATCGCTGGCGGCTGTGGCTCGCTCATTGCGCCAACGCTCAGGTGCGGCGTATAACGGGGACATGGAGTATTTTTGAGTGTCGGGCGAGGTGGTGGCTTCGGCGTACCGTGCGATGCCGAAGTCAGCTAGACACCAGTGACCGCCGAGATGCAGAACGTTCTCCGGCTTAATGTCGCGATGTACAACCCGGCCGTTGAGGTCTATCAGGGTAGTGGCGATGTCCATCAAGATGGTCAGCGATTCGGCCACAGTTAAAGGGCCAGCCGCCTTCTTGAGATGTTCGCGCAGTGACTTCTCCGCCACTGGCATGACGAGGGCCCAACTGTCATCGGTTTCGCCGCTTTCGATGACCGGGACGATGTTGCGTACATCATCTAGCTCGATGAACAGGAGTTCCCGATCGGCGCCGGGGGCCTTTGGGACCAGCTTGATCGCCGCTACCGTGCCATCGCTCGCCTCGGCCTCGTATACCTTGCCGAAGCCGCCGCCGCCAATGAGCTTGCCCAGGACCCACTCGCGTGTGAGCTGTAACTTCAAGGCCTGCACCTCCTGCGCACCGCGCGATCTGCGAGATCTAGCACATCATGACTCGTAGTTGCGCCATTTGGCGGTAGCGACATGCTGCGGCTCTCGTCTCTCGTGTCTCGCATCCGCCGCTGACCTCAAGAAGTCGTCGCTGCACGGGTCGACCAGCCATGTGCCGCGTCTCAGCCGGGGCTCAGGTGGGGATGCGGCGGCGGGGTACCGCGTGCGGCAGCCTGGTCCTGTGTATTCGGGGCTGGGCCGTCTCATATGCCGTCTCATTCGCCCCAGTCCGGCGGCGGTCAGCCTAGTACTCGATCGAGCCTTGACCAGGAGATCAGTCACTTTCGGACCGGCATGAACGACCGACCTGACAGCTTGTAAACAGAAGGTCAGGGGTTCGAGCCCCCTTGCCGGCTCCTCGAACCGCCCCCGAACCGGGGTTGATCGTGCTCGCGGGTGCCGGGCCGGCGACGAGTCGGCTGCGGTCGAGCGGGTATTCGCCGTGTGGAGCGGTGGTGGGCCCGCCCGACAGAAGAGACGAACCCCGACGCCGGGGAAAGCCCGGTGGCGGGGTCGTCGTCCAACGTCACGTGGAGCGAGTCCGAGGGCTCCGGCTGTGGGCCATCACCTTCCCGGGCGTTCGCGGGGAGCCGGCCCCGAGCGCAACGCCTCGCTCAGCACGAACCCGACGAGGAGAAAGTGTGCGACTGGTTCCGGTTGACCAGAATCCCCAGATCGTTGATCACCTGGCCGGGCCGGATGACCCAGAAGTCGCCGGTGCAACTCGCCCCGGCATACAGCCGCACGGTCACGGACGAGAGGTTCCAGGCTGACGCCGCGTCGTTCTTGACACACGCGTACTGGCCTCGACCGGGACCCTTGAACTCGTAGCAGGTGGGTTGGCTCGCTCCGTAGTTCGGAATGGTCGTGGTGAAGTCCGACACCGACTCGCTCCGGTTGAGCCCCCAGTACAGACAGAACTCGCCGGATTCACAACGTCCATTGCGCGTGGGCGCCGCGGACGCCGTGCTCGCCGATGACAGTGCCAGTGCGGCGATCGCGCCCGCCGTGATCGCGGCACGCACTGTCCGTCGTCCCTGAGTCGTCATGTGGATGACCTCCTGGATCGGTTTGCAGCGCCGACCGGCGCCTACGCCGATACACGCCCGAGGCGACGATGTCGGTTAGTCCAGCGCGAGCAGGCGACACCGCGGCGAGATGAGCTCGTGTCCGAAATGTTCGTCCCCGCAGCCCCGTGCCGGTTATAGTCGCTGGCCAGGGCCCCGCGCTGCCGGGCCTTCCATGGGGGGATGGAAACGATGAGCGGGTTCGTCACCGCGGCGCTGGCTTTTCCCGCCGTGCTCTTCAGCTTCCTGCTGGTCGTCGTGATCGGCTACTGGGTGCTGGCCCTCGTCGGCGTGCTCGACGTCGAAGACGGGGAACTCGGGTTCTTCGGCGGCGTTCCCCTCTCCATCTCGCTGTCGCTGCTCGTCGCGTTCAGCTGGTTCCTCAGCCTCGTCGGCACCGTCCTCATCGAAGGCGCGCCGCTGCGGGTCGGCCTCGGGTTCGTGGTGCTCCCGGCCGCGCTCGTGGGCGGGGCGCTCTGCACCCGGCTGATCATCGTGCCACTCCGGAGAGTCTTCGCCGGTGCCGAGCCGATGCGGCAGGACTTCGTCGGCCGGGTTGCCGTTGTGCGGACGTCGAGTGTCACCGAGCACTTCGGGCAGGCCGAAGCCACCGCTGCCGACGGCTCGTCGGCGATCGTCCAAATCCGACTGGCCGGCGAAGGCAACCTCGGCGTCGGCAGCCGCGTTGTCATCTACGACTACGACGCCGCCGGAGAGTTCTTCTGGGTCAGCCCGGTGGAACTCGAGGCAGAAAAGGACTGAACCGCATGGATGCCATCGGCCTGGGGGCCGGCGTGTTGATCGCCGTCGTGGTCCTGAT
The DNA here is from genome assembly GCA_049998155.1 of Amycolatopsis sp. cmx-13-12. Classification (GTDB taxonomy): domain Bacteria; phylum Actinomycetota; class Actinomycetes; order Mycobacteriales; family Pseudonocardiaceae; genus Amycolatopsis. The sequence continues at coordinate 981,148 of JAEBES010000002.1, read as the reverse complement.
CGTCCTCGTGCTGTTGTTCGTCGTGAGCCGGCTGTTCCGCAAGGTGCCGCAGGGCAAAGCGCTGATCATCTCCAAGGTGCGCAAGGTCGACGTCACCTTCACCGGCGCGGTCGTGCTGCCCGTGCTGCACAAGTCCGAGGTCATGGACATCTCGGTGAAGACGATCGACATCGAGCGCACCGGCCAGGAAGGCCTGATCTGCCGCGACAACATCCGCGCCGACATCAGGATCTCGTTCTTCGTCCGCGTGAACAAAACCGTCGAGGACGTCGTGAAGGTCGCGCAGGCGATCGGCACCGAACGCGCCAGCGACCAGGGGACCCTGCAGGAACTGTTCAACGCGAAGTTCTCCGAAGCCCTGAAAACCGTCGGCAAGCAACTGGACTTCGTCGACCTCTACACCAAGCGCAACGAATTCCGCGACCAGATCATCCGCGTCATCGGCACCGACCTCAACGGCTACAGCCTGGAAGACGCGGCCATTGACTACCTCGAGCAGACCCCGATGGCGTCGCTCGATGCGGCGAACATCCTCGACGCGCAGGGCATCCGCAAGATCACCGAGCTGACGGCGATCGAGCACGTGCGCACCAACGAGTTCCGCCGCCACGAAGAAAAGGAGATCACGCGCCAGAACGTCGACGCGCGTGAGGCGATCCTCGAACTCCAGCGGCGCCAGGCCGACGCGGAAATCAAGCAGCGCCGGGAAATCGAAACCATGCGGGCCCGCGAGGAAGCCGAAATCGCCAAGGTGCAGGCGGAGGAACGGCTCAAGTCGCAGGCCGCGCAGCTGCGCACCGACGAGCAGCTCGGCATCCAGCAGCAGAACCAGCAGCGCGAAATCGAGGTCGCGGGCAAGAACCGCGAACGCGTCATCGCCATCGAGTCCGAGCGGATCGAAAAGGACCGCCTGCTCGAAGTGATCGGCCGCGAGCGCGAGACCGAACTGTCCCGCATCGCCAAGGACAAGGAACTCGAAACCGAAAAGCGGTCGATCGCCGAGGTGATCCGGGAACGGATCGCCGTCGAGAAGACCGTCGCCGAGCAGGAAGAGAACATCAAGAAGCTGCGCGTGGTCGAAGAGGCCCAGCGCACCCGCGAGGCGGTCGTCATCCGCGCCGAGGCCGAAGCCCAGGAGAACCTGGTCAAGGGCATCAAGGCCGCCGAGGCCGCGGAACAGGCCGCCAAGTTCAAGGCCCGCGAGGAGCTGACCCTCGCCGAGGCGCGCCAGCAGGCCGCCGAGCTGGAGACGCGGGCCAAGATCCGGCTCGCCGAAGGCATCCAGGCCGAGGAGGCCGCCGCCGGCCTCGCCGCCGCGCAGGTCCGGGAGCGCGACGCCGTCGCGCTGGAGAAGGTCGGCCGCGCCGAGGCGATCGTCGAGCGCGAGAAGGCCGTCGTGGTCGCCGAAGCGCTGCGCGACAAGCTGAAGGGCGAGGCCGAGGGCCTCACCGAGAAGGCCGCCGCGCTGGCCGCGCTCGACAACGCGAGCCGGGAGCACGAGGAGTACCGGCTGCGGCTGGACGCCGAGAAGGAGATCCGGCTGGCCGCGCTCGACGTGCAGCGGGACGTCGCCGAAGCGCAGGCTGTCGTGCTCAGCGCCGGCCTGGAGAAGGCCGACATCGACATCGTCGGCGGCGAGACCGCCTTCTTCGACCGGATCGTCGGCTCGATCGGCCTCGGCAAGAGCGTGGACGGCTTCGTGCAGCACTCCGACGTCGTCGCCGGGCTGGCCCGGCCGTACCTCGACGGGTCGGCCAGCTTCACCGACGACCTCGCCAAGCTGATCGGCGCGGTCAGCACCGAGGACGTGAAGAACCTGACGCTGTCGGCCTTCCTGGCGAAGCAGCTGCAGGCCGGCGGGCCGGACAGCGACAAGCTCCGTGAGCTGATGACCACGGCGCAGCGGCTCGGCCTCGCCGAGACGTCGGTCGCCACCGTCGTCGCCGCGAAGCAGTGACGGCGGCCGAGACGGAGCTGGACGCGGGCACTTATGACGTGCTCCGCGTCCGGCTGGCCGCCCAGGCCGCCGAGCTGGCGAGACGGGCGGACGCGCTCAACGCGCGGCGGCTGGAGGTCTTCGGCAGCGCACAGCTCGCGCTGGTGGGCACCGAACGCATCCGCACCGCCAACAACTGCGTGCCCCGGGACATCGTCGCGGTCGACGGGCGGATGTTGTTCGGCTACAACGTCTTCATCGGGCTGAAGCCCGAGACGGCGATCGACGACGTCTTCTCGCTGCAGCGCTTCAGCCGTGACGAAGACGCGTTCCGCTTCGACGACGTCAGCGCCGAGGAACTGCCCGAACTGCTGCGTGACGAGCAGTTCGGGCGGGACTTCGGCGAGCTGTACCGGTACTACCGGCAGGCGAAGCTGCTGCAGCTGCGCCGGCTGGACGGGAAGCTGCTCGCGGTGTTCCAGATCGGCCCGCGCACCGAGGACATCCGGGTGCTGCGGTGGACGATCGCGGCCGACGGCTCGGTGTCCTACCTGGACAGCCGCGGCGAGCGCGACCACGTCTTCCCGCCGTCGCACGACTTCGAGTGGGTCGAGACCACGCGCGAGGACCACGTCCTCGGCCGGCACCCGCACATCTCGATCGAGGACGAGGTCTTCGTCGAAACCGTCGGCGGCAACCTGACGGTCAAGGTCGAGAACAACACCGAGACCGGCGCCGGCGTGTACGCGGAGCCGGTGGACGAGCCGCTGCAGAGCCTCGCCGACGCCGAGGTGTCCTACGCCCGGATCGGCCCGCTGATCCTGCTGCGCATGCTGCCGTACAAGGAAACCGAGTACCGCTACCTGGTGTTCAACACGCGCACCCAGGACGTCGTGCGGCTCGACGGCATCGGCCAGGCCTGCCAGCGGCTGCCCGAGGACCACGGCATCATCTTCCCCGGCGGCTACTACCTCGACACCGGCGTCAGCAAGACGTTCGACACCACGGTGGACGGTCTCGAGTTCGAGCGGGTGATCCGCTCGCCCAATGGCGAGGACGTGCTGTACGTCTTCCACGCCCGGGCCGAGGGGCGGTCGCTCCTGCTGCCCTACAACGTGATCCGCAAGGAGGTCGCCAACCCGATCCCGTGCCACGGGTACTCGCTGTTCGACGACGGCACGATGATCCTGTTCCGCGCGCTGTCCGACGAACCCAGCCGGGTCCACCCGATGCAGGTGTGGCGGACGCCGTTCCAGTCCGACACCTACGCCGCGTCGCAGCCGGCCGGCACCGGGCCGCTGGAGCGGGTCGGGAACGCCGACCTCGTCCGCGGGATCTCCGACTGCCTGTCGATCACCAGGATGATCGGGGAAATGGCGCCGTCGGCGGCGGTGTTCGAAGCGCTGATCGCCGCGTGCGCCCGCGTCTTCGACCACTACCACTGGCTCGGCGAGACCGAGCTGGGCGACCTGCGCTCGCCGCTGTCGGACGTGCGGGTCACCGCCGAGCAGGTGCTGGACGAGTTCGAGACGGTCACCTCGCTCACCGCGCAGGCGGCCGAGGCCGTCGACACCGCGGCGGCGGACACGGCGTCGCTCGTACGGCGGGTGCGGGGCGAGGCGCTGAACGCGGCGGACGCGTGGGTGCGCCGCCTCGCCGAGATGCACCGGGCGCGCGGGCGGCTGGTCACCGTGCGGGAGCTGCGGTACGCCGACACCGCGCGGGTGGACACGCTGATCGCGGACCTGGACACCGAGTTCTCCGAGGCCGCGCAGCGGGCCGTGCGGTTCCTGCAGGGCGAGGAGGCGTTCACCGGCTACCACGCGGAAGTGGATGGCCTGATCGCGGCGGCCGGCGGGATCAAGACCGTCGCCGAGGCCGGCCCGGTCGCCGAGCGGCTCGACGAGCAGTCCGCCGGCCTGGCGGTCCTCACCGACGTCGTCGGCGGGCTGGACATCGCCGACGCCGTCGTCCGGACGAAGATCCTGGAGCGCGTCGGCGAGGTGATCGGCGCCGTCAACCGTGCGCGGGCCACGCTCGACGCGCGCCGGAAGGAACTCCTCGAAACCGAGGGCCGGGCGGAGTTCGCGGCCGAGTTCGCGCTGCTCGCGCAGGCCATCACGGGCGGGCTCGCGGTCGCGGACACCCCGGAGCGCTGCGACGAGCAGCTGGGCCGGCTGCTGCTGCAGCTGGAGAACCTCGAATCGCGGTTCGGGGAGTTCGACGACTTCCTGACCTCGCTCGGCGAGAAGCGCACCGACGTCTACGAGGCGTTTTCCTCGCGCAAGCAGGCGCTGCTGGACGAGCGGGCGCGGCGGGCGGACCGGCTGGTCTCCTCGGCCGGGCGCATCCTCGGCAGCGTGACGCGCCGGGTCGGGTCGCTCGGCTCGGCCGAGGAGATCAACACCTACTTCGCGGCCGATCCGATGGTCTCGAAGCTGCGCAGCGTCGTCGACGACCTGCGGGCGCTCGGCGACCAGGTGCGGGCCGAGGAGCTCGAAGGCCGGGTGAAGGCCGCGCGCCAGGAGGCCGGCCGGGCCCTGCGCGACCGGCTCGACCTCTACGGCGAAGGCGGCGAGACGATCCGCCTCGGCCGCAACACCTTCGCCGTCAACACCCAGGACATCGACCTGACGATGGTCCCGCACGACGGCTCGATGAAGTTCGCGATCACCGGCACCGACTACCGGGCGCCGGTCCGCGACTCCGCGTTCGAGGCGACGCGGCCGTACTGGGAGCAGCTGCTGGTCTCCGAGTCACCGGAGGTCTACCGGGCCGAGTACCTGGCGACGTCGATCCTCGCCGAACGGCCGGCGGCCGAGCTGGTCGAAGCCGACCTCCTGGAAGTCGTGCGGAGCGTGGCCGGGGAGCGGTACGACGAGGGCTACGCGCGCGGGGTGCACGACCACGACGCCGCCGCGATCCTGGGCGCCCTGCTGCGGCTGCGGTCCGCCGCCGGCCTGCTGCGCTACCCGCCCGCCGCGCGGGCGGCGGCCCAGCTGTTCTGGGCGTTCGGCGCCGACGAGCGCGCCAAGGCCGGGTGGACGACCCGGGCCGCGTCGCTCGCGCGGGTGCGGGAGGCGTTCGGCCCCACCCCGGCGCTCGACGACCTGGCGCGGGAGCTCACGGATGCGATCACGGCGTTCACCGACGGGCTCGCGCTCGACGCCGAGTTCGCCGGGGAGTACCTGGTCGAGGAGCTCGCGGTCGCGCCGTCCGGCTTCGTCACCAGCGGCGGCGCGCGGGCGGTGCTGGACAAGTTCCGGCTCGACCGGCGGAGCTTCGCCGAAGACCTGGGGGCCCTCGACGACCTGGCGGACCGGTACCAGCTCGCCGACGCCTGGCTGCGGTCCTTCGCGGGCTCGGCCGGGCTGCCGGCCGACGAGCTGCCCGAAGCCGTCGCGATCGAACTGTGCGACCTGCCGCGGTACGACTCCTCGGCGACGCTGTCGGCCACTGTGGACGGTCTGCTCGGGGCGCACCCGCGGATCACCGGGCGGTCGGTGACCGTGCGGCTCGACGAGACGCTCGCGAGGACGCACCGCTTCCGCCGTGACCGCGTGCCGGGCTTCCGCGCGTACCAGCGGCTGCGCAACGACCTGGTGGCGGCCGAACGCGACCGGCTCCGGCTGGACGAATACAAACCGAAGGTGATGAGCGCCTTCGTGCGGAACCGGCTGCTCGACGAGGTCTACCTGCCGCTGATCGGGGACAACCTGGCCAAGCAGCTCGGCGCGGCCGGGGACGCCAAGCGCACCGACCAGTCCGGGCTGCTGCTGCTCATCTCGCCGCCGGGGTACGGCAAGACGACGCTCATGGAGTACGTCGCCAGCCGCCTCGGGCTGGTCTTCGTCAAGGTCAACGGGCCGGCACTGGGTCACGACGTCACCTCGGTCGACCCGGCCGACGCGCCGAACGCGACCGCGCGGCAGGAGGTCGAGAAGATCTCGTTCGCGCTGGAGCAGGGCAACAACGTGCTGCTGTACCTCGACGACATCCAGCACACGTCGCCGGAACTGCTGCAGAAGTTCATCTCGCTGTGCGACGCGCAGCGGCGGATGGAAGGCGTGTGGGAGGGCCGCACGCGGACCTACGACCTGCGCGGCAAGCGGTTCGCGGTGTGCATGGCCGGCAACCCGTACACCGAGCAGGGCAAGCGGTTCCGCATCCCCGACATGCTCGCCAACCGCGCGGACGTGTGGAACCTCGGCGACGTGCTGTCCGGCAAGGAAGAGCTCTTCGCGCTCAGCTACGTCGAAAACGCGTTGACGTCTAACGCCGTGCTGGCCCCGCTCGTGTCGCGGGACCGGTCCGACGTGGACACCCTGGTCCGGATGGCGCGCGGTGACGGTGCCGCGCGGGCCGACCGGCTTTCGCACGCGTATTCGGCCACCGAGCTGGAGCAGGTCCTCGCGGTGCTCCGGAAACTGCTGCGGGTGCAGCGGACCGTGCTGGCGAACAACCAGGCCTACATCGCTTCGGCGGCGCAGGCGGACGCTTCGCGCACCGAACCGCCGTTCCAGCTGCAGGGTTCGTACCGGAACATGAACAAGCTCGCCGAGCGGATCGTGCCGGTGATGGACGACGCCGAACTCGAGGCCCTGATCGACGACCACTACGCCGGCGAGGCGCAGACGCTGACCTCGGGCGCCGAGGCCAACCTGCTCAAGCTGGCCGAGCTGCGGGGGCGGCTGTCCCCTTCCCAAGCTCGGCGGTGGGCCGACGTCAAGGCCGCGTACCTGCGGGAACAGGCCCTGGGCGGGGACGGCGAGGACCCGATGAGCCGCGCGGTCGGCGCGGTGGGCCTGCTGGCCGACCGGGTCGAGGCGGCCATCGGGCGCGCGGCGCGGCAGCTTTCGCGGGAAGAGGCGTAATTGCTTTGACGCGGATCGGCGCGGCCGGTGATGATGTGTCCGCGAGAAGCCGCCGGGAAACCGGCTCCCGGCGGCATTCTTCCGGCAATCAGAACTTTTTCCCGGCATTCGTCTTCGCTGCAACCAGTGCGCGGACGCGGGTGCGCTCGGCGCGTTGGTCCAGCGGTACGGATCCCCGGTTTTCACCCGGGAGACCCGGGTTCGACTCCCGGACGCGCTACGTTGGCCGAAGCCGAAGGAGACGAGGCCCCGGGCTGTGACCCCGGGCGAAACCGGTGCGAGTCCGGTCGGCCAACCCACCGCGCGCGGTTCGGCAACCAGCGGGGCCTCATGAGCTCCGCCGACGTGGTTCGACACCACGGCGCGCGACCACCGACCCGGGGGAACTTCCGTGCTGCAGACGATCATCCGCCACACCCTGCGCGTCCCGCGCGCCGCCGCACCGGCCGGCGACGGATCCGCCGTCGCCCGGCAGCTGGACGTCGTCCTGCTCAGCGTGGGGTTCAAGGCCGACCGCGCGCTGCTCGACCACCTGTCCACTGTGGAGCCCGGCGCGGCGATGGACCTCGCCGTGGCCGTCATCGAGGCGGTCCGCGGCCTGGTCGGGGACCACGTGCGGCACAACGCCTACTTCAAGAAGTTCCCCCGCAACGTCCCGGACACCGTGGAATTCTGGGTCTTGTGCCTGCGTCACCTCGGCGGCGATCTGCTCACGGCGCCGCGTTACGGCCGCTACCAGCACAGCTTCGCCGACCTGCTCGCCGAGCACGACGAGCTGGTCGCGTCGGTCAAGGACCGGGTGACCGTCGTCCACCTGGGTGGCACGCTCGAGGAGGAAACCCGGGCCCTGTACCGATCCTTGGCCGAGTCCGGCACCCCGCTGGGGGAGGCCGATCTGGGCCTGCTCGCCGAGCTGGCCGTCCGCTGCGGCGACGTCGAACTCGAAGCCGTGCCGGTGCGCGAGAACCGGGCCGTGCTCAACGCCGCCCGGCTGGCGGAAGGCCGGCCGCTGCTCGCGGTCGACACCGTCGTCGACGTGCTGCGCGCGGCGTGCCAGGCCAGCGGCGGCGACGTCACGCTGGCCGAACCGACCCGGTTCCGCAGCTTCACCCGGCGCGAGCGGCGCGTCCTGCTCGCCGCGCTCGACGGCGTGGTCGCGGGCCACGCGGGCAAGCTCGGTGACGTGTCGCGCTTCGCCGAGCGGTTCAAGCGGCTGGGCAGCTACCTGCACCCCTACGAGACCACGGCGTACCCGGGCGCGCGCGAGGTGTTCGACGTCGCCCGCGGCGACCGCAAGGTGTCCTCGGTGGCCGGCCGGGCCGAGCGCGCGTTCGCCGACGGCGACATCTCGCGCGCCGCCGACGTCCTGACCGCCGCGCCGGGCCTGTTCATGCGGTCACTGGACCGGCTGCTGCGGCACGCCGATCCGGTCGACGACGTCCTCGCCGCCGTCGGCACGGTGCTGGGTTCGGTGTCCGGCCGGGTGTTGTGCTCCGTGCGCGAGCACCTGGTGAACCGCGCCACGCCGGACGCCGCTCGCGTGTTCACGACGCGCAGCCGTCGCGCGTGGGTCGCCGAAGACACCCGCCCGGCGCTTCCGCGTGACGTGATCGCGCGGGTGAGCGAGCTGATCGACGCCGAACTCGCCGCGCGGCTGCCGGCCGGACGTCTGGTGGTCGACCCGGCCGTGCTGGACGTCGCGCTCCCGCTGTCCGGGAAGGCGAGCGAGGACGGGTTCGCCGTGCTGCCGCGCGGTTCGCGCACCCACGTCGAAGGGGACGTGCTGCGGTTCTTCACCTATTGGCGGCAGGCGCGGGAAACGACCGACTTCGACCTGTCGGCGTTGCTGCTGGACGCGAACTTCCGGTACACCGGGCACGTATCGTGGACCAACTACCACGACCGCGGCGCGGTGTACTCGGGCGACCTCACCGAGGCACCGGACGGGGCGACCGAGTTCATCGACATCCCGCTGGACTCGCTCGACGCCGCGTACGTCGTGCCGCAGGTGAACATCTTCTCCGGCGAAGGTTTCGACGACGTCGCCGAGTCGATGTTCGGCTGGATGCTCCGCGACCGGGAGCAGGCCGGCGCGCCGTTCGAGCCGCGGACCGTGCGGACCCGCTCGGACCTCCGCGGCCGCGGCCGCGTCGCGCTGCCGATGATCTTCGGCCGCGACCGGGCGGGTGCGTGGACGGCGACCTGGCTGCACCTGTACCTGTCCGGCTCGCCGCGGTTCAACCGGCTCGAGACGAACCAGGCGAGCACGAGCGTGCTGGCGCGCGGCCTGGTGGAGCGGAAGTACCTGACCGTCGGGTACCTGCTCGGGCTGATGCGCGACACGGACGCGAGTGCGCCGGTCACCTACGTCGGTCTGCAGCGGCCGGAGGGGCTGCCCGAGGGGTCGACGGTAATCACGCTGGAAACGCTTAACCGGTTGATCCCGGCCTGACCGCCGGATAACGTCGTCGCTGCGAGGCCATGAGCGGGCTTCCTTCTCCTCTGTAAACGGCTTAGCCCGTTCGCCTTCCTCGCTTCGACGGAAATCGTCGGTCCCCCCGTCTAACGTCTCGATGAGACCAGACGAGGGGAGTCCCGATGACCACGCACACCCTGGAAACACCCGAAGCCGGCATCGTCTACGACGTCCACGGCCCGGCGCCCGCCGAGAGCCCGCGGCCACCGCTGTTGCTGATCGGGCAGCCGATGACCGCCGAGGGGTTCGCCACGTTGGCGTCGTACTTCACCGACCGCACCGTGGTCACCTACGACCCACGCGGGCTCGGGCGCAGCGTCCGCAAGGACGGCCGCGAAGACCACGTGCCCGCGGTGCAGGCCGAGGACCTCCACGCCGTCATTTCGGCGCTCGGGGCCGGACCGGTGGACCTGTTCGGCAGCAGCGGGGGCGCGGTGGCCGGGTTCGCGCTGGTCACGGCGCACCCGGAGGACGTGCGCACGTTCGTCGCCCACGAGCCGCCGATCATCGGGTCCCTGCCGGACGCCGCGGCGGCCGAGCGGGCGAGCCAGGCGATGCGGGATGCCTACCAGGCCGGGGGTTTCGGCGCCGGGATGGCGGCGTTCATGGCGCTTGGGTCGTGGCCAGGCGAGTTCACCGACGAGTACTTCGCGCGGCCACCGGCGGACCCCGCCCAGTTCGGCCTGCCGGCCGGCGACGACGGCCGCCGCGACGACCCGTTGCTCAGCGACCGCTCTCTCGCGGTGACGACCTACCGCCTCGACGTCGAGGCGCTGGCGGCGGTGCCGACGCGGATCGTCGTCGCGGTGGGTGAGGAGTCCCGGGAGGTGTTCACCGGGCGGGCCGCGATGGGCACGGCCGAGCGGCTCGGCCAGGAGGCGACGGTGTTCCCGAGCCACCACGGCGGGTTCCTCGGCGGCGAGTTCGGCTACGCCGGGCAGCCGGAGGCGTTCGCGAAGAAGCTGCGGGAGGTCCTCGAAGGCTGAGGTGCCCCCGGTCGTGAGTGGTAAGGCGGGTTAGAACCCGCCTTACCACTCACGACCGCCGCGGGAGCAGTACCGGCGATGGGCTGCTGAGCCGCACCTCTCCAGTGCCCGATGGACTCAATCAAACGTCTGGTTGACAGAGTCCTTTGGGTGGTTGACGATGGCTGTGTCGAGGTCGTCGCGGGGGAGGGGTACGTCGTGGAGAAGCACGCGCTCAGGTGGTGGGCACTGGCGGTCGCGGTCCTCGCGGTGCTGGTGGACATGATCGACAACCAGATCGTCGCGGTGGCCCTGCCGACCATCCGGCGGGAGCTCGGCACCGGCGACGCCGCGCTGCAGTGGATTTCGGCCGGCTACGCGCTGGGCTTCGCGCTCACGCTGATCACCGGCGGGCGGCTGGGTGACCGTCACGGGCCGAAGAAGCTGTTCGTGGCCGGCATGCTCGTGTTCACGGCCGCCTCGCTCGGGGCCGGGCTGGCCGGGCACGCCGGTGTGCTGATCGCCGCTCGGGTGGTGCAGGGCGTCGGATCCGGGCTGATGGTGCCGCAGGTGCTGTCGTTCGTCCACGCGGAGTTCGACGAGCGGGAGCGGCCGAAGGCGATGGCCTGGTACGCGGCCGCGTTCCCGGTCGGCGGGCTCGCCGGGCCGCTGCTGGGCGGCGCGCTGACCGGGGCCGACCTGTTCGGCACCGGCTGGCGGGCGATCTTCCTGGTGAACCTGCCGATCGGCGTGCTCGCGCTGGCCGGTGCGCTGGTCACCATGCCGGGCCGGCCGGGGTTCTTCCGGCACCGGATGGACCCCGTCGGGCTGGGATTGCTTACCGCTGTGCTGTTCGCGGTGTTCTACCCGCTGGTGCAGGGGCGCGAGCTCGGCTGGCCGGCGTGGTCGATCGTGCTGCTCGCGGCGGCCGTCCCGCTGTCCGGCGTCTTCGCGTGGCACCAGCGGCGCCAGTTCCGCCGCGGCGGGGAACCGCTGCTCCCGCCGGATCTGCTGCGGCACCTGGCCGGCAGCCAGGCCGTCCTGCTCTGCGTCGAAACCGGGGTCGGTGTCTTCTTCGTCCTGACGCTGCACCTGCAGCTCGGGCTCGGCTTCACGCCGTGGGAAGCGGCGTTGACGTTCGCGCCGTCGACGCTCGGCATCGTCGTGGGCAACGTCCTGGCCATGCGCCTGGCCCCGAAGTTCGGCCGGGCGTTCACCGCCGGCGCCGCCGCCGTGTTGCTGGCGGGCCTGGTGCTGCTCGCGGTGCTGGTGTCGCAATCGGACACCGGACTGCGCGGCTGGGAACTGGTCGTGCCCGTGCTCGCCGTCGGGCTCGGCATGGGCGCGGTGCTGAACTCACTGTTCGCCGCCTCGATGGCGGGGATCCGGCCCGAGCAGGCCGGCGCGGCGTCCGGCGTCGTGAACACCACCGTCCAGCTCGGCACGGCGACCGGTATCGCCCTTTTCGGCTCGGTCTTCTTCGCCCGGCTGGACAGCGGATCCGCCTCGGCGACGGCGGGCGCGCTCGCGGTCAGCGCCGGGGTGCTCGTGCTGGCCCTCGTCCTGACGGCGGCGCTGCCTCAACCGTCTGTTCGACAGAGTCAAGCGGTTGGTTGACGTATAGTCGCGGCGTGACCGCGTCGAAGCCCCGCCGTTCGCCGAAGCCCCAGGAGCGCCAACGGGATCCGGAGCGCACCCGCCGGCTGATCCTGGAGGCGGCGGCCGCGGAGTTCGCGGCGAAGGGCTACGCCGGCGCGCGGATCGCGGCGATCGCGGCGCGGGCCGGGGTGAACCAGCAGCTGATCTCGTACTACTTCGACGGCAAGGAAGGCCTGTACCGGGCGATGTCGGAAGGGTGGGGGCAGCGGCAGAGCGAGCTGATGACACCGGACCTGCCGCTGTCCGAACTCCTCCGGCGGATGGCGCTGGAGACGCTGGCGAGCCGCGACGGCGTCCGGCTGCTGGCGTGGTCGGGCCTGGAGTACGAGGGCCCGGACACCGACCCCGACCACGAGCCGCGCACGCAGCGCCTGGCGGGGACGGTGGAGCGGATCGGCGCGCTGAAGGCCGAAGGCCGCCTGCCGGACTGGGCCGACCCGGAGTGCCTGACGGTGCTCCTGATGGCGGCGGCGATGGCCCCGGTGACCCTGCCGCACGTGGTCGACGGCCTGACCGGCACGGCGGCGGACTCGCCCGACTTCGTCCGGCGGTACGCCGACCAGCTGGCCAGGCTGGTCGAGCACCTGGCACCCACCGGCCCTTAGTGCGCGACGGGTTCGGCGGCGGTGGCGGTGGCGGCCGGCGCGGCGGGGCCGGGTCCGGGCGTGCTCGCCGGCGTGGTGGGCCCGGCGAGCGCCAGCCCGGCGACCAGCGCGAGCAGGACGATGCCCAGTGCGGTGCGGAAAAGGGCGGAAACGGAACAGACGACCATCATGGCAGGCTCCTCGGAATTCCCCGGTGAACGGGATTCGGTGGATTTCACGGTGGTTTCGCGAAATTCCGGTCTGCATTGATGGTGCGCGCCGGAGGCCGGTCGCGACAAGGCGTTTCCCGTTGCCGGCAACGTCGTGCACCGGGAAACACCGCGGGGCGCGGATCCTCGGAACTCAATGCGTGGTCATGATGGCAACCTCACCCTGGATTCGGCTTTCCTGCCGTTGATCGCCACGGCGGGAGCCTTCGCTACCCCGATGGACGCGGTGGCCGGTTAGTGTCCAGCTTTTGACCGGTTTTCCCGAGCGCAGGCGGCCGCGGCCGTCGTGAGGGACCACTCACGACGGCCGGATAAGGCCAGCTCACCCCGCGAACGCCGGCCGATCCCGGTACTCGGCCTCACCGAGCACGGCCGGGTTGAGCGTCACCCGGTACGCCGCCGCCTCGTCCCACCAGCGCTCCGCCTCCCGGCGGTCTCCGCGCGCGGCCGCCGTGTTTCCCAAGCCCGTCAACGCCCTGGCCCGCTCGTACTCACTCCCCGCGTCGTCGGCGACCTCGGCTGCGCGGTGGTAGCCGCGCGCGGCCTCCTCCCAGCGGCCGGCGCGGAAATGCACCCAGGCCTCGCAGTTGACCGACATCGCCCGGTCCACCGGCAGCTGGGCGAGCTCGGTCGCCTCCGCCGCCGCGGCCAGCGCCTCGGAAAACCGGTCCAGGGCCACCGAAGCGAGCGCGATCCCGCGCAGCGCGATCACCACGTTCCGGGTGCGGCCGGTCCGGCGGTACACCGCCAGCACCGTCGCCAAGTCGGCCAAGGCCGGCTCGGCCTCGCCGCGGTACAGCCTCGCCCACGCCAGGCTGGACAACGCGTCGATCGTGCCGCGGTCGTCCCTGGCCAGCGCGAACTCCGCCTGGGCCTGCTGGTGACAGCGGACGGCGTCGTCGGGGCGGCCCGACTCGAGGTGGGCCATGCCCAGGTTGTTGAGGATCATGCCCGTCGCGCTCGGGTCGGCCGCCGCCCGGGCCGCTTCCAGCGCGCGCTCGTGCGTGCGGATCCACGGCTCGAACAGCTTCTCGCGGAAGAAGAACGCCCGAAGCGCGAACGCCAGCTGCCAGCAGCGGTCGGACAACCCGTGCCGGGCCGCGGAATCGACGATGTCCGCGAGCGTCGGCCATTGTGCGCTCAGCCAAGCGAGCGCGCTTTCGGCGTCCGAAAACGGCACGGCGGCCGGGGTGGGCAGGCCGGTGGGCGGGCGGAAACGGTACGGCTCGGTGAGCTCGTCGGCCGCCACTGTCAGCGCGACGAGGTGCTCGACCAGCCTGCGGACGGCGACTTCGCGGTCGTCCAGCGCCACCTGGGGCAACGCGTGCTTCGCCGCGAAGGTGCGCATCAGGTCGTGGAGCTCGACGTACCCGCGTTCGTCGCGGACGACCAGGTGCGCGTCGTGCAGCCGGTCGACCAGCCGGTCCGCTTCGCCCGCGTCGAGACCGGCGAGCGCTTCGACGGCGCCCGTCTCCGCCGCGGCCGCGGGGTGCAGGGCGAGCAACCCCAGCAGCCGCCGCTGGTCGCCGGGCAGTGCTTCGTACGAGACGGCGAACGCGGTGGCCACGCTCCGCTCGCCGTCCTCCAGCGCGCCGAGCCGGGTCGTCTCGTCGGCCAGCCGGTCGCGCAGCTTCGCCGCCGTCCAGCCGCCCGCGATGAACCGGGCCGCGACGATCCGGACCGCGAGCGGCAACTGCCCGCAGTGCCGGACGATCTCGGTCGCCACGTCGTCGTCGGCCGGTGCGTGGTCGCCGGCGACGGACCGCAGCAGCCGCACCGAGTCGCCCAGCGGCAGCACCCCGACCGGGAAGTGCCAGGCGTCGTCGAGGGCCGGCAGCCGGCCGCGGCTGGTCACCAGGATCCGCGACGACGTCTCGCCGTCGGCGATGGCCCGGATCTGCTCGGCGGACCGGACGTTGTCGAGCACGAGGATCATCCGCCGCCCGCGCAGCTGGTCGCGGACCAGGTTGGCCAGGCCGTCTTCGTCGGCGGGCAGCTGGTCGGCCGAGACGTCGAGCAGCCGCAGCAGCCGGTGCAGGGCTTCGCCGGGCGACAGCTCGACGGCACCGGGGGTGTGGCCCCGGAGGTCGAAGAACAGGCAGCCGTCCGGGAAGGTGTCCGCGACCTGGCGGGCGGCCGCGACGGCCAGCGCCGTCTTGCCCGCGCCCGCCATTCCGTGCACCACCCCGACCCGGGCGCTCTCGGGCCCGAGCAGCAGTGCGGAAAGTGCTTCCAGTTCGGTTTCGCGGCCGACGAAGTACCGGCCGCTGTCCGGCAGCCCGACGATGCCGCCGGCGCTGCGGCGCGCGGGGAACGCCGATTCCGCGACGAGGGCGAGCAGTTCTCCGCCGGCCCCCAGCGCCTGGTCGCAAGCCTTGGCGAGGTCGCGGTTCACGCGCGCCTTGCCGTTCTCGACCTTGCTGAGGTAACCCTTGGTGAAATGGACGGACGCAGCGAGTCCGGTCAGTGACATGCCGACCGACATCCGTCGACGCTTCAATTCCGCTCCAAAGTCCGGCATGGATCGATCATCCTGTAATCGGTGAACGGGGGGAAGGTCCGCCGGCGGCCCGGGCCCGCCGACGAGGTACTGAGGCTTGTTCCGGTCAGGCCGTCGCCTGCGCGTGGTGTGTGGTCACGCTGAACAAGCCTCGCCGATCAGCCCAGCAGGGAGACCAGCTGGCCGAGCACGATGACGAGGTGCGTGTGCATCGCGTTCCCCTTTCCGGATCACCGCCACCGCGGTTTATCCCGCGGTGGCTTCCTTGGTTGCCGGAGGATTCCGGCGAACCAAGCTTGACCCGGCGAATTGCCCGGCGGCAGACGTTTCCCGTTGCCTCTCAATGGAAATCGCTGACCTGCGCGGTTTCCCGGATCCGGAAACAACCGGAAACCGGTGACGGCGTCGTGGTGCGCGGCGAAGGTGGGTAGACTTCCACGCAACCACCAAGACGGAGGTGACGGCTTGGCTCAGGAGGCGGCCGAAGCGAAGATCAACGCTCTCTCAGCGGAGCTGAAACTGCTTCGCAAGGGGCTCGGCATCCAAGCGAAGACCCTGCCTGCGCTGGTCGGGGAACAGTTGCGCGAAGTGTGCGGTGTCGACGAAGAAGACACCCCGGGAACGGTTCGCGGCAAAGTGGTCGAAACGCTGCGCCGGTTGATCGAAAAGCTGCCCGAATCGCAGCGGCGGACGGCGCGGATCGTCCTGGGTTTCGGCACCGGCGCGAGCGAGCGCTACACCCAGCGCCTCGAACTGCTGGGCACGGGCGCCGACCGGAACGTGCGCACGATGCAGCGCCGCGCCGACGACGTCATCTACCTGATCGCCGAGGCCGCGTACGGCGCGCCGTCGCCCTACGGCGGCACTCCCATCAGCGACGACAGCCCCTGGCACACGTCGGCGCTGGGGGTCCGGCTGACCTTGACCGGGGTGGCCACCGCCGAGGTCTTCGAGACGCGCCGGGTGGTCAGCCACGTCGCCGGGCTCGCCGACGTCGAGCACGCGATCTCCCTCGCCCGGCCGGCGAGCACCACCGCGCAACCGGACCTTTCGGGCCTCGGCATCGACGTCGTGGCCGGGGGTGAGGTGCATTCGGTGCGGATGGTCAGCTCGTCGCGGGTCGCGTTCAGCTTGCGGCCCCCGCAGCCGCTGGACGCCGGCGACGAGCACGAATTCTTCTTCCGCATCCGGGTCGACGAGCTGCCGTCGCCGTTCTACTGCTGCACGCCGGAGTTCCCGTGCGAGAGCTTCGACCTCAACGTCCGGTTCGACCGGCGGCAGCCGCCGCAGCGCGTCTGGCGCATCGACGGCGAATTCTCGAAGGACGCCCAAGACCCGCTGACCGCGCGCAAGCCGCTCTTCCTCGACAACGCGGGCGAGGTGCACACCGGCTTCCGCGACCTGCGGCCCGCACGGTCCTACGGTGTGGGCTGGCAGCCCGCTTCTTGAACCACCAGCCGCTTCCCCGGGAACCGGAGCGAGCCGGCTGTGCGGTGTCCGCTCCATGCTCCTCCTCGCCGTGACCGCCACCGTCCACAATGCCGCATCGGGCGGCCGAACAACGTGACGGAAAGTGGACAAAAACGCGACGGTGCCGGACCGGCTGAACAGCCGGGTTCGTGCCATCATCGGGCATGGTCACCCGTGAACCGGAGCTCAACAGCGGGGTGCTGCCCGGCAACGTGCGCGCCGACGACTGGATCATGCTGGTGCTCGCCGCCGGTTCGGTCGGGTTGCTGGGGTTCATGGTGCTCAGCCCGCCCGCGCGGGACGTCGGGTTCGTCATCTTCTACGTCGACTGTGGGATCTGCGGGATCTTCTTTCTCGAATTCCTCTGGCGGTGGCGGAAACGGCGATGGGCGCGGAAGTTCCTCGTGCGCAACTGGTACGAGCTGTTCGCCATGATCCCGGTCGCGCACCCCGCCATGACCGCGCACAAGTTCGTCAGCGTCGTGCTGCTGCTCGTGCGGATCGGGCGGGCCGCGGACCGGGCCGTCGGCGAGCAGTTCACCTACCGGCTCGTCGACAAGCTCTCCGAGCCGATCGTGAAGGCGATCAAGAAACCGGTGACCATCGCGGTCCTCGACGAGGTCGTCAAGGTGCTGGAAACCGGCAACTACCCGGAGAACCTGGCCAAGTCGCTCGGGGCGCACAAGGACGAGCTGCGCTCGATCATCGCCGAGAAGATCGCCGCGGACCCGCAGCTCGGGAAGCTCAAGCGGCTGCCCTTCCACGACGAAATCGTGCGGGCCTGCGTCGACACGTCGTTCCGCGTGCTGCTGGAGGTCCTGCTCGACCCGCGGATCGACGACTTCTTCTCGGCCGTGGTCCGCGACAACCGCGAGCAGATCCGGCTGGCCGTGCAGCTCGGGCTCAACGAGGTCGACGACGAAGACCGGGAGAAGGCCCTGGGGGTGCGCACCCAGCGCGCGGCCGCCCACGAGTACGACCGGCTGCACCGGGGCTCACGACCGTGACGCCAGGTACGCGCTGAGCCGCGCGGCCGCGTCGAGCATCGCCAGGCCACGGGCGGTCAGCCGGTCCTGCCAGGTTTCGAGCGCCTCGGCCAGGGACTCCGTGCCACCCGCGGTGCGGACCTGCTCGACCACCGTCGCGATGTGGGCCAGGGGGTAGCCGCCGCGGCGGAGCAGGTGGGCCAGTTCGGCGTCGCGGACGTCGGCCGCCTGGAAGACCCGGTGGCCGGTCGCCCGGTTCCGCGACGGCACCAGGATGCCCGCGCGTTCCCAGGCCCGCACGGTCGCCGCGGTGACGCCGAGGCGGTGCGCGAGTTCGCCGATCGACCAGCCGGCGACGACCGGTTCGGGGGCCGCCCCGGTCGTCAGCGGCCCGATCGCCGCGCGGACCGTGTTGAGGGTTTCCCGGTCCCGCAGGAGCTGCTCGTGGCCGCGGTCGACGAGCGTCAGCGCGCGGGCGAGGTCGCCGTCGTTGGCGGCGTGCATGATCCCGCCGGCTGTCGCGTGCCCGTAGGCCGGGATCAGCGCGAGGAACGCCCGCAGCGCGGCCGCGTGTGCTTCCGTGTAGATCCGGTAGCCGCTCGGCGTGCGTGCCGCCGGCGGGAGGAAGCCGTCCTGTTCGTAGTTGCGGACCGCCTGCGTGGAGATGCCGTGCTCGCGGGCGAGGTCAGCAGGTCTCAACCGAGTCTTCAAGGATACGATTCAACCACATGGACCTCACCGACTTCACCGCCGAACTGCTCGGTCTGGGCGAACCCACCCACTTCGAACCGGCCTGCGCGTGGCTGCGCAACGACCTCTTCGCCCGGCTCGCCGAGCACGGCTTCCGGTCGATCGCCCTGGAGACCGACCGCGTCGCCGCGCTCGACGGCGGCTTCTCGCACGACCTGGGCGATGTGGCCGCCAACCAGCAGCTGCTGAAGTGGCTGCGCGAGTACAACGAGAAGGCCGACGAGCCGCTGGTGTTCCACGGCTTCGACGCCCCGACGGAGATGTTCAGCGCCCCCAGCCCACGCCCCTACCTCGAACACGCCCGCGACCACCTCGGCCTGGACCTCGACATCGCCGCTCTGACCGGCGACGACGAGCGGTGGAGCCGGTCCGAGGCGATCCTCGACCCGGCGGCCTCGCCGGGCGCGTCGCCCGAGGCCCGCGAGCTGCGGGTGATCGCCGACGACCTGCTCGTCGCCCTCCACGCCGCCGCGCCCCGGCGCGACGCTGCCTGGGAACGGGCCAAGGTGAACGCCATCGCGGGGCGTGGCCTGCTGCGTTACCACGCGGCGTCGGCGCAACCCGGCGACCGCGACGCGAGGATCTCCCGCCTAGCGGGCATGCGGGCGGTGCTCATGGCCGAGAACCTCCTGGATATCCGAGCCATCGAGGCGCCCCGCGGTCCCACGCTGGTGTTCGCGCACAACGGTCACCTGCAACGCTCGGGAAGGGGCGCGGGCGCGATCGTCGGCGCGCTGCTCGGTGACCGGTACGCCTTCATCGCCGGCAGCCTCGGCCACAGCGAAGCCATCGGCCTCGGCGAGCCGGCGCCGGACACCTACGAAGGCTTCCTGCAGCGCGGCACCGAGACCTGGCAGCTGGCCGAGCCCCCGGCCGGCCGCAAGCGCACCGACATCAAGCCCGAACGCGGCTACTTCGGACTCGACGCCGACGTGCTCGACGGCGCCGCCGCGGTGTGGCACCTCGCCTGACACCGAGTGCCGGGCCGGCCGAAAACCCCGCCGGGTCCCTTGCGGATTGTGCTTAGCTGGAGTTGACACAGGTTTCACACGGGGGGTTTCCGATGAGAGTTCGTCATGGGGTCACCGCACTCCTGGCCGTGGTGGCGCTCGGCGCCGTCCCGGCGCAGGCGAGTGCCGCCACCCCGATCGCCGAGCCGGCCGTGACGTCGGCCGAGTACCCCGACGACAACGCCTGGCACCCCGGCGCCGGCGTGCCGGGCTCGTTCACCTTCAGTGCCAACGGCGACGATTCGGTCGTCGGGTTCTACTGGGGCAACATCGATCCGGCCGGCACCTTCGTCGCGGCCGATCACCCCGGCGGGTCCGCGACGGTCTCCTACACGCCGCAGGCGTCCGGGCCCAACGACCTCTACGTGACGAGCGTCGACAGCGACGGCAACCGATCGCCGCAGCACGTCCACCACTTCTACGTGCAGTCGACGGAGCCGCGGATCAACGGACCCCGGGAAACCGGGGTCGGGCTCCCGGCCGAGTTCCGCTTCTCGCCGGGCATCGCCGATGTCGTCTCCTACACCTACCGGATCGACAACGGACCCGAGACCACGGTGCCGGCCGCGGCCGACGGAACCGCGACCGCGAACGTCGTCACGGCGACCCGGGGTTTCCACCGGCTCAACGTGTGGAGCACGACCGGCACCGGGTTGACATCCGGTACCGCGAGCAACGGCTACTCGGCCAGTGACGCCCCGCTGGTGGCGAGCACCGACTACCCGGACTTCGTCGGCAGCGGCGGCCCCGGCGTGGCCGGTACCTTCACCTTGACCCCGCGCATGCCGGGCGTGGTCGCGTACGTCTACTACTTCTACGAGGACTGGGACAACCCGACCGTGGTCCCGGCCGGCTCCGACGGCCGGGCGAGCTTCACCTTCACGCCCGACGCGTCGGGTTTCTACCCGATGCAGGTCTACAGCCGGACCGCCGACGGCACCCAGTCCGGCCTCGGCCGCGAGTACTACATCGTGGTGAACTGACCCGGAAGGACGCCTTCGGCGCATCGCCGAAGGCGTCCTCCACCGCTTACGGGTAGCTGACCACGTTGACCGGCACCGTGCCCGAAGGCGTGACACCGCCGGTGTCGTTGATGACGTGCGTGATCGTGCCGCGGTAGTTGAGCGACACCGTCAGCAGGCTGTGGAACCGGACACCGGAGTTGTTCGGCACCTCGAACGCGTGGTAGCTGGACACCGCCGGGTTCGTGTCGAAGAAGCAGTAACTCCCGAGGCCCCACGCCTCATGGGACGTCACGTTCGCCCCGACCTTGTACGCGGCGTACCCGGCGACCCCCGATGGCGCGTTCCACGACGCCTGGTTCGGTACGTCGTAGGGCATCTCGTTCTGGAAGAAGATGGTCCGGCCGCCCTGGCCGTTCCAGATCACCTGGTACTTCTGGTAGTGCTCCACGAACAGGCCGGTGGCCAGCACGTTCGCGCCGTTCACCACGAGCCCGGTGTCGGCGGTGTTCGTGCTCCAGCCGACCGTGCCCGCGTTGCCGTGGTCGGCCCGCCACGCCCAGATGTGGTCGATGATCGTGTTGGCGCTGTTGACGATCAGGCTGTTCGTCGCCTTGCCGGCGATCGCGCCGCCGATCCGGAAGAACACGTCCTGGACCGTCGTCGGGTTGGCCGCGTGCGACGCCGACGAGCCGGACGGGCCGACGGTCAGCAACGCCTGCGAGTTCGTCGTGCCGGCGTCGAAGAGCAGGCCCTTGAGCCGGACGCCGTCCACATCGGACACCTGCATCGCGTTGACCCCGTTGTCGGGCACCAGGGTCGGGTAGCCGATGCCGAGGATCGTCGTGTTCGCGCGGGTCACGTTGAGCGTCTGGTTGAGGTGGTAGACGCCCGGCGTGAAGAACAGGTTGCAGCCCGCGGACAGGGCGTTGTTGATCGACGCGGCCGTGTCGCCGGACTTGACGACGTAGAACTGGCTCATCGGCGCCGACGTGCCCGGGGTGCTGCCGTTCGCCCAGCTCGGGCCGGAAGCGTTGGTGCGCAGGGAAGGCAGGAACACGCGGTACTTGCCGGTGCCGTCGACGTAGAGGTAGGGCACGTCGCGCGAGACCGGGGTCGTCGCCAGCGTGGTCTCCGGCGGGTTCGGGAACGTGGTCGCCGGCGCGCCGCTGGTGCCGGAGAAGACCATGTTCCAGACGCCGCCGTTCCAGCTGCCGAGCTGCGAGTCGCGGGTGTACCACTGCTGCTGCGAGACCGACGCGGCCTGGCCGGCCACCTTGGTGTCGGCGATGTAGCCGCCGCTGGCGTAGCCGTAGCTCGCCGGGTACAGCTGCAGCCCGCCGCGGACGTCCATCCGGCGGAACGGCGCGGCCTGCGCGACCGCCCAGCGCTCGTTGCCGCCGGAGGGGTTGACCGCCATGTTCTCCGCCGACCGCCAGAAGTTCTGCAGCGCGACGCCGTTGTCGGAGGCGTTGAAGGCGTCGACGGTGACGTCACCGTTGATCAGCACGTCGCCGGGGTTCTGGCCGAGGCCGGCCACCGAGGTGTAGAAACCGACGTTGTCGTGCACGTTGTTGTATGTGCCGGGCTTGAACAGGTGGGCCACGCGCCGGTCCGCCATCTGCGCGGTGAGCGTGTCCTTCTGGTTGTTGAAGTCGGTGTCCAGCTGGGCCTGGATGGTCGCCGCGGACATGCCGGGGTCGAAGATCCGCACGTTCGGCCCGAAGTTCGGGGTGTCGGACTGCGTCGGGCAGCCGGCCTGGGTGCCGATCGTGTAGCTCGCGCTCGCCACCGCCGAGTCCGCCGAACCCGACTTGGTCGCGATCGCGTTGACCGTGCGGGAGGTCGGGACGCTGATCGGTCCGGTGTAGAGCGGGGAGGACGCGGTGGGCGTCGAACCGTCCACCGTGTACCGGATGGCCGCGCCCGCGGTGGCACTGCTGATCGTCACCGTCTGGGCGCTCGAGTAGGTGCCGCCGGGTGGGCTGAACGTCGGCGCGGCGACTGTCGTGGTGCCGCCGCCGACGGTGTAGCTGAAGTGCGGGGTGTCGTACTGCGGGCCGTTCTTCTCGTAGGTGAACCAGTAGTCGAGGACGTTTCCGCTGCTCACGCCGTTGACGGTGGTCCGCCAGGTGCCCGAGCCGTTGGTCATCCGGACGTTCTGCTGGCCGAGGCCGGGGACGCCGGTGTAGTGGACGTCCACGTACAGCGCCGGGGTCGTGGGGGTGAAGCTGATCTGCACCTGCGTCGAGCTGGGTTGGCTGACGCTCTGCGTGTAGTCGTCCGCGGCCAGCGCGGCCGGGGCGCTCAGCCCGGCTGCCACCAGCACGGCCGAGGCGACGAGCGCGAGGCCCGGGCCGCGTCGTCGTAACTTGTCCAAGGTCCGGTTCACGCCGTGACACCTCCGCCGTTGGGGATCCACGAGGTATTTGTTGCTAGTCGCAACAAAGTAGCTCCCAGTCAGCGGTGCTTCGATCACATTTGGGTAACACTTGTCTGGACCAATACGCAAACGGGTGAAGGAGTTCGTCACTGTTCGTCGCATTCCTGCCACGGTGGGCGAACGACTGAACCGAGAAACCTTCTTCCGTCGGGTGACCTCGACCGGGTGACATGCGACGATCCGTCGCCACACCTCGTCCCCTACCGAGGAGTAGGCCATGGCGCGTCCACGGTTCTTCCGGTCCCTCGTCGTCCT
The DNA here is from genome assembly GCA_049998155.1 of Amycolatopsis sp. cmx-13-12. GTDB lineage: Bacteria > Actinomycetota > Actinomycetes > Mycobacteriales > Pseudonocardiaceae > Amycolatopsis. The sequence goes on along the minus strand of JAEBES010000002.1, from coordinate 958,048 downwards.
CTCCCTGCTCGCGGCCCCGCTCACGGTGGCCACCTCGACCGCCGAAGCCACGCCGCTGCAGAGCGGCGGCGTCGTCAGCTTCGGGTGCGCCACCTCCGGCAGGATGCACTGCCTCGGCAAGGCGGTCCGGTCGCCGAAGGGCAACGGCCCGCTGGTCGTCTCGACCCCGGTCGGCTACGGCCCGGCCGAGATCCAGGCCGCCTACAACCTCGGCGGGTTGCACGCGAACGGCCGCACGGTGGCCATTGTGGACGCTCAGGACGCGCCGACCGCCGAAGCCGACCTGGCCAAGTTCCGGTCCGCCCGCGGGCTTTCCCCGTGCACGACGGCCAACGGCTGCTTCAAGAAGGTCAACCAGAACGGCGCGACGAGCCCGCTCCCGGCCCCCGACTACGGCTGGGCCGAGGAGATCAGCCTCGACCTCGACGCGGTCTCGGCGACCTGCCCGGACTGCCACATCCTGCTGGTCGAAGCGAATTCCCCGGACACGGACCCGCTGATGACGGCGGTCGACACGGCCGCGGCGACACCGGGCGTGGTGGCGATCTCCAACAGCTACGGCGGCTCGGAGGACTCGACGATCCTCGCCGCGGACGCCCACCTGAACCACCCGGGCATCGCGGTCACGGCGTCCTCGGGCGACTCGGGCTACGGCGTCAGCTGGCCGGCGTCCTCGCCCTACGTGACGGCGGTGGGCGGCACCACGCTGAAGAAGAGCACGACGACCACCCGAGGCTGGACCGAGACGACGTGGAGCGGCAGCGGCAGCGGCTGTTCCACGTTGGAGGCGAAGCCGGCCTGGCAGCACGACACCGGGTGTGCGAAGAGGACGGTCGCGGACGTCTCGGCGGTCGCGGACCCGGCCACCGGCCTGGGGGTGTACGACACGTACAACAGCTGCGGCAGCTCGTCCTGGTGCGACTTCCTGCTGTCGCTGGGCCTGGCCCAGGGCGCGGACGGCTGGGTGCAGGTCGGCGGCACGAGCCTGTCGTCCCCGGTGATCGCGAGCGTGTACGCGCTGGCGGGCAACTCGGTGACGTCGGGGTCGTACCCGTACGCGCACACCGGCGGGCTCTACGACGTGACGTCGGGCTCGAACGGCAGCTGCGGCGGCACGTACCTTTGCACGGCGGGCCCCGGGTACGACGGGCCGACCGGGCTGGGCACGCCGAACGGGACGTCCGGCTTCTGACGCCGACCACCTCGGTCGGGTGACGTTCGGGCGGCGCGTTTTCGCCTGTCCGCGCGCGGGGCAAAGATGTGTCCATGTTGGACACCGAAGTCCTCGCGCGGACGGCTCCGCGCGCGCTCGACGTCGTCACCCCGCTCGGCGAGGTGCGGTTCGCCGTCCGCCTCGGGGAGTGGGCCGTGCCCGCGAGACCGGAGCTGACCTGGGAACTGCCCTCCGGGGCGCGGCTGTGCCGGTGGCGGTCCGGGTCCGCTCGGCTCGACGTGGTGTCCGGCAGCACCGCGTCCGGGCTGCCCGGGGTCACCCGCGAGACCACCGTCCTGCGGGTGCTGGCCCGGGAGGATGTCGGCGAGTTCGTCGTCCGGGCCGAGCTGGCCGGTGCGCCGGACCAGGACCGGACCTGGGAAAGCGCCTTCACCGCCGAGACCGCCGAGGCCGTGGTGAGCGTCGGCGGTCCCGGGGCCGAGCTGCTGCGGCGGTGCTCTCGAGCCGGCCAGCACGTGCCGCCCTACTGGTCGCGGCTGGTCGGCGGGGACGCCGTCGAGCGGACCGGTGGCCGGCTCACCTGGCGGCTGCCCCGGGTCGACCGGGGCGACTACGCCGAGCTGTGGGTGTCCGTCGCGTGGAGTGCGCCGGGCGGGGACCCGGGCCCCGCCGTCGACATCGACGCGGCCCGGGTGCTGCGGGAGCTAACCCAGTGAAATCCGGTCCAGATCCGGGGCCCCGGCGCGGTCGTTGCCGATCCGGATCGTATTGGCGCCCGCGGTCAGCGGCACCGGGACCGAAGTGGTGTACGGGGTGTTGTTCCCGACGCCGCTGACCTTGACCTCCACCGGCGCGCCGCCGTTCACCGACACGAAGTACGACCGGTCGCCGTTGACGGTGAAGTCCAGGTACAGCGTGTACTGGCCGGCCGCGGGCACCGTCACGCCGGGGAACGTCACCGCCGCACCCGGCCCGATGTTGCGCACCTTCTGCCCGCCCGAGCACGGCGAACAGTTCGTGACGCCGGCGTCGCCGATGTCGTTCGCCGAGTCCTCCGCTTCCCGCATGAACACCCGGTCCGCGGGCCGCGGCTTCACCTGCACCGGCTTGCTCACCGACTTCGCGCGCCCGAGTGTCGTGAAGGACGCCGTCACCGGGATGCTCACGTCCTGCGCCGCCGGCGCGGTCACCGTCCAGGACCCGCTCAGGACCTGGCCGAGCCCCAGGACCGGCGTCGTCGCCGGATCGCCGGTGACCGTCCAGCCCGCCGGGACGACGGGGGCCAGCGACACCCGGTCGATCGGGTCGTCGACGTCCAGCCGCAGCGACGCGGTGATCCGGATCGACTGCTGACCGGGCGAAACCCATTGCACACCAGTGGGTTGCACGGTCAACGTCGTCTTCGGTGCGTACGACTCGGGCGGCATCGGCGCCACGGCGATCCGGTCGAGGTCCGCCGTTCCCGACACCTTGATCGTGTTGGCCCCGGCGTTCAGCGGCACCGGGATCGCCGCCGGGGCGGCGACCGTGATCGGTGCCGCGCCGTTGACGCTCACCGAAAGCGTCCCCGGGCCGGTCGTGTCCAGCTGCAGCCGGGACGGCCCCGTGGCCTGGACGTCGCGGAAGACGACGGCCCCGCGGTCGAGGCCGGTCACCGCGTTCGTGCCCGAGCAGGCCTCGCACCACACCGGCGTCGCCTTGCCCTCGAAGCCGTTGCGCCACGACTCCGCTTCCAGCGGCACCTCGCCGCGCGGGTCCGGGTAGCCGTAGGCGACGTCGATCTCGTCGAGGGCCAGCTGCCGGTAGAACGGTTTGGCCTGCGGCCCGGACCACGTGTTCAGCACCTCCAGTTGCAGGTACTGCGCGTGCACCTCGCCGACGTCGATGAACTGGACGCCGCGGGCGCTGGGCAGGGCGCCGGTGCGCACCGTGCGCCACGTCTTCCCGTCGTCGCTGGCGTGGACGCGGTAGTCCTTGATCCGCGCGGAATCCTCGGCGCGGCCGAAGGACTCGCGCGCGTACGTCGGTGACGACTCGCGCTCGTGCACCGCCAGGTAGGCCGTCGACCGCTTCCGGCCCAGGTCCAGCGTCACCGACACCGGGAGCTGACCGCCGGCGTCCCAGAAGTTCAGGTAGCTGCCGTCGACGAGGTTCGCCGCCGTTGCCGCGTTGGCGGACGCGGTCGCCTTGATCGTGCTCTTGTCGTAGAAGTACTGCTGCCCGGCCGTGGTCACCTTGAACACGGTGTCGTAGGTGTCCCAGCTGTGGATGTCCAGAATGGACAGATAGCCGCCGGACTGGGCGAACCGCACCGGCTTCCCGGTCCGCAGGTCCGAGACGCCGGTGACGCGGTAGCCGTTGTCCCGCAGCCGGACCAGGTTCGTCGACGGCCGCGTGACGACGTGCACGTACTGCGTCCGCGCGCCGGGCTTGACGGTGATCACGCCGTGGGCGCCGTCGTTCCAGAAGCCGGGCTGCAGCCCGCCGTACATGTACCCGCCACCCTCGGTGCCGGTCAGCGACTCCTTGATCGGCTGCGTCCAGGACGCCATGAAGTTGTTGAACGCCTCCTGCTGCGGCGGGAACTTGCCGTTCAGCATGGCGGTCTCGGCCATCAGCGACTTGATCGACGAGCCCGCGTTCGTGATGTAGCGGCCGGTGGAGAGCCGGAAGTCGACGGCCTGCTCGCCGCCGCTGTACCACCAGTCGCCGTTGGTCGGCAGCTTGTAGTCCGCCTCGGTGAGCCGCGGCATCGGCGTGTAGACGGCCTGCGGGTAGTCGTAGGACGGCGTCATGCCGGTCTTCTGCTCGTTGCTGACCGTGTCCATGATCGGCGTGTCTTCGTTGTTGTTGCTCAGCAGCCAGGACGGCCGCTTCTCGCGGATGTGCTCGTAGAGCCCGTGCTGCTCCCAGTACTCGTTGTCGTTGTCGATCCAGAAGCCGGCGAGGTCGGTGTAGCGGTCCATGACCTCGTCGAACAGGTCGTAGGAGTACTCGCCGAAGCCGGGCCGGGTGGTCAGGTCGACCGGCTTGCCCTTGTACGCCGAGTAGGCGGCCGAATCGAGGGACTCGTGGCCGGTTTCGTTGTGCCACTGGGGATCGTCGGTCATGTAGAGCATGACCCGCACGCCCTTGGCCCGGCCCGCGGCGATCAGCTCGCCGAGGAAGTCGCGCTGCGTCGAGCAGCTGCCGGGGATCTTCGACGGCCACGGCCGCGCGTAGCCCAGCCGGCTGTGGAAGGTGGTGAGGACGACGTAGGACGCGCCCAGCTTGGTGGCCTCGTCGATCCAGTAGTCCGGTGTCCAGCCGCCGTCGGTGACGTCGCGTTCCCAGGCGGCGCAGTCGGTGTGCCGCGGCGCGGTGAACATGCCCCAGTGCAGGAACAGCCCGGCCGTCGAGGCGCGCAGCCAGTCCTGACGCGGGTGGTAGAGCTCGGCGGTGGCGGGACTGACCAGGCTCGCCACCAGCGCGACGGCGGCGGCGAGGCAGGCAAGCAGGCGGATTCTCAAAGGACCTCCTCGTCCGGAGAGATCCGATGATTAGTTCCTGATATATCGTACGTCAAGGGAAGATGCCGCTCATCGGCACACAGTCGTCTGATCTGTCACAAACCTGCGGCCGCGTTCGTCAAGGGGGTGATCGCACCCCGAAAGGACGACCCCGTGAACGACGAGCTCCTGGCCCGCAGCTTCGAGACCCACCGCGACCACCTGCGGTCCGTCGCCTACCGGATGCTGGGCTCGCTGACCGAGGCCGAGGACGCCGTCCAGGAGGCGTGGCTGAAGCTCAGCCGGAGCGACCCGGCGGCCGTCGAGAACCTGGCCGGGTGGCTCACCACCGTCGTCGGGCGCGTCTGCCTCGACATGCTGCGCTCCCGGAAGGCCCGGCGCGAAGAGCCGTGGGACACCCTGGTGCCCGACCCGATCGTCAGCCGGGAGGACGCCGGCCCCGAGCACGAGGCACTGATGGCGGACTCGGTCGGTCTCGCGCTGCTGGTCGTGCTCGACACGCTCACCCCGGCCGAACGGCTGGCGTTCGTGCTGCGGGACATGTTCGCGCTGCCGTTCGAGGAGATCGCCCCGGTCGTCGGCCGGTCCGAGGCGGCGACCCGGCAGCTCGCGAGCCGCGCCCGGCGGCGGATCCAGGGTGCTCCGGTCGCGCCCGACCCGGACCTCGCCCGCCAGCGCGAAGTCGTCGACGCCTTCCTGGCGGCCGCTCGCGGCGGGGACCTCGACGCGCTGGTCTCGGTCCTCGACTCCGACGTCGTGCTGCGCGCCGACCACGGCGTCGCCCGGGGCGGTTCGACCGAGGTCCGCGGCGCGGCCGCGGTGGCCGACCAGGCGCTGACGTTCTCCCGCCTCAACGCGGGCGGCGGCGTGGTGCACCGCGCGCTGGTCAACGGCGCGGCGGGCGTGGTCGCGACCCGCGACGGGCGGCCGTTCTCGGTGCTGGGCTTCACGGTCACCGGCGGCCGGATCGTCGAGATCGACATCCTCGCCGACCCCGACCGCCTCAGCCGGCTGGACCTGGCCGTCCTCGGCTGACCCCTCGTGAGTGGTAAGTCGGGTTCTAACCCTACTTACCACTCACGACCGCGCCGGACTCGTCGGTGACCAGGGCGGTTTCGCCGGCGTCGTCGAAGTGGAGGTAGCGGGTGCGGCCGTCCGCGTACCGCCGCACCGCGTCCGCCACCACGACCACCAGCTCGCCGTCTTCGATGGCGTAGTGGTCGTCCGGGGTCAGGACTTCGTGGATGTGCGAACCGTTCGTGATCAGGGTGCGGACGCGGCGGCCGGTGTGGTCGTAGCTGTACAGCGCGTTGACGCCGTCGTCGCCGTGCACCCCGCGCAGCCGGCCGAACGCGTCCCGGATCTCGCTTCCGGACAGCGCCTCCGAGGGCGGCCCGGGCTCGATGTCGCGCACCAGCCCGCCCGGGCCGGTGAGCACGTGCCGTCCGTCGGCCCAGTGCTCGCTGACGCCGTTCGCGTAGTGCACCGCGGTGCGGCGGCCGGCCAGGTCGTGGTCCACGGCGTCGATGAACCCCGGCACGCTCACCAGCCGCCCGACCTCGTCGTACTGGTGGTGCACGGTCAGCCGCCCGTCGCCGGCGTCGGGGTAGGACACCGCCGACACCCGCCCGTCGGCCCGGCGGGTGACGTCGAGCCGGTACTCGAGGGCCACGTGCGCCGGGCGCCAGCGCTTCTCGGCCGGCCGGCCGAGCGCATCGTAGCCGAACTGGGTCACCCCGCATTCGTCGGTGACGCGGACCAGCCGCCCGCAGCTGTGCGGCCCCGCGCCGAGCGGCACCGCGAGCCCGCCGTCGTGGTGGGTGAACGTGGTGACCGGCGTGCCGCGCGGGTCGTCGACCAGCACCGCGACCACCCGGCCGTCCGCGTCCCGGACCCGGAACACCGTGTGCCCGCCCGTGGTCCGCGACTCGACGACGTTCCCGGCCGCGTCCCGGACGTGCACCGCACCGTCCGGACCACGCAGCTCCCGCCCGAGCAGGTCGGGCACGCCGCTTCCGGTGTGGTGGTCTTCGCGGAGCGGGAGCGGGCGGCCCAGTGCGTCGTACCGGAACTCCTCCGGCGGCGGCAGCGGGTCGCCGTCCCGGAACACCCGGCTCGTCCGGCACACCAGGCCGCGCGCGCAGTACTCGTGGTGCTCGTCGACGACGTCGCCGAGCAGTTCCGCGTGCCGCCGCTCCAGCAGCCGCCCGGCGCCGTCGCGCAGCTCCGCGGTCACCAGCACCTCCGCCTCGCCGGACACCGCCCGCTGCTCGGTGGTGACGCGGGCGCCGTCGTAGCGGTACCGGACGGTCGGCAGGTCCGCCGAGTCGCCCGGCCGCACCACCGTTTCGGGACGGCCCAGCGGGTCGTGGGTCAGCGTGGTCACCGCGCCCGCCGGATCGGTCACCTCGCACACCCGTGCCGTGCGGACGTCGTGGCGGGTGATCGTCACGTTGCCCAGCGGGTCCGTGGCCACCTCGGGGAAGCAGCGGTCGGCCGAATACCGGACCTCCCGGGTGTGGCCGAGCGGGTCGGTCGTCGTGGTGCGCAGGCCGGAGACGGTGTCGAGCCGTCCGTGGAAGGTCGTGATCCACCAGCCGTCCTCGCCGGGACGGCGGTGGTAGCCGTGGTGGCGCAGGTCCGGCGGGCGCGAGCCGTAGACGTCGGCGACGAGCGCGTCGGTGAGCACCAGCTCCTCCCGCGCGGTGAGGAGGCCGTGCGAACCGGCGAAGCCGTCGGGTTCTTCGTCGTAGCGGAAGATCGTGTCGGACAGGACTTTCCCGGTGCCGTCGACCGCGCGGACCCGCGCGGGGAGCGCGGCGAACCGGCGTTCGGGGTCCACGGCGTACCCGGTCCGGGTCTCGCGCACGACCGGCTCGTGCCCGGGCCGTTCGGTCGTCTCCACCTCGCGGATCGGGTTCCCGGCCGGGTCGAAGGCCGTCTCCTTCGTGGTGACCGAGACCGGCGTCTCCCGGCGTTCGAACTCCGTCGTCACCGCTCGTGTCCACTGTGGACGGCGGAGGTGCTCGACGCGGCGGTACGGCCGGTCCGCCGACGGCGAACCGTCGAGGCCGTAGGTCTCCTCCTTGTCCAGCAGTCCGGCGCCGCCGAACCAGCGCACGGTCCGCAGGGTGGGTGCGTACTCGTCGCCGAGGTCGTCCTGGACGACCCGGCCGAAGCCGGGGGCCCGGCTGTCGTGGTACTCGAACTCGGTCACGCCCACGTGGCCGGTGCCGGACTCGCGCAGCGAGACCCGCCGGACCACCGGCACCGAGGCGACGGTGGCGTACTCGATCGCGGTCCGCAGCCCCCTCCCGTTGTCGATCTCGCACAACCGTCCGGTGCGGGGCGGGTCTTCGAAGGAGTGGTACGGCACGGCGTCGAGCACGGACACACCGCCGCCGGACCGCGCCCGCGCGGCCAGCTGGACCCGCCGCGCCGGCGGGGCCGCCACCGCGGCGTAGCCCAGCCGCAGCACCGGCGCGGCGGTTTCGGTGCCGTGCGTGTCGAAGCCGGTGAGCGCCACCGACGTCAGCAGGGACGCGCCGGTGACGTCGTCGGCGTCGTAGCCGAGGGTCCACCGCCGCACCAGCGGCCGCGCCGAGGCGGGCACCCGCAGGTCGATCCGCGCGCACCGCAGGGCCGTCGTGACGAGGGTGCCGTCGCGGCCCCGGCGCAGCACGTCCGGCCGCGGCTCGTAGCCGAACTCCACTTCGTAGGGGCCGTAGGAGACGCGCGTGAGGTAGGCCTGGCCGCTGTGGTGCGCCCAGCCGAACGTCGTGGTGGTGCCGAAACCGTCCTCGGTCCGGTCGAGGTACCACGTCGAGCCGTCGCCCGGGCCGAGGAAGTGCCGCAGGCCCGATCGGGTGGTGAGCAGGAAGCCGTCGCCGCGGCGGACGAGCCGGTCCGCCGCACCGGATGGCGCGTGGTCGTCCGCCGGCCCGACGTGCGGCAGGGGGACGGTGAACCCGCCGCCGAACGGGCCGTTCGCCGCGCCGGTCGTGTACCGCAGGGCGAGCGCGGGCGCGTTGCCGCCGGGCCCGGACGGCAGGTCGAGCGGCACCGTGAAGCAGCCGCCGCCGGTCGCCGGTTCCGGCGTGAAGGCGGCTTCGTGCGTGCTCGACCGGAGCACAACCATGGTCATCTCCCCGCATCAACCGTGACGTTCGGAGGGCCAAGTGGGTGAGCCGGGGGCGCCAGATACGACGTCACCCGTTTGCCGTCGCCGTTATGCATTCGTGATGTCGGTGTCGTATCCCGGGTGCGGCCCACGGGTCTTTCCCGGGTGCCGTTGGTGATCAGTGGCGGGGGCAGAGGCAGCAGGAGGGTGGACCCGATGGTCGTCAGGTTCGTGCGGGACGAAACCGCGGAAGCAGCGACGGAGGACGCAAGAACGCTCAACGAACTCCCGGCCCCGCCGAGGCAGGTGCTGGACCGGCACGGCGCCCGCGTGCTCGACCCGGCGACGGCGGTCGTCGCGGCCGGGCAGCCGGCCCCGCGCACCACCGTGTACCGGCCGGGCGTGTTCCTGTTGCCCCAGCGGTACCTGCGCGACCAGGAGACGCTGTCGGCGATCAACCGCGTGCTCGCCCGCATCGGTCTCTACGCCGCCCCGGCCGACCGCGGCGGTGACGCCAAGGAGCTCGCCCGCGTCCGGCAGCTCGACGACGTCCCCGTCCGCGCCCTGCTGCACGTGCGCGAAGACGCCGACCCGGTGGTCGTCGACTGCTGGAAAGCGCTCCAGCTGCTGCGGTCCGCCGCCGCGGGCGAGCGCCCGGAACTGGATCCGGACGTCGTCCGGGAGATGTCCGTCGAGCACCTGATGTTCACGACGCCGGTGTTCGGCGGGGTGCCGTGGGAGACCAGCGGCCTCGGCGGCACGCCGTGGGAGACCAGCGGATTCGGCGCGGGCAGCTCGTACGGGCGCACCCACGGCGCCAACCGGATCCCGGTGACGCTGGCCGCCGCCCCGCCCTACCGCAGCCAGAAACCCGCCCACCGGCGTCCGGTGATCGCCGTGCTCGACACCGGCATCGGCCCGCACCCGTGGTTCGGGCTGGCCGATCGCTCCGGCCCGCCGCCCGCCGGCTCGGGGCTCGCCGTCGCCCCGGACATCCAGGCGGCGATCCTGCAGGCGGAGCTCGGCTCCGGCACGACCGTGCCCACCCAGCTGCTCCACGACTACTGGGACGCGCCCACGACCGGCCAGCCGCTGATCGGCGACATCGACACCGACACCGGGCACGGCCTGTTCATCGCCGGCATCGTCCGGCAGGCCTGCCCCGAAGCCGACACCCTCGCCATCCGCGTGGTGCACAGCGACGGCGTCGCGTACGAAGTCGACGTGCTGCTCGCCCTGCACCTGCTCGCCGACCGGGTCCGGAACGCGCAGGCGAACAACCGCCCGCAGGACATGGTGGACGTCGTCTCGATCTCGATGGGCTACTACGTCGAAGACCCGGCGGACGTCGCCTTCACCGGCCAGTTCGGTTCGGTGATCGCGGAGCTGCTCGGCCTGGGTGTGCTCGTCGTCGCCGCCGCGGGCAACGACGCGACCACGCGCCGGTTCTACCCCGCGGCCTTCGCCGACCAGCCGCTCGGCGGCGGCAGCGGCCCGCAGGTGATCAGCGTCGGGGCGCTCAACCCCGACGTCGCCACGAGCAAGGCGCTGTTCTCCAACGAAGGCCCGTGGGTGCACTGCTGGGCGACCGGCGCCGGCGTGGTCAGCACGTATCCGACCGACGTCCGCGGCACCGCGGCCGCCGACCACGAGGTGCCGGGCTTCGGCCGCAATTCGTTCGACCCCGACGACTACAGCGCCGGGTTCGCGGTCTGGGACGGGACGTCGTTCGCCGCGCCGCTCGCCGCCGCCGAGCTCGGCAAGGCCCTGCTGCAGTCCGGGGACCTCGCGACGGTCGACCGCGAGACCGTCGTCAAGCGGGCCTGGACCGCGCTGGGCTCGCTGTGAACGTGGCCAAGACCGACCACGCTCGCGTGGCGACCCTGTTCGACGCCGCGCGGGAGGGCGACCGCGCGGCGCTGGACGAGCTGGTTTCGCTGCTCACGCCGCTGCTCTGGCAGGTGGCGCGTGACCAGGGACTGGACGCCGATCAGGCGGCCGACGTCGTGCAGACGACGTGGCTGCGGCTGCTCGGCTCGTTCGCGGAGATCCGCTCGCCGGTCGCGCTGACCGGCTGGCTGATCACCGTCACCAAGCGGGAAGCCTGGCGCACGGGGGAAAAGCGCCAGATCGAGCGGCCGCTGCCGGAGCTCCCGGAGCGGCTGACCGAAGCTTCGCCGGCACCCGAGGAGGGGGTGCTGCGTGAGGACCAGCGCGTGCGCTTGTGGCGCGCGGTGGACAACCTGCCCGAACGCTGCCGCAGCCTGCTGCGGATCGTGGCGTTCGTGCACCGGCCGGACTACGCCGAAGTCGGCGCCCGGCTGGGCATGCCGAGGGGGAGTATCGGCCCGACCAGGGGACGCTGCCTCGCGCGCCTGCGCGAGCAGCTACTCGCCAACGGCGAAGGAGATTGGCTGTGACGACCGTCGAACCACCCGGCGCGAACGAGCCCTTGGACGAGCTCGACTTCCGGCTGCTGGCCGGCGTGCGCGAGCTGTGGGAAGACGCCGACCCGATGCCGGCCACGCTGGTCGAGCAGATCCGTTTCGCGATCCAGCTGGAGGACGTCGACCTGGAGGTGATGCGGATCCGGGAGCAGGAGGCTGCCGCGGGTGCGCGCAGTGCCGCCGAGCAGGGCAGGCTCATCACGTTCGACAGCGAAAGCCTGACGATCATGGTGAACGTGAGCCCGGAACCCGGCGGCACGATCCGCCTCGACGGGTGGCTCACGCCCCCCGCCGAGCATCCGATCGAGGTCCGCACGAGCTCGGGCCCGCTGCTGACGACGTCGGACGCGGAAGGCCGGTTCGCGGTGTGCGGGGTGCCGCACGGGATGGTCCAGGTGCTGGTGCGCACGGTGGGCCGGTCGAGGACGGTGAGCACACCGGCGATCGAGCTGTAGATTCGAAGGTTTCGAAAGCTGCCGGACACCTCTGACTCGGAGGTACGATCCTCGGCGTCCTTCCCCGGCCGAAAGGGCAGCCCGTGGTCGCGTCGCCGAGGGTCGAAGACCGGGTCCGCGACCTGCACCGGCGGGCGGTCGCGGCGACCAACAACGGCCAGCCGGTGGTCGGCGGCCGGTTGATCCGGTCCGCAGCGCGGCTGCTCGGCCTGCCCGCCACCGCACCACCGGACGGGTGGCCGGCCTGGCCCGACCTCGCGACGCGCGTCCTCGGCACCTACGCCGCTGTCGAAACCGCGCTCGGCAACAGCGCCCGCGGGCTGGCCCTGCTCGACGAGGCCGACGTCCTCGTGTCCGACGCCGGGCGCGGGATCCTGCGCCAGCAACGGGGTCTCGTGCTCATCCTGATCGGCCGGATGGACGAAGCCCTCACCTGCTTCGACGAGGCCATCCCGTTGCTGCGGCAGGCCGGCGAGTTCGTCGTGCTCGCCAGGACGTTGCTCAACCGCGCGATGCTGCACCAGTACGCCGGGCGCGTCCGGCTCGCGCTCGCCGACCTCGACCAGTGCGAACAGATCGGCGCCGGCCACCCCGAAGAAGACGGCCTGGCCCGGATCTTCGCCAAAGCCGCGCACGGTCGCGGCCAGGCGCGGGTGCTCACCGGCGACATCCCGGGCGCGCTGCGCGACTTCGACGCGGCGAGCGGCTTCTACGCCGAGGAGAGCGTCGGGATGCTGCCGGTGCTGGCCGTCGACAAGGCGCGGGCGCTGCTGGCCGCCGGGCTGCCGCACGAAGCCGCCGCCGAACTGGACGCCGCGCTCGAACAGTTCCCGCGGCTGCGGATGAACCAGGAACACGCCGAGGCCGAGCTGACCAGGGCGCTGGCCGCGCTGGCGAGCGGCGATCCGGCGGCCGCGCGGAACTGGGCCGGGCGGGCCGAGCGCCGGTTTCACCGTCGTGGCAACGAAACCTGGGCGGCGGTGGCGCACCTGACCGTGCTGCGCGCCGACTTCGCGGCCGGACGGCGGATCGCCCGCGTCTCCGCCGAGGCGACCGCGCTGGCGGACCGGCTCACCGCGCTGGGCCTGCGCAACGACGCCGAAATCGCGGCCCTGCTGGCGGCCAGGGCCCGGATCGCGCTCGGCGACCTCGACGGCGCCCGCGCCGGGATCGCCCCGCGCGACCGCCGGACGGCGCCGCTGGAAAACCGGCTGGTGCGGCGGCTCGCGCTCGCCGAACTCGGGGCCGCGAGCGGCCACCGGCGCGTCACCTTCGCGAACGCGCGGGCCGGGCTCACCCAGCTGCAGCGGCACCGCAGCCGGTTCGGCAGCGTCGACCTGCAGACCGGGACGACGTCGCTGGGCAAGGAACTCGCCGACGCCGGGCTCGCCGCCGCGCTCGCCCAGCGCTCGCCGGGCGTGGTGTTCCGCTGGCTCGACCGCTCGCGCGCCCAGGCGTTCCGGTTCCGGCCGGTGCGCCCGCCGGCCCACCCGGAGACCGTCGACGCCGTCGCCGAGCTGCGGTTCCTGTCGATGCAGATCCGCGCGGGCGAGCTGGCCGGGAAGCCGGACACCCAGGCCGTGAAGCGGTGTGCCGCGCTGGAACGGGAAATCCGCGCCAAGGGCTGGCAGGCCGAGGGCGTCGACGCCGACCACGCCGAGGCGAAGCTGCGTGAGATCGGCGACGAGCTCGCGGCGACCGGCAGCGCGATGGTCTGCTTCCTCGCCGACCGCGGGGCCTTGTGCGCGCAGGTGATCGCCCGGCACCGGGTGGCCCTGGTCGAGCTCGGCCCGGCGTCGGCCGTCGCGGAGCCGGTCGCGCGGCTGCACAGCGACCTCGACGCATTGTGCGGGCGCCAGCTGCCGCCGCAGCTGGACCGGGTGATCCGCCGGTCGGTGCGGACGCAGGTCACCGCGCTGGACCGGATCCTGCTGGCCCCGCTGGCGTCCCGGCTCGGCGACCTCGACGTCGTCGTCGTGCCGACCGGCGCGCTCTCGGCGATCCCGTGGGGGCTGCTGCCGACGCTGCACGGCCGCCCGGTGACGGTCACGCCGTCGTCGTCGGCCTGGTTCGACGCGGGCCGCCGGTCCGGCCGGGCGACCGGCGCACCGCTGCTGGTCGCGGGTTCCGACCTGACCCACGCCGCAGCGGAAGTCGAACGCCTGGCGCCGCTGTACCCGGACGCCGAGGTCCTGACCGGCCCGGACGCAACGGTCGCGGCCACGCTCAAGGCGTTCGACGGCTGCCGCCTGGCCCACTTCGCCGCGCACGGGCACCACGAGCGGGAGAACGTGCTGTTTTCCCGGCTCAACCTGGCCGACGGGCCGCTGATGGCCTACGACGTCCAGCAGCTGGCCACGGCCCCGGAGCAGGTGGTGCTGTCCTCGTGCGACGTCGGCCAGACGGTGGTCCGAGCGGGCGACGAGGTCCTGGGCTTCACGGCGGCGCTGCTCTACGGCGGCAGCCGCACGGTGGTTTCGAGCGTGGCCCGCGTCGACGACCGCACGGCGGGCGGGGTGATGCTGGCGTTCCACAAGGCGCTGGCGGTGGGCACGCCCCCGGCCCGGGCCTTGGCGGACGCGGCGCAGGCGGAGCCGCTGATGCCGTTCGTCTGCTTCGGCCGCAGCTGACCCACCCCCCCCAAGCGTCCCCATGTGGCATTGGGTGCGTTGGACGCACCCAATGTGGCGCTCGGTGCGTTGGACGCAACCAACGCCACATTGGGGCGTTTGGGCCCTCGTTCACTCGATCGAGTGAAGCCGAGACCCGGGCGTCATTCCCGGGGCGGGGTTCCCTCTTCCTCGGTGCGGCGGTAACCGGCCGGCACGCCCCCCGACTGGCCGGTTACCGCTGCGAGTTCCCTACTCACGGTGGAGCAGCACGACGGAGTCCGTCCCGTCGACGCGCCGGTATCCCGTGTCCTCCAGGTCCGCCAGCGCCGCGGCCTTCGTCGCGAGGGTCGTCGGCCAGGACTGTTCCGGCTGCGCCACCACCACCCACTCCGGCCGCTCGTGCGTCGCGCCGTCGAAGAACCGCACCGTGCAGCGGGACGTCAGCCGCGGGGCCAGGCGGTTGGACGCCAGCACCGTCGCGCCGTCGGGGATCCGTGCCAGGACCGTGTCGATCCCGGCCCGCTGCGCCGGCGTCCAGACGCCGTCGGTCAGGTGCGCCGCCTGCAGGCCCAGCGAGGCCAGCCCGGCGACCACCGCGCACACCGGCAGGTACCGCCGGAAGCCGCCGGACCGGCGGGCGCCGTGCACGCCGGCGATGAACAGGATCGGCATCAGCACCGCGCTGTAGTGGTAGCCCATGCCCCAGTAGCGGTCGTTCGCCGAGACCAGCCGCCACAGCAGCGTCGGCACCGCCAGGAGCAGGAGGGGCGACCGCAGGGCCGCGAACGCGGTCGGCGCGAGCAGGGCCAGCAGCATCGAAACCTTGACCATCGCCCCGCCGAACGGGTTGAAGCCGCTGCCGTGCGCGTACGCGCCCTCCGGGTTCAGCGCCGGCAGCACGACCAGGAACAGCAGCGCGGACGTGACGACGCCGAAGACGAGCACCGTCCAGCCGAGCCGCCGCTGCCTATTGAGTACCAGCACCACGCCGACGGCGGCGAGCGTCAGCGGCAGGTCCTCCTTGACCAGCACCAGCGGCAGCGCGCACCAGACCGCGGCCCGCCACCGCTCGTGCAGCAGGTGCTCGGCGGTGAAGGCCAGCATCGGGACGGCGAAGCAGACCTCGTGGAAGTCGAAGTTGACGGCGGACAGCAGCCCCCACGACAGCACGTACCCGGCGCCGACGAGCGCACCCCGGTGGGCACCGAGCAGCCGGCTCGCACAGCGGGTCACCGGCACCGCGGACAGCGCGAACAGCAGGGCCTGGGCGACCAGCAGGCACCCCGGCGACGGCCACAGCAGGTAGAACGGCGCGAGCACCGCCAGGATCGGGTGGAAGTGGTCGCCGAGCGTCGGCCAGTCCGCGCCGAGCAGGTCCGACACCGGCCAGTGCCCGTGCGCGTAGGACCGCACCGCCTGTTCGAAGATCCCCAGGTCGAACCCGCTCGCGTCGAACGTCCGCAGCCGCTGCAGCGACCACACGGTGTACCCGGCGAAGGCGACGGCGGCGACTGCGTAAGGGATCGCGCGGGTTTCGCGCGTGCGCGCGGGGGACGGCGCAAGATCGATCAGCATGGCGGGATGCTCGTGCGGCCACGCTGAACCGGAGCTGAAGCAGCCTGAAGAAGTCTTCAGGCAAGCGGTAAGCGCAGCTCCAGACAGGCGCCGGACGTGCTCTCCGCGACGCGCAGCGTGCCGCCGTGCGTCCGCGCGATCTCCGCGGCGATCGCCAGCCCGAGCCCGGAGCCGCCGTCGTCTTCGCGCGCGCGGTCGTCGTCGAGCCGCACGAAGCGGTCGAAGACGCGCTCGCGGTCCTCGGCCGGGATGCCGGGCCCGTCGTCCCGCACGGCGAGGACGGCCTGGCCACCGGACACCGCGAGCGTGATCGTCACGCGGCTCTTCGCGTGCTGCTCGGCGTTGTCGACGAGGTTGCGCAGCACGCGCTCCAGCCGTCCCGCGTGGCCCTGCACCACCGGCTCGGCGTGGAGTTCCGTGCGCACCTCGACGCCGTCGCGGGGGTGCCTCGCGGCCAGGTGCTCGGTGACGAGGTCCGCGAGCGCGATCCGGCTTTCCTGGTCCGGCCGGCCGGCGTCCAGCTTGCTGAGCAGCAGCAGGTCCCCGGTGAGGGTTTCCATCCGCGAGACGTCCAGGACGGCGTTTCGATGCTGCGGCGCCAGTCGAGCCGGTCCGGGTGGGCGAGCTGGACCTCGAGCTGGGTGCGCATCGACGCCAGCGGCGTGCGCAGCTCGTGCGAGGCGTCCGCGGTGAACTGGCTCTGCCGCCGCACGGACTGGTCGAGCCGCGCCAGCATCTCGTTCATCGTCACGGCGAGCTCGGTGATCTCGTCGCCGGAGTCGGGCACCGGAACGCGGCGGCCGAGGCCGGTCGCGCGGATGCCGTCGACCTCCGCCCGGATGGCCCCGACCGCGCGCAGCGATCGCCGCACGGCGAACCAGGCGACGGCGCCGACGAGCAGCGCGGCCGCGGGCACCCCGCCCCAGAGCAGCTGCCGGGCGGTGGCCACGGTCTCGAGGCCGAGCGGGTCGAGCCGCTCGGCGGCGTCGACCTGGTAGCGGCCGTCGGTCGTCGCCACGTGGGCGTACTCCTGCCCTTCCTCGAGCCCGATCGGCATGACGATGACGCAGTCCGGTCCGTAGATCTGCACCACCTGGTCGTCCGGGAACTGTTTCGCCTGGCCCGCCGAGCAGCGGTTCATGACCTCGGTGCTGATCATGTACCCGCCGCCCTTTTCGTACCGCTTCGGCACGTCTTCCGGGGCGACGCCCGAGTTCAGCAGCGCGACCAGCGCGTCCACCTTGTCGCTCGCCCGGGTCCGGGCGTTGGTCTCGAGGCCGCTCTGCAGCACGCTCACGAACCAGTAGGCCCCGAGGCCGAGGACGAGCGCCGAGGTGAGGGCGGCGAAGAGGGCGACCCGCCACCGGGTCGACCGGGGCAGGATCCGGGCCATGCCCAGAACATAACCGCACCTTCGAAGATCCGGAGCGCGGTGCCCGCCGCTAGCGTCGGAAGCCGTGACGGTCGAACAGTGGCACCAGGTGCGCGCGGCCCTGCCCGAGGTCGGCGGCCGGTTCGCGGACCTCCTCACCGGCGTCGGGGACCCGCACGCGAAAGCGCTCGGCGAGTGGACGATCGGCGAAGCGGCGTCGCACGTGGGAATGATCGCGCTGATGTACACGGCGATGATCCGCGGCGACGGCGGCCCGCTCCCGCTGCCGGGCCTCGCGGAGCCGATCGACGCGGCGAGCGTCGACACGATCTGCCGGATGAACGCGCTGGCGCTGGAGCTCTACCCCGAGCGCGACCCGGTGCGCCTGGCGGCGCGGTTGCGCGCGGACATCGCCGAGGTGCTGGTGGTCAGCCAGGACCTCGACCCGGAGAAGCCGGTGTGGTGGCTGGGCGGCTCCCGGGTGCCGGTCGCGGGCGTCCTCGCGCACCTGGTCAACGAGATGCTGATCCACGGCCTCGACATCGCACGGGCGATCGGGCAGCCGTGGCGGATCCCCGGGCGGCTCGAGGCGTTGTTCCTCGAGCTGTTCCTGTTCGGCATGGTCCGCAACGACATGGGCCACCTCCTCGACGACGCGACGCCGTCGCCGCGCCGCATCGCGGTGGAGTTCCGGTCGGCGTACACGAGACCGGCGGTACTGGCGCTCCAGCACGGAAAGCTGCGGTTCGAGCAGCCGGACGGCACCGCGGACGTCCGGCTCCGGTTCGACCCGGCGGTCCTGGTGCCGATGATGTTCGGCCGCATTTCCCACGTCCGCGCGGCCCTGCTCGGCGTGCGCATCGGCGGCCCGCGGCCGTGGCTGCTGCCGGCGTTCCTGCGGACGGTCCGGATGCCCTAGTTCCGCACGCGGAAGGTCAGGTGCGTCGCGTTCGGCGTCTCGTGGACGGCGGTGCGTTCCAGCCGTACGTGCCGGCCGGTTCCGGCGTCGAACAGCCGCACGCCGGCGCCGAACAGCAGCGGGACGACGTGCAGCCGCAGTTCGTCGACCAGGCCGGCCAGCAGGAACTGCCGCAGGGTCGTGCCGCCGCCCATCAGGACGACGTTGTCGTCACCCGCCGCGGCTTTCGCCTGCCGCAGCGTGCTTTCGAGGCCGTCGGTGACGAACGTGAACGTGGTCGGGCCTTTGACGACCGGTTCGTGCGGCCGGTTGGTCACGACGAAGACCGGCTTCTTGAAGGTGCCGTCGTCACCCCACGGATCGACGCCGACGTCGAACATCGACCGCCCGACGACGAACGCGCCGGTGCCGTCGAACAGCCGGCCCGCGACCTCGGCGTCGGCCTCGGTGCCCTCGAACATCCACTCGTGCAGCAGGTCGCCGTCCTTGCCGAGCCGGTGGTCGGTGCTGGTGTCCGGGCCGGCCACGATGCCGTCCGCCGACATGCTGATCTCCGCGATGACGCGCCCCATGGGCCGCCACCCTGCCACCGGATCAGGCGGAAGGCCAGCCGTCGCCCCACTCGGCGTCCCGGGCGGCGCGGTACCGCGGGCCCTGCTTCTTCGAGACGGCGACCGCGGGTTTCAGGCCCTCGGAAGCCGTGCACAGGTCGAGCGCGACCCACCCCTTGTGCTTCTTCGGGTGCCGGATGATCCGCGCGTCCGCCCGCTCGGGCGTGGTTCGCGCCGCGACGACGTACGCGAACTTCTCGTCCTCGAAGCCGAGGGTGCCGGCCTTGAGTCGCCGGTGCAGGCCCGAGCGCGGGAGTCGCGCGGCGAAGTGGCACCAGTCCCGGCCGGGCACGATCGGGCAGGCGGCGTCGTGCGGGCAGGGCGCGACGACGTGCAGGCCGAGCTCGATCAGCTCGGCGCGGGCGGCCCGGATCCGTTCGAAGCCGGCCGGCGTGCCCGGCTCGATCAGCGCGACGGCCCCGGCCTTCGCCGCCAGCCACCGCACGACGTCGGTGCGCGTGGCGTCGGGCAGCTCGCCGAGCACGTAGGACAGCGTGACGAGGTCGGCGTCGGGGGCGGGCGAGGCGGGATCGACGAACCCGCGCCGCCACTCGGCGTCCCGGACCGCGGCCCGGCCGCTGCCGGCGGCGAGCCGCTTGCCGAGCCCGATGGCCCCGGTCACCTGCTCCAGCACGGTGCACTCGGCCAGCGAAGGCCATACGTCCGTGGCCGCCCACACGGCGGCACCGGTGCCCCCGCCGACGTCGATCTGGGTCCGCGGTTCGAAGCCGGGAGCGCGCAGGGCGGCTTCGGCGAGCACTGCGTGTACGGCGGCGTAGGTGGCCGGCATGCGGTAGCCCGCGTACGCGGCGACGTCGGCTTCGGAGCTGAGGATCGGCGAAGTGGCCGCGTCACCTTGGCGGTAGCGCGCGCTGAGGCGATCGACGGACTGGGTCAGCCGGGCCACGGGGTGCCGGGCCAGCTCGTCGTCGAGCGCGGAGGAGAGATCATCGGGGAGTACCGCCACGACGGGCAGATTAGCCGGGCCCGCGCGGGTACCTTGGCGGCATGGGGGAGTCGCCGTACCAGGACCTCGTCGACGCCGGTGGCCTCGAGGCCGTGCTCCGGGCCGCGTGTCCCGGCTGCGACATCGAAATGCAGGAAGCCCCGGGCGCCTTCGGCGGCTTCAAGGCCAAGGCCGTCCAGCGCGACCGCGCTGTGACGGTCCTGCCGCGTCGGGGCGAGCGGCTGTTCCGCGTGAGCCACCTCCTGCGCGGAAAATATCTGAGCTGGTTGTCGACGACCGACCTGGCGGAGGTCACCGGATCCGCCGCGACCTGGCTTGGCGGCGCCACCGCGCGGGAGCTGGCGGCCGCGTGGCCGTTCGCGGACTTCGTCGACATCGCCGACGCGTTCGAGAGCGGCGACCGGACCGAACTCGCGTGGCAGTTCCTCCGCGCCCACGATCGGCTTCGCCTCGGCGAGTTCGTCGAGGCGGCGATGCGGGAGCCGAGGTTGCGGCGGATGTACCCGGTCATCTCGGTCATGATGATGTCGTTCCAGTCGGCCGTGGACGAGCACCGGGTACCCGGCCTGTGGGTGCGGGCGGCGGGCGACGGCCGGTTCACGGTCTTCACGCGGGGACAGCGGGAGGACTCCGGCGTCACGTACGACGCCGCCGAGGCGGTCCGGGTGTGCGTGGCCGAAATCGACCGCCTCGGCGAGTGAACCCCTGGTCCGGATCGTCCCGCCGGGACCGGTCCTGAGCTGCTACTTTCCCCGCGCGAAAACTTTTTCGCGGAGGCTGTCGATCCGGCGCCCGGCCGTTCGACGCGTAGGCAGAAGCGAACGAAGGGAGACCGCGGTGCGGTTCATGGTGATCGTCAAGGCGAACGAGGACTCCGAGGCGGGCAAGGGCCCCAGCGCCGAGCTGCTCGAGGAGATGGGGAAGTTCAACGAAGAGCTGGTCAAGGCCGGTGTCCTGCTCGCCGGCGAAGGGCTCACCCCGAGCTCGCAGGGTGCGCGCGTCGTCTTCTCCGGCACCGAAGAGCCCAAGGTCGTCGACGGCCCGTTCGCCGAGACCAAGGAGCTCGTCGGCGGCTTCTGGATCCTGCAGTGCCGGGACCGCGAAGAGTGCATCGAGTGGATCAAGCGGATGCCCAACCCCGACGGCCACGCCGGCGAGGTCGAGATCCGCCGGGTCGCCGAGGCGGCGGACTTCGAGAACATGACGCCGGAAGTCGTCGAACTGGAAGGCCGGCTGCGCGCGCAGTCCGCTGGGCAGGCGTGACATGCGGTTCCTGGTGATCGTCAAGGCCAGCCCCGAATCGGAGGCGGCCGGGTTCCAGCCCAGTGCCGAAGAGCTGACCGAGATGACGAAGTTCAACGAGCGGCTGTTCGCCGAGGGCCGGATCGAACTCGCCGAGGGGCTCACGTCCAGCGCGGACGGCTCGCGCGTCCTGTTCGAAGGCGACGCGGAGCCCAAGGTCATCGACGGCCCGTTCGCCGAGACCAAGGAGCTGATCGCGGGGTTCTGGGTGCTCAAGGGCGAGTCGCTCGCAGAGATCGTCGAGCTGATGAAGCAGGTCCCGAACCTCGGCCCGGGCGAGGGGGTGCTGGAGATCCGCCCGATCGCCGAGTAGCGGGTTGCACCGCGGAAGATCACCCTGTCTGATGGCCGGGTGACGGTTGCGGACACCCGGAGAACGGTCGAAACGGTCTGGCGGATCGAGTCGCCGCGGCTCATCGCGGGCCTGGCCCGGATGGCTCGCGGCGACGTCGGTCTCGCCGAAGAGCTGGCCCAGGACGCGCTGGTCGCGGCGCTGGAACAGTGGCCGGACGCCGGTGTGCCCCGCAACCCCGGCGCGTGGCTGATGACCATCGCCAAACGCCGTGCGGTCGATCAGTTCCGCCGCAACGAGCGGTACGCGGAGAAGCTCGAGGAAGTCGGGCGCGACCAGCGGCTCGGCGACGGCGTCCTGCCCGACTTCGACGCCGCGCTCGACGACCACATCGAAGACGACGTCCTCCGCTTGCTGTTCGTCGCCTGCCACCCGGTGCTGAACACGCAGGCGCGGGTCGCGCTGACGCTGCGCATGCTCGGCGGCCTGACCACCGACGAGATCGCCCGCGCCTTCCTGGTCCGCGAATCGACGATCGCCCAGCGGATCGTCCGGGCGAAGAAGGCCCTCGCCGCGGCGAAGGTGCCCTTCGAGGTGCCGGAGGGCGAAGAACGCGTCGCGCGGCTGTCGTCCGTGCTCGAAGTCATCTACCTCGTGTTCAACGAGGGCTACTCGGCCACCCGCGGCGACGACTGGATGCGGCCGGCGCTCTGCGAAGAGGCGATGCGGCTCGGCCGCGTCCTCGCCGGGCTGATGCCGGCTGAGTCGGAGGTCCACGGCCTGGTGGCGCTGATGGAGCTGCAGGCGTCCCGCGCGAAGGCCCGCACCGGCCCGAACGGCGAGCCGGTGCTGCTGCTGGACCAGGACCGCACCCGCTGGGACCGGTTCCTGATCCAGCACGGCCTCGCGGCGCTGGCGTTGTCCGAGCAGATCGCCGAGGGTGCGTACGGCCCGTATTCCGCCCAGGCGGCGATCGCGGCCTGCCACGCGCGGGCGCGGACGGCCGAGGAGACCGACTGGGCCCGCATCGCGGCGCTCTACGAAGGACTCGCCAAGCTCCAGCCGTCCCCGGTGATCGAGCTGAACCGCGGGGTGGCGGTGGCGATGGCGTACGGGCCGGCGGCGGGCCTGGAAGTGGTCGACCGGGTCGCCGGCGATCCGGCGCTGAAGGACTACCACCTCCTGCCCAGCGTCCGCGGCGACCTGCTGGAGAAGCTCGGCCGGCGCGCGGAAGCCGAGCGGGAGTTCCGCCGGGCGGCGGAGATGACGGAGAACTCGCGGGAACGCGCCCTGCTGCTGGACCGCGCGTCCGCGGTCGCCGGCTAGTGCGGTGACCACGAAGGTTCACCGGGTCGGGGTCGTGAGTGGTAAGGCGGGTTCTAACCCGCCTTACCACTCACGACCAGCCGCGGCAGACCACCAGGTTCCAGGACAACCCGGCGAACGTATCCGGTCACCGCACTAGCGTCCCCGCCAGGCGAGCGGTGACAGCGTCAACGCCGCCTCCGCGACCTTCCGCGCCGTCTCCGTCTTGAGGCCCTTCCGCGCCGACTCGATCCACTCGTCCACCGGCCGGACGCCGATGTCCCGGTACTCCAGGGCCTGCAGCAGCATCTCCAGCTTGTCCGCGTCCTTGGCGCACAACGCTTCCGCCGACGCCCGGGTCTCGTACTCGTCGACCGCCGAGCGGACGAGCTCCCGCGAACGCGGGGGCAGCGCGGCCGTCTGGTCGGCGGTGATGTCCCGCGGCTCCGGCTTGCGCAGGTACTCGGCCGCCGTCAGCGGCAGGTCGCCCGTGCGGGTTTCCTGCGTGTCGTGCCACAGCGCGAGGAAGGCCGCCCGCTCCGGGGACGCGCCTTCCTCCGCCGCGAGCAGCGCCGCGAGCTGGGCGGCGCGCAGGCTGTGCTCGCCGACCGACTCCGGGTCGCGGACGCCCGCGTGCCACCAGCCCGATCTCCGGACGCGCTTCAGGAGCCCGAGTTCGTAGCCGAAGGACGCCAGTGCCTCACTCATGCCGCCCAGCCTAGGGCGACGGGATCAACGCCGTCAGGATCGTGGCCTGGAGGAGCGAGATCACGCCGACCACCGCGGTGAGCAGCAGCGACCACAGGAACGTCTGCCGCAGCAGCGAGCCTTCCTTGCCGCTCTGCCCGATCGCCGTCGCGCCGATCGACAGGTTCTGCGGTGAGATCATCTTGCCCATCACACCGCCGGACGTGTTCGTCGCGCCGGCCAGGATCGGGTTGAGGTTCAGCTGCTGCGCCGAGATCACCTGCATCGGGCCGAACAGGCTGTTCGTCGACGCGTCCGAGCCGGTCAGGAACACACCCAGCCAGCCGATGTAGGCCGAGAACAGCGGGAAGACCGCGCCGGTCGTCGCGAGGGCCAGGCCCAGTGTCTGCGTCGCGCCCGAGTAGTTCATCACGAACGCGATCGCCAGGATCATGAAGATCGTCGCCAGCGCCCAGCGCATCTGGTGCAGAGTCTTCCGGTAGGTCGTCAGCAGCAGTTTCGGCCGCGCGCCCATCGCGAACCCGGCGATCACCGCCGCGATCAGGGCGATGGTGCCGGGCGAAAACAGGAAGTCGACGGTCAGCGTCGCCGCGTACGGCGCGTTCTTCGCGGTGATCGGCGGGTGCTGGACGACGTGGTTGTGCAGCCCCGGCCACGCGAAGACCCAGTCGGCCTTGTGCAGCAGCTTCGTCAGGTCGAGCCAGACGGGGAGGTTCTTGAAGATCGTCCCGATCCGCGACAGGAAGATCGCCAGGATCAAGATGACGTAGGGCATCCACGCGTGCAGCGCGCCGCGCTCGGCCTGTGCGGCGCCGAGGCTCTTGGCCGCCGGGACGGCTTCCTCGCCGTCGAAGCGCCACACCGTCGCGGGCTGCCAGAACCGGGTCAGGATCCACAGCGCCGCCATCGCGGTGAGGGCGGCGAGGACGTCGACCAGGCTGGCGCTGATGTAGTTGGACGCGACGAACTGCATGGCCGCGAAGGCGAGCCCGGCGGTCAGCACCGCCGGCCACACCTCGAGCATGCGTTTCCAGCCGGCCAGGACGACGACGAGGAACGCCGGGATGATCAGCGCCAGCACCGGGACCTGACGGCCGACGGCGGCCGAGAAGAGTTCGGTCGCCTGGTCCTGCTTGAGGTGCATGATCGGCGCGGTCAGCCGGCCGAGCACGATCAGCGGGTTGCCCAGGCCGCCGAACGCGACCGGCGCGGTGTTCGCCAGCAGCGCCAGCACGACGGCCTTCACCGGCGGGAACCCGAGCGCGGCCATCATCGCCGCGGTGATCGCGATCGGCGAGCCGCCGCCCGCGACGCCTTCGAGCAGCGCGCCGAAGCTGAACGCGATGAGCAGCGCCTGCAGCCGCCGGTCCTCGCTGAACCCGGCGAGCACCCGCTTGATCGCGTCGAACCGGCCGGTGGCGACGGTGACGTTGTGGAAGTAGACGGCGTGGAAGGCGATCCAGGCCACCGACCACACCCCGAACACGACGCCCATCGCGGCGGAGTCGAACGCCAGCGCGGCCGGCATCCGGTAGAGCAGCAGGGCGACGCCGAGCGCCGTCACCAGTGCGAGTGCTGCCGAGAGGTGCGCGGAGAACCGGATCACCCCGAGCGAAACCAGCAGCACGATGATCGGGAGCGCGGCGAGCAGCGCGGAAATCCACAGGCCGCCCGCCGGCTGGTAGTCCTGGATCCAGGTCACGTCGGCTCCTTTGCCGGGTGGGTCGGTGCTCAGGCGGGCCGGCTCCGGACGTACCCGAGCCGCAGGGAAAGGGCGGCGGCGGTGCCGGCCACGGAGGCGCCGAGTTCGTCGAGCCGGCGCAGCACGCGCGGAGCGGGCCCGGCAATGCTGATGGCGGCGATCGGCCGCCCCGAGTGGTCCCGCACGGCGGCGGCGACGCAGCCGACGTCCGGCTCGTTTTCGACCTCGTCGATCGCCCAGCCGCGCCGGCTGGTCTTCGCGAGTTCGTCGAGCAGCCGGTGCGGGTCGACGATGGTCTTGAGGGTGAGCGAGTCGAGCTTCATCCGCCGGATCCGTTCGAGCCGGTCGGCCTCGGGCAGCGCGGCGAGCCAGGCTTTCCCGAGCGACGTCGCGTGCTGCGGCCGCCGGGTGCCGAGCCGGCAGGCGAGGGTGACGGCACTGGCGCTGCGTTCGGTGGCGACGTAGACCATGGTGTCGTTGTCGGGCACGGCGAGGTAGGTGGTCTCCCCGGACCGTTCGGCGAGCGAGGCGAGGTACCGGGGAGCACACCGGTGCAGATCGGTGGCGGCCATCGCGCGGGCCCCGAGTTCGACGAGCCGCGTACCGAGCCGGACCCGCCCGGTGACCTGGTCGGCTTCGAGGTACTCGAGGTTCTTGAGGGTGCCGACGATCCGGTAGGCGGCGCTGCGGGAAAGCCCCAGTTGCCGCGCGATCGCATTGGTGGAAATCTCCTGGTGCCGCCCGACGTGCTCCAGCACGGCAAGCCCGCGTTCGAGAGTTCCGCTTTGTTCGAGCCCGCGCTCCGGTCCCACGACGCCCTCCATTTCCCGCTGAGCGGCACGCCTTTCCGCTGGCTGGGGTTGGACGGTAACACCTCCGATGTATCTGCGGTAGATCTTGGAAAGTTTCGCAACAATGCGAGTAGTTGTGGATGCTAATTGGTTCAACATCCGATGGTTAAGTTTCCTACCTATGGCGGTTGCGCTGCTCCAAGCGGCGGCATTCGACGGGTTCGACTGGCCTCGGAGGGGTTGAGCGTTCATATCCGTGAATGTGCGGGCGGTTGTCCACGGGGTGGCGGCAATGTGGACAAACCGGCGTTGGGTCGCGTTCTTTCGCCGTTGTTGTCGGTTCGCGTCGATACGCTGGACCCGGGGGGCGCCCCCGGGGCTTCGGCAATGTTTGTGCTCGCGGGGTGGTGCTCCTTTGCTCGCGGTGTCGGGTGCCCACCACCCCGAAGCCGGATTGTCACTACGGACGGTGGTACCGCGTCAAGGCGGGAAAGCGTGCCTTGACCCGGCACCACCGTCCGTGTTCTGGCTTCGGATCGGGGTGGTGGGGGGTCTGGGTGGGGTGCGGGTTTGGCTCTCAGCCTGCTTGTTCGAGCAGGTGAGACACCTGGACGGTTCGACTTTGCCGGAGCCCTGGGGGCGCCCTCGGCGGGTGGGGTGTTT
This sequence comes from Amycolatopsis sp. cmx-13-12, assembly GCA_049998155.1. GTDB lineage: Bacteria > Actinomycetota > Actinomycetes > Mycobacteriales > Pseudonocardiaceae > Amycolatopsis. The sequence continues at coordinate 931,524 of JAEBES010000002.1, read as the reverse complement.
CCGCGCTCCGGCGGACGGGGTGGCTACCGGCTCTGGCGGAAGCCGAAGCCGGGACCGGACAACGAAACCGAGGCCGAGACCCAATTAGGGGCGAAGCCGGCGCGGAGGCCGGGGCAACGCCCGAAGCCGCTCATCCCGCGACGGGCGCCCGCACCTCATCCCGCGACGGCCGCCCCGCACTTCATCCCGCCGCAGCCGCCCGCACCTCATCGAGCGCCCGGCGCGTGGCCGAGCCGAACTCACCCGCCCCATCTATCCACCGCTCGTAACCGATCTTCATCGCCAGCGCCCCCAGCTGCGCCGCCACCCGCGCCGGCAGCTCCGCCACCCCTCGCTGCCGCAACGCCTCCGCCATCGCCGCAGTCAGTGCCAGCCCCTTCAGTGCCTCCCGCTCCTGCAGCTCCGGATGTGCCGCGATCACCGACCGCCGAAGCGCGCTGAACTCCCTGCGCGAAGCCGTGAACACCTCCCGGCCCGCCGTCTCCAGTGCCCAGCCCACCGCCTCGAGCGGCGCGACCCCCTCCGGCGCCTCGCCGACCGCCGCGGCGAGTGCGTCCGCCAGTGCGTTCCCTCCGAAGAGCACCTCTCGCTTGTCCTGGAAGTGCCGGAAGAACGTGCTCTTCGTCAGCCCCGCGCGGGTCGCGATGTCGATCACCGTCGTGTTCTCGTACCCGCGCTCGGCGAACAGTTCGAGGGCGGCGCGGCTCAGCCTCTCCGGTGCGTTCGGTTCCCAGCGGGCCATGCCGACACGGTACTTGGTCCCGTCAGGAGGTGTACGGTGACGGGACCAAGTCCCATCACAGTGGAGGTCCCCATGAGCCGAGCGGTCGTCTACGAGGAGTTCGGTGGCCCTGAAGTGCTCGAACTGCGCGAAGTCCCCGAACCGCACGCCGGCCCGGGTGAGGTGCGTGTTCGCGTCACCGCCGCCGGGCTGAACCCCATGGACTGGCGCCTCGCCGGGAGCGCCGAGGCCGCCGCGCGGTTCGGCATCACGCTGCCCTCCGGCTTCGGGTACGACTTCGCCGGCGTGGTCGACGAAGCGGGCCCGGGCGCCGCGCACGCCGTCGGTGATCGGGTCTTCGGCGGTGCGCTCGGCCGGGCCGTTGCCGACTTCGTGGTCGTTCGACCGGGCGACACGGTCCTGCCCACTCCGGACGGACTCTTCGACGAAGTGGCGAGCACCCTCCCGGTCGCCGGCGCTTCCGCGGCCGCCGCGCTGGCCGCCGTCGGCCTGCGGGCCGGTGACACCGTCCTGATCGGCGGGGCCGCCGGTGGCGTCGGCATCTTCGCCGTCCAGCTCGCGAAGCTCGCCGGTGCCACCGTGCTCGGCACCGCCGGCGAGGGCACCTTCCCGTTCCTGCGCGAGCTCGGCGCCGAACCCGTCGCCTACGGCCCCGGCCTGGCCGGCCGCGTCGAGAACGTCACCGCGGCCGTGGACCTCTTCGGCATCGAGACGGCCGAGGCCGCGCTGGCCCTCGGCGTCCCGCCCGAGCGGATCGCCACCATCGCCGCCGGGCCCACCCCGCCCGGCGGTGTGCGCGCCACCGGGGGTGCCGACGCCGAGCCGGGCGCCCTGCAGCGCATCGCCGAAGCGATCGTCGCCGGCCGGCTCACCGTGCCCGTCGCCGCCGTCTTCCCGGTCGACCGGATCCGGGACGCCGTTGCGCTGCAGGCCACCGGGCACGTCCACGGGAAGGTCGTCGTCACGCTGTAGAGACCCGCGCCACGGACTCAGGAAAATCACAGCGGCCCGGAGGCACCATCCGGGCGATGTCCCTCCGAAGCCCCCTCCGCACCCGCGCGTCCGTGGCCGCCGGGCGGCTGACCGCCTGGCTCTCCCGCAGCTCGGGGCTCGGCCGCGGCGGCATGATCGGCGGCCGCGTCACGCTGGCCCTCGATCCCGCCGCGCTGCGCCGCCTCGGTCGTGACCGCACCGTCGTGCTCGTCACCGGCACCAACGGCAAGACCACGACCTCGCTGATGCTCACCCGCGCGCTCGAAACGCTGGCCGAGGTCGCCGCCAACAGCGACGGCTCGAACATGCCCGACGGCGTCCTCGCCGCCCTGACCGCGCGCCCCGGCGCGCCCTACGCGGTCCTCGAGGTCGACGAGACCTACGTCCCCTGGGTGGCCGACCAGGTCCGGCCCGCCGTCCTCGTCCTGCTCAACCTGAGCCGCGACCAGCTCGACCGGGTCGGCGAGGTCCGCGCCACCGAACGCGACCTGCGGGCCGCCATCGCCGAACTCAAGGACACCGTCGTCGTCGCCAACTGCGACGACGTGCTCGTGACGTCCGCGGCGAGCGCGGCCGCGAAGGCCGTCTGGGTCGGCGCCGGCCGCCGCTGGACCGGCGACTCGACGGCGTGCCCGCGCTGCGAAGGCCGCGTCGAAACCCACGAACGGCACTGGAGCTGCGGGTGCGGGCTCGCTCGGCCGGAGCCCGGCTGGACGCTCGACGGCGAGCTCGTCCGGACGCCCGGCGGCCGTGAGGTCGACCTCGACCTCCGGCTGCCCGGCGAGGTCAACCGCGCGAACGCCGCCCTCGCGCTGGCCGCGGCGCACCGGCTCGGCGTGCCGCCGCACACGGCCGCGGCGCGGCTGCGGACCATCACCGACATCGGCGGCCGCTACCGGACGATCCGCCGGTCGCGGCATTCCGTGCGGCTGATGCTGGCCAAGAACCCGGCCGGCTGGGTGGAGACGCTGCGCGTGCTGGACGAGGACACCCCGGTCGTCGTCGCGGTCAACGCCCAGGAGGCCGACGGCCGCGACCTGTCCTGGCTGTGGGACGTCCACTTCGAACGGCTCCGCGGGCGCCAGGTGGTCGTCACCGGCGAGCGCGGCGCCGACCTCTCCGTCCGGCTCTGCTACGCCGAGGTCGCGCACTGGGCCGAACCGGACCCGGTCACCGCGATCGACGCGCTGCCGCCCGGCGCCGTCGAGCTGGTCGCCAACTACACCGCGTTCCGGGACCTGGTGGGCAGGTTGCCCGGTGGCTGATTCGATCGTCCACATCGGACTTCTGTTGCCGGAGGTGCTCGGCACCTACGGCGACACGGGCAACGCCCAGGTGCTGAGCAAGCGGCTGCAGTGGCGCGGGCTCGACGCCGAGGTGGTGCCCGTCGGGCTCGGCGAGCCGGTCCCGTCCGCTTTGGACCTCTACCTGCTCGGTGGCGGTGAGGACGGCGCCCAGGTGCTCGCCGCCGCGCACCTGCGCAAGTACCCGGGCCTGCGCCGGGCCGTCGCGGCCGGTGCGGTCGTCTTCGGGGTGTGCGCCGGCCTGCAGGTGCTCGGCACCCGCTTCCGCGGCCTCGACGGCGTCGACCACGACGGGCTCGGCCTGCTCGACGTCACCACCGAACCCGGCGAGCAGCGCGCGGTCGCCGAGCTGATCGCGACGCCGTCCCGGCTGCTGGACGGCGAGGCGCTGACCGGGTTCGAAAACCACCTGGGCGTCAGCAAGCTCGGCACCGGCAGCGAGCCGCTCGGGCGGGTCGTGCGCGGCACCGGCAACGGCGACGGCACCGAAGGCGCGGTGACCGACCGGGTCGTCGGCACCTACCTGCACGGCCCGGCGCTCGCCCGCAACCCCGCGCTGGCCGACCTGCTGCTGGCCTGGACGCTCGGGCACCCGCTCGGCCCGCTGGACCTGGCCGAGGTCGAGCGGCTGCGCGGGGAGCGGCTCGCCGTCCCACGCCGCCGCCGGGGCGCGTGACCCGGTGGCGGCGAGCGCTCCGTCGCTGGTCGGCCCGCGCGCGAGCCTCGTCCGTGGCTACGCTGCGTTGGTGAAACTGGGCAAGGTGATCGCCGCGACCGGCGTCCGGATGCGCACCACCGCGGTGGCCGTCTTCGCGCTCGCGCTGGCCATCGCCGCGGCCGGCGTGGTCGTGGTGGTGCTGCTGGAGGAGTCGCTCGACCGCAGCGTCACCGAGAGTGCCCGCAGCACCGGGCGGCAGGTCGCCATCCAGCTCATCCGCGAAGGCGCGCGCGACCTGAGCGCGAGCGACGTCGCCAGCACCGGCGACACCGAAGCCGTCACGCAGGTCCTGGACGCGCGGGGGACGCCGATCGCGAGCGACCCGGCCATCGTCGGGCACCCGCCGCTGACCGCGGCCCGCCCGGTCGTCGGGCACGAAATCGTCGAAACGCTGCCGCTCGGGCTGAACGGCGACAACGACGACTACCGCGTCGTGTCGCAGGAGGTGACCGGCCCGGGCGGGCCGTTCACCGTGATCTCCGCGCGCTCGCTGGAACCGGTCACGGAGGCGTCGACGCGGCTGACATTGCTGTTCGGCCTGATCGCCGTGCCGCTGCTGGCGATCGCCGGGCTCGCGGTGTACCGCGCGGTCGGCTCGGCGCTGCGCCCGGTCGAGCGGATGCGCCGGACCGTCGCGGAGATCTCGACCCGCGACCTGGCCGCGCGCGTGCCGCTGCCGCCGGGCGGCGACGAGGTGCACCGCCTGGCCGTGACGCTCAACGAAATGCTGGCCCGGCTCGCCTCCGCCCAGGCCGCGCAACGCCGGTTCGTCGCCGACGCCAGCCACGAACTGCGCTCGCCGCTGTCGACGATCAGCACCGCGCTCGACGTCTCCGGGCGGCACCCGGAGAGCACCGGGGACCTGGTGCCGGTGATCGCCCGGGAGACCGCGCGGCTGCGCGAGCTCGTCGACGACCTGCTCATGCTGGCCCGCACCGACGACGCGACCGACCGACCGCAGCGCACCGAGGTCGACCTCGACGACATCGTCCGCGCCGAAGCCGAGCGCGTCCGCGGGGAGACCACGGCCGACGTCGAGGTGCGGGCGGGGCCGGCGAAGGTGCACGGCAGCGAGGCCCAGCTGCGGCGGGCCGTGCGCAATCTGGTCGACAACGCCCGCGGGCACGCGCGCTCGCGCATCCGCGTCAGCAGCGCGGTGCGCGGCGACCTGGCCGTCATCGAGGTGAGCGACGACGGCCCCGGAGTCGCCGAAGCCGACCGGGAACGGATCTTCGAGCGGTTCGTCCGGCTCGACGCGTCGCGGCAGCGCGGGCACGGCGGGACCGGGCTGGGCCTGCCGATCGTGGCCGGCATCGCGGCCCGCCACGGCGGCCGGGCGCGCTACGCCGAGTCCGGCGAGCCGGGCGCGCGGTTCGTGATCGAGCTGCCGGTGATCGAACTGCCGAAGGAGGAGGAGTAGTGCGCCTGCTGATCGTGGAGGACGAGCGCGAGTTCGCGGAGACGCTGCGGCGCGGGCTGGTGGCCGAGGGCTTCACCGCCGACGTCGCGCACACCGGCCGCGAGGGCCTCTGGCGGGCGACCGAGCACGCGTACGACGTCGTGGTGCTCGACATCATGCTGCCCGAGCTGTCCGGCTACGAGGTGCTCAAACGCCTGCGGGCGGCGGAGAACTGGACGCCGGTGCTGATGCTGACGGCCAAGGACGGCGAGTACGACGAAGCCGACGCGTTCGACCTCGGCGCCGACGACTACCTGTCCAAGCCGTTCTCCTTCGTCGTGCTGATCGCCCGGTTGCGCGCGTTGCTGCGGCGCGGCGCCCCGGCCCGGCCGGCCGTGCTGGAGGCGGGCGACCTGCGGCTCGACCCGTCCGCCCGGACCGTGCACAGAGGACAAAAGCGGATCGAGCTCACCGCGCGGGAGTTCGGGTTGCTGGAGTTCCTGCTGCGGCGGGCCGGAACGGCGCTGTCGAAGAACGAGATCCTGAGCCACGTCTGGGACGCGCACTACGACGGGGACGAGAACGTCGTCGAGGTGTACATCGGCTATCTCCGGCGCAAGATCGACACGCCGTTCGGCACCCACACCATCGAGACGGTCCGGGGCGTCGGCTACCGCCTCGCGGACGTTACTCGATCGTAACCAACCGGGCGTTTTCCCGAAATTGGTGCCGCTGGGCGTTCGTCCGTTGCGCCATTTGTCTCCGCCGGTTGCCGCGGATCGCCCAATTGTTGCCGCGAACCGGTGAAAAATACCGTGCCTGGACGGCCCTGCACGTGATCGACGGTGTTGCTACGGTGGGCTCCCTACCTGCGACGAGGAAAGCGATGCCGGAATCGCCACTGCCGCTCCCTGCCCAAAAGAAAAACGCCCCCGATGCCGCCGGGAAATCCGTTTCCCGGCTGCGTGCCGCCGACGCCATTCGGGCCGCGACCGACCAGTTCGGCATGGTGACCGGGCTCACCCCGCACGCCGTAACCGGGATTCGGAGCCGTGGCGACGGGGGCTGGTCGGTGCTCATCGACGTCGTCGAGCTCGCGCGGATCCCGGACTCCACCAGTGTGATGGCCACCTACCGGGTGGACATCGACGCCGACGGCGAGCTCGGCGCGTGTGAGCGGCTGCGCCGGTTCACGCGCGGGGCCACTGATTCCTGAAAGGAAGGTCGACACGATTGGCCGCTTCGTCCGATTCGTTGGCGGACATTCTGGAACGCGTGCTCGACAAGGGTGTCGTCATCGCCGGTGACATCGGCGTCAGTGTTGTAAATGTCGAATTGCTGACCCTGCGTATCCGGCTGTTCATCGCGTCCGCGCAGACCGCCCGGGAAATGGGCATGGACTGGTGGACGAACGATCCGTTCTTCGCCCCGAATGCCGCGCGAGCGGAACTGGGGGCGACCGACCTGGCGGCGCGCGTCGCCGAACTGGAGGCCCGGCTGCCCGTGCCGGGCGGAAGGGAAGAACCGCGGTGAGCACCGGAAACTGGCTCTGCGCGTACGCGATCACCCGCAACCGCCCGTCCGCTTTGGACATCGGACCGGCGCCGCGGCTGATCGGCTACCGCGACCTCGGCGTGGTGGTCGCCGAGGTCGCGCCGACGCGCTTCGACCGCATCGACACGCTCGACCCGGTCGACGGCACGCTGGCCGAGCTGGCCCGCGAGCACGACGCCGTGGTGCGCGCGGTGTTCCGCAGCGAACCGGTGCTGCCGCTGCGGTTCGGCACGGTCCTCGACGGCGAAGACGCCGCCCGCCGGCTCCTGCAGGCGGGGTACGACCAGGCGCGCGACTGCCTCGACGAGGTGGCCGGCCACCGCGAGTGGGGTGTCCGGGTGCGGCATTCGGAGCCGGCGGCGACCACCCGGCCGGACGCGACGGGCCTGACCGGAACGCAGTACCTGGTCCGGCGGCGCGAGCGGCTGAAGGCGATCCAGCGCGCCCGCGAAGACGTGGCCGGCGCGGCCGGCCGGCTCCAGGAGGCGTTGCGGCGGCGGGCGGCGGACAGCGTGGAGCGCGCGCGGCCGCACGGAGTGCTGACGAACACGGCGTACCTGGTGGAGACCGGCCGCGAGGCGGAGTTCCACGCGGAGGTCGAGTGGTTCGCCCGTGAGCTGAGCGCGGCGGGGGCCACGGTGGAGACATCGGGTCCGTGGCCGCCGTACTCGTTCACCGACCTCGAGCTCGGCGCGACGGCCCATGGCTGACGCGGGCGCGCCGTCGATCGGTGACCTGCTCGCGGGCACCGGTGCGCAGAGCCGCGGTGACCTGGTCGCCGAGGTCTTCACCCCGACCGGCACCGGCACCGCCGAGGCCATCGTCGACCTGCTCGACCGGGTCGTGCACCGCGGGGCCGTGGTCACCGGCGACGTCATCATCTCCCTCGCCGGCATCGACCTCGTGCGGCTCGACCTGCGGCTGCTGCTGCTCGGGCTCGAAGGAGAGCCCATGCCCGGGCCGGAAGGCGGACCCCGATGACCCAGCGGATCGCCGCCGATGCCGGCCGCGGGCTCGGGCACCTCGTGGTCACCGTGCTCGACATCCTCAAGGAAGTGCTGGAGCGGCAGGCCCTGCGCCGGCTCGACGCCGGCACCCTCACCGACGCCCAGGTCGAAGCGCTCGGCCAGGCCCTGATCGCGCTGGAACTCCGGTTCGCGGAGATCCGCGCCGCCCTCGACGACATCCCTGCCGACATCCCTGCGACCGAAGGAGCGAAGTGACCAGACCGGGACAGACCGGTGGCACCCTCACCGACACCCTCAACGTCCTGCTGGACAAGGGACTCGTCATCGACGCGACGGTGAAGGTGTCCCTGATCGGGATCGAGCTGCTGTCGATCGAGGCCAGGGTCGTGATCGCCAGCGTCGACACCTACATCCGCTATCTCGAAGCCATGCAGCGGGTGAACGCGCAGTCGCAGCTGCCCAACCCCGGGCAGGTCTCCATCGGGCTCGACCAGACCGTCGGGCTGATCCCGCCGCCACCGCCGACACCGGCCGTCGCGGTGCCGGTCGAGCCGGCCATCCCCGTCGAACAGCCGTGACGCTGCAGCTCTACGGCGTCGTCCGGGCCGGGCACCCGCGGGCGCCGCGCACGGTCTGCTGGGAGGACCTCGCGATGGTGGTCGGCGACCCCGAGCCCGACCCGGCCGCGCACCTGGCGGTGGTGTCCGCGCTCGTCGAAGGCGGGCCGGTGCTGCCGGTCCGGTTCGGCACGGTGGCCGAGGACGAGGACACCGTCCGCGCCGAGGTGCTCGCCCCGGCCGCGGACACCTACCGCGCCGACCTCGACCGGCTCGACGGCCTGGCCGAGGTGCACGTCTGCCTGCGGTTCACCGAACCCGGGTCGGCGTGGCGGGCGGCCCGCTCGGACGTCCTGCTGTCCCGGGTCGCCGAACGGGCCCGCGACTCCGTGGCGCTGCCGGCGGGCGAGAGCGCCGACGAGCGGTGGGCGTTCCTGGTCGGGCTCGGCGACCTGCTCGTCGTCCGGGACACCGTCGCCGGGCTCGCGCGCGACGGCGTCCACGCCGACTGGCTCGGGCCACTGCCCGCGTACAGCTTCCTCGACCGGCGGACGTGCTCCCGCTGGAGCTGGTGAGCGGAGGTGGAACAGTCGCTGAACAGTCGTCCAGGCGCTGGCCCCCGTGGCTCGCGGCCGGTGATCCTGGTGCCGTGACCAGCAGTGAAGTCGCCGCGCTCCCGCGCGCGTTCGGCGGCCCCGGCGCCGGGCCGGGGCAGTTCCGCGCGCCGTCGGGGATCGCCGTCGACACGCGCGGCCGCGTCTGGGTGGCCGACACCGGCAACGACCGGGTCCAGGCATTCACCCGCGACGGCGCGCTCGTGCGGGTCCTGGCCGGGCGGCTCAAGGCGCCCGAAGGCGTCGCGGTCGACGCGGCGGGCAACGTCTACGTCGCCGACACCGGCAACCGCCGCGTGGTGCAGTTTTCGTGGCAGGGCGGCTTCGTGCGCGAGTTCGCCGGCCTGGACCGGCCCCGCGCGGTCGCGCTCGACCGGGCCGGGCGGCTGCTGGTCGACGACACCGGGCGCGTCGCCCGGTTCGACACCCGCACGGGCGCCGCGCTGTCCGACACGGCCGAGCCGATCGGCTCACCGAGGGACATGGCCGACGACGGCGTTGGCGGCGTCTGGGTCACCGAGCCGGGCAACCACCGCATCGTCCACTTCGGAGCTAGCTCTTCGTGATCGAAGCGGTCGCGCGGACGACGGCGGTGCAGCGGTTCTCGACGTAGGCGAGCCCGCCCTCTTCGGCGATGCGGCGCGCTTCGGCGGAGACGATGCCCTGCTGCAGCCACAGCGCCTTGGCGCCGATCTCGACGGCCTCCCGGGCGATGCCCGGGGCTTCGGGCGACGGCCGGAAGACGTCGACGAGGTCCACCGGCTCCGGGATGTCCTTCAGGGACCGGTACACCTTTTCGCCGAGCAGCTCGGTCGCGCTCGGGTGCACCGGGATGATCCGGAAGCCGTGGGCCTGCAGGACCGCCGGGACGCCGTGCGCGGCCTTGGCCGGATCGTGGCTCAGGCCGACGACGGCGATGGTGTTCGCGCCGGCGAGCATCTCCTCTGGAGTCATACCGGGTGAACGTCCGGCGAGGGTCAAAGCTTCCAGAGCCGCAGGCCGCGCACCCGGTAGACGGGCCAGAGCACGTGCCACGGCTTCCGGCGGGCGAAGGTCGCGGCGCAGGTCAGGATGTTGCGGGCGGACGTCGTGGTGACCTCGTGGCGGTCCGGCCAGATCGCGCCCTTGGCGCCGACGGCGATCCGGAAGACGGTCAGCAGGCCACGGCCCTGCAGGTCGTACTTCGCGCCGGTGTCCCCGGAACCGGGGGCCAGTTCCGCGATTTCGGCGCCGAACGCGCGGGCGGCCTGCGGCGCGACCTCGGCGGGCACGACGCCGACACTGCGGGTGATCGCCTTGCCGTGCAGGCGCCGCGCGTAGCGGAACAGCAGCGCCCGCTCCCACCACGGCAGCAGGCGGTGGTGCTTCAGGAGGGCGGCGCACTCGCCGTGCCCGATCGCGAAGATGCTCGTGAGCTCGTCGTAGGCGCCGTTCGTGGCCGGCTCGTTCAGGTGCAGCCGGACCTCGAAGCGGGTGCGCGCGGTGAGTTCGTCGAGCAGCTCGCGGTGATCGAGCCGCGCCTTCGCGCGCGAGAGCGACCAATCGGACATCGGACCTCCAGACGTCGCGCACAGGCTAGTTGGCGCGCGACGCCCGGACCACGCTTTCAGCCGATCTTCTCGCCGTACATCTCGCCGAGCGGGTCGGAGATCAGCTCGACGCGGGCACCGTCCGGATCGGACAGGTAGATGGAGGTCTCGCTCTCCAGCAGGTACTTCACCCCGGCCTCGTCGAGCTTGTCCTTGATCGCGCTCCACCGTTCGGGCGTGACGGACAGGGCCAGGTGGTGCAGTCCACCGAGGACTTCCGCGTACGGGCCGAGGTCCAGACCGGGCAGGTCGAAGAAGGCGACCGCGTTGCCGTTGCCGACGTCGAAGAAGAAGTGGCTGGAGCCGGGGTAGTCGCGGTTTTCGATGAGTTCGGTGAGCGGGAAGCCGAGGATGTCCTGGTAGAACTCGATGGTCCGCTCGACGTCGCTGGAGATCAGCGCGGTGTGGTGGATGCCGCGGCCGTTCGTCGCCGGGCGTTCGGCGGCCGGGCGCAGGTGGCGCTCGCGCAGCGCGTCGCGGGCTTCGGCGAGCTTGGTGACCTCGGCCTGGGTCGGTGCCATGTCCCTCACGTCCCTTCCTGGGGTGTCTTCCACGCTACGCCGGATTTATCTCGCGCGCAAGAGGTTGCCTGGTGAGAGTTCCGCTGGGTGGAACATCCTCGCTTGTGCCGGGCCGCCGCGCACGGCAGAGTCCCGGAGGTGGATGTCAGCGAGGTGCAGGAGGCCGCTTCGGCGCTGGCGCGGGCTTATGCCACGCGCGCGCCGATCGAGCCGCTGATCAAGACATATCCCGACGCGGGCGTCGAGGACGCGTACCGGATCCAGCAGGAGCAGGTGCGGCACTGGGTCGAGGGCGGCGACGCCGTCCGCGGCCACAAGGTCGGCCTCGCCTCGGCGGCGATGCAGCGGCAGATGGGCGTCGACCAGCCCGACTACGGGCACCTGACCGGCGGCATGTTCCACCTGGAGCACCAGCCGATCCCGACGTCGGCGTTCCTGCAGCCGCGGATCGAGCCGGAGATCGCGTTCGTGCTCGGCTCGGCCCTGCGCGGCCCGGGCGTCACGGTCGCCGATGCGGTCCGGGCGGTCGACTTCGTGCTGCCGTCGCTGGAGATCGTCGACTCGCGGATCCAGGACTGGAAGATTTCGCTGTTCGACACGATCGCGGACAACGCGTCGTCGGGCGGGGTGGTGCTGGGCAGCAGCCCGGCCGCGCTGGGTTCGGTGGACCTGCGGCTGGCGGGGTGCGTGCTGTGCCAGAACGGAACGGTGGCGGCGACGGGCGCGGGCGGCGCGGTGCTCGGCTCGCCGTTGAACTCGCTGGTCTGGCTGGCGAACACGGTGGGGCCGCTGGGCGTCACCCTCGAACCCGGCCACGTGGTGCTGCCGGGGTCGATGACCCGGGCGATCCCGGTGTCGCCCGGGGACACGATCGTCGCGACGATCGCCGGCATCGGCAGTGTCACCGCGGTGTTTTCGGAGGAATCGTGAACGTGCGCGAAGCGGCGGCTTCTTTGTTGGAGACGGTTTCGGAGCGCGAGCCGCTCTCGGCGGACTGGCCGGATCTCGACGTCGACACGGCGTACGCGATCCAGGACGAGGCGTTGCGGCAGCGCCGGGCCCGCGGCGAGACGTTGATCGGGGTGAAGCTGGGGCTGACGTCCCGGGCGAAGCAGCAGCGGATGGGCATCGACGCGCCGTTGCTGGCCTGGCTCACGGACGCGATGGTGCTGCCGGCGGGGGTGCCGGTGCCGTCGCTGATCCACCCGCGCGCGGAGCCGGAGCTGGTCTTCGTGCTGGGCCGCCGGTTGGCCGGCCCGGGCGTGACGGCGGCGACGGCCCTGGCGGCGGTCGACCGCGTGTACGGCGGCATCGAGGTGATCGACAGCCGGTACGCGGACTACCGCTTCACGCTGCCGGACGCGGTCGCGGACAACGGCTCGTCGGCGTGCTTCAGTGTCGGCCCGGTCGGGGTTTCCCCTTCGTCGCTGGACCTGTCCCTCGAGGCGGCCCTGCTGGAGGTGGACGGCCAGATCGTCGACACGGCCACGGGCGCGGCGGTCCTGGGCCACCCGGCGGAGGCCCTGGCTTTGGCAGCCAACGCCCTTGCGGCCCGCGGCTTGGCTTTGGAGCCGGGCTGGCTGGTCCTCACCGGCGGCATGACGGACGCGGTCCCGATCCGTCCCGGGTCCCGCATCGCCGCCCACTTCTCCCACCTAGGCTCCCTAACCCTCACCACCTGACCCCGCCATCACGCGAGATCCCCGCCAATCACGTGAGATGCCCGCGCAGTCACGCGAGTGACGCGCTCAATCACGTGAGATGCGCGCCCAGTCACGCGAGTTTCGGCTCCAGTCACGCGAGCGATGGGCTCCGGCTCGGCCGCCGTACCCGAGGGGTCGGTTCGCGTACCTGGAGGTCGGTCGGCGGGCCGACCGGCTGGGTCGGCGGGCCGACCGTGTGGGTACGTGGGTCGACCGTGTGGGTACGCGGGGTGTGGTGGGGAGCGGTCAGGGGGCGCCGTTTCGGTAGGCGCGGGCCTGGATCTCGTACAGCTCGTGGTAGACGCCGCCCGCGCGGATGAGCTCGTCGTGGGTGCCTTCTTCGATCAACCTTCCCTTCTCCAGCACCAGGATGCGGTCGGCCGAGCGGATGTTGGCCAGCCGGTGGGTCACCAGGACCGTCGTGCGGCGGCCGCGGCCCGAACGGCTTGCGTGCTGGAGGCCGGCGAACACCCGGGCTTCGGCTCGGGCGTCGAGGGCCGCTGTCGGCTCGTCGGCCACCAGGACCGAGGCGTCCCGGTAGATTCCGCGGGCGATGCCCATGCGCTGCCACTGGCCGCCCGACAGGTCGTGGCCCTCGTCGAACTTCTTCGACAGCACCGTTTTCTCCTTGGCGGGCAGGGATTCGATCACCTCGTCCGCGCCCGAGCAGTCCACCGCTTCGCGCCAGGCCCGGCCGTCCGGGTCCGGGCGGCCGAGGCGGCCGACCGTGATGTTGTTCGCCGCCGTCATCGGCCACTCCGCGGGCTCCTGCGCGATCACCGCGATGTTCGCGTGCACCGAGGCCGGGTCCGCCGCCGCCAGGTCGACGTCGTCCCAGCGGACCGTGCCCTCGTCCGGCGGGTAGAGCCCGGTGAGCAGCTTGCCGAGCGTGGTCTTGCCCGAGCCGTTCTCACCGACCAGCGCGACCACCTCGCCGCGCCGGATGGTCAGCGAGATGTCGCGCAGCGCCGGGCTGTCCCGGCCCGGGTAGCTGAACGTGACGCCCTCCAGCCGGATCTCGCCCGGGTCGGCCGGCGCCGTCACCGACGACGGCGGCTGCTGCCGCTTCCGGGACTCCGCGAGCAGCTCGTTGTAGAAGCTGATGTAGAAGGAGTCCTCGTACAGCGAGTTGACCGCGCGCATCGTGTTGGACAGCGCTGTCGACGCCGTGCGCATCGCCAGCACCGCCGTGCCCGCCAGCGCCAGCTCCATCGCGCCCGTGTAGAGCAGCCAGCCGAGCACCAGGTACGCCACCGCCGTGCCGAAGCCGGCCGCCGCCCGGCCGCTGGTGCGCACCAGGTTGCTCCGGTGCGCCAGCCGCATCTCCTCGCGCGTGAGGCTCCGCGAGATGCGCCGGTACTCGCCGAGCAACGGCTCCTGCAGCGTCAGCGCGTGCCGTTCGAGGGCCATCGAACGCCAGGTGGCGACCTCCTCGACGACCGACTTGCGGATGTTGCGCCCGACGGTGTCCACGAAGTGCCGGTAGTTCAGCTTCGCGACGCGCGCGGCGGACCAGCCGTCGGCCGCCGCGGCGAGCAGCAGCACCGGGGCCAGCCACGGGTTGAGCAGCCCCGCCGTGATCATCGCCGCCACCAGCGAGATCACCGACGACGTCAGGTCGGCCAGCCGCCGCAGGCTCGTCTCGATGGCCCGCACGCCGAACCGCGCGCCCTGCCGGGCCAGCTCCCGGAAGTCCGCGTCCTCGAACGCGATCAGCCCGACGCGCACGACCGCGGCCGTCACCGCGTCGTCCGCCGCCGCGGTGACCCGGGGCCGCAGCGCGCCTTCGACGGCGGCGACGGCCGCGTCCAGCAACGCGCGCGCCGCGTACGACCCGGTGACGACCGCGATCGCCGGCAACGACTGCAGCACGCGGTCCGGGGTCGGGCCCTGTTCGAGCAGGGCGGTGAAGACGTTCGCGGTGGCGAGCAGCCCGAACGCCGTGATGCAGCCGGAGACGACGTGCACGACGGCGGCCAGCAGCGTCAGCCGTGGCGACGTCCGCCACGCCAGCCGCAGCACGACCGAGACTGCCGTGGGCAGCGTGCGCACGGCCTGGCCGAAGCCCGACGCGGCCACGCGTTCGTCGACGCGCGCCCACTCGGGCATCTTGACGTTCTCGATCCCGATCAACGGGGGCGGGTCGGCGGTTCCGGTCACGCCTCCATCTGTACTCCGGGGGTCCGACAGTTTCTGGCCCGCTACTGGCCCTTCCGGGTGTACCGCGCGCGCAAAAACGGGCTGTACCCCGGGTTTTCACCCATCCGGACGTCGATCTCGTGCGTCAGCGTCCCGCCGTCCGGGGTGAGCCGGTGCCGCGCCGTCCCGCGCGCGGTCACCTTCTCCAGGGTCAGCGTCCCGCCGGACCAGCCGCCGCGGGCGGGTGACTCGGGCGGGTAGCCGTAGCTGTCGAAGCCGTACCAGAGCGTCTCGCCGGTGGCCGGATCGGCGGTGAAGACGTTGTGGCCGAGGAACTCCGACCCGTCCTCGCGGCGTTGCCGGTAGTGCTGGACGACGGCGAAACCGTTGAGCGCCAAGCGGTATTCGCAGTCCGCGTGCGCGGTCGAGGCCGGCGCCCACGCCGACGCGGCGAGTTCTTCCGTGCCGGTCCAGTCGCCGACGAACGCCTTCAGCGCGTCGTGCGCCGGACCCAGGCGGGGCATGTCCATGGTCGTCTCCATTTCGACAGGTACCTGTCGATGTGTGAGACTAGCACGCATGCGGTCGCCTCGAGCCGAAACGTTCACCCGCGTGATCGACGCGGTCTTCGCCTGCAACGGCGGTTTCCTCGCCGCGGGCGACGCGCTGACCGAGCCGGTCGGGCTGACCGCGGCGCAGTGGCAGGTCCTCGGCTTCCTCGAGGACGGCCCGGCCACGGCGGCGGAAGTGGCGCGCCGGCGCGGATTGCGCCGGCAGAGCGTGCAGGAGACGGTGAACCGCTTGCTGCGCAACGGAATGCTGGACCGCGTGCCGAACCCGGCCGACGCGCGGGCACCTCTGTTGTCGTTGACGCGGCGGGCGCGCGCGGCCATGCGCGAGCTCGGTGCGGCGCAGGTCGCGTGGGCGGAGGAGGTGGCGGCCGAGGTGTCACAAGCGGATCTGGAGACGACGCTGCGCACGCTCCAGCGGTTGCGCGCGGTCGTCGCCCAGCCTCGGCTGTCGTGAGCGGCGCTAGCGGGTCGAGCCGGGGCCTTCGAGCAGGTCGACGTCGTTGGCGTGCATCGGCTCGCCGCAGTGGGCGCAGCGCAGGTCGACGCGGCTGATCTCGCCGCACGCGTGGTGGCGGTAGAGCACCGGCGGTCCCGCCTCGCCCGCCAGCCACTTGTCGCCCCAGCGGGTCATCGCCATCAGCATGTCGACCAGTTCGGTGCCCTTTTCGGTCAGGACGTACTCGTAGCGCGGGCGGCGGTCGTACGGGCGGCGCTCGAGGACCTGCTGCTCGACCAGGTGGTTCAGCCGCTCGGTGAGCACCTTGCGCGAGATGCCGAGGTCCCCCTGGAGCTGCTCGAACCGGCTGAGCCCGGCCCACACGTCCCGCAGGATCAGCGGGGACCACGGTTCGCCGATGACGTCGAGCGTGCGCGCGATCGAGCACGCGGCCAGTTCGCTGAAGTTCGTGCGCTGCATGAGGCCAGCTTACCACTCAGGGTTCCCTTAAGGAACTTGAGCTGCTACGGTTCTGGAGTCTCCTGAAGGAACCCAGAAGGGAATGCCGCGATGAGCAAGGTCTTCAGCGCCCACGCCGTCTCGGTCGACGGCTACATCACCGGCCGCGGCGCCCGTCCCGGCCAGGGCCTCGGCGACGGCGGGACGCTCTTCGACTGGTACTCCGACGGGGACACCCCGAGCCGGGTCTTCGACTTCTTCAAGCTCAGCGAGCCCAGCGCCCGCGTCTTCGACTCGCTCGCCGGCCGGGTGGGCGCGGTCGTGGCGGGGCGCACCACGTACGAGGACTCGGACCACTTCGGCGGTGGCAGCCCGCACCCGGATGCGCCGCTGTTCCTGGTCAGCCATCGGCCCGCCCCGGAGCTGACCGAGCGGCAGACGCTCGTCGACAACGTCGAGGACGCGATCGCGGCGGCCCGTGAGGCGGCCGGCGGCAAGGACGTCGGCGTGATGGGCGGCGGTGTGCTGGCCTCGGCGTTGCAGGCGGGCCTGGTCGATGAGATCGTCCTGCACCAGGTCCCCGTCCTGCTCGGCGGCGGGCGGTCGTTCTTCCGGGAACTGCCTGCGCACGTCCGGCTGAACCTGGTCGAGGCCGTGGCCGCGCCCGGCGTCACCCACCTCCACTACACCGTCGCCTGAACCTCCACCCCAGCAAGGAGCCGACCATGCTCGAAGCCGACGTCCGCCGCATCCTCGCCACCACCGCGATCGGTCACCTGGCCACGGTCCTGCCCGACGGCGCGCCGCACTCGGTGCCGGTCTGGGTCGACCCGGAAGGCGACCGCATCGCCATCCTGACCGGCCCGGACTCGCGGAAGGCCCGCAACCTCCGCCGCGATCCGCGGGTCGCGCTTTCGCTGACCCCGGTGGACAACCCGTTCGAGCCGGTGATCATCCGCGGCCGGGTGGCCGAGTGGGTCGAGGGCGACGCCGCTTGGGCGATCGTGGACCGGATCGCGACCAAGTACATCGGTGGTCCGTACTCGCGGGAGCAGCAGCGAGTCGTCGCGTTGATCGAGGTCGAGCGGCAGAGCGTCGGGATGGGCTGACCGTCAGTCCGGCTTCACCCCCAGCAGGTTCAGGAACGTGCGGAACCCGGCCGACATGTCGACCTCCTCCGGGGCCAGGAGCCACTGCAGCTGCAGGCCGTCCAGGATGGCGATCGCCAGGGGGGCCAGCTGTTCCGGTGTCGTGCCCGGTGGCAGTTCGTCGCGGTGGCGCTCCAGCATCTGCGTCATGCCGGCCCGGACCCGGGCGTAGCGGTCCTGGAAGTACTTCCGGGCCGGGTGGTCTTCCGTGACGCTGTCCGCCGACAACACCGTGTACGTCTGGACGATGCCCGGGCGCGTCGCGTTGTAGTCGACCAGTTCCGCCAGCTGGTTCACCGTCATCGCCGACGGGTCGCCCTCGCGGGCGTGGCCGAAGTGCAGCAGGTCCCACTCGTCGCGGGTCTCCAGCACCGCCGTCAGCAGGTCCTCCTTCGTGGGGAAGTAGTGCATCAGCCCTTGCTGCGTCAGCCCGACGCGCTCGGCGACCGCGGCGAGGGACGTGCCTCGGTAGCCGCGCTCGGCGATCACCTCGAACGCCGCTCGGACGATGGTGGCTCGGCGGTCGGCGCCCCTGGCCCGGGTCATGATCCCGAGCCTACGGGACAAATTGTCACGGAAGCATAACGTTCACTACTCGGCGCCAGGTAGGGTGACGGCAGGACCGATCGCGGAGGATGCGCATGAGCTTCGACGTCGAGGCGCTGCTGGCCCAACTCGACCTGGACGCCAAGGCGAGCCTGCTCGCCGGCCAGGACGTCTGGTCCCTTCCCGCGCTGCCGCGGATCGGGCTGGCGTCGCTGGTGCTCTCCGACGGCCCGGTCGGCGTGCGCGGGACGTACTGGAGCCCGGACGATCCCTCCGTCACCCTGCCCAGCCCCACGGCGCTCGCCGCGAGCTGGGACCCGCGCCTGGCGGTCAAGGCCGGCCGCCTGCTCGCGCAGGAAGCCCGGCGCAAGGGCGTGCACGTTTTGCTCGCCCCGACGGTCAACCTCCACCGCTCGCCACTGGGCGGCCGGCACTTCGAGTGCTATTCCGAAGACCCGCTCCTCACCGGGATGATCGGCGCCGGCTACGTCACCGGCGTGCAGGACGGCGGGGTCGCCGTCACGGTCAAGCACTTCGTCGCCAACGACTTCGAGACCGAGCGTTTCACCGCCGACGTGCACGTCGGCGAGCGCGCCCTGCGCGAGCTCTACCTCGCGCCGTTCGAACTCATCGTCCGGCGCGCGAAGCCGTGGGGGATCATGGCCGCCTACAACAGCGTCAACGGCGTCACGATGACCCAGCACGCCGAACTGGTCAACGGCGTGCTGCGCGGCGAATGGGGCTTCGACGGCTTCGTCGTGTCCGACTGGCTGGCCGCGCGCGACACCGTCGCCTCCGCCAACGGCGGCCTGGACGTGGCCATGCCCGGCCCCCGCACGGTGTTCGGCGAACGGCTCGCCGAAGCCGTTCGCGGCGGCGAAGTCGACGAAGCCGTCGTCGACGCCATGGTCCGCCGCGTGCTCCTGCTCGCGCACCGGACCGGCGCGCTCGGCGGCAGCCCCGCACCGGCGGAGTCCGATGTGGACGGCGACAGTGTCGCGCGCGAGGTCGCGCACCGGTCGTTCGTGTTGCTCCGCAACGAAACCGGCGTGTTGCCCCTGAGCGAGCCGCAGAGCATCGCGCTCATCGGCGCGCTCGCCGCGGACCCGAAGATCCTGGGTGGTGGCAGTGCCACCGTGTTCCCCGACCACGTCGTCTCCCCTCTCGACGGCCTGAAGGCGGCCGTTCCGCCGGGCACCGAGCTCGCCTACGCAGCCGGTGCCGATCCGCGCACGACGTTACCGACCGCCACCGACAATTTCCGGATCCGCGCGACCGCACGCGCCGCCGACGGCACCGAACTCGCCGAATTCCCCTTACGCAAAGCCAGGATCGACTGGATCGGCGAACTGCCCGCCGGCCTCGACATCGGCACGCTCGCCTCGGTCGAGATCGCCGGCACGTTCCTCCCGGACCGCAGCGGCACGCACACCTTCGGCATCACCGGACCCGGCGACCTCCGCCTCACCGTCGCCGGCCACACCGTCTTCGACGGCGTGAACCTGCCGGAGGGCGGGGACATCTTCACGTCCATCATGCAGGTCCACGAACAGCGGCGGGAGGTCGAACTGACCGCGGGCGAGCCGGTCGACGTCAGCCTGACCTACTGGATCCCGTCGGAGATGGCGGAGTTCGCCAGGGGCACGTTCGCCTGGGTCACCTTCGCGCTCGGCCACCGCGGCCCGGTCCTCGACCCGGACGCGAGCCTCGACGAAGCCGTGACCCTCGCGGCGAAGTCGGAGGTCGCCGTCGTCGTGGTCGGCACCACCGCCGAGGTCGAAAGCGAAGGCTTCGACCGGACTTCCCTCGCACTGCCCGGCCGGCAGGACGAACTCGTCGCGCGGGTCGCCGAGGTGAACCGCAACACCGTCGTGGTCGTCAACGCGGGCTCCCCGGTCGAGATGCCGTGGCGCGACGACGTCGCCGCGGTGCTGCTCACCTGGTTCCCGGGCCAGGCCGGCGGCGACGCGCTGGCCGACGTCCTCTTCGGCCGCGAAGAGCCCGGCGGCCGCCTGCCGACGACCTGGCCGGCGAAGCTCGAAGACGCGCCGGTCACCGACGTGACGCCGGAAGAAGGCGTGCTCGAGTACGGCGAAGGCGTGTACATCGGCTACGGCGCTTGGACGCGCACCGACCGGCAACCCGCGTACTGGTTCGGCCAAGGCCAGGGCTACACGACGTGGGAATACGAAGAGGTCGACGCATACCCGGACGAGGAAGGCGGGGCGCGCGTCCGGGTCCGCGTCCGCAACACGGGAACCCGCACCGGACGCGAAGTCGTCCAGCTCTACCTCGTTCCGACCGAACGCGGCGACCGGCCGCACCGCTGGCTGGCCGGGTTCGCGAGCGTCGAAGCCCGGCCCGGCGAGGCCGTGGAGACCGACATCGCGATCACGTCGAGGTCGGCCGAGGTCTGGCGCGACGGCTGGCGGCACATCGCGGGCGAGTACGTCGTGGAGGCGTCGCACTCCTACGCCGAGCCGCGGCTGAGCACGCGCGTGGTGCTGCAGAAAATCCGTTGATCACTGCGGGCGCATGCCCTAGGGTCTCGTGACGGCACCTTGAACAGCGAAAGGAGGTGGGAACGATGATCACGCAACCGATCACGCGCTCCCACCTCGCAGCGAGGGTGCCGGCTGTCTGACCGGGAGCGCGTACTCCCGGAAGGATTTCCATGACCGATCTGGTCATCCGCCCGCTCGAAGCGGGCGAAGAAGCACTGTTCACCTCCCTGCCCGACCGCGGTCTCGTCGGCCGCAAGCTGCTCGGCGACGACTTCGCGGAGATGGCGAAGAAGGGCGAGTACCGGCCCGAGTGGACCTGGGTCGCGCTGCGCGACGACGTCGTCGTGGCCCGCGCGGCCTGGTGGGCCACACCCGGCGACGAAACCCCGATCGCGCTCGACTGGTTCGACTTCACCGACTTCGACGCGGCCGTGGACCTGCTCAAGACCGCGCCACTGCACGCGGAGTACTCGCTGACCACCCCGCCGGGGTGGCAGGACGATCCGGACGTCGCGCGCGAGGTGAACGGCCGGGTCGAGGCGGCCGAGCAGGCGGGCTACCGCAAGCTCGTCGAGCGCTACCGGTTCCGCTGGACGCCGGAAAACGGCCTGCCGGAGAAGCCCGGCCGGCTCGAGTTCCGGCCGGAGCCGGACGACGACGTCATCCTCGACGTCTTCAAGCGGGTCCACGTCGGCAGCCTCGACGCGCACGTGCGGAAGACCGTCGAGGAGCACGGCCTCGACGCGGCCGCGCAGGAGGACCTCGACATCATGAAGTGGATGCCGGCGCCGCGGGACTGGTGGCGGCTGGCGTACACGCCGGAAGGCGAGCTCGTCGGCCTGACCCTGCCGAGCCGCAACGCCTACGACCCGGTGGTCGGCTACATCGCCGTGGTGCCCGAGCAGCGAGGGCACGGGTATGCCTACGACCTGCTGGTCGAGGCCACGCACGACCTCGTCGGGCACGGCGCGGACCGGATCGTCGCGGGCACCGACGTCGGCAACGTCCCGATGGCGAAGACCTTCGCCAAGGCGGGTTACCCAGTCGCGCAGCACCGCATCGACCTCGTCTGACCCCTCGTGAGTGGTAAGGCGGGTTAGAACCCTCCTTGCCACTCACGACCGGCGAGCGCTACTGTCGCTAGAGCGATCTATCAAGTCGGGGGCCGCGATGGGATTGACGACGCTTCGGGTGATTCTCGGCTTCTCGCTGCTCAGCACGTTGCTCCACTACACGCACAACGCCGTCCGGTACGCGGACTATCCGCAGCTCCAGGGCGTCTCCCCGCTCGTCGGCGGCATCACCGTCGCCGTCGGCTGGGTGCTGTTGACGACGTTCGGCTGGCTCGGCTACCGCGCGTACACGCGCGGCCGGTACCACCGGGCGCTGGCGTTCCTCTTGGTCTACTCCCTGGCCGGGATGATCACGCTCGGCCACTTCCTGACCGGCGTCCCGCAGATCCCGGCGTTCTGGTTCGCGACGATCTTCACCGACGCCGCGGCCGGCCTGGCACTGTGGGTGTTCCTGACGTGGGCTTGGGTCAAGCTCGACCGGGTGACCGCCCGAGATCAAGTTTCTACACAACATTGACGTTCGTCTGGCTCATGTAGACAATCGGAAGGTGACCACCACCACACCGGTCGCCTTCGACCGCCGTCCGGACGAGTACCGCCACTGGCACCTGCGGGTCGACGGGGAGGTGGCCTGGCTGGAGCTGGACGTCGACGAACAGGGCGGGCTGGTCCCGGGCTACGAGCTCAAGCTCAACTCCTACGACCTCGGTGTCGACATCGAGCTGTACGACGCCACCCAGCGGCTGCGGTTCGAACACCCCGAAGTCCGCGTGGTCATCGTGACCAGCGCCAAGGACAAGGTGTTCTGCGCCGGCGCGAACATCCGCATGCTCGCCGCGTCGGAGCACCACTGGAAGGTCAACTTCTGCAAGTTCACCAACGAGACCCGCAACGGCATGGAGGACGCCACCGCGCACTCCGGCCAGACCTACGTGGCCGCGGTGAACGGCACCTGCGCCGGCGGTGGCTACGAAATCGCGCTGGCCTGCGAAAAGATCTTCCTGATCGACGACAACTCCTCGACCGTCGCGCTGCCTGAGGTGCCGCTGCTCGGCGTCCTGCCCGGCACCGGCGGCCTCACCCGGGTCGTCGACAAACGGCGGGTGCGCCGGGACCTCGCCGACGTCTTCGCCACGCGCCCGGACGGCGTCAAGGGCAAGACCGCGGTCGACTGGCGGCTGGTCGACGAACTGGTGCCCCGCCAGGACTTCCGCGAGAAGGTTCTCGAAAAGGCGCGGGAACTGGCCCGCGAGTCCGGAAAGCAAGCGGACCACGGCATCGAACTGACCCCCCTCGAACATCGCTATGTCGACATCGACCTGACGAAGGACCAGGCCACGATCACCATCAAGGGGCCGGAAAACGACCCTGGTGACCTGCACGAAGAGGGCGCGGGCGGCTGGTTCCTCGCCATGACCCGCGAGCTCGACGACGCCATCCTCCGGCTGCGCACCAACGAGGTCGAGGCCGGGACGTGGATCCTGCGGACGCAGGGCGACCCGGCGAAGGTACGGGCGCACGAAGAGGCCGTCCTGGGGCAGAAGGACTGGCTCGCCAACGAGATCACGCACTACTTCAAGCGCACGCTCAAGCGCCTCGACGTCACCAGCCGCAGCCTCATCGCGCTCATCGAGCCGGGCAGCTGCTTCACCGGCGCGCTGCTGGAAGTCGCGCTGGCCGCGGACCGCCAGTACATCCTGGACGGCCCGCCGATCGACGACGAAGAATCCGAAGAACGAGCGGCCATCCAGCTGACCGACGCCAACTTCGGCGCGTTCCCGATGGGCAACGGCCTGACCCGCCTCCAAGCGCGCTTCTACGGCGACGACGACCACCTCGCCTGGCTCGCGCGCGAGAAGAACCGCGAGCTGACCCCCGCCGAGGCGCTCGAACTCGGCCTGGTCACCGACGCCCCGGACGACCTCGACTGGGAGGACGAGATCCGGCTCGCCCTCGAAGGCCGCGCGTCGCTTTCGCCGGACGCGCTCACCGGGATGGAGGCCAACCACCGGTTCGTCGGGCCGGAGACCATCGAGACCAAGATCTTCGGCCGGCTGGCGGCTTGGCAGAACTGGATTTTCACCCGGCCGAACGCATCCGGGCCGGAAGGCGCGCTGCGCCGCTACGGTACGGGGCAGAAGGCCGTCTTCGACAGGAAGCGGGTCTAGCGCAGATGCCCGAGAAGATCGACTACGACGCCAAGATCCCCAACAACGTCAACCTCTCCGAGGACCGCAGGCTCCAGCGCGCGCTGGAGGGCTGGCAGCCGAAGTTCCTGCACTGGTGGGGCGAAATGGGGCCGACGCTGGAGACACAGGGCGTCTACCTGCGCACCGCCGTCAGCGTGGGGCGCGAAGGCTGGGCGCACTTCGACCACGTCAACGTCCCGGACTACCGCTGGGGCATCTTCCTCGCCGAGCGCGACCCCGACCGCCGGATCGCCTTCGGCGAGCACAAGGGCGAGCCGGTGTGGCAGCAGGTCCCCGGCGAATACCGCGCCGACCTGCAGCGGCTGATCGTCATCCAAGGCGACACCGAACCGGCGTCGGTCGAGCAGCAGAAACTCCTCGGCCTGACCGCGCCGAGCCTCTACGACCTGCGGAACCTCTTCCAGGTCAACGTCGAAGAAGGCCGTCACCTGTGGGCGATGGTGTACCTGCTGCACGCCTACTTCGGCCGCGAAGGCCGTGACGAGGCCGAAGGGCTGCTGCTGCGCAACTCGGGTAGTCCCGACGCGCCCCGCATCCTCGGCGCGTTCAACGAGGAAACCGCCGACTGGCTGGCCTTCTACATGTTCACCTACTTCACCGACCGCGACGGGAAGTACCAGCTCGGCACGCTCAAGGAGTCCTCCTTCGACCCGCTCTCGCGCACCTGCGAGTTCATGCTGAAGGAAGAGGCCCACCACATGATGGTCGGCACCACCGGCGTCGACCGCGTGGTGACCCGCAGCGCCGAGCTGATCCGCGAGCACGACACGTACGACATCGGCCCGCACGGCGGCATCCCGCTCGACATCATCCAGAAGTACCTCAACTTCCACTACACCGTCTCGCTCGACCTGTTCGGCAGCGAGACGTCGACGAACGCCGCGAACTACTACACGGCCGGGCTCAAGGGCCGCTGGCAGGAGACCCGCCGCAAGGACGACCACAAGCTCACCGAGGACGCCCGCACGCTGGAACGGCCGACCGGCGACGGCACCTGGACGACCGAGGAGCTGCAGGCGATCCTGCTGCTCAACCTCGACCTGCGCAGCGAGTACGTCGCCGACTGCCAGACCGGCGTCAACCGCTGGAACAAGATCCTCGCGGAGGCCGGGATCGATCACACGTTCCGGTTGCCGCACCCTGGCTTCAACCGCGAAGTGGGCATAAACTCCGGCCACCACGTCACTCCCGACGGCACCATCGTCGACGAGGCGACCTGGGAGGCAGGCAAACGCAAGTGGCTGCCCACGACCGAAGACCTCACGTTCGTCCGTTCGCTGATGCACCCGGTGTACGAGCGGGGGAAGATCGCGAGCTGGGTCGCGCCGCCGCGGCAGGGCATCAACGGGAAGCCCATCGACTACGAGTACGTGCACCTCACGTAGGAGGCCTGGTGGCGACAGGGTTCAATGCCGCGGAGTACCTGCTGCGGGCCGGGCGCCCGGACGCGACCGCGGTCGTGTCGCCCCGCCGCTCGCTCACCTACGCCGAGCTCGCCGCGGAGTCCCGGCGGGTGGCCGGCGGGCTCGCCGGACTCGGCGTGCGGCCCGAAGAACGGGTCATGTTCTGCATGGTCGACGACGTCGAGCTGCTCACCGGCATCCTCGGCGCGATGCTGGCCGGCGCGGTCGCCGTCCCGGTGTCGACCATGGTCACCGGGCCGGAGCTGGGCCAGGTGCTGGCCGACTCGCGGGCGCGCGTGCTGTGCGTGTCCGGGGAGTTCGCCGGCCAGGCGCAGACGGCGCTGGAGCTCGCCCCCGAGGTCACCGACGTCGTGCTTGACCGGTGCGATCCGGCCGGGTTCGGCGTCCGGACGCACGACTGGCCGTCGCTGGCCGGACCGGTCCCGAATGGACGGACGTGGGAAGACTCGCCCGCGTTGTGGCTGTACACGTCGGGGACGACCGGGCAGCCGAAGGGCGCGATGCACCGGCACGCGAGCATCCGCGCGGTCTGCGAGACGTACGCCCGCGGGGTACTGGGGACGACGTCGGTGGACCGGTTCCTCTCCGTGCCGAAGCTGTTCTTCGCCTACGGGCTGGGTAATTCGTGCTTCTTCCCGCTCGGCGCCGGCGGCACGACGCTGCTCGAACCTTCGCGGCCGACGCCCGCGTTGTTCGCGAAGCGCGCTCGCGAGGAGAAGCCGTCCCTGTTCTTCGCGGTCCCGACGTTCTACGCTGCGTTGCTCGCCAGCGACGTCCCGGATGACTCGTTTTCTTCGGTGCGGTACGCGGTTTCGGCCGGCGAGCCGCTGCCCGCGTCGCTGTTCGAACGGTTCCGCGCCCGCTTCGGGCTGGAGATCCTCGACGGCATCGGGTCCACCGAGGCGTTGCACATCTTCCTGTCGAACCAGCCGGGTTCGGTGCGGCCGGGCAGCACCGGCGTCCCCGTCCCGGGGTATTCCGTGCAGCTCCGCGACGAAGCCGGGGCGGTGATCGACGCCGCCGGGCAGCCGGGCGAGCTGTTCGTGGCGGGGCCGTCGACGGCGACCGGGTACTGGGCCCGCTACGACGCCACGAAGCTCGTCTTCCAGGGTGAGTGGCTGCGGACCGGTGACAGCTACGTCCGGAACGACGACGGCACCTACAGCTGCCTGGGCCGGTTCGGGGACATGCTGAAGGCGGGCGGCATCTGGGTGTCACCGTCCGAAGTGGAGGAACGGCTGCGGCAACACCCGGCGGTGGCCGAGGTCGCGGTGGTCGCCGCGCCGGACGCCGACGGCCTCGACAAGCCCGTCGCGTGTGTGGTCGCCGCGCCCGGCTTCGCGGTCGACCCGGCCGAGCTGATCGAGTTCTGCCGCGCGGGGCTGGCGGCGTTCAAGCGGCCTCGCGGAGTGGTCGAACTGGCCGAGCTGCCGAAGACGGCGACCGGCAAGATCCGCCGGAACGTGATCCGCGAGCAGGTCCGCGACGTGCTGCGGGCGGTGCCCAGCCCGTGATCGACGGGCACTTCGTGGTCGACGCCCACGTCCACGCACCACGGCTGCCGACGCTGAAACCCGCGTGGCTGCAGTGGGCACACGACTTCGCGGGCGCGTACCCGTGGCGTTCGGTGTACTCGGCGTCCGGGGAGGTCGTTCCGTCCGCAATGGACGAGCTGATGGCGTCCGAAGGCGTCGACCGGGTGCTGTTGTTCTGCGAGTACAGCCCGCGCGCGACCGGGATCCAGCCGATCGAGGACAACCTGCCGCTGGTGGCGCACAACCCGACGCGGTTCCGGCTCGTGGCGAACGTGAACCCGTACCTGCACCACCCGGCCGCGGCGGAGGTGGCGCGGCAGCTGGACCTGGGCGCGGTGGCGTTGAAGATCCACCCGGTGCACGGCGCGTTCTCGCCGGCGGACAAGGAGCTGTACCCGGTCTACCAGCTGTGCCTCGAACGCGGGGTGCCGGTGATCCTCCACTCGGGAACGTCGAGCTTTCCCGGCTCCCGCACCAGTTTCGGCAACCCGGAGCTGCTGTCCGATGTGGTCGAGGACTTCCCGTCGCTGCAGTTCGTCTTCGCCCACGGCGGCCGCGGCTGGTGGTACGACGTCGCCGCGTTCCTGGCGCTGGCGCGGGACAACGTCTGGCTCGACCTCGCGGGACTGCCGCCGAAGAAGCTGCCGGAGTACTACCGGCGCTTCGACCTGACGCGGCTGGCGGGGAAGTTCGTGTTCGGGACGGACTGGCCGGGCGTGCCTTCGGTCGCCGCGAACGTCCGCACGCTCATCGAGCTGGGCCTGCCGGAGGACGTCCTCAGCGGAGTGCTGTCGGGCAACGCGATCAAGCTGATGCCGTCACTCGCCTAGGGGTCGTGAGTGAGAAACAGTGTTAGAACACTGTTTCTCACTCACGAGGAGCCGCGGTAGGTGCGTCAGGCGAGAACCTCGTGCAGGCAGAGCACGTTGCCTTCGGAGTCGGTGAACCAGGCCGCCCGCTCGTTGCCCAGCTGGGCGATGTGGTCGACGGTCTTCAGGCCTTCCATCTCGAAGTCCTGGAACCGCACGCCCCGGTCTTCGAGGGTCCTGACTTCGGAGGGCAGGTCGCCGACTTCGAAGCTCAGCGCGGTGTTCTCGCTCTGCGAACCCTCCGGCATCGGGCGGAGGCCGATCGCGCCGCCGGCCGCCGCGAAGTAGAGGGTTCCGTCCTCGCCGCGACCGGTCTGCTTCAGGCCGAGGGAGTCCGCGTAGAAGTGGCCGGCGCGTTCACTGTCGGTCACCGGAAGCATCGTCGTGATGGTCGATTCGGTCAGCATGGCTCTCATGGTGCGCCGTCGGACGCACCGGGTGTGACCTCGACTTTTTCAACGGTCGGCGTTGAACGCGCGGAGTGTCCGCATCGCTTCGGCGAGTGCCGGGGCGTCCTCGCCGAGCGGAGTCAGCACGATCCGGCGCAGGATGTCCGCCGCCGCGGCGCGAGCCCTGTTCGCCACGTCCAGGCCGTGGTCGGTCAGCGACGCGAACGTGACGCGGCGGTCGTCGGGGCTGGGGATCCGGCAGATCAGGTCGGCCGCGACCAGGCGGTCCGCCACCTTCGTGAACCCGCCGCTGGACAGCGCCGCCTCGGTGGCCAGGCGGGTCATCGGCATCCGGTGCTCGGGCGAGCGCACCAGCCGCAGCAGGATGTCGAACGACGCGGGCGCGAGCCCGAAGCGTTCGGCGATCTCGCCCATCAGCCTGTCCTGGGTGGCCAGGTAACCCTCGATGACCAGGCCCCACCAGGTGACGATCTCGTCGTCGTCGGTGTCCACGGAACGCAGTTTACCCCAACGGCTCGCCGGATTACTTCTTCCATGGAAGATGTCAGCGCGTTTGTATGAACCGTATACCGGACGTCCCTACGATCGGCCGATGACTAACGAGGCACTACAGCGTGCTACCAAACTGCTGGACGCCGTCATCCTCGCCGACGGGCACAACGACCTGCCGTGGGAGTTGCGGCAGCACGGTGGCCCGAACCCGGTCGAGGCGGCCGCGTCCCTCGACCTGACCGTGCGGCAGCCCGCGCTGCACACCGACTTCCCCAAGCTCGCCGACGGGAAGCTCGGCATGCAGTTCTGGTCGGTGTACGTGCCCTGCGAGTTCGAAGGCCACAGTGCCGTGACCGCCGTCCTGGAACAGGTGGAAGTCGTCCACCAGCTGGTCGAGCGCTACCCCGACCGGCTGCGGCTGGTCACCACCGCGGACGAGGCCGAGGCCGCCTTCGCCGACGGCCGGATCGCGTCGCTGCTCGGGGCCGAGGGCGGGCACAGCATCGCCGAGTCGATCGGCGTGCTGCGAATCCTGCGCCGGCTCGGCGTCCGCTACATGACGCTGACGCACAACTTCAACACCACCTGGGCCGACGCGGGCACCGACGAACCCGCCCACGGCGGGCTCACCGAGTTCGGCCGCGACATCGTCCGCGAGATGAACAAGATCGGGATGATGGTCGACCTCTCGCACGTCGCGCCGTCGACGATGCGGGCGGCGATCGAGGTCAGCTCGGTGCCGGTGATCTTCAGCCACTCCTCCTGCACCGCGGTGAACGACCACCCCCGCAACATCCCGGACGACGTGCTGGCCATGCTGCCCGGCAACGGCGGCGTCGCGATGATCACCTTCGTGCCGGCGTTCGTCTCGCCGAAGGTCGCGGCCTGGAACGACCGGCTCGAGGCCGCGATGGCCGAGGCCGGGCTGGAGTACCGGAACCTGAGCCTGCGCGGGAAGTTCGTCAAGGAGTGGGATGGCCCGCCGAAGCCGACGGCGACCGTGGAGGACGTCGTCGCGCACGTCGAGCACGCCCGCGAGGTCGCCGGCATCGACCACATCGGCCTGGGCGGCGACTACGACGGCGTCGGTGCGCTGCCGGAGGGGCTGGAGGACACGTCCAAGTACCCGGTGTTGTTCGCGGCACTGCTCGAGCGCGGGTGGAGTGAGGACGACTGCGCGAAACTGGCCGGCCGGAACACGCTCCGCGTCCTGCGGGAGGTCGACGGTTTCGCCCGTTAGGGGGTTTGAGGCGGCGCTCCCCGCACGCCGGACGGACACTGGGCACATGACGCACGCGCGCGGGGGCGCGGCCGACCGCCCCACCGGTCCCACCAACCACGACCTGCCCGGAAGCGGCGCCCTCGGCCGGCGCGAGCCGGGCGGGCCCGCGGTGCCCGAGGGCGCCCTGGAACCCGCCGAGCTGCGGGCGGGTGACGTCCGGCCCGGCGCCGAAGAGGTCACGCCGGTGCGCCCGGCCCCGGCCGAACCCGCGGCCAAACCCGCGGGCAAGGCCCGGCCGACGCGGATCAGCGGCACCTGGGTCGCCGTCATCGCCGGCCTGCTCGTCCTGGTCGTGCTGCTGATCTTCATCCTGCAGAACCTGGACTCGGTGACCGTGCACTTCTTCGGCGCCGAAGGCAGCCTGCCGCTGGCCATCGCCATGCTGTTCTCGGCCATCGGCGGGGCGGCGCTGGTCGCGCTGATCGGCGGGGCGCGGATCCTGCAGCTGCGGAAGCAGGCGCGCCGCCGCTAGTCGTGAGTGAGAAACAGTGTTCTAACCCTGTTTCCCACTCACGACCCCAGCCACGGCGGATGGTGACTAGACGATGATCGAGGTCATCCCGAGCAGGGTGGCGCAAACGCTTTCGTCTCCGGTCGTCCGCACTCGGTCCAGGTCGGCGGCGTTACGGGTGCAGAGCCGCCAGAACGTGTCCAGGTCCGTCGTCACGGTGGCCAGCGGGGTGCGGGACGGCGGGGCGCCGCGGTCCACGGCCCAGCCGTCGCGCTCGCGGCGGGCGTGCCACTTGCCCTGGCCGGTCACCGTGTAGCCGACCTGCTTGCCGACGCGGGCGTCGACGTCTCGCAGGGTGTGCGGCAGTGCCCGCATGAACGTGTCCGCGATCGGCTCGGCGTACTCCGCCTCCAGCGGCGTGTGCTCCAGTGCCTCGCGGATCTGGACGTGGTGGACCCAGAACTCCGAGTAGTCGCGAGCCGCGTCCAGCCAGCGCGGGGCGGGCTCGTCGCCGGCCCAGCTCACCGGGATGCCGAGGACGTCGAGGTCCTGCCCGGCCCAGTACTCGGTCGTCTGGCCCATGAACTCGTACAGCATCGTGAGCAGGACGTCCGTCGAGAGCCGGCGGCACGCGACGACCCACTCCTCGTTGATCCGGTCGATGAACCGCGGAAACGGCTCACCCGGGCGGGGGGCATCGGCGGCGTGCCCGTCCCGGCCGCGGGACAGCCGGCCGACCTTGTCGCCCAGCAGGTGGGCGGCCACGTCCTTGACCGTCCAGCCCGCGCACATCGTCGGCCGCGTCCAGTCCTCCTCGGTGAGCGCGCCGAGCAGCGTCATCAGCGCTTGTTCCTCTTTGGAGAAGTACGGGAGGACGTCGATCGGTGGGCCCCAGCGCGTCGGACTCATGTGGTCATCCAAACACCTCCATTCGGCTTACTCGCAGGTAGCATCACTCGCGTAAGCAGAGGGGAGTCCGCCGGTGAACGCAGAGCGACCGAACGGCCGGGGTGCCGCCGACGACGTGGCCGACCTGGCCCGCCGCGCCGGTCAGCTGGCGGGCTGGGCCGCGCGCACCGGCTTCGCGCTCGGCCGCAAGCTGCCCGGCGTCGAGACCGCCGAACGCGGCGTCCGGCAGGTGGAGCGCCAGCTGCTGACCGAGCTGCGCCGCCGGCTCGACGAGGTCGACGACCCCTACCACGCGGCGCTCACCGCGGCGTCGGCGATGAACCGAGCGGCGGTGCCCGGGAAGGTCGAAGCGACCGTGACGCTGGTGCCGGTGCGCGACAACCACGCCGAGCCGCTGCGCGCGGCGATGGCCGAGCTGCTCAACCACTCCATCGGCTTCGGCCGCGAACGCGCCCGCGAGTACTTCTACGCGATCATCCTGCGCCAGCTGACGCCGGACGAGGCCCGGATCCTGTCCGCGCTGTCCGACGGCTCGCCGTTCCCCGCCGTCGACGTCGTCGAGCGGACCGGCCTCGGCGGCAACGGCCGGGTCGTGCTGCGCAACGCCTCGACGGTCGGCAAGGCGGCCGGGGTGTCGCTGCCGGACCAGGTGCCCGGCTACGTCACCCGGCTGATCGGGCTCGGCCTGGTCGACCTCGACGAAGAGGTGCCGTCGCTGGAGACGCAGTACGAGATCCTGCTGACCGACGAGACGGTGCGCGAGGCGGAGAAGCACGTCCGGCGCGCGAAGTTCGTGCGGCGGACGATCCACGTCTCGCGGCTGGGCGCCCAGTTCTGGCAGGCCTGCGACCCGAGCCTCGGTTAGCGGGATGGGGGCCTTCTTCGCCGGCATCGCCGCCGACTTCGCCCAGCACTGGCCCCTCTACGTCTCGATCCCGATCGTCGCGGCGCTGATCGGCTACGGCACCAAGCTCGTCGCGATCCGGATGATGTTCCAGCCGGTGGAGTTCATCGGCGTCAAGCCGTTCCTGGGCTGGCAGGGCATCGTGCCCAAGCGCGCGGCGCGGATGGCGAGCATCGCCTGCGACACGATGACCGAGCAGCTGATCAAGCCGGCCGAAGTCGTGGCCAGGCTGGACGCTTCGCGCATCGCCCAGGAAATCGAGAAGCCGCTGCTGGCGGGGGTCGAGGACATCGTCCGCGAGGTGGTGGGCCACTACCAGCCGGGGCTGTGGGAGTCCCTGCCGGTGCGGGTGCAGCGGCTGGTGATCGAGCGCGTCCAGCACGAGTCGCCCCGGATGGTCGCGGCGGTGCTCGACCTGATCAAGTCCGATGTGGACAGTGTGTTCGACCTCAAGGGCATGGTGGTCACCAGCCTGGTCAAGGACAAGCGCCTGCTGAACCGGATCTTCCAGGAAGCGGGCGCGAAGGAGTTCAAGTTCATCGCGCGGTCGGGCCTGGTGTTCGGCGGCGCGATCGGCGTGGTCCAGATGGTGGCGTGGGTGCTGTTCAAGTTCCCGCCGATCATGCCGGTGTTCGGCCTGTTCACCGGCTGGTTCACCGACTGGCTGGCGCTGCGGATGATCTTCTACCCGATCGAGCCACGGCGCTATTTCGGTGTGCAGTGGCAGGGTCTGTTCCTGAAGCGGCGCGCGGAAGTCGCGGAGGCGTACGGGTCCTTGATCGCGAAGGAGATCATCACCCCGCACAACGTCATCGAGGCGATCCTGCACGGGCCGCTGTCGGACCGGGTGCTGGCGCTGATCCAGCGCCAGCTCGACCGCGAACTGGGCAGCGTCGCGAAGCCGCTGCTGGTGTTCGCGGTGGGCAGCCGCAAGTACCAGGACATGAAGCTGGCGATCTCGTCCCAGATCATGTCGCGGCTGCCGGAGACGATGCGCTACATCGAGGACTACGCGACGGACGCGATGGACATCCGCAACGTGCTGGTGTCGAAGATGAAGCAGCTGTCACCGAAGGAGTTCGAGAGACTGCTGCGGCCGGCTTTCGAGCAGGACGAGTGGATCCTGATCGCGACGGGCGCGGTGCTGGGCTTCGCGGTCGGTGAGGCCCAGGTCCTCGTCCTGGAACACCTGGCGGCTTAGGTCAGCCGAGCCGGGCGGCGACGTCTTCCCACGGCGGTGGAGCGTTGCGGCCGAGCGACACCGCGACGATCAAGCGACCGAAAACGTCGACCTGGACGTGATCGGTGGTCCTCTCCGGATCGGTTCGGCGCTCTCGTATCCCTCGTTGCAGTGCGGGAGAGGGCTCCTCGGGGAGAACGCCGAGAAAAAGTTGGGTTGTCGACGCTCCCAGCAAGTCTGTGGAAACCCAATCACCCCGAACCTCTTCACCGTCCAATACCTGTTCCGGACTTCCGGCGGGCGCCGTTTCGTAGAGGTGGTCGACAGTGCCGGTGAAGTTGACTGACAGACTCATTCCGAAGTTGTAATCGTCGGCAACCGCGCGAATCCTCCGTTGTCCGGAGGGGCGATTGACCT
Source organism: Amycolatopsis sp. cmx-13-12 (assembly GCA_049998155.1). Lineage (GTDB taxonomy): Bacteria > Actinomycetota > Actinomycetes > Mycobacteriales > Pseudonocardiaceae > Amycolatopsis. The sequence goes on along the minus strand of JAEBES010000002.1, from coordinate 897,902 downwards.
CAGGTCGTTCGTCATCCAGTGCTGGTTCGTAACGGTCGGAATGACGAGGTGGCTGGCCTGGGTGCGGCGGCCGGTCTCGCGAAGCGGGTGGTTCAGGTTGGGTCGGTGACGGTGATGGAGCGGGCCGTCGTTGGGCCGGTGGGGGGAACACGACATCGAACAGATCAACGCTCAGGCCTTCTCCTCCGAGGTAAGTCCACGCCATCGTTACGGGGTGGTAGGCATGGCGCTGGGACCAGCCGAGAATCCTGTCGAGTCGATGTCGTTGCGCCGCCAGTGGTCTGAGAAGCGTCGATGGTCGCGTCGACCGTCCGCGGGCCTCGCCGGCCACGCCCTTCTTCACTCCCGTTGGATCGCGGAAGAGCAGGTCCGGGCGAACGCCGACTCGCAGGTACGCGTCGGAGAGGTCCGTCGGCAATGCATCGAAGTGTTCAAGGTGGTCATGATCGCCCGTCCACCGGTAGAAATCTCGCATGGTCGCGGTCAGCATGCCCATTCCGACCGACTCGACGACGAAAGCACCGATGTGCCGTGCCGCTGATTTCAGGTCGTCTCGCCGTACTGTGACCATTCCGTAGCGGGGGATGTCGAGGAAGCTGAGCACGAGTTTCAGTTCGTGTTGCTTGACTCGATACGCCAGACGACGGCCGAGAGGTGCCGCGAGCGCGTTGACCTCCAGGAGCTCGGGAACCCAGATCGAGATCGACTTCGGCTTATCTGCTTCGGCCTGCTCGACGATGAGTTCATCGGCTGCGTTGTAGCCGGTGGTGCAGCGGAAGATCCGCAGGTCCGCGGTAGGCATTTTCGGAATGCTAGCCCAGTGGGAGCACTGTTGCGGCGGTAGCTCGGCTGCATTGCCGGCTTAGGCGAAGTCGTAGGCCTGCCGCGCCTCGGCGACCTTCGCCCGGTGCTTGGCCGCCCAAGCCGACAGTGCGTGCAGGGGCTCGTCCAGCTCCGCCGCGTGCGGGGTCATCGTGTACTCGACGCGCGGCGGGACCTCCGGGTACACCTTCCGCGTCACCAGGCCGTTGCGCTCCAGCCCCCGCAACGTCAGCGACAGCATCCGCCGTGACACGCCGGTGAGTGCCCGCTCCAGTTCGCTGAACCGGCGGGGTCCCGCGCCCAGCTGGACCAGGACGCGGATCGCCCACTTGTCGCCCACCAGGTCCAGGACCTCGCGCAGGGAGCACATCTCCGCCGAAGGGATTTCGCCGTTGTCCACCGCCGTGACCTCCTTCGTAACAAGCGTGTGCCGTCGTACCAGGAAAGTGCCGTCTTCCTGCGGGAACGCCGAGGGTCCACGATCGATTCCGGCAAGCACCGGAAAGGAACCTGGAATGACGAAAACCGTGCGGTTCGCCGCCGAAGGCGGACCGGAAGTGCTGGAGCTCGTGGACGTCGACCTCGGCGAACCCGGGCCCGGCGAGCTGCGGCTGCGGGTGGCGGCGATCGGGCTCAACCGGGCCGAGGCGATGTTCCGCTCCGGCACCTACTTCGAACGTCCCGGCGCGTTCCCCGCGAAGCTCGGCTACTCCGCGTCGGGAGTCGTGGAAGCTCTCGGCGAGGGCGTCACCGGGTTCGGGATCGGCGACCCCGTCAGCACGGTCGCGGGCTTCTCGATGCGGGACTACGGCGTCTACGGCGAAGCGGCGATCGTGCCCGCGTCGGCTGTCCTCCGGCGCCCGGACGGCCTTGACGCCGTCGAGACCGTCGCGCTGTGGGGGCCGTTCCTCACCGCGTACGGCGCGCTCGTCGACGAAGGCCACGTACGCCCGGGTGACTTCGTGCTGATCACGGCGGCTTCCAGCAGCGTCGGGCTCGCCACCATCGACGTCGCCAACCACATCGGCGCCATCCCGATCGCCGCGACGCGCACGGCGGCGAAGAAGGAACGCCTCGAGGACGCCGGGGCCGCGCACGTGATCGTCACCGACGACGAGGACATCGCCGAGCGCACCCTCGAAATCACCGGCGGCCAGGGCGCGGAGTTCGTCTTCGACGCCGTCGCCGGCGAAGGCGTTCGCAAGCTGGCCGCGGCCACCGCGAAGGGCGGGACGCTCGTCGTCTACGGCGCGCTCGACACGAAGGAAACGCCGTTCCCGTTGTGGTTCGTGCCGACCATGCGGCTGTTCAACGCGTTCGACCTCACGCTGGACCCGGCCCGGCTGGCTCGCGCCGAGCACTTCATCCGGGCCGGTGTCCGGGCGGGCACCTTCCGGCCGCGGGTGGACCGCGGTTTCGACCTCACCGAGATCGCCGACGCGCACCGCTACCTGGAGGCGAACGGCCAGTTCGGCAAGGTGGTGGTCACCACCGGCGGCTGAGCGGCCGAACAAGTCCACCCGAACGGCCGCACCTGCGGACGTATCCCCGTCGTCACCTTCCGCCTCTACTCTCCGTCGGGAAGACGGGAGAACTCCCATGGACGGGACCGCGGAACCGTGGCAGCAGGAAATCCGGCTCGCGATGACCATGGTCGGCGGGGCCAGCCTGGCCATCTGGATGGGCGGGGTCGCCACCGAGACGTCGCAGTTGCTGCGGGAGTCGCGGAGCAAGGACAGCGCCGGCCTCTACCGGAACCTGCTCGACCTGCTCCGCGCGAGCGTCTCGATCGACGTCCTCACCGGGACCAGCGCCGGCGGGATCAACGCCGCCTGCCTCGGCCTCGCCGAGGCTTTCCGCTCCACGCCGCAGGTGCTGCGGGACACCTGGATCACCACCGGTTCGCTGGAGAACCTGATCCGGGACGCCAAGGAGCCGCAGCCGCGGTCGGTGCTCGACGGGGACCGGGTGCTGCTCGGGGACGTCGAACGGGCGCTGCGGCAGATCACCGCCGGAGGTGCGCCGCCGGCCGATGAACCCGACATCACCGTGCTGCTCACCGGCACCATGATCGACGGCGAGACCACCCGGTTCGACGACGCGCTGGGGAACCTGGTGCGGGACACCGAACACCGGATGCTCTTCCGGTTCTGTGGTCCACTGTGGACCATCGGCGTCGAGGGGCCGCTCGCGCTGGCGGCCCGCTCCACCGCGTCCTTCCCCGGCGCGTTCGAGCTGTCCCGGATGCCGATCGGCACCGACGGCACCGACCGGCTGCACCCCGACATGACGCCCTACACCGAGCTGACCCGCTCGCACTGGCTGACCGATGGCGGGGTGCTGCTCAACAAGCCCCTGCGGCCCGCGCTGCGCGAGATCTTCGAGCGCCCGTCGCACGCCGACGTCCGGCGGCTGCTCCTGTACGTCGTGCCGACCGGGGAAGGGGTGACCGACGCCGTCGAATGCGATCCGGCGAACCCGCCGCTGCTGTCGAACGCCATGGCCAAGGTCGTCAACACCGTGATGAGCCAGTCGATCAGCGCCGAGCTGGACGACCTGACCCGGCACAACGACGCCGTGCTGCGGGCGCGGGACACCCGCGTCTCCCTGGCCGCGCTCGGCTTGCGCGGCGGGCCCGAATGCCTGGTCGACGCGCGGATCGCGGCCGCCTACCTCGAACGGCGGACCGCCGAGGACGCCGCCGAGCTGGTGCGGGTCGCCGCCCGGCGGTACGCGCTGTCCGAGGCCGGCACCCCGGACCGCGACTGGGCGTCCGGGATGTCGCGGCAGCTGCGCGCAATCGCCGTGACCGGGCTGAGCAGCGGCGTCCCCACCGGGCCGCCCGCCGCCGTCCTGCAGGTGCCGGACCTGGTCGGCTACCGGACGACCGCGCTCGACGACGCCGTCGCGACCGGCCTCCAGCTGGTCAACGCCGGGTTCCGGCTCCGGCCGGACGCGGCCCGCGCGGCGACGCTCAACGACGCGCGGGCCCAGCTGCACGCGGCCCGCCGGACGTCCGGCCGCGGCGTGCGGCTGGCCCAGTGGGTGGCCGCGCACCCCGGCCCCGGCGCGAGCAGCACCCTCGAAGTGTGGATCCGTGAGCTCGCCGAGGAGTGGGCCGGGCTGGGCCGCTCGGCCGCCGTCGCCGAGGCGTGGCCGAAGGTCGTCGCGGGCCTGCGGGCGGCCGCGCCGACGTTGCGGGCCCTCGCGGACGCGGCGCCCGAGAAGTCCGGCACCGTCACGACCCTGCTGAACTGGCTGGCGCTCGGCCCGGCCGCCGCGGGCGGCGACGACGTCGTCCAGGCACGGCTGCTCACCCTGCACGTGGCCACGCGCGGGCTGCTCGCGCAGGCGCCGTCGGTCGACCAGCGGGTCGACCTCGTGCAGGTCAGCGCCGATTCCCGGACGCTGCTGGACATGACGCGGCGCCGGTCGTGGGACAAGCTGACCGGGATGCAGGCGAGCTACTTCGGCGCGTTCTACAAGGCGTCCTGGCGGGCCAACGACTGGATGTGGGGCCGCATCGACGGCGCCGGCTGGCTGGTCCAGTGCCTGCTCGACCCGGTCCGCCTCGAAACGCTGCGGGACATCGTCGGGCCCGAGCGGTTCCGCGACGAGCTCGTCACCGCGCTCAAGCCCCTCTGGCGCAAGCCGGACGAGCGCGACCGGTGCACGCCGTCCGAAATCGGGGAGCTGCGCGACCAGCTGACGGCCGAATTGGCGTTCCTCGGTCTCGACGCCGACCTCGCACCGGTCGCGTTCGGCGATGACCGCCCGATCAGCCTGCCGGTGACGGCGATGGTGCTGGCCCGGGCGCGGCAGGCCGAGATCGCCGCCGAGGAGCTCCCGGTCGTCACCCTCGCGTCGCGCTACGACGCCGATGACCGCTCCGGCATCGAGGAGGCGCTGACCGGTGACCTGCCCCGGGTCGACGTCGGCGCGGCGCAGGCCCGGTTCCAGGCCTGCCGCGTGTCGGCCGAGAAGCTCGCCGGCGAGCAGGGCACCGCGCGGCTGACTCGGACGCTCGTCGCGCTCGGCGCCGCCACGGTCAACGCGGGGACGGTCGCGTTCCGCCTGCCGGGTGGCTGGCCGCAGACGGTGGCGGGCATGCTGCGGACGGTCGCCAGGAGCACGGCCCGGGTCTCGCAGGGCGCGTCCCGGCTCGGCACCGCGGGTTCCCTGGCGGCAGGTGTGCTGGCGCTGCTGGCCGGGCTGGTCCTCGGCAACAACGGCGGGGCGGTCCTGCAGTGGGTGGGCCTCCCCGTCCTCGCCGGCGCGGCCGTCTACCTGGCGACGGCGCTGCTCACGACGGGCCACAAAGTGCGGTGGCTGTTCACGGCGCTGGGGACGCTGGTCGTGGCGGCCCTGCTGCTGGCCGCGTTCCTGCCCCCGCTCGCGCGGCCGTTCTTCGGCTGGCTCGGTGACGTCGTGGCCGGCTGGCGCCGCGGCGAGGGCGCGGTGTGGTGGCTGGTGGTCTCCGGGCTGCTGCTCCTGCCCGCGGTCGTGACGCCGGTGAGCGCTCTCCTGCGTCGCCTCGGCCACCGCCGCGCCCGGAACCGGGAAGCGAAAGCCGTCGTGCTCGAAGTGGCCGCGACCGCAGCCCGGCAGAGGACGTCCGAACGCACTCCGGAACCGAGCTCGCGCTGAGGCGTTTTCGGCCCGTCGCCTTGCGATCACGGGCGCGAAGGTCCATCGTGCGAATAGGTCATGGGCGGTGTGCCCGCGCCCCGAGCGCGCATGTGCCCATGTGCGGGAAGACTCAAACATGTTTGTGTGACTGCTCACCGGGTACATCGCGTCGCCGCAGGTCATCACGGGGGCCGTGAGCTGCGTCGCTGGCAGGCCGAAAATTCTCTGTTACGTTTCCTGAGTATGTCCGTAACGCACTTGATCGAATCCCCGACCAAGGCGGACGGCGCGGAGCTCTGGCGAATCGCGCGTGATTCCGCCAAGCTCGATCTCAACTCGCCGTACGCATACATGCTGTGGTGCCGCGATTTCGCCGAGACATCGGTGGTCGCGCGCGAGGACGGCAGAGCGGTCGGTTTCGTGATCGCCTACCGCAGGCCGGACGAGCCGGAGGTCGCGTTCGTCTGGCAGGTCGCCGTCGACAGCTCCCAGCGCGGAAAGGGCCTGGCCGGGGCTCTGCTGGACGCGCTGTACACGCGCCTCGTCGGTGCGGGCGTGCGTTACCTCGAGACCACGATCACCCCGGACAACGAGGCGTCCATCCGGCTGTTCGCGTCCTTCGCGAAGCGGTGGAACGCCGCGACGGAAACCAGTGTGCTGTTCGACGGCGAGGATTTCCCCGAAGCCGGGCACCTGCCGGAAGAGCTTTACCGCATCGGTCCGCTGACGGCGCCGACGAATCCGGGCGATTAGGAGAGAAAGAACCGAATGAGCATCTTCGAAGAGCTCGAATCCGAAGTACGCAGCTACAGCCGCGGCTGGCCGGTCGTGTTCGACCGCGCGCAGGGCAGCCACCTGTACGACGAAAGCGGAAAGCCCTATCTGGACTTCTTCGCCGGGGCCGGCGCGCTGAACTACGGGCACAACAACCCGCAGCTGAAGCAGGCCCTGATCGACTACATCCAGCGCGACGGCGTCACCCACGCCCTGGACATGTTCACCGTGGCCAAGCGCGACTTCCTGCAGACCTTCCGCGACAAGGTCCTCGACCCGCGCGGCCTGAACTACAAGGTCGTGTTCCCGGGCCCGGGTGGCGCGAACGCTGTCGAGGCCGCCCTGAAGCTGGCCCGCAAGGTGACCGGCCGCGAGTCGGTCATCAACTTCACCAACGCCTTCCACGGCATGACGCTGGGCGCGCTGTCGGTCACCGGCAACTCGATGAAGCGCGGCGGCGCCGGTGTCCCGCTGGTGCACGCCACCCCGATGCCGTACGACAAGTACTTCGACGGCGCGATGCCGGACTTCCTCTACTTCGAGAAGCTCCTGGAAGACTCGGGCAGCGGGCTCAACGAGCCGGCCGCGGTGATCGTCGAAGGCGTCCAGGGCGAGGGCGGTATCAACGCCGCGCGCCTGGAGTGGCTGAAGGGCCTCGACGACCTCTGCAAGCGCCACAACATCCTGCTGATCCTCGACGACGTCCAGATGGGCTGCGGCCGCACCGGCCCGTTCTTCTCCTTCGAGGACGCCGGGATCACGCCGGACATCGTCTGCCTGTCGAAGTCCATCAGCGGCTACGGCATCCCGATGGCGCTGACGCTCATCAAGCCGGAACTCGACGTCTGGGAGCCGGGCGAGCACAACGGCACCTTCCGCGGGATCAGCCCGGCGTTCGTCACCGCCAAGGAAGCCATCGACGTCTACTGGAGCGACGACGCGCTCGAGAAGTCGACCAAGGCGAAGGGCGAGCGCATCGCCGCCGCGTTCTCCGGCATCGTCGAGGCCTACCCGGAAGCGAACCTGCTCGCCAAGGGCCGCGGCCTGGCCCGCGGCATCGAGTTCGCGAACGGCGACCTGGCCGGCCGCGTCTGCGCGGAAGCGTTCGCCCGCGGCCTGCTGATGGAAACCTCCGGCCCCGACGGCGAAGTCATGAAGCTGCTGCCGCCGCTGACCCTCACCGACGACGAGCTGACGCAGGGCCTGTCGATCATCGACGAGTCCGTCAAGGCCGTCCTGAAGAAGTAAAGGAGTTCCCCTTGCTCGTCCGCACGCTCGACGAGATCACCGACACCGACGCCGACATCAAGACCGAGAACTGGCGCAGCAAGCGGATCATCCTCGCCAAGGAGGGCGTCGGCTTCTCGGTGCACGAGACCACGCTGTACGCGGGGACGGTCAACGACTTCTGGTACGCCAACCACATCGAGGCGGTGTTCATCACCTCCGGTGAGGGCGAGATCGAGGACCTGGCCACCGGCAAGGTGTACGAGCTCAAGCCCGGCACGCTCTACCTGCTCAACGACCACGACAAGCACCAGGTCCGGCCCAAGACCGAGATCAAGTGCGTGTGCGTGTTCAACCCCCCGGTGACCGGCCGCGAGGTGCACGACGAAAACGGCGTGTACCCCCTGATCACCGAGGACGCGTAGGAACCGGAGAGGAACAGGAGGCGAAGCCCGTGACGCTGACGGACACCCGGGTCGACGACGCTTACCCGACCCGGATCGCCGGTGCGCCGGTCCAGCTGCCGCGCGTGCACCCCACGGTGTGGGGTACCGAAGCCGACGGCCCGATCGACGCCGCCACGCTGGCGAACCACGAGACCAAGGGTTACACCGTGGTCGACGACATGCTCTCCGTGGGGGAGGTCCAGACGTACTGGCAGGAGCTGGTGCGGCTGTCGTCCGACCGGGAGCTGGCCCGCGACGAGCGCGTGATCACCGAGGCGAAGACCGGTGAGGTCCGGTCGATCTTCGACGTCCACGAGATTTCGGGCCTGATCGCCGAGCTGGTGCGCGACCCGCGCGTGCTGGACCGGGCGCGGCAGCTGCTCGGCTCCGAGGTGTACATCCACCAGAGCCGCGTCAACTACATGCCCGGCTTCAAGGGCACCGGGTTCTACTGGCACTCGGACTTCGAAACCTGGCACGCCGAGGACGGCATGCCGTCGCCGCGCGCGGTCAGCTGCTCGATCGCGCTGACCGACAACCACCCGTTCAACGGCGGCCTGATGATCATGCCGGGCTCGCACCGGACGTTCGTCCAGTGCGCGGGTGAGACGCCGGACGACAACTACAAGAGCTCGCTCAAGGCCCAGCGGGTGGGCGTGCCGAGCGAGGACGACATCACCAAGATGGCGGCCGAGCACGGCATCGACCAGTTCACCGGCCAGGCGGGCTCGGCGCTGTGGTTCGACTCGAACATCATGCACGGCTCGGGGAACAACATCACCCCGTACCCGCGCTCGAACATCTTCCTGGTGTTCAACAGCGTGGAGAACGCCCTGCGGGAGCCGTTCGCGGCCGGTGCGCCGCGGCCCGCGTTCATCGCCGGCCGCGACTCGACGCCCATCAGCCGCTGACCCGCACCCGCTCTGCCGCAGCCGCTCGTGAGTGGGAAACAGTGTTCTAACACTGTTTCCCACTCACGACCTCTGACCCGGCGGTGACCGGTTCGGTGCAGCCTGTTACCGTGTCGCCACCGCGCGGGTGTGTGGCCCGCGCTACACGTCTTCGCGGACGGCCGGCGGCGGGTACTTCGCTCGGGGTGAGCTCACCCGCCCGGTTGCCCTCGGTGGCGGACGGGCGGACCGGCCCCCTGGCGGCCCGGCCGGAAGTTTCGACGGCAGCCCCGCACCACCGGATCGGGACCGGTGGTGCGGGGCTCTGTCACGTCGGCGTCAACCGCAGGGCCGCCGGACCCCGGCTGCGGAATCCGCAGCGTGACGAAACGTCCTGGTCCCGGCCCGGTGGGGCGGTATTCGCCGGCCGGTCATCACGGTAGGTTGACTTTTCCGGCGGGGGCGACGCCGGGGGCACGGTGGACCCGGGGAGGTGGGCGCGAACATGGCCCAGACCCGGCTCCAGCTGCTCGGGCCCGTTCAGCTCTTCCACGGCGACGACCCCGTTCCGATCGGCGGCCCCGGCGTCCGCGGCCTGCTCGCGCTGCTGGCGCTGCGGCCCGGCAAGGTCGTCGGGCTCGACGAGATCATCGACGCCCTGTGGGGCCACGACCCGCCGGCGACCGCCCGCACCATCGTCCACGGCAACGTCTCCCACCTGCGGCGGATCCTGCGCGACCTCGACGGCCCCCGGATCCTGACCACCCCGCCGGGCTACCGGCTGGACATCGAGCCCGACCGGATCGACGTCCACCGGGCGCGCACGCTGCTGGACCGCGCGTCGCTGGCCACGCCCGAGGTCGCCGCCGCGCTGCTGGCCGAGGCGCTCGCGCTGTGGCAGGGCCCCGCGCTGGGCGGGGTGCCCGACTCCCTGCGGGCCCCCGAGCTGGAAGACCTCCGCCTCGCCGTGCACGGCGCCCGCGTCGACGCCGACCTCGAACTCGGCCGGCACGCGGAGCTGATCGTCGAGCTCAGCCCGATCGTCCGGGCCGATCCGCTGGCCGAGCGGACCGCGGGGCAGCTGATGCGGGCGCTGTACCACGCCGGCCGCCGCGGGGACGCGCTCGAGCTGTACCGGACCGTCTCCCGCGCGACGCTGCGCACCCTCGGCGTCGAGCCCGGCGCCGAACTGCGCTGGCTGCACGAGCGCGTCCTCAACGACGACCTCCCGGCCCGGGACGTCGTCGCCCCGGCCACCGGCGCGGAGCCGGCGAAAGCGATTTCGCAGCTGCCCGCGGCGGTGCCCAGCCTGGCCGGGCGCACCGAGGAGCTGGCCTGGCTCGACGGCCTGGTCACCCGGGCCGAGGCCGGGCAGACGACGATCGCCGTGGTCAGCGGCACCGCCGGGGTCGGCAAGAGCTCGCTGGTCGTGTGGTGGGCGCACCGGGTCGCGCCGCGGTTCCCGGACGGCGTGCTGTTCGCGTCGCTGCGCGGCTTCGACCCGCACCACCCGCCGCTGGAACCGGCCGAGCTGCTCACCCAGTTCCTGCTCGGCCTCGGCGTCGAAACCGCCAAGGTCCCGGAGCTGCTGCACGAACGCGTCGCCCTCTACCGGTCGCTCATCGCCGGGCGCCGGATGCTGGTGCTGCTCGACGACGCCCGCACCGCCGAGCAGGTGCGGCCGCTGCTGCCGCCGAGCGCGCGGACGATGACCGTGGTGACCAGCCGCTCGCGCCTCGACGGGCTCGCCGTGTCGAACGCGGCCAAGCAGCGCGTGCTCGGCACGCTCGCGCCCGACGACGCCGTGGCGCTCATCGAGGAACTCGCCGGCCCGGCGAGCCTCAACCACGCCCTCGCCCGGCTCTGCGGCTACCTCCCGCTGGCGCTGCGGATCGCGGGCGCGCGGCTCTCGGCGAGCGCGCAGCGGACCGCGGAGGAGCTCGTCGACGAACTCGGCAACGAACGCACCCGGCTCGCGGGTCTGCAGGTCGACGGCGCCGACGACAGCGTCCGCGCGGCGTTCGACGTCTCCTTCCGCGGGCTGCCCGGCGAAGTCGCCGAGACGTTCCTGCAGCTGGGCGCGATCCCCGGCGTCCTGGTCGGGCCGCACGTGATGGCCGCCGTCGCGCAGATCCCGGTGGCCGAGGCCCGGCGGCGGCTGCGCGCGCTGGCCGCGCACAACCTCATCACCGAGACCGAGCGCGACGCCTTCGTGCCGCACGACCTCGTCTGGCTGTACCTGCGCGAACTCGCGGAGAAGGAACTCGGTGACAAGGAGCGGGACGAGGCGCTCGGCTGGACGGTCCGCTACTACCAGGCGGTGGCCGACCGGGCGCGGCGCCGCCTGGGCCGGGTCGCCGACCCGCTCGACTTCTCGCACGTGCTCACCGACGACGCGATGCCGCCGCTGCCCGGCCCGGCCGAGGCCTGCGACTGGTTCGCGGCCGAGTGGCCGAACGTCCTGGCCGTCCTCGACGCCGCGTACGCCGCGGGCCGCCACGACGACGTCTGGCGGCTCGCCCGGCTGGCGCACACCTACCGGGTCACGTGCCCGCTTCTCGACGAGTGGACCCGGATGGCCGACCTCGGGGTCGCCGCCGCCGACGCCGCGGGCGACGTCGAGGGGCAGTGCTGGCTGCGGCTCGCGCGGTGCGAAATCGCGCTGACCTTCGAGCTGCCGGGGTTCGGGCTCGACGACGCCGAACGGGCGGCGCAGCTGTCCGCCGCGTCGGCCGACCAGCGGCTGCGCACGTCGGTGGACCTGCACCTCGGGCGCGCGCTGAGCCGGCTCGGCGAACACGAAAAGGCCATCGAGCGGCTGGCCGCGGCCGTCGCGAGCGCCCCGGACGTCACCCTGCGCGGGCAGGCGCTCAGCAGCTGCGCGCAGGCGGAGAAGCGGGCGGGCCGGCTGGCCGACGCGATCACCCACCAGCGCGAGGGCCTGCGGATCGACCGCGAACTGGGTGACGACGGCCAGGTCGTCGTCTCGCTCGACAAGCTGGCCGAGCTGAGCCTGCGTGCGGGCGACCTGGAGGCGGCCGAGCGGTACGTCTGGGAGGCGATCGACCTGGCGATCAGCCGCGAGTTCGTCGCACGGGAAGGCACGCTGCGGCTGACGCTGGGCCGGGTGCTGCGGGCCCGGGGCGACATCGACGGCGCGCGCGAACAACTGGCGTTGTCGGTGCGCATTTACGAGCGCGTGCACCCGAAGCTCGTCGGTGAGGTGCGGACCGAACTCGCCGAACTGCAGTGAGCCTTTTCCGACAGTTTCGAACCACGGGAATTTCGTTGCGAATGGGTCACGACCCCGCCCGCGCGCTGAATCCTTAGTGGATTCTTAGTGGGCGCGGGCGGTGTCCGCGTAGGTTCGGCGGTGCCGGCAGAGCCCTAGGGGAGGGGCAGGCGGAGACGCCGGTGCCAGGCCCCGCGCGGGAAACCGCCGCGGGACCCGGAGCCGCCAGGAGCGGCTCGTGGCGGCCCGGCCGGCCGACGTGGGGGTAGGCCGGCCGGTCGCCAGGCGGGGTGGCCGCGCCCGTCAGCCGACGTTCGCCGTGCAGAGCGCGATCGTCGTCCCGCTGTTTTCCGCGACCTTCTTGCCGTCGACCAGAATGGCGCAGTTGATTTCGTTGCTGACCGTCGCATTGCGGGTGTCCGCGGTGAGCGTCAGCAGGTAGGAGCCATTGTTGTAGGACGCCTGCCCCTCCCACGCGTCGGTGCTGGCCGGCGCGTTTTCGGTGCGCTGGTCGTTGAGGCTGCCGTAGCGCACGGTCGCGCCGCCGGCGGAGGTGACCTGGAACGTCACGGCGTGCTTGTCGGTGGCCACCGCGGGCAGGTGCAGGCCGGACTCGCCGCCCCCGAAGAAGGTCGAGTACAGCAGCATCCCGGCCGCGGTGAGCAGCGCGACGGCCGTGACGGCGGTGGCGGTGATCGCCACCGGGCGGTCGCCCACGGTGCCCTTCTTGGCCTGGACCAGCCCGGTGATGGCCAGGATCAGCCCGATCCCGCCCAGCGGCCACGCGACGAACTCGAGGTCCGGCACGAACGTGACGACCAGCGCGCCCACGCCGAGCAGCAGGCCGACGATCGCCAGGATGTTCCGGGAGGGCTTCGCATTGGCCTGACGACGCTCCGTGGCCGTCACCGGCGGGGCGGGCCGTCCGTGGCGCGCGGTCGCCGGCGGGTACTGCGGGTCGGTCATCATGCGAACCCCTTCGGGTGGGAGTGCGACGACGTTAACCCATAAGTGTCGGCCAGAACGAAATTGTTACATTCTGGAAAAAGTCATTGTCCCACCATTTGCGGTCAGGTATCGATATTTCCTGACATCGTGGGCATGACGTGGCCCGATGATCAATGGGAAGAATATCGGAGTTCCCACTGTTCGACGCGGCCTTTCGCGACCTCGCAGCGGGTATCGTAAATATCGTACGGACACACCGGCACCACCGTGAGGCCTACGACGACCGTCGGGAACGACGTTCAAGACGAAAGTCGCATAGCGGACTTCTCAGTCGAAAAGGCTCACTTCCGGGGTGATTTCGAGGAGCTCGAAGACCGGCCGGCCGCGGCGGCCGTCGATCGTGGTCGTGCGCACCACGCGTAACCGGGCCGTAACCGGGCGGTCGAGGTTCTCCTTGATCTGGTCGAGCAGATCCGGCGCCACCGCGCCCTGGATCGTGCCGCCCGACTCGCGGTCGAGGTAGAAGATCCGGCGTCGCGTGCGGACCCCGTCGAGCCGGCCGCGGACCGTCTCGTAGCCGACCTCCTCGCGGGATTCGCGGAGGCTGCCCTGCAGGATCCGCGCCTGTTCGGTGGTCATGCTGCGGGTGACCTGCTCGCCCGCGGTCGGCGTCAGCGCCATCCCGATGCCGGCGTTCTTCGCGACGGCGTTGACGATGTCGCTCACCGCGTTGCGGACGGTGTCGCGCTGGAGCAGCACGGCGTCGAGCGCGCCGTCGTCCGAGCCGTTCGCCGGCAGGAAGTCGCACAGCTCCTTGACCGCGCGCTCGGACAGCGTCTCGATGCCGTCGACGATCAGGGCGTCGTCGGCCAGCGGCTCCGGGAAGCCGAAGAAGATCGCGTTGCCCGCCTGGCCGCGCTGGATCAGCGGCGCCTTGTCCCGGTCGGTCTGCTGGACCTGGGTGACCTCGCCGGACGGGTTCCGGATGATGTGCCCGATCTTCGCCGTCGCGTCCTGCAGGGCGCGGCTGATGTCGGAGAAGGTGTAGGCGTCGATGGTCTGCTCGCCGATCACCGAGACGTGCAGCAGCGGCGAGCGGGACGTCCGCTCGAACTTGGCGTTGGCCGCCATCGCCGAGGCGCGGGCCAGGTCGTCGAGCCACGTGCCGCCGGGGATTTCGTCGGCGATGCGCCGGAACTCGTTCCTCACCAGATCATCTCCGGGTAGCCCCTGCCGCCTTCGGCCCAGACCTCGGCCCACACGTCTTCGTCGCCGGGGCGGCACAGGAAGCCGTCCAGCATGCCGCCGACCGGCTGCACCTGGTCGAGGTACATGGCCGGCTGCCCGACGATCACGCCGCGCAGCGTGAGCAGGCCGTAGAGCGCGGACCGCCCGGCGCCGTCGAGCCGCTTGAGCGCGCCCCACTCGTCCGGGATGAGGACGACGTCGAGGCTCTGCGGCGGGTGCGCGGTCCGGGTGATCAGCTCGCCGCCGATCCAGGCGCGGCCGGACGGGATGATCCGCCGGGCGACGCCGAGGTAGCTGTTGAGCGCGCTGAACAGGATCTCGCGTTCGTTCTGGTGCGGGGCGTCGAACACCAGGCGTTCGTAGACGTCGGCGAGGTCGCCCGCGTGCCGGCCCGGCGGCAGGACCTGCTGCGACGTCCAATGGGGGAGCGCCACACACCCCTCCTCAGCCCTCGCTCACAGTGCGTAGCCGAACTTACCAGGATGGGTGTCAGCCACCGCGTCCAGGCTGCTGCGGCCACTGGGGGGCCTCCTCGGATTCCGGCCAGGCGGGCTCTTCTTCGGTGGGCCAGTCCTCGTCCTGCGCCCCCCGCTGCGGCGGCAGGGGAAGGCGTCCCTCGCGGTGGCCGACGGGATCCGGTTCCTCGTCATCCGGCGCCTCGGCGCGTCGATCGGAGGCATGCTGCGCCCAGGCGGCGGGGATGAACTGCGTCTGCTCGGTCGAGAGCGGCGGTGGCGGCTCGTAGCGCGGTTCTTCCGCGGCGGGTTCTTCTTCGCGCGCGGGCTTGGGGCGCTGCGCGGTCCGCAGCACCAGCCACGAGGTAAGCGCGCCCAGGGCGAAGGCGACGATCAGCCACAGCCAGATCTGTCCGAACAGCCAGAACATCAGCTCATCACCCCTCAAACGACCGTGATCTCGACACGCCGGTCTTCTTGGCCGCCGGTGGCCGGCCGGGTGTCGCCCAGCCCCCGGTAGGTCACGCGGTTGCTGCTGAGCCCGTTGGAGGTGAGGATCCGCGCGACGGCGCGGGCGCGGTCCCGCGAGAGTTTGAGAGCGGCGGTTTCCCCGCCGGGCCCGCGAGCGACGTGCCCGGTGACGCGGTACCGGAAGCCGGCGGGCGCCTTGGCGAGGGCGATCGCGATGCTGCGCGCGCCCTGTTCGCCCTCCGGGGTGAGTTTCGCGCTGTCGGGCTCGAAGGCGATGGGGGCTTCGGTGAGCATCCGATCGATCTCGGCTTGGACGCCGGCCTTGTCGGTGGGCGGCGGAGCCGTGGTGCTGGTGGTGGGCGGCGGGCTCGGCGGTGCTGTTGTTGCCGCCGTTGTTTGCGTCGTTGTTTGCGTCGGGCTGGGGGTGCTCGGAGCTACCGGGGTGACGTCGCCGTTGACCTTGGCGGCCCGAACCCCATCGACGTTCTGCACGATTTCGAGGGCGCGGAGCGCTTGCCCGGGCGGGAAGCCGCTGAGGGTGGCATCCCGGCCGTCGAACCGCACATCCCCGGTCGGCAGGCCGGCTTCGAAGAGAGCGGTTTGGGCGCGGGCGGTGAGATCCCGCTCCATCGTGCCGGCCCCAGTCCAGGTGGCGACCCCCGCGAGCAGCGCTGTGACCAGCACCGCAACCGGGACCACGAGGATCCAGCGCTGACGCATAAAGGGACTGTAAGCCGGGTCCCGCGGGTTGGCGACCTGAATCCGGGTGGTCATCCACAAGTTGTCCCCAAGTAAGTCGACATGTGGACAACTCGGGTGTTCGTGTTCGGTTGGGCACGGAGTGTCGGTGGTGGGGGATAGGCTGGAGACGGGTGGTTCCCCCTGGGAGGGCGGGCCGCGCGCGGGGGTTGTTCCTTGGGGCTTTTCAGGTGCTTCACCTGCTCGACAGCAGGAAGAGGGCGGACTTGCACCCCACCCAGACCTCCCCCGCCGCCCCGATCCGAAGCCAGAACACGGACGGTGGTGCCGGGTCAAGGCGCGCTTTCCCGCCTTGACGCGGTGCCAGCGGCCGTAGTGACAATTCCGGCTTCGGGGTGGTGGGCATCGCACCCTGCCGGTGACCTCGGACCAGCTGTGTCTTCAGGTGGGGCACCGCCCCGGCGATCGATCGCCCTCCCCGGTAGCACAAACGACTTCGCCGGAACCCTGCTTGGGAGGGTGGGGCCGGGTCGGGGGTGCCGGAGTGGGGGAGGCTCATTCTGAGCGGGCAGCGGGCAGCGGGCAGCGGGCAGCGGGCAGCGGGCAGCGGGCAGCGGGCAGCGGGCAGCGGGCAGCGGGCAGCGGGCAGCGGGCAGCGGGCAGCGGGCAGCGGGCAGCGGGCAGCGGGCAGCGGGCGCCGCAGCCTCACTCAGCCGAGCCGTCAAACCATCGAGCCGCTAATCCCGAAAGCTGAGAGAGCGACCTCAACCACAACCCAACTCGCTCAAAACCCCACCCCGACCAAACCTCAACTAGCCTGCTGCCGCGGAGTGGTGTCCGTAACCTCGAGTACCTCCAAAGGCACCAGCGGCGCCAGCTGCGGCCGCTTCGGCGACAACCCGTCCCCCATCGACTCGCCGCGCAGCTGCCGCCGGATCCACGGCAGCAGGTGCACCTTCGTCCACGTCAGGTCCGAGCGGCGGGAGTCGATCCAGCGGTTGGGCGCCTCCGCCAGCGGCCACGGCTCGCGCCAGTCCGCCTCCACCGGGATCCCCAGCACCTCGGCCGCCTTCAGGGCGATCCGGCGGTGGGCCTCCGGGGAAAAGTGCAACCGGTCGTCGCTCCAGGCGCGGCGGTCGTGGAGGGGGCCCATGGTCCACAGGTCGACCATGCGTGCTCCGTGGCGCTCCGCGATCGCCCACAGGTTCGTGTTGTAGATCGCCACCTTGCCGCGCAGGACCGACATCACCGACAGGACCTTCGTGTCCGGGCCGTTGAACATCAGCACCGGGATGCCCGCCTCGCGCAGCTTCGCGACGCCCTCCTCCAGGCGCTCGGTGACCGCGTCCACGTCCGCGCCCGGGACGATGATGTCGTTGCCGCCGGCACACAGCGTGACCAGATCGGGCTTCAGGTCCAGTGCGATCGGCAGCTGCTCGTCGAGGATCTCGTCGAGCATCTTGCCCCGCAGGGCCAGGTTGGCGTAGCGGAAGTCGCTGCGGCCGGCCGCCAGGACCTCGGCCAGCCGGTCGGCCCACCCGCGGAAAGAGCCGTCCGGCAGGCCGTCGTTCAGTCCCTCGGTGAAGCTGTCCCCCAGAGCTACGTAGCTGTCGAATCCGTACACGTTGGGTCCCCTTCCCATCCCTGCGACCGACACACCCCGACATGTAGTTGTACACCTCAACTAACCATCGGCCGCAAACCCGCTCACCCCCGGGCGTTCAGCCTGCGGTAACAGTGTCTTATCTTGTCGGCCTTCTCCACCTCTCTATTACGCAGTCTTCACCTTCGGCATGCCATGAAACCGTGCACTCGGCCGCAAACCCGGCACCCGGTGTGGCGAAAGTCTCCCTCCGCGGGGTGCCCGGCACGCGATCCGGCAGGCTGGACACGTGTCCGGAGAACCCCGTGAGTCGCTCACGCAGATCCTCGGTGGCCGCCGGGGGGCGCTCGACGCCAGCATCCCGCCCGTCGGCTTCGTCGCCGGGTGGCTCGCGGCCGGTCAGTCCGTCGCCTGGGGTGCCGGGGCCGCCGTCGCCGTCGCCATCGCGGTCGGGGTCTACCGGATCGCCCGTGGTGGCAAGGTGCGCGCGCTCGTCGTCAGCCTCGCCGCCGTCGTGGCGGCCGCGCTGATCGCCCTGCACACCGGCCGGGCCCAGGACTTCTTCCTCCTGCAGCTGATGTCCAATGTGGCCAGCGCGCTGCTCTGGGCGGCCAGCATCGTCGTGCGCTGGCCGCTGCTCGGCGTCGTCGTCGGCCTGCTGCTGGGCCAGAAGACGCGCTGGCGCCGCGACGCCGTGCTGCTCAAGGCCTACTCGCGCGCCAGCTGGGTGTGGGTGCTCCAGTACACACTGCGCGTGGTCGTCTACGGCCTGCTGTGGTCGGCCGGCCAGGTGCTCGCCCTCGGCGTGGCCCGCACCGTGCTCTCGTGGCCGCTCGTCGCGCTGACCGTCGCGGTCAGTGGCTGGGTGCTCTACCGGGCGTTGCCACCGGATCACCCCGGCCTCCGCCTGGCGCCGGAAACCCGCTCGGACGACGCACCCGGGGCATAAGGCGGCCCCCGGCGAGGGGGGAGGGTCCGGGGGCCACTGCCTACGGTACCCGGACTACCCGGGTTCAGTCGACGTTTTCGCGTCTTTGCGCCGCGTTTTGCTCGAGATCCTTACGCCCGGGGTCGCGGCGCCCCCTCGCCGAAGGCGTCCACGGCGGCCAGCCAGGCCGCCCCGAGCACCCCATCGGAGCTGGTCAGCACCTCGAGTTCACCCAGTCGGCGGCGGACGAGCTCGCCGACCGGGCTGGTTCCGGTGAGCACCGAGCCGACGAGCACGACCGGGGTCGACTCGCCGGGCTCGCGCGCCGTGAGGGCGTTCTCGGCGAGGTGCCCGGCCGCTCGGGCGACGATCTCCCGGGCCGCCGGCTCGCCCGCGTCGTGCGCCGCGCTCACCAGCGGGGCGAACCGGGCGAGCCGGACCGGCGCCTCCGCGTTGGCCGCGGTGATCAACGCCCGGGACGCGGCGAGCCGGGCGGCGTCGTCGCGGACGTCCAAAACGGACAGTCCGAGCGCGGTGCCCAGCACCGCCGCGGGGAGCCCGTCGAGCGGCAGGCCGCGGCCCAGTGCCTCCAAAGTGGAGCGGACGGCTTCGCGGCCGAGCCAGAACGCCGACCCTTCG
The DNA here is from genome assembly GCA_049998155.1 of Amycolatopsis sp. cmx-13-12. Taxonomy (GTDB): domain Bacteria; phylum Actinomycetota; class Actinomycetes; order Mycobacteriales; family Pseudonocardiaceae; genus Amycolatopsis. The sequence goes on along the minus strand of JAEBES010000002.1, from coordinate 878,891 downwards.
TCGCCGAGCAGCCAGCCGTAGCCGCCGGTGGTGCCCGCGAGCCGCCGCTTGCGGATCCGGCCCACGATCGAACCGGTTCCGGCGACGACGACCGTCCCGTCCGGCGCCGAGGTCGCCGACGCGTACGCCACTTCGGCGTCGGCGACCGTCCGGACGGCACACGTGAGACCGATTCGCGTCCACGCCGCGTCGAAGACCGCCGCCACGCTCCGGTCGCTCAGCTTGCTGACCCCGGCCATGCCGACGACGCACGCCCGCACGGCGCCGGGGTCGTGGGCGCCGAGCGCCGCGGTGATCGCGTCCGCGATCCGGCCCGCGGCGACCTCGGGCGCGTGCGCGTTCGGGTTGGCTCCTTCGCCGCGCCCGGTGCCCAGCACCGCGCCGGTGGCGTCGACCAGTGCGGCCCTGGTCGACGTCCCGCCGGCGTCGACGCCGATCGCGAAGCTCACCGCGTCTTGGTCACCTTCAGCAGGCCGCGCGGGTTGTCCGGGTCGCCGCCGCGGGCCAGCGACAGGCCGAGCGCGATCCGCTGGATCGGCAGGATCTCCAGGATCGGCGCGAGCTCCTCGACGGTCTGCGGGACGTCGATGCGCAGCGCCGCCGGGGCCTGGGCCGAGGCCGAGCCGACCGCGACGACGTCCGCGCCGCGCTTGCCGACGGCGTCGATCACCTCGTGCATTGCGTCGGCGCCGTGCCCGGCGCTGGTCACCGCGAGGACCGCGGTCTGGTCGTCGACCGCGGCGACCGGGCCGTGGAGGAGATCGGCGCCGCTGTACGCGCGGGCCGCGAGGTAGCTCGTCTCGGCGAGCTTGAGGGACGCCTCCAGCGCGGTCGCGTAGGAGTAGCCGCGGGCCGCGGTGAGGACCCGGTTCACGAACCGGTAGCGGTCGACCGCGCGCTGCACGCCCTCGGTGGCGCCGTCGAGGGTCTGCTGCGCCAGCTCGCCGATCTTCTCGGCGTCGGCCGCCTTGCCGCCGCGCACCGCGTCGATCAGCAGGTACAGCGCCATCAGCGTCGCGGAGTACGTCTTGGTGGCCGCGACGGCCTTCTCGACGCCCGCGCCGATGTCGACACCGAGCTCGGACGCCGCCCGCAGCGGCGAGTCCGGCGTGTTGGTGACCGACACCGTCAGCGCGCCCTGGCGCCGCGCGGTCTCGGTGACTTCGATCAGGTCGGGCGAGCCGCCGCTCTGGCTGACCGTGACGAAGAGCACGTCCCGCAGATCCGGTCGCGCGCCGTACAGCGTCGCCGTGGACGGGGAAACCAGACCCGCCGGAAGGCCGAGGAGTACCTCGATCAGGTACTTCGCGTACAACGCTGCGTGGTCGCTCGATCCACGCGCCGCGAGCAAAGCGAACCGCGGCGGCCGTTGTGAGATCTTTTCCGCCACTTCGGCGATTTCCGCCTGACGCGCCACCAGTCCGGCCAGGACGTCCGGCTGCTGGGCGATCTCCGCGGCCATGTGCGCGCCGGGCCGTTGTTCGGTCATCATTTTCCTCTCCACCTCCGGCATTATGTACCGGACTCAGGCGGCGTCGGTCAGGTCTAGACCAATGTTATAGGGGCGGCGCGTTTGGGGAAAAGGGTACGTTTCTTACGGGGACGTGGCGTGCGATGAGGGAAGACATAGGGAGCCGGGCATGTTGGAGACCACCACCACGGGCGAGGCGGGCGCCGTCGCCGGGATGCGCGGGCAGCGCGAGCCCAAGTACTGGGCGCTGAAACAGCACCTCCTCGACCTCCTGGACGTGCTGCCGCCGGGGTCGCCGATCCCGACCGAACGCGCGCTCGCCGGGGAGTTCACGGTCTCCCGCACCACCGTGCGCCAGGCGCTGGCCGACCTGACCGCCGAGGGCCGCCTGCACCGCGTGCAGGGCAAGGGCACCTTCGCGGCCGAGCCGAAGCTCGCGCAGCGGCTCCAGCTGTCCTCCTACACCGAGGACATGCGCAAGCAAGGTCTGAAGCCGTCGTCGAAACTGTTGGAAGTCGAGGAAATGCCGGTCGAGGGCGACCTCGCGAAGCTGCTCGGAATCCGAACCGGCGCGAAAATCCTTCGCCTTCGACGACTTCGACTGGCGGACTCGCAGCCGATGGCGCTCGAGACGACGCACCTGCCGCTCGGCCGGTTCCGCGGGTTGCGCAAGCACGTCTCGGCCGGCGGTTCGTTGTACGCCGTTCTACGCGAGCACTACGGCGTCGAACTCGAACGCGCGGAAGAAACGATCGAGACCTCGCTGGCGGGGCCGCAGGAAGCGGAGATGCTCGGCGCGGACGTCGGCATGCCGGTGCTGATGCTGACCCGCCACTCGTTCGCCACGGACGGCAAGCCGGTCGAGTTCGCCCGCTCGGTCTACCGCGGCGACCGCTACAAGTTCGTGACGACGCTGCTGCCCTAACGCCTCGTGAGTGGTAAGGCGGGTTAGAACCCTCCTTGCCACTCACGACCTGCCGGGTTGACGGGGTGCTGTGGTCGCGGTGAAGGTGACCGGGTGACTGCCACTGAAGACACCGGGATCCGGTGGGGCACCGGCGCCGCCCGCGGCCTGCTCGCGACCACGATCCTCGGCTCGGGCATGGCGATGCTCGACGGGACCATCGTCAACGTCGCCCTGCCCCGCATCGGCGCCGAGCTCAACGCCTCCGTGGCCGGCCTCCAGTGGATCCTCGACGGCTACATGCTGGCGCTCGCCGCGCTGATCCTGGTCGCCGGTTCGCTCGGCGACCGGTACGGCCGGCGCCGCATGTACCTCGTCGGCGTGGTCTGGTTCGGCGTCGCGTCCGGGCTGTGCGCCGCCGCGACGTCCACCGAGATGCTCGTCGCGACCCGGATCCTGCAGGGCATCGGCGGCGCCCTCCTGACGCCGGGGTCGCTCGCGATCCTCCAGGCGTCCTTCGCGCACGACGCCCGGGCCCGGGCGATCGGCGCCTGGTCCGGCCTCGGCGGTATCGCGGCCGCGGCCGGCCCGCTGCTCGGCGGATTCCTCGTGCAGGTGTGGTCGTGGCGGCTGGCGTTCCTGATCAACGTGCCGATCGCGGTCGCCGTCGTGCTCATGGCGCGGAAGTTCGTCCCCGAATCCCGGGACCCCGACGCCACCGGGCACCCGGACTTCGGCGCCGCCGCCCTCGGCGCCCTCGGCCTGGCCGGGATCACCGGCGCGCTGGTCGAGGCGCCCGCGCGCGGCATCGGCGACCCGCTCGTGCTGGGGGCGGGCCTGCTGGGGATCGCGGGACTGGCCGCGTTCGTCTTCGTCCAGCACCGCTCGCATGAGCCGCTGGTGCCGCCGTCGCTGTTCCGCGACCGCACGTTCACCCTCTCGAACGCGCTCACCTTCGTCGTCTACGCGGCCCTCGGGGGCGTGATGATGCTGCTGGTCATGCAGCTGCAGGTCTCGCTCGGCTACTCGCCGACGGCGTCCGGGCTGGCCGGGCTGCCGCTGACGGTGATCATGCTGCTGCTCTCCGGCCGCTCCGGCGCGCTCGCGCAGCGCATCGGCCCGCGCGCGCAGCTGGTGATCGGGCCGATCGTCGTCGGCGCCGGGATGCTGCTGATGCTGCGCATCGCGCCCGGCGCGTCCTACCTCGGCGCGGTGCTGCCCGCGGTGGTCGTGTTCGGGCTCGGCCTGGCGACGGTCGTCGCCCCGGTGACCGCGACGGTGCTCGCCGCGGCCCCGGACCGCTACGCCGGTGTCGCGTCCGGCGTCAACAACGCCATCGCCCGCTCGGGTGGCCTGCTGGCGGTGGCGGTGCTGCCGGCGGCGGCCGGGCTGACCGGCGAGGCGTACGCCGACCCGGTCGCGCTGACCGCGGGCTGGCGGACGGCGCTGGTCATCTGCGCGACCCTGGCGATCGCCGGCGGCCTGATCGCGCTGGGCATCCACAACGGCGTCCTCGCGCCACCGTCGTCGCCTCCGCCGGAGGCCAAGCCCGACGACGAGTGCCCCCACCTTGGCGAGTGCTACCACTGCGGCGTCGAGGGCCCGCCGACGCACATCCGCGGCGGCAGGACCCCGGTCGCCGGCTCCTAACCCGCGAGGATCTCGGCGTACAGCGCCGGGTCGGCGTTGCCGCCCGAGACGAGCGCGACCGTCTTCCCGGCGGGGAGCTCGCCGGCGCGGAAGAGGTACGCCGCCGTCGTCACCGCGCCGCTGGGCTCGGCGACCAGACGGCCCTTGCGGGCGAGGACGCGGACGGCTTCGCGGATCTCGTCCTCGGAGACCGTCACCATCCCATCGACGACTTCGCGCAAATGGGCGAACGTCAGTTCCGACGGTTGCGAGCGCAGGCCGTCGGCGATGGTGCGGGCGCGGTCGGCCTGCGGCCAGCGGACCAGTGCGCCGCGCTGGAGGCTGTCGGCGACGTCCGCGGCCACCGCGGGCTCGACGCCGATCACCTTCGCCCGCGGGCAGCGGGCCTTGATCGCGACGCCGACCCCGGCCGCCAGCCCGCCACCGCTGATCGGGACGAGCACGACCTCGACGTCCGGCAGATCCTCGGCGATCTCCAGCCCGGCGGTGCCCTGCCCGGCGATGATGGCCGCGTGGTCGAAGGGTGGGACGAGGGTCAGCCCGCGTTCGAGGGCCAGTTCCTGCGCTTTCGCCTCGTGCTCGCCGATCGGCACCTCGATCACCTCGGCGCCGTACGAGCGGGTGGCTTCGACCTTGATCCGCGGCGCGACGTCCGGCACGACGATCACCGCGGGCACGCCGTAGCGCTGCGCGGCGTACGCGACTGCCTGCGCGTGGTTGCCGCTCGAGTACGCGATGACGCCCCGCGCGCGGGCCGCGTCGTCGAGGGTGGCGACGGCGTTGAACGCGCCACGCACCTTGAACGCGCCGACCGGCTGCAGATTTTCGGGTTTGAGCCACAGGGTTCCGCGGGGATCCCAGGTCTGGAGCAGCAGGGGCGTGCGTACGGCGACATCTTCGACGCGCTTCGCGGCGGCCTCGATGTCAGAGATCGTCACCAGTTCCATGTGTCGAGTATGTCAAGAAAGCGTTCGGTCTGGAGTGTCTATTATGGACAGACAAAGTGGTCCTCCTCACGCCGTGGCAACGAGGGGAGTGCCCCACGCGCCTTAGACGTTGGACAGGGGAGAACACGGACTACCTGAATCGGGATCATGACCAAGGAGAAAGAAGCGGCTTCCGAAGAGAAGGAAGAGAAGAAGGGCCTACGGCTCGCGCAGGTCCTGGCGGCGGCGCTGGCGGCGGTGACGGCGGCACTGCTCGGTTCGACGCTGGGTGTCGCGGGCACGGTGATCGGGGCCGGCGTGGCGAGCGTGGTGTCGACGGTCGGCAGCGAGCTGTACCTGCGCTCGCTGGAGCGCACCCGGGAGGCGGCGCTCCGGGCGCGCCAGCTGGCGACGTCGGGGATCCGGCGGCGCGGGCCCGCGGAGGCGCCCGCGGAGGTGCCGATCACCGACCAGCCGACCGTCCGCCTGGCGAAACCGGAGCCGTCTCAGCTGTCCGCGCGGTTGCGCAAGCTGCGCTGGCCGTTGATCATCGGCACGAGCCTGGCGGCGTTCGCCGTGGCGATCCTGTCGATCGTCGGCTTCGAGTCGGCCACGGGCACCCAGATCGGCGGTGGAACGGGCTCGAGCATCGGCAAGATCCTCGGCGGCTCCGGCGGCCACCAGGACAAGACGCCGTCGACCACCCCGCCGACCAGCACGGATGACACGCAGGTGTCCCCGACGGAGACGACCACGACGCCGGCCTCGACCGCGCCGACGACGTCGTCCGAAACCCCGACGACCACCCCGAGCACGACGACGGAACAGCCGTCGACCGAGGTCCCGTCGACCACGGCGACCCCGCCGACCAGCAAGGGCGCCGCCGCGACGACACCGGCGCCGTGACTCAGGCCAGGCGCGCCCGCAGCTCGCGCGCGGCCGCCTCGGGGTCCTCGGCTTCGGTGATCGCCCGGACCACCACGATCCGGGACGCCCCGGCGTCCAGCACCGACGGCAGCCGGTCGCCGTCGATGCCGCCGATGGCGAACCACGGGCGGTCCGGGGCCCAGGCCGCCGTCGCGCGCACCAGGTCGAGGCCCGGCGCGGAGCGGCCCGGCTTCGTCGGCGTCGGCCAGCAGGGGCCCGTGCAGAAGTAGTCCACGCCGGGCTCCGCGGCCGCGGCGAGGGCCTGGTCCAGCGAGTGCGTCGAGCGGCCGATGACGACGTCGTCGCCCAGGATGCGGCGGGCCAGCGGCACCGGGATGTCGTCCTGGCCCAGGTGCAGCACGTCGGCACCCACCGCGAGCGCCACGTCGGCCCGGTCGTTCACCGAAAGAAGCGCTCCGTGGCGGGCGCACGCCTCCGCCAGCACCTCCAGCGCCGCGATCTCGCCGGCCGCCTCCAGGGCGCCGGTCTTGTCGCGCAGCTGGATGATGTCGACGCCGCCCGCGAGGGCCGCGTCGGCGAAGGCAGCGAGGTCGCCGCGGTCCGTGCGGGCGTCCGTGCACAGGTACAGGCGCGCCGCGTCGAGGCGGGCGCGGATCTTGTCACCGGAGAAGGCGGGCATAGCGGCGACCGTACCCCGCCAGCTAGGGTGGAGAGGTCCGCACGGGAGCCCGAGGCACGGGCTGAGAGGGAGCTGCCGCTCCGACCGTGGAACCTGATCCGGGTCATGCCGGCGCAGGGAGCGTGATTCCATGACGAACCTGGCAGTGGTGGGCGGCGGAGTGATCGGCCTGTCCACGGCGTGGCGAGCCGCGTGCACCGGTCGCAGTGTCACCCTCTACGACCCCGAGCCCGCCCGCGGCGGCGCGTCCTGGCTGGCCGGGGGCATGCTCGCCCCGGTCACCGAGGCCTGGCCGGGCGAGGAGGACGTCCTCCGCCTCGGCGAGGAGTCGCTGAGGCGCTGGCCGGATTTCGCGCGTGACCTGCAAAAAGAGGGCGTGGACCCCGGACTGGCCTGCCACGGGACGCTCGTCGTCGCCCTCGACAGCGCCGACGCCGGCCACCTGGACATCCTGGCCGGCCACCTGCACTCCCTCGGCCGCGCCGCCGAGCGGCTGACCGGCCGGGAGGCCAAGCGGCTCGAACCCGGCCTCGGGTCTGTCCGAAGTGGACTCCACGTCCCCGGTGACCTGGCCGTGGACAACCGGAAGCTGCTCGACGCCCTCTACACCGCCTGCGTCAACCACCGAGTCCGGTTCGTTCGCGAGCGCGTCGAAGAGCTCCCGGACGCCGAAGCCGTCGTGCTCGCCGCGGGCGCCTGGACCGGACGCCTGCACCCGCTCCTCGCCGACGCCGTCCGCCCGCTCAAGGGCGAAATCCTCCGGCTCCGGCCCCGCCGCGGCTGCCTGCCGCCGCCGGCGCACACCGTCCGGGCCGTCGTCGAAGGCCGCCCGATCTACCTCGTCCCGCGCGGTGACTCCGAGCTCGTCCTCGGCGCCACCCAGTACGAGGCCGGCTTCGACCAGGCCGTCACCGCCCGCGGGGTGCGCGAGCTGCTCGAAGGCGCCGAACGCGTCTTCCCCGCGATCACCGAGTACGAGCTGGCCGAGACCGCCGCGGGCCTGCGGGCCGGCAGCCGGGACGCGCTGCCGTACCTGGGCGCCTTGGGCGGCGGGGTTTTCGCCGCGACCGGGCACCACCGCAACGGCCTGCTGATGGCCCCGGTGACCGCGGACGCCGTGGTCGCCTGGCTCGACGGCGACGAGCCGCCCGAAGGCGTCGAAGCGGCTTCGCCCGCCCGCCTGCACCAGAAGGAGCACGTGTGATGGAGATCAAGCTCAACGGCGAGTGGACGGCGTTCCCGGACGGCGCCACGGTCGCCGACGTCCTCGACGCGTCGGGCGGGCAGCGGCCCGGCATCGCCGTCGCGGTCGACGGCGTCGTCGTCCGCCGCGCCGACTGGGCGGCCACCCCGGTGCCCAAGGGGGCGGTCCTCGACGTGCTCACCGCGGTCCAAGGAGGCTGAAATGGACGTGGAACCCCTGGTCATCGGCACCACCAAGCTGACGTCCCGGCTGATCATCGGTACCGGCGGCGCGGCCAACCTCGCCGTGCTCGAACGCGCGCTGGTCGCGTCCGGCACCGAGCTGACCACCGTGGCCATGCGCCGCGCCGACGCCGAAGGCGGCTCCGGTGTCCTCGAACTCCTGAAGCGGCTCGGCATCGAGCTGCTGCCGAACACCGCGGGCTGCCGGACGGCCGCCGAAGCCGTGCTCACCGCGCAGCTCGCGCGCGAGGCCCTGGAGACCGACCTGGTCAAGCTCGAGGTGCACGCCGACGACCGGACGCTGCTGCCGGACCCGATCGAGACCCTCGACGCCGCCGAACGGCTGGCCGCCGACGGGTTCACCGTGTTCGTCTACACGAACGACGACCCGGTGCTCGCCCTGCGCCTGGAGGAGGCCGGTTGCGCGGCGGTGATGCCGCTGGGCGCGCCGATCGGCACGGGGCTGGGCATCCGGAATCCGCACAACATCGAGCTGATCGTTTCGCGAGCGGGTGTCCCGGTCATCCTGGACGCCGGAATCGGCACGGCATCGGACGCCACGCTGGCGATGGAGCTCGGCTGCGACGCCGTCCTGCTGTCCACCGCCGTCACCCGGGCGGCCGATCCGGAGCGGATGGCGGCGGCGATGCGGGCCGGGGTCCTCGCCGGCCGGCTGGCCCGCGAGGCCGGGCGGGTGCCGCAGCGATTCTGGGCTCAGGCGTCGAGCCCACCCCGGTGAACCGGGGCTCCTTAACGCGGAGCGTGACCTGGAACCCGTAAGGTGGACGGCATTTCCGGCGCACCCGCGGCGGGGCGAGGGCAGAAGGAGCCAGCCGTGACGAGCACATCGGTCCAGGACGTCTCGGGCAGGTTGTACCTCGCCGTGGGCAGGCTGTCGCGGTCGCTGCGGCAGGCGGGTGTGCCGGGGCCGGGCCACGGCGCCATCTCGGCGCTGGCGACGCTGGTGCACGCGGGCCAGCTCCGGCTCGGCGACCTCGCGGCCAGGGAAGGCGTGGCCGCGGCGACGATGTCGCGGATCATCGCGTCCCTGGTCGAGGCGGGGTACGTCAGCCGCGAGTCCGACCCGGTCGACCGCCGGGCCTGGCTGGCGAAGGCGACGGAAGAGGGCGAGCGGCTCGTGTCCGGCGTCCGGTCGACCCGGGTGCAGGAACTGAACCGGCGGCTCGACCGGCTCTCGCCCGACCACCGCGAAGCACTGCTGGCGGCGTTGCCGGCCCTCGAAGCGCTGATCGCGGACGACTGAGGCTTATTCCGGCTAGGCCGCCGTGCCCCGCGCGCATACCGCTGATCAGGGCAAAATCATGCGGCGGCCGACGGCTGAATAAGCCTCACCAAGCGGCTTTCTGCCGCAGTTCGGCCAGCTCCGCGCGCAGGGCGCGGAGCTCGTCGAGGATCTCCTGGTTCGCGGCGGCTTGCGCTTCGGCCTGCTTCGCCTCTTCCTCGCGGATGTCCTGGCGCAGCTCGTCCTCCATGCCGCTGACGACGACGGCGATGAAGAGGTTCAGCACCGCGAAGCTGGACACCAGGATGTAGACGACGAAGAAGATCCAGGCCATCGGGGCCTGTTCCATGATCGTCTTCGCGATGTCCGGCCACGCTTCGCCGGTCATGACCTGGAACAGCGTGAACAGCGACGTGCCGAGGTCGCCGAAGTCGCCGGGGTCGATGGTGCCGAACAGCTTCGTCGCCATCACGCCGGCCACGAAGATGATCAGCGCGAGCAGCGCGGCGATCGACGCCATCCCGGGGATCGCCGCGAGCAGGCCGGAGACGACCTTGCGCATCGACGGCACGACGGAGATCAGCCGCAGGACGCGCAGCACCCGCAGCGACCGGAGGACGGCGAACGGCCCGGTCGCCGGGATCACCGCGATGCCGACCACCAGCAGGTCGAAGACGTTCCAGTTGTCGCGGAAGAAGCGCCCGCGGTAGGCGTAGAACTTGGCCAGCAGCTCGGCGACGAAGATGCCGAGCGCGATGTGGTCGAGGACGTGCAGGAGGCCGCCGTAGCCGTCCATGATCGACGTGGAGGTCTCCATGCCGAGGGTTACGGCGTTGAAGACGATCACCGCGATGATGAAGTTCTGGAAGCGGCGGCCCTCGAGGACCTCCGCCACCCGCTCGCGCCCGGTCAAGGCCGCCCCCTGCGTTGGTCAAGGATCAGTAAACGCAGGGATGGTAGCCGGGTGGGTGCTCAGCGCTCTTCGGGAGCCAGCCGCCAGAAGGCGGAGACCGGGCCGACCTTGGCGCCCATCGGGTACGCGTGCTCGACCGCGTGCGAAACGAACCACTTGCCGTAGCGCGCGGCTTCGACCACGGACATGCCCTTCGCCAGGCCCGCCGTCAGGGCCGACGCCATCGTGTCGCCCGCGCCGTGCGTGTGCGGCGTCGAATAGCGCTTGCCCGGCAGCTCCACGAACGTCGAGCCGTCGAACAGCAGGTCCACGCACTCCGGGTCGGTCTGCAGGTGGCCGCTCTTGACCAGGACGTACCGCGGGCCCATCCGGTGCAGCACCACCGCCGCGGTGTGCATGCCTTCGCGGTCGGTCACCGTCATCCCGGTCAGCAGCCGGACCTCGTCGAGGTTCGGCGTCAGCACCGTCGCGCGCGGGAGCAGCTCGTCGCGCAGGGCGTGCAGCCCGGCTTCGTCGAACAGCGGGTGGCCGTGCATCGACGCCGCCACCGGGTCGACGACGAACGGGATCTCCTCGTCGCGCCCGATGGCCGCCTTGTCGCACGCCGCCGCGACGGCGTGGATGATCTCGGCCGAGGCCAGCATGCCGGTCTTCGCCGCGCCGACGCCCATGTCCGCCGCCACGGCCTCGATCTGCCCGGCCACGATGTGCGGCGGCAGGTCGGCCCGGTCGTGCACGCCGAGGGTGTTCTGCACGGTGACGGCGGTGACCGCGACCAGGCCGTGCACGCCGCAGGTCAGGAACGTGCGCAGGTCCGCCTGCAGCCCGGCGGCCCCGCCGGAGTCCGACCCGGCGATCGTCAAGGCGGTCGGAAGGCTCGTCGTCATGGTGGTTTCCCGACTTCTGGTCTAGGCCAATCAGCCTCTTTTGCTTCATGAACAGTCAACCACGGTGCGACATTGTGAACGTTACTCACGTTCGAAGGAGCCTGGATGAAGCTCTTCTCGGTGGCACTCCTCGCGGCGGCACTGACCCTCTCCGGGGCGACCGCGGCCAACGCCGACAGTCCCAAGCTGTCCCACGTCACGACCGTCGGCGTGCACAACACCTACGACCCGGCGGCCTACGGCTACCTGGCCCAGGCGCTGGACGCCGGCTCGTCGCTGATCGAGCTGGACGTCTGGCCGGACTTCTTCACCCACGAGTGGAAGGTCAGCCACTCGAACCCGTTGGGGAACAACAACAACTGCGTCGCGGCGACTTCGGCGTCGCAGCTGTACTCCGGAGGCAAGAACAAGAACCTGGAGTACTGCCTCGACGACATCCGGATCTGGCTGGCCGCCCACCCGGGGCACACGCCGATCACCCTCAAGATCGAGATGAAGACCGGCTTCTCGGACAACACCGGCCTGGGCCCGGACGAGCTGGACGCCACGTTCCGGGCGCACCTCGGCAGCGTCGCCTTCCGCCCGGCCGAGCTGCTCGGCGGGTACGCCACGCTGGACGACGCGGCCAAGGCGGACAACTGGCCGTCCGTGGACGCGCTGCGGGGCCGGGTGATCACCGAGATCATCCCGGGCACGGTCGAGGAGGGGAACCCCACCGACACGCTCAAGACCGACGTCGAGTACGCGCGGTACCTGGTCGGCCTGAAGAACGCGGGCAAGCTCGGCGACGCGAACATCTTCCCGACCGTGCACGGCGCGGCCGGCGGTGACCCGCGGGACAAGTACACCGCCGACCTCAAGCCCTGGTTCGTGGTGTTCGACGGCGACGCGAACGCGTGGGTCACCCAGACCGGACCGTGGTGGTACGACGCCAACCATTACTACGTCGTGATGACCGACGGGCAGAACGTGGCGCCGGCCATCGACGGCCACAACCCGACGGTCGATCAGGCCAACCAGCGCGTCGCCGACCTGGCGAAGCAGCACGCGTCGGTGGTCACCGCCGACTGGACCGGGCTCACGACGGTGCTGCCCCAGGTCCTGGCCCGCGGTTAGACGGTCAGCACGAGCTTGCCGGACACCCGGCCCGATTCGCCCAGCTCGTGCGCCTTGGCGGCGTCTTCCAGCGGGAACGTCTGCTCGACGCGGACCTGCAGCTGACCGGCTTCGATCAGTTCGACGAGGCCGGTCAGCCCGCCGCGGTCGGGTTCGACGAGCATCCGCCTGACGTGCACTTTCCTGGCCTCGGCGGCCTTTTCGACCCGGTCGCCGACGCCGCTGGGGACGCCGATCAGCAGCCCGTCCTCCTTGATGGCGGGCAGCCAGCGAAGGTCGCTCTCCTCGCCGACGAGTCCGAAGTAGACGTCCACATCGGACGCGGTGGCGGCTTCGTCGTGGTAGTCGATCGGTTCGTCGACGCCGAGTTCGCGCAGGAATCCGTGCTTTCCGGCGCTGGCCGTGCCGATGACGTGCGCGCCGCGCGCCTTGGCGATCTGCACGGCGAGGTGGCCGACCCCGCCCGCGGCGGCGTCGACGAACACGCGCTGTCCCTTGTGGACGCCGGCGACGTCGACCAGGCCCTGCCAGGCGGTCAGCCCGGCCAGCGGCAGCGCGGCGGCTTCGGCGAACGACAGCCCGGCCGGCTTGCGCACGAAGTGCCGCGAGGGCGCGGTGACGTACTCGGCGTAGGCGTTGCCCGGCCGCGGGAACCACGGCATGCCGAGCACTTCGTCGCCCTCTTCGACGCCGGTGGCGCCGAACCCGGCCTGTTCGACGACGCCGGCGACGTCCCAGCCCACGGTGAACGGCGGCTCACCGAGGAACCCGCCCCCGCGCCGCACCTTCCAGTCGACCGGGTTGATCCCGGCGGCCCGCACCCGCACCAGGACCTCCGTCGGCCCGGGTTCGGGACGCGGTGCCTCGGTGACGCGGAGCACCTCCGGCCCGCCGAGTGCCTGCTGGGTCACGATGCGCATCAGTGTCTCTCCTTCTGTCCGGGTTCACCGCCATCCTGGGGTCCTTTGTCACTTTTCGCCAGAAGGCACTAGTTGGTACAGTAGGTACCTGATGGAAACCACCTGTGACCAGGACGGACCCTGGGACGTCTACCTCCGCAGCTGCCCGTGCCGGGACGTGCTCGACCTGCTGGCCAACAAGTGGACGGCGCTGGTCCTGGGCGCGCTGGCCCGCGGCCCGCACCGCTTCGGCGAGCTGCGCCGCGCGGTCGACGGAATCAGCCAGAAGATGCTGACCCAGAACCTCCGCCAGCTGGAGCGCGACGGCTTCGTGACGCGCACGGTCTACCCGACGACACCGCCGACGGTGGAGTACGCGCTGACGGAGATGGGCGCGGAGGTGGGCGCGCACCTGATCGCGCTGAGCGCGTGGAGCCAGGCGAACTTCGGCCGCATCCGCACGGCCCGCGAGCAGTACGACGGCCGCGAGCTCCAACCCGTCCGCTAGCAGGTCTCCCGCGGCTGGTCGTGAGTGGTAAGGCGGGTTCTAACCCGCCTTACCACTCACGAGCGCTCGAGCACCCAGAACGGGGAGACCGGGCCCACGCCCGCGCCCAGCGGGTAGGCCTCCGCGACGCACCGCTCGATGAATTTCTTGCCCGCCGACACGGCGTCCGGCACCGAAGCGCCCTTCGCGAGCGACGCCGTGATCGCCGAGGCCAGGGTGTCTCCGCCGCCGTGGGTGTTCTCCGTGACGTACCGCGGGCCGCTGAGGGAGAGGTACTCCCGGCCGTCCGTCAGCAGGTCGACGCACTCGGTCGTCCCCTGCATGTGGCCGCCCTTCACCAGGACCCACCGCGAGCCGAACTCCAGCAGCGCCTCGGCGGCCGCCCGCTGCGAAGCCGCGTCGACCACTGAAACGCCCGTCAGCAGCCGGACCTCGTCGAGGTTCGGCGTGATCAGCGTCGCGCGGGGGAACAGCTCGGTGCGGATCGCCTCCAGGGCGTCCTCGCGCAGGAGGGCGTGCCCGGTCATCGACGCCGCCACCGGGTCGACCACGAACGGGAACGGCCCGACTTCGTCCAGGGTCTTCGCCACCGCGCGGATGATCTCCGCCGTGGCCAGCATGCCCGTCTTCGCCGCGTTGACGCCCATGTCCGACGCCACCGCCTTGATCTGCGCCGAAACCACGTCGGCCGGGATCTCGGTGAAGCCCTGGACGCCCAGGGAGTTCTGCACGGTGACCGCCGTCAACGCGACCAGGCCGTGGACGCCGTGCGCGAAGAACGTGCGCAGGTCCGCCTGGATGCCCGCACCACCGCCGGAGTCCGATCCGGCGATGGTGAGGGCGGTCCTCGGTGTCACGGCTGCACCACGGGCAGGTACACCTTGCCGCCGGCCTCGGTGAACTCCGCCGACTTCGAAGCCATGCCGGCCTCGATCGCCTCCACAGTGGACAGACCGTGCTCCTCCGCGTACTTGCGGACGTCCTGCGTGATGCGCATCGAGCAGAACTTGGGGCCGCACATCGAGCAGAAGTGCGCGGTCTTGGCCGGTTCGGCGGGCAGCGTCTCGTCGTGGAACGAGCGCGCGGTGTCCGGGTCCAGCGACAGGTTGAACTGGTCGTTCCAGCGGAACTCGAACCGGGCCTTCGACAGCTCGTCGTCCCATTCCTGGGCGTACTTGTGCCCCTTGGCCAGGTCGGCGGCGTGCGCGGCGATCTTGTACGTGATCACGCCGGTCTTGACGTCGTCGCGGTTGGGCAGGCCCAGGTGCTCCTTCGGCGTCACGTAACACAGCATCGCCGTGCCGTACCAGCCGATCTGCGCCGCGCCGATGGCCGACGTGATGTGGTCGTACGCCGGCGCGATGTCCGTCGCGAGCGGGCCGAGCGTGTAGAACGGCGCTTCGCCGCAGAGCTTTTCCTCGAGCTCGACGTTCTCCTTGATCTTGTGCATCGGCACGTGACCGGGGCCCTCGATCATCACCTGGACGTCGTGCGAACGCGCGATGTGCGTCAGCTCGCCGAGGGTTTCCAGCTCGGCGAACTGGGCGCGGTCGTTGGCGTCGGCGATCGAGCCGGGACGCAGGCCGTCGCCGAGGGAGAACGTGACGTCGTACTGCCGGAGGATCTCGCAGAGTTCCTCGAAGTGCGTGTACAGGAACGATTCCCGGTGGTGCGCCAGGCACCAGGCGGCCATGATCGACCCGCCGCGGCTGACGATCCCGGTGACCCGCCGGGCGGTCAGCGGGATGTAGCGCAGCAGCACGCCGGCGTGCACGGTGACGTAGTCGACGCCCTGCTCGCACTGCTCGATGATGGTGTCGCGGTAGACCTCCCACGACAGCTTTTCCGGTTCGCCGTCGACCTTTTCCAGCGCCTGGTAGATCGGCACGGTGCCGACCGGGACCGGCGAGTTGCGGATGATCCACTCGCGCGTTTCGTGGATCCGCTTGCCGGTGGAGAGGTCCATGATCGTGTCGGCACCCCACCGGGTGGCCCACACCATCTTGTCGACCTCTTCGTCGACCGACGACCAGACGGCCGAGTTGCCCATGTTGGCGTTGATCTTCACCAGGAAGTTCTTGCCGATGATCATCGGTTCGGACTCGGGGTGCTTGCGGTTGACCGGGATCACCGCGCGCCCGCGGGCGACCTCGTCGCGCACGAATTCGGGCGAAACCCGTTCGCGGGCGGCGATGTACTCCATTTCGCGGGTGATGACGCCCTGCTTGGCCCAGCCGAGCTGCGTGTTGTGCTCGCGCCCGTCGGCCCAGCCGGCCCGCAGCCGGTGCAGTCCACTGTGGACGTCGATCTCCACGTCCGGATCGGTGTACGGGCCCGAAGTGTCGTAGACGTCGAAGTGTTCACCGTTGGAGAGGTCGATCCGCCGGACGGGGACGCGGAGCCCGGATTCCGTCTGGTGGTACGCCTTGTGCGAGCCGGTGATCGGGCCGGTGGTCACCTTTACGGCAGCATTGTTCTCAAGCGTCGTCAACGACTTTCACTCCCTACGCCGGCATTACCCGGTCAGGTTCATGCGGTCGGTGACGCCTGCGAAACGCAAGTCACCCTCTCAGCCCGCCATGGCGCGAGCTCCCGCGTTGGTGTTGTGCCCCGACCATGCCACGCCGGAGCGCGATACTCAAGTCAGCCGACCAACTCTGCCGGGGTGGCGTAGACGTCGACCATGGCGCCGTTGCGCAGCACGGTGATCGGCAGTGCGGTGCCGATCACCTCAGCGAACAGCTGCCGCTGGATGCCCTGGGCGTCCGAGACCCGGGTGCGCCCGACGGTCAGCACGAGGTCGCCGGCGCGCAGCCCCGCCCGGTCGGCCGGGCCGCCGGAGACGACTTCGTGCACCCGCAGCCCGGCGCGCTGCCCGGTGCGCTCGGCGACGTCGTCCGGCAGCGGCGCGGGCACGCCGACGACGCCGAGGTACGCGCGCCGCACCCGGCCCTCGACGACGAGCGTGTCGATGATCCGCCGCGTGGTCGCGTTGATCGGCACGGCGAGGCCGAGCCCGATCCCGGCGACGGCGGTGTTGACGCCGACGACCCGCCCGGCGGAGTCGGCGAGCGCGCCGCCGGAGTTGCCGGGGTTGAGCGCGGCGTCGGTCTGGATGACGTCCTCGATCACGCGGGTGGCGCGTCCCTGCCGCACCGGCAGCGCCCGCCCGAGCGCGCTGACGACCCCGGCGGTGACGGTCCCGGAGAAGCCGAGCGGGTTCCCGACGGCGACGACGAGCTGCCCGACGACGAGCCGGTCGGCGTCCCCCAGCACGGCGGCGGCCGGGGTCTCGCCCCGGGCGCGCAGCACGGCGAGATCGGAGAGCGGATCGGCCCCGACGACGTCGAAGGGCACTTCGCTGCCGTCGGCGAAGGTGGCGACCCCGCGCCGGTGGTCGCTGACGACGTGGGCGTTGGTCAGCAGGTGCCCGTCCTCGGCGAAGACGACGGCCGAGCCGCTCCCGCGCGCGAGCTGCACCCCGGCGACGTGCGGGGTGACGGTCTGGGCGACCGTGCTGACCGTGCGCGAGTAGGCGTCCATCGCGTCGTCCATGCGTTCCTCGATTACAGCGTTGCAGGTACTACAAGTCTGCGCCCGGATCGGCGGGAAACCCGTTCGCTGTCCGTGAACCGGTTCACCGGACCAGTGACGGTCAGTGGTTCACCGGATCGGACCATGCGCCGGTGAAGGATCGGCGGCAGACTGCCAAGTCGCTTCTGTAACGGTGCAGAAGCGATCTTCTGTGGGGTTGATATGCGCAAACTCATTTCCGGCGCCTTCGCCGGCCTGCTGGTCACCGGCCTGATCCCGGCGACCGCGCTGGCCGACGGCCAGGCTCCCGGCGCGCCCGGGGCCCACCCGAGCTGGCTGCCCGCGAACAAGACCGGGTTCGGCACGGCCCACGACCGGTCGAGCAACGTCTGGTTCACCCTCCAGGGCGGACAGCTGTCCGAGGTCTACTACCCGGACCTGTCCACGCCCAGCGTCCGCTCGCTGAACTTCGTCGTCACCGACGGCCGCAGCTTCGCCGTCACCGACTACGCGGCGAAGTCGCAGCAGGTGCGGCGGACCGACGACGACAGCCTGACCTACGAGCAGACCATCACCGACGACCAGCACCGCTGGCGCCTCCGCAAGACCTACGTCACCGACCCGGCCGCCACGACCGTGCTGGTCGACGTCGACTTCCAGTCGCTCACCGGCCGGCCCTACCAGCTCTACGCGGTCGCCGACCCGGATCTCACCAACGACGGCTCCGACGACTCGGCGGCCCGCCGGGGTGACGCGGTCACCGCGCAGGACGCGTCGAACGCCGCCGCGCTCACCGCGAAGCCCGCCTTCACGAAGACGAGCGTCGGCTACGCGGGCGCGTCCGACGGGAACACCCAGCTCGCCAAGACCTTCAAGCTGGCGCAGTACGACACCGCCGAGAAGGGCAACGTCCTGCTGACCGGCCAGACGAACGCCGACGGCCTCCGGAACCGGCACGTCACCCTCGCCCTCGGCATGGGCGCGAAGGCCGCGGACGCGCTCGGCAGCGCACAGGCGTCGCAGCGGCGCGGCGTCCGCGACATCACGCGCGCCTACGACCGCGGCTGGCACCATTACCTGCGCGGGATCAGCAAGCCGCCGTCGTCGCTGAAGACCGACGCCGAGCGCGACCTCTACAAGGCGTCGATGCTGACGCTGGCCGCGAGCGAGGACAAGCACCACCCGGGCGCCTTCATCGCGTCGCCGAGCATGCCGTGGCGGTTCGGGAACAACGACCCGGAGTGGTCGCCGTCCGGCACCTACCACCTGGTCTGGCCGCGTGACCTCTACCAGATCGCGACCGGCCTGGCCACCGGCGGCGACACCGCCGCGGCGAACCGCGCCGTCACCTACATGTTCGGCACGCAGCAGCAACCCGACGGGCACCTGCCGCAGAACAGCCGGGTCGACGGCGTGCCGTACTGGACGTCGGTCCAGCTCGACGAGACCGCGTTCCCGATCGTGCTCGCCCAGCAGCTCGGCCGGAACGACCTGTGGCCCGGCGTCCGCAAGGCCGCCGACTTCATCCTCGGCTACCGGGGTCCGAACGGCCAGGCGGCCCCGTACACCCAGCAGGAACGCTGGGAGGAGCAGGACGGCTGGTCCCCGTCGACCATCGCCTCGGTGATCGCCGGGCTCGTCTGCGCGGCGGACATCGCCTCGCACAACGGCGCCGCCGCCGACGCCGCCCGGTACCTCGCCGCGGCGGACAAGTTCAAGGCCGACCTGCCGAAGCAGACGATCACCACGAACGGGCCGCTGTCGAAGGACCCGTACTTCGTCCGGCTGACCAAGGACGCCAACGCGAACAACGGGACGACGTACAACCTCGGCAACTCGAGCGTGACGATGGACCAGCGCGCGGTCACCGACGCCGGCTTCCTCGACCTGGTCCGGCTCGGCGTCTACCGGGCCGACGACCCGGTGATCCGGAACAGCATCCGCGTGACGGACAAGGACATCGCGTTCACGACGCCGACCGGGCAGTTCTGGCACCGCTACACGAAGGACGGCTACGGCGAGCAGGCCGACGGCTCGCCGTGGGACTACACGTTCCCGGCGGAGAGCCGCACGACCTTCGGCCGGCTCTGGCCGCTGCTGGCCGGCGAACGCGGCGAGTACGAACTGGCGCTCGGCGACGGTGCGTCGGCCGCGCGGCGGCTGCGTGACCTCGGCCGGGTGAGCAGCTCGGCGGAGACCATGCCGGAGCAGGTGTGGGACGAGAACCCGCCGTCCGGGCAGACCGGCTTCCCGGCCGGCACGCCCACGACGTCGGCGACCCCGCTGGCCTGGACGCACGCCCAGTACGTCCGGCTCGCCTGGGACGTCAAGGCGGGCTCGGTCCTGGAGACACCCCGGGTCGTCCGCTGCCACTTCCTCGGCTGCTGAGGTCTGCCGCGGCTGGTCGTGAGTGGTAAGGCGGGTTCTAACCCGCCTTACCACTCACGACCGGGCGGCAGGTCAGATGACGGCGCCGTCGTCCTCGGGGGTGCGCGGCGGGAGCCACGAGTTGCCCGGGACGCCCCACTTGTTCGACTTCAGCATCTTCTTCGCCGCGCGCGCGTGGCGGCCGACCAGGCGGTCCAGGTAGATGTACCCGTCCAGGTGATCGGTCTCGTGCTGCAGGCAGCGCGCGAAGTAGCCGGTGCCCTCGACCTCGATCGGGTTGCCCTCGACGTCCGAGCCGGTCACCTTCGCCCACTTCGCGCGGCCCGTCGGGTACGACTCGCCGGGCGCCGAGAGGCAGCCCTCCCAGTCGTCGTCCGGGTCCGGCATGGTCTCCGGGATCTCCGACGTCTCCAGCTTCGGGTTGACGACGACGCCCTTGTGCCGCACGCCCTCGTCGTCCGGGCAGTCGTAGACGAACACCCGCAGATCGAGACCGATCTGGTTGGCCGCGAGGCCGACACCCTCGGCGGCGTACATCGTCTCGAACATGTCGTCCACGAGCGTGCGCAGCTTCTCGTCGAACTCGGTGATCTCCCGGGTCGGCTGGTGCAGCACGGGTTCGCCGGCGATAACGATGGGGTGGATGGTCACGGCGAGCCAGTTTAGTCGGACCCCTCTGGTACACCTGCATCAGACCGTGACGCGCCGACGCCGATGCCCACGTCGGCGGCCGCTTCCGTGGTTGAATGGCGCCCGCGGAAGAGCTAGGTCTGATTCGCCATGACGCCCGATTGAGAGGGACTCGGATGGACGCCGCGGAGTCGATGGCTGAGCCGCAGCCGTCGCCGCCGAAGCCCGTGCCCGGCCTGACCGAACGCGAGGTCGAGATCCTCGCCTTCGAGCGCCAGTGGTGGCGGCACGCCGGGGCGAAGGAGAACGCCATCCGCGAACGCTTCGACTTGTCCGCGACGCGCTACTACCAGCTGCTCAACAAGCTGCTGGAGAAGCCGGAGGCGATCGAAGCCGACCCGATGCTGGTGAAGCGGCTGCGCAAGACGCGTGCCGCCCGCCAGCGCAAGCGAGGCGCCCGGCGACTGGGGATCGAGCTGAAATGAGTGTGTTTTCCGGAATGTCCCGGCCGATGAAGGCCGCCGGCGTCGTGTTGATCGGGGTGGCCATCATCGCCGCGGTCATCGGCGGGATCACCGCGCTGGGCGGGGGCGACGGCTCCAACGAAGCCGGGCCGAGCGGCACTTCGCCGACCCCGTCGGGCACGTCCTCGGCACCGTCGTCGACCTCGTCGTCGGCTTCCTCTTCGGCGTCTTCGTCCTCGGCGAGTCCTTCGTCGCCCGCGCCGCCGTCGGCCACCTCGACCGCGCCCGGCGGGGCGACCTCGGCCGCCCCCGGCCAGCCCGGCCAGCCGGGCGGTGACCACCAGGCGTCCAACAAGTGGGTGACCGTCCGGGTGTTCAACAACTCGACGATCAAGGGCTTGGCGGACCGAGCGGCGGAGGACTTCCGCGGCTCCGGCTGGAACGTCAACGAGGTCGGCAACTACTCCCAGGGCATCATCCCGACGACGACGGCGTTCTACCGCCCGGGCACCGACGAGGAAGCCGCGGCCAAGCAGCTCGCCCAGGAGTTCGGCATCAAGGCCGAGCCCCGCTTCGAAGGCATCCAGAGCGCGAGCCCCGGCGTGATCGTCATAGTGACGAAGGAATACCAGGGCGCCCACAAGGGCAGCTGAGGTTCCGGAAGAGGCGGCCGTCGCTGACGGCCGCCTCTTTCATTCGCCGGTCTGGGTCTTCGCGTACGCCTCCAGCGCGGCCAGCTGGGCCGGGTCGAGGCTCGGCCGGACCGTCTTCCGGGCCGTCTCGAGGTGGGCCGCCGTGACTTCGCGGGCTTCGAGGGACTCGCGCATCGCCGTCAACGCCGCTTCGCGGATCAGGGCCGCGCAGTCGGCGGCCGAGTAACCGTCCAGAGTGGACGCCACCGCGGCGAGGTCGACGTCGTCGGCCAGCGGGGTGTTCTTCGAGCTGGCCGCGAGGATCGCCGCACGCGCTTCGGCGTCCGGCGGCGGGACGTAGACGCGGCGCTCGAGCCGTCCCGGCCGCAGCAGCGCCGGGTCGACCAGCTCCGGCCGGTTCGTTGCGCCCAGGACGACGACCTCACGCATCGGCTCGACGCCGTCGAGCTCGGTGAGCAGGGCCGCGACCACCCGGTCGGCGACCCCGGAATCGGACGACTGGCCGCGGCGCGGGGCCAGCGCGTCGATCTCGTCCAGGAAGATCAGCGCGGGCGCGGCCTCGGCGGCCCGGCGGAACAGCTCGCGCACCGCGCGCTCGGACTCACCGACCCACTTGTCCATCAGCTCGGCGCCCTTGACGGCGAAGACGTTCAGCGCGCCGGTGCCGGCCAGTGCCCGCACGAGGAACGTCTTGCCGCCACCGGGCGGCCCGTACAGCAGCACCCCGCGCGGCGGTTCGACGCCGAGCCGGGCGAACGAGTCCGGGTACCGCAGCGGCCACAGCACGGCCTCGGTGAGGGACTGCTTGACGTCGACCATGTTCCCGACGTCGTCCAGGGTCAGCCCGCCGGTGGCCAGGTTGTCCGAAGTGGACATCGAGACCGGGCGGACGGTGGCCAGCGCGTCCAGCAGGTCCTGCTGCGAGATGCGTGGTTCGTCGGTGTCGCGCTGGCGCAGCGCGGCGCGCAGGGCCGCGTCCCGGCGCAGCGCGATCAGGTCCGCGGCGACGAAGCCCGGCGTCCGCTCGGCGAGGACGCCGCAGTCGATGCCGGCGTCGAGCGGGACGTCACGGAGCAGGACGTTCAGCAGCTCACGGCGGGTTTTCGCGTCCGGGAGGGCGAGGCCGAGCTCGCGGTCCAGCAGGTCGGCGGCGCGCAACCGCGGGTCGGCGGACTCCGCACGGGCCGTCGTCGCGACGACGGCGAACCGCTCGCGCTTGAGGGCGGCCCTCAGTTCCTCCAGCACGACCGTGGCGACCGGCGGGGGAGTCGTCGCCGGCAGCAGCGCGTCGACGTCGGTGAGCAGGAGGACCGAGGGGCCTTCGGCACTTCGGATGGCCTCGCGCAGGCGTGCGACGGCGACGTTCGGGTCCAGCACCGCGAGGTTCGGGGCGGCCAGCGGGATGATCCCGATCTCGGCGTCGTGGGCCACCGAGCGCACGAGCGTCGCCTTGCCGACGCCTTCCGGGCCGGACAGCAGGACGCCGAGGTGGGCGGGCGCGCCGAGCCGGGCCAGCAGCTCGGGCCGGTGGAAGGCGAGGTCGAACCACTCGGCGAGCTTGCGCGCGGCGGCTTCGGCGCCGATCAGGTCGGCGAGCGGGACGGCCGGCTCCGTTTCGGCCACGACCTCGTCCTCGACGATCTCGGCGTCGATCCACTCCTCGGCCGCGGTGACGGCGGAGGTGCGGACCAGCGCGGTCGCCGTCCGGGGTGCGGTGGGCTCCGCCGCCGGCCGGGCACCGTCGCGCCAGGTGACCACTGTGGACGGTCCGACGGCCACGGTGCCGGCGGGCTCGGTGGCGGTGACGGTGAGCAGTTCGTTCGTCCAGGTGGCGCCGATCGCGCGGGACAGCTGGCCGCGAAGGCCGGCCGGGTCCGAGCCGGGCGACGGCGCGAGGTCCTGTGGCAGCAGCGAAACGGCGTCGCCGACGGTGAGGACCTTGCCGATCAGGGCGAGCCGCAGCATGTGCGGGCTGACCGAGACGCTGGCCAGCCGCGACCCGGCGACGGTCACGGTCTTGGCGGCCGCGACGTCGGCCGGCGCGACGACCACCTCCGCGCCCTCGGTGACACCGAGGTTCGACATGGTGACGTCGTCGGTGAGCACCACCCCGGGCACCCCGGTCTCGTCGGCGGGCGCGGCGAGCGCGGCGCTGACCCGCGCCCCGGTGAGGTGGACGGCGTCCCAGGCCCGCAGGCCCAGCGCGTCGAGGACTTCGGGATGCAGCCGGACGACGCCGCGGCGGGTGTCCAGCGCCGACGGCGTGTGCCGGACGGTCAGCGTGATCTGCGGGTGGCTCACGCCGTTCACCCTAGCGATCCGCCGCCCAGCGGAGCCCGTGTCGACCCTTCAATCACGCGAGATGACCCTCCAATCACGCGTGCCGACCCTTCGCTCACGAAGTTCACGTGATCAAACCCGGAATTCGCGTGACCGGGAGGTCGACACGCGTGATTGGGGAGTCGACACGCGTGATTGGGGGGTCGACACGGCTACTTGCGGCGGAGGCCGATCTGGCGCCAGGAGCGGCGGCGCTGGCCGTTTTCCGACGGGCTGCGGGGGACGCGGGCCGTTTCGCGGGGGAGGCGGACCGCGCGCATGGCCGCGCCCGCGACGCGGCGGCGCAGCGGCGGGCGCAGGCCGAGGCGGCGGGTGGAGCGGGCGCGGCGGATCGCGCGGCGTTCGCTCGGCGGGACCGTCCAGGCCTCCGGGTGCGCCGCCAGCCAGCGGTGCCGGTAGATCGAATACGGGATGTGCGCCAGGTACAGCACCATCGCCACCAGCAGCGCGACCAGCGGGAACTGGATGATCGCCGCGGCCAGCAACGCCACACCCAGCAGCAGCGGGGCGATCGCCTTCGGCGGGGCCTTGACCGTCTTCAGCGACAGCGTCGGGATGCGGCTGATCAGCAGGGCCGCGATGGCGACCGTCCACGCCCACACGACGTACTGCGACGACCACCACCCCTCGCCCCACTGCAGGTACGCCACCAGCGGCAGCATCCCCAGCAGGCCCCCCGCGGGCGCCGGGACGCCGACGAAGAACTCGCTCGCGTACGGCGGCTGCTCGGTGTCGTCCAGCAGCGTGTTGAACCGGGCCAGCCGCAGGATCATGCAGACGGCGAAGATCAGCGACGCGACCCAGCCGATCCGGTCCGCGCCCGTCTGCCACACGTAGATCACCAGCGCCGGCGCGACGCCGAACGAGATGCCGTCGGACAGCGAGTCCAGCTCCGCGCCCATCTTCGACGTCGCGTCCAGCAGGCGCGCGATCCGGCCGTCCAGGCTGTCGAGCACCGCCGCGATGCCGATCGAGGCGATCGCCATCGCGTAGTTCTTCGTCAGCGCGAACTGCACGGCCGACAGGCCCGCGCACAGCGCCAGCACGGTGATGGCGTTCGGCAGCAGCCGGACGCCCGGGGTGGTCACGCGGACCATCGATCAGCCCTTCGGGAGCGCGGGGAGTTCGGCGATGACCGTCTCGCCGCCGACCGTCCGCTGGCCCTTGCTGACCAGCACCGTCGAGCCCGGCGGGAGGTAGAGGTCGACCCGCGAGCCGAACCGGATGATGCCGTACGTCGACGCGGCGGCGACCTTGTCGCCCTCGCGGATCTCGCAGAGGATGCGGCGCGCGACCAGGCCGGCGATCTGCACGACGACGAGCTCGTGGCCGTCTTCGGTGCGCAGGAGCACGGAGTTGCGCTCGTTGTCGTCGCTCGCCTTGTCCAGGTCCGCGGACAGGAACTTGCCGGGCCGGTAGGCGACCCGCTCGATCACGCCGTTCGCCGGCACGCGCTGGACGTGCACGTCGAACACCGAGAGGAACACCGAGACGCGCATCCGCGGCTCGGCAGGCAGGCCGAGTTCGGCGGGCGGCACGGCCTCCTCGATCAGCGACACGAGACCGTCGGCCGAGGCGAGCGCGACGCCGTCCCGCGGCGGCGGGACCCGCTTCGGCTCCCGGAAGAACGCGGCCGTCGCCACGGTCGCCAGCGCTCCGACGAGCCCGAGGCGCTTGGAGAACCGGCGCGCGAGCAGGGTCGCGGCGACGCCGCCCGCCACGAACGGGCGGCCGGCCGGGTGCATCGGCGGCAGCGTCTCGCGGGCGAGCTGGAGGGCGTGCGCGACTGGGTTGCCGGCGGGCTCCGGCCGGGTGCCGCTCATGGTCGGGTCCCCTGGTTTCGTGTCGGAAGAATGGTGGGTGCCGGAGGTCCGGCGGGCGCCCCCACGCTACCGCTGCCCCAGGTGAGCGTGTCCGAGCGCCCCTGCCGGACTCCTCCGGGAGGGGGTCACCGCGGCGGGTGGGAAAGATCGCCGCGTCGTAACGCAAGGTCGATTTCACCGATGACTCTAAGTAGTTGCCGCCGTTCGGGGCGCTGCCCCGCCTGACCTGTGAGGACCGATGAGCGACCGCCACGATCCCGCCGAAGCCCGGCTTCGCGAGCTCCTGGGCGCGTGGCGTCGGGAGATCGACGAGGTGCCCGTGCCGTCGCTCGTCGACCCGCTGCGCGCGGTCGACGTCGTCATCGAGGCGAGGAAGGCGAGGAAGGCGAAGAACCGGGGCCGGGTGCATCCGCCCCCCGACGGCGCACGCACCCGGCCACCGGGAGATGCGCGTGAGGGAGCAGTTTAGCGGCGGATGGCCGGTTGATCACCGTTCGTTCGGCGAAAGTTACCAACGGTCATGCGGACGGCGGGTCAGACCGCTCGCGAGCCGCAGGATCGCCAGCAGCACGACCGCGCCGAGGATGGCCACGCCGAAGCTGGGGAAGTCGAAGTCGAACGTCTTCGCCTGGCCGGTCGCGAGCCGGTAGAGCAGCCCGCCCAAGGCGGCACCGACGACCCCGACGAGCACGCTGACCAGGCAACCCTGCCGCCGCCGCTCGCGGCCGCCGACGACCAGGTTCGCGGCCCAGCCGACGATCGCGCCGAAGAACACCCATGCGACGAAACCCATGCCCGAAGCTTACGGGAGCAGACGCACAAGCGCTATTGCACAAGAACTCTTGTACAACTACTCTTGTGCGTCATGAGCGACGACATCCGGGAGATCCGGGATTCGAAGGTGCTGGCCGCCATGTCCCACCAGTTGCGGCGCCGGCTCCTGGAACTGCTCCACCTCGACGGCCCCGCGACGGCATCGGTGCTCGCCGCGAAGACCGGCCAGGCGGTCGGCAACGTCAGTCACCACATGAAGGTCCTGGCCGCCGCGAAACTCGTCGAGGAAGCTCCCGAACTGGCCCGCGACCAGCGGGAACGCTGGTGGAAGCGCAGCGCGAGGACCCTGCGGTGGGCCGCGGCCGACTTCCCCGGCGACCCGGTCGCCGAAGCCGCCGAGGTCCTCGTCCTCGACCACCAGACGGCGGTCGCCCGCGAGTGGATCGCCAGCCGCGAGACCTACCCCGAGGAGTGGCGCGGGGCGCCGTTCAGCATCGACACCTGGGTGCGGCTGTCCAAGGAGGAGCTCGACGAGCTCAATGAGCGGATCTTCCTGCTGATCAGCGAGTTCGAGAACCGCACCGAACCCGGTGACGGTGTCGAGCGCCGTCCGGTCTTCTTCGCCGCGCGAGCGTCGCTGGGCAAGCCGTGAAGGGGCTCTGGGGGAACCGGGACTTCCGGCTGCTTTGGACCGGCGAGACCACGAGCATGCTCGGCAGCATGGTCGCGACGACGGCGTTGCCGCTGGTCGCGGTGGTCACGTTGCAGGCGAGCACGTTCCAGGTCGCGCTGCTGACGGCGGTGGCCTGGTTGCCGTGGCTGGTGATCGGCCTCCCGGCGGGTGCCTGGGTCGACCGGCTGGCGAAGCGCCCGGTCATGCTGATCTGCAACGCGGTGTCGATGGCGGTGTTCGGCAGCGTCCCGGTGGTCGCGGCCTTCGGCGCGCTCACCATGCCGTACCTGCTGGCCGCCGCGCTGCTCGGCGGGATCGCCAAGGTGTTCTTCACCCTCGCCTACCGCGCTTACCTCCCGGCGCTCGTCGGTGACGGCGAACTCCTCGAAGGCAACGCGAAGCTGCAGGGCAGCGAGTCCGCGACCCAGGTCGCCGGGCCGGGCCTGGCCGGGTTGCTGGCCCAGGCGTTCGGCCCGGTCAGCGGCATCCTGGCCGACGCGGTCAGCTTCGGTGTCTCCGTGCTGTGCGTGCGGGCGATCCGGGCGCGCGAAACCGTCGTCCCCGCCGAGCGCTCGCCGCTGCGCAGCCAGATCGCCGAGGGACTCCGGTTCGTCGCGGGCGACCGGTACCTGCGGTCGCTGGTGACCTTCGGCGCCGTCTCGAACCTCGCGCTCACCGGGTACAGCGCCATCCAGATCGTGTTCCTGTCCCGGACGCTCGGCGCCGCACCCGGGCTCGTCGGGCTGGTGCTGGCGCTGGGTGCGTCCGGCGGGGTGCTCGGCGCGGCCGTGGCCGGACGGCTCGCCGCGCGTGTCGGCGCTGTGCGCGCGTGGCTGCTGTGCGAGGTCGTGGCGGCACCGATGCTGCTGCTCGGGCCGCTGAGCGGGCCCGGCTGGGGCCTGGTGCCGTACGGGCTCGCGCTGTTCGGCGTCTGCGCCGGTGTCGTCGCCGGGAACGTGCTGGTCACGACGTTCCGGCAGCAGTACTGCCCGCCCGAGCTGTTCAGCCGGGTCAACTCCAGCATGTCGATCGTCAACTACGGATCGATCCCGCTGGCCGGCGTCCTCGGCGGCCTGCTGGGCGAGGCGATCGGCATCCGCGAGACGCTCTGGGTGGCCGCGGGGGTTTCGATCCTGTCGCTGCCGCTGCTCGCGCCCTACCGGAAGCTGCGGGACTTCCCGGTCAGAGCAGCAGCACGTCCACCTCTTCCCCAACCCCAGCCGATGTGACGTCCTCCGGGAGCACGATCAGGCAGTTGGCCTGCGTGAACGCGGCCAGCAGGTGGGAGCCGGGGCCGCCGCGCGGGCCGACGACACCGGTGACCTCCCGGTCGGACGGGGTGAAGACGCCCCGGCGGTACTGGCGGCGCCCGGCCGGCGAGGTCATCGTCTCGGTCAGCCGGGCCCGCACCCGCCGCCGCGAGACGTCGGTGTGGCCCAGCGCCGTCAGGATCGCCGGGCGCAGGAACGCCTCGAACGACACCAGGACGCTGACCGGGTTGCCGGGCAGGGCCACCACGGGCACGCCCTGCCAGCGTCCGCTGCCCTGCGGCCCGCCCGGCTGCATGGCGATCTTCGCGAACTCGACGCCCTGGCCGGTCAGTGCGTCCTTCACCACTTCGTACGCGCCCGCGCTGACGCCACCGGAGGTGACCAGCAGGTCGGCGCCCGCCAGCTTCGGCTCGATGACCTTGCGGAACTCGTCGACGTCGTCGACGACGCTGCGGACGACCTCGACCTCGCAGCCGAGGGCGCGGATCGCCGCGGCGAGCATCACGCTGTTGGACTCGTAGATCTGGCCGTGGCGCAGCGGGGCGGGCGCGTCGATCAGCTCGGTGCCGGTCGAGGCGACCACCACCCGCAGCGGCCGGTGCACCCGCACCTCGGCGAGCCCGACCGCGGCCGCGAGGCCCAGCTGGGAGTGGCCCAGCACGGTTCCGGCGTGCAGGGCGACATCGCCGTCGACGACGTCCTCGCCGGCGCGCCGGATGTGCGCGCCTTCGCGGGCGGGCGCCGAAATGGTCACTTGCGAGGTGCCGCCGTCGGTGTCCTCGACCATCACGACGGCGTCCGCGCCCGGTGGCAGCGGCGCGCCGGTCATGATCCGGTGCGCGGTACCCGGTTCCAGTGGCCGGACGTCGACCCGGCCCGCCGGGATGTCGTCGGCGACCGGCAGGGTCACCGGCGCGGTGGTGACGTCACCGGCGTGGACCGCGTAGCCGTCCATCGCGGAGTTGTCGAAGGGTGGCAGCGAGACGCCGGCGCGCACGTCTTCGGCCAGGACGAGGCCGGCCGCGGCGGCAAGGGGCAGCGTGGTCGCGGGGGCCGTGCCGAGGAGCGCGGCGACGCGGTCGCGGTAGTCGTCGACGGAGATCACCGGACCATCCTCCCCGCCTCGGGGGCTCGTGCAAGACTCTGCCCCGTCACGAGCACGCCGATGGGGAGTACGCATGCAGGTCGGAATCCGTCAACAGCCTTCGTTCGCCGTCGCCCGGCTGATGCTGGCGCCCGGCGAGCCGTGCCAGGTCGAGTCCGGCGCGATGATGGCTACCAGCTACGGCGTGCAGGTGCAGTCGCAGGCGCAGGGCGGGATCATGAAGGGCCTCGGCCGCGCGTTCCTGTCCGGCGAGTCCTTCTTCATCTCCACCTTCACCGCTCCGCCGAACGGCGGCTGGGTCGACGTCGCCGCCAACCTGCCCGGCGACATCCAGGTGATCACCCTCGACGGCCGCACCGGCTGGGCCGTCACCCGCGGCTGCTGGCTCGCGTCGTCGCACGGCGTGCAGACCGAAACCAAGTGGGGCGGGATGAAGAACCTGATGGGCGGCGAGGGCGGCTTCCTCACGCACGCCACCGGTCAGGGCCAGCTGCTCGTCAGCTGCTACGGCGCGGTCGAGACCATCACGCTGCAGCAGGGCGAAATGGTGACCATCGACACCGGGCACGTCGTCGCCTACGCCGACACCGTGCAGTACCAGATCCGGAAGGTCGCGCAGGGCATCATCCAGTCGATGAAGAGCGGTGAAGGCCTCGTGTTCGACTTCGTCGGCCCCGGCCAGATCATGACGCAGACGCGCAACCCGTCCGCGCTGATCAGCTGGATCGTCTCCCACGTCCCGTCTCGCTGATGCGCGTCCAGACCCGGCACACGCCCGCCTTCGGTGTCGCCCGCGTCCTGCTGGACCCGGGCGAGGCCGTCCGCGCCGCGCCGGAAACCCTGCTCGCCAGCCGGTTCGGCGTCTCCGAAGCACCGGCCGGCCGGGCCGGTGCCCGCACGGGCAAGAGCGCGGTGTTCGTCTACACCGCGCCGTCCGACGGCGGCTGGATCGACTTCGCGCCGCTGCGGCCCGGTGACGTCTACCCGCTCGAAATCGGCGGCGGCACGGGCTGGTCGGTGCACCGCGACGCCGTGCTGGTGCGACCTTCGTCGGTCCGGCACGACACCGGCTGGGGCCCGCTGCAGCAGCTCTTCGGCGCCGACTCGGGGTTCCTCGAGCACTACAGCGGAACCGGGCCGCTGGTGCTGGCCGCGCCCGGCCCGGTGGACGCGTTCGAGCTCGGCAAGGGCGAGCTCGTCACGGTCCGGCCGGACTACCTGCTGGCCTACCCCGACACCATCCAGTGCCGGTTGCGGGCCCTCGATCCGGGCGGGCCGCAGTCGTTGCGCACCGGCGAAGGGCTCGCCCTCGACTTCGCGGGTCCCGGGACGGTGCTCGTGCACGCGCGGAACCGACGCCTTTCGGGTTCGTGATCTTCGGACGAATTGCCCATTGCCGAGGGGAATAATTCCGGTAGCGTGATTGGCACTTCCGCCGCTGGCATCCGCTCGGGCCAGCGGATCCTTTGTGCTGAGGGAGGGCGCCGTGGCTGTCGGCACCGTCAAATGGTTCAACTCGGAAAAGGGCTACGGGTTCATCGAATCCACGGAGGGGCCGGACGTGTTCGTCCACTATTCGGCCATCCAGTCCGAAGGATTCCGCACTCTGGACGAAGGCGACCGCGTCGAGTTCGAAGTGCAGTCGGGCCGCGATGGTCGTAGCCAGGCAGCCGACGTCCGAAAGGTTTCATAGCAGGCCGGTCAGCTGATCGGTGAACCCCCGGCAGACGCCGAACCAGGGGCGTTAGGCTGCGGGCGTGACAGGCGATGTGTCGGGGGACCTCACCGGTCGCCGGCTGGGCAACTACCGCATCGACGGGGTGCTCGGCAAGGGCGGCATGAGCGTGACCTACAAGGCCACGGACGTGCGGCTCGGCCGCAAGGTGGCCCTGAAGGTCATCGGTGACCACCTCGGGGCCGACGCCGAGTTCCGCGAACGGTTCGTCGACGAGGCGCGCAACACGTCCGCGATCGACCACGCCAACATCGTGCCGCTGTACGACTTCGGCGAGCTCGACGGCATGCTCTACATCGCCATGCGCATGGTCGACGGCGGCGATCTCGCCGGGTTGATCGCGGGCGGTGCCATCGGGCCGGCGCGCGCACTGACGATGCTCGACCAGGTCGCGGACGCCCTCGACACGCTGCACAACCGTGGTCTGGTCCACCTCGACGTCAAGCCGGCGAACGTGCTCGTGACGAAGAAGGAGACGTCGCGCGAGCACGTGTACGTCGCCGACTTCGGGCTGACCCGCCGCGGCGCGACCGGGCACCGGACCCGCGGCGGCGACTTCCTCGGCTCGCCCACGTACGCGGCCCCCGAGCACCTGCGCGGGGAGCCGCTGGACGGGCGCACCGACCAGTACGCGCTGACGTGCGTCCTCTACGCCTGCCTCACCGGCAGCCCGCCGTTCAAGGGCGACGTCCCGACGGTGATCAAGGGCCACCTCAACGGCGAGCCACCGGCGATCTCCCGCGCCGTCGCGCTGCCGCCGGCGATCGACGAGGTGATCCGGCGCGGCATGGCCAAGAACCCGGCCGACCGCTACCCCAGCTGCGTCGAGATGGTCGCGGCCGCCCGCCGCGCGCTCGGCCCGCTGGCGACGTCGGACACCCCGCCGGGGCCGCCGGGCTCCCATTCGGGCGGAATCCCCGCGCCGCAGCGTCCTGGTCAGGTACAACAGGGGCCGCACCAGAACAGCGCACCGCAGGGAGAGGGGGCCCCCGTGCACCCGTACGGAGGACAGCAGCAGCCCGGCTACGGCCCGGGGCCGCACGGGCCGGGTGGTCCGCAGGGCCCGCCGCCCGGTTACGGCTACCCCCAGCAGGGTGCTCCGCAGGGCCCGCCCGGGATGCCGCAGGGCAGGCCGCCGCAGGGCCCGCCCCCGGGGTACGGCTACCCGCAGCAGCAGGGCATGCCGGGCATGCCCCCGCCGGGCTACGGCCAGGACCCGATGCGGCTGCGCCCGCCGATGCCCGCGGGCGGCGCCGGCGCGTTCGAGCAGCCGAAGAGCGGCGGCGGCAAGAAGTGGATCTTCCTCGTGCTCGGCTTGGTGGTGGTGGCCGGCCTGGTCGTCGGCGGGATCTTCCTCTTCAGTGACAGCGGCAGCGGCGGTGGCAGCCAGACCCCCGCGCCGAACATCCCGGTCGGGCCGGGCGGCTCGGGGACCAGCGCGCCTTCGTCATCGCTGAACGCGCCGCCGACGTCGATCAGCATCAAGCCAAGCTCCTGAGGAGCTTGTTCTGCCGTCGGCCGCCGCATGACGCGCGCAGTCGGCTGCCGGCGGGTGCGCGGGGCGCGGCGGCCTGACCAGAACAAGCTCCTGATCGAGCGACGCTGAGCTGGGCTTCTTGCACTCTCCCCCCGAGAGTGCTAAACACGAACTTGGCACTCGACGCCGTCGAGTGCCAAAGGTCGGGACGGTGAGGCTGACCCCCACCCGGGTCCAGTCGTCCGTCGCGGGCACCGAGCCTGGCCGAGGAACGAGTCCTGCTGCCGCCGCTGTAGACAGCGCGGCGGTGGCGCCCAATACCGGAGGACCACACCGCAATGGCCAAACTGATCGCGTTCGACGAGGACGCCCGCCGCGGTCTTGAGCGCGGCTTGAACACCCTCGCCGAAGCCGTCAAGGTGACCCTCGGCCCGCGGGGCCGGAACGTCGTGCTCGAAAAGAAGTGGGGCGCGCCGACCATCACCAACGACGGTGTCTCCATCGCCAAGGAGATCGAGCTCGAGGACCCGTGGGAGAAGATCGGGGCCGAGCTCGTCAAGGAGGTCGCCAAGAAGACCGACGACGTCGCGGGTGACGGCACCACCACCGCCACCGTGCTCGCCCAGGCCCTCGTCCGCGAGGGGCTGCGCAACGTCGCCGCCGGCGCCGACCCCATCTCCCTCAAGCGTGGCATCGAGGCGGCCGTCGAGGCCGTCACCGAGCAGCTGCACAAGGCCGCCGTGCAGATCGAGACCAAGGAGCAGATCGCTGCTACCGCCTCGATCTCGGCCGCTGACCGCACCATCGGCGAGCTGATCGCCGAGGCGCTGGACAAGGTCGGCAAGGAAGGCGTCGTCACCGTCGAGGAGAGCAACACCTTCGGCCTCGAGCTCGAGCTCACCGAGGGCATGCGCTTCGACAAGGGCTACATCTCCGGTTACTTCGTGACCGACCCGGAGCGTCAGGAAGCCGAGCTCGAGGACCCGTACATCCTCCTCTTCGGCTCCAAGATCTCCACCGTCAAGGACGTGCTGCCGCTGCTGGAGAAGGTCATCCAGTCCGGCAAGCCGCTGCTGATCATCGCCGAGGACGTCGAGGGCGAGGCCCTGGCCACCCTCATCGTCAACAAGATGCGCGGCACCTTCAAGTCCGTCGCCGTCAAGGCCCCGGGCTTCGGTGACCGCCGCAAGGCGATCCTGCAGGACATCGCGATCCTGACCGGTGGCCAGGTCATCTCCGAGGACGTCGGCCTCAAGCTGGAGAACGCGGACCTGTCCCTGCTGGGCAAGGCCCGCAAGGCCGTCATCACCAAGGACGAGACGACCATCGTCGAGGGTGCGGGCGACGCCGACCAGATCCAGGGTCGCGTCAACCAGATCCGCGCCGAGATCGAGAACTCGGACTCGGACTACGACCGCGAGAAGCTGCAGGAGCGGCTCGCGAAGCTGGCCGGCGGCGTGGCCGTCATCAAGGCCGGCGCCGCGACCGAGGTCGAGCTCAAGGAGCGCAAGCACCGCATCGAGGACGCGGTGCGCAACGCGAAGGCCGCCGTGGAAGAGGGCATCGTCGCCGGTGGTGGCGTGGCCCTGATCCAGGCCGCCGAGGCCGCGTTCGCGGGCCTGAAGCTCGAGGGCGACGAGGCCACTGGCGCCAACATCGTCAAGGTGGCCGTCGAGGCCCCGCTCAAGCAGATCGCGATCAACGCCGGCCTCGAGGGCGGCGTCGTGGTGGAGAAGGTCAAGGGCCTGCCGCAGGGTCACGGCCTCAACGCCGCCACGGGTGTCTACGAGGACCTGCTCGCCGCCGGCGTGCCGGACCCGACGAAGGTCACCCGCTCCGCGCTGCAGAACGCCGCCTCCATCGCGGCGCTGTTCCTGACCACCGAGGCCGTCGTGGCGGACAAGCCGGAGAAGGCTTCGGCCGCTCCCGCCGACCCGTCCGGTGGCATGGGTGGCATGGACTTCTGAGCCACGCTCGAAAAGAGCCCGGTCCGCTTCGGCGGGCCGGGCTTTTTTTCATGGGCGCTGTCTATGGTTTCGTGAAGAACCAGACGGCGTAGGCGCCGACGATGACGACGCCGAGAGCGAGCACCCCCAGGCCCCCGAGCCAGGCGGTGCTCTTTTCCTCGGCTTCCATCCCGACGACGATGGCGCTGATCCCGGTGAGCATGACCCAGATCGCCAGCCCCGCGGCGGTGTAGAGCACGGTCTTGGCGGCCTTGACCCCACCGGTGTCCCCGGTGGAGAGAACGGCATAGGCGGCAAAAGCGGTCAGCCCGAGCCCGGCGATCAGGTACAACCCGCCCAAGATCCCGACGACGACCTTCGGTGCGGTGTTTCCGTGATCCACGAGCGCGAACCCTAACCCCTCGAACGGGATTCGCGGTGGGGTTTTCGGCCGCTCGGAGTATCGAGCTCGGCCGAACGGCCCGGACGTCCCCTGGCGTCCGGGCCGTTCGTGATCGCCGCGTCCCCCGACGGCGGCATTCCCCCGACCCGCGCTCCCCGCGCGGGTTGTTCAGTCGACTCGCGCCCCCGCGCGGGTCTGTTCAGCGCACCCCCGGCCTCCGGCGGGCGCGGGCTTCCCCTGCGAGCCCGCGCCCGCCCGCGCTCAGGAGTCCTCTTCGGGCGTCAGAATGGCGGCGGCGACGTAGATCGGAATGGCGATCCCGGCGGAGAGGAACACGGCGGCGACCAAACCGATCCGGACGACGCTGGCATCGACGCCGAGGTAGGTGGCCCAGCCGCCGCAGACGCCGGTGAGCATCTTGTCGGTCCGGCTGCGGCGGAGCTGCTTGGTGGTTTCCGGGGTGTACACGCTGTTCGTCATGGCTCAATAGTGGCTCCCGGGCACCCCCGGCCACATCGGGAACGGCCCGGACCCCGACCCTGAACTTGCCCTCGGGGTCGTGAGTGGAAAGGCGGGTTCTAACCCTCCTTACCACTCACGACAGCTTGCGGACCCGCGTCAGGCGCGCTTCCCACGCCGCCGCGACCCCGGGCGGTGCCGGGTACGCGTCCGTGGGGTGCGGGGCGACCCGCGGGACCGGCAGGTAACCGTCCACAGGGGACAACGGATTCGCGGTGACATCGCCTTCCAGCAACGAAAGCGTCCCGAGTCCACAAGCGAACTCCAACGACGGCAGCGCGCCGGCCAGCGCCAGCCCCGCCGCCAGGCCCACGCTCGTCTCCACCGCCGACGACACCACGCACGGCAGCCCGCACGCCTCGGCGACCTCCAGCGCCCGCCGGACGCCGCCCAGCGGGGCGACCTTCAGGACCGCGATGTCCGCCGCTCCGGCGACCGCCACCTTCAGCGGGTCCTCCGCGCGGCGGATCGATTCGTCGGCCGCGATCCGGACGTCGACCCGGCGCCGGACCGCGGCCAGGTCCTCGATCGACGGGCACGGCTGCTCCGCGTACTCCAGCCCGCCCGCCGCCTTGTCGAGGTCCGCGATCGCGCGCACCGCCGTGTCGACGTCCCACGCCATGTTGGCGTCGACGCGGATCGCTCCGCCGGGGCCGAGCGCGTCGCGGACCGCCTCGACCCGCGCGCAGTCGTCCGCCAGGGAGACGCGCGGGTCGGCGACCTTCACCTTCGCCGTGCGGCAGCCGGAGGCCCGGACCAGTTCGTGCGCTTTCGCGGGCTCGACCACCGGGACCGTCGTGTTCACCTCGACCCGGTCGCGGACCGGCGCGGGCCAGCCCGTCTCGGCCGCCTCCACCGCCGCTTGCAGCCACGGCACGCTTTCGGCGTCGGAGTAGTCGGCGAACGGGCAGAACTCGCCCCAGCCCGCCGGGCCGTGCAGCAGCACGCCCTCACGGACGGTGATGCCGCGGAACCGGGTGCGCAGGGGGATCGCGTAGACCTTCATCGAGGCCGATCATGCCACCGTGCCGGGTCTCGCAAACAGGTGCCGAACTGCGCGTTTCCGGCAAGAATGAACTCCGTGGTCCTCGATTTCCGCGTGCTGGGTCCGGCCGAGGTCACGGCCGACGGCCGCCCGGTACCGCTCGGGGGCAGCCGGCCGCTGATCGTGCTGGCCGGCCTTCTGCTGCGCGCGAACCGGGTCGTGCCGGTCGACGAACTCGGCCGCTGGCTGTGGAACGACGACCGCCGCCGCTCCAAGGGCGCGCTCCAGACGTACGTGCTCCGCCTGCGCCGCGCGCTCGGCGACCAGGTCGCCATCCGCACCGAGAGCGGCGGCTACCTGATCGAGCTCGACGACGACCTGCTCGACCTGACCCGGTTCCGCGCGCTCGCCGTCCGCGGCAAGGCGGCGCTGGACCGCGGTGAGAACCGCCGGGCCGCCGAGCTGTTCGCCGAAGCGCTCGCGCAGTGGCGCGGACCGGCGCTGCTGAACGTCGAGTCCGACGCGCTGCACCGCGACGAGGCCGGGCAGCTGGCCGAGGAACGGCTGCGCGTGCGTGAACAGTGGGCGGACGCGCTGCTCGAAGTCGGCGAATACGGCACCGTCGTCCCCGAGCTCGCCCGGCTGACCAGGGAGAACCCGCTGCGGGAGCGGCTGCACGAGCAGCTGATGATCGCGCTCTACCGGTCGGGTCGCCAGGCCGAGGCGCTGGAGGTGTACCGCCGGATCAGCGGCGTGCTGGGCGACGAACTCGGGCTCGACCCCGGGCCGTCACTGCAGCGCACCCGGCAGGCGATCCTGACCGGCGCCGACGGCGGCGACCCCGTGCGCTACCGGCTCGGCGTCGAACCGCAGGTGCCGCACCAGCTGCCCGCCGACCTGCGGACCTTCTCCGGGCGCGAGTGCGACCTCAAGGCGCTGCACGCGCTGCTGCCGGAGGCGGCCGACGCGAGCGCGTCGACGCCGATCGCGTCCGTCGAGGGCATGGGCGGCATCGGCAAGACGACCTTGGCCGTGCACTTCGCGCACGAGATCGCGGACCGGTTCCCCGGCGGGCAGGTGTACCTCAACCTGCGCGGCTACGGCCCCGGCGAGCCGGTCGAGCCGTCGGCGGCGCTGGAGGCCTTGCTCACCGCGCTCGGCGTGCCGTGCGAGGCGATCCCCGGCGACCTCGACGGCCGCGCGGCGAGCTGGCGGACGCACACCGCCGGACGCCGGGTGCTGGTCATGCTCGACAACGCCAACCGCACCGAGCAGGTCAGCCCGCTGCTGCCCGGGCCCGGCTGCCTGGTCGTGGTCACCAGCCGCTGGCAGCTGCGCGCGCTGGTCGCGACGCACGGCGCGCGCCGGATCGCGCTGGAGGAGCTCGGCGACGAGGACGCCGTCGCGCTGCTGGCGGCGACGATCGGTCACGACCGGGTCGCCCGCGATCCGGCGGCGGCCGAGCGGTTCGTGCGCTACTGCGGCGGGCTGCCACTGGCGATCCGGATCCTCGCCGTGCGCGCGGCCCAGTTCCCCGACCTGGCGCTCGACGAGTTCGCCTGCTCCCTCGACAGCGACCTGCTCGGCTCGTTCGACCTCGCCGACGGCGAAGGCACGAACATCCGGTCGGTGTTTTCGTACTCGTACCAGGCGTTGGAGCCGTCGACGGCCCGGTTGCTGCGGCTGCTCGGGCTGCACACCGGCGTCGACTTCACCGCGCCGGCGGCGGCCGCGGTCGCCGGCCTCGGCGTCGCCGAGACCCGGCCGATGCTCGAAACCCTGGCCGCCGCGCACCTGCTCGCCCAGCCACGGCCGGGCCGCTACCAGTTCCACGATCTCATCCGGGCGTACGCGGCTTCGCAGGTCGATTCGGCTTCGGAGCGCGAAGCCGCTTCGGACCGGTTGCTGCGCTGGTACCTGGCGTCGGCGCTGAACGCGTCACGGGTGATGCGGCCGGAGCGCTACTACCGGCTGCTGGAGCTCGACGACCTCGAGGGCGGCCTTTCGTTTTCCGAGTACCACGAGGCATTGGACTGGTTCGGCGAGGAGAACGGCAACCTCATCGCCGCGGTGCACCTGGCGCGGCGCCGGGGCCGCGACGACGTCTGCTGGAAGCTCGCCTGGCTGCTGCAGAGCTATTTCGTGACGCGCTCCCGGCTCGACGACTGGCGGTCGGTGTTCGCGGTGGCGCTCGAAGCCGCGCGGGCGAGCGGCCACCGGCCCGGCGAGGCGGGGATCCTGAGCGGGCTCGGCGTCGTCAACGGCGTCGCCCGGCAGTACGCGGAGTCCCGGCGCTACCTGGAGCAGGTGCTCGCGATCCAGCGTGAGCTCGGGGCGCGCGAGGGCGAAGCGCGGGCGCAGTACAACCTGGCTATGGCGGCGCACAACCTCGAAGACTGCGCCTGGGCGTACGAGCACGGCAAGCAGGCGCTGGAGATCGTGCGCGAGCTGGGGCTCGGGCACTTCGAAGCGAGCGTGCTGCGGGCGCTGGGCGACATCTGCACGTCGATGGGCGACCACGAGCAGGCGCTGCGCCTGGCCGACCAGGCACTGGCGATCCTGGACGCGGACGGGCGTCCGGTGGACACGCGGTTCACGCAGCACACGCGCGGCCTGGCCCTGATCGGTCTCGGCCGGTTCGAGGAAGGCATCGCGTGCATCCGCGACTCGGTGGAGATGTTCTTCGCCATGGACGAGCAGTACGAGGCGGCGGACGTCCTGGCCCAGCTGGGGCAGATCTATCTGCGTCACGGCGACACGGCGCCGGCCCGCGAGTGCTGGCTCCGCTCGGTGCGCCTGCTGACAGAGCTGGGCCACCCGGACGCGGACGACGTACGGGCCAAGCTGGCGGCGCTGGTGGTGGTGGGCGCCTGAGTCCTCGGGTCCGGACGGCTCACGTGCCGACCCCCAGCGGCAGCACGCAAGCCGTCCGGCCCGCGAGGTCCAGTCAACGGGACGGCGCTCACTGTCCACTCACTGTCTCGTGATCGGTGCCACCCCGAGCAGGTCGGCGAGGCATTCGGCGTTCCGCGGAGCTTCCACTTTGACGTCGTTGTCGAAGTAGACGTGCACGTCACGCCGTCCGCCGTCGTGCCAGGCCCGGATCTTTTCGGCCCACTTGCGCAGTGCCCGGTCGGAGTAGCCGCTGACGTAGAGCTCTTCGTCGCCGTGCAGCCGGACATAGGCGAAGTCGGCGGTCTGGTCTTCGAGGAACGGCCACTTGCCGGCGGTATCGGCGACGACGAGGGCGATGCCGTGTTCTTCCAGGAGCTTTTTGGCGGCGGGCTCGGCGAAGCTGGGATGCCGGACTTCCAGGGCGTGCCGGAGCGGTTTCCTGGCCCCGGCTTCGAGGTGGGGAGTGCCCTTGAGTTTGTCGTCGTGCTTCGCCGCCAGCTGGGCGGCTTCGGTGGTGGTGCGGGGGAGCAGGGCGAAGAAGTTCTCGAGCCGATCGGGATCGAAGGCGAGCCGGGGAGGAAGCTGCCAGAGGAAGGGACCGAGCTTCGCACCGAGGGCGAGGACGCCGGAGGCGTAGAAGTTCGCGAGGGCGGTTTCGACACCGCGGAGTTGCTTCATGTGGGTGATGAAGCGCCCGCCCTTGACGGCGAAGAGGAAGTCGGCGGGCGTTTCGTCGAACCAGGCGCGGAAGCGCTCGGGGCGCTGGAGTGAGTAGAAGGAGCCGTTGATTTCGACGGCGTTCATCCGCCGCGAGAGGTATTCGAGTTCGCGCCGCTGAGCGAGCTTCGGTGGGTAGAAGACCCCGCGCCAGGGCGGATAGCGCCACCCAGAGGTACCGATCCGGATCTCGGCGATCGCTCCCACCGCCCTTCCGCCTTTTCCGCTGCGGGAGATTCCCGTTCGGTTGGGGGGCCAAACGCGGCTTCGGCAGGACTGGTGGACCGGAGGTTGGGACAGGCGACCCAGTGGTCGTCCTCTGCTCACGTTGCCGCCCTGGGGAGCTGCTGTGGTGGAAGGACTGTCCTCGCCGGACGGGCAGGCTCTGGGATGGTCGCCCGGATCGCTGTTCTCTCCCCTTGCGAGGGGGTCGCTGGGTGGTCATCCCGTCGCCTGCGCGAGGCCTATCACGTTGAGCCAGGCCCGCAAGGTTGCGCTTTTCGGCTCGGCTTGGTGGGTGGGTTGCGGGCCTGGCTCAACGTGATTTGACGGCCTCAGGCGACGGGATGACCGCCCAGCTCTTTTGGTGGGCCGGGTTGGCGGCCCTGCGGGCCCCGCCGCCCCGGCCGGGCGGCCCTCCGGGTCCCGGCCCCCCGACCGGGGCTTCCGGCGCCGGCTTTCGGCCCGACAGCCCGCGGCCCGTGGACCCGGCGGCCCTCCGGCCGCAAGCCCGGCGGCCGGTCCGGCGGCCTCCGGCCGCAGACCGGCGGCCCTCCGGCCCGCTCGGCAGCTTCCGGTGCGCGGGCCAGCGGCCCTCCGGCCCCCTGCCGGCGCTCCTCCGGCGGCCGGCCCGGCGGTTCCCCAGGCCCGGCGTCCCTCCGGCGCGCAAGCCCGACGGGCTCCGGCCTGCAAGGCCCGGCCCCGGTCCGGCAGCCCGCTGGCCTCCGGCCCAGCCCGCCGCACCGGCCCCCGCACCCTTTCACCCCGGCCCGCGAACCACCCCTCAAGCCCAGGAAAACCGCCAGTGCCGCGACTGGACCAACCCCGACGCGTACTCCCGCAGGTTCCCCGGCTGCCCGGCGAACGTCGGCAAGCTGAACGCCCGGTGCTCCGCTGCCACCGTCAGTGCCCGGGCCTGGTTCCTCGGGGGCGCCGCTACCGACAGCTCCATCGTGTCGAACCCCAGCACCACCAGCGTTGCCCCGAACCTGTCCTCCCAGCTGCGCAGGACCGCCGACAGCTCGGCCACCTGGTCCGTACACTTGATCATCCCCGTCCAGCCCAGGAGGGCCGGGATGTCGGCCGGGCGCTCGGTCTGAACCAGGCCCAGGCGGTGGGGGGCACGGTTGGCCAGGATCGAACCCGTGTTGCCCGCCTCCGCCAGCGGGTCGGACCGGCGCGGGCTGCGCTTGGCCAGCCCCGGGAACCGGGCGCCGAACGGGCGGAGGCACGCGCCGTCGCAACACGAGCTGTCCCACCAGCGGGACAGGGCTCCCGCCGGGTCCGCCGTGGCCACTCGGTGGCCG
Organism: Amycolatopsis sp. cmx-13-12; assembly: GCA_049998155.1. Taxonomy (GTDB): domain Bacteria; phylum Actinomycetota; class Actinomycetes; order Mycobacteriales; family Pseudonocardiaceae; genus Amycolatopsis. The sequence continues at coordinate 837,524 of JAEBES010000002.1, read as the reverse complement.
GCCGGGGCGAGGCGGCCGCGGTCGTCGATCCAGTCCTCGCCGTTGGCCGCGAAGCGCTGGTCGTGGGGGATCAGCACCGGCCACAGGCCGGACCGCTCGAACTCGGCCACGCAGCCGAGGTAGCGCTCGGGCCGGGTCAGCGGCAGGTCGGACACCCACAGCCGGCCGTGCCACGACCCCGGTGGCAAGGTCTGGACCGGCGGCGCGGGCGTACCGGGGCGGAGCGGTGCGATCGTCATGGACGTCCCCTCGAACTTGTGTTCGGCTGCTGCATGTCGAACAGTAGTTCGAGGGTCCGACAATTTCCAGCGTCGCGCCCGCTCATCCGTTCGAGTGAATCGATAAATGTGCAGGTCAGAGGGCTGTCCGGGACTCCTGTGGCGGAAGTTGTTCCTGTGACGATTTGCTAGGCCGAACGAGTCTGCCGCGCGCGCAACCGGACCACGACGAACACGCCGGCCGCCACCCCCACCGCTGCCAGCACCACGTACTGGAACACCGACGCGTACCGGTCGACCAGTGTCCAGCTCTCGCCGAGCAGGTACCCCGCGACGACGAACACCGTGTTCCACAACAGGCTGCCCACCGTGGTCAACACCAGGAACCGGCCGAACGGCATGCGCTCGACGCCGGCCGGCAAGGAGATGAGACTGCGGAAGATCGGCACCATCCGCCCGAGGAACACGGCCTTGCCGCCGTGACGGGCGAACCAGGCCTCCGTGCGGTCGAAGTCCGACACGGTCATCAGCGGGATGCGGCTCACCAGCGCGCGTGTGCGGTGCCGGCCGAGCAGCGCGCCCAGCCAGTAGACGATCACCGCGCCGGCCAGCGAGCCCAGCGTCGTCCAGAACAGTGCGCCGAGGAGCGTGAACGCGCCCCGGCTCGCGGAAAACCCGGCCAGCGGGAGCACCAGCTCGCTCGGGATCGGTGGGAACAGGTTGTCCAGCCCGACGATGACGGCGGCGCCGGGTCCGCCGAGCGCGTCGATGAGCCCGACGGCCCAGCCCGCCAGGCCGGTCATCGGTTCGGCGGGTGCGGTGGTGGTCAGCAGCAGATCCATGCCGTCGAACCTAGGAATCACGGCTGGTCAGGGCATTGCAGAACACCGCACCGAAGATTGCGGAAAACCGCAATCCGCTCCCGGGCTCGCCTGGCTAGCCTGAGACACGTGATCATCCGGGCGGCGAACACGACAGCGGGCGTCGGCCTCGGTGCACTCACCGCGCTCGCCGAGGTGCTGTACCTCGTGCCGGCTTCGCCCCTGCTCGTCGTTCCCTCGACGCGCCGGGTCGTCCTGCGCGGTGCCCGGAAGTTCGCCGATGTCGAACGCGATCGGTTGTCCCGGTTCTTCGGCGACCACATCAGCGATGACTACGACGACGGAGGGGCGCTGAAGTACCTCTTGCTGCGCATCCTCGCCGGCCTGCTGGGGCTGGGCGTCTGGGCGTGCGTCGGTGCCGGGGCGGTCACGGCCGTGGTCTACGGCCGGCAGCTGGTCACCGGACGCGCACCCGGCGGCCAGGGCACCGGGACGGTCGGCGACTGGCTGCTGGTCGCCGTGCCGGCGGTGATCGCGGTGTTCCTCTGCTGGCAGGGAATGGCCGGTGTCGCCGAGCTGGACCGGCGGCTGGCCGAGCGGTTCCTCCGCCCGAGCTTCCGGACGGTGGCGGAGCGCCGGATGTCCCACCTCTTCACCACTCGCGCGGAGGTCGTCGAGGCGGTGAACGGGGAACGCCGCCGCATCGAGCGCGACCTGCACGACGGCGTGCAGCAACGGCTGGTCGCGTTGGGTGTGCTGCTCGGCCGGGCCCGGCGCACAGGGAACACCGAGCTGGTCCGGCAGGCGCACGAGGAAGTGCAGGAAGCCGTGCGCGAACTGCGTGAGGTCGCCTGGCAGGCGTACCCGATCGCGCTCGACGAAAGCGGTCTCGAGGCGGCTCTCGAGGCCCTCGCCGAACGAGCGGCGATCCCGGTCGAGTTGCGGTGCACGCTCGCCGAGCCACCGCGGCTCTCGCTGGCGACCGTCGTCTACTTCGTGGTGTCGGAGTGCGTCACCAACGCGGCCAAGCACTCCGGCGCGACGCGGATCGCGATCGACGTCCACCACGCCGACCGGACGATCGTGGTGGAGATCAGCGACGACGGCTCGGGTGGCGCCGAGCCCGCCGGTGGCGGCGGCCTCAGCGGCTTGGCGCGGCGCGTGGCAGCCGCGGACGGGACGTTCGCCGTGCACAGCCCGGCCGGGGGCCCGACGGTCGTGCGGGCGGTGCTGCCGTGGAGGTGATCCTGGCCGAGGACTCGACGCTGCTGCGCGAAGGCCTGGTGCGGTTGCTGGCGGAGGAGGGCCACGACGTCGTCGCCGCGGTCGGTGACGGCGAAGCGCTCCTCGAAGCGGCCGGCCACCACCGGCCCGACGTCGTCGTCACCGACGTGCGGATGCCGCCGACCCACACCGACGAGGGCCTGCGCGCCGCCCTCCTGATCCGGGAGAAGTGGCCGGAAACCGGGGTCCTCGTCCTCTCCCAGTACGTCGAGAAGCGGTACGCCGCCCAGCTGATCAGCGGGGGCCGCGGCCGCGTCGGCTACCTGCTCAAGGACCGCGTGGCCCAGGTCGGCGAGTTCCTCGACGCGTTGGAGCGGGTCGGCGGTGGCGGCGCCGCCTTCGACCCGGAGGTGGTGCGCCGGCTGGTGGCCCGCACTTCCCACGAGGACGCGCTGGGCCGGCTGACCCGGCGCGAACGCGACGTCCTGGAGAAGATGGCGCAGGGCCACACCAACGCGAGCATCGCGCAGCTGCTGTACCTCTCGCAGAGCTCGGTCGAGAAGCACGCGAACGCGATCTTCGACAAGCTCGACCTGCCCCAGTCGGCCGGCTACAGCCGCCGGGTACTCGCGGTCCTGCGTTACCTCGGTTCGTGACCGGCTCGAAGCGACCGGGTCAGAGCGGCCGGAGGAGGTCGTCCGCGTCGACGATGTGGTACGCGTAGCCCTGCTCCGCCAGGAACCGCTGGCGGTGGGCCGCGTACTCCGTGTCCACCGTGTCGCGCGAGACGATCGAGTAGAAGTGCGCCTGCCGTCCGTCGCCCTTCGGGCGCAGCAGCCGGCCCAGCCGCTGGGCTTCCTCCTGCCGCGAGCCGAACGTGCCCGAGATCTGGATCGCCACCGATGCCTCGGGCAGGTCGATCGAGAAGTTCGCCACCTTCGACACGACCAGCGTCCGGATCTCGCCGCGGCGGAACTTGTCGAACAGCTCCTCGCGCTCCTTGTTGCGCGTTGCGCCCTGGATCACCGGGGCGTCGAGCTCGTCGCCGAGCATCTCCAGCTGGTCGAGGTACGCGCCGATCACCAGGGTCGGCTCGCCCGCGTGCTTGGCCACGATCGACTTGATCACCGGGGTCTTCGTCAACGCCGTCGCCGCCAGCTTGTAGCGCTCGTCGGCCTCGGCCGTGGCGTACTCGAGGCGCTCCGCGTCGGTCAGCGTCACGCGGACCTCCGTGCACTCCGCCGGGGCGATCCAGCCCTGGGCCTCGATGTCGCGCCACGGCACGTCGTAACGCTTGGGCCCGATCAGCGAGAACACGTCGCCCTCGCGGCCGTCCTCGCGGACCAGCGTGGCCGTCAGGCCCAGCCGGCGGCGGGACTGCAGGTCCGCCGTCATCCGGAACACCGGGGCCGGGAGGAGGTGGACCTCGTCGTAGACGACCAGGCCCCAGTCGCGGGAGTCGAACAGCTCCAGGTGCTTGTACTCGCCCTTGGTCTTGCGGGTGATCACCTGGTAGGTGGCGATGGTGACCGGCCGGATCTCCTTCTTCTCGCCGGAGTACTCGCCGATCTCCTCCTCGGTCAGCGACGTCCGCGCGATCAGCTCGCGCTTCCACTGCCGCCCGGCCACCGTGTTCGTCACCAGGATCAGCGTCGTCGCCTCGGCCTTGGCCATCGCCGCCGCGCCGACCATCGTCTTGCCCGCCCCGCAGGGCAGCACGACGACGCCCGAGCCGCCCGCCCAGAACGCCTCCGCCGCCTGGCGCTGGTAGTCGCGCAGGTGCCAGTCCGTCTCGTCCAGCGCGATCGGGTGGGCTTCGCCGTCGACGTACCCGGCCAGGTCCTCGGCCGGCCAGCCGACCTTCAGCAGCGCCTGCTTCAGCCGCCCGCGCTCGGACGGGTGCACGATCACCGTGTCCTCGTCGATCTTCGCGCCGAGCATCGGGCTGATCTTCTTGTTCCGGGCGACCTCGGTCAGCACCGCGCGGTCGGTGGTCGACATCACCAGGCCGTGCGCCGGGTGGTTGGCGATCTGCAGCCGCCCGAACCGGCCCATGACGTCGACGACGTCGATCAGCAGCGGCTGCGGCACCGGGAAGCGCGAGTACGTCGTCAGCGCGTCGACGACCTGCTCGGCGTCGTGGCCCGCGGCGCGCGCGTTCCACAAGGCCAGCGGCGTGATCCGGTAGGTGTGGACGTGCTCGGGCGCCCGTTCGAGCTCGGCGAACGGCGCGATCGCGACGCGCGCGTCATCGGCCTGGGGGTGGTCGACCTCCAGGAGCACGGTCTTGTCGGACTGGACGATCAGCGGGCCATCAGTCACAACTACTGTTATACGTGCCTCGCTCCGGTCCGCTCCGCTCGCGGGTCCGCCGGTGGGACGAGGTGCCGAGGGGATCACTGGAGGGCACGTTGACCACACCGCCGTTCGACGACAACCCGTTCCGGACGCCGGGCTACCCGCAGCCCGCGCCGATGCCGCCGGGTCCGGGGCAGCAGCCGATCCCGCACTGGTTCACCACGAAGGTGCGGATCACGCTGGTCGTGTGCGTCGTCGCCGCGCTGGGCCTGGGGGTACTGGGCGCGATGGGCGTCTACTGGGCCAACCGGAGCGCGCCGCCGTCGGACGGCGACTGCCTGTACCTGACGCGCGAGGGGGCCGGCAAGCTCGCCTACCACCGCGTCACGTGCAGCGCGAACAACGCGACCTACAAGGTCGAGGACACCTACCGCGGCGGATCGATCGCGTGCGGGTCCGGCGACTACGTGCGGTTCCGGCTCGGCTCCGGCTCCGGCCAGACGCTCTGCCTGGCCCTGAACGTGAAGGCCGGCGACTGCCTGCGTGACGCCGACGACGAGAGCACGATCGGCAAGGTCTCCTGCGCCGACCCGGCCGCGCAGGAGCGGGTCGAGATCCTCTCCGGCTACGGCCGCGACGACAAGTGCGAAGGCGCCGACATGGTGTTCAGCTACTCCGGCCCGCCGGCCCGCACGGTGTGCCTGATCAAGACCGGCGAGAACATCTAGCCGTCAGTAACCGGTCCGGTCGGGGAGCAGGCCCTGGACGTCGAGGCGGTTCGCCAGCAGGCCCGAGTTGTGCATCAGGTCGGCGACGCGCTGCAGCCGGATGCCGTTGAGCGACGCCGGGTACGAGCCGAGCGAGATCAGCGCGGCCGTGGTCGTGTCGATGTCGGAGAACTTCGGGAGCGCGTCCCGCACGATCGCCGGGTCCGTCGCGCTCTGCTGGGCCGTGCCCAGCGCGGTGCGGAACGCCCGGAGCGTCCGGGGGTTGGCCTGCGCGAACGGCTTGGCCGCCGCGTAGCCCGAGAGCGGGAAGTCGAGTGTCGACCCGCGGGCGCCGTCGGCCAGGATGTGCGCGCCGAGGTCCTTCTCGGCGCGGGTGATGTACGGCTCGATCATCAGCGCGGCGTCCGCGTCGCCCGCCTGCAGGGCCTGCGGCATCCGGTCGAACGGCACCGCCTGGAACTTGATCTTCGCTTCGTCGACGCCGGCGGTGCCGAGGACCGAGCGCGCGACGAGCGCACCGACGTCGTCCAGCATGTTCACCGCGATCTTCGGCGACCTCTTCGCCGTCGGCACGGTGTAGTCCGAGTCCGGCAGCGTCACGAGAGCCATCGTGTTGGGGCCGGACGTGTAGGCCTCGCCCTGCAGCTGCAACGCCGTCCCGGCGGCCGCGGCGCGGAACATCGCGATGTCGGAGGCGAAGGTGACGTCGAGGTCGCCGGCGGCCAGCTTCGCGAGCCCGTCGTCCGCGCCGAGTTCGACGAGCTGCACGGTCAGCCCGGCGGAACCGAACTTCCCCGCCGCGACGGCGATGCGCAGCGGGGCCGTGTCGATGGCGTTGCCCACACCGACGCGAAGGGTGGCCCGCTCCAGAGGCGGCGGCGGCGCGGGAGTGCCGGAAGAGAACACACTGCACCCTGCGGTCGCCAGGAGCGCCGCTACCAGCGGAATCATCGGTCCGCGTCTGTTCATCGACCTTCACCTACCGCGAGAATCTCGTTCTCGTGCTGGATCGTATGGTCCGCGCCCCATACGATCGCGGGCAGGGCCGTATCGTGCCGGCGCGGCTTTCGGATCTTCACAGGCGGGCTACCGTTCAGTAGGTTCGAGTGTCGTTCGATCCGCGGGTTCCCGCCCGCGGCGGAAAAGGAAACCAGGTGACCCGTCGCGACAAGCGTCCCCGCAAGGGCGGCGACGCGGCGGATCCGCGTCCGGCGGGCGGCCGCTGGCGACTGCGGAACTGGCGTCTCGGCACGAAGCTCTTCGCGGTCCTCCTCATCCCGGCGCTGGCCGTGATCGCGCTCGTCGGCCTGCGGATCAGCTCCGACCTGCGCGACGCCCGGCAGCTGGCCGAGTTCGCCACGCGCGGCCGGGTCGACAGCACGGTCGCCGAAGCCTTGCACGAGCTGCAGCGCGAGCGCGACCTCACCGTGCGGTTCGTCGCCCAGAACCGGCAGGGCGACACCGCGGAGCTCACCGCCCAGCGCACCCGCGTCGACCAGGGCATCGGCGCGTTCGAGCGGACGCTCGCCGAAAGCAAGCCGCGGCTCGACGCGAAGGCCGCGGAAAGCCTGCAGCAGACCGACGACCGGCTGCGCGTGCTCGGTGGCCTGCGGTTTTCCGCGGAGCATTCGGCGTTCCCCGCCGACGCCGTGCTGCGCTCCTACAGCGAGCTGATCTCCGGCCTGCTCGACATCAGCGACTCCGCCGCCGCCGACGTTGCCGACCCGGAACTCGCGCGGATGCGGCTGGCGGGCAACGCACTCGCCCGGATCAAGGACCAGATGTCCGTCAAGCGGGCGGTGATGGCCGAGGCGCTCGCGGCCGGCACCCTCAACCGCGACCGCACGCGCGCGCTGCTCGGCGCGGAAGCCGAACTGGCCGCCGCGCGCAGCGACTACCGCACCTTCGCCACCCCCGACCAGCAGCGGATGTTCGACGACACGGTGATCGGCCTGGTCGTCGACATCGGCAACGACATGGTCGAATCCGCGCTCACCCGCACCGAAAACGGCCAGAACCTCTCGGGCCTCGACCCGAACCAGTGGGACACCTCGGCGACGCACACGGTGAACCTCGCCCACCAGGTGCAGCAGGCGCTGCTGGTCCAGTTGCAGGAACGCACGGACAGCCTGGCGGCCCAGGCACGGACGGCCGCGCTGTGGGACGGCGGCGTGGTCCTCGGCGTCCTGCTCGTCGCCGGCGTGCTGTCGGTGGTCATCGCGCGGTCCCTGTTGCGCCCCTTGCGGATCCTGCGCCGGACGGCGCTGGAGGTCGCCGAGCACCGGCTGCCCGCGGCCGTGCAGAACCTGCTCACCGACCCCGAACCCGCCCCCGAGAACCTGCGGAAACGGCTCGCCGTCGCGCCCGTGCCGGTGTTCACCCGCGAAGAACTCGGGCAGGTGGCCCGCGCGTTCGACGCGGTGCACGGCGAGGCCGTCCGGCTCGCCGGTGAGCAGGCGATGCTGCGCGAGAACGTCAACGCGATGTTCGTCAACCTCTCGCAGCGCAGCCAGGACCTCGTCGAGCGGCAGCTGACGGTGCTCGACCGGATGGAGGCCGACGAGCAGGACCCGGACACCCTCGCCGGGCTGTTCGAGCTCGACCACCTCGCGACGCGGATGCGGCGCAACAGCGAGAACCTGCTGGTGCTGTCCGGCAACGACTCCGCGCGCGAGGACGCCGGTCCGGTGCCGGCCGACGAGATCATCGGGGCCGCGCTCTCGGAGGTCGAGCACTACCAGCGGATCGAGCTCGGGCCGGCGCCGCAGGTCGCGGTCCGCGGCGAGGCCGTCAACGACCTCGTGCACGTGGTTTCGGAGCTGCTGGAGAACGCGACGCGCTACTCCGGGGACGAGATGGTCACCGTGGCGAGCGCCGAAACCCACGACGGCGACTGGCAGATCGAGATCGTCGACCACGGTGCCGGCATGCCGCAGGCGGAGATCGACCGCACCAACGCGCGGCTCGCCCACCCGCCGGACGTCGACGTCGAGGTGTCGCGCCGGATGGGCCTGTTCGTCGTCGCGACGCTGGCCATGCGCCACCACATCGACGTCAGCCTGAGCGCGGGCGCGGAATCCGGGCTGGTCGCGACGGTGCTGGTGCCCGCGGCCCTGATCGTCGAGCTGCCGCCCATGCCCGCGCCGCCCCCGCCCGCCGAGCCGCCCGCCGCCCCGGAACCCGAGCTGCTGGCGCCGCTCGCCCCGCTCACGCCGCCGGAGCCCGAACCCGAGCCGGAGCCGGAAGAGCTGACGCCGCCGTCGATCGAGGCCGGCCCGCCGCGCCGGGCGCCGGTGGTGGCCCGCGACCACGCGCCGGAGTGGCCGACCGTGGACGTCGAGGCCCACTTGGACCTCGACGCCCCGACCGAGCGGATGCCCGCCTACCGCGACGTCCTGTCCCGCTGGTTCGACGCCTCCGCCGCGCCCGAACAGCCGCGGAAGCCGGCGGAGCCGCGCCCGGTCGCCGAGGCGCCCCGGCCGTCCGAGCCCCAGCCACGCCACGCGCTCGCCGCGCCACCACCACCCCCGCCCCCGCCTGCCCCCGCACTTTCACATGAAAGTGCGCCGCCACTGCCGTCACGGGAACGGTCCGCGGCTCTTCCGGCCCGGCCCGAGCTCTCCCGGGAGAACTCGGCCCCGAGTCCCATCGAAGCCGCACTTTCGCGTGAAAGTGGGGCGTCGTGGCCGGACGACGAGGACACCGAACCGCGGCTGACGCCGGTCGCGCCGGCGCCCCCGGTCGAGCCCGTGTACGAGTGGCCGACCCCCGCCGAACTGGAGCAGGAGGACGGCGCCGAAGACACCTGGCCGTTCCTGCAGCCGCTGGATTCCGCGGCCAGCCCGGGAGCGGTGCCGGAACAGCGGCCGATACTCTCTCTTTCCCCGGAAGCGGTGCGCGAGCGGATGACGAGCCTTCAAGGCGGCTTCCGGCGAGGGCGGCACGCGAGGGGGGACGACACCCGGAACCAGTGAAACGGATTGAGGCATGAGCTCGAAGACGCCCCTGCTGGAAGTGATCGCGCTGGACGCGGCGGACGCCGAAGGCGCGCAGGCGGGCGGGGCGGACCGCCTCGAACTGGTTGCGGACATGGCGCAGGACGGCCTGACGCCGTCGGTCGGCACCCTGCGTGACGTGCTCTCGGCGACCGACCTCCCGGTGCGGGTCATGCTGCGGGACAACGGTTCCTTCGCCGTCGGCGACCTGGAAGGGCTGCGCGCGGACGCCGGCAGGCTGATCGACGCGGGCGCGCGCGAATTCGTCTTCGGCTTCCTCAACGTCGACAGCGAGATCGACCTCGACGCCTGCGAGGCGCTGATCAAGGAGGTCGACGGCCTGCCCTGGACGTTCCACCGCGCCATCGACCGCACGCGCGATCCGTTGCGCGCCTACGACCAGCTGGCCTCGCTCGGGTGTGACACCGTGCTCGCCGCCGGTCACCCGAACGGCGTGGCCAGCGGCCTTTCGGTGCTGCAGCGGCTCGCGCAGCGCGACGGCGGGCCGGAGCTGCTCGTGGGCGGCGGCCTGCGCGCGCAGCAGGTGCACCTCCTGCGCGCGGGCGGCGTGCGCGGATTCCACGTCGGCAGCGCGGTCCGGCCGGGCGGCTGGCAGGCGCCGGTGGACGCCGGAACCGTGCGCACCTGGGTCGACCTCGTCAAATCCTGAGCGATTACGGACATTTCACGGAGAATCGGCGGGGTAAATCGGTTTCCGCCGATGTTTTCGCGTGCCGTCGGAAATCTTGAACCGGCACGCGAAATTGCATCCGCCGCGTGCAGTGTCGCGCCGGGGGTGCGCGTGCGGCTGCACGAGCAGTTCCAGCTTTGACCTGGTTGGTGGCTGATTTTCCGCTGACCGGCTGGCTACGGTTGTCCCGCATTTCGCGATCCGGCCGATCTTCAGAAATCGATCTGCAGTGCGGGAGGCGGCGCCGTGTGCGCGCGTATTCAGTTCGAGAACTCGTTGCGAGGACAACAGGAAACCAGGATGCTGACGATCCGGTGGATTTCCGCCAACTGGGGAAGGCGGATTGTCCGCGGATCCCGTCCGGGGGTCACCGCGGCAAGCAGGAAGGCCGAATCGTGACCGGCGCGATACCGCGCCAACGCGGAACCGAAACCTTCGAAGACGAATTCGTGAAACTGGGGCTCGGCGGCTCCCTCGCCCTGACCGGGCTGCTGGCCGTCGTCAAGATCGCGGAAACCGCCACGGGTGTGGTGCTGACCGCCACCGGGGTGCTGCCCGGTGCCAGCCCCTCCAGGGAGCGGGCTCCGGCCTGGCCGGGAGGGGAATGAGCGGGGCTGCCCGATCGGCAGCTCTCTACGGACGGAGGGCTGCCATGACCGGCAGTGACGGGCGGGACGAACGCGGTGGTTCGCGCGTGGGTCTCGCCGACGTGCGGCGGCTCGAGGACAGCGTCGCCGAGCTCAGAGCGCTGGACTACCGGTACGGCGGTGGTTCGTGCCGGGTGGCCGTGGAGTCGCGGTTGCCCGCGGCCGTCGCCCTGCTGGACGGCGAGGCGAAGACCGTGGTCCAGGCGAGGCTCTACACCGCCGTCGCCGACCTGTACAACCTGGCCGGCTGGACGAACTTCGACCAGGACCGCCCGGCCGCCGCGCTGGAGGCGTTCGCGCGGGCGCTGGAGCTGGCCGTCGAGGCCGGGAACGACGACCTGCAGGCCAACATCCGGTACCGCGTCGGGCGGCTGCACCTGCACTACGGCGCGGTCGACGCGGCGCTGGTGGAGTTCGCGCGGGGGCGGGAGGCGGCGGTTTCGGCCCACTCCAAGCTCGCGCAGGCGATCCTGTCGGCCAACCAGGCGTGGGCGCACGCCCGGAAGGCCGACGTCACCGGCGCGCTGACCTACCTGCGCCGCGCCCGCCAGGAGTTCGCGGAGGCCGAGGGGCGCGAACCGTCGCCGTGGGCCGCGTTCTTCGGGGCCACCGACATGGCGGCGATGGTCGGGACGGTGCACGGCGAACTGGCGCAGATGGTGGACGTCCGCCACGGCCGCGACGGCATCCCCGCGCTCACCGAGGCGATCGACGGGTACCAGCGGGGCATGACGCGCAGCCGCTCGCTGACGTTGATCTGGCTGGCCACCGTGCACGCGCTGGACGGCGACCTCGACATCGCCATCACCGTCGGGGAGGAAGCCGTCGGGCTGGCCGGCGCGCTGCGGTCGCCGCGGGTGCGGCAGCGGCTGCACTCGCTGTCGGTGGCCGTCCGCCGGTTCTCCGGCAACGCCGACGCGCGGGATCTCGTCGACCGCATCGACGGTCTCGGACATTCCGGACGATAATCGAATGATCAGCCAAAGGTAAACAAATCGGAAAATGAAAATGGGATCCGTTGAAGACCGGCCAAAAGTAGGTTCCTCGGCGTGATCACGGTTTCTTATGCTTCTCGGCAACCTGCAGCGAGTATTACGCGCAGGCCCGGTCCCCACCGCCGAGAGGAAATTCCCCCATGCGCTTGCGCAAGCTCGTCGCGGCCGCTGTGCCGCTGCCGGCGTTGCTCGGCCTCGCCGTGGCCGTCCCGGCCGCTGCGGCGTCGGAACCCCTGGTCACGCTGGCCGACAACGCCGCGCCGCTGGTCAACAGCGCCCGCACCGGTGACGTCGCGGCCGACCGGCCGATCACCGCCGCGCTCTCGCTGAAACTGCACAACCAGCAGGCGCTCGAAAAGTTCCTCGCCGACGTCCAAAATCCCGCTTCGCCGCAATACCACCGGTTCCTGACTCCGGCGCAGTTCAATGCCAGGTTCGGTCCGACGCAAGCGGACGTTGACAAGGCCGTCTCATTTCTCGGGAAATCCGGGCTGAGCGGGATCGAGGTTTCCGGCAACCGGCAGGCCATCACGTTCACCGGCTCGGCGGCGCAGCTCGAGTCGGCCTTCCGCACCCGGATCGGGACCTACCGCGACCAGGCTTCCGGGCGGGACTTCTTCGCCAACGACGCCGTCCCGGCCGTGCCGGCGAGCGTCTCGGACGTCGTGGGCGGTGTCGTCGGCCTCGACGACCACGCGGTGCGGACCCACGCGGCGAAGCCGCTGGCCCAGCCCAACGTCGTCAAGTCCGTCACCCCGCCGGTGCTCAAGACCGCGTACGGCACCAGCGGCCTGTCCGCGACCGGCCGCGGCGTCAACGTCGGGTTCGTCGAGTTCGACGGCTACCAGAAGTCCAACATCACCAAGTACGACAGCACGTACGGCCTGTCCGCGGGCACGGTGACGACGGTCGGCGTCAGCGGCGCGAACTACGACTCGGCGCCCGGCGACGGCCAGATCGAGGTCGAGCTCGACATCGAGGTCGTGCACGCGCTGGCCGCGGCGGCGAACGACTACGTCTACGAGGCACCGAACTCGAGCGCCGGCGAACTGGCGATGTACCAGAAGATCGCGTCGGACGCGAAGGTCAACGTCGTCTCGATCTCCTGGGGCGCCTGCGAAGCCGCCGAAGGTTCGAGCGCGGCGAAGAGTGTCAGCAGCGCGATCGCGACCGGCACCGCGGAAGGCATTTCGTACTTCGCGGCGGCCGGCGACGACGGCACGACCGACTGCTACCGCCAGACGGGCTCGGCGGCCAAGGGCGTCGACTTCCCGGCGTCGAGCCCGAACGTGACCGGTGTCGGCGGGACCAAGCTGAGCGTGACGTCGTCCAACGGCTACAGCAGCGAAGTGGCCTGGAACGACGGCAGCAGCGGCGGCTCGACCGGCGGCGGGATCTCGACGGTGTTCACGGCGCCGTCGTGGCAGTCCTCGCAGAGCACGACCTACCGCAAGGTGCCGGACGTGTCGGCGGACGCCTCTCCGACGTCGGGGTACTACATCTACAGCGCGGGCAGCTGGGGAACGGTCGGCGGCACCTCGGGCGCGGCCCCGCTGTGGGCGGCGTTCGCGACGCTGCAGAACCAGGTGCACGGCGGTGGTCTGGGCAACCTGAACCCGACGTTCTACTCGATCGGCAACGGGTCTTCGTACGGCACCGGTTTCCACGACGTGACTTCGGGCAACAACACCCTGCACGGCACGACCGGCTTCACCGCCGGGACGGGGTACGACCAGGTGACCGGCTGGGGTTCCTTCAAGGGCACCGGGTTGTCCGGCCTGATCGGCTGAGTGCGTGACGAGCGGCGCAGTGACGGCCCGGCCGCCACTGCGCCGCTTGGGGGACTTTGCTTCGCAAGACTAAGCGTTAACCTGGGCGGCATGATCAAGCGCACGGTGCTGGACGCCACCCGTGAACTCCTCCGCGAACTCGGCCTCACCACGGTGTTCGGCAACCCCGGCACCACCGAGGTGCCGTTCCTCACCGACTGGCCCGACGACTTCGACTACGTCCTGGGCCTGCAGGAATCCGCCGTCGTCGCGATGGCCGACGCCTACGCGCAGGCCACCCGGCAAGCCGTGCTGGTCAACCTGCACTCCGCGGGCGGGGTCGGGCACGGCCTCGGCAGCCTCTTCAACGCCTACCGCAACCGGACGCCGATGATCGTCGTCGCCGGGCAGCAGCTCCGGTCGCTCATCCCGCACGAGCCCTTCCTCGGAGCCCTGGAAGCGCCCGAATTCCCCAAGCCGTACGTGAAGTGGTCGATCGAGCCGGCCTCCGCGGAGGACGTCCCGGCCGCGCTCGCGCGGGCTTACCACGTGGCCACGCAGGCGCCGTCCGGTCCGGTTTTCGTGTCCGTTCCCGCCGACGACTGGTCCGTCACGACCGAACGGCCCATCGTCTCGCGCCCCCGGATCCGCGGCTACGCGCCCGATCCCGAAGCCGTCGACGAGCTCAACACCGCGCTGGAAGCCGCCGAGCGGCCGGCGATCGTCGTCGGGGGAGCCGTCGACCAGGACGGCGCCGTCGTCGAAGCCGTCGCGCTCGCCGAACGGCTCAACGCCGCCGTGTGGGTCGCGCCGATGTCCTTCCGCTGCTCGTTCCCCGAAGACCACCCGCTGTTCCAAGGGTTCCTCGACCCCGAACGCGGTGCCGTCGCCGACGCGCTCGCGCCGTACGACCTCGTCGTCGTGCTCGGCGCGCCCGCCTTCACCTACCACGTCGACCGCGGGCGCGGGGAAGCTCCGCTGCCGCCGCTGTTCATCGTCAGCGACGACGAGCAGGTCCTCGCGCGCGCGTTCGAAGGCACCGGTATCCGTGCCACGCCGAAGCTGGGCATCCGCGCGCTGCTCAACGTCGTCGACCGCAGCACACGGCCCGCCCCGGCCCCGCTGCGACGTCCGGCGAAGCCGAGCGGTGACACGCTGACCGGCGAATTCGTCTACGCGACGCTCGCGGAGTTGTTGCCGGACAACGCCTTGGTCGTCGAAGAGGCACCCAGCCACCGCGGGATCCTGCACGACCACCTGCCGATCACGGCCACCGACACCGGTTTCCTGACGATGGCCAGCGGCACGCTCGGCTACGGCGTCCCCGGCGTGGTCGGCGCGGCGCTCGCCCGCCCGGACCGCACGGTCGTCGGCGTGATCGGCGACGGCTCGAGCATGTACGGCATCCAGGCCCTCTGGACGGCGGCCCGCGAAGAACTGCCGGTGACGTTCGTGATCCTGGACAACTCCGAGTACGCGGCGGTCCGCATCCTCGGCGACGCCATCGGCGGCGCGAAGCTGCCGGGCACCGAACTGGGCGGCATCGGCTTCGCGGCGCTGGCGGAGAGCATGGGCTGCCACGGCGTGACGATCACCGAGCCGTCGGAGCTGGCTCCCGGCCTCACGGAGGCGCTGGCCGACCCGCGGCCGACGCTGGTGCACGTCCGGGTGGCCGCGTCCTCGAAGTCGCTGTACTGAGAAGTCGCTGTACTGAACGGGAAACGCTCACCCGTGCCGGGCCGGCCGGTAGGTCAGCACCTGCGTGTGGCCGTCGAAGGTCCGGGCTTCGAGCAGCTCGAGGTCGAAGTCGGCCACCCTGTCGAAGACCCGGTCCACGCCGGTCTTCCCGGTGAGCACCGGGAAGACGGTCAGCTCGATGGTGTCGACCAGGCCGGCGTTCAGCAGGGCCCGGTTGAGCGTCAGGCTTCCGTGGGAGCGCAGGGGAACCTCGGATTCGGCCTTGAGGCGCTCGACCACCTCGACCGGGTCGCCGGGCTCGATGGTCGTGCCCGGCCAGTCGAGCGGCTCGGTCAGCCGGCTGGAGAACACCGTGACCGGGGCGGCGAACATGTGCGTGATCCACGCGTCGAACCGGCCGCGGTCGAAGCCGGGGCGGAGGAAGGGCGCGTTCGACGTGTAGGTGTTCGCCCCGAGCACCATGCGCAGCGGGTCTTGGTAGGCGGCGGCGCGGTGCGCGAGGAATTCGGGGCCCTGCTTGCCCCAGTAGCCGCCCCAGTCGCCGCTGTGGTTGGCGAAGCCGTCGAGCGAGGAGAAGACGTCGAAGGTGTACGTGGCGGTCATCGGGGCTCCTTGCGGGAAGCGGCCGTGCCCGGTGCCCGGCCTCACCCCTGCTACGAACGCCGCCACCCTGATCCGACAGGCCGCCCGGATTTCTGCCGGGCGGCCCGGTGGATCAGCTCCGCGTCTTGCTTTCGGTGACGTCCGAAGCCTGCTCGGCGAGCTCCCACTCCGCGGCGTCGGACGCGGCCGTGGCGGCTTCCTCCGGCGTACCGCCGTGCAGCAGCCGGGCCACTTCGCCGCGCAGGGTCACGAACTCCGCCGATTCGCGCGTGGTGATCTGGTCCCGCGCGGCGGGCAGGCCCACCGGCAGGTCCGCCACGATCGACGCCGGTGACTTCGACAGCACCAGGACGCGGTCGGACAGGTACACGCTCTCGTCGATGTCGTGCGTGACGACCAGGACCGTGCTGCCCTGCTCGCGCTGCACGCGCCGGGTCAGGTCCTCGAGCTCGAAGCGCGTCTGGGCGTCGACCGAGGCGAACGGCTCGTCCATCAGCAGCAGGGCCGGCCGGCTGGCCAGCGCGCGGGCGATCGACACCCGCTGCTGCATGCCGCCGGACAGCTGCCACGGGTATTTGCCGCCCACGCCGGACAGGCCGACCTGCTCGAGGGCCTCGGCCGCCCGCGCCCGCCGGTCCGCGCGCGAGATCGGCCGCCACCGCAACGGGAACTCGACGTTCTTCTGCACCGAAAGCCAGGGGAACAGCGAACGGCTGTAGTCCTGGAACACGACGGCCAGGTCGTCCGGCACCCCGGAGACGCGGTCGCCGTGCAGGCTGACCGTGCCGTCGGTCGGCGGCGTCAGCCCGGCGATGCAGCGCAGCAGCGTCGACTTCCCACAGCCCGACGGGCCGACGATGCTGGCCAGCTGCCCGGCTTCGACGGTGAACGAAAGGTTGTTCACCGCGGTGTGCGCCTTCGCACCGGCGCCGTAGGTGTGGCTGAGGCCGGACACTTCGAGCATGGTGGACATGGGAGAGGCCTTTCGAGCGTCAGTCGCGGCCGAGGCGGGCCGGCTGCCAGGCCAGCACCCGCCGCTCCGCGGCCAGGAAGATCGTGTTGAAGACGTAGCCGAGGATGCCCAGCAGCACCAGCCACGACCACATGGTCGGGAAATCGAAGTCCTGCTGGGCGTTCAGCAGCGACCGCCCGATGCCGTTGTACGCGCCGACGAGCTCGGAGACGACCATCAGCAGCAGCGAGATCGACAGGCTGATCCGCAGCCCGGCGAAGATCTTCGGGGCCGCCGCCGGCAGCACGACCATGCCGAGCCAGTACGCCTTGGGCGTGCGGAACGACCGCGCCGTCTCCACCTTCACCTGATCGACCGAGCGGACGCCGTCGACGGTGTTGAGCAGCACCGGCCACACCGCGCCGAAGATGATCGACCCGACCTGCATGCCCGAGCTCAGCCCGAACAGCACCCCGAACACCGGGATCAGGGTGGGTGGCGGGATCGAGCGGAAGAACGCGAACAACGGGCCGACGTAGTCCATCGCCGTCGCCGACCGGCCGAGCAGCACGCCGATGACGATGCCGACGACCGCGGCCAGCGCCCAGCCGCCGAGCGTCCGGGCGAGGCTGGGGAACACGTTGTCGAACACGGCGTCGGTGAGGAAGAGGTGTGACGCGGGCCCGGTGAACCACAGCTTGGCGGCGGTGCCCGCGATCTCCGACGGCGGCGGGAAGAATGTGCTGCCGCCGGCCCGGGCGGCGAATTCCCACACGACCACCAGGAGCGCGAACAGCAGCCAGTTGCGCAGGACCGTGGCGGCACCGCGCGCGGCACGCCGGCCCACCCGGCCCGAAAGGGTCACCGCCGTCACGCGATCGCCTCCCGGTCCACCGTGCTCCACCGGAACAGCCGCTTGCCGAGCTGTTCGAGCCCCTCGTTGATCAGGTAGCCCAGCGTCCCGGCGACCACCGTGCCGGCCAGGACCAGGTCGAACCGGGTCGAACCGGTGCTGGCGACGATGATGAAGCTGCCGAGACCCAGCTGGGAACCGGCCAGGAACTCGACGCTGACGACGGCGATCAGCGAGATCGTCGCCGAAAGCCGGACGCCGGTGAAGACGAACGGCGCGGTCTGCGGCAGCGCGACCGACGTCAGGATGCGGAACCGGCTGGTCCCGCACGCGCGGGCGGTCTCCATCAGCACCGGGTCGATTTCGCCCATGCCGTAGATCGTGTTGAACATGATCGGCCACAGCGAGGCGTAGACGGCGAGGGTGATCTTCGCGTCCGGGCCGGAGCCGATCACCAGCAGTACCAGGGGAACCAGGGCGGTGATCGGGATCGGCCGCAGGAACTCCACGATCGCGGCGGTGGCCGTGCGCAACGCCGGCACGCTGCCCAGCAGCAGCCCGGCGGGGACGCCGACCGCGATCGCGACGGCGATGGCGATCAGCCAGGCCAGCATGGTCGCGACGACGTCCCGGATGAACTCGGGATCGCCCAGCAGGTCCCCGACGGTGCCCAGCACGACGCTGGGCGGCGGGGTGAACGTCCTATCGACCAGGCCGACCTGGACGACGACCTCCCAGAGCAGGAGGAAGCCGGCCAGACCGGCCAGACCGCGGAGCAGTTTCTTCACGTCAGTGCGTCAGCTGGTGGCCTGCGGGGCGATCATCGGCGCCGCGTCGACCTTGCTGGTGATGACCCCCATCTGCAGCAGCAGGTCGGGCACCCGCTGCAGGCGCCGGGCGTCCAGGACCGAGCCGTAACCCGGCAGGGTGAGCAGCTTGGCCGTGTCTTCGTCGATCTTCGCGTACTTGACCAGCAGCGGCTCGACCTTCGAGCGGTCGTTGATCGCGTCGCTGGTGGCCTTCTTCATCGCCCGCTGGAAGGCCGCGAGGGTCTTCGGGTTGCCCTGCACCCACTTCGTCATCGAGCCGTAGCCGGTCAGCGGGAAGTCCTGGCTGGCGCCGGTGTTGATGTCGATGACCGGCGTCGCGCCGACGGTCTTCGCCGCCTGCGTGAGCATCGGCTCCGGCATGTAGGCCGCGTCCACCTCGTTGTTCTTCAGCGCCGCCGCCATGTTCGGCAGCGCGACCAGGGTCCACTTGACCCCGGTGAAGTCGACGCCGTGGTCCTTCATGACGGACTTGGTGAGGATGTCGGACGCGGTGTTCTTGGCCGTGATCGCGATCCGCTTGTCCTTGAGGTCGTTGACCGTCTTCACCGGCGAGTTCGGCACGGTGACGATGGCGTTGCTCTTCGCGTTCACCGACGTGCCGTCGGCAACCAGCTGGATGTCCGTGTCCTTGCTCTTGGCGATGAAGAACGGCGTGTACGTCGAGAGGGCGATGTCGACCTCGCCGGCGATCGCCTTCTGCATCGACTCCTGGCCGCTCTTGGCGACGACCTGCTCGACCTCGAGGCCCTCGGCCTTGAAGTAGCCGCCGTCCATGGCCAGCCAGAAGGGACCGAGGTCCGTGGTCGGCATGATCGAGACCTTGATCTTCGACTTCTCCAGGCCGCCCCCGTTCGACGAGGCGTTCGAGCCGTCCGCGCCGAGCGCACTGCAGCCGGTGAGGGCTGTGGCTGCTGCGACGGTGAGGGCGAGCCCGAGCGCGGCGCGGCGAGTGCGAACCCGGCCACTGCTCATGGCGTTTCCAAGCAAGGCCTGCTCCTTGAAGAAAGTGATGGTTGGGGAACCGATTCCGATGGAAGTGCGTGACTCATTCTCGGAACCACCCGGGCCACTGTAGAGAACGTGACAGCTCGCTCACAATGGGTGGAATGACTACCTAACCGAGTGGCGCACGTCACTCTTTCGGCCTCTGGTCTAGACCCACTGCTCCACTCGCCGTAGTCGTTTACCCAGCGTAGGGTGAGGTTCCTGAATCGGCGACGGCCGCTGTGCGTCGACTGAGCGAACGCTGTGCAAGATTGAGCGGGTCCTGTCGGGAGGGTTACATCTTCCCCGGCCGTTCGCTACCCTCTGCACCTGCGGGGAGGTATCAACCTCCGATGTAGTGAGAGAGAGTGCCTGGATGGCCGATCAAGAAGTCCCGCTTCGGTCTACCAGCACACACTGTGCTTTTCCTGAGAGAATCTTCCCCGCGAAGACCACTGCCTGGCCGGGCACAACCGCCGCGCCGGTGGGTTAGGCCGACAACAGACCGATGCAGGACCAGCGCAGGGACCCGACCGTGATGCTCGAGCTGAACCGATTCCGCCCGCACGGGCGGGGTTCAGGAACCCCCAGTTGCGAGACTGAAGACGATCTTTTCACCCGTACGGGTAGCGTCTCGCGCTGGGCTCCTTCCGATGGGCCGGAGCGCCGGAACGCCGGGAGCGTGCAGACGAGTGGCTGAGGAGAACACGATGCGCCCTGGCGGGCGCTGGACCGACCAGGGTTTCCCGAGCACGAACGATGATGGTGGAGCGGCGGTGCCGAACGAAGACGCCGCGGGGGTGGGAGGGGCCCCCGCGCAGTCGCCCGGAGCGGATCCGGGCCGGAAGGCCGGGCTGTTCTCCGGCATGCGCGACTGGCGGCTGCGGTCCAAGCTGGCCGCGGTCCTGATCATCCCGACACTCACGGCGCTCGCACTGGGCGCGGTACGCGTGATCGACGACGCCCGCGAGGCGGCCGAGTTCCAGCGCACCGCCGACCAGGTCGCGTTCGCCGTCAAGGTCACCACAGTGGTGCACGAGCTGCAGAACGAGCGGTCGCTGGCCGTCGCCCGGATCTCCTCGCAGAACCAGCTGCTGCAGACCGGCCTCGACGCGCAGATCGCCAAGGTCGACCGCGAGGTCCAGGACCTGCGCGGCGCGGCGAGCACCCTCGGCTACGACGACCAGGCGACCAAGGACCGCTACGCCCGCGGTCTCCAGCGCCTGGACGCCCTGCGCCCGCTGCGGGCGGCGTTCAACACCCAGAACAGCCTGCCCGACATCACGGTGCTGACCGCCTACTCGGGCATCGTCGACTCGCTCATCGAGCTCGGCCGCGAGGTCACCACCGCGGTCACCGACCGGGACGTGCTGCGCCTCGGCACGAGCACGCAGGCGATCAGCGAGGCCAAGGAGTTCACCACCCGCTCCGACGCCGAGCTGCAGATCGCGGCGTTCCGCGGCAACTTCCCCGGCGACCTGCTGGACCAGACGCGCGCGTCGGCGTCCAGCGCGGACGCCTCGGTCGCGGCCTTCCTCGCGAACGCCGACGACGACCAGCGCCAGCTCTACAACGACACCTACTCCGGCCCGGAGGTCGACGACCGCCGCCGGATCCAGACCTCGGCGTTCTCCTTCGCCCAGCTGGGTGACCCGCCGAACATCGACACAACCGCGCTCGGCAAGGACAGCACCGTGTCGGCCGACAAGCTGCACGCGGTCGAGTCGAACCTGCTGGCCCAGCTGAAGACCCGCGCCGACGACCTCGCCACGCAGGCGGTCAACTCGGCGTGGATCGGCGGTGCCGTGGTGCTCGCGGCGCTGGCGCTCGCGGTCGTGCTGATGCTCATCGTCGCCCGCCTGATGCTGCGCCCGCTGCGGGTGCTGCGGAAGAGCGCGCTGGACGTCGCCTACACCCGGCTGCCGGAAACCGTGCAGGCGATCCTGGACGACCCGGACCCGGTCGGTGCCTCCAAGAAGGCCGTCCAGCCGGTGCCCGTCACCTCCCGCGACGAGATCGGCGAGGTCGCGCGGTCGTTCGACATCGTCCACGAACAGGCCGTCAAGATGGCCGCCGAGCAAGCCCTCCTGCGCGAGAACGTCAACGGCATCTTCGTGAACCTGTCCCGCCGGTCGCAGCGGCTGGTGGAACGCCAGCTCGGCGTCATCGACCGGCTCGAAGCCGACGAGCAGGACCCGGACCACTTGGCCAGCCTGTTCGAGCTCGACCACCTCGCGACGCGGCTGCGCCGCAACGGTGAGTCCCTGCTGGTGCTCTCCGGCGCCGGCCTGGCCAAGTCGGTGCCCAAGCCGGTGCCCGCCGCCGACGTCATCGGCGCCGCGGTGTCGGAGATCGAGCAGTACGCCCGGATCGAGGTCGGCATCGTGCCCGACGTCGCGGTCCAGGGCCTGGCGATCCACGACCTCGTGCACGTCCTCGCCGAGCTGCTCGACAACGCGACCTACTTCTCCGAGCCGGAGACGAAGGTCATCGTGCGGGCCGTGGTGACCCGCCGCAAGGCGCTCGCCATCCAGGTCACCGACCACGGTGTCGGCATGAGCGAGGAGCGGCTGGCCGAGGTCAACGCGCGCCTGGCCGACCCGCCGGACCTGGACGTGTCGGTGACCCGGCGAATGGGTCTGTACGTGGTTTCGCGGCTGGCCAAGCGCCACGGGATCGAGGTCCGGCTGCGCGAGAACGAGGACATCGAAGGCGGCGTGATCGCCCGGGTCGTCGTCCCGGCCGAGCTGCTGACCCAGCTCCGCCCGGGCATGCAGCGGCAGACGCCGCCGCCGGCGAACCGCTCCGAGACGTCGATGTCGCTGCCGAGCATCCCGATCCCGGCCGCGCGCACGGACTTCGACCAGACGCAGTCGTTCGCGCAGACGCCACCCGCGCCTTCGGCACCGCCTCCGCCCCCGGTGCACGAACCGGTGGCGAACCAGGGTGGACTGGTGCCGCTCGACCAGCCGATCAGCCTGGACGACCTGGTCAGCGGCGGCCGCGCGGCGGGCCCGTTCCTGTCGCCGGAGCTGCCGAAGCCGGAGACGCCGGCCTGGCCGACCGCCGAGGACCTGGCGCCGCTGGCGCCCTCGTCGAACGGCGACGGGGCCAGCTCACGGGCGAACGACACGCAGTTCGCGCCGCTGGTGCTGCCCAAGCGCGAGCCGAAGTTCGTGCCGCCGGAGGAGCCGCCACCGGCGCCGCCGCCCGCGGCCGAGGTCGGTTCGTCGGCGCTCGAAGACGATGTACCCACCCGGCGGTTGCCCATCTACCAGTCGGTGCTGTCACGCTGGTTCAGTGAGGGTGACGACTCGGCCGCCGACCCGGTGCCGCCGCAGAGCAGCAGTGCGGGCGACGACCCGAACCTGCCGCCGCTCACCGGTACCGACGAGCGGCCCGCGGCACCCGCGGCACCCGTGCCGGCCGAGCCGTCCCGGGACGAGCTCCAGCCGACCGCGGCGACCCGGCACCCGCTCCTCCCCGCCGACGACGGCTGGCACAGCGCCTCCGACGACGGCTGGCAGGCGGCGCAGTCGCTGCTGGAGTCCAAGAACGAGGAGATCACCCCGGCCGGGCTGCCCAAGCGCGTCCCGAACCAGTACCTGGTGCCGGGGTCGATCAGCAGTCCTTCGGTCGACGCGCCGCCGCAGAACAGCTTCGCGGACAACACCGCGGGGATGCCCGGAACGGGTGCGATCACCCGCTCGGCGTCCGCGGCGCGGAGCCGGATGGCAAGCTTCCAACGGGGCTACACCTCGGGACGGCACGCCTTGAAGGAACTCCCGGCCGAAGAACAGCTGCAAGGCAGCAGGGTTCCGGGGCGTGGCAACACCACAGACAGCAGTGAGGAGTGAAAGTGACACGGGCGGGTGCAATGCAGCCGGGTGGCTCCGCGCAGCCGAACGGCCAGGCGCATGCCAAGGCGAACAATGCCGGCAGCTTCGCTTGGCTGATCACGGATTTCGTGCACCGGGTGCCCGGCGCGGCCCACGCGGTCGTGGTTTCGGCCGACGGCCTGCTCCTGGCGGCCTCACGGGGTCTGCCGAAGGACCGGGCGGACCAGCTGGCGGCCGTGGCGTCGGGGCTCACCAGCCTCGCGCGCGGCGCGGCCAAGGTGTTCGAGGGCGGCACGGTGGCGCAGACCGTGGTCGAGATGGCCAACGGTTTCCTCTTCCTCATGTCGGTTTCCGACGGTTCGTGCCTGGCGGTTCTGGGGTCGCCGGAGAGTGACATCGGCCTGGTCGTCTACGAGATGACCCTGCTGGTGGAGCGGGTCGGCCAGCAGCTGACTCCGGAGATGCGAGCCCAGCTGCAAGGCTCGGCCATCCGCCGCTGAGGACCTGGGAACCGAGGAGAGAGCCGTGGACGACGGGCGCTTGAGGGGTGATGGCCGGCTCGGTGACGACTTCTCCGGCGGGTGGTCCGACCAGTCGGACGAAAGCCGCGAGGACTGGCAGTCGTTCCGGGACCGCGTCGACCGCGAGTGGCGCGCGCGGCGGGTGCAGGCCTCCGACAGCGACCCCGTGCGGGAGCCGCCGAACTGGCTGACCGACAGCAACGCCGGGCAGGAACCGCTACGGCCGATCGCCGGCGGCACCGAGTACCGCGACCGCCTCCTCGGCGGTCCGGGCGCGGAGCTGTTCGGCGGCTCGAGCGGGCCGCTGTACGACGCGCACGAGTTCGCCGCGTACAGCGCCGAGCGGGACTTCTCGTCGGGTCCGGACTCCAGTGAGTTCGCCGCGGCGCTGCCGCAGCAGGCCCACCAGGAGTACGTGGACACGCCGCCGGCGACGGAGATGGAGACGTCGGGCCTGGTCCGGCCGTACTTCCGGACCCGGGGCCGGACGAAGGCGACGCTCGACCTGGCCATCGAGGCGTTGATCTCGACCAGCGAACAGGGCCGGATGCTCGACCGGGTCCGGGTGCCCGAGCACCGGTCGATCTGCGACCTGTGCCTCGACACCAGGTCGGTGGCCGAGGTGGCGGCGCTGCTGCGCCTGCCGCTCGGCGTGGTGCGCGTGTTGATTGGTGACGTGGCGGGCCTCGGGCTGGTGCTGGTGCACTCCAGCAGCCCGACCGTGGGCGACCGCCCGAGTATCGAGTTCATGGAAAGGGTGCTCAGTGGGCTTCGGAGAATTTGACTCCGACGCGAACGCGCCGCAGGTGACGGGTCCGACCTCGTCGGCCAAGATCGTGGTCGCCGGCGGGTTCGGTTCGGGGAAGACAACGTTGGTCGGGGCGATCTCCGAGATCGACCCGCTGACCACCGAGGCCATGATGACCGAGGCCAGCGTCGGGCACGACGACACCTCGGCCACGCCCAACAAGACCACCACCACCGTGGCGATGGACTTCGGGCGCATCTCGCTGGACTCGGACCTGGTGCTGTACGTGTTCGGCACCCCGGGTCAGCACCGGTTCTGGTTCATGTGGGACGACCTCGCGGTCGGCGCCATCGGCGCGGTCGTGCTGGTCGACACGCGGCGGCTCGCCGACGCGTTCCCCTCGATCGACTTCTTCGAGAACCGGAAGCTGCCCTACGTCGTGGCCATCAACTGCTTCGACCGGCTGCTGCACCACCAGATCGAGGACGTCCGGCACGCGCTCACCATCGCGCCGTCGGTCCCGATCATGGCGTGCGACGCGCGCGAGCGCGAGTCCGCGAAGCAGGTGCTGATCTCGGTCGTCCAGCACGCGATCGCGCACGATTCGGCGTTGCGCGCGGGATAGCCCATGACGCCCCGATCCGGATGCGGCCGTTGGAGTGAACTCCGCGGGCT
Source organism: Amycolatopsis sp. cmx-13-12 (assembly GCA_049998155.1). Classification (GTDB taxonomy): domain Bacteria; phylum Actinomycetota; class Actinomycetes; order Mycobacteriales; family Pseudonocardiaceae; genus Amycolatopsis. The sequence continues at coordinate 812,435 of JAEBES010000002.1, read as the reverse complement.
TCACCCACTTCGGGGAGCGCTGTCACCGTCCGGAAGAGCAGCCGGCCGGCGCGGTCGGTCGGGCCTGGACCCGTGGACCGGGTACACCCGGGCTGACCTGCGTCGATGCCCCATGGGTGCGAGCCGTGGGGTGTCCCCCGGACGGGGGAGGCGGGCCGGGCTGACGCCGAACGCGGCCGGGCGCACCCGTAAGGTGCGCAGCGGCCGGCCGGTGGTGGACTCGACACCACCGGCGGTGCGAATACGCTTTACCGTGGCGTCGCCGACCGGCCGTGCCGGGCGCTCCGGGGTGCGGCGGGCGACGCCGCACGAGCAAGGAGGAGCAGGAGTGACGGCTTCCGGCCAGGGTTCGTTCGGCTGGCTCATCACGGACTTCGTCCGCCGGGTACCCGGTGCCGCGCACGCCGTTCTGGTGTCCGCGGACGGGTTGCTGCTGGCGCCGTCGGAAGGGCTGCCCCAGGAACGCGCCGAACAGCTGTCGGCGGTGGCGTCCGGGCTGATCAGCTTGACGGCGGGTGCCGCGCGCTGCTTCGAAGCGGGCGGCGTCAACCAGACCGTGGTGGAGATGGAGCGCGGCTACTTGTTCCTGATGTCCGTTTCGGACGGTTCGTCGCTGGCCGTGCTGGCCGCGCCGACGTGCGACATCGGCACGGTCGCCTACGAGATGACCCTGCTCGTGGAGCGGGTCGGCCAGCAGATCACCCCCGAGCTGCGCGCCCAGCTCCAGGGCGGCGTGCGTGGGTAGGGCGAGATGAGGATTTCGGGATTCGACGATCCGGACTCCAGCGGCTGGGACGCTCTGCACCGCGGCACCGAGCGCGAGGGTTTCGATTCGCCCAGCAAGTTCGACATGTCGACGCTGTCGATGATCATGCCCAAGCGCAAGCCGTCGCGGCCCCAGCCGGACGCGGAGGGCTACACGGACGAGGACACCCGCGAGTGGGGCTCCTCGGCCGACGACGAGGACGACTACACCCCGCTTTCGCCGGAGCCTGTTGACGACGAGCCCACAGGGCGCCGGGCTCGGCGTTCGCGGTCGTACGCCGCGGACGAGTACGAGCGCCCGGAGCCCGGCGGCTTCCCGGGCCGGCGTGCGCCGGACGAGTTCGCGCGTCCGGAGCCTGAGGCTCTTCCGGGCCGGCGCTTGCCGGCGCATGACGAGTTCGCCCGCCCGGAGTCCGGCGGTCTCCCGGGCCGGCGTGCGCCGGACGAGTTCGCGCGTCCGGAGCCTGAGGCTCTTCCGGGTAGGCGCTCGCCGGAGTACGACGAGTTCGCCCCTCCGGAGTCCGGCGGTTTCCCGAGTCGGCGTGCGCCGGAGTATGACGAGCGTGCCCGTCCGGAGCCTGAGGCTCTTCCGGGTAGGCGCGCGCCTGAGTACGACGAGCACGCCCGTCCGGAGTCTGGTGGCTTCCCGGGCCGGCGTGCGCCGGAGTATGACGAGCCCGCCCGCCCGGCGTTCGGGGGTTACCAGCGCCGTGCGCCGGAGCCCCCGGACCCCTTCGACTACCAGAGCACCTCCTCGCCGGTCGTCGGCGAGGACGGCTACGACCCCGTCGAGCCGGAGTGGCAGGACGACGAGCGGTTCGAGCCCGAACCCCCGCCGCTGGAGCCCGCGTGGACCCCGCCGCGCGGCTCGCGCCCGCCCGCTCCGCCGAGCCACCAGCGGTCGGCCCCGCGGCCGCCCGCACCCCGCCCGCCCGCTCCGCGGCCACCGGCCCCGGTTTCGCGGCCGCACCCGGCGGCCCCGCCCGTGTCGCGGCAGGCAGCGCCCCCGCCCGCGTGGGCCCCGCCGCCCGCCGAGTGGACGCCGCCACCGGACCCGGAGACCCGCTGGATCCCGAACCCGGAACCGTGGGAGGACCCGGCCTGGAACGAGCCGGCCCGCGTGGCGAGCCCGGTGCCCGTCGCGTCGCCGGGTTCGCGGGTCCGCCCGTACACCCGCACGGGCGGCCGCACCCGGTCCGACCACAACCTGGCGCTGGAGGCCCTCGTCTCGACGTCCGACGACGGGCGCCGCTACCGCGGGGTCCGCTCGGTCGAGCACCGCCGGATCTGCGACCTGTGCCTGGACACCCGGTCCGTCGCCGAGATCGCCGCTCACCTGCGGCTGCCGCTCGGCGTGGTGAAGGTGCTGGTCGGCGACATGGCCGACATCGGCCTGGTGCTGATCCACCAGACCGAGCTGATCCTCGGCGACCGGTCGTCCCGCGAGTTCATGGAACGCGTCCTGGCCGGCCTGCGCGCCCTCTAGCCGGCCGCGAGGTCGAGGACGAGCGTGTTGCCCGGACCCGGGACGACGGCGTTGATCAGCGGTGTCGCCGAGCCGCAGTTCTCGAAAGCCCCGATTGCGTACGTCGATTCGAGGCGCCCGCCCTTGCCCTCGGCGAAGTCGTCCGACGTCAGTTCGGTCGTGAGCGGCTCGGCCGTGCCGCACTCGTCGCCGACGTCGTAGGCCACGCCGCCGACGCGGACGTCGGAGAGCGCCACCGGCCAGGTCGCGGCACCGGTGAAGCCGCCGGACAGCGAGCCCTCGGCGTGGCCGGGGCCGAGCGTGACGGTCCCGCTGACCTGGCCGACCCCGGGCAGCGACCGGGTCACCCGGACCGGCGGCAGCGTGATCGTCCCGGCGAAGGCCCCCGGCCCGGCGTCCGGCTCGAACCGGCCGGGTCCGAGCTCGAGGTCGACGTCCGGCTTCGCGATGTGCGTGGTCCCGCGGACGGTGTACGCCGGGTGGTCCGCCGCGGCGAAGCCCGTCCCGCTCACGACCGCAGCCGCCGCCAGTGCCGTGACCCGCGTTCCGCACTTCATGGTCCAGGCCTACCACCGGCCCGGACTCGTCCGGCGGGGATTCACCGGATCCGGCGTCAGTCCTCCACGATCGCCGCGGAGGTGATCCGGTGCAGCGAGTAGCGCTCGTTGTTCTCGCCTTCGAGGACCCCGCCGCCGACGCGCACTGGCCGGACGACGCGCTGGCTCGCCGTCCCGCGGGAGTCCACGAACCCGATCCACACCTCGCGGCGCTCCAGCGTCGCCCGGGACAGCAGCTCGATCGTCGCCGACGTGTCCGCGCCGCCGCCGACCGGCGCGCGCACCGCGGAACCGCGGCGGCGGGCCGAAGCCGCGTCACCCGCTCGGAGGTTGGACACGATCCGGGCCGCCTGGTCCTCCGTCAGCACCGCCTGCTCGCCCGGGCTGCGGCGGGCCGCCCGCGCCTTCGCCGGCAGGCGGCGGCCGCTGGGCCGGATGTCGACCACCCGGCCGTCCGGGCCCTCCGCCGCCGGGGCGAACCCGGCGCCGCGCAGCGCCGCCAGCACCTCGTGCAGCGGGTCCGGGCTGATCACGACCGTCGGCGCGATCAGCCGCAGCGCGTGTTCCGCGGCGACCGGGTGGGCCAGCACCTCGGCCAGCAGCGCCTCGTCGTCGCAGCGCAGGAACGAGGCCGCGACCCCGCCGCGCAGCCGTCCGTGCCGCCGCGCGACGTCGTCGACCAGGTAACTCAGCCCCTGCGGCACCGGGGTCGCCGACTTCGTCTTGAACAGCGCGTGCAGCTCGTCGGCCGTGCGGCCGGTGTCCAGCGCGCGCCGCACCGACGCCTCGGTGATCCGGTAGACCGTCGCGTGCCCCGCCGACTCGACGTCGGCCACGGCCGAGATTTCCGCCGCCAGCTCCGGCTCCAGGGGCCCGGGCGCGACGACCGTCAGGTCGGCCTGCAGCAGCACGCGGTCGACCGGCTTGGGCAGCGCGTCCAGGATCGCCTCGACCGCGCCCGGCCGGTCTTCGGCGAGCAGCGCGCGCGTGGCCGTCGTGACGCCGCCGAGGCCGACGATCCCCAGCGCGCTCGCTTCGGCCATCGTCCAGCGGACGGTCTCGTCCCGCAGCCGCCCGCCCCGGCGCGGCGCCCGCCAGGCCAGCACGGCGACGAGCTCGTCGACGCTCTTCACGCCGGCGCCCCGGGGCAGGTCGGCCAGCGCGGCGAGGACCCGCCGCCGCGCGACCGGCGCCAGCGGGCGGCGCAGGTCCTCCGACAGCGGCGCGATCGGCTTGTCCTTGGCGTCGCGCCCGCCGGCCATCCCCGGCAGCCGCGGCAGCTCCAGCCACGCCTGGGCGAGCGTCATCCACCGCTGCGCGGTCGGCGACGCCAGCCACGAGTCGGTCAGCGTCGTCGGCACCCACTCGGGCACGGTCGCCTCGCTGTCGGCGACCAGCCCGGCGCCCACGGCCAGCTCGGCCAGCAGGATCGCCTGGGTGTCGTCGATCTCCAGGTCCTTGGCGAGCTTCTTCAGCTCCCGCACGCCGAGGCCGCCCGACTTGAGCACCGGCGGCGGCGCGGCCGACCACGCGCGCAGCAGGGCTTCGGTCTGGCGCAGGAACTCCATCGCCTCGCCGGCCGCGGCTTCGTCCAAAGTGGACGGCTGGTGCGGGTGGACCGGCAGTGCGGGCTCGGTGAGCGCGCCGGGCGCGAACGCCCCGCCGCGCACCGCCACGCCGAGCTCGCGCGGCAGCTCGACCGTCTGGTCGTCGCGCCGCAGCAGCAGGCCCCGGGCGAGCAGCTTCTGCACCGGCGTCTCGGCCTTCTCCAGCGAGAGGTCGAGCCCGGCGTCACGGGTGCGGCCGATCGGCGGGCCGGCGGCGAGGGCGGTCAGCACGCCGCGTTCGTCGTCCGGCAGCTCGGCGAGCCGCGCGCCGAGGTCCTCGCCGGCCAGCGCCGGCGAAGACGTGCCCAGCCCGGCCGGGAACGGCCCGAGCGCCTCCCGGGCCGCGGGCGGCACGCGCAGGGCGTCGTCGGGACCCCAGGTCAGCGCCCGGGCGCGCAGGCACGCCAGCGGCGCGGCGATGTCGGCGCCGACGAGCTTCGCGACGTCTTCGACCGGCACCGGGTCGCGGTCCGCGCCGGCGAGCAGGCAGGCTTCGAGCACGGCCAGGGTGAAGGTGTCGAGGTCCTCGCAGGCGCGCGCGACCGAGCCCGGCGTGCCGGCCCGGGTGGCCAGCACCGTGCTGTCGGAGGGCGGGGGCGTGGACAGGTCGCGCCGCGTGCGGAGCAGCTCTGCGAGTGCGTCGTCGGACTCCGCACGCAGCCAGTCCGCCAAAGAGGTCGCGGGCATAGAAGACCAGGGTACCGGGCGGTTGCGCCGGGCTGCGCGGTCTCAGGCAGACTGTCCCTCGACAGGCTTTCGGGGGTTCCGGGTGGCGGAGCCCCCGGCCCGGGGCGAAGCCCCGGATGTCACTGAGACTCGAGAACGGCTGTGGAGGACGTTGTGGCCAAGGGTGAGAAGAAGCACAAGGGCGTCGACCCGACCTGGCCGGGCGAGGACGGCGAGCACCCCGTGACCGAGCTCGCGTCCGACCGCCAGGGCGCGCTGTCGCCGTTCGGCGACATCACCTTCCCCCTCGACACGGTGCCCTACGTGCACCCGGAGACCGAGATCAACCGCTGAGCACATAGTTACTGGTCAGTACCGGTATCGGCCCCTCGTGAGGGCGGTCACGGGAGTAGGTTTCCTCCCGTCCCAGCCCACCTTTCCCACCACGGGGGTAGTGCCATGCCGGTTCCCGGTCCCGGATATTCGATCACCGTCCGGGTGGAGGCCCCGGCCTCGGTCACGGCGGCCGGTGACCTGACCGCTGCCGTCGGGCGGGTCGGCGGCGTGCTGACCGCGTTCGACGTCGTCGAGTCCCACTCCGACTCGATCGTGGTCGACATCAGCGCCAACGCGCTGTCGGAGAACCACGCGAACGACATCACCCAGACGCTCGACTCGCTGCCCGGCGTCCGGGTCCGCAAGGTTTCCGACCGGACGTTCCTGATCCACCTGGGCGGCAAGATCGAGGTCACGCCGAAGGTCGCGCTCCGCAACCGTGACGACCTCTCCCGCGCCTACACCCCCGGGGTGGCCCGCGTCTGCCAGGCGATCGCGGCCAACCCCGAGGACGCGCGCCGGCTGACCATCAAGCGCAACACCGTCGCGGTGCTGACGGACGGCTCGGCGGTGCTGGGCCTGGGCAACATCGGCCCGGCCGCGGCGCTGCCGGTGATGGAGGGCAAGGCGGCGCTGTTCAAGAAGTTCGCCGACGTCGACGCGTGGCCGGTGTGCCTGGACACCCAGGACACCGAGGAGATCATCATGATCGCCAAGGCGCTGGCCCCGGTGTACGCGGGCATCAACCTCGAGGACATCGCGGCACCGCGCTGCTTCGAGATCGAGAAGCGCCTGCGCGAGCAGCTGGACATCCCGGTGTTCCACGACGACCAGCACGGCACGGCGATCGTCGTCGTGGCGGCGCTGCGCAACGCCCTGCGCGTGGTGGGCAAGAGCATCGAGGACTGCAAGATCGTGGTCAGCGGCGTCGGCGCGGCGGGATCGGCGATCATCCGCCTGCTGCTGCAGAAGAACCCGGGCGACATCGTCGCGGCGGACATCGACGGCATCGTCCACTCCGCGCGCGGCAACCTCGACGACAACCTGGCCTGGATCGCGTCGCACACGAACAAGGAGCAGGTCAGCGGCACCCTGCACGAGGCGCTGGTGGGCGCCGACGTGTTCATCGGCGTGTCGGCCCCCAACCTGTTCGGCGCCGAGCAGGTGGCGACGATGAACAAGGACGCGGTGGTCTTCGCACTGGCCAACCCGGACCCGGAGGTCGACCCGCTGGACGCCCAGAAGCACGCGGCGGTGGTCGCCACGGGCCGCAGCGACTACCCGAACCAGATCAACAACGTCCTCGCGTTCCCGGGCGTGTTCCGCGGGCTGCTGGACGCCCACGCGCACAACATCGACGACTCGATGCTGCTGGCCGCGGCCGACGCGATCGCGGACGTGGTGGACAACGGGAAGCTGAACGCCTCGTTCATCGTGCCGAGCGTGTTCGACAGCGCGGTGGCCCCGGCGGTCGCGGAGGCGGTCCGGAAGGCCGTGCTCGCGGAGCGCTGAGGCTCAGCGCACCCGTTCCAGCAACCGGACCACCACCTCCGGCAGGTCTTCGAAGCGGGCCCGGCCGTCCGTGGTCACCAGCGTGCGGCCGGTGGCCCGGGCGGTCGCCGCGATGATCAGGTCGTGCGCGCCGCGTGCCTGCCCGGTCCGCTGGAGGTGCGCCAGCAGTTCGGCGTGGTGCTCGACGACACTCGTCGTGTAGTCGACCACCGGCGTGACGGCCAGGAACTCCGCCAGGAACGCGCTGTGCGCCGCCCGGCGCGCCGGGTGCGGGTCGAGCCGCAGACCCACCTCGTACTCGGTGATCGCCAACGCCGGTACGGCGACGTCGTCCTCGTCGCCGATCGCGCCCGGTGGCAACCGCTGCCGGGCGGCGTCGATGAGGATCCCGGTGTCGAGGATCAATCGCGCCACGGGTCACCGTCCAGCTCGGCCGACGCCGTTTCGCGGACCTTCGCGACGTTCTCCTCGAACTCCTCGCCGACCTCCAGCTTTCCGGCCCAGCGGTGGAACACCGCGCACACCTCGGCGCCGTTCGCCCGCGGCGCCGGCACGATCAGCGCCACCCGCCTGCCGTTGCGGGTGACGACGATCGTTTCGCCCTTCTCCGCCTCGTCGAGCACGGCGGAGAACGACCGGGACGCTTCCGATGCGCTCAGCTCCATCACCGGTTCAGATTATCTGATTCCGGGGTTCCGAACCACCCGCCCGCGGCAGCATCACCCGTCCGCGCAAGTAGCCTCGGCTGGTGAGTGAACTCAGCCACGTCGACGAAACCGGGGCCGCCCGCATGGTCGACGTATCCGGCAAGACCGCCTCCGCGCGCACCGCGCTCGCCGCCGGGACCGTGCGGACCACCGCCGAGGTGCTCCGGCTGCTGGCCACCGACGGCCTTCCCAAGGGCGACGCCCTCGCCACCGCGCGCATCGCCGGGATCATGGGCGCCAAGCGCGTCCCCGAGCTGATCCCGCTGTGCCACCAGATCGCGCTGTCCGGGGTGAAGGTCGAGTTCGCGCTCGGCGAGGCCGAGGTCGGCATCCGCGCGACGGCGAAGACCACCGACGTCACCGGCGTCGAGATGGAGGCGCTGACCGCGGTGGCCGTCGCCGGGCTGACGCTGCACGACATGATCAAGGCCGTCGACCCGGCGGCGACGCTGGACGAGGTCCGCCTGCTCCGCAAGGACGGCGGCAAGACCGGAACCTGGGAGCGGCCGTGAAGCGCAGCGCGCGCGTGATCGTGGCGTCCAACCGCGCCGCGAAGGGCGTCTACGAGGACAAGACCGGCCCGGTGATCGTCGCCTGGCTGGCCGACCGCGGGTACGACGTGCCGGCGCCGGTCGTCGTCGAGGACGGCGACCCGGTGGGCGCCGCGCTGCGGTCGGCGCTGGCCGACGGCGTCGCCGTGGTGCTGACGACCGGCGGCACCGGCATCTCGCCGACCGACCGCACCCCGGACGTCACCCGGGCGGTCCTCGACCACGAGCTGCCGGGCGTCGCGGACGCGATCCGCGCGGCCGGCCTGCCGAAGGTGCCGACAGCGGTGCTGTCGCGCGGCCTGGCGGGCGTGGCGGGGCGGACGCTGGTGGTGAACCTCCCGGGCTCCAGCGGCGGCGTCAAGGACGGCCTCGGCGTGCTGGACGGCATCCTGGAGCACGCCGTCGACCAGCTGGCGGGCGGCGACCACCCACGCCCCGCGGCGCCGGCTTCCGAGGTGCGCGTGGCGCGAGCGCTGGTGACCGAGGAGCCGCTGTCGGTCGACGAGCACGCCCGCCTGGTCGAGGACGACGCGGCGGGCGCGGTGGTGACGTTCGCGGGCGTGGTCCGCGACCACGACGGCGGCAAGGGCGTCCGCGACCTGACGTACGAGGGCCACCCGAGCGCGAGCCAGGTGATCGCCGACGTCGTCGCGGACCTGTCGGCCCGCTGGACCGGCGTCCGCGCGGTGGCCGTGAGCCACCGGCTGGGTGCGCTGACGATCGGCGACGTCGCCCTGGCCTGCGCGGTGGCGGCGGAGCACCGCGGGCAGGCGTTCTCGGCGTGCTCGGACCTCGTCGACGAGGTCAAGGCGCGGCTGCCGGTCTGGAAGCACCAGCACTTCACCGACGGAACGGACGAGTGGGTCAACTCGCCGTGATGCCGCGCCTCGGGGCCTGCTGGGGCCTCTGCGGGCCGAACGCGTGAAGGGCTCCCACCGCCCGGGGGATCGGCGGTGGGAGCCCTGTCACGTCACGGCGCGAGGCCGGACTTGCGCATCACTGCGTGATCGTCACTTGGTGGCGATCTTCTGCCCGACGAGGATCAGGTCCGCGTTCGGGATGTACTTCGCGTTCAGGTCCTGCAGCTTCTGGTAGCCGCCCTGGACGTTGAACTGCTTGGCGATCTTGGACAGCGTGTCGCCCGCAACGACGGTGTAGTCACCGGCCGGGTTGGAGCTGCTCACGCCGGTCGCCACGGGGGCGGCCGGGGCCGACGCCGCCTTCTTCGGGGCGGGCGCGGAGGTGCTCTTCTTCGGGGTCACCTTCTTGGTGACCTTGCCGGTGGCCTTGGGGGCCGACGAACCGCTGCCGCCCTTCTTGCCGCAGACCGGCCACGCGCCGATGCCCTGACCCTGCAGGACGCGCTCGGCCACGGCGATCTGCTCGTCGCGGGAAGCGTTCGCCGCGCTGCCGGTACCGCCGTAGGCCTTCCAGGTGCTCTGCGTGAACTGCAGGCCGCCGTAGTAGCCGTTGCCGGTGTTGGTGTTCCAGTTGCCGCTGCTCTCGCACTGCGCGATGGCGTCCCAGTTGGTCGCCGACGCGGGGGTCGCGGCGATCGCGAGGGGGGCGCCGACCGCAATGCCCGCGATGGCGACGCGAGCGACGGTGCGGGTGGCAGCGGACATCTTGCGGTGCTTGCCTCGGTAAGACATTTGGATGCTTCTCGGTTTCCAGCGCCTACGAACCGGTGTGAGGGTCAGGATCGGGGTCCTGGCGCCGGCCATCCCAGGCCGGCAGACGAGTCCGACGCACGGCGCGTCTTCGTCGTCCCCTCGTCCCTGTCCGGAAATGCTTTCGCTCGGGGTATGGGTCCGGGTATCCGTCGGACAGGGCTAGGCGCTACGGATTCCCGGTCTTGCGTTCGGTCGGTCGGGGCCAACCGAAAAGCGACGGTACGTAACGATGGCCGTGATCGGAAATTATTCGGGGCGTGACCTACGTCACAGTAACGACACGCAACCCCTGCCGATATGCCTGTTGTCGCAGGTCAGAGGGCCGTTATCTGCCCGTTTCCTTGCCGAGATAAAACACGGATCGTGAGGCTTGCATCACGTGTTCCGGGGAGCGAATGGGCCATTCGCGCGGCCCGGATCGCGATTGAAGCGCGCATCTTATGGGCCGGTGCGGTGCGGCGCCAGACTTGACAATCCTGCCTCAGTTGCCCCAAGAGTCACAGTAGTCCCACCCGTTCGTGGGGTTTCCCGACCCGGTCGGAGCGGTGACGGCCGCCCCACCCCCGCGCCGCCGCCGACGCAGGGCGACGGACCAGGTGAAACAGGTCACCGGAAGGCGTGGTGGCCGGTCGCGGTCAGCTTCTCGCGAACACCCGGAATCGGTGACACGCCACGCCGGGGGCCGGAAACCCGGTCGCCGAGCGGTCGGCGGCCGTACCCGAGCGGTCGCCGGATTACAGGGAAGCCGAAGTCCGCAGCCCTCCGCCGGACGGGCCACACCCTTCCCGACTTCGGCCCAACAAGGCCGACACGCGTGATCAGGAGGTCAACACGCGTGACTGGAGGGTCGACACGCGTGATCAGAGGGTCGACACGCTGCGGCGGACCTTCCCATGCCGTGTCGACCCCTCGATCACGCGTGTCGGCTGCTCAATCACGCGTGTCGACCCTTCGAGCACGCGGATGGTGGGGTCAGCCGCCGGCGAAGGGCGGGAGGACGTCCAGCTCGGCGCCGTCCCGCAGGGGGCGGGTCAGGTCGCGGACCGCGATGCCGTCCAGCAGGTAGCTGACCGCCTCCAGCAGCCGCGGCAGCGCAGTGGGGTGCAGGCGGCGCAGCTCGGCCACCGCGTCGGCGACCGACGCCCCGGCCGGGAGCTGCACCTTCTCCTCTTCCACACCCGCCGCGGCCCGCGCCGCCGCGAAGTACCGCACCACGATGGTCACCGTCGCCACCTCAACCGCCGATCGCGCTCATCGGCCGGATCGGCTGCGCGAACCCGGCGTCGTTGATCTCGTGCCCGGCGAGCTTGCCCCACATCGTGGCCCGCCAGGCGTCCGCCACCTCCTCATCGCGCGCGCCCGCGCGCACGAGGGACCGCAGATCCGTCTCGTCGTTGCTGAACAGGCAGGAGCGCACGGCCCCGTCGGCCGTCAGCCGCGTCCGCTCGCACGCCGAGCAGAACGGCCGGGTCACCGACGCGATCACGCCGACGTCGCCGGGCCCGCCGTCGACCAGCCAGCGCTCGGCCGGTGCCCCGCCGCGAGCCTCCGAGGCCGGCGTCAGCTCGAACGACGCTCCCAGCAGCGAAAGGATCTCGGCCGCGGTGATCATCTCCCCGCGGTTCCAGCCGTGCTGGGCGTCCAGCGGCATCTGCTCGATGAACCGCAGGTGGTAGCCCTCGTCGAGGCAGAACTTCAGCAGCGGCACGGCTTCGGTCTCGTTGAGCCCGCGGATCAGCACGGCGTTGACCTTGACCGGCGACATCCCGGCGTCCCGCGCCGCCGCGAGGCCCGCGAGCACGTGCGAGAGCCGGTCGCGCCGGGTGATCGTCTTGAACAGCTCGGGGTCGACGGTGTCGAGCGAGACGTTGATCCGGTCCAGCCCCGCCTCGGCGAGGCCCGCGGCGCGGCGCGCCAGCCCGATCCCGTTGGTGGTCATGGACAACCGCGGCCGGGGCGACAACGCCGTGATCCGCGCGACGAGGTCCTCGAGGCCCGGCCGCAGCAGCGGTTCCCCGCCGGTGAGCCGGATGTCGGTGACGCCGAGCAGTTCGACGGCGATCCGCATCAGCCGGACCAGTTCGTCGTCGGTCAGCACCTGCTCGCCCGGCATCCAGTCGAGGCCTTCCGCGGGCATGCAGTAGGTGCAGCGCAGGTTGCACCGGTCCGTCAGGGAAACCCGCAGATCGGTGGCCACCCGGCCGAAGGTGTCGATGAGATGGGGGTTCTCGGGCCGGGGCACGCGAGAAGACCCTCGTGTACCGGGGACACGAGGAAACCCGAGATCCACTGCTGTCATTACGCACAGAGTAGCTCTCCGAACGGCAGCTAGGATACTTTGCGCAGTGAGTGGTTCAGCGGACGAACTAACGAGGGCTCGTGACGGAAAAGACTTACCCGGTCACCGATGAGGAACTCTTCCGCTTCGCGGAATTGGGTAGGCAGGGCAGCACGTTCACCGTCCTGCGGCACGCCAGGATCGCCGAGCGGATGGGCCTGTCCGGCACCGACCACAAGACGTTCGACCTGGTCATCCAGGCCGGCGGACCGCTCACCGCCGGCCGGATCGCCGGGCTGACCGGCCTGTCCACCGGCGCGGTCACCGGCGTCGTCGACCGGCTGGAGAAGGTCGGCCTGGTCCGCCGCGTGCGCGACCCCGAAGACCGCCGCAAGGTCCTCGTCGAGGTGGTGCCGGGGGCGGCCGAGCGCTTCGCCCCGCTCTTCGAGTCGGCCTTCGACGCCCTCCGCGAGCAGCTCGCGCAGTTCTCCCCGGCCGAGCGAAAAGTGATCGAGCGTTATCAGAATGTCATCCTCGAACAGCTGCGCGCCGAAGTCATGGGGAATGCGCGCCTCGCGTAGCTTTTCCTCAACTGCGGAGATAATGTCTGCGGTATGCCGCAATTTCGGTTGTCCGAGGCCGCGCGCCTGCTCGGGGTCAGCGACGACACCGTCCGGAGGTGGGTGCGCGCGGGGCAGCTGACCGCGACCGACGACGCCGCCGGCCGCAAGGTCGTCGACGGCGCCCAGCTCGCCGGGTTCGCCCGGGCGCAGGCCGCCGCGCCCGACGACCCGTCCGCGGTCGGCCGGTCCGCCCGCAATAGGTTCGTGGGGCTGGTCACCGAGGTGATCACCGACAAGGTGATGGCCCAGGTGGAACTGCAGTGCGGGGCGCACCGCGTGGTGTCCCTGATGAGTACCGAAGCCGTCCGCGAGCTGGGTCTGCGCCCCGGCGTGCTCGCGGTCGCCGTGGTCAAAGCGACCACCGTTGTGGTGGAAACACCGGAAGGAAGTAGATGAAGAAGCTCGCTCTCGTCGTGGCCGCCGTCGCCTTGTTCGCGGGCGCGTGCAGCAGCTCGGACGAGCCCAGCACGCAGACCGGCGGGTCGTCCGTCACCGCGCCCGCGCCCAAGGGGGCCGGGAACACCGGCGGCGGCTCGCTGACCGTGTTCGCCGCCGCGTCGCTCACCGAGTCGTTCACCGCGCTCGGGAAGGCCTTCGAGGCCAAGCACCCCGGCACCACCGTGAAGTTCAGCTTCGCGGGCTCGTCCGGTCTGGTCCAGCAGCTGACCAACGGCGCCAAGGCCGACGTCTTCGCCTCGGCCGACCAGGCCAACATGGACAAGGCCGTCCAGGGCGGCGTGATCGACGGTCAGCCGACGGTCTTCGCGACCAACAAGCTCGCCATCGCGGTCGCCCCGGGCAATCCCAAGGGCATCAAGTCCTTCGCGGACCTGAACAAGGCCGGCCTGACCGTGATCACCTGCGCCCCGCAGGTGCCGTGCGGCGCGGCGACGAAGAAGGTCGAGACGGCGACCGGCGTCACGCTCAAGCCGAAGAGCGAAGAGCAGGACGTCAAGCAGGTGCTGAACAAGGTCGCGTCCGGTGACGCCGACGCGGGCCTCGTCTACGTCACCGACACGACGTCGGCCGCGGGCAAGGTCGACAAGGTCGACTTCCCCGAGGCGGCCCAGGCGATCAACAGCTACCCGATCGCCGTGGTCAAGGGCGGCCAGGGCGCGCTGGCCAAGGAGTTCGACGACTTCGTCCTCGGCGCCGAAGGCAAGACCGAGCTGGGCAAGGTCGGGTTCGGCCCTGCGCAGTAAGCGGTCGGCGAGCGGCCGGCGGGGGGAAGTCCCGGCTGGCCGTTGGCGCGTCCCGTGGGTCCTGGGCATCCCCGCCGCCCTCGCGCTGGCCCTCGTCGTCCTACCGGTCATCGGCCTGCTGGCGCGCTCGGACCTGGCGCGGCTGCCGTCGCTGATCGCCACGCCGTCGTCGTGGCACGCGCTGCGGCTGTCGCTGCTCACGGCCGCGTTGTCCACACTGGCCTGCGTGCTGCTCGGCGTGCCGCTGGCCGTCGTGCTCGCCAGGGCCCGCTTCCGCGGAGTCCGGCTGCTGCGCTCGATCGTGCTGCTGCCGCTGGTCCTGCCGCCGGTGGTCGGCGGCCTCGCGCTGCTCTACCTGCTCGGCCGCAAGGGCTTCCTCGGTGCGCTGATCACCGCGCTGACCGGGGAGTCCGTGCCGTTCACCACGACCGCCGTCGTCATCGCGCAGACGTTCGTCGCGATGCCGTTCCTGGTGGTCAGCCTGGAAGGCGCGCTGCGCGGCTCCGGCGACCGCTACGAGCAGGTGGCCGCGACCCTGGGCGCGCGCCCGTGGACGGTCTTCCGGCGCGTCACCCTGCCGCTGCTGCTGCCCGCACTCGGCTCCGGCGTCGTCCTCAGCTTCGCCCGCGCGCTCGGCGAGTTCGGCGCCACGATCACCTTCGCCGGCAGCCTCGAAGACGTCACCCGCACGCTGCCGCTCGAGGTCTACACTCAGGCCGAAGTGGACATCGACAGCGCCGTCGCGCTCTCGCTGCTGCTCATCGTCGTGGCGGTCATCGTGATCGCCGTCGCGCGGCCGCGCTCGTGGGAAGGCGGCCTTCGGTGAGCCTGACCGCCCGGATCGCCGCCGTCCGCGGCGGGTTTTCGCTGGACGTCGACCTCGACGTGCCCACCGGAACCGTGCTGGCCCTGCTCGGCCCGAACGGCTCGGGCAAGTCGACGGTCCTGGGCTGCCTCGCCGGGCTGATCACGCCGGCGTCGGCGGAGATCACCGTGGCCGGGCGCGCGCTGGCCGGCGTCGCGCCGCACCGGCGGGGGATCGGGCTGCTCTCGCAGGACGCGCTGCTCTTCCCGCACCTTTCGGCGGCGGACAACGTCGCTTTCGCGCCGCGCTCGACCGGCGCCGGCCGCCGCGCCGCCCGGGAGCGGGCGTTCTACTGGCTGGCCGAAGTGGACGCCGTCACGCTGGCCGACCGGCGGCCGGGACAGCTGTCGGGCGGTCAGGCCCAGCGCGTCGCGATCGCCAGGGCGCTGGCCGCCGAACCGGACCTCCTGCTGCTCGACGAGCCCTTCGCCGCCCTAGACGTCGACGCCGCCCCGGCGATCCGCGGCCTGCTGCGCCGGGTCCTCAAGACCGGGCCGACGACCGTGCTCGTCACGCACGACCCGCTGGACGCGCTCGCGCTCGCCGACCACGTCGCGGTGCTGAACGACGGCCGGATCGTCGAACGCGGCCCGACCCGCGAAGTGCTTTCGGCCCCGCGGACGGCGTTCACCGCGCGGATCGCCGGCCTCAACCTGGTGGCCGGAACCGCGGTCGCCGAAGGGCTGCGGACGGCGTCGGGTGAGGTGGTCAGCGGCCTCCCGGCGGCCGACGTGGTGCCGGGGGAGCCGGCGGTGGCGGTGTTCCCGCCGAACGCCGTCGCCGTCTACCCGCACGACGGCGAGCACCGCGGCAGCCCGCGCAACACCGCCGACGCCGTCATCGCGGCCCTGGAGCCGCACGGGCCGGTGATCCGGGTCCGGGCCGAGGGCGACGGCTGGGCCCACGGCCTCACCGCCGACCTCACCCCGGCCGCCGTCGCCGAGCTCGCCCTGGAGCCCGGCTCGGCGGTGACGCTCTCGGTCAAGGCCGCGACCGTGACGATCCACCCGGCCGCGGCCTCGTGAGTGGTAAGGAGGGTTCTAACCCGCCTTACCACTCACGACCGGGCCGCGGCAGACCGATGGGTCAGGCGGCGTCGTCGTGGTGGTGGCCGCCGCCCGGGTGGACGTGGAACTTCGCCACCGCCGGCGGGTGCACGACGAACGGCCGCATCATGCCCTCGTCCTCGTGGTCGAGGATGTGGCAGTGGTACATGAACTCGCCGGTGCCACCACCGAACCGCCCGGCGACGCTCACCCACTGGCCGGGGTTCACGATGATCGTGTCCTTCCAGCCCTCCTCGTACTTCTCCAGCGGGACGTCGGTGAAGCCGTCGATCGGCGCCGTCGTCCGCTCGGTGGCCTGGTCGAACGTGGTCGTGAAGCGCCGCCGGAACAGCGCCTGGAACTCCGTCAGGTGGATGTGGATCGGGTGCGACGGCCCGCCGTTCGCCACGTGCAGGAGGTTCCACACCGCCCAGCGGTCGTGGTCGATGAAGACGCCGGTGGTGTCGTCGAAGATCCGGCCGGTCACCCGGAACGTCTTCAGGCCGCCGTTCGGGTCCTGGAGCTGGATGACCCCCTCGCCGCCCGGGTCCGCGTCGACCTGCTCGAGGTCCCACATCTCCGGGTGGCCCGCCTGGTTGAGCAGCAGCGCGACCCAGACGTGGTCGTGGTCTTCGGGCAGCGTCGTGCCGTGCTGCAGCCGGACGTACGACGCCGAGATCTTCTCCGGCAGCGTGAACGGGTCGTGCCGGGGCCGGCCGTCCACCCGGAACTCCATCAGGTCCGGCTCGACGATGCCCAGCCGCGGGTCGGCGTTGCGCAGCTTGAGCTTCTGGCCCTTGAAACGGCTGAAGTCGATCAGGACGTCGAAGCGCTCGGCCGGGGCGACGGTGAGCCCGCCCGCGGGCAGCGGCGCCGGCGCGGGCAGCAGGCCGCCGTCGGTGCCGATCAGGCGGACGGCGTCGTTGACCGGGGTGTTGTTCTCGTCGACCAGGTTCAGCGTGTAGAACCGCGAGTTGGCCGCGTTGAGCAGCCGGAAGCGGTACCACCGCGGGTCGACGTCCAGGTGCGGCCAGATCACGCCGTTGACCAGGTTGAACGGGCCCGAGAACGGGATCGCCGGGCCGCCGG
This sequence comes from Amycolatopsis sp. cmx-13-12, assembly GCA_049998155.1. GTDB lineage: Bacteria > Actinomycetota > Actinomycetes > Mycobacteriales > Pseudonocardiaceae > Amycolatopsis. Next base: position 795,472 of record JAEBES010000002.1, on the reverse strand, counting down.
GGACGACCGGGAACTTGAAGAGCAGCTGCCCGGTGAGCGCGCCGGTCGCCGGGTCGGTGTCGAGGTTGCGGTCGGTGAGGATCAGCGGGATCTCGTGGTCGCCGTGCGGCAGGCCGAGCGCGTCCTCTTCGTCGTCGCGGACGAGGTACATCCCGGCCAGGCCCGTGTGGACGTTGAAGCGGGTGATCGCCATGGCGTGGTCGTGGTACCAGAGCGGCATCGCCGGCTGGCGGTTCGGGTACTCGGCCAGCTGGGACGTCCCGGCGAGGCCCGCGTTGTGCGCCCAGCCGTCGTTGCCGGCGTTGGTGCGTGCGCCGTGGAGGTGGACGACCGTCCACGCGGGCAGGTCGGCGACGCCTTCGACGATCGAATAGCCCTCCTTGTCCAGTTCGCGACCCGGGCGGCTGGTCGGCGCGCTCGCCAGCGGGCCCTGAACGGCGACGAGCGGGAACCCGCCCTCGATTTCGTTCGACCACGAAATCCGCAGCCGCTTGCCGCTGCGCACTTCGATCGTCGGACCCGGGAAATGTCCGGCGTAGGTCCACAATGTACTTTCGGGCAATTCCGAGTGCAGCCGCTGCCGCCTGGTCACCATCGGAATCGTGGTCAATTCCCGGCCGCGTGGCCGGAACACCGGCGGAACGGGCAGCGGGTCGAGGAACTTGGTGAGTCCCCAGTTCGGCGCGGTGATCGGCGCGGCCGTCGCCGGGCGTTCGATGATTTCGGTCATGATTCTCCCCCTTCGGTGCGGGGGCAGGAAGAATTGCGCGGCGGCGCGCACGCCGTCGACGTCGAAAAGTGTTCCCCCGAACCCCCTCGGTGACCGGGAACGCGACTCCCCTCGCGATACCGGCAATTTCAATGGTAGCCCTTTTCGGCGTGGCACGCAGGTGTCTCGCGCGCGTGATAGGTTCCGCGGCATGAGCGAACGCCGGTGGACGTACCTCTCCGACATGGACGGCGTCCTGGTGAAGGAGGAGCACCTCGTCCCGGGGGCCGACGAGTTCCTCGCCGAGCTGAAGGCGAACGGCATCGACTTCCTGGTGCTGACGAACAACTCGATTTACACCCCGCGCGACCTGCGGGCGCGGCTGGAGCGCACCGGCCTCGACATCCCCGAGGAGTCGATCTGGACCTCGGCGCTCGCGACCGCCAAGTTCCTCTCGTCGCAGCGGCCGAACGGCTCGGCGTACGTCATCGGCGAAGCGGGCCTCACGACGGCGTTGCACGAGGTCGGCTACGTGCTGACCGAGCGCGACCCCGACTACGTCGTGCTGGGCGAGACCCGCACGTACAGCTTCAGCGCCATCACGCGCGCGATCCGGCTGATCGAGGGCGGCGCGAAGTTCATCGCGACGAACCCCGACGCGACCGGCCCGAGCGTGGAGGGCTCGATGCCGGCCACCGGGTCCGTCGCGGCGCTGATCGAGAAGGCCACCGGCCGCTCGCCGTACTACGTCGGCAAGCCGAACCCGCTGATGATGCGCTCGGCGCTGCGGCGGCTCGGCGCGCACTCGGAGTCGACGCTGATGATCGGCGACCGGATGGACACCGACGTGCACTCGGGCATCGAGGCCGGCCTGCAGACCATCCTGGTGCTCACCGGCATATCCACCCCGGAGTCGGCCGAACGCTATCCGTACCGGCCCACGCTGGTGATCGACTCGATCGCCGACCTGATCGGGCGAACCCAGGACCCGTTCGGCGAAGGCTGACCGCGAGCCGGGTGGCCACAGGGCATATCGTCACCTGATGAGCAAGTCGACGTACGTGGTCGGCGACGTCCACGGGCACCGTGACGAACTCGCCGACGCGCTGAGATCCGAAGGCCTGGTCGACGAGGAGGACAACTGGTCCGGCGGCGAGGACCAGCTGTGGTTCCTCGGCGACTTCGTCGACCGCGGCCCGGACGGCGTCGGCGCGATCGACCTGGTCATGCGGCTCGAAGCGCAGGCGGCCGAGGCCGGCGGCCAGGTCCAGACCCTGCTGGGCAACCACGAGATCCTCGCGCTGGGGATGTACCACTTCGGCGACGAGCCGGTGCCGTCCGACTTCGGCCCGCGCAGCTTCGCCCGCAGCTGGGAGATCAACGGCGGCCTGCTGTCGGACCAGGACCGGCTGACCCCCGAACACATCGAGTGGCTGACCGCGCGCCCGCTGGCCGCCGTCGCCGCCGACCACCTGCTGCTGCACTCGGACACGCTGGAGTACCTCGACTGGGGCTCGTCGATCGACGAGATCAACGAGGCGGCTCGCGACATCCTCGAGGGCAGCGACATCGAGGCCTGGTGGGACGTCTGGCGCCGGATGACGACGCGCTACGCCTTCCGCGGCCCGGACGGCGAGGAAAACGCCCAGAAGCTGATGGACGCCCTCGGCGGGACGCGGATCGTGCACGGCCACAGCGTCATCGCCGACCAGCTGGGCATCCACCCGACGCAGATCGAGGGCCCGTTCCTGTACGCGGGCGGCAAGGCACTGGGTGTCGACGGCGGCCTGTTCGTCGGCGGGCCGTGCCTGGTGGTCGAGCTGCCGTTCGCGCCGGAGTCCTAGGCGATCTCGACGATCTCCTTGCCGAGCGGCACGAGCGAGACCGGGATCAGCTTGAAGTTCGCGATGCCGAGCGGGATGCCGACGATCGTGATGCAGAGCGCGATGCCGGTGAAGACGTGCCCGAGCGCGAGCCACCACCCGGCGAAGACGAACCAGACGACGTTGCCGACGCACGAGGCGGCGCCGGCGTCCCGCCGGTCGACGATCGTGCGCCCGAACGGCCAGAAGGCGTAGCGCGCGATCCGGAACGACGCCAGCCCGAACGGGATGGTGACGATCAGGATGCAGCAGATGACGCCGGCGATCAGGTAGCCGACGGCCATCCAGAAGCCGCACAGGACGAGCCAGATGATGTTCAGCAGCGTGCGCATCAGACGTGCAGCTCCCCGCTCAGGACGGTGACGGCCTGGCCGGCGATGTGGACGCGGTCGCCGTCCTGCCGGGTTCTGACGATGCCGCCGCGGGCGGAGGCCTGTTCGCCGGTGAGGTCTGTTTTGCCGAGTCGTTCGGACCAGTAGGGCGACAGGATGCAGTGCGCGGAGCCGGTGACGGGGTCTTCGTCGATGCCGACGCCGGGGGCGAAGAAGCGGCTCACGTAGTCGGTGTCGTCGCCTTGTGCAGTCACCAGGAGCCGTCCGGTCCAGGTGTCCTTGAGCTTCTCGAGGTCCGGCGCGAGGGCGCGGACGTCTTTCACGACGGCGAAGAGGTTCTCGACGCCGCGGCCGGTGTATTCGATGTCGACGCCGGGCAGGATTTCGGACAGGTCGTCGTCGGTGGGGCGCGGCGGATCGGAGGGGAAGTCCAGCTCGACCCAGCCGTTTTCGGCTTTGGCCCGCAGTTCGCCGCTTTTGGTGGTGTAGGTCTGTTCGCCGCCGAGAACGTGCGTGACGGCGAGGGTGGCGTGCCCGCAGAGGGCAACCTCGACGGCGGGAGTGAACCACCGGAGGGACTTCGTTGTGGTGACGTAGAAAGCGGTCTCGGCGTGCTTCATCTCGGCGGCGACGGCCTGCATCCACGCCGGGTCGGCGGGCTCGTCCAGGAGGACGACGCCGGCGGAGTTTCCGGCGAAGGCCCGATCGGTGAAGGCGTCGACGATGAAGAAGCGCATGCCACCAATGTAGCGGGGGTTTTTCCGGTTTCCCTCGGGTCTGACCCTTAGGTGGTCTCCCCGATGGTCGGCTTCACGACCCTTTCGCCATCGGGCCCCCGTTCGGCCTTGAGATCGAAGACCTCTTCGTCGACGGCGTACTTGTTCTTGTGCTCTTTGTCCTCGTCCTTCTTTTTGCCGGCGGCGGGTCCGGCGGCACCGGCGTTGCCCCCACCCTTCCCCTTGGCCGCGGCGGCCGCGGTCGCCCCGCGCTCGAGTCGTTCGCCGGTCTTGGCGCCGGTTTTGGCGCCTTCGCCCGGGGTCTCCTTGGAGCCGGCGCTGCCGGACACCCGCGACCCGGCGAACCCGGAGCCGGGCCGCCCGCCGCTCTTGCCCCGAGTGGTGTCCCCGCTGGTCGGTGAGCCGCCGGAGGTGGCCCCGGGCACGGCAAGCCCATCGGGCGACACGCGGCCGAAGGTGTTCGCGGCGGGGGTGGCGCGGAGGTTGGAGTTGCCGCTGAAGGTGCCGGTGCCGCTGCTGGCGCCGGGCGGGACGTAGGCGGTGCCGGGCGGGTTGGGGCCGCCTATCCCTGGCCCGCTTGACGCGCCTGGCCCGCCTGTTCCGCCTGGCCCACCTGTCCCGCCGGGTACGAAGGTGCCGGTGGTGCCACCGGGTCCGGTGCCCGGCCCGCTGCCTGGTCCGCTGGTGGGGGTGCCGGTGAAGCCGGTGCTGCTGGTGCCGTGGAACCCGCTGACCGAGGTGGAGTCACCTTGCCCCAGCTGAGGAGGCGGCGTGTAGGTCGGCTGGGTACTGGCGGTCTCGTGGTAGGTGGAGTCGAGCCCCTGCAGGACCTGAACGGCCTGCTGATGAGCGGCATCGGCCTGCTGCTGCTTGGCCTGGATGCCGACCATGGTCGTGTTCATCCCGATGAGGTTGCCGGATTCGTACTGCTGCCGGGCCTTGTCCATCTCGGCTTGCTGGTTGAACCCGGTGGGCTCGGGCATGTTGGTCTTGGCGTAGTGAGCGGCCGCCGACTGCTGCGAGTAGTGGTTGGAGACCAGCTGCATGGCGTTGCCGGTCTGTTCGGTGTGGCCGGCGGTGCTCTGGAAGAAGGTGTTCGCCTGCTCAGCCGCGGGCCCCTGCCACGACCCGCCGACGGCGGTTGCGGCGTCGCGGAACTGGTTCGAGGCGTCGGCGAGCCAGTTTCCGTACGTGTTGGCTACGCGGCTGCGATTGTTGATGCCCTCGATGTCGAGGTCCTTGTGCACCATGTCGTACAGCACTTCGTGTGGGCTGTTCGCGTAGTTTTCGCCAGGTGCCGGTGAGTCGCCGCGCAGGCTCTGGCCCTCCTGCAGGAGTTTTCCCTGCGCGACCGAATAGTTCGACGCGGCCTTCTCGGTCAGCTGCTGACCTTCGGTGTTGCCGTGGAGCTTCTGTGCGGTTTCCGCGTAGTAGTCACCCTCGGACTGGCGATGCTGCGCCCGGTGCGGCTGACTCATGGCTGGACTCCGTCTCAGTTCTTCGGCAGTAGCGGTTCGACCTTCGCGGCGATGTCTTCGACCTGGGTACAAGCGGTCGCGGTGTCCGATCCCGAACTGACCAGCACCAGCGCCCGCGAGTTGGGTTTCACTTCCAACCACACACCGCACTGTCCGGATGAATGCTCCGGTTCACGTTCTTCGACTGCCGGGCGGCCGTTGACCTTGCCCTCACTTGCTTGGCTCGGATTTCCCACGTTGTCCCGGTAGTTCTGTCCGGCTTGCAGGGAGAGAATCACATCCACGCCCGGTGCATCACCGGATGTGGTCTTCGAGGTGCGGCAGCTCTCCTTTGCCCGGGCGATAGTCGGAGTCGCTGGGGTGAAGCCTCGTCCGGCAAGTGCTTCGTCGAGCATCGTGCACTGATTCAGGCCCGCGAAAGGAGAACTGCTCTGGGTACCGGTTCCAGGATTTGTCGATGCGGCCACTGACGAGCTGGGCGTCGCTTGCCCTCCCACCTGACTTGTACAGGCTGTGAGGCTCAAGGCTAGGGCCAGCGCGGCCAACGCGCGCGGAGCACGGCGTGCGGTCACTGCTCCTGCAGCCCCTTGTTGAGCTGGGCAAACGTCATGCTGTGGGCATCCTCGGTCTCGCGGTAGTTCTTGCGGGCGATAACCATTGCTTCGCGAGCCTGCTGAACCCCGTCTCGCATTTTGATGAGGTTGGGGATCAACGACTCCTCGTCACCGTCGGCGACCTTGACGTTGAAGGCTGCAACGGACTTGGCGTACTCGCTGCCGCCCATGTTGGCGGCGGTGGCGAGGAGGCTGACGTCACCGATCATCCGGTTGTAACCGTCGAGGAAGAAGTCGCAGGCCTTCATGTACGCCTGGAAGCCCTCTTCGTTGACCGCGAACTGCCCGCCCTCGGCGAGGGACTTCAGGTGGTGACCACCTTCACTGACCCGTCGTGCCGCTTCCGAGTCCGCTGGTCCCTCGAGCAGGCCCGACAGGAAGTTCGTCCCGGCGTCGCCGGCTGCGGGTGGCGGGGTGAACGACCCCGGTGCGCCGAACTGCGATCCGCCCATGACGCCCTCCCCGTCGTCCTGGGACCACCCTGCGTGGTCCCTTCGCACTGTACTAGTGACGAACCGGCGGTGTCAGTGGTTCCGGCCACGGTCGTGGAGCCAGCTCCGCAGGTGAGAACCATCCGAAGGGGTGAATCGCACGCGAGTCTCGTTGCCGGGGAGTGGCTCGTTGAACATCACGAACCGGCCGCCGTCGTTGTCGATGAACGTGGCTGCGCCGATCGGGTGAAGTGCGCCCTGGCCCTGGCGGGCCGACAGCTCGAACGTGCCGTAGCGGTGCAGGGGCCAGGACGAGAACTCCGCCGCCGCGGCGGCGTCTTCGCGGGTGCCCGGCGCGACGAACGCCAGCTCCGCCAGCGGCACCGGCCGGTAGCTCGGCAGCATGCCGATCACCAGGTCGACCAGCCGGTCCGGCCGGGTCTGGGCGAACAGGATCTCCTCACCGGCCAGCTCGGAAAACACGCCGAGGCCGTGGCCGATCGCCGCTCGGTAGAACACCTGGCGGGCGTCCGTCACCTCCGCTGCCCGGACGATGATCAACACCTCCGGTTGCGTCCACGCCCGGAGTGTCTGCTCGACCTCGATGTCCAGCTTCTCCGCCCCCGCCAGCCCGCGCTCCCGCATCGCGTCCCACGCCGCCGCGAGGATGCGTTCGTGCTCCTCCAGGGTGTGGCCCGGGCTGCGGATCTCGAACGGGTGCCAGTTCGCCGGGAGGCCGGTGCGCCGGACCGCGGCGGCGACCTCCGTCAAGCCCAGCGAGAATTCCTCCGGCACGTCCGCGAGCGTAGCGGAACTCCTCAGATGTCCAGCTGACGAACGCCCGTCTCGGGCAACCTCACCCGGCCGGCCGTCGCCCGTCCGCGCAAACGGACGATTTCGTGTGGCTGCAAGCCGATTGCCACTCCGAACGCCTCCACGTCCGGGAAACCGCCTTGCCGTTGCCGCAGCGAAAGGGCCGTCGCCACCCGGGACGGCGTCAGGCCCGGCAGGCCGGCCAACTCGGACGCCGGAGCCGTGTTCACGTCCACCAACACCATCGGAGGCGGCGCCAAGACGGGAGAAGCAGCAGGCACATAAGCCTCGAGCACGTCGTTCTGCCGCAAATCCCGCGTCCCCAGCCCCACCGTGAACACCCGGGACCCCGCCGACGTGGAAACCGCAACGCCGTCCCGCGCCAGCGAAAGCACCTCCAGCGAAGGAGCGATGACCGTGTGGCGCTCGTTGAACGTCGTCCCGATCGGGCGCAGCACCCGGACACGCACCCCCACCGTGAACGTCGCGCTCCGCCCCTCCGGCACCTCGACCGCCGCCACCAGCGTGCCGGTGGCGAGGTCGGTGACGCCGTGCACCACCGCCGTCCCGGCGCGCTGCTCCCCGGCGTCACCGGCCGGGAACGTCGTCAGCGTGTCCCCGGCCAACGGTGGTGCGTCGCACTGGAAACCCAGCAACACCGTCGCCGCCTGACCCGGCCGCAGCTCCTCGAGCGGTCCCGCCGGGCCGAACAGTCCGAGCACCCGCATCGGCTGGCCACCACGCGACGAAGAACACAACGCACCGGACCGCAGGACGCCCTCCCGGACGACCACCTGCGCGTGGAACCCCGTCAGCGCTGTGAACGCCGGCGCCACCACCGACGCGACACCCTCCGGACGGCTCAGGTCCGGCCCGACGGCGTCGTCCGTGTACAGCTCCAGCGCGTCGCCGTTGCCGAGGTCCCGCCGCCCGACGGCGACGAACACGTCCTTCAGGAACCCGGCGTCCGTCACCGGTTCCACCTCGCTGGAGAAGAACTTCTTGCGCACCATGATCCCCAGGCGCAGGTTGTCCTCGACGATCCGGTCGCCCCGGAGCAGCCGCGCGCGGGCGCCGCGGACCGCGCGCCCCGTGCTCACCTGGCCGCCGGGCAGCTCCCCGAGGCCGGGGACGGTGACCGAGTCGTGGATCGCCTTGCCGAACTCGATCAGTCCGACCCTGGTCTCGGTCACGACGTGGCGGCCAGCGTGACGCTGATCGACTGGTCGGCGTTGACCCGCTCCGACTCGACGCGCAGGCCCGCCTGGGCCGCTCGGTCCTTCAGCCGGGCCAGCACCGCCCGCTGGACTTCGGCCGCGTACGCCTCGTCGACCGACAGCACCAGCCGCGAAGCTTCCGCGGGGACCAAGCCGGGCCCGTCGACGTGCGCCACCTGGACGCCGTCGGGGCCGTAGCCGAACGCGATCCGCCGCCCTTCCCACGCGGCGACGACCGTCGTGCCGTCGTCGGTGACCTGGGCCCGCAGCCCGGTCAGAGCGCGCGCCAGCAGATCGCGGTGGCGCATCCGGGTCCGCACGGTGACGACCCCCGGCCGGGCCTGCGCGTGCGCGGCGATCGTGGCGGCGTCGAGCTGGGCCAGTGCCTCACTGCGCAGCTTGAGCGTGACACTCATCGGCGTTCCCCTTCGAGCAGCGCTTCGAGTACTCCGGTGGTGGCGAACCCGTTCAGCTCGATCGCGCCGTCCGGGGCGATCGTCAGTTCCAGGCGGTTGGGGGTGGTGAAGATCGACTCGTCGTAGCGGCCGGTCAGGAAGTGGAACCGCTGGTTCGCCGAACCGACCCACGGCCGGGACGGCTCCGGCCGGTCCGCCAGGAACGGCCCGTCCACCAGCAGGTCCGTCGCGGCCAGCAGCGGAGACGGCGGCAGGTCCTCCAGGACGTGCCCGGTGAACGTCATCACCGAGAGCCCCGCCGAGCGCACCGCCGCGGCGAAGCGACCCAGCGGCCCGGCCTGGTCGAACGGTTCACCGCCGAGCAGGGTGACGCCTTCGATCCCGGAAATCGCGAGCACCCGCGAGACCAAGTCCGGCCACGGCAACGAAAAACCGCCGCGGGTCGTCCACGTCTGCGGGTTGAAGCACCCCGGGCAGCGCACCGAACACCCCTGTGTCCACACGGCGCACCGCGCCCCCGGTCCCTCGGCGCGGGTGACGTCGACGATCCGGTGCAGGTTCAGGAGTTCCATTGCGTCTGCTGCTGCGAAGCGGCGTCTTCCACCGAAGCGGAAGTGCGCCGGTAGTCCTCGGTGAACTCCGACGTCTCGGTCTCCGCGCCGAGCAGGTCCTCCAGCAGCGGGATGTAGTCGAGGCACTTCGAGCCGGTCACGCCGTGGGTTTCGGCGCTGATCGAGCCGTCCTTGCCGATGGTCACGGTCACGCGGTGCGTCATACGTCGATCGTCCTCCCGCCCGGTGAAGCCGGCGGCGGCGCGACCGGCTCCGAACCCGAAGAAGTGTCCGTGGCGGCCACGGCCCTGGTCTCCGCCCAGTTCCGGATGGCCAGGATCTCGTCGGCCTGGGTGACCGACAGCGGCACGGTCGACTTCACCGCCCGCACGAGGTCGTCGCGGCGCAGCGGCCGTTTCTCGGCGAACGCGTCGACCAGGCCGGACAGCACGGCCTGCTCGATCTCGGCGCCGCTGTAGCCCGCGCTGACGTCGGCGAGCTCGGCGAACAGCCCGTCGTCCAGGGGAAGTTCACTGGCGACGAAGGCGTCGGTGACGCGCTTGCGCAGGTGGATCCGCCAGATCGCGGCGCGCTCGGGCGCCGAGGGCAGGTCGACGAAGAAGATCTCGTCGAACCGGCCCTTGCGCAGGAACTCCGGCGGCAGCGAGCCGACCTGGTTCGCCGTCGCCATCACGAACACCGGCGCCGACTTCTCCTGCATCCAGGAGAGGAACGTGCCGAACACGCGCCGCGCGGTGCCGCCGTCGCCCCCGCCGCCCGCGCCCGCGAGGCCCTTCTCGATCTCGTCGACCCAGAGCACGCACGGCGCAATGCCCTCCGCGGTGCGGATCACCGTGCGGATGTTCTTCTCGCTCGAACCCACCAGCCCGGCGAAGACCCGCCCGAGGTCCAGCCGCAGCAACGGCAGCCGCCACATGTTCGCGACGCACACCGCCGACAGGCTTTTGCCGCAGCCGGGGACGCCGGTGAGCAGCAGGCCCTTCGGCGCCGCGAGGTTGTACGCCGACGCCGCGGGCGTCCACGTGCCGGTGCGCTTGGTCAGCCAGCGCTTGAGCCGGTCGAGGCCGCCGACGGCGTCGAAGCTCGTCTCCGCCGGCACGATGTCGAGCATCCCGGACCGGCGGACGGCCTGGCGCTTCTCGGCGAGGATCAGCTCGAGGTCGCTCGGATCGAGCCCGCCGCCCTCGACCAGGGCTCTGGCGAACGCGTTTTCGGCCTCGGGCAGCGTGAGGCCCCGCGCGGCGGCGACGATCATGTCCCGGTCGGCGCGGTCGATGCTGATCCGGACGTTCTGCCGGTGCGCGGCGACCATGCTGTCCAGCAGCTCGCCGATCTGGCGCTGGTCGGGCAGCGGGAAGTCGACGACGGTCGCGTCGTGCTCCAGCTCCGGCGGCACGGGCAGCGACGGCGACACGAGGATCAGGCTCAGCGGCACCGGCCGGGTCTTGAACGCGGCGGCGAGTTCCCGCAGCCGGCGCACGACGTCGGGGTCGGGCCGGTGCCCGCCCTCCGAAACCAGCGACGGGTGCAGGTCGGCGAACACGAAGACGGCGGGCTCACTCCCAGCCGTGGATGCGTTCGAGCGCGGCGGACGTGGTGCGGGTCTCGCTGATCGGCGGGCCGCCCGCGGGGGCCAGCCCGGTGGTCGACGACCAGACGTACACCCGCCGCGGGGTCCGCAGCCGGTGGGCGTCTTCGGCGACCGCACGGATTTCCCGCAGCACCCGCTGCTCTTCGTGCGTTTCGACGACGAGCAGCGGGTAGCGCGCCTGCAGCAGCTGGGTGAGCTCGTCGCGGAACCCGGCCATCGATCGCCCCCTCGAAGTCTTTCGGACACTACCAACTCAGGCGCCGACGACGAGGACCTCGTACGTCGGGCTGGTGGGCGGGTAGCCGCTGTAGATGTGGGAGTTGACGACGGCGAGGTGGTCGCCGATCTTGATCGCCGAGACCGGCTGGTCGAACAGCGGGTCGGTGATCGTTCCCGCGGGCCGGCCGTGGCTCAGGTCGCCGTCGAGACACCATCGGGTGATCTTGTCGTCGAGCTGCACCGCCCAGAGCCGCTGCCCCTCGAGCACGAGGCTGGCGACGCTGGGTGCGTCGACGCCCGCGATCTCCGCGCTGACCCCGGTGCGCGGGTCGATCCGGTACACCTTGCCGGGGATCGTCGCGGCCACGAGCAGGGTGTCCCCGGACGGCGTCGCGATGATGTCGTTCATGAAGAAGTTCCCCGGCGAGCCGCCCGCGCCCGGACCGCTCAGCGGCAGGGTGCGCGGCGTTCCGAGTCCACCGGCCGCGAACGGCACGAAGAACAGCTGCGGGTGGTAGGAGTCGGTGAACCACGCGCCCTGCGGCGTCACCACCACGTCGTTGACGTAGGACGTCTGCGGGTCGCCGAAGGTGAAGTCCGCGACCTTCGCCCTGGTGCGGACGTCGTAGACGTAGGCCTTGCCGCCGATCGCGCCGGCGACGAACAGCAGGTCGTGGCGCCGGTCGAAGTCCACGCCGGCCGCCATGGTGCCGGGCGGCGCCTCGATGAAGCGCTCGGCCGTGCCGCGGCGGACGTCCTCGCGGAAGATCGTGCCGGCGATGAGGTCGCCGGTGTAGTAGGCGCCGCCGCCGGCCGCGGTGATCCCTTCGGCGGACGTGGCGCCGGGCAGCACGATCACCCTCGTCGCCGCCGACGCCGGTGCGGCCACCGCGAGCAGCAGGACGGCGGACGCCAGAGCCAGGATTCTTCGCATCGGATCCCCTCCCCTTTTCCCGGGGGCGATCCTGCCACCGCGCTGGCTGAGCCGGTACCTGGTTCCTAGACTCGGCGCTAGTCACCGCCGACTTCAGGAGGCACCATGCCTGACGCGCCCGCCCTGCCGAGCTACGCCTCGGGAACCTCGGAGGTCCCGCTGCTCGGGGACACCATCGGCGACAACTTCGACCGGACGGTGGCCGCTTTCGGAGACCGGGACGCCCTCGTCGACCGGGCCGCCGGCCGGCGGTGGACCTACCGGGAGCTGGCCGCCGAGGTGACCGCGCTGGCGCTCGGGCTGGTCGCGCAGGGCATCGGCAAGGGCGACCGGGTCGGCATCTGGTCGCCGAACCGGGCGGAGTGGACGTTCCTGCAGTACGCGACGGCGAAGATCGGCGCCATCCTGGTCAACATCAACCCGGCCTACCGCGCGCACGAGCTGGAGTACGTCCTCAACCAGGCCGGGATCCGGCTGCTGGTGGCGTCGGACCGGTTCAAGACGTCGGACTACCCCGCGATGGCCGAGGAGGTGCGCGAGAAGTGCGCGGCCCTCGAACAGGTCGTCATCCTGGGCGGCGAGGGCTGGCAGGCGCTGCTGGAGGCGGGCCGCGGTGGTGATCCGGCGCAGCTGGCGCACCTGCAGGCCGGGCTGTCGGCCGACGACCCGATCAACATCCAGTACACGTCCGGGACCACGGGCTTCCCCAAGGGCGCCACGCTGTCCCACCACAACATCCTGAACAACGGCTACTTCGTCGGCGAGCTCTGCAACTACACGGAAGCGGACAAGGTCTGCATCCCGGTGCCCTTCTACCACTGCTTCGGCATGGTGATGGGCAACCTGGCCTGCACCAGCCACGGCGCCTGCATGGTCATCCCGGCACCCGCGTTCGATCCGAAAGCCACCCTCGAGGCCGTCGCGGCCGAGCGGTGCACGTCGCTCTACGGCGTGCCGACGATGTTCATCGCCGAGCTCAACCACCCGGACTTCGGCGAGTTCGACCTGTCGTCGCTGCGCACCGGGATCATGGCGGGGTCGCCCTGCCCGGTCGAGGTGATGAAGCAGGTCATCGACCGGATGGGGATGGTGGAGGTGTCCATCTGCTACGGCATGACCGAAACGTCCCCGGTGTCGACGCAGACCCGGTCCGACGACTCGATCGAGCGCCGCGTGTCGACGGTCGGGCGGGTCGGGCCGCACCTGGAGGTCAAGGTCGTCGACCCGGAAACCGGCCTGACGGTCCCGCGCGGCGAGCCGGGTGAGCTGTGCACGCGCGGCTACTCGGTGATGCTGGGGTACTGGGAACAGCCCGACAAGACGGCGGAGGCGATCGACGCGGCCCGCTGGATGCACACCGGCGACCTGGCGGTGATGGACGCCGACAGCTACCTCAACATCACCGGCCGCATCAAGGACATGGTCATCCGCGGCGGCGAAAACCTGTACCCGCGCGAGATCGAGGAGTTCCTCTACACGCACCCGGACATCCTCGACGCGCAGGTGATCGGCGTCCCCGACGAGAAGTACGGCGAAGAACTGATGGCCTGGGTCCGGATGCGCGAAGGCGCGGAACCGCTGACCGCGGAGAAGGTGCGCGAGTTCTGCAGCGGGAAGCTGGCGCACTACAAGATCCCGCGGTACGTGCACGTCGTCGAGGAGTTCCCGATGACGGTGACCGGCAAGGTCCGCAAGGTCGAGATGCGCGAGAAGTCGATCAGCCTGCTGGGCCTGGAAACGGCAGCGGCGACCAAGCACGCCTAAACCGGCCGGGGCGGCCGGGCGTTGGCCCTTCGCGAATCCGCGAAGGGAGGCGACCGATGATCATCCTGTCCTGGGACTGGTGAGCGGCTGTGCGGGGCACCTCCGGCGAGGTGCCCCGCACGCGCGTCAGCCCACCGCCGCGGCGGCCTCCGCGATCGCTTTCGCGTCCTCCTCGCCGAAGGTCTCTTCCAGTTGCTCCGGCGAGTAGTCGACGTCGATCTGCTCCACCGGCATCCCGCGTGCCGACTCGATCGCGCCCAGCCGCCGCTGGGCGCGATCGGCCGCGTACTGGATGATCTCCTGCGGGTCGTTGTCGAACGGGAGCTCCTCGAACTGGTCCTGCACCCACTGGATCATGTTGAGCGCGTGCGGGAGCAGCTCGCCCATCCGCTGCTGCACCGCGTCCCACAGCGAGTCGTCCGCGGCGACGTGGCGGCGGCAGGTGAACGTGCCCCAGGCCATGTGGCGGCGCTCGTCGTCACCGATGCGGCGGACCAGTTCCTGCATGCCCGGCAGGATGTCGTGCTGGGTGCAGATGAGCTGCCACGAGTAGTAGCCCGTCAGCGCGAGGCTGCCCTCGATCACGTGGTTGTAGGTGACGCTCGCGCGGATCTGGTTGAGCGGGCTGGGGTCGTCCTCCAAGGCCCGCAGCGACTGCGGCAGCTCCTCGTAGAAGAGCTTGCGGTAGTGCGGGTTTTCGGCGACGAACGGGTGCAGGTCCTGGGTCAGCCCGACGGCGTCCATCCAGCGCCGGAACACCTCGGTGTGCTTGGCTTCCTCGAAGCAGAACTGCGTCAGGTACATCTCGTCGCCGAACCGGCCGGTCGCCGACATCGCCCGCATGAACGGCTGGATGTCCTCGGTGACGGCCTCTTCGCCGGCGATGAACTGCGCGACCAGGTACGTCGTGCTGCGCTTCTGCTCGTCGTTGAGCGTCTCCCAGCCTTCGCGCTCGCGGCTGAAGTCGATGTCGGCCGGGTTCCAGAACTTCTTGTTCCCCTTGACGAACAGCCGCAGCGGGAACGAGTCCCAGTTCAGGCCGCCCTTGCGCAGTGAGGAAAACCCGGTCCGGAGCTCCGGGAGCGTGTCGGTCATCGGTTCACTCCATTGTGGACTCAGTGGCGAATCGGCGGATGGCAGGGGCCAGCACCGCGGTGACGGCGTCGGCGGCTTCGGTCGCCGAGTGCGTGGAAAGCACCAGGTGGGACAGGGAAAGCCGGACGACGGTCTCCGCGAGCAGGGCCGCGGAGGCGGGGGAGAGCCCGGGTTCGAACTCGCGGTACTGCTCGGCGGCGAGGGCCGCGGCCGCGGTGAGGATCGGCTCGCCCCGGGTCGTGAGGAGCGGCAGCAGGTCCTCGCCGGCTTCGGTGCCGAGCGCCGCCGCGACCAGGCGGTTCTCCCGCGCGTGCTCGATCGTGTACACGACGGCGTGGTGGATGCCCGCCAGGAGCCCGTCCGCCGTTTCGAACCGCTGCCGGATCCCGTCGAGGAACTCCGACGCGGTGCGCAGCGCCACCGCCTGGGTCAGCGCCGCCTTGTTCCCGAACTCGTTGTAGACCGTCTGCCTGCTCACGCCGGCCTTCGCGGCGACGTCGGCCATTCGCAGGCCCGCGTGGCCGCGGTCCGGCAGCAGGTCGGCGGCGGCGTCGAGCAGTGCTTCGCGCAGGGACGCCTTCGTCCGCTCGGTGAAGCTGGTCACACTCTCACCTTGACACAGATCGTGCCGCTGTCAAGGCGCTGTACATGATCGGTTGACGTGTAAAACTGTCGGTGGTGGCAGCTAACGTGTCGGTTGTGGGCATCACCGTGGGGTTCGACCTCGACATGACACTGATCGACGCCCGGCCGGGGATGGCCGCGGCGATGAACGCGCTGGGCGTCGAATCCGGCCTGCCGCTGGACGGCGATGCGTTCGCGGCCAACCTCGGGCCGCCGCTCGACGACATCCTGCGCGGCTTCGAGGCGCCCGAAGAGCGCATTCCCGGGCTCGTCGACCGGTTCCGCGCGATGTACCCCGAGGTGGTCGTGCCGAGCACGGTGGCGCTGCCGGGCGCGGTCGACTCGCTCCGCGCGGTCCACAAGGCGGGCGGGCGCACCCTGGTCGTCACCGGGAAGTACGGGCCCAACGCGCAGCTGCACGTGGACGCGCTCGGCCTCGACGTCGACGAGGTCGTCGGCGAGCTGTGGTCGACGCAGAAGGCCGAAGCGCTTCTGGCCCACGACGCGCGGGTGTATGTCGGAGATCACGCCGGTGACATCCGGGGTGCCCTCGCGGCCGGGGCGATCGCGGTCGGCGTCACCACCGGGCCGTGTGATCGCACGTTGCTGCTGAGCGAAGGAGCGGAGGTGGTGTTCGAGTCGCTGACGGAGTTCCCGGCCTGGTTCGAGAAGACGTTCGCGGGAAGCGCGGTGCCGTAGCCCTACTTCTTGGCGCGCGCCTCGATCACCAGGGCGATCAGGCCGAGGAGCAGACCCAGCGGCGTGATGACCCCGGCGGCGACCGAAAGCCAGATCGGCAGGTTCTCCAGGCCGGCGGCGAACATGATGAACACCGCCAGCACGGCGAGCATGCCGAGGCCGAAAAGCCCGATGCCGATGCGCATCAGGAACGGTTTGCCGGGAGCGGCCACGCCCGCCTCCTTCGTCGTGCTCTTCATGACGCAAGAGGGTATCCGGCGGTATCGACTTCTCCCCAGGGCGTGTGGCGAGATACCCTTTACCCAGCGCGCCCTGGGTACGCCCCGGGCGCGTTCGTCGTGAGCGGACAGCAGAAGGACTGGTGAGGGAAGTGCCGACCGGCAAGGTCAAGTGGTACGACGCGGAGAAGGGGTTCGGGTTCGTCACGCAGGACGGTGGCGCCGACGTCTACATTCGCAAGGCCGCGCTGCCGCAGGGCGTCGAGGGGCTCAAGGCCGGACAGCGGCTGGAGTTCGGCGTCGCCGACGGTCGCCGCGGGCCGCAGGCGCTCTCCGTCCGGCTGCTCGACCCGCCGCCGTCCGTCGCCGAAGCGCGCCGCCGCCCGGCCGAGGAACTGCACGGCCTGATCGAGGACATGATCAAGCTGCTGGAACTGAAGGTGCAGCCCGACCTGCGGCGCAACCGCTACCCGGACCGCAAGCACACCAAGCAGATCGCCGAGATCATGCGCGCGGTCGCCCGGGACATCGACCCCTAAGCCTCCAGCCGGAGACCCCAGACGTCGCTGGGCAGCAGGCCCGACTCACCGGTGCTCGAGTTGAGCACGGCGGTGTACTTCTGCACGTCCACCGCCGAAATGCGGTCGGCGGGCGTCGGGGGCGTGACCGTGTAGGCGTAGCGGTCCAGCGACGTGAACGGGATCGGGTCGCTCTGCTTGTACTCGCCCTGCGGGGTGACGTACTCGTAGACGATCTGCCACGGCGCGTCCGCGACCTCGCCGGGCACCGAGATCTGCACCGGCTTGCCCGGGCGGACCTTCAGCGTCTGCGTGTCGCCCTTGGCGCTGCACGGCTGCGCGAGCTGCCGGGAGTAGTCGCACGAGAGCACCGGCGTCGTGTTGATCGTGTGGCCGTCGGCGTAGAAGGTGACCTCGGCCGGGCCGGGCGCCGAGCAGCCGGCCACCGCGAACCCACCGGCCGCAAGCAGGGCCACCACCCGGGAACGTCGCATGGGCCCAGACCCTACCGGCGGGCCGTCGGGTCCCGGGGCAGGCCCTGGGCCGGGAAGCTGCCGGTCGGCTCGGGGCGCAGCGGCCGGTCGCCGCCGAGCCCCGGCACGAGCGACCCGCCGCGGCGCACCAGGTACGTCTGGGCCAGGCCGACCGCCAGCAGGACGCTGATCACCAGGAAGCCGATCCAGTACGTCGGCGGCAGCAGCAGGCCGACCGCCCCGCCGATGCACCAGGCCAGCTGCAGCACGGTTTCCGAGCGGCCGAACGCCGAAGCGCGCGACTCCTCGGGCAGGTCCTCCTGGATGACGGCGTCGAGGCTGATCTTGGCCAGCGCGCTGGCCGTGGCGCCGATCAGGCCGACGATCGCGGCCGTGGCGAGGCCGGGCAGGACCGTCGCGACCAGCGCGGCCAGCACGCAGCCGGCCACGCACCCGACGATCACCTGGTCAGGGCTGCCGAAGTGCAGGCGTGAGCCCAGTGCGTTGCCGAGGAACCCGCCGGCGCCCGCCGCGGCGCCGATCACGCCGAGCAGCAGCAGCTGCATGAACGGCGTCTGCCCGCTGCCCTCGGTCTGCGCCTTGACCGCGAACGCGGCGAACATCATGAGGAAGCCGGTGAGCACGCGCACCGAGCCGTTGCCCCAGAGCGCGACGACGATGTGGCGCCCCAGCGGCTGGCGGCGTTTCTTCTCCTTGGGGTGGGCCGACAGCGAGGTCGGCACCTCGCCCTCGGTCGCCTCCACCCAGGCCGGGATCCGCATCGACTGCACGGCCGCGGCGACGCAGATCAGCGCCGTGAACCACAGCGCGCCCGCCGAGCCGGTGATCGCGTTGACGCCGCTGGCCAGCGCGCCGAACACACCCGCGGCGACCAACCCGAACGTGGTCAGCCGGGCATTGGTCTTGGAAAGCGTGATCTCCGACGGCAGCACCCGGGGCGTCACGGCCGCCTTGAGCACGGTGAACGACTTCGACAGCACCATCATCCCGAGCGCGGCCGGGTAGAGGAGCCAGTCGTCGAAGTGCAGCGCCATCACGACGGCCATCAGGCCTTGGCCGATCGAGGACGCGCACATCGCCAGCCGCCTGCCGCGCTGCACCTTGTCGAGCGCGGGCCCGATCACCGGCGCGACCAGCGCGAACGGCGCGATCGTGATGAGCAGGTAGAGCGCCACCTTGCCCTTGCTCTCGCCGCTGGTCGCGGCGAAGAAGAGCGTGTTGGCCAGCGCGATCGCCATCGCCGCGTCGCTCGCGTAGTTGAGCATCACGGCGTAGGTCAGCGAGGTGAGGCCGGACTTCTCGGCGCCGTCGGCCTTCGTCGCGCGCTGGAAGGCGTCGACGGCCTGGCCGGTCAGCTGGCGGCTGCGCATCGCCGCCACGCGCGTGACGGTGATCTTCTTCGGCAGCTTCGGCGTGCCGCCCGGCGTCCGCGGCTCTTCCCGCGGCGGCGGCTCTTCCGGCCGCGGCTCGCCCGCGTAGCCGCCGGTGTCGTAGTGCTCGTACTCGCCGCTGCCGGGGTGGCGTTCACCCTGGTAGAAGCCGCCGGGGTGCTCGCGGCGCACGGGCTCGGTGCGGTGCGGGTCGTAGGGCCGGGCGCCGCGCGGTGGCGGCGGCCGGCGCGTGGCGGCGGTGGGTGCCTCGTTCGCGTCCGGCGTCCAGCGTCCGGCGTCCTCGGAACGGCCACCGCGCGGCGGCGGGGCGGGGCGTTCGGCGCGCGGCGGGGCGACGCGGGTGGGCTGCTCGGCGCGTGGCGGTGGCGGGGCGACCCGGGTGGGCGGCGGCGGGCTGCCGTGTTCGGCGCGGGGCGCGGCGGCGTCCCGCCAGTCCCGGGCCTGGGCCGCGCCCGGTTCCGGTGTCCAGCGCCGCTTGGACTTCCGGCCGCGCGGCTGACCCGCAGGGGTGCCGCCGGAGCGGGAGCCGAAGAGTGCCACGTGTCAATCCTGCCTTACCGGGGGCCGGTTCCGCCTGCTCATCCGTGCTTTCAGGCCGGTGCCGGGACGAACCGCACCCGGAACGTGACCGGCCACTGCTTCCCGGTGAGCAGGAAATCGCCGCTGCCGGGGACGGCGGCGATACCGTTGAGCACGGCTTCGGTGTCGGTCACGTTCACTTTCGCACGCAGCTGACCTGCGTCGATCGTTCCGGTGACGCGCCCGGTGGCGGCGTCGATCCGCAGCACGGTGTCGGTGTGCCAAACGTTTGCGTAGACGTCCCCGCCGACGCATTCGAGCTCGTTGAGCTGGTCGCGGCCGACGTCGACGCTCCCGGTGACGGCGAAGGTCTTCGGGTCCCGGAAGGTGAGCTGCGCCGAGCCGTTGCTCATCACCAGCCGGCCGTCGGCCTGGTGGCACAGGCCCCAGCCTTCACCCTGGAAGGGGACGCGCCGCAGCTCGGCGAGGGTGGTGGAGTCGCGTTCGATGGCGATGCCGTCCTGCCAGGTGAGCTGCCACAGCGTCGGCCCGAGGACGGTGACGCCCTCGCCGAACATCGGCGACGGCAGCGTGGCCGTGGTCCGCGGCGGGCCGCCGGCGGGCCCCGCGGTGAGCGTGGACCTCCCGGCGAGCCCGGTGCTCTCGTACAGCGTGTCGCTGGCGAACTCGAGGCCTTCGGTGAAGGCGGCGGGATCGTGCGGCAGGGTCGCGAGGACCTGGACGGTGAGCCGTTCCGGCGCGGCTGGTTGTTCTTGTTCTTGAGCGCCGGCGCAGCCGCCGAGCGCGGCGGCCAGCAGCAGGACGGTGACGATCGGCGTGCGCACGATGAACAGCCTGGCACGGGCGCCGCGGATGCGTGCGGCACAATTGGCCGCATGACTTTGCTGCTGACCCTGGACGACGGTTCCGTGCAGCGCAAACTCGCCGACGCGGTGGAGTTCGCGCGAGCTGCGGTGCTGGAGGACGCACCCGAGGAGCAGCTCGGCGCCCACGTGGGTGTCACCCGCGAGGACGCGGTCACGGCAAGTCACCTGTTCGAGGCCCAGGTCCCCGGCTACGGAGGCTGGCGCTGGTCGGTCACGGTGGCGATCGCGGGCGACGACGAGCCGGTGACGGTGAGCGAGGTCGTGCTGGTCCCGGGCCCATCGGCCCTGGTGGCGCCGGCGTGGGTGCCGTGGGAGCGCCGAGTCCGCGCGGGCGACCTCGGAGTGGGCGACATCTTCCCGACGGCGGAGAACGACCCCCGCCTGGTCCCGGCGTACCTGCAGTCGGACGACCCGGCGGTGGAGGAGACGGCCCGCGAAGTCGGCTTGGGCCGAGTCCACGCGCTGTCCCGTTTCGGCCGAACCGAGGCGGCGGCCCGCTGGCACGCGGGCGAGTTCGGCCCGAGGTCGGACATGGCGAGGAGCGCCCCGGACGTGTGCGGGACGTGCGGGTTCTTCGTGCCGCTGGCGGGCTCGCTGCGCGGAGTGTTCGGAGTGTGCACGAACGACATAGCCCCGGCGGACGGCCACGTGGTGGACGTGGAGTACGGCTGCGGAGCGCACTCGGAGGTAGAGGTAGAGGTGACGTCATCGATCCCGGTGGCGGAGCTGGTCTACGACGACTCGCTGCTGGACTTCGCACCGGCGCCGGAGGTGGCGGAGGTCGCGGAGGCGGCGCAGGCCGAGCCCGAGGTGGAGCCGGAGGCGGCGGGCGAGCCGGAGGCGGTGGAGCCGGAGGCCGAGGTGGAGCCAGCGGCGGCCGCGCAGGCGGAGCCGGAGGCGGCGGCCGAGCTGGAGGCGGTGGAGCCGGAGGTGCCGGCGCAGGCCGTGGCGGAGGCCTCGGCGGAGCCGGCTGAGGCGGCGGTCGCGGAGCCGGTGGCGGTCGTGGCCGAGCCGGAGGCGGTGGAGCCGACCGAGGCGGTGGCGGCTTCGGAGGCCGAGGTGGAGCCGGAGGCAGCGGCCGCGGCGGAAGCTGAGGCTGAGCCGGCGGCGGGAGTGCCGGAGGTGGCGGCGGAGCCGGAGGCGGCGCAGGCCAAGCCCGAGGCGGAGCCGGAGGCCGAGCCAGCGGCGGCGGAGGTGCCGGAGGTGGCGGCGCAGGCTGAGGTGGCGGCGGAGCCGGAGACCGCGGGCGCGGAGGAGGCCGAGGCACAGCCGGAGGTTGCGGAGGCCGCGGTGGCTGCTGAGCCGGAGGCTGCACCTGAGGTGGAGGTCGCGGGGGCGGCTGAGTCGGAGACGGGGATAGCGGAGTCGGACGTATCGCCGGCGGAGGTGGAGCCGGAGGCCGCAGCAGAGGCTGAGGCGGAGTCGGCGCAAGACGTGGCGGCGGAAGCCGGTGAGGTTGCCGCCGAGTCGGCGCAGGGTGAGTCGGCGGCTGAGCCCGAGGTCGCGCACGGGGAGCCGGCGGCCGTAGAGGCGGCTACTGCGGCGCCCGAGCCCGCGGCTGCGGAAGCGGTGGTCGATCCGGCCGCGGCGGTAGAGGCACCTGCTGAAGATGCGGCGGAGCCGGTTGCGGCCGGCGAGCTCTCCGAGCCGAGCGAAGTGGCTTCAGCGGTGACCGAGCCGGCGGAGACACCGGCAGTCGCGGAGGCAGACGATGTCACCGCGGCCGCGCCGGTGACGTCCGGCGAAGTCGCTGAGCCGGAGGAAGCCGCTTCGGGGGTCACCGAGCCCGTGGCTGCCGAGCCGGAGGTCGTCGATCCGGCTGCTGCGGTGGCCGAACCCGCGGCAGCCGGCGAGCCCTCCTCCGATTGGGTCGCCAAGCCCGCTGAGGCTTCGGTCGTTGCCGAGGCTGAGCCCGTGGTTCCGGAAGCTCCCGCCGATGCCGATGCGGTTTCCGAGCCTGCTGTGACCGATGTGCCGGAGCCCTCCGAAGCGGAGCCCACCCAGGCTGAAGTCACCGATGCCACCGAGGTCCGGCCCGCTGATGAAGCTCAGGCCCAGGTCGACGACGCTCCCGAACGGTGATCGGCGACACCCACGAGCCGGGCGATCCCTTCGGGACCGCCCGGCTTCGCGAAGCCACCCTGCGCTCCTGGCGGGACTCGCCCACCCGGCTCACCGAGGACACCAACGTCGAACGTGATCTGCGGGTCGGCGCCTATCGGGATCGGCTCTTCGTCGAACTCGCCCAGAACGCCGCCGATGCCGCCATGGCCGGTGGGAAGCCCGGGCGGGCTCGGGTGTCTCTTGTGGACAACGAACTCCGGTTCGCCAACACCGGCGCTCCGCTCGACGCCCGGGGCGTCGCCTCGCTCGCCTCGCTGCGGGCCTCCGGCAAGACCGGCGGAACCGTCGGGCGGTTCGGTGTCGGGTTCGCCGCCGTGCGGACCGTTTCCGATGAACCTCGCGTTGTCTCCGGCACCGGCGGGGTCGCCTTCTCCGCCGACCGCACCCGGGAAGCCGCCGGGATCGCCGGGGACGTTCCCGTGCTGCGGCTTCCCTGGCCCGTCCCGGCCGATGTGCCGCCCGGCTTCGACACCGAGGTCCGGCTGCCGCTTCGGGACGGCGTTGACGGGCGCGCCCTCCTCGACGATCTCGCGCGGGATGCCGCCGATCTGCTGCTTGCCCTGCCCTGGCTGGGCGAACTCGATGTCGACGGTCGCGTTTGGACCCGGGAAACCGACGGCGACTTCGTCGATATCCGAGGTCCGGAAAGGGAAACGCGCTGGCTGACCCATCGTGGGGACGTCGTTTGGGCGGTCCCGGTCGGTGTCGACGGTGTGCCCCGGCCGCTCGAAGAGGACGTCCTGCACGCCCCGACGCCCACCGATGACGGGCTGTCGCTGCCCGCGCGGCTGCTCGCCTCCGTTCCGGTCGAACCGTCGCGGCGGCGCGCCCTGCCTGGTTCGGAACTGGCGCAAGCGCTTGAGGCTGCCGCGAAAGAGTACGTCGAGCTCGTACGGCTGCTGCCGTCGGAACAACGGTTCGCTCTCGTTCCGCGGCCGGGGTTTCCCAAGTCCACTGTGGATGACAAGCTTCGTGACGAAGTGCTGGCGGCGCTCAGTGCGGAACCATGGCTGTCCACAAAGGATGGCACGGAGGTTTCCGGTCGGCAGGCTCGGGTGCTCGACGTCGACGTTCCCGGACTGTCCGTGCTCCTGAAAGACCTCGTGCCGGGACTGGTCGACGGACCTGCGCAAGTTCTCAAAGCCGTTGCGGCGCAGGTGATCGGCATCGAAGAAGTGCTGGACACGCTCACCGGCGTCAGCCGTGATCCGAGCTGGTGGCGGGACGTCTACGCCGCCCTGGCGATCGCCGTCGAGTCGCACGCGCTCGCCGCGGAACGGCTGGACGGGCTGCCCGTTCCGCTGTCCGATGGCCGGACGCTGCCGGGTGCGAGGGGCAGCCTGCTCGTGGAAGGCTCTGCGGAGCTGCTCGACCTGTTGTCCGATGTGGACATCCCGGGGTTGCGGCTGGTGCACCCCGCGGCGTCGCACCCGCTGCTGGAACGCTTGGGCGCCAAGCATGCCGATGCCCGCGAGCTGCTCAACGCCGACCAGCTCCGGGACGCCGTCGAACGCAGTGTCGAAGACGTCCGGTCCGGTTTGGACGGTACGACGCTCGCCGGTGCCGTGCTGCGGCTGATCGCCGACTGCGGTGACGACGCGCCGCGCTGGGCCGGGGCGCTCGCCTTGCCTGGCACCGACACCTGGCGCCGGGCCGACGAGCTCGTTCTCCCCACGTCGCCGCTGCTCGACATCTTCGACGAAGAGGTGTTCGAGGAAGACGGGGCCATGGACGTCCTCGACGAGGACTTCGCCGGCGACTGGCCACAAAGCACCCTCGAAGCCGCCGGTGTGCTCGACTCCTTCGCCGTGGTCGTCGACGACGAACCGCACGAACCCGACCACGACCTGCCCGACGAGGAAGCCTGGTGGGATTCGCTGCCGGAACCGCCGTCGACGCTCGTCGCGATCCGGGACCTCGATCTCGTCGCCGACGACGCGTGGCCCGCGGCCCTGCGCCTCCTCGCCGCGCGGCCGGAGACCTGGCACGCCCTGCGCGTGCCGCACGGGCACGCCGCCTGGTGGATCGCGCAGTACGCCCTGTTCGAGGGGGCGGCGCCGAACGAGTGGCGGCTGCCGGGCGCCGATCTGGCCGGGCTCTTCGACGAGGTTCCCGACGTCGGCCTGAACGAGGACCTCCTCGAGGTGGCCGGCGTGCGCAAGAGCCTCACCGTGTCCACTGTGGACGAGGCGCGCGACCTGCTCGACCGGCTCGCCGACCCGGACCGCGTGGTTTCGCCCGGTCTGGCCACGCGCGCCTACGACGCCGTTGTCGAGTCCGGAGTGGACCCGGGCGTGCCGCGGGGCGTGCGGGCCGCCGATGGGTCCGTTGTGGACGACGCGCTGGTGCTGGACGTGCCGTGGGTCGCCGGGGCACTCGAGCCCAGCCGGTACGTGGTCGCTCCCGAGGACCCGGAGCGGCTTGCGGACCTGCTCGACCTGCCGCTCGCGAGCACGGAGGAAGCCCAGGTCGTCAGCGAGGGCGAGTACGCGCCCTGGGCCGAGCTTCCCGCGCTGAAGCTCGTCGCGGATCAGCTCGGCATCCGGCTCCCGGACGGCGGGGTGCTGGTGCACGACTCGCTCACCGTGCGCATCCAGGGCGCCGACCACGACGTCCAGTGGTGGTCCGATGACCGGCTGCACGCGGCCGACACGTCGGAAGGCCTGGCGCGGGCGTTCGCCTGGGCGGCCGGGCGCTGGCCCGACCGGCACCTGATCACGGCGCTGCTGGACGACCCCTCGCCCAGGACGATGCTGGCCTAAAGGCGCTGAGCCGACTTCGAGCCGCGGCGGGCGGCGGCGCGCTGCCAGGCGATGATCGCCATGCCGACGAAGCCGAGCGCGAAACCGGACAGCGCCGTCTGCACCCAGAGCCCCGAAGTCGTGAAGAAGAGCACCACCAGCGCGACAGCCCAGATCGAGGTGCCTACGATCACCACCGGTGTCAGGTCGGTCAGCCTCTTGGGCAGCTCCGGCGTGTGCCGCAACGAGCCCGTAACCTCCGGTGGATTGATCGGTTCACTCACGAGGTGCAGGGTACTCCGCAGCAGCGAGAGAATGGGCAGGCGAATGGCGGAGCTGGAGACGACCCGCACCGGGACGTCCACACTGGACCGGTTCTTCAAGATCAGCGAGCGGCGGTCGACCGTGCCGCGCGAGCTGCGCGGCGGCCTGGTCACCTTCGTCACGATGGCCTACATCGTGGTGCTGAACCCGCTGATCATCGGCAGTTTCTCGGCCGACGACGCGGGCGCGCACAAGGACCTCCTCGGCGGCATCCTGCCGGTGCCGCAGGTCGCCGCGGTGACCGCGCTCGTCGCCGGCGTCATGACCATCCTGATGGGCCTGGTCGCGAACTACCCGTTCGCCATCGCCACCGGCCTGGGCATCAACAGCCTGGTCGCGGTCACCATCGCCCCGCAGATGACCTGGCCCGAGGCCATGGGCCTGGTGGTCATCGAGGGCGTGATCATCGTGCTGCTGGTGCTCACCGGGTTCCGCACCGCGGTCTTCCGGGCCGTGCCGGCCGCGCTGAAGTCCGCGATCGCCGTCGGCATCGGCGTGTTCATCTGCCTGATCGGCCTGGTCGACGCCGGGTTCGTGCGCCGGCTGCCGGACGCCGCGCACACGACCGTCCCGGTGGGCTTGGGCATCAACGGCTCGATCGCCTCCTGGCCGACCGCGGTGTTCGTCGTCGGTCTGCTGGTCACCGGCATCCTGGTCGTCCGCAAGGTCAAGGGCGCGATCCTGATCGGCGTGCTGACCTCGACCGTGCTGGCCATCGTCGTCGAGGCGATCGTCAACGCCGGTCCGTCGAAGGGCACCAACCCGAAGGGCTGGAACCTCGGCTACCCGGCGCTGCCGGACCAGGTGTTCGGCCTGCCGAACCTCTCGCTCGTCGGCGACGTCTCCTTCGGCGCCTGGACCCGGCTGCCGATCATCACCGTCTGCCTGCTCGTGTTCACCCTGGTGCTCGCCGACTTCTTCGACGCCATGGGCACCATGACCGGCCTCGCGAAGGAGGCCGACCTGCTCCCGGCGGACGGTCAGCTGCCCAACGTCGGCAAGGCGCTGTTCGTCGAGGGCCTCGCGGGCGCGGCCGGCGGTTTCGGCTCGGCCAGCTCGAACACGGTGTTCGTCGAGTCGGCGTCCGGTATCGCCGAGGGCGCGCGGACCGGCCTGGCGAACGTGGTCACCGGCGTGCTGTTCATCGCCGCGATGTTCCTGACCCCGCTCTACCAGGTGGTGCCGGTCGAGGCGGCCGCGCCGGCGCTGGTCGTCGTCGGCGCGATGCTGATGTCGCAGGTCCGGGACATCGACTTCACCGACTACTCGATCGCGCTGCCGGCGTTCCTGACCATCGTCGTCATGCCGTTCACGTACTCGATCGCGAACGGCATCGGCGCCGGGTTCGTCAGCTACGTCGTGATCCGCGCGGCGACCGGCAAGGCCCGCCAGGTGCACCCGCTGATGTGGGTCATCGCGCTGGCCTTCGTGGCGTACTTCGCGGTCGGCCCGCTCCAGGCGGCGTTCAAGTAGTCAGCCCGCGTCGGCGACCTGGAGGGCCTTGGTCAGGACGGGCAGGTTCGCCTCGAAGACGGGCTGCGGGGCGTCGTAGCGGATGGTGATCATCACCTCGCCGGTCCCCACGCCGACCTCCCGGACCTGCCGGGTGACGCCCTGCTTCTGGTACGTGAAGTCCCACTGCCCGGCGTCCATCGACCCCACCGGCTCGCGGGCGGCGATCGAGGTCAGCCGATAGCCCGCGGGCTGGTCGGCCTTGGCCACCGCCCGCAGGCCGCTCACCGGGTCCTCCTGCGGGAGCGGCACGCGGTCGGTCTCCAGCACCGCACCGCCGGCGGGATCGCGGTAGGTGGCGTGGTCACCCACGTGGTCGGACGGCCAAGGCGGCACCGGGATCGCGAAGTCCCAGCCGCGACCCTCGGGGAAGCGGTAGACCTCCTGGTGTTCGACCTCGGTGGCCGATGAGGTCGAGGGTGACGGCGGTGGTGCGGCCGCGGGTGCGTCGGCACCGCCGCCCGCGAACTGCGCCACCACGACCGCCAGGACCGCCACGACCGCCGCGCCGACCACGGCCGCGCCCACCAGCTTCTTGTTCATCCGACTCCCCAGGTTGCGTCCTTGCAGAGGACGCGCGGCCGTATTCCAGGTTGCCGGTTGACCGAGATCACCCGCGCGGCCGCAGTTCGTAAGGTATGCTAACTATATGTCCGGCGACACGCACGAACGCTCCTTGGCGAGCCGTCTGCGTCTCGCGGTGGTCCGGCTCAACCGCCGGCTGCGGGCACAGCGCGTCGGGGACGACCTCACGCTGACGCAGGTCGCCGCGCTGTCCACCTTGCACAAGTGCGGTGCGCTGACCCCGGGTCAGCTCGCCGCGAAGGAAGGCGTCCAGCCACCTTCGATGACGAGGGTGATCGCCGCGCTCGAGGAGCTGCGGTTCGTCGAGCGGCGCCCGCACCCGACCGATGGCAGGCAAGCCATCGTCGAGCTGTCCGAGAGCGGGCTGGCCTACGTGCAGAAGGCTATCTCCGTGCGGGAGGCGTGGCTGGACCGGCAATTGGCGGAACTCGGCGACGAAGAGCGTGAAGTGCTCTCCAAAGCCGCCGAAATCATCGACAGGATGGCGGGGAACTAACCACGGTGACGGCCACGGGTAGCGAAACCAAGCGTTCGATCCAGACCACTGCTACCCGGGAGACGGCCTCACCGCCGTCCGCGTCGCCACCATCCCCGTCCACGCGCCGCAGCATGTTCGCCTCACTGCGGGTCCGCAACTACCGCCTGTTCTTCACCGGCCAGGTCATCTCGAACATCGGCACCTGGATGCAGCGCATCGCCCAGGACTGGCTGGTGTTCACCCTCAGCGGCAACAACCCGATCGCCCTCGGTGTCGCGGTCGCGCTTCAGTTCACGCCCACGTTGTTCCTTTCGCTCTGGGCCGGCGTTCTCGCCGACCGCGTCGACAAGCGGCGGTTGCTCACCTGGATCCAGGTGGCGGCGTGTTCGCAGGCCGTGATCCTCGGCGTGCTCGACCTGAGCGGGATCGCCGCGCTGTGGCACGTCTACGTCCTGTGCTTCACCCTCGGCGTGACGGCCGCGCTGGAAGTGCCCACGCGGCAGTCGTTCGTCGCCGAGATGGTGGGCCGCGACCAGGTGGCCAACGCCGTCGCGCTGAACTCCTCGATCTTCAACATGGCGCGGATCGTCGGCCCGGCGATCGCCGGGTTCGCGATCACCTGGATCGGCACCGGCTGGCTGTTCATCGCGAACGCGCTCAGCACGGTCGCGGTGATCGCCGGGCTGGTCCTGATGAACCCGGACAAGCTCTTCCGCGTCGCGGCGGTGCCGCGCGAGAAGGGCCAGCTGGCCGAGGGCCTGCGCTACGTCCGGAGGCGGCCGGATCTGGTGACGGTGATGGTGCTGGTGCTGTTCGTCAGCACGTTCGGCATCACCTACTTCAGCTCGCTCCCGATCGTCGCGGCGAACGTGTTCCACACCGCGGCAGACGGTTACGGCCTCCTTTCGACGCTGGTCGCGGTCGGCACCTTCACCGGTGCGCTGATGTCCGCCCGCCGCGGCACCAAGGGACGGCCGCGGGTGCGGCTGATGCTCGTGTCGGCGTTCTTCCTGGGCGTGTTTGAGCTGCTCACGGCGTTCATGCCGACGTACCTGACGTTCGGGCTCGGCCTGATCCCGCTCGGTTTCGCCACGATGACGTTCCTCAACACGGCGAACGCGCTGGTGCAGACGTCGGTCAGCCCGGAGATGCGCGGCCGCGTGATGGGGCTGTACGTGCTCGTGCTGATCGGGGGGAACCCGATCGGCGGCCCGATGGTCGGGTGGATGGCCCAGGAGTTCGGCGGGCGGTCTCCGTTCTACATCGGCGGGGCGGTTTCGGCCGTGGCCGCGGTGGTCTGTGCCGTGGTGCTCATCCGGCGAGGCGGGATCTCCTGGCCGGTGAAGCGCGGCCTGGGGCTGCGCGTGCTGAAGCGGGCCAAGGTCTGACGGGACGTATCGGTTCGTATCCATGGCGTGACCGTAACGGCGACCCCCGACAAAACCGGCGCCTCAAGCCCTGAGTGTCACCCGGAAGAGTGAGATCCGAGTCTCCGCGGCCGACCTCTTGCCGGGAGAGATGAGGTTAGGCTAACCTCATACATGTCCGCTTCGTGGTGGGAGCGGCAGTCAGTTCGGGAACGGAAGGAGCCCCGGCCTTGGGAAAACCCCAGGCCGGGGCTTCGTTCACATCAGGCCCGCGCAGTGTCCGGCCGGGGCGCGCCCCGCGTCAAGGGACTCCCGCCCGGTGGTACCGGCAGGCGCGTCAGCGTCATCCCGAAGTACACGCGGTACGCCAGGTGGATCGCCTCGTCGGACGGCAGCAGCACCTCGTTCCGGACGCCGTCCACCGTCTCGATCAGCTTGTCGCCCGACAGCGTCACCCGGCCCTGGGACGTCGGGCGGGAGCACGTCAGCGACTGCGTGAAGTGGGACTCCGGGGACGTCGTCTGCCACCACGCCATCGGGATGAAGTCGGCCAGCGGGCGCGGGCGGCGCTCCAGGCGGTACTGCGGTTCGCCGTCCAGCAGGATGTCGACGTCGCCGTGCGGGGCGTCCAAGACCAGGAATTCGCCGTCGGCGTCGAGTTGCTCCTCAACGGCGGACAGGCGCAGCGGTTGACGGGCGAAGCGGCCGAACCCGACGTCCACCAGCCAATCCTCGGCTTCCAGCGAGACGACGATCGCCGCGTGGTCCAGTGGGGGGCCGAGCGTGCCGTCGGCGCGGAAGACCTGGGCCGCGCGCAGCGAAGCGTCGTAACCCAGCGCGCGCAGCAGGGCCGCGAACAGGCCGTTCAGCTCGTAGCAGAAGCCGCCTCGCCGACGGCCCACGATCTTGGCGAACAGCGCCTCCTCGTCGAGGACGACCGGCTCGCCGAGGTGGCTGCTCAGGTTCTCGAACGGCACCGCGGCCAGATGGCGTTCCTGCAGGTGGCGCAGCGTCGCGAGGTCGGCCGCCGCCGGGCGGGCGACGCCGAGGCGGGCCAGGTACGCGTCGATGTCCATGACTTCCACTCAAACACCTCGACCGCGCTCGAGGTCAAGGCATTTTCACCCGGCGACGAAAAACGGGGCCCTCCCGGAAGGGAGAGCCCCGTTCGACGAGGGAAAGCTCAGCCGAGCAGCAGGCCGTTGCCGCCCGCGACGGCGTTGTCGAAGCGCTTGCTGATCTCGGCCCAGTTGAAGATGTTCCACAGGGCCTCGACGTACTTCGGCTTCACGTTCTTGTAGTCCAGGTAGAACGCGTGCTCCCAGACGTCGACCAGCAGGATCGGCGTGGTCGGCAGCACCAGGTTGTTGTGGTGGTCGCGCAGCTGCTGGGTGATCAGCGTCTTGCCGATCGGGTCCCAGGACAGCGCGCCCCAGCCGTTGCCCTGGATGGTCGTCGCGACGGCGGTGAACTGCGCCTTGAACTTGTCGAAGGAGCCGAACGCCTCGTCGATCGCCGCGGCGAGCTCGCCGGTCGGCTTGTCGCCGCCTTCCGGCGACAGGATCTTCCACCATACGACGTGGTTGGCGTGGCCGGCCAGGTGGAAGGCCAGCGTGGTCTGCAGGCCGACGATGTCACCGAAGTTGCCGGCGTCGCGGGCTTCGGCGATCTTGTCGAGCGTGTCGTTCGCGCCCTTGACGTAGGTCGCGTGGTGCTTGCTGTGGTGCAGCTCGTTGATCTCGCCGGAGATGTGGGGCGCGAGGGCGCCGTAGTCGTAGTCGAGATCGGGGAGCTCGTAGCGGGCCATTGGCCCTCCTTCTGTCTTCGACACAAGTTTCCGGTATCGAACCTAGTAGCACACGCCCCCTCGCGGCGAGCGGGGGCGGGTGGCTGTCACTCACTGGGACAGCGGGTCCGTAGGTGGCGTACCCGAGGGTCCGTCACCCGAAACCGAGCCTGCAACCTGGACTTAAGTGGAGGTCAATGGGCTGTGAGATCAGGCACGGAACTCGTCGAGGCGCAGCGCCAGCTCGTCGAAGACGGCGACGTTGCACTCGAAGGCCACCAGCGTCTCGTCGATCACGCGGGCGCGTTCGGCCTCGTCCCAGGGCGCGTTGTCCAGCTTCGCCCGGTACGTGTCGCGGAAGCGGGGCGCGCTGCCGATGCCGTCGAAGTGGTAGAACAGCGCCCCCGCCTCGGTGACGTCGTAGTTCTTCTCGAGCGTCCGCCGGATGACCTGGCCGCCGGCGATGTCGCCGAGGTAGCGCGTGTAGTGGTGGGCGACGTACCCGCCGGCCCACGTCGACGCTTCCCGGATCCGCGCGACGTACTCGCGCGTCGAGGCCAGCGGCGTGATCGTCGCGCGCCAGTCCGGCCCGGCGAGGTGGGCGAGGTCGCGTTCGAGGAGCGGAAGCCGCCGCAGCTCGTCGAAGACGAACTCGCCGCCGACCGGGTCGCCGGCCATCGCGTCGCTCGCCGCCTCGATCGCGCCGTAGATGAAGTAGTACTGGATCGCCAGCTGCGTGTAGCCGTCGCGGGTCAGCTCCCCGCCGAGCAGGGCCCGCATGTACGTCGAGTAGTTCGCCCGGTCGTGCACTTCGAGGGTCGACGCGCGCAAGGTCGCCGAGAAGGGGCGGGCGTCCGTGGTCACCGACATGGGCAGGCCTCCCGGCGATCGATCTGACACGCTGTCAGAAAGATCGTAGGGCATGAATCGGACTCAGGCCAACCTAAACCGCCGCGCCGACCGCGCGCAGGACGAACCGCACCGCCGCCTCGACGACGTCCGCCAGCTGGTCGGCGGGCCCGTCGACCAGGGTCCGGTTGCCCAGTGCCGCGGTGATCATCGGGATCAGGACGTCCGGGTCCTCGGCCGGCCAGCGGCCCAGGTCGACGCCGCCGATGAGGATCGCGCGGAGGCGGTCGGTGATCGGGTCGGCGTGCGCGCTGATCCGCCGGTACGCCGCCGGGGCCAGCGCCGACGCGAGCGCCGTGCCCGGTGGCATGTGGTACTCGGCCAGCACGCGCAGCTGGAGCCGGACGAACGTGGCCAGCTGGTCGACCGGGTCGGCCTGGGCCTCGACGGCTTCGGTCAGCCGCGTGACGTACCGGGTCGCTTCGTCCTCGACGAAGGCGACGAGCAGGCTCTCCTTGTCCGGGAAGTGGTTGTACAGCGCTGTCCGGCCCAGCCCGGCCGCCGACGCGACGCCGGCCAGCGTGATCGCGTCGAAGCCGCGTTCGTAGAGCTGCGCGCGCAGGACGTCGAAGACCCGGGACCGCACCTCACGCCGGTGCGCCTCCAGCGACTCACCGAGAATCTTCGGCATCCGCCCAGGCTAGCGTCAATCGGCCACGGGCCACGTGTGAACCGGTTCGCCCGCCTCGGACAGCTCCAGGTAGCGCCCCAGCATCAGGCTCAGCGCCGCCTCGCGGTCCAGCCCGCGTTCCTGCGCCCGCAGGACGTAGTCGCGCTGCCAGGTCGCGCCCGTCCGCCGCGCCAGGCAGCGGCGCTCGATGATCCCGAGGTAGCGCTCACGGGCCTCGTCGGAGACGTCGGAGCGGCGCAGGCCCTCGTGGGCGAGCGGCAGCAGCACGCGCAGCGCCAGCTCGTCCGGCGGGATCCAGCCGATGCCGGGCCAGTACAGCTGCCCGTCGAAGCCGCGCCGGGCACCCGCGTACAGGTTCTCCTCGGCGGCCTGGAAGGACATCTGGCTCCACACCGGGCGTTCCGCCTCGGCGAGGGCGCGCTGGGCGCCGTAGAAGAAGGCCGCGTTCGCCACCGTGTCGACCACCGTCGGCCCGGCCGGCAGCACGCGGTTCTCGATCCGCAGGTGCGGCAGGCCGTCGACGACGTCGTACACCGGGCGGTTCCAGCGCCAGATCGTCCCGTTGTGCATGCGCAGCTCGGTGAGCTTCGGCGCCTGGCCCGCGTCGAGCGCTTCGATCGGGTCCTCGGCGTCGGTTTCCGGGAGCAGGCCGGGGAAGTAGCGGACGTTCTCCTCGAACAGGTCGAAGATCGACGTGATCCAGCGCTCGCCGAACCACACCCGCGGCCGCACGCCCTGGTTCTTCAGCTCCTCGGGCCGGGTGTCGGTCGCCTGCAGGAAGAGCGGGATCCGCGTCTCGTGCCAGAGCGCCTTGCCGAGCAGGAACGGCGAATTCGACGCGAGCGCGATCTGCAGCCCGGCCAGGCACTGCGCCGCGTTCCAGTGGGCGGCGAACTCCTCGGGCGCGACCTGCAGGTGCAGCTGCACGCTGGTGCACGCGGCCTCCGGCAGGATCGACTCCGCGTAACTGCGCAGGCGTTCCGGCTGCTGGCCCGGCAGCGGCGAGCCTTCCATGGCGAGCACCGTGCGCTCGCCGCGCGCGGCGAAGATCTGGTCGTTCAGCGTCGCGTACCGGGCCTTGTTGGTCAGCCACTTCTGGTCGAAGTGCTCGTGCTTCAACGTCGGCAGGATGCCGATCATGGCCAGCGACGAGCCGGTGTCGCGCGCCTTCGTCGCCGCGGTGTCGAGGTACGCGCGGAGGTCGTCTTCGAGCTGGAGCGCGGAATCGCCCGCCAGCGGCCGCGGCGGGACGTTCAGCTCGATGTTGTGCTGACCGAGCTCGGTCGTGAACGAGGGGTCGTCGAGCGCCTCCAGCACCGCGGTGTTCGTCATCGACGGACGCAGTTCCCGGTCGACGAGGTTCAGCTCGACTTCGAGGCCGATGTTCTTGCGGGGGAACGAAAAGCTGCCGTCGGTGAGCATCCGGGCCAGCGTGTCGAGGCAACGCTGAACCTTGCGGCGGTACCTTCCTCGGTCCAGCGTGTTGAACGGCTGAGCCTCGAGGTCCATCCCCATGACCATCCCTGCTTCGTGTCGGCGTGGACTAGGACGTGTTTCAGGCCCCGGCGGACAACCGTTACACAGGCGATGCAGCCGGGCTAGCGGCCAAACTGGTGCCGTCTGTCACGGACGGTTAACCCACAGCAAAATGAGCCCGTTCGTACCACGGAGCGGTGGACGTTCGGACGAGTGAGGCGCCCGGCAAGCGGATGACAGACTGGGCGGATGGGCGTGATCCACATCGACCGATCCGACGATCCGCTGGTCGACGATTTCCGCGACCTGTCCACTGCGGACCGTCGGCCCGACCGGCCGGGCGGACGGGGTCTGGTCATCGCCGAAGGCACCGTCGTGGTGTCCCGGCTGCTGGCGTCCCGCTACCCGGTACGGGCGCTGCTGGGCGTGTCGCGGCGGTTCGCGGAACTGGCCGGCGACCTGGCCGGCCTCGACGTGCCGCAGTACGTCGCCTCCGCGGAAACCATGGCCGACGTGGTCGGGTTCCACCTCAACCGCGGGATCCTCGCCGTCGCGGACCGGCCGGCGCCGCTGACCGTCTCCGACGTCGTCGGCGGCACCGGACCGGTCGCCGTGCTGGAAGGCGTCGGCGACCACGAAAACCTCGGCGCGCTCTTCCGCAACGCGGCCGCGCTCGGCGTCGGCGGCGTGCTGCTCGGCCCCGGCTGTTCCGACCCGCTGTACCGGCGCAGCGTGCGCGTGTCGATGGGACACGTCCTGCGCGTGCCGTTCGGCCACCTGACGGACTGGCCGGGCGGCCTCGACGACCTTCGGGCGCGCGGGTTCGCCGTCGCGGCGTTCACCCCGCGACCCGGTTCGATCCCGCTGCACGCGCTGCGTGAGCACGCGCCTGGGCGGGTGGCGTTGCTCTTCGGCGCCGAAGGTCCCGGGCTGACCGAGACGGCGCTCGCGGCGGCTGATCATGCCGTCCGGATACCCATGCCGGCCGGAGTCGATTCACTGAACATCGCCACGGCCGCCGCCGTCGCCTTCTACGAACTGGCCAGGGGCGGCTAAGGTTCTGGTCTCCGAGGCGGGAAGGGGCACCATGGAGCTGCGGATCCGCGGCGAGCGCGCCGTGCTGGCCGGCCCGGGCGGGGAGCACGCGCGCGAGGTGGACCCGCACAAGCTCGCGATCGGCGCCGACCTGGCGCGGGCCCTGCACGAGTGGGCGCGCGTGGCCTCCGCGGTCACCGCCGATCCCGGGGTGGAGGCGGGCGCGGTGGTTTCGCAGCGCGGCCGCCAGCTGGCCGGCCGCCTGGCCTCGGTGATGGGCACGACCGTCCGGTTCGTGGATCCGGTGACCGGCGAAGAAACGGTCGTCGAGCCGCCCGCGCCGCCCACCGAACCCGGCTACCGGTTCGTCCGCGCGGTGCTCGGGCCGCCCGGGCCGCCCGGCGAGCCGACGCCCTGGCTGACCGGGCTGACCGTGTCGGCGTTCATCGCGGCCGTGGTCGTCGTCGCCATGCTGGCGCTGGCCTCGACGCTGGCCCGCGAAACCAACGGCTGGCTCGCACTGGTGGCCTCGGTGATCGTGACGGCCGGGATCACGCCGTCGCTGTGGCTGATCCGCCGCACGCCGATCCTGCGCTGGGCCGCCTACGGCGCGGCCGGCGGGGTCGTGATCGCGTGGATCGGCGTGCTGGTGATCGCCTTCTAGGGGAGCGTGGGATGGAGCAGCTGGACGCCTTGCGCGAGTTGTGCCTGGCCCTCCCGGAGACGACGGAACGGCTCAGCCACGGCGAGCCGACGTGGTTCGTCCGCGGCAAGAAGACCTTCGTGATGTTCGCCGATCACCACCACGACGACGTGCTCGCCTTCTGGTGCCCGGCGCCGCCGGGGGTGCAGGAGGAACTGGCCCGCACCGAACCGGAGCGGTTCTTCCGGCCGCCGTACGTCGGCCACCGCGGGTGGCTGGGCGTGCGGCTGGACGTCGACGTCGACTGGGCCGAGGTCGACCGGATCGTGCGCGAGGCTTATCGGCTGGTGGCGCCGAAGACGCTCGCGGCGCGGGTGGTCTAGCCGCGCTGCGAGCGGACCCCGAGCAGCACGTCCTCCCAGGACGGGACGATCGGGTGGTTCTTCTTCGCCTTCGGCCGGGGCTCCGGCACCGCCGCGTCCTCGTCCGGTTCCGCCGGCACGCGCGGGATCTCGCGGGTGTCGTCGTCCGGGTCGGGCTCGGCGGACGGCAGCTGGGCGCGCTCCGGCTCGACCGAGTCCAGCGTCGGCTGGAACTCCGTCTCGCGGGCCGGCGCGAGGGCGCGGACCGTGCGCGGGGCGCGGTAGGCGTTCGGGTCGAGGAGGACCTCGGCGTTTTCGTCCAGCGCTGTCACCGTGCCGCCGTGCGCACCCGGCGAGAACGCCCAGTGCGCGCGGTTGTCCGACCGCCCGGCCTTCCAGCGGAGCACGACGACCCAGCGGCCGTCGTCGCCCTTCCAGGAGTCCCAGGTGGCCTGCGAGTAGTCGTGGCCGCGGACGCCGAAGCTGTACGCGACGACCTCGCCGAGCGTCTGCACGTCGGGGCCGTCCTCGCGGACCGGGTGGGCGCTCTGCGCCAGCTCGGCGGTCCGGGACCGCTCGAGCAGGACGGGGTAGGCGTAGCGCTCGACGCGCTGCGTCGAGACACCGGCGCTCGCGGCGACCTGCTCGACGGACTCGCCGGCCCGGATGCGCTGCTGGATCTCGCGTGGCCGCATCTGGCTCTCCAACTCGATTTCGATCTGGCCGAGGCGGGTGATGTCACCCCGCGCCGCCGCGCGCAGTCGCTCATCAGCCGGGAGCAGGAAACGAGTACGGCTCGCCGGGTCTTCGAGCACGATGGACTTCCCGTCCTCGTGCAGTCCGACCACTCGCAGCGCCCGCATTGTTCTCGCCTCCCCGATCTTCTTCACCGTTGTGGGTGCCCACGTTAGAACGGCGCGTCGGCTTGACGTGCGAGGCGCGCCGAGTCCGCACCGAACTGCCCACTGTTCATTTCGCGTCCTCCGCATCCTCGCTCAGGCAGGTCAGCGGCAACAGGGTGACACGCCGGACACGCAAAGTCACGATCGAGTGGATCAAGAGCGCGGCAGCCGGACCGTCACGGCGAGCCCGCCACGCCGGCCGGGCTGGGCCTCGGCCCGTCCGCCGTGGGCCTGGGCCACCGAGCGGACGATCGACAGCCCGAGCCCCGCGTTGCGCGTGTCGCCGGTCCGCTCCGCCCCGCCCAGCCGGCGGAACGGCTCGAACAGCGTCGGCACCGCCTCGGGTGGCACCGCCGGCCCCGAGTTCCGCACTTCCAGGGCCGGCTCCCCCCGCACCTCGATGTACACCCAGCCGGCCGCGCTGTTGTACGTGATCGCGTTGACCACCAGGTTCGTCACCAGCCGCTCGAGCAGCACCGGGTCGCCCGCCACCGTGCGCGGGCGCAGCCGGGTCTCCACCGTCACCCCGGCCGCCGTGGCCTGCGCCGCGGTGGCCCGGACGACCGACGCCGCGACCTCGTCGAGGCGCACCGGTGCGCGCGCGTGCAGCCCGCGGTCGCTGCGGGCCAGCACCAGCAGGCCCTCGATCATCCGCTCGCTGCGCTCGTTCGTGTGGAGCAGGTGCGTGCCGAGCTTCTTCAGCTCCGGCGGGACGTCGGGGTCGGCCATCGCCACCTCGATCAGCGTCCGCTGCACCGCCAGGGGCGTCCGGAGCTCGTGGGACGCGTTCGCGACGAACCGCTTCTGGCTGTCGAACGACTCCGCGAGCCGGTCGAGCATGCCGTCGAAGGTGTCCGCCAGCTCCTTGAGCTCGTCCGGCGGGCCTTCGAGGTTGATCCGCCGGTCGAGCTTGCCCGCCTCCAGCCGGCGCGCGGCCGTCGTGATGTCGTGCAGCGGCCGCAGCGCGCGGCCCGCCATCAGCCAGCCGAACAGCACCGCCAGCGCCGCCGTGGCCACCAGCGCGATCGCCGAGCCGACCACCAGCGTCGACAGCGTCGATGAGCGGTAGGTGTCGAGCGAACCGCTGAGCAGCTGGATCGCGACCCCCGGGGACGGCAGGGCCGCCTGGCCCGAGACGCCGAAGGTCACGTCGGCGGTGTCGATCGTCCGGGTGGCGACCCGGGCCGGGTCCGGCAGCGTGCTCTGCACCAGCAGGTAGTTGATGACGACCAGAACGACCCCGGCGAGCAGGAACAGCCCGCCGTACCAGGCCGTCAGCTTCGTCCGGACGGACAGGCCGGTCACGGCGTGCCGAACCGGTAGCCGGCGCCCGGCACGGTCTCGATCACCGGCGGGTCGCCCAGCTTGCGCCGCAACGTCATCACCGCGACGCGCACCGCGTTGGTGAACGGGTCCGCGTGCTCGTCCCAGGCCTTTTCCAGCAGGTCCTCGGCACTGACCACGGTGCCCTCCGCCCGCATGAGCACCTCCAGCACGGCGAACTCCTTCGGCGAGAGCAGCAGGAACCGGCCGTCGCGGGACGCCTGGTGGCGCGGCAGGTCGAGCACGACGCCGCCGCGTTCTAGCACCGGCGGCAACGCCGGCCGCGCGCGCCGCGACAGCGCCTGCACCCGGGCGACCAGCTCGGCGAACGCGAACGGCTTCGTCAGGTAGTCGTCGGCGCCGAGGCCGAGTCCGGCGACCCGGTCGGTGACGTCGGCGGCCGCGGTCAGCATCAGCACCCGCGCCTCGCCGCCCGCACGGACCACGGCGGCGCAGACTTCGTCGCCGTGCACCTTCGGCAGGTCGCGGTCGAGCACGACGACGTCGTAGCCGTGCACGCCGACGCGTTCCATGGCCTGCTCGCCGTCGTAACAGACGTCGACGGCCATCGAGAAGCGCCGCAACCCCTCCGCGACCGAGTCGGCCAGCAACCGCTCGTCCTCCACCACCAGCACCCGCACCGGCCCAGTCTGCGCCGGGAGGCCATAAGGACCGCATAAGCGCCGTCGCTTAGCGCGCCCGAATCACCCGATCCGTAGACCTGGCCCTCATCCGGACGAAAGGAAGCGAGCCATGCGGATACGGGTGGCTGTCGCGGCGATCGGGGCGGCCCTGCTGCTCGCGGGCTGCGGCGCGAAGACGGACGACGGGTCGAAGGTGGCTTCGATCTCGACCTCGTCGAAGACGGGCGGGCCCACCGCGGCCGACAACAGCGGCAAGAGCGACGAGGACAAGATGCGGGAGTTCGCCAAGTGCATGCGCGAGCACGGCGTCGACATGCCTGATCCCAAGCCCGCCGGCGACGGCGGGGGCATGATCGCGATCCAGGGTGAGGGCGCCGACAAGTCGAAGATCGACGCCGCGCAGAACGCGTGCAAGCACCTGATGCCCAACGGCGGCGAGATGAAGCCGCCGAGCGCCGAGGAACTCGACAAGATGCGCAAGGACGCCAAGTGCATGCGCGAGCACGGCATCGACATGCCGGATCCCGACCCGAGCGGCAAGGGCAGCACGCGGATCGGCGGGCCGGGCGACGACCCGAAGAAGTTCGAAGCGGCCGCCAAGGCGTGCGGACTCGGCATGAGCGTCAGTTCCAAGGCGGGCCAGTGAACGACGTGACGCACCTCAAGCCGCGCCGTCGAGGCCGGACGCGCTGGTTCATCGCCGGTGCCGTTCTCGTCGTGGTGCTGGGCACCAGCTCCGTCGTGATCCTGACGCGGGTGTCGAGCGCGACGCCGGTCAAGGAAGCCGCGCCGCCGGCGGTCGAGACCGCGGAGGTGGCCAAGACCGACCTGAGCGAGGAAGAAGAGGCCGACGGCACCCTCGGCTACGGCGACGAATCGGTCGTCGCGGGCCGCAAGCCCGGCACGATCACGTCGCTGCCGGCCGCCGGCGCCACCCTGACCCGCTGCAAAGCGGTGTACGGCGTGGACGCGAAACCGGTGCCGCTGTTCTACGGCACGCTGCCGTTCTACCGCGACCTCGCCACGGGCGTGGACGACGGCGCCGACGTCAAGCAGCTGGAGGAGAACCTCAAGGCGTGCGGTTTCGGCGGGTTCGGCACGCCGGACAAGAAGTTCACGTCGGCGACGGCGGCCGCGCTGAAGAAGTGGCAGAAGTCCCTCGGACTGGAGCAGACCGGCACGTTCGGCCAGGGTGACGTCGTGCTGGCGGCGGGCGAAGTCCGCGTGTCGGCGCTGGCGGCGAAGCCCGGCTCACCGGCCCAGGGCGAGGTGCTCAAGACGACCGGCACGGTCCGGTCGGTGCAGGTGAAGCTCGACGCGGCGAAGCAGAGCCTCGCCCAGCAGGGCGCGAAGGCGTCCGTGACGATCAACGGGAAGACGACGCCGGGCACGATCACCGACGTCGGGCGGACGGCGGTCGAGGGCAAGGACGCGGCGGGCCAGGACGACGGTAAGCCGAAGATCACCGTGACGGTCGGCCTCGACGACCCGGCCGCGGCCGGCACGCTCGACTCCTCGCCGGCGACCGTCCGGTTCACCAAGGACGTCCGCCAGGGCGTGCTCGCGGTTCCGGTCGGCGCGCTGCTCGCGCTCGCCGAAGGCGGGTACGCGGTCGAGGTCGACGAGAACGGGCAACGACGGCTGATTGCCGTCCGAACGGGACTGTTCAGCGGTGGCAAGGTCGAGGTCTCGGGGAACGGCCTGGCCGCGGGCATGCGGGTGGTGACGACGTCGTGACGCCCGTCCTGCGCGTGCACGAGGTCACGCGCACCTATCCCGGCGGCGTCGCCGCGCTCGACGGCGTCTCGCTCGCGCTGGAAGACGGCGAGATGGTGGCGATCGTCGGGCCGTCCGGGTCCGGCAAGTCCACCCTGCTGCACCTGATGGGCACGCTCGACCGGCCGTCGTCGGGGCGGGTGGAGCTGCGCGGCCACGACGTCGCCGCGCTGCCCGACCGCAAGGTCTCGGCGCTGCGCTCGCGCTGGATCGGGTTCGTGTTCCAGCAGTTCTTCCTCGACGAAGGGATGAGTGCGGTGGACAACGTGTGCACCGGCCTGCTGTACGCCGGGGTGCCGCGGCGACGGCGGCGCGACCGGGCGCTGGTCGCGCTCGACCGCGTCAAGCTGGGGCACCGGGCGTGGCACCGGCCCGGCGAGCTCTCCGGTGGCGAACGCCAGCGCGTCGCGATCGCCAGGGCCGTCGTCAACGACCCGGCGATCCTGCTGGCCGACGAGCCGACCGGCAACCTCGACACCGGCACCGGCGCGTCCGTGCTTTCGCTGCTCGGCGAGCTGTCGGCGGAGGGCACGACGATCGTCGTGATCACCCACGACCGCGAGATCGCGGCGGGCATCCCGCGCCGGATCGAGCTGCTCGACGGGCGCCTGCGGCTGGACACCGGCCTGGTGGGTGCGCGATGACCTTGGTGGCGCTGCCGGAGCCGGCCCGGCTCAAACCGCCGGACGTCGTCGCGCTGGGTGCGCACGGCATGCGCACGCGGCCGGTGCGCGCGGTGCTTTCCGCGCTGGGCATCGCGATCGGGGTCGCCGCGATGGTGGCGGTGCTGGCGATCCCGGCGTCGGGGGCGCAGGCCCTGCACGACCGGCTGGCCGCGCTCGGCCCCAACCTGCTCACGGCGGGGCCGGGCCAGACGCTGTTCGGGGACAACGCGACGCTGCCGGACGACGCGGTCGCGATGGCCCGCCGGATCGGCCCGGTGCAGGCGGCGGCGGGCACGGGGACGACGTCGGCGAGTGTGCGCCGCAGCGACAAGATCGCGCCGGACGAGACGTCCGGGCTGGCGGTGTACGCGGCGCGCCCGGACCTGCTCGGCGTGCTGGGCGGCAAGGTGCGCGCCGGTGCGTTCCTGGCGACGGGCAACCAGAACTACCCGGTGACGGTGCTCGGGTCCCAGGCCGCGGCTCGCCTGGGCATCGACCACATCGACCCGGCGCGGCCGCCGCAGGTGCTGATCGGGACGCAGTGGTTCACGGTGGTGGGCATCCTCTCGCCGATGCCGCTGGCGCCGGAGATCGAGCGTTCGGCCCTGGTCGGCTGGGACGTGGCGAAGCGGCTGCTCGGCTTCGACGGCCATCCGTCCACTGTGTACGTCCGATCGGAAGAGTCGCGAGTGGACGCCGTGCGGTCGGTGCTGGC
This sequence comes from Amycolatopsis sp. cmx-13-12, assembly GCA_049998155.1. Taxonomy (GTDB): domain Bacteria; phylum Actinomycetota; class Actinomycetes; order Mycobacteriales; family Pseudonocardiaceae; genus Amycolatopsis. The sequence continues at coordinate 753,319 of JAEBES010000002.1, read as the reverse complement.
CGCGACGCTGAACCCGCAGGCACCGAACGAGGTCCAGGTCCGGCGGCCGTCGGACGCGCTGGCGGCGCAGAAGCTGACGGACACGACGTACAGCGCGTTGTTCCTCGGACTCGGCGGGGTGGCCCTGCTGGTCGGCGGGGTCGGGGTGGCGAACACGATGGTGATCTCGGTGCTGGAGAGGCGCCGCGAGATCGGCCTGCGGCGGGCGCTCGGGGCGACGAAGCGGCAGATCCGGGGACAGTTCCTGGCGGAGTCGGTGCTGTTGTCCGGACTGGGCGGGCTCGCGGGCGTGCTGGCCGGCGTGCTCGTGACGGCCGGGTACGCGCTGAGCCAGGGGTGGCCCGCGGTCCTGCCGGTGGGGGCGCTGGCGGGTGGAGTGGGGGTGGCCGCGCTGGTGGGGGCGGTGGCGGGCGCCTACCCGGCGGTGCGGGCGGCACGGCTGGCGCCTACGCGGGCGCTGGCTTGAGGGGAGGCGGGCCGGGCGGGCTCTGCGGCGTTGGTGTGCGCTCGCGGGGCCGGCCCGGCTTGCCGGCTTGCGGAGCGGTCGCTGGCTCGCTCGTCCGGCTTGCCAACTCTGATGGCTTTGGCCTGGAGCCCGCCGGGGCGCCCCCCGTTTTCGACTCTACCGGCCGCCACCGACAGTTCTGCGCCGCACGGCCCAAAGCATGCACAAATCCTCGCCCGAGAGTTACTCCTCGTCCGAAACTCCAGCACGTTGGAAGATTCCCCACCCCCTGCACCCGGGTGTTGGATGACGAAAGGGAGGGGCCGAGCGAAGGGCGGGCGACTGTGCTGCGAGTCGAGGCGAACCGGCGTGATTTCCTGCGGTGGCTCACGACAGCGGGCGCCGGGCTCGCCGCCGCCGGGGTGGCTCCCGCCGTCTTTGCGCAGGATGCCGCCGCGGCCGGCTCCGGGGTTGTGGTCGTTCGCGGGGTGACCGTGGTCGACGGCACCGATGGCCCGGCGCGGCCGGGGTCCGCCGTCGTGCTCGTCGGGGAGCGGATCGCCTGGGTCGGTCCCACCGCCGAGGTGCCGCGGTGCGGGAGCGCGCGGATCATCGACGGCCGCGGGCGCTTCCTCATCCCCGGGCTCTGGGACATGCACGCCCACGGCATCGACTACGAAGACATCTGGCCGCCGCTCTTCCTGGCCAACGGTGTCACCGGCATCCGCGAGATGCAGGGCTACACCGAAAACCGCGTCACTCGCGACAAGATCGCCGCCGGGGCGCTGGTCGGCCCGCGGGTCGTGCTGGCCAGCGGGATCTTCGACGGCCCGGTGTCGCTGCTCGGGCCGCCGCTCGTCCAGGTCTCGACCGCCGAGGAGGCGCGGGCCGCGGTCCTGGCCGCCGTCGCCGAGCGCTCGGACTTCGTGAAGGTCTACTGCTACCTGCCGCGGGACGCGTTCGTCGCGATCGCCGACGAATGCCGCCGCCACGGCCTGCCCTTCGCCGGGCACTGGCCCTACCGGCTTCACGTGCTCGAAGCCGCCCGGGCCGGGCAACGCAGTTTCGAGCACAACTTCGGGTTGCCGATCGCCACGTCGAGCCGCCGGGACGAGTTCCTGACGCGGCTCGACGCGAAGCCGTTCGACGCCAAGGCGCCGCGCGACTTCTTCAACCTCGCCCGCGAGCTCGACCGGCAGGCCGCGCAGGCCTACCACCCGGCCACGGCGGCCCGCCACTTCGCCGGACTCGAGGCCGCCGGCAGCCGGCTCAGCCCGACCTTCGCGGTCAACCGCGTCATTTCCCGGCCCGCCGGAGCGTTCGCGCACGATCCGCGGAACAAGTACGTCCCGCGGGCGGTCCTCGACCTCTGGGCCGACCGGCTGCCGCTGTTCACCCCGGTCACGTCCGAGCAGATCGCCCGGCAGGAGGCCTACTTCGAGGCGCAGCTGCGGCTCGTCGGGGAGGCGCACCGCGCCGGGGTCGGGATCCTCGGCGGGACCGACTGCATGAACCCGTACGTCTACCCGGGGTTCAGCCTGCACGACGAGCTCGACTTCCTCGTCGCGGCCGGCCTCGGCCCGCGGAAGGCGCTGCAGACGGTGACCCGTGACGCCGCCGCGTTCCTCGGCCGGGCGGCCACGGCCGGAACGATCACCCCCGGCAAGGTCGCCGACCTGGTGCTGCTCGACGCCGACCCGCTCGCCGACATCCGCGCGGTCCGGCGGATCGACACCGTCGTCACCGCGGGCCGCGTCCTCGACCGGGCCACCCTCGACAAGATGCTCGCCGACGCCGAAGCCGCCGCGAACCGGCCCGCGACGGCCAGGTCAGTGCGCTTGCCGGTGCACGGCTGCTGCTGAGCGCCCGGTAATCTCGGCCGGTCGAAGACCTGGTTCGAGGGGGACACGCGTGCAGCTCACTGGGTGGAGACTGGTGTGGGCGCTCGTGGTGCTCGAGATCGCCGCCGTCGTCCTGGTGCTCGTGCTCAAGCGGTTCGACGGCCTCGACCTCGAGGTCTACCTCGGCGGCGCGAAGGCGCTGGCCGAGCGGGGCTCGCCGTACGACGCCTGGGTGCCGACCACGCACCAGATCCTGTTGCCGTTCACGTACACGCCGTTCGCCGCGGCGGTGTTCCTGCCCGGCACGCTGCTGCCGTTCGCGGTGACGATGAAGCTGGTCAGCATCGCGTCGATCCTCGCCACCGGCGTGGTCGCCTACCTCTACGTCGCGACGCTCAACGGCTCGCTGACCGACGCCACGAAGGTCCGCGGCCGGACGGTCGCCGCGCTGGTCGCGATCGGCGCGCAGCTCGCGGGCGCCCTGCTCGAGCCGGTGCGCTCGACGCTGGGCTTCGGGCAGATCAACGCGCTGCTGATGGTGCTGGTGGTGCTCGACGTCCTGCTGCCCGGCGAGCGGAAGCGGACCAAGGGCCTGCTGATCGGCGTGGCCGCGGCGATCAAGCTGACCCCGGCCGTCTTCGTCGTCTACTTCCTGTGCCGCCGCGACTTCCGCTCGGCCGCCCGCGTGGTCGCCGGGTTCGTGGTGGCCGGCGGGCTGCTGTGGCTGATCCGGCCGTCGGCGTCCTTCACGTACTGGACGAAGCTCGTCTTCGACGCGGGCCGCATCGGCGGCGTCGACTACGTCGGCAACCAGTCGCTGCACGGCCTGACCGTGCGCGCCGGCCTGCCGGAGTTCGTCTGGGTGCTGGCCGCGCTGGCCGTGATGGCCGTGGTCGCGGTGATCGTCGTGCGCGCCGCCGAGCCGGTGCTCGGGCTCACCGCCTGTGCACTCGGCGGGCTGCTGGTTTCGCCGATCTCGTGGACCCACCACTGGACGTGGTGCGTGCCGGTGCTCGTCCTCGCCGGGTGGTACGCGTGGCGCTTCGACCGGGCGATCCGGTGGGTGGCGGCCGCGGTCGTGGTCGCGGGACTGACGCTGTTCATCGTCGGCCCGATGTGGTTTTCCCCGCGTCCGGCGCCGTCGGCGGGCTGGTGGCTGGCGACGGAGTCCTACGAGCTGTACGGCTTCGCGCTGCTGGTCCTCGCCGCGTTCGGCGCCCGTCGCCTGGGCGCGAAGAAGGGGACCCCCACCGCGGAAGCGGCGGAGGTCCCCTCCAAGGAACCTCAGGTCAGCTGAGCCGCTCGACGACGTACTCGATGGCCTGCGTCAGCTTGGTGACGTCGTCCGGGTCGATCGCCGGGAACAGGCCGACGCGCAGCTGGTTGCGGCCCAGCTTGCGGTACGGCTCGGTGTCGACGATCCCGTTGGCGCGCAGCACCTTCGCGACCGCGGCGGCGTCGACGTCGTCGGTGAAGTCGACCGTGCCGACGACCTGCGAGCGCAGGTCCGGGTCCTTCACGAACGGCGTCGTGTAGCTGGTCTTCTCGGCCCACTCGTACAGCCGCGACGAAGAGTCCTTCGTGCGCGAGGTCGTCCAGGCGAGGCCGCCCTGGCCGTTCATCCACTCGATCTGCTCGGCGAGCAGGAACAGCGTGGCCACGGCCGGGGTGTTGTACGTCTGGTCCTTGCGGGAGTTGTCCAGCGCGGTGGTCAGCGACAGGAACTCGGGGATCCAGCGGTCGCTCCCGCCGATCTCGCCGATCCGCTCGACCGCGGCGGGGGAGGCCAGCGCGATCCAGAGCCCGCCGTCCGCGGCGAACGACTTCTGCGGCGCGAAGTAGTAGACGTCGAAGTCCTCGGCTTTGACCGGGAGCCCCCCGGCGCCGGAGGTGGCGTCGATCGCGACCAGGGCGCCTTCGCTGCCCTCGGGGCGGCGGACCGGCACGGCGACACCGGTGGACGTCTCGTTGTGCGCCCAGCCGACCAGGTCCGCGCCGGCTTCGTAGGCGATGTCCGGGGCGCTGCCCGGCTCGGCCTTGACGACGATCGGGTCGGCGAGGAACGGCGCGCCCTTGGTCACGGTGGCGAACTTCGAGGAGAACTCGCCGTAGGTGAAGTGCTGCGCGCGCTCGCGGACCAGGCCGAAGGCGGCCGCGTCCCAGAACGCCGTGGTGCCGCCGTTGCCGAGGATCACCTCGTAGCCCTCGGGCAGGGAGAACAGCTCGGACAGACCCGCACGCACGCGCCCGACGAGGGACTTGACCGGCTTCTGCCGGTGCGACGTGCCGAGGTAGGTGGAGCCGGACTCCGCCAGGGCACTCAGCTGCTCGGCGCGGACCTTCGACGGGCCGCAGCCGAAGCGGCCGTCGGCCGGCTTGAGGTCGGCGGGGATGGTCAACTCAGCGTCGGTCATGTGGCCAGTCTCTCAGGTCGGGACGAGGCAGCTAACGCAGGTGGTGCGGGTTCCGACATGTGGAACCGATGAAACCTCGTTGGTACTTCTTCGCGTGGTTCGCCGTGCTGGCCGCGGTGCACCTCGCGGCCGAGGGCTGGACGGACACGACGGCCATCGGGCTGCCGGTCGGGTTCGCGGCGACGCTGGTGCTGGTCTTCGTCCCGCGGTTGCCGTGGTGGGCGACCGGCGAGGCGAGGACCGGTGTTCCGATCCGCCGCCGGGTGAAACTGGCCGTCGTCGGGGTGCTGTGGGTCCTGGTGGCCGCCGCGATCGTCGCCGGGCTCGTCGACCACCCGCCGCGCGGCGCCGACGTGCTCTACGCCGGGGTGTTCGTCTCGCTCTTCGCCGGCGCCTCGGCGTACGGCCTGGCCAAGCTGCTGCCGAGGCGGCGGCCGTCGACGCGGCGAGCGCTGCGGTGGAAGCTCGCGTTCGCCACCGTGGCGGTGTGGGCGGGCGGCGCCTTCGCGCTCGCGGCCGAGGTCGCGGCCGTCGTCGTGACCGGGGGCTGGCTGCCGTGGGTCCTGCCGGTGCCGAGCCTGGTCGCGGTGCTGTCGCTCGCCGTGTGGCGCGCGGACCTCGCCGTCCCGGTCCGGTGCCTGGCCAGCGGGAGCTGGACGCCGGTCACGGCCGCGGCGTTCGACGTGCGGCCGGGCGAGCCGGTCGACGGCTGGGCGGTGCTGCCCGGCGACGTCCGCATCCGCTTCCACCTGTCCCCGGTGCCCGCGGACGTCGCCGCCGAGCTGCGCGACCGGCGCCGGCTGTGGCTCGCCGGGTGGCCTTCGGAGGAGCTGGTAACCGGCCTTCCGGACGGCGGCAGCTACGCCGTCGGACACATCGGCCGGCGCGTCGGTGGGGGTAAAAACACGGTTACCGGCCCCGCGGGCCCCCGGTAGCGTTCCCGGCCGTGACGACTTTCCAGCAGAGCTACCCGGTGCCGCCCGAAGTGCTGTGGAACGCGCTCCCGGCCGGGGTCGCGGCGATCGGCGGGCAGGGCCCGTTCTACGAATCGCAGCGCGGGTTCGTGTCCTGCCGGACCGGGATGAACCTCCTCAGCTGGGGCCAGGAGATCACCGCGACGGTCGCCCCGACGCCCGAAGGCTCGACACTGACCGTCCTGACGAAGCTGAAGGTCGGCATCTGGGACTGGGGCGAGGGCAAGCGCCTCGCGAACCGGTTCGCCGCCGCCGTCGCCTACGCGGCGGGCACGGCCGCCCGGAACTGAGGGCCTCGCTCGCCACCCTGGGGGTGCGAGCGGGGCCCGGGTTCACCGCCAGTCTTCGACGCCGCCCGGCACCGGCGCGGCCGGGTCGTACGGCGTGCGGGTGAAGACGAACGTCGCCAGGTCGAGGTGGGTGGCGACGCCGTCGGCGTTCCGGCCCACTTCGAGCGTCTCGCCGGCGTAGTAGGCGTCGAGGCCGACGTAGGTGTCCTTGCCGGTGGCGCGGAAGCGCGAGCTGCGCCCGGCGCCTTCGACGGGGGCGAGCAGCAGCAGCCCGTCACCCTGGACGCGCAGGTGGTACGGCGTCGGGCCCCAGTGCCAGAGCCCGGTCAGCGCGAGCAGCTCGGGGTCCACCGGCGACGGCAGCCACTCGGCGGGCAGCCGCGGCTCCAGCTCGTCGGTCATGGTGACGAGGTCGAGGCAGAGCTGGGTGATGCCGACACCGGACGTCGAGTTGGTGAGCACCAGCGCGCCGGTCCGCGCGGCCGGGTCGACCAGCGTCACGGCGAGGAAGCCGGGCATCGAGCCGGTGTGGCCGGCGAACCGGCGGCCCCGGTAGCGCACGAGCATCAAGCCGAGCCCGAACCCGGTCGTCCAGACGTCGGTGTCGTCGACGGTGATCATGGTCCGCATCTCCTCGACGGTCTCCGGCGCCAGCACGCCGCCGGTCTCGCCGCCGAGGAACGCCGTCCAGCGGCCGAGGTCCCGCGCGGTCGACCACAGCTGGCCGGCGGGGGCCATCGCGCCGGCGTCCGGGCTCGGCTCGGGCAGCAGGACGTCGGCGAAGGGGTGGACGGCGAAGCCCTCGGCGTGCGCGCCGACCGGGTGCGGGGTCGTGCGGTTCATCTCGAGCGGGCCGAGGATCTCCTCGTCGAGCACGGAGAGCCAGCCCTTGCCGCGGTGGCGGGCGACGAGTTCGCCGAGGACGCCGTAGCCGACGTTCGAGTAGTGGAACCGCGCGCCCGGCCGGTGCCTGGTGGCGCCTTCGGCGAGGCTGCCGACGAGGGCGTCCCAGTCGGCGCCCGGGGTCCGCTCCCACCACAGGCCGGGCGATTCGGACGTCAGGCCGGAGGTGTGGGACAGCAGCTGGGCGACGGTGGCGGCGCCGAACGGCGTGCCCGGGACGTGCTTTTCGAGGGGGTCGTTGAGGTCGAGCAGGCCTTCGTCGCGCAGCCGCATGACGGCGGTGGCGACGAGGGTCTTGGTGATCGAGCCCAGCCGGTACTGGGTGTCGGTGCCGGGGGTCTCGCCACCGACCCGTCCCCGGCCACCGGACCAGACGATCTCCCCGTCCCGCACGACGGCGGCGACCAGCGACGGAGCCCGGCAGGCGGCCTGCTCGTGCGCGATCCGGCGGAGCAGGGCGAGTTCGGTCGAGGCAAGCATGGACGCATTCTGCCGCGCTCCGGCGGCCGAAGCAGGTCCCGGCCCGTGCAGGAGAGGTCAACTCGCGTGATTGAAGGGTCAACTCGCGTGATTGGAGGGTCGACACGCGTGATTGAAGGGTCGACACGGCGGGGGGCCCGGGTGCTGCCGTGTCGGCTTCCCAATCACGCGTGTCGGCTTCCGAATCACGCGTGTCGACCCTTCCGACACGGTCAGCCGAGCAGGTTGCGGGCCATCGCCGTGGTCACCGCGGCCGTGCGGTCGGAGACGCCGAGCTTGCCGAACACCCGGAGCAGGTGGGTTTTCACCGTGGCCTCGCTGATGTGGAGGGCGCGGCCGATGTCGGCGTTCGTGCCGCCCTTGGCGACCAGGCGGAGGACCTCCACCTCGCGGGCCGACAGCGGCTGCGGTTCCGGGTTGCGGACCCGGTTGACCAGCTTCCCGGCCACCGACGGCGCCAGCACCGTCTCCCCGCGGGCGGCCGCGCGGATCGCGTTCGCCAGCTCCGCGCGGGACGCGTCCTTCAGCAGGTAGCCCGACGCGCCCGCCTCCACCGCGCGCAGGATGTCGGCGTCCGTCTCGTACGTCGTGAGCACGACGATCCGGCGTCCGGGCTGCTCGCGCAGGATGCGCCGGGTCGCGCCGACGCCGTCGAGGCCGGGCATCCGCAGGTCCATCAGCACGACGTCGGGCGCCGCGACCCGGTCGAGCGCGACGGCTTCGTCCCCGGACCCCGCTTCCCCGACGACCGTCAGGTCCGGTTCCGCTTCGAGCATGCCGCGGAGGCCCTCGCGGACGACGGGGTGGTCGTCGACGAGCATGACGCGGATCAAGCCGGCACCTCCAGGGTGAGTTCGGTGCCGCTGGGGCCACTCCGGACGCTCAGTCTGCCACCGACCTGCTCGGCCCGGGACCGCATCCCGCGCAACCCGAAACCCGTGGCCCGGTCCGGTTCGAAGCCGGTGCCGTCGTCGCGCACCGACAACCGCACCGAACCGTCCACAGCGGACAGCCGCACCGACACCGCCGACGCGGCCGCGTGCCGCCGGACGTTGTTCAGCGCTTCCTGCGCGCCCCGCAGCAGGACGACTTCCCCGGCCGTGCCGAGCGGCGGCAGCGGACCGTCCACTTCGTACCGGACCACGACGTCGGACGAATCGGCCAGCCGGTCGGCCTGCCGCCGGACGGCGTCCACGAGCGAGCCGGCCGCGAGGTCCGCCGGGGCCAGCGCGGCGACCATCGCGCGGGCCTCCGTCAGGTTGTCCCGAGCGGTGCGGGCGGCCAGCTCGGCGTGCCGCCGGGCCGCGGCCGGGTCGGTGTCCAATTCGGACTCGATGGCCTGGGCCAGGGTGACGATGCTGGTGAACCCCTGCGCCAGGGTGTCGTGGATCTCCCGCGCGAGCCGCTCGCGCTCGGCCGCGGTGCCCGCCTCCCGGGAGAGCCGGGCGACTTCCGCTTGGCTCGCCTCGAGTTTCGCGATCAGGTCCGCACGCCCCCGGCTCTCCTCGATGACGTGCCCGATGAACTTGCCGCACAGCACGCCGAAGACGACCAGGATGGCCGTCATCGGCAGCATGATGTGCAGGGTCGGGCCCTTGAACCCGTCGTTGACGATGGCCGCCGCGGGGTTGAGCAGGATCGCCACCGTGGTCAGGACCGCCGCCGGCCGGAATTCGAGCGTCGAGAACAGCAGCGGGCAGGCCATGAAGAGGATGAAGCCGGACGTGCCCTCGGCGAACATGGCGATCCAGACGAGCACCACCACCAGCAGGGCGAACACCCACCGCTGCCGGAGGGAGGAGTCGTCGTCCCGGACGAGCCGACGGCCCCACAGCAGGTAGCTCAGCGCGAGCGCGGTGAGCGCCCCGGCCGCAACGGCCGTCCGCCTCGGCTCGGCGCCGTCGAGGAGCACCAGCGTGGTGGTGGCCAGGTAGGCCACCGCGAAGAGGATCTCCCAGAGCCAGTTGAACCGGTCCCAGGCGTCCTTCACTTCGCGTCGGTCCACCGGAAGGTCAGCCGCGCCAGCACCGCGCCCACCACGCACCAGATCCCCAGCACCAGCGCCACCCGCGGCAGTTCCCATGTCCCGGCCATCTCCATCCTCACGGCGCCGTCCGGCAGGAACACCGACCGGAACCCCTGGCAGATCCACTTCAGCGGGAAGAACGACGCGATGTCCACCATAACTTTCGGCAGGTTCGTGATGGGCGAGACGAACACGCCGGAGATGAACTGCAGCACCAGGTAGAGCATCTGCACGATGGCGACCGCGCCGTTGGTGGACTTCGCGAGCGAGCTGATCGCGATCCCGAGCAGCGTGCAGGAGACGATGCCGAGCGCGAACACCCACAGCAGCGTCAGCCACTTCGCCGGGTCGGACGGCAGCTTCAGCCCGAACAGCAGCGCGGCGACCGCGGCCATCAGCACCGTCTGGGCCAGGCTCGACACCGCGACCAGCACCATCTTGCCGATGAAGTACGACGCCGGCGGCATCGGCGTGCCGCGCAGGCGCTTGAGGGCCCCGGTTTCGCGGTCGGCCGAGACGCCGGTCGCGATGCTGTTGAACGAGGTCGACACGATGCCGGAGCCGATCATCCCGGCCGCGAGGAGCTGGCCGGAGGTGACACCGTCGAGGGCGGTCGGGCCGTCCAGGATGGACCCGAGCAGGATCATCAGCACCGCGGGCAGGGAGAAGGTGAAGACCACCTGTTCCTTGTGGCGGAAGAACTGCCGCAGCTCGGTGCCGCCGCGGGCCAGGCCCAGAGTGAGCGGGCCGGGCAGGGTCAGGGTGGTCATGCTCTGTCTCCGATCAGGTCCAGGTAGATGTCCTCCAAGCTCGGCCGGGTCACCGTCAGGCCCGCGAGCTCTCGACCCCCAGCCGAGAGTTCGGTGACGAGCTTGGTCGGGTACGACGTCCGCTCGACGTGCTCGCCGCGTTCGTCGACCCACCGCACGGTGGCCTCGGCCGCCGCCCGGCCGCCGAGGTTCTGCGGGGTGTCCTGGGCGACGATCTCGCCGCGCGCGATGACCGCGACGCGGCCGGCGAGCGCTTCGGCCTCGTCGAGGTAGTGCGTGGTGAGCAGGATGGTGGTGCCTTCGGCGGCGAGGTCGCTGATCAGCGTCCAGAACTGCCGCCGCGCCTCGGGGTCGAAGCCGGTGGTCGGCTCGTCGAGGAAGAGCAGCTCGGGGCGGCCGATGATGCCGAGCGCGACGTCGACGCGGCGTCGCTGGCCGCCGGAGAGCGCCTTGACCCGCGCCCCGGCCTTCTCGGTGAGCCCGACCTTGTCGATCACCTCGTCGGGGTCGCGCGGGTCCGGGTAGTACTTCGCGAAGTGCCGGACGGTCTCGGCGACGCTCAGCTCGGCGGCGTCGGTCGCCGTCTGCAGGACGATGCCGAGCCGGGCCCGCCAGGCGCGTCCGGCCTGGCCGGGGTCCTCGCCGAGCACGGTGACCTCGCCGGCCGTCCGCCGCCGGTGCCCTTCGAGGATCTCGACGGTGGTGGTCTTCCCGGCGCCGTTCGGGCCGAGCAGGGCGAAGACCTCGCCCTGGGCGATGTCCAGATCGAGCCCGGCCACCGCGAGGTGGCCGGGGTACTGCTTGCGCAGGCCGCGCACGCTGACTGCTGTGGTCATGCTCGAAGCCTGGCCGTTCGCGACGCCGGATCCGACCAACGGCCAGTGGAATCCGGCTGTCCACCGATCGGTGGACACGCGGGCTTGGTTTCCCGTGGAACCACGAAAACGCTGTCATACAAGCAAAAATCCGAAGATCCGAGCCTGCGGAACCGCCGCGCGGGTGAACGCACTGTTGACAAGTTGTCTAACATGACAGAATGTCTCACAAGTGGGTGACCGCCAGCGACGGTGTCCGCCTCTCCGTGACCGTCGACGGCCGGAGTGACGGGCCCACGGTCGTGCTCGTGCACGGCTACCCGGACAACAGCTCGATGTGGGGTGGGGTAGCCGCCTCGCTGGGGGCGAAACACCGGGTCGTCACCTACGACGTCCGCGGAGCCGGACAGTCGGACAAGCCGTCGGGACGCGCGTCCTACCGGCTGGACCAGCTGGCCGACGACCTGCGCGCGGTCGTCGAGGCGGTGCAGCCGACCGGCAAGGTGCACCTGGTCGCGCACGACTGGGGCTCGATCCAGACCTGGCACGCCGTCACCGGGGTCGGCCTGCGCGGGCGGGTCGCCTCCTACACGTCCCTCTCGGGCCCGAGCCTCGACCACGCCGGCGCCTGGTTCCGCGCCCAGCTGCGCCGCCCGACGCCGAAGCGGCTCAAGAACGCGCTGAGCCAGTTCCTGCACTCGTGGTACATCCTCGCGTTCCAGGTCCCGGTCATCCCGGACCTGCTGTGGCGCACGGGCCTGCTGGGCAAGCAGATCCAGCGGATGGAACCGGACGCGGCGCCGCCGGACAAGTCCGACGGCCTGCACGGTCTCCAGCTCTACCGCGCCAACATGTTCACCCGGCTCTCGCGGCCCGCACCCCGGCCCGCCGACGTCCCGGTGCAGGTGCTGGCCCCGACCGGCGACGCCTACGTCACGGCGCCGCTGCAGACCGAGGTCACCCGCTGGGCGCCCGACCTGCGGATCCGCCGGATCGTCGGGACGCACTGGGTGACCAGGGCGAAGCCGGAGGTGGTCGCCGCCGCGGCCGCGGAGCTGATCGACTACGTCGAGACCGGCACCGAAAGCCGTGGACTGCGCCGGGCCCGGGTCGACGCCGGGCCGTTCGCCGGCAAGCTCGTCGTCGTCACCGGGGCGGGCAGCGGGATCGGGCGCGCCACCGCACTGGCCTTCGCCGAGCGGGGCGCCGACCTCGTCATCACCGACGTCGATCAAGCGAGTGCGGCGGAGACCTTGAAGCTGCTCGGGGAACACGGTCTCGCCGAGTACACAGTGGACTCTTCGGACGGGGAGGCCGTGCACCGCTTCGCCCACGAGGTGCGGGAACACCACGGCGTCCCGGACATCGTGGTCAACAACGCGGGCATCGGGATGTCCGGGCCGTTCCTCGACACTTCGGCCGAAGACTGGGAACGCGTCATCGACGTCAACCTCTGGGGCGTGATCCACGGCTGCCGCGCGTTCGCGCCGATGCTCGCCGAGCGCGCCGAAGGCGGCCACATCGTCAACCTCGCCTCGGCGGCCGCCTACCTGCCGTCGAAGATCCTTTCCGCCTACGCGACGACGAAGTCGGCCGTGCTGACGCTGAGCGTCTGCCTGCGGGCCGAGCTGGCCGCGCACCACATCGGCGTCACGGCGGTGTGCCCGGGCATCGTCAAGACGAACATCACGAACACGACGAAGTTCGTCGGGGTGTCCGAAGAGGAACAGCGCCGTCGGCAGAAGGAAAGCTCGAAGTTGTACGCCCGGCGCGGGTTCGGTCCCGAGGGGGTGGCGCGGGACATCCTGCGTGCCGTGGAAAAGGACATCGCGATCGCACCGTCCACTCCGGAGGCGAAGGCCGCGCTGGTCCTTTCGCGACTGACGCCCGGCCTGCTTCGCAAGGCCGCGAAGCTGGACCTGACGCCGTGAGCCGGCCGCGGCGGATGTCGCCGCAGGCCCGCCGCGACGACCTGATCCGCGCCGCGCTCGACCTGTTCGGCTCGCGGGCGCCGGAACTGGTCACCGTGGACGACATCGTCGCGCGCGCCGAGGTGTCGCGGCCGCTGTTCTACCGGTACTTCGCCAACCTGCGCGAGCTGCAGGTCGAGGCGCTGCGCACGGTCACCGACGGGCTGATCGACGGCCTGGCCGGCCTGGAGGAAGGGCCGCCGGAGGTGCGGCTGCGCGGGGCCGTCCGCGGCCTGATCGACGTCGCCGACCACTACCGCGCGGGGTACATCGCCCTGCTGCGCACCGGTTCTGTGATCGCGACCTCCGAGACGGACGCGGCGATCGACGAGGTCCGCAACCGCGCGGTGGCCCTGATCCTGGACGCCCTCGGCGTCGCCGACCCCTCACCGCTGCTGTCGCTCACGCTGCGTTGCTGGACGGCGGTCGTCGAGGGCGCGCTGCTGAGCTGGCTGCAGGAAGGCAGTGTCGCGCGGGAGGACCTCGACACCTGGCTCGTCGACCAGCTCACGGCCATGCTCCGCACCACCGCCGCCCACGACCGGAGCGGCACTTTCACGTGAAAGTGCCGCTCCGGTCGTAGCGTCAGTGCTTGGTGACGAGCTCCCAGCCCTCGACGTCCTCGGGGCTGCGCGGCGCCGGGCCGACGTACTTGGCCGACGGCCGCACGAGACGTCCGGTGCGCTTCTGCTCCAGGATGTGCGCGGCCCAGCCGGCGGTGCGGGCCGAGCTGAACATCGCGGGCATCATGTGCGGCGGGACCTGCGCGAAGTCCAGGATGACCGCGGCCCAGAACTCGACGTTGGTCTCGATCGGGTGATCCGGGCGCCGCTCGCGCAGCTCCTTCAGCGCGGCCTGCTCCAGCGCCGCGGCCGCCTCGTAGCGGGTCGCGCCGAGCTCCTGGCAGGTCCGGCGCAGCACTCGCGCCCGCGGGTCCTCGGCGCGGTAGACGCGGTGGCCGAAGCCCATCAGGCGTTCCTTGCGGTCGAGGATGCCCTTGACCAGGCCCGCGGGGTCGCCGGTGCGCTCGACCTCTTCGATCATCGGCAGCACGCGCGCCGGGGCGCCGCCGTGCAGCGGGCCCGACATCGCGCCGATGGCGCCGGACATGGCCGCCGCCACGTCCGCCCCGGTGGAGGCGATGACGCGGGCGGTGAAGGTCGAGGCGTTCAGGCCGTGCTCGGCGGCCGACACCCAGTAGGCGTCCAGGGCCTTGACGTGCGCCGGGTCGGGCTCGCCGCGCCAGCGGATCAGGAACCGCTCGGTGATCGAGTGGGCCTCGTCGACGCGGGTCTGCGGCACCGCGGGCTGGCCGATGCCGCGCGCCGACTGGGCGACGTAGGACAGCGCCATCACCGAGGCGCGGGCCAGCTGCTCGCGGGCCTCTTCGTCGGTGATGTCGAGCAGCGGGCGGTAGCCCCAGATCGGGGCGAGCATGGCCAGCGCGGCCTGGACGTCCACCCGGACGTCACCGGTGTGCACCGGCAGCGGGAACGGCTCGGCGGGCGGCAGGCCGTGACCGAACCGGCCGTCCACGAGGAGGCCCCACACGTCACCGAAGGTCACCTTGCCGGCGAGGTCCTCGATGTCGACGCCGCGGTAGCGCAGGGCACCGCCGTCCCGGTCGGGTTCGGCGATTTCGGTGTGGAAGGCGACGACGCCCTCCAGGCCCGGTCGGAAGCCGTCGTCGGGTTGGCCGGACGGCTGAGGCTTGCTGATCGTGGAGGTAGTCACTGTTTCGCGGAACCTTTCGGTGCGCTTTTCCCCGGCTGGTTGGTGCTGGTCGCGCGGTTGGGACAGAGCGCACTGAACGCGCGCCACATCGCACGGATGGATAGACCTTGCTCTCTTGACCGGCCACTGGCAATCGAAAGAAGCGGTGGTTTCGGTCACGATTACGAGAACGATTCAGTCACCGAGGCCGCCAATCAGAAGAATTTTCACCACACAGTGTGACGAAGCCCAGGTAAATCCTGTGTTTCCGAACCAGGCGCCGCCGCGTTTCGGGTGATAGACCTAGCGGCATGCACCTCAGCCCGCAGGAGCGCGACAAGCTGCTCATCCACGTGGCGGCCGACGTCGCGCGGAAGCGGCTGGACCGCGGCGTCCGGCTCAACTACCCCGAGGCGGTCGCGCTGATCACCGACCACGTCCTCGAAGGCGCGCGCGACGGCCGCACGGTCAGCGACCTGGTGGCCAGCGGCCGGACCGTGCTCTCCCGGGCGCAGGTGCTCGACGGCGTGGCCGAGATGGTCGACTCCGTGCAGGTCGAGGCCACGTTCCCGGACGGCACCAAGCTCGTCACCGTGCACGACCCGATCGTGTGAACCCACCGGTCGTGAGTGGTAAGGAGGGTTAGAACCCTCCTTACCACTCACGACCCCGCTCGAGAACGGGAGCCGCATGCACCCTGGCGAGATCATTCCCGGCGAGGAGCCGGTCGAGCTGAACCCCGGCCGCGCGCGCGTCCGGCTGCTGGTGCGGAACCTCGGCGACCGGCCGGTCCAGGTCGGCTCGCACTACCACTTCGCCGCGGTCAACCCCGGTCTCGAGTTCGACCGGGACGCCGCCCGCGGCCATCGGCTCGACGTCCCCGCCGGCACGTCGGTGCGGTTCGAGCCGGGTGTCGAACGCGAGGTCGACCTGGTGCCGCTCGCCGGGGCTCGCCGGGTGCCGGGACTGCGTGCCGAGTTCGCGGGGGAGTTCTGAGATGCCGCAGATCGACCGCGAGCGCTACGCCGAGCTGTTCGGCCCGACCACCGGCGACCGGATCCGGCTCGCCGACACCGACCTGCTGATCGAGGTCACCGAAGACCGCTCGATGGGCCCCGGCGGCTCCGGCGACGAGGTGCTCTTCGGCGGCGGCAAGGTCATCCGCGAGTCGATGGGCCAGGCCACGGCGACCCGGGCCGAGGGCACGCCGGATCTGATCATCACCGGCGCGGTGATCCTCGACCACTGGGGCATCGTGAAGGCCGACGTCGGCGTGCGCGACGGCCGGATCGTCGGCATCGGCAAGGCGGGCAACCCGGACACGATGGACGGTGTCGACCCGGCCCTGGTCATCGGGCCGTCGACGGAAGTGCTGTCCGGCAACGGCAAGATCCTCACCGCCGGCGGCATCGACTGCCACGTCCACTTCATCTGCCCGCAGCTCGTCGACACCGCGCTGGCCGCCGGACTGACCACTTTGGTCGGTGGCGGCACCGGGCCCAACGAGGGCACGAAGGCCACGACCGTCACGCCCGGCGCGTGGAACCTCGGCCGGATGCTGTCCGCCATGGACGGTTACCCGGTCAACGTCCTGTTGCTGGGCAAGGGGAACACCGTCCGGCACGAGGCGCTGCGCGAACAGCTCGCGGCGGGGGCGGGCGGGTTCAAGCTCCACGAGGACTGGGGCACGACGCCGGCCGCGATCGACGCGTGCCTGACTGTGGCCGACGAAGCCGGTGTCCAGGTGGCGATCCACACCGACACGCTGAACGAAGCCGGCTTCCTCGAATCCACTGTGGACGCGATCGGCGGCCGCTCGATCAACGCCTACCACACCGAAGGGGCCGGCGGCGGGCACGCACCGGACATCATCCGGGTCGTCTCGCTGGCCAACGTGCTGCCGTCGTCGACCAACCCGACCCGGCCGCACACCGTGAACACGCTCGACGAGCACCTCGACATGCTGATGGTCTGCCACCACCTCAACCCGTCGGTGCCCGAGGACCTCGCCTTCGCCGAAAGCCGGATCCGGCCGACCACGATCGCCGCCGAAGACGTCCTGCACGACCTGGGCGCGATCTCGATGATGAGCTCGGACTCCCAGGCCATGGGCCGGATCGGCGAGGTGATCATCCGGACCTGGCAGACCGCGCACGTGATGAAACGCCGTCGCGGCGCGCTTCCCGGCGACGGCGCGGCCGACAACCTGCGCGCGCGTCGCTATGTCGCCAAATACACGATCAACCCGGCCATCGCGCACGGCATGGAGACCGAAATCGGCTCGGTCGAGGTCGGCAAGCTCGCCGACCTCGTGCTGTGGGAGCCGAAATTCTTCGGCGTCCGGCCGCACGTGGTGCTGAAGGGCGGCTTCCCGGCGTGGGCGGCGATGGGCGACGCGAACGCGTCCATCCCGACGCCGCAGCCGGTGCTCGCGCGGCCGATGTTCGGCGCGAACATCGGTGCCGCCCTGAGCCTGCACTTCGTCGCCCCGGAAGCTCTGGACAGCGGGTTGCGCGAGCAGTTCGGCATCACGCGGCCGCTCGTCGCGGTGTCGAACATGCGCGCGCGGACCAAGGCGGACATGGTGCTCAACGACACGACGCCGGACGTCCGCGTCGAGCCGGACAGCTTCGCCGTGCACGTCGACGGCGAACTGATCGAGCCGCAGCCAGTGGCGGAACTGCCGATGGCGCAAAGGTACTTCCTGTTCTGATGGACCTTTCGGCGCTGATCCTCGCGGACTCCCGCTTCCCCGGCGGTGGTCACGTCCACAGTGGCGGGTTGGAGGAAGTCGTTTCCCGTCGCCTGGTGACTTCCGTGCGCGACCTGCCGGGATTCCTTTCCGGACGGTTGCGGACGGCGGGCTACCTGGCCGCGGTTTTCGCTGCCGCCTCCGCTCACGCGGCGGTCGCCGGGGGAAATTGGTCGCTTTTGGACAGTGAGCTGGACGCGCGCACTCCGTCGCTCGCGCAGCGCGAAGCCTCCCGGGCGCAAGGTCGCGGGACCGCGCGGGCCGGGCGGATCGCGTGGCCGTCGCCGGTGCTGGAGGCGTTGCTGGCCGAGACGCCGCGGCCCCACCACCCGATCGTGCTGGGCGCGCTGGTCGGCGTCGCGGGCGGTTCGCCGTACGACGCGGCGATGGCGGTCGCCTACCTGTCGGTGAGCGGCCCGGCGAGTGCCGCGGTCCGGCTGCTGGGGCTGGATCCCTTCGCCGTCAACGCCGTGGTCGCACGGCTGGACCTTGCGGCCGTCTGTGCGTCCGCCGCGGCGGTGGCGGGCGACGACCCGGCGGCGCTGCCGTCGCCGGGGTCGCCCGCGTTGGATCTGTTCGCCGAGGCCCACGCCCGGCACCACCAGGAAGAGGTGCGTCTCTTTGCCAGCTGAAGGCCACGGCCACGGTCACTTCCACGAGGTCAACTTCGACCCGACGGCCGCCGAACCCGACCACTACGACGCGGCGCCCACCTCGGGCCGCGCGTATCGGATCGGCATCGGCGGCCCGGTCGGCTCCGGCAAGACGGCGCTGACCGCGGCGCTCTGCCGCGCGCTGGGCGACGAGATCCGGCTCGCCGTGGTCACGAACGACATCTACACGACCGAAGACGCGGACTTCCTGCGTCGCGCGGGCGTGCTGGACCCGGAGCGGATCGAGGCGGTGCAGACCGGCGCGTGCCCGCACACGGCGATCCGCGACGACATCACCGCGAACCTCGACGCGGTCGAGCGCCTGGAAGAGAAGTTCCCCGGCCTCGACCTGGTGATCATCGAGAGCGGCGGCGACAACCTGACCGCGGTGTTCAGCCGTGGCCTGGCGGACAGCCAGATCTTCGTGGTCGACGTCGCGGGCGGCGACAAGGTGCCGCGCAAGGGCGGCCCCGGCGTCACGACGGCGGACCTGCTGGTGATCAACAAGATCGACATCGCCCACCTGGTCGGCGCGGACATGGACGTGATGACGTCGGACGCGCACCGGATGCGCGGCGAGCTGCCGGTGATCACGCAGTCCCTTGTGGACACCCCGGACGCGCCGGCGGTGGCCGACTGGGTCCGTTCCCTGCTGTGAAGGCCCACGCACGGCTGACGGCGTGCTTCGACGGCACGCGCACGGTGTTGCGTGAGCTGTGTTCGATGGCGCCGTTGACGCTGATCCCTCGGCGGCGATCGGGTTCGACGGCCGTGGTGCACCTGGTCAACTCGGCGACGTCTCCGCTGGGCGGGGACGATCTTCTGCTTTCGATCCGGGTCGGGCCGGGTGCTTCGCTCCGCTTGTCGGGGGTGGCCGCCACGTTGGCCCTGCCCGGCCTCCACGGCGAGTCCTCCTTGTCCACTGTGGACGTCGTGGTGGAGGAAGGGGGGTCGCTGGAGTACCTGCCCGAGCCGACCGTCGTCACCGCTCGGGCCCGGCACAACGCGGTCTTCCGGGCCTCGCTGGCATCGGATGCGTACCTGCACACGCGGGAGGTGCTGGTGCTGGGGCGGGCCGGGGAGAAACCGGGTTCGCTGTCGACTTCGCTGTCCGTCACGCGGGGTTCCGTGCCGGTGCTCCGGCAGACGCTTTCGGTGGGGGATGCCGGCTTGGACGCGAGCTTGGCCGTGCTGGCGGGCCGCCGGGTGCTCGCGACCGACCTGGAGGTCGGTGGCCCCGAACTCCCGGCGGCCTCGGGCGAGTGGTGGTCCCGCAGCCCCCTCGCTGCGGGCGGCACCATCACCACTTCCCTGGCCCCGGACGCGGTCACCGCGTTGCGGCCGTTCTGAGCAGCCCCCGTTTTCCACGCTACCGGGGGCCACCGACAGTTCTCAGAACTTCGTGCCCAGCCAGGTCATCGCCGCCGGGCCGCCGATCGAGACCCCGGCGATGTGCTCCAGCAGCGGGAACTCCTGCCACGTCACCTTCGCGCCCAGGGACTGCCAGCGGTCGCGCAACGCCGTTCCGACGCTGAACGGGATCAGCTCGTCCAACGTCCCGTGGTACAGGTACACCGGCGGCTTCGGGGCCGTCGTGCCCAGGTAGTTCTCCGCCAGGCGGGTCTGCCAGTGCGGCTCGTGGATCGGGTCCGGCACCGTCACGAAGTCCTGCAGGTGCGCGAACGGCGCCGCCGCGCCCAGTTCGACCGTGCACGCCTTCGACACCCGGGCCACCGCCTCGCGGCCGCGGTCGTTCAGGATCGACGCGAACGGCACGTCCGGGTATGCCGCCGCGAAGCCGGTTGCCGCGCCCAGGACCAAGCCGAACGCCGCGCCGCCGTCGTTGGATGCGAACACCGCGTTCAGGTCCGCCGGGACGCCGCCGGCCGCCACACCGACCACGTTCAGCGAAGGCGCGTACGTGGCCTGCAGCTCCGCCGCCCACGCTGCGGCCTGGCCGCCCTGCGAGTAGCCGAACACGCCCACCGGACCCGACGGGGACAACCCCGCGCCGGCCACCCGGGACGCGGCCCGCGCCGCGTCGAGCACCGCGCGGCCTTCGGACTGCCCGACCGCGTACGTGTGCGTGCCGGGTGTGCCGAGTCCTTCGTAGTCGGTGACGACGACCGCCCAGCCCTGGGTCAACGCCTGCGCCAGCAGCGCGCTTTCGTTCTCGATGCCGTGGGCCAGGAGGTTCGACGGGGCGCACTGGTCGCCGAGGCCGTGCGTCCCGACCGCATAGGTGATCAGCGGCCGCGGGCCGCCGCGCAGCCACGGTGTCGGCGGGACCAGCAGTGTGCCCGAGACGGCGTTCGGGGCACCGGTCGCCGACGTCGAGCGGTAGAGGAGGTGCCAGGCGTTGACCGGCGCCGGGAACGGGCCGACGAACACCGTCGTCGGCCGCTGTTCCAGGAGGACGCCCGGTTCGGCGTGTGCCGTGGGGGCGGCTGTCACGAACAGGAGCGCGACGGCGACCAGTAACCGACGAAGCATCGTTGCCTCCGGTGTTTGGTAATCAAGATTTTCACAACTTAGCCAGCCCGGTAGGATCCGGCAATCCCTCAGAAGGAGGACACAACCGTTGGCTCGCACGTACGGCGGCGTCGCCCCCGAACAACGTCGCGCCGACCGCCGCGAGCGGCTGCTCACGGCCGGTCTCGAGCTGTTCACCACCGCCGGCTTCCGGCAGACGAAGATCACCGAGATGTGCGCCCGCGCCGGCGTCTCGACCCGGAACTTCTACGAGGAGTTCACCGGCAAGGAGGACGTCCTGCGGACCCTCCACGACCGGATCAACAGCCTCGCGCTGGAGCACGTCACCGCCGCGCTGGACAAGGTCGCCGAAGCCGACGCGATGACCCGCATCGCCACGCTGCTCGACGTCTTCATCGACACGGTCACCGTGGACCCCCGGCTCCCGCGGCTGAACTACGTCGAAGCCGTCGGCGTCAGTGCGGAGCTGGAGGAGCAGCACCAGGTGTGGGTCGACCGCTGGGCGACGTTCATCGAAACGGAGGCGCGGCGCGCGGCCGAGCACGGCGTCGCGCCCGATCGCGACTACCGGTTGACGGCGATCGCCCTGGTCGGGGCGGCCACCGGGCTGCTGCGCGAGTGGCAGGCGCACGAGCCGCCGCTGCCGGTGGAGGACGTCGGCGCGGAGCTGCGCGCGCTGATGCTGGCCGCCATCATGCGGCCCGGAAAAATTTCGGAGATCCCAGGCAACCCCGGCGCACCCTCCGGCGTGGAACAGTCGAGCCGGGAGGGGGATCCGGGGGGACGCCGGCTCACGTGAGGGCCCTTTCCCGGCAGCGGATTCCGGGAAAGGGCCCTCACGGACATCACGTGGTGCGGACCGTCGGCAGGCCGAGCACGACCGGGCCGGTGGTCTGGCACACGTCGTGGCAGGTGTTGTCGAGCGTGCAGCACAGCGAGCAGATCGGGCCGTCCTGCTTGGCGCAGTCGGCGACGTCCGGCAGCTCGTACGGATCACCGCAGACCGAGCACGTGTGCGTCGCCCGCAGGTCGACGTCGGTGTCCGGGCCGGCGACCGTGTTCGGCCGTGCCAGGTAGTACTTGCCCTTCGTCGCGACGGCCAGCACCGGCACCAGCACGACCGCGATGACCAGTGCGAGCAGTGGGCTGAACGCGGCCAGGAACTGCCCGAACGCGCCGAAGTACGCCGCGATCGACACCGCCGACGCGACCATCATCGAGCCGAACCCGACCGGGTTGATCTTGTGCAGGTAGGCCCGCTTGAACTCGATGTAGCGCGGGGACAGGCCCAGCGGTTTGGCGATCACCAGGTCGGCGCAGACGGCGCCGATCCACGCGATGGCGACGTTCGAGTAGAAGCCGAGGATCTTGTTCAGGAACCCGAACGCGCCGAACTCCATCAGCGCGAGCGCGATCCCGCAGTTGACCAGCACGTACCAGACCCGGCCGGGGTGCTTGTGCAGCACGCGGGAGAAGAAGTTCGCGAACGACAGCGAGCCGGAGTAGGCGTTGGTGGTGTTGATCTTGATCTGCGAGACGACGACGAACAGCGCGGCGAACGTCAGCGCCACCGGCCCGAGGGCGGGCTTGACCGCTTCCAGGTAGGGCGCGATCGGCTCCAGCGCGTGCGACTTCCCGACGACGCCGAGCGCGAGGAACGCCAGCAGCGCGCCGCCGATCTGCTTCGCGGCGCCGAGGATCACCCAGCCGGGACCGGCGGCGAGCACCGCGGCCCACCACGACCGCTTGTTCTCCGCGGTCTTCTCCGGCATGAACCGCAGGTAGTCGGCCTGTTCGCCGATCTGCCCGATCAGCGACAGCGCGACGCCCATCCCGAAGCCGAACCCGATCGCGGAGAACCCGGCGCCCGCGCCCTCCGTACCCCCGAAGTGGGTGAATTCCGCGAACTTGCCGGGCTCGCGGACCAGCACGACGACGAACGGCAGCACCAGACCGGCGATCCACAGCGGCTGCGTCCAGGTCTGCATCTTCGCGACCGCGCCCATGCCGTAGAGCGCGAAGGGCAGCACGATCAGCGTCGCGAGGAGGTAGCCGATGGGCAGCGGGATGCCGAGGGCCAGCTCGAAGGCCTGGCCCATGATCGAGCCTTCGAGCGAGAAGAAGATGACGGTGAAGCTCGCGTAGACCAGCGACGTCAGCGTCGACCCGAAGTAGCCGAAGCCGGCTCCGCGGGTCAGCAGGTCCATGTCCACTCCGGACTTCGCGCAGGCGGCCGCGATGGGCACGCCGGTCACGAAGATGACGACGGCCGCGGCGAGGATCGCCAGGACGCCGGAGGTGAAGCCGTAGGAGAGGACGATGCTGGCGCCGATCGCGAAGTCGGCGAGGTAGGCGATGCCGCCCAGCGCCGTCGTCGCGACCACGAACGGCGACCATTTCCGGAACGAATGAGCGGCGAAGCGCAGTGAGTAGTCTTCACGGTTTTCGTTCGCCGCGAGCGGCGCGTAGCGGCGTTTCGGCGAGGTGTTCTTTTCCGCGCTGGACAGGGTCTCGGTCATGCCTGCCTCCGGGTGGTGGGGAACGGGCCGAAGGTAGGTGCGTCCTGTATCGATCCTGGTCCGGGAGGTAACGCGGTGGTTACAGCTTGTTGTCCTGCGGTTACGGCTGGGTGGCCGGAAACGGGTGGCGGGTGTCACCGTTAGGTGGGTTCCGCTGCCGGTCGTGAGGCCTTAACGTGCCTAGAGCCGAAGTCGACTGATGCCCCGACCGGGCGTGGAGGTTTGGCGATGATGCCGGAGATCGAGGACCAGGTGGAAGACGCCGTAGTACGCCTTCCCGGAATGCGCGTGGCCTACGACGGCGCGGCGTTCGACGAAACCGCGCTCGCCGCCACCTGGACCGATCAGCTGCAGGGCTGGCTGAACCAGGCGGTCGCGGCGGGCATCCCGGAGCCGAACGCCATGGTCCTCGCGACGGCGGACGCCGAAGGCCGCCCGTCGTCCCGCACGGTCCTGTGCAAGGGCCTCGACGAGCGCGGCGTGGTGTTCTACACGAACTACACGTCCTCGAAGAGCCACGACCTGACGGCGACCCGCTACGCGTCGGTGACGTTCCCCTGGTACGCGCTGCACCGCCAGGTCCACGTCCGCGGCGAGGTCGAGAAGGTCGGCGTCAAGGAGACGGCGGAGTACTGGGCCCAGCGGCCGCGCGGTTCCCAGCTGGGGGCGTGGGCGTCCCCGCAGTCCCGGGTGGTGGACGGCCGCCGGGCGCTGGACAACGCGCTGCACGGCATCGAGCGGCGGTTCGCGGACGTGGAGCAGATCCCGGCCCCACCCCACTGGGGCGGCTGGCGGATCCGGCCGGACCTGGTGGAGTTCTGGCAGGGCCGCGAGGACCGCATGCACGACCGGCTGCGGTACGTGCGGAACGACGACGGGTGGCACATCGAGCGCGTGGCGCCTTGATACCGCGGGCTGTCCACAGGCCGGATCGCTGATGCGGTGCTCTGTGGTGGAGGCCTTCAGGTGTAGCTCGTGCCCACCACCCCGAAGCCGGATTGTCACTACGGCCGGTGGTGCCGCGTCAAGGCGGGAAAGCGTGCCTTGACCCGGCACCACCGTCCGTGTTCTGGCTTCGGATCGGGGGGTGGTGGGGGGTCTGGGTGGGGTGCAGGTCCGGCCGTCAACGTCCCGTTCGGTGAGCACCTGAAAAGCGCTCCGGCTTCGCCGGAGCCTTGCCTGGGAGCGGGGGATGCCTGGTCGCTACCCGGCCGTCTCGGCGCGCCAGCGCTGTCCGGTAGTTGATCCCGACCCGCCGGGCGGCGTCCCTCGTGCCGACACCGTCTTCCACCAAGTCAAAGTAGGCCGCCCGCTCGGCGGTCAACGCCCGGCTAAGGTGCTCCCTGGTGGAAGCGGGGCTGCTGTCCTTCGCCGGAAAGCTGACCTGGGCGGTGCCGAGTCGGCTCAGTCAGGCAAGTGCGGTGCTCACCACCGTCCGTGTTCTGGCTTCGGATCGGGGCGGCGGGGGAGGCCTGGGTGGGGTGCAGGTCTGGCCGTCAACGTCCCGTTCGGTGAGCACCTGAAAAGCACTCCGGCTTCGCCGGAGCCTTGCCTGGGCGCGGCGGGAGATGTCTAGACCCTCTACGCCTGGCGTCGAGCGACAAAAATCACGCGACCGGAGATAGTTAGCGCCGCTAAGCTGATGTGTTGTGACTGGTGAACCGGGGACCATGCCGCCCCGCTCGGGCATCCGCAAGGTCCTCGGCCGCATCGTTGTCGACACGCGGCCGCTCAAGATTCCGGCCTTTCGGCGGCTGTGGCTGTCCACTGTGGTCACCGCCGTCGGTACGCAGCTCACCGCCGTGGCCGTGCCCAAGCAGGTCTTCGACCTCACCGGATCCTCCGCCTACGTCGGCCTCACCGGGCTGGTCGCCCTCGTCCCGCTGCTGATCTTCGGGCTCTGGGGCGGCGCCGTCGCCGATGCCGTCGATCGGCGGAAGCTGCTCTTCGTCACCAACGTCGGCGTCGCCATCACCTCAGCTCTTCTCTGGCTGCAGGCCTTCGCGAACTTCGGTTCCGTGTGGCTCGTTCTCGGGCTGCTGGCCGTCAACCAGGCCTTCTTCGCCATCAACATGCCCACCCGCGGTGCCGTCGTCGCGCGGCTCGTGCCCGCCGAACTGCTGCCGTCGGCCAACGCCCTCAACAGCACGATGTCCACCTTCGGCGCCGTCTTCGGGCCGCTGCTCGCCGGGGCGCTGATCCCCGTCCTCGGCCTCTCCACCCTCTACCTGATCGACGTCGTCGCCCTGACCATCACGCTCATCGCCGTCTGGCGGCTGCCGGCGATCCCGCCGCTCAACGGCCCTTCGCGCCGCGCCGGGGTCCGGGACGTCGTCGACGGCTTCAGGTACCTCGCCGGGCAGAAGATCCTGCTGGCCTCCTTCGTCGCCGACATCATCGCCATGGTCTTCGGCATGCCGCGGGCGCTGATCCCGGAGATGGCCGAGCGCACGTTCGGCGACCCGCCCGGCGGCGGCCCCGCGCTCGGCTGGCTCTACGCCGCCCTGCCGTTGGGCGCGATGCTGATCGGGCTGTTCTCCGGCTGGCTGACGCGCATCCACCGCCAGGGCGTCGCGGTCGTCGTGTCGATCTGCGCGTGGGGTGCGGCGGTCGCCGGGTTCGGGCTTGCGCACTCGCTCTGGCTCGCCGTCGTCTTCATGGCGCTGGCCGGCGCCGCGGACATGGTCAGCGCCGTCTACCGGATGGCGATCCTGCAGGTCGCGACCACCGACGAGATGCGCGGCCGGCTCCAAGGCGTCTTCACGGTCGTCGTCGCCGGCGGGCCCCGGATCGCCGACCTCACCCACGGCTGGGGTGCGGCCGCGTTCGGCACCACGACCGCGGCGACCGGCGGCGGCCTGCTGGTCATCGTGCTCGTCTGCGCGTCGATGTTCCTGCTCCCGGCCTTCTGGCGATACCGCGCGCCGACGGCCTAGGTAGGGTGCGAGCATGCGTACCCTAGTTGTCGCTTTTGTCGCTATTGCCGCGTTGACCGCCTGCTCCTCCGGTGACGAGCCGTCGAAGACCCCTTCGTCGTCCGCGGCCCCGAAGCCGGCGCCGGGCTCGAACACCGCCGCGGCGTCGCTCGACCCGTGCAAGCTGCTGCCCGCGGAGGCCGTCTCCAAGGCGCTGTTCCTCGACAACCTCAAGGCCGTCGCGGGCCCGGTCCAGGACAACGCGGCCAACGGCGGCAAAGCGCGCAACTGCGAGTACGAGCACGACGGCAAGGCCGCGGGCAAGCTCGCGGTGACCCGTTACGAGGGTAAGCAGGGCAAGCCCGCCGAGATGGTCGCGGCGATCAAGAAGGCGAAGCCGGGCGCGCAGGACGTCCCGGGCTTCCCGGACGGCGCCGTCTACTACGTCGACGGCCAGAAGGCGGCGACCCTCGTCGCGGGCGAGCTGGTCGCGGGCACGCCGGTGCTGATCAACTACACCGGCCCGGCGAAGCTGACGCCGGAGCAGCTCGCCCCGCTCGTCAAGCAGGCCCTCGCGGCCGGCTGATCACGCCCAGCCGACGAGCTGCCGCTCCGAAAGCGCCCCGGCCGTCGCCGACGCGGCCACCACCCCCACACGGCCGCGCCCCAGCGGATCTTCGCCACCATCGAACCTCCCGTTCGGTCAGGGGTTCGGTTCCGGGGATCACCGGCGCAGCGCGGCCAGTTCGACCGGGCTGTGCGCCGAGAACACCGTGACCTCGTCCTGGTGGGTGCGCGCCAGCTCGTGCAGCCTCGCCAGGTTCTCCAGTCGTGGCCCGCGCAGCGCCTGGACGATCGTCTGGAACGCCGTCAGGCCCGGCGGGCAGTGCGGGGCCACCGGGTCCAGCTGGCCGTGGAAGAAGTACGCGTCGCCCGCGTGCAGGAGCCAGCCGTCGCCGGTGTCGATCGCCACGCCCGTGTGGCCGCGTGTGTGGCCCGTCAGCGGGACCAGCAGGATCTCCTCCGGCAGGCCCTTGAGCGACCGGACCGCCTCGAAGCCGAACCAGGGCTCGCCGGTCTCGTCGTAGGTGCTCCACAGTGGGCGGTGCGCGAGCTGCGCCGCGCGGTACCGGTTCTTCTCCGCCGCGTTCGCCGGGGACGTCGCCGCCTGGTGCTCCTCCGCCCGGACGTGGACGACGGCGTTGGGGAAGTCCGCCAGCCCGCCCGCGTGGTCGACGTCGAGGTGGGTCATCACGATGTGCCGGACGTCGGCCGGGTCGAGGCCGAGCGCTTCGATCTGCGCGACCGCCGTCTCGGCCGCTTCGACCCGAGCGCCGACCATCGCCATGAACGGACGGCCCAGCCACTCGCCCGGGCGGGCCACGGCCTGCGCGCCGAACCCGGTGTCGACCAGCACCAGGCTGTCGCCGGTTTCGATGAGCAGGCAGTGGGCGACCAGCTCGGCCCGCCGCAGCAGGCCGGGCTCGCCGTCGAGCAGCTTGCCACCCGCCGGGCGCATCGATCCGCAGTTCAGGTGGTGCACCTTCATACGCTGCTCCTGGTGCTCAGCCGGAGGAAGTCGGTCTCGTCGTGCGCGGCGAAGACGCTCACCTCGTCGCCGTGCTCCTGAACAAGCTGGCGCAGGCGGCGATGATTGTCCAGCCGGGCGCCCCGGACCGTCTCCATGCGACCCTCGAACCACTTGAGCCCCGGCGGGCAGTGCGGGTCGGCGGCGACCTGGCCGTGGAAGAAGTACGAGTCGCCCGCGTTGAGCAGCCAGCCGTGCCCGGTGTCGACGGCGACCCCGGCGTGCCCGCGCGTGTGCCCGGACAGCGGGACCAGCAGGATCTCCGGCGGCAGGCCGTCAAGCTGCCGGACGGCGCCGAAGCCGAACCACGGCTCGCCGGCATCCGCATAGGACGTCCACTGTGGACCGTGAGCGAACTGGATCCGGCGGTACCGGCCGCGTTCGTCGGCGCGCGGCTCGGTGAACGCGCGCAGTTCCTCCGCGTAGACGTGCACCCGCGCCCACGGGAAGTCGATGAGCCCGCCCGCGTGGTCGAGGTCGAGGTGGGTCAGCACGATGTCGCGCACGTCCGCCGGGTCGAAGCCGAGCGCGCGGATCTGGGCGATCGCGGTCTGCGCCGGGTCCGCGACGGGGTTGGACTGGCGGACGAAACCCGCGCCCAGCCAGGCGTCCCGGTCGACGGCGGCCGGCGTGCCCATGCCGGTCTCGACGAGCACGAGACCCGTGTCCGTCTCCAGCAGCAGGCAGTGGCAGACCATGGTGGCGCGCCGCAGCAGGCCCGGCCGCCCGTCGATCAGCCGGCCGCCGAGCGGGCGCATGGTGCCGCAGTTCAGGTGGTGGACGCGCATCAGGAGAACTCCCGGTCGAGGGTCGTGTGCAGGTGGGCGGCGACGGCACGCAGTGGCGCGAGGTCGCGGCGGGTACGGGCCAGCAGCAGCCCGCCTTCGATCGCGGCGAGCACGATGGTGGCGAGCTCGTCGGCCCGGCCGGCGGAAAGACCTTCCGCCACCAGGTATGCGCTGAGGATGCGGTGCCAGGAGGCGTAGCCGTCCGTGCAGGCCGCCCGGATGGGTTCGCTCGTCGCGGCGGCGTCGAGGGCCACTGTCGCCAGTGGACAGCCGCGCTGGAAGTCCGATTCGGTGAGGAACCCCGCGAGCGCGTCGACCGCGCGGTCGATCCCGGTCGCGGGGTCAGGGGCGTCCGTCAGGACGCCTTCGAGGAGCGCGCCGGTGCGCTCGCTCGACAGCCGGACGGCTTCGGCGGCGAGCTGCTCCTTGCCGCCGGGGAAGTGGAAGTAGAGCGACCCCTTCGGTGCGCCCCCGGCCGTCGTCAGCTGGGTGAGGCCGGTGGCGTGGTAGCCCTGTGTCTGGAACAGATCGGCGGCGGTGTCGAGCATCCGCTGCCGCGTGTCGGTGCGGCGAACCATGACGGAACCGTAGCGCAAACTATGACGACCGGTCTAGTGATTTACTGGATCGGTAAGGTCGTGCGCATGGGCAACCCGACCGGTCAGCAGTTCGAGATCACCCGCGGCAACGCACGCGCCGTCGTCACCGAAATCGGTGCCGGGCTGCGCGCGTTCGAAGTCGCCGGCGTGCCGTACGTCGAGGAGTTCCCCGAAGACGCGAAGCCGCCGATGGGCGCCGGGCAGGTGCTGCTGCCCTGGCCGAACCGGACCAAGGGCGGCCGGTGGACGTTCCAGGGGGAGACCCAGCAGCTCGAGGTCACCGAGGAGGCGCGCGGCAACGCCATCCACGGCCTGACCCGCCACCTCGAGTGGGAGCTGCTGGAGCATGCCGAATCGTCGGTCACCCTGGCCGTCGACGTCGAGGTGCAGCCCGGCTGGCCGGTGCCGCTGCGTGCGACCGTGACGTACGAGGTCGCGCCGCGCGAGCTGACCGTCACCCACGAGATCCGCAACGAAGGCGAGCAGCCGATCGGCGTCGGCGTCGGCACGCACCCGTACTTCCGGATCGGCGACGCCCCGACCGACGAGCTGACGCTGACGCTCCCCGCGAGCCGCGTCCGGCCGTCGTTGCCCGAAGAGCAGATGCCGTACGCCGAAGAGCAGGACGTCGAGGGCACGGAGTACGACTTCCGCGCCGGCCGCGTGCTGGCGGGCGTCAACCTCGACACGGCGTTCGGCGGCCTCACGGCGGCCGGCGACGGCCGGCACCACATCGTCCTGAGCCACGACGGCAAGGAACTGCTGGTCTGGACCGGCGCCGACTTCCGCTGGGCCCAGGTGTTCACCCCGGACGACCTGATCGGCCGCGGCCGGGCGGTCGCGATCGAGCCGATGACCTGCCCGGCCGACGCGCTCAACACGGGCACCGACCTGATCGAGCTGGAGCCGTCGGCGTCCTGGTCGGGCAGCTGGGGCATCCGGGTCCCGTGACGCCGCTTCGCCTGGGCGTCGCCGACGCGGGTGAAGTCCTGACGCTGCAACGGGCCGCGTACGTCACCGAGGCCCGGGCGCACGGGGACCTGGACCTGCCGCCGCTGCTGGAGACCCTGGAGCAGACGCGGGCGGCCCTCGCGGGCTTGTCCTGGGGTGTGCGGGAGTCCGGCCGCCTGGTGGCCTCGGTGCGGCTGACGGTGACCGGGTCGGTCGCGGTGATCGGCCGCCTGGTCGTCGCTCCGGACCGCCAGGGAGCCGGGCTGGGTGGGTCGCTCCTGCGGTTCGCGGAGTCGGCGGCCCCGGCGGAGGTGACGCTGTTCCGGCTCTTCACCGGCTCGAAGAGCGTGGGGCCGTTGCACCTGTACGCCAAGCACGGGTACCGGGAGACGCACCGGACGCCCGAGAACAACCACGAGCTGGTGCACCTGGAGAAGACCCGCGTGCACAACCCCGGGTGAGTTCGTTAGCGTGGCGAACTATGGCGAAGGCAATTGTCGGGGGCCATGTCGTCCCCATCGACGGTGATCCCATCGAAGGCGGCACGGTCCTGATCGACGGCGGCAGGATCGTCGCGGTCGGCACCGAGGCCGATGTCGACATCCCGGAGGACGCCGAACTGGTCGACGCGGCCGGCACCTGGGTGCTGCCCGGCTTCATCGACGCCCACGCCCACCTCGGCGTCCACGAGGACGGCGAAGGCTGGGCCGGCAACGACACCAACGAGATGACCGACCCGAACGGCGCCCGCTTCCGCGCCGTCGACGGCATCGACCCCTACGAGCCCGGCTTCGACGACGCGCTCGCCGGCGGCGTCACGAGCGTCGTCATCAAGCCCGGCTCGGGCAACCCGATCGGCGGCCAGACGATCGGGGTCAAGACCTGGGGTCGCAGCATCCTGGACATGACGTTCGCCGAGCACGTCAGCGTGAAGAGCGCGCTCGGCGAAAACCCGAAGCGCGTGTACGGCGACAAGAAGCAGACGCCGTCGACGCGGCTGGGCGTCGCGGCGATCCTGCGCGAGGCGTTCACCAAGGCCCGCAACTACCAGGCGAAGCGCGCGCACGCGGAGTCCGAGGGCAAGCCGCACGAGGTGGACCTGACGCTGGAGACGCTGTCGAAGGTCCTCGACGGCGAGCTGTACTGGGACCAGCACGTCCACCGCGCGGACGACATCGTGACGGCGATCCGGCTGGCCGACGAGTTCGGCTACAAGCTGGTGATCAACCACGGCACCGAGGGCCACCTGATCGCGGATCTGCTGGCCTCCCGGGACGTGCCGGTCATCCTCGGGCCGCTGTTCACGACGAAGTCGAAGGTCGAGCTGCGCAACCGCACCCTGCGCTCGGCGGGCATCCTGGCACGGGCGGGCGTGCGGATCGCGATCACGACGGACCACCCGGTGATCCCGATCAACTTCCTGGTCTACCAGGCGGCCCTCGCGGTGAAGGACGGCCTCGACCCGGCGACGGCGCTGCGTGCGCTGACCATCAACCCGGCGTCGATGCTGGGTCTGGACGGACAGATCGGCTCGTTGAAGCCGGGCCTGGACGCGGACGTGGTGCTGTGGAGCGGCGACCCGCTGGACGTGATGAACCGCGCGCTGCGCGTGTTCGTCCGGGGCGACGAGGTGTACCACTTCGACGAGTCACTGGGCGAGGGCGTGTCGAAGGACCGCCGGTACCGGGAGACGCGCTGAGTTTCGGGTGGCACGCCGGTGACCGGGCGGTACCGGCGTGCTGCCCGATCAGTCGAGGAGATACCTCGTCGGCGCGATACATGTCGCCTTCACCTCGAACCGGCGAACTGTCCCCCTGATCAAGGGATCAGGTCCGCGAGGTCGAGCCGCACCGGAAACGGCACATCGACCGCAAAGGTCCCGGTGGCCGCCGGCGCGTCGACATACCCGCACTCGCCGCTCCGGCAAGCGACCAGCGACACCGGCTCGGCGAGATCCACGATCCAGTAGTGCGGGATCCCCGCATCGGCGTACTCGTCCCGCTTCACCCGGTAATCCGTTCGCCGAGACCCCGGGGCCACCACCTCGGCCACCAGAACCACGTCCTTCGCCTGGAACAGCCGGTCCGCGCGGCCGAACGCCGCCCGGTCGACGACCAGCAGGTCGGGACGGCGAGCGAAGCCCGGGCCGTCGTCCGGAGACAACCCCAGATCCACATCGTTGGCGACGACGAACGCGAGGCCGCGCGGCAGTTGCCGCTCGAGCTGGGCGGCCAGCAGGCACACCGCCATGTCGTGGCGGCGGCCGGAACTAGGCGAAGGCACTACGCGGCCCTCCACCAGCTCCGTGAAACCGGTGCCGTCGAGGGCCGCGTACTCGTCGACAGTCAGCAGATGGCCGGGCATGTCGGCAACGCTAACCGTCCCCGAGGTGCGACACCGGTCGCTGGATCGAGCTATGCGTTCTTCAGCTCGCGGGCGATGACGACCCGCTGGATCTGGTTCGTCCCTTCGAAGATCTGCGGCACCTTCGCCTCCCGCATGTACCGCTCCACCGGGAAGTCGCGCGTGTACCCGGCCCCGCCGAGGACCTGCACCGCGTCCGTCGTCACCTTCATCGCGCCGTCCGTCGCCACCAGCTTGGCGATCGACGCCTGGCGCTTGAACGGCATCCCGCGGTCGCGTCGCCGGGCCGCGTCCAGGTACAGCGCGCGGGACGCCTCCACCGTCGCCGCCATGTCCGCCAGCAGGAACTCGACGCCCTGGAAGTCGATGATCGGGCGGCCGAACTGCGAACGGCCCTTCGCGTACGCCACCGCTTCGTCCAGCGCCGCCTGCGCCAAGCCCACCGCGCACGCCGCGATCCCGAGCCGGCCGGAGCTCAGCGACGACAGCGCGATGCGGAGCCCGTCGCCCGGAGCGCCCAAGAGCCGTGAAGACGGCACCCGCGCCCCGTCGAAGATCATCTGGGCCGTCGGCGAGCCGGTCAGGCCCATCTTGCGCTCCCTCGGGGCGGCCGAGAGGCCCGGCGTGGCCCCGTCGACCAGCAGGCACGAGATCTCGGACTCGCCCGTGCGGACCATCGTCGTGTAGAAGTCCGCCACGCCCGCGTGGGTGATCCACGCCTTCGTCCCGTTGACGACGTAGTCCGAGCCGTCGAGACGCGCGCGCGTCGAGAGCGCCGCCGCGTCCGAGCCCGCCTGCGTCTCCGACAGCGCGTACGCGCCCAGGAGCGACCCTTCGAGCATGTCCGGCAGCCACCGGTCGCGCTGCTCGTCGGTGCCGTACTCGGCCAGCGCGTAGCAGGACATCGTGTGCACCGACAGCCCGACGCCGACCGTCATCCACGCCGTCGCGATCTCCTCCAGGACCTGCAGGTAGACCTCGTACGAGACCTCGCCGCCGCCCCAGCGCTCGCGGTAGGGCAGGCCCAGCAGCCCGGACTTCCCGAGCAGGCGGAACTGCTCGCGCGGGAACTGCTCGGCTTCCTCGGCCGCCGCTGCCCGGGGCGCGAGCTCTTCGCGCGCGATCTCGGTGGCCAAGGCGACCAGGTCCTCGGCTTCCGATGAAGGCAGCAAGCGTTCGGCGGGCATCGTCGTCCTCCAAACCCGAGTCTTTCGGGGGTCCGGGTGGCGGAGCCCCCGGCCCGGGGCGGCGCCCCGGAATGTTTCAGTACTGAAAACAGTACTGTGGGCTAGTTCAGAGTACTGTACGGCAGGACTGGGGACGCCGGAAGACGTAGGAGATAGTGAGCCGATGCGCCCCGAACCCCGACGCCGGCCGACTGCCCGCCAGCAGGCGCTGCTCGGCGACCTCGAGGCGCTCTTCTTGGCCGAGGGCTTCGCCGCCTTCACGCTCGACGACCTCGCCGGCCGCCTGCGCTGCTCGAAGTCGACGCTCTACGCGCTCGCGCCCAGCAAGGAGCAGCTCGCCGTCAAGGTGGTCACCCGGTTCTTCCGCGGCGCCGCGGAGCGGATCGAAGAGCGCATCGCCGGCATCGACGACGCCCGCAAGCTCATCGGGGAGTACCTGGCCGGCGTCGCCGAGCACCTCAACCGGGCGTCCGCGGCTTTCATGCGCGACCTCGCCGAGTTCGGCCCGGCCCGGGAGGCCTACCAGCTCAACAGCCGGTTCGCCGCGAAACGGCTCCGGCAGTTCATCGACCGGGGTGTCGCCGACGGGGTCTTCCGCGACGTCCACGCCCGGCTGGTGGCCGAGATGACCGGGCTGATCATCGAGGGCATCCAGACTGGCGTGCTCGCCCAGCGCACCGACGTGTCCGACGCCGACGCGTTCACCGCTTTGGGCGAACTGCTGCTCGGTGGCCTGAACAAATAGCGGACAGGAATTGTCAGCCGGAAGTCCATTAAACTGCGCCGCGTGATCGTCGTAGGCGGAGAAGCTCTGGTCGACCTGGTTCCCGGCGACCCCCTCGATTCCACTGTGGACGGTGGGCTGCGCGCGCTGCTGCCCCGGCTGGGCGGCGGCCCGTACAACGTCGCGCTGGCCGCCGGGCGGCTCGGCGTGCCGGCGGCGTTCTTCTCCCGCGTCTCCACCGACCGGTTCGGCGAGGCGATGATCGAGCGGCTGCACGCCTCCGCCGTCGACACCTCGCTGCTGCAGCGCGGTGACGAGCCGACGACGCTGGCCGTCGTGGCGCTCGACGCGAAGGGTGCCGCGCGCTACACGTTCTACGTCGAGGGCACCGCCGACCGGCTGGTCGCGGACCCCGGCCCGCTGGGCGGGGGTGTGACAGCGCTCTCACTCGGCACGCTCGGCATGGTCCTCGAACCCGGTGCCTCCGCGTACGAGGCGATGCTGCGGCGCGAAGCGGCCCGCGGCGTGCTGACCGTGCTCGACCCCAACATCCGCGAGGCGCTCATCACCGACCCGGCCGCCTACCGCGCCCGGTTCGCCTCCTGGCTGCCGGACGTCCGGCTCCTGAAGATCTCCGACGACGACGCCGCGTGGCTCACCGAAGGCGCCGACCCGGTCGCCGCCGCGAAGACGTGGATCGAGTCCGGTGTGGACGCCGTGGTGCTCACCCGGGGCGCCGACGGGCTCTCGGTGATCACCGCCGCAGGTGAGCTGGCCCACGTGCCCTCGCGGAAGGTCACCGTCGTCGACACCATCGGCGCCGGCGACACCGTGCACGGCGCGCTGCTCGCCTGGCTGCACACCCGCGAGGCCGCCGACCTGGCCTCCCTCGACGCCGGCGCGTGGCGCGAGGCCCTCACCTTCGCGGCGAAAGCGGCGTCGATCACGGTGTCCCGCAGCGGCGCCGAGCCGCCCACGTCCGCCGACATGGCGGCCACCGTGTGAACCTGGTCCCAAACGGGGGCTCCAGGGCAACGTCACCGCTGCGCGAAGGCGGGTTTCTCGACTAACGTTGAGGGGCATTCTTCATACCCCAGCGGGGCGGTGTGCAGCGAGGCGCCAGTGTTTCCTCGCGTGAACACGTGGCTACCTGTGGAACGTACAGGCGCCGCCGGCCCGTGCCCAACGTGAGAGGGACTTGCATGTCCGACGCGACGACTGCGGGGCAGTCCGGCGGAGAAACCGCGAAGCTGACCCTGCCGAGTGGCGAGCACGAGTTCAAGATCGTCCACCCGGTCGAGGGCGCGCCCGGGATCGAGCTGGGCAAGCTGCTGGCGCAGACGGGGTACATCACCTACGACCCGGGTTTCGTCAACACCGGTGCCGCGTCGTCCGCCATCGCCTACATCGACGGTGACGCCGGCATCCTCCGCTACCGCGGTTACCCGATCGAGCAGCTGGCCGAGAAGTCGACCTTCATCGAGGTCTCTTACCTGCTCATCTACGGCGAGCTGCCGACCCAGGCCCAGCTGGCCGACTTCACCGAGAAGATCCAGCGGCACACGCTGCTCCACGAGGACCTGAAGGCGTTCTTCAGCGGCTTCCCGCGCGACGCCCACCCGATGCCGGTCCTGTCGAGCGCGGTTTCGGCGCTGTCGACCTTCTACCAGGATTCGCTCAACCCGTTCGACGAGCCGAACGTGGAGCTGTCGACGGTCCGCCTGCTGGCCAAGCTTCCGACCCTGGCCGCGTACGCGTACAAGAAGTCGGTCGGCCAGCCGCTGCTGTACCCGGACAACTCGTTGGGCCTGGTCGAGAACTTCCTGCGGATGACCTTCGGCTTCCCGGCCGAGCCGTACGAGGTCGACCCTGAGGCCGCCAAGGCGCTCGACCTGCTGTTCATCCTGCACGCCGACCACGAGCAGAACTGCTCGACCTCGACCGTGCGGCTGGTCGGCTCGTCCGAGGCGAACCTGTTCGCCTCGATCTCGGCCGGCATCAACGCGCTGTTCGGCCCGCTGCACGGCGGCGCGAACTCCGCGGTGCTCGACATGCTGGAGGGCATCCAGAAGGACGGCGGCGACGTCGCCAAGTTCGTCGAGCGGGTGAAGAACAAGGAAAAGGGCGTGAAGCTGATGGGCTTCGGGCACCGGGTCTACAAGAACTACGACCCGCGCGCGAAGATCATCAAGAACACCGCGGACGAAATTCTCGGCAAGCTGAAGGGCGGCGACCAGCTGCTCGACATCGCCAAGAAGCTCGAGGAGACGGCGCTTTCCGACGAGTACTTCATCGAGCGCAAGCTGTACCCGAACGTGGACTTCTACACCGGCCTGATCTACCGGGCGCTGGGCTTCCCGACGAAGTTCTTCACCGTGCTGTTCGCGCTGGGCCGGCTCCCGGGCTGGATCGCCCACTGGCGCGAGATGATCAACGACCCGGCCACCAAGATCGGCCGCCCGCGGCAGATCTACACCGGCCACGCGACCCGGGATTACGTCCCGATGTCCGAGCGCTGATCCATTTCCCGTAAACGCCCCGCCGTGCACCCGCACGGTGGGGCGTTTATCGTTTACCGTCGTGACTCGAGAAGCGCCGGTCGTCCTGTGGTTCCGCCGTGACCTGAGGCTCGGCGACCACGCCGCGCTGCTGGAGGCGTCGAAGCACAGCAAGCACGTGCTCGCGCTGTACGTCCTCGACGAGGCGCTGCTGAAGCCCGGTGGTGCGCCGCGGGAAGCCTTCCTGTACGGCTGTCTCGAAAAGCTGGACGAGCAACTCGGCGGCCGTCTGATGCTGGTCCGCGGCGACCCGGCCGCCGAAGTCGTCCGTGCGGCGCGCGAGATCGGCGCGGCCGCGGTGCACGTCAGCGCGGACACCGGCCCGTACGGCCGCCGCCGGGACGACGCGGTGGCGAAAGCATTGGCGGAGCACAACATCGAGTGGGTCGAGACGGGTTCGTCGTACGCCGTGACGCCGGGCCGCGTCACCAAGCCGGACGGCAGCCCGTACCGCGTGTTCACGCCGTTCTTCCGCGCCTGGACCGCCCGCGGCTGGCACTCGCCCGCGGACACCGGACCGTCCCTTGTGGACTGGGTGACGCCGCCGCGCTCCCTGCGGGTTCCGCGTCCACCGGAGGTGTCCGCGACGCTGCCCGAGCCGGGCGAGCAGGCCGCGCTCGACGTCTGGCACGCGTTCCTCGACGACGGCATCGAGACCTACGACGAGGATCGCGACCGCCCGGACCGCGAAGGCACCACGCGGCTTTCGCCGTACCTGCGCTGGGGCTGCATCCACCCGCGGACGATCCTGGCCGATCTGTCCGGCGACGATCGCGCGGGCGCGAAGTCGCTGCGCGGCGAGATCTGCTGGCGCGAGTTCCACGCCGACGTCCTGTGGCACCGCCCGGAAACCGCGCGGAAGAACTACGACAAGCGCTTCGACGGCATGAAGCACGACGACGATCCCGAAGCCTTCGCGCGGTGGTGCGAGGGCCGGACCGGCTACCCGATCGTGGACGCCGGGATGCGGCAGCTGCTGGCCGAGGGCTGGATGCACAACCGGGTGCGGATGGTCGTCGCGAGCTTCCTGGTGAAGGACCTGCACCTGCCGTGGTGGCTGGGCGCCCGCCACTTCATGAAGCACCTGGTGGACGGCGACCTGGCGTCGAACCAGCTGAACTGGCAGTGGGTGGCGGGCTGCGGCACGGACGCGGCGCCGTACTTCCGGATCTTCAACCCGACGACCCAGGGGGAGAAGTTCGACCCCAGCGGGGACTACGTGCGCAAGTACGTGCCGGAGCTGCGTTCGGTCGCCGGCAAGGCGGTGCACAAGCTGAAGGACCGCCCCGAGGACTACCCGGAACCCATGGTGGACCACAGCCACGAGCGCCAGGTGTCCTTGGAGCGCTACGGCAAGATCACCTCGTGAGTGTTTAGGAGGGTTAGAACCCGCCTAAACACTCACGAGCGTTTTGGCCCGCCACACGACCGCGAGCGCGGGATCGCCGGTGGGGCTCGGCTCGATCCGCTCGACGGCGAAACCCTCGCGTTCGTAGAACGCGCCGGCCCGCTCATTGGCCGCGAAGTGCTCGATGTACAACCGTCCGGCGCCGGCGGGCAGCTGCGCGGCCAGGGCGTCGAGCAGCCGCGGACCGAGCCCGCGGCCGCGCTGCCCGGGGTGGACGTAGAGCTTGTAGACGACGTGTTCGGCGCCGTTGCGGCCGCGCTGCCCGACGCCGAGTAGCTCACCGCCCGCCTCGGCGACGACCACCAACCCGGCCGCCACGGCCGCGCCGACGTGCGTTTCGTTCCACCAGTCCCGGACCTGCGCGTCCGCGGCGGCCGCGCCGATCAGCGGGGCGTAGTGGGCCCGCACGTGCGTCTCGCCGAACCGGCGGATCGCCGCCACGTCGTCGGGCCCGGCCGGCCGTACCTCAGCCACGCAGGGCCTCGGACAGCTTGATCCGGCTGCCGATCCGCAGCACGCTGTTGCCGTAGATCTTCCCGCCGACCCAGGTCAGCGCCGCGACGAGCGCGACCGTCAGCGCCAGCGACAGCCCGATCTCCCAGCCCGCCGCCGCGCCCGTCGAAATGCGGGCCGGCATCAGGATCGGGGACAGCAGCGGGATCAGCGAGACGATCCTCGTCGCCGAACCCGCCGGGTTCTGGACCAGCAGGTTGAACCCGGCGATGAACCCGACGACCAGGATGATGTTCAGCGGCCCGACCACCGACTGGGTGTCCTCCTGCCGGGACACCAGCGACCCCAGTGCGCCGTAGACCGTGGCGTACAACAGGAAACCGAGCAGGTACCAGAGCATGCCCCACAGCACCGCGCCCGTCGCGAAGCCGGACAGCGTGAACACGCCGGTCGCCGACGCCGCACCCAGCCCGACCACCGCGAGGATGACCAGCTGGGTCAGGCCGACCAGGCCGAGCCCGATCACCTTGCCCAGCAGCAGCTGCCACGGCCGCACGCTGGCGAGCAGGATCTCCACGACCCGGCTCGACTTCTCCTCGACCACGCCCTGGGCGACCATCATCCCGTAGGTGATGATGCTCATGTACAGCAGGAACGCCACGACCAGCCCGACGACCAGCCGCTGCGTCTGGTCCGCCGGCTGCGGCGCGAGGGCGTCGTCCCGGACGTGGGTGCCGTTGACCCTGGCCATCACTTCGGCCGGCTCCAGCTGCGCCGACGACAGCACGCCGTCGAGCACCTGCTGCTGGGCGACCTGGTCGAGCACCCGGCGCAGTTGATCGTCCAAAGAGGACTTATAGGTGGCGGTCAGCTGCGCCGCGCTGCCCGAGACGAGCGCGTCGACATCGCCGTCTTCGACCTTCTTCCGGCCTTCCGCCGGGTCGGTGACGACGACCGTGCTGATCTCGCGGCCCGACAGCGCCGCTTCGGTCTGCAGCTGGCGGGCGATGCCGATCGCCTGGCCGGTCAGCCCGACCGTGTTCTTGTCCGACGAACTGGCCAGCGACGTCTGGAAGAAGACGTACCCCAGCAGCAGCACCAGCAGGACACCGGTGCCGACCACGAACGACCGCGTGCGCAGCCGCGTGTTCAGCTCGCGCTTCATGACGAGCCAGACGGCGCGGCGGCTGCTCAACGTCCTCATCGCGCTTCCCCCTTCTCGGACACGGCGTCGCGGAACAGCTCGGTGAGCGAGCGGCGACGGCGGCTGAACTCGGTGACCGGCCCGGTCGCCAGCGCGGCGGCCAGCACGGCCTGGTCGTCCGCACCCGGTTCGAGGTCGAGCACGGTGGTGCTGCCGTGCTGCTCCAGCACGTGCACCCCGGGCAGGGCGGCGGCCCAGCCGTTGGTCGCGGCCGGCGCCGTCACGACGAGCTTGCTGCGCGCGCCCTCGGTGAGTTCGGCGACCGTGCCGACGGCGACCATCCGGCCGCCGCGGATGATCCCGACCCGGTCGCACAGCCGCTCGACGAGGTCGAGCTGGTGGCTGGAGAACACGACCGGCACCCCCGCGGCGGCCTTCTCCCGCAGGACACCGCTCATCACGTCGACGGCGAGCGGGTCGAGGCCGGAGAACGGCTCGTCGAGCACCAGCACGGCGGGGTCGTGCACCAGCGCGGCGGCGAGCTGGACGCGCTGCTGGTTGCCGAGGGACAGCTTCTGCACCTCGTCCTTGCGGCGCTCGGCCAAGCCGAGCCGGGTGATCCAGTTCTCCGCGTTGCGGTGGGCTTCGTCGGCGCTCAGGCCGTGCAGTTCGGCCAGGTAGACGAGCTGGTCGAGCACCTGCATCTTCGGGTACAGCCCGCGTTCTTCGGGCATGTAGCCGATGTGGGTGCGCGTCTCGTGCGTGACCGGTTTGCCGTCGAAGCGCACTTCACCGCCGTCGGCGGCCAGCACGCCCAGCGCGATCCGCATGGTGGTGGTCTTGCCCGCGCCGTTGCTGCCGACGAAGCCGAACAGCTCGCCGGCCCGGACGTCGAACGAGACGCCGTCCAGCGCGACCTTGGCGCCGTAGCGCTTGGAGATCCGGTCGATCTCCAGGTTCCCCTCAGGCATTTCCCATCCCCTCTTCGAAATCCTCGGGGTCGTCGTCCGGCAGCGACCAGCCCAGCACGATGGCCGGGATGGTGGTGCCGGTGACCAGCAGCGCGGACAGCATCATCGCGCCCTGCGCCGCGGTGTCGGCGACGATCAGGCCGTAGAACATGGCGATCAGCATCAGGTAGCTGAGCGCCTGGTAGCCGATGTAGGTGACGCGGTGGCGCCATTCGCGCTCGCGTTCGTCGAGCAGGCGCGAGAAGCTGCCGCTCATCCGCCCGGTCAGGATGCGCAGCGTGATGAACGCGAACCCGCCGGCGACCAGGCCGCTCAGCCAGAAGGCCGGGAAGGCCCACCGCGGGTCCGCCTTGAACTGGGTGGCTCCGGTGACCAGCGCGAGATCCGCGACGACCAGCACGACGACGAGCGCCCGGCGGCCCTTCCGGGTGCGCCAGCCGGGCAGCCGCTTGGCGTGCCGCAACTCCCGTGCGTCCATCTTGTCCAGCTGACGTTCCCAGTAGGCCGCGAGACGGCCCGGCTGCTCGGTCATGCTCCCCCCTCGCGGTAGAGCTGGGTGGAAAGAGGCGCGAACGGCTCGCGGCTGAAGACCGCCTCGACGGGCAGGTCGAACACCGCGCAGATCCGGAACGCCAGGTCCAGGCTCGGATAGTGGTCACCGCGTTCGAGCGCGCCGATGGTCTGTGGATTGACGTCGACGGCGCTCGCCAGCGCGGCTCGGGTCATCCCGCGCTCGGCCCGGAGCACGGGAAGCCGGTTGTAGATCGGCAGCTCTTTGCCGCGTCTGACCGGGCTCATGCAGTCAACTGTTGCAAAAACCCAACAGGTCGTCAACTTAAGAGAACATCAAGGAGGGTTGACGCAGGTTCAGACCAAGCCTGCTAGCGACTTGTCGACAAGTTCCGCCACCCGGGCCTGCGCGGCCTCGGCGTCCGACGGGATCAACGACAGCCGCGTGCGGCGCTCGAGCACGTCGTCCACGTCCAGCGCCCCCTCGTTCCGGACCGCCCACACCACCTCGGCCGCCGTGATCTCCGTCCCCGGCCCCACCGGCGCCGCGAACTCCGCGTCCAGCTCGCCCAACGCCGCCACCCGGGGCGCCTCCGTGCCGTACCGGGCCACCAATCGCGGCGAGGCGTCCACCAGCGACAACTCGGACCGCTGAGCCGCACCCAGCAAGGGCAACCGTGCCGTGCGGCAAGGTGAAACGGGCAACCCCGCGAGGCGGACGGCCGCGTCGACCGCGTCCTCCGCCATCCGGCGGTAGGTCGTGAGCTTCCCGCCCACCACCGTCAACAGGCCGTCGGAACCCGCCAGGACGGCGTGCTTGCGAGACAGATCCGCCGAGCGGCCGCCACCTTCCACCAGGGGACGCAGCCCTGCGTAGGACCCGGCGACGTCCGCACGCGTGAGCGGCCGCGACAGAACCGACGAAGCCGTCGACAACAGGAAGTCCACATCGGACTCAGGAACCACCGGCACGGAGGGGATCGGGCCGGAAACGGGCTCGTCCGTCAGTCCCAAGTAGACTCGCCCGTCCGGCTGGGGAAGCAGGAAGACGAACCGGTTCGTCTCGCCGGGCACGCCGATGTTCACCGACGTCGTCCCCATCGGCACCGTCCCCGGGGCCAGCACCAGGTGCGAACCGAGCGACGGCCGCAGCCGCACCGCGCCCGTCAAGGTGCCCGCCCACACCCCCGTCGCGTTGATCACCTGCCGCGCCTGGATGTCCAGAGTGGAGCCGGAAAGGGCGTCGCGCGCCTGAACCCGATCCGCCGAAACCGAAGACGCCGAAAGCCGGGTGAGGATGCGCGCGCCGAACGAAGCCGCCGTCCGGGCGAGGGCGACCACCAGCCGCGCGTCGTCGACCAACGCGCCGTCGTAGGCCAGCAAAGCGCCGCGCAAGCCGTGCGCGGAAAGCCCGGGCGCCAGCGCCAGCGCCTCGAGAGGGGGAACCGAACGCGGCCGCGGCAGCACCGAAGACGGCGTGCGCGCCGCCCGGCGGAGCGCGTCCCCGGCGCGCAGGCCCGCCGCGACCAGGGCCTGCTGGGCCCGGGATGTGCTGGGGTACAACGGGAACAGCTGCGGCATGGCGCGGGTCAGGTGCGCGGCCGTGCGCGTCATCAGGATTCCGCGCTCCATGGCGCTTTCGTGCGCCAAACCGAGCTCGCCGTGCGCCAGGTACCGCAGGCCGCCGTGGACCAGCTTCGACGACCAGCGGGACGTCCCGAACGCCAGGTCGTGCGCCTCCACGAGCGCCACCGACAGCCCTCGCGAAGCCGCGTCCAGCGCGATGCCCGTGCCGGTGACGCCGCCGCCGACCACGACGATGTCCACGCGCTCGCCCGACGCCAGCTCCGCGAGCTCGCGTTCGCGGCGGCGCGCGTTGAGCGAGCCGGACGTCATGGCCGCAAGGCCGCGTCGAGCACGTGGGTGAACTCCGCCATCAGGGCCGCCTCGTCGACGTCCGCGGTGGCCGGGCGCAGCGAGAACGCGAACGACTGCACCACCAGCAGCACCGACCGCGACTGCACCGCGACCGGCGCGCGCCGGATCGAGCCGTCCCGGTGGCCGGCCTCCAGGAGACCGTGCAGCGCCTGCTCGGCGAACTTCTGCGTCGCGCCGAGCCGCTCCACGATGTACGGGAGCACCAGTTCCGGGTCGACGTCGAGCAGGGTGCGGAACAGCGGGTCGGTCGAGAGCGCGCGGACGCCGGCCGCCGCGATGAGCACGAGGCGGTCGCGGCTGGTCGCCGCGTCTGCACCGCCCTCGCTCGCCGTGCGCAGCAACCCGCTGAACTCGCGGGTCATCAGCGCCGCGAGCACGCTGCGGACGTCGGGGAACCGGCGGTAGACCGTCATCCGGCTGACACGAGCGGTGCGAGCGATCTCGGCGAGTGTGGTGCGGCGCACACCGACGGCCAGCACGCACGAGCGCGCGGCGTCGAGCAGCACGTCATCGGCCACTCGCGTCGCCGTTTGGCGGTTGCGGGTGTCCGCGAGCGCGGAGGAGCCTGCCGTCTGCGTGGTGTGACGTTTTACGTCCATGTGTCACACTGTAGTCGTGAACGCTCTCATTGACCACCGCCTCCGCCGGTCCTGGACCGCGGAAGCCGCCGGCGCCGCCCCGCTGCCCGCGCGTGCGGCCAGGTGGCTCGACCAGCGT
Source organism: Amycolatopsis sp. cmx-13-12 (assembly GCA_049998155.1). GTDB lineage: Bacteria > Actinomycetota > Actinomycetes > Mycobacteriales > Pseudonocardiaceae > Amycolatopsis. The sequence goes on along the minus strand of JAEBES010000002.1, from coordinate 709,446 downwards.
ATCGGCCCCGTGGTGCCCAGTGCCGCCCCAGCGAGCGACATGCCGGTAAAAATACCGTCAACGAAACTGGCGAAACCTGCTTTCGAGGCACTGGCGCGGGTGGTCGGCGCGGAAAACGTGCAGGTCGACGACCCGGCGCGGCTCGCGCGGGCGACCGGGCTGTCCTACCTCGACCTCCTGCGGCGTCGTTCGCCTTCAGTGGACTTCCCGGTGCCCGACGCTGTAGTGCTCCCCGCCGGTCCCGACGAGGTCCAGGCGGTCCTCGACGTCTGCGTGCAGCACGACGTCGGCGTCGTGCCCTTCGGCGGCGGGACTTCGGTGGTCGGCGGAGTCGCCGCGCTGCGCGGGGAGAAGACGTCGGTGATCGCGCTGGACCTCGTCCGGCTCGACGCGCTGGTGTCGGTGGACGCCGAGTCGCGCATCGCCGTCCTGCAGGCCGGCGTCCGCGGTCCGGAGGCGGAGCGGCTGCTCGCCGGGCACGGCCTGACGCTCGGGCACGTCCCGCAGTCGTTCGAGCGCGCCACGATCGGCGGCTTCGCGGCGACGCGCTCGGCCGGCCAGGCGTCGTCGGGCTACGGGCGCTTCGAGGACATGGTGACCGGCGTGCGGCTGGCCACCCCGCGCGGCGCGTGGAAGCTCGGCGTCGCCCCAGCGTCGGCGGCTGGGCCGGACCTGCGCCAGCTGGCGATCGGCAGCGAGGGGACGCTCGGCGTGATCACCGAGGTCGCGCTGCGGGTGCGGCCGGCGCCGCCGGTCCGGCGCTATGAGGGCTACGCGCTGCCGGGCTGGGCGGCCGGCGCCGAAGCGGTGCGGGACCTCGCGCAGCACCACGCGCTCGCCGACGTCACCCGGCTGTCCGATGTGGACGAGACCGAGGTGTCCCTCGCGCTGAACGCGGGGGTGAAGACGGCGGCGCTGCGGCGCTACCTCGCCGCGCGGGGTGTGCGCCGCCCGTGTTTCCTCATCGTGGGCTGGGAAGGCACCGCGCGCGACGTGGCGCTGCGCCGCCGGGAGACGGCCCGGCGGCTCAAGGCCTCGGGCGCCGTGCGCGTCGGCAAGGCGCTCGGCGAGTCGTGGCGGCACGGCCGGTTCGCCGGACCTCGGCAGCGGGACACGCTGCTGGACCTGGGCACCTGCGTCGAGACGCTCGAAACGGCGGCCTACTGGTCCAATGTGGACGAACTGCGCGACGACGTCCGCGCGGCACTGACCGCGTCATTGGGGCGCGCGATCGTGATGTGCCACATTTCGCACGCGTACGAAACGGGCGCGTCGCTGTACTTCACGGTGCTGACGGCCCGCGACGAAGCGGACCCGGTCGGGCAGTGGCAACGCGCGAAGGCGGCGGCGTGCGAGGCGATCGCCGGGCTCGGCACGATCTCGCACCACCACGCCGTCGGCGTCGACCACGCGCCCTACCTGCACGCGGAGATCGGCGCGCTGGGCGTCGAAGTGCTGCGCGCGGCGAAGTCCACTGTGGACCCGACCGGGATCCTCAACCCCGGCAAGCTGGTCTAGAAGGTCACCACGCTGCGCAGGACGTCACCGTGGTGCATGCGCTCGAAGGCCTGCTCGACGCCGTCGACGCCGATGCGTTCGGTGACGAACTTGTCGAGCGGCAGCCGGCCCTGCAGGTAGAGGTCGACGAGCATGGGGAAGTCGCGGCTCGGCAGGCAGTCGCCGTACCACGACGACTTGAGCGAGCCGCCACGCGAGAAGAAGTCGATCAGCGGCAGGTCGTTCAGCCGCATCTCCGGCGTCGGCACGCCGACCAGCACGACCGTGCCGGCCAGGTCGCGCCCGTAGAAGGCCTGCCGCCAGGTCTCGGGACGGCCGACGGCGTCGATCACGACGTCGGGGCCGAAGCCGCGGGTGGCCTCCTGCATGGCCTCGACGACCTGCGCCTCGGACAGGCCCTTGCTGTTCAGCGTGTGGGTGGCGCCGAAGTCCTTCGCCCAGGTGAGCTTCCGGTCGTCGGTGTCGATCGCGAGGATCGTGGTGGCGCCGGCCAGCTTCGCGCCGGCGACGGCGGCGTCCCCGACCCCACCGCACCCGATGACGGCGACCGAGTCCCCGCGCGTGACGGCGCCGGTGTTGATGGCGGCGCCGAGCCCGGCCATGACACCGCACCCGAGCAACCCGGCGACGGCGGGTTCGGCGGCCCGGTCGACCTTCGTGCACTGTCCGCTGTGGACGAGGGTCTTCTCGAGGAAGGCTCCGACCCCGAGCGCGGGCGACAGCTTGGTGCCGTCGCCGAGCGTCATGGGCTGGGCGGCGTTGAAGGTCGAGAAGCAGTACCACGGCTTGCCGCGCTTGCAGGCCCGGCAGGTGCCGCAGACGGCGCGCCAGTTGAGGATGACGTAGTCGCCGGGCTCGAGATCGGTGACGCCCTCGCCGACGGCCTCGACGACCCCGGCGGCCTCGTGGCCGAGCAGGAACGGGAACTCGTCGTTGATCCCGCCCTCGCGGTAGTGCAGGTCGGTGTGGCAGACCCCGCAGGCTTGCACGTTCACGACGGCTTCGCCGGGACCGGGATCGGGCACGAGGACGGTCTCCAGCGAAACGGGCTCCCCCTTCGCCCGCGAAACGACCCCCTGGACCTCGTACGGCATTCGAACCACCTTCCGGCTGCGCTGCTGGTCGACCGCAGCTAATCACGGATCACGCGGAGATGGCGACATCCGCATGAGTGAGGTTTTGCGCAACATGTTGCGTCTTGCGCAACTGCGGTGCGTCAAGTGGCTCGGGCGGTGAGGCCGGTGCGTGCGTCGACCCGGGTGCGGGAGTGCCGGGCTCGGGTGGTGGCGCGCGGCCCGGGCCATCCGGGCGAAGGGCAGCCCGCCGCCCGCTCGACGAGCGTCGCGGTCTTCCGGTGCAGCCCGGAGGCGGACGGGGCGCGGCCGGTGTGTGGCGGGTGCGGGCCTCCGGCCCCCGGTATCCAGCTTACCGGCCACCACCGACAGTTCCCGGCGGCTCCGGGAGGGCCATCGACGCCAGCTTCGCCGGGTCCGCCACCGAGGCGATGCTCGCGATCCGGCCATCGACCACCGTGAACGCCACCACCGACATCGGTGTCCCGTCCTCCCTCCACGCCACCACTCCCGGCAACCCGCCCACCAGGACCGCGCGGCCGCCCGCGGCCGCGCCGATGCGGGCTCCCGCCGCCACGTTCGTCGCGCCCAGGACCACCACCACTCCGTCCGGGGTGTCCACCGTCAGGCGGACCTCCGGGTCCAGCAGGCGCAGCAGCTCCTCGAAGTCGCCGTCGCGGGCCGCCGTCAGGAATGCCCGGACCACCTCTCGCTGCGAAGCTCCGGTGGGCGGCGAAGGCGTCCGGACCTTGCGGCGGGCCCGGCTCGCCAGCATCTTCGCCGCCGCTGTGGATTTGCCCAAGATCCGGGCGATCTCCTCGAACGGCACCGCGAACAGGTCGTGCAGGACGAACGCCAGCCGCTCGCTCGGGCCGAGGGACTCCAGCACCACCAGCAGCGCCAGTCCCACCGAATCCGCGAGCTCCGCGTCCTCGTCCGGTGAGGTGCCGTCGTCGGCCGTCACGACGATCTCTTCGTACGGCGCTTCGGGACGTGACCGGCGGGCACGCAGCACGTCCAGGCTGATCCGGCCGACCACCGTCGTCAGCCAGCCCTCGAGGTTCTCGATCGTCGCCTCGTCCTGGCGGGAGAGGCGCAGCCAGGCCTCCTGGACCACGTCCTCGGCGTCGGCGTGGGACCCGAGTACGCGGTGGGCCACCGCGCGCAGCCGGTCGCGCTGCGCTTCGAACGTCGAAGCCAACCTGTCGGACATGGTCGTTACCTTCCTCGCTCCCGCTCCGTCGTGGACATGACGGGCCCGGAGGGGCACAGGTAACCGATGGAGGAACCGATGGAACCACGGCTGAAGACCCAGAGCGATCCCGACGTCACCGGGGCGGTCCAGCAGCTGTTCAAGGTGGTGCACGCGGCCGGGGTCGATCCGCTGCTGCTCGAGCTGGTCCACCTGCGGGCCAGCCAGATCAACGGCTGCGCACCCTGCACCTACGCGGGTGTCCGGAACGCGAAGCGGCAGGGCGAGACCGACGACCGGCTGCACAGCGTCGTCACCTGGCGCGAGACGCCGTTCTTCACCGAGCCGGAACGGGCCGCGCTCGCGCTGACCGAAGCCGCGACGCGGATCCAGGACGGCCAGCCCGGCGTGACCGACGAGATCTGGGCGGCCGCCGCCGCGCACTTCGACGAGACGCAGCTGTCCGCGCTCGTCACGCACATCGCGCTCACCGGCTTCTTCAACCGGATCAACCGCGCGATCCGCGAACAGGCCGGCAAGACCTGGTGAAACCCGGTGGGGCGCCGGTGCGGCGCCCCACCGGAGGCTCAGGCCGGCGTGATGATGTACGCGATGCCGCCCGGGCCGCCCGCCACGGTGCCGTCCGCGCGGTACCGCTTCGTCCGCTGCCAGATCTTCTCGAACTGGTCGCGCTTGTAGATGTTGCGGACCCGGTCGTTGCTGCTGGACGCCGGGTCGTTCGCGATCACGTCGCCGTCCTTCGTGAAGCCGACGACGACCATGATGTGCCCCGACGTCCCGTAGCCGGCGCCGTCGAGCTCCGACGACAGGAACGACTGCGACGTGATCACCGGGATGCCCCGCGCGATGTAGTTCTCCAGCTCGTTCAGCGAGTGCAGCCGCGTGATGTGGCCGCGTAGCCCGCGCGACGCCGCGTACGCCGTGTTGAACGGCCAGTTGCCGGTGCCGTCGTAGGAGTGGTCGTAGGTGTAGCGCGCCGCGAAGGCCACCTGCGGGTCGACGTAGTCGGCCGGGATCCACGCCATCTCCGCCGCCGACGGCTTCTTGCCCCAGTACTCGGCCACCATCTCCGTCGACGTCGGGCTGCACCAGGCCTCGCCGCCCCCGCCGTACTGCGGGAACTGTCCCTTGTGGAGGTTCTGCGCGTACGCGGGGACCTTCAGCTCGATCCCGGTGGCGCGCCCGGGCTTCGTCGGCTCGACCTCGAAGCGGTCCGGGACGGCCGAGGTCAGCGCGCCCAGCAGGCTCACCGACGGCGTCGCGCCCGACCCGGCTTCGCGGTACAGACTGACCCGCAGGTGGTAGGACTTCAGCGTCACGCCGGCCTTCAGCACCAGCGTGTCGACGTCGACCAGCGCGTTCGCGTCGTCCTGGCCGTCGACGCTGGTGCGGAGGATGTCGGCGTCGCCGCTGGCCCAGCGGCCCAGCACGTACCAGGTCGTTTCGGTGCCCGCCGACGTCCGGCCCTGCGCCTCGACCTGCAGCCAGGTCTTCGCGGGCGTCTTGGCGTTCCACGACGCGACGAGCTGCGTCGCGCCGAAGCCCTGCCGGTACTCCGGCGACGTCCACTGGCCGTACTCGTACGTTCTGGTCGTGCCGAGCTCCGGCTCGGTGTGCTCGACCGTGCCGGCCGGGCGCGTGATGCGCAGGCCGTTGCGGGTGAGCGCGACCCCGGCGAAGCCGCCTTCGTGGAAGCGGCCGCCGGTCCATTCGTGGTAGTCGATCGCCTCGTCGTCGTGCGGCCGGACGGGCGTGGCCTCGGCGACTTGCGCGGTAACAACGGATAACACAACCACCGACAATAAGGTGAACAACTTGCGTGCGCGCATCGCGGCTCCCTGATAGACCACCCAGTTGCCAGGGATTTTCGCCCTTCCGGCCGGGTCTGTAAACAGGTACCTACAACACGGCCTGCGTCTGTGTCACTTTCGCGACCAGCTTGCCGTCGTCGTCGTGGATCTCGGTCTCCACCACGACGAACTTGCGGCCGGCGTGCAATGGTCTGGACGACGCAACGGCGTAGCCCGAACGCACCGCACGCAGGAAGTTCGTCTTCGACTCGACGGTCGTCGTGCCCTGGCCGCCCTCGGGCAGGTTGAGGAACGCGCACACGGCGCCGGTCGAGTCGGCCAGCGCCATGAGCGCGCCCCCGTGCAGGGCGCCGCCGAGCGTGCAGAGGCTCTCGTCCCACTTCAGCCGGCTGCGGACGAGCTCGCGCCCGTGCTCCAGCACCTCCACGCCGAGGCGTTCGGAAAACGGCATGGAGCGGTGGAAGAGCTGCGTGCCTTCAAGATCGGTCATGCCCTCACTGTCCCGCACCTCACGACAGCCGCGGCAGACTCAGGACAGCGGGTTCACCAGCAGCAGCTCCGTGTTGTGGTCCTCGGCCGCGCCGACGCGGCCCAGGTTGACGTGGATGTCGTTGTAGGACAGCTCGCGGTACAGCGACGCAAGCGCTTGCGGCGTCCGGGCGTCGTAGTCCACGGCGTACGGCGCTTCGGCCTCGATCAGCGTCGTGAACAGCGACAACGTGCCGTCGGCGTTGTCCGCGACCTCGACGATCCGCGCGTGCTGCGGGAAGTCGACGTGCGACGCGGTGTTGATCTCCCAGAAGCCCTGCTGCGGCGTGTTCCCGGCGTGCGGGGTGATCTTGTTGAGGTGCGTGTGACCGTTGACCCAGGCCAGCACGTTCGGGAACCGCTTGAGCAGCGCGACGAAGGCGTCGCCGTCCAGCCGCGGGTCGAGCAGGTGGCGCGAGTCCGGCAGCAGGTTGCCCATCGAGCCGCTGGTGTGGTGGCTGAACAGCAGGAACAGCTCGTCGGTGACGGAGTGGGTGACCTTGCGGCCGAAGAAGTCGTAGTAGGTCGAGCTGCCGCGCTTGAGCGTCGACTCGACCCAGGAGTACTGCGCGAGGCCGATCGAGCCGTCGGCGAACCCGGCGTCGGTGGTGGTGTCGAGGCTGATCCCGGTGATGCCGGGCGCGATCCGGAAGGTGTAGTAGACGTTCCGGCCGTCGGCGTTGGCGCTGGTGAAGCCGTGCCCGACCGGGCCGGGGCCGGTGTTGGCCGCATCGAGGTGGGCGCGGACGAACTCGCCGGTGCTGAACGGGCGGCGCCGCGCGTCCGGCGTCACCTCGCGGATGGTGCCGCTGCCGCCGAACAGCTCGGCGACCGGGACGGTGGAACCGCTCTTGATCGCGTCGGCGAGCTTCCTGGCGGAGGTCTCGTCCTTGCCGATCACCTTGTACTTCCCGGTGTACCAGGCGTCGATCCCGGGGATCTGCGCCGGCAGCGAGCCGACGATGCTGTCGTCGTGGTTGCCGAACGTGCAGAACCACGGGACGTCGAGGCCGGGCGCGGTGAAGGCCTTCGTGCCGGCTTCGAGCAGGCCGGGCAGCTGCGGGAAGCCCTTCGCCGAGTACTTGTCGCCCACGCCCGGGATCGGGGGGTTCCAGTACTCGTCGTTGCCGGAGCTCTGGACGCCTTCGTACGCGTTCGGGTCGCCGGAGTTCGGCGTCACGGTGCCGCCGTTGAGGACCTTGAGGAACCAGTCGAGCTCGATCAGCTCGTGGTTGTCGGTGTTGTCGCCGGTGGTGACCATCAGGTCGAACGGCCGCCCGGTGAACGGGCCCTGCCGCACGCTGTTGACGCGTTCGACCAGCGCGCTGGTGGCGACGGTGCCGAGCGCCTCCTGCGGCCGGTGCGCGGAGCCGATGAAAGGGTGCAGGTACTCGAACCGCGCGGGGCTTTCGGCGTCGGTGATGTGCAGGTCGGTGAACTGGACGAAGGCGGACAACGCCCGGCGCCGGTCGTCGCGCCCGCTCTTCGGGGTGGCGAGGTCGCTCCGGACGACCAGCGGCCACCCCGGGCCCGCGGAGAGGCGCGAGTACGTGCTGGTGCCGCCGCCCGCCGCGGCCTGTTCGAGCGTGGTGCCGGCGGTGGTGACCGAGCGCGTGCTCGTGAGCCGCAGGGCGCGGTCGAGGGCGTTCGCGGTGGGCGTGCAGAGCAGGAGCCCGACACCGGCGGCGCCCGCGGTGGCGAAGGTGCGCCGGGTGAGTTCGGCCATGAGTTCGCTCCCCAGTCTTCTCGGTTGCCCAGCACGCTGCCGGACGTCGGTGTCCAGGCGGTGAACGTGACATTTCGAGCTACCCTGTCACAGGTGTCGGCGCGGGTGTACCGCCGAAGGTTGTGGGCAATTCAGCCCACCGGTCAGCCCTTCAGGCCGGACTCGGCCACCCCGCGCACCAGGTACCGCTGCAGGAACGCGAACAGCAGCACGATCGGTAGGATCGATACCGCCGCCGCCAGGAACAGCAGGTTCAGCTGCGGGTTCTGCGCCGTCAGCAACCCCGACAGCGCCACCTGGACCGTCCACGAATCCGGGGACTGGGCGATGATCAGCGGCCACAGGAACGCGTTCCAGCTGCCGATCACGGTGATCACGGCGATCGCCGCGAAGAAGCCCTTCGAGCTGGGCACCACGATCCGCCAGAACACGCCCCAGCGGCTGAGGCCGTCCACTCGGCCCGCCTCCTCCAGCTCACGCGGGAAGTCGAGGAAGTACTGGCGGAACAAGAAGACGCTGAACGCGCTGAACAGCCCGGGGATCACCAGACCGCGGAAGTCCGACAGCCAGCCCAGCGACGAAACGACCACGAAACTCGGCACGAACGTCACCGACGTCGGGATCATCAGCGTCGCCAGCACCGCGTAGAACACGATCCCGGAATGCCGGTAGGGGATCCGCGCGAGGCCGTACCCCGCCAGCGAGCAGACCACCAGCAGCCCGATCGTCTGCGAGGTCGCGACCAGGGCCGAGTTCAGCAGGCTGCGGGCGAACGGGACGTCTTCCAGGGAGAAGAGCCGCGAGAAGTTCTCCCAGTGCACTGTGGACGGGAAGAACGTCCACTGTGGAGAGGTGAGGTCCGATCGCGACGCCAGCCCGTTGCGCAGCAGCAGGTAGAACGGCAGCAGGAACAACACCGCCGCCACCACCAGGCAGGCCCACCGCAGGACCGCCTTCACGAGGCACGCCCGAACCGCAGCACCCGGCCCTGCACCAGGGTCACCAGCGCGATGATCAGCGCGAGGATGACCGCGCCGGCACTGCCGCGGCCGAGGTCCTGGCCGCCCGACCCCAGTGACGTGTAGTACAGGTAGACCAGCGGCGGCCGCGCGAACGGCGGGTAGCCACGCGCGTCGCCCATGATGTTGTAGAACTCGTCGAAGGCCTGGTAGGCGTTGATCAAGTTCAACAGGAGCACCGCCACCGCCGTCGCGCGCAGCTGCGGCAGCGTGATGTGCCGGAACACCTGCCAGCCCGGTTTGGCGCCGTCGAGCCACGCCGCTTCGTACAGCTGGACCGGGATCCGCTGCAGCGCCGCGATGAACAGGATCATGTAGAAGCCCAGCTGCAGCCACAGCCGCGCCGTCACCAGCACCACCCAGTACAGCGGCGGGTGCACCGTCCCGGTCCAGGCCACCGGCTCGACGCCGAACACGCCGAGCACGGTGTTCGCCAGTCCGTACCGGACCCCGGAGAACAACGACGTCTTCCAGATCAGCGACGCCACGACGTACGAGCACGCGAAGGGCAGGAAGAACACCGACCGGAAGAACGCCCGCGCGAACCGCAGCCGGTTGACGCCCAGCGCGAGCGCCAGCGACAACACGAACGTCAGCGGGACGATGAACACCGCGAACACGCTGAACGTTCCCAAGCTCGACAGGAACGGCTCGTCGGTGAGCATGTGCCCGTAGTTGTCCAGCCCGACGAACTCGGTCGGCGTCACCGTGTTGCGCGCGTCGAAGAACGACAGGTACGCGCTCCAGCCGATCGGCAGGTACGCGAAGATCGCCAGCCCGATCAGGAACGGCCCGACGAACAGCCAGAACGCGCGCGCATCGCGCTTCTTCATCCGAAGAGGCGCTTCAGCTCGGCCTTCGCCACCTCGACCGCGGTTTTGACCTGCGCTGCGGGATCGGCCCCTTCCTTCGCGATCTTCGCGACCGCGTCGGACAGCGCCGTGTTCGACTGCTGCGTCCACACCGGGCCGCCGACGAGGTGGCTGTTCTCCTTGACGAACCGGGCCGCGTCGGCGGCCGGGCCGGACTTGAGGTTGTCCGCGCGGCCGATCAGGCTCTGCCGGGCCGGCACGTGGAAGCCGAACTTCGTCGCGAACTCCAGCTGGTTCTGCGTCTGGTCGATCCACAGCCACTTCACGAACGCCTTGGCTTCGGAGACGTGCGCGCTCTTGGCGTTCACCATCGCCCCGTACGCACCGACCGGTACCGACGGCGCGCCGCTGCCGTCCAGCTTCGGGAAGGGCAGGACGCCGAAGTCGTCGTCGAACGCCTGCCGGATCTTCGGCACGTTCCACAGTCCGGTCCACTGCATCGCGGTCAGGCCGTCGACGAACGCGCCCGGGTCCGACCAGTCCGCCGGCGCGCCGAGCAGGAGGGAACCGTTGGCGTTCAGCGTGTGCAGCTTCGCCAGCGCGGTCGCCGCGCGCGGGTCGTCGAAGCCGACCTCGCGGTTGCCGTTCTTCAGGAAGTCGAGCCCGGCCGACCACAGCAGCGGGCCGGTGAGCACGCCGACGCCGCCGTCGTTGCCCGCGAAGAAGCCCTTGACGCCGTCCTTCGTGAGCTTCGCGGCGGCGTCGACGAGCTCGTCGACCGTCTGCGGCGGCTGCACACCGGCGGCCTGCAGCAGGCTCTTGCGGTAGAAGAGCACCTGCGTGTCGGTGGCCTGCGGGATGCCGTAGACCCGGCCGTCGACGGTCTGCGCGGCCAGCACGGCCGGGCTGAAGTCGTCCTTCACCGGCCCGATCACGTCGTCGAGCGGGACGACCTGCTTCTGCCGCACCCAGTCGATCTTGACCTGCGCCTCGAAGACGTCCGGCACCTTGCTGTTCTGCAGCGCGGTGACGATCTTCGAGTCGTAGTCGCCGGGGTTCCACTGCACGGTCACGGCGGCGCCGGGGTAGCTCGCGGCGTACCGCTTGACGGCGTCCTGGACGCCGTCCTCGCCGTACGCGTGGTACCACTGCTGGAGCGCGACCTTCGGGGCGTCCGACGGCGGCGGGCCCGCCGAGTACGCCGTCGAGGGTGGCGGGTCACCCTGCCGTCCGGTGTTCGACCCGCATGCCGTCGCCAGCGCGCCCATTCCTGCGAGCGCGAGGAAACTCCGCCTGTTTCGCTGCATCCCCAGAACTCCTCCGACGTGCTCTGAAGGCCACCATAGGGGCGCAAGGGTCCCCCATGGTGACCGCCAGAGGCATGAGACTCGCCGGAGATTTACCCGTTAGAGCTGAGCTATGTCGAGCTTTCCCTCGGAGTAGGACGCGCGGATCCGCTTCTTGTCGAACTTGCCGACACTGGTCTTGGGCACTTCGTCCACGAACGTCCAGTTCTCCGGCAGCTGCCACTTCGCGACCTTGTCGGACAGGTAGTCGCGCAGCTCCTCCGGTGTGACGCTCTGGCCCTCCTTGAGCACGACGGCGACCAGCGGCCGCTCGTCCCACTTCTCGTCCGGGATGCCGACGACCGCGGCCTCGGCGACCGCCGGGTGGCCCATCACCTGGTTCTCCAGGTCGACCGAGGAGATCCACTCGCCACCGGACTTGATGACGTCCTTGGCGCGGTCGGTCAGCGTCAGGAAGCCGTCGGCGCTGATCTTGCCGACGTCGCCGGTGCGCAGCCAGCCGTCGTGGAACTTGTCCGGGTCGACGTCGGAACCGCCGTAGTAGGACGCCGCGATCCAGGGGCCCTGGACCTCGAGCTCCCCGACGGCTTCGTTGTCCCAGGGCAGCACCGCGCCGTCGTCGTCGATCAGCCGCGCCCGCACAGACGCCGGGAAGCGGCCCTGCGTGTAGCGGTACTTCCAGACGTCGTCGCCGGTCGCCGCCGCCGGCGGGCGGGCGACGCTGCCCAGCGGCGACGTCTCGGTCATGCCCCAGGCGTGCAGGATCGGGACGTTGTGCCGCTCCTGGAAGGCGTGCATCAGCGACGGCGGCACCGCGGACCCGCCGACGACGACCTCGCGCAGGTGCGAGATGTCCTGCGGGTGCGCTTCGAGGTGGGCGAGCAGGCCCTGCCAGACGGTCGGCACCGCGCCGGCGAAGGTCGGCTTCTCGGCGGCCAGCAGCGCCGCGATCGGGGCCGGCTGGAGGAACCGGTCCGGCATCAGCAGCGACGCGCCGACCATCAGCGACGCGTACGGCAGGCCCCACGCCATCGCGTGGAACATCGGCACGATGGCCAGGGCCTTGTCCTCTTGGGCGAGCTTCATGCTGTCGGTCATGCAGACCTGCATCGAGTGCAGCCAGATCGACCGGTGTGAATAGGCGACGCCCTTCGGGTCACCGGTCGTGCCCGAGGTGTAACACATCGCGGCGGCCGAGCGCTCGTCGACGTCCGGCCAGTCGAAGGTGTCGGGCTGTGCGGCCAGCAGCTCGGCGTAGGCGTGCACCTCGACGCCGTCGGGGGCTTCGAGGGCCGCGGCGTCGCCGTTGGCCACGATGACGTGCCGGACCGTCTTGAACTGCGGCAGCTGCTTCGCCAGCAGGGGGACGAGGGTGCCGTCGACGATGACGACGTGGTCCTCGGCGTGGTTGGCGACGAACACGAGCTGCTCCGGGAACAGCCGGATGTTCAGCGTGTGCAGCACGGCGCCCATGGCCGGGACGGCCAGGTAGGCGGCCATGTGCTCGGCGTTGTTCCACATGAACGTGCCGACGCGCTGGTCGCCCGTCACGCCGAGGCTGCGGAGGGCGTTCGCGAGCCGCGCGGCGTGCCTGCCGAGGTCGCCGTAGCTCTCGCGCCGGGCTTCTGAACCGGTCCAGGTGATGACTTCGCCCGCCGAGTGCACCGACGTGCCGTGGCGGAGCAGGTTCGCCAGCGACAGCTGGCCGTCCTGCATGGTGCTCAACATGGTCGCTCCCGGGGGTCGCTCGCCGGTGAACTGGGGTTGCGCCGACTCTAGTGCGGATCGGGTGAAGCGGGCATGGTCAACAACGGCTCCGTTCGGTCACGGTCGTCGCGCGATCGGGCGACGACCGGACGATGATCAAGATCATCAGTTTTTCGGCTTTTCCTTATGTGCAAGGAAATGTGCACGAGAACAGTGGGTAACGGAGGCTCCACTTCCGGGTGAGAAGGGCCACGCGCGGCACTTCTTGGGAGCGTTTCCGCAGGCCGGAGCGGGTTGCCCGGTATCACCTCCGGGGGTAATAAGTGCGTGTCGGTTGCACGGCCATGAAGCGGGTGGCGTTTACTGGGCCCGTGGCAAGAGACGGCTGAGCAGCGCTTGCAGGAGCAAGCGCTCACAAAAGCTGTCGGCCGCGAAAGCGGAGACCTGAGAGGAAAGGACACTACGTTGGCTCTGCCTACGTTGACTCCGGAGCAGCGCGCCGAGGCCCTGGCCAAGGCCGCCGAGGCTCGCAAGGCGCGTTCGGAGCTGCTCGCGTCGATCAAGTCCGGCAAGGAGAGCATCGAAAAGGTGCTCAAGCAGGCCAAGGAGAACAAGACCATCGGGAAGACGAAGGTCACCCAGCTGCTGAAGGCCGTCCCCGGCCTCGGCGCGGTGAAGGTCGCCGCCCTGCTCGAGCAGGCCGGCATCGACCCGGACCGGCGTGCGGCCGGCCTGGGCGAGCGCCAGCGCGAGGCGCTCATCGACGCGCTCAAGTAAGCGCGTCACCAGGAGCTGACCGCGAGGGGAGTGTCGCTGGCGACACTTCCCTCGCGGATCTCCCGTCGCCTGGGACGCTGGGTCTTGTGAGTTCTCCCGAACCGGCGACCCCGGCTGACCTCGCCGCCCGCTACCAGCGAGGCGACTTCCTCTTCACGACGGCCTCGCGCGCACTCCTCGCGCAGGGCACGATCCGCACGGTCACCGAGACGGACCCGCGGCGGCTCGCCTCGGCGATCCCGGGTGTCCTGGCCGAGACGGGCGCCCCGCTGGCCGTCGGCGTCCTCCCGTTCGACACCGGGCCCGACACGAAGGTGCCGGGCCACCTGGTGGTGCCCCGGACCGTCCACCGGTCCTCGGGGGCGCCTTCGCTGCCACGAGAGGTCCTGCCGGCGCCCGTGCGCGTACGTGCGGTGCCGTCTCCTGCGCTGCACGTTCTCGCGGTCGAGGCCGCGGTCGAGGCGTTGGCCGCGCGTGACCTGCGGAAAGCCGTCCTGGCGCGCGCCCTGGACCTCGAGTTCGCCGCGCCGATCCCGGCCGAAAGCATCGTGCGGAACCTGGCCGTCGGCAATCCCCGGCACTTCACGTACGCGGCCGAGCTGCCGGGCGGCCGGTCCCTGATCGGTGCGACGCCCGAGCTGCTGCTGCGCCGCACCGGCCGGACGGTGTTCTCGTCACCGCACGCCGGCTCGATGCCGCGGTCGGCGGACCCGGTCATCGACCGCGCGAACGGCGAGGCGCTGCGCACGTCCCGCAAGGACCAGCTCGAGCACGCGGTGGTGATCGACTACCTGGTCGAGGCGCTGCGGCCGTTCTGCCGGACCCTCGAAGTCCCGGCGGGGCCGGAGCTGGTCACGACGCCGGCGATCTGGCACCTGCGCACGCCGATCACCGGCGAGCTGGCGGACCCGGACATCACGGCCCTCGACCTGGCGGCGGCCCTGCACCCGACCCCGGCGATCTGCGGCACCCCGACGGAGGGCGCGCGCGAGCTGGTCCAGGAGCTCGAGCCGTTCGACCGCGACTACTACGCGGGCGCGGTCGGCTGGGTGGACGCGACCGGAGACGGCGAGTGGGCGGTGGCGATCCGCTGCGCGGAGATCGCCTCGACATCGATGCGGCTGTACGCGGGCGGCGGCATCGTGGCGGCTTCGGACCCGCAGTCGGAGCTGGACGAGACGACGGCTAAGTTCCGCACCCTGCTGACGGCGATGGGCCTGGAGGACCTGCCGGTCTGAGACCCCAAACGCCCCAATGTGGCGTTCGGTGCGTCAGATGCACCCAACGCCACATTGGGCGCTACGGGACCCAGTGCTCCTCGGTGACCGACAGCTCCTCGGTGGTCAGCACCGCGATGGCCGCGCGGTAGCCGTCCGCGGCCTTCAGGTCCACCAGCCGGGTCGTCGCCGGGGCCAAGGCCGGGTCGCCCGAGGACACCAAGCTCGCCGGTTCGTCGTAGCGGGAGAACGTGATGCTCTGCAGCGGGATGCGCAGGCCCTTGCCGGTGGCCTTCATCACCGCCTCCTTGCGGGTCCAGTAGACGAAGAACGCCGCCGCCTTCTCCTCCGCGCCCAGGCCCGCCAGGTGCTCGGCCTCCACGGGGCTCAGCGCGTACTCGATCAGGCCGTCGTCCGCGCGGCGGGTGGCCGTCTCGACGTCGAGGCCCACCGGGACCGAGGGGGTCGCCGCGATGCCGATCAGGTCGCCCGAGTGCGAGATCGACAGCGTCAGGTCCGCGCCCGGGACGCGGGGCCGCCCGTGGGGCTTGCCGCAGTCTTCGCAGGTCGCGTCGAACTTCACGGCCTCGAGCGCCAAGCCGAGCCGCTCGGCGGCGACCGTCTTCGCCAGGACGCGGCCGGTGAGGAACCGGCGCTTGTCCGCCTCCTGCCGATACGCCTCGAACCGTCCTTGTTCGACGTCGTCGAGCAGGCGCAGGAAGCGATCTTCGGCGGGCAACGGCGACGACCAGCGGACCTCGATCTCCATCACCCCTCCGATCCTTCCGGGCGAACAGGCCGTTGTCACGAATTCCGGCTGAGTCAGGGGTTGCCGGGGACGGGTGCGGCGAGGCTGCGCTGCGCCAAACCGGGCGGTCGGCGAGCACCAAGCCGGCGGCGATCAGGCACCACAGCGCGCCGGTGAGCCAGTCCATCCGGTCGGCGTCGGCGCCGGTGAAGCCGGGCGTCGAGCGGCTGCTGGACGTGCTGAGCCGGGAGCTGGAACCGGTGTACGGGTTCCGGTCGCTGCACTCGTTCAAGGCGAAGTTCAACCCGCGGCACGAGCCGATGTACCTGGCCTACCGCGACGAAGGCGACCTCCCGCGGATCGGCGTGGCGCTCACCCGGGCGTACCTGCCCGACACGAACCTACGCACCCTGGTGAAGCTGGCCGCCGGTCACGCGGAGTGATTCTTGCGTCGACGTGCCTCGGTGCCGCACTATGGGGGTAAGCAAGCGCTTAGCCAGTGTCGGAGGAGCAGCCACGTCATGGACTTTTCACTCAGCACCGAAGAACGGGAAGTGCGCGACTGGGTCCGCACGTTCGTCCAGCGGGAGCTGATCCCGCTCGAGCAGGAAGTCCTCCGGCGCGAGCGCGCGCACCAGCCCGGCCTGACCGGTGAGGAGCTCAAGGACCTCCAGCTCAAGGCGAAGGAGTCCGGCTTCTGGGGCGTCCTGACCCCGGAGGAGTACGGCGGCATGGGCCTGTCCGCCGTGATGGCCGCGCTGCTGGAGGCCGAGCTCGGCCGCACCTTCGTGCCGTTCCGCTTCGGCGGTGCCGCGGACAACATCCTGTTCCACGCCAACGAAGAGCAGAAGCAGACCTACCTGCTGCCGACCATCTCGGGCGAGCGCAAGTCGTGCTTCGCCATCACCGAGCCGGGCGCCGGGTCGGACGCCAAGGCCATCCGGACCACCGCCCGCAAGGACGGCAGCGACTGGATCATCAACGGCGAGAAGACCTTCATCACCGGCGGCAACGAGGCCGACTTCACCATGGTCTTCGCGATCACCGACCCGGAGAAGGGCGCGAACGGCGGCGTCACCTGCTTCCTCGTCGACCGCGAGGCCGGCTGGAAGTCCGAGTACATCGACACCATGGGCGAGTGGGGCCCGGCGTCGCTGATCTTCCAGGACGTCCGCGTCCCGGAGACGCAGATCCTCGGCGAGGAGGGTCGCGGCTTCGAGCTCGCCATGCAGTGGATCGGCCAGGGCCGCTACCTGCTGCCGGCCCGCGCGATCGGCTCGTGCGAACGGCTGATCTCGATGGCCATCGAGCACGCCAACACCCGGGAGACGTTCGGGCAGAAGATCGCCGAGCGGCAGGCCATCCAGTGGATGATCGCCGACTCCGGCGTCGAGCTGGAAGCGCTGCGGTGGCTGGTGCTGCACGCCGCCTGGCAGGTCGACCAGGGCCTCGATTCGCGGCACGCGCAGTCGATGGCGAAGCTGTACGGCGGCCAGAAGGCCAACGAGATCGTCGACCGGGTCCTGCAGATCCACGGCGGCATGGGCTACACGCGGGAGCTGCCGGTCGAGCGCTGGTACCGCGAGCTGCGGCTGCTGCGCATCTACGAGGGCACCGACGAGATCCAGCGCCGGACCATCGCCCGCAACCTGCTCAAGGGGCACGTCAAGGTCGGCGGGACGCTGGGTTGAGACAGCGAGAAACCGTCAGGGCCGCCTCTTCGGGCGGCCCTGACGGCTGTTCGGCCTGCTTACTTCTTGTTGCGGATGGCGATCGGGACGCCCGCGAGGTCCTCTTCGTTGCACAGGAGCTTCACGTCGTAGTACGGCGAACCCTGGCGGTCGTCGTAGTCGAGGTGGATCGCCAGGACGTCGAGCGGCTCGCCCAGCCACTCCTGCGCCTGCCGTAGCCACTTCGAGCACCGCTCCAAGGCGGTGGGGAGATCGTCATCACGGAACTCGACGGGGCGATAGGGCACATCCTGCACCTGATCGCGGGGGTTTTCCGGCGCCGGGAGGCCCGGCGCGAGACCCGAGTCGTCCAGTTCCAGTTGGATCGTTTCCTCAGTCACCCTTCGAGCGTCCCCCACCCGCGCCGTCTGGGCAAGGCGTACACAGGTAAAAGCGCCGCTAAACGGACACGCCCCACTCTTTCGCGACGATTTCCCGGCACCGCCGCAAGTCGGTGACACCCGGCGCTGACGTGCAGCCCAGGGCCCTCGACGCCAGTTCCGCGTAGTGCTCCGCCAGCTCGTCCAGCGCCAGCGAGCCGCGTGGGGAATACCACCTCGCGACGCCGCTGCACATCTCGAGCAGGGCGAGCCGGGTCACCGCCGGGTGCTCCACACGGAACACCCCGGCCGCCACCCCTTCGTCGATCGCGGCCGCCCACAGCCGTTCGTAGGCGTCCCGCAGAGCCACCACCGGCTCGCGCGCGGCCGGGGACAGGACGTCGACTTCGTTGTCCACCACCCGGGTTTCCGCCGGGCCGGCGGCGTGCGCGAGGACGTGCAGCGCGACCAGCGTCCGCAGCCGCTGCACCGGGTCGCCGCCGCTCGCGGTCGCCTCGCGGGCGGCGTCGAGCAGCCGGTTCAGCGCGGTGTGCATGATCTCGGCGAGCAGATCCTCCTTGGTGCCCATGTAGTGGTACAGGCTCGCCGAGGAGAGTTCCGCCTCCTGCGCCAGATCCCGGATGCCGGTGCCGTGGAAGCCCTTGGTGGCGAACAGCTTCACCGCCGCCGCGCGCACCCGCTCCCGGCTGCTCACAGCCATGCTGCCGCCTTCGCGTCCCAGGACCCGGCGCGCGGGTCGGCGACCTTGCGCAGCTCGCCCTTGGCCACCCGCTCCGACGGCGTCATCGGCAGCGCGTCGGCGAACGCCCAGAACCGCGGAACCTTGAAGTAGGCCAGTTTCCCGGCGCAGAACGCGGCCAGCTCGGCGGGGTCCGGCCGGTCGCCGTCGCACACAACGTACGCCTTGATCTCCTCGCCGCGCAGCTCGTCGGGCACCGCGACGACGGCCGCCAGCCGCACCGCCGGGTGCAGCAGCAGCGCGCGCTCGACCTCGTCGGCGGAGACGTTCTCGCCGCTGCGGCGGATCATGTCCTTCGTGCGGCCGACGTAGTAGACGCGGCCGGCGGCGTCCATCCGGGCCAGGTCGCCGGTGTGGAACCAGCCGTTTTCGAACGCTTTCGCCGTCGCGTCCGGATCGTCGTGGTAGCCGTGCATCAGCCCGATGCCGCGGATCAGCAGCTGCCCGGTTTCCCCGCGCGGCAGCGGCTTCCCGTCGTCCCCGGCGATCAGCACCTCGCGGTCCCGGCTGGGCCGCCCGATGCAGCCGGTGCCGACGGTCTCGTCGTGGTCGGCGGCGGTCATCCGGATGTCGCCGCCGGTTTCGGTCATCCCGAACGCCTCGTACCACGGCACGCCCCAGCGGGCCTCCAGCTCGGCGTGCAGGTCGTGCGGGATGGCGGACGCGCAGATCGCCCGGACGCGGTGGTCGCGGTCGGCGTCGGAGGGTTCCTGGCGCAGCAGCAGCGTCGGCATCAGGCCGAGGCAGTAGAACCAGGTGACGCCGTGCTCGCGGACCTTCGCCCAGAACGTGCTCGGGTGGAACCGGTCGAGGACGACGAGGGTGGCGCCGCCCGCGAGTCCCAACGCGACGTTCCACTGTGGATCGATGTAGTGGAACGGCTGCGCGGTCAGGATGACGTCGTCCTCGCCGACGGTGGGGAAGTCGGTGGCCAGGCTCACCGCGAGGGTGGTCCAGTAGCGGTTCGGCAGCACGCAGCCCTTGGGGGCGCCGGTCGTGCCGGAGGTGTACTGGATGTTGACCGGCAATTCGGGCACCGGGGTGAATTCCGGCGGCTCGGCGCCGGTCGTGAGCGCGTCCGGGGTGATGACCTCGGTGAGGCCGATGCGCCCGAGGAGATCGGTGAACTCAGGGGCGGCGACGACCAGTTTCGCGCCGGAGTGCCGGAGGATGTGGGCGCCGTCGAACTCCTGGTAGTTCGTGTTGACCGGCACGAGCTGCGCGCCGATCTTCGCCAGCGCCAGCCAGGTGAGCGGGAACTCCGGCTGGTTGCGCAGCATGACGGCGACCCGGTCGCCGGGGCCGATGCCGCGTTCGGCCAGCGCCGCGGCGATCCGCGAGCTTTCGCGGTCGACCTCGGTGAAGGTGAAGCGCTGGTCGTACTCGTCGAACACCCAGGCCGTGCGCCCGGGCCACAGCTCGGCGGCTCGCGTGACGAGCTGCGCGAGCGTGCCGATCTCGGCCAGCGGCGTCACGCCCGGCTCCGGAAGGCTTCGGTGGACGCGGCGACCGCGGCCGAGTGCTCGGTGATCAGGGCGTGGCTGACCTCGAGTTCGAGGGCGGGCTCGACGTCGATCGGCGTGTCGAGCACCCGCTTCGCCATCGCCGCGGCGGCCGGCGGGTGCTCGGCGATCCGCTTCGCCCAGCTCAGCGCCTCGGCCTGGAGCTGCTCGGCCGGCACGGCGGCGTTGACCATGCCCAGCTCGGCCGCCTTCCGGCCGTCGAAGCGCTCGCCGAGCAGCAGGAGTTCCTTCGCCTTGAGCGGGCCGACCAGCAGCGGGAGCAGCCGCGACGCCGCGCCGGTGACGCTCAGCCCGAGCGAGACCTCCGGGAACGCGAACACGGCATCCTCGGCGGCCAGGATCAGATCGCAGCCGAGCGCGAACTCCGCGCCGGCGCCGATCGCGTAGCCGTGGACGGCCGCGATCACCGGCTGGCGCAACCCGCGCAGCCGTCGCGTGACGTCCTGGAGCCGGTCCAGCCGCGCCCGCGAGTCACCCGCGGGGGTGGGTTCCTTGAGGTCGTGACCGGCGCAGAAGGCCCGGCCGTTCCCGGACAGCACGACGACGCGTGCATCGCTGCGCGCGGCCGCGTCGAGGGCGGCGAGGAAGTCGTCGACCAGGACGGCGGCGACCGCGTTCAGCCGCTCGGGCCGGTTCAGCCGGATCTGCGCGATGCCGTCCTCGACGGCGAACTCCACGGTGGGCATGAGGCCGATGCTAGACGTTCGATCGATCGATCGATAGCCTCTGGTTCTATGCGGGTCGACACGGTCTACGAGAACGCCACGGTGTGGACGGGCACCGGCGTGACCAGCGCTCTTGCTGTCCTGCACGGCCGGGTGGTCGCGCTCGGCGACGATGCGCGTGAGCTGTCCGCGCGCACCCGCGTCGACCTCGCCGGCGGCTTCGTCGTGCCCGGCTTCCACGACGCCCACAACCACATGGCGTGGTTCGGCATGGGCCTCGACGACGTGCCGCTGAGCGACTGCCGCAGCGTCGAAGAGGTCTACGACGCCGTCGCCGCGCGCGCCGCGACGCTGCCGGCCGGGAGCTGGGTGGTCGGCAGCGGGTACGACCAGAACAAGCTCGCCGGCGGGCACCCGGACCGGCACGGTCTCGACCGCGCCGCACCGGGCCTGCTGGTGCGGCTGAAGCACACGTCCGGGCACATGACCGTGGTCAACTCGGCCGTGCTCGACCAGCTCGACCTGGCGCACGTCCCGGTCGGCGGCGACGTCGTGTTCGACGACGGCGGCTCGCCCACCGGCCTGCTGCGCGAGCAGGCCCAGCTCCTGCTGCGGCCGCTGACCTACCCGACCCCGGTGGCGCGGGTCGTGCGCGGGCTCGAACGCGCGTCCCAGCGCTACCTGGCCGAGGGCATCACCAGCGTCCAGGAAGCCGGCATCGGCGGCGGCCTGGTCGGCGAGACGCCCGCCGAACTGGCCGCCTACCAGGAGGCGCGCGACCGCGGCGTGCTGCGCGTGCGCAGCACGGTGATGGTCGCCGCGAGCGTGCTGCACGACCTGCCCGACGACGCCGGCTTCGGCCTCGACCTCGGCCTGCGCACCGGCCTCGGCGACGAGTGGCTGCGCGTCGGCCCGATGAAGTTGTTCGCCGACGGCTCCCTGGTCGGGCGCACCTGCGCGATGCACGACCCGTTCGACGGCGCTGAAACTGCCTCAGACGCCGGCGGGCTGGACAACCGCGGCTACTTCCAGGTGCCCGAGGACGAGCTGGCCCGCACGATCCGCCGCGCCCACGAGGCGGGCTGGCAGATCGCGACGCACGCGATCGGCGACCGCGCGATCACCGTCGTCCTCGACGCCTACGAAGCCGCGTTGGCCGCTTCGCCGCGCCCGGACCACCGGCACCGCATCGAGCACTGCGCGGTGCTCCAGCCCGCGGAGCTGTCCCGGCTCGCCTCGCTCGGCATCATCCCGTCGCCGCAGGGCCGGTTCGTCAACGAGCTCGGCGACGGCATGCGTGCCGCGCTCGGCGAGGCTCGCGTCCCGTGGTGCTACCGGCTGCGCAGCGTCCTCGACGCCGGTTGCGTGCTTCCCGCGTCCTCGGACCGGCCTGTCGTGAACGGCGCGCCCCTGCTCGCCCTGGCCGACATGGTGCGTCGGCGCACGGCGTCAGGAGCGCCCTTCGCACCCGAAGAGGCGCTGACGCCGGAGCAGGCGTTGCGCGCGTACACGTACGGCTCGGCGTACGCGACCTTCGCCGAACGTGACCTGGGCACGCTCGAACCCGGGAAGCTCGCCGACTTCGCCGTGCTGTCCGGTTCGCCCCTGGACGAGTCCGCTTTGGACGCGCTCAGCGTGCAAGGCACCGCCGTCGGCGGCGAACTGCGTTATCAAGCGTGATGACTCACTTCCTTCCCACGTGTTCGAGTGCTTCCTCGGCCAGCCCGGCCCAGGGGTGTGGCGACCCCGGGTCCAGCGCCAGCCACTCCTTCATCGGGGTGCCCTTGTTGGCGTCGAAGCGCACCCCGTGCCCGCCTGCGACCAGTTCGTCCACCCGGCCCCGGGGCAGCTTGAGCACGAGCTGCCCGCGGACGAACATCGCGAAGATCCGGCCGTGCGCCCGCAGCGCCGCGCGCCCGAACCCGCCGGTCGTGCCGGGTGGCGTGATGCCCGGACGTCCGGTGAACTCGTCGACCAGGTCCTCGAACTTCTCCTCTGGTGACATCGACCACCTCCGAGCCCGACAGTAACGACCACCACCGACAAAAAAGGGAGGCGAGATGCCCGTCCGCGACGCCGTCTTCGAAGACATCGAGGAAATCTGCGCGCTCATCGAGGAGCACGCCGTCTACGAGGACAACCACGACCTGAAGCTGGACCGCGCCGAGATGAGCGGGCACCTGTTCGGGCCGGACCCGAAGGCGTGGGTGCTCATCGCGACCCCGCCCGGCGAGCCGGGGACGGTGGCCGGCTTCGCCTTCTGCAGCTGGAACTTCTCCACCTGGGAGGCGCGGCCGGGGATCTGGCTGGACGACCTGTTCGTCCGGCCCGCGCACCGCCGCCACGGCCTCGGCGGCGAGCTGCTGGACGAGCTGCGCAACCGCACGACCGGCCGCGTCGAGTGGGACATGCAGGAGGGCAACGCAAAGGGCGAAGCGTTCTACGCCCAGCTCGGCGCGGAGCCGGTGCCCGGCTGGATCCGTTACCGCTGGCGAACGTGAACTTTCACGAGAAAGTACGCGGCCCCGTATCGTATGCGGTATGGGAGATGGTTCGGTCCGGAGGTCCTCGTCGGTCGAGGACTACGTCCGGGTGATCTACGGCCTGGTCGAGCGGGGTGAGGCGGTCACCAACGCGTCGCTCGCCGGCCGGCTGGAGGTCAGCCCGTCCTCGGCGTCGGGGATGGTCACGAAGCTGTCCCAGCTGGGCTTGGTCACCCACGTGCCGTACCGCGGCATCGAGCTGACGGCCGACGGCCGGCTGCTGGCGCGTTCGGTGCTCCGGCGGCACAGGCTGATCGAGACGTACCTGGTGTCCGAGCTCGGCTACACGTGGGACGAGGTCCACGCGGAGGCGGACGCGCTGGAGCACGCGGTGTCGGACAGGCTGGTCGAGCGCATCGCGGCCAAGCTCGGCAACCCGGTCCGCGACCCCCACGGCGACCCGATCCCGGCCCCGGACGGCAGCGTCGAGGAGCTGCCGGTCCGGATCCTGGACGACCTCCCGCCGGGGGCGGTTGGCGAGATCGTCCGCGTCTGGGACACCGACCCGGAGCTGCTGCGGTACCTGACGGAACACGCGATCAACCTGGGCGAACGCATCGAGGTCGTGGAGCGGCAGCCGTTCGGGGGGCCGATGGTCGTCAAGGTGGGGTCCCCGCCGGACGCGGCCACGCACGCCATCGGCAAGGAGATCGCGCAGGCGTTGTCGGTCACCCTGCGCTGAGGGACGTACGCGCGGGTGACGTCGTGAAGCGGATGTGGTGACGACTCCCACCGCACGACCATGGCCGCATGAAACCCTTCCGCTTCGGCGTCGTCGCCGGTTACGCGCCTGACCTCACCTCCTGGACCGCCCAGGCCGAGCGGGTCGAGAAGCTCGGCTTCGACACCCTGCTCGCCACCGATCCCGTCGGGACCGCCGATCCCTTCGTCCTGCTCGGGGCCGCCGCGGCGGTCACCATCGACCTCACCGTCGGCACCTTCGTGCTGGCCGACCCCTTCCGCGACGCGCACGCTCTCGACTGGCAGGCGAAAACCCTGCACCGGCAGACCCGCGGCCGGTTCGAGCTCGGGCTGGGCGTCGGGCGGCCCGGGGCCGAGGCGCACGCGGAAGCTCTCGGGCGGGAATTCCCCGGACCGGGCGAGCGGATCACCCGGATGGCCGCCACCATCGCGCACCTCAAGCGCGAAGCCGACCGGCCGCGGCTGATGCTCGCCGGCGGTGGGCCGAAAATGCTCGCGCTCGCCGCGCAAGAAGCCGACACCGTGACGTTCACCTGGTCACCGCGGACCACCGAAACCGAAGCGCAGTCCATTGTGGATCGATTCCGAAAATTCGCCGGGGCGCGGCTTCCCGACATCGAGCTCGGCCTGAACCTGATGGCCGTCGGAACGCAGCCGTCGCCCGGGATCGCGAGGTGGGCGGGGGTCGACGTGCCCGAGCTCGCCGCGGGCGGGGCCGTGACCGTGCTGCCCGAGGATCCCGCGCGGGCCACGGAAACCCTTCTCCGGTGGCGGGAACGGTGGGGGATTTCCTACGTCACGATCAACTCCGGCTACGCGGAACCGTTCGCGGCGATCGCCGACGAGGCTCGCAAGGCAGGTGGGTGAGGGGCCTTCCGATCTTGGGAAGCTGCGCCTACGCTCCATTGTTCTGTATTCGGGAGTGCTTCGGAGCGTTGTGATGACCGGTCAGCGAACACGCACCATCGACCGGGGGGAACAGGCGGAGCTGAGCCGGCTGCTGGCAGCCGGACCGTTCGACGTGGCCCTGCGGGCGGCGATCCGGGCCCGCGGCCTCGGCCTCGAGCGGATCCGCTATCGCTTGCGCGGCAGGGGAACCACGGTCAGCCTGGCCACCCTCAGCCACTGGCAGTCGGGACGGTGCCGGCCCGAGCGGCCGGAATCGTTGGAGGCCCTGCGGAATCTCGAGGACATCCTGAACGTGCCGGACGGCTCGCTCAGCAAGCTCCTCGGCCCGCCGCGGGCGCGAGCGAGGTTCCACGCGCTCACCTGAGCGCCGTTAGGCTCGCGCCATGCGAGCTGTCGTGATGGAGGAGTTCTGCGTCCCGCCCGTCCTGCGGGACGTGCCCGAGCCGGTGGCCGCGCCGGGCGGTGCGGTGATCGAGGTCGACGCCACCGGCGTCTGCCGCAGTGACTGGCACACCTGGCAGGGGCACGACGCCGCCGTGACGCTGCCGCACGTCGCCGGGCACGAGCTCGCCGGCCGGATCGTCGCGCTCGGCGAAGGGGCCCGCGGCTGGGAGCTCGGCGCGCGCGTCACCGTGCCCTTCGTCTGCGCCTGCGGTACCTGCGCCCAGTGCGCCCGCGGCGACCAGCAGATCTGCGACCGCGAGTTCCAGCCCGGCGCCACGCACTGGGGGTCGTTCGCCGAGCGCGTCGCCGTCGAGCACGCCGAGACGAACCTGGTCGCGCTGCCGGACTCGCTCGGCGCCGCCGAGGCCGCCGCGCTGGGCTGCCGGTTCGGGACGGCGTTCCGCGCGGTGCTGCGGCAGGGGCGTGTGCGCGCGGGCCAGTGGGTCTCCGTCTACGGCTGCGGCGGCGTCGGGATCTCCGCGGTGCTGCTGGCCGTCGCGGCCGGCGCGAAGGTCGTCGCCGTCGACGTCTCGCCGGCGGCCCTGCGGCTGGCCGCGAAGTCGGGCGCGGCCACCACCGTCGACTCCGCGGCGTTCGACGGCCCGGAGGCCGTCGCCGCGCACGTCCGCGAGCTGACCGGCGGCGGCACGCACGTCTCGCTGGACTGCCTCGGCTCGCCGTCGACCTGCGCGGCGTCGGTCGGCAGCCTCCGCAAGCGCGGCCGGCACGTCCAGGCCGGGCTGATGCCGCCCGCGCAGGGCATCGCGCCGATCCCCATGCACCGGGTCATCGGCGGCGAATTGGAGCTGGTCGGCATCCACGGGCTCCAGGCCCACGAGTACCCGGAGCTGTTGCGCGTCGTCGAGACGGCGGGCATCGACCTCGCCGCGCTGATCGGACGGCGCATCGGGCTCGACGACGTCCCGGCCGCGCTGGCCGCGATGAACAACCCCGTTCCGGCGCAGGCGGGTGTCACTGTGGTGACTTTTCGTGACTGAACGGCGGCGCCACGGTCAAGAAACACGTTCGTAGCTGATCCACGCTGGCTTGGGACATTCAGGTGTGGGACCGTCAAGGTCATGGTGGCCCAGAGCGAGGGGATGCGGTCGCAGGACCGTCCCGTTGGTCCGATGGGGCGGCTCCTGCGGCTGTTCGTCGCCGCGGGGGTCACGTTCCGCGGTCACCGCGTGGTGCCCTCGACGGTCACTGAACGTGCAAGGCGGGAGTCTCCGGCACAATCGAAGTGATGGACGCCCTCCTGCCGCGCCCGCGCGCCGAGCTCGCGCCCGGGGCGGTGCACCTGCCCGACTGGCTCGGCTTCGACGAACAGCGCGAGCTCGTCGCCGCCTGCCGCGGCTGGTCCGGCTACCGCCACA
Source organism: Amycolatopsis sp. cmx-13-12 (assembly GCA_049998155.1). Taxonomy (GTDB): domain Bacteria; phylum Actinomycetota; class Actinomycetes; order Mycobacteriales; family Pseudonocardiaceae; genus Amycolatopsis. Next base: position 683,018 of record JAEBES010000002.1, on the reverse strand, counting down.
CCCGGCTGCCCAACGGCGGCGTGATGTCGGTGAAGTCGGTCTGCCTCGGCTGGCACTGGTACCCGTACGGCTACTCGCGCACGACCGGCGAGGGCGAGCCGGTGCTGCCGTTCCCGGACTGGCTCGGCGACCTCGGCCGCCGCGCGTTGGCGGCCGCGTACGGCGAGCCGGCCGAGACGTACGCGCCGGACATCGCGCTGGTCAACTTCTACGACGCCGCCGCGAAGATGGGGCTGCACCAGGACAAGGACGAGCGCAGCCTGGAGCCGGTGGTGTCGTTCAGCCTCGGTGACGCCTGCGTGTTCCGCTTCGGCAACACCGAAACCCGTGGCCGGCCCTACACCGACGTCGAGCTGCGGTCGGGGGACGTGTTCGTGTTCGGCGGCCCGTCCCGGCTCGCCTACCACGGTGTCCCGAAGACGCTGCCGGGCACGGCGGACCCGGCGCTGGGCCTCGACGGGCGGCTGAACATCACGCTGCGGGTGTCCGGCCTCTAGTCCTCTGTGGACTCGTCGTCCTCCGGTACCACGATGAACCGGACGGCCACCGCTCGGGCGCCCGCGGGGTGCTGTCCCGGCTCGGTGGCGTACTTCCACACCAGGTTCTGGTATTCCTCGACGAAGGACGTGACCTGCTCCTTCGTCAGGTGCAGGCCGGCGCGATAGATCTGGTTCCAGCCTTTCGAGGTCTCGTACCCGGCGTAGGCCCGCGTGACCAGGCCCAGGTCGTGGCTCATCTTGAGCGCCCCGAGCTTGAGCATCGCCTCGCGCTCGTCCGGCGCCAGGTCGAGGCCGGGCGGGGTGTAGATGTCCTTCGCCCGCGACTTCCACCAGCGCTCGCGGCCGTCCCCGCGGTCCGTGAGCTCCTCGATCAGCTCGAGGTCGGCGAGCTTGCGGAGGTGGTAGCTGGTCGTCCCGGTGCTCTCGCCGAGGGCCTTCGCGACGCTCGTCGAGTTCGCTTCGCCGTGTTTGCCCAGGTAGCTGAGGATGTCGCGGCGCACCGGGTTGGCGAGGGCCTTGTAGAAGGCCTTGAGGTCCGCGCCGGTCAGGACGCGTTTTTCGGGACGTTCGACCATGCCGCGAGGGTACTACAGAGATTGTTTGCAAAGAATCTCTGCAATCGGCTACCGTGGGTCGGGAGATCGGGGGTTGCGATGAAGAAGCTGTTCTGGGCGGCGGGGTTGTGCCTGCTGCCGTGGATCGCGGTACTCGGGCTGACGCTGCCGGACGTCGTGGCGGCGCAGCACTGGCGGCTGGCGTGGACGGGCTTCGACGCCGCGGAAGCGGCCGGCCTGCTGCTCACGGCCTGGCTGCTGGGCCGCGGCGACGCGCGGACGCCGCTGGCCGCCACGGCCACGGCCACGCTGCTGCTGGCCGACGCCTGGTTCGACGTCGTGACGGCCGGCGACGACGTGGTGTTTTCGCTGCTCATGGCCGGTCTGGAGGTGCCGCTGGCGCTGGCGTGCCTGTCGGTCGCCGCGCCGCGGCCGGTGCCGGCGCATGTCTGAGCTGGACGCCCGGCTGCGCGACGAAATCGACGACCAGGTCGCCGAGGCCTTGGACACCTACCTCGCCGAACGCGGGCCACGCCGGGCGCCGCGGGCGTGGCCGTTGGTGGTGACGGTGGCACTGGGGGTCGCCACCACCTGGCTCGCCCCCGGCGTGGCCTGGGCGGCGTGGCTCGCGATCGCGGTCACGAACGTCGCCTGGCTCTGCCGCACGGCTCGTGAGTGGTAAGGAGGGTTAGAACCCTCCTTACCACTCACGACGCGGGACGGAAGCGTACGGTCTGGCCCGGCCGCAGCTGGGCGGCCAGGTCGAGGTCCTCCTCCTCGACGACGGCGATCACCGGGTAACCGCCGGTCGTCGGGTGGTCGGTGTGGAACAGGATCGGCCGGCCCGACGGCGGTACCTGCAGCGATCCCGGCACGCACGCCTCCGACGGCAGTTCGTCGTGACGTGCTCGCGAAAGCGCCGGCCCGGTCAGCCGGATGCCGACGCGGTCCGAGTCCGGCGACACGGTGTACACAGTGGACAGCAGCTCGCCGGGTGTGGTGAACCAGTCGCGGCGCGGGCCCGGCGTCACGCGCAACACCGGTTGCGCCGGCCACGGCGCCCGCGGCGCGAGGTCCACCACCGGGAACGCGACCGGCGCGGGGCCGATCGGCAGCAGCATCCCGGCCGTCACCGGGGGCGGTCCGAGCTTCCCGAGCGTGTCCGTCGCCCGGGAGCCCAGCACCGGCGGTACGTCGATCCCGCCACGCACCGCGACGTAGCACCGCAGCCCCGACACCGCCGTGCCCAGCGACAGCTCTTCCCCGGGCCACAACGTGATCGGCCCGTCGAGCCCGCCCTTCGAGAGCGGGCAGGCGGCCCCGGTGACCGCCACCGTCGTCACGGCCGAAGCGCGCAGCACCAGCCCGCCGAGCGTGACCTCCAGCGCCGCCGCTTCCGGAGGGTTGCCGACGAGCCGGTTGGCCAGCCGGAACGAGCCGCGGTCGGCCGCGCCGGACCGGCCGACGCCGAGGGCCGCGTGGCCCGGACGGCCGAGGTCCTGCACCGTCGTCGCGAACCCGGGCCGGACGACTTCGAGCTTCACGACCGCACCGCCGTGAACCGGACGCGGGTGCCCGGCGGCAGCAGGTTCGGCGGGTCGCGCTCGACGTCCCACACCGGCACGTCCGTCCGGCCCAGCAACCGCCAGCCGCCCGGTGACGCGCTCGGGTAGACCGCGCTGTACTCGCCGGCGATCGCCACCGAACCCGCCGGGATGCGGGTGCGCGGCGAAGACCGGCGGGACACGTGCAGGGCGGGGTCCGAGCCGGTGAGGTAGGCGAAGCCCGGCGCGAAGCCGCAGAACGCCGAGACGTACGCACCGGCCGTGTGCCGGGAAACCAGCGAAGCCACGCTCATCCCCGTCTCCGCGGCGACGTCGGCCAGGTCTTCGCCGTCGTACACCACCGGGATCACCACCTCTCCCGCGTCCGCCACCACACTGTCCACAGGGGACACTTCGCGCAGCAGCGCGCCCAGCTTTCCCGCGTCCGTCACCGACGGGTCGAAGCGGACCAGCAGGGTGCGCGCCGCCGGGACCAGCTCCTCCACCCCGGCCAGGTCCAGGCGGGACACCGCCGCCTGGAACCCCAGCACGTCGTCGAGTTCCACCAGCACCGCGCGTCGCCCGCACGGCAGCAGCCGGACGGTCATCCGGTGAACGCGCCGAGCTGGATGCCCGCCTCGAGCAGTGCCGCCTCGATCCGCCGGGCCAGCTCGACCGCGCCCGGCGTGTCCCCGTGCACGCACAGGGAGTCCGGGCGCACCTCGAGCTTCGTGCCGTTCTCCGTCACGACGCCGCCGGTCGCCATGCCGACCGCGCGTTCGGCGACGGCGTCGGCGTCGTGGATGACCGCGCCCGGCTGCTTGCGCGACACGAGCTTGCCGTCCGCGGTGTAGGCGCGGTCCGCGAACGCCTCCGCGTACGCCACCACGCCCGCCGCCTCCGCCTGCCACTGCATTTCCGAGTGCGGCAGGCAGAGCAGCGCCAGCGCCGGGTCGTAGCGGCGCAGGCCGTCGACGATCGCCGCAGCCTGCTCGGCGTCCACCGCCGCGGTGTTGTACAACGCGCCGTGCGGCTTCACGTACGTCACGCGGCTGCCGGCCGCGCGGGCGAACGCGTCCAGCGCGCCGATCTGGTAGAGCACCTCGTTCGCCAGGTCGTCCGGCGGGATGTCGAGTGCGCGCCGGCCGAACCCGGCCAGGTCGTGGTACCCGACGTGCGCGCCGATCGCGACGCCGCGCTCGGCCGCCAGCTCGCACACCCGCCGCATCACCGACGGGTCGCCGGCGTGGAAGCCGCACGCGACGTTCGCGCTGGTCACGATGTCGAGCATGGCTTCGTCGTCGCCCATCTTCCAGGCGCCGAAGCCTTCGCCGAGATCGCTGTTCAGATCCATTTCAACCCACCCGGTATTCGCTGTCGTACCGATCGGTGATGAACATGTACCCCGGTGCGTGGGTGATCGCAAAGGGGGGCTGGGACGCCATCAGTGCCGCCTGGGGCGTGACCCCGCAGGCCCAGAACACCGGGACGTCGCCGGGTTCGGCGTCCACCGGATCGCCGAAGTCCGGCCGCGAAAGGTCGTCGATGCCCAGCGCCCGCGGGTCGCCGATGTGCACCGGGCCGCCGTGCACGGCGGGCATCGCGCGGGTGATCCGGATCGCGTCGGCGACCCGGTCCTCCGGGATCTGCCGCATCGACACGACCATCGGGCCGAACAGCCGCCCGGCGGGCTCGCACGGCCGGTTCGTCACGTACATCGCGACGTTGCGGCCCTGGTCGACGTGCCGCAGCGGGACGCCCTCGGCGGCCAGCGCCGTCTCGAACGTGAAGCTGCAGCCGATGGAGAAGGCGACCATGTCGCTGCGCCACAGGCCGGTTGCGTCCGACACCTCGCCGGCCAGGACGCCGTTCTGCCAGATCCGGTAGCGCGGCAGGTCGGTGCGCAGGTCCGCGCCCTCGGCGAGCCGGGTTTCCGGGTCGCCGGGGTCGGTGACGTCGAGCAGCGGGCACGCCTGCGGGTTGCGGGTGCAGAACAGCAGGACGTCGTAGGCCCAGTCCTCGGGCACGGCGATCAGGTTGGTCTGGGTGAAGCCGTTGGCCCAGCCCGTCGTGGGGTGGGCGGTCCCGGCGCGGAAAGCCGCCCGGGCCTGCGCCGGCGTGTAGGTGGCCGGTTCGTCGAAGGTCGTCATGAGTTCCCCCTCAGTCGACGAGTTCGATACCGCGGGTCTCGGGGAGACCGAGCAGGGCCAGCACCGCGATGCCGTAGCCGGCCGCGCCGATGACGATCGCGCCGCCGGCGCCGAGGTAGCCCACGATGGTCGGGAAGATCGCGCCCACCGCGCGGCCGAAGTTGTACGTGAAGCCCTGGCCGGTGCCGCGCAGCGCCGTGGGGTACAGCTCGGCGAGGAACGCGCCGAAACCGCTGAAGATCGCGGACATCGAGAAGCCGAGCGGGAAGCCGAGCACCAGGATCAGCCCGTTGGCGCCCTTGGGGATCTGCGTGTACGCGACGATCAGCGCGGCGGACAGGATCGCGAAGGTCATGAAGGTCTTCTTGCGCCCCAGCAGGTCGGTCAGGTACCCGCCGCAGACGTACCCGACGAAGGCGCCGCTGATCAGGAAGACGAGGTAGCCGCCGGTGCCGATCACGGTCAGCTCGCGCGTCTTCTTCAGGTAGGTCGGCAGCCAGGTGTTGATCGCGTAGTAGCCGCCCTGGACGCCGGTGGCCAGCAGCGAGGCGAAGAACGTCGTGCGCAGCAGGTCGGCCTGGAAGATCTTGCCGAGCGAGCCGCGGGAGCGTTCGGTGACCCGCCGCTCCTCCGCACGCGGGGCGTCCTGCACGCTGCGGCGGACCCACAGCACGAGCAGCGCCGGGATGACGCCGGTCCAGAACATGATCCGCCAGGCCACGTCGTCGCTCGCGAAGCTGAAGACGATCGTGTAGACGATCACCGAGAGACCCCAGCCGACGGCCCAGGCGCTCTGCACGAACGCCACGGTCCGGCCGCGGTACTTGGCCTGCGCGTACTCGGCGACCAGGGCCGCGCCCGCCGCCCACTCGCCGCCGAAGCCCAGGCCCTGCAGCGCGCGGAAGACCAGCAGCGTCTCGAAGTTGGGCGCGAAGCCGCAGAGCACGGTGAAGATCGTGTACATCGCGATGGTGATCTGCAGCGTCCGGACGCGGCCGATGCGGTCGGCGAGGATGCCGGCGCCGACGCCGCCGATGGCCGACACGACCAGCGTCGTCGTGCTGAGCAGCCCGGCTTCGCCGCTCGAGATGCCGAAGAACGCCGTGATCGCGGCGAGCCCGAGCGGCAGGGTCTGGTAGTCGAACGAGTCCAGGCCGTACCCGCCGAACGCGCCCAGGAAGGCGCGGCGTCCGCGTTTTCCGAGCGTGCGGAACCAGTCGAACGGCCGGGCCTCGGTAGCTGTGGCAGTCATGGGGCACCTCCTGGCCAGTGTCTCTCATCATGGCGTGCCTCACACAGTATGGATTGTTGAACAATTCCACAAGATGCCGATTGGATCGTCCCCCGAGTGGCGGGTAGCCTTGTCCTCGTGGTCATCGAAGACGGCGTCGTCCCGGGCCTGGAGGCCGATCGCGGCCTGGTCACGCGCAAGAGCACGGCCGAGCGGGTGGCCGGCGTCCTTCGCAAGCGCATCGCGGAGGGGTTCTTCCTGCCCGGCGGCCGGCTGTCGGAGCAGGACATCGGCAACGCGCTCGGCGTCTCCCGCAACACGCTCCGCGAGGCGTTCCGGCTGCTCACGCACGAGCGGCTGCTCGCCCACGAGCTCAACCGCGGGGTCTTCGTCCGCATCCCGAGCGTCGAGGACGTCGTCGACATCTACCGGGTGCGCAAGATCATCGAGTGCGCCGCGGTCCGCGGGCTGAAGGCCAAGCCGGCGACCTTCGCGCGGATCAAGGAGAAGGTCGACATCGGCGACGAGGCCGCGCGCACCGGCAACTGGAAGGACCTCGGCACCGCGAACGTCTGGTTCCACCAGGAGCTCGCCGCGCTGTCGGGCAGCGAGCGGGTGAACGAGCTGGTCGGCAGGCTGACCGCCGAGCTGCGGCTGGTGTTCCACATCATGGCCGAGCCGCGGCGCTTCCACGAGCGCTACCTGCCGCGCAACCACGAAATCCTCGACCGCATCGAGGCCGGCGACGGCCCGGGCGCGGAGCAGCTGCTGATGAAGTACCTCGACGACGCCGAAGAGCAGCTGGTGGGCGCCTACGCCGACCGTGCCGAAGCGGCTCGCGCGGCCATCGCGGCCGAGTGACCCGAGCGCCCTGATGGGGCATTTGGGCAGGGTTGGCGTCCGGACGGTCCGAGCACGAGCCGGACGCGAGCCCCGGTCGATAACCTCGGGGGCGGTCCCGTCGCCGGACACCCCCAGCGGCAGGCGGGGCCCCACGCTGCCGGGTCGCCGCTTCCCCAGGGCCGCGGCCCGGCAGCCCTACGCCGTGAAGGCCGCCTCGCGACGGCCTTCACGGACTTGCGGAGCAGCCGGGGTCAGCCGGCGTAGCGGGCGAAGATCCTCGTGAAGTCCCACGCCTGCTGGGAAACGCCGGAACAGGTGTCGTTGTTCGGGTAACCACTCGGGCACGGGCGGTCGCGGTTCGCCGACCAGAACGTCAGCCGGGCCAGGTGGTGCGCGTTCGCGTAGCCCAGGATCGTGGTGAAGTCGTTGAGCGTGACCGTCTCGTTGTTGTCGGTGATGCCGTTCATCGACGAGATGCCCATGTGCCGGTAGGCCGTGTCGTCGTCGTAGCCGTACGCGCTCTTGACGACGTTCTTCAGGCCCTCGGCCGCCCGCTGCGTCAACGTGCCCATGTTCTGGCCCGCGCCGCCGAAGTCGAACGGCATGATCACCCAGCCGTCGACCGTGAGCCCGGCCTGGGCGGCCCGGTTGACCAGGCTGTTGTCGGGCCCGGACTGGCCGGTGCCGAAGGTGACGTAGAGCTTGATGCCCGGGTTGTTCGCCCGGACCGTCTTCAGCGCGTCGACCGTGCGCTGCTGCACGGTCGGGTTGCTGTAGGCGTCGGCCTCGATGTCGATGTCGATCGCCTTGAGGCCGTAGGCGTTGATCACCTTCTGGTAGCCCGCCGCCAGCTCGCCCGCGCTGCCGCACGAGGATTCCAGCTTGTTGCCGGAGTAGCCGCCGAACGACGGGATGACGTCGCCGCCACCCGCGCGGATCGTGTTGATCGTGTTCTGGTCGACGCCGCCGGTGAGCGCCCGGCCGCCGTCCCACTGCGGGTTGCAGTAGCCGTTGGACAGGATGAACGCCAGCGTGAACCACTTGACGCCGGTGGCGCTCTGGATCGTCGCCGGGTTGGGCGGGTCGCCCCAGCCGTTGTAGAGGTAGGGGGCGACGGCCATCACGCCCGGTCCGGGTGGTGGGGTGGTGCCGCCGCTGGGCAGCGTCCACTGCTGGTTGGCCGTGCTCGCGCACGTCCAGATCTGCAGCCGGGTGCCGTTGGCGCTGGAGTTGCCGGTGGCGTCGAGGCACTTGCCGGACCCGGTGTTGACCAGGTTCTTCGCCGCGTTGGCCGTCCACTTCTGGGCGGTGGAGCCGTTGCAGTCCCAGAGCTGGATCGTCGTGCCGTTCGCGGTGCCCGCGCTGGTGACGTCGAGGCACTTGCCCAATGCCTGCAAGGATCCGTCACTGCCGACTGTCCACTGTTGAGCGCCGGTGCCGTTGCAGTCGTAGAGCTGGACGGCGGTTCCGTTGGCGCTGCTCGCGCCGGCGACGTCGACGCACTTGCCGGCGATGCCGGTGATCGGGCCGGTCGCCGCCTGCGCGACGCCCGGGGCGAACACCAGGGCCGACGCGGCGATCAGGGCGCCGAATATTGCTGTCTTCTTCATGCTGGCACGTTCCACTTCTGGTTGGCGGCGCCGGTGCAGGTCCAGATCTGCAGCCGGGTGCCGTTGGCGCTGGAGTTGCCGGTGGCGTCGACGCACTTGTTCGAGCCCGCGCCGACGAGGTCCTTGGCCGCGGTGGCCGCCCATCGCTGGTTGGCCGTGCCGCCGCAGTCCCACAGCTGCAGCTGCGCGCCGTCCGCCGTGGACTGTCCGGTGACGTCGAGGCACTTGCCCAGCGCGGTCAGGGTTCCGTCGGCGCCGACTGTCCACTGTTGAGCGCCCGAGCCGTTGCAGTCGTACAGCTGGACGGCGGTGCCGTTGGCGCTGTTCGCGCCGGCGACGTCGATGCACTTGCCGCCGAGACCGGTGATCGGGCCGGTCTTGCCGCCGCCGGTGCCCTGGCTGCCGTTCCAGGTGAACGTCGCCGACGTGCGGCCGGGGAGGGTGTAGGTGAACGAGGAGCCGCCCCAGTTCACGCGGACGCTCTGGTTGCCGGTGCCCGAGTTGTACGCGATGAGCGCCTTGGAGCCGTCCGGGTTCTTCCAGGCGACGTTGCGGACGGTCGAGTTGTCGTTCGAGTCGATCCGGTACGCGCCCGGCTTCACGAACTTCGTCAGGTGACCCATGGTGTAGTACTCGACGGTGTAGTCGACCTGCCCGCTGCGGGAGTCTCCGTTGTGGACGGTGATGAGACCGGTGCAGGTGCCGCAGCCGCCGTTGTGCGGGCCCATGTTCTGGTCGACACCGAGGCTCCACTTGACGAAGCTCTTCGACCAGTTGCGGGTGTAGTCGACGATGTTGTTCATGTCCTCGGCCTGCTGGTTCGAGATCCAGGTACCGCCGGAGTGCTCGGTCGAGTAGGCGTTGACGTTCGGGTACTGGTTGTGCGTCGTCGTCTGCTGGGCGATGTTGCCGCCGTAACCGTGCCAGGCCACCCCGCCGAAGTTCGGGTGGTTGCGGATGGCCGGATCGTCCAGCGTCGGTGCGCCGTAGGACGCGTAGGTGTCCCAGTTCCAGTCGAGGGCCAGGACCTTTGTGGACAGACCGGCGCCCTGGAGCGCGGGCAGCAGGTTGTTCTTCGCGAAGTACGCCAGGCCGGCGCCGTTCCAGTTGGTCGACGGGTAGCTCGAGCAGCACGTCGGCTCGTTCTGCATCGAGACGTAGTCGATCGGCACGCCCGCGTCCCGGTAGGCCTGGAGGTACTTGACGAAGTACTGCGCGTAGGCCGGGTAGTACTGCGATTCGACCCAGCCGAGCAGGTAGCTGCCGTTGTCCTTCATCCACGGCGGCGCGCTCCACGGCGACGCCATCACCTTGGCCTGCGGGTTGAGCTGCTTGGCCTGCTTGGTCAGCGGCAGCACGTCGGCCTGGTCGTGCGCGATCGAGAAGTGCGTCAGGTTCGGGTCGGTCTGGCCGGCCGGCACGTCGTCGAAGGTGTAGCTGTAGCGGGCCAGGTCGGACGCGCCGAGTGGGTTGCGGATGAAGCTCAGCCCGATGCCGCTGTTCGGGTCGAACAGCTTGCGCATGGTGTCGTCGCGGGTGGCCTGGGTGAGGGCGCCGCTGGAGTTCAGCAGCCACGCGGCGGTGTCCGTGAAGGACGCGCCACCGCCTTCGAACTGTTGGTAGGTGGTGTTTTCGTTGACGTTGATGGTCACGCCGCCGGTGCCGGTGCCCGAGGCGAACGTCACCGGCGTCTGCTGCTGGAGACCGCGGGTGACCTGGCGGCCGCCGGCGTCGCTGGTCGTGGTGAGCCAGATGTTCACGGTTTCGCCCGCGGCCTGCGCGGGTGCGGCGAAGGTGGCCGCGGTGAGGGCTATCACGGCGGTGGTCGCGAGGAGAGAGCGTTTTCTCATGGCAGTGTCCACTTCTGGTTCGCGCCGGACCCGCAGGTCCAGATCTGGAGCCGGGTCCCGTTGGCGCTGGAGTTGCCGGTGGCGTCGAGGCACTTGCCGGAACCGGCGTTCACGAGGTTCTTCGCCGCGTTGGCCGACCACTTCTGGGCGTTGGAGCCGTTGCAGTCCCAGAGCTGGGTCGTGGTTCCGTTCGCGGTGCCCGCGCTGGTGACGTCGAGGCACTTGCCGAGCGCTTTCAGCGTTCCGTCGCTGCCGACCGTCCACTGTTGAGCGTTGGTGCCGTTGCATTCGTAGAGCTGGACGGCGGTGCCGTTGGCGTTGTTCGCACCCGCGACGTCCACGCACTTGCCGCCGATGCCGGTGATCGCGCTTTGCGTGGGCGGCGTCGTGGTGCCGCCCACGAACTGCGTCGCGACCTGCTCGCCGAGGCTGACCGCGTTGGCGTGGTTCTCGATCGGGTTGACGTGCGTGTTCGGGAACACGACGTACGTCACCGGGCCTTCGGTGCCACCGTTCTTCGGGTCGGGGTTGATGCCGAGGCTGACGGCGGTGGCGTAGGACGCCTCGCCGATGATGCTCGTCGGGCCGGTGCCGCCGACCACGGCGTAGGTGACCTGGTTGTTGTAGATCACCGCCACGACCGAGCCGCCGTCGATGCCGTAGTTGCGGTAGTCCCAAGTGGACGTCAGTTGCGGCAGGACGATGTACGGGAGCTGCGCCGCGTTGAGCGGCTGGTCGGCCGAGGTGTGGAACGCGGTGTCGGGGTAGAAGCAGCAGTCGGTGTTCTCGTTGCACTGCGTGGTGCGGACGCCGTCGCAGTCGATGTCCATGTCTGCCTTGAAGAAGACCGCGCCGTTCGCCTGGCAGACGGGCACGGTGGCCGCGCCGCCTTCGTCGTAGGAATACTTGCCGTTCGAGATCTGTTGGCAGGTCTGGGTTTTGGCGAGCAGCTGGCTCGCGGACGGACCGGCGTCGACGGCCGCCTGTGCGGAGCCGGTGGTGAGGGAAAGCGCTAACAGGGCACACCCCATTAGCGCGACGAGGATTCGCCGCACTGGATTCTCCTCCATGGGGTCGTGAGTGGTAAGGCGGGTTAGAACCCGCCTTACCACTCACGAGGGGACGTGGGTCAGGGAGTGGTCCACTTCTGGTTGGCGCCGCCGCCGCAGGTCCAGATCTGCAGGCGGGTGCCGTTCGCGCTGGAGTTGCCGGTGGCGTCGAGGCACTTGTTCGCGTTCGGGTTCACGATGTCCTTGGCGCCGGTGACGACCCATTGCTGGGCGCCGGTCCCGTTGCAGTCGTAGAGCTGCACCGCTGTCCCGTCCGCGGTGCCCGCGCCGCTGACGTCCATGCACTTGCCGAGGGCGCGGATCGTGCCGTCGGTGCCGACGGTCCAGCTCTGCGCGGCGTTGCCGTTGCAGTCGGTGATCTGGATCGGCGTGCCGTTGGCGCTGTTCGCCCCGGCGACGTCGACGCACTTGCCGCCGATGCCGGTGATCGTGCCGGTCCGGCCGCCGCCGCTGCTCGAGGTGTTGGTGACGTGCACGTAGTCGACGATCAGCTGCTGCGGGAACTGCGTGCTGCTGTTGGGATCGCCGGGCCAGTACCCGCCGACAGCGAGGTTGAGGATGATGAAGAAGTTGTGGTCGTAGACCCAGCGGTTGCCGTTCAGGTCCGACGGCGTGCGCGTCTGGTAGAGGTTGCCGTCGACGTACCACTTGATCTGGTTGGGCGCCCAGTCGACGGCGTAGGTGTGGAAGTCGTCGGAGAAGTTCGGGCCGTTGTAGGCGGCGCCGATGCCGCCGGAGCCGGAGTAGCCGGGGCCGTGGATGGTGCCGTGCACGGTGTTCGGCTCGAACCCGACGTTCTCCATGATGTCGATTTCGCCGTCGGTGGGCCAGTTCCCGCCGCCGAGCATCCAGAAGGCCGGCCACATGCCCTGCCCGCGCGGGAGTTTCATGCGCGTCTCGAAGTGGCCGTAGGCCTGGCTGAACTTGCCTGCGGTGTTGAGCCGGGCGGAGGTGTACTCGCAGCGGCCGTACCAGCAGTTGTAGTTGCCGGGGTTTTCCTTCTTGGCCGTGATGACGAGGTGACCCTGGCCGTCGAGCTGGGCGTTGTTGGTTCCGGAGGTGTAGTACTGGCGCTCGTGGTTGTTGACGTTGTCGCCGGTCTCGAGCTGCCACTTCGACCCGTCGACGCCGGCACCCGCGGGGCCGTTGAAGTCGTCGGTGAAGGTGGCCGCTGCTTCGGCCGGGGCCATCGTGAGGGCTTGCTGCCCGAGGAGGAGCAGTGAGCAGGCGGCGAAGAGTGCCGCCCAGCGGTTCTTTTTGGAGGTGGACATCGTTGTCGCCTCTTTCACCGTGGAGGGAACGGCGTTCCGCGCGCAGCACGGAACGCGGGGAGGGGAGGTGGCCTCGCATGCCGGGGCGGCGGCAGGCGCGGCCGATCAGCCGCCGCTCGCGGTCCTGGGCGGTGTCGGACTTGGCGAGCGTCGGCGGGCGCTTTGTTGTGCCTGGCAACAAAGTATGCATGGTCCAGACAAGCCGGGCAACCGTCGGCCGGTCATTTTTTTTCAACCCGAATTAAGGGTGGGTGGGTGACGGGCTGCCGGTGTCGGTGCTGGTTCCCGCTCAGCGGGGCACCCTGAAGCCGGCCGCGTCGGTGGCCGACTCGTCCACAACTGGGCCGGGGTGTGGACAAGGTGGGCTGGACGGGGGTTTGCGCCGATTTCTGTCGGGCGGCGGCGATACGCTGGAGCGGGGATGGACCCCCTGGGAGGGTGGGCCCCGGCCAGGGCTGCGGGTGCCCACCACCCCGAAGCCTGAATTGTCACTACGGACGGTGGTGCCGCGTCAAGGCGGGAAAGCGTGCCTTGACCCGGCACCACCGTCCGTGTTCTGGCTTCGGATCGGGGTGGTGGGGGGTCTGGGTGGGGTGCAGGTCCGGCGGTCAGCTTGCTTTTCGAGCAGGTGAGACACCCTGGAAGGTTCGACTTTGCCGGAATCCTGCTGGGGAGGGCCCTGAAGAGGGGCAGTCCCTGGGGAGGGACGGGTCTTGGGAGGGACTGGTCCCTGGGGAGGGGCAGCCCCTGGGGAGGGGCAGCCCTGGCGGGGTGGCCCCCTGGGGAGGGGCAGCCCCTGGGAGGGACGAACCCCTGGGAGGGGCAGCCCCTGGCGGGGCCCCTGCTACGCCCGGTTCACCCCGCGCTCACGCCGCGTCGGACTTCGGGGCTCCCGGCTTGGCGATCCTCGATGTTGCTCCCTGCTCCAGCAGGTCCGCCACCGGCAACGTGGCCGCCCCGGTTGCCACCGCGTCCAAGCCCAGCGAGCCCAGCTGGATCGATGTCTGGCTGAACGGGTGCCGGAGGGCGTGCTCGCCCGCCGCCTCGCGGATGCGGGGTAGGAGGTGCTCGCCCAGCGCCAGGCCTGCCCAGCCGCCGATCACTATGCGCTCCGGGTTGAACAAGTTGATCAAGTTGGCGATGCCCGCTCCCAGGTAGCCCGCCGTTTCGTCGAGGACGCGGGCCGCCGTCTTGGACTTGGCCGCCGATGACAGCAGTGCCGAGAACTGGGCCTGCTCGTCCTCGCCCGTCATGTCCTTGCCGCGGGCCCGGCGGTACCGCGCCAGGACCGCGCCCGCGCCGATGTATGCCTCCAAGCACCCCCGTGAGCCGCAGCGGCACTCCTGACCGCCGTACGCGATCGTTGTGTGGCCCCACTCGCCCGCGCTGCTCGTCGACCCCCGGTACGTCGTTCCGTCCGTCACCACCGCCGCGCCCACGCCCGAGCCGATCAGCGCGATCACCGCGTGGCGCGCCCCGCGGCCCGCGCCGAACCACATCTCCGCCTGGCCCTGCGTCTTCGCGCCGTTGTCCACGAACAGCGGCAGGCCGACCCCCGCCTCCTGCAGCAGCGACGTGAACGGCACCGCGTCCCAGCCGACCGTCGGGGCGTGGACCAGCACCTCCGCCCCCTGCTCGACCGTTCCCGGCACGCCGATGCCGACACCCAGCACGCCCGGCTCGTCGATGCCCGTGCTCGCGAACACCTCGCGCAGCCCGGACGTCACCTGCTCGACCGCCGTCGCCGGGTCCGGTGCCTTCGGGAGGGGGTGCTCGACCGTCGCCAGACGGTTCATCGCCAGGTCGAACAGCTCGACCTTGACGCCCGTTTCGCCGATGTCGACCCCCGCGACGTGCCCGTACGCCGGATCCACGCGCAGCAGCACCCGGGGGCGCCCGCCGTCCGATTCGACCTGGCCGGCTTCGGTGATCAGGCGTTCTTCGCCCAGTTCGGCGGTCACGTTGCTCACCGTGGCGGCACTCAATCCGGTGAGCTGGCTGAGTTCGTGCCTCGACAGCGGGCCGTCGAAGTACAGTTTCGACAGCAGCAGGGATCGGTTGTGCCGCCGCAGATCGCGGACGGTGGTGCGCTTGCTCGCCATGGGCAACCCATCTGGACTCTTACCGGCTCACTGACAGGATGCCTGATCGCCGTAAGTTGTGGCTATGTATTAAGTGGTGAACTAAGTCCCGAACCCATGGTGGCGGGGCCGCGGTCTGGCAGAATCCTCCCGGTGACCCAGGTGGTGCGCCAGACGACCCGTGACCTCAGGCGGCACAACCGCGCGGCGCTGCTCTCCTCGCTCTACCTCCGCGGTCCCGTCAGCAGACTGGAACTGGTAGCTGAATCGGGACTGTCGGCCGCCACCGTTACCAACGTCGTTTCCGAGCTGATCTCCGACGGCGTCGTCGCCGAAGCCGGATCGGTCGAATCGGACGGCGGGCGGCCGCGGACGCTGCTGGCCGTGCGGCCGGACTTCGGGCAGGTCGTGGGCGTCGACGTCAGCGAAACGCACGTCGAGGTCGGCCTCTTCGACTGCGCGCTCGGCACCCTCGGGACCGTCCGCCACCCGCTGGTCGGCACCCGGCTCGACCCGGACGAGGTGGCCGGGCTGGTGCGCACCGGCATCGCCGAAGTGCTCGAAGGCGGCGATCCGGACACGGTCTTCGGCGTCGGTATCGGCGTGCCGGGCGCGGTCCGCGACGGCGGCATCGTGCACGCGCCCACCCTCGGCTGGCAGGGCGTGAACTTCGCCGAGCTGATCCACCCGCACATCCAAGCGCCCCTCCACCTGGACAACCGCGCCCGCACCCTGGGGCAGGCCGAGGCCTGGCGCGGCGCCGGCCGGGGCGCCGAACGCGCCATCGTCGCCCTGCTCGGCGTCGGCGTCGGGGCGGCCGTCGCGACCGCCGGGCGGTCGCACCCCGGCATCACGACCAGCGAGTGGGGCCACACCGTCGTCAAGGCGGCCGGGGCGGCCTGCCGGTGCGGCTCGCACGGCTGCCTGGAGGCCTACGTCGGCACCGAAGCCGTCGTCCGCCACTACGCCGCCCGCGCCGGCAAGGAACCGGTCATCGGGGACGAAAGCGACGTCGAACTGGCGCGGATCGTGGCCGAAGCCCCGCAGGGCGGCCCGGCCGCCGAGGTGCTCGCCGAGACCGGCGAATACCTGGGCATCGGCATCGCGAACCTGATCAACCTGCTCAGCCCCGATCGGGTGGTGCTTTCCGGCTCGGCCGGGGCGATCATGGGACCGGCGATCCTGCCCGCGGTCCGGGACGCCGTCGGCCGGCACGCCCTGGACTACCTGGCCGAGCGCACCGAGGTCGTCCTGGGCCGGCTCGGGCCGGAGGCGGTCGCGCTCGGCGCGGCCACTCTGCCGATCGCGCAGTTGCTGGCGAACGGCGGCCGGACCGGCTGAAACCCTTGCGTTGCAAGGATTCAATCGACCCACAGGTCCAGACCGGGTGTTCTTTCAGTACTTAAACTTAGGTACAAAACGTTACCGCCGTGTTATTGACGTGACCCGAGTCACCCGGGTTGACTTCGGGACGTCGTTCGGTCGCCGGCGGTCGGGGCTCGCTACCAGTCGACAGCAAGTAGTCGTCGATGACCAGGAGGATTCGATGCGAGTCAAGCGCTCCATCGTCGCAGCGCTCGTGGCCGTGCTGGCCGTGGGTGGCCTGACCGCGTGCAGCGGAGGCAGTTCGAACGCCGCCCAGAGCAATCCCGACGCCGTGCTCAACGTCGGCAAGCCGGACGGTCCGCAGGCGGAGAACAACAACCCGTTCCTGGAGACGTCCGCCCTGTCGAACATGGGCTACCGGTGGATGATCTACGAACCCCTCGCCATGCACAACCGCGTCAAGCCGCAGGATCCGGCGAAGCCCTGGCTGGCCACCAAGTGGGACTGGACGGACAACTACAAGAAGCTGGTCCTGACCGTCCGTGACAACGTGAAGTTCTCCGACGGCCAGCCGATGACCGCCGAGGACGTCGCCTACACGTTCCAGCTGCTGCGCGACAACAAGGCGCTGAACGTCGACGCCGTGCCGTACAAGGACATCGCCGCGGCCGGGAACCAGGTGACGCTGGGCTTCGACAGCTCACAGTTCGTCAACCAGGTGAAGATCCTGCAGACCCTCGTCGTGCCGAAGCACGTCTGGAAGGACGTCAAGGACCCGGCGCTCGACCTCGTGAAGAACCCGATCGGCACCGGGCCGTACACGCTCAAGTCGGCCACCCCGCAGACGATGATCGTCACGCGGCGCGACAGCGGCTACTGGCAGGAAGCGCCGAAGGTCAAGGAGATCCGCTACACCTCCTACACCGACAACAACGCGCAGGTGAACGCGCTGGTCAACGGGGCCGCCGAGTGGAGCTTCGTGTTCATCCCGAACTACAAGGCCGTCTACACGAACAAGGACCCGCAGCACTACAAGCTGTGGTTCCCCGCCCAGCTGGCCGTGCACGGCCTGTGGTTCAACACCGAGAAGGCGCCGTGGAGCGACGCGAAGCTGCGCCAGGCCGTCAACAAGGTGATCAACCGCGACGACATCTTCAACCAGGGCGAGGCCGGCTACTTCTACCCGAAGAACGACCAGGTCACCGGCATCCCGACCCCGGCGGGCGACTCCTTCATCGCCCCGCAGTACAAGGGCCAGTCGGTCCAGGTCGACGTTGCGGGCGCGAAGTCGCTGCTGACCGGCGCGGGCTACAAGTTCACCGGTGACAAGCTGGCCGACCCGAGCGGCAAGCCGGTCACCATCAAGCTCACCGTCCCGTCCGGCTGGTCGGACTACATCACCGACCTGGAGGTCATCAAGGACAACCTGGCGCAGATCGGCATCACCGCCACGGTCGAGAAGATGAACCAGGACGCGTGGATGAAGTCGGTCGACACCGGCGACTTCGAAGGCCTGATGCACTGGACCAACGACGGGCAGACGCCGTACGACATGTACCGCGACGTCATGGACGGCAACCGCTACAAGCCGACCGGCCAGGGTGGCATCAACGGCAACTACGGCCGCTTCAAGAACGACGAGGCGACCAAGGCCCTGGAGACCTACGCGAACGCCGAGGACGACGCCGCCCGCAACGCGGCCATGGCGACGCTGCAGAAGATCATGATCGAGCAGCAGCCGATGGTCCCCACGTCGGCGGCCAACTCCGGCGGCGAGTACAGCACGAAGAACTGGGTCGGCTGGCCGGACGAGGCCAACCCGTACGCGCCGGCCCAGCCGACGCTGCGCAACGCGCTCGACATCGTCCTGCACCTCAAGCCCGCGGCCTGACGATGGCGGACTCAGCCGTGACGACCGAGCAGTCCCCCTCCGACCCCGTCGCCGTCGGGTCGGAGGGGGACCTCCCCGTGGTCCTCGAAGCCGCGGGCCTCACCAAGCACTTCCCGGTCCGGCGGCGTGGCCGGGCCGCGCTGACCGGGCCGCGCCGCAGCATCCAGGCCGTCGACGACGTGACACTGACGCTCCGGCGGGGCCGCGTCACCGCGCTCGTCGGCGAGTCCGGCTCCGGCAAGTCGACGGTCGCCCGGCTGCTCGCGGGCCTCTACCCCCGCACCGGCGGCGACATCCGGCTGCACGGCGACAGCATCGACGTCAAGCACGGCAAGGCGTTCCGCGCCTACGCCCGCCGCGTGCAGATGATCTTCCAGGACCCGTTCGCGTCGCTGAACCCGGTGCACACCGTGCGCTACCACCTGACGCGGGCGCTGAAGATCCACGGCCGCGAGGGCGAAGACCTCGAGAAGTCGCTGCACGAGCTGCTCTCGCGCGTCCAGCTGACGCCGCCCGAGCGGTACATCGACAAGTTCCCGCACGAGCTGTCCGGCGGCCAGCGCCAGCGCGTCGCGATCGCCCGGGCGCTCGGCGCCGACCCGGAGGCGCTGCTGGCCGACGAGCCGGTGTCCATGTTGGACGTCTCCATCCGGCTCGGCGTGCTGAACCTGCTGCGGGACCTCAAGGAACGTCTGCACCTGGCGATCCTGTACATCACGCACGACATCGCCTCCGCGCGCTACTTCGCCGACGAGACGATGGTGATGTACGCGGGCCGGATGGTCGAAGGCGGCGACAGCGAAACCATCACGCAGCGACCGGCGCACCCGTACACCCGGTTGCTCATCGAATCCGCGCCCGACCCGGACCGGATCGCGAGCGGCGGCGATCCCTCGGAGACGCCGGTCGAACGCGGGTCCGGTGAGCCACCGAGCCTGATCGACCCGCCGTCCGGCTGCCGGTTCCACCCGCGCTGCCCGGTCGCTCTGGCGCGGTGCAAGACCGAGCTGCCCCCGCGGTTCGACGTCGGCGACGCACCGGGCCACTGGACCGCCTGCTGGCTGTACGACGGGGCCGCCCGATGAGGTACCTGCTGCAACGGCTGGGCTTCTACGTCTTCACCGCGTGGGCCGCCGTCACCATCAACTTCTTCATCCCGCGGATGATCCCCGGCGACCCGGTGCAGTCGCTGATCGCGAAGAACCAGGGCATGATCAGCGCGGACGCGATCGAGTCGCTGTACGTCCTGTTCGGACTGGACAAGAACGAAAGCCTGATCTCCCAGTACTTCGACTACTGGGGGCAGCTGTTCCGCGGCGACCTCGGGATCTCGTTCACGTTCTTCCCGACGCCGGTGTCCGACCTGCTCACCGACAGCCTGCCGTGGACGATCATCCTGGTCGGCATCACCACGGTCGTCGGCTTCGCGATCGGTACCGGGCTCGGCGTGGTCGCCGGCTGGAAGCGCGGCTCGTGGGTCGACGGCCTGCTGCCGGTGACGACGTTCCTGTCGTCGATCCCGTACTTCTGGCTCGGCCTGATCGCGCTGACGATCCTGGCCGGTCCGGGCAGCTTCTTCCCGTCGTCCGGCGGCTACGACCCGGGCACCGTCCCGGGCTGGGACGGCTCGTTCATCGGCAGCGCGATCCAGCACAGCCTGCTGCCCGCGCTGACCATCCTGATCAGCTCGATGGGCAGCTGGATCCTGGGCATGCGCAACATGATGGTCACCGTCGCATCCGAGGACTACGTCACGGTCGCGCACGCCAAGGGCCTGCCGGAACGCCGGGTCATGGTCGGGTACGCGGCGCGTAACGCGCTGCTGCCCAGTGTGTCCGGCTTCGCGCTGGCGCTCGGGTTCATCGTCGGCGGCACGCTGCTGGTGGAGATCGTCTTCTCCTACCCCGGCGTCGGCTACCAGCTGTTCCAGGCCGTCGGCTCGCAGGACTACCCGCTGATGCAGGGCATCTTCCTGATCATCACGCTCTCGGTGCTGGTGGCGAACCTGCTCGCCGACGTCGCCTACCTCGCACTCGACCCGCGCACCCGGAAGGAGGGCTGACATGGCCGTTCCCGCGGCGGACGTCAAGGCCGCCCAAGCCCTCCCGCTCGAAGCGGTCGCCGCGCGCCGGCGCCGCTTCCGGTTCCTGACCGGCGGGAAGACCGTCACCGGCGTCGTCGTCATCGGCTTCTTCCTGGTCATCGCGGTGATCGGGGAGTGGATCGCGCCGTACGACCCGTCGGCGCGCAGCAAGGACCTGCTGGAGTCGCCGTCGGCCCGGCACTGGTTCGGCACCACCCACCTCGGCCAGGACATCTTCAGCCAGGTCGTGGTCGGCACGCGCAGCGTCATGCTGGTCGGACTGGCCGCCGGGATCGTGGCGACGATCCTCGCGGTGATCGTCGGCGTGACGTCCGGGTACCTCGGCGGCACGCCGGGCGAAGGCCTCTCCGCACTGTCGAACGTGTTCCTGGTGATCCCGGCGCTGCCGCTGATCATCATCATCGGCAGCGCGGTGCCCACCGGCGGCGACATCCTGGTCGCGGTGATCATCGGTTTCACGTCGTGGGCGTGGGGCGCGCGGGTGCTGAGAGCGCAAACCCTGTCGTTGCGGGGTCGCGAGTACGTCGAAGCGGCCCGGGCGACCGGCGAGTCGACGTGGCGGATCATCTTCTTCGAGATCCTGCCGAACCTGACCGCGGTGATCGCGTCCAGCTTCGTCGGCACGGTGATCTTCGCGGTGATGTCGGAGATCACGCTGGCGTTCGTCGGCGTCTCCGGACTGTCCAACTGGAACTGGGGCACGATCCTGTTCTGGGCGCAGAGCCAGCAGGCCCTCGCGCAGGGCGCGTGGTGGTGGTTCGTGCCGGCCGGGCTGGCGATCGCCATCCTCGGCACGGCGTTGTCCCTGCTCAACTTCGGCATCGACGAGTTCGTCAGCCCACGCCTGCGCGGCAGCGGCAAGGCGCGGGTCAAGGGCGCCGACGGCAAGACGCATCGCATGCGGGTGGGCTTCACGCCCGTGCTCGGGCGGGAGGAACGGCCATGATGGACCCGGTGCTGGAGATCAAGGGCCTGGACGTCGACTACGGCGTCGGCGACGAGGCCGTGCGCGCGGTCCGGGACGTCCACCTGACGCTGCACCGCGGCGAAGTCCTCGGCCTGGCCGGGGAAAGCGGCAGCGGGAAGTCCACTTTGGCCTACGGGCTGACGCGGCTGCTCGCGCCGCCCGGCGTGATCCGTGGCGGCGAGGTGATCTACCACCCCGCGGACGGCGAGCCCTACGACGTCCTCCGCCTGACGGACAAGCAGCTGCGGGACTTCCGCTGGGCGGAGACGTCCATCGTGTTCCAGGGCGCGATGAACTCGCTGAACCCGGTGCACAAGGTGGTCACGCAGCTGGTCGACGTCATCAAGGCGCACGAACCGCGGTCGACGAAAGCGAGCCGCCTCGCGCGGGCCCGTGACCTGCTGAAACTGGTGGGGATTTCGGTCGACCGGCTGGAGGCGTACCCGCACCAGCTCTCCGGCGGGATGCGGCAGCGCGTGATGATCGCAATGGCGCTGGCCCTGGAACCGCGGATCGTCATCATGGACGAGCCGACCACCGCGCTCGACGTCGTGATGCAGCGGCAGATCCTCGGCCAGCTCGTGGAGCTGCGCGAGCGGCTGGGCTTCTCGGTCCTGTTCATCACGCACGACCTGTCGCTGCTGGTGGAGTTCTCGGACCGGATCGCGATCATGTACGGCGGCCGGATCGTCGAGCAGGCACCGGCGGCGGACCTCTACCGGGACGCGCTGCACCCGTACAGTCACGGCCTGCTGAACTCGTTCCCCGCGCTGCGGGGGCCGCGGCGCGAGCTGGCCGGGATCCCCGGATCGCCGCCGGACACGCGCGGGATGCCGTCCGGCTGCGCGTTCCACCCGCGCTGCCCCAAGGCTTTCGAGCCGTGCCCCGACCGGGTGCCGCTGCTGGGCCCGCCCGGCGACCCCGCGCGCGAAGTGGCGTGCTGGCTGCACCCCGTCGCTCCCTGACCGCCGGTGTCCGATAACTCCTGGAGGAGAGCCGCCTTGACCGAGACCACAGCCGCGACCGCCGAGCAGCAGGCGCTGATCGACACCCTGCCGCCGGACTTCCGCTGGGGCGTGGCGACCGCCGCGTACCAGATCGAAGGCGCGGTCTCCGAGGACGGGCGCACACCGTCCATCTGGGACACGTTCTGCCAGGTGCCGTGGGCGATCGACAACAACGACAACGGTGACATCGCCTGCGACCACTACCACCGGATGCCGGAGGACATCGAGCTGGTGCGCGCGCTCGGGGCCGACACCTACCGGTTCTCGGTGGCGTGGCCCCGGATCCAGCCGCGCGGCCGTGGCGGCGTCAACGAGGCGGGCATGGGGTTCTACGACCGGCTCGTCGACGAGACGCTGAGCCGGGGGATCACGCCGTGGCTGACGCTGTACCACTGGGACCTCCCGCAGGAGCTGGAGGACGCGGGCGGCTGGCCGGCGCGGGACACGGCGTACCGGTTCGCCGACTACGCGATGCTCGTGTTCGACCGGCTTTCCGATCGGGTGCGGCACTGGACGACGCTGAACGAGCCGTGGTGCTCGGCCATGCACGGGTACGTCCACGGCGTGATGGCGCCGGGCCGCCGTGACTACGCGGCGGGGTTGCACGCGGTGCACCACCTGCTGCTCGGCCACGGGCTCGCGGTGCAGCGGATGCGCGAGGCGGCCCCGGCGGACACGCAGTTCGGCATCACGCTCAACATGTGCACGGCCGACCCGGCGACGGACTCCCCGGAGGACGTGCGCGCGGCCCGCCAGGCCGACGGCCTCGGCGTCCGGATCTACCTGGACCCGCTGGTCCACGGCCGGTACCCGACGGACGTGGTGGAGGACCTGGCCGCGCGGGACGTCCGGCTGCCGGTCCAGGACGGCGACCTTTCGGTGATTTCGGCGCCGCTGGACTTCCTGGGTGTGAACTACTACTTCGGCCAGCAGTTCTCGGGCGTGGACGACGCGGGTTCCGCCGTCGACGCGGACGGCGTCCCGGCGTCGCGGGTGATCCCGTTCGGCGAGCCGACGACGGCGATGGGCTGGGAGATCCTGCCAGGCAAGTTCACGGAGCTGCTGACGCGGCTGGGCCGCGACTACCCGGGCCTGCCGATGTACATCACGGAGAACGGCTCGGCCTTCGACGACGACCCGGACTCGTCCGGGTTCGTGCGTGACGACGGACGTACGGCGTACCTGGCCTCGCACATCGCCGCGGTGGCGGCGGCCCGCCAGGCCGGCGCGGACGTGCGGGGCTACTTCGCATGGTCCCTTTTGGACAACTTCGAGTGGGCGTACGGGTACGCGAAGCGGTTCGGCCTGATCCGGGTGGACTACGAGACGCAACAGCGGACGATCAAGCAGAGCGGGTACTTCTACCGCGACACCGTCCGGCGGGTCCGCGGCAGCTGAACGGCGGTGGGGTGGGCCCCACCACGGTGGCGGTGGCCCACCCCATGGCTCCTCCCGGGGGCGGTCCCTAACGTCGGGACGAAAGCCGACGTCGGGGGTGGCCGTGACCGTTCGCACCGAAGTGAAGCCTGCCGGGACGACGACGAAGTGGTGGCGACGGCCGTGGGTGGCGCCGCTCGCCCTGGTCGTCGCCGTCTTCCTCGCCTACTCCGTGCCGCCCTACCTCACCTTCGATCCCGCGCGGTCGCGGGTTCCGGCGCCCGCCGGGTTCGCCGCGCACTACTGGCTGCTCGTCGCGCACATCGCCTTCGGGACCGTTGCCATCGTCGGGGTGATCCTGCAGATCTGGCCGTGGCTGCGCCGGACGCACCCGGTGGTCCACCGTCGTGTCGGGCGCGTTTACGTCTTCGGCGGGGCCGTTCCGGCGGCCGTGATGGCCGCGACCATCGGCGCGGTGAGCCCGTTCGGGCCGGTCGTCGCCGCGCTCGACGTCGTGGCCGCCGTCCTGTGGCTCGGGTTCACGATCGCCGGCTGGCGGGCGATCCGGCAGCGCCGGTACGGCGACCACCGGAAGTGGATGATCCGCAGCTTCGCGATGTGCATGAACACGCTGATGACCCGGGCCCTGTCCCCGGTCGGCTTCCTGGTGGTCATGCCGCGGGGCCTGGACAAGGAGACGATGATCCTCAGCGCCGCCACCGTGTCCGGGGTGCTGAGCGTCCTGACGCTGCTGCTGCTCAGCCAGTGGTGGATCGAGCGGAAGCCGAAGCCGGCCGGCGTGGGATGATCCGGGCCCCGCACCTGCAGAGGAGGGCCCGTGGGACTCATGCTGTTCCCCGGAGACGGTGACACCAGCAGTCCGGACGTCTCCTGGTCCTATACCGGCTTCGCCGCGTTCCGGCGGTGGCTGGCCGAGGCCGAGGGGATCGCCCTGGACGAGATGCACGGCTTCGGCGGAGAGCGTCCGTGGGCGGACGTCTCCACCACGCTGGCCCCCCTCCTCGACCACGCCGATGACGAGGGTCCCGGCCTCACCCCGGCGCAGTGCGCCGCGCTCCTGCCTCGCCTGCGGGAGATGACCGGCCAGCCTCGAGGCGGAAGCGCCGATCCCCTCGTCCGACGGCACCGGGACGACGCCCGCCGTTTGGCGGTCGTCGCGCAAATCTGCGTGGACAAGAGCGTCGAACTGCTCTTCGGGTGACAGGGGTTGCTGCTCAGCCAGTGGTGGATCGAGCGGAAGCCAGCCAGCGCGCGATGATCGTCCGCTGGATCTCCGACGCGCCTTCGTAGATGCGCGGGGCCCGGACCTCCCGGTACAGGTGCTCCAGCAGGTGCCCGCGCCGCAGCGCGCGGGCGCCGTGGAGCTGGACCGCCGAGTCGACGACGAACTGCGCCGCCTCGGTGGCGAACAGTTTCGCCATCGCCGCGCGACCGCCGAGGTTCTGCTCGCCCGCGTCGTACGCGCCCGCCGCCGCGTAGACCAGGAGGCGGGCGGCTTCCGTGCGGGTGGCCATCTCGGCCAGCGTGTGCGCCACCGCCTGCTGTTTGATCAACGGCCCGCCGAAGGCTTCCCGCTGACCGGTGTGGTCAACAGTGGCATCCAGCGCGGCTTGCGCCATGCCGACGGCGAACGCGCCGACGCTCGGGCGGAACAGGTCCAGAGTCCGCATCGCGACGGCGAAGCCGCGGTTCTCCTCGCCGAGCAGTTCTTCACGCAACACGGGAACGCCGTCGAACGTCACCGTGCCGATCGGGTGCGGGCTGACCAGGTCGAGGTGCTCGCCGCCGAGGCCCGGCCGGTCGGCGGGGACGACGAACGCGCTCACCCCGCGCGAGCCCGCGTCGGGTGTCGTGCGGGCGAACACCGTGTAGAAGTCGGCTTCGGGGGCGTTCGAGATCCACATCTTCTCGCCGGTCAGGCGCCAGCCGTCGCCGTCGGGTTCCGCTGCGAGGGACAGCGCGGCGGCGTCGGAGCCCGCGTCCGGTTCGGTGAGCGCGAACGCCGCCACCGCGTCTCCGGCCGCCACCGCAGGCAGCCACTTCGCGACCTGTTCGTCCCGTCCGGACTGGAGAATCGGGTAACTTCCCAGTCCCTGCAACGCCAGCGCCGTCTCGGCTTCGGTGCTGACCGTGGCGAGGTTCTCGCGCAGGATGCACAGGTCCGTCGCGGCCGCCTGCCGGGACGGCGTGTCCGAAGCGACGCCGGGGAAGAGCCGAGCTAGCAGGCCGAGCGCACCCATGGCCTTGAGCAGCGGGCGGTTGACCGCACCCTCCACTCCGGACTCAGCGAGCGGGAGCAGCTGCTCGGCCGCCACCTGCCGGACTTCGTCGGCGAAAGCGCGCTGGTCCAGATCCAGGGTGAAGGTCATGAGGGCGCTCCCGGTCGCCAGCGGGCGTGGGCGGTGCCGGTGGGACCGGACCGGACGAGGTCGAGGCGCGGCTCCGGCCCGTCGGAGCGGCCCGTCTGCGGCTTGCGGCTACCCGCGGCGAACGGCTTCGGCCACGGCATCGGGTACTCCTGCTCGGCCGCCGCGTGCAATGTCCACTGTGGATCGTAGAGGTGGGTCCGGCCCAGTGCGCACAAGTCCGCGCGGCCGGCCAGAATCAGCGAATTGACGTCGTCGTAGGAGGAAATCGCGCCGACCGCGATCACCGCGACCCCGTACTCCTCGCCGATTTCGTTGCGGATCCGGTCGGCGTACGGCGTCTGGTAGCTCCGGCCGTACTGCGGACGCTCCTCGCTGACGACCTGGCCGGTCGAGACGTCGATGCCCGCGGCGCCGTGGGCGGCGAACGCCCGCGCGATCTCGACGGCGTCGTCGGCGTCGATGCCGCCTTCGCACCAGTCGGTCGCCGAGATCCGGACCGTCATGGGGCGCTCGGCGGGCCACGCGGCGCGGACCGCGTCGAAGACCTCCAGGGGGAAGCGCAGCCGGTTCTCGAGTGAGCCACCGTAGGCATCGGTCCGCCGGTTGGTCAGCGGCGAGAGGAACGACGACAGCAGGTAGCCGTGCGCGCAGTGCAGTTCGAGGACGTCGAACCCGGCGCGGGCGGCGGCCTCCGCGCACGCGACGAACTGTTCCCGGATCTCAGCGAGGTCTGTTGTGGACAGTTCACGCGGGACCTGGTTGCGGTCCGAATAGGGCAGTGGGGAAGGGGCGCAGATCTCCCAGTTGCCGGACGGCAGCGGCTCGTCGATGCCGTCCCACATGAGTTTCGTCGAGCCCTTGCGCCCCGAGTGTCCCAATTGGACGCCGATGCGGGCCGGCGTCTGCGCGTGCACGAAGTCGACGACCCGCTTCCAGGCCGCTTCCTGTTCCGATGTGTACAGTCCGCCGCAGCCGGGCGTGATCCGGCCTTCGGGGGAGACGCAGACCATCTCCGTCATCACCAGGCCGGCGCCGCCCAGCGCCTTGCTGCCCAGGTGCACGAGGTGGAAGTCCCCCGGCACGCCGTCCACCGCGGAGTACATGTCCATCGGGGACACGATGATCCGGTTCGGCAGCTCCAGGCGACCCAGCGAGAACGGCTGGAACATCGGCGGCCGCGACGTCGTCCCGAGCTTGCCCGCGAACCAGTGGTCCAGCTCGGCGGCGAACTCGGGGTCGCGCAGGCGGAGGTTGTCGTAGGTGACGCGGCGGCTGCGTGTGAGGAGGTTGAAGGCGAACTGTGGCGGCTCCTGGTGGGCGTACTGCGCGATGTTCTCGAACCACTCCAGGCTGGCCTGGGCGGCGCGCTGCGTCGACGTGACGACCGGCCGGCGTTCCAGCTCGTAGGCCTTCAGCGCCGCCGCGACGCCGTCGTTTTCGTGCAGGCACGCGACGAGCGCGAGCGCGTCCTCCATCGCCAGCTTCGTGCCCGAGCCGATCGAGAAGTGCGCGGTGTGCGCGGCGTCGCCCAGGAGGACGACGTTCTCGTGCACCCAGGTCTCGCAGCGGACCGTCCCGAACGAGACCCACTTCGAGTTGTTCGCCATGACCTGGTGGCCGTCGAGGACGTCGGCGCACAGCTCGCGGATCAGCGCGATCGACTTCTCGTCGCTCTCGCCGGGCTTGAGCGACGTCGCCGCGATCGGCCCGAACGTCCGCTGCCAGACGTCGTCGGAGACCTCGAGGATGAACGTGCTGCCTTCGCGGCCGTAGGGGTAGCCGTGGATCTGCATGATCCCGGCCGGCGTCTCGAGGACGTAGAACTTGAAGGCGTCGAACACGAGGTCGGTGCCCAGCCAGATGTACCGGCACCGGCGGGTTTCGACGCTCGGCCGGAAGGTTTCGGCGTACCGGTTCCGGACTGCGGAGTTGACACCGTCGGCCGCGACGACCAGGTCGTAGCCGCTCAGATCGGTGGGCGCGTCCTCCCGGAAGTGCAGGCCGACGCCGAGCTCGCCGCAGCGGCTCTGCAGGATGCCGAGCAGGCGCTTGCGGCTCATCGCGGCGAAACCGTGGCCGCCCGAGGTGGTGACCGTGCCGCGGTAGTGGACGTCGATGTCGTCCCAGCGGGCGAATTCGGCCTTCATGGCCTCGTGGACGCCTGCGTCGGCGTGCTCGATGCCGCCGAGCGTCTCGTCGGAGAACACGACACCGAAGCCGAAGGTGTCGTCCGGCGCGTTGCGCTCCCAGACGGTGATTTCGTGGCCGGGACCGAGCTGCTTCGCGAGCGCGGCGAAGTACAGACCCGCCGGGCCGCCACCGATGACCGCGATACGCACGCCGTCCAGGGTATGTCGTGGTGACTACGACCGTCAATAAGGCGAAAGATGGCGTACGGTGTCTCGCATGGAACGCATCAACCCGCCGGAGCTGGGCAAGCCGTCCGGGTTTTCGCACGCGGTGGTGGCCGAGGGCCGGGTGGTCTTCCTCGCCGGCCAGACCGCGCTGGACGCGTCGAACAGGATCGTCGGCGACGGGGTGGTCGAGCAGTTCGAACGCGCGCTCGGCAACCTGCTGGCCTCGCTGCGCGCGGCGGGCGGGTCGCCATCGGATCTGTGCAGCGTGACGATCTACATCGTCGACATGGCCGACTACCGCGCCCACGCGCGCGAGATCGGCCGCGTCTGGAAGAGGCTCGCGGGCACGGAGTACCCGGCGATGGCGGGCATCGGCGTGTCCCGGCTGTGGGACGAGGAGGCACTGGTCGAGGTCCAAGGCTTCGCGGTCGTGAGTGGTAAGGCGGGTTAGAACCCGCCTTACCACTCACGAGGGCCGCGGCAGACTGCTCAGGTGAGGTTGATCGCCTTGGCGACGTACGCGCGGGCCGGCGTCTCCAGCTGGGCGTGCAGCTGGAAGAACAGCTCGGCCGCGCGGATGCCGGACCAGCCCGCCGGCAGGAACTCCGCGGGCAGGCCCGGGTCGAGGTAGGGCATCCGCCGCCAGCCGGTCAGCACGCGGACGTAGTCGGCGAACGCCTGCTCTTCGGTCACGGACGTGCGGCGCAGCGCCGGCCCGTGCTCGTCGAGGAACGTCGTGTACAGCTCGTCCAGCCGGTCGAGGTCCCACCAGTCGCGGACCTTCGCCGCGACGTCACCGAAGGCCAGGTGGTCGGCGCGGAACAGGTCGGCGTACCCGGCCAGGCCGAGGCGGGTGAGCGCTTCCTCGGTGGCGGCGTGCAGGTGGGCCGGGGCGATCCAGACGCCGGAGGCCGCGGTGCCGAAGCCCATCCGGGCCAGCTGGGTGCGCAGCAGGTGACGCTTGTGGCGTTCGGTCTCGGGCACCGAGAACACCGCGAGCAGCCAGCCGTCGGCCGGGGTCGCGCGGCCGCGGCGGAAGATCCGCTCGTCGCCCTCGCGCAGGATCTCGCGGGCTTCGTCGGACAGCTCGTAGCCCGCGGTCGCGTCGCGGCGGACCGCTTCGAGGATCCCGCGGCGCTTGAGCCGGGAGATCGACGAGCGCACCGCGGGCTCGTCGACGCCGACCGCGGCCAGCAGGTCGATCAGCGAGGCGACCGAGAGCCACCCGCCTTCGGTGCGCGAGTAGAGGCCGTACACCGTCACGATGAGCTGGCGAGGCTGCGCGGACCGGCCGGAGCCGTCCAGCTCGGTTGCCTCGGGTACGGCCGTCATCGCGCCACGATAGCAACTCCGGCCCGGATCGCTCCGCTACGATTTCGCCGCGATGCTGCCAGCCACCAAGGGGATCTTCGACCGGCTCACCCGCCGCGGCCGCCTGATGACCAAGCGGACCTGCGACCGGCAGGGCCACGTGCTGCGTGACGGGCGCTTCCTCTTCCGCACGCCGACCGCGTGGGAGTACGCCGCCGCCGTGGCCGGGGGCAGTGATCCGGCCGCGCAGCGGTGGCTCGGCTGGCAGCGCGACTCGATCGTCGCCGAGCCGGCGCGGGCGGACGCGCTGCGGGTCGTGCCCGGCACCGGGCCGGACTGGGCGTCACCCGATCCGCAGTCCGTCGACCTGGTGATGATCGACGTCGAGGCCAACCGCTGCGTCGGGCTGGTGAGCGTGCACACCGGCGAGGACGGCGGCCCGGAGACCGGCGGCTACCTCGCGCCGGCGTACCGCGGCCGCGGGTTCGGGCGCGTGCTCTTCGCGGCCGGGCTGACGCTCGCGCACGACCACCTCGGCCTGGCGCGGGTGCGGGCCGGCGCCGAGGTCGGCAACATCGCCAGCGCGCGGTCGCTGCAGGCCGCCGGGCTCGGCCGCGTCGCCGGCCCGCCGACGTACCGGCTGCCGGACGGCCGGGTCACCGAGGCGTGGTGGTTCCAGCACGACGTCCCGCGCCCGACGCGCTGCGGTGGTCCTCAGGCGAACTGGTTCCCGGCGCCGTCATTGCTCTGACAGTTCGGTCCTCGCCGACGTTTTCCGCGGCTACCGTCGCGGCATGACTTCGCTTTCCGCTCCGGTTCCGCCTGTGCCCGCCGACGTTCCGCCGGGCAGCATCGCCTGGCTGCGGGCGTCCGTGGCCCGCTTCAGCAACGGCGCCGACCACGTCCGGCGGCGGGCGTTCGCGGTGGACCTCCTGGGCTCTCTCGACGTGGAACTGTTGCGGCACCGCGCTTTCACGCGTACCTGCCGGATCGTCGCCGACCGCGATGTGGTCGACGTGATGGCCGAAATCGCGCGGCCGGTGCCGGTCGGGGTGCTCGCCGAGGCGCTGGACCTGCCGGACGTCTCCGCCGACGTCGTCCCGGTCGCGGCGGCGTACCACCCCCACGTGACGCCTGGTGCGGACGCCGAAGCGGCGTTGGCGCGGCTGATCGAGGTGTGCGGCGGGCCGTCGGAGCTCACGGCGGCGCGGATCGGCCTGCTCGTCCAGGCGTGCGACGCCACCGCGGGACTCATCGGCAACGAGCTTTTCGCGTCCCTGACCGGAAAGCCGGCCGAGCAGCCGGTGCTCGCCACGCGCCGCCGGGTCGACGGCTCGGACGTGACGGTGTCCCTCGCCGGGACGCCGTTCGGTGCCGGGCCGCGCGCGTGCCCGGGGTCGCGGCAGGCGCACGCTCTCGCGGCCGGCGTTCTCGAGGCGTTGCGCGGGTTTCGCCTGACAGAAGCGGAAGTCTCCTGGGTTTCGTCGCCGAATCTCCGGATGCCCGCGGTGCTGTGGGTGACCCGCGGCTGAACTGCCCCGGCCTTCTGCTAAGACTTACCGCGTTCATTTTCTGGGGGAAGGCGGGGAATTGCTGTACTTCGACGGCCTGCTCGGCATCGTCACGTTCGGGTTGTGGATCTTCTGCCTGGTCGACGTGATCACCACGGACGAGGGGTCCTGCCGCAACCTGCCGAAGGGGCTGTGGCTGCTGCTCGTGCTGGTGGTCCCGCTGGTCGGCTCGATCATCTGGCTGGTGGCGGGCCGTCCGCAGCAGGTGGCGCGGGCGCGCGGCCCGTTCGAGCGCCACGCGCCGGCGTTCCCGGAGTACGACCGGCCGGGCCGCTTCGCGGCCACGAGCCCGGAAGACGACGAGGAATTCCTCCGCAAGTGCCGGGAACGCGCGGAAGCCCAGCGCAAGCTGGCCCGCGAAAAGCGCGGCGACGAATAGGCACGCTCGATCGCGCGCGTCGACCGCTCCGGCCGGGCATCACGCGTGACTGGGCGGGCTTCACGCGTGATTGAAGGGGCATCTCGCGTGATTGAAGGGGCATCAGCAGGTGGGGCCGTCGCAGGTTCCGCGTTCGTAGGCTTCCAGTGTCGAGATGACCAGGTGGCGCTCGGCCGGGGTGAGCGGGGTGAGGGCGTCGCTCCAGGCCTTGGCGCCGCGGGCGAGCCAGGCGTCGACGGCCGGGCGCTTGTCCTCGGTGATGCTGACGATCGTGCGGCGGCGGTCGGCCGGGTCCTCGTCGCGGTTCAGGACGCCCTGACGGCTGAGGTCGCCGACCATCAGGCTGGCCGTCGTCGGGGCCACCTGGAGGCGGGTCGCCAGCTCGGTGACCGTCATCGGGCCGTCGAAGAGGAGGTACGACAGCAGCGAAAGGTGCCGCGGCGCCAGCGCGCAGCCGTCCAGCTCGGCCGGCACCGGGGTGCGCTTGGCCCGGCCGACCAGACGGGGCATGAGCAGCAGCAGCTGCCGCACGCCGTCCTCGACACTCGGTCCGGCCTCCGTTGACACCGCTCACCTCCCGTCGGTAGCTTTGCTTGCAAAGCAAACTCTTCGCCCGAGCGTACCTCGTGCCCGCTCGAGCCTACCGGCCAGAAACAAGGGGATCCCATGACCACGCCAGCCGAGATCAACGACTTCAACAAGCAGGTCGTCGCGGAATTCCGGGCCAACGAGGGCAAGGTCGGCGGCATGTTCGCCGGCAAGAACGTGCTCTTGCTCACCACCATCGGCGCGAAGAGCGGGGCGGAGCGCCTCTCCCCGCTGGTGTACACGACGGACGGCGACCGCTACGTCATCGCGGCGTCCATGGGCGGCGCGCCGAAGAACCCGGCCTGGTACCACAACCTGGTCGCCAACCCGAAGGTCACCGTCGAGGTCGGCACCGAGAAGTTCGAGGCGACGGCCACCGTGATCGCCGACCGCGCCGAGCGCGACCGCCTGTACGCGGGCATGGTCGCGCACGCCGAGGGCTTCGCGGAGTACGAGACGAAGACCGACCGGGTCATCCCGATCGTGGTCCTGGAGCGCTAGGACGCGACCGGCGCGGGCTCGGCGCGCGGCGTCTCGGCGGGCTCGGGAACCGCCTGCCGGGCCTCGCGCCGGGCCTCCTTGCGGGCGATCAGGCGCTTGCCGACGTCGATCAGCGGCTTCTCGACCCAGCGGTGGATCAGGTCCGCGATCGCCAGGCCGACGATGAACACCGTCAGCGCCGAGACCGTCCGGTGCGGCGCGAGCCCCGGCACCGCCTGGACGACCGCGAAGTGCACCGGCCCCTGCAGCAGGTACAGCGAGTACGAACGCTCACCGACGAACCGCATCGGCGCCGTGCTCAGCAGCCAGCGCAGCGGGCCCGGGCTCACCAGCACGATCAGCAGCAGCATCGTCAGCCCCGCGTACGCCACCAGCAGCCACAGGTTGTTGCGGGTCTCGTGCCACAGGTCGTCGAAGTTCGTGTGCAGCAGCGCGAACGCCGCGACGATCGGGATCGCCGCCAGCGGGTGCGTCAGCGGCTTCAGCAGCGCGTACCCGCGGCGGTAGTGCAGCAGGATCGCCAGCAGGCAGCCGCCCGCCAGGATGAAGTAGTGGATCGTCGAGCGGTAGATCGCCGTCTGCGATTCGTTCAGCACGAAGCCGCCGGTGGTCAGCGGGACCAGCGCCAGCAACGCGATCATCGCCCCGCCGACCAGCAGGAACTTCCGCTTCGCCGCGCCGATCCCGATCGCGACCAGCAGGAACGGCCAGACCAGGTAGAACTTCTCCTCGATCCCCAGCGTCCACGAGCCGCTGAAGAAGTTGTCCGTGCCGGTGGTGGCCGCCGGCAGGAACTCGTTGAGGAACGTCAGGTAGTACTTCAGCGCCTGCGGGAAGTCGCGGGAGTAGAACTCGCCGCGCAGGATCACGAACGCGACGATCCCGCCGAGGATCACCAGGTACGGCGGCAGGATCCGGAACACGCGCCGGATGTAGAAGTTCGACAGCGAGATCCGGCCGGTCCGGTCCTGCTCGCGCAGCAGCAGCGTGGTGATCAGGAACCCGGACAGCACGAAGAAGAGGTAGACGCCGACCCAGCCCGACAGCCACGTCCAGTTCGGCCCGCCGAAGTGGAAGAAGATGACCATCGTCGCGGCGAGCGCGCGCAGGCCGTCGAGCCCGGGGAACCGCCGCATGCCGAGGTAGTCCTCGTGGCTCATCGTGCGCAAGACGGTTCCCCTATCGGTGTGATCAGGCGGGCCGAGTATATGGCCCCCGATTCCCGGCGGATTCCCCGCCTCACCCCGCCCGGAAGACGTTCCCGGCGTCGTACCGGCGCTTCAGCTCCCGGAGCCGCCGCAGGTCGGCGCCGGAAAAGACGCTCTCCGCCACCTCCTCGGGCGCGTGCTCGCCGTAGACGAACGGCAGGAGCCGGCCGGTCGTCCACGGCGCCAGCGCGTCGAACAGCTTCGCGTGCGCGCGCCGGATCGCCGCGACGCCGTCGTCGCCGACCATCGACAGCGCGCGGACGACGAACTCGGCCGAGGAGTCCCACCCGACGCCCGGCACCTCCGGGGTCCGGGCGAGCGCGCCGCCCAGCCGGTCGATGATCAGCACCGGCGGCGCGGCCGCGCCCGGGCCCGCGTGCTCGACGATCGCGTCGAGCATGGCGTCGTTCAGCTGCGAGACGGTCGCGTTGGTGCCGTGGTAGCCGTGCGGCTGCCGCGGCTCGGCCGCGATCGACCCCGACTCGGTGAACGGCATCCGCCGCAGCGTGTCCGCCAGTGCGGGCGCGATGGCCCGCAGCGGCGCGACGACGTCGTCACCGTTCTCGCCGAGGTAGGCGATCCGGACCTGGGCGACGTGCCGGCCGCGCACCGGCGCGGGCACCATCGGCAGGTCGGGGTACTGGATCATGGCCAGTGACGTCGTCAGCGTGTCCGGTGCCGCCGCCGACCAGGTCCGCCAGGCCCGCAGCACGGCCGGCACGTCGGCGCTGTCGAAGGTGAGGCTGCCGCCGTAGAGCTCGCCGACCGGCAGGAGGGCGAACTCGATGGCCGTCACGACCCCGAAGCCGTCGCGGCCGCCGCGCAGCGCCCAGAACAGGTCCGAGCCCGGCTCGACCCGCCGGAGTTCGCCGTCGGCGGTCACGACGTCGAGGGCGCGGACGTGGTCGGCGGCCCGGCCGTACCGGCGGGCCATCAGCCCGAAGCCGCCGCTGAGCGTGTAGCCGACGACGCCGACGTCCGGGGACGAGCCGCTGAGCGGCGCCAGGCCGTGCGCCCCGGCGGCTTCGATGACCGCCTCCCACCGGACGCCGGCCTCGACGCGGGCGGTGCGGGCCGCGGGGTCGATCTCGACGCCGGTCAGCCGGCGGGTGCTGATCAGGACGCCGTCGGTGCCGGCGGTGAGGCCGTGCCCGGTGGCCTGGACCGCGACGGGCAGCCGGTGCTCGGCGGCGTACCGCACGGCAGCGACGACGTCTTCGGCGCTTTCGGCGGCGACGACGGCCGCGGGCGCGGTCGGCACCGACGTCTGGAAGCCGGCGATTTCTTCGGCGTACCCGGCCTGGTCGGGGTGAAGGAGGTGCATCTTCGGTCCTTTCGTTCGCTGTGCCTCCAGCTTCGGCCGAACTCGATCAGAAGTCCAAGATCTGGTTTTTCTACTGGCTAGAATCAGTGCTTATGGAACTGCACCAGCTCGCCTACTTCGTCGCCGTCGCGGAGGAAGGCAACTTCACGCGCGCGGCCGAGCGGCTGCACGTGGCCCAGCCCGGGGTGAGCGCGCAGGTCAAACGCCTGGAACGCGAGCTCGGGCAGGAGCTGCTGGACCGCTCCGCCCGGACGGTCCGGCTCACCGACGTCGGCGCCGCGGCCCTGCCGCACGCCCGGGCCGCGCTGGCGGCGGTGCAGGGCGTGCGCGAAGCCGTCGAGGAGCTCGCCGGGCTGGTCCGCGGGCAGGTGGCGATCGGCATGGTGACGTCGGTGGGCCCGGTCGGGCTGCCCGACCTGCTGGCCGGCTTCCACGAGCGCTACCCGGCGGTCGAAATCACGCTCTCCGAGGCCGACTCCGACACCATGCTGGCGGCGCTGCGCGAGGGACGGCTCGACCTCGCCGTCGTCGGCATCTCGACGGCCCCGCCGCCCGGCATCGCGACCCAGGTGCTGCTCGAGGAGCCGTTCCTGGCCATCACCGCGCCGTCCGGGCCCCTGGCCGGACGGGTGGAGGTCGGGATCCCCGACCTCGACGGCCTGCCGCTGATGGCGCTCCCCAAGGGGACGGGCCTGCGCACGGCGTTGGACGCCGCCTTCGCGCGAGCGGGGCTGACGCCGCGGATCGCGTTCGAGGCGGCCGACCCGAACGTCCTGGTGCAGCTGGCGATGCGCGGGCTCGGGGTGGCGATCGTGCCGGAGTCGCTGGCCCGCTACCACCAGGCGGAGCTGTCCGTGATCGAGCTCCGCGGGCCGGGGCTGCGGGGCATGCTGGCGCTCGCGTGGCGGGCGGAGGGGCCGTTGAGCCCGGCCGCACGGGCGTTGATCGCCTTCGCCCGCGCGGCGTACGACTCTTGACAGGTCGTCAACAAAGGCGTTCCCTCAGGTGATGACCGCCCTTCGCGAGGCCGTGCTCGGCGCCGGGCTGCTGGCCGGCAGCGCGAACGTGATCATGCAGCTGTCCCGCGCGCCCGTCGGCCACGGCGTCCTGGAGAGCCGGGTTGACAGCGGCAACCTCTTCCGCCACCCGGTGAAGCGGACGCGGACCACGCTGACCTACCTGGCGGTCGCGACGATGGGCACCGACGCCGAGCGCGCGGCGTACCGGAAGGGCGTCAACCAGGCACACGCGCAGGTGCACTCGACGTCGTCGAGCCCGGTCGCCTACGACGCCTTCGACACCGACCTCCAGCTGTGGGTCGCGGCCTGCCTGTACAAGGGTGTCGAGGACGTGTACCGGGCGTTCGTCGGCGGCGAGCCGGAGCGGTTCTACGCCGAGGCCGCCGCTCTCGGGACCACGCTGCAGGTGCGTCCGGAAATGTGGCCCGGCGACCGGGCGGCCTTCGAGGAGTACTGGGCCGGCGGGCTGGCCGGGATCGGCATCGACGACACCGTCCGCCGCTACCTGACCCGGATCGTCGACCTGGAGTTCCTGCCGCCGCTGTTCTCGGTACCCGGCCGCCGCTTCCACCGGTTCGTGACCACGGGGTTCCTCCCGCAGCCCTTCCGCGACGAGATGCGGCTGCCCTGGAGCGCCGCCGACCAGCGGCGGTTCGACGCGCTCCTCGCCGCGCTCGGCCGGGTGGTCCGCGTCCTCCCCGGGCCGTTGCGGCGGTTCCCGTTCAACCTCTGCCTGCAGGATCTCCGGTGGCGGCTGCGCACCGGACGTCCGCCCGTTTGAGAGTTGACCGCCTCCCGCGGGACCGCGAGGGTGGGCGGATGAGCGGCGAGGAAGTCAGGCACGGCGTCAAGCTGAGCAGTCTCGACCAGGAGGTCTTCCCGGACGCCGGGGTCACCAAGCGGGAGCTGCTCGACTACCTCGAAGCGGTGTCCGGCCGGATGCTGCCGGAGCTGCACGACCGGCTGCTGAGCGTCGTGCGGGTGCTGCGCGGCCAGGAGCCGTTCATGCAGAAGAACCTGCCGAAGTACACGCCGGAGTGGGTCGAGCGCCGGGCGCTGTGGGCCGATCGCTCGCGGCGCGAAGTCACCTACGGCCTCTGCAACGACCTGCGCACGCTGATCTGGTTCGGCAACCAGCGGGCGATCGAGTACCACACGTCGTTGTTCCGCGGCGAGCCCGCGAACGGGCCGACGCACCTGATCCTCGACCTCGACCCGCCGGCGGACGCGCCGTTCTCCCTGGCCGTGGGGGCCGCGAAGCTGGTGCGGGAGGCGTTGCGCAAGGACGGCCTCGACGGCGCGGTGAAGACCAGCGGCTCCAAGGGCGTCCACGTCTTCGTGCCGCTCGCACCGGGGCAATCCACCGAGGACATCGCGGCGGCGACCCGCGCGGTGGCGGCCCGGGCCGAGCGGATCGACCCGGCCCTGGGGACGACGGAGTTCGTGGTCGAGCGCCGGGCAGGCAAGGTGTTCCTGGACTCGACGCGGGCCGGCGGCGCGACGGTGGTCTCGGTCTACAGCCCGCGCCACCGGCCGGGCGCGCCGGTGTCGTTCCCGGTCCGCTGGGCCGACGTCGACGACGTCGAGCCGGGTGATTTCACCGTCCACACGGTCCCGGGCCTGCTGGACGGCGGCGACCCGTGGACGGAGGAGATGCCGGAGCCGTTCGTGCTGCCCGTGGACCTGGTGGAGGAGGGGCACACGATCCCGATCGCCCGTGTGGTGGCGATGCACGAGGGCAAGCGCCGGGCCCGCGCGGCCCGCGAGTCGGGTTCCTGACGCCGCACTTTCACGTGGAAGTGCGGGGTCAGGCGGCCTGGTTGTGGCCGTAGCCCAGCGGGCGGCGCAGGGACACGCGGGTGAGCGTGATGATCCGGGCCGGCTCGACGCGGTGGCGGGCCAGCCAGACGACGTCGCGGCCGAACGACCACGTCAGCGCGGCCAAGGCGAACGCGACCGCGGCGAACGTCACCGAGGAAGGCAGCAGTTCGGAGACCGCGACCACCAGGACCACGCCCTGCACGGCGGCCACCGTCTTGCGGGCCATGCTCGGGTACAGCGGTGCGGTCAGCCACGGCATGGTCCACGAGGCGGCGACGAACACGTACCGCATCAGGCCGATCGCCAGCACCCACAGCCCGAGCGTGCGGGACACCTGGATGCACAGCAGCAGGATCAGGAACGCGTCGACCTCCATGTCGAAGCGCGCGCCGAACTCCGACGCCGTTCCGGTGCGGCGCGCCACCTGGCCGTCGAGGCCGTCCAGGAGCAGCGCCACGCCGACCAGGCCGACCAGCCAGCCCAGCGAAAATCCGCCGGAGGCGATCAGCGCCGCGGCGCAGCCGACGAGGATCGCGCGGGCGAACGTGATCCAGTCCGCCGGCCCGAAGGTGCCGCGGCCGCTGCGGCGCAGCCCCCACTCGGTGAGCAGCACCAGCGCGAGGCCGTATACGACTCCGGTCGCCCCGGCGAGCAGGGAATACCCGCCCGCGACGACCCCCGCGGCGAGCACCGGCGCCGGGATCACCGCACGCAGGAGAAGGTCCTGTTTGATCATCGTCGACTCCGCGAATTGCTCATAGGGTGGCGACACCAGCCTCCGGTCGCCCGCTGAGGAGAAACACGTGGAACAGGCTTTCTGGGTTCAAAGTCCCGGCTCGGGACAGCTGCGCGAGGAGCGGCTGCCGGAGCCCGGACCGGACGACGTGCTCGTCCGGACGCTGTGCTCCGGCGTCAGCCGCGGCACCGAAACCCTCGTCTTCCGCGGCGGCGTCCCGGCGAGCCAGCACGACGTCATGCGCGCCCCCTTCCAGGAGGGCGAGTTCCCCGGCCCGGTCAAGTACGGCTACCTCAACGTCGGCGTCGTCGAACACGGCCCGGACCACCTCCGGGGCAGGACCGTCTTCTGCCTCTACCCGCACCAGACCGCGTACGTCGTCCCGGCGACGGCCGTGACGCCGGTGCCGGACGGCGTCCCGCCCGGACGCGCGATCCTCGCCGGCACGGTCGAGACCGCGGTCAACGCCGTGTGGGACGCGCGCCCGCGGCTCGGGGACCGGATCGCCGTCATCGGCGCCGGGATGGTCGGCGCGAGCGTCGCCAAGCTGCTCAGCGGCTTCCCGGCGGTGAAGGTGCAGCTGGTCGACGTCGATCCGGCCAAAGCGGACATCGCCGCCGCGCTCGGTGTCGACTTCTCGACACCTGAAGAAGCCCGAAGCGACTGCGACCTCGTCGTGCACGCCAGCGCGTCCGAGGCCGGCCTGGCCAAAGCCCTGGACCTGCTCGCGCCGGAAGGGGAAGTCGTCGAGCTGTCCTGGTACGGCGACCGCCGGGTCAGCGTTCCGCTCGGCGAGAACTTCCATTCGCGACGGCTGGTGATCCGCAGCAGCCAGGTCGGGACGGTCGCGCGGCCGGACCGCAGCTACGCCCAGCGCCTGAATGTCGCACTCGAACTGCTGGCCGATCCGGCGTTCGAAGCGCTGGTCAGCGCGGAATGCATGTTTGAAGATCTCCCGTTCGTGTTACCCCGGTTGGCGGCAAATGAACTTTCCGCGCTGTGCCTCCGTGTCATGTATCAGCCGCAGTGACCACGTCCACCCGAACGCATCGGAGGTCTTGGTGTTCAGCATCACCGTCCGTGACCACGTGATGGTCGCCCACAGCTTTCGCGGGGAAGTCTTCGGTCCCGCGCAACGCCTGCACGGCGCGACTTTCCTGGTGGACGCGACTTTCCGCCGCACCGAGCTCGACGAGGACAACATCGTCGTCGACATCGGCAAGGCCACGGAAGAGCTCAAGGCGGTACTGAGCGACCTGAACTACCGCAACCTCGACGACGAGCCGGAGTTCAAGGGCATCAACACCTCGACCGAGTTCCTCGCGAAGGTCATCGCCGACCGCCTGGCCGACGCCGTCCACGCCGGACGCCTCGGCGAAGGCGCCCGCGGCCTCGAAGGGATCACCGTCTCGCTGCACGAGTCGCACGTCGCCTGGGCGAGTTACGAGCGTGCCCTGTGAACTCCCTCTACGTGGTCCTCCCGGGGGACGTCAACGACTCGTCCGTCCCCAGCGGCGGCAACACCTACGACCGCCGGATGTGCGACCGGCTCGCCGAAGCCGGCTTCGACGTGCACGAGATCGCCGTCTCCGGCAGCTGGCCGCGGCCGGACACCGAGACCCGGGCGGTCCTCGGCCACCTGCTCTCCGCGCTGCCCACCGGCTCGGCCGTGCTGCTCGACGGCCTGGTCGCCTGCGGCGTGCCCGAGGTCGTCGTCCCGCAGGCGCGCCGGCTGTCGGTGTCGGTGCTGGTGCACCTGCCGCTGGCCGACGAGACCGGCCTGCCACCCGCGCTCGCCGCCGAGCTCGACGCGCTGGAGCGCGAGACGCTGCGAGCCGTCGGCTCGGTCGTCGCGACCAGCGAGTGGGCCGCGCGCCGGCTGATCAACCACCACGGCCTGGCCCCGCACCGCGTGCACTCGGTGACGCCGGGCGTCGACCCGGCCCCGCTCGCCGTCGGCACCGACGGGATGTCCCGCCTGGTCTGCGTGGCCAACGTGACCCCGCGCAAGGGCCAGGGCCTGCTCGCCCAGGCTCTCGAAACCGTCGCCGACCTGCGCTGGACCTGCGAATGCGTCGGCGGGATCCGCCGCGAGACCAAGTACGTCGAGCGGCTGCGCGAGCACCGGCTCGGCGCCCGCTTCACCCTCACCGGCCCGCGCACCGGCCAGGCGCTCGAAGCGACCTACCACACCGCCGACCTGCTCGTGCTGCCTTCGCGCGCCGAGACCTTCGGCATGGTCGTCACCGAGGCCCTCGCCCGCGGCGTGCCGGTGCTGACCACCGACGTCGACGCGCTGCCGGACACGGTCGGCGTCGCGCCGGACGGTTCGGTGCCGGGGATGCTCGTCCCCGGTGACGACGTCGAAGCGCTGGGCACCGCCCTGCGCCGCTGGCTCACCGAACCGGCGCTGCGGGCGCGGCTGCGGGCGTCGGCGAAGCTGCGCCGCGAGACCCTGACCGGCTGGGACGACACCGCCCGCCGGATCGCCGACATCCTCCTGCGGCAGGAGGCGGCGGCATGACCGCGTTCGCCCCGGACTGGCTCTACCTGCGCGAACCCGCGGACGCCGCGGCCCGCGCCACGGGACTCCTCGACCCGCTGCAGGACCACCTGCCGACCGGCGAGGAGGTCGTCATCCGCGACCTCGGCTGCGGCACCGGTTCGCTCGGCCGCTGGCTGGCTGCCCGCCTGACCGGTTCCCAGCGCTGGATCCTGCACGACCACGACACCGACCTGCTCGCCCACGCGCAGGAGAGCCTCCCCGGCACCGCGCTCGACGGCAGCCCGGTCACGGTCGTCGCCGAGCAGCGCGACATCACCGCGCTGCGGGCCGAGGACCTCGCCGGGACGTCGCTGGTCACCGCGTCCGCCCTGCTCGACCTGCTGACCAGGGCCGAGATCACGGCGCTGGCCACCTCGATCGTCGAGGCCGGGTGCGTGGCGCTGCTGATGCTTTCGGTGACCGGCCGGGTGGAGCTCTCGCCCGCCGACCCGCTCGACCCGGCCATCGCCGCCGCGTTCAACGCCCACCAGCGGCGGGTCACCGACGACGGCCGCCGGCTGCTCGGCCCGAACGCGGCCGACGTCGCCGCGGCCGAGTTCCGCCGGCTCGGCGCCACGGTCCGCCGCGCCGAGACCGCCTGGCGGCTCGGCCCGGACCAGGCGGAACTGCAGCGGCAGTGGCTGGAAGGCTGGGTCGGCGCCGCCGTCGAGCAGCTGCCCGAGCTGCGCCCGGTCGCCGACGGCTACCTGCAGCGCCGGCTCGACCAGGCGGCGGCCGGCGACCTGCACGCGGTGATCCACCACGCGGACCTGCTGGTCCTGCCGAGCCGGGAGGTGGCGGCGTGAAGCGCGCACTGGCCTGGCTGCGGATCCTCGGTGCCGTCGGCATCCTCGCCGTCCTCGTCTGGCAGCTCGGCAGCGCCGCGTTCCTCGACGGGCTCGGCCGGATCAGCGCGCCCGGCGTGCTGGCCGCGCTCGTCATCGGCTTCGCGACGACGCTGTTCAGCGCGGGCCGCTGGCAGATCGTCGCCACCCGGCTCGGACTGCGGCTTTCGCTGCGCGCCGCGGTCGGCGACTACTACCGCGCGCTGTTCCTCAACGGCGTGCTGCCCGCCGGCGTCCTCGGTGACGTCCACCGCGCGGTGCAGCACGGCCGCGACAGCGGGGAC
This sequence comes from Amycolatopsis sp. cmx-13-12, assembly GCA_049998155.1. GTDB lineage: Bacteria > Actinomycetota > Actinomycetes > Mycobacteriales > Pseudonocardiaceae > Amycolatopsis. Next base: position 640,763 of record JAEBES010000002.1, on the reverse strand, counting down.
GTGCCGCGCGGCGTCCGGGCCGTCGTCCTGGAACGCACCGCGGGCCAGGTCGTGCTGATCGCTTCCGCGGTCACCGTGGTGCTCGCGTCGCCTTCGGTCGTGCCCGCGGCGTTCCGCGAGGTCGTCGTGGTGGCCGGGGTGGTCGTCGTGCTCGCCGCCGTCGCGGCGCTGGTCGTGGGCCGCCTGCTGGGCGGGCGCTGGATCCACAGCCCGTCGAAGTTCCGGCGCGGCTTCGCCGTCACCCTCGCCGACGTCCGGCTCGGCCTGCTGACCCGGGAGACCTGGCCCAGCGTGGGCTTCCTGTCGGTCGCGACCCTGGCCGGGCACTTGGCGCTGTTCGTCGTCGCCGCCCGCGTCGCCGGGGTCGGCGCGCCGGTGTGGCAGCTCGTGCCGCTGATGGTCCTCGCGCTGCTCGCGATGGGTCTCCCGCTCAACGTCGGCGGCTTCGGCCCGCGCGAGGGCGTCTGCGCCCTGCTCTTCGGCGCGGCCGGTCTGGGGGCCGCCCAAGGTGTCACCGTCGCTGTCGTCTACGGCGTGCTCACGCTGGTCGCGAGCCTGCCCGGCGCCGGTGTCCTGCTCGTCCGGAGTGTCGCCGGGTTCCGCGTGACCCGCGCTCCGCACACCGGTGCCGTGCCCGCTCCGCGCGTTGCGGCCGGCACCGGGATGGAATCGGAAGTGGGGTTGCAGTCATGACCGCAAGTGAGATCGTCGGGGATTTGCCGCGCCGGGCCGTGGTCGAGCGGGTGGTCGAGACCCGGCTGCCGACCCGGCACGGGACGTTTCGCGCGGTCGGGTACCTCGACCGCACCGGTACCGAGCAGGTCGCGCTGGTCTACGGCGACGTCTCCCCGCTCGGCGCGCTGACCCGGGTGCACAGCGAGTGCCTGACCGGCGACGTCCTCGGCTCGATGCACTGCGAATGCGGCGACCAGCTGGCGGCGGCGCTGGACCGGATCGTCGAGGAGGGCTCGGGCGTGCTGGTGTACGTCCGGGGCCACGAAGGCCGCGGGATCGGCCTGCTCGCGAAGCTCGAGGCGATGCGCCTGCAGCAGGACGAGGGCCTGGACACGGTCGACGCGAACGTGGCGCAGGGCCTCCCGGTCGACGCCCGCGACTACCACGCGGCGGCGGGCATCCTGACCGACCTCGGCATCCGCTCGGTGCGGCTGCTGTCGAACAACCCGAAGAAGGTCGAACAGCTGACGCGCTACGGAATCCGGATCAGCGAGCAGGTCCCGCTGCTGGTTCCGCCGAATCCGGAGAACCTGCGCTACCTCCGGACGAAGGCCGAGCGCATGGCCCACCTCCTCCCGCACCTCGACCAGGCCCTCGCCGGCTCGTGAGTGGTAATTCGGGTTAGAACCCGAATTACCACTCACGAGGACGTGAGCACCTCGAGCACCCCCGCGAAGCGCTGGACCAGCGTGTCCAGCAGGACGTGCCCCTTCGCCGCGGTCGCCAGCGAAGGACGGCCGACCACCCCCGACTCCGTGTACGCCCGCAGGCCCAGGGTCAGCAGGTGCTCCCGGTCGGTGACGTGGTCGGCCGTTTCGTATCCCGGCCGGACCAGGTGCGGGTGGGCGTGCAGCAGGATCGACGTCTCCAGCTCGCCCGCGTGCATGTCGTCGTCCAGCGACGTCCGCAGGCCGGCCGCGGTGTGCGCCGCCTGCCAGTCCGCGACGCCGGGGAACAGCGCCAGCGCGCCCGCCGCTTCCTGGACCACATTGGACAGTACGTAGTTGCCGCCGTGCCCGTTGACCAGCACGAGCCGCTCCACCCCCGACGCCTTCAGCGACGCCGCGACATCGGTGACCACCGCGTGCAGCGTGCGCGCCGAAATGCTCACCGTGCCCGCCCACCCCGCGTGCTCGTGCGAACACGAGATCGGGATCGGCGGCAGGTGGAGGACGGGGTACGCGTCGGCGATCGCCCGGGCGAGGGTGGCCGCGATCACCGTGTCGGTCGCCAGCGGCAGGTGGGCGCCGTGCTGCTCGAAGCTGCCGATCGGCAGCACCGCGACCGACGCCCGCCGCTCCTGCTCGTCGGCGGTGGTGGCGAGCGGGAACAGATCGGTCATCTCCGCGGCCCTTCACTAGGTTGGTGAGCATGACCGAGCATGCCGCACTACTGGACGTCGCGCGCGAGGCCGTGGCGAAGGCGACGGAGATCGTCAGGTCGCGCCCCAGCTTCTCCGTTTCCGCGAAAGGGGATCGGGACCTGGTGACCGACGTCGACACCGCGGTCGAGGACGCGCTGCGGGAGTTCCTCGCCGCCGAGACGCCGGAGATCGGGATCCTCGGGGAGGAGCGCGGCCGCAGCGGGGACGGTGGTGGCCGCTGGTGGGCGCTCGACCCCATCGACGGGACCGCGAACTTCGCCCGCGGAATTCCGCTCTGCGGGATTTCCCTGGCGCTGGTGGACGGCGAACACAGCACGGTCGCCGCGATCACGCTGCCGTACCTGGGAGTCACTTACACCGCCGCGCGTGGCGAAGGTGCTTTCGCGAACGGAGAGCGCGTCGGTGCTTCCAGCGCCACGGAAATGTCCGACGCGATGATCGCCGTCGGGGACTTCGCGATCGGCGAGCTCGCCGAAGAGAAGAACCGCGCGCGGCTGACGCTGCTGTCGGACCTCGGCGCGCGGGCGCAGAAGATCCGGATGCTCGGCACGGCGGCCATCGACCTCGCCTGGGTGGCGGACGGAAAGCTCGACGCCGCACTGATCTTGTCCAACAACCCGTGGGACACGATGGCCGGCGTCCTCCTCGTGCGCGAGGCCGGCGGCGTCGTCGTCGACCGCGACGGCAGCGAGCACACGGTCGGTTCCGCGGCGACGATCGCCGTCGGTGCCGGGCTGCGCAAGGAGATCGTGGACGCGCTTGATCGTGCCCACGGGGTTGTTCGTTAGGATTCCGGGGTACACCGTGGGCGGCGCCACAGCGCTCTTTTGCGCTGCCCGCCCAGGGATTTCGGTTAGGTTGTACCGGTCGGCCGTCACGGCTGGCATGCTGACCGGATCTCGTCGGCCACTTCGGAGAATGGTGGATGCTCGTGGAAAGTCGCCGGATCCGCGATCGGTACCGGCTGCTCGAGCCGATCGGCGGCGGCGCGATGGGCACGGTGTGGCGGGCCCAGGACGAAAAGCTCGACCGCACGGTGGCGATCAAGGAACTCCTGCTGCCGCACGACCACGACGAGCAACGCACCCAGGAGGCGAAGAACCGCGCGATGCGCGAGGCGCGGATCGCCGCCCGGTTGCAGCATTCCCACGCGATCACCGTGTTCGCCGTCCTCGAGGAGGAGGACCGGCCGTGGCTGGTGATGGAGTACCTGCCGTCGAAGAGCTTGGCCCTCGTGCTCGGCGAGGAGCCGGCCACGGTGGACGACGCCATCCGCGTCGGCGTCCAGATCAGTTCGGCGCTGGCCGGCGCGCACCGCGCCGGGGTCGTGCACCGCGACGTGAAGCCGGCCAACATCCTGGTCTCCGAGGACGGCACGGCGAAGATCACCGACTTCGGCATCTCGCGGGCGATCGGTGACGTCAAGCTGACGGCCACCGGGGAGATCGCCGGCACGCCCGCGTACCTCGCGCCCGAAGTGGCCCGCGGCGAGGACGCGGACTTCGCGGCCGACGTCTTCTCGCTCGGCGCCACGCTGTACGCAGCGGTCGAGGGACAGTCGCCCTACGGCACCGCCGACAACCCGATCGCCTTGCTCTACAAGGCCTCCAGCGGCGAGATCGTGCCGCCGGAGAAGGCCGGCCGGTTGACGCCGCTGCTGCTGCGGATGCTGGCCCCCGAGCCGGCCGAGCGTCCGTCGATGGACGAGGTCGAGCAGGAGCTGCTGGCGCTGCTGTCGGACCCCGAGCCCGGCGAGTCGGTGCTCGCCGCGACGATCCCCGAAACCGCGCCCCCTGCGGTGCCGGTCGTGCCGGCGGCCGTCGCCGTGCCCGCGGGCGAGGTCACCGCGGTGTCGCCGGGCGCGCGCAAGGGCCTGATCGCCGTGGGGGCGGGCGCGGCGCTGCTGTGCGTGGCGGTCGTCGTGGCGATCCTGCTGGTCGTCCGCCAGAAGCCGCCGGAGGACAACGCCGCCCCGCCGCCGTCGCCGACGCCGACGCCGTCCACCTCGGCGTCCGCGGCCACCTCGGCGCAGTCGTCGACGCCGGCTCCTTCCACTCCGCCGACGTCCGCGTCCTCGACCGCGCCGACTTCGCCGACCGTCTCGACGGTGGCGTCGTCGAAGACCCCCGTCGAGGCGCTGACCGCCTACTACGGGTTGCTGCCGAGCAACCCGGCGGCCGCGTGGAACCTGCTCACGGCGAACTTCAAGGCTTCGCGCAGCCAGACGTACGAGACGTACAAGAGCTTCTGGGGCCGGTACAAGCAGGTGAACGTGATCAACCCCCGGGAGGTCGGGCCCAACCGGGTGGCCGCGACCGTGACCTACGACGGCGGGCAAGCCGAGAACGACGTCTTCACCCTCGTCCAAGAGGGCGGTGTCTGGAAAATCGACTCGCAGAGCAAGTGAACCGTCCCGGCTTGGGGTGCGTGTGACGTATGAGCCGTCACCGCCGTCGACCCACGCTGGAGGTAGCTGTGCCCGTTCCCACCGCCTTGCTCCGGCGCGCGCGATGAGGCCCGCCGACCCGATGGTGTTCATCCTCCCGGCCGCGCCGCCGGGCAGCGACACCTACGACAAGCGGATGTGCCAGAACCTGCCCGCCGTCGGCCAGCCCGTGCTGGAGCTGCCGATCGCCGGCGACTGGCCGGAGCCCGACGCGACGTCGAGACGGAGGTTGGCGCGGTCGCTCGCCGCCCTGCCGGACCGGACGGTCGTGCTGCTCGACGGCATGATCGCCGCCGGCGTGCCGGAGATCGTCGTCCCGCACGCGCGGCGGCTGCGCCTGGCCGTGCTGGTGCACCAAGCCCTCGCCGACGAGCCCGGCCTCGCCCCGGCGCACGCCGCGGAGCTGGACGCGTGCGAGCGCGAGACGCTGCGGATGGCCGGCATGGTCGTCGCGACCAGCCCCTGGCTCGCCCGGATGCTGATCGACCGCCACGACCTGGACCCGGGCCGCGTCTACGTCGCCAAGCCCGGCACCGACGCGGCCCCGCTCGCGGCGGGCGCGGACGGCGTGTCCCGGCTGCTCTGCGTGGGGGACGTGACCCGCCGCAACGGCCACGACGTGCTGGTCCAAGCCCTCGGCGAGGTCGACCACCTGGCGCTGTCGTGCGTGTTCGCCGGCTCCCTGACGGCGGACCCGGCGTACGTCGACGAGCTCGGCTGGTCGATCGAGCGCCTCGGCCTCGGCAACCGCATCACGCTGGCGGGCGACGAGGTCGACCTCGGAGCGGCCTACAACGCGGCGGACCTGCTGGTCATCCCGGCCCGCGCGGCGACGCCCGGCATGTTCGTGGCCCAGGCGCTGGCCCGCGGCATCCCGGTGCTGGCCACCGAGGTGGGCGGGGTGTACGACGCACTGGGCGTCGACGCCGACGGCGAGATGCCGGGCCTGCTGGTGGAGCCGGACGACCCCTACGCACTGGCGGACGCCCTGCACCGCTGGTACGCGGACCCGGAGCTGCGGCGGTCGTTGCGCACGGCAGCGCTGGGCCGGGGAAGCGCGCTGGAGGAGTGGGACGTGGCGGCCCGGCGGCTGACGCACGTCCTCTCGCGGCTGGCGTCCGAGCCCCGGATCGTCGCTTGACGGCCTTGCCGGGGTGCTGAGGTTCCACGACCCTGGCCCGATGGCGTCCTCGCTGCCCGGCCGGCCCCTCGATTCCGAACGTGGTTTCCTCGAAGTCGCCGGGCGGGATCCCAACCGGCCACTGCGCGACCAGTTCCTCGGCTTCCGCGACCTGGTCTCGGCCGACATGGACTGGGTCGACAGCCGCAAGGCCCGGTTCCGCCGCCGGGCGGCGATCACGCGGGTGAGCGCCCTCCTGCTCACCGCGGCGTCGACGGTGGTGCTGGGCATCCAGGAGATCCCGGCCCGCGCGTCGGTCGCGCTGCCGATGGTCGCCCTGGTCACCGTGCTCGGCGGGCTCGAGACGTTCTTCAACTGGCGTTCGCGCTGGGTGCTGATGACGGAGACGCGCTACCGCTTCAACCGCCTCCGCGACGAGCTGGACTACTACATCGTCACGACGCCCGCGGCCGAGCTGAGCCGCGGCCGGCTTGCGGAATTCTTCGCCGGGCACCAGGTCGTCTGGGACGAGACCAGCCGCCAGTGGGTCGAATTCCGCAAGCTCGACCGCCCACCTCAGGCGCCCGAAGTCCGCGGCTGACGCGTCACGCCAGGGTGAGCGCGTAGATCTCCACCCGCGGATCGTTCGGCAGGCTCACCGACTGCACGGTCTTCCCGCCGTCCAGCCCGGCCGAAATCCCGAACAACCGGACCGGCGGTCCGTCGACCCCGCTGCCCGCCTTGATCCGGTGTGGCATCTCCAGCAGCACCGGGCTCCCGGACCCGGCCCAGTCCCCGAACGTCAACGCCAGGTCAGTGCTGGTCCCGTCGGTGTAGTGCGCCGTCACCGTCGTCGACACCGGGCCGTTGTGCGACGCCCCGACCAAGCGAAGCGCCGTGTGCTGGCCGGCCGGGAGCAGCAGCGACTGCCCGCGGGCCTCCACGAAGTTGAGCGAAGTCCCCGAGGCGTCCGGGGCCGCGTACGTGACGCCGTCCCAGACCACCGGGCCCGCCGGGGGGAGCAAGTCAGCGTCGTAGCTCCAGCCGCCGCCGTCGAAGTTGCCCTCCGTGGAGGCCGCCACGGTTGCCGTGCCGTCGTGGTTGCGGTCGCGGGCCAGGTCCACCGCGCACTGCGAGCCGGACGAGACGCACGCCGATGGCGTGCGGACCTCGATCGTCGCCGAGCGGGTCACCGTGTTCGGGCCGGACACCTTCACCTGCACCGGGTACGTCCCGATGGCCGCACCCGCCGGCACGTTCACCGTGATCGGCACCGTCTGCTGCACCGGCAGCCGTCCCGACCAGACCAGGAGCAACGGCTGGACCCGCGACTTCCACGGCGAAGTGACCGAGACCGTCACCGGCTGCAGCCCCGGGTTCTGCGCCACCACGTCCAGGTCGAGGTGCACCTGCTGGGCCGCCCCGGCGGGGATCACCACCGACGTCTGCCGCAGCGACGCGTCGACGTGCCGCCGCTGGTCGCCCGGGGCGTTGTTCACCGAAGGCGGCGCCGCCGGACCGGACGTCCCCCACGAAGACGGGCGGGAGCCGAGCTGGTGCGTGAGCTTGCCGCCGTGGGCCAGCGCGGACCAGTCCAGCGACGTCTGCCGGACGTCCCGGCCGTTGAGCGACACGTTCTGGATGTACCGGTTCGCGTCGCTCGCGCCCGGCGCCGACACCGTGAGCGTCCCGCCCTGGGCCGCCCCGTACTGTCCGATCCGGACAGTCGCCGACGGGAACTGCGGGCTCGACAGCGCGAGGAAGTTCGCGCCGCTCATCGTCGGGTACAGGCCGAGCGACGAGAAGACGTACCAGGCCGACATGGTGCCGAGGTCGTCGTTGCCGGTCATGCCGTCCGGACCGGTGGTGAACAGCGTCATCGCCGCGCGGACGACCGTCGCCGTCTTCGCCGGCGCGCCGACCCAGTTGTACATGTACGGCGCGAGCAGGTCGGGCTCGTTGTTCGGGTTGTAGGTCGCCTTGCCGTAGTAGTCGTACGGGCTGGCGATCCAGTCCTTCCGCGCCGTCCCGGCCGGATCCTTCAGCAGGTTGCCGTAGGAGAAGAAGGAGTCCAGGCGCTTCTCGGTCGCCGTCCGGCCGCCCATCAGCGAGACGAGCCCGGCCGGGTCCTGCGGCACGAGCCACTGGTACTGGTAGGCGCCGCCTTCGTGGAACTGGTGGCCGGCGTCGACCGGGTTGTACGGCGTGACGAAGGTGCCCTCGGTGCTGCGCGGGCGGAACTGGCCGATCGAGGAGTCCCACAGGTTGCGGTACCACTGGCCGCGGTCGGCGAACATCCGCGCGTCCGCGCCGTGGCCGAGGCCGCGGGCCATCAGCGCGAGCGACGCGTCCGCGGCGGCGTACTCCATGGTCGCCGACGCCGGGTGCTCGCAGTCGTTGTCGCCGCCCTTGGCCGCGCAGTCCTTGCCGAGTTCCAGCCCGCTCGGGAGGTACCCGCGTTCGTTGTAGTAGTCGACGCCGGAGCGGCCGTTGTACGGCGAATCGGCGGGCGGCGTGCTCGTCGCGTTCTTCTTGAGCAGCGCGTACGCCTCTTCTTCGTGCCCGGCGAGCAGGCCCTTCGACCACGCCTCGACGAGGAACGGCGTCACCGGGTCACCGGTCATGATGTTCGTTTCGCTCTCGGCCAGCGCCCACCGGGGCAGCCACCCGCCGTCACGGCCGATGGCGACGACCGACAGCGCGACGTCCCGCGCGACCTGCGGTTCCAGCATCTCCAGGAGCTGGTTCTGCGGCCGGTAGGTGTCCCACAGCGAGAAGTTCTGGTACGGCGTGTAGCCGCTCGCGGTGTGCACCTTGCCGTCGAAGCCGGTGTACGCGCCGTCGGTGTCGCCGGCCAGGTTCGGGTGCAGCTGCGCGTGGTAGAGCGCGGTGTAGAACGCCGTCTGCCGCTCGGTCGTGCCGCCGGCGATCTTGATCGCGCCGAGCCGGTCCACCCACTGCTGGTGCAGCGCGGCCCGCGTCGCGTCGAAGTCGTAGCCCGACGTCTCCGCCGCGAGGTTCTTCCGTGCGCCGTCGAGCCCGGTGTAGGACAGGCCGACCTTGAGCACGACGTCGTGGTCGGTGGTCGCGTCGAAGCTCGCCCAGGCGCCGTTGCTCCCGGTGCCCGCGGCGTCGCGGCCGCCCGGGGTGCGCGTCGAGCCGCGCCAGGTGCCGAAGGAGCTGAACGGCCGGTCGAAGGTGGCGGTGAAGTAGACGGTGTGTTCGTCGTGGCCGGCGCAGAACCCGCCGGCTTTGACCCGCCCTTCGAGCGTCCGGTCGCCGACCACGTGGATCTCGGAGTCCTTGACCGATTGGTTGGCCTGGCCGGTGTTGAACAGGACGTTCGCCGCGCCGGTCGACGGGAACGTGTAGCGCTGCCAGCCGGTGCGCGCGGTCGCCGTCAGCTCGGCGTTGATCCCGTATTTCTGCAGGCCGACGCGGTAGTAGCCGGGTTCGGCGTGCTCGTCGTCGTGGCTGTAGGCGGACTTGTAGGCGTCTTTGTCAACGTTGTCGACGGCTCCGGTGGTCGGCATGATCGGCAGTTCGCCCATCACGCCGCAGCCGACGCCGGACAGGTGCGTCTGGCTGAAGCCGTAGATCGCGTTCTGCAGGTAGTCGTAGCCGCCCTGGCCACCGGTGTCCGGGCTGACCTGCACCATCCCGAACGGCGCGCTGGCTCCGGGGAAGGTGTTCCCGAAGTTCTGCGTGCCGACGAACGGGTTGACCAGGCTCACCGGATCGGCTTCCGCGGCGGCGTGCGCGGTGGCCTGGGTCGTGGCGGCGACCACGAGCGCGGCGGCCGCCGCGGCGATCAGTTGTCTGCTTGGCGACCCCATGGGGCGCGCACCTCCCAGGTGACAACGTTGTCAGAAGCGGACTGTCCAGCAGCTTTTCATATCCGCGAACTTTTGAGAAGGCGGCAACCAGGTCAAACCGTTGTCATGACTTGCCGGAGCAGCCGCGCGGCGGCTTCGACGCCGGTGTCGGCGAGGTTGCCGTAGCCGAGGACGAGGGCGGGTTCGCCGGGCGTTGTCCGGTAGCCGTCAAGGTCGGCCACCTTGACGCCGGCCGCCCTCGCGTTCCGGACGACGGCCGCGGCGTCTCGGTCGAGGTGGAGCACGAGGTGCAGCCCGGCGGCGACCCCGGACAGCCGCGCCGGCCCGAGCGCCTCGACGAGCTTGTCGCGCCGCGCCCGGTAGCGCAGCCGGGCCGCCCGGAGGTGCCGGTCGTAACCGCCGCTCGTGATGAAGCCCGCCAGCGCGAGCTGGTCGAGCACCGGCGGCGGGTGGGCGCGCACTGTCCACTGTGGAGGTACGACGATCCAGCCGAGCCCGAGCGCCGGGCTGAGCGTCTTGCTGACCGACCCGAACAGCGCGACCCGTCCCGGCTCGGTGCCCTGGACGGTGCCGACGGGCCGCCGGTCGTAGCGGAACTCGGCGTCGTAGTCGTCTTCGAGGATCAGGCCGTCGACGTCCCGCGCCCACGCCAGCAGCTCGGCGCGGCGCCGCGGCGAGAGGACCGAGCCGGTGGGGAACTGGTGCGCGGGCGTGACGAGCACGGCGCGGACGCCCGCCGGGATCCGCCCGACGTCGATGCCTTCGCCGTCGACCGGCACCGGGTGGACGGTCATCCCGGCGTCTTCGGCCGTCCGCCGCAACCGCGTCCAGCCGGGGTCCTCGACGGCGAGCCGCGTGCTGCCGCGCTCGACCAGCGCCCGGCAGACGCCGGCCACGCCGTCCGTGACACCGCCGCAGACCAGCACGCTGCCGGGCGCGGCGCCCCGGACGCGCCGGAGGTACTCGCCCAGGACCTGCCGCAGCCGGGGGTGGCCACCCGGATCGGGCAGCCCGAAGTCCGGGTGCGGCGTGTTCGCGAGCACCTCGCGGACCGCTTCCGCCCACGGCCGGCGGGGAAAGTTGCGCAGGTCGGGCAGGCCGGGAGCGAGGTCGTACCGCGGCGCCGCCGCGCGCGCCGGCTCCTTCGCCGCCACGGCGTCACCCACCGGCCGGACCCGGGTCGCCGACCCGGTGCGCCCGGCCAGGTAGCCCTCGGCCACCAGCTGGGCGTAGGCCTGCGTGACGACCCACCGCGAGCACCCGAGGTCGGCGGCGAGCCGGCGGCTCGGCGGGACGGTGCCGGTCAGGACGCCGTCCCGGATCGCCTTGCGCAAGGCCGTGGCCAGCTGTTCGTGCTTCGGGCCCGGGCCGGCCGGCTCCAGCAGCACGCCCCAATCGGTCTGTGATCCCGCCACGAAATTGGACTGTAGTACCGGACCGATCCGGGCTTAGCGTGGCCGGTATGAAGAAGGTGGAACTGGGCCGGACCGGCCAGTACGTGAGCCAGGTGTCGCTGGGCTGCATGCTGATGGGCACATCGACGGACGAGCCGACGTCGAAGCGCATCCTGGACGCCTACCTCGATGCCGGCGGCGACTTCCTGGACACGGCGAACTGCTACGCGTGGTGGGTGGGCGAGCAGTTCTCGGGCGGGGAGAGCGAAACCCTGCTGGGCGAGTTGTTGCGGGGCCGGCGCGACCGAGTCTTCCTCGCGACGAAGGTGTCGGCGGGCATCACGGACCTCCCGGCGGCCCGCGCCGCCCGGCGGCCGGACGGCACGACGGACTGGGACGCGGTGGGACGCACGTTCGAGGGCGCCGGCGCGGCGGTGATCGAGCGCGAGGCCGAGGCGAGCCTGCGCCGCCTGGGCACCGACCACCTCGACCTCTACTACGTCCACGTCGACGACCGGCGCACCCCGCTCGAGGAGACACTGTCCGCTTTGGACAGGTTGGTCCGTGCCGGCAAGGTGCGGTACATCGGCTGGAGCAACGTCCGGACGTGGCGCCTGGAGCGCATCCGGTCGCTGGCGGCAGCCAACGGCTGGGCGTCCCCGGTGGCGGTCCAGGTCCAGCACTCGTACCTGCGCCCCACCGGCGCCGACGTGTCCTCGATCGCGGGCGCCGAGCTGCTGGACTGGCTCGACGAGCACCCGGACGTCTCCCTGGCGGCGTATTCCTCGCTGCTGCGCGGAATCTACGACGACGACGCGTACCGGGAGTCGACCCCGATCTGGCGCTCGTACGCGGGCCCGGACAGCGAGGCACGCCTGGCCGCGGTGGCCAAAGTGGCCTCTTCGCTGGGGGCGACCGGCAACCAGGTGGCGCTGGCCTGGCTGCTGCGCAAGGGCGTCATCCCGCTGATCGGCCCGCGCACGTGGGCGCACTACGAGTCGATCGCTCCGGCCTTCACCTTGGAGCTGCCGGACGAGCTGCTGTCCGTGCTGGACAACGCGTAGGCGGTGGCGAGCAGCGCGGCGACGCTCGGCTTGTGCTCGTCGCGCCGCCGCCACGTCATGGTGACGTCGGTGGTGGCCCCGGTCAGGGGAACGGCGACCGCGCCCGCGGGCTCGACCAGGGCGGGCACGATCCCGCACCCCAGGCCGGCGGCCACGCACCGGGCCAGGGCGGCGAGGCTGCCGACCTCCGCTTCGACGACCGGCCCGTCGATCCGGTCCAGCATTTCCCGGAAGCCGCACCCCTTCGGCGTGGCGAGGAAGCCGACGCCGTCGAGGTCACCGGGGCGGAGCTCTTCCTTGCCGGCCAGCGAATGCCCCGGCGGGACGAGGACGACGAGCGGCTCGGCGCCCAGTGACGCACTGGCGAGCGCCGGGTCGGCGGGCGGGTCGCCGAAGGTGAAGCAAATGTCCATTTCGGACTGTCGCACGGCCTGGTAGAGCTCGCCGCGGCCGCCTTCCCGGAGGGTGACCCGCACGCGTGGCCACTTCGTCCGGTACGCGCCGAAGAGGGCCGGGATCCGTTGCGCGCACAGCGTTTCCAACGCACCGATGGTCAGGTCACCCTCGGGCTCGCCGCGTTCTTCGTCGACCGCGGCCCGGGCTTCCTCGACGAGTTCGAGCACCTGGTCCGCGTAGCCGACGAGCCGCTCGCCGGCGCCGGTGAGGCGCAGCCCCCGCCCGCGTTCGAACAGCTTCGAGCCGAGTTCCGCCTCCAGGGCCTGGATCTGCTCGGTGACGCTGGACTGGGCGTAGTGCAGTTCCGCGGCGGCGCGGGTGAAGTTGAGCGTCCGCGCGACGACGCGGAAGGTGCGCAGGTGGCGCAGTTCCATGGTGGCCCCCATCGGCGTTCCCGATACCCGCCATCGTAACTGCCTGCTTCCGCCGATGTCACCGAGCGTCCACGCTTTTCGTGTGGCAAGACTCCTCACCGGCCTTTCGCTGGGTTACTTCCTGGTCATGCTGGACACGACGATCGTGACGGTCGCCCTCCCGGCTCTTTCGCCGTCTTTGCCGGCGCAGCAATGGATTTCGAACAGCTACACGCTGACGTTCGCGGCCTTTCTCCTCCCCGCGGGGGCGTGGTCGGACCGCTTCGGCGCCCGCCGGGTGTTCTCCGCCGGCCTGCTCGCCTTCGCGGCGCTGTCCGGCTTGTCGGCGCTGTCGTCCTCGGCGCCGATGCTGATCGCGCTCCGGGCCGCGCTCGGCGTCGCGGGCGCCCTGCTGGTGCCTTCGTCGTTGTCGCTCATCGCCGTGGCCTACCCGGTGCCGTCCGCGCGGGCGAAGGCGATGGGGGTGTGGGCCGCGGTGAGCGGAACCGGCCTGGTGGCGGGCCCGCTCCTGGGCGGCTTCCTGACGGAGGTGTTCGGCTGGCGGGCGATCTTCCTGGTCAACGTCCCGGTGGCCGCGGTCGCCTGGGTGCTGTCCCGGTCGGCCCCGCCGAGCCCGGCGCGGGTGGGCCGGATGCTGCCCGCGCGCCTGTTCCGGGTTCGCGCGTTCCGGCTGGGGCTCGCGGCGGGCGCGATCGTGAACTTCGGTTTGTCCGGCGTGCTGTTCGTGCTGTCGCTGTATTTCCAGGAAACCCGCGGTTATCCGCCGTCGATGACCGGCTTGGCGTTCCTTCCGCTCACGATCCCGATGGCGTTCAACCCGATTTTCACCGGCCGCCTGGTGGCTCGCGTCGGGCCGCGCGTTCCGGCGGTGACCGGCTTTCTGCTGATGTCCGGGGGCATCCTGGTCCAGGCGTACTGGACCTCGGCGGTCCTGTCGGTGATCGCGCTGGCGTTGCTGGGCTTCGGGGTGTCGCTGGCGATCCCCTCACTGCTGACGGTGGTGGTCACCGCGGCTCCGCACGACCTGACCGGCGTGGCCGGAGGCGCATTGAACGCGTCTCGCCAGGCTGGTGCGGCCCTCGGCGTGGCGATCCTGGGCGCCTTGCTGACCGCGACGACGGTGTCGGTCGCGCTGGTCGTGGCCGCGGGCGTGCTCCTGGCCGGAGCGGCGACGGCCGCTTCGTTCCCGGCGGTGCGGACCCGGCCGGTCCGGCAGCGCTGAGCCGGGAAGGAGTTTCCTGTTCGTTTATGAAACAGGAAACCCCTTGTCGCTGAATGCGGCGTCGCGAATCCTCGGTGGTGGGCGCGGAATTCTCCGAAGCCTGGATCAAATCACCATTCCCGAGGAGGGATTCGCCATGTCCAAAAAGCTGGCCAAAATCGCCGGTCCGGTGCTCGCCGTCTGCGCGCTCGCGGCCCTGCCGCTGATCGGCGCCACCACCGCGTTCGCGGACGGCAACGGCGGGGCGCCGGCCGCCCCGGTCGTCACGCCGACGCCGACGCCCACCACCGACGGCAACCCCTGGCACGGTTGAGGGACCCGGGGCCGTGAGTGGCGCCGCCACTCACGGCTCACCGTGGGGCGCAGGCGCAGCTCAGCGCCGAACGTTCTTCGCGCACCTCACCGGCTTCCGGCAGCTCGAGCTCGGTGAACTCGTCCTCGGCCGCGGCCCAGTGCCTGACGGCGCTTTCGTGGTCGCCCATCGCGTGCAGCGTCTCGGCGACGCCGCGGTGGGCGCGGGCCCGGTAGGCGCGGTTGCCGCTGCCGTCGGCCAGGTCCAGGGCCGACTTGCCGGCGGTGAGCGCTTCCTGGCGGGCGCCGCGGGCCAGCGCCGTCGCGCCGCGGTCGAGGTACAGCTGGGTGCGCAGGTCCGCATCCGGCACGTTCGCCGCCACTTCGCGGGCCTTGTCGTGGTAGCGGACGGCTTCGGCGTACCGGCCGCGCTGCCGGTGCACGTTCCCGATGTTGTTCAGTGAGTAGGCCTCTACGCAGCGATCCCCGACTTCGGCCGCGTGCGCGTGCGCGTCGGTGTAGCTGGCCAGCGCTTCGGTCAGCAGGCCGAGCCGTTCCTGCACCGAGCCGAGGTTGTTGAGCGTGTGCGCCAAGCCTTGGACGTGGCCGATTTCGCTCAGCATCCGCGCGGCGGATTCGTGCTGGCGCAGCGCGACCTGGAGGTTGCCGTGGAGCTCGTTGAGGTATCCGAGCATGCCCAGCGCGTGGGCCTCGCCCCGGCGGTCCTCGGTCTGCTCGTACTTGGCCAGCGCGGCCTCGAGGTGGGCGATCGCCTGGTCGTGCCGGCCCAGTTCCATGGTGGGGATGGCGAGCGCGCACAGCGTCGCCGCTTCACCGCGCGGGTCGCCGAGGCGGCGCCACTTGGGCAGCGCCTGGGCGGCGAGTTCGAGCGCCTCGGCGAGCTGGCCGCGCCGGTCGTGCGCGGTGGCCAGCCGCAGCAGGACGTGCGCCTGGCCGTAGTCGTTGCCCGAGTCGGCGGCGACGATCCGCCAGGCGAGCTCGAGCGTGCCGATCCAGTCCTCGAACTGGTTCGTCGTGTTGAAGTAGCGCCACAGCAGCACGGCCAGCCGCCAGGTGTGCTCGGGCAGCGCGTGCGCGGCGGCATAGCGGATGGCGGCCACCAGGTTGTCGCGTTCGGCGACGATCCACCGGAGCCCGGCATCCGCGTCGGCGAACCCCGGCGTCACCGCGCAGGACCGGTCCGTCGTCGACGGCAGCTGGGCCCGGTCGAAGGGGTACGCGGCGCGGACCGCGGCCGCCAGCGTGACCAGGTAGTAGTCGAGCAGCCGCACCAGCGCGGGTGCCGGGGCCGGCTCTTCGGCGGCGAACTCCTTGAGCGGGTCGAGCATCTGGTACCGCTCGGGCGCGGCCTCCTCCAGCAGGCTGACTTCGTGCAGGTCGTCGAGCAGCGACCGCGCCTCGGCGACGTCGCAGCCGGCCAGCGCGGCACCGCCGACGACGTCGACGTCCGGGCCCGGCAGGCTGCCGAGCAGCCGGAACAGGGCGCGCTGCGGCTCGCCGAGCTGCCGGTAGGACACCCGGACCGCGGCGCCGCCGTCGTCCTCGCCCCACGGCCCGTTCTCTTCGAGCAGGCGCAGCAGGTGCTCCAGCGGCCACCGGTCGTGCCGCCGGAACAGCGCCGCCGCCACGCGGATCGGCATCGGCAGGTAGCCGCACCGCCGGACCACCTCGGCGACGCCGGCCGCCCGGCCGTGCAGCCGCGACGGGCCGGCGAGCGCCTGGAACAGCTCGACGGCCTCCGCCGGTGGCAACGGCGAGAGCCGGATGTTTTCGCCGGTGTCGGCGTCCCCCATCCGCCGGCTGGTGACGACGGCCAGGCAGCCGTCGGCTTCGGGCAGCAGCGGCCGGATCTGCTCCGGCGACGCGGCGTTGTCGAGCACGACGAGCGTGCGCGTGCCCCAGAGCGTCGCCTGGTAGAGCGTCACTTTCCGGCCGACGGTGGCCGGGATCTGCTCGGCGGGCACCCCGAGCTCGACGAGCAGTTCGCTGAGGGCGTCGCCGACGTCGGCGGGCGTGACGCCGGGGGTGAACCCGTTGAGGCGGGCGAGGAGCTGGCCGTCGGGGAACCGGTCGCGCAGCCGGTGGGCCGCCTCGATGGCCAGGCCGGACTTGCCGACGCCGGGCGCCCCGCTGACCCAGACGGCCCGCCGTCCGGCCGAGGCGGCCGCCTCGATGGTGGCGATTTCCGCGTCCCGGCCGGTGAACCCGCCGGGCCGCGACGGCAGCGAGCTGGGCGGATCGCCCTGTTCGGCGCGCGCGGCGAGCTTGCGCAGCACCGGCCCCGGCGCCATCCGCAGCGCGGCGAGGGCGTCGCGGGTCCCGTGGTAGACGCGCAGGGCCGCGACCCGATCGCCGCCGGCGATCAGCGCGCGCATCAGCAGTTCGGCGTGCTTCTGGCTGGCCGGGTCGGCCTGGACGAGCGGCCGCAGCCGGTCGCGAGCGGAGCGGTGGTCGCCGGATTCGAGCTCGAGTTCGGCCAGGTCACCGACGACGTCGCGGTAGCTCTCGTCCGGCGAGATGACCTCGGGGCCGCCGACGCGGTCGATGTCGATGTCTTCGAGGAACTTCCCGCGCCACAGCCCGGCGGCCGCGCGCAGCAGCGTGATCGCCCGGCGGGGGTCGTCGGCGCGGACGTCCGCGGCTTCGGCCCGGAGCCGGTTGAAGCGCGCGGTGTCGAGCTGGTCGTCGCCGACCCGCAGCAGGTAGCCGGTCGGCGTGGTCTCGATGGTCGCGTCCCCGACGACGTCCCGCAGCCGCTTGATGTAGCTGCGCACCAGGGTGGGCTTGGCTTCGCGGTCGGCCCAGACGATTTCGGCGAGACGGGCGGGCGTGACGGGCTTGTTGGCGTGCAGGAGGAGCACGACGAGGACGAACCGCTGCTGCTGGTCGCCCAGCGGCACCGGCACGCCGTCGTGCCACGCCTCCAGCGGGCCGAGCATCCGAAACTCCACGCGGCCTCCCCGGCGTCAGCTTGCTGTCCTCTTTTCATGTCGCGCAATCGGCCGTCCGGGTTTCGCAAATCCGCATTTCTTCCACGTTCGGTGCACACGCCGTTGGCACACTCCGCCGGTCGATCAGGGGTGAAGGAGAAACGAGTATGGGGTCCGACGTGTTGCCGTGTTACGTGGCCTGCGACGTCTCGCTGTCGATGACCGACCACATCGACGAGCTGAACGCGGGGTTGCGCGAGTTCCGCGGCGCCGTCCACGCGGACGCGTCGGTGGCCGGCCGCGTGTTCTGCAGCGTCGTGGGTTTCGGCGAGCGGCCGCAGGAGGTGCAGTCCCTCCTCCCGATGGACGACCTCGCCGAGCTGCCGGAGCCACGTCCGTGCGCGGGCACGAACTTCGGTCCGCTGTTCACGTTCCTGCGGTCGGCGATCGACCGGGACGTTTCCGCGTTGAAGCGCCACCGCTTGGCCGTCCACCGGCCGCTGGTGTTCTTCCTGTCCGACGGCCAGCCGACGGACCCGGTGACCTGGCCTTTCGCGTTCGCCACGTTGACGGATCCGGCCTGGCCCTGTTGTCCCCGCGTGGTGACGTTCGGCCTGGGCGACGCGGACCAGGAGGCCCTGGGACGCATCGGAACGTTCCGCACGTACCTGGGCCGCGACGGCATCCGCATGGGCACGGCGCTGATCGCCTCGGTGATGCACGTTCTGTCCACTTCCCGTCCACCGGCCGACCGCACCCTGTCCAAAAGGGGGTTGCCATGGAAACACACTGAAGGAGAAGCCGGTGGAGCGCGCTGAGCTGGTGGCGGAGCTGAAGACGTTGCGGAAGGGCCGCGGTCTGCAGGCGAGCAGGCTCGCGGACCGGGTGGGCCCCGCCTTGTCCGCGGCGTGCGGGGTCACGGAGTCGGACGGGATGGTGACGATCCGGGCCAAGGTGTCCGGCCGGCTGTCGGAGCTGGCCGTGCAGCTGCCGGAGGACCTCCGCCTGGCGGCGATGGCAGCCTTCGCGATCACACCGGAGGCCCGCCAGCCGCTGTACCAGGACCGCGTCAAGTGGGCGGCGGAGCGCGTCGACCGCGACCCGCGCACGGTCCGCCGCCGCGTGGACGAGGCGATCGAGCTGCTGGCGGAACTGGCCTCCCCGGTGTCGCCGGGCCGCTGGCACACGGCGTCGTTGACCTTGGCGCTGGTGGTCGAGGAGTCGTGCGTGTTCGAGCAGCACCGAGTGGTCGCGGACCAGGACGACCTCCGGTCGTTCGACCTGGCTTCGTCGTCGTGGTCGTCATCGTCGTCGTCGGAGGAGGGGATGGTGCTGTACGGCGGAACGCTTGCCACATCGGGAACGGTGGAGCTCCCACTCCCACTACCCCGCGGCAACGCCTGGGAGTTCGCGGCGGTGTTCCCCCTGGAGCCGCCGTCGAGGATGGTCTACGTCCCCCGGCACCGGTGTGAGGTCTTCGATTTGCGCCTGCGGTTCGGCAAGAAGGGCCCCTCGGAGGTACTGGAACTGGACGGCGCCTTCGAGAGGGACATCCCAGACCCGGGATACCGGGGCCGGAAACTGCAGGTGGACGCGGCGGGGGAGGTCCACCTGCAGTTCCGCCACCTCACGCCGGGGTTGGTCTACGGGGCCCGGTGGGCGGAGCAGCTGTGAGGAGATCGTGGCCGTCCCAGGTGAAGCGAGCCGTCGTCATCGCCGCCGACGCAGATGATCAACTGGTGGACGCCGATACGTGGGGCGTCATGAACCGGACACTTGCCGAACTACCTGCCGGATCAGGGACCACCTACGGCGACGTCGCGGCGTTGATCGGCAGTAGTCCGGTTGCCGTCGGCACGAGGCTGGCAAGGACTCCTGCTCCGAACGCGCACCGCGTGCTCCGCTCGGACGGCACCGTTCCGCCGGACTTCCACTGGCTCGACGCGGCCTGTCAGGACGCGCCCGAGGACCTGTCGCGGAGCGAAGGCGTTGAATTCGACGATACGCACGCCAGCCCGGCACAACGTGTGAAGACGGCTGACCTGGCGCGTCTCATCGGGCGCGAAGCCGATGACCTGCCGTCCAGCGGATCGTGAAACGAACCGCAGCTGAGGGCCGACTCGAATCACGCACCGTGAGATCGCTGCCGCTAGGGTCAGGAGAGGGTGCATGGTGCTAGGGAGGTCGGATGACGGTCGGTGACAAGGCGACGACCATCGGGTTCGCCGCGGGGAGCACGGTGGTCGTCCGCGACGAGGAGTGGCTGGTCCGTTCGTGTGAAGCGATCGGTGACGGCTGGCTGCTCTCCTGCCTCGGTACGTCTGAGCTGGTCCGGGACACCGAGGCGACCTTCTACACCGACCTCGAAGAGGACATCGCCCAGCTCACCCCCGAGGAAGCTCGCCTGGTCAGTGACAGCTCACCGGGCTTTCGTCGGACCCGGCTGTGGCTCGAGTCGGTGCTTCGCAAGACACCGCTGCCGCTGCACGAGCAGCGGCTCGCCGTATCTCACCGGATGCTCGCCGACGATCTGCTCTACCAGCGCCGGGCGGTCGCTCAGGCGCTTTCGCCGGACGCCCTCCGCCCGCGTCTCCTGATCGCCGACGCGGTGGGCCTCGGAAAGACGCTCGAGATCGGCATGGTGCTGGCCGAACTGACACGGCGCGGGCGAGCCGACCGGATCCTGGTCGTCACGCCCCGGCACGTCCTCGAACAGATGCAGCACGAACTGTGGACGCGGTTCGCGATCCCGCTGGTCCGGCTCGACAGCGACGGTATCCAGCGCGTTCGCCAGACCCTGCCGTCCAGCCGCAACCCATTCACCTTCTTCAAGCGCGTGATCGTCTCGGTCGACACGCTCAAGTCCGCGCGGTATCGGGCGCACCTCGAGAAGCATCGCTGGGACGTCGTCGTGATCGACGAGTCGCACAACCTGAGCAACTCCGACACCCAGAACAACAAGCTCGCGAAGGTTCTCGCACCGAACACCGATTCGCTGATCCTCGCCTCGGCGACACCGCACAACGGCAAGAGCGAGTCCTTCGCGGAGCTGGTTCGGCTGCTCGACCCGACGGCGATCGTCGACCCGAAGGACTACAGCGTCAAAGACATCTCTCACCTGTTCGTCCGACGGCACCGCCACTCACCCGACGTCGCGGCGGTCGTCGGGCAGCGCTGGGCCGAGCGGCTGGAACCCAAGGTCATAGGGCTGCCGGCCACCGACGCCGAGGAAGCCGTCTTTGAGGAGCTGGCGAGCACGTGGCTCTACCCGGACAACGGTGTGACACCTATTTCGGGCAAAGGCCGGCAATTATTCCCGTGGACGCTGGTAAAGGCGTTCCTGTCTTCTACGGCGGCATTCTCTGAGACCGTTCAAGGTCGAATGAAGCGGCTTTCTGCTGACGCGGTTCAGGAGAATAAAGCGCTGGCGAGGCTGCTCGAACTCGCCGACGCGGCCGGAAAGACAAAGTCCTCGAAGCTTGACGCGCTGCAAGGGCACCTGAGCGCGATCGGCGTCGGGCCTGGATTGGCTGAACGCGTTGTGCTGTTCAGCGAGCGGTTGGCAACCCTGGCCTGGCTCCGCGCTGAGCTGCCGAAGAAGCTCAAGATGCCTGCGGAAGCATTCCGTGTGCTGCATGGCAGCATGCCCGATACGGATCAGATGGCTATTGTGGATGAATTCAAGCGGGCGGACACTCCGGTGCGCGTACTGATCACCGGTGACGTCGCCAGCGAGGGTGTCAACCTTCATGCGCAGTGCCACCATCTCGTACATGTGGACATCCCGTGGAGCCTGATCCGGATCGAGCAGCGCAATGGCCGCATCGACCGGTACGGTCAGGAACACTCGCCGCAGATCGTGGCACTCGCACTGACTTCGCGGCACGACCGACTTTCCGGCGACGTCCGGGTCCTCTCGAAGCTCTTGGAGAAGGAACACGCGGCGCACAAGGCACTCGGAGATGCGGCCTCGCTGATGAAGCTGCACAGCGAAGACGCGGAAGAAGACGCTGTGCGTCGGGCAATCGCGGAAGGCCGTGATCTCGATGAAGTGGTACCGGATCCGAGTCAGGATCTGGAGGACTGGGACTTCGATGAGCTGTTCGCCGACGCCGGCCAGGACGCTCCGGCCGCACCTGAAGTGATCGCCGGGTACGACCTCTTTCGATCAGACCTCGACTTCCTGCGCGAAGCTGTGTACGAGGCATACGACGATCACCCGGCGCGCTCGCCAAGCAGCGGTGGGATCGGGTGGGCGGAACATCTCGACGAGGGCACAGTTGAGTTTGTTCCGCCGACCGATCTGATGGGCAGGTTGTCCGCGTTGCCCCAGTCCTACCTTGCCCAGCGCAGGATTCGTGAGCGGCTGGTGCTTGCGGTGGACAAGCAGGTGGGCAGCGCGGAGCTTGCGCGCGCGCGGGAGAATGTGGGCTCGGCAACCTCCTGGCCGCAAGCGCATTTCCTCGGGCCGTTGCATCCGGTGCTGGATTGGGCGGTCGACAAGGCTCTGTCCCGCTTCGGCCGCAACGAGATCCCCGTGGTCACCGGAGCGGTGGACTCGCCGCTGGTCATCGGTCTCGGAACGCTTTCGAACGGCCGAGGTCAGGTCGTGCTGCGTAGCCTTATCGGACTTACTTTCTACGATGAGAACCTGCCGCCCGTGATCGAGCAGGAGGACGAGGTCCGTCAGCTGCTCAATCAGGCCGGGCTGCGGGACGGCGGGATCAACAGCGGTCGCGAGGTCGACGTCGCCCGCTGGCAACCCTTGGTACCGCGAGCCATCGAGGAAATGCGAGGGTACATTGAGGCGGTGCGGGGGCAGCGGAAGATGCTGGTGCAGGAGCCGCTGAAACGTGCCGCCTTGCGGATCCGACAATGGCGAAAGGACAGTGCCGAGCTGGCACTGGGACTTGCGCCCGCCCAGCGGACGAGTCTGCAGCGGAACATCGACCGGCACGGCAGGCAGGCAGAGGTCTTGGTCGAGGAGCTGTCCGCCCGCAAGGAGCCCATGCTGCGAGTGCTCGCGGTGATTGTCCCCGAGGAGCAGGCCGAATGAGTGGGTACGACTCGATTCGCGTCGAGGGTGAATTCATTTCCGAGCACTACCTGGCGGAGGAATTCGCGAAGACCGTCCGCGCGCTGCGCAAGGACTGGGCCGAGCGCGAGAGCACGGGCCAGCGGACACCGCGCCAGGGCATCACTGGAATGAGCGGCGGATTCGTCGCGGCACTCATGCGTTATCGCGACCCGGCGACCCGCGAGTCGCTGTCGGCGCTGCACCAGGACGTCTGCGCCGCCCTGCAGCTGGACCGCGTACCGGAGATATTCACTTCCCTGCGTGGTAGGGACGAAGTGTCTGTGTCCGCCCGGGTGTTCCGCGACTCCGGCAAGGTGCACCTCCTGGTGCTGGAGGCTCACGACGCACGCACGGTCGAGGACCTGCTCGACGCCGATTCCGAGGCGGGGAACCTACTAGAACCTCTCCGGGTCGGCGAGACGCCGAAGCCCTTGACCGCGGAAGCGGTGTCAACGCTGTTCCACGCCGACGACGAGCCGGACCAGCCCGCGTTCATCCTGGTGCTCGCCGGCGGCTGGGCGTTGCTGGCCGAGCGCGAACGCTGGCCGGAAGGTCGCTGGCTGGCCGTCGACCTCGCCACCGTCGCGGAACGCAAGGACACTACTGCGGCCGGCGAGCTGGAGACGGTCGCGGCTCTACTCAGCGCTGACGGGCTGCTCCCATCAGCCGAGGGCACCTGCCTGCTGCAACGCTGCCTGGAGGAGTCGGTCAAGCATGCGGTCGGTGTCTCGCAGGATCTGCGGGACGGCGTCCGCAGGTCGATCGAGCTGGTCGCGACCGAGATCGTCAATCGCCGCAGAGCGCAGGGCCTGCCGGTGGAGGGCGTGCCCGATCTGGCCTACCAGCTGACCCGCCAGTCGCTGCGATTCCTGTACCGCATCCTGTTCTTGCTGTACGCGGAAGCGCGGCCCGAGCTGGGCGTGCTTCCTGCCGACGCGCCTGAGTACGTTCGCGGCTACGGCTTGGACCGGCTGCGTGAGCTGATCTCGGTGCCCCTTGCCACCGAGAGCGCCAAGAATGGCACTCACCTCTACCAGTCGTTGCATCGACTTTTCGTGTTGGTGGACACAGGATACGGTTCCGCCGAGGACGACGGCGGCGGGTTGCGCTTCGAACCGCTGCGCGCGGACCTGTTCGCTCCGGGGGCCACGCCGCTGGTCGACGAGGTCGGGCTCGGTAACGGGTGCCTGCAACTCGTGCTGGGTCAGCTGTTGCTGTCCAAGGAGCGCGCCGGCCGCGACCGCGGGTTCGTCTCATATGCCCAGCTCGGTATCAACCAGCTCGGCGCGGTGTACGAGGGCTTGATGTCGTACAGCGGCTTCTTCGCGGAGGAGCCGCTGTACGAGGTCGCAAGGGGCGGTGACAAGAGCAAGGGCACCTGGGTGGTGCCGGTCGCGCATGCCGAGCAGCTACGCGACGAACTCGACCAGGATGCCGAGGATCCCGATTCAGAGAGCAAGATCTTCGTCTTGGAAAAGGATCCCGCTACTGGCGAGATGGTGCGAGTTCGGCACGATACCGGTTCGTTCGTGTTCCGCCTCTCTGGTCGTGAGCGACAGCGCAGCGCGTCGTACTACACGCCAGAAGTTCTGACCCGCTGCGTCGTGACTCACTCGCTGGCCGAGCTGCTGGACCAAAACGGTCAGACTACATCCGCGCAGTCTATTTTGGACATGACGGTGTGCGAGCCAGCACTGGGCTCGGGCGCGTTCCTTATCGAGGCCGTCAACCAGCTTGCCGCGCAGTATCTCAAGCGGCGCGAGGACGAGGTGGGCGAACGGATCCCCGCTGAGGAGTACCAGGAAGAACTGCAGAAGGTAAAGGCGTATCTGAGCCTCCACCGTTGTTACGGCGTGGACCTCAACGCGACAGCGGTCGAGTTCGCCGAGATCTCGCTGTGGCTCAACTCCATGTACTCCGGCCTGAGCTCACCGTGGTTCGGTCTGCACTTGCGGCGCGGCAACTCCCTGATCGGCGCCCGCCGTGCGGTGTACAAGAAATCAAAGCTTGCCAAGCGAGCCTGGCTGACGGCGATTCCGGACGACCGCCCGCTGGCTGAAGCCCTTGACGTCAACGAGGTGCACCACTTCCTCCTGCCTAGTCGCGGCTGGGGCGCGGTCGTCGACACGAAGGAAGCGAAGGAGCTTCGGCCGGCCAGGGTGACCGAGCTGAAGGCGTGGCGGACAGCGATTCGTAAGGCGCCGGATAAGGGGCAGCAGGATCGTCTGATGCGTCTGTCCCGACGCGTCGAGAGGCTGTGGGACTTCTCCCGGAAGCGCCTGCGGATCGCTGAATCGGAGATCCGCCGCGACATTGAGGTCTGGCGCGCCGTCGACCTGAACTCATCGACGGACGCGGTGACCCGCGAGGACATCGAAGCCTCCCTGGCTGACCTGGACGGTGCCTACTGCCGTCTCCGCCGAGCTATGGACGCCTGGTGTGCCCTGTGGTACTGGCCGGTGACCACGGACACCGCCCCGCCTGACTGGGCCGAGTGGCTCGCAGGCCTCGAAGAACTGCTCGGCGTCGCCGACGCCGGAAAATCCGGCAACCAGGGCCAGCTGGGCGACGCCGAAGGCTGGGACGAACTGGGCGAGGCGGAGACAAGCAACCTAGCCTTCAACGGCGCGCGCCCGGTGGCTGATGTCAAGGAACGCCATCCATGGCTGAAGGTGTGCGAAGCCATTGCGGATCGAGAAGCCTTCTTCCACTGGGAACTGGATTTCTCCCAGGTCTTCGAACGCGGCGGGTTCGACCTTCAGGTAGGAAACCCACCTTGGGTCCGTCCAACCTGGGACGAAACTCTGACCCTGGCCGAGACCGACGCCTGGTTCGGTCTGTCGCATAAGCCATCGAACGCCGAGGTCGCTTCACACCGTGAGAATGCCCTGGCTCACTACGCCGAGACATACCTCGACGAGCGCGCTTCGATCGCCGGGATAAGCGAGCACCTGGGCAGCGGCGTGGACCGTCCGGTGTTGGCTGGTACGCAACCTGATCTGTACCGCTGTTTTATGGAACGCACCTGGCGCTCGATGGGTGCAGCGGGCATCGTCGGCCTTATTCACCCCGAAACCCATTTCACCGAGGCGCGTGCAGGCGGGTTGCGGCATGCGACATATGAACATCTTCGGCGGCATTGGCACTTCTGGAATCTTACGAAGCTCTTTTCTGAGGTTAGTCATAAGACTGACTTCGGCGTGCATGTCTACGGGCCGTCTCGTAGAGTGAGGTTCCTAAATGCTGCGCTGCTCTTCTCGCCAGAGGTTGTTGATCGAAGTCTTTTGCACGACGGCACTGGTCCGGAGCCTGCGATCCGAGACGAGAACGACCAGTGGGATCTTCGACCGCACCGTAACCGGATCGTCGAGGTGGACGCGACGGTGCTCGCGCGATGGGCTGCGTTGGTCGATGAACCTGGTACGCCCGCGCTGGAAGCTCGAATGCTTCGCCCGGTTAACCGGTCAAGTCAAGCGGTGCTGGACAAGATCGTTCACTCGCCACGTCTTGCAGATTGTAATCCGAATATTGCGCAGGGATGGATGGAAGATGCGGCAAGGAGGGCAGGATACATTGAGTCGCGTTCAGCGGTGCCCAAGTCCTGGGCGGATGTTATCCTGCAAGGACCTCATTTTACGGTAGCAACGCCGCTTATTAAGCAGCCGCGTGCCACTATGCGAAGTAGTCAAGACTACGAAAATTGGGACCTAGAGAAAATTCCCGAAGATGCGATACCGCGGACTAGCTATCAACGTGCGATGCCGTGGGGGACATATATTGCTGGGTATAAGACATGGAATGGAGTGCCTAGTAATCAATTCTGGCGCCTCGTCTGGCGGAATATGATCGACTCGTCGACGGTGCGAACCTTGCATTCGGCGTTGATACCGCCAGGGCCCACTCATGTCAATGCGGTCTTTGATCTTTCTGTTGGGGATAACCGTGAATTGGTGGTAGCGGCAGGACTGTGGGCGTCTGTGGTACACGATTTCTTGGTCAAAGCCTCGGGTATGTCGAAGGTGCAAGCGGAATTCGTTCCAAGATTTCCTCATGTTCGCCGTCATGCTCTGGAACCAGAGCTAATTATCCGAACACTTCGTCTGAACAGCCTGACGCGAGTGTATGAGCCCCTGTGGATGGAGCTGTACAATCCGGTTTGGCGGCAGGCTGCGTGGACGCACGATCGGTCAGATCGACCGGAGCTAGGGGACGTCACGCCTGAGTGGCGGTGGGAGACTCCGCTTCGGACAGACTTTGATCGTCGGCAGGCGCTTGTTGAGATCGACGCTATCACCGCGATCATGCTCGACATCACTGCCGAGGAGCTGTGCACGATTTACCGCACTCAGTTCGGTGTGCTGCGCAAGTACGAGAAGGCGATGCGGTTCGATGCGAACGGGCGGCAGGTGCCGGGTGAGGTGCTCAAGGAGTTCGACAAGAGGGGTGAGAGGGCCGATCTCGGGCGGTATGTTCTACCGTTCACGCCAGTGGATCGTGAGAAGGACATGACTCGCGCGCATGAAGTGTTCACAGAGCGCATGGGGAAGAAGTGACGGCAATCGGCGACGATGTAGACATTCCGTCCGCACGTGCCTTGGTTTGGCCGGTGGTCGGGGCGCTTCGAGAGTTGGGTGGCTCAGGGCAGAACGACGAGATCAACGCCAAGGTGGCGGAGCTGAAAGGCTTCACCGACGAGCAGCAGCGGTATGACGGTCGTGGCAATGGCCTAGAGCTTGAGTATCGACTCCGGTGGGCGAGGACGCTCGGAAAGAAGCTGGGGCTCCTGGAGAAGGTCGGCCGCGCTGTCTGGGCACTGACCAAGGATGGGCAGGAGATCGACGAGGCCGAAGTCGGTCGGCGACGGCTCGTCGAGACTAGAGGACGCAGCCGCCCAAGCGCGGCAGAAATCATTACGGCGGCACCGGACGAGTCCGGTGTGGACGGCTCTGATCAGCCATGGCAGGCGGAGGCATTGTGCGTGGTGCGGGCGATGGATCCGGGTGCCTTCGAGCGGCTGTGTCAGCGGTTGTTGCGGCAGGCGGGGTTCATCAACGTGATCGTCACTGGACGGCCGAGTGATGGCGGTATCGACGGTGTCGGGGTCTACCGGATGTCGCTGGTGTCCTTCCTCGTTTTCTTCCAGTGCAAGCGGTATTCGGGCACGGTCGGATCGGCTCAGGTTCGGGACTTCCGCGGCGCGATGATCGGTCGTGGCGACAAGGGCCTGCTGATTACGACCGGTAGCTTTACGCCGGCCGCTCGCGCCGAAGCGACCCGTGATGGTGCGCCACCGCTCGATCTCATCGACGGTGACGAGTTGGTCGAGCTGCTCCGCGAACACCGCTTGGGAATTACCACCGTGGAGCGGGTGGTCCATGATGTGACAGTGCATCCGGAGTTCTTCGACGCCTTCTGAACCACGAGAAGTCACTGACCATGGTTCGCCGATTTCCCGTGGTTCCACGGGAAATCGTGGTAAGCCACCCATCGAGGAGTCTGATTGGCAGGGCGTCAAAAGCTGCACCGACCGAGTGAATATCTGCGCATTACGGACAGATGTCGGCAGCAGGGCTTGGTCGGCGGAGCGAAGTCTCTATTCTTCAGTGACGAATTGTGACTGTGAGTGGTGATCCGGGGAGGGGTCGATGGTACAGTCGGTTGCTGGCGTCAGTCCCGATGCGAACGTCGGGCTCTTGGCGGAAATCGCGGCGGTCTATGGAGGCTTTGGCCGTTGGGAAGGGCTCGTGCGCGAGTTCCGACCTAGCCTTGTGCTGGTCCCAACGTCGTCCGGCGGGGCTCTTGTCACCTGCGGTCATGGCGGGGTGCAGTGGTTTCTGGCATTCACTCGCGAGCAGGATTTGGCCGAGTGGGCGGTCGCGCGCGGCCGCCGTCCGGATGCGGACGTGGATTTTCTGACCGTGCTGGGTGAGCGGCTGCTGGATGTCGCGGTTCCGAGCGTGGATGGTCCGGCTGGTGTCGCGTTGAATATCGCAGGAAGGCGGCCAATTTTCCTACCGCCACAAGGTGTCGCGTCAGAGATCCTCTCGGACAGTCAGGTCGAAACACGGTGACGGGTGGATACGAGGTCACCCCTGAGTTGCTGAAGCAGACGGCGAAAGGCATCAACGACACCATTGCCGAGCTGCAGAAGCTGGGGATCGCGGAGTCCGGCGAGATTGGGCGCGGCTTTTCACAACTGGCGTTGCACGGCATGCAGGTGGGCAACCAGCGGCTGGAGCAGGATTTCGGCGAGTTCTGCGAGCGCTGGGCATGGGGCGTGCGCACGCTGGTCCAGGACGGGAACCAGTTCGCGGCGACGCTGCACCTGGCGGCCGGTGAATACCACGACGCAGAGCAATACGCGATCGGCGTGCTCAAGGACGTGACCGGGAGTCTCGTCGGCGATCCGCACAAGACGGACGAACAGATCGAAAAGGAGTCTTTCGGCGACATCGCCGACCAGGGGAACCCGCTCAATGCGGACTACAGCGGCAAGTCGTTCGAACAGCTGGGCTCGGACGCCTCATACACCTGGCGTGCCGAGGGGCGGGATCTGTCGGAAGGTCCGATGGGGCTGGGCAAGGACGTCGAGGATGCAGCCGGGATCGGCGACCGGATGGACCGCGAGCGGGACGAAGTGTTCGGCAAGGACACCCGGCCCAAGGGGGATTAGCAGGTGAACTGGTTCTCCGACAAGGTGAACGAACTCGGCGACGCTGTCGAGCACGGCTTCGAGAAGGCCAAGGAAACCGCCGGAAAGGTTGTCGATTCCGGCGCTCACATGGTCGGCGACGGGTTGGACGCGATCGGACTGCATGGTGCCGCCGACGCGGTGGACAACTTCGGCGACTCTGTCGCCGATCACCTGGGTGCGGAGGTGGCCGAGCAGGAATTGGACCAGACTGACGACCCGACGAAGCTGGTACATGGTGACGTCGGGGCAATCGCGAAGACGGCAAAGCACCTGGGAACATTTGCCGGTGCGTTCAGTGAAACGGCCACCGGCCTGCAGGCGATCGACAGCAGCCATTGGGGTGGGAAGGCCGGGGACGCGTTCCGCGCGAAGTTCGACAAGCATCCCAAGCAATGGTCGGACGCGCAGCAGGCGTGCGCGGACGCGGCAGGCGCTTGGGAGATCTACGGCGCGACGGTGAAATGGGCTCAGGAGCAGGCCAGGGAAGCCGTCGAATTGTACAAGCAGGGCAAGACAGCCAGCGACAACGCGCGAACCCAGCGCCGGCAGCAGGTCGAGGCCTACAACCGGAATGTGGGCGTCTACAACGCGGCCGTCACGTCGGGGCAGGCGGTGGGTGCGGCGCCGACGCCTCCTGGCGAGTTCATCGACCCTGGGGCGGCGCAGATCCGCCAAGCGCAGGAGATCCTCGACAGCGCCCGGAAGAAGCGTGACGCGGCGGCGGGCGACGCGTCGCGGGCGATCAAGGCTGGTACCAGCCTTGCCCCCAAAGAGCCGTCGTTCACCCAACGGATGCTCAACGACGGCGAGGATTTGGTGCACGCTGCCGGGATGGGTTCGTACCACCTCATAGGTGGTGCGATCAAAGGTACTGCCGATATCGCCAAGTTCGTCCGGTCCCTCAATCCCACCGATCCCTACAACATGACCCATCCGGCGGCGTACCTCGACGGCCTGTCCACCACTGCTGCGGGATTGCTCCATGATGCGACCCACCCGATGGACCTCGTGAAGAGCCTGGTCGGCTCGGGGTGGGGGTCTGATCCGTTCGAGGCGGCCGGCAAGCTGGTGCCGCAGGTTGCGCTGGCCGTCGGCACGGACGGCGCCGGCACGGCCGCGGACGCCGCGGCGGACTTGGGGGAACGCGCCGCGATTGACGCCGGGGAGCGTGGCGCCGTGGAAGCGGGCGAGGATGCCGCGGCGCGCGAGGGTATCGACGACCCACGTGACCCGGCCCGCGACGGTACCGGCAAGGAATGTCCCGGCGAGCCGATCGACGCGGCTACCGGCAGCCTGCTGCTAGACCAGGTGGACGTGGAGTTGCCCGGCGCGTTGCCGCTGGTGATCGGGAGGCACCACTGCACGTCGTATCGAGCGGGCCGGTGGTTTGGCCAGAGCTGGGCATCGGTGCTCGACGAGCGAGTCGAGATCGATGAGCAGGGTGTGGTGTTCACCCGTGGCGATGGCGTGATCCTGTGCTATCCGCATCCGGTCGTCGATGGTGCGCCGACGCTGCCGATCGAAGGCAGCCGCTGGCCGATGGCACTCGCCCCGGACGACGGATTCGTGATTACGGATCCTGATACCGGCTTGGCTCGGCACTTCAGTTCCTGGCAGGAGTCTGTACTGCCGTTGTCGGCGATCACCGACCGCAACGGAAACCGGATTCTGTTCCACCGCCTTGCCGACGGAACGCCCACCGCGATCCGTCATGACGCCGGCTATCACGTCCGGGTGGAAACCGCCGGTCGGCGCATCACCGCCTTGCACCTGGCCGGCGGAGCAGGCGATGGTGGTGATGTGCCGCTGATCAGGTATGGCTACACCGACGGGCAGCTCACGGAGGTCGTCAACTCCTCCGAGCTGCCGTTGCGGTTCGCCTACACCGAAGCCGGATGGATCACCGAATGGACTGATCGCAACGGCACCTGGTACCGCTACAGCTACGACGCTCGCGGCCGCTGCGTCTACGAGACGGGGCCTGACGGCGTCCTGGAGTACAGCTTCGACTACGGCGAAATCGACAGCGAGACCGGCACTCGCGTCACGTCTGTCACCAACTCGCTCGGCGCAGTGAGCCGCTACCACATCAACGAGGCGCTGCAGGTCGTCGCGGTCACCGATCCACTCGGCCGCACGACTCGCTCGGCGTGGGATCGTTATGACCGGCTCCTCTCGCGTACTGATCCACTCGGCCGGACCACCGGTTACACCTATGATGAATCCGGCAGGCTCGTGACGCTGACCCGTCCGGACGGGACTCAGGCCCTCGCCGAGTACAACGACCTCGGCCAACCGATCGCCGTGGTCGATCCGGACGGGGCTGTTTGGCGGCAGGAGTATGACGATCGTGGCAACCGCACCGCCCAGATCGACCCCACCGGCGCACGGACGACGTTCATGGTCGACGACCGTGGCCACCTCAGCGCCGTAACCGACGCACTGGGCCACCGGCAACGCATCGAGACAAATCCGGCCGGGTTGCCGGTTGGGATCACCGATGCCATTGGCGCCGTCACTCGCTACGAGCGTGACGGCGCCGGACGGGTCGTGCGGATCACCGACCCGGTCGGCGGTGTCACCAGTCTCGGCTGGACGGTCGAAGGGCTGCCGGCCTGGTGTGAACGTCCTGGTGGTGCCCGCGAAACCTGGGTCTACGACGGCGAAGGCAACATGGTCGAACACCGTGACGCAGCCGGCGCGGTGACCCGTACGGAATACACCCATTTCGACAACCCCAGCGCGCGTATCGGCCCGGACGGCGCACGGCACGAGTACCGGTACGACACCGAAATGCGACTGGTGTCGGTCACGAACCCGGAAGGACTGTCCTGGCGGTATGTCTTCGACCCGGCCGGCCACCTGGTGTCGGAAATGGACTTCAACGGTCGCACGCTTCGCTACCAATATGACGCGGCGGGCCGGCTGACCGAGCGGATCAACGGTGCCGGGCAGGTGACGCGCTACCTGCGGGACGTGCTCGGCAACATGGTCGAGCAGCATTCGGACACCGCGAGTACCAGGTTCGGCTATGACGCGGCGGGCAGGCTGGTCCGTGCCACCAATGCCGACGCCGACCTGCGGTACGAGCGCGATGCGGTCGGCCGGGTACTGGCCGAGTCTGTCAATGGCCGGACCGTCGCGTCCGTCTACGACCTCGCAGGACGTCGAGTGCGCAGGACGACTTCGTCGGGCGCGGAAAGCGTCTGGTCGTATGACCCGGCGGGCAATCCCGTCGCGCTGGCGACGGGTCCGCGGATCATCCGGTTCGACCGCGACGGTGCGGGCAGGGAAATCCGCCGGCACCTGGGTGAGTTCGCGACTCTGGAGCAGACATGGGACGCGTCGCATCTGCTGACCGGCCAGGTGCTTACATCCCGACTCGGAGCCGGGCCGCAAGTGCTCCAGCGGCGTAGCTATTCCTATCGTGAGGATCGCAGCCTCATTGGCGTCGACGAACTCTTCGGCGGCTCGCGTCGACTCACTCTTGACGTCGCGGGGCGGGTGACAGCCGTCGATGGTGCTGGTTGGACCGAGCGATACGCCTACAGCGCAACCGGTAACGTCACGGACGCGGCGTGGCCCGCGCTGCCCGCCACGTTGCCGCTGGTCGGGAGGCGGGAATACCAGGGAACCCTGCTGGTGCGCGCCGGCGGAACGCAATATCGGCATGATGCCCAGGGCCGTATCGTGCTCCGGCGGCATACTCGTCTGTCCCGCAAGCCCGAGGTCTGGCGTTACACCTGGGACGCCGACGACCAGTTGACTGGCGTAGTCACGCCGGACGGACGACATTGGCGCTACCGCTACGACCCCCTGGGAAGGCGGATCGCCAAGCAACGGCTCAGCGGTGACGGCGCGACCGTGGTCGAGCAGGTCGACTTCCTTTGGGACGGCACGAGGCTCGCTGCGCAAACCGCATGGGACAGCGAGGTTCCCAACGTCCGTAACACCACGTGGGACCACGATGGGGATCGGCCGATTGTGCAGACCGAGCAAACCGAATGGCGCGATGCTCCGCAGCCGTGGGTGGACCAGCGCTTCTACGCCATCGTCACCGACCTGGTCGGCACTCCCAGCGAGCTGGTGGACGAAGACGGCGGCGTCGCCTGGCGTGCCCGCCGCACTCTCTGGGGCGATACGACTTGGAGGAGTAGCGGCCCGAACACGCCCCTGCGCTTCCCCGGTCAGTACCACGACCCGGAGACAGGGCTGAACTACAACTACTTCCGCCACTACGACCCGGGTACTGCCCGCTACACCACCCTCGACCCACTCGGACTCGCGCCCGACCCGAACCCGAACGGCTACGTCGACAATCCCACGAGGGCCATCGACCCGCTCGGGTTGATGAAGTGCGGAGACGGAGAAGAGCGCAAGCCGTGGCAGATAACTCCGGAGGGAACTGCGGAAACCGCGAGGCACCCCAAGTTCGGCAACTTCGCCAAGAGCGAGTCCGACGGGTTGTGGTGGTCCAGGGACAACGCAGGCCACGGAGGATCGGCGTGGAAAGTCTTCCGTGAGACGGACAAGGGCCTGCAATGGGTAGCCGATGCGGACCAGTACGGCGATTTCATCTCCGGTAAGTACAAGGGGCCGACTGGTATGTTCGTTCCCTGGAAGGAACTGGCACGCCGATGACGATCCGGAGCGCTGCAGAATTCATCTCTCTACGCGACAGTGACGACCCTGAACTGTATGCGCGCGCGGCGGAAGACGATGCGCCGATCGATGTATGGCGCGATCTCATCGCGCACCACCCCGGTTATCGCAAGTGGGTTGCCTACAACAAGACCGTGCCAGTCGACATCCTCCGAGCGCTCGCGACTGACGAAGATCAGGAGGTGAGGTTCTTCGTTTCGATGAAACGAAAGCTGACTCCTGACATCCTCGAGCTGCTTTCGCGAGATGTCGACTCGGGTATACGCCTCCAAGTGGCCCAGCATCGGAAAACCTCCGAGGAAACTTTACGGCAACTCGCCGGCGATCCTTGGGAGCGTGTGCGAGACGCTGCCCGTAGCCGGCTCGCATGACTTCGGCTGTCATGATCCACGTGAACGCGTGCCGTACTACTTCACGGCCGCCAGCTCTCCTGATCCGCTGCGTACAGTAACGAACATCCTCCGTTTGCGACTGACTGGGTGAGGCTTCGATTACAGTGCGAGAGAATACGTCGTCGACGGGTGAGGAGGGGCAGTGCTGCCGTCGTTGATCGCGGGCGAGCTGCGCGGCGCGTTGCAGGAGTACCTGGGCACGACGTTCGCGCTGGCCGACGACGACGTCCGAAAACGGCTCGAAGCGTTCCTCATCGACCCGGCCGACGGGATCTTCCGGGGGCCGTACGTCCGGCTCAGGCTGCCGTTCGAGAACGCCGACGACAGCTGGCGGGACACGCTGGACTGGGCGCCCGCGGGTTTTCAGCCCTACCGGCACCAGGCCGAGGCGTTTCGGCGACTGAGCTCGAAGCACGAACGTCCGCTCCCGACGCTGGTCACCACAGGTACGGGCTCCGGCAAGACGGAATCGTTCCTGATCCCGTTGCTCGACCACTGTCGCCGTGCCCGTGCGGCCGGGCAAGGCGGCATCAAGGCTCTGCTGCTCTACCCCATGAACGCCCTGGCCAACGACCAGGCCCGTCGCATCGCGGCGATGATCCACGAGAACGCCGATGAGCTCGGCGGCCTCACCGCGGCGTTGTACACAGGCGACTCCGGCAAGCAGCAGCGGATGACCGCCGAGTCGTTGATCGAGAACAAACGCGAGATCCGCGACAACCCGCCGGACATCCTGCTCACCAACTACAAGATGCTCGACTTCTTGCTTCTCCGGCCGGAGGACGCGGGACTGTGGTCCGAGTCGGCAGGGTCGCTGCAGTACGTGGTGCTGGACGAGTTCCACACCTACGACGGAGCACAGGGCACCGACGTCGCCATGTTGCTGCGGAGGCTTGGCCTTGCCCTCGGCGTTGGTGAGCCAGACCGGCCGCTCGGGCGGATCACCCCGGTTGCCACCTCGGCGACACTGGGAGACGGCAAGGACACCGAGGGGCAGCTCCTCGAGTTCGCCGGACGGGTCTTCGGTGAGCCGTTCGACGCTGATGCGGTGGTCGGCGAACAGCGGATGACACCGGAGGCGTGGCTGTCCGGAGCGACGCCGGTGGACGACTTCCCCTACGCCGACCTACCGCTGCTCGAACAGGTTCCCGCGGTCACTAAGGGTGAGCTTCACCTGGATCGCGCCAACGAGGTGGCCAAGGCGTTCTTCCGTGACCCGCGGGCGGACAACGGCGGGGAAAAAGATTACGTCGGCGATCCTCAGCAGCTGGGCCGCAGGCTGATGCGCCATCCGCTGACCAGGCGTCTCCTGCAAGCGGCGGCGACGCCGCGGGCGCTCAGCGACGTCGTGCTCGAGGTCGCACCCCGATGGGTCGGCCAGCGTGAGGAGGCAGAGCGCGCGATCAGCGCGTTCCTTGCCCTGCTGTCGTATGCCAGGTCGGGGGAGCGGCCGCTCCTGCAAGTCGACCTCCAATTGTGGGTGCGAGAAATCAGCCGTGTGGACCGCCAGGTGGCACCAGTGCCGGAGTTCCGCTGGGGCATGGACGGTCCGCGCACCGACGTCGACGATCGCTACCTGCCGGCGATCTACTGCCGCCATTGCGGGCGCTCCGGCTGGGGCGCCGCCCGGCGCTCACGCGACGTCGTGATCGAATCCCGGACGCAGCACATCCGCCAGCAGAGCGTGCGGAAGACCGGTCGGTTCCGGGCTTTGATCCACGCGCCGGGCGAGCAACGCGCTGAGGATCTTCAGCCGCTGCACTGGCTCGACCCGATCACTCTGGAACTCGTCTCTCAGAAGCCGGCGAACGACGATTGCCTTCCCGTGCTCGAGACCCCGGACGACGAGGCCGCCAAGAAGGATCGCTGCCCCTCGTGTGGGCTCGACGAGGGAATCCGATTCCTGGGCTCCCGGGTCGCGACGCTCACGTCGGTATCGCTCGGACATTTGTTCGGTAGCCAGGATGTCGAAGCCGAGCAAAAGAAGACTCTCGTGTTCACCGACAGTGTCCAGGACGCCGCACATCGCGCCGGATTCATCGAATCGCGTTCCTACGCCCTGAACTTCCGCGCCCTGCTGGTCCGGGCTATCGGCCGGGATCGGACGACGCTGGCCGACCTCGACAGCGCGTTGCTGGCCGCGGCCAGGACGCCGGAGGAACGTTACGCGCTGCTACCGCCGGAAATGGCCAACGACGCCAAGTACGCCCCATTCTGGGCGGACCGTCGAGCGTCCACTGCCATCCGGACCGTCGTCAAGAAGCGGGCTGGGTTCTCAGCGGCGCTGGAGTTCGGGCTCAACGCGCGGACCGGCCGTACCCTGGAGCTCACGGGGACCGTCACCGCCCATGTCGATGCGGGCTCGCCGGAGAAGCTGACCAGGATCGTCGACGCCGTGCTCGCCGAGCAGGCCGAGGATCGACCGCAACTCGATCTTGCGGTCGAAGGTGCCAACACGCTCGCCTGGATCAGGGGCGTTCTCGAACGCGTGCGGTTGCAGGGCGGCATTCACCACCCTTGGCTCGCCAAGTACCTCAGTGAGGACGGCAACCGGTGGTCCATCTGGGGTGGTCGGCTTGCCGGGATGCCGGCGTTTCCGTCCGGCCGTCCCGCCCCGGTTTTTCCCACTACAGCAGCGAAGTCAGACGCGTTCGACAGCGTTGTCGCACGCGGAACCTGGTACTGCGGCTGGACGGCGCGGTGCCTGAAGATCGCCGAATCCGAGGCGCCGCATCTGGTCCGGGCGCTGTTCACGGCATTGCGTGCCGAGCAGCTGATTTCTCACGTCCACACGAAGACCGGCGCGACGGTGTACTACCTCGAACCCGATTCGGTGGTCGTGGAACCGCTGGACCGCGACAACCCGAACGGGGATGCCGAGGTCCTACGGTGCGACGTGTGCTCATTGCGGTTCCCAGGCATCCGGGAGATCACGGCCCAGCTCGTTGAGGCGCCTTGCCTGCGGAGCAGGTGCGTCGGCACCCTTCGACGCGAGTCGTTCGGCGACGACTACTACCGCTCACTCTATGCGTCCGGGCGAGTACGCCGGATCTCCGCACATGAGCACACGAGCCTCCTCGATGCCGAAACCCGGGTATCGATCGAGAAGGCGTTCAAGTCCCCTCCCGGGCCGGACGCGCCGAACGTCCTCACCTGCACTCCGACCCTGGAACTGGGTATCGACATCGGTGATCTCTCGGTGGTGGGTCTGACGTCGTTGCCACGAAGTGTCGCTGGATACCTGCAGCGGGTCGGGCGAGCGGGCCGTCAGACTGGCAGTGCACTTGTATTCGCCGTGCTGCCAGGTCAGGGCATCGAGTTGCACTGGCTGGCCGAGCCCCTGGACATGATCGACGGCGTCGTGATTCCGCCGGCTTGTTATCTCGACGCCGCGGAGATCGTCCGGCGTCAATACTTCGCGTCGCTGATCGACCGTGCGGCGCGAAGCGGCGGCGCAAAGCCTCCGCGCACGGCGGGGAAGATGTTCACGACCGCCTTTGCGGACGGCTCGTGGATGCGCGACCTGCTTCAGAACGCTCGCGGCCAGGCTTCGACTTATGTCGAGGAGTTCCTCGCCGGATTCCGGGGCCACATCACTACGGATACCGAAGCCATGCTCAGCGAGTGGGCCGGAGTGGGGCTCGACCGCGGCGAGGTTGCTCCAATCGAGCGCGACGTCGAGCAGGCGATCCGGAGCTGGCTGACCGAAGTGGACGATCTACGTGCCCGCCGGAATTCGCTGGAAGAGGAAGTCGCACGCCTCGAGGCGCAGGAGAAGTTGCTCGACGACACCGGCAGGCGAGACCTCAATCGGGTGCGCGGGGAGCGCCGGGCGGCAGCGAGGCAGATTGGGGACCTGCAGCGGCAATACTGGGTGACGGCGCTGGAAAGCCTGGGTGTGCTACCGAACTACACGCTCCTGGACGACCGGACCAAGCTTGACGTGAGCCTGACCTGGACCGATGAGCAGACCGGGCAGGCGGCGGTCGAACGGTCGACATATGAGCGTGGCAGCCAGGTCGCGTTGCACGAACTCGCGCCCGGGAACACCTTCTATGTCAACGGGTTCGCCTTGGACGTCGATGCCGTCGACCTCGGATCGGAACGCAACCCCCAGCTCGTGCAGTGGCGGTTCTGCCCGAGCTGTGGCTGGTCGGCGCAGGATTCCGGGCCGACGAGATGCCCGCGTTGCGGGGACAACCGCGCGGCCGACACAGGCCAGCTGGTCAAGGCGGTGCGATTCCGGAAAGCCTCCGCCTTCGCCTCCCGGGACGGCGCGAGGTTCGGCGACGAGGACGAGGACCGCCGACGCAAGCAGTTCACCGTTGCGGCCGCGGTGGATGTCCCCCAACAGGAGATCACTCAAGCCTGGGGGCTACGGGACTACCCGTTCGGCGCCGAGTTCGCCCGCGCGGCCGATATCCGATGGATCAACCTCGGCCGGGCGGATACCGGCGGGGCGGACCGTCTCATCGCCGGCGAGGTGGTCCAGGCGCCGCTGTTCGACGTGTGCAAGCACTGTGGAGTCGTCCCGGCTGCGCAGCCACGGGTGCACGACCGTACGGATGCACGGCACCGGGGCTGGTGCCCGCAGCGCAGGATCGGCGATCCTGACGGCTGGGTTCAGATCGC
This sequence comes from Amycolatopsis sp. cmx-13-12, assembly GCA_049998155.1. Lineage (GTDB taxonomy): Bacteria > Actinomycetota > Actinomycetes > Mycobacteriales > Pseudonocardiaceae > Amycolatopsis. The sequence goes on along the minus strand of JAEBES010000002.1, from coordinate 602,033 downwards.
GCTGCTGCACGAGCTGCGTACGCAGGTTGTGCGGCTCCTCGTGCCACCTATTGTGATCGCCGATGACACGCTGCTGAAGTCGATGCGTGCCGCACTCCTGCTCGGCCTGCGCAAGGTCCTCGGCGGCGAGCCGGACCACCTCGATGTCCTCGTGGCGCCGGATCCGGCCAGCCACGGCCAGCGCCATTTGCTGGTCCTGCACGACCGTGTCCCCGGCGGGACCGGCTATCTCGCTCAGTTCGCCGACCCCCACGCCGTACGGGCACTGCTCACCGCCGCGGCCAACGCCTTGGCGGAATGCTCATGTGCTGCCGAGCCAGTGGCCGCTTGCCATCGGTGCCTACTGCCGTACGTTCGTGCGGCAGACGTGCCTGTTGTCCGACGGGATCGTGCACTGGAGTTGCTGCGGGACATCCTGGCACAGTGGGAGCCCAAGGACCTGACCTCGTTGCGGGCGATCACGGTCAGCCCCCATGAGACGCCGATCGAATTGCGTTTCCGCGCTCTGCTCAACAGCTGGGCGAAGAGCGAGAAGGCGGATCCGAGGTTGTCGCCCGCGGCTGGCGGGGATCAGCTGACCTTCCGGCTGAGCGACAGCGCAGGTGCGCGCATGTGGACCATGACGGCCCAGCCGAAGCTCGGCTACGTGCAACCGGACTTCCTGCTGTCCACCGAGGACGTCATCGTGCCCAAGATCGCCGTCTTCTGTGACGGCAAGCAGTATCATGCGTCCGCCGAGCACAACCGCCTTGCCGACGATGCGGAGAAGCGGGCGAGCCTGCGCGCAGAGGGCTACGTCGTGTGGGCGGTGACTCATGAAGACCTGGACGTCTTCGCCCAGGCGCTCAACGGGAATCCGGCCACCGGCTACATGTTCCTCACCGGAATGCAGCTCGGGGCGTTGCGGAAGCTTGCCGGCAACCCGAAATTGTTTGGGCCACGAACTGTAGCCGCCGCCGATCTCGAGGGGGACGCGGTCAGCCAGCTGACCCGTTTCCTGTGCCGGCCCGATGAAGACGCATGGGCCGGGCCTGCGTCCGGGCTCGCTTTGGCACTGACCGGGGGGTCGATGCGAGATGCTGTCCGAATGGCTGAGGATGACTTGCCACAAGCGGTTAGCGCTGCACTGCGTGGTGAGAAGGTCGACGGCGGAGTCGATGGCAGGTCGATCGTGGTGCGGGCGACCGACGGGACAGCGACGGCGGTGATCGACGTCGAACAACGCTCTGCGGTGCGGGTTCACCTCGGCGTCGACGACCGGCCCGAGACCATCGCCGCGCCGGACACAGAACGGGCGTGGCGGGACTGGCTGGCCTTGTCGAATTTGCTGCAGTTCCTGGGATCTGGCCGGTTCACCGCGGGCACCACCGCGGTCCCGGTGCCTGGGTTCGAGGTTTCACCAGGCTCGGCCTCATCAGCGATCGGACCGGTCGATGCCCGCTGGATTCCCCTGGTCGGCGTCTTTGGCCCGGGGTTGGATGCGTTCGTTCCTGCCTTGGCTGCGCACGACGTTCCGGTTCCCGAGCCGGGATACGAAGTCTGCGACGGGGAGTATGTGGTCGACCTTGCCTGGCCAGGGGCAAAGGTGGCCATGGTTACTGACGAGGATCCGGCGCGCGATGCCGCTTTGGTCGCGGACGAATGGTCGATCTTCGGGCCTGACGATATCGATGGCGTGCTGGCTGCTGTCCGAGCGAAGGGAATTGACGACTGATGCCGGTGGTCTTCTCGAAGGACTTCCACAAGGACCTCGACGTCGACGGTTCGCTCAAGGGCAAGGCGTGGGACTTCGTCCGCAAACTCAACACCGATGCCGAGCTCACTGGGCTCGACTTCAAGCAGCCACAAGGGGCGATCGACAAGCGGGTCCGCACCGCCCGGGTCGACCTGAACTACCGGGCGGTGCTGTTCGACATGAGCGTCGGCGGCGAACCGTTCTACCTCCTGGCTGGGATAAAGAAACACGACGACGCGTATCGCTTTGCCGAAACGCTGGAGCTGCGAGTCAATCCGGTGAACGGAATCGCTGAGATTCTCCGCCACCAGGACGTCGAACGGGTAAGTAAGCGCGGGGAGGGCGTGACGTCGTCTGTCGACGCGACTCAGCTGCTTCCGTTTACGGTCGAAGAGATCACCGGTCTCGGGATTCTCGAGCGAGTGGCCGTGCGTGCGGTCGAAATCACTGACGAAGACGACCTGCAGGAGCTCTGCCTTGCCGTGCCCGAGTGGCAGGGTGATGCTCTCCTGCAGCTTGCTTGCGGCACGAGCCTGGAAGAGGTTCGCAGGCAGTACGGTCCGCCCTCGGAACCGAGCCGGACGAAAGCAACTGAGGATATCGGAACGGCGCTGCAACATCCTGCGTCGCGGATGCAGTTCGTCGTGGTCACCGAGGAGAACGACGACGAATTGCGCGCCATGTTGGAAAGTGACTTCAAGTACTGGCGTACCTTCCTGCACCCCGAACAGCGAGCCGTCGCGTATCGCGAACAGTGGAATGGATCCTTCCGGCTCAGCGGCGGCGCGGGCACAGGCAAGACGGTTGCCGCGATTCACCGCGCTGCGTTTCTCTCTGGCAGGCCAGGCGGTGCTCGAGTTCTGCTCACGACATACACCACGACTCTGGCCAAGCAGTTGGAAGCCGACCTCGCACAACTCGCCGGACCTGGGCGAGTTGGCAGGGGTACGGGTCTGCTGGAACCCGGCACCGTGCGTGTCGCCGGCGTCGACCGGATCGCCCGCCAGATCGTCGCCCAGGCCGATGGTCACGTACCAAAGGTTATTCCCCAGCTGGAGGTAGACCGTCTCTGGGAGCAGGTTGTGCAGGATCTTCCCGACCTGACCCCGCAAGACTTGCACCTGTTGACGCCATCATTTCTTGCCGCCGAATACCAGAACGTCATTCTGGCCCAGGAGATCACCGACCGGCAGCGTTACCTTAAAGCGCCGCGCCGCGGCCGTGGTGTACGGCTGAACTGGTTGCAGAGAACGAGGATTTGGGACGTTGTCGAGCTGTTTCATCGGCACCTTCAAACTGATGGCAAGACGACATTCCCGGCGCTGGTGGCGCGGGCGGCTGAGGTGCTAACAGACGAGACCAAGCGGAGCGTCATTGATAAGTTTGATCACATCATTGTCGACGAAGGCCAGGACCTCAATGCGGCCCACTGGCTGATGTTGCGCCGTCTCGTGGACAAAGGCCCCAACGACTTGTTCATCTGCGAAGACAGTCACCAGCGTATATATGGCGAACGATTGGTCTTGTCCCATTTCGGTATCGATGTCCGTGGTCGATCAAGGAAGCTGACGCTCAACTATCGGACGACTCGGCAGAACCTTGCCTTCGGTCTACGTGTACTGGAAGGTGACCAGGTCGTGGATCTGGAAGGTGGTGAAGAAAGCCGCATTGGCTATCGCTCGCGGTTGAGTGGCCCTGAGCCGATCTTGCAAGGTTTCGTGAGTGCGATCGCTGAGGCGGATTTTGTCGCACGTACGATCGGCGAGTGGCTCGCCGCCGACGGTGTCGAAGATGCGCATCGGATCAAGGCTGAATCGATCGGCGTACTTGTGCGAACCAATCGCTCACGGGACGAACTTGCACGGGCACTTCGGCAAGCTGGAGTGCAAGCCGAGGTGTTGACGGCAGATTCGGACGAATCCGGCAAAGGAGTCCGGGTGACCACGATGCATCGGGCGAAAGGGATGGAATTCGCCCGGGTACTCGTCGCCGACGTAGCCGAGTCCGTTCTGCCCTCGCGTTGGCTACTGGACAACACGCCACTTGAAGATCGCCATGACGTAGAGCAGCGGGAACGGTTGCTTCTCTATGTGGCGTGCACTCGGGCGCGAGACCAGCTGGTCGTCAGCTGGCACGGCAAGCCGTCCCCCTTCCTGCCGCTTAGCTGAGCAGATCGGGCGCGATCCGCCGGAGTAGCGCGTCCACTTTCTCGCCGTCATCGACGAGACCGATGGGGCTGTGGAGATCGTGCTCCTCGTCGTCGGTATGGACCAGGTAGTGCACGGCGTCTGCGACGTCGAGCCGCTCACCTTCGGTGAGCTGAGACCACCTGTCGAATATCAACCCCAGCTTCCGATGGAGGCTGCGGGCGAAGTCGAGATCGAGGAACTCGTTGCCATCTACGTGTTCGAGCAGCAGTTGTAGATGTTTAGCCAGCTGGTACCGGAGGTCGTCGAGCTCCGCGTTAGTAGTAGTTCTGTCTGAATCCGTCATTGTGAGTCACCTCGTCCCTGGTTTCGGTCCGACGACCGTAGCGTTCCAGCAGCGTTGTGGGGCGGCAAGTGGGGACCAAGCTGCGCGGCTGAGGAAGTTGCCTGGTAGCGACGGTGCTGACAGCAGACTCGATTGGGTGATCGTTGTCACTCGGTTAGCGGTCGACAACGAGGAGGGTCCTGTATACGCCGCTGCCGATATTTCGAGAGTGGCTGACGTGGGCGAGGTCGCCTACTAGTCTCGAAGTTATGCCTGCCGAGAAGTCGCAAGAGGTGGGCCGCGAGGGTGTCTTCAAGGCGAAGCAGTACTTGGAGAGCACAACGCACTTGCGGCTGCCGTGGACGGCGTACGACCACGATTCGATGTGCAAGCTTCAGCGGCTCGACGGTAGCAAGAAGGTCTACGACTTGGCCGGCTATTTCCTTGGGCAACGTCGGCACCGCTTGTTTGTGGAGGCAAAGAAGTATTCGGGCGCCGGTGGCCAGGGTGGCATGTACACGGAGTACCTGGCTGACATCTACAGCATCACCGCCCGGGCGCGCAAAGACGACATGGACGACCAGTCGGAGTTCATGTGGGTGACATGGCATCCGTTTAGCCAGAGCAACTGGACGAGGCTGACCCATCACGCCTACATTCGCGAGGCAGTGGTCGAGCACGCAGGCCGGTTGGGTCTATCCGAAGGCGACGATAATCCGGAAATCGACGACGACTTGTGTCGGTTCGTGTCTGGGAAGTTGTGGCTTCTGGTGCTGTCTGATCGGCAGCATGAGCTGGTGCTATCGCCCGAAGAGTTGAAGCTGGCGATGATGAACTTGAAGCGGGCGGGAGCGTAGCCATGTCAGGTAACACATTGCAAGATGCCGTCGCCGCGGCGATGAACTCAAGTGATCAGCTCGACGTGATTGACGGGATTAAGAGCGCGGTGATCAGTGAGATTGAGCGGCTCGACCCGGCTGCGGTAATTGTGAAGACTGACTATTTCAACCACAGTTATGCTCCAGATCTAGTGCTGTCGTGGGGAAACAAACAGGATCGGGAAATTTATTTGCGCTACAGCTTGCGGTCAGCTAGTGCGGCGCGCGATGTCGGTCTTCTTGGCGGCACCAGCCCCGTATTCTTTTCTCTAGACTCCAGTCATGACGACGACCAGGCCGTAGAGTCGCTTGAGAATGAGATCGAACAGTCACCTGGATCCTTGGTCACGAATGTGCCCGCGATCGATGGGTTCGCCTCAGCTGGCGATTCGCCAACCGAAATCGGTTCGGTGGCTGAACCTCTGTTGAACCTGTTCCGCCGGAACGTCGTGCGTGGCGGTCGCGGTGTGCTGGTGAGTGGCACCGCGGCGAGGATTCAGGGCGCACCTACGCGAGGTGATATCGGGGAGGATGTCGCCTACTTGAATGACTTCGAAGAAATGATACCCCGAATTTTCGGCCCGGATGCCGCGACCCGACTACGTCGTGCGGTGCGCATTGTTCGGATAGCTCGCACGGGGGAAACCTCGATTTTTGACCGCGCCGAGGAGGGTAACGGGCTCCCGAATAGGCTGATCGGAGGGCGGTTGGAAACAGATGAGCTGAAAGTGCTGCTGCCATATCTTCTGTCTCGCGCGAACACGATCGACAACGTTGCGTTCTGGGAGTACCTGGGCGGCATGATTTCCGTGAAACAACTGGAACAGCTCGGCGACACTATCGCCGCGGCGGACATCGACTACCTGGTCAAAGCGAACTTGAGCACGTGGCGTGCGCAGCGCGCGTCGATGACCTTCAACGCTGAGTATCTTGATCTCCCGGAAGAACTTCGGGATGCGCCCTACTGGTCTGTGCATGCGAAAATGCTCACCGCGACGGCGGGCGCATGGCGTGTGCACTTCACGGCGGACAGGCGCCGTGGTGGCAGTAGGGAAGAATTGCCATTGGCGCGGTGGGAAGACGTTCGGGGTACTTTGGTGGGCTTCACGGTTTCATCGGTTGATCTCCACGGCATCACGCGGAGGGTTCGGGTTTCTGCGGAGAACGCCTCCAATATTTTCGCCGACGTTGATGCTATCCACGAAACGATGGCGGACGACTTCCTGGTTCGCTCGCTGAACGTGCTCCCATGGGATGACGAGGACTCCGACATCGAGGTTGACTTCAAGACCATGACCGTGGAGGGGATCAATGTCTTGATCGGCGACCTCGCCAACGCAGCCTTCGACATTCTCGGCTACCGCTACCCCCTCACTGACCCCCAACACGAATGGCTCCTCGGTCCACGAACGACGCGGGACGGGCTCGAGTGAGACGTCGGACCCCGACACGCATATGTGATGAGGGTGCGAGGTGCTCGGCCCCGGTGCTGGCGCCAGACTTGCGCGGTGGATTGTCAGCTGGCCCGGCGAACGCATCAGCGCGACTCATGAGCCTCTAATAGGGCGCGGTGTGGCAGGCGGAGGCTGCAAGGCCTTCCTTCGCCAACCAACCGAGGGCTGGAGCCGCGTTAGTGCGTGCTCACTCAGCTCTCGAGAGAGGGTCGTGCATGCTGCGAGGGATGGTGCCCCCGGCAGGATTCGAACCTGCGACACCCGCTTTAGGAGAGCGGTGCTCTATCCCCTGAGCTACGAGGGCCTGCTACTGCCGAGGCAAGCTTAGCTTGCTCGGACGGGGTACGAGTACAGGGGCACGGATGGCGGAGCCCGACTCTCGTCGTCACCCAGGTGAGTGGTTCTTACGCGTAGCCGACAGCATCGATACACCCCGCCGGACCGCGCACCGCACCTGACCTGGACGGACCAGTGCCTCACCTGGTCGTGTCTGGTTTCGAACTGCTGAACAACAGTAGGTAACCTTCGTTAACGGGATGCGGGGAGCCGCCTCCACCGGCTGTTGCGGAGGGCTTCGTTGATCAAGCTCATGTTCGCCGACGACGAGGAACTGGTGCGCTCGGGGCTGCGCGCGATGATGTCCGGGGCCCAGGACATCGAGATCGTGGGCGAGGCGAGCGACGGCAGATCCGCCGTGGAGGTTGCCCGGCGCTACCACCCCGATGTTGCCCTGCTCGACATCAAGATGCGGGCCCCTGACGACGGCATCCGCGCACTGCGGGCCATCCTCGCCCTGCCCGATCCGCCCACCGTCGCCATGCTGACCACCTTCGACATCGACGAGTACGTCAGCCTCGCGCTGCGGCTCGGCGCCAACGGCTTCCTCCTCAAGGACATCGATCCCGCCGCCCTGCTCCGGGCCGTCAGGGACCTGGCCAGAGGCGGTGCGGTCCTGGACCCGGGCGTTGCCGCGCGGATGGTTCAGTCCCACCGGGACGAACAACGCGCTGCTCAGCCCGCCCGGAAGCTGCTCGCGTCGCTGTCCGAACGGGAACGCGAGGTCGTCGCGCTCATCGGGCAGGGCCTGTCCAACGCCGAGATCGGGGGGCGGCTCCACCTCTCCGAGGCCACCGTCAAGGGGTACGTCTCCGCCGTGCTTTCCAAGATCGGGGCCGCGAACCGGGTGCAGGCCGCTCTGCTGGCCTACCGCGGTGGGTTGCTCGACCAATAGATGCTGCTCACCGCGCTGGAGTTCGTCGGGCTCGTCGCCTTCGCCGCGTCCGGGGCGCTCGCCGCGGTGCGGGCGCGGCTCGATGTCTTCGGCGTCGTCGTGGTCGGGCTCACCACCGCCCTCGGCGGCGGTGTCATCCGGGACGTCCTGCTCGGCATCCACCCGCCCACGACGCTGCGGAACTGGCCCTACCTCGCCGTCTGCGCCGGCACCGCGCTGGCCGTCTTCGTCTTCCACCCGCAGGTCGCGCGGCTGCGGCGGGGCGTCCTCCTGGCCGACGCGCTCGGGCTCGGCGTCTTCGCCACCGCCGGGACGACCATCGCGCTCAACGCCGGCGCCACCGTCTACGCCGCGTGTCTGATCGGGATGACGACCGGCATCGGCGGCGGAGCCGTGCGGGATCTGCTGCTCCGGGAAATCCCGCTCGTCCTGCGGAAGGAGATCTACGCCGTGGCCGCGCTGGCCGGCTCGGCGCTCGTCGCCGTCGGTCACGCTGTGCGACTGCCGGAAGGGCCGGTGACCGTCGTCGCGGCCGCCGTCGTGGTTTCCGTCAGGATGGTCGCGCTCTGGCGGCGCTGGAACGCGCCGGTCGCGCGGGGTCCCGAGTGAGAAATCCTTTGTGAGTTCTGCGTGTGTTCTTAGGCGGGTCTCAGCACGCTGCGTAAAACTAGCGCCATGCGCATCCTTGTGGTGGACGACGACCGCGCCGTCCGTGAGTCGCTCCGGCGGTCCCTGGAGTTCAACGGTTACCAGGTCCAGCTGGCCAGTGACGGTGCGCAGGCGCTGGAGGCGATCATCGCCGACCGGCCGGACGCGATGGTGCTCGACGTCATGATGCCCCGGCTCGACGGCCTGGAGGTCGCCCGCCGCCTGCGCAGCACCGGTGACGACCTGCCGATCCTGGTGCTGACCGCGCGCGACACCGTCTCCGACCGGGTGTCCGGACTGGACGCCGGCGCCGACGACTACCTGCCGAAGCCCTTCGCGCTCGAGGAGCTGCTCGCCCGGCTGCGGGCGCTGCTGCGCCGCGCCATGCCGGAGGGGCCGAACGGCCAGGCGTCGGAGGTCCTGTCCTTCGCGGACCTGACCCTCGACCCCGGCACGCGGGAGGTCCGCCGCGGTGGCCGCGAGATCAGCCTGACCCGGACCGAATTCGCCCTGCTGGAACTGTTCCTTTCCTACCCGAAGCACGTCCTCACGCGTGGCCGGATCCTGGAGGAAGTATGGGGTTACGACTTCCCGACGTCGGGCAACGCGCTGGAGGTCTACGTCGGTTACTTGCGCCGCAAGACGGAGGCCGAGGGGGAGCCGAGGCTGATCCACACGGTGCGGGGAGTCGGGTACGTCCTGAGGGAAACCCCGCCGTGACCGAACCCGGCGATCCCCGCGGCACGCGCTGGGGAGCCCGCCGGTTCTCCCTGCGCGGCCGGGTGACGCTGCTCGCCGCCGCCTGTGTCGCCGGCGCCGTCGCGCTGGTGTCGATCGGCGCGTACATGGTCGTGCGCAGCAACCTGTACCAGCAGCTCGACGACAGCCTGATGGCCCGCGCGCAGGCGGCGGCCGACTCGCCGCAGGTGCAGACCCAGCTGCGGCAGGTCCCCGGCGCCTTCCTGGCCAGTGCCGACCTGCAGATCGGGCAGCTCACCGCGGCGCCCGACGTGCAGCACGCCGTGATGACGTACCCGCTGTCGAGCTCGCCGCCGCCGTTCGGGCAGAACGAGCTGGCCGTCGCCAACGGGGATTCGGCGGAGTCGCTGCGGACGGACTTCCGCACCGACAGCCGCGTGGTCGCGCTGCCCACCGGGCACGGCGAGGCCATCGTGCTGGCCCAGTCGATGAGCCCGACCAAGCGCACGCTGAACGAGCTCGCGCTGGTGCTCTTCCTGATCGGCGGCGCCGGCATCCTGGTCGCCGCCGCGGCGGGCACCGCGGTGGCGCGCGCCGGCCTGCGCCCGGTCGACCGGCTGACGTCGGCGGCCGAGCGCGTCGCCAAGACCGGCGACCTGCGGCCCATCCCGGTCAGTGGTGACGACGAACTCGCGCGCCTCACCCAGACCTTCAACACCATGCTGGGCACGGTCGCGGACTCGCAGGAACGCCAGCGCCAGCTGGTCGCGGACGCCGGCCACGAGCTGCGGACGCCGTTGACGTCGCTGCGGACCAACCTCGAGCTGCTGCTCGCCGCGAGCAAGCCCGGCGCGCCGCCGCTGCGTGACGAAGACCGCGTCGACATCGTCGCCGACATCAGCGGCCAGCTCGACGAGCTGACGCAGCTCATCGGCGACCTGGTGGAGCTCGCGCGCCAGGACGAGCCGCGCGAGCGCTTCGAGCGGGTGGAGCTGCTGGAGGTCGTCGAGCGGGCGCTCGACCGGGCGCGCCGGCGCGCCGGCGAGATCAACTTCGACGTCTCGCTGCAGCCGTGGGTGCTCACCGGTGACAACAGCTCGCTCGAGCGGGCGGTGCTGAACCTGCTCGACAACGCGGTGAAGTTCTCGCCGTCCGACGCGACGGTGTGGGTGCGGCTGTACCCGCTCGGCGACGGCACCGCCGTGGTCGAGGTGGCCGACGCCGGGCCGGGCATCGCCGAAGAGGACCTGCCCAAGGTGTTCGACCGCTTCTACCGCTCGTCGGAGGCGCGGACGCTGCCCGGCTCGGGCCTCGGCCTGGCGATCGTCAAGCACGCGGCCGAGCGGCACGGCGGCGCGGTGTACGCCTCGCAGGCGCCCGAGGGCGGCGCGTTGATGACGATCCGGCTGCCGGGGGCGCCTGGCTGATCCGAGACGGCGTCGGCGGCATCGGCGGATGTCATCGCGGGAGCTGGTTCGCCGTCGTCGCCGCGGAGACTCATGGCGCTGGCTCGCCTTCGCCCGGCCTGGCCCGTCGCCTTGGCCGGGCGATCGCGGCGGTCGTCATTGCCGAGGAGGTGCCGCGTGCGTGGCGGGTTGCGCTCGGGTTGCCGGTGGTGGTGTTGTTCGCGTGGGGCGTGGTGCTGCCGATCCTGCTGTGACCTGGTCATACGAAGTTCACCCGCGCTGCTCCTGCGAATCCCGTGTTGAATCGTGTAGGATTTTGTGTGGTTGAGGTGCGACGGATGGAGTAGAAGGTGCTGGCGCGTCAGCGACAGGCGGTGATCCTGGAAGAGGCACGCCGGACCGGTGCGGTCCGCGTGAGCGACCTCGTGACCAGGCTGGGCGTGTCCGACATGACGGTGCGCCGCGACCTCGACGTCCTCGCCGGTCGCGGGCTCGTGGAGAAGGTGTACGGCGGCGCCACCTCGGTCGTCGGCAAGAGCACCGACGAACCCGGCTTCGAGGCCAAGTCCGTGCGTCAGCGGACGCAGAAGGAAGCCATCGCCGAACTCGCCGCGACGCTGGTCCGGCCCGGCACCGCGATCGGCCTCTCCGCCGGCACCACCACGTGGACGCTGGCGCGGGCGCTCGACGCCATCCCGGGCCTGACCATCGTGACCAACTCGATCCAGGTCGCCGACGTGCTCCGCGGGTCGACCCAGCCGGACCGCACCGTCGTGCTCACCGGCGGGGTGCGGACGCCGTCGGACGCGCTGGTCGGACCGGTCGCCGTGCACAGCCTGCGGTCGCTGCACCTGGACGCCGTCTTCCTCGGCGTGCACGGGATGGCCGACGGGCCGGGCTTCACGACACCGAACCTCACCGAGAGCGAGACCGACCGCGCGCTGGTCGAGGCCGGGCGCAAGCTGGTCGTGCTCGCCGACCACACGAAGTGGGGCACCGTCGGGATCTCGACGATCGCCGACCTTGACGAGGCCGACGTCGTCGTCACCGATGACGGGATTCCCGACGAGGCCAAGGAAATTCTCGCCGAACGGGTGGGAGAACTCATGATCGCCGAGACGGCGGAGACGGACGAGGCCCAAGAAGCGTGAAGCGCACCGTACGACACCTGGCCGACGGCCGGGAGATCATCTACTTCGACCAGCCCGGCGCGCCCGACCGCGTCGCCGAGGACACCCGCGACCTGCCGCCGGTTTCGGCCGCGTCGGAGATCCGGCTGGACCCGCTGACCGGTGAGTGGGTCGCGATGGCCGCGCACCGCCAGACGCGGACCTACAAGCCGCCAGCGGACCTCTGCCCGCTGTGCCCGAGCAAGCCCGGCAAACCGAGCGAGATCCCGGAAAGCGATTACGACGTCGTCGTCTTCGAGAACCGGTTCCCGTCCTTCGCCGAGGACGTCGTCGGTGAGCCGTCCACAGTGGATGGTGCCGGCCTGGTGCCGGTGCGGCCCGGGCGCGGCCGCTGCGAGGTCGTCTGCTTCACCAGCAACCACGACGGCTCTTTCGCGCAGCTGAGCGCGAAGCAGGTGCGAGCCGTGGTGGACGCGTGGGCGGACCGCACGACCGGGCTGTCCGCGGTGCCCGGCGTCGAGCAGGTCTTCCCGTTCGAGAACCGCGGCGAGGAAATCGGCGTCACGCTCTCGCACCCGCACGGGCAGATCTACGGCTACCCGTTCGTCACGCCGAAGACCGAGCGGATGCTCGACGTCGCCCGCGCCTACCAGGCCGAACACGGCCGCCCGGTGCTCGGCGACGTGCTCGCGGCGGAACGCAAGTCCGGCGCGCGCGTGGTGACGTCCGGCGAGCACTGGACGGCGTACGTGCCGCCGGCGGCGCGCTGGCCGGTCCAGGTCCAGATCGTGCCGCACCGGCAAGTCCCGGACATCCCCGCGCTGACCGACGCCGAGCGCGACGACTTCGCCGACGTCTACCTCGACGTGCTGCGCCGCTGCGACGCGCTGTACGACCGGCCGCTGCCCTACATCGCGGCGTGGCACCAGGCGCCGGTGCGGCGGGACCGCGACCTCGGCTGGCTCCACCTGGAACTGTTCTCCGTGCTGCGTGCGAAGGACAAGCTGAAGTACCTGGCGGGGTCCGAATCGGGTATGGCGGTGTGGATCAACGACGCGACGCCGGAGCAGATCGCGGAACGGCTCCGCGCGGCGGGCTGAGCGGCCATACTCATCTGCGATGCACAGGTTCGGCTCAGGAACCTCTCAGGACCATCGCGCAAGGTGAGGACATGACCGAGAACGACCCCAGCGCACACGACCCCGCGGCGCCGAGGCACCCCGAGACCGGCCAGCAGCCGGCCCAGGGCGGTTGGGCGGGGAACCCGTACGGTGAGCAGGCCCAGCACGAGTCCGGCGGTGCGCCGCAGTATTCGGAGCCGTCCTACCACGCGGTGACCGGGGCCGATCCGGCGTACGGGGGCCAGGCCGCGAACCCGTGGTCGGCCCAGGGCGCGCAACCGCCGTCCGGCCAGACCCAGCAGAGCGTCTACCCGCCGCCGAACCCGTACGGGCAGCCCATCACGGGCGGCTACCCGGTGGCCGCGGCGCCCGAGCCCAAGCGCTCGGGCGGGAAGCTGCTCGCCGGCGTCGCGCTGGTCGCGCTGCTGGTCGGCGGCATCGCGGGCGGAACGGTCGGGTACTTCACCGCCGGGTCGTCCGGCCCGGCAAGCAACGCGCTCGACGCGCCGAAGCCGGCCCAGCAGACGGGCAACGCGCCCGCCGGCTCGGTCGAGTCCGTCGCGCAGAAGCTGTCGCCCAGCGTGGTCGAGCTGCAGGTCAGCGGCCAGCAGGGGGCCGGCGAGGGCTCCGGGTTCGTGATCAGCACCGACGGCTACATCCTGACGAACAACCACGTCGTCGAGGTCGGCGCGAACGGCGGGCAGATCCAGGCGGTGTTCCAGGACGGCAAGAAGGCCGCCGCCAAGATCGTCGGCCGGGACCCGACGACCGACATCGCGGTCGTCAAGGTCAACGGCGTCGGCAACCTGACCCCGGTGGAGCTCGGCCGGTCCGACGACCTGCGCGTCGGCCAGTCGGTGGTGGCCATCGGCTCGCCGTTCGAGCTGGCCGGCACGGTGACGTCGGGCATCGTCAGTTCGCTGCACCGGCCGGTGCGGGCGGGCGGCAGCAGCGGCGACCAGACCACGGTGATGGACGCGGTCCAGACCGACGCGGCGATCAACCCGGGCAACTCGGGCGGTCCGCTGGCGAACATGTCCGGCCAGGTCATCGGCATCAACTCCGCGATCTACAGCCCGCAGTCGGCGTCCGGTGGCCAGGGCCAAGGCGCGTCCGAGGGCGGCAACGTCGGCATCGGCTTCGCCATCCCGATCGACCAGGCCCGCCGCACCGCGGACACGATCATCAAGACCGGCCAGGCGGTGCAGACCTACATCGGCGCCGAGGTCAAGGACGCCCCGCAGGGCGGCGCCGAGCTCGGGGCGATCAAGGCCGGCAGCCCGGCGGAGAAGGCCGGCCTGAAGGCGGGCGACGTCGTCACCAAGATCGACGACCGTCCGATCGACTCGTCCGACACGCTGGTCGCGGCGGTCCGCACCCGGGCGCCGGACGAGAAGGCGACGTTCACGCTCGCCGACGGCCGCACGGTCGAGGTGACCTTCGGCGGCCAGCCCGTCCAGCCCAACTGATTCCTCTTCCAGACGCTCGGCTGCCCTGGTGCGGCCGAGACCAACTTCGGCTCGACCCCCGTTTCCGGGGCCGGACCCACAAGGCCACGCGCGACCAGGCACTCGATGCCGGTCGCGCGTGGCCGCATTTGTGCCCGGGGTCAGGGGCTCGGGCGGTCGGTTCGCGTACCCGGATGGTCGGTTCGCGTACTTGGAGGGTCGGTCGGGGTACCGGGCGGGGCCTCACGCGTGTCTGGAGGGGTATCTCGCGTGTCCGGAGGGGCATCACGGTGGCGGAGGGCGGCCAGGACCACCGTGAGCCAGACTGCGGCCAGGGTGATGGTCAGGGCCGGGACCGGGTTGGTGTCGTGGAGGCCTGGCATCGGTGGGGTGCCGTACGGGCGCCAGAGCAGCGGGAACGCCAGGATGGCCAGCGCGGCGGTGGTGACCGTGCCCGCGATGACGGGGGTGCGCCAGCGGGGCGGGAGGAGCCGGGACAGGGCGAAGCCGAGCAGCGCGGTCAGCGGGGCGACGACCGCGTCGTTGACGATCGGGCCGCCGATGATCCAGCCCACCGTGCCGTAGACATCGGGACGCAGGGGCAGCGCGTACTCGGCGAACAGCACCACACCCCAGGCCAGCGCCGCGAGGCCGGGCAGCGCGAGGAGCGCACGGGCGGTTTTCACAGCGCCTCCAGCTTCGTGACCCACTTCGTCTGCAGCACGCCGGGCCGGTTCGGGGCGATGATCCGGCAGGGGAAGCCGTGGTCGGGGGCGAGGACCTCGCCGTTCAGCTCCAGGGCCAGCAGCGTCAGCTCGTCGGCCGTGTGTTCGCCGGGAAGGACGCTGACGCCGTACAGCCCACCGCGCTCGGAAGAGGACACCCGGACCGCCGTACCCGGTGCCGCGCCGACGGCCTTCAGCAGCGTGGGCAGGGAGATTCCGCGCCAGGTGGCCGACTGGCTCCAGCCTTCCACGCACGCGATCGGGAGCTCGGCCGTCGTCTGCGGCATCGCGCGCAGGTCGTCGAGCGAGAACTTCGCCGTGCCGCGTGGGGTCACCACCGAGAGCCGCCAGGCCGGCGACCACGTGACACCCGCGGCCGCCGCCGTGCGGTTCACCGGCAGGTTCTGAGTGCCCTTGCCGGTCTTCCAGGAGAGGGCGGAGACACCACGCAGGAACGGGACCGTCGCGCCCGCCGTGGCCACCACCGCGACGCCGGTCGCCAGGCCGGTGGTCACCAGGAAACCCCGTCGCGACAGCCCCTCGGCCGGTGGCTCCTCGACCGTGGTCCGGCTCAAGGCACGGCGGATGATCGGCAGCTTCACCGCGACGTGCACCAGGATGGAGCCGATCGCCAGCCACGCGACCGCGTAGTGCACCTGGGGGAAGTAGAAGCCCCACGGGTAGTTCTGCGCGACGTTCAGCAGCCCGGTCGTCAGCTCGAAGAACGCCGCACCGGACAGCACCAGGATCGACAGCCGCTCCAGCGCGTGCGGCAGCGAACGGACGAGCGGCCGGCCGAACAGCTTCGGGTAGACGCTCCACAGCTTGGCCAGCAGCAACGGGACCGACGCCACGCCCGAAATGACGTGCAGCCCCTGCGTGACGCGGTAGAGCCCGACCGGCCGGCTCGGCCAGAAGAACCACCCGGGCGGGTGCTGGATCAGGTGACTGAGCAAGCCCGTCACGAAGCACGTCGTGAACGTGATGGCGAGCGCCAGGCCGATCTTCGACGTCACGCGCTCGTGGTGCGCCGGCGCCCGGAACTGCTCTTCCGCCGGGATCGGGAGTTTCACGATCGCTCCAATCGTGCGAACCAGCGGTGGCCGCGCCGGGTGGTCCGGTCGACGCGCAACCCGGCACGCGCGGCGACTTCGGCGATCGCGTCGACACCCACCCAGGCCCAGGTGAACCAGGCGACGTCGGCGTGGCCCGGCCGGAGCCGGACGCGCTCGTGCCGCAGTCCCCGGCCGGGCGGCTCCAGTTCGACGAGCACGTCGCCATCGGGGGCGATCAGCTGGGCCGTGCGTCGCAACAGGGTGGCCGGGTCGCCGCCGATGCCGATGTTGCCGTCCGCGAGCAGGGCGTGCCGCCACCGCCCTTCGCCGGGCAGCCGGTCGAAGAGGTTGCGCTGCAACGCACTTCCCCCGCGCCGCCGGGTCAGCCCGACGGCCGTGCGCGAGCTGTCCACGCCCAGCACGACGATTCCGCGCGCGGCCAGCGCCGCGGTCAGCCTCCCGGGCCCGCACCCGAGATCGATGGTGGGACCGGAGCAGGCGTCGAGCAGGACGTCGTCGCCCTCGGACGGTTCCGCCCAGCGTTCGACCGCCAGCTCGATCCGCTCGCCGGTGGCCAGCTCGAGCCAGCACCGGTGGCCGAGCAGGCCGAGGTCGAACTCGTGGCCGGCGCTTGCCCGGGCCGTCATCACGCCACCGCCTGTCCGCCGACGGCCGCGACGGCGTGGGCGAACCGGCCCAGCGGATGCGCCGCCGCCACGGACCGGGCGTCCGCCATGGTGTCCACATCGGACAGTTGGAACGCCTGCCGGGTCCGCAGTCCGCGCGCGGCGAGGGCGCGCAGCGTGCGCTCGCCGGTGTCGTCGCGGGACATCGGGACGTCCGCGAGGACCTGCGCGTGCCGCGGGTCGGCGAGGCCCAACGCCCACCAGCCACCGTCCGCGGCCGGTCCGAGCACCGAGTCGTGGCTGCCGTACCGGACCGGTGCCGCCACCGCGGCGAGGGACTCCGGCGTGACCTGTGGGGTGTCCATGCCGATCTGGAGGATCGGCAGGCCGGCGTGCACCGCCGCGGCGTCGGCGTGGGCGTTCGCCAGCCGGACACCGAAATCCGGGCCACGCTGCGGGATGACGGTCGAGTGCCGCAGCGCCGCACCGATCTCGGCTGCCCGGGCCGCGGCGCCGAGCTCGCCGGTCATCGCGACGACGGGCAAGGCGCCGCGTACCGCGCCGACGGCGTCGAGCGTGTCGAGCAGCGCGGCCGCGGCGATCTCGGCCGCCTGCGCCGGCGTCGCGGGTGGGCAGAGCCGGGTCTTCGCGAAGCCGGGGACGGGCGCCTTGGCCACGACCAGCAGGACGAAGGGTGTCATCGGGCCAGCACCCGCCCGAAGTCGCGGACCGCGCGCAGCGTTCCCCGCGCCGACCCGGACACCTTCGACTTCGTGCCCTTGGCGCGCTCGCCGTAGCGGACGTCGAACTCGCGGACCCGCCACCCGGCACGCTGAGCCTTGATCAGCAGCTCCAGGGGATAGCCGAAGGCCCGGTCGGTGACACCCAGGCCGAGTAGCGCCCGCCGGTCCGCGGCGCGCAGGGGGGCGATGTCCCGCACCGGCAGCCCGCGGCTGCGCAACAGCGACGCCAGCACGACGTTGCCCGCTCGCGCGTGCCACGGCCACACCCCGGGACCGGTCGGCACCCGGCGTCCGACCGCCAGGTCCGCGCGGTGCCCGACCGCGCTCACCAGCCGCGGCAAGTCGGCGAGGTCCAGGGACCCGTCGGCGTCCGCGAAGCACACGATGTCGGCGGTGGCGGCTTCCAGTCCCGTGTGCACGGCCGCGCCGTAGCCGCGGCGCGGTTCGTGGACGACCTTCGCGCCGAGCGAGGCCGCCACCTCGGGCGAGCCGTCGGACGAACCGTTGTCGACCACGATCGCGCGGTAGCCCGGCGGCAGGCCGGCCAGCACACCGGGCAGCGCCGCCGCTTCGTCGAGGCAGGGGAGGACGACGTCCACTTCCAAGTCAGTCACGTCGCCGACCGTAAGTCCGTCGTGGAGTGGCACAGAACCCTTGCGGGGCTTACCGAATCATGACGTCCGGTGAGTTCTTACCGCGTCGTTACGGCTCCCGTTCCGAGTGCGCGGATCGGCCGTCGCGAACCTAGGGTGGGCGACGATGAGCGAGCCGAACCCGGCAGCCCGGCTCGCCGAGCCGCCTGCCCGCGAACCCGAAGCCCCGGTGACCGGCCGCCGCGCCGACCTCCTCGCCGTCGCTGCGGCGATGGCGCTCGTCGCGACGGCCACCGCGGTCGGCCTGTACTACAACCGGCCGCACTCTGGCGTAATCATCTTCGTGTCGGCGCCCCCGTTGTTCGCCGACTGGCTGCCGCACGTCGGCCCGGGTTCGGTGTTCGCCGTGCTCATCGCGGTCGCGGTGGTCCTGCACGGCCCGACGCTGGCCGCCCGCCTGCCGTGGCGCTCGGCGCTCGGCGCCGGTTACCTCGCCTCGCTCGCCTGGATCTTCTCGCTGACCATGGTCGACGGCTGGGCGCGCGGGTTCGCCGGGCACCTCACGATCCCGCAGGAGTACCTCCACGAGGTCCCGGGGATCACCGACATCCCGCGGATGCTACGCGAGTTCTCCTCTCGCATCCTCGACTTCCAGCCGCATTCGTGGACGACGCACGTGTCCGGTCACCCGCCGGGTGCGACGCTCGTCTTCGTCTGGCTGGACCGGCTCGGCCTGCACGGCGGCGCGTGGGCGGCCACGGCCGTGGTCCTCGTGGGCAGCCTGGTCGCGGTGGCCGTGCCGGCCACGGTCGCCCTCCTCGGCCGGCTCGAGGCGGCCCGCACGGTGCTGCCGTTCGCCGTCCTCACCCCCGGCGCGGTGTGGATCGGCGTCTCGGCGGACGGCCTGTTCGCCGGGGTCACCGCCACCGGGCTGGCGCTGCTTGCGCTGTCCGCGACGGGGTTCGCCGACGGCCGCCGGTACGCCCTTCCGGCCGGGCTGGCCGCCGGGGTGCTGCTCGGTTTCGGGATCTTCCTGTCGTACGGCCTGGTGCTGCTCGGCGTGCTCGCGGTGGCGGTCGCCGTCCTCGGACGGCAGTGGCGGGCGGCGGCACTGGCGATCGTCGCGGCGCTGGCCGTCGTGGGCGTCTTCGCCAGTGCCGGCTTCTGGTGGCTCGACGGCTACCACCTGGTCGTCGAGCGCTACTACCAGGGCGTTGCGCTCGTCCGGCCCTACTCGTACTGGGTGTGGGCCGACCTCGCGGCGGTCGTGGTCGCCCTCGGCCCCGCGGTCGTGGCCGCCGTCCGGCGCGGTCTCGGATCCCCGCGCCGGGCGTTCCTCACCGATCCGGTGCTCCTGCTCGGCCTCGCCGCACTGGCCGCCATCCTCTTCGCCGACGTTTCGGGCCTGTCGAAAGCCGAGACCGAGCGGATCTGGCTACCGTTCGGGGTGTGGTTGCTGCCGATGACGGCGTTGCTCCCGCGGCCCGGTCGCCGGTGGTGGCTGGCCGGGCAGGCGGCGACGGCGCTGGCCGTCAACCACCTGCTGCTGACGGGCTGGTGAGGGAGACGTGATGAGCGATCAGACCGGACGGGTCCTCGTGGTCGACGACGACGAGACGGTCCGCGACGTCGTCCGCCGCTACCTCGAGGTGGCCGGCTTCACCGTCGACATGGCCGGCGACGGTGCCGAGGGCCTGGCCCAGTTCGTCGCCCAGGAGCCCGACCTGGTCGTCCTCGACGTCATGATGCCGGGGATCAACGGCCTCGAGGTGTGCCGGCGGCTGCGTCAGACGAGCCAGGTGCCGATCGTCATGCTCACCGCCCTCGGCGAGGAGGAGAACCGCATCGCCGGGCTCCAGCTCGGCGCCGACGACTACGTGACCAAACCGTTCAGCCCCAAGGAACTCGCCCTCCGCGTCGCCTCGGTGCTGCGCCGCGCCCGGATGCCACGCCCGGAGCCGGTCGCCGCCGAGCTCGTGGACGGCAACCTGCGCCTGCAGATGAAGGCCCGGACCGCGACGCTCGGTGGCCGCGAACTGCCGCTCACCACCCGCGAGTTCGACCTGCTGGCGTTCTTCCTCGCCCACCCGGGCGTCGCCTACTCGCGCGCGGACCTGCTCGAAAAGGTGTGGAGCTGGGACTTCGGCGATCAGTCCACAGTGACCGTCCACGTGCGACGGTTGCGCGAGAAGATCGAGCGCGACCCGGCCAAGCCGACCCGGGTGGCGACCGTGTGGGGCGTCGGCTACCGCTACGACCGGGAGCAGCCGTGATCGGTTCGGGCGAATCCTTCCCGGAGATGCTGACGCATCTCTGGCACATCCTGCCGTTCGCGCTGCTGTTCTCGCTGCCGGTCGCGGCGCTGGGCGGGGTGGTGTTGTACGTCCTGCGCCGCGGTTCGCTCACCACCACGCTCTCGGTGCTGGTGCTGATCCCGGTGCTCGCCACGCTGGTCGGCGTCCTGGGGATCAGCGGGTTCATGTTCACCCCCGCGCTGACCACGATGCTCCTGGTCTGCCTGCTCGTCGCGCTGGTCACCGTGCCCGCGGCGATCATCCTCGGCCGGGCGATCGCCCGCCGGAGCGTGTGGGAGCGCGAGGCGCGGGAGCGGGAACGCGCTGCCGAGGCTTCGCGGCGCGAACTGGTCGCCTGGATCAGCCACGACCTCCGCAGCCCGCTGGCCGGCATCCAGGCGATGGCCGAAGCGCTGGCCGACGGCGTGGTGTCCGAGCGCGACGAGGTCGCCGACTACGCCCAGCGGATCGGCGGCGAAACCCGGCGGCTGTCCGCGATGGTCGGCGACCTGTTCGAGCTCTCCCGGATCACGGCGGGCGCTCTGGAGCTCACGATGTCCGCGGTGCCGCTGCGGGACGTCGTGAGCGACGCCGTCGCCGCCCAGGCGCCGGTGGCCCAGCGGAAGCGGGTCCAGGTGCTCGCCAATGCGTCGACCTGGCCGGTGGTGACCGGCAGCGACCCGGAACTGGCCCGGATCGTGCGGAACCTGGTGTCCAACGCGATCCGGCACACCCCGCCGGACGGGACGGTGGCGGTGCAGATCGGCGTCGACGGCGACGAGGCTCTGCTCGCCGTCGACGACTCCTGCGGCGGCATCCCGGACGACGAGATCAACCGCGTGTTCGACGTGGCTTTCCGCGGGACGCAGGCACGGACGCCCGAGCGCGGCGGGACGACCAGCGGGGGCGGGCTCGGCCTGGCCATCGCCAAGGGCCTGGTCGAGGCGCACCGCGGGCGGATCGGGGTGCAGAACCACGGGCCGGGGTGCCGGTTCGAGGTGCGCCTGCCCCTCGCCATGTCCTAGACGCGGTTCGGCGAGGTGCCGTGGATCCGGCCGCGGTCGACGCGCGCCGAGGTCGCCGAGCACTTCCGGGAGCTCAGCGCGGTTCACGAAAAGCGGGTTGAGTGACGCCGAGGATCCTGGTCGACGGTCAGGGCTGTCTTCGTACATGTGGCGGCGCGTGATCACGCCATTGTCGGCGTCCAGGCGTTCACGGGGTGACGGGAGCGCGCAGCTCCGCTGTGGCGAAGTCGGCGATGCCCTTCTCGAAGCCGATTTCCGCGGTGAAACCGAGCAACTCGCGGGCTCGGGCCGGATCGGCGACGACGTGACGGACGTCGGCCGGACGGGCGCCGCCGATCACCTTCGGTGCCGGGCCTTCGCACGCCCGGGCCAGCTCGGTGGCGAGGTCGCCCACCGTGTGCGGTGTGCCGGAGCAGATGTTCAGCGGGGTGAGGTCGCCCGGGCCGGCTGTCCGGAGAGCCAGGACGTTCGCCCTGGCCACGTCGTGGACGTGGACGAAGTCGCGCTGCTGGCGGCCGTCCTCCAGGACTTGCGGGGCCTCGCCGCGGACCAGCGCCGAACGGAAGAGGGACGCGACTCCCGCGTAGGGCGTGTTCTGGGGCATCCGCGGCCCGTAGACGTTGTGGTAGCGCATGGCCCACACCGTGCCGCCCGTCTGGCGGGCCCAGGCGCCCGCCAGGTGTTCCTGGGCCAGCTTCGTCGCCGCGTACGTGCTGCGGGGGTTCAGCGGCGCGTCCTCGGGCACCAGCTGCCAGCTCAGCTCCGCCTCGCACGACGGGCAGCGCGGCTCGAACCGGCCCGCGTCCACATCGGACCGGCGGCGTGGCGAGGGCGCCACCACGCCGTGGTCCGGGCACGCGTAGCGGCCTTCGCCGTAGACCACCATCGACGAGGCCAGGACCAGGTGCCCGACGCCGGCTGCGTGCATGCCGGCCAGGAGCACCGCCGTGCCGTAGTCGTTGTGCAGGGCGTACGACGGCGCGTCGGAGGGGTCGATGCCGTGACCCACCACCGCCGCTTGGTGGCAGACCGCGTCGACGCCGTCCAGCAGCTCCGCGACGATTTCCGTGTCCGTGACGTCGCCGCGCAGGAACCGGTGCCGGCCCGTGTACGGCGGCGGGGTGCGGGAACCGTGGGCCGTGGGGAGGAGGTTGTCCAGCACCACGACCTCGTCGCCGCCGTCGGCCAGGAGGTCGGCGATGTGGGACCCGATGAACCCGGCTCCGCCGGTGACCAGTACGCGCACACCGATCACGCTAGGGGCCTTCGAGACGGCTTGCCGGAGCTCACGGCGGCACGTCACCGAATCGTCAGAACTCACCCGGAACCTCCCGGCGCCCGCCAGCCGAAACCGGCTACGGTGGGCGCCATGGAACGGAGTGCACAACGGCTGGGCCGGGCCCTCGTGGTCATCGTGGACGATCGCGTGGCGCACGGCGAGCACGAGGACACCACTGGCCCGCTGGTCACGGAGCTGCTCGAAGAAGCCGGCTTCATCGTCGACGGTGTGGTGGTCGTCGAGGCCGAGACCGCGGGTATCCGCAACGCGCTCAACACCGCCGTGATCGGCGGCGCCGACCTGGTGATCACCGTCGGCGGCACCGGCGTGCTGCCGCGTGACCGGACCCCGGACGCCACCGCCGGTGTGCTCGACCGGCCGATCCCGGGCATCAGCGAGGCCATCCGCGCGTCCGGGCTGGCCGCCGGCGCGGTCGACGCCGGGATCTCGCGCGGGCTTGCCGGGGTTTCGGGCAGCACGCTCGTGGTCAACCTGGCCGGGTCGCGGTCGGCGGTGCGCGATGGGATGGCGACGCTGACCTCGCTCGTTCCGCATGTGATCGATGAGCTTTCGGGGCTTGAAGAGGTTTGATCGCCGGTTTCCGGATCGGTGGCGGGCGGCTGGGTTCTTGCCGGCGTAGGTCGGCGCTGGTCGGGAGAGCCGCCGCGGGGCAAGTCGCGCGGGAACCGGAGAAGGGCCGGCTGAATTCCCGCACGGTCCTCAGAGCCGGGCGGTCGTGACAACGGCCGGCGCGAGCGTCGGGCGCAGGGCGGTCACCACCGCCGTCGTGACGACCAGGTGCATGAGCATCGGGCCGAAGACGTTGGCGGTGCGTTGTGCGAGGGGATGCTGATCTCGCTCGTGCCGCGGGTGGTCGACGGGCTTTTGGTGTGATGCCGGTTGCCGGCTCGGTGGTCGGCTGAGTGCTCGCAGGCTCGGTTTCGGGGCGATTCAGCTGCCGGCCCGAGCCGGGCCGCCGGGCCGCGACGATTGCGCCGACGTGCGCGGACCGGGCCTGGTGGGGAGTGGCGGCTCGGCGCCCGGGCGAAATCCTGCGTGACCAGGTCGACCAGCGCTGCGCCGGCTCCGGGTGGCGCGGCGAAGTGCCCGTCGGCGAGCTTGCCTGGGCGCGGGAGCTCGCCAGTGTCCGGAACCGAGGCGGCCGCCCGGTGGCGACCGGGGACCCATTGCACTCTGGAGTTGTCAAACAGCGGGTCGTGGGATACTCGGGGTATGGCGGGCGAACAGCGGAAACCGCAGACCGGTGAGCAGCGCCGCCGGGTTGAGGAGATCTTCGGGGACGTTCTGCCCGAGACGACCTCCGATGAGCGTGATCCCGAGCGGCGCACCGGTCTCCCGGATGACTGGTACCGGGAGAACCGGCCACCGCACCACGACCGCTGACCTCGTCAGTCGCGGTCGGTGCCGCGCTGGTTGGTCTGCTGGGCGCGCAGCAGGTCGCGGATCTCGGTCAGCAGCTCCACGTCCGTCGGCTCCGAGGGGCCCGGCTCCTGGCCGCGCTTGCGGCGCTCCTGGACCTTCTTGACCGGCAGCACGATCACGAAGTAGACCACCGCCGCGACCAGCACGAAGTTGATCGCCGCGTTGATCACGCCGCCGAAGTCCAGGAACGTGGCCTGGTTGTTGTCGAAGATCTGGTATCCGAGGCCCTTCGCGGCGTCGGTGCCGCCGATGGTGCTGATCAGGGGCTTGATCAGGCCGTTGGTGAACGCCGTGACGATCGCTGTGAACGCCGAGCCGATGACCACCGCCACGGCGAGGTCGACGACGTTGCCGCGCATCAGGAAGTCCTTGAAGCCTTTGAACACCTTGCTCTCCTCACGAGCCACGAACCGGAAGGGGACGCCCCGCCCGTCTCGGCGGGTGTGGGCTAGCGGAGAGTAACCGTTACCGGTCGCTCCAGTGAAACCGCCGCCACCCTCGTCGCGGATGCCTCCGGAAGCCGGAGCAGCACCAGCGGCCCCTTGGGCGTGACCGGCTGCCGGTGCCCGACCGTCACGACCGTCGCCCCACTGGCCAGCACCGACGCGGGCGCTGCCTGCTCCGGCGCCGCGACGACGTCGACGCGCTGACCGGGCTGGAGCAGTTCCGCGACGGCCTCGTCGGCCAGCCGGACCGGCACGGTCGCCGTGCCGGGATCACCCCGGGCGGGCGCCGTGGCCAACCGGACGTCGGTCAGCGGCTCACCGGCCCGGACCGCGCCCGCCAGCAGGCGTCCCTCGACGGCGTCGAAGGTGCTCAACACGCCCACCGGACGTGCTTCGTCGGGCAGGTCGGCCAGCCGGACGTCGGCAGCGCTCAGCGCCGCTCCGGAAGGGAGGTCGTGTGCCGCGAGGACGGTCGGTGCGCCTCGCGCGGAACCGGGGTGGACGAGCGACAGCGCGCCCAGTACGAGCAGGGCGACGGCGAGCCAGCGGCGGATGAGCCGGGTCCGCCGGCTCGGCAGCCTGGTCGGATGAAGTGCGCGGAGCTTCGGCAGGATGTCCACGGGGTCCCCTCGGCCGGATCGGGTGCGGCGGGGTGCCGCACGAGATCGACGTTAGGGAAGCCGGACGGGCCGCCGGAAGGGCCACGTCCGGCATCTGTGGACAACCGGGGTGTTGTGGATAACCTGCGGGTCAGGACGCCGCGGCGGCCGTCTTCGTCGTGGTCGAAGAGGAGGATGCCGAGCTCGTGTCGGACTTCGACTCCGTCTTGGTCTCGGTCTTCGCCGGGGCGGCTGCGGTGCTCGACTTGCTCGAGTCGCGCGAGTCCGTGCGGTAGAACCCGCTCCCCTTGAAGACGACGCCGACCGAGCTGAAGACCTTGCGCAGCGCCCCGGAGCACTGCGGGCAGACGGTCAGGCTGGGGTCCGAGAACGACTGCACGGCTTCGAACCGGTGGTCGCATTCTTTGCAGGCGTACTGGTACGTAGGCACTGACGGCTCCTTTGCTGGCACTCATCCGACCTGAGTGCTAACCCGATTGTGCGGGAAAACCTTCCCGAAAGGCAATTCCTGGTTGCTCACATCGGCAGTTCGACCACGCCTCGACCCGGCGTCAAGGCCCCGGTCATGCGCACGTCGTGCGGCTCCCCGGGCAGCCGTTCGACCAGCTCTTCGTCCCGGACGACGGCCAGCAGCGCGGTCCCGGCCGCCGCGAAGACCAGCGAGCGGTCGTAGTGGCCGGCCCCGCGGCCGAGCCGGACGCCCCGGCGGTCCACGGCCAGCGCGGGCACCAGCACCAGCTCCGCCGTCCCCACGGCCTCGGTACCCAGGCGTTTCCCGCCGGGCTCCCGGATGCCGCGGAACCGGCTGGGCACCAGGCCGGCCTCGCCGGTGTACTCGGCCCAGTCGAGCGGCTCCGCCCGCGAAAGGATGACGGGCAGCAGCACGCGCGCACCCCCGGCCACCAGCGCGTCCACGAGCGCCGTCGTGCCCGGCTCGGTGCCGAACGGCAGGTACGCGCACACAGTGCCGGCTGTGACCTTCGACACCGCACTGACCAGCGCCGACGCCTCCCTCGCGTGTGATTCGGCTGCCTGCCCCGCACGGGCGCGTGTCACCCGGTCACGCCACTCCGTCTTGCTCAGGTGCTCATTGCCCAGCGCGTGCATGACCTCACGTTAGGCTCTGCGCCCATGACGGGCGCCGCAACCACCCAGACGTTCAGAACCGCCATCGTGCCTGCCGCCGGCCTCGGGACACGGTTCCTCCCGGCGACGAAGGCCGTGCCCAAGGAGCTCCTGCCGGTGGTGGACACCCCGGGCATCGAGCTGGTCGCCGCGGAGGCCGCCGCCGCCGGCGCGGAACGCCTGGTCATCGTGACCTCGCCGGGCAAGGACGCCGTGGTCCGGTACTTCGAAAAGCAGCCCGAGCTCGAGCAGAACCTCGAAAGCAAGGGCAAGACCGACCTGCTCGAGAAGGTCCGCCGGGGCTCCGACCTCCTCGCCGTCGAAACGGCCATCCAGGAGCAGGCCCTCGGCCTCGGCCACGCCGTCGCGCAGGCCGAACCGAACCTGCGGCCGGACGACGAGGCCGTCGCCGTGCTGCTGCCCGACGACCTGGTGCTGCCGACCGGCGTGCTCGAGCGGATGAGCGCGGTCCGCGCCCAATACGGCGGCAGCGTGCTCTGCGCGTTCGACATCCCGAAGGCCGAGATCTCGCCGTACGGCGTCTTCGACGTCACCGACACCGACACCGACGACGTCAAGCGCGTGCACGGGATGGTGGAGAAGCCGAAGCCGGAGGACGCGCCGTCGACCTACGCCGCGGCCGGGCGGTACCTGCTCGACCGGGCGATCTTCGACGCGCTCAAGCGGATCACCCCGGGCAGCGGCGGCGAGCTGCAGCTGACCGACGCGGTCGCACTGCTGATCGCCGAGGGGCACCCGGTGCACGTCGTCGTCCACCGCGGTGGACGCCACGACCTGGGGAATCCGGGTGGTTTCCTGCGCGCCGCGGTCGATTTCGCGCTTGAAACGCCCGAGTACGGTCCATCTTTACGGGCGTGGCTGACGGAACGGATCGGGACAGAGCGCCCATGACGGAATCCCTCGACGCGGCACGGCCCGAGGTGGCCGGGGACGAGGCCGAGCTGCGCTCGGTCGACGCGCAGATCTCGATGACCTTGGACGCCGCCGTCCGGCCGCAGCCGGTGCGGGTGGCGATCTCCGAGGCCCAGGGCCTGCTCTGCGCCGAGGAAGTGGTCGCCGAGCACGCGCTGCCCGGGTTCGACCAGGCCGCGATCGACGGGTACGCGGTGCGCAGCGTGGACGTGCGCAACGCCGGGCAGGAGCCGGTGCAGCTGCCGGTCGTCGGGGAGATCGCGGCGGGCTCGCGCCAGCCGCGGCGGCTCCAGCCCGGCCAGGCCGTCCGGGTCGACACCGGCGCGCCGCTGCCGACGCTGGCCGACGCGGTCGTGCCGCTCGCCTACACCGACGGCCACCAAGCCAAGGTCACGGTGCACCGCTCGGTGCCGTCGGCGGGGTACGTGCGGCGGGCGGGCGAGGACGTCCAGATCGGGGACGTCGCGGTCCGCCGCGGCGACACGATCGGCTCGGCCCAGGTGGGCCTGCTGGCCGCGGTCGGCCGGGCGAAGGTGCTGGTCTACCCGCGGCCGCGGGTGTCGATCGTGTCCGTCGGTGACGAGCTGGTCGACATCGACCGCACGCCGTCGGTCGGGCAGGTCTACGACGTCAACTCCTACGCGCTGGCCGCGGCCGCACGGGACGCGGGCGCCGAGGTCAGCCGGGTCGGCATCGTGCCGAGCGAGCCGAAGCGGCTGCGGGAGGTCGTCGAGGGACGGCTGCTGATGTCGGAGATCGTCGTGGTCGCGGGCGGCGCCGGGGGCGCCACCGGCGACGAGGTCCACGCCGCGCTGTCCGACCTCGGCCGGATCGACATGACGCGGGTGGCGATGCACCCCGGCTCGGTCCAGGGGTTCGGCAGGCTCGGCCCCGACTCGGTGCCGACGTTCCTCATCCCGGGCAACCCGATGAGCGCGCTGGTGGTGTTCGAGGTGCTGGTGCGGCCGCTGATCCGGGCGGCGCGCGGCACCCGCAACCCGCACCGGCGGATCGTCGGCGCACGGCTGCTGTCGCCGATCACCTCGACCCAGGGCCGGCGCGGCTTCCTGCGCGGCCAGCTGCTGCGCGACGAGGCCAACGGCGAATACCTGGTGCAGCCGCTCGGTCAGTCCGGGGCGCACCTGCTCGCGTCGCTGGCCGAGGCGAACTGCCTGATCAACGTGCCGGAGGAGGCGACCGACGTCGCCGCCGGGGAACAGGTCCAAGTCACCTTCCTGGCGCAACGCGCCTGATGAACTCCGTGTCGGGCGTGTCCTATCCGGTCGAGAGCCGGCATCCGGGCTGGCCGGCGCGGCTCGGCCCGCTGCGGGTGCCCGCGGGCGAGGTCGCGATCCGGCCGGTCCGGCTGCGCGACGCCGGCGAGTGGAGCCGGATCCGGCTCCGGGACCGCGCACACCTGGAAATGTGGGAGCCCACCGGCGTCGGCCCGTGGCCGGAACGCAACGCCTTCTGGTCGTGGCCGTCGCAGTGGGCGGCTCTGCGTTCGCTCGCTCGCCGTGGTCAGTGTCTCCCGTTCACGATCACCCTGGACGGTCATCTCGCGGGGCAGATCACTGTGGGTAACGTCATCCGCGCGTCGCTCCGGTCCGCCTGGATCGGCTACTGGGTGTCTTCCGAAGTGGTCCGTGGCGGGGTGGCGACGGCCGCCGTCGCGCTCGTCACCGACCACGCCTTCGGCCCGGCCGGGCTGCACCGGCTGGAGGCCACCGTGCGCCCGGAAAACGCCGCCAGCCTGCGGGTTCTCACCAAAGCGGGCTACCGGCGGGAGGGCCTGTTCGAGCGCTACCTCGACGTGGCGGGCGGCTGGCGGGACCACTTCTGCTACGCCGTGACGCGCGAGGAAACCGGGTCCGGGCTGGTGTCGCGGCTGGTCGCCGCGGGCCGTGCCGACTACGCCTGAACGTGATTACCCACCCGGGTTGGTAGTCGCGTTACCACATGCTGTGAGTTTCACCTAATCCGGTGAGGCTTTTCCGTGATCGAAACCGGCGAGCCTCCGCCCGATCTGTTACTCCTGTGACTAACGTGATTCGTGGTGGAAGGATCGGGGGAGGTGACGGGAGATGCCCAGCTCCGTGATCATCGTCGCGCTCGCCGCGGCATGGCTCGTCGTACTCGTGCCCATGGTCGCGCGTCGGCGGCAGCAGGTGGCGAGGACGGCCGACTCGGCGCTCGCGGCCAGGGTCGTGCGCAGTGGACGCAACGAAGACCGGGAGGAATTCGCCATGTCCGACGATCCCGGGAAGTCCCGGCCATCGGTGGAGGACGACCTCGCCGAGCTGGAGGCCGACCTCGAGCTCGATGACGACATCGAGGAACCGGAGCCCGAGCCCGCGCCGCTCCCGCAGCCGGTCCACAGTCGCCGGGCCGAGCGCGACCGTCCGGGCTACCGGCCCGGCCGAGGCGGCTTCGACCCCGAAGCCGCCGAGATCGCGGCCCGGGCCAAGTACGGCTTCCGGCAGCGCATCGTCGTCATCCTGCTCGCCATCGCGGTGATCAGTGGCGCCGTCGCCGGCTTCGCCTTCCCGCTGGCCTGGTGGGGGCACGGCGTGATCGACGTCGTGCTCGTCGGGTACCTGGTGTACCTGCGCCGCCAGGTGCGCATCGAGGAGGAGATCCGGCAGCGCCGGCTCGCCCGGTTCAACAGCACCCGCGCGCCCCGGCGGCCGTCTGCGCCTCCCGCGATGGAGGAGGGGCACGCCGCGGAAGCTTCGGAAGCCGCGGACGTGGACGTCGTTGAGCCGGTGCGCCGCGAGGTGGTCGAGCGCCGCCCGTCCCCGACGTCGCGCGTCCGCCGCAGCGCTGTCGTCGTCGACCTCGACGACGAGGACCCGGCGTTCGAGGAGCTCGACGAGCCCGGGACCGGGCCTTACCGCCGCGCGGTCGGGGAGTGACCCCCCTGCGTGGGGTGCTCGTGGGGCACTGCTAAGCTCTACGAGCACAACCAAGGGGCTGTAGCGCAGTTGGTAGCGCGTCTCGTTCGCATCGAGAAGGTCAGGGGTTCGATTCCCCTCAGCTCCACAGCAGGTCAAGGGCCGTCCACAGTAGAGTGGGCGGTCTTTTTCGTTACTCCGTCCCGCTGTGGACTATTTCGTGGTCCCACTCGTCCTGCTGCTGGATGTGCAAGCGCCAGTAGTGCTCCGCGATGTCGTCCGGGTCGAAGGCGGTGTTCGGGGCGATCGGGCCGTCCACGGTCACCGTGGCGATGTGGACTCCGGCTGGGCCGTACTGCTTGGCCAGTAGCGTTGCCAAGGCTCGTAGGCCGGCCTTGCCGAGAGACAAGCTCACGTACTCGGGTTTCGGTTCGGGCATTCCGCCCGTGATGAGGAACGATCCGCTGCCGCGCCGGGCCATTGCGGGGGCTATGTGCGCCGCCGCCGTTATTGCTCCCACCACGTTGACCGCCCACGCCTCCTGGTGGGCTTGTACCGACAACTCTCCGGGGCGGTCCGGCTGGATGATCGCCGCGTTGTACACCACCGCCTGCGGTACACCGAACCTTTCGGTTGCCGTGTCCAGTGCCGTGCGCAGTGCTTCCTCGTCGGTGGTGTCCGCCGTCAAGGCGAGTACCGGTACTCCGGCCGGGGCCAGTGCGTCGGTCAACGCCTTCAGGTTGTTCTCCCTTCTTGCCACCAGGACCACGGGCAGTCCCTCCCGTGCGAACCGGCGGGCCACCGAGAGGCCGAGGCCCGGTCCTGCCCCGATGATCACGACGCTCGACATCGTTGCTCCTTCTCCCTCCGTCACCGTTGGGCAAAGGCTAAAGTCTCACATCGGTGAGAAGGTCAACCCTGAGGGGTTCGGGTGCGGATCGGTGCACTGGCTCGCAGCACGGGAGTGAGTGAACGGCTGCTGCGCTACTACGAGGAACAAGGCCTGCTCCGGCCGGTCCGGCGGGCGAACGGCTACCGCGAGTACGACGAGCCGGACATTGCCCGGGTCGAGCGCATTCGCGCTCTGCTCGCCGCGGGACTGCCCACCACTGTCATCGCGCAAGTCCTGGACTGCGTGCACACCGATGGCGGACAACTCGTCCCCTCGCCGTGCCCGGGCATGGTCGGCCACCTGCGACGGGAACACACCCGGATCGACGAGGCGATCGACCAGCTCCAGGCCTCCCGGCGCGCACTCGGCGCTCTTCTCTCGGCCGCACAGGAGCAGCACGAGCGGCGTTGACCAGAGATAAGTTACCGACGAGTAACTTATCTTCGGTGTATCCAAAAGCGCATACGTGGCGGCAACGCCGGGTCCCCTTGACTGGCCGGCATGAGCGATCCGGCACTCGGGATGACCATCTACGGTTGTGCACCCGATGAGGCCTTGCTGTTCCGCGAGCTGGCGCCCCGCTTCGGCGTGACGCCGACCATCACGGACGCTCCCGTGTGCGAGGCCAACGTCGGGCTCGCCGCCGGGAACCGGTGCGTCAGTGTCGGCCACCGGACGCCGGTTGCGAACGAGACTCTTCTTGCGCTCAGCCAGGTCGGGGTCGCATACGTCTCCACGAGGAGCGTCGGGTACGACCACATCGACGTCGAATACGCCCGTAGCGTAGGAATTTCCGTCGGCAATGTCGCCTATTCGCCCGACAGCGTCGCCGACTACACGCTCATGCTCATCTTGATGCTGCTGCGGGACGCCAAGTCCGTCATCCGGCGGGTCGATGAGCACGACTACCGGCTGAACGACGTGCGGGGGAAAGAACTGCGGGATCTGACCGCCGGGGTGATCGGGACCGGGCGGATCGGTGCCGCGGTCGTCGGGCGGCTGCGGGGCTTCGGCTGCCGCGTCATCGCCCACGACAGCCGCCCTCGGGCGGGCTTCGACTACGTCGAGCTCGACGAACTCGTGCGGGTGAGCGACATCGTCACCCTCCACACGCCCCTCGACGTCGAAACGCGGCATCTCCTGGATCGGCGGCGGCTCGGGCTGATGAAGGCCGGGGCCTTCGTCGTCAACACCGGACGAGGGCCTCTTCTCGACACCGGCGCGCTCGTCGAGGCCCTGGAAGACGGCCGGCTGGGCGGGGCCGCCCTCGATGTCCTCGAAGGGGAAGAGAGCGTCTTCTACGCCGACTGGCGGGGGCGGCCCGTCGAAAGCGAACTGCTGGTGCGGCTGCAGAAACTGCCGAACGTGCTGGTCAGTCCGCACACCGCCTACTACACGGACCACGCGCTGCGCGACACCGTCGAAAACTCCATCGTCAACTGCCGGCAATTCGAAAGTGGGACACGGCATGGATAGGCTCAAGGTCGGGATCATCTTCGGGGGCGCTTCCGAAGAACACCCCGTCTCCGCCAAGTCCGCCCGAGAGGTCGCGAAACACCTCGACGCCGGAAAGTACGAACCGTTCTGGGTCGGCATCACGAAGACCGGGGCCTGGAAGCTCTGTGACGGACCGGAAGCGGGCTGGGAAGACGGGCGGCCGGTCGTCCTGTCGCCGGACCGGAGCGTGCCCGGGCTGCTCGTCCTGGACCACGGGAAGTACGAGACGATCGGCTTGGACGTCGTGCTGCCCGTGCTGCACGGCAAGTTCGGCGAGGACGGGGCGATCCAGGGCCTGCTCGAACTCTCCGGAATCCCCTACGCCGGCTGTGACGTCCAGAGTTCCGCCCTGTGCATGGACAAATCGCTGGCTTACGTCGTCGTCGGGAGCGCGGGCGTCGCCACACCGAACTTCCGGACCGTCCTGGCCGGAGAGGCCGGAGAGGCCGGAGAGGACGTCGAGGGGCTCACCTATCCCGTCTTCGTCAAGCCGGCCCGGTCCGGTTCGTCGTTCGGCGTCGGCAAAGTCACCGAAGAAGCGGAGCTGGCGGCGGCCATCGCGACCGCGGCGCAGTACGACTCGAAGGTGCTGATCGAGGAGGCCGTGGCCGGCAGCGAGGTCGGGTGCGCGATCTTGGGCCGCGGCTCGGAGCTCTTCGCCGGCGAGGTGGACCGGATCGCCCTCTCCCACGGCTTCTTCCGGATCCACCAGGAGGACGCCCCCGAAAGCGGCTCCGAGAACTCGACGCCCGTCGTGCCCGCCGACATCCCGGCCGACACCCGCGCGCGCGTCCAGGAGACGGCGAAAGCCATCTACCGTGCGTTGGGCTGCGGAGGGCTGGCCCGGGTGGACATGTTCCTCACCGACGACGGCACGGTCGTCCTCAACGAGGTCAACACCTTGCCCGGGCTGACGTCGTACAGCCGCTACCCGAGGATGATGGCCGCCGCCGGTGTGCCACTCTCGGAACTGATCGACCGGATCGTCGCCGGGACAGCGCGGTGAACGACGACTTCGCCTTCGTGGACGAGCTGGTGCCCGGCATCCGCTGGGACGCCAAGTACGCCACCTGGGACAACTTCACCGGCAAGCCGGTGGACGGCTACCTGGTCAACCGGATCGCCGGGACGAAGACCCTGTGCGCCGCACTGGGCGAAGCGCAGGAGAAGGCCGCGTCCCTCGGTTTCGGCCTGGTGCTGTGGGACGGCTACCGCCCGCAACGCGCCGTCGACTGCTTCCTGCGCTGGGTGGACCAGCCCGAGGACGGCCGCACGAAACTGTGGCACTACCCGAACATCGACCGGGCCGCGATGTTCGCCAAGGGGTACGTGGCCGCCAGGTCGGGGCACAGCCGGGGCAGCACCGTCGACCTGACGCTCTACCACCTCGACACCGGCGAACTCGCCTCCATGGGCGGTGGCCACGACCTGATGGACGCGATCTCGCACCACGACGCCCGCGGGATCCCGCAGGCCGAGGCCGCGAACCGCGCCTGCCTCCGGTCCATCATGGAGGACTGCGGGTTCGCCGCCTACGACCGCGAATGGTGGCACTACGGCCTGAAGGACGAGCCCTACCCGGACACGTACTTCGACTTCCCCGTCGCGTGACCGGGCAGCCGGACGGTGACGCGGAGGCCGCCCGCCGGTCGCGGGATCAGGGTGAGCGTTCCGTCGTGGGCTTGGGTGATGCTCTTGACGATGGCCAGGCCGAGGCCCACGCCCGCCTGATCGGTGCGGATGCGCTCGGTGCCGCGCTGGAAGGGCTCGGCGAGGGTGGCGACCAAGGACCGCGGGAGGTGCTCGCCGGTGTTTTCGACGGTGAGCACCACCGCTCCCGGCTCAACCCCGGTCGTGACCCACACCGCGCCCCGCTCGGGCAGGTTGTGGACGATCGCGTTGTGCACCAGGTTCGTCGTCAGCTGCAACAGGAGCGCCGGTGAACCGAGGGCCGGTGCGGCGTCGCCGGACGTCTCGATGGTGACGCCCCGCTTCTCGGCGAGGGGCAGGAGCGTTTCGGCGGCTTCCTCCGCGAGCAGGGACAGGTCGACGCGGTCGCGGCTGAAGGCCCGCTGCTCGGCGCGGCTGAGCAGCAGCAGGGCTTCGGTGAGCTCGATCGCCCGGGCGTTGACGACGCGCAGGCGTTCGTCGAGCTCGTCGGTGGTGCGCTCGGGGTCGTTGCGGGCGACGTCGAGCAGGCTCTGCGTGATCGCCAGCGGCGTGCGCAGCTCGTGGGACGCGTTGGCGGCGAACCTGCGCTGCTCGGCGACGTGCGTCTCGAGCCGCGCGAGCATGGTGTCGAAAGCGTCGGCGAGTTCGCGGAACTCGTCGGCGCGGCCGGGCAGCCGGATGCGGTGCGAGAGCGAGCCGGTCGCGGCCACGCGCGTGGCGTCGGTGATGCGCGTCAGCGGCTCGAGCATCCGGCCGGCCAGCACCCACCCGCCCAGCAGCCCGAACACCAGCAGGAAGACGATCACGACGACCATGAAGGGCACGAACGCGCGAACCAGGCGCGAACGGTTGATCCAGAAGTTGCCCTCGGTGACGATCCAGCCGTTGGGGAGGAAGTACAGGTAGAAGGCCAGCACGGCGCCCATCAGCAGGAGGCCGGCCAGCATGACGAACCCGGCGTAGCTGAGGGTGAGCTTCAGCCGGGCGCTCAACCCCGGTTCCCTAACCACGGTCCTCGTCACCGGTGTCGATGCGGTAGCCGACGCCGGGCACGGTCGCGATGATCCCGGGCTCGCCGAGCCGCTTGCGCAGCACGGAAACCGTGATGCGCACGGCGTTGGTGAACGGGTCCGCGTTCTCGTCCCAGGCCCGCTCCAGCAGCTCCTCGGCGCTGATCACCCCGCCTCCGGCCGCGACGAGGACTTCGAGCACGGCGAACTGCTTGCGGGTCAGGGCCACGTACCGGCCGTCGCGGTAGACCTCACGGCGGAAGGGGTCCAGGCGCAGGCCGGCGATCTCGTGCACCGGCGGCCGGTTGTGCGCGCGCCGCCGGTCGAGGGCGCGGAGCCGGAGCACGAGTTCGCGCAGTTCGAAGGGCTTCGTGAGGTAGTCGTCGGCGCCGAGGCCGAAGCCGGTGGCCTTGTCGTCGAGCCGGTCGGCGGCGGTGAGCATCAGGATCGGCATGCCGCTGCCGGAGGCGACGATGTGCCGGGCGATCTCGTCGCCGGACGGGCCGGGGATGTCGCGGTCGAGGACGGCGATGTCGTAGGTGTTGACGCTCAGCAGCTCCAGTGCGGTGTCGCCGTCGCCGGCGGTGTCCGCCGCGATGGCCTCCAGCCGGAGGCCATCGCGGATGGCGTCGGCCAGGTAGGGCTCGTCCTCGACGATCAACACACGCACCCCGCCGATGCTACGAGCGCGCGCATATCGGGCGCATATCGGAAAGCGCGTACGTACCGGCAACACCGCGCGGCCTTGACTGGCGGCCATGACCTCCAGTCAACGCACGTCCCTCGGCCCGGGACACGGCGCCGTCCCGGACGGCCTGCCGGTCTTCGACGACGAGTCCCCGGCCGTGGCGAACCTCGATCCCGGCCTGCTCGACGCCCTGCGCCGGGCCGCGGTGGACGCCGCGGCCGACGGGGTGGCGTTCGTCGTCAACGGCGGCTGGCGTTCGTGGGCGTACCAGGAACAGCTCCGACGCCAGGGGGTCGCGAAGCACGGCTCGGAAGCGGCCGCGGCCCGCTGGGTGACGACGCCGGACCGGTCGGCGCACGTGCGGGGCCAGGCCGTCGACATCGGCCCGACCGCCGCCCGGAAGTGGCTGGCCGAACACGGCGCCCGGTACGGGCTGTGCCAGATCTACCGCAACGAACCGTGGCACTACGAGCTGCGGCCCGAAGCCGCCGAACACGGGTGCCCGCCGATGTACGCCGATCCGTCGCACGATCCGCGGATGCGGTAGCCCGCTGGGGTGCAGACTGCTCCGATGGTTTCCGAATACGTCCGGAGCGAGCAGTTCCGCGGTGCCCGTGTCCGCCTGTGCGACCTCGCCGGCCTCGAGATCCGCGACTGCGAGGTGAGCGGCCTGAAGATCGTCGACTGCTACGGCGGCGACGTCCACCTGGGCGGCGATTTCGAGCGGGTCGTCGTCAACGACGTCGATGTGACCGCTTTCGTCGAGGCCGAGCTCGATCGACGGCATCCCGCGCGGGTGCTGGCGCGGAACGCGGCTTCTCCCGAGGACTACCGGGCCGCTTGGGACGCCGTCGAGCAGCTGTGGGGTGCGACGCTCGACCGGGTGAGGTCGTGGCCCGAGGCGAAACTGCACGAGCGGGTCGACGGCGAGTGGTCATTCGCCGAGACCCAGCGGCATCTGCTGTTCGCCGGTGACGCCTGGCTCGGCAACGCCGTGCTGGAGGAGGAATCGCCGTATCACCCGTTGGGCTTGCCCGCCGGGGAGATGCCGGCCGACGTGGCGGCGAAGCTCGGCCTCACCCTCGAAGCCACCCCGACGCTCGACGAGGTGCTCGCGCCGCGGCTCGCCCGCATGGCCGCGATGCGGCGCGTCGTCGACGGGCTCACCGCCGCCGAGCTCGACCGGGTGTGCGGGCGCAAGCCGGCTGACCCGTACCCCGACCAGGAGTACGTCGTGCGCCGGTGTCTCAAGGTCGTGCTGAAGGAGGAAGCCGAGCACCACCGTTACGCGGTGCGTGACCTCGCGGTGCTCGAGGCCGGCGGCTAGCGGGGGACCACCGTCATCGGCAGGCTTTCCGGGTACGCCGCCGAGGTGAACTTCACGCGGACCGGCTTGCCCGCCACCGGGACCAGCCGCCAGCGCGCCGCCACGGTGGCCAGCGTGATGACGATTTCGTTCTGGGCGAACCGGTTCCCGATGCACTGCCGGGTGCCCGCCCCGAACGGCACGAACGCGCCCTTCGGCAGCGTGGCCGCCCGCTCCGGTGCCCAGCGGTCCGGGTCGAAGCGGTCCGGGTCGGCGAACGACGTGGGGTCGTGGTGCAGCGCGTGCGGGCTGACGATCACCTCCGCACCCTCC
This sequence comes from Amycolatopsis sp. cmx-13-12, assembly GCA_049998155.1. Classification (GTDB taxonomy): domain Bacteria; phylum Actinomycetota; class Actinomycetes; order Mycobacteriales; family Pseudonocardiaceae; genus Amycolatopsis. Next base: position 564,613 of record JAEBES010000002.1, on the reverse strand, counting down.
GGCAGCCGGACGCCGCCGAGGTCGACCTCGGTGAGCGTGCGGCGCATCAGCATCCAGAGCGGGTACTGGCGCAGCACCTCGTCGACCACCTGCCGGACGTAGGTCAGCCGGGGGAGGTCCTCGACGGTGACCGGGCGGCCGCCCAGCACCTCGTCGAGCTCCGCGTGCACCCGCGCCTCGATCCGCGGGTGCCGGCCGAGCTCGTGGAACGTCCAGGCCAGCGCCAGTGCCGTCGTCTCGATGCCCGCGGTGAGCAGCGTGAGCGCCTCGTCCCGCGCCTGCTCGTCGGTCATGCCCGCCACCAGCAACGTCGAAAGCAGGTCGCCGTGGTCGGTGGCGTCGCGTCGCCAGTCGCGGATCACCGCGGTGACGATTCCCTGCATCCGGGCGATGGCCTCGTCGAACCGCCGGTTCCCGGGCACCGGGAGCTTTTCGACGAACTTGGGCGACAACGCGCGAATCATCCCCTGCTGGATGATCACGTAAATCGACCGGCGGGCTTCGGCGATCGCCGCTTTTCCCAGCTCGGTGGAAAACAGCGCTTCGCCGACGATCGTCACGGCCAGGCTCTGCATGTCGTCGTCGATCGGCCGCACTTCACCGGCTCGCCACGAGCCGCTCAGGTCCGCTGCCGCGCGCCGCATGATCTCCGCGTACGCGGCCAGGCGGTCGCGGTGGAACGCCGGTTGCATCAGCCGGCGCTGGCGCAGGTGGAAGTCCCCGTTCGAAAGCACCAAGCCATTCCCGACGAAGGGCCGGAACTTGTCGAACATCGCGCCCTTGCGGAACTTCGGCCCCTCGTTGACCAGCACTTCGTGGGCCAATCGCGGGCTCGCGACGAAGTAGACGGGCGCCGGGCCGAGATAGAGTTTGACGATCTCGCCGTGCGCGGGCAATGTGTCGGTGAATGCGAAACGCTGGCGGAGGAGCGCCGGAGTGTGGCCGAGAAATGGCCACCGGCTCGGTGCGACCGGGACGCTCATGCATACTCCTCGTTGCGCCATTGTGCGGATTTCCCAACGAGACGGCTCACGGTAGGCGCGACCGGTGGAACGGGACAGTGCCCGATCGGGTGGTGTGGGCTCACGCGGATGGCCCAGTAGCCGAACCGCGGGGAATCGCTAAGCTCTTTCCGTCCGATCAGACTGAGAAGGTGTTCTTCGTGACACGATCACCGGAATGGGATCCACCGGGTGCCGATATCCCCGTGCCCGGCACCGCGCGTGACGTGGTTTCCGCGCTTTCCGCCGGAACCAGCCGCGGGATCTGATGGCGGACGCCCTCATGCCGATGACCGAATCCCAGCCGGAGCAGCCCCTCGCAGCCGATGCGGGCCGCGGGCGGATCCTGCTCGCCCGGAAGTGGGCGTACCTGCTCAGCGGCGTGACCGTCGTGTCGCTGAGCCGCGAAGAACTCGACGTGGAACTGCGCGAACTGGTCGGCACGCTCTGCGACGCCCTGCGCCGCACGTCCCCGGACCTGACCCCCGCCGAGCGGATCGGCGCTCGGCTGGTCGCGCTCGGCTACGTCGGCGAGCCCGGGCTGCGGTGCACGCTCGAGGTCCTCGGGAAGGGCCTGCCCGCGCTGCCCGAACTCCAGGCGGTCGACGGCGCCGCCGACCGGGTCGTGGCCGCGCTCGGCGCACTGGCCTGCGGCTTCCTGCTCGCGCACGAGCGCAGCGTCCTCGACCAGCAGGAGATCATGCACCTGTCGCTGATCAAGGCGGTGCGGGACGCCCAGTGGAACCTGCGGCAGAGCGAAGCGCGCTTCGAAGAGGTGGTGACGTCGTCGGCGAGCGGCATCGCCGTCGTCGCGCTGGACGGCCGGATCGTGCGGGCCAACGCGGCGCTGGCCGACATGCTCGGGCACCCGGCGGGCGAGCTGGCCGGCGCGGTGCTCTACGACGTCGTCCACCCGGAGTCCGTCGAGGTCCTCCGCGACGCGATGATGGCGCTCCTCGACGGCGGCAAGGAACGGATCCGGCAGTCGGAACGGCTGCTGCGCAAGGACGGCGACGTCGTCCGCATCTCGCTCACCGCGTCCCTGCTGCGCGACGCCGAAAACCGGCCGTCACACTTCGTCGTCGTGATCGAGGACGGCACCGAGCTGATGCTGCTGCAGGGCGAGCTGAGCCGCCAGGCGCTACACGACGTCCTCACCGGGCTGCCGAACCGCCAGTACTTCGGCACGTACCTGGAAACGGCGCTGCGGCGCGCCGACCCGGCGTACGGGGTCACGCTGCTCCACGTCGACCTCGACGCGTTCGGCATGGTCTGCAACAGCCTCGGCCGCCGGGTCGGCGAGCAGCTGCTGGTGCACTTCGCGCAGCGGCTCAAGGCGGTGATGGCCCGTGAGAACGCGATGATCGCGCGGTTCCACAGCGACGAGTTCGGCATCCTCGTCGAGAACACCGAGTCGACGCCGGACATCGACACGATCGTCCGCGCGATCAACGACGAGCTCGCCGAGCCGTTCTTCGTCGACGGCCACGGGCTCGCGCTGTCGGCCAGCGCCGGGGTCGTGCACCGGCCGGCGAAGGGCATCGACCCGCTGGAGCTGCTGCGCCAGGCGGACCAGACGCTGCGGCGCGCCAAGGAGCGGCGGCGCGGCCAGTGGAAGATGTTCGACCGCGAGGCCGACGCCCACGACCGGCGGACGCAGGCGATGGCCGTCGGCATGGCCGGCGCCTGGGAACACGGCGAGATCGGCGTGCGGTACCGGCCGATGGCGCGGCTGGCGGACGGCGAAGTCGCCGGCGTCGAAGCCCGCCTGCACTGGAACCGGCCGGACGACACCGCACTGTCGCACGAATGCTGCGTGGAACTCGCCGAGTCGACCGGGCTCATGCTGCCGCTCGGCGACTGGCTGCTGCGCGCCACGGCCCGTCAGGGCGAGTGGTGGCGGCAGCGCGCGGGCTTCGGCCGCTCCATGGTCGTCGGCCTGACCGGGCACCAGGTGTCGGACGACGCGCTCGGCACGCGCGTGACGCGGTTGCTGGCGGACACCGGCCTGCCGCCCGAGCAACTGCTGCTCGGGGTCCCGGCCGGGGCGCTCCCGGTGTCCGGCGTCATGGAGAACGTCGTCGCACTGACCGACCTCGGCGTGCACGTCATGCTCGACGAGTTCGGGCTGGGGCCGGACGACCTGCGCGCGATCGAGGACCTGCCGGTGGAGATCGTGCGCGTCGACCGGCGGCTCGCGGAGTGGCAGGCGTGGTCGGACTCGACGTTCCTCGGTGCGCTGGTGCCGCTGGTCCGGCAGGTCGGCGCGACGCTCGTCATCGACGGGATCCACACCGAGGACCAGGCGAACTGGTGGCGCACGGCCGGCGCGGACCTGGCGACCGGCGACTACTTCGGGGTGGCCAGGCCGCCGGCCGAGCTCGCCGGGCAGTTCGCCCGGACCTGAGGCTGCCACCGGGTCAGGCCGACGGCGACCAGCACGACCGCCATGCCGCCGACGACCCGCGGCGTCAGTGGTTCGCCGAGGAAGAGCGCGCCGAGCCCGACCGAGACCACGGGCAGCAGGTAACCGACGGTCGCGGCGGCGGTCGGGCCTTCGTCCGCGATGAGCCGGTAGTTGAGGTAGAAGGTGATCCCGGTCCCGAAGACGCCCAGGATCGTCACGGCGACGACGGCGGTGAGCGTCAGGTGCGGTGCCGTGCCCGCGACCGGCAGCACGAGGGCGGTCAGCGCGGTGGCGGTCATCAGCTGCGCGGCCGAGAGCGCGAGCGCAGCGCCGTCCGGCGGCAGTTTCCTTGCCATGTAAGCGAACGCGATCGCGTAGCTGAGGCCGGCCCCGAGCAGGGCCAGCGCGCCGCCGCTCAGCAGCCCGGACTGCTGCCACGGCGCGAAGATCACCACGATGCCGGCGAAACCGAGGGCGAGGCCGAGCAGCCGCGCGGGGTTGAGCCGCCGTTCCGTCCCGAGCGCGACGCCGATCAGCAGCGACCACAGCGGGGTGGTGGCGTTCATGACGCCGGCGACCCCGGAGTCGACGGTGCGTTCCCCGATGCCGAACAACGCGAACGGCAGCGCGTTGCAGAAGAACGCGGCGACGATCAGCCGGGCCCAGGTCCGGCGGTCCCGCGGCAGCCGCTGCCGGGCGGCGACCGCCAGGCCGAGCAGCGTCAGCGCGCCGAGTGCGCAGCGGACGAGGGTGAGGTGGACGGGGCTCAACCCGGTCAGGGCCAGCTTGATCCAGAGGAAGCCCGAGCCCCACAGCAGGGCCAGGACCGCTATTCGGGCTGATGCGCCCCGTCCACCGTTCATGAGATCAACCGTGCCGAACCGGACCCGTCAGGACAAGTGAAGAGTTCTGGACGGATCTTTAAGGGCTGCTAATTCGTGCGGGCGCCAGAGCCGGTCGCCGAACAGGGCCAGCGCGGCGGGCAGCAGGACGCCGCGGACGATCGTCGCGTCGAGCAGGATCGCGACCGCCATGCCGAGGCCGAGCATCTTGTACTCGATCGCGGCGAGGCTGAGGAAGACGCTGAACACCCCGGTCATGATCAGCGCGGCGCTCGTCACCACACCGGAACTGCGTGCGGTGCCGTCGATGATCGCCTGCCGGACCGGCACGCCCGGCAGGCGCCGTTCGCGGATCCGGCTGAGGATGAACACGTGGTAGTCGGTGCTCAGGCCGAACAGCAGCACGAAGAGGAACACCGGCAGCCAGCCGAGCACCCCGCCGTAGGGCGTGAAACCCAGCAGTGGCGCGAGAAAGCCGTCCTGGAACACGAGGGTGAGCACGCCGTAGGCCGCGCCGGCCGACAGCAGGTTCAGCAGGATCGACACCACCGGCACCGCGACCGACCGGAACACCACGAGCAGCAGCACGAAGGCGAGCAGCAGGATGAACCCGAAGGTGTAGGGGGCCCGGGCGAGCACCTGCGCGGTGAAGTCGTGCGCTTCGGCGGTCCGGCCCGCCACCGCGTAGCCGACCCCGTCGATCCGCCCCGCCGTCCGCGGTAACAGGGTTTCCCGCAACGTCGTGAGCGTACGGCTCGCTGCCTCGTCGTTGCCGGTGCCGCCGAGCGGGATCCGGACGACGAGTGCCTGTCCGACCGGGACGACGACGGCCGGGCGCGGAACTTCCGCGGTGAGTTCGCCGATCGCCCGCCGCAGCGCGGGTGTGTCGACCGGGCCGCCGCGGGTGTTCCAGAGGACGACGTGCGCGGGCATCGTGACGCCGGGAAACGCTTCCTGCACCCGCGTGGCCGCGTCGATCACCGGAATGCTGCGCGGCAGGCTCTCGGTCGGGGCCGGGTCCTGCAGCCGCATTCCCAGCGCGGGCAACGTGAGCAACACGAGCAGCGCGGTGGCGAGCCCGCTCCAGACCGCCGGCCGCCGCGTGACGACGTCGGCCACGCCGGCCCAGAACCGCGAGCGCAGGCGCCGACGGCCCAGCCACGGGATGCGGCCGCGGTCGACGCGGGAGCCGAGCAGGGAAAGCGTCGCCGGGAGCACGGTCACCGCGGCCAGCACGGCCAGTCCGACGACGAGGATCGTGCCGGCGGTCAGGCCGCGGAGGTTGTCGAGGCCGGTGAACAGCAGGCCGGTCACGCACAGCACGACGGTCAGTCCCGACACGACGATCACGTGCCCCGACGTCCGGGCGGCGATGCGGATCGACTCGTCGACGCCGTGGCCGCGGTCCTCCCGGACCCGGCGCAGGAAGAACAGCGAGTAGTCGACGCCGACCGCCATCCCGATCAGCAGCGTGATCGCGGAAGTCGCGCTGTTGACCGGGATCCAGTCGTCCACGACGGACAGGAAGCCGAAGGTCGCGACCACCGCGGTGGCCGCCAGCAGGACCGGGATCGCGGCCGCGACCAGCGAACCGAACACGACCAGGAGGATGAGCACGGTGATCGGGAGCGAGCGGACCTCCGCGCGCCCGATGTCCTCCTTGATGCTCTTGTCGACCGCACCGGACACGCTGAGGTCGCCGGCCTGGGCCAGCCGGACGCCGGTGTGCCGGGCCGCGACGGTGTCGACGGCGGTCGTCGCCGTCGCCAGGTTGGCCCGGATTTCGGGGCCGTTGCCGGTGATCCGGAAGGTGACCAGTTCCGACCGGCCGTCGGCGGAGACGTGGGAGCTGATGTCCGCGGCCGCACCCGAAGCCGTCAACGTGGTCACGAGGTCGGCCGTGGCCGCGGGGGACGGGGGCTGGACGAGGACGTTTTCGAAGAAGGGTTCGCGGGTGGACTGGTGGTCGAGGACGGCTTGGCCGGTACCGGCGTCGCCGGCCGGGCTCGACCGCGCGTCGGTGCCGGGGACGAACGTGCCGACGGCCCAGGCCAGCGCGACGAGCGCCAGCCAGCCGAGGATCGCGGCGGCGCGGTGCCGCAACGACCAGTTCGTGACGGTTTCGACCACCGGCCGTTTTGCGGGCAGCATGAACTAAGGTCCTTCCGTGAAGGAGTGATCCGATGAGAGCTCGCCCTCGGGCGAGTGGGTGCTTCTTCCTCCTGGGCCGCCGAGTTGCCGCTCGGTGGCCCAGGGCCTCAACTGCTTTTCGGGGGTTCCGGGTGGCGGAGCCCCCGGCTCGGGGCGGAGCCCCGATTGTCACAACTCAGTCGACCTCCTTGAGCACGCGTTCGATGGACCGCAGCCGGTCCTGGACGTCTTTGAGCTGCCGCTCGGTCTCTTCCTGCGTCCGGACGGCTTTCTCGGCCAGCGAGCGGTATTCCTGCTCCCGGGCCAGCTTCGCCTTGGCGCGCCAGGTCGAGGCCACCTGCACGAGCGCGATCGACAGCAGGGCGAAGACCCCGGTCACGCCGATGATTTCCTGCCACTGGTGCCAGTTCATGTCCGTCCCTCCTCGCCGTCCTCCTGGACGGACTCCGGTGTGGTCAGCGTCGGCGCGGCGGCCGCGATCGCCTCCGGCGTCAGCACGACGGAAAACGGGGTCAGCTCGTAGAACCGCAGCGTCTTGCCGTCTTCGCCGACCTCGAAGGCGGCGGTGACCAGGCCGGCGGCTTCGAGCTTGCGCAGGTGGACCTGCAGCAGCGCGCGGCTGATCCGCAGCTCGCGGGCCAGCTTGCTGACGTAGGTGCGTTCGGCGTGCAGGGCCGCGACGATCCGCAGCCGGTGCGGGTTGCCGAGGGCGCCCAGCTGCCGCAGGAGCTCGTCACCCGTCGTCCACATGCCAACAAAAGTTAGCAGGTGGTGCGCCGAGAAGCCATCGGGGTGATCCCGGAGATCACATCGGGTGTTCCATCCACACGTTCGGCTCGACGTAGGTCGCCGTGTCGTAGGTGGCCGACGCGGTGACCGGGGCGATGCCGCCCGGGATGAAGTTCTCGCCGTCCTGGAGCTTCACGCCGGTCCAGTCGTGCCAGTCGGACAGGGAGCCCGACAGCGTCACGGCGAACGGGCACACCTTCACCACCCGCGCGCCGAGACGCTCGTGGGTGCGCAGCCAGCGGTCGGCCAAGAGCCCGTCGGGGCGGCGGCGGGCCGCGTACTCCGGCATCGGGACCGCCGGCTCGGCCTCCTTGCCGATCGGCCGGACCGAGACGATCAGCTTGCGCAGGCCCGTTTCCGCCGCCCGCGCCTTCAGCGCTTGCAGCATCGGGGCCGACAGGCCCGTACCGCGCAGGTGCGGGGCGATGACGACTTCCAGCGCGCACAACGCGTTCGGCGCGCGGTCGTCCATGATGTCGTGGGCCGCCCACTCGATCGCCTGGTCCCAGCCGTGGTCCGGGAGTTCGGCGCGGTCCGGGGCCGGGTAGGCCAGCGGGACCGACAGGGCGCGGGCCACCGGTGTGCCGTCGTCGTCCAGTGCGATCAGGAAGTAACGCGCCCAGTGGCGCAGGAACCGCTCGCCGGTGATCATCCGGCCGCTCACGCCCTGGTAGATGAACTGGCCGCCGACGTCGCCGAGCGCCAGAGCCGGGTCGAGGAGGTCAGGGCGGCCGGCAAGATCGACAACGCGCATGCGCCCATACAAGCGGACGCGCTCACCGCCGCGATAGCGGCAACCGGGCGACTCAGCGCAGGGCTTTGCGGCGGCGGGTCAGCGCGGCCGGGTCGAGGTTGGCCCGGGTGCCGGCGTCGTGGCCGTCGAGGTAGCCGCTGCCGGACAACCGCCGGGGCGAGGCCGCGCGCAGGTCGCCGTAGGCGGAGTCGAACGCGTGCTGGACCATCTGGGCGCGGTCGCGGACCACCAGTTCCGCCGACCGCTCACCGGGCACCGCCGTGCGGACGGCTTCCTGTTCGGCGTGGGACAGCCGTTCGTGGACCGCGCGCGCGAAGCCGTGCAGCCAGGTGCGCCGGTACGCGGCCAGGGATTCGCCGGGGAAGAACCCGTCCGGCCGGACGCGGGTCAGCTGCGTGCTCGCCTGGAGCAGGAGGCTGGTGAACAGCAGTTCCACCCGGCCGAGGTCGGAGCGGAAGCCGAACACCGTGACGCTGTCGACCTTCTGGCCGAGGCGGTGCAGCAGCGTCCGGCAGCGCAGCGGGTACGCGACCGACGTCAGCAGGCTCGCCTTGTCGCGGCTGTACGGGTCGTTCATCGGGATCTTCAGCGTGCCGATCTCGTCGCTGCCGGCCCCGGACGCGGCGAGCATCGCCTGGTCGATGCCGTACCGCGCGACGAGTTCGGCGGCCTTCTGGTTGTACGCCTCGGCTTCCGCCTCGGTGACCGCCGGGTCCTCGGCCTTGGCCAGCAGCTTGCGGATGCGCTCGAGCTGCGGGTCTGACTCGGTCATGCCGAGAGGGTATTCGATCAGGTGTTCGGGCGCGCGGACCGGGTCGGCGTGTCGAGGTACGCGTCGAGCGTGACGGCCAGCGCCGCTTCGGGTGACGGCGCGAAACTCGCTCCGGCGAGGCCGCCCCACAGCCACAGCTGGGCCAGGCCGTGGAGTGCGGCCCAGAGCGACGCGGCGACCAGCCGCAGGTCGGCACCGGATCGCGCGACCCGCGTGGGCACCGCCGCCACCAGCACGGCGAAGGTGTCGAACACCGCGCTCGCCGCCGCCGAGAGCGCCGGGTCGTCCGGGTCGATCAGGTCGCGGCGGAACATCAGCTCGAACATCGCCGGGTTGGTCAGCGCGAAGTCGAGGTAGCTGTGGCAGGCCGCGGTGAGCCGCTCCCGCGGGGAGGTTTCCGGCAGCGTCTCCCGGCGGGCGAGCAGGTCGGCGTACCCGCGGGTCGCGACGGCGGACAGCAGCTCGGCGCGGCCCGAGAAGTGCCGCAGGGGTGCACCGTGGGAAACCCCGGCCGCCTTGGCGATCCCGCGCAGCGTGACCGCGCCGACGCCCTCGTCGGCCAGCAGTTCCGACGCCGTCGTGATCAGGCGTTGCCGGGTGCCCACGCCTCGTCCAGGGTCATCGGGAGCAGGTCGGGGCGCTTCGGGAAGAAGCCGTCGCCGGGCTGGCGGCCGATCAGCCGGTTGCGCGTGCGCGTCACGGCGACCGGCAGCACCTCCCGGAGCAGCCACCGCAGGTCGGCGCTCCGGCTGCCGGGGGCCGCGGCGCCGGGCAGTGGCGCGAGCCAGGCGGGGTCGTGGTCGACGCCGAGCCGCGCGAGGACGTAGGCGGCGAGCCGGCGGTGGCCGTGGGCGGACAGGTGCAGCCGGTCGGCGCCGAAGTAGCGCGAATCGGTGACGGCCGGATCGGGCCACAGGTCGATGAGCTGGGCCCCGTAGCTGACGGCCGCTTCGCGGATGGCGTCGTTGAGCGCGATGATCCGCGGCCGCATCCGGCTGCCCAGCGGCATCCGGCGGGAGACGTCGCTGAGGGTGAAGGTGACGACGACGGGCGCGATGCCGGTGCAGGCGCGGACGGCGGCGTCGACCCGGCGGGCGACCGTGCGCGCGTCCCAGCCCCGGCTCATGACGTCGTTGCCGCCGCCGAAGAGGGCGACCAGGTCGGGTTCGAGGCGCGTGGCCGCCGGGAGCTGCTCGGGCACGATCTGGTCGAGCCGGCGTCCGCGGACGGCGAGGTTGGCGTAGCGGAAGCCGGGCTCGTCCTCGGCCAGGCGAGCGGCGACGAAGTCGGCCCAGCCGCGGTAGTGCCGCTGGTCCGGGTACGGGTCGTCGAGGCCTTCGGCGCAGCTGTCGCCGACGACGACGAAACGGTGGTAGCTCATCCCGATCTCCGTAACCCGTGGTTCACCTTGTAGACACTGTCTATCAAACTTCTGTAGACGGTGTCTACCTGGGGTTCACCCGAGCCAGGGACCCAGCTTCTCCGGGTTCCGCATCGCCCAGATGCGGGTGATCCGGTCGTCCGCGACGTCGAAGGAGTAGACGGCCGCGAGTTCGGCCCCGCGGCTGAGCACCAGACCCGGGAGGCCGTTGACCGTGCGCTCCTCGATCGTCAGCTCCCCGGAAGACGCGAGGTCGGCCACGTACCGGGCGACGAGTTCGCCGCCTTCGACCGGGGCGATCGCGGCGCGGACCCGGCCGCCGCCGTCCGCCGTCAAGGTCGCGTCCGGGGCGAGCAGCCCGATCAGGGTGCCGATGTCGCCGGCGGCCCAGGCCTCCTTGAAGTCCCGCACCAGGCGGGCCTGCCGGGTGGCCGGGACGGCGGGACGGCCGGCGCGGATCCGCCGGCGGGCCGCGGAGGCCAGTTCCCGGCACGCCGCCGGCGTCCGCCCGGTGGTCTCGGCGACCTCGGCGAACGAGTACCCGAAGACGTCGTGCAGGACGAGGGCCACGCGCTGGGCCGGCGTCATCGCTTCGAGCGCGACGAGGAAAGCCATGCTCACCGACTCGTCCAGGGTGATCCGGTCGGCCGGATCGGGCTGGTCGGGCACCGGCTCGGGCAGCCATTCGCCCACGTACCGCTCGCGCCGGACCCGCGCCGAACCGAGGACGTCCAGGCAGATCCGGCCGGCCACCGTCGTCAACCACGCGCCGGGCGACGAGATCTCCTCCTGCTGCGCCGGCGACAGGGCGTACCAGCGCGCGTAGGTCTCCTGGACAGCGTCCTCGGCTTCGGTCAGCGAGCCGAGCAGCCGGTAGGCGAGGTTGACCAGGTGACGTCGTTCGGCGACGACCGGTTCCGGTGGCGTTGTCATGACTCCTCCGACGACACAGCCTGCCGGAACGTCAGGGCCTGACGTTCCCGCGGGCTGCTTCGTCGTAGCGGTCGGAAGCAAACCGGACAGGGAGGAAACGATGATCAAGATCGGGATCGTGCTCGGCAGCACCCGCTCCGGCCGCGTGGGGGACCAGGTCGCCCGCTGGGTCGGCGAGCGGGCGGGCCGTCGCGCGGACGCCGCGTTCGAAGTGATCGACCTGCGCGACCACCCGCTGCCCCACCTCGAGGAGCCGCCGGGCTTCTCCGGGCAGTACCGGGACGAGCGCACCCGGGCCTTCGCCGCCGTCGTCGCGTCGTGCGACGGGTTCGTCTTCGTGACGCCGGAGTACAACCACTCCGTTCCCGGCGTGCTCAAGAACGCCCTGGACCACGTCTACGTGGAGTGGAACGGCAAGGCGGCCGGGTTCGTCTCCTACGGCGGGGTCGGCGGTGCCCGGTCGGTCGAACAGCTGCGGCTCGTCTGCGGCGCTCTGCAGCTGGCCGACGTCACCCCGCAGGTCACGCTGGCGCTGGCGACCGAGTTCGAGGACCACGCCGTCTTCAAGCCGGGCGACCACCAGCTCGCCGCGCTGGACACCCTGCTCGACCACGTCGTCGCCTGGAGCACCGCGCTGGCGCCGCTGCGGGGCGGGGACGCGGAAGCCGCGATCCGGAGCAGGCTCGACGCGATCATCGACGGGCTGCGGAACAAGGACCTCGAGGCCCTGCGGCGGGTCTACGCGCCGGACGTCGTGTCCTTCGACGTCGAACCGCCGCTGCGGCACGTCGGGACCGACGCCAAGCTGGCGAACTGGGCGAGGGTGTTCACGGTCTTCGAGAAGGTGGACTACGAGCTGCGCGACCTGACCGTCACCGCGAGCGGCGACCTCGCCGTCGGGCACGGCTTCGGGCGGGTCAGCGGAACGCTGAAGAACGGGGTGGTGGCGGACGGCATGTGGGTCCGGGCCACCTTCGTCTTCCGGAAGACCGGCGACGACTGGGTGATCGTCCACGACCAGGCGTCCGTGCCGCTCGACATCGCGACTGGACAGGGCCGGACCGACTTGGAGCCGTGAGGGCGCGCGAGAACGGTAAAGTAAACGAACGGTCGTGCTACCTTCGGCCCATGAACGTCGACGGCGTGTTTGTGGGGGAACCGAGCGTCCTGGGGTACCGGCGGGAGCGGCCGGTGCTGAGCGCGATCACGAAGGCGCGGGTCACCGCCCCGGAGCTGAACCTGACCGAGCTGAACCTCGACGGCGACCGCCAAGCCGACCTCACCGTGCACGGTGGGGTCGACAAGGCGGTCTACGTCTACCCGGCCGAGCACTACCCGGCCTGGGCGGCGGACGGCCTCGAAGCCGAGCCGGGCGGCTTCGGCGAGAACGTCTCGCTGTCCGGTGCCACCGAGGACGACGTCCGGATCGGGGACGTCTGGGCCTGGGGTGACGCGCTGGTCCAGGTCTCGCAGCCGCGGCAGCCGTGCTTCAAGCTGGCCATGAAGACCGGCCGCAAGGACGTCACGCCGCTGATGATCGACAGCGGGCGCAGCGGCTGGTACCTGCGCGTGCTGCGGCCCGGCACGGTGCCGACGTCCGGGCCGGTCGAGCTCGCCGAGCGCGCGGACGGGCCGACGATCACCGAGGTGTACCTCGTCTCCTTCGCCAACTACGGGCAGCTGCCCGACGACAAGGTCGAGGCGGCGCTGGACCTCGCCGACGGCGTGCTGGCCGCGCCCGCGCTCGCGGCGTCCTACCGTGCCGGCGTTCAGTCCACTGTGGACCGCTGGCGAGCGCGGCGTGCCGGGTGACGGCCGGGTCGCCCGCGGCGACGCGACCCGGCGCCTGGTGCTGCGCCGGGCCGTCGACGTCGCTTCGGTCGACGGTCTCGAGGGGCTGTCCCTCGGCCGGCTGGCCACCGAACTGGAGCTGAGCAAGAGCGGGGTGTTCGCGCTGTTCGGCTCCAAGGAGGAGCTGCAGCTCGCGACGATCGATGTCGCGCTGGAGATCTTCGCTTCTTCCGTGACCACCCCGGCCCGTGTGGTCGAGCCGGGCCTGCCGCGGCTGCGAGCGATCTGCGAAAAGTGGCTCGCCTACTCGGAAAACCGCGTCTTCCCCGGCGGTTGTTTCTTCTTCAACGTCGGCGCGGAGTTCGACGCGCGCCCGGGCCGGGTCCGCGACGCGGTCGCGGCGGCGAGCGGCTCGTTCGCCGCCTTCCTCCGGGAAACCGCGGCGGAAGCGGTCGCGCTCGGGCACGTCGACGCGGACGCCGAGGTCCTGGCGTTCGAGCTCCACGCGCTGGGCCGCGCGGCCAACGCCGACGCCGTACTGAACGGCAGCCCCGACGCCTACACCCTGGCCCGCCGTGCCATCCGCGCCCGCCTGGGGTCGTGAGTGAGAAACAGTGTTAGAACACTGTTTCTCACTCACGACGGGCGCTACTTCCAGGCGACCTGGGGGGAGCGGTAGAAGTCGATGCCCTGGGCCACCCAGCGCGGTGACTGCTTCGCCAGCCGGGCGCGGTAGGCGTCCCAGTTGTGGGTGCTGCGAGGGGACCAGCCGATCTCCGCGATCCCCGGCAGCCGCGGGAACGCCATGTACTCGATGTCGTCGCTGGTCCGGATGGTCTCGGTCCACAGCGGCGCCTCGACGCCCGCGACCTGGCTCTCCCCGACGCCGTTCACAAGCGTCGCGGGATCCCAGTTGTAGCCGTCCTTCACCTCGATCAGCGCGGCCCAGTCCTGGCCGAGCGGGGTCTGCGGGTTGTACTTCATGTCGAGGTACGCGTAGTTCGCGGGCGACATCAGGATCTTGTTGCCGCGCGCCGCGGCCGCCGCGACGTCCGGGTTGTCGCCGCCGAAGTCCCAGTACTGCGGGACCGCCGACACCGGCGGGACCGACTTGGCGATTTCGTGCCAGCCGGTGACCTTCTTCCCGTACTTGGCGACGATCGGCTGGACCTTCCGCTCGAAGGTGAGGTAGTCCGCGGGCGGCGTCGAGTGGGCTTCGTCGCCGCCGATGTGCAGGTACGGGCCGGGGGTGAGGGCCGCCAGCTCGCGCACGACGTCCTCGACGAACCGGTAGGTGATCGGCGAGGAGATGCACAGCGAGCTGTAGCCGACCTCGGTGTCCGTGCGGGGCGGGACGGCCTTCCCGTCGCAGTTCAGTTCCGCGTACGTCGACTGCGCCGCGTTCGTGTGGCCCGGCATGTCGATCTCCGGGATCACCGTGATGTGCCGCGAAGCCGCGTACGCGACGATGTCCCGGTACTGCGCCTGCGTGTAGTAGCCGCCCGGGTCGCCGTCGACCGCCGTCCTGCCGCCGACCGTGGCCAGCTTCGGCCAGCTCTTGATCTCGATCCGCCAGCCCTGGTCGTCGGCCAGGTGCAGGTGCAGCGTGTTGACCTTGTACTGGGCGACCTGGTCGATGTACAGCTTCACCTGGTCGGGCCGGAAGAAGTGCCGGGCGACGTCGAGCATCGCGCCGCGCTCGGCGAACCGCGGGTAGTCGAGGATCGTGCCGCCGGCGACGGTCCACGTCCGGTGCTGCACGCGCTCGGCTTCGATCGCCGACGGCAGCAGCTGCCGCAGCGACTGCACGCCTTCGAAGAGCCCGTCGGCGGTGTTGGCGGTCAGCGTGACGCCGTCGCGCGCGACCTTCAGCCGGTAACCCTCGGTGCCGATCCGCGCGTCGTGGCCCAGCTCCAGGGAGATCGCGGGCCGGCCGGCGGCGTGCGGCACGACCGGCAGCGGGTAGCCGGTGGCCGGGCGGAGCAGGCTCCGCAGGTAGTCCGCGACCTGGCCGGCGCCGCGGCCGGCGGTGATCACGGTGGCCGGCGTGAGCCGGAAATCGGAGTGAGGATCGGCCTTTGCCGAGACCGGCGCCGGGACGACGTCGGTCACGCTGCGTTCGGGTGCGGCCGGGGCGGCCGCGGCGGAAGCGGGCAGGCCGGCGGCCGTGAGACTCACGACGGCCGCGGTCAGGACGGCTCTGGACAAGCGCATCGAAGCACCTCCGGTCGGGGACTCCCTGCAAAGGTACAGACCAGCCGGTGCATTTGGAACAGCTCTTAACGAAGGGCGGCCCGGATCGCCTCCAGGACGCTCGGGTCCTCGATCGTGGAGGGCACCGCCTCGTCGCGGCCGTCGGCGATCGCGCGCATGGTCTTGCGCAGGATCTTCCCGGACCGCGTCTTCGGCAGCGCGTCCACAATGGACACGTCACGGAAGGCGGCGACCGGGCCGATGTCCCGGCGGACCATCGCCACGAGTTCGTCGCGCAGCTGGTCCGCGGAAACGTCCGCGCCCGCCTTGAGCACCACGAACCCGCGCGGCAGCTGCCCCTTGAGCTGGTCGGCCACGCCGATCACGGCGCACTCGGCGACCGCCGGGTGGGCGGCCAGCACGGCCTCCATCGACCCGGTGGACAGCCGGTGCCCGGCGACGTTGATGACGTCGTCGGTGCGGCCCATGACGAACAGGTAGCCGTCTTCGTCGAAGTAGCCGGAGTCGCCGGTCAGGTAGTGGCCTTCGTAGCGGGAGAGGTAGGCCTCGCGGTAGCGCTCGTCGTCGCCCCAGAGCGTCGGCAACGAGCCCGGCGGCAGCGGCAGTTTCACCGTGATGGCGCCTTCGCGTCCGGCCGGCAGCTCCTCGCCGGCCTGGTCGAGGATCCGGACGTCCCAGCCGGGGACCGGCTTGGTCGCGGACCCGGCCTTGACGTCCATGGGTTCGAGGCCGCGGGGGTTGGCGGCGATCGGCCAGCCGGTCTCGGTCTGCCACCAGTGGTCGACGACCGGGACGCCGAGCTTCTCGTGGGCCCAGTGGTAGGTCTCCGGGTCGAGGCGCTCGCCGGCCAGGAACAGCGTCCGGAACTCCTTCAGCTCGTGCTTCTCCAGCTCACGGGCGTCCGGGTCGACCTTCTTGACGGCCCGCAGCGCGGTCGGCGCGGTGAACAGCGCCTGGACGCCGTGCTCGGAGATCACCCGCCAGAACGCGCCCGCGTCGGGCGTGCCGACGGGCTTGCCTTCGTACATGACCGTCGTCGCTCCGACCAGCAGTGGCGCGTAGACGATGTAGGAGTGGCCGACGACCCAGCCGACGTCGGACGCGGTCCACCAGACGTCGCCGGCGTGGACGTCGTAGACGGCGTCCATCGAATAGGCGAGCGCGACGGCGTGGCCGCCGGTGTCGCGGACGACGCCCTTCGGCTTCCCGGTCGTCCCGGACGTGTAGAGGATGTAGAGCGGATCGGTGGCCGCGACCGGCACCGGATCGGCCGGGTCGGCGCTCGCCGCCAGCTCGCGCCAGTCGAAGTGGCGGCCTGCCGTGGCCGGCGCCTGCTCGCGCTGCAGCATGACGACGTGGTCGGGCTGGTGCTCGGTCATCCCGAGCGCGGCCTCGATGATCGGCTGGTACTCGACGATCCGCGTCGGCTCGATGCCGCAGGACGCGGCCAGGACGACCTTGGGTTTCGCGTCCTCGATCCGGGCGGCCAGTTCCTTGGGCGCGAACCCGCCGAAGACCACCGAGTGCACCGCGCCGATCCGCGCGCAGGCCAGCATGGCGATCGCGGCCTCCGGCACCATCGGCAGGTAGACGATCACCCGGTCACCCTTCGTGACCCCCAGCGAGCGCAGCGCGCCGGCGAACCGCGCGACGGTGTCGCGGAGCTCCTCGTAGGTGTAGGTGCGTTGCCGTCCGGTCACGGGAGAGTCCCAGATCAGCGCGGCCTGACTGCCGCGGCCGGCCTCGATGTGCCGGTCCAGCGCGTTGTACGAGGTGTTCAGCTCGGCGTCCGGGAACCACCGGAAGAAGGGCGGGTTCGTGTCGTCCAGGGCCCGCTCCGGCGCTCTGGTCCAGCTGATCGACTGGGCCGCGGCCAGCCAGAACGCGTCCCGCTCGGCCAGGCTCCGCCGGTAGGCTTCGGAGTACGCGCCCATGCTCGGCTCCTTCGGGTCGGACCGTTCCGCCGATCCCCATCATGGCGCGGGCGCGGCGGGCGCGCCGGATTCCCCCGCGGAAAGACCCGGCAACCTCACGGAGGCCGGGAGCGTCCTAAGCTGGACCGCGGGCAAACGCCGCGTGACGGCCACGAAGTGAACACGGACAGTGAGGGGAGCCCGGCGGTGAACGGACTCGCGAGCGCGTTGCTCTCGCTAGCCCATTCCTTGTTCGGCCCGGGTTTCTGCCCCGGCGACTGGGTCTGGGCCACGAGTGCGGCCGGCGCGCTGGTCGCGCTGCTCCCGCCGGTCGGCGCGGTCGCCGTGTCGATCATCCGGAAGGGCACCGGCAACCGCTACGACGCCACGACGCTGGGTGTCTTCGGGGTGATCGGCCTGCTCAGCACGCTGGTGCTGCCGTGGCTGCTGGCCATCGGCGTCTCCGGCGTCTTCCAGGCGGCGTTCGCCAAGAAGCCGACCGGGCTGTCCACGACCGAACTCAGCTCGCTGAACAACGGCGGTGGCTGCTGGGTGGACAACCAGAAGGACTACCTGGGCGGCGGTCAGACCGTCTTCGACCTGCTGTCCTCGCAGAACGGCAAGGACCTGCCGTTCATCGTGTACGCGCTGGCGTTCGCCGTCCTGGGCGCGGGTTCGCTGTTCTTCGTGATGCTGCAGGGCCGCACGGCCTTCCGCCGCGGCCCGAAGTGGCCGTCGCGGTTCTTCTGGATCCCGTTCGCCGCGATGCTCGTGTTCAGCGTCGGCATGGAGGCGAACACGGCGCTGCACTTCTGGCTCGGGTTCCTGCCGTTCAGCGTGCTGGGGCTGATCCCGGTCGCGATGGTCGGCCCGCCGCCGTGGTCGGTGATCAACCGGTCGGACCGGTCGGACGAGCCGCCGCCGCGCCGTCAGCAGGAGCCCCAGGGCCCGCCGCCGTCGCAGGTCCAGCCGCGCCCGACCCCGCCGCCTCCGCCGCCGCCCCCGGTCAACCGGCCGTACCCGAAGACGGCGCTGGCCTCCGCGCCCGAGCCGCCGTCCCCGCCGGGAGGCATGCTGGCCGCGGCGCCCGGCCCGATCCCGCCGCCGCCCGGCTCCCGCAACGCCGGTGGCAGCCGCTACCGCCGCGTCAAGCAGCTCGGCGCGGGTGGGTTCGGCACGGTCTGGCAGGCCGTCGACACCCAGCTGAACCGCACGGTCGCGCTGAAGATCGCGCACGCGCCGGACCGCGACACGGCCGAGCGCATGCAGCGTGAGGCCCGCGCGCTGGCCGTGGTCAGCCACCCCAACTGCGTCAAGGTGTACGACCTGGCCGAGGAGCCGGACGGCCTCGCGCTGGTGATGGAGTACCTGGAAGGCCGTCCGCTGGCCGAGCTGGTCGACGGCCACGGTCCCCTGGACGACGTCGCCGCGGGCCGCCTGTGGGCGACGATGGCGGGCGCGCTGGCGGCGGCGCACGAGAAGGGCGTCCTGCACCGCGACATCAAGCCGTCGAACATCGTCCTCGACCCGAGCGGCCTGGCCCACCTGATCGACTTCGGCATCGCCCGCAGCCAGGGCGATTCGAAGA
Organism: Amycolatopsis sp. cmx-13-12; assembly: GCA_049998155.1. Lineage (GTDB taxonomy): Bacteria > Actinomycetota > Actinomycetes > Mycobacteriales > Pseudonocardiaceae > Amycolatopsis. Next base: position 546,077 of record JAEBES010000002.1, on the reverse strand, counting down.
TGACGGCGACGGGCATGATGATCGGCACGCCGGACTTCGTGGCCCCGGAGCAGGCCATGGGCGCGGCGGCGTCGCCGGCGTCGGACGCGTGGCAGCTGGCCGCGACGATCAGTTACGCGCTGTCGGGCCAGCCGCCGCGCGGGACCCGGGAGACGCCGATGGCGGCGTTGATGGCGGCTGCCCGGGCGGAGCCGGTGTCCCGGCTGCCCCAGCGGAGTGCGCACGCGCGGCTGCTGGCGGCTTCGCTGGACCCGGAGCCGCGTCGGCGTCCGACGTTGAACGCCGTGCGACGCGAGGTCGAGGGGTGGCTTTCGCGAGCGGGCAAGTCGGCGGACGGCCCGGTGACGCGGGTGGTGCCGCGCCAGCCGGGGAGCCAGCTCCCGCGCCGCTGACCCCTCGTGAGTGGTAAGGCGGGTTAGAACCCGCCTTACCACTCACGAGGCTTGACGGCGGAGAAGGTCAGGAGCTCCTTCGGCCGCAGGTCCACGCGGACCTGCTCGAAGCCCGCTCGCTCGAGGCGGCCCGGCAGCGTGCCCGCGTCGACGACGTTCATCGTGTCGCCGAGGTGCAGGAGCCGGAACCGGAAGTTGAGCTGGCCGTCGAAGCCGCAGTACGTTCCGCCCGGGCGCAGGACCCGTGCCGCCTCGGCGAAGATCGCGTCCTGCAGCGCGTTCGTCGGCACGTGGTGCAGCATCGTGAAGCAGGTGACGGCCGAGAAGCGGCCGGCTTCGAACGGCATCTCCGCACCGCTGCCCTCGACGACGTCGGCCCGGGAGCCGAACTTCGAACGCAGGAGCGACGTCGACGCAGGGTCGATCTCCAGCACGGTCAGCCTCGGCACCAGGCCGAGCAGCACTTCCGTCGTCGCGCCGAAGCCGGGCCCGATCTCGAGCACGTCGTCGCCGAGGTCGTGCTTCGCCAGCCACGGTGTCAGGCGCTCTTCGACCGTCGTGGCCCACTTCTCCGAGCTGCAGATCTTCCGGTGGATCAGGTTCATCGGCATGGCCTCGACGCTATGGCGACGCCCGAGTGACCGGTAGCCGATAGGCTGCCAACCGATGTCGCAAACCAGCCAAGCCATGCTCCTCGGCGCGTTGGACCTGCCCGCCGGCACCTGGTTCCCGTGGCACGAGCACCCGGCGCACCAGCTGGTCTGGTCGGCCCGGGGCGTGGTCGCGGTCAAGGCGGGCGACGCGGGCTGGGTCCTCCCGCCGACGCGGGCCCTCTGGATGCCCGCCGGCGTCCGGCACCGGACCGGCGCGCTCGGGCGGGCGGCCCTGCGCGGCATCTACGCCGATCCGGCGCTCTCGCCGGTCTCGTGGCTCCAGCCGCGGATGGTCGTCGTCCGGCCGCTGCTACGGGAGCTGCTGGAGTACCTGACCGGCGACGGCGTCGCGCCCGCGGCCCGGCTGCGCGCCGAGGCCGTGGCCTTCGACCTGCTGGAACCGCTCGACGTGGTGCCGATCGTGGTGCCGTCACCGGAAGACCCGCGAGCCCGCGACGTCGAACGCGCGGTGCTCGCCGACCCCGCGGACTCCCGCACGCTCGCCGAGTTCGGCCGGGACGTCGGCGCGGCGGAACGCACGCTGGCGCGGATCTTCGTCCGGGAGTGCCGGATGCCGTTCGGGACGTGGCGCACCCAGGTGCGGCTAAGGGCCGCGCTCCCGCTGCTGGCCCAGGGCACGCCGCTGGAGACCGTCGCCCGCCGGGTCGGGTACAGCTCGGCGAGCGCGTTCGTCGCCGCGTTCCGGCGGGCCGTCGGGGTCACGCCGGGCGCCTACTTCGCGGGCTGAGCTACCGCCAGGACGGCAGCCAGCGCTCGGCCTCCCACTGGCCGTTCGTGATCGCGATGCCGTTCAGGATCGGCCACAGCCAGGCGAAGTTCGCCACCACCAGCCCGACGTACAGCGACACCACGAGCAGACCTGTCCCGCGTCTCTCGAAGCCGCGCCGCGCGCTGCCCAGGATCTGGCCGAGGCACAACGTCAACCCGAGCACGAGGAACGCCGCCAGCGGGGTGGCGTAGAAGAAGTACATCTGGCGGTCGATGTTGGTGAACCAGAAGACGTACCCGCCCAGGTAACCCACCAGGACCGCCGCGAAGCGCCAGTCCGCGCGGAAGATCGAGCGCCAGGCCGCCCAGCCGAGCATCGGGATCGCCAGCCACCACATCGCCGGGGTGCCGATCAGCATCGTCGCGCTGATGCAGCGGGCTTCGCCGCAGCCGGTGACTTCGCCGTTGTAGCTGTAGAGCATCGGGCGCAGGCCCATCGGCCACGTCCACGGCTTCGACTCCCACGGGTGCGGGTTGTCCTTGGGCGTGACCAGCGTTTCGTGGAAGTGCAGGACGTTCGCCGTGTAGTCGCCGAGCGAGCGCAGCGCCGGCGGCACCCACGACCAGACGCCCGGCGCGATGTCCTTGATCTCGGTGTAGTGCCGGTCGGTCGCCGTCTCGCTGGCGAACCAGGCCCAGTACGCGGCGAAGTACATCAGGAACGGGATGACCAGGATGGCCCACAGCGCGGGCAGCACGTCGCGGCGGATCGTGCCCAGCCAGGGCCGTTCGACGCCGGCCGCGCGCCGGGCCGCGACGTCGAAGAAGACGGTGAGCAGCCCGAACGCGACGATGTAGTACAGCGCCGACCACTTGACGCCGAAGGTGAGCCCGATCATCAGCCCGGTCGCGAACCGCCACCAGCGGAAGCCGAGCTTGGGACCCCAGACGGACTCGTTGACCCAGCCCTCGCGGACCGCCGTCGCGAGCCGCTCGCGCACCTGGTCGCGGTCGACGAGCAGGCAGGCGAACGCGGCGAACACGAACAGCGCGATGAAGATGTCGAGCATGCCCATCCGCGACTGCAGGTGCAGGACGCCGTCGCTGATCACCAGGATGCCGGCGATGCCGCCGAGCAGCGTGGAGCGCGTCAGGCGGCGGGCGACGCGGATGACCAGCAGCACCAGCAGCGTGCCGGCCAGCGCGGGCATGATGCGCCAGCCCCAGCCGTTGTAGCCGAACAGCCATTCGCCGATCGCGATCAGCTGCTTGGCCAGCGGCGGGTGGACGACCAGCTCGTAGCCGTAGTTGTCCTCGTAACCGCCGTTGCGCAGCACCTGCCACGCCTGCGGGACGTAGTGCTTCTCGTCGAAGACCGGGCTGCCCTTGTCGGTCGGCACGCCGAGGTTCTGCAGGCGGACGATGCCGCCGATCAGCGTCAGCACGATGGTGACGACCCAGCCGCGCAGCCGGTCGGCCGGCATGCCACGGCCGAGCAGGGTCAGCTCGCGGTCGGTGGGCGGCCGGAGCGCCTCGACCGGGTCCGGCCGGACGCTTTCGTCGTCGGGACGGGTCAGCACGGCGGTCACGGGGCGATCCTACGGGCGAGGCGGGGCGTCCGTCGTCCGGATCCGCTGATCAGCCTAGGCTGGCCGGGTGACTTCCGGCCGCCTGATCCTCGCCGCCACCCCGCTCGGCGACGTCCGCGACGCTTCGCAGCGCCTGGCTTCGACCCTGGCGGACGCGGACGTGATCGCGGCCGAGGACACCCGCCGGTTCCGGACGCTGGCGACGGCACTGGGCGTGACCCCGCGCGGCCGGGTGGTGAGCTTCTACGAGGACGTCGAGGCGGCGCGCCTGCCCAAGCTGCTCGAAGCGTTGCACGCGGGCGAGACGGTGGTCCTGGTGACCGACGCCGGCATGCCGAGCGTCTCCGACCCGGGCTTCCGCCTGGTGGCGGCGTGCGTGGCCGAGTCGGTGCCGGTGACCTGCCTGCCCGGCCCGTCGGCGGTCACGACGGCGCTCGCGTTGTCCGGTTTGCCGTGTGACCGGTTCTGTTTCGAGGGCTTCGCGCCCCGCAAGCCGGGCGAGCGGACTCGCTGGTTGACGGCGTTGCGCGACGAGCCCCGGACGGCGGTGTTCTTCGAGTCCCCCCACCGGCTGGGCTCGCTGCTCGAGGACGCGGTGTCCGTCCTGGGCGGCTCGCGACCGGCTGCGGTGTGCCGGGAGCTGACGAAGACGTACGAAGAGGTGAAGCGGGGTTCTCTCGAAGAGCTGGCCGCGTGGGCCGCGGACGGTGTGCGCGGGGAGATCACGGTGGTCCTGGCGGGGGCGGCGCCGAGGGCGGTCTCGGTGGCGGACCTGGTGGGCGAGGTGGCCGAGCGGGTGGCCGCGGGCGAGCGCCTGAAGTCGGCGGCGGCGGAAGTCGCCGAGGCGGCCGGGGTGTCCAAAAAGGAGCTGTACGACGCCGTGCTGGCGGCGCGGGTCAAGTAAGCGCCATTCCGCCCGGGCTCTCGGCGGCGCTGCGGGCGTTGCGGCAGGTGCGGGCCGGCAAGCCGGGTGAAGAGGTCGGGCCGGAGGCGTTCGCGGCCTGGCGGCTGCGGATGGCGGCGTCGGAACTGCTCTTTCCCGAAGACCGGGAGCTCGCCGAGGCGGAGGCGCGCGCGGCCCGGGCCGAGGCGGCGCGGGTCAAGTGAGCAGCGCCGTGACCGCGGCGTGCGCCTTGGCCGCGTCCGGGGCGTCCCCGGTGATCACGTCCGTGTACACGAACGACTCGCCGATCCGCACCAGCAGGTAGGCCAGATCCGGCACCGGCAGCGGCGGGTCCAGCCGTCCGGCGTCGACCTCGCCGGTCAGCAGGGTCACCAGCTTCTCCGTCGTGCGCCGCTGGCAAACGCTTGCGCGGGTCGTCAGCAGCCGCAACGCCCGCTCCGGCTCGCGGCGCAGGAAGTCGCGAAACGGCGGCGAGTCGTTCGCCAGCCGGACGTACCCGCTCACGAAGTCCGCCACCCCGGCCGCGCCGCGGCCGACGCAGGCCGGCCAGAGCCGCGCGATCGAGACCGCCGAAAGCGACCACAGGATCTCGCCGAGAAGCCGATCGCGGCTCCCGATCCGGCGGTGCAGCGTCGCCCGGCTGATGGACAGCTCCTGCGCCAGCTCGCCCATGTCCAGCCGACGGCCGGACAGGAACCACTCACGGGCCACCTCGAACTCCTGAGACATATGTCAGAATGTCTCACAACCACGACGGAGAGGGAACGCGACATGCGCGCAGTGCAGGCTTCCGTTGGCACGCAGTGCATCGCGTGGAAGTAGTGGGCTTACCGCATCCGTCTTCACGGCACACGCGCGCTTGCCTCCCGCCATGACGTGCTGGCCTTCGGCCTCGGGTGCGAGGACCTGGAGTTCCCAGGGCTTGAACGCGTGCGCGCCCCAGTTCGCCTACGCGGAACCTTTCAACCGGCCGAGCGAATGCCGATGTCGTCCACCTCGGGCATACTGGGCGACGTGCAGGACTCCGAGAAGGCTGCGGCCGTTCGAGCGGACGGCGTGAACTCCGTCGTTCGTTCTGCCGGCGGCCTCAAGCGGGCGCTGCGCGGGGCCGTGGCGGGCATTCTTGCCTCGGCATACGGCCTGCTTGTAGGAGTGGCGCAAGCTGTCTTCGCCCCGGTCATCCGGTTCGTCGATGTTCTTGAGCTGTTCGTGGCGCTCTTCCGGCGGCTTTGCTTCGCCTTCCGCCGGGGCCTTCGGCGCGCCGCCTGCGCCGCCACCGTCAAGACAGCGTGATCCAACGACTCGTCATGAGCCCGAATCGTCCGATGATCCCCTCGTTCACCGCTGATGACTTCAGACGCAGTCATCGCGCGGTGAACTGAGCGTCACTGAACTTATTCTTTGGCGCCGGTTCCTGCCTTCTAGCAGGGAGCCGGAATGGACTCACAATCCTGGCTGACGCTCGGCCAGGTACTGGCGGCGAGCCCGATCGTTGGTGTCGTTTGGGTGGTGCTTCGCAAGCTGAAGTCCATCAGCGACTACTACGCCTCGGTGTCGAGGACGCGGCGCCAGAACCAGTTGTGGGACGAGGCGCTGGAAGTCTGGCGCGACGAGGACTCCAGCACGGAGCGACGCGCCTGGGCGAAGTCGGTGCTCTGGCAACTTGGCGAGGACAAGCTGAACGCGTCGGATACGGTCGAGAAGAACGAACCGGCTGAGGCCGATGAGCCGTCGCCGAGACCCTGGTGGTGGGCATGGTGGCGGCGCCCCGACTAGCACCGAGACGAGAACGGCGACCGGCCCGTGGCGCCCCCATGGGCTCGCGTCGGCGGACACAGATGTCCAGGAGGCGGTCGGCGGCGTTGAAACAGGTCTGAGTGATCTTGTGGGCGACGGTGTTCATGGCGAGGAGATCTCCACGCCGGGGCGGCGCTGCTCACCGGCGTGAGACATATGAGAAAGTGTCTCAACCGACGTTGAGGAGAGGCAGACATGCGCGCAGTGCAGGTGACCGAGTTCGGCGGACCCGAGGTGCTCACCCCCGTCGAGCTGCCCGATCCGGTGGCCGGGCCCGGCGAGGTGCTCGTCGACGTCGAGCGCATCGGCGTCAACTACGCCGACACCCACCAGGCCGAGAACTCCTACCTCGCGCCGTCCCAGCTGCCGCTCGTTCCCGGTGGCGAGGTGGTCGGCACCCACGACGGCAAGCGGGTCGTCGCCCTGCTCAACGGCGGTGGCGGGTACGCCGAGAAGGCCGTCGCGCCGGCGGCCACGACCTTCCCGGTGCCCGACGGCATCGACGACCTCACCGCGCTGTCCATGCTGGTCCAGGGCACGACCGCCTGGGTGCTGCTCCGCAAGAACGCCCACCTGGCCGAAGGCGAATCGGTCGTGGTGCACGCGGCTGCCGGTGGGGTCGGGACGGTCGCCGTCCAGCTCGCCAAGGCCTGGGGCGCCGGGCGCGTCATCGCCACCGCGAGCAGCGAGGACAAGCGCGCGCTCGCCCTCGACCTGGGTGCGGACGTCGCCATCGACTCGCGGGCCGAGGACATGACGGCCGCGCTGATCGAGGCGAACAACGGCCGTCGCGTCGACGTCGTGCTCGACATGGTCGGCGGCACGACGACCGACCAGAGCATCGCCGCGCTGGCGCCGTTCGGGCGGCTGGCCTTCTACGGCATGGCGGGCCGCGAGAACCCGAAGCCGGTGGAGCTGCGCAACATCCTCGGCCACAGCACGACGATGAGCGGCATGTGGCTGCCGCACGTCTTCCGGCTGCCGGGCAACGTCTTCGGGACGGCGCTGACGGAGCTGTTCGACCTGGTCCTGGCGGGCAAGCTCAAGGCCATCCCGGGCGGCGAGTACGCGCTGTCCGACGCCCGCGGCGCGCACGAGGCCCTGCGGTCCCGCAAGACCGTCGGCAAGCTGCTGCTCGACCCCGGCAAGTAGGTCGTGAGTGGTAAGGCGGGTTAGAACCCGCCTTACCACTCACGAGCCGGCCAGGAGCGTTTCCAGGGGGGCCGCCTTGTGGAGGCACTCCTGCCACTCCGCCTCCGGGTCCGAATCCGCCGTGATGCCGCCACCCACGCCCAGGGAGATCGCGCCGGAAGCGATCTCGAACGTGCGGATCGCCACGTTCAGCTCCAGTCCCGCCGCCGGGGACAGCAGGCCGATCGCTCCCGTGTAGACGCCGCGCCCGCACGGCTCCAGCGCCGCGATCAGGTCCAGCGCGCGGATCTTCGGCGCGCCCGTCACCGACCCCGGCGGGAACGTCGCCGCCAGCAGGTCCGCGGAAGAGACCGACGGGCGCAGCACGCCCGTCACCGTCGAGTCCAGGTGCCAGACCCCGGGTGCCGGGCGGACCTGCAGCAGCGACGGCACCGTCACCGACCCGACCTCGCACACCCGGCCGAGGTCGTTGCGCACCAGGTCGGTGATCATCACGTTCTCCGCGACGTCCTTCGCGGACCGGCGCAGCAGCGCGGCGTTCGCGTCGTCCTCGGGGCCGCGGCGGGGGAGCGTCCCCTTGATCGGTGTCGAGCGCACCGAACGTCCGTGCCGCGCGAGGAACAGCTCCGGCGAGAACGAAACCACCGACCCCCACGTCCCGGACAGGAAGGCCGCGCGGCGGGGCGCCAGCGAAGACACCCCCGCGGCGAACAACGCCGTGGAAGACCCGGAAAACGACCCGGTGAACCGCGCGCAGATGTTGGCCTGGAACAGCTCCCCGGCCTCGATCGCGTGCACGCACGCCTTCACCGCGTCCCGGTGCTCCGACGACAGCGGCCGCCGCAGCGGGCCGGCCGTCCACGACGACGGCGGCGCGGGAGCGGCCAGCACCGACTCCATTGTGGACACCGAGGGCCCGCCGCCGTCGAGTGACTCCAGGTGGCACGTTCCCGCGGCGGACCAGCGCAGCACGTGGTCCGCCCAGCCCCACGCCGACGGGGGCAGCGCCCCGGTCCGGCGGGAGGGATCGGCCAGGTCGTACCCCAGGTACCCGAACCAGCCGCCGCCGATCACCCCCGGCGGCGCGTCGATCTCCTCGCAGGACGGGAACGCGCCCGGAACGACCTCGAGCGACGGCGCGATCACCGCCTCGGAAGAGAACCAGTCGCCCGAGAGCATCGCGGGTGGCGGCAGCCCGCGCGCGGCCGCGTGGTGAGCGAGTACCGAAAACGCGTGTGCGGGCGTGACATTCGTCCGGATCGGAGTGCTCGTCACGCGCATGGCGACATACCACCACACGTCAGAGCAGCAAGTCGCCCAATGTGAACGGGTACACGACGGCGTTCTGCTCCACCGGCGCCGCGATGCCGGGGACGTCCGGGGCGTACGCGTGCTGGTGGACGCCGAGCCGCGAGTGGAACCAGCCGGGCCGGCCGGGGATGCCGTTGTGCCGGATCAGCCACAGCACGACCTCGCTGTCGGCCCAGCGGTCCGGGTGCAGCCGGTGGGCCCAGCAGTCGTGGTCGGCGTAGACCAGCACCCGCTCGATGCGCGCCGCGTGCCGGACGTGCTTGATCCACGCCTTGACGAACCGGTCGTCGACGCTCGGCGCCGCCACCTCCAGCGCCGGGGCGAGCGAGCCGGGGGCGAACGCGCCGAGCCGGCTCGCCGTCCGCACGAAGAAGTCCGCCTGGTCGTGCACCGCGCCGGGCCGCGCGTAGTGCCGCCCGCCCGCGTGCAGCCCGGCTTCCTGCGCGCCGGCCAGGTTGCGTTCCGCGGCGGGGTTGCTCCAGTTGACGTTCTCGCTGATCGTCACCGAGACGAACCGGGTCTGCGCGGCGCGCACGGCCTGCCAGTCGGCCACCTGCTCGCGGTGCGACAGCGAAATGCCGAGTTCACTCTCCGGCTCTGTCACGGTCCGCCCCCGGCGCGTCGGTGGAGAGCACACCATACGTCGCCGGAGACGGACCCGCAGTGACAAACGCGCGGTTGATCAGGCGTTTTCCTTCTGGAACGTCCGGGTGCCCCACCACACGGACAACACGGCCATCACCAGCACCACGACACTGCCCGTGAACAGGGCGTCCATCGTGAAGTCGCCGCGGAAGGTGTTCCGCTCGACGTCGACGACGTGCCGGAACGGGTTGATCTGCGAAACCGTGTACAGCCAGTCCGGCGCGACCCCGGACGTGATCGGCAGCAGGATCCCGGAGAGCAGCAGCAGCGGGATGAGCACGGCGTTGAGCAGGGCCGGGAACGTCTCCTCGCTCTTCAGCGTCAACGCCAGCGCGTAGGAGCACGACGCCAGCGACACCGCGAGCAGGAACACGATCAGCAGGCTGAGCAGCACGCCGCCGACCGGCGCGTCCAGGTCGAACGCCAGGTACGCCAGCGCGATGATGAGCAGCGCCTGCACGACGGCCTGCACCGCGCTGGCCAGCACCTTGCCCAGCAGCAGGGCGACCCGGCTGACCGGCGTCACCCGGAACCGCTCGACCACGCCGGAGCGGTACTCGGCCAGCAGCCCGAAGCCGACGAACGAGCTGCCGAACAGCGCCAGCTGGGCGATGAGCGCCGGGGTGAGCAGCATCCAGCCGTCCACTTCGGACAGGCCCTGGGCCTGCATCGCCTTGACCATCAGCGGACCGAACAGGAACAGGTACAGCAGCGGCTGCATGATCCCGATCAGCACCCAGGTCGGGTTGCGCAGCGCCGCGGTCATCTCGCGGCGGAAGATCAGCCAGGTGTCACGCAGCACGGCCGGCCTCCTCCGCTTCCCGCAGCGAACGCCCGGTGAGCGTCAGGAAAACGTCGTCGAGCGTGGGCCGGTGCACCTGGACCGACAGCATCGGGATGCTCTTCGCGTCCAGCGCGCGCAGCAGCTCCGGCAGCGCGACGTCGCCGCGCGGCACCCGGAACCGGACCTCCCCGCCGTCGACGGACAGCTCCTGCGCGCCCGCGAGCCGCCCGGCGATCTCCGCGGCGTCTGCGGCCTGCTCCGGCTCGACGCCCACCTCGACGCGGTCGCCGTTGACCCGCGCCTTGAGCGCGTCCGGCGTCCCTTCGGCGACGATCCGGCCGTCGTCGATGACGATCAGCCGGTCCGACAGGGCGTCGGCCTCGTCGAGGTAGTGGGTGGTGAGGAAGACGGTGACACCTTGTTCGGCGCGCAGCCGGCGGATGTGGTCCCACAGGTTGGCGCGGCTCTGCGGGTCGAGGCCGGTGGACGGCTCGTCGAGGAACACCAGGCCGGGCGAGTGGATCAGCCCGAGCGCGATGTCGAGCCGTCGCCGCTGCCCGCCCGAGAGCGTCTTGGTCAGCCGCTGGTCCAGCCCGGTCAGGTCGAGCTGCTCGGCGAGCTCGGCGCCGCGCGCGATCGCGTCGGCCTTGCTCATCCGGTAGAGCCGGCCCTGCAGCTCCAGCTCGTCGGCGACCTTGCTTTCGGGCGCGCTGCCGCCGCCCTGGGCGACGTAGCCGATGCGCTTGCGCACGCCCAGCGGGTCGGTCAGGAGGTCGCAGCCGCCGACGGTCGCGGTGCCCGCGGTCGGCTTCAGCAGCGTGGTCAGCATGCGCAGGGTGGTCGTCTTCCCGGCGCCGTTGGGCCCGAGGAAGCCGACCAGCTCGCCCGCTTCGACGTCGAGATCGACGCCCTTGACCGCGTGGACTTCGCCCCCAGTGCGGCCCTTGCGGCGGAACCGCCGCTCGAGACCGCGTGCCGTGATCATGAGATCCCCTCTCGAAAAGTAGTCAATCTTGACTAGCGGAGGCGCACAGCGTGCCCGAGAAGAATGCGCTAGTCAAACTTGATTACCCGGCGGGTGGTTCGCCGAAGGCTTCGCCGGACTCGCCGGCCATCACGTAGTCGCCCGCTTCGAGCCGCTCGATCAGCCGTTCCAGCCAGGCGTAGCTCGCGTCGGTGATCCCGCCCCACAGCCGGTACAGCTCGCCGACGTGCTCGGGCGTGCCCAGCCCCATGTTGACCTTGAGTTCTTCGAGCATCAGCTTCGCTTGCCGCTGCTCGGCCTCCAGGTGCACCAGCCGGTGCCGGAGCAGGTTGATCACGCGGGCCCGGGGCAGCGTGGTCATCAGCGAGATCGCCGCCGACAGGTCCGGGTGGTTGAGCTGGGGATCGGACAGCGCCTTCGACAGCAGGACCTGGTACTCCTGCTCGCCCTCGCCGGTGAGCCGGTAGGCGGTCCGGTCCGGCCCGCCCTCGCCGGGCTCGACGTCGACCTGCTCGAGCAGGTCCTCGGCGGTCATCTTCTTCAGCGCGTGGTAGATCGACCCGGGCTGGACGTTGGCCCACTTGTCCGCCGACCAGGTCAGCAGCTCGCGCCGCACCTGGTAGCCGTGCGCGCGGCCGTACATCCGCACCACCCCGAGCACGAGCAGCCGTGTCGCCGACAACCGGGGCCTCCCTCCCGAAAAGGCGCGTGACGCCCTCCGTAGGCTAATAAGGTATGAGCACCCCTGTGTTGACCGCGGTGGCCTGGCCCTACGCCAACGGCCCCCGCCACATCGGCCACGTGTCCGGATTCGGCGTCCCGTCCGACGTCTTCTCCCGCTACCAGCGAATGGCCGGCAACCGGGTCCTCATGGTGTCCGGGACCGACGAACACGGCACCCCGATCACCGTCCAGGCCGACAACGAGAACGCCACCCCGCAGGAGACGGCGGACAAGTACACCCGCCAGATCGGGAACGACCTGCAGGGCCTCGGCCTCTCCTACGACCTGTTCACCCGCACCACCACGGGCAACCACGCCGAGGTGACGCAGCAGATCTTCCTCGCGCTGCACCGCAACGGCTACGTCGTCCCGAAGACCACGCGCGGCGCGATCAGCCCGTCCACCGGTCGCACGCTGCCCGACCGCTACGTCGAGGGCACCTGCCCGATCTGCGGGTACGACGGCGCGCGCGGCGACCAGTGCGACAACTGCGGCAACCAGCTCGACGCCGCGGAGCTGATCAACCCGAAGTCGCGGATCAACGGTGAGACGCCGAAGTTCGTCGAGACCGAGCACTACTTCCTCGACCTGCCGGCGTTCACCAAGACCCTCGGCGACTGGCTGTCCACGAAGACCGACTGGCGCCCGAACGTCCTCAACTTCACCAAGAACCTGATCGACGACATGCGGCCGCGGCCGATCACCCGCGACCTCGACTGGGGCGTCAAGATCCCCCTCGACGGCTGGCGCGACCAGCCGCTGAAGCGGTTCTACGTCTGGTTCGACGCCGTGATCGGGTACTTCTCGGCCAGCGTCGAGTGGGCGCGCCGCTCCGGCAACCCGGACGCGTGGCAGGAGTGGTGGAACAACGCCGACGCCCGGTCGTACTACTTCATGGGCAAGGACAACATCACCTTCCACGCCCAGATCTGGCCGGCGCTGCTGTTCGGGCACAACGGCGAGGGCGACAAGGGCGGCGAGCCGGGCAAGTACGGGAAGCTGCACCTGCCCGACGAGATCGTCTCGTCCGAGTTCCTCACCATGAGCGGCTCGAAGTTCTCGACCTCGCGCGGGCGCGTGATCTACGTCGAGGACTTCCTGCGCGACTTCGGCCCGGACACGCTGCGGTACTTCATCTCGGTCGCCGGCCCGGAGACCCAGGACACCGACTTCACCTGGGACGAGTTCGTCCGCCGGACCAACTTCGAGCTGGCCAACGAGTGGGGCAACCTGGTCAACCGGTCCATCTCGATGGCGCACAAGAACGTCGGCGCCATCCCGCGCCCAGAGGCCCCGGCCGCGGCCGACGAAGAGCTGAAGGCGTTGTCGCGCAAGGCGTTCGACACCGCGGGCGCGCACCTGGCCCGGTCCCGGTTCAAGCTGGCGGCCGGCGAGGCGATGAAGGTCGTCACCGCGGCGAACAAGTACCTCTCCGACCAGGAGCCGTGGAAGCTCAAGGACGACCCCGCGCGGCGCGACACGGTGCTGCACACCGCGCTGCAGGTCGTCTCCGACGCCAACACGCTGCTGACGCCGTTCCTGCCGCACTCGGCGCAGAAGGTGCACGAGGCCCTCGGCGGCACCGGCGTCTGGGCCGCCCAGCCGGAGCTGAAGGAGGTCGACGACCTCGACATCGAGGGCCGGGTCAACCCGATCCTCACCGGCGACTACGCGGCCGAGCAGGCCAAGTGGGCGTCCACGCCGATCGAGGTCGGCCGCCCGCTGGAGAAGCCGTCGCCGCTGTTCACGAAGCTCGACCCGGTACTCGGCGAGACCGGTCCGGAGTGGGCGCCGATCACCAAGGAGTAAGAAGTACGCATGGGTGAACAGAAGCGCGAGCTGCCGCCGGTCCCGGACCGGCTCCCGGTGTCGGTGGTGGACGCGCACACCCATCTCGACGCGTGCGGCGCGGTCACCGCGGCCGATGTCACGGCCATGGTCGACCGCGCCGAGCGCGCCGGCGTCTCGCGCGTCGTCACGGTCGCGGACGACCTCGCCTCCGCCCGGTGGGCCGCGGAAGCCACCACTTGGGACCGCCGGGTGTGGGCCGCCGTCGCGATCCACCCGACGCGGACCAAGGAGTTCGGCGAGGCCGAGCGGGTCGAGATCGAGCGCCTGGCCGGGCACGAGCGAGTGGTCGCCGTCGGCGAGACCGGCCTCGACTACTACTGGGACTACTCGCCCCACGACGCCCAGCAGGAGGCGTTCCGCTGGCACATCGACCTCGCCAAGCGGCTGGACAAGCCGCTGATGATCCACGACCGCGAGGCCCACGACGACGTGTTGCGCATCCTGGCCGAAGAGGGTGCGCCGAATGCCGTAATTTTCCATTGTTTTTCCGGGGACGCGGAAATGGCCCGCAAGTGCGTCGAAGCGGGCTTTGTCCTTTCCTTCGCGGGCACGGTGACGTTCAAGAACGCGAAGGGGCTCCATGAAGCGGCCCGGCTCTGCCCGCCGGGGCAGTACCTCGTCGAGACCGACGCGCCGTTTCTGACCCCCCACCCGTTCCGTGGGCGGCCGAACGAGCCGTTCGGCGCCGCTTACACCGTCCGTCACCTCGCGGCGCTCAGGGGCGAAGCTGTCCACGAAGTCGCCGAAGCGGTCCGGACCACCGCCGAACGGGTCTACCGACTCCCCAGCGTCACAGCGGGTTGAACGCATTGCGACAACAGGGTTTCCGGCTCGTCCACCTGATGGAGTGACTCAGATCACGACACTCCGGGGGGTGTTTGCGCAACCCGCCGCGACCCGTTACTGTCCCGTGATCGTGCCGGTCGGTACTGCACTCAGCAGTTGCCGGCTGTTACGCCCACAGTCACGTCAGTGCACGTCGGGGAAGCGGAACCGGAGCAGGTACGAGCCGGAACCGTGACGATGGCGCCGGCTGAGGGCCCAGACGTAAAGGTGCCGCCCCGAACGGCGCCTTGGGAAAGGGAACGACCCGGTGACAGGTAGCAGACAGGCTGGAGCGCGCTCCGCGGCCGTCCTCGATCGTCGATTCGAGGACACTGCGTACGGCCAGCTCGACTTCTCCGACGACCCGAACATCACGCAGCAGGACATCCTCGCCGCACTCGGCCCCGATGCCGACGCGATGATGGCCGAGATCGACGTCGACGTCGACGAACTGATCCGCCTCATCAACGCCGAGACGACGTACCTGCCGCCGATCGTCATCCCGGACGGCCTCGACGAGGACCGCACCGCTTCCCCCGAAGCGCGTCGTGCGGCTCTGGACGAGGGACTCCGCCAGACGACCAAGGTCTGGAAGCGCCGGTTCCTCAAGGGTGCCGTCCTCAGCGTGATGATCAGCGTCGCCGGTGGCGGCGCGGCCGCGCTGGCGATGAACAAGAGCATCACCGTCGACGTCGACGGCCACCAGCAGACCGTGCACTCCTTCGGCGGCACCGTCGGCGAGGTGCTCGAGGACGCGGGCCTGTCGGTCGGCGAGCACGACTCGCTGTCCCCCTCCCCGCAGGCGGAGGTCGGCGACGGCGGCGTCATCAAGCTCGAGCGCGGCCGCCAGCTGAAGCTGGTCGTCGACGGCACCGAGCGCACCTCCTGGGTCCGCGCGACGCACCTCGGCGACGCGCTGAGCCAGCTCGGCATGACCGAGATGGACAAGGCCGGCACGTGGATGTCGATGCCGAAGTCCGGCGAGCTGCCGCTGCAGGGCGCGACCGTCGAGATCAAGACGCTCAAGAACATCACCCTGTACGACGGCGGGAACGCGCCGAAGCAGGTCAAGACCACGGCCGTGACGACGAAGGAGTTCCTGGGCGAGTACAAGCTCACCCTGGGCCCGGAGGACCAGGCCGAGGGTGGTCTGGACGTCAAGCTGACCGACGGCGCCGAGGTGCACATCAGCCGCACCGGCGTCTCGACGGTCACGCAGAAGGAGACCATCGACCCGCCCGAGCAGCGCGTCGACGACCCGGACCTGGCCAAGGGCAAGACGCAGGTCGAGGACCCGGGCGCGCCGGGTGAGAAGGAAGTGACCTACAAGGTCACGCAGAAGAACGGCAAGGAGACCGGCCGGGAGAGCATCTCCGAGAAGGTCCTCACCCAGCCGAAGCCGAAGGTCATCCACGTCGGCAGCAAGCAGGCCCCGACCCCGGAGATCGGCGACGGTTCCGCGTGGGACCGCATCGCGCAGTGCGAGTCGGGCGGCAACTGGGCCATCAACACCGGCAACGGCTACTACGGCGGCCTCCAGTTCGACAAGCGCACCTGGGACGCCTACGGCGGCGACGAGTACGCCGCGCTGCCGAACCAGGCTTCGCGCGAGCAGCAGATCGCCATCGCGGAAAAGGTCAAGGCCGGCCGCGGCGGCAGCTACAGCGCCTGGCCGGTCTGCGGCAAGAAGGCCTGAGTTCCGCTTCGAACCGGCCCCCGTCCACCCCGGACGGGGGCCGCTTCGCGTTGGCGGGTCTGCCGCAGCGGTCGTGAGTGGTAAGGCGGGTTCTAACCCGCCTTACCACTCACGACTACTTGCACCGAGTGGAACCGGGCCGGAGCACGCTGGGTAGGCTCGTCCGGTGGTTGAACTGCTGGGACCGGCCGAAATCCGCGGGCTGGCGGCCGAACTCGACGTGCGGCCGACCAAGAAGCTCGGGCAGAACTTCGTGCACGATCCCAACACCGTCCGCCGGATCGTCGAGCTCGCGGGTGTCACCGCGGACGACGTCGTCCTCGAGGTCGGGCCCGGGCTCGGCTCGCTGACCCTCGGGCTGCTCGCCACCGGCGCGCGGGTCGTCGCCGTCGAGATCGACCCCAAGCTCGCCGAGCGGCTGCCCGAGACCGTCGCCGAGCGCGGGCCCGAAGCCGCCGGGCGACTGACCGTCGTCGGAGCGGACGCCCTGCGCGTCACCCGCGAAGACCTGGGCGAGCCGACCGCCCTCGTCGCCAACCTGCCCTACAACGTGGCCGTGCCCGTCGTGCTGCACCTGCTGGCCGAAGTGCCCTCGCTCAAGACCGGCCTCGTGATGGTGCAGACCGAGGTCGCCGACCGGATGGCCGCCGGCCCCGGCAGCCGGATCTACGGCGTCCCCAGCGTCAAGCTCGCCTGGTACGGCCCCGCACGCAAGGTCGCCGCCGTGCCACGCTCGGTGTTCTGGCCGGTGCCGAACGTCGATTCCGCGCTCGTCGCCTTCGAACGGGCCGGCTCGACGGCGTCCGACGACCGGGACGTCCTCTTCGGCCTGGTGGACGCCGCCTTCTCACAACGCAGGAAGACGCTGCGGGCCGCGCTCGCGGGCTGGGCGGGCTCGGCCGAGCGCGCCGGCGAGCTCCTGACGGCGGCCGGGATCGACCCGAAGACCCGCGGCGAGCAGCTGGACGTGCACGACTTCGCCCGTCTCGCCGACACCGCGGCCCGCTCCACTGTGGAGCCGTGAAAATACGCCCCCATCGCCCCTGATCCCGCGATCCGGACACCGCCAGTCGTGTGATCTGGCCCAACGGGCTTGCTTTCGCTCCTCGGGATCGGTTTTACTCAATACGTCCATCCCGAGCGACTGAGAGACCTGGCTCGCCGAAGTCGCAGCAACCACCCTCCGCAGGGCAGGTGCTACCGCCAGGACCGATGGAGGCCGTTTTCGATGAAGAGGGTAGCCCGCCCCCTGCTCCTGACCAGGCGTCGCGTTGTCGACGAAGGCCGCCGCTCCGTGACCGCATGTCGACGCTCCAACTGAGCTTGTCGTAGCCGGTCCACCTCTTCTTCACGCACCGTCCGAACAGGACGGAACTCGCTTGCGGCCGGGTGCCGCGCGCTGCGCGCACCCCGTTTTCTGGAGCCTTCGTGATCACCGTCGAAAACCTGTCCAAATCCTTTGCTGCCAACGGAAACTCTGTCGTCGCGCTGCGAGACGTGAGCGTCGACGTCCAGGCAGGCTCACTGTTCGGCGTGGTCGGCCCCGCCGGGTCGGGCAAGTCCGTTCTCGCCCGGTGCATCGCCCTGCAGGAGCGTCCGGACCGCGGTGTCGTCCGTCTCGACGGCCTCAACACCGGCACCCTCGACGGCCGCCGGCTCCGCGAAATCCGCCGTCAGCTGGGCGTCGTCTCCACCAAGCCGGAGCTGATCGCCGAACGCACCATCGCCGGCAACATCGCCTCCCCGCTCGAGCAGCTCGGCGTCGACGCCCCGCAGCGTCGCAGCCGGGTCGGCTCGTTGCTCGACCTCGTCGGCCTGACCCAGCGCGCCGCGCAGCGCCCCGGCGAGCTGACGGCCGGCCAGCTCCGCCGCGTCGCGGTCGCGAAGGCGCTGGCGGCGGCTCCCGCCGTGCTGCTGGCCGACGACCCGACCGCCGGGGTCGACCCGGAGGAGGCCGGCGCGGTGCTCGCCGTCCTCGACCGGGCCCGTTCGGAGCTGGGCACCACGGTCGTCGTCACGACGCCGGACGCGGGCGTGGTCCGCCGGGTCTGCGACGACATCGCGGTACTGGAGGACGGCACGGTCGTCGAGCGCGGCACGGTGCTCGACCTGATCTCGAACCCGGCCAGCCGCACCGCCCAGGCACTGCTGCCGGCGATCGAGACCACCCGCGCGCAGGCGGGGCGCTACGACCGCTCGGCCGACGTCGTGCTGGTCGGGTTCGCCTCGGTGGGCGCGTTGCTGCCCGAGGCTGCCGGCCGTTTCGACGTCGAGTTCGCCACCATCGGCGGTGGTCTGACCCGCATCGGTGACACGCCGGTCGGCCGCTTCCGCCTGGGTGTCCGCGGCGAGCGGGCCGACGCGGCGCTGGCCTGGGTCGCCGAGCGCGGTGGGCACGTGACGCACACCGCTCGTGGCCCGCAGGGTGTCGCGGCGGCCTGACCCGACTCGAGGAACGCCCCGATGCGCAGGTCGCATCGGGGCGTTTCCGCGGGCACGTAGGCTGGTCGGGTGCTCGCCGTAGTTCCGCCCCCAGTCACCGTCCGGGTCCCGGCCAAGGTCAACCTGCACCTTTCGGTCGACGACCTGCGCGAAGACGGTTACCACGAGCTGGTCACCGTGTTCCAGGCGCTGTCGCTGACCGACGAGGTGACCGTCGCGGTCACCGAAGAGCCCGGTATCGAGGTCTACGGCGAGGGGGAGGGCTCGGTCCCGACCGGCCCCGAAAACCTGGCCTGGCGGGCCGTCGAGGCGCTCGCCGCGCACGTCGGACGGACCGGCGAGCCGAAGGTCCGGGTGGTGCTGCGCAAGGGCATCCCGGTCGCCGGCGGCATGGCGGGCGGCAGCGCCGACGCGGCGGCGACGCTCGTCGGGCTGGCGAGCCTGTGGAACCTCGACGTCACCCGCGACGAGCTGGCCGAGCTCGCCGCCGGCCTGGGCAGCGACGTTCCGTTCGCGCTCTACGGCGGCACCGCGCTGGGCACCGGCCGCGGCGAGCAGCTGGTCCCGGTGCTGTCGCGGCACACATTCCACTGGGTGCTGGCCTTCGCCGCCGAAGGGCTGTCGACGCCGAAGGTGTTCGGCGAACTGGACCGCCTGCGCGCGGCGGGCAACCCGCCCCGGATCGGCTCGCACACGCCGGTCGTCGAGGCGCTGGCCTCCGGCGACCCGCGTCAGCTGGCCCTGCTGCTGGGCAACGACCTCCAGGCGGCGGCGGTCTCGCTGCGGCCCGACCTGCGCCGCACGCTCCGGGCCGGGGTGAACGCGGGCGCGCTCGCGGGCACGGTGTCCGGCTCCGGCCCGACGTGCGCGTTCCTCTGCGAAGACGCGCAGTCGGCGGTGGAGGTCGCGGCCGAGCTGTCGGGCGCCGGCGTGTGCCGGACGGTCCGCGTGGCCCACGGCCCGGTTCCCGGCGCCCGCGTCGTCGGCGGCGACGACGCGCCGCGCCCGGCGTCGCCGCGGGTGCACGCGTGAAGCACGCCGAATTCGCGTTCCCCGGCCCGCTGCGGGACAAGCTGGTCGCGGCGATCCTGGCCGGGGAGAAGACGACGACCTCGGCCCTGCTCGCGGAATACGAGCACGACGGCGAAGCGTTGCCCTTCGTGGGTGAGCGAGAGCTGGTGCTCGACTCCGCCGGCGTCGGGGTGGCGGTCATCGAGACCGCCGAGGTGCGTGTGCTTCCACTGTCCGAAGTGGACATCGAGCACGCGCTCGGCGAGGGCGAGGGCTTCACGAGCGTCGCCGAGTGGCGCGCGGAGCACACGAAGTTCTGGCAGGGCGCGGAAGTGCGCGCCGCCTTGGAAGACCCGGAATTCACCGTGGCCGACACGACTCAGGTCGTGGCGACCCGGTTCGTCATCGTGGAAAGGATCGGCTGAGCGGATGGCCAACCTGGTCAACCTGGAGGCGGTGAGCAAGTCCTACGGGGTGAAGCCGCTGCTGGACGGCGTTTCCCTCGGCATCGCGGCCGGGCAGCGGATCGGCGTCGTCGGCCTCAACGGGGGCGGCAAGACCACGCTGCTGGAAGTCCTTTCCGGACTGGCTGAGCCGGATTCCGGGCGGGTGAGCCATGTTCGCGATCTGCGGATGGCCGTGGTCACCCAGCGCACCGAGCTCCCGGACGGCAGCACGGTCGGCGACGTCGTGCTCGAACGCTACGGCGCCGAGCACGAATGGGCCGCCGACGCCCGGGTACGATCCATTGTGGACGGTCTGGGGATCACGGCGATCGGCCTGGACACGCCGACGGCGAACCTGTCCGGCGGCGAGCGGCGCCGCGTCTCCCTGGCCGCCGCGCTGACCGGCGAGCTCGACCTGATCGTGCTCGACGAGCCGACCAACCACCTGGACGTCGAAGGTGTCCGGTGGCTGGCCGACCACCTGCTGGCCCGCAAGGTCGCCGTCGTGGTTGTCACGCACGACCGGTGGTTCCTCGACACCGTCGCGACGCTGACGTGGGAGGTCGCGAACGGCCGCGTCGAGCAGTACGAAGGTGGTTACGCCGACTGGATCTTCGCGCGCGCCGAGCGGGCGCGCCTGGCCGCGACGGCCGAGGAGAAGCGGCAGAACCTGGCCCGCAAGGAGCTGGCCTGGCTGCGTCGCGGCCCGCAGGCGCGCTCCTCGAAGCCGCGCTACCGCGTCGAAGCGGCCGAAGCGCTGATTGCGGACGTCCCGCCGCTGCGCGACTCGGTCGAGCTGCAGGCGTTCGCGAAGCGGCGGCTCGGGAAGACCGTGCTGGAGCTGGAAGACACGACGTACCAGGTCGGGGAGCGGACGCTGCTCGACCACGTCACCTGGCGGATCGGCCCGGGCGACCGGATCGGCCTGGTCGGCGTCAACGGCTCGGGCAAGACGTCGCTGCTCAAGCTGCTCGGCGGTGACGTCGAGGGGACGACGGGCCGCCGGATCGAGGGCAAGACGGTCGCGCTCGCGCACCTGCGCCAGGAGCTCGACGACCTGCCCGGCGACCTGCGCGTGCTGCAGGCGATCGAGCAGGTGGCCGGGCGCGTGGTGTTCGGCAAGCAGGAGATGACGGCGTCGCAGCTGGGCGAGAAGCTCGGCTTCCCGGCGGCCCGCCAGTGGACCCCGGTCGGGGACCTGTCGGGCGGCGAGCGGCGCCGGCTGCAGCTGTGCCGGCTGCTGATGGCCGAGCCGAACGTGCTGCTGCTCGACGAGCCGACGAACGACCTGGACATCGACACCCTCCAGCAGCTGGAGGACCTCCTCGACGGCTGGCCGGGCACGATGGTGGTGGTGTCCCACGACCGCTACCTGGTGGAGCGGGTGTGCGACACGATCGTCGCGCTGTTCGGCGACGGCCGCATCACCCACCTGCCGGGCGGCATCGAGGAGTACCTGAACCGCCGCGCGGCGGCCCGTCCGGAAGCGGCCCCGGCGCCGTCCAGCGCGAAGGTGGAAGCGAAGAAGTCGGCGGCGGACCTGCGCGCGGCCCAGAAGGAGCTCGGCCGGCTGGAGCGCAAGCTCGACCAGCTGCACGCGAAGGAGGAGAAGCTCCACGCATCGCTGCTGGCCGCGGCGACGGACCCGGCGAAGCTGATGGAGCTGAACGCCGAGCTGAAGGGCGTGCAGGGCGAGATCGAGGACGTCGAGGGCCGCTGGCTGGAGACGTCCGAGCTGCTGGAATGAGGGTCGCCGGGCCGGACGAACCGCTCGGGCAGTTCCGGCGGATCGCCGTGGCAGGCTCCGGATGCCGCCGTCTCGTCGTCGTCCGGCTGCGGGGGCAGCGGCAAGTGGACCGCTGGCTGCGAGGCCCGGTTTCCGCGTTGCTCGGCGGATGTTGACGTCCAGACAGTAATGTTCCGGCTATGAGCAGGTTCGTGGACACGCTCGTCGCCACCGCGACGAAGCGCGGGCAGCAACGCGGCATGGTCACCGGCGAGCCGAAGGAGCCGGTCCGGCGGACCTGGGCCGAGGTGCACGCCGAGGCGCGGCGGATCGCCGGCGGCCTGGTCGCCGGGGGCTTCGAGCGCGGGGGTGCGGTCGCCGTGCTGGCCGCCGCGCCGGTGCTGATCGCGCCGACCGTGCAGGCCGTGTGGCTGGCCGGCGGCAGTGTCACCATGCTGCACCAGCCGACCCCGCGCACCGATCTCGCCGAGTGGGCCGAGGACACCGTGCGCGTGCTCGGGATGATCGGGTCCGACCTCGTGCTGCTGGGCGAGCCCTTCGACCAGCTCGCGCCCGTCCTGGAGCAGAAGGGCATCGGGTTCAAGCTCGTCACCGAGCTGGCCGCGGCCGAACCCCTGGAAGACGTCGTCACCACCGACGAGGGCGACACCGCGCTCCTGCAGCTCACCAGCGGCTCGACCGCCGACCCCAAGGCCGTGCGGATCACCTACGGGAACCTGTACTCCAACGTCAAGGCCATGGTCGAGCGCGCGGAGTTCGACTTCGACGTCGACGTGATGGTGTCGTGGCTGCCGACGTTCCACGACATGGGGATGGTCGGCTTCCTGACCGTGCCGATGACCTTCGGCGTCGAGCTGGTCAAGATCACGCCGGTCGAGTTCCTCTCGGGGCCGCTGATCTGGCCCGAACTCATCACCAAGTACAACGGCACCACGACGGCGGCGCCGAACTTCGCGTACGCCATCGTCGGGCGCCGGATGGCCCGCGTCGACGAAGACGACGCCTACGACCTCTCGAAGCTGCGCATCGCGCTGAACGGCGCCGAGCCCATCGACGAGACCGCCGTCCAGACCTTTGTGGACGCCGGCGCCCGGTTCAAGATGCCCGCCGAGTGCGTCTTCCCGGCCTACGGCATGGCGGAAGCGACGCTCGCGGTGTCCTTCGCGCCGCTGTTCACCGGCCTCACCCTCGACGTCGTCGAGGCCGACGCGCTCGAGGCGGAGAACCGCGCGGTGCCCGTCCCCGAAGGTGACCCGCGGCGCGGGACCGACAGCGTCCGGTCGTTCGCGCTGCTCGGCCGGCCCCTCGACGGGCTGGAAGCCGAGATCGTCGACGAGGCGGGTTCGCCGCTGGGCGAGCGTCAGGTCGGCGAGATCCGGCTGCGCGGCGAGGCCGTGACGCCGGGCTACCTGACCATGGACGGCCCGCTCGCGACGCAGGACGACGAGGGGTGGCTCAACACCGGCGACCTCGGGTACCTGGTGGACGGCCAGATCGTCATCTGCGGCCGCCGCAAGGACGTCATCATCATGGGCGGCCGCAACCTGTACCCGACGGACATCGAGCGCGCGGCGATCTCGGTCGACGGGGTGCGCGCGGGCAACGCGGTGGCGGTCCGGCTGGACGCGGGCAGCCGTCGCGAGCGGTTCGCGGTCGTCGTGGAGTCGAAGCTGGCGGGCGACGCCGAAGCCGAGAAGAACCTGATGAAGCAGGTGTCGGCCCGGGTCCGCGACGCGGTGGACATGCGGCCGTACGCGGTGGTGGTGCTGCCGGCGGGGAGCCTGCCGAAGACGCCGTCGGGCAAGGTCAAGCGGGCGGCGACGGCCCAGCAGTTCGCGGACAAGATCTCGAAGAACGCCGACGCCTGACCCAAGCGCCCCAATGTGGGGCGCTTGAGGCGAGGGTCAGCGTTGCTGGACGCGCACCGCCCGGAGGGTCGGCGGGGTGGCGCGCTCGGCGGTGGCTTCGGTCGAGGTGCGGGCGCCCGGGAGGTCCGGGGCCTGGCCGGTGCGGCTCGCGAGCTGGTCCTCCACCGCATCGAGGAACTCGTCGACTTCGCGTTCGTCGTAGCCGCGCTTGCCGATCAGCGGCTTCGCGAACATCACGTGGTGGACTTCGGCGGCGGTCAGGTCGTCCTCGTCGGCGAGCGTCTTGGCGATCCGCCGGACGAACGCGTCGACCTCGTGCTTCGCGTAACCGCGGCGGCCGATCGGGGCGCTACCGAAGGTGACCTCGGTGAGGTCTTCGGCGGTGAACGACATGGAACTCTCCGATTCCGGGGTTGGCGGGTGCGGAACTCCCGTACACCGTCCTAACCGGTGGACACGCTCCCCGGAAGGGTCTGCCCCCAACCTCACCCCCACGGGCAGCCCCGCGCCCGCCTTCGGGTGAGTTTGCGCTACCCAGCGCTGTGTGGCCGACTTCACACAGTGTCATCCGGGGCTTCGCCCCGGGCCGGGGGCTCCGCCACCCGGACCCCCGAAAGAAAGTGTGTCAGCTGCGGCCGAACCACTTCCGGGTGCCCTGGGGCCGCTGCGGCTCCTCGACCACCGCCGGCTTCGGGGTCCGCAACTCCACCAGGGCCGCCTCGGCCTCGTCGAGGAACAGGTCGACCTGGGCCTGGTCGTAGCTGCGCATGCCGACCGGCATGATCGTGAACTCGACGTAGTGGATGTCGTCCGGGGTGAGGATGTTCCGCCCGGCCAGCGCTTCGGCGATGAGGTCGAGGAAGGCGTCGACCTCGTCCTCGTTGTAGCCGCGGCGGCCGAACCGGGGTTTGCCGAACGCGATCGTCCGGGCTTCTTCGGGAGTCACGGCTTCACCTCGCCACCCATGTCAGCCCGCGTGGAAGGCGTTCTGCGCGGCCGCGAGGCCGGTGCCGATCAGTGCCTCGGTCGCGTCCGCGCACCGATCCACCTCCAGCGGGAGTTCCTTGCGCTCGACCGTCGAAAAGTCCTTCAGCACGAAGTCCGCCGGGTCCTGCCGGCCGGGCGGGCGGCCGATGCCGAACCGCACCCGGTAGTAGTCCCGCGTGCCCAGCGACTTCGTGATCGAGCGGAGGCCGTTGTGCCCGTTGTCGCCGCCGCCGAACTTGAGCTTCAGCGCACCGAAGTCCACGTCGAGCTCATCGTGCACCACGACCACGCCGGACGGCGGCACCTTGTAGAACTTCGCCGCGCCCACCACCGGCCCGCCGGAGAGGTTCATGTACGAGCGCGGCTTCACCAGCACCACGCGGCGGCCGGCCAGCCGGCCTTCGAGGACCTCGCCGCCGGTCTTGTGCGTCTTGAACTTGCCGCCGACGCGGGCGGCGAGCTCGTCCAGCACCATGAACCCGACATTGTGCCGGTTTCCGGCGTACTGGGGTCCGGGATTGCCGAGGCCGGCGAGCAGGATCAGCTCGCCGGCCCCAGGCAGGTCTTCCGTCATACGGTGATGTTATTCGGCGGCTTCGGCCGACTCTTCGCCAGCTTCGGCCTCTTCGTCGGCCTCTTCACGCTGCGGCTCGTTGACGGCCACGACGAGCGACTCCGGGTCGGTGACCAGGGTCGCGCCCTGCGGCAGCTCGACCTGGCCGGCCAGCACCTGGGAGCCGATCTCGAGGCCCTCGATCGAGACCTCGAACTGCTCCGGGATGTGCAGCGCCTCGACCTCGACCTGCAGGGTGTCGACGTCCTGGTTGACCAGGCCGCCCGGGCCGGGGGTGCCGGTCACGACGACGGGGACGTCGACGACGATCTTCTCGCCGCGCTTCACGACCAGCAGGTCGACGTGCTCGATGTAGTTCTTCAGCGGGTGGACCACGATGGTCTTGGTCAGGGCCAGCTCGACCGAGCCCTCCAGGTCCAGCGTGATGACGGCGTTCGAGCCGTTCTCGCGGACGACGCGGGCGAACTCGATCGCGGGCAGCGCGAAGTGCCGCGGGTCCGACCCGTGGCCGTAGAGGACGGCGGGGATCTTGCCGGCGCGACGCGTGCGGCGCGCGGCGCCCTTGCCGAACTCGGTGCGCGGCTCGACGGACAGACGTACCTCGGACACGGTGTTGCACTCCTTCAAATCAAGACAGCATGCTGCGGCGGGGAGAAGCCGATATGTTCTGTTCAAGGAAGTTTCGGCGGCGAGTTTCCGGGCGTGCACGACGACGGGGGCTACTCGAGCCGCCGCGTCGATCACGCCGGGCACCCCAGTAGGGCCCCGCCTCGCCGAGACAACCTCAAGAGTGTAAACCAACCTCATCACGGTGGGTTGCGGCGGGTGCCCGGCCCAGGCTAGAACCCTCCTGGAACCCCGGTACGTGACGACACAAATCCGGTGGCGGGACAACGCCGGCCGAGGTGTGCTCGGTAGCGGGAGAGCAGGGGGCGGGAATGCGCGCTCGGTGGAGCAGGGTGGCAGCGGTGCTGCTGCTGGGTGGGTTGCTGGCGGGCTGCCAGGTGGCAGTGGCCGGCACCGCCGGTGTCTCCGCGGCCGACCAGGCGACGGCCGACCGGCGCGCGGAGCAGCGCACCGCGGTCGACGCGGCACTGACGGCGCTGGGCCAGGCGCCCGCGGTCGCGCTGAAGTCGACGGTGAAGGGCGCCGAGCAGCAGTTCCGGATCACCCGCGGTGGCTACGCCGTCGGCGGCCTGCCGCTGGAAGGCCGGTTCGTCCAGGTGACGGCCGCCGCGAGCCAGTTCTACCTGCAGGCCGACGCCGACTACTGGAAGGCGCACGCCATCGACGAGGGCACGCAGTTCGGCACGAGCTGGGTGCGTTCGCTCGGCTCCGAGCTGCCCTTCGACCCGGCGGCCCGGTTCGCGCCGCCCGCCCTCGCCGAAGGGCTGCGCAAGGCGCTGACCGGGCTCGACCGGATGGGCGAGCCGGTCAAGGCGAAGCTGCCGGACGGCACCGAGGTCTACCAGCTCGGTGCCGCGCCGAGCGTCCTGCGCGTCACGACGGCCAAGCCGAACCGCGTCGTCAGCTTCGCCCCGACGCTGCTCGATCCGCAGAACGGCGCGAAGTACGGCGCCGAGTTCCAGGTCGCCGCGCTCACCGGGGACGCGGTGAAGGCGTTCCACACCGACCTCGACGCCGCCGTCGGCGGGCTGGGGCAGCCGTTCGAGGGGCTGGTGCAGGCGAGCGCCGTCGTCACGAACGACAAGCTCGACTGCAAGGACTACGTCGGCTCCTGCACGACGACGGTCGACGTCTCCAACAGCGTCGTCGGCACGCCGGCGTCCGGGGAGAAGAGCGTCGTCCACATCACCCTGTCGGTCGAGGTCAGCGCCGAGTCGCTGGGGGCGCAGACGTGCACGACGGCCGGGGACGCGGAGCCGTACAAGACGATCCAGCTGTCCTGCGCGGTGAAGTTCAAGCTGCCCAACCGCACGGCCAGTTACCAGGTGCTGTCGAAGCCGAACGCGACGGCGGAGGTCCGCGCGGGCCTCGACGTCAACGCCGTGAAGCAGCGGGTGGCCACGGAGTTCGCGGCCCTCGGCGGCTGACCTGGACACCTACCCCCAGGTGTGTTGCTCCCGTTGAAGTAGGTGATCTTCCGTTCCTAGCATCGGCCGTGAACGGCCGACGACGAATGAGGAGATCCCATGGCCAAGCTGGTGGTTTTCGGAGCGACGGGGTACGCCGGGGGCAGGATCGGCGCCGAGGCGCTGCGGCGTGGCCACGAGGTGGTCGGCGTCGCGCGGCACGCCGGCTCGGTGCCCGACGGTGTCGACGAGCGGACGGGTTCCCTGCACGACGAGGACTTCGTCGCGCAGGTCGCGAAGGACGCCGACGTCATCGTGGTGGCCACCCCGGCCCGCGAGATCGACGGCAAGAAGCTGATCGACGCCGTCCCGGCCCTGGCCCGCATCGCGAGCGAGAACGGCGTCCGGCTCTCGTTCGTCGGCGGCGCGGCCAGCCTGCACGTGGCCGAGGGCGGCCCGCGGCTGTTCGACACCCCGGAGTTCCCGGCCGAGTACAAGGACGAGGCCGGCAGCCACGCCGAGGTCCTCGGCCTGCTGCGCGAGCAGCCGGAGAGCCTCGACTGGTTCTACGTCAGCCCGGCCGCCGAGTTCGGCGCCTGGACGCCGGGTGAGCGCAGGGGCGAGTTCCGGGTCGGCGGCGACGTCCTGCTGACCGACGAGAACGGCAGGTCCCACATCGGCGGCGACGACTTCGCGATCGCCTACGTCGACGAGATCGAGCAGCCGAAGCACCGCCGCACACGCTTCACGGTCGCCTACTGAGGTCTGCCGCGGCCGGTCGTGAGTGGTAAGGCGGGTTAGAACCCGAGTTACCACTCACGACAGGTGCGGCAGGGCTGGGAGTCAGGCGTTGCCGTCGAAGAGGGACGTCACCGAGCCGTCCTCGAAGACCTGCTGGATCGCCTCGGCCAGCATCGGGGCGATCGACAGCACCGTCAGCCCCGGGAACCGCTTCTCCTCCGGGATCGGCAGCGAGTTCGTCACGATGACCTCGCGCGCCTTGCACGACGACAACCGCTGGGTGGCCGGGTCGGACAGGATCCCGTGGGTCGTCGCGATGACGACGTCGGCCGCGCCCTCTTCGATCAGGGCCTCGGTCGCCTTGACGATCGTGCCGCCCGTGTCGATCATGTCGTCGATCAGGACGCAGAGCTTGCCCTCGACCTTGCCGACCACGCGGTTGGCCACGGCCTGGTTCGGCTTGTCCGGGTCGCGCGTCTTGTGGATGAACGCGATCGGGCGGTCGCCCAGCTGCGCCGCCCACTTCTCGGCCAGGCGGACCCGGCCCGAGTCCGGCGAGACGACCGTGATGTCCGCGTCGCCGTAGGTGGCCTTGATGTGGTCGGCCAGCACGGTCTGCGCCATCAGGTGGTCGACCGGGCCGTCGAAGAAGCCCTGGATCTGCGCCGTGTGCAGGTCGACCGTCATGATCCGGTCGGCGCCCGCGGTCTTGAACAGGTCCGCGATCAGCCGCGCCGAGATCGGCTCGCGGCCCTTGTGCTTCTTGTCCTGGCGCGCGTACGGGTAGAACGGCATCACCACGGTGATGCGCTTCGCGCTCGCGCGCTTGAGCGCGTCCACCATGATCAGCTGTTCCATCACGTACTCGTTGATGGGCGTGGTGTGCGCCTGGATGACGAAGGCGTCGGTCCCGCGGACGGACTCCTCGAACCGGACGAACAGCTCCCCGTTGGCGAACGTGTGCGCCGTCTGCGGGGTGATGGTGACGTTGAGGTGCTGGGCGACCTCTTCGGCGAGCTCCGTGTGCGCGCGTCCGGAGAAGAGCATCAAGTTCTTCTTCGGCGTCCCTTGCTTCGGACTCATGCTGGCGACTCCCCGTCGGTTCCTGCTGCTGAATCGGCGTCGAGGGCGGCCTGGGCCGCCTCCGCCGCGGGTGTACCCGGCCGGCGCCGGATCGCCCAGCCTTCGATGTTGCGCTGCGGCGGCGCCGACACCGCGAGTGTGCCCGGCGGGACGTCTTCGCGGATCACGGCACCCGCACCACTGTAAGCGCCGTCACCGATGTGCACCGGGGCGACGAAGGTGTTGTCCGCGCCCAACCGGACATACGACCCGATAACGGTCCGGTGCTTGTTCACGCCGTCGTAGTTCACGAACACGCTGGAGCAACCGATGTTGCTGTGCTCACCGATCGTGGCGTCCCCCACGTAGGTCAGGTGGGGCACCTTCGTGCCCGCGCCGATGTCGGCCGCCTTCGTCTCGACGAACGCACCCAGCTTCGCCTTGACGCCCAGCTTCGTGCCCGGCCGCAGGTAGGTGAACGGGCCGACGTTGACGCCGTCGCCGAGCTCCGAGTCCGAACCGTGCACCCGCACGACGCTCGCGCCGGCGCCGATCGTGACGTTCGTCAGCGTGCTGTCCGGGCCGACCGTGCTGCCCTCGCCGACCGAGGTCGTACCCTTGAGCTGCACGCCGGGCTCGATGACGACGTCGCGGGCGAGGGTCACCCCGGCGTCGATCCAGGTCGTGGCCGGGTCGGTGATCGTGACGCCCTCGCGCTGCCAGCGCTGCACGATCCGGCGGTTGAGCTCGGCGCCGAGCGCCGACAGCTGCACCCGGTCGTTGACGCCTTCGGTCAGCCACGGGTCGTCGACGACCAGCGCGCCGACGTGGAGGCCGTCGCCGTTGGCGATGCCGAGGACGTCGGTGAGGTAGAGCTCGCCCTGCGCGTTGTCGGTCGAGAGGCGCGAGAGGCCATCGCGCAGCACCGCCGCGTCGAAGGCGTAGACGCCGGAGTTGATCTCGGTGATCTCGGCCTGCTCCGGGGTGGCGTCCTTGTGCTCCACGATCCCGGTGACCTTGCCCGCGCTGTCACGCACGATCCGGCCGTAACCGGTCGGGTCGGCGACCACCGAGGTGAGCACGGTGACGGCGTTCTTCGCCTCGGTGTGCTCGTCGAGCAGCGCGCCCAGGGTCGCGGTGTCGAGCAGAGGGACGTCGCCGTAGCTGACGATCACCGTGCCGGTGACGTCGGCGGGCAGCGTCGCGAGCGCGCAGGACACGGCGTGGCCGGTGCCCTTCTGCTGGTCCTGCACCGCGGTGCCGACCGGGCGGCCGAGGGTGGTGCCGAGCTGCGCGAGGTGCTCGCCGACCAGTTCGCGGCCGTGGCCGACGACCACGACGAGGTGTTCGGGGTTCAGCCCGGCGGCGGCCCGGACGGCGTGTTCGACCAGGGGCCGCCCGGCGATCGGGTGCAGCACCTTGGGCGTCGAGGAACGCATGCGGGTGCCTTCACCCGCGGCCAGGATCAACGTGCTCAGCGGGCCGGTCAACGGCGCTCCCAACGGTTACCAAAAGATGGCTTCTGTCGGGCACCGATCCTAACTGTGCTCCTCGGCGTCCCACGCGGGGTCGGTGGGCGGAGCCTCGTTGGCCCACGCAGCCGCCGGGTCGGCGGCCATCGAGTTGGCCGACGCCACCTGGTTGCCGCCGCCGCGTTTTGCCTGGTACATGGCCGCGTCCGCGCGCGCGAGGACCTGCTCGCCGCGCTCCTGCGGGCGCAGCGAGACGAGCCCGATCGACAGCGTGACGCCGTGCGAAAGGTGGTGCGGCAGGTTGGAGACGGACTTCACGGCGCGCCCGAGCGCCATCTTCGCCGCGGACGCCGGCGTGCCCGGGAGCAGGACGATGAACTCGTCGCCGCCGTAGCGGGCCACCAGGTCGTCGCCGCGCAACGCGTCCCGAAGGGTGCTCGCGACCACCCGCAGCACGTTGTCGCCTTCGGCGTGCGACTGCTTGTCGTTGACGCCCTTGAAGCCGTCGAGGTCGACCAGCGCCACGGCCAGCGGTTGTGCGTCGGCCGACGAAGCGAGCTGACGCAGTTTCTCGTCCAGCGCGCGCCGGTTGGGCAGGCCGGTGAGCGGGTCCTGCAGCGCCTGCTGGGTGATCGCGCCGTGCTCGGCGGACAGGCGTTCGTGCTCGCGGCGGGCGTTCAACGTGGCGATCTGCGATTCGCGCAGGCTCCACATCTCCGACTCCAGGCGGCGCGCGTAGTCGATCAGCGACTCGGCGGCACCGGAGTCCGGGCTCGTGTCCAGCCGGGCCAGCTCGCGGGCGATGTTCAGCCGCATCGACGGCTGCGAGGTGTCGTCCGAGATCGACTGGCGGGTCTCGCGCAGGACCGAGAGGGCCTCGTCGCGGCGGCCCTCCCTGTCCAGGCAGCGCGCCAGCGCGATCGCGACGATCTCGCGGTCGTGCCCGAACGCGCGCTCGGTGTAGAGGTGCTGCAGCCGCTCGACGTGCTCGGCGCCCGGCTGGTTCAGCGCCGGCGCCGCGGCCAGGACGCCGACCTGGTCGATCGCGGCGACGTTCGCCTTGCGCGGGAACAGCGACTCGGCGAACGGCCCTTCGGCGGCCGCCCCCATCGACGCCGCGGTGCGGAACTTCTCGGCGCTCTCGTCGTACTCGTCGATGCGCTCCAGCCGCAGGCCCCAGCCGAGCAGCATCTTGATCCGGTTGATCAGCTGCAGGGCGATGTCGTGCGGGCTCGCGCTCTCGCGGATCGCCGCGGCGGCCCGGCCGATCACCTCCTCGGCGGCCTCGTAGACGCCGAGCTGGTTGAGCACCAGCCAGCAGTCGATCAGCGTCGAGGAGAGCAGCCGGTTCCAGTTGCGCAGCCCGACCTGGCGGTCCGGGATGGTCGAGTCGTCGAGGATGGCCAGCGCCCTGGCGATCTCGGTGAGCGCGGCGTCCTCCTGCGCGGCGATCACGAGCCGGCGCCCGCGCAGGGCGTGCGCGTCGGCGCGGAGCAGGGCGATGCCGTGGCGCCGGGTGTGCGCGAGCATCTCGTCGAGCCGGGGTTCGGCCTCCGCGGCCAGGCCCTTCGTGGCCAGCCGGGCCAGCGCCGACGAGCGCAGCAGCTGGGCCACGAGCAGGGGCTCGCCGCGCCGCTGGGTCTCGTCGAGCAGCTCGTCCATCATCGCGACGATCTCGAGCTGCTGGGTGTACTCGTGCCGCTGGACGGCGGCGTTCAGCTCCCGCGCGCGCCCGACGATCCAGGCGTCGGACATCTCGGCCAGCGCGGGCCGCCTGGTCGTCACCGGGTCGGTCGCCTCGTCGGTCAGCGCCAACCTCCCGGTGTCGTGGGTTTCCGGTTCCTTCTGCTGCTCCGCCGCCAGGATTCGAACCTGAACTGTCAGAACCAAAATCTGAAGTGCTGCCGATTACACTACGGCGGATCGATCCTGGTCAGGATAGCGACGATCGGGTGTCGTCCGCGCGGGGGATGCGTTACGCGCCGGTTCGCCGGGTACCCGCCTTCGGACAGCGGTGTGAGTTCGGGCTCTCCCCAGCCGCCCGAACCTCCTGTACCGTAACTTACGGCATCGTAGGTTAGGGCGCCCTTGGTAGAAGTGTGCCCGTGTAGGAAGAAGTGAAGCGTATGACGGCCACGCTCGACCGTTCCCAGCCCGCCGGGGAGCCGGAGGCTCCCAAGGGGCCCAAACCTGTCATCGAAGGCACGCGCGGCATCGGCGTGCAGCTGTCGGTCTACTTCGGTGTGATCGCCCCGCTCGTGGCTCTCCTGGTCGCGGTGCCGTTCGCGTGGGGCTGGGGACTGAGCTGGCTCGACGTCGGCATCTTCGTGGTGTTCTACGCGATCAGCGGGCTCGGCATCACGGTGTCGTACCACCGCTACTTCACGCACGGTTCGTTCAAGGCCCAGCAGTGGCTGCGCGTGCTCATGGCCATCGCGGGCAGCATCGCCCTGCAGGGCCCGGTGATCACCTGGGTCGCCGACCACCGCCGCCACCACGCGTTCTCCGACCGCGACGGCGACCCGCACTCGCCGTGGGCGTTCGGCACCTCGCCGTGGGCCATCGCCAAGGGCTTCTGGCACGCGCACATGGGCTGGCTGTTCGAGCGCGACCAGACCAACGCCGAGCGCTTCGCGCCGGACCTGGTGAAGGACCCCGCGATCAAGAAGGTCGACGAACTGTTCTGGCTGTGGGCCCTGGTCAGCCTGACGCTGCCGGCCCTGCTGGGCGGGCTCATCTCGTGGTCGCTTTGGGGCGCGGTGACGGCGTTCTTCTGGGCCGGCCTGGTCCGCATCTGCGTGCTGCACCACGTGACCTGGTCGGTCAACTCGATCTGCCACATGATCGGCGAGCGCCCGTTCGCCGCGCGCGACAAGTCGGCGAACTTCTGGCCGCTGGCCATCTTCAGCTTCGGCGAGTCGTGGCACAACCTGCACCACGCCGACCCGACGTCCGCGCGCCACGGCGTCAAGCGCGGCCAGATCGACATCTCCGCGCGGCTGATCTGGATCTTCGAGAAGTTCGGGTGGGTGCACGACGTCCGCTGGCCGACGCCGCAGCGCTTGGCCCGTATCGCGACCGAAAAAGCCTAGTCAACTAGGCTGCCCCGATGGCGGGGAGACGACGTTCGAAGCGTGAGCAGGTCACCGGGGCGCGTCCGGCCGCCCCGGTGACCCGGGTCCGGATGACCGGCACCGAGCGGCGTCAGCAGCTGCTGAACGTGGCCAGGGCGCTGTTCGCCGAGAAGGGCTTCGACGGCACGTCGATCGAGGAGATCGCCCACCGCGCCAACGTCTCGAAACCCGTGGTGTACGAGCACTTCGGCGGCAAAGAAGGCATCTACGCGGTGGTCGTCGACCGCGAAACCCAGCTGCTGCTCGACCGGATGGTGTCGACCCTCCACGGCGGCCACCCGCGGGCGATGCTGGAGCAGGCGGCGACGGCGCTGCTGTCCTACGTCGAAGACTCCCACGACGGGTTCCGCATCCTGGTCCGGGACTCCCCGGTGGCGAGCTCCACGGGGACGTTTTCCACGGTGCTGAACGACATCGCGAGCCAGGTCGAGCACATCCTGGCCCAGCAGTTCGGCTCCCTCGGCTACGACGAGAAGCTGGCCGCCCTGTACGCGCAGGCGTTGGTGGGCATGGTGGCGCTGACCGGCCAGTGGTGGCTGGACGCGCGCAAGCCCAAGCGCGACGAAGTGGCGGCCCACCTGGTCAACCTGGCGTGGAACGGGCTGTCGCACCTGGAGCACAAGCCGAAGCTGCGGCTGAGGTAAACCGCTCGACAGCCCTGCCACAGTGGTGGGTATGGCCGAGTTTGCGACCTTGCGGCAGCTGCAGGGCCTGGCGCAGCGGATCACCGCCACCCACCCGGAGCTGGTCAACAGCGACGCGTCGTACGGCGAGCTGGCCTGGAACTGGGGCCGGACCGGCGGCGACGGCGAGCACCGGCGGTGGTTTTCGGACGGCGAGCTCGTCGCGTGGGGCCGGGCCGAGCTGCCGCGCCGGGTCCGGCGCAACGACGGCTCGGTCAAGGACATCGCCGGCGCGTACCTGGCCTACCAGGTGCACCCCGGGCACGCGGAGCTGGTCGACGACGTGATCGGCTGGTACGACGAGACGGCGGCCGGCGTTTCGCGCACGGTGCTGCCGGCGGCCGCGGATGCGTTTGCGTTGCAACGCTGGGCAGCGCACGGCTACGAACCCGACGCGCCCGATGCCTGGTCACAGCTCAACGAACGAGTACTCGCCGACGTCGAGGAGCCGTCGCTGCCGGCCGGGTTCTCCTTCGGCACGGCGGCGGAGGTTCCGCCGGAAGCCGTGGTCCAGGCGCACGTGGACGCGTGGGCGCCGACGTCGTACTCGCTTTCCGCGTACGAAAGTCTCCGGCGGGCGCCGGGCTACCGCGGCGACCTGCACGTCCTGGTGGAGGCGCCGGACGGGCCGATGGCGTGCTCGGCGATCATGTGGCTCGACGAGGTGAACGAGACGGTCGAGTTCGAGCCGGTCGGCACCCACCCGGGCTACCGCAGGCAAGGGCTGGCGCGCGCGATGTTGCTGCACGGCATGCACCTGGCGGTCGCGGCGGGTGCCCGCCACGCGACGGTCGCCTGCATGGGAGAGCCGGCGCCGGCGCGGGAGCTGTACTACAGCGTGGGGTTCCGGGCGTTTTCGCGGGACGCGCCGCTCGTCAAGCGCGGCTGAGCCTGCGCATCACCGCAGCCGGCCGTTGTCGTGCAGGTGGTCGAAGATCTGCTGGGCCACCAGGGACACCCGCGGCCGGTCCGCGTAGCTCAGCCAGGCGATCTCCTCGATCTCCGCGCAGGCTCGCGGCGTCCCTTCGTACTCCGCCGAGTAGGCCGTCGTGCGCACGACCGTCCCCTCCGCGTGTCCGTGCGCCTGGCCTTCGAACGTG
The DNA here is from genome assembly GCA_049998155.1 of Amycolatopsis sp. cmx-13-12. Lineage (GTDB taxonomy): Bacteria > Actinomycetota > Actinomycetes > Mycobacteriales > Pseudonocardiaceae > Amycolatopsis. The sequence goes on along the minus strand of JAEBES010000002.1, from coordinate 510,741 downwards.
CCCGCCGGGGTGATCGAAGCGACGTCGATCGCCACGCCCAGTTCCTCGCGGATCTCCCGGACCAGCGTCTCGGCGTCGGACTCGCCCGGTTCGCGTTTGCCGCCCGGCAGGTAGAACTTGTCCTTGCCGCGCGAACGAGCCGCCAGGACGCGGCCGTCCACGACCTGGATCCAGGCGATCTTGTCGATCACGCCAGTGCTGCCAGCGCCTCGTCGGTCGTCACGACCGTGCCCAGGCGCGGGAAGATCTTCGTGATGGCGTTTTCGTGCGAGATGTCGGACAGCGCCGTCATCGCGTCCGACACCGCGACCGTGTCGTAGCCGTGGTCCGAGGCCGCGCGCAGGGTCGACTCGACGCCGAACTCCGTGGCGATGCCGCCGAAGTACACCGTGCGGACGCCCGCGCCGCGCAGGAACTCGTCGAGGTCCGTGCCCGCGAAGCCGCCGATCGTGTACTTCGTGACGATCTTGTCGTCGCCGGCGTCGAAGGCCAGTTCGTTGCCCGGCGGGTTGTCCGGGCGCGACACCTGCACGATCACCACCGGCGCGCCGGCCCTGCGGAACGCGTCCCGCAGCCGCAGGGCGTTCGCGACGACTTCTTCGCCGCGGTACGGCGTGGTGGGCAGCGCCACGATCCGCTCCTGCAGGTCGATCAGCACGAGCGCGGAGGTGGCCGGGTCGATCTTGCTCATGCTCCGATCCTAGGCACTAGGGTCGGGCGCATGGTGGACAACAGGGAAATCGTGGTGACGGGCGGCGGCACGGGCATCGGCTACGCCGTGGCGGCGGCGTTCGCGCAGGCCGGCGCGCGTGTCACGATCACCGGGCGCCGGGAGAAGGTGCTCACCGAAGCCGCGACGCTCACCGGCGCGCGGCCCGTCGTGTTCGACGCCGCCGATCCCGCGGCCGTCGAAGCCGCGCTGGCCGAGTTGCCGGACCGCGTCGACGTCCTCGTCAACAACGCCGGCGGCAACACGGATTTCCTCGATGACGACGGCGAACCCGGGCTGGCCGGCTTCGCGGCCGCGTTCGAGCGGAACCTGAGGTCCAATGTGGTCAGTGCGGCACTGGTGACGCACGCACTGCGCGACCGCCTCGCCGAGGGCGCGCGGATCGTCACCATCGGGTCGATCGCCGCGCACACCGGCGCCGGCTCCTACGGCGCCGCGAAGGCCGCCGTCGAAGGCTGGAACGTCAGCGTGGCCCGGGAGTTCGGCCCGCGCGGGATCACCGCGAACGTCGTCGCGCCGGGCCTGGTCGGGGAGACCGAGTTCTTCCACGGGCAGCTCAGCGACCGGCGGCGCGAGTGGCTGATCGGCAACACGATGAACAAGCGCCCGGGCACGCCGGACGACGTCGTGGCCGCGGTGACGTTCCTGGCGAGTCCCGCCGCCGGGCACGTCACCGGCCAGGTGCTGCACGTCAACGGCGGTGCCCACCTGGGCAGGTAGGCCCGGGCCGGAGTTCGGTGTGGATGCCGGTCCCCGGATCGCCAGGTCGGCGACGGCGCCCGGGGACCGGCGCGGTGCTGCCGCGGGAACGCTCTCTTCGGACCGCGTCCAACACGCGTCGGGGGCGGGCGAAAACTTTTGGTGTACACCATGTTCCGCCGACCGCCGCCCGGGCGTAAGTGTCCACGGCACGCCCCGGCCGTGTCTTTCTCATGATCAGGCGGGCGTGACCTTCAGCAGCTTGTCGTCCGTGCCGTCCGAGGTGGTCACGTACAGGGCGCCGTCCGGGCCGCTGCGGACCGCGCGCAGGCGGCCGAACGTGTCGTCGAACTCCGGGGGCAGCGTGACGTCGAGGACCTTGCCCGCCGGGTCCAGGTGGTACAGCAGCAGCTTCTGGCCCTTGAGCGCCACCACGACCAGCGCGCCGTCGTTCGTCCCCCACTGGGCGCCGGTCAGGAAGGCGTCGCCGCTGATCGCCTCGGTGGTCTTGCCGGACGTCCACAGTGGACTCACCGCGTCCGGGAAGCGCTTGAGGTCGGTCATCGGCACGCTCTCGTCGTAGCTCGAGTCGGTGCCGCCCTTCGACGGGTCCCAGCCGTAGTTGGCCCCCGGCTTCAGCAGGTTGACCTCGTCGTCGAACGACGGCCCGTGCTCGGCGGTGATCACCTGGCCGCTGCCCGGCCGGATCGCCACACCCTGGACGTTGCGGTGGCCGTAGGTGTAGATCAGCCGTTCGCGCGGGTCGTTCGAGGTGATGAACGGGTTGTCCGGCAACGGTTCGCCGGTCTTCGCGTCCAGCCGCAGCACCTTGCCGCCGAGGGAGTGGCGGTCCTGCGCGATCGACGCGCGCGCGGTGTCACCGGTGCCGACGAGCAGTGCACCGTCCGGGGCGAACGTCGGACGGCAGCCGGAGTGCCGTCCGCTCGGGTTCACCGGCAGCCCGGTGAGCAGGTCCTTCACCTTCGCCGCGCTCGTGCCGTCGGCGGCCAGCTTCCAGGTGACCAGCCGGATGTCGACGGCCTTGCCGCCGTCCTGGTGGTCCTGGCAGGTGATGAACTCGCGGCTGGTCGCGAAGTCCGGGCTGACGACCATGCCGAGCAGCCCGCCCTCGCCCTTGACCAGGACGTCGGAGAAGTCGGCGCGCACCTCGGTGGCCTGGCCGTTGCGGACCAGCGCGAGCTTGCCGGGCCGCTGCGGCACGAGGATGCCGCCGTCGGGCAGGAAGCCGACGTCCCAGCCGTGCTCCAGCCCGCCGGTCACCGTCTCGACCTTGAACTTCCCGCTCGCGGCGGCCGGGGAGGACGCGGGCGGGACGCTCTGCACGGGTTCGCTCGCCGCCCCCGAACAGCCCAGGACCAGCAGGGAAACCGCACCGAGGAGACCCAGCGAACGCCGCATGCGGTTCATCCTCCCATCAACCGGTGAAATCGCCGTTCGCCGCCGAGCGCGCGAGGAAGTCCAGGTCCGCCTCGCCGGGGAGGAAGTGCCCGGTGCCGGGCACCAGGTCCACCACGGCGCCCGCCGCTTCGAGGCGCCGTTTCGTCGTCGCGGAGTCGACCATGGCGTCGTCCGCTCCGGCGACGGCGTACACCGGCATGCGCAGCCCGGCCAGTGCAGCGTCGCCGAAGACGGGGAACGGCCCGGTGCGGTACCGGTAGTTCGCGGCCACCAGCAGCTGCTGTTCGACGACCGGCGACGACTCCGGTGCGCCGACCGCGCCGGCGACGGCCTTCCGGCGTCCCTTCTCGCCGAGCAGCGCCAGCAGGACGGCCTTGACGGCGAACCCCTTCTTCATCGGGGCGAGCCCGACCGGGCACCGCAACGCCAGCGCGGCGACGCGCTCCGGGCACCGGATCGCGAAGTCGAGCGCGAGCCAGCCGCCGAACGACGACGCCAGGAAGGCCGCCCGGGTGACGTCGAAGTGGTCCAGCACGGCTTCCAGCCACCGCGCGTACCGGTCGCTGTCGAGCGGTGGCCGCGTCTCGGCGCTCAGCCCCGGTTCGCCGATGATGTCGACGGCGTACACCCGGAAATGCCTGGTCAGCGCCGGGTTCCGGGCCACCCACTCCGCGGAGTTGCTGCCCGAGCCGTGCAGCAGCACCAGCGGCGGGGCTTCAGCCGGGCCGGAGATGAGGACGAAGGTCTCGCCTTCCGGCGTCGGTGCTTTCGCTCGGGAGCCGGGCCACGCCTCGAGGGCGTCCAGGTACCGCTCGCGGAGGAGGGCCGCCCCCGCCTCGGACTTGTATATCGTCACGCAAAGTACCTTAAAGCACCCTATCAAGCGGTTTATAGGGTATTTAGGTGCCAGGTCGCACCAGCCCGGACTCGTAGGCGAAGACCACGGCGTGCACCCGGTCCCGCAGCCGCAGCTTGCCCAGGACGCGGCCGACGTGGGTCTTCACCGTCGTTTCGCCGATGTACAGCTTCGCGGCGATCTCCGTGTTCGACAGCCCGCGCGCGACGAGACCCAGCACGTCCTTCTCGCGCTCGGTCAGGGTGCCGAGCCTCGCGACGTCGCCGGGGGCGCGGCCGTCGGCGAGGTACCGGTCGAGCAGCCGGCGCGTGACCGACGGCGAGACCATCGAGTCACCCCGCAGCACGCCCCGGATCGCGACGAGCAGCTCCTCCGCGGGCGCGTCCTTGACCAGGAACCCGCTGGCCCCGCCGCGCAGGGCGGCGTACGCGTACTCGTCGAGGTCGAAGGTGGTGATGATGAGAACGCGCACGTCGGGCCGCTCGGCGCAGATCCGCGCGGTCGCCGCGACGCCGTCGAGCACGGGCATCCGGACGTCCATCAGGACGAGGTCGGGGCGCAGTTCCCGGGCCAGGGTGACGGCTTCTTCGCCGTTGGCGGCTTCGCCGGCGACGGTGAGGTCGTCCTGGCTTTCGACGATCATGCGGAGACCGACGCGGACGAGCTGCTGGTCGTCGCAGAGCAGGATGCGGGTGGTCACGGGCGCACCAGCAGGCTCGCGGACACGCGGTACCCGCCGCCGGGGAGCGGTCCGGTCGTCAGTTCGCCGTGGTACATCTCGACGCGCTGGCGCATGCCGGTCAGCCCGCGCCCGGACGACGGCAGCGCCGGCGCCGGCGGGGCCTCCCCGCCGGTGTTCGTCACCTCGATGCGGACCTCCGGTGGCTCGAAGGCGATGCCGACGCGGCCGGTCGCGTCGGCCGGGGCGTGCTTGATCATGTTGGTCAGTGCCTCCTGGACGATCCGGTACGCCTGCAGCGCGGCGCTCGCGGGCAGCGTGCCCGGGTCGCCGGTGACGTCGAGGGTGACGTCCCGGCCGGACTGTCCGACGAGCTCGCGCAGTCCGGCGAGGGTCGGCTGCGGACTGCGCGCCGCCTGGCCGGCGTGCAGGACTTCGAGGAGCCGGCGCAGCTCGGCCAGCGCGTCCCGGCCCGCGTGGACGATCGTGTCGAGCGTGCGGTCGACGGCCGCCGGGTCGCGGTGGCGGGCGAGCTTCGCGCCCTCGGCGTTCAGCACGATCACGCTCATGCTGTGCGCCAGGACGTCGTGCAGCTCCCGCGCGATGCCGGTGCGCTCTTCCGCGACCGCCGCGCGGGCCTGGGCTTCGCCGCGTTTCTCCTCTTCCGCGGTGAGCTCTTCCTTGGCGCGGAAGAACTCCCCGAGCGCCCACGCCGCGATGTGCAGTGGCCAGATGCCGACGATCGTGGCGGCCGGGTTGTCGGTGGAGTTGCCGTAGCGGAAGCCCCACAGCCAGCCGAGTGCGAAGATCGCCACCGCGACGACCGCGGCGAACCGCCGCCGGCCCAGCTTGACCAGGGTGAACAGCACGACCGCCATGGCCAGTTCGGTGCGGCCGCGGTCGTAGGCCCAGATGTCGTCGGAGTACACCACCGCCGCGCCGGCGATGATCAGCACGGCGGCCGTGTGCGGGAACCGGCGGCGCAGCAGCAAGGGGAGCAGGAACAGCACCGGGATCGCGCGGAGGAGGTACGGGCCCGGGCCGGCCCAGGTGGGCGAGAGGAAGAGGAAGACGCCGTACAGCGGAAGATCCACCGTCCACCGGTGCTGGCGCACCCACCGCACGAGTCGTTCCACTCGCCGAACGTAAAGCGCGGACGCCGCCGGGGGCGTCCTTCCGCCGGTCCGATTCGCGTCCTCCCGGAGGAGGATGCGGTGGGCCGGTCCGGCCGACTCGCGGCCACCCCCGCCGTTCCTAGCGTCGGGATCATGTCGATCACCAGGGAATTCCTCCGGCACCCCGTGCTGACGGGCGCGATCGCGCCGAGTTCGCCGCGGCTGGCCGAAGAGATGACGGCGGGCCTCGGCCTGGAGCGCGCGTCGCGCGTCGCGGAACTCGGGCCGGGCACCGGCGTGTTCACCGAAGCCGTCCTCGGGCTGCTGCGCCCCGAAGCGCGCTTCACGGCCATAGAGATCAACCCGCGTTTCGCCGCTTCACTGCGAGAACGTCTTCCTCAGGTGGACGTCATCACCGGCTCGGCGGAACACTTGGCTCTCGAGGACGTCGACGTCGTCGTGTCCGGTCTGCCGTGGACGGCCATGACGGCGGCCCGGCAGCAGCGCATCCTCGGTGGGGTCACCGCGGCCCTCGCCCCGAACGGCCGGTTCACGACGTTCGCGTACGCCCACGCGGCCTGGACGCCACCCGCCCGCCGCTTCGCCGCGGCGCTGCGAAGCCGGTTCGCGGTCGTGGAGCGCACGCACGTCGTGTGGGGCAACCTGCCGCCCGCGTTCGTCTACCGCGCGGCGCTGCCGGTGGCGGTGGGGAGGACCCGGCGTGGACAGCCTGCTGCGGCCCCTGCTTGACGCGCCGCCGCTGGTCGTCTACCTGGTTTGCGCGCTGGTGATCACGGCGGAACCGCGCTGCTGCCGGGAATCGTGCTGCCGACGTTGTCGACGCTGCTGCTGATGGGGTTCCTCGCCGAGCGGGGCACACTCCACTTCGGACTCGCTTGGGTGGTGGCCGTCGCCGTCGCCGCGCGGCGGTGCTGTGGGCGAGCGCGGAACTGCTGGTGGGTCACACGACGGCGCTGGTGCTGTGAAGCCGCTCCGCGGTTTCCGCGTCGGCGGGGAGGAAGGTCTCCAGCTTCAGCTCCGACACGGTCACGTCCGCCGCTGTCGCGAACGTCGTGATCGCCGTGATCAGGCGCAGCTCGCCGAGCGACGTCGCCAGGCGGACCGGGACCGCGAACCCCAGGTGCTCCGGGCCTGGTGCGGGCGCCGGCGGCAGGTAACCCTCCAGCTCGGCGAGTTGCGCGGCCAGCCGGTCGTCGGGCGTGCGGGCCAGGTCGTTGCGGATGCGCTCGAGGATGTGCCGCGCCCAGTCGTCGAGGTTGGCCACGCGCGGTGCCATCCCGCGCGGGTGCAGCGCCAGCCGCAACGTGTCGACCGGCTCGCGCAGCAGCTCCGGCGCGACACCCTCGGTGAGCAGCCGGAACCCGTCGTTCGCCGCGACCAGCACGCCGTAGCGGTCGACGACGATCGCGGGGTAGGGCCGGTGGCCGTCGAGCAGCCGCCGCAGCCCGTCGAGCACCGGCCGGATCGCCGGGTCGTCGAGGCGGGTCTCGGGGTACGTCGGTGCGTACCCGGCCGCGTGGAGCAGGCCGTTGCGCTCGCGCAGGGGCAGTTCGAGGGACTCGGCGACGCGCAGGACCATGCCGCGGCCGGGCACCGAACGCCCGCTCTCCATGAAGCTCACGTGCCGCTGCGTCGTGCCCGCGCGCAGGGCCAGGTCGAGCTGGCTGATCCGCCGCCGGGTACGCCAGTCCTTGAGCGCCGTTCCGAAGTCCACGGCTCCATCCTGCTCGGCCGGTCCATTCCCCGCGGGGAATTGAGCGCATACCCCGCCGCGGCGAAGCTTCGGTCATGACGAACTACGGCCTGGTCGTCCCGACCTACCAGCCCATCCTCGACGCCGGGCGGACCGCGCCCGAGCTGGTCGAAAGCGCCGTCGCGGCGGAAGAGCTCGGCCTCGACTCGGTCTGGGTCGGCGACACCCTCGCGCGGGCGCCGATCGACGCTCTCACCATCCTCGCCGCCTTCGCCACCCGGACTTCCCGGGTGACGCTGGGGACGGCGGCGCTGCTCCCGGCCCTGCGGAACCCGATCTTGACGGCGAACCAGCTGCTGTCCCTCGACCTGCTGAGTGAAGGCCGCCTCACGGTGGCGGTCGGTGCCGGGTTCGCCGGTCGCAGCGAACCGGAGTTCGCGTTCGCGAGTGTCCCGTGGGAGCGCCGCCGGGCCCGGCTGGACGACATCGTGGCGCTCTGGCGGGCCGGGTGGAGCGGTGCTTCGTCCTTCCACGGCTCGGTGCTGCACTACGACTCCCTGCCGGTGTTCCCGGCGCCGGCCCGGGTGGGTGGCCCGCCGGTGTGGCTGGCGGCGTACACGCCGGGCGCGCTGGAGCGGGTCGGCCGGCTGTACGACGGCTGGCTGCCCTACCCGCCGGACCCCGCGGGCTACGGCTCCGGCCTGGCGTCGATCCGGGCCACGGCGTCTCGCCCGGTGACCCCGGCGCTGTTCGCGACGGTCCTGGTCGAGGACGACCCGGTGCGCGGGCGTGAGCTGCTGGAGGAGTACTGCCAGCGGAACTACGGGCGGCCGGCGGCGTTCGTCCAAGGGATCCAGATGCAGGTCACCGGCAGTGCCGCGGAAGTGGCTGCGCAGCTGCGGACCTACGTTGGCGTGGAGCACTTCCTGCTGCGGATCGCGAGCACGGACCCGAAGGTGTTCGACGAGCAGCTGCCGCGCGTCGCGGAAGTGGTGGATCTGCTGCGCGACCAGCCGTGATCGAAAACTTGTCGGGGGTGGCACGTAGGCTGGGACCGTGACCGACGCTCCACTGTCCGGACTCCTCACCGCCATCCTTCCCGACCCGGCCCTGCGCGGCGTGGTCGAGCGCGCCGGTGCGCCGCTGCTCGAGCTGCAGGGCCCGATCGCCGCCCGGCAGCTCGTCGCGGCCGCCGTCGCCTCGGACGCCGGGGCCGCCAAACCCGTGCTCGCCGTCACCGCCACCGGCCGCGAGGCCGACGAGCTGACCGCGTCCCTCGGCGCCCTCCTCGGCAAGGGCCGGGTCGCCGACTTCCCGAGCTGGGAGACCCTCCCGCACGAGCGCCTCTCGCCGCGCGCGGACACCGTCGGCCGCCGCCTCGAGGTGCTGCACCGGCTGAAGACGGGTGACGACGACCTGCGCGTGGTCGTCGCCACCGTCCGCAGCCTGATCCAGCCGATGGCACCCGGGCTCGGCTCGCTGAAGCCGATCGACCTCGTCGTCGGCGCGGAGACCCCGTTCGAGGAACTCCTGGAACGGCTCGTCGAGCTGGCGTACACCCGCGTCGACATGGTCGAGAAGCGCGGCGAGTTCGCCGTCCGCGGCGGCATCCTCGACCTGTTCGGGCCCACCGCCCAGCACCCCGTCCGGGTGGAGTTCTGGGGCGACGAGGTCAGCGAGATCCGCGCGTTCGCCGTCTCCGACCAGCGGTCGCTGCCCGGGGACATCCCGCGGGTCACCGCGCCGCCGTGCCGCGAGCTGCTGCTCACCCGGCCGGTCAAGGAGAAGGCCGCGGAGCTGGCGAAAACGTACGAAGCCGACGCCCACCTGGCCGAGATGCTCACCAAGCTTGCCGACGGCATCCCGGTCGAGGGCATGGAGGCGCTCATCCCGGTCCTCTGCGAAGGCGAGCTGGAGCTGCTCACCGACGCGATGCCGGCCGGCACCCACGTGCTGCTCACCGACCCGGAGAAGATCCGCGCCCGCGCCGCCGACCTGGTCCGCACCGGCCAGGAGTTCCTCGAAGCGTCCTGGACGACGGCCGCGGCGGGCGGCCAGGCCCCGATCGACCTCGGCGCGTCGGCCTACCGCGGGCTCGACGAGATCGCTTCCCACGCGCAGGACACCAAGCGCGCGTGGTGGACGATCACCCAGCTGACCAGCGAAGACCCCGACGTCTACCGCGTCTCGGTCGAAGCCGCGCCCGCCTACCGCGGGGAGATCGAGCGCGCGACGGCGGACCTGCGCGCGCACACCGCGGCGGGCGGCACGGCGGTGCTCGTCGTCGCCGGCCAGGGCACCGCGGCCCGCGCGGTGGAGCAGCTCACGAGCGCCGACGTCCCGGCTATCCAGGCCGGTGACGGGCTGGCCGGGCCGCCGGCCGCGGGGATGGTCACGGTCACCTGCGGCGGCCTCACCGACGGGTTCGTCTCGCCGGAGCGCGCCCTGGTGGTGTTGAGCGAAGCGGATCTCACCGGCCGCGGCGCGGGCGCGGGAACGTCCACAAAGGACCTCAACACGAAGATGCCGTCCCGGCGGCGCAACGCGGTCGACCCGCTGGCGCTGAAGGCCGGCGACTACGTCGTGCACGACCAGCACGGCATCGGCCGGTTCGTCGAGATGGTCCAGCGCACGGTCGCCGGCGCCACCCGCGAGTACCTGCTGCTGGAGTACGCGTCGTCCAAGCGCGGCCACCCGGGTGATCGGCTGTTCGTGCCCACCGACCAGCTCGACGAGGTCTCCCGGTACGTCGGCGGCGAGCTGCCCACGCTCAACAAGCTCGGCGGCTCCGACTGGAAGAACACGAAGGCCAAGGCCAAGAAGGCGGTCAAGGAGATCGCCGCCGAGCTCGTCCAGCTGTACGCGGCGCGCCAGGCCGCGCCCGGGCACGCGTTCGGCCCGGACACGCCGTGGCAGCACGAGCTCGAGGACGCCTTCCCGTTCACGGAGACGAACGACCAGCTGGCCGCCATCGACGAGGTCAAGGCGGACATGGAACGCGGTGTCCCGATGGACCGCGTCATCTGCGGTGACGTCGGCTACGGCAAGACCGAGATCGCCGTGCGAGCGGCGTTCAAGGCGGTCCAGGACGGCAAGCAGGTCGCGGTGCTGGTGCCGACGACGCTGCTCGCCCAGCAGCACCTGAACACCTTCCACGAGCGCATGCGCTCGTTCCCGGTGACGATCAAGGGCCTGTCCCGCTTCACGAACAAGGCGGAGTCGGACGTGATCCTGGAGCAGCTGGCCGGCGGCGAAGTCGACATCGTCATCGGCACGCACCGGCTGCTGCAGACGGGCATCCGCTACAAGGACCTCGGTCTCGTGATCGTCGACGAGGAGCAGCGCTTCGGCGTCGAGCACAAGGAGCACATCAAGGCACTGCGCACGCACGTCGACGTCTTGACGATGTCGGCGACGCCGATCCCGCGCACGCTGGAGATGTCCCTGGCGGGCATCCGCGAGATGTCGACGATCCTGACCCCGCCGGAAGACCGCCACCCGATCCTGACCTACGTCGGCGCGTACGACGACAAGCAGGTCGGCGCGGCGATCCGCCGTGAGCTGCTGCGAGACGGCCAGGTCTTCTACGTCCACAACCGCGTCTCCTCGATCGAGAAGGCCGCGCGGCGGATCCGTGAACTGGTGCCGGAGGCGCGGGTCGTCACCGCGCACGGCCAGATGAACGAGGAAAAGCTCGAAAAGATCATCCAGGGCTTCTGGGAGAACGAGTACGACGTCCTGGTGTGCACCACGATCGTCGAGACCGGGCTCGACATTTCGAACGCGAACACCCTCCTGGTCGAGCGCGGCGACCTGCTGGGGCTGGCGCAGCTGCACCAGCTGCGCGGCCGGGTCGGGCGCGGGCGCGAGCGCGGGTACGCGTACTTCCTGTACCCGCCGGAAGCCCCGCTGACGGAGACAGCGCACGACAGGCTGGCGACGATCGCCCAGAACACCGAGCTCGGCGCGGGCATGGCGGTCGCGATGAAGGACCTCGAAATCCGCGGCGCGGGCAACATCCTCGGGGCGGAGCAGTCCGGGCACATCGCGGGCGTCGGCTTCGATCTCTACGTGCGGCTGGTCGGCGAAGCGGTGGACGCGTTCCGGCGGCACGCGGGCGCGGAGACGGCGGAGGAAGAGGAGCTGGCGGAGGTCCGCGTCGACCTCCCGATCGACGCCCACATCCCGCACGACTACGTCCCGGGCGAGCGGCTGCGGCTGGAGGCGTACCGCAAGATCGCGGCGGCCCCGGACACGGAAGGCCTGGACGCGGTCCGCGAAGAGCTCATCGACCGGTACGGCCAGCCGCCGGCCCCGGTCAACCGCCTGCTGGCGGTGGCGCGCTTCCGGCACACCTGCCGCGAAGCGGGCGTGACGGAGGTGGCGGTCCAGGGCAACACGATCCGCTTCGCACCGTTGCCGCTGCTGGATTCACAGATGGTCCGGCTGAAGAGGCTGTACCCGAAGGCGGTGTACAAGGCGGTGACGAACACGGTGTCGGTCCCCAAGCCGACGGAGGGCCCGGCGGGCGGCCGCATCGGAGCGCCGACGCTGCGGGACGAAGAGTTGCTGGACTGGTGCACAAAGCTGTTGGTGCAGCTGACGAAGAAGCCAGCGGCGGTCTAGGGCGCGGAGCGCAAAGGCGGCCCCGCGGCGAACGGCACCTCGACGCCCTAACCGGCGCTCACCCAGACCCCCCGCAACCCCGATCCGAAGCCAGAACACGGACGGTGGCGCCGGGTCAAGGCACGCTTTCCCGCCTTGACGCGGCACCACCGTCCGTAGTCACAATCGGGCTTCGGGGTGGTGGGCCAACGAGTCCGGCGTCAGCCGACTTCGCTGAACATGGGAGGCATCGGCTCCGCCAACCCCATCCGAACCTTCTCCTGAGGCACGGGAACCGCCCCAGCCCCGGCCATCGGCAACGGCCGCGGATGCCGCGGCACCCGCGACCCCGACCCGCCACCCCTCCCCGGATAAACCAGCAACCCCCGCGCCGGATCCGGAACCGCATCGAGCGCTGCCGTCACAACCGGCAGCGCCCGGAAAGCGTCTCGGCGCTCCTCGGTCGCGAACTCGATCTCCAGCACCACGCCCCACCGGTGCTCGTGCCAAACCCACTGCTCAGCGCCGTTCGTCAGCGCCGCTTCGGTGAGTGCGTCCCCTCGTTCCAGGCGCCACAGCGAAGCCGAATGCTCCCCGTCGAACACTTCGATGGTCAGCCAATGGTCCATAAGTCGACATTACCGCCGCCGTGACCCCATGGGTGTTGCGTTTCGGGGGCGATGGTGTGAGAGGGTATGGCCTGTGATGCGGATCATGGGGCGCCCTCGCGCGCTGGTCGCGGTCGTTGCCGGTGCTCTTCTGCTCGCCGGGTGCGGCTCGGGCCCCAGCCAGGTCGGCAGCGCCGTCATCGTCGGCGACCGGTCGGTGTCGCTCGACCGGGTCCAGTCGATGATCGACCAGGCCGTCCGCGAACACCCGTACGCGCAGAAGCTCGCCCGTGAGCACAAGCTCGACCTGCTGGGCCGCGAGATCGTCCGGCAGAACGTCCTGCACGAACTGACCCTGCGCGCGACCGGGCGGGAAAACCTCGTCGCCGACCAGGCGAAGGTCGCCGGGCTGGCCGCGCAGGTGCCCACCACGCCGGTCACGGACACCGGGCAGGGCGACCAGGTCGCCCTCACCCAGATCGTTTCGCAGCTGCGCGACCGGAACGAGGTCGCGAGCGACGTCGTCCTCGAGCAGCAGCTCGCGCAGAAGCTGCTGCCGAAGCTGTCGGTCGGCGCGGACTACGTCGGCATCAGCGCGACCGCCGACAACGACCCGGTGGCCCGCACCCGCGCCTTCGACCTCGCGAAGGAGTTCGCGGCCGACCCCGGCAAGGTCCAGGGGGTCGTCCAGCAGGCGCAGCAGGAAGGGCAGCAGGCCCAGCAGACCGGGGCGCCCGGCCCCAGCGGGTACTCCGCCGGCCAGACCGCCGAGCTCTTCAGCGCCGCCCAGTACCCCGGCCTCGCGCAGACCGCGCTGTTCGGCACGGAGAAGAACAGTGTCGTCGTCTTCCAGGCGCAGAAGCCGCAGCGCCCGGACTGGTTCGTCTTCGTCATCAAGGCCCGCGGCACCGACAAGGCCGTGCCGGCCGACCAGGAAGCGCAGAAGCCGACGGACGCGCAGCTGACCGCGATCGGCACCCGGCTGCTGCAGCCGTACCTCAGCGAGGGCGGTCTGCGCGTCAACCCGCGTTACGGCGTGTGGGATGTCGTGGGCATGAACCTCGTGCCGAATTCCGGCGCCACCCAGGGCATCGTGCTGCCCGTCCGCGGTGCCGCGCCCGCGCAGCAGTGAGCACGGGTGTCGTCGTAGTCGTCCGCGGGACGACGCTGCCCGGTGCGGCGCTGAAGATCCTGCGTGAGTCTCCGGCCGTCTACGCGGCCACGGATGTCGACCCGGCCGCGTTCGGCGTCCCGGCCGTCATCGAGGCGCCGTCGCTGAAGGACATCGTCCTGCTCGCCGGGTCGCGGGACGAGCCCGCGGCGTCGCTGCTCATCGCAACCGGCGCGGACGTCATCGAGACGCCGGTGCCGCCGCTGGTCGAGGCGGCCGACGTGATGGACCGGCTCCGCTCGCCGGGCGGCTGCCCGTGGGACGCGGCGCAGACGCACGATTCGCTGCGGCAGTACCTGGTCGAGGAGACCTACGAGCTGCTCGACGCCATCGAGGAGGGTGACCGCGAGGCGCTGCGCGAAGAGCTCGGCGACGTCCTCCTGCAGGTGCTCTTCCACGCGCGGGTCGCGGCCGAGGACGCGGAGGACCCGTTCGGCATCGACGACGTCGCCGCGGCGCTCGTCGAGAAGCTGGTCGGCCGGCACCCGCACGTCTTCGCCGACGCCGACAAGGTGCACACCGTCGAGCACCAGAACGCCAAGTGGGAAGAGCTGAAGCAGCAGGAGAAGCAGCGCCGGTCCATTGTGGACGGCGTGGCGCTCGGCCAGCCCGCCGTCGCGCTGGCGGGCAAGCTGGGGCAGCGCTCCGGGCGCGCGGGCATCCCGCTCGACCTCTTCCCCGAAGGCGTCGGGGCGCCCGCCCAGCTGTTCCGCATCGCGGCCACCGCGCGCCGGGCCGGGGTCGACGCCGAGGGCGAGCTGCGGGCGCTGGCGAAGCAGTTCGCGAAGGACATCCAGGCCGCCGAGCAGGCCGCCCGCGCCGCCGGGCTGGAGCCGACGACCCTGGAGGCCGACGGCTGGCGCAAGTTCTGGCCCGCCCGTCAGGTGTGACGCAGCACACATCCGGATGAGAACCGTTTTGGACCATCCGGCGTCTTGCTTGGTGTGAGACACCCGTCACTGACAGACGCGGACGAGGAAAACCTCGTCCGGCGCACGGCCACGGGCGATCGCGCGGCGTTCGAAGAGTTCTACCGCCGCACGGCGCCCTGGCTCGCCGTGCGCCTGCGCCGCCGGTGCGCGGACGAGCAGATCGTCGCCGAGGTCATGCAGGAGACGTTCCTGGCCGTCTGGCGGGCGGCCGGCTCGTTCGCGGGCGCGGCCACCGGCGGGAGCGCGGTCGGCTGGGTCTGGACGATCGCGGCGCGCCGGCTGGTCGACGCGTTCCGGCGCCGGGCGCACCACGCCCAGCCACCGCCGGAGGTGGTGCTCGACGTGGCACCGGTGGCGGGAGCGGAAGAGGAGCTGCTGGCGTCGACGATGGGCGACGAGGTCGGCGCCGCCCTGCGCGACCTGGCGCCGGAGCTGCGGGAGGTGCTGCAGGCGATGGTGCTCGACGGGCTGACGGTCCGGGAGACGGCTGTCCTGCTGGGCTTGCCGGAGGGAACGGTCAAAACCCGCGCGCGCCGGGCGCGGATCGCGTTGCGGGAGGCACTGTCATGAGGGTTTGCGAGAGGGCTGCATTGCCAGGGTGGCGGGAGGCACGGTCATGAACCACGCACCGGAGCGGCTCATCGCCGCGTACGTGGCCGGCGAAGACCTCCCGGGCGACCAGCTGTGGGGTCTCGAAGCCCACCTCGAAGCCTGCCCCGTCTGCCGGGCGCGGCTCGCGGAGGTGGCGCCGGTCGAGCCGGTGGTGGACCTGGTCTGGAGCCGGCTTTCGGTCGAGGTCCGGCTGCCGGCCGTCCCGTTCCACGAGCCGGCCCTCGCGCCACAGCCACAGCCGCAGCGGCGACGGCGGCGGTGGCGGTGGCTCGACACCTGGGTCACCCCCGCGATGGCGCCGTGGCTGGCGATGATCGTGGCCGTCTCGCTGGCCGCGGTCCTGCTCGACAGCGTCTGGGTCGCGACGGCCCACGTGCCGGCCGTGCAGCTGTTCGCCCCGGTGCTGCCGGTGCTCGGCGTCGCGGCGTCGTGGGCGCGGGGGCTGGATCCGGCCTACGAGGTCGTCACCGCGACTCCCCGCGCCGGGCTCTACCTGATCGTCCGGCGCACGGTCGCGGTGCTCGCCGTCGTCCTGCCGGTGCTGGCGGTCGCCGGGTGGCTCACCGGCACGCAGCCGGCGCTCTGGCTGCTGCCGAGCCTGGCCTTCACCAGCGGCACGCTCGCGCTCGGCGGGCTGGTCGGCGTCAGCCGGGCGGCGTACGCGCTGATCGCGGTGTGGGTGGCGGTCGTCGTCCTGCCGGCGTACGTCCAGCCGGGGCAGGCGTTTTCGCTCGGCACCGGCGCGCTGCCGGTGTGGGCGGGGGTCTTCGTGCTGACCACGGTGGTCGTCGCCCTGCGCGGGCCGGCGTTCACCCGGCTCGGCGCACGTCACTAGGTCTTCGGGCCTTCAGGTTTCAGGGAGGAAAGCATGCGGGCAGTAGGGGCGGCCGAGGTCGCACCGGCGACGTACGCCTGGGAGATCCAGGCGGAGGCGCTGAAGGTGCGGGTGGGGCGGCGGAAGATGGCCGTGGACGGGCTGGACCTGTCGCTCGGCAAGGGCGTGCACGGGCTGCTCGGCCCGAACGGTGCCGGCAAGACGACGCTGATCCGGGCCCTGGCGACGGTGCTCCGGCCGGAGTCGGGCCGCCTGTCGCTGCTCGGCACGCCGGCCGGCGGTCGCACGGGCCAGCGCGAGCTGCGCCGCCGGATCGGGTACCTGCCGCAGAACTTCGGGTACTACAAGCGGTTCACGGTCCGCGAGTTCGTCGAGTACCTGGCCTGGCTGAAGGAGATGTCCAAAGAGGACATCCCCGGGGCGGTCCAGCGGGCCGTCGAGCGGGTCGGCCTGGCCGACCGCGCGGACGACCGGATGAAGACGCTGTCGGGCGGCATGGTCCGCCGGGTGGGCATCGCCCAGGCGATCGTCAACGATCCGGAGGTCCTGCTCCTCGACGAGCCGACGGCCGGCCTGGACCCGGCACAGCGGGTCCGGTTCCGCGAGCTGGTCCAGGAGCTGGGCCGCGACTCGTGCGTGCTGATCTCGACGCACCTGGTGGAGGACGTCGCCACGGCGTGCACGGACGTCGTCCTGTTCGCGGCGGGGAAGCTGGTGTTCCAGGGAACGCCGGACGAACTGGCCGCCGCGGGCACCCTCGAGCACGTGGGCGACAGCCCGATCGAGCGCGGCTACTCGGCGCTGCTGAACCACGAGCCGGGTCAGGGGGCGTGGTGATCTTCCGCATCGAACTCCGGCGCTCGATCGCGCCCTGGGCCGGTCTCGCGGTCGTCGTCTTCGCGCTCGGGTTCCTCTTCCTGCTGACCGGGCCGTGGTGGAAGGCCCCCGCAGCCTGGACCGCGAACACCACCACGACCGCGCTCTGGCTCCGGTTCCTGCTGCAGTTCCTCTGGCCCGTCGTGGTCGGGGCCGGCGCCATCCAGGGCATGCGCGACAGCCGCTCGGGCATGACCGAACTGCTGGCCACCACGCCGCGGCCCGGGTGGCACCGGGCGATCCGGCTGGCCGGCGCCGTCGGTGGGCTGACCGCCCTCGGCTACCTGGTCGTGTTCGGCGTGGGTGTCGCCGAAGTCCTGGCCCACGACGGGTTCTTCTCGGCCACCTTCGTCCCCGTCGTGGGCGTCGGGGTGCTCGCCGTGGTCGCCGGGAACTGGCTGGGGCTGGCCGTCGGACGGCTGCTGCCGCATCCGTTGACCGCGCCCGGGCTCGCCGTGCTCGCCTTCGTCGTGACGATCCTTTGCTGGCTGTCGCTCGAACCGGGCCTCGACGCCGTGCTGCCCCCGCGGGCCGGTCCGCTGGCCCCGGTGCTCCCGGAGCCACGGGGCTCGATGGTGACGACCGCGGGGGCGCTCGACACCGGGCAGGCCTTGTGGTTCCTCGGCATCGCCGTCACCGGGTTCCTGCTGCTGTCGGCGCAGTCCGTGCGAGCCCGGCTGCTGAGCCTGCTGCCGCTCGTCGCCGGAGCCGCCATCGCGCTGCCGCTGTTCCCGGCGGAGGCCTTCACCGTCGACACCGTCGCCGCCCGCAAGGTCTGCGACGGGCCGATCTGCCTGGCGGAACTGCACCGCGACCGGCTGGCCGCCTTGGCCGGCCCCGGCCGCGAAGCGCTCGCGATGCTGGCGAAGCTGCCGGACGCGCCGACCCGGATCGAAGAACGGGTCGCGCCCAGCACCAGGACCGAGCCCACCCAGCGGGATCCCGCCGTCGTCTACCTCGACTTCCAGCGCAACGACGAACTCCTCACCACGGACGCGAACGGCCTGCGGGTGGCGGTGCTGTCCGGAGCGGGCGTGCCGTCCTGCGAGTGGCCGACCAACGCCAGCATTTCCGATATGGGCGCCCGGATGATCGCGGCGGCGTACTTCACCGGGGAGCTGAGGACGCTGCCCGAGTACGCCGGCAAGTGGTTCGGGCCCGAAGCGAGCCCGGTCCAGCAGGCCTGGTCCCAGTTCCGCACCCTGCCGCCGGAGGTCCAGTTCGCGCGGGTCGCCGCGCTGCGCCGGACTTTGCTGACGTGCCAGGGCGACCCGCTCGAAACGCTGGTGCCGGGGGCCCTCCGATGAGGTGGGCGACGCTGTACGCGCGTTCGCGGCAGCTGCCGGTGGCGTTCGGGGCGCTGCTGGTGGCGACGTCCGGGGTGTGGGTCCTGGGCCGGGACGCGTGGAACGGCATCTTCACCGCGCTGGC
The DNA here is from genome assembly GCA_049998155.1 of Amycolatopsis sp. cmx-13-12. Taxonomy (GTDB): domain Bacteria; phylum Actinomycetota; class Actinomycetes; order Mycobacteriales; family Pseudonocardiaceae; genus Amycolatopsis. The sequence continues at coordinate 492,459 of JAEBES010000002.1, read as the reverse complement.
GCTGACCACGGCGGTCGCGGTGGCGGCGATCGGGCTGAGCGGCCAGGACCCCGACCTGGACCGGACCGCGGCCCGGCCGTGGCCGGTCCGGCGGTTCGCCCACCTGGCCCTGATCGCGGTCGTGGCCGGCGCGGTGGTCCTGGGCGTGCAGGAGCTGGGCCCGTCGCCGGTGGCCGCGTCGATCATCGTCCGCGACGCGGCCGGTCTCGCGGGCCTGGCGGGCTTGGCGGCCACGATCGCGGGCGGCCAGTTCGGCTGGACACTCCCGCTGGCCTGGTCGGCGGTGAGCCCGTTCGTCCCGAGCGACGCCTCGACGACGAGCCGCATCGCCGCCTGGCTGCTGCAACCTCCGGAAACGCCGGCGGCCACCTGGACAGCGGTGGTCCTGGCTGTGGCGGGAGGGGTGACGTACACGGCTTGGGGTGGCCGCCGCTGACTGTCTTGGTGACGCGCGCGGCCTCCGGCGGGGTGAAGCGCTTTCTCGGCAGCTCCACTTCACCACCGGAGGCCTGCACGTTCAGACGCTGCGGAAGTTCGTCTCCAGTTCGTACGGATCCCGGTCCCAGTTTTCGACGCCCATCGCGAGGATGCGCTCCGGGTGGATGCGGATCACCGCGTCGTCGAAGTGGATGTCCGCGAGGTGTTCGTACTGCCCTTGCGGGAGCCCGATGCCCACCAGGGCTTCGGCGCGGCCCCGGATTTCCAGGCACCGGACCCGCCACGGGTTCGTCGACGGGATGTCGTCGACCACGAAGGCGACGCGGTCGTTCGTCGCGATGTTGCGGAACTTCTTGGTCTGGCGCAGATTGTGTCCGGTGATGTCGATGGTCTTCTCGTCGGGGTTGTACCGGAATCCGACCGGGTTCGCCTGCAGCGTCCCGTCCGGCTGCTGGGTCGCGAGGCGGCCCAGCGGCTGCTCGGTCAGGTAGGCGAGCTCTGCTTCGGTGAACATGCCCGCAGTGTCCAACTTCAAGCTCCCTTGAAGTCAAGGATCAGTGCGGCGAACCGTTCCGCGATCCGGCGGTGGGCCGCCGGGCACGGGTGGAGGTCGTCCGGCAGCGGGAGGTCCGCGAAATCGGCTTCACCGTACAGCGAACGGCCGTCGAGGTAGGTCAGGTGCGAGTCCGAGGCCTGCCGCTGCGTCACGATCCGCGCCAGCTCGTCCCGGATGACCTCCAGCGTCAGCTTGCCCGCCGCGCGCTCGGCCGGGTCGCCGGTCGCACGGAACCGGACCACGCCGGCTGCCAGTGCCTCGTGGTCGAAGTCGCCCGGTCCGGGCGTCCGCTCGTGGATCGGGCAGTACAGCGGCGAGACGACCACGAGCGGGGTGTCCGGGTGGCCGTCGCGGATCGTGTCGAGGAAGCCGTGCACCGCGGGCCCGAACGCGCGCAGGCGCATCAGGTCCGCGTTGACCACGTTGATCCCCAGCTTGACGCTGATCAGGTCGGCGGGCGTGTCCCGCAGCGCCCGGGCGGTGAACGGGTCGAGCAGCGCGTTGCCGCTGAAACCGAGGTTCACCAGGTCGACGCCGGCCGCGGTGGCGGCGAGCGCGGGCCACGTCGTCGCGGGGCCGGCCGCGTTCGAGCCCTGGCTGATCGAGCTGCCGTGGTGCAACCACACCCGGCCACCGGGCACGGCTTCGACCGGCGCGTCGGCGCGCAGGGCAACGAGCTCGGTGAGTTCGTTGTGCGGCAACCAGATCTGGACGTCCTTGGGCTCTCCGCCCAGCCCGGCGAACCGGACGACACCCGGTGGGCCCGCGGTGAGCGAGGACGCTCCGGTCGCCAGGTCGACGTTCAGGGTGTTGCCGTCGCTCACGCTCGCCTGGGCGGCCGGCTGGCCGTCGACCAGCAGGTCGTAACGGCCGTCCGGTCGCGGCGGGGCGCCTGGGTAGACCTGCTTGGTCCGCAGCGTCTCCAGCTCGACGACGTCCGCGGTGGTCCGGAACCGCAGCCGGACGCCGGCGGGCTGTGCCTCGGCCATGGCGAGCCGCGGGTCGGTGTTCTGCGCCCGCGCGCGGGCCGGGAGCCGGTGGGGCACCAGGCCGCGCCCGGTGCGTTCGAGTTCGAGTGCGCCGCGGACGAGCTTCGCGGTCAGGGGGATGTCGATCACGATCGCGGCCAATCCTGCAGGAGGGTGTCGAGGGCGGCGAGGATGCGGACCCAGCTTTCCGGCGCCGCGGGGGAACTGTGGTCGAACCCGCCTTGGGCTTCGAGGCTGACGAACCCGTGGAAGACGCTGCCCAGCAGCCGCACGGCGTGCGTTTCGTCCGGGCCCGTCAGGTCGTAGCCGCGCAGGATCGCGCGCATCATCTCGGCGTGCCGGGGACCGGCGCTCGCGGCCGCGGTCTCCGGGTCGAGCCGCAACTGCGCGGCGGCGTACCGGCCGGGGTGCTCGCGGGCATAGTCCCGGTAGACGTCGGCGAAGGCGACGAGCGCGTCTCGACCGGCCCGGCCCGCGAGCGCGGCGGCGGCCCGGCCGGCGAGCTCGTCGAGCGCCAGCAGCGCGACCTTCGTGCGCAGGTCGTGGGCGTTCTTGACGTGCGAATACAGGCTGGCGACCTGGACGCCGAGCCGCCGCGCCAGCTCCGACGGCGTCAGCCGGTCGAAGCCGGCTTCGTCGGCCAGCTCTGCCGCGGCGTGCACCACGCGTTCGGTGGTCAGCCCTGCTCTCACCATCATCCTTCTCCTCGTTGCCTAAAGCCAGGGTAGAACTACCTAAAGGCTTTAGGCAACCGGGATCAGGAGAACAGCGCGTCCGCCCAGCTCGAGTCGCGGGTCACGCCCGGCGGGACCGCGAAGTGCGCCGAGCCGGTGTGCTGGACGTACTCCATCATCGCGTCCTTCGACGACAGCGCCTGCTGCATCGGCACGTACTGCTTCCGGGTGTCGCGGTTGAACGCCAGGAAGAACAACCCCGCTTCGAGGTGCCCCACCCCGTCCGACCCGTCGACGAAGTTGTAGCCCCGGCGCAGGATCCGGACTCCGTTCAACGCCTGGTGCGAGGCCAGGCGGACGTGGGCGTCCTCCGGGATCAGCTTCTCGCCGCCCGCGCCGCCGACGTCCAGGTCGAGCTCGTCGAACTCCGCGGTCTGACCCAGCGGGGCGCCGGTGCCCTTCGTGCGGCCGATGATCTTCTCCTGGCCGTCCAGGGTTTCGCGGTCCCACGTCTCGATGTGCATCCGGATCCGGCGGGCCACCAGGTACGAGCCGCCGGCCATCCAGGCCTGGCCGTCGGCCGCGGTGGCCCACACCTGGTCGCCGAGGACGTCGGGTTCCTCGGCCTTGATGTTGTTCGTGCCGTCCTTGAACCCGAAGAGGTTCCGGGGCGTCTGCTGCGCCCGCGACGTCGACGAGCTGCGCCCGAAGCCGAGCTGGGACCAGCGGACCTCGGTGACGCCGAAACCGAGCCGGACCAGGTTGCGGACCGCGTGCACCGCCACCTGCGGGTCGTCCGCGCAGGCCTGGATGCACAGGTCGCCGCCGCTGCGAGCCGGGTCGAGCTTGTCCTTCGGGAACAGCGGCAGGTCGATCAGCTGCGGCGGGCGCTTGCCCGCCAGCCCGAACCGGCCGTCGAACAGCGACGGCCCGAAGCCGATGGTCAGCGTCAGGTTCGACGGCGGCAGGTCGAGCGCCTCGCCGGTGTCGCCGGGCGGGGCGTACGCGCCGCTGCCGACCGCGCCGTTCGCGACGACCTCCTGGCCTGCCGTCATCCGGCGGGCCGCGTCGGTCCACGTCTTGAGCAGGGCCCGCAGCTTCTCGCGGTCCTTCGTCGTGACGTCGAGGGCCGCGAAGTGCAGGTTGGCCTGCGCCGGGGTGACGATCCCGGCCTGGTGCTCGCCGTGGAAGTCGACGGTGTTCGTCGACGCCTCGGCATTGCCGCTCGTCGCCTTGTCGATCCCGATGCCGGCGGCGGCCCCGGCCCCGGCGAGCGCGACACCCGCGCCCGCCAGGCCGAACAGCTTCCGCCGCGAGACGCGCGTGCCCTCCGTCGACGTCACTTCGACACGACCTCCGCAACCTTGCTCAGCGGTTCGCTCAGCGCGTCCACGGCCGACGCGAACTCCTTGACCTGGTCCTGGGAAAGCTCGGTGTACAGCTTGAAGCCGTCACCGGCCCGCTGCTTGTCCAGCAGGCCCTGCACGTTCGCGAACTCCTTGTCCAGAGTGGACACGAGTGCGGGGTCCTTGGCCTGCAGGATCGGCCGCAGCGAGGTGATCGCGCCCTTGGAGCCGTCCACATTGGCCTGGAAGTCCCAGAGATCGGTGTGCGAGAAGGCTTCTTCCTCACCGGTGATCTTGCCGGTCGCGACCTCGTCGAGCAGGCCCTTGGCGCCGTTCGCGAGGTCCAGCGCGGACAGCTCCAGGGTCTTGGTCTTGGCGACCAGGTCCTTGACGTCGGTCACCAGCTTGTCGGCGATCTGGCCGCTGTCGGGCTGCAGGCCCGTCTTGAACAGGTCCTTCTCGAGCCGGTGGAAACCGGTGAACTGCTGGTTCGGCTCGAGGTCGGCCTCGCGGACGTCGATGGCCGGGTCGAGGTCGCCGAACTTCTCGGCGACCGGCTCGATCCGCTCGTAGTAGATGCGGGTGCGCGCGTACGCGGCCTTCGCCTCGTCGGTCTTGCCCGCCTTGACGAGGTCGGCGAACTTCACCGTCTCGTCCTGCAGCGCGGAGGTGTTGTTCGCGATGTAGTCGGCGTAGCTCTTGGTGGCCTGCGCCTTCTGGGCGTTGCTGTCGTTCTGCTTCGCGACGCCGCCGGTGATGGTGAAGTCGCCGCGGATGCCGGTGCCGGCCATGCCCGGCTTGCACGCGGTCTGGTACTTGCCGGCGTCGGCGACCTCGACGATCAGCCGCCGGTTGAGCCCGGGCGCGATGTTCTCGACTTCGCCCATGATCCGGTCGCCCTCGGCGTAGAGGTAGAACTCGGTGACCTTGGTGCCCTTGTTGGTGATCTCGAAGGTCAGGTTGCCGGCGTTGGCCGTGGTCGCGGAGACCTCGCACGCGGTGTCGGACGCCGAAACCTTGATCGGGCCGCCGTCCGCCGCTGGCTGGCTCTTGCTGTCGCACGCGGCGAGGGCCACCAGTGTGGTGGCGCCGGCCAGCAGGGCCAGTGGGGTGGTCTTGCGCACGGTCACTCCTTCGAGGCGGCCGCGGCGGCGGGCGCCGGCGCGGTCTTCTTGCTGGGCTTGAGGAAGAGGGGCAGCACGATGGCGACGTAGGCGACCCAGGCGACGGCCTGCAGCACGGTCGTCTGCTGCGAGTAGTTGAAGATGCCCTTCAGCAGGGCGCCGTACCAGGACGTCTCGGGCAGCGTCGCCGAAGCGTCGAAGGCCAGGGTGCCGATGCCCGGGAGGAACGCGGCTTCCTGGAGGTCGTGCAGGCCGTAGCCGAGCACGCCCGCGGCGACGAACACCAGCAGGACGCCGGTGACTGTGAAGAACTTGCCCAGGTTGAACCGGACCGCGCCCCGGTAGAGCAGCCAGGCCAGCACGACCGCCGCCGCGATGCCGACGGCGAAGCCGATCAGCGGCTGCACGGTGTCCGACTGCGCGGTCTGGACGGCGGAGTAGAAGAAGACCGCGGTCTCCAGGCCTTCGCGCCCGACCGCGAGGAACGACAGCAGCAGCACGGCCGCGGGGCCGACGTCCAGCGCGTCGTCCATCTTCCCGCGCAGCTCGGCGGCGATGCTCTTCGACGCCTTGCGCATCCAGAAGATCATCGCGGTGACGAACACGACGGCGACGATCGACAGGCTGCCGCCGAGCAGCTCCTGGTGTTCGAAGGACAGCTGGGCCGTCGTGTAGGTGAGGACCGCGCCGACGGCGACCGACAGCAGCACGGCGGCGCCGACACCCGGCCAGACCCAGCGCAAGGCGTGCCGCCGCTCGGTCTTGACCAGGAAGGCCACCAGGATGCTGACGACCAGCGCGGCTTCCAGGCCTTCGCGCAGCCCGATCAGCGCGCTCGAGAACAACACCGGTCCGCCTCCCTGAGTTCTGCTTCCGTGATGTTTTTAGGTAAGGCTCACCTGTAAGTCCAGTGCACGGCCGCTTCCTCGAAACGAGGCAACCGGACAAACAGGGCATCGATCGGAAGTTAGGTTAGGTTAACCGCAGGTCAGAGGCTTGCGCGTCGACTCGGTAACGAATTCTGTGATTTCGCAGGCAGGGAGGCTGCGTTTACCTTCCGCTTGCCTGGTCAGCCGCTCAGGGGACCGCTTCCGGGGGTTGCGGGTGACCTCGCCCGGACGCTTCGGAGCCACACGACCCCCTTGAGTGGCTCCGTAACCTGTTCGGGTGGCCGATACCGCTCAGCCGACCGTCACGCCGCCGTCGCCGCCCACCGGCGGCCCGCCCCGGCGGTACGTCGGCCGGATCGCCCTCGCGCTGGGGCTGGTGCTCACCGGCGTGGTCCTCCTCGTGACCATCGGTGTCCGCAACCCGGACGCGCCCGCCGCGGCGCCGCCGGTCCAGCCGGCGCTCGCCATCCCCGAACAACGGCCGCAGCCCGGCGCCGAAGCACCGCGGGCCGGGCTCGCCGCCCCGGTCGACCGGCCACAGGTGTCGGACCGCGCCGAACTGGACGCGTGGGCGACCCGCGTCGCGGACAAGACGCACATCCCGACGCGGGTGCTCGCGGCGTACGGCCGGGCGGAGATGTGGATGCAGCGCCAGAAGCCGACGTGCCACCTCTCGTGGGCGACCCTGGCCGGCATCGGCCGGGTCGAGAACGAGCGCGGCGAGTTCGACCTCGCGGCGATCGGCGCGGACGGCCGGGTGGCGAAGCCGGTGGTCGGCCCGCCGCTGGACGGCTCCCCGGGCGTCCCGGCGGTGCACGATTCCGACGGCGGCAAGCTCGACGGCGACAAGTCGTGGGACCACCTGATCGGCCCGATGCAGTTCCTGCCGTCGACGTGGAAGAAGTACCAGGAGCGCGCCAACGGCGACGGCGGCGCGCCGGACCCGCAGAACATCGACGACGCGGCCTTCACGGCGGCGCGGTTCCTGTGTTCCGGAGGCGACGACTCGGGTACGCCGGCCGGCTGGTGGCGGGCGATCCTGTTCTACAACCAGGCCGTTTCGTACGGCCAGGACGTCTTCAGCGCGGCGGACGCCTACGCGGAGGCGAGCGTCGCGCCCTGAATCAGAGCTCGCGGTCGGCGAACATCGGCGTGACGGCCATGAGTACCAGCAGCAGCAAGCCGGCGTACGCACCCAGCGTGGTGAAGATCGACATCGTGGGTCCCTCCTGAAATCGGTCTGCCTTCAGCATCGCCGGTGGAGGGGGTCCCGCGGATCGGTCGAGGGGCCCGGCCTGATCGGCCGAACGGCCGAGGTCTTCCGGGTCGTTCGGCCCTGGTCAGGGTTCGCGCAGGGCGATGTGGGCCTTGACCTCGCTGATCGCTTCGAGGTACTCGGGCACCGGGTGCATCGCCGAGGCGATCTTCATCTGGGCCAGTGCCTCGACGAACCGGCCGAGCCGCTGCAGCGTCCGGCCGAGGATGAACCGGGCGTAGTGGTCCGTCGGGTCCAGTTCCAGTACCCGGGTGAACGCCTCTTCGGCGCGCCGCAGCTGGGCGGAGTGGAAGTACGCGCGCCCGGCCAGCAGGTGCACCGACGGCTTGTCCGTTTCGGATTCGAGCAGGGGCTTCAGGGCCTTCAGCGCGTCGAGCGGACGACGGCGGCCGACCAGGTCTTCGGCCTGGCGGAAGGCGTGGAACCGCGACTCTTCGGGAGGCTGCGAAGCAGCTGCGGCGTCCGTCATGGTCGCTCCCACGTTACCCCGGAGGAGGGGGTTGCACACGCCTCCGAACGGGACGTGATGGACTGTGCCGCCATGAGCAGCCCGTACCGGGGCCTGGCGCCCTACCTGTACTACGCCGACGCCACCGAGGCGCTCGCCTGGCTGACCAGGGTCTTCGGGTTCGCCGAAGAGGTCCGGTTCTGCGACGGCGCCGGCGAGGTGTTCCAGGCGACCCTGCGCGCGGGCGGCGCGCCGATCCAGATCGCCGGGGTCGGGCCGGACTACTGGCAGGCCAAGGGGGTCGACGGGCCGGTCGGGCAGCTCAACATCGTCTACGTCGACGACGTGGACGAAACCTACGCCCGGGTCGAGGCCGCTCTCGGGGACGAGTGCGAGCTGGAACCGCCGCAGGACCAGCCCTACGGGGCCCGGGTGTTCACGGTCGCCGATCTCGGCGGGAACAGCTGGACGTTCTGGCAGCAGACGTCCGAGGTCGTCGAGCTCCCGCCCGGCTGGCAGGAGGTGCGCGCGGGCGGTGAGTCCTCCAACGGGTGAACTGCGGCGAAGGCTAGGCTGGGCCCGTTACCGCAGGCAGGAATGACGCACCGAGGAGCATGGCGTGGCTCTCATCGAGCAGGTAGGCGCGCGCGAGATTCTGGACTCGCGCGGCAACCCGACGGTCGAGGTGGAGGTGGCTCTCGACGACGGCACCCTGGCGCGGGCCGCGGTCCCGTCGGGGGCGTCGACCGGTGAGCACGAAGCGGTCGAGCTGCGGGACGGCGACACCGGCCGCTACAACGGCAAGGGCGTCGAGCGGGCGGTCGCCGCGGTGCTCGACGAGATCGGCCCGGAGATGGTCGGCATCGAGGCCGTCGACCAGCGGATCGTCGACCAGAAGCTGGTCGACCTCGACGGCACGCCGGCGAAGTCCCGCCTCGGCGCGAACGCCATCCTCGGCGTCTCGCTGGCCGTCGCGAAGGCCGCCGCCGAGTCGGCCGAGCTGGAGCTGTTCCGCTACCTGGGCGGCCCGAACGCGCACGTGCTGCCGGTGCCGATGCTGAACATCCTCAACGGTGGTTCGCACGCCGACAGCAACGTCGACGTCCAGGAGTTCATGATCGCGCCGATCGGCGCCGAGACCTTCCGCGAGGCCCTGCGTTGGGGCGCCGAGGTCTACCACTCGCTGAAGTCGGTCCTGAAGGGCCGCGGCCTCTCGACCGGTCTCGGCGACGAAGGCGGCTTCGCGCCGAACCTGGCGAACAACCGCGAGGCGCTCGACCTGATCCTGCAGGCCATCGAGAAGGCCGGCTACACCCCGGGCCGTGACGTCGCGCTCGCGCTGGACGTCGCCGCGACGGAGTTCTTCGCCGACGGCGCGTACACCTTCGAAGGCAGCAAGAAGAGCGCGGAGCAGATGTCGGCCTACTACGCCGAACTGCTGCGCGACTACCCGCTCGTGTCGATCGAGGACCCGCTGAGCGAGGACGACTGGGACGGCTGGGTCACCCTGACCGCCGAGGTCGGCGAGAAGGTCCAGATCGTCGGCGACGACCTGTTCGTCACCAACCCGGACCGCCTGGAGGAGGGCATCACCCGCCGCGCCGCCAACGCGCTGCTGGTGAAGGTCAACCAGATCGGCACCCTGTCCGAGACGCTCGACGCGATCTCGCTGGCCACTTCGTTCGGCTACAAGTCGATGATGAGCCACCGCTCAGGCGAGACCGAGGACACGTTCATCGCGGACCTGGCCGTCGCCACCGGCGTCGGCCAGATCAAGACCGGTGCCCCGGCCCGCGGCGAGCGGATCGCCAAGTACAACCAGCTGCTGCGCATCGAAGAGACCCTCGGTGACGCGGCCCGGTACGCCGGCGAGCTGGCCTTCCCGCGGTTCAGCGCCGAGGGCTGACGCCGATGGCGGACCGGGGGAGGACACGCGGCCGCCGCGGCGGTGGCGGCGGTTCGGCGCGGGTCGGTGGACCCGCGCGGACCCGCCGTCCCGAGGCCGGTCGGGCGGGGAGCCCGGGATCCCGGTCGCCCCGCACGGACGGCACGGCGGCGGCGCGCCGCCGCACCGGTGACGCGGAGACCACCAGGGCCCGGCTGCGCCGGGGCTTGGCGGCGAAGCGGGCGTCGGGCGCGGCGAAGGTGCTCGGCATGTCCACCACCCGCCGCGCGGCGGTGGTGGCGATCGTGGTGTGCGCGCTGGCGTTCACCATCGCCGTGCCCCTGCGCACGTACCTCTCCCAGCGGACCGAAGTCCGTGAACAGCAGGCCCAGCAGGCCCAGCTGCAGCAGGAGGTCGCTCAGCTCCAGGGCCGCAAGGCGGAGCTGAGCGACCCGGCGCAGATCGAGGCCGAAGCCCGTCGCCGGCTGCGTTACGTGAAGCCGGGCGAGACGCCGTACATCGTCCAGCTGCCGGAGGACAAGGCGCCGGACGCGGCCCCGCCGGCCGGGCAGCAGCAGGTCGCGGGCAGCTCCTGGTACGAGAACCTGTGGAACCAGGTCTCGTCGGGGTGACTGGGGGCACGCTCTAACCTTGACCGCGTGAACAGCACGCAGCAGCACCGGTTCGAGCCCGTCACCGACGCCGACCGCGAGATCATCGCGGAGCAGCTCGGACGGCCGCCGCGGGCGCTGCGCGCGATCGCCGCGCGGTGCCCGAGCGGGCACCCGTCCGTGGTGCAGACCAGCCCGCGGCTGGAGAACGGCACCCCGTTCCCGACGCTCTACTACCTCACCTGCCCGAAGCTGAACTCGATGATCGGCACCATCGAGGCGTCCGGGATCATGAAGGAGATGACCGAGCGGCTCACCACCGATCCCGAGCTCGCCGCGCAGTACCAGCGCACCCACGAGGTCTACCTCGCCGAGCGGGACGCGATCGAGCCGCTGGGTCACCAGGTCACCGCCGGTGGCATGCCAGGCCGCGTCAAGTGCCTGCACGTGCACGTCGCCCACGCCCTGGCCGTCGGCCCCGGCGTGAATCCGTTCGGTGACGAGACGCTGGCCCTGCTTAAGGCCAACGGGTGGCCCACGGGTGACTGCGCCGCGTAACGCTCGCGCCTTGTGAACAGATAACTGGTCTGGGTGAGCGAAAACCTCGATCCCGACTCTCGATGGGCTGAAACCTCGCCGCGCTTGCGGCAGGCTGTGTCCCGGAAGCGGCGATCGATCCGGCCGGGAGGGCTCTGAACATGCGTGTGCGGCGACTGCCAGACGCAGTCGGGAGCTACGCGCGAAGATTCGGGATCCGCCACCGCGCCGCGTACCCCTTGATCACCGGCATCCTGGCCGTGGTCCCGGCGCTGGTCGCCGGCGGCGGCACCCTCGGCTGGCTCGGCGGCACCGGTGAGCACACCCGCGACGCCGCGCTCGCCCAGGGCTACGACCCCGGGAACGCCGCCCTCCAGCAGATCGCCGTCGACGGCACCCTGCCCGGCGCGCCCGTCCCGCTGCCGCTGCCGGCCTACGAGCTCCCCGACGGGCCCCTCGGCATCCCGGCCACCGCGCTCGCCGCGTACAAGAACGCCGCCGACATCCTCGGCCGTGAGCTGCCCGCGTGCCACATCGACTGGGCCCTGATCGCCAGCATCGGCCGGATCGAGTCCAACCACGCCCGCGGCGGGTACGTCGACGCGGCGGGGACCACGCGTGAGCCGATCCTCGGCCCGCAGCTCAACGGCCAGGGCGGGTTCGCCGCGATCCCGGACACCGACCAGGGCCTGCTCGACACCGACCCGGTGTGGGACCGCGCGGTCGGCCCGACCCAGTTCATCCCGGGCACCTGGAAGGGTTACGCCTCGGACGGCAACGGCGACGGCAAGTCCGACCCGAACAACATCTTCGACGCGGCCCTGGCCACCGGCCGCTACCTGTGCTCCGGCGGGTTCGACCTGGCGAAGCCGGACCAGCTGCGCGGGGCGATCTACCGGTACAACAACTCCGACACGTACGTGAACACGGTGATCCTGTGGGCGGACGCCTACCGCAACGGGATCATGCAGGTGCCGGACAGCACGGTGCCGATCGGCGCCCCGAACGCGGCCGCCCTTCCCGCGCCGCCGTCGATCCCGCCCCCGCCGGTCCCGACGACGACGGTCTCCACCCCGCCGCCGACCACGCCGGGCACCTCGAAGCCGCCGACGTCGACGCCCACATGCGCGCCGCCGACGACGTCGGTGATCCCGACGACGGTCATCAGCATCACGACCGTGCCGGCGCCGACGTCCACGCCGACGCCCACCGGGGAGACCTCGCCGAGCCCGACCACGACCCCGGCACCGACGTGCGGGCAGGTGGTCACCCAGATCAGCACGACGGTCATCCCGAGCACGACCACGCTGCCGCCGACGTCCCCGACCACCTGAGCGGGCGCCGGTTAGGGTGATCGCATGCCTCGTGTTGCCGCGATCGACTGTGGGACCAACTCCATCCGCTTGCTCGTCGCCGAGCTGACGCCGCGTCACGACGGCACGGTCGACCTGCGCGACCTGCACCGCGAGATGCGGATCGTCCGGCTCGGCCAAGGGGTCGACGCCACCGGCGAGCTGGCCCCCGAGGCCCTCGAGCGCACCCGCGTCGCGCTCGCCGACTACACGATCGCCGCGCGGCGCAAGGGCGTCGAGAAGGTCCGCATGGTCGCCACTTCGGCGACCCGCGACGCGAAGAACCGGGACGCCTTCTTCCGCATGACCCGCGAGACCCTCGGCGTCGAGGCCGAGGTGATCAGCGGCGACGAAGAGGCGCGGCTGTCGTTCACCGGCGCGGTGGGCGAGCAGGACCCGGACGACGGCCCGTTCGTGGTCGTCGACGTCGGCGGCGGTTCGACCGAGCTGGTCCTCGGCACCTGGGACGGCCGGCAGGCCGAGGTGCTCGCGGCCAAGTCGGTCGACATCGGCTGCGTCCGGATCACCGAGCGGGCGCTCAAGAGCGACCCGCCGGCCGCGGACGAGATCGCCGCCGCCCGCGACCTGGCCGGCAAGGTCCTCACCGACGCGTTCGACGTCGTCGACGTCGCCCGCGCCCACACGTGGATCGGCGTCGCGGGCACGGTGACCACGCTGTCGGCGATCGCGCTGGGGCTCCCGGAGTACGACAGCGACCGGGTGCACCTGTCCAAGCTGACCGCGGCGGACATCGACCGCCTCGCCTCGGAGCTGCTGCACAGCGACCACGCCACCCGGGCGGCCAACCCGGTGATCCACCCGGGCCGCGTCGACGTGATCGGCGGCGGCGCGGTAGTGGTCCAGACCCTCGCCGAACAGCTCGCGGCCCGCGGCGGCCCGACCGAGCTGGTCGTCAGCGAGCACGACATCCTCGACGGCATCGCCCTCTCCCTCACCTGACCAACCGTGATCGAAGGGTCAACACGCGTGATTGCAGGGTCGACACGCGTGATTGAAGGGTCGACACGGCGTTGCTCACGGGTGTCGACCTCACAATCACGCGTGTCGACCCTCTGATCACGCGTGTCGACCTTCCAGGCACGTGGCTTCAGCGGTGTCGTGCTCGCCTGACCGACCGTTCGGCCGCCCGAAAGGGCTTGTGGCACAAGCGAACCGTGGGTGAGCGCGTGATGACCTGCTGTCCGCGCTGGGCCGTCCGGAGTATCCGGATTCCTACGTTGGTTGTGCTCCAACCAGGTGGTCCCGACGGTCGTCACACATTTGCAACACCGCAGTCCTGTGATCGGCTTCGCCGCCCCCGATACCGTGCGTCTCACCTTTCGGACACACCGGAAATGGAGGGGATCATGCGTCGTTCGCGCAGGCTCTGGGGACCCACGGTGGTGATGACCTCGCTGGCGCTCGTGCTCGCCGCGTGCGGTGGGGGGTCGGACAGCTCCACGGGGGCCGGCGGGACGGACCCGGACGGCACCGTGAGCGTCTACGGCACCGAACCGCAGAACGCGCTGGTCCCGACGAACATCAACGACCTCGGCGGCACCAAGGCCGTCCAGCCGATGTTCGCCACGCTGGTCGGGTTCAAGGGCGCGGACGCCAAGCCCTTCAACCTGATGGCGGACTCGATCACCACGACCGATTCCAAGGTCTACGACATCAAGATCAAGCAGGGCTGGAAGTTCCACGACGGCACCGAGGTGAAGGCGCACAACTTCATCGACGCCTGGAACTACGGCGCCTACGCGCCGAACGGCCAGCTCAACACCGACTTCTTCTCGAACATCCAGGGGTACGCCGACGTCCACCCCGAGGCCGAGAACGCCAAGCCGGCCACCGACAAGATGTCCGGGCTGGTCGCGAAGGGCGACTACGAGTTCCAGGTGACGCTCAACGCGCCCTTCTCCGTCTTCGACATCAAGGTCGGCTACCAGGCCTTCGCGCCGCTGCCGGACTCGTTCTTCAAGGACCCCAAGGCTTTCGAGCAGCACCCGATCGGCAACGGCCCGCTGAAATTCGTCTCGCGGACGCCCAACCAGGACATCAAGCTCACCCGGTTCGACGACTACAAGGGTGAGGACAAGGTCAAGTTCAAGAACCTCGACATCAAGATCTACTCCAGCCAGGAAACCGCCTACCAGGACCTGCTGAGCGGGCGGCTCGACTTCATCGAGACGCTGCCGCCGTCGGCCGTCGCGGGCGGGAAGTACAAGAACGACCTCGGCGACCGGCTGGTCACCGGCCACCTGCTCGGGATCAGCACCATCAACATCCCGTACTACGTGCCGGGCTACAACAACCTCGAGCTGCGCAAGGCCATCTCGATGGCGATCGACCGCGCGCAGATCACCAAGACCGTCATGAACGACACCTACGTGCCGGCCGACGGCTACATCTCGCAGGGCATCCAGGGCGCGCGTGAAGGCGTCTGCAAGTTCTGCCACTTCGACCCGGCGGCCGCCAAGGAGGCCTTCCAGAAGTCGGGCTTCACCGGCAAGCTGACCATCGCGTCCAACGCGGACGGTGGCCGCAAGGAACCGCTGGTCGCGGCGTGCAACAGCATCAAGAACACGCTCGGCGTCGAGTGCGACTTCGTGCCCGCCACCGACTTCGGCCAGTGGCGCAGCATCGTGACCGGCCACAAGCTCACCGGCATGGGCCGCTCGGACTGGTCGGCGGACTACCCGTCCATCGAGGACTTCCTCAACCCGATCTTCAAGACCGGCGGGTCCTCGAACGACTCGACGTACTCGAACCCGAAGGTCGACGCGTTGCTGTCCCAGGCCGACGCCACCGCCGACAAGGACGCCGCGGTCAAGCTGTACCAGCAGGCCGAGGACCTGGTCGCGCAGGACCTGCCGACGATCCCGGTGTGGGACGAGAAGGGCGTCGCGGCCAAGTCGAAGAACCTCAAGTCGGCGGGCCTGGACTTCCGGCGCATGCCGGACTACCCGTCCATCGAGGTCCTGAAGAAGTAGTTGCGGCTCCCACCACCACGCCGTCGTGAGTGGTAAGGAGGGTTCTAACCCGCCTTACCACTCACGAGGGCCGGCGCGCACTAGGAACACTTGATGACCCGCTACGTCCTGCGACGGCTGCTCCAGCTGATCCCGGTCTTCTTCGGCACCACGTTCCTGATCTACGTCCTGGTCTGGGCGGTGCCCGGCGACCCGTTCTCCGGCAAGTGCGGCCAGACCGCCTGCCCGGCGTCCTACGTCGCCCAGATGACCGAGAAGTTCAACCTGAACGACAACATCTTCGTCCAGTACTTCAAGTACCTCGGCAGCCTGTTCACCGGCGACTGGGGCGAAACCTTCAACGGCACGTCGGTCGGCGAGCTGATCGCCACGTCCTACCCGATCACGCTGCGCCTGGCCGTGATCGCCGTGGTCATCGAAGCGGTCATCGGGCTCACCGCCGGCGTGCTGACCGGCCTGCGCGGCAAGGGTTTCCTCGACAACCTCGTGCTGGTCTCGACCACGTTCCTGATCTCGCTGCCGGTGTTCGTCACCGCGATCGTGCTGCAGCTCGCCCTGGGCAGCAACGGCCTCGGCTGGATCGAGGCCAGCGTGTCGGACAACCCGAGCGTCGGCGAACTCATCGTGCCGGGCATCGCGCTCGGCAGCCTGTCCATGGCGTACGTGGCCCGGCTGGCCAGGACGAGCATCGCCGAGAACCGCCGCGCCGACTACGTCCGGACGGCGATCGCCAAAGGCCAGCCGCAGAGCCGGGTCGTGCTCGTCCACCTGCTGCGCAACTCGGTGATCCCGGTGCTCACGTTCCTCGGCACCGACCTCGGCGCCCTGATGGGCGGCGCGATCGTCACCGAAGGCGTGTTCAACATCAACGGCCTGGGCGGGCTCATCTTCCGCGGCATCCAGAACCGGGAGAGCGCGACCGTCGTCGGCGTGGTCGTCCTGCTGGTGCTGGTGTACCTGCTGATGAGCCTGGTCGTCGACCTGCTGTACGCCGTTCTCGACCCGAGGATCCGCTATGACTGACCCGAACCTGATCGGCGGCGGCGGGGCCGACGCGGCGGAACTGTCCCGTGTGGACGACTCCGCCGCCGGCCCGCAGAAACCCCGCAGCCTGTGGAGCGACGCCTGGCGCCAGCTGCGGCGCAAGCCGGCGGTGATCGCGTCGGCGGTGATCATCCTGTTCATCGTGCTGATCGCGATCGCGCCCGGCCTGTTCACCTCGCGCGACCCGCGCTTCAGCGACCTGCTGCACGCCAACGAAGGGCCGTCCGCGGACGCCTGGTTCGGCTACGACAACCAGGGCCAGGACGTCTACGTCCGCACCATCTACGGCACCCGGGCGTCGGTGCTGGTCGGGCTGTTCTCCACGCTGGTGACCGTGCTCCTCGGCTCGGTGATCGGCATCGTCGCCGGCTACTACGGCCGGCTCGTCGACAGCCTCCTGTCGCGCTTCGGCGACATCTTCGCCGGCCTGCCGTTCGTGCTCGGCGCGATCGTCATCCTGACGACGTTCAACGCGCCCGGCACCAACCCGGGCGCGGTCACCATCATCGTCCAGGTGGTCTGTTCCATCGCGGTGCTGAGCTGGCCGGTGGGCATGCGGATCATGCGCTCGGCGACGCTGGTGGCCAAGCAGCTCGACTACGTCAAGGCCGCGCGCGGCCTCGGCGCGAGCACCCCGCGGATCATCTTCCGGCACCTGCTGCCGAACACGATCGCGCCGGTGCTGGTCTACGCCACCATCGCGCTCGGCGCGTTCATCGGCGCCGAGGCGACGCTGGCCTACCTCGGCATCGGCGTGCGCGCGCCGGTGATCTCGTGGGGTGTGCTCATCGCCGACTCGCGGGACTACTTCCGGAACGACCCGCACATGCTGCTGTTCCCCGGCGCCTTCGTCACCCTGACCGTGCTGGCCTTCGTGATGCTGGGCGACGGCATCCGCGACGCGCTCGATCCGAAGTCGAGGTAGCTCCCTTGTCCGACAACGAACTGCTGCTCGAAGTCGAGAACCTGCACGTCGAGTTCCGGACGGCCGACGGTGTGGCGAACGTGCTCAACGGCGTCGGCTACTCGGTGCACGCCGGCGAAACGCTGGCCGTCCTCGGCGAATCCGGGTCCGGCAAGAGCGTCACCGCGCAGACGGTGATGGGCATCCTCGACGTCCCGCCCGGCGTGATCACCGCCGGTGCCGTGCGCTGGCGCGGGGAGGACCTGCTGACCGCGTCCGAAGACCGCCGCCGCGAGGTGCGCGGCAGCGAGATCGCGATGATCTTCCAGGACGCGCTGTCCGCGCTCAACCCGGTGTTCACCGTGGGCTTCCAGATCGAGGAGCAGCTGCGGGTCCGGCTCGGCATGTCCAAGAAGGACGCCCGGAAGCGCGCGATCGAGCTGCTCGACACCGTCCGCATCCCGGCCGCCGAACGCCGGATCAAGGACTACCCGCACCAGTTCTCCGGCGGCATGCGCCAGCGCGCGATGATCGCGATGTCGCTGGCCCTCGACCCGGACCTGCTCATCGCCGACGAGCCGACCACCGCGCTCGACGTCACCGTGCAGGCCCAGATCATGGACCTGCTGGAGGAGATCCAGGCCGAGCGCAGGATGGGGCTCGTCCTGATCACCCACGACCTCGGCGTGGTCGCCGAGGTCGCCGACCGGATCGCGGTGATGTACGCGGGCCGGATCGTCGAGAAGGCCGACGCCGTCGAGCTGTTCCGCGCCCCGGCCCACCCGTACACCGCCGCGCTGATGGACTCCCTGCCCCGGCTCGACCTCAAAGGACAGACACTGGAGACCATCAAGGGCCTGCCGCCCAGCCTGCTGGACATCCCGCCCGGCTGCCCGTTCCACCCGCGGTGCAAACGGGCCGAAGCGAAGTGTTCGGCAGAGGTTCCGCCGCAGCACGCGATCGGCTTCGGCCGCACCAGCGCGTGCCACTTCGCCGAAGAGGTGGTGAGCTCCCGTGCCTGACCCCATTCTCTCGGTCACCGATCTCCAGAAGTACTTCCCGGTCCGCACCGGCATCCTCTTCAAGCGCACGATCGGCCAGGTCAAGGCGGTCGACGGCGTCTCGTTCGACCTGATGCCGGGCGAGACGCTCGGCGTCGTCGGCGAGTCCGGCTGCGGCAAGTCCACACTGGCCCAGGTGCTGATGCGGCTGGAGGAACCGACCGGCGGCACCGCGAAGTTCGAGGGCCGCGACATCTTCGCCATGCGCGGCGCCGAGCTGCGGAAGCTGCGGCGCGAGATCCAGATCGTGCTGCAGGACCCGTACACCTCGCTCAACCCGCGGATGACGGTCGGCGACATCGTCGGCGAGCCGTTCGAGATCCACTCCGAAGTCGCCCCGAAGGGCTCGCGGGCGGGCAAGGTGCGGGAACTGCTGGACGTGGTCGGGCTCAACCCCGAGCACCTCAACCGCTACCCGCACCAGTTCTCCGGCGGCCAGCGCCAGCGCATCGGCATCGCGCGGGCGCTCGCGCTGCGGCCCAAGGTGATCATCTGCGACGAGCCGGTGTCCGCTTTGGACGTCTCGATCCAGGCGCAGGTGATGAACCTGCTCGGCGACCTGCAGGGCGAGTTCGGCCTGTCCTACGTCTTCATCGCGCACGACCTTTCGGTGGTGCGGCACCTGTCGAACCGGGTCGCGGTGATGTACCTCGGCAAGATCGTCGAGCTCGGCACCGACGAGGAGATCTACGAACGGCCGTCCCACCCGTACACCCAGGCGCTGCTGTCCGCGGTGCCGGTGGCGGACCCGGCCGTGCGCGGCCGCCGCCAGGTGATCCGGCTGACCGGCGACGTGCCGAGCCCGCTGGATCCCCCGTCCGGGTGCCGCTTCCGCACGCGGTGCTGGAAGGCCGAGGACCGGTGCGCGACCGAGGTGCCGGAACTGGTCCCCAGGACCGACGGCCACTTGTCAGCTTGTCACTTCGCGGAGCAGAAGTCCGTTGTTCCGTAACAGACGTTTGGCCGTTGTACGCGCATTGTCCGGTCTATACGGTGCAGGAACCGCTTTCCGCGAGGAGGAGAAACGTGAAGAGACCCAGGCTCATGGCCGCGGTGCTGGCCGTGCCGCTGTTCGGCGCGGTGTCCGCGGTCGCGGTCCCGGCCGCGTCGGCGCAGCCCGCGCTGTCCGGCCCGGCGACCGAGTTCACCGTGCTCGCCAAGGACGTCCAGAGCATCGGCAGCGCCCAGCAGGCGATCAAGGCCGCGGGCGGCACGGTCCTGGAGACCAACACCGCGGTCGGCCTGATCAGGGCCAGCGCACCCGCCACCGGCTTCACCGAGCGCGTGGCGACGAACCGCGCGGTGTTCGGCACCGCCAAGGCCCAGTCCATCGGCTCGGTGCCGCGGGCGGGCAAGAAGACCAAGGGTGACGCCGGCGTCGAGAAGGAAGGCCGCGCCGGCGCCTCCAAGAAGGCGGCGGCGAACAAGGCCGTCGGGATGGACCCGCTGGACGACCAGCTGTGGGGCCTCAAGTCCGTCCGCTCGGACCTCTCGCGCACCAAGCAGGCGGGCAGCAAGCAGGTCAAGGTCGGCGTCATCGACACCGGCATCGACGGCACGCACCCGGACATCGCGCCGAACTTCGACGAGGCCGACTCGCGCAACTTCACCCGGGACATCCCGACCGACGTCAACGGCGCCGAAGTGGACGGGCCGTGCGAGTTCCGCGGCTGCGTCGACCCGGTCAACCACGACGACGGCGGCCACGGCACGCACGTCGCCGGCACCATCGCCGCCGCGGCCAACGGCTTCGGCGTCTCGGGTGTCGCGCCCAACGTGACGCTGGTGAACATCCGCGCCGGCCAGGACTCGGGCTACTTCTTCCTGCAGCCGACCGTCGACGCGATCACCTACGCCGGCGACGCCGGCATCGACGTCGTCAACATGTCGTTCTACACCGACCCGTGGCTGTACAACTGCACGGCGAACCCGGCGGATTCCCCCGCCGAGCAGGCCGAACAGCGCACGATCATCGAGGCGACCCAGCGGGCGCTGAACTACGCGCACCGCAAGGGCGTCACGATGCTGGTCGCGCTGGGCAACCAGCACACCGACCTCGGCAAGCCGCTGCCGGACACCACGAGCCCGGACTACCCGGCGAACAGCACGCACCCGCGCACGGTGGACAACTCGACCTGCCTGAACCTGCCGGTCGAGGGCAACCACACGATCGGTGTGGGCTCGTTCGGGCCGTCGCAGAAGAAGGCGGACTACTCGAACTACGGCCTCGAGCAGATCTCGGTCTCGGGCCCGGGCGGCTTCTTCCGCGACTACTTCGGCACGCCGTGGTACCGCACGGTCCAGAACGAAATCCTCTCGACGTACCCGAAGAACGTGGGTGTCGCGGAGGGCAACATCGACGCGGACGGCAACATCACCGAAGCGGGCCTGGCCGCGGGCGTCGAGAAGGCCACGGCCGCGGACGGCCGCGTCGGCTACTACCAGTGGCTGCAGGGCACGTCGATGGCCACCCCGCACGCGACCGGCGTCGCGGCGCTGATCGTCTCGCAGTACGGCAAGAAGTCGCACGGCGAGTTCGGCATGGACCCGGACAAGGTCCAGCGCGTCCTGGAGGGCACGGCGGCGAAGATCGCCTGCCCGGTGCCGCGCACGGTGGACTACTTGAAGGAGGGCCGCACGGCCGAATTCACGGCCACCTGCGAGGGTGACCCGTCGTTCAACGGCTTCTACGGCCACGGCGCGGTCGACGCCTACTCGGCGGTGACCCACGGGTCGGAGTACCTGAAGTAGGAAATATCCGGCGAACCGCCCCGGGAAGGCAACCTTCCCGGGGCGGTTCGCGTGTACGGCGGGACAGGGGGGGGTGTTCCGTTGATCGTTCGTGAACCGGCGTTGCCGGTGGACCCGAGGCTGCCCGGCGAACCGACGGTGCTCGAGGTGGGCTGCGCCCGGCTGTGGCTGGGCAAGCGCGGGGTCCGGGTGTGGCTGCCGACGCGGCTGCTGGCGCTGCGCATCGGCGCGCGCGGCTTCGGGCTCCCCACCAAGCCTGAGGCGGCCGTCGTCGCCGCGGTCGTGATGGCTTTCTTCTCGGCCTTCACCAGCGGCATGGACCTGCCGGGCCGGGGAGCGGCCCTCGCGGTGCTCTTCGCCGTGGTGCAGCTGCTGCGCTGGTGGCGGATGCAACGCCGCGAGCGGCTCGCCGAGCGCCTCGTCCCGCCGGGACCCCCGCTCCCGCTGCGGGTGGCGGCCCGGCAGGTCGGCTGGTGGTACCTGAGCGCGGTGGCCGTCACCTTCGTCGGCGGGGCGGTGCTGTGCGCGGCAACGTTCCTCGCCGCCCCGCGGTTCGGGGAACAGTGGTACCCGCCTTCGGTCGACATCGCGCTGTCCACGATCGCGCTGGCCGTCGGCGCGGGTGCGACCGCGCTGGTGCTCGGCAAGGCCCTCCGCTCGCCGGTGATCGCCGAAGACGAGACGTCCCGGCTGATCGACGAAGCGCTGCGCGCCGAGGACGTCCACCGCTACGCCTTGTGCGCTTATTACGCCGTGTTCGCGGTGCCGGTGCTCTGGCTGGCCTGGGAACCGCCCGCGCTGCTGGAGGGGGCCGCGTGGACCTACCTGGTGCTGGTGGTCGCGCTGGAGCTGGCCGGCTTGCTGCTGCTTCGCCAGCGGTACCGCCGGCTGCCGCCCGGCTTCTACGGCCGGTAAACCGTTCCGGACTTTCGAGCGTGTACGGCGGGACAGGGGAGGGGCCATGGGGGAACAGGTACCGAGCCGCGGCGAGGTCGTGCAGGCGGCGGTCTGGCTGGGGCGGCGCGGGGTGCGGGTGGGCATTCCGACGCCGCTGCTCGCCACGCGACTGGGTGTCCGCAGCAGTGCGCGCCCCCGGCCGCTGGTGATCCGCCAGGCCGGGATCGTGCTGGCGGCATTCGCCGGCGCCGTCGCCTACCAGTGCCTGCAGTACCTGCCCGGCGTCCGCGGTGTGGAGATGACCGAAAGCAAGGTCCCGTACTTCCTGCTCATCGGGAGCCAGCTGGCCTTCTGGTACGCGGTCCGGCGGCGGGACCGGCAAGCCGTGGACCTGCTCGGCGAGCGCGCGCTCGCCCGGCCGCGGCCGTCCTGGCGCGCTTTGCTCGGAAGCTGGTACCTCGCGTCGGCCGCGGTGACGTTCGCCGGGGGCGCTGCGCTCGGGGTCACGATGTTCGCCGCGACGCCGTACCGGACCTACGCCTGGAGCTGGCTCGGCCTGCTCGCACTCGGTGCGGTCGTGTGGGCGGTGATCGTGACCGGGGTGCTCCGCCGGCCGGTGATCGCCGAAGACGAGCCGTCCGCCGCCGTCGACGCCGTGCTGCGGCTCGACGACCTGGCCACCGCGCTGCCGTCGGCCTACGCGCTACCGGTGCTCGTCGACCTGGTCACCACCCAGCGCCAACCGCCCGGCTTCGCACCTTGGCTGGTCGGTTACGCGACGCTGGCGATCGCCCTGCAGATCACCGGCGCGCTCCGCACCCGGCGGCGGCCGCGGGTGCTCCCGGACGGCGACTACGGCGTCCCGCTGCCGGCCCAGGCCGGGCCGGGCTGGGCACCGGAGGCCGCCCGGTGATCGCGGCGCCGAGGTGACCGAGGCGGAGCGGGCGGCGGCCGGACGCTGGCTGGTCAGGCACCGCGTCGCCGTGCCGACGATGACGGACCTCCTGGCCCTGCGGCTCGGCCTCCGCGCCGGCGCCCGCCCGCCCGGGTGGTGGCGGTGGTTCGGCGTGGCGGTCCTGGCGTACCTGGCCGTCACGATCGGGTTCGCGAGCCTGAGCTTCCTGCCCGGTGTCCGCGGCGCGGACCAGGTGGGCAATTCGTACGTCTTCTTCATCATCATCGCCCAGCACCTCGGCTACTGGCTTCCGGCGCGGGTCCGCGATCGCCAGGCGCTGGCCCGGTTCGGGACGCTCGCCGGCCCGCCGCGGACCGACGTGACCGGCTGGTTCCTCGCCGCGCCGCTGGTCACCTTCGGCGGCGGCGCGGCGCTCGCCGTGACGATCTTCGCCACGACGCCGTTCCGCACGTACGCCGGGAGCTGGCTCCTCCTGCTGGCGCTGGGCGGGGCGGTCACGGCCGGGATGGTGACCGACGTCTTCCGGCGTCCCGTCATCGCGGAGGACGAGACGTCCCGGGCCGTGGACACCGCCCTGCGGCTGCACGACCTGCTCGTGGCGATGCCCGGCGTCTACGCCGTTCCCGTGCTGGCCGACCTGCTGTTCGGGCACGCCGGGCCGCCGGAGTACACGCCGTGGCTCGCCGGCTACGCCCTTCTCGCGGTGGCGACGCAGGTGGTCGTGGGCGTCGTGCAGTGGCGGCGGATGCGGGCGGTGCTCAGCGGTTCGACGCCTTCTTGACGAACTTCGCCAGGTCCTTCGATTGCTGCACCCGCGTCGGCTCGTGGATGTACATCATGTGGCCCGCCGGGTAGTACGCCGTGTCGATGTTGTCCCGCAGCTCTTCCGGGATCTGCAGGTGGGCCAGCACGTGTTCCGCCGCGTAGTACGCCGTCGCGCCGTCGTAGTGGCCGAAGGCCACGTGCACCTGCAGGTGCGGGTTCGCGCGCATCGCCGAGCTCAGCGAGTCGGCCACCGACACCGACCGGCCCTCGAAGTCCGCGTACGACCACGCCTTGAACGTGTCCTCGCTGATGAGCTCGTACGGCAGGTCGTTGGCGTACCCGAGCTCCGCCCGCACGTAGTGGTTGAACGCCGCCGCGTACGCGCCGACCACGCGGGAGATCGACGGGTCGTCGCTCATGTGCTCCCGGCCGCCGTCCGGCTCCCACGTCGTGAAGCGGCCGTCCATGCGGCCGACCACCAGGCCGCGGTCGCGCAGCAGCTCCGTGAAGAACCGGACGTGCTCGATCCGCAGGTTCACCCGGTCCACATAGGACTCACTGAGGCCGGTCAGCGACGCCAGCGTGGCCACCGCGTCCGTCCGGTCCTGAGTGGACAGACGGGCACCTCGGGACAGCGCCCACGGCAGGTCCTTCGCCGCGAAGTCCTCGGCGTCGGCGAGGACGTCGTCGAGCGGGCGCTCGCCGTGCAGGCCGTGGTAGTGCGCGATCGCCGCGTACGTCGGCACGTACAGCGAGTACGGCAGGTCGTTGCCCTCCGTGAACCGGAGCGTGCCCAGGTCGAGCACCGAGGAGATGAGCAGCAGGCCGTTCAGGTACAGCCCGTGCCGGTCCTGCAGGTGCGCGGCCAGCCCACCGGCGCGCAGCGTGCCGTACGACTCGCCGGCCAGGAACTTCGGTGACAGCCAGCGCTCGTGGCGCGACACCCACAGCCGGATGATCTCGCCGACCGACTCGATGTCGCCCTTGAAGCCGTGGAAGTCCTTCGTCTCGCCGCCCTCGGACGCGCGCGAGTAGCCGGTCGACACCGGGTCGATGAACACGAGATCGCTGTGCACCAGCAGCGTCTCGGGGTTGTCGGCCAGCCCGTACGGCGGCGGCACCAGGTCGTCGACGTCGCCGGAGAGCACCCGCCGCGGCCCCAGCAGGCCCATGTGCAGCCAGATGCTCGATGAGCCGGGGCCGCCGTTGAAGGCGAACGTCACCGGCCGCGAACCCGGGTCGGCGTCGTCGAGGGTGTAGGAGGTGATGAACACCTCGGCCTTGGCCTTGAAGCCCTCGGACTTGCCGTCCTTGACGATCTCCTTGCGGAGGACGATCCGTCCCGCTTTCGCCGTGTACGCGAGCTTCTTCCGCTTCACCGTCAGCGTGTGCTGGGTGGTGACGATGTCATCGGTCGGCTCGGCCGCGATCTCGGTCGTCTCCGCGGCCTTCGGCTCGGTGGCCTCTTCGGGGGTGCTGTCCGCCATGGACCCAACTTAGTCGGCGCGAGCGGCGGCCTGTGGCAGGGTGACGTGGTGCACACCGAGGACTGGCCGTCGACGGTCGAGGAGGCGCTCGCCGTGCAGGACCGGCTCCGCGGCCGCGTCGAGCGCGCCGACGACTGCCCCGAGCTGCCGCCGACGGTGACCGGCCTCGACGTCGCCTACGACGGCTCCGGCGGCATCGCCGCGGCCGTCGTCACCCTCGAAACCGCCGGCCTCAGCGTGGTCGAGGCGCGGACACACCGCGCGCGGGCCGCCTTCCCGTACGAGCCGGGCCTGTTCGCCTTCCGCGAGCTGCCGCCGCTGCTGGCGGCGCTCGAACAGCTCGAGCGCGAGCCCGACGTCCTGGTCTGCGACGGCCACGGCCTCGCCCACCCGCGGCGCTTCGGCCTGGCCTGCCACCTCGGCGTGCTGACCGGCCGGCCCGCGTTCGGCGTCGGCAAGACGCGGTTCGTCGGCACGCACGCTTCCCCCGGGGCCGCCCGGGGATCGTCGGAGCCGCTGGTCGACGCGGGCGAGGTCGTCGGCGCGGTGCTGCGGACCCGGGACGGCGTCAAGCCCGTGTACGTCTCGGCCGGGCACCGGATCGACCTCGCGCACGCGTGCCGGCTCACGCTGGCCCTGACCCCGCGCTACCGGCTGCCCGAGACGACCCGGCGGGCCGACCGGCTGTCCCGGGAGGCGCTGGGATGAGGACGCTTTCCCAGCTGGACGCGGCCGTCGCCGGCTGCCGCGCCTGCCCGCGGCTGGTGGCCTGGCGCGAGGGCGTCGCGGGCACCAAGGCGGCGTTCCGCGGCGAGGAGTACTGGGCGCGCCCGGTGCCCGGCTTCGGGCCGCCGGACGCCGCGCTCGCGGTCGTCGGCCTGGCGCCCTCGGCCCACGGCGCCAACCGCACCGGCCGCATGTTCACCGGCGACCCATCGGGTGATTTCCTGTTCCGCGTCCTGCACGAGGTCGGGCTCGCGTCGCAGCCGACGTCGACGGCGATCGGTGACGGCCTGGAGCTCTACGGCACCCGGCTCGTGTCGCCCGTGCGCTGCGCGCCGCCGGAGAACAAGCCGACGCCCGCCGAGCGGGACACCTGCCGTCCGTGGCTGGCCGAGGAGCTGGCGCTGTTACGTCCAACACTGCGGGCGATCGTGGTGCTGGGGGCGTTCGGCTGGCAGGCGTTACTGCCCGTGCTGGCGGCGGCCGGCTGGCCGGTGCCGCAGCCGCGCCCGGCGTTCGCGCACGGCGCCGTCGTGAAGCTGGGCGACCTGCGGCTTTTCGGCTGTTATCACGTCTCGCCGCGCAATGTCCAGACGCACCGCGTGACCCACGCCATGGTGGCCGGCGTCTTCCGCGCCGCGACCTCGGTGACAGGTCAGAACTGAATCGTTACGGAAACCGCAGCGACGCTGGTCACAGCGGGATGGGGCCCCCGAGCGGGGTCGCGGCGAAGGTGTCACCATGAGGACATGGCTGCTGCGAAGTCGAAGTCGGAACCGACTCGGATCCTCGTCCTCGGTGGTGGGTACGTCGGGCTCTACACGGCGTACGGCCTCCAGAAGATGCTCCGGGCCAACGAGGCCTCCGTGACCGTCGTTGACCCGCAGCCCCACATGACCTACGCGCCGTTCCTCCCGGAGGCCGCGGCCGGCGCGATCGAGCCCCGGCACGTGGTCGTGCCGCTGCGGCGGGTGCTGAAGCGCTGCCACGTGCTGACCGCGCGCGTCACCAAGATCGAGAACGAGAAGAAGTCCGTCACGGTCGAGGCGGCCGACGGCCACATCGAGCAGCTGGGCTACGACATCCTCGTGGTCGCCCTCGGTGCGGTCGCGCGCATCCTCCCGATCCCGGGCCTGGTCGAGGAGGGCATCGCCTTCAAGACCATCGGCGAGGCGATCTACCTGCGCAACCACATCATGACCAAGCTCGACGAGGCGGCCAGCACGCTCGACCCCGAGCTGCGCAAGCGCCTCCTGACGTTCACGGTGGTCGGCGGGGGCTTCGCCGGCATCGAGGCGCTGGCCGAGCTCGAGGACATGACCCGGTTCGCGGTGGAGAACTACTACCCGAACATCAAGACCTCCGACATCCGCTGGGTGCTCGTCGAGGCGGCCGGCCGCATCCTCCCCGAGGTCCGCGAGACGCTCGGCGTGTACACGGTCGAGCAGCTGGAGAAGCGCGGCATCGAGGTCTACCTGTCGACGGCGGCGAAGTCGTTCGAGAACGGCCACGTGGTGCTGTCCGACGGAACCGAGTTCGACACGGACACGATCATCTGGACCGCGGGTGTGAAGGCCAACCCGGTCCTGGCCAACTCGGACCTCCCCCTGGACAAGCGAGGCCGCCTCGAAGCCACGGCGGCGATGCAGGTGGTGGGCCACCCGGACGTCTGGACGGCGGGCGACAACGCGGCGATCCCGGACCTGTCCCGCACGGAGGAAGACCCGACGGCGACGTGCCCGCCGAACGCGCAGCACGCGGTCCGCCAGGCCCGCCTGCTGGCGAAGAACATCATCAAGGTCCTGCGCGGCGGCAAGCCGAAGGACTACTTCCACAAGAACCTGGGCGCGGTGGCCAGCCTGGGCCTCCACAAGGGTGTCGCGGACGCGCTGAACCTGAAGATCAAGGGCTTCCCGGCCTGGCTCTTCCACCGCGCCTACCACCTGAAGGCCATGCCGACGTGGAACCGCCGAATCCGCATCCTGTTCGACTGGATCCTGGGCGGCCTGTTCCGGCGTGAGGTGATCTCGCTGGGCCAGATCAACAACCCGAAGGACGAGTTCGCGCGGTTGTCCAAGTCCTGAGGTTTCCTGTCCGAAGCCCTTGAGCCCCCGGTCCTCGTGGCCGGGGGCTTTCGGCTTTCCGGCTTTCCGGACGAGTTGCCGGTGAGGCCCGGGGTATCGCCTAGAGTGGGCGGTGCCCCCGTAGCCCAATCGGCAGAGGCAGTCGACTTAAAATCGACTCAGTGCGGGTTCGAGTCCCGTCGGGGGCACGTACAGCATCCTCACGCAACCGCGACTTCCGGTCGGACACCGTCGAGCAGGGTGTGCCGGTTGTTTAGGTAGTCCGGGCACGGGTAGGTCGTCTTGACGCCACCCGATCGCTCATCCGGTCGGCGGCGTGGGCGATGAAAGGAAGCCGACGGATGCTGTCGCTGCGTGCCCGACACCGCCTGCGAGGCGAACTCTGGATCGTTCCCCTGCTCTGCGTGCTCGCCGCGATCGCGCTGTCCCTGATCACCGTGGCGATCGATCGGGCGTTCGGCGACCGCATCATCTCGACCAGCATCACCGGCAAGCCGGATTCGGTGTCCACCATCCTCAGCACGATCGCGTCGGCCATGGTCACCCTGACCACGCTCGTGCTGACCATCACGACCGTGGCCGTGCAGCTCGCCATGGGGCAGTTCTCGCCGCGGATCGTGCGAGCCCTGCTCCAGGACCGCGCCAGCCAACTCGCCTACGGGCTCTTCGCCTCCACCTTCACCTTCGCCATCCTGGCGCTGCGCGAGCTGGACGCCACGGGCGGCGGCACCGTGCCCGGCCTGACGGTCCTGGTGGCCTACCTGCTCATGCTGGCCAGCATCGTCACCTTGTTCGTCTACATGCACCACTCCGGGAACTCGTTGCGCGCTGCCGGCCTGATCGACCTGGTCGGCGAGCACCTCCACGAACAGATCGACCGGCTCTACGCCGACGACGATGCCGCACCCATGCCGCGCGACGTCGTCGCCGGCCTGGAATCCGGGATCGTGGTGGACCTGGACCGCGCCGCCCTGGTCGCGGCCGCCCACGACGCCGGCTGTGTGTTCGAACTGGTTCCCATGATGGGTGACTTCGTGCCCGCCGGTGCGCCCCTGCTCCGGATCCACGGGGACGCCGGCCGGCTGGATCACGGGCAGCTCGCCCGGTACGTCGTCCTCGCCGCCGAACGCACTCACGGCGACGACCCCGCCTACGGCTTCCGCAAGCTCGTCGACATCGCCGAACGCGGGATCGCCCAGCCCTTCACCGACCCCACCACGGCCGTCATGGTCATCCACCGCCTGCACGACGGCCTCCGCCAGCTCGCCACCCGGCGCTTCCCGACCGGCCGGCACCACGACGGCGACGGCGACGTGCGGCTCATCGAGCGCGTCCTCGGATGGGACGGCTACGTGCGGCTCGCGTTCGACGAGCTCCGGCTCGCCGGCGCCGCCTCGCCGCAGGTTCCCCGCCGGATCCTCGCGGCGCTGCACGACCTCAAGACCGTCGCGCCACCGGACCGGCATCCCCCGCTCGACCGGCAACTCGCTCTGCTCACCGCCGCGGTCGAAGACCAGTACGACGACGGCCCCGATCGGCACGCCGCACTCGTGCCCGACCAACAGGGTGTCGGATCCGGAGCCGACCTCGACAGCGGGACCCGGCCGGGACGGAAACGGTGATCCCCCGATCGTGCCGACGGAAATCCCCGGTATTCAGGAGCGTTATCGCTGTATCGAGTGAATCGACGAAAATCTCCTGATGCTGAATCGGGGGTAGGTCGCGGCGGAGAATCGGTCATCGTTATGGTGGAGCGGCCGAATCGGCGAGATTGAACGCCGATGGTGGAATGGCCGGTGAAACAGGCGGGATGGCGATCGTGAGCACGCGGGATGACGACACGGTGAAAGCCGGTCGGATCCTGGCACGCGCTCTCGTCGTCATCGGAGGCGCTGCCGCGGCCTGCGCGCTCGCGTGGCTGACGGCCACCGCGTCGGCCAGCACCGTCACCCAGATCGCGGACGACCCGGTCGGGACCGCGGTAGCCATCGGCGATCCGGTACCGCCCGTGGTGCCCGGCGCGCTCGCGGAGCCGGCTCGGCTGGCCGGCCTGGTGAAAAGCCGTGTGTCGCAGGCGATTCCCGCGACCGTCGGCACCGTCGGGCGGATTGCCCTGGGGGCGACCGGACGGACGGGGCCCGCCAGTCCGGTCAAGGGGCCGAGCGGCCACGCCGCGAAACCAGCCGGTCCCGGCGCCGCGAAGCCGGTCGACGCCTCGCCCGCGCGGGAGGACAGCGTCCCGCGGCAGCGATCGGCCGGCCTCTTCCCTGCGACGGCCCCGGTTCGCGCCGCCGCCGCCACGGACCCGTTGCCGGTCGACCTGCGAGCCGATCACGGCGTGGACGGTCCCGGCGGGCCGTCGTGGCCGCCGGTCGAAACGGTTTCGGCGAATGCCGGTCCCGCGTCCGGTCACGACCGCGGCTGCGGTGACGTCGCGCCGTTCCACGCCGTCGAACGCCCGCAGTTCTCGGACCGCCGAAACGCCGTGTCGCACCGCGCCGTGGCGTCCGCGGAAATCCGGCCCGGCGTCACGCCCGACTGATCAGACTCGGCTTCCGGCGTCTTTCTCTTTTCCCCCTTTCTTGCTCGAAGGAGTATTTGTCATGCGCATTCACACGAAGCGGATCCTGCAGGTCGCGCTGGTCAGCGGCGGCCTTCTGCTGGTCGGCGCGGGGAGCGCCGGCGCGGCCGGCGTGAGCCTGCAGCAGCCGGTCCCCGCCCTCGACGCCGTTCCGTCCATCGACGTTCCCGCTGTGCTGTACCCGGTGGCGGCACCCCTGTGGCAGCACGTGCCGGCGCCGAGCGCCGAGGCCAGCGGCGAACTGCAGGAACCGGACCTCAACGCGCCGCTGGGCAGCGAGCTCGCGGCCACCGAACTGCCCGCGTTGCCGCTGACGGCGACGT
This sequence comes from Amycolatopsis sp. cmx-13-12, assembly GCA_049998155.1. Lineage (GTDB taxonomy): Bacteria > Actinomycetota > Actinomycetes > Mycobacteriales > Pseudonocardiaceae > Amycolatopsis. Next base: position 461,804 of record JAEBES010000002.1, on the reverse strand, counting down.
CGCACACCACGCCGGACACGACGCCGGAACGGGCCATCGGCGACGGGCTGCCCCTGCTGGGCGGGCTGCTGCCGAGCCTCCAGGGAGCTCTCCCGGTGCTGCCCGGCGTTCCGGACCTGACCCAGAGCGGCCCGGGCGCCCTCCTCGGATCGGCGACCGGCCTCCTGGGCCACTGAGCACCCGCGGCTCAGGGCCGGGAAGCACCACCGGCCCTGAGCCGCGGCTACTGCGAGCAGCGCCGGCCGCTGTTGATGCAGCGGACCACCTGGTTCATCAGGCGCTGGCCCATGACGTTGGCGAAGTCGCCGTGGTCCGAGCGGGGGTTGTGGTTTTCCTGCTCGAAAGCGTCCACTTCGGACGCACCGGCGGTGCCGGTGCCGCCGATGGAGTTGTTCACCTCGTTCGATTTCCCGGGCGCGGCAAAGAAACGCGCGGCCCGGCAGCGACCAGCGACACGGACGTGCGGGACTCGGGGAGCGGCCGGAGGTCCGGACCTCCGGCCACTTGCTCCCTGACGTAGGCAGAAACGGGCATTCGGACGAGCGGTTCAAACCGGGCCGGCGGCGTTACCTTCGTTATCTTCGGCATCCGGGGAGCGACTGGTCAGCCGGAGAACCGCTTCGCCAGGTCGCGCAGCCGTTCCACCGCGCCGGCGATCTGGTCGCCGGTGATGGCCACGCCCGCCGCCGGACCCCGCCCCAGCTTCTCGATCTGCTCGGCAAACCGCAGGTACTCCCGGTGGGCGTGCTCGCGGCAGGCGAGGCAGGTGACGCTCTCCGGTCGCGGAGACGTCATCGCGTAGGGCACTCGCAGCCCGCAGCCGGTGGTGACGACGGCCGGTGCGTCGGTCGCGCGGCCCAGCATCGACGAGATCAGGTTGCGCACCTCGGGCCCCGCTTCCACCACCTTCCGCTCGACGTGGATGTGCGGATCGGTCCCGGTCATCTGTCCCGCGCCTTCGTCGGGGGCGTGCCGGAACCAGGCTATCGGCCGGCCCGGTTCAGAACCAGCGGCGCACGGCCTCCTCGAAGGAAGGCCGGTCCGCGACACCGTCGCCGGCCCACGCGACGATTCCGTCCGGCCGGACCAGCACCGCACCGAACCCCAGGTCGTCCCGGGCCGGGCCGGGGACATACCGGATCCGGTCTCCCACCGGGGGCAGCCGGCCGCCGAAGTCCAGTGCGACGCCGCGGCCGTCGTGCAGCAGGTCGGCGAGGCGGGTTCCGTCCGCCAGCACGAAGTCCGGCGCGATGTGCCCGGCCAGGCCGGGTTCGCCGAAGTAGCGCAGCGAGGTGCCGGACGTCCGCTCGAAGGCGTATGTCGTGCCGTCGCGGGTGCTCAGGAGGTCGCCGACCACCGACCGGATCGCCCGGGAATGCGGGTCCGGGACCATGGTCGCCACCTGGGCCCGGGACCAGTCGAGCACCCGCGCGCCGACCGGGTGGCGTTCGGCCGGGTAGGTGTCGAGGAGGTCCGAAGGGGCGTGCCCCGCCACCGTGGCCACGAGCTTCCAGCCCAGGTTCATCGCGTCGCCGATGCCGAGGTTCAGGCCCTGGCCGCCCAGCGGCGAGTGGATGTGGGCGGCGTCGCCGGCCAGCAGGACGCGGCCGCGGCGGTACGTCGTCGCCTGCTTCGCGCGGTCCGTGAAACTGGAGGCCAGGTGGACCTCGCCGATCGTCACGTCGGTGCCGGACACGCGGCGCAGCACCGATTCGAGGTGCTCGCGGGTCAGCGGCTGTGACCGGTCGTACGCCCCGCCGTCGAAGTCCAGCACACCCAGGTGGCCCGGCTCGGACATCGTCACGTACATACCCGTCGGGGTCACGGTGAAGCCCCGCCGCAGGACACCGGGATCGGCGAGCGTGACCAGCGCGAGGTAGCCGGTCAGTTGCGGCTCGGTGCCCACGAAGTCGAAGCCCGCCAGCCGCCGGACCGTGCTGCGGCCGCCGTCGCAGCCGACGAGCCAGCGGGCCGGGTGCTCCTCCGCGCCGGACCGGGCGACCACCGCCGAGCCGTCCTGCGTGACGGCCGTGACCGTGACGCCGCGGCGGATCTCGACGCCGAGCTTGCCGGCCCGCTCGGCCAGCACCGCCTCCACCGCTTCGAGGCTGGTCATGATGCTGTCGAGGGCCGGGCTGGGCAGCCGGTAGGGCAGCCGGGCGAGGTCGACGTCGGCCGGATCCAGGGTCATTCCGGCGAAGTGGCCGACCCAGCGTGGAGCGGCGGCCTCGGGCCGTTCGTCCACACCGGACGCGGCCAGCAGCGCCGGCAGCATCCCGCGGCGGTGGAACGCTTCCACCGACCCGCCCGACAGGCCCCGCATGCCGAGCGGGAGGCTCCGCCACGGGGACTGCGGCTCCGGCTCCCGTTCGAGCACCAGCACCGAACGGCCGGCGAGGCCGAGTTCGCAGGCGAGGAACAGGCCGACCGGGCCCGCTCCCACGATCACCACGTCATGCATGACGAACCGCTTTCTCGAGGTCGGAAACGTGCCCCGAGACTGACCGCCGTCACGCACACGGCGCGCACACCGCGCTCACAACGCGAGACGGGCCGGATCGGCCGCGGCCATGGCCGACGCGGTGTCCAGTTCCCAGCCTTTCGCGTACGCCGCGGCGAATTCGTCCTCGCCGAGCGCGGCCCGGCCCCGGCCGGTGAGCTCGCGGACCTGCGGATCGGTGCGGTCGTGCGCGCCACGCAACCGGGCGGCGGCACCGAGCAGGACGGCCGAATCGTGCGGCCGCCCGAGTGCTTCGGCGAGCGCGGCGGTGTGCACCGCCACCAGCGACAGGATCGGCAGGTCCCCGGCCGCGAGCGCGGCCGCGTACGCCGCCCGCGCGGCCTTGTCCGCGCCGGCCGGATCACGCCGGGCCAGGCACAGCGCGGACCGGGCGCCGGCGATCAGCGTCCGGGCGTGGTCGGAGGGGAAACCGGTGTCGCCGAGCAGCCGGCGTTCGGCGTCGTCGAGCAGGGCGCCGGCCTCGTCCAGCTCGCCGAGACGCACCCGCAGCCCGGCCTCCCAGCCGTCGAACAACACCGGCAGCTCCGCCGACGACGTACGCCGCGCCCGCTCCCGGGCGGCGCCGATGATGTCCAGGGCCTGCCCGGTTTCGCCGCGCCGGACGTGCAGGTCGAACCAGCGCAGGTCGTTGTAGAGCTGGTCGCCGAGGGTGGGCGCGCCGAATTCACCCACCAGCGCCCGGGCTTCGCGCAGGTCGGCCAGTGCGCCGTCGAGGTCGTCGTAGCGCCGCAGCTGGGCGCGCATCGGCAACGTCGCCGCCTGGCCCCACCGGTCGCCGGCCCGCCGGAAGCCGGTCAGGGCTCCCTCCACGTGGACGCGCACCCGGTCGAGCTCACCCGCGTTCTCGGCGATCTCGGCCTGGAACCGGTGCGCCAGCCCGGCCAGCCACTCGTCGTCCCCCTCGGTCAGCTGCCGGAAGTGCGCGGGGGCGGTCTCGTCGCCCAGCAGGAAGAGCAGCATGGGCCCGAAGACGCGGTAGTGGTTCGGCAGGTCCGGATGGGCCGGCAGCCGTTCGGCCAGCTCGCGCATCTCCGCCCGGTCCGCCGCGGCTTCCCCGGCGGTGATGCCCGACAGGATGTCCGCCCGGGTGAGCAGGCGAGCCGCCCGGGCGCAGTCCCGCTCGGGCGACGGCTCGCCGGGCACCGCCAAGGCCTCGCCCAGCCAGTAGCCGGCGTCGGAGTCGCGGCCGAACATCTGCCAGTACCAGGTCAGCGCCAGGGCCAGGCCGATCGCGGCGGCGGCGTCGCCGGTGGTGCACAGGTGCCGCAGGGCGGCGAGCGTGTTGTCGTACTCGGCGCCGATGGCGGCCATCGCCGCCGGCTGGCCGGGCCCGCGCAGCTCGGGGTCGTGGCGGGCCACCAGCTCCGCGAAGTGGGCGGCGGCCAGGTCGCGGACCGGGCCGAGGTCGCCGGAGCCGGTGAGGCGGTCGATCCCGTACTCGCGGATGGTCTCGAGCATGCGGTAGCGCCCGGGCGCGAGCTGGAGCAGCGACCGGTCGACGAGGGCAGCGAGCAGCTCGGGCACTTCGCCGGCGGGCACGGCGCCGGCGCAGACGGCGGCGGCCGACGCGGGCGTGACCCCGCCGGGCAGGACCGAAATCCGGTCCGCGACCGTGCGTTCCCGCTCGTCGAGCAGCTCCCAGCTCCACGCGATGACCGCACGCAGGGTGCGGTGCCGCGGCGGCGCGGTCCGGCTGCCGGTGGTGAGCAACCGGAACCGGTCGGCGAGCCCGCCGGCCAGATCGGGCAGCGACAGCGTCCGCAACCGGGCGGCGGCCAGCTCCAACGCGAGCGGCAGGCCGTCCAGGCCCCGCACGACGCGCACGATGTCGGCTCGCGTGGTGTCGTCGACGGCGAAGCCGGGACGCACGGCGGCCGCCCGCTCGGTGAACAACCGCACGGACGCCACCTCGCGGACGTCGTCGTCCGGCCCGGGCAGGGCGAGCGGACCCAGCGGCACGAGCGCTTCGCCGTCCACAGCCAGGGGTTCGCGGCTGGTGGCGAGCACCCGGAGCCCGGGGCAGCGCGGCAGCAGTGTCGCGACCAGGTGGGCGACGGCGTCGATCAGGTGCTCGCAGTTGTCGAGCAGCAGCAGGCTCTCCCGGCCGCCGAGTTCACTGACGAGCACGTCCGTCTCGGTACCACCGGCGCGACGGCGGGCGTCGAACAGCGCGCTGCCCCGCAGCCCGATCGCGGCGAGCACGGCCTGCGCCACCTTCGCCGGTTCGGTGACGGACGCGAGGTCGACGAGCCGGACGTCGTGCCGGTACCGGCGGGCCGCCTCCAGCGCGAGCCGGGTTTTGCCGGCGCCGCCGGGGCCGAGGACGGTGACCAGCCGGCCGGTCGTGAGCAGGGCGCCGATGCGCGTGAGGTCGTCGTCGCGGCCGATGAAGCTGGTCAGCGGCGTGGGCAGGGGAGCGGGCCGCGGCCGGTCCGGTTCGGGGGCGGGTTGCAGCAGACGCAGGTGGCGTTCCCGCAGGGCGGTGCCCGGATCGGCGCCGAGGTTCTCGGCCAGCGTCCGGCGGACCCGTTCGTAGACGGCCAGCGCTTCGGCCTGACGTCCTTGCGCGGCGAGCGCGTCCATCAGCAGGGCCGCCGCACGCTCGTGCGCCGGGTGCTCGGCCAGCAAGGCGGTCAGCCGGGCGGCGGCCGGCTCGGCGCGTCCCAGCGACAACTCGGCGTCGGCCAGGTCCGCGACGGCCTCGACCGACAGCCGGGTCAGCCGGGTCGCCACCGCCGGGGCGACGGTGGCGATGACCGCGGGCTCGCCCCACAACGCCACGGCCTCGGCGAGCGCGGCGCCCGCGGCGTCCGCGTCACCGGCCCGCAGCCGCTCCCGGCCCGCCGCGGCGAGCTCTTCGAAGCGGACCGCGTCCACGACGTCGACCGCCAGCCGGTAGCCGCCCGCGACCTGGGCGAGCACGCCGTCGGCCGCGCTGAGGGCGCGGCGCAGCCGGGAGACGAGGGTCTGCAGGGCGGAGGCGGTTCCGGACGGCGGTTCGTCGCCCCACACGGCGTCGACCAGCACGCCCGGCTCGACCGCGCGGCCGCCGGCCAGTGCCAGCCGGACGAGCAGGGCCTGCAACCGCGCGCCCGGCACGGGCAGGACCACCTCGCCCCGGCACACCTGGAACGTGCCCAGCAGCGTGATGCGAAGCCCGTCCATGCCTCGATCTTCGCGCGCCCGGCGCCGCGGCCTCAATCAGGGCGGGCGTGTCAGCGCGGTATGCGCCGCGTGTGAGCGGTCCGCCGCAGCCTTCGGAGGTCGGTTCGACCAAGGAGGCAACACATGAACATCGGCTGGGTTCGGAGCTGGGGCGCGTCGCCCCAATCCCCGCACGGCGGGCTGGGCTCGCTCGACGACCACCCGCCGCTCGCCGGCGTGACGCTTCGCCAGGTGGTGCGGCTGAGCGGCGGCGGGCGCCGGGTGCGCGTCCGCTTCAGCAACGAGTTCGGGACCGCGCCGGTGACCATCGGCGCGGCGCAGGTGGGTCTCGCGGCGCCGGGCGGCCGGGTGCGCGAGGGGCGCGTGCTGACGTTCTCCGGTACCGCGGCCACCACCATCCCGGTGGGTGCGCCGGTGCTGAGTGACCCGGTCGACCTGCCCGCGGCGGCCCTGACCGAGTTGTCCATCAGCCTCTACCTGCCGGAACGCGTGGAAACCTGCACGTGCCACGATCCCGTGCTGGACACCGGCTGGACCATCCCGGGTGACGCCGTCGCCGCCGCGGAGCTGCCCTCGAACGCCACGGAGTTGCCCGTGCGGGCGCTCATCTCCGCGGTCGACGTACTCCCCGACGCACCGGCCTCGGCCGTCGTCGTGGTCGGCGACTCGCGCACCGACGGCGCCGGGTCCACTCCGGACACCCACCACAGCTGGCCGGAACTGCTGGCCGCGCGGGGCGCCGGCTTCGTCGTCAACCAGGGCATCAGCGGCAACCGGATGCTCAACGACGGCGTCGGTGCCTCGGTACTGGCCCGCTTCGACCGGGACGTCCTGGCGACCCCGGGCCTCGGCGGTGTCGTGCTCTCCTCGGGCGCCAACGACATCGCGATCTCCTTCGCCCCGCGCGACGACGGTTCGCTGGCGGACTTCCTGAAGATGTTCCCCGGCGCGCCGGTGACGACCGACGACGTCATCGCCGGCTTCCGGCAGCTGGCGGCGCGGGCGCGGGAACGCGGAGTGCGGGTCTACGCCACCACGATCGCGCCCTTCGAAGGCTCGGAGGCCTACACCTCCGAGGGCGAGACCGCTCGTCAGGTGGTGAACGAGTGGATCCGCACCGGCGGCGCGTTCGACGCGGTGCTGGACTTCGACGCCGTCTGGCGCGACCCGGACCGGCCCGGCCGGATCCGGGACGAGTTCCACTCGGGCGATTTCCTCCACGGGAGCGACGCCGGCTACCAGGCTCTGGCCGACTCCGTCGATTTGTCGCTTTTCGGCTGAGCTCGAACCGGGCGCCTTCTCGGGCGAAACCGGGCCGCTGAGCGCGGGATCGCGGCCACCATGGCGGGATGGCGTTCACCGAACCACCCGATCCGGGGCAGGCGCGCACGCTGGCCGAGCTGATCGCGCAGCTGCGGCTGCTCAAGGCGTGGGCGGGCGGCCCGTCGTACGCGCAGATCGCCGAGCGGGTCAACCGGCTCTGGACGGCCGCCGGGCGGCCGCCCGGCGAGCGGACCGCCCGCACGACCGTCGCCGACTGCTTCAAGACCGGCCGGGCGCGGCCCAACACCGACCTGCTGCTGGCCGTCGTCGAGGTGCTGCGCCCGGACCCGGGGTACGTCGCCGAGTGGCAGGACGTGCTGCGGCTGGTCCGCGGCCGCGCGGAGGCGGCGACCTTCGTGCAGGCCCAGCTCGGCCTGCCGGAGGTCGTCCCGCACTTCACCGGACGCCGGGCGGAGCTCGCGCGGCTCGGCGAGGTGCGCGGTGGGGCGGTGGCGGTGATCGCGGGCATGGCCGGGGTCGGCAAGACCGGGCTGGCCGTCCAGGCCGGACACGAGCTGGTGCGCACCGGCCGGTGCGACAACGCGCTCTTCGTGAACCTGCGCGGGTTCCACCCCGACCCCGGCCAGCCGCCGGTGGACCCGGCCGCGGTGCTCGACTCGTTCCTGCGCCTGCTCGGCGTCCCCGGGCACGCCGTTCCCGCCGACCTGGCGGGCAAGACGCGGGTCTACCAGGAGCGCACGGCCGGGCGGCGGCTGCTGGTCGTCCTCGACAACGCCGTCAGCGAGGACCAGGTCCGCCCGCTGCTGCCCGACGAGCGGGGCGGTCCGGTGCTGGTCACCAGCCGGCTGGCGCTCGCCGGCCTGCCGGGGGCCACGCCCGTGCCGCTGGACGTGCTGAGCGCGGACGACGCCCTCGCGTACCTGCGGCGCACGGTCGGCGCGGCGCGGGTCGACCAGGCACCCGGTGTGGCCCGGCGGATCACCGCCGAACTCGGCCGGCTGCCGCTCGCGCTGAGCCTGGCCGCGCTGTGGATGACCGCGCCTGCCCACCGGTCGTGGCTGCTGGCCGACCACCTGGAACGGCTCGAGCAACGGCGGGCGCACCTGCGGCTCGACAACGCCGTGGACGCGTCGATCAGCCTGTCCTACGACCAGCTCGCCGAGCCGGAGCGCCGGGTCCTCCGGTTGCTCGCCCTGCACCCGGGCCCGGACCTGGACGCCTACGGCGTCGCCGCACTGGCCGGGACCGGCCTGGTGGAGGCGACCCGGAGCGCGGACCGGCTCGTCGCGGCCAGCCTGGTGCGGCGCGGGGAGGCGGGCCGGTTCGAGCTGCACGACCTCATCCGCGCGTTCGGGATGGCCCGGGCGCAGGACGAGGACGCGCCCGCCGTCCGGAAGGCCGCGGTGACCCGGCTGCTCGGCTACTACACGTTCGCCGCCGCGACCGCGATGGACCAGTACGCGCCGCGGATGCGGGACTACCGGTTCCGCGTCCCCGACCCCGGCGTCCCGATCCCGCCGCTGACCGACCGCGAGACGGCGACCGCCTGGCTGGACGCCGAGCGGGCCAACCTGGTCGGCGCCGGGGCCCACGGGGTGGCGTCCGGCCACGCGGGACTGCTGTCGCGGCTGCTGTTCCGGTACCTGCAGACCGGCGGCTACCTCAGCGAGGCGCTGGTCCTGCACACGAGCGCGGCGGAGTCGGCGGACCCGGCCGCCCGCGGGCACGCGCTGCTGAGCCTGGCGGCCACCCAGAGCCAGGTCGGGCGCTACGACGTCGCGACGCGGCACGCCGAGGAGGCGCTGGCCTGCTTCCGCGGCGCCGGAGACCGTTCCGGCGAGTGCCGCGCGCTCGGCACGCTGGGCACGATCGCCTCCTGGAACGCGGATATCGTGCGCTCGACGGCGTTCCAGCGGGAGGCGTTGTCGCTGGCGCGCGAACTGCGGGACCGGGCGGCCGAGCGGACCGCACTGACCAATCTCGGCTTCGCCTACGGGCGGCTGGGCTGGTACGCCGAGGCGCTGGAGAGCCACACGAAGGCGCTGGCCATGGACCAGCAGTCCGGCGACCTGTGCGACACCGGCCGCACCCTGCTCAACATCGGCGACACGCACCTGCGTTCGGGCAACCACGCGGAGGCCTGCGCCTACTTCCGCCGCGCGACGGCCATCGCCGAGCAGGCGGGCGACCGCGACCTGCACGTGGAGGCACTGCTGTGCCTCGCGGACGCATCACTGGAGCTCGGCCTGACCGAAGACGCCCGGACGACGCACGAGTGCGCCCTGGCGATCGCGGCGGACCTGGGAAGCCTCCACGCGGCGGCGCGGGCGCACACGGGTTTGGCGCGGGTGTTGTCCGTGATGGGGGATGCGGTGGGTGCGCGGCGGCATTGGCTGGCGGCCCGGGATGGTCATCGGGAGCTGGGGTTGCCGGAGCCGGCGGAGATGGTGGCCGCGTTGGGGCTCCCGGTGGCCGCGTGCGGGTGACGGGTGGCCGTCCGGGTTCGTCCGGGATTGCTGCCCGCGGACCTCACCGCCCGCAATGCTCGCAGCCGGCGCGGGGGTGCGGAACCACTTCCCACGCCTTGAACACCCACCGTCGAAAGGAGACACCATGGGGCGCCTGATCGACCGCGTGCTGAACCGGCTCGTGCCCACCGCCGAGGCTTCGGCCTGCAGCGGCCAGTACGTCTGCAACAACGCCGGTCACCCCGGCTACTGGTACCGGTTCTGCTGCGTGCAGGACGGCTGCCAGTGGACCAAGATCCGCAGCACCTGCTGAAACCGGCCGGCGAGCGTGCCGGGTGGTGTCCGCCACCTTCCCCGCGGACACCACCCGGTCGCGAAGGAGTGACATGGAGTACCTTCGGGCCGCCGCCACCGCGCTGATCGCCGTGGTGTTCGCCGCTTCGGCGTTCTCGAAGCTGCGGGACTTCCGCGGGTTCGCGCGCTCGGTGCCCGCGCTGGTGCCGATGCCCGCGAAGTGGGTCACGCCGGTGTCGGTGGCCGTCGTGGTCATCGAACCGGCCTCCGCCGTCCTCGTGCTGGTCACCCCGATCGCCGGCTTCGTCCTCGCGACGGCGCTGCTGCTGGCGTTCACCGTCGCCATCGCCGCTTCACTGCGACGCGGACGACGTGCCCCGTGCCGCTGCTTCGGCGCGACCGAAACCCCGATCGGTCCGCGCCACCTGGTCCGCAACACCCTGCTGATCTGCTCCGCCGTCCTCGGCGCGCTCGCGCCGGAGCACCTGCCGTCCGTCGCGGGGGCCGCTGTCGCCTTCGCCGCGGGCGTCGTGGTGGCCGTGCTCGTCATCGCCATGGACGACATCGCTGTCGTGTTCGCAAGGAGTTCCTGATGCCCGTCGTCGTCGCCGCCCTGGTGCTGCTCGGCCTGTGCTGCCTGCTCAACCTGCTCCTGACCGTCGGGATCCTGCGCCGGATGAGGACGCAGACCGGGCAACCCCGCTCCGGTTCGCTCTTCGCGCTGCAGGCCGGTTCGGCCGTCGGCGAGTTCGCCGTCACCACGACCGACGGTGAGCCGCTCACCCCCGCATCCCTCGACGGCACCGTGGCCTTCTTCTCCGCCAACTGCGATGCCTGCCACGAAATCCTGCCCGACTTCCTCGCCTACGCCCGCGCGCAGGGCCGTGACCACGTCTTCGCCGTGTTCGGCGGCGGCGAGCCGGACACCGTGCGCGCGCTCGCCGAGGTCGCCCACGTGGTGACGGCGGAGCTTGACGGCGGCCCGGTCGCCGCGGCGTTCCGCAACACCTGGACGCCCGCCCTCTACGTGGTGGCGGGTGGCCGGGTGACCGCGACCGCCGGGCGGGTGCACGAGCTGCCCGTGCCCGCCGGCCGGTGACCGTGGCGGAACCGGACCGGCGGATCGGCGCCGACCAGGTGCGAGCGGCGGCCGCGGCCGCCGCCGCGCTGCTGTGGCGGTCCGGCCCGGCGCGGCTGCTGGGCCTGCTGGCCATGACCGTGGGCGCGGCCACCGCCCCGATCGCCACCGCCTGGCTGACCAAGCTCGTCCTCGACCGGCTCGTCGAGCGCACCGGCCCGGTCGGCGGCCTTGCCGGGGCACTGGTGCTCACCGGGCTCGCCGTCGCCGCGCTGCCCGTGCTCGCCCACTACGTCCGCGCGCAGATCGGCCGCGCGGCGAGCACGGTCGCCACCGACCGGCTGTTCGCCGCGCTGGGCCGCCAGGTCGGGTTGCGCACCTTCGAGAACCCCGCCTACCAGGACCGGTTGCGGCTGGCCCAGGAGAGCTGCGGCCGGATGCCGGAGATCGTCGACGGCGTCGGCGGCACGCTCAGCGGGACGCTCTCGCTGGCCGGCTTCCTCGGTTCGCTGCTCCTGCTGAGCCCGGCGATGACCGGGGTCGTGCTGGCCGCCGCGATTCCCGCGCTGCTCGCCGAACTGCTGCTGTCCCGGCGCCGCGCCGCGGTGGAGTGGCGGATCGAGCGGTTCGCCCGGCGCGAGTTCTTCTACACCCAGCTGCTCACCGGCATCCCCGCCGCGACCGAGATCCGCCTGTTCGGCATCGGGGCGTTCCTGCGCGCCCGGCTGATGGACGAACGCCGCAGCGCCAACGAAGCCCAGCGCCGGATGGACGTCCGGGAGCTGTGCACCATGGGCGGGCTGACGGCGCTGAGCGCGGCCGTCGCCGGGGCGGGCCTCTGGTGGGCGATCACGTCGGCGCGCGACGGGTCGCTCAGCGCCGGCGACGTCTCGATGTTCGTCGCCGCCGTCGCCGGGGTGCAGGCCGCGCTGGGGACGCTGGCGTCGTCGATCGCCAACGGCCAGGCCCGGCTGCTGTCGTTCGCGCACTACGTCGCCGTGGTCCGCGCGGAGCCCGACCTGCCGAGCGGGTCCCGCGACACGGTTCCCCCGCTGCGGCAGGGGATCGAGCTGCGGGACGTCTGGTTCCGGTACAGCGACGAGCACCCGTGGGTGCTGCGCGGGGTCGACCTCACGATCCCGCACGGCACGGCGGTCGCGCTCGTCGGTCTCAACGGCGCGGGCAAGAGCACGCTCGTGAAGCTGTTGTGCCGCATGTACGACCCGACGCGCGGACAGATCCTCTGGGACGGCATCAACCTGTGCGACGTGCCGCACGCGTTGCTGCGCAACCGGATCAGCGCGGTGTTCCAGGACCACATGAACTACGACATGACCGCGGCCGAGAACATCGGGCTCGGCGAGCTGTCCGCCATGGACGACCGGGACCGGCTGGTGGCCGCGGCGACCCGCGCGGGCGCGCACGACCGGATCGCCGCCCTGCCCGAGGGGTACGACACGCCGCTCACCCGCATCTTCGAGATCGGCACCGCGGCCGGTGTGGTGCTGTCCGGCGGCCAGTGGCAGCGGCTGGCGCTGGCCCGTTCGCTCGTCCGCGAGGGCCGCGACCTGATGATCCTCGACGAGCCGAGCTCCGGCCTCGACCCGGAAGCCGAACACGAGGTGCACGCCCGCATCCGCGAGCACCGGCAGGGCCGCACGAGCCTGCTCATCTCGCACCGGCTGAGCACGGTCCGCGACGCCGACCGCATCGCCGTCCTCGAGGACGGCCGCGTGAGCGAGCTGGGCACGCACGACAGCCTGCTCGCCGCTGACGGGGGCTACGCACGCCTGTTCCGCCTGCAGGCCGACGGATACCAGGCGGTGTCGTGAGAGTTCTGCTCGGGCTCCTGGCCGTCGGCCTCTTCGCCGCCCGCCGCCGGCTGATCATGACCACAGTGGACGGTCCCAGCATGGAACCGGCGCTGTCGTCCGGCGATCGGGTCCTGGTGCGCCGGACCCGCCGCGCCCGCCGCGGCCAGGTGGCCCTGCTGCGCTTCCCGCAGCTGCCGAGCGGCGTGCCGACGGGGGACCAGCTGCTGCTCAAACGCGTGGTGGCGGTGGCGGGCGACCGCATCCCGCCGGACTGGGCCGAGCCGGACGTCCACGGCCTCGGCGGCGAGCTGGTCCCGCCCGGCTGCGCGGTGGTCCTGGGCGACAACCGGCCGACCAGCTGGGATTCCCGGCACTACGGCTTCGTCCCCCGCGAACGCATCGTCGGCGTGGTGGTCCGCCACGTGCCCCCGCGGTCGTGAGTGGTAAGGCGGGTTCTAACCCGCCTTACCACTCACGAGAGCTGCGGCAGACCGCGGTGGTTTCAGCGGCGGCCGCTGATCGTGGTCGCGCCCGCGTAACGTGCCTCGGCGCCGAGCTCCTCTTCGATGCGGATGAGCTGGTTGTACTTGGCGGTGCGGTCCGCCCTGGACAGCGAGCCGGTCTTGATCTGGCCGCAGTTGGTGGCCACCGCGAGGTCGGCGATCGTCGTGTCCTCGGTCTCGCCGGAGCGGTGGGACATCACCACCGAGTAGCCCGCCTTGTGCGCCGTCTCGACCGTGGTCAGGGTTTCGGTCAGGGTGCCGATCTGGTTGACCTTGACCAGGATCGAGTTCCCGATGCCGCGCTCGATGCCGTCGGTCAGCAGGTTCACGTTGGTGCAGAAGACGTCGTCGCCGACGAGCTGGACGCGGTCACCGATCGTTTCGGTCAGCTGCTGCCAGCCGGCGTAGTCGTCCTGGGCCAGACCGTCCTCAATGGACACGATGGGGTAGCGGGAGGTGAGCTCGGCGAGGTAGGCGACGTGCTCTTCGACGCTGCGCTTGCGGCCCTCGCCCGTGTAGTCGTAGACCTCGCCGGTGTAGAACTCCGACGCGGCCGGGTCGAGCAGCAGGGCGATGTCCTCACCGGGCGTGTAACCGGACTGCTCGATGGCCCGCAGCACGAACTCCAGCGCTTCGTCGGCCGAGCTCAGGTGGGGCGCGAAACCGCCCTCGTCGCCGACGTTGGTGCTGTGCCCGGCCTCGTGCAGCGACTTGCGCAGCGTGTGGAACACCTCGGAGCCCATCCGCACCGCCTCGGCGAACGTCGTCGCGCCGACCGGGCCGATCATGAACTCCTGGAAGTCGATCGGGTTGTCCGCGTGCGCGCCGCCGTTGATGATGTTCATCATCGGCATCGGCAGCAGGTGCGCGAACACGCCGCCGGCGTACCGGTACAGCGGCAGCCCGTTGGCGGCCGCGGCCGCCTTGACCACGGCGAGCGACACACCCAGGGTGGCGTTCGCGCCGAGCCGGGCCTTGTTCGCGGTGCCGTCCAGCTCGATCAGCGTGCGGTCGACCGTCGACTGCGCCTCGGCGTCCAGGCCCACGATCGCCTCGGCGATCTCGGTGTTGACCGCGTCGACGGCCTTGCGCACGCCCTTGCCGTGGAACCGCGCCTTGTCCCCGTCCCGCAGCTCGACCGCTTCCCTGGTGCCCGTGGAGGCACCCGAGGGCACCGCGGCCCGGCCGCGCGAGCCATCCGCCAGTTCGACGTCGACCTCGACGGTCGGGTTGCCCCGGCTGTCCAGCACTTCACGGCCCTTGACACCGACGATGGCAGTCATCGCACTCCTCGTGAGTTCGTCGAGCGGGGGCGGCGCCACGGTGAGCCGCGAGACGAGGCGAGGCTAGCAGAATTTCACTGAATCGATCCGGAAGAATTTCACCGGCGGGCGGGGAGCCGGACCGTGACGAGGAGGCCGCCGTCCGGACGCGGCGCCAGCTCGAGCATCCCGTCGTGGGCGCGGACGATGCTGTGCACGATCGCCAGCCCGAGGCCGACGCCGTCGTGCTCATCGGTGCGCGTGCGCGTGCTCCCGCGCTGGAAGGGCTCGGTCAGCGTCGGGACCAGCTCGGGCGGGAGCGGCCGTCCGGTGTTCTCGACCAGCAGCACGCTCGCGTAGCGACGGCGTTCGGTGTGGACGGTGACCGTGCCGTCCGGCAGGTTGTGCACGATCGCGTTCTGGACGAGGTTCGTCGCCATGCGCAGCAGCAGCGCGGCGGAACCCGTCGCGTGGACCGGCTCCCCGGTGACGTCCAGCTCGATCCGCCGCTGCTCGGCCAGCGGCAACAGCGTTTCGGCGGCCTCTTCGGCGACGAGGGACAGGTCGACGGCCTCGCGGGTGAAGTGCCGCCGGTCGCTGCGGCTCAGCAGCAGGAGGGCCTCGGTGAGGTCGATCGCCCGCGTGTTCACCGTGCGGAGCCGGGCGACGAGCTCCTCCCTCGGGTAATCCGGGTCCTGGCCGGCGACGTCGAGGATGGCCTGCGAAATGGCCAGCGGCGTGCGCAGCTCGTGGGACGCGTTCGCGGCGAACCGCTGCTGCTCGCCGACCTGGGATTCGAGCCGTTCGAGCATCGTGTCGAAGACGTCGGCGAGCTCGCGGAACTCGTCGGAGGGGCCGGTCAGGCGGATGCGGTGGGACAGCGATCCGTGCGCGGCCAGCCGGGCGGCGTCCGCGATCCGGGTGAGCGGGCCGAGCATCCGCCCGGCGAGGAGCCAGCCGCCCAGGACGCCGAACACGAGCAGGAAGCCGAGTGCGGTGGCCGCGGCGGGCGCGAACGTGCGCACGAGCAGGTACCGGTTGGGCGCGATCCCGAGCAGGCCCTGGTCGTTGTCGGGCACGTACCGCAGCAGCGACACCCACACGACGGCGAGCAGCACCGCGCCGGCGAGCACGAGGAGCGCGGCGTAGCTGATGGTCAGCTTCAGCCGCGCGCTGAGCCCGGGACGCCTGTTCACGAGCCGTGAGCGTAGGCGGGCCGGGATATCGCGGGCGTATCCGTTGTTCGACCGCGGGACTCCGGGCGGCGGAGGCGTCTGCGGTCGATGGGTGAACGCGCCCGACGCTGTTCGGCCGCTTTGTCGGCGTTGGTGATTGACAACCCGGGGCCGGGCAGCGACGGTGTGACGGCCGTCTGGGAACGCTCCCAGAGGCTCACTTTGCACAAGGGAGTGCCGATGTGGGGAAGAGCCGGAAAACGTCCCGCCGTGCTTGCGGTGGCGGGACTCGCGGTCGCCGCCGGGGTCGTCACGTCGACGACGGCGGTGTCGTCCGCGCGTGAGACGAGCGGCGCGTTCGCCTGCCGCGTCACCTACTCGGCCAACGAATGGGGAAGCGGTTTCAGCGCCACCGTCGGGATCGCCAACGTCGGCTCCGCGGCGGCCGACGGCTGGACACTGACCTACTCCTACGCCGGTAACCAGACCCTCCAGCAGGGCTGGATGGGCACGTGGACGCAGTCCGGCAAGCGGGTCACCGTGACCAACGCGAGCTGGAACGGCACCATCCCGGCCGGCGGTTCGGTCAGCACCGGCGCGAACTTCGCCTACAGCGGCACCAACACCGCGCCCACCGACTTCGCGGTCAACGGCGCCGCGTGCACCGGAACCCCGCCGACCACGGCGACCACCCCGATCACCCTGCCGACGACGACCACCTCGACACCGCCGCCGCCCGGCCCGGCGCCCGCGTTGCACGTCTCGGGCAACAAGCTGCTCACCGCCGACGGCAGGACGTACCGGCTGCTCGGCGTCAACCGCTCCAGCGCCGAGTTCGCCTGCGTGCAGGGCAAGGGCATGTGGGACAGCGGCCCGGTCGACCAGGCCTCGGTCGACGCGATGAAGGCGTGGAACATCCACGCGGTGCGGATCCCGCTGAACGAGGACTGCTGGCTCGGCCTGTCCGGCACGCCCAGCGGTGCTCCCTACCAGCAGGCGGTCAAGGACTACGCGAAACTGCTGGAGGCCAACGGGATCAACCCGATCCTGGACCTGCACTGGACGCACGGCCAGTACACCGGGACGTCCTCCGCGTGCACCGACGTCAACGCCACCTGCCAGAAGCCGATGCCCGACCGGCAGTACACGCCGACGTTCTGGACGCAGGTCGCCACCGCGTTCAAGGGCGACGACGCCGTGGTGTTCGACCTGTTCAACGAGCCTTACCCGGACGCGGCCGCCAACTGGTCCGACGCGGCCGCGGCGTGGCGGTGCCTGCGTGACGGCGGCACCTGCACGGGGATCGGCTACCCGGTCGCGGGGATGCAGGAACTCGTCGACGCCGTCCGCGCGACCGGCGCGAAGAACGTGGTGATGACCGCCGGCCTGACCTGGACCAACGATCTGACGCAGTGGCTGGCCTACAAACCCGCGGACCCGGCCGGCAACCTGGTGGCGTCCTGGCACTCCTACAACTTCAACGCCTGCGTCACGGTGTCCTGCTGGGACAGTCAGATCGGGACGGTCGCGGCCCAGGTTCCGGTGCAGGCCGGGGAGATCGGGCAGAACAGCTGCGCGCACGACTACGTCGACCAGGTGCTGGCCTGGCTGGACGCGCACAACCTCGGGTACACGGCCTGGACGTGGAACCCGTGGGGCTGCAGCGGCGGCAACGTGCTGATCGAGGACTACGCGGGCACGCCCACGAAGACCTACGGCGAGGGCTTCCGGGCGCACCTGCTGACCGTCCACCCGTGACGGGCCGGCGGTCACCGCGGCCCGCCGGCCGGGCCGCGGTGACCGCCGGTGCTCGCCCCGGCGAGGGCGTCCGTGCGAGTCTGCACGGTGGCCACACCCGCTCGCCGTCACCCGGGAGACTCCATGGGCAAGCTCCTGCTCACCGCGCTGCTCGCGGCGTTCGCCCTGGCGCCGTCACCGGGGCCCGCCGATCGGAACGACCCGCCCGCCGCCGACCCCTTCGGCGCGGACCTGCGCGCGCGGATCGCCCGGGCGCAGGCCTACGCCGACAGCCGGCCCGGGATCACCGGGATCGTCCTGCGGGACCGCTCGACCGGCGCCGTCTACCGCAGCCCGGCCGCCGGCACGTTGATCTGGGCCTGCTCGACGCCGAAGCTCGCGATGGCCGTCGACCTGCTGCTGCGGGCGGATTCCGGAACGATCACGCTGTCCGCCGAAGATCGCGAGCTGATGCACCGGATGCTCCATTCGAGTGACGACGCTGCGGCCCACGTGTTGTGGACCCGTTATGGCGGCGAAACCGAATTCGCCCGGCGATTTCCGGCATACGGAATGACCGACATGGAGTTCAGCGATCGGCACCCGCACCACTGGGGCTGGATCCGCACCACGGCGGACGACCTGGACCGGCTGATCGAATACGTCCTGACCCGCTTGCCGGCCCGGCACCGCGACCACCTCGTCCGGGAACTGCGCACCGTGGACGCCAACCAGCAGTGGGGTGTCTGGGGTGCCGGGCCCGCCGCGCACCCGGGTAACAAGAACGGCTGGTCCGATGACAACGACGACGGTTCGTGGATCATGAACTCCGTCGGTTTCGCGGGCCCGGGCGAGCGGTACACGCTGGCGCTGATGAACGACACGCGGGTGGTCGCCCGGGGCGACAAGGTCGGCGAGGAGACCACCACGAAGATCGCCGCAATCCTGTTCGGAGGGTATTTCGGCGCCTGAAATCTGGGCCTCTTTCAGGGGATTTCCAAGGGCATTCGTGTTTATGGGGGCACCGTGCGTAGCCCTTGTGTGGTCTGTGTATGCTCCGATATCGCTTGACCGGGTGATCACTCACCCGAATCAGTGGCTGCCGTGGTCGGGGATGTGATCGCACGGCGCCCCTAACGGCGTGGTTCGGGCTCGGATAGGAGATGTATGCAGGTCAGGTCAGCTTTCGTGCGTGGCGGGATCGCGGTGCTCACCGCGGCCGCCGCCGTCATGGTCAGCGCCCCCTCGGCCCTCGCGGAGGACGGCGCCGCGCGCGGCCGGGTCATCGAAGCCACGAGCACCACCGGCTACCGGGTCAACCTCGACCACGGTGACCCCTACGCCAAGCTGTTCGGCTTCAAGCTCTCGGACGGCAAGTCGCTCAAGCTCTACTGCGTGCAGATCAGCGTCAACATGCGCACCGACGTCGACATGGTCGAGACGCCGTGGAACAAGTACCCGGACGCCTCCTCGCCGTTCACGAAGAACAGCGACAAGATCAACTGGGTGCTGCACCACGGCTACCCGGGCGTCAAGCTCGACGCGATCGAGGCGGCCCTCGGCAAGCAGGGCGTCAAGGTCCACGGCGGCCTCTCCGAGGCCGAGGCGATCACCGCGACGCAGGCCGCGGTGTGGCACTTCAGCGACGGCGTGAACCTCGACCTGAAGAAGCCGCTGAAAGAGGACAACCCGGCCGACACCAACGCCGACGTCTCCGCGCTGTACAGCTACCTGATCGGCGACCAGAACAAGGGCATCGGCGAGCAGCCGAAGCCGACCCTGAACATCGAGGGGCCGAAGACCGAGGGCAAGGCCGGCACGAAGATCGGCCCGTTCCAGGTCGCCACCAACGGTGACGTCACGGCGCTGAGCACCGAGCTGCCCGACGGCGTCAAGGTCACCGACGCCGACGGCAAGGAGCTGAAGGCCACCGACGTCAAGGACGGCAGCAAGCTGTTCGTCGACGTCCCGGCCGGCACCAAGCCGGGCAAGGGCTCGTTCTCGCTGAAGGTCACCGGCGAGCTGGACACCGGCCGCCTGTTCGTCGCGGAGAACTACGCGCGGCAGCCGGCGCAGTCGCTGATCGTCGCCGACTCGGAGAAGACCCAGGTGGCCGCGAACGCGACCGCGAGCTGGACCGAGGCGGGTGTCCCGACCACCGCGCCGAGCACCACCCCCGGTGGCGCGCCCTCCGGTGGCGGCGACCTCGCCAACACCGGTGTCGACGCCGCGGTTCCGTTCGGCATCGGCGGCCTGCTGCTCGGCGGCGGCGCGCTGATGCTGCTGGTGAACCGGCGCCGCAGCCGCGCGTAACACGTACCACCGAACGGGGCTGGTCCACTGTGGACCAGCCCCGTTCTGCGGTCCGGTACCCGACGATCGGATTGCGATCATCGGGGCAAACCCGGCGAACCGCGCGGGCGGCGATCTAGACTTGCGGGTCATGCGCGGTACGACGGTTCCGCCCGGGACGCCCTGCCGGACCCCGCGGCCGGGGGAGCTGCCGATGCACCGGCTGGAGGTACCCGCCCCGCACGCGCCGCCGTTCGCCGTCGGCACGTTCGACGCGCTCGGGCCGATGTCCCGCGCGGACTTCCCGCACCGGCACACGTTCCACGAGCTCGTCCACGTCACCGGCGGCACCGGCGCGCACGTCGTCGACACCGCGCGCTGGCCGTTGCGGCCGCCGCACCTCGGCGTCATCGCGCCCGGGCAGGTGCACCAGTGGGCCGGCGTCCGGGGCCTCACCGGACACGTCGTGTTGTTCACCGACGACTTCCTCCTCGACCACCCGGCCGACCGCGAGCTCCTGCGGCGGCTGAGCGAACGGCCGTGGCTGCACCTGGACGAGCACGCCGACACCCGGGTCGCCCGGCTGATCGCCGACCTGGAGGACGAGTACCGCCGCGGCGGCGAGGGCACGGAGTCGGTGCTGCGGGCGCTGGTGCACGTCCTGGTCGTGCGGGCGGGACGGCTGCTGGGCACGCCACCGCCCGCGCCCGCCGGTGCGGTGGCGGCGGAGTTCGTCCGGCTCACCGGCCGCCCCGGACCCGGGCTGTGGTCGGTGCGGGCCCACGCCGAACGCCTCGGCGTCACCCCCGGCCACCTCACCGAGGCGGTGAAGGCCGCGACCGGCCGCACGCCGGCGCAGCTGCTGCGCGAGGCCAGGACCCGGGAGGCGCAACGGTTCCTGCTCCGGACGGACCTCACCGTCCGCCAGGTCGCGAGCCGCGTCGGGTTCGCCGACCCGGCCTACTTCTGCCGGTTCTTCCGCCGTGAAACCGGACTGAGCCCCGGTGCCTTCCGGCGAGGCGGGGAGAAGCACCACGACTGACCGGTCCAGTCCATCGCCGCCGCCCCGGTGCCTGCCTACGTTCGAGGGGATCCCCGACCTCCCCCACCCCACGAGGAGCCAGGCATGGACGAGGAAAACCAGCTGAGCCGCAAGACGGTGCTCAAGGCCGCGCTGGCCGCGGGTGTCGCCGCGCCGGTCGCGCTGATCGGCGGCCCGGCGCTGGCCCGCGCGAACGCCGTCGGCGGCACGGCACCGGAGCTGACCCCGGCCTGCCACGACGGCGACGAGCCGACGATCGAGCAGACCGAGGGGCCCTACTTCAAGCCGAACTCGCCGGAACGGACCAACCTCGTCACGCCCGGCACCCAGGGCTCCCGGCTGACCGTGACCGGCTACGTCTTCGGACGCGCCTGCCTGCCGATCAACCGCGCCCTGCTGGACTTCTGGCAGGCGGACGTCAACGGCGCCTACGACAACACCGGCTACACCTTCCGCGGGCACCAGTACACGAACGCCCAGGGCGCGTTCACGCTGTCCACGATCGTCCCGGGCCTCTACCCGGGCCGGACCCGGCACATCCACGTCAAGGTGCAGGCGCCCGGCCGGCCGATCCTGACCACGCAGCTGTACTTCCCGAACGAACCGCGCAACAACACCGACACGATCTTCGACGCGCGGCTGCTGATGACCGTCCGGGACAACGGCTCCGCGAAGGAAGCCGCCTTCGACTTCGTGCTCGACGTCCCGCAGACGTCGACACCGACGTCGACCCGGCCCACTTCGACGTCCTCCACGCCGACGTCCTCCACACCGCCTCAGGGCACGTCCTGGGCGGCGGGCACGGCGTACCAGGCGGGGGCCCGCGTCACCTACGGCGGCCGCGGGTACGTCTGCCTGCAGGCGCACACCGCCCAGCCGGGCTGGGAACCCCCGGCCGTTCCGGCGCTGTGGCGGGCGGAGTGACGGCTCCGGGTTGACGGAAACCGGCAGGCCCCGGCCGCATCCCGGGGCCTGCCGGCCGCCCGCACTGCGCACGTTAGGGGTCGACGCCGGGTCGGCGGCCTGCCAGATTGGGGGCCATGACGATTTCCCTCGACGCCTCGGAGTGGGTCCGGCGCTTCCACCCGGCGCCGTCCGCCGCGGCACGGCTCGTGTGCTTCCCGCACGCCGGGGGAGCGGCGAGCTACTTCCACCCGGTGTCGGCGGCGCTGGCGCCCGCGGTGGAAGTGCTGGCCGTGCAGTACCCGGGCCGGCAGGACCGGCACGCCGAGGCTCCGGTGGACGACCTGTTCGTGCTCGCCGACCGGCTGGCGGACGTGCTCGCCCCGGAGCTCACCGGGCCGGTGGCGTTCTTCGGCCACAGCATGGGCGCCAGCCTGGCCTTCGAGATCGCCCGGCGGCTGGAAGCGCGAGGGACGGAACTGCTCACCCTGTTCGTCTCGGGCCGCCGGGCGCCGACGGCCCACCGCGACGAGCGGACCCACGAAAAGGGCGACGAAGAACTGCTGGCCGAGGTCCAGCGGCTCGGCGGCACGGACGCGGCGGTGCTGGACGACGAGGACATCCGCAACCTGGTGCTGCCCGCGCTGCGCAGCGACTACAAGGCCGCGGAGCTCTACCACTACCGTCCCGGCCCCGACGTCGGCTGCCCGATCGTGGCGCTGGTCGGCGACGCCGACCCCAAGGTCACCGAAGCCGAGGCGCGCGAGTGGGCGGAGCGGACGTCGGCGGGCTTCGAGCTGAAGACGTACCCGGGCGGCCACTTCTACCTGAACGACCACGCGGCGGCGGTCATCGGGCTGATCGCCGACCGGCTCGCCGGCTGAGCGGGCGGGGCCGTGACCCCGCCCGCCCGCAGGCTCAGCAGTACAGGTTGGCGCCCGGGTCGACGCCCAGGATCGACGTGATCTGGCGGTACTTGTCGACGCGGCTCTGCACCTGGGCGGGGTTGCCGCCGTTGCACTCGATGGAGCCGTTGATGCTGCGGATGGTTTCCCCGAAGCCGCGGCCGTTGACCATCGCATTGTGCGGGGTCATGCTGCCGGGGCCGCTCTGGGTGTTCCAGTACCAGAGCCCGGTCTTCCACGCGACGGCCGAGTTCTGTTCGACCTGCCAGGGGTTGCCGAGCAGGTCGATGCCGAGCGCGTCGCCGGCGGCCTTGTAGTTGAAGTTCCAGCTCAGCTGGATCGGGCCGCGGCCGTAGTAGGCGGACTGACCGGCCGGGCAGCCGTAGGGCTGGTTCCAGTCGCAGTAGTGCGGGTAGTTGGCGGTGTTCTGCTCGACGATGTAGACGAGCCCGCCGGTTTCGTGGTTGACGTTGGCCAGGAAGGCCGCGGCTTCCTGCTTCTTGACGGTGTCGCTGCCGGTGGTGGCGAAGCCGGGGTAGGCCGAGAGCGCGGCGGTGAGGCCGCTGTAGGTGTAGAAGGAGTTCCGGCCCGGGAAGATCTGGTTGAACTGGGCTTCGCTCACCACGAACGCGCCGGGGTTGCCGGGATCGGTGCCGCCGCCGCAGCTGTAGGGCTCCCAGTACCAGGTGCTGATCACGGGGTCGTAGCCCGGGTTGGCGTTCTTGGCGCGGTAGTAGCCGCCGTTGGTGTAGCGGACGATCGCGCCGACGTCGTACCACTGGCCGGCGACCCAGTTCGGGTAGCTGCAGGTGGTGCCGCCCCCGCCGTCACAGCTGTAGGGCTCCCAGTACCAGGTGCTGATCACGGGGTCGTAGCCCGGATTCGCGTTCTTGGCGCGGTAGTAGCCGCCGTTGGTGTACCGCACGACGGCGCCGACGTCGTACCACTGCCCGGCGACCCAGTTCGGTGCGCTGCACGCGGCGGCGGCCGCCTGCGGGGCCTGCCCGGTGGCGGCGGGAACGCCGAACACGAGCCCGGCAGCGGCGGCGACAGCGGACAGGACCGCGACAAGACGTCTTCTCAAGATTCGCTCACTCCTTCGGCCACGACGGAGTCCGGGCGCGGGGGCGCCCGGTGTCGGAGGGGGTGTGCTCATCCGGCCGAGACGAGGGGTGACACCGGTCACTAGAGCAGATTGGTCTAGTCCAGTCAAGGTTGCCGGGGGTCACGGGCAAGGGGTGTGCGCGAACGTCCCTTCCGCTCCGGGGTGGTCACGGGCGAAGGCGTTCGAGGGTGCGGGCGTGCCGCGGGGCGGGCGACGCGGCACCGATGCCGCGTGCCCGCCCGGCACGTCACCGCGCTTGCGGGATCTTCACCTGCACCGCCGGGACGATGTGCAGGATGCGCTGCAGCCTCGCCCGGCCCAGCCGGTGGAGCATCTCCCCGAGCTCCTCCGGCGCGATGCTCCCTTCGAGGTCGATCCGCGTCGTCCGGACGACGCGGTCGATCTCCGAGGCGGGGAGCCGCCCCGCGAACTCCCCGGCCAGCCACACCCCGACCTCGTCCACGACGTCGTCCGCCCGGTGGCTCCGTACGGTCATCGCTCTCCTCGTTTCGGATCGCCTTCTTGCCCAGGTCGAAGCGGGGAAATCCCGGTCCGACGCCAGTCCGACGAGCGAGCCGGGGACCCATGACGCCGAATCGGCGAAGTTCGTGGCACAAAAGCTTTCCGTGTTCGGACGGGTGAGGTGCGTGACCATTGCCGTCACTCACATGGGCTGTTTGCCCTCCGAAGTTGTCGGCCGTTCGGGTAGAAATCCGCGGAACTCCGCCGCTCGTGCGTCCGTCTCAGGACTCTGGAGGCATCGGGTAGTGCGGGCGTTCCCTCACGGGACGCGGAACGGAGACGCGATCCATGGGCCGGTACGACCGGACCGACCTCGGGGCGTACAGCCTGGGGTTGCTCGACGCCGCCGACGCGGCGCGGGTCGAGCGGCACCTCGCGGCGTGCCCGGACTGCCGCCAGGAGGTCCGGGAGTTCGAAGCCGTCCGCGGCCTGCTCGACCACCTCGTCGAGGTCAAGTCCACTTAGGACTTCTCAGCGCGAGGCGGCCGCCTTCACCGTCCGCAGCACCGGCGCCGTCTCCAGTGTCCGGATGGCCTCCAGCGTCCCCAGCCGGTGCGTCAGGTAGTGGTGCAGCGCCGCCGCGTCCGGGCAGAGCGCCTGCGCCACCAGATTGGCCGGGCCCGTCGTCGCGGCCACGAGCGCGAGCTCCGCGTGGGTCGCCAGCGTCCGCGCCACCCGATCCAGCTGGGCGGGCGCCACCGCCATCCACAGCAGCGCCTGTGTCGTCGCGCCCAGCGGCTCCGGATCGATCTCCAGGTCGAAGAACACCGTCCCGCCCGCCTGGAGGTCGGCCAGGCGGCGCGCGACGGTCGCCGCCGACCAGCCGGTCGCCGCCGCCAGCTCGGCCAGCCCCGCACGGCCGTCGCGCTGGAGCGCCGCCAGCAAGGCCGCGTCGTCGCCGGTCAACGGCTTGCCCGGGCCGGAACGGACCGGGGTCAGGGCCGCGACCTGGGCCGCGTCGAGGGCGTTGGCCCGGCCCAGCCACGCCGTCGGGCCGCCGAAGTACCGGTGCAGCAGCTGGTGCGCCGAGACCGCCGTGATGCTCGCCGTGCGCGGGATGTCCCGCAGCAGCAGCGCGTGGTCGCTCGCCGCCGTCGTGTGGACGTTCACGCAGATCTCCGTGCCGCCCGACATCAGCTTGATCCACGCCGTGTCCGCGCGGCGGGCCAGCGCCCGGGCGAGGTCCTGCGCCGTGTGCGGCGTCGCCGTCAGGCGGACCATCCACTCGGCCCGGCCGGCCCGCTGCGGATCCGGCAGGCCCACGACGCGGAGCGACGCCTCGGCCCGCAGGCGGCGGTAGCGCCGCGCCACCGTCTGCGTGGAGACGCCGAGGACGTCCCCGATCTTCGTGAACGGCGCCCGTCCGTCGACGTGCAGCGCGTGGATCAGCGCGCGGTCGACGGCGTCCAGGGTGGTCATATCTTTCATTCTGGCTCTCGAGGCGGAAGAAATCTTCGTGATCACCAGGATGGCTGGAACGTGGGTGGGTTCGAAAGTCAGGGTGAGCGCCGACCGAAAGGAGACCCCGTGCCCACCACGACGCGTCACCGGCGGCGCTGGGCCGCACTGGCCGTGCTGCTCGTCGCCGAGGCCATGAACCTGCTCGACGCCACGATCGTCCAGGTCGCCGGCCCCGCCATCCACGCCGCTCTGCCCGGCCCGGCCGCCGACATCCCGTGGTTCAGCGCCGCCTACACGCTGCCGTTCGCCGCCCTCCTGATCACCGGCGGGCGGCTCGGCGACATCCTCGGCCGGGCCAGGGTGTTCAAGCTCGGCGTGGCGGGCTTCGTGCTCGCGTCGCTCGGCTGCGCGGCCGCCCAGGACGCCGGGGTCCTGATCGGAGCCCGCGCGGTGCAGGGCGCGGCGGCCGCGCTGATCATCCCGCAGACCATCGGCCTCATCCGCGCCCTCTTCGACGGCGGCGAACTCGCGAAGGCCCTGGGCACCATCGGCCCGGTGATGGGCCTGTCCGCGGTCACCGGGCCGCTCCTCGGCGGCCTGCTGACGCAGGCGATCTCCTGGCGCGCGGCGTTCCTCGTGAACGTCCCGCTCGGGCTCGCGGTGCTGATCGCCGCGCGGCTGCTGCGGGAGGACCGGGCCGCCACCCGGCCCCGGCTCGACCTCACCGGCACCGCGCTCGTCGTCGCCGGCGCCGGCCTGCTCGTCTACCCGCTGATCGACCCGGCGGGGACGAACTGGGGCCTGCTCGCGGCCGGCACCGCGCTGCTGATCGTCTTCGGCTTCCAGCAGCGCCGCGCGGCCGCGCCGCTGGTCGAGCCGAGCCTGTTCGCCCACCGCGGGTTCCCGGCCGCGCTCGCCGGGGCGCTGCTGTTCTTCGCGGTGATGACCGGCCTGATGCAGGTCGTGCCGATGCAGCTGCAGCTGGGGCTCGGCGCCGACGTCCGCACCGCGGGCCTGACGCTGCTGCCGCTGTCGGTGGGGCTCGCCGTGTCGTCGTACGTCGCCGGCGCCTGGCTGGTACCGAAGTTCGGCTCTCGGGTGATGTTCGCCGGGCTGGCTCTCCTGCTGGCCGGGGTGCTCGCCATGGCCGCCGGCGGGGTGGGCGCGTACCCGTGGGCGCTGGCGCTGTGCGGGCTCGGGATGGGGACGTTCACGGTGCCGTTCTTCACCGCGGCCCTCGGCCGGGTCCGGCCGCACGAGACGGGCTCGGCCGCCGGGCTGCTCAACGCCGTGCAGCAGCTCGGCGGCACGCTCGGCGTCGCCCTCCTCGGCGGGCTCTACCTCGGCACCGGCACGGCGGCCACGGCGCTGGGCTCGGGTGCCGCGCTCGTCGTGGCCGCCGCGGCCGCCGTCGTCCCGCTCAGTAGTCGTCCCGGCCGGTGAACTGCTGCTCCAGCAGCTCGGCCGCGCCGGCGACCAGCTCGAGTGGATCGGTGAACTCGTTGATGTCCAGGTTGATCAGCGGCAGCGAGTGGCGGAGCACGATGTGGTCGCCCATCACCGCGAGCCCGCCGACGACGATCGCCTCGCCGACCTCGATCAGCACCTCGAGGAGGTCGACCTCCTCGTGCCGGGCGAACGGCGTCGCGATCTGCACCCAGTCCTCGCGCTGGTCGAGGATCTCGCGGGCGATCACGACGATCTGCGCCCGCTGTTCGGTGTCGGGGTCGTCGCCGAAGACGAGACGGATGCGCAGCTCGTCGGGCTCGTCGCGCACCACCCGGTACGACTCCCTGATGTACGCGACCAGATCGCCCCACTCCGCCACGGTTGCTCCGTTCTCGTGCCTGTCCGGGCGCTCAGCGTAGCGATCAGGCGGTGCCGATCCGGTCCAGATCGGCGAGAACGTCCGCGGGCAGTTCGAGGTCGGCGGCGGCGAGGTTCTCCCGCAGGTGCCCGGGCGACGACGTCCCGGGGATCAGCAGCATCGACGGTGACCGCTGCAGCAGCCAGGCGAGCGCGACCTGCATCGGCGTCGCCCCGACCCGCGCGGCGCAGTCGTCGAGCAGTCCCGACTGCAGCGGGCTGAACCCGCCGAGCGGGAAGTAGGGAACGAAGGCGATCCCCTCGGCGGCGCACTTGTCGACGAGGGGATCGTTCTCCCGGTGGGCCACGTTGTACTGGTTCTGCACGCAGACGACGGGCGCGATCGCCTTGGCTTCGTCGAGCTGCTCGGCGCTGACGTGACTGAGGCCGAGGTGCCGGATCAGGCCCTGTTCCCGCAGCTGCGCGAGCACCCCGAAGGGTTCGGCGAGCGACATCGGCACGGGGTAGTCGAAGGCGGCGTTGCTGAGCCGCAGGTTGACGACGTCGAGCGCGTCGACGCCGAGGTTCCGCAGGTTGTCGTGCACGGCCTCGGTGAGGTCCGCGGCCGACAGCGCGGCCGGCCACCCCTTGTCGGCACTCCGCCGCGCTCCGACCTTCGTCACGATGACGAGCGATTCGGGGTAGGGGTGCAGGGCTTCCTTGATCAGGGCGTTCACGGTGTGCGGCCCGTAGTAGTCGCTGGTGTCGAGGTGGGTGACCCCGCGTTCGACGGCTTCCCGCAACACGGCGACGGCGGCGTCGTGATCCTTCGGCGGCCCCCACACACCGGGCCCGGCGAGCTGCATGGTGCCGTAACCCATGCGCGTCACGGGAAGTTCGCCGCCGAGGGTGAAGGTACCGCCGAGGTTCGCCATGCCGCTCCTTGCTCCGCGTGCCGTCGCGAAGAGTCTAACTGCGGTCGCCTTCCCGTTTCTGTCGGTGCTGACCGGTAGCGTGTGAATCGGGGGGCCCTCGCGACGCCGGGCTGCTGTTTGCGTTGCGCCACAAGGGAAATAGCCCGCCGAATTCCTTGCCGATGTTCACCCGATTCAGTGGTGACCTTCGAACGCACGTTCGGTAACGTCGTTGGTATGGCGACAACGATTCCTTCCACGCAACCGAAAACGCGGCCCTCACCGCTCTGCCATCAGCCGGGCAAGCCGGTCCCCGGCCGGCGAAGACCGGCCGGGCAAGGAATGTGCGGCCGGCTGCGCGATGGCCGGGTTGCCGATCGCGCCGGATTCCGGCCGCTCGGCGAACAGTTCCACGAGCCCGGAAAGGCGTCACCCCCTCACAGACCCTGCGCCGGGGAACCGAGACGACCGTTCGCGCTGCCGCACCAATCCCGCCGGTTGGCTGTTCGCCGGGAACGCCGCCTCGACATCCACGATGCCTCCGGCATCTCGTGTCAGGAGCACCAAGCGGCGTCGCGCTCGAGGCAGAGCGCGCGGAATTCGGGATCTGCCGGCAGATTCTCGGCCACCCGCCGGGGGTCGGCTTCGCAGCGGGCGGCGATCTCTTCGCGGATCCGGTCTTCGACGGTGCGCAGTGCGTTCTCGGTCATGCGAACCCTCCCCCTGGGGCAGGGGCAAGCCGGATCTCGCGGGAATTCAGCAGAGGCCCTTGCCCCGCAGCACCCGGGCGACCGACTCCTGAACCCGCGGCTTCGGCAGCTCCCCGCTCTGCACGGCCTTCACCAGCCGGTCGAGCACCTCGTCCACCCGGCCCCCGGAGGACCACAACGCCTCGTCCGCGCCGGCCTGCAGTGCCTTCAGCACCGCCTCCGGCAGCGGGTACTGCGCGGTGATCGCCTTCATGGCCCCGAGGTCGTCGGTCACCACCGGCCCGGTGAACCCGAACTCGCCGCGCAGCAGCTGGTACGCGGGCGGCGACAGCGAGGCCGGGACCCCGTTGGTCAGACCCGGCACGTCGAGGTGGCCCACCATCACCGCGACCGGCCCGTAGTCGGCCAGGCCGCGGTAGGGGACCAGGTCGAGCGCCCGCAGCTGGTCGAGCGGCGGCGTCACCACGGTGCCCTTGTGGGAGTCGCCCGAGCCGTGGCCGTGGCCGGGGAAGTGCTTCAGCACCGGCTGGATCCCCGCGTCGCGCAGGCCCTCCGCAAACGCTTTCGCGTACGTCTTCACCCGGGCCGGGTCCGGACTGAAGGACCGGTCGCCGATGACGTCGCCGTCCGGGGCGTTCGTGACGTCCGTGTCCGGGGCGAAGTCCACGGTGACCCCGCGGGCGCGCAGCTGACGGCCCCGCTCGGCGGCCACCGCGCGGACCTGGTCCGGAGACTTCGTCGCGGCCATCGTCCGGGCCGAGGGCAGGTCGCCGTCGAGGTCGTCGATCCGCTGGACGCGGCCGCCTTCCTCATCGACCGACACGGCCACCGGCACCCGGGCGACGGCCTGCACCGCGGCCAGCGAGCGATCTTTCAACAACGCTGTTGCGTTACCCCCGATGAAGATCCCCCCGACCTGGTGATCGCGCACCAGGGACACGGTCGCCGCCGGGTTGTCCCCGGAGACGCCCACGACGACCAGCTGAGCAACCTGAGCCCGCACATCGAGCCCGGCCGCGGCCGACGCGCAGTCGTCCGGCCGCGCGAGCTGCGAGGTGGGCACGGACGGAGCGGCGGGAGAGGCCGCCGGAGGAGGAACGGGCCGACTGGAGGAAACCGGGATGGCCAACCCGGACACGGTCTGCGGTTGCAGGCCTGCGACCAGCAGACATCCGGCCACGATGGAGAACGCCACCCCAAGGGCAGCAAGACGTCGGCGCTTCATCGGTCCCTTCACTAGTCCGTGTACACCCCCGACCGTAGTCGACACCCGTTCACCACGGCGTGAAGAACGACGCCGCGGCCCGGCCCTCACGGCCGCCGGGCAGGTAGGTGGCCGGTCGGGGGTGTGCTCGCTCCGGCGGCCAGTCACTTCGGCGCCGCGGCCCGGGTCTCGCGACCGCCGGGCAGGTAGGTGGCCGGTGGCGGGTGTGCTGGCTCCGGCGACCAGCCACCTCGGTGCCGCGGCCCGGCCCTCACGGCCGCCGGGCAGGAACGCGGCCGGTGGCGGGCGTGCTCGCTCTGGTGGCCAGCCATCTCGGCGCCGCGGCCCGGCCCTCACGACCGCCGGGCAGGAGCGCAGCTGGTAGCGGCGTTGCGGCGACGGGCGTGCTCACCGCAATGCCGCAGCGCCCCAACGCCAATGGCGGCCTGGCGGTCTCGACCCCAAACCCCCGCCACCGTCGAGAGCCCAACTTCACGGCGTGAAGAATGGCTCGGCCGCCGTTAGAGAATTCGTGAAGGCGGGTTCAGCAGACTGGATCGAGTCAGGAATCGTCGTGGGCGGGGAGGGCTCGATGGACCAGGTGCGAGTGGCGGCGTGGGCGTCGGATCCCATTGCCCTGACCGGGCTGATCAACCACCTCAAGTCGCGTCCGGAGCTGCTGGTTCTGCCGCGCACTCGGCGGGGTGAGGCCGCGGTGCTGGTGTTCGCCGTCGGGGAGGTCGACCGGGAGGCCGTTGCCGCGCTGCGGGCCGCCGCCGCCGAGTCGCCGGCCGCTATCGTGCTCGTGGCCGGGCACGTCGATCCCGCGCACGTCGGCCTGCTCGCCGACTGCCACGTCTCCGCCGTGCTGCCGCGGACCGCGCTCGACCGGCTCACCGGGAGCGTGCTCGCCGCGGCGCGGGGGCGCTCCTCGTCGCTGCGCGAGCAGGTCGAGGCCCTCGCCGGCGAACATGGCGGCGCCGCACTCACGCCGCGCGAGGTGGATGTGCTTCGCCTGATGGCCGAAGGCTGGGACACTGCCGAGATCGCGGGCAAGCTCTGCTACTCGGAACGGACCGTGAAGAACGTCATCTACGCCATGACCAACCGGCTCAACCTGCGCAACCGGCCGCACGCGGTCGCGTACGCCGTGCGGGCCGGTGTGATCTGAGGAAGCCTGTTGCGAACGATCGCCATCCTGGTCGCCGCGTTGCTCCCGCTTGCCGCCTGCACTCCGGGTGACGCCGGGGAGAAGACCAAGCTCACCATCGCGACCTTCGGTGAGTTCGGCTACGCGCCCCTGATCGCCGAGTACGAGAAGCTGCACCCGGACATCACGGTGCAGAACCGCGTCACCGACTTCGACACCCACCACAAGGGCCTCGCGACGCAGCTGGCCACCGGGCACGGGGCCGCCGACGTCGTCGCGATCGAAGAGCAGTACATGCCGCAGTACCGGAAGGCGAAGGACAAGTTCGCCGACCTGGCCGGCTACGGCGCCCGCGAACTCGAACGGCAGTGGGTGCCGTGGAAGTGGGCGCAGGGCACCGACGGCGCCTTCGTGCTCGGCCTCGGCACGGACATGGGCAGCCTCGCCCTCTGCTACCGGCGCGATCTGTTCCAGGCCGCGGGCCTGCCGACCGACCGCGACGAAGTCGCGAAGCTGATGCCGGACTGGGACGCCTACGCCGCCACCGCCGAGCGGTTCACCGCGCAGACGCCGAACGTCAAGTTCGCCGACTCCGCCGGCACCGTCTACACGGCGATGCTCAACCAGTCGCCGGAGAACTACTTCTCCCAGCGTGACGACTCCTTCATCGCCGACCGCAACCCGAGCGTGCGCGCCGCTTTCTTCCTTTCCGGCGGGCTGGCCGCGAAGGGCCAGACCGCGGCCGCGACCACGTTCACCCAGGCGTGGAACGTGGCGATCAAGCAGGGTTCCTTCGCCACCGTCGCCTGTCCCGCGTGGATGCTCAGCCAGATCAAGGAAGCCGGCGGGGACGCCAACCGCGGCAAGTGGGACGTCACCACCGTGCCCGGACGGAGCGGCAACCAGGGCGGTTCGTTCCTGACCGTGCCGAAGCAGGGCGCGCACCAGAAGGAGGCGTACGAGCTCGCCCGCTGGCTCACCGCGCCGGAGCAGCAGAAGAAACTCTTCCTCTCCGAAGGCATCCTGCCCAGCGAGCCCTCCGTCTACCAGGATCCGCAGGTCGTCGCGCACAAAGACGCGTATTTCGGCGACGCGCCGACCGGGCGGATCTTCGCCGCTTCGGCCGATCAGCTGCGCCCGAACTACCGCGGGCTGCGCGACGCCGACGTCCGGCCGGAGTTCGGCCGGGCCCTCGGGCGGATCGAGGAACGGACCGACACCGTCGAGCAAGCCTGGGCGAAAGCCGTCCAGCAGGCCCAAGCCGCCCTGAAGTAGCCGCGCGTGCAGCACCGCCTCGACCGCAAGGTCACGCCGTTGCTGTTCGTCGCGCCCTTCTTCGCCCTGTTCGTCGTCTTCGGCGCCTTTCCGCTGCTGTACACGGCGTGGGTTTCCCTGCACGACTGGAACCTGCTCGAAGGCGACCAGGGCGGCTTCGGCCTCGCCAACTACGGCGACCTGCTCACGGATCCGCACTTCTACAACGCACTGGCCAACACGGTCTCCATCTTCCTGCTGGCCGCGATCCCGGAATTCCTGCTGGCCCTGGGCATCGCCGCGCTGCTCGACCGGCCGCTGCGGGCCGCGACCTGGTGGCGCACCGGGGTACTGCTGCCGAACGTCGTGTCCGTCGTCGCCGTCGGGCTGGTCTTCGGGCAGCTGTTCAGCCGTGACTACGGTGTCGTCAACGAAGTTCTCGGCTGGTTCGGCGTGGCGCCGGTCAACTGGCGGGCGACGACCTGGACGTCGCACTTCGCGGTGGCGAGCATGGTGCTCTGGCGCTGGACCGGCTACAACGCCCTGATCTACCTGGCCGCGATGCAGGCCGTCCCCGGTGACCTCTACGAGGCTGCCGAGCTCGACGGGGCCTCGCGGTGGCGGACGTTCTGGTCGATCACCGTGCCCGGCATCCGGCCCGCGCTGGCCTTCACCGCCATCGCCGGCACCGTCAACGGACTCCAGCTGTTCGCCGAGCCGCAGCTGTTCGACGCCGGCGGCTCGGCCGGCACCGGCGGCAACGACCGCCAGTTCCAGACGCTGGTCATGTACCTGTACGAAAAGGGGTTCACGCACCTCGACGCCGGCTACGCGGCCGCGCTGACGTGGGTGATGTTCGTGGTCTGCGCGTTGTTCGCGCTGGTCAACTACCGGCTGGTGCGCCGGTTCGTGAGGTCGGCGTGACGGCGCGGCGGCGGCCGGGCGGCTGGGTGTACGCCGCGCTGACCGGGGTGCTCGGCGCTTCCGTCTTCCCGCTGTACTGGTCGTTCGTCGTGGCCACGCGGGACAATTCGGCCATCGGGGAGACGTCGCCGCTGCTGCTGCCGGGTGGGAACCTGCCCGAGAACGTGCGGCGCGTCTTCGGCACCGTCGACTTCTGGCTGGCCATCGGGAACTCGCTGATCGTCGCGACCACCGTCATGGTGTCCAACGTCGTGCTGGCGAGCCTCGCCGGGTTCGCCTTCGCGCGGCTGGAGTTCCGGGGCCGCAACACGTTGTTCCTGCTGGTCGTCGGCTCGGCGATGGTGCCGGCGCAGCTCGGCGTCATCCCGCTGTACCTCGTGGTCGGCGACCTCGGCTGGTACGGGCGGCTCGAAGCGGTGATCGTGCCGGCGTTGGTGAGCGCCTTCAGCGTGTTCTGGATGCGGCAGGCGTGCGAGAACGCGATCAGCCCGGACCTCGTCGACGCCGCGACCGTCGACGGCTGCTCGATCCTGCGCACCTACTGGCACGTGGCCGTGCCCGCCCTGCGCGCGCCGGCCGCGGTGCTCGCGATGCTGACGTTCATGGCCACCTGGAACGACTACTTCTGGCCGCTGGTCGTCCTCGACCCGAACGAGACGCCGACCGTGCAGGTCGCGCTGTCGCAGCTGGCGAGCGGCTACTACACCGACTACGCGCTGATGCTCACCGGCGCGACCGTCGCCGTGGTGCCGGTCATCGCGCTGTTCCTGCTGTTGGGCCGCCACATCGTGCGGGGCATCCTGAAAGGGGCACCGGTATGACCTTCCCGGTCGGTTTCCGGTGGGGCGCGGCGACCGCGTCCTACCAGGTCGAAGGCGGCGTCACCGAAGGCGGCCGCGGGCCGTCCGTCTGGGACACCTTCGCGGCCATCGAAGGCAAGGTGCTCGGGGGCGCGACCGGCGCCGTCGCCTGCGACCACTACCACCGCTACCGCGAGGACATCGGCCTGCTCGCGGACCTGGGCCTCAACGCCTACCGGTTCTCGGTCGCGTGGCCGCGGGTGATGCCGGACGGCCGGACGACGTCCGCGGCCGGGCTCGCCTTCTACGACCGGCTGGTCGACGAACTGCTCAGCCGGGACGTCCTGCCGGTGCTGACGCTCTACCACTGGGACCTGCCGCAGGCGCTCGAAGACGCCGGCGGCTGGCCGCTGCGGGACACGGCCGAGCGGTTCGCCGACTACGCGGCGGTGGTGCACGCCGCGCTCGGCGACCGCGTGAGCCAGTGGACGACGGTCAACGAGCCCTTCTGCGCGGCCTTCCTCGGCTACGGCAGCGGCGTGCACGCACCCGGCGTCCAGGACTACGACACGGCCCTGGTCGCGGCCCACCACCTGCTGCTCGCGCACGGCCTGGCGACCCGCGCACTGGCTCGGCCGGGCCACGAGTTCTCGCTGGCGCTGAACTTCGCCCCGGCGATCCCGGACGGCGACACCCCCGCCCACCTCGAGGCGGCCCGGAAGTTCGACGGCATCCACAACCGGTTCTTCCTGGACCCGGTGCTCGGCCGCGGCTACCCGGAAGACGTCGTGGCCGGCGCCGAGCACCACGGCGGCCGCTTCGCCGCGGCCGTCCGCGACGGCGACACCGACGTCATCGCGGCCCCGATCGACTGGCTGGGCGTGAACTACTACGCCCCGGCCCGGGTCACGCCGCTCGAGGACCCGCACGCGCCGAGCAACTGCCCGCTGCCGACGTTGCGGGGGATGAACGTGCTGCCCGCGGAGGGGCCGCTGACGGCGTTCGGCTGGGAACAGGCCCCGGACACCCTGACCGGCCTGTTGCGGTGGATCGACGCCCGGTCCGGCGGGCTCCCGCTGGTGGTGGCCGAGAACGGGGCGTCCTTCGTGGACCAGGTGGTCGACGGCCGGGTGTACGACGCGGCTCGGGTGAACTACTTCATGGAGCACCTGCGGGCGGTTCACGACGCCATTCGCGCCGGGGTCGACGTCCGCGGCTACTTCGCCTGGTCGTTGCTGGACAACTTCGAGTGGGCGATGGGGTACACGCAACGGTTCGGCCTGGTGCACGTCGATTTCGAGACCCAACGGCGGACGGTCAAGGAATCGGGCCGCTTCCTCGGCCGGGTCGCCAGGGCCAACGCGTTACGGCCGGCGGCGGAAGGCGTCGGCGACACCCGAGCGTGACGGCGTCTCCAGCTTGCCCAGCAGCCGGGCCACGTGGGCCTGGACCGTCCGGCGCGGCAGGGACAGCTCGGCCGCGATGTCCGGGTTCGACCGGCCCTCCGCGACCAACCCGGCGATCCGGACCTCGATCGGGGTCAGCGACTCCCAGCCGTGGCCCGGCCGGATCGGCGAGAACAGCGCACCCCGCCGCACGCCGAGGCGGCGCAGCCGGGTCTCCGCGCGCCGCAGGTCCCAGCGGGCCGCCAGCGCCGTGTACAGCTCGGCCGCCTCCTCGAACGCCGCGTGTGCCGCGTCCAGCCGGCCCGCGCGGGCCAGCAGCACCGCCGCGTCCTCCAGCGCCGAGGCCAGTTCCGGGCGGCGGCCGACCGCGCGGAAGTGCTCGGCCGTCGCGAGCACCGGGGCCGGGTCCTCCTCGATCAGCCCGCGGCACCACGACGCCGCCGCGTGCGCCCTCGCCGGACGCCGCTCCTTCGCCGCTTCTTCCTCGCACACCGTCAGCGCCCGGCGGGCGGGGGCGACGTCGTCCTGCTCCATCGCCAGCCGCACGAACGTCGGCAGCCACTGGTGCCGCAGCATCATCTGCGCGTACGTCGGG
The DNA here is from genome assembly GCA_049998155.1 of Amycolatopsis sp. cmx-13-12. Classification (GTDB taxonomy): domain Bacteria; phylum Actinomycetota; class Actinomycetes; order Mycobacteriales; family Pseudonocardiaceae; genus Amycolatopsis. The sequence goes on along the minus strand of JAEBES010000002.1, from coordinate 425,570 downwards.
TTCAGGATCGGCTCCAGCACGGCCAGCGCGCGGACCCGGTCGCCGCGCTGCTCGGCCGCGAGGGCGTCGGCGACCAGCAGGAAGTCGAAGCTCTCCCGCTCGGCGCCGGTCGCCGGGGCGTACTCCTCCGCCGCGTCGAGGTGGGCCGCCGCCTGGGCCCGGTCGTCGCGGCGGCCCGCGATCAGGGCCGCGACGCCGTGCAGCAGCAGCGCCGCCGGACCCGGCTCGCGCAGGCCGTAGAACGTGATCGCCGGGCCGTCCTCGATGACCGTGTCCAGCTCGACCAGCGCCTCGTCCCAGCGGCCTTCCCAGTAGCGGTGCACCGCGGCCGACACCTGCAGCCCGACCGGCAGCGCGTGCTGCGCCGCCACTTCGCCCGCGGCACGCAGGGCATCGCCCGCTTCGGCCAGCCGGTCGAGGTTCTGCAGGGTGAAGACGCGGTTGTCGAGCAGGTCGAGGTGCAGGTCGGCCAGCTCGTGCTCGTCGCCGACGGCCTCGATCGCCGCGTCGATGTGGTCGAGCGCGCGGTCGTGCTCGCGGCGCACCGAATCGACCAGCCACAACGACTGCAGCGCGTGCGCGGTCAGGTAGCGGTCACCGCCGGCGAGCGCCTTCGTTTCGCGGGCGGTCTGCTCGGCACTGTCCAAATCGGACAGACTGCCGCGCCGGAAGTTCGCCAGCAGCTGCCGGTGCTTGACCCGCCAGAGCTCCGGTACGGCCGGGTCGTCGACCCACGCGGCGAGCGTCGCGACGGCACCTTCGGTGTCGCCGCGGCGGTGCCGCAACGCCGCGAGCACGTGCCGCATCTCCTCGACGGCGTCCGGCTCGGTGGCCACGTCGAGTGCCTGCCGGGCCAGGGCTTCCGGGCTGCGTTCCAGCCGGAACAGCACCTTGACCAGCGCGACCAGCAGCGTCTCCCGGCGCGGGTCGCCGCCGGCGCACGCGGCCAGCGCGCGTTCCAGCAGCTCGACGGCGATCAGCGGGGCCCGGGTCGACACGGCGGCGTGGTGCGCGGCGAGCCAGTCCAGCACCCATTCGTCCACTGTGGCCGGTGCCGCCACCAGCTGCTCGGCGACGCGCTTCACCGGCGCCCCGATCCCGGCGAGCGCCTCGGCGGCCTGCCGGTGCAGCGCCGCCCGCGTCCCGGCCAGCAACCGGTCGTACAGCGCCTGGCGCAGCAGGGGGTGGCGGAACGCCAGCTGCGTCCCGGTGTCGATGAGGACGTTCGCCGCGACGGCTTCTTCCAGCGGCGCCAGCAGGTCCGACGGCCGGGTGCCGAGCACCGCGGCGACGTCGCCGACGGCGAACTCCATGCCCAGCAGCGCGCCCCAGCGCAGCACTTCCTGCGTCCGCGCCGTGAGGAAGTCGAGCCGCCGGTCGACCGCTGCCACCAGCGACCGCGGCGCCTCGAACTCCGCCGGGTCGTCGACGTCGGCCTGGCCGCCGGTCACCGCCAGCGAGCCGGCCCGGCGCAGGACGTCGACCATTTCCTTGACGTACAACGGGTTTCCGGCGCCACGGGCGGCCAGCTCGCGCAGCCCCGGCCCGGGCGGCGCGCCCAGCTGGTCTTCGATCAGCCGGCCGACGTCCTCGCCGGTCAGCGGCGCGAGGTCGAGGACGACCCCGTCCCGCGCCTGGACGCCGCGGCGCAGCTGAGCGAGCTCGGCGCGGTCCGGCGCCGGGCGGGTGGCGGCCACCAGCAGCAGCGGCAGCTGCCGGGTCGCCGCGCAGAGCCGGTGCCAAACCAGCACGGACGCTTCGTCGGCCCACTGCAGGTCGTCGAGCACCAGCACCTGCGGCGACTGCGCGCACAGCTCGTCGACCAGCGCCAGCAGCCGGTCGACGGCGCCGAGCACCGGGTCGGCGGGCCCCCAGCTGCGCCGCGCCGGCCCCTCGCCCGCCAGCTCCTTCGCCACCCGCGCTCGTCGTGGATCGGGCGAATGCACGTCGATGGCCAGGCACTCCAGCACGACCTGCAGCGGGAACCGGGTGCTCAGCTCGTCGGCGGCCGCCCAGAGCCGCTGGAAGCCGGGTCCGTCCGGCAGCGACGAGGTGAGCAGCGCGGACTTGCCGATCCCGGCGTCCCCTTCGATCCAGACCGCGCGGCCCCGCCCGGCCCGGACATCGGCGACGAGCTCGGCGAGCTTCGTCGTCTCGGCCTGCCGGCCGAACAGCCGGGGCCCGGTGACGACGACCGGCGCCGCGGACGCGTCGAGGGCCGGGTCCTGGGCGAGGATCTGCTGCTGGAGCCGCTGCAGCGCGGGGCCGGGCTCGACGCCGAGCTCCGCGACGAGGGTGGCGCGGGCGTCGCGGAAGACGTCGAGGGCATCGGCCGGCCGCCCGCTGCGGTAGAGGGCGATCATCAGGGACTCCCGCAGCGACTCCCGCAGCGGGTGTTCGCCGGCCAGCACGGCCAGTTCCGGCGCGAGGTCGAGGTGCCCGCCGAGCGCGAGCACGGCTTCGGCCCGCCGTTCGAGGGTGTCCAGCCGGAGTTCGGCGAGGTATTCGCGGTGCCGTTCGGCGAACCCGCCGGGGACGCCGGAGAGCGCCTCGCCCTGCCAGAGCGCGAGAGCGTCGTCCAGCTCGGTGACGGCGGCGCGCGGATCGCCCTGCTCGAGGTGCCGCTGCGCGCGTTCGCGGTGCCGTTCGAACCGGGCCGCGTCGAGCGCGTCTTCGTCGAGGACCAGGGAGTACCCGGCCGGATCCGAGACGAGCACGCTGGCCGCCGACCAGCGCGAACGATCCGGTTCGAGGGCCCGGCGCAGCCCCGAGACGTAGGTGTGGACGCTGCCTTCGACGCTCGCGGGCGCGGAATCGCCCCAGACGCCGGCGATCAGTTCGGCCCGCGGGACCGGACGGCCGGCGTTGACCGCGAGCACCGCGAAGATGGCGCGCTGACGGGCGGGGCCGAGGCCGATCTCGGCCGTCCCGCGCCAGGCCCGCAGCGGGCCGAGCACGCCCACCCGCAGGCCGGGATCTTCCCCTGGCATGTCGTTGCCGTCCCCTCTGGGACTCGGCGTCCCAGACCCCATCCCCCAGGGACATCTCAGCTGACCTTACCGACGTGGCAACCCCCGCAAAGGTTGCGCGGCTCGGGTCAGCGTCCGGCGGCCGCCCGGGAGCGCACCGAAGGCGCGCGCCGGATGCCGAACGGCCCCATCCGGGCCTCCGCGCGCCGCACGTCCCACACCGCGCCCATCTCCGTGTACGCCGTCAGAGCGCTCCGGAATGACAAGCGCGCCTCCGTCAGCTCGCCCGACTCCGCCAGCAGGATCGCCGCGTCCTCGGTCGCCTTCGCGTGCTTCAGCACCCGCCCGGCCGCGCGGTAGTGCCCGGCCGCGGTCAGGACCGGCCCGGGGTCGCCCGTCAGCAGGCCCCGGCAGTGCGCGGCCGCCGCGGCCTGCGCCGGCGGGACCTCGCCGTCCGGTTCGAGCAGGCGCACCGCCTCCTGCACCCGCGGCCGGTCGCCGAGCAGCAACGCCAGCCGCACCAGGTCCGGCAGCCACTGGTGGCGGGCCGCCGGCGGGTAGGTGTCCTCCAGCAGCGGCAGCAACGCCGTCAGCGCCGCCTCCGGCCTGCCCTCCTGCTCGGCCAGCAGGGCACGGGCCGCGAGCAGGAAGTCGCCGCCGTCGGGCTCGAGGCCCGGCGGCCACTGCTGCCGGTCGGCCGCGTCGAGGTGGGTGCGGGCCTGGCCCGGTTCGCCGCGGTGTCCCGCGATCAGCGCGCCGACGCCGTGGACCAGCAACGCCGACCCCGGGCTGCGCAGCACGTACGACGCCGTCTCGGCGCCGCCGCGGATCACCGCGTCCAGCTCGGCCAGCGCCTCCCGCCAGCGGCCCAGCCAGTAGTAGTGCACCGCGCCGGCCAGGTGCATCTCACCCGGCACCGCGCGCGTGGCGGCGATGCGGCGGGCGGCGTCGAGCGGCTCGGCGGCGTCGTCGAGGCTGTCGAGGTTCGGCACGGCCAGCGCCGCGTCGTCCAGCGGGTGCAGCCCGGCCGGGGCCAGCGCCGTCTCCTCGCCCAGTTTCTCCAGCGTGGCCAGCAGCGACTCGTGCCGCCCGCGCCACATCTCCGGGACGTCGGCGTCGTCGAGCGTCCGCTTGAGCTCGGCGGTCGCCTCGGAGAAGTCGCCGCGGCGGTAGTAGACGTACGCGAGGATCCAGCGCATCTCGGCCGCGCGCCTGCTGTCGGACGTCCGCGCGACGACCGAGCGCGCTTCGGCCTCGGGCTCCCGGCCGAGCCAGAACAGCAGCCGGGCCAGGGTCGCGGTCAGCGTCTCCCGCGCGTCCGGCGGCAGTGTGCCCTGGGTGACGGCGTGGCGCAGCAGGTCCACCGCGATCCTCGGCGCTTCGGTGGCGACCGTCCCGATGTGCTCCAGCAGCCAGCCGGTCACCCACGGGTCCACCTGCGCGGGCGCGGCGGCGAGTTGCTCGGCGACGCGTTCCGCGGGCGCACCCGCGGCGGCGAAGGCTTCGGCCAATTGCCGGTGCAGCGCGACCCGCATCGCGGCGGGCGTCTTTTCGTAGAGCACGCGGCGCACCAGCGAGTGCCGGAACGCCAGCCGGTCGCCCGATTCGACGAGCACGCCGGAGGTGATCGCCTCGTCGACCGCGCCGACCAGCGCCGTGGGCGGCCGCTCGGTGGCGACCGCGATGTCCGACGGCGAGAACTCGCGGCCCAGCAGCGCCGCCCAGCGCAGCGCGTCGCGGGTCCCGCTGGAGAGGAAGCTCAGGTACTGCGTGATCCGCGCGCCCAGCGGGGCCGGGATCGTCAGGCACGAGTTGCCGTCCAGGTGCGCGTGCACGCCGTCGAGCACGATCATCGACTGGGCCAGCAGCGTCTCGACGATTTCCCGGACGTACCGCGGGTTGCCGGCCCCGTAGGAGACCAGCAGCTGCAGCCCGGGCCCGGGTGGCGCGCCGGCCAGCTCGGTGGCCAGCTCGTGCGCGGCGTCCTCGGTCAGCGGCGGCAGGGCCAGGACGGCGATGTCATCGTTGTCAAGCAGGTCGTCCAGCGCGGCCGGCCGGGGTACCGGACGGCACGCCCCGACGAGCAGCAGCGGCAGCTGCCGCGTTTCCCGGCTCAGGTAGCGCCAGACGCGCAGCGTCGTGTCGTCGGCCCACTGCAGGTCGTCGAGCACGAGCACGAGCGGCGCCTCCGCGCAGAGCTCGCGGACCAGCCCGAGGACGTCGTCCACGGGATCCTCGCCGGGCTGTCCGGCGAGCCGCGCGGCCAGTGCGGCGCGGCGCGGATCGGTGGCGCGCGGGTGCACGCCCAGCGCGTCGAGCAGCGGCCGCAGGGCGAACCGCTGGTCCAGCGCGTCCGCGGCGGCGAAGGCCGGGTGGAAGTCCTGCGCCGCGGCGAGGACTTCGGCGAGCAGCGCGGTCCGGCCACTGCCCGGCTCGCCCTCCAGCCACACCGACCGCCCCACCCCGGCACCGAGCTCGACGACGGCTTCGTGCAGCCGGTCGAGTTCCGCCTCCCGGCCGACGAAGATCTCCGCTCGCTCCGGCAGCGCCGCGGCCGGCATCCGCGACACCGGCGCAACCGGCGCCGGCTTCGGTTCCGGTGCCGCGGCGGGCTTCGCCAGCAGCTCGTCGTGCAGCCGCCGCAGGGCCGGGCCCGGTTCGGTGCCCGAGGACTCGACGAGCCGGTCGCGGACGTCGGCGTAGACCGCGATCGCCTCGGTCCGCCGCCCGGCCCGGACCAGGGCGCGCATGAGCAGCCCGCGCACCGTCTCGCGGAACGGGTGTTCGCGGGTCAGCGCGGTCAGTTCGGCGACGAGTTCGGTGTGCCCGCCCGAATCCAGGACGACCTCGGCGCGGCGCTCGACGGTGGCCAGCCGCACCTCGGTGAGCCGGGCGCGCTGCGCGGCGGCGAACGGCCCCGGCAGGCCGGACAGCGGGACGCCGTGCCATAGCCCCAAAGCTTCGTCGAAGTCTTCGCGGGCGCCCCGGAGGTCGCCGGCCGCGTGCTTGCGTTGCGCCTGCTCACGCAGGGCCTCGAACCGGTGGACGTCGATCGCTTCGGCGTCCAGCCGCAGCGAATAGCCGGAGCCGATCGAGGCGAGCAGCTGCGGGCCCTCGCCCTTGGCCCGGCCGGGCTCCAGCGCGCGCCGCAGCCCGGAGACGTAGGTGTAGATGGAGCCCTGCGCGCTCTGCGGCGGCGCGTCACCCCAGACGGCGTCGATCAGCTCCTCGCGCGAGACCGTGCGGTCCGGGTGCATCGCCAAGGCGGCGAGGACCGTGCGGCGGTGCGCGGAGCCGAGATCCAGCTCGGTATCGCCCTGCCAGGCCTTTAGCGGGCCCAGCAGCTGGAGTCTCGGTGCGGAGCCGTCCGCGGCCGACATCGGTCTCCCTTCGTGCGTGAACGAATCGTCACGCGCCGGATGCCTGCCGTGAGCATACGCGGATGTCGTGAACCGGCAGGCAAGGATGGCGGACATTCGGGCAACGGCACACGAGCCGGGGTTCCGCGCCGCCACCGCGTGCGCCACGCTCGGGGGCCGGAGAGGAGCCGCGGATGCCGACCGAAGACATGCAGCGGGCCGCCGCCTGTTTCGCGTCCGCCCTCGAAGGCGCCCGGTCCCGCCTGCGCGACGTCAACAGCGAGATGGCGATGGTGCAGGCGTCCTGGCGCGGTGAGGCATCGGTGCGGTTCGGCCAGGCGATGACCGACTGGGAGCAGGAGTTCGACGTGATCCTGTCGCGGCTGGCGCAGCTGCTGGAGGCGACCGGCGGCCCGATGCCGCGGCCGCGGCTGCCGTGACGCGGCTCGACTTCAGCTTCGCCGATCTGGTCCTGGACCGGATGGGCACGATCACCGGCGAGCTCGGCGAGCTGCTGGCCGATCTGGAGGCCAGGGCCGAGCCCGAGCTGGCCGGCTGGACGCCGGAGGCGCGCGAGGAGTACTGGCGGGCCAAGCGTGACTGGGCCTGTGCGGCCGGGCGGATGCCGGGGTGCCTGGAGCGGGCGCGGGCGGCCTTCGGGGAGCTGTCTTCACGGGCGTGAAGACGGAATAGGGAAGGCGTGAAGACACGCCGTCCACACTGCGCCCATGAAGCCCGTCGAAGTGAGCGTCCTCGCCTCGGACCCGATCACGCACGCCGGCGCGGTGAGCCTGCTGGACAACCATCCCGACGTCCGGCTGACCGACCTCGTACCGGACGTGCTGCTGGTGATGGAGGACCACGTCACCGAGACCGTTCTGGGCGAGATCCGGGCGGCCAAGGCGTCGCACGTGGTGCTGGTCGTCGAGCACTTCCGCGAAAGCGACCTGATGGTGGCGCTGGAGGCCGGCGTGGTGGCGATCCTGCCGCGCCGCGAGACGGGCGGCGCCGAGCTGGTCACGGCCGTCCTCGCCGCGGGTGACGGCACGGCCAACCTGCCACCGCGGCTGCAGGGCGCGCTGCTCGCGCAGGTGCAGCGGATGCGCAAGGACGTGCTGGAGCCGAACGGGCTCACGCTGTCCGGGCTCGCGGCCCGCGAGTGCGATGTGCTGCGGCTGGTCGCCGAGGGCTTCGGGACCGAGGAGATCGCGGCGAAGCTGTGCTACTCGGAGCGGACCGTGAAGAACGTCCTCTACGGGCTCATGACGCGCTGCGGCCTGAACAACCGCGCCCACGCCGTCGCCTACGCACTGCGGGCCGGCGCAATCTGAGACGTTTTCTTTGCCGCTGTCACCTTTCCGTGGGCTAGGGTCCGATCATGGTGCTCACGGCAGTGGAGATCGCGACCTCCGTCCGGGCCGGGCAGCTCGATCCGGTGCAGGTCACCGAGGAGGCGCTGGAGCGGATCGCCGCCGCGGACGGCGTCGTCGGCGCCTTCCGCCGGGTGCGCGCCGAGGAGGCGCTGAAGGAAGCCGCGGAGGTCGCCGCGCGGCCGGACCTCGCGACGCTGCCGCTGGCCGGGGTGCCCGTCGCGGTCAAGGACGTCACGGAGGTGGCGGGCGAATACGCGTCGCACGGTTCGCAGGCGGGGACGTCCACGCGGGCGGACGAGGACGGCGTGATCGCGACGCGGCTGCGTGCGGCGGGCGCGGTGATCGTCGGGCTGACGCGGGTGCCGGAGCTGTGCATCTGGCCGATGAGCGACACCCCGGACGGCATCGCCCGCAACCCCTGGGACCCGACGTACGCGGCGGGCGGCTCATCGGGCGGCAGCGCGGCGGCGGTGGCGGCGGGGCTGGTCCCGCTGGCCCACGGTTCGGACGGCATGGGCTCGGTCCGCCTCCCGGCGGCGATGTGCGGCCTGGTGGGGTTGAAGCCGGGCGCGGACCTGCTGCCGGAGAGCGGCTGGTTCGGCATGTCGGTGCACGGCCCCCTGGCCACGACGGTCGCCGACACGGCACTGCTGGTGTCGGTGCTGGCTGACGCGCCTTCGCTGGCTTCGGTGGCTTCGCCGTCCCCGATCCGCATCGGCATGTCGACGACGGTGCCGCTGCTGCACAGCCCGGTCCCGAAGGAGCTGGTGGCGGCGGTCTCGACGGCGGCCGGGTTCTTGGCGTCGGCCGGTCACGAGATAGCGCCGGCCGCACCGCGCTACCCGGCGTCGATGGTCCTGGGCATGACGGCCCGCTGGCTGGCGGGCCCGGCGGTCCAGGCCCGCGAATTCGACGTCTCGCGGTTGCAGCGCCGGACCCGGGCGCACGTCCGCGTGGGCCGGCTGGTCGAGCGGGCGGGCCTGATCCGCACCCGCACCCGCGACGGGTGGATCGCCCGGGCGGAGGAGTTCTTCGCGGCGCACGAGGTGTTGCTGACGCCGACGCTGTCGCACTGGCCGGTGAAGGCGGGCCGCTGGCACGAGCGAGGCTGGCTGGCGAACGTGCTGCCGTCGACGCGTCTGGCGGGCTTCACGGGCCAGTGGAACTTCGCGGGCTACCCGGCGATCACGGTCCCGATGGGCCGCTCGGTGGTTTCGGGGCTGCCGACGTCGGTCCAGCTGGTGGCCCGCCCGGGCGGGGAGTCGCTGCTGCTGGGCTTGGCGGCCCAGCTGGAGAAGGCGAACCCCTGGCCCCGGACGGCCCGCAACTGAGAGCGCGCCGCTGTGGACAACTGAAAGCCCGCCACTGCCGGGCACCGGAAACTGTCGGTGGCCGCCGGTAGCGTGGAAAACGGGGGCTGCTCAGCGCCGGAAAGCGCAAAGGCCGCCTCGTTGGTCGAGGCGGCCTTCCGCACGGCTCGGGGTGGCCGCGGTGGCTTAGTTGCCTGGCTTGCTGTCGGTCGGTGACGGTGGCTTCGCGCCGTTGCCGTTCGCGGGCTTCGTCGCCGGGCGGGTCGAGTTCGCCGGCTGCTTGAGGCGTCGGCTTGGGGGCCGGTGCGGGGGCTGCTCAGCGCCGGAAAGCGCAAAGGCCGCCTCGATGGTCGAGGCGGCCTTCCGCACGGCCACGGTGGCCGCGGTCGCTCAGTTGCCCGGCTTGCTCCCCGTCGGCGTAAGCGGCTTAGCGCCATTGCCGTTGGAGCCGTTGCCGTTCGCGGGCTTGGTCGCCGGGCCGTTGGAGTTCGCCGGCTTGGCGGCCTGAGGCGTCGGCTTCGGAGCGGGCTTCGGCGGCTTCGGGATGGCCGGCTGGACCACCGGGACGACCGGCGCCGCCGGGGTGGTCGCCGACTCCGCGTCCCCGCCGACCAGCTTCGCCGCCTGGGGGATCACCGCCTCCTCCGGCAGCGTCGCCAGCTGCGTCTCGCTGCGGTTGAGGATGTCCTCCGCCATCGCCAGGCTCTTGCGCGCCTGCTCGCGGATCTCCGCCAGCCGCTCGACCTTCCGGTTGGCCGCCGTCGTGCGCTGGGCCGCCTGGGTCGTCGCCTCGTCGAGGCGGCGCTTGGCTTCCGAGGTCGCCTCGTCCAGACGCCGCTTCGCCTCCGCCGTCGCCTCCGCGATCCGGCGCTCCGCCTGGTTCTTGCTCGCCGTGCGCTGGTCCGCGATGTGCTTCTCCAGCGCCGCCTTCTGGGCCGCCTGGGACGCCTCGAACTCGCGCTCCAGCTTCCGGCGCTTCCGCTCGGCCTCGTTGTCCAGCAGCTCCCGGCGCTGGGCCGCCTCGATGGTCAGCCGCTGAACCTCGGCGCGCGTCTCCGCCAGCGCGTTCTCGTGCTCCGAATGCAGCAGGTCGGCCTGCTTGTCCAGCTCCGCGACCAGCTTCGAGTACCGCTCACGCAGCTTCGTCGACGCCTCCGTCGAGGACGCCCACGTCTTCTCCGCGGCGACCTCGGCCCGCTTGATGATCTCGTCCGCGCGCGCCTGGGCGAGCGTCACCGTGCGCTGCATCCGCTCGTCGAGGTCCTCGAGCCGCTCCGGCGGCTTCTTGAGCTCCTCGACGCGCGCTTCCAGCGCCGCGACCTGCTGCCGCACGGTTTCGACCTCGCGGGTCGCGGCGGCGGCCTGTGCCGCGGCGGCGTCGCGTTCGCTGAGCACCCGGCGCAGCTGGGCTTCGATGTGGTCGAGGTACTGCCGGACCTCGTTGCGGTCGAAGCCGTGCCAGGCCTGTGTGTACTCACGACGGAGGGGGAGGAGGCCGTTGAGGGCGGTTGCGGCGGGGTCGCGCTCAGGAACCATGGGCCCGACCGTACCCGGGCACCCGCCGCCTCCGCCTTCCGGCTTAACGAATCACCAACACGTGTCGCCGTGTCGCCGGAATGGCCTCACCCCGGAAACGCAGAGTGAGGCCGCCGCCGCGATATCCGCGCTGACCAGCCGGAGCGATTACCAGTGGAAGCCGCGCGAGAGCCGGGCCAGCGCCATCGCCGCGCGCGAGAGGTGTTTCTCGCCACGTCCGATCTTCAGTTCGCCCGAACCGCCCGCCGCGGTCGAATCCGGGAAGATCCGGAAACCCTGGTACGCGACGGCGTCGGTGAGGCCCGGCGTGAGCGTGTACGCCAGCCCGATCGCCTGGCCCGCCGGGGTGCCGATGTGCTTCGGCCGCTCGACGAGCGCCTTCATCACCATGTCCGCGGCCTGCTCCGGCGACTTCGTCGGGAACGCGTCGTAGATCTTCGTCGGCCGGATCATCGGCGTCCGCACCAGCGGCATGTGGATGGTGGTGAAGGTGATGCCGTCGCCGTGCGTCTCGGTCGCCGCGATGCGCGAGAAGTAGTCCAGCGCCGCCTTCGACGCCGCGTACGCCGAGAAGCGCGGCGCGATGCCCTGGACGCCGATCGACGACACGTTCACGATGTGCCCGAACTTCCGCTCCGACATGTGCGGCAGCACCGCGAGGATCAGCCGCACCGCGCCGAAGTAGTTGATCGCCATCGCGCGCTCGTAGTCGTGCATCCGGTCGTACGACAGCTTGATCGACCGGCGGATCGACCGGCCGGCGTTGTTGACCAGCATGTCGATCCGGCCGTGCTCGGCCAGCATCGCGTCGACGGCCTTGCGCACCGAGTCCTCGTCGGTCAGGTCGGCCGGGTACACCGACGCCGTGCCGCCGGCGGCGACGATCTCGTCGCGGACCTCTTCCAGCTCGTGCTGGCGGCGCGCGACGAGCAGCGGCACCCCGCCCGCGGCCGCCACCTTCAACGCGGTCGCCCGGCCGATGCCCGAGGACGCGCCGGTGATGATCACGCGGCGGCCGTCCAGCTCACCCCGCGGGCCGTGCTTGCGCGCGCGGAACGGGTCGAGGTGCTCGCGCCAGTAGCGCCACAGCGTCGGCGCGTACTCCTCCAGCCGCGGGACCTCGACGGTGCCCGCCAGCGCCTTGCGCGTCTCGGCCGAGGAGAACACCGACGGGAACGCCATCGTGTCCAGCAGCACCGGCGGGATGCCGAACCGCTCCATGACGGCGTCGCGCGCAATGGTGACGCCGGGGATGTGCTCGGTCAGCTTGACCAGCCCGACGATCCGCTTAGAGATGCCCTCGCCGAGCTGCACGGTGATGGTCGGCGCGCCCGCGGCCCGCGCGAAGGCGTTGTACACCGAGACGACCGGCTGCGGCTCCGGGTTGACCAGGTGGAAGGCGTGTCCGTCGAGGCCCGGCTTGACCACCAGCTCCAGCAGCGCCTTGGCGACGTAGTCGACCGGCACGATGTTCGTGTCGCCGAGGTCGGGGCCGACGATCGGCAGCACGTCCGGCAGCCCGGCGAGCCGGTTGATGGCGGGGAAGAGGTAGTACGGGCCGTCGATCTTGTCCATTTCGCCGGTCTCGGAGTGCCCGACGACGACGGCCGGCCGGTACACCCGCCACGGCACCCGGTCCTGTTCGCGGACGATCTTCTCGGCTTCGAACTTGGTCCGGTGGTACGGCGTGACGAGGCGCTGCCCGGCGTCGAACATCTCCTCGGTGAACACGCCTTCGTGGTCGCCCGCGACGGCCACCGACGAGACGTGGTGCAGGCAGCCCGCGCGCAGGTCCGCGGCGAGGTCGACGACGGCCCGCGTACCGTCCACATTGGCCTTGATGCTGGCTTCGTCGTCGGCGGTGAGGTCGTAGAGCGCGGCGAGGTGGACGATGTGGTCGACGGTGCCGCGCAGCTGCTCGCGGTCCGCTTCGGACACGCCGAGCAGCGGCTCGCCGAGGTCGCCGGTGACGAGCGTGACGCGGTCGGAGTGCGGCCACTGGTCGACCAGCGCGGCCAGCTTGGCCCGCGAGGACGCGCGCACCACGAGGGCGACGCGGTCGTCTTCGGGACGGGACAGCAGCAGCCGGGTGAAGTGACGCCCGATCAGTCCGGTCGCGCCGGTCACCAAGAACGTCGCCATCGTCTTCACACCTCTCGCTCCGCAGCCCTGACCCTGGGCATTCTGCTGCATGGCGAAGCCGGCGACCACCGTTTCTAAACGTGATGTTACCCACGAGTAACTTAGGCGGGGTCCGCGATGACGACGCGGTTCTCCTCGTAGCCGTCCGATCCGCCGACCCAGCGGCCGCCGCACGTCACCAGCACCACGCGGTGCGGGCCGGACTGGCCGAACAGGTAGTCGGCGCGCGCCGGCAGGTCGCTCTTGTGCACCGTGACCAGCTGCGAGATCCGGTACCGCCACGTCTTGCCCGCACTGTCCACAATGGTCACTTCGGTGCCGATCCGGGCGGTCCACAGCTCGGCGAACGGCCCGGTCGCACCCCGCCAGTTCACGTGGCCGGCGAACACGCTCGCCCCGCCCGCGGCGTCGAGTGACGCGCCCCACCACGTCGCCTGGCCGAGGTCGGTGGGCACCGGCAGCTCGCCGCCCGGGCCGAGGTCCTTGCGCACGAGCGTCGCCGTCCCGCCGGCGGGCAGCCGGACGGTGCCCGGCCGCTGCGGCGGCGGGGACGGCGGTGGCGCGGCCGAGGACGGTGTCTGCGCGGCGGGCGCGGCCCCGGGCGCGGAAGCGGTGGCCGTCGGGGATGGGGACGGCACCGCGGCCGCGCCTCCCGCCGCGCCCGCGGCGGGCAGGGCCGTGCCGGACACGACGGACACGGGCGGCGCGGTCAAGGCGGGGACGCCGAACTGCACCGCCAGCACCGTCGCCGCGCCGAGCGCGAAGCCGGTGAGCAGCCGGCCCCGGCCGCGGTTCCGCCCGGGCGGATTCCACTCGTCGCGGGGCGGCTCGTCGGCGGGGGCCGCCCAGCCGGTGCCCCGGTGCCACTCGTCGACGAACCAGTCCTCGCCCTGCCAGCCGTGCTCCGCCACGCCGTTACCGCCGGGACGCCTGCCGCGCGGCGACGCCGATCAGGCCGGCCGCCAGCAGCACGAGCAGCCCGAGCCCGGCCAGGCCCGGCACGGAGTAGCTCGTCTCGACGACACCCTGCGCCCGCGCGACCGGCTGGTCGCCCGCCGGGATCGCGCGCGGGACCTCGTTCGGCTTGTTCGTCACGGTCAGGGCCAGCGTCTCGCCCGGCTTGACGGTGCCGCACGCCGACGGTGGGTTCTTCGGGTCGAAGGCGTTCGTGTAGCCCGGCGGCGGGCTGGCCTCGACGACGCAGATCTCCTGCGGCGCGCGGAGGTTCTCGACCGTCACACCACCGGTCTTGCCGTCGGTGGTGACAACCGCGGGCTTGCCGTCGGCCCCGGTGAGCGGCTTGCCGTCCTGCCCGAGCGCCGCGGACGTCCGGTCCTTGCCCGTGATTCGCAGGACCGCGCCGCCGACGCCCTGGCCCGTGGTCGCGTCCGTCTTGGTCACCTGGACCTTGCCGGGCTTGGCGACGTTGACGACGCCCTGGGCGGTCAGCTCCTTCTCGCCGCCGGTGGAGACCACGCGCTGCACCTTGGTGTCGACCGGCACCCGCACGTACGGCCGGTCGGCCGGAGCGGACAACGCGGCCACCAGCTTCGGCTGGTCGCCGGTCGGGGTCAGCTTCACCGTCACGGTGCCGTCGGCGCCGGTCTTGAGCGTGACGTCCTTCGCGGCGCCCTGCGGGCTCGAGTTCCCGGAGGCGGCGGTCGCCTTCCCGTCGTCGAGGGTGGCGGCGGTCGCCGTCAGCTTCACCGGGACGTCCGGGACGCCCTTGCCCTTGGCGTTCTTCACGGTGACCGTCCACTCGGCGGCCTCACCGGGGTGCTGGTCGCCCTTCGGCGTGGTCACCGAAGCCGTCCACGGCCCGCGGTTGGTCTCGGCGTCCGTCCTCAGCTGGTCGACGGCCGCCTTGGCGTCCGCGGGCAGGAGGTCGAGGTGGTACTTCGCGTCGTAGCCGATCTTGTCGTAGCCGAGCGCCGGGTCCAGGTCGGCCGCCGTGCGCGGGGCGGCCGTCCACGAGTGCAGCAGGTGGGCGAGCGCCGCGGCTTCGGCCGGCTTCTTCGTGTCGCCGTAGCGCAGCAGCAGGTAGGAGATGTTCGCCGCCTGGTCGGCGGGCAGCTTCGTGCCCCACTTCGTGAGCAGCTCGTCGCCCGGCTTGTACTGCTCGTCGGTGCCGGGGGCCTTGAGCTGGAAGCTCACGCAGAAGACCTGCGCGCCGCCGACGATGTACGAGCCGAGCCAGTTGCGGCTGGGCCGCGGGGTCATGTCCTGGCCCGGCTTGACCTCGTAGCCGATGCCCTCCTGGCTCGCGGCCGAGGCGGCGGGCGCGCCGGCGGTCACCGACAGCGTGCCGAGCAGGGTCGCGGCGACGAGCCCGGTGAGCGCGCGAATGCCCGCGCGCGGGTGTGTTGACCACCCCATGTGTCAATGCTCCTTCGTTGGACGCGCGGCAGCACCCGGCGTCTCTGCAGGTCACACGACTGATCAAAGCCCCGACGCGCGTTCGGTGAAGATCCGAGCACGCGAAGTGAGCGTTGCGCCACGGGGGGAAACTGTGTACCGCTCTTCGGGTGGCTGTCGGCGAACGGTCGTGATGTCCGTCGCTTACCGTGTCGTCCGAGGCAGTCGACCTGCCGTCGAGTAAAGTCGTCTTTACTCGACGGGAACCCCGCGCCCGCGGCGGTCGTTGAACCCGATGCAGCGATGATCCACGAAGCAGCAGATCCAGGAGGATCAGGTGCGTTCCAGTAGCAACCCGGCGTTCCGCAACCTGCCCGGCGGCGGAACCCAGACTTACGGGCAGTACGGGCCCCCGGTGGGCTTCAACCAACCCCAGGGCGGCGTGCCCGGGTACGGCCCCGGCCGGGCGGCTTCCGGCGAGGGCGACCGCCCGATGACCGTCGACGACGTCGTCGTCAAGACGGGGATGTCCCTCGGCGTCGCGCTGCTCGTCGGGGTGGTCACGGGGATCTGGGCGCAGGTCCAGATCGCGGAGACCGGCCGGCTCTCCGGCGCCCTCATCGGCGCGATGCTCGGCGGCCTGGTCGTCGGGCTCGTGATCTCGCTGGTGATCATCTTCCGCCAGAAGCCCAGCGGCGCGCTGACGCTGACGTACTCGGCGGCCGAAGGCCTCTTCCTCGGTGCGCTGAGCGGCGTGTTCGAGGCGATCTACCCCGGCATCGCGCTGCAGGCGATCATCGGCACCGCGGGTGTCTTCATCGGCATGCTGGTCGTTTACAAGACCGGCGCGGTCAAGGTCACGCCGAAGCTGACCAAGTGGATCGTCGGCGCCGTCGTCGGTGTCGCCGTCCTGATGCTGTTCAACCTGATCAGCTCGCTGGTGTTCGGCTTCAACCCGCTGCGCGACGGCGGCCCGCTGGCCATCGTGTTCAGCCTCGTCTGCATCGGCATCGCGGCCTTCAGCTTCCTGCTCGACTTCGACCAGGCGGACCGGATGATCCGCGAGGGCATGCCGTCGAAGTGGGCCTGGTACACCGCGTTCGGTCTGATGACCACGCTGGTCTGGCTGTACCTCGAGATCCTGCGGTTGCTCTCGTACTTCCGTGAGTAACCTGGCTCACAGTTCCGCAGTGAAGGCGCTCCGTAATCGGCGGGGCGCCTTTTCTGTCGGTAATTAGTGCATACAGGGACCCCGCTGCGGAGGACGCTCACCCTGCGTGTTTGATAACGCGGTCGGTTCTCAATTTCACATGTGTGAGGTTCACAGTGAGCGTTCCCCCTCCGGCCCCCGGGGGCCAGCAGCCGGTGGGTCAGCCCGATCCCTACGGACCGCCTCCCGGCGGGCAGCCGCAGCAGCCGTACGGCCAGCCCGGCCCGTACGGTCCGCCGCCGCAGGGCCAGCCGGGTCAGTTCGGCCCGCCGCCCGGCCAGCCCGGGTTCCCGCCCGTGCCGCCGGCCCCGCCGAAGCGCTCGAAGGCCCCCCGGCTCATCCTCGCCGGCATCGGCGCCCTCGTGGTGGTCGCGATCGTGATCATCGGGATCGTCTCCTTCATGAAGTCCCCGGCCACCTCGAACGCCGGTGACTGCCTCTCCATCACCGAGTTCACCCAGGGCGGCGACGAACCGGCGAAGGCCGACTGCAACGACCCCAAGGCGAACGTCAAGATCGCCAAGAAGCTGGAGACCGCCTCCGAGGACTGCCCCGGCGGTTCGAGCGCCGGCTACGACACCTACTCGGTCAGCGGCCGCAGCTCGTACAAGCTGTGCCTGATGATCAACGCGAAGCAGGGCGACTGCCTGGCGAACTTCACGTCCCAGACCAAGGGTTACCTGAAGGTCCCGTGCACCGACCCGACCAAGGACGGCGAGCTCGTCAAGGTCGTGACGGGCCAGGCGGACAAGAACGTCTGCGAGGGCACCGACGCCACCCGCGTCGCGGTGTACCCGGAGCCGGCGACGACGATGTGCGTCAAGACGAACGAGCAGTAGCGGCCGCTTCGACGAAGGCCCCCTCGCCGCGGCGAGGGGGCCTTTTGCGCACCCGGATTGCTCCGTTCGTCCCACACTGTGCGACGGGCTGCGACCGGCCGGTCACCCGGCATAACTTTGATCGTCCTGCCCGCCCGAGCCTGGAGTAGCCGGTGGCGACGACCCAATCCCCGATCGGTACCAAGTACTTCCCGACCTCCTGCGCCGCGCCCGTGCCGCGGCCGGAAGACCCCGTCAAGATCGTCCCGCTGGCCGTGGCCGGCGTGCTCGCGGCCGGCCTGACCTGGTACGTCTGGGCGAGCCAAGGCGCCAAGTTCGGCGTCCTGCTGCTGCTCGGCCTCGGGCTCGGGCTCGGGCTGTTCCACTCGCGGTTCGGCTTCACCTCGGCGTGGCGGCAGCTGATCGCCGTCGGCAACGGCCAGGGGCTGCGGGCCCACACCGTCCTGCTCGGCACCGCCGCGACGCTGATCGCGCTGATCGCGGGCACCGGCAGCGGCCTGTTCGGCAGCAAACCGGCGCCGACGGCGGGCGCGCTCGGCCTCGCCCTCTTCGTCGGCGCGACCCTTTTCGCGATCGGCATGCAGCTCGGCGGCGCGTGCGCGTCCGGGACGCTGTTCGCCGTCGGCTCCGGCCAATCGGCGATCGTGCTCACCCTCGGCGGGTTCATCGCCGGTTCGGTGCTCTACAGCTGGGCGTACCCGGTGCTGTCCGGCTGGCCCGAGCTGAAGGGCGTGCTGCTCGCCGACCACGTCGGCTGGTTCGGCTCGTGGGCGATCACGATCGCCGTCCTCGCCGGGATCGTCCTGGTCACCCGCGCGGTGCAGCGCCGCCGGACGCCGCCGCCGGTGGACGTCGTCCCGACCGCGCGCGGCTTCGCCCGGGTCTTCCGCGGCTCCTGGCCGATGCTCGTCGGTGCGGTCGTGCTGGGCGTGCTGGCCGCCGCGGTGTTCCTCGTCTCCGGCGGCATCTGGGGCATCACCAGCGCGTTCGCCCTGTGGGGCGCGAAGATCCTGCAGGTCTTCGGGCTGCACCCGGAGACGTGGGAGTTCTGGCGGCTGAAGGCCAACGCGACGTCCCTGGCCGGCCCGATCTGGCGGGACAAGACGAGCCTGACCGACATCGGCATCATGATCGGCGCCGCGGTGGCCGCCGCGGCCGCGGGCGCGTGGAAGATCCACAGTTCGATCCCGTGGCGCACGGCGGTGGCGGCGCTGCTGGGCGGCATCCTGATGGGGGTCGGCGCGCGCATGGCGGGCGGCTGCAACATCGGCGCCTACCTGGGCGGCATCTCCACGGGCAGCCTGCACGGCTGGCTGTGGGGCGTGTTCGCACTCGGCGGCACCTGGATCGGCCTCAAGCTGCGGCCGCTGTTCGGGCTGGCGAACCCGGAACCGGCCGACAGCGTCTGCTGACGCCGGTGGGTGGTCTGCCGCGGCTGGTCGTGAGTGGTAAGTCGGGTTAGAACCCGACTTACCACTCACGACCGGGGCCGCGGGCAGCCTCAGGAAAGGCGCTCGATGATCAGCGCCATGCCCTGGCCACCGCCGACGCACATCGTCTCGAGGCCGAACTGCTTGTCGTGGTGCTGCAGGGAGTTGATCAGCGTCGAGGTGATCCGGGCGCCGGTCATGCCGAACGGGTGGCCGACCGCGATCGCGCCGCCGTTGACGTTCAGGCGGTCCAGCTCGATCCCCAGGTCCTGGTACGACGGGATGACCTGCGCGGCGAACGCCTCGTTGATCTCGACCAGGTCGATGTCGCCGATCGACAGCCCCGCGCGCGAGAGCGCCTGCTTGGACGCCTCGACCGGGCCGTAGCCCATGATCTCCGGCGAAAGCCCGGTGACGCCGGTGGAGACGATCCGCGCCAGCGGCGTCAGGCCCAGCTCACGCGCCTTGGTGTCGGACATGATCACCAGCGCCGCCGCTCCGTCGTTGAGCGCGCAGCAGTTGCCCGCCGTGACCCGGCCGTCCGGGCGGAACACCGGCTTCAGGCCGGAGACGCCTTCGAGCGTCACGCCGGCGCGCGGGCCGTCGTCCTTCGAGACGACCGTGCCGTCCGGCAGCGTCACCGGGGTGATGTCCTTGGCCCAGAAGCCGTCCGCGATGGCTTTCTCGGCCAGGTTCTGCGAGCGGACGCCGAACTCGTCCATCTCCTCGCGCGTGACGCCCTTCAGCCGCGCCAGGTTCTCCGCGGTCTGGCCCATCGCGATGTAGACGTCGGGCACGTCTCCGGAGGTGCGCGGGTCGGTCCAGGTGTCGGTGCCGGACTCGGCGGTCGCCTTGGTGCGTGCCTCGGCCTCGGCGAACAGCGGGTTGTGCGTGTCGGGCCAGGAGTCCGAGCTGCCCTTGCCGAACCGCGAGACGGTCTCGACGCCGGCCGAGATGAAGACGTCGCCCTCGCCGGCCTTGATCGCGTGGAACGCCATCCGGGTGGTCTGCAGGCTGGAGGAGCAGTACCGGGTGATCGTGCAGCCGGGCAGGTGGTCGTAGCCCAGTTCGACGGCGACCGCGCGGCCCATGTTGAACCCGGACTCGCCGCCCGGCAGGCCGCAGCCGAGCATCAGGTCGTCGATGTCGGCGGGGTCGAGCTGCGGCACCTTGGCCAGCGCCGCGGCGACCATCTGCGCGGTCAGGTCGTCGGGCCGGATGCCGACCAGCGAGCCCTTGTTGGCCCGCCCGATGGGCGAGCGGGCGGTGGAGACGATGACGGCTTCGGGCATGGCGGACACATCCTCGTATCGGCGTGCTAAGCGGTTGCTCACATACTGCCGCCTCCGCCGCTCCGGTCAAAGCCGAACGCGATCTGCGCCACTACTGGCAGGATCGAGTGCCGTGGCGAATGACCTCGAACGGGTGCTGCGGACCAGGACGATCGCGCTGTGGGGCGTGGGGCTGTTGGTGGCCGCCGCGGCCGCGGCGGCGGTGCTGTTGACGCTGCTGGGCGGCGGCCGCCCGGAGGACGCGGCCCGGCTCGACGCGCTGAAGACCGCCGCCAACATCGTCGTCGGCACCGGGGGCGCCGCCGCCCTGCTGCTGGCCGCGCGGCGGCAGCGATCGGCCGAGCTGGAGCTGGTGCAGAAGGACCACGACGCCACCGAGCGCCGGATCACCGAGATGTACGGCAAGGCCGCCGACCAGCTCGGCAGCGACAAGGCACCGGTCCGGCTGGCCGGCCTGTACGCGTTGGAGCGGCTCGCCGCGGGCCACCCGGAGCACCGGCAGACGATCGTCAACGTCTTCTGCGCGTACCTGCGGATGCCCTTCGACCCGCAGGAGAACGACGAGGAGCTGCAGGTCCGCAAGGCCGCGCAGCGCATCCTGATGCTGCACCTGCGGCCCGGTCCTGCGGAGCGGCCGAGCGGGGACTTCTGGCCGGACACCGACCTCGACTTCTCCGGGGCGAGGCTGGTCGGGCTGACCCTCACGCACTGCACGATCCGGTCGATCACCTGCTACGGCGCGGAGTTTCTCGAACTGGCGTCGTTCCGCGGCACCGAATTCCGCACCAAGGCCGACTTCAACAAGGCCCGGTTCCAGGACCGCGTCGATTTCCGCGGAACCGTTTTCGGTGGCGAGCGCGACAGTTTCAACGGTGCCGTTTTCGCAGGTCCGGCCGATTTCGGCACCAAGTCGGCCGCGCGGCTCGCGGGTGCCCGGGCGAAGCGGGGGTTCCCGCGGACCTGGCCGCCCGGTTGGGAAGAACGGCCGGACGCCGACGAGGAGGGCCTGGTGGAATTGACACGAAAAGACGAATCCGGGCAACCGGCGGCCCGATAGGATCGTCCCCACTCGAGAAAGGTCGCCATTCCACGGGAGGTGAACCGGCGATGATGATTCTCCGGAGTATCTGCCGGACGTCCCTACCGACCGGCGGCCCGGCCATCGACGCCGGGCGGAACCTCCGGGACGGGATGACGGCTCAGCGTGTGACGGCCCTCGGGCCGGTACCGGTGCGGACGAGCGGCTTGGTGGCTGCCTGAGGTCCGGGCCGGGTGGCCCGACCTCGCGCACACTGCCCACCATCGCCGACGCGCACCCGGAGTCCGCCCTGCTGAGTGGACAGCGCCATGGGGCGGCCGTTTAGGCTGGCGGTCGTGGAGTACGCAGAGCACATCGCAGACCTCGTGGGCAACACCCCGCTGGTCAAGCTGAACTCGTTGACCAAGGGGCTCAAGCCGCTCGTGCTGGCCAAGGTCGAGTACCTGAACCCGGGTGGCTCGGTCAAGGACCGCATCGCGCTGCGCATGATCGAGGCCGCCGAAGCTTCCGGCGAGCTGCGCCCGGGCGGCACGATCGTCGAGCCGACGTCCGGCAACACCGGCGTCGGGCTGGCCATGGTCGCCCAGCGCAAGGGTTACTCGTGCGTGTTCGTCTGCCCGGACAAGGTCAGCGAGGACAAGCGCAACGTGCTCAAGGCGTACGGCGCCCGCGTCGTGGTGTGCCCGACGGCGGTGCCGCCCGAGCACCCGGACTCCTACTACAACGTCTCCGACCGCCTGGTCCGCGAGATCGACGGCGCCTGGAAGCCCAACCAGTACGCCAACCCGCAGAACCCGGAGAGCCACTACCGCTCGACCGGCCCGGAGCTGTGGACGCAGACCGAAGGCAAGATCACGCACTTCGTCGCGGGCGTCGGCACCGGGGGCACGATCTCCGGCACCGGCCGGTACCTCAAGGAGGTCAGCGACGGTGCCGTGCAGGTCGTCGGCGCCGATCCGGAGGGCTCGGTCTACTCCGGCGGCAGCGGCCGCCCGTACCTGGTCGAAGGCGTCGGCGAGGACTTCTGGCCGGACACCTACGACCGGAACGTCGCCGACGAGATCATCCCGGTCTCCGACGCCGATTCGTTCCAGGTCACCCGGCGCCTCGCGCTGGAGGAGGGCCTGCTGGTCGGCGGCTCCTGCGGGATGGCCGTCGCCGCCGCGCTGAAGCTCGCCGAGCGGCTCACCGAGGACGACGTCGTGGTCGTGCTGCTGCCCGACGGCGGCCGCGGTTACCTGACGAAGGTGTTCAACGACACGTGGATGTCCTCCTACGGCTTCCTGCCGCCGGACTCCTCGGGCGCGACGGTCGCCGACGTGCTCACGAAGAAGAGCGGCTCGCTGCCCGATCTGGTGCACTCCCACCCGAAGGAGACCGTCGCCGAGGCGATCGCGATCCTCTCCGAATTCGGCGTGAGCCAGATGCCCGTCGTCAGCGCGGAGCCGCCGGTGATGGCGGCCGAGGTCGTCGGCGCCGTCAACGAGCGTGACCTGCTCGACGCCCTGTTCACCGGCAAGGCGCACCCGGCCGACCGGCTCGAGCAGCACATGTCCCCGCCGCTGCCGACGATCGGCGGCGGCGAGCAGGTGGGGGCGGCGATGACCGCGCTCCAGGGGGCCGACGGCGCGCTCGTGCTGGTCGACGGCAAGCCGGCCGGCGTCGTCACCCGGCACGACCTCCTGGGCTTCCTGGCCGGTCGCTGACCGGAGCGCGAAGAGTATTGATCGGCGGACCCGGCAGGGGCGTTACGAGCGCCCTGCCGGGCGATCCGATAGCGTGGGCGCGAGTAGAACACTTTCGCGTCCTCGTCAAGGGGGTTCAAGACCCACATGAGTGCACCGCAGCCACCGAACCAGCCGTGGGGTGGCGGCCAGCCGCCTCAGGGCCCGCCGAGTGGCCCCCAGCCGCAGCAGGACCCGTTCGGCAGCCCGGAACCGACCCAGGTCGTCCAGCCCGCCCAGCCCCAGGGCGGTTCCCCGTTCGGGGAGACGCCGGAGCCGACCCAGGTCGTCCAGCCGGGCCGGCCGGGTGACGGCGGGGCGACCCAGGCGATGCCGCCGTTCGACGCGAACGCGACCCAGATGGTGAACCCGGCCGGCGGCGGCGACGCCCCGGTCGCGGACTCGACGCAGCTGGTGCCCCCGGGCTCCCAGCCGCCGGCGATCCCGTACACCCCGCCG
Organism: Amycolatopsis sp. cmx-13-12; assembly: GCA_049998155.1. Taxonomy (GTDB): domain Bacteria; phylum Actinomycetota; class Actinomycetes; order Mycobacteriales; family Pseudonocardiaceae; genus Amycolatopsis. The sequence continues at coordinate 402,533 of JAEBES010000002.1, read as the reverse complement.
CCGAGCGCGGCCGACAACCCGGCCGCGGCCTTCGGCCAGCAGCCCGGTGGATACGGCCAGCAGCAGGGCGGGTTCGGGCAGCCGGGCCAGCAGGGCGGTTTCGGGCAGCAGCCGGGCTTCGGTCAGCCTCCGCAGCAGGGGTTCGGTGCACCCGGTTTCGGTGGCCAGCAGCAGCCCGGCTTCGGCGGCCCGCAGCAGCCGTTCGGCGGGCCGGCCGCGGGCGGCAACGCCCTCTTCGGCTACATCGCCGGTGGGATCGTCGCCCTGCTGGGCCTGATCGCGCTCATCATCTCGTTCAACTACATCGGTGACGCGAGCGACTACTCGACGCTCGTCGGGAGCACGGACTCCGAGATCATCCAGAAGGCGCTCGACGCCGCCGGGCTGATCGGCCCGGGGCTGGTCTGGTTCTACGTGATCATGATCCTGGTGGGTTCGCTGATCGCCCTCGCCGGCGGTGTCGGGCTGGCGCTCGCGGGCCGGCTGGGCGGGCTCCGGAAGTTCGTCCCGATCGCGATCGTCGTGGGTGGCGCGCTCCTCGCGATCTTCGCCCTGCTGCTCAAGATCGGCATGACGCCGAACGCCGAAGCGCTGGGCAGTGCGTCCAGCCGGGACACGTTCGGGATCGGGCTTCCCCCGCTGATCCTGGGCGTCCTCATCCTGATCGTGGGCGTGCTCGGGCTCATCCCGGCGACGCAGCAGTTCGTCGGCCTCGGTGCCGGGGGCGCCGGCGGTGCCGCGCCGGGCGGGCCGCAGGGCTTCGGCGGACCGCCTCCGGGCTTCGGCGGCCCGCAGCAGCCGGGCTTCGGCCAGCCGGGACAGCCCGGTGGCTACGGTCAGCCGGGCGGGTACGGACAGCCCGGTGGCTACGGCGAGCCGGGTCAGGGTTACGGCCAGCCCGGCGGGTACGGCCAGCCGGGCCAGCCGGGGCAGGGTTACGGCCAGCCGGGTGGCTACGGTCAGCCGGGCGGGCCCAACCCGTCCAGCGGCGGGTTCCCGCAGCCGTCGAGCGGCGGCTTCCCGCAGCCGGGGCAGCCGGGTGGCTACGGCCAGCCTGGTGGTTACGGCCAGCCGGGTCAGCCGGGTCAGCACGGGCAGCCGGGTCAGCCGCCGCAGGGCTGGGGCCAGCCGCCGGGTCAGCAGGGCCCGCCGAGCGGCGGGTTCGGCCAGCCCGGCCAGCAGGGGCAGCCCCCGCAGCAGCAGTGGTGAGCTAGGACGCGCATTCGTGCCCCGGAGCCGATTCGGCTCCGGGGCACGCTGCTTTTTCCGCCCCCGTCAATTGTCCTCTTCGGACAATTGCCCGTCCGTGCACCACAGCCGGTAATCGCGTGACCGCATTTCGGCCACTACCGCACTTAAATGATCTTGGGTTCCGCCGTCCGGCCGAATTCCGTTCGCGTTTCGGTTTGATTCCCCCGATTCCGGTTAGGGTGAGCGCCGTTGTCCCGCGCTCGGCTGATGGGGGAGTTGTGACCGGTCCGCACCGATACCCGGTGTCGCATTCGCATTCGTATTCATCGGCTCGGCCATCCGGAGTAACGGCGGTTCTCGCCGGCTTGCTCGGCTTTCCGGCCGCGGTGGCCGCGGGATACGTGCCGGTCAAGATCTTCCTCGACATGCCCGCCGAATTCAGCCTGGGCGCGCTGCCGGGCTGGGTGCTGGTGGACCTCGCCGCCTACCTCGTCGCGGGACTGGTGCTGCTCCTCGGTGCGCTGGCGACGCTGTTCCGCGCGACGGCGGGAGCGGTCCTCCTCGGCCTGGGTGCCCTGCTGGCCATCGGCGCCCTGCTCACCGAGCCGATGTCGGTCGGCGTCCCGCCGGGCCGGTTCGCGGACGCGATGTTCACCCACGGCGGGTTCGCGATGCTCGACCGCGTGGGCTTGGCGGCGCTGGCGGTGCTCGTGCTGGTGCTGGCGTTCCTGCCGCCGACGTTCCGCTACCTGCGCTACCGCACGTCCGTGGTCCCGGCGCTGTCCGGCCAGGGCGCGTACTCGTCGCGGAGCTGGTGAGTGGAGGTCACGACCCCGCTGAGGCCGCGCGCCGGAACGGCGATCGCCGCCGGGGTGCTCGCCGTGCTGGGCGGCCTGTGGTTCCTGATGGGCATCGTCTGGTGGAGCATCGCCTACGACTACGGCGGGCAGGACCTGCTGATCCCCGGCCAGATCGCCGACGCGGTCATCGGCCTGCTGCTCGTGCTCGGCGGCGTTTCGCTGCTCGCGCGCGCGGAGGCGGGCCGGGTGCTGTGCCTGGTGGCAGGGGGCTTGGCGCTGGTCGTCCCGATCGTCGGCCAGGCGCTCCTCTACCAGCGCATCTTCTTCGTCGTGGGCGGCCCGACGGGCATCGACCCGATGGTGCCCCGCCGCATCATCGTGGCGGCGCCGTTCGTGGCCCTCCTGGTGCTGGCGGCCCTCCCGGCGACCCGCCGCTGGACGCATCGCTGAGATCCGTCCCACCTGACGGGAATGTCAGGGGTGGCCCGTACGCTGAACCAATGGTGGACGACTACTCCGAACTGGGCTTCGAGACCCGCGCCATTCACGCCGGTCAGAAGCCCGACCCCCGCACCGGCGCGGTGATCGTGCCGATCTACCAGACCTCGACCTACGCGCAGGACGGCGTGGGCGGGACCCGCGAGGGCGACTTCGAGTACTCGCGCACCGCGAACCCGACCCGCTCGGCGCTGGAGGAGGCGCTGGCCTCGCTGGAAGGCGGCCGGCACGCGCTGGCCTTCGCCTCCGGCATGGCCGCCTCCGACGTGGTGCTGCGCAGTACCCTGCGCCCCGGTGACCACCTCGTGCTCGGCAACGACGCCTACGGCGGCACGTTCCGCCTGATCGACAAGGTGCTCAGCCTGTGGGGCGTCGAGCACACCGTCGCCGACCTGGCGAACCTCGACGAGGTGCGCGCCGCGATCCGGCCCGAGACCAAGCTGATCTGGTGCGAGTCGCCGACGAACCCGATGCTCGGCATCGCCGACATCGCCGCGCTGGCCGGCGTCGCGCACGATGCCGGTGCCCGCCTGGTGGTCGACAACACCTTCGCGACGCCGTACCTGCAGAACCCGCTGGCGCTGGGCGCGGACATCGTCCTGCACTCCACCACCAAGTACCTCGGCGGCCACTCCGACGTCGTCGGCGGCGCGATCATCACGAACGAAGACGAGCTGCGCGAGCAGTTCTTCTACCTGCGCAACGCCGCGGGCGCGGTGCCGGGGCCCTTCGACGCGTGGCTGACCCTGCGCGGCATCAAGACCCTCGCCCTGCGCATGGAGCGGCACAGCGACAACGCCGAGAAGATCGTCCAGGCCCTGGTCAAGCACCCGAAGGTCGCCAAGGTCTACTACCCGGGCCTGCCGGAGCACCCGGGCCACGAGACGGCGGCGAAGCAGATGCGCCGCTTCGGCGGGATGGTGTCCTTCAGCCACGTGGACGGCGAGGCGGCGGCCCTGGAAGTGGCGAGCCGCACGAAGCTGTTCATCCTCGCGGAGTCGCTCGGCGGCATCGAGTCGCTGATCGAGCACCCGGGCAAGATGACCCACGCGAGCACGGCCGGCTCAACCCTCCAGGTCCCGGCCGACCTGCTCCGCCTCTCGGTCGGCATCGAGGACGGCCGCGACCTGGTGGCCGACCTGCTGGCCGCCCTGGGCTGAGCCCCGAGCACCAACCCTCAAGCGCCGACGTCGAGGCCGCCGCCGTAGAGCCGGTCCACCCGGAGCGTGATCACCACGCGGCGGTCCTCGACCATGTTCTTCAAGAACGCGGCCTCCGCCTCGGGGTCGTCGAACGGCGCCTGCATGGCGAGCAGCGCACGGCCGGTCTCGTCCCCGGGCACCGCACTCACCGGCGACACCTCGGCCACGCCCTCGGCGACCGCGAACGCCAGGTGGTCGTCGCTGCTGACGTAGAGCGACGCGTGCGGGTCACGCGCGAGCTGGCGGACCTTCGCGCGGCCCGCTGTCGACCCGATCCGCACCACGCGCTCGTCCGGATCCCAGGCGTAGGCGACCGTGGACAGGTGCGGGAAGCCGCCACGGTTGATCGTGGCCAGTGCGCCCAGGCTGTGGGCAGCCAGCAGCCGGCTTGACGCTTCTTCGGTGGGCTTGGCGGGGCCGGGGCCGCGGCCCGGCTCGTAAACGGTGGTCACCCGATGATCATCGGCGACCCGGGCACCCGGCGGAAGAAGGCACTTTCGTGTTCCCCGGGGCACACGGAGGTAACCAGCCAGGTCAGGGGCTGTAGTTGCCGTGTACGACACCGCCGGTCGACGACGTCCCGGCGGCCGGCAGCTTTGCGCCGTCGACGCAGCCGCCGACCAGCTCGACGTGGCTGTCGTGGCGGATGTACTGGGCCGGCGAGCCGCAGGAGGCGTTGTCCACCGTGATGTACGCGGCGCCGGTGAGGGCGGCGGCCGAGGCCAGCCCGATCACCAGCGGCAGCAGGCCGGCTGAGCGGGTGGCGCGCGCCCGTCGGGCCGAGTCCGCGTCGTTCCCCGCTGCCATGGTTTCTCCTTGTTTACCGCGTGTTGACGCGACCCAGGGTACCCGGCTCACGGTCCAGTCAACCTGTGGAGTTCCTGAGTGGCATAGTCCGGCCTATGGAACTCGTCACCCTCGAGCGGATCCAGGCCGCCCGGGAACTCCTCAACGGAGTGACCCGGGTGACGCCGATGGAGCACGCGCGCGACCTGCGCAAACTCCACGGCGGTCCGGTGCACCTGAAGTGCGAAAACCTGCAGCGGACGGGGTCGTTCAAGATCCGCGGCGCCTACACGCGCATCCACGGCCTCACCCAGGCCGAGCGCGACCGGGGCGTCGTCGCCGCCAGCGCCGGCAACCACGCGCAGGGCGTCGCGCTGGCGTCGTCGCTGCTCGGTGCCAAGTCCACCGTATTCATGCCGCTGCGGGCCCCGCTGCCGAAGCTCGCCGCCACCCGCGGTTACGGCGCCGACGTCCACCTGCACGGCGCGCTCCTGGAGGAGACGCTCAACGCCGCGATCGAGTTCGGCGAGCGGACCGGGGCGGTGTTCATCCACCCCTTCGACCACCCGGACGTCATCGCCGGCCAGGGCACGGTCGGCCTCGAGATCCTCGAGCAGGTGCCGGGCGTGAAGACCATCCTGGTCGCCACCGGCGGCGGCGGGCTGGTCGGCGGGGTGGCGTCGGCGGTGAAGGCGCTGCGCCCGGACGTCCGCGTCGTCGGCGTCCAGGCCGAAGAAGCCGCGGCCTATCCACCCTCGCTGGCTGCAGGCGCGCCGGTACGGCTGAGCACGACCTCGACCATGGCCGACGGGATCGCCGTCGGCGAACCCGGCCTGGTCAGCTTCGCGCACGTCGAGTCGCTGGTCGACGACGTCGTGACGGTGTCCGAGCAGTTCCTGTCCCGCGCGGTGCTGCTGTGCCTGGAGCGCCGGAAGCTGGTGGTCGAGCCGGCCGGCGCGGCGACGGTCGCCGCGCTGCTGCAGCACCCCGGGATCTTCGAGCCCCCGGTCGTGGCCATCCTCTCGGGCGGCAACGTCGACCCGGTGCTCCTGCTGCAGATCATCCAGCACGGCATGACCGCGGGCGGCCGTTACCTGCACCTGAGGCTGCGGGTCCCGGACCGCCCGGGGTCGCTCGTGGGCGTGCTGTCGTGCGTCAGCGAGCTGGGCGCGAACGTGCTCGACGTCGAGCATTCGCGCATCTCCGGCAGCCTCGACCTCGGCGAGGCCGACGTCGTGCTCGCGCTGGAGACCCGCGGCCCGGAGCACTGCAAAGAGGTCGAATTCGCGCTGACCAACGCGGGCTACACGGTCGTCTGAGGGCTTTCGCCGGTGATGGCGGCCAAGGCCAGGTCCTTGGCGGGTTCGGGGACCTCCGACGGCGCGGTGAAGCGGCGGGCCCGGATGTGGGCGACCAGGTCCGGGTCCGGCGGCACGCCGTGCTCACGCAGGTAGTACGCGACCGCGCCGGGCCAGGCCCAGGCGCCGTCGGTGCGGAAGTTCATCGGGACGGCGTCCGTGCGGTCCGGCGCGAAGGCGTCCGGCCCGTTGCTGCGGGAGGCCAGGATGACCGGCGCCGCGTCGAGGTAGGCGAGCACCCGCTCGGCTTCCGCCGGGACGAGCGGGGTGCGCCGGACCAGCGGCTTTCCCGCCGCGTCGACGCCGTCGTAGATCCGCGGTGTGCGCACCTCGCCGGCGGCGGGCGGCGGGGTGAGCCCGGCGCGCTCCCGCAGCCACGCCGGGATGTGCTCGTCGGCGCGGGGGAAGAACCGCAGCTCGTCCTGGAACCCGATCGGCGGGGGCTGCTGCCGGAACGGCGGTTCGAGGTCGGGCCGGACGAAGTCGACGTCGGGCGGCTGCGCCGGTTCGAACACGAGGATCGCGCCGAGCCAGGTGCCGGCGCCGGGCTGGTACATGCCCGACCGCAGCACCCCGAGCAGCCGCACCGCCTCCGGGTGCGGCCGGCCGGGCCGGGGCACGCCGTCCGGCCCGGTGACCAGCAGGTCCGTTTCCACGTGCCGCCCGGCGGCCCGGTACTCCACGCGCACCTGCCGCCACCCCGGCGGCACCTGCGCGGCCAGCACCGCGCCGACCTGGCGGACGATCTCCTGCTGCTGGTCCGGGCGCAGCGGCCCCGGCGGCTGGGTCATGACGCTCGCCGCGCTTCACCGGGGTTCAATGTATTGCGCCCAATCCGGGATTCGTCGGCGACCCAGTTCCTGCATCACTTCCAGCCGTTCGCGATAACGCGCGACGTCGGGCGTTATCGCGCGGAACCACGAAGAAACGCTTTCCCATTGTTCTTCGGCCCCTTCGCCTTCGGTGACGAGCCGGACCGGGGGGTCGGGGAGGTCGATTTTCGCGCCGTCGACGACGTGGAAGGTGTAGGACTGGTGCTCGACCAGCACCAGCGCGCCCTCGGGGTCTTCCAGCGGATCGTTCATCGTGGTCAGGGTGGCCAGGAGGTGGTTCTTGGCGTCGCGCTGCACCGCGCCGACCCCGAGGGAGCTCCCGGCCAGCCACAACCCGTGATCCCGGCCGACCAGCCGGAGGACTTCGCGAACGGCCTCCGGAACGGCGCGGACGCCCTGCTCGGCGGCCCAGCCGTCGATTTCCGCGTCGGAGGCTCCTCGCACGGAATCCGCGCGCAGGCCGTCCGACACGGCTTGGGCGAAGATTTCGCGGATCCGCCCGGCGGGGTCGGTATTCGGCGTGGTCACCAGATCAGCTCCTCGCCCTTGAGGTTGACGACCTCGACGCGGACATTCGGGAACAGTTTCTCGAACTGCATGATGACATCCTGGCACGAGTCGCAGATCTGGTAGTCCACCGGGATGTTGTCGCGTTTCGTGGAAGGCAGGTCGACGACCATCCGCAGATCGCCGTCCATGCCTTCCCGCGTGATCGGTGTGTACGTTTCGCCGCGCGTGGCCGCACGTTCGGCGGCCCGCCGGTTGATCTCGTCGAGTGCGCCGTCCATCCGGTCCTGGGCGCGGGCGATGTCGCCCTTGAGCCCGTTGTCGTAGGACCGGGCACCGGCGGCTTCTTCGCGCCGCATCCGTTCGATCTGCTTCTTGACGATGTCGTCGACCTCTTCGCGGGGCAGCCCCGATCGCTCGGCGAAGTCGCGGCGGACCAGTTCCTCCATGAGCTTGGGCTCGGAGTCGTGGGTGCGCCCGAACTTGTTGGTCGGGTCCGGCTCCCCGAGTTCGGGCCGGTAGGTACCGGCTTCCTTGGTCTCGAACAGGCGCTCGTGCTTCGGGTAGCTCGGGCCCTCGCTCGCGGGCGCCCAGTCGTGGGTCTTCCCGCTGAAGCTGTGGATGTCCTCCACCCCGCCCTCGAGGCTGCGGTACCTCGATGTGGTCAGGGCGCGGTCGTGCGGCCGCCGCAGGTCGTCCGTCGTCGGGTTGACGTTCCGGCCGTCGTGGTGCCGGACCGATTCGAGCCCTTCTTCGCGCAGATCCCGGTTCTCCCGGCGGAGATCCCGCATGTCCTGGTCGCGCTCGGCGGTGTCGTACGGCCGCTGCCCGCGGTCGACCGCGGAGTCGGCGTCGACGTCGTGCTGGTCGCCGTGGTGGCTGTCGGGCGCGAAGCCGTCGTCGCCGGCCCGGTGCGTCGAGCCGTCCGGGTGGTGGGTGTTCCACTCGCCGTCCGGCGGGATCCGGGGGCGCATCCGCCCGTCGGGGCCGATTTCGTAGTCGGAGGAGAAGACCCGGCCATGCGAGTCCGTCCAGGCAGGCTTGGTCGGGGCCATGACCTCGGTGTCGAGCTCGCGCGAAAGCCGGTGCGCGAAGTCGTTGGAGCCGGCATCACACCCGATCAACCGGATCGGGCGGCCGTCGTAGTCGCCGTTGCGCCGCAGGATGTCGACGAATTCCTCGGGGGTGTAGAGGCGGTCGCCGATGCGGGCGTGGCCATCCGGGGTGACGTGCACGTCGACGGTGTAGCGGCCGCCGGGGTCGGGCTGGACGCGGTGGGGCAGGTCGCCCAGGTCGGGATCGCCGGCGTGGTAGGAGCTGCCCGACGGGGTGCTTTCGGCGTGGCGCGCGTTCACCTCGTCGGGGGCGAGGGGGCTGTCGTGGTGCGGGGTGGCGCCGTCCGGGTCGTGGTGGCCCGGGGTGCTGTCGTGGGGGCCGTTCTCGTGGGGAGTGTTCTGGTGCGGGCCGGTTTCGTGGGGCGTGCGTTCGCGCGGGCCGTTTTGGTGGGGACCGGTTTCGTGCGGTCGGGTGCCGGGCGCGTGCGTGCCGGGCCGAGCGTCGGGTGCGTGCGTCCCGGGCCCGAACCCGCGGGCGGCGGGCGCGGGAGCATCCGGAGTCCGCGGACGGCCACCGCCGGGCAGGTCACCGCCGGATCGTGGCCTGCCGGGCGCGTCGAGGTGCGCACCGGGGCTCCCGGGGGTACCGGTCCAGCCCGGCCCGCCACCGGCGCGCGGGGAACCCCCGCCGAGGCCACCACCGGGCCCACCCGCGGGTGGCACGCCGCCGCCCATAAGCGGAGCGCCACCCTGCGCGGGGACGGAGGCCCCATCCCCACCCCGAGCCGCCGGGACAGCCCCGGGCTCCCCGGTCCGCGGAGCGGCGGGAGCGGTCCCACTGGCCGAGGTGGACCCCTCGGCCCGGGGCGGCGCGGCACTGCTCGGCGAATCAGGCCCGCTGTGCGAGCCGCCATCCCCGGCACGGGAGGGCGAGCTACCACCGGGCCCGTTGTCCCCAGCACGCGACGGCGCGCTTTCGCTTACGCGGGAAGGTGTGTTGTCGCCTGCGTGCGAGGGGGTGCTGTCGCTGCCCCGGGTCGGCGAGGGGTTGTTGTCGCCCGTGTGCGAAGGGGTGCTGTCCGTGCCGCGGGTCGGCGAAGGGCTGCTGTCCCCCGTGTGCGAGGGGGTGCTGTCGCTGCCCCGGGTCGGCGAGGGGTTGTTGTCGCCCGTGTGCGAAGGCGTGCTGTCGCTGCCTCGGGTCGGCGAGGGGCCCGAGTCGCTCGCGCGCGATGGGGCGTTCTCCCCAGTGTGGGCCGGGGCGCTGTCGGAGCCGCGCGTGGGCGAGGGATTGCTGTCCCCGGTGTGCGAAGGCGTGCTGTCGCTGCCCCGAGTCGGCGAAGGGGCGGAGTCGCTCGCCCGCGAGGGACTGCTGTCGCCCGAAGGCGATCGGGTCGGCGAAGGACTCGAATCGCCCGTGTGTGAAGGCGAACCCTCGCCGGTTCGCGAGGGAGAGCCGTCCCCGGGGTGCGAAGAATCTCCGGTGTGGGAAGGCGAACCGTCCTCGGTGTGGGAGGGCGCGCTGTCCCCGTCCGGCGAACCAGTGCCGTCGCGGCTCGAACTCCGGCGGGATCCCGGCTCTGTGTTCATCGGGTCCGCACTCGGCGAATCCCCGTCCGCACGGCCGGGATCGCCCGAGCCGGCCGGCGAATCCTCGCCGCCGTGCGAGCCGTTCCCGTCCGAGCCGTCGCCGCCGTCCCCGGAAGATCCCTCGCCGCCGTGGGCTCGGGTGTGGACCCCGCCACCCTCCTTCGGGATCTTCCGGACGAACCCGCCCTCCTTGACCTTCAGCCCGTCCAGCCCGCTGACCTTGCCCAGCACCTTGCCGAAGACCTTCGCGATCTTCTCGAACAGGTCCACCAGCTTCGACAGCAGCGGCGACACTTTCCGGATCGTGTCCGTCAGCTTCTTGAGCAGCTCACCGATCTTCTTGCCCCACTTGGCGATCGCCGCCGAGGCCTGGGCCACCACCACCGGGGTGCCGAAGCCGAGGGAGAACACCTCCTCCATCACCCACGCGATGAGCTTGCCCACCAGGTCCGCGATCAGCTGCCGCACGGTCTCCCGCACGAACGACACGACCTGGCCCATGATCATCGTGACTGTGCTGATCGCGCCGGCCACCGTCGCCGCGCCCGACAACGCGTCCGAATGCTCCGCGGCGAACTTGCGGTACGCGTCCGCGCCCGCTCCCGTCCAGCCCGCCGTTCCGTTCTTGACCGCGTTGTCGAAATCCGTCTTCCGCTCGCCGAGCGCCTTCGAGACGTTGCCCCAGGTGTCCGCGTAGGACTGGATCACCGGCGGGTTGCCCGCCACCGAATCCAGCATGTCCTTCAGCGGCTGCACGTGTTCCATCAGGAAGGACGCCACCGACGACATCAGGTAGCCGAACGGGTCGATCGCCGCCCCGGCGATCTCGCCCGCCAGCGACAGCATGCCCAGACCACCGGAAACCCAGTCGCCGTCCTTGATGCCGTTGAACGCGTCCATCGACGACTCGGCGATGCCGATGCCGCCGGCCCAGCCGTAGTCGCCGTTGCCCGCCGTGAACGCGCCCGGCCCGTCCGGGTCCTTCTTGGCCTCCGCGACCAGCGGGTTCCCCTCCGGCATCACGCACCGCCCGCGGACTTGTCCAGGTCGTCGGCGACGCCCGTCTCGTACCGGTGGTAGGCCGCCGCGGCCTCGCGGACCTTGCCCGAGACCGCCGTCATCGCCTGGACAGCGTCCTTCAACGCGTCGATCCCGTACTGCTCCACCGGGTCGAGCAGCATCCGGAACGGCTGGCAGAGGATGCCGTACGCATCGGTCGGCATGCTCACCTGGTTCGCCGCGTCGACGGCCTGCTGCAGCCCGTCACCGATCGCGTCGAGCTGCTTCGCGTGCGCGGTCAGGTCGGTGCCGAGTTCCACGTCTGCCACGGTTTCCCCCTCAGGACAGGATCGATCCGCCGAAGTCGTCGTCATCGTCGTCGGCCGGACGGCGTCGACGCGGCTGCTGCGGCGAAGTCGGTGGCGCGGGCGGTGGCGGGGTGCGCGGCGGCTCGTCCGCCTCCTCCGGCAGGAACCGGCGGACGCGGTCGGGTTCCGGGAACGCCGGCTCGGGCTCGGGCGGCGGTGGCGGGAACGTGCTCTGCGCCTCGCGGACGATCTCCGCCGCGGCCTGGTCGCCGGTGCCGGTGGTTTCGGTCATGGCCTGCTGCAGCAGCTCCGGGATCCGCGCCTGCGCCCGCTGCACCAGCTGCATCACCTGCGCCGACACCTCGGCCATCCGCTTCCCGGCCGCGGTTTCGGCGATGACGAGGTTCTTCAGCAGCCCGCGCGAATCGATCGTCACCTGGACGGTGCCGTCCTTCGACCGCTCGGTCACCGTCTGGCCCTGCACGCGATCGGCCAGCGCCTGGTACCGGGCGGCGTTCTCCTCGAGCCGCTTGGTCCAGTTGTCGATCATCGCGTCGCTGGCGTCGATGCTGTCCGGCATCCCGGCCCCCTTCCCTCCACCACACAGACGGAGCCGGGACGCCGTCGGTTCCCGATTCACGCCAAAGGCCACCATAGGGGACCCGGAGGTCTCCCACGGTGGCCTTCGCCGAGATGTGTCAGAGGTTGCCCCGGCGCTCCTGTTCACGTTCGATCGCCTCGAACAGCGCCTTGAAGTTGCCCTTGCCGAAGCCCAGCGAGCCGTGGCGTTCGATCAGCTCGTAGAACACGGTCGGGCGGTCGCCGATCGGCTTGGTGAAGATCTGCAGCAGGTAGCCGTCCTCGTCGCGGTCGACCAGGATGCTGTGCTCCTTGAGCGTCTCGATCGGCACGCGGACGTTGCCGATCCGGGCCCGCAGCTCCGGGTCGTCGTAGTAGGAGTCCGGGGTGTCGAGGAACTCGACGCCGGCGGCGCGCATCGCCGTCACCGTCGCGATGATGTCGTTGGTGGCCAGCGCGATGTGCTGGCAGCCGGCGCCGTCGTAGAACTCGAGGTACTCGTCGATCTGCGACTTCTTCTTCGCCACGGCGGGTTCGTTCAGCGGGAACTTGACCCGGTGGTTGCCGTTCGAGACGACCTTGCTCATCAGCGCCGAGTACTCGGTCGCGATGTCGTCGCCGACGAACTCCGCCATGTTCACGAAGCCCATGACGCGGTGGTACCAGTCGACCCAGTAGTCCATCTTGCCGAGCTCGACGTTGCCGACGCAGTGGTCGACGGCCTGGAACAGCCGCTTCGGCGCGCCCTCGGGCCGCTTGATCGCGCTCTCGCGCGGCTCGTAGCCGGGCAGGTAGACGCCGTTGTAGCGCGAGCGGTCGACCAGCGAGTGGCGGGTCTCGCCGTAGGTCGCGATCGCGGCGACGCGGACGGTGCCGTGCTCGTCGGAGACGTCGTGCGGCTCTTCGAGGATGGTCGCGCCCTGCGCGCGGGCGTGCTCGATGCACTTGTCGACGTCGGTGGTCTCCAGCGCCAGGTCGATGACGCCGTCGCCGTGCTTGCGGTGGTGGTCCAGCAGCGGCGAGTCCGGCTTCACGCCGCCGGTGATGACGAACCGGGCCGAGCCGGACTTCAGGACGTAGCTCTTGCGGTCGTAGACGCCGGTCTCGGGACCGGAGTAGGCGACGAGCTGCATCCCGAACGCGATCTGGTAGTACCAGGCGGTCTGGGTGGCGTTGCCGGCGATGAACACCACCGCGTCCATGGCCTTGACCGGGAACGGGTCGGTCGAGGCGTCGTGGTCGACGAGCCCGACCAGCTGACGCAGCTGGTCGTAGCTGACGTCGTCGAGGGCACCCTGGGGTTCGGCAGTCTGGGTCATACCTCGAAGGATCAGCCCTGCGAGGCAAGTTGAGCAATGGACTCAGTTTTTACTGGACAATCTGCGTGGTGATTGCCCGGTCCTGGCCGTCATGATGGACAATCTGCGCATGCCGGAGAACCTCGATGCGCTGGATGCGCGGCTGCTGCTGTTGCTCACCGATTCGCCGCGCCTCGGGGTGCTGGAGTGCGCCCGCCGCCTCGGGGTGGCGCGCGGAACGGTCCAGGCGCGCCTCGACCGCCTGACCGAGCGCGGCATCCTCGGCGGCTTCCCGCCGGAGCTGGACCTGGCGGCGATGGGCTACGGCCTGACCGCGTTCGCGTGGCTGGAGATCGCCCAGGGCCGCCGCACGGAGGTGACGGAAGCGCTTTCGGCGATCGACGAGGTGTGCGAGGTCCACGCGACCACCGGCCAGGGCGACCTGTTCGTCCGGATGGTGGCGCGGGGCAACGACGACCTGCAGCGGGTGATCGACAAGGTGGTCGAGGTGCCGGACGTCCTGCGCACCTCGACGTCGATCGCGTTGTCGACGCCGGTGCCGCCGCGGGTCCGCCCCCTCCTCGAACGCACCGCCCGGTCGTGAGTGGTAAGTCGGGTTCTAACCCGCCTTACCACTCACGACGAGCCGCGGCAGACTGCTCAGCCTTCGTCGGCCACGTGGGCCAGGTAGCGCTTGGCCGAGCGCTGGACGACCTCGAAGCCGTCGGACCGCACGATCGCGTCCCACCAAGCGCCGTAGATCGTCTCGAAGCGGTACCCGGTCAGCAGCTCGGCCGCGCGGCGGACCACGCTCGGCCGCTCCGGGATCAGGTTCGGGTAGCTGTACATGAAGCCCACGTGCGTCCGGTCCGGGACGACCTGCACGATGTCGCCGGTCAGCAGCGCGCCCTGCCCGTTTTCGCCGTCCGGCCAGTGCAGCACCGTGCCGCCGGCGAAGTGCACGCCCAGGTTGATCAGCCGCAGGTCGTCGGCGACGTCGAGCGTCGTACCGGACCACAGCTTCACCGCCGGGTCGGGCCGCCCGATCCACTGCTGGTCGGCTTCGTGCAGGTAGACCGGCACGTCGAAGGCGCGCGCCCACTCGACCATCGTCGTGTAGTAGTGCGGGTGGCTGATCGCGATGCCGGTGATCCCGCCCAGCTCGCGGACCTGCGCCACCAGCGCGTCGTCCAGGTACGCGGCGCAGTCCCAGAGGAAGTTCCCCGAGCGGGCCCGGACCAGCAGCGCGCGCTGGCCGATGGCGAACCCGGGGTTCGAGCCGACGCCGACGATGCCGGGGCCCTGCTCTTCGACGCGCGGGGTGTACGTGCCGCTTTCGCGGAGAGCGGAAAGGCTCGTCCACTGCTGCCCGGACTGCGGGACGTACTGGCGTTCGTCCTCGCAGATCGGGCAGTCCTCACGGGCCGCGGCGTACTGCATGCCGCAGGCCTGGCACATCGGTTCCGTGCTCACAGCTCGTGTCCTCCCAGAACGTGGATCCTGGGAGGACACGCTAGCCGCGAAATCAGGCGTCGGTGTACGGAACCGCCTTGACGAGCGTCACCTTCTGGACCTTGCCGTTGGGCAGCTCGTACTCGCGGGCCTCGCCCTCCTTGGCGCCCAGCAGGGCCTTGCCCAGCGGCGACTCCGGGGAGTACACGTCGAGCTCGCCCTCGGCGCCCTCCTCGCGGGTGGCGAGCAGGAACTTCTCGTCCTCGTCGTCACCCTCGTAGCGGACGGTGAGCACCTTGCCGGGGCCGGCGGTGCCGTCGTTGGCGGGCGCCTCGCCGACCTTGGCCGAGCGCAGCAGCTCCTGCAGGTGCCGGATGCGCGCTTCGGCCTGGCCCTGCTCCTCGCGAGCCGCGTGGTAACCCCCGTTTTCCTTGAGGTCACCTTCTTCGCGGCTGTCGTTGATGCGCGCGGCGATGACCGGCCGATTCTCGATCATTTCGTCGAGCTCGTGCTTGAGCCGGTCGTAGGCATCCTGGGTGAGCCAGGTCACCTTGGTGTCGCTCACGGTCACCATCTCCTCGTCGGGCCTGCCAGGCTTGCGTGTTCAAGCCGGCCCACGCGGGCGTAGGTGCCCGCGTGGCTGAGATAAAGGAAAAACACGGCCCGTCGCGGGCCGTGCTGAGGGGTCAGAGTATCACGGCGCGAGAGGTCGACGCCCGTTATTTCCCCGCGTCCCGGGCGTTGGGCGCGCGGTTCACCCCGTTGGCCGCTATGGGGTTGACAGGTAGCGTGGTATGTCGTACGAGCAGCCGAAGACGTCGGCGGTCACCGGTTCCCCGATGCTCTTGATCGTCGTGCTGATCCTGTTGTACTTCACGCCGGCGGGGATCAGGAGCTCCTTGCGGCCGCTCTCGGCGCCGGTCTTGTCGCGGACGCGGACCACGCACACGCCCGGCCTGCTGTCGTCGTCCCGGGTGACGTTGAGGGTGATCTCCATCGCGTTGCCCGGTTTCGCGCTGAACGCGATGCGCTCGGCGTCGATCGGTGCCGAGCCGAGGTTGACGTAGGCGACCCAGGCGATCAGGCCGCTGACCAGCAGGGCGATGGCCAGGAAGAGCCAGCGCCGCCAGCGCCGGGACGTCTTCGCGCGCCCGGCGCCGTAACGGTCCGCGAGCAGCGCGGGCGCTGCCGTTCCCGCCGGTCCGCCTGCCAACCCGGGCCTCCTGCTCGTTCTTGTCGTACCCGTGAGGACAATGGTGACGCGGGTACGTCTCGAGTATCCGCCCGCTGGGTGGCCGGCCCGCAGGTGGGTCGCGGAATAAGGGCAGAAGGGGAGTCGTTCGGAGCATGGTGGATGCCGACGAGCTGAGGAAAACCGCGAACCCGCGCCTGCGCCTGATGGCCGTGCACGCGCACCCGGACGACGAGTCGAGCAAGGGCGCCGCCACGATGGCGCGCTACGCCGCCGAAGGTCACGAGGTGCTGGTCGTCACGTGCACCGGTGGCGAAGCCGGCAGCATCCTGAACCCGGCCATGGACCGGCCCGAGGTGCTGGCCAACATGACCGAGATCCGCCGCGAGGAGATGGCCCGCGCGGCCAAGATCCTCGGCGTGAGCCAGCGCTGGCTGGGCTTCGTCGACTCCGGCCTGCCGGAGGGCGACCCGCTGCCCCCGGTGCCCGAAGGGTCGTTCTCGGTCGTGCCGCTGGAGGAGTCCACCGAGGCGCTGGTGCGCGTGATCCGGGAGTTCCGCCCGCACGTGATCACCACCTACGACGAGAACGGCGGCTACCCGCACCCCGACCACATCCGCACCCACGAGGTGACGATGGCGGCCTGGGACGCGGCGCCGGACCCGAGCCGCTTCCCCGACGCCGGCGAGCCGTGGCAGCCGCTGAAGCTGTACTACATGCACGGCTTCTCGCGCGCCCGGATGGTGCTGTTCGACGAGGCGCTGAAGGCCGCCGGGCTCGAATCGCCGTACACCGAGTGGCTGGCGAACTGGGATCCGGACCGGGGCGATGTCATGGAGCGGGTGACCACCCGCGTCGAGTGCAGTGAATACTTCGAGGCGCGGGACGAGGCGCTGAAGGCGCACGCCACGCAGATCGACCCGACCAGCCGCTGGTTCGCCGTGCCGCGCGACATGCAGCGCGAGGTCTGGCCGACCGAGGAGTACGAGCTGGTGAAGTCGCTGGTCGACAGCACGTTGCCGGAGGACGACCTGTTCGCCGGCATCGCCGGCGCCGAGGAGAAGGTGAACACATGAGTCTGACGCTGCCGGCCGGCGTGGCGCTTCCGGTGACCGCGTCGGCCCTGGTCCTGACGCAGCAGCCGGGCAACGGCGACAACGGCGGGCAGGGGGAGGACTTCGGCAAGTCCTCCCCGGTCGGCTTCCTGGTGCTGATCCTGTTCCTCATCGCGGTGGCCTTCCTGGTCCGCTCGATGACCAAGCACCTCAAGCGCGTCCCGGCCAGCTTCGACGACCCGCCGGCCGAGGAGGCCGCGGCGGAGCAGCCCGAGGCCGCCGAGAAGACCGAGCCGGAAGCGGCCGAGAAGCCCGTGAAGGACTCCTCGACCACCAAGGCCGACTAGCCGGCCGAGGCCAGGAGGCCGGGGTCCACGTCCGGCACTGCGAAGCGCGGGTTCGCGCCGGCTGCGACCACGCGCATCACGAAGCCGGCGGCTTCTTCGGCCTGCCGGGCGGCGGTGAGCCCGCCCAGCACCGCGGTCCGCGCGCCGAGGTCATCGATCAGCGCGGCCGTCCGATCCAGGGCCTCGGTGTCGTCGCCGCAGATCGCGACCACCGGTGCCGCCTCCCTCTCGCCGGTGAACGGCCAGGAAGCGCCGGCGAACAGGTGCAGGGCCTTGACCACGTGGGCGCCGACCGCGATGCCGGCGACCAGTTCGGCGGCCGACCCGGTCTCCGGGAGCAGGCGCCCGGTCGCGTAGTCCACGGCGTTGGTGCAGTCGATGACGGTCTTTCCCGCCAGCTTGCCCTCCGCCCCGCCGACGAGCCTCAGTGCTTCCTCCAGCCCGGCCCAGGCGATCGCCAGCACGATGGTTTGGCCCGTGAGCTCGCCCGGGTCGACCGGCGTCGCGGCGGCACCGATCCGCTCCGCGGCGGCCTTCGCCCGGTCGGGGCTGCGGCCGGTGACCGCGATCGAGTGCCCGGCGCTCGCCCACGCGCTTCCCAGTGCCACCGCAAGGTTCCCGGTCCCCAGCAGTCCGATCTTCACCATGGTCTCCTTCGTCTCGTGAGGTCTCACGGCGACGCTAAGAGGCCGTCTCCTACCAATCGGTAGGAGCGCGGGTGGGAGGCTGGACGAGTGAACGAACAGGGCTGCGAGACCTTCGTCTCGGACTGCCACGTCCGAGCCGCGGTCGAACTCGTCAGGCACACGTGGGACCCCGTCGTCGTCTCCGCTCTGCGGATGGGGCCGACCCGCCGCAGCGTTCTCCTGGACCGCATCGCCGGGGTGAGCGACAAGGTGCTCACCGAGTCCCTCCGGCGCCTGGCCTCGCGTGGCCTGGTCGCGCGGACGTCCCGGGAAGCGGCCGTCTACGAACTCACGCCGTTGGGGGCGTCCTTCGCCACCGGTCCCTTGGCCCACCTCGCCGAGTGGGCCGCCGAGAACCAGGGTGCCCTGGCGCCGACCGCTGACCCCTCGTGAGTGGTAAGGCGGGTTAGAACCCGCCTTACCACTCACGAGCGCTTCAGAGCCGCGGGTCCACCGGGTCCGACTCCAGCGCGAGCACCGCGAACACGCACTCGTGCACCCGCCACAGCGGCTCGCCCCGCGCGACGCGTTCCAGGGCCTCCAGACCCAGCGCGTACTCGCGCAGCGCCAGCATGCGCTTGCGGTTGAGCCCGCGCTTGCGCAGCCGCTCCAGGTTCTCCGGCAGCGTGTAGTCCGGGCCGTAGATGATCCGCAGGTATTCGCGCCCGCGGACCTTCACCCCGGGCTGCACGAGCCCGCGCGTCCCGTGGGCCAGGTTCGCCGCCGGCTTGACGACCATGCCTTCGCCGCCGGCCGCCGTCAGTTCCTCCCACCACGAGACACCCCGGGCGACCGAGGCGTCGTCCAGCAGGTCCACCGCGAGCGTCCGGGTGCGCTGGAACCGCGGGCCCTGCAGGAGGTCCAGCCGCGCGAGGTGCCACGCGTGCGGCCGGTCGTGGTGGGCCTTCCCCTCGGACGCCAGCAGCTGGAACGGCGCCAGCCGTACCCCGTCCAGGCCCGCCGTCGGCCAGCAGTAGCGCCGGTACGCCGTCCGGTAGGAGTCCACTGTGGAGGAACGCGACGCCGTCCGCGCCAGCAGGTCGGCGACGTCGATGCCGCGCGCGGCCGCCGCCGTCAACGCCGAGACCGCCGACGGCAGCACCGCCTGGGCGGCCGCGCCCACGGACGCGTACTGATCGGCGATCAGCGAACCGGCCTTCGCGCTCCACGGCAGCAGCTCGGCGTCGAGCAGCAACCAGCCCGAGTCCAGCTCCTCGAACAGCCCGGCCGCCGCCGTGCGCACGTCCGCGAGCAGCTCAGCGTTCTGCGGAGCCGAGAAGAACGGGCGTCCGGTCCGGGTGTACACCGCACCGCCGCCGCGGATGCCGAAGCGGCGGTACGCCACCTCGTCGTCCCGGCAGACCAGCACGACGGCCCGGGAGCCCATGTGCTTCTCCTCGCACAGCACGGCTTCGACCCCGGCCGCCCGGTATTCGGCGAACGCCTCTTCCGGGTGCTCGAGGTAGCCGCCGCGGGAGGACGTCGAACACGGCGCCATCGTCGGCGGCAGGTAGGCCAGCCACCGCGGGTCGACCGCGAACCGGCTCATCACCTCCAGGGCCGCCGCCGACTGTTCCGCCGAGACGCCGACCCGGCCGTGGTGCGCGGTCTGCACGATCCGCTTCCCGGTGACGTCGCCCAGCTCCAGCACCGCCGGCTCGCGCCCGGCGAGCGGCCGCGTCGCGTCCAGCGGTCGCGAAGGCTCGTACCAGACCCGGTGCGCCTTCACCGAGACGACTTCGCGCTCCGGGTAGCGCAACGCGGTCAGCTTCCCGCCGAACACGGCCCCGGTGTCGAGGCACATGGTGTTGTTGACCCACTCCGCCTCCAGCGTCGGCGTGTGCCCGTAGAGGACCATCGCCGACCCGCGGTAGTCGCGGGCCCACGGCAGCCGCACCGGGAGGCCGTACTCGTCGGTCTCGCCGGTCGTGTCGCCGTAGAGCGCCATGCTGCGCACCCGCCCGGACGCGCGCCCGTGGTACCGCTCGGGCAGCCCGGCGTGCGCGACGACGAGCTTCCCGCCGTCGAGGACGTAGTGCGCGATCAGCCCGTCGCAGAACTCGTGGACCTGACGGCGGAACTCCTCGCTCTCCGCGCCGAGCTGCTCCAGCGATTCGGCGAGCCCGTGCGCGGCGTTGACCTTCCGCCCGTGCAGCGCGCGCACCAGCTTCTGCTCGTGGTTCCCGCACACGACCAGCGCGTTCCCGGACGACGCCATCGCCATCACGCGCCGCAGCACGCCCGGGGTGTCCGGGCCGCGGTCGACGAGGTCGCCGACGAACACCGCGGTCCGGCCGTCCGGGTGCACGCCGTCGGCGTACCCCAGCTCGGCCAGCAGCTCCTCGAGCTCGGCCGCGCAGCCGTGGACGTCGCCGATCACGTCGAACGGCCCGGTCAGCTCGCGCTTGTCGTTGCGCAGGGGCTCGACGACGAGCTCGGCTTCGGCCACCTCGGCCTCGGACCGCAGCACGTGCACGCGCCGGAACCCCTCGCGTTCCAGCGACTTCAGCGACCGCTGCAGCTCACCGCGCTGCCGCCGGATCACGTGGTCGCCGAAGTCGCGGTCGGGCCGCCCGGCGTTGCGCGCGACGCAGACGCCGAGCGGCAGGTCGAGCACGATCGCCGTCGGCAGCACGTCGTGCTCCTTCGCCAGCTTCACCAAGCTCGCCCGCGAAGCACGCTGGACGTTCGTCGCGTCGATGACGGTCGTCCGCCCGGCCGCGAGCCGCTTCGCCGCGACGTAGTGCAGCGCGTCGAAGGCGTCGGCGCTGGCCGACTGGTCGTTCTCGTCGTCGGCGACGAGCCCGCGGAAGAAATCGCTGGAGAGCACCTGCGTCGGCGCGAAGTGCGTGCGCGCGAACGTCGACTTGCCGGAGCCGGAAGCGCCGACGAGCACGACGAGCGCCATGTCGGGGACGGTCAGCTTCACGCGGCCACCTCCTTTTGGGTGGTGAAGACCGCCATCTGGGTCGGCGGTCCCGATTCCTGGTCTTCCGGTCCGATCGGTACGTATCGGACGTCGTAGCCGCGCCGGGTCGCGACGCCGTCCGCCCAGGCGCGGAACTCGGCTCGCGTCCATTCGAACCGGTGGTCGGCGTGCCGGAAATGCCCCGTTGGCAGGAACTCGAACAGCCGGTTGTACTCCGCGTTGGGCGTCGTGACGAGCACCGTGCGCGGCGCCGCGACGCCGAACACCGCGTGTTCCAGCGCCGGCAGCCGGTCGGCGTCGACGTGCTCGACGACCTCCATGAGCACGGCGGCGTCGAACCCGGCCAGCGCCGGGTCCGCGTAGGTCAGCGCGGACTGCCGCAGCGTGACCCGGGAGCCTTCCTTCAGCCGCTTCGCCGCGATGTCCAGCGCACTGCTCGACACGTCGACGCCGACGATGTCGGTGAACGACCGCTCCTTTTCGAGGACGCGCAACAGCGCGCCGGAGCCGCAGCCGAGGTCGAGCACGCGCCGGGCGCCGACGGCCCGCAACGCGGCGAGCACGCTGCCGTGGCGCTGCGACGCGAGGCTCTCCGGCTTGTCCGGGACCTCCGTGACCAGCGCTTCGGCCTCGGCCGGGACGTCGTCCGCCTCGGCCAGCCGCGAAAGCGCGTACGCGACGACCGGGCGGCGCCGCTCGAGGTAGCGGTTCGTGATGAGCGTCCGCTCCGGGTGCCCGGCGAGCCAGCCGTCGCCGGCGCGCAGCAGCTTGTCGGCCTCGTCCTGGCCGACCCAGTAGTGCTTGTCGCCGTCGAGCGCGGGAAGCAGCACGTACAGATGACGCAAGGCGTCGGCGACGCGCTGGGTGCCGGTGAGCCGCAAGTCGACATAGCGGCTGTCGCCCCACTGCGGGAACTGCGGGTCGAGCGGGATCGGCGTCGCCGAAACGCGCCAGCCGAGCGGCTCGAACAGCTTGTGCACGACCTCCGGGCCACCACGGGCGGACAGCGACGGCAGGTGGATCTCCAGCTCGAAGGACTCGTCGACCAGTTCGGGCCGCGCCGCGCACCGGCCCGCGAGCGCCGTCGTGAACGCGGCCCGCAGCGCGACCGCGAGGTACGAGCCCCCGGCGTACGGCCGGTCGTTGACGTACTGGGTCAGCGACGTCCCGCCCCCGCGGACGAGCCCGACGGGGTCGATCTCGACGAACAACGCGGCGGTGCAGCGGTCCGGCGCCGCCTCCGGGTAGAAGACGTGCGCGGTGCCGGCCGACAGCGCGACCGATTGCGCTTTCTCCGGATGCTTGTGCAGGAGAAAGCCCAGGTCGGTGGCCGGGTTCCGGGTCGTGGTGATGGTCAGCAGCACCGCCACAGTGTGGCGGAGCGGCCGGTGACCGCGCGCCCGGTTTTCCGGGGCGCGGTCACCGGTCGGCTACTCGAGTGGTGTCCCGCCCGAGTTGCGGTAGGCGATCGTCTTCTTGATCAGGTTTCCGCCGTCGGACTCGACCGTGGTCTGCTCCTGCTGTCCCGCGCCGAACAGGATGGCGGCGACGTGCGCGTCCGCCACCTGGTCCAGGTGCGAGAAGAACCAGTCCACCTTGTCGTCCTGGTAGTGGCTGAAGGTGTTGTTCTGCGCCATGTTGCCGACCGGGACCTGCCAGAGGACCACGGGCTTGCCCACCGATTCGGCCATGGTCTTGTAGAACTTCAGCGCGGCCGCGGCCTGCTGGTCGGTCCAGAACGCGTTCCGGCCGCCGTTCGCCGGTTTCGCGTACCAGCCGGCGTCGCGGTCCGACACGTCGGTGACCAGGAAGTCGGCGTTCTTCGCGCCGAGTTCCGCGTAGTCCTTCACGCACCCTTGGACATTGTTTTCCCAGTCCCAGCAGGTGAGGTGGAGCCCCGCGCCCGCGTTCGGCGCGTACTTGTGCGCCATCGACACCAGGCAGGCGGCCAGGCCGGCCGCGCTGTTCTCCTGCGTTCCGCAATCCGTCGGGTTCGCGGCTTTGACCTGCGCGGCGACCTGGTGCGGGCTGCCGAGGGAACGGACGTAGCCCCAGAAGTCGGGCTCGATGTCGATCATGTCCTGCGACTTGCCGATCTTCTGGAGGAAGAAGCGGTAGTCGTTCAGGTAGCGGGTGAGCAGGTCGGTCCGGTTGATGGCGACGACCTCGCCCGGACCGTCGCCCTGGCCCGCCGCGTCTCCGAGGTCGCGCAGCGAGTACCAGGTCCAGAGGTACTTCTGCGGGCGTGCTTTGCCCTGGTAGGTGGCCTGGGCCACGTGTTGGTCGCCCCAGGTCACGTAGAAGCCGGGCGCGGTGGTTTCGCCGGTCCAGCAGCCCCACCAGCTCGACCACTCGGCCTTGCAGCGGGCCGCCGTGTAGTAGTCCGACGACGGCGCGGGCTGGCTGTGCACGTAGTTGTAGCGGACGTCGAACGGCGCGGCCGTCGCCGAGGCGTCGTTCATCGAGCCGCCGATGAGCAGCGTGTTGCTGCCCATGAACCGGGTCGTCGAAGCAGCGGTGGTGGCCGGCGCCGTCGATGTCGCCGGCGGGCGGGTGCTGCTCGGGGTCTGGCTCGTCGTCGACACGCTGGTGCGCGGTGTGGTGGCCGTCGTGGGCGGGGCGGTGCTGCCGACACTGCCGGCCGGGACGAGCTGCCACTGCTGGTTGGCGCCGCCCCAGTCCCAGAACTGGGCGACGCGGGCCCCCGCGGTCCGGGAACCGGCCGGGACCTCGAGGGCCATCCCGCTGAAGCGGTTGATCAGGCGCACCTGGCCGTCCGGCGACTTCTCCAGGCGGAACTGCTGGTTGGCGCCGTTCAGGTCGTGCCACTGCACCATGGTGGAGCCGGCGGTCTTCGACCAGCGGAAGTCGTCCAGCACGTTGCCGGAGTTGCGGTTCTGCAGCCGGTAGTAGCCGTCACCCGCGTCGATGAACCGCCACTGCTGGTTGGTCCCGTCGTACCGGCCCCACTGGACCACCGCGGCGCCGTCGTTCCTGGCGTAGCCGAAGCCGTCCAGTGCCTGTCCGCTGTTGCGGTTGACCAGGACGTACCAGGACTTCGGGTCGACGGTGTCCGCCGAGGCCGTGCTGACCACGACCACGGAACCGGTCACGACGGACAGGACGACGGCCGCCCAGAAACCCCGGCGCTGGAACAGCCGGCGACCGCGGTGCCGTCCCGGAGAGGCCGGGCGGCCACGGCCGGGGGAAGCCGGCGACGGCGTGGGTGGGCGAGGGGACATGTCGTGCTCTCTTTCGGTCGCTGCCTCGGACGCCGGCCGCGTGGCCGGACGACACCGGGTTGCCGCCGGCCGCCGAAAGGTTGCCGCGGCCCGCGAGATTTCCCGCGGCCGTCGCGCGCCCGGTTTTCGCGGATGCCACCCTGGAGTCATGAACCGCCTCGCGCACGCGACCAGTCCGTACCTGCTCCAGCACGCGGAGAACCCGGTCGACTGGTGGCCGTGGGGGCCCGACGCGCTCGCCGAGGCGAAACGGCGGAACGTGCCCATCCTGCTTTCGGTCGGTTACGCCGCCTGCCACTGGTGCCACGTCATGGCGCACGAATCGTTCGAGGACGCCGGGACCGCGGCCCTGATGAACGGGAACTTCATCAACATCAAGGTCGACCGCGAGGAGCGGCCCGACATCGACGCGGTCTACATGGCCGCCACCCAGGCGATGACCGGCCAGGGCGGCTGGCCGATGACCTGCTTCCTGACGCCGGACGGCGAGCCGTTCCACTGCGGCACCTACTACCCGCCGTCGCCGCGGCCGGGGATGCCGTCGTTCCGGCAGCTGCTCGCCGCCGTCACCGAGGCGTGGCAGGAGCGGCCGGACGAGCTCCTCGACGGTGCCAAGCAGATCGTCGCCCACCTCGCCGGGCAGACCGGGCCGCTCAAGGAGTCCGTCGTGGACGAAGCGGTGCTCGCCGGGGCGGTCGGGAAGCTGCAGCAGGAGGCGGACAGCGTCAACGGCGGGTTCGGCCGCGCCCCGAAGTTCCCGCCGTCGATGGTGCTGGAGTTCCTGCTGCGCCACCACGAGCGCACGGGTTCCGCGGTGGCCTTGTCCCTGGTGGACTCGACCGCCGAGGCGATGGCCCGCGGTGGCCTGTACGACCAGCTGGGCGGCGGCTTCGCGCGCTATTCCGTCGACGCCGAGTGGATCGTGCCGCACTTCGAGAAGATGTTGTACGACAACGCGTTGCTGCTCCGGTTCTATGCGCACCTCTGGCGGCGCACCGGCTCGGCGACGGCGTTCCGGGTCGCCACCGGAACGGCGGAATTCCTCTTCGAGAGCTTGCGGACGCCCGAAGGTGGCTTCGCGTCTTCGCTGGATGCGGACACCGAGGGCGTCGAAGGCCTGACGTACGTCTGGACGCCGGCGCAGCTGCGTGAGGTGGTCGGTGACGACTCCGCCGCCGAGCTCTTCGGCGTCACCCCCGAAGGCACCTTCGAGGAGGGCGCCTCGACGTTGCGCCTGTTCGGTGACCTGCCGGAAGCATTGCGCATCAAGCTTCTGGACGCGCGCGCGAAGCGGCCACAGCCGGGGCGGGACGACAAGGTGATCGCGTCCTGGAACGGCCTGGCGATCACCGCGCTGGCCGAGGCGGGCGTCGCGCTGGACCGTCCAGAGTGGATTGAGCGGGCGCGGGAGGTGGCCGAGTTGCTGCTGCGGGTGCACGTCGTCGACGGACGGCTGCGACGGTCTTCTCGCGACGGCGTCGTCGGCGAATCCGCCGGGGTGCTGGAGGACTACGCCTGCGTCGCCGACGGGTTCCTGGCCCTGCACCAGGCGACCGGCGACGCGAAGTGGCTCACCGAAGCGACCCGGCTGCTCGACCTGGCGCTGGCCCACTTCGCGTCCCCGGACGTCCCGGGTGCGTACTTCGACACGGCCGACGACGCCGAGACGCTGGTCCAGCGCCCGGCCGACCCGGGTGACAACGCGAGCCCGTCGGGGGCGTCCGCGCTGGCCGGGGCGCTGCTGACGGCGTCCGCGCTCGCGGGGTACGACAGCGCGGCCCGGTACCGGGAGGCGGCCGAGCAGGCGCTGCGGCGGGCCGGGGTGCTGGCCGGGCGAGTGCCGCGGTTCGCCGGGCACTGGCTGTCGGTGGCCGAGGCGCTGCAAGCCGGCCCGGTGCAGGTCGCGGTGGTCGGTCCGGACCCGGCGTTGCGGCTGGCCGCGGCCCGGGGCGTGCACGGCGGCGGCATCGTGCTGGCGGGTGCGCCGGACGCGCCGGGCGTGCCGCTGCTGGCCGACCGTCCGCTGGTCGACGGTGCCCCGGCGGCGTACGTCTGCCGGGGGTACGTCTGCGACCGTCCGGTCACGTCGGTCGAGGAGCTGGCCGCCCAGCTCTGATCGCCCTGGGTGAACGCGGTGTTTGCCTCCGGGTTTTCGGCGTAACTTTCGGTAGCGTTGTAATCATGTAATCCCGGAGGTAAGTCATGGGACGCGGATGGCGCGGAAGCGGGGGCTGGCAGCAGGCCGAGGTCCCGTCGGCGGGCGACGCGGCGGCCTGGTTCGGCGGCCGCCTGCCCGACGGCTGGTTCACGGGCGCACCGGAGGTCACGGTCGACCGCGAAGAGATCATCGTGGTCGGCGAGCTGCCGGCCCTGACGGAGGAATACCCGGACGACGCCGCCCGCGCGGCGGCCGAAGAGGGCCGGATCAGCCGGTACCGCGAGGAGACCCGCGACGAGCGCATCGAGATCGCCCGCCAGGCGGAGCACAAGTACCAGCGCAAGGTGGCGTGGGGCGCGCGGCTGGGTGGGACGACGGCGCTGTTCACGACGCATTCGGCGCCGGTGATGACGCGCCTGCGCCAGCCGGAGCGCCTGGTGCTGGACACGCTGGTGGACGCGGGCGTGGCGCGGTCGCGCTCGGACGCGCTGGCGTGGGCGGTGCGGTTGGTCGGCCAGCACGCGGACAGCTGGCTGGGCGAGCTGCGCGAGGCGATGACCAAGGTGGACGACCTGCGCTCGAAGGGGCCGGACCTGGGCTGATCGGGGCCGCCGCCGGGCCGCGCGGTGCCGCCCCCTCGGTGGCACCCCGCGGCCCGGCCGGCCTGTTCCGCGATCAGCTACGGCGGCCGTCGCACGAACCACGCCCGGGGCGCGCTCCCGGTTGCCCCGTGTTCGGGACGAAGCGACCACCGGCGCCGTGCGCACAGCCGGGTGCCGGCCGTGGGGCGGTCCGCGGCACACGTGCTGAAGGCGTGCTTCGACCACGCGGAAATGTCGGGAAATCGGCGGTCCGGCCGCCGCGAGGGCGCTCAACGCGCGAGGGCGCGCACGCCCTTTCTGATCGACATGACTCGATCATGGCAGCCGGTTCGCCGATCACGCAAGCCTGGACCTGAACCCCCTCTGCCGCTTAGAGTTCGTCGTGCCCGCGGTCCGTGCCGCGGTTCCGCCGTCGCACCGGTTCTTTCCCGTGAAGGACGTGTCCATGGACGGCAGGTTCACCCGGCGGCAGCTGATCAAGGGCGGGCTCGCGGTGGCGGCGGTGCCGCTGCTCCCGGCCGTCGCCTCGGCGGCGCCCCGCATCGACGTACCGGCACTCCCGTGGCCCGCGGCGAACGACATCGTCGCGAACACGACGATCCCCGTGTTCCCCGACCGCAGTTTCCCGATCACCGGGTACGGCGCGAAGAACGACGGCAAGACCGACAACACCGCGGCGATCAAAAAGGCGATCGACGCCTGCAACGCGGCCGGTGGCGGGCACGTCGTCGTGCCGTCCGGCGGCGGTTTCCTCACCGGCGCCGTCTACCTGAAGAGCAACGTCGACCTGCACCTCGAATCCGGCGCGGTGCTGAAGTTCAGCGGCGACGCCTCGAAGTTCCCGAACGTCCTGACCCGCTACGAAGGCATCGAGTGCGTCAACCACTCGCCGATGATCTACGCCCACGGGGAAAAGAACATCGGCCTCACCGGCAGCGGCACGCTCGACGCGGCGGCCACGTCGTCCTGGAACAAAGGCAGCGACCGCGCGTACCTGGAATCGCTGGTGGCCAAGGGAACCCCGCCGGAGAAGCGGGTGGTGCCGGGCTCGGGGCACACAATGCGCTCGGCGTTCGTCGAGCCATACGCCTGCGAGAACGTCCTGATCCAGGGCATCACGCTGAAGAACTCGATGTTCTGGCAGCTGCACCCGACGCTGTGCCGCAACGTCACCGTCGACGGCGTCAGCACCGATCCCAGCACCGCGCACAGCAACACCGACGGCTGCGACCCGGAGTCGTGCGACCACGTCGTCATCGCGAACTGCAACCTCGGCGCGCACGACGACAACATCGCCATCAAGTCCGGCCGCGACGCCGACGGGCGCCGGGTGAACGTCCCGTGCCAGAACCTCGTCGTGGTCAACTGCGTGATGAACGGCAACTGGGGCGCGATCACCTGCGGCAGCGAGCAGACCGGCGGGATCCGCAACGTCTACGCCTACCAGCTCACCGTGAAGGGTGACACGAAGTTCGCGCTGTACGTGAAGTCCAACACGCTGCGTGGCGGGTTCTCGGAGAACATCAACCTGGACAGCGTTTCCGGCACCTTCGCGCGGAACTTCGTGTTCGTGACGTCGACCTACAACAGCCAGACCGGCAGCTCCGTCCCGTCGTTCGGGCCGTTCACGATCAGCAACTGCTCGAGCACGAAGATCGCGGGCAAGACGTTCGACGTCAGCGGGCTTTCGAACGCCCACGTGCACGGGTTCGCCGTGGCCAACTCCACGTTTAAAGGCGTGTCCGACACGTCGAACACGCTGAAGTACGTGGACAACGCGCGCTTCACGAATGTGACGGTCAACGGCAAGCCGATCTGAACCTGCGGGATCGGCGGCGCTGCGGCAGGCTTACTACCAACGAGTAGGAAGCCTGCCGTTCGTCCTTTCCGGAGGTAGCCGTGGACGTCCCCGAAGTGCCATCGAAGGTGGATCCGGACGCGCTGACCGCCGTCCTCGACGGTCGCTGGGCCGAGCTGCGCCGCGGGGTGCGGGCGCAGATGGCCGGCGCGGAGTTCCGGGACCCGGTGGACCTCGGCATCGAGGCGCACCGCGCCCAGGTGCTCGACCAGCTGCGTGCGCTGGCCGCGACCGACCGGCCCGGCCTGGGCTTCGACCCGGCGTACGGCGGCGGAGGCGACGTCGGCGGCTCGGTGACGTCGTTCGAGCTGCTCGGCTACGGCGACCTGTCCCTGATGGTGAAGGCCGGCGTCCAGTGGGGCCTGTTCGGCGGCGCCGTCCAGCTGCTCGGCACCGAGCGCCACCACGAGCGGTACCTGCGCGGGATCGTGGACCTCGACGTCCTGGGCTGCTTCGCGATGACCGAGCACGGCCACGGTTCCGACGTCCAGCACCTGCGCACCACGGCGACCTTCGTGGACGGCGGCTTCGTCATCGACACCCCGGATGCCATGGCACGCAAGGAATACATCGGCAACGCGGCCCGTGACGGCCGGCTGGCGGTGGTCTTCGCGCAGCTGGTGACCGGCGGCGAATCGCGCGGTGTGCACGCGTTCCTGGTCCCGATCCGGGACGACGAAGGCAAGCCGATGCCCGGAGTGTCCATCGAGGACTGCGGGCCGAAGGCGGGTCTCAACGGCGTCGACAACGGACGGCTGAGCTTCGACAACGTCCGTGTCCCGCGCGAAGCTCTGCTGAACCGCTTCGGTGACGTCGCCGAAGACGGGACGTACTCGAGCCCGATCGAGAGCGACAGCCGCCGGTTCTTCACGATGCTGGGCACGCTGATCCGCGGCCGGGTGAGCGTCGGCGGCAGCGCGGGGAGCGCGACCAAACGCGCGCTGGCCCTGGCCATCCGCTACGGCGAGCACCGGCACCAGTTCATGAAGCCGGACGGCGACGAGGTCGTCATCCTCGACTACCTCGGGCACCAGCGGAAACTGCTGCCGGCGCTGGCGAAGACGTACGCGCTGCACTTCGCGCAGGAGGAGCTGGTCTCGAAGCTGCACGACATCGACACGTCGGCACCGGAGGAGGAGCAGCGCGAGCTTGAGTCGCGCGCGGCCGGGCTGAAGGCCCTCAACACTTGGCACGCGACAGCGACCATCCAGGCCGCGCGCGAGGCCTGCGGCGGCGCGGGCTACCTGGCGGAGAACATCCTCCCGGGCCTGAAGGCCGACACCGACGTCTTCACGACGTTCGAAGGCGACAACACGGTGCTGCTGCAGCTGGTCGCGAAGGGCCTGCTGACCAGCTACAAGCAGGATTTCGAGGACCTCTCGCCGCTGGCCACGGCCCGGTTCGTCACCGACCAGGTGGTCAACACGATCCTGGAGCGGACTTCGGTGCGCAGGGCGCTCGAGTCCCTCACCGAAGGGTCCGACTCGGACGTGTTCTTCCGCCGCGAGTGGCAGCTGAAGCTGTTCGAGGACCGCGAAGAGCACGTCGTCGAAGGCGTGGCGAAGCGCCTGCGCAAGGCGGCGGCCGACCCGTTCGGTGTGTTCAACGCGGCGCAGGACCACGTGCTGCGCGCGGGCCGCGTCCACGTCGAGCGCCTGGTGCTGGAGGCGTTCGTGGCGGGCATAGAACGCTGCGAAGACCCCGACGCGCGTTCGCTGCTGGAGCGCGTCTGTGACCTGTACGCGTTGTCGGCGATCGAAGAGGACCTGGCGTGGTTCCTGGGCCACGGCCGCTTGACGGCGTCGCGCGCGAAGGCGGTCACGTCGGCGGTGAACCGGCTGTGCTCGGAGCTGCGCCCGCACGCGCGCACGCTGGTGGACGCGTTCGCGATCCCGGAGCAGTTCCTCGCGGCGCCGATGCTGACGTCCTGATCGGTCGTTTTGGGCGTTTTCCCTGGTGGGGCGGGGGAAAGCGGCTCGCGCACGTGATCTAGCGTTGCGCGTCCGCTACCCCTGTCCCCGAAGGAACCCCCATGGGCGCACGCCGCGAAAGACGCTTGCTCGAAACCGCCGCACCGATGATGCAACCGGGCGAAACGCCCGAAGTGATCGCCATGGCCAAGGTCGGCTCGCTGCGGAAGGTGCTGGGCCGGCACTTCGCCCTCGCCGCCGCGACCGCGGTGCTGAGCGGCGGCACGATGTTCTCGATCACGACCCAGCGCGAGCTCTACCTGCTGCTGACCGACCGGCAGCTGCTGTTCTTCGAGGCCGACGCGTACACCGGCGGCCCGGGCAAGGCGCTGTTCGGCGTGCCGCGGACGCACGTCGCGATCACCGAGCCCCAGCGGGGCTTCCTGGTGAAGTTCGAGCTCCACATCCACGGCTGGGAGCAGGCGATGACGTTGTCGATGCCGCCGTTCCCGCCGTCGCTGCGGAAGAAGGGCCTGCAGCTGGTGGCTCGCCTGCCGCGGTTGCAGCCGTAGACCTGGTGACCCGGACGGGTGGCCGGTATCGGGGACCAGCCACCCGCCCGGGAGCCCGTCAGGACCGCCGGTGCTTGCGGTCGTCGTCGGTGATCTCGAACTGCTCCTTGCGGACCTTGCCGGACACGGTCTGCTCGTCGCTGACCGTCTCCTTCCGCAGGCGCGCCCGCTCGACCGGCACGGTTTCCTTGCGCACCACCGGTTTCTCGGCGTGCAGGACGACGTCCTGCTCGGCCTCGCCGATCTCCGCCGTGCCGTCGCCGCGGGTGATCGGCTCGCGTTCGACGCGCACCTCTTCGTGCCGCACCGGCACGGTGACTTGCTGCTCTTCGGTGACGACGTACTTGCGCAGCCGCACGCGCCCGGTTTCGACCTGCTCGGTGCCGACGTCCAGCCGTTCCTCGGAGCGGGTCATGGCCCGGTCGTCACGCTTCCCGCCCGCCGCGGCCTTGCGGTCCGTCCGCCCGTCGGGCGACATGCGCGGCACCGGCAGGCCGTAGTGCTGGTAGAGCTGCGTGCTTTCCTCGGGCGAGAGGTGCCCGTCGGCGTCGATGCGGGGCGCGTCGGACACGCTGTCCTTGTCGACCCGGACGTGGACGCCGTCCTTGTCCGTGTGGGCGCCGGAGAGCGGCACGAAGCTTTCCTTGGTGCCGAACAGGCCGGTCTTGACGGTGATCCACTCGGGCTGGTGCGTCGCGTCGGCGAGGTAGACGTTGCCGACCTTGCCGAGCTTGTTGCCGTCCGGGTCGACCACGGCGCTGTCGATGAGTTCCTGGGGCTGCAGGGTCCTGGCCATCGCGTCGTGCTCCTTTCCGTTGCGTTCTGGGTGAGCTCACCGTCGGCCGCGCCGACGAGCCCGGCAACCGTCGTGGTGTTCCCGTGGGTGACCCCTGAACGTGATCGTTTGAAGCGTCTCCCGCGGGCCAGGTGCCGTGGTGTCCGCAGGTGGAGCGCGGTGCCGCCGGCGTGACCGGGCGCCTCGGCGGGGACGCAAAGGTGTGGATGTGGATCCGGCGTGACCGGCGTCACGAGCGGGGCTGTCACAACGCCGCCGCCCGGGTCGTCAAGGGGGTGAAGCAGACGATGGAAGGGGAACGACCATGGAAGCCCGGATCAACATGTTCGAGAACGAGATCACCGGCAAGTTCGTCAAGCGCCTGATCGCGGCGTCCCGCCCGGTCGAGGAGTCCTCGCTGCCGCACGCGACCCAGGAGCTGGTGAAGATCCGCGCGAGCCAGATCAACGGCTGCGGGATGTGCCTCGACATGCACACGAAGGACGCGGCGGCGGCCGGCGAGACGGCGGTCCGCCTGGCGATGGTGGCGGCGTGGCGCGAAGCCGTGGTGTTCACCGAGGCCGAGCGCGCGGCCCTGGCGCTGACGGAAGAAGGCACCCGCCTGGCGGACGCGCACACCGGCGTCACCGACGAGACGTGGGCCGCGGTGCGCAAGCACTACGACGACGAGCAGATCGGCGCGCTGGTCGCCCTGGTGGCGACGATCAACGCGTGGAACCGGCTGAACGTGATCGCGCGCAACCCCGCGGGGGAGTACCAGCCGGGCATGTTCGGCTGAGACTGTCCGAAGAGGGCACTTCA
Source organism: Amycolatopsis sp. cmx-13-12 (assembly GCA_049998155.1). GTDB lineage: Bacteria > Actinomycetota > Actinomycetes > Mycobacteriales > Pseudonocardiaceae > Amycolatopsis. The sequence goes on along the minus strand of JAEBES010000002.1, from coordinate 369,932 downwards.
CCCGCCGTGCGGCCGGGAACCAGCTTCGATGGTGACGACCGCACGGGGGTGGAACCCTCAACCGTGGCACAGCCTCGGGAACCCCGCTCGGCGCAAGGTGTTCGACTGCCGGGACGGGTGATGTTGTCCAAACCATCGGGTGATGTCGATAAAGGACGGCGATGGATCGCCCGATGATTTTACCATGATGAAAAAGACGCTCTTCGCAGCCGCGATCATCGGTGGCGCCATGCTTGCTGTTGCCGCGCCGGCTTCCGCCGGTGAGGGTCACCACCCGGGTGGCGGTGGCATCAGCATCGGTGACAACCTGTGCGCGGCTCCGTGGCAGTGGAACGGTCCCATCGAGGCGCTGCACGCGGGCCACGCGCCCTCGTACGCAGCCTGCAACAACAACTCCACCGGCGGTGGTCACGGTGGCATCAGCATCCTGAACAACGCGTGCCTGCTGCCCTGGCAGTGGAACGGCCCGCTGGAGCTGCTGACGGTGGACCACAACCCGTCGTACGTCGCCTGCAACGGCAACAGCGCGGGCTGAACAAGGGGAGAACGGCCGCGGCTGGCTGGTTGAGTGTGCATCAACCAACCGAGGCTGACCTTTTCCGGTAGCAAAAAGAAGCGCGGTCATCCACCTGGTGAAGGTGGATGACCGCGCTTCTTTGTTCCGGGTCAGGCGTACATGGCCAGCCAGATCGCGATGTAGTGCGAAACAGCCGCCAAAACGGTGCAAGCGTGGAAGAACTCGTGGTACCCGAACGTCTCGGGCCAGTGATTGGGCCACTTCACGGCGTAGAACACCGCGCCCAGCGTGTAGAACAACCCACCCACGCACAGCAGCACCAGAGCAGCCATCCCGGCATGCGAAGCGAGCTCGGGGAAGACGAACACCGCGACCCACCCGAGCGCGATGTAGATCGGCACGCCCAGCCACCGGGGCGCGTTCGGCCAGAGCATCTTCAACGCCACCCCGGCGATCGCCCCGCCCCAGACGATCGACAGGATCACGTACCCGGTCGGCTTCGACATCGCCAGCAGCGTGAACGGCGTGTACGTCCCGGCGATGAACAAGAAGATCATCGAGTGGTCCGCGCGCTTCATCCACTTGTACGCGCGAGGGCTCCAGAACTTGCGGTGGTACAGCGCGCTCACACCGAACAAGCCGAGCACCGTCAGCCCGTACACCGAAGTCGCGAGTGCGGCGACCGGAGAGACCGTCGACGCCGCCAGGCTGATCAGGGCCGCCGCGGCGGCGAGGGCACCGAAGAACGTCCAGAAGTGGATGTGCCCGCGCAGCCGGGGGCGGAGGTCCACTACGGGCTCGGGTGGTGGTTCCGTCGTCAGGCTCACACATCAAGGTTACGACAGCGTAGGTTCTCCCGCGGTGCTCAAGTCACACGCCTCACACAGGGTGCGTACGCTGACTCGACGTGAGTGTTCGCTCCTTCTTGTCCGACGTCGTGTACAGCGCCTACGGCAGGCGCCTCATCCAGCAGGCCGCCGGGCGGCATCCCCGGCACATCGCCATCATGCTCGACGGCAACCGCCGGTGGGCCCGTGAAGCGGGCTTCACGGACGTTTCGGACGGGCACCGCGCCGGGGCCAAGAAGATCGCGGACTTCCTGAGCTGGTGCCAGGAGGCCGACGTCGAGGTCGTCACCATGTGGCTGCTGTCCACCGACAACCTCAACCGCGACCCGGACGAGCTCACGCCGCTGCTGAAGATCATCACCGACGTCACCGACGAGCTCGCCGGGCCGGGGACGGCGTGGCGGCTGCGGATCGTCGGTGCCCTCGACCTGCTCCCCGCCGATGTCGCAAAGCGACTGAGCGAAGCCGCCGCCCGGACCGAAGGGCGGACCGGGATGGAGGTCAACATCGCGGTCGGCTACGGCGGGCGGCAGGAAATCGCCGACGCCGTGCGCAAGCTGCTGCTGCAGCACGCCGACGAGGGAACGTCCATTCACGAGCTCGCGAAGATCCTCGACGTCGACCACATCTCCGAACACCTCTACACCTCGGGCCAGCCGGACCCCGACCTGATCATCCGCACCTCGGGCGAGCAACGGCTTTCCGGCTTCCTGCTGTGGCAGTCCGCGCACTCGGAGTTCTGGTTCACCGAGGCGTACTGGCCCGCTTTCCGCCGCGTCGACTTCCTCCGTGCCATCCGTGACTACGCCTGGCGGCACCGCCGGTTCGGCTCCTGAAGCGCTGATAATCCGCTGGTCAGACCGGTGGGGAACACCCAGGGTTGATTTCGGACGACCGACGGTGAGATGACGATCTGGCGAATCACCGTGTTGGCTCCCTGCGCGACGGCGGATTCGTGGGTACCTTCCGAGGTGAGGGCACGCGTTCCGTGCGGGTCCTCGCGGGAGGCCCTGGTCGTGACGGTGATCGAGGGGGCGGCTCAGCCGCCCACGAGACACTCGAGGGGGCCGGCACCCGGCCCTCGTGGCCGCGCCACCTGACTCACCGGTCAGGAGGAGTGGTCCAGCCAGGGAGGTGCCCGGCCCAGCGAGTGCGGGCGTGAGGTGCACACGCCCTCGAGGGAGATGCCGTCGTGACTGCGCAGCGTTTGCCCCGCAAGGCCTCTGGCCACTCTTCGACCGGTGCCGTTCCCGGCCCGGAGAAAGCGCCCCTTCCCCAGCAGCACATGTACGTGCTCGACACGTCGGTCCTCCTTTCGGACCCGTGGGCGGTCACCCGCTTCGCCGAGCATGCCGTCGTGCTTCCGCTGGTCGTCATCAGTGAACTGGAGGCGAAGCGCCACCACCCGGAGCTCGGCTGGTTCGCCCGGGAATCCCTGCGCATGCTCGACGACCTGCGCCGGCAGTACGGCAGGCTCGACGCGCCGCTCCCCATCGGGGACCACGGCGGCACGCTGCAGGTGGAGCTGAACCACTCGGACCCGTCGGTGCTCCCGTCCGGGTTCCGGACCGACTCCAACGACCACCGCATCCTCGCCTGCGCACTCAACCTCGCGGCCGAGAACCAGGCGGTCACGCTGGTGACGAAGGACATCCCGCTGCGGGTCAAGGCCGGGGCCGTCGGCCTCGAGGCGGACGAGTACCGCGCGCAGGAAGTGACGCCGTCCGGCTGGACCGGCATGGCGGACGTCGACGTCGAACAGGACGTGCTCGACACGCTGTTCGGCGGCAGCACCGTCGATCCGGTCGAGTACGGCATGGACGAGCTCGCCGAGCTGCCCTGCCACACCGGGCTGCGGCTGCTCGCGGGCAGCTCCAGCGCGCTCGGGCGGATCACGGCGGACAAGCGCATCCGGCTGGTCCGGGGCGACCGCGAGGCGTTCGGCCTGCACGGCCGCAGCGCCGAGCAGCGCGTCGCGCTCGACCTGCTGCTCGACTCCGACGTCGGGATCGTGTCGCTGGGCGGCCGGGCCGGCACCGGCAAGTCGGCGCTCGCCCTCTGCGCCGGCCTCGAAGCCGTCATGGAACGCCGCCAGCACCGCAAGGTCGTGGTGTTCCGGCCGGTCTACGCGGTCGGCGGCCAGGACCTCGGCTACCTGCCCGGGTCCGAGAGCGAGAAGATGCAGCCGTGGGCGCAGGCGGTGTTCGACACGCTCGGCGCGCTGGTCAGCCAGGACGTCCTCGACGAGGTCTTCGACCGCGGCATGCTCGAGGTGCTCCCGCTGACGCACATCCGCGGCCGGTCGCTGCACGACACGTTCGTGATCGTGGACGAGGCGCAGTCGCTGGAGCGCAACGTCCTGCTCACGGTGCTCTCGCGGCTCGGCACGGCGTCCCGGGTGGTGCTCACGCACGACGTCGCCCAGCGTGACAACCTGCGCGTCGGACGGCACGACGGCGTTTCGGCGGTGATCGAGAAGCTGAAGGGCCACCCGCTGTTCGCGCACGTCACGCTGACGCGCTCGGAGCGGTCGCCGATCGCCGCCCTGGTCACCGAAATGCTGGAGGACCACGGCTGACCCTGCGCCCGGTCGTGAGTGTTTAGGCGGGTTCTAACCCGCCTAAACACTCACGACCGCGGGAAGACCTGCTTGGCCGATGGACGGCCGATCGCTGGGCTGGGCATAGTTGGCCGCATGGGGCCGGAAAATCTTTCACGACGTGCACTTCTGGTTCGTGGCGGTGTTGCCGCCGCGGCGCTGACCGTGGCCGGGACGGGGGTCGCCGAGGCCGAAGCGGACGTCCGGCCGGACGGGGTGCTGCTGCGGGAGGGCACCAACATGTCCGCCGCGCTCTCCCCGGACGGCCGGTGGATCGCGGTCGACCTGGTCACCGGGATCTGGGTGCTGCCCGCGGCCGGCGGCCGCGCCCGGCGGCTCACCGACGACCTGCAGGACGCCACGCTGCCCAGCTGGTCGCCGGACGGCCGCCGGATCGCGTTCCAGTCCTACCGCGACGGCAACTTCCACCTGTACGTCATCGATGTTGCCGGCGGCTCGCCCCGCAAGCTCACCAGCGGGCAGTTCGACCACCGGGAGCCCGTGTTCTCCCCGGACGGCACCGAGATCGCCTTCAGCAGCGACCGGGACGGCAGCTACGGCATCCACCTGCTGGACATCGCCTCCGGAACGATCAGCACCGTGGCGTCCACCGCGGACGAAGAAGCCTCGCCGCGATGGTCGGCCGACGGCGCGAAGCTCGTCTTCACGGTGAACGACACCGCGATCGACGTCGTCACCCTGGCCACCGGCGCGCGCGAGCGCCTGGTCACCGCGACCGGCACCGACAAGCTCTACGGTCCCGCGTTCGGTCCCGGCGGACAGCCCAGCTACCTGCGGCTGCGGGGTGCCGAAGCGGACCTCATGCTCGGCGAGGAGCAGCTGACCCGGGGCGAGGACGTCTTCGGCTTCGCCGCGAACTGGTCCGGGTCGGCCGTGCTCTACACCGCCGACGGGCACATCCGGCGGCGCGAACCGGCCGGTGCCGTCCAGGACATCCCGTTCGAAGCGGGTGTCTCCACGGCATCGCGCGACTACCGGAGGCGGGTCCGTGACCTGGACTCGGCCGCGCCGAAGCCCGTCCGGGGCATCGCCGGTCCGGTCGTGTCCCGGGACGGCCAGCGGATCGCGTTCCGGGCCCTCAACGCGATCTACGTCGTCGGGGCGGCCGGGGGCCGGCCACAGCGGCTGATCGGCGACGGCTACTTCAACTCCGACCCGGACTTCCACCCCGACGGGACGAAACTGCTCTACACGAGCGACCGGCTCGGCACCGCCGACCTGTGGCTGCGCGACCTCCGCACCGGCGAGGACACCGTCCTCACCGGGCCGGCGGGCGCCCAGGTCGCGCCGCGGTGGTCGCCGGACGGCGGCCGGGTGGCCTACGCCGACCAGGACGGCGCCACCTGGATCCACGACGTCGCCGCGGCCACAGCCCAGCAGGTGACGCCGCCGCTGTTCATGCCGGGCCGGCCCACCTGGTCGCCCGACGGGTCGGTCCTCGCGCTCGCCGCCGTGAAGCCGTACTCGCGCCGATACCGCGAAGGCACGAGCCAGATCCTCACGGTCGACCTGAAGACGAACGAACTCCGCTACGCCGAGCCGATGCCGTTCCGTTCGCTGGCCACCCGCGGCGACGACGGTCCACTGTGGTCACCCGACGGCCGGTACCTCGCGTTCACGGTCGAAAGCGTCGCCTGGATCGCCCCGGTCGACGGCACCGGACGGCTGATCGGTGCGCCGCGGCAGGTCACCCACGACGTCACCGATTCCCTGGCCTGGCAAGGGAACGACACGCTCGTGTACCTGTCGAAGGGGCAGCTCAAGGCCCAGCGGATCACCGGCGGCGAGCCGCGCACGATCCGGCTCGACTTCACGTGGGCCCGGCCGCGCCCGCCGCGACGGACCGTCATCCACGTCGGCGCGGCGTGGGACGGCGTCGCCCGGACCCTGCGGAGGGACGTCGACATCGTCGTCGACGGCGGCCGGATCGCCGACGTCCGGCCGCACCGGGCCGCACCCGGGACCGTCGACGCGCACGACCTGACCGCCATGCCCGGGCTCGTCGACCTCCACAACCACTGGCACCTGCGCGGCCGGCAGTGGGGTGACCGGCAGGGCAGGCTGTGGCTGTCCTACGGCATCACCACGACCCGCTCGCCCGGCGACCCGGTGTACCAGATGCTGGAGACGCGGGAGGCCCTCGAGTCCGGAAACCGCGTCGGGCCCAGGTATTTCGGGACCGGGGAAGCCATCGACGGCTCCCGGATCTACTACAACTTCATGCGGCCGACGCTGTCGCCCGCGCAGCTGGACCTGGAGCTGTCCCGCGCGGTCGAGCTCGAGTACGACCTGATCAAGACGTACGTCCGGCTTCCCGTGGCTTCCCAGCAGGCGGTGGTCCGGGCCGCGCACCGGGCGGGGATCCCGTTGTCGTCGCACTACCTGTACCCGGCGGCGAACATCGGCATGGACGCGATGGAGCACACCGGGGCCACCAACCGGCTCGGGTACTCGCACACCGTCAGCCGGATCGGCCGGTCCTACCAGGACGCGATCACCCTGTTCACCCGCTCGGGGATGTCGATCACGCCGACGTTGTTCACCTCCAGGGCGTTGTACGCGGACGACAAGTCGCTCGTGACCGACGAACGCACCCGGGTCCTGTTCCCGCCGTGGGAATACGCGCAGCTCGAGGCCGCGGCGGAGGCCGCGGGCCACCCGGAGAACGCCTACCTCCGCCAGGTCCTCGCCGGGAACGTCGACATGGTGCTGCGGATCCACCGGGCGGGCGGCTTCGTGGTCACCGGCACGGACTCCCCGCTGGACAACGTGGCCGTCTCCACCCACCAGAACCTGCGCGCCATGGTCGCGTTCGGGTTCACGCCGTACGAGGCGCTCACCACCGCCACCCGCAACCCGGCGCGGTGGCTGGGGCTCGAGGACCGGATCGGGGTGCTCAAGCAGGGTGCGTACGCCGACCTGTCGCTCGTCAGTGGCAACCCGCTGCAGGACGTCAAGGCGGCCGCGAACGTCCGCAGCGTGCTGGTCGGCGGGGTGCTGCGGACGGTCGGCGAGCTGCTGGCGCCCTACCGGGACCGGCCGGGCGCGCGAGCGGCCACCGAAGTGGCGCCCGCGGCCCGGTCAGCGGAGAAACAGCACTGGTGGCACGTCCCCGAGTGGTCCGAACACGTGTGCTGCGCGGGCTGAGCACCCTGCCGCAGTGGTCGTGAGTGGTAATTCGGGTTAGAACCCTAATTACCACTCACGACCGTGGTCACCAGCCGGAGGGGAGGGGGCGGCCTTCGGCGAACCCGGCCGCCGACTGGACGCCCAGCAGCGCGCGCTCGTGGAACTCCTCCAGGGTGCGCGCGCCCGCGTAGGTGCAGGACGAGCGCACGCCGGAGCCGATCGAGTCCAGCAGGTCCTCGACGCCCGGGCGCTGCGGGTCGAGGGACATCCGCGACGACGAGATGCCCTCCTCGAACAGCGCCTTCCGGGCCCGGTCGAACGAGCCGTCCGTGCGGGTTCGCGCGCCGACCGCGCGCTTCGACGCCATGCCGAACGACTCCTTGTAGGGCCGGCCCTGCTCGTCGAACCGCAGGTCACCGGGGGATTCGTAGGTGCCGGCGAACCACGAGCCGACCATCGCCGCGGACGCGCCGGCGGCCAGCGCCAGCGCGACGTCACGCGGGTGGCGGACGCCGCCGTCGGCCCAGACGTGCTTGCCCAGCTCGCGCGCGGCGGCCGCGCAGTCGGCGACCGCGGAGAACTGCGGGCGGCCCACGCCGGTCATCATCCGGGTCGTGCACATCGCGCCCGGCCCGACGCCGACCTTGACGACGTCGGCGCCGGCCTGGATCAGGTCGCGGGTGCCCTCGGCGGTGACGACGTTCCCGGCGACCACCGGGACCTGCGGCGACACCGACCGGACGGCCTTCAGCGCGGCGATCATCTTCTCCTGGTGCCCGTGCGCGGTGTCGACGACCAGCACGTCGACACCCGCCTTCAGGACCGCTTCGGCCTTTGCTGCCACATCGCCGTTGACGCCGACCGCGGCGGCGACGCGCAGCTTGCCCGCGTCATCGACGGCCGGGGTGTAGATCTCCGCGCGCAGGGCGCCGACGGCAGTGAGGACGCCCGCGAGCCGGCCGTCGGCGTCGAGGCCGAGCGCCAGGTGGGCGCCGTGGCTGTTCAGCAGCTCGAACACCTCGCGCGCCGGCGTGGTGAGCGGAACCGCGACGGTCGGCGGCTGCGCGACGTCGGCGAGCCGCGCGAAGCGGTCGACGCCCGCGCAGGCCGCTTCGTCGACGATGCCGACCGGGCGGCCTTCGCCGTCCACGACGACGACAGCGCCGTGAGCACGCTTGTGGACCAGGTTGAGGGCGTCGGCGACCGCGTCACCGCCGGTGAGCACCAGCGGCGTGTCCCACACGGTGTGGCGGCTCTTCACCCAGCCGACGATCTCGGCGACAGCGGCGCTGTCGACGTCCTGCGGCAGCACCACCAGCCCACCGCGGCGGGCGACGGTCTCGGCCATCCGGCGGCCGGCGACCGCGGTCATGTTGGCGACCACGATCGGGATGGTCGCGCCGGTGCCGTCCGCGGTGGCGAGGTCGACGTCGAAGCGGGACTCCACGTCCGAACGGTTCGGCAGCAGGAACACGTCGTCGTAGGTCAGGTCGTGGGCGGGCCGGTGGCCGTCGAGGAAACGCACGAGTCACCAGACTACCCGGAGGGCCCGTGGCAGGATCGGTGGCATGAGCCGCCGCGACCGGGACACCGAGGGACGGGCACGCAACGCACGGCCGCGCGACGGCCTCGGCCGGCCGCTGCCGTACGGCGCGGACGGCGTCGAGCGCCAGCCCGAAGGCATCGAGCGCACCCCGGCGCAAACGCTTGCGGAGGCCCAGCGGCTGCTCGACGACGGCAAGCCGTTCCACGCGCACGAGGTGTTCGAGGACGCGTGGAAGACCACCGACGGCCCGGACCGCGAGCTCTGGCGCGGGCTGGCGCAGCTCGCGGTCGGGTTGACGCACGCGGCGCGCGGCAACAACGTCGGCGCGGTGTCGCTGCTGGAACGCGGCGCGGCGAACATCGAGCCGTTCCGGGGCGAGCCGCCGCACGGCGTCGACGTCGCCGGGCTGCAGGAGTGGGCGCGCACGCTGGCGGAAGAGGCGAAGTCGCGAGTCCGGGTGTCGCCGAGCGCGCCGCACCTGACGTGCTGACGGCGCTCGGTGCCGCGGTCATCGCGGCGGTCGCCTCGCTGGTGGGCGTGACGCTGGGCGCGCTGGTCGAGCCGCTGAAGCTCAACGCGGCCCGGCGCGCGAAGCTGCGGCAGGACCGAGCCGACCGCTGCGCCGGGCTGATCGAGGCCGCGACGCGAGCGCGGAAGCACATCATCGACCTCAACGTGATCCACCGCCGCCGGATCCTGGTGGAAGAGGTGGTCGAGACCGACGCGCAACGGGAGATCGAGTTCGAAGACGGGTACTACAACGCGCGCACCGATATGCGGGCATTCTTCGGGCTGCTCGTGATGAGCGGCCCGGATGAGCTGGTCGAGCAGGCGAACGAGCTGCGGAAAGCGGAGATGGAACTCCACCACACCCGATTCGAGCTCGACGCCGACCGCAAGTTCGAGCGGATGTACCTGCCCTCGCCGGTGCGGCAAGCGAGCGCCGCGTTCGACCGGGCGATCGAGGAGTTCGCCCTGGTCGCTCGGAAGCACACGTCCTAGGGCTTCTCCCAGCCGTCCGAAGCGGCCCTTTCGGCGCCGATCGTCGTGCCTTCGCCGTGTCCGGTGTGGACCTTCGTGGCGTCCGGGAGGGTGAACAGCTTCGCCCGGATGGAGTTCACGATGGTCGGGTAGTCCGAATAGGACCGTCCGGTGGCGCCCGGGCCGCCGTGGAACAGCGTGTCGCCGGTGAAGAGGACGCCCAGTTCCGCCGCGTACAGGCAGACCGCGCCGGGCGCGTGCCCCGGCGTGTGGATGACCTGCAGTTCCGTGCCCGCGATGGTGAGCACCTGGCCGTCGGCCAGTTCGCCGTCCGGGGCGCGGTCCGGGTGGGTGAGATCCCAGACGACCCGGTCGTCCGGGTGCAGCAGGATCGGCGCGCCGGTCGCGGCGGCGAGCTCCGGGGCGGCGTTGACGTGGTCGTTGTGCGCGTGGGTGCAGAGGATCGCGGTCAGCTTCCGCTCGCCCACGACGTTTTCGATCGCCTTCGCGTCGTGCGCCGCGTCGATCACGATCACTTCCGCGTCGTCGCCCACGAGCCAGACGTTGTTGTCGACGTCCCAGCTGCCGCCGTCGAGCCGGAAGACGCCGGAGGTCACCAGGTTCTGCACGATCGCCGTCATGCGCCCGACCCTAGTGGTCCTTCACCGGGTAGAGGACATACCGACGGTATGCTACCGTCGAGTTATCTTACTGCGAGTAAGTTCGAGAGGTGACGCGATGACCCTCCTGGCGGAGCCGCTGAAACTGCGGTGCGGCGCGGTGCTGCCCAACCGGCTGGTCAAGTCGGCGCTGAGCGAACAGCTCGGCGACCGCCGCAACGCGCCCACCCGCGAGCTGTTCGAGCTGTACCGGACCTGGGCCGGCGGCGGCGCGGGCACGCTGATCACCGGGAACGTCATGGTCGACCCGGCCGCGCTCGGCGAGCCGCGCAACGTGGCCGCGACCGCCGATCCCGCCGCCTTCCGGCCCTGGGCGCGGGCGGTCGAAGGCACGGACACCCGCCTGTGGGTGCAGCTCAACCACCCGGGGCGGCAGAGCCCGCGGTACCTCTCGCGGGAGCCGGTGGCCCCTTCTGCCGTCCCGTTCGGCAACCGGGGCATCCGGACCGCGTTCGCGGCGCCGCGCGCGTTGACCGGTGACGAGATCGAAGCGATCATCGAGCGTTTCGCGGTGGCGGCGCGGACGTTCGTCGAAGCGGGCTTCGCGGGTGTCCAGATCCACGGCGCTCACGGCTATCTGGTCTCGCAGTTCCTGTCGCCGCTGACGAACCTGCGGACCGACGCCTGGGGCGGCGACGCCGTCCGCCGCCGCCGGTTCTTGCTCGAGGTGGTCCGGCGCGTGCGCGAAGCGGCCGGCGACGACGTGCCGGTGTCGGTCAAGCTCAACAGCGCGGACTTCCAGCGCGGCGGCTTCACCGAGGAAGAGTCCCTGGAGGTCGTGCGGGAACTCGGCGACGCCGGCGTCGACCTGCTGGAAGTGTCGGGTGGCACGTACGAGAAGGCCGCGATGATGGGCAGCGCGCGCACTCAGGAGCGCGAGGCGTACTTCCTGGACTACGCGGCGAAAGCGCGGGCGGTGTCCGACCTCGCGCTGATGGTCACCGGCGGGTTCGCCACCCCGGGCGGGATGGAAGCCGCGCTGCGCTCGGGCGAGGTGGACGTGATCGGGCTCGGCCGCCCGCTGATCGTCGACCCCTGCCTGCCGGCCCGGCTGCTCGCGGGCGAGGACGTCCGCGCGGAGCGGCGGTGCCCGAAGACCGGCATCCGGCTGGCCGACAGCCTCCTGGAGATCCAGTGGCACACCCGGCAGATGCACCGGATCGCCGCGGGCAAGCCGGTCGACCGGCGCGGCGCCGTCCCGACGCTGGTGCGGGCCGGGCTGACCGACGGGCTCAACGCGTTCCGCCGCGTCCGCGGTTAGGCGGGTTCGACCCGCGCGAGCCGGCGGTCGTACAGCAACGCCCCGGCGGCCAGCGCGGTGAAGAAGAGCCCGATGAACACGCAGTTCAGCGTCACTTGGCCGTAGCCGAGGGCGCCCGCGTCGACGAACGGGTACGGGTAGAAGCCGGTGATCGCCCCGCGCGGCAGCGTGAACGCGAGCCAGGCGAGCGGGTACAGCAGCGACCACCACACCGTGCGCCAGTCGAGCACGCCACGCGGAGCGGCGAGCAGCCAGCCGAGCACGAACAGGATCGGCGTCACCTTGTGCAGCATCGTGTCGGTGAACAGCGAGAGGCCGTGCAGGTCGTAGAGGCCGGCCAAGGCGACCTGGTAGACGATGCCGGTCACGATGATGCCGACCAGCGCGTCGAGCCAGAGGACGGTGAACAGCCGCCCGCGGGCCCGGCCCAGCGCGACCAGCGCGGACGTGATCGTGACCAGGATGTTCGAGTCGATCGTGAAGAAGCAGAGCAGGTTCGCGACTTGGCCGTCGGCGTCGGAGGCGGTCGCGACCACCTGGGTGACCAGGCCGGCCAGTGCGATCACCGCGGTGACCGCGAACCACGCCCGGGTGAGCTTCTCGCTGCGCATCCGTGGAGCGTACCCGTGGGTAACTCCACAGTGGACCCCTCGAAGGTGTCGAGTTCCGGGGCTGCCCGGCACGTGGACAGCCCCGGGCGTGCGGTTACGCCGCGAGCAGCGAATCCCGGAGCGCGACGAACGCCTCGTACTCCGCCTTCTGCTCGACCGGCAGCTGGTACGCGACGGACAGGAGCTTCGCCACCGACGGGATGATGCTCAGCCGGAACGTCCGGCCGTCGGTCGTCTTGATGACGAACCGGCCCTGCAGGTCGCGCTTCTTGACCGAAGCCCGGTTCGTGTCGTTGATCGTCAGCGGGGTGCCCGCCGTGACGGTGCCGTTCTTCTCCTCGAGCGGGACGAGGACGAAATCGGTCTGCCCCGGCTTGAAGCCCAGCGCGAAGTTGGCGACCGAGGTGGTGCGGAAGACCAGGTAGTTCTTCTGCCGGATCTCCGCGGCGTACACCTTGGTGTAGCTCGCCCCGTCTTCGACGGCGCCGTCGAAGGCCGCGTGGATGGCCGCCTTCATCTGTTCCTTGCTGACCACTGGTTGCTCCTCCGTGACCGCTCGGGAAGTGAGCGGGATTGCTGTGAAGGAGCGCACTTTAGGGATCTTCGACGCTGCCGGTGTCGGGAAAAATCTCGACAAAACCCGGCGGCGCGCACGCCCGAACGGCCGAACGCCTCCCCGGCGCGGCCGATGTCCACTTTGGTCCGCAAGGGGTCGTGGGCACCAGCGACTTTCGTCTGTCCTTCGCGTCAGCTCCCTTCCGAACGGTCGCCGTGGAGCAGGCCGCGGACCGTGTCGATCGTGTCCGCCTCGGCCGGGTCCTTGTCCGGGCGGTAGCGGACCACCCGGGCGAACCGCAGCGCCAGGCCTCCGGGATAGCGCGTCGACACCTGCGCGCTGTCCAGCTCGATCTCCACCACGACCTCCGGCCGGACGTACACCGTCCAGTCGTCGCGGTGGGTCTCGATCTCCTGGAACGTCCTCGTCTGCCACGCCAGCAGCTCGTCGGTCATGCCCTTGAACGTCTTGCCCACCATGATCGGCGGGCCACCGTCCGGATCACGGGCGCCCAGGTGGAGGTTCGACAGCGTGCCGGTGCGCCGGCCGTGGCCCCACTCCGCCGCCAGCACCACGAGGTCGATCGTGTGCACCGGTTTGACCTTCAGCCACGCCCGCCCGCGCCGCCCCGCCGCGTACGGCGACGCCAGGTCCTTGACCATCACCCCTTCGTGGCCCGCTTCCATCGCCGCCTCCAGGACGGACGCGGCCTGCGCGGTGCCGATCTCGCCCGGGATCACGTGCGCCCCGGCGACCTTGCGCAAGGCCGCGTTGCGCTCCGACAGCGGCGCGTCCAGCAGGTCGACGCCGTCGAGGTGCAGGCAGTCGAAGAAGTACGGCCGCAGCAGCAGCGCCTTGACCTGTTCCTCGCGGGTGCTGCCGAACCGGCTCATCGTGTCCTGGAACGGCCGCGGCCGCCCGGCGTCGGTCAGGGCCAGCGTTTCGCCGTCGAGCACCACCGACTCGCACGGCAGCGCCCGCACGAGCTCGACCAGCTCCTGCACGCTGCTCGTGATCTCCCGCAGCGTCCGCGTCCAGACGTGCACCTCGTCGCCCTGGCGGTGCACCTGGATCCTGGCACCGTCCATTTTGTACTCGACGATGGCCTCGGCGTGCTCGGCGACGGCTTCGTCGAGCGACTCCGCCGGCGACGCCAGCATCGGCTTGACCGGCGTGCCCAGGGTCAGCCGGAAGTCCGCCAGCGCGGCCGGCCCGCCGGTCATCGCCGCGACCCCGGTGACGCCCAGCTTCCCGGACAGCATGAACGCCCGCCGCACGTCCTCGGCGGGCACCTCGGCCGCGGCCGCGACGGCGTCGACCATCACGCCCTCCAGCGCGCCCTGCCGCAGCTCGCCGGTGACCAGCCGGAACAGGAACTCCTGCTCCTCCTTCGTCAGCCGCACGAACAGCGCGCGCAGCACCTCCTGCCGCCGGGTCGAAGAGCCCGTGCCCGCCGCCACGCCGGCCGCGGCGGTCAGCCCGGCGTCCACCTCGGTCACCGTCACCTCCGGCGCCGGCGCCGGAGGTGCGCCCAGCCCGGCCAGGGTGCGCCAGCCCGCACCCAGCCTGTCCTGCGCCGTCTGCCCGGTCAGGTACGCGATCACCACGGGCAGCTCGAGGACCTCGGCGGCGCGCAGCACCGCGGCCAGGAGGGCGATCTTCGCCTTCCTGGACCTCGTCGCCGCCAGCTCGGCGGACGCCCGGACTATCTCGATCAGCAACACCCGGACATCATGACCCGGACCACCGACAATTTCCGGACGAGCGGAGGTCCGGCCTGGTGCAGAGGGGGTCGAGCACCGGCCGGGACGGCTACAGGTGGGTGTTCACCGGCAGCTCGCCGGCGGCGATCCGGCCGGCCAACAGACCGAGCGCGTGTTCACTCGCCGACCCCGGTTCGGCGTGGTAGACGACCAGGCCCTGGTCGGGGTCGTCCGGCAGGCGCAACGTCTGGTAGTGCAGCCGCAGCTCGCCGACCACGGGGTGCGCGAACCGCTTCCACCCCTGCGCCTTTTCCTGGACGGCGTGCTCGGCCCACAGCCGCCGGAACTGGGCGCTGGCCAGCGAAAGCTCGTCGACCAGCCGGGCGAACTGCGGGTCGCCGGGGTGCCGGCCGCTCTCCGCGCGCAGGTTCGCGACGAGCTCGCGGCACACGGCGTCGTACTCCGGGTGCAGCTCCTTCGCGCGTTCGTCGGTGAAGACGAGCTTCGGCATGCTGCGCTCTTCGAGGTGGGCGAAGTCGAAGGCGACCGCGCCGCCGAGCGCGTTCCAGGCCAGCACGTCCAGGTACCGGCCGAAGACGAACGCCGGTGCGTGGATGGCGTCCAGCAGCTGCTGCAGCTCCGGCCGGACCCGCTGCGGCGCGGGCTTCTCGCGGCGGTTCGGTGCGGCGAGGTTGTGCAGGTAGGACTCCTGGCCGGGGTCGAGCCGCAGGGCACGCGCGAGGGCGTCGAGGATGGCGTCCGACACGTTCTTCGCGCGGCCCTGCTCCAGCCGCGTGTAGTAGTCGACGCTGATGCCGGCCAGCTGCGCCAGTTCTTCCCGGCGCAGGCCCTTGACCCGCCGGTGGGTGACCCCGGGCGGCAGACCGAGGTCGGCCGGGTCGAGGGCGGCGCGGCGGGCCTTCAGGAAGGCGCCCAGCCCGGCTGCGTCACCCATCACCTCCCGCCGCGGGCCATGCGCAGCACGTCGAGCGCCTCGTCCAGCTGCTCCTCGGTGAGCTTGCCGTCCGTCACGTACCCGCGCTCGATGACGACCTCGCGAATCGTCTTGAGCTCCTTCAACGCCTGCTTCGCGACCGCCGCCGCTTCCTCGTAGCCGATGTACTTGTTCAACGGCGTCACGATCGACGGCGAACCCTCGGCGTAGGTCCGCGTGCGGTCGGTGTTCACCGTGATGCCCGCGAACACCTTGTCCGCCAGCAGCCGGGAAACGGCCGCGAGCAGCCGCGCCGATTCGAGGACGTTCCGGGCGATCACCGGCAGGTTGACGTTGAGCTGGAAGTTGCCCGCCGCGCCCGCGAACGCGACGGCCGCGTCGTTGCCGATCACCTGCGCGACCACCTGCAGCGTCGCCTCCGGGATCACCGGGTTCACCTTGCCCGGCATGATCGACGAGCCCGGCTGCAGGTCCGGCAGCGCCAGCTCGGCCAGGCCGGTGCGCGGGCCGGACCCCAGCCAGCGCAGGTCGTTGGCGATCTTGTTGAGCGACACGGCGACCGTGCGCAGGTGCCCGGACGTCTCGACGACGCTGTCCTGCGTCGCCTGCGCCTCGAAGTGGTCGCGGGCCTCGGTCAGCGGCAGCCCGGTGACCGACGCGAGTTCCGCGGCGACCGAGGAGCCGAAGCCCTCCGGCGCGTTCAGGCCCGACCCGACGGCCGTGCCGCCGATCGGCAGCTCGCCCAGCCGCGGCAGGCCCGACTTCAGCCGTTCGACGCCGAAGCGGATCTGCGACGCCCAGGCGCCGGCCTCCTGGCCGAGCGTGATCGGCACCGCGTCCATCAGGTGCGTGCGGCCGGACTTCACCACGTCGGCCCACTCGGCGGCGCGGACCTCGATCGCGCCGGCCAGGTACTCCAGCGCCGGGATGACGTCCTTGAGGACGGCCTCGGTCGCGGCGACGTGGATCGTCGTCGGGAAGGTGTCGTTCGACGACTGCGACGCGTTGACGTGGTCGTTCGGGTGCACGTCCCGGCCGAGCGCGCGGCTCGCGAGGGTGGCGATGACCTCGTTGGCGTTCATGTTCGACGACGTCCCGGACCCGGTCTGGAAGACGTCGATCGGGAAGTGCGCGTCGTGCGCCCCGGAGGCGACTTCGTCGGCGGCGGCCGCGATGGCGTCGGCGACGTCGGCGTCGAGCACGCCCAGCTTGAGGTTCACCCGCGCGGCGGCGGCCTTGAGCAGGCCGAGCGCGCGGATCTGGGCGCGCTCCAGGCCCCGGCCGGAGATGGGGAAGTTCTCCACGGCCCGCTGGGTCTGCGCGCGGTAGAGCGCGTCGGCAGGCACGCGGACCTCGCCCATGGTGTCGTGTTCGATCCGGTATTCCTGATCAGCCATGAGACCGATTCTGGCCCTGTTCGGCGGTCCGCGCGTGGTGGCGTTGCGCACCCCGTTCGCCGGATGGTGTACGCGGCTGTACACGACACCTACTCGCTGGTAGGTTACGGCGATCCGCGTGATCAGCTTCATGATTCAAAGGGGAGTCATGACCGTTCGCACCGTCGCGTTCGCCGCCGCGCTCGCGCTGAGCATCGCCGCCGCTCCGGTCCTTCCGGCCGCCGCCGCGTCGTCCGATTCCTTCTACTCCTACGACGGCAGCGCGCCGCTGTCGTCCTACGCGCCCGGGACCGTGCTCAAGACCCGGACCCTGGCCTACCACGTCGTCGGGCTCGCGACGCCGGTGCGGGCCGTCCAGTTGCTCTACCGGACCACCGACGCCCAGGGTCACCCGGCCGCGAACGTCACCTCGGTCGTCCGCAGCATCACCGGCGACACCACGAAAGCCGTGTCGTACCAGTCGGCCTACGACTCGCTCGACCCCGCGGACGCGCCGTCGCGGGCGATCGCCGGGGACGTCACCCTCGGCGGCCTCCTGCCCAACGGCGAGTCGCTGCTGCTCCTGCCGTCGCTCCTGCTGGGCTACAACGTCGTCGTGCCCGACACCGAAGGGCAGGCCGCGAACTTCGCCGCCGGGCCGGAGTACGGCACGAACACCCTCGATTCGATTCGCGCCGTGACGAGTTCGGCCGCGACGGGGATGACCAAAGCCACGAAGTTCGGGCTCCTCGGCTACTCGGGCGGGGCGATCGCGACCGGCTGGGCGGCCGCGCTGGCACCGAGCTACGCCCCCGACGTCGACGAAAACCTCGTCGGCTTCACCGAAGGCGGCGTCCTCGTCGACCCTGCGCACAACCTGAGGTACGTCAGCGGCAGCCCGGTCTGGTCCGGCGTCATCCCGATGGCTTTGATCGGCGTCGCGCGCAGCTACGACATCGACCTGCGGCCGTACGCGAGCGAGTACGGGCTGAAGGTGCTCGACGAACTGGAGCACGCGTCGATCATCACCGCACTCGGCCGGTACCCGGGCCTCACGTGGCAGAAGATCGCGAAGCCCGAGTACGCGAACCCGAACTCGGTGCCGCCGTTCGTCGCCGCGGTGAACAAGGTCAACATCGGATCCGCGCCGACCCCGTCGGTCCCCGGGTTCATCGCCCAGGGCAACGCCGGGTTCCTCGAAGGCACCACGAGCAACCTGCCGGGCATCGGCACCGGTGACGGCGTGATGGTGGCCGGCGACGTCCGGGCGTTAGCCCGCCAGTACTGCGCCACCGGCAACGGCTCGATCGAGTACACGCAGTACGACGCGCTCAGCCACGTCGGCGGCGCGGCGGCCTGGGCGCCCGCCGCGATCGCCTGGCTGGCCGACCGGTTCGCCGGGAAGGCAGCGCCGTCAAGCTGCGGCCACATCCCCGCGGGCAACGCGCTCGACCCGGAACAGCCGGCCTGACCGCGGCCGTACCCGGCGGGTCCGCCCGCCGGGTACGGTGCCGCGATGCACACGCGTCTCCCCAAAGGGCCGCACAGCCTCAGCCGGGAAGAAGTGGCGCGGGCCCAGCGCGCCCGGCTGGTCGAAGCCGTGCTGGCCAACGTCGGCGAACGCGGTTACGCGGCCACCACGGTCGGCCACATCACGGCGTCCGCGGGCGTGTCCCGCACGTCGTTCTACGAGCAGTTCACCGGCAAGCAGGCCGCGTTCCTCGCCGCCTACCGGTCGGCGACCGGGGAATTCCTCGACCGGGGCGTCGCGGTGGCGGCCGAGGCACCGAGCCCGCTCGACGCCGTCACCGCGTGCGGCGACTTCGTCGTCGATTACGTGCGCCGCCGTCCGGTGGTGGCCCGCGCTGTCCTCTTGGAGATCCACGCCCTCGGCGACGCCGGACTCGAGGCACGCGAGGAGATGCTGCGCGCGAGCGAAGCGGTGTTCGACCGGACGGCGGTGTGGCTGCGCACGACCGAGCCGGGACTGCCGCTCCCGCCGCCGTTCACGGCCCGCACCGTCGTCGCCGCGACGATCGAACTGCTCACCCAGGCCATCTGGCTCGCCACCGGCGACGCCTACGACCGCGCCCGCGCGGCCATCCGGCACACCTGGCTGCTCGGCCTCTACGGACACCGGAACATCCCCGCGCAATCCGGCTAGGATCGGCTGTGTTCTCGATCACCGCCATCCACCACTGGCTGGAGCGAGCATGACTGAAGTTCCTGGGGACTCCTACGACATCGTGATCATCGGCGCGGGCCCGACGGGCCTGTTCGCCGCCTACTACGCCGGGTTCCGCGGCCTCTCGATGGCGGTGGTCGACTCGCTGCCCGAGCCCGGCGGCCAGGTGACCGCGATGTACCCCGAGAAGATGATCTACGACGTCGGCGGGTTCGCCGAGGTCCGCGGCCGCGATCTGGTCGAGGGCCTGGTGAAGCAGGCCGCGCCGTTCAAGCCGAAGTACCTGCTGGGGCGCAAGGCCGAAAAGCTGGAGCCGGCCCCCGACGGCGTCGAGCTGACCCTCGACGGCGGCGAAACCCTCCGGGCCCGCGCGGTGCTGATCACCGCCGGCATCGGCGAGTTCACCCCGCGCCCGCTGCCGGCCGGCGACGGCTGGCTCGGCCGCGGCATGGTCCACTTCGTGCCCTCGCTGCAGGTGCACGCGGGCCAGCACGTCGTGGTCGTCGGCGGCGGCGACTCGGCGTTCGACTGGATCCTCGCGCTGCACCCGGTCGCGGCGAGCGTGACGCTGGTGCACCGGCGCGCGAAGTTCCGCGCCGCGGAGTCGATCGTCCGCCAGGCCCGCGAGCTGGGCACCCGGATCATCACCGACGCCGAGGTCACGCGGTTCGTCGAAGCACCGGACGGCTCGCTCGAAGCCGTCGACGTCTCGATCAAGGGCAGCGGCGACGAGCGGCTCCCGGCCAACGCCGTCGTCGCGGCGCTGGGCTTCACCGCCGACCTGGGCCCGATCGAGAGCTGGGGCCTGGAGATCGCCCACCGCGCCATCGCCGTCGACTCCACGATGGCGACCGCGCGCGAACGCGTCTACGCGGCCGGCGACGTCGCCGCGTACCCGGGGAAGGTGAAGCTGATCGCGACCGGCTTCGGCGAAGCCGCGACGGCCGTCAACAACATCGCCGTCGCACTCGACCCGGACGCCCACCTGTTCCCGGGCCACTCGAGCAACGCCGAGTAGTTCAGGCCTTCGTCTTCTCCGCGATCCAAGGCGCGTAGGCGACGACGGAGGTGTAGATCGACGGCGCTGTCGCGCATTCCGGGGCGTTGTTACCCGGGCGGCTGGTGACGCCGACGAGCTGCCAGTGGTCGCCGTCGCGCACGAGCTCCGGGCCGCCGGAGTCGCCGAAGCACGCGCCGGCGTTGCCGCCGGGGTTGTCGGTGCACAGCTCGGCGGTGCCGTCGAACCCCGCTGTGCACTTGGTGCCTTCGACGATCTTCGTGTCGAGCTGCTGCAACGCCGTCGGGAGCCCGCCACAGTTCAGCTTCGGGCAGGTCTGGCCCCAGCCGACGATCCGGGTCGCGGTGCCCGGCGACGCGGCCGCCCCCAGCCCGATCGGGGTGGCCGTGACCGGCGCCGTCAGCCGCAGCAGCGCGATGTCACCCGCCGGGCTCTGGGTGTTGAACGCCGGGTTCACGACGACCTGGGCGACCTGGGCGACCTCGCCTCCCTGACCCACGTCGTTCGTGCCCGTCCGCGGCGAGATGTCGGCCGGGGTCTTGCCGAACGCGCAGTGCGCGGCCGTGACCACCCAGGTGGGCGCGATCAGCGCGCCCGCGCAGAACAGCTTGCCCGACGCAGTGTGCAACGAGACCGTGAACGGGTACGGCTGGTCCGCGGCGACACCCCCGACGATGGCGGGGGCGGCCGCGGCCGTGCCCGGAACCAGGAGGGACAGCAGGGCCAGTAGAGCCGGCAGTCGCCTGGTCACGGATCTCCTTACGGCAGCGGGGGCACGACGTCGTCGTCGGGCGCGTCCAGGTGGCCGTCGAAGTTGACCGAGGAGTACGCCCGCAGCTTGTTCAGCCGGTGGTAGCCGTCGATCATTCTGACGGTCCCGGACTTGGACCGCATCACGATGGACTGCGTCGTCGCCCCGCCCTCGCGGTAGTGGACGCCGCGCAGCAGGTCGCCGTCGGTGACGCCGGTGGCGCAGAAGAAGACGTTGTCGCCGCGCACGAGGTCGTCGTTCAGCAGGATCCGGTCGAGGTCGTGCCCGGCGGCGAGGGCCTTCTCGCGCTCGGCGTCGTCCTTCGGCCACAACCGGCCCTGCAGCTCGCCGCCGAGGCACTTCATCGCGCAGGCCGCGATGATGCCCTCGGGGGTGCCGCCGATGCCGATCAGCATGTCGACGCCGGTGGTCGGGCGGGCCGCGGCGATCGCACCCGCGACGTCGCCGTCGGAGATGAACCGGATCCGCGCGCCGGCCTCGCGGACCTCCTTGATGATCTGCTCGTGGCGCGGGCGGTCGAGGATGCACACGGTGACGTCGCCGACGCTGCTGTTCTTCGCCTTCGCGACCCGGCGGATGTTCTCCGCGATCGGCGCGCCGAGCTCCACCTTGCCCGCGGCTTCGGGCCCGACGGCCAGCTTCTCCATGTAGAACACCGCGGACGGGTCGAACATCGCGCCGCGCTCGGCGACCGCGAGCACCGCGAGCGCGTTGGGCATGCCCTTCGCCATCAGCGTGGTGCCGTCGACCGGGTCGACCGCGACGTCGCAGTCCGGCCCGTCGCCGTTGCCGACCTCTTCGCCGTTGAACAGCATGGGCGCTTCGTCCTTCTCGCCCTCGCCGATCACCACGACCCCGCGCATCGACACCGTCGAGACGAGCTGGCGCATCGCGTCGACGGCCGCGCCGTCCCCGCCGATCTTGTCGCCGCGGCCGACCCACCGGCCGGCGGCCATGGCGGCGGCTTCGGTGACCCGGACCAGCTCCATCGCGAGGTTGCGGTCGGGCGCTTCACGACGACTGTCTGCGGCGGGCATCTGTGCCTCCCGGATCGTGGAACTGGCGGGTCAACAGTCTGTCAGATACCCGCCGTGTTTCCAGATACCGTCGGCATGGCCTACCTCACTGCTCGGAGTCGTCCTCCACGGACGCGAGGGCGGCTTCGATGCGCTCGCGCGCGCCTTCCAGATGGCGCTCACAGACCTTCGCGAGCTTCTCGCCCTTCTCCCACAACGCGAGCGACTGCTCGAGCGACAGTCCGCCCGCTTCGAGCTCGCGGACGACCTCGACGAGCCGGTCGCGAGCCTGCTCGTAGCCGAGTTCCTCGCTGGCTGCTTCACTCACGCTCGGTGTTCTCCGACCTTCCGGGCTTGCACGCTGTTCGCGCACACTACCGCGCTGGCCATCGCGTGGTCGTAACCCACGAAGGCAAGAGCGAACTCCTGCCCGTCACCGTCCGCGATCGCCTCTTCGAGGTTCTCCTGCGCCCCGGCCACCCGCTTGCGGTGCCCGGCCCCCTCGGCGAACCACCAGCGCGAGCCCACCTGCATGGACGTCGCCTCGGACAGCCGGCGCAGCTGCGGCCCCAGGTCGCGGCGGGCCGCGGTGCCGCAGCCGGCGAGCAGGGCCGTCCAGCACTCGGCGGCGGCCCGGTCGGTGCGGACCGCCTGGTCCAGCAGCGGGCGCGCGCCGAGCTTGCGGGCCGCGTCCATGGTGAGCGGGAGGAACGTCCCCTTCACTCCTGCTCTCCTTCCGCCACCGCCTTGATCGCGCCGTCACCCACCCGCACACGCAGCTGGGCACCGGCCTCGACTTCGGAGACGGAGCGGAGTACCTGGAGGTTGCCTTCGGCGTCCACGAACTGCACGACCGCGTACCCGCGGGCCAGCGTCGCCGCCGGGCCGAGCGCGGTGAGCCGGGCCCGCGCGTTCGCGATCTCGGCCTGGTCCTTGGCCAGCAGGCTCAGCATGGCGCGGCGGGCCCGTTCGCGGTGGACGCCGACGTCGTCCTGCCGTCGCTGGATCGGGCCCAGCGGGTCGGCCAGCGACGGGCGGCTGCGGATCTGGTTGAGCAGCCGCGCCTGGGTGTCGACCCAGCCGTGCAGGGCGCGGCGCCCGCGGTCGCGCATCTGCCGGACGCGTTCGGTCTCCTCGCGGACGTCCGGCACGATCCGCTTGCCGGCGTCGGTCGGCGTCGAGCAGCGCAGGTCGGCGACGTGGTCGAGCAGCGGGGTGTCGGGTTCGTGCCCGATCGCGCTGACGACCGGCGTGCCGGCGGCCGACACCGCGCGGCAGAGCGCTTCGTCGGAGAACGGCAGCAGGTCCTCGACGCTGCCGCCGCCGCGGGCGATGACGATGACGTCGATCTCGGGATCGGCGTCGAAGATCCGCAGCGCGCGCATGACCTGCGGGACGGCCTGCGAGCCCTGGACGGCCGTGTTGAGCACCTTGATCCGCACGTGCGGCCACCGGCGCTGGGCGTTGGCCAGCACGTCCCGCTCCGCCGCCGACGCGCGGCCGGTGATCAGCCCCACACCCTTCGGCAGGAACGGGATGGGCCGCTTGCGCTGCGGCGAGAACAGGCCTTCGGCGGCGAGCAGCTTGCGCAGCCGTTCGATCCGGGCCAGCAGCTCACCGATGCCGACGGCGCGGATCTGGTCGGCGCGCAGGCTGATCGTGCCGCGGCCGAAGAAGTACGACGGCTTCGCGTGCACGACGACGCTCGCGCCCTCCCGCAGCGGCGGCTCCATCTCGCGGATCAGCCAGTTCGGGCAGGTGACGGACATCGAGACGTCCGCCGAGGGATCGCGCAGGGTCAGGAACGCCGTCTGCGTGTTCGGGCGCGAGCTGACCTGGGTGACCTGACCCTCGACCCAGACCGCGCCGAGCCGGTGGATCCAGTCGCCGATCTTGCGTGCGACGGTCCGGACCGGCCACGGCGCTTCCGCGGTGCTCGCGGGAGCCTGTGCGGACTCGGTGCTCACCGGTCTTCCGTGCCGTCTTCCTCGGTCTGTTCCGCCTTGCGGGCGTTGGCGATCCGGCGGGACAGCATGCCGGTGAACGACGAGCGGTCGGCGTGGGCGCGTTCGTACTCGAGGATCGTCTCGAGCTGGTCGATCGACAGCTGGCGCAGCCGGGCCCGCAGCTGCGGGAGGGTGAGCTGGTCGTAACCGGTCAGCCCGGCCGGACCCTCGTACCCGGCGGCGCTGGTCCTCGGCGTCTCGCTCTTGGTCTTCTTGTCGACCTTCGGCGTGCCGGGCTTGGGCGTCTTCGGCGGTTCGTCTTCGCTGTCGTTCTCACCGTCGGCGTGGTCCTCGGCGAGCGCGCGTTCCTCGTCGGCCCACGGATCGCCGAGCTCGGCTTCGAGTTCGGAGGCCGACGGCACGCGGCCGTTGATCTCCGAGCGCGGCTCGGGCACGTCGGCGAACTCCGGCCGGGCCGGCGGGACGTCCGGATCGGCGTCCTCGTCGAACGTCGCCCAGCTCGGGGTGTCCTCGATCGGGCGCAGGCTCGACAGGGCGTTGTCGCCCTTGATCGCCAGCTCGGTGACGTGCTGCTGCACCCGCATGGAGGCCTGCAGCACCTGGCTGACCACGGTCACCGGGAGCCCGGCCAGCTGCCGGGGAAGTTCGCGAACCCGCTCGGCGGTCGAGACGGCGAGGCCCGCGGCGACCCGGAGGGGGAGCGGGAATGGCTTCATGGGGTCCAGCCTGCCGCATGAGCGCCGCTCCTGCCCAACCGGACGGGTGCAGCGCGTGACGCCCGGCACACCTCGGTGGAGGGACGAAGCTCACCCGAAAGGGACTTCGAGGTCGTCTCGTGGCTGCCCGTACCCTGGGGGCATGAGTGCAGCGAGTCCCGGAATCGAGCCCGCGGGTACCCCCACGATCACCGGAACCGCTTCCGGTAAGCGGGTCCTGCTCGCCAAACCCCGTGGTTACTGCGCCGGCGTCGACCGCGCGGTGATCGCCGTCGAGAAGGCCCTCGAGGTCTACGGCGCGCCCGTGTACGTCCGCAAGGAGATCGTGCACAACAAGCACGTCGTCGACACGCTGCGCGAGCGCGGCGCGATCTTCGTCGACGAGACGTCCGAGGTGCCCGAGGGCGCGCTCGTGGTGTTTTCCGCCCACGGCGTCTCGCCGATGGTGCACCAGGAGGCGGCGGACCGGAACCTGCGCACGATCGACGCGACCTGCCCCCTGGTGACGAAGGTGCACAAGGAGGTCAACCGGTTCGCGAACGACGACTACGACATCCTGCTGATCGGCCACGAGGGCCACGAAGAGGTCGAGGGCACCGCCGGCGAGGCGCCGGACAAGGTCCAGCTGGTCGACAAGGCCGAGGACGTCGACAAGGTCGAGGTGCGCGACCCGTCGAAGGTGATCTGGTTGTCCCAGACGACGCTGTCGGTCGACGAGACGATGGAGCGCGTCGACCAGCTCCGCGGGCGCTTCCCGAACCTGCTGGACCCGCCGAGCGACGACATCTGCTACGCGACGACGAACCGCCAGGTCGCCGTCAAGGCGATGGCCGCCGAGTGCGACCTGGTGCTGGTGGTCGGGTCGACGAACTCGTCCAACTCGAAGCGCCTGGTCGAGGTGGCCCTGAAGGCGGGGGCGCGGGCGTCGTACCTGGTCGACTTCGCGCACGAGGTCGACTCGTCCTGGCTCGACGGCGTGACGACGGTCGGTGTCACGTCGGGCGCGTCGGTGCCGGACGAGCTGGTGATGGACCTGCTGGCCTGGCTGGCCGAGCGCGGCTACGGCGACGTCAACGAGGTCACGACAGCGAACGAGAAGATCACGTTCGCGCCGCCGAAGGAACTCCGCAAGGTCTGAGGCTCACGTCGGGCGGGTCGCTTCCGCGGCTCGCCCCCCCCCGTGATGCCCCTCCAATCACGCGTGATGCCCCGCCAGACACACGTGATGCCCGTCTGGTCACGCGTGATGCCTCTTGGTGTCAGCGTTCTTCTTCGTCCCAGGGGCGGTTCCGGCGCGGCGGAGCACTCCGCCCACCGGCGGACGGCCGTCGGGGCGGCGGGGTGTCACGGCCGTCCTCGGGCGGACGCGGACGCCGCCGCGGAGCGTCCCCACGCGGCTCGCGCCGGCGAGGGTCGCCCTCGTCCGGACGCGGCGTGCGCCGGGCGGCGGGCGGCGGCTTGCGGGTGCCCCGGTCGCGTTCGGCGGGGGCGCCTTGGCGGGGTGCCCGGCGTTCGCCGTCCGCCGGGGGGCGCGGACGTCGCGCCGGTTCGCCGTCCCGGTCGCGCCGGGCGCCTTGCGGAGGTGGGGTCTTGCCGGTCCGGTTCGACCCGGCCGGCCGCGGCCGCTCCTCGGTCTTCGCGCCCTTTTTCGGGGCGTCGGGGTCACGCTCGCGGAAGATCCGGACGAAGCCGATCAGCAGCGTGATGCCGGTGGTGATGGCCATGGTGGGGAAGCCGTTGATCAGCGGGGTGCCGATGTTCAGCGCCTTCGACAGCATGTCGTCGCCCTGCGAGCCGGACGTCAGCAGGATCACGCCGGGCACGGTCACGGCCAGCACCAGCGGCGGCATCACCATCGGCCCGAACAGGCCGCGGCGCTTCACCGCGCAGACCGCGAGCACGGCTCCGGCGATGTAGCAGACGGTGAAGACCAGCGGGATGCTGCCCTGGCTGGGCTTGCCCAGGAGGGCGCCAACGATCGCCAGGCCGAGGCCGACCAGGACCGCCGCCCACCAGGGCAGTCCGCGCCTCGAACCGACGACAGGACGCTCATCCCACGCAACGGGGACGTCGTCGGCATCTGGATCGCTCTGGCGATCGCGAATCGCGGTCACAGGGCAACACCGTATCTCGTGGTTGTGAAGATCTTGCCAGCACCGCCGCCGACGTGGGCCGACAGCCACCGGCGGACGAACTCCGGCGGCGTGGGATAGCGCTTGCTTGAGCGAGCCGGCGGCCCGCTCAAGCAAGGGTGCCTCGGCCAGGTCGCCGACGACAACTCGCGAGCCGAGCGGCGCTCGGGTCGGCCGGTCGGCGGAGGGGGTGTCGACGGTGGGTGGGTGCGGGCCGGGTGGAGTATTAGGCCTGGTCAGGCGGCTCCGGCTACGCCGGGCTCGGCTCGGTGGTGGGGTCGCGCACAGCTCGGCGGCCGGTGGGGTCGCGTTCGGTCCAGTGGCCGGTCGAGGTTGGGCCTGGCTCGTGACCGGCTGCGGTCGCGCCCGGCCCCGCGACCGGTTGGAGTCGCGCTCGGCTCGGTGGCCGGCGGGTCGCGTTCGGTCCGGTGGCCGGTTGGGTGGTGTTCGGCTCGGCGGCCGGTGGGCCTGGCTCGTGACCGGCTGCGGTGGCGCTCGGCCCCGCGGCCGGTGGGCCTGGCTCGTGACCGGCTGCGGTTGTGCCCGGCCCAGCGACCGGTTGGGTTCGCGCTCGGCTCGGTGGCCGGCCGCCACGGTGCGTGCGCCTGGCGCATCCGGCCCGCTTGCCCAGCGAGCCTTGCCCCGAAGCCGCCGCCCGGCCCACGCCCCAGCCGGACACCCGGACCTCGGCCGTGCCCGGCCGGCCGGCCGCCACACACTCGTAGGAGCCCGACCAACCCCTCAACTCGCCGCCAGCTCGTCCCCCTTCCGCACCGCCGGCACCGCGGCGGGGCTCCCGGACGCCTCCGTCAGCGGCGCCACCGTCGACCGGAACGTCTCCAGGGCCTCCAGCTCCCGCCGTCGCGCCGACAGGAACCGCTGCAAGTGCGTGCTCGACAGGTTCAGCGCCTCCACCGCGCCGCCCGCCGCCCGGTGGGCCGCCGCCGCTCCGGCGCGGACCTGCTCCACGTCCGCCTCCAGCGTCCGGTCGCTCGCCGCGAACAACGCCGCCGAGGCCAGCACCCCGAAGCCCGTCGGACCGCACAGGAACACCCGGCGGTCGATCAGCCAGCGCAGCAGCTCCGGGTCCGTGTCCAGCGCCGCGACCACCGCCGCGTCCGATGGCACGAACATGATCGTTCCGTAGATCGCGTCCGCCCAGCGCTGGTAGCCCTTGCCCGCCAGCTCGGCCGCCCGGGACCGGATCTGGCGCACGTGCGCGCGCAACGCGTCCAGCCGCTCGTCCGGGTCGTTCGTCTCCACCGCCTCGGACCACGTCGCCATGCTCGCCTTCGCGTCCACCGGGACCGTCCGGTCGCCGCCCACGCGCAACACCATGTCCGGCTTGGCCGAGCCGCCGCCGCCCAGGTCCGTCTGGAGCGTGAAGTGCAGGTCCTCGCGCAAACCCAGCGCACGGGCCGTCTCGACCAGGACCTGCTCGCCCAGCTCACCGCGGCCGCTGATCGAGGCGAACGCCACCTCGTAGCGCCGCAGCGCCAGCTGCTGCTGGTCCGCCTTGGCCCGCTCGGCCGCCACCAGCCGGGCCGCCGCGTCCGCCCGGCGCATCCCGTCCTGGTACAGCCGCCACAACAGCGCGACGGCGACCAGCAGCAGAACCGCCAGCACGATCGCCGCCGTCGTCAGCACCGTCGCCACTTCGCCTCCTCCCTCCGCATCCGGGCTCGCAGACATCATGGCGGACCCCACCGACAAAAATCGCACCCGATCCGTCGCTCTGGGTAGCTGACCTGCGAACACATCGATTCCGCGAAGGGCGTGTCCGATCCTGCCCGCTCGTGTTAGTACACACGTTCGAGTGAGGCGGCGGCGTGCCTGCGCGATTTCGTCGGAGCGGGGTCGTACCGTTGCCCCTCGTGAGATTCCTGCACACCTCCGACTGGCACGTCGGCCGCACGTTCCACGGCGCCGACCTGCTCGCGGAACAGGAAGCGGTGCTCGGGCACCTCGCCGACCTCGTGGCCGGCGAGGCGATCGACGCCGTCCTGGTGGCAGGCGACATCTACGACCGCGCGGTCCCGTCCGCCGAAGCCGTGCGGGTGGCGACGAAAGCCGTCGCCCGGATCCGCGCGGCCGGCGCGCAACTGGTCGTCACACCCGGAAACCACGACTCGGCGCCCCGCCTCGGCGCCTTCGCGGAGTTCGCCGCGGCCGGCGGTCTGCACCTGCGCACCACCGTCGCCGGGCTGGCCGAACCGGTGCTGCTCGACGACGCCGGCGGCCCGGTCGCCGTCTACGGCATCCCTTATCTGGAGCCGGAACCGGCGCGCCACGCACTCGGCGTGCCGGACGCGCGCGGCCACACCGGCGTGCTCACCGAGGCCATGCGCCGGATCCGCGCGGACCTCGCGAGCCGGCCCGGCGCCCGCTCGGTCGTGCTGGCGCACGCGTTCGTCACCGGCGGCGAACCCACCGACAGCGAACGGACCATCGCGGTC
This sequence comes from Amycolatopsis sp. cmx-13-12, assembly GCA_049998155.1. GTDB lineage: Bacteria > Actinomycetota > Actinomycetes > Mycobacteriales > Pseudonocardiaceae > Amycolatopsis. The sequence goes on along the minus strand of JAEBES010000002.1, from coordinate 340,887 downwards.
GGCGGCGTCGAGCAGGTGCCCGGCTCGGTCTTCGACGGCGTCGACTACGTCGCATTGGGCCACCTGCACGGCCCGCAGACGCTCGCCGAGCACCTGCGGTACTCCGGGAGCCCGCTGGCGTATTCGTTTTCCGAGGCGCGCCAACGCAAATCCGTCTGGCTGGTCGACCTGGACGAGCACGGCCTGCACGAGGTCAGGCGCCACGAACTGCCCGTCCCGCGAAAGCTCGCCACGCTCACCGGCGAAATCGAAAACCTCATGACAGCCCCGGAGCACGACGTCCACCGCGAGCACTTCCTGTCGGTCACCGTCACCGACCGGGTGCGTCCGGTCGACGCGATGCGGCGGCTGCGCGAGCGGTTCCCGTACGCGGTGCACCTGGAGTGGGCGCCGTCCGGCGGGCACGCCGGCGCCCCGCTGCGCTACTCCGACGCCGTCCGCGGCCGGTCCGACATCGAGGTCTCGCGCAGCTTCCTCGACGACTGCCGCGGCGCTCCGCCGACCGAGAGCGAAGAGCAGCTCCTGTTCCAGGCCCTGGAAGCGGCCGACCGGGGGGCCCTCGCGAAATGAGGCTGCACAGGCTGGAGGTCGAAGCCTTCGGGCCCTACTGCGCACGCGAAGTGGTCGACTTCGACGTGCTGGGTGCCGACGGTCTCTTCCTCCTGCACGGCGAAACCGGCGCGGGCAAGACGACGCTGCTCGACGCGATCGCGTTCGCGTTGTTCGGCGTGGTTCCCGGCGCCCGCAACGAGGCCAAGCGCCTGCGCTGCGACCTCGCCGAGACGGAGCAGGTCACCGAAGTCGCGCTGGAGCTCACCGTGCAGGGGCACCGGCTGAAGATCGTGCGCAACCCGGAGTACCAGCGGCCGAAGCGGCGCGGCGAGGGCACGACCACCCAGCAGGCGCGCGTGTCGCTGAGCTGGATCGGCGCCGCGCCCGCCGGGCTGGCGCCGGAGGGCCTGATCCGGATCGAAGAGGTCGCCCGCACCGTCGAGCGGCTGCTCGGGATGACCGCGGCCCAGTTCTTCCAGGTGGTGCTGCTGCCCCAGGGCGAGTTCGCCCGCTTCCTGCGTTCGGACACCGCCGAGCGCGAGAAACTCCTGGAGCGGCTGTTCGGCACCGAGCGCTTCGCCGACGTCGAACGCTGGTTCGCCGACCTGCGCGCCGAGCGCGGCCGCGAGCTGGACACCCGGCAGCGGGACGTGCGGGAGCTACTGGCCCGGTACGCGCAAGAGGCCCAGCAGGACCCGCCCGAGACGGACGTGGCCGAGTGGGTCGACGCCGTGCTCGCCGAAGCGGCAACCCGGGTCGAGCAGGTGACGGCCGAGGAGGAGCGAGCGCGCTCGGCCGCCCAGCGAGCGGACGTCTACCTGCAGGAAGAACGCGCGGGCGCGGAGAAGATCCGGCGGGTCCGCAACGCACACCTGCGGCTGATCGAGATCACCGAGCAGGCGCCGCAGCGGGCCGAGTGGGCGCAGGAGGTCGCGGCCGCGCGGCGGGCGGCCGGCGTCGCCGTCGAGGCGGACCTCCTGGACCGGCGGGCCGCCGAACTGGCCGAAGCCGAGCAGGCGGAGAAGGCCCGTGGCGCCCGGCTGCGGGAGTTCGGCACCCGCGCGAGCGGCGATCTGAAGGCCAGAGCGGCCACTGCACGCGAAGAGGCGGGCGCGGTCGCGGAGCTGGTCGCCGAGGCCGAACAGCAGGAACTCGACGTCATGCGGCGGGACGACCGGAAGCTCGCCGCCGTCACGGCGCAGCAGCAGGTCGAGGAACTGACCGGCGAGCTGGCCGCGATTCCCGGCCAGCTGGCGAAACTGCGCGCGGATGCTCTGGCCGCGGCCGAAGCCGAGGCGAAGCTCGACGGCGCCAAGGCGAAGGTGGACGAGCTGCGGGCCGTCGCCCGGGACGCGGCCGAACTGCCCGAAGCCCAGGCGAAAGTCCAGCGAGGTGAGGCGAAGCTGCGCGAAGTCGTCGACACGCACCAGGCGGCCCGGCAGCGCCGGCTCGACCTGCGCGAGCGACGGCTGGACGGGATGGCGGCCGAGCTGGCCGCCGCGTTGGCCGACGGCGCGCCCTGCCCGGTGTGCGGGTCGGCCGAGCACCCGGCGAAGGCCAGCCGGGACGTCGAGCTGGTCGATCCGGCCGAGGAACGCGCGGCCGAAGAAGCCGAGCAGGCGGCGGACGTGGTGCGGCAGCGGGTCGTCGTCGCGTTGGAAGAGGCGAAGGCGCGGCTGGCCGGGCTGCTCGAGCGGCTGGCCGGCCGCACGGCCGAGTCGATCACCGCCGAGCTTTCGGAAGCCCGTGCCACCGTCGCCGCGCTGACCGAGCAGGCCGCCGCCAAGGCCAAGCTCGGGCAACAGGTGGTCCTGCTGGAGCGCGACCTGGAAACCCGGAGCGAACGGCTGCGCCGGGCCGAACAGGCGGCGACCGAAGCCACGACCGACGTCCGCGCCCTGGAGGAGCGGCTGGCCGAGCGGGAACGCCGCCTGGTCGCCGGGCGGGGCGAGTTCGCGGACGTCGGCGCGCGGCGCCGGCACCTCCTCGGCCTGGCCGAGGCCCTGGAGGCGGTCGCGGAGGCGCGGACGGCGGTGGCCGGCGCCCGCGAGCGGGTCACCCAGCAGAAAACGCTGGTCGAGGCGGCGGTGACGGCGAAGGGGTTCACGTCGCTGAAGAAGGCGCGGGCCGCGATGCTGCCGGACGAGCAGATCGAGAAGCTGGAACAGGGCATCGCCGAGGCCGAGGCGGCCGCCGCGGGCGCGCGGGCCCTGCTGGCCGAGCCGGACCTGTTCGGCATCTCGCCGGACGACGTGGCGGACGTCGGCCGCGCGGCCGACGCGGCCCAGCTGGCCCGGGCGCGCGCCGATTCCGCGTACGCGGCGCTGCGGGTGGCCACCGCGCAGCACGAGCAGCTGACCCGGCTGGCCGGCCTGCTGCGCAAGGCTTTGGCCGGGCTCGCGCCGGCCGAAGCGCAGTACGCCGAGCTGCGGGCGCTCGCGGAGGTCGTCAACGGGCGCGGGCAGAACAGCCGGAAGATGTCGTTGCGGTCGTACGTCCTGGCCGCGCGGCTCGAAGAAGTCGCCGTCGCGGCCACGCACCGGCTGCGCACGATGAGCCAGGGCCGCTACTCGTTCGTCCACTCGGACGCGGCGGGCGCGCGCGGCACCCGCGGCGGGCTCGGCATCGACGTGCTCGACGACTACTCGGGCACCATCCGGCCGGCGAAGACCCTGTCCGGCGGCGAGTCGTTCCTCGCGTCGCTGGCCCTCGCGCTGGGGCTGGCCGACGTTGTCGCGGGGGAGACCGGCGGCGCGCTCCTGGACACGCTGTTCGTCGACGAGGGGTTCGGCACGCTGGACGCCGAAACCCTCGACGTCGTGATGAACATCCTCGACGAACTGCGCGCCGGCGGCCGGGTGGTCGGGCTCGTGTCGCACGTCGAGGAACTGCGGCAGCGCATCCCGACCCGGCTGCGCGTCCGCAAGTCCCGCACGGGCTCGACGTTGGAGGTGCGCGCGGGCTGAGCACCGAGCCAAGATGAAGCCATGACCGACCAGCCGCCGAACGGCCTGCCCCGCTACCGCATGCTCACCGGCCCGGACGACGCCAAGTTCTGCCACCGGGTCAGCGAGGCGCTGGAACTGGGCTACCGCCTGTACGGCTCGCCGGCCGCCACCTATGACGGCGAGCAGGTCATCGTCGCCCAGGCCGTGCTGTGGCAAGGCGAGCAAGGCTAGGCAGCCGGAGGTACATCCCGGCGTAGGAGCACCACGGCGTCCACCCACGTGCCCGCTCCGGCAGCGAGTCCGGCGCGATGCCCAGCGCCTCGGCGCCGTGGCGGACGGCGGGATCGTCGGCGAGCAGCACGTCCGGAGCGCCGAGGACCCGCATCACCACGTAGTCCGCGGTCGACGGGTCGACGTAGGCCAGCAGCTCGGCGCGCAGTTCCGCCGCGTCCCGCCCGACGTGCACGTCGAGCCGGCCCTCCGCCAGCGCGGCGATCCCGGCGTGGCCGGGCACCGCCGCGGCGACCTGGGCTGCGTTCGGGAACAGTCGCCTCACGCCCCACTCGCCCGGCACTTCGTCACCGGGAGGCAACGAGCCGCCGGCCAGAGCGCGCAGCAGCAATTCCTCGCCGTCGACCGCCCCCGGCACCCGGATTCCCGGCACGGCTGCCACTACCGGCGCCAGCGTGGGGTCGGCACCGAGCACGCGGGTGACCGCCGCGGGGTCGGCGTCGAGGTCGAGCATCCGGCGCACTCGGCTGACCGCGCTGCCGAGGTCGCGCAGGTCGGTGAGCATCAGCTCGCAGCGCACGTGGTCGGGCGAAGGCGTCAGCCGCACAACGCCGGTGCCGTGCGCCAGCCGCAGGGTGCGCGCGTAGGCCTCCGAAGTGACTTCCTCGACGCCCGCGACCGCGTTGTCCGCGAAGAAGCGAAGCAACCCTGAAGCGTCGAAGGGCGCCCGGAACGGCAACCGCAAGCTGAGCCGAGTCCCGGTGACGTCGCTCTGCCGTCCGCGCCGGGACGCCGCGAAGGCGCGAAGCTGCGAAGGCGTCGTCGCGAACACTTCGCGGATCGTCTCGTTGAACTGCCGCACGCTGGAGAAGCCCGCCGCGAAGGCGACGTCCGTCAGCGGCAGCTCCGACATCTCGATCAGCAGCCGCGCCGAATGCGCGCGGTGGGCCCGGGCCAGCGCGAGCGGGCCCGCGCCCAGCTCGGCGGTCAGCACCCGGCCGAGCTGGCGTTCCGAGTAGCCGAGCCGCCGGGCGAGGCCGGGGACGCCTTCGCGCTCGACGGTCCCGTCGGAGATCAGCCGCATCGCCCGGGCGGCCAGGTCGGCGCGCACGTTCCAGTCCGGCGAGCCGGGCACGGCGTCCGGCAGGCAGCGGCGGCAGGCGCGGAAGCCGTTGGCCTGCGCGGCCGCCGACGTCGGGAAGAAGCGGACGTTCTGCACCTTCGGCGTCGAGGCCGGGCAGGACGGGCGGCAGTAGATCCCGGTGGTGCGGACCGCCATGATGAACTGGCCGTCGAAGCGCGAGTCGCGGGCGGTGACCACGCGGTAGCAGCGCTCGGCGTCGCGCCAGAGTGAGGGCGTCTCGGTGACCATGGATCCGAGCATGACAGCAGGTCAGCGCGGTCGCTGGCGGAAATCCGCCACGGCGTTGGGTGCGTGGGGCCCGGCCGGGGGAGCCACGTAGACTGCGGGGTCGTGAGCCTCACCCTCGGTATCGTCGGCCTGCCCAACGTCGGCAAGTCCACCCTGTTCAACGCGCTGACCCGCAACGACGTGCTCGCCGCGAACTACCCGTTCGCGACGATCGAGCCGAACGTCGGTGTCGTGCCGCTGCCGGACCCCCGGCTGGACAAGCTGGCCGAGCTGTACAAGTCGGAGAAGACGGTCCCCGCCGTGGTGTCCTTTGTGGACATCGCGGGCATCGTGAAGGGCGCGTCCGAGGGCGCCGGGCTGGGCAACAAGTTCCTGGCGAACATCCGTGAGGCCAACGCGATCTGCCAGGTCATCCGCGTGTTCGACGACCCGGACGTGGTGCACGTCGACGGCCGCATCGACCCGTCGAGCGACATCGAGACGATCAACACCGAGCTGATCCTCGCCGACCTGCAGACGCTCGACAAGGCGCTGCCGCGGCTGGAGAAGGAAGCGCGGACGAAGAAGGAGAACAAGCCCGCGCTGGACAACGCCCAGAAGGCGAAGGAAATCCTCGACGCCGGGCGCACGCTCTTCCAGGCGCAGAAGGAAGTCGACTTCGACGCGCTGCGCGAACTGAGCCTGCTCACGACGAAGCCGTTCCTGTACGTCTTCAACGCCGACGAGTCGGTGCTCACCGACGAAGCCCGCCGCGAGGAGCTGACCAAGCTGGTCGCGCCGGCGGACGCGGTGTTCCTCGACGCGAAGGTCGAGGCGGAGCTGCTGGAACTGGACGACGAGGAGTCGGTGCGCGAGCTGCTCGAGTCGGTCGGCCAGCCGGAGCCGGGCCTGTACTCCCTGGCCCGCGCGGGCTTCCACACGCTCGGCCTGCAGACGTACCTGACGGCGGGCCCGAAGGAGTCCCGGGCCTGGACGATCCCCCAGGGCGCCACGGCCCCCCAGGCGGCGGGAGTGATCCACACGGACTTCGAGCGCGGCTTCATCAAGGCGGAGATCGTCTCCTACAACGACCTGATGGAGGCGGGCTCGATGGCGGCGGCCCGAGCGGCGGGCAAGGTCCGCATGGAGGGCAAGGACTACATCATGGCCGACGGCGACGTGGTCGAGTTCCGCTTCAACGTGTGAGCGCCAAGCCTCGTCAAGTGGGCGTGACCGGGTGGGAAGCCCGCGAGGCTTCCCGCACGTAAGTACGCGTCAGGAACGCGGAGGAAAATGGCTCGGTGCACCCGTCTCGGTCGCTGATTCCGATGCCGTTCGTGTTGCATTGCCGTGCTGGTTGCAGCGCCTGGCCTGCGCAAACTCGACCAATCGCCGGCGAGGCTGTGAGCTGAGCCCGATCGTTCAATCCCAGCAATCACTCTCCGCTACACGCTCTTCCTGGCTGGCGCAGTCGGGCTAACCAGCCTGCGACGTCCGAGTGATCGTGCCGTCGAGAGATGAGCAGCCACCTTAAAGTCGATCTGGGGGTGGGGCTGCTCTTGCTCTCGAACCACAGCTTCGGAGTGGCGGTAGACGAGGTGGAGGCGGGCTGAGCATGGCGCAGAGCAAGGGGCAGCAGCGACGCGAACGCCAGCGCCGGGAGGCTTTGCAAGCGCAGAAGGCCCAAGAGAGATTCGTTGCGCAGCAGCAGCGTGAGGCTGAGCGTCAGGAAAGGGAGACGAAACGCGCCGAGGCTCAAGCGGACCGCGACCGCAAGGCCCGGTATCTGGCCGAGCGGACCGCGGAAGCCGAAGAACTCACTGCCGCTGCTGCCGCCCGCAGCGACGCTCTTGCGGGTGTCCTGCACACGGGGTTGAAGCGGCGAACTCCGCTTGACTTCCGCAGCATGCGTCTCGAATTCAAGATCGGCGCCTGGTCGCCAGGCAGTTTGGCCAATGCAGAGCAACCACCGCGCTGGGAGAGCTTTGCGCCTCCAGAGCCTGGCCTGCTGTCGCGGATGTTCGGTGGGGATACTCGTCACAACCAGGCCGTTCAACAAGCTCGCTTGCGGTTCGAGCAAGAACAGGGCGCACACCTGCAGCGAGAAGCGCATCGACTTGCTCAGCTGGAGCAACTCCGTCACCAGCACGCCCAACGTGAGGCTGAACGCAAGCGCCATGTCGACCAGCACAATGCTCAGGTCGACGAGTTCCAGCAGGCGTTTCGGCGCGGCGAGCAGGACGCCGTCGAACGATGCCTGCGTCTCGCGTTGGAAGCGGCACCGCTGCCGGAGGGTGTTCCTGCCCAAGCTGAGGTGGGTTACCGGCCAGACAGCGGCCAGGTCCTGGTCAACCGTGAACTGCCGAACACGGAAGTGATCCCGACAGAGGCTGTGTTCCGGTACGTCAAGGCTCGTGACGTGATCGAGTCGACGCCGAGAAAGCCCGCTGACGTACGGCAGCGGTACGCCGACTTGATCGCCCAGCTTGCGTTGCTCACATTACGGGACACGTTCACTGCGACGCCGGCCCAGCTGGTCGGTGAAGTCACGGTGAACTGTAACCTTTCGACCACCGATCGGGCGACAGGGCAGGCCATTCGACCTTGTCTGCTCACGGTATCGGCGTCCAGGGACAAGTTCGAAGAACTGGTGCTGGACAAGCTTGAACCGCGGGAGTGCTTGCGGCACTTGAATGCCTTGATGTCGCCGCATCCATATGACGTCGAACCCGTAAAGCCGATCTTCGATCCTGATCTGACGCGTTTCCGTCTTGTCGACGCCTACTCCGTCGTCGCCGGCCTCGATTCCCGCACGGTCTTGGTCGAACAGAAACCGAACGAATTCGAGCACCTCGTTCGTGAATTGTTCGAAGCGATGGGAATGAAGTCGTGGGTGACCCAGGCATCGCGGGACGACGGTCTCGACGCGATCGCCGTCAACCCCGACCCGGTCATGGGCGGGCTCGCCGTCATCCAGGCCAAACGCTACGTCAAGAGCGTTCCGGTCGAGGCCGTGCGAGCGCTCTGGGGAACGATGGAGGACAAGAAAGCCGGTACCGGGATCATGGTCACCACCTCCTACTACGGCAAGGCAGCCCATGATTTTGCGCATCGGAATGAGCGCCTGCGACTGATCGAGGGACCAGAGCTGAAGCATCTGATCAAGGAGTTCCTCGACAAAGACGTCATCGTCGGCGCCAAGGAACCGCCCAAGAACCGGCGATGAGCGACGAATTGACCAGGTCGAAGCCTGCGCGGTCGATCGTGAAGGTCCTCGCCGGAAGACCGGGCCGTTGCTGAGCGCACCGGACACCGCTCGGGCGAACTCGATGGGCAGCCCGACAGTGAACGGTTCCGTCCACAGCTCGCTCGGGCAGGTCGGCTCCTCGTCGGCGTCGAACAAGTCGAAGGTCGCCACGGCCACGGCGAACTGTGTGCCATTCCACTTCGACGCTCATCGCGGTCCCAGCCGTCCCCCTCTCCCGCGTGTGCGTATGCCCGCGCGATCAGTTCCGGCGGCGCCATCCGAGACAAGACCGGGAACCGATGCGCATCGTCGGGGGCGACCATTGCATTCACCCACCGGTGTGGCCACGCCGTTCGAGGGTCGTGAAGACAGTCAGACGCGACCCCGGAAGCGTCGTGTGAACGTCAACTACTGACTGTTGTTTTCACTGGACGCAGGATATGCTGCGTCCAATGAAAGCTTCGCCGAGCTTGCTGCCCCTGCTGCGTTCGCGCATGCAGGGTGAGCTGCTCGCCCTGGTCCTGCTGCACCCGGAGCGTGAGTACAGCATCACCGAGCTCGCCGAGGCCTTCCGTGTCTCGGCGACCACCGTCCTGCGCGAGGTCGAACGGCTCGTCGGCGGCGGCATCTTCGCCGACCGGCGGGTGGGCCGGAGCCGGCTCGTCAAAGCCCGCACGGACACCCCGCTCTACCGGCCGCTGAGCGAGGTCATCGCGGTCACCTTCGGGCCGCTGCCGCTGCTCGCCGAGGCCCTGTCCGGCCTGGCGGGCCTAGGCGAGGCCTACATCTACGGCTCCTGGGCCGCCCGCTACCGCGGTGAGCCGGGGCCGCCGCCCGGTGACGTCGACGTCCTCGTGGTCGGCTCGCCCGATCCCGACGCGCTGTTCGACCGCGCTGAGGCCGTGTCGCGGCGGCTGGGGCGCGAGGTCAACGTCCACCGGATCTCGCCGGCCGCGTGGGCGGCCGGCAGCACGGATCCCTTCCTCACCAGCGTGCGTGAGCGTCCGCTGGTCCCGCTGCCGCTCGACCAGGAGACGGAATGACCCGGTGGAACCAGGGCCGCGCCACGATCGACGCGCTCATCGCGCGCGGCTCCCTCGAACGCGTCCCGGCTTCGCGGGACTCCGCGGAGGCGGAGATCGCCCGGGCCCGCACGCACGTCGTCTCGGCGCGGCAGCTGCTGGACTCGGACCCGGAGGGCGCCTACACGCTGTTGTACGACGGCGCCCGCCGCGCACTGGCGGCCGTGCTGCAGAACCAGGGCCTGCGCGCGACGAGCCGGGGTGGCCACATCGCCGTCTACGAAGCGGTTCTCGCGCAGCTCGACCCGCCGCTGGGGCCGCTCCTGCGGCCGTTCAACCGGATGCGGGTGCGGCGCAACGAGGTCGCCTACCGCTCTTCGGAGGCGCCTTCGGTGACGCCCGAGGACGTGACGGCCGATGTGGCGAAGGTCGAGGACCTCATCGGAGTCGCCGAGAAGACGATCCCGAACATGTCCCGCTACTGATGGCGACCCGCCCGCTGACCGCGAACGAGCGGACGACACTGGACACGCTGCTCGCGGCGGACTTCCCGGGTGCCGTGGAACTGCGGGCGCAGGCCGCCACCGCGCGGGTGACCGGTCCCTGCGGCTGCGGGTGTCCGAGCGTCAACCTGGAAGTCGACCGGACCCTGCCGGTCGCCGAGGTCGCCGACGACCCGGTGGCGGTCGAAGCCGACGCACCCGGCGGCGGTCTCATCGTGTTCGTCGACGAAGGCCGGTTGTCGTGCCTGGAGTACTGGACCGTCGAAGACGAACCCCCGGCCGCGTTCCCGCCGCCGGAGCGGATCGCCTTGTAGCCCGCCCGCATCGGCCGGCGTTGGGCGAGCCGGGTGGTGACCGCTCGGTAACCGCCCTCGGCGGGCCGCTCGGCCACTAGGATCAGCCGCCGCATCGTCCGGCGGCTGGAAGGTTCTCGCGATGGGGCAGACAACGGCAGCGAACCCGGTGCCGCCGTGGACGCAGCGCGACGAAGTGTTGCGGTACACCTGTTACCTCGCCGCCCTGCTGGCCGGCGGGCGCAGCACGCAAGACGTCCACGAGGTGCTGGCGCCGTTTCCGCCGACGATCGGCGGCGACGAGAAGTTCTGGGCCACCGGGTCGTTCGTGCTCTCCGATTTCCGGGCGCTCGGGGACGGCAGCTGGCAGGTCAGCACGCCGTTCGTCTTCGGCACCGGCGCGGTCGGGCTGGGGCTCGTCGCCGGGACGCTCGTGGGCGGGTCGATCGCCAAGTCGCGGGCCCGCCGAGCCGCGCAGGCCGCGGCGGTTCCGCGCTGGGTTCCCATCGAGCAGGGGAACGTCTACCTGAGCCAATACGGCTTTTACCTGCACACGCCCAACGTCCTGCGCTGGCCCTGGACCGACGTCTCCGGCGCCTCGGTCGTCGCGCCCGCGACCGTCCACTTCACCGGGAACAGCGAGCACGGCCCGATTTCCTGGATGCTCCAGTCGGACTGGGCGGAACTGCTGTTCGTCTCCTGGGCCCTCGCCGTGCACCCCCGCCACCCGCAGCTGCTGACCGGCGGGTGGCTGCCGCCGGGGTGGCTCGAGCACGCCCGCTTCCACCAGCGAGCCCCGCAGCCGGCGCCGGGTGTGGGCGTGCCAGGTATCGCCGCACCCGAGACACCGGGCCAAGCCGGGAGCGACTAGCCGAGCAGGCCCAGCAGCGCGATCGCGATCAGCACCACCGCGGGGGCGAGGGCGTTGATCCAGGCGCGCTGGGCGGCGGTGAGAGTGCTGTTCATGGAGTGTTCCCTACGGGCCGAACCGATGCTTCCGCAGGAACAGCGCGCCGATCATGTCCGGCGTTAGCCGCTGTGATCGAACTCTCAGCCGTCCAGGTGGTGGCGGTTGCGGGCAGTGAACCAGAGCACGCCGCCGGCTGCCGCCACCATCGAAGCGAACGCTGCCGTTCCGACCACGATTGCCTGAGTCATGTCTTGTCTCCCTCCCGAAGGTTCCGGTAACCGAGAGACGCCAAACCGCGAGAAAAGTGCACTCAGAGTTACCGAGATCACAGTGCCGAGATGACCGAGTCGATCTGGGCCGCGAGAGCGAAGTCCTTCGCCGTCAGGCCGCCCGCCGAGTGCGTCGAGAGCCGGAACGTCAGCGTGCGCCAGCGGATGTCGATGTCCGGGTGGTGGTCGGCGGCTTCGGCGAGCTCCGCCACCCGGTTCACCACCTCGATCGCCTGGGGGAAGCTCGCCAGCTCCACCTCGCGGGAGATCACCGCGCCGGAGCGTGTCCAGTCCGCACCCAGTCGTGCGTCGGCCTCGGAGTCGCTCAAGATTTCCGTCATGTCTCCATCGTCCTGCGTCCTGGACTACGCTGCACGGTTGCCACGGGAGTCCGGGGAGCCGGGCTGAGAGGCGGGGTCACCCGCGACCGTTCGCACCTGACCGGATCATGCCGGCGACGGGAGGGCTTCCCCTCCGCGTCCGGCGAAGTGCAGGAGGGTAGATGAAACGCAGGGCTGCGACGGCCATCGCCGTCGTCGGCGTGGTCGCCTCGGCGTGCTCGCTGTCGGACGGTGACGGTGGCACGCAGCAGACGCCCACCGTCACCCTCGTGACGCACGCTTCCTTCCTGGCGCCGCAGGAGGTGCTCGACGCCTTCCAGAAGCAGTCGGGCATCAAGGTCTCCGTGCTCATGCAGGGCGACGCCGGATCGCTGACCAACAAGCTCGTGCTGACGAAGGCCAACCCGATCGGCGACGTCGCGTACGGCGTCGACTCCACCTTCGCCTCCCGGGCGCTGGCCGAGGGCGTCTTCGAGCCCTACACCAGCCCGGAAGCCGACCGCGGGCCGCAGCGCTACGCCGTCGACCCCGAGCACCGGCTCTCCGCGGTCGACGTCGGCGACGTCTGCGTCAACGTCGACACGAACTACTTCGCCGCCAAGGGGATCCCCGCGCCGGAGACCTACGACGACCTGGCCGACCCGAAGTACAAGGACCTGCTGGTCGCCGAGGACCCGGCGACGGCGTCCCCCGGCCTGGCGTTCCTCCTCGGCACCATCGCCAAGTACGGCGACGCCGGCTGGAAGGACTACTGGACGAAGCTGAAGGCCAACGGCCTCAAGGTGGTCAGCGGCTGGGAAGAGGCCTACACCAAGCAGTTCTCCGGCTCGTCCGGCAAGGGACCGCGGCCGATCGTGGTCTCGTACGCGTCGTCGCCCGCCGCCGAGGTCGGTGACGACGGGAAGCCGCGCACCAAGGCACTGCTCGACACCTGCTACCGGCAGGTCGAGTACGCCGGGGTGCTGGCGGGCGGCAAGCAGGTCGAGAACGCCCGCAAGGTTGTCGACTTCCTGCTCTCCCAGCAGTTCCAGGCGACGGTCGCGGCCAACATGTACGTCTACCCGGCCCGCCAGGGTGTCGACCTGCCCGCCGGCTGGGCGCAGGTCGCCCCGCTGCCGCAGAAGCCGCAGACGCTGCCCGCGGACCAGGTGCAGGCCGGACGCGAGAAGTGGATCGGCGAATGGCGCACGCTCGTGCAGCAGTAGCTCCACCACGAAACGCACGAGGACTCGGCCTGGCGTTGCTCGGCCTGGCCCCGATCGGCTTCCTGGTGGTCTTCTTCGCCTGGCCGGTCGTCGCGATCATCGGCCGCGGGTTCGCCGCGGGCGGGCTCGAGGTGGTGCTGAACGACGCCCGGACCTGGCAGCTGGCCGGGTTCACCGTCGCGAGCGCGGCCGCGTCGACCGTGGTCGCGGTGCTGGCCGGCCTGCCGGTGGCGTTCCTCCTGGCGCGGGTGCGGCTGCCCGGCGTCGGCCTCGCGCGGACGCTGGTGCTCGTGCCGTTCGTGCTGCCGACGGTGGTCGTCGGCCTCGCCTTCCGCGCCCTCTGGCCGGACGGCGGCGTGCTGCCGATCGTGCTGGCCAACGCCTTCTTCAACGTCGCCGTCGTCGCGCGGACCGTCGCCGGGCTGTGGGCCCGGCTGGATTCGCGGACCACCGACGCCGCCCGTGCGCTCGGGGCGTCGCCGTGGCGGGCCTTCCGGTCGGTGACGCTGCCCGCGCTCGCGCCGGCGGTCGCGTCCGCCGCGGCCGTCGTGTTCCTGTTCTGCGCCACCAGCTTCGGCGTCGTCCTGATCCTCGGCGGCGCCCGCTACCGGACCTTGGAAACCGAGATCTACCTGCGGACCGTCGACCTCCTCGACCTCTCCGGTGCGGCCGCGCTCTCGCTGATCCAGTTCGCGGCCGTGGTCGCCGCGCTGGTGCTCGGCGGCCTGGCGCGGCGGCGCAAGGAGGGCGCCCGGACCGGCTCGGGCCAGGCCCGCCGCCCGCGGGGCGGCGAGTGGTGGATCGTCGGCGCCGCGGGTGTCGTGCTCGCCCTGCTGGTGACGCCGATCGTCGCGCTCCTCGCCGAATCGGTGTCCACTGAGGACGGCTGGAGCCTCGCCGGCTACCGGGCCTTGACGAGCACCGGCGAGAAGGGCGCGCTCCAGGTGTCCGGCTGGGACGCCGCGCTGAACTCGCTGAAGGTCGCCATCGACGCGACCTTGCTCGCGATGGTCGTCGGCGTGCTCGCGTCCGTGGTGCTGGTGGCGCTGCGCCGATCGCCGGCGAAAGCGGCGCGCGGGCTGGGCGAGACGATGGACGCGGTCCTGATGCTGCCGCTCGGGGTCTCCGCGGTGACCGTCGGGTTCGGCTACCTGGTGACGCTCGACGCGCTGCCCGGCGACCTGCGGACGTCGCCCTACCTGGTGCCGCTGGCCCAGGCGCTGGTGATCATCCCGCTCGTCGTGCGGATGGTGCTGCCGGTGCTGCGCTCGGTCGACGTCCGGCTGCGGCAGGCCGCTTCGACGCTCGGCGCGAGCCCGCTGCGGGTGTGGCGGGAGATCGACCTGCCGCTGACGCTGCGGCCGCTGGTCGCGGCGGCCGGCTTCGGCTTCGTCGTGGCCCTCGGGGAATTCGGCGCGACGAGCTTCCTCGCCCGGCCGACGGCGCCGACGCTGCCGGTCGCGGTCGCGACGCTGATGGCGCGCCCGGGCGAGCTGAACAACCAGATGGCGTACGCGGCGTGCGCGCTGCTGATGCTCGTGACGGTGCTGGCGGTCGCGCTGATCGACCGGCTCGGGCGCGGCGGGGTGGGAGAGTTCTGATGGCGTTGTCGGTACGGGACCTGACCGTCCACTACGGAACGTTCGCGGCGGTCCGCGACGCCCGGCTGGACATCGCCGACGGCGAGGTGCTGGCCCTGCTCGGCCCCTCGGGCTCGGGTAAGTCGACGCTGCTGCGCGCGATCACCGGGCTCGAGCCGTCGGCCCGCGGCTCGGTGAGCTGGGACGGCGAGGACCTCGGCGCGGTCCCGGTCCACCGGCGCGGCTTCGGCCTGGTGTTCCAGGACGGCCAGCTGTTCACCCATCGGGACGTCGCCGCGAACATCGCGTTCGGCCTGCGGATGCACGGCGTGCCGCGCGCGCAGTGGGCGCCGCGGGTCGCCGAACTGCTGGAGCTGGTCGGCCTGTCCGGTTTCGAGAAGCGGCGGGTGACGGAGCTGTCGGGCGGGCAGGCGCAGCGCGTGGCGCTGGCCCGGGCGCTGGCGCCGGAACCGCGGTTGCTGCTGCTGGACGAGCCACTGTCCGGTTTGGACGCGGGCTTGCGCGAGCAGCTGGCCATCGACCTGGCGGACCTGTTGCGGCGCAGCAAGATCACGGCGCTGCTGGTCACGCACGACCAGGAGGAGGCGTTCACGCTGGCCGACCGGGTGGCGGTGCTGGACGCGGGGGAGGTCCGCCAGGAAGGCGCGGTCCGCCGCGTCTGGCGGAACCCGGCGGACGACGACGTGGCCCGGTTCCTGGGCGTGACGACGTTCTTGTCCGGGGAAGCGGCGGGAGGTGTGGTGCGCACGCCCCTCGGTGAGGTGGCCCTGCCGGATGTCGGTGACGGCCCGGTGCGGCTCGGCCTGCGGCCGCACGCGCTGCGCGTGGCCACCGAGGGAGTGCCGGGCGAGGTCGTGGCGGCGGTGCACCGCCGGGAACACGTGCGGCTGGTGGTGAAGCTGCGCGAGTCCACTGTGGACGCGGTCGCCCCGGCGGCCGCGGACCTGCGCGCCGGCGACGCGGTGCGGCTTGCGCTCGATCCTGACGGTGTCGCGGTGGTCGGGTTGTCGTGAGTGGTAATTCGGGTTCTAACCCGAATTACCACTCACGACAAGTCTCACCCATCCCGAGTGGAGAGGCGGGCGTAGGCCAGGGACAGTCCGATCACGATGTAGCAGGCCGCGCGCAACGCGCCTTCGCCCAGCATCTGCGTGCCCATCGGGTCCTGCAGGACCTCCGCCGGCGCCGTCGACCAGTTCTGCGTCAGCAGGAACGGGTGCAGCCACTTCAGCGACGTCAGGAACCCGAGGATGGTGAACACGATGTCGCCGGCCAGTACCGAAGCCACCACCAGCATCGGGTGCTCGGTCCAGCTGGAGATGGCCAGCGCCACCGCGCCGATCGCCCACAGCTGCAGCACCACCCAGCCCGCCACCAGCAGGATCCGGGCCAGCGCCCCGCCGAGGGACAACGTCGTGCCCGACAGCGTGAACAGCGAATCCGTGCCGTTGATGATCAAGCCCGTCACGACGCCCGTCACGCACATCGCCAGCACCGAAACCACCGACACCGTCGCGACGCCGAACGCCTTGACCGCCAGCAGGCGCCCCCGCCCGACCGGCGCGATCAGCCAGCCGCGCAGGGTTCCGTGGGCCGTCTCGCCCGCGATCGCGTCCGCGCCCGCCATCGCCGACGCGAGTGGCAGCAACAGCGCCAGCGACATCACGATCGCCGCGATCGGCAGCACGAACGCGTTGTTGACCGCCGAGGCGAGCAGCGCCCCGCCGCCGTCGTCCGGCCCGCCGCCCGTCGACGTCGGATCGTCCACCAGCGTCAGCCCGATGCCGATCACCACCGGGATCAGCGCCAGCAACCCCAGCACGGCGAGCGTCCGTGGCCGACGGAAGATCCAGCGCAGCTCCGCGGCCAGCAGCCGCGGCAACGGCACCGTGTCGTGGCCCGTGCGGACCGCCGGTGCCTCCAGGACCGCCGTCATTCCGCCCCCTCCGTGAGCCGCGCGAACAGGTCTTCCAGGCCGGTGCGGGCCCGCGTCGCCTCGTGGACCGCGACCCCCGCGCCCACCAGGACCTGCAGCACCCGCGGCGCCTCGGCCGCCGTGAGGTCGGCGCGGACGCCGTCCGGCGTCAACCGCGCGCCGATCCGGTTCTCCCGCAGCACTTCCACGGCCTTCTCCGCGTCCGGCGTGCGGACCAGTAGGGCCGCGTTCCCGGACTCCAGCAGCTCCGCCAGCTCGCCCTGGGCGACGACGTTCCCCGACTGCAGCACGGCCACGTGCGTGCAGGTCGCCTCGACCTCGGCCAGCAGGTGCGACGACACCAGCACGGTGACGCCCTCGGCGTGCAGCTCGGCGACGATCCTGCGGATCTCCCTGGTACCCGCAGGGTCGAGGCCGTTGGTCGGCTCGTCGAGCACGACCATCTTCCGCGGCACCAGCAACGCCGAAGCGAGCCCGAGCCGCTGTTTCATGCCGAGCGAATACCCCTTGTACCGCCGCCGGGCGGCGCCGGTCAGCCCGACGCGCTCCAGCGCGGAGTCCACCGCGGCCGGGATCCCGGCCGAGGACAGCCGCGGTTCCGCCGCGGCGAAGCGCAGCAGGTTGTCGCGGCCGGACAGGAACGGGTGGAAGCCCGGGCCCTCGACCAGCGCGCCGACGTCCGGCAGCGCGTGCGCGGCGGCGTCCGGCATCGGCCGTCCGAGCAGCTCGACCTCGCCCTCGGTCGGCCGGACCAGGCCGAGCAGCATCCGGATCGTGGTCGTCTTGCCCGAGCCGTTCGGCCCGAGCATGCCCACCACCGCGCCCGCCGGGATGTCGAGGTCGACGTGGTCCACCGCGACCGTGCTGCCGTAGACCTTGCGCAGGCCCCGGGTCCGCGCGGCGAGCGGGACCGCCGGGGCGGAGGCCTGCAGTGCAGGATTCAAGACCTCCGCCCCGGACTCCACCGAGGCCGTGCTGGTCACTTCTGGCCCAGCGCTTCGAACAGGACCTGCTCCGGCACCGCGCCGGCGGCGAAGCGGCCGTCGTCGGTCAGCACCGCGGTGCCCACCTTCGTGGTGAAGAGGTAGCCGCTGCCCCACGTGCCGTTGACCTTCTTGCCGAACCGCTCGAGCAGCGCCTTCGGGTCGACGTTGGCCCCCCGGCCCTCCCGGCCGGACTGCTGCTTCGGCGCCGCGTTCAGCGCGTCCGCCGGGACCTTGCCGGTGACGACGGTGTCCCAGCCGTCGCCGACGACCTTGACGTCCTGCTTGGCCTGCTCGGCCAGGTCCTTGGACTTCTGGTCGATCGTCGGCGTCTTCTCCTGCACCTTGGCGCCCTTCGGCGGGGTGAAGGTGAAGAGGTCGGCCGGCTGCTGGGTGAACTCGATCTCGGTGAACGCGACCTCGAGCGCCGGCGTCGCCGTGCCGTTGCTCAGCACCGACACCCGCAGCGGCAGCCGCGTCTGCGAGTCGACCGCGACGCGGATCTCGCGCAGCAGCGTCCGCTCGGTCGGCTTCGGGGTCAGGACCAGCTCGTAGGCCGGGCGACCGGCGACGGACGCGGTGCCGTCGACCGAGACCGTGCTGCTCTCGCGGACCTTCGCGAGCAGTTCCGTCGACGCCGCCAGCGGGTCGGCGGTCTTGTCGCTGCCCGCGCCCTTCCGCTGGGCCACGTCGGCCGGGACGGTCAGCTTGGTCGCGGTGTTCGTCTTGGAGCTGTAGTCCCAGACGGTGGTGCCGTCGTGGACCACGGTCTCCTGGCTCGCGCCCTGCGTGACGGCGAGCCGGCTCTTGCCCGCGCCGTCGCTGAAGATGTGGGCCGAGTCCATGTTCAGCGCCTGCGCGCCCGGCACCGCGTTCCCCACCGCGGGCAGGCCCAGGTCGTTGCTCACCTTCAGCGTGCCGTCGAATGCGCCCGGCTTCGCCTTGACCACCGACTGCACCAGGTCCTCGGCGCTCACCTGCGGCAGCGCCGGCTTGTCGTCCGCGCTGGCCGGCATCGCGACGAACGCGAGCCCGCCGGCACCGAGCGCGGTGCCGAGGACCGCGGCGGCGATGCCCTTCGTCTTCGGTTTCATGCGTCTCTCCCTGTGGTGTTCCCGGGCTCGAGTGTGCCCGGCTCCCTGGCCACGACGCTTCCCTCTCGAGGCTGAGATACCCCTGAAGGTTCGCCCTCCCCGGCTGAGATCGCGCTGAGAACCGACGCACGACCTGCGCAAACCGGCCATGATGAGTCTCGTGAAACCTCGGGTGCTGGTGGTCGACGACGAACCGGGCGTGCGCAAAGCCCTGCAGCGCGGGCTGCGGGCGGAGGACATGGACGTGGTCACGGCCGCGGACGGGCCCACCGGCCTGCAGCTGGCGAGCACGGGCTCGTTCGACGTCATCCTGCTGGACATCATGCTGCCGGGGCTGTCGGGCTACCGCGTGCTGGAACGGCTGCGCAAGGACGGCGTCACCACGCCGGTGCTGCTCGTCTCGGCCAAGGACGGCGAGGTCGACCAGGCCGACGGCCTCGACCTCGGTGCCGACGGCTACCTCGTCAAGCCGTTCTCGTTCGTGGTGCTGGTCGCCCAGGTCCGGGCGGTGCTGCGCCGGGCGGGGCCGGAAGCCGGCCGCGGCACGCTGCGGCTCGGCGCGCTGGCCGTCGACCGCGGGCTGCGGCAGGTGCACTGGCACGACGAAGAAGTCGGGCTGAGCCCTCGGGAGTTCGCGCTGCTGGAGGTGCTCGTCGGCCGGGCGGGCACGGTCGTGACGAAGGACGAGCTGCTGCGCGCGGTCTGGGGCGAGGAGCAGGCGGTGACCCGCAACCTCGTCGAGGTCTACGTCGGGTACGTCCGCCGCAAGCTCGACGCGGTCGGGGCCGGCGCGTTGCTGAGGACCGTGCGGGGGCACGGCTACCTGGCGTCCGACGCGCAGCTCGACGAGGTCATCACGCCGTGATCTCCTGGTGGCGGGGCCGGTCCCTGCAGGTCCGGATCACCCTGCTGGCCGCGACGATCACCCTGGCCTGCCTGCTCGGGCTGGCCACGCTGGCCGCGTCGAACCTCTCGCCGCTGCTCATCGGCTCGGTCGACCGCGAGCTTTCCGCCGCCCTCGGCCCGGCCGGTGCCGAGGTGAGCGCCGGGCGTCCGCTGTCCGGGGCGGCGCCGGTGACGCTGCGGGTGCTCGACATCGCGGGCGCACCGGTGGACGGCGGCACCCCGGCCGGCCTGGCTCCGGCGGACGTCTCGACCCTCAAGGCGGGCCTGCCGGTCCAGCGCGACGGGGCTCGGTACCTCGGCACGGTCGTCAGCGCGCCGGACGGGTCGCAACGGCTGGTCGTCGCGGGAGCGGGTCTGGTCGGCTTCGCGGCCGCCGTGCACTACGGCGGCGTGTGGCTGGTGGTCGTCGCGGCGATCGGAGCGCTGGTGGCGGGGTTCGCGGTGTGGCTGGTGGTGCGGTTGTCGCTGCGGCCGGTCGCGCGCATGCGGGGTTCGGTGCGGTCGCTGCCGCCGGGCGCGCGGCTGGCGCTGCCGGACTCGCACGACGAGCTGCGAGCGCTGGCGGAGGAGTTCAACGCGCTGCTGGAGCGGCAGGAGCAGGCGGCCGAGCGCCTGCGGCGGTTCACCGGCGACGCGGCGCACGAGCTGCGCTCGCCGGTCGCGTCGATCCGGGTGCAGGCCGAGGTGGCGGTGACCAACCCGGATCCGGAGCTGTCCCAGGAGACGCTGTCGGACATCTTGACCGAGGCCGAGCGGCTGTCGTCGCTGCTGGACGGGCTGCTCTCGCTGGCCCGCTCGGACGCGGGGGAGGTGCCCCCGGCGTCGCCGGTCGAGCTGGTGAGCGAAGTGCGTTCGGCGGTGGCGCGGCTGCCGGCGGGGGCGCCGGAGACGCGGGTGAGCACGGCGGTCGCGCAGGCGTGGGCGTCTTCGGCGCACGCGGAGGTGGAGCTGGTGCTGGACAACCTGCTGCGCAACGCGTGCCGTTACGCGCGTGGGCAGATCGTGGTGTCGGTGCTGGCGTCGCGGTCGTCGGTGCGGGTGGTGGTCGACGACGACGGCCCGGGGATCGCGCCGGAGCACCGGGAGAAGGTGTTCGACCGGTTCTACCGGATCGCGGACGACCGCGCCCGGTCCTCCGGCGGCACGGGCCTGGGGCTGGCGATGGTGGCGGAGACGGTCCGGCGCCGGGGCGGCCGGGTCCAGGTGGGCGAGTCCCCGGACGGCGGCGCCCGCTTCGTGGTCGTCTGGCGCGCGGCCGGCCCGGGGTCGTGAGTGGTAAGTCGGGTTAGAACCCGACTTACCACTCACGACCGGCCGCGGGAGGGGGCTTCCGGGTAAGTTCCGGGACTGTGAACGGTGTGATCGTGGGAGCCGCCCTGGTGCGGGACGGCAAGCTGCTGGCCCAGCAACGGGCGTGGCCGCCGAAGCACGCGGGGCAGTGGGAACTGCCCGGCGGGCGGGTCGAAGACGGGGAGTCCGAGGCCTTTGCGCTGGCCCGCGAGTGCAGCGAGGAACTCGACGTCGTCGTCGAGGTCGGCCACCGGGTCGGGGAGGACATCGCGCTGCCCGGCGGGAAGGTCCTCCGGATCTACGCCGCGACGCTCGTCTCGCCCGGGGAAGAGCCGCGGGCCGTCGAGCACCGAGCCGTTCAGTGGCTCGGGCCCGACGACCTCGACGAAGTCGACTGGCTGCCCGCCGACCGGATCCTGCTCCCCGCCCTCCGCGCGCTGCTCAGTTAGCCCCGATCATCCGCAGCGCCGCGTCGAGCCGGTGCGAGCCGCGCTCGCGGGCCCGCTCGGCACCCGCCTTGCGCACCCGGTCCAGCTCGGCGACGTCCTCGAGCAGCGCCAACGCCCGTGAGCGCACCGGCCGCAGCTCCTCGACCACCGCTTCGGCGACGGCGTCCTTCACCGCGCCGTACGACGTGAACTCGTCGGCCAGGTCCGCCGGGGACCCACCCCGGCACGCGGCCAGGATCTCCAGCAGGTTCGCCATCCCCGGCCGGGTCTCCGGGGCGTGGACCGGCACCGATCCGCCGTCGGTGACCGCGCGGCGGATCTTGCGGCGGATCTGGTCGGGCTCGTCGAGCGCGAACACCACGCCCACCGCGTCCCGAGCGGACTTCGACATCTTGCGCGTCGGGTCGGCCAGGTCCTTCACCCGCGCGCCGGCCGGCGGCAGCACCGCGCGCGGGATGGTGAACACGTCGCCGTAGGTGCCGTTGAAGCGCTTGGCCAGCGTCCGCGTCAGCTCGACGTGCTGGCGCTGGTCCTCGCCGACCGGGACCTCGTCCGCACCCTGGAGCAGGATGTCCGCGGCCATCAGCGCCGGGTACGTCAGCAGGGACAGCCGCACCCCGGCCTGGCCCTTCGACTTCTCCTTGAACTGGATCATCCGCGCCGCTTCGCCGTAGTTGCAGGTGCACTCCAGGACCCAGGTCAGCGCGCCCAGCTCGCGGGCCAGGTCGGACTGGACGAACACCCGCTCGGGATCGATGCCGGCGGCGATCAGCACCGCCAGCTGCTCGCGTGCCAGGGATCGGAGTTTCGCCGGGTTGTGCGGGGTCGTCATGCCGTGCAGGTCGGCGACGAAGTACAGGTCGTCCGCGCCGCCGTCGAGGGCCCAGCGGCGGACCGCGCCGAGGTAGTTGCCGAGGTGGACGTGGCCGGAGGGGGTGATGCCGGACAGCTTGCTCATGGGTCTTCCCTTCGAGGTGGGGCCACCCCGGAGAAGGCATGAAAAAGGCCGCCCGTCCGGGGCGGCCGCTGGTCATCAGCGCAGGACTGGATCGGCCGCCGTTGGCGGCCACCAGGACGTCTGCGCGTGCATGCCCCGAGCTTAGCCGACGACCGTCACCACTCGGTATCGTCCGGACGCGGGATGGGCCGCGCGGGTCTACCGTCTTAACCATGTATGTCGTCCTGCTGAACTACACGGCCCCGATCGAGGAAATCGACTACGCGCTCCCGGACCACGCCGAGTGGCTGAACAGGCAGTACGAGCACGGCCACTTCCTGGCGTCCGGGCGGCGGAACCCGCGCACTGGCGGCGTGATCATCACGCGGCCGATGTCCCGCGGGAAGCTCGACGCCATCCTGGCGTCCGACCCGTTCTGCGTGAAGCACCTGGCGAAGTACGAGGTCATCGAGTTCTCGCCGACGAAGACCGCACCCGAGCTGCGGCAGATCAACGAGGCCGTGCCCCACTGAGTCAAGCGGCCAGATCCAGCTTCGCCTTCTGCAGAGCCAATACCGGGCACTTCTTGCAGCGCGGCTTCGACCGGCAGCACTTCTTCTTGACCTTGCCGGCCTTCATGAGCTTGCGCACGACCTTCCGCGGGTCCTTCGGCTTCTTGCCCACGCGCACGCACCTTCCGGATCGGCGACCTTCCCCGGGTTTCCACGTTAGGTCAGCCTAACCGCAAGGGGGGCGTGGGGCCGCTCACAATGGGGTGGCAGGTATCCTGGGTGAGGTCCGCGTGTGACCAGAGCCGGTCACGGGATGCCTGACGGGCGTGCGCGGCCATCCAACCCTTGAAGTTCAGGAGTTCTCGCGTGCCCGCAGCCAGCGCTACCGTCGAAACCGGCCGGCCGACCGGTAAGACCCGGCCCGACCTGCGCAACGTCGCGATCGTCGCCCACGTCGACCACGGCAAGACCACGCTGGTGGATGCGATGCTCCGCCAGTCCGGCGCCTTCGCCGAGCGCGCCGAGGTCGTCGACCGCGTGATGGACTCGGGGGAGCTGGAGCGCGAAAAGGGCATCACGATCCTCGCGAAGAACACCTCGATCCACCGTCAGACGCCCGAGGGCCAGGTGACGATCAACGTCATCGACACCCCCGGCCACGCCGACTTCGGCGGTGAGGTCGAGCGCGGCCTGGCCATGGTCGACGGCGTCGTCCTGCTGGTCGACGCGTCCGAGGGCCCGCTCCCGCAGACCCGGTTCGTGCTGCGCAAGACCCTCGAAGCCGGCCTGCCGGTGATCCTGCTGGTCAACAAGACCGACCGGCCGGACGCCCGAATCGCCGAGGTCGTCGAGGAGACCCACGACCTGCTGCTCGAGCTGGCCAGCGACATCGAGGACGCCGATCACGACGCGATCCTCGACCTCCCGGTCGTCTACGCCTCCGCGCGCGCCGGCAAGGCCAGCCTGGAGCAGCCCGCCGACGGCGAGATCCCGGAGAGCGAGAACCTCGACCCGCTGTTCGACACGCTGCTCCGGCACGTGCCGCCGCCCGCCGCCGACCTCGACGCGCCGCTGCAGGCGCTGGTCACCAACCTCGACGCGTCCAACTTCCTCGGCCGCATCGCGCTGATCCGCATCCACGCCGGCAAGCTGCGCAAGGGCCAGACCGTGGCCTGGATGCGCGAGGACGGCAACGTCCAGAACGTCCGCATCTCCGAGCTGCTGGTCACCGAGGCGCTCACCCGCGTCCCGGCGACCGAGGCCAGCGCGGGCGAGCTCGTCGCCATCGCCGGTATCCCGGACATCACCATCGGTGACACGCTCGCCGACTCCGACAACCCGGTGGCGCTGCCCCGGATCACCGTCGACGAGCCCGCGATCTCGATGACCATCGGCGTCAACACCTCGCCGCTGGCCGGGCGCAACGGCGGCGACAAGGTCACCGCGCGGCTGGTCAAGGCCCGCCTCGACCAGGAGCTCATCGGTAACGTGAGCATCCGCGTCCTGCCGACCGAGCGCCCCGACACCTGGGAGGTCCAGGGCCGTGGCGAGCTGGCGCTGGCCATCCTGGTCGAGCAGATGCGCCGCGAGGGCTTCGAGCTGACCGTCGGCAAGCCGCAGGTCGTCCTGCGCACGATCGACGGCAAGCTGCACGAGCCGTTCGAGCGCCTCTACATCGACTCGCCGGAGGAGCACCTCGGCGCGATCACCCAGCTCCTGGCCGCCCGCAAGGGCCGCATGGAGGACATGAGCGGCAACGGCACCGGCCGGATCAAGCTGGAGTACGTGCTCCCGTCGCGCGGCCTGATCAGCTTCCGCACCGACTTCCTCACCGAGACCCGCGGCACCGGCATCGCGAACCACGTGTTCGAGGGCTACTTCCCGTGGGCGGGCGAGATCCGCACCCGCCACAGCGGCTCCTTGGTCGCCGACCGGTCGGGCCCGGTCACCGCGTACGCGATGATCCAGCTGGCCGACCGCGGCACCTTCTTCGTCGAGCCGGGCGCCGACGTCTACGAGGGCATGGTCGTCGGCGAGAACCCGCGCTTCGAGGACCTCGACATCAACATCACCAAGGAGAAGAAGCTGACGAACATGCGTCAGTCTTCCGCCGACGTGATGGAGACGCTGGCCCGCCCGCGCAAGATGGGCCTGGAAGAGGCCCTGGAGTTCTGCTCGGTCGACGAGTGCGTCGAGGTCGCGCCCGAGGTCGTCCGGGTCCGCAAGGTCACCCTGGACGTCAACACCCGGGCCAAGGAGCGTTCGCGCGCCAAGAGCCGCGACAACGGCTGATCCCCCGCTTCGAAAAAACCTCCCGGTGCGTGTCGCCGGGAGGTTTTTTCGTGCCCTGTCCCTTACTCTGAGTCGGCCGGTGGGAGACCCAGTGTCAGGAATTCCGCCGTTCTTCTCCTTATATCTTTATAGGGGTCGCGACGGCCTCATCGCCTGGCGCCGGCCACCGGTGTGAACCTTTTTCGTGTCCGGCCCGTGTTCGTTCCGCCGTTCCGGAACGGTCCGGGAACCCGGACGGTGTGCCGCGCGTCCATTCCCGTAGTGGCACCCAGGGGCGGCGGGGCCGCCCGATCCGGGTGTGGGAATCTCGGTTCCGGCGGCGGAGGCGGTCGTGGGAGCATGGCGGACCCGATCGGTGTGAAACGGGGAGGAACGGGGCGTGCGGGTGAATCGCAAAGCGGTGCCGGTAGTGGCACTCGCGGCCGTGCTGCTCACCGCCTGCTCCAACACCCCGCCACCCCCGGTCGTCTCCTCGTCGGTCGCGCCCGTGTCCACCACCGGCAAGACGCCGTCGCAGATCGTCGTCGGCGTCGACGACGTGCTCGGCGGGTACAACCCGCACAACCTCGCGGACTCGTCCCAGGTGACCTCCGCGCTCTCGCAGCTGCTGCTGCCCTCGGTGTTCCGCCAGAAGGACGACGGCACCACCCAGCTCGACAAGAACCTGATGAAGTCCGCCGAGGTGATCTCGCAGCAGCCGTTCGTGGTCGCCTACGAAATCCGGCCGGACGCCTCCTGGTCCGACGGCGCGCCCATCGCCGCCGAGGACTTCGACTACCTGCGCACCCAGCTGCGCGACCAGCCCGGCGTGATCGAGCCCGCCGGCTACCGGCAGATCACCGACCTCCAGTCGCGCGAGGGCGGCAAGCGCGTCGAGGTCACCTTCGCCAAGCCGTACCCGGGCTGGCAGACGCTGTTCTCCGACCTGCTGCCTGCCCACCTGCTCAAGGACGCGCCCGACGGCTGGCGAGGGGCGCTCGCCTCGAACTTCCCGGCCGTCGCCGGCCCGTTCTCGATCAAGAGCCTGGACACCGCCCGCGGCGAGGTGATCCTCGAGCGCAACGAGCGCTACTGGGAGAAGCCCGCCGCGATCGACCGGATCGTGCTCCGCCGCTCGGACCAGAACACGCTGCTGGCCGCGTTGCGCAGCGGCAACGACCAGTTCGCGCTGGCGCGCACGAACGGCGACGAGCTCAAGCTGCTCGGCGAGCTCGGCTCGGCGGTCAAGCTGCACACGGTGGCCCGCCCGCTGGTGGCCGACGTGCTGCTGCGCCCGGTCAGCGCGACCCTGCAGGACGCCCAGGTCCGCGCCGGCGTCGCCGCGCTGATCGACCGCACCAAGCTGATCACCGAGGGCGTCAACGGCGGCCCGTCGTCGACGCTGCACGCCGACGCGCAGGTCACGGCGCCGTCGGTGAAGGGCTACACGGCCACCATCCCGCCCGGCCCGCCCACCGCGCCCGACGTCGCCAAGGCCGAGCAGTCGCTGAAGGCGGCCGGTTACACCAAGACCGCGGGCACCTGGCGCAAGAACGGTCGGGCGCTCTCGCTGGTCATCGCCTCGCCGCAGGCCCAGGAGCCGTACGCGTCGATCGCCAAGGAGCTCGCCGCCGAGCTGTCCGCACAGGGCATCGAGGTCAACGCGATCACGCCGCCGCCGCGGGACCTGTTCAGCGGCCTGCTGGCGATGCCGGTGGTCGGCGGGGTCCAGCAGCCGACCGGCGACTCGGCGGGCAACGTCGGCGTCGACATCGCCGTCGTCCCGCAGGCGGTCGGCGGTGACACCGCTTCGGTGCTCGCGTCGACCTTCGGCTGCCGCCCGGAGCAGACGGCCGCCGGCGTGGACAAGACCAAGCCCGTCGTCCCGGGCAACGCGGCCGGGTTCTGCGACCCGGCGCTGCAGCCGTCGATCGACGCGGCGCTGTCCGGATCGACCCCGGCGAGCGAAGCGCTCACCACTCTTGAGCCTGAACTTTGGCGCCAGAACGTGGTGATTCCACTCTTCCAATTGGCTGACACCCTGGCGATCGGTTCGGGCATCTCGGGCGTCACACCAGGTCCCCCGATGGTGGGCCCGTTCGGGTCGGCGGTGAACTGGACTCGCGGCCCGAAGTAATCGGTTGGCTACGCATTCAGTACTACCGGGTGATCTTTACCAACGCCTTCGAGTGGGACGTTGTGAATCCATGAGGTAACCGTCGTATTTCTGGATGTCGACTGGAAGTCACCCTTTGGTCACGATCGACCCGGAACTGGTGACTGTCGGTGCTTTTCCTTTCTAGCGTGCTCCCGCAGTGCGCCAGTTGAGTGTCGCTTGGCGTGTCGTAGGCTCCGGCCCATCCAACCGGAGCGGTGTGGGCCCTTGTCCCGATATTCAAGGGCTCAGTGCTAGGAGGGCACACTTCATGAGGAGATCCAAAGCAGTCTCCGCTTTGTCGCTCGTCGCCGGCGCTTCGCTGTTGCTGAGCGCCTGCAGCGGTGGTGATTCGGGTTCGGGCAACACCGACAAGAACGGATCGTCGACCGACGTCAAGGCGATGGCTGTCGGCAAGGCCGAGACCGGTGACCTGTTCAAGCTCGCGGACACCCCGGGGTACGACGGTACGGTCACGATCGGTATCGACGACGGGTACTCGGGGTACAACAACCAGACCCCGGACACCAACAGCTCGTACAACAACTACGTGCTGGCCGCGGTGCTCTCCGGCACGTTGAAGCTCGACGGCAACAACAAGATCCTGCTGAACAACGACATCTTCGAGTCGTGGGACGTCACGCAGAAGGACCCGCAGCAGGTCACGTACAAGATCAAGCCGAACATCAAGTGGTCGGACGGTCAGGCCTACGACTGCAAGGACCTGTACCTGGCGTGGCTGTCGCAGAGCGGCCTGGCCAAGGGCCCGGACGGCAAGAACCCGTTCAACTCGGCCTCGACCACCGGGTACTCGCTGATCAAGCAGGCCACCTGCAAGGACCCGCTGACCTTCGTCACCGACTACAGCGAGCCCTACCTGGACTACAAGGGCCTGTTCAACGCGCCGTCGATCCTGCCCGCGCACGTCCTCGAGGCCAAGACCGGCATCGCGGACATCACCAAGCTGGCTCCGACCGGCGACCCGGCCCAGATCAAGAAGGCCGGTGACTTCTGGTCGAACGAGTGGAAGGGCTTCAAGGCGGACATCATGCCCGCTTCCGGCCCGTACAAGATCACCGCGTTCGACGCCAACCAGAAGGCCGTCACCCTGGAGAAGAACCCGCAGTGGGCGGGCGGCAAGGGTGGCCCGTCGAAGATCATCGTCCGCGCCATGGAAGACACCAAGGCCATGGCCACCGCGCTGCAGAACGGTGAGATCGACGTCGCGGCGTCGACCCAGCCGGACGCCACCGCGGCCCAGACGATGAAGGGCCTCGCGGCGCAGGGCGTGACCTACGGTTCGGCCTCGCAGCTGACCTACGAGCACCTCGACCTGAACTTCAAGCGCATGTTCGCCGACAAGGACCTCCGCAAGGCGTTCCTCGAGTCGGTCAACCGCAAGGAGATCACGGACAAGCTGCTCAAGGAGGTCCAGGCGGACGCGGAGCCGCTGAACAGCGTCGTGTTCTTCCAGGGTGAGCCCGGTTACACCGACCTGTACAGCAGCAAGGCCGGCCTGGGCGCCGAGGCGGCGGCCAAGACGCTGACCGACGCCGGCTGGACCAAGGGTGCCGACGGCATCTTCGCCAAGGGCGGCGTGCGTGCCTCGTTCAAGATCACGCACAACCAGAACGCCCGCCGCAGCCAGACCGTCGAGATCATCATCTCGCAGGCCAAGGCGGCCGGCATCGAGGTCAAGGACGAGACCGACGCCAACTTCCTCAAGGGTGGCCGCGTCTCGACCGGTGACTACGACGTGGCGCTGTTCGGCTGGTCCGCTCAGCCGTTCAAGGCGGAGTCGAAGTCGATCTACGTCTGCCCGGACAAGGGCGGCGAGCAGAACTACCAGAACCTCTGCGACACGAAGATCGACGACGCCTACAACGCTGCGGTGAAGGCGACCGACGAGCAGGTCAAGCTGCAGAAGTACCAGGAGGCCGACAAGGCCATCGCCGACGACTACGCGACCCTGCCGCTGTTCCAGACGCCGAGCATGTGGGCGTTCAAGGGCATCGACCGCGTCTACATGCAGTCGTACGACGGTGTTCTGTGGAACGTCGGCGAGTGGGAGCAGAAGAAGTAGGGCTCGTCCCGCCTCTTCTTTCCCCTCGCTCCAGATGACCTGGGAGGTACCGGGGTCCGGCCACGAGCCGGGCCCCGGTACCCACCGGAAGTAGCTGTTGACCGTAGGGTTACCGCCACTACGGTAGACAACCGGGTAGCGGTCCAGCGCACTTCTGACGACCAGGCCCGGATGAGGAGCAGTTCGTTGAACCTGGTGATCTACATCCTTCGCCGTCTGGCGATATCGATTCCCGTCCTCCTGGTCGGGACTTTCTTGTGTTTCGTGATGGTCGCCGGCACCGGCGACCCGCTGGGCGAGCTGCGGCAGAACCCGACCATCAGCAAGGAAGCGCTGGCCGCCACGGCCGCCAAACTGGGTCTCGACCAGGGCATCGTGCCCCGCTACTTCACGTGGCTGGGTGACTTCCTGAGCGGGAACTGGGGCATCTCCATCGCGCAGGGCAACGCCCTCGCGCCGGTCGCCCCCAAGGTGATGGCCGCCTTCGGCGTCACCCTCAAGCTGGTCGTCGGCGCCGAGATCCTCGCGCTGATCATCGGCATCATCGTCGGCGTGCTGGCCGCCGTGAAGCAGTACTCGATCATCGACTACATCGCGACCACCCTCGCCTTCCTGCTCTTCTCGATGCCGATCTTCTGCGTCGCGATCGTGCTGAAGCGCTACGCGATCGAGATCAACGGCTGGGTCCGCGACCTCGGCCTGTCCGACGTCCTCGGCAACCCCTGGCTGCGCACGACCAGCCCGGAGCAGCTGAGGACCGACGGCGTCGGCGACTTCATCACCAGCACCATCGGCGCGTACCTGCTGCCGACGCTGTCGATCATGGCGATCAGCTTCGCCGCGTACAGCCGGTTCCAGCGCGCCTCGATGCTCGAGGTGATGAACTCGGACTACGTGCGCACCGCGCGCGCCAAGGGGCTCGCCAACGGCCGGGTCATCTTCCGGCACGCGTTCCGCAACGCCCTGATCCCGGTGTCGACGCTGTTCTCGGTCAACTTCGGCTCGGTCCTGGCCGGCGCGATCATCACCGAGACGGTGTTCAACTGGCACGGTATGGGCACATTGCTGGTGGAAGCCGTCACGAAGAACGACACTCAGGTGATGATGGGTTGGCTCGTGGTGATCGCCAGCAGTGTCATCGTCGCCAACCTGATCGCCGACCTGATGTACGGCATCCTGGACCCGAGGATTCGCGTTGGCTGACTTGAACTCTCTTCTCGCGAGCGAAACCGCTTCGGCCGAAGGCACGCTGCCGCCGGACGCGCTGCCGGAGCCGCGCAGCCAGGGCAAGCTGGTCCTGCGGAAGTTCCTGCACCACAAGCTGGCGATGGCGTCGACCGGCGTGCTCGTCCTGATCGTGCTGATCAGCATCCTGATGCCGCTGTTCTGGAAGCACAACTACGAGGACAGCTCGTTCCCGTCGTTCGCCAAGCCCAGCGGCGACTTCCCGCTCGGGACGACGCAGGTCGGCAAGGACATGGTGTCGCAGGTGCTGCGCGGTACGCAGTATTCGCTCCTCATCGCGCTCACCGTGTCGATCCTGGCCACCGTGATCGGCGTCGTGTTCGGTGCGGTCGCCGGCTACCTGCGCGGGTTCTCCGACTCGGCGATCTCCCGGGTGACGGACCTGTTCCTGATCATCCCGCAGATCGCCGCGGCGGCCATCCTCGCCAAGGTGTTCGGCGGCGGGTCCTGGTACATCGTCGCGCTGGTGCTGGCGGCGTTCGGCTGGATGCAGATCGCCCGGATCACCCGCGCCGAGGCGATGTCGCTGTCCCAGCGCGAGTTCGTCGACGCCGCTCGTGCGTCGGGCGCCGGGACGTTCCGGATCATCTTCAAGCACCTGGTGCCGAACATGGTCGGCAGCATCACGGTCAACGCGACCCTCGCGGTCGCGCAGGCCGTGCTGGCGGAAGCCGCGCTGTCGTTCATCGGCCTCGGTGTCCAGCTGCCGGACACCTCGCTCGGCCGCGTCATCCTGGAGAACTACGCCCAGCTGCAGACGCGGCCGGCGCTGTTCTTCGGTCCGTTCATCGTGCTCGTGCTGATTTCACTGACGATCAACTTCATCGGTGACGGTCTTCGCGACGCCTTCGACCCGCGGCAGCGGAGAATGAAGGCCTGAACGCGCGACGCGGGGGTGACCGGTTCCGGTCACCCCCGCGTCCGTTTTCCGTGGAGATCGCCGGACCTGGGGGTTTCGGATGAATCTCGTGCTGTACGTGCTCCGTCGGCTGGCCATCTCCATCCCGGTCCTGCTGATCGGCACGTTCCTCTGTTTCGTGATGGTCGCCAACACCGGCGACCCGCTCGGCGAGCTCCGCAGCAAACCGGGGATCAGCGCGGCCGCCATCGCCGAGACCGAGCACAAGCTGGGCCTGGACCAGAGCGTCCTCGCCCGCTACTTCAGCTGGCTGGGCCACTTCCTGACCGGCGACTGGGGCATCTCGATCGCCCAGGGCAACGCGTTCACCCCGGTCCAGCCGAAGGTGATGGCCGCGTTCAAGGTGACGCTGGAGCTGGTGCTGACCGCGTCCGTGCTGGCCCTGGTCTTCGGTGTGCTGGTGGGTGTCCTGGCGGCGGTGAAGCAGTACTCGATCTGGGACTACCTGGCGACGACGCTGGCGTTCCTGATGTTCTCGATGCCGATCTTCTGCGTGGCGATCGTCCTCAAGGGCTACGCGATCCGCGCGAACATCTGGGTCCGCGACCTGGGCCTGTCGGACGTCCTCGGCGACCCGTGGCTCCGGACGACGAGCCCGGAGAGCCTCTCGGCCACCGGAGTGGGTGACGCGCTCGCGAAGTACGTCGGCGCGTTCCTGCTGCCGACGCTGTCGATCATGGCCATCACGTTCGCCGCGTACAGCCGGTTCCAGCGGGCGTCGATGCTGGAGGTCCTGGGCGCCGACTACGTGCGGACCGCGCGCGCCAAGGGCGTATCGAACAGCCGGGTGATCTGGCGCCACGCGTTCCGCAACGCCCTGATCCCGGTGATGACGCTGTTTTCGGTCAACTTCGGCGCCACGGTGACGGGCGCGATCATCACCGAAACGGTGTTCAACTGGCACGGCATGGGAACGCTGCTGGTGGAGGCGGTCAACAAGAACGACCCCCAGGTCCTGATGGGCTGGCTGGTGGTGATCGCGGCGAGCGTGGTGATCGCCAACCTGGTCGCGGACCTCCTCTACGGCATCCTCGACCCCCGCATCCGCGTCGGCTGAGATCCCCGCGTGATGCCCCTCCAGACACGCGAGATGCCCGCCTGATCACGCGTAAGGCCCCTCCAGACACAGCGAAGGGCCCGCACCTCACGAGGTGCGGGCCCTTCTGCGTCAGTCCGTCAGTCGGCCACCGGGGCCAGCTTGCCGGCCTCCCAGGCCGCGCGGCGCTCGGCCTGCAGCACCGGGTCCGCCACCGGCGCCGCCGACAGCAGGCGCTTCGTGTACTCCTGCTGCGGCGAGTGCAGCACCTGGTCGCGGGTGCCGACCTCGACGAGCTTGCCGTGCTGCATCACCGCGACGCGGTCGGCCAGCAGGTCGACCACCGCCAGGTCGTGGCTGATGAACAGGCACGCGAACTGCAGCGACTGCTGCAGGTCGAGGAACAGGTCCAGCACGCGGGCCTGCACCGACACGTCCAGCGCCGACGTCGGCTCGTCCGCGATCAGCAGCGCCGGATCGAGCGACAGCGCCCGCGCGATCGCCACGCGCTGGCGCTGGCCGCCGGACAGCTCGTGCGGGTAGCGGTTCATGTAGTGCCCGCCCAGCTCGACCTTGTCGAGCAGCGACCGCACCCGCGCCGACAGCGCCTTGCCGGACAGCACCTTGTGCAGCACCATCGGCTCGGCGATCGACTCGCCGATCGTCATCTTCGGGTCCAGGGTCGACGCCGGGTCCTGGAACACGATCGAGAAGAACCGGCGCAGCGGGCGGATCTCCTTCGCCGACATCGTCGTGATGTCCTTGCCCGCGATCGCGATCGTGCCCTGGGTCGCGCGCAGCAGGCCGACGGCGCAGCGGCCGACCGTCGACTTGCCCGAGCCCGACTCGCCCACCAGGCCGACGATCTCGCCCTTGGCGATGGTCAGCGAGACGTCGTCGACCGCGCGGTTCTTGCCCTGGCCGCGGCGGCCGGGGTACTCGAGGACGAGGTTCTTGATCTCCAGGGCCGGCGCGGCCTCCTCGATCACGGCCTCGAGCTCGGCGTCGGCCAGCCGGATCTCCTCGGCGATCTTGGCCGCCTCGGTGCTGTCATTGGCGATCCCGGAGTCCTCGAGCAGGCGACGGCCCTCGGGACGCTGGCCGAGCACCGGTACCGCGGCCAGCAGCCGCCGGGTGTAGTCCTCCTTCGGCGACGCGAACAGCTCGCGCACCGGCGCCTCTTCGACGATCTCGCCCTGGTACATCACGATCACGCGGTCGGCCATGTCGGCGACGACGCCCATGTCGTGGGTGATCAGCACGATCGCCGTTTCGAGGGTGTCCCGCAGCTTGCGCAGCAGGCCGAGGATCTCCGCCTGGACCGTGACGTCGAGCGCCGTGGTCGGCTCGTCGGCGATGATCACCTTCGGGTCGCAGGCGATGGCCATGGCGATGACGACGCGCTGGCGCAGGCCGCCCGAGAGCTGGTGCGGGTACTGCTTGAACCGCAGCTCGGGGTTCGGGATGCCGACCATGTCGAGCAGCTCGACCGCGCGCTTGTCCGCGGCTTCCTTGGCGATGTCGAGGTGGGACCGCAGGGCCTCGCGCAGCTGCCAGCCGACCGTGTAGACCGGGTTCAGCGCCGTCATCGGCTCCTGGAAGATCATCGCGACCTGGTTGCCGCGGATCTTCTGCATGTCCTTCTCTTTGAGATCCGCCAGGTTGCGCTCGCCGAGGCGCAGCTCGCCGGCGATCCGGCTGGTCTTGGGCAGCAGGCCCAGCACCGACATCGACGTGACGGACTTGCCGGACCCGGACTCCCCGACCACGGCGACGATCTCGCCGGGCTGCACGTCGAACCCGATGCCCTTGACGGCGTCCACGACGCCGTCCTCGGTCTGGAACGACACGCTCAGGTCGGAGATGGACAAGACCGATCCGGACACGCCGGCGACGTTCGCCGAAGTTGCTTCAGTGCTCACCAAGATGCCCTTCGTGGGGGTACAGACGGTCACGACGCGGCGGTCGCGACTCGCGCGAGAATAACCGAGGGTGTCCCCGACGAAGGTCGGAGCACGGGAATTACGCTCAACCCGTGATCTCCCCGGTACCCCGACGGCTGCTGTTCGTCCACGCCCATCCCGACGACGAAAGCATCACCACCGGCGCCTCGATCGCACGATACGCCGCCGAAGGTGCCGAGGTGACCGTGGTGACCTGCACGCTGGGTGAAGAGGGCGAGATCATGGCCGGCCTGCCCGAACTGGCCGGGCTGGGCGCCTGGGCCGCCGACCAGCTGGGCGGCTACCGCGTCGCCGAGCTGAAGGCCGCCTGCGCCGCACTGGGGGTGTCGCGGCACCGTTACCTGGGTGGCCTCGGCCGGTGGCGAGATTCGGGCATGGCGGGCACGCCGTCGGCGTCGCACCCGAGGGCGTTCACCGGCGGCAGCACTGAGGAGCAGGCCGCGCAGCTGGCGGAACTCATCGACGAGGTGCAGCCCCAGGTTGTCGTCACCTACGACGCCTTCGGTGGCTACGGCCACCCCGACCACATCCGGGCCCACGAGATCACCATGGCGGCGGCGCCGCGGGCGAAGTCG
This sequence comes from Amycolatopsis sp. cmx-13-12, assembly GCA_049998155.1. GTDB lineage: Bacteria > Actinomycetota > Actinomycetes > Mycobacteriales > Pseudonocardiaceae > Amycolatopsis. Next base: position 306,059 of record JAEBES010000002.1, on the reverse strand, counting down.
GTGCAGCGGGTCTTCCACACGGTCGCGTCGCGGGACGCGGTGCGCGCCGGCCTGGCCGCGCTGCGTGACCAGGCCCGCCTGTTCACCGTCCCGGAGGACGACGAGCTGCCCACCACACCCGACGAAGAGATCACGACTGTGCTCGACGTCGCCGCGTACGTCCCGGCGAAGCTGGCCGCCCTGCGCGCCCACGCGACACAGCTCGCCGTGGTCGACGACGGCCTCCCGTACTTCGCGCTCACGAACGAGATCGCCCAGCCGATCCTCGGGCGTGACTTCTTCGTACTGGCCCACGGCCCGGCCGAGGGCGCGGCGGACGACCTGTTCGGCGGGCTGTGACCGTGGCGGAGCGGCTGACGCTCGGGCGGGGGCTGCTGCTCGCGCTGCTCGTCGTCGACACGGTGCTGCTCGCCCTGCTGGAGCTGTTCTTCCTGCCGCTGCGGATCGGCGTGGTCCCGCTGCCGGTGACGGTCCTGGTGGGCGCCGTCACCACGCCGTGGCTGGTGTGGACCACGGCGAAGCTGGTGCGCCCCGGGCTTTCCTGGGTACCCCTGGCCGTGTGGGTGCTCGTCGTGTTCGGGGTCGGGATGCTGGGCCCGGGCGGTGACCTGGTGCTGATCCAGGACTGGCGGGCGTTGCTGTTGCTCGGCGCGAGCGCGCTGCCGGGCGCGATGGTGCTGGGCGGCGCACCGCGCCGGGCGGGAAGGGGACCGGGACGTGGCTGAGGCGATCTCCGACAAGCAGGTCGTGGCGGTGCTGCGGCCGTTCGTGCGTGCCTGCGGGCCGATGCTGGACGCGCTGCGCGAGTCCGACCCGTTCGGCCTGCAGGCGCGGGCCTCGGAGGACCTGGCCGGGGTCGAGTCGGGGCTCAAGGCCAAGCTGATCCACGGCGTCACGTCGGTGAAGGTCCCGGGCACGGCGGCGTGGGCCCGGATGACGGGCTACGACCGGTCGAGCTGGTGGATGAACCGCGTCGGCCGCTTCACGGCGCTGCTCACGTCGATCCCCGGGCTGGGTGGCGCGCTGGCCGACCGCCTGCCGGTCCAGGACACCCTCGGCGCGGCGTCCCAGGGCCTGTTGCTGTGCGCGATCGCGGGCGAGTACGGCGTCACCGACGTCGGGACGCGGGTGCGGCTCATCGCGTCGGTCCTCTTCGAGCGCGACATCGACGCCGACCTGGCGGCCGGCAAGCACGCGGAGCACGACGAAGCCGCGGAGGCGGACGAAGCGGCGAAGCTGACCGAGGAACTGAGGGCGTCGGAGAAGAAACACGGCAAGGCCACGGTGAAGGCGGCGGGCCGGACGTTGTGGCGGCTGGGCCGAGGGCTGCTCGGGATCACCGGCGAGCTGGAGAAGCGCCCGCGGGGCAATCTCTTCCACCGAGCGCTGGGCATGCTGCCGGTGGTCGGGGCGGCGGGGGACTACCTCGGTGAGCGGTCGGGGCTGCGCGTGGTCTGGAAGCGCGCGCACGTTTGGCTGACCGAGCACCGGACCCCGTAACAACGCCGGGTGCGGTGCCGACTCTGGCCTCGCCCGGCGCACCGGCACCGGGCTCGGCGGCCGGGAGGAACACCGTGACCATCTCCGACGGGGAACTCGTGGCCGTGCTGCGGCCGTTCGTGCGGGCCTGCGGCCCGGTGCTCGACTCGCTGCGGGACGCCGATCCGTTCGGCCTGCAGACGCGGGACCTGGCCGGCGTCGAACCGGGCCTGAAGGCGAAGCTCGTCAACGGGGTGACGTCGGTGAAGGTGCCCGGCACGGACGCGTGGACGCGGATGACCGGCTACGAGAGGTCGAGCTGGTGGATGAACCGCGTCGGCCGCTTCGCGGCGCTGCTGACCGCGCTGCCCGGCCTCGGCGGCGCGCTCGCCGACCGGATGCCCGTGCAGGACGCCGTCGGCGCGGCGTCCCAGGGCCTGCTGCTGTGCGCGATCGCCGGCGAATACGGCGTCACCGACGTCGGCACCCGCGTCCGGCTGATCGCCTGGGTGCTGTTCGGCCGGGACATCGCGCCCGGGGTCGCGGCGGGCCACGACGAAGCCGCCGAGGCCCGGGCGGCGGCGTCGCTGACCGAGGACCTCACGGCGTCGGCGAACGGCAAGGCGACGGTCCAGGCCGCCGCGGGCACGCTCTGGCGGCTCGGCCGGAGCCTGCGGGAGCTCAGCGCGGAACTCGAGAAGCGGCCGCGCGGGCGGCTGCTGCAACGGGCGATCGGCAAGGTGCCGGTGGTGGGAGTGGCGGGGAACTTCCTGAGTGAGCGGTCGGGTCTGCGGGAGGTGTGGCAGCGCGCGCACGGGTGGCTGACCGAGCACCAGCCGGCCTCGCGGTGATCTTCCCGCGAGGCGCCCGGTCCAAACCTCACTTCCAGAACTGGAAGAGGAAAAACCCCGCCGAGGCACCGGGGTAGCCGCCCAGCGCGTCGAAGATCCAGCCGGCGCCGTCCCACAGGGCGGCGTTCGCCGGTGGGAACAGGAACAGGAGCGCGAACAGGAGGATCGGCGCCCACGGGCGCACCTGCGCGCCGAACGCCCGCGCCTGCGGCGGCAGGTACGGCTCGATCGCGCCCCAGCCGTCGAGGCCCGGGATCGGCAGGATGTTGAGCAGGAACGTCACGACCTGCAGCAGCGCGAGGAAGGACATCGCGATCACCAGGCCGGGCGCCATCGGGACCAGCGCGACCACCAGGCACAGCGCCGCGCCGACCGCGAGGTTGCTCAGCGGGCCGGCCAGCGACACCCACGACGACGTCCCCCGCGAGCGCAGGGCGCCCCGGTTGATCCAGACCGCGCCGCCCGGCAGCGGGATGCCGCCGATGAACAGGAAGATCAGCGGCAGGACGATCGACAGGACCGGGTCGGTGTACCTCCGGACGTCGAGGTTCAGGTAACCCTTGTGGGCGACGCTGTAGTCGCCGCCGCGGTAGGCCACCATCGCGTGGCCGAACTCGTGCAGTGACAGTGACGCCACCCAACCGGCGGCGACGAAGATCACGACACCGGCCACGGCCAGTGTGTCGTGATCCCGGACGAAGAACGGGTCGACGTGACCGAAAGCGGCCATGACGCCGCCGGCGGCGGTGAGCGCGAGGATGCCGAGGAAGACCGGGCTGGGGCGCACTGCTGACTTCTGCACGTCCTCCAGTCTTCCGTATGCCCAGTGTGAAGTTACCGGCGTGTCCCCTTGCGCGATCGGGCCGGAACGTCCCCCGAACTCGCTACTCCGCTTGACCTGACCGCACTACACGGGTGTAATCACAGTGATGTCATTCGCCGCCGAGAGGGGACGGCGAGTGTCGTTTCACCACCGCCAGCCTGGGGAGTGCTAGGGAGCGAGGAGGCGGACGTGCGGTTGGAAGCCGATGGGAAGGAATGGGGGCACGTCATGAGTTGGGGCGAGATCCCGGAGCAGGCTCTGGGAGATCTCACCGAGCTCATCGATGCCACCGAAGAAGAGCAGGATTGGCAGGAACGCGCCCTCTGCGCGCAGACGGACCCGGAGGCGTTCTTCCCCGAGAAGGGCGGCTCCACCAGGGAAGCCAAGCGGATCTGCCTGGGCTGCGAGGTCAAGGACGAGTGCCTTGAGTACGCACTGGCCCACGACGAGCGCTTCGGCATCTGGGGCGGTCTGTCCGAGCGGGAGCGCCGCAAGCTGAAGAAACGCGCAGTCTGAGCGGGAATCACCGGTGATGCTTGCGTCACCGGTGATTCCGCGTGGTGAACACGGCGTGGGTTCACCACCGGGTGACGGACCGGGGCCGTAGGGTGGCCGCACCGACCCCCGCCTGATCTGGAGCGTTCGTTGCCCCGCACCGCCGCGCCCGTCCCGCGCACCGCGCCCGTTCTGGCCATTGTGGTCTGTCACGACGGCGAAAACTGGCTGCCGCTGGCGCTTTCCGCGTTGCGCCGCAGCACCGTCCGGCCCCGGCACGTGCTCGCCGTGGACACCGGATCCACCGACGCGACCCCGCGGCTGCTCGCCGAAGCCGCCGAAGACCCGGGGACCGGATCTTCACCCGTGCTCTCCGGGGTCATCACACTGACGAGTGAAACCGGCTTCGCGGCCGCGGTCGCCGAAGCCGTCGCCCACGCCACCGAGCGCTGGGGCGACCCCGGTTCCTGGCTGTGGCTGCTGCACGACGACTGCGCGCCGGAACCCGACTGCCTCGAACAACTCCTGACCGTGGCGACGAAGGAACCGTCGGCCACCGTGCTCGGCTCGCTCGGTCTCGACTGGACCGATCCGCGGCTGATCGTCGAAGCCGGCCTGTCCACCGACGCCTCCGGGCACCGCCAGCAGGTCGCCACGTCCGGCGAGGACCCGGTCGAGGTGCTCGCCGTGCCCAGCGCGGGCTCGCTCGTGCGCCGCGACGCCTGGGACGCCCTCGGCGGCTTCGACCCCGGTTTCCCGTTGCTGCGCGAGGATCTCGACTTCGGCTGGCGCGCGAACGCCGCCGGCGGCGTGGTCCTGTCCGTGCCGCTCGCCCGGGTCCGCCACGCCCGCGCCGTGACCACCGGACGGCGTCCGGCGGACGCGCTCCCCGGCGCCCTGCCGGCCGCCAACCGCGCCCACGGGCTGCGCGTGTTCCTGGTGAACTGCTCGCCGTTTTCCTTCTGGCTCGGCATGATCCGCCTCCCGCTGCTGGCGGTGCTGCGGGCGCTGGCCTTCGTCCTGCTGCGCCGCACCGGGGAAGCGCGGGCCGAGTTCGCCGCCGTCGCGTACCTCCTCAGTGGACGCGGCGGATTGCGCGCCGCCCGGGCCCACCGGCGGCGGAATCCGCGGCCGGGCACGGTTCGCGGGCTCTTCACCGGACGCTGGACGCGGCTGCGCAACGCCGTCCGCGCCGGCGTCGTCGGTCTGGTGCGCCGCGGCGTCGAGAATGACGTCGCGCTCGGCCGGGTGCCCGAGACCGTCGAAACCGAGTCGGCGTGGGTGACGCCGGAAGCGCTCGACGCCCGCGAGAACCGCCCGGTCGGCCCGGACGCGCTGCCCGCCGGCGCGTTGCGTGGCGTCAGCTCGCGCGGGTCCGGGCTGCGCCGCCCGGGCACGCTCGTCGCGGTCGCGCTGCCGGAAACCCCGGCGCCGGTGGCCGAAGACACCGCCGGAGACGCTCCCGAAGCCGAAGAGCCGGAACCCGAACTCGTCTTCGTCGAGGTGAACCGCCGCCGTGTGCTGGCGGCGACGATCTTCGCGCCGCCCGTGGTCCTGCTCGTCGTGCTCACCGCGCTCGGCCTGGTCGTCAACCGCGCCCGGCTCGGCCTCGACCTCTTCGGCGGCAAGCTGCTCCCGGTCGGCGGGCTGGGGGAGCTCTGGACGTCGTACCTGACGCCGTGGCACGCGATCGCGGGCGGCACCGGCGCGCCCGCGTCGGCCACCCTGCCGGTGCTCGGCACGCTGGGCGCGGTGTTCGCGCCGATCGGCGGGCCCGCCGCGCTGGTGGCGATCCTCCTCATCGGCGACATCCCGCTCGCGGCACTGAGCGCGTACGCGGCAACGCGACGGCTTCGCGTGCGTCGCTGGGTTCGCGCGGTCGTCGCCGCGACGTACGCGCTGCTGCCTGCCGCGACCGCCGGCGTGGCGCAGGGCCGGCTCGACGTCGTCGTGGTGCACCTGGTGCTGCCGCTGGTCGCCGCGGGCATCGCCGGGCTGCTCGTGCACGCGGACACGCGCTGGCTGCACGTCTCCGCGCTGTCGGCGTTCGGGGTGGCGCTGCTCGGCGCGTTTTCGCCGCTGGCGCACGGGCTCGCGCTCGCCGGGCTGCTGATCGGCTTCGTCGTGCTGCCCGCGCCGACCGGGCTGGCGCGCCGGATCGCCTCGGTCGGGATCGTGGTGCTGCTGCCGCTGGCGCTGCTGCTGCCGTGGCCGACGGTGCTGCTGAAGCACCCGGAGCTCCTGGTGCAGGGCCTCGGCGGGGCGGCTGCGCCGGTCTCCGGCACGGATCTCGCCGGGCTCGACCCGGGTGGCCCAGGTGCCTGGCCGATCGGCGTCGCGGTGATCGCGGCGGCGCTGGTGGCGGTGGTCGTCCGCCCGACGAAGCTCGCGGCCGGCGGGCTCGCGCTGGCAGCGCTGGGCGCGGGCGGCCTGGTACTGGTGCGGCTGGTGACGGCACCCCCGATGCAGGGCGGCGCGCCAGCACACGGCTACGCGGGTGTGCCGCTGCTGATCGTCGGCGCCGGGCTGCTGTGGGTCGTGCTCGGGTCGTGGCAGGGCGGCGGCGGAACGGCCGGAGTGCCGGCGACGTGGCTCCCGAAGGTGATGGCGGTGGCCGGCGTGGCGGTGTTCCTGGCCCTGGCGGCGGGCGCGGTGGTCGTCGGCTCGCAAGGGCCGCTGCGGGCCGGTCCGCGGCCGTCGCTCGCCCCGGAGGTGGCGGCCGAGCTGGCGGCGTCCGGCCGGTCGGTGCTCGACCTGGCCCCGGACGCGACCCGCCAGATCGCCAGCCGCCTCCCGCACTACGGCGACGACGAGCTGGCCCCGACACCGGGCACCCCGGCCCGCCTGACGTCGTGGAGAGCAAGCCTCGGTCGGGGCGACGCGCCGGCGGTCCAGGGAGCACTGGCGGCGGCCGCGGCGGCGGGCGTCCAGTTCGTGGTGCTGCCGCCGGGTGTGGACCCCCGGGCGTACCTGCCGCTGGCAAAGGACCTCATCTCGCTGGCGGCCCCGACATCCGACGGCCGCGGAGTGCTCCGGCTGCTGCCCCCGGCGGGCCAGGTGATCTTGATCTCGCCGGAACTGGCCAAAGCGGCGGTCACGGGAGGCGGAGCCCCGGGCAACGCACCGGGGGTGGCCCCGGTCCGAGCGGACCTGCCGGAGGTCCGCGTCCGAGTGTCGGACGGCCCAACAGGGAGGCTCCTGGTCCTGGCGGCAGAGCAGGAGGCGGGCTGGAAGGCGGCGGTGGCGGGAAAGCCGGTGCCAATGGTGCCGGCATGGGGCCACCAGGTGGCGGTATCGGTACCCCAGGAATCAGCAGAGGTGACGGTGGAGTACCCGGGAACGGAACGCAACCTGCTCCTACTGGCCCAACTGGCGGCAGTGCTGTTCACGTTGTTGACGGCCATCCCAACCCGCCGCTTGTAAAACGGACGAGCAGGGTGGTCATCCCGTCGCCTGAGGCCGTGAAATCACTTTGAGCCGGGCCCGCAACCCAGAGTCCAGCGCGAGATGACAGCGCGCGCTTGCGGGCCCGGCTCAAAGTGATAGGCCTCGTTCAGGCGACGGGATGACCACCTTGCGGCCCACCTCGACAACGGGAGATGACAGCGCGAAGGGGTGGCCATCCCAGAGCCTGCCCGTCCGGCGAGGACAGGTTTTTTCTTTTGAGCTGCGGCAGATCTGCTGCGGGTGAGTGTTTCTGCCGTGGCAGGGCTGCGGGTCCGACCTCCCCCGCCCCTCCGGTGGGATTTTCAGCCGCCGTCCGGGTTTGTCAAGGCGGGAAAGATGCCTTGACAAACCCGGCCGTCGGCTGAAGAGAAGGCTGGGATGAGGGGCGGGGGAGGTCTGGTGACGTCGTTGGCCGGCTTGCGCTCCCGGCCGCCGGTTCGCAGCGACCCCCAGCGTGCCCTCGGCCAGGCCAGGAGCTACTCGCCTTCGATCACGTCCGGTTCCACACCCAAGTACCCCGCCACCTGCTCCACCAGCACGTCGTGCACCAGCTCGGCCAGCTCCGACGGGTCCTTCGCCCGCGCCTCCAGCGGGCGCCGGTACAGCACGATCCGGGCCCTTGTCGGCAGCCCCGTCCGGTCCACGCCCGCCGGGACCAGGCGCGACAACGGCACCGCGCCGTCGTGCAGCACCCCGTCCGCCGGCGAATGGCCGTTCTCGCGGATCTCCGGGACGTCGTCGACCGCCACGTCGAGCTTTGTCAGCTCGTGGCGCCAGCGGGCTTCGATCGGCTCCAGTGCGTCGAGCACCAGTGCGTCGAACCTCTCCGCGCGGCTCGCGGCGGCTGGCAGGGTCGCCGGATACAGCGTCCCGCGCAGGCCCCGGCCGTGCCGGTCCCGTCGCGAGCGCCGCCGCTGTCGGTAATCACGAGCCGTCGCCACGCCCGAAGTCTATGCGGTCCGCACGTCCCAGCGCGTGTCGCTCCTCCAGGCTTGCGGCGACGCGCTATCGTTTCGTTTCGTGCGGAGCGTACGGAAGTGTTCGCGTACTGGCTGTCTCGAGCCAGCTGTGGCCACGCTGACGTATGCGTACAGCGACTCCACCGCCGTCGTCGGCCCGCTGGCCACCGCCTCCGAGCCCCACTCGTACGACCTCTGCGAAGCCCACGCGCTGCGGCTGACCGTCCCCAAGGGCTGGGAAGTCGTCCGGCACGAAGGCGCCTTCGCCGCTCCGGATCCGTCGGCCGACGAACTGACCGCGCTGGCCGAGGCCGTGCGCGAGGCCGGGCGCTCCGACAAACCGGCTCCCGCGCCCGAGCCGGAGGGCCCGTCCGGGCGCCGCGGCCACCTGCGGGTCCTGCCCGGTCGCGCCTGAACGCGTAACCCTCTCACCCCGCCGGTAGGCTTTCCGCGCGGCGCAGCGGGCGCCGGGACGACTATTCGCGGGGAGACGGCGTGCCAGACCTTTCGGGCATCGTGAAGGCCTACGACATTCGCGGCGTGGTCGGCGAGCAGCTCGACGCGGACCTCGTCCGCGACTTCGGCGCCGCGTTCGCCCTGCTCATCAAGCCGGAAGCGCCCTCGGTGGTGATCGGCCACGACATGCGCGACTCGTCGCCGGCGCTGGCCGCCGCGTTCGCCGACGGCGTCACCTCGCAGGGCCTCGACGTGGTCAGCATCGGGCTGGCCAGCACCGACCAGCTGTACTTCGCCTCGGGGTCGCTGAACCTGCCGGGCGCGATGTTCACCGCCAGCCACAACCCGGCCAAGTACAACGGCATCAAGCTGTGCCGCGCCGGGGCCTCCCCGGTCGGCCAGGACACCGGGCTGGCCGAGATCCGCGACACCGTCGAGCAGGGCGTGCCCGGCTTCGAGGGGCAGCGCGGCTCGATCTCCGAGCGGGACGTCCTCGCCGACTACGCCGCCTACCTGCGCAATCTCGTCGACCTGTCCGGCAGCCGGCCGCTGAAGATCGTCGTCGACGCCGGCAACGGCATGGGCGGGCACACCGTCCCGACGGTGTTCGAGGGGCTGCCGATCGACGTCGTGCCGATGTACTTCGAGCTCGACGGCACCTTCCCGAACCACGAGGCCAACCCGCTCGACCCGGCGAACATCGTCGACCTGCAGGCGAAGGTGCGCGAGGTCGGCGCGGACGCCGGCATCGCCTTCGACGGCGACGCCGACCGCTGCTTCATCGTCGACGAGCGCGGCGAGCCGGTTTCGCCGAGCGCGATCACCGCACTGGTCGCCGTCCGGGAGCTGGCGAAGGACCCGGGCGGCACGATCATCCACAACCTGATCACGTCCAAGGGCGTGCCGGAGATCGTCGCCGAGCACGGCGGCAAGCCGGTCCGCACCCGCGTCGGGCACTCGTTCATCAAGGCCGAGATGGCCAAGACCGGCGCCATCTTCGGCGGCGAGCACTCCGCGCACTACTACTTCCGCGACTTCTGGCGCGCCGACACCGGCATGCTGGCGGCGCTGCACGTCCTCGCCGCGCTCGGCGAGCAGACCGGCCCGCTGAGCGAGCTGACCAGCGCGTACTCGCGCTACGCGGCCTCGGGTGAGATCAACTCCACAGTCGACGACCAGGTCGCGAAGATGATGGCCGTCAAGGACACCTTCGGCACCCGCTCCGGCGTCGAGATCGACGAGCTGGACGGCCTGACCGTGCAGCTGCCGGGTGGCGCCTGGTTCAACCTGCGCCCGTCGAACACCGAACCGCTGCTCCGGCTCAACGTCGAGGCCGCGAACGCCGAAGCCGTGCAGGGGCTGGTGGACGAAGTACTCGCGATCATCCGCAACTGACCGTCCGCGATGAAGGGCAACCGTGTCCTGAAGGTGCCCTTCATCACACCCCTCTGCGTGGTATGGAGGAACCATGGCCATCACGCTCGACGCCCAGCTCCTCGAGATCCTGGCGTGCCCGTCGCCCGATCACGCCCCGCTCCGGCCGGGCGCCCCGGACGACCCCGAGGCCGACGCGCTGACGTGCACGGAGTGCGGCCGGGTGTACCCGGTCCGTGACGGCATCCCGGTGCTGCTGCTCGACGAAGCAACGCAGCCGGGGGACAACGGAAAAACCGATGCCGACAGTGCTTGACGACTCCCTGCTCGACGACCCCGCGCGGCTGGCCGAGGCCGACAGCGCGGGGTTGCTCCGGGCTGCCGCGATGGCGGGCGCCCAGGTGCGGGCGACCGCCGAGCTCGCCGCGGAGCTGGAGCTGTCCGAGCGGCTCGACCTGGGCCGCCCGCGCGCCGTCGTGCTGATCGACCGGCCGGGGGTCAGCCGCACGCTCACGCGGCTGCTGGCCGCCCTGCTGGCGCCGTCGTGCCCGGTCCCGGTCGTCGTCGCCGAAGTGGTGCCGAGCTGGATCGGCGCCCTCGACGTCGTCTTCGCGCACACCGACGACCCGGGTGACCGGGAACTCGCCGCGTCGCTGGAGCGCGCCGCCCGCTACGGCGCCTCGGTGGTGCTTTCGGCGCCGTCGGAAGGCCCGGTCGCGGCTGCCGTGGCCGGCAAGGGCATCCTGCTGGCCCCGCGGATCCCGGTGCCGCCGGAACTGGCGTTCCCGCGCGGCCTGGCCGCCGGCCTGCTCACCGCGAACGCGCTGGGCCTGCTGATCTCCGACGTCCAGGTGCTGGCCGACCAGCTGGACCTCGAAGCCGAAAAGGACTACCTGGCCCGGGAGTCGTTCGCGAACCCGGCCAAGGCGCTGGCGCTGCGCGTCGCCGACCGCGTGCCCCTGCTGTGGGGGCTGGACCCGGTCGCGGTCGCCGTCGGCGAACACGCTGCGCACGCATTCGCCGCCCACGCGGCCACGGTGTGCGACGTCGAGGACTATCGTCAGGCCCTGGCGCGCCCCGCATTGCGGCGGGCGGCGCAATCAGGTGGCGGAGAGCGTGACATCTTCGCTGATCCGGACGATCCCTCTGGTGACATCCCCACCCGGGTGCTGCTGCTCTCGGTGCGGACCGGTCCGGCCACGGACGCGGCGCGCTACCAGGCCGAGGATCTGCTGCCGGGTGCGGACGTCATCGCACCGGCCGAGGAGATCGAGGCCGACGAAATCGTGCGCGCCGCGGTGCTGGCACTGCGGTTCGAACTGGCGGCGGTCTATCTCGGGCTGGCGGCGGGAAGCATCGGCGGCGCGGGCCGCTTCGCGCCCGCGACGGCGTGAGACCCGCCTAGCACCGGCCCGGCCGGTGCCGAAGGAGTGGAGTTGAGGTGACAGTGGAGCTGCTGCGCAACGCGGTGCGGCCCTACGCCTGGGGATCGCGGACGGCGATCCCCGAGCTGCTGGGCCGTCCGGTACCCGCGCCGCACCCCGAGGCCGAGCTGTGGATGGGTGCCCACCCGGGTGACCCGTCGCACGTGATCGGCCCCGACGGGACCGAGCGGAGCCTGCTCGAGCTGGTGGACGCCGACCCGGTGACCCAGCTCGGCGAGCGCTGCGCGAAGCGGTGGGGCGGGCGGCTCCCGTTCCTGTTGAAGATCCTCGCGGCGGAGGAGCCGCTGTCGATGCAGGCGCACCCGTCGGCGGCCCAGGCCGCGGAGGGGCACGCCCGCGAGGAGCTGCTGGGCATCCCGCGCGACGCGGCGAACCGGAACTACCCGGATCCGACGGCGAAGCCGGAGCTGGTCTGCGCGCTGACGGAGTTCCACGCGCTGGCCGGGTTCCGCACCCCGGACCGGACGGTGAAGCTGCTGAAGGCGATCGAGACGCCGGGGCTGGCGAAGTACACCGGGCTGCTGGAGGCCCAGCCGGACCCGGACGGGCTGCGGGCGCTGTTCACGACGTGGATCACGCTGCCGCAGCCGTCGCTGGACTCGCTGCTGCCGGAGGTGCTCGACGCGTGCGTCCGGCATGTTCAGGAGCACGGCGAGTTCGCGGTGGAGTGCCGGACGATCCTGGAGCTCGGTGAGGCACACCCGCGCGACGCGGGCGTGCTGGCGGCGTTGCTGCTGAACCGGTTGACGTTGCGCGCGGGCGAGGCGATCTACCTGCCGGCGGGCAACCTGCACCTGTACCTCCACGGGACGGCCGTGGAGATCCTGGCGAACTCGGACAACATCCTGCGGTGTGGCCTGACGCCGAAGCACGTGGACGTCCCGGAGCTGCTGCGCGTGGTGGACTTCGCGTGCGGCGAGATGCCGGTCCAGTGCGGTGACGTGGGCGGCCGGGTGTCGGTGTACCGCACCGACGCGCCCGAGTTCGAGCTGTCCCGCGTCGAGTGGGCGGCGGGCCAGGACGACGAGATCTCGGTCGACAGCGTCGGGCCCCAGATCCTGCTGTGCACGGCGGGCGACCTGCTGGTGACGGCGGACGACGGCGAGAAGGTCGAGCTGCGGAGGGGCCAGTCGGTGTGGCTGCCGGCGGCGGACCCGCCGGTCCGGATCCGCGCGCTGGGCGGAGAGCGGGCCCAGCTCTTCCGCGCGACGGCGGGCACCTGCGAGGACTGACCCACCGGGTCACCTCGCGCACCCGGCGGGTCGGTTCACGTCCCTGGACGGGTGGCTGAGGACCGGCTGTCCGGGTACGCGGGCGGGCTGACCCGCTGGGTGCGTCGGTCGGCTGTGTGGGTGGCGAGGGTTTCTGTGTGCGTTCCGTGTGGCGGCGTCCGTCACGATTGTCACCAACGGGGGACCCTGGTGCGCTGGTGCGCGCGGCCAGTCCGCTGGGGGTGGCGCCGGTCGGATTTCGCCCGGCGTCCGTGGGCTTGAGGTGGTGCCGCGAGGGGGCGGCACCACCTCGATGGCCTCCGCCGGGAGGGCGGGACGGGTGGTGCGGTGAGGGGGCAGCACCACCTGGTCTCGCTCGTCAGCCCCTCCGGCGTCAGGCTGGCTCGGTCAGCGCCGACAACGCTCGCCTCAACGCGGCCGCGCTGGCGTCGCGTGGGTCGAGCAGCTCCGCCGTCGCCTCGGCCGCCTCCGCGGCCGCCGGTTCGTCTCCGATCGCGGTGTACGCGCGGTGCAGCACCAGCCACGTCAAGCCCGTCGCCGCCCGGCCGCCCATCTCGCGGAACTCGTCCAAGCACGCCCGCAGCACCGGGATCGCCTGCGCCGCCCGGCCTTCGCCGATCCAGGCCGCCGCCAGTGCGCGGGTGCACGAGAGCTCGCGCGGCCGCTCGTCCAGCTCCCTCGCCAGCTCTCGCGCCTCCCCGAACGCCGCCGTCGCGTCGTCCCGAGAACCGGTTGCCGCCGCGATCGCGCCGTACGTGCGCAACGACTTCGCCAGCGCCGAACGCGCCATCGTCCCGCGCAGCAACTCCACCGACTCCGCGATCGCCGCCACCGCGCCCGCGTCGTCGCCCGTCAGCAGGGACGACCACGCGAACCCGTGCAGCGCCTCGCCGATCACCCGGGCGTCGCCGGACGATCGGGCCGCCGCCAGCGCCGTCCGGTCGACCTCCCGGGCGTCGGAAATCCGGCCCAGCCGCAGCAGCGCCGCCGACTCCGCCGCCCGCACCCAGCCGAGCTCGGCCGCGGAACCGTCCACAGTGAACAGTTCGTGAGCGTGCGCCGCCGTCTCCAGGGCCTCCTCCGCCCGGCCAAGGCCGATCAAGCAGTGCGCCAGGTTCGCCGACACCCACGCGTGCGTGCGGCGGTCGCCCGAGGCCTCCAGCTCCTTGGCGCACGCGCGATACCGGACCACGGCCTCCTCGTACTCACCCCGCGCGTGCCGCAGCAACGTCAGCGTGGCCTCCGCCACCGTCGCCAGCGGGGGCTCCGCGGCCGCCACCATCTCGTACGCCGCCCGCATGTCGGCGTACTGCCCGTGCAGGTACAGGTAGACGCCGAGGCGGTCGAGCAGCAGCAGCGCGTCCCGCGGGCCGAGCGTGCCGATCAGCAGCACCAGGTTCGCGCGCTCGGCGGCGAACCAGTCGTCCGGACGCGCCAGCAGCCGCTCCACCAGCTCATTTGGCAACGGCTGCGCGGGCGGCTCGGTGGCCGGCGCCGGCATCGGCACCGTGCGCGGCAGCCGGGCCGCCGCCTCGTCCGCGAGCGCCAGCGTGGCCGCCAGCACGGTCGCGAGGCGCGAGCTGGGCACCGGGTCCTCGAGCTCCGCCGCGTACAGCCGGACGAGGTCGTGCATCCGGTAGCGGCCTTCGCCCGTCCCGTCGGCTCCGCGGGCCTCCAGCAGGCTCGCCTCGACGAGCTCCTCGACGGCTTCGTCCGGGTCGTCGACCAGGGTGGTGACCGCCCAGGCCGGCAGGTCCGCGAGGCGGCACCGGCCGAGCAGCCGGAACGCGCGCTGCGCGGGCGGGCGCAGGGCTTCGTAGCTCAACGCGATGCTGCTCCGGACGGCGAGGTCGCTCACGGTCAGCTCGTCGAGCCGACGGACCTCGTCCTCCAGCCGGCCGGCCAGCTCGCCGAGCCGCAGGTGCGGGCGGATGGCGAGCCTGCTGCCCGCGATCCGCAGCGCCAGCGGCAGCCGCGCGCACGCGGTGATGATCCGCTCGGCGTCGGCGCGCTCGCTGTCCACGCGCGCCCCGGCCAGGCGGCGCAGCAGCTCGGCGGCGTCCGCGCCGGACAGGGGACCGAGGGCCAGCCGGTGCGCGCCGGCCAGCCCGCTGAGCCGGCGCCGGCTCGTCACGAGCACCGCGCAGCCCGGCGTGCCCGGCAGCAGGGTGCGGACGTGCTCGGGGTCGACGGCCTCGTCGAGCACCACCAGCACCCGCCGGTCGGTGAGGCGGCCGCGGAACACCGCCGCACGCGCCCGGACGTCGTCCGGCACCGCCGGGCCGGGGACGCCCAGCGCGCGCAGCAGGTCGGCCAGCACCTCCCCGATGTCACGGGCCGCCAGCGGCACGTACAGCTGGCCGTCCGGGAACCGCGCGCGCAGCCGGTGCGCGGCACGCACGGCGAGGGTGCTCTTGCCCGCTCCCGGCTCGCCGCTGAGCACCGCGACCGGGACGCCGGCGCCGGCCCCGAGCACGTCGGTCAGCTCCGCCAGCTCGGCGTCGCGGCCGGTGAAGTCCCCGATGTCCGGCGGGAGCTGGCACACCGGCCACACCGCGGGCGGCAGCCGCGGCACCGGGTCCTCGCCGCGCAGGACGGCCGCGTGCACCCGGCGGGCCTCCGCGCCGGGCTCGACGCCGAGTTCTTCGATCAGCGTGGTCCGCAGCCGCCGGTAGACCTCCAGCGCGCTGCCCTGCTGCCCGGCCCGGTGCAGCGCGATCATCAGCTGCGTGGCCGGCCGTTCGCGCAGCGGGTGCTCGGTGGTCATGGCCTGCAGCTCGCCGGTGAGCTCCCCGTGCCGCCCGGCGGCCAGCTCCGCGTCGACGCACTCCTCGAACACGGCCAGCCGTTCGGACTCCAGCCGGGCGATGTCGGCGCCGAGCCGCGGCACGTGCAGCCCGGCCAGCACCGGCCCCCGCCACAGCGCGAGCGCCCGCCGGAAGTGCCGGGCGGCGGCCACCGGCTCCGCGGCCCGCCGCCCCTCGGCGACGGCGGACCGGAAGACGAGCAGGTCGAGCTCCGCCGGCTCGACGTCCAGCCGGTAGCCGGCCGGGCCGTGCTCGACCCGCAGCCCCTCGATCCGTTCGCGCAGCCGCGAGAGGTAGGTGTGCAGGTTGGAGGTGTAGGACTTGGGCGGCCCGTCCGGCCACAGCGCCTCGACGAGCACGTCGACGGGGACGGGCCGGCCGGCGTTGAGCAGCAGCACGGCCAGCAGCGTCCGCTGCCGCTCACCGCGCAGGACCGCCCACCGGCCCGGCGGGCTTTCGACGGCGAGCGGACCGAGCACGGCGAAGTGCGCCATGTCACCTTCCTGGGGTGGGGTCGGCTGGGAAAACCACGGTAGCGAAGGGGTCCGACAAAACCGGTGGCCCGCGGTGCACCGCAGTGTTCGGCGTTCGCATGGCCCCGGCCTCGGTCGACCATTGGTCGACACGATCGTCGGTTCGAAGATCCAGAATCTCAAGGAACTGCGGCCGAGGACAGGTATGACCGCTATCCGAAGGAACGCCAGGCGGAGGAGGGTCGAGCATGACCGGATATGCGCGCTGGAAGGACGTCCGCGCGGCGCACGTCGAGCGAGCCGGTGGCGAGGCGGCGGTCGAGGCGGGCAAACGGGAGCTTCTTGCCGAGGTCCAGGGGCACCGCCTCGCGGAAATCCGCCGGAGCCGCGGCCTGTCCCAGCAGCAGCTGGCCGAGCGGATGGGCGTCACGAAGGGCCGGGTGTCCCAGATCGAGCAGGGCCGGATCTCCGGGGTCGAGGTGCTCGCCCGCTACGCCGCTGCGTTGGGCGGCCGCCTGCACCAGGCGATCTTCTTCGAGGACGGTGACATCGCCGCCATCGCCTGAGCGGTTCACCCGGTCGGGACGGCCGCCTCCGCGCGTTCCCATTAGGCTCCACCCGGACATTTCAGGAGCTACCAGGGGAGCGTTCGTGTCAGCTGGAGGCGGAACCAAGGCGATCCTCGCGGCACTCGGGGCGAACGCCGGGATCGCGGCGGCGAAGTTCGTCGGCTTCCTGGTCACGGGGTCGTCGTCGATGCTGGCCGAGTCGGTGCACTCGCTGGCCGACACCACGAACCAGGGCCTGCTGCTGCTCGGCCAGAAGACGTCGAAGCGGGAAGCCGACAAGGAGCACCCCTTCGGCTACGGCCGCGACCGGTACTTCTACTCCTTCATCGTCGCGCTGATGCTCTTCACGCTCGGCTCGGCGTTCGCGATCTACGAAGGCATCCACAAGATCGGCCACCCGGAGCCGCTCGAGTCGCCGATCGTCGCGGTGATCATCCTGCTCGTCGCGGTGGCGCTGGAGGGCTACAGCTTCTACACCGCGATCGGCGAGTCGAAGAAGATCAAGGGCAACGCGACCTGGTGGGGCTTCATCCGCCAGGCCAAGGAGCCCGAGCTGCCGGTGGTGCTGCTCGAGGACGCCGGCGCGCTGCTCGGCCTGGTCTTCGCGCTGCTGGGCGTCGGGCTGTCCGTCGTCACCGGCAACCCCGTCTGGGACGGCGTCGGCACGCTGGCGATCGGCGCGCTGCTGGGTGTCATCGCGATCATCCTCATCATCGAGATGAAGAGCCTGCTCATCGGCGAAGGCGCGAACGAGGGTGTCCTCGCGACGATCGTCGACGAGCTCGCCGCGGGCAAGGTCGAGCGGGTCATCCACATCCGCACCCAGTACCTCGGTCCGGACGAGCTGCTGGTCGCGGCGAAGCTGGCGCTGGTGCCCGGGCTCGACACCGCCGAGGTGGCGACGGCCATCGACGACGCCGAGGCCCGCGTCCGCGCGAAGGTGCCGGTGGCCAAGCTCATCTACCTCGAACCGGACCTCGACCGCAGTCTCGCGCGGTAGCCGGGACCGTCTTCGGCGAGCCGTCACCGACCTGACCCGATAGGGTGACCTACTGCGATACATGCAGGCCAGCCGCAGGAGGTCAACGGTGCCCGGAACGGGATTGTGGCGCACTAAATCGATCGAACAGTCCATTGCGGACACCGACGAGCCGGACACGAAGCTCCGGCGGAACCTGAGCGCGTGGGACCTCACGGTCTTCGGCGTCGCCGTCGTCATCGGTGCCGGCATCTTCACGCTGACCGCCCGGACGGCGGGTGACTACGCCGGCCCCTCGGTTTCGCTGGCCTTCGTCTTCGCGGCGATCGCCTGCGCGCTGGCGGCGCTGTGCTACGCCGAGTTCGCCTCGACCGTGCCGGTCGCGGGCAGCGCGTACACGTTCTCCTACGCCACCTTCGGCGAGTTCATGGCGTGGATCATCGGCTGGGACCTGATCCTCGAGCTCGCCGTCGGCGCGGCCGCCGTCTCCAAGGGCTGGTCGGTGTACCTCGAGACGGTGCTCGGCTACCTCTTCGGCAAGGGCACGAAGACGACGTTCGACATCGGCAGCCTGACCGTCGACTGGGGCGCGCTGCTCGTCGTGGCGATCCTGACGGTCCTGCTGGCGGTCGGCACGAAGCTGTCTTCGCGGGTCTCGATGGTGATCACCGGGATCAAGGTCGCCGTGGTGCTGTTCGTGATCATCCTCGGGCTCTTCTACATCAAGGGCGCCAACTACACGCCGTACATCCCGCCGGGCGAGACCGGCGGGGCCGGCCAGACCGGTGTCGACCAGTCGCTGTTCTCCCTGATCGCGGGCGGCGCGAGCAGCTCGTTCGGCGTCTTCGGCCTGCTGGCCGGCGCGTCGCTGGTGTTCTTCGCCTTCATCGGCTTCGACATCGTCGCGACCACCGCGGAGGAGACCAAGAACCCGCAGAAGGCCGTGCCGCGCGGGATCATGGGCTCGCTGGCCATCGTGACCGTGCTGTACGTCGCGGTGTCGCTGGTGGTCGTCGGCATGACGTCGTACAAGGACCTCGCGACCAAGGCCGGCGACGGCAGCCACAAGACCCTCGCCACGGCGTTCTCCGCGAACGGCGTCGACTGGGCGGCCAACATCATCTCCTTCGGCGCGCTGGCCGGCCTGACCACCGTCGTCATGGTGCTCATGCTGGGCCAGGTCCGGATCATCTTCGCGATGTCCCGCGACGGCCTGATGCCGCGCGGCCTGGCGAAGACCGGCGAACACGGCACGCCGAAACGCGCGACGCTCATCGTCGGCGGGCTGGTCGCGCTCGCGGCCGGGTTCTTCCCGGCGGACAAGCTCGAAGAAATGGTGAACGTCGGCACGCTCTTCGCGTTCGTGCTCGTCTCGGCCGGGGTGCTGGTGCTGCGCCGGACGCGGCCGGAGCTGCCCCGGGCGTTCAAGGTGCCGCTGGTGCCGCTGATCCCGATCCTGGCCATCCTCGCCTGCCTGTGGCTGATGCTGAACCTGACCGTGCTGACCTGGCTGCGGTTCATCGCCTGGATGGTGGTGGGCGTGGTGCTCTACTTCGGCTACAGCCGACGGCATTCGCTGGTCGGGAAGCGGCAGGCCGACGGGCTCGACGAACCCGTGAAGGCGCCCGAAGCCTGACGCGCAAGACAACTGCCCCGCCGCCTGGATCCCCAGGTCGGCGGGGCTTTTTGCGTTTGGTTGCGTAATGCGAGGTTACGACTTGATCAAGACGATCTTGCGATTTGTGCGCAAAGGGGGACCCCCTGTAAGCGGACGGGTGACGTGCGATACCTTTCGATCCTTCGTGTGCCACTGACGGGTGAATTACAGCCGCGTGATTCCCACAGGCGGTGGCACACGAGTCCCCCGATTTTGCCGTTCCTCCCCCGTTCGGTACTGGAGAACTCATGCGCAGACGTTCCTTCCGCGGCGCCGTCGCGGTCATGGCGCTCACCACCGCCGCCCTCATCGGCACCGCCGGTTCCGCCCTGGCCTGCTGGAGCCCCGACGACCGCGGGAACCCGATCCCGGACCGCAGCCACTCGCCGTGCGCTGACGGCCAGGACAAGGTCACCCAGAACGACGTCGACTTCACCGGTGGCGTCGGTCAGAAGACGCTGACCATCACGAAGGTCCACGACGGCGTGACGGTGAACCGCATCATCCTCATCGGTGGCGACGACGGCTTCAACGAGTACGTCCCGGGCAAGAAGGGCCTCTCGAAGGACGCGCCCTGGAAGAACCTCAAGCCGACGCTGACCCGCAGCCACCAGGAAACCACGATCGACAAGTGGTACTTCTGCGGCACGAAGACCACCAAGCCGACCCAGCCCACGACCCCGACGACCAAGCCGACCCGGCCGGGGCCGTCGACCGAGACCACGACGACGAGCGCTCCGGCGACCTCGGCCACCTCCGTCTCGCCGACCAGCACCACCGCTGCGGCCGTCGTCCCGGCGGGCAACGAGTCGGGCACCGGTGGCGGCCTGGCCAACACCGGCTTCGACAACAGCTGGCTGATCTGGGTCGGCGCGCTGCTGCTCGCCGCCGGTGGCGGCCTGCTCGCGCTGCTGAAGTTCCGCCGCAAGGCTTCCGAGTGAAGCTGAGCTAGTCCCCGGTCGAAGGCCCCTCGCTCCGCGCGCGAGGGGCCTTCACCGTTTCGGGGGGAAGTCCCCGAACAGCGAGCCCTGCTCGCCCCAGGACGGCTTGCCGAGGCCGGCGGCCATCGCGACGGCGTGGTCCCATTCGGCGTCCACCACGTAGTCCTGGTGCTTGAGCACCCCCGGCGCCCAGCGGTGCCGCCCGGTCGGGCCGCGCAGCGGGTCCGGCAGCCAGTGGTCGCCGCCGAGGATCAGGACGCCGGTGCCGTCGGCCGTCGCCGACACCGGGCCGGAGCCGCCCTCCGGGAGGAACCCGACGCCGTGCAGCCGCCGGTCGGCGACCGAGTGCCGCCAGGTCGTCACGCCGCCGCCGAAGATGTCGGTGCCGCGGCACAGGGCCCGCCAGCGGCCGTCGAGGTCGGCGAAGAGCCGTTCCAGCGCTTCCTGCGGCAGCAGCGCGGGGAACGCGCGCTGGTAGCCCCACTGCAACGGCGACCCGGCGGTGAGCACGCCGACGCGTTCGAGGTCCGCCTCCGGCAGTTCCGCGGCGAGCCGGGCGGCGGCCATGATCGTGAGCAGGCTGCCGAGGTTGTAGCCGGAGAGCACCACGCGCGTGCCGGGTTCGGCGAGGTGCTCGCGCGCCCGCGCGGCCAGTTCCGGGACGACTTTCAGCGCGTAGCAGGGCGGGACCGTCGGGTGCGCCGCCCGCGGCCAGAAGCAGACCAGGTCGGCCAGCGCGCCGAGGTGCCGGCTGCGCTGCGGGGTGCGCGCGGCCGTGTAGACCACGCGCAGCAGGCCCACGGCCAGCGCGCCGAGCGCGACCACGCCGATCGCCGACAGCGGGCCGAACCAGCCGGGCACCAGCCCGAACCCGAACCGCAGCACCAGCAGAGCCGCGCCGCCGGCGGACATCGCGCTGGCCACGGCGAGCGCCAGGTGGTGCAGGTGCCGCCGTTCCCACGCCGATCGCGCCCAGGCGGCCGCGGCCTGGGCCTCCTGCCGTTCGTCGTGCTCCATCAGCTCGACGATCTCGGGGATGCCGCGCCGCAGCCGGCGCAGCGGCACGGCGACCGCGAAGCCCGCCACGCCGAGCACCGCGGCCAGCGCCAGCCCGGCGCCCCAGAGGACGGTGACCAGCAAGTACGTGTCGGGCACCTTCAGGTGTTCCGCCCCGGAAAGACGTCGGAGCGCTTCGGCGAGCCCGGCACCGAAGCCGCCGCCGAGCAGGCCGGCCAGCGCGAGCACCGGCGCGGCGGCCCAGCCGCCCATCCACGGCCGCAGCCGTTGCGGCTTGTGCTTCCAGCCGGGGCGGGCCAGCAGCGCCGCCGGGGCGAGGAACAGGGCGAACAGCACGGTGACGGCGACCAGGGCGGCGCCGAGGCCCTCGACGACGCCGTTCGTGCCGGGCAGCGGGCCGGTGCCCGGCCGGAGCCGGACCGCGGCCACGACGACCAGCAGGGTCGCGAAGGCGAGCACGCCGGGCCGGGCGAACCGGCCGGTGTCGACGCCGATCGCGGCGGCGACCACGGTGGCGAGCACCACGGAGAGGGTGACGATCCAGGCCACCAGGTCCACGGGGTCGCCCGGGACCCGGAACGGCCCGCCGAGCAGCAGCAGCGCCACCGAGGCGAGCGCCGCGACGGTGTGCAGGCAGCGCAGGGCCGGCGTCTCCGGGTCGGCGCGCATCCGCAGCGGGCCGCCGGTGAGGTCGCCGTCGGCGTGCACCGCCCAGGTCGCGCTGGAAATCCGGTGCAGGACGAAGATCACGACGAGCAGCGGCAGCACGCCGACGGCGATCCGGGCGGCCGTCGTGCGGAGGACGTCCGGGACCACCGGCAGGCACCCCGAGCCGGGCGCGAGGCACTGCGCGGCGAAGAGGTCGAGCGCGATCGCGGCGAGCTGCCCCATCAGCAGCATCGTCAGCAGCAGGGCGCCCACGCGCAGCAGGCCGCGGCAGACGCCGCCGAGGACGCGCGCGAGACGGCTGTCCGGCGGGACCGGCGGCAGCATCCAGAAGGCGACGTTGGCCAGGGAGAACGGGAACAGCAGCGCCCAGGTGGCCTTGGCCGCGCCGCCCGAGGTCATGCCGTGCCAGAGGTAGCCCTCGAGGGTCCGGGGGATCGACCGGCCCAGTGCCGGCAGCACCGGACCGGGTGCCGGGCGGCGCAGCCGGTCCGCCGGGCGGATCACCCGGCCCAGTCCGTCACCGGCGACGTCGACGGTCGCCACCGCGTCGAGCAGCGTTTCCCCGCTGGTGCCCACGAGCCCGGCGACGCGGATTTCCACGACGCGGGTGTCCGGGCCGGGCATGGGCACGGTAAGGGCCTCCTAACACTTCTAGGGACAGTCGAGCGGACAACGGTAGTGTTCGGGTGTCATCGAGTCTTGGAGGAATCGCCACTATGACCCCCGAAAGCGTTGCCAAGCGGCACGAGACCCGCAACGGCATCGAGTTCGCCGTCGCCGACCTCGAGGCCGCCGAGTTCGGCCGCAAGGAGATCCGCCTCGCCGAGCACGAGATGCCGGGACTGATGGCGCTGCGGCGCGAATACGCGGAGGTCTACCCGCTGCGCGGGGCGCGCGTCTCGGGCTCGCTGCACATGACGGTGCAGACCGCGGTGCTGATCGAGACGCTGGTGGCGCTGGGCGCCGAGGTGCGCTGGGCCTCCTGCAACATCTTCTCGACGCAGGACCACGCGGCGGCCGCGATCGTCGTCGGCCCGCACGGCACGACCGAGGAGCCCAAGGGTGTCCCGGTGTTCGCGTGGAAGGGCGAGTCGCTCGAGGAGTACTGGTGGTGCACCGAGCGGATGCTCACCTGGGACGGCGAGGGCCCGAACATGATCCTCGACGACGGCGGTGACGCCACCATGCTGGTGCACAAGGGCACCGAGTTCGAGAAGGCCGGCGTCGTGCCGACCCCGGACGAGAACACCTCGGACGAGTTCCGCGTGTTCCTCGAGCTGCTGCGCGCTTCGGTGGCGTCGGACAAGGACAAGTGGACGAAGATCGGCCAAGGCGTCCGCGGCGTGACGGAGGAGACGACGACCGGCGTCCTGCGCCTGTACCAGCTGGCGGCGGCGGGCGAGCTGCTGTTCCCGGCGATCAACGTCAACGACGCGGTGACGAAGTCGAAGTTCGACAACCGCTACGGCATCCGCCACTCCCTGATCGACGGCATCAACCGCGGCACCGACGTCCTGATCGGCGGCAAGGTCGCGGTGGTCTGCGGCTACGGCGACGTCGGCAAGGGCGCGGCGGAGTCCCTGCGCGGCCAGGGCGCGCGCGTGATCGTCACGGAGATCGACCCGATCTGCGCGCTGCAGGCGGCGATGGACGGCTACCAGGTCCGCACGCTGGACAAGGCGCTGCCCGAGGCCGACATCGTCATCACCACGACGGGCAACAAGGACGTCGTGCTGGTGGAGCACATGGCGAAGATGAAGCACCAGGCGATCCTGGGCAACATCGGCCACTTCGACAACGAGCTCGACATGGCCGGGCTGGCGCGCTACCCGGGCATCCGCCGCATCAACATCAAGCCCCAGGTCGACGAGTGGGTCTTCCCGAACGGCAACACGATCATCGTGCTGTCGGAGGGCCGCCTGCTGAACCTGGGCAACGCGACCGGGCACCCGTCGTTCGTGATGTCGAACAGCTTCTCCAACCAGGTGATCGCGCAGATCGAGCTGTTCACCAAGCACGAGGAGTACGACAACGAGGTCTTCCGGCTGCCGAAGAAGCTCGACGAGAAGGTGGCTCGCATCCACCTGGAGGCGCTCGGTGGTGAGCTGACGAAGCTGACCAAGGAGCAGGCCGAGTACATCGACGTCGACGTCGAAGGGCCGTTCAAGCCGGAGCACTACCGGTACTGAGGTCTCCGCGTTTTCGCTGGTCAGGGCCGCCCCGAAAGTGTTCGGGGCGGCCCTTTGTCCTGTGTCCAGAACAGTGATAGCACGAATGGGTGACGTGTTATCATGGTGGGGTGAAACAGTTGATCACGAGGATCGACGACGAGCTGCACGCCCGGTTGAAGGCAAGGGCCGAAGCCGAAGGGCGCAGCATGAACGACCTGGTCACGGAAGCGTTGAGGGGCATTGTGGCGAAGACCGAAACCGCGCTCGAGCGAAGAGATCGCCTGGTGGCGGAAGGCAAGCTGATCACCTTCGAACCGGAAGGTGAGGCGCCGGGGCACGACGAGCTGGAAGAACGCTCGCGTGGCTGGGGCACGGCAGTAAGCGAAGCGCTCGACTGGACCCGGGGTGAATGGTGACCGTTTTCTACGCCGACACGAGCGCCGTGGTCGGGGCCTACCTCTCCGACGAGCCCGACCACGTCCAGCTGCGGAACCTCCTGATCGACGGTGGGCACCTGGTGCTCACCAGCGAACTGACCCGGCTGGAGTGCGCCAGCGCCTTCACCGCGGCCAAGCGGACCGGGCGGATCCCGGACGCCCGCGAGTTCCTGACCCAGTTCGACCGGGACACGCGGACGGTGCTGGGAGTGATCCCGCTGGCACCGCAGCGGATCTTCCCGGCCGCCCGGCGGCTGGTCACCGAGAACTACCCGGTGCGCACCCTCGACGCGATCCACATCGCCGTCGCGATGCACGATACGGCCGAACTCACCGGCGGCGAGCCGGTCACCTTCGTCACCCGCGACGAGCGTCAGGCCGAGGCCGCCAAGGCGAACGGGTTCGAGGTGCTGTGATGGCCGCGGACCCGCGTAACCTCGGGAGCGTTCTTGGCATCACGAACCTCACGGCCCGGTAGGTAGTCCGGGCGGCTCGCTCAGGGCTCGTTGTCCCGCTCCGGCGGGAAACCGGTGACGCCAGGCTGATCCGTCACGCCTGGAGGTTCCCGATGAGCGGGGTGTTCACGTTGTACCACGACGGCCGGTTCTGGGTCGGCGTCTACGAAATCCACGAAGACGGCCTGGTCAGGGCCGCGCGCCACGTCTTCGGCGGCGAGCCCAACAACGCCGAGCTGGCCGCCTTCGCGGCCGGCCGCGACTTCGTCCGGCTGGCCGACTTGGCTCGCGCGGCCCCGCCAGTGCCCGCCGAACAGCGACCGACGGCCCGCCTCAACGCCAAGCGCCTCGCAAAGCTGGCCAAGAAGGCCCAATCGGACGAGGGCATCGGCACGGCCGCCCAGCGCGCCCTGCGCGACGCGGTCACCCACCACGCGGCCGAGAACAAAGCGGCCCGCAAACGCCGCGCGGCCGCCGAGGCCACCCGCCGCCGCACCGTCGCCCGCACCAAGGCCCGAGCCAAACACCGCGGCCACTGATGCGCCGTGTCGACCCTTCAATCACGCGTGTCGACCTCAGGATCACGCGTGTCGACCCTTCCGGCCGGCGTCGTCGGTGATTCGAGGGTCGACACGCGTGATTGGCGGGTCGACACGCGTGATCAGAGGGTCGACACGGCTCAGTTCCACTCCACCGCGACCCCGGCCAAGCCCGGTCCGGCGTCGCTGAAGAAGGCGCTGCTCACTCCGCCCATGTCGCAGGCCAGCTCCTCCGCGACCACCGGCAGGGCGTCGTCGCGGGCGCGGACCTGGCGCGTGCAGCGGGCCGGCAGCGCGTTCCGGTCGAACCGCAGCTGGACCAGGTAGCTCGCGCACCGGTCGCGCAGCATCCGGTAGTACCCCGGCGACGCCGACCCCGAGTCGTCGCGGACCTCGAAGCAGAACACGTGGATGTCGCCCTCGGCGAGCTTGCGGTCGAACAGCAGCTCCGTCGCCATCGTGTCCGCGTCCGGGTTGCGGCGCATCCGGCCGACCCGGCAGCCCTCGTCCGTGATCAGCTCGACGTCGTCGATGCGGCAGCCCGGGTCGCCGTTGTACACCGTCAGGTACCGGTCCGGTCCGTGCCGGCGGGCGCGCGTCACCAGCCGCGTCCGCAGGCTGACCTGGCGGTGTTCCGCGTCGAACGTGATCGTGTCGTGGACCGACAGCAGCTCCAGGTCCGCGTTGTAGTGGTTCGACGACGGGTACGCGCCCAGCTCGGCCAGCAGGTCCTCGACGATCGACCCCATGTCGCCGGACCGCAGGTCGTGGAACGACGCCGCCGGCTGGTGGCCGCGGCGGACCAGGCGGGGGCCGATCAGCACCACCAGGGCGTCCGCCGGCAGCTGGAGGACCGATTCCAGGGCCCGGACCGCCGGCAGCGCCTTCGGCACCTCGGGCTGACGCAGCCCGCGTTGCCAGTAACTCAGCGTCGACTGTCCGATTTGGACGCCGCGCAGCGCGAGGTGGGCCCGCAACCGGGCCAGCGACAACCCGCGGTAGGCGATCGCCAGTCGCAACGCGTGGTGGAACTCGCCGGTGCGCAGCGCCTCGGTCAGCTCTTTGGGCAGTTCGGCGACCGATGCCCGGGTCGTGCGGGCGCCATCGATGATCAGTGGGAGGTTCCCGTCTTGTACCACCGCTCGTCCCTTCACCCGACCAGTGTGTGCGCTGGGCGTGAACACCGCGGAACGTTCACGGTATCAGCGTAGAGTGGGCGTGCCGACCCCCGTTCAGGGTGGTTGGCCTCGTTGAGGTGAGCGTTCCGCGTTCCGGCTACGACCCGGAACGGTCCGTTCCTCCGGATGGCGTTCTTGCTCCTTGTGACCGCGTTGTTCACCGTTGTGACCACCGCTGGTTCGCCCACGTTCGAGCAGGAGGCCGTCCGTGCTGGTGAAGTCGAGCCAGGTCCACGCCGTACTGGCAGTGAGCCTGCTGTTGTGCCTGGTCGCGCCGACGCAGTCCCAAGCAGCCGCGCCCGGAGTGCCGCCGACCTACCGGAACCAGATCGCCCTCCAGCTCCAGCAGAAGAACCAGTGGTGCTGGGCCGGCGCGGGCAACACCATCGCCGCCTACCACGGCGCGGTCGTCAGCCAGACGCGGTTCTGCCAGCTGGCCCACGGCGACACCGGTGCCGACTGCGCGAACCTCCCCGGAACGCTCGCCGACCCGCAGCGCGCCTTCGCCCGGCTCGGCTTCGGCTCGCCGGGCCGCTACCTCGACCGCCGCATCTCCTACGCCGACGTCCGGACGCAGACCGCGGCGAACCAGCCGGTCGAGACCCGGGTCGGCTACCGCTCCGGCGGTGGCCACACGCACGTCCTCTACGGCTACGACACCCGCGGCGACTGGGTGTTCTGGGGCGACCCCGGCCCCGCCAAGCGCTACAACTGGTCGACCTACGGCTTCTACACGCAGAATTCGTCCTTCACCTGGACGCACACGCTCACCGGGATCGCCCGATGAGCAGGCGGGCGATCGTGCTCGCCGTGCTGACCGGCGCGGCGCTGCTGATGACGGCTCCGGTGTCAGGCGCGGCCCAGTCCGCCGGCATCAGCAGCGCCGACGCCTCCGCGGCGCACAGCGCGGCCGCGGGGCTCCAGGACGTCCTGGCCGGGTTCTTCGCCCAGGCGCCGGGCGCCCAGGGGCCGGTGACCGTGCAGATCGCGCCGGACGCCTTCCCCGTGTACGAGCTGTCGCCGGACTTCGTCGCGGGCAAACCCGGCGCGGTGCCGGGTGACTTCGCTTACTTCGCGATCCCCGTGCGTGCCTCGGACGGCCGGACGGCGACGCTCTGGTCGGTCCGTGGCGCGGACGGCGCCTGGCAGATCGGCAACATCGCCTCGGGTGACGTCGAGGGCGGGTACGCCCGGAAGCTGCCGGCGGGTGCCCAGCTGCTGCACGAACCGCAGGTCGACGCCTGGTACGCGGTCCGCGATGGCCGGGTGACATCGCTGGCCGACGGCACAGCGGTCGCTGGCTACCAGCGGATCGTCGAAGCGCGCTACGCCGACAAGCTCCCCGGCTCGGCCTACGCCCGCGACGGTGAGGCAGGCGGCTACGACGCCACCTCCCAGGTGATGCCCCGCGGTGACGGCGGTCCGGCACCGTCCGGCCAGGACACCGGCTGGGTTCCGCTGCTGATCCTCGTCGGCGTGCTCGCGATCAGCGGCCTCGGCTACGTGTTCCACCTCCGGCGGCACGCCGCCTAGACGAACCGGCGGGCTCGGCGTCGATCCCCTTCCACCGAGCCCGCCGGTCCACCATCGCTAGGGTGACCACCGTGGGTCGACTGGTGGTCATCGAAGGGCTCGACGGCGCGGGCAAGCGCACGCTCGCCGACGGGCTGACGGCGGCGCTGGGCGCCAAGGGCGCGAGCGTGACGTCGCTGGCGTTCCCGCGCTACGGCAAGAGCGTGCACGCCGACCTCGTCCGCGAAGCGCTGCACCGCGGCCACGGCGACTTCGCCGACTCGGTGTACGGCATGGCGATGCTCTACGCGCTGGACCGCAGCGGCGCCGCGGACGAGATCCGCGCGCTGCGGGACACGCACGACGTCGTCCTGCTCGACCGGTACGTCGCCTCCAACGCCGCGTACGCGGCCGCGCGCCTGCGACAGGACGCGTCCGGCGAAGTCGTGAAGTGGGTGTGGGAGCTCGAGGTCGACCGCTTCGGCCTGCCGCGCCCGGACGCGCACCTGCTGTTGCGCGTTGCTCCCGCGGTGGCGGCCGAGCGCGCCGAACGCCGCGCGGAGACCGAGACCGGCCGGGAGCGCGACGCCTTCGAGACCGACGACGGCCTGCAGCGGCGGTGCGCGGCCGTCTACGACGAGCTGGCCGCGTCGGGCTGGCTCGCGCCTTGGCACGTCCTGGACGGTGTTGCCGGCGTGAACCACGAAGCGCTGGCGACGACGCTGCTAGGGCAGTAGCCGGGCGGGGTCGAACTGCCCGATCGGGTGCGCCGTCGTGCCGGCCACCACCAGGTCGGCGAGGATTTCGCCGACCACCGGGGCGAACTTGAAGCCGTGGCCGGAGAACCCGCACGCGAGCACCACCCGCTCCTCGGCCGGGTGCCGGGCGAGCACGAAGCTTTCGTCGGCCGTGTCGGTGTACATGCAGGTCGCGGCCCGGAGGAACGCGCCGGGCAGCGTCGGGAGGTGCCGCTTCACCACCGACGCGATCTCGTGGACCTCGTCGCCGGACACCGCCCGGTCGATGCCGTCGGGCGTGCACGTCCGGCCGCCGCTGTGGAACGCGACCTTCACGCCGTCCGCGGGCGCGTTGTGCGCCGGGAAGCCGTAGAACGTGTAGCCGTCGCCTTCCCAGATGTAGACCGGGTGTTCCCGGAACGGCGCGATCCCGCCCGACGGCGCGAACCAGTACTGCACCTGCCGCCGGACCGTGAAGGTGACGCCGAAGCCGCGCAGCAGCTCGCCGGCCCACGCGCCGGGGCAGAGCACCAGCCGGTCGGCCGTGTAGTAGTTGTGCGATGTCCCGATGCGCACCCCGCCGGCCGTGGTGCTCCAGGTGAACACCTTCTCCTCGTGGTGCAGTTCCGCGCCGCACCGGGCGGCGAGCTGCAGGTGCGCGGCGACGCTGCCTTCGGGTGACACCAACCCCGCGCCCGGCTCGTACAGCGCGACCTCGTCCGGAGCCGGGGCCATCGTCGGGAACCGGCGCCGGATTTCCGCCGCGTCGAGGAGCTCGTGCGGAATGCCGAAAGCTTGCGCCGACGCCACGCTGCCGGTGATCGTCCGCGACGCCGCCGTGCCGACCATGATCCCGCCGCAGCGGGTGAACAGCCGCCGCCCGCTGTCGCGCTCGAGGCCGGCCCACAGTTCGTGGGCGCGCAGCAGGAGCGGCACGTACTCGGGGCCTTCGAGGTACGCCTGGCGCGTGATCCGCGAACCGCCGTGGCTCGAGCCCCGGTTGTGCACCGGGGCGAACTGGTCGACGCCGAGCACCCGCTGTCCCCGCTGCGCCAGCCGGTACGCCGCGGCGCTGCCCATCCCGCCGAGACCGACGACGATCACGTCGTAGTGCGTCATGTCACCCTCACCGGTGTCCGGGAACCGGTGTGTTCCACGGGAAGCCAGGCGAACGCGAGGGCCTGGCCCGTGGGGTGGCCGGATCCGGCGCCAGCGCGTCGCGGCCGAGGAAGTAGCCCTTGTCCATCCGGACGGCGACGCCGCGGTCCCGGAGCGTGTCCCACAGCTGGCGCCCGAAATCCTCCGTGGTGTGCAGTTCCCAGCCCGGTTCGCCCACAGTGGACAGTCGCAGCGCGGCGACCGGGACGTCCCCGACGGACGTCTCCTCAGCCGAAAGGTCCGTTGTGGACAGTTCCGGGAGGACTTCGCCGGCGAGCGGCCCCCGCAGGCCGAGGCAGCACGTGCCGGAGGTGGTTTCGTCGATCTGCACCGTGCCGTCGCGCGGCAGGTGCCGCCGCAGCCCGTCGGAATCGAGCCGCCCGCCGGCACCGACGTGGAACCGCTCGTCGCCGAGGCGGGCCACCACCAGGCAGCCGCGCACGCCCCCGTCTTCGCCGAGCAGCAGCGTGGGAGTCACCGCGCCCGGCGCCTTCGCCAGGTCGCTCGTCGTCATGGCCTGCAGGAACGGCAGCGCGCCGGGACCGGTGACGGCCAGCCGCGGCTCGGACGTCAGGTCGAACATCGCGACGCGCTCGCGGGTGACGGCCGCCTCGGCCGGATAGCGCTCCGGCCGCGCCCAGCCGTCGACGGAACCGAAGCACGCGCCCAGCGCGATCTGCCGTTCGTGGAACGGGCTGCTGCGACCCGGCTTCGCCGAGAACCGGGCGAGGTCACAGCCGTGCAGGGCCAGCGACGGCTGCCCGTCGACGAGCCAGCGCGCCAGTTCAACGCCCGCGGAGTGCTCGGGCCCGACGGCCTCGGCGGCCCAGAGGCTGTCGATGTCCGGATGTTCGCCCAGCAACGGCCGTGCTGCCATTCGCGGGATCCCTCCGGGCGAGGTTGCGTCTTCGGCAACAACGTGCGTCATGCGAGACGCAGTGTCAAGCGCCCGAAACGGCGGACTTCCGCGCCCCGGAAGAGCTAGTCCCGGAAGTACCCCAGCTGCGCGGAAAGCTCCTCCGCCGCCTCGGTCATCGGCTTCACGATCTGCTTCACCCGCTGCTTCGAAAGCCGGTACGACGGCCCGGAAGCGCTCATCGCGGCGACGACGTCCCCGCCCGGGCCGTGGATCGGCACGGCGACGGCGTGCATCCCGAGCTCGAGTTCCTCGTAGCAGGCCGCATAACCGTCTTCGACCACGCGTTCCAGCTCGGCCAGCAGTTCCTCCGGCTCGACCGTCGTGCGCGGGGTGTACTGCTCCAGCTTCCGCTTCAGCACCCGCTTGCGCTCGGCTTCCCCCATGTGCGCCAGCAGGATCTTCCCGCTCGAGGTCGCGTGCAGCGGTGTCCGCTGGCCCGTCCAGTTCTGCGTGGTGATCGCGGCCGAGCCGCGGGCCTGGCTGATGTTGATGGCGACGCCGTCGTCGGCGATCGCGATGTTCACCGTCTCGCCCAGTTCTTCGGCCAGGGCCAGGCAGCTGGCCCGGCCCAGTTTCGCGAGGTCCATCCGGCCGGTCGCGGCACCGGCCAGCCGGACGATGCCGAACCCGATGGCGTACTTCCCGCGTTCGCCGAGCTGCTCGACCAGGCCTCTGGTCTCCAGGACGCTGAGCAGGCGCGACGCCGTCGACTTGTGGACGCCCAGTTCGCCCGCGATCTCGGTGATGCCGGTTTCGCCGTTGCGCGCGAGCAGTTCCAGCACGCTGATGGCCCGGTCGACCGATTGCACCTGGCTCTGAGTTGCGTTGCCCGAGTCCTGGTTCCGCATGGCGCAACAGTATCCGTTTCGCGGCGTTGCTATCGGCTGAGTGGGCGAATCGCTTGACGGGGACGGGCTCGAACCCGGATTGTTGCGCAAGGGGCGCATCGTCTCGCAGTGCGCAACTTTAACGTACCGTCCCGGCATCCTGCCAGTCGTTACCGGAGGCCCTGATGATCCGAGCCTGCGCCGTCGCCGACCTGCCCGAAGGGGAGGCCGTCCGCCTCGACGGTCCCGCTCCGATCGAACGCCCCCTGCACGCCGCGCGGTTCGACCTGCGCACCGGCGCGCCCGTGCCGGCCGTTCCCTGAGCCCTCTTCACAGGTCCGTGGAGGTCGTGCCGGGGGTTCCGGCGCGGCCTCCACGGACCGTCCAAAGCGGCCGGTGGCGGCACCCGGATGGAGCAGGGAGTGCGGGCGATCTTGATCTTTCTGGTGGTCAAACACGCGGGTCGTGCGTGCGGGCGCCGGAACTAGTGCGAATATGTGGACATGAAGGCACGTGTTCTCGTGGTCGACGACGACCCCGCCCTCGCGGAGATGCTCACCATCGTGCTCCGTGGGGAGGGGTTCGACACGGCGGTGGTCGCCGACGGCTCACGCGCGCTGCCCGCGCTGCGTGAGCTGAAGCCCGACCTCGTCCTCCTCGACCTGATGCTGCCCGGGATGAACGGGATCGACGTCTGCAAGGCGATCCGCGCCGAGTCCGGGGTGCCGATCGTCATGCTCACCGCCAAGAGCGACACCGTCGACATAGTCCTCGGCCTGGAGTCCGGCGCCGACGACTACGTCGTCAAGCCGTTCAAGCCGAAGGAGCTGGTCGCGCGGGTGCGGGCCCGGATGCGCCGCACCGAGGCCGAGCCCGCGGAATCGCTCACCATCGGCGACCTGGCGATCGACGTGCCGGGCCACGAGGTCACGCGCGAAGGCAAGGCCATCCCGCTGACCCCGCTGGAGTTCGACCTGCTGGTGGCGCTGGCCCGCAAGCCGCGCCAGGTGTTCACCCGCGAGGTGCTGCTGGAGCAGGTGTGGGGCTACCGGCACGCGGCCGACACCCGGCTGGTGAACGTGCACGTCCAGCGCCTGCGTTCGAAGGTGGAGAAGGACCCGGAACACCCCGAGGTGGTGTTGACCGTTCGCGGCGTCGGGTACAAGGCCGGCCCGCCGTGATGAGTCGATGAGCACGGAGACCGGCAGACGGCTCCCCGCGTTCGCGCGTTCGACGGCACGCCTGGTGCGGCGTGTCGTCGTTTTCGCGCGCCGCCGCGCGGTCGCGTTCAACGAGCTGTGGAAGCACTCGCTGCAGTTCCGCGTCACCGTGTCGACGCTCGCGCTGTCCTCGGCCGTGGTCTTCGTGCTCGGCATGGTCCTGCAGAACCAGATCACCGAGCGGCTGCTGGACACCAAGCGCACGGCGGCGATCGCGCAGACCCGCGCGGCGGCGGAGACGGCCGCCGGCGAGCTCGTCGGCCTCGGCTCCTCCGAGAACGACGAGGCGCTCCGGAACCGGCTCGAGAACGCGCTGAAGAAGATCGCGATCACGCCGACCAGCCAGGACGCGGCCGGGTCGGCGGCGGGCACGTTCGTCCCGGTCCTCGCCAGTGGCGGGCACGACCAGTCCGGCGCCGTGCGGTCGTCCGCGGGCCCGTTCGAGAACGTGCCGCCGCGGCTGCGCCAGTTCGTCGAAGCCGACCAGATGAGCTTCCTGGAGCACACCGTCCCCGAAGCCGGCGGCGGCCGCACGACGTACCTGATCGTCGGCACCCCGCTGAGCACCGTGGCCACCCCGCTCCAGCTGTACTTGCTGTTCCCGCTGACGACCGAGCAGAACACCGTCTCGACGGTGCAGAACACGCTGCTGGTCGGCGGGCTCGTGCTGCTGCTCCTGCTGGCCGGCATCACGAACCTGGTGACGCGGCAGGTGGTCCGCCCGGTCCGGCAGGCCGCCGCGGCGGCCGAGCAGTTCGCCGGCGGCGACCTCGACCAGCGGCTCGCCGTGCTCGGCGAAGACGACCTCGCGAAGCTCGCGGTGTCCTACAACGAGATGGCCGCGAGCATCCAGCGCCAGATCCGCCAGCTCGAGGAGTTCGGCGGCCTGCAGCGCCGGTTCACCTCCGACGTCTCGCACGAGCTGCGCACGCCGCTGACCACCGTCCGGATGGCCGCGGACGTGCTGCACGCGTCCCGCGAGCAGTTCCCGGCCGGCCTCGCGCGCTCGACCGAGCTGCTGGTCGACGAGCTCGACCGGTTCGAAGCGCTGCTCGGCGACCTGCTGGAGATCAGCAGGCTCGACGCCGGCGTCGAGGAGCTGGCCGCGGAGTTCATCGACGTCCGCCCGATCGCCACCCGCGCGGTCGAGCAGGTGCGCGTGATCGCCGGCAACGCGGGCTCCTCGGTCGAGCTGGTGCTGCCCGACGAAGAGGTGATAGCCGAGGTCGACGCCCGGCGCGTCGAGCGGATCCTGCGCAACCTGCTCGCCAACGCCGTCGACCACAGCGAGGGCAAGCCGGTGGTGCTGACGGTCGGGGCGGACGAAACCGCCGTCGCCATCACGGTCCGCGACCACGGCGTCGGCCTGCGGCCCGGCGAGGCCGGCCTGGTGTTCAACCGGTTCTGGCGCGCCGACCCGTCGCGCAACCGGCGCACCGGCGGCACCGGGCTGGGCCTGGCGATCAGCCAGGAGGACGCGCGCCTGCACGGCGGCGAGCTCGACGCGTGGGGCGAGCCCGGCAACGGCGCTTGTTTCCGGCTCCTGCTGCCGCGGCGCCAGGACGTGCCCGTGGGCGACTCGCCGCTGGTCCTGCCGCCGCCCGACCGGTTCGCCACCGAGGTGCCGCTCGGCGTCATCGACGTCACGCCGGCGCCCGAGGCGATTTTTGCCGAACGTGAGGGAATCGGTCAGTGAAACGGCTTCTGCTCCTGGTTCTGTGTGCGGTGCTGCTCGCCGGCTGCGCGAACGTGCCGCTGGAATCGCAGCCCCAGGTGGTGCCGGGGGAGCGCCAGGGCCAGAGCCCCGGTGACGTCGTGCCGGAGCCGCCGCCGGGCATCGACCCGCTGTCGCTGGTCCGCGCCTTCGTCGGGGCGACGCTCAAGCCGGGGCAGAACAACGCCGCCGCGCGCGCCTACCTGGACGAGCAGGGCCGGGCGAACTGGCGGCCGAGCCGCAACCTGACGATCATCCAGGACACCTTCGGCACGGTCTACGACACCGCCCCGCCGCCGGACCCGAACACGCAGGTCGTCAACGTGCGCGGGATCGACATCGGCACGCTCGACCAGAGCAGCGCGTTCGTGCCGGACTACACCTCGGCGCTGCTCCAGGTGAAGGTGCGCCGGCAGCCGAACAACCAGTGGCGGATCGTCGACCCGCCAGCCGACCTGTACGCGACCGAGTCCGACTTCAGCGAGAACTACACGCCGGTGCCGGTGAGCTTCTACTCGGAGTCGTCGGCCACCTTCGTCCCCGATCGGCGCTACGTCGTCGCGAAGCCGCAGTCGGGACTGCCGGGCCGGGTGATGGACCTGCTGGTCAGCGGGCCGTCGACGAGCCTGACCGGCGCGGTGAAGAACCTGCTCGGCGAGCCGATCGAGATCGACACGAACGTCAAGAGCCTCGACGACGGGACGCTGGTCGTGCCGCTGACCGGGCTCACGGGGGTGCCCGACGACATCCGGAACCTGATCGCCGCGCAGATCGTGCTGTCCCTGCAGTACGTCACGTCGGCCCGGATCCGCATCCTCGCCGACGGCGCCCCGCTCGTGCCGAACCACCCGGACTGGCGGCAGAACGACCTGCCCGCGTACGGCGCTTCGCTGTCGATCAGCTCGCAGCTGCTGGGCCTGATGACGGTGGGCGGCCGGGTCCGTTCCCTCGGCGACGGCCTCCCGGTGGGCGGCCCGGCGGGCAACGGCGGGTACGACGTGGTGAGCGCGGCCCAGTCGATCGACGGCAAGCGCCTGGCGGTGGTGGAGCGCAACGGCGGCGCCGTCCGCCTGCGGATCGGCGACCTCGGCCACGACCTGGCGCTGACGCCCCTCGGCGGCAGTTCCCTGACCCGCCCGACCTGGCGTCCCGGCACCGGTGAGCTGTGGACGGTGGTCGACGGGCTGTCGGTGGGCCGCATGGTGCTCGACCAGAACGGCCACTGGTCGGCGCTGAGCGTCAACGCGACGGACCTGACCCAGCAGGGCGACATCACGGAGCTCCGGTTCTCCCGCGACGGCGCCCGCGTGGCGGCGGTGATCAAGGGCCATCTGTGGGTGGCCGCGGTGGTCGTCAACGGCGATTCGGTGTCCCTGCGCGAGCCCCGCAACCTCCAGCCCCACGACCTCGAGGACGTCGTCGACGTCGACTGGATCGCCCCGGACAGCCTGGTGGTGGTCACGAAGTCGTCGTCCCAGCCGGTGGTCAAGGTGACGGTGGACGGCCAGCGCCTGGACGCGTTCAACAGCAGCAACCTGACCCCGACGGTCCACGGCGTGACGGCGGCCCCCAACCACCAGATCGTGGTGGCGGACGCCAGCGGCCTGTGGACGGCCTCGGTGCTGGGCGAGGTGTGGCGCCCGCACGGCCACACGATGAAGGACGCGGATCCGTTTTACCCGGGTTGATCTTTCACTCGGGTGAGTGACGTCCGAGCGTCCGAAACTGTCGGTGCCGGTCGCGACACTGTCCGTGTGCTGAAGAGACTGCTCGATCTGCTGATCCCGAGCCGCTGCGCCGCGTGCGGAGCGCGCGGGGAGCCGTGTTGTGCCCGGTGCGCGGGCGTGTGGGGTGCGGCGCGGGAGGTGGTCCGCGGGCCGACCGCGGGGCTGGTGCGGGTGTTCGCGCTGGCTCGGTACCGCGGGGTGGGCCGGAAGCTGCTGATCGCGTACAAGGAGCGGGGGCGCCGGGATCTGGCGCCGTCCTTGGGGCGGGTGCTGGCGGAGGCTTTGGTGGTGCTGCCGCTGAGGCCGGCTGACGCGGCTTCAGCTTTGGCCGGGTCGGGTGGTGGCGCGGGTCGGACGGATGGCGTTTTGCCGGGCGGTGCTCCGGCTGAGCCGGCCGGCGCCGGCCCTGTCCCGGCGCAGCCCACCCCCACGATCCCGCTGCACCCCTCCCCGCGACCGAAGGGTGCGGGGGCCCGGCCGAATGAGGTCTTGCCGTGGCCGGCCCGTGTTCTGGCTCGGCTGGGTGGCGCGCCACCTCGGCCCAGCGCCACACCTGCCGGCCCGGCGAGCACCCGCCCAGATCCGGCCCAGCTCCCGAGCGGCCCTCAGCCCACCTCCAAGGCCCCACCACACCCCGCGACGCGACCGATCTGCCTGATCCCCGCCCCCAGCCGCCCATCGGCGGCGCGGGTACGCGGCGGCCAGCACGTCGAGCGCCTCGCCGACGCGGCAGCAGCCGTCCTCGCGGCACGCGGCATCCAGGCCACCGTCGCCCCCGCGTTGGAGCTCGCCGGCACAGCCCGCGACGCGGTCGGCCTCACCCGTGAGCAACGCGCGGCCAACCTGGCCGGCCGCCTGAAATTCCGGGAAGCGGGCCGCCCGCCGCCGGGGTGCGACATCGTCGTCCTCGATGACGTGATCACCACCGGGGCCACCGCGGCCGCCTGTACCCGGGCCCTGACTGCGGAGGGCTTTACCGTCTCCGCCGTCCTGACCCTCCTGGCCGCCGGCTGAACCGAGCCCGAGGAGTACCCATGCGCACCACTGTGGACCTTCCCTGCGAAGTGCGCAGGCCGGCCGAACAATCGATCATCGAAAACGGTGGTACCGGTTCCGCGCTTCACTTCGACCGCACACCGCCCAAACCACCTCGCCCCAGCTCAGCCCGGAAAAGCCACTCGAGAAACCAGCTCTCGCGCCCGGGTGAACCCCGAGTCACCTACACGAGTGATAACAACCGGGAACGCGAGCGGACCGGCGCCCGTTGTCCGGGCATGAGGGTGTCGATCACGATCACTCGGCCGCCGCACCACTCCACCGGAGTGGCGGCTGTGGGAGACCGGGCTGTCACCCTCGGCGTCCAGCAGGAGGCAGTGATGCGCCGTCCGTGTGAAGGCACGGCAAGCGCGGCGCGTCCGACCAGCGGGTGTTTTGCGGTGCCCACTTCGCGATCACTGCGCGGGGTGACCGAGTCCCATCCCCTGACATCCCCCGGCTCGGGGGCTGTTGTAACGGGCGTGAGGAAGCTAACGTGCTCCGCAATCAGCAATCCCCGCAGGCAGGGAGGTGACGAGCCCATGTCCCTGGCGCCGGAGGTGCGCTGAGTCCGCGCTCGGTCACCGGAACGAGACGTCGTCCACCGTTCCCGAGTTCCTTCTCAGCCCGCGATCCGGGCTTACGTCCCCGCAATACCGGCGCCGTGTTTGAACACAACAGCTCGCAGTCATCTCAGCGAGGGAGGTCGTGTATGGACATCGTCGTTAAGGGCCGCAACGTGGAGGTGCCCGACCACTACCGGGCACTCGTCAGCGAAAAGCTGGCCCGCCTCGAGCGCTACGACAGGAAAGTCATCCGGTACGACGTGGAACTGTTCCACGAACCCAACCGGCGCCAGGCCAAGAGCTGCCAGCGCGTCGAAATCACCGGAAAGGGGCGAGGCCCGGCCGTACGCGCTGAAGCGTGTGCCGCCGACTTCTACGCGGCGCTCGATTCCGCAGTCACCAAGCTGGAAAACCGGCTGCGGAGGACACACGACCGGAGGCGCGTGCACTACGGCCGCAGCCGCCCGGAATCGGTCGCCGAAGCGACCTCGGCACTGCCGGGTGGTGGATCCCCGGCCGCAGCCAGTCCCGCCGCGCGTACCGCGGTGTTGGACGCACCCGAAGCCGAGCCGCAGACGAACGGCTTCGCGAGTGCCGAAGAATTCCACCTGCCCCAGCAGCAGAGCTGGGCCGACGACGACCTGGGTCACCAGCCCGGCCGCGTCGTTCGCGAGAAGCAGCACACCGCGGAGCCCATGACGGTGGACCAGGCTCTCTACGAGATGGAGCTGGTCGGCCACGACTTCTACCTCTTCAACGACTCCGACGCGGGCCGGCCCAGCGTGGTCTACCGGCGGAAAGGCTTCGACTACGGCGTGATCCGGCTCGGCTGAGCCGGGCACAAGGGAGGTCAGCCGGAGGGTCCGCACGCGCTCGCGTGCGGGCCCTCCGCACGTCAGAACCTTATTCTGGTCAGGTCGGCGCTACGGACCGCAGGCCGCCCGCCCGCGGTGACATTCGCGCCGGCCGACGGCTGAATAAGGTTCTCAGGACGTACGGCGTGTGCACACGAGGGCCACCGTTCCCTACGATGGGGGTGGGAAGGTGGTGCCGAACACGGCCGCCACCGCGGGAGAACCTGCCCGGGACCGGCCTGGGCGCGCTCATATTCAGCTAGTGAGGTCGACCGGATGGTGCTGAACCGCCTGCTCCGCGCGGGTGAGGGCAAGATGGTGAAGCGGCTGCGCAACATCGCCGAACACATCAACACCCTCGAAGACGACGTCAAGGACCTGACCGACGCCGAGCTGCGGGCCAAGACCGAGGAGTTCCGCAAGCGGAACGGCGACGGCGAATCCCTCGACGAGCTGCTGCCGGAGGCCTTCGCGGTCGTCCGGGAAGCGGCCAAGCGGGTGCTGGGCCAGCGCCACTTCGACGTCCAGCTGATGGGCGGCGCGGCGCTGCACCTCGGCCAGGTCGCCGAGATGAAGACCGGCGAGGGCAAGACGCTGACCTGCGTCCTCCCCGCCTACCTCAACGCCATCCCCGGCAAGGGCGTCCACGTCGTCACGACGAACGACTACCTGGCCAAGCGCGACTCGGAGTGGATGGGCCGCATCCACCGCTTCCTCGGCCTCGAGGTCGGCGTGATCCTCTCGGAGCAGCAGCCGGACGTGCGGCGCTCCCAGTACAACGCCGACATCACCTACGGCACGAACAACGAGTTCGGCTTCGACTACCTGCGCGACAACATGGCGTGGAGCCTCGACGACTGCGTGCAGCGCGGGCACTACTTCGCCGTCGTCGACGAGGTCGACTCGATCCTCATCGACGAGGCCCGGACGCCGCTGATCATCTCCGGCCCGGCCGACCAGTCGTCGCGCTGGTACGTCGAGTTCGCCCGGCTCGCCCCGCTGATGCAGGGCATCGACACCACGACGATGGGGTCGCGCGAGCGGGTCGAGAAGACGAACCTGATCAACTCGAAGTACCACTACGAGGTCGACCAGCGGAAGCGGACCGTCGCCGTCACCGAGAAGGGCGTCCGGTTCGTCGAGGACCAGCTCGGCATCGAGAACCTGTACGAGGCCGCGAACACCCCGCTGGTCGGCTACCTGAACAACGCGCTGAAGGTCCAGGAGCTGTTCCACCGGGACAAGGACTACATCGTCCGCAACGGCGAAGTCATGATCGTCGACGAGTTCACCGGGCGCATCCTGCACGGCCGCCGCTACAACGAGGGCATGCACCAGGCGATCGAGGCCAAGGAAAAGGTCGAGATCAAGGCCGAGAACCAGACCCTGGCGACGATCACGCTGCAGAACTACTTCCGCCTCTACGAGAAGCTGTCCGGCATGACCGGTACGGCCGAGACCGAGGCCGCGGAGTTCCACCAGACCTACAAGCTGGGTGTGGTGCCGATCCCGACGAACCGGCCGATGATCCGCGTCGACCAGGCGGACCTGATCTACAAGACCGAGCAGGCCAAGTTCGAGGCCGTCGCCGAGGACATCGCCGAGCGGCACGAAAAGGGCCAGCCGGTCCTGGTCGGTACGACCAGCGTCGAGAAGTCCGAGCACCTGTCGAAGCTGCTGGTGAAGCTGAGCGTCCCGCACGAGGTGCTGAACGCGAAGCACCACGACCGCGAGGCGCTGATCGTCGCGCGCGCCGGCCAGAAGGGCGCCGTCACGGTCGCCACGAACATGGCCGGCCGCGGTACCGACATCGTGCTGGGCGGCAACCCCGACCTGATCGCCGACCAGGTGCTGCGCGAGCGCGGCCTGGACCCGGTCGAGCACTCCGAGGAGTACGAGGCCGCCTGGCCCGAGGTCCTCGAGCAGGTCAAGGCCGAGTCGAAGGCCGAGGGCGAAGAGGTCCGCGAGGCGGGCGGTCTCTACGTGCTGGGCACCGAGCGGCACGAGTCGCGCCGCATCGACAACCAGCTCCGCGGTCGTTCCGGCCGTCAGGGCGACCCGGGCGAGTCCCGCTTCTACCTCTCGCTCGGTGACGAGCTCATGCGCCGCTTCAACGCCACCATGGTCGAGCGCGTGATGACGACCATGCGGCTGCCCGACGACGTGCCGATCGAGCACAAGATGGTCTCCAAGGCCATCAAGAGCGCGCAGACCCAGGTCGAGCAGATCAACATGGAGCAGCGCAAGGACGTCCTCAAGTACGACGAGGTCATGAACGAGCAGCGCAAGGTGATCTACGCCGAGCGCCACCGCGTGCTGGCCGGCGAGAACCTGCGCGACCAGATCGAGGGCATGCTCGTCGACGTCGTCAACGCCTATGTGGACGGTGCGACGGCCAACGGCTACGCCGAGGACTGGGACCACGAGAAGCTGTGGACGGCGCTGAAGCAGCTCTACCCGGTCAGCATCGAGTGGGACGACCTCATGGAGGACGGCGACCTCGACGAGAGCACCCTGCGCGAAGCGCTGGTCGAGGACGCCCGCCGTGCCTATGACAAGCGCGAAGAGGAGATCAACGCGCTCGTCGGCCCGGAGGGCATGCGGACCCTGGAGCACCAGGTGATGCTGACGGTCCTCGACCGCAAGTGGCGCGAGCACCTCTACGAGATGGACTACCTCAAGCAGGGCATCGGCATGCGGGCGCTGGCGCA
The DNA here is from genome assembly GCA_049998155.1 of Amycolatopsis sp. cmx-13-12. GTDB lineage: Bacteria > Actinomycetota > Actinomycetes > Mycobacteriales > Pseudonocardiaceae > Amycolatopsis. The sequence continues at coordinate 264,626 of JAEBES010000002.1, read as the reverse complement.
GCGCGACCCGCTGATCGAGTACCAGCGCGAGGGCTTCGACATGTTCCGCGCGATGCTCGACTCGCTGAAGGAGGAGGCCGTCGGCTTCCTGTTCAACCTGCAGGTCGAGCGGGCCGAGGCCCCGCCGGCCGAGGAGGCCGCGGCGCTGCCGGCGGGCGTCCCGACCGGCAACGGCCGGGCGACCGAAGGCCGCCACGCGCGTCCGGCGCCGCCGCAGCCACCGACGACCGACACCGAGTCCGTCCCGGCCGCCCTGCGCGGCAAGGGGCTCGGCGGCGGTGGGCAGCAGTCGGGCATGATGCTGTCCGGTCCGGGCGAGGACGGCGAGGTCGAGTCCCACGCCGAGGGCGGGGAGCAGGCCGCGGGCGGTGGCGCCGGCGGTACCCGCCGCGACCGTCGCGCCGCCCAGCGTGACGCCGCCAAGAAGGGCAAGAAGGGCCCGCGTCGCTGACACGGGTGTCGATCGGGGCGCGCGGCGAGGTCCGCGCGCCCCGATGTCATCGATGGGGGATGTTCTGGTGACTTCGGCGGATCCACAGGAGTTCTTCGCGCTGTTCGGCGCCGAGCGGCGGCCGGACCCGTACCCGCACTACCGCCGCTGGCGCGAGGCCCGGCCGGTGGCGGCCCTCGCGGAGCGGATGTTCGTGGTCAGCGGCCTCGCCGAGGCCACTCAGGTGCTGCGCGACCCGGCGTTCGGCCACCCCGAACCCGAGTACCTCGACCCGGCGGACCGTCTCCCGGACCAGCCGGTCGACGAATCGGGACGCGTGGTCCGGGCGTTCCTGTCGCTCAACCCGCCGGACCACACCCGCCTGCGGCGGCTGGTGGCGAAGGCGTTCACGCCGCGGATGGTCGAGCAGCTGGCACCGCGCATCGAGGAGATCACGGTAGCTCTCATCGACCGCGCGCCGGCGGAGTTCGACGTGATGACGGCGTTGGCGAAGCCGTTGCCGGTCGAGGTGATCGCGGAACTCCTCGGCGTGCCGCTGGACGACCGCGAGCGTTTCGCGGAGTGGTCGCACGCGATGGCGCGGGCACTGGACCCGCCGTTCCTGCAGCACCCGGACACGCTCGAACCGGCGGTGAAGGCCCGGCAGTCGTTCGTCGCGTACTTCCGCGCCCTGGCGGCCGACCGCCGGCGCGACCCGGGCGACGACCTGCTGTCGGCGCTGGTGGCGGTTTCGGACGCGGGCGACGTGCTCAGCGAAGGCGAGCTCCTGGTGACGCTGACGCTCCTGCTGATCGCCGGCCACGAGACGACGACGAACCTGATCGGCAACGGCGTATTGGCGCTCCTGAGCGCCCCGGAGGGCCTGAAGCCCTTGGGAACGGACGGCGAGAACGCGGCGCGCGTGGTGGAAGAGGTGCTGCGCTACGACTCACCGGCCCAGCTGACGGCTCGGACGGCCCTGCGCGACACGACGCTGGGCGAGCTGCCGGTACCGGAGGGCAGCCAGGTGATAGTCCTGCTGGGAGCGGCCAACCGCGACCCGGCCACGGGCCCCTCCCCGGAGTCGTTCGACCCGGCGCGCGAGTCGAGCCGGCATCTGGCGTTCGGCCAGGGGATCCACTTCTGCCTGGGAGCACCGTTGGCGAGGTTGGAGGCCCGGATCGCGTTCCGCGAGCTGGCGCGCCGCCGCCCGGGCCTGAGGCTGGCGGGAACGCCGCAGTGGAACCCGACGGCAACACTGCGCGGCTTGTCGTCCCTCCCGGTGACAACCCTCGGTTAGCACCGCCCCGCAGCAGGGGCTCTTGCTGGGCGCCCGAGGCCGCGCCGGCATGCTCGGTGCGGCGCAAACCCCGTGGGCGGCCCGTCGCGACCGCCCACCCGGGAGACCGCGCCGGCGCGGCGCAGCCCCCCAAGCAGCCGGAGGCGACCCCGGCGGCGAGCGGCCCCCACCGCCCCATCTCAAGCCGCCCGCCGGGTGGGCTTGGCCGGCTGGGGTTTCAGCAGCGCGAACCGCTCGCACCGCCAGCCCGCCGGTGTGCGCACGAACCGGGCCGCCAGTGCGAACGACCGGCCGTCCGCCTCCACACGGGCGCACGCCTCCACCACTCCCGGCGCCGGGGCGCACGTGTGGATCGTCTGTGTCCGGTGTCGCGGCCGCGGCCGGCGTGTCCCGGTCAGGGCGGCGTACACCTCCGGCGCCACCAGGGCACGCACCTGCGCCGCCGGGCGGCGGCCGTCGTACGCCTCCAGCAGCATGTTCAGCAGGTGGCCCACTTCGCCCGCGTCGGGCTGTCTCGGCGTTGGGCAGCGAGCGCGGCGGCTTTCCCGCTCCGTCGCCTCCTCCGGACGGCCCGCCCGGCGCGGCACCTCGCAGTCGATCAGCCTCCGCAACCGATGTTCCTCGATCATTTCCCTTCCCTCCTGGCTCGGCATTCGCTTAGAGGCAAGAACGGGCCGGAAAGGCACCCGGAATCGCTCGATCGGGGCGAGAACCGCCGAAGCGGGGATTCCCGACGACGGATGCGGTAGGTCGGCCACTCTGCGCGACACGCTTCGTCGTGCCCGGCTATGGTGTGCCGGGTGCTGAAAGGGTTATTGGTCGATTTCGCCGGAGTTCTCACGGATCCCGACGCCGGCCGGTTCTACGACTACCTGGCGGCCGCGCGCGAACGCGGCGTCCGCACCGCGCTGCTGTCCAACGCCCCCGGTGCCTCGGCCGAGGTCAAGAACACCATGTCCGTCTATTTCGACGCCCTGGTGTTTTCCGGCGAGGTCGGCGTGGCGAAACCGGATCCGGCCGTCTACCTGATCGCGGCCGACCGGCTCGGGCTGCCCGTCGCGCGCTGCGCGTTCGTCGACGACTCCGCGACGAACATCCGCGGCGCCGTCCAGGCGGGCATGGTCGGGGTGCACCACCGGTCGGTCAGCGAGACGCTGGACGAACTCGCCGTGCTGTTCCCCGTCGAGTAGGGGCTCAGCGCGCCCGGCGGACCAGCTCGAACGACACCACCGCGGCGGCGGCCGAGACGTTCAGCGACTCGACGTCGCCCGGCATCGGGATCGACAGCCACTCCGTGACGAGCTCGCCGACCTCCGGCCCGACCCCGGCCGTCTCGCCGCCGAGGACGAAGGCGGCGCGTTGCGGCAGGTCGACGTCGAACACCGTGGTGCGCGCCGACGCGCCCAGCGCGTAGAGGCCGTAGCCGGCTTCGGTGAGCAGTTCCGCGGCCTCGCGCGCCGAACCGCAGCGCAGCACCGGCGCGCGGAACGCCACCCCGGCCGACGCCTTGACCACCAGCGGGTCCAGCGCCGCGACGCCGCGCCGGGGCACGATCACGCCCTCCAGCCCGGCCGCGGTCGCCGTCCGCAGGATCATGCCGACGTTCGCGGGGGTGGTGATGCCGTCCAGCAGCAGCACCCGCGACGGCGGGCGCCGGTCGGCCAGCGCCGCGGAAAGCGCTCGCATCCGCGGGGCGACGACGTCGGCGAGCACGCCCTGGTCCTGCTTGCCGTTGCCGGCGAGGACCTTGACCCGGTGGGCGCTGGCGCGCTGCACCGGCACCCCGGCGGCCTTCGCCGCGCGCTGGATCTCGGCCGCGCCGGGGCCGCGCGCGGTGTCGGCGAGGATCACCTTGTCCACGCGTAGGCCGTTGTCCGCCAGCGCCTCGAGCACCGGCTTCCGGCCGTACACGGTCAGGAAGCGGTCCTTCGGCGAGATCGTCGACTCATCACCCACACCGGGCAGTCTCGCATTGTGTAAGGATCGGCCCATGCCCGACCGCCTTTCCGCACTGGACGCCTCGTTCCTGTACGTCGAGGACCACGCGACCCCGATGCACGTCGGCGGCGTGGCGATCTTCGAGCGGCCGCGGTCCGGGTTCGGCTACCGGCAGCTGGTCGACCTCATCGGCGGGCGGCTGGCGTACCTGCCGCGCTACCGGCAGCGGGTGCTGGAGGTGCCGGGTCACCTGGCGCGGCCGGTGTGGGTGGACGACGTCGACTTCGACCTGAACTACCACGTCCGGCGTTCGGCGCTGCCCCAGCCGGGCAGTGACGAGCAGCTGTTCGACCTGGTTGCGCGCCTGATGTCGCGCCGGCTGGCACCGGAGCGGCCGCTCTGGGAGGCGTACTTCATCGAGGGGCTGGCCGGCGACCGGGTGGCGCTGGTCACCAAGACCCACCAGTCCGTTGTGGACGGTGTCGGCACGATCGACCTCGGCCAGATCGTCCTCGACCCGGTGCCGGCCGAGCCGGAACCGTTCGAGGACATCTGGACGCCGCGCCGCGAGCCGAGCCGCACCCAGCTGGTGCTGGATGCGATCAGCGAGGGCGTCCAGCGCCCGGGCGAGGTGGTGGAGAACGTCCGCTCGGCGGCGAACGACGCGGTCGCGGCGGCGGGCAAGCTGGCCGAAACCGTCGGCGGCGTGGCGTCGACGTTGCGCACGCTGGTGAGCCCGGCGCCGCCGGGGCCGCTGAACGTCCGGGTGTCGGGCGGCCGCGTGTTCTCGGTCGTGCGCACGCGGCTGGAGGACTTCCGCAAGATCCGCGCGGCGCACGGTGGCACGGTCAACGACGTCGTCCTCGCGGCCATCACCGGGGCGCTGCGCGAATGGCTCCTTTCGCGCGAGGTCCAGCTGACGCCGAACACGACGATCCGCGCGCTGGTGCCGCTGGCGGTCCGCGACGCGGAGACGGCCGAGTATTCGACGCCGGCCCTGGTCGGCAACCAGGTGGCGGCGTACCTGGTGGACCTGCCGGTCGGCGAGCCGAACCCGGTCCTGCGGCTCCAGCACATCGGCCACGCGATGGCCGAGCACCTCGATTCGGGCCGCTCGGTGGCGGCGCGCGGCCTGCTCAAGGTCGGCGGCTTCGCTCCGGCTACGCTCCATTCGCTCGGCGCACGAGCGGCGGGGTCGCTGTCCGGGCGCATCTTCAACGTCATGGTGACCAATTCACCGGGCCCCCAGGTGCCGATGTACGCGGGAGAGGCCAGACTGGTCGAGATGTTCCCGGTGATGCCGCTGATGCGCACCCAGGCGCTGGCGATCGGGGTGACGTCCTACCACGGCGGCGTCTACTTCGGACTGAACGGCGACCGCAAGGCCGCGTTCGACGTGGATCTCGTGGCCGGGATGATCGAAGAGTCCCTGGAAGAGCTGAAGGGTGCGCACTGGTGAGGGTCTATCTGCCTGCGACCATCGCGATGCTTCGCGACCTCGAGACGTCGGGGGAGTTCCGCGCCCGCAGCGGAACGGCGTTCGCGCTGACACCGGCGTTGCGTGAGGCGTACGTGAGCGGGTCGGACGAGGAACTGGAGTACGCGGCGTTGCTGGACGCGGCCCGGGCTTCGTTGCGCCTGATCGCGGCGGAGGAGAAGGGCGAGCCGCGCCGGGTGGTGGTGTCGGCGGACGTCGCGGGCGTGACGCTGCGGCCGGACTTGGACGCACCGGTGGTCCGCATCGGAGGCCCGATCCCGCTGTCGGCGGTGGCGGCGATCCACGTGGACGCCCCGGAGGCGGCGGAAGCGGTCGCCGCGGCGGCGGCGGTGATCGACGCGGCGGATCTGGGCGACCCGGACGCGGAGTTCACGCTCGGCGACGCCGAGGATCACGAGCTGGCTTGGTACGCGCCGCAGGAGCTGCCGTTCCTGCTGGAGCTGCTCTGAGCTGTCCCCAAGCGGGGTCGCCTGTGGACAACCAGCGTTGAGCTGGGGTTTTGTCGGTGGGGGCCGGTAGACTGGAACTGGGGACGCCCCCCTTGGGCGGGTGGGGGTTCTGTCGAAGTCGTTTGTGCTCGCCGGGTGGCTGAGCTGCTGCGGTGCTCCGCGGTGGAGGCGGGCCCTTGGTTGGTGCCCACCACCCCGAAGCCAGGATTGTCACTACGGCCGGTGGTACCGCGTCAAGGCGGGAAAGCGTGCCTTGACCCGGCACCACCGTCCGTGTTTTGGCTTCGGATCGGGGTGGTGGGGGGTCTGGGTGGGGTGCAGGTCGGCCGTCAACGTGCCGTTCGGTGAGCACCTGAAAAGCGCTCCGACTTTGCCGGAGCCCTGCCGGAGAGGGTGGGGCCGTACTACCCCACCTCGCCCGCCGGAGGTGGCTGGACGTCCACCTGCGCGCCCCACTCCCAATACCGCGTCGTGATCCGCGCCTCCGAGCCCGGCAGGATCGGCGACAGATCCAGCACGATCTGCATCGGCCGGTGTGCCTCATCCAGCCACAGCTCCACCGGGAACTTCCCGCCCACCGAGCCCGCCGCGTCCGGGGGCAGCCCCGCCGGCAGGTCCTTGCCCAAACGCGCCAGGTCCAGGTCCACTCGGTAGTGCTCCGCCGGCACCCCGTTCAGCTGTCCCCGCTCGGCCGCGACGATCGTGCCCGCCGTGCGGATCTCGCCCAGCGTGTGCGCCGGGTCGTTCTGCTCGGCCAGCTGCGTCAGGCTGCCTCCGAGGACCTGGGACAACGGGTCCGTTCCGTCCGCCGTCACCACCACCCACGGCTTTCCGGTGCCGACCTCGTCGCGCGAGCCCTCCGGCACCTTCGCGTACAGCTTTCCGGCCACCAGCCGCAGCTCCACCGGCTCGCCGAGGACGTCCGTCGTCATCACCTGGGCCGCTCCGCCGGCAGCAAACTGGCCCTGGCCCTTGGACCGGACCGAGCCGACCGCGACGTCCGTGCCGAACTTCGCCGAGCCGCCGGTCGTCGTGGCCGCCGTGGCCGCGTCCGCCAGCGCCCGCGCGTCCTCGAACGCCGGGCGCGGTGATGGGTCGGAACACGCGGCGAGCAGGACGAACAGCAGCACCACGGCGGCTTTGCGCATGGCGCCAACAAAAACACAGCGGCTCCCCCGATCTCGTTCGGGGGAGCCGCCGCTACTCAGCGTCGTCCGATCAGCGACCGGCCTTCTTCATCAGCTCGCCGAGGTCGACGACCTGGTCGGCCGGCGGGGCCGCCACGTCGACCTGGGTGCCCCAGTCGGTGTACTTCATCGTGAACTTGGCGTCGCCGGCCGGCGCACCCAGCGCCTGCATCATCGGGCCCTGGTCCATGGTGACCTGCACCGGCAGGTTGTTCTTGTCGAGCCACAGCTCGGCCGGGAGCTTGAGGTCCTTGCCCTTGAGCTTCTCGGTGAGCTGGCCGCGCGCCGAGGCCGGGATCTGGTCGGTGAACTGGTCGATCGCCTTGGCGACGTCGAGCTCGACCACGTAGTGGTTGACCTTCTGGCCGTTCAGCTCGGTCTGGTCGGACGAGACGATCCGGCCCGTCTTCGAGATCTGCTCGAGCATCTTGCTCGGGTCGCTCTGCTCCGCCGACTTCGACAGCGCGCCGCCCAGCGCCTGCGAGAGCGGGTCGGTGCCGTCGGCCGAGATCTTGGCCCACGCCTTGTCCGTGCCCATCTGCTTCCGGTCTTCGGCGGGCAGCTTGATGTACATGACCTTGTCGACCATGCGCATCTCGGTGGTCTGGCCGGCCGCGGTGCTGGTCATGGAGAACTTCGTGTTCTCGCCGTCGAAGGCCATCGCGCCACTGGCCGTCATGGTCTGGCCGGCGGCGGAGCCCTCCATGGTGAACTTCGCCGACTTGGACTTCTCGGTGCCCTGCTTCGCCTCCGACGCCAGCTTGATCGCGTCGGTGAAGGGCGAGGCGAGGCCGTCGGTCTGGCTCTGCCCGCCCGCGGCGGCCGGCTCGGCGGTGCCGGTCGTGGAGCCGCCGCTGCACGCGGTCAACGTGAGCACCAGCGCGGCGCCCGCCGCGACCAGGGTCGTCTTGCGCATTGAGGTCCCCTCAGGATCGGAGCTCGGGATGTCGCCCGAACGGGCGAAGGTTACCGATGGGACGGTGACGGTCGGCGATCGGTTCCCGCGTGCCTCAGGACTCGGCCGGGCGGGTCACGTCGTGGCCGCCGCGCGACGCCAGCAGGCGCCGCAGCGAAGCGAGCCGCTCGGGGCTGGCCTTCCCCTCGGTGACGACGTCGTCGAGCGCGCAGTCCGGGTCTTCGGGCGCGCCCAGGTGGCCGCAGCCCGACGGGCACTCCTCAGCCGCCTCGGCGAACTCCTCGAAGGCGTCGACGATGTCGTCCGCGGTGACGTGGGCCAGCCCGAACGACCGCACGCCGGGCGTATCGATCACCCAGCCGCCGTCCGGCAGCGGCAGCGCCACGGCGGCCACGGACGTGTGCCGCCCCTTGCCGACCGCGCTCACCACGCCGGTCGCGAGCGCGGCGTCGGGGACCAGGCGGTTGACCAATGTCGACTTGCCGACACCGGAGTGGCCGACCAGGGCCGTCACACGGTCCTTGAGCATCTCGGCGAGGCCTTTGGGCTCCTCGTCGAAGCGGGTCACTATCGCCGGGACGTCCAGGCCCGCGTAGCCGGCCAGGAGCTCGTCCGGGCTGGCCAGGTCGGCCTTCGTCAGGCAGAGGACCGGTTCGACGCCACCGGCGTAGCAGGCGACGAGGCAACGGTCGATGAAGCCGGTGCGCGGCGGCGGGTCGGCCAGCGCGGTGACGATCAGCAGGCGCTCGGCGTTCGCGACGACCAGCCGCTCGTACGGGTCGGTGTCGTCGGCCGTGCGCAGCAGGGAACTGGTGCGCTCGTCGACCCGGACGATCCGCGCGAGGGTGTCCGGCTTGCCGGAGACGTCCCCGACGATGCCGACCCGGTCGCCGACGACCACCGAGGTCCGGCCCATCTCGCGGGCCCGCATCGCCGTGATCACCCGGCCGGGATCGGCGTCGATCGCGCAGGTCCAGCGGCCTCGGTCCTTGCCGATGACCATGGCCGTGACGGCGTCGGCGTGCTCGGGACGGCGCTTGCTGCGGGGCCGGGTGCCCTTGCCCGGACGCACGCGGACGTCGGACTCGTCCAGCTTGCTCCAGTCGTTGCGCGCCAAACCCTCGTCCTCTCGTGCGCCGGTGCCCACCCGAATGATCCCACGCCGCTCGCCAGGGCCCTGGCCTGCGTGTAACGATGGCTCATTCGGTAAGAGGAGGCGCTCATGTGCGGCCGCTACGCCGCCACGAAGGATCCGGCGAAGCTGATCGAGGAGTTCGACGCGATCGACCTCACCGAGGGACACGCGCGGGCGGACCACAACGTGGCACCGACGAAGAACGTCGTCACGGTCGTGCAGCGGCACCCGCGTGACGAAGACGGCCAGGTCCTCGAGGAAGAGCCCGCCGAGCGCTCGTTGCGGATGATGAAGTGGGGCCTGGTGCCGTTCTGGGCCAAGGACCCGTCGGTCGGCTCGCGGATGATCAACACGCGCGCCGAGACGGCCGCCGAGAAGCCGGCCTTCCGCCGCGCGCTGGTGTCGCGCCGCTGCCTGGTGCCGGCCGACGGCTGGTTCGAGTGGCGCCGCACGGGCAAGGAGAAGGAGCCGTTCTACATGACGGAACCGGACGGCTCGTCGCTCGCGTTCGGCGGCATCTGGGAGAGCTGGCGGCCGAAGGACGACGACAAGGCGTCGCCGCTGATCACGTTCTCGATCATCACGACCGACGCGGCCGGCCAGCTCACCGACATCCACCACCGGATGCCGCTGATCGTGCCGCGCTCCCACTGGGACGGCTGGCTGGACCCGGACCGCGAAGACGTCACCGACCTGCTGGTGCCGACCCCCGAGGACATCGTGGCGTCGCTGGAGCTGCGGCCGATCTCGAGCAAGGTGAACAACGTCCGCAACAACGGGCCCGAGCTGCTGGAACGGGTCGACCCGGCGCAGGAGAGCGCCCTGTTCGACACGCCGAAGTCATGACGGCCATCCCGATCGAGACCGCCTACGGCCCGGCGCGGGTGTACCTGCACTGCGCCGAGGAAGGCGAGGCGGTGCTCATGCTCGGCCACGGCGCGGGCGGCGGTCTCGGGGCGAAGGACCTGGTGGCGGTGACGCGCGCGGCGCAGGCGGCGGGCGTGCACGTGGCGCTGGTCGAGCAGCCGTACAAGGTGGCGGGCCGCCGCGCGCCGGCCCCGGCGAACCAGCTGGACACGGCGTGGCTGACGGTGGCGGACGACCTGTCGGAGCGCTTCGACGACCTGCCGTTCGTGTTCGGAGGCCGGTCCTCGGGCGCGCGGGTGGCCTGCCGGACGGCGTCGGCGGGGCAGGCGGTGGCGGTGCTGTGCCTGGCGTTCCCGGAACACCCGCCGGGCCGGCCGGAGAAGACCCGCCAGCCGGAGTTCGACGCGGTCGAGGTGCCGACGCTGGTGATCCAGGGGGAGCGCGACCCGTTCGGGCGGCCGAAGCCGGGACCGCACCAGGAGCTGGTCCTGGTGGACGGCGACCACAGCCTGGGCAAGGACCTGGAGACGATCTCCCGAGCGGCGACCGAGTGGCTCTCCCGCGTGCTGCGGCCGCTGGCCTGACCTCAGGCCCCGATCGGCGCCACCACCGCACCGGTGAGCCGGATCAGCTCGGCCGGGGCCAGCTCCACTTCCAGCCCCCGCCGACCGGCCGAGCAGAACACCGTCTCGAACGTCGCCGCCGACGCGTCGATCACCACCGGCAGCCGGCTGCGGTGGCCCAGCGGGGAGATCCCGCCCAGCACGTACCCCGTCGCCCGCTGGGCGGCCGCGGGGTCGGCCATCTTCGCCTTCTTGCCGCCCGCCGCGGCCGCCAGCGCCTTCAGGTCCAGCTGGCTCGTGACCGGCACCACGCCCACCACGAGCCGGCCGTCCACCTCCGCGACCAGCGTCTTGAACACGCGCGCCCGGTCCAGGCCGAGGGCCTCCACGGCCTCCAGCCCGTACGACTCCGCGCGCGGGTCGTGGTCGTAAGCGTGCAGCGTGTGCGCCACTTTCTGCTTCCCCAGCAACGCCGTCGCCGGGGTGCCCTTGCCAGCCATGGCGGAAGTCTAGGGAATGCCCGCTCACCCCGATCGGTTGTACGGGATGTGACCACAACGCTCGCTACCACACGCTCACGCAGCCGCCGCCGTCCCGAGGCACCGGCGAACCGCGGCGTGCCCGGTCCCCGCGTAAACTCGGGTCCGCCGTATGCGCGCACGCGCATCGACGCCGAGCGGGAAGGGAACGGTTTGCCGAGCACGCAGAACTCAGCGCCGGAAGAAGCGACCGAGGCCGAGCGCGCCGAGCGCTTCGAGCGGGACGCGATGCCGCTGCTCGACCAGCTGTACTCGGCCGCGATGCGGATGACCCGCAACCCCGCCGATGCCGAGGACCTGGTCCAAGAGACCTACCTGAAGGCGTACGCCGCCTTCGCGTCCTTCAAGGCCGGCACCAACCTCAAGGCCTGGATGTACCGCATCCTGACCAACACCTACATCAACGGCTACCGCAAGCGGCAGCGGCAGCCGGTGCAGGCGCCCACCGAGGAGATCACCGACTGGCAGATCGCCAAGGCGGAGAGCCACACCTCCAGCGGGCTCCGGTCGGCCGAGGTCGAGGCGATGGACAACCTGCCCGACACCGACGTCAAGGCCGCCCTGCAGAAGCTGCCCGAGGAGTTCCGGCTGGCCGTCTACCTGGCCGACGTCGAGGGCTTCGCGTACAAGGAGATCGCCGAGATCATGGACACGCCCATCGGCACCGTGATGTCCCGCCTGCACCGCGGCCGCGCCCAGCTGCGCGACCTGCTCGCCGACGTCGCGCGCGAGCGTGGCTTCATCCGGGGTGCCCAGGAAGAGGTGGCGGGGCGATGAACGACATGTGCGAGGGCGCGTCGGACAAGGTGCGCTGCGAAGAGGCGCTCGCCGACATCTACCTGCTGCTCGACCGCGAGTGCAGCCCCGAGCGGGACGCCGCGCTGCGTGCCCACATCGACGACTGCCCGCCGTGCCTCGAGGAGTACGGCATCGACGAGCACATCAAGCAGCTGCTGGCCCGCAAGTGCGGCGGCGACCACGCCCCGGCCGAGCTGAAGAGCCGGCTGCGCGCGTCGATCCGCCAGACCGTCGCCTCCCGCGGCGGCGTCACCGTGGAACGCACCGAGATCACCCTCGAGCAGCGCTCCGAATAACGCGCCCGAGCACGACGAAGGCCCCCGCACCTCGGTGTGGGGGCCTTCGGCATGCCGAACGCTCAGGCGTTGGGCTTCTTGCCGTGGTTCGCGCCGTTCTTCTTCCGGTCGCGACGCTTGCGGGCGCGCTTCGACATGTTCACTCCTCGTCGTCAAAGCTGGTCAACCACTCAAGTGTGTCATGACGTCCCGTTCTGGTTGGATGGGGTGGTCGGGCGAGCGCGAGGAGGGTGTCGATGGCCGAGATCAGGGCCGAAATGGTCGGCACGGTGCTCGAAGTCGTGGCCGAGCCCGGTGCCGCGCTGAACGCCGGTGACACCGTGCTGATCCTGGAGTCGATGAAGATGGAGCTACCCGCCGTGAGCGAACGCGCGGGCACGCTGACCAGCCTCGCCGTGACGAAGGGCGACCGCGTCCAGCAGGGTGACCTGCTCGGGGTGGTCGAGTAACGCCGTGTCCACGCTCGCCGAACTGCTCGCCGACAACACCGGCCTCCCCGGGGAGGCGGCGGACCACCTGCAGACCGTCGTCGCCGAGTGGCAGCTGCTGGCCGACCTGTCCTTCGCGGACTTCCTGCTCTGGGTCCCGGTGACCGAGGAGCTGCAGCCGGACGGCGGCGACTTCGTGTGCGTCGCGCACGCGCGGCCCACGACGGCGCCGACCGCGCACCCCGAGGACGTCGTCGGCACGCGGTTCACCGTCCAGGAGCACCCGCAGCTGGCCAAGGCCATGCGCGAGGTGCGGATCTGCCGCGAGGAGGACCCGCACTGGTACCGCGACCTGCCGATGCGGCGGGAGGCGATCCCGGTGCGGTTCCACGACGAGGTCATCGCCGTGATGAGCCGCGAGACGAACCTGGCCGCGCCGCGGGTGCCGTCGCCGTTGGAGATCGCGTACCTGGGCAGCGCCGGCGACCTGTGCCAGATGATCGTCGACGGCACGTTCCCGCCGAATGGCACCAACGCGACCGACACGCACACGTCCCCGCGGGTCGGCGACGGGCTGATCCGCCTGGATTCGAGCGGCACGGTCGTGTTCGCCAGCCCGAACGGGTTGTCCGCCTACCACCGGATGGGGCACGAGTCCGACCTGGTCGGGACGCGCTTGGCGCCGCTGACGCGGTCGCTGATCCGCGACCCGTTCGACGCGACCGAGGTGTCCCACCGGATCATCGAGGCCCTCGACGGGAAGCCGTCGAGCCGCACGGAGGCCGACTCGCGGCGCGGCGCGGTGGTGCTGTTCCGCGCGCTGCCGCTGCGGCCGGCCGGGCAGGCGGCGGGCGCGCTGGTGCTGGTCCGCGACGTCACCGAGGTGAAGCGGCGGGACCGGGCGTTGCTGTCGAAGGACGCGACGATCCGGGAGATCCACCACCGGGTGAAGAACAACCTGCAGACGGTGGCCGCGTTGCTGCGGCTGCAGTCGCGCCGGACGTCGTCGGAGGAGGCGCGGCTCGCCCTGGCGGAGTCCGTGCGCCGGGTGACGTCGATCGCGCTGGTGCACGAGGCGCTGTCGATTTCCGTGGACGAGCGCGTCGACCTCGACAAGCTGCTCGACAACGTGCTGCCGATGGTCGGCGAAGTCGCCACGGCGGAGTCGCAGGTCGGGCTGTCGCGGAAGGGCTCGTTCGGGGTGGTCGTCGCGGAAATCGCGACGCCGCTGGTGATGGTGCTGGCCGAGCTGGTGCAGAACGCGATCGAGCACGCGTTCCCGGCGGGCCGGCCGGGCAAGGTCGAGCTGATCGTGGAGCGCTCGGCGCGTTGGCTGGACGTCGTGATCCGCGACAACGGGCGGGGGCTGCCGGCGGGGTTCTCGCTGGAGCGGTCGGACGGGCTCGGGCTGCAGATCGTGCGGACGCTGGTGGAGTCCGAGCTGCGGGGGTCGCTTTCGCTGCGGAAGGTGCGCGCGGAGACGTCGTCGACCCGGGCGACGGGGACGGAAGCCGCGCTCCGCATCCCGCTGTCCCGCCGCCTCTGACTCGTGTCGTCCCTTCAATCACGAGTGATGCCCCTTCAATCACGCTTGATGCCCGCTCAATCACGGGTGATGCCCATTTGCGCACGGGTAAGGCCCGGCTCGGCGCGTGATCGGGTACGGATCTCGCGTGCCCGAAAGCGGAACTCGCGTGATTGGGGAGGCACCACGTGTGATTGGGGAGGCATCACGTGTGATTGGAGAGGCATCACGTGTGATTGGAGAGGCATCACGTGTGATTGGAGGGGCGACACGATGAAGGCCCGGCACCAGGTGCGTGGTGCCGGGCCGTTCAGCGCTTGCGGGAGGACTTGAAGTCCCGGTGAGGTTTCACCGCACCCGTCGCCAGGTGGTTTCGCCTCGGTTGTTAAGCTCAAGCCGGGTAGGTATCACCTCAGACGGCGTGGGCACGACAAATGCCCGCCGGGTGAAATTCCTGCCTGGCCTGGGTGGATCTCGAGAAACTTAGGCGTTGGTACGCGTGCCGATGTGCGTACGGCGGCGCTTGAGCGCGCGTCGCTCGTCCTCGCTCATGCCGCCCCACACGCCCGCGTCCTGGCCGCTGGCCAGAGCCCAGGCCAAGCAGTCGGAAGCGGAGGGGCAGCGGTGGCACACGGCCTTCGCCTGAGCAACCTGCGACAGAGCCGGACCGCTGGTTCCCACCGGGAAGAACAGCTCGGGGTCCTCGTCTCGGCAGGCCGCGTCGTGGCGCCAGTCCATGTTCGTGAGCTCCTTCATATGGCGCGGGAGGGCCGCGCCACAGTCGTCAATGGCGGTCGTGTTCTTGGGTGCTTGTGAATGCTTTCACGAAGCACCGCTTTCGACAAGGGTTTCGGGAAGATCGGTGAGTCAGGTCACCCGGCCGAGCGACCCCTCTGACCTGCGGTTTCTTTCTGAAACAGCCGTCCGAAGGGAAGGCTGATGCGCTGAGTGGAGCTTCTCCGTCGACGAACGGCACCTGCCACTTATCCGCAGGCGATCAGCGGTCCCGTCGTCACACGATTACCGTGAGTGCATTCGGGACGCTGAAGAATTCCACGCGAGTCCGCTGGCCGACGAGGTCGCCGTCCACCTGGAAGTTTACCGGTTCAGCTGCGTCGATGCGGATCATCGGCAGGTCATCGTGACGCACGAGACGCCGGCCGCGCTGGTTGCTCTTCGTAGTCAAAGCTTGGCGTACATGCTTGAACACGGTGGGCAACCCCAGACCGCTCAGCGCGAACAACCCCAATCCCGTCTCGAACGAGCAACCCGGGTTGAGGTGGATGGCACGCTCGCCCAGGTAACTCCACGGATCGGTGTTCGACACGAAAGCGGTCAACGCCTCGACCGGGTCTTCACCCGGGACACGGATCGTCAGGGCCGGCCGGCCCAGCGGCGGCCGGAAGTAGGAGCGGACGGCGGCCCGCATGTAGAGACCGGCCGTCGTCTGCTTGCCGCGGCGCTTGGCGACCCGCCCGACGACGTCGGCGTCCCAGCCGAGGCCAGAGTTGAAGGTGAACCAGTGGCCGTCGGCCAGGCCGAGCCCGACCCGGCGGGAGCGGTCGTTCTCCAGCGCGTTGAGCAGCTGGTGGGTGGCCTCGAAGGAGTCCGCGGAGATGCCGAGGGCGCGCGCGAAGACGTTGGCCGAGCCACCGGGGACGACGCCCAGGGCGGGGACGTGGCCGATCTCGGACGGATCGCCGTCCGCGTCGGCCAGCAGGCCGTTGACGACCTCGTTGACCGTGCCGTCACCGCCGTGCGCCACGACCAGGTCGATGCCGTCCCGTGCGGCCGAGCGCGCGACGGCCATCGCGTGGCCGCGGTAGTCCGTCTCGACCACGTCGAGCTTGACCTGGCTGGCGAGCGCGTGCGCCAGCACGTCCCGGCCACCCGCGGTGGTCGAGGTGGCCTGGGGGTTCACGACGAGGATTGCGCGCATTACCGCAGAGTAAGTGACTTCCGGCGGCCCGAGAACCTTCCGGCGCCGCATGGTGACGGGCGCAACCCCGGGGAACAGCACGTTCGAGACCCTGTGCCGGGCGGTCCTCCTTCGTGCGCGAGTGTCCGCTCGTCGTGACAAGTGCACCCGGGCCGACCGCCCGCTCATCGACGACATCTTGATTTTCGACGCCCGGGCGGTCCCGCGAAAACGGCCGACCGGGTGGCATACGATCGCAGGAGCCTCACGCACGGTGACTCGCCCTGGTCGAGACCGCTGTGCCCCCGCAAAGGACCCCCGCAAAGATCCCGGAAGGCCGCCGCAGTGAAGCTCTCGCCCGCTCCCCGTGAGGTCCGGCTGGCCGGCGTGGTCACCGCGGTGCCGTCGCTCGCCCTGCTGGTGTTCGGGGTGGTCGTGCTGGTGAACGGCCTGGGTGCGCCCGCGCAGCCCGGCAACAACGTCTTCGTCGAGTCGGGCACGTTCATCGTGGTGGCGCTGGCGTTCCTGGCCGCGTCGGCCGGGCTGGTGCTCGGGCAGACGTGGGCGCGCTCGCCGGGGGTGGTGATCGCGCTGATCGTGATCGGGCTCGGCTGGTACCTGCTGGGCCCGTCCGGCGAGCCGCTGTGGGGCGTCCCGATCGCGCTGCTGGGTATCGCGGCCCTGGCCCTGCTGTTCCGGCGGCCGTCGCGCGCCTGGGCACTGGGCCTGCGCGAAGGCGAGACGGAGACCGAAGCCGCCGAACGCGGCGGCCTAGCGGGCCGCCGCGCCGAGCGCGAAGGCCACGAAGAGGACTGAACCGACTCCTGCCTCGTGAGTGTTTAGGCGGGTTAGAACCCTCCTAAACACTCACGAGCGGTGTGTCAGGCCTGGGCGGCCAGGGCCTGCAGTGGGGCGTCGGTGAGGCGGTTGACCGTCCACTCGTCCATCGCGACCGCGCCGAGGGCCTTGTAGAACTCCGTCGCCGGGTTCCAGTCCAGGACCGACCACTCGAGCCGGGCGTAGCCGTTCGCGACGCACTCCGCCGCCAGTGCCGCCAGCAGGGCCTTGCCCAGGCCCGAACCGCGCTGGGACTCGCGGACGTACAGGTCTTCCAGGTAGATCCCGTGCACCCCGCGCCAGGTCGAGTAGTTCAGGAACCAGACCGCGAAGCCGACGATCTCGCCGTCCACTTCGGCCACGTGCCCGAACAGCTTCGGCGATGCGCCGAACAGCGCCTCGTGGAGCTGGGACGCGGTCAGGTGGCACTCGTCCGGCGCGCGCTCGTACTCCGCGAGCTCGTGGGCCAGGCCGACCGCCGCTTCGACGTCCGAAGGGCGGATCCGGCGGATGCGGTCGTCGGGCACGTCAGTCCTCCGCGGGCAGCAGGTTGAGGTGTTCGATCTGGGGTTCGCCGCGCTCGTCGCCGAGCACCGCGATGCCGGCCGCGTCGAGTCCGAAGTGGACGCCGGCGGTGGCGGGCAGGCCGAGCCAGCGGGCCACCAGCACGCGGCTGAAGTGCCCGTGTCCCACGAAGATGACGTCACCGGCCTCGATCTCACGCCGGGCCCGCTCCAGGACGCGATCCGCGCGGGCGGAGACGTCCGAAGCGCTTTCGCCGCCGGGAATCGGGTGGCTCCAGACCGTCCAGCCGGGCACGGTCTCGCGGATCTGCGGCGTGGTGACGCCTTCGTAGTCGCCGTAGTCCCACTCGGCGAGGTCCTCGGTGACTTCGTCGACGCGCAGCCCGGCCAGCGCGGCCGTGCGCAGCGCCCGGGCCCGCGGGCTCGACACGACCAGCGACGGGCCGCCCACCAGGCTGCGGAGGGTGCCGCCCGCGGCACGGGCCTGGCCCTCGCCCGCCGACGTGAGCGGGATGTCCGTGCGGCCGGTGTGCCGCCCGTTCAGCGACCATTCGGTCTGCCCGTGCCGGAGGAGGAAGAGACGGTTCGCCACGCGGCCGAACATACCCGGCCGTTTGCGCGGCGGCTGGCCGTCTGCTTAGCTACTGAACGGTAGCTTAGTTCGAGGAGACCTCCATGCCCGAGACGCCGACGTTTGCGATGTGGCACAAGCTGGCCGGGAGGCCGGGCGGAAAGCAGCTGTTCAGCGCCGCGATGTGCCTGCGGGTGCCGTACTTCCGCACGGTGCTGCCCTCGGTGCGCGAGCTGCGTCCGGGCCACTGCGAGGTGACCGCGCCGAAGTGGTGGGGTGTTCACAACCACATCCGCACGTTCCACGCGATCGCCGCCTGCAACCTGGCCGAGATCGCGATGGGCATGCTCGCCGAGGCGACCGTCCCCACCACGCACCGCTGGCTGCCGAAGGGCATGAACGTCCAGTACGTCGCCAAGGCCGAGACGGGCCTGCGCGCGGTGGCGTCGCTGCCCGGGCTGCCGGAATTCGGCGACGAGGGCTTCGACCTCGAAGTCCCGGTGACCATTTCGGACACGAACGGCAAAGCCGTGGTCACCGGGACGATCACCATCTGGGTGACGCCGAAGAAGCGTTAAAGCTGCTTGTACTGCACGTACGTCGTCTGGTGGAACACGGACGGCGACGGCAGCCCCAGCTTCCGGTCGACGAGCTTGCCGAGCGGGCCGCAGCCCTGCGTGGCCGGGAGCGCCAGCGCCGGGTCCACGACACCGAAGTGGAACGTCGGCGGGTTCTTGGAGATCACCGTCGGCGGCAGCGCCGGGTCGTCGTGGACGACGGAGTGCAGCGGCGCGGCCGCCGTGCCGATGCTGCATCCCTTGCGCAGCAACGGGTGCCGTAGCACGGCGTAGACGTCGAGCTCGCCGCGGCGCTCGTCGTTGCCCTGGAAGTCCGAATAACCGCCGTAGCGCAGCTGGAGCGTCGTGCCGGCCAGGCCGGGCACGCGGACCGGCTCGTGCCGCAGCGCGCCGAACACCTGCGCGTACTGGCCGTTCACCCGGCCTTCGCTGAACGTCAGCCGCATTTCGCCCAGCGGGATCTCCTGGTTGCCGATCGTCAGCTTTCCTTGGGAAACAAAGGCTTCGCAGCGCCACGTGCTCGGATCGGCGTTCGCGGGCGGTGTTGGGCAGTCGGTGAAGTCGAACGTCGGGAGTTCGTCCGCGGACGCGGTTCCCGGCAGCAAAGCCAATGCGGCCGCGGCCGCCCCCAGTGCGAAAAGTTTCATGGCGGTGAGCCTGCTCGGATCGGGCGGCCGGGACATCCGGGATGGTCCCCAGGGAAGCCCCGGATCCGGTCAGAGGCCGAGCCGGGCCAGCGCGTCGACGAAGCCGTCGTCGGTGGCCGCGAAGAACTCGGCGTCCGCGGCCTCGACGTCCTTCAGCGCCTTCGCGACCAGTTCGAGCCCGGCCGGGGTGACTTCCAGGCGCTTCGCGCGGGCGTCGGCCGGGTCGTCGGCGCGCGCGAGCAGACCGCGCCCGGCGAGTTTGCGGACGACCTGGCTGGTCATCATCGTGTCGGTGCCGGCCTGGTCGGCGAGCTGCCGCTGGGTCGGTGGCTCGCCCGAGCGGGTGAGCCACCACGTCGTCGTCAGCAGCACGAACTGGACGTGCGTGAGGTCGTGCGGGGCCAGCGCGGCCCGCATCGCCCGCTGCCAGGCCAGTGTGACGCGCCACAGCAGGAAGCCGGGGCTGCGTTCCGGGCCGGGCAGGCGGGACTCGGGGGACGTCATACGCGTGAGGATGCCTCAGCCAGGCGAGCCAGTGCGCGCATGGCGTCCGGGGTGTCCGAAGTGACCTGCGGGCCGAAACCGTCCGGGCCGTCGATGGAGACGCGATAGGTGATCCGCGTGCCGCCGTCGACGTCGGTCAGCGCGTGCTCGAACCGCAGGAACGCGTCCGGCAGCCGCGTTTCGTCGGTGAAGCTCCGGCCCTCGGTGACCTCGGTGAGGGTGAACGGGATCGGCGGCATGCCGTCCATCGTCATCGTGCCGCTGCTCCCGACCGCGAAGGGGCCGTCGAGGACCACCGACCGGACGCCCGCGTCCCACTCCGGCCAGCGGCCGGTGTCGGCCCAGAGCGGCCAGATCGCGGCGGCGGGAGCGGTGGACGTCTCGCTGTGCTCGTACTCGTAAAGTGCCATGCTGGCAGACTATATGCGCGCTTACTAAATGCGCAAGCGGCCTTGCGGCCGTGGGGGTGGTCAGTTCGCCGAGCGGAGCTTGTCGTAGTAGGCGACGCAGTCCGCGTACACCGGCAGCAGGCCCTGGTCGGCGGCTTCGGCGAGGGTGGGGGCGTCGCGGTCCTTGCCGGACAGGACCGGCTCGATGTCCGCGGGCCAGGGCAGGTCCAGCGCCGGGTCGAGGGGCGTGATGCCGTGCTCGCCGGTGGGGTTGTACGGCTCCGAGCAGAAGTACGACATCACGGTGTCGTCTTCGAGGGCGGCGAAGCCGTGACCGAGGCCCTCGGCGAGGTACATGGCGCGGAACTCGCGCGAGTCGAGCACGACCGCGTCCCACTGGCCGAAGGTCGGCGACCCGACCCGGATGTCGATGACGACGTCGAGCAGCGCACCCCGCGGGCAGTAGATGTACTTGGCCTGGCCGGGCGGGGTGTCGGCGAAGTGGATGCCGCGGATCGTGCCGCGCCGGGACACGCTGTGGTTCGCCTGGCCGAGCCGCAACGGGTGGCCGACCGCCGTGCGGAAGACGTCCTCCTGGAAGGGTGCGACGAACAGGCCCCGGTCGTCGGGGAACGCCCGGGGGGAGAACTCGTAGGCGTCCGGGACGCGCAGCCGGCGGAATTGCATGGCGTCACCTTATCGGGCGCGTTACAAAACCGGACGGACGTCTTGGGAATTGCCGGAAAATCAGCGCCGGTGTGACATCAACCGCACCGAGGGGTCATCGGCGGCACGGGACCTGTCACAATGAACGGACCGCCGCGTCCGCGGCCATCGCCAGACCCACGGCACCGATGGCCGACGTGACGCCTCGCCGACAGGCCGGCGCTACCGCGCTGGGCTGCCGTGCCGGGAATCCCCCACGGTTTCCCCCTGTGGACCGTGGTCCCAGCCCGCATGCCCAGGAGAAATTCCAGTGACCCAAGTCCGATCCGCGAGTTCCGTCATTCCCACTGGGGGAATGACGGAAACGACGACAGGAAACCCCATGACCGACCCCACCGGTGCCGTCGCGCCGGTCACCGACGAAGAGATCTTCACCGGGCACGAGGGCGGCAAGCTCTCGGTGGCGGCCACCCGCCCGATTTCCAGCCCGCGTGACCTTTCGATCGCGTACACCCCGGGTGTGGCGAAGGTGAGCCTCGCGATCGCCGAGGACGCGGCCAAGGCCAAGCGCTACACGTGGGCGGACCGGCTGGTCGTCGTGGTCAGCGACGGGACGGCGGTGCTCGGCCTCGGTGACATCGGCGCCAGCGCGTCGCTGCCGGTCATGGAGGGCAAGTCGGTGCTCTTCAAGACCTTCGGCGGGCTCGACTCGATCCCCCTGGTGCTCGACACGACCGATGTGGACGAGATCGTCGAGACGCTGGTGCGGCTGCGGCCGTCGTTCGGGGCCGTCAACCTGGAAGACGTTTCCGCGCCGCGGTGCTTCGAGCTGGAGGACAAGCTCAAGGAAGCGCTGGACTGCCCGGTCATGCACGACGACCAGCACGGCACGGCGATCGTCACGCTGGCCGCGCTGCGCGGCGCCAACCTGGTCCTCGACCGGGCGATCGCCGACCAGCGCGTGGTCGTCTCCGGCGCCGGCGCGGCCGGCGTGGCCTGCGCGAAGATCCTCCAGGAAGCCGGCATCGGCGACGTCACGGTGCTCGACTCCCGCGGCATCATCCACGCCGGCCGGGAGGGCCTGAACCCGGTCAAGGAGCGCCTGGCCGCGACGACGAACAAGGCGGGCCTGCGCGGCGGGCTGGCCGAGGCGCTGGAAGGCGCGGACGTCTTCCTCGGCCTGTCGGGCGCGACGATCGACGAGTCGCTGCTGGGCCGGATGGCGGGCGGCGGCATCGTGTTCGCGCTGTCCAACCCGGACCCGGAGGTGCACCCGGAGGCGGCCGCGCGCTACGCGTCGATCGTCGCCACCGGGCGGAGCGACTTCCCGAACCAGATCAACAACGTGCTGGCGTTCCCGGGCGTCTTCCGCGGTGCGCTGGACTCGGGCGCGCGGGCGATCACGGAGAACATGAAGCTGGCGGCCGCCGAGGCGATCGTCTCGGTCGCGCTGGACGACCTGGGCCCGGACCGGATCGTCCCGTCGCCGCTCGACCCGCGCGTGGCCCCCGAGGTCGCGGCCGCGGTCGCCAAGGCCGCCGAGGCCGACGGCGTCACCGACTGAGTGCTCTGCCGCGGCCAGTCGTGAGTGGTAATTAGGGTTCTAACCCGAATTACCACTCACGACAGCCGCGGCAGACTCAGGAACGCAGGAGTTCGGGGAGGCGGTGGCGGGGGACGTCGACCAGGCGCAGGTCCACCAGGTCGTCCGGGACGTCGAGGGAGACGTTCGCCAGCCGGGCGTGGGCGCGGGTCAGGACCTCGTCCTGGTGCTCCACCGCCTCCGCGACGACCACCGCGTGCCGGTTGTCCGGCGTGCTCCGCAGGTACCGCAGTGCGTACTTCCCCCGGACGAGTGACGCGAGCGCCTCCTGGGACGCCTGGTCGGCCAGGTCCGGGTGGGCGTTCGGCAGCAGCAGCGCCAGGCGCCGGGCGTTCGTGCCCAGCAGCGTCCGCAGCAGCCACGGGCCCGGGTCGGCCGAGAGGTCCATGGCGACCGCGTCGCCTTCCGGGCCGGAGATCGACCAGTCCACCGGCCGCGACTCCAGCGCGAGGCCGCCCGCCGCCGCGATCTCCTTCAGCTTCTCCAGCAGCGCCGGCTTCGTCCCGGCCGCCTCGACCGACTGCGGCCCGTGCGTGTAGATCGCCTTGCCGCTGCGCATCTTCTTGGCCTTCGCCGTCGGCTGGCAGACGTACAGGTCCGCCGCGCTGCCGATTGCCTGAGCACCGAAGTACCGGTTGAAGCCCGGCAGGATCGCCTCGAACGTCAGCCCGAGCGTCGCCAGCGAGCGCTGCACCTGCGCGCCCAGTGCGGGGTGCCGCGGGCTGTAGCCGTACGCCAGCAGCAGCCGTCCTTCGCTCGGCTCGCGCAGCGCCTGCACCCCGCGCGCCGCGAACAGCCCCATGCCTTCGGGGGTGTACGGCGGATCGCTGAACACCAGGTCCGCGCCCCCGCTCAGCGCCGGTGGCAGGCCGACGCGCAGGTCGGCGTGCGCGGTCCGGATCTCCCGGCCGCCGCGGTCGTCGAGGTAGGCGAGCACGCGCTCGTCGAGGTCGACGACCGTCAGGGACGCCGACGGGCAGATCGCGCGCACGGCCAGCGACGTCAGGTCGTGGTCGCCGAGGAACAGCAGGCGTGCCGAGGCGAGGTCGTACTGCGCGTCCAGCCAGAGCGCGCGGCGCAGCACGGTCTCCGGCGTGGCCTGCACGTGGTCGAGCGCGGCCAGCGGAGACGGCACCTCGGCCACCCATTCGGCGACCTTCGGCAGCAGCTCGTGCGTCGCGACGGCTTCGTCCAGCGGGTCGGCGTAGCGCGGCGCGCGGTACTGCAGGTAGGACGCCGCGACGCCGGGCGCGATGCGCAGGCGGTCGCCGCTGCGGTCCAGGTCGTCGCCGAGGGCGGCGAGGACGGCTTCCACGCTGCGCCGGGGCGCGGTCGACAGCCGGACCAGCTCGCCGAGGTCGTGGTCGCCGGTGCGCAGCAGGTCGAGGACGCGGTAGAGCGGGCGGACGCCGACGCCGTGCGCGGCGAGGACGTCGTCGAGGGCCTTCACGGGCTCTGAGCCTAGACAACCAGCCCTCGGAACAGCGTGCCAACCACCGTCGACTCGGCTACGGTCGAACCGACCGGGACATGGGGAGTGGCAGTGACCATCGAATTCCGCGACGTGACCAAGCAGTATCCGGATGGGACGGTCGCCGTCGACAAGCTGAACCTCACGGTCGAAGACGGCACGATCACCGTGTTCGTCGGCCCGTCCGGCTGCGGCAAGACGACGTCGCTGCGGATGATCAACCGGATGGTCGAGCCCACCGCCGGGCAGGTGCTGCTCGACGGCAAGGACGTCGCCGAGGGCGACCCGGCCCTGCTGCGCCGCGGCATCGGCTACGTCATCCAGCACGCCGGCCTCTTTCCACATCGGACGGTCCTGGACAACATCGCCACCGTTCCCCTGCTTTCCGGCTGGGACAAGGCGAAGGCGCGCAAGCGGGCCGCCGAACTGCTGGAGATCATCGGCCTGCCGGTCGAGCTCGGCAAGCGGTACCCGGCGCAGCTCTCGGGCGGCCAGCAGCAGCGCGTCGGCGTCGCCCGCGCGCTCGCCGCGGACTCGCCGGTGCTGCTGATGGACGAGCCGTTCTCCGCGGTCGACCCGATCGTGCGCGAGGACCTGCAGAACGAGCTGCTGCGGCTGCAGTCGCAGCTGGGCAAGACGATCGTGTTCGTCACGCACGACATCGACGAGGCCGTCCGGCTCGGCGACAAGGTGGCGGTGATGCGGGTCGGCGGCAAGCTGGCCCAGTACGGCACGCCCGCCGACGTCCTGCGCCACCCGGTGGACGACTTCGTCGCCTCGTTCGTCGGCCGCGATCGCGGCTACCGCGGCCTGTCGTTCCTCTCCGCCGACGGCGTCGAGGTCAAGGAGCTGGAGCTGGTCGAAATCGGCTCCGCCGTGCCGCCGAGCGACGGCTGGCGGCTCGCGGTCAACACCGAGAAGCAGCCCCGCGGCTGGCTGCCACCGAACTCCACTGTGGACGGACAACTCGGCGAGGACGACCTGGTGGCCGGCGGGTCGCTGTGGGTGCGGGGGACGCCGATCCGCGGCGCGCTCGACGCCGCGTTGTCGTCGCCGGCGAGCCTCGGGGTGGTCGTCGACGAAGAACACCGGGTGCTCGGCGCCGTGGTCGCGCGGCAGGTCCTGGACGTCATCGAGGGCACGCCCCAGGCGTCATGAGCTTCTTCGACGAGCTCGGGCGCTACCTGGGTAGCGCCAACAACCGCGTCCAGATCCTCGGTGACCTGGGCGATCACGTCTACCTGGCGCTGCTCCCGCTCGTGCTCGGCATCGTGCTGGCGATCGCGGCGGGCTGGCTCGGCCACCGCTGGGCACCCGCCCGGCAGGTGCTGCTGGTGGTGGCCAACCTGCTCTACACGATCCCGTCGCTCGCGCTGTTCGTCGTCATCCCCGGCCTGATCGGGTCGAAGATCCTGGACAGCGTCAACGTCGTCGTCGCGCTGACCATCTACACCACGGCGCTGCTGGTCCGGCCGGTGCTCGACGCCCTCGACGCGGTGCCGCCGCCGGTGATCGCCGCCGCGACGGCGGTCGGCTACAAGCCGGTGCGGCGCTTCTTCGCCGTCGAACTGCCGCTGTCGGTGCCGGTGCTGGCGGCCGGCGTGCGGGTCGCGTCGGTCAGCAACATCAGCCTGGTCAGCGTCGGTGCGCTGATCGGCACCGGCGGCCTCGGCGTGCTGTTCACCGACGGCTTCCAGCGCGAGTACTTCTCGCCGATCGTGGTCGGCATCGTGCTGACGCTGCTGCTGGCGCTGGTCGTCGACCTCGTGCTGGTGGGCGCGCGAAACCTGCTGACGCCGTGGACCCGGGTGGGAGCCGCATGATCACCGACCTCGTCCACTGGTTCGGCGACCCGGCGCACTGGTCAGGGCCCGACGGCGTCCCGCAGCGGCTGCTGGAACACCTCGGCTACACCGCGTTGTCGCTGGTGATCGCGCTGGTCATCGCCGTCCCGCTCGGGCTGTTCGTCGGCCACACCGGCCGCGGCGGCGTCGCGCTGGTGAGCGTCGGCAACGCCATCCGCGCGCTGCCGACGCTGGGGCTCGTCACGTTCCTGTTCCTGCTCTTCACCGAGAGCGTGACCTCGACGATCATCGGGCTCGTCGTGCTCGCGGTGCCGCCGATCCTGGCCGGCACGTACGCCGGGCTGCAGGCGACCGACCACGGCGTGGTCGACGCCGCCGAGGGCGTCGGGATGACCGGCTGGCAGCGGCTGTGGCAGGTCGAGGTGCCGATCTCGCTGCCACTCGTGCTCGGCGGCATCCGCAACGCCGTGCTCCAGCTGGTGGCGACCGCCGCGGTGGCCGCGTACGTCGGACTCGGTGGCCTGGGCCGGTTCCTGCTCGACGGGCTGGCCATTTTGGACTATTCCGAGGTCATCGCCGGTGCCCTGTTGACGACGCTGCTGGCCATCGTCATCGACCTGCTCTTTTCCCTGCTGAACCGCGCTCTGGTGCCGCGGGGCGTCCGGCTCGCGGCGGCCGCGAAGAAGGTGACGGCGTGAAGCGGCTGATCGTGCTGGTGGTCCTGGTGCTGGCGGCCGGCTGCGGCAACCCGCTGGCGGGTGGCGGCGAGGGCGGCGCGTCGGGCGACATCATCATCGGGGCGTCGGACGTCGGCGAAAGCCTGCTGCTGGCCCAGATCTACGCCGGTGCGCTGCGACAGGCGGGCGCTGCCAACGTGACCGTGCGGCCGCCGGTGGGCAGCCGCGAGGTCGTCGTCAAGGCACTGCAGGACAAGTCGCTGTCGGTGGTGCCGGACTACAGCGGGAACCTGTTGCGGTACTTCGACAAGGACACCACGGCGACGACGTCCCAGGACGTCTACGCGCAGCTGAAGCAGAAGATCCCGCCCGGGTTCGAAGTGCTGGCCCAGGCGCCGGCGGAGGACAAGGACCTGCTCGTCGTCGGGCCGCAGCTGGCCGCTTCGGGCGTCAAGACGTTCTCCGACCTCGGGAAGCGCTGCGGCGAGCTGGTGTTCGGCGGGCCGGGCCAGTGGAGCAGCCGCTGGAAGGACAAGATCAAGTCGCTGTACGGCTGCGAGTTCAAGGAAATCCGCACCACCGACACCGGTGGCCCGGTCACGGTGGCGGCCTTGAAGTCCGGGGACGTCCAGGTGGCGGACCTGTTCAGCACGTCGTCGACGATCGCCGCGAACGGGTTCGTGCCGCTGGTCGACGACAAGAACATGTTCCCCGCGCAGAACATCGTGCCGCTGGTGGCGCGGGGAACGCTTTCCCCTGCGGAAGTGTCGGCGCTGAACCGGGTCTCGGCCGCGCTGACGACTCCGGAACTCACCCGGCTCAACGTCGAGTTCACGGAGGAGAAGCGGAATCCCCTGGACATCGCGGAGGACTTCCTCGCCCGGGCCTAGCGCCTGCGTGTCCGTCAGGAGCCGTCCAGCAGGGCGCACAGCCGGCTCAGCGTGGTGGCCCACGGTCGCGCGGTGAGCACCGGGATCCCGTGTTCGCCGGCCCGCGCGGCCAGCCAGTCGCCGTAGCGGGCGCTGACCTGCGCCCGGCTGCGCTGTTCGCCCTCGTCCGGTTCCCGCTGCAGGTAGTTGTCCACCAGCCGGCCGAGGTCGGCCTCGTGCAGGAACACCGCGCGGACCCGGCCGCCGGCCGCCTGGCCGGCGAACGAGTCCTGCGCGGGCAGCACGTAGTCGCCCTCGACGATCGGCACCTGGTACCGCCGGGCCAGCGGGTAGCTGAGCCGGCTCTTGCCGGTGCCGGACGCGCCGCCCAGCAGCAGCACCCGCCAGTCGCGCTCGTTCACAGGCCGTACCTTGCCAGGGATCCCCGGCGCTCAGCCCTGCCGGGTGGGGCGGATGGTGAGGTCACCGATCTCGACGTCGTCCGGCTGCTCGATGGCGAACGCGATCGCCCGCGCGACGGCCTCGGGAGCGATGCCGAGCGCCGCCATCGCCTGCTGGACCTGCTCGCGCTCCGCGGGGTCCTCGACGTAGTCGACCAGCTCGGTGCGCACGTACCCCGGCGAAATCGACGTCGTGCGCAGGACGCCGTCGGTCGACTCCTGGCGCAGCGCCTCCAGCAGCGTGCGCACCGCGTTCTTGGTTCCCGCGTAGACGGCCTGGGCCGGGACGATCTTCAGCCCCGACGTCGACACGGTCGTGACGAAGTGCCCGCGGCCCTGCGTGCGGAACACCGGCAGCGCGGCGGCGATCCCGTGCAGCACGCCGCGGAGGTTGACGTCGATCATCGCGTCCCAGTCGTCGACGTCGAGGGCGCTCATCGGCGCGATCCGGGCGACGCCGGCGTTGGCCACCAGGACGTCGAGGCGGCCGAAGCGCTCGACGGCGAGGGCGACGAGCCGCTCGAGGTCGGCCCGGCGGGTCACGTCGACGTCCAGCAGTTCCGCGCGGCCGCCGTCGGCGCGGATCTTCTGCGCGAGCACTTCCAGCCGGTCGGTGCGCCGGGCGCCCAGCACGACGGCCGCGCCGCGGCTCGCCAGTTCCACGGCCGTCGCCTCGCCGATCCCGCTGCTCGCACCCGTGATGGCGACGACCTTGTCCAGTCCGTCCGACATGGCACCTCCCGCTAAACTGACAACTGTCCGCTTAAGCTTACCGGACAGTTGTCCACTTATGCGAGGAGCTGGTCGTGCCGCGTTCGGATGCCGTCGCCAACCGCGACCGGATCGTCGAGGCCGCGCGGGCGGAGCTGAGCGAGGCCAACGGCGCGTCCGACGAGCTGAAGCTGCACCGGGTCGCCAAGGCCGCGGGCGTCGGGCAGGGCACGCTCTACCGGCACTTCCCGACGCGCGAGCACCTGCTGGCGGAGGTGTACCGGGCCGAGCTGACCCAGCTCGTCGGCACGGTGGCGCCCCTGCTGGCGGAACACTCCCCGCTGGACGCGCTGGCCCGCTGGCTGGACCGGCTGGTCGAGTACGCGCGCGTCAAACGTGGCGTCATGGCGGCGATCGAGGTGCCGGCGTGGCAGGACCTGTACGCCGGCCAGCACCACCGGCTCGACGAGGCGCTCGAAGCGTTGCTGGAGCGGGGAAGGGCCGCCGGGGAGATCCGTCCCGGAGTCGACGCTGCCGACGTCATCCTGCTCCTCGGGGCGCTGTCCCGGATTCCCCAAGCGGACTGGGATTCGCGCGCGCCCCGGATCGTGGCGGTGATCGTCGACGGCCTGCGTGCCTAGTCGAGGGCGAGCTTCACACCGAGGCCGATGAAGATCCCGCCGGTGGCGACCTCGATCCGCCGCTGGTTCTTCTTCCTGCGGACCCACCCGCCGATCCGGCCGGCGAGGACGCCGACGGTGCCGTCGACGAGGAACTCGAACACGATCATGATCGCCCCGAGGACGGCGAACTGCAGCCAGACGTGGCCCCGCGCGGGGTCGATGAACTGCGGCAGGAAGGCGATGGTGAAGGTGACCATCTTGGGGTTGAGCAGGTTGGTCAGCAGGCCGCTCAGGTACGCGCGGTCCGACTTCCGTTCGACGAGCGGCTTGCACTTCCGGATGGCCTGGACGCCCAGGTAGACGAGGTAGGCGGCACCGCCGATCCGGACGACGGTGAAGGCGACGGGAACGGCGGCGAAGAGAGCGGCCAGCCCGGCCGCGGCGACGGCGACGTGGATGGCCTCACTGGTGGCGACCCCGGCGGTGGCGAGCAGGCCGGCCTTGGGGCCGCCGCGCATGCCGCAGCCGAGGATGAACAGCATGTCCGGCCCCGGGGTCACCATCGCGATGGCGGTGGTGACGAGGAAGGCCAGCAGGAGGTGCGGGTCGACCGGCATGGATCGATCCTGACACGCCGGCCTTGGTCTGGCCGAACTCTTATTCGGCGCGGACGGCCGCCGGGTTGCGCAGAGTGGCTTAACGGCCGGCGAACTCGGTGATCGAGGCGAGCAGCCCGGCCAGGTGGGCGGGGAAGTCGGGCCGGGGTGGCTCCGGGCAGCCGTGGAGTTCCTCGCTGCCCGGCAGGAGCCGTCGGATGGAGTCGACCGTGCGCCGCTGGTGGAAGGGGTTCTCCGGGGCTGACGGAAGCACGCTGACCGGCATGGTGAGCGTGGCCAGTTCGTCGTCGGTGACACCCCGCAACGTCTGCCCGTCCAGCAGGGCGCGGATGTTCCGGTCCGAGGCACCGGAGGCCGCCAGACCGGCGCGGGTGCGGGAGTCCACGGTGCTGTCCCCGGCCGTGGCGGGCCACGCCAGGAGCAGCCGGGCGATCCGGGTCGGGAAAGCCAGCGCGAGGCGGGTGGCTGCCGAGCACCCGTTCGACCCGGCGACCACGACGACGGGCTGCTCGGGCAGGAAGGCGGCGAGGTGCGCGGATTCGGCGTACCAGTCCGGTGGCCGGTGAAGACGGTCGGGAGCCAGCACCCGGAAGCCTGCTCGTCGGATGCCGCCGGTGACTCCGGGCCGCGCCCAGAACCGGTCGGCGTCCATGTCGTCCCACAGGCCTCCGTGTACCAGGAGGACTGTGGGCCACCGGCGGCTCATACCCGGATGGCCTTCAGCCGCGCACGGCCGCGGCCACGCGGGCCGCGTCTTCGATGGCCTTCTCCGGTGCGTCCTCCGGCAACGGCAGCAGCACCACCGAACCACTGCCCGCCTCGTGCAGCGCGCGGACCGACGCCGCGCATTCGTCGAGCTCGCCGCAGATGGCCAAGCGGTCGATCCACTCCGGGCGCAGGCCGGCCGCCAGCTCGTCCACTGTGGACGAAGAATCCAGCAGGGCGAGCAGCTCCCCGGCGAACGGCAGCCCCTCCACCTGCACCCGCGAGCCCGGCGTCAGGGACTCCGCGACCGTCTTCCGCGCCCGCTCGCGGTCGCCCAGGGCCAGCCAGTTGTACGTCACCAGAGCGTGCGGGCCCGTTGCCGCGATGCCCTCCAGCGCCGTCCGGACGTACTCCGGCGGGGCCGGCTCGGCGAGGATCGTGCCGTCGGCCACCGCGCCCGCGATGGCGAGGGACTTCGGGCGGCGGACGCCCGCCACCAGCGGGGGCGGCGAGGACGGCGGGAACACCAGCTCGACCTCGTCCAGGTGGACGTGCCTGCCGTCCATCGAAACGCGCTCGCCCGCGAGCAGTCGCCGGACCGCGATGAGCGTCTCCTCCAACGCCGCCAGCGGGGACGCCGGGTACGCGCCGATCTGCCGCATCCACGACGCGACGCCGTGGCCGAAGCCGGCGATCAGGCGGTCCGGGTGCAGCTCGGCCAGCGCCGCGACCTCCATCGCCGCGATCGCCGGGTTGCGCGCCACCGCCGGCAGGACGCCGATACCCACCTTGATCGTCGACGTCACCGCCAGCGCCGTCGCGACCGTGGCGACGCCGGCCGCCCAGAAGCAGTCCTCGACCAGCCAGAGCTCGTCGAGGCCCGCGTCTTCGGCCTGGCGCGCGAGGTCGCGCAGCTTGGCCGGCGGCTGCTCGCGGTTGATCCGGACACCGACCGACCTCGTGGGTGCGTACATGCGCTGTCTCCTGCTCAGAGGCGGGTGAACGCGGGCGCGTACTCGAAGGCGCCCGCCTGGGTGGGTTCGTACGCGGCGAGCGTCCGCGCCTGGAAGTGCGGGCCCCACTGCGGGTCGGGGGCGGTGATCGACAGGTCCGACGCCGTCACGAACCCGAACCGCGAGTAGTAGGCCGGGTCGCCGAGCAGGACGACCACGGCATGACCGCGCGCGTCGGCTGCGGCCAAGACGGCGTGCATCAGCGCGGAGCCGACGCCTTTGGTCTGGTGGGCGGGCAGCACGCCGAGGGGGCCGAGCCCGACGGCGGCCTCGGTGTCGTCGCCGAGGCGGGCCCGGCTGCAGCAGACGTGCCCGATGACGGTGCCTTCGTGGATGGCCACGAGCGAGAGCGGGTTGATCAGGTCGCCTTCGGCGCGGAGTTCGTCGACGAGGGGAGCTTCAACCGGGGCGACGCCGGGTTCGCGCCGGAACGCTTCGCTGTGGACGTCGTGGATGGCCGCCCGGTCGGCGGGCGTCTCGCGGCGGATCAGCACGATCGCTACCTTGCCCGGGACCGGCGGCGGACGGCAACCGGGTTTGGGCTGCGCCCCCGGTTGCCACGCTACCGGAGGGCACCGACAGTTCCGGGCGCGACGGTTTCGGGGCACCCGACGACGAAGGCCCCCTCGCCGGCGGACCGGGAGGAGGCCTTCGTCGTGGTCAGGCGATCAGTCGAACGCCTTCGCGATCAGCGCCTTCTGCTCGACCTCGTGCACCTTCGACGAACCCGCCGACGGCGCCGCCATCGGGCGGCGCGAGACGACCTGCAGGCCCGAGAGCACCTCCGGGAACTTCCGGGGCAGGTTGAGGCCGAAGAACGGCCACGCACCCTGGTTCTCCGGCTCCTCCTGGACCCACGCGACCTGCGACGCGTTCGTGTACCGCTCCAGCGCCGCCAGCAGCTTCTTCTTCGGCAGCGGGTAGTACTGCTCGATCCGCACGATCGCGACGTCGTCGGCCTCGCGCTTCGTCCGCTCCGCCACCAGCTCCCAGTACAGCTTCCCGGAGGTCAGCAGCACCTTGCGGATCTTCGACGGGTCCGGCGTGACGTCGTCGATGACGGACATGAAGCGGCTTTCGCCGGTGAAGTCCCCGACCGCCGACGTCGCCGCCTTGTTGCGCAGCATCGACTTCGGCGTGAAGACGACCAACGGGCGCTGGATGCCGTCGAGGGCGTGGCGGCGCAGCAGGTGGAAGTAGTTCGCCGGGGTGGACGGCACCGCCACCGTCATCGAGCCCTCCGCGCACAGCGAGAGGAACCGCTCGATGCGGCCGGACGTGTGGTCCGGGCCCTGGCCCTCGTGGCCGTGCGGCAGCAGCAGCACGACGTCCGAGCGCTGGCCCCACTTGGCCTCGCCCGAGGAGATGTACTCGTCGATGACGGTCTGCGCGCCGTTGACGAAGTCACCGAACTGCGCTTCCCACATCACGAGCGACTCGGGGTTGGCCACCGAGTAGCCGTACTCGAAGCCGACGGCCGCGTACTCGGACAGCGCGGAGTCGTAGATCATCACGCGGCCCTGGCCGTCGGCCAGGTTCTGCAGCGGCGAGTACTCCTGGCCGGTCTTGCGGTCGATGAACACCGAGTGCCGCTGGGTGAACGTGCCGCGGCGGGAGTCCTGGCCGGACAGCCGGACCAGCCGGCCCTCGATCGCCAGCGACCCGAACGCCAGCAGCTCGCCGAAGGCCCAGTCGATGTCGCCTTCGCGCGACATCTTGTGCCGCCGCTCCATCACCGGCTTGACGCGCGGGTGCGGCGTGAAGCCGTCGGGCACCTGGACGAACGCGTCGCCGATGCGCTCGATGACCTCGCGGGCGACCGACGTCGCCACCTTGGCCGGCACCTGCTGCTCCTCCTCGACGGAGGGGCTGGCCTTCGCCGGGTGCTTCTCCAGCTCGCGGACCTCGTTGAAGACGTGCTCCAGCTGGCTCGAGAAGTCTCGCAGCGCGGCCTCGGCCTCTTCGACGGAGATGTCGCCGCGGCCGATCAGCGACTCGGTGTAGGTCTTCCGC
The DNA here is from genome assembly GCA_049998155.1 of Amycolatopsis sp. cmx-13-12. Lineage (GTDB taxonomy): Bacteria > Actinomycetota > Actinomycetes > Mycobacteriales > Pseudonocardiaceae > Amycolatopsis. The sequence goes on along the minus strand of JAEBES010000002.1, from coordinate 231,555 downwards.
ACCGAGCGCTTCGTGTCGATGATGTCGTACATCGCCGGCTGCGTCATCGAAGGGTCGTCGCCCTCGTTGTGGCCGCGGCGGCGGTAGCAGATCAGGTCGATGACGACGTCCTTGTGGAACGCCTGCCGGTACTCGACGGCCAGCTTGGCCACCCAGTGCGCGGCCTCCGGGTCGTCGCCGTTCACGTGGAAGATCGGCGAGCCGATCATCTTCGCGACGTCGGTCGCGTACTGGCTGGAGCGCGAGTGCTCCGGCGCGGTGGTGAAGCCGACCTGGTTGTTGACGATGACGTGCACGGTGCCGCCGGTGCGGTACCCGCGCAGCAGCGACAGGTTCAGCGTCTCGGCGACGACGCCCTGGCCCGCGAAGGCCGCATCGCCGTGCATCAGGACGGGCAGCACGGTGTAGCCCTCGCCGCCCTTGTCGAGGATGTCCTGCTTCGCGCGGACGATGCCCTCAAGCACCGGGTCGACGGTCTCCAGGTGCGACGGGTTCGCGGTCAGCGACACCTTCGTCTCGCCGTCGCCGAACATGCGGAAGTACTTGCCTTCGGCGCCGAGGTGGTACTTCACGTCACCGGAGCCGTGCGCCTGGCCCGGGTCGAGGTTGCCCTCGAACTCCTGGAAGATCTGGCTGATCGGCTTGCCGACGATGTTGGCCAGCACGTTCAGCCGGCCGCGGTGCGGCATGCCGATGACGACCTCGTCGAGCTCGTGCTCGGCGGCCTTGTCGAGCAGCGTGTCGAGCAGCGGGATCGCCGTCTCGCCGCCTTCGAGGCTGAACCGCTTCTGGCCGACGTACTTGGTCTGCAGGAACGTCTCGAACGCCTCGGCGGCGTTCAGCTTCGAGAGCACGTACTTCTGGACCGCGGGGTCCGGCTTCTCGTGCGGGACCTCGACGCGCTCCTGGATCCACCGGCGCTCTTCGGGGTCGAGGATGTGGGTGTACTCGATGCCGACCGTGCGGCAGTACGAGTTGCGCAGCACGCCCAGGATGTCGCGCAGCTTCATCCGCTCCTGGCCGGCGAAGCCGCCGACCGGGAACTCGCGGTCGAGGTCCCAGAGGGTGAGACCGTGGGACAGGACGTCCAGGTCGGCGTGGCTGCGCTGGCGGTAGTTCAGCGGGTCGGTGTCGGCCATCAGGTGGCCGCGCATCCGGAACGCGTCGATCAGCTCGATCACGCGGGCGGTCTTGTCGACCGGGCCGTCCGGGATGTCGGCGACCCAGCGGATCGGCTCGTACGGCAGGCGCAGGCTGGTGAAGACGTCGTCGTAGAAGCCGTCTTCGCCGAGCAGCAGCTGGTGGATGCGCTTGAGGAACTCGCCCGACTCCGCGCCCTGGATGATGCGGTGGTCGTAGGTCGAGGTCAGCGTCATGATCTTGCTGATGCCGAGGTCGACCAGGGTCTTCTCGCTGGTGCCCTCGAAGGCGGCCGGGTACTGCATGGCGCCGACGCCGATGATGGCGCCCTGGCCGGCCTGCAGGCGCGGCACCGAGTGGTTGGTGCCGATGCCGCCCGGGTTGGTCAGCGAGATGGTGGTGCCGGAGAAGTCGTCGGCGGTCAGCTTGTTGTTGCGGGCCTTCTTGACGATCTCTTCGTAGGCCTGCCAGAACTGCAGGAACGACATGTCCTCGCAGCCCTTGATCGAGGCCACGACGAGCGTGCGGGAGCCGTCCTTGCCCTTCATGTCGATCGCGAGCCCGAAGTTGACGTGCTCCGGCGTGATCGCGAACGGCTTGCCGTCGATCAGCTGGTAGTGCCGGTTCATGTTCGGGTAGGCCTTCAGCGCCCGCACCATGGCGTAGCCGATGAGGTGCGTGAAGGAGATCTTGCCGCCGCGCGTGCGCTTGAGGTGGTTGTTGATGACGATGCGGTTGTCCGCCATCAGCTTGGCCGGGACCGCGCGCACGCTGGTCGCGGTGGGGACGCTCAGCGAGGCGTCCATGTTCTTGGCGATGGCCGCCGCGGCGCCGCGCAGCTGCTTCGACTCCGGCTCTTCCTTCTTCGCCTCGGCCTTGGGCTCGGCCTTCGCGGCCGCCGGCTTCGGGGCCGCCTTCGGCTCGGCCTTGGGGGCCGTCTTCGCCGGGGCCGGCTTGGTCGACGCCTGCTTGGCCGCCGACTCCGCGTTCTGCACGGCCTTCGGCGACGGCTGGGCGGCCTGGCCGTTGGTGGCGGGCTTGGCGTCGGCCTGCTGCCGGGCGGTGTCCGCCTTGGCCTGCGCGCTCTGCGTCGGCTTGAAGTCCGCGAAGAAGTCGTGCCATGCGGCATCGACTGAGGAAGGGTCTGCGAGGAACTGGTCGTACATCTCTTCGACCAGCCACTCGTTGGGGCCGAACTGTGACGCAGGGCTGCTGCTGGACACGGCTGGGGCTCGCCTCTATCCGTCTCGATCTCGATCTTGAATCCGCTGATGCGCCTACCAGGCTAACCCCCTCGGTGACCGCGATGTGATGGAACCGGCCTGTGTGAGGCGTGGCGCACTAGGGTATCGGTCACTGACTCGATCAAGATGTGCTAAGGGAACCTTAAGCACTGGACCGGGTACAGGCTTCCCCGGCTCTTCCGCCGGGCTTCTCCGGGCGGCCGTCGGGCGTTCACCACGGTGGGTTCTGCTGGGCCGATGTGGCTGGTCGAATGCCCGTCGTTCTGGGACCAGGGCCTGGTGCGGCCGCTGGTGACGGAGTCCGGCACGGTCGTGCTCCGGTGCGATTCGTGCTCGGCCGTCTGGCTCTCGCCGTCCGACGTCGAGGAGATGACCTGGGTCGAGCCCGACGAGCCGGACTGGCTGGTCGGGGCCGGGATCCACGTCCGGCCGGGCACGGTCCGGTGGGCGTCGCGCCCGGACGTCGAGGCGGCGGGGCTGGGCTCGCTGAAGTGGCGCGCGCTGCCTTAGGGCGTGGCGTCGACGGCCTTGGCGAGGTCTTCGGATAGCTCGTACGGCGGCTCGTGGGGGACGAGCTTGACCGCTAGGTGGAGCTGGTCGGTGGCCAGCAGACCGGCGATGTCGCGCATGACGGGTGTGACGTCGGTGATGGCGGTGATCCATTCGTCGACGTAGCGGTCGACGGCCTCGCCGCCGAGGCCGACCTGGATGGCGCGGAAGTTCAGCGCGGTGTGGTCGAGGTCTCGCTCGGGATCCCACTGGATGCGGACCGGGCTGGTCTTGAGCTCCTGCTGCCAGGCGGCCGTGTCCTGGTCGCGGCGGGGTTTGCTGAGCGCGGCGTGGGCGAGGGCCCACTCGAAGCCGTCGCGGGTGATGTCGATCGCGAGGATGCGCTCCTGGCCGGGCTTGCGCCCGTAGCCGCAGCGGTAGGCCATCCACCGGAACGACGGCTTGATCCACGTCATCCGGTCCCGCTTGAACGGCGCGACGAAGGTCTGCTTCTCGAGCGCGGCGTCGGCGATCGCGGGCGAGTAGGCCTGGTAGACCCGGACGGTCGTCTCGGTCTGCACGGCCCGGATCTGCCGGTCGGGGACCCGGTTCTCTTCGAACATGCCCGCCATGCTCCCAGCGCCGGCCCCGCCGGGCCACGGACTTTCGTGCGCAAGGAGGCATCACCCGTGACCCAGCGGGCATCACGCGTGACTGGAGGGGCATCTCGCGTGATTAGAAGGTCGACTCGCGTGATTGGAGGGTCGACTCGCGTGATTGGAGGGTCGACACGGCGAGGCCGGGGCAATCCGGCGTGTCGGCTCCCTGATCACGCGTGTCGACCTTCCCATCACGCGTGTCGACTCTTCCTGCACGGTCAGCCGAGGGACCAGAGGCGGGCGTAGTGGCCGTTCAGGGCCAGGAGCTCGGCGTGGGTTCCGGTTTCGGCTATGCGGCCGTGGTCCAGGACCACGATGCGGTCCGCGCGGGCCGCCGTGGCCAGGCGGTGGGCGACCACGAACGTGGTGCGGCGGCGGGCGACCGTCTCCGTGGCGCGCAGGACCGCCGCCTCCGTCGAGGGGTCGAGGGCCGCCGTGGCCTCGTCGAGGAGGAGGACGTCCGGGTCCACCAGCTCCGCCCGGGCCAGGGCCACCAGCTGACGCTGGCCCGCCGACAGCGAGCGGCCGCGCTCGCCCACCGGTTGCAGGAAGCCCGCCGGCAGGGCCGCGACGCCGTCCAGTGCGCCGACCGCGCGGACCGCCGCCTCCACCTCCGCGTCGGAAGCCGACGGGCGGCCGTAGCGGACGTTGTCGGCCACCGTGCCCGAGAACAGGTGGGCCTCCTGGGGCACCACGCCCATCCGGCGGCGCAGGCCGGCCAGCTCGTACTCGCGGACGTCCGTGCCGTCGATCCGGACTTCGCCGCCGGTGACGTCGTAGTAGCGGGCCACCAGCTTCACCGCCGTCGACTTGCCCGCGCCGGTCGCGCCGACCAGCGCGATCGTCTCGCCCGCCGCGACGTCCAGCGAGAACTCGGCCAGCGCCGGGGCCTCGGTGCCGGCGTAGGCGAACTCGACCTCCTTGAACGAAACTTCGCCACGCAGCCGGGAGGGCACCGCCACGGCGTTCTCCGCCGCCGGCACCGACGTCGGCGTCCGCAGCAAGTCGCCGATGCGGTTCAGGCCGACGCTCGCCTGCTGGTAGCCGTCGAACACCGCCGACAGCTGCTGGATCGGCGAGAAGAACTGCTGCAGGTACAGCAGGAACGCGAGCAGCACGCCGGCCGACAGCGTGCCCGCCGAGACGCGGTTCGCGCCCACCACCAGCACCGTCGTGGTGGCCAGGTCCGACAGTAGCGCCACCAGCGGGAAGTACGTCGCCACGTACCGCTGGGCCCGCAGCCGCGAGCGCCGATAGTCGTCGCTGCGCGAAGCGAACGCCTCCGCGGAGCGGTCTTCGCGGGTGTACGCCTGCGCGACGCGCAGCCCGCTGACGTTCTCCTGCATGTCCGCGTTGACGACGCTGACCCGCTCCCGGGCCTCGTTGTACGCCTTCGACGCCGACCTCCGGAAGATCACCGTGGCCACCGCCAGCACCGGGATCATCGCCAGCGCGTACAGCGCCAGCCCGGCGTCGGTGACCAGCAGCGCGGCCGTGATCCCGGCCAGCGTCAGCGCGCTCACCACCGCGGTGGCCAGCCCGGTCTGCAGGAACGTCGAGAGCGCGTCGACGTCCGTCGTCATCCGGGTCATGATCTTCCCGGACAGCTCCCGCTCGTAGTAGTCGAGCCCGAGCCGTTGCAGGTGCGCGTAGCTGCGGACGCGCAGCGCGTACAGCACCGTTTCGCCGACCCGCGAGGTCAGCCGCGTCTGCGCGAAGACGACCAGCCAGTCGGCCGCGATCACCGCGGCGCCGATCCCGGCGGCCAGCCAGATCAGCCACTCGACGCCGGTGCGGACGCCGTGGTCGACGCCGAACTGGTACAGCCCCGGCAGCGCGATCGACGCCAGCGCGTCCGCCGCCACCAGCCCGATCACCAGGGCCAGCGGCCCACGGACCGGCCGCAGCAGCCCGGCCAGCCGGAACTTGGGGTCGGGCGCGGTGACGTCCACGCCCGGCAACCGCGGCTCGTCGGCGGCCGGCGGCAGCTTGCGCACACCCTCGATCAGCTCCGGGGTCGGCGGCACGTCGAGGCCGCCGCCCCCGCCGACCCACCCGCTGTTGTTCGGGTCGCCGCTGCGCATCCGCGCGGCTTCGGCCAGCTCGTCGACCTCGTCGCGGCCCTCGTCGCGCGGCCACAGCGACGGCGTCACCCCGCCCGGCCCGCAGTCCAGGCCTTCGCAGCGGTGCTTCTCCTCGACGTCGTCGCCCGGGCCCGCCACCAGCTCGCGGAACAGCGGGCAGCGCGCCATCAGCTCGTCCTCGGTGCCGACGTCGACGACGCGGCCTTCGTCCAGCACCGCGATCCGGTCGGCCAGGGCGAGGGTGGACCGCCGGTGCGCGATCAGCAGGGTGGTCCGGGCCGCGGTGACCGACCGCAGGGTGTCGTGGATCGCCGCCTCGGTGACCGTGTCGATCGCCGATGTCGCGTCGTCGAGGACGAGGATCCGCGGGTCGGTGATCAGGGCCCTGGCCAGCCCGAGCCGTTGCCGCTGCCCGCCCGAGAGCGTCAGCCCGCGCTCGCCGACCAGCGTGTCGTAGCCGTCCGGCAGGGCGCGGATGAAGCCGTCCGCCTCCGCGGCCCTGGCCGCCGCCACGACCTCCTCGTCGGTGGCGTCCGGGCGGCCGTAGGCGATGTTGTCCCGGATCGACGAGGAGAACAGGAACGCCTCCTCGAACACCACGCCGATCGCCTGCCGCAGCTGCCGCAGGGGAAGGTCACGGATGTCGATGCCGCCGACCCGTACCGCGCCCTCGTGCACGTCGTAGAACCGGGGCAGCAGCAGCGAAATCGTCGACTTCCCGGAACCCGCGGTGCCGACCAGCGCCAGAGTTTCCCCCGGGTTCGCGGTGACCGAAAGGCCGTCCAGCACCGGTTCGCTGCGCGTGTAGCCGAACCGGACGCCGTCGAGCTCCACGCCCAGCGGCCCCTCCGGCAGCGGCCGCGCGTCCGGCGCGTCGACGACCTCCGGCTGCGCGTCGATCAGCTCGTACACCCGCTCGGCGCCGGCGCGGGTCAGCTGGGCCTGCACGACCAGGCCGGACAGCATCCGGGCCGGCCCGATCAGCGTCGCGAGGTAGGTGGCGAAGGCCAGGAACGTGCCGAGCGTGATGGACCCGTTCAGCGCGAGCACACCGCCGATGCCGAGCACGGCGACCTGACCGGCGGCCGGCAGCGCGGCGGTGGTCGCGGTCGGGACCGCCGACAGCTTCGCCGCGCGAAGCCGCTCCCCGAACAGCTTCCGCGCGGTCGCTTCCAGCTTCGAGACTTCCCGCGTCTCCTGGCCGAAGCCCTTGACCACCCGGACGCCGGTGACGGTCTCTTCGACCTGCTGCGCGACGTCGGCCGCGCGCTGCTGCGCCGACCAGGTGGCCGGGAAGAGCCGCTTGCGGCTGCGGGCCACGATGATGCCGACCGCCGGCGTGACGACCAGCGCGATCAGGGTCAGCACCGGGGACAGCCACAGCATCGCGACGAACGACAGCAGCGCGAAGACCACCGAGCCGAACGACAGCGGGACCTGCATCAGGATCCCGGTCACCAGCTGCAGGTCGGAGATCGCGCGCGAAGCGACCTGGCCCGTTCGCAGCGCGTCCTGCTTGCCGCCGTCCAGCCGCGAAACGGCGTTGAAGACGCGCTGACGCAGATCGTGCTGCACGTCGAGGGCGAGCTTCCCGCCCAGGTAGCGGCGCGCGAACGCGGTGCCGAAGGCGACCAGCTGGAGCGCGACCAGGAACACGGCGATCCCGGGCAGCCCGCCGGTCCGCCCCGCCACCGCGTCGTCCACCGCCGTGCGCACCAGCAACGGGCTGACGGCCTGCACCCCGACGCCGAACGCGGCGGCGAGCAGCGACAGCACGACGAGCACGCGGTGCTCCCACGCCGCGGCGGACAGCCGGCGGATCCAGCCGGGCGTCTCGACGGGTGGGAGCTCTTGACGGGAGCGAGGCGGAGCAACGGTCACGTTGTGACAGTAAGCGCCACCACCGACAAAATATTTCCCCGAATGCTCCGAAGGCCACCTCGAGCTGCTCGAGGTGGCCTTCGGGACAGGGAGAACTACGTGATGTCGCGCTTCTGGTTGCCCGCCCAGCCGAGGCCGAAGAAGAGCATCGTCCACGCGAAGAAGATCAGCGCCGACGCCCACCACGAGAGCACGCCCGGCGCGGCTGCCGTGTACTGCAGCGCCAGCTGGGCCCCGGCGTCGACACTGGCCGGCAGGTTGAGCGAGTTGAACCCGAACGCGTCCGCCGCGATGCCGCCCACGATGCCGTTCGACGTGCCGTTCGGCAGGATCCCGCCGAGGATGGTCACGTCGTTCCACAGCCAGAACGCGATCACCAGGATGTTCTCGACGATCAGGAACCACACCAGGAACAACACCACCGCCAGCGGCACGCTGCGCAGCACCGCCCCGAAGCCGATGCCGAACAACGTCACCAGCGCCGAGGCGAGGACCGTCCCGCCGAGCACGGCCAGCCACTGACCCGCGGACGGCCAGCGACCCGAGTCGACCGACGCCATGACCGCGATCGCCGATACGCCGAAGCTCACCAGGCCGTAGATCGCGCCCCACGCCACGTACGTGAGCATCTTCGCGGTCAGCGCCGAGATCCGGTTCGGCGCGGTGAGGAACGTCGTGGTGATCGTCTTGCTGCGGTACTCCCCGGCCAGCGCGAAGATGCCGAACAGCCCGGGGATGAGCTGGGCGATGTTCACCCCGTGCGCGAACGCCAGCAACCCCACCGGGATCTTGTCCGGATCGAGGCCGATCGTCTCGCTGACCTGCCGGGCGTCCTCCCCGCCCAGGAAATTCGCGAAGTCGTTGGTGATCTTGCCCCAGACGAAGGTCAGCCAGAACGCCACCAGCACCAGCGGGATCAGCAGCACCCACCACGTGTTCAGCGAGAGCGTCTTGCGGAACTCCGCCTTGACCAGGTTGCCCATCACCGCTGCGGTCCTCCCCAGTACTGCTGTTGCTGCTGCGGACCCGACGGCGGGCCCTGCTGGTAGTGCTGCTGCTGCGGCGGGTAACCGGGCGGCGGGCCCTGGTACTGCGGCTGCGGCGGGAACCCGGGCGCGCCGCCGGCGTACTGACCCTGCGTCAGCTGGAAGAACATCCGCTCCAGGTCGGCGCGCTCCTCCTGCATCCCGTAGACGGCGATCCCGGCCTTCGCGGCGATGTCACCGATCTGCTGGACACTCGACCCGGCGACCGCGACCCGGCCGTCCGGCGTCGGCGAAACCCCGACGATGCCGTTGTCCTGCAACGCCTTCACCAGCGCCGACGGGTCCGCGGGCTGCACCAGCACCCGCGACTGCTGGCTGCTGCGCAGCTGCTCCAGCGGACCGTAGTACCGCGTGACGCCCTGGCTGATGATGACGACCTGGTCGATCAGCTGCTCGACCTCGTTGAGCAGGTGGCTCGACACCAGAACCGTCCGCCGCTGCTCCCGCGCGTAGGAACGCAGGAAGTTGCGCAGCCACAGGATGCCCTCGGGATCGAGGCCGTTCGTCGGCTCGTCGAGCACCAGCACCTGCGGATCGCCCAGCAACGCCGTCGCCAGCGCCAGCCGCTGCCGCATACCGAGCGAGAACCCGCCCGCCTTGCGGTCCGCGGCACTGCCCAGACCCACCAGCCCGAGCACCTCGTCCGCGCGCCGGTCCGGCACCCCGATGGCCGCGGCGTACACCCGAAGGTGCTTGCGCGCCGTCCGGCCCGGGTGGAAACCCTCGTTCTCCAGCACCGAGCCCACCACCCGCGCCGGATTCCCCAGCTGCGAATGCGGCCGCCCGTTGATCGTCGCCGTCCCCGAAGTGGGTGTCACCAACCCGAGCAACATGCGCAACGTCGTCGTCTTACCGGCGCCGTTCGGGCCCAGAAAACCCGTCACCGACCCCGGCTCGACCGTGAAGCTCAGGTTCTGCACGGCGTTCACTGCGCCGAACCGCTTGCTCAGGTTCTGCACCACAATCCGGCCACTGCCGTCGTGCATACCGTCCCCTAACGTTCCCCGCTGATGCGGCGTCATCCTGCCCTACCGGCCACGCTCGCGCGCACGGAACGGCCGAGAGCGACCTTCATCACCATCCGCTACCGGCCAGTACGGTCTCCGGTGGCGCTGACCAGAGGATTCGTGATCTCCCCACGATCAACTTGGTAAAGAATTCGTGCGACTTGCCGACCCGGTGCAGCCAAGTCCGCCAAAGCCCTCTAAGCTAGGTACCGGCGGCCCGCTCCCAGTGACCCCCAGGCTGGTTGAGCGGGTCGCCCCTTCGTCTCTTCTCTTCGCTGCTTCGCCGCTCATCTTCGACTTCGTCGTGTCTCCCGGGGGGCCGAGCCCCCCGGACCCCCCACGGTGCCTCTGGCTCGGCTTCCAGCCCTGCCGGATGTCTGGTGGCCTGGGTGTGAGGGTGCGGCGGCTGTCTGGTTGCGTGGGGTGGGGCGTGGGGGTGTGGGATTGTTGGGGTGTGCGGATCTTGCTCGTTGAGGATGAACGGCGGCTTGCCGCGGCTCTTCGGGCCGGGTTGAGTGCCGAGGGGTATGCCGTTGATCTTGCGCACAACGGGCGGGATGCCCTCTGGTACGCCGGTGAACACCCCTATGCCGCCATCGTCCTGGACATCATGCTGCCCGGGCTCAACGGCTACCGCGTCTGCCGTCGGCTCCGGGGACAGGGGAACAGCACCCCGATCCTGATGCTCACCGCCAAGGACGGGGAGGACGACGAAATCGAGGCCCTCGACACCGGGGCCGACGACTTCCTGCCCAAACCCTTCTCCTACGGGATCCTGCTTTCGCGGCTGCGCGCGCTCATCCGGCGCGGGGGCGCCACCCGTCCGGGTGTCCTCAAACTCGGGGACCTCGAACTCGACCCGGCCGGCCGGACCTGCCGTCGCGGCCCCGCCGACATCACCCTCACCAGCAAGGAGTTCGCGCTCCTCGCCTACCTCATGCAGCGGCCCGGACAGGTCGTCACCAAGGCCGAACTGCTCGACAACCTCTGGGATTTCGCCGCCTCCGCCACCGCCAACCTGGTGGAAGTGCACGTCAGCGCGCTGCGGCGCAAGATCGACGTCCCGTTCGGGGTCGAAACCATCCGGACCGTCCGCGGAGCCGGCTACCACGTGGTGACCGCGGACGCCTGACCTCCGTCGCGCGACCGTCGAAAGGGAGCGGGCCCCTGCCGCGGTGCGACAGGGGCCCGCTCGGGCGGAATGGCTCAGGCGAGAACGGTGTCCAGCGGCGTGTGCAGCAGGTCGTGGGCCACCGCGACCGGGCCGTTCGTCAGGGCGCCGTCGTGCGTGTTGAGGCCCTTGGCCAGCGCGGCGTCGGCCTGCAGCGCGGCCTTCCAGCCGTGCTCGGCCAGCTGGACCGCGTACGGCAGGGTGACGTTGGTGAGGCCGTAGGTCGACGTCCGGGGCACCGCGCCCGGCATGTTCGCGACGCAGTAGAAGACGGACTCGTGCACGGTGTAGGTCGGGTCGTCGTGCGTGGTCGGGCGCGAGTCGGCGAAGCAGCCGCCCTGGTCGATCGCGATGTCCACGAGCACGCTGCCCGGCTTCATCCGGGCGACGAGCTCGTTCGAGACCAGCTTCGGCGCCTTCGCGCCGGGGACGAGCACCGCGCCGATGACCAGGTCGGCCTGCAGCACCGACTCCTCGACCGAGAGCCGGTTCGACGTCACCGTGCGGATGCGGCCGCCGAAGTCGTTGTCGATCTGGCGGAGGCGGTCGACGTTCGTGTCGAGGATCTCGACGTCGGAGCCGAGGCCGAGCGCGACCCGGGCGGCGTTCAGGCCCGCGACACCGCCGCCGATGACGACCACGCGCGCCGGGTGGACGCCGGGGATGCCGCCGGGCAGCACACCGCGGCCGCCGCTGGGCTTCATCAGGGAGAACGCGCCGACCTGCGGGGCGAGCCGGCCCGCGACCTCGGACATCGGGGCGAGCAACGGGAGGGCGCCGGTGGCGGTCTGCACCGTCTCGTAGGCGATGGCGGTGGTGCCGGCGGCGAGCAGCGCGTCGGTCAGCGGCCGGTCGGCGGCGATGTGCAGGTAGGTGAAGAGGACCTGGTCGCGCCGGAGCCGGCCGTACTCCTCGGCGATGGGCTCCTTGACCTTGAGGACGAGCTCGCCTTCGGCCCAGGTCTCGTCGGCGGTGGCGAGGATCTTCGCGCCGGCGGCGACGTACTCCTCGTCGGTGATGGACGAACCCACCCCGGCGGCGGTCTCGACGAAGACGTCGTGCCCGCGCCCGACCAGCTCGTGCACCCCGGCCGGGGTCAGCGCGACCCGGTATTCGTGCTTCTTGATCTCACGGGGAACGGCGATACGCATGGTCGGCCTCCTGGGTCGGTCAGCGTCCGGGATCGGTGCGGTGGTGCCACTCACGGTGAACCACCCGGACGGCGGTGTCATCGTGCTGTCCGGACAATTCTCGGCCGCATTCGTGGTTCTCTTGGAACAAGGATCTTGACCTCAACTTCACTTGAAGTTGCAGCGTGGCGGTATGCGCGCGGTGTGGTTGAGAGAGTTCGGTGGTCCGGAAGTCCTCGTCCCGGGGGAGGCGCCGGACCCGGTGCCCGGGCCGGGCCAGGTGCTGGTGGAGGTGGCCTTCGCGAACACGACGTTCGTCGAGACGCAGTTCCGGGCGGGGGCGCCGGGGCCGTTCCGGGCTTCGCTGCCGGTGATCCCGGGCAACGGCGTCGGCGGTGTGATCAGCGTGGTCGGCGCGGGGATGGACCCGGGGCTGACGGGCCGGCGGGTGGTCACGGCGACGGGCGGCTCGGGCGGGTACGCCGAGCGCGTCGCGGTGGAAGCGGCAGCGGTGTTCGAGGTGCCGCCCGCGCTGTCGCTGGACGCGGCGGTGGCGGTGCTCGCCGACGGCCGGACGGCGACCGGCCTGGTGCGGGCGACCGGCGTGCGTCCGGGCGATCGGGTCCTGGTCGAGGCGTCGGCGGGCGGCGTCGGCGGCTTGCTGGTCCAGCTCGCGAAGGCGGCGGGAGCGACGGTGATCGGCGCGGCGGGCGGGCCGGCGAAGGTGGCTCGGGTGGTGGGGGCCGATGCGGTGGTCGACTACCTGCGGCCGGACTGGACGTCCTCGGTGGGCCCGGTGGACGTCGTGTTTGACGGCGTGGGCGGCCCGATCGGCACGGCGGCGTTCGGGCTGCTGCGCCCGGGAGGGCGGATGGCGGTGTACGGGCTGGCGGGTGGTTCGTGGGCGGAAGTGTCCGAAGAGGACGCCGCGGCGCGGGAGGTTTCGCTGGTGCGCTCGATCGGCTCGCCGGCGGAGATGCGGGCGTTCACGGAGTCGGCGCTGGCATCGGCGGCCGCGGGACGGCTGGTGCCGGTGATCGGACAGCGCTTCCCGTTGGAGAAGGCGGCCGACGCCCACGCGGCGATCGAGTCGCGCACCACGGTGGGGAAGACGTTGCTGGTCGTATAGCGGGGTTTCCGGCGGTGGGCCCACCCATCGCTGGCCGGGCTCCCGGCAAAGTCGTTTGTGCTCGCGGGGATGGCGGGTGTCTCGGCCGAGCAGTTGCGGTGCCCACCACCCCGAAGCCTGGATTGTCACTACGGCCGCTGGTACCGCGTCAAGGCGGGAAAGCGTGCCTTGACCCGGCACCACCGTCCGTGTTCTGGCTTCGGATCGGGGCGGTGGGGGGTCTGGGTGGGGTGCGGGTTTCGCTCTAATCCTGCTGTTCGAGCCGTGCCGGCTCGCAATGACACGACCTTGCCGGAGCCCCACCCATCCCTGGGGGACGAGCCCCGCTCAGTCTATCGCCCGTCCCCGACGATTCTGGCGATCCGAGGGGGCAGGACCAGGTTTGTCCACAGCCGGCGGAAGTTGTGGACAGCCGGGCTCGGCGGCCGGAGCGGTGGCCCCGTCCTGGGGGAAAGCCGGCTGGGAAGAGAGACATCGCCGCCGCGACGGGTTCAGGGGATCAAGGACCTACGAAACGCCGTGAAGGCCTTCCCGAAAGAGAGAAGGCCTTCACGGGTTCCGCCGCGGGAAGACGGGAGCACTCAGGCGCGGTACGCCGACCACGCGCTGTTCATCCGCGAGCTCTGGCCCGCGGTGAACTCGTACATGCAGCTGTCGTAGCTGTAGTCCATGAAGTTGTGCACCGGGTCCACGCCCGCCGACGAGCAGGTGTCCTTGCTCGCCGGGCAGCCCGAGGTCGCCGTGGCCTCGGCCGGGGTGTCCGAAACGTAGTCGCCCGAACCCGAGCAGCCGCCCTGGAACGTGTGGTAGAGGCCCATCCAGTGGCCGACCTCGTGCGTTGCCGTGTCGCCCTCGTTGTAGTTCGTCGCCGAGCGGCCCGGGAGGGACTCGTCCAGGATGACCACGCCGTCCAGCTTCGGCTGCGACTTGTAGTTCGACGGGAACGTCGCCCAGCCGAGCAGGTCGTCGCCGAGCTTGGCCGTGTAGATGTTCAGCGCGTTCGCGCCGCCCTTGCGCAGGGCGTTCTTCATGTTGCGCTCGGCCGTGGTGCCGTCGGTGATGCCGTTGTACCAGGTGGAGTTGTTCGTGTAGTCGGTGCTGACCAGCGAGAAGCTGAAGCCGCTCGACGCGTAGGCGCTGTTCAGGACCGAGATCTGCTTGCTGATCGTGGCCGCCGGCAGGTTGCCGGTGGAGCCGCTGGTGATCACGTGGAAGTACACCGGGATCGACACCGCGGCCGCCGCCCGGGCCGAGAACGCCGTGCGCTTGCCGGCGAGCTTGCTCTGCATGTCCGCTTCCATGCGGGCCGCCTCGGCCGGGGACACCGAGTCGGCGTGCCCGTCCTTGCTGCGGTCCGCGGCGTGGACGGGGGTGAAGCAGTCGCCGCTCGGCGCCGCGACGGCGCCCCCGGCTCCTGCGGCCGGGACGACCAGGGCGACCAGGGAGAGCGCGGACACCGCGCCCAGCTTGATGGCCTTACCGAACCGCTCCGAACTGCTCATGGAGGAACTCCTCTTGCAACGACCCGGCTACCCCGGGTGGTGAGGAGAAAATGCGGCACGCGTTCTTCGTTATCCACCATCTTTCGGCTGGAAAAGACAATCCGTACCATCGGCGCGATCCATGCGGAGTAACGCATAAGTCGTGCGTTGGGCCGAATGGCCCATCAGCTCCAGTGCACGGCGACGAGCTGGGTCAGCAGCGCCAGCCGGACGTCGGGGTCGTCGAGGTCCAGCGGCACCAGCTCCAGGAGCTTCCGCATCCGGTACCGCAGGGTGTTCGGGTGGATCCGCAGCTCCCGGGCCGCCGCCCGCGGGTCGCCTGGGTGCCGCAGCCACTGGTACAGCGTCTCGACGTAGCCGGCCTTGCCCGATTCGTCGTGCGCACGCAGGGTGCTCAGCGGGCCGAGGTCCGCGACCCGGGCCGCGGCCGCCGCGGTCGCGCCGCGGTGCAGGGTCAGCGCCGTCCAGGCCTCGTCGAAGGCGATCACGCGGTCGGTGAGGATTTCCGCGCGCAGCAGGCCGAGGGCTTCGTCGGCTTGGGCGCGCGACGCCGAGAGGTCGCCGAGGCCGCCGGGGGAGCCCGCCGCCGCGCGCGGGGCTCCGCCGCGCCGGGACGCCGGCTGCGTGGCCAGTGCGTGGCGCAGCTCGGCCCAGCCGCCCGGACCGGGGCGGTCCGGCACCACGGCGTAGAGCACTCCGCCGAGCTCGGTCGCCACCGGCCGGCTGCCGATGCCCTGGGAGATCCGTTCGAGCAGGGCGAGCCGCAGGCCTTCGGCGTCGCGCCCGTCCCCGCCGGTGACCTCGATGACGACCACGCG
This sequence comes from Amycolatopsis sp. cmx-13-12, assembly GCA_049998155.1. Lineage (GTDB taxonomy): Bacteria > Actinomycetota > Actinomycetes > Mycobacteriales > Pseudonocardiaceae > Amycolatopsis. The sequence goes on along the minus strand of JAEBES010000002.1, from coordinate 216,255 downwards.
GTGCGGCTCGTCGGACAGGTCCAGCTCCGCCATCGCCTTGCGCGGGTTCGCGTGGCCCTCGAGCACCGCGCGCAGCAGCTCGGCCGACGCGCGGCGCTGCGCATCGGTGTGCGCGCGGCGCCGCAGCAGGTGCAGCGCGACGACCGGGGCGGCGTCGGCGAACGCGGCCGCGCGCTCGTCGGACACCGGCCCGGCGACCACCGCCCACATCGACCCGAGCAGCTCGCCGCCCATCCGGATCGGCACGATCAGCCGCGGCAGCGTGCCGTCGCGCTGGGCCGGGACGAAGATCGTCTGCCGGCCGCGGGACAACTCGCGGAACACCCCGCGCGACCGGAACCGCGCGAGGACGTCGTCGGGGATGCGGCGGCCCATGATCGTCGCGACGCGCGCGGGGTCGGTCAGGTCCTGGCGCGCGGAGTAGGCGAGCACGCGCGAGTTGGTGTCCTCGATGGTCACCGGCGCGTCGACGACGCTCGCGACGGCGTCGGCCAGCCGGAACAGGTCGCCGGACCCCGGGTCGAGGTCCTCCGACTCGTCGGCGAGGGCGTCCAGGACGGTCCGCAGCAGCCAGACGAGCTGCGCCCACGACGTCGCGGCGTGCACCTGGATCAGCGCGATCCCGCTGGCCTTCGCGGCCCGTTTGACCGCCGGTTTCGCGGCCAGCGGCGGCTTGAGCAGCACGGCGGCCGCGCCCTGACCGGCACTCTGCTTCACCAGTTCGGCGGCGTCTTCGGGGCCGGTGGTGGCGACGCCGAGCACGAGGTCGCCCGCGGACAGCGTGAGGGCCCCGCCGGGTTCGGCGATGACGACGTCGGCGACCGCGGGCGAGTCGTCGGGCACCTGGAGCGCGTGGAGCAGCGTCGGCCCCACCCGGTCGACCACGCTGCGCACCGATACCACGGGAGCATTCTCGCCGAGAAACCTGTGGACGGCTCGGCAGGGGCGCGGGGTGACCCGGTTGCACTGTCCTTTCCGGACGACAGCGCCGGTTTCCGCGCCGCGGGCCTGCCGGGGCGGCGGTGGGCGGATGCGCCGCCCCGGCAGGCGCTCAGGGGGAATGGCTCACGGCGCTCCGGGGATTTCGGGAATGCCGGAGCCGCCGATCGGTTCCGGTTCGGGAAGGCGCCGACTCTAGGGCATCCACGCGGGTGTTCCCAGCCTTTTCCCCCATTCTTCGTAATGATGGAGAACTTTTGCCGTGAATCCCGTCGAAGCGAAAACAAACCGCCTGCCGGTGTTCGTCGACTCCGCGGGGAACCGCTTCGCACTGCAGCAGCGCGACCAGCGCGTGCGTCGTCACGCTCGATCTTTCGCCGCCGGTTCACTCGAAAGGTGAGGCTCCCGAGAACGGCCCGTCCACCCTTGGGTTTGCGCGGCCCGGCTGTCGAGGCAATCGCGCGAAGCGGCGGTCACCACGTACGCCGCCTCCGACGGGCGGGCCGCGCCGCCGAACGGTTCCCGGAGCGCCGCCGGGCTTCGCGTGCGTGACCACTCTACGTGAGGCCGTTCACCGTCCCGGCGTAGTGCGTTCGCTCGATACGGCAGGCTTGCGCATTCCTTCATTTTTCGCCGGATTTTCCTCAATTTCCCCCTGGTTCACCCCAGCGGGTTTTTCTCGCGATTCCGCGCGTTCCCACACCTTCAGGTCATCGCACCGATCCGGGCCGGCAGCCTCGCTACCATCGGTTCGCTGGGTGCGCACCGGTAGTCACGTTCGAAGACCATTGTCAGGAGCTGGTGAATCGTGACGAACACCGGAATCGATGGCGAAACGTTGACCGTGGTGGCGTCCGTGGCGGCGGTCCGGCACACCGTCGCCGTGCCGGAGGAAAACCGTGGCCAGATCGACAACGTGCTGCTGCTGGCGGTGCTGGCCGCCGGTGCGAAGTACAACATCGGCCTGCAGAGCGATGAGTGGTTCGGCGCGTTCGACGACACGATCCAGACCGGTGCGGAGTGGGTCGTCGACGCGGGCACCTGGAAGCGGTTGACCCGGTCGGGCAGCCCGTTCGACCTGGCCACGATCCTGCCGGACGGCACCGCGGACACCGAGCGGGCGCTGGTCGCCGTGCGCTCGGAGCACTACCCGCTGCGCGGCGCGCTGCGGTTCGGGGTCGTGGCGAGCAAGGACGTCGCCGTGCTGTGCGCGGTGGCGGACGTGACGCCGCGGCCGGGTGCGCTGTCCGTCGTGCTGGGCGCCGTCGCCTACCGCTTCAAATCCGACCTGAGCGTCGACAACCCGCTGGCGCCGCGCCCCTGGGCCGAAGTGGACGACGCATTCCTGCGGCTGTCGAAATACACGATCGACACCACGAAGGCGGGGTACGACGCGATCCAGCAGCGGATCGCGAAAGCGCTCGGCGACCGGGTCGAGAAATACCTCTACCGCACACCGATCAAGTGAAACGAGGAAACCGATGATCACGAAGGAAGCCCCCTTCGCGCCCCTGGACGACGCCGTCTCGTCCCTCCCCGGGCAGCGCGACCGCGCGGTGGACTACCTGGAGAACCTGCCGCTCGCCGACTTCGACGTCGAACACCGGCCCGGCCGGGGCGGCTTCTACCTGCCGACCGGCGACACCTTCGGCACCTCGAAGGTGACCCCGGTGAACGGCAACTCGGCCGCCCAGGACACGGTCCTGGTACCCGACGCGATGGGCGACGCCAACTACACGGCCGTCATGCGCTCGAAACTGCTGGCGCAGATGGGCGCCCGCACCGCGTTCGACGTCAACCGCGAAACCGACAAGTACTACCAGAAGTACATGGAAATCCTCGGCTACTGCGGCTGGGTGCAGAACTACAGCAAGTGGCGGCAGTACACGTCGTCGAGCTCCAGCCTCGAGATCAGCCGGGTCCTCATCGACCTGCTGACGGGCCTGCTGGTCGGCCCGCAGCTGGAGCTGCTGGAGACGGCGCTGACGGTGCTGAAGACGGCCTACTCGTCGAACGAGCAGATCCGCCTGCTCGGCAAGGACAAGGCGGCGGACAAGGAGGTCAACTTCGACCTCGGCGTCGTCGGCGAGGACCACCACGCCTGGCCGACGTTCAAGCCGGTGTTCTTCGCGATCTCGGCCGAGTCCGAGACCGTGAACATCCTGTTCGCCACTCTGAAGTCCAGCCAGACGTCGGTGTTCTACGCGACTTCCGACCAGACCCTCGACATGACCCACTACGCGAAGGTCAAGGCGACGGTCGAAGCCAAGACGGAGGAGGCGGCGAAGAAGTACATCGAGAACCTGCCGATCGCCGACTGACCGGCGGGCGCCGGCCGTGGTGGCCCCGACCCCGGGACCACCACGGCCGTCCCCTCGCCTCGGAGGCGGTCGAGCCCTAGCGCGACAGGACCGCCGTCAGGACCCGCCGCAGCTCGCCGGCCGGGTCCTCGGCCGGCTCCGGGGACCGCCACGCGACGATTCCGTCGGGCCGCACCAGCGAGGCGCCGCCCCGCGAAAGGCCGTAGCGAGTCGCGAAGACGTCGTCGTCGAGCACGTGGCAGTCGAGGTGGATGCCCTGCTCCGCCGCGGCCGGCCGCCACCGCGTGCCGTCGCCCGCGCACAGCAGCACCCACGAGTGCCCGAGCAGATCCACAGTGGTCGCCAGGCCCGGCGCCCGGAAACCGGGCCGCCCGGTCGGCGCCTGCACGTCCTCGACGCGCTCGCCGTCGTCCGGCTCCTCCGGGAGCACGGCCGTCGAGCGGTAGCGGAACCCGAGGACGATCGCCAGCTGGTCCTCGGCCTCCGTCAGCCCGGAGACGTCGAGGTCGGGGTGCATGCGCTGCTTCATGTTGTGCAGCGACGTGTCGATGACCATCCGCGCGATCGGCTTCCGCTCGGCTTCGTAGGTGTCGAGCAGCGCCGGGCCGGCTTCGCCGCGCAGCACCGCGGCGAGCTTCCACGCGATGTCCGCGGCGTCGCCGACCGCGGTGTTGCCGCCCATCCCGCCGGTCGGCGGCGTCACCTTCGCCGCGTCGCCGATCAGGAAGACGCGGCCGGCGCGGAACCGGTCGGCGAGCCGCGCGGCGATCTCCCACGAGCCCGTCCAGACGATCTCCGGGTCCAGGTCCGGCCGGTCGGTGGCGGCGCGGATCATCGCGACGAGCCGGTCGTGGGTGAAGTCGGCCGGGCTCTCGCCGCGGTCCGGGAAGTAGTCCGGCGCGAAGACGTACCGGTTCGGCACGTCGGTGGTGACGAACCCGGCGGTGAAGTCCGGGTGCTGCAGGTAGAACAGGTCGGACAGGCCGGGGTGGACCCGGTCGCCGAGGTCGGCGTCGAACACCACGCCGAGGCAGTGGCTCAGCGGGCCCGTCCCGGTGGTCCCGATGCCGAGCCGCTGCCGGATCCCGCTGCGCCCGCCGTCGGCGGCGACGACGTAGTCCGCGCGCACCACGGTTTCCTCGCCGGACTCCCGGTCGCGCAGCGTCGCGGTGACGCCGTCGCCGTCCGGCGCCAAGTCCGTCAGCTCGGTCCGGAACCGCACCCGGGCGCCCGCCTTTTCCGCGTGCGCCAGCAGGATCGGCTCCACGACGTCCTGGCCGGCCATCCCGGCGGGCAGCGTCGTCGAGGCCGAGACGTCGAACTCGCTGCCGTCCTGGACGAGCCGGTGCAGCACCCGGCCGGCCAGGCTGGTCGCGACGGTGATCCGCAGCCCCCGCGACGCCCGCGGGCTCGCCGCCAGCACTTCGCGGTCGATGCCCGCCCAGTGGAACAGCTCCATCGTGCGCCAGTTCTGGCCGGCGGCCCGCGAGTGGACCGACGTCCCCGCGTGCCGCTCGACGGTCAGCACGTCCACTCCGGCCTGCGCCAGGAACAGCGACGCCGACAGCCCGCCCAATCCGGCCCCGACGACCAGCACCTGAACCCGCTCGGTCATGATTATCTCCCCGTCTGTGAATCTCCCTTGAAAAATATCTTAGCCCCAAAGAGATTGACCCGGCAAGGCAATTCGGCTCCCAGGGGATGGGAAGAGTTGGGTAGGCCGTTCGGCCCAAGTAGCTTCGGCCCGGCAGCCCCTCCGCGAACCCCTTGAGCCGCAAGGAGAAACCGATGACCGAGACCTCGGCGTGGTCCTTCGAGACCAAGCAGATCCACGCGGGCGCCGCGCCGGACCCGGCCACCGGGGCGCGGGCGACGCCGATCTACCAGACGACGTCGTACGTCTTCCGCGACAGCCAGCACGGCGCCGACCTGTTCAGCCTCGCCGAGCCCGGCAACATCTACACGCGGATCATGAACCCGACCCAGGACGTGCTGGAGCAGCGGCTCGCCGCCCTCGAGGGCGGTGTCGCGGCGCTGGCGTTCGCGTCCGGCTCGGCCGCGACCACGGCGGCGATCCTCAACCTCGCGGGCGCGGGCGACCACTTCGTTTCGAGCCCGTCGCTCTACGGCGGCACGTACAACCTCTTCCACTACACGCTGCCAAAGCTCGGCGTCGAGGTCACCTTCATCGAGGACCAGGACGACCTGGAGCAGTGGCGCGCCGCCGTCCGGCCGAACACGAAGCTGTTCTTCGCCGAGACGCTGGCCAACCCGGGCAGCAACGTCCTCGACATCCGGGGTGTCGCCGACGTCGCGCACGAGGCCGGTGTCCCGCTCGTCGTCGACAACACCGTGCCCACGCCGTACCTGCTGCGCCCGATCGAGCACGGCGCCGACGTCGTCGTGCACTCCGCGACGAAGTACCTCGGCGGCCACGGCACCACGGTGGCCGGCGTGCTGGTCGACGGCGGCACGTTCGACTTCGGCAAGAACCCGGAGAAGTTCCCGGGCTTCAACGAGCCGGACCCGAGCTACCACGGCCTCAAATACTGGGAGGCGCTCGGCCCGGGCTCGTACGCGGCGAAGGCACGCGTCCAGATCCTGCGCGACACCGGCGCGGCGATCTCGCCGTTGAACAGCTTCCTCATCCTGCAGGGCATCGAGACGCTGTCGCTGCGCCTCGAGCGGCACGTCTCGAACGCGCAGGCGCTGGCCGAGTGGCTGGAACAGCGCGACGAGGTCGAGAAGGTCTACTACGCCGGCTTGCCGTCGAGCCCGCACCACGCCAACGCTCAGAAGTACCTGCCGCGCGGCGCGGGCGCGGTCCTGTCGTTCGACCTGCGCGGCGGCGTGGAGGCGGGCCGGAAGTTCGTCGACGGCACCGAGCTGCACAGCCAGCTGGTGAACATCGGTGACGTCCGCAGCCTGATCGTGCACCCGGCGTCGACCACGCACAGCCAGCTGGCGCCCGAGGAGCAGCTCGCCAGCGGCGTCACGCCCGGGCTGGTCCGGCTCGCCGTCGGGCTGGAGGGGATCGAGGACCTCAAGGCCGACCTCGAAGCCGGATTCCGGGCGGCCAAGGCGGAACTGTGACCGTGACCGGCGCCTGGCGGATCGGCGATCCGCCGGGCCGCCGGGAGTTCGTCACCGGCCCGGGCGCGCTGGCGCTCGAGGCCGGTGGTGTGCTGCCGTCGTTCACACTCGCGTACGAGACGTGGGGGACGCTGAATTCCGACGCGTCCAACGCGGTCCTCGTCGAGCACGCGCTGACGGGGGACAGCCACGCGGCCGGGCCCGCCGAGCTGGGGCACCCGAGCGCGGGCTGGTGGGACGGCCTGATCGGGCCGGGCAAGGCCGTCGACACGAACGAGTTCTTCGTCGTGGTCCCGAACGTGCTGGGCGGCTGCCAGGGCTCGACCGGGCCGTCGTCGCCCGATCCGGACGGGACGCCGTGGGGCAGCCGGTTCCCGGTGGTGACGGTCCGGGACCAGGTGGCCGCGGAGGCGGTCCTGGCCGACCACCTCGGCATCGACCGCTGGGCGGCCGTCGTCGGCGGGTCGATGGGCGGGATGCGCGCCCTGGAATGGGCGGTGACGCTGCCCGCACGGGTGGCGTCGGTGCTGGTGCTGGCGTCGACCGCGCGGGCGTCCGCCGAGCAGATCGCCTGGGCGTCCCCGCAGCTGCACGCGATCCGCAGCGACCCGTCCTTCCACGGCGGCGACTACTACTCGGCGCCGGCGGGACCGGTGGCCGGGCTCGGCATCGCCCGGCGGATCGCGCACGTCACCTACCGCAGCGAGCCGGAGCTGGCCCAGCGGTTCGGCCGGTTGCCGCAGGACGGCGAAGATCCCCTGCGTGGCGGCCGGTTCGCCGTCGAGTCCTATTTGGACCACCATGCGGCCAAGCTGGCCCGCCGCTTCGACGCCAACAGCTACCTGGTGCTGACGGAGTCGATGAACACCCACGACGTCGGCCGTGGCCGCGGCGGGGTCGCGGCGGCGCTGGGCCGCGTGACGGCGCGGGCGGTGGTCGCCGGCGTCGACAGCGACCGGCTGTACCCGCCGTACCAGTCGGCGGAGATCGCGGCCGGGATCCCGGGGACACCGGAGCCGTCGGTGGTGTCGTCGCCGTACGGCCACGATTCGTTCCTCATCGAAACCGGCCAGATCGCGGCTTTGGTGAAGCACCTGCTCGGGTAACGGCCGTCGAGGGCTCTAGTCGGAGACGGCCTCGGAGATCCAGGGAGCCACCGGCAGATCGCGGTCCAGGCACTCGACCGACAGCCGGATGGTCCAGCGCAGCGCCTGCAGGACGAGGCTGTCGACCTCGTCCGGGGCCGCGTTGGCGAGGGCGATCTCGACCTGCTCCTGCGCGGCTTCGGTGTTGCCGTGGACCTCCGCGAGCAGCGTCCGGACCGCGGTCCGGACCGGCGGGTCGGCCTGGTCGATCGAGACCTCTTCGCCGTCCTCGTCGAACACCTGGACCTTCACCGGGGCGCTGCCGCCGTCGCCGAGGGTGGAGACCATCGCGCTGCACTCGCCGAAGAGCAGCAGCATGAGGGCCTTCGTCTCGTCCGCGCGGGCCTGCGGCTCGGCGGCCGACGGGGCGACCTCGCCCAGTGCTTCGGCGTCGTCACCGAGACTCAGCGCGGTCAACGCGCGCTGAGCCTTCTCGACGAGCCGGCGCTCCTGCTCGCTCCAATCCGGGTCCACGTGCCCCATCAAACACCACGACGGCGCTCGTGGGGATACCTTGATCCCCTGATGGTCATCCGGCCGCGCGAAGGGCACCCAGCGCGAGCCGGCAGAGCAGTTCGGCGAGTTCACCGTCACCGAGATGGCGGTTGTACGGAGTCGAGTTGATCAATCCGAACACGGCGTGTGCCGCCGACCGCGCCTGCCGTTCCCCCAGGTCCGGGACGGCTTCGCGGATGACCCGCACCCACACCTCGACGTACTGGCGCTGCAGCGCGCGCACCTGCTTGCGGTCGGCGTCGGTGAGGTTGGCGAGGTTGCGCTCCTGAACGGTGATCAACGCCGGGTGCGCGAGCGCGAAATCGACGTGGAACCGCACGAGGCCGGCCAGCGTGTCGTCGGGTTCACCCGGCCGGGCGGCCCGCGCCGTGCCGCCGTCGAGCAGGTAGCGGCTGATCGAGTTCAGCATCTCGCCGAGGATCGCGTCCTTGCTGCGGAAGTGCCGGTAGAGCCCCGGCCCGGAGATCCCGACGGCGGCGCCGATGTCGTCGATGCCGACGCCGTGGAAGCCGTGGTGGGCGAACAGCTCGGCGGCCGCGGACAGGATCTGTTCGCGCCTGCTCGCCTTCTCGCCGTTCACGAGAGGGGTGGGGGTGGCCGGCATCCGGTCAGTTTAGAGCGGCAGGTTAGCGAGCGCTAACGTCCGGTCGGGCGGCCTGGGCGGTGAACTGGCTCACCTGGTTCGTTGAGGACAGCCAGGGCTGGGCGGAACCTGGCCCTGGCTGCGGTGCGCTGCCGGCACCGCAGCCAGGGACCGGTCAGGTGGTGCAGGCCGCCGCGCCGAGCTTGACGGCCGAAGGTGCGCCCGACGGGCCGTTGGCGGTGAAACCGAGCGACACCGCCGCTCCCGAGCCCAGGGACGGGCTGTAGGTCGGCGCGCTCACGGTGACCGTGGTGCCGGTCTGGGTGAAGGTGCCGTTCCAGCCGCTGGCGATGGTCGCTCCGGCGGGCAGGGTGAACACGACCGTCCACGGATTGGCGGCGGTCGTCGCGGTGTTGGTGACGGTCAACGAGCCCTGGAAGCCGCCCTGCCAGGAGTTGTCCAGTTTCCACGCCGCCGTGCACCCGCCCGTGCCGCCACCGGTCGTCGTGGTGGTCGGGGTCGTCGGGGTGGTTGTCGTCGGGTCGGGGCCGCCGCCGGCGGGTGGGATGAGGTAGGGCTGGAGGATGCTCTGCTTCGCCTGGTTGACCGTGGTCCAGTCGTCGTTGAGGATGCCCCCGGTGTCACCGGAGTTGGGGTTCCACGACCAGTAGGTGAAGGAGATGCCGTTGACGCCCGTCCCGGTGTAGGCCATCAGCTTTTCCAGCCACACCTTGTCGACCGGGTTCGCCAGCGTGGTGCCGAACTCGCCCATCATCAGCGGCGCGATGTTCTGCTTGTACAGGTACCCCCAGTAGTGGTCCCAGATCGCGGTCAGGTTGGCCGGGTAGTCGGGAGCGCTGAACCACGGCTGGTTGTAGACCGAGGTGGCGTACTCGTGCGGGGAGTACACCACCCGGCCGGGCACGGACAGGCGTACCGGGAAGTCGCCTGCCTTCGACAGGTTCCCGCCCCACCAGCCGCAGTCCTCGTCGTTCGACGGGTCGCCGTCCCACACGTTCGACAGCCCGCCGCTGGGGCAGCTCACGCCCTCGACGAAGATCAGCCAGTTCGGCTGCACGCCCAGGATCGCGTTGCCGGCGCGTTCGGCGGCCAGCCGCCAGTCGCGGGCGGTGTCGCCGCAGCCCCAGCACGCACCGGTCGCGGCCGGGTTGGTGCCCTCGGCGTGCGGCTCGTTGTGCAGGTCCGCGCCGATGACCGTGGTATTGCCCGCGTAGTGCTGGGCGAGGGCCTTCCAGTCGGTGATCCAGGTGCTTTCCGGGACGCCGGCGGTGTACCAGAGCGCGGTCTGCCCCGCGCTGGTCGGCCGGTGCCGGTCGAGGATGACGCGCATCCCCTTCGTCCCCGCGTATCCGATCACCTTGTCGAGGATCTGCAGCGGCGACAGCCCGACCAGGTCGGGGTTGGTGTAGTCGTTGATGCCGGTGGCCGTGGCGCCCGGTTTCAGCGCGTCGTCCGAGAACGGCACGCGCAGGGTGTTGTAGCCCAGCTGCGCCATCTGATCGAGCTGCTGGCGCCAGGTGCGGCTGGACCACAGGCCGTGGAAGGTCTTGTTGTCGGTCTCCATCCCGAACCAGTTGATGCCGGTCAGCCGGACCGTCGCGCCCGTGCTGTCCAGGATCTTGTTGCCGCTGGTGTGCAGGTACCCGGTGCCCGTACCGCCGGCGGCCGCCGCGACCTGGCCGGTCGCGCCGAGGGTGACCAGCCCGCTCGCGGCCACCACGGCCGCGGCCAGCAGGCCGAACGCCTTTCTCCACTGCGTCATCTGCTCTCCTTTGAGCAATACGTCGTTCTGGGAGCGCTCCCAGACGAGGTTAGCGATCGCGGTCCCCCTGTCAAGGGGTGCGGTGCGAACTCAGGGGGTGCGTGACCTGCTGATCCTGCGCCGCGGGAAACAGCCGCTGACGGATCGCTGACGTTTCACACTTCCGGTGTGGGCTAAGTGGGTACCTACCGATAACTAGGGGTTCCTCGCCAGCCCTTCACCTGCTGTCCTATTCGGGTCGGCCCTGTCACAAAGGAGTGACCCATGGCTGTTCCCACCCGTAATTTCCGGCGATCCCTCCTACGGTTGAGCACGGCCCTGGGGGCCGTCGTCCTTGCCTCTCTCGGCGTCACGGGCCTCGCCCAGGCCGCCGGGACCGTCTACGCCGCGCTCGGCGACTCCTACTCCTCCGGGACCGGGGCCGGCAGCTACGGCAGTTCCGGGAGCTGTTACCGCAGCTCCAAGGCCTACTCCCAGCTGTGGGCCAACGCCCACAGCGGCACTTCGTTCACGTTCCTCGCCTGCTCGGGGGCGAAGACCGGGGACGTGATCAACCAGGCGAACTCGATCCCCTCGTCGGCCACGCTGGTCACGGTGACCGTCGGCGGGAACGACGCCGGGTTCAGCGACGTGATCACCACCTGCACCCTGGGCAGTGACTCCGACTGCGTGAACCGGGTCAACACGGCCAAGACGTACGTGAACAACACGCTCCCGGCGCTGCTGACCAACACGTACAACGCGATCAAGGCCAAGGCGCCGGGCGCCCGGCTCGTCGTCCTGTCCTACCCGCGCTTCTACACCGTCCCCGGCTCCTGCTGGGTCGGGCTCAGCGACACCAAGCGGTCCGCGATCAACTCCGGCGCGGACACGCTCGCGTCGGTGATCCAGTCGCGGGCGTCCTCGGCGGGCGCGACCTTCGTCGACGTCCGGCCGGCGTTCGCCGGGCACAACATCTGCTCGTCGGCGGACGACTACCTGCACAGCCTGACCTGGCCGGTGGTCGAGTCCTACCACCCGACCGTGGCCGGGCAGGCGGGCGGCTACTACGCCCCGCTGCAGGCGGCGATCGGCTGAAGCACCACCACGGGAGGCCGCTCCGGTCCGCCGGGGCGGCCTTCCGCCGTCCACTGGACAACCCACGTTAGCGGTCGCTAACATCGGAGCAGAGGTTAACGCCTGCTAACTTCGAGGGAGCCCATGGACACGCCGGCACTGGGGACTACGGCTGCCCCGGACAGCGAGGCCTACGCCCGCAACGCCACCTCACACGCGGAGCTGGTGGAAGACCTCCGCAAACGCTTGGCCGCCGCCCGGCTGGGCGGGCCGGAGAAGGCCCGCACCCGGCACGTCGAGCGCGGCAAGCTGCTGCCGCGCGACCGCGTCGACACGCTGCTCGACCCGGGTTCGCCCTTCCTCGAGCTGTCACCGCTGGCCGCCGACGGGCTCTACGACGACGAAGCGCCGTCGGCGGGCATCATCACCGGCGTCGGGCGGGTGTCCGGCCGGGAATGCGTGGTCGTCGCCAACGACGCCACCGTCAAGGGCGGCACGTACTACCCGATGACGGTGAAGAAGCACCTGCGCGCCCAGGAGGTCGCCCTCCACAACAACCTGCCGTGCGTCTACCTGGTGGACTCCGGCGGCGCGTTCCTGCCCAGGCAGGACGAGGTCTTCCCGGATCGTGAACACTTCGGCCGGATCTTCTACAACCAGGCGACGATGTCGGCGCGCGGCATCCCGCAGATCGCCGCCGTGCTCGGCTCGTGCACCGCGGGCGGCGCGTACGTCCCGGCGATGAGCGACGAGGCCGTGATCGTCCGGAACCAGGGCACGATCTTCCTCGGCGGTCCGCCGCTGGTGAAGGCGGCGACCGGCGAGGTCGTGACGGCCGAGGAGCTGGGCGGCGGCGACGTCCACGCGCGGCAGTCCGGCGTCACCGACCACCTGGCCGACGACGACGCGCACGCGCTGCGGATCGTCCGGTCGATCGTCTCGACGCTCGGGCCGCGCACCCCGCGTCCCTGGGACGTCGTGCCGACCGAAGCGCCCGCCGTCGACCCGGCCGAGCTGTACGGCGTCGTGCCGACCGACCCGCGCGTGCCCTACGACGTGCGCGAGGTGATCGCCCGGATCGTCGACGGCAGCCGGTTCGCCGAGTTCAAGAAGGAGTACGGCGCGACCCTGGTCACCGGGTTCGCCCGGATCCACGGCCACCCGGTCGGCATCATCGCGAACAACGGTGTGCTCTTCGCCGAGTCGGCGATGAAGGGCGCGCACTTCATCGAGCTGTGCGACAAGCGCTCGATCCCGCTGCTGTTCCTGCAGAACATCACCGGCTTCATGGTCGGGCGCGCGTACGAGGCCGGCGGCATCGCCAAGCACGGCGCGAAGATGGTGACGGCGGTGGCGTGCGCCCGGGTGCCGAAGCTGACCGTCGTGATCGGCGGTTCGTTCGGGGCCGGCAACTACTCGATGTGCGGCCGGGCGTACTCGCCCCGGTTCCTCTGGATGTGGCCGAACGCGCGGATCTCGGTGATGGGCGGTGAGCAGGCGGCGTCGGTGCTCTCGACGGTCCGCCGCGACTCGATCGAGGCCCGCGGCGGCGAATGGTCCACAGAGGACGAAGAGGCGTTCAAGGACCCGATCCGTGCGCAGTACGAGGCGCAGGGCAGCCCGTACTACTCCACCGCGCGGCTGTGGGACGACGGCGTCATCGACCCGGCGGACACCCGCACGGTGCTCGGCCTCGCCCTCTCGGCCGCGGCGAACGCGCCGCTGTCCGAGGTCAACTACGGCGTCTTCCGGATGTGAGGGGCATGTTCGACTCTGTTTTGGTCGCGAACCGGGGCGAGATCGCGGTCCGGGTCATCCGCACGCTGCGGGACCTCGGCATCCGCGCGGTCGCGGTCTACAGCGACGCGGACGCCGGCGCGCGGCACGTCCGGGAGGCGCACACCGCCGTGCGCATCGGCCCGGCGGAGGCTGCTCGCAGTTACTTGAACATTCCGGCCATTGTTGACGCAGCGGTGTCTTCCGGTGCGCAGGCTGTGCACCCGGGGTACGGCTTCTTGGCCGAGAACGCCGAGTTCGCGCGGGCCTGCGAGGCCGCCGGGCTGGTGTTCATCGGCCCGCCGGTCGCCGCGATCGACGCCATGGGCGACAAGATCCGCGCCAAGGCGACGGTGTCGAAGGCCGGTGTCCCGGTCGTGCCCGGTGCGTCCGATGTGGACATACCGTCCGGTGGCTTTGCGGAAGCCGCCGCTCGCGTGGGGTATCCGCTGCTGCTCAAGCCGTCCGCCGGTGGTGGCGGCAAGGGGATGCGGCTGGTGCACGGGCCCGACGAGCTGGACGCCGCGATCGAGTCGGCGCGGCGCGAGGCGAAGGGGTCCTTCGGCGACGACACGCTGCTGATGGAGCGGTTCGTCACGACGCCGCGGCACATCGAGATCCAGGTGCTGGCCGACACGCACGGGAACGTCATCCACCTCGGCGAGCGCGAGTGCAGCCTGCAGCGGCGGCACCAGAAGATCATCGAGGAAGCGCCGTCGGTGCTGCTCGACGAAAAAACGCGCGAAAAGATGGGCTCGGCGGCGGCCGAAGCCGCGCGCTCGGTCGGGTACGTCGGCGCCGGAACCGTCGAGTTCATCATGTCGGCCCACGACCCGGACGAGTTCTTCTTCATGGAGATGAACACCCGGCTGCAGGTCGAGCACCCGGTCACCGAGCTGGTCACCGGCCTCGACCTCGTCGAGTGGCAGGTCCGCGTGGCGGCCGGGGAACACCTTTCCGTGGCGCAGGAAGACGTGGTGTTGAACGGCCACGCCGTCGAAGCGCGCGTGTACGCCGAGGACCCGGCGCGCGGGTTCATCCCGACCGGCGGGACGGTGCTGGCGGTGCACGAGCCGTCCGGCGACGGCGTCCGCGTCGACTCGTGGATGACGCCGGGCGCGGTGGTCGGATCGAACTACGACCCGATGCTGGCCAAGGTCATCGCCTGGGGCCCGGACCGCGCGGCGGCGCTGCACCGGCTCGACCTGGCGCTGGCCGACACGGCGTTGCTGGGGATCGGCACGAACACCGCGTTCCTGCGCGGGCTGCTGGCCGACGCCGACGTCCGTGCGGGCAAGCTCGACACGGAGCTGGTCGACCGCCGACTGTCTACTCTGGTCTCCTCGGACGTTCCCGCGGAGTTCTTCGTCGCGGCCGCGCTGGACCGGTTCCTCGAGCTGCAGCCGTCCGGGCCCGTGGTCGACCCGTGGGACGTCCCGGACGGCTGGCGGATGGGCGGCTCCGGCGGGGTGACGTTCCGGCTGAAGTCCGGCACCGCCCGCGCGGTGGTCCGGGTGCAGGGCACGCCGTCATCGGCGACGGTGTTCGTCGACGACGCTCCGCCGGTCCAGGTGTCGGCCCGGCGTGACGGCGACGTCCTGGAGATCCGGCACGCGAGCGGGTTCCACCGCTACCGCCAGGCCTGCGGTCCGGACCGGACGGTCTGGCTCGCGCGCGACGGCCGGAGTTTTCCCTTCGGGGACCAGGAATTCGTGCTCTCGTCCCGCGGCGAGTCCGCCGGTGCGGGACCGGTCACCAGCCCGATGCCGGGCACGGTCCTCGTCGTGAAGGTCGCGGCCGGTGACGTCGTGAAGGCCGGGACGCCGTTGCTGGTCGTCGAAGCGATGAAGATGGAACACACGGTCACGGCGCCGATCGACGGCGTGGTCAGCGAACTCCCCGTCCGGGCCGGCCAACAGGTCGCGCTCGACGAAACTCTTGCCGTAGTCACGCCCCACGAGGAGCAGCAGTGATCGACTTCCGCCTGGACGAGGAGTACGAGTCCCTCCGCAAGACCGTCGAGGACTTCGCGCACGCCGAAGTCGCGCCGGTGATCGGCGAGCTGTACGAGAAGGAGGAGTTCCCGTACGC
Organism: Amycolatopsis sp. cmx-13-12; assembly: GCA_049998155.1. Lineage (GTDB taxonomy): Bacteria > Actinomycetota > Actinomycetes > Mycobacteriales > Pseudonocardiaceae > Amycolatopsis. The sequence continues at coordinate 200,952 of JAEBES010000002.1, read as the reverse complement.
GATCGTCGCGAAGATGGGCGAGATGGGCCTGTTCGGCCTGCCGTTCCCCGAGGAGTTCGGCGGCATGGGCGGCGATTACTTCGCGCTGTGCCTGGCGCTGGAGGAACTCGCGCGGGTCGACTCGTCGGTCGCGATCACCCTGGAGGCCGGCGTCTCTCTCGGCGCGATGCCGATCCACCGCTTCGGAACGCAGGAGCAGAAGGAGAAGTGGCTCCCCGAGCTGTGCGCGGGCACGGCGCTGGGCGGCTTCGGCCTGACCGAACCGGGCGGCGGTTCGGACGCGGGGGCCACGCGCACGCGGGCCCGGCAGGACGGTGACGAGTGGGTCGTCAACGGCAGCAAGGCGTTCATCACCAACTCGGGCACGGACATCACCCGGTTCGTGACCGCCACCGCGGTCACCGACGTGATGGAGAACGGCCGCAAGGAGATCTCGGCGATCCTCATCCCGTCCGGCACGCCGGGCTTCGCGGTGGCGCCGAAGTACTCCAAGGTCGGCTGGAACTGCTCGGACACCCACGAACTGTCCTTTGCGGACGTTCGGGTGCCGGTGGAGAACCTGATCGGGGTCCGCGGCCGGGGGTACGCGCAGTTCCTGTCCATCTTGGACGAGGGACGCGTCGCGATCGCCGCGCTGTCGGTGGGTCTCGCGCAGGGCTGCGTGGACGAATGCCTGCGCTACGTCAAGGACCGCGTCGCGTTCGGCAAGCGGATCGGCGAGTACCAGGCGATCCAGTTCAAGATCGCGGACATGGAGGTCCGCACGCACACCGCCCGCCTGGCGTACTACCAGGCGGCGTCGAAGATGCTGCGCGGCGAGCCGTTCAAGAAGGAGGCGTCGATCGCCAAGCTGGTGGCATCCAACGCGGCGATGGACAACGCCCGCGACGCGACGCAGATCTTCGGCGGGTACGGGTTCATGAACGAGTTCCCGGTGAGCCGCTTCTACCGCGACGCGAAGATCCTGGAGATCGGCGAAGGCACGAGCGAGGTCCAGAAGATGCTGATCTCCCGCCACCTCGGCGTCTCGTGAGTGGTAAGGCGGGTTAGAACCCGCCTTACCACTCACGAGGGCTACTGCGGCTGCTGCTGTTTCTTCTCCTCCTCGGCCCAGGCGGCTTCCGCCTGCATCTGGATGTCGGTGAGGCCGCGGTCGACCTGGACGATGCTCTTGCCGGCCCAGCCGGCGAAGTTCTTGGAGCTCTTGGCGTCGGAGAGGGCCTTCAGCATCGGGTAGTAGTCCGGGTGGTTCTTCTTGATCCAGTCGTCGGCGAACTTCATCTTCTGGTAGCTGTCACCGAACTTCGTCTTCAGCCAGTCCTCGTGCTTCTTGATCATCGGGAAGTCGTGCTCGCTCAGGTGCGACTGCGGCGACGGCGGCTTGGGTGCGGGCGGCGGGTCCGCGGGCTTCGGAAGCGGCCGCGAGAAGTTCGGGACGGTCCCGTCACCCGGCGGCCGGGTGCTCGGCGTGGCGCCGCCGGCCCCCGGCGTGTTGTGGGTGACCGCGGTGCCCGGCGGCGGCGGTAGCGGCCGCGAGAAGTTCGGCACGGTGTTCCCGTTCGGACGCGGCACCGGCGTCAGCTCGTGGCCCGCGCCCGACGACCCCGGCTTCCCCTTGACCAGCTTCGACAGCCCGGTGAGCCGGGCCATGGTGCGCCCGGCGTAGGCGACGACCTTGGCGAGCTTGGCCGCCATCGCCGCGACCTGCACCGAGACCTGCACGACGATCTTGCTCACGCCGACGGCGATCGAGGCGCCGAAGGTGAACGCGGCCATCGCCAGTGCGATCAGCATGGTGGAGATGATGTCGCCGAGGATCGTCGTGATGATGTCGCGCAGCAGCGCGCGGACCGCGGCGATCAGCGCCCCGGTGGTCTCGACCATGTAGCCGGCGACGTCGGACGCCTTGGCGTTGGCGTCGATCCAGCCCTTGCGGTCGTTGATCGACTTCTCGAAGCTGTCGTGGCCCTTGCCCTGCCACTGGGTGATCGTCGACTTGAGCGTCTTGTCGAGCTCTTCGCCGGTGTTGCGCAGCGATTCGCCGATCTTGTGCAGCTCGTTGGCGAGCTTCGTGACCTCGGACGGGTTGCCCGCGACCTGGTCCAGCGGCCACTTCAGGAACGAGACGTGCTCGATCAGCCAGCCCAGGCCCGCGGCGATCAGCTTCGACAGCGGGTCCATGGCGAACGCGACGGTGTCGAGCGCGGCGCTGACGAGGTTGATGCCCAGCTCGACGCTGACGGCCGCGAGGTCGCCGCCGTGCTCGGTCTGGACCTTGCCGATCGAGTCGCCGACCTGCTTCCAGCTGTCGAAGACGCCGGCGCCGGTCGTGGAGTTCGACGCCGTGATGGGAACGGTCACTTGCCCAGCTCCGTTTCGAAGGTGCTCAATCCCTGAGCCGTGTTCGCGTCGTGCGTCGCATACGTTTCGGCCGCCTTCTTCACATCGGCTGCGGACTTGCCGATGTCCCCGGCGAGCTTGCCGATCTCGCCGGTGATCACCGCCATGGTGACCCGCGAGGGCACGGCGAGCACCTGCGCGAGCAGGATGCCGAACGCGGCGTTGTCGAACCCGTTGGCGGCCTGCATCCGGTTCGCGGCGTCCTGCACCGCCGGTTGCGTGGTGCCCGACAGGAACTGGCTGAACGTCTGCAGCTCGGCCGGATCGACCGAGAACCCTGCTCCGGAAACCACGGTTCTCCTCCGTACTACCAGGGGTTGCTTTCGCCGTCGTCCTCGTCCGGCTCCGGCCGGGGACGGCGGCGCGGCGGACCGTGCTGTGGTGGCGGCGGGCGGTGCGGTGGCGAAGGCGGCCGGTCCGCGGCCTCCTGCTCCGGCATGAACACCTCGCTCTTGCCGGGCGGCGGTCCTTCGTCCGGTTCGGGCGGCGGCAGGAACTCGTCCAGCAGCCCGCGGGCGGCCGAGTTCTCGCCCACCATGCCGCTGAACGCGTCGGCGACCTGGGCCGAGACCTTCTGCTGCGCGCGGCCGATCAGCTGCAACACCAGACCGGAAAGGGCTTGCGGGGGGCGCTCGTACGCGCGGGGGCCGAACCGGAGGTCCTGCAGGACCCCGCTCGGGCCGACCGTCACCGAGACCGCTCCGTCCGGCGACTGCACGCTGGCCGTGGCGGCTTGGAGTTTTTCCTGGGCTGCGGCGGCTTTGGCCTGGATCTCCGCGAGCTCCGCGCCGAACGCGGCCAAGGCGTCGCCGTCGGGCACTGACTGGGTCAATTTGTCCTTCTCGCAAAGGAGGTCGTGAACAGGAGAAGTCAATCAGCGCCCGTTGAACTGCGGATGACACGGACGGAGCCACCGGCTGAACGCCGCCAGGTCGGCTCGGGCTGGACAGCGATAACTATACCGGTATAGTTATCGACATGGTCGAGATCAAAACGGAGTCCGAGCTGGCGATGATGCGCGAAGCCGGCCGGGTAGTGGCGAACACCCTGGCCGCGGTCAAGGAGGCCGCCGCGATCGGCGTCTCCCTGCTTGAACTGGACGACGTCGCCGCGCAGGTTATCCGGGACGCCGGCGCGAAGCCGTCGTTCCTGCACTACCAGCCGCGGTCCGCGCCGACGCCCTACCCGAACGTCCTCTGCGCCAGCGTCAACGACGTCGTCGTGCACGGGATCCCCACCGCCTACCGCCTCCGGGACGGCGACCTGGTCAGCATCGACTGCGGCGCGATCCTCGACGGCTGGAACGGTGACGCGGCGATCAGCTTCGTCGTCGGCAACGCCGATCCGGCCGACCTCGCGCTCATCGAGGCGACCGAGCGGGCGCTGGCCGCGGGTATCGCGGCCGCCCAGCCGGGCGCGAAGCTCGGCGACATCTCGTACGCGATCGGCGCGGCCGGGCGCGCACACGGCCACGGCATGCTCGACGACCACGGCGGGCACGGCATCGGCCGCGCGATGCACGAGGACCCGCACCTGCCGAACGAAGGCCGCGCCGGCCGCGGAATGCGGCTCAAGCCGGGTCTCGCGCTGGCGATCGAGCCGATGCTCACCCGGGGCGGCGACGAATACCGCTACGCCGAGGACGGCTGGTCGATCCTGACCGCCGACGGCAGCCGGGCCGCGCACGTCGAGCACACCATCGCCATTACCGAAGACGGCCCGCGCGTGCTCACCGTGCGGTAGACAAGGGGAATGGACAACACCGTCATCCGGTCGGGTGATTCTGGGGACGCTGACACGCTGCTCGGCTTCTTCGACGAAGCCGTCGAATGGCTGGTCGCCCGGGGCAGCTCGAAGCAGTGGGGGACCGAGCCGTGGAGCCGCGTCCCGAAGCGCGTCGAGCGGGTCAAGACCATGGCCGCGGATCCCGGCCTGCGCCTCGCGATGGTCGACGGCGAGCCCGCCGGCGCGCTGATCGTCTCGGAGGAACACGACCCGCACGTCCCGGCGGTCGACGAGCGCGAGCTGTACATCCGGCTGCTCATCACGTCGCGCCGGTTCACCGGCCGGCGCATCGGCGGCCGTCTCATCGAGTACGCCCTCGACGAGGCCCGCCGGCGCGGCATCGACCTGGTGCGCGTCGACTGCTGGGCCGGTGGTGACGGCGAACTGCAGCGGTACTACGAGAGCCAGGGGTTCAAGCCGACTGTGCGGTTCGCCGTCGAGGAATGGGTCGGCCAGGTGCTGGAGCAACGCGTGGGGTAGCGCTCTTCCGGTCCAGGGGCGACACTGTTGACGCGGTGCCAACAGACGAAGGAGTCGCCATGGACCTCGCGGGCAAGGTCGTCGTCATCACCGGCGGTGGGCAGGGGATCGGCGCGGCGACCGCGTCGGCGCTGGCCCGGCTGGGCGCGAAGGTGGTGATCGGCGACCTCGACCAGGTCCGGGCCGAAAAGACCGCCGGCGAGCTGGGCGCCGACGCGCTCCCGCTGGACGTCACCGACCTGCGCGGGTTCACCGGGTTCCTCGACGAGGTCGAACGCCGCCACGGCCGCATCGACGTGCTGATCAACAACGCCGGCATCATGCCGCTCGGCAACCTCGAGGAAGAGAGCGACGCGACGACCCGGCGTCAGCTGGAGATCAACCTGCACGCCGTCATCCACGGCACGCGCGAGGCGGTGCGGCGGATGCGGCCGCGGCGGTCCGGGCACATCGTCAACGTCGCCTCGTTCGCGGGCAAGGCCGGCTTCCCCGGTGCGGCGACCTACTGCGCCACCAAGCACGCCGTCGTCGGGCTGTCCGAGGCGGTGCACCTGGAACTGCACGGCAGCGGCGTCCACGTCTCGTGCGTGATGCCGGGCATCGTGCGGACGGAGCTCGCGAGCGGCCTCGCCGAGGCGAAGATGTTCAAATCCGTGCGGCCGGAAGATGTGGCCGATGCCATCGTAACCGCATTGCGGAAGCCTCGTTTCGACGTCTTCGTGCCCCGCTCGCTGGGCACTATGGGCAAGCTCACGCGGCTGCTGCCGCGCCGGGCGGGCGAGGCGTTCGCGCGCGCGTTGAAAGCGGACCGGCTTTTGGCTTCAGCAGCGCATTCCCCGGCCCGCGCGGCGTACGAAGCACGGGCCGCGGAGAGCGGGCCCGGGGTAACTCGGACGGACTAGCGACCGTCCGAATTGGACGTGCTTGCCGGGTGCTCGCGGGTGTGCTGATGTTGAGTCCGCTCGCCCGGCCCGGCAAGATTGCCTCCGGATCGGTTCTCAGGAGGCTCGAGAAAATGGTTTCACCACCCGCACGGCTGGCCGCCGCGGCGTCGAACGTGGTCGGCAAGGTGCTGCACGGCGGCGTCGCCGACCTGCGCCCGATGCCGCGGGTGCTGATCGACCAGGGCCCCAACCGCTCGCTGTACCGGATGACCCACCGCGGCGGCACGGTGTCGGGGCCGCCGATCCTCCTGGTGCCCCCACTGGCGGCGCCGGCGATCTGCTTCGACCTGCGCCGCGGCTGCAGCCTCATCGAGCACCTCGTCGACGGCGGCCGCAACACCTACCTCGTCGACTACGGCACGGTGGCGTTCTCGGACCGCCGCCTGGGCATCGAGCACTGGATCGACGAGGTGCTGCCGCGCGCGATCCGGCGCGTGAGCCTCGATGCGGGCGGCCAGGACGTGCACCTGGTGTCGTGGTCGCTGGGCGGGATCTTCTCGCTGCTGGTGAACGCGGACCAGCCGGACCTCCCGATCGCGTCGATCACCGCGATCGGCTCGCCGGTGGACTTCACGGCCATCCCGATCGTGGCCCCGTTCCGCCCGTTGGTCGACCTCACGAACGGCCACCTGCTGACGCCGATCTACCGGGCGTTCGGCGGTGCACCGTCCTATTTGGTCAGCCGCGTCTTCCGCGCGACGGGCATCAGCAAGGAAATCACCAAGCCCCTGGCGATCCTGTCCCACCTCGACGACCGCGACTACCTGGCCCAGATCGAGGCGGTCGACCACTTCATGAGCAACATGTACGCGTACCCGGGCCGCACGTTCGGCCAGCTGTACCACCGCCTGTTCCGCATGAACGACCTGGCGGAGGGAAAGGTGGACCTGAACGGCCGGATCATTTCCCTGTCATCGGTGCGGGTGCCGACCCTGGTGGTGGCGGGCGAGAACGACACAATCGCACCCCGGCCATCGGTGGAGCGCGTAGTGGAGCTGCTGGACAAGGCCCCAGAGGTCCGCTTCAAAACGGCGCCTGGTGGGCACTTGGGTGTCTTGACGGGCCGGAAGGCCCGGGGCACGACGTGGCGGTACCTGGACGAATTCCTGGACGACCGGATCGCTTGAGCAGTCTGCCGCGGCGGTCGTGAGTGGTAAGGAGGGTTAGAACCCGCTTTACCACTCACGACAGCCGCGGCAGACCACTTACTTGAGCTCAGCGCTCGTCTTGCCGAGGATCCGGCGAGCCACGATGAGCTGCTGAATCTGCTGCGTCCCCTCGAAGATGTCGAGGATCTTCGCGTCCCGCGCCCACTTCTCCAGCAACGACTCTTCGCTGTAAGCCCCGGTGAGTTCGACGCACTTCAGCGCGATCTCCACCACCGAACGCCCCGCCTTGGCCTTGGCCATGGACGCCTGGAGGGAGTTCGGCTTGCGGTTGTCGGCCATCCAGGCCGATTCCAGCGTCAGCAGGTAGGCCGACTCGTAGTCCGCTTCCAGGCGGAGGAATTCCGCCGCCGCCGCGTGTTGTGCGTTTGCCGGGCGGTCGTAATCGATCGTGATGCCTGCGGACGTGAGGATCGAGCGCGTCTCGTCGAGGGCCGCGCGGGCCACGCCGATCGCCATGGCCGCCACCAGGGGGCGGGTGTTGTCGAACGTCTGCATGACGCCCGCGAAACCCTTGGCGGTGTCGATCTCCGGGGTGCCCAGCAGGTTTTCCTTGGGGACGCGGCAGTTCTCGAAGCGCAGCACCGCCGTGTCGGAGGCGCGGATGCCGAGCTTGTGCTCGGTGCGCACCACCTCGAAGCCCGGCGTGCCCTTCTCCACCACGAACGACTTGATCGCGGCTCGGCCCTTGGACTTGTCCAGCGTCGCCCACACGACCACCGCGTCCGCGCGCTCGCCCGACGTCACGAAGATCTTCTCGCCGTTCAACACGTAGTGGTCGCCGTCGAGGCGAGCCGTCGTGCTGACCGCCGCCGAGTCCGACCCGAAGGACGGCTCGGTGATCGCCATCGCCGCCCACATGCCGGAGAAGCGCTCGAGCTGCTCGTCCGTCGCCACCGAGCCGATCGCCGCGTTGCCGAGGCCCTGGCGGGGCATCGACAGCAGCAGGCCGACGTCGCCCCAGCACATCTCGATCGTGCCGAGGACGACGTTCAGGTTGGCGCCGTTGCGGTTTCCCTTCTCCTCCTTGTCGGAGCCGGAGCGGCGCACGCCCGCCGCGCCCGCGCCGCCCTCGCCGGAGGAGTTGAGGCCGTCCAGCAGCGCCGCGAACATGTCCAGTTCGCTCGGGTACGTGTGCTCCGCGCGGTCGTACTTGCGCGAGATCGGCCGGAACACCTCGGCCGCGGCCTGGTACGCCTGGTTGATCAGCGCGCCGGCCTTCTTGGGGACTTCCAGGTTGATCATGACTTGCCTTTCCGAAGCCTAGAGAAGGACGGCGCCTTCCATGACGCCGATGGCCCGCAGGTCCCGGTACCAGCGCTCGACCGGGTGCTCCTTGACGAAGCCGTGCCCGCCGAGCAGCTGCACGCCCGCGTTGCCGATCTGCATGCCCTTGTCCACGGCCAGCTTCCGCGCCAGCGCGACCTCGCGGGCGTAGGACTTGCCCTGCTCGGCCCGCGCCGCGGCGCGCAGCGTCACCAGGCGCAGGCCCTCCAGCTCGATCGCGATGTCGGCGACGGAGAACGCCACCGCCTGCCGGTGGCTGATCGGCTCACCGAACGCCACCCGCTCGTTGACGTACGGGACGACGTAGTCGAGGACGGCCTTCGCGGTGCCGGCGGCCAGCGCCGCCCAGCCCAGCCGCGAGAGCCGGACGACCTCGGCGAAGACGTCCGCCTGGCCGCCGCCGAGCAGCGCGCCCGCCGGCAGGTTGACGTGTTCGAGGTGCAGCTTGCCCGTCGCGGCGCCGCGCAGGCCCATCGCCGGCTCGGCCTCGATGGACACCCCGGCGTTCGACGACTCGACGAGGAACAGCGCCGGGCCGCGGCCTTCGAGGTCGGCCGAGACGATGAACAGTTCCGCCTGCGTCGCCCGCGGGACCAGCGACTTCACGCCGTCGAGCTGGTAGCCCTTCGGGGTGCGCCGCGCCTTCGTGGCCGGCTTGAAGGGGTCGTAGAGCGCTTTCTGCTCCTGCAGCGCCAGCGCCGCGGCCGGGACGTGCTCGCCGGTGAACGCGGGCAGGTAGTCGGCCTGCTGCTGCTCGTCGCCCCAGCTGACCAGCGCGGTGCTCACGGCGGACGGCGCGAGCACGGCCACGGCCAGGCCGAGGTCGCCGTGGGCGAGCGCTTCCGCGACGAGCGCGTTGGTCACCACCGAGCGTTCCGTGCCGACGCCGCCGAGCTCCTCGGGGATGCCGACCAGGCTGATGCCCAGCTCGGCGGCCCGGCTCAGCAGGCCTTCGGGGGCCTCCAGCTTGGCGTCGGCATCGGCGGCGGCCGGCCGCAGCTGCTCGGCGGCGAACTCGGTCACCGTCTCGACGATGAGCTGCTGGTCCTCGGTCGGCGTGAGGTCGAACAGCCCGGTGTCGGCGGCCGGCGTGAGCCGGGCGGGCTTGCCCAGCTTCTGCACCGACTTGAACGACCTGGTCGCCGCGCCCGCGACGCGGAAGCCGTTGCGCGTCCCCGCGGTGACCAAGCCCTCGAGGGGCTTGCGCAGCCCGGCCCGATCGACGACCTTGCTCCCGGCCAGCCGGGTCAGCGCGGACAGGCCCCAGCCCATCGCGTCCCGTTTCCTTGGCGCAGCCATGTGGCCCTCCATCCGTTACCTACTCGTGAGTAGGTTAACTCGGGAGGCCGGTGAGCGCCAGTGCGGGGTGGCTTACGGGTGCGCGGTGTGCACTTTCCTGCGCCACTCGGCGAACCGGATGCGCTCGAAAGTGATGAGGCCCAGCACCAGCGCCGCGGCGATCAGCAGCAGGGCCGCGGCCGGCACGTGCTCCAGCAACGGCGTCGCCGCGACGAGCAGCACCCCGAGGACCAGCCGCTGGACGTTCCAGCTGCCGAGGTTGCGCTTGCGGAGGGCGCTCAGCGCGATCAGGTAGAGCGCGAGGCCGCCGGTCAGCGTCCAGATCGGCACGCCGTGCAGCGCTTCGCCGGGCGTGTGGTGCTCGGTGTCGGCGATGTAGAGGAACGCCTTCTTCAGCCCGAGGGCGACCAGCACGATGCCGGCGATCAGCGGCAGGTGCAGGAAGGTGTAGGAGTCGGTGGCGAGCTTCGTGCGCTCGGTCCCGGTCGCCTCGGTGAGCCGGTGCTCGGAGACGCGCGCGACGACGTCGAAGTAGGTCCACCACATCCCGGCGGCCAGGCCCAGCCCGCACACGGCGGCCCCGGCGATCAGCCACGACATCGGCAGCGCCCCGATCCCGATCCCGATGGCGACGATCGACTCACCGAGCGCGATGATCACGATGAGCCCGAACCGCTCGGCGAAGTGCGCGGGAGAGTTCAGCCGCCATCCTTCGGGCCCGGTGAGGTAGACGTTGAGGTAATCGATGGCCAAGGCCGCCACCCACAACCCGAGCTGCCACGGTCCGCTCAGGAACGCGGCCACGCCGAGCAGCACGACGCTCGGCAGGAGCCCGACGAACATCTTGAGCAGCACCCGCCGCAACCCGGGATCGTGCTGCGCGGCACCCAGGTAGGCCACCAGGTGCAGCAGCCGCACGAGCGCGTAGCAGACGACGAACAGCGCGGGCGAGTACAACCCGCCGGGGTGGTCGACGAACGCCTCCGGGATGGTCAGCGACACCAGGAACATCACGGTCATCGCGCCGAACATCGCCAGCCGGGCGATCCCGTGGTCGACGTGGATGGTGTTCCCGAGCCAGGCGTAGCTGCACCAGCACCACCAGAGGACGGCGAGCATGGCCACCCCCTGCCCGACTCCGGTGGGGCTCAGGTGATCGGCCATCAGCTGGGTGGTCTGGGTGATGGCGTAGACGAAGACCAGGTCGAAGAACAGCTCGATGGTCGAGACGCGGTGGTCGTCATCCGCGCTCACCAGGTGCAGGCGTGTCGTGGGCACGCCGAATTATGGACGAAAACATGTCAACAGGTTCCGGTTTTGTCGTAACGCCCTGCGCGAACGTGGCCGAGCGTGCACCGGTCTGGGACAATGAGGCCGGGACGTGGGGAGGTGGGTCGTGCATTCCTATGCGGCCGCGCACCACAAGACGATCATGGCGGTGGACATCGCCGGCTACAACGACCCGAGGCGCACGACGGCGCACCGGCTCGTCGTCCACGAGGGCTTCTGGAAGATCATGCGCACGGCGTTCGCGGACGCCGGGATCCCCTGGGACACCCTCTTCCGGGAGAACACCGGCGACGGCGTGATGATCCACCTGCCCACCGAGGTGGCGAAGGCGGATCTGGTGGCCGAGCTGCCCGACCGGATGCTGGCCGAGTTGCGCCGGTACAACGAGGTGCACGCCGAAGAGGCGAACGTGCGCCTGCGGGTGGCCCTCCACGCGGGCGAGGTCTACCAGGGAAGCCACGGAACGGTCAGTGACGCGAACAGCCACGCGTTCCGGCTGCTGGACGCGACCGAGGTCAAGGTCGCGTTGAAGGAGTCGAAAGCCGTGCTGGCGCTGGTCGTGTCGAACACGTTCTACCAGGACGTCGTCCGCGCGGACCCGGCGGCGGACGCGCTCTCGTACCGCCGGATTCCCATTGAGAACAAGGAAACGAAGACCGAGGCCTGGCTGCGGCTGCTGGGCGCGGTGACGAACGGGTTCCCGGTGCCCGCGGCTCCCGACTTCCCCGCGCTCGTGGCGGCCCTGCTGGCGGTCCCGTGCGTGCGCAAGACGGAAAGCCGGCAGCTGCTGCTGGAGCTGTTCCCCCGCCGGGAAATCGCCGACCTCGTTCCCCACCACGCCGAAGACCGCCTGCACGTGATCGCGCTGGCGCGCACGTGCCTGCGCTTCGACGGGGGGCTCCGAGACCTGCTGGACACGATCCGGACCATCGAGGCGGAATCGCCGCAGGTGACGGCGCTGGCCGCGATCGTCGGCCGGTGGCCCGAGCGGCCGTCGTGGTGAGCGGCGGTCCGGTCTTCCGGCGGTGTCGCGTGTCAGCTTTTTGCCCTTTTGTGATTACGCCGAACAGGTAAACTCACGATCTTCGGTGCGCTTCTCGGGGTGGAGGTGAGGGTGAAGCAGGGGCATCCCGGCCTGGGTATCGCGGTCCGCAAGGCAGTCGTGGACGTGCTCGTGGTGGCCGGCTTCGCCGACGACAAATCGATTCGCACCCTGATGGTGAGCGAACTGCGGGAGGCGCTCGACCACCCGTTCACCTTTTCGGACCAGCTGACCGGCCGCGACCAATTGATCGAAATAGTTTCCGCGTGCTGCCGTCTCGCGGAAGGGCTGAACGCGCTGGCGGACGTGATCGAATTCCTCCGCCCCGGCAGCAAGGAGTGCGCGGAGGTGCGCGCTCTCGTGACGTCGGTCCGGATGCACGAAGTCGTCCCGGAGGCGGAACAAGAAAAACTGCGCGAACGGTTGGCGGGTTTCGCACCACCGGGACTCGGCATGGCCGTCCGCCGGGCCGCCCGCTACGTCTCCCCGCCGCCCCGCTTCGAGGACGCGTCCGCGGCGTTTTCCGGGCTCGCCGATTTCAACGCCGGTCCCGGCGAGCTGCCGCCCCTGCTGATCTTCGTCGAACTGATCGCCGCCGAATGCGACGACGACCTCGCGGCGGAATTGCGCGGCTGGTCCGACGGGCAGGTGCGGCGGCTCCGCCTCGGCGACGCCTTGGGCCAGCTGCGCGCGGAACTGGCGACCGTCCGGCCGACTCCGGGCACGCTCCACCTCCTGATCGTCGTGCGTCCGGACCCCATCGAGGAGGACCTGTACGAGCTTTCCTGCTGGCGGCAGGAAGATCCGGGCGACTGGTCGCTGTCGAGCGGCGAGGCCGCGCTGGTCCGCGTGAGCGAGCTGGAGCGCCGGGTCGACGTGCTGATCGCCGAGACCGAACAGGCCTGGTCGGAGGTGGTGTCCGACGTCGTGGTCGAGTTCGTCCTGCCGCGGGCCCTGCTGAACCTGCCGGTGCATTCCTGGGCGACCGAGCGTGCGTCCGGCGCGCCGAAACCGCTGTACCTCAGCTACCAAACGGTTGTGCGGTCACTGGAACGGATGAGTGCGCCGCGCTGGCACCGCGTCTGGCGGCAACGGTGGGAGTCGTGGGTCGGTGATCCTTCGTTCGAACGGGTGTATTTCTGCCGGGCCGGTGACCGTCGCGATCCACTCCGGCTCGAAGCGATATTGAGCAACGATCAATGGGCGATGACGGTGCTGACCGAATCGCCGCCGGTCAGCGCGATCTCCGGTGAGGACGAGCTTTTGCCGGCGTTGCGGACCGGGGTCCCGGTCATCGTCTGGCACCCCAGCGCCCCTTCGGAAGTCGTTCGCGAAGTGGTAGCCTTGTTAGCCGAAAGCAGTGGTGGATTGGGGGATTTGCCCGCACTGGTAAGGGAGTCTCGGCTGGACGCGCTTCGGAATCCGCCGTCGTCGGGCGATGGCGGAGCACTCACGGACCTGGTGGTGCTATGGGACGACCCGAATCGATTGCTTCCCATTGGCGAAACCGGGATCGTGGGGCACCCCGAAGGAGGTGCCGACCAACGTGACCGAGCTTCCTGACCACCGGCCCGGCGGGCCGCCGCACCCGGACAGCCCGCCCGATTGGTGGATTTACCGCGGGACCGGACGGCCGCTGCACGACGTCCGGCTGGCCGACCGGTTGCCGGATCCCCCGCCGTGGCGGACGTTCCGGGGCGCCACGCTCCCGGAGCGGGACGTCTTCCCGCCGGACGACGGCGAGATCGAGCGCAAACTGGGGACCGAGCTCAGCTACTCCGCCCGCGACGTCGACCCGCACGAGGCGGAAATGGTCAACGCGGCGCTGTACCTGCGTCGGCCGCTGCTGGTCACGGGCCGGCCGGGCAGCGGCAAGTCGTCGCTGGCGTACCGGATTTCGCGGGAGCTGGGGCTGGGGCGCGTTCTCCGCTGGGCCATCACTTCGCAGACCACGCTCAGGTCCGGGCTGTACGACTACGACGCGATCGGCCGCGTGCAGGCCGCCGCGGCGTGGAAGGAGCTCGCCGGCACCGGAGCCCAGGGCGAACTCCCGATCGGCGAGTTCGTCCGATTGGGGGAGCTGGGCACGGCGTTCCTGCCGCGACGGCTGCCGCGCGTGCTCCTGGTCGACGAACTGGACAAGTCCGAGTCCGACCTGCCGCACGACCTGCTGGGCCTGTTCGAAGACGGCGAGTTCGTGATCTCCGAGCTGGCCCGGGACGCCCGCCGCTCGACGTCGGCGGAAGTGTTCACCGCGGATCCCGGTTACACGGCGGAGATCCAGCACGGCCGCGTCCGGTGCGCGGCGTTCCCCATCGTGGTGATCACCAGCAACGGGGAACGCGAGTTCCCGCCGGCGTTCCTCCGGCGGTGCCTGCGGCTCGAGACGCGTGAGCCGGACGCCGGCCAGCTCGCGGCCATGGTCGCGGCGCACGCCCTGGACACCGACGGCGGCCGCGCCGGCTTGATCGAAGACTTCATCGCGCGCAGCGCGGCGGTCGGCGGCCTGCCCGCGGACAAACTGCTCGACGCGGTCTTCCTGGCCACCTCCGGGGCCTACCGGCCGGAGGACGGCACGTGGCCCCGGCTCGTCGATTCCCTCTGGCGGCAGCTCAGCCAGCAGGTGCCGTGAGATGCCGGAGCGGCCGGACCCCACTGCGGGCGACCACGACCTGACGTGGACCGAACTCGGCGACGGCCTCTGGCTCATGGCCGCCATCGACACACCTCCGGCCCCGGCTGCCTCGTCGGCGGACCCTCCGGAGCGGCCGGCCGCCCAGCCGCTTCCCGAGCACCGCCGGGAGCCACCGCGGCGTGAGCGTCCCTTGCCTCGTTCCGAGAGCGGTGGCGAACCCGAACCGCGGCCACCTTCGTTCGCCGAGCCGCTCGGGGGAAGCGCCGGTCCGCTCGCACCGGGCGCCGGCGAGCCGGCGGCCCCCGACGCCGACCTGACCAGTGCGCCGACGGCCCCGGTGTTGCCCGGCGCGGCCGAGTTCGTCCGGGCACTCCGCCCGTTCAAGCGGAAAGTCTTTTCGAAGAGAGCGGACGACGTCGAGCTCGACGAAGACCGCACTGCCGAAGAGGCAGCGCAGACCGATATGTGGATGCCGGTCACCAAGCGGCGGCGCGGTCGCTGGCTCGACCTGACGCTGGTCGTGGATTCGTCCCCGTCGATGGCGCTGTGGACGCCGACCGTGAACGCGTTCGCCCGCCTGCTGGAACGGCTGGGAGCGTTCCGGTCCGTGCGCGTCCGCCTGCTGGAAACGGGCAAGACCGGCGCGGCCGAGGGGGGCGAGGTCCTCGGCCCGACGTTGCGCGGGGGAACGGCCGACGCGCCGGCGCGCGGGGCGGGTGAGGTCATCGGCTCGGCGGATCGGAGCCTCCTGCTGCTGCTCACCGACGGCGTCAGCGACGCGTGGCACCGCGACCTGGTTTCGCCGATGCTGGCCCGCTGGGGCCGGGCCATGCCGGTCGCGATCGTGCACCTGCTGCCCGAACGGCTCTGGCCCCGCGGCGGGATGGAAATCCACCAGGCGGTGCTCACCCCACCGGGCCCGTTGCGCCCCAACGGCAGCTACGACGTGCGGTCGGCCGACGTCCTCCTGGATCCCGCCGAGGCCGCCGAGCTGACCGCCGGCGCGGTTCCAGTACCGGTACTGGAACTACAGGACCGGTGGCTCGGCTGGTGGGCGTCGATGATCACCGGAGTGGGTGGCGTCGCCCGCAAGGCCGCCGTGGTGCTCGCGCGCGACCAGCCACGTCCGGGTGAGCAGGGTGCGGGGCGGGAGTCGGAACGGTCCGCGGGGGAAAAGGTGAAGCATTTCCACAGTTCCGCTTCGCCGTCGGCGTTCCGGCTGGCCACATTGCTGGCGGCGGTGCCGGTGGACGTCGGCGTCGCCCGCACGTTGCAGGCGGAGCTGGTTCCGGGCTCGGGTCCCGGTCACCTTGCCGAGGTCTTCACCAGCGGGCTGTTGGAGCGGGTTCTCGACGGAACGCCGTGGGACCGCGCGCACTGGGAGTTCGCCAAGAACGTCCGTCAGTTGTTGCTGAGGGGTGCGCGGCGTTCGGACACCGCGCACGCGGTGATCAGCGCATCGCGGCGCTTCGGGGACCGGAATCCGGTGCTGGCACGGCTCCAGGCGGCACTGGCGGCGCCGGACGGGACGCCGGACCCGTCGCTGCCCGCGGCGACTCCGGCGGACATCGCTCTGGAGCGTGACCTTATGCGTGCGCTATCGGGTCCGTATTTGTCCCGGGCGGACCGGTTGGAGAGTAGAATCGCCGGCATCGGTCAAACCGGTGATCGACCGACGGCCGTCCCACCCACTAGCATCCCGGCGGTGAGTGACACGATGTCGCAGGAACTCAAACCGACGGGTTCCTCGAGCGAACCTGCAGCCGTCGTCCATCCCGACACGGGGAATGTCGATATTCCTCCATCGGTGAGCGAAGCTTCGCCGATCGCACGAACGAAGATCGTCCGGGAGATCGTCGACCTGACCAGCCGAAGTGAACGCCGTTCCGGTGACGAGGCGCCACCCGTTTGGGGTGCGGTTCCCCCCAAGAATCCCAATTTCACCGGAAGGCGTGAACTCCTCGATCAATTGAGCGAACGGCTGGGTGCCGGAACCACCGCCGTCCTCCCCGCGGCATTGCACGGAATGGGAGGTATCGGCAAGACGCAGATGGCGGTGGAATATATCTACCGGCATCTGAAGGACTACGACATCGTCTGGTGGATTCAGGCGACGCAGGCCACCCAGATCCGCAAATCCCTCACCGAACTCGCCCAGCACCTGCGGCTGCCCGGCGCCGACGAAGCGATCACCGCCGTCCCGGCGGTCCGGGAAGCGCTGCGGCTGGGCCGTCCCTACCGGCGCTGGCTGCTGGTCTTCGACTCGGCCGAGGATCCGGCGATGGTGCGGCAGTTCTTCCCGGTCGACGGGCCGGGGCAGATCCTGGTGACGTCCCGCAACCCCAGCTGGGCCGGCATCGCACGCCCGCTCGAAGTGGCCGTGTTCCAGCGCGACGAGAGCAAGAACCTGCTCGCTCTCCGCCGCTCCGAGCTGGTCGACGCCGATGCGGACCTCATCGCCGACAAGCTCGGGGACCTGCCGCTGGCCATCGAGCAGGCGGCGGCCTGGCTGGCCGAGACCGGCATGCCGGCGCGGGACTACCTGGACCTGTTCGACGAGAAGGTCACCGAAATCCTCGACACTTCCGCGCCGAACGACTACGAAGTGTCCGTCGCCGCGGCGTGGAACGTCTCGTTCGACGAGCTGAGCACCCGCAACCCGGCGGCACACCAGCTGCTCCAGGTCTGCGCCTTCTTCGCGCCCGAGCCGATTTCCCGCAGCCTGTTCACCGGCGTACGCGAGGTTTCCATCGCTTCGGAGCTCGACGCGGCTCTGCGCGACCCCATGCGGCTCGGTCGCGCGATCCGCGACGTCAACCGGTACAGCCTGGCGAAGATCGACCACCGCAGCAACACCCTGCTGCTGCACCGCTTGGTGCAGCTCGTCCTGCGCGAGCGGATGAGTGAACAACACCGGCTGGAAATGCGCCACGGCGCACACCTCCTGCTGGCGAAGCTGGACCCGAACGACCCGGCTTCGCCGCAGACCTGGTCGCGCTACCAGGAGATCCTCCCGCACATCTACGACGCCGAACTGACCGACTGCGACGACCCGTGGGCGCGTCAGCTCGTCATCAACCTGTTCTCCTTCCTCTACTACTGGGGTGACCACCAAGGCGCGCTCTCCCTGGCCGAACGGGCGGTCAAGGCGTGGGCGGCCGACCGGGAGCAGCGGATCGACCGAGGTGAGGCGCCCCGCGAAGATCCACCGCTGCTGGAACTCGGTGCTTCCGAACGGCTGGCGTTCTACTACTGGGTGGTCGGTCGCTACGGCGAAGCCGCCGACGTCGCGAAGCAGACGCTGAACCGCTACACCGAGGCGCTCGGCGAAGAGCGGGAAGAAACGCTGAACGCGCAGCTCACCTATGCGCTCATCCTGAAGGCGCGCGGAAACTTCTCGGAGGCTCGCCGCCGCAACGAGGAGATCTACCTCAAGGCCCGCGGGCTGTTCGGTCGCGACGACCCGATCACGTTGGACGCCGCGCACGAGTTCGTCGTCGCGTTGCTGCTGACCGGCGAATACTCGAAGGCGCGCGAGCTGGCCGAGGAAACCTACAGCCGCCGTGTCGAAACCTTCGGCTTCGACAACGACAACACGATCGGCACGCAGGTGCTGCTCGTGCTCGCCCGTCGCGAGCTCGGCGACTACCCGTGGGCGCGGATCGAAATGGAACGCATTGCGGAGCGGGCCGAGCAGCTGTACGGCGAGGACAGCGTCGGCACCCTCCGGCGCCGGTACTACCAATCGGTCGCCTGCCGCAAGGACGGTGACCACGACGCGGCGCTCGCACTGTCGAAGGAAGCACTGCGCAGGTTCCGCATCCGCTACGGGAACAACCACCCGAACGCGATGGCCTGTGCACTGGGGCACTCCATCGACCTCCGGCACTCGCGGAGGTTCGCCGACGCCCGGGCACTCGGCGAAGAGGTGTTCGACCTCTACCGGGAGAACCTCGGCGAAAACCACCCGCACACGCTGTCGGCGGCGCTCGACCTCGGCGTCACGCTGCGGCTCGGTGGCGATCCGGCCAGTGCCCGGGTGATCGACGAGAAGGCCCTGTCGGGGTTTCGCGACAAGCTCGGCGAGGACCATCCACACACGATCGTGTGCGCGATCGACGTGGCGAGCGACCTGTTCGCGCTGGATCGGGTCGCGGAGGCCGCGGCCATGGACGCCGACCTGCTGGACAGGGCCCGCCGCGTCCTCGGGGAAGATCACCCGACGACGCTGGCCGTGCAGCTCAACCGCTCGCTGGACCTGCGGAAACTGGGCGAGGTCCCCGAAGCGGACGCACTGTACGAAGACGCATTGACGCGGTACCGCATGGTGCTCGGGGAAAACCACCCCGGCACGGAATCGGCGTCGCGCGGTGTCCGGGCCGACTGCGACATCGACCCGATGCCGCTGTAGGACGGGCGGCCGCACCGAGGCGAGCCAAGCGATTCAGTGCGTGAACCGGCCCAGCCAGCCGGCGATCGCTTCGACGGACGGGGTGGGTCCCGGCTCGTCGCGCAGCAGGCGGTGCACCGCCCGGACCAGTTCCGGGCGGTGCAGGATCGCCCTCGTCGCCGGTCCGGTGCCGCGTGCCGCGAGGGCGATCCCCAATCCCGCCAGCGCCCCGGCGTCGTCCGGGTCCGTGCCGAGCAGGCGTCGGTATCCGGCCGCCGCGGCCATCGGCCGTCCGGCCACGAACTCCAGATCCGGGTCGGTCGCGCCGGGGACCGAAGCGCCGTGCGCGGCGAACCGTGCGGCGCCGTCCGGGCCGAGGCGGAGCCGGATCAGGTCCGTGAGGGTGTCTTCCCAGTCCCCGTCCGGCACCGGGGTCGGTTCCCGTGGCTCCAGCAGGCTGAGGCCCAGGGTGGAACGCGGCCGGGAAAGCCCTTCGCGCCAGGCCGTCGCCAGCTCCGCCACCGCGGCGGGGGCAGGACGCAAGTGCCTGGCCCGCCAAGCCACGTAGTGGTTGTCGGCCGAGGCACGTGCCAGTGCCTTGGCGCCGGCGGACACCGGCTCGTCCTGCCACGGCCCTGTCTTCGCTGCGACGCGGTCCAAGAACCGTCGGCCGGCCTGGGTGAGGCTTTCGTCGCCGTGCACGGTGGTCAGCGTCTGCCAGACCTGCGTTCGCCACAGGGCGAACTCGAACGCGGCCAGTTCGTTGTCCGGCTTCGCCGCGGCGAGCGCGCGCCAGAAGGCTGTGACGCCGAAGAAAGCGTAGATACCGTGCAGGACACCGGCGATCGGACGGGGATCCGCGCGCCACGGCGCGTACAGCCGCTCGCGCGGGTCGTCTTCGCTCAGCTTGACCAGGTGGAGCAATCCACCCAACCGGATGTGCTGGAACTCGTGGACCAGCGCGGCCGCCAGCGTGGCCGGATCCTCCCCGTAGGCCAGGATTGCGCTGCCGAAGGCCTCCCCGGTGGAAGCGCTCGGCAGCCGGAACGGGACGGCAGGTGCGGGTACGAGCGAGTGCAAGCCTGACGGCAGGACTTCGGCGACTTCGGGAAGGTGTTCGACGAGCAGGTGCCACGCCCCGTCGAGCACCGAGCGCCACGATTCGACTTCGACGGGGCTCAACCGCGCCGGGAGAATCGGTTCGTACAGCTCGCGGTACGGGTCCAGGTCGTCCAGCCGCACCGCGAACCGGTGGCCGCCCCACTCCGAAACCACCTGGCGGACTCCGAACCAGCCGGGAGCGTCCTCGGACCGGTGGCCGGGCAGCCGGACGACCGAGTGGCGATTGCGGATCTCGACCAGGCCACTCCCGCCCCGGACGGTGGCGACGGAGAACGGCGCCTCGGCCCGCAACTGCGCGGTTCCCAGCGTCGGCAGGGAAACTTTCCCGTGCCAGACCGGAAGCTCCGCCTCGAACGGGATCCCGGCGTGGACGGCGGCGGCCGCCGCGAGGCAGTGCAGGTGCCCGACGTGCACCCAGAACGGGCAGACACCGGTGACGTCTTGGCGGTAGAGCCGGGTCGTGTACCCGGCCCACGTGCCGGTGTACGGGTGGGCCAGGATTGTCTCGAGGGCCCGCGGCGCGGCGCGTTCGACCCGGGCCAGCAATTCCCACGCTGTTTCCGGAGAGGGCAACGGACGGTACAGATCTTCGGATTTGGTGGCCACCTCGACGAGGCTGCGCATCAGCAGCAACCGACGGCTCCGTTCGGCCGCGCGCAGTTTCCGCAGCGGCCCGGGGCCGCCCCCACCCGCCGCTATCGCGTCGAAATCCACCCACGGCAGCTGGTGACGCCCGAGATCCCCGGTCCGCTCCACGACTTTCTCCGCGGTCACGGTCAATCGACCCGCTTCGCGCCCTTGCTGCCACTCGCGGTCACCGGGATATGGGAGACGCGTTCCACCGCATGGCGCAGTGCTCTGCGCATTTCGCCGCCGTCCAAGGTGCGCAGCCTGGTGATCGACACGCCGCCGAGGTCGAGAAGTTCGGATTCGATTCCCGCATCCGCGTCGGAACGTGCTGCCTGCATCGCCCTTTTCTCCTCTCACAGGGAGAACGGACCCCGTCGGCCCGCTTTCATTATCACGCAACCGAGGTGGTTGCGACAGGGACGGACGCAGTGCACCGATCAGGTGACAGGTATCCAGCGGAAGCGGCCGGGCCGCCCGGCTTTCCCGGCTCGCCCACCAGCGGCTCCGTCGCTGATCACCGTGCTGCTGTCCCGCTTTCCGGCACCTCATGTCCAGCTTTTGCCCACTACGACTCCGGGATTCGGTGGGTAAAATCACGACTCTCGGGCTTGCGGGCGAGGAGGTGGTTCGTCACGTGTCGGCCGGAGAACGAACCCACGGTGCGGACCGTGAGCTGCACTTCCCGTCGACAGTCCGGGTGGCGGTCCGGGAGGCGATCGTCAACTTGCTGGCGAGTGTGGGACTGGCGGGCGATCGGTCGAGCCGGTCACTGCTGGTGGACCTCATCGACGACAACCTCCGTTTCCCGCTGGCCCTTTCCGATCATGCCACCGGGCGGGAGCAGTTGATCGACGTCGTCAATGCCTGCGCCAAGACGGAAGGGGGGATGCACGCGCTCGACTTCGCCCTTCGCATGCTGAGACCGAACTCGCCGGAATCCGAGCTCCTGCACCGGCTCGTGCACGAACCGCGCATGCACGACTTGCTGCCGGACTCCGAGCTGATCTGGTTGCGTTCCGTGCTGACCGGATTCACCCCACCGGCGCTGAGCGTGCTCGTCCGGCGCGCCGCGGGCTGGTCCGCGGGCCCGGCCGGCGAACCGGGCGACGCCTGGGAAGCGTTCTGCCTGCTGACCGAGCTCAACACGCCCGCGCACGGGCTGCCGCCCGCACTCGCCTTCATCGAGTTCCTCGCCGCACGGTGTGCCCGTGCCCTCGGCGACGAGTTGCGGGAGTGGAACACCTCGCAGGCCAGGCGGGTGCAGGGGGAGGCGCGGTTGCGCGAACTGCGCGCCGAAGAGGAACCCCGCGGTGGCGACGGGTTGCGCCTGCACCTGGTGATCATGGTCGAGCTGGACGGGATCGATCCCGACCGGCACGTGGTTTCCCACTGGCGGCAGGAGGATCCGCACGAATGGCCGCCGGCCCGGGGCGGGATGGCCACCATTCGCGGCACGGACCTCGAACACCACGTCGATCGGTTGATCGTCGACGCCGAACGTGCCTGGTCGGAATACCCCGAGGAGGTGGCGCTGGAATTCGTCCTGCCACGGGCGCTCGTCAACCTCCCGGTGCACCGGTGGTGCAAGGAGCACGAGACCGGGGATCCCCGGCCGTTGTTCCTCGACTACCCGATCGTCATCCGTTCGCTGGAGCGGATGTTCTCGCGGCAGTGGCACCGGGCGTGGCGAATCCGCTGGGCGGCGATGCTCGGCAATCCGTCCGCTGAGCGGGTGTACTACTGCCTTCCCCGTGACATCGCCGAGCACCATCGGCTCGACGTCGTCCTCAGCGACGGACGGTGGCTGGTGATGGTGCTGGCCGCACCGCCGCCGGTGCAACCCCGACCCGGCGGGGACGAGCTGGCGACCGGGTTGCGGACGGGGATCCCGGTGGTGCTGTGGCATCCGGACGCTTCCGCCGAGCTGCTCCGCGAAGCCGTCGCCTGGCTGCTCGATGGTGGCGCCGGGCTCGGCGACCTGCCCGCGCGAACCCGGGATTCGCGGCGCGCCGCGTTCGCGACGGAGACCCTCTCCGCGGATTTCCAGGCCGCGCGCGATCTGGTGATCCTGTGGGACGACCCGAGCAGATTGATCTTTCTGGACGATGGCCCTTACCTGCCGAACGCGACACGGGAGATCCCGGATGAACGGGGAAAAGCGTCCTGAGCGACTGCCGAGCTGGTGGATCTACCGCGGTACCGGGCGGCCGCTCCACGACGCTTCACTGGCCGACCTGCTCCCGGACCCGCCACCTTGGCGCGCGTTCGACGGCGGCCCGTTGCCGGACGAGGACGTCGTGGCGCCGGACGAAGGGGAAGCGGCCCGGCGCCTGGGTTCCGAGCACCGGCTGACCGCCCGGCACGTCGACCAGCACGAGATCGACATGGTCAACGCCGCCCTGTACCTGCGGCGTCCACTCCTGGTCACCGGCCGCCCGGGCAGCGGGAAGTCGAGCCTCGCCTACCGGGTCGCGCGCGAACTGAGGCTGGGCCGGGTGCTCAGGTGGCCGATCACGTCCCACACCACCCTCAAAGGCGGGCTGTACCACTACGACGCGATCGGGCGAGCACAGGCAGCCGGTGCCCGGCCGCCCGTGGTCTCGGACGGTGAGTGGGAACCGCCGATCGGGGACTACCTCCGGCTCGGCGAACTCGGCACGGTCTTCCTGCCCCGGCGGCTGCCTCGGGTGCTGCTGATCGACGAACTCGACAAGAGCGAAGCCGATCTGCCGAACGATCTGCTCAGCCTGTTCGAGGACGGCGAGTTCGCGATCCCGGAGCTCGTGCGGATGCGCAGCCGGATGCGGGAGGTCGAGGTCTTCACCGCCGACGCCGACGCGACGGCGACGGTGGTGGACGGGCGGGTCCGGTGCGCGGCATTCCCGTTCGTCGTCATCACCAGCAACGGTGACCGCGACTTCCCACCGGCGTTCCTGCGGCGGTGCCTGCGGCTGGAGATCCAGGAGCCGAACATCGAGCAGCTGGCGGCCATGGTGGCCGCGCACGCGCTCGATCCGGGTGA
The DNA here is from genome assembly GCA_049998155.1 of Amycolatopsis sp. cmx-13-12. Taxonomy (GTDB): domain Bacteria; phylum Actinomycetota; class Actinomycetes; order Mycobacteriales; family Pseudonocardiaceae; genus Amycolatopsis. The sequence goes on along the minus strand of JAEBES010000002.1, from coordinate 177,460 downwards.
CGCCCACCGGTCGCGGATCATCGAGGAATTCGTCAGCCGTAGCGCGGCCTACGGCGGTCTGCCGGTCGACAAGCTGCTGGAGGCGGTTTACCTCGCGACGTCGGGGGCTTACCACGAAGAGGGCGACTCCTGGCCGCGCCTGGTGGATGCGCTGTGGCGGCAGTTGAACTCAGTGGTGCCGTGAAATGACTGACGAGCTGTCCGGCAACGCGCCCCTCTCGTGGCGAGAGGTCGCCGACGCGGTCTGGCTGACGGCGGTGCTGGGACGCCTGCCGGAGCGACCGGCCGGTGAACCGGAAGCCCGATCGCGTCCACCGGCGCCGGAACCGCCGCCCGAACTCCCGCCTCCGGAGCCCAAACCGAAGGCGCCGGCGGATCTGCCGGAGAGTGGTTCCGGGCCACGCGCGCCGAAGACCGAGCCGGTCGGTGAACGGCAGTCTCGTCCACTGACCGAAGGGTTCGTGCGCGGCATCCGGGCCAACGCGGACCACCGCGAACACTCCAACGGCCGAGGCCGGAAACCCCCGACGATGCCGGGCGGCCTGGACATCCTGCGAGCCCTTCGGCCGTTGAAGCAGCTACGCCCGTCTTCGCATGAAGACGATCTCGAGCTGGACGAAGAACTGACCGCCGAACGAGCCGCACAGACCGGTCTTTGGCTTCCGCTGCTGAAGCCCACTCCGACGACCCGCGTCCTGGACCTCACCGTGGTGGTCGACGCCGGGGCGTCGATGGCGCTGTGGCAGCACGAAGTCTCGGCCTTCTTGAGGCTCGTGCAGCAGCTCGGAGCGTTCCGGACGGTCCGGATCCGGTACCTGGAAACGGAGATCCGGGCGACGGACGGCTCACTCGCCCCGGTGCTGCGCGGCGGTACCCCCGACGCACCCCAGCACAGCGTGGCCGAACTCCTGGACTGGTACGGGGGACGGCTCATGCTCGTGCTGACCGACGGCGTCGGAGAGGCGTGGCGGCAAGACCTCGTGTCGCCGTTGCTCGCTCAGTGGAGCCGCCGGATGCCGGTCGCGCTGATCCACCTGCTTCCCCAGCACATGTGGCGGAAGAGCGGGATCGCGCTGCACCGGGCCCGGTTGACCTCGCCCGGCCCCTTCCGCCCGAACAACCGTTACGGGTTCGACCTGCCGGACGCGTGGATGACCATGGCGGAACCGGAGAAGGCGATGGCCGGCGCGGTGCCCGTCCCGGTCCTCGAACTCGACGGCCGGTGGTTCAGCTGGTGGGTGGGGCTGATCGCCCGTTCGGTCGGCAAGGCGGTGCCGGCAACGGTGCTGCTCGCGCGCGACCAGCCGATGCCCGAGAGCGAAGGCGACGAAGAGCCGGCCTCGTCGTTGACGGCCGAGGAGCGGGCCCGGCGTTTCCTCGGTGCCGCGACACCGCCGGCGTTCCGCTTGGCGACGTTGCTCGCCGCGGTACCGGTGAACCTGCCGATCGCCCGGTTCGTCCGCGCCGAATTCGTTCCCGAGGCCGACAGTTCGCACGTCGCCGAGGTGCTCACCAGCGGGCTCCTCGGCTTGCCCGCCGCCGGGAGCCCCGCCGGGGAGGACGCCGTCTTCGCGTTCCCGATCCCGGTTCGCGAAGCCCTGCTCGCGGCCGCGCGCCGGGCGGAGACGGTGCAGGTGGTCGTGGCGACCGGCCGGCGGTTCGGTGACCGGCATCCGGTGCTGGTGAAGATCACCGAAGCGCTGGCCGATCCCGAACGTGCGGCCTTGCCCGACGAGCCCGCGGACGTGTCTCTCGAACGAGTCGTCATGCGAGCGCTTTCGGGCCCGTACGCGTTGCGCGCCGAGCGGTTGCGGGAGCGGGAGCGTGAACTCGCCGTGGCCGAGGCGGAGTCCGCGGTGGCCGCGGACACCCAAGCGCTGCTCCCGCCGGTGACGGTGGCGTCCGAGACCCCGGACGAGGCGCTGGTCGCGAACGTCCGCAACGAAGCGGCCACCTCCCGGCGCCGGGTCCGGCAGATCACCACCGATGCTCCGATGGTCTGGGGTGCGGTCCCGGCGCGCAATCCGGAGTTCGTCGGCCGTCGGGAGCTGCTCGACCGGCTCGGTACCGCCCTGCGGTCGACCTCGTGCGCGGTTCTGCACGGAGCGGGCGGTCTCGGAAAGACGCAGCTCGCGGTCGAGTACATCTACCGGCAGCTGCGCGACCACGACCTCGTGTGGTGGGTGAGCGCACCCCAGGAGTCCCAGATCCGGGCGTCCTTGACCGAACTGGCCAGGCAGCTGCGGCTGCCGGGCGCGGAAGAGACGTTGACGGCGGTGCCTGCCGTGTTGGCCGCGCTCCGCGCCGGCAAGCCGTTCCGCCGCTGGCTGCTCGTCTTCGACGCGGCCGACCAGCCCGAGCTCCTGCGCCCGTTCCTGCCGCTCGACGGGCCGGGCCGGATCGTGGTCACCGCCCTGGACGCGCCCTCCGCTTCGTTCCCCGCGCAGTCCATTCCGGTCGACCGGTTCGCCCGTGCGGAGAGCGTCGAACTCCTGCGCCGCCGGGATTCCGCGGTCGTCCCCGCCGACGCCGACGCGCTGGCGGAGAAACTGGGGGACCTGCCGATCGCCCTGGCCCTGGCGGCGGCCTGGCGAGCGGAGACCGGCATCCCGGTCGCCGAGTACACCCGGCTGCTGGACGAGAAGGTGGCCGAGATCCTCGCGACCGCCCCGCTGCAATCCGGGTACGAGATCGCCATGACGGCGGCGTGGAACGTGTCCTTCGACGGGCTGGCGGTCCGCAACCCGGCCGCGCACCAGCTGCTGCAGGTTTGCGCGTTCTTCGCCGCCGAACCGATCTCCCGGAGCCTGTTCACCGGGGTGCGGGGCGTGTCGATCGCCCCGGAACTGGACACCGCGATGCGCGACCCCGTGCTGCTGGACCGTGCGCTCCGGGAGATCAACCGCTGCCGGCTCGCCAAGCTGGACCACCGCAGCGGCACGCTGCTCCTGCACCGGCTCGCGCAGCTCGTGCTGCGGGCCCGGATGAGCGACCGGACCCGCGTGGACATGCGCCACGGTGCGCACCTCCTGCTCGCCAACCTCGACCCGAACGATCCCGAGGCGGCCCCGCCGTGGCCGCAGTACCAGATGGTGCTGCCCCACCTCCAGCACGCGGAGCTGGACCGCTGCGACGACCCGTGGGTGCGGCGGCTGCTGCTCAACCTGATGAAGTTCCTGTACGTCTCCGGCGACCACGCGGGCGCGCTGCAACTGTCGCAGGAGGTCGTCGCCGCCTGGACGCGCCGCCACGGTGCCGAGGACACCCAGACGCTGGTCGCGTCGGAGCACCTCGGGCTGATGCTGTGGGTCCTCGGCCGCTACGAGGCGTCGTCCGAGGTCAGCAGGCGGACGTTGCAGCTCTACCGGCAAACGGTGGGTGCGGATTCGGAACTGGCGCTGCGGGCCGAGGTCCTGGTGGCGACCGGCTTGAAGTCCAGTGGTGATTTCCTGGCGGCCCGCGACCTCAACCGGCAGACGTACGAGAAGGTCCGGTTCCTCTTCGGTGACGATGACCCGACCGCACTGGGCGCGGCGCACGACCTGATCGTCTCGCTCCTGCTGGCCGGCGACTACGAACAAGCCCGCCGGCTGAGCGAGCACACCTGGAAACGCCGGCTGGAGGCGTTCGGGTACGACAACTTCGAGACGATCAACACCTTGAACATCCTGATCATCTGCCGTCGGGAGCTCGGCGACTACTCGTGGGCACGCATCGAGCAGCAGCGGGTCGTGGAGCGGGTGCGCGGCCTGTTCGGCTCGGGAACCGACGGCGTCATCCGCCGCGACTACCACCTCGCGGTGGCCCAGCGCAAAGACGGGTACCACGAAGCCGCGCTGACCTTGTCGGGCAGCGCACTGGAACGGTTCCGGCTCAAGTACGGGCCCGACCACCCCAACGCGATGGCCTGCGCGCTCGCGCATTCGATCGACCGGCGCATCGCCGATGACCTGCCGGCGTCGCTCGACCTGGGGGAGCAGGCGCTGGCGCGGTACCGGGCCAGCCTGGGCGACCGGCACCCGCACACCTTGGCCGCCGAAGCCGACATCGGGGTGACCCTGCGGAAGCTCGGAGAGCCGGCGAGCGCGCTGGTCCGCGACGAGCGCGCGCTGGCCGGACTGCGTGACCGGTTGGGGCCGGCCCACCCCCACGTCCTCGCCTGCTCGATCAACACGGCGAACGACTGGTTCGCCCTCGGCGACGTGCAGCGCTCTCTGCGGATGAACACCGAGACTCTGGCGCGGCTGCGCCGGGCGCTGCCGGAAAGCCATCCGGTCACGCTCGCGGCCCGGCTCAACCGGGCCCTCGACCTCGAACGGCTGGGCCGCGTACGGGAAGCGGTCAGCCAGCACCAGGACGTCCTAGGCGCCGTGGACCGGATCTTCCGGTCCGGTCATCCCGCGGTGGCCGCCGCGGAGAACGCGGTGCGGGCGGAGTGCGACATCGACCCGATCCCGTTGTGACGGGCTCAGCGGAGGGCTTCGCCGATCCAGCAGGCCAGCTCCTCGACCGCCGGTGCGGTGCTCTCGAAGCGCAGTTCCCGGTGCACCGCGCGGACCAGCTCGGGCACGTGGAGCAGGGCACGCGCGGCGGGTCCGGCGGGCAGGACCAAGCCGAGGCCGATCAGAGCCTCGGCGTGGTCCGGGTCCTGCTTCAGCTCGATGTGAAAGGCCGATCGAGCCTCTTCGGCCCGGCCGGCGATCAGCAGGTAGTCGCCTTCCAGCGCCCCCGGCACCTGCGGCCACACCCGGGGCAGCAGGGTGCCGTCGTCATCGTCGAGGTGCACCCGGACCAGATCGGCGCGAGCGTTCGCCCACTCGCCGTCGGAAACGGTGTCGAGGCGGCCTTCCGGACGCACCGGCGGACACGCCCTGCGCTCCTGCCAGGCCCGGACGAGGCCCGCGACCGTCCCGGGTTCGGGGCGGATGTGGCGGAGCCGCCAGCCGGCGTGGTGGTCCACGCCCAGCGTGTCCGCCCAGTGCACGGCTTCGGGGGTGCCCGGCTCGGTCTGCCACGGTTCGAAGACGACGGCGAGTTCGTCGAGGAACCGCCGTCCTGCTTCGGTCAGCGCAGCGTCGTCCCGGATGACCTCGAGCGTTTGCCAGGCCTGGGCGCGCCAGTGCGCGAATTCGAAAGCGGCCAGCCGATCCTCCGGCCGGGCCCGCGAAAGGGCGCGCCAGAAGGCGGAAACGCCGAAGAAGGCGTAGACGCCGTGCACCAGGCCGCCGAGCGGCCGGGGGTCCTCCCGCCACGGCGCGTAGAGGCGCTGGGTGCGGTCGTCGTCGTGCAGCCGGACGAGCTGGAGCAGGCCGCCCAGCCGGATGTGCTGGAACTCGTGCACGAGCGCGGCGGCGAGCGTGGCCGGCCCCCCGGTGCCCGGGGCCGCGATCACCGCGCTCCCGAAGGCTTCGCCGGTCGACGCACTGGGCAGCCGGAACGGGACCTCCGGCTCCGGCACGATGGACGTCAGGCCCATCGGCAGGATTTCCGCGTACTCGGGGAGGTGGCTGACGATCAGCCCCCAGGCCTCGGCGAGCTGGTCCCGCCAGTCCGCCGCGTCGGCGTCCGTCAGCCGGTGCGGCGGAATCGGGTGGTAGAGCCCCCGATGGGGATCCAGGTCGTCGAGCCGCAGCCGCAGCACCCGGCCGCCGGCCTCGAAGCGGAAATCGCGGAGCCGGTTCCAGTTCGCAGCACCGGGCGTGACCTGGGAACGGTCACCGCTGATGGTGAACGAGCCTGCGGTTCCCCGCACTTCGGCGGTCGTGAAACCGCCGCCTTCATCCAGCCGTCCGGCCCCCAGCGTCGGAAGCACGACGGTGTCCTCCCAAACGGGGATGCGGATCGAAAAATCCAGTCCCGCGTGAATCGCCGCGGCGGCGGCGAGGGCGTGCAGGTAGCCGTAGTGGACCCAGAGCGGGCATTCCCCGGAGCGGTCCTGCTCGATCAGCCGGGTGGTGTACCCGGCCCAGCTGCCGGTGTACGGGTGCCCGAGAACCAGTTCCACGGCGTCCGGCGCGGCCTGTTCCGCTCGGACCAGCAGGTCCCAAGCTCGTGCCGCGGGAGCGAGCGGACCGGTCAGCCCGCCATCGGCTTCCGCCTGGTCGACGAGGCCGCGCAACAGGAGCAACCGGCGGCTGCGGTCCGCGCCGCGCAGCAGTTCCACGGCGCCGATCCCGCCACCGCCGACGGCGAGCTGGTCGAAGGTGTCCCTCGAGATCGAGTGCAGCGGGAGTTCGGACGCCAGGTCCTGCGTGTGCACGGTGATGCCCTTCGAACGGGATTCAGTCGACGCGCTTGGCGCCGCCGCCTTGGCTGCCGCTCGCGGTCACCGGAATGTGCGCGGTGCGAGCCACGGCGTGGCGAATCGAACGGCTGAGCGCCGGGGTGTCGAGTTTCCGCAGTTCGGAGAGGGAGACGGCACTGAGGTCAGAGAGTTGGGATTGAAACCCAGGCCGCTCGCCGAAAGCCGGCGATCGCATAACGGTACGTCACTTCTCCTTGCTCGGAACCCAAAGCGTCGAATAGAAGCGCGAAAGGTAACACCGGAGGAGTCGAGAAGGCAGCATTGAACCCCGGCGTGTTGCATACACGCGTCGGGGTTCGCGGTTTTGCCCGAGCCTCGATCGTACTCCTGATCAGCCACGCTGGCCGGTCAGGCGACACCGAGCACTGCGTGCAGCAACGTCGTCAGCTCCGCTGCGAAGTGTGGCCTCGAAGCCACCCGCCGCGTCCGGGCCAAGTCGTTGGCGATGGTGAGCGCCGCGTGCACCGTGATCTTCGCTTCCCGCGGCGGCAGCTCCGGCCGCACCGCCGACAGCAGTGTCACCCACTGGGCCACGTAATCCCGCTGTACCCGGAACAGGTCTGCCTTGTCCCGGTCCGGCATCGTCACCCGGTCCGCCGAGAACGAGACGAGCAGCTCCGGCGTGTGCAGGATCGTGTGCACGTACGACGCCGCCAGGCGACGCAATGCCGAACGCTCGTCCGGTGCCTGGAGGGCCTGCTCCGCCGCCAATGCCAGTCTGTCCGCCGCGCGGTGGCCGATGGCCACCATCAACGCCGCCTTGCTGGGGAAGTGGCGGTAGACGCTCGGGCCCGCTATGCCCGCCGCCGCTCCGATGTCCTCCATGCTCACGTCGTGGAAGCCTCGGTGGGCGAACAGCGCCGTTGCCTCCGCCAGGACCTGCTCTCGGCGGGACGGCTTGCCCAGGCTCAAGGCGGCCGACGGCGGCGGTGAAGAGGGCGCAGGCAGTGTGGCGTTCAGCACATTCAGGGCCAGCTCGACCAGTAGCTGAGCGAAGCGGCGGCGGGCCACCGACGTGTGGTGGACCGACACGCTTCCGAACACCGACAGTGCCGCCCAGCACAGGAGCTCCGCGTCTTCGGCCGGCAGCTCCGGGCGGCGGGCCTGCAGGGCCTTCGACCACGCCGCCAGAGCCAGCGCGGACCGGCGGGCGATCTCGCGCTGGTCCTCCTTCGGCAGGTGGCGGCCCTCCCAGCGCCACAATGCCGCGATCTCGCGTCGCTCGACCGCCTGGGTGGCGAGCCTTCCCAAGAGGATCTCGAGCTGGTCAGCGGGGGAAACGGAGTCCGACAGCGCCTCCGCCGTCGCCGCCTCCAGGTCGTCGAAGCCGCTCAGGACCACGTACGCCAGGATCGCCTGCTTGTCCGTGAAGTGCCGGTACAGCGCCGGCCCGGTGACGCCCGCCGCGTCCGCTATGTCTTTTATGCCGACTCCGGGGAAGCCGCGGGCGCGGAACAGCTCCGCCGCCACCGCGGCCAGCTGGGCCTTGCGGTCGCGGGGGCGCGCACTACGCACAGAGTCGGTCATGGTGAGTGAACGATAGCGGCTAACGGCACACCTGCAACCCATTGACACCATGGGGTTGTCCGGCGATATGTTAATGGCCATTAGCCCTACTGGCCGGTATCATCGGCCACGGTACGACGACGTCCGACACGCTCGCGAGGAGTAGTCAGTGAGTAGCGAGGCCTACATCTACGAGGCGATCCGCACGCCTCGCGGCAAGAACAAGGGCGGTGCCCTGCACGGCACCAAGCCGGTCGACCTGGTGGTCGGCCTGATCAACGAACTCAAGGTCCGCCACCCGAACCTCGACCCCGCCGCGATCGACGACATCGTGCTCGGCGTCGTCTCGCCCGTCGGGGAGCAGGGCGCCGTCATCGCGCGCACCGCCGCGCTGAACGCCGGCCTGCCCGACACCGTCGCCGGCGTGCAGCTCAACCGCTTCTGCGCCTCCGGCCTCGAGGCCACCAACACCGCCGCGCAGAAGGTGCGCTCCGGCTGGGACAACCTCGTCATCGCCGGCGGTGTCGAGTCGATGTCGCGGGTGCCGATGGGCTCCGACGGCGGCGCGCTGTTCATGGACCCGGCCACCGCCTACGACAACTACATCGTCCCGCAGGGCACCGGCGCCGACCTGATCGCGACCATCGAGGGCTTCTCCCGCGAGGACGTCGACCGCTGGGCCGTCCGCTCGCAGGACCGCGCCGAGGCGGCCTGGTCCGGCGGCTACTTCGCCAAGTCCGTCGTGCCGGTCAAGGACATCAACGGCGTCACCGTGCTGGACCACGACGAGCACCGCCGCCCCGGCTCCACCATCGAGGGCCTCGGCAAGCTCAAGCCCGCCTTCGCCGGCATCGGCGAGCTGGGCGGCTTCGACGCCGTCGCGCTGCAGAAGTACCACTCGGTCGAGCGCATCAACCACGTCCACACCGGCGGCAACTCCTCCGGCATCGTCGACGGCGCCGCGCTGGTGCTGGTCGGCTCCGAGCAGGTCGGCAAGACCTTCGGGCTGACCCCGCGCGCCCGGATCGTGGCCACCGCGTCGATCGGCTCCGAGCCGACGATCATGCTCACCGGGCCGACTCCGGCCACCGAGAAGGTCCTGAAGACCGCGGGCCTCAAGCCCGAGGACATCGACCTGTGGGAGCTCAACGAGGCGTTCGCGTCCGTCGTGCTCAAGTGGATCAAGGACCTGCACCTCGACGAGGAGAAGGTCAACGTCAACGGCGGCGCGATCGCCATGGGCCACCCGCTCGGCGCCACCGGCGCGATGCTGGTCGGCACCGTGGTCGACGAGCTGGAACGCCGCCAGGCGCGCCGCGCCCTGGTGACCCTGTGCATCGGCGGCGGCATGGGCGTCGCGACCATCATCGAGCGGGTGTGAGGACCACAATGGCCGAGAGCAAGACCATCCGCTGGGAGCAGGACTCCGACGGGATCGTCACCCTGACCCTGGACGACCCGAACCAGTCGGCGAACACGATGAACGCCGACTTCCGCGAGTCGCTCGGCGTCACGGTCGACCGCCTGGAGGCCGAGAAGGACTCCATCACCGGCGTCGTCATCACGTCCGCCAAGAAGACGTTCTTCGCCGGCGGCGACCTGAACGACCTCATCCAGGCCAAGCCCGAGCACGCGGTCGAGCTGACCGAGGGCAGCACCCTGATGAAGGGGCAGATGCGCCGCATCGAGCAGCTCGGCAAGCCGGTCGTCGCGGCGATCAACGGCGCCGCGCTCGGCGGTGGCCTCGAGATCGCGCTCGCGACGCACCACCGCATCGCCGCCGACGTCAAGGGCAGCCAGATCGGCCTGCCCGAGGTGACGCTGGGCCTGCTGCCCGGCGGCGGTGGCGTGGTCCGCACCGTGCGCCTGCTCGGCATCCAGAGCGCGCTGCTGAACGTCCTGCTCCAGGGCCAGCGGCACCGGCCGGCCAAGACCCTGGAACTCGGCCTGGTGCACGAGCTCGTCGGCACGGTCGAGGAGCTCGTCCCCGCCGCGAAGGCGTGGATCAAGGCGAACCCCGAGGGCGGCGTCCAGCCGTGGGACGTCAAGGGCTACAAGATCCCCGGCGGCACCCCGTCGAACCCGAGCTTCGCGGCCAACCTGCCGGCGTTCCCGGCGAACCTGCGCAAGCAGATCAAGGGCGCGAACATGCCGGCGCCGCGGGCGATCCTGGCCGCCGCGATCGAGGGCGCGCAGGTCGACTTCGACACCGCGATCCAGATCGAGACGCGCTACTTCATCCACCTCGCCACCGGCCAGGTCTCGAAGAACATGACGAAGGCGTTCTTCTTCGACCTGCAGACCATCAACTCGGGCGGCTCGCGGCCGGACGGCTTCGAGAAGTACACGGCCAAGAAGGTCGGTGTCCTCGGCGCCGGGATGATGGGCGCGGCGATCGCGTACGTCTCGGCGAAGGCCGGCATCGACGTCGTCCTCAAGGACGTCTCGCAGGAGGCGGCCGAGAAGGGCAAGGGCTACGCGGAGAAGCTGGAGCAGAAGGCCCTCTCGCGTGGCAAGACCACGCAGGAGAAGTCGGACGCGCTGCTGGCGAAGATCAAGCCGACCGCCGACCCGGCCGACTTCGCGGGCGTCGACTTCGTCATCGAGGCCGTGTTCGAGAGCGTCGAGCTGAAGCACAAGGTGTTCGGCGAGATCGAGAGCATCGTCAACGCCGACGCGGTCCTGGGTTCCAACACCTCGACGCTGCCGATCACCACCCTCGCCGAGGGCGTGCAGCGGACCGAGGACTTCATCGGGATCCACTTCTTCTCGCCGGTGGACAAGATGCCGCTGGTCGAGATCATCTGCGGTGAGAAGACGTCGCCGGCCACGCTGGCCAAGGTCTTCGACTACACGCTGCAGATCAAGAAGACCCCGATCGTCGTCAACGACAGCCGCGGCTTCTTCACCTCGCGCGTGATCGGCACGTTCATCAACGAGGCCGTCGCCGCGCTGGGCGAGGGCGTCGAGCCGGCGTCGATCGAGCAGGCGGGTGCGCAGGCCGGCTACCCGGCGCCGCCGCTGCAGCTGATGGACGAGCTGACGCTGACCCTGCCGCGCAAGATCCGCAAGGAGACGCGCGAAGCGATCGAGGCCGCTGGTGGCACGTGGAAGGCGCACGCGTCGGAGACCGTGATCGACCGGATGGTCGAGGAGTTCGACCGCAAGGGCCGCTCGACCGGCGCGGGCTTCTACGAGTACGACGCGGAGGGCAAGCGCACCGGGCTGTGGCCGGGGCTGCGCGACGCGTTCAAGTCCGGCACGGCCGAGGTGCCGTTCGAGGACCTCAAGGAGCGGATGCTCTTCGCCGAGGCGCTCGAAACGGTCAAGTGCTTCGACGAAGGCGTGCTGACGTCGGTGGCCGACGCCAACATCGGCTCGATCTTCGGCATCGGCTTCCCCGCGTGGACCGGTGGCGTCATCCAGTACATCAACCAGTACGAGGGTGGCCTGCAGGGCTTCGTCGACCGCGCCCGCGAGCTGGCCGCCCGGTACGGCGACCACTTCGAGCCGCCGGCTTCGCTGGTGGAGAAGGCCGCGAAGGGCGAGATCTACGAATAAGCACTGACGGAAGGGGCTCTCCCCGGCTTCGGCCGGGGGAGCCCCTTCAGCGCGTTTCGGACCGGAAGCTGTGGCCGAGCTCGGTGCCGAGGCCGAAGTAGTGGCGGAAGTTGTAGATCAGCGGGCTCCACGCCTGCGGGTCGACGTGCTCGGTGCCGGGCGCGACGAGCGCGGGGTCGGCGTGCACGGCCAGCACCTCGGCCTCGACGATCAGGAAGTCGCTTTTCGGGTGGACCGTCACCGCCCGCGCTTCCAGTTGCAAGGGGCACTCGGCCACCCGCGGCGGACGCACCAGGCGCGACGGCTCCGGCGTGAGGCCCGCCGCCTCGAACTTCGCGCGCTCGTGGCGGAACAACGGCTTGGCCGCGGGAACCGGGTGACGCCCGGTGAGCGGCGCCAGGCGTTCCACGGCCTCCCACTGGTCCGGCGCCGGCAGATTGACGACCAGATCCGGACGTTCGCGGAGGTTGTGCGCGGTCTGCCCGTCGGCACCGATCCCGAGCACGACGGTCCAGCCGAGCGCCCACGCCGACGACATCGGGGCGAGGTTCGGGCTGCCGTCGTCGTTTTCGGTGCTGAGCAGGACCACCGGGGTGCCGAAGTACAGGATCCGTGGCTTGATCTCCATGTGGCGACCGTAGGCGCCGGAACCTTCGGCGCCCGCCGAAGCGACTGTCCCGCGGACCGGCTGCTTCTCTTCACCAGCGTGAGGGAGATTCTGGTGCCCGCGCAATTCGGGAAGTCGGCGCTTGTCGAGCGTTTCCTCAGTGCTTGGCGAAAGAGATCCGGGTGCACAACGCCCAGAACGAGAAGCAAGCCCAGCTGCGGCTGCGGATGGCGTTGCATGCTGGTGAGACCGCCAAGGGGCCGACCGGGTGGACCTCGCCGGCGCTGAACAAGACCCAGCGCTTGATCGAAGCGGATTTCGGAGCACGCTTGGATCTCGCGGCCGGATGACCCCTATTCGGCGAAAAAGCGCCGATCCGCCGCGGCCCGGCGACTGTGGTGGCGGGCCGCGGCGGCAATCGTGGTCGCGGCAATCGTGGTGTCCGCGCTCGTATTCCTCGGCTAGGGCTCCAGTGCGAAGTGCGGCAGCCGCCGGTCCAGCCACTTCGGCAGCCACCAGGCGCGGGCACCCAGGAGCCGCATGATGGCCGGGACCACCAGGCAGCGGATCACCAGTGCGTCCAACAACACCGCCACCGCCAGGCCCAGCCCGAACTGGGCCAGCATCCGGGACGGGTCGAGCAGGAACGCGCCGAACACCAGGACCATGATCGCGCCCGCCGCGGTGATCACCGCTCCCGTCGACGCCAGGCCCTCGCGCACCGCCAGGCGCGCGTTGCCCGTGCGGCGCCACTCCTCGTGCATCCGGGACACCAGGAACACCTCGTAGTCCATCGACAGCCCGAAGACGATCGCGAAGATCATCACCGGCACGAACGCCTCGATCGGGCCCGGCTGCGCGCCGAACCAGCCGTCGCCGAACACCAAGGTCATCACGCCGAGGGACGCGCCGATGCTCAGCAGGTTCAGCAGGGCTGCCTTGAGCGGGATCAGCACCGACCGGAACACCACCATCAGCAGCAACGCCGACAACCCGACCACGACCAGCACGAACAGCGGCAGCCGGTCCGCGACGGCGTCCGCGAAGTCCGTCGCCGCCGCGACCGAGCCGCCGACCAGGTAGTGGCCCGGCAGCGTCGGGAGGACGTCGGTCCGCAGCCGCGTCACCAGCCCGGCGGTCGCCGCGTCCTGGGGTGACGTCGTCGGGAAGGCCAAAACGGTCTGGCCCATCGGTGGCAGCACCTGGGCGATGCCCGGCGTGGCAGCGAGCTTCCGTTGCAGCGCAACCGGGTCGCCGTCCTCGCCGACGATCGCGAGCGGGCCGGTGAAGCCCGGGCCGAAGCCCTCGGCCAGCAGGTCGTAGGCCTTGCGCGTGGTGGAACCGGCCGGGTCGGTGCTCGCGTCGGCGAACCCGAGCCGCATCCCCGCGGCCGGAATGGACAGTCCGATGAGGACGATCAGGCCGAGCGCCAGCGGCGCCACCGGACGGCGTTGGACGCCGTCGGCCAGCCGTCGCCACACCCGGCCGTGTTCCTTCCGGAGAGCGTGCCGCCGGATCCCGCGTTCGAGCCGCCTGCCGAACAGCGACAGCAGCGCGGGCAGGAGCGTGACGGACGCGAGCATCGTCATCAGGACGGTGAGCGCGACCGACAGCGCGACCCCGCGCAGCCCGCCGAGCCCGAGCGCGAGGAGGCCGAGCAGGGCGATGATCACGGTCGTCCCGGCGAACAGCACCGAGCGGCCTGCCGTGTCGAGTGCCCGCCGGGCGGCGGCTTCGCGGTCGTGGCCGGCGAGGATCTCCGTGCGGTAGCGGGAGAAGATCAGCAGCGCGTAGTCGACGCCGACGCCGAACCCGACCAGCATCATCAGCGGCGAGGTGTAGCTCGCGATGTCGACGAAGTGCGAGACCACCGTGATCACGCCCAGCGTGCTGCCGACGGCGAACACCGCGGTGATGACCGGTAGCCCGGCCGCGAGCAGCGAACGGAACAGGAACACGAGGATGACCAGGGCGGCGAGCAACCCGACGCCCTCCGCCGGACCGCCGCCGCCCGAGATCCGCTTGACCGGGTCGCCGGCGAGCGCGACCTCGACCGGCCCGGCCCGCTTCGCGGTGTCGGCGAACTTCACGATGTCGTCGTAGGGAAGGTCGGTCGAGGCGAGGTCGAAGGTGACGGTGGCGTAACCGATCCGCCCGTCGCGCGAGAGCGTCGGCTCGGTCACCGACCGCACGTGCGGGAGGGACCGGACTTCACGCAGCATGGTGTCGATCGGCGCGCGGGCGGCGGCGAGCCCGCCGTCGGCTTTCAGCACGATCTGCGCGCTCGCGCCGGACTGGGCGGTGTTGTGCAGCAGGTCCACGACCTGCTGGGATTCGGTGCCGGGCAACGAGTTGTCGTCGTGGAACGCGCTGCCGGCCAGCTGCGAGGTGAACGTGACGCCGATGAGGACCAGCGCCCAGAGCGCGACGGCGAGCCAGCGGTGGCGCTGCGCCCAGCCGGCCAGCCGCGCCAGGCCGCCGCCTGAGGTACGAGTGATGGTGTCCATGGTGGACAAGGATTCGCGAGAAGGGCCCTACCGCGCGTCGCGCAGCGGAGGACACTTCACGTGCTCCAGGCGGTGTCCCCTAAGGCCGGTCCCGTACACCCGGCGGAGTACGGGTCAGGGCGCCAGCCACCGCGGGGTCACCGCGCCGGACTCGTAGGCGAGGACGACGAGCTGCGCCCGGTCGTGCGTGCCGGTCTTGGTCATGATCCGGCTGACGTGCGTTTTCGCCGTCGCCGGGCTGAGGGTGAGCTCGCGCGCGATGTCGTCGTTCGACAGCCCGGCCGCGACCAGGGACAGCACTTCGCGCTCGCGGTCGGTGAGCCGGTCGAGCGCCGGGGACGGCGCCGGTCGGGTGCCGCGCGCGGCGAACTCCGCGATCAGCCGCCGGGTGATCGACGGCGCCAGCAGCGCGTCGCCGCGGGCGACGACGCGCACGGCGTGGATCAGCTCCTCGGGCTCGGTGTCCTTGACCAGGAAACCGCTCGCGCCCGCCCGCAGGGCGCCGTAGACGTCCTCGTCGAGGTCGAACGTGGTGAGGATGACGACCTTCGTCCGCACGCCCGGGTCTTCGAGGAGGTGCCGGGTGGCGGCGAGGCCGTCGAGCACCGGCATCCGGATGTCCATCAGCACGACGTCGGGGTGGTGGTCGTGGGCGGCCTGCAGCGCCTCCCGCCCGTCCGCGGCCTCGGCCACGACGGCGATGTCGTCCTCACCATCCAAAATGGACCGGAAGCCGGCGCGGACGAGCCGCTGGTCGTCGACGAGCAGGACCCGGATCATCGGCCCATCATCGCACCGGCAGCCGGGCGCGCACGCGGTAACCGCCGTCTTCGCGCGGCGCCGCGGTCAGCTCGCCGCCGAGGGCCTGTGCGCGTTCGGCCATCCCACGGATGCCATTGCCCGGGGGCGCCGCACCGCCGTGGCCGTCGTCGTCGACGGCCACGGTCAGCTCGTCGGCGCCGTAGCCGAGCCGGACGACGACGGTCTTCGCGCCGGCGTGCTTGGCGACGTTCGTCAGCGCCTCCTGGACGACCCGGAACGCGGCGTGCTCGACGTCCGGCGGCAGCTCCCGGGCGACGCCGTCGATCTCGGTGCGCACGGTCAGCCCGGAGGCGCCGACGGATTCGGCCAGTTCCGCGACCCGCTGGAGACTCGGCCCACCGGTCCGGCGGAGCACGCCGAGCGTCGCGCGCAACTCCTGGAGTGCGGTCTTGCTGGCGTCCTTGATGGCGCCGAGCGCTTCCTCGGCCTGCCCGGGGTCACGGCGGTGCAGCGCGGCGCCGGCCTGGACGTTGATCAGCGCGAGGTGGTGGCCGAGGACGTCGTGCAGTTCGCGGGCGATGCGCAGGCGTTCGTCGGTGGCCCGCGCCCGCGCCTCGGCCTCCTTGGTGCGCTCGGCCTCGGCCCGGTAGTGCGCGACGGCGCCGCCGGCGACCAAGGCGACGAACCAGCCGGTCATCAGGAAGAACGCGAAGTTGTCGACGTGCCGCCCGGTCCGCGAGCTGATTTCCCCGGCGGTGACCCCGGCCATGGCGGCGACGACGAGCAGCGCGGCCCCGCGGATCCGTCCGGCCGCGGCGGCGTTGTAGAGGGCGTAGGCGAAGGCGAGCAGGACGAGGCCGTCGGGATCGGTGAGGGGGTAGTAGAGGGCGCAGCAGAGGAGCGTGAAGGCGGCGACGCTGAGCGGGTAGC
Source organism: Amycolatopsis sp. cmx-13-12 (assembly GCA_049998155.1). Lineage (GTDB taxonomy): Bacteria > Actinomycetota > Actinomycetes > Mycobacteriales > Pseudonocardiaceae > Amycolatopsis. The sequence continues at coordinate 161,283 of JAEBES010000002.1, read as the reverse complement.
GGCGCCGGACGAAGAGGGCGGCGCAGGCGAGGGCGGTGAGCACCCACCCGGCGGCGGCGTGGTGCGCGGGCTTGGCGCCGTCGTTGAGCACGGCGAACAGCGAGCCGACGAGCACCGCGACGGTGACCGCGAGCTCGGCTGCGTACCGCCGTAACCAGGACATACGGAGAGTTTAGGAGAACGGGCGTAACAACCGGGCGCGTCCGATCGACTCCTGCGGCATTGCTACTGGTCGCGGGGTGCGGGGCCGGCGCGGTGCCGCCCAAGGAACCGGGCAACCTCGGCGTTCTCCAGCCTGCTTCTTCGACGTATTCGGCGCCGGCCGAGACCTCGGCTCCGGCACCGCCGGCGGTCGCCGCGACCACCGCGCCCCCGAAAACGACCGTGCCGAAGCCCAAGGCCGCGCCGCGGACCACGACCCAGGCCGCGCCGAAGCCGGCCGAGTGCGGCGCCGACTACTACCGGAACTCGGACGGCAACTGCGTCCACCGGCCCAGCGACAACCCGGCCGGCGCGACGGCCCTCTGCAAGGACGGCACCTACAGCTACAGCCAGCACCGCTCGGGCACCTGCTCCGGACACGGAGGCGTCCGCACCTGGCTGTGACGAAACCGCCACTCGTACGGAAACCCGTCACCCCGTGGGTACAGTGCATGAAGTTGCATGACGCGTACTAAGTACACACTGGGGGTGTGGTGGTGTCCCGTTCCGGCCGGGCGATCGTCGTGGTTCTCGCCTCGTGCGGACTCGTCGCGTCCTTCATGCAGACGCTGGTCGTGCCACTGATCCCGGTCTTCCCGCGGCTGCTGCACGTCCCGGCGGCCGATGCGTCCTGGGTGGTCACCGTGACGCTGCTGGCCGCGTCCGTCGTCACGCCGGTCAGCGGGCGGCTCGGCGACCTCTACGGCAAACGGCGGATGATCCTCGTCAGCCTCGGGCTGCTCATCGCCGGCTCGGTCGTGTCCGCGACGACCAGCGCGCTCGCCTTCCAGATCCTCGGCCGCGGGCTGCAGGGCTGCGCGATGGGCGTGATCCCGCTCGGCATCAGCATCATGCGCGACGAACTGCCGCCCGAACGCGTCGGCGGCGCGATCTCGCTGATGAGCGCGACGCTGGGGGTCGGCGGCGCCATCGGGCTACCGGTCGCGGCCGTCATCGCCGAGAACGCCGACTGGCACGTGCTCTTCTGGGCCGCCGCCGGGCTCGGGCTGGCCTGCGCACTGCTGATCGTCACCGTGGTGCCCGAGTCGCCGCTGCGGACGCCCGCGTCGTTCGACTACTTCGGCGCGTTCGGCCTGGCCGCCGGGCTGCTCTGCCTGCTGCTGCCGGTGGTCAAGGGCGGCACCTGGGGCTGGACCAGCGCGCCGACGCTCGGGCTGGCCGCGGCCGCCGTCGTCGTCCTGTTCGCCTGGGGTGCCTACCAGCTGCGCCGGCGTGATCCGCTGGTGGACCTGCGGGTGTCCGCGCGCCGCCCGGTGCTGTTCACCAACCTCGCGTCGATCATGGTCGGCTTCGCCCTGTACGCCATGGCGTTGTCGTTCCCGCAGCTGCTGCAGGCACCGGCGTCGACCGGCTACGGGCTGGGCCAGACGATGATCGAGTCCGGTCTCACGCTGGCCCCGAACGGCCTGGTGATGATGCTGCTCTCGCCGGTCTCCGCGCGGCTCATCGCCCGGTTCGGCCCGCGCCCGACGCTGATCAGCGGCTCGCTGGTGATCGCCGCCGGGTACGCGTTCGCCATAGTGCTGATGGACAACGCCTTCGAGCTGATCACCGCGTCGGTGATCATCGGGGCCGGCGTCGGCATCGCGTACGCGGCGATGCCCGCGCTGATCATGGGGTCGGTGCCGGTCACCGAAACCGCGTCGGCGAACGGCCTGAACTCCCTGATGCGCTCGGTCGGCACGGCGATCTCCAGCGCGGTGATGGCGGCGATGCTGGCCCAGCTGACGATCACCGTCGGCGGCCTGCCGGTGCCGTCGCTGCCCGGCTTCCGCGCGACGTTCGCGGTGGCCGCGTTCGCCGCGCTGGCGGGTGCGCTGCTCGCGGCGCTGGTCCCGCGGACGCGGACCGCGCCGGAGCTGGTCGCCGTCTAGTTCCGGCGCGCCACCAGGGCCAGGCCGCCGCATTCCGCGGGGTCGGGCGGCATTTCCGCGGGGTTGTCCGGCCGCCACTCGGGGATGAACACGATGCCCGGGTCGACGATCTCGAAGCCGTCGACCAGGGCCCGGAGCTCGTCGGCCGAGCGGGGGGTCACCGGGTTCGCGCTCTTCTGGTACATCGCGACGGCGCGCGCGGTGTCGTCGCTCTGCCGCTCGTAGGTGGCCGACGACAGGGCGAGGTAGCTGCCGGGCGCGAGGGCGTCGCGGTAGGCGGCGATCAGCCCGGCCGGGTTGCGCTCGTCCGGGATGAAGTGCACGAACAGCGCCATCACCACCATCACCGGCTGGTCCAGGTCCAGCATCATCTCGGTGACGTCGTGTTCGAGGACGTCCTCCGGGAACTCGGCGTCGGCGTGCACCATGGCCGCGTTCTCGTTGTCCTCCAGCACGATCTCGCTGTGCGCGACGGCGACCGGCTCGTTGTCGACGTAGACGACCCGCGCGTTCGCGTCGACGGCCTGGGCGACCTCGTGCACGTGCCCGACGGTGGGCATGCCGGACCCGATGTCGAGGAACTGCCGGATGCCCTGGTCCATCCCGAACCGGATGGCCCGGCGCAGCCACTGCCGGTTGAGCCGCGCCCGCTCACGCGCGTTCGGCTGCGCGGACAGCACCTGCTCGGCGAACATCCGGTCGACGGCGTAGTTGAGCTGCCCGCCGAGGATGTAGTCGTACACGCGCGCGGCGTTGGGCTTGTCGAGGTCGATGCCCCGCCGCGCGTACTCGTCTTCGCTCATCCGCCGCTCCCCGGAGTCAGGTGTGACGCGAGAATAGCCGCTCAGTTCCTGCGGGCCACCAGGGCCAGCTGGCTGGCCAGCTCCGGGTGCTCGCCGACCTCGGCGGGGTCGTCCGGCCGCCACTCCGGGGTGAACACGATCCCCGGCGGCAGCACCTCGAAGCCCGCCACCAGGGCACGCAACTCCTCCCGCGACCGCGCGAAGACGTCCGTGACGCTCTTCCGGTACAGCTCCGCCGCCCGGCGGACCTCCTCGCCCTGCCCCTCGAACGTGCCCGACGACAACGCCAGGTAACTCCCCGGCACGAGCGCGTCCCGGTAGGCCGCGATCAAGCCCGCCGGGTTCCGCGAGTCCGGGACGAAGTGGATGAACGCCGCCATGATCAGCATCACCGGCTCGGTGAAGTCCAGCAGCCGCAGGGTCGTCGGGTGCTCGAGGACGCCGGCCGGGATCTCCGCGTCCGCCTGGACCATCTCCGCGTTGGCGTTGTCGTGCAGCACGATTTCGCTGTGCGCGACGGCGACCGGCTCGTGGTCGACGTACACCACCCGGGCCGCCGGGTCGATCGACTGGGCGACCTCGTGCACGTGCCCGACCGTCGGCATGCCCGAGCCGATGTCGAGGAACTGGCGGATCCCCTGCGAAGCGCCGAAGCGGACCGCGCGGCGCAGCCACCGCCGGTTGAGCACGGCCAGCTCCCTGGCCTCCGGCCGCACCCGGAGGATCCGCTCGGCGAACTCCCGGTCGATGGCGTAGTTGAGCTTGCCGCCGATCAGGTAGTCGTACACACGCGCCGCGTTCGGCTTGTCGACGTCGATGCCGCGGGGCGCGTGGTCGCCGGGCATCATCGCTCCTTGCGGCCCACCAGCGCGAGGCCGCCCGACTGCTCCGGCGGGTCTTCGAGCGGGCCGTCCGGACGCCATTCCGGCGTGAACACGATCCCCGGCGGCAGGATTTCGAAGCCCTTCACCAGCGCCCGCAGTTCGTCGGGCGACCGGAGGGTCAGCGGCGTGCCGCTCTTCTCGTACAGCGCGACCGAGCGCTGGGACTCCTCGCCCTGTCCCTCCCAGGTACCCGACGACAGCGCGAGGTAGCTGCCCGGCGCGAGGACGTCGCGGTAGGTGCCGATCAGCCCGGCCGGGTCCCGCGAGTCCGGGATGAAGTGCACGAACGCCGCCATGATCACCATCACCGGCTCGCTGAAGTCCAGCAGCTCCTCGGTGATCGGGTTGTCCAGCACCTCTTCCGGGCGCTCGGCGTCGGCCTGGACCATGGCGGCGTTTTCGTTGCCCTCCAGCACGATCTCGCTGTGCGCGACCGCGATCGGCTCGTTGTCGACGTACACCACCCGCGCCTCGGGGTCGATCGACTGGACGACCTCGTGGACGTGCCCGACCGTCGGCATGCCCGAGCCGATGTCCAGGAACTGCCGGACGCCCTGCTCCGCCGCGAACCGCGCCGCGCGGCGCAGCCAGGCCCGGTTCGTCAGCGCCATGTGCTTGGCGTTCGGCAGCACACCCAGGATGCGGTCGGCGAACATCCGGTCGACGGCGTAGTTGAGCTTGCCGCCGATCATGTAGTCGTAGACGCGCGCGGCGTTCGGTCTGTCGAGGTCGATGCCCCGCTTCGCGTGTTCGTCGTCGCTCATCCGCCGCTCCCGGGGGTCGAAGGTGTGACGGGAGAATAGTCCGGTTCTACAGCAGCGGCGGCACCGCGGCGTCGATGAGGTGCGGGCCCGGCTCGGCGAAGGCCCGCTGCAACTGCTCGGCGAGCTCTTCGGCGGTGGTCGCCCGTGTCGCGGGCACACCCATACCTTCCGCGATCTTCACGAAGTCCATGTCCGGCCGGGAAAGATCGAGCAGGTCGTTCGCCTTCGGGCCGCCCGAGGCCGCGCCGACGCGCTGCAGCTCCAGCCGCAGGATCGCGTACGCGCGGTTGTTGAGCAGCACCGTCGTGACGTTCAGGTTTTCCCGCGCCTGCGTCCACAGCGCCGAAATCGTGTACAGCGCACTGCCGTCGGACTGCAGGTTCAGCACCGGCCGGTCCGGCGCCGCGACGGCCGCCCCGGTGGCCACCGGCATGCCGTAGCCGATCGCGCCGCCGGTCAGCGTGAGGACGTCGTGCCGCGGCGCACCGGCCGTCGCCGCCGGCAGCAGCAGGCCGGACGTGTTGGCCTCGTCGGCGATGATCGCGTTCTCCGGCAGCAGCGCCCCGATCACCTCGACCCAGTTCTGCGGGGTCAGCGGCCCGCTGGGCAGGGCAGGCCGCGATTCCGGCGCCAGCACGGGCTCGGTGTCCGCGGCGACCAGCTCGGCGACTTCGTTCAGCGCGCGCGTGACGTCCTGCCCGGCCGACGCCAGCGTGTGCACCTGGGCGCCTTCGGGCACCAGGTCGCTGGCCTTGCCCGGGTAGGCGAAGAACGACACCGGCGCCTTCGTGCCCGCGACGACGACGTGCTTGATCCCGTCGAGCTGGTAGGCGACCTGCTCGGCGAGGTAGCCGAGCCGCTCGATCGCGGGCAGCCCGGCGCCGCGCTCCAGCCGGGCCGGGAACGTTTCGACGAACACCTTCGCGCCGGTCGCGGCGCCGATGCGGCCGGCGGCGCGCAGGCCTTCCTCGCGGCACGCGCCGCCGCCGACGAGCAGGGCCACCGGCTCCCCGGTGCCGAACACCGCGGCGACGTCCTTGACGGTCGTCGCGTCCACGGGCTGCGGCACGCGCGGCGGGATCGGCGCGCACGTTTCGCCGCCCTCGCCCCACGACGCGTCCGCGGGCAGGATCAGGGTGGCGACCCGGCCGGGCGCGTCCTGCGCGGCGGCGACCGCGGCGGCGGCGTCCGCTCCGACGTCCTTCGTGTGCTCCGAGCGGCGCACCCAGCCTTCCAGCGAGCCCGCGACGGCCTCGATGTCCGACTCCAGCGGGGCGTCGTACTGCTTGTGGTAGGTCGCGTGGTCGCCGACGACGTTCACGATCGGCGTGTGCGCGCGCCGCGCGTTGTGCAGGTTCGCCAGGCCGTTGCCCAGGCCGGGCCCCAGGTGCAGCAGCGTCGCGGCGGGCTTGTCCGCGATCCGCGCGTACCCGTCGGCCGCACCGGTGACGACGCCCTCGAACAGGGCGAGCACCCCCCGCATCTCGGGGACGGAGTCGAGCGCGGCGACGAAGTGCATCTCCGACGTGCCCGGGTTCGCGAAGCACACCTCGACGCCGGCGTCGACCAGCGTGCGGATCAGGGACTGGGCGCCGTTCATGTCGCTCATGCGTTTCCTTCGGGGAAGAGAACGCCGGGGTTGAGGATCCCGGCGGGGTCGAAGCTCTGCTTGATCCGGCGCATCAGCTCGATCTTCGCCGGGTCTTCGAGTTCGGAGTGGTAGTGGGCCTTGGTGCGGCCGAGGCCGTGCTCGCCGGAGATCGCGCCGCCGAGTTCCATGGCGTGGGCGAAGATCTCGGTGAGCAGCTGCTCCCGCTTGGCCGCGTCCTTGCAGAAGATGGCGAGGTGGACGTTGCCGTCGCCGGCGTGCCCGCAGCCGAGCGCGCCGCCGCCCGCGGCCATCGCCAGCTCACGCGCCTTCGTGATGAACTGCGGCATCGCGGTCCGCGGCACGACGACGTCGATCACGTCGTCGGCGCCGGCCGCCTTCGCGGTCCAGAACGCCTTCTCGCGCGCTTCGATGAGCTTGCGGGCGGCGTTGCCTTCGAGGACGTAGACGTCGGTGGCGCCCAGCTCGCCGAGCAGCTCGCCGACGGTTTCGACGTCCTCGCCGAGGCGCCCGGCCTCGCGGTTTTCCAGCGCCACCACGAGGTACGCCTCGCTGGTCTCGCGGATCTTGTCCGGGACACCCAGTTCGAGCTTCTCGTTGTAGACGATCGCCGCCATCGTCAGGTTGTCGATGTACTCGAGGATGTGCGGCGCGAGGCCGCTGGAGAGGATCTCCGGCACGGCGGCCATCACCTGGCCGAAGTCGCCGAAGGGGGCGAGCACCGTCGCGCCGTGGGCCAGCCGCGGGTGCAGCTTGACGGTGATCTCGGTGGCCAGCGCCAGGGTGCCCTCGGAGCCGATGATCAGCTGCGTGAGGTCGTAGCCGGTGGAGATCTTCGACGTCTTGCCGCCGGTCCGGATGATCTCGCCGGTCGGCAGCACGGCCTGCAGGCCGAGCACGTTGTTGCGGGTGACGCCGTACTTGACCGCGCGCATCCCGCCGGCGTTGGTGCCGACGTTCCCGCCGACGCTCGCGCTGAGCTCACCGGGGTAGACGGTGTAGCCGAGCCCGGCTTCGGCGGTCTTGGCGTCGAGTTCGGCGAGGGTCACGCCGGGCTGGACGACGGCGACGTGGTTCCCGGTGTCGACTTCGAGGACGGCGTTCATCCGCTCGAAGGAGATCAGCAGCCCGTCCGCCTGCGGCCGGGCCGCCCCGGACAGCCCGCTGCCGGAGCCGCGGGCGGTCACGGGGACGTTGTGCTCCGAAGCGGTTTTCAGCAGCTCTGCGACTTCGTCGGCCGTTGCCGGCTTCGCGACGTACGCCGGCTTCTGCGGTTCCGCCGTCAGCGCTTCGTCGTGCGCGTAGTCCTCGGAGATCGCTTCGCCGGTCAGCAGGTCTCTCTCCCCGACGATCTCCGCCAGGCGTGCCGCCACGTCGCCCATCGGCAGTTTCTCCTCCGCGCCGTCGCTGTGGTTACCGCAGCGTAGTACGTACCGGCGGTACGCCGCTATGAAGGATTTTCACGTTTTTCTGCGGAGGTGGTCCGCAGGTCAGTCTGCCGTGCTCAGAGCATCTTGGAGCAACGTCAGCGCCTGCCGCGCGACGACGTTGAACAGGCCCATGGTCGTGTCCGGCCGGGCGAACACGACCAGCAGGATGGGGCCCTGCACGGGGAAGACGCAGACGTGGCCGAGCGAGCCCTGGAACATCGCGCCCCTGGCCTCGCCGAGGCCGGCCTGGCCGATGAACCTCGTGGCCAGCCCGACCGCGGCGGCGGACATGGCCGCCACGCTGTCGTCTTCGATCTCCCGGGTGTCGCTGGCCAGCAGCAGGCCGTCCCGGCTGGCCACCAGCAGCCCGGTGATGTTGGCCCGGTCGACCTGGTCGCGGATCTCTTCGAGGGCCTTGGCCGCGGCCTGGGCGTCGGGGTGGGCCTCCCGGTTCCGGGGCCGGACGGGGAAACCCGGTGTCACGCCGAGCTTGCGCGTGGGCAGCGGCACCGGGGCGCCGGGTACTTCGGCCGGCATCTCCGTCACACGACCAGCTCGGCTTCGATGTTCTTGAGGTAGTGCCGCGCGAGTGCGAGGTTGGCCCGTTCGCGGTCCAGGACGAGGTACAGGAACAGCGCGGAGTCGTGCTTGGCCGGCTTCAGCAGGCGGATCAGGTGGTACTGGCGGCCCAGGGTGATGAGGATGTCCTCGATGTCGTCGTTGAGCCGCAGCGCGGAAATCACCCGCAGTTTGGAGCGCACGACTTCGGTGTTGCCCGCGGCCGCGGTGTCCAGGTCCAGCCAGTCGCCGCCGCCCAGTGTCCCGAGCGCCATCCCGCTTTCGTAGTCGACCAGGGCGGCTCCCACCGCACCGGTGATGGAAAGGGCTTCCTTCAACGCCGTTTCGATGTTCATCTGGCTGGTCTCCTTGTCCTGACGCGCGACGCGCCGACCCAGTGGTCAGGTTCGATCACCCTAGAGTTGCCTGATCGGTGCGCATATCCCCGAACGGCGTAATCCGGCTGCTCTGTTCGCGCTACCAGTACACGCAGAGTAAGGGTCATGGATTTAGCTCAGGCTAAATCTCTGGCGGGTGACGGTGGCGGCGGCGAAGCTTCCTTCATGACCTCGACGTACACCTTCGAAGACGGCCTTTCCGTGCACCGCTTGGGTTTCGGCGCGATGCGGCTCACCGAGTGGGACCACGTGCGGGACGGCGCCGCTGCCGTCGCGCGCCGCGCGGCCGACCTCGGCGTGACGTTCTTCGACACCGCCGACGCCTACGACCTCGGCCTGAACGAGGAACTGCTCGCCGACGCGCTCCACCCGTACCCGGGGCTGCTCATCGCGACGAAGTGCGGGCACGCCCGCCCGAGCCGCGGCGAGTGGGTCCCGCTCGGCCGGCCCGAATACCTGCGGCAGCAGGCGGAACTTTCGTTGCGGCGGCTGCGCGTCGAGCGGCTGGACCTGCTGCAGCTGCACCGGATCGACCCGCAGGTGCCGCTGGCCGACCAGATCGGCGCGCTCGCCCGGCTGCGGGACGAGGGCAAGATCGCCCGGATCGGACTGTCCGAAGTCACCGTCGCGCAGCTGACCGAGGCGCGGGCGATCGCGCCGATCGCGAGCGTCCAGAACCGCTACAACCTGACCGACCGCGCGTCCGAAGACGTGCTCGACCACTGCGAGCGCGAAGGGATCGCGTTCGTCCCGTGGCTCCCGATCGCCCGCGGTGACCACGCCACGGCCGGTGGCGCGCTCGCGAAGGTGGCGGCCGGAGTCGGTGCGACACCCGCTCAGGTTTCCCTCGCCTGGTTGCTCCGTCGTTCGCCCGTCGTGATCCCGATTCCGGGGACGTCGTCGATCGGGCACCTGGAAGAGAACTGCGCCGCCGCGGAAATCGTGCTTTCCGACGACGACTTCGCGCAGCTGGGGTGAAGACGGACGCCGTCGACCACCCGGCGGGTGGCCGGGAACAGCGATTCCCGTGCGGTGGCCACGTGGTTCGGATGGGCGGCGAAGAGGTGGTCCAGATAGCCGGCGATCCGCGGGCCGGTGCCGGTGTGCCGGGCAACGAACCGCGCGCACCGCCGGGAAACGACGTCCTGCTCGCCGAGTTCCGCGCCGACGAGCGCCATGGCGTGGCGCGTGTACCGCCAGTACCGCCGGTGGCAGTCGTCGTCCAGGACGAGCCCGAGTGCCGCTCTGAGCCGGAGCGGGGCGATCGCGATCACGCCCGCGAACAGGTCGAGGTATTCGCTCGTCATGCCCTTCAGCCGGCGGTGGCGGTCACCGATCCCCGCCAGCATGCGGCGGACGCCCGGGTCGGCGATCCCGCCGGTGCGCCCGATGCCGAACAGCCGCAGCAGGACTTCCTTTTCCCGCCGCTCACCGACGGCCTTGCGCAGCATCAGCGCTTCCCCGCGCCCGTCGGCGGAGCCCACGCCGGTCAGCGGCGGCAGCGTGGCGTACGTCGTGAAGACGAACATGCCCGCACCGCCCAGGATCCGGTCCGGTTCCCAGACGGCGCGGGCCGCGGACAGATCGCCCGCGTAACCGGCGGAGCTCACGTAGCCGAGAACGTCTTCGGGCAAGTCAGAATATCCAGTCGTAGCGCGACCACCCGGCCTCCACCAGCTGGCCGGTCGAGGCGTCGAACACCGCCTCCGGCTGGGCGGCGTTCCAGTGCCGGGAATGCAGGACGCCGCGGAACTCTCCGCTCGCGGTGATCCGGGCCGCGAAGTCCGGGTACTCGTCGGCGTTGAAGTCCGGGAAGAGGACGAAGTCGGCGCTGTTCATCCCGGAACCGATGATCTTGTACCATTTCGCGACCGGATTCCCGGAGGAATCGACCTCGGCGAAGATGTCCAACGCCCACATCGTGCCGTCGGTCTGCGTGATGATGATGTCCTTGAAGTAGTCGCCCGTCAGGTCCGCGAGGTTGATGTCGGTGACGTAGTCCGCGCCGTTGAGCACTGCTCCGCGGTTGCTGTACGACGGCCTCCCGTTGACCATCCCGTCGTTCACGTAGAGGTAGATCGACTTGGAGCCGGAGTCGCGGAAGAGGATGTCCGCGCGGCCGTCCGGCTCGAGCGGGTTGTTCGGGTCACTGCCGACGTAGTCGGTGAGCAGCGGCAGCATGCTCGGCGTGAACCCCTGCAGGAACCCGGTGTCGGCGGAGAACTGCGGGGCGCCGCCCACCGGACCCTGGTTGAACGCGGCGTACATGACGCCGGCGCCGTCGATGCTCGCCAGGTCGTTCCGCCCGTCGCCGTCCAGGTCGCCCTGGCCGAACCACACCCGGTTCGGGGTGGTGGCCCGGACCTGGACCGGCGCGGCCAGCGTGGCGGACCCGGCCAGCGCCCCGCGGCCGGCGTGGACGTCGAGCCGTCCGGTGGCCCGGTCCCTGGTCAGCACGTCGTCGATCCCGTCGCCGGTCACGTCGTTCGCCGTCGCCGCGATCGAGGCGCGGGCCGCCCGCGCCGGCTGGTGCCGGGCCATGGCGGCCAGCACCGGACCGACCGTCGGCAGACCGGCCTCCGTCGCCGCGCCGGCCGGTGTTCCGCCCAGCACGAGCTGCCAGGACACCGTCGCGACCACCGCGATCAGCGCGGTCACCACTTGCCTTCTGTGCATCACGAACCCCCCGTTTCCTGTGTGGTGGAATCAACCCCCGGCCAGCGCGGCGGCCAGTGCGGGCACGAATTCGCCCTTGGCCGAGCGAGGTGCGGTGCCGCACGGGCCGTCGGACGTGCCGGGCAGGGTGAGCCACGCCTGCTGGAGCCCGTCCGGCTGGTTGGTGAACGAAGCACTCGGCCCCAGCTTGGCGCCGGCCGGGTTGCACGTGGTGGTGACGGGAGCGCCGTTGCGGGCGCTGTCGGCGAACACCGTGTAGTCACCGCGGCCGGTCAGGCTCTGCACGGCCGACCGGATCTGCCGCGCGTGGCCGGCGGCCAGTTCCGCACCTGGTGCGTAGCCGCCGACGTTGAGCGAGAAGCCGTCGGCGCGGGCGATGCCGGCCGTGGCGAGACGCTGGGCCAGCGCGGCCGGCGCCTCCGCCGCGGAAGTGGCGTCGATCAGGGTCCGCGCCTCCGGTGCGAGGCCGCGCAGGGAATCCACCGCGGCGGCGAGGTACCCGGTCACCGCCGCGTCCGCCCCGCAGCGCGAACCGAGCAGCCCGGGTTCGAGGACCACGATGGCCTTCCGGTCGCCGATGCCGCGGGCGAAGGCGTCGACGAGCCCGGCGGCACCCGGGCGCGGGCAGCCTTCGGCTCCCGCGAAGCTCGCGACCAGCAGCGGCATCGCCCGGGCGTCCGCCGCCGCGGTCACGTATGTGCGGACACGAGTGGTCACGTCGGCGTCGGCGGCGGTGAACCAGCGTGCCGAGGGACGCAGGCCGATGGTGCGCTCGATCAGCCCGGCCTCCGGGGCGCCGGGCTGGGCGCGTGCCCACGTCAGCGCGGCGTTGCCCGGATCCTCGTACACCCGCTCGAGCCCGTCGAGGACGCGGATGGCCGGGGCCGGCCCCGGCCCGCCCGGTGGCGGAGTGATGCAGCCCGCCGCCAGCGCCCCCACCGCCAGCAGCACCGTCGTGACCAGAGGACGCCTCACCGGCCCGCCTCCACCGGCTCCGCGAGCGCGTGGGCGAACTGCCGGAGCACCTCCGCGGCTCGTGGCTCGGGGAGTTCCTCGAGCAGTGCCGTCGCCTTCGCCAGCTCCATCACCCGTGCTCGTTCCAGTTCGGCGATCAGGGGTTCCCGACGGTACCGGATCTCCTCTTCCGTGCGGTGGCCGAAACGGGCGGGGATGCCGGACAACCCGCTCGCCAGCGTGCTCGCCAGCGTCGTGTCGAGCCTGGTCCGGCGCCCTTCGAGCACACCGAGGTCCTCGGTCACCAGCAACAACCGCCCGCAGCTGCGGCCGAACCGGCGCAGCACGCCGACCGTGTCGTCCGCCGCTCCGGCCAGGTGCGCCCCCATCCGGGCCGGGAACTCGAAAACGCCTTCGAACAACGCGACCACCGCGTCTTCCGCGCGCGACTTCACGAGGTCGCCGAGCCAGCCCGCGAACGCGCTCGCCAGCTCGGGGCGGTGCCGGGTGAGCAGAGCGGTCGCGGTGGCGAGCAGGTAGTCGGCCGCGATCACCGCCGAGGCGTACCGCCAGTCCACGCCCCGGCGCAGCGGCGTCGCCTCGCTTTCCGGGACCGTGTGCGCGACGGCGCCGAGCAGTGCGAGCTCGATCGCCGCGGCCACCGGCGCGTGCCGGACATCGGGGTGGTCCCCGCCGGACATCAGCGCTCCGGCGAACAGGGTCGACGGCCGCACGCCGCGGTAGCCGTGGCCGCCCAGCGTGTGCACCGCGAGGAACGGCCATTCCGCGCTCACCGTCCGCACGATGACTTCGTTGCAGGACAACGTGAACGGGGCGAGGTAGGTCCGGGTGGCCCGCGGCATCCGTTGCCGCGTGGTGAAGCTCCGGTGGGCGATCGGGCCGCCCAGCAGCACCACCCGGTGGCCCTGGCGGAAGAACGGGTGGTCCGACCGGGCCGAGCTGGACAGGATCCGCCACGCCAGGTGGTAGTGCCGGACGGCGTGGCGCGCGGTCTCGAAGTACCCGACGAAGGCGGAGCGCAGGCCCGCCCGGTACGCGCCGGCCATCCGGTCCGGCGCGCCGCGGTGCCCGGTGACCGCGGCGGCCGCGATTTCGGCGCTGCGCACCGCGTTGGCGATGCCGTCGCCGGTGAACGGGTTGACCAGCCCGGCCGCCTCGCCCAGCACCAGCGTCCGGCCGCGCACGGCCGATTCCGGGGCGAACGCGGCGTTGACCGGGTACTCCGCCAGCACCCCGGCCGGAGTCGCGCCGGCCAGCCGCGGGTCGGCCTCGCGGACGACCCGCACCAAGGTCTCCCGGTCCGGCCGGGCCGGCGTCATCACCGTCACGGTGATCGTGGCCAGGTCCGCACTGCCGGGCACCGGCACCACCCGCACGACGACGGGCATGGCCCGGGGATCGTCCGCCGCCGGCTGGGTCAGGTGGACGAGGACCTCGTGCCCCACCGGGCACCCACGCCAGGTCCCGGTGGTCGCGACCCCGTGGCCGGCGCCGCCGGGCGCGCGAGCCGCTCCGGTCGCGTCGAGCACGATCTCCGGTGCGTCGCCGCCGGCTTTCTCCGGTTCGGCGGACACCAGGCGGGCGCCGGCTTCCTGCGCGGCCGCGCGAAGACCGGCCAGCAGCGTGACGCGGGAAGTGATGGCCAAGCCCGGATCGGCGTACCGGCGTGGTGCCTCGCTCCCGAAGGACAGCACGACGTCGTCCACGCCGGCCGCGCCGGGCATCGAAGCCGTGCGCTCGTGCACCAGCTGCCGGTCGGCCACCGGTCCGGCCGGGCCGGCCAGGACGACGTCCAGCCCGGCCTCGGCGAGCAGCCGCGCGGCGGTGCAGCCGGCGACCCCCGCACCGACTACGAGAGCGTCCATACCGCGTCGGTCACCTCCCGCAGCGCCGTCCACGCCGGAGTGGCCTCGAACGGCGAGAGCGCTTCGAACGCCTTCGCCCGGTGCCGCCGCGCTTCGGTGATCGCGTACTCGACGCCACCGGCGGCGACCACGATCTCGCGGATCCGGCCGAGTTCCGCGGCGCCGATCTCGGGCGCGAGCAGCAGCGGCCCCAGCTCGTCCGGACGCGCCCGCACCGCATGCAACGTGGGCAGGCCGAACAGGCCGAGCTTGTGGTCGGTGCCCGCCGGTTTCCCCGAGTTCCCCGGCAGGAAGTCCGTGCAGTCGTCCTGGATCTGGAAGGACACCCCGATCTCGATCGCGAAGGCCGCCACGGCCGAGACGAAGTCCTCCCCGGCCCCCGCGCAGCCCGCGCCGAGCACACAGCACAGCTTGAACAGTTCGGACGTCTTCTTCTGCACCATCACCACGTAGTCGTCGGTGCCGAACCCGGTGTCGTACGCCCGCTCGACGTCCATCATCTGGCCGAGCGCCATGGCCGCGCCGCAGCGGCCCCGCGCACCGGCGACCACGGGCCCGAGGTCGGCCGCCTCCTGCCCGACCAGCGCGACACAGGCCGTGCCGGCGAGCAGGGCGGTGCCGGCGCCCATCCGCTCGTGCGCCGACGGCATCCCCCGCCGCGTCGCGGCCCGGTCCACCACGTCGTCGTGCAGCAGGGACGCGAGGTGCAGCAGCTCCACGAGCGCGCCGATCCGGACCAGCTCGGCCGGGTCCGGCCGCCCGCCCGCCGCGGCCGCGGCGACCAGCGCCGACCGGACGCCCTTGCCCGGGTGGTGGATCAACGGCAGCACGCACGGCCGCAACCGGTCCGGCAGTTCCGCGGCGAGTTCCCGCAGCCGGGCCCGGACGGCACGGCGGAACACCGGTTGCGGGAAGGCGACGTCCCGGTCGGCGACGGCGGTCACGCCCCGCGCCTCGAACCTGCGGCGGCACTCATCGCGGGCCGCGCCAGAGCGGACGCAGCTGGCCGAGTGCCTGGACCGTCGGCACGGCGGCCACGGCGTCCCACACCGCGTTGAAGACGTCGTCGCGGTCCATGAACGCGATCAGCTGCTGGTGGTTCATCCCTTCCGTCCGGCGCACCAGCGAGGTGAAGATCTGGTTGGTCGCATCGGTTTCTTCGGTCGTCATCCGCGTCTGCAGGGACGCGAGCCCCAGCGCGGCGTCGTCGATGTGCTCGCGGGTCACCACCAGACCGGGGCGGTCCGGGGCGTCGACGGCCGCGTAGACGAAGTCGCGGTACTTCTGGTACATGCTCGCGGCACCGGCCTTCTCGCTCGGCGACGCCTCGACCCCCTCGGTCCGGCTCAGGATCACGTTGTTGTTGAGGTAGAACAGCTGCACCAGGAAGTTCCCGGTGTAGCTGCGCGCCATGAACCCGTCCCGGATCCGGTCGGCGAGCGGGACGTCGTTCTGCAGCGGCAGGTCGTACATCGAGGCCACGCTGTCGGTGGCCAGGCACTTGGAGACGCCGAGATCGATGCCGATCCGCGTTTCGCCGTCCCCGCCCATCCGGACCCCCGAGCCGGAGTCGCCCGGCCAGCCGAGCTGCCGGATCCCGATGACGTCGTCGAACCACGCCACCCGCGAGCCGCCGTTGATCTCCATGAACACCGGGAACTTGACGTCGACCGCGTGGATGCGCGACGACGTGTACCCGGTGCGCGCCCCCGCCTTCTCCAGCGGCTTGCCGATGTCGGCCGGCCCCGGCACCGCGATGGCGTCCGGCGTCAGGAGGTCGGCGCCGACCTCGTCCAGCGCCGTGTCGATCTTGCAGACGACCCCGTAGAAGTTGAAGGGGTCCGCGGCGAAGAACAGGCCCACACAGGGGTTGTCGACGGTGAACGGGCCCATCCGCGCCCCCGCGACCTGGTCGCTGAGCTCCTGGGCCGCCGCCGGCGTGAGGCGCGCGATGGCGACGTCGACGAGGTTGGGGCGGGCCGGCCCGAACGTGTAGGGCTTGAACCTGGTCACGTGCGCGACGACGTCGGCGGCGCTGGTCGTGTACGGCTGCCGGATTTCGTTGCCGATCGAGGAACTGGCGTTGTTCGCCACGAGCACGTGGTTGTTCGACAGGATGGCCGCAGAGCCGTCCGTGACGTCGCGGACGATCGCGCCCAGCGTCCCGTACCCGCCCGTGGCGGCATTGCTGATCTGCGCGCCCTGCAACAGCGGCCGGAACCGTTCGGTGATCGTCGGACCCGGCGGCTCGAACTCGGGGTCGCCGAGCAGCGAGAACGGGCCGGCCTGGTAGACGTCGACACCGTAGTTGCGGTTGCCGACGCCGACCTGCCGCGGCAGGACGTCCTCCTCCAGCAGCAGGCCCACCGGGCGCTTCTTCGTCACGAAAGCCACGACGACCGGCTCGTCCGTGGTCTCCCCGTCGCGGACCCGGTAGGCGACCCCGGCGCCGTTGAACCCGCGACGGTGCGAGAAGCCGCGGAGCAGGTCCTCGCGCCCCTGCCGGAGGGCGTTGCGCATCGACCGCGAGATGGTCATCTCAGCCACCTCCCGGTGCGGCGGCCGACATCCTGACCGCGAACCGCCGCGCGTAGTCCAGCCAAAGCCCGGCGCCCGACCGGGACGCCGGGTCGAACCGCGGAGCCAGGGTCGCGACACCGAGCGCGACCACCGCGGCGAGCCCGCCGGTCCGGTCCGCGGTGACCTGCTCGCCGAATCGGCGGACCACGGTCTCGTGGTCGTCCGCGACCGTCACGACCGGACGGACGGCCCGCAGGCCGTCGAGCACCTCGGCCCGGCCCGCCTCGGGCAACCGGTACCAGGCCTCGCGCAGCCTCGCGGCGGTGACCCGACCGCCGGCCGGTTCCGGCTCGCCGAACGCCGGGAACGGCACCGGCAGGACCGCGATCGTGCCGGTGATGTGCAGCAAGAGGTTCTCGTCGGCCGGGCTCGGCGC
This sequence comes from Amycolatopsis sp. cmx-13-12, assembly GCA_049998155.1. GTDB lineage: Bacteria > Actinomycetota > Actinomycetes > Mycobacteriales > Pseudonocardiaceae > Amycolatopsis. The sequence goes on along the minus strand of JAEBES010000002.1, from coordinate 144,269 downwards.
GGCCTCGGCCGCCGCGGTGCCCGGTGTTCCCACCACCAACGCGGCCGCGCCCGCCAGTCCGGCGCCCAGCGCGGAGCGCCGGGTGATCAGCCGGCGCGTGAACGATGACAAGATCGACACCCCCCCCGGGTGGAATTCGCGCCCGAGCGCGGGAAATTCCCCACAGCCCCCTGCGCGTCGAAAACGCTTCCCTGTTCGGACCATAGAACACTCCGGACGCGGACGTCATCGACCAAACGGGGGTACCCGGGACCACCGGACAACGCCGGCGCCGGGTGCGAAACCCGGCGCCGGCGTTGGGGGAGAAGGGAAATCAGGCGCGCGCGAACGAGAGCGTCTCGCCCTCGACACCTCGCAGCCAGAGGTCCTGCGCGGCCGCCGCCATCTCGGCCAGGCCTTCCTCGATCGTGGCGAACACGTTGCCGGGCACCCAGCCCGCGTCGCCGTTGATCAGGAGGTTGTTGCGGCCGTAGAAGATCGCCAGGTCGGTGGCGCCCTGGTCGCTGTGCGCCTCGCTGCCTTCGTCGTAGCCGTACGCCGGATTGCCGATTTCCCAAGCCTCGAAACCGAAGTACACGACGTCGCCGGGGATGGGCGTGATCGTCGGGTTCTCCCGCCCCGGCTTGGGTTCCGCGAACGGCGGCACGAGCGTGTAGACCTCGTTGCGCGCGTACTTCGCGTGGTAGGCGGATCCGCTCTGCGGCAACGCGTCCCAGACCGCCTTGCACGTCCGCGGTGCCTCGTCGTCCAGCAGCCGCGCGCGGCAGGAGACACCGCGCTTGTCGAGGGTGATCGTGATGTACCGGGCCATGCTCAGCTCCCGGTGACCGAAGCGACGACGTCGCCCCAGATCCGCAGGGCGTCGTCGACCTGCTCGGCGGTGACGACCAGCGGCGGCACCATCCGGACGACGTTCATGTACGGCCCGCAGGTGAGCAGCAGCAGGCCGTTCTTCGCCGCCGCCTGCTGCGCGGCCTGCGCGGTGGCCGTGTCCGGTTCGCCGCCGGCGGTGGTGAACTCCGAGCCGACCAGCAGCCCGAGCCCGCGCACCTCGCCGATCGACGGCGTCTTGTCCGCGATCACCCGCGCGCCTTCCAGGAGCTGGCGGCCGCGTTCGGCGGCGTTCTCGACCAGGTTCTCCTGCTGGATGACCTCCAGCGTCGCGATGGCCGCGGCGCACGAAACGGCGTTGCCGCCGTACGTCCCGCCCTGCGAGCCCGGGAACGCCTTCGCCATCAGCTCCCGCGAAGCGGCGATGCCGGACAGCGGGAAGCCGCTCGCCAGGCCCTTCGCGATGAGCACGATGTCGGGGGAGACGTCGAAGTGGTCGTGGCCCCAGAACTTCCCGGTGCGGCCGAAGCCGGTCTGGATCTCGTCGACGACGAGCAGGATGCCGTGCCGGTCGGCGCGCTCGCGCAGACCCGCCATGAACTCCGTGTTCGCCGGGACGTACCCGCCTTCGCCGAGCACCGGCTCGACGAAGATCGCCGCGGTCTCGTTCGGCGCGCTGACCGTCTGGAACAGGTAGTCCAGCTCGCGCAGGGCGAACTTCGTCGCGGTCTGCTCGTCCCAGCCGTAGTGGTAGGCGTAGGGGAACGGGGCCACGTGCACGCCCGCCATCAGCGGCCCGATGCCCGCGCTGAACCGCGTTCCCGACGTCGTCATGGATGCGGCGGCGACGGTCCGGCCGTGGAAGCCGCCCTGGAAGACGATGACGTTCGGGCGTTTCGTCGCCTGCCGGGAAAGCCGCAACGCCGCTTCGACCGCTTCGCTGCCGGAGTTCGCGTAGAAGAGGGAGTCGAGCCCGCTCGGCAGGACCTCGCCGAGGCGCTCGGTCAGTTCGAGGAGCGGCTTGTGCATGACCGTCGTGTACTGGCCGTGGACGAGCTTGCCGATCTGCTCCTGCGCGGCCCGGACGACGTGGGGGTGGCAGTGCCCGGTGCTCGTGACGCCGATGCCGGCGGTGAAGTCGAGGTGGCGTTTGCCCTCGACGTCGTAGAGGTAAACCCCTTCACCGTGGTCGACCACGACGGGCGTTGCCTGCTTGAGCAGCGGAGAGAGCTGGGCCACAGCGTGCTCCTCGGTCGGTTCGAGCGGGTTGTCGATTGTTGACAATATCCATAGCATGGCCCCCGGGACAACACGTGAGGAGCAGGTCGGGATGAGCACGAGCACCGAGACCGGCGTCGTCGAAGCGGTCGGCAAGGAACTGTTCATCGGCGGCAAGTGGGTCGCCGCCCAGGACGGGAAGACGTTCCCGGTGGTCGACCCGGCCACCGGGAAGGAGCTGTGCCACGTCGCCGACGCCTCGCCCTCGGACGGCGTCGCAGCGCTCGACGCCGCCGTCGCGGCACAGGCCGATTTCGCGAAGATGGCGCCCCGCGAGCGCGGCGAAATCCTGCGCCGCGCCTACGAGCTGCTGATGCAGCGCCAGGAGGAACTGGCGCTGCTGATGACCCTCGAGATGGGCAAGCCGCTCGCCGAGTCGAAGGGCGAGATCGCGTACGCGGCGGAGTTCTTCCGGTGGTTCGCCGAGGAGGCCGTCCGCATCGACGGCGGCTACGCGACCGCACCGAACGGCGCCGGCCGGTTCCTCATCACCAAGCAGCCGGTCGGGCCGACGCTGCTGATCACGCCGTGGAACTTCCCGATGGCGATGGGCACGCGCAAGATCGGGCCGGCGATCGCCGCGGGCTGCACGTCGGTGATCAAGCCGGCCGCGCAGACGCCGCTGTCGATGCTCGCGCTGGCCGGCATCCTGGCCGAGGCGGGCCTGCCCGAAGGCGTGCTCAACGTCGTCACGACCAGCGACTCCGGTGGCGTGATGGAGCCGCTGATCCGCGACGGCCGCGCCCGCAAGCTGTCCTTCACCGGCTCCACCGGCGTCGGCCGCAAGCTGCTGGAGCAGTGCGCCGACAAGGTCCTGCGGACGTCGATGGAGCTGGGCGGCAACGCGCCCTTCCTGGTCTTCGACGACGCGGACATGGACGCCGCCATCGACGGCGCGATGCAGGCGAAGATGCGCAACATCGGCGAGGCGTGCACCGCGGCGAACCGGTTCTACGTGCAGCGCGGCGTCGCCGACGAGTTCGCGCGGCGGCTGACCGAGCGGATGCAGGCGCTGCCGATGGGCCGCGGCACCGAGAAGGACGTCGTGGTCGGCCCGCTGATCGACCAGAACGCCGTGGACAAGGTGACCGAGCTGGTCAAGGACGCCACCGACCGCGGCGCTCGCGTCCTGACGGGCGGGTCGGGCGTCGACGGGCCGGGCCACTTCTACCAGGCCACCGTGCTCAGCGACGTCCCGCAGGGGGCGCGGCTGACGCACGAGGAGATCTTCGGGCCGGTCGCCCCGATCACGCCGTTCGACACCGAAGAAGAGGCCGTGGCGAAGGCGAACGACACCGAGTTCGGGCTGGTTTCCTACGTTTTCACCAGCGATCTCAAGCGCGCGCTGCGGGTGTCGGAAGCCTTGGAGGCCGGGATGATCGGGCTGAACCAGGGGATCGTGTCGAACCCGGCGGCGCCGTTCGGCGGGATCAAGCAGTCGGGGCTCGGCCGCGAGGGCGGCTCGGTCGGCATCGACGAGTTCTTGGAGACCAAGTACATCGCGGTCGCCCTGTGACGGCCTACCGCTTGGCGAGCATCCCGGGCGACGGGATCGGCGTCGACGTCACGGTCGAGGCCCGCAAGGTCCTCGACCGGGCGGCCGCTCTCTTCGGTTTCTCGCTGGAGTGGACGGAGTTCGACTGGAGCTGCGAGCGGTACGCCCGGGTCGGCGCGATGATGCCGGACGACGGGGTCGCGCGGCTCTCGGCGTTCGACGGGATCCTGCTCGGCGCGGTCGGTTTCCCCGGCGTCCCGGACCACGTTTCGCTGTGGGGCCTGCTGATCCCGCTGCGGCGGGCGTTCCAGCAGTACGTCAACCTGCGGCCGGTGCGGCTGCTCCCGGGCACGACGTCCGCGCTGGCCGGGCGGAAGGCCGAGGAACTGGAGCTGGTCATCGTCCGCGAGAACTCCGAAGGGGAGTACTCGGCGATCGGCGGGCGGCACAACGCCGGGCGGCCCGACGAATTCGTGCTGCAGGAGTCGGTTTTCACGCGCGTCGGCGTCACGCGGATCATCCGGTACGCCTTCGAACTGGCCCGGACGCGGTCCTTGCGGGTCTGCTCGGCGACGAAGTCGAACGGGCTGATCCACTCGATGCCGTTCTGGGACGAGATCTTCGCCGAGGTGGCGGCGGAGTTCCCGGATGTACACAGTGAACAGATGCACGTCGACGCGCTGGCCGCGCGGATGGTGCAGGCACCGGACCGGCTCGACATCGTGGTGGCGTCGAACCTCTTCGGCGACATCCTGAGCGACCTCGCGGCCGCGATCACCGGCGGCCTCGGCATGGCCCCGTCCGGAAACATCAATCCATCGGGTGAATTCCCGTCGATGTTCGAGGCGGTCCACGGGAGCGCCCCGGACATCGCGGGACAGGGGATCGCCAACCCCGCCGCCCAGATCCTGGCGGCCGCGATGCTCGTCGAACACCTGGGCGAAACCGTTGCGGCACAAGCGATCCGCGCCGCGGTGGACCGGGTGCTCGACGAGGGCCGGGTGCGCACGCCCGACCTCGGCGGCACGGATACCACAGAACGCCTCGGCACGGCGGTGGCCGAAGCGCTGGGCTGAGTTTTTGTCGGTGCCCTCCGGCACGGTGGACCACGAGCCCACCGAGGGGGAGGAGTCACCGATGTGCTTCGAGTGCGAGAACCCGGACAGATCCGGTTACCTGGAACGGCTTCGCGGCGGCGTGGCCGAGCGGGGCTGGCTGGTGCAGGGAGTGGGGAGAGCGGGGCCGTACCCGCCGTGGGCCTACACGATCGGCCTGAGCGGGTACGGCTTGCCGGAGCTGGTCGTGACGGGCCTGCCGGTGCTCGCGGCCGGCGCCCTGCTGAACGCGCTGGCGTCCCACACCCTGCACGGCCCGCCCTTCTCGGCGGGCGAGCGCATCCCGCTGCGCGACGGCCCGCTGATCGAGGTCGTCTCGCTGGCCGAGCCATCGGCGCACCTGGTGTTCGCGGCCGCGCTGTACGGCCCGGAAATCCGCGCGCTGCAACTGGTCCACGCGGACACCCAGGGCCGCTTCCCCTGGTCCCCCGACTACCGCGACGGCCGAGCCGGCCAGCCAGTCCTAGGACCCCGCCATGCCCACTAACCGCGCGATGCCCCTCCAGACACACGCGATGCCCGCCCAGTCACGCAAGATGCCCGCCCAGTCGCGCGAGATGCCCGCCCAGTCACGCGAGATGCCCGCCCAGTCACGCGAGTTCCGCCTTCAATTACGCGAGTCCCGTCCCGAATCACGCGAGTCCCGACTTCGGTACCGCGAGTCGACCCTCCCGGTACGCGAGCCGACCCTCCAGGTACTCGTGTCGACTCTCCAATCACGCGAGTCGACCGCTCAATCACGCGTGTCGACCCTTCGATCACGCGAGCCGACCCTTCGGTCACGCGTTTCCCGGGACCGGCGGCGCTTGCCCGTCCCGCAAACTCGTCCCCGGCGCGAGCCGCTGCACCGCATCCTCCATGTGCGCCTCCAGCAGCGTCAGCGCCGTCTCCTCGTCGCCGTCGCGCAGGGCCTGGATCAGCTTCGTGTGCTCTTCCACCCGCTCCTCGACCCGCTGGTACGTGCTCTGCAACGCCGTCAGGCACATGCGCGTCTCGATCAGCAGCGTCCGGGCCATCCGCACGAGCCGCTTGCTGCCGGACGCGTTGATCAGCGCCTCGTGGAACTTCAGGTCCGCCGTGGAGAGCGCCGTGGGGTCGTCCTCGCTCGCCGCCGTCGCCATCTTGGTGACGGTCTGCTCCAACACGTCCGCGATCCGGTCGCGGTCGCCGCCGCGCAGGGCGCGCAGCATCGCCGCTCGCTCGATCGCGGATCGGGCCGCGTAGATGTCGTAGACGTCGCCCGGCTCGAGGTCGATCACGAACAGGCCGCGGTGCCTTTCGCTCCGCAGCAGCCCTTCGGACACCAGGTGCTGCATGGCTTCCCGGAGCGGCCCCCGTGACACCTGGAACCGCGCGGCCAGCTCGGTCTCGCCGAGCTGGGTCCCGGGCGGGAGGGCGCCCGTCATGATCGCGTCACGCAGCTGGCGCGCGATGACGGCGGCCGTCGACTCGCGGCTCACCGGCTCGATCTCGGGCAGCAGGGCCATCTCACGCTCTCCCGTCCGGCAGGTGCCGGAAGAGCGCGCCGAGCGAGCGGACGAGCCGGTGCTGCCCGGTCAGGCGCAGGCCCTCCCAGACCGTGACCTGGTTGGCCGTCAGCACGGGCTTGCGGAGCGCGGCCTCCACGGCGTTGATCTCGCCGAGGGTGCGCATGGCGGTGTCCGGCACGAGCACCGCTTGGGCGTCCGGGTGGTCGTGGCCGACGGCGAGCTCGAGGACGGCTTCCGGGCTCATCGCGCCGACCTCGGCCGCGGTGACGATGTCCGCGCTGGCCATCGAGACGACCTCGATGCCGCCGGCCCGGAGGAAGTCCACGAACAGCCGGGCGATGTCGTCCGGGTAGCTGGCGGCGACGGCGACCCGCTTGACGTCCAGCGCACGCGCGGCGTGCACGAACGCGAAGGAGGTGCTCGAGGCCGGGACACCGGCGACGGCGGCGAGGCGGTCGGCCTGGTCGCGGGCGCCCTCCCAGCCGTAGACGAAGCTGCCGCTGGTGCAGGCCCAGATGACGGCGGCGGGCTCGTGCTTGGCGAGGAGGGCGGCGCCGTCGGCGAGGCGGGCCTCGCTGCCGAGGTCGAGCAGCTCGGCCACCGCGTGCTTGTCGGTGCCGTAGATGTGCTCGACCGCCAGCCGGATGTCGCCCTCGTCGACGGCCATGCCGCCGAGCAGCTGCTCGGCCAGCGGGTAGTCGTCTTCGGCCGCGTGGTCGGGGTAGATGAAACCGATGGTGGTCACGGAACCTCCGGAGGGGACGCAAATTGTCGACAATCCTAGAGGGGAGGTCAAGGAAAACCCTTCACGACACGTCACGAAGCCACCTTCCGGGTCCGACGATGGGGAGGTGCATCCGACGCAGGCACGCCCACATCGTCAGCTGGTTGGCGGTGAGCACCGGTTTGCCGAGCGCGGCTTCCAGGGGTTCGATCAGGTCGTAGGTGGGGAGGTTGGTGCAGCTGACGAAGATCGCTTCGGCGTCGCCGTGGTCGGCGGCGAGGATGCGCTCGGCGATGGTCCGGTAGCTGACCTTCCAGATGCCGCCGCCCAGGCCGAGGTGGTCGCTGGCGACGGTCTCGACGTCCAGCTCGGCGAGGAAGTCGTGCAGGGCGCGGGTCAGGTCGGCGTCGTACGGCGTGAGCACCGAGACGCGGTGGAGGTCCAGCTGCTGCAGCACTTCGGCCAGCGCGCCCGAGGTGGTGACGGCGTCCGGCGCGCCGGCGTCGCAGATCGCCTTGGTCAGCGAGCGCTCGTAGCCGACGCCGTTGACGAAGCTGCCCGACGTGCAGAGGTAGGCGACGACCTCGGGCTCGACGTGCAGCACGTCGCGGGTCGCGCTGGCCAGGTGGTGGCTGTCGCTGACCAGCCGGGCCATCTCCATGCTGACCGGCACGGGCTCGTACGGCGTGCGGGCGAGGTGGAGGGACACCTCCATCGGTACCCAGCGCCAGAGCTCGCGCTCCAGCGCGAGGTCGAACGGGGCGATGACGCCGATGCCGCGTTGCGCCAGCGGGCCGTCGAACGCCAGGAAGTCGAAATCCAAGGCTCAGCCTCCGGAATACGTCTGTGCTTGACAGTCCGGTGCTCCGGGGGTCGTTCCTCGGATTGTTGACAATCATACGAGTCACTTTTACCGTGTCAACGTGATCGCCTCGGAACACCGGGAAGCCCCCGTCCTGGCAGTGCTCTGCGGCGAGTCCCGCCCACCGGACATGCGTGCAGTCGAATCCGGGGCGGTCGTGCGTTACACGGACGCAGCGGGCCTTGCCGAAGCGTTGTCCGGAGCGGACGCCCTCTTCGTCTACGACTTCCTCTCCACGGCCGTTCCCCACGCGTGGCACGCGGCCGACCGGCTGCGCTGGCTGCACATCGCCAGCGCCGGGGTCGACCCCGTGCTGTTCCCCGGCCTGCGCGAAAGCGACGTGGTCCTGACCAACTCGCGAGGTGTCTTCGACGACGCCATCGCGGAGTACGTGCTGGGCGTCGTCCTCGCCTTCGCAAAGGACTTCGCGCGCTCGCACGACCTCCAGCGCGAGGGCCGCTGGCTGCACCGCGAGAGCGAGCGGATCGCCGGGCGCGAGGTGGTGGTGGTCGGCACCGGGCCGATCGGCCGGGCCATCGCGCGGCTGCTGCGCGCGGCCGGGATGCGGGTGAGCGGCGCCGGACGTCGTGAGCGCGTCGGCGACCCCGACTTCGGCGTCGTGCACGAATCCGCGCGGCTCACCGAAGTCCTGCCGCACGCCGACTACGTCGTCGCCGTCGCGCCGCTGACCGAGCAGACGAAGGGCATGTTCGACGCGCGCGCGTTCGCCGCGATGAAGCCGTCGGCGCGGTTCGTCAACGTGGGCCGGGGCGAGCTCGTGGTGACGTCGGATCTCGTAGAGGCGCTCGAAAGCAAGACCATCGCCGGGGCCGCGCTCGACGTCTTCGACACCGAGCCGCTGCCGGCCGAAAGCCCGCTGTGGACCCTGCCGGACGTGCTGATCTCGCCGCACATGTCCGGGGACTTCGTCGGCTGGCGGAACACACTGGTCGAGGTGTTCACCGAGAACTTCCGCCGCTGGCGCGCCGGGGAGCCGCTGCGCAATGTCGTCGACAAGACGCTCGGCTACGTGCCGTCGGGGAACCAGGGAGCCGGATGAACAGGATGCTGACCGCCAGCGAGCTCGTCGCCGCCTACGCGACCGGCGAGCTTTCGCCGGTCGAGGCGACGCAGAACGCGTTGCAGGCCATCGAAGCCCGGGACGGCGAGTGCAACGCCTACTGCCTCGTCGACGCCGACCGCGCGCTGGAGCAGGCCAAAGCGGCCGAGGTCCGCTGGCGGGAGGGCAACCCGATCGGGTGGCTCGACGGCGTGCCGTCGTCGATCAAGGACATGTTCCTCACCCAGGGCTGGCCGACCGTCCGGGGCTCGAAGAGCATCGACCCGGACCAGCCGTGGGACGTCGACAGCCCGGTCGCCGCGCGGATGCGCGAAGCCGGCCTGGTGCTGCTCGGTAAGACGACCACGCCCGAGATCGGCTGGAAGGGCGTCACCGACAGCCCGCTGTGCGGCATCACGCGGAACCCGGCCGACCCGTCGAAGACGGCGGGCGGGTCGAGCGGCGGGAGCGCCGCGGCCGTCGCGGCCGGGATGGGCGAGCTGTCGGTCGGCACCGACGGCGGTGGCTCGGTGCGCATCCCGGCGTCGTTCTGCGGCATCGTCGGGCTGAAGCCGACCCACGGGCGGATCCCGCTCTACCCGGCCAGCCCGTTCGGCCCGCTCTCGCACGCCGGTCCGATGGCGCGTTCGGTGGACGACATCGCGCTGCTGCTGGACGTCCTGTCGCTGCCGGACCACCGCGATCCGGCCGCGCTGGCGCCGCCGGTGGGGTCGTTCCGGGAGGCCGTCCGGCGGGACGTGCGCGGCCTGATCGCCGCGTTCTCCCCGACGCTCGGTTACGTCGACGTCGACCCGGAGGTGGCCGCGATCGTCGCCGCGGCGGTCCGCGCGCTGGGCGACGCCGGCCTGCACATCGAGGAGACCGACCCCGGGTTCGCCGATCCGAAGCCGGCCTTCGACGTCCTGTGGTCCTCGGGAGCGGCGAAGCTGCTCGACTCCTTCCCGCCGGGTTCCGAGCAGCGGACCGATCCCGGCCTGCGCCGGGTCTGGGAACTCGGCAGGAAGTGGACGGCGAGCGACTACCTCGACGCCACCGCCGAGCGCGCCGCGCTGGGCATCCGGATGGGCGAGTTCCACACGCGCTACGACGTGCTGATCACGCCGACCCTTCCGATCGCGGCGTTCGAAGCCGGGCACGACGTGCCGCCGGGCAGCGGGCTGAGCGAGTGGCCGGAGTGGACGCCGTTCACGTATCCGTTCAACATGACCCAGCAGCCGGCGATCAGCGTGCCGGCCGGGCGCACGTCCGCGGGGCTGCCGGTCGGCCTGCAGATCGTCGGGCCGCGGCACTCGGACGACCTCGTGCTGGCGGTGGCGAAGCTGCTGGAGGAAGTGCGGCCCTGGGCGTCCTGACCACACGTGAGGGTGAAACCCGGACCGGGTCGGGGAAAGCTGTGCCACTGTCGGCCGGGTGAACGCTCAAGGCTGGTGGTACGAACGAGCCATCCCGACCGTCGACGTCACCGGGGAGCCGACGCGGGTGGTCGTCGGCCTGATCGAACAGGGCGACCGGCTGGCCGCCGCGCTCCGGGTGGACGACGGCAAGGCCGCGCTCGTCCCCCTGGAAACCGGCGGCGAGCTGCTGAAGGCGCTGCGGGAAACGCTGGAGAGCTGGTGGCGGCTCGACGGTCATCGCGACTTGACGTCCGGTCCGCGCGTGGGCCGGTAGCGGCCGGGGCGCGAACCGGCCGGTAGCTGGAAGTGGCCGGGGCGGGTCTGGCCGGACCTCAGCCTTGGCCGACCGGCGCCCGGCGCACGAGCCCCCGCACCTGGGAGCTGCACAGCACGAGCGCGGTGGCGCCGACGATCAGGGCCGCGCCGCCCAGGAGCGTCGCCGAGCGGCCGAAGTGTTCGGCCAGCGGGCCCGCGCTGATCTGGCCGAGCGGCATCGCGATGAACGAGCCGAGCATGTCGTAGGAGTAGACGCGGGCGAGCTTGTCCGGCGGGATGTTCTCCTGCAGCGACACGTCCCAGGCGACGGCGAACTGCTCGATGGCGACGCCCGAGAGGAACATCGCGGCCAGCAGCGGCAGCAGGTACGGCGTCTGGCCGAGGGCGAGCATCGGCAGCGCGTCGACCATGGTCAGCGCGACGCCGGCGAACAGCATCCGCCGCGGTTGCCAGTGGGCGGCGAGAACGCCGCCGAGCAGCGAACCCGCGGTCTGCACGGCCAGTGCGAAGCCCCAGCCGGTGCGGCCGAAGGTGTCGTCGGCGACGAGCGGGCCGATCACCAGCAGCGCGCCCGCGATCACGGCGTTGACGATCATGAACTGCAGCACCACGAGCCACACCCACGACCGGGCGCGGAACTCTCGCCACCCTTCGGCGAGCTCGGCGAGCGGCCGGCGGCCGGGAACGCGGTCACCGCGCGGCAGCCGGATCCGCCGGTACGCCAGCGCGGCGGCCAGGAAGAGCAGTGAATTCCCGGCGAGCGCCCATCCGGAACCGGCGAAGGCGACGAGCACGCCGGCCAGCCCGGCCCCGGCGATGCGGCCGGTGTTGGAGAGCAGCCGGACCAGGGCGTTCGCCTGGGCGAGCAGGGCGGGAGGAACGGTCGACGGCGTGAGCGAGGCGGCGGCGGGCAGGGAAATGGCCGAGACGGCCCCGTTGACGAGCCCGAGCCCGGCCAGCAGGGGGATGCTGGCGAATCCACAGAGGACACTCGCGGCGATGGCGGCCTGCGTGAGCGCGGCGGCGGTCTCGGTGCCCTGCAGGATGACGGACCGCGGAAGCCGGTCGGCCAGCATCCCGCCGAAGAGGAGAAGGAGAACGTTGGCGATCGACCGGGCGCCGACGACGATCCCGAGATCGACGGCCGACCCGGTGAGATCGACGACCGCGAAGGCCAGCGCGAAGGGAGCGACGGCATTCCCGAAGTCGGCCAGGCTCCGGCCGGTGACCAGGGCGCGGAACCGGGCTTCCCGCAGCGGGACGAGCAGTGGAGTGGTCACGACAGCGGCTCCGAGGGGACGGGAATGCGGATTGGGCGAGCGGCGGCCCGGCCCGGCGTGAAGGGTCGGCGGCGGGGGTAGGTGGGGCCGGGTGCGGAGTGGCCCGGCGTGGAGGGTCGGCGGCGGGGGTAGGTGGGGCCGGGTGCGGCCCGGCCCGGCGCGGAGGGCTGGCGGTGGAGGCAGGCAGGGCGGGCGGCGGACTGGCCCGGCGCGCAGGACCAGCGGCGGAGTCGGACCGAGCCGGCGGCTTCCGCGGGCCCAGCCACCCGGTCGACCGCATTCACGAGAGCCCGTCCGAACCTTCGAGCTCGAACAGCGCCACGCTCGCGCTGACCCGCACCGTCCCCGGGGTCCTCGGGGGCTGCGCCGCCGCGTGGAGTTCCTCGCTCAGTGCCGTTGCCTTCTCGAGCAGGCGCGCCCACAACTGCGGGTCCACCCACAGCTCCGCGTCCGTCAACGATGCCCGGCGGTTCGCTGCTCGGGAATCCGCCCGTCTCAGCAGCTCGTTCGCGATCGCCTTCGTCAGGAGCTTCTCCTCGCCCGGCGACCGGGTCGTCAAGCGCTTGCCCGACTCCGGCTGGTGGCGGTAGCGCTTGGCCCGGCCGCCGCGGATGTGGACCTCCTCCGCCACCTCCAGCAGGCCCGCGTCGTGCAGCCTGCGGACGTGGTAGCTCACGTTCGCCTGCGTCTCGCCGAGTTCGCGGGCCGCCTCGGCCGCGCTCAGGGCCGTGCCGGTCAGCAGCGACAGGATGCGCAGGCGCAGCGGGTGGGCCAGGACCCGCAGGTGGTCGTGGGGCATGAGCCCAGTCAACCACGACTGTCAAACACTTATTTGGGGGTCGTTCAGAACGAGTACCGCGCGCCGTCCGGAGGCAGGGAGGCGCCGGCGGCCAGCACCGCCGCGTGCTCCGGGGACGCCGGGTCCAGCACCGGGTTCGTGTTGTTGAGGTGGGTGAACGCCCACGGCCGCCCGGCCACCCGGGGCAGGCTCGCCGTGATCGGCAGGTGGCCCATCGCGAGCTGGTCCGGCCCGCCCACGCCGGCCATCTCGTCCGGCGCGTAGAACGTCCCGTCCAGCAGCACGAGCGAAGCGCCGGCGACGAACTCGTCGAAACCCGGGGGCCAGCTCCGCAGGCACGGCGCGTACACCAGCACCCCGCCGGTCGCCGGGTCGGAGATCCGGTAGGCGACCACCCAGGGGCCCTCGACGGGAGCCGACGCGTACTTCGGCCGCTTGTCGCTCACCGGCAGCACTTCGACCCGCAAGCCCGGGACGTCCACCACGGGCGACCGTGGCCAGCTGCCGTAGCTGTCCACAACAGACAAGAGCGGCGCCAGTGCGGTCAGTGCCGCCGAAGGCGCCCACACCGGGAGCCCGCCCGACTCGCGCAACATCAGCAGGCCCAGGGAGTGGTCGAGCTCGGCGTCCGTCAGCAGCACGCCGCGCAGCGGGATCTCGCGCGGCCCCGGCCCGGCCCGCAGCTCCGGCGTCCCGAGGAGCTGCGCCCGGATGTCCGGCGAACAGTTCAGCAGGTACCAGCCGACGCCGTCCGCGCTGATCGCGACGCAGTCCTGCGTGCGCGGCGCCAGCCCCGCACCGCAGAGCCGGCACGCGCAGTTCCACTGTGGACACCCGCCGCCCGCCGCGGTGCCGAGGAGGATCACCTTCACCGGCGCATGACCAGATCGGCGACCGGCGGGCGCGAGAGGATCAGGTCGACCGCGCCACGTCCAGGCGACCGCGAACACACCGGGTCGGTGGCCGCGGCGTCGCCGGTGAGCAGGAACGCCTGACAGCGGCAGCCGCCGAAATCCAGCCCCCGGCGGTCGCACGTGCGGCACGGCTCGGTCATCCACTCCTCGCCGCGGTAGGCGTTGAACGACGACGACCGGTACCAGATCTCGGCCAGCGGCGTGTCCCGCACCGAGGACAGCGAAAGCGTCGAGATCGCCGACGCCGCCGGGCACGGCAGCACCGTCCCGTCCGGCGCCACCGTCAGCTGCCGCGCACCCCAGCCGTACATGCACGGCTTCGGGTACGGCTCGTGGTAGTCGGCGACGACGTAGACGATCTCCATCGTGCCCCGCAAGCGGTCGACGGCCGAGCGCACCACCGGCTCGGCGGCCGCCAGCTGGGCCGCGGTCGGCATCAGCGCGTCCCGGTTGCGCAACGCCCAGCCGTAGTACTGCGTGTTCGCCAGCTCCAGCCGGTCCGCGCCCATCCGCTCGGCCAGCTCGATGATCCCGGCCAGCTGGTCGTGGTTCTGCCGGTGCAGCACCACGTTCAGCGACAGCGGCAGCCCGGCCGCCTTCACCAGGGAAGCCGCGGTGAGCTTCCGGTCGAAAGCCTTCGCCCCGGCCAGCAGGTCGGACCGCTCCCGGGTCGCGCCCTGCGCCGACAGCTGGACGTGCGCCAGCCCGCGCGCAACGAGGTCGTCGAGCCGCGAAGGCGTCAGGCCGAGCCCCGAAGTGACCAGGTTGACGTAGCAGCCGAGCCCGTGTGCGTGCGCCACCAGCGAAGGCAGATCCGGCCGGAGCAGTGGCTCGCCGCCGGACATGTGCACCTGCAGGACACCCAGTTCCCGCGCCTGCGACAGCACCGACAGCCACTCCTCGGTGGACAGTTCGGCGGCGCGCGAAGTCAGCTCGACCGGGTTCGAGCAATAAGGACAGTGCAGCGGACAGCGGTGGGTCAGCTCGGCCAGCAGGCCCAGCGGCGGGCTCACGTCCATGCGACGACCCGCCGTTCACCCAGCCGGGCCAGCACGGACAGGACGTCCTGTGCGACGACACCGGAATAGCGCTCGGAAAGCGCCGTCGTGATCTCGCCGACGGACCGGGCGCCGTCGCAGAGCTCGAGGACCGCGGCCGCCGTGGCGTTCGGCACCAGGACGCCCTCGGGGAACAGCAGCACGTGCGTCTCCCGGACGTGGTCGAACGACAGCCGCACGCCGCGGCGCAGCTGCGGAACGGACTCGGCGGTGATCACGCGGCCGCCCGTTCGATCGCGTCGAGCATCGACCACAGGACGTCGCACTTGAACGACAGCGCGGCGATCGCGCGGTCCTGCTGTTCGCGCGTGACGCAGTGGCGGACCACGATGTCGAGCGTGTCCTTGCCCTCCCCGGCCACCTTGTCGATCCGGTTGGTGAAGTAGGCGAGGTCGTCGTGGGAGATCCAGGCGTAGTGCGCGAGCATGTCCGCCACCCGTTGCTGCATCAGGTGCCCCGCGAACATCTCGGTCAGTCCCGACGCGACGGCCTCCCACCACGGTTTCGTCCGTGCGAAGGTGACGTAGGCGTCCACGGCGAACCGGACGCCGGGAGCGACGTGCCGTTCGTCGAGCACCTCGTCGCGGTCCAGGCCGACGGCGGTGCAGAGCCGCAGCCAGCGTTCGATCCCGCCGGTGCCGGCGCTCACGCCGTCGTGGTAGACGATCCGGTCGAGCCACTGGCGGCGGATCTCCGGCAGTGGGCAGTTGCTGATGATCGCCGCGTCCTTCCGCGGCAGCACGCACTGGTAGTACCAGCGGTTCGCCGCCCAGATCCGCAGCGCGCGCTCGTCGAGCTCGCCCGCGTGCAGCCGGCGGTGGAACGGGTGCGTTCCCCAGTACCGGCCGGAAAGACCGCGCAGGGCGTCGATGAATGCGCTTTCCGGGAGTGGCTCGACCGGCATCGGTCAGTCCGCCATGCGGGCCGCGTAGGCGGTGACCTCCATCGGGGTTTCGTACTCGACGAAGTCGGGGGTCGTCCACTCCTCGGTCATGTCCTGCTCCTCTTTCCGGGGGCTGATCGTCGCCACCCTAGGAGCGGGAAGGGTTTCCGGACAGCATTTTCGCCCCGCTTTCGGAAAGATTCCTTCCGATGGGGGAGCCGACGTGTCGGTGAGCGGGCTACCTTACCGCAGCTTCGAGTTCCACCAAGGCCGTGTCGAGGTGGGTCAGGATCCGCTGCAGGTGCGGGACGCTGCGGCGACAGCCCGTGACGCCGAAGTCGAGGTGGTCGCCGTTGCTGGTCAGCGTGATGTTCACGGCCTGGCCGTCGAGCAGCACCGACGCCGGGTAGATGCCGTCGAGCTGGGCGCCGTTCCAGTACATCTGCTTGCGCGGGCCGGGCACGTTCGAGATCACCAGGTTGAACGGCGGCCGCGTGTTCTTGACGACGCCCGGGATCGGCGAGACGCCGAGCTGCGCGACGTTCACCGCGGACAGCAGCAGCGTCTGCAACGGCGTCAGCTCCGAGAACAGCCGCTTGCCGTTGCGCATCGACTGGTGGATCGTGACGAGCCGCTTGCCCGCGTCCGGCAGGTCCGTGGCCATGTTGCACAGCAGCGCGCCGATGTTGTTGCCCGCGGCCTCGCCGGGGTCGTTCTGGCGGCGCAGCGACACCGGCACCATCGCGATGAGCGGCGCGTCCGGCAGCGCGCGCTGTTCGATGAGGTAGTCCCGCAGCGCACCCGAGCACATCGCGAGCACGACGTCGTTGCGCGACACCCCGGCCGCCGTCGCCACCTGCCGGACGCGGTCCAGCGACCACTTCTGCGCCGCGAACCGGCGCGCGCCGCCGATCGGCACGTTGAACATCGTCTTCGGCGCCTGTCCCGGCAGGGTCAGGGTGTGTTCGCCGAACGCCTCGCGCGCGACCTTCATCGCCGCCGGCGCCAGGCTCGCGAGCTGGTTGGCGGTCTTCCGCGCCGTCCCGAGCAGCGACCGCGGGCGCTTCTCGCGCTCGCCGCCGGGCTTGTGCCGGGAGCCCCACCACGGCGGGCATTCCATGTCGGCGGGGTCGTCCGAGAGCGTGCCCTGCAGCTGGCGCAGCGCCGAGACGCCGTCCATCAGCGCGTGGTGCACCTTGGTGTAGACGGCGAACCGGCCGTCGTCGAGCCCCTCGATGAGGTGGGTCTCCCAGAGCGGGCGGTGCCGGTCGAGCAGGGTGCTGTGCCAGCGTGACGTCAGCTCCAGCAGCTCGCGGACGCGGCCCGGGCGCGGCAGCGCCGAATGCCGGAAGTGGTAGTCGAGCTCGAGTTCGGCGTCGTTCGCCCAGGCGACGTGGCCCATCGTGTTGACCGGCCGGGCCGGGCGCCGCCGGAACACCGAGCGGATGTTGTCCGATTCGAGGAGGTTGTTCCGGACGTCGCGGAGGTAGTCGTCGCCGGCGCCGTCGGGTTTCTTGAACAGCTGCAGACCGCCCACGTGCATCGGATGCTCGCGCGTTTCGACGAGGAGGAACATCGAATCGGTCACGGGCATCATCGCCATGGGACATCACCTCTCGAGCTCGGCACGCCGACTCTACGCGCTCGGCGGCCGCCGGTGGATCACGTTCTACTCTGGCGAGTATGACCGTCCGTGGCGCAGGGGAAACGTCCTTGCCACCGATGGCCGAGTGCGTGGTGATCGGCGGTGGCGTCATCGGCGTGAGCTGCGCGTTCCGGCTCGCCGAGGCCGGCGTGGACGTGCTGCTCCTCGAGCGCGGCGAGCTGGGCGGCGGCTCGACGGCGAAGGCCGCGGGCGGCATCCGGTCGTCGTTCACCAGCCGCGTCAACGTCGAGCTCGGCCTGCGCGGGCTGGCCGCGTACAGCGCTTTCTCCCGCGACTTCGGCACCGAGATCGACTTCCGCCGCGACGGCTACCTCTACCTCCTCACCGACCCCGCCGACGTGCCCGCGTTCGAGCGCTGCGCCGAGCTGCAGCGGGAGCACGGCGTCCGCAGCCACCTGCTGGACCCCGCCGAAGCGAAGAAGGTGCTCCCGCCGGTGGAGACCGAGGGTGTCGTGGCCGCCCTCTGGTCGCCGGACGACGCCAAGGCGACGCCGGACGCCGTCGTCCAGGGCTACGCGAAGGCCGCCCGCGCGCACGGCGCGAAGCTGCGGACCGGCGTCGAGGTCACCGGGATCGAGCGTGACGGCGACGCGCTGAGGGGCGTCGGCACGACGGCGGGGTTCGTCCGGACCGGCGCGGTGGTGTGCGCGGCCGGCGCGTGGTCGGGCCGGATCGGCGAGCTGGCCGGGCTGGACCTGCCGGTGCGCCCGTACCGGCGGCAGGTCGTGTTCACCGGGCCGGTGCCCGGGCTGCCGGAAGCGGTTCCGCTCACCATCGAGATGCCGTCGGCCTTCTACTTCCACCGCGAGGGACCCGGACTGGCGATGTCGTTCTCGGAGGACGACGGCGTCCCCGGCTTCGACACGCGGTACGAGCCGGGCGCATGGCTGCCGCGCCTGGCCGAGCTCGCGGGCCGCCGGATCCCCGCCGTGCTCGACGCCGGCATCCGGACCGCCTGGGCCGGGCTGTACGAAACGACGCCGGACCGCAACCAGATCATCGGGGAAAGCGTCCTGCTGTCGCGGTTCTTCTACGCGACCGGCTTTTCGGGCCACGGCTTCCAGATGGGCCCGGCCACCGGCGAGCTGATCCGGGACCTCTACCTGGGCCGACGGCCGGCGGTGGACATCACCGAGCTCGACGTCCGCCGGTTCGCCGCGGGCGCGGCGAGTGCCGAGCACAACATCGTCTAGTCACCATCCGCCGTGGCTGGCCGTCGTGAGTGGTAAGGCGGGTTAGAACCCGCCTTACCACTCACGACAAGCTGCGGCAGACCGGCGGACCGGAGGGGTCGATTGCCAGATCGTTGAACGATCTGGCAGTATCCGGGCCGTGGCTGTGAGTGGTGCTCGGGAGCTGGTGGACGCGCTGGAAGCGCTCGGAACGGAGATCGTCTTCGGCCTTCCGGGGGTGCACAACCTGCCACTGTGGGAGGCGCTCGGTGAAACCCGCATCAAGCTGGTCGGCGTCCGCCACGAACAGACCGCCGGGTACGCCGCCGACGGTTACGCCCGCGCCACCGGCAAGCTCGGCGTTGCGCTGGTCACCACCGGCCCCGGCGCGGCGAACACGCTCGGCGCGGTCGGCGAGGCCATGGCGTCCGCGGCGCCGGTGCTGGTGATCGCCACCGACATCCCCTCGACGCTGCGGCGGCCCGGTGTCGTCCGCGGCGTGCTGCACGAGACGTCCGACCAGCAGGCGATGTTCGCGCCGGTGGCCAAGGGCGGCTTCACCGTGCGGGCCCCCGACCAGATCGGCACCACCGTCCACCGCGCCGCCCGGCTCGCGCAGCTGCCGCAGAGCGGCCCGGTCTACCTCGGCGTGCCCACCGACTACCTGCGGGAACAGGTACCGCACCGGCGTCCGCCCGCCCCGCACCGCAAGCCCGACGTCGACGTCCCCGACCTCGCGCGGGCCGAGGCGATGCTGTCCGACGCGCGGCACCCGCTGATCTGGGCCGGCGGCGGCGCGCTGCGCTCGGGCGCGGGCGAGGCGATCGGTGCCCTCGCCGAAAAGCTCGCCGCGCCGGTGATCACCACGTTCGCCGCCCGCGGGCTGCTCCCGCTCGACCACCCGTGCCTGGCCCCGAACCCGGTGCACACGCCGGAGGTGGGCGAGCTGTGGGACGAAGCCGACGTCGTGCTCGCGATCGGCACCGACTTCGACGGCCTGATGACGCAGAACTGGCGGATGCCCAAGCCGCCCCAGCTCATCGCGGTCAACGTCGACGCCGACGACGCCGCCAAGAACTACCGGCCCGACCTGACGCTCGTCGGGGACGCCCGGTCGATCGTCGAGCGCCTGCTGCCGAAGCAGCGGGACGGGCTCGACGACATCACGCTGCGGCTGGCCGGCATCGGCCGCCGGGTGCGCCAGCGGATCCGCGACGAGGAACCGCAGGCCTACGACTTCCTGTCCACTTTGGACGAGGTGCTGCCGACGGACGCGGTGCTGGTCTCGGACATGTGCGTCGCCGGCTACTGGGTCGGCGGCTTCCACCGGGTGCGGGCGCCGCGCAAGCTCGCCTACCCGATGGGCTGGGGCACCCTCGGCTACGGCTTCCCGGCGTCGCTCGGCGCGGCCGCGGCCGGTACCGGGCGCGCCATCTGCATCACCGGCGACGGCGGTTTCCTCTACGCCTGCGGCGACCTGGCGACGCTGGCCCAGGAGCAGCTGCCGGTCACCGTCGTCCTGGTCGACGACGGCGGGTACGGGATGCTCCGCTACGACCAGGACCGCGAGGGCCTGCCGCACCGCGGCGTCGACTGGGACAGCCCGGACTTCGTCGGCCTGGCCCGGTCGTTCGGGGTGCACGCCGACCGCGTCTCGGGCTTCGGGCGGGCGTTCCGGCGGCTGCTCGGCGAGTTCGTCGAGTCGGACGAGCCGAACGTGCTGGTCGTGAAGGCCAAGCTGAAGCCGCCGCTGAACAGCTCGCCGCGGTGGTACCGGACATGAGGATCGGCGTCGACATCGGTGGCACGTTCACCGACCTCTGCGCGGTGGACGAAACCGGGATCGTGGCCGTCGGCAAGGTCCTGACCACGCACGACGAGCCGGCCCGGGCGGTCGAGGAGGGCCTGGCCGCGCTGCTCCCGGACCTCGGCGTCGTCGAGCAGGTGGTGCACGGGACGACGCTGGTGACCAACGCCCTGATCGAGCGCACGGGTTCACGGACCGCGCTGCTGGCCACCGCCGGGTTCCGCGACGTCCTGGAGATGCGCCGCGAACACCGGTACGAGCTCTACGACCTGCACCTGGAACTGCCTGCGCCGCTCGTGCCCCGGCACCTGCGGTTCGACGTCCCGGAACGGATCCTCGCCGACGGGTCCGTCCACATCGGACTCGACGAGGAGTGCGTCGCCCGGCTGGGCCGGGAGCTGGCCGCGCGCGGGATCGAGGCCGTCGCCGTCTGCTTCCTGCACTCCTTCACCAATCCGGCGCACGAACGCCGGGCGGGCGAGATCCTCGCCGAGGTCGCTCCGTCGCTGCGGGTGGCGCTGTCCTCCGACGTCGTCCCCGAGATCCGCGAGTTCGAACGCGCGTCGACCACGGTCGCCAACGTGTACGTCCAGGACCTCACCGAGCGGTACCTGCGCGACCTCGAACAGCGGCTGCACCGGCTGGGGATTCGCCGCGCGCCGCACATCATGCTGTCCAACGGCGGTCTGGCCACCGTGGACACCGCGGCCCGGCACCCGATCCGGATCCTGGAGTCCGGCCCGGCGGGTGGCGCGCTGGCGGCGGCCGCGAGCGGGCCGCCGGACCTGCTGGCCTTCGACATGGGCGGCACCACCGCGAAGCTCTGCCTGATCGCCGGCGGCGCACCGCTGGTGACGCACCAGTTCGAAGTGGACCGCAAGTACCGGCTGCTGCCCGGCTCCGGGCTGCCGGTGCGGGTGCCGGTCACCGACATGATCGAGATCGGCGTCGGCGGCGGCTCGATCGCCCGCATCGACGCGCTGGGCCTGCTCACCGTCGGGCCGGACTCGGCCGGCTCCGAGCCCGGCCCGGTCTGCTACGGCCGCGGCGGCGCCGAACCCACGGTCACCGACGCCGACCTCGTGCTCGGCTACCTCGACCCGGGCTACTTCCTCGGCGGCGGCATGCGCCTGGACGCCGAGGCCGCGAGAGCGGTGCTCCGGGACAAGATCGCCGATCCGCTCGGGGTGAGCGTCGAAGAAGCGGCCTGGGGCATCCACACCAGCGTCAACGAAGACATGGCCAACGCCGCGCGGGTGCACGCCGTCGAGCGCGGCCACGACCCGGCGAAGCTGCCGATGTACACCTTCGGCGGCGCGGGTCCGGTGCACGGCGTCGGCGTCGCGCGGGCGCTGGGGGCACCCGCGGTCGTCGCGCCGCCCGCCGCCGGGGTGCTGAGCGCGGCCGGGTTCCTCACCGCGCCGCTGGCGTTCGACTTCGTGCGGTCGGCCCGCGCGGCCGTGCACGACCTCACCCGGGACCAGGTCGACGCGCTGTTCGCCGAGATGGAGGCGGAGGGCGAAGCGCTGCTCGCCAAGTCCGGAGTGGACGACGTGACGCACCACCGCGTCGCCGAGATGCGGTACGCCGGGCAGGGCTACGAGATCCGCGTCCCGGTCCACGACGGTCCCTGGCCCGGGACGTTGATCGACGAGTTCACCCGGACCTACCGCGCGCTCTACCGGCGCACCGGGCCCGAGGTCGGCGTCGAGGTGCTGAACTGGCGGGTCGTGTCGAGCGGTCCCGCGCCGGAGGTCACGTTGCGGCTTCCCGGCCGGCCCACGGGCACCGCGCGCAAGGGCAGCCGTCCGGCTTACTTCCCATCGACAGGTGGATTTGTCGACACGGCGGTGTTCGATCGCTACCGGCTGGCCCCGGGCGCGCGGGTCGGCGGACCGGCCATCGTGGAGGAACGCGAGTCCACGGTGGTCGTCCCGCCCGGCGCGTCCTGCGTCGTCCGGGATGACGGCGCGCTGGAGGTGACGGTGTGAGCGTCGACCCCATCGTCGTCGGGCTGTTCGGCAACCGGCTGCACTCGATCCTCGCCGAGCAGCAGAACGCGCTGGTCAACACGGCCTTTTCCGCCGTCGTGCGCGAGTCGCTCGACCTCGCCTGCGCGGTGTTCGATTCGCGCGGCGAGATGATCGGCCAGTCGGTCGGCGGCACGCCGGGGCACATCAACGCGATGGCGACCGGCATGCACCACTTCGTCGCGGCGTACCCGCCGGAGACCCTCGAACCCGGCGACGTGCTGCTCACCAACGACCCGTGGCAGACCGCGGGCCAGATCAACGACATCACGGTGGCGACCCCGGTGTTCCGCGGCGACCGGCTGGTCGCGTGGTTCGCCTCCTGCTGCCACGCGCCGGACATCGGCGGGCGGCTGGTGTCCGCCGAAGCCCACGAGGTCTTCGAAGAGGGCCTGCGCCTGCCGATCCTCAAGTTCCTGCGCGCGGGCGAGGTCAACGCCGATCTGGAACGGCTGATCCGGGCGAACGTCCGGACGCCGGAGGAGACCGTCGGCGACCTGTACGCGCAGGTCACCGGCAACGAGGTCGGCGCGGCGAGCCTGCTGCGGCTGCTGGACGAGCTCGGGCTCGACAGCCTGGACGAGGTCGCCGCCGAGATCATGGACCGCTCGGAGCGGGCGTTGCGCGCCGCGCTGCGGGAACTGCCCGACGGCACGTACACCAACGAAGTCGGCACCGACGGCTTCGAGGACGAAGAGATCGTCCTGCGCGTCACGGCCACTGTGGACGGCGACGAGATCCATCTCGACTTCGCGGGCTCCTCGCCGCAGAGCCGCCGCGGGATCAACGTGGTGCTCAACTACACGCGGGCGTATGCGTCGTTCGCGGTCAAGGCGGCGATCTCGCCGGAGGTGCCGCACAACGCCGGGTCGTTCCGGCCGGTGCACGTCACCGCGCCCGAGGGCTCGGTGCTGAACTGCCTGCCGCCGGCCCCGGTCGCGTCCCGGCACCTGATCGGGCACTTCCTGCCGTCGCTGCTGATCGGCGCGCTGCCCGGTGCGGCGATCGCGCCGAGCGCGGACGCGCTGTGGATGACCATCTGGCGCGGGCCCGGGTTCATGCTGAACGTCTTCCAGACCGGCGGGATGGGTGCGCGGTCGGACCAGGACGGCCTGTCCGCCACGGGCTTCCCCAGCGGACTGCGGTCGACGCCGACCGAGGTCATCGAGACCATGGCGCCGCTGGTCCAGCAGGCACGCGCGCTGCGCGTGGACTCCGGCGGCGCCGGCCGGTACCGCGGCGGCCTCGGCCAGGTGACCACGATGGCGCTGCGCGGCCTCGTGAGTGGTAATTCGGGTTCTAACCCGAATTACCACTCACGACGAGCGGCAGGGTTCGGTTCGGGGGCCTGGAGCGTCAACGGGAACGTCGACCGGGTGCGGGCCGCGGCGTCCGGGGTGGACGGTGGCGAACCCGGTGCCCCCGGTCGCTTCGGCTTGTCCGGCGGGGCGGACCTGCCCGCGAAGAGCCGGGTGCCGCTGGCGGCGGAGTCCGTCGTGGACGTCACGCTGCCGGGCGGCGGCGGGTACGGGCCACCGGCCGAGCGGCCGGTGGCGGCGGTGCTCGCCGACGTCGTCGAGGGGTACGTCTCGGTGGCGGCGGCGCGTGCGGTGTACGGCGTCGAAGTGCGGTACCTCGGAGCTCCGGATGCGCTCGTCCGGCTGCCCGAGGACTACGTGGTGGACGAAGAGCAGACAGCACGACTGAGAGCAGGGCAGTGAGCATGGGTCGGTTGGCCGGCAAGGTTGCGGTGGTCTTCGGCGGCGCGCGGGGCATCGGCCTCGCCACCGTGAAGGAGTTCGTCGCCGAAGGTGCGACGGTCTTCGCGTCCGACGTCCGCGAGCCCGCGGAAGCGCTCGACGGCTACCACCACTCCATAGTGGACGCCACCGACGAGTCCGCCGTGGCGGCGTTCGTCGACGGCGTGCTCGCCGAGGCCGGCCGCATCGACGTGCTGTTCAACAACGTCGGCATCCACCTCGGGAAGTCCCTTGTGGACACCACACTGGCGGACTTCGACCACATCTTCGCGCTCAACGTCCGGGCCGCCTTCCTCGGCACCCGCGCGGTGCTGCCGCACATGATCGAACGGAAGGCGGGCAGCATCATCACGACGTCGTCGAACGGCGGCGTGATGGGCCGTCCCGGCGACCCGGTGTACAACGCCACCAAGCACGCGCTGGTCGGGCTGACGAAGTCGATCGCCGTCGCCCACGCGCACCAGGGCCTCCGGGCCAACACGGTGAACCCGGGCGCGATCGACACCGACATGCTGCGCAGCACGCTCAACTCGCCGGAGGAGTTCGAGACCAAGCAGCACCAGCTGGTCGCGAGCACGCCCGCGGCGCGCGTCGGCGAGGCGTGGGAGGTCGCGAAGGCCGTGGTGTTCCTGGCGAGCGACGAGTCCCGGTTCGTCAACGGCGTCGTGCTGCCGATCGACGGCGCGAAGGCCGCGGGGGCGATGCCGGGCAACCGGTACAGCCTCGATTTCGACCTCGGCGTGCGGTAGTGCCGTGACCGTCGATGCCTCGGGGCTGGAGAGCGCGCGGCACCTGCTCGAGCGCAGCGGCACCGCCGAGCGGGTCGCGGCGATCCTCCGCCAGTACATCACCGACGGTGTCTTCGCCCCCGGTGAACGGCTGTCCGAGCCGGCGATCAGCTCGGCGCTCGGTGTCTCGCGCAACACGCTGCGCGAGTCGTTCCAGCTGCTCGCCCACGAGCGGCTGGCGGTGCACGAGCTGAACCGTGGCGTGTTCGTGCGCGAACTGACCATCGAGGACATCGAAGACCTCTACGTCGTGCGCCGCACCACCGAATGCGGAGCGCTGCGCCGGGCGGCAGAACTGTCCACAGTGGATCTATCGTCGGTCGAGCAAGCGCTTCGGGCCGGCCGGACCGCGGCGGCGGCCGAGGACTGGCCGTCGGTCGGCACCGCGAGCATCCACTTCCACCAGGCCCTCGCGGACCTGGCCGGCAGCGAACGCCTGTCCGCGACGATGCGCCAGGTGCTCGCCGAAACCCGGTTGTTCTTCGTGCTCAACGAGAACACGCGTGAGTTCTACGAGCCGTTCCTGGACTGCCACGAGCGGATCCTGCGCGACCTGCGCCGCGGGCGGTTCGACGCCGCGGCGGCCGCGCTGGACCGCTACCTGCGGGACGCCCAGGCCCGGTTGCTCGAACTCAGCGCCCAGCCACCGGGAACACCACGCTGAACGCGTACGGCTTGCGGAAGGTCACCGGGTGGTACCGCCCATCGCTGCCGACGACCCAGCTGTGCCAGGCGATCGTGTGGAGGACGGAACACGTGCGGTAGCCGGCGGCGGTGCGGGCCGTGGCGGCCGGCGCGGAGGCGAGCAGCGCGGCGGCCACGGCGGCGATGGTCGTCGCACGTCGGAAGCACACCAGCCCACTCAACCCCGCGGGAACCTTCGACCGGAAAGGATTCGAGCCGGTTCAAATCCGCCGGTGCGGCTGCTACCGTCGAACGGTGTTCAAGCTGCGGGTCGACACCGAGACGGTGGCCAGGACACGGTTTTCCCCCTCGCTCGCGGCGGAGTCCCTCGCCTGGCTGAAGCTCGCCGCCGACGCGGGCCGCCACCCGGTGTTCGGCGACCCCGGCCCGCTCGCCCGCGCGGCGCTCGCCCACCCCGACGTCGCCCTGCTCCTGGACCTGCTGCCGCGCCCCGGCGAGGTCTACACGCCGGACCTGCTGACCCCGCAGCCGGGCACGGCCACCCGGCCGGCCGACCTTCTCGACGAGCAGATCGCGCGGATCGAGGCGACCGCGCAGGACGACGTCGAGACCCAGGTGCTGGCCCACACGCAGGTCCACTGGACCAGACCGGTGCCGGTCACGGCCCGGCGGAGCGTCGAGTCGGGGACGATGGCCCGGCGCCTGGCCAACGGCCTCGCCCGGTTCTGGCGGGAGGCGCTGGCCGAGGACTGGGCCGCCCTGCAGGCGGTGCTCGACCGGGACATCACCCACCGCGCACAGGCCATCGCCCGCCACGGCGTCGGCGGGGTGCTCGGCAGCCTGCACCACACCATCGGCTGGGCCGGCGACGCGATCACCGTCGTCAAGCCGTTCGACGGCGAGGCCGACGTCTCCGGCCGGGAACTGGTCCTCGCCCCGGGCGTGCTCAGCTGGCCCGGCACCAGCATCCAGATCGACGTCCCCGGCCAGGTCGTCCTCTGCTACCCGGCGCAGGGCATCGGCACGGGCGCCGACCACCGGCCGGGCCGGATCGCGCCGGTCGTCGGCGCGGCCCGGGCGGCCCTGCTGGCCGACCTCGACACCCCGCGGCCGACCGCGGAGCTGGCCAGGCGGACGGGGTACAGCCCGGGCACCGTCTCCTACCACCTGAGCGCGTTGCACCGGGCGGGTCTGGTCAGCAAGGTCCGGGACGGGCGGTACGTGCTCTACCGGCGGACCGCGCAGGCCGTCGCGTTGCTCGAGGGAGCCGTCAGCAGCTGACGTTCGGGGCGATCCAGTCGGCGTACTCGCCGGCCGAACCGTCGCCGCCGTCGTCGACCGCGATGGCCAGCTGCTGCACGCCCGTGACCGGGACCGTCAGCTTCTGCGGCCGCCACCCGCCCTCGACGATCCCCGTCGCGAACAGCTCCCGGCCGTCGCCCAGGACCCGGAACACCACTGTCGCGTCCGGCCCCGACACGTCGTCGACGCCGTACTGGGTGGTGAACGACTTGCACGCCCCGCCCAGGTACACGCGGATCACCGACGGCGCGTGCACGCCGATCCCGCTGTTCGGCTGGTAGCCGACGCCGCCGACCGCCATCGCCCGCCCGTTCGCCACGCTGCCGCGCTCCACCGGGCCGAGCCCGTTCTCCGAGTAGAGCCACGGCCGCGTGTCCAGGTACGTCGTCCCGCGTCCGGGCGCGGTCACCAGCGGGACCTCGGCCGAGCCCGCGGCGGTGCGCGGGCCGAACTCGCTCGTGTAGCCACCGCTCGCCCCGACCAGCACCTTCGCGGCCGGTGCCGCGGTCGGCCGCAGCGTGATTTCCCGCGTCACCGTGCTGCCGGGGGAGACCCGCGGGACGTCGACCTGCGCGGGGCCGTCCAGCTCCCACCCGGACGGCACGGTGATCGTGTACCGCGCGTCGGTGATCGGGGTGTCGCCGTCGTTGGTCACCGTCACGGCGCCCGGCACCGGCCGGCCGGCCAGGACACCCTCCGGCAGCTCGACACCCAGCGTCACCAGCGGCTCGGCGGGGGACGGCTGCCCCGGCCAAGCGCGCAGGAAGACCCCGGACAGCGCGGGCACGGACGCGCGCAGCGTGCCGGTGCTGGTCAGCTCGGCGCCGGTCCACAGGTTGCGGACCCGGTAGGCCGACGCACTCGCGACACCGGATTCCGCGAGGTCGAACGGGATCGTCCGGGCGACCGGGCCGCGGTTGAGCAGCAGCACCGCGACCGAGCCGTCGGACATCGGCTTCGCCCAGATCTCGGCGTCACTCAGGTCGCGGACCTTGCGCCCGGGCGTGCCGGACCAGTCCTGGTCGACCGCGATCACGTCGCGGTTGGCGAGCGTGTCGAGCGGGAACGACTCGTTCGGCATCAGCGGCGCGTTCTGCAGCGCCCACAGCGAGAACTGGGCCCGCCGCACGGGCAGGTCGAGGAAGCCGAAGTTGAGGTAGCCGGGATCGCTCCAGCCGCCGGGACCGGTGCGCCCGGCGAGGGCGGGCTGCTTGTCCACTTCGGGCATCGCGGCCGCGAGGTTGTCCGGGAGGTCGGTGGCCAGCTGCCAGGTGTGCGCCCCCGCGCCGGGCGCCCACTCCCACTGGCGGTTGTTCGACGAGAAGGTGTTGTTCAGGGCGAGCAGGATCGGCCGCGCGGTGCGCTTGAGTGCGTCGCTCATCTTCCTGGTGGCCGCGGCGACGCCGTTCTCGCCGCCGCACGTGTCGTACTCGAGGTAGTCGACGCCCCAGTCCGCGAACGTTTGCGCGTCGAGGTCTTCGTGGTCGCGCGAGCCGGGCATCGCGCCGCCGCAGACGAGCGCGCCGGTGCCGCTGTGCAGCCCGAACTTCAGGCCGTTGGCGTGCACGTAAGCGATGAGCCCCGGTAGGTCGGGGTACTTGGCGGTGTCCGGCTGCAGCTTCCCGTCCGCCGCGCGCGTCTTGGCCGCCCAGCACCCGGCGATGTTGACGTAGGTGTAGCCGGCGTCTTTCAGACCGCTGGTGACCAGCATGTCGACCGCCGCGCGGACCTTGGCGTCGTCGATCCGCGGGCACTGGTTCCAGCCGCGGGACCACGAGATGCCCATGGGCGGCTTCGCCGCGACGGCCGGCTCATCGGCCGCCGCCGGCACGGCGATCGCCGCACCGGCGGTGAGGAGCGTGAGCAGCAGGACCCCGAACCGTCGCATGGTTCCCTCCCCCGGGACTGCGGACAAGATCTCCAGGGTGACGGGGGCGCGAACCGGGCATCAGGGCAGAAATGCCGCCCCCGGACGGCGGCTGCCCGGGTCCGCCGGATGCCCGGGGTAGAAAGGGGGACCGACTGTGAAGGAGCCGTCGATGTCCCCTGCTGTCCGCCCGCTCGACGGGATCAAGGTCGTCGACCTCTCCCGCATCCTGGCCGGGCCGTACTGCACCCAGTACCTCGGCGAGATGGGCGCGGACGTCGTCAAGGTCGAGCCGCCGGGCCACGGCGACGACACCCGCGGCTGGGGCCCGCCGTTCGTCGGCGGCGAGGCCGTCTACTACCTGGCGGCGAACCGGAACAAGCGCGGGATCGTGCTCGACCTCAAGAGCGACCGCGGGCGCGAAGCCCTCCGGCGGCTGGTCGCGGACGCCGACGTCCTGGTCGAGAACTTCCGGCCGGGGACGCTCGAGAAGTGGGGCATCGGGTACGCGGAGCTGTCGGCGCTCAACCCGCGGCTGATCCACGTGTCGATCACCGGGTTCGGCCAGACCGGCCCGTACCGCGACCGCGCGGGGTACGACCTGGTGGCGCAGGCCCTCGGCGGCGTGATGTCGCTGACCGGCGAGCCGGACGGCGCGCCGGCGAAGGTCGGGCTGCCGGTCGCGGACCTGAACGCGGGGACGTGGGCGATCATCGGCGTCCTGATGGCGCTGCAGGCCCGGCACACGACCGGCCGCGGCCAGTACCTCGACGTGTCCCTTCTGGACAGTCAGCTGGCCTGGCACGTGTACGCGGCGGGCGCGGTGTTCTACGACGCGCCACGCCCGAGCCGGATGGGCTCGGCGCACCCGAGCATCGTCCCGTACCAGGGCTACCACGTCGCCGACGGCTGGCTGATCATCGCCGTCGGCAGCGAGAAGCTGTGGCACGCGTTCTGCGGGGTGCTCGGCCTGGACATCGCGTCCGACCCGCGGTTCTCGTCGAACGCTGCGCGCTCCGCTCACCGCGAGTCGTTGAACGAGCTTTTGGAACCGGTGCTGCTGACGCGCACGGCGGCGGAGTGGCTGAAGGCGTTCGACGCGGCGGGCATCCCGGCGGCGCCGGTCAACGAGCTCGACGACGTCTACGCGGACCCGTGGGCGGCGGCGCGCGAGCAGGTGGTGCGACTGCCGCACCCGACGGTGGGGACGTACGTGGGCACGGGCTTCCCGGTGAAGGCGTCGGACACCCCGGCGCGGCCGGCGTCCGCTCCGCCGACCCTGGGGCAGCACACCGCGGAGGTGCTGGCCGAGCTGGGGTACTCGGCCGAGGAGATCGCGGAGTTCCTGGACTGATGGTAGGCATGGGACAGGACTGAGGAGGACCGATGGCAGCACAGCACGCCCTGTGGCACCCGTTCGCCGACATGGGCGCGGTCGACGGCGACCGGATGGTCATCACCCGAGGTGAAGG
Source organism: Amycolatopsis sp. cmx-13-12 (assembly GCA_049998155.1). Classification (GTDB taxonomy): domain Bacteria; phylum Actinomycetota; class Actinomycetes; order Mycobacteriales; family Pseudonocardiaceae; genus Amycolatopsis. The sequence goes on along the minus strand of JAEBES010000002.1, from coordinate 114,280 downwards.
CTCGTACGTCTGGGACGAGGCGGGCCGCAGGTACTTCGACGCGACGGCGTCACTCTGGTACGCGAACTTCGGCCACGGCCGTCCCGAGATCACCGAAGCGGTTTCCCGCCAGCTGGCGGAGCTCGACTCGTGGAACCTGTTCGGCTACAACGCGAACCGGCCGGCGATCGAGCTGGCGGACCGGGTGGCGGCCCTGGCGCCGGACCCGGGCTCGAAGGTGTTCTTCGGTTCGGGCGGCGGCGACGTCATCGACACGGCGGTGAAGCTGGCCCGTGCGTACTTCGCGCAGACCGGGCGGCCGGAGAAGGTCCACGTGATCGGCCGGGCGCAGGGCTACCACGGAACCCACGGTTTCGGCACGGCGGTGGGCGGAATCCCGGCGAACGCGGCGGGCGTCGGCCCCCAGCCACCGTCGTTTTCCCACGTGGCGTATGACGACGCGGCCGCGCTGGAGGCGGAGATCCAGCGGGTCGGTGCGTCGCGGGTGGCGGCGTTCTTCTGCGAGCCGGTGATCGGCGCGGGCGGCGTGCTGCTGCCACCGGAGGGCTACCTCGAGGAGGTGGCGGCGATCTGCCGCCGGCACGAGGTGCTGTTCGTGGCGGATTGCGTGATCGCGGCCTGGGGCAGGTTGGGCACGTGGTTCGGGATCGACCGCTGGCCGGTGCGGCCGGACATGATCACGACGGCGAAGGGCATCACGGGCGGAACGATCCCGCTGGGAGCGCTGGTGGTGTCGCCGGAGGTGGCCTCGCCGTTCTTCACGGGGGCGCCGGGTGCACCGATCTTCCGCCACGGCCCGACGTACGCGGGCCACCCGGTGGCGTGCGCGGCGGGCTTGGCCACGTTGGACATCTACGAGCGCGACGGCTTGATTCCGCGCGGTCGTGAGCTGGAGAAACCCCTGGCGGACGCGGTATCGGGGGTCATCGGGCACGCGTCGGTGGCCGAGGTGCGGGCCGGCCTGGGTTTCTTGGCGGCGGTGGAGCTGACGGCGGACGTGCTCGAGGCCGACCCCGGGGCGCCGGTGAAGCTCCAGCGAGCATGCCGGGACGAGGGCGTGATCGTGCGGAACCTGGGCCGCGGGGTGGCGGTGTCGCCCCCGTTGGTGGCGGGAGAGGCGGAGCTGGACCTGCTGGCGGCGGCGCTGCCGAAGGCCTTGGACCGCCTGGTGGCACAGATGTGAGGTGCCGGCTCGGGCTGGGGCGGAGCTCGCGTGCTCCAGCTCGGGGCCGGCGTGGTTGAGGCCGGAACTCGCGTGATTGGGCCCGGAACTCGCGTGTCTGGAGCCGCAACTCGCGCGGTTGGCGCCGGCTCGCGAGGCTGAGGCCGGAGCTGGCGTGATCGAGGCCGGAACTCGCGTGATTGCAGCCGGAACTCGCGTGATCCGGCCCGAAACTCACCGGGCCGGCGGCGGCCCCAGCCCGCCGCCGACCTGGCCCTGACCCCGGCCCCGGTGTCAGGAAACGCAGAACTCGTTGCCCTCCGGATCGGCCATCGTCACCCAGCTGTGCGGCCCCTGCCGGCCGCGCCACAGGAACTCCGCGCCGCGGGCCTTCAGCTTCTCGACCGTTCCCTCGACGTTCTCCGCGCCCACCCACACGTCCACGTGGACCCGGTTCTTCACCGTCTTGGCCTCCGGTACCTCCTGGAACAGGATCCGCCGCGGCGGGCCCTCCGGTGGCGAGTCCGGATGGCGGATCCCCGCCCCCGATTTCCACACCAGCGATCCTCGGTAGGTCCGGGTTTCCGCCTCCGTCGCGTACCCCTTCGCGATCATCTCGCGGACGAAGTCCGCGTCCGTCGGTTCCACGGACCAGCCGAGCGTCTCGGCCCACCAGTCGGCGAGCACGTGCGGGTCGGCCGAATCCACCACTACCTGGAAGTCATGCGCCATACCGGTACGTTAACGACCGAGTCCGACATTTTCCGGAGCATCGGGTCCTCGGGGACAACCGTGAAGCGCCACTTGTCCACGCCGCCGCCCATGATTTCGGCGTACCGGCGGGCCCCGTCGGCGTTGGCGAAACGCACCTGCTGGCCGTTCGTCAGGTGGGTGATCTTTACCGCCACGACTACCTCCCGAAGTTGGTGGGCCGGCCCTCGGAGCTTCCCCCTCCGGGACCGGCACGGCACAGTAGAACACATGTTCGACCGCCCGCGCCACTCTCTCCCCCGAGTAGGGGACAACTCCGAAAAACCGCAGGTCAGAGCGGTCGGATCATGGCGACACGCGGCCAGGCGTCCAGGCCGCGGGCGGCTTCGGCACGGCGGATCGAGCGCAGGCCGTCGCCGATTTCCGCGTCCGGGACCACGTGGAACCGCAGCCGTTCGTAGTACGGCGCGTTCCACGGCACGTTTTCGAACGTCGTCAGCGTCAGCGCCGCCAGCCCGTGTGAAGCAGCCCACTCCGCGAGCGTTTCGATCAGCGCGCTGCCGATTCCCCGCCGCGCGTGCGACGGCCGGACCGAGACCTGCTCGATGTGCGCGCACCCGTCGACGACCTCCGCGACCAGGTAGGCCACCGGCCGGTCCGCGGAGTCGACGCTCACCCACGCGCGGCCGGCGGACTGGTACACCGCCAGCGACTCAACCGAACCCGGGTCGTCGTCGGCGATCGCCGCCATGTCGACGGTGCGGAACAGCGCACCCGCCTCGCGCTCGACGTCGATGAGCGCGGGCAGGTCGTCGGGACGGGCGGGCCGGATCACTCCGGCAGTTCTACGCGCCCGGGCGGGATTCTCACAGCGAATAAGACGCGATCGCCCGCTGGATGCGGACCGCGTACCCCTGCAGGGCGGTGATCGCCGTCTGCCTGGTGTCCTCGGTGATCCGGGCGGCCGGCCCGGCCATGCTGAGCACGGTGGGCCGCCTGCCGATGGTCTGCACCGGCACCGAACAGGCCCAGACGCCCTCGTCGAGCTCGCCGGAGCTGACCGCGTACCGGTTCTCCAGCGCCCGCTTCAGCTCGTCGCGCACCGCGGTGCCGCGCTCCGCGACGATCGACGCCCACCGTTGCTCGCGCTCGATTTCGGGCAGCAGCGCGAGCAGCATCTTGCCGGACGCGCCGACGCCGAGCGGCAGCGAATGCCCCGGCTCGAACGTGAACCGCATGGCGCGGTCGCACTCGACGCGGTCCGCGCACACGGCGGCGTCGCCGAACCGCTGGAACAGCATCACCGTCTCGCCGAGCTCCCGCGCGGCCTCCTCCATGGCCGGCCGGGCCAGCTGCACCATGTCGTTCGCCAGCTGGGCGGCCCGCGCCAGCGGCATCACCTGGCTCGTCAGGTGGTAGTGGCCGGCCCGGCCCTCCTCGAGCAGCTGCAGCTCCTTGAGGAGGGCCACGTACCGGTAGGTCGTCGCCACCGGGGTGCCGATCGTGGCGGCCAGCTCGGCGACGCTCGCCTCCCACCGGCGCTCCGAGAAGGCCAGCAGCAGCTGCAGGACCTTGCGGGAGCTGCTGGCGCCGGGGGTGCGCCGGGGGGAAGTGGTGGCGGAACCGTCGACGGTACTGACGGCAGGCGTCATCGTGACCTCTCGGTGAGACAAAAACGACCTTCGCTATCACACGGGGTGAATAAATTAGCACGTAGTGTGAAAGGAAGGCCAGCAATGGCCCGAAATGGGGCCATCGCCGACGCATCCGGGATCACATGGTGAGAAACTCGCCCGGTTTCGTCACCACGGGTGACTCGACGTAGAGGCCGCGGTACTCGTCCTGGATACCCGAGTTGTGCACCTGCAGCGCCAGCGGGCCGACGCGCCCGGCCGTCTTGTCGGTGAACCGCAGCACTTCGACGCCCTTGCAGGTGATCGCCGTGCCGGTGAGCGGGCAGCACGCCATCCGCGCGACGCCGGTGGCGGCGTCGCCGATCAGCTCGCACTGGGCCCACTTCTTGATGTCGATGCTGGTGTGCGGCAGCTGCTGGAACAGTTTCCCGCCGCCGTTGTTGTGCCCCGGCCGGTAGTCCCAGTGCCCGCCGTTCGGCGGCTGGAACTGGATGGCGCTCAGCGCGTCGCGGATCGGGTCGGTGGTGCCCCAGATCAGCACAGTCGGTTTGTGATTGCCCTTGACCTGCCGGACATTGAATATCCACCGAAACGTGCCGACCTGCTGTTTGTTGTAGTACAACCAGCCGCGCGCGGTGCCGTTGCCGTGGATGACGCCGTTTTTCGCCGACCAGAGCCCGGCTTTCGACGACGTCCACGTGCTCAGATCGGTCCCGTCGAACATCGAGACCAGATTCGGGTCACCGTAAGGGTTGTCGGCCGCCGCGGCCGGCGTCGGGACCGAAGCCGCGAGGATCCCCGCGGCCAGTACACCGAAGAGTTTCCGGAACATCCTGCCGTCCTCTCGTCGAACGCGGATCGAGGGTTCGGACGGCGGATTTCACGTTAGGAGCGGCACGGGCCAGGCGTCAACCGCGGTCCCGGTCACCGGTGAGGAACGGCGTCAGCAGGCCGGGCAGCGCCCGGTCGGCGAGGGCCAGCCCGTCCCCTTCGCCGACGTCGAGCACGTGGTACTTGCCCTTGCCCGCGGCGACCGGCGCGATCAGCGTGACCAGCCCGGCCCGGCGCTGGAAGTACGAGCGCTCGACGACGATCCCGGTCAGCCCGTCGCAGCGGACGGCCGCCGTGCCGCGGTCCAGCGAGCCCGACCGCGTCACGAGGTACCGGCCGGTGAGGGCGTGGCCGAGGCCGCGGTAGCGGTCCCAGCCGACGACCGCGGCGAACGGCACCAGCACGAGCGCGGCCTGCCACGGCCAGTCCGGCAGCGCGCCGAGCCACGCCAGGCCGTAGAACGCCGCGGCGAGCAGCAGCACGCTTAGGACGGCCCTGGACAGCCGCCGGTACAGCGCCCGGCGGGGGTGGCGCACCAGCGGCGTCGCGGCCGGGTCCTCGCCCAGCACGTCGGCGATGACTTCGTGCGCGCGGGCCAGCGGCGCCGGCGGCAGCAGCAGGCTGCCGCCCTTGTCCGCGCTCTTGCCCTCCCGCAGGCCGGCGGCGATGGCGACGCAGCGGGCGCCGCCGGCCAGCCGCAGCGGCAGCGGTTCGCGGATTTCGGCGCCGCGCAGGCGGTCCTCCTCGATGGACACCGACCGCGTGGTGATCAGCCCGCGCCGGACGTGCAGCGTGCCGGCCGGCTCGCGGGTGAGCCGGAAGTTCCAGAACGACAGGACGTACCCGCCGACCGACAGCAGCGAGACGAGCACCAGCAACCCGGCGGCGGCGAGCACCAGGCTCACCCACACCGGGGTGTCGGCGAAGTGCCCCACGACGGCCTGGACCAGCGAGAACTGGATCGGGTCGAAGTGCAGCTCGTGCGCGAAGTGGTAGACGGTGCCGACGGCCGCGCCGACCACGGCCAGCCCCGACAGCGTGAAGGGCGCGTACCGCAGCCACCGCTTGTCGACCGCGGCGATCAGCTGCTCCGGCGGCGCGGCGACCGCTTCCTCGGCGACGGCTTCGGCTTTGCGGTGCAGCAGCAGCGTCCGCAGCCGCTGGGCCTCGGCGATGGTGACGGCGTCGAGGACGAGCTCGTCCTTGTGCCTGCTCCCGTTCGAGTGCCGCCCGGTGCCGATCCGCGCGGCGGCCAGCGAGAACAGCCGGTGCTTCGGCTCCGAGGTGACGTCGACCGTGCGGATCCGGTCGCGCGGGATGGCCCGGTGCTTGCGCTGCAGCAGCCCGGTGCGCCACTCGACCTGCGACCCGGTGATCCGGTAGCGCGAGGTCAGCACGTGCGAGACGCCGGTGAACACGGTGATCGCGGTGAAGACGAGACCGACCCACTGCCACACCTCGCCGTGGCCGAACAGCAGCGCGCCCAGCAGCACCGGCAGCGACTTCACCAGGTCGAGCACGGGCCGGATGAGCAGCATGCGCCGGTCGAGGTGGTGCCACGGCGCGTCCTGCGTGCCCTCGGCCGGAGGGGTCACGACCGTCTCCGTGCTCACGTCGCGTCCCCGCGAACGGCCTGCGTCGTCTTCGTCAGCTCGTCGGCCAGCGCGAGCGCGCGGTCGTGCGCCAGGCCCGAGATGCGCAGCGGACCCGCCGCGGACGCCGTCGTCACGGTGATCTTCGCCAGCCCGAAGAGCTGCTCGAAGGGGTCGCGCTCGATGTCGACGGTCTGGATCCGCGACACCGGCGCGATCCGCCACTCCTGCTTCAGCCAGCCGGACTGCGTGTAGACGGCTTCGCCGGTGACCTCCCAGCGGTGCACACGGTAGCGCCACTGCGGCATCACGATCAGGTGCAGCGGGCCGAGCACGCAGGAGAGCACCAGCGTCACGGTGAGGAACGACGGCGCGTCGTCGCTGGTCACCACGATGAGCGTCTGCACGCCGATCAGGATGATCCACAGGATCGAGGCGGTCACCGTCCAGTAGCCGATGGCCCGGCGGCTGACCCGGTGCGCCGGCGGCCGCAGCCGAAGCGCCGTGTTCGTGGTGTGTTCGCTCACCGCTCAAGCGTGCCCGATCGGTGCCTTGCGTGCCCACGACAGTTGTCACGATGGCGATCCGAACGGGCCTCGATCGCGTGGCGTTACGATCAGCGACACCGTCGGCGGAATGGAATCCCACCCGGGGTGTGTTGTGCTTGACGGATAGGTAGAGCTGCGAGCAGGAGGACCCGGTGGGACTGGATCCCGACGACCTGTACGAGGTGGACTCGGACGTCCCCGACCTGACCGGGGCGGTGCTGCTGCACCACTTCGAGGGGTTCATGGACGCCGGCTCGGCGGGCCGTCTGCTGGCGGAACACCTCCTGGGCGGCGAGCACCGCGTGGTCGCCCGCTTCGACGTCGACCGGCTCATCGACTACCGCTCGCGGCGGCCGACGATGACCTACGCGGTCGACCACTGGGAGGACTACGACGCGCCCGAGCTGGTGGTGCACCTGCTGCACGACGCCGACGGCACGCCGTTCCTGCTGCTGTCGGGCCCGGAGCCGGACCACGACTGGGAGCGGTTCAGCGCGGCGGTCCGGAACCTGGTCGAGCGCTGGGGCGTCCGGCTGACCGCCGGCTTCCACGGCATCCCGATGGGCGCGCCGCACACCCGCCCGCTCGGCGTCACCGCGCACGCGACCCGCAAGGACCTGGTCGGCGACAACCAGCCGCTGCCGAACCGGCTGCAGGTGCCGGGCAGCCTCGCGGCGCTGCTGGAGTACCGGCTCGGCGAGTGGGGCCACGACGCCATGGGCTTCGCGGCGCACGTGCCGCACTACCTCGCGCAGTCGACGTACCCGGCGGCGTCGCTGATCGTGCTCGACGCGCTGAGCCGGACGACCGGGCTGAGCCTGCCCGAGGGCGAGCTGCGCGCGGCCGCGGACCTGGCCGACGCCGAGATCAACCGGCAGGTCGCGGAGTCCGACGAGATCGCCGACGTCGTCCGCGCCCTGGAGCGGCAGTACGACACGTTCGTCGAGGCGTCCGACCGAGGCAGCCTCCTGGCGGAGTCAGTCGAGCACATGCCGACGGCGGAGGAGCTGGGCTCCCAGTTCGAGCGGTTCCTCGCGGAGCAGAACGGCGGCGACGCACCCGAGCGCGGATGACGCGCTACGACGAGATCGGCGTCGGCTACGCACGCGGCCGGCGGACCGACCCGCGGTGGTTCGAGCCGGTGCTGTCCGCGCTGGGTTCCGCGGCCTCGGTACTGGACGTCGGTTCGGGAACGGGCTCGTACGAGCCGCCTGCGCGGGAGGTCGTCGCGGTCGAGCCGTCGGCGGAGATGATCCGCCAACGCCGTCCCGGGGCCGCGCCGGTGGTGCGGGCGGTCGCGGAGGCGCTGCCGTTCGCGGCGGGCACGTTCGACGCCGCACTCGCGGTCCTGACGGTGCACCACTGGCCGGACTGGCGGCGGGGCCTCACGGAGCTGCGCCGGGTGGCGGCCCGGCAGGTCGTCCTGGCGTACGACACGGCGTTGCACCGCGACTTCTGGTTCGTGCGGGAGTACGTGCCGGAGGTCGCCGCCCTGGAAGCGGCGCGGCCTTCGGCACCGGAGATCGCGGACTTCCTCGGGGCGTCTTCGGTGCGGCCGTTGCCGGTGCCGTGGGACTTCACCGACGGGGTGTTCCCGGCGTACTGGCGCCGTCCGGAGGCCTACCTCGACCCGGCGGTGCGCCAGTCGTGCTCGGCACTGGCCCAGACCTCGCCGGCGGCGGTTTCCCGGGGCATCGACCGGCTGCGGGCGGACCTGGAGTCGGGGCGCTGGCAGGCGGACCACGCGGAGCTGCTGGACCTGCCGGAGCGGGACGCGGGTTTCCGGCTGATCGTGGCTTGACGGCTCACCACTCGCTGCGCGAGCTTCCCGACGGCATCGGCGATCTGGCGGGGCCGGTCTGGATTCGCCGAGTCATTTCAGGTACTCACCGAACGGGACCTTGACGGCCGGACCTGCACCCCACCCAGACCCCCCCACCGCCCCGATCCGAAGCCAGAACACGGACGGTGGTGCCGGGTCAAGGCACGCTTTCCCGCCTTGACGCGGTACCAGCGGCCGTAGTGACAATTCCGGCTTCGGGGTGGTGGGCACCAACCAGCTACACCTTCAGGCGAAGGCCGGCGCCTTGCCGACATCGGCCCGGCGAAACCGAAACCAAGACCAAGACCAAGACCCTAACCGTGGCAGCCTTCCTCGTTCAGCGGACCGAACGAAGGCAGCACCAGCCCGCACAGGTAGCCGTCGATCCACCGGCCGTTCCCCGCGAGGTTCGTCCCCAGCCGGACGAACGGCGCGAAACCCCGGATCCCCGCGGCCAACGCATCCTGGTTGCGCTGCAGCATCGACGTCAGCTGATCGAGCTGGGTGAGCAGCGGCTCGACCCGTGACTCCCCGATCAGCCCGGACAGCTCCGAAGACAACTTCCGCGAGCCGTCGAGCAACCTGCTGATCGCCGCCTCGCGGCTGCTCACCGAGGCGAGCAGTTCGTTGCCGTCCTCGAGGAGCCGGCGGACCGCCGCGTCGCGGTCGACGAGCGTTCGCGAGATCACCCGTGTGTTGCCCAGCAACGAAGCCAGCTGACTGTCCCGGGACGCCAGCGAGTCCGACAGCCGTGAGAGCCCGGTCAACGCCGCTCGGACGCTCTGCGGCGTGTTCGCCAGCGTCGCCGAGAGCGTGTCGAAGCTCCGCGCCAGTTGTGCGGTGTCAATCCGGTCCACTGTGGACGATAGCTCGCCGAACGCCGCGAGGATGTCGTAGGGCACCGTCGTGCGGGATCGCGGGATGGGCTGCCCCGGGTCGAGCGGACCGTCGCCCTGCGGGTCGAGCGCGAGGTACTTCTGGCCCAGCACCGTCTTCAGCCGGATCGCCGCGCTCGTCGCGTCGCCCAGCCAGGCCCCCTTGGCCCGGAACGAAACCTCCACGTGGTCGCCGCGCAGCCGGACGTCCGACACCCGCCCCACTTCGACGCCCGCGATGCGGACGTCGTTGCCGGAACTCAGCCCGGCCGCTTCGCTGAACTCGGCCGCGTAGGTCGTGCCGTCGCCGAGCACCGGCAGGGATCGTGCGTTCAGCGCCGTGATCACCCCGAGGGCCAGCACGGTCAGGCCGGCGAGCGCCGTCCTGACCGGGGCCCGAGGCGCTGACATGGCGTCAAGAGTGACCCACCTCACGCCGGGTCGCCAGCCGGGTCCCCCGATGAGCGGAATCGAGCCCCGGGTATTCCCGGTACTCCAGCGCGTTGGCCGCGCGGTCGGTCATCCAGAGGAAGATGCCGCCGAACAGCCGCGTGCCCAGCATCCGGTAGGCGCGGTTGCGGCTGCGGATCTTCGCGGCCGTGCGCGGCGCGAGGAAGTTGCCGGAGCCCTTGCCGTTCTTCACCCCGACCGCGGCCGGCTTGCGCAGCCGCTGCTCGTACTTCGCGAACGCCGTCACGTGGTCGCCGCCGGCCGCCGCGAGCTCGCCGGCCAGCACCTGGGCGCCCATCATCGCCAGGCCCGTGCCGGACCCGCCCGGTCCGGCGCACCAGGCGGCGTCGCCCAGGAGCACGATGCGGCCCTTCGACCAGCGGTCGAGGTGGATCTGGCTGATCGAGTCGACGTACAGGTCGTCGGCCGCGGGCAGCGCTTCGAGCAGCTTCGGTGTCTCCCAGCCGGTGTCCGCGAACAGTTGCGCGAGGAGTGCGGCCTGCTCGGCGGGGGTCCGGCGGTGGAACTCGACGCCGTCCGCCGCGAAGACCAGGCCGACGTGCAGCCGGTCCGGCAGCCGGTGGCTGCCCACCATCAGGCCGCGGCCGGGCTCGTTGTACATGATGCTGGTGTGGTCGAGCCCGAGGTGGTTGGGCGCGGTGAACCCGGCGATGCCGAAGCCGAGGTCGCGCCGGAAGTCCCGTTCCGGCCCGAAGGCGGCGGCCCGGACGCCGGAGTGCACGCCGTCGGCCCCGACGACCAGGTCGAACGTGCGCGGGGCACCGCGGCGGAAGGTGACTTCGACGCCGTCCGCCGTCTCGGTGAGGTTCGTGACGCGGTCGCCGAAGACGTATTCGGTGTGGTCCGCGGTGCGCTCGTACAGGATCCGGGCCAGGTCGCCGCGCAGGATCTCGACCTCGCCGCTCCAGGCGGCGCCGGGCACGGTCAGCGCGGGACGGCCGTCGAGGCCGAGCACGGTCTGCTCGCCCATCGCCGTCTCGTACCGGCGGATTTCGTCGAGCACACCCATCGCGGCCAGCAGTTTCACCTGCTCACCGCGGAAGTCGACGGCCTGGCCGCCGGGGCGCAGCGCGGGCGCGGACTCGACGACGGTCACGCGGTAGCCGGCGCGGTGCAGCCAGTGGGCCGCGGACGGGCCGGCGATGCCCGCCCCGGAAACGAGCACGGTCTTGGTGGTCATCGGGGGTTCCTCTCGGGTCGGTGGGTGCCGACGCCGAGACTGCGGGCCGCCGCTTACCGTTCTCGCACGGTCCGCTGACGGCTCGTCCAGTGGCGCGCGGTTGCAGTCGCTAACATGGCCCGGGTGGACCGCGCCGCCGAAGGCCGGATCCAGGAGGACGGCGAGGACGTCGTCGAGGCACGCATCCTGGATGCCGCTGCTCACCTGATCGCCGAAGAGGGCTTCGGCAGGTTGAAGCTCGGCGCCGTCTGCGCCCGCTCCGGCTACGCGCGGTCGGTCGTCTTCCAGCACTTCGGCGACAAGGACGGGCTCGGGCGACGGCTCGTCGAGCACGCCGTCGAGGAGTTCACCGACGCCTACAGCGAAACCGTCGCGGCCCGGACCGGGTCGGCGAACGCGACGCCGATGGACATGCTGCGCGCCCTGCTGGACATCATCTTCGAGCTGATCCGCACGATGCCGACGCTCAACCAGGCGTTCCTGGCTCTCTGGGGCGACGCGGCGGCGGAGTACTCGGCCCTGCGCGGCGCGCTGACGGAGGCCGACCGCCGGTTCCGGTTCGCCATCGCGCAGACGGTGGCCAGCGGGGTCGCGGACGGGTCCATCACCGGTGTCCGCGACCCCGATTCCTACGCTTCGGCCCTGCTGGCCCAGCTGCGCGGGATCTCGATGCAAGCCCTGATCGACCCCGACGGCGTCGACCTGCGCGGGCTGCGCGCCGAGCTCGAGCGCAGCGTCGACCGGCTGTCCTCGAGCTTCCGCGGCACGCTTTAAAGGGCGTACACGATGCTCCGCAGGACGATCACGCCGATGAAGACGAGCGTGAACGCCAGGTCGAGCGAGATCCCGCCGATCCGCACCGGCCGCACGACCCGCCGCACCGGCCCGATCACCGGCTCGGTCGCGGCGTAGGCCAGGCCGCGGGCGCGCCGCGCCCACGGCGGGGTGTTCCCCACCACCGCCACCCAGTCCAGCACCATCCGCGCGACCAGCACGAGCAGGTACAGGCTCAGCGCGAACCCGAGCAGCGTCCCTAGTGCACCCATGGCCCCTCCGTTCTTCCTACCCCGAGAACGCGCGAGGGAGGCGGGGAGTGCCAGTTCTGTCCGGTTCACAGGATTTCGACAGGATCGGGTGACGGCGGTCACCGCGGGTGGTGATCAGCCGAAGGTCACCACGAGCCGCCCGTCGGAGGCGACGGACCACCGCAGCGTGCCGGCGTACGACGAGCACCGGGACCCGTTCTTGCCGGTCCAGAACTGGTCCGAGCTGTCGACGTTGCCGACGGTCTTGTCGTTCGAGCCGCCACTGGTGAACCGGCACGAAGTGTCGTTGCGGAACACCGAAGTCCCGGTGTCGAAGGAGAAGTTGCGTTCGGCGTTGTCGATGCCGACGTTGTCCGAAACGGTCATCGAGCCGGGGTTGCTGTTGTAGGTGAACCCGTGGTGGCCGTTGCGGTAGGCGATGTCGCGCCGGACGACGTGGTTGACGGCGATCTTGTCGCCGCCGAGCTTGTAGCCGTTGCGGTCGCCGTTCTTGTTGACGGTGCCGTTGCTGAGGGTGCCGTTGGCGTAGGCGAGGGAGTCCTCGATGGTCACCGGGCCGATCGGGCCGGTGTCGGTCTTGGTGTAGAGGTCCCAGCCGTCGTCGATGTTGTTGTGCGAGACGTCGTAGCGGAAGACGTTCCCGGGACCGGCGGTGAGCTTCGCGGCGAACCCGTCGGCGTCCTCGCCGTCGGAGTCGGCGTTGTCGTGCGATTCGGAACTCACGACGAGGTTGTTGGACGGCCACTGGTCCTTCGGCGTGCTCGACGCGATCCGCGAGATCTGCAGGCCGGAGTCGCGGTTGAAGCGGGTGACGACGCGTTCGATGACGTTGTTGCTCCCGCCGACGAAGATCCCGTTGTCCCCGGCGCGTTCGACGACGATCCCGGCGACGCGCCAGTAGGAGCCGTTGACGGCGAGACCACGGTTGGCCGGGTCTTCCTTCATGGCCGAGAAGTTCAGCACGGGCGTCTCGCCGGGGTAGGCGGAGAGCGTCTTGCGCGCGCTGGAGGTGCCGCTGTTGGCGGGCGCGATGGTGACGGTCTGGGTGTAGGAGTAGGTGCCGCCGCGCAGCGAAATGGTGCCGCCGGAACCGATCCGGGCCAGCGCCGACGGCAGGGTGGTCGGATCCGCCTGCGTACCGGCGGCGGAGTCATTTCCGTTGGGGGCCACGTAAAGGGTGGTGGTCGCGGCGGCGGACGGCGGAGCCAACGCGGCCACCGTGACCAGCGCGGCGGCTGTTGTAAGCGCTTTCTTGATGCTTCCGTACGAACTCATGCGCGCCTCCTTGCGGGCAAGAACTGTCGGACACCGGGTCCGAGAGCGCTCCCAGTGGGAGCGGGATCTCCGGTGAGGCGACGGTAGCACCGGGTAGCGGCGGCCCGAGTGGGCCAAGCGGGTCGTCTGTACTGAAAACGCTTTCAGAGCCGCCTGACGCGGTTCGGCGGACTGGTGCGCCCGCCCTTCGGGTTCAGGCGGGTGCCACCGAGCCGGCCGTCCGCAGGGTGTTCACCACGTCCTCGGGGACGACCGGCGCCAGGCCGCCGCCGAGGATGTTCACCACCGGGTTCGCGGCGGCGCGGACCACGCTGCCGCCCGGGGCGACGTCCAGCAGGCCGGTGTAGGTGGAGATGTCGCGGTACAGGACGCCGCGCTCCTCGGCTCCGGAGCCGACGATGCGGGTGGCGGGGGTGCGGGTGCCGAACACGCGCTCCTGGACGATGAACCCGCCTCCCGTGCGGTCGGTGGCCGCAGCGCGGACCCGGCAGGCCCATTCCTCCGGGGTGAGTTCGGCGCCGAGCGAGACCGATTTGCCGCCGTAGTCCCAGTTCCGTTTGATCACGAAGTTTTCGCGTTCGGCGATGAGCCGGGGCACCAGGGTGGCGTCGAGGCGGCGGGTCCAGGGCAGTGCCCGGGCCGCGGTGCGCTCGTGGTCGTCCAGACCGGCCCGCGTGGCGAGCCGGTCGTCCTCGGCGCACTCCGAAAGCCGGGCGAAGAGGGCTTTCGCTTCGAGGAGCCCGTTGACCGGGTTGGCCAGGACGTAGGATTCCGGCGCGCGCAACGCCCGGGCGAACGGCGCGTCGGCCGGAGTCCGGTGGGCCCAGACGTGGCGGTACAGCACGTCGAACCGGTCCGGTTCACAGGTGGCGGGCAAAAGCGTCTCGGCGTGGTGCCCCCGCCCGCGGAAGTGCTCGGCGAGCCGGCGTTGCTCCGCGAGCTGGGCGTCACCGGGGCGGGCGACCAGCGCGACACTGGGATGCTCCCGTTCGCCGCCGCGCACCCGGTAGAAGTGCACGAGGGTCTCGCGCAGTGCTTCCATGTGGCTGCCGCAGCGGGCGACGAGTGCTTCGGCTGTCCACGGCGGCAGGCCGCGTCTCGCTGCGGCGGCGCGGATCCAGCCGTGCGCCGCGAGATCGGCGTAGGCCTGCATGGCCGGGATGGTGGTGTTCAGTTCGAGCGCCTTCGGGGCTCCGCCCGATCCGGGGACGAGGAAGTCGACCCGGGCCAGGACCGCCGGGCAGGGGGCTCCCGCGAAAAGCTTCCGCATCGCCTCCCGTTCGAGCCCGTGGAACGGCCCGAGCAGCGCCTCGCGGTCGCGCGGGTCACCGGCCCACAGGAGGTGCCGGGCGAGTTTCACCGCTCCCGACAGGATCGCCTTGGCCTCCGCCGCGACGGACACGAGTGTGGCGCGGGGCAGGACCTGCGGCTCGCAGACCAGCGGGATCGGGACCACCGAGCCGTCGGGCCGGTGGACCGTCATGCCTTGCGACCAGGCTTCCGCGGCGGCGGCGCGGCCGATGGCGCGCAGATCGCCGTCGGTGAAGCCGTGGCTCGACGTCGGGGTGCGGAGCAGCTCGTTGCGCTGGGGTGCGGAGGGAGCAGTCATGGTGGTCAGTCCTCGGCCGGGGGGTCGGTGGGGGTGGACGCGGCGGCGACGAGCCGGGTCCAGGTGGTGTACAGCCAGTCGCGGTACTGGGCGGCCTCCCAGTGGAGCGTCTCGCGGAGCAGCAGGTAGGTCTGGTTGTGGCCCAGTGCGCCGGCCGTGTCGCAGAGCCAGGCGAGGTCGGCGGTTTCGGCGATCAGCCCGTCGGTGTGCAGCTTGGTGAAGAACGCGCGCATCGATTCGCTCGTCGCGGCCCGCCCGGCCCGGGCGGCCTCGGCGATGGCCGGCTCGACCGGCTCGGCCTGGAGGGCGACCACGAAGACGTCGCCGGCTCGCGCCATCAGCGCGGCCACCCCGTCCGCGAGCCGGGAAAGGCGTTCGGCGACGGTAGGTGCGCCCAGTGCCAGCTGGTACCAGTCGCGGTGGGGCAGGTCGACGAGCCGGGTGTCGCCGACGATGGCGACGTCGACGACCCGCTTGAGCAGCTCGGCCTTGGTGCCGAAGCGGACGTAGACGGTGCGGTGCCCGACCCGGGCGGCTTCGGCGACCGCTTTGAGCGTGGTGGCGGCATAGCCGTCCCGGGTGAACAGCTCGCGAGCCGCGGTGAGGATGCGTTCTTCGGTGTCGGCGACGCGGGCGGCGCGCAGATCGGCCGGCCGGGGATTGACGGACTCGCTCATGACGATGCAGTATAACTGCAAAAGTGCAGTCAGACTGCAATTACTTTCGGCTTCCAGCGGGAGGACGGCCATGACCACCGACGCACCCCTGCTCGACGGGGTTCACCACCTCAAGCTGCCGGTCGCCGATCTCGACCGGTCCCGTGCGTGGTACGAGTCGCGCCTCGGGTACCGGGTCACCACCGAGTTCGTCCAGCACGGCACGGTCACCGGCCTCACCATGACCCACCCCAACGGCGGCCCGATGTTCGCGCTGCGGCTCGACCCCGAGCGCGCCGAGGCAGCCGCCGGGTTCGACTACTTTTCCATCGGTGTCCCCACCAAGGAGGCACTCGACGGCCTGGCCGACCGGCTGACCGGGCTCGGCGAGGCCCACGCGGGGGTGCACTTCGCCACGATCGGCTGGATCCTGCCCAAGACGCACGACCCCGACGGCCACGAGATCCGCTTCTACACCACCGAACACCACACCGAAGCCGACGACGCCGAGGTCCGGCTGGTCGACGACGCCCGCGCCACGGCCGCCCGTCGTGAGCGGTCTTACGTCGCCGATCACCGAGCCGAGTAGGCGCCGCCATGCCGGGCCACGGGAGGCTCGCCACCAGGCCGCGACCCTTGGACGACGTCGTGCGGCGGATGTTCCGGCCGGGCCGCGGGTGGCGCGTCGGGGCCGAACTGGAGCTGATTCCCGCGGACGCGGACGGTTCGCGGGTCCCGCCGCGGCTGCTGGCCGCGCGGTTCGACCGGCGGTTCACCGAGACCGCCCGGCCCAGCTTCGAGCCGGGCGGGCAGCTGGAGCTGAGCCCACCGCCGCAGGCGTCGGTGGCGGACTTGGTGGCCGGGCTGCACGAGGTGCTCGCGCACGCCGCCGCGCTGGCCGCGTCCGCCGGGGTGACGCTGACCGCGAGCGGGACCGATCCGGACCACTCCTGCGCCCAGGTCCCGTTGCGGCTGGCCACCGCGCGCTACCTGGCGATGCAACGGCAGTTCGACCGGTCCGGCCCGGACGGCAGGCGGATGATGCGGCTGACCGCGTCGCTGCAGGTGGCCGTGGAACTGCAACCCGGGCCCGCCGGGCGGGAGCAGTGGCTGGTGGCCAACCTGGCCGGCCCGGCGCTGGCGGCCGCCTTCGCCAACTCGCCCCGGCTGGACGGCACGAACGCGGGGATCCCCGGCGCGCGAACCCGGATCTGGCAGGGGATCGAGCCCTCGCGGACCGGCTACGACGGCCGCCACCTCGACCCGGTGGACCCGGTCGGCGCGTACACCGCGTTCGCCGTGGCCGCCGCGCGCCTGCCGATCCCGGAAGCGGCGGCGGGCACCTACCACCTGGGCACGCTGTTCCCGCCGGTCCGTCCGCGCGGCGGCTACCTCGAGGTGCGCTACCTGGATGCCCAGCCACCCGAGCACATCGCGGCCGCCGTGACGACGCTGGCCGTCCTGCTGCTCGAGCCCGCCGCCCGCCGGGCGGCGCTGGAGCTGCTCCTGCCGGGCATCGGGCGGATGCCGCAGCTGTGGTCGCTGGCCGCCCGAGGCCGGGTGCCCGAAACCGGCGCCCTGCTCGACATCGCCGCCGCCGGCCGGCGCCGCATGCCACGAGGCTTCCTGCCGCCTGAGGATTTCCCGCCCCGCACAACGCAACGGAGACCGACATGACCCTCACACTCATCTGCGCAGCCGTCCTCGCGGCACTGGTGTTCGTCCTCGGCGTGAACGTCACCCGGCTGCGGGTCGCGGGCGCCAAGACCGGCGCGCCCTTCGCCCCGAGCGACCCGGCCGACCCGCTCTACAAGGCGATCCGAGCCCACGGCAACGCCATCGAGTACGTCCCGACCCTGCTCGTCCTGTTCGTCCTCGACGCGGCGCGGGCTCCGTCGTGGACGCTCGTTTTCGTCGTGGGAGCGACGCTCGCGCGGCTGGCGCACGCCGTCGGGATGCTGACGACGCGGACCCTGGCCGAGGCCACCCCGCTGCGCGTGGCCGGTGCGTCCGGCACCTACCTGTTCGGGGTCGCCCTCGCCGTGACCCTGGTGAGCACGTTGTGACGCCCCGCGAGGGCCGCCGGAGGGGGCGCCGGGCCGGCCTCCGCGGCGATCAGCCAAGTGGCAGCCGGTGCTGTTCTCGTTGGCGGAACAGCACATTCGCGACGGCAGCGGTGGCAACTTCCCGCGCGCCCGGGTTCGCTGTGTTCAGGCGGCGGTGTCCGGCCCGGTCGCGATGGTGGCGAGGTCGGGCAGCGGGCGGCGGCAGATCTCGCGGGCTTCGGCGGCGGTGAGGCCGAGCATCCGCAGCAGGTCCTCGGTCACCTGGTCGGTCGTGGCGGCGTCGTCGCGCTCGGGCCGGCAGTGCAGCAGGTGGCCGAGGCCGAGTGCGGTTCCGGCCACCGTGACCATGGCGAGTTCGGTGTCGGTGACGGTGAAGCGGCCGGCTCGCACGGCGGCCTCGATGTCGCGGCGGGCGCGGGGAGCGAGCCCGTACTCCGAGGTGGCGAGCTCGAGACCGTGGTGCAGGAGCACCTTGCTGAGTTCGGGGTGCCGCCGGTGCAGGCGGCCGGTCAGCCGGAAGCTCTGCGCGAAGACCTGGGCCGGGTCGTCCAGGCCGGTGGTCAGCTCGTCCAGCAGGGCGCCGTGGACGTCGAGGGCGTCCTCGACCGCCGCCTGGTAGAGCTGCTCCTTCGTCTCGAAGTGGTTGTAGAACGACCCCATCCCGACGTCGGCGGCCTGGGTGATCTCCAGGATCGGCACCGCGGTCTTGCCCTCGGCGATGAGGGCCTGGGCCGCCCGGACCAGGGCCGCGCGGGTGCGCGCCTTGCGCCGTTCCAATCGACTGGGGGCCTGGTCGGCCATCCGTGCTCCCGTCTTCGCTGGTCGTCGCCGCATCCTAGCCTATTGCGTCATTGGTGAGGAAATCGTCAGAACCTCTTGACTGAGGACATGCTCGTAACTGACGATGTCGTCATCAACGTCGATGGAGGGAGCAGCCGTGGGAGATCCGCACAGCGGGCTGCACAGCGAGCACGGCGCGCTCGCGGGTGAGCACCCCGGCCGGGCGGCGAACCCGGTGATCAAGGTGCACGACCTCGCGTGGCTCGAGTTCGAGAAGCCGGACCTGGCGCGGGCGGAGGTGTTCGCCGGGGCCTTCGGGTTCACCACCGTGCTCAGCACCGGCCGCGAGCTGCACCTGCGGGGGACCGACGCCGGTGCGCCGTGCGTGCTCATCCGCAAGGGCGCCCGGTCGAAGTTCCTGGGGCCGGCGTTCCTGGCCGCCACCCCGGGCGACGTCCTGCGGCTGGCCGAAGCCACCGGCCGGCCGGTGAACCGGCTCCCGGAGACGCTGGGCGGCGTCGTCGTGGACCTGCCCGACCCGAGCGGCCTGCGGGTCCGGGTCGTCTCGGACACCCACGAACTGCCCGCGCTGCCGTCGCAGGACCCGCAAACGCTCAACTTCGGCCACGAGGTCCGGCGCGTCAACACGACGCAACGCCCGCCCCGGGCCCCGGCGCTGACGCAGCGGCTCGGGCACGTGGTGCTGCAGACGACCCGCTACCGCGAGGCGCTGGACTGGTACCTGGAACACCTGGGCCTGATCGTCAGCGACTTCCTGTACCACCCCGGGCAGCGCGAGCGCGGGCCGGTGATGAGCTTCATCCGGTGCGACCGGGGCGCCACCCCGGCCGACCACCACACGCTGGCCATGGTGCTCGGGCCGGCCGACCGCTACGTGCACTCGGCCTACCAGGTCGCCGACCTCGACGCGCTGGCCGCCGGCGGCGAGTACCTGCGCGAGCACGGCTACCACCACTCGTGGGGCATCGGCCGGCACGTCGAAGGCAGCCAGCTGTTCGACTACTGGCGCGACCCGGACGGGTTCATGGTCGAGCACTTCAGCGACGGCGACCTGTTCGACAACACCCTGGAACCCGGCTGGGGCCCGATGACCGCCTCCGGACTGGCCCAGTGGGGGCCGCCGGCCACCGCCGACTTCCTCGGCGTCAAACCCGGCAGGGAGTCCCTGCGCGAACTGCGCGCCCTGTTCTCCGCACTGCGCGAAGACAACGAATTCGACGCCCAGCGCTTCCTGGGCCTGCTGAAAGTGGCCCGTTCATGAGCCTGACCGTCCTGCGCACCGCCGACGCCTGGTACCTCGCCACGCCGTCCGGTGCGGCGAAGATCCCCACGGCCGCGAAGACCACCGCCGACCTGCTCGGTGACCGCCCGGCGATCGCGGCCGCGGCCGCGGACACCGTGCCGGTCGCCTCGCTCGACCTGGTCTCCCCGGTCACCGCGCCCTGCCGCGTGGTCGCCCAGATGACCAACTTCACCTCGCACGTCACCGACGCCGGGATGGATCCGCGGACGGTGCCCCTGACGTTCTTCCGCAAGACGTCCGGGTCGATCAGCGGCCCGTTCGACGACGTCGTCAAGCCGCCGCACGTGCGCCTGCTCGACTACGAGGTGGAGATCGGGCTGGTCATCGGCCGGGAGATCCCGGTCGGCAGCGAGATCACCGAGCCGGAGGAGTGCGTCGCGGGCCTGGTCGTGACCAACGACGTCTCCGCCCGCGACATCCAGCTCCCGCAAACGCAGTTCTACGAAGCCAAGTCGTACCCGACGTTCACCCCGGTCGGGCCCGCGCTCGTGCTCCTGGAGGCCGGCGACCTGAAGCGGTTCGCCGACCTGCGGCTGCGACTGTCGGTCAACGGCACGGTCCGCCAGAACGCGGTCGTCGGCGAGGACATGATCCACCGCCCGCTCGAGGCCCTGCGGGCGCTGGCCCGGTTCCAGCGGCTGGACCCCGGCGATCTGGTGCTGACCGGGACCCCGGTCGGCACCGCGCTGTCCGCGCCTCCGAAGGCCGTGGAGAAGATCGCCGCGCTGCTGCCCCCGGCGCTCAAGTGGAAGCTGTTCTTCAAGGGCCAGGCGAAGAACCCGAAGTACCTGGCCGACGGCGACGTCGTCGAGGCTGCGGTCGCGACCGACGACGGTGCCCTCGACCTCGGCGCCCAGCGCACGATCGTGAGGTACCGGCGATGACCGGCGCTTCCCTGTGGCCGCGCTACGCCGAGCCCACCGACCTGGCCGCGATCGAAGCCGTCCCGCTCGCCGGACGCGGCCTGCCGGAGTCGACGTACGCCCTGCTGCAGCGGGCCGCCGCGGGGTGGCCGGACCACCCGGCGACCACCGTGCTGCCCGAGGCCGCGCGGTGGCGCGAGCCCGTCCGGCGCACGTTCGCCGAACTGCTCGCCGACGTCCACCGCTGCGCGAACCTGTTGCTCGGCCTCGGGGTGCGGCGGGGTGACGCGGTGGCGTTGATGTCCCCGAACTGCGCCGACCTGGTGCCGGCGACCCTGGCCGCGCAGCTCGCCGGCGTCGCCGCCCCGCTGAACGGCGGCCTGTCCCGCGACCACCTCGGCGAACTGCTCCGCCTGTCCGGCGCACGCGTGCTGATCACCGCCGGGCCGGAACTCGCGCCGGACACCTGGGACACCGCGCAGGCGTTCACGTCGCAACTGGACGCGCTTCTCGTGCTGCGTCCGACCGGGGCGACCGGCGAACCGCCCGCGTTGCCCGCCATCGAGGGGGTGCGGGTCGGCTACCTCACCGAGCTCGCCTCCACAATGGACTCCGCCGGGTTCGCCGGTGCAGCCCCGGTGGTGTCGGACCTGGCCGCGTTGTTCCACACCGGCGGCACCACCGGGGCGCCGAAGCTGGCCGCGCACACGCACGCCAACGAGGTCTCCGACGCGTGGATGATCGCGGCCAACTCGCTGCTCGACGTCGGCTCGGTCGTCTTCGCGGCGCTGCCGCTGTTCCACGTCAACGCCCTGGTGGTCACGCTGCTCGCGCCGCTGTTCCGTGGCCAGCACGCGGTGTGGGCCGGCCCCCTCGGCTACCGGGATCTCGCCCTGTACGGGGAGTTCTGGAAGATCGTCGAGCACCACCGGATCGCCGCGATGAGCGCGGTGCCGACCGTGTACGCGATGCTCGCGCAGTGCCCGGTCGACGCCGACATCGCCAGCCTCCGCTTCGCCATGGTCGGCGCTTCACCACTGCCCGCGGCGGTGCGGGACGGCTTCCAGGCCCACACCGGCGTCACCCTGGTCGAGGGCTACGGGCTGACCGAAGCCACCTGCGCCAGCGCCCGCAGCTTCCCCGGCACTCCGCGCCCCGGCACCGTCGGCCAGCGCCTGCCGTACCAGCGGCTGAAGGTCGTGCACCCGGAAACGGGGGAGGAGCTGTCCCTCGGGGACACCGGGGTGCTGGCCATCAGCGGCCCCACCGTTTTCCCCGGCTACGTCGTGGGGCGCGACGAAACCGGGTACGTCCTGGACGGCCTCGGCAAGCTCCGCGACGGCTGGCTGAACACCGGCGACCTGGCCCGGCTGGACGCCGACGGATTCGTGCACCTCGCGGGCCGGGCCAAGGACCTCATCATCCGCGGCGGGCACAACATCGACCCGATGGTGATCGAGGACGCCCTGCTCGCCCACCCCGAGGTGACCGCGGCCGGCGCGGTCGGCCGTCCGGACGAGCACTCCGGAGAGGTTCCCGTCGCGTACGTGACCCTTGTTCCCGGTGCCACCGTCACCGAGGACGAACTGCGGGCGTGGGCCGCCGGCGGCGTCCCGGAGCGGGCCGCCGCACCCAAGGCGGTCACGGTGCTCGACGCGCTGCCCGTGACCGACGTCGGCAAGCCCTACAAGCTCGCGTTGCGCGCCGATGCGACCCGCCGCGCGATCGCCGAGGCGCTCGCCCCGTTCGACGGGGTGGTGGTCGACGCCGTGATCGAGGACGGAACCGTGGTCGCCGCCGTCGCCCTTCCGTCCGAAGTGGACGAACCGAAGGTGACGGCCACCCTCGGCCGCTACACCGTGCCCACCCGTCTGACCTTCCGGGGAAACTCATGCTGATCGCCCTGTCCGTCCTCGCGGCGGTCCTCTTTCTCCTCGTCGGCGCGGCCAAGGTGTTCGCGCTCGCGCCCATGCGGGAACGCGCCACGCACGCCGGCTTCTCCGTCACGGCCTACCGCGGCATCGGCGCACTGGAGATCGCCGGCGCCGCCGGTCTCCTGGTCGGCTTGGCCGTGCCGCTTCTCGGCGCCCTGGCCGGCGCCGGCCTGCTGCTCCTGCTCGCCGGCGCCCTCATCACGCACGTGCGCAACCACGACCGGGGCCGCGACGTCGTCCCGGCGCTGGTCTGCGCGGCGCTCGTCGCCGGCTACCTCGTGGCCCTCGGGGTGTCGCCGTGAAGGTGCCCGTCGTCATCGTCGGGGCGGGCCCGACCGGGCTGACCGCCGCGGCGCTGCTCGGCCGGTACGGCGTCGCATGCCTGGTGCTGGAGCGGTGGGACGCGGTCTACCCGCAGCCCCGTGCGGTGCACCTGGACGACGAGGTGCACCGCATCCTCGGCCGGCTCGGGCTGGCCGGGGAGTTCGCGGCCGTCTCCTGGCCGTGTCACGGGCTGCGGCTGCTCGACCCGGACCTGCGGGTGCTGGCCGAGTTCCGCCGTTCCCCGGGCGCCGGGCGGCACGGCTACCCGGAGGCGAACATGTTCGACCAGCCCGACCTGGAGCACCTGCTCCGCGCCCACCTGGCGACGATCGGCAGCGTCACCCTGCGCGGCAACACCGAGGTGACCGGTCTCCGGCAGGACGCGACGGGCGTGCGGGTCGAGGTGACCGACCGCGGCACCGGCGCGCGCGAGACGATCCGCGCGGACTACGTCCTGGGCTGCGACGGCGCCAACAGCGTCACCCGGACGGCGATCGGCGCGAGGATGGCGGACCTGAAGTTCGACCAGCGCTGGCTCGTGGTCGACATCGCCACCACCGCCGACCTCGGTCAGTGGGAAGGCGTGCACCAGGTCTGCGACCCGGGCCGCGCCGCGACCTACATGCGCATCGGGAAAACCCGCCACCGCTGGGAGTTCCGGCTGCTGCCGGGAGAGACCGCCGATGACTTCGGTCACCTCGACCGGCTGCACCCGCTGATCGCGCCGTGGACCGGAGACCTCCCGCCCGGCGACCTGGAGATCGTCCGCGTCGCCGAGTACACCTTCCGTGCACGGGTTGCGGACCGGTGGCGCGACCGGCGGGTTTTCCTGCTCGGCGACGCCGCCCACCTCACCCCGCCGTTCATCGGCCAGGGGATGGGCGCCGGGCTGCGCGACGCGGCCAACCTCGCCTGGAAGCTCGCCGGCGTCCTCGACGGAACGCTGCCCGCGAGCGCGCTCGACACGTACGAGGCGGAACGCAAGCCGCACGCCCGCGCGATGATCCGGCGGGCCGTGCTGATCGGCAAGGCCATGACCGAAGGCGGGCGGTTCGGCGACCTGATCCGCCGGCTGGTCGCGCCGCGCTTGAGCGGCCGCGCCCTCGACAGCGCGACGCCGGCACTGCACCGCTCGGACCTGGTCGTGCGGCCGCGTTTCGGGCGGTCACTGGCGGGACGGCTGTGCCCCAACGCTCTCCTCGACGACGGAACCCGTTTCGACGACGTCGCCGGCGGCCGCTTCGCCGTCGTCACCACGATCACGCCGTCGGAGCCCGAGCGGGCCGCCATCCGGGAGGCCGGCGCGGTCCTCGTCAGCACCCGGCGTTCCGCTGAGCTGCACCGCTGGCTGCGTACCGGCGCGGCTGTCGTCCGTCCGGACGGGACGGTGCTGAACGCCGGTCGCCGCCTCTCCCGGCGCTGGTACCCCTGACAAGGAGCAACGATGCCCCACCCCACCTACCGGCCGGACATCTACTCACCGCAAGCGATCCTGGACCCGTACCCGCACTACGCGAACCTGCGCGAACTCGGTCCGGTGGTGTGGCTGCCCAAGCAAAAGGTCCACGCGCTGCCCCGCTACGCCGAATGCAAGGCCGTGCTGCTGGACGACAAGACCTTCGTCTCCGGCGACGGCGTCGCCCTCAATCCCGTCGTCAACCGGCTCTCCCGGGGCACGACGCTCAACAGCGACGGCGAAGACCACGCCCGACGGCGCGCCCTGGTCGCCCACCGGCTCACGCCCCGGGCGCTGCGCGCGATGCGGGACATCGTGGAACGCCAGGCGGCCGAGATCGTCGACGCCGCAGTCGCCCGGCGCACCGTCGACGGCGTGGAAGTCGCGGGCGCACTGCCCGCGGCGGTGGTCCCCGACCTCGTCGGGTGGCCGGCGGAGGGCCGGGAGCACCTGCTGCGGTGGGGCGCGGCCACCTTCGACGTCCTGGGCCCCTTGAACGGCCAGGCGGTGCAGGCGGTACCGGCCGGCCTGGGCATGATGCGGTTCGCGCACACCGTCGTGAAGCAGCGGAAGGTGCTGCCCGGCAGCATGGGCGACGACCTGCTGCGCGCGGCCGACGCGGGCGAACTCACCCACGCCGAGTGCCCGGCGCTGATGATCGACTACCTGGCGCCGTCCCTGGACACCACCCTCAGCGCGATCGCGAGCGCCCTGCACCTGTTCGCCACCCACCCCGGCCAGTGGCAGCTCCTCAAGGACGACCCGGGCCTGATCCCCAACGCCGTCAACGAGGTCGTCCGCTACGAATCGCCGTTGCGCGCCTTCAGTCGCAAGGTCGCGCGCGACACCGAGGTGGCCGGCACCGCACTGCCCGCGGGCTCCCGTGTTCTCGTCCTCTACGCCTCCGCCAACCGCGACGCGCTGGAGTGGGACGACCCGGACACCTTCGACATCCGCCGGGACGCCGCTCGCCAGCTCGGCTTCGGGCACGGCACGCACGGCTGCGCCGGGCAGGGCCTCGCCCGCCTGGAAACCCAGGCGATGCTGCGGGCGCTGGTGGCCCGCGTCGACAAGATCGAGCCGGCCGGGCCGCCCGAGTGGGCGCGCAACAACATCATCCACCGCCTCGGGCGGCTCCCGCTCGAACTCATCCCGGCCTGAAAGGGGACACCCGGTGCAGATCTCCGCCGACTACGACCGCTGCGAAGGCCACGGCCTGTGCGCCGAACAAGCTCCCGCGATCTTCGAACTCGACGACGACGCCGAACTCGTCCACCACTTCGAAGGCCGTGACATCCCGCCGGAGCAGCTCGCCGCCGCGCGGGCGGCTATCACCTCGTGCCCGGTCGCCGCGCTGCGGGAGCTCCCGTGACCCCACCGCGCTCGATCGTCGTCGCCGGCGAGTCCATCGCCGGCATCACCGCGGCGAGGGAGCTCCGGGAACGGGGCCACGCGGGCCCGATCACCGTGATCGGCGCGGAAGAGCACGGCGCCTACGCCCGGCCTCCGCTGTCCAAGGCCGTGCTCAAGGACGACCGCGCGGACAGCACGCTCGGCTACCGGCTCGACGGGCTCGACGTCGACCTCGTCCGCTCGCCGGCGATGACCGCCGACGTCGACCGGCGGGTGGTGGCCACCGCGAACGGCCGGGAGATCGGCTACGACGCGCTCGTCATCGCCACCGGCGCTCGTGCCCGGCGGATCGCCGCTCCCGGGCAAGGCGGCGAAATAGTGCTGCGAACCCTGGACGACGCACGCCGGCTGCGCACCAGGCTCGACGTCGCCGGCTCGGCTGTCGTCATCGGCGCCGGCTTCCTCGGTTTGGAAGTCGTCAGCGCGTGCGTGGCCCGGGGCATCCCGGTCACCGTGGTCGACGTCGACCCGCCGCTGCGTCGCGTCCTCGGCCCGTTCGTGTCGGAGGCGATCACCGCGCGGGCCGAAGAACACGGCGTCCGCGTCGTCGTCACCGGAGCACCGGCGACGTTGGCCGGCGACCCGGTCGACGGCGTGCGGCTGACCGACGGCACCGTCCTGACCGCGGACCTGGTCGTCACCTGCTGCGGCGAGGTGCCGAACACGACCTGGCTGGCGGCAACCGGACTGGCCGGCCCCCACGGCGTCGTGATCGATGCGGCCTGCGCCACCGCGGTACCGGGTGTGTTCGCCGCCGGGGACGTCACGTGCCTCGGCCCGGGCGGGACGCGCTCCCCGTTCTGGTCCACCGCCGTCGCGCAGGGCAAGGCCGCCGCGGCGTCGGCGTTGGCGCTCGAACCGGCGGGCCCGCCGCTCGACGACTACTTCTGGACCGAGATCCTCGGCCTGTCCATCAAGGTGGTGGGTCCGTTGCCGCCACGCGGCGAGCCGGACCTCGTCGAGGGGAGCGTGCCCGGCGGATCGGCGCTGCTGACCTGGTTCGGGGAGAGCGGGAAGCGCACTGTCGTTTCCTACGGCAGGCGCATTCCGGTGCCGAAGCTGCGTGCACTGGTCGGCTGACGGGGCTTCAAGAAGCGGAGACCGAGTAGCTGTCGGTCCGGAAGTCCATTCCGCCGGCCGAAGAGGTGATCTCGAACCCGAACTGGACCTCGCCGAGGGTCACGTCGCCGTACCAGCCGCGGGCCTTGATCCAGTTGAGGACGGTCAGCACGTCGACCCAGCCCGAGTCGGTGTTCGAGGTGCGCAGGAAGGAGAAGACCTCGTTCGAGCCGTTGGAGCCGCGGTAGACGTCCCAGGAATGGCCGCCGACGCTCACGGTGGTCTGGTAGCCGCCGATCGGGCCGACCGGGCCCTGCTTGTTCATCCACAGCATGATTTCGTAGGCGTTGTTGTTGGCCCAGATGTCATAGGCGGTTTCGTAGGCGCCGCCGCCGGGCCGGGCCACGGCGAAATTGCTGGTGACCGAGCGCAGTGAACTGAGTGGGCGGCCGACGTTCTTCGCCGAATGCGGGTAGGACTTCACGCCACCGGTGTTCGGGTGGTCGGCCCAGACCCCGAAGTTGCTGTAGGAATTCGCCCAGATCGTCTGCGGGCCGGCGCCGCTGCCCCAGACGTCGTTGCGGATGGTGTAGCCGCCATCGGACCAGGTCCCCCACTTGTCCGTCGAGTACCAGGTGGCCGCTTCGGCGGTGCCCGTCGTCATGGCGACCGCGGCCGCCGCGGTCAGGGAAACCACCATGGAACGGATCGCTCGGCGCATGGGTGCGTCCTTTCCGGGCTTCATTGCCCAGACAATCGAATCGATTCGATGATGGAGTGGCGAACGCTGTCGCCGGAAAAGGGAATGTCCAGAACTATCGCACTCGATTCGCGGTTGGTCAATGATCTTCGTGGAAATAACCCTGGAGGGGGATTGTGTTCCGTCGAATGCTTCGAACTCACCCGAGGGGGTTCCGGGAACGCTTGCCGCTGAACAATGTGAGCGCTAACATCCCGGCACCCCGTCAACGGAGAAGGGTGTTCTCGTGCTCCACACCGCGAAGCTCCGGCGCGCCACCGCCCGGGCCGCCGTCCTGGCGCTCCTCTTGGCGTTGTTCCCCGCGACGGCCCGCGCCGACAACCCGATCGTCCAGACGGTCTACACCGCCGACCCGGCGCCGCTGGTGTACAACGGCCGCCTGTACCTCTACACGGGACACGACGAAGACGGCTCGACGAACTTCACGATGAAGGACTGGCGCGTCTGGTCGACCACGGACATGGTGAACTGGACCGACCACGGTTCGCCGCTGAGCCTTTCGACGTTCTCGTGGGCGAAGTCGGACGCGTGGGCCGGCCAGGCCGTCCAGCGGAACGGGAAGTTCTACTGGTACGTCCCGGTCACCGACCGATCGACCAACGCGATGGCCATCGGCGTGGCCGTCGCGGACAGTCCCACCGGGCCGTTCCGGGACGCGCTGGGGCACCCGCTGGTGGCCAACGGCGAATTCGATCCCACGGTGTACATCGACGACGACGGCCAGGCCTACCTGTACTGGGGCAACCCGCACCTGTGGTACGTGAAGCTGAACCAGGACATGATCTCCTACTCGGGCTCGCCCACGCAGATCCCGTTGACGACCCAGGGTTTCGGCACGCGGACCGGCAACACCTCGCGGCCGACGCTCTACGAAGAAGGACCCTGGTTCTTCAAGCGCACCGGCCTGTACTACATGGTGTACGCGGCACGCTGCTGTTCCGAGTTCATCGCGTATTCGACCGCCCCCGGGCCGACCGGTCCCTGGACCTACCGCGGCACGATCATGCCGACGCAGGGCAGCAGCTTCACCAACCACCCGGGCGTCATCGACTTCCGTGGCAGCTCGTACTTCTTCTACCACAACGGCGCCCTGCCCGGCGGCGGTGGCTACACGCGTTCGGTCGCCGTGGAGAAGTTCGCCTACAACAGCGACGGAACGTTCCCGGCCATCACCATGACGACGTCCGGGCCGCCGCAGGTCGGCACGCTGGATCCGTTCACGCGCCAGGAAGCCGAAACGATCGCCTGGGAGTCCGGCGTGGAGACGCAGCCGTCGTCGGCGGGCGGGATGAACATCGGCTGGCTCGAGAACGGGGACTGGCTCAAGGTGCGGGGTGCGGCGTTCGGAACGGGCGCCCGCACGTTCTCGGCCCGCGTGGCGTCCGGCACCGGCGGCGGCAGCCTGCGGCTGCACCTGGACAGCCTCGGCGGCCCGACGGTGGGAACGTGCGCGGTGCCGGGCACCGGCGGCTGGCAGACGTGGACGACGGTGTCCTGCACGGTCGGTGGCGCCACCGGGACCCACGACGTGTACTTCGAGTTCACCGGCGGCAGCGGATACCTCTTCAACGTCGACTGGTGGCAGTTCGGGGCGTAGGAGTCCCTTTCACAGACCGCCTCCGGCGCCGGGTGGACATCGGGGTCCGCGCCGGCGCCGGAGGTTTCCAGGTCAGTGGAACTGCCACTTCTGACCGGCCGCGCCCGTGCAGGTCCAGATCACCAGCTTCGTGCCGTTCCCGGTGCCGGAGCCGCTTGCGTCCAGGCACAGTCCGGACTGGCCGCCGACGATGGTTCCGTCGGCGTTGACGGTCCACTGCTGGTTGGTGCCGCCGTGGCAGTCCCAGATGATGATCGGTGTGCCGGGGCTCGTGCCCGCACCGGAGGCGTCGAGGCACTTGTTCCCGTAGACCTGCAGCTGCTTGGCCGACGTCGCGGCCCAGCGCTGGTTCGCGCCGCCGTTGCAGTCCCACAGCTGCACCACGGCGCCGTTCGCGGTGCTCTGCCCGTTGACGTCGACACACCGGCCGGACGCGGTTGAGGTGATCGTTCCCTGCTGCGTGCTGCCACCAGGTCGCTTGAAGAGACCGAACTCGGCGATCGCCGGTGTCGCCCTCGAGCTCGTGATGCGCAGCCGGACCTGGCTGGTGGTGACCGGCGCGGACAGGCGCGTCAGCTTCTTCTGGCCGATCGTCGTGTCGGTGGCGAGCTGGGTCCAGCCGCTGCCGGTCCAGGCGTCGACGGCGTAGGACCGGATCCGCTGGCCGGAGTTGAGGTCCTCCTGCACGGACAGCACGTCGAACGTCCGCGCCGCGGGCAGGGTGAACACCAGCCCGCCGGTGGTGGCCGTCGGCTGCCAGGAGCTGTCGAGGTTCCCGTCCAGCGCCAGGTTCGGGGTTCGGCCGGCGGCGTTGCCCGTCCCGGTGTCGTTGGCCACGGCCGCCCCGGCGGCGAGGTTCGTGCCGAACGTGCCGGTGAGCCGGGCGTTGAAGTCCGAGAGCACGGTCACCGCGGACTGGTCGAGCTGGCCCTGCCGGTTCGGCGAGACGTTGAGCAGCATGTTGCAGTTGCGGCCCACGGAGGCGTAGTACATGTCCTCGAGTTCCGGCACGCCCCGCCACGTCTCGTTGGCGTGCCAGAACCAGTCGTGCCGCGCGGACAGCGTCCCGTTGCACTCGCCGGGCGACCACTTCAGGTAGTTCCAGGCACTCGTCCCGTCGGACTTGCGCTGCGAGAGCAGGCTGTCGCTGCCCAGGTCGGCGGCGCCGTTGCCGCCGGGCGGGTTGACGATGTTGTCGGCGGCGATCGCGGCGTTGCCGGCGTAGGGCACCACCGACGTCTCGGATTGACGGGCGTAGCCGTTTTCGTTGCCGATCCAGCGGATGTCCGGGCCGCCGTCGTTCTCCATCGCCGCGCCGGGCTGCAGCGTCCGGACGATCCTGATCCAGTCGAGGAAGTTGTACGGCTGGGTGCGGCCGGTGGGATTGGCCATGTCCCACCACACCTCGTCGATCGAGCCGTACCGGGACATCAGCTCGTAGATCGTGTTCTCGAAGTAGGCGTTGTAGTCATCGGAGTTGAACTGGAACGTGACGCCGTTGACGACCTCCGACGGGTCGCTGGGAATCGTGACCGGCTTCTGCGCGCTGCCGTTGGCGAACCGGCCGCCGCTCAGGTTCTCGTGCAGGTCCGCCGGGGACAGGTAGATCCCGGCCTTGAGCCCGTACTTGTGCATGGAGTCGGTGAAGTTCCGCACCACGTCGCCGGCGCCGTTCTGCCAGGCCCGGTCCGAGGCGACGCCGAACGCGGAAACCTTCGAGGGGAACAGCAGGAAGCCGTCGTGGTGCTTGGCGGTGAGGATGCCGCCCTTGAACCCGGCGTCCTTCAGAGAGGCCGCCCATTGGTCGGTGTTCAAGCCGTTCGGCTGGAAGACGTTCGGGTCTTCGGTGCCGGTGCCCCATTCGCGGTCGGTGAAGGTGTTCACGCCGAAGTGGATGAACGCCATCCGTTCCAGCCGCTGCCAGGCCAGCTGGCGCGGCGACGGCACGACGTCGGCGGCGTTGGCGATGATCGTGGCCGGCGAGTCGTTCGGCGCCACGGGGATGACCTGCGCGGGGTTCGCGGCGGATGCCGTGCCGGTCGCGGACGAGAAGGCGACGGCGACCAGCGCACAGATAGTCCATAAAGGACCGAAGGGCCACGGAGAGGTGCGGAAAGGTTTGTGAGACAACGGAACCCCCATCAACGTTGACGGTGAGCCGTTCTACGGCGGAAATGTGAACGCTAACACAACCGCGTGGTTCATCGCCAACGGCGCGAAAGTTTCGTGGAACTTACCTCTCGTCGCACCGGTGGTGCCCCGCACCCACCCTGCGGGGCACCACCGGTTCAGCGCAGCGACCAGACCTGGTTGGCCTGGGTGCCGCTGCCGTAGCAGTCCCAGAGCTGGATGCGGGTGCCGTTGGCCGTCCCCTGGCCGCTCGCATCCAGGCACTTCCCGGACTGCGGGTTGGTGATGGTGCCGTTCCCGTTGACCTGCCAGTTCTGGGCTCCGGAACCGTTGCAGCCCCACAGCCGCACGTCGGTTCCGTTGGCCGTCGAGCCGTTGGCGACGTCCAGGCACTTGCCGGTGGCCGGGTTGGTGAACGTGCTGCCGGTGCGAGCCCACTTCTGGTTGCCCTGGCCGGTGCAGTCCCACAGCTGGACGGGAGTGCCGTCGTTGGTGCCGTTGCCCTGGAGGTCGAGGCAGCGGCCGCTGCCCTGGCCGACGATCGTCTGGCCGGTGCCGCCGCCGTTCCCGCCGCCGTTGTTGCTGCCGGCGGTGACGTCGGCGGAGAACGAGTTCACGGCGAGGCCGGCGCCGCCGTTCCACGGCTCGAACCCGGCCTGGATGCTGGTCAGGTACCAGGAACTGTCGACGCGGGTGCGGGCGTCCACGTCCCGGACGAAGTCCAGCACGTCGAACGACCAGCTCGGGATCGCCGACGGTGCCACGTAGGAGACGACGTCGTTGCCGCCGTTGTTGCCCTGCCAGACCTCCCAGCTGCGGCCGCCGATCGACGTGGTGCCCACCGGGCTGCCGACGGGCTGCGGGCCGCCCTGGCGGTTGAACCAGATCATCAGCTCCATCTGGTTGACCCCGGTCGTCTTGGCGGTCGGGTCCATCCAGATGTCATACGAGGCGTCGAAGGCCGCACCGCCGACGTAGTTGTAGGAGATCGACGTCGGTGCGCTGCCGATCTGGCTCAGCTGGCGGGGGAGGTTCGTGCCGGGCGAGCAGGCGCCGTAGTGGCAGCCGACGTAGATCGCCGGGTAGGACAGCGGGGCTCCGCTGGTGGACGTCGAGCCCTGCTGGGTCTGGATCTGGAACCCGCCGGAGGTGACGTTGATGCACTGCTGGGCGCTGCTGCCCCAGCGGTTGTTCATGACGACGTACTTGCCGCCGATCGTGGTCGAGCCGTACTGGTCGCAGATCAGCGTGTCCGCGTACGCGGCCGGCGCGGCGCCGACGGCCGGTGCGACGAGACCGGCGAGGGCGAGTGTCGCCACGGACAAGGCATTCCTCAGCTTCATTGCTGTCTCCACCTCGATCAGCGCTCTGGGAGCGCTCTCAGTCCGATGTGTGTCGATGTAACCACGGAAATGAGAAGAACGAAAGAGGTTCACCGGGATCGTGCTTAATGCGGTTAATATATGATGCTCCATACGCTGACTGAGGATTGTTCAGTCCTGATTTTTCGTCAGTCCTGGTGGCCGGACAGGGTCGTGCCTGAGGTCGCAGGATCCCTGCTACCAGCGGTGTTGCCCGGGAAGTGCTCGTCCCGGTGTGGGCGGTGCCGCTGAACGGGTGATCTTCGGCTGCCTTTCCCGGATCGGCCGTTCGGTGGTGAACAGCCCGTAGCCGATTTCGTCGAATAAGCCTCCATGACGGCAATTCGCCGGAGACGGGACCTTTACATCGCCGCATGTGCCGTGGTTTCCTTCCGCTCGGTCTGGAAGCGCTCCCAGACTCTTGGCTCTCGACGGACAAAGGAGTTCCGGCCATGCGTTCCTCCCCGAGACGGCGCACGCACGCGCTCGTCCTGGGCACGGTGGCCTTCGCCGCCGTGCTCGTAGCCCCACCTCCGGCGCTCGGCGCCGACATCGCCTGTTCGGTCACCTACACCACCAATGACTGGGACACCGGGTTCACCGCGAACGTCTCGCTGCGCAACGACGGGGCGCCGCTGGACAGCTGGAAGGTCGGCTGGACGTTCCTCGACGGCCAGAAGGTCCAGCAGGGCTGGAGCGCGGACTTCGCGCAGACCGGCGCCGCGGTCACCGCGAGCAACCTGAGCTGGAACGCCCACCTCGACACGGGGGCGAGCACGTCGTTCGGCTTCAACGGTTCGAAGGGCTCGGCCAACCGGCCGCCCACCGACTTCTCGGTGAACGGAATCGCCTGTACCGGTGCGAACAAGGCGCCCACGGTGAGCCTGACGTCGCCGTCGTCGACCGGGACGTACTACGCCCCGGCGACGATCCCGCTGGCCGCGACCGCTGCCGACAGCGACGGCACGGTGAGCAAGGTCGAGTTCTACGCCGGTGACACGCTGCTGGCCACCGACACGGCCGCGCCGTTCGAAGGCAACTGGGGCAACGTGCCGGCCGGGACGTACTCGATCACGGCCAAGGCCTACGACAACAAGGGCGCGAGCACGACCTCGAGCCCGGTGAGCGTGAAGGTCCTCTCCGGGCCGACGATCGTCGCGAGCCCGGCGACCGCGCAGGTCAAGCAGGGTGGCACGACGACGTTCGGTGTCAAGCTGGCCGGCGCACCGGCGGCCCCGGTCACGGTCGCGGTGGCGCGGACGGCCGGGACGACGGACCTCACGGCGACCCCGGCGAGCCTGACGTTCACGACGTCGAACTGGGACGTCCCCCAGAACGTCACGGTCACCAGCGCCGACAACGGCGGCGACCTCGGCAGCGCGACCTTCACCGCGAGCAGCTCCGGCTACACCGCGGCCACGGTGACGGTCAGCGAAATCCCGGCGACCACGTCGAACTACCAGGTCGAGTTCCTCAAGGAGTACAACAAGATCAAGGACCCCGCGAACGGCTACTTCCGCAAGTTCGGCACCATCCTGGTGCCCTACCACTCGGTGGAGTCGCTGATCGTCGAGGCGCCGGACCACGGGCACGAGACGACGTCGGAGGCGTTCAGCTACTACCTGTGGCTGGAAGCGTCCTACGGCCGGGTCACCGGGGATTGGACGCCGTTCAACCAGGCGTGGACGTCGATCGAGACGTACGCGATCCCGTCGGCGGCCGACCAGCCGGGCAACTCCGGCTACAACGCGGCCAAGCCGGCGACCTACGCCGCGGAACACCCGAGCCCCACGGGCTATCCGTCGCCGCTGCAGAGCAACGTGCCGGTCGGCAGTGACCCGATCGCGGCGGAGCTGAAGGCCGCCTACGGCTCGCCGGACGTCTACGGCATGCACTGGCTGCTGGACGTGGACAACATCTACGGCTTCGGGCACTGCGAGGACGGCACGAACACCGCGCCGGCGTTCATCAACACCTTCCAGCGCGGCTCGCAGGAGTCGGTCTGGGAGACCGTGACCCAGCCCAGCTGCGACACGCTGAAGTTCGGCGGCAAGAACGGCTACCTCGACCTGTTCACCGGCGACTCCTCCTACGCCAAGCAGTGGAAGTACACCGACGCACCCGACGCGGACGCCCGGGTCGTCCAGGTGGCTTTCCAGGCGCAGAAGTGGGCCCAGGCGCAGGGCAAGAGCGCCGACATCGCCCCGGTCGTCAAGAAGGCGTCGAAGATGGGCGACTACCTCCGGTACTCGCTGTTCGACAAGTACTACAAGAAGATCGGCAACTGCGTCGGCGCCGCGGCCTGCCCCGCGGGCACCGGCAAGGACAGCGAGCACTACCTGATCTCGTGGTACTACGCGTGGGGTGGCTCGCTCGACCCGGCCAGCCCCTGGGCCTGGCGCATCGGGGACAGTGCGGCGCACCAGGGCTACCAGAACCCGCTGGCCGCGTACGCGCTTTCGGCCGACCCCGGACTCAAGGTCACCTCGGCGACCGGATCCCAGGACTGGGCCACCAGCCTCAACCGGCAGCTGGAGTTCCTGCAGTGGCTGCAGTCGGCCGACGGCGGCATCGCCGGTGGCGCGACGAACAGCTGGGACGGCTCGTACGCCACGCCGCCGGCGGGCAGCCCGACCTTCTACGGGATGTACTACGACCAGCAGCCGGTCTGGCACGACCCGCCGAGCAACCAGTGGTTCGGCTTCCAGACCTGGGGCATGGAACGGATCGCCGAGCTGTACCAGGCGACCAAGGACCCCCGCGCCAAGAAGATCCTCGACAAGTGGGTCCCGTGGGCCATCGCGGGCACGACGGTCGGGACCGGTGGTGCGTTCCAGGTGCCCTCGGACCTGACCTGGAGCGGCGCGCCGGACACGTGGAACGCCACCAGCCCCGGCTCGAACGCCGGCCTGCGCGTCTCGGTGAAGAACTACAGCCAGGACGTCGGTGTCGCGGCCTCGTTGGCCAAGACGCTCATGTACTACGCGTCCGGCTCGGGCAACGCCCAGGCCAAGACGGTCGGGGAGCAGCTGCTGAACGCCCTCTCGGCGAACGCGGACAGCAAGGGCATCGCGGTGCCGGAGACCCGGACGGACTACGACCGGTTCGACGACAAGTACAACGCGACGGCCGATCAAGGCCTGTACGTCCCGCCGGGCTGGACGGGCACCATGCCGAACGGCGACCCGATCAACGCCGACTCGACGTTCCTGTCGATCCGGTCCTTCTACAAGAACGATCCCGACTGGCCGAAGGTGCAGTCCTACCTGAACGGCGGCGCCGCGCCGACGTTCACCTACCACCGGTTCTGGGCCCAGTCGGAGATCGCCACGGCCTTCGCCGTCCACGTCGACCTGTTCGGCTGAGCCGGACACGCAGAGAAGAGGAGCAAGCTCGATGAAGAGTCCATTGCGATCCCCGCGCCGGAAAGCGGCACTCGCCGCGGCGTCGGCCGTCGCCGTCACCGGCGGGTTGCTGGTGATCGGCGGCAGTCCCGCGGTGGCCGCGACCGGCTGCAAGGTCGCCTACACGGTCAACCAGTGGGACACCGGGTTCACCGGGAACGTCACGGTGACGAACCTGGGCGACGCGCTGCCGAACGGCTGGAAGCTGGAGTGGGACTTCGGCGGCAACCAGCAGGTCCAGCAGGGCTGGAACGCCACGATCGGCCAGAGCGGCAAGCACGTCACGGCCAAGAACCCGGACTGGAACCCGGCACTGGGATCCGGCGCGACGACGAACTTCGGGTTCAACGCGTCGTACTCCGGCACGAACGAGACCCCGGGATCCTTCTCGCTCAACGGTGTCCGCTGCGACGGCACGGTGAACGGCGGCACGACCACCACCCCGACCACGTCGATCGACCCGAGCACCTCGACCACGCCCACCACTTCGACCACCTCGACCACGTCGACCACGCCCACGACCACCACGTCGACCGACCCGGGTGGGGGCGACGGCCACGTGGACAACCCGTACGTCGGCGCGAAGGGGTACGTGAACCCGGACTGGTCGGCGGAGGTGTCCACGGCGGCCGCGGCCAAGGGCGGCACGCTCGGTGCCCAGATGGCCAAGGTGGCGAACACCTCCACCGCGGTCTGGCTGGACCGGATCGCCGCGATCGCCGGCACGGCGGACTCGCGGGGGCTGCGCGGGCACCTGGACGCGGCGCTGGCGCAAGCGAGCGGCGGGACACCGGTGACGATCCAGGTCGTGATCTACGACCTGCCCAACCGGGACTGTTCGGCGCTGGCGTCCAACGGTGAGCTGCAGATCGCGCAGAACGGCCTGGCGCGGTACAAGAGCGAGTACATCGACCCGATCGCCTCGATCCTGTCCGACGCGAAGTACAAGCCGCTCCGGATCGTGACGGTCGTCGAACCGGACTCGCTGCCCAACCTGATCACCAACACCGCGCTGACCAAGTGCGCGGAAGCGCAGTCGAGCGGGGCGTACGTCCAGGGTGTGCAGTACGCGCTGAACAAGCTGCACGCGATTTCCAACGTCTACAACTACCTGGACATCGCGCACTCGGCGTGGCTGGGCTGGGACAGCAACTTCGGTCCCTTCGTGAACCTGATCAAGCAGACGCTGCAGGGCACGACGGCCGGCGTGAACAGCGTCGACGGCTTCATCAGCGCCACGGCGAACTACACCCCGACCACCGAGCCGAACCTGCCGGACCCGACGCTGCAGGTCGGCGGGCAGCCGCTGAAGTCGGCGAAGTTCTACGAGTGGAACCCGTACTTCGACGAGTCGTCCTACGGCACGGCGATGTACAACGCGTTCGTCGCCGCGGGCCTGCCGAGCAGCATCGGCATGCTGATCGACACCTCCCGCAACGGCTGGGGCGGCACGGCCCGGCCGGCCAAGGCGACGGGGTCCACTGTGGACGACTACGTGAACTCGGGCCGGGTGGACCGGCGGCTGCACCGCGGCAACTGGTGCAACCAGAGCGGAGCCGGGCTGGGCGCGCGTCCGACGGCGTCCCCGGCACCGCACTTCGACGCCTACGTCTGGATCAAGCCGCCGGGTGAGTCCGACGGTGCGAGCAAGCAGATCCCGAACGACGAGGGCAAGGGCTTCGACCCGATGTGCGACCCCACGTTCCACGGGACGCAGCAGGCCAACGGCGGCAACCTGACCGGTGCCCTGCCGGACGCCCCGCTGTCGGGCAAGTGGTTCGAGGCCCAGTTCGAGCAGCTGGTCCAGAACGCCTACCCGCCGGTGCAGTAGTGATCTCCCGGGCCGGACGGTGCCGCGCTCCCACCGTCCGGCCCGGGGCCGCACCCGGCGTGATCTGGATCTTGCTTCGGTAACGCGCCGGCAGCGATGCCACGAACCAGGGTGGCACGCCGAAGTGCGGCGCCTGACCGGAGACCGCGGTGTCGACACGGTGATGCTTTCCGGCGCCAGGCTCGCCGAATCGACGGCGAGCCTGGCGCCGTTCCGCGGTCACCAGGGCGCCGGACCGGTGCTCGACCGGACGACCAGAGTGGCCGGGACGAACAGCGACGTCCCCGCGCCGGTGCCGAAACTGATTTCGGCGAGCAAGGTCCGCACCACCTGGCGGCCCAGCTCCGGAAAGGACTGCCGGACCGTCGTGAGCGGCGGCCAGAAGCTGGCGGCCTCGGCGATGTCGTCGAAGCCGGCCACGCTGATGTCGCCGGGCACGGACCGCCCGGATTCGTGCAGCGCCCGCAGCACCCCCAGCGCCATCTGGTCGTTCGCCGCGAACACCGCCGTCACCGTGGGTTCCCCGCACAGGACGCGGCCGAGCCGGTAGCCGGACTCGGCGGTCCAGTCCCCGACCACGGCGGGCGGGATCTTCCGGTCGAAGTGCGCCAACGTCCGGCGCCAGCCGCGCTCCCGGCCGAGTGCCGCGAACGAGTCCGTGGGGCCCGCGATGTGCCAGACGCTCTCGTGGCCCAGGCCCAGCAGGTACTCCGTGACCGCCGCCGCGCCCTGGACGTGGTCGGTGTCCACCGTGGACCACGTGTCCTGCGGGTTCGCGCCGACCACGATCGCCGGCAGGTCCGGCGGCACCGAAATCCCGGCCGGGTCCAGGTCGCGGTGCGCGTCGAGGACGACCACGCCGTCCACCGCGCGGTTGCCCAGAACCCCGATCGCCCGGGCCACCGCCGGCGTGCCCGGTGCATCGACGTGCAGCAGGGTGACCGTGTACCCCTCGGCGGCGGCGGCCGCCGTGATCGCGTCCAGCGTCCGGCTGGTGCCGAGCGAGGCCGACGGAGCCGCCAGCACGCCGATCGCGGGCACGGTTCTTCGAGGATTCATGCGGCCACTTCCCTGGATCCGCGCTGCGTCGCGGGCGTCCCATTCCTCGTCGAGACTAGAAGACTTTTCGACGGTTTGTAAATCTCGTTGCGCCGTGTTCGTTTCGAATCGATCGAAAGGGTGCCGGATCGCCTTCGTGGAAGGTGAGGCCTGGCCGGCAAGTTGCACACTGCGACTTACGGTGATGTATGAGATCTTCCGGTTCGCCACAAAACCCTTGGCAGTGGAGGTTTTCCGGGTGATCGGGCCGTACCGCTGTGTGCTATCGTGAGGTGAGTTCGTGCTCAGGGCGTGGCCCGTCATCGTCATTCCTCGGCAGTTCCCCGCCGGGCGCCGAGCTGTCGTGAATTTCTTTCTCCGGAATTGCCACAGGGGTTGGGATGGCTTTCGAGGACCAGGTCGTCAACGGCCGGTACCGGCTGCTCGCCGAGGTCGGCCGCGGCGCCACGAGCGTCGTCTGGCAGGCCCAGGACGAGCGCCTGGATCGCATCGTCGCGATCAAGCAGCTGGAAGACCCGTGGGGAGTCACCCGGGGGGCGGACGTCTGCGACCCCGCGATCCAGGAGGCCCGGCTGGGCTCGCGGATCGACCACCCGTACGCCATCGACGTGTACGACGTGTTCGAAGAGTCGGGCTCGATGTACCTGGTGCTGGAATACCTGCCGTCCCGTTCGCTCACCGAGTGGCTGGTGGCGCACGGGCCCATGCCCCCGAAGGAGGTCGCCCGCCTCGGCAGGCGGATCGCCTCGGCGCTCGCGGCCGCCCACGCGAAGGGTGTCGTCCACGGTGACGTCTCGCCGAACAACGTGCTCGTCACCGACGACGGGATCGCCAAGATCACCGACTTCGGGTACTCCCGGGCCGTCGGCGACGAGCCGCCGGGCCGGGTCGTGGGCGTGGTCGGCACGCCGGCTTACGTCGCTCCGGAGGTCGCCGCGGGCTACGCGGGTGGATGCCCTTCCGACGTCTTCTCCCTCGGCGCCACGCTGTACACGGCGCTGGAGGGTTTCCCGCCGTTCGGCGCCGGCATCCGGACCACCTCCATCCTGCACCGCATCGTGCGCGGGCGGCTCACCCCACCGAAGCACGAGGGGCCGGTCGCCGACGTGGTGCTCCGGATGCTCGGCAACGACCCGGCCGCGCGCCCGACGATGCCGGAAGCCGTGGGCCTGCTGAGGGCGGCGATGACCGGGCCGGACCAGCGGATCGCGCCACCTCCGCGGCAGCACCGTCGCGTGGCCGCGGCGGCCGCCGCGTGCCTGGCCGTCGCGGGAAGCCTGGTGTGGGCGGGCACCCGCGGCGAGGTGCAGACCACGGGGACCGCCGAGGCGCCGCCCGCCTTGGTGACTCCCACCGCCGTGATGCCGGCTCCGCCGTCACCGTCGAACGTCCCGGCCGGCTCGCCCTCCGCGACGAGCAGCCGGAGCGTTCCGGCACCGAGACCCATGCGGGAGATCCGGCAGGCCGGCTGCTCCGCGCACTTCGAAATCACGAACGCCTGGAACGACGGTGCCCAGGTCCTCGTCACCGTCCACAATGACCGGCCGACGCGGCTCACCGGCTGGGTGGTGAGCTGGGAACTGCCTGCCGAGAACGACGTCCGGCAGCTGTGGAGCGGCACACTCAGCCGGCAGGGGGCGACCGTGGCCGTGCGCGACCTGGGCTGGAACGCCCTGCTCGAACCGGACG
Source organism: Amycolatopsis sp. cmx-13-12 (assembly GCA_049998155.1). Taxonomy (GTDB): domain Bacteria; phylum Actinomycetota; class Actinomycetes; order Mycobacteriales; family Pseudonocardiaceae; genus Amycolatopsis. The sequence continues at coordinate 73,818 of JAEBES010000002.1, read as the reverse complement.
CGTCGGCGTCCTTCGGGCTGATCCTCGACGTCGGATCGGGAACTCCCAGCCGGCCGGAGCTCACCTGCCGCCAGAGCTGACCGGTCAGGTCGAGGCCCGGATCGTCAGCGTGACGGGGAGAACCTGCTGCGTCGGAGGGTCCGGCTGCTGGTCGAGGAGCCCGACCAGGGTCCGCACCATGGTGCGGACCTGGTGCCGGGGATCCTGGTGCACCGACGTCAGCGGGGGAACCATGGCCGGGGCGAGCTGGGCGTTGTCGTCGAAGCTGACCACCGCGACGTCTTCGGGGATCCGTCGTCCGGCGGCCCCGAGGGTGCGCAGCGCGCCCAACGCCATCGTGTCGCTCGCGACGAACACCGCGTCGAGGTCCGGTTGCCGCTCCAGCAGCCGGGCCATGGCCGACGCCCCGCCGGAGACCGTGAAGTCACCGTCTTCGGCCCAGCCCCGGTGCGCGAGCCCGGCGTCGAGCAAAGTCCTGCGCCAGCCACTGAGCCGGTCGATCGCGGCGCTCTGGTCCTGGGGCCCGGCAATGGTCCCGATCCGGCGGCGGCCGGTGGCGATCAGGTGCTCGACCGCGAGCCGGGCGCCACCCTCGTTGTCGAAGTCGACCACGGGCACGCCGTGCTGGATGCCGGCCGCCTGGCCGCCGAAGACGACCGGGATGCGCAGCGACCGCAGCGCCCCGGGCAGTACGTCGGCGCGGTGCGGTGCGAACACGAGCGCACCGTCGACGTGACCGCCGTCGAGGAACCGGATCGTCTTGCTCACGTCTTCCCGGGTGTCACTGAAGATGAGCAACATCTGGCGGCCGACGTCGGCGAGTTCTCGGTAGCCGGCGTGCATGACGGCGGTGCGGTAGGGGTCGTCGAGGAGCCGGGCTTCGGGCTCGGAGAGGACGAGGGCGACGGCACCCGTGCGGCGGGTGACCAGCGAGCGGGCCGCTTGGTTCGGGGAGTAACCGACATCGCGGACCGCGGCGAGGACCTTTTCGCGCGCCACGGCGCTGACGTAGGTGTCGTCGTTCAGCACGCGCGACGCCGTCGAGCGTGACACGCCGGCGAACGCCGCGACATCGTCGAGCGTGGGTGACGGCCGTTCGCCCCTGGCACGGAGTCCCATGTGTACCGTCCTCGCTTCGCCGGATGATCGTGACACTGACAGCTTAGCCAGTGTCCACATGCGAAAGCCGCTCCGGAACGAGGTCCCGGAGCGGCTTTCGTCTCGCCGCCGGGATCAGGCGCACGAAACTCCGTTGAGAGCCGGGGAACCGAACGGCGGGTTCCCACCGGTGAAGTCGGCGTTGTAGCCGACCGTGACGGTGCCGCCGGCGGCCAGGTTGCCGTTCCAGGACAGGCTTTCGACCTTGACCGTGTCACCGGTGTCGGTCCAGGTTCCGTTCCAGCCCTGGGTGACGGTCACGCCGGGCGCGGAGAACGTCAGCGTCCAGCCGTTGAGGGCGGCACCGCGGTTCTCGATGACGATTTCGCCGGTGTAGCCGGTGGACCAGGCGTTGACCCGCTGGGTGACCTTGCAGGTGCCGGGAACCGGCGTGGTCGTGGGGACAGTCGGCGTGGTCGTGGGAGCGGTCGGCGTGGTCGTGGGGACGGTGGTGGTCGTGGGCGGCGGGTTGCCGGTCGTCGGGGCCGGGCCGGCCGCGACGGCGAGGTCGTAGGCCCGCTGCGGGACGAATTCACCGGCGGCGGCGATGCAGCCGTCGGCCTCGCCCGGCGGCTTGACCCAGAGGAAGGCGGCGATCTGGCCGTCGCCGGTCTGGTCGGTGCTCGGCGTCCCGATCGCGCGGCCGGCCGGATCGCACCATTCGGTGCCCTGCGGTCCGTTGCCGTTGCGGCTGGTGTCGACGACGGCCTTCAGCCGTGAGTCGCCCAGCTGGCCGAGGATCGCCTTGTCGTAGGCGACTTCGTCGGCGGTGTTGCGGTAGTTGGAGACGTTGGTGGCGATGCCGTCGGCGCTGTTGGAGATGTCGGCGGACCGCAGCCGCGCCGCGGCGTCGCCGGGGGAGAGCCAGGCGGAGTTGCCGATGTCGAAGTACACCTTCGCCTGGGCCGAACCGGACTTGAGTTTCTTGCCCGCGTACGCGATCGACGCCGTGGTTTGGCTTTGCTGGTCGCTGTTCTGGCAGTTCGTCATCAGGCCCAGGACGTCGGGCTCGAGCACGATGGCGGCGGGCCGGCCCGCCAGCCCGGCCGCGACCTGGTCGACCCAGGCCCGGTAGGCGTCGTGCGAGGGCGCGCCGCCGCCGCTGGCCCCGCCGCAGTCGCGGTTGGGGATGTCGTAGACGACCAGGATCGGAACCTTGCCCGCGGCGGCCGCGGCGCCGACGTAGGCGTCCACCTCGCCGCGCACGGTCGAGGTGTTCGTGGTGGTGAACCACCGCCCCTGCGGCACGGACGCGATGCGGTCCCGGATCACTGAGGCCCGCGAGTCGCCGGAGTTGGCCGCGACCCACTTGGCCGCGCCGGTGCCGGGATCGGTGTAGAACGTCGATCCGGCCGCGTTGGCCGTGGACCACGTGGTGACTGCGGCGCCGCCGACGACGAGCGCCGCCACCACGGTGGCTGCTTTCGTTCTGGTGCGCATTTCCGATTTCTCCTTCAGGAGCTCGTGCTGATCGGGATGGGCCCGGCACCGGCCGGGTCAGTGGCCGATGTGGACGTTCGGGCGCGGCATCGGTGGAAAAGATCAAGGGGAGGACCGGGTTGAGCGGCGGCGTGGGCACCCGGCGCGAAGGCGCGGTGACCGGCACGCATCAGCTTCATCGCCGCTACCACCCTGCGTCGGGCGCTTCTGGGAGCGCTCTCAGACCGAACGGCTCTGATGTAACCACACCGAAACGTTTCGAGGAAGAGGCAAGTTCCGGTGGTCTGCTGCCGTACGCGACCGGGCCGCCCGCCGTTCGACGGATTCACCGCCGAACCGGATCGTGATTGCGGGATTGCTTCTACCGCAACGTTCCCGTGGTTGCGGTGGACATGTGCGTCAGTGCCCGCAGCGCGTCCCGTTCAGGGCGAACCCCGTGGGCGCGGGGTTCGTCGAGGAGTACGAGCCGTTGAAGCCGATGTTGGTCGTGGCGGACGCCGCGATGGCCGGGTTGTACGACGCCGGGCGGACCGTCACGCGGTCGCCGGACTGCGCGTATTCGCCGTCCCAGCCGTGCGTGATCTGCTGACCCGCGGCGAACGTCCAGGTGAGCGTCCACGGGGAGACCGCCGAACCGCCGGTGTTGGTGATTCCCACGGAAGCGGTGAACCCGCCGGGCCAGGAGTCCGTGACGGTGAACCGGACGGTGCAGGAAATCACCTGGGTGGAAGCGGAGGCGGTGGTCGCCGCCACCGACCGGCGCGGCTTGGAAACGGGCACGGCCGTGAAGGTCACCGGATTCGAGGCCGAAGTGGACGGCGAGGGTGTGGTCTCGGGCAAGGTCGTGGCCGGAGGCTCCGTTGGAAGAGACAGGGGCGGCGCGGCGACCGGCTCGGGCGAAGAGGGCTTCGGCATCGCCGCGAACACGGTCAGGCACACCGCCGCGACCACAACGGCCGCGCCGGCGCTCAGCCGCAGGACGTCCCGCTTTTCCCGGCCTCCGGCGAGCCGAGCCCGCCGGTGCCGGACGGCATGGTCCGGCACCGAGTCGTCGCCCGTCGTGCGCAACAACAGTTCCTCGACTGACACCCGCCGGCGCCGTTGCCGTGGGAAGGGAGACACGCGGATACCTCCTCGGCTCTCGATCGCCCAACCCGCCTGAGCCGTCGGCCGCGGATATGCCGGAAAGGGGAGCGGATTCACTTGCAGGAGGGGCGAGCGTAGCCTTTCCGGTCCATCAGGTACACCTGTTCAGACCCACTTGGGTGATATCCGGCGGCGGTCAGTGAAAATGTCGAAATCGCGTAAGTAAAGGCCGCCGCCGAGGCTGCCCCAGGATCACGGCGACAGGCGCTTCTTTTCGCGGGGCCGAGACTTTGCCGCGGGCCGCCGGAGTGACCGGCGGCTCCCGCGCGTCGCTTCGGCTCTCGCCGCGGCGAGAGCGGCGGCCCGCTGTTCCTGGCGCAGCCGCGCTTGAATGCTGGCGACGGTGGTCTGTTCTTCAGCGACCCGCCGCTCGGGTTCTCTGGTGGGGCGCGACAACTCGAGCCGTAGCGCCCAAAAGCTGATGAGGAGAGCCGCAAGCAGGAGCACCCCAGCGATGCACAGCACCTCGGTCCGACCGGTCATTGCCGCTCCCGCAGGGATGTCGAGTGGTTTTCGCGTCTCGCCATCGGAGCGCAATCAATGGTCACTCCACGACCGTCAGTTGTCCAGTCTTGCCTGGTTCCTCACAATCCGTGAACCGGAGTGCGGTAGCGAACGTGTATCGGAATTGGCGGACCTCGACGGTTCGAAGAATTCGAAGTCGGTCAGGTCGCGTGGCGGCCACCGTCCACGTCGAGGACAGCGCCCTGGACGAAACTCGCCTCACGGCCGGCGAGGTACGTGATGGCGGCGGCAATCTCTTCGGGCGCCGCCGGCCGTCCGGCCGGGGCGGCGGTGGCCATGCGGTCGAGTCCCGGCCCGAACCGCTCCGTCCCTTCCGTCCGGGTGGGGCCGGGGCAGACCGCGTTGACCCGCACTCCGCAGGGCCCGAATTCGGCGGCCCACGTTTTGGTCAGCGACATCAGTGCGGCTTTGGTGGAGCCGTAGAGGGCGAACCCGGGCACGCCGAACCGGGCGACCATGCTCAGGACGTTGACGACGGCTCCCTGACCGCGCGCGGCCATCGCGGGAGCCAGCTCGGCCACCAACAGGAGCGGTGCGCGGACGTTCACGGCGTAGGCGGAGTCGAAGTCGCCGGCGTGGAGATCGGCGGTCGGGGCCGGGGCCGGGTATGCGGCGGCGTTGTTGACGAGGACGTCGACGCGTCCGCCGCCGAGGTCGGCGGCTTCGCGGGCCAGAGCGCGGACAGCACTGGTGGCGCCCAGGTCCGCGGCGACGAAGTCGGCCTTGCCGCCGGCGCGGCGGATCGCGGAGACCACCGCTTCGCCGCGGCCGGGGTCCCGGCCGCCGGCGATCACGTGGGCACCGCGTCCGGCGAGCGAGAGGGCCACCGCCCGGCCGATCCCGCTGGTGGCGCCGGTCACGAGGGCCGTGAAACCCGAGAAATCGGTCATCGGAGAGGTCCTCTGAGTGGGAGGTTCAGCTGCGGTCGTGGACGGTGACGGCATAACCGTCGGGGTCGGTGAAGGTGAACGTCCGCCCGAACGGGCCGTCGAAGGGAGCCACCGTGATCGGAACCCCGTCGGCGGCCAGCTCGTCGTGCAGCACCTGCGCGTCATCGGCGCCCAGCCACAGGACCACCCCGGCACCGGGGTGCGGCGTGACGGCATCGAGGTCGACACCGGGCAGTGCCTCGCGGACCGCGAAAGCGGGTGTGGTGGCGAAGACGACGGCATGCGGTGGAGCGCCCGGCGCCCGCCTCAGCCCGAGCCGGGACTCGTAGAAGTCCGCGGCCCGGGCGAGGTCGCGCACCTGCAGGCCGATGAAGTCGGGACCGCTGACGGTCATGGTGAGCTCCTCCGCTGCTGTGTCAATGTGTTGACACTCGTATCTTGTGTCAGGATGTTGACATGAGTCAAGAGCGGATTCTTCAGCCGGTCGACGAGTCGGTCGGGTACGCGCTGAAGAAGGCGTCCACCGTGCTGCGCTCGGCCATGGATCAGGCCTTGCGGCCCCTGGACCTGACGGTGCCGCAGTACGCGTGCCTCGAGGTGCTGCAGCAGCGGCCGGGCCTGTCCGCGGCGGAGCTGGCCCGCGCGGTCTTCGTGTCCCGCCAGTCGATGAACCTGGTCCTGAAGGGCCTGGAAGACCGAGGACTGCTGACGCGCCCGGCCGCGCCCGGCCACGGCAAAGCCCTGCCGACCGAGCTGACCCGCGCCGGCCGGAAGCGACTGCTGGCGGCGAGCGAAGCGCTCAGCGTCGTGGAGAACAGGATGCTCGCAGCGCTGACACCGGGCGCTCGTCGTCGGCTGTGCACGGACCTTGCATCGATCGCGGCCGCGCTGGGCGACGAGGCCGGACCGGACGGAGGTTAGGTCAAGCCGGGGGATCAACCCGAATCGACGACACCGAACACCCTCACGGCGGCGGTCCCCTGTGGGTTGCGGGGTAAGACGCGAATCAGCCCCTACCGCGTGTCCGCTGGTAGGGGCTGGTTGCTTGCTGGGTGCCCTCGGCAGGATTCGAACCTGCGACACCTGCCTCCGGAGGGCAGTGCTCTATCCCCTGAGCTACGAGGGCCCATCGCTGGGCGACTCCGAAAGCTTAGCGCATGCCCCGCCACCCTCCTCCCGCAGGTGGTCCGTCCAGCAACCGCGCTGGTCAGGGGCATCAAGTTGATCCATTCGTCCGGACGTCGCTAGCGTGGGAGGCCCACCTGAAGGAGCCGAGATGGCCGAGCCGTTCCAGGTAGCTCTCGATGAGGGCGATGTCGCCGATCTGCGGGAGCGGTTGCGGCGGACCCGGTGGCCCGAGGCCGAGACCGTCGATGACTGGTCTCAGGGGGTTCCGCTCGCCTATGTGCGCGAACTCTGCCGCGACTGGGGTGAGGAGTACGACTTCGGGTTCGCCCGGCGGCTCAACGCTTTTCCGCAGTTTCGGGCCACCGTTGACGGCGTCGGCCTGCACTTCGTGCACGTCCGGTCGCCCGAGGCCGGTGCGCTGCCGCTCGTGCTGACGCACGGGTGGCCCGGGTCCGTTCTCGAGTTCCTCGACGTCCTCGGGCCGCTCACCGATCCCGCGAAGCACGGGGGCGATCCCGCCGATGCCTTCCACGTCGTCGCGCCGTCGCTGCCCGGGTTCGGGTGGAGCGACAAGCCCGCGCTGAAGATCACGCGGGTCGCCGCGCTGTGGGATGCGCTCATGACGTCGCTCGGCTACGACCGCTACGGTGCCCAGGGTGGCGACTGGGGCGCCGCCATCACCAACGCGCTCGCGCGGTCCGGCCACGTTGCCGGGGTGCACGTCAACTTCGCGCCCGTGCGGATGGACACCGACGACCCGACGCCGGAGGAGCGCCGGGCGCTCGCCGATCTGCAGGAGTTCCGGCGGACCGGCAGCGGCTACTCCGCCCAGCAGGGCACCCGCCCGCAGACGCTCGGCTACGGCCTCACCGACTCGCCCGCCGGCCAGGCCGCCTGGATCGCCGAGAAGTTCTGGGCCTGGACCGACCACAAGGGCAACCCGGAGGACGCCGTCGACCGGCGGCGCATCCTGGACGCCATCTCCGTCTACTGGTTCACCGCGACGGCGGCCTCGTCCGCGCGGATGTACTGGGAGAACAACGACCGCGATCTGTCTACTGTGGACGTCCCGGCCGGGATTTCGGTGTTCCCCAAGGAGATCGTCCGGCCGTCGCGGCGGCAGGCCGAGCAGCGCTACACCGATCTGCGCTGGTTCGAGGAGCTGCCCGTCGGCGGGCACTTCGCGGCGCTGGAACAACCCCGGCTGTTCGTCGACCAGGTCCGCGGCTTCTTCCGGCTGGTGCGTTAGGCGAGCCAGCCGCCGGTCAGCCGCTGCACGGCCGAGCCGTCGAGGTCGGCGAACTTGAGCGCCGCGAACTCCTCGGCCCACTTCGACGTCTGGATGCGGAAGGCGGGCGCGTCCGCTGTCATCGCGTCCAGGATCACCTCGGCGACCTCGTCGGCCGTTTGCGCGCTCTGGAACGACTGGGTGACGCTGCCGATGTACTTCCGCAGGGAATCGGCGTACGGCCCGGCTTCGGCGAAGAGCCGCTCGTCGACGCCGACGTTGTCGACGAAGTCCGTCGCGACCGCGCCCGGCTCGACGACGCACACCGTGACACCCTGCGCCGCCGCGACCGGGGCCAGCGCCTCCATCATGCCTTCGACGGCGAACTTCGCCGCGCAGTAGGCCTCGTTGAACGGCTGGCCGATCACGCCGCCGACGCTGGTCACCGTGATCAGGCGGCCGCCGCTCGCGCGCAGGGCGGGCAGCGCGGCCTTGGTCGCCTCGGCGACGCCGAAGAAGTTGACCTCCATGGTCGCGCGGACCGCCGAGACCGGCTCCTGCTCGATCGTGCCGATGTGACCGGCGCCGGCGTTGTTGACCAGGACGTCGAGCCGGCCATAGTCGGCGAGGACGCCCTCGAACGCCGCGCTGACGGAGCCGGCGTCGGTGACGTCGAGCGGCCGGACGTCCAGCTCGACACCCGCGTCGCCGGCCGCCTTGCGCAAGCGTTCGGCGCGGCCGGTGTCGCGCAGGGTGGCAACCGTGCGGAAGCCCCGCCGGGCCGCCAGCACCGCCGTGGCCAGGCCGATCCCGGAGGACGTACCGGTGATCAGGGCGACGCGGTCGTTGCTCATCTGAGGAACCTCGATCTGTTCAGGAGGATGATGGTTAATGGGATGAACTAAAATGACTATAGGCATGGATGGTTCATGTAGTCAACTATCGGCATACACTCGGTGGATGAGCGCTGACCCGATCACCGAAGACGTCGTGGCCCTGCTGGCGCGGATCGTCGACCGGTTCGTCGAGTCCTACGAGTCCGCGGCGGCGGCGCAGGGGCTGACGACGGTGCAGGCCAAGGTGCTCGCCGCGCTCGACGAACCGCTGCCGATGCACCGGATCGCCGACAAGCTGAAGTCGGAGCGGTCCAACGTGACTGGCATCATCGACCGGCTCGAAGCTCGTGGCCTGGTGGAACGCCGTCCGGGCGAGCGGGACCGGCGGATCAAGAACATCGTGGCCACGCCGCAGGGGGTCGAGCTGGCGCGGAATTTCCGGCAGGCACTGGGGTTCGCGGCCGAACCGCTGGCCGCGCTGGTGCCGGAGGACCGCGTCCGGCTGCGGGAGCTGCTCACCCGGATGGTCGACGCCGAAGCGTGACGGGTCCGCCTGGCGGGACACCCCGGCTGGTGGATTGGGCGGCTTTGCCGCGCGCGGTAGCTTGCGGGTGGGTGAACTTAGGCTCACCTCTGTTGCACATATGCGCATCCGACTATACGTTTGGCCCGACGGCAAACCGGGAACGGAGGCGGAATGGGTCAGGGACACGGCCACGGGCACGCGATCGCGCCGGCGAGCGCGTCGGGCCGCCACGTGCGGGGACTGGCCATCGCCCTGGGCATCGGCGCCGGGTTCATGGTGCTCGAGTTCGTCGTCAGCCTGGCGACCGGCTCGCTGGCCCTGATGTCGGACGCCGCCCACATGTTCACCGACGTCCTCGGCGTGGGGATGGCACTGGCCGCGATCATGCTGGCGCGGCGCAGCGGCCCGACGGTCGGCCGCACGTTCGGGCTCTACCGCGCGGAGGTGCTGGCCGCGCTGGCCAACGCGCTGCTGCTGTTCGGCGTCGCGGGCTACGTCCTGGTCGAGGCGATCGGCCGCATCGCCGACCCGCCCGCGGTCCCGGGCCTCCCCGTCCTGCTGGCCGCGGCGGCCGGCCTGGTGGCCAACCTGGTGTCGTTCGCGGTGCTGCGTGCGGGAGCGAAGGAGAGCCTCAACGTCCGCGGCGCGTATCTCGAGGTCCTGGCCGACCTGATCGGCTCGGTCGGCGTGCTGGTCAGCGGCGCGGTGACGGTGCTGACGGGCTGGCGCTACGCCGACCCGATCATCGGTGTGGCGATCGGGCTGTGGGTGCTGCCCCGCACGTGGACGCTGGCCCGCCGGGCGCTGCGCATCCTGTTCCAGCACGCGCCGCAGGGCGTGGACGTCGGCGCGATCAACGCGGAGCTGTCGGCGCTCCCCGGGGTGGCGGACGTGCACGACCTGCACGTCTGGACGCTGACGTCGGGCATGGAGGTGGCTTCGGCGCACCTGACGCTGGCGCCGCCGGCGAAGCAGTCGGACGTGCTGACGGAGGCGCAGGACCTGCTGTCTTCGCGGTACGCGATCGAGCACGCGACCTTGCAGGTGGAGGCGCCGCAGTGTGCGCGCCGCTGCCAGGAGCTGTCCTGGTAGCTAGGCGGGCAGCGGCTGGGCTCCTCGGCCCGAGAGCATCAGCTTGATCTGGTCCATCTCCGCGCCCTGCGACGCGAGGATGCTGTTCACCAGCGCCTTCAACGCCGGCAGCGTCGAATGCGCCGCCGCGTACTGGGCCATCGACGTCCCGCCCTGGTGGTGGCGCAGCATCAGCTGCAGGAAGAACACGTCGAACGCCCGGCCGGAAAGCGACCGGAGCTTGGAAAGGTCCTGATCGGTCGCCATGCCCGGCATCAGCGGGCCGCCCGCCGGGTTGATCGACGACGGGGCCATCGACATCCCGTCGTGGCCCGACATCGGTTCGGTCATCCACTGCATCGGGGCGCCGATCGGCTGCTCGGGCTGGTCCCACAGCATGAGCCAGCCCTTCATGCGGCCGACCTGCTCGAGCTGCGTGCGCTCGATGTCGAACGACAGCTGCTTGATCTCCGGGTCGGTCGTGCGGTCGCGGGCGATGCCCGCCATCGTCACCGCCTGGAGGTGGTGGGTCGACATGTCCTGGGCGAAGCCGACCTCGACCGACCCGGCGGCCGGCGTCGCGGCCGCCGGGTCGTCGTCGATGGCGCGGGTGAGGAACATCCCCGCCGTCGCGCCGATCAGCAGGACCGCCAGCAGCGTCCCGCCGATGATCACCCAGCGCGACCACGTCGGCTGTTCGGTGACCTCGGGGTCGAGGTCGGCTTCGGCCGTCACTTCTTGGTCGGGCTGGGCGAGGCGGGGGCGGACGCCGGAGCGGAGGACGCCGGCATGCCGTTCTCGCCCTGGGCGGAGGTGCTGCCCTTGTAGTCCATCGGCTTCGCGTCCGGGCCCGGCTTCGACGGGTCGAACGGCGGCGGGTTGTCCGGGTCGAACTGGCCCGGGACCGCGTCGCAGGACGCGCCGACCTCGGGGTACACGCCGTTCGGGTTGCTCCGCAGTGCCGCGATGAACTCGTCGATCCGCGGGTCGTTGGCGTCGTCCAGCTTCAGCTGGTGGCCCCACGACTGCAGCGAGATCGGCTTGTCCAGGCCCGGGTACGGCGACAGCATGGTGTACGGCTTGCCCTTGGCGCGGACGCTCAGCAGGTTGAGCGCGTCACCCGAGATCTGCTGCGGGTTGTAGGCGATCCAGACGGCGCCGTGCTCCAGCGCGTGCACCATGTTCTCGGTGCGGACGGCGGTCGGGTACACGGTGCCGGTGCAGGTGGCCCACGTCTGGTCGTGCGGGCCGCCGAACGGCGGGGTCTTGTCGTAGGCGACGCGCTCGGTCGGGAGGACGTGGACGCTGCCCGTGTAGGTCGCGGTCACCACGCCGGGGATGCGCTTCGAGGGGTCGGGGTCCTGCGCGCTCGGCGCGAAGGACGCGGCCGCGGCTTCACGGTCCTTCTGCTCCCGCTTCGGCGCGGACTGCACCATGTAGTAGATGATCACCGAAGCGGCCAGCGCCACGACCGCGACGACGGCGATGATCGTGCCCCAGGGCGTCCCCTTCTTGCTCACCACGGAACCGCGGGCCGCCTTCACCGCCGACCCCTTTTTCCGAGTTGTCCCGTTCGCCATGGCTCCCGCGTTCTCCCTCTGGTGGCTGCGGACGGATTCCCGCCCGGGCCAGTGTAGAGACCACGCGTCTGACTACCGTTAACGCCTCACACACCTACCACCCGTGACGTGTTCGAGACCGATGGAAGCCCCCGACCAGGGCACACCTAGAATTCGGCAAGTGACTCCCGCCGCTCTCGCCGACCTGGTCCGCAGCTCCGCCGTGCAGGTGCTCGCCGCACGCGGCATCGACGACGCCGTGCTGCCGGAGCAGGTGACCATCGAACGCCCGCGCAACCCCGACCACGGCGATTACGCGACGAACCTCGCCCTCCAGGTGGCCAAGAAGGCCGGTCTCAAGCCGCGCGAGTTCGCGGAGGCGCTCGCCGAAGCGGTCTCCGCGGACGACGGCGTCGCCTCGGCCGAGGTCGCCGGCCCCGGCTTCCTCAACTTCCGGCTCGCCGCCGCCGCGCAGGGCGACATCGTGCGCCAGGTGCTCGACGCCGGCGCCGCGTACGGCCGCGGGGACGCGCTGGCCGGTACCCGGATCAACCTCGAGTTCGTCTCGGCCAACCCGACCGGCCCGATCCACCTCGGCGGCACCCGCTGGGCCGCGGTCGGCGACGCGCTGGGCCGCGTGCTGGCCGCCCAGGGCGGCGACGTCACCCGCGAGTACTACTTCAACGACGCCGGCGCCCAGATCGACCGGTTCGTCCGGTCGCTGATCGCCGCCGCGAAGGGCGAGCCCGCCCCGGAGGACGGCTACGCGGGCGGCTACATCAACGACATCGCCGCCGAGGTCATCAAGGCCGAGCCGAGCGCGCTGTCGCTGCCCGAGGCCGAGCGCCACGAGACGTTCCGCCGCATCGGCATCAACCTCATGTTCGGCGAGATCAAGCAGAGCCTGCACGAGTTCGGCACCGACTTCGACGTCTACTTCCACGAGAACTCGCTGCACGAGTCGGGCGCGGTCGACGCCGCCGTCCAGGAGCTCAAGGACTCCGGGAACCTCTACTTCGAAGACGGCGCCTGGTGGCTGAAGTCCAAGGAGTACGGCGACGACAAGGACCGCGTCGTCATCAAGCAGGACGGCAACCCGGCCTACATCGCCGGCGACCTGGCCTACTTCAAGGACAAGCGCAACCGCGGCTTCGACCTGTGCATCTACATGCTCGGCGCGGACCACCACGGCTACATCGCCCGCCTGAAGGCCGCGGCGGCCGCGTTCGGCGACGACCCGGGCACGGTCGAGGTGCTGATCGGCCAGATGGTCAACCTGGTCAGCGACGGCAAGCCGGTCCGGATGTCGAAGCGCGCCGGCACCGTGATCACCATGGAGGACCTGGTCGAGGCGGTCGGCGTCGACCCGGCCCGCTACGAGCTGATCCGGTACTCGGTGGACTCCACTTTGGACGTCGACCTGGACCTGCTGCGCAAGCACTCCAACGACAACCCCGTCTACTACGTCCAGTACGCCCACGCGCGGCTGGCATCCCTGCAGCGCAACGCGGCCGACCTCGGCATCAAGTCCACTTCGGACGTCGATTTCGGACTCTTGACGCTCCCCGCCGAGGGCGACCTGATCCGCACGATCGGCGAGTTCCCGGAAACCGTGCGCCGCGCCGCCGAAATGCGGGAGCCGCACCGGATCGCGCGCTACCTCGAAGAACTCGCGGGCGCCTACCACAAGTTCTACACCGTGGGCCGCGTGCTGCCCATGGGCGACGAAGAGGCGACCCCTCTGACGCACGCCCGGCTCGCGCTGTGCGAAGCCGCCCGCCAGGTCCTGGCGAACGGTCTCGCCCTCCTCGGTGTCTCCGCTCCGGAACGGATGTAAGAAATGGCGCACCCCGCGGGCCCACGGCACGCCGACGTCTACCCCCACGCCGACACCTCCGGGCTCCAGCCGTCCGGGGTCGAGGAGCTCGACAAGCTGCCCGCGAAAGTGTGGCCGCGCAACACCTTCCGCGCCGCCGACGGCGTCGTCCGGATCGCCGGCGTCGACGTCCGCGAGCTCGCCGAGCAGCACGGCACGCCGCTGTTCGTCGTCGACGAAGCCGACTTCAAGTCCCGGTGCGCGGACTACGCCGAGGCGTTCGACGACCCGTCGCTCGTGCACTACGCGTCCAAGGCGTTCCTCTCCATCGAGATCGCCCGCTGGGTGGCCGAGCAGGGGCTGAGCCTGGACGTCTGCAGCGGCGGCGAGCTCGCCGTGGCGCAGCGCGCGGACTTCCCGGCCGAGCGGATCACCTTCCACGGCAACAACAAGTCGCCCGCCGAGCTCGAAGCCGCGGTCGTCGCCGGGGTCGGCACGGTCGTGCTCGACTCCTACTTCGAGATCGCCCGGCTGGCCGACATCGCCGCGCGCCACGACGTCGTGCAGCCGGTGCTGATCCGGGTCACCGTCGGCGTCGAGGCGCACACCCACGAGTTCATCGCGACCGCCCACGAGGACCAGAAGTTCGGGTTCTCCCTGGCGAGCGGCGACGCCGCCGAGGCGGTCCGCCGGGTGCTCAACGCGCGCTCGCTCAAGCTCGTCGGCCTGCACAGCCACATCGGCTCGCAGATCTTCGACGCCGACGGCTTCGAGGTCGCCGCCCGGCGCGTCGTCGGGCTGCTCGCCGACCTGGCCAAGGAGCACGGCCCGGAGCTGCTCGACCAGCTGAGCCTGGTCGACCTCGGCGGCGGCTTCGGCATCGCCTACACCGAGAAGGACAACCCGCCGCCGCCCGCGCAGATGATCACGCAGATCCGCGAGATCGTCCGCAAGGAGTGCGCCTACGCGGGCCTGCCGGTGCCGCGGATCGCCGGCGAGCCGGGCCGCGCGATCGCCGGTCCCGGCACGATCACGCTCTACGAGGTCGGCACCATCAAGGACGTCTCGCTCGGCGACGAGTCCGCGCGGCGGTACGTCAGCGTCGACGGCGGGATGAGCGACAACATCCGGACCGCGCTCTACGACGCGGTGTACGACGTCCGGCTGGTTTCCCGCTCCGCGGGCGACAACGATCAGCCGGTGCCGGCCGTGTTGTCCCGGGTCGTGGGAAAACACTGTGAGTCCGGCGACATCGTCGTACGAGACTGCTGGCTGCCCGACACGCTGGCTCCCGGCGACCTGCTGGCGGTCGCGGCGACCGGCGCGTACTGCTACTCGATGGCGAGCACGTACAACCGGATGCCCCGCCCGGCCGTGGTCGCCGTGCGCAACGGCAGCTCACGGCTGCTGCTGCGGCGGGAGACGACCGACGACATGCTGCGCCTGGAGGTCTGAGCAACCGTGTCTGCCCCTGAGGAACGCCCGGCCATCCGCGTGGCCCTGCTCGGCTGCGGGACCGTCGGCGGCCAGGTCGCCCGGCTGCTCACCGAGCAGGCCGAGGAGCTGGCCGCGCGGGCGGGCGCGCCGGTCGAGCTGGCCGGCATCGCCGTACGCCGTCCGGACAAGCACCCCGAGCTGCCGCCGGAGCTGCTGACCGCCGACGCGGAAAAGCTCGTGACCAGCGACGACGTCGACGTCGTCGTCGAGCTGGTCGGCGGGATCGAGCCGGTGCGCGGCTGGCTGCTCGCCGCGCTGAAGGCCGGCAAGTCCGTCGTCACGGCGAACAAGGCGCTGCTGGCCGAGCACTCCGCGGACCTGTTCGAGGCGGCCGACGCCGCGGGCGCCGACCTGTACTTCGAGGCCGCCGTGGCCGGGGCGATCCCGCTGCTGCGCCCGCTGCGCGAGTCCCTCGCCGGTGACCGGATCACCCGGGTGATGGGCATCGTCAACGGCACCACGAACTACATCCTGTCCGCGATGGACTCCACCGGCGCCGGCTACGCCGAGACGCTCGACGAGGCCAGCCGGCTGGGGTACGCCGAGGCCGACCCGACCGCCGACGTCGACGGCTACGACGCCGCGTCGAAGGCCGCGATCCTGGCCTCCCTCGCCTTCCACACGCGCGTGACGGCGTCGGACGTGCACCGCGAGGGCATCGCCGACGTCACCGCCTCCGACCTCGCGGCGGCCAGGGGACTCGGCCGCACGGTGAAGCTGCTGGCCATCTGCGAGCGGGTCACCGACGACGACGGCGTCGAGTCGGTGTCCGCCCGCGTGCACCCGGTGATGATCCCGCGCAGCCACCAGCTGGCCGGTGTCGGCGGCGCGTTCAACGCCGTCTACGTCGAGGCCGACGCGGCGGGCGAGCTGATGTTCTACGGCCAGGGCGCGGGCGGCGCACCGACGGCGAGCGCGGTGCTCGGCGACCTCGTCGCGGTGGCCCGCAACCGGGTCGTCGGCGGCCGCGGCCCGCGCGAATCCGCGCACGCGGCTCTGCCGGTGCGGCCGATGGGCCAGACACCGACCCGGTACCACGTCAGTCTTTCCGTCGCCGACCGCGCCGGCGTGCTCGCCCAGGTGGCGCAGGCGTTCGCCGACCACGGCGTCAGCATCGCGGCGGTGCGGCAGAGCGACGTCGGCGACCGCGCGAGCCTGGTCGTGGTGACGCACCAGGCACCCGACGCGGCCTTGCAGTCCACTGTGGACGAAATCGGCCGGCTCGACGTCGTCCACGAAGTTGTCAGCGTGATGCGGGTGGAAGGCGAAGACCAGTGATCAGGTACCCCTGGCCCGGGCTCATCGAGGCGTACCGGGATCGCGTCCCGGTGCCGGACGGCGCGCGGGTCGTCACGCTCGGGGAGGGCAACACGCCGCTGCTGCCCGCCCACCACCTCTCCGAGCTGACCGGCTGCGAGGTGCACCTCAAGGTCGAGGGCGCCAACCCGACCGGCTCGTTCAAGGACCGCGGGATGACCGTGGCCATCACGCACGCGCTGGCCAGCGGCCTCAAGGCGGTGATCTGCGCGTCGACCGGCAACACCTCCGCGTCGGCCGCCGCCTACGCCGCCCGCGCCGGGCTCACCTGCGCGGTGCTGGTGCCCCAGGGCAAGATCGCCATGGGCAAGCTCGCCCAGGCGGTGCTGCACGGCGCGCGGATCCTGCAGGTCGACGGCAACTTCGACGACTGCCTCGAGCTGGCCCGCAAGACCGCGGCCGACTACCCGGTCACGCTGGTCAACTCGGTCAACCCGGTGCGCATCGCGGGCCAGAAGACCGCCGCGTTCGAGATCTGCGACGTGCTCGGCACCGCGCCGGACATCCACTGCCTGCCGGTCGGCAACGCCGGCAACATCACCGCCTACTGGGCGGGGTATTCGGAGTACGCGGCCGACGGTGTGGTGAAGAACACGCCGCGGATGTTCGGCTTCCAGGCGGCCGGTGCCGCGCCGCTCGTGCACGGCGAGCCGGTGCGCGACCCGGACACGATCGCGACGGCCATCCGGATCGGCAGCCCGGCGTCCTGGACCGCCGCGGTGAAGGCCAAGGACGAGTCCGACGGGCTCTTCGAAGCCGTCACCGACGAGAAGATCCTCGAGGCCTACCGGCTGCTGGCGGGCCGCGAAGGCGTCTTCGTCGAGCCGGCGTCGGCCACCAGCGTGGCGGGCCTGCTGGCCACCGCCGCCGACGGCCGCCTGCCGCGCGGCTCGCGGGTCGTCTGCACGGTCACCGGGCACGGCCTGAAGGACCCCCAGACGGCGCTGGCGGGCAACGTCGAGGTCGAACCCCTCGCCGTGGACCCCTCGGCCGTCGCGGCGGCGCTGGACCTGCGGTGAGCGGCGGGTTCCGGGTCACGGTCCCGGCGTCCACGGCGAATCTCGGGCCCGGCTTCGACGCCTTCGGGATGGCGCTGAGCCTGTACGACGTCGTCGAGGTGCGGGTCACCGACACCGGGCTCAAGGTCGAGGTCATCGACGCCGGCGCCGGTGGCGTCGAAGACGTCCCGACCGACGAATCCCACCTGGTGGTGCGGGCGATCCGCGCGACCTGCGCGCACCTCGGCGTCGAGCTCCCCGGCCTGCACCTGCGCTGCCACAACGCGATCCCGCACGCACGCGGCCTCGGCTCGTCCGCGGCCGCGGTGGTGTCCGGCGTCGCCGCCGGGTACGCCCTCGCCGGCCGGGAAATCGACGCGTTCGACGCGCTGCAGCTGGCCGCCGGGTTCGAAGGCCACGCCGACAACGCCGCCGCCAGCCTGTTCGGCGGCCTGGTCCTGGCCTGGTGCGACGGTGGGGAGTTCCACGCCGAACGGCTCACCCCGCACGCGTCCATCCGGCCGGTCGTGGCCGTGCCGTCGGTGCGGTCGGCCACCGCCACCACGCGCGGCCTGCTGCCGGCGACCGTGCCGCACGCCGACGCCGCACACAGCGCCGGCCGCGCCGCGCTCGCCGTCCACGCGCTGACGGCGAAGCCGGAGCTGCTGCTCGCCGCCACCGAAGACCGGCTGCACCAGCACTACCGTGCCCCCGCGTACCCGGCCAGCGCAGAGCTGGTGGCGACGCTTCGTGCACGGGGAGTAGCCGCCGCCGTTTCCGGCGCGGGTCCGACGGTGCTCGCGCTGACCACCGCGGGAATACTTCCGCCTGACGTGCGCGTTGATGCTTTCGACGTCCTCGAGCTGCCCGTGGATCTCACGGGCGTGCAGGTTGCGGCTCAGTAAAGGCTGGGTCACGTGGCCGACGAGGGAGCCGCCACGCGGGGGGTGGTTGTTGCACCCGGCACCGCTGCGGTCTACCCTCGGGGGCGTTCGATCACCGTGCGTTTCCGCACCCGATGCCGGTCCCGGGGAATCCCCGGATCCGCATCCTTCGTCGATCCGCCGAATCCGCACCGCCTGGCAAGCGGGGTAACGCGGAACGACTTGGGCGGGTTTCCGGTTTCGGCGGTGCCGAATTCCGCGTCCTCCGTTTGGAGGACGCAAACCCCTGTGGTGGAGGCGCTCCAGCTGTGTTCCGCACGGCCGAAGAGCTCATCTCGCGTATCGGGGGGCAACTACGCCGGTTCGCGATCAGAAGCGAGCGGCAGTCCGCTGATCCACCTGGAGGCGTGGATCGGTCAGGAAGGACATGTGTGAGCAACACCGATCTTTTGAGCGACGTGAGCGGCACGGCCGAGACGAACGGCACCGCCCCCGCTCCCAAGCGGACGGTCGGCGGGCTGACCGGTAAGACCGTCGCCGAACTGCGTTCGCTGGCTGGGGAGCTCGGCGTCGGCGAGACGACGGGCATGCGCAAGGGCGACCTGATCGCCGCGATCCGCGAGCGCCAGGGCAAGTCCCGCAAGCCGCGTGCGGCGGCCGAGACGCTGCCGCTGGAGGGTGTCGGCGAGCCGGCCAAGGCGGCCCCCAAGGCCGAGCCGAAGG
This sequence comes from Amycolatopsis sp. cmx-13-12, assembly GCA_049998155.1. Taxonomy (GTDB): domain Bacteria; phylum Actinomycetota; class Actinomycetes; order Mycobacteriales; family Pseudonocardiaceae; genus Amycolatopsis. The sequence goes on along the minus strand of JAEBES010000002.1, from coordinate 55,076 downwards.
CCGAGGCGCCCGCCGCGCCGGTGGAGACCAAGCCGGAGCCGAAGGCCGAGGCGCCCTCGGACGCGCAGCCGCAGGCCGAGCGCCCGCAACAGGACCGGCCGGACGGCCAGCAGGGCCAGGACGGCCAGCCCGAGGAGGGCGGCCGCAGCCGGCGTCGCCGCGGTTCCAACCGCGCCGCCGGGGCGCCGGACACCCAGCAGGGCGGCGACCGCCAGCAGGGCCAGGGCGACCGTCCGCAGGGCGGCGACCGGCAGCAGGGTCAGGGTGGCGACCGCCAGCAGGGCGAGCGCAACCGCGACCAGCAGCGTCAGGGCGGTGGCAACCGCGACGGCAATCGCGACGGCAACCGGGGTGACAACCGGGGTGACAACCGCCAAGACGGCAACCGCGGCGACCGCCAGCGCAACAACCAGCAGGACGGCAACCGCGGCGGCCAGGACAACCGCGGTGACAACCGCAACCAGCAGCCGGACGACGACGAGGAAGGCGGCCGTCGCGGCCGTCGCTTCCGCGACCGCCGTCGCCGGGGCAGCGGTGGCGGCCGGGCCGAAGGCGGTTCGCCGGACACCGAGATCCGCGAGGACGACGTCCTGCTGCCCGTCGCGGGCATCCTGGACGTGCTGGACAACTACGCGTTCGTCCGCACCTCCGGCTACCTCGCCGGCCCGAACGACGTGTACGTCTCGCTGTCGCTGGTCCGCAAGTACGGCCTGCGCCGCGGTGACGCCATCACCGGTGTCGTGCGCCAGCCGCGTGACGGCGAGCAGCAGCGGCAGAAGTTCAACCCGCTGGTGCGCGTCGACTCGATCAACGGCCTGGAGCCGGACGAGGCCAAGCGGCGTCCCGACTTCACCAAGCTGACCCCGCTGTACCCGAACGAGCGGCTGCGCCTCGAGACCGAGTCGCACAAGCTCACCACCCGCGTGATCGACCTGATCATGCCGGTCGGCAAGGGGCAGCGCGCCCTGATCGTGTCGCCGCCGAAGGCCGGTAAGACCACGATCATGCAGGACATCGCGAACGCGATCTCCACGAACAACCCCGAGTGCCACCTGATGGTCGTCCTGGTCGACGAACGTCCGGAAGAGGTCACCGACATGCAGCGCTCGGTGAAGGGCGAGGTCATCGCCTCGACCTTCGACCGGCCGCCGTCCGACCACACGTCGGTCGCGGAGCTGTCGATCGAGCGGGCCAAGCGCCTGGTCGAGATGGGCCACGACGTCGTCGTGCTGCTCGACTCGATCACCCGCCTCGGCCGCGCGTACAACCTGGCGGCCCCGGCATCCGGCCGGATCCTGTCCGGTGGTGTCGACTCGACCGCGCTGTACCCGCCGAAGCGGTTCCTGGGTGCGGCCCGCAACATCGAGAACGGCGGCTCGCTGACCATCTTCGCCACGGCGATGGTCGAGACCGGCTCGACGATGGACACGGTCATCTTCGAGGAGTTCAAGGGCACCGGTAACGCGGAGCTCAAGCTCGACCGGAAGATCGCCGAGCGCCGCGTGTTCCCGGCGGTCGACGTCAACCCGTCCGGTACCCGCAAGGACGAGCTGCTGCTCTCGCCGGACGAGCTCGCGGTCACCGTGAAGCTGAGCCGGGTGCTGCACGCCCTCGACTCGCAGCAGGCCATCGACCTGCTGATCTCGCGGCTGCGGAAGACGAAGACCAACGTCGAGTTCCTGATGCAGGTCTCGAAGACCGCCCTCGGCGGCGGCGAAGACGACTGAGCCTGCCGCAGCAGGTCGTGAGTGGGAAACAGTGTTCTAACACTGTTTCCCACTCACGACCCGGCGGGCCGTCGGGTACCGGGGAATAGCTGGTCAGCGGGGTGCGTTCCAGTAGACGTCTGCCCGTCTGGCAGAATAACCCGCTGAAGTCCGGCGCCGGTTCACCCCGTGGAACGACTGGGGACCCGGAGCCAACGAGAGAGGACACCATGAAGAGCGGTATTCACCCCGAGTACGTGGTCACGAACGTGAACTGCGACTGCGGCAACAGCTTCACCACGCGCAGCACCAAGACCAGCGGCAACATCCACGTCGAGATCTGCTCGAACTGCCACCCGTTCTACACGGGCAAGCAGAAGATCATGGACACCGGTGGCCGGGTCGCGCGCTTCGAGGCTCGCTACGGCAAGCGCCAGAAGAAGGACGCCGACGCCAAGTAGCTTTTTTCACGGCGCCCATCCGGTACATCCGGGTGGGCGCCGTTCTTTGTGTGTGTTTCCCCGGGCTGAGAGGTGGCAGAGGTGGATTCGAGCTCGCTCAAGGGGCTGCTCGCCGAGCACGCGGAGCTGGAGCGGCAGCTGGCGGACCCGGCGGTGCACGCCGACCAGGGGCGCGCCCGCAAGCTCGGCCGCCGCTACGCCGAGCTGACGCCGGTGGTGCGGGCCGTCCACGAGCTCGACACGGCCCGGGACGACCTCTCCGCCGCCAGGGAGATGGCCTCGGAGGACGCGGAGTTCGCGGCGGAGGCCGAGGAGCTGGCCGCGAAGATCCCCGACCTCGAGTCGAGGCTCACCGAGCTGCTGCTGCCGCGCGACCCGTACGACGGCTCCGACGTCGTGATGGAGATCAAGTCCGGCGAGGGCGGCGAGGAGTCGGCCCTGTTCGCCGGCGACCTGCTGCGGATGTACCTGCGCTACGCCGAGCGCCACGGCTGGAAGGCGGAGGTCCTCGACTCGGTGGACTCCGACCTGGGCGGCTTCAAGGACGTCACGCTGTCGATCAAGACGAAGGCGGCCGACGTCGACGGGGTGTGGTCCCGCCTGAAGTTCGAGGGTGGCGTGCACCGCGTCCAGCGCGTGCCGGCGACGGAGTCCCAGGGACGGATCCACACGTCGGCGTCCGGCGTGCTGATCTACCCGGAGCCGGAGGAGGTCGAGGTCGAGATCGACCCGAACGACCTGCGCATCGACGTGTTCCGGTCGTCCGGCCCGGGCGGCCAGAGCGTCAACACAACGGACTCGGCGGTCCGGATCACCCACCTGCCGACCGGCATCGTGGTGTCCTGCCAGAACGAGAAGTCCCAGATCCAGAACCGCGCCCGGGCCCTGCAGGTGCTCCAGGCCCGGCTGCAGGCGATCGCGGAGGAGGAGGCGGCGGCGAAGGCGTCGGACGCCCGCAAGTCCCAGGTCCGCACGGTCGACCGCTCGGAGCGCATCCGGACGTACAACTTCCCGGAGAACCGGATTTCCGACCACCGGGTGAACTACAAGGCGTACAACCTGGACCAGGTCCTCGACGGCGACCTCGACGGCGTCCTGGACGCCCTGGCGACGGCGGACCGCGAGGAGCGCCTGGCGGCTCAGTCAGGCTGACGCCGTGTCGACCTCCTGATCACGCGTGTCGGCTTCCCGATCACACGTGTCGCCCCTTCAGTCACGAGTCCCGGCGTTCCGGTTCGTGCTTGGAGGGTCGACACGCGTGATTGGAGGGTCGACACGCGTGATTGAAGGGTCGACACGGCGTTAGCGGGGGACCAGCCAGCAGAGGCAGAAGGGGTGCCCGGCCGGGTCGGCGTACACCTGGAAGTCGTCGCCGGTCGTGCTGCCCGCCGCCGGTTTCAGCACCCTCGCGCCGAGGGCCATGACCTGCTCGTGGGCCTCGGCGAAGTCCTCGACCCACAGGTCGAGGTGGATCTGCTGCTTGGTCGGCCCGTCGGGCCACTCCGGCGGCACGTGGTCCGGCGCGAGCTGCACGCCGATCCGGGGCGCGCCGTCCACCAGCACCATGTGCCAGTCGCCGTCGTCGTCGACCTCGCCGCCGAGGACGCCCGCCCAGAAGCGGCTCTCGGCCGCGAGGTCGGCCGCGTCGAACGTGACGACCTGGTGCATGATCCGCATCGCGGGACCCCTCAGCCGGACCAGAAACCCGTGATGAAGCGCAGGTAGATCATGCCGCAGACCAGCGCGTTCGCGTAGAGCACGAGGTGCACCACGCCGCGCAGCTGCGGGCGGCGCTCGCCGAACAGGACCAGCGCCACGTACAGCACCAGGCACGGCAGCAGGTACCGGTGCACCGAAACCACGTTGTTGTTCATCGTCAGCATCACGATCGACGCGAACCCGAACAGTGCCAGCGGGATGCCCTTCGCGCGCAGCGCGACCAGGACGTACACCGAGGACGCGAAGAGCAGCGCCAGGCCGATCATCGGCAGCACGTGGCTCATCAGCGTCCACGCGTCCATCTTGGTGTCGCCGAGCAGCGCGTGGCCGGTGATCTTGGCTTCCCGCCAGATCGTCTCGAGGATGTTCGGGTTGAACTTGTGGTACGACCACTCCCGCACGCCCTTGAGCGCGTTGAAGCTGCCGAAGAAGTCGCCGGTCTGGATCTTCATCACGACCATCACGCCGGCGAGGCCGGCGAACGCCACCGGGAACCACAGCAGGTTCCACGACAGCAGGCCGCGCAGCTTCCAGTCCTTCGACCGCCAGAACTCCAGGAAGCACAGGCCGACGAACACCGCCGCCGTGATCCGCGAGGCCGTCAGCGGGATGAGCGTCAGGCCCATCCACAGCCATTGGCGGCGCAGCGCGAACAGGTAGGCCCAGAAGCCCAGCGCGCAGAACACCGCCTCGCTGTAGAACGAGTGGAGGAAGAACGCGGCGGGCGCGGTGAGGAACGCCGCGACGACCAGCCACGGGGCGCGCTCGCCGTCGAAGAAGTGGCGGCCGATCTTGAGCAGCGCGACCGCGGCCAGCCAGGTGGCCACCAGGTTCACCAGGAACCCGGCGGTGAGCAGGCCGATCGTGCCGAAGCTGACCGTCTGCACCAACCAGACCAGCACCGGGAACACCGGGTAGAACGCCCGCGTGGGGGCGTAGCTGCCGGTGTAGGCGTGCATGGCGATCTCGCCGTAGTTGCCGGCGTCCCAGCGGTAGGTGTGCGCGAGCAGGCTCATCGTCGAGCCGATGCCGGTCTTCGGGATGCCCTCGTCGACCGGGCTGGACGGCGCGAAAAGGTAGGCCAGCGCGATCAGCACCACGTTCCAGGCCAGCACCACGGCGAACACGCGCGCGTAGTCGCCGTTCAGCCAGGCCCAGCGGCTCGCCCGGGCCGTCTCCGGCTGGTCCGGCTCGGCCTGGTCGGTGACCCGGGACTCCACGGCCGTGCTAGTCATGCGTAACCTCCGCGACCGGCTCCTCGGCCGCGGGCGCGGGCCGGTGCCGGAAGACGACCTTGTGGTAGAGCACGTAGTTCCAGACCAGGCCGACCACGATCCCGGCGCCCTTCGGGATCAGCAGGTTCACGCCGGGGAAGGCGCTGGTGACCGCGAAGATGATCGCCGCCTGCACGACCCACAGGCCGAACGCGGTGACGCCGAAGAACAGCAGCGCCTGGCGGCGGACGTCGCCGTCCTTGGCACGGAAGGTGAAGTTCCGGTTGAGGGTGAAACTGAGCAGCATGCCCGTGGTGGTCGAGATGAAGTTCGCGACGAACAGCGGGACACCCAGCGTCACCAGCAGCGCGTAGCCGAGGGCGTCGACGAGGGTGTTCGCGACGCCGACGATCCCGAAGCGCAGCTGGGTCGCCGAGATCAGCTTCACCGGGTGCCTCTTCCCGCGTCGGCGCCCTCGCGGGCTTCCACCGGCACCCCGGTGCGCACCGAAGCAACGCCGTAGAGCGGCCGGTTCTGCACCTGGGAGTACGTGCGGCCGATGTAGCTGCCGAGCACGCCGAGCATGATGATCTGGATCCCGCCGAGGAAGAACATCGCGATCCCGAGGAACGCCCAGCCGGGCACCGCGGTCTCCGGCGCGAACAGCTTGACGCCGCCGACGTAGAGGATCCCGACGAAGCTCAGGAACGAGATCAGGTAGCCCATGCGCGTGATCATCCGCAGCGGCGTCACCGAGAAGCCGAGGATGCCGTCGGCGGCGAAGCGCAGCATCTTGCGCAGCGGGTAGCCCGTGACGCCGGCGTGCCGCTTGTCGCGGTCGAACAGCACGGCCGTCTGCTTGAAGCCGATGTAGCTGACCAGCCCGCGCAGGAAGCGGTCGCGCTCGCGGTACTTGCGCAGCTCGTCGACCACCTTGCGGTCGATCAGCCGGAAGTCGCCGGTGTTCTTCGGGATGTCGACCGCGGCCATCTTCCGCAGGAACCAGTAGAACCCGCCGGCGGTGAGCTTCTTGAACGCCGAGTCCTGGCGCGAGCGGCGCTGCGCGTAGACGACGTCGAAGCCCTCTTCCCACTTCTCGATCAGCTCGAGCGCCACCCGCGGCGGGTCCTGCATGTCGCTGTCCATGATGACGACGGCGTCCGCGTCGACCAGGTCCAGCCCGGCGGTGACGGCCATCTGGTGGCCGAAGTTGCGGGACAGCTCGACCACCGTGACCCGCTCGTCGCGGGCGCTGAGCTCGGTGAGCTTGGCCAGCGAACCGTCCCGGCTGCCGTCGTCGACGTAGAGGAAGCTGAAGTCGTACTTGCCGGCGAGGGGGGCGGTCACCTCGTCCACCGTCCGGTGCAGCAGGTCGATGTTCTCTTCCTCGTTGTAGATCGGGAAGATGAACGCCACCCGGCGGGTGATCGGCTCTGTGGGCACTGCGGGGCTCCCCGGAGTTTCGGTGCGGAACGGTTCGGGCGGCGCCGTCGAGCAGGCGAATCCCCGACCCGGTGCCCTGCATCCTAGAAGATCGGGCCGATCGCGATCCCGGCACCCGGCCCGGCCCCCGGCGGTGACCGGCATCGGGGGGCCGCCGGAACAGCCCGGCGAGCCGGTCGAGCGGGGCGACCTGCTCGGCCGGCGCGAACGACTCCCACAGCTCGACGTCCGCGCCGGATCCGACGACCGGATCGGGCCGCCGGGACCCGGCCCGGTCACCGCCTCGGCGCGTCGCAACGCAGCTGTCGAGCTGGTCGAGCCTCGCGACCTGCGGCGGTGTCGGCGGGGTAGTTGTCGGCCGAACCGGGGGACGCCTCGATACGCTGGACGGCGAAGGACCGGCGCGTGTCCTCACGGGGGAGTTCCGCCTGGTGTGCCAGGCTCGACGAGGTGAAGGACGACGAGTGAATCGGCAGCCGCTGCGCCTGGCCATCATCGAGGCCACCCGGATCCTCGAGCGGGCGGGCGTCGCCTCGCCGCGGTTCGACGCCGAGGTGATCGCCGCGCACGTGCTCGGGGTCGAACGCGGCCGGCTGCCGATGGTGCCGCTGGTCGACCCGCCGGTCGTCGAGGCCATCGGCCAGCTCGTCCAGCAGCGCGCCAAGCGGATCCCCCTCCAGTACCTGACCGGCTGGGCCGCGCTCGGTGACATCACCGTCGCGGTCGGTGCGGGCGTGTTCGTCCCGCGGCCGGAGACCGAGCTGCTGCTCGAGTGGGGCGTCAAGTTCCTGCAGGGCCGGGAGTTCCCGGTGGTGGTCGACCTGTGCACGGGCTCCGGCGCGCTGGCGCTGGCGGTGGCCAACGCCCGCCCGGACGCGGTCGTCTACGCGGTGGACATCGACCCGCAGGCGCTGGCCTGGGCCCGCCACAACGCGGACGTCCACGCCGACGCGGGCAACACCCCGATCCGGCTGTACTCGGGCGACATCGGTGACCCGACGATGTTCGCCGAGCTCGACGGCCTGGTCGACCTGGTGCTGTGCAACCCGCCGTACGTGCCGGAGGGCACGCCCGTGCCACCCGAGGTCGCGGAGCACGACCCGCCGCGCGCGGTGTTCGCGGAGGAGAGCGGCCTGGCGGTGATCCGCCACGCGATCGCGGCGGGCGCGCGCCTGCTGCGCCCCGGGGGCGGGCTGGCGATCGAGCACGACGACACGCACGGTTCGGCGGTACCGGCACTGGTCCGCGCCCGGCGGGTGCTGACCGGCGTCGAGGACCACGCGGATCTGACCGGCCGCGCCCGGTTCGTCACGGCCCGCCGCCTGGGCTGAGCAGCCTTCGCGGCCGGCCGGGTGTTCGTCGCCGAGCCGGCGCGGAGTGGCTGGTTCCGCCGGCCCGGGTTGGGGCGCGTTCGAGTCCTGCGGGCAGTCCGCCGCGGTCGTTTCCGCCGGGGCGCTGGCCAGGGGCCGGGCGCTCGTTGCCCCTCTGAGCAGCCCCCGATTCCACGTTACCGGCGGCCACCGATGAAAAGCCGGCAAAGCCGCCGGTCAGGGCCCCGTTGTCCACAACCCGGCCGAGCTGTGGACAACGAGGCCGTCACCGCTAGAAGCCGAACGCCGTGCAGCTCGCCGTCGCGGTCTTCGACGGGTCGCTGACCGAGGTCGCCGTCAGCTTCACCCTCGCCGCCAGGTCGCCGCCCTGGCCGCGCTTCGCGTACGCCGGGACCTTCACGTGGCCGCCGAACTTCGCCGTCGCCAGCTCGTTCGGCAGCCTGACCTCCCAGCCCTTGGCGTCCGTCGACACGCTCAGCCGGTACGTGTCCGTGTCGTACGGGGCCTGTGCCCCGCGGGCCGCCCCCGTGTTCAGCAGGCCGAAGTCGCACGTCGCCAGGCCGCCGCGGGCGATGGCCGGGAGGGCCGGGGTCAGGGCCGCGCCGCGGGCCTGGCTGCCTGCGCCGTCCAGGGAGGCCACCGTCACCGTGTACGACAGGATGCCGCGGCGGTCGCGGACCACGTCGGTGATCAGGAAGCGCAGGCGGTTGGCCTGGTCGGTGTACTCGTACGGGCTGGCCGCCTCGGTGCCCGCCTTGAACAGGGCGTCGTTGAGCTGGCGGTAGTCACCGATGGTGATCTTCACCGGCGTGCCGTCCGGCTTGGTGTAGTCGGTGATCCCGATGTCCTGCGGGTTCGCGTCGATCACCCAGTCGAAGGGCGCGTTGTCCTTGTTCTTCGTCTTGGTGATCATGACGCCGGAGTCCGGGGCGAACGAGTCCGCGCCCATCCGGTCGACGACCTCGACCGTGTAGTTGTCGTAGCCGCCGCCGTCGCAGAACGGGTCCTTCGCCCGGTCGCACTTCGGCGCCTTGTCCCCGCCCGTCAGCTTGATGTTCATCCCGGTGAACGCGCCGGGCTGCGCCTTCGTCTCGCGCGCGGTGATGCGCGCCGACACCGGCCCCGTCGACGCCAGCTGGTTCCGGTCCAGCTGCAGGACGTCCGCCGGGTCGACGATGCCGAGCTTCAGCTTGTTGCGCAGCTGGTGCTGGGCCCCCATCGAGCTGCCCTGCGTCGCCGGGATCTGCCAGCGGGTGTGCGGGCCGCCGGGGCCGTTGAACGTCCCGCGCGACAGCATGTCCCACGGCCCGCTGTAGCTGCGCGAGGGCGGAGTGCCGAACGGGTTGTTGTAGTTGTCGCCGATGCCGAGGATGTGGCTGAACTCGTGGGCGTAGGTCGACTGGCCCGAGCTTTCGGCCTGCACCGAGCTGCCGTCCTGGGCGTTCGGCCAGATGCTGGCCGCCGACGCCCACGACGTCCACGGCACGTACCGGGTGGCCGCGTAGTTGGGCAGGTCGTGGTTTGGCGGCCCGAACGCGTCGGGCACGTTCTCCTTGGTGCCGAACTTCATCTCGCCGAACTCCTGCCAGGTCGAGCTCTCGTCCTGGCCGGCGGAGAGGTAGAAGACGAAGTCGAACTGCTTCGCGGTGTCGCCGACGTCGGCGCGCCAGGCGTCCCCGGCGTCCTTGCGGAGGTCACGGCTGCAGTCGGCGCTCGGCGGGCAGGCGCTCGGCTGGAACTCCATGCCGTACTCGTAGGACTTCCCGGGCATCCGGTACGGCCCGAACGCGGTCAGCTGCACGCCGAACCGGCCGCCGGAGTCCTCCATCCAGTACTCGTTGATCGTGTGGCCGTTGTTGAGGGCTTCGGGTTTGTTGAGGAAGTCCTGGTAGTACTGCGCGACCTGGGTCCGCGGGATGTTCGCGGCGGCGGGGCCCGGGTTGCCGAAGATGGTCGACTTCGCGGGCTTCGTCACGACGAAGTCCTGGTCCGGGTAGTCGGCGAGGACGACGGCGCCCTTGAAGGTGCGCTGGGTGGGTTTCAGGGCGGGGTCGGCCCAGTTCGTGCCGGGGACCTTGCGGTAGTCGGACCAGGTCATGTGGTCCTGGTTCTCCCAGCGGGCGGCATCGATCGGGGCGGGCCAGCCCCGGGTGAGCGGCTCGGCGGCGGCGGTCCCGGCGCCGAGCCCGGAGAGAACGGCGACGGCGGCGAGCAGGGCGAGCGCTTTCGGGGTTCTGGGGCGCATCTGCGGCTCCTTCACTGGGAACCCACGGGGGTGGTGGTTCCCGAAGATCGACCGTATTGAGCCGAGCTGCCGGAGTTCTGCCGCGACGGGAGGTTTACCCGCTTGCCCCACGACGAAAGTCTGGCCGGTTGTCAGTGAGGATCGCCGAGCGTTGTGGACAGGTTCGAGGGTGGGCGCTGTGAGCGACGGGAACTGTCGGTGGTCGCCGGTAATGTGGAAGTCGGGGGGCGCCCCCAAGGCGCCGGGCGGTCGAACTGCACCCGCCGCCGCACCGAGCCTCGCCGAGCCCGGCCGCACCGCCGGTGTGACGCGGCGAACGCTCCCCTCCACGGCGGGACTACTCTTGGCCCCCATGAGCGTGGTCTACGACTGCAGCAAGCGGGAGACCCGGGCCGACGGGCTGGCCGCCGCCGCCGGGGCGGTCCGGTCGAGCCGGCTCGTCGTCCTGCCCACCGACACCGTCTACGGGATCGGGGCCGACGCCTTCGACGCCGGCGCCGTGCAAGCGCTGCTGCGTGCCAAGAACCGCGGCCCGGACATGCCCGTCGGCGTGCTCGTCGGCTCGTGGTCCACTGTGGACGGCCTGGTGCTCGGCGTGCCGCCGCAGGCGAGGGCGCTCATCGAAGCCTTCTGGCCCGGCGATCTCTCCATCGTGCTGCCGCACGCGCCGAGCCTGCAGTGGAACCTCGGCGACGCCCGCGGCACCGTCATGCTGCGGATGCCGCTGCACCCCGTCGCCCTCGAGCTGCTGCGGGACGTCGGCCCGATGGCCGTCTCGAGCGCGAACGTCTCCGGGCGTCCTCCGGCCAGCACCGCGCAGGAGGCGCAGGAACAGCTCGGCGACTCGGTCGCCGTGTACCTCGACGGCGGCTCGAGCGGCGAGTCCGTCGCGTCGAGCATCGTGGACCTCACCGGCACCGAAGCGGTCGTGCTGCGCGAGGGCGCGGTGGGCAAGGAAGCCATCGCGGAGGTGCTCGGTGTGCCCGCGGAATCGTTGGCCTGAAGCCGGATCACGCCGAGTTCCGCGGCACGATAGCGTGTCGCGGGTGACCCCGACCCCGCGAGCGTGACGTCCCCGTGCCGCCCACATCCGGTCTCCTCCCCATCCGGGAATACCTCCTCGTCGCGCTGACCGCGACGGCCGTGACCTACCTGCTCACCGGCGTCGTGCGCCGGCTGGCGATCCGCGTCGGCGCGATCGCCAACCCGCGCGCCCGTGACGTGCATGTCGCCCCGATCCCGCGGATGGGCGGGGTCGGCATCTACCTCGGCGTCGCCGGTGCGATGGGCCTGGCCCACCAGCTGCCCGCGCTGTCGCACGGCTTCGACGCCTCGTTCGACTCGGTCGGCGTGCTGCTCGCCGCCGGCGTGATCTCGCTGATCGGCGCGCTCGACGACCGGTTCGAGCTCGACGCCTGGACGAAGCTGGCCGGCCAGGTCATGTGCGCCGGGATCCTGGTCATCTTCGGCGTGCAGTGGGTGTCGTTCTGGGTGCCGTGGGGCGGCACCGGCGCCTCGTTCGGCTCGGTGCTGGTCCTCGACAAGAACCAGGGCGCGCTGCTCACCGTCGTGATGGTCGTGGTCATGGTCAACGCGATGAACTTCGTCGACGGCCTCGACGGGCTGGCCGGCGGCCTCGGCTTCATCGCCGCCGCCGCCACCTGCGCCTTCTCGCTCGGCCTGCTCGACAGCTCCGGCGGTGACGTCGGCACCTACCCGCCCGCGCTGATCGCGGCCACCCTCGCCGGCGCCTGTCTGGGTTTCCTGCCGTACAACTTCCAGCCCGCGAAGATCTTCATGGGCGACTCCGGCTCGATGATGATCGGCCTGATGCTCGCCGGCGCGACGACGTCGGCGTCCGGGCGCGTGCCGTACCCGCAGTTCAGCGGCAAGGACGCGATCGCGCTGCTCTCGCCGCTGGTCGTCGTGGCGGCAGTGCTGTTCGTGCCGATGCTGGACCTGATCATGGCGGTCGTCCGGCGCACCCGCCGCGGCGAAAGCCCGTTCGCCGCCGACAAGATGCACCTCCACCACCGCCTGCTGGAGATCGGCCACTCCCAGCGCCGCGCGGTCCTGCTCATCTACTTGTGGGCCGGGATCCTCGCCTTCGGCGCGGTGTCGGTGACGCTGTTCGACGACGCCGCGGCGCTGTGGATCATCGGGATCGGGCTGGTCTTCGCGGTGGTCGTCTCGATCGTCCCGCGGCTGCGCTCGCGCAACCAGCCGGGCACCTGATCCGCCGGGTTCTCTACACTCGGGGGCAACCGAGCAGGGAGCCAGGTGTGAGCGAAGCCGAAACGCACGAGCAGGAGAACCCGCACGCCAAGGTGGTGCTGCAGGCGGCCCGCGCGATGACGAAGGCCTCGCTGCTGGTGACCCCGCCCGCGGTGCTGGTGTGCATCGCCCTGTTCAGCATCCTCAACGGCCTGCCCGGCTTCCTCGGCTCGCTCGTCGGCGGGGTGCTCGCGATGCTGGCGTCGCTGTCCACGCTGGGCATGATGAAGTTCAGCGCGGGCCAGGACCCGATGTTCGTCATGGTCATCGCGCTCGGCGGGTACGTCGTGAAGGTCGTCCTGCTCTTCGGGGCGCTCACGCTGCTGAAGGGTGTCACCGCGCTGCACCCGATGTCGCTCGGCATCACCATGATCGTGGCCATCCTGCTCGCCGCCGCGGCCGAATTCGCCGCCTTCCGCAAGACCAAGATCCCGACGATCATCCCGTCCTGACGAGGTCCGGTTCGCCGCGAAGGTCCGTTACTCTTCGTGCACCCGCGTGCGGCCGCTTGAGTGTGACCGGGACCACAGAAGTGCGCTTTCGTGCGGACTGCGGACGGTGACCGGGACCCGCCGCCTGCGCCGATCCGGATCGAGTCCCGGTGCGGACCGGACCTGGGTCCCGGGAGGACCCGGGACCTAAGTCCTGGGCTGATCGGTTGGTTAGGAGTACGGCTGTCCGGCACTGATTGACCTGCTGGTATGGTCCGCGTCAAGGGTGGCGGCCTCGACCGCGCACTCCCTCAGACGAACCGCGATCAGCAGTGTGGCGACCGTGTAGTTCCGCCGTCCGGCCGCTGGTCCGAAGTAGACCGCAGGGCAGTGTTCAAGCGAGACAACCCCGTGTGCAGAACGTGAAGGTGTGTTCTGCGGACGGTGGGGTAGCCGCCTCCGACGTCCCGATACGTATCGGGTACGTTAAGTCCAGATCGTGACGATTCCCCCGGCGGAGTGAACGCCGGCCGGGAGAACCGGAAGGAGCCCAGTGGGCGCGCTGGTAATGGCCGAGGGTGCGGTGTTCAACCCCCCCGGCGCCGAAAGCTTCATCCTGCCGCCGATTTTCGGCTCGGTCACCAAGCCGATGCTGCTCGTCGTGCTTTCGGTTGTCATCATCGCGACGTACTTCCTGCTGGCGACCCGCAAGCTGCAGGTCGTGCCGGGCAAGGGGCAGTTCGTCGCGGAGTCGATCTACGACTTCAGTCGCAACAACATCGCGCGCGAACAGATCGGTTCCAAGGACTTCAAGCCGTTCGTTCCGCTCATCTTCGCGTTGTTCACCTTCGTACTGGTGAACAACCTCTACGGGATCATCCCGCTCCTGCAGTTCCCGACCATGGCGCGGTTCGGCTTCCCGGTCGCCCTGTCGGTCCTCGTCGTCTACCCGGTGTACCACTTCGTCGGGTTCAAGCGGCACGGTTTCAAGGGGTACTTCAAGAAGGAACTCGCGCCGCCGGGCGTGCCGGGTGCGGTGCTGCCGCTCTTCTCGCTGATCGAGTTCGCGGAGAAGTTCTTCCTCAACCCGCTGACGCTCGCCATCCGTGTTTTCGCCGCCATGTTCGCGGGTCACCTGATCCTGGCGGTGTTCACCCTCGGCGGCACCTTCCTGCTGACCGAGACCTCGGGCTGGGCGCTGAAGCCGGTTTCCCTGGTGGCGTGGCTCTTCGCCATCGGGATGACGTTCCTCGAGGCCTTCATCCAGGTGCTGCAGGCCTACATCTTCGCCCTGCTGTCGGCCGGGTACATCGGCGCCGCGCTGGCGTCGGAGCACTGAGAACACAAGCCCCCGATCCACGCGAGCGCGTGGACCGAAGTGAAGGGAAATGCACGTGAGCAACATCGTTCTGGCCCAGGCCGCGGAGCAGGCTGTCAACATCAACCCCGGCCTCGCCGCCATCGGTTACGGCCTGGGCGCGATCGGCCCGGGCATCGGTGTGGGTCTGATCTTCGCCGCCGTCATCAACGGCACCGCCCGCCAGCCGGAGGCGCAGGGCAAGCTGCAGGGCATCGGCTTCTCGACCTTCGTCCTCACCGAGGTGCTCGCCCTCATCGGCATCGTCATCTACTTCATCGCCTCCGCAGGCTGAGTCGTCCGCTCATCGTTTAAGGAGGCCTTGCCGTGACGAACGAACTGGTCGTGGCATCGGAGACGCCACTGCCGATCGTCCCCGACATCTCGGAGCTGATCCTCGGCATCGTCGCCTTCCTGATCCTGCTGTTCATCCTCAAGAAGTACGTCGTCCCTCGCTTCGAGGCCGCGTACGAAGAGCGTGCGCAGAAGATCGAGGGAGGCATCGAGAAGGCCGAGCGGGCCCAGGCCGAGGCCGAAGAGGCGCTGGCCAAGTACAAGGCCCAGCTGCAGGAGGCCCGCACCGAAGCCGCGAAGATCCGCGACGACGCCCGGCTCGAAGCCGAGCAGATCAAGGCGGAGCTGCGGGCCGAGGCGGAGGCCGAGTCCCAGCGCATCGTCGCCCAGGGCCAGGCCCAGCTGCAGGCCCAGAAGGCGCAGATCATCGCGGAGCTGCGGGCCGACATGGGCCGCAACGCCGTCGAGCTGGCCAGCCGCATCGTCGGCGAGTCGCTCGAGGACGAGGCGCGCCGCCGCGGCACCGTCGACCGGTTCCTGGCGGAGCTGGAGACCGCCGGTGCCTCCAACGGAGCGGGGAAGTAACCAGAGATGACGCTGCATGCTGCGAGCCGTGAAGCGCTCGGCCTCGCCGAGGAACGCCTCGGCGAGGTTCTGGCCGACGCGGGAGCCGACGCGGCCACGGTCGGCGACGAGCTGCTCTCGGTCGTCGACCTGCTGGACCGCGAAATCGGCCTGCGCCGGGCAGTGAGCGACGCCTCGGCGACGCCGGAGTCGCGCACCGGGCTGGTGCGCCGCCTGTTCGACGGCAAGCTGTCCGAACCGGCCCTGAAGGTGCTCGACACCGTGGCGGGCAGCCGCTGGTCCAGCCCCCGCGAGCTGACCGACGGCCTCGAGTCGCTCGGTCGCTCGGCCCTGCTCACCGCGGCGGAGAAGACCGGGAACGTCGACACCGTCGAGTCCCAGCTGTTCCAGGTCTCGCGGGTCGTGGCCAACCACCCCGAGCTCGAGAAGGCGCTGTCGGACCTGACCGGTTCCGCCGACGCGAAGCGCACCCTGGTGCGCGGGCTGTTCGCCGACAAGGTGGACGTGGTCACCGAGACCCTCGTCGAGCAGGTCGTGCGCCGGGCCAAGGGCCGTGGCGTCGGCATCGGGCTCGACAAGCTGGTGAAGCTGGCCGCGGAGCGGCGCGAGCGCTCGGTGGCCTACGTGACCAGCGCGAACGCCCTGACCGACGAGCAGACCGCCCAGCTGGGCGCGAAGCTCGACGCGCTCTACGGGCGGCCGATCGCGCTGCACGTCGAGATCGACCCCCGGCTCGGCGGCGGCCTCGTCGTCCGCGTCGGCGACGAGGTCATCGACGGGAGTGCGGCGGGGCAGCTCGCGGCGTTGCGCAGGCGGCTGGCCCGGGCATAGCCCCAGGTCACACAAGACTTTGCATACTGGCAAGAACGAAGCGAGAGCGGGAAAGACATGGCCGAGCTGACGATCTCCTCGGATGAGATCCGTAGCGCGATCGAGAACTACGTCTCGAGTTACGCCCCGGACGTGAGCCGGGAAGAAGTTGGCACCGTGGTGGACGCCGGCGACGGCATCGCCCACGTCGAGGGGCTGCCCTCGGCCATGGCCAACGAGCTGCTCGAGTTCCCCGGCGGCGTCCTGGGCGTCGCACTGAACCTGGACGCGCGCTCCATCGGTGCCGCGATCCTCGGTGACTTCGAAAGCATCGAAGAGGGCCAGCAGGTCAAGCGCACCGGCCAGGTCCTGTCGGTGCCGGTCGGCGACGGCTACCTCGGCCGCGTCGTCAACCCGCTGGGCCAGGCGATCGACGGCCTCGGCGACATCGAGACCACCGAGCGCCGCGCGCTGGAGCTCAAGGCCGCCTCGGTGGTCGAGCGCCAGCCGGTGTCGGAGCCGCTGCAGACCGGCATCACCGCCATCGACGCGATGACGCCGATCGGTCGCGGCCAGCGCCAGCTGATCATCGGTGACCGCAAGACGGGCAAGACCGCCGTCGCCGTGGACACGATCATCAACCAGAAGGCCAACTGGGAGACCGGCGACCCGCAGAAGCAGGTCCGCTGCATCTACGTCGCGATCGGCCAGAAGGGCTCCACGATCGCCGCCGTGAAGAAGTCCCTCGAGGACGCCGGCGCGCTGGAGTACACCACGATCGTCGCGGCCCCCGCGTCCGACTCGGCCGGCTTCAAGTGGATCGCGCCGTACACCGGCTCGGCCATCGGCCAGCACTGGATGTACCAGGGCAAGCACGTCCTCATCGTGTTCGACGACCTGACCAAGCAGGCCGACGCCTACCGCGCGATCTCGCTGCTGCTGCGTCGCCCGCCGGGCCGCGAGGCGTTCCCCGGCGACGTCTTCTACTTGCACTCCCGCCTGCTGGAGCGCTGCGCGAAGCTGTCGGACGAGCTGGGCGCCGGCTCGCTGACCGGTCTCCCGATCATCGAGACCAAGGCGAACGACGTGTCGGCCTACATCCCGACGAACGTCATCTCGATCACCGACGGCCAGTGCTTCTTCCAGTCGGACCTGTTCAACGCCGGTCAGCGCCCGGCCATCGACGTGGGCATCTCGGTGTCCCGCGTGGGTGGTGCCGCGCAGGTCAAGGCGATGAAGTCGGTCTCGGGCTCGCTCCGCATCGACCTGTCGCAGTACCGCGAGCTGGAGGCCTTCGCGGCCTTCGCCTCGGACCTCGACGACGCGTCGAAGGCGCAGCTCGAGCGCGGTGCCCGCCTGTACGAGGTGCTCAAGCAGCCGCAGTACTCGCCGATCCCGGTCGAGGAGCAGGTCTGCACGGTGTGGCTGGGCACGAACGGCCACTACGACTCGGTCCCGACCGAGGACGTCCGCCGCTTCAACCACGAGTTCCTCGACTCGGCCCGCCGCAAGCACGACGACATCCTGGGCGCGATCCGCGACACCGGGAAGTTCGAGGACGAGACCGCCGACAAGCTGGTCGCCGCGGTGAACGAGTTCAAGAAGGAGTTCACCACCTCCGAGGGCAAGCCGCTCGAGGAGAACGCGGACGCCATGGAAGCCGACAAGGTCGGGCAGGAGACCGTCAAGGTCAACAAGCCCGCCCCGAAGAAGTGAGCTGGTAGCTCATGGCCGCACAACTCCGGGAACTCCGGTCGCGCATCAAGGCGACCAAGTCGATCGGCAAGATCACGAAGGCGATGGAACTCATCGCCACCGCGCGCATCACGAAGGCGCGGGCGCGGGTCGCCGCTTCCCGGCCGTACGCGGACGAGATCACCAAGGTGCTCTCGGCGCTGGCCGGCGCGGCCACCACGCTCGACCACCCCATGCTGGTCGAGCGCCCGAACCCCCAGCGGGCCGCTGTCCTGGTCGTGACCAGCGACAAGGGCCAGTGCGGTGGGTACAACTCCAACGTGCTGCGGGCGACCGAAGAGCTGCTGGCCCTCCTCCGCTCGGAGGGCAAGGAGCCGCAGATCTACGTCACCGGCAACAAGGGGCTGAACTACTACCGGTTCCGGGGCCGCGAGGTCGTGGACGGCTGGACGGGCTTCTCCGACCAGCCGGGCTACGCCAACGCGGTCGCGGCCGGTGACGCCCTGGTGGAGTCGTTCATGCGCGGCGTCGACGACGCGGACGGCAATGCCGACGGCATCAGCGGTGTCGACGAGATCCACATCGTCTACACCGAGTTCGTGTCGATGCTGACCCAGCGGCCGACCGCCAAGCGCGTCGCCCCGCTGGAGGTCGAGTACTCCGAGGGAGAAGAGGAGAAGCCCGCCGGGCTGCTCCCCAGCTACGAGTTCGAGCCGAGTGCCGACAAGCTGCTGGACGCGCTCCTGCCGAAGTACATCAACACGCGGCTCTACGCGGCGCTGCTCGAGTCGGCGGCGTCCGAGCTGGCCGCCCGCCGGACGGCGATGAAGGCCGCGTCGGACAACGCGAACGAGCTGGTGGGCAACCTGACGCGGGAGATGAACCAGGCCCGCCAGGCGCAGATCACCCAGGAGATCTCCGAAATCGTCGGTGGCGCGAACGCGCTCACCGCAGCAGGAAGTGATGATTGATGACCAGTACTGAAGCCCCGCGCGCCAAGGGGCGCATCGTCTCGGTGACCGGGCCGGTCGTCGACGTCGAGTTCCCGCGCGGTTCCGTGCCCGAGCAGTTCAACGCCCTCAAGGTCGAGATCGAGTTCGAACAGCTGCGCAAGACGGTGACCCTCGAGGTCGCCAGCCACCTGGGCGACAACCTCGTCCGCACCATCTCGCTCCAGCCGCAGGACGGCCTGGTCCGGGGCGCCGAGGTCACCGACACCGGCGGCCCGATCACGGTCCCGGTCGGCGACAAGGTCAAGGGCCACGTCTACAACGCCCTCGGCGAGTGCCTCGACGAGCCCGGCTACGGCGACGACCTCGAGCGCTGGGGCATCCACCGCAGCGCCCCGTCGTTCGACCAGCTCGAGGGCAAGACCGAGATGCTGGAGACCGGCCTCAAGGTCGTCGACCTGCTCACCCCGTACGTCCAGGGTGGCAAGATCGGCCTGTTCGGCGGTGCGGGCGTCGGCAAGACGGTGCTCATCAAGGAGATGATCACCCGCGTCGCCCGGAACTTCGGTGGTACCTCGGTGTTCGCCGGCGTCGGCGAGCGCACCCGTGAGGGCAACGACCTCTTCCTGGAGATGTCCGAGGACGGCGTCATCAACGACACCGCCCTGATCTTCGGCCAGATGGACGAGCCGCCGGGCACCCGCATGCGGGTCGCGCTGTCCGCGCTGACCATGGCGGAGTACTTCCGCGACGTCCAGAACCAGGACGTGCTGCTGTTCATCGACAACATCTTCCGGTTCACCCAGGCCGGCTCGGAGGTGTCGACCCTGCTGGGCCGCATGCCGTCCGCCGTGGGTTACCAGCCGACGCTGGCCGACGAGATGGGGCAGCTGCAGGAGCGGATCACCTCGACCCGGGGCCGTTCGATCACCTCGATGCAGGCGATCTACGTCCCCGCGGACGACTACACCGACCCGGCCCCGGCCGCGACGTTCGCCCACCTGGACGCCACCACCGAGCTCTCCCGGTCGGTGTTCCAGAAGGGCATCTTCCCGGCGGTGGACCCGCTGGCGTCGACGTCGACGATCCTCGACCCGGCCATCGTCGGTGAGGACCACTACCGCGTCGCCTCCGAGGTCATCCGGATCCTGCAGAAGTACAAGGAGCTGCAGGACATCATCGCGATCCTCGGTATGGACGAGCTCTCGGAAGAGGACAAGCTGACCGTTCAGCGCGCGCGCCGCATCGAGCGGTTCCTGTCGCAGAACATGTTGGTCGCCGAGGCGTTCACGCAGATCCCGGGCTCGACGGTGCCGCTGTCGGAGACCATCGAGTCGTTCGACCGCATCGCCAAGGGTGACTTCGACCACTACCCGGAGCAGGCGTTCCTGGGCATCGGTGGCCTCGAGGACCTCGAGAAGAAGTACAAGGAAATCACCAAGAAGTGAGTTCGTGAGCTCGGCGGGGGCTGTGTCCACTTTGGACCAGAGCCCCCGCCGTTCTCATAGCTTGAGTCAGACCTATTACACTCGGTGGCAACACCCCGAGTTAAGGAGTGCACGTGGCTGAGATGTCCGTGGAGCTGGTGGCCGTCGAGCGCCGTCTCTGGTCGGGTACTGCCACTTTCGTGGTGGCCCAGACCACCGAGGGTGAGATCGGCATCATGGCCGGTCACGAACCCGTGCTCGGGCAGCTGGTCGAGGGTGGCGTGGTCAAGGTGACGACCACCGACGGTGAGACGGTCTGCGCGGCCGTGCACGGCGGTTTCCTCTCCGTGACCGGCACCGGGGTGAGCATCCTCGCCGAGAGCGCCGAGCTCTCCGACGAGATCGACGTCGAGGCGGCCAAGGCGGCCCTGACCGGGGACGACGAAACCGAGCGGGCGAGGGCTTCGGCCCAGCTCCGCGCAGCGGGTCAGTCGGCCTGAGCGCGAGACGGGCAGGAGCCGGGCCGTGAAGATCACCGTGGTCGTAGCAGGGCTCCTGATCGTGCTCGCGGTGCTGGCCGCCTGGTACGGCCAGCGGTGGATCCGGATGCGCCGTGGTGGCGGCGTGAGCGTCGCGCTGCGGTGGCGTCCGGACAACCCGCGGTCCAGCTGGCACCTGGGGCTGGGTCGCTACGAGGGCGACGAGTTCGTCTGGTACCGGGTGTGGAGCCTGCGGACCGGCGCCGACCGCGTCTTCCAGCGCGAAAGCATGCAGATCGCCGACCGCCGCGACCCCTCCGGCACCGAGGCCTACGCCGTGCCCGAGGGCTCGACGGTGCTGCGCTGTGAGTCGGAGACCCAGGAAGCGATCGAGATCGCCATGGGGCCGGGCGCGCTGACGGGGTTCCTCTCGTGGCTCGAGTCCGCCCCACCCGGGCGGCGCCTCCCGCGCGCCTCGTAGCGGGCCTACCGTGGGGGCCATGATTCTCATCGTGGTCAAGTGGCCGGTGAAGCCCGAGTACGCGGACTCCTGGCTCGACATCGTCGGGGACTTCACCCGGAGCACGCGCGCCGAGGCGGGCAACAAGTTCTTCGAGTGGTCCCGCAGCGTCGACGACAAGAACACGTACGTGCTGGTCGAGGGCTTCGAAGGCCAGGACGCGGCGGTCGCGCACGTCAGCTCCGAGCACTTCAAGACGGCGGTCGCGACGCTCGGGGCGTACATCTCCGACAACCCGCGGATCATCAACGTCCAGGACGCCTCCGACTGGGGCCCGATGGCCGAAATCTCACCGCACTAAACTCGCTGTGTGACCCTCGTCGAGATCCCCGGCTCCAAGTCCGTCACCGCCCGTGGCCTGTTCCTGGCCGCCGCCGCGCACGGCACCACCGTCCTCGGTCGTCCGCTGCACTCGGACGACACCGAGGGCTTCGCCGAGGGCCTGGCCGAGCTCGGCTACCGCGTCGACCGGCAGGCGGACGCGTGGGCCATCGAGGGCCGCCCGTCGGGCCCGGGTGTCACCGAAGCCGACGTCTTCTGCCGGGACGGCGCCACCACGGCCCGGTTCCTGCCCGCGCTGGCCGCGGCCGGCACCGGGACGTTTCGCTTCGACGCGTCCGACCAAATGCGCCGCCGCCCGCTCGGGCCGCTGACCGACGCCCTGCAGGAGCTCGGCGTCGACCTCGAATTCCGCGGCGAGCCGGGCCACCACCCGCTGACCGTTCGCGCGAACGGCATCAAGGGCGGTGAGCTGACCCTCGACGCGGGCCTGTCGTCGCAGTTCCTGACGGCGTTGCTGCTGGTCGGACCGCTGACGGCGGAGGGACTGCGGATCACGGTCACCGACCTCGTCTCGGTGCCGTACGTCGAGATCACGCTGGAGATGATGCGCCGCTTCGGCGTCGACGTCCGCCGCGAAGGCCGGACGTTCGTGGTCCCGGCCCAGCCGTACCAGGCGTGCGAGTACCCGGTGGAGCCCGACGCGTCGACGGCGAGCTACTTCCTGGCCGCGGCGGCGGTCACCGGCCGCACGGTGACCATCCCGGGCCTCGGCTCGGACGCTCTCCAGGGCGACGTGAAGTTCGCCGACGTGCTGCGGGAGATGGGCGCGCACGTCGAGCTGACGCCGGACTCGGTGACGGTCGCGGGCCCGTCGGACGGCCTGCGCGGCGTCACGGTGAACATGCGCGACATCTCGGACACGGTCCCGACCCTGGCGGCGATCGCGCCGTTCGCTTCCGGCCCGGTGCGCATCGAGGACGTCTACAACACGCGCATCAAGGAGTGCGACCGCCTCGACGCGTGCGAGGAGAACCTGCGCGCGCTCGGGATCGAGGTCGAGACGGGCCGGGACTGGATCGAGATCCAGCCGGGACAGCCGACGGGCACGGTGGTGGCCTGCCGCCGCGACCACCGGATCGCGATGGCGTTCAGCATCACGGGCCTGCTGGTCGACGGCATCACGCTGGACGACCCGGACTGCGTGAAGAAGACCTTCCCGGGCTTCCACCAGGCGCTCGCCGACTTGCGTGAGCACTGGGCCTCGTGAGTGGTAAGTCGGGTTAGAACCCGACTTACCACTCACGACAACCCGCGCCGGGACCTACTGGGGCTGCCCGCCCGGCTGCCACAGCACGTCACCCTCGGGGTTGGCCAGCCGGGCGAGGATGAACAGCAGGTCCGACAGCCGGTTCAGGTACTTCACCGCGATCGGGTTCGTCGCCTCGGGCTCGGCTTCGTGCAGCGCCCACGCGCTTCGCTCCGCCCGCCGAGCAACCGTGCGAGCCTGGTGCAGGAACGCCGCCCCCGGCGTGCCGCCCGGCAGGATGAACGACGTCAGCTTCGGCAGGCGCTCGTTGAACTCGTCACACCAGCCTTCGAGCCGCTCGACGTACTTCTCGGTGATCCGCAGCGGCGGGTACGGCGGGTCGTCGGAGATCGGCAGGCAGAGGTCGGCGCCGACGTCGAAGAGATCGTTCTGGACCGCACGCAGGACGTCCGTCACCTCGGAAGGCAGCGCGCCGACCGCGATCGCCAGGCCCAGCACCGAGTTCGTCTCGTCGGTGTCCGCGTACGCGCCCAACCGCGGGGACGTCTTCGGCACGCGGGAACCGTCGCCGAGCGCGGTTGTGCCGTTGTCGCCGACCTTGGTGTACACGCGGTTGATGCGAACGACCATGAACCCACCATAGCGGCCCCCGCCCGGGCCGAATCCGGGCGAGAGGGCATGATTGGCGGCCATGAGCGAGCACTTCGACGTGCATGGCGGAGCCCGGCTGATCGGCGAGGTCGACGTGGTCGGCGCCAAGAACAGCGTGCTGAAGCTGATGGCCGCCGCCCTCCTCGCGGAGGGGACCACGACCATCACGAACTGCCCGCAGATCCTCGACGTCCCGCTGATGGGCGACGTGCTGCGGAGCGTCGGCTGCGAGGTCGTGATCGAGGGCGACACCGCCACCATCACGACGCCGGCCGAGCTGTCGCACCGCGCCGACTCGGCGGCGATGGGCAAGCTGCGCGCGTCCGTCTGCGTGCTGGGGCCGCTGGTCGGCCGGCTGAAGCAGGCCGTGGTGGCGCTGCCGGGCGGCGACGCGATCGGTTCGCGGCCGCTGGACATGCACCAGAACGGCCTGCGCAAGCTGGGCGCGACGAGCACGATCGAGCACGGCTGCGTCGTCGCGAAGGCCGAGACGCTGGTCGGGGCGCAGATCTGGCTGGACTTCCCGAGCGTCGGCGCCACCGAGAACATCCTGATGGCGGCCGTGCTGGCCGAGGGCACCACGGTCATCGACAACTGCGCGCGCGAGCCGGAGATCGTCGACATCTGCACGATGCTGACCGAGATGGGCGCGAAGATCGAAGGCGCCGGGACGTCGACGCTGACCGTGCATGGCGTCGAGCAGCTGCACCCGACGACGCACAGCGTGATCGGTGACCGGATCGTGGGCGCAACCTGGGCGTTCGCCGCCTCGATGACCCGCGGTGACATCACCGTCCGCGGGGTGAACCCGCACCACCTCGACCTGGTGCTGAACAAGCTGCAGCTGGCCGGCGCGGACGTCGAAACCTTCGGCGACAAGGGTTTCCGCGTGATCCAGCCCGAGCGCCCGAAGGCGGTCGACTGGGTGACGCTGCCGTACCCCGGCTTCGCGACCGACCTGCAGCCGTTCGCCGTGGCGCTGTCGGCGGTGTCCGAAGGCACGTCGATGATCACCGAGAACGTCTACGAGGCACGGTTCCGCTTCATCGAGGAGATGATCCGGCTGTCCGGCGACGCCCGCACGGACGGCCACCACGCGGTGGTCCGCGGCGTCGAGAAGCTCTCGAGCGCGCCGGTCTGGGCGTCGGACATCCGCGCGGGTGCCGGGCTGGTGCTCGCGGGCCTGTGCGCTGACGGCGTCACCGAGGTCTGGGACGTCTTCCACATCGACCGCGGCTACCCGCACTTCGTCGAGAACCTGAACCGCCTGGGCGCGAACATCAAGCGCGTCGCCGGCGAACCCGACCGGAGTTGAGTCACCCGCCCTGCGCGCCGAGCGCGCGCAGGGCGTACGCCACCAGCCGGTCCACGTAGTCCGGCTCGGCTTCGGCCTGCCGGACCACCAGGCGCCAGTAGATCGGCGCCGCCAGGACGTCCAGGGCCATCTCCATGTCGAGGTCCTCGGGCAGCTCGCCGCGCGCGATGGCCCGGCGCAGCATCGCCGCGCCGACCTCGCGCCGC
Organism: Amycolatopsis sp. cmx-13-12; assembly: GCA_049998155.1. Lineage (GTDB taxonomy): Bacteria > Actinomycetota > Actinomycetes > Mycobacteriales > Pseudonocardiaceae > Amycolatopsis. Next base: position 30,414 of record JAEBES010000002.1, on the reverse strand, counting down.
GGTCCGCCGATGTTCTCGCGCAGGGTGCGGCCGCGTTCGGGGTTCCGCGCGTCCTCCGCGACCAGGTCCGGCAGGATCCGCGAGAACAGCGGGTGGGTCAGCCAGTCGATCAGCGCCTGCATCGCCTCCCGCAGGTCGCCGCGCAGTGAGCCGGTGTCCGCCTCCGCCGCCCGCGTCACGCTGAAGTCGGTGACGACCGCGGCGATCATTTCGTCCTTCGACTTCCAGCGCCGGTAGAGCGCGCTCTTGCCGACGCCGGCGCGTTTCGCCACGGCCTCCATCGACAGCCGCCCGTAGCCCTGTTCGGCGAGCTCGTGCAAGACGGCGTGGGTGATCGCCAACGTGACCTGGTGCTGGAGGACTGCGGCGCCGGTCGGGGTGCGTGCCATGGCGCGCAGTCTAGCGGGTGGACGAGACGGTACCGTCCCGTCTATGGTGGGTGACGTCGGGACGGTACCGTCTCGTCCGAACGCCGAAGGAGGCTGCGATGCACGACTTCGTCGAGCACGCGCTCGATCTGCTGCTGGAGCACGACATGGCCGGGTTCGCCGGGCTCTGGGCCGAGGACGGCGTCCTCGAGTTCCCGTTCGCCGGTCCCGGCTACCCGAAGCGCGTCGAAGGGCGCGAGGCGATCCGCGAGTACCTGCGCGACTACCCGAACCTGCTGGACATCCGGGAAATCAAGGCGAAGACCGTGCACGAGACGGCCGACCCGGCCGTGGTCGTCGTCGAGTTCACCGTCGCGGGCGTCGTGGTGGCGACGCAGAAGCCGTACGAGCTGTCGTACATCGCCGTGATCACCGTTGCGGGCGGCGAGATCCGCACCTACCGCGACTACTGGAGCCCGCTCGCCGCGGCGGAGGTCCTCGGCGGCGTCGAGGAGCTGACGGGGGCGTTCGGTGGCTGACGTCCTGGTCCTCGGTGGCACCGGCACGACCGGCCGCCGGGTCGTCGCGGGCCTGCGCGCTCGGGGAGTGCCGACCCGGGCGGCCACGCGGAAGCCGGAGGAGGCCGGTCAGGTCCGGTTCGACTGGGCGGATCGGTCGACCCACGCCGACGCCTTGCGCGGCGCCGGCGCGGTGTACCTGCTGGCCCCGATCGGCGAGGCTTCGCCCACCGGGCTGGTGGCGCCCTTCCTGGACGACGCCCTCGCGGCCGGCGTCCGCCGGGTCGTCCTGCTCAGCTCGTCGGCGGTCGCTGTGGACACCCCGGGCCTGGGCGACCTGCAGCGGCTGGTGCGCACGGCGCCGGAGTGGGCGGTGCTGAAGCCGTCCTGGTTCATGCAGAACTTCACCGGCGAGCACCTGGTCGCCCAGGGCGTGCGGGACGGCGAGATCGTCACGGCCACCGGCGACGCCCGGGTCGCGTTCGTCGACGCCGGTGACATCGCGGCGGTCGCCGTCCGCGCGTTGACCGATCCGGTGCCGCACAACACCGACCACGTCCTCACCGGGCCGGCGGCCTTGAGCTACGCCGAAGCGGCGGCGGTCGTGTCGGCGCGCCTCGGGCGTCCGGTGCGGCACCGCGCGGTGAGCACCGACGCCTTCGCGGCTTTGCTGACGTCGTCCGGGATTCCCGCCGAGTTCGCCCGCGTGCTGGCCGCCCTCGACGAGGACATCCGCCGTGGCGCCGAAGACCGCGTCACCGCGGCCGTCGAGCAGGTCACCGGGCGGCCGGCCCGTTCGTTCGAAACCTTTGCGCAGGAGGAAATCCGATGAAGCAGCTGATGTTCGAAGACGACCAGCAGTTCTGGTTCGAAACGCTGCGCCTGTTCGGCCACACGTCCTACGGCGGCTCGGAGTTCGGAGAGGTCCTCGCGGCGGCGTCGACGGTGACGCCGGGCGACTACGACAGCTGGCACGACGCCTACCGCGCGCTGGCCGATCGCCTGTACGCCGAAGCGGCCGACGCCGGCCCGGTCACCGCACGCGACCTGCTGCTGCGCGCGTCGACGTACTACTTCTCGGCGGAGTTCTTCCTGCACGGCGACCCGGCGGACCCGCGCATCGCGGCGGCCTACGACCGGAGCGTCGAGTGCTTCCGTCGTGCGGAGGTGGCCGAACCGGTCGAGATCCCTTACGAAGGAACGATTCTGCGCGGGTACTTCTACCGCGCACCGGGTTCGGGGCCGAAGCCGTTGCTGATCATGCACAACGGTTTCGACGGCAGCGCCGAGGAATGCCACTTCATGGGCGCGGCGGCCGGCGCTGCGCACGGGTACCACGTCCTGACGTTCGACGGGCCGGGCCAGCCGAGCGCGATCCGGCACGACAAGCTCGTGTTCCGCCCGGACTGGGAGCACGTGGTCACGCCGGTGGTGGACTTCGCGGTGGCCCTCGACGGGGTCGACCCGGCGAGGATCGCGCTGCTGGGCGTGAGCCTGGGCGGCGAGCTGGCCCCGCGTGCGGCGGCGTTCGAGCCCCGGCTGGCGGCGGTGGTCGCGGTGGACGGCGTGTACGACGCGGGTGCCGCGGTGACGGGCCTGCTGCCCTGGCCGCGTCCGGAGATCCTGGCCCGCGCCCGGGCCGAGCACGACGAGGAGTTCGATGCCCTGCTCGCGGCGGGCCGGGAGGCGAGCCCGACGCTGCGCTGGGCGTGCGACCACGGCCGTTACGTCCTGGGTGCGGCGACCGACCGCGAGTTCATCGCGAAATACCTCGAGTACACGCTCGAGGACGGCGTCGCGGAGAAGATCACCTGCCCGGTCCTGGTCTGCGAAGCGGCGGACGACCTGTTCTTCGGCGGTTCGCAGGAGACCGAGCCCCGGCGGCTGTACGCGCACTTGAAGGCGCCGAAGACGCTGCTGACGTTCACCGCGGAGGAGGGCGCCGACGCGCACTGCCACGTCGGCGCCCAGCGGCTCGCGACGGGCCGCATCTACGACTGGCTGGACCGGACGCTCTAGCCTTCGAGGGCGAGCGCCGCGCCGAACCCGACGAGCGCGGTGCCGGTGACGCCGTCGAGCGTGCGGCGGACCCGGCGCCGTCCCAGCCAGCCCCGGATCCGGTGGACCCCGGCGACGATGACGAGCTGCCAGAGCGTCGCCAGCACCCCGACGGTCACGGCGAGCAGCAACGACTCGGCGATCGTGGAGTCCGGGGTCAGGAACTGCGGCAGCATCGCCAGGTAGAAGACGATGACCTTCGGGTTGGTGAGGTTGCCGAGGAAGCCTTCCCGCCAGCGCCGTCCACCGTGCGGCCGGGTTTCGGCGACGGCGCCGTAGTCCCCGCGCCAGGCGGCGACCAGCGCCTTGACGCCGAGGTAGGCGAGGTAAGCCGCCCCGGCCCACTTGAGGGTGACGAAGACGGGCTCGGCGCGCACGATCACGGCGCTGAGCCCGAGCGCCGCGGCGAGGCCTTGGACGAGGTTGCCGGACCCGATGCCCAGCGCGGTGAGGACACCGCCCCGCCGGCCACCGGCGAGCGAGTTCTTGAGCACGAGGGCGGTGTCCGGCCCCGGCACGATCAGCACGAGTACGACGAAAAGCACGTACGCGCCATAAGTTCCCCAGGTCATGATCCCAGGTTAGGCCTCGAAGGCGAGTGCTGCGCCGAATCCCACCAGCGCGACGCCCGTCGCGCCGTCCATGGCCCGGCGTACCTTCCGCTGCTGCAGCCAAGCCCGCACCCGGTGCACGAAGAGCAACAGCACCACCTGCCACACCACGCCCAGGGCCGCGACCGTGTACGCGAGCAGCAGCGCGTCCGCCTGGTCGGTCACCCCCGGCGTCAGGAACTGCGGCAGCACCGACAGGTACAGCACGATCACCTTGGGGTTGGTGATGTTGGACAGGAACCCTTCCCGGAACCGCTGTCCGCGGGACGCGCGGGCCTTCCGGACGTCGTCGAGGGCCGCGTAATTTCCGCGCCAAGCGCCGCGGAGGGCCTGGACGCCGAGGAAGACGAGGTAGGCCGCGCCGAGCCACTTCACCGTCTCGAACACCGGCTGGTAGCGGGTGATCACTGCGCCGAGCCCGAGCGCCGCCGCGGTGCCCTGGAGGAAGTTCGCGACCGTGATCCCGGCGCACGCCCAGCCGCCGCCGCGGGCGCCGCCGGTCAGGGCGTTCTTCAGCACCACCATCGTGTCCGGGCCCGGCATCATCGCCAGGAACGCCATCATCCCGGCGAAACCCGCGTAGGTGCTCCAGGTCATCAGGACTCCAGGGCGAGGGCGGCGCCGAAGCCGAGCAGGGCGGTGCCGGTGACACCGTCCAGCGCGCGGCGAACCCGGCGCCGCTCCAGCCAAGCCCGCACGCGGTGCACGAACACCAGCAGCACCAGCAGCCACGCCACACCGAGCACGGCGACGGTGTAGGCCAGCGCGAGCGCATCCCACGTCGTCGTGCGGACCGGGTCGAGGAACTGGGGCAGCACGGACAGGTACAGCACCAGCACCTTCGGGTTGGTGATGTTGGAGAGGAAGCCTTCCCGGAACCGCCGGAAGCCACCACCCCGGCGCCGCTGCACCTCTTCGACGGCGCGGTAGTTGCCGCGGAAGGCGCCGCGCAGAGCCTGGAAGCCGAGGAAGACGAGGTAGGCCGCGCCGGCCCACTTGAGCGCGAGGAACACCGGCTGCGACCGGGCGATGAGGACGCCGAGCCCCAGCGCCGCGGCGCTGCCCTGCACGGCGTTGCCGGCGAAAATGCCGAGCGAGGCGAGCAGCCCGCCGCGGAACCCGCCGGACAGCGCGTTCTTGAGCATCACCATGGTGTCCGGCCCCGGCGCGAGGACGATCAAGACCACGATGACCAGGTAACTCCCGTACGAACTCCACGTCACGGCTGCCCACGCTAACCGACGGGGACGGACCCGGTCTCGCGGTTTTCGGCCACAGTCCACGGCATGCCGAGCCCGGTGCGCCCCGCGGTCGACCACGCACAGAGGGTGTACGACCACGTGCGGCGCGCGTGGGACTCGGCGGGAGGGGCCTCGGCGGAGTAGTGTTCGGCCATGTCAGCAGGGGAAATCGAGCTTTTGCCCGGTGAACGCGTGCTCTGGGCGGGAGAACCGGTCCAGCGCCCGCTCTACGTCGCCGCCGACGGGGTGATCGCCCCTGCCGGACTCCTCCTCGCCGCCGCCGCGCTCTGGTACCTGTTCACGAAGCAGCCGGCCGGCCTCACGATGGCCGCGGCCGTCGTCGTGCTCGTGATCGGTCTCCACGGCGCGATCGGGCGGTCGGCCGTCCGGTACCTCGCGCTCGGCCGCACCACCTACGCGGTGACCGACAGCCGGATCATCGCGCGCTCGGGGCTCTTCCGGCAGAAGGAACGCTCCAGCGAGCTGGCCGGTCTGCCCGCGCCGGTCCTCAAACCGGGGCCGTCCCGCACCGGCACCATCAGCTTCGGCGGGCCGGGAACGGTGACGCTGATCGGCATCGGCGAGCCCAAGCGGGTGCGCGACATGCTCATCAAGGCCATCGACGAAGCCCAGGCTCGCCAGGCGCCACCGGAAGCGGGCAGTTCGGCGGCCTGAGGGGCAACCCCAGCGGCCTCCCGGAGCGTCAGCCCGGCAACGAGGAGGTCGCCGTGGACGAACCGCTGATCGCCCTGGAACCGGGTGAGCGGCTGCTGTGGTCGGGACGGCCCGGGCGGATCGCCCCGACCGGGCTCGAGTGGTACCGCATCGTCTTCGGCTCGATCATGGTGTCGGGGTTCGCCGCCGCCATCGGGCTGCCGGCCCCGGCGGCGGCCATCACCTTGGGGATCGTCGGGCTCGCGATCGTCTGGGGGCCGGTGGTCTGGCGGCTCCGCACCACGCGCCGCGCGGTGTACGTGGTGACTGACCAGCGGGTCGTGGTGGCCGACCGCGTCAAGGGGCACACCCGGGTGTGCGAGTACCTGAGTGAGCTGGAGCCGCCGGTGGTCCGGCGCGACCAGGACGGCGGTGGCCGGCTCACCTTCACCAGGCGGGACGCGTCCGTGAACCTGCTCGGCTACTCGGTGCCGAAGCGGGGTCAACCGGCCCCGATCGAGCTGTTCGCCGTGCCGGACGTCGACGGGTTGCGCGACCTGATCGTGCAGGAGCAGGCTGCGGACTGACGTCACCCGGACGTGTCCGATTCCACTGCCACCATAAGTTACCGGTCGGTACACTCGACGAAACGTCCACCGCCGGAGGTGCCCAGTGCCGTACCCATCCGACAACGAGCGGGATCGCCCCTGGGTGATGCGCACGTATGCGGGACACTCCTCCGCAGCCGCGTCGAACGAGCTCTACCGGCGCAACCTCGCGAAGGGGCAGACCGGCCTTTCGGTGGCCTTCGACCTGCCCACCCAGACCGGCTACGACCCGGACCACCAGCTCTCCCGCGGCGAGGTCGGCAAGGTCGGCGTGCCGGTGTCGCACCTCGGCGACATGCGGCGGCTCTTCGACGGCATCCCGCTCGCCGAAGCCAACACGTCGATGACCATCAACGCGCCGGCCATGTGGCTGCTCGCGCTGTACGTCTCCGTGGCGCGCGAGCAAGCCGAAGCCGAGGGGCGTGACGTCGACGAGGTGCTCGCGAAGCTCGCGGGCACCACGCAGAACGACATCATCAAGGAGTACCTGTCCCGCGGGACCTACATCTTCCCGCCCGGGCCGAGCCTGCGGCTGATCACCGACGTGATCGCCTGGACCGTGCACCACGTCCCCAAGTGGAACCCGATCAACATCTGCAGCTACCACCTGCAGGAAGCCGGGGCGACGCCGACGCAGGAGGTCGCGTACGCGCTGTGCACCGCGATCGCCGTGCTCGACGCGGTTCGCGACTCGGGGCAGGTCGACGAGGCCGACATGGCCAAGGTCGTCGCGCGGATCTCCTTCTTCGTCAACGCCGGCGTCCGGTTCGTCGAGGAGATGTCCAAGATGCGCGCGTTCACCGCGCTCTGGGACGAGCTCACGCGGGACCGTTACGGCGTCACGGATCCGAAGGCCCGCCGGTTGCGTTACGGCGTGCAGGTCAACTCGCTGGGGCTGACCGAGGCCCAGCCGGAGAACAACGTCCAGCGGATCGTGCTGGAGATGCTCGCGGTGTCGCTGTCCCGCGGCGCCCGCGCCCGCGCGATCCAGCTGCCCGCGTGGAACGAAGCCCTCGGCCTGCCGCGGCCGTGGGACCAGCAGTGGGCGCTGCGGATGCAGCAGGTGCTCGCGTTCGAGACCGATCTGCTGGAGTACGAGGACATCTTCGACGGCTCGCACGTCATCCAGGCCAAGGTCGACGAGATCATGGCCGGCGCCCGTGAAGAGATCGCCCGTGTGCAGGACCTCGGCGGCGCGGTCGCCGCGGTCGAGAGCGGTTACATGAAGTCGCAGCTGGTCGCGTCGCTGGCCGAGTACCGCCGCGAGATGGAGAACGGCGAGCGGATCCTGGTCGGGGTCAACAAGTTCGGGACGACCGAGCCGTCGCCCTTGCAGGCCGAGGGCGCCAAGGCGATCGAGACGATCGACCCCGCCGTCGAGAAGGCCGCCGTCACCGCGATCGAGGAGTGGCGCACCCAGCGCGACAACGAGGCCGTCGAGCGGTCGCTGGCCGCGCTGAAGGAACGCGCGCAGACCACGGAAAACCTCTTCGAGGCCACTGTGGACTGTGCGCGGGCCGGCGTGACCACCGGCGAGTGGGCCGGCGCGCTGCGCGAGGTGTTCGGCGAATACCGGGCACCCACCGGCGTTTCCGCGGCGGCCGCGGGCGGGGGAGACCCGGCGCTCGAGCGCGTGCGCGAGCGAGTCCGCGAAACCGAGGCCGAGCTGGGCGAGCGGCTGCGGATCCTGGTCGGCAAGCCGGGTCTCGACGGGCACTCCAACGGCGCCGAGCAGGTCGCTGTCCGGGCGCGTGACGTCGGCTTCGAGGTCGTCTACCAGGGCATCCGGCTGACCCCCGAGCAGATCGTCGCCGCCGCGGTGCAGGAAGGCGTGCACGTCGTCGGGCTCTCCGTGCTCTCCGGTTCGCACCTCGAGGTCGTCCCGCACGTCGTCGACGGCCTGCGCGCCGCGGGCGCCGGCGACGTGCCGGTGATCGTCGGTGGCATCATCCCGCCCGACGATGCCGCGCTGCTGACCGAACGCGGCATCGCCCGGGTGTTCACGCCCAAGGACTACGAGCTCACCGGGATCATGGACGGCATCGTCAGCCTGATCCGCGAGCGGCACGGCCTCAGCTGAGCTCCGCCAGGACGTCCTTCGTGGACTTCACGGTGGCGAACTGGTTCGCCAGGTTCGCCGCCGTGACCCGGTACAGTTCGTCCGCGGTCACGCCCGGGAGGTCGAAGGTGAACGTGGCGTCGAGGGCGAAAGTGACGTCGTAGCCGAGGTTCCCGCCCATCCGCGCGGTGGTTTCGCAGCAGAAGTTCGTCTGGATGCCGGCCACGACGAAGCTCGTGATGCCGCGCTTGCGCAGCCACGCGTCGAGGTCGACGTCGCCGATGAACGCGGAGTTGACCTTCTTGCCGAACACGAGGTCCGGCCGGGCGCCGTCGAGTTCGGGCTTGAAGTCGTTGCCGGGCTGGCCGGGCCGCAGCGGCGAGCCGGGCTTCGGTGAATCGTGGTGCACGAGCACCACCGGGAGCCGCCGCTCCTGCCACGCGTCGAGCAGGGCCTTCATGTTCGCTTCGGCGCCCGGGTTGTTGCGCGGGCCCCAGAACTCCGGGTCGTCGAACCCGCGCTGGACGTCGATCAGGATGAGTGCCGTTTCGGTCATGCCGCCGAGTCTCGCGGTCCCGGCGGCCCGAAGGGAGTGGCAGAAGACGCGCGATGCGGTACTTTCCTGCCATGCGCACCATCGGCGTCCTCCTGCTGCCGGGCACCCGGATGTTCGACCTCGCGGTGATCGGCGAGGTCTGGGCCCAGGACCGGACCGACAGCGGCATCGGCCCGTTCACCGTGCGGCTGTGCAGTGTCGGCCGGGTGCGGACGCCCGCGTCGCCGTTCGGTGACGTCGCGGCCACGCACGGCCTCGCCGGGCTCGACGGCTGCGATCTCGTGCTGGCACCGGGCCGCGACGACCCGCTGGCCCCGGTGCCGCCGTCCGCCGTCGCGGCGCTGCGCCGGGCCCACCGGGCCGGGGCGACCGTCGCCGGGCTGTGCTCCGGCGCGTTCACCCTCGCCGCCGCCGGCCTGCTCGACGGCCGCCCGGCGACCACGCACTGGCGCGACCTCGACGCCCTCGCCGGCGTCGCACCGCGGGCGGACCTGCAGCGTGACGTGCTCTACACCGACGACGGCGGCGTCCTGACGTCCGCGGGCGTCGTCGGCGGCCTCGACCTCTGCCTGTACCTGGTCCGGCGCGACCACGGCGCCGACGTCGCCGCCACGCTGGCGCGCCGCCTGGTGATGCCGCCGGCGCGCGAGGGCGGGCAGCGGCAGTACGTCGACAACCCGCTGCCGCCCCGGGCTTCCCAGCCCGGCATGGCATCCACAATGGACTGGGCGCTGGCCCGGCTCGGGGACGGCATCGGCGTCGAGGACCTGGTCGGGCACGCGCGGATGAGCGAGCGGACGTTCCACCGCGAGTTCGCCGCGGCCACCGGCGTGACGCCGGGACGCTGGCTGCGCGTCCAGCGTGTCCGCTACGCGCAACGACTGCTGGAGACGACGTCGCTGCCCGTCGAGCGCGTCGCGGAGCGGTCCGGGCTGGGCACGGCGGCGAACCTGCGGCGCCGGATGCGCGCCGAAGTCGGCGTCGGACCGGACAGCTACCGGCGCACTTTCCGAGGGGCTACCGTCGGGGCATGACCGAGTACGAGCACATCCTGGTCAAGCGCGACGGCGACACCGTCACGATCACCATGAACCGGGCGGCGCGGCGCAATTCGCTTTCCGCGGACCACCTCGCCGAGCTGCTCGCCGCGTTCCGCGAAGCAGGGACGACCGACGCGACCGGCGTCGTGCTGGCCGCCGCCGGCCCGGTGTTCTCCGCGGGCCACGACTTCGCCGACGTCGCCGCGCGGGACCTCGTGGGCGTGCGCGAGCTGCTGACGCTGTGCACCGACGTCATGAAGACGATGGAGTCGATCCCGCAGGTCGTCATCGCCCGGGTGCACGGCCTGGCCACGGCGGCGGGCTGCCAGCTGGTGGCGTCGTGCGACCTGGCCGTGGCGGCCGAGTCGGCGGGCTTCGCGCTGCCGGGCGGCAAGGCCGGCTGGTTCTGCCACACGCCGGCGGTCCCGGTGGCCCGTTCGATCGGCCGCAAGCGCCTGATGGAGCTGGCGCTGACCGGCGACGTCATCGACGCGGCCACCGCGCTCGACTGGGGCCTGGTCAACCGAGTCGTCCCCGACGAGCAGCTCGACGACGCCGTCGCGGAGCTGCTGGCCCGGGCGACGCGCGGCAGCCGCGCCAGCAAGTCGATGGGCAAGGTGACGCTCTACGCCCAGCTCGACCGCCCCGAGGCCGACGCGTACGCGATCGCGCTGGAGGTCATGGCCGCGGCGTCCCAGCTGCCGGGGGCCCGGGAAGGCATGGCGGCGTTCCTGGAGAAGCGCAAGCCCTCCTGGCCCGACTGACCGGACCTTTCCCGTGAAAGGTCCGGTTTCGTGCCCGCGAGCCGTACCATACGGTATGGTATGGCCATGGTGGGCAAGCGGGACTGGCTGGACGCGGGGCTGGTACTCCTGGCCGAACACGGGGCACCGTCGGTGACCATCGAGCGGCTGACCGAGCGGCTCGGCCTGTCGAAGGGCTCGTTCTACCACCACTTCAAGGGCATCACCGGCTACCGGACCGCGCTGCTGGCGCACTTCGAAACCGAGCGCACGACCCGGTTCGTGGAACAGGCCGAGGCGGCACCGGACGACCGGCTGGGTGCGTTGCTGAAGCTCGTCCTTGCGCCGGGACCCGGGCTGGGGCTGGAGATCGCCGTCCGGGCGTGGGCGCTGCAGGACGCCGAAGCGCGGGCGGTCCAGGAGCGCGTCGACCGGACGCGCGTGGCCTACCTGACCGAGATCAGCGGCGACGCCGGCCTCGCGCAGGCGCTGTACCTGATCGTCGTGGGCGCCGGGCAGGTCGTGCCGCCGCTGTCCGGCCGGCAGCTCAAGAACGCGTTGGAACTCGTACTGGGGAGACGGATGTGACCGAGCCTTTCGCCGACGGCGCCGACTACGTGGAATTCAAGGAGATCGAGAGCGAGAACAGCCTGCGCGAGTTCGTCGCGGGCGTGTTCGGCTGGTCGCCGGCCTGGGTGAAAGCCCTGTTCGGCGTCCGCTACCTGCTCGCCAAGGCGCTGCGGCTGGAGACGGCGTCCGTGCCGCGATCGGGCCGCCTCCGGCCCGGGGACATCGGATTCGCGCCCGGCGACCGGATCGGGTTCTTCACCGTCCGGGCCGGCGATCCGGAGCGGTACCTCGTCGCGGGTGTCAACGACAGTCACCTGACCGGGTACCTGACGATCGAGGCAGTGGCCCGCGGTTTCCGGCTCGGCACGCTCGTGCACTTCCACAACCGCGTCGGCCCGGCCTACTTCGCGCTGATCAAGCCGTTCCACCACCTGGTGATCCGGGGGATGCTCAAGGCCGGTGCCGCTCGAAGAGCATGAGCTGCGCCCACGCGGCGATCGACTGCGCGTCGGTGATTTCGCCGGCCAGGATCATCTTCTCGAGGTCCGCGCGGGAGAACCACGCGCTGCGCATGTCCTGTTCCTCGAGTTCGCGCTCGGGTTCGCCCTCGGTGATGTCCGTGGCGAGGAACACCCAGCCGCGCTGGCTGCTCATGCCGGCGGCGACGTCGAGCTTGCCGAGCGGGACCATCGAGCCGGCCCGCAGCCCGGTCTCCTCGCGCAGCTCCCGCACGGCGAGCTCGGCCGGCGGCACGTCCGCCAGGTCCGGCGCGGTGCCCTGCGGGAACTCCCAGCGCCGCTCGCCGAGCGGGTAGCGGAACTGCTCGACGAGCCGGAACCGGTCGCCGTCCATGGCGATGACCAGCGCGTACGACGGTTTGTCGATCACGCCGTAGATGCCCGGCGAGCCGTCGGGGCGGCGGATCTCGTCCTCCCGCACGGTCATCCAGTTGTTCCGGTACACCTCGCGGGACGCGACACGCTGAATGGGGTCCACGCGCCCAGTATCACCGACCCTGTCCTACCCTCCTCGGGTGCGTCTCGTGATCGCGCGGTGCCAGGTCGACTACGCCGGCCGGCTCACCGCCCACCTGCCGATGGCCACCCGCCTGCTGCTCGTCAAGTCCGACGGCTCGGTGTCGGTGCACTCCGACGACCGCGCGTACAAGCCGTTGAACTGGATGAGCCCGCCGTGCTGGCTCATCGAGGACGGCAAGCTCTGGATCGTCGAGAACAAGCAGGGCGAGAAGCTGGTGATCTCGATCGAAGAGGTCTTCCACGACTACTCCCAGGCCCTGGGCGCCGAACCGGGCCTGCAGAAGGACGGCGTGGAAGCGCACCTGCAGGAACTGCTGGCCGAGCACATCAAGACCCTCGGCGACGGCTACACGCTCGTCCGCCGCGAATTCCCGACGGCCATCGGCCCGGTCGACATCATGGCCCGCGACGCCGACGGCAAGTCGGTGGCGGTCGAGATCAAGCGCCGCGGCGAAATCGACGGCGTCGAGCAGCTGACGCGCTACCTGGAGCTGCTCAACCGCGACCCGCTCCTGGCGCCGGTGCAGGGCGTGTTCGCGGCCCAGATCATCAAGCCGCAGGCCCGCACGCTGGCCGAGGACCGCGGCATCCGCTGCCTGACGCTGGACTACGACGAGCTCCGCGGCATCGAGTCCGACGAGTTCCGGCTGTTCTGACGTGTCCGACCTGCAGCCGGGCCGGTACGTCCACCACAAGGGCGGCGAGTACGAAGTGCTGGGCGTGGCCCGGCACAGCGAGACCGAAGAGGAACTCGTGGTGTACCGGGCGCTCTACGGCGAGCGGGGACTGTGGGTGCGGCCGAAGGCGATGTTCACCGAGAGCGTCGAGACGCCCGCCGGCCGCGTGCCGCGCTTCCGGCGCGTGTCCGGCTGACGCCTGGCTCGCGAAGGCGGGTGGATCGCCCGACTGGGCCCGGGTGCCGGAAGCCGACATCATGGGCAGGTGCGATCGATCCCGGAGAAGACGCTGGAGCACTGGGCCAGCATCTACCTGGCCAACCGGTTTCCCGACGCTGCCCTGTGGTGGCCGACGTCAGGCGAGGACGTCCTGGCCGAGTTGCCCCGGCTCGCCACCTCCGCGCCGGGTAAGACGCTGGCGTTGGAACTGAAGACGACCGAAGCGCGCGGTGACGATCACGTCCTGGAGATCGACACCCGCCAGTTGCGGAACTACCTGAACCCGTGGTCCGGGCCGCCGTTGCCGGTGTATTACGTGTTCCCGGCCCCGCGCTGGACCGGCCCGCTCACCTCCCGCTCCGGGTTTTCGCCACCTGCGCCGGGCCGGTCGGGAGCACCACCGGAATGGTGGCGGCGGCAAGCCGGTCCAGCGTGGTTCGGCGACTGGCTTTACGTGATGCCCGCGTGCTCGGTGGCTGCCGCTTTGCCGTCCGGCTGGAGCTCGTCAGGGCGGAGAACCGAGAAGTTGTTCACTCTGACAGGTTCTCGCGGTCGGGCGCCGGACTGGGTGAGCCTGTTCGGCAAGGCCCTACCCCGGCGGCCGTTGAAGTGGGCACAGTTCTGGCAGGCCGTGACCCGGTGCGGGCCGGACGACGGTGTCCGATGGCGCACGATCGCCGGTCGGGACAACCAGCCCGAAGGTGTGCTCGTGCTCGACGCCGGCCAAGAGAGTGAATGGTCGGTCAGTTGCTCGACCAGCCTCCGCGGCAGCTCCGTCCGGTGCAGGACGGCGACGTCGAAGTCCTGGTGGGTGCGGGAAGCGCCGGCGATGAACGCCTCCTGGTGCACGTCCCGGAGGCCGCGCTCGGCCGGTGAGTTCGTCGGGACGCCTCCCGGCGGGTGGCCGGCTGACCGCGGGGCGTTGAAAAATTGACCCCGCGGCTGCCCGAACGGGCGGTATCCGGGGCGATACCGAATCGATGCCGAAATCGATGTATCTGATTCGGTGGTTATTACTCCGCCAGGAAATCTTTGACCCGATAGGTGCCCGCGTGGTCAGCGGAAACTTTTTCACCGTGAATAGTGCGCTGTTCGGGTGAGTTCGGGATCTTATTCGACGTTGCTGTGCCACACTCGATTCGAGGGGTTCCGCCGGTGCGTCCGGCGTGGCCGGAGGGTGGTGCGCTCGGCCGTCTTTCTTCGTCGTGCCAACGTTTCAGTCCGCCTTCGAGCTCAGGGTGCGCATGCCATCCGGCCGGCGTGTGCACATTTTCACCTGCACGGAGGAGGAAGACATGCGTTATCGCCCACTCGGTTCCGATCCGGCCGACCCGCGCCTGGGCCGGTTCATTCCGGACGACTGGCGGCACGTGGAAAGGTATCCGCTCGGCGCGCTGGCCGAGGAAGACCGGCCCACCCGGGCGCCGGTCGTGATCGGCGTCAACTGGTACTCGGCGTTCGACCAGCCCGAGCAGGACGAGAAGTCCGGCGAGTTCTTCATCGCGAAGGCCGGCGTCAAGAAACTCGGCCACATCCGCGGCGGCCACTGCGTCTGCCTCGAGCCGGGCGGCACTCCGGACACCGACGCCTGGTACGCGTTCTACGACCAGGGCCACGAAGGCGCCTGCGTCGGCTTCGGCTGGTCGCGGTGCATGACGATCTTCAACGGCAGCGAGTACACGGCCCGCTGGCTCTGGGACCAGGCCAAGAAGCGCGACGAGTGGCCCGAGACCAACCCCGGTGACGAGAACGGCACGTCGGTCCGGGCCGCGGCCGAGGTGCTCAAGGACCTCGGGCACGTCCTGTGGGACGACTCGTACGCGAACGACGACTGGCACGCCCGGGACAAGTACGCGCCCGAGGCCAAGCAGGGCATCAAGGCGTTCCGCTGGGCGAAGTCGGTCGACGACGTGCACTCCGTGCTCGCCAACCCGCGGGCCGACGCGCTCGGCGCGGTGCCGATCCTCAACTCGTGGGGCCCGGGCTTCCCGCACCGGACGTACCTGCCCGACGCCGTGCTGGCCCACCTGATCGCCGAGGACGGCGAGATCGCCGTACCGACCGACCGCTGATCCCGGCCGCTCCCGCGGCGCACCGAACGAGGGCGCGTTCCTCCTGGTCAAGGCCAGGGGAGCGCGCCCTCTGACCATTTTGGACGCGTCGGCGTGCCGACCCTGAATCCATGCAGTACTGTCCGGATCCGACGGGGTGCTGGTGATTCCTGTCGGTTCTTGTCCTGTTTGAAAAGGCACTGCCGGAGGTGGGTCGGGTGCTCGTCCTAGCCGATGCGAACCTGCGACTCGACGCGAGCGCGATCGACTACATCGAATTGGCGTTCTACTTCGCGCTCGTGCTCGGGATCGGGTACCTGGCGCGGCGGCAGGTGTCGAGCAGCCTCGACTTCTTCCTGTCGGGCCGGTCGCTGCCCGCCTGGGTCACCGGCCTGGCGTTCATTTCGGCGAACCTCGGCGCGGTCGAGGTGATGGGCATGTCGGCCAACGGCGCCCAGTACGGCCTGCCGACCGTGCACTACTTCTGGATCGGCGCCATCCCGGCGATGCTGTTCCTCGGCATCGTGATGATGCCGTTCTACTACGGCTCCAAGGTCCGCAGCGTCCCGGAGTTCATGCGGCGGCGCTTCGGCAAGCCGGCCCACCTGGTCAACGGCGTCAGCTTCGCCGCGGCCCAGATCCTCATCGCGGGCGCGAACCTCTTCCTGCTGGCCAGCGTGGTGAACCTGCTGCTGGGCTGGCCGCTGTGGGTCTCGATCATCGTCGCCGCCGCGATCGTGCTCTCCTACACCGCGCTCGGCGGCCTCTCCGCCGCCATCTACAACGAGGTCCTGCAGTTCTTCGTCATCGTCATCGCGCTGGTGCCGCTGACGATCATCGGCTTGGTCAAGGTCGGCGGCTGGCAGGGCCTGGTCGACAAGGTGACCAACAGCCCGGGCGGCACCGCGCAGCTGCACTCGTGGCCCGGTGACAACCTGACCGGCTTCGGCAACAGCCTGCTTTCGGTGCTGGGCATCGTCTTCGGCCTCGGGTTCGTGCTCTCCTTCGGCTACTGGACGACGAACTTCGTCGAGGTCCAGCGCGCGATGGCGTCGAAGAGCATGTCGGCCGCGCGGCGCACCCCGATCATCGGCGCGTTCCCGAAGATGTTCGTCCCGTTCATCGTGATCATCCCCGGCATGATCGCCGCGGTCACCGTGTCCGAGTACGTCAAGGACAAGCAGGTGCTGCTCGACGGCGGCAAGGCCGAAAGCGGCGTCACCTTCAACAACGCGCTGCTGCTGCTGATGCGCGACCTGCTGCCGAACGGCATGCTCGGCATCGCCATCGCCGGTCTGCTCGCGTCGTTCATGGCCGGCATGGCGGCGAACCTGAGCTCGTTCAACACGGTCTTCACGTACGACATCTGGCAGACGTACGTGAAGAAGGACAAGCCGGACCACTACTACCTCAACCTCGGCCGCATCGTGACGTCGGGCGGCACGATCCTCGCGATCGGCACGGCGTTCATCGCGTCGAACTCCGGCAACATCCTGAACTACCTGCAGGACCTGTTCTCCTTCTTCAACGCGCCGCTGTTCGCGACGTTCATCCTCGGCATGTTCTGGAAGCGGATGACGCCGCACGCCGGCTGGAGCGGCCTGGTGCTCGGCACGGCGTCCGCGATCACGATCTGGGGCCTGTCCCAGAAGGGCGTGATCGGCCTGGAGGGCCAGGGCACCAGCTTCGTGGCCGCCGGCGTCGCCTTCGTGGTCGACATCGCCGTGAGCGTCGTCGTCTCGCTGGCGACCAAGCCGAAGCCGGACGAGGAACTGGTGGGCCTGGTCTACTCGCTGACGCCGAAGGAGACGCGCCAGCACGACTCGACCGGCGAGAACGCGGGCTGGTACCGCAAGCCGGGCCTGCTCGCGGGCATCGTGCTCGTCCTGACCATCGCCCTGAACATCATCTTCTAGGAGGTCGGAATGGCTACCGAGTCGCAGCCGCGCGCGCACAAGGCAGGCGCCTTCGACATCCGGCTGATCATCGCCCTGCTGATCGGCGTCTACGGCGTCATCCTCACCGTCATGGGCATCGGCTTCACCTCCGACGAGGAGATCGCGAAGGCGGCCGGCGTCAACATCAACCTGTGGGCCGGGATCGGCATGCTGGTGGTCGCGGCGCTGTTCGTCACCTGGGCCCTCGTCCGGCCGCTCGTCGTGCCGGCCGAGCCCGAGACCGAGAGCGACGACACACCGGCCGTCGCGGGCGAATAGCCGGGTTGTCCGGACAGCGGCGCGCGGCGGCCGCTACCGTGCACCGCGTGTTCCCAGACGTTCGGCACCGCCGTCTCCCGAAGCTGTTCCTGCTGGTCACGGCCCTCGCGCTGCCGCTGACGGCGTGCGGACCGGACCTCGGCAAGTCCAACTTCGCCCGGACGACGGTGCCCGCGGCGGCCGGCTCCGGCCAGGTCGCCGACGGCCCGATCACCGACCCCGCCGTGGCGGCCGGCGTGCTCCGCACGATCCAGCCGTGCCAGTTCCTGACCAAGGACGCCCTGGGCGCGCTGGGCCTCGGCACGGCCGGGGACGACCCGTCGCCGTCGTCCATCGCCTTCGACACCTGCAGCAACAAGGTGAAGGACCCCGGCGGCAAGGAGATCCGGCTCGAACTCGAGATCGGCAGCACCGTCGTGCCGCGGGCGGACAAGACGACCGGGGTGGCCGGCGGGCTGCTGCTGCGCGTCGACAAGACCGGCGACACCGACTGCACCGTCGCCGTCATGACGGCGCTGAACCCGGACGTGGCGCTCGAGGTGTCGGTCACCTACGCGGGCGACCCCTGCCGTCCCGGGCAGGCCTTCGCCGAGGCCGTGGTCCAGAAGCTGCACAACTCGCCGGAGAAGTACTCGACGCCCGCGGGCACCGTGCTGACCGCCGAACCGTGCGCGATGGCCGACACCGCGGCGGTGACCGCCGTCGTGGCGTCGGCGAAGCCCGCACCCTCGGGGCTGCACTCGTGTGAGTGGCGGGACCGGGGCCCGGCGGTGACGGTCGCGTTCCGGCCCGGCCTGCCTCCGCTCGTCGGCGACGGCAATTCCAAGGTGGACCTCGGCAACGGCGTGACCGGCTTCCAGAAGCAGGCGACCGGGGGTTCGGCGCGGTGCAAGGTGGAGTGGCAGCACCGGCCGTGGCAGGGCGACGACGTCGAACTGGCCCAGGTGGACTACCAGGGTTATGCCGACAACGACACCGACCCGTGCGGCAAGGCGGTGGCCGTCGCGAAGAACGTGGTCACCAAGCTCCCCAAACCCTGATCTGGCGGCGGGCCGCGCGGAGAGGTAGGAAGGGGACACCCCACCCGCCGATGTGTCGGAGGCTGCCGTGAAGAAGATCATCAACGATCCGGCGAACGTGGTCGCCGAGTCGCTGCGGGGGCTCGCCGCCGCGCACGCCGACATCCTCCGCGTCCAGTACGACCCGGACGTCGTGATCAGAGCCGACGCGCCGGTCGCGGGCAAGGTCGCCGTCATCTCCGGCGGCGGTTCCGGGCACGAGCCGCTGCACGGCGGCTTCGTCGGCCAGGGCATGCTCGCCGCCGCGGTACCCGGTGCGGTGTTCACCTCACCGACGCCGGACGCGGTGCAGGCCGCCGTCACCGCGACCACCGGTGAGGCGGGCGCGCTGCTCATCGTGAAGAACTACACCGGCGACGTGTTGAACTTCGAGACGGCCGCCGAGCTCGCCGCCGCCGAGGGCCTCGAGGTGCGCAGCGTCGTGATCGACGACGACGTGGCGGTCAAGGACTCGACGTACACCGCGGGCCGCCGCGGGGTCGGCGGCACGGTGCTGCTGGAAAAGATCACCGGCGCCGCCGCCGAGCGCGGCGACTCGCTCGACGCCGTCACCGCGTTGGCACAGAAGGTGATCGGCCAGGTCCGGTCGATCGGCGTCGCACTCACCGCGCCGACCGTGCCGCACGCCGGCACCCCCAGCTTCGACCTCGACGAGAACGAGATCGAGTTCGGCATCGGCATCCACGGCGAGCCCGGCCGCGAGCGGCTCGCGGCCGAGCCGGCCGACGCGCTGGTGGCGCGGATGGTCGAGGCGGTCGTGTCCGACCTGCCGTTCGCGTCGGGTGATCGCGTGCTGCTGTTCACCAACTCCATGGGCGGCACCCCGCTCGTCGAGCTCTACCTGGCCCACGGCATCGCCGAGCGGCTGCTGGCCGACCGTGGGATCGTGGTCGAACGCCGGCTGGTCGGTCCGTACATCACCAGCCTCGAGATGCAGGGGATGAGCCTGACGTTGCTCAAACTGGACGACGAGCTGACCGAGCTGTGGGACGCCCCGGTCAACACCGCGGCCCTGCGGTGGGGGCTCTGATGGCCTGCATGGCCGAGGGGGTCGCGGCGGCGGTGCGCGCCGCCGCGGCGGTGGTCGCCGAGCACCGGGTGGAACTGATCGACCTCGACCGCGCGATCGGCGACGGCGACCACGGCGAGAACCTGAACCGCGGCTTCGCGGCCGTCGTGGCGGCCCTCGATTCCGCGGTTCCGGACACGCCGGGCGGGGTGCTGAAGCTCGTCGCGACGACGTTGATCTCCAAGGTCGGCGGAGCCGCGGGCCCGTTGTACGGCACGGCTTTCCTGCGTGCCTCGGCCAAGCTGGGCTCGGCCGCCGAGCTCGACGTGCCGGCGCTGCTGGACGCGCTGCGCGCCGGCCTCGAAGGCGTCCAGGCCCGGGGCAAGGCCGTGGCCGGCGACGCGACCATGGTCGACGCCCTGATCCCCGCGGTGGCGGCCGCCGAGAAGGCGGCCGAGGGCGGCGGGGACGTCGCCGCGGTGCTGACCGCGGCGGCGGACGCGGCCGACACCGGTGCGGAGTCCACAGTGGACCTGGTGCCGCGGAAGGGCCGGGCGTCCTACCTCGGCGAGCGGGCCGTCGGGCACAAGGACCCCGGCGCGCGGTCGTCGGCGCTGCTGCTGCGGGCGTTCGCGGAGGCCGCCCGGTGAGCGTGGGAATCGTGCTCGTGTCGCACAGCGCAAAGCTTGCCGAAGGCCTGGCCGAGCTGGCCGCCCAGATGGCGCCGGACGTCACCATCCTGCCGGCCGGCGGCCTCTCCGACGGCTCGATCGGCACGGACTACGACGAGGTCGTCGCCGCCACCCAGCGCGCCGATTCCGGCGACGGCGTCGTGCTGCTCTACGACCTGGGCAGCGCGCAGATGACGGCCGAGCTCGCCGTCGAATCGCTGGCCGACCCCTCGGCCGCGATCGTCGCGGACGGCCCGCTGGTCGAGGGCGCGATCGCGGCGGCGGTCGCGGCGCAGGCCGGGCAGGACCGCACGGCGGTGGCCGAAGCCGCCGCGGCGGCCGGCCTCCCCGAAGACCTGGCGCCGTCCGAGGAGGCGCCGGCCGACGCCGCCGAAGTCGAGCTGGAGCTGCGCAACGAGGTCGGGCTGCACGCCCGGCCCGCCGCGGTGCTGGTGCGCACGCTCAGCGAGTTCGACGCCGAGGTGACCGTGCGGCTCGGCGACCAGGAGGCCGACGGCCACAGCGTCCTGGCCCTGATGTCGCTCGGCGCGCGCCAGGGCGACCGGATCCGCGTCCGGGCGCGCGGGCCACAGGCTTCCGCGGCGCTGGAGAAGGCAAAAGAGCTGGTGGACGGCAATTTCGGCGAGTGAAGCCGTCGTCGCCGACCGGGTGACTTGAGCCGTACTGACTCGATTCCGTCTGGGCTCCGGCGGTGGCGCGTGGCAGTATCGAGGCCAATTACCAGCGAGTAACATCTCTGGAGGCCTCGATGGCGCGGGACATTTCGACGGTCGGTGTGGTCGGCCTGGGCACCATGGGAGCCGGCATCGCCGAAGTGCTCGCGCGCAGCGGGCTCGACGTCATCACGGTCGAACTCGACGAAGCCGGCGTCGCCCGCGGCCGCGGTCACCTCGAGCACTCGACCGAACGGGCGCTCTCCGGCGGCAAGCTGGACGCGGACGGGCGCGCGGCGCTGCTGGCCCGGATCCGTTACAGCACGTCGCTGTCGGGCCTGTCCGAAGTGGACCTGGTGATCGAGGCGATCCCGGAGAGCCTCGAGCTGAAGGCCGACGTCTTCGCCGAGCTGGACAAGATCACCCGGCCCGAGGTGGTCTTCGCGTCCAACACGTCGTCGCTGTCGATCACCGAGATCGGCGTGCACACCGCGCGGCCCGGCAAGGTCGTCGGCATGCACTTCTTCAACCCGGCCCCGGTGCAGAAGCTCGTCGAGATCGTCAAGACGGTGGTGACCGAGCCGGACGTGGTCGCCGAAGCCGTCGAGTTCGCCGAGCGGCTCGGCAAGGTGCCGGTGGTGATCGGCGACCGGGCCGGCTTCATCGCCAACGCGCTGCTGTTCGGCTACCTCAACCACGCGGTGCGGATGTACGAGCAGCGCTACGCCACGCGCGAGGACCTCGACGCCGCGATGCGCTTCGGCTGCGGCTACCCGATGGGCCCGCTCGCGCTGCTCGACCTGATCGGGCTGGACACCGCGAACGAAATCCTCGACACGATGTACCACCAGTCCCGCAACCGCCTGCACGCGCCGGCGCCGCTGCTCAAGCAGATGATCACGGCAGGCCTGCTGGGCCGCAAGACCGGCCGGGGCTTCTACACCTACGACGCCCCGGACTCGCCCAACGTGGTCCCTTCCGGCGCCGTGTCCACAGTGGACGACGTGCCGCCGCGCCCGGTGGCCAGGGTGGGCGTGGTCGGAACGGGCACGATGGCCACCGGCATCGCGGAGGTGTTCGCCAAGCGCGGCCTCGACGTCGTGCTGCGCGCCCGCAGCCTGGAGAAGGCGCAGGCGTCGGTGGCGCGCGTCAAGAAGTCGCTCGACAAGGCCGTGGTCAAGGGCAAGCTGTCCGAAGAGGACGCTGCTCTGGCCTTGGCCCGCATCACCCCGGTCACCGACTTCGAGGCGTTGGCCGACGTCGACCTGGTCATCGAGGCAGTGGCCGAGGAGCTGTCGGTGAAGCAGGCGGTGTTCGCCGCGCTGGACGAGGTGGTCCGCCCCGGTGCGGTCCTGGCGACCACGACGTCCTCGCTGCCGGTGATCGAGTGCGCGGCCTCGACGTCCCGGCCGTCCGATGTGGTCGGTCTCCACTTCTTCAACCCGGCCCCGGTGATGAAACTGGTCGAGGTGGTGTCGACGATCGCGACCGCCCCGGACGTGGTGGCGACGGCGAGCGCGGTCTGCGCCGCGGTGGGCAAGCACGCGGTGCACTGCGGCGACCGCGCGGGTTTCATCGTCAACGCGTTGCTGTTCCCGTACCTCAACGACGCGGTGAAGATGCTGGAGGCCCACTACGCGGGCGCGGACGACATCGACACGGCCATGAAGGTCGGCTGCGGCCTGCCGATGGGCCCGTTCGAACTGCTGGACGTCGTCGGCCTCGACGTTTCCCTGGCCATCCAGCGGACGCTGTACAACGAGTTCCGCGAGGAGGGCTTCGCGCCGGCGCCGCTGCTGGAGCACCTCGTGACGGCCGGCCGGCTGGGCCGGAAGACCGGGAAGGGCTTCAAGGACTACTGATCAGCTGCCCAGGCTCAGCGCAACTTTCCCGTTCCGCGCGTCTTCGGGCTGCACCATGATCCGGCCCCGATGTGACACCTCGACGAGGTAGAACTTCTCGCCCGCCGGCACATTCGGCGCGGCGAGGGGAAACACACAGCTGCCGGTACCTTCCGGACGCCCGGTTCCGAGCGCTCCCTGGGACAGAACGGTGCCCGCCGCGTTGTAGACGGTGACAGCCGTCCCTGTGGTGATGTCCGAGTAGCCGCCGGAGCCGCCGCACGTGCCGTAGCCGTCGCTGCTGTACAGCGTGAACGTGCCACGGAGGTCGAACGCTGCCCCGGAGCCGCCGGCCGGCGCGCTCGGCGAGCTCGAGTGGGCCAGATCCAGCCCGACCCACAGGGAACCCACCAGAGCCGCGCCCGCCGCGCCCGCGAAGAGCAGGTACCAGGGGTTCGGCCTGGTGCGCACCGGTGGCGGGGGCTGCGGCGGCGTCCAGGGATCCGGCAGAGCAGGGTCGAACGCGTTCGTCATCGCGGCTCCTCCGTTCGGCGTTCGGGTGTTGCTCCGAACGCACGAAGGAGGTCGCGCCACCGAGGGCGGCCGTTACCGCGGTGCGTGGATCGTGATCGCCCGGCTCAGCGCTCGGCCACCTCGCCGAGGACCGGTTTCACGTCGAGCACCGGCGTGCCGTCGATGGCCTCCAAGCCCGTGACCGTGAGCGTGCCGCCGTCGACTGCCGTGACCGTCACCGTGTGGAGGCCGATCGGGTTCGGGCGGTCCGGTGAGCGCGTCGAGAACACGCCGGTGCTCGGGCGGTCTCGGTCGCCGCGGGGGTGCACCGCCTGGATCTCCCGGTCGGCTTCGTGCAGCCAGGTGAGCAGCACCAGGCGGTCGCCCGGCCGGAGGTCGGCCGCCGCCGGGGCGAACTGCGGCTCGAACACCACGCGGGATGGCGGCGCGCCCTCGTCGCCCTGTTTCGGGGCCGACGCGCGGTCGGTCAGGGGCGACTCGATGCGCGCCACCGGGCGCACCTGGTAACTCGTCACTGGTAATAGCCCTCGACCGGCACGCGGGCCTCGTCGAACAGGGCAGGACCCTCCAGCTTGTGCTTGCCCCAGGTGAGCGGCGGCCGCAGCGTGAGGAACTGCTCCGTCGACAACGCGTAGACGACGCGGCCGAGGCCGGACCGCTCGATCGCACCCGTGCACATGCCGCACGGCTGCGTGCTGGTGAACATCGTCGTGGCCGCCGCGGTTTCCGGGTCCAGGTTCTGCGCCGCCCAGCGGGCCAGCTTCAGTTCCGGGTGGGCCGTGATGTCGTTGTCGGTCAGCGAGGTGTTGCGGTCCTCGACCAGGATCTTCCCCTCGGCGTCAGCGAGCAGGGAGCCGAACGGCGGGTTGCCGTGTTCCTCGCGCGCCTCGCGGGCGAGCTCGATCGCCCGCCGCAGCAGGGCTTCTTCGGTGTCCTTCACAGGTTCTCCCTCCAGGATGCGGCCACCGCCGCGAGATCACGCCACGCCACCTCCGGGCGCAGCGTTTCGGCCGGGTCCGAGTCGAACGGATCGAGCACGACGGTGTCCGCCCCCAGTGCCCGCAACTGCGTCAGATCGTCGAGGACCTGCTCGAGCGTGCCCTCTCCGGCACGCCGGTCCGGCCCGGTCACCGGCGCCGCCGTCACCCGCAGCAGGATCCGCGGCGCGAAGGACGGCACCGGCCTGTCCCCGGCCAGCTTTTCCAGACGCCCCAGCGTTTCCCGGAACCCGGCCATCGTCAGCCGCAGCGGGTGCCACGCGTCGCCGAGCTCGATCGCCCGGCGCAGCCCGGCGTCGCTGTGCCCGCCGAGCCACAGCGGGATCGGCCCCGCGCGGTAGTCGTCGCGCTCGGCCCACGCGGCGCGGATCGCCCGCAGGTGCTCGGTGGTGAGCTTGCCGCGCTGCTCGAACGGTACGCCCAGTGCGTCGAACTCCTGCTTCGCCCAGCCGATCCCGGCGCCGAGCACCAGCCGGCCGCCGCTGAGCTCGTCGAGGTTCGCCGCCATCCGCGCCACCAGCAGGGGATGCCGGTACGGCACCACCAGCACCGTGGTGCCCAGCCGCACCCGCTGCGTCACCCCGGCCAGCCACGACAAGGTCGTGAACGGTTCGTAGAACGGCGCCGGATATTGGCCGGCGACGTCCGGCGTGATGGCGACGTGGTCGGACACCATCAGCAGGTCGAAGCCGAGGCCTTCGACCGTCTGCGCCCAGGCGCGCAGGACGCCCGGGTTCGTGCCGGGCCCGAAATTGGGGACGTTCACGCCGATCTTCACCGGGAAAGGCTATCGACGTCCGGCCCGGATCCGGAAGGGAACGATCACGGCGTTCGGCCCGTTCGGCCGTGGATCCCACGGTATGTTCGGGGAATGACCGAGAGTCTCGACCCGACGGACTGGGCCATCCTGGCCGAGCTCCAGCGCGACGCCCGGCTGCCGCTCACCGAGCTCGGCCGCCGCGTGAACCTCAGCGCGTCCGCGGCAACCGAACGGCTCCGGCGGCTCGAGACCGCCGGCGTGATCAGCGGCTACCGCGCGGAGATCGACCTCGCCAAGGTCGGCTACCCGGTGCTCGCCGTGGTCCGCCTCAAGTACCCGGGCAGCCGGCACGAGCCGTTGCACAAACTGCTCGCCGAGCGTTCGGAGATCCTCGAATGCCTCCGCACCACCGGCGACGACTGCTACACGCTCAAGGTCGCCGCGGCCTCGATGGCGCACCTCGAGCGCACGGTCGACGAGCTGTGCCAGTTCGGCAGCACGACCACGAACCTCGTCTACAGCCAGACCCTGCCCTACCACGGACCGCGGGAGCCCGCCCGTGACCTCGAGGCCTGACCGCATCGTCGTCGTCGGCGTGACCGGCTCGGGCAAGTCGACGCTCGCGGCCCGGATCGCCGAGCGCACCGGCCTGCCCTACGTCGCGGCCGACGACCTCACCTGGCTGCCGGGGTGGGTCGGGGTGCCGGACGACGAGCAGATCCGCCGGATCGCCGAAGTGTGCGCGGGGGAGCGCTGGGTCCTCGACGCCGTCTACAGCAAGTGGCAGGACATCGTCCTGCCGCGCGCCCAGCTGGTCGTCGGCCTCGACTACCCGCGCTGGCTTTCGCTGGGCCGCCTGGTGCGGCGGACGTTCGTGCGCGCGGTGACCCGCCGGCGGATCTGCAACGGCAACGTCGAGTCGTTCCGCCAGGTGTTCTCCGCGGACTCGATCATCCGCTGGCACTTCACCTCGTTCGCGAGCAAGCGGGCCCGGATCCGGGCGTGGGCCGCCGAGTCGCCCGGCCCGGCCGTCGTCCGCCTGACGTCCCCGGGCGAGACCCGCCGCTGGCTCGAGACACTCTGACGTCAGGACCCCGGTGGCAGCAGCGGGCCACCGCTCCAGTGCTGGAAGACGAGGTTCGTGTGGACGCGGGCGACCTCGTCCCGCGCGGTCAGTTCGTCCAGGACCAGCCGCTGCAGCTCCCCGGCCGAGCTGGTCGCGACGTGCGCGAGGAAGTCGTCCGGCCCGGTCAGGTGGTAGACCGCGCGCACCTCGGGCAGCGAGAGCAGGTGCTCGATGAACGGGTCCACCAGCGGCCGCCGGTGCGGGCGGACCTGGACGAACAGGAACGCCTCCAGCGGCCGGCCCAGCTTGGCCGCGTCGACCGACGCGTGCTGCCCGGTGATCACGCCGGTGTCCCGCAGCCGGGCGACGCGATCCAGGCACGTCGACGGCGCGATACCGACCGCGGCCGCCAGGTCCTTGTTGGTGATCCGGGCATCGTTCTGCAGCAGACGCAGGATTTCGAGATCCACCGGACTCAGTTCGACAGAAACGGACATCGCCGAATGATATCCGAGAGTGTTGCTCCGGGTCCGGGAAAAGCTCGACCATGCTGCCATGACTTCCTCGCTGCGCACGCGAGCCGTCCACGCCGGCCGTGACGACCTCACGGACCTCGGCGTGCACGCCGCTCCGCTCGACCTGTCCACGACCTACCCGTCCCGCGACAGTGCCGCCGAAGCCGCCCGGATCGACGCCTTCGCCGCCGGCGCCGAACTCGACGGCCCGCCCATCTACGGCCGGGTGGGCAACCCGACCGTCGAACGGTTCGAGCGGGCGCTCGCCGAGCTGGAGGGTTTCGAGCACGGCGTCGCGTTCGCCAGCGGCATGGCCGCCGTCTCGGCCTGCCTTCTTTCCGCGGTGGCGCAGGGGAAACGGCATGTCGTCGCGGTGCGCCCGCTGTACGGCTGCAGCGACCACCTGCTCGAGTCCGGGCTGCTCGGCACGGAGGTCACCTGGGCCGCGCCCGATGCCGTCGCCGCCGCACTGCGGCCGGACACCGGGCTGGTGTTCGTCGAGACGCCGGCGAACCCGACCCTGGCCGAGGCCGACATCGCCGAGCTGGCGCGCGCTTGCGGAGAGGTGCCGCTGTTGGTGGACAACACCTTCGCGACCCCGGTGCTCCAGCGCCCGGGCCGCCACGGCGCGCGGATCGTGCTGCACAGCGCGACGAAGTTCCTCGGCGGCCACGGCGACGTGATGGGCGGGATCGTCGCGTGCGACGCGGCGGAAGCCGCGCGGCTGCGCCAGATCCGCTTCGCGACCGGCGGCGTGCTGCACCCGCTCGCGGGATACCTGTTGCTGCGCGGGCTTTCCACGCTGCCGCTGCGCGTCAACGCGGCCTCGGCGACCGCGGCGACCCTGGCGGCCCGGCTCGGAGAGCACCCGGCCGTGACCGCTGTCCACTACCCGCGGATCGGCGGGCCGCTGGTGGCGTTCGAGGTCGACGGCGACCCGCACGCCCTGATCGGGGCCGTCCGGCTGATCACGCCGGCCGTCAGCCTGGGCAGCGTCGACACGCTGATCCAGCACCCGGGCTCGATCAGCCACCGGATCGTCGACGAGGGCGACCGCCGTGGCGCCGGCGTCTCCGACCAGCTGATCCGGCTCTCAGCCGGCCTCGAGGACGTCGAGGACCTGTGGGCCGACCTGGAGCAGGCGCTGAAGGCGGTCTAACCGCAGCAGCCGCCGCCACAGCAGCCACCGCCACCGCCGGCCGGGGCCGCGGGACCGCTCGCGGCCCCGGTGAGGGCGACCGTGGTGAGCAGCTTGACGGTGTCGGCGTGGCCCTCCGGGCAGGCCGCCGGCGCGCCGGATTCGCTCATCGGGCGCAGGAGCTCGAACGTCTCGGTGCACTCACGGCAGCGGTAGGCGTAGGTCGGCATGCCGCGATTATCGCCGGAGGCGCCCGGGGATGGGAAGCTGGGCGCGTGCAGCCGCCCTCGCTCGCCGACGTCCCGCACCTCGGCCAGGTCGTCCCGTCCCTGCTCGCCGCGGTCGGGGTGCCCGGCTGCGGGAACGTCCTGGCGTTGCCGGAGGCACGCAGCGCCGGCGTGCTGCTCGTCGACGGCCTCGGCTGGGAGCTGCTCGCCGAGCACGCGGCGGACGCCCCGGTGCTGACCGAGCTCGCCCGCGGATCGCTGCGCGTGGGCTTCCCGTCGACGACGGCCGCCGGGGTGGCCGCGATCGGCACCGGGCTCGCCTCGGGCGAGCACGGGATGGTCGGCTACACCTTCGAAATGCCCGGCACCGGAGTGCTCAACGCGTTGCGCTGGTGCAGCCACGAAGACGGCAGCGATCTGCGGGGCGCCCTCCCACCCCGCGAGGTGCAGCCGCTGCCGACGACGTTCGAGCGCGCCGCCGCGGCAGGCATCGAAGCGGCCGTGGTGTCGTCCGCCCAGTTCCGCGACACGGCGTTGACCCTGGCCACCCAGAGCGGGGCGCAGTACGCCGGGGTGCACGCGCTGGGCGACCTCGCCGCGCGGACGTTGTCGGTGCTCGACGGGCGCGCGTTCTGCTACGCCTACCACAGCGAACTCGACCTGATGGGGCACGTCTACGGCCCCGGTTCGACCGCCTGGCGGATGCAGCTGCGGCAGATCGACCGGCTCGTCGAGTCCCTTGTGGACGGTCTACCGCCCGGCGCGCTGCTCGCGGTGGTGGCCGACCACGGGATGGTGACCGTCGACGACAAGCTCGACCTCGAAGACGTCCCGGAGCTGCTCGCCGGCGTCCGGACGTTCGGCGGCGAGGTCCGGGCCCGGCACGTCTACACCGAGCCGGGCGCGGCCGCGGACGTCCTCGCGGCCTGGCGGGAGGTGCTGGGCGAGCGGGCCTGGGTGCGCTCACGCGAGGAGGCCGTCGCGGAGGGCTGGTTCGGGCACACGGTGAGCGACCGGGTGCTGCCGCGGATCGGCGACGTGGTGGCCGCGGCCCGGGACCGGTTCGGGATGGTGCGGGGGCTCGCGGAGGCCGTCGAGTCGTCGCTGGTCGGGCAGCACGGGTCGCTCACCAGTGCCGAGCAGCTGGTGCCGCTGGCGTTGGCCCAGGGGTAGGCCGCACCCCGGGCGCACGACACGTCCGGGTGGGCTCGGTGTCTCCGATTCCGGGAACGGGCGTCCGCGGGAACTTTCGCCTTCGCGGTGCCGACCTGTCCACTGCGTACCGGACTGACGGGAGTGGGCGGAATGAGCGTGCTGGACGGGATCGGGGTCGTCGGAGCGGGTGGCGAAGGGCGGGCCGTGGCCGCGTACCTCGCCGCGCGGGAGCTGCCCGTGCACCTCTACACGCGGGACCTCGAGGCCGTCGGGGAGATCGCGCGCCGCCGGGAGATCGTCGTGCGCGGGGTGCTCGACGGGCGGTTCCCGCTCCGGGAGGTGACCGCGGACCCGGCCGGGCTGGGTGCGCGGGCCGTCGTCCTGGTCGCCACCGTGACCACGGCCTATCCGGAGGTCGCCGCGCGGCTGGCCCCGCACCTGCGCCCGGGGCAGGTGGTGGTGCTGTTCTCCAGCAAGCTCTGCGGGAGTGTCGAGTTCGCCTGCGCACTCGCCGCCGCCGGAGCGCCGGACGTCGACGTCGTCGAGACCGATGCGCTGTTCGCCGCCCGGCCCTCCGGGACCGAGGGCGTCAGCGTGCTCGGCGTCAAGGGGTGGAACCTGATTTCCGGCAGCAGCGAGGCCGCTGTCGCCCGGCGCGCCGGGCTGCTGCGCGAGTGGTTCCCGATGCTGGAGGTCGCGCGCAACCCGGTGGAGCGCGGCCTGCACGACTTCGGCGCGGTGGCGCACGTGCCGATCGCGCTGGCCAACCTCGGCACCATCGACCGGGCGGAGGAGCTGCTCTTCTACGTCGACGGCGTCTCGGCGCGGACGATCGCGCTGCTGGAACGCACCGAGACCGAGTTCGCCGCGGTCGCCTCCGCCTACGGGGCCCGGCTGTTGCCGATGACCGAGGTGCTCGATCGTTACTACGGTTGCCCGGCCACGACGTTGCTCGACGCGTTGCGGACGGTGCGGCCGTACCGGACGATCGCCGCGCCCACCAGCCTCGATCACCGGTTCCTGACCGAGGACATCCGTTCCACGCTGGTGCCGCTGCAGGCGCTGGCGCGGTGCGCCGGGGTGGCGACGCCGATGGTGGACGCGGCCATCACGATCATGTCCGTGCTCGGGGGTGAGGACTTCCGGCGGACCGGCCGGACCCTCGAGCGGCTCGGGTGGGACGGCCTGGCCCACGACGCGATCCTGGACCGGCTGGGTGCCGGGGACCGGGTGCGGGAACGGGCGGCCTGAGCTCCGGCCGGTTTCGCTCGTGCTCGGCCGCTCGTCAGGCGTGACTGGGCGGGCATCACAGGTGACTAGAGGGGCATCACACGTGACTGGAGGGGCTTCACACGTGACTGGAGGGGCATCACGCGTGATTGGAGGTGCATCACGTGGAGTTGCCCCGGTGGGGCGGACACGGGGTTTTAGGCAGCCGGGGTCTGACGATAGTTGGTTCGGGTTTCGGCTGGGGTGTTGTGGCCGATGGTGGAGTGCAGCCGGTGGTGGTTGTAGTAGCGC
>JAEBES010000001.1:0-1536917 GCA_049998155.1 Amycolatopsis sp. cmx-13-12 | reverse complement strand
GTGTCTCGATCTGGCGGACCCGCACCGAAGCCCGCCAGGACGTGTTCACCTGGCTGCGCTACTACAACCACCACCGGCTGCACTCCACCATCGGCCACAACACCCCAGCCGAAACCCGAACCAACTACGCTCAGGCCCACGCTGCCTGAAAACCCCGTGTCCGCCCCACCGGGGCAACTCCACGTGATGCCTCTCCGGTCACGCGAGAGGCCCGTCTGATCACGCGAGATGCCTTTTCCGGCACGTGAGATCCGGGCTCGATCACGCGAGTTCCGCCCCGAGTCACGCGAGATCCGGGCCCAATCACGCCCGTCCCGACCCACGACGAAGGCCCCCAGCGAACTCGCCGGGGGCCCACGCCCACCTCAGTACCCGAGCGCGGTCCGGATCTCCGGCTCCACATCCGCGGTCGCCACGAAGAGCAGCTCGTCCCCGGGCTCCAGCGGGTCCTCCGGCTGCGGCACGATCACCCGGTCTCCCCGCAGGATCGTCACCAGTGCCGCGTCCCGGGGCAGCGTCAGGTCGCTCACCGGCTTCCCGGCCAGCGGTGTCTCCGCCGGCAACGTCAGCTCGACGAGGTTCGCGTTGCTCTGCCGGAACGTCATCAGCCGCACGAGGTCGCCGACGCTGACCGCCTCCTCGACCATCGCCGCCAGCATGCGGGGGGTCGAGACCGCCACGTCGACGCCCCACGCGTCGGTGAACAGCCACTCGTTGGCCGGGTTGTTCACCCGGGCCACCACGCGCCGCACCGCGAACTCCGTCTTCGCCAGCAGCGAGACCACCAGGTTCGCCTTGTCGTCGCCCGTCGCGGCGATGACGACGTCGCACTGCTCGATCCCGGACTCCTCCAGGATCGACACCTCGCACGCGTCGCCCAGCACCCAGTCGGCCTGCTCGACCGTGTGCGGGTCGAACTGGTCGGCTTCGCGCTCGATGAGCATCACCTGGTGCCTGCCGTCGATCAGCTCGGCGGCGATGGAACGGCCGACCGCCCCGGCGCCCGCAATCGCGACCCTCATGCCTCGTCCTCCGGTTCGCGGTGGGCCACACTGGTCACGTCGGTGACGGTGCCGGACCGCGCGGCCACCCACACGACGTCGTCGGCCTGCAGCACCGTCTTCGTGTCGGGCAGCACGCCGGTGCCGAAGCGCATGATGAACGCCACCCGCGCGCCGGTCGCCTCCTGCAGGGACTTCACCGAGTGCCCGACCCAGCCCTCGTGCAGCGGCAGCTGCAACAGCGCGACGTTGCCCGACGGGTCCCGCCACGCCGACGCGACGCCGTCCGGCAGCAGCGAGCGCAGGAACCGGTCGGTCGTCCACGGCACGGTCGCGACCGTCGGGATGCCCAGCCGCTCGTACACGGCCGCGCGCTTGTGGTCGTAGATGCGCGCGACGACGTGCTCGACGCCGAAGTTCTCGCGCGCGACCCTGGCCGAAATGATGTTCGAGTTGTCGCCGCTGGACACCGCCGCGAACGCTCCGGCCCGCTCGATGCCGGCCTCGATCAGCACCCGGCGGTCGAACCCGACGCCGACGACCTGCTGGCCGTGGAAGTCGCTGCCGAGCCGGCGGAACGCCTGCTGGTTCTTGTCGATGACGGCCACCTCGTGGCCGAGCCGCTCCAGCGCAGCGGCCAGGGACGCGCCGACCCGGCCGCATCCCATGATCACCACGTGCACGCCCTGCCTCCTCCTCGGCGGTTCACCCGTCCGTCTTACCCCCGACCTACCAGCGCCGAACCTACCGTGCCCCATGGCAGCTACGCTTCCGTGGTGTCGAAGTTCCCGACCGTGCTGAAACGCCTGGTCCTCGGACGTCCGTTCCGCAGTGACAGGCTGGCCCACACGCTGCTGCCCAAGCGCATCGCGCTGCCGATCTTCGCGTCGGACGCGCTCTCGAGCGTCGCCTACGCGCCGGAAGAAATCTTCCTGACGCTGAGCGTCGCCGGGTTGTCCGCCTACGCGCTCGCGCCGTGGATCGGCGTCATGGTCGCCCTGGTCATGCTGGTCGTCGTCGCCTCGTACCGGCAGAACGTGCACGCCTACCCGAGCGGTGGCGGCGACTACGAGGTCGCCAACACGAACCTGGGCGGCAAGTTCGGCCTCACGGTGGCCAGCGCCCTCCTCGTCGACTACGTCCTGACCGTTGCGGTGTCCACTTCGTCCGGTGTCGCCAACATCGGCTCGGCCGTCCCGTGGGTCGCGCAACACAAGGTGCTCGCGTCGATCGTCATCGTGGTCGTGCTGACGTCGCTGAACCTGCGCGGCATCCGCGAGTCGGGGAAGGCCTTCGCGATCCCGACATACGGGTTCATCCTGGGCATCCTCGTCATGGTCGCCTGGGGCCTGGTGCAGGCCGCCACCGGCACCGAGATGAAGGCCGAGAGCGCCGGGTTCACGCTGACCGCCGAAGGCACCTTCGCGGGCGTCGGGTACGCGTTCCTGGTGCTGCGGGCGTTCTCCTCCGGCGCGGCGGCGCTGACCGGGGTCGAGGCGATCAGCAACGGCGTCCCGGCCTTCCAGAAGCCGAAGTCGAAGAACGCGGCCACCACGCTGCTGATGATGGGCCTGCTCGCGGTCACCATGCTGGTCGGCATCATCACGCTGGCCACGATCACCGACGTCAAGTTCGCCGAGGACCCGGCGCGGCAGCTCGAAGGCGCGCCGGCCGGCTACGAGCAGAAGACGATCGTCGCGCAGATCGCGCACGCGGTCTTCGCCGACTTCCCGCCGGCGTTCTACTACATCTCCTTCTCCACCGGCATCATCCTGCTGCTGGCCGCGAACACCGCGTTCAACGGCTTCCCGGTGCTGGGCTCGATCCTGGCGCAGGACCGCTACCTGCCCCGGCAGCTGCACACCCGCGGCGACCGGCTGGCCTTCTCCAACGGCATCCTGTTCCTGTCCGCCTTCGCGCTGGTGCTGATCATCGCGTTCGACGCCGAGGTGACCCGGCTCATCCAGCTCTACATCGTGGGTGTGTTCGTGTCGTTCACGGTGAGCCAGGCGGGCATGATCCGGCACTGGAACCGGTTGCTGGCCAGGGAAACCGACCCGGGCGCGCGGCGGCGGATGCGGCGCTCGCAGACCGTCAACGCCATCGGCCTGACCATGACCGCGACCGTCCTGGTGATCGTGCTCATCACCAAGTTCCTGCTCGGCGCGTGGATCGCGATCGCCGCGATGGTGGCCATCTTCGCGCTGATGACGGCGATCCGGCGGCACTACGACCGCGTCGCCGACGAGCTGAAGGACCTCGGCGACACCCCGACCGTGCTGCCGTCGCGCAACCACGCGATCGTCCTGGTGTCCAAACTGCACCGGCCGACGCTGCGCGCGCTGGCCTACGCCAAGGCGATGCGCCCGGACGTCCTCGAAGCCGTGACGGTCAATGTGGACGATGCCGACACCCGCAAGCTCACCGCCGAGTGGGACGCGCACAACTTCAAGGTGCCGCTGAAGGTCGTCGAATCGCCCTACCGCGAGATCACGAAGCCCGTCCTCGACTACGTGAAGCGCGTGCGCGGTGACAATCCGCGCAACGTGGTCACCGTGTTCATCCCGGAGTACGTGGTCGGGCACTGGTGGGAGCAGGTGCTGCACAACCAGAGCGCGCTGCGGCTCAAGGGCCGGCTGCTGTTCCAGTCCGGGGTGATCGTGGCGAGCGTGCCGTGGCAGCTGGAGTCGTCGGCCAAGGCGGCCGCGCGGGTCCGGAACGAGCGTCCGGCCGCGGGCGACGTCCGCCGCGGGTTCTCGCCGAACGGGAAGCCGGTCGCGGCACCGAAGCCCAAGGAGCCCGCCGAATGACGAGCTGGCTGGGCCGCGTCCTCGAGGTCGAGGTCGGCGCGGTCGCGCACGGCGGCCACTGCGTCGCCCGCGCGGACGGGCGGGTCGTGTTCGTCCGGCACGCGCTGCCGGGCGAGCAGGTCCGCGTCGAGATCACCGAGGACAACGGCGGTTCGTTCTGCCGCGGGGACGCGATCGAGGTGCTTTCGGCGTCGCCACACCGGGTGCCGCCGCCGTGTCCGCTGGCCGTGCCGGGCGGTTGCGGCGGCTGCGACTGGCAGCACGCGACGCCGGACTACCAGCGCTCGCTGAAGGCGTCGGTGGTGGCGGAGCAGCTGCAGCGGCTGGCCGGAATCGAGCGGGACGTCGTCGTGGAGGCCCTCGACGGCGGGCCGCTGGACTGGCGCAGTCGCGTCCGGCTGGTCGCCGGCCGGGACGGGCGCGCCGGGCTGCGCGCCCACCACAGCCACCGGGTGGTGGCCCTGGACGACTGCCCGATCGCGGTGCCCGGCGAGCTCGACGACGTCCTGGCGCGGCGCTGGCGGCCGGGCAGCGAGCTGGAGGTCACGACCGACGGCGACGGCGATCTGCACGTCCGCGAGCTCTCGACGGTGCGCGGGAAGGTGCGGGCGCGGCAGCTGACCGGCGGGGTCGCGGTGCAACACGCGGCGGGCCGCGACTGGCGCCTCGACGCGCACGGTTTCTGGCAGGTCCACCCGGCGGCGGCGTCGACGCTGGCCGCGGTCGTGGGGGAGTGGGCGAAGGCGCCTTCCGGTGGCACGGCCTGGGACCTCTACGCGGGCGTCGGGCTCTTCGCGTCGGTGCTGGCGGGCCAGGTCGGTGCTTCGGGCCGGGTGCTGGCGGTCGAATCGGGCCGGCGCGCGGTGGCCGACGGGGAGCGCAACCTCGCGGACCTGCCGCAGGTTTCGTGGCGCGCCGGGCGCGTGGAGCACGTGCTGGCGTCGGCGGCCAAGCCGGTCGACGTCGTGGTGCTGGACCCGCCGCGCAAGGGCGCGGGCAAGGCGGTCGTGGAGTCGATCGTGGCGGGCGCGCCGGACCGGATCGTGTACGTGGCCTGCGACCCGGCGGCGCTGGCACGCGACGTGGCGACCTTCGCGGGTCACGGGTACTCGCTGACGGACCTGCGGGTGTTCGACGCGTTCCCGATGACCCACCACGTGGAGTGCGTGGCGCTGCTGTCCTGAGTTTTTGTCGGTGGTGGTCGGCACACTCTTCGCATGACTGTTCTCGACGAGTTCGACCTCGCAGCTTCGACGGTGACCGGCCTGGTCGCCGCGGTCCGGGCCGACCAGTGGGCGCTCCCGACGGCGTGCGTCGACTGGGACGTGCGCGCGGTGGTGAACCACCTCGCGCACGGCAACGCGAAAGTGGCGTTCTGGGCGGGCACCGGTCCACCGGCGCCGGACGGCGACTACCTGGGTTCCTCGCCGGCGGAGGCGTTCGCTGCTTCGGTGGCTTCCGCTCGGTCCGTGCTGGCCGCGCCGGGGCTGTTTTCGCGGCAGGTTCCCACGCCGCTCGGTGAGGTGCCGGGGGTGTTCCTGGTGCACATGCGGGTGAACGAGTACCTGGCGCACGGGTGGGACATCGCGGACGCCACGGGGCAGCCGACGGACTTGGCGCCGGAGCTGGCTTCGCGGGCGCTGGAGCAGTGGCGGGCGCGGTTCGGCTCGGCGCCTCGGCAGCCGGGCGGGCCGTTCGGGCCGGAGGTCCCGGCGCCCCCGGACGCGACGGCGGCCGACCGGCTGGCGGCGTTCCTCGGCCGGAAGGCGGTGAACGGTTAGGTCTTGCTGGTCGCGCCTGGTGCCGTGTCTCGCGCCGGGTGTGCCGCTGTGCGCGTGTGCCGGGCGGCGGTGGGCGGGTGGCTGCGCGAGTTGCTGCGGTGGCGCGCGTGCGCCGGGCGGGGTGTGCCGTTGCGGGGGCATGCCGCGCGGAGGCGGGCGGCTGCGTGGGGCGTGCCGTTGTGCCGCGCGTGCGGCCGGGCCGGGCGTGCAGCTGCGCGGGGCGTGCCGGGCGGCGGTGGCGGGTGGCTATACGGAACGTGCCGCTGCGGCGGCCGCTCAGCCCGCCCGGCGCACCGCAAACGCCGCCGCGAGGCCGGTCGCCGTCATCGCGACGCCCGACACCAGCAGCACCCATGCCCCGGCGCCCGGCACCACCCGGGCCGCCGGCTGGATGCGCGTCACCCCCGGCAATGTCACCACCAGGTGCCGCAAGATCACCCCCGTCACCACCAGACCCGGGAGGCACGCCATGGCCAGCGGCTCGTCCTGACGCCGAGCGAACGTCAGGTACGCCAGCGTCACCGCGATCAGCACCGCCGCCGCGCAGACCAGGCGCAGGCCCAGGTCCAGCTCCGGGTCCGGCGTGCCCGGCGGCAGCATGCCCGGGTACTCGGCCGTCCGGAGGGTGAGCCCGGCGATCACGCCCAGGCCCGCCGCCCCCACCGCCACGGCCCGGGGGCCTCGGAGACGCTTTCGCCGCTCGTCCACTCCGGCCTCCCCTGCGTCGCCCTGGACGCGCAGCATAAGGCGGCTTTCAGCCCGAGAACCAGCGCTGCGGTCCCGGCCGCAGGTTCTGGTAGATGTGCTTGACCTCGGTGTACTCGGCCAGCCCCGTCGGGCCCAGCTCGCGGCCGAACCCCGACTGCTTGTAGCCGCCCCACTCGGCCTGGGGCAGGTACGGGTGGAAGTCGTTGATCCACACCGTTCCGTGGCGCAGCCGCCCCGCGACCCGCTGCGCCCGCCCCGCGTCCTGGGTGAACACCGCGCCCGCCAGGCCGTAGTGCGTGTCGTTGGCGATGCGGACCGCGTCGTCCTCGTCGGTGAACGTCTCGACCGTCAGCACCGGGCCGAACGACTCGTCGACGACCGCCGACGAACCCTGTTTCACCTGGTCGAGGATGGTCGGGAGGTAGTAGAAGCCGTCGGCCAGCGCCGGGTCGTCCGGGCGGCGGCCGCCCGTGCGGAGCACCGCGCCCTCGGCCAGGGCCGCCGCCACGTACGCCTCGACTTTCGCCCGGTGGGCCGCCGAGATCAGCGGGCCGGTCTCCGCCTGCGCGTCGAACGGGCCGCCCAGGCGGATCCGCTCCGCGCGGCGCACCAGCTCGTCGACGAACTCGTCGTGCCACTCGCGCTGCACGATCAGCCGCGCGCCCGCCGAGCACACCTGGCCGGAGTGCAGGAACACCGCCGTCAGCGCGTAGTCGACCGCCGTCTCGAAGTCGGCGTCGGCGAACACCACGTTCGGGTTCTTCCCGCCCAGCTCCAGGGCCACCTTCTTGACCGTCCCGGCCGCCGCCGCGGCGATCACCTTGCCGGTGGCCAGGCCGCCGGTGAACGACACGAGGTCGACGTCCGGGTGCGACGCCAGCGGCGCGCCGGCCTCGGCGCCCGCGCCGAGCACCAGGTTGCCCACGCCCGGCGGCAGGCCCGCCTCGGTGAGCAGCTTGAGGAACAGGATCGCGGTGTGCGGGGTCAGCTCGCTCGGCTTGAGCACGAACGTGTTGCCCGCGGCCAGCGCCGGCGCGATCTTCCACACGGTCTGCAGCAGCGGGTAGTTCCACGGCGTGATCAGCCCGCAGACGCCGACCGGCTCGTGCACGATCCGGCTGATCGCGTCCGGGTTGCCGGTGTCGACGACGCGCCCGGCGTCCTGCGCCGCGAGCTTGCCGAAGTAGCGCAGGCAGGCCGCGATGTCGGCCATGTCGTAGCGGCTCTCGACCAGGCGCTTGCCGGTGTCGAGCGACTCGGCGCGGGCGAACGCCTCCGCGTCGCGGTCGAGCAGGTCGGCCGTGCGCAGGAGCAGGTCGCCGCGCAGGTGGGCGGGGGTGCCGGGCCACGGGCCGGTGTCGAACGCCCGGCGCGCCGCCGCGATGGCGGCTTCGGTGTCCTTGGCGGTGCCCTCGGCGACCGTCGCGACCAGGGAGCCGTCGGCCGGGCAGCGGATCTCCCGCCGTGCGCCGTCCACCGCGTCCACCCATTCGCCGCCGATGAAGAAATCCGCCATGCGGCCCATTCTCGTGGCCACGTGGCGTGACCGCCACAGCGACGCCGGGAGACGAGGTTCACCCCACGTGCTGACCTGTGGTCGCGCTCCGGTTGTGACGCCGGACGCGGCCTGCGGTCCCGCTCTGGCGGGTCTCCGTAGACTGGCCGGAACCGAGCGAGTGAGGTGGAGACGAGTGACGATGCTGGAGTCCGTGAGCGGACCGGCGGACCTGAAGCGCATGAGTGTCGAGGACCTCGGCGAACTGGCCGCCGAGATCCGGGACTTCCTCGTCGACAAGGTCCGGCGGGCGGGCGGTCACCTGGGGCCGAACCTCGGCGTCGTCGAGCTGACCCTGGCGCTGCACCGCGTGTTCGACTCGCCGCGCGACGCGATCGTGTGGGACGTCGGTCACCAGGCCTACGTCCACAAGCTCGTGACCGGCCGCGCGGACGGGTTCGACCTGCTGCGCCAGACCGGTGGCGTCACCGGTTACCCGTCGCGTGCGGAGAGTGAGCACGACTGGGTGGAGAGCAGCCACGCGTCGTCCGGGCTGTCCTATGTGGACGGACTGGCGAAGGCGTTCGAGCTGGCCGGCGGTGGCCGGCACGCGA
Source organism: Amycolatopsis sp. cmx-13-12 (assembly GCA_049998155.1). GTDB lineage: Bacteria > Actinomycetota > Actinomycetes > Mycobacteriales > Pseudonocardiaceae > Amycolatopsis. The sequence continues at coordinate 1,528,508 of JAEBES010000001.1, read as the reverse complement.
TCGCCGTCGTCGGCGACGGCGCGCTCACCGGCGGCATGTGCTGGGAGGCGCTCAACAACATCGCCGCGCACAAGGACCGCCCGGTCGTCATCGTGATCAACGACAACGGCCGCTCCTACTCGCCGACCATCGGCGGCCTGGCCGACCACCTCGCGGCGCTGCGCCTGCAGCCCGGCTACGAGCGGCTCCTCGACGGCGGCCGCGAGATCCTCAAGCACACCCCGGTCGTCGGCAAGCCGATCTACGCCGCGCTGCACGCCGCGAAGGCCGGCCTGAAGGACGCGCTCAGCCCGCAGGCGATGTTCTCCGACCTCGGCCTGAAGTACCTCGGCCCGGTCGACGGCCACGACCTCGTCGCGCTGGAAAAGGCGTTCCACAGCGCGCGCACCTTCGGGGGTGCCGTGATCGTGCACGTGGTCACTGAGAAGGGGCACGGCTACGCGCCCGCGGTGAACAACGAGCACGACCAGATGCACCAGACCGACCCGATCGATCCCGAGACCGGGCTGCCGCCGGTGAAGGGGCCCAGCTGGACCGGGGTGTTCGGCGCCGAGCTGGCCGCCATCGGTGCCGAGCGCGCGGACGTCGTCGCGATCACGGCGGCGATGCTGCGCTCGACCGGGCTGGACAAGTTCGCCGAGGCCTTCCCGGACCGGTGGTACGACGTCGGGATCGCGGAGCAGCACGCCGTCACTTCGGCTGCGGGGCTGGCCATGGGTGGGTTGCACCCGGTCGTGGCGATCTACTCGACGTTCCTGAACCGCGCGTTCGACCAGGTGCTGATGGACGTGGCGCTGCACCGGCTGCCGGTGACGCTCGTGCTCGACCGGGCGGGGATCACCGGGCCGGACGGGCCGAGCCACCACGGGATGTGGGATCTCTCGCTGCTCGGCATGGTGCCGAGGATGCGGGTGGCCGCACCGCGTGACCCGGCCACGCTGCGCGAGGAGCTGCGCGAGGCTGTTGCGGTGTCGGACGGGCCGACGGCGCTGCGGTTCTCCAAGGGCAAGGTCGGCACGGACGTGACGGCGGTGGAGCGGATCGGCACGGTCGACGTGCTGCGCCGGCCGGCCGAGGGAGCGGACGTGCTGCTGGTGACGGTCGGCGCGTTCGCGACGCTGGGGCTGGCGGCCGCGGATCGGCTCGCTGATCAGGGCATCGGGGTGACGGTGGTGGACCCGCGGTGGGTTCTTCCGGTGCCGGCTGAGCTCGTTGCGCTGGCTTCGCAGCACAAGCTGGTGGTGACGGTTGAGGACAGCGGCCGGCACGGCGGGTTCGGGTCGGCGCTGGCCGCGATGTTCCGGGATGCCGAGTGCGATGTTCCGTTGCGGGATCTGGCGGTGCCGCAGGCGTTCCACGATCATGGGAGCCGGGACGAGGTGCTGGGGCGGATCGGGTTGACCGCTCAGGATGTGGCCCGGCGGGTTACCGAGTGGGCCTCGGGGCGGCTCGGCTCGGACGAACCGGCGAAGAAGGATGCCAATCGCAGCTGAGCAGCGTCCCGAAATTGTCGGTGCCCCTCGGTAGAGTGGAAAACGGGGGGCGCCCCCGGCGCGCGGGCCGGGTCAGGCGTCGGCCGGCAAGGCGGTGGTGACCGGAATCGGTGCCGAGGCGAAGACCTCTGCTGGTTCCGGGAACAGCTTCACCAGCACCGGATACGCCACCGCCGCCGTGGCCAGCGTTACCAGCAAGCTCACGTCCACTCCGCCCGCGATGTCGCTCCAGGGGCCCGCGATCATCGGCGTGTTCGCGCACAACAGCCCCAGCGTTGTCGCCGGGATCCAGGCCGCCATGGCTCGCCAGTTCACCCCTCGGGTGAACCAATACCTTCCGCCCTGGCGGCCCTCGTTGAACACCTGCAGGTCGGCCACGTCGTAGCAGCCACGTCGCTGCACGAAGCCGATCATCATGATCACCATCCACGGGCTGGTGCACAGGACGATCAGCGTGGCGAACGCGTTGATGCTCGACACCATGTCCAGCACGAAATTACCGACGAAGATGAACGCCACGCTCAGCGTCCCGATCAGCAGCGTCGCCCGGACCCGCGACAGCTTCGGGAAGATCGAACTGAAGTCCAGGCCCGTTCCGTACAGCGACGTCGTTCCCGTCGACAAGCCGCCGATCAACGCCACCACGATCAGGGGGATCGCGTACCACAGCGGGGAAATCGCCGTCAGGCCCGTGATGTAGTCGGCCGGGTCGGCCACCAGGGTGGCCGTGGCGATGCCGAAGCCGAACGGCAGCAAGGTCGCTACCTGGGCGAGGAACGGCGCCGTCAGCAAGGAACGTTTGCTGAACGACGCCGGGATGTAGCGGGCCCAGTCGCCGAGGAAGGCGCCGAAGGAGATCGGGTTGGCCAGCGCCGTCAACGCCGCCAGCGTGAACGTCGGCCAGAACGTGCCCGGCGCGTACGTCCCGGTGCCCGCGTAGCCCGGGTCGAACGAGCCGCCGTAGGCCAAGATCCCCAGGAGCATGATCGCCGTGCCGAGGACCACCGCGATGCGGTTCACCAGCAGCATGAACCGGTAGCCGTAGATGCAGACCACCAGTGTGGCGAGCGCGATCACGCCGTACGCGAAACCGCGCAGCACCGGGCCGCCGTCGAAGCCGAACAGGCGCTGGGCCGCGCCCGCCACCGCGTCGCCGCTCACCCAGACCGAGATCGCGAAGAACGTGATCGCCGTCAGCAGCGACAGGAACGAGCCGACGCAGCGGCCGACCACGCCGAAGTGCGCGCCCGACGACACCGCGTTGTTCGTCCGCGTGCGGGGACCGAACAACGCCATCGGGGCCAGGACCAGGCCGCCCACCACGACCCCCAGGGCCGTGGCCAGGACGGCGTCGCGGAAGCTCAGCCCGTACGCGATCGGCAGGGTGCCCAGGATGATCGTCGCGAACGTGTTCGCTCCGCCGAACGCCATGCGGAACAGGTCGCGGGGGCGTGAGGTCTGCTCCTCCGGCGGGATCGGGGCGATGCCGTGCTGCTCGACCTCGGTGATCTTCTCGCTCACGCGAACCTCGTCATCACGTGCTTGACGCGCGTGTACTCGGCGAACGCGTACCCCGAGAGGTCCTTGCCGTGGCCCGAATGACCGAAGCCGCCGTGGGGCATCTCGGCGACCAGGGGCCCGTGCGTGTTCACCCACACGCAGCCGAAGTCCAGGTCGGCCGACACCCGGGCCGCGACGGCGAGGTCGCGCGTCCACACCGAGGAAGCCAGGCCGTAGGGGACGCCGTTGGCCAGCGTGACCCCCTCGGCTTCGTCCGCGAAGGACTGGACGGTGAGCACCGGGCCGAAGATCTCCTCCTGGACGATCTCGTCGTCCTGACGCAGTCCCGAGACCACCGTCGGGGAGAAGTAGAAGCCCTGGGAACCGAAGCGCGTGCCGCCGGTCTCGATGCGGGCGTGCGCCGGCAGGCGCGAGATGAGGTCCTCGACGCGGGAGAACTGCGTCGCGCTGTTCAACGGCCCGTAGTCGACGCCCGGCGTCTGCGCGGCCGCGGTCTTGGCCAGCGCCGCGACGAAGTCGTCGTGGATCGCCTGGTGGACCAGGACCCGGCTGCCCGCCGTGCAGTCCTGACCCGCGTTGTAGAACGCCGCGCCCACGATGCCTTCCGCCGTCGCCGCGAGGTCGACGTCGGGGAAGACCAGCAGGGGGGCGTTGCCGCCCAGTTCCAGGTGGGTGCGCTTGAGGTCGGCGGCCGCCACCGTGGCCACGTCGATGCCCGCCCGGGTCGACCCGGTGATCGAGACGAGCGCGGTGGCCGGGTGCTTGACCAGGGCCCGGCCGGTGTCGCGGTCGCCGGTCAGCACGGTGAACGCGCCCTCGGGCAGGAACTCCGCCGCCACTTCGGCCAGCCGCACGGCCGTCGACGGGGTCGTCTCCGCCGGCTTGAGCACCACCGTGTTGCCCGCCGCCAGGGCCGGGGCGATCTTCCAGACCGCCATCATCAGCGGGTAGTTCCACGGGGCGATCTGCGCGCAGACCCCGACCGGCTCGCGGCGGATCACCGACGTGTGGCCCGGCGTGTACTCCGCGGCCGCGGTGCCTTCCAGGTGCCGCGCCGCCCCGGCGAAGAACCGCAGCGCGCTCACGCACTCCGGGATCTCCTCGTCGAGGACGACGGAGCGGATCTTGCCGGTTTCGCGCACTTCGAGGTCGGCGAACTCGGCCGCCCGCGACTCCAGGGCGTCGGCGATCTTCAGCAGTGCCAGCTGGCGCTGCGCCGGCGTGCTGCGCCGCCAGGTCGCAAACGCTTGCGCGGCCGCTTCCAGCGCCTCGTCCACTTCGGACTCGGAGGCGACCGGGCTGGTGCCGAACACCTCGCCGGTCGCCGGGTCGGTCAGGTCGAGCGTGCGGGTCATGCCTTCTCCAGGTGGGTCGGCGCGAACAGCTTCAGCAACGCGGGGAGGACGACGACGGACGGCCCGGGCGTGCGCAGTGCTTCGGCGAGGTCCGCGCCCACCGTGTCCGGCGAAGACAACCGGGCCGGGACGCCGAACGCGGAAGCCAGGGCGACGAAGTCGGGCCGGGCCAGCTCGGTGGCCGTCGTCCGGCCGAAGGCGTCGGTGAGGTACTCGCGCAGGACGCCGTAGCCGCCGTCGTCGATGATCAGCCACGTGACGTCGAGGCCGTGCTGTACCGCGGTGGCCAGCTCGGCGACGCCGTACATCGCGCCGCCGTCACCCGAGACGGCGAGCGTGGGACGTCCGGTGGCGGCGCCGCCGAGGGCGCCCGGCAGGCCGTAGCCCAGGCCGCCCGCGCCCTGCGCCGTGTGGATCGGCGCACCCTCCGGGTTCCACGCCGACCAGGCCCAGTACGCCGCGATCGTCATGTCCCAGAACGTCTGCGTGCCCTCGGGCAGCGCGGTCCGGATGTCGTCGATCAGCTTCCGCTCGAGGGCCAGGTCCTGACCGTCCAACCGGGACTCGACGCGCGCGAGCAGCCCCGAGACCGCTTTCTCGGCGCGGCCGTCGGACGCCCGCAGCGGCACCCATTCCAGCAGCGCCTGCAGCGTCAGCCGCACGTCGGCGTGCAGGCCGAGGCCGGGGTAGTTGGACTCCAGCTTCCCGAGGTCGGCCTCGACCTGGATCACCCGGCCGCGCGGGGCGAACTCGCGGTAGTTGCTGGACAGCTCGCCGAGACCGGAGCCGAGCACCAGCAGGACGTCGGCGTCGGCGAGGAACTCCGTGGTGTGCCAGTCCTCCAGCCACGACCGCCCGGACAGCTCGTGGTCCCACGGGAAGACGCCCTTGCCGCCGAACGTCGAGATCACCGGCGCGCGGAGGGCTTCGGCCAGGGCGAGCAGTTCGGCGTGCGCGCCCGACCGCAGCGCGCCGCCGCCGGCGAGGATCACCGGGTTCGCCGCCGCGCCCAGCAGCCGGGCGGCCTCGGTGACCAGCTCCGGCAGGGGTTCCAACGCCGGAGCAGTGGCCGACGCCGAGGTGATCGGCGGCAGCCCGGCCGGGCCGAGCAGCACGTCCTGGGGGATCTCGACCCACACCGGGCCGTAGGGCGCGGTCGCGGCCGACGTCCACGCCTCCCGCAGCGCCGACGGGATCTGGCTCGCCCGCCGGACGACGTGCACCGACTTGACGACGTCCCGGAAGCTCGCCTGCTGATCGGGCAGCTCGTGCAGGTAGCCGTGCCGGCCGCCGCCGAGGCCGGCGACCGGGACCTGGCTGGAGATCCCGAGCACCGGCACCGAAGCCGCGCGCGACTCCTGCAGCGAAGCCAGCGTCAGCAACGCGCCCGGGCCGGTCGAGACCACCAGGGGCGTCACCGGCACCGGGCCGTCCGGATCCGCGGCGAGCCGGGCGCGGGCGTGGCCGTCGGCGGCGAAGGCGAGGTTGTTCTCGACGCGCCCGCTGATCACGCGCAGGTCGTCGGCGCGCCGCAGTGCCTCGAACAGGCCCAGTGCGTGCTGGCCGGGGAGCCCGAACACGGTGTCGGCACCCAGCGCCCGCAGCGTTTCGACGACGACGTCGCCGCCGATGCGGGTCATTCGCCCTTCCCCAGGGCCAGCAGGCTCACCAGGTCGTAGGCGACGTGGGAGGCCGCGATGGCGGTGATCTCCGCGTGGTCGTAGGCCGGGGCCAGCTCGACGACGTCCGCGCCGACCAGGTTGAGGTCGCGCAGCCCGCGCAGGATCTCCAGGAGCTCGCGGCTGGTCATCCCGCCCGCTTCGGGGGTGCCGGTGCCGGGCGCGTGGGCCGGGTCGAGGACGTCGATGTCGACCGAGACGTACAGCGGGCGATCGCCGATGCGCTGCCGCAGCGCGTCGACCGTTTCGGCGACTCCGCGGCGCATGACGTCGCCGGAGGTGACGATGCCGAACCCGAGCCGCCGGTCCTCTTCGAGGTCGCGCTTGCCGTACAGCGGCCCGCGCGTGCCGACGTGCGACAGCGCGCTCGTGTCGAGGATGCCTTCCTCCGACGCCCGGCGGAACGGGGTGCCGTGGGTGTACGGCTCGCCGAAGTAGGTGTCCCAGGTGTCGAGGTGGGCGTCGAAGTGCAGCAGGGCAACGGGTCCGTGCTTCTTCGCCGCCGCGCGCAGCAGGGGCAGCGCGATGGTGTGGTCGCCGCCGACGGTGACCAGCCGCGTCCCGTCCGCCTGCAGCGCTTCGGCTTCCTGTTGCAGCGTCTCGATCGCTTCGCCGATGTTGAACGGGTTGACCGCGATGTCACCGGCGTCGACGACCTGCTTCTCGGCGAACGGCGAGACGTCCAGCTCCGGGTGGTACGGCCGCAGCAGCCGGCTCGCCTCGCGGACGGCCGCCGGGCCGAACCGGGCGCCGGGCCGGTAGGACACGCCGGAGTCGAAGGGCACCCCGACGACGGCGACGTCGGCGCGCTCGACCTGGTCGATCCGCGGCAGCCGCGCGAAGGTCGCGAACCCGGCGAACCGGGGGATGCGCGACGAGTCGAGGGGTCCGATGTTAGGCACTGGTGGGCTCCTGTTCCCGGTTCTCGATGGGGGCTTCCCGGCCGCTCAGGCGGTCGGTCCAGACGGAGAGGATGGTCTCGGGCGTGCGGGGCGTGGCGAAGCTGACGGCCAGGTAGACGACCAGGCTCGCGCCGAGGCCCCAGTAGATCGGGGTGTTGGCGTCGACGCCGTCGATGATCATGAAGGCGATGACCGAGATCGTGCCGGCCACCATCGACGCGTACGCGCCCTGCCGGGTGCCGCGCTTCCAGACCAGCGCGCCGATGATCGCGACGAGCAGGCCGCCGACCAGGATGTCGTAGGCGATGGTGAGCGCGTTGACGACGTCGTCGACGATCATCGCGATGCCGATGGCCAGCAGGCCGAGCAGCAGGGTGGCGAGCCGGTTGCGGCTGACTTCGCCGCCCTTCTTGAGGCCCAGCTTGGTCAGCAGGTCCGACGTCGTCGTGGTGGAGCAGGCGATGAGCGCGCCGCTCGCGGTCGACATCATCGCCGAAAGCGCGGCGGCCAGGACCAGGCCGCGGACACCGGTCGGCAGCAGCCGTTCGACGATCGTCGCGAAGGCGTCCTGGGCGCTGGCGATGTCCGGGTAGAGCGCGTGCGCGGCGGTGCCGATGAGGGCGCCGGCCAGGCCGTAGACCAGGCAGTAGACGCCGGAGGTGATGCCCCCGGACGTCGCGATCGCCGGCGTGCGGGCGGTGAACACGCGCTGCCAGATGTCCTGGCCGATGAGCAGGCCGAAGGTGTAGATCACGAAGTACGTGATGATCGTGTCGGTGCCGATCGAGGTGAAGCTGAAGAAGCTCGCGTCGAGCTTCGCGCTCATCCCGTCGAACCCGCCGGCCGAGGTGATCGCCACCGGCAGCAGGATGGCCAGGATGCCGATGGTCTTGATGACGAACTGCGCGATGTCGGTGAGCGTGATCGACCACATGCCGCCGAGCACCGAGTAGAGCACGACGATCGCGCCGCCGATCGCGATCCCGGCCCAGTTCGGCAGGTCGAACAGCACCTTGAAGATGGTCGCGAAGGCCAGCGTCGAGGTCACCGTGAGCATCAGCGTGTAGCCCCACATGACGACGCCGGACACCGCGCTGGTGCGGCCGCCGTAGCGCAGGTCGAGCATCTCGCCGACGGTGTAGACCTTCAGCCGCACCAGCCGCCGCGCGAACAGCGCGTGCAGCACCAGGATGCCGACGCCGATGCTGACCACCAGCCACATGCCGGAGATGCCGAACTTGTAGCCGAGCTTCACCCCGCCGACGGTCGACGCGCCGCCGAGCACGACGGCCGACATCGTGCCGGAGTACATGAACCAGCCCAGCCGCCGCCCGGCGACCAGGTAGTCGGACTTCGTCTTCGCGAGCTTCAGGCCGTACCAGCCGACCCCGAGCATGCCCGCGATGTACAGCGCGATCACCGCGTAGTCGCCGGTCACGGTGTCCTCCTCACGTCGTTTCGGGTCACCGTAGGTTCGCCCGCCACCGCTGCGGCATGGGATGATTCATCCCCATGTCGACATCGGTAGGGATGAAATGACCCCGAGCACGGATGCGCTTTCCGCCGAGGTGAATGTCCCGTTACGGGACGTGGTCGGCAACCGGGAGCTCGCGCTGGACGTCGTCCCCGAGACGCTGCGGCCGGGCGCGCTGGACGCCCCGGTGCGCTGGGCGCACGTCAGCGAACTGGAGGACCCCGCGCCCTACCTGCTGGGCGGTGAGCTGATCCTCACCGCCGGGGTCAACCTGCCGGAGCGGATCGACCGGTACGTGCGCGGGCTGCGCGCCGCCGGCGTGACGGCGCTGGGGTTCGGGCTCACCCCGACGGTGCACGAGACCCTGCCGGAACCCCTGCGCCGGGCGTGCGCGCGGCGCGGGCTGCCGCTGCTGGTCGTGCCGCCGCGGACGCCGTTCCTGGCGGTCAACCGGGCGGTCTCGGTGGCGTTGGCCGAGGCCGGCCAGCGGGACCAGCGGCGGATCACCGCGGCGCGCGAGACGCTCACGCGCGCCGCGGGGGGCGGGCTCGGCGAGCTGACGTCGGCGCTGGCAGCGGTGCTGGGGTCCTGGGTCGCCCTGGTCGGCGCCGGGGACGTGCTGGCCGCGGCGCACGACGCGCCGGCGCCGCTGCCGGCCGAGGTGCGGGAGCTGATGGCGACCGTGCGGGCGGGCAGCGGGATCCGGAGCGCGACCACCGAGGCAGGCGGCGGCTTCGTCGTCGTCCAGCCGGTGTACCCGCAGGCCACGGCGTCGCACCTGGTGGTCGTCGGCCGGCCCGGGCGGCTCGACGGCGCCGAGCGGGCGATCCTCGCCGTCGGCGCGGCCCTGCTCGGCCTGGTCGGCCGCGCGGGTTCGGACGCGGCCGAGCTGGGTGCGGCGGCCACCGGCCTGCTGCTCGGCCGGGTGTCCCCGGGGGACGCGGCCCGGTCGCTGCTGGGCGCCGACGTCGTCCGGCTGGTCGCCGGGGCGGCCCACCGGCGCGGCCCGGACGAGGTGGCCCGGCGCCCGGACTGGCTGCGGGCCCGGCTGGACACCCCCTTGGTCTCGGTGTCGCCCGGCCGGTTCGTGGCGATCGCGGGGTTCGTGCCGCCGCGCGCGGTGCTGGAAGACTTGCGCGCCCACGGCTGGCTGGCCGCGGTGGGCTCCCCGGCGCCGGCCGGGCAGCCGTCCGAAGGCGAAGCCGAGCTGCTGCTGGCGCGGGCGCTCGCGCTCGGCCGTCCGGTCGTGGCGGGGAGTGAGCCGCTGGACTTCGACGCGCTGCTGGACCCGGGGGCGTCCCGCGGATTCGCTACGAGGGCCTTGGAGCCGCTGGTGGCGCTGGACCGGGCGGGGGACCGCTCGCTGGTGCTGACGCTGCGGACGTGGCTGGCCCACCACGGCGCCTGGGAACCGACCGCCGCCGAACTGGGCGTCCACCGCAACAGCGTCCGGCACCGGATCGCGCAGGTGGAGAAGGCGTTGGGCGTGGATTTGGCGGATCCCGAGACCCGGATGCGGCTGTGGTTCGCGCTGCGCTGGGCGGCACAGCGTCCTTAAAGGGCACTCTCAGGAAAATATGGGATTGTGGGCTGGTGCGAGTTTTGGTAGTCGAGGACGAAGAACCCCTGGCCGACGCGATCGCCCGCGGGCTGCGGCGCGAGGGCATGGCCGTCGACGTGGCGCTCACCGGGGACGACGGGCACGAGAAGGCCGCCGTCACGCGGTACGACGTCGTGCTGCTGGACCGGGACCTGCCCGGGATGTCCGGGGACGAGCTGTGCCGGGAGATCGTCGCGTCCGGGGAGCTGACCCGGGTGCTGATGCTCACCGCGAGCAGCTCGGTGTCCGACCGCGTCGAAGGGCTGTCGCTGGGCGCGGACGACTACCTCGCCAAGCCGTTCGCCTTCCCCGAGCTGGTCGCGCGGGTGCGGGCGCTGGGCCGTCGCGCCACGCCGGCCGCGCCGCCGTTGCTCACCGCCGGGGACGTCGAACTCGACCCGGCCAAGCGGACCGTCCGCCGGGCGAGCGGGCCGGTCGAGCTGACGCGCAAGGAGTTCGGCGTCCTCGAGGTCCTGCTGCAGGCCGCCGGGTCCGTCGTCAGCAGCGAGGAACTCCTCGAGCGGGTGTGGGACGAGAACGCCGACCCGTTCACCACGACCGTCCGGGTCACCGTCATGACGCTGCGCAAGAAGCTCGGCGAGCCGGGGATCATCGAGACCGTCGTCGGCTCCGGGTACCGCGTGCCGGAACCCGGCACACCGCAGCGCGCGTGAACCTGCCGGGCACCCGCACCCTCCGCGCCCGGATCACGCTGCTGGCGACCGTGCTGGTCGCCGCCGTCAGCCTGCTGCTGCTCTGGCTGGCCTGGACGCTGGTGCGGGACTCGCTCGACAGCGTCCCGCAGATGCCGCCGGGCAGCACGGTGGTCGTCGACGGCGTCACGGTCGACGCCTCCACGCTCGCCGAGCACCTGCGCGTGCACGCCCGCGACCGGATGCTGCTGTTCGGCTCGATCGCGTTCCTGCTGGTGGTGGCGGCCGCGGCCATCCTCGCCTGGACGTTCACCTCCCGCGTGCTGCTGCCGCTGCGCGAGATCACCGGCACCGCGCGGCGGCTGTCGGTCGAGTCGCTGGGGGAGCGGATCGGCGAGATCCGCTCCCGCGACGAGCTGGCCGAGCTGGCCGGCACGTTCGACGACATGCTCGACCGGCTCCAGGCGGCGTTCGACGCGCAACGCCACTTCGTCGCCAACGCGAGCCACGAGCTGCGGACGCCGTTGTCGGTGATCCGCACGGAACTCGACGTCACCCTCGCCGACGACGAAGCCGACGAAGCCGAGCTGCGGCGGATGGCCGGGGTGGTCCGGGACGCGACCGAGCGCGCCGGGCAGCTGGTCAACTCCCTGCTGCTGCTGGCCCGCACCGACGGCGCCGGGCTCGGCGTGCGCGAGCCGGTGGATCTCGCGGTGGTCGTCGACCGGGCTTGGCACGCGGTGCACCGGGAAGCCGCGCAACGCGGGATCCGGGCGACGTTCACGACACCGCCGGCGTCGGCCTTCGGCGACCCGGCGCTGCTGGAGCGGATCGCGGGCAACCTGCTGGAGAACGCGGTCCGCCACAACGTCGAGGGCGGCTGGCTGGAGGTCGTCACCCAGCCGGGGCCGCGGTGGTCGACGCTGCGCGTCCGCTCCTCGGGCGGCCTGCTCGACCCGACGGCGGTGCCGGAGCTGTTCGAGCCGTTCCGCCGCGCGGGCGTGGCCCGCACCGCCCGCCACGGCGCCGGTCTGGGCCTCTCGATCGTCCGCGCCGCGGTATCGGCCCACGGCGGAACGGTCACGGCCGAGCCCATCGTCGGCGGCGGCCTCGCCGTCACAGTCCACCTCCCGGCCCACTGACCGTGATTGAAGAGCCATCACGCGTGATTGGAGGGTCATCTCGCGTGATTGGAAGGACGACACGCCGCAGCTCGCTTGATCCGGAGTGTCGTCCCCTCAATCACGCGTGTCGACCCTCCAATCACGCGTGTCGTCTCCCTGATCACGCTGTGGGGTGAGGGCGAGGGCGGCTCGGAGGACTCCTGCCGCGTGGAGCATGGCTGCGCGGGCGTCCGGGTCTATGCCTACTCGGTTGGCGAAGCCGTGGAGCTGGCCTTCGTGACGTCGGTGGACCAACGGGACCCCGGCCGCAGCGAGGCGGGCCGCGTAGGCCTCGCCTTCGTCGCGGAGGAGGTCGAAGCCGCACGTGGCCACGTACGTCGCGGGGAGGCCGTCGAGGCTCTCGTCGTACAGGACCGAGGCTCGGGGGTCGGTGTAGGACGCCGGGTCGCGCACGTACTGCGCGCGGTACCAGGCCCATTCGTCGCGGTCGAGGCGGAAGCCCGAGCCGAACTGCCGGTGCGACGGCGACGCGCCGAGCGCGTCCGTCGCCGGGGTGAGCAGGAGGCTGAACGCCGGGCGGGGCAGCTCGCCGCGGGCTGATGCGTGCGCCACCACCGCCGCCAGATTGCCGCCGCTGCTGTCGCCGCCCACCGCCAGCCGCGCCGGGTCGATGCCGAACTCTGCCGCGTGCGCGAACACGTACGAGAACGCCGCGACCGCGTCCGAAGCCGCCGCCGGGAACGGGTGTTCCGGCGCGAGCCGGTAACCGATCGACACGACCCGCACCCCGGCTTCCTCGGCCAGCAGCCGGCACGCGCCTTCGTGCGTGTCGATGCTGCCGAGCACGAACCCGCCGCCGTGGAAGTACACGATCGCCGGGGCGGGCGCCGGGACGCCCTCCGGTTCGTACACCCGCAGCGGCAGCGGCCCGCCCGGCCCGGGCCACGACGCGTCGCGGGTCCGGACGCCGGGGCAGATCCCGGCGCCGGCCAGCGCGCCCGCCAGGTCCAGCTCGGCCCGGGCCCGGGTCAGGCTGCCGTTCTGGTGCGGCGCGTCGAACGGCGCCAGCCGCGACACCCGCATCAGCACGCGGGCGGACAGGACCGGCTGCCGGCCGTCCACCACCACCGGACGGCCGGCGATCACCCGCAGCAGGGGCGAAGGCAGCCGCAACAGGAAACGCAACCCGGCCATGATCGACCGGACGAGCAGCCGCCGGGACAGTCCATTCAGCACAGGTCCACAAAAATCGGGTTCGCGTACCACCACAAGTCCTCGAACGGGTTCGCCTGCCCGATGACGTCCGGAGTCGGCTCGCCGTCGCCGTTCGACCCCCGCAGCCGCAGGTAGAACGGCGACCGCACGTTCCGGAAGGTGTGCCGGAAGACGACCTGCCGCCCCGGCGCCCAGCGCGGCTCGAACGATTCCACGACCCGCGTGCCCGGCGCGGTCATCGTGTCGCGGTCGGTGACCGGGCCGGTGACCGGTCCCGAGATGACGTCCAGGTGCGCCAGCCGCGGCACCGAGCCGCCGCCGTTCGGCTGCGACGCCAGCCGCGCCCGCACCACGACCGTGACGTCCGACCCCCGCCGCACCCGCAGGCGTCCGCCCAGCGTCGCTGCGGAGTCTCCGCCGTACGCGCCGACCTCGAGCTCCTGGACCAGGCCGCCGTGCGAGCCCCAGATCCGCCCGGCCCGCAGGCCGTCGAGGACGCCTTCGAGGCTCCGCCGCGTGACGCCGACGTACGTGCGGCTGAACTCGCCGGGGTAGAAGTCCGCGTACGGCGCGAGCAGCTGCGGCTTGCCGGAGTCGACGGGGTCCGGGAACTTGCCGTGCGTGTCGTACCAGTCGCCCGGCACGTCCGGGCGGACCAGCGAGTCGCCGCGGTTGTAGTGCGAGTCGGAGTTCGTGGTGACCCACCACGGCTTTCCCTCGGCGAGCAGCGAGTCCCACAGCCCGCCGACCTTCGCCGTCGCCCAGTCCCAGCCGCCGTGCGTCCGGTACGCCTCGGCCGGGAAACCCGGCCACGAGTTCGCACCGGGGTTGTTGACGTACCCGCCGCGCGCGCCGCCATTGCCGAGCGGCTTCGGGAAGCCGTCCGCCTGCGCGCCGGGCGCGCCTTCCATGCCGATGACGATGCCCGGCGCGGCGTCGCGGTAGGCGCGCAGCTCGTGCGGTGCGACGCGGCCGTTGCGCAGCGGGTGGTTGATCAGCACCACGGGCGCGTGGATGCGCTTCGCCTGCTCCTCCGCGGCGAGCCAGCGCAACGCCCGCAGCGCGAGGGCCTCGTTCGCCGGGCTCGACGCCTCCGAGTTCGTCAGCCGCCAGTCGAAGGCCCGCTCGAACTCGCGCAGCTTCGCGGCCTGCTCCGAACCGGCCTGGAAGAACACGGTCGCGTGCTCGGCGCCCGGGACGTTCCACTCCATGCCGTGCCACAGCAGCAGGTCCGGGTACTTCCGCCGGGCGGCGAGGAAGTCCGCCTCGGTGGGCTCGACCGACACCTTCTCGTGCTCGGCGTGGCCGTGGTCGGTGAAGACGATCCAGTCCGCGCCGTGCGCCCGCCCGCCGCGCGCGATGTCGTCGATCCGGTACATCGCGTCGTAGGAGTACTGGCTGTGCGTGTGGTGGTCGCCGACCAGCCACTGGTAGCGGCCGCACAACCGGCTCACATCGAGATCGGGGAGAGCGGGAGCCGGGAGGGGCACGCCCGCGGCGGCGGCCGCGAGGCCGGCGCCCTTGAGGAAGCGGCGTCTGTCGGTGGTCACGGCGGGACGCTAAGCCGCCGGGGTGAACGGGCGGTGTCCCGGCGGCCAACGTGTGCTGTGATCTTCGGTGTGGCGGACAAACCCCTGGCCCGGGTGCTGGTGCCGGTCAGCGCGCTGGCCCTGGCGGCCGGCGTCGGGCTGGCGTTCTTCATCGCCGCGCTCGTCCGGCCACCCGAGCTGCCGGTGGACACGAACCCGGTACCACTGGCCGGGCACACGCTGTGCGCGGCGGTCGTCGTGACGTATGCGTCCGAAGAGGACATGCGGGCCGCGGTGCCGGTGCTGCGCGACGACCCGAAGGCCCGGCGGGTGTTCGTCGACCCGCCGTCGGTCTCGCTGCTCGCCGTCCCGGGCACCGACCTCAAGGCCTGGGCGCGGGAGCTGCACGCCCGCTACCGGACCGCCGAGCGGGTCACGGTGATCGACTCCGACGCGACGGCGGCGCAGCTGAAACTCACTGCGCCGCCGCCGAAGTGCCCTCGCGAGGGCGAATACTAGGAAACCGGGACCGAGGCCACGCCCGGGGCGAGGAACGGCTTGCCGTTCACGCGCTCGGACACGCCGGAGCGGTCCAGGTACGGCGTGATGCCGCCGTTCCAGAACGGCCAGCCCGCGCCCAGGATCAGGCACAGGTCGATGTCCTGCGCCTCGGCGACCACGCCCTCGTCGAGCATGATCCGGATCTCCTCGGCGATGGCCGACAGCGCCCGGTCGCGCACCTCCTCGGAGGTGGACGGCTTGTCACCCTGGGTCCAGAGCGCGACGACCTCGGGGTCGGCCGACTGGTTGCCCTGCGCGTCCCAGACCCAGACGCCCTTCTTGCCCGCCTTGACGAACTTCGCGAGGTTCTCGGACACGGTGAACCGGTCCGGGAACGCCTCGTGCAGCGTCTCGCCGACGTGCAGCGCGATGGCCGGGCCGACGAGCTGCATCAGCGTCAGCGGCGTCATCGGCAGGCCCAGCGGCTCCAGGGCCCTGTCGGCGACGTCGAACGGCGTGCCCTCGTCGACGGTGACCAGCACCTCGCCGAGGAAGCGCAGCAGCAGCCGGTTGACGACGAACGCCGACGCGTCCTTCACCAGCACGCTGGACTTCTTCAGCTGCTTGCCGACCGAGAACGCCGTCGCCAGGGCCGCGTCGTCGGTCTTCTCCCCGCGGACGATCTCCAGCAGCGGCAGCACGGCGACCGGGTTGAAGAAGTGGAAGCCGACGACCCGCTCGGGGTGCTGCAGCTTCGACGCCATCGCGGTGATCGACAGCGACGAGGTGTTCGTCGCCAGGATCGCCTCGGGCTTGACGTGCTGCTCCAGCTCGGCGAACACCTGCTGCTTGACGCCCAGCTCCTCGAAGACCGCTTCGATGACGAAGTCGGCGTCGGCGAACGCGGCCTTGTCGAGCGAGCCGGTGACCAGCGCCTTGAGCCGGTTGGCGCCGTCCGGGGAGAGGCGCTTCTTGCCCAGCAGCTTGTCGATCTCGGCGTGGACGTACCCAACGCCCTTGTCGACGCGCTCCTGGTCGACGTCGGTGAGCACGACCGGCACCTTGAGGCGGCGCACGAACAGCAGCGCGAGCTGGCTGGCCATCAGGCCGGCGCCGACGATGCCGACCTTGTTCACCTTGCGCGCCAGTGACTTGTCCGGCGCGCCGGCCGGGCGCTTGGCGCGCTTGTTGACCAGGTTGAACGAGTACAGCCCGGCGCGCAGGACGTCGGACATGAGCAGCTCGGCGAGCCCGTCGGTCTCGGCCGCGTAGCCGCGGTCGAGGTCGTTCTCGCGGGCCAGTTCGAGGAGCTCGACGGCCTTGGTCGCGCCGGGCGACGCACCGTGCGTGCGGCCGTCCACAATGGACTTGGCGCGGGCGATGGCGGCGTCCCACGCCGAACCGCGGTCGATTTCGCGGCGGGCCGGGGTGATCTCGCCGTTGACCACCTTGGCCAGCCACAGCAGCGACTGCTCGAGGTAGTCGGCCGAACCGAAGACGGCGTCGACGATGCCGAGCTCGGCCGTCTGCTTGACGTTGAGCATCTTGTTCTGCGCCAGGGCGTTCTCGATGATCACCGTGACGGCGGCGTCCGCGCCGATCAGGTTCGGCAGCAGCTGCGTGCCGCCCCAGCCCGGGAACAGGCCGAGGAAGACCTCGGGGAACGCGATGGCGGCGGTGTTCTCCGACAGCGTCCGGTAGTGGCAGGACAGCGCCAGCTCCAGGCCGCCGCCCATGACCGCGCCGTTCACGAACCCGAACGTCGGGATCTTCGACTCGGTGAGGCGGCGGAACACGTCGTGGCCGGTCTGGGCGATCTCGCGCGCCAGTTTCGGGTCGCTGACGGCCTCGACGCCGGACAGGTCGGCGCCGACAGCGAAGATGAACGGCTTGCCGGTGACGGCGATCGCGGCCGGCTCGGCGGCGAACGCCTCGTCCAGCGCGGCGTTCAGCGACACCAGGCTCTGCGGGCCGAAGGTGTTCGGCCGGGTGTGGTCGTGGCCGTTGTCGAGCGTGATCAGCGCGACCTGCTTGGTCAGGCCGGGCACCTTGATCAGCCGGGTCTTCGCGTGGGTGACGACCTCGTCCGGGAACGCGGCCTTCGCCTCTTCAGCGGTGAACGTCATTACTTCGCCCCCTCGAACGCCGGGTTCTCCCAGATCACGGTGCCGCCCATGCCGATGCCGATGCACATCGTCGTCATGCCGTACCGCACGTCGGGCCGCTCGGCGAACTGGCGGGCCAGCTGCGTCATGAGCCGGACGCCGGACGAGGCCAGCGGGTGACCGCACGCGATCGCGCCGCCCCACTGGTTGACCCGCGGGTCTTCGTCGTCGATGCCGAAGTGGTCGAGGAAGGCCAGCACCTGCACGGCGAAGGCCTCGTTGATCTCGAACAGGCCGATGTCGTCGATGGACAGGCCGGTGCGCTTGAACAGCTTCTCGGTGGCCGGCACCGGGCCGATGCCCATGACCTCCGGCTCGACACCGGCGAAGGAGTAGCCGACCAGCCGCATGGCGACCGGCAGGCCCAGCTCGCGGGCGGTTTCCTCGTCGGCGAGGATCGACGCGGTCGCGCCGTCGTTGAGGCCGGCCGCGTTGCCCGCGGTGACCCGGCCGAACGGGCGGAACGGCGTCTTGAGGTTCGCCAGCTGCTCGAGGGTGGTGCCGGGCCGCGGCGGCTCGTCCTCGGTGGCCAGGCCCCAGCCGAGTTCCTTCGACCGGGTGGCGACCGGCACCAGCTCGGGGCCGATCTTGCCGGTCTTGACGGCTTCGGCGTAGCGCTCCTGGCTGCGCGCGGCGTAGGCGTCCGTGCGCTGCTTGGTGATCGCGGGGAACCGGTCGTGCAGGTTCTCGGCGGTCTGGCCCATCACCAGGGCGGTGGGGTCGACGAGCTTGTCGGCGATGATCCGCGGGTTCGGGTCGACGCCCTCGCCCATCGGGTGGCGGCCCATGTGCTCGACGCCGCCGGCGATGGCGATGTCGTAGGCCCCGAAGCCGATGCCGGACGCGGCGGTGGTGACGGCCGTCATGGCGCCGGCGCACATCCGGTCGATGGCGAAGCCGGGCACGGACTTCGGCAGCCCGGCCAGCAGCGCGGCGGTGCGGCCGATGGTCAGGCCCTGGTCGCCGGTCTGGGTGGTGGCGGCGATGGCCACCTCGTCGACGCGCTCGGGCGGCAGTTCGGGGTGCCGCCGCAGCAGCTCGCGGATGGCGTTGACGACCAGGTCGTCGGCCCGGGTCCCGGCGTAGATGCCCTTGTCGCCGGCCTTGCCGAAGGGGGTGCGGACCCCCTCGACGAAGGCGACGGTGCGCACGCCCCGCGCGGTCGGCGCGAGCGGCGTTGCTGGTGCGGCCACGTATAGCTCCATCAGTAGACGTTGATGACCGCACGATAGCCCTTGTTACCCACCGGTAACCAGTGGTGTGGCCCGGTCGAGTGGGCTACGGCACACTCTTGGGCTTGAGGGTGCCGCCTTTGACGAGCCAGGCGACGCCGAACGCCTCCACGGCGATCGCCTCCAGCCAGAGCGCCGGGTGCAGGTCCGGGGTCAGCCCGAGGTACTTGGCCCCGGCGATCAGCACCAGGCAGGCGAGGATCACGCCGCCGCAGACGCGGTAGAGCGCGCCGAACTTCTCCGGCTGTTCGCCGTCGTGCGGGAAGAGGCGGAGGCAGAAATACGCGAGGGAGAGGAAGAACACCGCCGCGAAGGCGAGGTGCAGGACGCCGGCCGTCCGGTCCCAGCTCGTCACGTCGTGGTCGGGGGTGGTGGGGAACAGCCCGAGCCCGATCGCGCCCAGGCCGGCGACGGTGCTGGCGATGTTGTCGATCGAGTCGTGGCCGTAGTAGGCGAGGAGGAACACGCCGACCGCGCACATCGCGCCGACGAGGACGTCCCGCAGGTCGGTGTAGTAGTAGCTGCTCAGCGAGCCGAGGAGGGCGCCGCCCTGGACGAGCTGCTTGCCGAGGATGAGGACCAACGGCAGCGCGAGGCCGATGAGGCCGATGGCGCGCCGGAGGAACAGGTACGAGTGGACGAGGGTGTTCTGCGGGGATCTGGTCGCCGTGGTCATGGCCGCCTCCGGGGGTTCACTCAGGTGGATCGGCGCCGAAGTGCCCACGGGTGAGGCTTGTTACCGCGGAGTTGCCCAAGTTCTCAGCTGATCGTTACGGAGTTCGGCGAAGGTGCCGTCGCGGTGGGCGATGGGTGCGAAGCCTTCGAGGAGCCCGATCCGGGCGCCTTCGGCGGGGTCCCAGATTTCGAGCCCGGCTTCGGCGGCGACGTAGAGCAGGCCGCCGTGGCCCCACATGCGTCCGGCGGGTCCGGCGAACATCCCGGTGCGGCGGCCGGTCCCGGCGTCGCGCAGTTGGACGCCGCCGGTGTCTTGGAGGGCCACGGTGGTTTCGTCCACCCAGGCGATCGGGGTGTCCCAGGTGTCGTCGCGGTCGGCGAGGTGGCGTCCGTGTTCGGCCGCGTACCGGTCGCCGTTCAGCCAGGCGGCGAGGTCGATGGCCAGGGGGATGCCGACGGGGTGCCAGGCCCAGCCGTCCGTGAGGAGCCAGCGGCCGGACGGGCTCGGGTGGAGGGCACCCAGGAAGTAATCGAGGTAGTGCTCGGGTGTCGGTTGCCGGCGTTCCTGTTGCGGGGTTTCCCGGTCGGTCAGCAGCTCGCCGCCGGGCAGGGTGAACACGTCCAGGCGGTTCCAGTCGGTGGCTGCGACGACCTTCGCCGTTTCGCCTTCGCCGAGGAAGGCCAACGGGAACCGGGTGAACTCGTTGTCGCCCGGGTTGCGGTCGAGGTCGACCACGGTGAGCCACTCGTCGAGGTCGACCACCGTGGCGAACCGGCCGTACTCGGAGACGACCGCCGCGAACCGCCCGTCGCGCGAGGTGTGCAGGCCGCGGCGGGGGCGGCCGTCCGGAAAGTCCCAGGCCTCTTCGCAGGTCTCTTCGGGCAGCTCGACCGGCCCGACGAGCCACTGGTCGTCATCGGTGATCCGCACGAAGCCTTCCGTGGTCAGCGCGAGCCAGTGTCCGGGCATCGGCGCCAGGCAGCCGTCGTTCAGCGGACGCACCGGGCAGGGGCGGGCTGCCCAGGTGCCGCCGAATTCGGCCCGGTCGGCGCAGGCTTCGCAGACGTCGACCAGCGCGGCCGGCGTGCACTCGGCGCAGACGAGGTCGTAGCGGGTGCCCACGCCGGTGAGGTGGCGAGTGGCCGGGGGAGGTTCTTCGACAGCCAGATGCAAACAGATGCGCAGGGTGCCGATGCGGCCCGGATGGCCGCAAGGCAGGGTGTTCATGACCTCAGTGTCACCCCGCCCCGCAACCGATTTACCCGACGCCGAGGTGCGCCAGCCACCCGCCCTTCGCCGAGATGTCCTCCGCTCCCTCTGTTGCCGACGGCTCGCAGAGGAAGCCCGGCACCCGTGTTCCGTCGGCCAGTTCGAGCTTGCCGATCGCCAGTGGCGCCGGAATACCGGCCACGAACTCGCCGAAGCCCCGCGCCGGCAGCTCCCACACCTCCGCGGCCACCGGCACCCCTCCGGACGCCACCCGGACCAGGCCCGGCTTCGGCGGCACCGTGTCCAGCGCGTACAACCGGTACGCCGCCGCCGTCGACACCGCCGATACGAACCGGCCGCCGCGGGAGGTCAGCTCGTGGTTCAGCGGCTGCCCTCTCAGGTGCGCGCCGACCACCGCGATCGGGATGCGTTCGGACCGCATACCCGCCAGTGCGGCCAGTTTCAGGTCGTCGTGCGGCGCGCCGAGGAACATCACGCCGAACGGGCGTCCGGCCACCGAGCCCGCCGGGACGGCCAACGCCGACAGCCCGAACAGGTTGGTCGCGTTGGTGAACCGGCCCAGCCGCGCGTTGACCGCCACCGGGTCCGCCGCGACCTCCGCGATCGTCGGGTGCTCGGTTGTCGTCGGGAGCAGGATCGCGTCGACGCCGGCCAGCGCCACCAGCGCCTCCGCGCGCAGGCCCGCCAGGGTGGCCTGGTCGGCGAACAGCCGGTGCGCGGGGATGTCCCGCGCCGGGCCGATGATCGAGCGCACCACCGGGTCGACGGCGTCCGGGTGCGCGTCGATGAACTCGCCGACCGCCGTGTACCGCTCGGCGACGAACGCGCCGCCGTACAACAGCTGCGCCGCTTCCAGGAACGCCGAGATGTCCACAGTGGTCACTTCGGCGCCGCCCGCGGCGTAGTCCGAGACCGCCGCGTCGAACGCCTCCGCCCAGCCGGGCGCCAAGGGCCCGAGCTGCTCCGGGGACGGGACGCCGAGCCGGAACCGTCCCGTGTGGACCTGCGCGGGCTCGGCCAGGCAAGTCAGCGCGAACGACGCCTCCTCGACCGTCCGCGCGAACAGCGACACGCAGTCGATGCTGGCGCACGCGGGCACCACACCGAGCGTCGGCAGCAGGCCCGGGGTCGGCTTGAGCCCGACGATCCCGTTGAACGCCGCCGGCACCCGGCCGGACCCCGCGGTGTCCGTCGCCAACGCGAGATCCACGATCCCCAACGCGACGGCCACCGCCGACCCCGAACTCGACCCGCCGGACACGTACGCCGGATCCACGGCGTTGCGCACCGCGCCGTACGGGCTGCGCGTCCCCACCAGGCCGGTCGCGAACTGGTCGAGATTCGTGGTGCCGAGCACCAGGGCACCCGCCGCCCGCAGCCGGGCGACCACCGGCGCGTCGGCCTCCGGCTTGTAGGCGTAGTCCGGGCAGGCCGCCGTCGTCGGCAGCCCGGCGACGTCGATGTTGCCCTTGACCGCCACGAGCTTCCCGTACAGCGGCAAGCCGCGCTCTTCCAAAGCCGCGGCTTCGGCGAGGACGTCGGCTTCGGGCCGGAGATCGATCCAGATCTCCGGCCGGTCCACCCGCTCGATCCGCCGGTAGGCCGCCCGCACCCGCTCTTCGATCGCGGTCATCCCAGCACCACCAGCGGGGTGCCGGGGGCCACCTGGTCACCGGGCGACACGAGCACTTCGACCACCTCACCGCTCGCCGGCGCGGGGATCCGCGCCTCGGTCTTCATCGCTTCCAGCGTCACCAGCGACTGCGCGTTCTCGACGCGTTCGCCCGCGGCGACGTCGACCCGCCACACCGTCGCCGCGAACGGCGCTTCGACGACGTGCCCGCCCGGCGGTGCCTCGACCCGCGCCGGGGGCCGGGTGACCGGCTCCGGCTTCGGGTCGAATTCGCCCGCCGCCGCCCACGCCTGCCGTTCCGCCTCGAACGCGGCCGCCTGCGTCGCCCGGAACCCGGCGATGCTCTCGGCATTGTCCGCCAGGAACTTCTGGTAGTCCGCCAGGGCGAAGGCGCCCTCGGTGGTGTCGAGTTCCAGCGTGCCGGACGAGCTCTGCGCCCGCATGTCCAGCAGTTCGTCGGCCGTCACCGGGTACCAGGAGATCCGGTCGAAGAACCGCAGGTTCCACGGCTGCTCGCCGCCGCGCCAGCTGTTCCACACCTGGACCGTGCGCCCGACGAACTGGTAGCCGCCCGGGCCCTCCATGCCGTAGATGCAGAGGTAGGCGCCGCCGATGCCGACGGAGTTCTCCGCCGTCCACGTCCGCGCCGGGTTGTACTTCGTCGTCACCAGCCGGTGGCGCGGGTCCAGCGGGGTCGCCACCGGCGCGCCGAGGTAGACGTCGCCGAGGCCGAGCACGAGGTACTCCGCGTCGAACACCGTCCGGTACACGTCGTCCACACTGGACAGACCGTTGACGCGCCGGATGAACTCGATGTTCCACGGGCACCACGGCGCGTCGTCGCGGACGCCGGTCATGTACCGCTCGATCGCCTCGCGCGTGGCCGGGTCGTCCCACGACAGCGGCAGCCGGACGCTGCGGCTCGGCACCACCAGGTCGTGCGTCGGCGGCAGGTCCCGTTCCAGCTCGCGGACCAGCCCGAGCGCCTTGCCGACCGGCAGCGCGTCCGGGTCGACGTGCACCTGCAGCGACCGGATGCCCGGCGTCAGGTCCACGATCCCCGGCACGCCCTCGGCGGTCAGGCGCTCGGCCAGCGCGTGCACCCGCATCCGCAGCGCGAGGTCGAGCTTCATCTCGCCGTACTCGACGAGCAGGTTGTCGTCCCCGCTGCGGCGGTAGGTGACCGAAGGTTCCCCACCATCCGAAGCGGACAGTCGCATGAGGACACCGCCGTCGTCGCGCGCGGGCCGGCTCGGCTCGACCGCCGAGGCGGGCCGCGTCCGCAGCGCCGCCGCGTGGTCGGTGCCGATCGGCACGAACCGCACGGTGTCGCCCGGCCGCAGCTGGCCGAGCTTCCAGCGCTCGCCGGTGGCGACCGTCGCCGGGCAGACGAACCCGCCGAGGCTGGGCCCGTCCGGGCCGAGCAGGATCGGCAGGTCGCCGGTGTAGTCGACGGCGCCGATCGCGTACGGCGTGTCGTGGATGTTCGACGGGTGCAGGCCCGCTTCGCCGCCGTCCGGGCGCGCCCACTGCGGCCGCGGCCCGACGAGCCGGACGCCGGTGCGGGCCGAGTTGAAGTGCACCTGCCAGTCGGTGGCGTAGAACGTGTCGACGTCGTCCGGGGTGAAGAACTCCGGTGCCGCGTGGGGCCCTTCGAGGGCACCGATCGTCCAGTGGGGAGCGAAGTCCGGGCGTTCGGTGGCCGGCACCGGCCCCACGACCGGGTCCGCGGGCGCCGGCCCGGGCCGCAGGACGTCCCCGGCGGCCAGCGCGCGGCCGCCGTGCCCGCCGAACTTGCCCAGCGTGAACGTCGCCGCGCTGCCGAGGAACTCCGGCACGTCGACACCGCCGCGCACCAGGAGGTAGCTGCGCAGCCCGGCCGTGCACGCCCGGACGTCCAGGGTCGCCCCCGGCGGTACTTCGACGGGTGTCCACAACGGAACCTCGGCGCCGTCGACGAGCACGGTCGTCGGCGCGCCGGTGACGCACACCTGCGTGGCGTGCGAAAACCGCAGCGCCACGCCGTCCACAGTGCACTCCAGACCGGGCGCGCCCTCGGGGTTGCCGAGTGCGAGGTTGCCCAGCCGCAGCGAAAGGTCGTCCATCGGCCCGCTCGGCGGCACCCCGACGGCCCAGTACCCGGTGCGACCCGGCCAGTCCTGCACGGTCGTCATCGTCCCGCCGCGCAGGACGTCGATCCGCGGTTCCGCGTCCCCGACTTCGTTCAAGGTGGCCGTGTCGTGCGCCGCGGCACCGAAGGCCGGGTCGGCGGCCGCGGCCCGCAGCTGGCCGAGGTTGGTCTGGACGCCGTCGAACCGGGTGGCGGCGAGCGCTTCCCGGAGGTTCGCCAGTGCTTCGACGCGGTCGGTGCCGGTGCAGATCACCTTGGCCAGCAACGGGTCGTAGTGCGTGGTGACGGTCGTGCCCGGCTCGACCCACGTGTCGACGCGGGTGCCGGTGGGCAGGGTGACCCGGGTGACGAGACCCGCGCTCGGCCGGTGCCCGGCGCCCGGGTCTTCGGCGTACACACGCGCTTCGACGGCGTGCCCGCGCGCGACCGGCGTCGCGCGGAACATCGCCCGGTCGCCCTGGGCGAGCCGGAGCATCCAGGCGACCAGATCGACGCCGTAGACCGCCTCGGTGACCGGGTGCTCGACCTGCAGCCGCGTGTTGACCTCGAGGAACGCCGCTTCCCCGCGCTCGGCGTCGTAGACGTACTCGACCGTGCCGGCGGAGCGGTAGCGCACCGACGAACACAGCGCGACGGCGGACTCCACCAGGTGCTTCCGGACGTCCTCGGGCAGGTCCGGCGCCGGGCACTCCTCGACGACCTTCTGGTTGCGCCGCTGCAGCGAGCAGTCGCGCGTGCCCAGGGCGAGGACCTCGCCGAAGCCGTCGCCGAACACCTGGACCTCGACGTGCCGCGCGCGGGTGACCAGGCGTTCCAGGAAGACGCCGGAGCTGGCGAAACTCTTGGCCGCGACGCTGCGCACGGTGTCCCAGGCGGCCCGCAGCTCGTCCGGCGAGGCGCAGGCGCGCATCCCGATCCCGCCCCCGCCGCCGGTCGCCTTGAGCATCACCGGGTAGCCGATGTCCTCCGCATGGGCCAGCGCCTCGTCCACATCGGACAACAGACCGGTGCCGGCCAGCAGCGGCACGCCCGCCGCGATCGCCGCCTCGCGCGCGGTGTGCTTGCTGCCGAACACCTCCAGGTGTTCCGGGGCCGGCCCGGCGAAGGCGATCCCGGCGTCTTCGCAGGCACGCGCGAACGCCGCGTCCTCCGAAAGGAAGCCGTAGCCGGGGTGGATCGCGTCGCAGCTGGTGTCGAGAGCGGCCTGGACGATGGCGCCGGCCCGGAGGTAGCTTTCCGCCGCGGGCGCCGGGCCGAGCCGGACGGCCCGGTCGGCCAGCCGGACGTGCGGGGCGAGGCGGTCGGCGTCGGAGTACACCGCGACGGTCTCGAGGCCCAATTCCTTGGCGCTGCGCAGGATCCGGACCGCGATCTCGCCGCGGTTGGCGACGAGCAGCCTCACGCGGCGACTCCCGGGGAGATGACGACCATCCGCACCGGCGTCGGGTCGAACCCGTTGCACGGGTTGTTGATCTGCGGGCAGTTCGAGACGAGGACCAGCACGTCGGTCTCCGCGCGCAGCCGGACTTCCAGGCCCGGCGCGGAGATGCCGTCGACGATGCCGAGCGTGCCGTCTTCCTCGATCGGCACGTTCATGTACCAGTTGACGTTGCTGACCAGGTCGCGCTTGCCCAGGCCCCACTTGGCGCCCTCGATGAGGAAGTTCTCGACGCAGGCGTGCTGGTGGCGGGTGTGCTGGCCGTAGCGGAGGCTGTTGGACTCCTTGCTGCACGCGCCGCCGAGCGTGTCGTGGCGCCCGCAGGTGTCGGCGACGACGGTCAGCAGCGGCGTGCCCTCCTGGGTGCGCAGGACGCTGCCGGTGGTCAGGAAGATGTTGCCCTGCGCGGCGATCGTCGCGGCCGCACTGTAGCGCTTCGACGTGTCGTTCGCGTCGTAGCAGAGGAAGTCGACGGCCTGGTTGCCGCCGAGGTCGATGATCGCCAGCTCCTGGCCCTGCTGCAGCACCGTCGAATACGGCGCCCGCGCGGGAACGTCGACGCTGACTTCCAGCTGGGATTCGTAGGCCGTGCTCATGCGATCCCCCGTGCAGTCAGGTAGTCGGCGGTGTTCTCGAAGGCGCGCTGCGCTTCCGGCGTGTGTGTCCACTCCGGACTGTCCGGGGTGGTCGGCCGGTCGCGCCAGGCGAGGACTTCGAGCTTGGTCACCGTGTAGTCCGGCCGCGGGTCGACCGGGTGGGCGACGTTGGCGATCAGCACGATCGACGGGATCTCGATCCGGAGGTCGACCGACCGGCCGGCGCCGGCGGAGCCGGTGAACTCCAGGTCACCCTCCGGCTGGACCCGCACGCCCTGGAAGAACGACAGGCTCGGCGGCAGGTCGCGCGGCCCGAGGCCGTTCTTGGCCGCCGCCAGGGTGAACAGCGGCAGCCCGGCGGGCGAGGGGCCCTCCGGGGCGCCGTCGCCGTAGCGCGTGGTGTTGCCGTCCACAGTGGACGTCCCGCAGAGTGCGTCGTGCTTCCCGCTCGCGTCCGCGACGATGGTGGCGAGCACCCGCGCCTGGTCCGACAGCAGCGCCACCGACTCGCCGAGGTAGGCGTTCCACTGCACCTTGACCGTGTCGGCGACGTTCAGCCGCTCCCACGGCGCCTCGGCGTTGAACAGCAGCAGGTGGGCGCAGGCGTCGCCGTCGACGTCGGTCAGCCGCAGCCGCGTGCCGCGGGCCAGCACCTTGTGCGTGTACCCGCCGCCGGCCACGGTCTCGGCCCAGGTCAGCGCCTCGGGAGCGACCCCGGCCGGCGGGTCCGGCCAGGTGCTCGCCGGGATCGACGGCATCGTGTCGACCACGGTGCCGGCCTGGGCGCGGGCGTGGTCGCGCGCTCCGTAGGTCGTCGCGGTGGTGCTCATGGTCGTCCTCTCTCAGGTCGCGGGTTCGAGGGCGGGAGCGGGACGCAGCCGCAGCCAGCAGAGCCAGCCGATCACCAGTGCGCCGCCGACGAACTCTATCGGGAACAGCAGCATCCAGGGGGAGCCCGAACCGGCGAGATCGTAGATCTCCGCACGCGGCCAGCCGATGTTCACGATCATCGCGATTCCGTACAGCACGGCTGCTCCGTTCAGCGGTACGCCCCAGCGGCCGAGGGAGAACCGGCCCGGTTCCGCCGGGAAGGCCCCGCGCAGCCGCTTGATCAGCAGCGGGCCCGTCACCAGCAGGTAGGCCAGGTAGACGACGACCACCGACGTCCCGGTGATGGTGCTGAACAGCGTCGGGTTCCCGACGTTGAGCAGCAGCAGCCCGATGGCCAGCGCGCCGGACAACAGCGCGGGCGCGACCGGCGTCCCGGTGCGTGGGCTGACCCCGGCGAGGCGGGCGGACCCGGGGAGCGCGCCGTCGCGGGCCATCGCGTAGATCAGCCGGACGGTGCCGGTCTGGATGGTGAGGGTGCAGACGATGACGGCGATCGCGACGTCGGCGAGGAAGACCCGGCCGAGGGTGTCGCCGAAGACGGCGGTGATCACGTACGGCAGGCCCTTGCCGGCGAGCTGCCCGTCGGTGAGGCTCGGCGCGGCCATCAGCGCGGTGACGACCACGGCGAGGCCGCCGATCCCGGACACGAGCACGGCGCGCAGGACCGCCCGCGGCGCCGTCTTGCGCGCGTCCTTCGTCTCTTCCGCGACCGACGCGGCGGTGTCGAAGCCGTAGAGGACGTACGCGGCCATGAGCGCCGAAGCGAGGACGCCGCCGATCCCGGCGCTGGTGCCGGGGGCGTCGTGCAGCACCACCTGCGGACCGCGGACGGCGAACAGGAGCAGCCCCGTGATGAGGACGACGACACCGAGGAGTTCGGCCGCGACACCGACGTCGTTGATCCGCGCCATCAGCCGGACCCCGCCGGCGTTGACCACCGTGGTGAAGACGAGCAGCACGGTGCCGAGCAGCACGGCGTTGGCCGCGCCGGTCGGCGACGTGACCGACGGATCGCCGCCGACGAACTGGAAGCCGTCCCACACCGACGGGAGCACGATCTGCAACGCGATCGCCGCGGCGGCGAGGGCGACGATGCAGCCGATCAGCATCATCCAGCCGGCGAGCCAGCCAAGGAAGCCTTTGCCGACTTGTTTCGCCCACTGGTACACGGATCCGGCGAGCGGGTAGCGCGCGGCGAGCTCGGCGAAGTTGAGGGCCACCAGCAGCTGGCCGGCCAGGACGACCGGCCACGTCCAGAAGAACAGCGGGCCGCCGAAGGTGTAGCCGAAGCCGAAGAGCTGGAAGACGGTGGTCAGGATGGAAACGAAGGAGAACCCGGCGGCGAAGGCGGAGAACCCGCCCAGCGACCGGCGGAGCTCCTGGCGGTATCCGAAGGCGGCGAGTTCGTCGGGTGGTGTCATGCGGGCTCCTTGTTTCGATCGCTTGACAGAAATTAGGTCTTCGCCGCGACGCGGTGATCTCCGCGGTGTTAGGGCGCGGTTAACGCCGGAATCGACACGGCGTCAATGACGACATCCGGGCGTAACCGTGCCTGTCGTGCGCGTGTCGCGGCCCGAGACCTGGCAAGATCACGTCCGTGGTCAAAGGGTCGGGAGTCGGCAGGCCGAGGGCGAGCGGCGCGGCGGCGAGCCGTCCCGACGCGCGCCAGGCGGTGCTCGACGCGGCGGGGGAGTTGTTCACCGGAGCCGGGTACGCGGCCACGACCACCAGGGCGATCGCCGAACGCGCGGGGCTGCGCCAGGCGTCGCTGTACTACCACTTCCCGGCCAAGGAAGACATCCTCGCGGCGTTGCTGGCCGAGACGGTCCGCCCGTCACTGGCACTGGCGGCCCGCTTGGTGGCCGGCGCGGCCCCGGCGGCGGTCCGGTTGTGGGCCTTGGCGTACGCGGACATCGGCCTGCTGGGCGGGGCGCGGCACAACCTGGGCGCGTTGTACCTGCTGCCGGAGGTGGGATCGCCGAACCTGGCCCGCTTCCGCACGGAACGCGCGGAGCTGAAGGCAGCGTACGGCCGGCTCGTGGCGGCTTCGGGCGTCGCACCCGCGGCGGTCGCCATCCGGACGGACCTGGTGTTCGGCCTGGTGGAGAGCATCGCGGTGATCCGGCGCGACGACCCGGCGCTGGACGTCGAAGCCCATGTGCGCGAGGGGGCCGACGGGGTGGTCCGGTTGGTGGGCGTTGGCGAGCCGACGGACGAGCTGCGAGCGGAGGCGCACGCGCTGCTGGCGGCCCTCGCGGAATGAGCGTGGCCCGCCTCGCGGAGCTGCGCGCCCGGGGATGCAGGCGGTCGGTCCGCGTCGGCGATCGACGCTTACCGCGCGCTGGGCACCGGCGGCCCGACCTGCTCCGGCTGCAGATCCTGAAGCCCACGGAGGGTCCGGATGCCCAGCTGGATCGACTGGGCCCCGACGCGCAGAGGCCGGATCGCGGCCCGCAACGGGGCGTTGATCACTTCCGCCGGGCGGATCTGGACGAGGAAGGTGGTGATGGCGGTCTCGACCTCCTCCAGTTCTCCCAGCATTTCGACGAATTCCGCGTATTCCTTGCGTGCCTGCGCCACCATCTCGGGACTGCCGTGTGAGGTCATGAGCTGCATGTATGAGCGCATGATGCTGTCGGTTTCGGCGATGGTGGCTTCGAAATCGGTGCCGACCTGCTGGATGTTCACCGACAGCGGCTTGACGGTTTCGGCGGTGCGGGCCACTCGTTCTTTGATGAACTCCTGGGTTTGCCCTTCCATGTCCGCGGTCGCCTGCTGCATTTCGGCGGCGAGTGCGTGCAGCGAAACGGTGATGCTGCCGAGTTGCCGTTCGAGAATGGTGCCCACCTCGGTGAGTCTTTCGACGTATTCCTGGAGGCCGGGCGCGTCCTCGTCCGGTACTTCGGCGGCGGCCGGGATCGGTGACTCGCTTTTCTGCATTTCCGCCAACCGGCTCTCGGCCGACTGGATGGCCTTGATCAGCTTCCCGGCCACGACGGCCATCATCCTGCGCCACTCCGCGGTTCCGGCGCCGGCGAGCACCGCCTCCTCGATGTCGATGTACTGCAGCTTCTCGATGATGCGGATGTTCGCGTCGTCGCTGTTCTCGGTGATGAGGTTCTTTCCCAGGACGATCAGGGGAAGGATGAGCTGGGTGAGGCCCAGTTCGTTGGCCTTGGCGTAGAACGCGGTGAGCTCCTCGCGGCAGGCGCTGCTTTCGTAGAAGTAGTTCATCGAGATGACCGGGATGAAGACCATCGCGGCATTGATCCCGTCTTGGATCCTGGTACGCCAGTCTTCGCCCCAGCCGATGCTTTCGCGGTCCACGAAGACCTCGATCTTGCGTCCGTGCGCGGAGGCGCAGAACTGTTCGAGGGAAGCCTTCAGCGGAGTGACGAAGTTCAGGAAACTGTCGTCCTCGTGGGTGAAACTGAGGAAACACTGGACCGCGGGCTGGTCGGACATGAAGTCGGTCATCGAGCGCACCTTCGCCGGAGATCTGGATTCCGGCGAGAGTAGATCAACGAGCGAGCGATCCCCGGTCCCCGCGCGACACTGGCCGGGGACTGTCGTGGATCTGTCAGGAAGCCGTCGTCTGCAACGCCTTGCTCAGTGCCGTCACCGTCAGCTCCACCTGCCACGGCCGGGCACCGCCCGCCCGGAGGACCTCCGCCACCGAATCCTCGTCCGTCTCCGCCGGCGGACGCCAGCACGTCCGGCGGACCAGGTCCGGCAGCAGCAGGTTCTCCACCGGCAACCGGCGGTCCTCCGCGATCGCCGTCAGTGCCGCTCGCGCGGCGGAGAGCCGGGCCGCCGCGTCCGGGTCCTTGTCCGCCCAGCGGTTCACCGGGGGCGGGCCGTCCGTCGGTTGCGAAGGCGACGGGAGCTCCGAAGCAGGCAGGGCCCGGGCCACCTGGAGGTGACGCAGCCAGCTCGCCGTGTACTTGCGCTGCACGCGCCCGCTGAACACCGGCAGCGCCTGCAGCTCCTCGACCGTCTTCGGGTCGGCCGTGACCGCGTTGACTATCGCGCTGTCCGGCAGGATGCGGCTCGGCGCGCGGTCGCGCTTGCGGGCCAGCTCGTCGCGCGCCTGCCACAGCTCGCGGACCGCCGCGAGGCCGCGGGGACTGCGGATCTTGTGCACCCCGGACGTCCGGCGCCACGGCTCGGCGCGCGGGGGCGGCGGCGGGGCCGTCCGCACGTTCTCGAACTCCTGGCGCGCCCACTCCAGCTTGCCCTGGGCGCCCAGCTCCGCTTCCAGCTTCTCCCGCAGCTGGACGAGCAGCTCGACGTCGAGGGCGGCGTAGTTCAGCCAGTCGACCGGCAGCGGCCGCTTCGACCAGTCGGCCGCGCTGTGGCCCTTCTCGAGGGTGTACCCCAGCAGGAGCTCGACCAGCGTGCCCAGCGCGACGCGTTCGTAGCCCGCCAGCCGGCCGGCCAGCTCGGTGTCGAACAGCGCCGCCGGGTGCAGGCCGAGCTCGGCGAGGCAGGGGAGGTCCTGGGAGGCGGCGTGCAGCACCCACTCCAGGTCGTTGAGGACGTCGCGCAGCGGCTGGAGGTCGTCGGCCAGTGCGATCGGGTCGATCAGCACCGTGCCGGAACCCTCGCGGCGCAGCTGCACGAGGTAGGCCTTGGGCCAGTACCGGTAGCCGGACGCGCGTTCGGTGTCGACGGCGACCGCGCCGGTGCCCGCCGCGAGCCTCGCGCAGGCGTCGGCCAGCGCGGCGGGGTCGGTGATCACCGGGGGCGTGCCCTCGGCGGGTTCGCGTAGCAGCACGGGGCCGCCCGTGGACTCGATCTCCATCCCGGTGTCCTCGGCCTCAGTGCTTCCCATGGTTGACGACCCTACGGGACGGGCATACCGCGCCTGGTCTGCCCGCCCCGCAGGGCTGTTCGCTTGCGTCAGCGGATCACGCCGGCTCGCATGGCCAGCGCCACCATCTGGGCCCGGTCGCCCGTGCCGAGCTTGCGCCCGATCCGGGACAGGTGGGACTTGACGGTGAGGGCGGAGAGCGAAAGCTCCTCGCCGATCTCCTTGTTGGACTGCCCGTCGGCGACCAGCTGGAGCACCTCCACCTCACGAGCGGACAGCTCGCGCGGGGTGTTGTCGGTGCCCGCGACGCGGGTCCCGGTGGCCAGCACCGGAGCCACGCTCGGGTCGGCGTAGACGCCGCCCTCGAGCACGCGCCGCACGCCGTCGGTCACCACGACCGGCGACGCGGACTTCAGCAGGTACGCCTGGGCCCCGGCCTGGAAGGCCGAGCGGACCGCGTACGGGTCGTCCGAGGATGCGAGTACCACCACGCGCGGCCAGCCGTGGCTACGGAGTTCCGTAACCAGCTCGATGCCGCTGCCGTCCGGCAGTCCGAGATCGAGGATCGCCAGGTCACAAGGCCCGGTGGCCTGTGCTCGCGCCCTCGCCTCGGCCACCGTGGCGGCTTCGTGGACGGTCCCCGCACCCATCTGTGCGAGTCTTGCTGCGATTGCCTCCCTCAACAGCGGGTGGTCATCGACCACCAGTACCGAAAAGAGCTCTTCCCGCGGGTGCGGAACCATGCTCGCCGGCAACGCGCCGGCTGGCGTGGATCGGACGGCCTGAGAAATGCCGACGGTAGCCACGTCACTACCTCCCTGGAGTCGGTCGTGCCCCCCGACCGGCACCGGGACCTTCGGCCGTTCAGCCGCGCCAGCTTTAGACCGAAAGTGGTGTCGTCGAAGGCACTGTAGCCGTCCTGAGGCCGTTGCGGGGGGATCGAATGGGTATCTATCTCAAACGAACAGTCACTCAGTGGGTTCGTAGTAACACGATCGGGCTAGTACACGGCCGGTTGCTAACGGATAGCCCAGTGAACACGATGCAAAGGAGTTACCGGCGCCCAAATGGCCGTGCAGATGAGGCGTGCAGCTTCCGGTGCGCCTAGTGACGAGGGGCCGGATGGGCTCCCCCCACCCTCGGAAAGCGGCTCCGGCCGGGGGTGGATCAACTCCGCTGCGCGGCCTCCGCGGGGCGTCCGGAGGGCCTGCCGTGGCGCGAAACTGTGACTGTCCGTGTCTGTCGCGGGGTGACGACGGGTTCGCACACGCGAGTTGATCTTGTTGCGGTGCGTGACCGCGGGGAGTCACGAACGAGGAGACGTGAAACGCCCTCGCAGACCGCGGCGGGCTGCCGGGGGTGTCCTGAGGCCGTCCGGGCCGGCGCGGGCGTCTGGGGGCACCTGAGGGCCCGGACCGCGAAGTGAACGGCGTTCAGCGGACGTGAATTTTGCTCACATCCGTACAATCGGCGGCTCCGGCACGTCCGGATGCGCGCTGCCGTTGCCAATTCGTTGCAGAAGACCGCCCGGACAGCCGCCGGACCGCCCGGACCGCCGCTCGCCGGTCGTGAGTGGTAAGTCGGGTTCTAACCCTACTTACCACTCACGAGGGGTGGGGTCAGGAGCCTTGGCGCTGTCCGAAGAGGGTCACCCCGACCGGCGGCAGGCCCACGACGCTCGCCATCACCTGGCAGAAGGCCTGCCCGTGGGGCAACAGCCCGGCGTCCGTCGGCGTCCACGACGCCCGCAGCTCCAGGTCGTCGGTGCGCGCGGGCCCCGAGATGTCGCCGAAGCGGGCCGACGACGTCTCCGTCACCGTGCCGCCCAGGGCCTTCCAGCTCGCGCCGGACACTTCCAGCGCGTCGGTGAGCCACGACCAGCCGACCGCCGGCAGGAACGGGTCGGTCGCCAGTTCCCGGTCCAGCTCCGCGCGCACGTACATGACGAGGCGCAGCACGCCGTCCCAGCCGTCCTGGCCGTCCGGGTCGTGCAGCAGGACCAGCCGTCCCGACGCCAGCACGTCGGCGGGCCCGGACACTTCGCAGCTGACCGCGTACGACCACGGGGCGAGCCGCTGCGGGGCGCGCATCGGCTCCAGCAGCACCTCCCGGCGGGGCCGGACGGACTGCAGCGCCGCGACTGCTTCGCGGAAGAGTTCGGGCACTGGCGTCATCGCG
Source organism: Amycolatopsis sp. cmx-13-12 (assembly GCA_049998155.1). GTDB lineage: Bacteria > Actinomycetota > Actinomycetes > Mycobacteriales > Pseudonocardiaceae > Amycolatopsis. The sequence continues at coordinate 1,494,479 of JAEBES010000001.1, read as the reverse complement.
GTCACGCTTCGACTTTAGGGCGGCCACGCCCCGTTGCGGGCGCAGGCGCGCCGAGGAACCGGCCCGCCTCGGCTCGTGGCACGATTGACGGCGATGTCTCAGACCACGCCCCTGCCGCGCCCGGCCGCTCCGGCCGCCCGCCGCGAGCTGCCCGAAGCCCCGTTCCTGGCCGCCGCGCGCGGCGAACGCCCGGCGCACCCGCCCGTCTGGTTCATGCGCCAGGCCGGTCGCTCGCTGCCCGAGTACCGCGCGCTGCGCGAGGGCGTGCCGATGCTCGACGCGTGTTTCGACCCGGAGATGCTCGCCGAGATCACGCTGCAGCCGGTCCGCCGCCATGGCGTCGACGCGGCGATCCTCTTCAGCGACATCGTGGTGCCGCTCAAGGCGGCCGGCGTCGACATCGACATCGTGCCCGGCACCGGCCCGGTGGCCGCCTCGCCGGTGCGCGACCTCGCCGCCGTGAAGGCGCTTCCGGAGCTCGAGCCCGAGCAGGTCGCGAAGGTCGCCGACGGTGTCCGGCTGCTGGTCGAGCGGCTCGGCGAGACCCCGCTGATCGGCTTCGCGGGTGCGCCGTTCACGCTGGCCAGCTACCTCATCGAGGGCGGCCCGAGCCGCAACCACGAGCACACCAAGGCGCTGATGCACTCTTCGCCCGAGGTGTGGCACGAGCTGGCCGGGCGGCTGGCGGACATCGCCCTGAACTTCCTGCGCGCGCAGCTCGACGCCGGCGTCGACGCCGTCCAGCTGTTCGACTCCTGGGCCGGCGCGTTGTCCGAGCGGGACTACCGCGAATTCGTCCTGCCGCACTCGGCGAAGGTCCTCGCCGGTGTCGCGGAGTACGGCGTGCCGCGGATCCACTTCGGCGTCGGCACCGGCGAGCTCCTGGCCGCGATGCGTGACGCGGGCGCCGACGTCGTCGGCGTCGACTGGCGGATCCCCCTCGACGAAGCCGTGCGGCGCCTCGGCGGCCGCGCGATCGTGCAGGGCAACCTCGACCCGGCACTGCTGCACGCCTCCTGGCCGGTGCTGGAAGCCGAGGTCCGGCGGATCGTCGAAGAGGGCAAGGCGGCCGACGGCCACATCTTCAACCTCGGCCACGGCGTGCTGCCGGGCGTCGACCCGGACGTGCTGACCCGCGTGGTCGGGCTGGTGCACGAGCTGTGAAGCAGGTCGCGGTCGTCGGCGGTGGTGTCTCCGGGCTGACCGCGGCGTACCGGCTGCGGCAGCTGCTCGGCGCGGACGCCGGGATCACCGTCTTCGAGAAGACGACGGCGCCGGGCGGGAAACTGCGCACCGCCGAGCTCGCCGGAGTGCCCTACGACGTCGGCGCCGAGGCCTTCCTCGTCCGCCGTCCCGAGATGCTCGGCCTGGTCCGCGAGCTCGGGCTCGACGTCGTGCACCCCACGAAAGCCCGCGCGAAGATCCACGCGGGCGGCGCCGTCACCGGGCTGCCGCCCGGCACGGTCATGGGCGTGCCGGCGTCCGCCGAATCGGTGGCCGGCGTGCTGTCGGAGGCGGGACGGCAGGCGGTCGAGGCCGAGCCGTCGCGGCCCGAACTGCGGCTGCCGGGCGGCGACGTGCCGCTCGGGCCGCTGCTGCGCGAGCGGTTCGGGGACGAACTGGTGGACCGGCTGGTCGACCCGCTGCTCGGCGGGGTCTACGCGGGTGGCGCCGACGGCCTCGGCCTGCGCGCGACCATGCCCGGCCTGGCTTCGGCGCTGGCGGCGGGCGCGGGCTCGCTGACCGCGGCGGCCGCCGCCCAGCTGCCGGCGAACCCGTCGACGGCCCCGGTGTTCGGCACCGTCCCGGGCGGCCTGGGCGCGGTGATCGACCGGCTCACCACGGCGTCCGGCGCCGAGCTGCGCACCGGCCTGCCGGTGTGCGAGATCGAGCGGCACGGCGACGGCTGGCGGCTGCGCATCGGCGCGGCGCCGACCGCGCACGCGCCGGCGGACAACACCTTCGAAGCCGACGCGGTGGTGCTCGCCGTCCCCGCGCCCTCGGCCCGCCGGCTCCTGACCGACGTCGTCCCGGCCGCCTCGGCCGCCTTCGGTGAGGTCGAACTGGCGTCGATGGCCGTGGTCGCGCTGGCGCTGCCGCCCGGGACCGCGCTGCCGGAGGCGTCGGGAATCCTGATCGGCGCCGGCGAGAGCGACGCCTCGGGCCGGCCGTACGCGTCGAAGGCGTTCACGTTCTCCTCCCGGAAGTGGGCGCACTTCGGCACCGGCCCGGTGCTGGTCCGCGGCTCGGTGGGCCGGTTCGGCGAGCCGGGCGCGCTGCAGTTCGACGACGTCGAACTGGTCCGCGTGGTCCGCGACGACCTCGCCCGCCTGACCGGCATCACGGCGGCGCCGATCGAGACGCTGGTGACGCGGTGGGGCGGCGGGCTGCCGCAGTACGGCACCGGGCACCTCGACCGCGTCGAGCGGATCGAGAAGGCCGTCGCGGAGGTGCCGGGCCTGGCGATCGCCGGGGCGACCCTGCACGGGGTCGGGCTGCCGGCCTGCGTGGCGACGGCGGAGGCCGCGGCGCACCGGATCGCGGCGCACCTTTCCGCGTGATTGCGTTCACTCGACCCGTGGCGGCGGCGCCGTCGCCACGGTGACAGGATGGACCCATGGCGCGGGTCAACTTCAACGAGCTCAACGACACCATCCGCTACACCACCTGGTCGGTCTTCCGGATCGAGCCGGGCAGGCTGGGCGAGGACCGCGGGACCGCCGGCCGGGAGACCGCCGAGTACCTCGACGGCCTGGAGGCCAAGGGCGTCACCGTGCGGGGTGTCTACGACCTCTCCGCCCTACGCGCCGACGCCGACTTCATGATCTGGTGGCACGCCGAGGAGATCGAGCAGGTCCAGGCCGCGTACGCCGGGTTCCGCCGGACGCCGCTGGGCCGCGCGTCGACGCCGGTCTGGAGCCAGACCGCGCTGCACCGGCCCGCCGAGTTCAACAAGAGCCACATCCCGGCGTTCCTGGCCGGCGAAGAGGCCCGCAAGTACGTCTGCGTGTACCCGTTCGTGCGGTCCTACGAGTGGTACCTGCTGCCGGACGCCGACCGCCGCAAGATGCTCGCCGACCACGGCAAGGAAGCCCGCGACTACCCGGACGTCCGCGCGAACACCGTCGCGTCGTTCGCCTTGGGCGACTACGAGTGGATCCTCGCGTTCGAGGCCGACGAGCTGCACCGGATCGTCGACCTGATGCGGCACCTGCGCGGCACCGAGGCGCGGCTGCACGTGCGCGAGGAGATCCCGTTCTACACCGGCACCCGCGTGCCGCCCGCCGAGCTCGTCGCGGCTCTCCCGTAGTGCGCGACGTCGTCGAGGGTGTCTGGCACGCCCTCACCGGGTCTTCGCCGGGGCCGTTCGAGCTGACCGGGACCGAGGACGTGCTGCCCGGGCCGTACCGGGTCGCGGCGGCGGCCACGGCTTCGGTGGCCGCGGCGACCCTGGCCGCCGGCGAGCTGCTCCGGGTGCGGGACATCGAGCCCGGCGTGGTCACGGCGGACACGCGCCACGCGGCGGCGGCGGCGTTCCGGAGCGAGCAGCTGCTGCGGGTGGACGGCGTCGGAGCGGAGTCCGTCTGGGCCCCGCTGTCGGGCGACTACCGGGCGGCCGACGGCTGGGTGCGCCTGCACTGCAACTACCCGCGCCACGAAGCGGCGGTGTGCTGGGGCCTGGGTGTGCCCGGGACCCGCGAGGCCGTCGAGAAGGCGGTCGCCGGACGGCCGGCGCGCGAGGTGGAGCACGCGGTCGTCACCGCCGGGGGAGCGGCCGCCGAGCTTCGGTCGCCGTCGGACTGGGCGGTGCACCCCCAAGGGGAGGCGGTGGCTGCGCTGCCGCTGGTTTCACTGTCTTCGGTCGCCGACGCGCCGAAGCGGACGTTGTTCTACTCGGACCGGCCGCTGGGCGGGATCCGGGTCCTGGAGCTGACCCACGTCCTCGCGGGCCCGGTGGCCGGCCGGGTGCTGGCCGCGCACGGCGCCGACGTCCTGCACGTCGGGGCCGCGCACCTGCCCCGGGTCGAGGCGCTGGTGCGGGACACGAACCAGGGCAAGCGGTCGGCGTTCGTCGCCCTGGACACCGAGGGCGGCCGCGCGCGGCTGAAGAAGCTGATCAGCCGGGCCGACGTGCTGGTGCAGTCGTTCCGGCCGGGTGCGCTGGAGCGCATCGGCTTCGGGACGGCGGAGCTGGCCGAGCTGCGGCCGGGCTTGGTGATCGCGGACTTGAGCGCGTACGGCTGGGAAGGCCCGTGGGCCCGGCGGCGCGGGTTCGACAGCCTGGTCCAGATGTCGAGCGGCTTGGCGTTCGGCGATCCGCCGTCGCCGCTGCCGGTCCAGGCACTGGACCACGCCACGGGCTGGCTGGCGGCAGCGGCGGTGATGACGGCTCTGCGGCGCCAGCTGGACGACGGCGGGACGTGGCGGGCGCGGCTGTCCCTGGCGGGGACGGGCCGGTGGCTGGATTCGCTGGGCCGCAAGGACCCGGCCGCGGCCGACGTCGACTACGGGGACCTGCTGGAGGAAGCGGAAAGTGGGTACGGGCGGCTGACGCGGGTGCGGATGGCCGGCGGGCTGCCGGGGGCGCAGCCGTACTGGGAGTTCGGGACGCGGCAGCCGGGAGTCGACAAACCGACCTGGACGCCTTGACCGGGTACTCGTTTCTGCTTCGGCCTTCGACTTCAGGTGTAGCTGGTTGGGGCCCACCACCCCGAAGCCGGAATTGTCACTACGGACGGTGGTACCGCGTCAAGGCGGGAAAGCGTGCCTTGACCCGGCACCACCGTCCGTGTTCTGGCTTCGGATCGGGGCGGTGGGGGTCTGGGTGGGGTGCGGGTTTGGCGGTCAGCCTGCTGTTCGGCCGGTGAGACACCTGACATAAGGACACTCCGGAAGGAGGGACACTCCGGCTCGCCCGCGCGCGCCCGCCCTCCCTGGGGGCCGGTCCCGGTTCCAGTCTACCGGCGGGGGCCGACGAAAAGCCTGGTCAGCGCCCGGGTGTCCACACCCCGCCGATGTTGTGGATCAGTGGCGGCCGAGGAGTGCGGCTGTGCCGGGAACTCGCCGATCGGCGGCGGCGGAGGCCGAGGAGTGCGGCTGTCCCGGAATCCGCCGATCACCGGCGCCGGAGACCAAGAAAGTGCGGCTCTGCCGGAAACCGCCGATCACCGGCGCCGGAGGCGGTCCGCCAGCCGCCGTTTCGGCTTCGGCAAGTGGCCGCCCTCGATCAGCCACGTCGCGAACTCGTCCGCGTACGCCCCGGACCGCTCTGCCGCCTTCTTCGGCCGGGCCGCGTTGAACTGCGCGAACAGCGTCCCGAAGCGCTCGCCCAGTGCCTCCGCCAGCTCGGGGCGCTGATAGGCCAGCACCCGTCCGTGCTTGCGGCGCAACACCCCGGCCTCCACCCGCAGCCGCGCCGGGTCGAAACCCGGGGGTGGGGGACCGTCGGCCAGCAACGCCTGCAGCAGCTCTGCCTGGCGGCGGGCCAGCTCCGCCCGGCTCACCCCGCCACCGCCGTCCGCAACGCCAACAGCTCCGCCGCCAGCTCGTCGTCCGTCGGGTAGTCGTCGTCGCGCTCCAGCAGCACTCCCGGTGGGTCTGTCCGGCGGCGGAGCTCGGTCAACAACGCCAGTACCTCCGGCAGCACCGGGTGCGCGTGCGTGTCGTGGTAGACGCCGTCGCGCTCGATGCCGCCCGCCATGTGGACGTACGCCAGCCTCTCCCAGGGGATGCCGTCCAGGAACGCCACCGGGTCCGTGCCGATGTTGCGGGCGTTCGCGTACAGGTTGGCGACGTCGATGATCAGCCGGCAGTCCGTCCGCTCGGTCAGCTCGGTCAGGAACTGCTCCTCGGTCAGCTCGGCGTCCGGCCAGTCGAGCACCGCGGCGATGTTCTCCAGCGCGAACGGCACGTCCACGATGGACTGGGCCAGCCGGACGTTCCCCACCAGCACGTCCAGCGCCTCCCGGGTGCGGGGGAGCGGCATCAGGTGCCCCGAGTCCAGCCCGCCCGCGCGCACGAAACACACGTGGTCGCTGACCAGCGGCGCGTCCAGGGCCCGCGCGACCTCCGCGAGGTGCTGGACGCGGCCGGTGTCCAGTGGCTCGGCCCCGCCGAGGGACAGCGAGACCGCGTGCGGCAGCACCGGCAGCCCCCGCCTGCGCAGCGCCACCAACGTCTCCGGCAGGTGGTCGGCGTGCAGGTTCTCGGCGACGACCTCGACCCAGTCCACGCCCGGCAGCCGCGCGATGGACAGGTCGAGCTCGTGCCGCCAGCCGATCCCGATGCCCAGCTCACCCACCGCAACCCCCTCCGCCGCAGCCGCCGCCTCCGCACGACGAGCCGCTGCTGCACGACGAACTCGAGCACGACGACCCGCTGCTGCACGACGACCCCGACGAGCCGGACGAACCGCCGCCGCCGTAGTTCACCGGCGGGGCCAGCGCCGCGCTCAGCTCCTCGTCCGGGTACATCGCCCAGCCGCCGAGGGCGACCGCGGCCGCCGCCCCGCCGAGCAGGACGCCGCCGGCCAGCATGCCCGCCGGGACCGGCCCGCTCGCCGCGGCCCGGGCCTGGCCCAGCAGGCGGTGGCCCGCGGCCGACGGCTGCCGGGCGCCCGTCTTCGACCGGCGGACCACCGCGACGACGGCCAGCACCGCCGCGACGATCACCAGGAACACCAGGATCCCGACCGGACGGCCCAACGCGATGCCGTTGACCAGCCGCGCCACGCCGAACGCCAGCACGGCCAGCTGCAGGAGGAGCCCGAACGTCCGCGCCTGCCGCTTGGCGGCCGCCGACGCCAGCAGCCCGCGCTGGTCGAGGCCCTCTTCCAGGGCGCGCATCGCCGCCGACTGGCGGCCGTGCGCCCGCAGCGTCGCCGTCGTCTTCAGCTGCGCCGCGTCGAAGACCGCCCGCTCCAGCGGCTCGGCCGGCCGCGTCCCGGCCTGGCTGACCTGCTTGTAGCTGTTGACGCGCAGCTGCCCGCGCTCGACCAGGGCCGCGATCGCCGCGTCGACGGCCCGGTCGGGGCCGCCGGCGAGGAAGGCGAGCTGGTAGACGGTCGGCGGCGGCCCGGGCGCGACGGCGTCCGCCCGCATCGCCCGGCTGTTCACGACACCCGACACGATGACCCTGACGAGCAGGACCGCGCCGAGCAATGCGATGTACAGGACCACGAAATCCGGTCCGGAAATGCCCCACGGGTCGGTCATCGCCCGTCTCCCCTCAGTGTGTCGCGGTTACCGTAGCTGTGAGACGTACGCGCTCGCGTCGGCGTTTCAACCGCCGCAGCCCCCGCCTCCTCCGCCGCCTCCTCCGCCGCAGCCGCCCCCGCCGCCGCACGCGCTTCCGCCGCCGCTGCCGTAGTAGCCGACGCCCCCGCCGGCCGCCGCCCAGCCGGCCCGGCGCGGACGGCGGTACACCTGCGCGGCCGCGTGCTGCACGGCCCGCCCGACCGCCAGCCGGACCTCCTTGTCGGGGTGCGCGCTCAGCCCCCCGGACGCGACGGTGCCGGCTGCCCCGGCGGTGAAGGTGCCGGCGCGGCGCGCCTTCTCCAGCGCGGCGCGGCCGGCGGCGGTGATCCTGATCGCCGGCCGGTGCGCGGCGGCGACCGCGGTGACGACGATCGCGACCGTGTTCACCCCCAGCAGCAGGATCAGGTAGCCGACCGGGTGCCCGGCGGTCGACCCGGCGATCAGCCGCAGCACCCCCAGAACGGCCAGCGCCGCGTAGGCCACCGCCGTGGTCAGCCAGGCCGACCGGACCGCGCGGACGCCGGTGAGCAGCCCGCGGGCGGCCAGCCCGGCCTCCAGCGCGGCGACCGACGCGTGCCGCCCCACCTCCTCGCCCGCCCGGATGATCGAATTCCCGCCCTTGCCGATGCGGGTGAGGGCGGCGCGGCCCAGGTCGTCCGAAGCCGTGCCGCGGACGCGGTGCAGCTTGCCGGTGCCGTCGATGCGGACGAACTGCCGCTCCAGCAGCGTCGCGACGACGAACTCGCCGAGCCGGTCCCGCCCGCCGGCCAGCAGGGCGAACTCTTCGGGCCCTTCCGGCGCGCCGCCGGGGTCGCCCCGCGAGATCCGCCGGGCGCGCAACCCGCCGTACAGCGCCACCGCCAGCAGCAAGCCCAGGTAGAGCCCCGAAAACACCGGTCCGGGAATGCCCCAGGTGTCGGTCATGAGTCCGCCCTCCCTCGTCCGTGTGCGGAGACTACGTTCGAGGAAGGGCGGCCGGTTGCTCGCTTAAGGGAGATTTAGGCTGTGCGCTCTTACGACTGGGGCACCAGCTTCAGCGAGATCGAGTTGATGCAGTAGCGCTGGTCGGTCGGGGTCGGGTAGCCCTCGCCCTCGAAGACGTGCCCGAGGTGGCTGTGGCAGGAGCCGCAGAGCACCTCGATCCGCTTCATGCCCATCGTGCGGTCCTCGCGCAGCAGCACCGCGTCGGAGTCCGCCGGGTCGAAGAACGACGGCCAGCCGCAGTGGCTTTCGAACTTGGTGTCGCTGCGGAACAGCTCGGCACCGCACGCGCGGCACTCGTAGACGCCGGTGGTCTTGGTGTCGGTGTACTCACCGGTGAACGGCCGTTCGGTCCCCGCCTGGCGGAGCACGGCGTACTCGTCGGGGCTGAGCTGCGCCCGCCACTCCTGCTCGGACTTCACGACGCGCGGGGTCGCGCCGACAACGGGTTTCATACCTTTCACCCGCTCCACGTTACGCCGCGAGCCAGGCGAGGGCGTGCACCACGATGTCCCATGCGGCCACGATCACGCCCAGCACGATGAGGACCACGATCAGCGCGGACACCCAGTAGCGCAGCCCGCCGAGCCGGTTGCTGGAGTCGGCGAAGTCGGCCACCCCGTCGAGGGCGGCTTCGATGGTGTAGTTGGGGCCGCACCGCTCGATGCGGTCGAGGTGCTCGGCGAACGCGCGCGCCTCCGGGTCGTACGGGTCCAGGCCGACCAGGTCCTCGTGGAAGCGAGGATTCTGGCCCGGCAGCGAAGCTCCGTCGTCGGCCATGCCACCACGGTAGGCCATCCGGGCCCATCAGCCCACCGGACGCGCGTTACGTCTCAGTTGCTCGAACCGGTGCCGTCGAGCTTCGTGCTGGCGTCGATCAGGGTCTGCCCGCCGATGATGACCAGCCGGTAGGCGCGGCGGCTGCCGCCGACGTTGACGTTCATGACGAGCGAGCCGTCGCTCTCGTTGCCGCCCGAATCGGCGTGCGCGGTGTTGACCTGGCCGATCGAGTCCTTGTTGTCGGCCCAGTACTGCTGGTAGGCCTGCTCGCTGCCGTAGACCTGCTGCGCGGCGGGGGTCAGCTGGTCCCAGTGCGCGGCCGGGTTGGCGAAGTAGTCGATGACCATCTTGCCGGCCGAGCTGAAGTTGCTGACCCGGCTCTCGGTCGGGGTCTGCCCCAGCTTGGCGGCCGCGTTCGAGTTGCTGCTCTGGCCGGTGCTGGGCACGGACTTGCCGGTGGTCGGCTGGGTGCCCGGCGACTGGGCGGTCGTGGTGCCGCCCGAACCGCCGTTGCCGGAGTTCAGGACCAGGAACACGATCACCGCGACCACGACGACCGCCGCGCCGGCGCCGGCGAAGACCGCGTACTTGCGTTTGTTGTCCGGCTTCGGGGTGTTCGACGAGTACTGGGGCGCCCTGGCCGTCGGCGCGGCCGCGGGCACCGGTCTGGGCGGGGTGTTCGGCGCAGCGGCCGGGGACCGCATCGGCATGAACGCCGCCGTCGGGCGGGGCGGGTTCGAGGGTGCCTTGGTCGCCGGCACGGGCGTGCCGACCGGCGGGGACGACGGCGCCTTGTTCGCGGTCCGCTGCCACGGCGGCCGCTCGCCGTCGTCGGCGGACGCGGGGGCGGCGGGCTGGCGGCCCGCGCCACCGGAGAGCAGCGGCGGCGACGCCGTCATGCCGCCGGGCTCGGTCCGGGCCAGCGCGGCCAGCCGCTCGCGGGCCTCGGCCATGCTCGGCCGCTCGCCCGGGTCGCTGCGCAGCAGGCTCATCAGCAGTGCGGTCGCCCCACCCGCCTGCACCGGCGGGTTGATCTGGCCGTTCGCCGCCGCGTAGAGCAGCGCGAGCTGGTTGGTCGTGTTGCCGTACGGCGTGGTGCCCTCGATCGCCTGGTAGAGGGTCGCGCCGAGGGCGAAGACGTCGGAGCTGGGCACCGGGTCGGCGCCGCGGGCCAGCTCGGGCGCCAGGTACGCCGGGGTGCCGCCGATCAGGCCGGTCGCCGTCAGCGTCATGTCGCCGGCCGCGCGGGAGATGCCGAAGTCGGTGATCTTCGCGGTGCCGGTCGGGTCGATCAGGATGTTGCCCGGCTTGACGTCGCGGTGCACGATCCCGGCGCGGTGGGCGGCCACCAGCGCGGACGCGACCTGCTCGCCGATCCGGGCCACCCGGCCGAGCGGCAGCGTGCCCTCCTCGGCGAGGATCGTGGAGAGGCTGGGCCCGTCGAGGTACTCCATCACCAGGCAGGGGTCGCCGTTGTGCTCGGCGATGTCGAACACCACGATGGCGTTCGGGTGCTGGAACCGGGCCGCGTTCTTGGCCTCGCGCATCGCGCGCTGGCGCATGTTGTCGCGTTCGGTCTCGGAGACACCCGGCTGCGGGAGGATCTGCTTGATCGCGACGGTGCGTTCGAGGCGCACGTCGGTCGCGCGCCACACGACACCCATGGCACCGCTACCAATGTGTTCGACGAGGCGGTAGTGCCCCGCGATCAGCTGACCGGTGTCGATGGCGACTGCTCCTGACGAAATTCCCGGTGGTGGTGGCCCTGCTCAGCGCGGTACCGCTTCGCGCACCCGATCGAGTGTAGCGGTCGGTCGCGCCGGAGCTCGCGTCAGCCAGCCGGTCCGGCGGGCTGCGGTTCGGCCGGTGCCCGCTTCTTGAACACCTTGACCAGGCCGATCGCTCCGGCCAGCGCGAACACGCCGTAACAGGCGAGCAGCGCGGGCGGCGTGTCGCCGGTCAGCGCGTCGCCGAGGACCACCACGGCGACCGTGCCGGGCACGCTCCCCAGCAGCGTACCGGCCAGGTACGGGACGAGCCGCACCGAGGACACCCCGCAGAGGTAGCTGAAGGGCGCGAACGGCACCACCGGGATCAGCCGCAGCGACGTGATGGCGAGGACGCCGCCGCCGGAAAGCCGGTCGTTGACGGTGCGGACCGCGGATCGGTGCAGGTGGCGGGTGACCAGGTCGCGGCCGAGCAGCCGGGCCAGCCCGAAGGAGAGGCCGGCCGCGATGGTGGTGGCGACCAGGCCGATGGCGATCCCGGCCGCGGTGCCGACCAGCAGGCCGGCGGCGAGGTTGAACACCGTCCGCGGGATGGGCGCCACGGTGAGCAGGGAGTACGCGACGAGCAGCACGAGCGGGGTGGCGGGGCCGGTGGTGGCGGCCCAGGCCCGCAGCTCGGCCGGACCGGGGATCGGCAGCAGCACCGCGGCCGCCGCGAAAACGGCGAGCACGGCGAACGCGACGATCAGCTTGGTGCGGCCGGACACCGTTCGAGCCTACCGGCCGGCTCCCGCGCGCTAGCGTGGCCGCATGCCCAAGAACGGTGACCCGGTCGAGTACGAGGTGGGCGGGCGCACGGTCCGCGTCTCGAGCCCGGACAAGCTGTACTTCCCCCAGCGCGGCATCACGAAGCGGCAGGTCGTGGAGCACTACATCACCGTCGGCGGGCCGCTGCTGCGCGCGATCGGCGAGCGCCCGACGACGCTGAAGCGGTACGTCGACGGCGTCGAGGGCGACTGGTTCTACGCCAAGCGCCTGCCGAAGGGCGCGCCGGCGTGGGTCGAGACGGCCGAGATCACGTTCCCGTCGGGCCGCAAGGCCGCCGAGGTGTGCCCGACCGAGCCCGCCGTGTTCGCGTGGGCGGCCAACCTGGGCACGTTCGACTTCCACCCGTGGCCGGTCCGCCGGCCCGAGGTCGACCACCCGGACGAGCTGCGCATCGACGTCGACCCGCCGGACCGGGCGGGGTTCGCGGACGCGGTCGAGGTGGCGCTGGTGGTCCGCGAGGTCCTGGCGGACGCGGGCCTGACGGGCTGGCCGAAGACCTCCGGCGGCCGCGGGGTGCACGTGCTGGTCCGGATCAGGCCGGAGTGGGACTTCGTGGCGGTCCGCCACGCGGTGATCGCGCTCGGTCGCGAGGTGGAGCGCCGCATCCCCGCCAAGGCGACGATCTCCTGGTGGAAGGAGGAGCGCGGCGGCCGGGTGTTCCTCGACTACAACCAGGCGGCCCGGGACCGCACGGTGGCTTCGGCGTGGTCGGTCCGCGGGACACCGCGGGCCACGGTGTCGACGCCGCTGACGTGGGAGCTGCTGCCCGAGGTGGACGCGGACGACTTCGACGTGCTGACGATCCCGGCGTTCTTGGAGAAGCACGGGGACCTGCACGCGGGGATGGACGAGTCGCCGTGCGGGCTGGAGGCGGCGCTGGAGTGGTACGAGCGGGACTTGCGGGACCACGGGCTGGGGGAGCTGCCGTACCCGCCGGACTACCCGAAGATGCCGGGGGAGCCGAAGCGGGTCCAGCCGAGCAAGGCCCGGCCGGAGTGACCCGTCACGGCTTGCGGCAGCTGACCGCGGTCACGGTCGCTTTCGGCACGACTTTGGTGTTCTTGGTGATCATGCTCGTGCGATCGACGCGGTAGGAGGTGCCGCCCTGGGCGTAGGCGGTCTCGATGAGGTCGCCGGATGCGTCGCCCGAGATGCTGTTGGTGATGTCGCACTCCCACATGAATCGCTCCCGTCGGCGCCCTTTGTAACCACGACCACAGCCGTGGCGGTCCTCACGGAAAGAGCGACCACGCTGGGGTTTCATTCGACTGAAAGGACCAATCCGAACAGCGAGTGATCACGCAAGCGCCCGCTGTCGCCTTTCGGGTCACAAATGTTGCACGGCCCATCTCGATGTCACGATCTTGGTCTCCGACGGCGTAACGTGCGGTCCCGAATCGACGACTCCCCGGGGCCATCGGGGAGCGGGTTCGAGGAAGGAGGCCGTTCGTGGACGACCTGATCGCTTTCCTCGCGGCGCGGGTGGGCGCGCGGCAGGCGTTGATCATGCAGGCCGTCAACAAGGCCAAGGCCGGCGAGGCGATGAACCGCGGCGAGACGAAGGTCGCCGTGGAGCAGAAGATCCGCGGGCTCACCGATCTCGAGCTCGACGTGGTCAACCAGATGATCAACGAGATCGAGGCGACCCGGCGGATCCTGCTCGCCCACCGCACGACCGTGTCGGAGAAGGTCCCCGGTTTTCCGCTCTACGGCAGCGAATACTGGTGTGAAACCTGCCACGTGCCCGCCGACGAGGCCGGCTCCAACTGGTGCCTCACACTGCGCCTGCTGGCCCTGCCGTACGCCGACCACCCGGAGTACAGCGAGCGCTGGCGGCCCTGACGGGAATCCCGCCGGACGCCGGGCGTTGCACCCGGCGTGAGGTTCTCCGTGCTCGACCGCTCGCCCGTGCGACGGGACCGCGGGCCCGCGCAGGCGCTGCGGGACACCGTCGCCTTCGCCGCCGGCATCGAACGGCTGGGCTACCACCGGTTCTGGGTGTCCGAGCACCACGGCGTGCCGGGTGTCGCCGGGTCCGCGCCGACCGTGCTGGCCGCCGCCGTCGCGGGTGCGACGAGCCGCATCCGCGTCGGGACCGGCGGCGTGATGCTGCCGAACCACCGGCCACTGGTCGTGGCCGAGCAGTTCGGCGTCCTGGAAGCGCTTCACCCGGGCCGGATCGACATGGGGCTCGGCCGGTCCGTGGGCTTCACCGGCAGCGTGCGATCGGCGCTGGGACACGGCAAAGAGGACGCCGGCGACTTCGGTGCGCAGGTCCGTGAGCTGCTCGGGTTCTTCACCGGGGACCACGTCTACCCGGGCGTCCACGCCTACCCGGCCGAGGGGCTGCGCGTGCCGCCGTTCTTGCTGGCCACCGGGGCGGGCGCGGACCTCGCCGCGGAGCTCGGGCTGCCGCTGGTGATCGCCCCGGTGCGCGGCGAAGCTGCCTTGGCCGAAGCCGTGACGCGCTACCGCGACGGGTTCCGGCCGTCCGAGTGGGCGCGCGAGCCGTACGTGGTGGTGTCGACGGCGATCGCGGTGGCGGACTCGGCGGCGGACGCGCGCCGCCTGCTGGTCTCGGAAGCCTGGGCGACGGTGTATTCGCGCTCCCACGGCGTTTTCCCGCCGCTGGACCCGCCGGGGGAGATCCTCGCGGCGCCGATGACCGACCGCGAGCGACGGCGGCTCGAGGAGACTGTGGACGGTCAGATCTCGGGGACGCCGGCCGAGGTGGAAGACCGGCTGGGGAGGCTGGCCGCGCTCACCGGCGCCGACGAAATCCTGGCCACCACCGCCGCCCACGACCAATCCGCCCGGCTCGATTCTTTCGCCGCGCTCGCCGAACTGGCGGGGCAGCGTGAGCCTATTTCCTGATCCGCGGATATCAGGTCAAGGAATTTCGGCGACGTATTCCGGTGGTACGGTTTCCGGGTGACTGCCGGGTCGGCCTCGAGCCGTGAGCAGACGGGGTACCCGGCTGAGCCGTGACCTCCGGGCGGCCCCGCGGGCCGCCGCACCCACGCACGGTCTCCCTGATCGGGACGTGCGCGGGAAGGAGGTGAAATCGCATGACCCCATGGCAGGAGTTCTTCGCGGCCCACGCCGAGGGCGGCGTCCTCGACGGCGTCGTGTCCCGGGTGGTGCCGTTCGGCGCGTTCGTCGAAGTCGCGGACGGCATCCACGGCTTGCTGGTGACGGACGAGGCGCCGCAGGTCGGCACGCGGCTGCCGGTCCGCATCGAAGCCGTCGACGTGGAGCGGCGCCGGTTCAGCCTGGTGAAGGCGTAGCCGGAGAAGGGTCCGGGGCCGCGAGGTCCCGGACCCGTCCGGCGATGCCGCGCGCCACCTCGGCCGGTGTGCGGCTGTCCGTGGGCACCAGCGTCGCCGACCGGCGAAGCCATGGCAGGGCTTCCCCGTAGCGGTCGACGTGGTCGAGCCGCCACTGCCGGGCCAGGGTGTCCGCGGACGCTTCGATCCGGCGGCGCAGTTCGGCCGCCTCGGCGTGCAGCACGAAGTGCGCGACCGGGACACCGTGCGCGGCCAGGCCGTCGAAGATCTCCCGCGCGTAGGCCTCGACCAGGATGGTCTGCGGGATGACCAGGGTGCCGGCGTGTTCGTGCACCAGCGCCGTGTTTTCGACGACGAGCGGCCGCCACAGCGGCAGGTGCTGGAAGTCGCCCTCGTGCTCCGGGAACGCCGTGCGCAGCAGGTAGCCGACGAACTCCGTGTCGAACGTCCGGGCGCCCAGCAGGCCGGCGAGTTCGGCCGCGGTCGTGGTCTTGCCCGCGCCGAACGTGCCGTTCAGCCAGACGATCACCCGAGCACCAGCGGCAGCCGCGCGGCCAGCTCGCCCAGCGCGGCGCGCTCGGCGTCCGTGGCGGCACGCCGGCCGGTTCCCACCAGCAGGACGTCGGTGTCCGACAGCGACGCCGGGAACTCCGCCCCGGCGATCTTCTCCAGCATCGCCCGAGTCCGCGCCAGCCCCTCCGCCGGCGGCCCCGGCACCGACGGCACGTGCGCCACCAGGTCCAGGTGGTGCACCGTCCACTCCAGCACGTACGCCGACAGGTAATCGCCCGCCGTCAGGACCATCTCCTGCGTCGACACCCGCTCTCCCGGGTCCACCAGGTCCGCCGCCCGGCCCGCCGCCGCGCCCACGTCGTCCAGGTGGAACTTCAGCAGCGCCGGGTCCTCGTACGCCGCCGCCAGGCGGACGATCAGCGCGGACAGCGGGTCTTCGCCCGAAGGAAGCGAGGAAGACACCGCCCAGTACGTGATCGCGTCGTGCGTCAACGCCGAGGACGCCGGGGTGGCGAGGGTGATCAGCACATCCTGCGCGTCGATCACCAGGTGGCAGACCAGGTCGCGGACCAGCCAGCCCCGGCAGCCCGACGGCTTCGCGAAGTCCGCATCGGGAACGGAAGCGACCGCGGCGCGCAACGCCGCCCACGTGCGCGAAAAGAGATCCACGCGCGCGAAGTTAGCAGGGTCACAACCTCAGCTGCAGCTGAGTTAACAGGCGCTGCGCCGGGTCGTCGAAGTCCACTCCGGACACCTCCGCGGCCCGCCGGACCCGGTACCGGACCGTGTTCGGGTGGATGTTCAGCACCCGGGCCGCCGCGCGGACGTCGCCGAACGCGTTCAGCCAGGCCAGGACGGCCGGGACCAGGATCCCGCCGTGCTCGGTGTCGTGCTCCACCAGTGCCGTCAGCCGCGGGTCGCGGATGCGCGGCTGCCCACCCAGGAACGCCAGCACCTCCGACAGCAGCACCTCGGCGCGGACGTCGGCCAGCGAGGCGACGTCCGCCGCCCAGTGCCCGCGCGTCATCGCCGCCAGGACGCGGTCGGCGTCGCCGCGGGACGCCGCCGCCTCCGAGAGCCGGGGGACCACGCCGCCGAGGGCCGCCCGGACCGGGACGTCCAGGTGACGGCGGGCCGTCGCGGCGATCTCGCGGGCCAGCGCCAGCACCGCCGCGTCCGAGTGCTCGGGCAGGTCCGGCAGCAGCGCGTAGACGCGGCCGCCGATCACGCTCACCAGCGCGCTGCGCCGGTAGGCCGCCGTGTGGACGGCGATCAGGTGGACCAGCTCGGCCCGCCGGAGCTGCCGGTTGTCCGAGCGCTCCAACGAGAACGCCAGGACCTGCGCCGGCCGGGCCGGGTCCGCGCCGATGTCGTCGGCGACGGATTCCGCGTCCAGCCGGCCCTCCAGCAGGCTCGCCAGCAGGTCCTCGCGCAGCCGCAGCTCCGGGCTCGGCAGGGTGCGCGCCCGGATCAGCTGCGGCGCCAGGGTCCGGCTCGCGCCGAGCAGCGCCGTCTCGGCCCGTTCGGTGAGCGGCTGGGCGCCCTCCTGGACCCAGATCGTGCCGAGCGGCTGCTTGCCCGCGTGGATGCCGGCCGCGATGCGGCGGCGGATGCCCAGCTCGGGCCGCTCGTCGATCCGGACGATCCCTTCCCCGGCGCGAAGCCGCTGGTAGACGCCCCATTCGCGGAGCATCGCGAGGTAGCGCTCCGGCCCCTCGCGGCCGAGGATCGACAGCCGCCGCAGTTCGTCGACCTCGTCGCCGGCCCGCGAATACGCGAGCACGCGGTTCGCCGTGTCCTCGATGCTGACCAGGCCGCCGGTGAGCGTCGCGATCGTCTGGGCCAGCGCGAACAGGTCGCCGAGGACCTCCCCGCTGGCCGCCTCGCCGCCCGCGCGGGCCGCCTCGACGACGCCGCGGGCCAGCGATTCCACCTGCTCCCAGCGCGCCTCCGCGCCGACCGTCAGCAGCGCGACACCCGCGTCCGCGGCGACGTCGGCCCCCGTCGCGCCCTTGACCGCCACCGCGGCCGCCCCGCCGCGCCCGGCCGCGCGGATGGCCGGCGCCGCCGCCCGGCCGCGCGCGCCGATCACCAGCACCAGGTCGCCGGGGGAGGCCTCCAAGGGATCCTCGGGATCGAGGATCACGACGTCGGTGACGTCGACGCCGAGGCCGTGCGGCGCCACGACGACCTCGACCAGTGGCTCGCCGAGCGTCGCCAGGACGTGGCGCAGCGACGTCACGGCAGCGTTATCCGATCGGCCAAGATCACACGAGCGATTTTAGCCGATCGAACAAGCCTCTCGCGCGTGTCCGGAGTTACCGTTCGGGGCATCTGGACTACAGAGCAGAGGAGCCGCCGTGGACGCCGTGACCCAGACCCCCGCCCCGACGAACGAGCCGGTGCTGACCTACGCGCCGGGCAGCGCTGAGCGCGCGGAACTCGAGGGCGCGCTCGAGCGGCTGGGCCAGGCGGAACCGGTCGACCTGACCGTCACCATCGGCGGCGAGCAGCGCCCCGGCGGCGGCGAGAAGATCGACGTCGTCCAGCCGCACAACCACAAGCACGTGCTGGGCACCATCCACAGCGCCACGCAGCAGGACGCCACGGACGCCATCGCGGCCGCCGCGAAGGCCGCGCCGGAGTGGCGTGCGCTGTCCTACGACGACCGCGCCGCGATCCTGCTGCGCGCCGCCGACCTGCTCACCGGCAAGTGGCGCGCCACGCTGAACGCCGCCACCATGCTCGGCCAGTCCAAGACCGCGACCCAGGCTGAGATCGACTCCGCCTGCGAGCTGGCCGACTTCTGGCGCTTCAACGTCGAGTTCGGCCGCCGCATCCTCGCCGAGCAGCCGATCAGCTCGCCGGGTGTGTGGAACCGGATGGAGCACCGGCCCCTGGAGGGCTTCGTCTACGCGATCACGCCGTTCAACTTCACCGCGATCGCCGGCAACCTGCCCACCGCGCCCGCGCTGATGGGCAACACCGTGCTGTGGAAGCCGTCGCCGACGCAGTCGTTCGCGGCGCACCTGACCATGCGGCTGCTCGAAGAAGCGGGCATGCCGCCGGGCGTGATCAACCTGCTGCCGGGCGACGGCAAGGCCGTCTCCGAGGTCGCCCTGACCCACCGCGACCTGGCCGGCATCCACTTCACCGGTTCGACCGCGACCTTCCAGCACCTGTGGGGCACGGTCGGCGCGAACATCGCGGGCTACCGCGGCTACCCGCGGCTGGTCGGCGAGACCGGCGGCAAGGACTTCGTGCTCGCGCACGCCTCCGCCGACGTCGACGTCCTGCGCACCGCGCTGGTCCGCGGCGCCTTCGAGTACCAGGGCCAGAAGTGCTCCGCCGCTTCGCGCGCGTACATCCCGCGCAGCGTCTGGAACGAGCTGAAGGACGGCCTGGTCGCCGAGACCGAGGCGCTGTCCTACGGCGATGTCACCGACCTGTCGCACTTCGGCGGCGCGGTCATCGACCGGCGCGCGTTCACCAAGCACTCCGAGCTGTTCGACCGGGTGAAGAACGACGCCTCGGTGGAGGTCCTGACCGGTGGCACCGCCGACGACAGCGTCGGGTACTTCGTGCAGCCGACGATCCTCGTCTCGGACAACCCGCAGCACGAGATCTTCTCGACCGAGTACTTCGGTCCGATCCTGTCGGTGTACGTCTACGAGGACGGCGGCTTCGACGACGTCCTGAAGCTGATCGACTCCTCCGCCGCGTACGCGCTGACCGGCGCGGTGATCGCCAACGACCGCACCGCCGTCGCCAAGGCGGCCGAGGCGCTGAAGTTCTCCGCGGGCAACTTCTACGTCAACGACAAGCCGACCGGCGCCGTCGTCGGCCAGCAGCCGTTCGGCGGCGCGCGGGCCTCGGGCACCAACGACAAGGCCGGTTCGATCTTCAACCTGCTCCGCTGGACGAGCCCCCGCTCGGTCAAGGAGACGTTCGTGCCGCCGACCAGCGTGCGTTACCCGCACCAGGGCTGAGGAGGACCGCCATGCTGCGTACCCCGCTGCTCGCCGCCGCCCGCTCGAAGGGCATCCGGCGGCTCGTCGAAGCCGTGCCCGCCACGCGATCCGTGGTGCGCCGGTTCGTCGCCGGGGCCGACACCGCCGACGCCGTCCGGGTGGCCGGGGAACTGGCCGCGGACGGTCGCCGGATCACCCTCGACCACCTGGGCGAGGACACCACCGACGCCGCGCAGGCGGCGGCGACCGTGGCGGCCTACGAAGCCGTGCTGTCGGCGCTGGCCGCCGAAGGGCTCGCCGAGGGTGCCGACGTCTCGGTGAAGCTGTCGGCAGTCGGGCAGTTCCTGCCGGCGGACGGCGAGGACGTGGCCTTGGAGAACGCGCGGAAGATCTGCGCGGCGGCCGAGGCGGTCGGGGCCACCGTGACGCTCGACATGGAGGACCACACGACCACGGACTCGACGCTCGGCATCCTGCGCGAGCTGCGCGGCGAGTACCCGTGGGTGGGCGCGGTGCTGCAGGCCTACCTGCGGCGCACCGAGCAGGACTGCCGGGAACTGTCCGGGCCCGGTTCGCGCGTGCGGCTGTGCAAGGGCGCGTACGCCGAGCCGGAGTCGGTGGCGTTCGCGGAGAAGGCCGAAGTGGACCAGTCCTACGTCCGCTGCCTGCGCGTCCTGATGGCGGGCGAGGGCTACCCGATGGTGGCCTCGCACGACCCGCGGATGATCGAGATCGCCGCCGCGCTGGCCGAGGAGAACGGCCGCACGGACGACGACCACGAGTTCCAGATGCTCTACGGCATCCGGCCGGAGGAGCAGGCGCGGATCGCGGCGTCGGGGGCGCGCATGCGCGTCTACGTGCCCTACGGCGACGAGTGGTACGGCTACTTCATGCGGCGGCTGGCCGAGCGCCCGGCGAACCTGGCGTTCTTCCTGCGCGGACTCGCCACCCGGTCCTGAACACGACTGAGCCGCCCCCGTTGGGGGCGGCTCAGTCCGTGGTGGTGGTCAGGCCTGTTCGGCCTCGGCTTCGGCGGCCTTGCGCTTGACCTCGTCCATGTCGACCTCGCGGGCCTGCTTGATGAGGTCCTCGAGGGCGGCTTCGGGCAGCGCGCCGGGCTGGGCGTAGATGAGCGTCTTGTCCCGGATGATGGCCAGCGTCGGGATCGAGCGGACGTCGAAGGCGGCCGCGAGCTGCTGCTGCGCCTCGGTGTCGACGCTCGCGAACACGATGTCGTCGTGCTTGTCGGACGCCTTTTCGTAGACCGGCGCGAATTGGCGGCACGGCCCGCACCAGCTCGCCCAGAAGTCGATCAGGACGAACTCGTTGTCGGTAACCGTCTGGTCGAAGTTCTCGGCGGTCAGCTCCACGGTGCTCATGCCCTGGTCAACGATCCGCACCCGGCGGGAATTCCCGGGGCCGGGGTAGCGTCTGCACGAGCGCACCCGCGAAGAGGAGGAACAGATGGCCGACGGCGAAATCCTGGGCCGGATCGACGAGCTGATCGCGGAGGAGCACGAGCTCCGGTCGCGCTCGGTCGGCGTGGGGCTGAGCGGCGGCGACAAGGACCGCCTCACCGCGGTCGAGCAGCAGCTCGACCAGTGCTGGGACCTGCTGCGCCAGCGGCGCGCGAAGACCGAGTTCCACGAGAACCCGGACGACGCCGCGGCCCGGCCGGTGTCCGAGGTCGAGTCCTACCGCCAGTGAGCCCTTCGCGGCCGTCCCGCTGATCGGGGCGGCCGCGAAACTTTTTTGCCGATGATGTCGAGAACCCGCAACCGGCTCCGTCCCCGGGGTGGAAGCGGCCAGAATGGGCCGTCCGACACCGAGGGAGCACCACGATGGCCAAGTACCTGCTGCTGAAGCACTACCGCGGCGCGCCGGCCCCGGCCAACTGCGACACGACGATCGACCAGTGGACGCCGGAGGAGATCTCCGCGCACATCAAGTACATGCAGGACTTCGGGGACAAGCTCGTGGCCACCGGCGAGTTCGTCGAGCACCAGGCGCTCGCCCCGGAAGGGACCTTCGTCCGCTACGACGGCGAGGGGAAGCCGCCGGTCACCGACGGCCCCTTCCCCGAGACCAAGGACCTCATCGCCGGCTGGACGGTGATCGACGTCGACAGCTACGAACGGGCCCTCGAACTGGCCGCGGAGCTGTCGGCCGCGCCCGGCCCGAACGGGGAGCCGATCCACGAGTGGCTGGAGCTGCGCCCGTTCCTGGCCGCGCCGCCCACCATCACGGAATGACGGGGAGCACGATGGTTCTGCCACGGTTGGAGCACGTCGGCGTCGTCGTCGGGGACCTCGAAGCCGCGAAGGCGTTCTTCGTCGAGCTCGGGCTCGAGGTCGAGGGTGAAGGAGAGGTCGAAGGCCGGGCGGTCGACCGGATCGTCGGGCTGGCCGGCGTCCGGTCGGACCTGGTGATGATGCGGACGCCGGACGGCCACGGGAAGCTGGAGCTGATCCGGTACCGGACGCCGTCGAGCCCCGCGGGGGACCCGGAGGCGCCGTCGAACGCGCCCGGTCTGCGGCACATCCTGTTCGAGGTGGCGGACATCGACGGGGTCCTGGAGCGGCTGCGGCCGCACGGGGCCGAGCTCGTCGGCGAGCTCGTGCGGTACGAGGACAGCTACCAGCTCTGCTACGTCCGCGGGCCCGAGGGGATCATCGTCGAGCTGGCCGAGCGGATCGGCTGAGCTCGTGGACGAAGCCCTGCTCCGCAGCCTCACCCCGGGCGTCCTGGCCGTCCTCGTCCGCCGCGGCGCCGAGTTCGTGGCGGCCGAGGACGCCGTCCAGGAGGCGCTGGTCGAGGCGCTGCGCGTCTGGCCGTCCGATGCGCCGCGGGACCCGAAGGGGTGGCTGGTCACCGTGGCGTGGCGGAAGTTCCTCGACGCGACCCGGGCGGATGCCGCCCGGCGGAAGCGCGAGGACGTCGTGGACGCCGAAGTGGCGCCCGGGCCCGCGACGGCCGTGGACGACACGCTGCAGCTGTACTTCCTGTGCGCGCACCCGTCGCTGACGCCGTCGTCGGCGGTCGCGCTCACCCTGCGGGCCGTCGGCGGGCTGACCACGCGGCAGATCGCGCAGGCGTACCTGGTGCCCGAGGCGACCATGGCGCAGCGCATCAGCCGTGCGAAGCGGACCGTGTCGGGCGTGCGGTTCGACCAGCCCGGCGACGTCGCGACCGTGCTGCGCGTCCTCTACCTGGTGTTCAACGAGGGTTACTCCGGGGACGTCGACCTGGCGGCCGAGGCGATCCGGCTGACCCGGCAGCTCGCGGCGGCCATCGACCACCCGGAGGTGGCGGGCCTGCTCGCGCTGATGCTGCTGCACCACGCCCGGCGCGCGTCCCGGACGACCGGCGAAGGCGCCCTCGTCCCGCTGGCCGAGCAGGACCGCTCCCGGTGGGACACGGCGTCGATCGCCGAGGGGGTGGCGATCCTGCAGCGGGCACTGTCCCGTGACCGGCTGGGCGAATTCCAGGCCCAGGCGGCCATCGCGGCCCTGCACGCCGACGCCCAGGACGCCGCGGAGACCGACTGGGTCCAGATCGTCGAGTGGTACGACGAGCTGGTGCGCCTGACCGGCAGCCCGGTCGTGCGGCTCAACCGCGCGGTCGCCGTCGGCGAAGCGGACGGGCCACGCGCCGGGCTGGCGGCCCTGGCCGAGGTCGACGCCACGGTCCCCCGCCGCACGGCGGCGTCGGCCTACCTCCACGAGCGCGACGGCGACCTCGAGACAGCGGCCAAGCTGTACGCCGACGCGGCCGCCAAGGCATCCAGCCTCGCCGAAGTCGACCACCTCACCCGCCAAGCCGCCCGCCTCAACGCGTGCCTGAAGGGTCGACACGCGTGATTGAGGAGTCGACACGCGTGATTGGAGGGTCGACACGAGGTCTACGCCGTGTCGACCCTCCAATCACGTGAGATGACCCTTCAATCACGCGTGCTGACCCTTCGATCACGGGGTCAGGCGGGGCAGAGGGTGCCGTCGGCCGGGATTTTTCCGTCGATGAGGAAGGCTCGGGCTGCGTCGGTGACGCAGGGGGAGGTGCCGAGGGCGCCGTGGCCCGCGCCCTGCCAGGTGATCGTCACCGCGGACGGCATCTGGTCGGCCGCTCGGGTGCTGCCGACCTGGGGGGTGACCGGGTCCGTCGCGGTGGCCGCGACCAGGATCGGCGGGGCACCCGGGGCGCCCGGCGCCGGCAGCGGCTCGGTGCGCACCGGCCACGGGCCGCACCAGGCCAGCTGCTGGGCGACGACCGCGCCGAACTGGGGGTACTTGCCGCGCATCCCGGCCACGACCTGGTCGAGCTGGTCGGCCGAGAGCCGGGTCTGGCTGTCGTTGCAGCGGGTGGCGATCGTCGCGTCGATCCGGGACGGCTGGGCGCGCGTGTCGCGCAGCACCGGCGCCGCGAACGCCGAGAGCGGGCCGACGTCGCCCGAGCGCGCCGCGGCGATCGCGTCGGCCAGCTCCGGCCACCGCGAGCGCTGCGAGATTCCCGTGTAGACGGCGAACAGCGCGACGCCCGGACCGAACGTGACGCCCTCGCCGGTCGACGCCGGGGCGCGCCGCAGCTGGTCGGTGAGCGCCGAAAGCGCCGCCTTGGGGTCGCCGAGGGCGCAGTGCCGCGACGCGCAGTCCGCCGCGAAGGCGTCCCATGTGGACTGTGCGCCGGCGGCGACCGCGTCGAGGACCGCGGCCGTGTCGGCGCCCGGGTCGGGCACGCCGTCGAGGACCACGCGCCCCACCTGGCCGGGGTAACGCACCGCGTACTCGGCCAGCACCTTCGAGCCGTCGCCGTGGCCGAGCGCGTTCAGCCGGTCCATGCCCAGCTGCTTGCGCAGCTCGTCGAGGTCGCCCGCGCCGCGCCAGCTGTCCAGCGCGGTCTGGGAGTCGTCCAGCTCGATGGCGCACTGCTGGCCCGCCTTGCGGGCCGCGTCCAGGACGTCGCCCAGGCCGCCCTGCGCCGGGTCGGCGGCGATGAGCTCGGGCCGGATGTCGGCGGGGATGCACTGCGCCGCCCCGGAGAGCCCGGTGCCCCGCCGGTCCAGGCCGATCAGCGAGAACTTCTCCAGGAACGCGGGCGGCAGCGTCGCGGCCAGCCGCGCGGCGTACACGGTGCCCGGGTCGCCGTCGACGTCGTTGACCACGACCAGCGGCACCGGCCCGCTGCCGACCTTCAGCGCGAGCAGCCGCACCACCGACCGCCGGGGTTCGCCGGGGGAGTCGAGCGGCGCGGTGACGCGGGCGCAGGTGAAGTGCAGGCTGTCCGGGACGCCGGGGGTGCCGACGCGCTGGCGGGTGTCGTCGTCGCAGTCGGCCCACTTCAGCGTCGGCGACTGCGGCTCGCCCAGCGGTGGCAGTGGCACGCCGGGGAGCCGAGTGGGGGTGCTGCCGGTCGTCTTCCCGTCGTTCTCGACCAGCGCCGGGCGCACCGACGGACCCGCGGCGCAGCCCGCGGCCGCGGTCAGGACGAGCAGCGCGGCCAGGAGACGGGTACGGCGGCGGCGCACGGGCGGGATCCTCACGTCGGGACGTCGATCAACGGGCAGGCCGAGCTTCGCACGGCCGGTGTGGGACGCGGGTTAGCGGGTCCGCACCACCTGGCCCCGGAAGACGGCGTCGAGGTCGTAGCGGGCCGGCTCCTCCAGCTGGCTGTAGTCGCACGAGGCGGGTTCGCGGTCGGGCCGCCAGCGCTTGAACCGCGCGTTGTGCCGGAACCGCGACGGCATGCCGCCTTCGGTGTTCTCGTAGGCGACCTCGACGACGCGCTCGGGCCGCAGCGGCACCCATTCGTGCTCGGTGGCCCGCCAGCGGGTGACGCCGCCCGGGATGCGCTGGGCCTCGCCGGTGGCCCGGCCGCCCCAGGGGTGATCCTCGCCGTCGGTGATCAGCGGCGCCAGCTCTTCGGCGAGCTCGCGGCGGCGGTCCTTGGGGAACGACCCGACGGTGCCGACGTGGTGCAGCACGCCCTTGTCGTCGTGCAGGCCGAGCAGGAAGGACCCGACGAGTTCGCCGGGGCCGCCGTCGACGTGCCAGCGCAGCCCGGCGAGCACGCAGTCGGCGGTGCGGACGTGCTTGTACTTGAGCATGACGCGCTTGCCGGGGGTGTACGGCTCGTCGAGGGGCTTGCCGATGACGCCGTCGAGGCCGGCGCCTTCGAACAGCTCGAACCAGTGCCGCGCGGTCTCCGGGTCGGTGGTGGCCGGGGTGAGCGGGAACCGGTCGCCGGCCAGCTCGACGAGCCGTTCCCGGCGCACCGACGTCGGTTCGTCGAGCAGCGGGTCGTCGTCCAGTGCGAGGACGTCGAAGGCGACGAACTCGGCGGGTTGCTCGCCGGCCAGCAGCGTGATCCGGCTTTCGGCGGGGTGGATCCGCTCGGTGAGGGCGTCGAAGTTGAGCCGCCCGTCCCGCGCGACGACGAGTTCGCCGTCGAGGACGACCCGCGGCGGCAGGGTGTCCAGCAGCTTCGCGACGGCCTCGGGGAAGTACCGGTTGAGCGGTTTCTCGGCGCGCGACTGCAGGTACAGCTCGGCGCCGTCGCGGAAGACGATGCAGCGGAAGCCGTCCCACTTCGGTTCGAAGAGCAGGCCGCCGGAGTCCGGGATGGCCTTGGCGGGCTTGGCGAGCATCGGCTTCAGCGGCGGCTGCAGCGGTAGGGGCATGCCCCGCATTCTGCGGAAAACCCCGGCTCAGCGCACGCGTTTGGCGGGGCTCGTGTCGAGTTCCAGGCGCACCGCGGCGGGCAGTGACGCCAGGCCGAGCGATTCGCGCGCCCGGGTCAGCACCCGCGTGTCCAACCCCGCCCACACCGCCTTGAGGTCGGTGCCTTCGTGCAGCCACAGCGTGATGCGCAACGCCGGGGCAGTCCGCGAGCCGACCGCGCGGACCCGGGCCCGGCTGACGCCGTCGAGCTGCTCCGCGTCCGTCTGGACCGCGCCGGCGATCGCGGCCGCCGTGACCACCAGTTCCGCTCCCTCCGTGCGGTCGAGGTCCAGGTCCGGACGGGGTTCCGGGCGCAGCGAGCGCAGGGCCCAGCGCAACCCGAGCACGAACAGCAGCACCCCGAGCACGATCGCGGCGATCCGCGCCGGCGTCGCGTGCGCCCCGAGCCACCCGACCGCGAGCGGGTCCAGCAGCGGGCGGCGGCCGCGGAACTCGCCGAGCCCGCCGAAGCCGACCACCAGGGCCAGCGCGCCGCCCAGGAAAGCGAGCAGCCCGACCAGGAACGTCAGCGTGCGTTCGCCGGTGTACGACCGGGCGAGCGCCTTCGTGGCGACGGAACGGCTCATCGGCGGTCCTTCGGCGAGTCGACGACGACCGTCACCTTCGGCCGCCGCACCAGGGGGAGCTCGTCCAGCAGGGCCGCCACCGCGGCCAGCAGGCGCGGCCGCAGCTCGGCCTCCGTTTCGAGGGCGCTCTTCGCGCGGACGCGGACGCGGCGGGCGCTCGCGGTGACCGACGCGCCCGCGACGTTGTCCTGCGCGCGCACGGTCAGCCCGATCAGCCGGGCCAGCGAACGCGGGGACGTCGAGACGCTCACGTCGCCGGCCGGGTCGGTCAGCCGCACCGCGCGGTTGCCGGCGGCGAGGGCGCAGCCGACGAGCACCAGGCCGGCGGCGGCGACCACGCCGGCGCCGACGCGGACCGCGTAGGCGTCCCAGCCCAGCGACGCCAGGCCGGCCCGCCACTGCGGCCACGGCACCAGCAGCGGCGCCGAACCCGGGCGCCACCAGTGCCAGCCGACTTCCAGGGCCAGCAGCGCACCGGCCGCGGCGAAGGCCAGGCCGAGGAGGGTGGCGAGGATGCGGACGAACGGGCGCACGGCTACCGCACCCTCGGCGCGACGTCCGGCAGCAGCGCGGACACCGTCACGGCCATGCTCCGCACGCGGTAGCCGGTGAGCAGCTCGACCTCCTCGGTCACCTTCGCGCGCACGTCGCCGACGACCGCGCGGACCGCCGCCGGGTAGCGCAGGGGCAGGTCGAGGGCGAGGTCGACGTCGTTGTCGAGGCCGCCCACCTTGGCCTTCGGGCCCTTCTTGCCGTCGCGGGCGGTGCCGGGGACCTGGCCGGCCGCGTGCTGGGCGACCTTGCGGACCACGGTGTGCCCGATGGTGAGGGTGCCGCGCTCGGCCGGTTCGGCGAGCTCCCGCGGCACGTCGAGCGCCGGGCTCACTTGTCGCGGCCCTTGCCGAACAGCTCGCCGAGGTCGAGTTCGCCGTCGAGGACCCGGCCGGCGACCAGGCCGATGATGCCGACGGCCAGTGTCACCAGGAACGCGGTGAACCCCTGGGTGGCGGCGAGGCCGAGGATCAGCCCGGCCAGGAGCCCGGTCTGCGTTGCGTTCACATGTCCTCCTTGGACGGGACGGAAGGCCGGTGGGTCATTCCACGCGCGTGGACTCGGGTTCTTCCTCGCCCGGCAGGAAGATGTCGTTGACGGCGATGTTCACCTCGATCACCTCGAGGCCGGTGATCTGCTCGACCGCGGTGATCACGTTGCGCCGGATTGAGCGGGCGACGTCGGTGATGCGGGCGCCGTACTCGACGACGACGTCGAGGTCGATCGCGGTCTGCTTCTCGCCGACCTCGACCGACACGCCGGTCGTGGTCACCGTGCCGGAGCCGGGGATCCGCTCGCGCAGCGCGCCGATCGCGCGGGACACCCCGCCGCCGCCCAGCGTGTGCACGCCGGCGACCTCGCGGGCGGCCAGCCCGGCCACCTTCTGCACGACCAGCGACGAGATGGTGGTGCGGCCGGCGGCGCCCTCCTCGTTGAGCGGCGTCACCGTGCCGGGGCTTTCGATCCGTTCCGGGTGCATGCGTACGAGCTCCTCTCGGCTGTTCTCGCCCTTACGATGCCCGGGAGCGCAAAACCCTCACGCAAGGTCCCCCGAATGGGTCAATCTCACCCCGGGTGGACGTCCACGACGTGCACGTTCACCACCGAGGCGACCCCCAGTTGCCGGGACAGCTCGGCGGTGAGTTCCCGCCGCAGCGCTTCGGCCGCCGCGTCGGCGATGATGCCGAACCGGACCGACACCAGCACCTGCACGGCGTCGTCCTCGACGGCGACGGCCGAGATCCGCACGCCGAACGGGGCCCGGTCCGCGGCGATCGTCCGGGCCAGCCGGGCGACGACGCCTTCGGTGACGCGCAGCCGGCCCGCCTCGCCGGGGACCTCCACCGCCGTCCGGCGGCCGCGCGCGACGGCCCGCAGCACGCGTTCGACCAGGCCCGGCGGGGTCGGCACCCGGCGCCGGGCCGCGGCGCGCACGGCGTCCCAGCGGGGATCGGACTCGGGATCCTCGGTCTCGGCCATCACCGCTCCCTCAACTCGGCGAGCAGCGCCACCCTGGCCCGGTGCAGCCGGGAGCGCAAGGCGCCGACGTTCACGTCGAGCACTTCGGCGACCTCTTCGTAGCTCAGCCCTTCCAGCTCGCGCAGCACGAGCGGCACGCGCTGGGACACCTCCAGCCGGCCGACCGCCCGCAGCACGGCGTCGACCTCCTCGGCCCGCACGACGCGGCCTTCGGGGCCGGGCACCGCGGCGGCGAGCAGCGCGCTGTCCACAGTGGACTGGGGGTCCGGGTCGTCGAGCGAGACCGTCGGACGGCGGCGGCGCAGCACGGCGAGCGCGCTGTTGGTGACGACGCGGTAGAGCCAGGTCGACACCGCCGACTCCTGCCGGAACCCGGAGAGGGACCGCCACGCGGCCAGCCACGCCTCCTGCACGACGTCCTCGGCTTCGGCCGCGCTGCCGGTGATCCGCAGCGCGACCCGGTACATCCGGGGCGTGTGCTCCCGCACCAGCGCGCCGAACGCGGTGTGGTCGCCGCCCGCGGCCCGGGCGAGCAGCTCCGCGTCGTCGCTCACCCGGCGTCCCGGCGGTACCGCAGGAGAGTGAAGCCGTCCTCGACGAGGATCGACACCAGCGCGAGCCGGCGCGGCACGACGGGTGCGGCGCCCGCGGCGATCCGGCCCGCGGTCCCGGCCACCAGCAGCGGCGCGACGGTCAGGCACAGCTGGTCGACGAGGTCGGCAGCGACGAGCCGGGCGAAGAGGCCGGGGCCGCCTTCGCAGTCGACCCGGCGCAGGCCGCGGGCCGCGAGCAGGCCGAGGGCCCGGCTCAGGTCGACGTCGTCGGCGCCGGCCCGCAGGACCTCGGCCCCGGCGGCTTCGAGGGCGCGCGTGTCGGCGCCGTCCGTGGTGACCACGATCGGCGGGACGGCGGTTTCGGTGAACAGCCGGGAAGCGGGGTCCAGGTCCGCCGTGCGCGTCACGACGGCGATCGGCGGGACACCGGCAAAGCCCAGGCGGCGCCGGCGCTCCAGGCGGTTCGCGCCCGCGACGACGCCGCGGTAGTTCTCGGCGCGGGCCGTCCCGGCGCCGACCAGGATGACGTCGGCGAGGTCGCGGCCGAGCAGGAAGACGCGGCGGTCGGCGGCGTGCGAAAGCCCGGCCGACGTCGTGTCGATCTCGACGGCGCCGTCCGCGGACGCGACGAAGTTCACCTGCACCCAGGGCCGGTCCAGGCGCTCCGGATAGGCGTAGAGCGTTTCGAGGTCCGAACTGGTCAGTTCGCCCGTCCGTTCGGGCCACACAAGCTGCACCCGATCATCCCAGCATGGACGTGAATCGCGTCTCTACCGGGGGATATGCCCGCTCACCGGTATCCGGTGCGCGGATAGGCTCTGCGACCATGCCCGCGCACCTGACCGGCCGCCGTCCCGAGCTGTCCGCCGACGAGCTGATCGGCGCGCTGGTGCCGCCGCCGCGCTTCGACGCCGTCCGGTTCGACACCTACCTCCCGAACCCGGACGAGCCCAGCCAGGCCGCCGCGGTCGAGGCGTGTTCGGCGTTCGCCGCCAAGGTCGGGGCCCGCAAGGAGAAGAAGCGCTTCAAGCTCTTCGGCGGCTCTCCGGAGCCGGCCGGCCCGATGGGGCTCTACCTCGACGGCGGGTTCGGCGTCGGCAAGACCCACCTGCTCGCCTCGACGTGGCACGCGGCGCCGTCGCCCAAGGCGTACGGCACCTTCGTCGAGCTGACCCACCTGGTGGGTGCGCTGGGCTTCCCCGAGGCCGTCCGGCGGCTGTCGGCGCACCGGATCCTGGCCATCGACGAGTTCGAGCTGGACGACCCGGGCGACACGACCCTGGTCACCCGGCTGCTGCAGGAGCTGATGGACGCCGGGGTGTTCATCGCGGCGACGTCGAACACGTTGCCGGAGAAGCTGGGCGAGGGCCGGTTCGCCGCCGAGGACTTCCTGCGCGAGATCCAGACGCTGTCGGCGCGCTTCGGGGTGGTCCGCGTCGACGGCCCGGACTACCGCCACCGCGGCCTGCCGGACGCGCCGCCGCCGGTCTCGCCGGAGGAGCTCGAAGCGTCGGCCGCGGCGCACGAAGGGTCCACTGTGGACGACTTCGACGCGTTGTGCACCCACCTCGCGGAGCTGCACCCGTCGCGCTACGGGCGGCTGCTGGACGACGTCACCCGCGTGCACCTGCGCGGCATCCACCCTGCGCCGGACCAGAACGTCGCGCTGCGCCTGGTCGCCTTCGCCGACCGGCTCTACGACCGGGCCATCCCGCTGGTCGTGTCGGGCGAGCCGCTGCCGTCGCTGTTCACCGAGGAGATGGTCGACGGCGGCTACCGCAAGAAGTACCTGCGCGCGGTCAGCCGGTTGACGGCGCTGGCTCGTGACGCCGTGCCGGCCAGCTGACCAGCACGACCGCGACGGCGAAGAGCGTCCCGCCGACGACGTCGGTCAGGTAGTGGTAGCCCATGCCGACCAGCCCGGCGGCCGCGGCGAGCAGCGCCACCGCGGCCAGCACGCCGACCACGACCCGGCGCGTGACGAGGACGAGCACGGTCAGCACCGCCACCAGGCTCACCGTGTGGCCGCTCGGGTAGACCAGGGTGTCGTTCTTCCACCGGTCGTACAGCGGTTTCAGCACGAAGCTCGTCAGCAGGATGGCCAGCACCGGCACGGCCAGGGAGAGCGCGGCTTCCCGCCGCCGTCCGGCGCGCAGGCAGAGGAAGACGGCGAGCAGGCCGAGCGCGAGCACCACGTACGGCTCGGTCGGGAGGACGAGCACGCGCAGCACGCCGGGGCTCAGGTGCGCGACGGCCGCCGCGGCGGCGTCGTCGACCACGCCGGGGGCCGTCCCGCCGGCGAACGGCAGGCCCAGCAGCAGCGCGAGCAGGCCGCAGACGGCGGCGGTCGTCCTCACCCGCGCGAGGGTAGCCGGGGCCCCGGGGCGACGCCGCGGCCCCGGGTGCGTCACGATGCGGGGATGCGAGTGACGGTCGCCGGAGCCGGGATCATCGGGCTGAGCAGCGCGTACCGGCTGGCGGAGGCCGGCCACGACGTGACGGTCGTGGCGGCGGCTCCGCCGGCCGAGTCGACTTCGGCGGTCGCCGGCGGGGTCGTGTACCCGCCGGGTCATCGCCTGGACGAGCGAATCGTGCGGTGGACCGAGGCGAGCCTCGCGGTGTTCCGCGGGCAGGAAGCGCCGGGCGTCCGCCTCCGCCGCGGCCGGGTCCTGCTGGCCCCGGGGCAGCCGGACCCGCAGTGGCTCCCGGCGGTGGACGGCGTCCGCGACGGCGACGACGTCGCGTTCACGACCGCGGTGGTCGACACGCCGGTGTATCTGGAGTGGCTACTCGCCCGGGTGGGTGCGCTGGGTGTCCGGGTCGAGCACCGGTCCCTGACGTCGTTGCCGAGCCTCGGCGCGGACGTCGTGGTGAACGCGGCGGGCCTCGGCGCGGGCGCGCTGGCGGGCGACCCCACGATGGTCCCGGTGGGCGGCCAGGTCGTGCACGTGACCGACCCGGGCCTGCCGGAGTTCGTGGTCGACGAGACGGGCCCGGGCGTGACGTACGTGATCCCGCACGGCACCCACGTGGTGTGCGGCGGCACGGAAGAGCCCGGGCGCGGCGACACCGAGCCGAACCCGGCGGTGACGGCGGACATCCTGCGCCGCTGCCGGGAGCTGGAGCCCCGGCTGGCGGACGCGGAGGTGCTGCGGTCCCTGGTGGGGTTGCGCCCGTTCCGCCCGGAGGTGCGGCTGGAGCGGGTGGGGGACGTCGTGCACTGCTACGGGCACGGTGGCGCGGGCATCACCTTGTCGTGGGGCTGCGCGGCGGACGTCGCCGAGCTGGTCACAGGCTGATGAGTTCGGTGATTCCCCGCTGCTTCAGGTGATTCGCGTCGGAAGCGCGGCTCTGCAGCACGAACGCCACCCGCTTCCCCTCGGCCGCCAGCTTGAAGAACCGGTCGTTGCCCCACGTCGGGAAGAGGTCCGGGACCACGATCGCCGTCGGGCGGGGGGCCGGTTCCGGTGGCGTGCGGTCGAACTCCGCCACCAGCGCCTTCAACGCCTGGCCAGCCGGCTTCAGGCGGCGGTCGTTCGTGTACAGCCCGAGGTCGTACTCCAGGGGGTTCAGGTTCGGGACCAGCGCCGGGTTCACGTCGTGGGAGCACCACCACGTGAAGCCCAGAGTGTGGGCGCCGGCGGCGGCGTTGCGGATCGACCGGGACAGCCATTCGCCGTACTGCGGGCGGGTCGCGTCGCTGAAGTGGATCGACGGCGCCGCGCCGTCCTCCTGGATCCAGACGCGGCGGGCCGGGTCCGTCGCGTACGCCTGGGCCACCTGGATCAGCCGTTCCGCGTTGTGCGTCGCGACCGCGCCGAGCGGGTCCGTCGCGAGCGTGCCGGAGAACGACGTCCACGGGTGGATCGCCACCACGTTGCCGACGTCCGCGAGCCCGGGGCGGGTGAAGTACGTGCCGTTGTCCCACGGCGCCCGGTCGCAGCCGACCGTGTGCGCCTTGCCCGGCGCCACCTCCTCGGCCGTGGCGCAGAGCGTGCGGGCCCAGGCGTCCGCCTGCGCCTGCGTGACGAACAGGCCGGCGAAGTCGTCCCAGTAGTAGTACGGCTCGTTCGACAGGTCGAAGCCGAGGAAGCGCGGGTGCCGCCCGATCCGCTCGGCGAGGGCGCGCACCAGCGTCCGCTGCGCGTCGAGGGCCGCCGGGTCGGTGAACCAGTTGACCGGCTTCGGCTTGGTCTGCAGCCAGTTCGGCGTCCAGTAGCGGGCCGAGATGTGGCCGTTGAACACCGTGACCTCGACGTCCAGCCCGGCCGCGTCCGCGAGGTCGAGGAACCGGTGCAGCCGGTCGAGCTTCTCGCCGCTCACCAGTGCGGGTTCGGGCTGGAAGGCCGACCACAGCAGCATGATCCGGATGTGGTCGAGCCCGAGCGCGGCGATGTCGTCGAGGTCGCGGCGCAGGTCGGCCTCGCGCCAGTCTTCCCACAGGTGGAACCAGCGCGTCGACGGCGTGTAGTTGACGCCCAGCCGGAACGCCCGCTTCCGGGGTGCCGCGGCCGCCGGGCGGGTGCTCCCCGCGAGGGCCGTGGCGACCGCTCCGGTGAGCACCGACCGCCGCTTGAGATCCGCCACGCCGCCTCCTCGCCGTCCTTGATCGCGCAGATCTAGCACGGCGGGGAAGTCGATCTCCAGCCTTGACCGGCAACCTGTCTCCTCAGTTGCGGGAGAAGGCGGCGTGGTCGGCCTCCGTCTGGTCGGCATACCGCACGGCGTATGCGCCCATCGCCTCGTCCAGTTCCGACTCGTCGGCGAAGTACCCCGCGAGCAGTTTCGGGTGCAGCGACCGCGTGTGGGCGCGGGCGAGCAGCGCGCCGGCCAGCCTGCCGTAGTCGTCGAGGTGGTCCTTCTCCAGCTCCGACGGGTCGATGTCGCCCTTGAGGTTGCGGAACTGGCGGACGATGAACGGGACGCCGTCGATCGTGGTCCAGCCCAGCAGGATGTCCGTTTCCGCCTGGACGAGCCGGGCGCCGTCGACGATGCGCTGCCCTTCGTGGGCGGCCGGAGGCAGGTCCAGGTACGGCGCGAGGGCCGGCCGCTGGGCCTGTTTCACCTGCAGCACCAGGTCTTCGTCGTCATTGCCGTGCAGCAGGGCGACGTAGCTGCGCAAGCCGACGCTGCCCGTGCCGACTACCCGGAAGGCGACGTCGGCGAGCCGGTACCGCCCGATCAGCGTGCGCCGCGACTCGCGCAGGGTGTCCACATAGGACACCAGGCCGGCGGCGACGGCTTCGGCGGTCTCCGCGTCGACGTGGGTCAGCACCGGCGGGTCCGCGACGAACCGGTGGCGGGCCAGGCCGGTCTCGTGGTCGTCGACGTGCTCGGTCCACTTCGCGGCGACCTTCGCGCTGTCGTTCTTGCGGGCCTTCTCGGCCGCGTCGGCGAAGTCGTCGATCAGTTCGTCGGCGCGCGCTTTCGACAGGACCGAGGAGTCCGGAAGGGCGTTCCAGCTGCGCAGGAACGGCAGCTCGGCCAGCGCGCGGACGGTCCGGCGGTAGGACTTCACGGCGTCTTCGGCGGCCTCGCGGCAGCCCGATTCGCGGATGCCGCCTTCGCGGCCGGCGAGCACGAGGCTGGCCGCGAGCCGCTTGAGGTCCCATTCCCACGGGCCGGGGACGGTCTCGTCGAAGTCGTTGATGTCCATCACGATCTTGCCTTCGGGCGTGCCGTAGAGCCCGAAGTTGGCCGCGTGGGCGTCCCCGCAGAGCTGCGCGGTGACACCGGACGACGGCGTCCCGGCGAGGTCGGCGCCCATCAGGCCGGCCGCGCCGCGGAAGAACGTGAACGGCGAGGCGCGCATCCGCTCCCGCCGCAGCTCGGTCAGTTCGGGCAGCCGCCCGGCGCCGGTGGCCTCGAAGTACTCGTGCGGCGCCGGCCGGTCGCGTGCGGCGGCCGCGTGATCGTGCAGCGCGGCCGGCGTCTTCTCGCGCAGCCGCTTCCCCTGTTCGAACAGCTCGGCCGGCGTGACGCTGTCGGTGCCGACCAGCGGCCGTTCCGCCCATTCCCCTGATCCCATACCGGGCACAACGTCCGAACGGGACGTTCTGCTCCCGGACGCACCCGGCGGGGCGGCGACCGCGACACGGGGCGCTGCCCGGGCACCTGGTCGGGGAGTTCCTCGGCGCGAGTGAGCGGTCTGCCGTGGCAGTCGTGAGTGGTAAGTAGGGTTCTAACCCGCTTTGCCACTCACGACCTCGGCGGGCCGCAGCTGCGGGGGAGAGCCGCGGCGACCCGGCCGGCGTACCCGAAGGGGGGTGCCCGGCCGGTCGGCCGAGCGCTGTCAGTGTGTTCCCGGACGCCGCCGGGGCGGGAGGCTCACCCGGCGGCGTCCGGGTGGTTTCAGGGGCGGATGACCTCGGCGATCGCGTCGATGCCGCGGTCCAGCTCCTCGCGGGTGATCACCAGCGGCGGGGCCACGCGCAGCGTGCGCTCGTGCGTCTCCTTGCACAGCACGCCCCGCGCCATCAGCGCCTCCGACGCCGCCCGGCCCGAGGGGCTGCCCGGGGCGATGTCGATGCCCGCCCACAGCCCGCGGCCGCGGACCTCCGACAGGCCCTGCCCGATCAGCTCGTTCAGCCGCGTGTGCAGGTGGGCGCCCAGCTCCACCGCCCGCTGCTGGAACTCGCCCGTGTTCAGCAGGCGCACGACCGCGCGGCCGACCGCGCAGGCCAGCGGGTTGCCGCCGAAGGTCGAGCCGTGCTCGCCCGGCTTCAGCACGCCCAGGACGTCGCGGCGGCCGGCCACCGCGGACACCGGGAGGATGCCGCCGCCGAGGGCCTTGCCCAGGGTGTAGATGTCCGCGCGGACGCCCTCGTGGTCCAGCGCCAGCACGGTTCCGGTGCGGGCCAGGCCGGACTGGATCTCGTCGGCGATCAGCAGCACGCCGTGCTCGTCACACGCTTGGCGGACGTCGGCGAAGTAGCCCTCCGGCGGCACGATGACGCCGGCCTCGCCCTGCACCGGCTCCAGCAGCACCGCGGCCGTGCGCGGGGTGATCGCGTCGCGCAGGGCGGCCGCGTCGCCGTACTTCACCGTGACGAAGCCCGGGGTGAACGGGCCGAAGTCGGCGCGGGCGGTCTCGTCGGTGGAGAACGAGACGATCGTGGTGGTCCGGCCGTGGAAGTTCGAGCCGGCGACGATGATCTCGGCGGTGCCGTCCGGCACGCCCTTGATCCGGTGCGCCCACTTGCGGGCGATCTTCACCGCGGACTCGACGGCCTCGGCGCCGGAGTTCATCGGCAGCACCAGGTCGGTGCCGGTCAGCTCGGCCAGCTCGCGGCAGAACAGCCCCAGCTGGTCGTGGTGGAACGCCCGCGACGTCAGCGTGACGCGCCCGAGCTGCTCGACGGCGGCCGCGACCAGCTCCGGGTGGCGGTGGCCGAAGTTCAGCGCCGAGTACCCGGAGAGGAAGTCGAGGTAGGACCGGCCTTCGACGTCGGTCACCGAGGCGCCGGCGGCTTCGGCGATCACGACGGGGAGCGGGTGGTAGTTGTGCGTGCTCCACCGCTCGTCGAGCTCGATGAAGCTCGCGGCGGTGGGGGCGGCGGTGTCCCGGCCGGCGAACGTCGTCATGTGTTCAGGTTAGAGGCAGAACACGCAGACTTCATCCGGGAATCGTTGCTTTCACCCGTTGTTCGTTGCGCAATATCGCGTTCACACCCCCGAAACATTGCTCCGCAGTTGACGGCTGTATTGGTAAGCCGTAGCTTACGGTTCGTGGCGACTTACGGAAGCGACCAGCTGGCCGCCCTCGCCGACCCGTCGCGCCGCGCGATCTTCGAAGCGCTGCGGGACGGGCCGCGGGCGGTCGGCGAGCTGGCCGCGGGCCTGCCGATCAGCCGCCCGGCCGTGTCCCAGCACCTGAAGGTCCTCAAGGAAGCCGGCCTGGTCACCGACCGGGCCGTCGGCACCAAGCGGCTCTACCGGCTGGAACCGGCCGGGATCGCCGCCCTGCGCGCCTGGCTCGACGGGATGTGGTCGGACGCGCTGAAGGCCTTCGCCGAGCTGGCGGAAGCCACCGAACCGTCGGAAGAGGAGCAGTCATGAGCACCCTGGAACCGATCCGCAAGACGATCACCGTCGCCTGTTCCCGCGAGCACGCGTTCAAGACCTACACCGAAGCCTTCGACAGCTGGTGGCCGCGGCAGCACCACATCGGGGCGGCCGACCTCGCCGAAGCCGTCCTGGAACCCAGGCCGGGTGGGCGCTGGTACGAGCGGACCGTCGACGGCGCCGAGTGCCAGTGGGGCGAGGTGCTGGTCTGGGAGCCACCCGCCCGGGTGGTCCTGTCCTGGCGCATCGACGGTGACTGGAAGATCGACGCCGACCCGGCCCACGCCAGTGAAATCGAGGTCCGGTTCATCGAAGAGGGCCCGCGGTCGACCCGGATCGAGCTGGAGCACCGGGACTTCGAACGGCACGGCGAAACCGGCGCCAAGGTCCGCGAAGGCGTCTCGGGTGAAGGCGGGCACGGCGCCCTGCTGGAACTCTTCGCCGAGAAAGCTGCCGCCTGAACGGGTAGTTTCGCTGGATGGCGAAGAAGGACGACGGAAGCCGGGTCCGGGACGCGCTGCGCGTCGGCGGTCGACTGCCCGACCCGGGCTCGGCCCCGGTCGGGCCCGGCAAGAAGGCCAAGGCCCTGGCCGGGCTCGAGAGCGCGGGAGAGCGGCTGTCCGCGCTGCAGGAGGCGCTCTACGCCGAGGGCGTCGGCGGCGGCACCCGCCGGGTGCTGCTCGTGCTGCAGGGCATGGACACCTCCGGCAAGGGCGGCACGGTCTCGCACGTCCTCGGCCTGGTGAACCCGATGGGTGTCCGGTACGCGGCGTTCAAGAAGCCGACCCCGGCCGAGCTGCGCCACGAATACCTGTGGCGGATCCGCAAGCAGCTGCCCGCGCCCGGCCAGATCGGCGTCTTCGACCGCTCGCACTACGAGGACATCCTCGTCCCGCAGGTGTCCGGGTTGCTCACCGCGGCCGAGCGCCGCCGCCGGTACGCCGAGCTCAACGACTTCGAGGCGGAGCTGGCCGAGGCGGGCACCACGGTCGTCAAGGTGTTCCTGCACATCTCGCCGGAGGAGCAGCTCAAGCGGCTCAAGGCCCGGCTCGTCACGCCAGAGAAGCGCTGGAAGTACAACCCGGGCGACCTGGAGGCGCGCTCGCACTGGCCGGCCTACGAGAAGGCCTACGCCGGCATCTTCGAGAAGACGTCGACCCCGCACGCGCCCTGGTACGCGGTGCCCGCCGACCACAAGTGGTACCGCAACTGGGCCGTCGCCGAGCTGCTCATCGAGACCCTCGCCGACCTGAAGCCGCGGTTCCCGGAACCGGACTACGACGTCGACGCCGAACTGACCAAGCTGAAGGGTGTTGGCGCCCCCTCGTGACCGTCTGGAAGAGTGCGGGCGTGACCGATGTCGACGACCTCCCGTTCCTCCGCAAACAGGCCCGGACCCAGCGCTTCACCCTCGGCGCGCCGAAGGAGTTCCGGGTCGCCCCGGACGGCTCGCGCGTGCTGTTCCTGCGCGCGGAGTCGGGCACCGACCCCCGGCACAGCCTCTGGTCGGCCGACCTGGCGACCGGCGCCGAAACCAAGCTCGTCGACGCCGCCGAGCTGCTGCCCGGTGAGGAGGAGCTGCCCGCCGAAGAGCGCGCGCGGCGCGAACGGGCCCGCGAGACCGGCGGCGGCGTCGTCCACTACGGCGTCGACGCGGCCTTCACCGTCGCGGTGTTCTCGCTCTCGGGGAAGCTCTACACCCTGGACCTCGCTTCGGGCGAGGTGACGCTGCGCGTCGACGGTTCCGTCATCGACCCGCGCCCCAGCCCGGCCGGTACGCACGTCGCCTACGTCCAGAACCGGCGGCTGCACGTGCTGGAGCTGGCCACCGGCGACGACCGCGTGCTCGTCGAGGAGGACGGCGAGGACATCGCCTGGGGCCTCGCCGAGTTCATCGCCGCCGAGGAGATGGACCGCACCCGCGGCTACTGGTGGGCTCCCGACGGCCGCAGCATCCTCGCCGAACGCTCCGACCGCGGCCCGGTCCCGCGCTGGACCATCGCCGACCCGGCCAACCCGCAGCACCCCGCCAACGTCGTCGCCTACCCGGCGGCGGGCACCACGAACGCCCTCGTCTCCCTCTCCGTGCTCGGCCTGGACGGCTCGCGCGTCGACGTGGCGCCCGGCGACTGGGAGTACCTGGCCTCGGTGCACTGGTCGGCCGGTGGCGCGCCGCTGCTCGCCGTCCAGCCGCGCGACCAGAAGCGGATGGACGTCCTCGCGGTGGACGTCGCCGACGGCTCGACGTCGGTGGTGCACAGCGCGTCCGACCAGCACTGGATCGACATCGTCGGCGGTGTCCCGGCGTGGACGCCCGACGGCCGCCTGGTCGTCGAGGGCATGGTCGACGGCGACCACCGGCTCTTCGTCGGCGGCGAGGCCGTCACCCCGGCCGGGCTGCAGCTGCGGGCCGTCCTCGACGTCGGTGCCGAGATCCTCTTCAGCGCGTCCGAGGACGATCCGACGCAGATCCACGTCTTCCGGACCGAGGGCTCGTCGGTGCGTCGGCTGTCCACTGTGGACGGCGTGCACGTCGGCGCCGGGTCCGCCGCGGTCACCGTGCTGTCGTCGTGGAGCCTGGAGCACAGCGGCCCGCGCGTCTCGGTGCTGCGCGACGGCGCGCCGGTCGCCACGATCTCCTCGTCCACTGTGGACCCGGACATCGTGCCGAACCTGACCTGGCTGACCCTGGGCGAGCGGAACCTGCGCGCGGCGCTGCTCCTGCCGCGCGGGTACGAGCCCAGCGAGGGCAAGCTGCCGGTGCTGCTCGACCCGTACGGCGGCCCGCACGCCCAGCGCGTCCTGCAGAGCCGCAACGCCTTCCTGACGTCGCAGTGGCTGGCCGACCAGGGCTTCGCGGTGCTCGTCGCGGACGGCCGCGGCACGCCGGGTCGCGGCGCGGTGTGGGAGCGCGAGATCCACGGGCGCCTCGCCGACGTCACGCTGCAGGACCAGGTCGACGCACTGCAGGCGGCGGTCGCGGCGCGTCCCGAGCTGGATCCGGAGCGGGTCGCGATCCGCGGCTGGTCCTACGGCGGGTACCTGTCGGCGCTGGCGGTGCTGCGCCGGCCGGACGTCTTCCACGCGGCGGTCGCCGGTGCGCCGGTCACCGACTGGTCGCTGTACGACACGCACTACACCGAGCGGTACCTCGGCAAGCCGCAGGACGAGGTCGAGAGCTACGCGCACAACTCGCTGATCGCAAGCGCGGGCGAGCTGAGCCGGGCGCTGCTGATCGTGCACGGGCTGGCCGACGACAACGTGTTCGTCGCGCACGCGCTGCGGCTGTCGTCGGCGCTGCTGGCGAAGGGGCGGCCGCACGTCTTCCTGCCGCTGGCGGGCGCGACCCACATGACGCCGCAGGCCGAAGAGGTCGCGGAGAACCTGATGCGCACGCAGGTGGACTGGCTGCTGCGCGAACTGTCCGCCGTCGAGAAGGAGACTGCATGAGCCGCTGGGGCCTGACGATTCCGCTGACCGGGGTGCCGCTGACGGCACACCGCGAACTGGTCGAGCAGCTGCCGGACCTGGGCTACACCGACGCGTGGACGGCCGAGACGGCGGGCACCGACGCGTTCACGCCGCTGGTGCTGGCCTCGCAGTGGGCCCCGCAGCTGCGGCTGGGCACGGCGATCGTCCCGGTGTACACGCGCGGCCCCGGCCTGCTGGCGATGCAGGCGGCGACGGTCGCGGAGCTGGCACCCGGCCGGTTCGTCCTCGGCATCGGCGCGTCGTCCCCGGTGATCGTCTCGGCCTGGAACGCGGCGGCTTTCGAGGAGCCGTTCGCCCGCTCGCGCGACACGCTGCGGTTCCTGCGTTCGGCGCTGGCGGGGGAGAAGGTCACCGAGAAGTACGAGACGTTCGCGGTCTCGAAGTTCCGCCTGGAGCGCCCGGCCGACCCGCCGCCGTCGATCATGCTGGCGGCGCTGCGCCCGGGCATGCTCAAGCTGGCGGCGCGGGAGGCGGACGGCGCGATCACCAACTGGCTGGCGGCGTCGGATGTCCCGAAGGTGCGTTCGGTCGTCGGCCCGGACGTGGAGCTGGCGGCCCGGATCTTCGTCTGCCCGACGGAGGACGCCGAGGCGGCCCGCGGCCTGGGCCGGATGCTGATCTCGAGCTACCTGACGGTGCCGGTGTACGCGGCGTTCCACGAGTGGCTGGGCCGCGGCGACGCGCTGGCCCCGATGCACGAGGCCTGGGCGGCCGGGGACCGGCAGAAGGCGAACCAGGTGATCCCGGACGCGGTCGTGGACGAGCTGGTGATCCACGGCAGCGTGGAGTCGTGCCGGGAACAGGTTCAGGCCTATGTGGACAAGGGGCTGACGACGCCGATCATCGCCCTGCTGCCGACGGGGGAGGACCCGTTCGAGCAGGTGCGCGGGCTGGCGCCGCGCTGATATTGCGTTGCCTTCCTCCGGGGCCGGGTGTTTCCTGGCCCCGGAGGAGGAACGGATGAAACGGAAGTCGCCGCAGGAGAAGAAGCGGCTCAGCTACCTGAAGGACCGCCGCGACGACTACGGCGAGAACGCCAAGTCGACACGCAAGAACCTGCCGCGCAGCAAGGCGTTCGCCCGCCGCGCGAACCGCGCGCGGGAGAGCCTCGCCCTGCGGGCGGCGACCGGCGCGCCCGACGAAGCCCGGGCCGAGGCGGCCGAGCTGCGGCTGCTGAACAGGCGCCGCCGCGTGAAGCGCAAGTGGGCCGACACCACGTTGGCCGAGTACGTCGAGTGGAAGCTCGAGCGGCGCGCGGGCCGCGAAGGCGGTCAGGCGAGGCGGCTCGACGAGGCGCTCGGCCGGGTGCAGCGACGGATGCGGCGTCCGGACCGCTAAGCGAAGACGCCGGTGGCGAGCAGCAGGCCGAGGGCGCCCGAGGCCAGGCCCGCGAACACCGTCACCACCACGTTCACCACCGCGTACCACCGCGTCTTCTCCAGGAACAGCCGGACCGTCTCGTAGCCGAACGTCGAGAACGTCGTCAGGCCACCGCAGAAGCCCACCGCCACCAGGGCGCGCACCGAGGACGGCTCCGCGCCGTGCAGGAGCCAGCCGCTCAGGAAGCCGAGGATGAACGAGCCCGCGATGTTCACCGTCAGCGTCCCGAACGGGAACGGCGAGTCGCGCCACTGCTGCACGCGGCGGTCGGTCAGGTAGCGCAGGATCGAACCCGCCGCTCCGCCGAGGGCCACCAGGAGGAGCGTCACTCCGGCGGCCTCCCGTGGCGGACCACCTCGACCTGGTCGAGCGTCACCAGCCCGTCGCCGATCAGTTCGTCCAGCCGGGGCAGGAACGCCCGCAGCTTCGCCTCTTCGTCGATGATCACGATCACCACGGGCAGGTCTTCGGACAGCGACAGGATCCGCGTCGTGTGGATCAGCGACGACGTGCCGTAGCCCTCGACGCCGCGAAGCACCGAAGCGCCGGCGAGGCCGGCGTCGCGGGCCCGGCGGACGATCTCGTGGTAGAGCGGCTTGTGGTGCCAGTGGTCGTCTTCGCCGAGGTAGATCGTCAGGCGGGTGGCGGATCCTTCCATCAGCGTCCCTTTCGCACCACGCGCGTTGCCGCGAGACCGGCCGCGACCGCCGTCAGGCACAGCACCACCGACGCGGCGACGTACGCCAAGGATCCCACGAGACGCCCGGTCGTCGCCGCGTCGAGGGTGTCGGTGACGAAGGTCGAGAACGTCGTGAAGCCGCCGAGGATCCCGACGCCGAGGAACGGCCGGAGGAGGTGGTGGGGGCGCGCGGTGGTCGTGAGGATCGCCATCAGGACGCCGATGAGCAGGCAGCCGAGCACGTTGGTGAGCAGCGTGGCGACGGCGAACTCGCCGCGCGCGTGCGGGATCGCCACGGACAGGCCGTAGCGGGCGAGGCTGCCGAGCGCGCCGCCGGCGCCGATCGCCGCCAGGACGTCCCAGCGGGGCACGGTGATCACCTCCTCCTCGCGGTGAACCTACTCCCGATGGCCGACGCGTCGCCGCCACCCGGTCGAGCATGCTGGACGGGACCGGATGACAGGCAGCCGTCGGTCGCCGTAGTGTTGCTCCGTGTAGGCAAGGCAACCCTAAGAAAGGCGGGCACATGCGGGCAGACGGGCTGGCCGGGGGCAACGGCGGTGCGGACCGGCTCGGCGAGCTGATCCCGGTGGCCCTGCGCGCCATGGCGGCCGGAGTGGCCGAGCGCGGCGGCCCGATCCCGGCCGGCGGCCCGGCCGCGGTGGCGGCGGCCCTGGTGGCGGAGCGTGGCGAGGCGTCCGGACGGAGTGAGCGCGCCGAGCCGGAAGCTGACGCGGCTCCCGCCGAGCCTGGTGAGTCGCGGTTTGCCTCCGCTGTCGCGCCGCATGCAGTGGGCGAGCTGCGGGCTCCCGCCGAGTCTGGCGAACTGCCGTTTGCTTCGGCTGCCGCGCCGCATGGGGTGGGCGAGCTGGGGGCTCCTGCCGAGTCTGGCGAACTGCCGTTTGCTTCGGCTGCCGCGCCGCATGGGGTGGGCGAGCTGGGGGCTCCCGCCGATCCGGGCGAGTCGCGGTTTGCCTCCGCTGCCGCGCCGTATGGGGTGGGCGAGCGGGCTCCCGCCGAGCCGCCGTTCGCTTCGGCTGCCGCGGCGAACGTCCGGACCGCCCGGCCGCACCCGGGCGCCGGGAGCGGCTTCCTGCCTCGCCGCGGTGTCGGGGCCGAAGCCGCCCTCGAACAGCTCGGCCGGCTCCTCGCCGCCGGGTCCGCGGATCCCGCCGATCCCGCCTGCGCCGCCCACCTCCACTGCCCGCCCCTCGCCGTCTCCGTTGCCGCCGATGTCGTCGCCGGCTCCCTGAACCCCTCCATGGACTCCTGGGACCAGGCCCCCGTCGCCAGCGAGCTCGAACGCGAATTCACCACCGGGATCGCCCGGCTCTGCTACCCCGAAGCGGAACACCCCGACGCCGTCGTCACCACCGGCGGCACCGAATCCAACCTCCTCGGCCTCCTCCTCGCCCGCGAAAACGGCATCCTCCAAAGCGTCTGCGGCGCCAACGCCCACCACAGCGTCGCCCGGGCCGCCTGGCTGCTCGGCCTGCCCGCCCCGATCGTCGTCCCCTGCGAGGGCGACCGTTTGCTCCCCGAGGC
This sequence comes from Amycolatopsis sp. cmx-13-12, assembly GCA_049998155.1. Lineage (GTDB taxonomy): Bacteria > Actinomycetota > Actinomycetes > Mycobacteriales > Pseudonocardiaceae > Amycolatopsis. The sequence continues at coordinate 1,450,091 of JAEBES010000001.1, read as the reverse complement.
GCTCGACAAGGTCCTCACCTCCGGCTGCGTCGTCGTCGCCACCGCCGGGACCACCAACACCGGCACCCTCGACCCGCTGCCCGAAATCGCCGGGATCTGCCACCGGCACAACGCCCGCCTGCACGTCGACGCGGCCTACGGCGGCATGGCCTTGTGCAGCGACCCCCTCAAACCCAAGCTGGCCGGGCTGGACCGGGCCGACTCCGTGGCCCTCGACCTGCACAAGTTCGGCTGGCAACCGGTCGCGGCCGGACTGTTCGCCGCCCGGGAAGCCGCCGATCTCGGGGCGCTCACCGTCCGCGCCGAGTACCTCAACGCCGACGACGACACCGAAGCCGGTCTGCCGGACCTGCTCGGCCGCTCGATCCGGACGTCGCGCCGGCCGGACGCCTTCCGGATGGCCGTCACCGTGCACGCGCTCGGCACTGACGGCCTCGGCGCACTCGTCGAACGCTGCTGTGCCCTCGCCACCGAGGTGGCCCACCACGTCGAGGACCACCCCGGCCTGCGGCTCTGGGGTCCGCCCGAACTGTCCACAGTGGTCCTGCGGCCGGTGCTCGCCGACGAGACGGGCGGTGACGAGCTCGTCGCGCGCGTCCGCCGGGCGCTCCTGGAAGCCGGCACCGCCGTCATCGGCCGGGCCGCGCTGCCGACCGGGCCCGGCGGGGCGCACCAGCTGTGGCTCAAGCTGACGCTGCTGCACCCGCACGCCACCGTCGGCGACTACCTCCCGCTGCTCGACCGGATCGTCGCCACCGCGGGTGCCGAGCTCGTCGCCGGCCGGGAAAGCCCGGTCGCTTCGTGAGGCGCCACCACCTCGCCGGCGTCGGGATCGGGCCGTTCAACCTCTCGCTCGCGGCCCTCGCCGCCGGAGTCGACGGCCTCGACGCCGTCTTCTTCGACGCGCGCCCGGAATTCCGCTGGCACCCCGGCCTGCTCGTCGAGGGCGCAACGCTCCAGGTGCCCTTCCTGGCCGACCTCGTCACGCTCGTCGACCCGACGAACCCGTTCTCCTTCCTCAACTACCTGCGCGACCGCGGCCGCCTGCTGCCGTTCTACTTCGCCGAGCGGTTCCACCCGCCGCGTGCCGAGTACGACGACTACGGCCGCTGGGCCGCCGCGCGGCTGCCGTCATGCCACTTCGGGCACGAAGTGACCGGCATCCGCTGGGCCGGCGACGCCTTCGAACTCACGGTCGCCGGGCGCGAGCCCGTCCTCGCCGACCACGTCGTGCTCGGCGTCGGCTCGGTGCCGTCGGTTCCCGAACCGCTGCGCGACCTCGTCGCCGATCCCGGCGTCCTGGCGCTGCACTCGGCCGATTACCTGACGCACCGGGACGAACTCCTCGCGGCGGACAGCGTCACCGTCGTCGGATCCGGGCAGTCGGGCGCCGAAGTCGTGCTCGACCTGTTGCGGAGCCGATCCACTGTGGATGGTCTGCGCTGGCTCGCCCGGACACCCGCGTTCGCGCCGATGGAGTACTCGAAGCTCGGCCTCGAGCAGTTCACCCCGGACTACACCGCGTACTTCCACGGCCTGCCCGAAGCCGTCCGCGACCGGCTGCTGCCCACGCAGTGGCAGCTCTACAAGGGCATCGACACCGAAACGATCGGCGCGATCCACGACGAGCTCTACCGCCGCAGCATCACCGGCCCGCCCGGTGCGGTGCTGACCCCCGGCGTCGAGGTCGTCTCCGCATCCACAGTGGATGGTGAGATCGCCCTCGGGGTCCGGCACGCGCAACAGGGCCGCGGCGCCACCCTGCGCACCGCCGCCGTCGTCGCGGCCACCGGGTACGCGGAGGCGCCGACCGGGCCGCTGCTGGCCGGGCTCGGCGACGCCGTCCGCCGCGACCGGCGGGGCCGCCTCGACGTCGGCGCCGACTACCGCGTCGCCCTCGACCTGCCGGGGTCGCTGTTCGTGCAGAACGCCGAGCGGCACACCCACGGGCCCGGCGCGCCCGACCTCGGCCTCGGCGCCTGGCGGGCGGCCGTGATCCTCAACGCCGTGTGCGGCAAGACCGTGCACGAGCTGCCCGACCGCACCGCGTTCACCACGTTCGGCCTGGAGGACCTGTGACCCTGGATGAGGCGGCCGCCTGGCGCGCGGCCGGCGCCCTGATCACGCACAAGATGCTCGGCGAACTGTCCTACGAGCACATGCTGGAGCCGGTCGCCGACGGCGACGCGTACCTCCTGGAGCTGCCCGGTGCGGTCTACACGTTCCGGGCCCGGCGGGGCGCGTTCGACGCCTGGACGGTCGAACCCGGCAGCGCGCACCGCAACGGCGAGCCGGCCACCGACCCGCGCACCCTCGTCGTGGACGCCCGCGAAGTCCTGGGCCTGAGCGGCCTGCGGCTGGCCGACGTGCTCGCCGAGCTGACCTCGACGGTCGCCAACGAAGCCGCCCGCCTGCGCCGCGCGCCGACCGCGGCCGAACTGTCCACGATGGACTACGACGTCGCGGACGGGCACCTCACCGGGCACCCGCGGCTCGTGCTCAACAAGGGGCGGGTCGGGTTCTCCGCGCGGGACCGGGCCCGGTACGCGCCCGAGGCGGGGGCCGACATCCGGCTGCGGTGGTTCGCCGTCCACCCGGAGCACGCCGAGTTCCGGTGCGTCGACGAGCTGAGCCGGGACGCGTTGCTGGCCGCCGAACTCGGCGAACTGCGGGAAGCGTTCGCCGCGAAAGCGCCCGAGGACTACGTCTGGGTGCCCGTGCACCCGTGGCAGGCCGACGAAATCCTCGGCACGCTCTACGCCGCCGAGCTCGCCACCGGGGTCGTCATCGACCTGGGGGAGAGCACCGACGTCTACCGGCCGCACCAGACCGTCCGGACGCTGGCGAACGTGAGCACGCGCGGCCGGCACGACGTCAAGACCGCCGTGTCGGTGCGGAACACGCTCGTCTACCGCGGGCTCAACTCCGCGGCCACGCTCGCCGGGCCGTCGGTGACGACGTGGCTGCGCCGGATCAGCGCTTCCGACCCGCTGCTGACGGAGGAGTACCGGTTCGGGTTGCTCGGCGAGGTGGCGAGCGTGTCAGTGCGGCATCCGCTGTTCGGGCGTCTGGAGGAGCTGCCGTACCGGTTCCACGAGACGCTGGGCGCGCTGTGGCGCGAGCCGATCCGGCTCGATGAAGGGGAGCGTGCTCTTTCCTTCGCCGCGCTGCCTTACCGAGGCCCCGACGGGGTCTCGGTGCTGGCGCACCTGATCGGCGGTGGGGACACGACGGCGTGGCTGACGCGTCTTTTCGACCTGCTGCTCACGCCGTTGCTGCAGTGGCTGCTGCGGCACGGCGTCGGGTTCTGCCCGCACGGCCAGAACCTCGTCCTGGTGGTCGACCCCGCCGGGTTCCCGCGGCGGGTGCTGATCAAGGACTTCGCCCAGGGCGTCGACCTGCTCGACGAGCAGCTGGGGAGCTACCGGTCGCTGCCGCCCGAGGCGGCCGCGGACATGCTGCGCTGGCCCGCGCACCTGCTGGCGCAGTCGCTGTTCAGCTCGGTGTTCTCCGGCCAGTTCCGGTTCTGGGCCGAGGTGCTGCTCGACGAGCTCGGCCTGCCGCGGACCGCGTTCTGGGCGCCGGTGCGGGAGATCGTCGGCCGCTACCGGGACGAGAACCCGGACGTGGCCGCGCGGTTCGACGCCTGCCGGCTGTTCGCCCCGGACGTCGAGCGCGTGACGCTCAACCGGGAGCACTTCGCCGGGCAGGGCTTCGACAAGGTGGAGCGGGACGACGAGTTCGACGTTCGCTGGGGGCGGGTGCCGAACCCGCTGCACGCCCCGGATCCGGGCGGCGCCTGGTGACGGCGTTCGCGCGGCCGGTCGGTCCGCGGTCCCTCTCCGCCCGGCGTGCGGCCGCCGTGGCGGGGGAAGCCGTGCTGCGCGGCGTGCTCGCCGAGGACGGCGCCCGGCTGCTCCTGCTGGTTCCCGATCCGCACGCCCGGTTCGCCGCGGTCGAGCTCGCCGCGCCGTTCGCCGCGTCGGTGCTCGAAGACGGGTACGGCGTCTGCAGCTACGTCTTCGCGTGGACGCCGTCGCGGGATCCGCTTCCGGCGTCCGGCGTGCTGGGCGGGTACCTCGAAGGGTTCGGCGATCTGCGGGTGCGGCCGGATGCCGCGTCGGCGATTTCGCTGGGGGAGCGGACCTGGGCCGTCGTGGGGGACGCCGAGTGGCCGTCCGGGACCGCCGCGGAGCTGGCGCCGCGGGAGGTGCTCCGTGCGCAGCTCACGGCGTTGGAGGGGCTGGGGCTGGTTCCTTCGGTGGGCATCGAGCACGAGGTCGTCTTCCGGGACGCTTCCGGGCCGCTCACCCCGCACGGGGTGGACTACGCGGTGGGCGGCACCGAACGGCTGGCGCCGCTGCTGCGTGACCTCCGGACGGAGCTGGCCGATGCCGGGCTCGGCGTCGAGTCGGCGCGGGCCGAGTGCCACCCCGGTCAGTACGAGATCGTGCTGCGGCACCGGGATGCCCTGGCCGCCTGCGACGACGTTCTGTTGCAGCAGCTGATCGTGCGCCGGGCCGCCGCCCGGCACGGGGTCACCGCCGATTACCTGGCCGCGCCCGCTCCCGGGCAGGGGAACTCGGGGCACGTGCACCTTTCGCTGTCCGCCGTGGACGGATCGGAGCCCGATCTGCTGGGCGGGTTCCTGGCCGGGGTGCTCCGGGACGCGCGGGCGTTGACCGCCGTGTGGGCCCCGACGTGGAACAGCTACGTCCGGTTGCGGACGGCGCCGTTCTCGCCGCGGGAGGTCCGGTGGGGGTACGACGACCGGACCGCCGCGGTGCGGGTGGCCGGGCCGTCGTCCGATCCGCGGTTGGAGTTCCGGTTCGCCGGGGCCGACGCCCAGCCGCACCTGGTGGTCGCCGCGCTGCTGGCGGCCGGGCGGTTCGGGCTGGAGGAAGGGCTGGCTCCGCCGGAACCGGGGGTTTCCGCCGGGGCTTTGGCCGGGTCGCCCTGGGAGGCGTTGTCCTTGCTGGATCGTGCCGGTGAGCTGCTCGGTCCGGACGTTGCCGCGCTGCTGGCGGCTTTGCTGGGTGAGGAGATCGAGGCCGGGTTGGGTGCGGTCACCGACTGGCAGCGGTCTCGTGGTGCGCTGAGGTCGTGATTTCTCCGGTTTCCCGCCGCCCCGAAGCCGTCATCGTGGCTTCGGGGCGGCCGGGCCGGGTCAGGCCGGGCGGATGTTCTGGTTGATGTGGAAGGTGTTTTCCGGGTCGTACTGCTTCTTCACCGCCGCCAGCCTTTCGTAGTTGCCCTGGTAGGAAGCTCGGACCCGGTCCTGGCCCTCCTCCATCATGAAGTTGACGTACGCCCCGCCCGCCGAGGTCGGGTGCAGTTCCTCCCAATAGGTGCGGGTCCACTGGGAAATCGCCTCGGCCTTCTCCGGCGACGGATCGACGCCCACGATCACTCCCGACCAGCCGCCCTGGCGGTGGGGGAAGGCCGTGGCGTCCGCGGCCACCCGGCCGGCCGCTCCGTCGATCGGGTACAGGTGCATCGAGGAGTGCATGGTCGGCAGCCGCTCGCCGTTCTCGAGGTGGATTTCGATGGCCTCGTCGGAGATCTCGTGGAACACGTCCGCTCGCCAGTACCACTGGAGGCCGGGCGGGTACAGCGCGTCGAACGCTCCCTGCAACGCCGTGTACGGCATGGCCTGGAGGCCGACCAGCAGCGGTGCACCGAACGAGCGGACCGGGGCCAGGACTTCGTCCGCCTTGTCGTGCGCGCCCGTGTAGCACCAGACGATCCCGCAGGCCTTCCGGCCCCACAGGTGTTCCGGGAACGGCGGGGCCGGCGGGACGGTCAGCACACCGAACCAGCCGTTCAGCTCCTCCGGCAGCGAGGGCAGCAGCTCGCGGTACCAGCGCAGCACCTCCGGGGTGTCGGCCAGGTCGTACAGCACCGGGCCGCCGATGACCACGCCGTGTTCGCCGATGTCGTGGCACCGGAACGTGAACGAGGTGACCACGCCGAAGTTGCCGCCGCCGCCGCGCAAGGCCCAGAACAGGTCCGGGTGCTCGGACTCCGAGGCGTGGACGAACGAACCGTCGGCGAGGACGACGTCCGCGCCCAGCAGGTTGTCGACCGTCAGGCCGAACCGGCGGGCCAGGTAGCCGATGCCGCCCCCGAGGGTCAGGCCCGCCACGCCGGTGGACGCGACGATGCCCGACGGCGTCGCCATCCCGAACGCCACCGTGGCGTGGTCGACGTCGCCCCAGGTGCAGCCGGCGTCGACGCGGACCGTCCGGTGCACCGGGTCGACCGTGGTGCTGCGCAGGCGGGACAGGTCGATGACCAGCGCGCCGTCGGCGACGCCCAGCCCGCCCGCGTTGTGGCCCCCGCCGCGGGCGGCGATCTCCAGGCCCTGAGCCCGGCCGTAGCGGATGCAGGTGACGACGTCGGCCGCGTCCCGGCAGTAGGCGATCGCCGCCGGGTGCTTGTCGATCATGGCGTTGTAGACGGCCCGGGCCTCGTCGTAGCCCGGGTGGGCGGGGGTGACGAGGTCGCCGCGCAGGGCGGCGGCCAGTTCCTCGTGCGGCAGGGCGGTGGTGGTCATGGTGGCCCCTCTCGGATTTCGGTTCCGGAGGGGAACGTAGGAAGCGGGCGTTCGCCCAGCGTTCGGGTCGTTCGTGCCCGGTCAGAACGCGCTCAGGTCCGCTTCCGCCCGCTGTCGGAGGGCGGTGCTGCCCTGGGTGCGGGCCAGGTCCGCGGCCGCGCGGAGCCGGGGGACTGGGTCGGCGTCGTGCCGGGCTCGCAGTCTCAGGACCTCTGGCTGCCACCAGCGTTCGGGTTGTTCGTGTCCGGTGAGAACGTGCTCAGGTCGGCCTCCGCCCGTTGTCGGAGGGCGGTGCTGCCCTGGGTGCGGGCCAGGTCCGCGGCCGCGCGGAGCCGGGGGACCGGGTCGGCGTCGTGCCGGGCTCGCAACCTCAGCACCTCCGGCAGCTACCAGCGTTCGGGTCGTTCGTGCCCGGTCAGAAGGCGCTCAGGTCCGCCTCCGCTCGCTGCTGGAGGGCGGTGCTGCCTTGGGTGCGGGCCAGGTCCGCGGCCGCGCGGAGCCGGGGGACCGGGTCGGCGTCGTGCCGGGCCCGCAACCTCAGCACCTCCGGCAGCCACCAGCGGTCGTCGCGGGCTTCCCCGGCGGCCAGCGCGGCGTCCAGCGTGGCCCGGGCCGCGTCCGGCGGCGACAGCTCGGCGACCAGCGACAACCAGTACGGCATCCGCGCGAACGACCCCTCGGCCTTGAGGTTCGCGACGCCCTGCTGCGCCGCGGCCAGCCCGGCCGCGCCGCCGCGGGCCCAGCCGCCCAGCAGCAGCGCCCACTCCCGGTAGTAGGCGAAGCCGTACCGGTCGCACAGGGCCCGCAGCTCCGTGGCGACCACTCCGAGTGCCTGCCGGTCGCGGCGCATCTGGTGCGTCATCCCCGCGTAGGCCAGGGCGATGGCCAGGCTGTACGGGTGCTCGATCCGGCGGGCGAGCGCGATGGCCTCGGCGCCGCACGCCACGGCCGCGTCCTCGTGGCCCAGCAGCCAGTGGGCGTGCGCCGCCCAGGCCGGGCCGTGGACGTCCGGGCGGGTGCCGATCGGCCACGACGACGCGCCCCGCGTCCGCTCGGCGCCCAGCTCGAAGTGCCGCAGCGCCCCCGCCGGGTCGTGGCCGAGGCTCAGCGACGAGCCCGCGACGATGAAGTGCGCCGACCCGCCCTGCTGCGCGCTCGTGTCCGGCGTGAGGAGCCCGAGGGCGCGTTCGGCGGCCTCGTGGGCCTGGACCGTCCGGCCCTGGACGAAGCGGGACGACCACAGCTCCAGCAGTGCGGTGAGCGCCGCCTCGGCGTCGCCCAGCGACTCCGCCAGCGCGAGCGACCGCTCCAGCGTGCGCTGCAGCTCGGGGGACGAGTAGCCCTGGTGGGCGTTGAGCGGCCCGGCGAGCGCTTCGAGGACGGCCAGCTCGTCCCGGTCGCGGTGGCCGCCGGCCGGCCGGGCGCGCACGAGGTCCAGTGCCTCCCGCAGCAGCCGGATCGCTTCGGCGTGGGCGAACGTGCCCGCGGCGACGGCGGCCGCCCGGCGGTAGTGCGCGACGGCGCGGTCCGGGCGGCCGCCGCGGGCGTACTGCTCGGCCAGCTGGGCCGCCACCGCGTCGGTGTCCCCGGCGTGCAGCAGCTCCAGGCCCTGGGCCAGCCGCCGGTGCAGCAGCCACCGCCGCGGCGGGCTGACCTGCTGGTAGGCCGTCTCGCGCAGCAGGTCGTGGGTGAAGTCGTAGGCGCCGCCGAACTCGCGCACGATCCGGCGGCGCCACAGCTCGTCGACGGCGTCGACCACGGTGTCCGCGTCGAGGTCGCTGGCTTCGGTGAGCAGTTCGAGGGTGACGTCCCGGCCGGCCGCGGCGGCGAGCCCGGCGATCTCGCGGGCGGCCGGGCCCGGCTGCTCGAGCCGCGTTCGCAGGACCGCAGCCAGTCCCTCGGCGGGCGGCGCATCGCCGGCCCGCAACGCTTCGACGACGTAGAGCGGGTAACCGCCGGTGGCCGCGTGCAGCAGCTCACGGTCCGAAGTGGACAATTGACGCCCGGCGACCGCCTCGCCCAGGCGGGCCGTGCCGTCCGCGTCGAACGGGCGCAGCGGCAGCTCGGTCAGCCTGCCGTCGTCGCGCAGCTGGGCTGTCCAGGCCGCGACCCCCGGGCCCGGGTCGCCGTCGCGCAGGGTCGCGGCGACCAGCAGCGGCGCTTCCGGCAGCAGGCCGAGGCAGAAGGTGACGAACGCGCCCGTCTCCTCGTCGCACCACTGCACGTTGTCGAGCACCAGCAGCACGGGCCGCCCGCCGGCGGTGAGCGCCCGGGCCAGCCCTTCGAAGAACCGCAGGCGCTGCCACGCGTCGACCGCCGCGTGCCCGCCGCCTGCCGTCCGCGTCGCCGGCAGCAACCGGTCGACTTCCGCGCGCCACACCGGGTCCAGCGAGGCCGCCGCCCGCTGCACGGCCGGCGTGCGCAGCCAGTCGGCCACCGGGGCCAGCGCGAGCCGGCCCGGCGTGGCGAAGCACCGGCCGGCGGCCACGATCGCGCCCTCGGCGCGCGCCCGCCCGGCCAGCTCGGTGACCAGCCGGGTCTTGCCGACCCCGGCGTCCCCGCGCACGAGGACGACCCCGGCGCGGCCCGCCGCGGCCGTCCGCCAGAGCTCGCCGAGGCGGGCCAGCTCCGCGGCGCGGCCGACGAGCCCGGGCGCGGCCGCCCGCCGGGGCTCGGGGTCCGGCCGGGCCAGCAGCCGCCGCAGGGCTGCGCGGGTCGCCTCGGCCGGGACGACGCCGAGTTCGCGTTCGAGCACCGACGCGCACCGGTGGTAGGTGCTCACCGCGCCCGCCCGGTCGCCGGCCGCGGCCTGCAGCTCCATCAGCGTCCGGTAACCCGTCTCTTCGAGCGGGCGCAGCGCGATCCGGCGGCGCGCGGCGGCCGGGTCACCCGACGGCGGCCGGGCGAGCAGGTCGCACAGCTCGACGCACTGGCGTTCCAGCTCGGCGCGGGCGGCCAGGACCCAGTCGTCGGCCAGGCCGGGCAGCAGCTCGCCGCGGTAGGCCGCGAGCGCGGCCCGGGCGTGCCCGGCGGCCGCACCGGGATCGGCGGCGGCCAGCGCGGCCCGGTGCGCGACGGCGAACTCCCGCACGTCCACGCGGCTCGACGGGGTGTCCCGCCAGCACAGGTCCTGCCCGGTGACGCTCAGCGAAGGCAGCTCGCCCAGCGCGCGACGCAGCTGGTGCAGCTCGCGGCGGAGGTTGGTCAGCGCCTGCGCGTCGGTGGAGTCGGGCCAGAACAGCCCGGCGAGCAGCCGCCGCGGCTGGGCTTGGCCGGCGTGCACGACCAGGTGCCCGACCAGCGCGACCGACCGCGGCGACCGGGTCAGCACGGCGCCGGATGCGTCGTCGGCGATCACTTGCTCGCCCAGCAGCGAGACGCGCAGCACCGGGACACGCTAACCCCGCGGCCGGTTCGCGCGCGGATCTTCACCGCCAGGGGGTTGCGCCCGGCCCGCCGGGTGCGCAGGCTCGACGTCGTGAGCGAGCACGAGTACGACCTCATCGTCATCGGTTCGGGCCCCGGCGGGCAGAAGGCCGCGATCGCCGCGGCGAAGCTCGGCAAGAAGGTGGCGGTCGTCGACCGGCACGACATGGTCGGCGGGGTGTGCGTCAACACCGGCACGATCCCGTCCAAGACGCTGCGCGAAGCCGTGCTCTACCTGACCGGCATGAACCAGCGCGAACTCTACGGCGCCAGCTACCGCGTCAAGCAGGACATCACCATCGCCGACCTGCTCGCGCGCACCCAGCACGTGGTGGGGCGCGAGGTCCAGGTCGTGCGCGCGCAGCTGATGCGCAACCACATCGACCTGATCGACGGAACCGGCTCCTTCGCCGACCCGCACACCGTGGTGGTCGAGGGCCGCCACCGCGGCGACCGGCGGACGCTGTCGGCCGACCACGTCGTGATCGCCACCGGCACCCGGCCCGCGCGGCCGAAGCAGGTCGACTTCGACGCCGCCCGCGTGCTCGACTCCGACGAGATCCTGCGGCTGGAGCAGATCCCGTCGTCGCTGGTCGTGGTGGGCGCCGGGGTGATCGGGATCGAGTACGCGTCGATGTTCGCCGCGCTCGGCTCCCGGGTCACCGTGGTGGAGCAGCGCGACCACATGCTCGACTTCTGCGACCCGGAGATCGTCGAGTCGCTCAAGTTCCAGCTGCGCGACCTCGGCGTCACCTTCCGCTTCGGCGAGAAGGTCGCGGACGTGGCGGTGTCCGACCACGCGACGATCACGACGCTGGTCAGCGGCAAGCGTATCCCCGCCGACGGTGTCATGTACTCGGCGGGCCGCCAGGGCATGACCGGCGAGCTCAACCTGGAGGCGGCGGGCCTGGCGGCGGACGAGCGCGGCCGGCTGGTGGTCGACGAGAGCTACCGCACGGCGGTGCCGCACATCTACGCGGTCGGCGACGTGATCGGCTTCCCGGCCCTGGCGGCGACGTCGATGGACCAGGGCCGGCTCGCGGCCTACCACGCGTTCGGCGAGCCGGCGCACGAGCTGGGCGCGCTGCAGCCGATCGGCATCTACACGATCCCGGAGATCTCGTACGTCGGCGCGACCGAAGCCCAGCTGACGTCGTCGTCGGTGCCCTACGAGGTCGGCATCGCCCGCTACCGCGAGCTGGCGCGCGGCCAGATCACGGGGGACAGCTACGGCATGCTCAAGCTGCTGGTGTCCACGACAGACCGGAAACTCCTCGGCGTCCACGTGTTCGGCACCGGCGCGACCGACCTGGTCCACATCGGACAGGCGGTGATGGGCTGCGGCGGCACGGTCGACTACCTGGTGGACGCGGTGTTCAACTACCCGACCCTGTCGGAGGCGTACAAGGTGGCGGCCTTGGACGCCACCAACAAGATCCGGGCCCTGGAGCGGTTTTCGTCCTGAGCGTCACCGCACCTGGGCTTCGGGCTTGACGAGGTTCCACCCGGCGCCGCAGGCCACGGTGGAACTGAGGGGATCACCCTGGGGCCGCCAGACGCCGTAGAAGTTGGAGTAGTCGAAGCTGCCGCTGGGCGTGAGGTAGTTGGGCGCCGCGGCCACGGGTGACGCCAAGGCGACGGACAACCCGGCGGCCGTCAGCGCCACCCGGTCGGGCGAGTGCGTGTCCCAGCAGTCACAGCAGCACCACCTGATCCACTCGTCCCGAACCGGTTTGACACTCGTCTAGAACGTATGTTCGACTGGCGCCGTGCGATGGGATCGGCAGCGGACAGGGGAGGGTGAACCGGCACTGCCCGGGCTCGAGGGCCTGGTGCGATCGGTGCGGTCACCGGAATTCGACGGCGTCACCTTTCACGAGGTGCACGCGCGGTCGGTGCTGAACAAGGTGCCGGCCGGCTCCGGCGTGCCCTTCGGCTGGACCGTCAACCCCTACCGCGGCTGCTCGCACGCCTGCACCTACTGCCTCGAAGGCGGCACCCGGATCCTGATGGCCGACGGCCGCACGAAGGCGTTGTCGGACTTGAAAGTCGGTGACGAGATCTACGGCACCCGCGGCCACGGTGCCTCCCGGCGGCTGGTGCCGACCCGGGTCGAAGCGCACTGGACGACGCTGCGCGCGGCCTACCGGGTGACCCTCGAAGACGGCACCCGGCTCGTCGCCGGCGGTGATCACCGGTTTCTCACCAGCAAGGGCTGGAAGCACGTCACCGGCAGCAAGTTCGGTGCCGCGCAGCGGCCGCACCTGGAGCCCGGCACCGAACTGATCGGCGTCGGCCGGTTCGCGCCGACGCCGGACGAGACGCTCGGCTACCGCGCCGGCTACCTCTGCGGGATGCTGCGCTCCGGCGGGTTCGCCGCCGAGCCGGACGCCGCCGCGCGGGCGCTGCGCTACCTGCCGGACTTCGGCGCGTCGGTCGGTTTTCTCAAGGTGCCGCCGGATCCGGACGCCCACTGGCAGCGCGGCTTCCTCGCCGGCCTCTTCGACATCGCGGGCGACTACGGCCGCGGCGTCCTCGCGGTGGCGCACGACGAGCCCGAGATCGCCGACGCCTTCATCGCCGCGCTCGACCGGTTCGGCTTCGCCCACCAGCTGGACGAGGTGCCGAAGTTCCCGACGCGCCAGGAGATCCGGCTGCTCGGCGGCGTCGGCGAGGTGCTCCGGTTCTTCCACGTCGGCAACCCGGCCGTGACGTGGAAGCGGTCCCTCGAAGGCGCGGTGATCGGCGCGAGCCGCCGCCGCGTGGAGGCGATCGAGCCGCTCGGGTTGCAGCTGCCGCTGTTCGACATCACCACCGGCACCGGCGACTTCGTGGCCGACGGCATGGTGTCCCACAACTGCTTCGCCCGCAACACCCACACCTACCTCGACTTCGACGCCGGCCGCGACTTCGACACCCAGGTCGTCGTCAAGATCAACGCACCGCAAGTGCTGGCCGCGCAGCTGAAGAAGCCGTCGTGGCGGCGCGAGCACGTCGCGATGGGCACCAACACCGACCCGTACCAGCGCGCCGAGGGCCGCTACCGGCTGATGCCCGGCATCATCACGGCCCTGGCGCGCTCCGGCACGCCGCTGTCGGTGCTGACCAAGGGCACGGTGCTGGCCCGCGACCTGCCGCTGCTGCGGGACGTCGCCCGGGACGTGCCGGTCGGGCTCGCCGTGTCGATCGCCCTGCTCGACGAAGAGCTGCAGCACCGCCTCGAACCCGGCACGCCGAGCCCGCGGGCGCGGCTGGAGCTGGTCCGCAAGGCGCGCGAGGCCGGGCTGCCGTGCTCGGTGCTGGTGGCGCCGGTGCTCCCGTGGCTGACCGACTCCGAAGAGGCGCTGGACGCGCTGTTCGCCCAGCTCGCCGACGTGGGCGCGACGAGCGTGACGGCGTTCGCGCTGCACCTGCGGCCCGGCGCGCGCGAGTGGTTCGGCCGCTGGCTGGCGAGCACGCACCCGGAGCTCGTTCCGCGGTACCGCGAGCTGTACGCGCGGGGGAGTTACGTGCGGAAGGCCTACCGCGAGGGCCTCGCGGAGCGCGTCGGGCCGCTGCTGCGGCGGCACGGTCTGGACCGCAAGTCCGGGTTCGACGCGCGGGGCCCCGAGCTGCCGGCGGCGGAGGCCGCGCCCGCGGAGCAGCTGCGCCTGCTCTGACGGTCCTCTTCGGACCAACGGGGTGACGCACTGGGCCGTTCGGGGGCGGTGTCTTCGGTTTGCGGCAAAATGTCCGATCGTGTCGTTGTCGCTCCACCTCACCGGCGCCTAACGTCGAGGGGATCGATCCCGAAAGGAGCCGGACGATGACGACCTCGCAGACCGAGCGTGTCGCGGCCGCCCGGCTCGCCTGGGCCGCCCTGAAACTGACCCGAGCCGGCCGGCACCCCGTGGGCGTCGACCGGCTGGCCGCGACCGTCGGCGTCGCCCCGGCCGAGGCGCGCCGGCTGGTCGAGCTGATCGGCTTCACCCTGCACCGCGACCTCGTCTCGACCGGCCCGGCCCCCCGCGGCGCGCACCACCGCGTCGAGCCGGCCGAGGGCACGCTCGGCGCGGGCCCGGACGGCACGGTCGACATGTTCCTCCTGGCCATCGCGACCGGCGAGCGCGTCCACGCGGCGGCGATCTGCCCGGTCACCGGGACACGCATCCGCATCGAACTGATGCCGCACGGGATCCTCCTGGTCGACCCGCCGGCCGCGGTGGTCGCGGCGGTCGACCTCGGGTTCGGCCTCGAAGGGGTCGACGCGGTCGCCTGCGCGGGGCAGCCGTTCTTCGCGTCCGCCACCGCGGCGGCGAGCTGGCTGGTGGCGCACCCCGGCGGACGCATCTACCAGGTCGCCGCCTACCTCGCCCAGGCCCACCGCCTGGTCGCGGCGCTGGAGACCCGGCCCAAGTACGTCCTCTGACCGCCGGAGCGGCCGCGCGGGCGGCAATGGACCATCCGGTTAGTGCGCTGCGGTTGTGGACCACCTGGTTAGTCCGCTGCGGCTATGGACCATGTGGTTAATTAGGCGGCGGTAATGGACCATCTGGTTAGTCCGCGAGCCAATGGGCCATCTGGTTGGTCCGCTCCGGCAATGGACTACCTGGTTAGTTCGCCGGTTCACGGACCATCCGGTTAGTCCACCCGGCTAATGGACCATCCGGTTAGTCCGCCCGGCGCGACCCACCGCGCCGGGCAAGCCTGCCGACGTCGTAGGCTGGGCGGTTCGTTAGCCTTTCCGAGCAGCGAGAACCACCCCATGTCGAAGGAGAGCAGTCGCAGTGCTCCGCACTCACAACGCCGGCACCCTGCGTGCCGGACAGGCCGGACAGACCGTCACTCTCACCGGTTGGGTGGCCCGGCGGCGCGATCACGGCGGCGTCATCTTCATCGATCTCCGTGACGCCAGCGGCGTCGCGCAGGTCGTCTTCCGCGAAGGCGAGATGGCCGAGCGCGCGCACGCGCTGCGCTCGGAGTTCTGCGTGAAGATCGTCGGCGAGGTCGCGAAGCGCCCCGAGGGCAACGCGAACGCCGAGATCCCCACCGGCGAGATCGAGGTCCTCGCGACCCAGCTCGAGGTGCTGTCCGAGGCCGCGCCGCTGCCGTTCCCGATCGACGACCGCGTCGACGTGGGCGAAGAGGTCCGCCTCAAGCACCGCTACCTCGACCTGCGCCGCAGCGGCCCGGCCGCGGCCATGCGGCTGCGCAGCGAGGTCAGCCGCGCCGCGCGGGAGGTGCTGCACGCTCAGGACTTCGTCGAGATCGAGACCCCGACGATGACCCGCTCGACTCCCGAAGGCGCGCGCGACTTCCTCGTCCCCGCCCGGCTCAAGCCCGGCTCCTGGTACGCGCTGCCGCAGTCGCCGCAGCTGTTCAAGCAGCTGCTCATGGTCGGCGGCATGGAGCGGTACTACCAGATCGCCCGCTGCTACCGCGACGAAGACTTCCGCGCCGACCGCCAGCCGGAGTTCACCCAGCTCGACATCGAGATGAGCTTCGTCGAGCAGGACGACGTCATCGCGCTCGGCGAGGACATCGTCTCCGCGCTGTGGAAGCTGATCGGGCACGAGATCCCGCGGCCGATCCCGCGCATCACCTACCACGAGGCCATGGCCAAGTACGGCTCGGACAAGCCGGACCTGCGCTTCGACCTCGAGATCACCGACATGACGGAGTTCTTCGCCGACACGCCGTTCCGCGTGTTCCAGGCCCCGTACGTCGGTGCGGTCGTCATGGCCGGCGGCGCTGGCCAGCCGCGTCGCCAGCTCGACGCGTGGCAGGAGTGGGCGAAGCAGCGCGGCGCGCGCGGCCTCGCGTACATCCTCGTGAACGAGGACGGCACGCTCGGCGGCCCGGTCGCCAAGAACCTGTCGGAGACCGAGCGCGAGAACGTCGCCGCGGCGGCGGGCGCGAAGCCCGGCGACTGCATCTTCTTCTCCGCGGGCAAGGCGTCGAGCACGCAGCCCCTGCTCGGCGCCGCGCGGGACGAGATCGGCAAGCGCCTCGGCCTGATCGACGAGAACGCCTGGTCGTTCGTGTGGGTCGTCGACGCGCCGCTGTTCGCGCCGGTCGAGGACATCGGCGACGACGTCGCCGTCGGCTCCGGCAAGTGGACCGCGGTGCACCACGCGTTCACCTCGCCGACCCCGGAGTGGATCGACAAGTTCGAGCAGGACCCGGGCAACGCGCTCGCCTACGCCTACGACATCGTCTGCAACGGCAACGAGATCGGCGGCGGCTCGATCCGTATCCACCGCGGCGACGTCCAGAAGCGCGTCTTCAGCCTGATGGGGCTCGGCGAGGAGGAGGCGCAGGAGAAGTTCGGCTTCCTGCTCGACGCCTTCCAGTTCGGCCCCCCGCCGCACGGCGGCATCGCGTTCGGCTGGGACCGCATCGTCATGCTGCTGGCCAAGGCCGACTCGCTGCGTGACGTGATCGCGTTCCCGAAGACCGGCGGCGGGTACGACCCGCTGACCGCGGCGCCGGCGCCGATCACCGCGCAGCAGCGCAAGGAAGCCGGGATCGACGCGAAACCGGCCGCCGCCCCGCAGAAGTAGTGCTGCACCTGAGGGCCGTGTGCCCGCCGGACAAGACCGCCGAAGCGCTCGAAATCCTGCGGGCCCACGCCGGCACGGCGCACCTCATCGTGCACCGCGGCGCCGCCGTGGAACCCGTCGGCGACCTGGTCGAGGCCGACATCGCGCGCGAAGCGGCGGACGAGATCGTCGACGCGCTGTGCGGGCTCGAGCTCGACCACGCCGGCGGCATCACGCTCGAAGCGCTCGACACCGCGCTGTCCGACGCCGCAGACAAGGCTGAGGAGGCGGCACCGGGCGAAGCGGCCGACGCCGTCGTCTGGCAGGAGCTGCTCGGCCGCACGGGCGAGGAGTCGCGGCTGAACGTGACGTTCCTGGCGTTCCTCACCATCGCGTGCCTGCTCGCCGCCGTCGGCGTGCTCACCGACTCCTCGGTGACGATCGTCGGCGCGATGGTCGTCGGGCCCGAGTTCGGGCCCCTCGCGGCGCTCGCCGTCGGCCTGGTGCTGCGGCACCGGCAGCTGGTCAAGCAGGCTGCGGCCGCACTCGCCGTCGGGTTCCCGCTGGCCATGGTGGTCACGCTCGGCGGCGCGCTGCTCGTCCGCGCGACGGACGTCTTCGGCGAAAAGGCGTTCGAGCTGCAGCAGCACAACGAGGTCGACTTCGTGTTCTCCGTCGGAGCGCCGTCGCTCGTCGTGGCGATGCTCGCCGGCGCCGCCGGGATGCTCGCCATGACGTCGGCGAAGTCGGCCGCGCTGGTGGGCGTGTTCATCTCGGTGACCACGGTGCCGGCCGCGGGGTACGCGGTCGTCGCGGCCGTGGCGGGGGAGTGGGGCCGGTGCCTCCAGTCCGTCGGTCAGCTGCTGGTCAACCTTCTCGGAATCGTTGCAGCTGCGGCCATTGTGTTGATCGTGCGCCGGAATGGGCAACGTTCACGGGTGGGAATGCGTCCGCTTTCACGCGGGTGACCCGCCTTCACGGGGGATGCCCCTTTTTGTCCGGATGTCAGTAGTCATGGTTGCTCAGTCACGAGTAGGGTCGGTGACAATGACAGTCGACACCTCCTCCGCCGGCGACGCTGGAGTCGGGGCAGGAGCCGAGCAGCTCGCCATCGCCGCGGCGGTCGCGGCGGGCGAGTCCGTTCTCTCACGCCGGTTCGGCAGCGCGATCACGTTGGTCGCGCCCGAAGACCTCGCGGGGAGCGGGCCGGCCACGGTGGTCCGTGCGCGGGTGGTGTCGTCGTTCGCGTTGCCGCGCACGCTCGTCATCAAGCACTACCCGGACCGGCCGGAGTCCGGCGCCGACCCGTTCGCTCAGGAGGCGGTCAGCTACCAGCTGTTCACGGCGCTGGCCCCGGACGAGCGGATGTGCCCGGAACTGGTGGCCCACGACGGCCGCGACCGCGTCCTGGTGCTCGAGGACCTGGGGCGGACGCCGACGCTGGAGGACAAGCTCTACGCCCGCGACTCCCGCGCGGCCGAGCGGGCGCTGCTGTCCTGGGCCCGGTCGCTCGGACGGCTGCACGCGAGCACGGCCGGCCGGGAGGCGGATTTCAACGCGTTGCTGCGGCGCCTCGGCGGCCCGGCGAAGGGCGATTCCGACGGGGTCGACGCGTTGTGCGCGCGGGTCCCGGCGCTGATCCAGAAGCGCCTCGGCATCCCGGTACCGGATGAGGTGCTGGCCGAGGTGATGGCGGCGGTCGAGCAGTCCCGGGCGGCGGGGTTCCGGGCGTTCAGCCCGGTCGAGCTGAGCCCGGACAACAACCTGGTGACGGGCCAGGGCGTCCGGTTCCTCGACTTCGAGAACGGCTGCGTCCGGTCGGCTCTGGTGGACGCGGCCCACCTGCGGCTGCCGTTCGCCGGCTGGCCGGATGCGCTGGCGCTGCCCGCGGGGATGAGCGAGGCGATGATCGCGGCGTGGCGGGCCGAGGTGGTCGGCGTTTGGCCGGCCTTCGCTGACGACGAGGTGCTCGCCGGGCACCTGACGTCGAGTGAGCTGCTGCGGGTCTGGCTGATCACCGGGGAGGAGCTGGGGGCGCTGAACCTGTCCCGGCACGCTGCTCCGGTGAGCCGGGAGGCGGCGTTCGTGACGTGGTGGCGAGATTTGGCGAAGCATGCCGGGTATGTCCGGATGGCGGCGGTGTCGGAGTTTGCGGCTCGCGTTGCTGCGGCGCTGGCCGCTCGGCTGGGCCCGCATGCCGATCTGGCGTTCTACCCCGCCTTCCGGTGAGGCTCGGCCACGCGCCCCTGTGAGCTGCGCGTCAAGAATTAGGCCCGGTGTCGCAACCGCGTTACCTCGACCTCACCGGGTGTGAGCCTCCATGGCCGATGGTCGTCGACGTGACCGTGATGAGCGTCGATGTCACCCCGCTGCCCGAACCGCCGCCGCCCCCGCCGGCCGCCGTCGCGCCGCTCAAACGAGCTCGCCGTCTGGCCGTTCTCGGCGACTCCACCGCCGTCGGGCTCGGTGATCCCCTTCCCCGGCGGGCCGGCTGGCGCGGTGTCGGCCCGCTCGTCGCCGCCGCGCTCGGCGTCGGCGCCGATGGCTACCTCAACCCCGCCTTCGCCGGGGCCCGGATGCGGTGCGTGCTCACCGAGCAGGTGCCCGCCGCCGTGGCGCAGCGGCCCGATGTCGCCCTGCTCGTCGCCGGCATGAACGACACCCTCCGGCCGGACTTCGATGCCGCGCGCATCGCCGCCGATCTCACCGAAGTCATCCGGCGGCTGCGCGAAACCGGGACCACCGTCGTCCCCGTCCGGTTCCACGACCACAGCAAGGTCTTCCGCCTGCCGCCGTCGCTCAAGCGCGCGCTCAGCGCCCGCGTCGCCGAGCTCAACGCCGCCATCGACGACGTCGTCGCCCGTGAAGGCGTTCCCTGCCTCGACCTTGCGCGGCTGCCCGGCGCCTACGACGTCGCCTCCTGGAGCGTCGACCGGCTGCATCCCTCCGAACTGGGCCACCGCATGCTCGCCGGCGGCTTCACCGGGCTGCTCGCCGACGCCGGGTTCGCCGTGCCGGAACCGGTCAGCCTCACCTGCGGCGGCGGCGCGGAACCGAGCGCCACCGGGCACGTGGGCTGGCTGGTGCTCAAGGGCATCCCGTGGCTCTGGCGCCGGGGCCGCGAATTCCTGCCCTACGCCGCCGTCATCATGTGGAACTCGTTCCGCGCCCGCTGAACACCCGCAGCGCCTCGACGTCCGACGCCGGATTGCGGACGAAGTAGTCCGCCCACTCCTCGATGTCCGGGTACGCGCAATGCGCGGCCAGATAGCGGCACGCCGCTTCGGCGTCGTACTCCGTGCGCCGCAGCTGGACGCCGTCGCCGAGCAGTGCCCAGTGCGCGCCCCTTGCCCCGTACGGCATTCCGACGCTGCCGGGGTTCACCACCAGCCGCCGGTCCACGAGCCGCACGTACGGCATGTGCGTGTGCCCGCACACGATCGTCGACGCCGCAACGCCGTCGAGCACCTCCGCCCAGCGCTCGGGAGACGAGTCGACGAGCACTATTTCGGTGTCGTTGCGCGGGGTCGCGTGGCAGAACAGCACGCCGTCCAAGGTCACCGTCAGCGGCAGTGCGTCGAGCACCGGCAGGTCGGCCGGGCGCAGCTGCTCCGCCGCCCACGGGAAGATCGGGTCCGGGACGAACGTGCCGCCGGTGCGCGCCGACTCGGCCAGCTCGCGGTCGGCGTTGCCGCGCACCCACACCGCGCGGTCGCCGAGCGCTTGCAGCCGCTCGAGGGTTTCGACCGGCATCGGCCCGGCGAGCAGGTCGCCGAGCAGGACGATCTTCTCCGCCGCCCGGACGTCCGGCTCCGCCAGGACCGCCTTCAGCGCCGGGAGGACACCGTGGATGTCCGCGAGCACCGCCACGTTCACCGGTCCACCATCGGGCACGACCGGCGCCCCGGGCGAGCGGTTTCGCCCAGGGCGCAACGGGCCTACACCGTCGACAGCGGCAGTTCCCGCACCCCGGTCATGTTGGGGTTGACCTGGAACTTCGGCGGTTCACCCGGGATCGTGCGCAGCACCGGGTAGCGGTCGAACAGGATGTCCAGCGCCACCCGGCCTTCCAGCCGCGCGAGCGGCGCGCCGATGCAGAAGTGGATCCCGCGGCCGAACGCCAGGTGCGGGTTTTCCGCGCGCAGCGGGTCGAACGTGTGCGGGTTCCGGAACACCCGCTCGTCCCGGTTGGCCGCCGCCACCCAGCAGAGCAGCATCTGGTCGGCCGGCACCGTGACGCCGCCGACTTCCGTCTCCCGCATGGTCGTGCGGGCCACCGCCGCGAACGGCGTGAGGTACCGCAGCGACTCTTCGATCGCCGGCGGCACCAGCGAGCGGTCCGCGCGCACCCGCTCGTCCCACTCCCGGTGCGTGTCCAGGCACAGCACCGCGTTGCCGAGCAGCATCGTGGTGGTGATGTGGCCGGCCAGCAGCAGGATGTTCGCGAAGTTGACGACGTCGGAGCGGGACAGCCGTTCGCCGTCCAGCTCGGCCTCGACCAGCTTCGTCAGCAGGTCTTCGCGCGGCTGCTTGCGCCGTTCGTCGACGTGCCCGCCGAGGTAGTCGACGAGGGCCTTCTGCCCCTCCTGGGACGCCTTGATCGCCGCGGCCTGCTTCTCGTCCTGCTTCACCAGCGAAACCTGGTCCGCGGACTCGAACATCTTGTCCACCCAGCCCTTGAACAGGGTCCGGTCGCTGGCCGGGACGCCCAGCAGCTCGGCGATGACGATCACCGGCAGCGGGTAGACCAGGTGCTCGACCAGCTCCAGCCGGTCCCCGGCGGGGACCGCTTCCAGCAGCTCGTGGGTGATCGCGGCGATCCTCGGCTCGAGGTCGGCCACCACCTTGGGCGTGAACGCGCGGCTGACGAGCTTGCGCATCTTGTTGTGCAGCGGCGGGTCGAGCTGCAGGATGCTGCCCGTCGACAGGTCGTAATCAGGGTCCGGCATCAGCTCCTTCGGCACCAGCCGCGTGGTGTCGGACGAGAACGTCGCCGGGTCGCGCAGGATCGTCTCGATCTCCGGGTGCCCGTAGACGGTCCACATCCCCAGTTCCGCGGCGAACTCGATCGGTTTCTCCGGCTGCTTCCCCCGCAGCCAGAACTGGGCCTCGTGGAGTCCCCAGGTGTCGGCCATCGTGCTGGTCATTTCCGCCCCTTTCCCCGTGTCGCCCCCGGGATCAGCCGGGGGACTTGGCGGGATCGTGTGCGTAGATCCCGTTCCGGAAGCCCGAGACGAGCTCCTCGAGCGTCGAACTCAGCTCCGCCGCCACCTCCGCGACCACGGCGGGATCGGGCTCCCCCGGCGGCTCGAACGCGGTGCGGATCAGGTGCGCGAGGACGTCCGCCTTCTCCTCGACGGGGATGCCCTCGAACTCGTCCGAAATCGTGTCGCCGACGTAGAAGCCGAGTGTCGCGGCGTGCAGCGCGTAGCTCACGTGCGGGACGTCTCCGCGGATCAGGCCCCGCCGCAGCATCGTGGTCTCGAAGTGCACGCTCACCTCGTCCTGCTGCTTCTTCAGGGCGAGGTCGCCGAGCGAGCCGAACATCTCGGCGTTGCCCCGCAGCATCGCCATCACCAGCGGGCGGCGGTGGGTGATCAGGAACGAGCCCGGGATCATCCGGTGGGGCAGGATCATCGCCGGGTCGGCCTTGACCATGGCCAGCAGCTCGTCGGTCAGATCGGCCGACTCCCGCAGCATCAGCGCCTGGAACAACAGCTCCTTGGTCCGCCAGTGCAGGTAGACGGTGCCCTTGCCGATGCCGACCGCGCGCGCGACGTCGTCGATCGCCACCTTGCGGTAGCCCATGCGCAGCAGCAGCTCGCCCGCCGCGTCCAGGATCCGGTCGGCACGCTCGCGGTTGGGATGGCTCATGCGTCTCCACCTGTGGTTTCGTTGAGCATTTGACTGGTTGACTGGAATCGCACTTCCGGTCAACCAGTCATCACGACGGTAGCGCCGATCGGGGGAGCGGGGCAAGCGGTTCTGTCGGTGGGGTCGGTTAACGTCATCGGTGTGGCACAGGACGAGCTCTTCACCGTGAACGCCGACATCGCGCCTCCGCCGGAGCGCACGACGTCGAACGCGGGCGCGGAACCGCAGGCGGACCCGGCCAGCTCGCCGCTGGCCGTGCGGATGCGGCCGCGCTCGCTCGACGAGGTCGTCGGCCAGCAGCACCTGCTGCGCGAAGGCGCCCCGCTGCGGCGGCTGGTGGAGGGCGCCGCGCCGGCGTCGGTGCTGCTCTACGGCCCGCCCGGCACGGGCAAGACGACGCTGGCCAACCTCGTCTCGATCGCGACCGGCCGCCGGTTCGTCGCGATGTCGGCGCTTTCGGCGGGCGTCAAGGAGGTGCGCGGCGTGATCGAGGAGGCGCGGCGGCGCCGCCAGTACAACGCCGAGAACACGGTGCTGTTCATCGACGAGGTGCACCGGTTCTCCAAGACCCAGCAGGACGCGCTGCTCGGTGCGGTCGAGGACCGCACGGTGCTGCTGGTCGCGGCGACCACGGAGAACCCGTCGTTCTCGGTCGTCTCGCCGCTGCTGTCGCGGTCGCTGGTGCTGCAGCTGCGTCCGCTGACCGACGCGGACATCGGCGCGCTGATCGAGCGGGCGCTGACCGACGAGCGCGGCCTGGACGGCGAACTGACGCTGACCGAGGACGCGCGCGCCCACTTGGTCCGGCTCGCGGGCGGCGACGCCCGCCGAGCGCTCACGGCACTGGAGGCGGCGGCGGACGCGGCGTCGGCCACCGAGGCGAAGACGATCGACCTGGCCATCGTCGAGTCCACAGTGGACAAAGCGGCCGTGCGGTACGACCGCGACGGCGACCAGCACTACGACGTGATCAGCGCGTTCATCAAGTCGATCCGCGGGTCCGATGTGGACGCTGCGCTGCACTACCTGGCCCGGATGATCGAAGCGGGCGAGGACCCGCGGTTCCTGGCGCGGCGGCTGGTGGTGCACGCGAGCGAGGACATCGGGATGGCCGACCCGACGGCCCTGCAGTCGGCGGTCGCGGCGGCGCACGCGGTCCAGTTCATCGGCATGCCGGAGGGCAGGCTGGCGCTCGCCCAGGCGACGGTGCACCTGGCGACGGCCCCGAAGTCCAACGCGGTGATCAAGGGTATCGACGCTGCTCTGGCCGACGTCCGCGCCGGGCTGGCGGGCACGGTGCCGCCGCCTCTGCGCGACGGGCACTACGCGGGGGCGAAGAAGCTGGGCAACGCGCAGGGGTACCGGTACCCGCACGACGTGCCGGAGGGCGTGCTGGCGCAGCAGTACCCGCCGGACGAGCTGGTGGGGCGGGACTACTACGAGCCGACGCAGCGCGGCGCCGAGCGCCCGCTGGCGGAGCGGGTGCCGAAGCTGAGGAGGACGATCCGGGGCCAGTGACGGTCGGTGCGTGAAGGGCGCTTCACGCACCGGTGAACGTCGTCCGGCTTGATCGCGGGCCGGGGCGGCCAAGATCATCGGAGTTCGTAAACTCTTCCCCTCGAGGCGGCCCGGACCGGCCGGGGCCCGCGACGGCAGGAGGCGTGCCCGTGCCCGCGACGCTGCAGTGCATCGTCCTGGACTGTCCGGAACCCCTGGTGCTCGCCCGCTTCTACCAGGCCCTGCTCGGCGGCGAGGTGGATCGCCCCGACCCGCGGTGGCGCGTCGACGAAGACTGGTCGACCCTGCACGTGGGCGCGATGGTCCTCGGCTTCCAGCGGGCACCGGACCACCGGCCGCCGAGCTGGCCCGACCCCACGTTCCCGCAGCAGTTCCACCTCGACTTCGAGGTCGACGACTTCCGCGAGTCGCACCACGTGGTCCTGGCCAACGGCGGCCGGCTGCTCGACCCCGACCTCGGCGGCCGGGGCTGGTGCGTCTACGCCGACCCGGCGGGCCACCCCTTCTGCCTGCTCGGCGACTACTGAGCGCGCGGCCTCGTCCGGTCTCCGCGACGATGGCGCCATGACAATCGCGTTTCTCGGAACCGGGATCATGGGCGCCCCGATGGCGGCCAACATCGCCAAGGCGGGCCTCGACGTCCGCGTCTGGAACCGGACGCGGGAGAAGGCCGAGCCGCTGTCCGACGTCGCCACGGTGGCCGGCTCGGCGGCTGCTGCGGCCGACGGCGCCGACACGCTGGTGACGATGCTGGCCGACGGTCCGGCGGTTGCTTCGGCCTTCGAAGCCGCTTCGCCTGCTTCGGGGAGCTTGTGGCTGCAGATGAGCACGGTCGGCCTCGACTGGACCGACCGCCTCGCCGCGATGGCGGAGAAGGCGGGCGTGGTGTTCGTCGACGCGCCGGTGCTCGGCACCCGGCAGCCCGCGGAACAGGCCCAGCTGCTGGTCCTGGGCTCGGGCCCGGAGGAGGCCCGCCCGGCGGCGACGCCGGTGTTCGACGCGGTCGGCATGCGCACGATCTGGCTCGGCCCGGCGGGCCGGGGCAGCCGGCTGAAGCTGGTGATGAACGCGTGGGTGCTGGCCCTGACGAACGCGACGGCCGAGAGCCTCGGCCTGGCGCACGCACTGGGCCTGGACCCGGCGCTGTTCCTGGAGACGATCAAGGGCGGCGGCCTGGACGTCGGCTACGCCCACGTGAAGGGCGGCGCGATGCTGGCCGGCGAGTACCCGGCGTCGTTCCCGGCCGGGCTGGCGGCGAAGGACGCGCGCTTGGTGGTGGAGGCCGCGGGCGAGGAGGTCGACGTGGCGGGGGCGAAGGCGGTCCTGGCCCACCTGGAGGCGGCGGTCGAAGCCGGCCACGGCGACGAGGACATGGCGGCGCTGTACCGCGCGGTGCTGAAGGAGCGTTAGAGGAGCGTCGCCAGCCGGTCCACGCCCAGGGCGCTGGTCAGGAGGCGTTCCTTCGCGTTGCCCAGGAGCTTCTGCGTCCACGATGTGAAGCCGCCATCGCCTACTTCGGCGAGCTCGCCGCCGAAGGACGCGTACACCTTGAAGCAGAGGCCGTCGTAGTACCCACCTCGGCCGCTCTCGCGCTCCGGGAACGGGCGGACCGGCACGTCCGGCACCGCGTCGAGCAGGCTCTCGAACCGAGGGTCCAGCACGGTCACGGCGAGCTCGACCGTGGACGCGCCCAGCGCCCGGCAGGCTGCGGCCAGCAGCCTGGCGTGTTCGGCCAGGTGCTGCCGCTCGAAGGCCAGGCCGCCGGAGTCCCGGCCGGCCGTCACCGCACCGAACAGCGAGAAGTGCGCGAACAACCCCGTCGGGACCTGCTGGGCCCGCACCACGCGCTGCACGGTGGCCAGGCGGACGACGTCCTCCGACGAACGCCGTACCGCCGCCTCCAGGACCAGGCCGGTGGTCGGGTCGGCGGCGACCTCCGTGCCGCGGCCGGTCGGCACCACCCGGTCCTGCGCCACCCCGGCCACCGCCGAATGGGTGCCGAGCGGGACGAGCGGCGAGAGCGTCACCAGTTCGAAGCCGGTGGCTGAGCCGAGCACCGCGTCTTCGATCCGGCGCAGCAGGGCGAACGGCAGCGGACTCGGTCCCGTGAACCGGTCGGTCCGGTGCCGGCGCAGCACGTCCGGCCCGGCCAGCCGGGCCGCGCGACGGCGCGCGATCTCGAGCTGCACCGTGGTCAGGTCGGCTCCGGGCAGGCCGGACAGTACGTCGGCCGCGGTTCCGCCCGGCCCGGCGAGCACTCTCCCGGCAGGTCCGCTGTCGTGTCCCATCGCCCAGGTGTACCGCGCGGCCGCGTCCCGGGCGAGGCGTTTTCCGGGCCCGGCGGGGTGACACGGTCGGGGACCCGGCCAGGCGGTAACCTCAGGCGGCATCCCGACCCCTGAACCGAGGAGGGCCCGTGTCGGCAGGGCAGATCGCCGCGTTGATCGCCGCAGGAGCATTCGTGGTGCTGGTCGTCCTGCTGGCGATCCCGCTGATCAAGCTCGGCAAGACGCTGGACGCGGCCACCGAGGCGATCGAGCGCACCAACAGCAACACCGATCCGCTGCTGATCGGCGCGAACGAGACGATCACGCACGTCAACACCCAGCTCGAGCGGGTGGACGGGATCACCGCGAACGCGCAGGCGGTCACCGGCAACGTCTCCGCGCTGACTTCCGTGTTCACCGCGACCCTCGGCGGCCCGCTGGTCAAGACCGCGGCGCTGTCCTACGGGCTGTCCAAGGCGATCAAGGCGCGCAAGAAGAAGAGCGCACTGAAGGCCGCCAGGAAGGCCGGCAAATGAAGCGGCTGTTCTGGCTCGGCGTCGGCGTGGTCACCGGCGTCGTGCTCTCCCGCAAGGCCGCCGAAACCGCTCGTCAGGCCACTCCGGCCGGGTTAGCATCGAACCTGGGGGACGCCGTGCGCGAGCTGGCCGGCGCCGTGGGTTCGTTCGGCGCCGAGGTGCGCGCGGGCATGAACGAGCGGGAACAGGAGCTGCACGACATGGTCGAGGAGCGGACGGGCGTGTCAGCGCCCCGCGCCGAAGGACGGCACGCCGCCGCCCGGCGCCCGGTCCGGCGAGCTCGCCGGGCGGAGGGCTGATCCGGGCCTGCCCGGAACCCCTTCGCCGGACCAAAGCCGCCGACCCGTTCCGAACCACAGCTACAAGGACTGACCCGTGGACACACACGAAATCACCGACCGTTTCCTGCGCCATTTCGAAGGCCGCGGCCACACGCGCGTGCCGAGCGCGCCGCTGATCCTCGACGACCCGAACCTGCTGTTCGTCAACGCCGGCATGGTGCAGTTCAAGCCGTACTTCCTCGGTGAGGCGCCGCCGCCGTACCCGCGCGCCACCTCCGTGCAGAAGTGCGTGCGCACGCCGGACATCGACGAGGTCGGCAAGACCACCCGGCACAACACCTTCTTCCAGATGGCCGGCAACTTCTCCTTCGGCGACTACTTCAAGGAAGGCGCCATCGAGGCGGCCTGGGAGCTGATCACCAAGCCCCAGAGCGAAGGCGGCTTCGGCCTCGACCCGGACCGCATCTGGGCGACCGTCTACAACGACGACTCCGAAGCGGCCGGCCTGTGGCGCAAGCTCACCGGCCTGCCCGGCGAGCGCATCCAGGCCCGCGACGGCAAGGACAACTACTGGGACATGGGCGTGCCCGGTCCCGGCGGCCCCTGCTCGGAGATCTACTACGACCGCGGCCCGGCGTACGGCCGCGAGGGCGGCCCGGTCGCGGACGAGGATCGCTACATCGAGATCTGGAACCTCGTCTTCATGCAGGACGTCCGCGGCGACCTGAGCCCCAAGCTCGGGCACCCGCCGATCGGTGAGCTGCCGAAGAAGAACATCGACACCGGCATGGGCGTCGAGCGCGTCGCGACGATCCTGCAGGGCGTCGAGAACGTCTACGAGACCGACCTCGTGCGCCCGGTGATCGGCCGCGCGGAGGAGTTCTCGGGCCGCCGCTACGGCAGCAACCACGCCGACGACGTCCGCTTCCGCGTCATCGCCGACCACGCCCGCACCGGCGTCATGCTGATCGGCGACGGCGTCACCCCGGGCAACGACGGCCGCGGCTACGTGCTGCGCCGCCTGCTGCGCCGCATCATCCGCTCCTCGCGCCTGCTGGGTGTGCACGAGCCGGTGCTGCAGGCGTTCGCGGCGGTCGTCCGCGACACGATGGGCCCGACCTACCCCGAGCTGGTCTCCGGCTTCGACCGGATCAACGAGGTCGTCCGGATCGAGGAGGAAGCCTTCCTCTCGACCCTGACGTCCGGTTCGCGCATCTTCGACCTCGCGGCCGAGGAGACCAAGCGGGGCGGCGGCGACGTGCTGGCCGGCGACAAGGCGTTCCAGCTGCACGACACCTACGGCTTCCCGATCGACCTCACCCTCGAGATGGCGGCCGAGCAGGGCCTGACCGTCGACGAAGAGGGCTTCCGCACGCTCATGAACGAGCAGCGGACCCGCGCGAAGGCGGACGCGGCGGCCCGCAAGACCGGCCACGGCGACCTCTCCGAGTACCGGAAGGTCCTGGAGCAGCACGGCGAGACCGAGTTCCTCGGCTACACCGACCTGCAGGCCGAGGCCAAGGTCGTGGCGCTGCTCGAAGACGGGCAGCCGGTCCGCAGCGTCTCCGCGGGCAAGAAGGCCGAGCTGGTCCTGGACCGGACGCCGTTCTACGCCGAAAGCGGTGGCCAGGTCGCCGACACCGGTGTGCTGCTGGGCGACGGCGTCGAGCTGAAGGTCCTGGACGTCCAGAAGATTGTGCCCGGCCTGTACGTGCACCGCGTCGAGGTCGTCGACGGCGAGATCGGCCTTGACTCCAAGGTCACCGGCTCGGTCGACGCCCACCGCCGGCTCTCCATCGAGCGCTCGCACTCCGCGACGCACCTGGTGCACGCGGCCGTCCGCGGCGCGTACGGCAAGCGCGCGGCGCAGGCGGGTTCGCTGAACTCGCCGGGCCGCATGCGGTTCGACTTCACCACGCCCGGCTCGGTGTCGTCCGACGTGCTGACCGAGGTCGAGGAGGAGGTCAACGACTACCTCCAGACCAACGTCGAGGTGCAGAGCTACACCACGACCAAGGACAAGGCCCTCGAGCTCGGCGCGGTCGCGCTGTTCGGCGAGAAGTACGGCAACGACGTCCGCGTGGTCGACATGGGCGACTACTCCCGCGAGCTCTGCGGCGGCACGCACGTCGAGCGGATCGGCCAGCTCGGCCTGGTCAAGCTGGTCTCCGACGCCTCCATCGGCTCGGGCGTGCACCGCGTCGAGGCGCTGGTCGGCACGGACGCGCTGAAGTACGTCCGCAAGGAGCAGCTGCTGGTCTCGCAGCTGGCGAACACCTTCAAGGTGCCGTCGGATCAGCTGCCGGGCCGCATCGACGACGTCCTCACCCGGCTGAAGAACGCCGAAAAGGAGATCGCGCAGCTGAAGACCCAGCAGGTGCTGGGCTCGGCGGGCGCGCTGGTCGACAAGGCCCAGGACATCGGCGGCGTGACCGTCGTGGCCGAGGTCGTCCCGGACGTCGACGGCAACGGCCTGCGCGCGCTGGCCTCGGACATCCGCGGCCGGCTCGGCACGCGGCCCGGCGTGGTGGCGCTGTTCTCGCCGGCCGGCGAGAAGCTGAGCTTCGTCGTCGCGACGACCAAGGCGGCCCAGGACAAGGGCATCGCCGCGGGCAAGCTCGTGCCGTCGTTCGCCGAGAAGATCGGCGGCCGGGGCGGCGGCAAGCCCGACATGGCCCAGGGCGGTGGCACGAACCCGGCCGGCGCGGCCGAGGCGGTCACGGCCCTCCGCGCGGCGATTGCCGGCATTGGTTAACCGCGGGAACCGCGGTCCGGACCGTCCCGGGGTGGGCGATCCGGGCCGCGGCCGCCGGCTCGGTGTGGATGTCGGATCCGTCCGGGTCGGGGTGGCGCTCAGCGATCCGGCCCCCCTGCTCGCTTCGCCATTGGTTACCCTCTCCCGCGATGCGACCGACGACACTGATCTGGACCAGCTGGCCGCCCTCGTCACCGAGCACGAGGTGGTCGAGGTGATCGTGGGCCTGCCGAGAACGCTCGCCAACCGCCAGGGACCGGCGGCCGAGCTGGCCATCGCGTATTCTGAGCGTCTGGCCGGGCGGATAGCGCCCGTGCCGGTCCGGCTGGGCGACGAGCGGCTGACCACGGTCACCGCATCCCGCATCCTCTCCCAGCGCGGGGTCAAAGGCCGCAAGCAGCGTGCGGTGGTCGACCAGGCCGCCGCCGTCGAGATCCTGCAGGCCTGGATCGACGCCGCCGCTGCGCACCGCGCCCGGGAGGGAGACCGATGAACGAGCAGCCACCTGAGCCCCCACGCGGGCGCCGGCGACTGCGCGAGCCGGAAGCGGCCACCCCGCCGCCGTCCCGGCCCGCACCGCGCCGCGCCGACCCGCGCGACCCGCGGTCCGCGGACGCGCGCCGCAGCCCGAGCGGGCAGCACGAGCTGCCGCCTCGCCGCGGGCAGGCACCCAGCGGCGAGTACGACCTGCCCCAGCCTTCCCGCCGGGCCCGGCGGGAAGAGCCGCCCGGCTACGAGCCGCGCCGCGGCGCGCCGCAGCCCGGACGTCGCCGCCTGGAGCCGCCCGGCACCCTGCCGTCGGCCGACGCCGACGTCGACCCGCAGGAGCGGCGGGCCGCGCCGGCCCGCGCCGCCCGCGCCCGCCACGGCCTCGACGAAGGCTCCGAGATCGATCAACCGG
This sequence comes from Amycolatopsis sp. cmx-13-12, assembly GCA_049998155.1. Lineage (GTDB taxonomy): Bacteria > Actinomycetota > Actinomycetes > Mycobacteriales > Pseudonocardiaceae > Amycolatopsis. Next base: position 1,419,456 of record JAEBES010000001.1, on the reverse strand, counting down.
CCCCGCGCCGTCGCCGCGCGGCGCCGGACGAGGCCGAGGCGGAGGTCCGGCGGCGCCCGGCCCCGGATCCCGAGGACGTGCCGGGCCGGCCGTCCCGACGGCGGGCCGCACCCGATCCCGACGAGGCTCGGCCGCCCCGGCGGCGCGCGGCTGCGGACCTTGACGATGCCGAGGCCCGGCGGCGGGTTGCGCCCGATCCCGACGAGGCCCGGCCTTCCCGGCGGCGCACGGCTCCGGACGCCGACGACGCCGACGCTCGGCCGCCCCGGCGGCGCGCGGCTTCGGACGCCGACGATGCCGAGGCCCGGAGACGCGCCCTGCCCGAGCGCATCGAACCGGCGCCGCCGCGGCGGCGCCGTGCCGACGCCGCCGAGCCGGGCCGCCGAGGCCCGGCACCCGAGCCCCTGGAGGCCGCCGGGCCGCCGCAAGGCCGCCGCCGGCCCGCCCCCGACACCGCCGCCGAGCCGCGCCGGCGTCGCGCGGCCCCGGAGCCCGACGCCGACCCGGCCGCACGGCGGCTCGCCCAGCCGGGCGACCGGTCCGCAGGCGTGCCCGAACCCGGCGCCGAGCCGCGCCGCCGTCCGCCGGCCCCGCCCGTGCGGGAGGAGCCGGTGACCGACGTCATCCCCGCGGTGACCCCGGCCGTGGCCCCGCGCGCGCCCCAGGACGAGCCGGAGCCCCTCGCCGAGGACGACGAGTACGCGGACTACGACGAGTACGACGACTACGCCGAGTCGGAGTACGACGACGATTACGAGGACTACGACGAAGAGCCGGAAAAGCCCCGGAAGAAGGGCAAGCGCGCCTTCGGCTGGGTCGCCGCGATCGCGGTGATCGCCCTGCTCGCGGGCGGTGCCTGGTACGGCTTCAACAAGTTCTTCGGCTACGACGACTTCGATGGCGCCGGCACCGACGACGTGGTGTTCCAGGTCGACGACGGCGACACGACCTCGGCGATCGGGGCGAAGCTCACCACCGCGGGCGTCGTCGCCAGCACCAAGGCGTTCGTCAAGGCCGGCGAGGGCAATCCGAAGCTCGCCCGGGTCCAGCACGGCTTCTACGTGATGAAGTCGCACATGTCCGGGGCCAGCGCGGTCGACCGGATCACCGACGCGGCCTCCCGCGTCGGCCAGCTGGAGATCCGGCCGTACACGCAGTTCGACGACATCACCCAGCCCGACGGCAAGGTCACGCCCGGCGTGTACAGCCTGATGGCGAAGGCGTCCTGCGCGCAGCTCAACGGCAAGAGCACCTGCGTCTCGGCGGACGACCTGCGCAAGGCCGTCGACACCGCGGACCTCAAGCAGCTCGGCGTGCCCGACTGGGCGATCGAGCCCGCGAACAAGGCCGACCGCAAGGACCGCAGGCTGGAGGGCCTGATCGCGCCCGGCGTCTACGACGTCAAGCCCGGGTCCACCGCGCAGGAGATCCTCGGGCAGCTGGTGCACAGCTCGGCCGAGGCGATCCAGAACGCCGGGCTGAGCCCGCAGTCGACCGGTCCCGGGATGACGCCGTACCAGACGCTGATCATCGCCTCGATCATCGAACGCGAGGCGGTGAAGGCCGACTTCGGCAAGCTTTCGCGGGTCATCTACAACCGGCTGAAGGCCACCCCCGCCATGCGGCTGCAGATGGACTCCACGGTCAACTACGTGCTGGACCGGCCGACGCTGGCGACCAACGACAACGACCGCGACCGGGCCGGGGCGTACAACACCTACCGGAACACCGGCCTCACCCCGACGCCGATCGCGGTGCCGAGCCCGGACGCGATCAAGGCGGCGGTGAAGCCGCCGGCCGGCGACTGGGTGTACTTCGTCAAGTGCGAGAAGAACGGCCTGTCCTGCTTCGCGGTTTCGTTCGACGAGCACAAGGCCAACGTCAAGCTGGCTCAGCAGCGTGGCGTCTTCTGAGCCGCGCAAGGCCGCGGTGCTGGGCAAGCCGGTGGCGCACTCGCTGTCGCCGGTGCTGCACGGCGCCGCGTTCGCCGCGCTCGGCCTGACCGGCTGGACCTACGAGCGGATCGAAACGAGCGCCGAGGAACTGCCGGGGCTGGTCGACGGCTTCGGCCCGGAGTGGGCCGGGGTTTCGGTCACCATGCCGGGCAAGCGCGCGGCGCTGGACCACGCGGCCGAGGTGACGCCGCGCGCGGCCGCCGTCGGCGCGGCCAACACGCTGGTCCGCACGCCGCAGGGCTGGCTGGCGGACTGCACCGACGTCGAGGGCGTCACCGGTGCCCTGCGTGCGGCGGGCGGCTACCGGCCGTCCCCGACGGACACCGCGGTGGTGCTCGGCGCGGGCGGGACGGCGGCGGCGGCGGTCGTCGGGCTGGCCGCCCTCGGTGTCCGGCAGGTGCGGCTGGTCGTGCGCGAACCCGCCCGGGCCGGCGAAACCCTCGACGCGGCGAAGCGGGCCGCCCTCGACGTCGAGGTCCTGCGCTGGGCCGACACGGACTTCGCGGCGCTGGGGTCCGCGGCGGTGCTGGTGAACACCGTCCCGCCGGACGCGGTCGCCGCGCACGTCGCCGACCTGGCCGCGGTCGAGCACGTCCTCGACGTCATCTACCACCCGTGGCCGACGCCGCTGGCCGAAGCGGTCGCGGCGCGCGGGGGACGGCTCGCGACCGGGCTGGACATGCTGCTGCACCAGGCGTTCGGCCAGGCCGAGCACTTCACCGGCCGTTCGGCCCCGCGGGCGGCGATGCGGGACGCACTGCGCGCCGCGACCGGGAACCTGCTGCCGCTGCCGATCGACTGAAAAACCACTGGCGGAGCTTCGATATCCTGGTGGACTGCCCAAACGGAGGGGGAGTCCACCGAAATGTCCAGCCAAGAAGCCATGAGTGACGAGCAGATCGCCGCGATGTGCGTGGGGGAACCGCGGGAGCTCAACTCGACGATCACCCTCGCGGAGTACGACCCGGACTGGCCGAAGCTCTTCGAACGGGAGGCCGAGCGGATCCGCGGCGTCCTGGGGGAGCGGGTGCTCGTGCTCGAGCACGTCGGCTCGACGTCGGTGCCGGGGCTGTGCGCCAAGCCGATCATCGACATCTTGCTGGAGGTGCCGGACTCCGCTGACGAGGCCGCCTACGTCCCGGCGCTGGAGGAGGCGGGCTACCGGCTCGTCATCCGCGAGCCGGACTGGGAGAAGCACCGCTGTTTCAAGGGCCCGGACACGAACGTCAACCTGCACGTCTACTCGCCGGGCAACGGCGAGACACCGCGCTACCGCCTCTTCCGCGAACGCCTGCGCTCGCACCCGGAGGAGCTGGAGTTGTACGCGGCGACGAAGCGTGAGCTCGCCGCGAGGACGTGGAAGTACGTCCAGCACTACGCCGACGCCAAGACGGCCGTGATCGACGAAATCATCGGCCGCGCCCGGGCCGAGCAGTACGACGGCCACGCCGAGGAGTACGCCGAGCACGCCGGGAAGTCCGTCACCAACGCCTTCTACGACCGGCCGGCGATCCTCGACCTCGCCGGGGACGTCGCCGGGCGGCGCGTGCTGGACGTCGGCTGCGCGGCCGGGCACCTCAGCGCGCTGCTGGCCGAGCGCGGCGCCGACGTCCTCGGGGTCGACTCCAGCGCGGGCATGATCGCCGTCGCGCGCCGGAAGTTCGGCGGCACCGCCCGGTTCGAGGTCGCCGACATCACCCGGCCCCTGGACCTGCCGGACGCCTCGATCGACGTCATCACGGCGTCGCTCGTGCTGCACTACCTGGCCGACTGGGGGCCCGCGCTGGCCGAATTCCGCCGGGTCCTCAAGCCCGGCGGGGTGCTGGTGTTCTCGGTGCACCACCCGGGCGAGGACTGGCGGTGGTTCGGCAAGGAGAACTACTTCGAGCTCGAGCTGCTGGAGGACGAGTTCCCGCCGGGCCACGTGGTGCGCTTCCACCGGCGCCCGTTGAGCTGGACGTTCCAGGCGGTCCGTGACGCGGGCTTCGCGGTGGACCGCCTGGTGGAGCCGATGCCGGTCGCCGCCGCCGAGGCCGCCGACCCGAAGTGGGCGGCGAACCTGCGCACCAAGCCGCGGTTCCTGTACTTCCGCGCGGTCAGTCCCGCTTAGCGAGCTCGTTGATCAGGTCGACGATCTCCCGGCTGACCGGGCGGAACACCCGCAGCCGGGAGAGCGCGGCCAACCGGGCCAGCAGCGGGACGCTGCGCTCGACCAGCAGCCGGCTGCGTTTCGTGCCGGCCGAGCGGTCGTGGACCCAGAACAGCACCACGCCCATCTGGTAGAGCCAGAGCAGCTCCGGCAGCTGGTGCCGCAGTTCCGGGTCGAGCTTGACGTCGGAGCCGTCGACGACCTCGCGCATGAGGCCGATCGACGCCTCCCGCGCGGCCGAGGAGTCGTCGCTGAACGGGCTCAGCGGCGACTCCGGGTCGGCGGCGTTGACGAAGAACTGCGTGCCGAAGCGGTGGTAGGGCTCGGCGACGTCGAGCCAGCACAACAGCACCGCCTTGAGGCGGGCCGCGAAGCCGGTTTCGCCGTCCAGCAGCGGCCGGGCCGTGGCCAGGTGCTGCGCGGACATCTCGTCGTAGAAACCCTGGATCAGCTGTTCCTTGGACGAGAAGTAGTAGTAGGCGTTCCCGACGGAGACGCCCGCCTCGGCGGCGATCGCGCGCATCGTCGTGCGGTCGTAGCCGTTCTCGGTGAACAGCCGCATCGCGGTCGTGACGATCAGGGACCGCGTTTCCTCGCTCTTGGCCACGCGCTGCACGTTAGCGCCGCCGCCGTCAGGGGGCCGGGAAGGGCGGGGCCTGCGGCACGCCGGGGTAGGGAGCCGGGACCGGGACCGGCGCGGGCTTCGGGGCCAGGTGGCGGCGCCGGATGCCGTTGAACACCAGGACGTTGAACAGGTGCATGACGCCCAGGACGAGCGCGACCGTGCCGATCTTGACCGACAGCATTTCGATCACGTCGCGGGCACTGACGACGTAGCTGTTGCTGGTCAGGAAGAGCGTGACGAAGCCGAGGCTGACCAGGTAGAAGCCGACCACCAGCAGCTGGTTGACGGCGTTGGCCAGGCCGGGGCTGTCGGCGAAGACCTCGGTGAGGAAGGTGCGGCCGTGCTTGCTCAGCGTCCGGGCGACGAGCACCGTCAGCGGGATGCTGATCAGCAGGTAGAGCGCGTAGGCGAGAACTATCGGGTCCATGGTTCCTCCTCTTTTGAACGTGTTCAAGACAGACGGTAGCGCCAATTTTGAACACGTTCAAGGGGGCCTGTGTCACGTCGCCGTTCACCGCGGCCGGGAAATCCACTCCGCGATGTCGGTGACCACGGCCGGGTCGACGTGCTGCGGTACCTCGTACGCCGCGGGCGTGGACGGTCCTTCGCCGCGGAAGAACAGGTGGTCGGCGGCCTCGTGGACGCGGATCGTGACGCCGGGCCGGCGGGCCAGGCCCTCCCGCCAGCGCGCGAGGTCGCCGGCCACGGTCACCTGGTAGTCGCGGCCGCCCTGGAGGATGAGCATCGGCTGGTCCAGCGCGGCGGCGGTCGCGACCGGGTCGTAGGCGCGCAGGTCCAGCCAGTACGCGGCCGGCCAGCCGAACAGCAGGTCCGCGGCCGGCGTCGAGGGGGTCAGGCCGGGGCTTTCGACCAGCGCCGCCTGCCGGGCGACTGACTCGGCGGCCGCCGTGGTGGCCGGGCCCGGGTCCAGTTCGGCCAGGTAGCGGGCGACCCGGACGGCCGCGCGTGGCAGTGGCAGCGTGTCGCCGGCCAGGCTGATCAGGCCGGCGATCGACGGCTCGGCGGCCGCGACCCGCGGAACGGCCTTGCCGCCGCCGCTGAGTCCCAGGACGAACACCCGCGCCGGGTCCACCGCCCGGTGTTCCCGCAGCAGGCGGACGGCGGCGACCGCGTGCGGCACGTACTCGTCGGCCATCGTGAAGCCGGGCGCGGACGCGGTCTCCGGGTGGGCGTGGGTCACCTTGTCGAACCGGGCCACCGCGACACCCTGGGAGGTCAGGCCCCACGCCAGGTCCTTGAACGGTTTGTTGGGCCCGGTCGTCAGGTCGCGGTCGGCGGGGCCCGACGCGAGCAGCACCACCCCCGGCCGCCGGCCGCGACCTCGCGGAACGGTGAGCGTGCCGGGCACCGCGAGCGGGCCGGTGCCGACGGTGACCTCGCGTTCGGTGAACCGGTCCGGCGCGGCGTAGGCCGGAGGTGTCCAGGACGTGCCGGTCGGCGGCGCGAGCCGGAGACCGTGCAGCAGACCGGCGTCGTCGACCGACATGGCCACGGTGAGGCCGCCGCGCTCGCAGGTCACCGGGACGCTCACCCGGACCAGGCCCGCCTTCGCCGGTTCGCGCACCGGGGCGCCGACCACCCGGACCGGTCCGGACTTGGCGATCTCCGTCTCCCAGCCGACCCGGAGCGTCCCGGCCGAGGCCGCTGCCCGCAGCCGCGGTGCGAACCGCGCCTCGACCTCGGTGAAGCGTCCCGCCGCCGCCAGGTCGACGACCGTCAGCGCGATCGCCGCCGGATCCGTGTCCATCATCCTGCCCCCCGAACGTTCTCGTGTTTTGCGAACGGTATCACGTCATGAGAACATTGAGGGGTGGACACTTTGGAACTGCTGGGGCACCCGGTGCGGCTGCGGATCGTGCACGCCCTGCGCGGCGAGCGGACGCTCACCACCGCCCAGCTCGGCGCCCTCCTGCCGGACGTCTCGAAAGCCATGCTCTACCGGCACGTCGACCTGCTCGCCGCCGGCGGGGTCCTGGAGGTGGCCGGCGAACGCCGGGTCCGCGGCGCGGTCGAACGGCACTACCGGTTGCGCCGGGACCGGGCGTCCATCGACCCCGGCACGGCCGCGTCGATGACGGCCGACGACCACCGGCGCGGGTTCGCGGTAGCCGTCGCGACGCTGGTCGCCGAGTTCGACGCCTACCTCGACCGCGACGGCGCCGACCCGTCGGCCGACCCCGTCGGCTACCAGCAGCACGCGATCTGGCTGACCCGGGACGAGCTCGTCGCCATGGTCGGCGAACTGCGGGCCGCGATCCTGCCGCGGCTGGCCAATCCGGCCACCCCCGACCGCACGCGCTACCTGCTCAGCCCCATCCTCTTCCCCGGTGAGCCGCCCGCCACCGGCTGAAGCGCCCGCCTGCTACTACGGTGAGGCCATGCGGATCGCGATTCTCGACGACTACCAGAACGTCGCCCTCACCTTCGGCGACTGGGACTCGCTCAAGGCCGACATCACGGTCTTCACCGAACCGCTGACCGACGTCGTCAAGCAGCTGCAGGGCTTCGAAGCGGTGGTCGCGATGCGCGAGCGCACCCGGTTCCCGGCCGAGGTGCTCGACGCCCTGCCCGACCTGAAACTGCTGGTCAGCACGGGCCAGCGGAACGCGGCCATCGACGTGGCCGCCGCGCGGCGCAACGGCGTCGTCGTGTCGGCCACCGGCTACCTCGGGGAGCCGACCGCCGAGCACACCTGGGCGCTGATCCTGGCCGCGTCGCGGAACCTGCCGCAGGAGTTCCGGTCCATGCGCGAGGGCGGCTGGCAGACGTCCGTCGGCACCATGCTGCACGGCAAGACGCTCGGCCTGCTCGGCCTCGGCAGGCTCGGCGCGGGCGCGGCGAAGATCGGGCAGGTCTTCGGAATGGAAACCATCGCCTGGAGCCAGCACCTCACCCAGGAGAAGGCGGACCCGCACGGCGTCACCGCGGTGACCAAGGACGAGCTGTTCGCGCGCTCGGACGTGCTGTCCATCCACCTGGTGCTCGGCGAGCGCACCCGCGGCCTGGTCGGGGCGGCCGAGTTCGCCGCGATGAAGCCGACCGCGCTGCTGGTGAACACCTCGCGCGGCCCGATCGTCGACGAAGCCGCATTGGTGGACGCGTTGCGGCGTAAGGAGATCCGCGCGGCCGCGCTGGACGTCTACGACACCGAGCCGTTCCCCGCGGACCATCCACTGAGGACACTCGACAACGCGGTCCTGACCCCGCACATCGGCTTCGTCACCCGCGAGGTCTACGAGATCTTCTACGGCGACGCGGTCGAGGACATCGCGGCCTACCAGGCGGGGGAACCGATCCGCGTCATGGAGTGAAGAAGGTGTGCGGCCCGCCGGGGCCCGAGGTCCCCGCACCGGCCCTGCGGCGGGCCTGCACCCCTAGATGACACCACCCGCGCCCGGCCGGCGGCAGGGTCTTTGGACCCTGCCGGTGCGGTCCGTTCGGCTGAACCCCCTGCCGCGCCTGGTCGTGAGTGAGAAACAGTGTTCTAACACTGTTTCTCACTCACGAGCCGGGGGTCAGGGGAAGGGAACCGCGTCGGGTGGGCAGGACGTGCCGGCTGTCGGGGCGGTCAGGTCCGTCAGGTAGCGCACCACGGCCGCCGACGCGCAGGCGCTCGGGGCGTCCAATGAGGTGTGGCCGTAACCGTCCACGACGAGCACGCGGCCGTCGCCCAGTTCCGCCGCCGTCGCCTCCGCGTTGTGCAGGGGTGTCGCCGGGTCGAAGCGGTTGTTCAGCACCAGGACCGGGTGCTTCCGCGGCCGGTTCCACGGCCCGGTGTAGCGGTCGTCGTCGCGGGCCGGCCAGCCGACGCACTGGGCCATCGAATACACCGCGCTCAGCCCGAAGTACGGCTGGCGCGCACTTTCCCGCGTGGCGAGCGCGGCGTAGTCCGCGGGCGACGGCGGGTTGTCGCTGTCGACGCACTGGACGGCCAGGAACCCGGGGGAGTGCGTCGGCACGTACGGGTCGAGCACCGGTGCCGCGGGAGCGGGATCCGCCGGCATCGCGGCGAGCGTCTGGGCGAGCCGCTTCCACCGGCCGGACTGGTAGAGCGCGCTGGTGATCGTCTTCATCAGGGAGCCCACGCCCGGGCCGCGGGAGGCGTGGGCGAAGATCCCGGCGAACTTCCGCTTCGGATCGCCCGCGGAGAAGGCGCACTTCGGCCCGGCGGCCGCGCACACCGCGAAGAACCGGTCCAGTTCCTGCTGCTGCGCGCCGGCGACGTCGGCCCGCACGTCCACCGGCTGCCGCTCCTGGCCCGGTTTCCCGGTGGCGTTCGCGATCAGGTCGAGGGTGCCGTCGAGGGTCATCGCGCGGACCTTGTCCGGGAACAGGTTCGCGTACGTGCCGCCCAGGTAGGTCCCGTAGGAGTACCCGTAGAAGTTCAGCGAGGCGTCCCCGACGGCCTGGCGGAGCAGCTCCATGTCCCGCGCGACGTTCGCCGTCGAGACGTGGTTCAGCAGGGCGCCCGAGGCCGCGCAGGCCTTGCCGGTGGCCGCGCTCGCGGCGAAGAACGCGTCCGGCTGCCGGACCGGGGACCCGAGGGGTGGGAGGTGGTCGGCGCCCGGACAGCCGATCGGCGCCGACCCGCCGATCCCGCGCGGGTCGAAGCTCACCAGGTCGAACCGGGCCCGCAGCTCCGGCGGGTAACGGGCGGCGAACCGCGTCAGCTCGCCGACGCCGTCCGTGCCCGGGCCGCCGAAGTTGAAGAACAGCGACCCGAGCCGCCGTCCCGGGTCGCCCGCCGGCAGCCGGATCACCGACAGCGTGATCGTGGCGCCCCGCGGCTCGCGGTAGCTCAGCGGCACGGCCGCGGCCGCGCACTGGAACGGCCCGTGGCAGGGGGCCCAGTGCAGCGCCGGGACCGCGGCACCGTTCGTGCCGAGCGCCGCGGGAGCCTCGGGGGCATCGGGCCCTCCCGAGGCTCCCGGCGAGGGCGCGGGTGCGGCCTGGGGCGCGGTGCAGGCGGTGAGCAGCAGCAGGGCGGCGAGGAGGACCCGCTTCACGCGCCGAGTTCCGCCAGCACGGCGTCGGTGTAGCGCGGCCAGACTTCGGCGGCCCACGGCCCGAAGGCGCGGTCGGTCAACGCGATGCAGGCCGCGCCGGCGTCCGGGTCGACCCACAGGAACGTGCCGGACTGGCCGAAGTGGCCGAACGTCCGCGGCGAGCTGTGCGCGCCGGTCCAGTGCGGGCTCTTGTGATCGCGGATCTCGAAGCCGAGGCCCCAGTCGTTGGGCTTCTGGTGCCCGAAACCGGGCAGCACGCCGGAAAGCCCGGGGAACACCACGTCCGTCGCTTCGGCCACGGTCGCCGGGGCCAGCAGTTTGGGGGCCTGCAGCTCGGCGGCGAACGCGGCCAGGTCGTCCACAGTGGACACCGCGCCGGACGCGGGCGAGCCGTCGAGGGCCGTCGACGTCATGCCGAGCGGGGTGAACAGCGCCTCGGCCTGGTACTGCGCGAAGGGAATGCCGGAGTGCTCGGCCAGCGCGTCGGCCAGCTGCTCGAACCCGGCGTTGGAGTAGAGCCGCCGGGTGCCCGGCGCGGCCATCGCCTTGTGCGCGTCGAAGGCGAGCCCGGAGGTGTGGGCCAGCAGGTGCCGCACGGTCGAGCCCTCGGGCCCGGCCGGGGTGTCCAGCTCGACGACACCCTCCTCGACCGCGATGAGCGCGGTGTAGGCGGTCAGCGGCTTGGAGACCGAGGCCAGCCGGAACTTCCGGGCGGTGTCACCGTGGCGGCCGGCGACGCTCCCGTCCGCGGTCACCACGGCCGTCGCGGCGTTGTCCACCGGCCACTCGTCGATCAGGCGCACGCTCTCCATGCGCCCACCCTACGAAACGAAGGCCTCCGCACCGGTGTCGGGGACCGGTGCGAAGGCCTTCGCGGTGTTCGTCAGGCGTCGAGGTCGGTGGCGACGAGCTGGGCGACCGCTTCCACGGCCTCCTCGGCACCCTCGCCCTCGGCGCTGATGATGACCTCGTCGCCGTACCCGGCGGCCAGCGTCATCAGGTTGAGCACGCTGCCGGCGGCCACCGGGTTCCCGCCGGCCTTGGCGATCTGCACCGCGACGGGCTGCGCCGCGGCCGCCTTCGCCACCAGCGCGGCCGGCCGGGCGTGCAGGCCCACCTTGCTGGCCACGGCGACGCGTTTCTCCGGCATGTTCGTCCTCTCGCTAACAGGTACTACGTCGGTGCGGATCTTACTTCGCGGCGGTCCGGTCGAGGTCCGCCTCGATCGAGTCGTCCTCACGGCCCGGCGTCCGCAGGTTCCACTTCGTGATGACGATCCGGAACACGAAGTAGTAGATCACCCCGAAGACCAGGCCGATCGGGATGAGCAGCCACGCCTTGTGCGCGGTGTCCAGGCTCGAGTTGAGCAGGAAGTCGATCCCGCCGGCGGAGAAGGAGAAGCCGAGGTGGATGTCCAGGGCGTTCACCAGCGCCAGCGAAACGCCGGTCATGATCGCGTGGAAGATGTACAGCGGCCACGCCACGAACATGAACGAGAACTCGATCGGCTCGGTGACACCGGTGATGAACGAGGTCAGCGCGGCCGCGATCATCACACCGCCGACGATCTTCTTCTGCGCCGGGCGGGCGGTCTGCCAGATCGCGAGCGCCGCGGCGGGCAGGGCGAACATGAAGATCGGGAAGAACCCGGTCATGAACGTGCCCGAACCCTGCACGTGGTGGAAGAAGTTGGTCAGGTCGCCGCCGTTGAAGATGAACCACATCGGGACGTTCAGCAGCTGGTGCAGACCGACCGGGATGAGCAGGCGGTTGAAGAAGCCGTAGATGCCGCCACCGACGACCGGCTGGTCGACGATCGCCTTGCCCAGGTTCTGGATGCCCGCGTCGACGTACTTGAAGACGAGACCGAAGAGCACGCCGAGGATGATCATGGCGAAGGCGGTGATGATCGGGACGAACCGCCGTCCACCGAAGAACGCCAGCCACGCGGGCAGCTTGATCCGGTGGTACCGCTGCCACAGCAGGGCCGCGACGATACCGGACACGATGCCGGTCAGGACGCTGTACGGCCAGTGCAGCGGGGAGCTGTCCCAGGCGGGCTTGTAGCCCACCTGGCTGCTGACCGGCGCGATGGCCTGGATCACCCGGTTGAAGACGACCCAGCCGACCGCCGCGGCCACGGCCGTCGAACCGTCGCCCTTGCGGGCGAAGCCGACCGCGATGCCGATCGCGAAGAGCAGGGGCAGGAAGTCGAAGAGCGCGTTGCCCGCCGAGCCGATGACGGCGGCGACCTTGTCCCAGCCGAGGCCGTCCTTGCCCAGCAGGTCGTCCTGACCGAACCGGAGCAGGATGCCCGCCGCAGGGAGCGTGGCGATGGGAAGCATGAGGCTGCGGCCGAAGCGCTGCAGGCCGGCGAGACCTCCGCCGCCCTTGCTCTTCGCCCCCTCCGCGGTGGTGGTGCTCATCTGGATCCTCCATAGTGGGGTGGTTGACCGGGTTCCGGGGTGTTCCGGTCCAACTGCATGGTCACCTGGTAGTGATCTCCCCGGTACCAGGACGTGATGTCTTCGATGGGGTCGCCGCCCGCGCTGGAGACCCGCCGGAACACGAGCAGCGGGCTGCCGGCCCGCATGCCGAGCAGCCGGGCCGTCTCGCGGTCCGCGCCCTCGGCCCAGACCGTCTGCCACGCCTGGTCGGGACGCACACCGTACGTCTCGGCCAGCTGCGCGTAAATGGACTGGGTCAGGTCGAGCCCGAGCAGGCCGGGAGCCCGGCCGGCGTGGTACCAGCCGCGCTCGACGGCCAGGGGCACGCCGTCGGCGTGGCGCAGGCGCACCAGGTGGTGCGCGGACGCGCCCTCGGTCAGGCCGAGGGCGTGTGCCGAGGCGGTGGGCGGCACCTCGGTGGCCGCGGAGACCACCTCGGTCGTCGGGGTCAGCCCCCGCCTCCGCATGTCGTCGGTGAACGACATCAGGTAGAGCTGCAGCTCCATCCGCCGGGCGGCGGTGAAGGTGCCCTTGCCGCGGACCCGGGCGAGCAGGCCCTCCTCGACCAGCTTGCCGATCGCCGACCGGACCGTGAGCCGCGACACGCCGTAGCGCTGGGCCAGCTCGCGTTCCGACGGGATCGGCGCACCCGGGGGGAGCTCGCGCTCCACCGTGCGGCGGAGGATTTCCCGCAGCTGGGCGTGCTTGGGCGTGGGCCCGTTGACAACCTTGTCGGGCGGCGGGACGTGCGCTGCCGCGCTCATCGGCGTCACCCTCCTCGTTCTCTCGCACCGGGGGACCGGTGCTCGCGTCCGGCCCCGAACATTGGTACGTTCCGGTCTAGACCAATGATCTGATGGGGCAGGATGCTCCGCCGTGCGGACGGGTGTCAACCACCGTTATCCGTTCGTGGCCCGCGGCGGGGTGCAAGCGGACGAACGGCGTAGTACAGGTGGACACGCGGTTCGCGTCAGGTTGGGAACAAACAGTGATCAAGGAGACCGCGATGGCGGATGACAGGCCGGAAAAGATCCTCGCGGCACTCGGCGGCGCGGGCAATCTCACCGAGATCGAGGGCTGCATCACGCGGCTGCGCTGCGAAGTCGAGGACATGAGCCTCGTCGACGAGGGTGCGCTCAAGAAGGCCGGCGCGATGGGCGTGGTCAAGATGGGGTCCGCGGCCCTGCAGGTGATCGTCGGGCCGGAGGCGGACACCATCGCCAGCGACATCGAGGACCTGCTGTGAGCTTCGACATCCTCAGCCCGGTCGCCGGGCGCGTGGTGCCGATCACGGAGGTTCCCGACCCGGTGTTCGCGCAGGCCATGGTGGGTCCGGGCATCGCGGTGCAGCCGTCGGGCGGCCGGTCGGACGCGGTCGCGCCGATCGACGGCACGGTGGCGACGCTGCACCCGCACGCCTACGTCGTCGCGACCGAGGACGGCAAGGCCGTGCTGGTCCACCTCGGGATCGACACGGTCAAGGAGAAGGGCGAAGGCTTCACGCTGCACGTCGTCAAGGGCGAGCAGGTGCGCGCCGGTCAGCCGATCGTCAGCTGGGACCCGGAGGCGGTGACCGCGGCGGGCTACTCGGCGATCGTCCCGGTCGTGGCGCTGGACGCCACGGCGGAGGTTTTGTCCGGTTTGGACACCGAGCGCGAGGTCGCGGCCGGCGACCGGCTGTTCGCCTGGGACGCCTGAGCTTCGTCTGTCACGCGGTGACAACCGGGGCTTCGCCACCCGGACACCGGAAAGCATGCGAACGGGCCCTGGTGCTCCACCAGGGCCCGTTCGCACGCCCGGCTCGTCAGCCGGTGACGACCTTCCCGTTCTCGACCTTGACCGGCACGCTCGGCAGCGGCTTGTTCGCCGGGCCCTGCTTGACCTCGCCGGTGAGCGCGTTGAACACCGAACCGTGGCACGGGCAGACCAGATCCGCGCCCTTCGGCGTCACGGTGCAGCCCTGGTGGGTGCACACCGCGCTGAACGCGGCGCAGGCCGACTCGGACGTCCGGGCCACGATCACGTCGGTGCCGTCCGGGGCCTTCGCCGCTTTCGCCTGCCCGACCGGGACCTCGGCGAGCGCGACCAGCGGCGTCCCGGCGGCGATCGGGGCCTGCGCGGTGCCCGACTTGCCGTTCGATTCCGACGAGCAGGCCGTGAGGGCGACGGCGCCGACGGCGGCACCGGCGACGGCGGCACCGGTGGACAGGACGGTGCGGCGGGAGTGCAGTTCGGCTGTCATGCCCTTATCAACGGGATCGCCACCCGTTCGGTTCAATTTCCGGTGAACCGGATCGCCCCTCGCTTCGTGTATCTACCGGAGTGGGTGTGGAGTGGAGGAACGATCATGGTGAGTTGGGTTCTGCGCATCGTCGTGGCGGCCGCGTTGCTGGGCTCGGCGGGCGTGCACTACTTCCTGTGGACAGAGGACTACCCGGGCATCGTCGGGCCGCTGTTCCTGCTCGACGCGATCGCCGGGCTGGTGCTGGCGATCGCGGTGCTGGCGTGGCGGCACTGGCTGCCCGCGCTGGGAGCGGTCGGCTTCGGCGCGCTGACGCTCGGCGCGTACGTGCTGGCCGCGACGGTCGGGTTCGCCGGCAACCACGACCAGTTCAACAGCCAGCCGGAGTACTGGGGCGTCATCACGGAGGCGGTCTGCATCGTGGGCGGGCTGGCGCTGCTGTTCGTGAAGGACCGGCGCCGGGTCACGGCCTGAGTTTCGTGGGAGAAGTCGCCGAAGAGGCGCTCATGCGGGCGCTGCACGAAGACCACGCGGCCGCGCTGTGGTCCTACGCCCTGCACCTGACGTCCGGGGACCGGATCCGGGCCGAGGACGTCGTCCAGGAGACGCTGCTGCGGGCCTGGCGGTCGCCGTCGGTGCTGGACCAGTCGCAGGGCTCGGCGCGGGCGTGGCTGTTCACGGTGGCCCGGCGGATCGCCATCGACGGCTGGCGGTCGGCGTCGGCCCGGTCGGAGGTGCCGACCGACCGGCCGCCGGATCGCGTGGTCGCCGACGGCACCGACCGCGCGGTGCAGGGGTGGCTGGTCGCCGAGGCGCTGGCCGAGCTGTCGGAACGGCACCGCGAGGTGCTGCTGCTGTGCTACTTCCAGGGGTATTCGGTCGCCGACGCGGCGCTGAAGCTGGGGGTGGCCGAAGGGACGGTCAAGTCGCGCACGCACTACGCGTTGCGCGCGCTCCGCCTGGTGCTCGAAGAGAGGGGAGTGACCCAGTGAGCGAAGACCCCTTCGCGACGTTCGACGCCGCGTACGTGCTCGGGGCGCTCGCCCCCGAGGACCGCCAGCGCTTCGAGGAGCACCTGCGCACGTGCGACCGGTGCGCGGCTTCGGTGCGCGAGCTGGCGGGGCTGCCCGGGCTGCTGGCCAGGGTGGACGCGCCGGCTTCGCTGCCGGACGCCGGTCCGCCCCCGCCGGACCTGCTGCCGGTGGTGCTCCGGCGGGTGCGGCGCGGCCGCCGGATCCGGCTCGCGGTGACGTCCGCGTCGGCGGCGCTGGCGGTGTCGGCCTGCGTGGCACTGGCGGTCGTGGCCTCCGCGCCCGCTCCTGCGTTGCCTTCTCCGCCGCCTTCGGTGGCGATGACGGCGCTGGGGCAGTTCCCGGTCCGCGCGGACGCCCACCTGGCGGCGTTCGACTGGGGCACCCAGGTCGACATGTCGTGCAGTTACACGGGCGGCCGCAGCGGCGGCGAGTACCTCCTCGTGGCGATCTCCCGCACCGGGGCGGAGACCCAGCTGGCGACGTGGAAGGCCCTCCCGGACAACACGGCCCGCCTTTCGATCGGCACAGCACTGAAGACATCGGACCTGGCGGCCCTCGAAGTCCGCCTGGCCACCGGCCTCCCCCTGCTCCGGCTGACGCTCTGAGACCCGGTGGCTCATCCGGGCCGCAGGGGGCCCCGGATGAGCCACCCCTCCACCCGTGATCGAAGAGCCGACACGCGTGATTGAGGAGTCGACACGCGTGATTGGGGAGTCGACACGCGCACGGCCGCCGTGTCGACTCCCTGATCACGCGTGTCGACCCTTCAATCACGCGAGCCGACCCTTCGATCACGCGCCGCGCGAGCTGAGCGGAGGCATGTCCCGGGCCGGAGCGTGGCCGTGACAGGATTGAGCGCATGTTGCGCTGGATCACCGCAGGTGAATCGCACGGACCCGCGCTGGCCGCCGTGCTCGAAGGGATGCCCGCGGGCGTTGCCGTCACCACCGCCGACGTCACCGAGCAGCTGGCCCGGCGCCGCCTCGGCTTCGGCCGCAGCCCGCGGATGGGCTTCGAGACCGACCACATCGAGTTCCTCGGCGGCGTCCGCCACGGCCTCACCCAGGGCGGCCCGGTCGCGGTCCACATCGAGAACGCCGAGTGGCCCAAGTGGGAGCAGGTCATGGCGGCCGACCCGGTCGACCCGCAGATCCTCGAAGGCCTCGCGCGCAACGAACCGCTCACCCGCCCGCGTCCCGGCCACGCGGACCTGCCCGGCATGCAGAAGTACGGCTTCGACGAGGCCCGTCCCGTCCTCGAGCGGGCCAGCGCCCGCGAGACGGCGTCACGGACCGCGCTCGGCACGGTGGCCCGCAACTTCCTCAAGCAGCTGCTCGACGTCGAAATCCTCAGCCACGTCGTTTCGATCGGCGGGGCCGACGCGCCCGAGGGCCCGCTCCCGCAGCCGGGTGACCTGGCCGCCATCGACGAAAGCCCGGTGCGCGCCTTCAGCCAGGAAGGCACCGACGCGATGGTCGCCGAGGTCGACGCCGTCCGGAAGGCGGGCGACACCGTCGGCGGCGTGATCGAGGTCCTCGCCTACGGCCTCCCGCCGGGCCTCGGCTCCCACGTCCACTGGGACCGCCGGCTCGACGCGCGCCTCGCCGGCGCGCTGATGGGCGTCCAGGCGATGAAGGGCGTCGAGGTCGGCGACGGCTTCACGACCGCACGCCGCTGGGGCAGCCAGGCGCACGACGAGATCGACCGCGGCACCGGCCCGGTCGGTGTCACGCGCCGGTCCAACCGCGCGGGCGGCCTCGAAGGCGGCATCACCAACGGCGAGCCGCTGCGCGTCCGCGTGGCCATGAAGCCGATCTCGACCGTCCCCAAAGCACTGTCCACAGTAGACGTCAAGACCGGTGAGCCCGCGGTCGCGATCCACCAGCGGTCGGACGTCTGCGCGGTGCCGCGCGCCGGCGTCGTGCTGGAGTCGGTGGTCGCGCTGATCCTCGCCGACGCCGCCCTCGAGAAGTTCGGCGGCGACTCGCTCGCCGAGAGCAAGCGCAACGCCGAGGCGTACCTCAAGGCGCTCGAGGAGCGGTGGTGAGCCCGCGCGCGGTGGTCGTCGGCCCGCCCGGCTCGGGCAAGAGCACGGTGGGCCCGCTGCTGGCCGAGGCGCTCGGCGTCGAATTCCGCGACAGCGACGACGACATCACCGCGCGTACCGGGCGCAGCATCTCCGACATCTTCGCGGACGACGGCGAACCCGTTTTCCGCGCGCTGGAAGAAGAAGCGGTCGCGACGGCGCTGGCGGAGCACGACGGCGTGCTCTCCCTCGGCGGCGGCGCGCCGCTGACGCCGGGCACCCGGGCCCGGCTGGCCGAGCACACCGTCGTGTTCCTCAACGTCGGCCTCGCGGCGGGGGTGCAGCGCACCGGCCTGTCGAGTGCGCGGCCGCTGCTGGCCGGGGTGAACCCCCGCGCCACCTTCAAGAAACTGCTCGACGAGCGGGTGCCCGTCTACCGCGAGGTCGCCACCGTCGAGATCGTCACCGACGACCGGACGCCCTCCGAGATCGTCGCGCAGCTCGTGGCGGAGCTCCCCGCTCCCGCCGAACCAAGGAGTGAGGCACCCCGTGTCTGATCCGGTGCGCATCCCGGTCGCCACCGCCCAGCCCTACGACGTCGTGGTCGGGCGCGGCCTGCTCGGCGACCTCACCGAGCACCTGGCCGACGCCTCGAAGATCGCGCTGATCCACCCGCCCACGCTGACCACCACCGCCGAAGCCATCCGCGACGAGCTGAACGCGGCCGGCCTCGACGCCCACCGCGTCGAGATCCCGGACGCCGAGGACGGCAAGGCGCTGACCGTCGCGGGCTTCTGCTGGGAGGTGCTCGGCCGGATCGGGCTGGACCGCCGCGGCGCGGTGGTCGGCCTCGGCGGCGGGGCCGTCACCGACCTCGCCGGGTTCGTCGCGGGCACCTGGATGCGCGGGGTCCGGCTGGTCAACGTGCCGACCACGCTGCTCGGCATGGTCGACGCCTCGGTCGGCGGCAAGACCGGCATCAACACCGACGCCGGCAAGAACCTCGTCGGGGTGTTCCACGAGCCGAGCGCGGTGTTCGTCGACCTCGCCACGCTGGAGACGCTGCCGGCGAACGAGCTCGTCGCCGGGATGGCCGAGGTCGTCAAGGCCGGCTTCATCGCCGACCCGCGGATCCTCGAGCTGATCGAGGCCGGCCCGGCCGCGGCGCTCGACCCGGCCGGCGACGTCCTGGCCGAGCTGGTCCGGCGGTCGATCCGGGTGAAGGCCGACGTCGTCGCCGCGGACCTGCGCGAGTCCGACCTGCGGGAGATCCTCAACTACGGCCACACCCTCGGCCACGCCATCGAGCGCCGCGAGCGGTACCGGTGGCGCCACGGCGCGGCGGTCAGCGTCGGCCTCGTGTTCGCCGCCGAGCTGGCGCGGCTGGCCGGGCGCCTCGACGACGCCACGGCCGAGCGCCACGCCGCCGTGCTGAAGCTGCTCGGCCTGCCGACGACCTACGACGCCGACGCGCTGCCGCAGCTGCTGGAAACCATGAAGGGCGACAAGAAGACCCGTTCCGGGGCGCTGCGGTTCGTCGTCCTCGACGCGCTGGCCAAACCCGGCCGGCTGGAGGGCCCGGACCCGGCGCTGCTCGCGGCCGCGTACTCGGCGATCGCGGCGGAGCCGTCCCGCAGCGGCGGGAGCGTGCTGCTGTGAAGGCGTTCGTGTTCAACGGCCCCAACCTCGGCCGGCTCGGCAAGCGGGAGCCGTCGGTGTACGGCTCGACCACGCACGACGACCTCGCGGCGCTGTGCGTCAAGACCGGCGACGAGCTGGGGATCGAGGTCGAGGTCCGGCAGACCGACTTCGAAGGCGAGCTGGTCGGCTGGCTGCACGAAGCCGCCGACGGCGGGAATCCGGTGGTGCTCAACGCCGGCGCCTGGACGCACTACTCGATCGCGGTGCGCGACGCCGCGGCGCAGCTGACCGCGCCGCTGATCGAGCTGCACATCTCGAACGTGCACAAGCGGGAGGCGTTCCGGCACCACAGCGTGCTGTCGGACATCGCGACGGCCGTGATCGCGGGCCTCGGCGTGGACGGCTACCCCCTGGCCCTGCGCTGGCTCGCCACCCACGCGGGATGACCCTGCTGGCGACGTCGCGGCTGACGCTGCGGCCGCTGACCGAGGCCGACCGCGAAGCCGTGGTGAAGGTGTTCGCCGACCCGGCGATGAGCCGGTACTTCGCGGCGGACTTCTCCGACCCGGCCACGGCGAGCGCGATGGTGGACCGCCGCCTGGCCTACCGCGGCCCGGCCGGTCAGGGCCACTGGGTGATCGAGCGCGACGGCGAGGTCATCGGCGTCGCGCACCTGCGTCCGTCGTGGGAGCTGCCGGGCGAGGTGCCCGAGCTCGGCTACTACGTCGCGAGCGCGCACGCGGGGCAGGGCCTGGCCACCGAGGCCGCCCGCGCGCTGCTCGACCACGGGCTCGGCACGCTCGGGCTCCCGGCGGTGTGGGCGCTGGTCCACGAGCGGAACGCGGCGAGCCGGAAGGTGGCCGGGCGCCTGGGTTTCCTCGACGTCGGCAGCGGCGTCCACTACGGCGACCCGCACCGCGTGCTGGTGGCGCTGCCGCCGGTGCACGGGCGGCCGCACCACATCGAGCTGTGGGTGCCGGACGTCGCCGAAGCCGAACGCAGCTGGGGCTGGCTGCTCGGCGAGCTCGGCTGGCGCGAGTTCCAGCGCTGGCCCGCGGGGGTCAGCTGGCGGCTCGGGGGGACGTACCTGGTGGTGGAGGCGTCGCCGGCGGCGAGCGCGCCGGAGCACGAGCGGACGCGGCCGGGCCTGAACCACCTGGCCCTGCACGTGGGCACGTGCGAGCAGGTCGACGACCTGGCGGCCCGGTCGGCGGACCACGGCTGGCGGCCGCTGTTCGCGGACCGGTACCCGCACGCGGGTGGGCCCGACCACTACGCGGCGTACCTGGAGAACGAGGCCGGGTTCGAGGTCGAGCTGGTCGCGGCGGAAGGATCACGCGCCGGCGTTTGAGCCCGGGTGCCACGATCGAAGGACCGTCGAACCGGAGCGTGGCCGCTCGGACGGGTGAAGTCGCTCGCTACACTCCGGTGCCGTGCGCCCGTTTCGTCGTGGGGGTCGGCGACCCGCTCGTGCCTTGCTCGCCAGTGTTCTGGCCGGGCTGCTGCTCGCGGGGTGCACCGAGGGTTACGCCCAGCCGCAGGCGGCGGGCGAACAGCCGGCCATCGCGGGCGGGAAGCCCGCCGTGCCGCCGCGGCCCACCGACGTCAAACTCCCTTCGGGTGACCCCCGGCAGAGTGGTGGTGTGATCGCCGCCGGCGGACTCGACGCCGTCTACAACTACGGGCCGTCGGTGATGGTCGATCGGGGTCAGACCCGGATGTGGTGGTGCAGCCAGTACGGCGGCGCCGGCCCGGCCGGGGACGACATCCTCTACGCGCAGGCCCGGTCCGCCGACGGGCCGTTCACCGGGCCGGGTGGCGGCATCCCGGCCGCCGTGTTCTCCGGGACGCCCGGGCAGTTCGACGGCATGCACACCTGCGACCCTTCGGTGCTGCGCGTCGGCTCGACCTACTACCTGTACTACACCGGCGCGGCCGGGGACCACGCGCTCGGCAACTCCATCGGGCTCGCCACCAGCCCCGACGGCGTCCACTGGACCCGCGCGGCCGGCGGGCGGCCGATCCTCGGGCCGTCGCACGACGTGCACCGCGGGAACGTCTACGGCGCCGGCCAGCCGTCGGTCGTCTACCTCGACGGCTGGTTCTACCTGATGTTCACCGACACCACCGGCCGCGCCGCCGGCCCGAACGGCGCCGGCCAGTTCCTGCTCCGCTCGCGCGACCCGGCGTTCGGGTCGGGGGTGCAGGCCCTGGACGTCGGCGGGTTCGTGCCCGTGGCCTCGACGTCGGCGCCGCGCGCGCGGTCGATCGTCGACGGGTTCAGCGCGGACCTGATGTGGGTGGGCGCGCTCGCCGCGTTCGTCGTAGCGCACGAGACCGACGGCGGGACGACGCTGACGTTCTGGACCGCGGACTTCGCCGAGCACCCCTACCAGCCCGTGGTGGTACCCGGGCCGTGGCAGGAAGGGCCGGGGCTGGTGCGCCGCGCGGACGGGCACGCACCGCTGTCGCCGGCCGACCCGTGCGACCGGGTGCCGTTCGACCTCGTGCGCGCGACAGCGATCGGCGGCGCCCGCGCCCCGACCGACCTGCGGCACTTCGGGCTGGACCTGCTCGGCAGCCAGGCGTGCGCGAACCCCGGCCGGACCGCGGCGACGTTCGACGGCGTGACGGCGCCCTCCCCGGAACGCACGATGGACCTGGTCCGGGCGGGTGCGCGAGTGCGGGTGGACCGCCGCGCGGTGGCGGTCGCGCTGGCGGGCGAGGTCCTGGACCGGACCCCGCCGGAGCTGGCGGCGCTGCCTCTGGCGACGCGGCTGCGTTCGGGAGCGGAGGCGGTGCAGGCCCCGGGCCGCAGCTACGCGTTCGTGCTGGACGGCCACCGCTGGCCGGCCCCCGACGCCGGTGCGGTGGGCGGCAACGGCTCGACGGCCCGCCCGGTGACACCGGCCCAGTGGGACGGCTACCCGCCGGGCCCCTCCCTGACCGGTTGACGCCGCCCCGGCCCGTCGTGAGTGGTAAGGAGGGTTAGAACCCTACTTACCACTCACGACCGGCCGCGGCAGGGCACTCAGCTTTCGCCGTCGGCGCTTGGCGAGCGGCCGATGCGCCCGCCGACGAACAACCCCAGCCCCGCCGGGACCAGCACCAGCAGCGCCGAGAACGCCGCTCCGCCGGTGAGGGCGCCGCCCAGCTCCGACACGCCCGTCTGGTCGACGAACACCGCGCGCCCGATCACGTACAGGATGCCCGACACCACACCCGCGACCAGTGCGGCGATGAACCACGCCCGGCCGCGGTCGGGGACCCCGCGCCAGGCGTCCAGTGCCGCCCACAGGGCCGCCGCGCCGACCAGGACCGCCAACGTCAGCGACACCGCCAGGGTCTGCTCGGTGGGGTGGTAGACGGCGTACTTGGCCAGCAGCGTCAACGCCGTGCCGTGCAGCACCGCCATCACCAGTCCGCGAATCACCCAGGCGCTCATCCTGCGGAGTGTAGGCGGCCTACTGGCGAGTCGCTTCCCCCGCCAAGCCCGCGCACTAGGGTGGACGGGTGCCTGAAACCCATGGACGACGTCGTGCCGCGCTGCGCGGGCTCCTGACCGGGGCCGGTGTCGAGGCGCTGCTGGTCACCGACCTGCTGAACATCCGCTACCTCACCGGGTTCACCGGCTCCAACGCCGCCGTTCTCCTCCACGCCGGCGGGGACGACAAGACGCTCTTCTGCACCGATGGCCGCTACACCACCCAGGCGGCCGGCGAGGTCCCCGACCTGGAAACCGTCGTCGACCGGGCGAGTGCCGCCGCCCTCGTGGCCCGCGCCGCGAAGGACACCAAGACCTACGGACGGCTCGGGTTCGAGAGCCAGCACGTCAGCGTCGAGACCTACGAAGCCCTCAGGCAGCAGGTGCCGCTGGAACGGACCCCCGGCCTCGTCGAGCGGCTGCGCGAGGTCAAGGACGAAGCCGAGATCGAGGCCCTGCGCCAGGCCTGCGCCGCCGCCGACCGGGCGCTGGACGACCTCGTCGCCGCCGGGGGGCTGCGGCCGGGGCGGACCGAGCTGGAAATCGCCCGTGACCTGGAGAACCGGATGCTGGAGCACGGCTCTTCGGCACCCAGTTTCGCCTCCATCGTCGCGGCCGGCGCGCACTCGGCCATCCCGCACCACCAGCCGACGCACGCCGAGCTCGGGCGCGGCGACTTCGTCAAGCTGGACTTCGGCGCCACCGTCGACGGCTACCACTCCGACATGACCCGCACCTTCGTCCTCGGCGAGCCGGCGGACTGGCAGCGGGAGGTCTACGAGCTCGTGCACGCCGCCCAGGCGGCCGGGGTCGCCGCCGTCGTGCCGGGTGCCGAAGTGTCCCATGTGGACGCCGCGGCCCGGGAGGTGATCGCGGACGCGGGGCACGCCGAGCACTTCGCGCACGGCCTCGGCCACGGCGTCGGCCTGCAGATCCACGAGGCGCCCAGCTTCGCCGCGACGGGCGTCGGTACACTGGCCGCCGGTATGGCGGTCACCGTCGAGCCCGGCGTGTACCTGGCGGGGCGCGGTGGCGTGCGCATCGAGGACACGCTCGTCGTGCGGGCCGGGGAACCCGAACTCCTCACCCTGAGCACCAAGAACCTCGTGGTCGTCTGACAGCGGCCCCGAACCCGAAGATTCGACACAGGAGACTGCAAGCTCGTGGCCACGACCAACGACCTGAAGAACGGGCTCGTCCTCAACCTCGAGGGCCAGCTGTGGACCGTCACCGCGTTCCAGCACGTCAAGCCGGGCAAGGGCGGCGCCTTCGTGCGCACGACGCTCAAGCACGTGCTCACCGGCAAGGTGGTCGACAAGACGTTCAACGCGGGCACGAAGGTCGAGACGGCCACGGTGGACCGCCGGAACATGACCTACCTCTACAAGGAGGGTCAGGACTTCGTGTTCATGGACGGTGACACCTACGACCAGATCACCGTCCCGGCCGAGGTCGTCGGCGACAACGCCAACTACATGCTCGAGAACACCGAGGTCCAGGTCGCGGTGCACGAGAACGAGCCGCTGTACGTCGAGCTGCCGACGTCGGTCGAGCTGCTCGTCCAGCACACCGACCCGGGCCTGCAGGGCGACCGCTCCACCGGCGGCACCAAGCCGGCCACGCTGGAGACCGGCGCGGAGATCCAGGTCCCGCTGTTCCTCTCCACCGGCGAGAAGATCAAGGTCGACACCCGTGACGGCCGTTACCTGGGCCGCGTCTCCAGCTGATGCCGACGTCGAAACCCCACCCGAACCGCGGCGGCGCGATCAGCCGCCGGCAGGCCCGCCGCCGCGCGGTGGAAATGCTGTACGAGGCCGCGCAGCGCGACACCGACGCGGTGACGCTGCTGGCCGACCGGGTCGGCGCGACGGACGTCGACCCGATCGCGGACTACACGATCAGCCTGGTCGAGGGCGTGACCGGGCGGAAGGCCCGGATCGACGAGCTGCTGGCCGAGCACGCGCAGGGCTGGACGCTGGAGCGGATGCCGAAGGTCGACCTCGCGGTGCTGCGGGTCGGGGTCTACGAGCTGCTCTGGGCCGAGGACGTGCCGGACCCGGTCGCGATCGACGAGGCCGTGGGCCTGGCGAAGGAACTGTCCACGGACGACTCGCCGCGGTTCGTCAACGGCGTCCTGGGCCGGATCGGCACGATCGCCGACCGCCTGCGCGCGGTTCTGTGATTCCCCCGGTCCGGTGACCGGGGCGGGCTCGCCCCCGAACGAGCCCCCCGACGAGTCAGTGAGCGTCTCCGGTGCCCCACCGGGGGACGCTCACTGCGTCGGTGTAACACACTCTCGGATCAGTCCTCCTTGGAAGGACGCGCCTCCGGCGGCAGGACGCCCCAGTCGATGAGCTGCTCGGTCAGCTCGCCCGGGGTCATGTCGTAGATGATCGCCAGGGACCGCAGGTCCTCGGTGCGGATCGAAAGCACCTTGCCGTTGTAGTCGCCGCGCTGGCTCTGGATCGTCGCCGCGTAGCGGGCCAGCGGGCCCACCTTTTCGGCCGGCAGCTGCTGCAGGCGCTCCAGGTTGATGACGATCTTGGTGGCGGGCTCGGCACCGGACGGGACCCGGCCCTCGGGCAGCAGCTCGACCACCGGCACACCGTAGAAGTCGGCCAGCTCGGCCAGCTTCTGCACGGTGACGGCGCGGTCGCCACGCTCGTACGAGCCGACGACGACGGCCTTCCAGCGCCCACCGGACTTCTGCTCGACCCCGTGCAGGGACAGGCCCTGCTGCTGGCGGATCCCGCGGAGCTTGGCCCCGAGCGCCTTGGCGTAATCGCCCATCTGGTCGTTCTCCGTTCTTCACCCCCTCCCGGTCGGGGTGACCGGGCCGGGGGACTCGCTGAGTCGAATACTCAGAGTAATGGTTACGCATTGTTGTCACCAGGTCAAGCAGAAGCTTGCCGCGAATCACGCCACACCACCCGGAAGACTGAGCAAAGTGCCTGCTACTGTCGGTGGGAAAGCCCCGACCAGCAGGGGAACAGACGTCCTTTAAGGACCCGTCCGGTGAGGCGGGGAAGGAGTCCGGTTTGTCGTCACGCCCGCGTGACGCGGCTGGTTCGGCCGGGGAGCGCGAGCTCCTGACGGCCGGCGATGTCGCGCGCACGATCGCCCGAATGGCCCATCAGGTCATCGAAAAGACCGCGAACGGTGCGGAGAGCACTACCCCGCCCGTGTTGCTCGGGATCCCCAGCCGCGGCACGCCGCTGGCCGTCCGCCTGGCCGACAAGATCGGCGAGTTCTCCGGGGTCCGCCCACCCACCGGCGCCCTCGACGTCACCCTCTACCGGGACGACCTCCGCCGCCGCCCGCCGCGCGCGCTCGAGCAGACGCAGCTGCCCGCCGACGGCATCGACGACCGCGTCGTGATCCTGGTCGACGACGTCCTCTTCTCCGGCCGGACGATCCGGGCCGCGCTCGATGCCCTGCGTGATCACGGCCGCCCGCGCGCGGTGCAGCTGGCCGTCCTGGTCGACCGCGGTCACCGCGAGCTGCCGATCC
The DNA here is from genome assembly GCA_049998155.1 of Amycolatopsis sp. cmx-13-12. GTDB lineage: Bacteria > Actinomycetota > Actinomycetes > Mycobacteriales > Pseudonocardiaceae > Amycolatopsis. The sequence goes on along the minus strand of JAEBES010000001.1, from coordinate 1,393,316 downwards.
GCGCCGACTACGTGGGCAAGAACGTCCCGACGGCCCGCTCCGAGGGTGTGTCGGTCCTGCTGGCCGAAATCGACGGCCGGGACGCGGTCCTGCTGCGTCCATCGGAAAGCGGCCCGTCGGATACTGCTGCTGGAGAGGACTCGTGAAGCACCTGCTCGCCACCGACGGCCTGGACCCGGCGCTCGCCACGGCCGTGCTCGACACCGCCGACGAGCTCAAGCACACGCTGCTCGGCCGCGAGGTCAAGAAGCTGCCGACGCTGCGCGGCCGCACGGTGATCACCCTGTTCTACGAGAACTCGACGCGCACCCGGGTGTCGTTCGAGATCGCCGGCAAGTGGATGAGCGCGGACGTGATCAACGTCTCCGCGTCCAGCTCTTCGGTCAACAAGGGCGAATCCCTGCGGGACACCGCGCTGACGCTGGCCGCCGCGGGCGCCGACTGCGTCATCGTCCGGCACCCGGCCAGCGGCGCCGCCCAGCGGCTCTCGGAGTGGCTGGCCGAGCCGGGCACGTCGGTGGTCAACGCCGGCGACGGCACCCACGAGCACCCGACGCAGGCGCTGCTCGACGCGGCCACGCTGCGGGAGCGCCTCGGTTCGCTGAAGGACCGCCGGATCGCCATCGTCGGGGACGTCCTGCACAGCCGCGTCGCCCGCTCGAACATCCACCTGCTCTCGGCCCTGGGTGCGGAGGTGGTGCTGGTCGCCCCGCCGACGCTGCTGCCCTACGGCGTCGAGAGCCTGCCGGTCACCGTCTCGCACGACCTCGACGCCGAGCTGCCCGCGGTCGACGCGGTGATGATGCTGCGCGTCCAAGCGGAACGGATGCACGGAGGTTTCTTCCCGTCCGCGCGGGAGTACTCCATCGCGTACGGCCTGTCGGAACGGCGGCAGAAGCTGCTGCCGGACCATGCGGTCGTGCTGCACCCCGGCCCGATGCTGCGCGGGATGGAGATCGCTTCGGCGGTCGCCGACTCCCCGGCCTCGGCCATCACCGAACAGGTCCGCAACGGCGTCCACGTGCGCATGGCGGTCCTCTACCACCTCCTGGCCAGCGAAGGAGCCGCCGCGTGAGCACCGTGATCAAGGGCGCCCGCCCCTATGGCGAGGGTGACCCGGTCGACGTCCTGGTCGAGGACGGCGTGATCACCGCGATCGGCGCCGTCGACGTCCCGGAAGACGCTTCGGTCATCGAAGCCGCGGGGCAGGTCCTGCTGCCCGGCTTCGTCGATCTGCACACCCACCTGCGCGAGCCCGGCCGCGAGGACACCGAGACGATCGACACCGGCTCGGCTGCGGCGGCCCTCGGCGGCTACACCGCGGTGTTCGCCATGGCCAACACCGACCCGGTCGCCGACAACGCGGTGATCGTCGACCACGTCTGGCGGCGCGGGCAGGAGGTCGGCCTGGTCGACGTCCACCCGGTCGGCGCGGTCACCGTCGGGCTCAAGGGCGAGAAGCTCGCCGAGCTGGGCACGATGGCGAGCTCGCAGGCCCGGGTGAAGGTGTTCTCCGACGACGGCCTCTGCGTCGCCGACCCGCTGCTGATGCGCCGCGCGCTGGAGTACTCGACCGCGCTCGACGTCGTCATCGCGCAGCACGCCGAAGAGCCGCGGCTGACCGTCGGCGCCCAGGCCCACGAGGGCGAGCGCGCGGCCCGGCTCGGCTACACCGGCTGGCCCGCGGCGGCGGAAGAGTCCATCGTGGCCCGCGACTGCCTCCTCGCCCGGCACGCGAACGCGCGGCTGCACGTCTGCCACGTCTCGACATCGGGCACGGCGGACGTGCTGCGCTGGGCCAAGGACCGCGGCACGAAGGTGTCGGCCGAGGTCACCCCGCACCACCTGCTCCTCACTGACGAGCGCCTGGCCACCTACGACCCGGTCAACAAGGTGAACCCGCCGCTGCGCACCGAGTCCGACGCGGAGAAGCTGCGGGCCGCGCTGGCCGACGGGACCATCGACTGCGTCGCCACCGACCACGCCCCCCATGCCGTGCAGGACAAGGACACCGAGTGGAGCGCGGCCCGGCCGGGCATGCTCGGGCTGCAGACGGCGCTGTCCATCGTGGCCGAGACCATGGTCCGCACCGGCCTGCTCGACTGGCGCGGCGTCGCCCGGGTGCTGAGCGAGCGGCCCGCCGAGATCGGCAACCTGGCCGACCAGGGCCGTCCGATCGCGGTGGGCGAGCCGGCGAACCTGACCCTGGTCGACCCGGACGCCGAGTGGACGGTCCGGGGCGCGGAGCTGGCCAGCATCGCGGCCAACACCCCGTACGAGGGAATGCGGCTGCCCGGCGTGGTGACCGCGACGCTGCTGCGCGGGCGGATCACCGCGCGGGACGGGAAGATCTGCTGATGGAACGCCTCTGGCTGGTGCTGGCGATCGTCGCCTTCTTCCTGCTCTGCCTCTGGGGCATGTACGTGGGCTGGCGGCGCAAGTCCCGCTCGCAGAGCGCCCAGGTGCCGCCGTTCCCCGCCATCCCGGCCGACGCCGGCGAGGTGCTGCTGGAGTCCACCGGCGTCTACTTGTCGACGACGATCGCGGGGGAGTGGCAGAACCGGATCGTCACCCGCGGCGCGGGCCTGCGGACGTCTGCTTCCTGGCGGCTCCACGACGGCGGCGTCGCCGTCGAGCGCGGGGGAGCGCCGGACTTCTGGATCCCGCGGGACGCCGTCACCGGCATCCGGCGCGACACGAAGATCGCCGGGAAGGTGATGGGCACGGACGCGCTGCTGATCGTCACCTGGCGGCTCGGCGACGTCGAGCTCGACACCGGATTCCGCGGCGACGACCTCGACGACTATCCACAGTGGATCGAACAGCTCAAGATCAAGGGAGGTGCCCAGTGAACGCGCGCGCTCAGGCCGCACTGGTGCTCGAAGACGGCCGGGTGTTCCGCGGCGCTGCCTACGGCGCGCAGGGGCGAACCCTCGGCGAGGCGGTGTTCTGCACCGGGATGACCGGTTACCAGGAGACGCTGACCGACCCGTCGTACCACGGGCAGATCGTGGTGCAGACGGCGCCGCAGATCGGCAACACCGGCTGGAACGACGAGGACGACGAGTCCTCGAAGATCTGGGTCAACGGTTACGTGGTGCGCGACCCCGCGCGCACGCCGTCCAACTGGCGCTCCAAGCGCTCGTTGGACGAAGAGCTGGTGCGCCAGGGGATCGTCGGCATCGCGGAGGTCGACACGCGGTCGCTGACCCGCCACCTGCGCGAGGTCGGCGCGATGCGCGCCGGCGTGTTCTCCGGCGACGCACTCGGCACGGTCGACGACATGGTCGCTTCGGTCCTGGACAGCCCGAAGATGGAGGGCGCCGACCTGGCGGGCCAGGTGACCACACCTCGGCCCTACGTGGTCTCGCCGTCCGGTGACGTCCGCTTCCGGGTGGCGGCGCTGGACCTGGGCATCAAGTCCAACACCCCGCGCCAGATGATCAAGCGCGGCATCGAGGTGCACGTGCTGCCCTCGACGTCTTCCCTGGACGAGCTGCTGGCGATCGAGCCGGACGGGGTGTTCCTGTCCAACGGCCCGGGCGACCCGGCCACGACGACGCACGCGACCGAGTTGACCAGGCAGGTCCTGGAGCGCGAGATCCCGTTGTTCGGTATCTGCTTCGGCAACCAGGTCCTCGGTCGCGCGTTGGGTTTGGGAACGTACAAGATGCGTTACGGCCATCGGGGTATCAACATCCCGGTGATCGACGTGGCGACTCGTTCCGTGGCCATTACGGCGCAGAACCACGGTTTCGCGTTGGAAGGTGAGCCGGGGCAGCGGTTTGAGTCGCCTTTCGGGGCGGCGCAGATCAGTCATTATTGCCCGAACGATGACACGGTGGAGGGTGTCCGGGCGTTGGATGTCCCGGCGTTCTCGGTCCAGTACCACCCTGAGGCCGCGGCTGGTCCGCACGACGCGGCGCCGCTGTTCGATGAGTTCGTTTCGTTGATGGAGAAGAAGGCCTGATGCCGAAGAGGACGGATATCCAGCATGTGCTGGTGATCGGCTCCGGGCCGATCGTGATCGGGCAGGCGGCGGAGTTCGATTACTCCGGGACGCAGGCCTGCCGGGTGTTGCGCAGCGAAGGTTTGCGTGTGTCGCTGGTGAATTCGAACCCGGCGACCATCATGACTGACCCCGAGTTCGCCGACGCCACCTACATCGAGCCGGTGACGCCCGACTTCGTCGAGAAGGTCATTGCCGAAGAGCGTCCGGATGCGTTGCTGGCGACGCTCGGCGGGCAGACCGCGCTCAACTGCGCCGTCGCGTTGCACGAGCGTGGTGTGCTCGACAAGTACGGCGTGGAGCTGATCGGCGCGGACATCGATGCGATTCAGCGCGGTGAGGATCGGCAGAAGTTCAAGGACATCGTGCGCACCATCGGTGCCGAGGTCCCGCGTTCCCGCGTCTGCCACGACATGGACGAAGTCCGCTCGACCGTCGAAGAGCTCGGGTTGCCGGTCGTGATCCGGCCGTCCTTCACGATGGGTGGGCTGGGCTCGGGTATGGCGCACACGCCCGAGGACCTCGAACGCTTGGCTTCGACCGGGCTCGCGGAGTCTCCGGTGACCGAGGTGTTGATCGAGGAGAGCGTGCTCGGGTGGAAGGAGTACGAGCTCGAGTTGATGCGCGACAGGCACGACAATGTCGTGGTCGTCTGCTCGATCGAGAACATCGACGCGATGGGCGTGCACACCGGCGACAGCGTCACTGTCGCGCCGACCATGACCCTCACCGACCGCGAGTACCAGGTGATGCGGGATGTCGGTATCGCGGTGTTGCGTGAGGTGGGTGTGGACACTGGTGGTTGCAACATCCAGTTTGCGATCAACCCGCGTGACGGCCGGATGGTCGTGATCGAGATGAACCCGCGCGTGTCCCGGAGTAGTGCTCTCGCAAGCAAGGCGACGGGTTTCCCGATCGCCAAGATCGCCGCGAAGCTCGCCATCGGTTACACCTTGGATGAGATCCAGAACGACATCACCGGCGAGACGCCGGCCGCGTTCGAGCCCACTTTGGACTACGTCGTCGTCAAGATGCCGCGGTTCGCCTTCGAGAAGTTCCCCGGTGCGGACCCGACGCTGACCACGACGATGAAGAGCGTCGGCGAAGCGATGTCCTTCGGCCGCAGCTTCCCCGAAGCGCTCGGCAAGGTGATGCGGTCGATCGAGACCAAGGCGACCGGCTTCTGGACGCTGCCCGACCCCGAGGACGCCACCGTCGAATCCACTTTGGACTCGTTGCGGACCCCGAAGGAGGGCCGCCTCTACGAGGTGGAGCGTGCGCTGCGGCTCGGTGCCACCGTCGAGCAGGTGCACGAGGCGTCGGGGATCGATCCGTGGTTCATCGACCAGATCGCCCTGATCGGCGAAGTGGGCGCCGAGGTCCGCGACGCGCCGGTGCTGAACGGTGATCTGCTCCGGCGCGCCAAGCGCACCGGGCTTTCCGATCGCCAGATCGCCGCGCTGCGGCCGGAACTGGCGGGGGAGGACGGTGTTCGCGCGTTGCGGCACCGTCTTGGGGTGCGGCCGGTGTTCAAGACCGTCGACACCTGTGCGGCCGAGTTCGCGGCCAAGACGCCGTACCACTACTCGGCGTATGAGTCCGACCCGGATGCGCAGTCCGAGGTGGCGGTCCAGTCGGACAAGCCGAAGGTGTTGATCCTGGGTTCGGGGCCGAACCGGATCGGTCAGGGTATCGAGTTCGACTATTCCTGTGTGCACGCGGCGATTGCGTTGCGGGAGGCCGGGTTCGAGGCCGTGATGGTCAACTGCAACCCGGAAACGGTGTCGACCGACTACGACACCTCTGACCGGTTGTACTTCGAGCCGTTGTCGTTCGAGGACGTGCTGGAGGTCGTGCACGCCGAGCAGGCGTCGGGCACGGTCGCCGGCGTGATCGTCCAGCTCGGTGGCCAGACTCCGCTGGGCCTGGCGAAGAAGCTCGCCGACGCCGGGGTGCCGGTGGTGGGGACGCCGCCGGAGGCGATTCATCTGGCCGAGGACCGCGGCGCGTTCGGTGAGGTGCTCACCGATGCCGGGCTGCCCGCGCCGCGCTATGGCACGGCGACGTCGTTCGAGGGGGCGAAGCGGATCGCCGACGAGATCGGCTACCCGGTGCTGGTCCGGCCGTCCTACGTCCTCGGCGGGCGGGGTATGGAGATCGTCTACGACGAAGAGACCCTCGCCGGCTACATCCGTCGCGCCACCGAGGTCACCCCGGAGCATCCGGTGCTGGTGGACCGGTTCCTCGATGACGCCATCGAGATCGACGTCGACGCGCTGTTCGATGGTGAGGAGCTGTATCTCGGTGGTGTGATGGAGCACATCGAGGAGGCCGGGATCCACTCCGGCGACTCCTCCTGCGCGCTGCCGCCGATCACGCTCGGCCACACCGACCTGCAGGCGGTCCGCCGTTCCACCGAGGCGATCGCCCGCGGCGTCGGCGTGCGCGGGCTCCTGAACGTGCAGTACGCGCTCAAGGACGACGTGCTGTACGTCCTGGAGGCGAATCCGCGTGCGTCGCGGACGGTGCCGTTCGTGTCCAAGGCGACCGCGGTGCCGCTGGCCAAGGCCGCGGCGCTGATCATGACCGGGTCGACGATCAAGGACCTGCGCGCGAGCGGCGTCCTGCCGGCCGAGGGCGACGGCGGGCGGATGCCGGCCGACTCGCCGGTCGCGGTCAAGGAGGCCGTGCTGCCCTTCCATCGCTTCCGCACCCCCGAAGGCCACGGCGTCGATTCGCTGCTCGGCCCGGAGATGAAGTCCACCGGCGAGGTGATGGGCGTCGACGTCGACTTCGGCAAGGCCTTCGCCAAGTCCCAGAGCGGCGCCTACGGCTCCCTGCCGACCTCCGGCCGGGTGTTCGTCTCGGTCGCCAACCGCGACAAGCGCTCCCTGGTCTTCCCGGTCAAGCGCCTGGCCGACCTCGGCTTCGAGATCCTCGCCACCTCCGGGACGGCGGAAGTGCTGCGGCGCAACGGGATCCCGTGCACCGTGGTGCGCAAGCACTACGAGGGCTCGACCGAAGCCGAGCCGAACATCGTGGACGTCATCCTGAACGGCGATGTCGACATGGTGATCAACACGCCCTACGGGAACAGTGGTCCGCGCGTCGACGGCTACGAAATCCGCACCGCCGCGGTCTCCCGCGACATCCCGTGCGTGACGACCGTGCAGGGCGCCGCGGCGGCCGTCCACGGCATCGAAGCGCTGATCCGGGGCGACATCGGCGTCCGGTCGCTGCAGGAGCTCCAGGCGGCGCTGAAGGCGAAGTCGTGAGCGGGCGGGAGCGGTTCGGGGCGCGGCTGGCCAAGGCCGTCGCGGCCCGCGGCCCGCTGTGCGCCGGGATCGACCCCCACCCGGGCCTGATCGAGGCCTGGGGGCTCCCGGTGGACGTCTCGGGCCTGGAGCGGTTCGCGCTGTCCGCCACGGAGGTCCTGGCGGCCCGCGCGGCGATCGTGAAGCCGCAGTCGGCGTTCTTCGAAAGTTTCGGCCCGGCCGGTGTCCGCGTACTGGAACGGGTGGTTTCGGCCGCCCGTGACGCCGGCGCGCTGGTGCTCCTGGACGTCAAGCGCGGCGACATCGGGTCCACGATGGGTGCCTACACCGCCGCGTACGTCTCCGAGGGTGCGGCGATCGCCGCCGACGCGATCACCGTTTCGCCGTACCTCGGCTTCGGCTCTTTGGCCCAATGCGCCGAAACGGCCGTCTCCGCGGGGCGCGGCGTCTTCGTGCTTGCTCGGACGTCGAATCCGGAAGCGGGCGAAGTGCAGAACGCGAAGCTGCCCGACGGGCGCACCGTCGCCCAGGCGATCGTCGACTCCGCGGCGGCGTTCAACGACGAAGCGGCGCCGCTCGGCGATGTGGGTGTCGTCGTCGGGGCCACCGTTCCGCCGGGAGAGCTCGATCTCTCGCGGTTGAACGGTCCGGTGCTGGCGCCCGGTTTCGGGGCCCAGGGAGCCACTGTGGCCGATTTGCGGGCCCTGTTCGGTGCGTCCCTGCCGGGCGTGCTGCCCGCGTCGTCCCGGGACATCCTGAAGCACGGTCCGGAGCAAGCGGCTTTGCGCCAAGCGGTCGAACGGGTCGCCGAACTGCTGGCCGACCCGCAGGAAAACGGCCAATAGCAGGGTCCGGAACCGGGTCCCACCAGGCACCCCCGCATTGTGGCCGGTGCTCACGGGTGGGTACCGTCGCGTCACCCACCCAGTTTTGAGAACTACCGGAGGAAAACGTGGCACTTCCCCAGCTGACAGAGGAACAGCGCGCTGCGGCGCTGGAGAAGGCCGCCGCCGCTCGCAAGATCCGTGCTGAGCTGAAGGAGCGGCTGAAGCGGGGCGGTACCACTCTGGTCGACGTGCTGAAGCAGGCCGAGGAGAACGAAGTCCTCGGCAAGATGAAGGTTTCGGCTCTGCTCGAGGCCCTCCCGGGCGTCGGCAAGGTCCGCGCGCAGCAGACCATGGAACGACTGGAGATCGCCCCCAGCCGTCGCCTTCGCGGCCTCGGCGACCGGCAGCGCAAGGCGCTGCTGGCCGAGTTCAGCGGCGAGTGAACGGCGCCGGTCGTGACTACCCGGTGAACCGGGGCGCCGACCGCGGCAGTGAGCCGGTGACGGGGGACCTCCCCCGGCACCGGCTCACCGTCGTATCGGGGCCTTCGGGGGTCGGGAAGTCGAGCGTGGTGGGCGAGCTGCGGAAGCTGGAGCCCGACGTCTGGTTCAGCGTCTCGGTCACCACCCGCAAGGCGCGTCCCGGCGAAGTCGACGGGGCGCACTACCACTTCATCGACCGCGCGGAGTTCGACGCGATGGTCGCCGACGGCAGGCTGCTGGAGTGGGCCGAGTTCGCCGGCAACTGCTACGGCACCCCGCGCGAGCCGGTCGAGAAGGCCCTCGCCGAAGGCCGCCCGGCCGTCCTGGAGATCGAACTGCAGGGCGCCCGCCAGGTCCGCGCGGCCATGCCGGAGGCCCGGCTGGTCATGCTGATGCCGCCCTCGTGGGAGGAACTGGTCGGCCGGCTCACCGGGCGCGGCACCGAAAACGAGGCTGCGGTGCAGGCCCGGCTGGCCGAAGCGGAGCGCGAGCTGGCGGCGGCGGGGGAGTTCGACCACCGCCTCGTCAACGCCGACGTGCGGGAGGCCGCCGAGCACTTGCTAAACTTGATAACTGCTGATCAGTTTTCCGAAGAAGCGGAGCACCACGAGTGACCAACCAGGTACCCCTGACCGAAGAGCTCGAGGGCATCACCAACCCGCCGATCGACGACCTGCTCGAGAAGGTCAGCTCGAAGTACGCGCTGGCGATCTACTCGGCCAAGCGTGCCCGCCAGATCAACGACTACTACGCCCAGCTGGGCGAGGGCCTGCTCGAGTACGTCGGCCCGCTCGTCGAGCCGGGCCCGCGCGAGAAGCCGCTCTCGATCGCGCTGCGCGAGATCCACGGCGGCCTGCTCGAGCACACCGAGGGTGAGTAAACCCCGCGTCGTACTGGGGGTGGGCGGCGGCATCGCCGCCTACAAGGCCTGTGAGGTGCTGCGCGGGCTGACCGAATCCGGTCACGACGTCCGCGTGGTCCCCACCGAAGCCGCGCTGAACTTCGTCGGCGCGGCCACCTTCGAAGCCCTCTCCGGGCACCCGGTGCACACGGGCGTGTTCACCGAGGTGCCGGAGGTCCAGCACGTCCGCGTCGGCAAGGAAGCCGACCTCGTCCTGGTCGTCCCGGCCACGGCGAACCTGCTCGCCAAGGCCGCCCACGGCCTCGCCGACGACCTGCTGACGAACACCCTGCTCACCGCCCGGTGCCCGGTCGCCTTCTTCCCGGCGATGCACACGGAGATGTGGGAGCACCCCGCGACCCGCGACAACGTCGCCCTGCTGCGCTCGCGCGGCCTGGTCGTCACCGAGCCGGATTCGGGCCGGCTGACCGGCGCCGACACCGGCAAGGGCCGCCTGGCGAACCCGGCCGAGATCGTCGACCTGGCCCGGCTGCTGCTGGCCCGCCCCGACGCCCTCCCGCGCGACCTCGAAGGCGTCCGCGTGGTCATTTCGGCGGGCGGCACCCGCGAGCCCCTCGACCCGGTGCGCTACCTGGGCAACCGCTCGTCCGGCAAGCAGGGCTACGCGCTGGCCCGCGTCGCCGCCCAGCGCGGCGCCGACGTCACCCTGGTCGCCGCGCACACGGTCGCCCTGCCGGACCCGGCGGGCGCGGTCGTCGAGCACGTCTCGACGGCGGAGGAGCTGCGGCACGCGGTGCACGCCGCGGCCCGGTCGGCCGACGTCGTCGTGATGGCCGCCGCCGTCGCCGACTTCCGGCCGGCGAACCGGGCCGAGCACAAGATCAAGAAGTCGGACGACCAGCCGGACCCGGTGATCACCCTCGACCGCAACGCCGACATTCTCGCCGAATTGGTGCAAAACCGGCGTCCCGGACAGGTGGTCGTGGGATTCGCCGCGGAAACCGGCGACGAACACGGCAGCGTTCTCGACCACGCTCGCGCGAAACTGAAGCGCAAGGGCGCGGATCTGCTGGTCGTCAACGCCGTGGGGGACGGCAAGGCGTTCGGCACCGAGGACAATTCGGGCTGGCTCCTAGGGGCTGATGCCACGGAAAAACCCCTACCTCTCGCGCAGAAGGCCGAACTGGCGTCCACCCTGTGGGACGCTGTAGTGAGCTTCATGAAGCGTTGACCGTCCCCCGAGCGATAGTCAGTACGCTTGCAAGGTAAGGGGTGCCTAACTTTCGGGGCATCCGACGACAAGGTGAGGAAGTGACGGCCACCGTGACCGCGTCTAGCAGCAGATTGTTCACCTCGGAGTCGGTGACCGAAGGGCACCCCGACAAGATTTGCGACGCCATCAGCGACTCCATCCTCGACGGCCTCCTGTCGAAGGACCCGCGCAGCCGCGTCGCCGTCGAGACCCTGATCACCACCGGCCAGGTCCACGTGGCCGGCGAGGTGACCACCGAGGCCTACGCCGACATCCCGACGATCGTCCGCGACGTCATCCTCAAGATCGGCTACGACTCCTCGGCCAAGGGCTTCGACGGCAACTCCTGCGGCGTCAACGTCGCGATCGGCTCGCAGTCGCCCGACATCGCCCAGGGCGTCGACACCGCGTACGAGTCGCGGGTCGAGTCGGACGAGGACGAGATCAACCGCCAGGGCGCCGGCGACCAGGGCCTGATGTTCGGCTACGCCTGCTCGGACACCCCCGAGCTGATGCCGCTGCCGATCGCGCTGGCCCACCGGCTGTCCAAGCGCCTGACCGCGGTCCGCAAGGACGGCGTGCTGCCGTACCTGCGCCCGGACGGCAAGACCCAGGTGACCATCGAGTACGCCGGCGACCAGCCGGTCCGCCTCGACACGGTCGTCGTGTCCTCGCAGCACGCCGACGGCATCGACCTGGACCGGATGCTCAGCGTCGACGTCAAGGAGCACGTCGTCGGCCCCGAGCTCGAGGGCCTGGGCATCGACACCTCGAACGCGCGCCTGCTGATCAACCCGACCGGCCGGTTCGTCATCGGCGGCCCGATGGGTGACGCCGGCCTGACCGGCCGCAAGATCATCGTCGACACCTACGGCGGCATGGCCCGCCACGGCGGTGGCGCGTTCTCGGGCAAGGACCCGTCCAAGGTCGACCGCTCCGCCGCGTACGCGATGCGCTGGGTGGCCAAGAACGTCGTCGCCGCGGGCCTGGCCCAGCGGACCGAGGTCCAGGTCGCCTACGCGATCGGCAAGGCGGCCCCGGTGGGCCTGTTCGTCGAGACGTTCGGCACCGAGACGGTCGACCCGTCGAAGATCCAGCAGGCCATCACCGAGGTCTTCGACCTCCGGCCGGCAGCGATCATCCGCGACCTCGACCTGCTCCGCCCGATCTACGCCCCGACGGCGGCGTACGGCCACTTCGGCCGCCCGGAGCTCGGCCTCCCCTGGGAGAGCACGGCCCGCGCCGAGGCCCTGAAGGCCGCGGCCGGCGCCTGACCCGGCAGGTCGTGAGTGGTAAGGCGGGTTAGAACCCGCCTTACCACTCACGACCGGCGCTCACCGCGGGCTGGGCGCCGGGGCTGTCGGTGGGGTCTGGTAGAGATCACGGCGTGAGCAGTTCCGAGCCCGCTGCCCTCTGGGACCTCCCGGAGCAGCCGCCCGCACCCCGGGCGGCCCCCTCGCGTGCCCGGAAGAAGCCGAAGCCGGGGGAGAAGGCGAAGGGCGCGCAGTCGCCCGCGCCCGAGCGGCCGGTCGCGCGGGTCGTCGTCGACATCCCGCTGGCCCACCTGGACCGCACCTTCGACTACCTCGTGCCCGAAAAGCTGCACGAGACCGCCGTGCCGGGCTGCCGCGTGCGCGTCCGGTTCGCCGGGCAGCTGGTCGACGGCTACCTGATCGAGCGCGGCGAGACCAGCGACTACGGCAGCAAGCTCGCGTTCCTCGACCGCGTGACGTCGGCCGAGCCGGTGCTGCCGCCGTCGCTGCACGCGGTGTGCCGCGCGGTCGCCGACCGCTACGGCGGCACGCTGTCCGACGTCCTGCGGCTCGCGATCCCGCCCCGGCACGCCAAGGCCGAGGGCGAGCCGCCGCTGTCGCCCGCGGCCCCGCCGGAGGCGCCGGACACCACGGCCTGGGCGCGCTACCAGCGCGGCCCGGCCTTCCTGGAGGCGCTGGGGGAGGGAAAGCCCGCGAACGCCGTCTGGCAGGCCCTGCCGGGCGAGGACTGGCCACGCCGGCTCGCCGAGGCGGCCGGGGTCGTGGCCGCGGCCGGCCGCGGTGCGGTGCTGGTGGTGCCGGACCACCGCGACCTGACCCGGGTGCACGCGGCCTGCGCGGCCGTCGTGGGCGAAGACGCCGTCGTGGCGCTGATCGCCGGGCTCGGGCCCGCCGAGCGGTACCGGCGCTGGCTGGCCGTGCTGCGCGGTGCGGTGCGGGTGGTGGTCGGCACGCGTGCGGCGATGTTCGCGCCGGTCCACGACCCCGGCCTGTTCGTGGTCTGGGACGACGGCGACGACCTGCACCTCGACCAGCACGCGCCGTACCCGCACGTCCGCGACGTGCTGATGGACCGCGCGCACGCGGCGAAGGCGTCCCTGCTGGTCGGCGGCTTCGCCCGGACGGCCGAAGCCCAGCTGCTCGTCGAGTCCGGCTGGGCGGCACCGGTGCTGGCGGACCGGGCGACGCTGCGGTCCGCCGCCCCGCGCGTCACGCCGGTCGGCGAGGACTTCGACGTCGCCCGCGACGAGGCCGCCAGGGTTGCGCGCCTGCCGGCGGTGGCGTTCGAGGCGGCTCGCCAGGCGTTCGCGGCGGACCTCCCGGCGCTGGTCCAGGTACCGCGGCGCGGGTACGTACCCGGCCTGGCCTGCGGAAACTGCCGGACGCCCGCGCACTGCCGCCGCTGTGCGGGGCCGCTGGCCCTGCCGGGCGGATCGCTCGACGGGCAGCCGAAACCCCCGGCATGCCGCTGGTGCGGCGTCCCCGAAACGGCGTTCCGCTGCACGGCGTGCGGCTCGGTCCGCCTGCGCGCGGTGATCGTCGGCGCGAAGCGGACGGCGGAGGAGCTCGGCCGCGCCTTCCCGGGCGTCCCGGTCCGCACGTCGGGCGCGGCGGAGGTCCTGGAGTCGGTGCCGGGCAAGCCGGCCCTGGTGGTGTGCACGCCGGGAGCGGAGCCGGTGGCGGACGGCGGCTACGGCGCGGCCCTGCTGCTGGACGGCTGGGCCCTGCTGGGCCGCCAGGACCTGCGCGCGGGCGAAGAGACCCTGCGCCGCTGGATGGCGGCGGCGGCTTTGGTACGGCCCGCCTCGGACGGCGGCCGCGTCATCGTGGGAGCCGAGGCGGGCCTGGCGGTGGTCCAGGCGCTGGTCCGCTGGGACCCGGCCTGGCACGCGGGCCAGGAGCTGGCGGAGCGCCGCGAGCTGGGCTTCCCCCCGGCGATGCGGATGGCGAGCGTGGAGGGCAGCCCGGACGCGGTGGCCGGGTTCCTCGCGGACCTGCCGTTGCCGTCGTCGGGGGAGATCCTGGGGCCGGTCCCGCTGGGCGAGGTGGACGAAGAGGGCAACGCCGAGCGCGAGCGGGCGTTGGTCCGGGTGTCCCGGGCCGAGGGCAAGCCGCTGGCCTCGGCCATCCAGGCGGCGGCGGCCCGGCGGGACATGAAGAAGGCCACGGAACCGATCCGCATCCAGCTCGACCCGCTGGAGCTGATCTGAGTCCGGGTCCCTTGCCCTCAGGAAGGGGTATTCGTACACTCAACTGATGGCCGGAGTACCTGTTGACGAGAGCAGATGGCTCCTCGACGAGGAGGAGATCCACACCCTCGAAGGGGTGGGCAGCGTCCTCCGGCGCGGCGACGGCCACGTCTTCATGCGCGAGGGCGAAGCCAGCGACTTCCTGCTGCTGATCCGCAAAGGGCACGTGAAGGTCACCTCCGGCCAGCCGGCCCGCATCATCGCGTTCCGCGGGCCGGGGGAAACGGTCGGCGAACTCGGCGTGATCGACGACGAGCCGCGCTCGGCCACCGTGATCGCCTGGGGTGACGTCGAGGTGCTCCACGTGCCCGCGGCCGACCTGCTGAAGTTCCTCGACCGGCACCGCCGGGCCGAGCGGGCCCTGCACGCGGCGGTCCGCAAGCGGCTCGCGCAGGCGACGCGGAAGATCTCGGATTCCGACCTCGCGATGGAACGGCGGATCGCCAAGTCCCTCACCGAGCTGGTCCGCAACGACATCTGCGAGGTCGTCGACGGCGTCCCGACCGTCCGGCTGAGCCAGAAGGACCTGGCCTCCCTCAGCGGCTCTTCACTGGAAGCGACGAAGAAGATCGTCCGCGTCTTCAAGGAAGGCGGCCTGATCGACACCGGCCGTGTCCTGCTCCGCGTCACCGATGCCGACGCCCTGCGCCGGATCGCCGGCGGCCACCCCACCTCGTCGTGGTGACCGGCCGTGCCGACCCTGCTGGAACACGCCTCAAGCGTCTGGGCGGTGGCCGTGGTGGTGCTCGGGACCATCGTGCACCAGCTCGTCCGGCTGCTGATGTTCAAGGCCGCGCTGAGGAACAGCAAACCGGCGGAGCGACCCGCGATCATCACCGCCCTGGTCGGCCTGCTCGGGCGTGGCCCGCTCCGCAAACCGACGCGAAGGAACAGTCGTGGCGACCAACCCTGACGCGGACCGGCTCTTCCGGAACGGGCTGGTCCGCGAGCTCGTCGCGATGGACCTCGACCCCGATCAGTTCGTCGTCTTCGGCAGTGCGCCGTTGCTGGCGCACGGGCTGCGCACGACCATCCGCGACCTGGACGTGGTGGCCCGCGGCGACGTCCTGACCTGGGCGAAGCGGGCCGGCACGCCGGGGGTCGGCGTCTACAGCGGAGACCCCGTCTGGCAGTTCTGCGGCGGCCGGATCCAGTTTTCCGCCGGGTGGATCTCGCCCCGGTGGGACGTCGGAGAGCTGATGGACGGCGCCGAGGTCATCGGGGGTCTTCGCTGGGCGCGCCCCGGTGACGTGCTCCGCTACAAGACGGAGCTGCGGCGCCCCAAGGACCGGGCCGACATCGCGAAGATCCGGGCTTATCTGCGGCACCCGGCCCCGAAATCGCCGCAGCTGATCGGGCCGGTACCGGGCTGATCGGCGGTATTTTGGGAGCATGGCGAAAGTCAGGCCGATACCTTTCCCGGAGCAGAACGGCAAAGTGCCGTTCAACGCTTCCGGCGTGGTGCGGGTGGGTTTCCGCCGGTTCGTCTTCGTCGACAACAAAGATCCCACCGCATTGTTCGAAATGACGTTCGATTCCGGCGTCGTCGCGGTCGAACGGATTCACCGGCGGCCCCTCTCCGGGGTGGGCAAGGGAATGCTGCGTGATCCCGAAGGCCTCACCAGGGTCGACGTCGACGGCGAAATCGTTCTCGTCGTCGCTTCTTCGCTGTGCGTCGCGGACGGGAACCGGATCTGCGACGGCCTCGTGCGCGTCCGGTACACCTCCGACGGCGAGCTGCCCGCCGAACCGATGGCCGGGTTCCGGGACTGGCTGCTCGCCCGCGTCCCCGCGCTCGCCGCGGCCGGGCGGCGGGAACCGGATGCCGGCGGGCTCAACGTGGAAGGCTTGGCCTGGCACGAAAACGCGCTCTTGTTCGGCCTACGGGGGCCGGCGCGCCCGGGCCACGTCACGCTGGTCCGGGTCCCCGCCGACGTCGGCGGAACGCGGTGGACGACCGCGTCACTGGGACAGCCGGAACTGATCGACGTGCGGCTGCCCGAGCCGGCCGTGACGCAGGGCGTCCGGGACATTTCCGACGGCGCGGGGACCGGTGATTTCCTGCTCCTGCTCGGCCGTTCGACCAGCCACGGCGACGCACCGTTCCGGCTCGGCACGTGGAACCGCGCCGACGATCGTGCGGCGCTGCTCGACGTCACCTTCCACCGGACCGCGAAGCCCGAAGGCGTCACGACGTTCACGGTCGACGGCCGCCGCCGGGTCCTGATCGTCGACGACGCCGGCGGCTACGCGGTTTTCTGAGTCAGGAAAAGTACAGTTTCGACGGAGTGGGGTCCTGGTGGACCCGCGGTTTCCCGGCCGTCGTGGGATCCGTGCCGAACGCCGCGCCCAGCCCGGTCCGGATGCTCGTCAGCGTGAAGTACCCGCTGGTTGTGAAGGGGTCGCCGGACGGGTCGACCGGGGTCACCGAGAACTCGTCGGCGTGGGCGGCGTCGCCCGCCGCGCTCGTGCAGAGCAGCTGGTGGCCCTGGCTCGACGTCGTCGTGGTCGCGTGGAGGAACCGGCCGGACGCCTTGCTCGCCACCGACTGCCCGCCGCCGAGCGGGGCGAAGCACCACAGGTCCGTGTCGTCGACGTTCGCCGGCCGCCACCGGTGGACGACCTCGCCGCCGCCGGGCTCCGCCGCCGTGGCCGGGATGGCCTCGCTGCCGCTGGCGTGCAGGCACTCGTTGGTGACGTCGTCGCGGATGTAGGCGCCGTCGGCGCCGGGCAGGCCACCGCAGAGGTAGCCGGCGGAGGTGGCCAGCCGCAGCTGCTTGCGCACGGCGGTGAGCTGCGTGGGCACGTCCGGCACGCCCAGGCCGGTCAGCAGCGTCGCCATCCCGTCGAGCAGCGGCTGCAGCACCTCCCGCTGGGTCCGGAAGCCGAAGACGGTGTCGCGGTACTGGCCGATCTGCCCGAGGACCTGCGCCCGCCGTCCGGCGTCGTCGCGCACGAGCTGGGCGAGCAGCCCGGCGGTGTCGAGCCGGAAGTGCCGGGCGGGCTGGAGGGTCTGGTCGAGGCCCCAGGGGATCAGCTTGAAGTCGATGTCGTCGACACCCGGCTGGGCGACGGCGGCCACGTCGTTGTAGACGTAGGTGTTGTTGGTGTTGCGGGAATAGCCGTCCCAGTGCTTGAGGAAGAATTCCATCGCGTAGATCTTGACGAACTGGTCGAGGTCGAACACCTCGGCGGCCCCGGCCACCCCGTGCGCGGCGATGTGGTCGATCGCGAACCGCAGGTCGGCCTTGTCGTCGAACTTCGACAGCGGTTCGACCCCGATGAACGGCAGCCGCGCGGCGACGAAGTCGTCCTTGTGCTCCAGTTCGTAGAGGTTGCCGTTCAGGTTGCCGAAGTTGCGCTCGATGTACCGCGGCATGATCGGCTCGACGTTCACGAAGACGCCGGGGCTGTCGACCCCGGCCAGTCCCTGCCCGATTGGCACGCCGTTCACCCGCACCTGGGCGTAATTGCCGCGCGAATGGGGCAGGCCGGCGAGTTCGAACAGTTTGTAACCGAGCAGCTGCCGGAGGTAGGAGAGGTCCTGGACGGAGTTGTTGAGCGTCAGGTACCGCGAGCCGATCAGCTTCCGGATCGGCTCCTTGTTCGCGTCGGAGAACTTCCCGAAGTCGATGTGCAGGCAGGGTTTGTCGCTGTTGAGCGAGCCGCAGAAGGACTTCTTCTTGATCCCCACGTCGGCGAACGACGTCCGCGCGGGGAACTTCGTCCCGGACACCTCGACCGAGGTCGCCTTCCGCCAGGTGTAACGGCTCCCGCCGGTCCAGTCGAAGTTGCACACCCCACCGGCGGGCTGCTCGTTGCGCACAGCGTCCCAGTCCCCCGGCGGCATCGTGATATCGACCGACACCACATTGTCGATCGCGTAGAGGGAATCGAGTGCCCGCTGGTCCTGGTCGCCCATCCGGCCAGTGTACGACCGGATTCCCGCGGCAGAAATGCGAAAACAATTCCGTGATGGATCCGATTTCGGGTGGGTGTATCACCCATTGTGGCAGCAGCCGGTGAGAGAGCGCCGGAATGCTGTAACGCGGGGTGGCCGCGAAGAGATACTGCTCTGCGTGGGTGACAGCGGGAGCGGCCGGCGGGCCATGGCGAGGCGGCGTGGCTGACCTGCGTGGTGCTCGCGCCAGGGCGGTCCTGATCGGGACCGGGTGCGTGACCGGGGGCCCCGGCGCCGACGGGCTCGACGCGATCCCGGCCGTGCGCACGACGCTCGCCGACCTGGCCGCGGTGCTGGTCGAGCGGTGCGGGATGGCGGCGGAAAACGTCCGGGTCCTGCTCGACCCCGCGCAGCCTTTCGCGTTCGGGGAGGCGCTCGCGGAGGAGACCGCGGCCGCGGACGACGCGCTGCTGATCTACTTCTGCGGCCACGGGCTGGTTTCGCTCGACGGCGATCTGTACCTGGCCACGGCCGCGACCGACCAGCGCGCCGGCTACCTGGCGCACACCGCGGCGCCCTACGCCCAGGTGCGCAACGCGGTGCTGGAAAGCCCGGCCCGGGTGAAGGTCGTCGTCCTGGACTGCTGCTATTCCGGGCGCGCCTTCACGACGCTGGGGAACACGGCCGGCACCGAGGCGACCGGCTTGTCGCGGATCCACGGCGGTTACGTCCTGACGGCGGCCGGAGCCAGCGAAGCCGCACTGGCGCCGATCGGGGAGCGGCACACCGCGTTCGGCGGGGAGCTGATCCGCCTGCTCACCGAAGGCGATCCGGACGGCCCCCGCGACCTGACGCTGCAGCACGTGCACGCCTACCTCCGCGAAATGCTGCCCGCGCGCGGTTTTCCCCGGCCCCGCCGGCTCGCGACCGAGGCCGCCGACGGATTCGTGCTCGCGCCCAACCCGGCGTACCGGCTCGGTGCGGACGAGGACGGGCGCGAGGACTCCGCCGCCGCGCCCGGTGACGAAGACGTCTGCCCCTACCGCGGGCTGGCCGCGTTCGACGTCGGCGACACGGCCTGGTTCTTCGGCCGCGCCCGCGAGACGCGCGAAGTGCTCGACCGGATCGGCAAGGCGCAGCCGGGCGATCCGCCGCTGGTTCTGGTCGGGCCGTCGGGCGTGGGCAAGTCGTCGCTGATCCGCGCCGGGGTCGCGGCCGGGCTCGCCCGCGGCGCCGGCTTCGTCGGCTCGGAACGCACTCCGGTGCTCATGACGCCGGGCCCGCGACCGCTGTCCGCGCTGTACGCGGCGCTGGGCGACCGCGGTACGGAGCCGGTGCTGCTGGTCGTCGACCAGTTCGAGGAGGTCTTCACCGAGTGCGCCGACCCGGAGGACCGGGAGAGCTTCGTCGCGGCCCTCACCCGCGAGCTGGGCGACGTCGTGGTGCTGCTCGGGCTCCGGGCCGATTTCTACCGGCACTGCCTGGCGTTCCCGGCCCTGCGGGAAGCGCTGGAGCGCAACCAGGTCCTCCTCGGCCCGCTTTCCGGGGACGAGCTCGGCACGGCGGTCCAGGCGCCGGCCGCGGCCGCGGGCCTGACCTTGCAGGCCGGGCTGGTGCCGATCGTCCTCCAGGACGTCCAAGCCCAGGCCGAAGCCCTCGCGGCGGACCGGGGCGACGGGCTCGACCTGCAACAGGGCGAAGTGCTGCCACTGCTGGCGCACGCCCTGCGGGAGACCTGGGTGCGCCGCCAGGGGCGGATGCTGACGGTCACCGGGTACGCGCGCTCCGGCCGGGTGGCCCGGGCCGTGGAGAACGCGGCCGAGCAGGTGCACGACGGACTCGACGAGCCGGGGCGGGCCGTCCTGCGCACGCTGGTGCTGCGGTTGGCGGCGGTGCGCGAGGGGATGGCCATCACCCGCCGGCTGGTCCCGCGGGACACCCTCGTCGACGACCTCGGGCCGGGCGCCGGACCGGTGCTGGACGCCCTGGTCGCGGCCGGTCTGGTCGTCGTGGACGGCGACGCTTTCGGCCTGGCGCACAGCGCGGTCCTCCAGGCGTGGCCGCGGTTGCGGGTGTGGCTCGAGGAAGGACGTCATTCGCTGTTGATCCGGCGGAGCCTGGCGGCCGCGGCGGACCGCTGGCAGCAGGCGGACCGGCGGCCGCGCCTGCTGTACCGCGGAACCGACCTGACGGTCGCCGGCGCGCTGGCCGGGCAGGACGAGCTGCCGCTGCCGGCGCTGTCGCGGGAATTCCTCGACGCGAGCACGGCCCGCCGCCGCCGGGCGCGCCGGCGGCTGGTGGCCGTCGTGACCGCTGCCGTCCTCGTCGCCGGCACTTCGGTGGCCGTCTACGTCCGGGATCTGTGGTCCGGGCCGTGTCCTCGTGGCCTGCAGCCGTCGAACAGCGTGTCGTTCGGCGACGAGTGCGTCGGCGTCACCGACGGCAGCTACGTGTTCCGGCCGGAGCTGGCCGCGGTCGAGCGCCGGATCGCCGAGGAGAACCAGCGCGTGGGCGGTTCCGCGGTCACCGTGGCGTTCCTCGCCCCGTTCCCGGTGGCCGGCACCGGCGCGCTCACCGTCGACTCGGTGCGGCACCAGCTCGAAGGCGCGTACGCGGCCCAGATCGAGGCCAACCGGTCCGAGCCGCGGGTCAAGCTGCTCCTGGCCAACGCCGGCGCGTCGGGGGCCGCGTGGGAACCGGTGGTCGGGCAGCTGGCCACGAGCGATCCGGTGGGCGTGATCGGCATGGGGGTCAGCTCGGCGTCGACACTCGACGCGGTCCGCGCGCTGAGCGCACGCGGCCTGCCCGTGGTCGCCGGGATCGCCACCGCGGACGACTTCGACGCCACCACCCTCCCCGGCGTGGTCCGGGTGCGGCCCGCCAACCGGCAGCTCGTGGCCGTGATGAACCGCTACCTCACCACCCAGGCGCAGTGGCGGCCGCGGGTGCTGGTCGCCGACGCGGACCCCGGCAACCTCTACGCGCGGTCGCTGCAGGCGGACATCGCCGAGCAGATCGGCTCGCGGCAGGGCACCCTGGAAACGTTCAGCTACCTCCCCGGGAACGCGTCGCCGGGCGGGTTCACGGTCGTCACCCGCGGGATCTGCGCCGCCCGGGTCGAATCCGTGTTCTTCGCCGGACGAGCGGCCGATCTCCCGGCCTTCCTGGCGTCGCTCGCCGCCGGCTCGTGCACCGACCCGGTGGAGGTTTACGTCCCGGAATCCGTCGAAGAGCACCTCGGGCCCGAGCTGCGGGCCGAGCTCGCCGCCGGGAAGGTGTCGGTCACCGCGTTCGTCCCGGCCGGCTGGTCGGCGCTGCCCGGCCCGGACGGCGAGACGTCGCCGCGGTACCAGCGGTACCGGGAAGCGTTCGCCGGCACCGGCTCGGACCCGGGCGGGGCCGCCGCCGCGGACGCGATCTCCCTGCACGACGCCCTGCTCACGATGGTGACCGCTTACGAGACCGCGCCGAAGGGCCGGTTCTCCCGCGCGACGGCCGCCCGCATCCAGCTGGGCAACCTCCACGGTCCGGTGTCGGTGCCCGGCGCCGAGGAGGACCTCCGCTTCACCGAGCGCGGCACCCCGTACCGGCAGACGGTCGGGATCATCCGCTACACCGAAGGCAAGCCGGGACAGCGCATCGCCATCGACCACACCGACTAGGAGTCCACTGTGGACAAAACGATCCGGTGCACCGGGCCGGAGCCCCGGCTGTGAGCGCGGTCGCCGACCTCCGCCGGGCGCGCGACATCGCGTGCGCGCTAGACGTGCCCCGCTTCCGCGACGATGCGCTCGACGTCGTCCTCACCCGCGCCCTCATCGACGCCGTCGACGGCGCACTGGCTTCGAGCCGTACCGGTGATCGCGTCCGGGCCCTCGACCGCCTCGGCGTCGCCGCCCGGGCCCGGGTCCGCGAACTCGCGATCTTCGACGACGACGAAGGCCGTCGGCTCGGACGGGACCTGCTCGGCTGTGTCACGAGCGCCCGGAACGCCGCCGTCGCGGGCCCGGCGACCCGGCGCCTGGTGGCGGTGGCCGTGTTCCTGGTCCCGGCGGCACACCGGCGTCGCTACGCCGAGGAATTCGGCGCTGAGCTGGCCGCACTGGCCGGCCGGCAGCGGCGCGCGTACGCGCTGCGGCTGGTGGGTGGGGCTTGGCGGCTGCGACGCGGCTTGCGGGGCGGGTGAGCCTTCACCGCCGCCGGATCGCGCGGGCCGCGCCGCCGAGGAGCGCGGTCGCCGCCACCGCGGCGGTCCCCAGGCCGCCCGAGGTCAGCGCCACGCTGACGACGATGCCGACCACGGCCAGGGCCAGCACGAGAACGAGCAGGGCGGTCCGGAACGTGCGGGCGCCGTCGTCGATGACGTGGCGCACGAGCGCGGTGTAGGCGTTGTCCGGCCGGCTCGTCACGATCGCCTCCGTTCCGGCCGGGCGCCGACCAGGGCCCGGCGCAACGACCACGCGCGCAGCAGCTGCCGGGCCGCGTATCGGGCTTGGCCGCGCGGGAGGACGGCCGCTTCGCCGCGGAACTCCTGCCCGTAGAGGGGACGTTCGGCGAGCGGCAGCACCTGCAGCGCCAGGCTCAGCAGGTTCCGGCACACCAGGCCGGGCCGCCCGGCCGTCGCGGTGCCGCGCGTCAGCCGCCGGATGACCTTGGCGACGGTGACCCGTGCTTCCCCGATCGGATCGCCCCCGAGGGGCGAGACGAACGTGCGGGCAGCTTCGACCCGTCTGTGCAGCTCCGCCCGGGCGCGCCGGGTCGCCGCGACCGCCTCCCGCGCCACCGCGGCGGACTCTTCCCGTTCCCGGGTCCGGTTCGCGAGCAGGGCGGCCACGGCCTGGGCGTCCGCGGCCCACGCCAGGTGCACCGCGGTGTCGAAATCCTCCGAGACGGCCAGGTCGTGGGCCAGGTCGAGCTGGGCGGCCAGCCGGCGGGTGAGTTCGCGCTGCGGCGCGAACGCCAGCGCCCGGTTGTTGGAGAGCGTGCGGGCCAGGCGGCGCGCCCGTTCCAGCTCGGTGATGTCGCCGTCCTGGCGCTGCAGTTGTTCGAGCGACTCCGCGAGGCGCTGCGCCAAGGCCAGGTCGTCGGCATCCTGCGCGGTTCCGCGGCGGAATCTCATCGCGCACCGCCGGCCAGCCCCGGGCGGAGCCGCGCGAGCTTGGTCGCCGAGGCTTCCGCGCGGTTCAGGGCGATCTGCGCGGCCGTCACGCCGTCGCCGCTCAGGCGGTAGAAGCGCCGCCGAGGGCGGCCGGCCTCGCGGGGATCGACGTCCTCCCAGCGGCTCTCCAGCCAGCCGATGCGCTCCAACCGGGCGAGGATGGGGTGGATGGTGCCGCTCGGCAGCTCGGCGGCGGCGCAGATCTCCAACCCGTACATCTCCTGCGTCGGGTCGGCGAGCAGCGCACGCAGCACGAGCTGGGTGGTCAGGGTCATCCGCGGTGCCATGGTCTAGTTCTACTATGGGGGCTAGGTAGAGCACAACCTTCCCGGCGTGGGGGGTGCTCAGCCCGGCAGGACCGTGCCCGGCAACGATTCCAGTGCGGCACGCGGTGCCTCCGTGACCGCCGGCGGGGCAGCGGTGCCGGAGCCGCTCGCGGCCGCCGTCGCCAAGGTGCGCACCTGGGCCGCGATCGCCTGGCGGCGGGCCTCGAAATCCGCGTCCGTCAGTGCTTCCGGGGCCGCCGGCTGGCCCAGCACCGGCGTGTGCAGGTGCCCGCCCGCCACCGACGTCAGCCCCAGGCCGAGGCGGATGCGGTTGCTGCGGAACATGGATTCGTTCGACAGGTAGTTCCCGCCCCCGCCGGAGGCGGCGATCTCGCCCGCAGCCGGGGCGTCCGAGCGGCACACCGGGGTTCCGGTGCCCGGGTGCGCCGCGTCCGGCCACACGCAGAACGCCTGGTTGAAGTTCACCGGGTAGGCGCCGGCCGGTGCGGCCAGCATCCGGTCGTACGGCAGCGTCGTCTCGATGAACTGGACGTCCGGCTGCGGCCAGCCCGCCGCCGGTGGCACGCCCCCGGTCACCGACACGTTGTCGTTGTCGGGGAAGCCGCCGCGCCAGGCGCCGGCCCAGCGTTCGATGTCGAACCGGCCCGGGCGCCCCTGGCTGATGGTCATGATCACGTCCGGTCGTCGCGCGCGGTCGCGCAACGCCGTGCCGTAGGCCGCTTCGACGATGCCGGCGTCGAAGGCACCCCACACGACCGGGAAGGTCACCGCCTGCACCACGGCCGGACCCGATGGCGTATCGAGGATGCGCCCGTCCAGCTGCAGCGCCGAGGCCCCGGCCGGGTTCGAGATCCGGACGCCGGCGCCGTCGAGCTGGAACGGGTCGAAGCCGCTCACCATGACCCGCCGCGTCTTCCCCAGCGGGAACCGGACGTCGTCGAGGCCGCGCGAGCCGCGGTCGAACGCCGCGAGCAGCGACGCGCGCTGCGCAGCCGGCAGCGGGAAGGGCGGCCGCCATTGCCGGACCGCGCTGCTGAGCTGCAGGCGAGCCCAGTACAGCGGCCGGTCGTCAAAACGGTCGAGCGTGCCGAGGCCGGGCGTGCGGCCCTGGGCGCGGTCGACCGCCGTCCGCCACAGCCGGGCACCGGCCTGCGTGACGACCCGTTCGGCCCGGCGCGGGGTGCGCGCGGCGCAGAGGTCGTGCTCGACCTCGGTGACGAAGGGGTCGAGCCCGGCCAGCCGGACCAGCTCGGGGCCGACGGCAGGCCCGCCGGCCGGCAGCGTCGCGGTCAGCCGCTGTTCCTCGACGGTCAACGGGACGGCGGTGTCGAAGCAGCTCGGCGCCGGCGTGGCCGCGGCGACACCGGGGAGCACGACCATCGGCACGGCGGAAAGCAAGGGGAGCAGAGCGGACAGGCGCACGGGTTTCCCTCCACGTCGCTGAGCGATCTCCTCCGTCCAGTCTCCCGGCCGGGACGCAATCCCAGAACCGGGCAAAAGTCGGATGACGGCTTGAAGCCGCCTTGACCAAGGGGCAGACTCGCCCGCATGCCCGCGCACTGGAGCCGCACCACGCTCGTCCTGGCCGTCGCCGCCGTGCTCACCACCGGCGTCGCCGCGCCCGCCACCGCCGCCACACCCACGCCGAAGTCGCCGGTCGCCGTCGGCTTCGGGGGTGCCGTGGCCAGCATCGACGCCGACGCCACCGCGATCGGCACCCGGGTCCTGCGCGACGGCGGGAACGCCGTCGACGCGGCCGTCGCGGTCGCCGCCGCGCTCGGTGTCACCGACCCGTTCTCCGCCGGCATCGGCGGCGGCGGGTTCTTCGTCTACTACGACGCCAAAACCCACCGCGTGCACACCCTGGACGGCCGCGAGACCGCGCCGAAGACCGCCGACCAGAACCTGTTCCTCGAGAACGGCAAGCCGCTTCCGTTCGCCGACGCGGTGACCAGCGGCCTGAGCGTCGGCGTCCCCGGCACGCCCGCAACCTGGGCCGAAGCGCTGCGCAAGTGGGGGACGCGCTCGCTGGCGAAGTCGCTGAAGCCCGCGGAGAAGCTCGCCCGCGACGGCTTCGTCGTCGACCAGACGTTCCAGACGCAGATCGCGAACAACGCGGCCCGCTTCTCGGCGTTCCCGTCGACGCGCTCGCTGTACCTGCCGGGCGGCGCGCCCCCGGCGCCGGGGACGGTCTTCAAGAACCCCGACCTGGCCGCCACCTACGCGCAGCTGGAGCGGTCCGGCGTCGACGCGCTGTACCGCGGCCCGATCGGCGCCGACGTCGCCAAGACGGTGCAGAAGCCGCCGGTCGACCCGGCGTCGACGCTGAACGTCCGGCCCGGGAAGCTGACGACCGGCGACCTCGCCGCCTACGACGTGATCGAGCGCGACCCGACCCACGCCCGGTACGAGGGCCTCGACGTCTACGGCATGCCGGCGCCGTCGTCGGGCGGGCTGACGGTCGGTGAGGCGCTCAACATCCTCGAGAACTTCGACCTGAAGCACGCGAGCAAGGCCGACTACCTGCAGTACTTCCTGGAGTCGACCCGCTTCGCCTTCGCCGACCGCAACCGCTGGATCGGCGACCCGGCGTTCGTCGACGTCCCGGCGCGCGAGCTGCTGAGCCAGCGCTTCGCCGACTCCCGGGCGTGCCTGATCTCGAAGGACAAGGCGGCGACCAGCCCGGTCGCCCCGGCCGACCCCCGCCACCCGGCGGCGTGTTCGGCCGGTGCGGTGGCGGCGCCGACCCCGTACGAGGGTGAGAACACGACGCACCTGACAGTGGCGGACAAGTGGGGCAACGTCGTCGCGTACACGTTGACGATCGAGCAGGAGGGTGGCAGCGGCATCGTGGTGCCGGGTCGCGGGTTCCTGCTGAACAACGAGCTGACGGACTTCTCGTTCACGCCGGTGACGCCGGGCGTGCCGGACCCGAACCTGCCGGGCCCGGGCAAGCGCCCGCGCTCGTCGATGGCCCCGACGATCGTGCTGGACCACGGCCGCCCGCTCTTCGCGACGGGCTCGCCGGGCGGAGCATCGATCATCACGACGGTGCTCCAGGTGATCCTGGGCCGCCTGGACCGTGGGCTGTCCCTCGAGCAGGCGATCGCGGCCCCGCGGGCATCCCAGCGCAACGCGGCGGCGACCCAGGTGGAGCAGGCATTCCTGGACCAGCCGGAGACGGCGGACCTGAAGGCGAGGGGCCAGGGCTTTTCCACGGCCCCGGCCGAGATCGGAGCGGCAACCGGCGTGGAGCACCTGCGCGACGGCCGCTGGCTGGCGGCGGCGGAGCCGGTGCGGCGAGGCCAGGGCGCGGCGCAGGTGGTGTGGCCGGCGAACTGGTAGGCCACGGGTTCGCTCGGTCTTGGATCGGGCCGCGGCCTTGGGCTGTGGCTCGGTCCTGGGTTGGCCCGGGCCCGGGCCCGGGCCCGGGGCTGCGGCTCGGCCCTGGGGCGCGGCTCGACCCAGGGCCGGGGTCCCGCTCACGGACGCGGCCCCGCCTTCCCTTGGCCGGGGCTCCGGCAAAGCCGGACCTTCGGGGTGTCTCACCTGCTCGAACAGCAGGCTGACCGCCAAACCCGCACCCCACCCAGACCCCCCCACCGCCCCGATCCGAAGCCAGAACACGGACGGTGGTGCCGGGTCAAGGCACGCTTTCCCGCCTTGACGCGGTACCACCGTCCGTAGTGACAATCCGGCTTCGGGGTGGTGGGCCCGCACCGGCAGACCGAGACGACCCGGAACCGCCCAGGTCAGCTGCGCGAAGAATAGAAGGCCCCACCCCGGACCACCGCAGCAGCGACCGACTGCCACTCGGGAGCCAAGCGACTCCCCGCCCTCCCTGGGGGCCGTGCCCAAGTCCAGCCTATCGACCCCCGCCGACAAAAGCCGGGAATCCACCCGCGAAGACCCCGGTTGTCCACACCTCGACCGCACTGTGGACAACCCCCTCCTGAGCTGCGGATCAGCGCATCGGGGCACTGGCGCGCCCGGCCGGGAGCCGCCTTCTAGACTCGGTTCCGATGTTCCAGCCACCTGAAACCCTGCTTCCGCCGGGGGTGGGCCGATGAAGCTCGTCTTCGCCGGCACCCCCGACCCGGCGGTCCCCGCCCTGCGTGCCCTGCTCGATTCCGGGCGGCACGAGGTCGTCGCCGTCGTCACGCGGCCCGATGCGCAGGCCGGGCGCGGCCGCCGCGTCGTCCGGTCGCCCGTCGGCGCTCTCGCCGATGAGCACGGCATCGAGGTCCTCACCCCCGCGCGTGCCGGTGATCCGGCCTTCCTCGCGCGGCTGGCCGAGCTCGCGCCGGACGCCTGCCCCGTCGTCGCCTACGGGGCGCTGCTGCCGCAGTCCGCCCTCGACATTCCGCGGCTGGGCTGGGTGAACCTGCACTTCTCGCTGCTGCCCGCGTGGCGGGGGGCCGCGCCCGTGCAGGCCGCGATCCGCGCCGGCGACGAGATCACCGGTGCCTCGACCTTCCGGATCGTCAAGGAACTCGACGCCGGCCCGGTCTTCGGCGTCGTCACCGAGGCGATCGGCGCCACCGACACCGCCGGTGCGCTGCTCGGGCGGCTCGCCGAGTCCGGAGCCAAGCTGCTGCTGTCCACGATGGACGGTCTGGCCGACGGCAGCCTGGTCGCGCGCGAGCAGCCCGCCGAGGGGGTCAGCTATGCGCCGAAGGTGACCGTCGAGGACGCGCGGGTGTCGTTCGCCGACCCGGCGTCGGCCGTCGACCGGCAGATCCGCTCGGTCAGCCCGGACCCGGGCGCGTGGGCGGAGTTCCGCGGGGAACGCTTCAAGCTCGGCCCGGTCACGGTGCTCGACGAACCCGGCCCGCCGCCGGGCGAGATCGTGGTCGAGCGCAAACGGGTGCTGGTCGGGACGGCGACGAAGCCGCTGCGGCTCGGCGAAGTCCAGGCACCCGGCAAGAAACGGATGGCGGCCACCGACTGGGCGCGCGGAACGAGGATCGACCAGGGAGAGCGCCTCCGGTGAACGACCACAGGGAACGACGACCGTCACGGCCGCAGCGGGGCCGTCCGGCACCGCGCAAGGAAGGGCCGCGCCGCCCGCCGGAGGTGGACCCGGCCCGGCAGGCCGCGTTCGACGTCCTCGCGGCCGTCCGGACGAAGGACGCCTACGCCAACCTGGTCCTGCCGGACCTGCTGCGGGAGCGGCGGATCACCGGCCGGGACGCCGCGCTGGCCACCGAACTCGCGTACGGCGCGTCGCGGGCGCAGGGCCTGCTCGACGCCGTCATCGAGGCCTGCGCCGAGCGCCCGCTCAAGCAGACCGACCCGGCGGTCCTCGACGCGCTGCGCCTCGGCGTCTACCAGCTGCTGCGCACGCGCATCCCCGAGCACGCCGCGGTGACGTCCACTGTGGACCTCGTGCGCGCGGAAGCCGGTTCGTGGGCCACGGGTTTCGCCAACGCGATCATGCGGAAGGTGTCCGAAAAGGACGAAGCGGCGTGGCTCGACGAGCTGGCGCCGGACGAGGCGGCCGACCCGATCGGGGCCTACGCGCTGCGCACCGCGCACCCGCGCTGGATCGCCCGCTCGTTCGCCGAAGCGCTCGGTGACAAGGGCGCCGGTCTCAAGGCCGCGCTGGAAGCCGACGACGCGCGCCCCGAGGTCCACCTCGTCGCCCGTCCCGGCGAAATCAGCGCGGACGAGCTCGCCGCGATCACCGGCGGCGACCCGGCGCCGTACTCGCCGTACGGCGTCCGCCTGCCCGCCGGCGCCGGCGACCCGGCCGACGCCGAACCGATCCGCGAGCGGCTGGCCGCGGTCCAGGACGAGGGCAGCCAGCTCTGCGCGATCGCCGCGACGAAGGTGCCGCTCGAAGGCACCGACGAACGCTGGCTCGACCTGTGCGCGGGCCCCGGCGGCAAGGCGGCGCTGCTCGGCGCGCTGGCCGCGGTGAGCGGCGCGACCGTCGACGCCGTCGAGAAGGCGCCGCACCGCGCGAAGCTCGTCGAGAAGGCCACGAGCGGGCTGCCGGTGAAGGTGCGCGTCGCCGACGGACGCGAGAGCGGGCTGGAGCCGGGGTACGACCGGATCCTCGTCGACGCGCCGTGCAGCGGCCTCGGCGCGCTGCGGCGGCGGCCGGAGGCGCGGTGGCGCCGTCAGCCGTCCGACGTCGCGGACCTGACGAAGCTGCAGGGCGAACTGATCACCGCGGCTTACGAGCTGCTGCGGCCCGGAGGCGCGCTGACCTACGTCGTCTGCTCGCCGCACCTGGCGGAGACCGAAGGCGTCTTCGCGGAGACGGCGCGGCGGCTGAAGGCCGAGGTGCTGGACGCGCGCGAGCTGTTCCCCGGCGTCCCGGAGCTGGGCGACGGGCCGTACGTCCAGCTGTGGCCGCACCGGCACGGCACGGACGCGATGTTCTGCGCCGTGCTGCGCAAACCGTGACGGATCTCGGGCTGGTCGCCAGCTCGTGCGGCGGGCTGGACGTCCGGTTCGCCGCCGAGCTGGCCCGCCCCGCGGCTGACCGCGGCTGGCGGCCGGCGATCACGCTGACGCCGGCCGCGCACCGCTGGCTCGACGCGACCGGCGCGCTCGCCGACGTCGCGGCGTGCACGGACCTGCCGGTCCGCAGCGTGTCCCGGCTGCCGGGCGAGCCGCGGCCGCACCCGGACCCGGCGGTGTTCCTGTTCGCCCCGGCGTCGGCGAATTCGGTGGCCAAGCTGGCGCTCGGCATCGCGGACAACCAGGCGCTGACGGTGCTGGGCGATGTGCTCGGCGCGCCGGGGATCACGGTGGTGGTGGCGTACCAGATCCACGAGACCCGGGTGCACCACCCGGCGTGGCAGCGCCACCTCGACACCCTCGCGGGCGCCGGGGTGACGCTGCACCGCTTGGACGTCCGGCGGCCGTGGACGGAAGCGCTGGATCTGTTGCCCTGAGCGGGCCGCGCCGGGCGGGTCATGAGGCGCCGGCCGCGGGGGCGCCCCCCGTCTTCCACTCTACCGGCGACCACCGACAATTCCGGACCGTCGAGCTACGAACACACCGCCGCATCCACAGCGGCGAGCAGGTGGGGGTTCGTCTCCGCCGGGGTCGGGTTTTCGTTCAGCACCACCGATGCGCGCCGGCCGTCCGGGCCCACTCCGGCGAAGTTCGTGAAGCCGATGATCCCCCCTTCGTGCCCCCACACCACTCCGCACGACACCGGGATGCTGCCCAGCCCCAGGCCGTACCCGGCGCCCGGGATGCCCAGATCCGCGGGGACCGTGCGGCGCATCTCCGCCAGTTCCGCCGGGCGCAACAGCCTGCCACCCAGCAGTGCTCCGTAGAACCGGTCGAGGTCGGCCGGGGTCGTCACCAGGCCGCCTGCCGCTCCCGCGATCGTGGCGTCGAAGTCGCTGAAGTCCACCAGCTCGTCGCCGATCGGGAAGTAGCCGGCCGGGTGCGGGGACGGCAGCTTCTCGTCGCCTCGGCGGGGGAGGTACGTGTCGCGCAGGCCCAGCGGGCCCGTGATGCGGTGGGCGATCTCCCGGTCGAGCGCGTGGCCCGTCACCTTCTCCACCAGCATCCCCGCCACGATGTAGTTCGTGTTCGAGTACGACCAGCTCGTGCCCGGCGGGAACAGCGCCGGGTGCCGCACCGCCAGTGCCACCAGCTCCGCCGGCTCGGCGCCGCGGTGGCGCAGCGCCTCCGGGTTGCTCAGGTCGAAGTCCTGCAGGTAGTCCGGCACCCCGCTCGTGTGCTGCAGCACCTGCCGGACCGTGATCCGCCCGTCGGGCAGGAGCCCGGGCAGGTAGCGGGAAACCGGTGCGTCCAGCCGGACCCGGCCCTCCGCCACCAGCTGCAGCACCACCGTCGCCACGAACGTCTTGGTGACGCTGCCCGCGCGGAACGAACCGTTGCGCGGGAACGGCTTCCCGGTGGCGATGTCACCCACGCCGCTTCGGGTGACCTGCGTGTGGCCGCCGTCTTGGACCACCGTGGCCGCGCCCGGTACGCCGTCCTGGGTGGTCAGCACGTCCAGGCTGGCCTGGACCGGGCTCACCGCCGCGAGCGCCGGTGCCGCCGTGGTGGCCGCGAGCAGCGCGGCGAGCGTTCCGGCGGTGACGACCCGCAATGACTTCCGCATGAGAAAACCCCCTGGTGTCTCGGTGTTCCCCACGCTAGGGAACTCCGGCACCAGGGGGCAGGGGGCAGACCACCCGGGAGACCCGGGGGTGCACCCCACCACTCAGCGCAGCTTCAGGGCCCGCTTCAGGGTCCCGAACAGGTCGGTCTGGTTGGTCAGGCCGACGATGTTGGCCGCCTGCGGGCCGAGGCCCGCGATGCGCACCTGCGTGCCCGTGTGCGACTGCGAGCCGCCGGCTTCCGCCGTGCCGTAGGCCAGCGTCATGTTCGCGCCCTCGTTGGTGATCAGGGTCGCGGTCAGGCCCGGGGTGGCGGTGGGCTCGACGATCTGGCTGCTGTGGCCGTGGTCGGCGGTCACCAGCACCAGCGTGTCGGGGTGGCTGCGGGCGAACGCCGTGCCCGCCGCGATCGCCGCGTCGAAGTCGATCGTCTCGCCGATCTGGCCGCACGGGTCGGCCGCGTGGTCCTGCTTGTCGATGCTCGCGCCCTCGACCTGCAGGAAGAAGCCCTTGTCACTGCGGCGGTCGTCGAGCAGCTCCAGGGCCTTGCGGGTCTGGTCGGCCAGCTTCGGCTGGGTGGCCGGCACCTTCGCGTTCGGGGTGCAGCGGGACGGCGCGGTGCCGCCGTGCACGGCCGCCGGGCCGGTCCAGTTGACCGGCATGTTGCCGTCGGCGAACAGGCCGAGCACCGGCTTGCCCTTCTTCGCCGCCGCCAGGTCCGCCGCGGTGTTGACGACGGTGTAGCCGGCCGCCTTGGCCTGGTCCAGGACAGTCTTGCCCTGGAACTTGCCCGCCGTCACCGTCTGGTTGAAGTACTTCGCGCCGCCGCCCAGCAGGACGTCGGGGCGGGTCTGCACCAGCTGCTCGGCGATCGAGCCGTTGCCGCCGTTCTCCTTGGCGTTCTTCGCGCACTTGGCGGTCGTCTCGACCGGGCCCTTGCAGTCGCGGTTGACGACGTGCGCGCCGAGCACGGCCGGGGTCGCGTCCTGGACCTCGGCGGTGGTGACGTCGCCGGTGCGCAGGCCGTTGCGCTTGGCGATCTCCAGGATCGTCGGGACGTCGTTGCCGTAGGCGTCGACGGAGATGGCGCCGTTGTAGGTCTTGGTGCCGGTGGCCCAGCCGGTGCCGGACGCGGCCGAGTCGGTCACGTAGTTCGGCTTGGCCGGGTTGTTCTGCTCGACCGCGTACGTCGTGTAGTCGCCGGTCAGCGGCAGCTCGTCCATGGCGAGCCGGCCCGCGGCGCCGCGCTCGTAGTTGCGGGCGGAGGTGATCTCCGACTGGCCCATGCCGTCGCCGAGGAACAGGATGACGTTGCGGGCGTGGCCGCCCTGGATCGCGGCGCGGACGTCGGCGGTGCGGTCACCGGTACCGGCCGACGAGCGTGCGTCGGGGTTGTCGGAGCCGTTGGTGGCCAGGGCGACGGGAGCGGCGGCGACCAGCGCGGCGCCGAGCGCGCCCGCGACCAGCCACCGGCGGCGGCCGGTGAACAGCGAAGCCATGTTTCTCCTCATTCACGAACTTCGGGGACTTCGGGGGTTACGGCCCGGATTTCGGACACGGGCTATTAGTCCTCCCGCATGTGTGCCGCGGAGGGACTGAAGGTGAGCGGAAAGTGGCCGCTGGCCGAACTCCTGACTTCACCCGGGTGACCGGGAGCACGTCGGTTATTGACCGGCGAGGTGCCCCGGCTTGACGACCCCGGCTTCGTAGGCGATCACCACGGCCTGGCTGCGGTTCCCGGCGCCGAGCTTGCCGAAGATGTTGCCCACGTGCGTCTTCACCGTCTCCAGGCTGATCACCAGCGCCGCCGCAATGTCCTGATTGGACAGTCCGGTGGCGATGAGCCGCAGGACCTCGGCTTCGCGGCGGGTGAGCGTCTTCGCCGCCCGCGCGTACTCGCCGCCGCCGGGGAGCCGCCCGCTCACCAGCCGCCGGATCGCCTCCGGGAACAGCAGCGACTCGCCGGCCGCGACCGTCCGGACGGCGTGCGCGATCTCCTCCTTGCGCGCCCGCTTCAGCAGGAACCCGCTGGCCCCGGCCAGCAGCGCCTCGTGCACGTAGTCGTCGTTGTCGAACGTCGTGACGACCAGGATCTTCGGGGGTTCCGCCAGCGCCGCGAGCACCTGCCGGGTGGCCTCGATGCCGTCCGTGCCGGGCATTCGGACGTCCATCAGGACGACGTCCGGCCGGGTCCGCCGCACGGCGTCCAGCACCTCGGCGCCGTCGGCCGCCTCGCCGACCACCGGCAGGCCCTGCTGCTCCAGCAGGGCCCGCAGCCCGGTCCGGACCAGCGGCTCGTCGTCGGCGAGCAGCACCGACGGCGTCACGCGCCCGCCCGCAGCGGGATGGTCGCGGTCAGCCGCCACTGCTGCCCGTCCGGACCGGCGTCGAGCTCGCCGCGCAGGGCTTCGACGCGCTCGGCGAGCCCGGCCAGCCCGCGCCGCCCGGTCCGCGGCCCGTCACCCGGCAGCGCGTTGACGACCGCGATGCCGAGGCGGTCCGGTCCGGCCTCGACGCGCACGTCGACCGCGCCGGGACCGGCGTGGCGCAACGCGTTGGTCAGGCCCTCCTGGACGATCCGGTAGCCCTCGCGCGACACCGTCGCGGGCAGCGCGGCGACCGGCCCGGTGACGGCCAGCCGGACGTCGAGCCCGGCTTCGCGGGCGCGCACGGCGAGGACGTCGACTTCGGCCAGCGTGCGCGTCGGCGCCTTCGCGGCCGGCTCCTCCCGAAGCAGGCCCAAGACGTGGTCGAGGTCCTCGAGAGCGGTCCGGGACGCTTCTTCGATCGTGCCGAGCGCGCGCCGGACCTGGGCGGGATCCGCCTCGACCAGCTCGGCCGCGGCCGCCGCCTGGATGGTCGACGTCGTCAGCGTGTGCCCGATCGAGTCGTGCAGCTCGCGGGCCAGGCGGTTGCGCTGGGCGAGGACGGCCGCGCGCTGCTCGGCGGCCGCCGCGAGCTCGGTCGCGGACGGGCCCAGCAGCGTCGTGGCGCCGAGCCGGAAGCCGATGGTGGCGGCCGCGGCGAGCACCAGCGCCGCGAAGACCATCGCGAGGCCGAACGGGATCGTCCACCAGCCGAGCGGGACGTCGTTCCAGAAGAAGCTGATCCGGGCCTGGCTGCCGATCAGCCAGGCCAGCGGCACGAACATCGTGATCCCGAGGAAGCCGAGAACGGTGGCGAGCGCCCCGCTCACGGCCGTGTGCAGCGCGAACCACAGGCCCGACCGCAGCCGCGAGCCGGCGTCCGGGCGCCGGGCCGGCGCCGGCAGGCCGGTACCGAGCAGGCCGTTCGCGAGACCGACGCTGAGCCGTCGCACCGGCCCCAGCAGGCCCAGCAGTCCCATCAGCACCGCGAGCGTGACCGCGGCGATGACCGCGCGAACCCGGGAATCGGCTTCGAACGACACCGCGACGGCGAAGGCGAACGGGGAGATCGGCGCGGCCAGCACGAGGCTCGCGACCGTGTACGGAAGGCTGCGGTAGCTGCCGATCCGCGCCAGGGACACCAGGAATCCGGACATGTGGTCGAGGTTAGGGCGGCCCTGGGGTCCATTACCTCCCTCTCCGGAGCCAGATCCTGGTCACAACCGGTTAGCGAGCGTTAGCGCCGTCCTCCTACACTCGGGACGTGGCAGACCGACCTTTGATCGCACCCAGCATCCTCGCGGCGGACTTCGCCCGGCTCGGCGAGGAGATCGCCGCCGTCGCGGCCGGCGGGGAGACCCGCGCCGACTGGGTCCACGTCGACGTCATGGACGCGCACTTCGTGCCCAACCTGACCCTCGGCCTGCCCGTGGCCAAGGCCCTCATCGACAGCACCGACCTGCCGATCGACTGCCACCTGATGATCGACGACCCGGACCGCTGGGCGATCGGGTACGCCGAGGCCGGCGCCTACAACGTCACCGTGCACGCCGAGGCCGCGAAGGACCCGGTCGCGCTGGCGAAGAACCTGCGGGCCGCGGGGGCGAAGGCGGGCCTCTCGCTCAAGCCCGGCACCGCGCTGGAGCCGTGGCTCGACGCGCTCAAGCACTACGACACGCTGCTGGTCATGTCCGTCGAGCCGGGCTTCGGCGGGCAGTCGTTCATCGCCGACGTCCTGGAGAAGGTCCGCACCGCGCGGCGGCTGGTCGACACCGGGCACCTGAAGCTGATCGTCGAGATCGACGGCGGCATCAACACCGACACCATCGAGCAGGCCGCCGAGGCGGGCGTCGACTGTTTCGTCGCCGGATCCGCCGTCTACGGCGCCGGCGATCCGGGCAAGGCGGTCGCCGCGCTGCGCGAACAGGCGGCTCGCGGCCGGGCCGGCTGACCCCCGCAGCGGCACCGGAGAAGCCACCGGACCGCGGCGGGTGTTGGATGGAAGGACCGGCTCACAGTCCGGCTCACGAGGAGGCAGCGCACGTGTTCACCGGCATAGTCGAGGAGATCGGCGAAGTCACCGCGGTCGAGCAGCTGACGAACGCCGCCCGGCTGCGGGTCCGCGGCCCGCTGGTCACCAGCGACGCCGGGCACGGCGACTCGATCGCGGTCAGCGGCGTCTGCCTGACCGTCGTCGAGGTGGCGGGCGGTGAGTTCACCGTCGACGTCGTCCACGAGACGCTGCAGCGGTCGAGCCTGGCCAAGGTCGCGGTCGGCGACCGGGTCAACCTGGAACGCGCCACCCCGGCCGGCGGCCGGCTCGGCGGGCACATCATGCAGGGCCACGTCGACGGGACCGGCGTGTTCCTCGACCGCGACGAGAACGGCGTGACGACGTTCGCGCTGCCGGCGCACCTGTCCCGGTACGTGGTGGAGAAGGGCTCGATCGCGGTGGACGGGATCTCCCTCACCGTCGCGGCGGTCACCGACGACCGGTTCAAGGTGGCCCTGATCCCGACCACCCTCGAAGTGACCACGCTCGGCGGCCGGGAAGCCGGCGACCTGGTCAACCTCGAGGTCGACGTGGTCGCGAAGTACGTGGAAAAACTGGCCGAGGCCCATATTCGCGACCAGGGGCACAATCGGGACGGCGGCACGGAGGAGCGGTCATGAGTGAGACGAGTGCGCCCACGCCCGAAGCGGGCTGGACCCCGTGCGGCAGTGGGGCGGTGTTCGACGCCGACGCCATCGAGCGGGCGATCGCGGACATCGCGGCGGGCCGCCCGGTCGTCGTGGTCGACGACGAGGACCGCGAGAACGAGGGTGACCTCATCTTCGCCGCCGAGAAGGCGACGCCGGAGCTGCTGGCCTTCATGGTCCGCTACACCTCGGGGTACGTCTGCGTGGCGCTGACCGAGTCCGAAGCGGACCGGCTGGACCTGCCGCCGATGTACCACACGAACCAGGACGCGCGGGGCACCGCGTACAGCGTCACGGTCGATGCCGCCGAAGGCATCAGCACCGGCATCTCGGCCGCCGACCGCGCGCACACGATCCGGTTGCTGGCCGACCCGGCGTCCACGGCGAAGGACTTCCGCCGCCCCGGGCACGTCGTGCCGCTGCGCGCGAAGGAAGGCGGCGTGCTGCGCCGCCCCGGGCACACCGAGGCGTCGGTCGACCTGGCCCGGATGGCCGGCCTCGGGCCGGCTGGAGTGCTTTGCGAGATCGTGTCGCAGAAGGACGAAGGCGACATGGCGCGCCGCGACGAGCTCGAGGTCTTCGCCGCCGACCACGACCTGGCGATCATCACCATCGCCGACCTGATCGCCTACCGCCGTCGCACGGAGAAGCAGGTCGAGCGGGTCGCCGAGGCGCGCATCCCGCTGGCCGCGGGTACGTTCCGCGCGGTCGGCTACGACTCGCTCCTGGACGGCATCGAGCACGTCGCGTTCGTCTACGGCGAGATCGGCGACGGCCAGGACATCCTGGTCCGCGTCCACTCCGAGTGCCTCACCGGCGACGTCTTCGGCTCCCTGCGCTGCGACTGCGGCCCGCAGCTGGAGGCGGCCCTGGAAGCGGTGGCCACCGAAGGCCGCGGCGTCGTGCTGTACATCCGCGGCCACGAGGGCCGCGGCATCGGCCTGCTGCACAAGCTGCAGGCCTACCAGCTGCAGGACGACGGCGCCGACACGGTCGACGCGAACCTCGCGCTCGGCGTCCCGGCCGACGCCCGCGACTACGGCACCGGCGCGCAGATCCTGTGCGACCTCGGCGTCCGCACCATGCGGCTGCTGTCGAACAACCCGGCCAAGCGGATCGGCCTGGAGGGCTACGGCCTGCGCGTCACCGGGCGGGTGCCGCTGCCGATCTCGCCGAACCCGGAAAACCTGCGCTACCTGCGGACCAAGCGCGACCGGATGGGTCACGACCTGGCCCAGCTGGAGCACTACGACCAGGTCGGCGCGGGCACCGAGCACCCCGACGGAGGAGCACTGTGAGCGGTGAAGGCCGGCCTGAGGCCAAGCTGGACCTCTCCGACTGCAAGTCGCTGAAGCTCGGCATCGTCGCCACCCGCTGGAACGCGGACATCACCGACGTCCTGCTGGAGCGGGCGCTGGTCGCCGCGAAGGAAGCGAAACTAGAGGAAGAACCGACGGTCGTCCACGTCGCGGGCGCGGTCGAGCTCCCGGTGGTGGCGCAGGCGCTGGCCCGCAACCACGACGCGGTGGTCGCGCTCGGCGTGGTCATCCGCGGCGGCACCCCGCATTTCGAGTACGTCTGCGACGCGGTGACGGCGGGCCTGACCCGGGTCGCGCTCGACGAGAGCACCCCGGTCGGCAACGGCGTCCTGACGTGCGACACGCACGAGCAGGCCGTCGACCGCTCGGGCCGTCCGGGGTCGAAGGAAGACAAGGGCTACGAGGCGACGGTGGCGGCCCTGGACTCGGCGCACGTGCTGCGGAGCCTGCGCCAGCCGTGGACCGAGCGGGGTTTCCAGTGAGCGTGGCGACTTCGCTGGTGATCCGCCCCCGCCGGGCGATGATCATGTGCAGCGTGCTGGCGGTGGCGCTGCTGGCGGTGTTCGTCGTGGTGGCGGTGCTGCTGCGCAACGGCGACACGGGCGTGCGCTTCCAGCGCTCCGACCAGGCGGCGATGGTGGGCATCGGCATCCTGCTGGCGTGCGGGGTGATGCTGTTCGCGATCGCGCGCGTGCGGGCGGACGCGGAGGGCATCGAGGTCCGGAACGTGCTGATCACGCGCCGGTTCGCGTGGAGCGACGTGCTGTCGGTGAGTTTTCCGGACGGGGCGTCGTGGGCGCGGCTGGAGCTGCCGGACGACGAGTACCACGCGGTGATGGCGGTGCAGGCCGTCGACCGCGACCGGGCGGTGGAAGCGGTGCGGGCGTTACGCAAACTGCACCGCGCGGCCACCGGCACCTGACCCGCCGCCTCCTCGGGCAGCCGACCTCGCCCCGCGACGAGCACCGTCGTGAGTGGTAAAGCGGGTTAGAACCCTCCTTGCCACTCACGACCAGCCGCGGCAGAGCGGGCCGGGGCTACAGGTCCAGGTCGACCACGATCGGGGCGTGGTCCGACGGGCCCTTGCCCTTGCGCATGTTGCGGTCCACATAGGAATCCGTGACCGCGTCGGTGAACGCGGAGTTCCCGTACACCAGGTCGATCCGCATGCCCTTGTTGTTCGGGAAGTTCCCCGCCCGGTAGTCCCAGTAGGTGAACGGGTGGTCGTACTTCAGCGGCCGCGGGAACACGTCCGACAGGCCCAGGTCTCGCAGCCGGGCCAGTGCGTCGCGCTCCGGCTTCGTCACGTGGGTCGACTCCGCGAACAGGGCGATGTCCCAGACGTCCGCGTCCGTCGGCGCCACGTTGAAGTCTCCGAGCACCGCGAACGGCCCCGACGCAATCTCCGAAGCCACCAGCGAGTGCAGCGCCGAAAGCCACTCCAGCTTGTACGCGTAGTGCGGGTTGTCCGGCTCACGCCCGTTGGGCACGTACACCGACCACACCCGCACACCGCCGCAGGTGGCGCCCACCGCGCGCGCTTCCGCCGCCCCTTCGAACGAAGGCTCGTCCGGCAGCCCGCGCACCACGTCCGACAGGCCCACCTTCGACACGATCCCGACGCCGTTCCAGCGCCCCAGCCCGTACGCCGCCACCTCGTACCCCAGCGCTTCGATCTCGGCCGCCGGGAACGCCTCCGTCGTGTTCTTCAGCTCCTGCAGGCACAGCACGTCCGGTGCCGTCTCCTCCAGGAAACCCAGCACGCGGGGCAGGCGGGGGACGATCGAATTCACGTTCCAGGTGGCGATCCGCATGCCCGCGAGCATCCCACACGCCACCGACAGAACCGGGGCGGCGCCGGAGCGCCGCCCCGGGAACTCACACGCCCGCGGTCGTCCGGATCCAGGACCGGCTCGCCGCCACGCTCGCGTAGTTGTTCGTCCCGCGCGTGTTCGACCCGCTCTGGTTCTGGACCGTCGACGCGACGCCGACCTGCACGCCGCCCGACACCTGCGGCCCACCCGAGTCGCCCTTCCACGCCGAGCCGTTGACGCCGACGCTCTGGATCGCGCGGCCGCCGTAGGCGTCCGTGGACCGGCCGGTCACCTGGACGTTCGCCGTCTTCAGCGACGTCGCCGGCGGGCCGGTCGGGGTGGTGCGGCCCCAGCCGTAGATCTGGTTGGTGCTGCCGGTCGCCGGGTCCGAACTGCCCAGCGAGATCGGCGCGGCGCTGGTCGCCGAGGCCAGGTGCAGCAGCGCGATGTCGCCGTTCGGGGACTCGTACTCGTTGTCGACGGCGATCTTCGTGCCCGAGAGCAGCGTGTTGCTGCCGACCCGGACGTACATGCCCGAGCCGTCGGAGTCGAGGCAGTGCACCGCGGTCAGCACCCAGCGGGACGCGATGACCGTGCCGGAGCAGTTGAAGCCCTGGTAGTCGCGGCCGGCAGTGTTGACGTACACCTGGGCACCCCAGGAGACCGTCGGCGCGGTGCTGCCGCCGACGATGTTCGGCTGGACGCCCGCGGAGGCGACCGCGCCGCCGGCGAGGGTGAGCGCGACGGCGGCCGCGGTGGCGGCGCCGGCCAGACGGAGAGAGCTCACGGTGGTGATCCTTTCGGAGGGGGACCGGATCGGGTGGTCGGAAAGTAACCACCGCGTCACCCAGGGGGACACCCACCAAAGTCGCAACGCCGACGTTCACCCTACTTCCGGCGGGGCAACCGGTCGTGAGTGTTCAGGGCGGTTCTAACCGCCCTAAACACTCACGACGGGCCGCGGCAGACCGGGGGGCGACGGGGACTGTCGGTGGTGGCCCATAAGCTGGGGGAGTGGCTGACCCGACCACCTACCGTCCCTCGCCGGGGAGCATCCCGGATGCCCCTGGCGTGTACAAGTTCCGTGACGCGACCAAGCGGGTCATCTACGTCGGCAAGGCCAAAAGCCTCCGCAGCAGGCTGAACTCCTACTTCGCCGACCTCTCCGGCCTCCACCCGCGCACGCGCCAGATGGTCACCACGGCCGCGAGCGTCGAATGGACCGTCGTCACCACCGAGGTCGAGGCGCTCCAGCTCGAGTACAACTGGATCAAGGAGTTCGACCCGCGGTTCAACGTCCGCTACCGCGACGACAAGAGCTACCCGGTGCTCGCGGTGACGCTGAACGAGGAGTTCCCGCGGCTGCACGTCTACCGCGGCGCGCGCAAGAAGGGCGTCCGGTACTTCGGCCCGTACGCGCACGCGTGGGCCATCCGCGAGACCCTCGACCTGCTGCTGCGCGTCTTCCCGGCGCGCACCTGCTCGGCCGGGGTGTTCCGGCGGCACGGCCAGATCGGCCGGCCCTGCCTGCTCGGCTACATCGACAAGTGCTCCGCGCCCTGCGTGGGCCGCGTCTCCGCCGACGAGCACCGCGACATCGTCGAGGACTTCTGCGACTTCCTGGCCGGCAAGACCGACGTCATGATCAAGCGCCTGGAAGCCGAGATGGCGGCCGCGTCCGAGGAGCTCGAGTTCGAGCGCGCCGCCCGGCTGCGCGACGACCTCGGCGCCCTGCGCCGCGCCATGGAGAAGCAGGCCGTGGTGCTCGGCGACGGCACGGACGCCGACGTCGTCGCGTTCGCCCACGACGAGCTGGAAGCCGCGGTCCAGGTCTTCCACGTGCGCGGCGGCCGGGTCCGCGGCCAGCGCGGCTGGGTCATCGACAAGGCCGAGGAGATGGACGTCCCGGCGCTGGTCGACCACTTCCTCACCCAGTTCTACGGCGACGAAGCCGAGCTCGACGCCCGCGACGAGGTCGACTCCGGCCCGGTCGTCCCGCGCGAGGTCCTGGTGCCGGAGCTGCCCGCGGACGCCGACGCGGTCGCGGAGTGGCTCAGCGGGCTGCGCGGCTCGCGGGTCCAGCTGCGGGTGCCACAGCGCGGCGACAAGAAAGCACTGGCCGAGACCGTGCAGCGCAACGCGGGGGAGGCGTTCACCCAGCACAAGCTGCGCCGCGCCGGCGACCTCACCGCCCGCTCGGCGGCGCTCACCGAGCTGCAGGAGTTCCTCGGCCTCGACACCGCGCCCCTGCGCATCGAGTGCATCGACATCAGCCACATCCAGGGCAGCGACGTCGTCGCGTCGCTGGTCGTCTTCGAGGACGGCCTCGCGCGCAAGTCCGAGTACCGGCGCTTCGCGCTGCGGGAGGCGGCGACCGAGGGTGACGTCGCCTCGATCGCCGAAGTCGTGCGAAGGCGGTTCTACCGCTATCTGAAGGAAACCGCGGAGGAGTCGAGCACGCCGGGTCTCGACCCGGAGACCGGGCGGCCGAAGAAGTTCGCCTACCCGCCGAACCTCCTGGTCGTCGACGGCGCGGGTCCGCAGGCCACGGCGGCCGCCGACGTGCTGGCCGAGCTCGGCATCACCGACATCTCCGTGGTCGGGCTGGCCAAGCGGCTGGAAGAGGTCTGGCTGCCCGCCGACCCCGATCCGGTGATCCTGCCCCGGACGTCGGAGGGGCTCTACCTGCTGCAGCGGCTGCGGGACGAGGCTCACCGGTTCGCCATCGCCTACCACCGCGAGAAGCGCTCCAAGCGGCTGCAGACGTCCGCATTGGACAGTGTGCCCGGGCTGGGGCAGGCTCGCCGCACCGCGCTGATCAAGCACTTCGGCTCGGTGAAGAAGCTCAAGCAGGCCAGGGTCGAAGAGATCGAGGCGGTGCCCGGCTTCGGCAGGCGCACCGCGGAGGCCGTGGTCGCCGCGCTGGCCGGGGAGTCCGGCGCGAGCAACGGCACAGGAGCAGGGGAGTAGGGAAACACAGTGAGTGCGCAAGAGGAGATCCGCGGCTCCGGCATGGAGGTCGCGGTCGTGTCCGGGTTGTCCGGGGCGGGCCGCAGCACCGCGGCCAAGTGCCTGGAGGACCTGGGCTGGTTCGTGGTCGACAACCTGCCCCCGGAGCTGATCGCCACCATGGTCGAGCTGGGTGCGCAGGCGCGCGGCGCGATCACCAAGGTGGCGGTGGTGATGGACGTGCGCTCGCGCGCGTTCACCGACGACCTGGCCTCGGTGATCAAGGACCTCGACGCCCGGGGCTACAAGCCGCGCGTGCTGTTCCTGGAGGCGACCGACGCCGTGCTGGTGCGGCGCTTCGAGGCCGTCCGCCGGGGCCACCCGATGCAGGGCGATGGCCGGCTCGCCGACGGCATCACCGCGGAGCGGACGCTGCTGGAGCCGCTGCGCGAAGAGGCCGACCTGGTGCTCGACACGTCGTCGCTGTCGGTGCACGACCTGCGGGCCAAGATCGAGGACGCGTTCGGGTCCGAGGCGAGCACCCAGACCCGGGTCACCGTGCTGTCCTTCGGCTACAAGTACGGCCTGCCGATGGACGCCGACCTGGTGATGGACGTCCGGTTCCTGCCCAACCCGTTCTGGATCCCGGAGCTGCGCGAGCACACCGGGCTCGACGGCGAGGTCCGCAACTACGTCCTCTCGCAGGAGGGGGCCGAGGAGTTCCTCGACCGCTACCACCAGCTGCTGCGGCTGATCGGCGCCGGCTACAAGCGCGAGGGCAAGCGGTACCTGACCCTCGCGGTCGGCTGCACCGGCGGCAAGCACCGCAGCGTCGCGCTGTCCGTCGAGCTCGCCCAGCGTCTGTCCAAAGAGGACGGTATGGCCGTGAAGGTGGTGCACCGCGACCTTGGTCGTGAATAACGTGCGCGCGGTCGCCCTCGGGGGTGGCCACGGACTGCACGCCACACTGTCCGCGGTGCGGCGGGTGACCCCCGACGTCACCGCGGTCGTGACCGTGGCCGACGACGGCGGATCGTCCGGCAGGCTGCGGCGCGAACTCGGCCTGCTGCCGCCGGGCGACCTGCGGCAGGCGTTCGCCGCCTTCGCCGCGGAGGACGGCGGCACGCTGTGGGCCGAGGTCTTCCAGCACCGCTTCGGCGGCGACGGCGCACTGGCCGGCCACGCGGTGGGCAACCTGTTGCTGGCCGGGCTGTTCGAGGTCCTCGGCGACCCGGTCGCCGCACTCGACGAGGCCTGCCGGCTGATGGGCGTCTCGGGCCGCGTGCTGCCGATGTCGCCGGAGCCCCTCGAGATCGAGGGCCAGGTCAGCGGGCTCGACAGCGAGGACCCGGCGGCCCTGCGGACGATCCGCGGCCAGGTGGCGGTGGCGACCACGCCGGGTCAGGTGCGGCGGGTCAGCCTGCGCTCGCCGGGCCGGGCCGGGCGGCCGCCGCTGGCGTGCGAGGAAGCGGTGCAGGCGGTGCTGAACGCCGACGTCGTGTTCCTCGGGCCCGGCTCGTGGTTCACCAGCGTGCTGCCGCACCTGCTCGTGCCCGGGCTGCGCGACGCGCTCGTCCGGACGGCCGCGACGAAGGTGCTCGTGCTCAACCTTGTCCCCCAGCCGGGGGAAACCGCGGGATTCTCGCCGGAGCGGCACCTCGACGTACTCTTCGAGCACGCGCCCGATCTGCGGGTCGACGCGGTGA
The DNA here is from genome assembly GCA_049998155.1 of Amycolatopsis sp. cmx-13-12. GTDB lineage: Bacteria > Actinomycetota > Actinomycetes > Mycobacteriales > Pseudonocardiaceae > Amycolatopsis. Next base: position 1,348,790 of record JAEBES010000001.1, on the reverse strand, counting down.
TCGCGGACCGCGATTCCGTGCCCGACCCGGCGAATCTCCGGCGCGCGGCGGAACGGCTGGGCGGCCGGGCGCACCTGGGGGCGGTGGGCGACCCCGAAGTGCCGGGACGGCATGATCCTGATGCGCTCGCGTTGTGCATGCGGGAGGCTCTCGGTCTCGGCGGAGAGCACGGGGGAGGAGCGAAAGGCAGGGAGGGGCAGTAATGGCGATGACCGCCGCGGTGAAGGACGAGCTGAGCCGGCTGGAGATCACGAAGATCGGGCCGCGCCGGGCGGAGGTCGCGTCGCTGCTTCGCTTCGCCGGCGGGCTGCACATCGTGGCCGGCCGGGTGGTCGTGGAGGCGGAGCTCGACACGGGTTCGGTCGCACGACGGCTGCGCAAGGAGATCCACGAGCTGTACGGCCACCATTCGGACGTCCACGTCATCACCGCCAGCGGCGGCCTGCGCAAGGGCACCCGGTACGTCGTGCGCGTGGTGAAGGACGGCGAGGGCCTGGCCCGCCAGACCGGGCTGATCGACCAGCGCGGCCGCCCGGTCCGCGGGCTGCCGGCTGCGGTGGTGTCCGGGGGCGTGGCCGACGCGGAAGCGGCGTGGCGGGGCGCGTTCCTCGCGCACGGATCCCTGACCGAGCCGGGCCGCTCGTCCTCGCTCGAGGTGACCTGCCCGGGCCCGGAAGCGGCGCTGGCGCTGGTGGGCGCGGCGCGCCGGATGGGCATCCAGGCGAAGTCCCGGGAGGTCCGGGGAGCGGACCGGGTGGTGGTCCGCGACGGCGACGCGATCGGCGCGCTGCTGACCCGCCTGGGCGCGCACGCGAGCGTCCTGCAGTGGGAAGAGCGCCGGATGCGCCGCGAGGTCCGCGCGACGGCGAACCGCCTGGCCAACTTCGACGACGCGAACCTGAGGCGGTCGGCCCGCGCGGCGGTGGCGGCGGCGGCCCGGGTGGAGCGCGCCCTGGAGATCCTCGGCGACACGGCCCCGGACCACCTCCTGGCGGCGGGCCGGCTCCGGCTGTCCAACCGGCAGGCGTCCCTGGAGGAGCTGGGGCAGCTGTCGGAGCCGCAGATGACGAAGGACGCGGTGGCCGGGCGGATCCGCCGCCTGCTGGCGATGGCGGACAAGCGGGCCAAGGACCTGAACATCCCGGACACCGAGTCCGCGGTCACCCCGGAGATGCTGGAAGAAGAAGACGCGTAGCCGGCCTCCGGCCCGCCCCCGCGGCAGGGTTTCCGAGAGCCGGGGAGCGATTCTCCCAGTGGTTTTGCTCCTCGGCAGCGTGGTCTTGCCACCCGTCGTCGTGTTAACGGGATCGGTGCTGCCGGGCCGATCTCGTAACACCCCGGTAGCACCGGGGAGTGGCCGCCGAAACGCGGGCCCTCGAACCTCGGTCGGGAGGGATACGCCGAACGAGGGAAGGGGAAGGCATGCGCCCGAACAACGCGCGGCTGCAGGTGTCACCGGAGGTCGGCACCTGGCTCGCCCGGCGCAGCAGCAAGGCGGGCGACTGGACGGCCGAGGACCTGGTCGCGGCCAAACGCGGCACCACCGTTTCCGTCGTCATCCCGGCCCGGAACGAGGAAGCCACGGTCGGCGCGATCGTCACCGCCATCCGCGAGGAGCTCCAGGAACACCACCGGCTGGTCGACGAGATCCTCGTCGTGGACAGCCACTCGACCGACGCCACCGCCGAGGTGGCCGCCGCGGCCGGGGCGCGCGTGGTCGCGCAGGACGCCGTCTTCCCCGCCCTCGACGGCCTGCAGGGCAAGGGGGAGGCCCTGTGGAAGGGCGTCGCGGCGACGGCCGGCGACCTCGTCGTCTTCGTCGACGGCGACCTCTACGACTTCACCACGAGCTACGTCACCGGGCTGCTCGGCCCGCTGCTCACCGACCCGTCCGTGGCCTACGTCAAGGGCTTCTACCACCGCCCCCTCAACGGCGCGGCGGGCAGCGAGCCCGAAGGCGGCGGCCGCGTCACCGAGCTGGTCGCCCGGCCGCTGCTCAACATGTTCTGGCCGGAGCTGTCCGGGTTCGTCCAGCCGCTGGCCGGCGAGTACGCGGGGCGGCGCGAGGTGCTGGAGGGCATCCCGTTCGTCGTGAACTACGGCGTCGAGATCGGGCACCTCATCGACCTGGTCGAGCTGCGCGGCCTCGACGCGCTGGCCCAGGTCGACCTCGGCCACCGCGTGCACCGGCACCAGAGCACGCAGGCGCTCGGCCGGATGTCCGGGCAGATCATGCAGACGCTGTTCGACCGCCTGGAGCGCTACGACCGGCTGGTCACGGCCATCCCACCGGCCACGATGCTGGCCCAGTTCCAGCGCGGCGCGTCGGCGGACGGCGTCGAGCGGGAACTGGTGCTGACCGACCTGACGTCCCGGCAGCGCCCGCCGCTGGCGAGCCTGCCGGTGACGCTGCGCCCGGAGAACGAGCGGACCCTGCAGGACACCGCCTAGTCATTGGCGGGCGCGAGCGCGCGAGCTGCGGCGGGCTGCCAGCCGGGCGGCCCGAACACGTAGCCCGCGCGCTCGCGCCACGTCCGGGCCCCGCGCAGGTCGCGCAGGATCGAGCCGTACTCGTGGAACCCCACGTGCAGCAGGTTGTACGTCCCGATGTTCTTCGTCAGCCCGTACGTCGGCCGCTTGCCTTCCCGGACGAAGCTGCCGAACATCCGATCCCAGATGATGAGGATTCCGCCGTAGTTGGCGTCCAAGTACTCGGCGTCGCTGCCGTGGTGGACGCGGTGGTGGGACGGGGTGTTGAAGACGTACTCGAACCAGCGCGGCAGCTTGTCGACCTTCTCGGTGTGCACGAAGAACTGGTAGACGAGGTCGATCGACAGCCCGGTCAGGATCAGCCACGGCGGGATGCCGCACAGCGCCAGCACGGACCAGAACGGCAGCTGGAAGTACGGGGTCCACTTCTGGCGCAGCGCCGTCGAGAAGTTGTAGTGCTCGCTGGAGTGGTGCACCTGGTGGCCGGCCCAGAGCAGCCGCACGCGGTGGCTGGCCCGGTGGTAGGCGTAGAACACGAGTTCCTGGCCGAGCAGCATGAGCACCCACGTCCACCAGTCGCGCGGGTCGAACTTCACCGGCGCCAGTGCGAACAGCGCCGCGAACACGACCAGCATCACGAGCCGGAACAGCGCGTTGACGCCGACGGCGACCGTGCCCATCAGCATGCTCGTGCGGGTGTCGGCGACGCTGTAGCCGACGACGTTGTCGTCGTGGCCGAGCACGTGCACGGCGACGATTTCGATCGTCACGAACAGCAGGAACACCGGCACCGCGAACAGCACGGGGTCGCGCAGGTGCGCCAGGAAGTCGGCCACATCGCCTCCTCGGATCTGACCATACGGTAACTTACCCTCGGGTCACTTTACGCACGGTAGGCTCTCCCGTGTGACGGAGTCAAGGGCGGTCGGGACCAAGGGGATGCCCCGCGAAGAGCGTGAGGCCCAGCTCGTCGTGGCCGGCACCGAGGAGTTCGGGCGGGCGGGGTACGCGGGCGCGTCGATGGTCGAGATCGCGCGCCGGGTCGGGGTCACGAAGCCGTTGCTGTACCAGTACTTCGGCTCGAAGGACGGGCTCTACCTGGCCTGCCTCCACCGCGCGGGCGGCCGCCTCACCGACGGCGTGGCGACGACCATGGCCGCCGGCGGCGAGCCCGACCAGATGCCGCTCAAGGTGCTCTCGGCGATCTTCACGACGTTCGACCACGACCGGTACGCCTGGCGCCTCCTGCGTGACGCCACGGTGCCCTCCACGGGGGACATCGCCGCCGCGGCCGCCGACTACCGCCGCCGGCTCGACGCGTTCGCGGTGCTGGGCGCGACGCAGCTGCTGACTTCGCGCGGCCTGGCCGACCCGGCGGACATCGAGGCGGTGGCCCAGGTGTGGACCGGCGTGGTGGACTCGCTGATCAGCTGGTGGATCGACCGGCCGGACGAAGACGCCGACGCGATGACGGCCCGCTGCGCCCGGATCATGGGCGGCCTGTTCGGCTGGTGAGCCCGGCCAGGGCCGCCCGCGCCGCCGTCAGCAGCTCCGCCTGATCGTCGCCGTAGGTGTACCGGGCCGCGGACAACGCCGACCCCAGCGCCTCCAAGGCATCCTCGCCCGCCGCGGCGAAGATCGCCGGGAACGCCATGGCCTGCTGCAACGCGTTGTCGTGCCGCCCGTCCGGCGTGCGCACCAGCGTCCGCGGAACCTTCGGATCCGACAGCAGCCGGTCCCACGCCGCGGTCCAGTCGTCGAACGGCGGCGGCAGCGGGACCCCGGCCGCCAGTGCGCGCAGGCCGTCGGCGATCCAGCCGACGCCGTCCAGCCCGGCCCGCTCGAACGCGAGGCGCGCCACCCGGCGGGCGAGCGCACGGCAGGCCTCCGGCCCCGCGGTGACCGCGGCCCCCACCAGGTCCCGGTCGAGCTTGGCGAACTCCCGCAGCGAACCCGGCGGCAGGTCGAGCACCGGCGGGGCCGGCAGCCTCCCACCCCATTCCTGCAGCAGCCGTTCGTGCGCCGCCTTCGCCCGCGCCTCCTCCTCGGCCTGCCGGCGCGCCGCCCACCGCTGCGCGAGCTCCTCCTCCGTCGGCGGCGGGGGCAGATCCCGCGCGAACCCGTGCCAGTAGGCCGCGATCGCGCTCGTTTCGCGGACGACGACGTCCGGGGCCGCCGGCGCGGGCCAGAACTGCAGCAGGTAGCGGTCCAGCCGCGGCTCTCCGCCGAGCCGGGTGTCGCGCTCGCGGCCCGCGTCCATCGCCGTGCCGCTGTAGCGGACGCGGTAGTCGCCCGGGGTCAGTTCGAGGTCCCACGAGTCCCCGCCACCCCAGGTGACCAGCATGGTTCGCCCGCGAGCGCGGAAGGAGGCCTCGACGACGTCGTCTCCGCCGCCGTCCGGCGGCTCGGACGGGTGCACCTCGGCGGTGAAGCCCACCTCGCCGGTGTGCAGCCCGGTGATCAGGAAGAGGGTCCCGGGTACGGCGGCGCCGCACAGCCCGTTGCGCTGCCCGGCGAAGCACGCGTGCAGGTCACCCTCGAACGGCTCCCCGTCCTCGTCGTGGACGTAGATCTGTCCATAGTGGACATGAACCTCGCCGTGGACCACGGTGCGCATGCGGCCAGCATGGCAGACCTCACCGACAATTTCGATTCGCGCCCTTTGTCCGCTTTTGTCGCCACGGAGAGTGCTCCTCGAGAATTCGTGGCTCGAATGGCGTAGCGAAACCGGACCGGTTCGCGATTAATCTGGGAAGCCGTCGCGTCGAGAGGTTGCCCCATGCCCGAACCAGCCGCATCCGTCCCGGCCGATCCCCGGCTCGCTGCGCGATTCACCGAGGATCTGCTCGACGGGTGCCGGGTTCTCGCCAAGGATTACGGCTACCGCCCCGCCCAGTTCGAACGCATGGTGCGCGAGCACGGCGGCGTCGAAGCGGCCCGGCTGTTGCTGCGCGGGGCCGGGACCGCGGGCGGCTTCACCGTGCTCTGGGAGAAGAACCAGCTCGGCCGCAGCTCCGAGGCGGTCATGCTGCGCGAGGAGTACGCCGACCTGTTCACCCCGGACGAGCTGCTGCTGGCCCGCCGCCGGCTGGAGGAACACGGCTTCGACGTCGACGCGCACCTGCGCCGGCTGTCGGGGACGCAGTGAGGGCGGCAGGGGTGACCGGCGCCGCTCCGGTCACCCCTGCCGCGGCTTCTAGGCGGCTGCGCTGGACTTGCCGCGCAGCACGACGTTCGCCGTCGACGCGCCCTTGATCGCCGTTTCGACCTGGGCCATCGTCGAGGACGACGTCAGGCCGGGGACGGTGGCGGTGTTCAGGGCGTAGAGGGTGAACGTGTACGGGTGGCTCGAGCCGCCCGGGCAGGGGCCGAAGAACTTCTGCGCGTTCGCCCCGCTGCCCATCGCCTTCTGTTTGGCGCCACCCTGGTTCGGCACGGTGTAGCCCGCCCCGAGCCCCTCCGGGAGGGAGCGGGTGGCCGCCGGGATGTCCCAGATCGCCCAGTGCAGCTTGTTGCCGCTGTTGGCGACGTCGGCGAACACGATGGCGTAGCCCTTCGCGCCGTCGGACGCACCCCACGCGAGCGGCGGCGACGGGTCCTGGCCCGCCGTGCCGTCCCCGGCGCAGGTGTACTTGTCCGGGATGGTCGCGTTGTCGGCGAAGGCGGAGCTGGTCAGCTTGAACCCGCTGGGCGTGCCGCCGCCCGGGAACTTCAGCCGCACGATCACGTTGTCCAGCACCGACGGCGTGCCGCCGTTCTTGTCGTTGTTCGTCGAGGTCAGCCAGAGCCCGCCGTCCGGGGTCTTGGTGACCGAGCGCAGCCGGCCCCAGCGGCCGGAGAACAGCGTCGACACCGTGCCGACACCAGTGCCGGCGGCGTTGATCTGCGTGGCGAACAGCTGCTCACCGGTGACGCCGGCGATGTAGATCCAGTCGTTGACGATCTCCACGCCGCTCGGCCCGGCCTGCGACGTCGACCAGGTCTTCTTCGGGGCGATGAAGCCGCTGCAGCTGCCCTGCGTGCCTTCGCAGCTGGGCCAGCCGAAGTTGCCGCCCTTCTGGATCAGGTTGAGCTCGTCCTGGCTGCTTTCGCCGAACTCCGCCGCCCACAGCTGGCCGCGGGAGTCCCAGGCCAGGCCCTGCGGGTTGCGGTGGCCGTAGCTCCAGACGTACCGGGCGTTGCCGCCGGTGGCGTAGAACGGGTTGTCGCTCGGGGCCGAGCCGTCGGGGTTGAGCCGCAGGATCTTGCCGTTGAGCGAGCTCTTGTTCTGCGCGTTGTCGCTGTTCTTGGCGTCGCCGACGGTGGCGTACAGCTTGCCGTCCGGGCCGAACTTGATCCGGCCGCCGTTGTGGTAGCGGTTCTTCGCGATCCCGGTCAGCACCGGCGTCGACGTCGACGACAGCGTGCTGCCGTCGTAGGTCATCTTCACGATCCGGTTGTCCCCGGAAGCCGTGTGGTACAGGTAGATCGCGTGGTCACTCGACCAGTTCGGCGAGATCGCCAGGCCGAGGAGACCGCCTTCGCCGTTGGTGCCGACCGCGCCCGGAACCTTGCCCAGCGTGGTCTTCTGGCCGGACGGCGTCACGAGCAGGACCTCGAACCGGTCCCGCTCGGTCACCAGCGCGTTGCCGTTCGGGAGGAAGTCCACCGACCACCCGAGGTCGACCTTCGCGATGTCCTTGTCGTACTCCGGGATGCCCCCGGCGCCGCCCGGGGCGCTGGTCTTCGCCGTGACGGCGTTGCTGGCGGCCGAGGTGTTGCCGTTCGGGTCCCGCGCCTTGACGGTGAAGGTGTAGGAGGTGCTCGGGGTGAGGTCGGTGACCGTCGTGCTCAGCGACGTCGTGGTCGCGACCTTCGTGGCGCCCTGGTAGACGTCGTAGCCGGCGATGGTGCCGCCGTTGTCCGTGGAAGCGTTCCACGCCAAGGAGACGCTGTTCGCGGTGACACCGGTGGAGCGCAGGTTGCCCGGCACGCTGGGCGGGGTGGTGTCGTCGCTCGGCGGAGTGGTGAAGGTGACCACGTTGCTCTGCTGCGACGGGTTGCCCGCGGCGTCGTAGGCGCCGACCGAGATGTCGTAGGCGGTGTTCGGCGTCAGGTTGTCGACGGTGGCGCTCGTGGTGTTCCCGTCGACGGTCTTGAGGATGTTGCCGCCGCGGTTGATCTCGTAGCGGACGACGCCGACGTTGTCGGTCGCGGCGGTCCAGCTGAAGGTGGCCGCGGTGGGCAGGATGTTGCTCACCTTGAGGTTCGACGGCGGGGACGGCGGCTCGGGGTCGACCGGCGCGGTGAAGGTGTCGGTGAGCTTGTCGGCGTTCGGGCCGCCGTTGGCGGTGGTCGCGGTGGTGCGGACCTTGTTGACGCCGGCGGTGAGCTGGACGGTCGCGGTGACGGTCTTCCAGGTCGTCCACGCGCCGGTGCCGGGGAAGTCGACGGTGCCCTTGTCGCCGCCGTCGACGGTGAGCTTGACCGGGCGGTTGTCGGCGGTTCCGTTGGCGTAGCGGAAGGTCAGGGTGTGCGTGCCCGCCTGGGCCGCGTTCACGGAGTATTCGACGTAGCTGCCGACGACGTTGTCGAAGTTGACGAAGCCGGTGCCGGAGTAGCCGGCGTGGTTCGACTCGACCGCGCCCTGGACGACGGTGGCGTTCTCGGACTCGTAGTCGGTGTCGGCGGCGAAAGCGGTTACCGGGCTGAGCGCGGTGAGGCCGAGCGCCGCGACGGCGGTACCGGCCAGTACCACGCGCCACGGTGGACGGGGTGCCACTGGGAGCCTCCTGCGTTGTCGGGGGACAGGGGGTGACCGGGGCGGAATGGTCGGCGGACCACCGGCGGCAATAGTTAGGAAAGTTTCCTATTTATGGGACAGATCACACACCCTCGGAGCGGGGCCTGTCAATAGTCCACGAGACGGCTCACTCAGCGTGCCAACGGTTTCCCGCTCAGCGGGGCGGCTGCGCCGGGTAGCTCAGTCCGCCCGGCCCCGCTCCGGTGCGGCAAACCGGCCGGAGCCCGCCGGGGCGCCCCCCGTTTTCGACTCTACCGGCGGGCACCGACAGTTTCGGCCGCCGCCGGCCCGGGCGAGTCAGCCCGCGGTCACCGGGGTTTCGGCCGCCCAGTCGCGCGGCACGAGGAACGACGCGAGCTCCGCCTCCGCGCTCCCGGGCTCGGGCGTGAAGTCCGGCTCCCACCGCGCCAGGGGCGGCAGCGCGGCCAGGATCGCCTCGGCGTCGGCCTGGATCGCGGTGGCCGCGTCGTTGACGAGCGTGAACTCGACGTACCGGCCGCGGCGGTAGAGCTGCCACTGCCGCTCGCGCTCGCCGTACGGCACGTCCCTGCGCCGTCGCACGATCGGGAAGTACGCCGGCGCGATCGCGGCGATACCCGCCGCCGTGAACGCCGCCGAGCGCCGCCAGCCGTCCGGGCCGGGCAGGCTCAGGTGGTCGAAGAGGATGCCGCCGATGCCGCGGGCTTCGTCGCGGTGCGGGAGCCGGAAGCGGTCGTCGCACGCTCGTTTCGCCTGGGCGTGGAACGCCGGGTCGAGCGTGTCGCAGTGGTTCTTGAGGACGCGGTGGAAGTGCGTCGCGTCCGAGGCGAAGCCGTAGCAGGGGAGGAGGTCGACGCTGCCGCCGAACCACCACGCCTCCGCGGCTTCGCGGTAACGGAAGTGGGCCTGGAACGCCGGGACGTACGGGTTGCGCGGGTGGAGCACGACCGACAACCCGGCCGCGAAGTACTCGTCCGAGAAGGCCGCGCTGACGACGGCGCGTTCGAAGACGTCGCCGTTTTCGAGCAGCCGCGTGCGACCCGACCGGCCGAAGCGCCCGCCGTCGAGGCGTTCCAGCTCGGCCACCAGCTCCCGCTGGCCCGCGCTGACGATCGCCTTGACGGCGTCGCGTCTGTCCCCTGAAGGCATACCCCCACCCCCAGGGGCAGATTACCAGCGAACCGGGGTCAGCCGGCGATGTCGGCGCGGGCGATCACCTTGGTGATTTTCGCCCGGACGAGGGATTCTTCGGGGACGGCGTTGCGCTTGCCGTACGCCTCGGCCTGCTCGGCGCCCATGTACCGGCCGCCCAGTCTGGTCGCCCACACGAGCATGTCGTCGAGGTCGTGGGTGAGCCGCGCCTCGGCGGTGAACTGGACGTAGGAGAACGGCGGCTTCTGGTCGTCGACGGCGAGCGAGATGCGCCCGTCGCGGGCGATGGCCTTGCCTTTGAGCGTCTCGGTGCCGGTGGTGAAGATCAGCTCGTCGCCGTCCGGGCCCTCGTTCAGCAGGAACCAGATCGGCGTCACGATCGGCGAGCCGTCCTTCCTGACCAGGCCCAACATGCCGGTCCGGGTGCCTTCCGACGCGAACTGCCACCACTCGTCACGGCTCATCTCACGCATAGGAGGGACGTTAATACAAGCACTGCGGCGCGTCAGCGCCACCTTTGAGGGTGGTGGTGGGGGCATGGATGGAGTCACCCGCGCGTGCGCAGAGGGTGGCCGACTAGCCTGGCCTGCTGTGCGAGACGACGACACCGGGGGAGCCGGCCTGGCCGACGAGGGGCTGACGCGCCGCCTCAAGGCGCTGGCCTGCACCGCGCCGCTGCACGACCTGGACGCGCGGAAGGCGAAGCTCGACTGGGCCGACGCCACGGTCTACCAGATGGCCGAGATCGCGCTGCACACGATCGACCAGGTCACCATCGCGATGGACTTCGACACCGGCGCCGGCCACGACGAGGTCATCGACCGGCTGCTGCCGTTCATCGCCCAGCAGGCGCCGTCGCGGATGCCCGAAGAGCACGTCCGGGTGGCCAAGTGGGTCCTGGACAACCTCATCAACGTCGGCACCACCGACCGCGGCTTCCGGCGCGTCTACGGCTCGATCGGCCCGGGCGGCTACCAGCGGCGCCAGTTCGACTTCAAGCTGCTGGTCGAGCTGGCCGCCCGCGACGGCGAGGTCTACCTGCGCGCCACCGACGAGGCCATCAACGTCCTCGTCGGCGCCCTCGACACCGACGTCGAGTCGGCGCAGATCGCCGCCGAGGTCAAGCTCGAGAACCTGATTGCGCGGGGTCGTCTGGCCGACGCCAAGCTCGCCGCCGAGCAGGCCCGCTACCGGACCGTCCAGTACGGCGAGACCCTGCGCGCGAAGCTCGACGCGACCCGCCGCGACGTCCGGTCGGTCGACTGGGAACGCGAGGTCCCCGAGCTCCTGGACAGCGCGTTGAGCCACATCGAAGCCCGGTTCCGCGCCGAGAACGCCATCCTCAAGAACATCACCACCGCCCGCGACGAGACCGAGGACCTCGACCGCAAGCGCCGCGCCGCCGAGCTCGTCGACATCGTCGGCGACTGCATCCGCCGGCACACGCGCCTGCAGTCCCGGCTCGCCGACGCGGGTGCGGTCTTCCGCGCCGAACAGGACCGCCAGCAGTTCTCCGGCCCGCCCCAGCGCGCGACCCTCGACCTGTTCGGCCAGCTCCTGGTGCCGACGCTCGGCCTGCCGCTGGCCGACGCCGTCGCGCCGGTGGAGCACTTCTTCCACGCCGCCGCCGGGATCACCGCGCCGGTCGTGCCGTCGCTGTCTTCCCTCGTTTCGCTGCTGCTGCGCCCGGCTCCGGAACGCGATCAGCTGGTCGGCGAAATCCCGGAACCGGAACTCATGCCCGCCGAGGTCAGCGACAAGTTCGGCGACGACGTCTGGCGGCGCGCCGACGAGCTCCTCGACCTGCCCGAGGTGCCGCGGCGGCTGTCCGGCCTGCTCGAAGAGGCCCGCCGCAGCCGCCAGCCCGGGCTCGCCGCCCTGGTCGCGCTGCGCGCGGTGCACGCCTACAGTCCCGGGGTCGGCGCGGCCCGCCGCCAGGGCGACCGGCAGGTCCTGCTGGCCGTCGACGACGGCACGCTGCTGGACGACCCGGAGTTCGGCGGCGCCGACCTGCTGCTGTCCACGGCCGCCGTCGAGCGCGCCGGCGAAGAAGAAAACGAGGAGGTCGCGTAATGGCGCTGTCCCACAGCAGCGTGGACGCCGAGGCCGCGGCCCGGCTGGTCGCCTTCGGCATGCGGCCGAAGCAGCTGCCCGCGCGTGACGTCGTCTACGGCGACCTCGTGCGCCGCTACGGCGAGGACAACGCGTTCAAGGCCCTCACCCACGCCGTCGCCGCCGGGCTCGGCCTCATGGTCCTCGAGGTCAACCAGCAGGCCGGCGCGGTGCTGGCGGCCACCGACGAGTCCGTCTTCGAGATCAAGATGGACTCCTACGCCCGCCAGGCCAAGATCCGCGAGCGGCGCGACACGGAGAAGGTGCTGCACGGCCTGATCCACCTCGCCACCGCCGCGCTCGGCTACCCGCGCCCGGACGACCTGGCCAACGACACCTACATCGGCCGCGTCAGCGTCGAGCAGGTCGACGCGATGGTCCGCGAAGCCGCGCGGATGCTCGACGAACGCGCCGCGCAGGCCGAGGCCAACAACGACCCGCTGGCCGACGCGCCCGAGCTCGAACAGGCCTGGCGCGCCTACACCCGCCGTCCCGCCGCGGCCGCCACCAAGGACGGCAGGCTCGCCGCCGACACCACCCGCGGCATGGTCAGCCGCGCCCTGCGCTTCCTCGCCGACCAGGGCTTCCTGGTCCCGGTGAGCGACGAGCAGGGCGGCACCTACCGGACCACCCCGCGCTACCAGATCCAGGTCCGCGAACTCGCCGCCGACGCAGCCTTCGACGACTTGCTCGCGCTCGACGTCGTGGCCGTCGCGACCGCCGGGGGCACGCTGCGCGCAGCGGCGTCCGACACGCTGTAGAGGGGAATCGATGTACGAGCTTTCGCGGGTCCGCCTGCACTCGGTGGGCCCGGCGGGTGCCCGCTACCAGGACGTCGTGCTCGACTTCAGCGGCGTCGGCGCCAAGATCACCGCGCCGCAGCAGGACGCGCTGTTCAGCGCGGGCATCCACGCGACCGGTCCGGCCGAGCTGCGCCGCCCGTCCCCGGCGAGCGTGCTGTTCCTGGAGAACGGCGGCGGCAAGTCGGTGCTGATCAAGCTGATCTTCTCGGTGATGCTGCCGGGCCGCCGCCAGGTCGTGGGCACCACCAGCACCAAGGTCCTGGAGAAGTTCGTCGCCGCCAAGGACGTTTCGCACGTCGTCCTGGAGTGGCTGCACGTCGAGAGCGGCCACCGGATCATCACCGGCAAGGTCTCGGAGTGGCGCGGGCACGTGGTGTCCGCCGACTCCGAGAACCTCGTCGACTCCTGGTACTGCTTCCGCCCGACCGTCGCGCTGGGGCTCGATTCGCTGCCGATGACCCAGGACGGCCGGCTGCTCACCATGTCCGGCTTCCACGACAAGCTCACCGCGGCCCAGCTGGCCGAACCCGAGCTGGAGCTGTCCTGGACCCGCCGCCACCACGAGTGGACCGGCCGCCTGGACAGCCTGGGCCTCGACACCGAGCTGTTCCGCTACCAGCGCGCGATGAACGCCGGCGAAGGGGAAGCGGCGGACGCGTTCGCCTTCGGCACCGACGACGCCTTCGTCGAGTTCCTGCTGCGCGCGGTCATCTCCGAAGAGGAGCCGAAGGACCTCGCCGAGGTCGTCGCGACCTACGCCCACAACCTGGCCCAGCGCGGCGATCTCCTGTCCGAGCGCGACTTCGTGGCGGGTGCGCTCGACCTGCTGGGCCCGCTGGCCGCCGAAGAAGGCGTGGCCGCGGAGTCCCGGAAGATCGCCGAATCGGCGAAAGCCGACATGGCTTCGCTGGCCGGGCGGGTCGTCGCCCGCAACGAGCTCGAGAACGCGCGGCTGTCCGGGCTCGAAGACCACGTCACCGAGGTCAAGTCCGCGGAAAAGCTCGCCGAGGGCGACCACCGGCGGCTCGCCGCGGCCGTCACCGAGCTGCGCCGGCTGGTCGCGGTGCTGCGGCTGGACGAGGCCCAGGAGGCCCGCAAGCGCGTCGACGCCGAGCTCGCCGCGGCGAAAACCGAGGCGGAGGCCTGGCGCGAGACGGCGACCGTGCTCAACTCGCTGAACGCGGGGCGCAAGGCGAAGGACCTGCGCGAACTCGTCGGCAGCCGGGAGAAGAAGGCCCGCCCGGCGCTCACGGCGCGCAACGACGCTGCCTCGGCGCTCGCGCGCGGGTTGCACGCCCTGGCGCAGGACGCCCAGCGGCAGGCCGACAAGGCCGAAGCGCACGCGGGCGCGTTGCGTGCCGAAGCGGAGAAGGCGCAGACCGAGCGTGACGAAGCGGCGAACCTCGCGGCCGCGCGCCGGGCCGAAGCGCGCGGCCTCACCACGCGGATCACCGAGCTGCGCGAAGAGGTCCAGGCCGCCGTCCGCGCCGGGTTGCTGCCTTCGGGCGCCGACGTCGCCGAAGCGTCGCGGGCCGCGCGCTCCGCCGCCGAGCAGGCCGGTGCGGAACTGGCCCGCCGCGAGCAGGAACTCGATCGCGTCGGCGCGGACCTCCAAGCGGCGCAACGAGCCGTGAACGAGGCGCACCAGCTCGCGGGCACCACCCAGGACCGGCTGGAACGCGCCACCGAGGACCTCGACCGCGCGCACCGCCGGACCGACGCCCTCGCCGCCGAGAGCCGCCTGGTCGAGCTGCTCGGCGCCGACGACGTCAACCTCGAAAGCGACCTCCCGGTGCTGCTGGAACGGCTGCGCGAGGCGAGCGCGGCCGTCGAGAAGGAGCAAACCGCGCTGCGGATGGAGGAGTCCGCCGACGAGCGGGCCCTGGCCGCGCTGGGGTCCGGCGGGCTGCTGCCGCCGCCGGAGGACGTCCAGGCGGCCCTGGACGCGCTGGAAGAGGCCGGGATCACCGCGTGGTCCGGGTGGCGCTATCTGTCCAAACTGGACACCGCACGGCGCGCCGAAGTCCTGGAAACCCTGCCGCAGCTGGTGTCCGGCGTCCTCCTGAACGACGCCGCGCACACCGGCCGCGCCCGCGAAGTCCTGACGAAGCGTCGCCTCCTCCCCAGCGCCATCATTGCCGTCGGCACCACCGAGGCGGTCCTTTCCCGTGAAAGTGCCGCCCCTGGGGTGGAGTTCCTGGTGCCACCGAACCCCGCGATGTACGACGAAGAGGCCGCCGACGCCGAGCGGGAAGCCGTCGCCCGGCGGCACACCGAGCGGCAGCGGCGACTCGAAGCGTTGTCCGCCAAGCTGTCCGCGGACGGCGCACTGACGTGGAAGCTCACGACGTGGCGCGAGGACTACCCGCCCGGCGCCGTCGCCACCCTGGCCGAGCAGGCCCAGGCCGCCCGGACCGCGCGGGAGACCGCCCGCACCGCGCTGGCGCAGGCCGACGCGGAATTCGCCCGGTTGAGCGAAAAAGCCGCGTCGCTGCGCGAGCGCGTCCCCGAGTTGCGGGCGGCCGCCGCCGAGGCCGAGGAGAGGGCCCGGCGGCTCGGTGAGCTGGGCGTCCGCAGCGCGCGGATCGCCGAGTGGACCGAAGAAGCCGATCGGGCGGCCGAGATTGCCGAACGCGCCGATCTCCAGGCCTCCGACGCGGCGGGCAAGGCGGCCCGGCTGCGCGAGCAGGCGGGGGAGGAGCAGCGCACCGCGGACGGCCACCGCCGCACCGCGACCACCGCGCGCGCCGAGCTGGCCGAGGTGCCCGGGGCGGCCGACGCCGCGGACGGCCCGGCGCCGTCCGAACCGGTGGACGCGCTGCGGCGGACGTACGCGTCGGCGTCCGACGCGTACGCGAAGGTCGAGGTCGGCAGCGACCTGCGGAGTGAACTGGAACAGGCCGAGTCCGCCGAAGCCGCGGCGGGCTCCGCCGTGGAGGCCATGGACGAGGCGGTCCGGTCGCGCGCCGCCGAGCTGCTGGAGACGCCGGACGGTTCCGACGCGTCGGCCCGGGCGGCCGCGCTGGCCCGCGCCCGCCGCGTCGTCGACGGCCTCGAAGACGAGCGCACCGAAGCGATCGGGCTCGTCTCGACCCGGCGCGCCGAACTGGACGCGCTGCCGCTGCAGAACGGCGTCACCGGCGAGAAGCCGCGGGACATCGAGCACGGCCTGGAACTGATCGACGCGGCCGGGCTCGAAGCGTCAGCGGCCGCGCGGAAGTGGGAAGAGCTGCAGGAACGCCGGGCCGCGGCGGAGGCGACGCTGGAGTCGGCCCGCACTTCGGCGTCGGGGTTCGCGCTGCTCGCCGAGTCGATGGCGCACCTGGTGACCGACCCGGACGCGGCGGCCTATGACGGCGACGTCGACACCGCGCGCGCCCAGCACGCGCGGCTGAACGCCACCTTCAACCAGGCCCAGGAAGCCGCCGACGCCGGCGATCGGCGGGTGCGCGCGGCCGCGGACCAGCTCGCGCAGTACGCGACGGAGAAGCGGTTCGAGAAGCTGAGCACACCGGTGCGGCAGCAGGTCATCTCGGTCAAGCGCGACCAGCTGCCGGCGCACGCCGCCGAGTGGGCCGAAGCGCTGCGGCCGCGCCTGCGGTCGCTCACCGACGACCTCGCGCAGATCGACCGGCACCGCGGCGGCATCATCACGCGCCTGCAGGGCATGGTCGACGGCGCGCTCCGGACGTTGCGCTCGGCCCAGCGCGTCTCCCGGCTGCCGGACGGCCTCGGCGACTGGTCCGGGCAGGAGTTCCTCCGCATCCGGTTCACCGAGCTGGAGGACAACGCGCTCACCGAGAAGCTCGGCGAGGTCGTCGACGAGGCCGCCGTCGGCAGGACGGCCGACGGCCGCGACGTCAAGCGCGACGGGCTTTCCCTGGTGCTGCGCGGAGTCCGGGCCGCGGCGCCCAAGGGCTTCCGCGTCGACATGCTCAAGCCGGACTCGGTGCTGCGGACCGAACGCCAGCGCGTCTCGGAGATCCGCGACGTGTTTTCCGGCGGCCAGCAGCTGACCGCGGCGATCATCCTCTACTGCACGCTGGCCGCGCTGCGGGCCAACAACCGCGGCAAGGCCCGCAACCGGCACTCGGGCGTGCTGTTCCTGGACAACCCGATCGGCCGCGCGTCGGCCGGGTACCTCCTGGAGCTGCAGCGGGCGGTGGCCGAGGCGCTGGGCGTGCAGCTGATCTACACGACGGGCCTGTTCGACGCGGGCGCGCTCTCGGAGTTCCCGCTGATCGTGCGGCTGCGCAACGACGCCGACCTGCGGGCGGGCCGGAAGTACCTGTCGGTGGACTCGACGATCCGCACCTCCCTGGAGGACCTGGGCGAGCCCGACGGCGTCGCGCGGCTCTCGGCGACCCGGATGTTCACGCGGGCGGCCGAAGACGCCGATTCCGCTGAGGACGAACAACCGGCGTGACGGGAACATCCTCCCGGGGCCGGTGGTTGCCGGACGCATGACGACACTGGGGCCGCTGGGGGCCACCCACACCGCACTGGACACCGGCACGGCCGTGGCAACCGGGGCTTCGCCCCGGGCCGGGGGCTCCGCCACCCGGAGCCCCCGAAAAAATGAAGTGGCGGTCGAGCTCGAGGAGCTGGGCTACGACACGCTCTGGCTGGCCGGCGGGCAGGGGAACAACCTGCCGCGGATCGCCGAGGTCGTCCGCGGGACCGCGCGGATCCAGGTGGCGAGCGGGATCCTCTCGGTCGACCGGGTGCCGTCGGCCGAGGTGACCTCCGCGTACGCGGAGCTGCCCGCGGGCCGGTTCGTCGTCGGCCTGGGCGGCGCGCACGGCGCGCGTCCGCTGGCCACGCTCGGCGACTACCTCGACGAGATCGACGACGTCGTGCCGCCGTCCGCGCGGATCCTGTCGGCGCTCGGACCGCGGATGCTGGAGCTGGCGCGCGATCGCGCGGCGGGCGCGTACCCGTACCTGGTGACGACCGACTACGTCGCGTCGGCGCGCGAAATCCTCGGCGCGGACCGGCAGCTGGCGGTGCTGCTGAGCGTGGTCGCCGAGACCGACGTGGCCCGCGTGCGCGAGGTCGTGCGCGGCGGCTCGCTGGGTTTCCTCGCCGGGATGCCGGGCTACGCGGCCAACTTCCGCCGGATGGGCTTCACCGACGCGGACATCGCGGACCGGTCGGACCGCCTGGTCGACGGCCTCACCGTGTGGGGTGACTTCGAGGGGGTCGTCGCGCGGCTGCGGGAGTACCGCGCCGCGGGCGCGGACCAGGTCGTCGTCCCGCTCGACGGCCTGCCGCGGGAGTGGTGGCCGGAGCTGGTCAAGGCACTGGCCTAACCGCGGATCGCCCGCTGGTAGGCGGCGAGGGCGCCGGGGTCGTCGATGCTGCCGTGGTGGTGGACCTGCACCCAGCGGCCGGCTTCGTAGGCGAAGATCCGCGTCGTGCGGATGCTCAGGGGGACGGTTTCGGTCACGTGGTATTCGCCGGTCTCGCGACCGGCGAACACCGCGTGCCCGTCACCGGAGTACTCGACGATGTCCCCCAACGTGACGGTGACGCGCGCCGGGCCGTGGAAGACGCGCTCGTACAGCTCGGTGATCGCCTCGCCGCCGCGGAGGATGCCGCCGAGCGGGTTGTTGAGCTGGGCCAGGGGATCGGTCGTCCAGACGCGGCGGAACACATCGAGATCGCGCTGGTTGAAGGCGTAGTAGAAGGTTTCGAGGGCGGCCAGGGCCCCTTCGCGGCCGGGCTCGGCGGCTTCGTCGAGCCGGTTGCGCGCGGCGAGGCCGAAACCGGCGTCGAGGTGTCGGGGCACGACTGCTCCTAGAGTGTTCGACGGAGGTCGACCAGATGAGTGTACGACAGTCATCGAACACTGCGCGAGCGCGCGGGCTCACCCACGTTCCGCCGGGTGAGGTCACCCTGCAGGACGCCCTGGCCGCCGTCGCCGATCCGGTGCGCCGCAGCATCCTGCGTGAGCTCGCCGGCGTGCCCGAGTGGACGAAGGCGTGCGGCACGTTCGACCTGCCGGTGGCGAAGGCGACGCTCAGCCACCACTTCGGGGTGCTGCGCGCGGCGGGCCTGATCGAGCAGCGCGACGAAGGCCCCCGGCGGCTGAACCGCTTACGCCGTCCCGAATTCGACGCGGCTTTCCCGGGTTTGCTCGACCTGGTGCTCAGTCACCCCGGCCGGTGAAGGCCAGGGTGGTGCCCAGCCCGATCATGACCAGGCCACCGGTGCCCCCGACCAGTTCCAGGCGCTTCGGCGAGCGCGCGAACCACGTGCGGGCGGTGCCGGCGACCAGCGCCCACGCGCTGTCGGTGGCCAGCGCGATCGCGGGCAGGCACAGGCCGAGGACGAGCATCTGCGCCGGCGCCGATCCGGCCGCGGGGTCGACGAACTGGGGCAGCAGCGCGGCCAGGAACACGATGGACTTCGGGTTCGCGAAGCCGACGACGAAGCCGTCGCGCAGCACGGTCAGCATGCGTCCGGGCGTCGCGCGCACCTTCGCGGCCATCGCGTCGGTCAGCTTCCGGCGGTGCCGCACGGCCTGGATCCCCAGGTACACCAGGTAAAGCGCACCGGCGACCTTGATCGCGGTGAACACCGCCGCCGACGTCGTCACCAGCGCGCCGAGCCCGAACGCCACCGCGACCACCTGCGTGTACACGCCCGTGGCGTTGCCGAGGACGGTGAGCAGGGCGTCCCGCCGGCCGACCGTGAGCGCGCGGCTGATCGTGAACAGCACGCTCGGCCCGGGGACGACGACCATGAGGAACGTCAGCGCGGCGAACGCCGCGAGGTGCGCACCGGAGACCATGGCCCGAGGCTATCGCCTGGTCACCGGCGGGACCAGGCGGTTTTGTCGGTGGGGGGTGGTAGGAAAAACGGGTGCCTCCGAAGATCAGCACCGACCAGCGCCGGGCCCGCCTCGCCGTCCGGCACCACCTGGCCGCGCCCGCGGCCTCGGTGACGGACGCCGTCGCCGGGGTCGTCGCGCTGCACGCCACCGACCCGGCGACCGTGCACCTTTCGGCGTCGGCGCGGCTCGCCGGCCCCGCGGTGCCCGACGTCGAGCGGGCGCTCTACGACGAGCGTGCGCTGCTGCGCCTGCTGGGCATGCGCCGCACGGTGTTCGTGACGGACCTGGAGACGGCCGCGCTCGTGCAGGCGGGCTGCTCGGCGGACATCCTCGTGAAGCAGCGGAAACTGCTCGAACAGCACCTCGGGCAGCAGGGCCACCCGGAGAACGTCCCGGAGCCCGCCGCGTGGCTGAAGGACGTCGAGGCGTCGGTCGAGGCGGCGTTGCGCGCCCGTGGTTCGGCGACGGCGCAGCAGCTGAGCGAGGACGAGCCGCGGTTGCGCCAGCAGCTGCTGATGGCGGCGGGCAAGCCGTACGAGGCGATCGGCAACGTGACGAGCCGCGTGCTGTTCCTGCTGGCCGCGGGCGGCCGCATCGCGCGGGGCCGGCCGCGCGGCGGCTGGACCAGCACGCAGTACGTCTGGCACCCGCTGGACGAGTGGGTCCCGGGCGGGCTGCGCGCGTGGGAGCCGGAGGAGGCCCGGGTGGAGCTGGCGCGGCGCTGGCTGCGCGCGTACGGCCCGGCCCCGGTCACGGACCTGCGGTGGTGGACGGGCTGGACGGCGGGCCAGACGAAGAAGGCGTTGGCGGCGCTGTCGCCCGTGGAGGTCGACCTCGACGGCGCGCCGGGAGTGGTACTGGCCGACGACCTCGACCCGGTGCCGTCGCCACCGCCGTGGGTGGCGTTCCTCCCGGCCCTGGACCCGACCCCGATGGGCTGGCAGGACCGCGACTGGTTCCTCGGCCCGCACCGGGCGGCCCTGTTCGACCGGAGCGGCAACGTCGGCCCGACCGTCTGGGCATCCGGACGGGTGGTCGGCGGCTGGGCGCAACGCCCGTCGGGGGAGATCGCGTACCGCCTGCTGGAGAAGGTGCCGGCGGAAGCGGAGGCGGCGATCGAGGCGGAGGCGGAGAAGTGCGCGGCGTGGTTCGGCGAGGTGCGCGCGGTGCCGCGGTTCCGCACGCCACTGGAACGGGAGCTGGCCGGATGAGGGTGACGACGGCAGGAGCCGCCCGGCGGTGGGGCTTCGGGCGCGGAACGGTCGCTGGATCGGTCGAGTCATCGACTTCACGTCCGGCGGGCGGCCGGGTCGGCCGGGGTCGACGGAGCGCCCGTTGGGCTGAATCGGTCAAGACCAGTCCTGTGTTCGCTGTTGGCTTCGGTGGCGTACCCGGGGTGATCAGCCGGAACCGGTCCCGGCACCCGGACCGCCCACCCGGGCCGGTCCGCCGTGGTCCACCCGGCGAAAACGCTCCGGAGCGGCGTCGCTTCTTAATCGATTCTTGACCCGTTCGCCAAGTGGTGGAAGTCTCGTCAGGGCAGTCAGGGACGCGCATGCCCGCACGCTAGGGTGGCCGCGAGCCCGCAAGTCACGGCCGGAGTGCCGGCCGATCCTCAGAGGAGTGGCAGCAGTGACCGTTCGCGTAGGTGTCAACGGCTTCGGCCGCATCGGCCGCAACTTCTTCCGCGCCGTGCAGGCCAGCGGCCAGGACATCGAGGTCGTCGCCTTCAACGACCTCGGCGACGTCGCCACCATGGCCCACCTGCTGAAGTACGACTCCATCCTGGGCCGGTTCCCGGGTGAGGTCAGCGTCAGCGACGAGGGCATCGTCGTCGACGGCAAGACCATCAAGGCCCTCGCCGAGCGCGACCCGGCCAACCTCCCCTGGGGCGAGCTGAACGTCGACGTCGTCCTCGAGTCGACCGGCTTCTTCACCAACGCCGACGCCGCCAAGGCGCACATCGCCGGCGGGGCCAAGAAGGTCATCATCTCCGCGCCCGCCAAGGGCGAGGACCTGACCATCGTGCTCGGCGTCAACGACGACAAGTACGACGGCTCGCAGGTCATCATCTCGAACGCGTCCTGCACCACCAACTGCCTCGGCCCGCTGGCCAAGGTCCTCAACGACGCCTTCGGCATCGAGCAGGGCCTGATGACCACGGTCCACGCCTACACCCAGGACCAGAACCTGCAGGACGCCCCGCACAAGGACCTGCGCCGCGCCCGCGCCGCCGCCCTGAGCGTCGTCCCGACCTCGACCGGCGCCGCCAAGGCCATCGGCCTCGTGCTGCCGGAGCTGCAGGGCAAGCTGGACGGCTACGCGCTGCGCGTCCCGGTCCCGACCGGCTCGGCCACCGACCTGACCGTCACGCTGTCCAAGGCCGCCACGGTCGAGGAGATCAACGCCGCCTACAAGGCCGCCGCCGAAGGCCCGCTGGCCGGCATCCTGCGCTACAACGAGGACCCGATCGTGTCGGCGGACATCGTCACCGACCCGGCGTCCTGCATCTACGACGCGCCGCTGACCAAGGTCATCGGCAACCAGGTCAAGGTCGTCGGCTGGTACGACAACGAGTGGGGCTACTCCAACCGCCTCGCCGACCTGGTCAAGCTCGTCGGTTCGAAGCTGTCCTGAACCAGATGAGCGTCAAGAACCTCGACGACCTGCTGGGCGAGGGCATTCAGGGCCGCTACGTGCTGGTGCGCAGCGACCTGAACGTCCCGCTCGACGGGGACCGCATCACCGACGACGGCCGGGTCCGCGCCGCGCTGCCGACGATCAAGAAGCTCGCCGACGCGGGCGCGAAGGTCGTCGTCACCGCGCACCTCGGCCGCCCGAAGGGCGAGCCGGACGCGAAGTACACCCTCGCGCCCGTCGCGAAGCGGCTTTCGGAGCTGCTCGGCGCCGAGGTCGCGCTGGCCGGTGACCTGGTCGGCGAGTCCGCGAAGGCGCTGACGGCCGGCCTCGTTGGCGGCAGTGTCATGCTGCTGGAGAACGTGCGTTTCGACGCGCGCGAGACCAGCAAGGACGCGGTGGACCGCTCGGAGCTGGCCGCCGAACTGGGCGCGCTCGTCCCGGGCGGCGCGTTCGTCTCCGACGGCTTCGGCGTCGTCCACCGGAAGCAGGCCTCGGTCTACGAGGTCGCTTCGGTGCTGCCGGCGTACGCGGGCGGCCTGGTGCTGGCGGAGCTGGACGTGCTGAAGAAGCTGACCGACGACCTGCAGGGCCCGTACGTGGTCGTGCTCGGCGGCGCGAAGGTGTCCGACAAGCTCGGCGTCATCGCGAACCTGCTGACCAAGGTCGACCGGCTGCTCATCGGCGGCGGCATGGCGTACACGTTCCTCAAGGCCCAGGGCCACGAGGTCGGCCAGTCGCTGCTGCAGGCCGACCAGCTCGACCAGGTGAAGGGCTTCCTCGCCGAAGCCGAGAAGCGCGGCGTCGAACTGGTGCTGCCGGTCGACGTGCTCGCCGCGACGGAGTTCTCGGCCGACGCCGACCACGAGGTCGTCGACGCGACGGCCATCCCGGCCGACCGCCAGGGCCTCGACATCGGCCCGCGTTCGCGCGAGCTGTTCGCGAGCAAGCTGGCCGACGCCCGGACGGTGTTCTGGAACGGCCCGATGGGCGTGTTCGAGTTCGAGGCGTTCTCCGGCGGCACGCGGGCCGTGGCCGAAGCGCTGGTCAAGAGCGACGCGTTCACCGTGGTCGGCGGCGGCGACTCGGCGGCCGCGGTGCGGCAGCTGGGCCTGCCCGAGGACGGCTTCTCGCACATCTCCACCGGCGGCGGTGCCTCCCTGGAGTACCTCGAAGGCAAGGAACTGCCGGGCGTGGTCGCCCTGGAGGAGAAGAACTAGTGGCACGCAAGCCGTTCATCGCCGGCAACTGGAAGATGAACCAGAACCACCTCGAGGCGATCGCGCTCGTCCAGAAGATCGCCTTCGCGCTGCCGGAGAAGTACTACGCGAAGGTCGACGTGGCGGTGCTGCCGCCGTTCACCGACATCCGCAGCGTGCAGACCCTGGTCGACGGCGACAAGCTGTCGCTGACCTACGGCGCGCAGGACATCGCGCCGCAGGACTCGGGCGCCTACACCGGCGACATCTCGGGCCCGATGCTGGCCAAGCTGGGCTGCAAGTTCGTCACGGTCGGCCACTCGGAGCGGCGCGAGTACCACGCCGAGTCCGACGAGCTGGTCAACAAGAAGGTCAAGGCCGCGCTCAAGCACGGCATCACGCCGATCCTCTGCATCGGGGAGAAGCTCGAGGTCCGCGAGGCCGGCGAGCACCTCCACCACACCACGACGCAGCTGATCGAGGGCCTGAAGGGCCTCAAGGCCGAGCAGGTCTCCGACGTGGTGATCGCGTACGAGCCGGTCTGGGCGATCGGCACCGGCAAGGTCGCGTCGTCGGCCGACGCCGAAGAGGTCTGCAAGGCGATCCGGGCGACCCTCCAGGAGAAGTACGGCGACGAGGTCGCTTCGTCCGTCCGGGTGCTCTATGGGGGATCGGTGAAGTCGGGCAACATCAGCGAACTGGTGAGCCGCGAGAACATCGACGGTGCCCTGGTCGGCGGAGCGAGCCTCGACGGTGAGGAGTTCACGAAACTCTGCGCACTCGCTGCGGGCGGGCCGCTGCCCTGATCGAGGCCACGACCGGGTAGCCTGTGTATCCGGTCCGTCACACAGCAGTGGACGAGTCCAGGGGTACGGTGGTGGTCGGAAACGACCATGCCGTACCCCTGCATTCTCCTAGAGCCCAGAGGATGACATGAAGCTGTTCCTGCAAATCCTGTTGATCGTCTCCAGCGTCCTGCTGGTGGTCGCTGTGCTGCTGCACCGTGGCCGGGGCGGTGGCCTGTCGTCGCTGTTCGGCGGTGGGATGCAGTCGAGCCTGGCCGGGTCGAGCGTGGCCGAGAAGAACCTCGACCGGATCACCCTGGGCCTGGGCGCGGTCTGGCTGATCAGCATCGTGGGCCTGGGTCTGCTGCTCAAGTTGTGAGGCGTCCGGCGTTCCGTCGTCGGCCGCGACCGGGTCTCAGGCGGCGGGGCGCAGCGATTCGGCGTGCCTATTGGGGGGCGCGCCGCCGATTCCTAGGTGTGAGGATTCATGGTTGGCGGTAACGCGATTCGAGGCACCCGGGTGGGTGCCGGTCCTACGGGCGAATCGGAACGGGGTGAGTCGGCGCCGCGGCGCCGCATTTCCTACTGGTGTGCCAACGGGCACGAGGCCCGGCCGTCGTTCGCGCTCGACGCGGAGATTCCCGACGAGTGGGACTGCCCCCGCTGCGGGCTCCCGGGCGGGCAGGACGAGAAGAACCCACCGGCCGCGCCGCGGACCGAGCCGTACAAGACCCACCTGGCCTACGTGAAGGAGCGGCGCAGCGACGCCGACGGCGAGGCCATCCTGGCGGAGGCGCTCGACCGCCTGCGCAAGCGCCGGGAAATCCTCTAGCGGTTCTGCTGGAAGCCACCCCGAGGGAAGCGGACCCCTCGAGGTGGCTTTTCGCGCCCTAAAAACCAGCCAGCCCCGCCGCTCCGCCCGTGACCAGCGGGGCATCACGCGTGTCTGGCGGGGCATCACGCGTGACTGCCGGGGCAACACCCGTGTCTGGCGAGGCATCACCGTGATGCCCCGCTGGTCACGCGAGATGCCCGCCTGGTCACGTGAGATGCCCGCCTGGTCACGCGAGAGTTCCGGAGGTCAGCGGTCCAGCGGGTACCGGGCCCGGACGCGGAAGCCGCCGTCCTCGGTTCCCGATGTCTCGAAGCTTCCGCCCAGCAACCGGGCCCGCTCGGCCAGGCCCGTCAGGCCGTGGCCGCCCGAGGGCAGGCCCTCCGTCGGGCGGCTGGCCCGCTCGTTGCGGACCTCGATCTTGAGCGCACCGTGCTCACCCTGGATACGGATGGTCGCCGTCGCGCCCGGGGCGTGTTTGTGGACGTTCGTCAGGCACTCCTGCACCGTCCGGTACGCCGCCGCCGACACCTGGTTGGGCAGGGCCTCCGGCAGGTGCTCCACCGACAGGTGCACCGGCACCTCCGACGTGCGGATCAGCCGGTCGAGGTCGTTGATGCCCGGGCGCGGGCCGTCGTCGTCCGGGCCCGCGCGCAGCACGCTCAGCAGCGAACGCAGCTCCTCGAGGGTCCGCTTCGACAGCATGCGGATGACCTGCGCCGTCTCCTGGGCGCGGTCGTCGGTGGTCTGGGCTTGGAGCGCGCCGGCCTGCATGGCGATCAGCGTGATCTGGTGCGAGACGACGTCGTGCATCTCGCGGGCCAGCCGCGCGCGTTCCTCGGCGCGGACGGCGTCGGCGTGGAAGCGGCGCTCGCGGTCGCGGCTCGTGGCCAGCTCGGCGAGCTTGTTCGAGACCTCGGTGCGCGCGCCGATCAGCAGCCCGATCGCGATCGGCATGCCGGCGACCAGGACGCCGTAGATGCCGTCGAGGATGTGCTCGCGCCAGCTGAGCTCGGCGAAGTCCTCCAGCGGCCACTGCACGAACCGGCACATCCACACCAGCGCCGCACCGACCCAGACCTGCCAGTGCAGCTGACGGCGGGTGGCGAGCATGCCGAGCGTGATCATCGACGCCAGCTGCGCCCAGCCGGCCAGGAAGCCGGGGACCGCGACGAGCACGGCGAGGAACGGGAACTTCCGGCGGAACACCACCGCGAGGCACGCGGCGCCGGACAGCCAGATCGAATAGGGCTGGGCCTTCTCGGGGATCACCAGCCAGACGTCGAGCACGGCCAGGATGACGGCGGCCGCCTCGATGGCGAACGTGACCACAGCGGGCCGGGGTACCGAGCCGAACAGGCTCAGCCCGCGCTTGCGCACCCGCTCGGCGGCCGACGGCCCCGAGCCGGCGATCGAGATGCCTGGAATCGAGAGTCCCTCTGTACTCATCGCTGGCGACCCCATTCGTCTTGTGGACTTGTTGGTGAGAGGCGCGCAGGGCCCGATCGGGACGCGCAGCGGCAGACAAATGTGCGGATGCTAACGAGGTCGCCTACGGAGACAGTTAGTTTCACCCGCGGTCGGCGTTCCGGCGTCCGGATTCCGTAATCCGCTAGGCCGTCCGGGGGATCGCGGGCGCTGGGTGCTACCGAGGGTGGAGGCTCTGTTTCCCAACGTGCGGCAAGACGACCACATCGTGGGAATCATGTTACCCACGTGTGGTCGCCTCGCGGTAGTTCTCAGGCGGCCATGGACCCGAGGTCGTCGCTGAGCAGGTCGTGCAGGCCGGACGCGCAGGCTTTCGCCGTCTCGATCGACCGCGGCAGCATGCCGGCCTCGTACGCACGCACGGCCTCCCCGACGCTCGGCGACGTGGCCAGCGCGGTCGCCAGCTCGGTGCCGTCCAGCAGGGCGAGGTTCGCGCCGACGCCGAGCGGCGGCATCAGGTGCGCGGCGTCGCCGAGCAGCGTGAGCCCGGGGGTGTGGGTCCACGCGTGCGGCACCGGGAGGACTTGCAGCGGCCGGTGCGTGAAGCCGCCGTCGACGTCGTGCAGGAACGCGAGCACGCTCGGGTGCCAGCCGGCGTAGCGCTCCAGCAGGTGTGCGCGCACGGCGGCGGTGTCGGCGAAGTCGAGGGCGGTGGCCCAGTCTTCGGGAGCGTAGAAGACGGCGTAGCAGCGGATGTGGCCGGTGCTGGTGCGCTGGGCGAAGAGCGCCTTGCCGTCGATCTTCGTCATCAGCGTCCCCTGGCCGGTGAGCGCGGCCGGGCCCGGGTGGCGGCGGTCGGCGTCGTCGAAGCCGAACTCGACGAACGTGACGCCGCTGTACTCGGGCCGGACGCCGGTGAGGGCGCGGCGGACCCGGGACCACGCGCCGTCCGCGCCGACGATCAGCTCGAACTCGGCCGCACTGCCGTCGTCGAAGGCCAGGCGGCCGGCGGTGACTTCGGCGATCGAGCGCCCCCATCGGACGGTGCCGGGCTTCAGGGAGTCGAGGAGCAGCCCGCGGAGCTGGCCACGGTCGATTTCGGGCCGGGAGTCGCCGGCGGGGGCTTCGTCGACGACCACCTCGCCGGTGCGCGGATCGATGGCCCGCATCTGCTGGCCCTCCGGCCGGGCCAATGTACGAAACGGTTCGTACACGCCCGCGGTGCGAAGGGCGACCTGGCCGGTGTCGGCGTGCATGTCGAGCGTGCCGCCCTGGGGACGGGCGTCGGCCGAGGGTTCCTGCTCGAAGACGGTGACGTCGATGTCGTGGAGCTGCAGGACGCGGGCGCAGGCGAGCCCGCCGAGCCCGCCGCCGACGATCGCGATGGAGTTCATGGCTTCCCCCCGGGAAGTTCGGGACCGCCGGCTGGTCCGGTGGCCTGCGCCCAGAAAAGCACAGTGATTCAAAAAGTGCAATCACTCAACTTTTGCAGTGAGTCCAGTATCACGTAGGGTGGCGGCATGACCGAAGTGATCGGACGTCGCGAGCGCAAGAAGGCGCAGACCCGGCAGGCGCTGGCCGACGCGGCGCTGGAGCTGTTCCTCGCGCGCGGCTACGACGAGGTCGGGGTGAAGGAGGTCGCGGACGCGGCGGACGTCTCGGTGACGACGTTGTTCAAGTACTTCCCGAGCAAGGAGGCGCTGCTGTTCGACCAGGACGACGACATCGAGGCGGCGCTGGTCCGTGCGGTCCGCGACCGCCCGCCGGGCCGCTCGATCGTGGAGGCGCTGCGCGAGCACATGCTGAAGGACAGCGCGGACGGCGGCCCGAGCCCGGAGTTCATCCGCCTGGTCGAGAGCACCCCGGTCCTGCGCGACTACGGGCGCCGCATGTGGATGCGCCACGAGACGGCGCTGGCGCAGGCGATCGCGGAGGAGACAGAGGCCCCGGAGAACGACGTGGCGTGCGCGGCCCTGGCGCGGTTCGCACTGGCGTCGAGGGAGCTGATCCTGGCCGCGGAGAACCCGCGCCGAGCGGCGGAGGAGATCTTCGGCTGCCTGGAACGCGGGTGGCGGGTGCAGTAGGTCCGATGCTCCGGCGAAGCCGCGCCGACGAATGAAGGCCCCCTGCCGCGGCAGAGGGCCTTCACCGGACGAACACTCACGCCGTAGGCGGCTGGTACACCTTCGTCAGCTTCCCCGCCGCGGCGCGGTCCAGCAGCCACAACGTCCGCCGGTGCCCACGAGCCCCGGCCACCGGCAGCTGCACCTCGCCGGCGCCGGCCAAAGCCAGTGCCACCGCGTCGGCCTTTTCCGAGCCGGCCGTCATCAGCCACACGTCACGCGCCTGCCGGATCGCCGGCAGGGTCAACGAAATCCGCGTCGGCGGCGGCTTGGGGCAGTTGCGCACCGCCACCACCGAACGCTCGGTCTCGTACACCGCCGGGGACTCCGGGAACACCGAGGCGGTGTGCCCCTCCCCGCCGAGACCCAGCAGCATGATGTCGAACGACGGCACGTCGCCGTGGTCCTCCGGGCCCGCCTGGGAAGCCAGCACGTCGGCGTAGGCCGCGGCCGCCGCGTCCACGTCGGAGCCGAACTCGCCGTCCGAGGGCGCCATCACGTGGACGCGCTTCGGGTCCAGCGGCACGTGGTCCAGCAGCGCCTCGCGGGCCTGCTTCTCGTTCCGCTCGTCCGAATCCGCCGGGACGAACCGCTCGTCGCCCCAATAGATGTCCAGCCGGGACCAGTCGATCGCGTCCCGCGCCGAGGACGCCTGCAGCTCCGACAGCACCGCGATCCCGGTGCCGCCGCCCGTCAGCACCAGGGACGCCGACCCCTTGGCCGCCTGGACGTCCACCAGCCGCGTGACCAGCCTGGCGGCCGCCGCGGCCGCCAGGATGTCCTGGTTCGCGTAGACGACGACTTCCGTCTTGCTCATTTCGCGGAACCCGAAGCAGCCGAGCCGGCCGCGGCGGCGGGCGAGGTGACGTCCGCCTTGGGCGGCGCCCCCGTCTTGCCGTTCGTGCCCGACGTGATCTTGCCCAGGCCGTGCAGGGCCGCCTCGTAGACCTCGTCCGGGTCGAGCCGGCGTAGCTCCTCGATCAGGCAGTCCTGCGTGCTGCGCCGCTGCAGCGCGATCCGGCGGGTCGGCTGGCCCGGCTGGGTCAGCGTGCCCACGCGGCCGTCCGGGCGGTGCAGCTCCACCGGACCCGAGCGGCGGTCGAGCGTCACCGAGATGATCCCGGCCGCGCCCGAGCTCTTGACCCGCTTGACCGGCACCTTCAGGTATTCGGCCAGCCAGGCGGCCAGCAGCTCGGTCGACGGCGAGTCGGCCTCGCCGGTCACCGTCGCGCCGGTGATCTTCTCGTACGGCGGCAGGTCCAGCGCCGAAACCAGCTGGGCGCGCCAGTGCGTCAGGCGCGTCCAGGCCAGGTCGGTGTCGCCTTCGGTGTACGCCTTCGCCCGGGTGGTCAACGCCTTGACCGGGTTCTTCTCCGCGGCCGAGTCGGTGATCCGGCGCTGGGCCAGCTCGCCGAGCGGGTCCTTGTCCGGGTCCTTCGGGCCGGCCCCCGGCCACCAGCAGACGATCGGCGCGTCCGGCAGCAGCAGCGGCACCACCGCGCTCTGGCCCTGCGCGGCCAGCGGGCCGTAGAGCCGCAGCACGATGACCTCGCTCGCGCCGGCGTCGCCGCCGACCCGGATCTGGCCGTCGATGCGCGGCGACGCGGTGCGCGCGCCCTTGGCGACCACGATCACCCGCGACGGGTGCTCGCGGCTCGCCCCGTTGGCCGCTTCGATGGCCTCTTCGAGGTGGCTGTCGTCGTCGGCCACGATCACCAGCGTCAGGACGCGCCCGAGCGCGACCTGCCCGCCCTGTTCGCGGATCTCCACCAGCTTCTTGTTGAGTGCCGAAGTCGTGGTGGACGGCAGGTCGATGATCACGGGCGCCTCCATTTCCGGCCGGTGCGCTCCAGCATTTCGTCGGCGGACGGCGGACCCCACGTGCCCGGCGCGTACTGCTCGGGTGCGCCTTCCTTCGCCCAGTGCTCCAGGATCGGGTCGAGGATCTTCCAGGAGAGCTCGACCTCTTCGTTGACCGGGAACAGCGACGGCTCGCCCAGCAGGACGTCCAGGATCAGGCGTTCGTAGGCCTCAGGAGAGGACTCGGTGAACGCGTGGCCGTAGCCGAAGTCCATCGTGACGTCGCGGACCTCCATCGTGGTCCCCGGCACCTTCGAGCCGAACCGCAGCGTGATGCCCTCGTCCGGCTGGACCCGGATGACCAGGGCGTTCTGCCCCAGCTCCTCGGTCGACGTCGAGTCGAACGGCAGGTGCGGCGCCCGCTTGAACACGACGGCGATCTCGGTGACGCGGCGGCCGAGCCGCTTGCCGGTGCGCAGGTAGAACGGCACCCCGGCCCAGCGGCGGTTCTGCACCTCGAGGGTCACCGCCGCGTAGGTCTCGGTCTTCGAGTCCTTCGCGAAGCCCTCTTCCTGCAGCAGGCCGGGCACCTTCGTGCCGCCCTGCCAGCCGCCCGCGTACTGGCCGCGCGCGCTGGTCTTGCTCAGCGGCCCGACCGGCGTGACACCGGAGAGCACCTTGATCTTCTCCGCGCGCAGGGCCCGCGGCTCGAACGACAGCGGCTCCTCCATCGCGGTGAAGGCGAGCAGCTGCAGCAGGTGGTTCTGGATGACGTCCCGGGCGGCGCCGATGCCGTCGTAGTACCCCGCGCGGCCGCCGAGGCCGATGTCCTCGGCCATGGTGATCTGCACGTGGTCGACGTAGTTGGCGTTCCAGATCGGCTCGAACAGCTGGTTGGCGAAGCGCAGCGCCAGGATGTTCTGCACCGTCTCCTTGCCGAGGTAGTGGTCGATGCGGAACACCGACTCCTCGGGGAAGACGTCGTTGACGATCGCGTTCAGCTCTTCGGCGCTCTTCAGGTCGTGCCCGAAGGGCTTCTCGATGACCACGCGCCGCCAGGTCTTCTCGTCGGCGTTCGCGAGCCCCGAGCGGGCCAGCTGCTTGGTCACCACCGGGAACGCGCCGGGCGGGATCGACAGGTAGAACGCGGTGTTGCCGCCGGTGCCGCGTTCCTGGTCGAGGTCCCGGACCGTCTTCGCGAGCCGGTCGAAGGCTTCGTCGTCGTCGAAGGTGCCCTGCACGAACCGGATGCCTTCGGCGAGCCGGTTCCACACCGACTCCTTGAACGGCGTCCGCGCGTGTTCCTTGACCGAGTCGTGCACGAGCTCGCCGAAGTCCTGGTGCTCCCAGTCGCGGCGGGCGAACCCGACGAGCGAGAAGCCCGCGGGCAGCAGCCCGCGGTTGGCCAGGTCGTAGATGGCGGGCATCAGCTTCTTGCGGGCCAGGTCGCCGGTGACGCCGAAGATCACCAGGCTGGACGGCCCGGCGATCCGCGGGAGCCGCTTGTCCCGCGGATCGCGCAGCGGGTTGCTCCACGTCATGCGGAGACCTCCTGTACCGCGCGGACGACGGCCGCGAGGCCCGCGGCCCGGTCGGTCAGGTGCAGGCGCAGCACCGGGCGGCCGTGCTCGGCGAGCACCTGCCCGTCGCCGAGGGCCTGGGCGTGCTGCAGCTGCCCCAGCGTGTACGGCCGGTCCGGCACGTCGAGGTCCTGCTCGACCGCGCCGGTGAGCTGCAGGAAGACGCCGTTCTGGTGCCCGCCCTTGTGGTACTGCCCGGTGGAGTGCAGGAACCGCGGGCCCCAGCCGAACGTCGTCTGCTTCCCGGTGCGCTTGGCGATTTCGCCGCGCAGCAGGGACGTCGACGCGTCGTCGAGGCGGTCGAGGTAGGCCTGCACCGCGATGTAGCCCGCGTCCGGCGCCGAGGCGAAGAACGCCCGCAGCACGTCGGTGAGGCTGCCGTCGGTGGCCACGCCGGAGGAACCGAAGATTTCGACCGGACCGTCCACGGTGGACGGTTCCTCGCCGCCCTTCAGCTTCTCCGGGTCGTCCAGCAGCGCGCGCGCCGCCTTCTTGGCCGCTTCGACGTCGGGCTGGTCGAACGGGTTGATCCCGAGCAGCCGCCCGGCGAGCGCCGTGGCGAACTCCCAGAGCAGGAACTGCGCACCCAGCGAGCCGGTGACCGAGATCTTCGCCGAACCCTGCGGGCCGCCGACCGCGGTGGGTGTGGCGTCGGACTTGGCGTCGGCGAAGCCGGGCGCCTCCGGGCCCTCCACCGCGACCGGCAGCAGGCCGGTGCCCTGCTTGCCGGTGGACTCGGCGATCAGCTGCTCGGCCCAGTCCGGGAAACCCTTGATGCCCGAACCGGTGTCCGCCAGGACGACCTTCTCGGCGCCCGTCTCGTGCGCCGCGGCCCACGCGGCGGCCAGCTTGACCGCCGGGTTGTCCGCGGAGTCCGCGGCCAGCTCCTCGGCCACCGAAGCGGCCTGGTCGAGCAGCCGGGCGACGTCCGCGCCGGCCAGGCCGGCCGGGACGAGCCCGAACGCGGTCAGCGCGGAGTAGCGGCCGCCGACGTGCGGGTCGGCGAGGAAGGTCTTGCAGTAACCCTCCTTTTCGGACAGTTCCTGGAACGGCGAGCCCGGGTCGGTGACGACCACGATCCGCCGCGCCGCGTCGATCCCCGCGTCGGCGAACGCTTTCGCGAAGATCCGCCGGTGGCTGTCCGTCTCGACGGTGCCGCCCGACTTCGACGACACCACGATCACCGTGCGCTCGAGGTCACCCGCGAGGGCGTCCGCGACCTGGCCCGGGTCGGTGGTGTCGAGGACGGTCAGCGCGACACCGTCGGTCGCGGTGATCACCTCCGGCGCCAGCGACGAGCCGCCCATGCCGGCCAGCACGACGCGGTCGACGCCCTCGGACCGCAGTTCGGTCCGCAGCGCCTCGATCTCGCCGATCAGCGGCCGCGACGACTTGTGCAGCGTCGTCCACGACAGCCGGATCGACGCCTCGGATTCGGCGTCCGGCCCCCAGAGCGTCGCGTCCTGCGCCGCCAGCTTCGAGGCGGCCTGGTCGTTGACCAGCTGCTCGGCCAGCGGCGCGGCACGCTCCGCCAGTGCGGCGTCCACGATCTCGACGCCGGTCTTTTCGCCTGTCGTCATGTCGTGCTTCAGCCCTTCGCCTGCTCGAGCTGCCCGTTCACGGTGTCCAGGAGCTCGGTCCACGACTTCTCGAACTTCTCGACGCCCTCGTTCTCCAGGACGAGGAACACGTCGGTGATGTCGATGCCGACCGCGGTGAGCTTGTCGAAGACCTCCTGCGCCTCGGCCGCGCGGCCGGTCACCTGGTCACCCTTGAGCTCGGAGTGCTCCGCGACCGCGTCGAGGGTCTTCTCCGGCATCGTGTTGACGGTGTCCTTCACGACGAGGTCGTCGACGTAGAGGGTGGGGGAGTAGTCCGGGTTCTTCACGCCAGTCGAGGCCCACAGCGGGCGCTGCGCGTTGGCGCCGTCGGCCGCGAGGGCCTTCCAGCGGTCGGAGGAGAACAGCTCCTCGAAGGCCGCGTAGGCGAGCCGCGCGTTGGCGACGGCGGCCTTGCCGCGCAGGGCCAGGGCCTCGTCGGTGCCGATGGCTTCCAGGCGCTTGTCGATCTCGGTGTCCACCCGGGACACGAAGAACGACGCCACCGAGTGGATGCCGCGCAGGTCGTGGCCGTTGGCCTTGGCCTGCTCCAGGCCGGCGAAGAAGGCCTCGATGACCTTCTGGTAGCGCTCGACGGAGAAGATCAGCGTGACGTTGACGCTGATGCCCTCGGCCAGGGTCTTCGTGATGGCCGGCAGGCCTTCCTGCGTGGCCGGGATCTTGATCAGCACGTTCGGCCGGTCCACGGTCTTCCACAGGTCCTGTGCCTCGACGGCCGTCTTGTCGCTGTCCTTGGCCAGGCGCGGGTCGACCTCGATCGACACGCGGCCGTCGACGCCGTTCGTGGCGGTGTAGACGTCGCGGAACAGGTCCGCGGCGTTGCGCACGTCGGTCGTGGTCAGGTCGCGGATGGTCGCCTCGACGTCGGCGCCCTGTGCGGCGAGTTCGCGCGTGCGCTCGTCGTAGGCGTCGCCCTTCGACATCGCGTTCGCGAAGATCGTCGGGTTGGTCGTCACGCCCACGACGTGCTTGTCGCGGATCAGGGCGGCCAGGTTGCCGGTGTTCAGGCGTTCACGGGAGAGGTCGTCGAGCCAGATGGACACACCGGCTTCGGACAACGCGGCGAGCTTGTCGTTGCTCATTACTGTCATCCCCTTCAGGAATTCTTGGTGTTCTGGATCGAGCGGCGCGCGGCCTCGACGACGGCTTCCGCGGTGAACCCGAACTCACGGAACAGTGTGGCGGCATCGGCGGAAGCGCCGAAGTGCTCGATCGAAACGTTCACCCCGGCGTCACCGGTGAAGCGGTGCCACGACTGGGCGATGCCCGCCTCGACGGACACGCGGGCCTTCACCCCGGCCGGGATGACGGATTCGCGGTAGGCCGCGTCCTGCGCGTCGAACCACTCGACGCACGGCATGGACACGACGCGCGCCTTGACGCCGTCGGCGTCCAGGGTCTTCTTCGCCTCGACGGCGAGCTGGACCTCGGAACCGGTGGCGATGAGGACCACGTCCGGAGTGCCGTCGGAGTCGGCCAGGACGTACCCGCCCTTCGCCACGCCCTCGGCGCTGGTGCCCTCGAGCACCGGCACGTTCTGGCGGGTCAGCGCCAGCCCGGATGGGTGGTCGGTGTCCTCCAGCACGGCCTTCCAGGCGTACGCGGTCTCGTTGGCGTCCGCCGGGCGGACGACGTTGAGGCCCGGGATCGCGCGCAGCGCGGAGAGCTGCTCGATCGGCTGGTGCGTCGGGCCGTCCTCGCCGAGGCCGATCGAGTCGTGCGTCCACACGTAGGTGACCGGCGCCTTCATCAGCGCGGCCAGCCGGACCGGCGGGCGCATGTAGTCGGAGAAGATGAGGAACGTCGCACCGTACGGGCGGGTGCCGCCGTGCAGCGCGATCCCGTTGAGGATCGAGCCCATGGCGTGCTCGCGGACGCCGAAGTGCAGCGTCCGGCCGTACGGGTTGGCCTGCCACATGTCGGTGGCGGCCTTCTCGGGACCGAACGAGTCGGCGCCCTTCATCGTCGTGTTGTTGCTCTCGGCCAGGTCGGCCGAACCGCCCCACAGCTCCGGCAGCGGCTCGGCGAGGGCGTTGAGCACCTCACCGGAGGCCTTGCGGGTCGCGATGCCCTTGGCGTCCGGCTCCCACTTCGGCAGGTTGTCGGCGAAGCCCTCCGGCAGGGTGCGGGTGGCCATCCGGTCGCCGATCTTCTTGCGCTCCGGGTTGGCCTTGCCCCAGGCGTCGTACTTCTCCTGCCATTCGGCGTGGGCCTGCCGGCCGCGCTCGGCCGCCTGGCGGGTGTGCTTGAGCACGTCGTCCTCGACCTGGAACGACTGCTCCGGGTCGAAGCCGAGGATTTCCTTGACGGCGGCGACCTCTTCGGCGCCCAGCGCGGCGCCGTGCGCCTTGCCGGTGCCCATCTTCTTGGGGGCCGGGTAGCCGATGACGGTCCGCAGCGCGATGAACGACGGCCGCTGCGTCTCGGCCTTGGCGGCCTTGATGGCCTCCTCGATCGCCACGACGTCCTCGCCGCCCTCGACGACCTGGGTGTGCCACCCGTAGGCCTCGTAGCGCTTCACGGTGTCCTCGGACAGCGCGATGTTCGTGTCGTCCTCGATCGAGATCTTGTTGTCGTCGTAGAAGACGATCAGGTTGCCCAGCTCCTGGCGGCCCGCGATGGACGAGGCCTCGGAGGTGACGCCCTCTTCGATGTCGCCGTCGGAGGCGATCACGTAGATGTGGTGGTCGAAGATGCTCTCGCCGGGCGCGGCGTCCGGGTCGAGCAGGCCGCGCTCGCGGCGGGCGGCCATCGCCATGCCCACGCCGTTGGCCAGGCCCTGGCCGAGCGGGCCGGTGGTGGTCTCGACGCCGTCGGTGTGGCGGTACTCCGGGTGACCGGGGGTCTTCGAGCCCCACTTGCGCAGCTGCTTGAGGTCCTCGAGCTCGAGGCCGTAGCCGGCGAGGAAGAGCTGGATGTAGAGGGTGAGGCTCGAGTGACCGGCCGAGAGGATGAACCGGTCGCGGCCCGGCCAGTGCTGGTCGTTCGGGTCGTGCCGCATGGTGCGCTGGAACAGCGTGTAGGCCAGCGGCGCGAGGCTCATCGCGGTGCCGGGGTGGCCGCTGCCACAGTTCTCCACGGCGTCGGCGGCCAGCACCCGGACGGTGTCCACGGCGCGGGTGTCGGTGTCGGTCCAGTCGGCGGGGACGTTACGCCGGAGGAGTGGGTTGTTCTCGCTGGTAGTGGCGGTTTCGGACACTGAACTCCAACTCCCGGTCATGATGGTTGCGGCTGGTCTTCCTCGTTCCGGTTACCCGTACGCGCGGCTACTTATCTCAATCGATCCCGAAGGGACGATATTCCTGCTCGCGGCCATGCGCAGGGGCAATCGCGGCCCGTCGCGGCCAGCCTAGTGCTTGGGCCGGTCGAGGACCCGCGATCACCCACGGGATTCACCACGTCTAACATCGTTCGAGGGTTCAGTAGGG
Organism: Amycolatopsis sp. cmx-13-12; assembly: GCA_049998155.1. Classification (GTDB taxonomy): domain Bacteria; phylum Actinomycetota; class Actinomycetes; order Mycobacteriales; family Pseudonocardiaceae; genus Amycolatopsis. The sequence goes on along the minus strand of JAEBES010000001.1, from coordinate 1,312,203 downwards.
CTGGTCGTCGGCTACCCGCGCTGTCCCGCCCGAACCTGACGCAGGGAGTGAAATGTCGCCGGTGAACGCTGCGCACGGACGCAGTGAAGACACCAGCGCCGTGCACCCGACCGGTGAACGACCGCACGGTGAGCGGCGAAGCCTCCGCCGGGTCGTCGGCGCCTACGCCGCGCTGGCCAAGCCGCGGGTGATCGAGCTCCTGCTGGTGACCACCATCCCGGCGATGTTCCTCGCCGGCCGTCAGATCCCCTCGCCGTGGCTGGTCCTGGCCACGCTGGTCGGCGGGACGATGGCCGCGGGCAGCGCGAACGCGCTCAACTGCGTGATCGACGCGGACATCGACAAGGTGATGAACCGCACGAAGCGCCGCCCGCTGGTCAAGGACTCGGTGCCCCGCCGCGGCGCGCTGATCTTCGGCCTGGTGATGGGCGTCGCCTCGGCCGCCGTGCTGTACCTCACGGTGAACCTGCTGTCGGCGATCCTGGCCATCGCGACCATCCTCTTCTACATCTTCGTCTACACGCTGGGCCTCAAGCGGCGCACGTCACAGAACGTGGTCTGGGGCGGCGCGGCGGGCTGCATGCCGGTGGTCATCGGCTGGGCGGCCGTGACGGGCACGGTCCAGTGGCCGGCGTTCGTGATGTTCGGCGTGATCTTCTTCTGGACGCCGCCGCACACGTGGGCGCTGGGCATGAAGTACCGCGACGACTACGAGCGCGCGGGCGTGCCGATGCTGCCGGTGGTCGCCACCGCCCAGCACGTCGCCCGCCAGATCGTCATCTACTCGTGGGTGATGGTGGCCTGGACGCTGCTGCTGCTCCCGGTGACGTCGTGGCTGTACGGCACGTTCGCGATCCTGGCCGGCGGCTGGTTCCTCTTCTACGCGCACAGCCTGCAGGCGGCCGTGCGACGCGGCGAGGAGACCAAGCCGATGGCGCTGTTCCACCGGTCGAACACGTACCTGATGATCGTGTTCGTGGCCTTGGCGGTGGACTCGGCCATCGGCCTGCCCACGCTCGGCCTGCCGTTCTGAATCCGGCCCTGAGACGGGCCGGCACCGCGGCCGTCGCGGTCGCCGTCCTCGGCCTGCTCGTCCTGCTCGGCCACGGGAAGCTCCCGGCCCTGGACGAGACGCTGCTCACCGGCGGCTGCACCATCCCGAAACGGATCACCGCGCTCCCCGGCCCGGCCCCCGACGGCGGTTCCGTCCGGGTCGCCGAGCAGGGACCGGGTGCCGCGGTGCTGGAGAACACCAGCACCCTCGCCGCCTACCGGATCCCGGTGACGTCCGGCTCCCGGACCGTCGAGGTGCCGGTGCTCACCCCCGGCCGGCGGATCGGCGTGGTGCTCGACCGGCCCGCCGTCGGCCCGGTGATCTGGATCGCCCCCGAGTCCCTCGGCGGCTTCACCCCGGTGACCGCCGACGTCGTCCCCGGCGGGGTCCGCTACCGCTCCGGGAACTGCCGGGCGCTCACCAGCAAGGGTGCCGCGGTGCTGTTCCGTGCCCCGGACGGGCGAATCACCGGTGGCGCACAGCTGCCGCCGGCCGACGTTTCGTGCACCCCGGGGGAGAAGGTGCTGCCCGTCGCCGTCCGGGCCGGCGAGATCTCCGCGTACTGCGCACTCGGGACGGAATGATCGCGCGGCGGCCGCCGTTACACTTCGTTGGCTCTTTTCCTTGAGGCGAAAGCAGGATCCTTGTCTTCGGACGACTTTTCCGCCGAGCTCGCCCACGAGCAGGCCTACGTCACCACCCTCTACGCGAAGCTCGACGCCGAGCGCCTGGAAGCCCAGCGCCGCCTCGACGAGACGCTGCGGCAGACCGGCGGCACCCCGCAGGCCCGCACCGAACGCGACGTCGCCACCACCCTCTACACCGACCGGCTCGCCCAGCTCGGCTCCGTCGAGCAGGGGCTCGCCTTCGGGCGGCTCGACTTCGTCCCCGAGAGCGCCGAGGAAACCACCTACATCGGCCGCCTCGGGCTGTTCGACGAGGACGACGACTACCGGCCGCTGCTCGTCGACTGGCGGGCGCCGGTCGCGCGGCCGTTCTACCTCGCCACCGCCGCGTCACCCGAAGGGGTGCTCCGGCGGCGGCACCTGCGGTCGCTGAGCCGCAAGGTCACCGGCTTCGACGACGAGATCCTCGACCTCACCGCCGCCGACCAGGGCCAGGACCTCGGCCTGGCCGGCGAAGCCGCGCTGCTGGCCGCCCTGGAGCAGCGGCGCACCGGCGAGATGAGCGACATCGTCGCGACCATCCAGGCCGAGCAGGACCGGATCATCCGCGCCCCGCTCGGCGGTGTCATGGTCGTGCAGGGCGGCCCCGGCACCGGCAAGACCGCCGTCGCGCTGCACCGCGCCGCCTACCTGCTCTACACGCACCGCCAGCAGCTCACCACCCGCGGCGTGCTCGTCGTCGGCCCGAACAGCACGTTCCTGCGCTACATCGGCCAGGTGCTGCCCTCGCTCGGCGAGACCGGTGTGCTGCTCGCCACCATCGGCCAGCTCTACCCCGGCCTGACCGCCGACGGCGTGGAGCCGCGCGAGGCGACCGAGGTCAAGGGGCGGCTGGTGCTGGCCGAAGTGCTCGCCAACGCCGTCCGCGACCGCCAGCGCGTGCCCGAGCCCGTGCTGGAGATCGAATACGAGCACGACGTGCTGCGGCTGGACCGCAAGACCTGTGCCGAAGCCCGGACCCGCGCCCGCCGGTCGCGGCGCCCGCACAACCCCGCGCGGCGTCTGTTCGTCTCCGACGTCCTCGACGCGCTGACCCGCCAGGCCGCCCGCAAGCTGGGGGAGGACCTCCTCGACGGCCAGGACCTCGCCGACATCCGGGCCGAGCTGGCCGCCGACGAAAACGTGGCGGCCGCGCTGGATTCGCTGTGGCCCGTGCTGACCCCGGAAGGCGTGCTCGACGACCTGTTCGCCGACCGCGAACGCCTCGCCGCGGCCGCCGGGAAACTGCTGTCGGCCGAGGACCGCGCCCTGCTGGAAAGCGGCCGCGATGCGCGCTGGACCCCGGCCGACGTGCCGCTGCTCGACGAGCTGGCCGAGCTCATCGGCGTCGACGACACCGAGGCCCGGGTGGAGCGCAAACGCCGGGAGCGCGAGGACCGCGCGTACGCCGAGGGCGTGCTCGACATCCTCGAACAGGACGAAGAGATCATCGACGAAGAGCTGCTGCGCGTCTCCGACGTCCTCGACGCCGAGCTGTTCGCCGAACGCCAGCAGGCGCGCAGCGAGCTGACCGCCGCCCAGCGGGCCGCGCAGGACCGGACCTGGACGTTCGGGCACGTGATCGTCGACGAGGCCCAGGAGCTGTCGGCGATGGACTGGCGGCTGCTGATGCGGCGCACGCCGAACCGGTCGATGACGCTGGTCGGGGACGTGGCCCAGACCGGCGCGGCGGGCGGGGCGCGGTCGTGGGGTGAGGTGCTCTCGCCGTACGTCGAGGACCGCTGGCGGCTGGAACAGCTGACCGTGAACTACCGCACGCCGGCCGAGATCATGGCCGTCGCGGCGCGGGTGCTGGCGGAGGTTTCGCCGTCGCTCTCGGCGCCGTCCTCGGTGCGGGAGACCGGGGTGCCGCCGTGGTCGGTGCGGCCGGCTTCCCTGGACGCGGACCTGCCGGAGCTGGTGACGCGCGAACTGTCCGAAGTGGACGGCGGCACGGTGGCGGTCCTGGTGCCCGCGGGCCGGTACGACGCGGTTTCGGCGCTGCTCGGCTCGTTCGACGAGCGGCTGAGCGTCCTGACCGTCGAGCGGTCGAAGGGCCTGGAGTTCGACTCGGTGGTGCTGGTCGCGCCGGACGAGGTCGTCGCGGGTTCGCCGCGGGGCCTCAACGACCTGTACGTGGCCCTGACGCGCGCGACCCGGCGGCTCGGCGTGGTCGCCACCGGTGACGAAGTGCCGGCACTCTCCGTGCTTGGCTAGGGTGCCCGGCATGCAGAACATCGGGAAGATCGTGGTCGTCGCCGCGGCGGCGCTGTCGCTGGCCGCGTGCGGCCAGCAGGCCAAGACCCAGACGGCCGCTCCGGCGGGGCCGGCCGTTCCGTCGTCGAGCGCCGCGACGGCGCCCCAGAGCAAGGGCCGCGAGTGCACCGCGGACGACATCAAGACGACGGGCAAGTTCGGCGAAGTGCCGACGATCACCATCCCGGACGACTGCGACCCGCCCAAGAAGCTGGTCACGAAGGACCTGTCCGAGGGCACCGGCGACCCCGCCAAGGCCGGGCAGAAGCTCAAGATGAACTACCTGCTGGTGACCTGGTCGGACAAGAAGAAGCTGGACAGCTCCTTCGACCGCGGCCAGACGTTCGACCTGAACCTGGGCGCGGGCGAGGTCATCCCGGGCTGGGACCAGGGGCTGACGGGCATCAAGCAGGGCAGCCGCCGGCTGCTGATCATCCCGCCGGACCTCGCGTACGGCGAGGGCGGCAACGGCATGAAGCCGAACGAGACGCTGGTGTTCGTGACGGACGCCGTCTCGGTCGGCGCCGCCTAGGGGCGGTGACGTGGACGTCCGCCGCGGCCGCGTCCGCGAGTGGCACGACGAAGAGGGCTGGGGGGGTCGTCGAAGCGCCGGGCTTCGACGACCCCGTCTGGGTGCACTTCTCGGTGATCGACGCCGCCGGGTACCGCGCGCTGCGGGCGGGCGCCGAGGTCGAGCTCACCGCGGAGCGCGTCGAGCAGGACGGCTACCGCTGGCGCGCCACCTGGGTCAGGGGATGAGCAGCAGCTTGCCGGTGGTGCGGCGGCCCTGCAGGTCCTCGTGGGCCTTGCGGGCGTCGGCCAGCGGGTACTTGCCGCCGATGCGGACGGTCAGCTCGCCGGCGAGGATGGCGTCGAACAGCTCCTTCGAACGCCAGTCGATCTCCTCGCGCGTGCGCGTGTAGTGCACGGACGTCGGGCGGGTGAGGTACAGCGAGCCGCCGGCGTTGAGGCGCTGCGGGTCCAGGGGCGGCACCGGGCCGCTGGACGCGCCGAACAGCGCGAGCAGGCCGCGGACCTTGAGGCTGGCCAGGCTGCCGTCGACGGTGTCCTTGCCGACGCCGTCGTAGACGACGTCGACGCCCTCGCCGTTCGTCAGCTCGCGGGTGAGCTTCGCGAAGTCGTCGCGGTCGTAGCGGATGACCTCGTCGGCGCCGGCTTCCCGGGCGAGCTTTTCCTTCTCTTCGGTCGACACCGTGCCGATCACCCGGGCGCCGCGCGCCTTCGCCAGCTGCACCAGGAGCAGCCCGACGCCGCCCGCGGCCGCGTGCACGAGCACGTCGTGGCCCGGCTTGACCTCGAAGGTCGAGGCGACCAGGTAGTGCGCGGTGATGCCCTGCAGCATGGTCGCGGCGGCGGTCTCCAGGGAAACGCCTTCGGGGACCTTCACGGCGACCGACGCCGGCACGAGCTTGCGGGCCGCGTAGCTGCCGATCGAGCCCTGCCAGGCGACGCGGTCGCCGGGCGCGAAGCCGGTGTCCGCGCCGGCCTCCACGACCGTGCCGGCGCCTTCCAGGCCGAGCACGAACGGCAGCTCCATCGGGTAGATGCCCTGGCGCTGGTAGGTGTCGATGTAGTTGACCCCGGCCGCGGCGACGTCGACCAGGAGCTCGCCGGCTTCCGGGGCGCGGACGTCCACTTCGGCCGGTTCGAGCACTTCCGGGCCGCCGGTCTTCGTCACCTGCACTGCGGTGGGCATGGGGCTCCTCCTCCGGGTCGGGTTCTCCCAGTGCAACTATGGCCGAGGCCACGCTGTTCCGCGTTCCGGCCGGTTCTTGGTTATCGTGCTGTACGTGGCTGAATCCGAAGAGACCGTCGTCCCGCCGTCCGGCGCGCAGCTGGCCGCGGCCCGCAAGTTCGTGAAGGCGCACGGCAAGCCGTCCCGCGCGGTGGTGGAGAACATCGGCCGGGCGGGCGCCCGGGTCGTCCTGGTCGGCGCGGACGGCGCCCTCGGTGACGTGGTGGTCCCCGCGGTGGCGACGGGCGAGGCCCTGATCGAGGCGGTCGAGGACCTCGCGCCGGCCACGTGGGACGCCGAGACGGTGCAGGCCACGAAGATCGGCCCGGAGCACCGCCGCAAGATGGCGGGCCGGTGAGCCCCACCGCGGTCCTGGTCAGCTGCGCGGAACTTCCCTCGGGTGACGGCGACGACGACGCTGTGCTGCCTGCGTTGTCGTCCCTGGGCTTTTCGGTCTCGTGGGCCCCGTGGGATTCCGGGTCCGACTTCGCCTCGGCGGACGCGGTGATCCTGCGCGCGACCTGGGATTACGCATCACGTCGTCCGGAGTTCCTCGCGTGGTGCGAGTCGGTGCCGTCGCTGTTCAACCCGGCGGCGGTGGTGCGGTGGAACACGGACAAGTCGTACCTGGTGGAGCTGCTGGACGCGGGCGTGGCGGTGGTGCCGACCGCGCTGGTCTCACCGGGGGACTCGGCCACCTTCCCGTCGTCGGACTTCGTGGTGAAGCCGTCGGTGGGTGCAGGGTCGCGGGGCGCGGCCCGGTTCGCGGCTTCGGCGGTTTCCGAGGCGTCCGCACACGTGGCCGGTCTGCACGCCGAGGGGCAGACGGCGTTGATCCAGCCGTATCAGTCCAGTGTGGACACTTCCGGCGAGCTGGCGCTGGTGTACCTGGGCGGGGTCTACTCCCACGCGTTCACCAAGGGCGCGATGCTGGGGTCCACTATGGATTCGTCGGGGCTGTACCTGTCGGAATCACTGGCCCCGGCCACCCCGCCCGCGGACGCGGTGGCCCTGGCGGAGGACGTCCTGGACGCGGCTTCGGCGTTGCTGGGGATCCTGCGGGCCGAGCTGTTGTACGCGCGGGTGGACGTGGTGCGCGGGAAGGACGGGAAGCCGTTGCTGCTGGAGCTGGAGCTGACGGAGCCGTCGCTGGGGTTTCGGCAGGCGGACCCGTCGGCGGTGATGAGGTTCGCCTCGGCGGTGCGGCAACAGCTGGCGTAGTCACCGGCCGGCCCGCTGCAGGCCGGCGAGCACCAGCGCGACCACTGCCCCGATCGCGGTAACGGCCAGGGAGCCGGTGATCAGATAAAGGCCGCCGATTCCGGCCAAGCCGGCTTTGATCGTTTGTCTCCCTGCCCGGAAACTGTCCTTTTCTTTGCTCACCGTACTACCCCTCTTCATGGTGTACTAGTACGCCTTCGTCGTTTCAGAGTGCCGTGCGGGGGTCGGGATCGGAAATGATCTTTGGTGGTGCGGAGGTGTTTCTTCGTGTCGGACTTTTCCGCGGATTGTCGATCTTTGTCGGAGGTTCTCCAGGAGTCACCGACGAAGGCCGCGCTGGGATCTCTGGCTCGCCGCCGGGACGGGGACCTGGTCGGTGCGCTCCGCCGTGCGGCCGAATCTTCGTCCGGTGGCACCGGAACTCCGCTCGGCTGCCTGGTCGAACCGGCTGCCTCGCTGCCGTGGCCGACGCCGGAATCGTGCGCGTTGGCGGTCTGGGGCCTCATCGTCGACGAGATCACCAAGCTGGGTTCGGTGGTGGAACCGCGGGAGCATTTCGTCCTGCTGGCCGCATTCCGGCTGCCGCCGATACCGGACGGCAGCACGAGCTGGGCGGCGAATCTCGGAGATCGATTCGGCCAATTGGCGGAGGTTCGTGGTCTGTTCGGAGAACGGAAGCCGCTGTCGAACACGCCGATGAACAAAGCCTGGGCCGGCGCTCTCGAAATGCTCGCTGCCGCGGTGGCGGGGAAACTGGGACACCTCGAGGGTGACGGTTGGCTGCCTTACGTCGAGATCGGGCGATCCGCGGCGAACGAAACGCCACCTGACGACCATCGTCAGGACGGCTGCCGGCTGCCGTCCGAAGGCGCGCAGCCGGTGTTCGTCGAGCGGATGGTCGTCACGGTCGTCATGCACCGCCGGACGGCCTTGCGCCGCATCACGGAACGGGACATCGTCGCCCGCAAGGACGGTGTCGACAGCTACTTCGTCCATGCGTTGACCGGGTGGTCGGGGAACCTGGCCGATATCCCGGTCAGAGCTCTGTGGAACTGCCGCCTCGTGGTCTCGCCGGGCGATCCCGGATTGGCCAAGTTGCGCTTCCGGCGGAGGCTGCGTGCCCATGAGGCATACAGCTTCGTTTCCGAGGCGGTCGACGGGCGCCTCGACGAGGAGCGGAGATGGGTCAGTGTCCAGGTCGATCACCACGGGGTAGCGCGAGCTGGGCTGACCATCCGCGTCAACTTCCAGGAGGAGTGCCTGCCCGAAGCATGCTGGTGGTACGCGGAGCAACTCGAAGTCGAACGGCTGCTCCGGCCGCCGACGGGCAGCCCGCGCCTGCTCGAGATCGGCGACGGGTTCGTGCAGCACACCTTCGAAGGGTGCTGCCATCCACGGGAGGAGTACGGGATCGCCTTCAGCTGGCCGCGACGGTGAAGAGGCTGAAGCCGGTCTGATCAGGGGAAGTGAGGGTACGGGGTTCCTCTATCGTGTCCGATGACGGAACGTAACCTGTTCTTGCAGGTAGTCATCTGTGCATCTGAACAAATACATAGAGGAGAGAGCGCGTGGAGTATCACGACCACGCTGGCGGAGGCGGCGGCGAAGGCGGCGGCAACACCGGCAACTGACTGGCCCCCTGGGCGCCAGCTCTCTCCAGGGAAGAGGATGAGCCACGTCGACGCGGTGCGAGGTGGCTTCATTCTCTCCATCAGACCCGTTTGGCGGCCAGCCGATCGGCCTTCGGCCACCGCACGTTCGTGGCCCACCCGAACCGCTCGAAGGCCCAGATCACCCGAGCCGACACATCCACCTGCCCCCGCAGCACCCCGTGCCGTGCACAAGTCGGGTCAGCGTGGTGCGAGTTGTGCCACGACTCGCCCATCGACAGCAACGCCAGCGGCCAGAAGTTCGCCGCCTTGTCCCGGCTCGCGAACGGCCGTTCCCCGATCAGGTGGCACACCGAGTTGACCGACCACGTCACGTGGTGCAGGAACGCGATCCGCACCAACCCGGCCCAGAAGAACCCCGTCACCACGCCCCACCACGACCACGAGATCAACCCGCCCAGCACCGCCGGCAGGGCCAGGCTCAACGTGATCCACAGCCAGAAGTACCGGTTCACCCAGCGCACGTCCGAGTCCGCCACCAGGTCCGGGGCGAACCGGTCCGCGTTGGTCACCTCGCGGCCGAACATCCAGCCCATGTGCGCGTGCCAGAAACCCCGGAGCAGGGCCGACGGCGAGGTGCCGAACAGCCACGGCGAGTGCGGGTCGCCCTCGCGGTCGGCGAAGGCGTGGTGGCGGCGGTGGCTCGCTACCCAGAAGATCACCGAGCCCTGGACCGCCATGCTGCCCGCGATGGCCAGCACCACCCGCAGGGGCCGCGACGCCTTGAACGCGCCGTGGGTGAAGTACCGGTGGAAGCCGACCGTCACGCCGAGCGTGGCGAACGTGTAGAACGCCGCCGCGAGGATCAGGTCGATCCAGGTCATGCCCCAGCCCCAGACCAGGGGGACCGCGATCAGGAGCGCCGCGAACGGCACCAGCAGGAAGGTCTTGAGCACGATCATCTCGCCGGTGCCGCGGCGGTGGGAGATCAGCGGCTTGGGCGCGGTGCGCGACGTCATGGCGCGAACAGTAATACACGGCCGGGACGTGCACGCCGACGCGGAGTGAAGCCCGCGTAGCCGTCAGGCGGCCGTGAGCTCCTTCGGCGCCGCTGAAAGCGAGGTCACCGGGCCGCGGTCGCGGCTGCCCGTCCACAGCGAGGCCGTCGCGATGATGACCGCCATCGCGCCCAGGACGTGGAACGACACCATCGCCTCCGGCACGCCCAGCGCGTACTGCAGCGAACCGAGGCCCCCCTGCGCGACGGCGACCACCCAGACCACCGTGTAGCGCTGCCAGAGGCCCTTCGGGGCGCCGATGCGCAGCAGCTGGAGGCCGAACACCGCGAGCAGCAGCAGGTAGAGCACCAGCAGGCCGCCGTGGACCTGGGCGAGGGCCTCGACCGGCGCGTCGAGGCGGTGGGTGTTGATGTCGCCGCTGTGCGGGCCGGCGCCGGTCACCGTGGTGCCGGCCGCCAGCACGAGCCACATCACTGCGGCGAGCAGGACCAGGATCGTGCGGCCGGCCGGCGGGACCAGCAGCCGCGGGCGCTCGTCGCCCTCGCGGAACGCGCGCAGCAGGAGGACGGCCAGCCAGACGAGCGGGGTCGTCGCGAGGAAGTGGATCGCGACCGTCCACCACTCCAGCTTCGCGAGCACGGTGAGACCGCCGACGACGGCCTGCAGCACGACGCCGCCGGGCATCGTCCAGGCCAGCTTGACCAGGCGCTTGCGCTCCGGGTGGTCGATCTGCACGCGCCACGCCGTGATGACCGCGACGGCGGCGATCAGGATGACGACGCCGGTGAGCAGCCGGTTGCCGAACTCGATCCACTGGTTGAGCGCGTCGATCCCGGAGTCGTGCTTCGGCACGAGGCTGCCGGCCACGCACTGGGGCCAGGTCGGGCAGCCCAGCCCGGACCCGGTGACGCGCACGATCGACCCGGTGACGCCGATCAGCGCCTGCGCGAGGACCGCGGCGATCCCGACGGCCCGCTGCACAGCGGCGGAGGGAAACGGCAGACGGGCGACGAGGCTGGTGAACGGCACGGCATCGATGGTAGAGCGCGCGGAAATCACGCTTCCGGCCGGTCCGGACGCCCAGAACGGCCCAGGCCGCGCAAGGGACCAAGGTCACGCGAAGACCGGGCCCACGGTCGTGAGTGGTAAGTCGGGTTCTAACCCGACTTACCACTCACGACAACCCGCGCCGAGCCTCAGGTGAGCTTTGTCGTCCTCGAGGCCACCGCACCGGCGACCACCGCCCACACCGCCAGGACCGCGAGCGGTCCCGGCGTGAACGACCCGTCCACCAGAGCGGATCGCATCCCCTCCGCCAGCGCCCCCGACGGCAGCAGCTCCACCACGCGCGCCAGCCCCGAAGGCAGCGACGACGGCGCCAGCAGGATCCCGCCCGCCAGCAGCAGCGCGAACCACACGATGTTCGCCAGCGCCAGCACGGCCTCGGCGCGCAACGCCCCACCCAGCAGGACGCCCAACGCTCCGAACGCCAGGGTCCCGAGCACCAGCAACAGAACCGCCGAGAAGAGCCCGGCCGGCGAGGGCGACCAGCCGAGGAAGGCCGCCACCACGCCGATGATCACCGACTGCAGCGCCACGACCACCAAGGCCGCCGCCAGGCGGCCCGCCACCAGCAACCACCGCGGCAACGCCGTCGCCGAGAGGCGCTTCAGCACTCCGTAGCGCCGGTCGAAGCCCAGCGCGATCGCCTGGCCGGTGAACGCCGACGACATCACCGCCAGCGCCAGGATCCGCGGCGTGATCCAGTCCACCCGGGGGACGGAGCCCAGCGACGACGCCGGCAGGATGTCCAAAAGGGACAGTCCGACCAGCAGGGCCAGCGGGATCAGCAGCGTCAGCAGCACCTGCTCGCCGTGGCGCAGCGTCAGGCTGACCTCGATGCGCGCGTGCGTGCGCAGCATCCGGCCCAGCGACCCCCGTCCGGGCGCCGGCACGAAAACACCGGGCTCGAAAACGCTCATGCCCGCAGCTCCCGTCCGGTCAGCTCCAGGAAGACCTCTTCCAGCGTCCGCCTGCCGACCTGCAGTTCCTCCGGCAGCACGCCCTGCTGGGCGCACCACGCCGTGACCGTCGACACGACCTGCGGGTCCACCGAACCGGCGACCGTGTACATGCCCGGCGCGGACTCGCGCACCGCGTAACCCTCCGGCAGCGCCGCCGTCAGCAAAGCCGTGTCCAGCCGCGTGCGGGCCTTGAAGCGGAGCCCGGCCGCACCCGTGTCGTCCGTCGTCAGGGACTGGGGCGCGCCCGACACCACGACCTTGCCGTGGTCCACGATCACCACCGTGTCGGCCAGTGCCTCGGCCTCCTCCATCAGGTGCGTGGTCAGCAGCACCGAGACGCCGTCGCGGCGCAACGCCCCCAGCAGGTCCCACACCAGGCGGCGGGCCTGCGGGTCCATGCCCGCCGTCGGCTCGTCGAGGAACACCAGCTCCGGCCGCCCGACCAGAGCGCACGCCAGGGAAAGCCGCTGCTGCTGCCCGCCGGAGAGGCGCTTGAACGGCGTCCGGCGCACCGACGCGAGCCCGAGGACGTCCAGCAGCCACGCCGGGTCCAGCGGGGTCGCCGCGCAGGAGGCCACCAGCCGCAGCATCTCGTCGGCGCGGACGCCGGGGTAGGCGCCGCCGCCCTGGGGCATGATGCCGACGCGGGGGCGCAGCGCCGCCGACTCGCGGACCGGGTCGAGGCCGAGCACGCGCACCGATCCGGCGTCAGCGCGCAGGAAGCCTTCGCAGAGCTCGACGGTGGTGGTCTTGCCGGCCCCGTTCGGGCCGAGCAGGGCGAGCAGGCTGCCGCGCTCCATCCGCAGGTCGAGGCCGTCGACCGCGCGGGTGGAGCCGTAGCTTTTGACCAGCCCGCTGATCTCGACGGCAGGGACACTCACATCGGGTCACGATACGGCGTCGACCGGCTCGGGCACCCGCGGGGACGGCTTGGAGAGCAAGACGGGAGCGAGTCGCCGCACGATCAGCATCCCGCCGCCGCAGACGACGACGGCCGCGCCGTAGGCGAACGGCAGCACGTACGGGCGGCCGTCGAAGGTGCTGCCGGTCGGGGGGAGCAGGAACGGCAGGGCCGCGCTGATCACCGTCGCGGCGACGCGGAACCGGGACGTCCCCGCCGCGGCCGCCAGGGGGATGACCGCCCACAGCAGGTACCACGGCTGCAGGTTGATCTGCAGCAGCATCACCGCCCCGAGGGAGACGCCGAGGCCGATGATCGGCCGGTAGCGCCACTTGAAGCTGTCCCAGAGGAACTTGAAGGTGATCCCGACGGCGACGAGGTAACCGAGCGCGCCGAGGATCGGGACCAGGGCGTTCGTGTGGTTGCCGAGCCCGAGCGCGATGCCGAGGACGCCGGAGAGGTTGGCCAGCTCGGCGGTGGGGGAGATCCACGAGCGGACCAGGCCGGGGGTGTTGAACGTCGCCCCGACCCAGCCGAAGCCGAGGCCGGTGCCGAAGCAGACGCCGACCAGGACCACGCCGAACCACAGCGCCATCGGGGCGCCGGCCACGAACAGGTCCTTGAGCCGGCCGTGCCAGCGCCGCGCCACCATCACCGCGAAGAACGGCAGCGCGAACACCGCGGGCAGCTTCACCGCGACGCCGAGGGTGATGATGGCGACGCCGAGCCCGATGTACAGCAGCTCCCCGCGGGCCAGCGGGGGTGGCGTGTCGCCCTTGACCCGGATCGGCAGCCGCCGGATGCCGATCTCGAGGCCGGCCAGCATCAGGCCGACCGCCAGCGCGTCGTTGTGGGCGCCGGCGACGAAGTGGAAGATCAGCAGCGGGTTCAGGGCGCCGAGCCACAGCGCGGTCGCGGGCTGGACGCCGAACCGGCGCGCCAGCCGCGGCAGGGCCCAGACGATGAGGACCACGCCGGCCAGCGCGAGCACCCGCTGCAGCAGGACGCCGACGGCGATGCTGTTGCCGGCCAGCGGCGCCAGCCAGCCGCCGAGCCGCAGCACCAGCGGCCCGTACGGCGCCGGCGTCTCGCGCCACATGTTCGACACGCCCGCGGTGAACGGGTCGGCGACGCCGAGCGCCTGCGCCGGGCCGAGCACGTACGGGTCCATCCCGCGGTGCACGATCTCGCTCTGCGCCAGGTAGCTGTAGACGTCGCGGGAGAACAGGGGCGGGATGACCAGCAGCGGCAGCACCCACAGCGCGATGGTGCGCGCCAGCTGGCCCTGCGACGCCAGCCGCTCGCGGCTGGGCTGGGCGAACCGGCCGAGCATCAGCCAGCTCAGCACGAGGATGCCCATCCCGGAGATGGCGATGGCCAGCGACACCGTGGGGATCCGGGTGAACAGCCGCAGCACCGGGATCTCCTGCACCGGGTTGATCACCGGGGCGGCGCCGGCGCCGAGGGAGCCGAGGGCGAGGAACAGCGACCCGACCGTGCCGAAGCGCCGGACGACGTTCAGCCCGCGCTGCTCGGCGGCCTCCAGGGGGAGCGGCTCGCGGGGGCGGACCGGGGAGAGCGTCACCGGGTGGGCACTCCCGGCTTCGAGCCGTGCCACTTGCTGCTCCTGTTCACCCACTGCCACGCGTGCAGGGTATCGGTCCCCCTCCGAGTGAGTCGGGTCACTGCCGGACACCCCGCCTTTGCCGATCACCCGGAAATAAGACACACTTGTGTTGTGAAAAAGACGGAGGCGGGTGACCAGGCGGGCGGCGACATGCCCCGCGCCGCCCATCCGCACGTCCCGTCGCAGGTCAGCGCCGAGGGCAAGACCCGCCACGAGGTCGCCCGGCTGCTGCTGGAACAGGGTCCCATGACCGCCGTCGTGGTCGCCGAGCAGCTCGGGATCAGCCCCACCGCCGTCCGGCGGCACCTCGACGCTCTTCTCGCGGATGGCGAAGCTGAGACGCGGGACGCGCCGCGCCGCGGACCCCGAGGTCGGGGTCGTCCGGCCAAGCTCTTCCTGCTGACCGAGCTCGGCCGCGCCCGCTTCGGGCACGCCTACGACGACCTGGCCGTCTCCGCCGTCCGCTTCCTGGCCGAGCACGCCGGGGAGGACGCGATCCGCGCCTTCGCCGAGCAGCGCATCGAGAAGCTCGTCGGCCCACACCGCGCCGCGATCACCGAACAGGGTGAGCCGGCGGCGCGCGCGGAGGCCCTCGCGGCCGCGCTGAGCAGGGAAGGCTACGCTGCGTCGACCCGCCAGGTCGGGGCCCCGGCCCCTGGTCAGAACGTGGGCGCGCAGCTCTGCCAGCACCACTGTCCGGTCGCCCACGTCGCCGCGGAGTTCCCGCAGCTGTGCGAGGCCGAGACGGAGGCGTTCGCGAAGCTGCTGGGCACCCACGTCCAGCGGCTGGCGACCATCGCGCGCGGTGACTCCGCGTGCACCACCCACGTACCCGTCACGGCGGGTCAGCCGGCCCATCCCGAGCCGGTGAGAACGGTGTCCCCCGAGGGGCACACAGCACGGATCCCGAATGGAGGGAAACCCGCATGACTGCCGCTGCCGAGCAGCGCACTCCCACCACCGCGCCACTGAGCCAGGAAGAGACCATCGAGTCCCTTGGCAAGTACGCGTTCGGCTGGGCCGACTCCGACGAGGCGGGCGCCAGCGCCCGTCGCGGGCTGAACGAGGACGTCGTCACCGACATCTCCTCGAAGAAGTCCGAGCCGGAGTGGATGCGCGAAGCGCGACTGAAGGCGCTCAAGCTCTTCGAGAAGAAGCCCATGCCCAACTGGGGGGCCGACCTCTCCGGGATCGACTTCGAGAACATCAAGTACTTCGTGCGGTCCACGGAGAAGCAGGCCACCTCCTGGGAGGAACTGCCCGAGGACATCAAGAACACCTACGACAAGCTCGGCATCCCCGAGGCGGAGAAGCAGCGCCTCGTCGCCGGCGTCGCCGCGCAGTACGAGTCCGAGGTCGTCTACCACCAGATCCGCGAGGACCTGGAGGAGCAGGGCGTCCTGTTCCTGGACACCGACTCCGCGCTCAAGGAGCACCCGGAGCTGTTCCAGGAGTACTTCGGCTCGGTCATCCCGGCCGGTGACAACAAGTTCTCCGCGCTGAACACGGCGGTGTGGTCCGGCGGCTCGTTCATCTACGTGCCGAAGGGCGTGCACGTCGAGATCCCGCTGCAGGCCTACTTCCGGATCAACACCGAGAACATGGGCCAGTTCGAGCGCACCCTGATCATCGTCGACGAAGGTGCCTACGTGCACTACGTCGAGGGTTGCACGGCGCCGATCTACCAGTCCGACTCGCTGCACTCGGCGGTCGTGGAGATCATCGTCAAGAAGGGCGCCCGCTGCCGCTACACGACCATCCAGAACTGGTCGAACAACGTCTACAACCTGGTCACCAAGCGCGCCAAGTGCGAAGAGGGCGCGACCATGGAATGGATCGACGGCAACATCGGTTCCAAGGTGACGATGAAGTACCCGTCGGTGTTCCTCATGGGCGAGCACGCCAAGGGCGAGGTCCTGTCGGTCGCGTTCGCGGGCGAGGGCCAGCACCAGGACGCGGGCGCCAAGATGGAGCACCTCGCGCCGTACACCTCCTCGACCATCGTGTCGAAGTCGGTGGCGCGCGGCGGCGGCCGCACCTCCTACCGCGGCCTGGTCCGCGTGGCGAAGCGGGCGCACCACTCGCGCTCCAGCGTGGTCTGCGACGCGCTGCTGGTGGACACGATCTCGCGCTCGGACACGTACCCGTACGTGGACATCCGCAACGACGAGGTGTCCATGGGCCACGAGGCCACGGTGTCCAAGGTCAGCGAGGACCAGCTGTTCTACCTGATGTCGCGCGGTCTCGACGAGGCCGAGGCGATGGCGATGATCGTGCGCGGCTTCGTCGAGCCGATCGCCCGTGAGCTGCCGATGGAGTACGCGCTCGAGCTGAACCGCCTGATCGAGCTCCAGATGGAAGGGTCCGTCGGCTAGTCATGTCGGTTACCGAGAACAACGTTTCCGAAGCCCTGCGCGAGGGGGCCGTCATCCCGGCGGCCTCCCGCGCGGAGCGGTTCACTTCTTACGACGTCGAGGCCTTCGAGGTCCCGGGCGGCCGTGAGGAGAACTGGCGCTTCACGCCGATGAAGCGCCTCCGCGGCCTGCACGACGGCAGCGCGGTCGCCACCGGCGAGATCACCCTCGACGCCGAAGCCGCGCCCGAGCTGAAGATCGAGTCGGTCGGCCGGGACGACGAGCGGCTGGGTGCCGCGGGCGTCCCGAGCGACCGGATCGCCGCCCAGGCGTACTCGTCCTTCACCAAGGCCACCGTCGTGACGGTGCCGAAGGAGACGAAGGCGTCGAAGCCGTCCGTGCTGCGGATCCAGGGCCCCGGCGAGGGCCAGGTCGCCTACGGGCACCTGCAGGTCCGCGCCGAGGCGTTCGCCGAGGCCGTGATCGTGCTCGACCACGTCGGCTCCGGCACCTACGCCGACAACGTCGAGTTCGTCATCGGCGACGGCGCCAAGGTCACCGTGGTCAGCGTCCAGGACTGGGCCGACGACGCCGTGCACGTCTCCGAGCAGCACCTGAAGCTGGGCCGCGACGCCGCGCTGCGGCACACCGTGATCACCCTCGGCGGTGACCTGGTCCGCGTCTCGCCGACGGCGACGTTCGCCGACAAGGGCGGTGACGTCGAGATGCTCGGCGTCTACTTCGCCGACGCCGGCCAGCACCAGGAACACCGGCTGTTCGTCGACCACGCGGTCCCGAACTGCAAGTCGCGCGTGATGTACAAGGGCGCCCTGCAGGGCGACGACGCGCACACGGTGTGGATCGGCGACGTCCTGATCCGCGCGGCCGCCGAGGCCACCGACACTTACGAGCTCAACCGCAACCTGGTGCTCACCCCCGGGGCGCGCGCGGACTCGGTGCCGAACCTCGAGATCGAGACCGGCGAGATCGAAGGCGCCGGCCACGCGAGCGCGACGGGAAGGTTCGACGACGAGCAGTTGTTCTACCTCCAGTCGCGCGGGATCGCCGAAGAAGCCGCCCGCCGTCTGGTCGTGCGTGGGTTCTTCCACGAGATCCTGGTGAAGATCGACGTCCCCGAGGTGCGCGAGCGCCTCGAAGCGGCGATCGAAGCCGAACTTGAAGCCGTTGGCGCCTGACCGCACTCTCTGACTTAGGAAACGAAGAATGGCTACCCTGGAAATCAAGGACCTCCACGCCTCGGTCACGACCGACGAGGGCGCCAAGGAGATCCTCAAGGGCGTCAACCTGACCATCAAGTCGGGCGAGACGCACGCGATCATGGGCCCGAACGGCTCGGGCAAGTCCACGCTGTCCTACGCCATCGCCGGGCACCCGAAGTACGAGGTCACCTCCGGCGAGGTGCTGCTCGACGGCGAGAACGTCCTCGAGATGAGCGTCGACGAGCGCGCCCGCGCCGGCCTCTTCCTGGCCATGCAGTACCCGGTCGAGGTGCCGGGCGTGTCCATGTCCAACTTCCTCCGCACCGCGGCCACCGCGGTCCGTGGCGAGGCCCCCAAGCTGCGTCACTGGGTCAAGGAGGTCAAGGAGGAGATGGGCAAGCTCGAGATCTCGCAGGAGTTCGCCGAGCGCTCGGTCAACGAGGGCTTCTCCGGCGGCGAGAAGAAGCGCCACGAGATCCTGCAGCTGGCGCTGCTCAAGCCGAAGTTCGCCATCCTCGACGAGACCGACTCCGGCCTCGACGTCGACGCGCTGCGCGTCGTGTCCGAGGGCGTGAACGCGCACAAGGCTTCGAGCGAGGTCGGCGTCATGCTGATCACGCACTACACCCGGATCCTGCGGTACATCACGCCGGACTTCGTGCACGTCTTCGCCGACGGCAAGATCGTCGAGTCGGGCGGCAAGGAGCTGGCCGACGAGCTGGAGGAGAACGGGTACGTCAAGTACACCGGCAAGACCGAGCCCGCCGCGGTCTGACGTTCCCCACACACCGAGAATGAGAGGAGTCGGCCCGATGACCACCACCTCGGCCGGTTCTCTGCCACTGGACGTGGCGGCCCTGAAGGCCGACTTCCCCATCCTGTCGCGCACGGTCCGCGACGGGAAACCCTTGGTGTACCTGGACTCCGGGGCGACCTCGCAACGCCCGACCGCGGTGTTCGAGGCCGAGCGCGAGTACGTCTTCACCTCGAACGCCGCCGTGCACCGCGGTGCGCACCAGCTGTCCGAAGAGGCGACGGACGCCTACGAGTCCGCGCGGGCGAAGATCGCCGAGTTCGTCGGCGCCGACCCCGAAGAGCTGGTGTTCACCAAGAACGCCACCGAGGGCATCAACCTCGTCGCGTACTCGATGAGCAACGCCGCCACCGCCGGTCCCGAGGCCGCGCGGTTCGTGGTCGGCCCGGGTGACGAGATCGTCGTCACCGAGATGGAGCACCACGCGAACCTCGTGCCGTGGCAGCAGCTCTGCCAGCGCACCGGCGCGACGCTGAAGTGGTTCAAGGTCACCGCCGACGGCCGCCTCGATCTGTCCGATGTGGACGAGCTGATCACGCCGCGCACCAAGGTGGTCGCGTTCGCGCACCAGTCCAACGTGCTCGGCACGGTCAACCCGGTCTCGCTGCTGGTCGAGAAGGCCAAGGCGGTCGGCGCGCTCACCGTGCTCGACGCCTGCCAGTCGGTGCCGCACTTCGCCGTGGACTTCCACGCGCTGGGCGTCGACTTCGCGGTGTTCTCCGGGCACAAGATGCTCGGCCCGTCCGGCATCGGCGTCCTCTACGGGCGCACCGAGCTGCTGTCGGCCATGCCGCCGTTCCTGACCGGCGGGTCGATGATCGAGATGGTCCGCATGGAGGGCTCGACCTTCGCGCCGCCGCCGCAGCGGTTCGAGGCCGGCGTCCCGATGACGTCGCAGGCCATCGGCCTCGGCGCGGCCGTCGACTACCTCACGGCCATCGGGATGGACCGCATTGCCGCGCACGAGAAGGAACTGGCCGCGGCGGCGCTGGAAGGCATCGGCGCGATCCCGGGTGTCCGGATCATCGGGCCGGCCGACCTGGAAGACCGCGGCGCGACGGTGTCGTTCGTGATCGACGGCGTCCACCCGCACGACGCCGGCCAGGTGCTCGACAGCCTCGGCATCGCCGTGCGCGTCGGCCACCACTGCGCGTGGCCGCTGCACCGAGCCTGCGGCGCGCAGGCGACCGTGCGCGCGTCCTTCTACCTCTACAACGACCTGTCCGAAGTGGACGCCCTGGTGGCGGGCGTGCGCGAGGCGCAGAAGTTCTTCGGGGTGGGCCAGTGAACCTGGAGAGCATGTACCAGGAGATCATCCTGGACCACTACAAGCACCCGCACGGGCGCGGCCTGCGCGACCCGTTCGACGCCGAGTCGTTCCAGGTCAACCCGACCTGCGGCGACGAGGTGACGCTGCGGGTGAAGCTCGACGACGGGAAGGTCGCCGACGTCTCCTACGATGGCCAGGGCTGCTCGATCAGCCAGGCCTCGACGTCGGTCTTGACGGATCTCGTCGTCGGCCACACGCTTGAGGAGGCGTTCACCACCATGGACGCCTTCGTGGAACTGATGCAGGGCAAGGGAAAGGTCGAGCCGGACGAGGACGTGCTGGAGGACGGGGTCGCCTTCGCGGGTGTCGCCAAGTACCCCGCCCGCGTGAAGTGCGCCCTCCTCGGCTGGATGGCTTTCAAGGACGCCGTCGCCCGGACCACCAACGGAGCTGAGAAAGCATGACCGAAGACACCGCCACGGACGCTCGCGAGGGCCGCACCGCCGCCGACCTCGACGCCGAGACCACCGCCAAGCAGGACCTCGACCTCGCCAAGATCGAGGACGTCGAGGAGGCCATGCGCGACGTCGTCGACCCGGAGCTCGGCATCAACGTCGTCGACCTCGGCCTCGTCTACGACATCCGCGTCGAGTCCGACAACACGGCGACCCTCGACATGACGCTGACCTCGGCGGCCTGCCCGCTCACCGACGTCATCGAGGACCAGACGAACGCCGCCCTGACCAGCGGCGGCCTCGTCAAGGACTTCCGGATCAACTGGGTCTGGATGCCGCCGTGGGGCCCGGAGAAGATCACCGAGGACGGCCGCGAGCAGCTGCGCGCCCTCGGCTTCACCGTCTGAGTTCTTCTTCGCCGAGCGGGTCACCCTTCCGGGTGGCCCGTTTCGCGTATAACGACATATACCAGGCGAGAGCGTAGAGCCCGAGTGCGGCGAAGAACCCGCTGACGGCACCGGTGACGGCCAGGTAGGTCGCATTGCCGAAGACGCCGGCGGGGGTCATCGGGTCGTGCCCGGCCAGGAACGGCAGGGTTTCGGCGAGCACACCGGCCACGGCACCGGCGGCGAGGAAGGCCGTGGCGGCCTTGGGGAAACGGCTGCGCGGCGGCGCCGGCCGCGTGGGGGCCCGGCGGTACCAGCGGACCAGCCACCAGGCGAGGACCACCGCGCCGGCGATCGTGCTGACCAGCTGGATCAGGCGTCCGACGTCGACGCCGGTGACCAGCGGGATCCGCAGGAAGGCGAACCCGCCGCTTTCGTGGGTGAAGGCGTCCCAGTCGACGTGCGTGGCGGCGCCGAGGACGAGCGACAGCCCGATCCAGCCCGGTTGCCGCCAGCTGAAGTGCCGGGGGAGCCGTTCGGCGAGCGGTCTCGGCGCCAGCGCCAGCAGCGGTCGCTTCAGCAGCAGGTGGAACCCGGCCAGCAGAACGAGGGCGATGAGCGGGTCGAGCCAGAGGACGGACGCGAACTCGTGGGTCTCGGACAAGCCGACCTCGTGCAGCCGCGGGACGAACCAGAAGACATCGGGCGCGACCGACCCGGCGACGAGCGCCGACGGCACCAGGGGACGCCGCGCCAGCGGGATGACGGCGGCGGGATGACTCAGCGTGAACGGCACGGGGTTAGTATCCCGGGGTGGTCCTGCGGTCGATCCTCCTGTTCCTGGCCGCGGCGGTGTGCGAAATCGGCGGCGCCTGGCTGATCTGGCAAGGCATCCGCGAGAACCGAGGCTGGCTGTGGATCGGCGGCGGCATCGTGGCCCTGGGCGTGTACGGCTTCGTGGCGACCCTCCAGCCGGACGCCCACTTCGGCCGGATCCTCGCCGCGTACGGGGGAGTGTTCGTCGCGGGATCGCTGGCGTGGGGGATGGTCGCGGACGGGTACCGGCCGGACCGGTACGACGTGTTCGGGGCACTGCTATGCCTGGCGGGGGTCGCGGTGATCATGTACGTGCCCCGGACGGGGTAACGCCTCCGATGGCGGGTCGATGGATCTTCGTGACCGAAATGTCGTTCCCGCCCGCGCCGCCGGAATCGTCCCCGGGCCGCCGCTTGTGGTCGATGGTGGTCCTGATGGTGCTCGGTGCCGGCGTCGGCCTCTACGGTGCCTTCCTCGCCGGTGGCGCGGTCCTCTTCTTCGCCGGGTTCACCGGGCTGATCGTGACGCTCGTCCGGACCGCCGGAAGACGACGAAGAGCAGCCGCAGTCCCACCAGCGCACTGATCACCAGCAGGTTGTAGCCGAACACCTGGTGCAGCGTCAGCCCCTCGGCGATGCGCGGGCCGCCCGCGCCGGTCAGCAGGAACACCGCCATCAGACCGGTTGCCGCGCCGACGAAGGCCAGGAGGGTCTCGTGGACCAGGCTCGTCACGATGTCGCGGTCGCGCTCGTCGGAGAACAGGCGGACGTTCACCGACAGCCTGCCCTCCTCCAGGGCCGCGCCGATCCGGTCGAGGCGGCGGGGGATGCGGCGCAGCACCGGCAGCAGCGCCATCAGCTCGCCGGTCGCCGTGCGGCCCAGCGGGCCCGGCCGGAGTCCGGCGCCGACCTGCTCGACGGCGAACGCGCGGGACTCGGCGACGACGTCGAAGCCGGGATCCAGCGCGGCCAGGGTGCCCTCCACCGTGGCCAGCGCGCGGAACACCGCGGCCACCGGCGGCGGCACGCTGAGCCGGAAGTCCGCCACCACGCGGAACAGGCCGGTGAACAGGTCGAGGTCCGGTGTCCGTCCGGGGCCGAAGTGCCGGGCGACCAGGGCGCCGAGAGCGCGTTCGAGACGCTGTTCGTCGATTTCTGCGGTGCGGTCGACGATCTCGAGGAGCCCGTCGCGCAGGCCGGCCGGATCGCCGCGGTCCAGGGCGAGCAGCAGGTTCTGCAGGCCGCCGCGCAACCCGGCGTCGAGGCGGCCGACCGAGCCGAAGTCGAGCAGGCCCAGGCGGCCGTCGGCCAGCAGCATCAGGTTCCCCGGGTGGGGGTCGGCGTGGAAGACGCCGCCGATCATCACCTGGTCGAGTAGGCAGCGCAGGAGCGACCGCGCCAGCTTCTTGCGCTCGGCCGCCGGCCGGTCCTTCGCCGCGGCCAGTGGCTTGCCGTCGAGGCGCGACATCACCAGCACGCGGCCGGTTGAAAGTCCTTTGTGGACTCTCGGCAGCACGACGTCCGGAGTACCCGTGGCGGCCACCGCCGTGATGTTGCGGGCTTCGATGGTGAAGTCGAGTTCCTCGGCCAATGCGGCGGCGAACCCCTCGGCCAGCTCGGCGACGCCGAGCGAGCGCGCCCAGTCCGCGCGGTCCTCCAGCGCCGCGGCGACGCGCCGGACGATGGCGATGTCGCGCTCGGCCTGCTCCCGCACCCCCGGCCGCTGGACCTTGACCACGACGTCCTCGCCGCCGCGCAGCTTCGCGCGGTAGACCTGCGCGACCGACGCGGCGGCCAGCGGGTCGGGGTCGAACTCGGCGAAGACGTCGTCGGGGGAGCCACCGAGTTCGTCGGCGAGCAGGGCCCACACGGCGTCGGCGCGGGCGGGCGCGACCTGGTCCTGGAGCCGGCCGAGCTCGTCGGCGAACACCGGGGGCAGCAGGTCCGCGCGGGTGGAGAGCAGCTGGCCGAGCTTCACGAACGTCACGCCGCCCTCCTCCAGCGCGCGACGCAGGGACCGCGCGAGCTTGGCGTGCCGCCCCGGCGCGAGGCCGGGTTCGCGCCGGCCGGTCAGGTAGCGGCCGAGGCCGTGCTTGACGGCGATCCGGCTGATCTGCGCGTACCGGCGGGTGCGGGAGAGCCGCCCCCGCAGCCGGCCGAGCCCGATGCCGTGCGGGAGCGCCATCTCGGCGACGAACAGGAAGATCAGCGTCGCGAGGAAAGCGCTGCCCGCCAACGGGATCAGCAGGCCGAGCGCCGCGCCGCCCTGGTGCAGCAGCGAAACCGGGAAGGCCTGCGCGATGCCGCCGGCGACGAGCCACCCGAAGGCGGCGGCGCACAGGGCGCGCACGGCGCCGATCCGGACGCCGAGCACGCGCCGGGCGGCGGCCACGAGCGGCCACAGCAGGAGGACGTACAGGGGGAGGGTCAGCAGGCCCAGCAGGATGTCCATCGGTTCCCTTTCGCCGACGCCGAGCAGACCACGGCGGCCGGGCCCGGTGGCTCACGCGGCGGCGGGAGGAGTCTCCCTCCCACGGGGGAACGACTTTCGGCCGTGGCCGCACCGGTGGTGGCCTTCTAACCTGATCGCGCGAACCACGGTGAAGTGCTCTCTGAACCGGACGAAGGAGACACGATGAACGCACGCGTGATGGGCCGGGTGGCGGCGCTGGCCGTCGCGGCCCCGCTGGCTCTGGGCCTGGCCACCGCCCCGCCCGCCTCGGCGGCCGCGGTCACGACGCTGTACTACAGCTCCTCGGGCGCCCCGGACTACCTGAGCCAGATCGACCAGGGCGCGGCCAACTGGAACGCGGCGGTCACGGACGTGAAGCTGGTCAAGCGGGCCACCGGGGCGACGATCGTGTTCCACGAGGTGCACAGCGGAGGCTCGTACACGAACACGAACGGCCACGGGCGCGGCCAGATCTACCTGGACACGAGCCAGGTGGCGGAGGGCTACGACCCGACGCGCATCGCGGCGCACGAGCTGGGCCACAACCTCGGCCTGCCGGACCACTACAGCGGCCCGTGCACGGAGCTGATGTCGGGCCATGGGCCGGGAACGGCGTGCAAGAACGCCAAGCCGTCAGCGGCCGAGGCGGCGAAGGTGCAGTCGTTGTGGGTCAACGGATTGGTGGCCGCGGCCGGAAGCCGCGCGGTCGCTTACTGATCGGCTTCGGGGTGGCCTCCGGTCCCGAGGTCACCCCGGCATCCGGTCCACCGCAAGAGGGAGGCGCGCACGGCGTCTGCCTGCGAAGATCGGCCGGTGCGCATCCTGACGAGCAAGGGGACCTACCGCCGCTGGGTCTACCTCGTCCTCGGTGGTGCCATCAGCGTGCCCTACCTCCTGTTCTCCGTCGTCGCCGTGCCGGCGCTGCTGCCGTTCGTCACCACGCTGGGCCAGGCCACCCTCGTCGGCGGCCTGCTCACCCTGGCCGCCCTGGCCGGGACGGCGTTCCTGCCCGCCGTGCACGTCCTCGAGTCGGCCGCGGTTCGCGAGCTGCTCGACGACCCGGTGCCAGACGCGCCCGCGAAACCGCACACCGGCCAGGGCCGGCGGCGCGCCGCCGTGATGTTCGTGCTGCACGTCGGCGCCGGGTTCGTCATCAGCTTCTTCAGCCTCGCCGCCCCCGTCGCGCTCGGGCTCTCGATCACGGCCGTCTTCACCGGGCAGCTGTTCCAGACCGGCGACGGCGACGCGGTCAGCGTGCCGATGGGCTGGGCGTCGGCGTGGCTGCCCGTGGCCTTCGCGCTCGGCCTGGTGCTGCTGATCTACGTCGTCGGCGTGACCGGCGGGCTGCTGCGCCGGGCCGCGATCGCGCTGCTCGGGACGACCGCCGCCGACCGGATCGCCCGGCTCGAACGGCGGACCGAGCAGCTCGCCGAACGCAACCGGCTGGCCAGGGAACTGCACGACTCGGTCGGGCACGCGCTGAGCGTCGTCACCGTCCAGGCCGGCGCCGCCCGGCGGACGCTGCGCACCGACCCGGACTTCACCGAACGGGCGCTCGGCGCCATCGAGGAGTCGGCGCGCACGGCGCTCGACGACCTCGACCACGTCCTCGGGCTGCTGCGGGAGGAAGCGGCCGGCCGGGCGCCGCAGCCGACGCTCACCGCGCTGCCTGCCCTGCTCGATACGACCCGGCTGGCGGGCACCGACGTGACGGCCGACCTCGACGGCGACCTGGCCGCGGTCCCGCCGGTGGTGTCCCGGGAGGTGTACCGGATCCTGCAGGAATGCCTGACCAACGCGGTGCGCCACGCCGGTAGGGTCCCGGTGACGGTGGTCGTCGACGTCACGGCGCACGAGCTCCGCGCGCGGGTCGCCAACCCGCTGGGCGGTGGCCCGCGCCGGTCCGGGGGCGGCCGGGGTCTGCGGGGGATGGCCGAGCGGGTGGCGGTGCTCGGCGGTGAGCTGTCGGCGGGGCCAGTGGACGAGCGGTGGGAGGTCGTGGTGCGGGTGCCGTGGGGGAGCGGGCGATGAGCGTCGGCGTGCTGCTGGTGGACGACGAGCCCCTGATCCGGGCCGGGCTGAAGGCGATCGTCGACAGCGAAGCCGGCCTGACCGTGCTCGGCGAGGCCGCCGACGGCGCCGAGGTGCCCGGGCTGGTGACCCGGCTGCGGCCCGACGTCGTGCTGATGGACGTGCGGATGCCCGCCGTGGACGGGATCCGGGCCACCGCCCACCTGATGTCCACAGTGGACGATCCGCCGAAGGTGATCGTGGTGACCACCTTCGAGAACGACGACTACGTCTACGACGCCCTCGTCGCCGGCGCCAGCGGGTTCCTGCTCAAACGCGCCCGGCCGGAGGAGATCGTCGCGGCGATCCGGACCGTCGTGGCCGGTGAGTCCCTGCTGTTCCCGGCGGCGATCCGGCGGCTGGCCGCGCAGCACGCCCCCGCCCCGGCCGGCGACGGCCTGGCCGCCGCCGGATTGACCGAACGCGAGCGCGAAGTGCTGCGGCTGATGGCCGGCGGACTGTCCAATGTGGAGATCGCCGGCGAGCTGTACGTGGGTGTCCAGACGGTGAAGACCCACGTGGGCAACGTCCTGGCGAAACTCGGCGCGCGCGACCGCACCCAGGCGGTGATCCGGGCGTACGACTCGGGCTTCGTGACGCCGTCGCGCTGATTCGGGCACCATGGGGCGTATGACTGCCGCATACGACGACTTCGCCGGCTCCTACACGGCCGAGAACGAAACCAGTCTGATGAACGCCTACTACGAGCGGCCGGCGACCCTGGCCCTCGTCGGCGACGCGGCCGGACGGCGGATCCTCGACGCCGGGTGCGGCTCCGGCCCGCTGTTCGCGGCACTGCGGGGCAAGGGCGCGGTCGTGACCGGCATCGACCAGAGCGCCGGGATGCTGGCGCACGCGAGAACGCGGCTCGGCGACGACGCGGACCTGCGGGTCGCCGACCTGGCCGACCCGCTGCCGTTCGCCGACGGCGAGTTCGACGACGTCGTCGCGTCCCTGGTGCTGCACTACCTGCGCGACTGGCACCCGGTGCTCGCCGAATTGCGGCGCGTGCTCAAGCCCGGCGGCCGGCTGATCGCCTCGGTCAACCACCCGATGATGGTCAACCTGACGCACCGCCAGGAAGGGCCCCGGCCCGACTACTTCGCCGCCTACACCTGGACCGACGAGTTCGAGCTGCACGGCGAAAAAGCCCGCATGACGTTCTGGAACAAGCCGCTGCACGCGATGACCGACGCCTTCACCGCGGCCGGCTTCCGGATCGCCGTGATCAGCGAACCGCACCCGGTGCCGGAAGCCCGGGAGCTGTTCCCCGGCGACTTCGAAATCCTCGACACCTTCCCGAGCTTCCTGTTCTTCGTCCTGGAAGCCGGGTAGCCCTCAGTCGAGGCAGAACTCGTTGCCCTCGACGTCCTGCATGTTCTGGCACGATTCGTTTTCCTCGTCGGCGAGCAGGAGCTGCCCGCGCACCGCGCCGAGCTTCTCCAGCCGCGCGCACTCGGCCTCGAGCGCCGCCAGCCGCTCTTCGCCGACGAGACCGGTGCCGACCCGGACGTCGAGGTGCACGCGGTTCTTGACGACCTTGCCCTCGGGCACGCGCTGGAAGTACAGCCGCGGGCCCACCCCGGCGGGATCACTGCAGGCGACCCCGGAGCCCTCGAGCTCGTAGCCCAGCACCTCGGCCCAGAACCGGGCGACCCGCTCGGGATCCGCGCAGTCGAAGGTGACCTGGACCTGCCTGACCGACGTCATGCCGCCCACCCTAGAGGCCCGGCGCAACCCGTTTTCAACCGAGTTCGTCGAGCAGGACCTGGATCGCCGCCGCCATCGCCGCCGGGTCGCCGTCACCCGGGCGCAGCACCAGATCCGGTGCCGACGGACGCTCGTAGGGGGCGTCGATGCCGGTGAAGCCCTTGATCTCCCCGGCGCGCGCCTTCGCGTACATGCCCTTCGGATCGCGGGCTTCGCACACCTCCAGGGGCGTGTCGACGAAGACCTCCACGAACGGCAACCCGTCGTGGACCGCCCGTGCCCGGGCGCGATCTTCCGAGTACGGGCTGATCAGCGACGCGATCGCCACCACGCCGGCGTCCGCGAACAGGCGCGCCATCTCGGCCACCCGCCGGACGTTCTCCGCGCGGTCTTCGGGGCTGAACCCCAGACCGGCGTTGAGCCCGTGCCGCAGGTTGTCGCCGTCGAGCAGGTACGCCGGGCGGCCCGCCGCGACCAGCCGGCGTTCCAGCTCGACCGCCACCGACGACTTGCCTGACGCCGAAAGCCCGGTCAGCCACACCGTCGCGCCGCGGGTCGGCCGGTCCTCGCGCCGCACCGCCGCCGTGTGCCAGACGACCGGGGAGGCGACCGCGCCGGTGATCATGCCCGCCGCGACCGTGTCGCCCGTGTGCTCGTCGACCAGCAGAAAGCCGCCGGTGGCCCGGTTGCGGCGGTAGGGGTCGAACAGCAGCGGCGACCGCGTCCGCAACCGGATGCGGCCGATGTCGTTCAGGGACAGCGCTTCCGCCGTCTCGTCGCGGTGCAGGGTGGTGACGTCGAGGCGGTATTCCAGCCGCTCCACCGTGCCGCGCGTTTCGGTGGTCGTGTGGCGCACCGCGTACGTTGCGCCCGGCGTCAGCGCGGCGCGCTCGGAGAACCAGCAGACCAGGGCGTCGACCTCGCGGGCCGACTCCGCGCGGTTGCCGGGGCGGCACAGCATGGCCCCGCGGCCGAGGTCGAGGTCGTCGGCCAGCTCGACCGCGACCGCCTGCCCGGTGAAGGCCTCTTCCAGGGGCTGCCCGCCCGGACCCCAGACCGCGCGCACCTTCGACGTGAACCCGGACGGCAGCGCCACGACGTCGTCACCCGGCTTGAACACCCCGCCCGCGATGGTGCCCGCGTAGCCGCGGAAGTCCGACTTGCGGATGACGTACTGCACCGGGAACCGCGCGTCGATGAGGTTGCGGTCGGAAGCGACGTGCACCTCCTCCAGCTGGTGCAGCAGTGAAGTGCCTTCGTACCAGGGCATGCTCGCGCTGCGGTGGACGACGTTGTCGCCGTGCAGTGCCGAAACCGGCACGAAGGTCAGGTCGGCGACGTCGAGTTTCATCGCGAACCGGCGGAAGTCCTCGCGGATCTCGTCGAACCGCTCCTGGGACCAGTCGACCAGGTCCATCTTGTTCACGCACACCACGAGGTGCCCGATCCCGAGCAGCGACGCCAGGAACGCGTGCCGCCGCGACTGTTCGAGGACGCCCTTGCGCGCGTCGACCAGGATCAGGGCCAGGTCGGCGGTGGACGCGCCGGTCACCATGTTGCGCGTGTACTGCAGGTGCCCCGGCGTGTCCGCGATGATGAACTTGCGCCGGGGCGTGGCGAAGTACCGGTGGGCGACGTCGATGGTGATGCCCTGCTCGCGTTCGGCGCGCAGGCCGTCGGTGAGCAGCGCGAGGTCGGGGTAGTCCTCGCCGCGGTCCCGGCTGGCGCGTTCGACGGCCGCGAGCTGGTCGGTGAAGATCGCCTTCGAGTCGAACAGCAGCCGCCCGATCAAGGTGGACTTGCCGTCGTCGACGCTCCCGGCGGTGGCGATCCGCAGCAGCTGCATCAGAAGTAGCCCTCTCGCTTGCGGTCTTCCATGCCGGCTTCGGAGATCCGGTCGTCGGCCCGGGTCGCGCCGCGCTCGGTGACGCGGGTGGCCGCGACCTCGGTGACCACTTCGGACGGTGTGGACGCCGACGACTCCACGCAGCCGGTGCAGGTGGCGTCGCCGACGGTCCGGAAGCGCACGGTCGCCTCGTACGGCGTCTCGCCGTCCACAAGGGACAGGAAGCGGGTGGCCGCCAGCAGCATGCCGTCGCGCTGCACCACCGGGCGCCGGTGCGCGTAGTACAGCGGCGGCAGCGCGATCCGCTCGTCCCGGATGTACTGCCAGATGTCCAGTTCGGTCCAGTTCGACAGGGGGAACACGCGGATGTGCTCGCCGCGGCGGTGCCGCCCGTTGTAGAGGTTCCACAGCTCCGGGCGCTGCGCCCGCGGGTCCCACTGGCCGTGCTCGTCGCGGAAGCTGAACACGCGCTCCTTGGCCCGGGCCTTCTCCTCGTCGCGGCGGGCGCCGCCGAACACGGCGTCGAAGCCGCCTTCGCGGATCGCCCGCAGCAGCGTCACCGTCTGCAGCCGGTTGCGGCTGGCGCGCGGCCCAGTCTCCTCGACGACGCGGCCGGCGTCGATGTCGTCCTGGACGCGGGCCACCTCGAGCCGCAGGCCGAGGGCGGCGACGGTCTCGTCGCGGAACCGGATGACCTCGTCGAAGTTGTGGCCGGTGTCGACGTGCAGCACCGGGAACGGCAGCGGCGCGGGCCAGAACGCCTTCGCGGCCGCGTGCAGCATCACCACCGAGTCCTTGCCGCCGGAGAAGAGCAGGACCGGGCGCTCGAAGGTCGCCGCGACTTCGCGGAAGACGTGCACGGCCTCCGCTTCGAGCGCGGCCAGGTGCGAGAGCTCGTACGAGGTCACGGACACCGGAAAAAAGTAGAACATGTTCTTGTCTTTGGTCAAGCGGTGCGGGACGCTGTGTGCATGGACCTGGTCGTACTCGAAGAGATCAAGCGGCTGAAGTACCGGTACCTGCGCGGGGTGGACCTGAAGCTGTGGGACGAGGTGGCCGACACCTTCACCGTCGACGCCACGGCCGACTACGGGACCCGCGCGGTCGGGAGTGGGGGCAAGCAGTTCGAGGGCCGTGACGCCATCCTCGAGTTCCTCACCCAGAGCCTCGGCAACGGCATCATCACGGTGCACCACGCAGCTCAGCCCGAGATCGAGGTCGACGGCGACAGCGCGACCGGGCGGTGGTCGTTCACCGACAAGGTCATCGTGCCCGACCACAAGGTGATCATCGAAGGCGCCGCGTTCTACGAGGACACCTACCGCCGCGACCACGACGGCGCCTGGCGGATGTCGCACATCGGGTACGTCCGGACCTACGAATCGATGACGAGCTTCGACGGCATCCCGGGCTTCAAGCTGCTCGCGAACCGCTGGGCTGTCCCGGCATGATCGAGAACGAGTTCTCGTTGACCCGGTCGTTCGCCGACGCCATCGTCGAGGCCGAGAAGCTGATCGCCGAGGCCCCGCCGGCGCAGACCGAGCAGGGCCTCCTGGAGGGCTACGACTACCTCGCCGGCAGCATCCGCGCGTCGCTGCAGATGGCCTGGGCCTACCAGCGCGACTTCCCGTACTTCACCGCGTCCACCGGGCCCTACACGAAGATGGGCCTGGACAACCCGGACACGCTGTACTTCAACGCGAACATCCGCGCCGACCGCGAGTACCTGGTCACCGGAGTTCGCGGCACCACCGCCGACCTGAGCTTCCAGATCCTCAACGGCGACTACTCGCCGGTGGAGGTGCCCGACAGCCTCGCCGCGTTCGACGACCGGGCGATCGAGATCGACGAAGACGGCCGGTTCGAGCTGCGCTTCGGCCCGGCCCGCGACAACCCGCCGCCGAACTACTTCGTCCTCGGCGAGGGCTCGTCGATGCTCGTGGTGCGCGAGGTCTACAGCGACTGGGCGACCGAACGGCGGGGCGAGATCCGCATCCGGTGCGTGGACACCGCGGGCCAGGCGCCGCCGGTGCCGGACCGGTCCGCGCTGGCCAAGCGCTACGGCGTCACCGGCAAGATCCTGCTGAGCCGGCTCAAGACGTTCCTCGCCTTCCCGAAGTGGTTCTACTACGAGCTGCCGGTGAACACGCTGACCGAGCCGCGCTCGACGCCGGGCGGGCTGACCACGCAGTTCTCCTCGGCCGGGCACTACGAGCTCGGCCCCGAAGAGGCGATGATCGTCACCGTGCCGCGCTGCGCGGACGCCCCCTACCAGGGCATCCAGCTCGGCAGCCTCTGGTACGTCTCGCTCGACTACATCAACCACCAGACGAGCCTCACCGCCGACCAGGCCCGCGTCGACCCGGACGGCAAGATCCGGTTCGTGGTCAGCGAGCGTGACCCGGGCCTGGCGAACTGGCTGGAGCTGACCGGCCACGACCGCGGGTACCTGCAGATCCGCTGGCAGCGGCTGGCCCGCGACCTCAGCCCGGAGGACGGCCCGGTCGTCGAGGTGGTCAAGACCGACGAGCTGCCCGACCGGCTGCCGTACCACGCCGACGCGCGGGTGACGCCGGAGCAGTGGGCGGCGCGGATCGCGGCCCGGCAGGACGCCGTCGCCGCCCGGATGCTGGGGTGAGCGTGACGGATCTCCTGCGGGACAAAGTGGTCGTCGTTTCGGGGATCGGGCCGGGCCTCGGCCGGTCGATCGCCGTGCGCAGCGCGCAGGCCGGCGCGGACGTCGTGCTCGCCGCGCGCACCGAGTCGCGGCTGAGCGAGGTCGCGAAGGAGGTGACCGACCTCGGCCGCCGGGCGGTCGCGGTCCGCACCGACATCGACGACGCGGACTCCGCGGCGAACCTGGTGACCGAGGCGGTCGAGGCGTTCGGCCGGGTGGACGCGGTGGTGCACAACGCGTTCGCCGTCCCGCCGCTGACCGATCTGGCCACTGTGGACTTCGACGCGGTCCGGGCGGGCTTCGAGACCGCGGCGATCTCCGTGCTCCGGCTGACCCGGCTGTTCCTGCCCGCGCTCAAGGAGAGCAAGGGCTCGCTGGTGATGATCAATTCGGCGGTGCTGCGGCATTCGCGGCGGACGTTCGGCGCCTACAAGATGGCGAAGTCGGCGCTGCTGTCGCTGTCCCAGAGCCTCGCCAGCGAACTGGGCCCGGACGGCGTGCGCGTCAACACCGTGGCGCCCGGGTACATCTGGGGGCCGAACCTCCAGTGGTACTTCGCCTACCTGGCCAAGGAACGCGGCATCACGCCCGAGGACGTCTACGCCGAGACGGCGTCCACAATAGACCTGCGCAAACTGCCGGAGCCCGACGAGATCGCCGACGCGGTGGTGTTCCTCGCTTCGCCGATGGCGCGCGCGATCACCGGGCAGTGCCTCGACGTCAACGGCGGCGAGTACCACCACTAGGAGGATCCATGCGCCCCGGCCGGGAAGACGTCGGCACCTTCGACGACCTGCACGCCTCGGCGTCGAAGCTCACCGGGCTCGACGACTTCGGTGCGGACGAGTACGCCGAAGGGCTGCGCGTGCTGCTGGAGTCGTACGAGGCCGACGAGGAGCTGACGCCGTACGGCAACAAGGTCCACCGGGCGTTCCTGCGCGGCGCTCTGGTGGGGCGGTTGCTGAGCGAGGCGTCGTGGAAGCAGAACCCGGCGCACGCGGACGTCCGCATCGAGCGGCCGATCTTCGTCACCGGCCTGCCCCGCACCGGCACGACGGCGTTGCACCGGCTGCTCACCGAGGACCCCGCGCACCAGGGTCTCGAAGTGTGGCTCGCCGAGGTCCCGCAGCCGCGGCCGCCGCGGGCTTCGTGGGCGGACAACCCGATCTTCCAGGGGATCCAGGCCGGCTACGAGCGCCACCACGTCGAGCACCCGGAGTTCATGGGCGTGCACCACATGTCCGCCGACCAGGTGGAGGAGTGCTGGCAGCTGCTGCGCCAGTCGATGCGGTCGGTGTCGTTCGAATGCCTGGCCCACCTGCCGCGGTACTCGCGCTGGCTGGCCAAACAGGACTGGACGGACGCCTACGCCCGGCACAAGCGCAACCTGCAGCTGATCGGACTGCCCGACGCGGGCAAGCGCTGGGTGCTCAAGAACCCGAGTCACCTGTTCGCGCTGGACGCGCTGATGGAGAACTACCCGGACGCGCTGGTGATCCAGCTGCACCGCGCGCCGAGCACGATCATGGCGTCGGTGTGCAGCCTGACCGAGAAGGCCGCGGACGGCTGGTCGTCGAAGTTCCGCGGCGAGGTGATCGGGCGCGGGCAGCTCGAGCTGTGGGCGCGCGGGGCGGACGAGTTCGGCTGGGCCCGCGCACGGCATAACCCGGCGCAGTTCCACGACGTGCGGTACGAGGACTTCGTCGCGGATCCGATCGGCACAGTGTCCACTGTGTACGACCACTTCGGACTGGAGCTCACCCCTGAAGCGCGGGCGGCCATGACGGCGGTGCACGAGGCGAGCCGGACGGGGGAGCGGAAACCGGTGCACCGCTACAGCCTGGCGGACTTCGGCCTGACGTCCGAAGAAGTCGACGAACGCTTCGCGAGCTACCTGTCCGCCCACGGCTCGTGAGTGGTAATTCGGGTTAGAACCCGAATTACCACTCACGACAAGCCGCGGGAGGGCGCTGTGATGAGCTTGACCACCTCGTCCATCGTCGGTCCGGCGGCCATTTCCGCGGCCAGCTCGCGCGCCCGGGTGCGGTAGCGCGGGTCGTCGAGGACGGCGCGGACGGCCTGCCGCAGCGCCCGCGGTGAGGCCTTCGCGCGGGCGCGGCCGATCCCGGCGCCCGACCAGGTGACCCGGGCCGCGACCTCGCGCTTGTCCTCGCTGGCCCCGACCACGACCAGCGGTACGCCGTAGCGGAGGGCGTGGTTGACCCCGCCGTACCCGCCGTTGCTGACCACCGCGGCGCAGCGGGGGAGCAGCTCGTCGTAGGGCAGGAAGTCCGCGACCCGCACGTTGTCCGGCAGCGGGCCGGACCGCAGCGGTGTGCCGCAGGTCGTCGCGACGACCAGGACGTCCTCGCCCGCCAGCGCGTCGATGGCAGGCTCGACGAGCCGGCCGAGGTCGTCGTTCGCGACCGTCCCCTGGGTCACGTGCACCACCGGCCGGCCGTCATCGAGGTCGGCCCACCACGGCGGCAGCGGGTGCTCGCTCGCCGCGCTGACCGTCGTCGGCCCGATGAAGTGCAGGGGGACGCCCGGCCGCGGGTACTCGAAGCCCGGGCAGGTCATCTGCAGGACGCCGTCACTGCGCAGGGGCCAGTCCGTGAACAGCATGCCGGGGTCACCGCCCAGCAGGTCGGCCGCCAGTTTCTGCGCCGGTCCGGTCACCCACGGCACGAGCGTCTTGAAGAGGGCGCCGCGCACCGGGTGGCCGGGCGGGCCGGTCGGGACCGGTGGCATGAAGGGCAGGAAGCCGAGGGTGAGCAGCCGCGGCCGTTGCGGACGCCGGACCAGGGCCAGCCCGGCCATCATCAGCGGATCGCACAGCACGACGTCGGCCGGCTGCTCGTCGATGACGCTCAGCTGCGCGGGCATCGCGCGGACGAAGTGGGCCAGCTCGAACCGGGCGAGCTTCAGCCCGCTCAGCCCGGCGCGGCCGGGGATCGAGCCGTTCAGGTCCGTCTCGTCGAAGTCGGCCTCTTCGGGCAGGACGGCGACGGTGGCCCCGAGCTTCTCGAACGCCTCCCGGTAGCGCGCCCCGGTGACGACGGCGACTTCGTGCCCGGCGGCGACCAGTGCCTCGACGACCGGCTTGGTCGGCCCCACGTGACCGCGTGCGGGTTGCACGCAGACGAGTACCCGGGTCATGGCGTCCCCTTTGAGCGATACGTTGTACCATCCAATTGATGACGATACCCGAAGGAGCGCGGCGCCGGTACGAGTCGCCGGTGCGCGAGGAACGCGCCCGCCGGACGCGGGCGCACGTGGTGGCGACGGCCGGGAAGTTGTTCGCCGCGCGGGGTTACGCGGGCACGAGCATGCGGCAGGTCGCGGCGGAGGCCGGGGTGAGCCTGGAGACGGTGACGCAGACGGGCCGCAAGCCGCAGCTGCTGCTGGCCGCGTTCCGGGAGGGCTTCACGGGTGATCCGGACGCGCTGAACCTGGACGCCGTCGCGGGTCCGGCCGGCCCGGCGGACCTGCCGTCGGTGGTGTCCCGGGTCGCGGCGGGGGTGCGTGGATCGCTGCCGATCTGGCGCGCGTTCGCGACGGCGGCCGCGGCGGACGCGGAGGTGGCGGCGGTCCGCGCGGAGCTGGCGGTGCTGCGCCGGGCGGAAATCTCGGAACGGCTCTCGGCGGCGGGCCTGGCGCCGGGAGGTTCGCCGGATCGCTTGGCCGACGCGATCGGGCTGATCATGTCGCACGAGGCGTACGACCACCTGACGGCGGTGTGCGGCTGGCCGCACGAGGACTACGTGACCTGGGCGGCCGCGGCGGTCCAGGCGCAGCTCACCCTCGACTGGGGGTGAGCGTCAGCCCGCGGCGGCCTGTAAGCCGCGGGATCCGATGCCGCGCAGCACTTCCACGCGCTCCGAACCCGGGCGGCTCAGCACCCAGCTCGACCCCGGGACCGCCTTCGCGTGCTTCTTCAACGGCGCCAGCAGCCGCGAAACCTCCTGGTACGACCCGATCGCCTCGCTCGCGCACACCAGCGTCGCCAGCGAGACCGTCACCGGCAGGCCGTCGGCCGACCAGGCGCGGTCCAGCAGTGCCCCCGCCACCGTCGCGATCTCGTCGACGTCGCACACCACCAGGAAGTCGTCGCCGCCCACGTGGCTGACCCGCATGCGGCGCAGGCCGCCGGCCAGTTCGGTCAGCGCCGCGCCGAGCTCGCGGATCAGGTTGTCGCCCGCCGCGAAGCCCGCCGTGTCGTTGATCGTCTTGAACCCGTCGATGTCCAGCCAGGCCGCCACGAACGGCTCGCCGATCGTGATGCGGCGGGCCACGTCGCGGGCGATCGTGTCGCTGCCCGGCAACCGGGTCAGCGGGTTCAGCGCCGCCGCCGCTTCGACCTTCGCCTCGGCCACGCCGCGGACCACCTCGGTCACCAGCACCACGCCGAGGCAGCGGCCGAGCTCGTCGACGACGACCACGTCGTCGCCGGTGCGGCCCCAGTCGGCGTCGGTGACCAGTTCGAGGAACTCCATCGCGCCCGCGCGGGCCTCGATCGTGTGCGGGGTGTCCGCGAGCCGGGCCGCCGGGCGCTTCGCGTGCAACGCGTGCCCGTACGGACCCGTGACCGCCACCAGGAACCGCGTCCGGTCGACCGACCAGCGCGGCCGGTGCAGCTCGTCCACCCCGATCACCCCGGACGGCGCGTCCGCCGCCGCGAGCACCGCGCGGACTTCGTCGCAGGTCGCCGTTTCCGGCAACGTCGTCGCCGGGCGGAGGAAGTCGCCGACGCACGGCGCGGGCGCCCCGGTCGTGGGACGGCCGCGCGTGAGCAGGGCCGGCGCGGGACCGGCCGCGGTCGGCGGCGCGAGGAGGTGCCCCTGCGCGATCCGGACGCCCAGGGCGCGGACGGCGTCGAGCTGCTCGCCGGTCTCCACCCCGGTCGCGACCAGCCGGGTGCCGGTGCGGTTCGTGTAGTGCAGCAGCGCCTCGGCCACGGCGACCGACGCCGTGTCGTCCGGCAGCCCGCGCAGCACGGTCCGGTCGAGCTTCACCAGGTCGATCGGCGCCTCGACCAGCAGGCCGAGCGGCAGGTCGCCGCGGCCGAGACCGTCGAGCGCGAGCCGGAAGCCGAGCTCGGTGAGCTCCCGCATTCCGGCGAGCGCGCGGCCGGCGGGCAGCGGCGCGAACGACGGCCCGATCTCCAGGACGACGTCGCGGGTGCGGCGGCCCGCGTCGCCGAGCGCTTCGAGGAGGTCGTCGTACATCGACGGCGGCGCGGCCAGGGTGCGGGCGGACAGGTTGAGGTGCAGGGGAAGCGACGTCGGGTGCTCCGCGTCCTGCCGGACGGCGGCGACCGCGAGCCCAATGTCGGCCTCGGCGAGCCGGCCGTCGCGGCGCGCCTGCGCGAGCAGTTCGGGGACGGTTCCGCGGCCGGGCCTGGCCAGCGCTTCGTGCGCCACGACCCCTCCGGTATGGAGGCTGTACAGCGGCTGGAAGGCGAAGCGGACCGCGCGTGGCGACTTCACGGCCCCGATCGTCGCGGGTCCCGCGGCGAAGCGGAACCGATGTCGGCTGATGTTCACCGTGGGTTACTTCCATCGGCGTAACTGCTTCAGTGTTGACTTATATAAGCCGCCGATTGTAGTTTGGCCGGGTGCACGCGTTCGACGTCCTCGGCGACCCGGTCCGTCGCCGGATCCTCGAGCTGCTGGCCGACGGCGAGCGGGCCGCCGGCGCGGTGACCGAGGTGATCCGGGCCGAGTTCGGCATCTCCCAGCCGGCCGTGTCGCAGCACCTGAAAGTGTTGCGCGAGAACGGCTTCGCGGTCGTCCGGCAGGACGGGACGAGGCGGCTGTACGCGGTCGGCCACGCCCCGCTGCGTGACGTCGACGGCTGGCTCGACCGGTTCCGCCGGTACTGGACGCCGCCCCTGGACGCGCTGGCCACCGAAATCGCCCGCGGCAAGCGCGAGCGCCGTCTCGACGAAGGAGATTCCCCGTGATCGACGTCAGCCACCAGATCAGCGCCGTCCGCCGGACGCTCGGCGACCGGGTGCTCGAGGGGAAGGAGGCCCGCGTCCTCACGATCAGCCAGGTCTACGACACCGACGTCGAGGACATGTGGGACGCGGTGACGAACCCGGAGCGCATCCCCCGCTGGTTCCTGCCGGTGTCCGGTGAACTGCGCGTCGGCGGGAAGTACCAGCTCGAGGGCAACGCCGGCGGCACGGTCGAGCGCTGCGACCCGCCGAAGAGCTTCGCCGCCACCTGGGAGTTCGGCGGGAACGTCAGCTGGATCGAGGTCCGCCTGACGCCGGAAGGGGCGGGCACGCGGTTCGAGCTGGAGCACGTCGCCCACGTCGACGACCGCTGGGAGGAGTTCGGACCGGGTGCGGTCGGCATCGGCTGGGACGGGGCGCTGGTCGGCCTGGTCCTGCACCTGTCCGCGCCGGGCACGGCCGTGGACCCGGAGGCGGCGATGGCCTGGATGATGTCACCGGAGGGCATCCGCTTCATGACGGCGTCGAACGAGGCCTGGTACGAGGCCGACGTCGCGGCGGGCGCGGACCCGGCCAAGGCCCGGGCGGCGGCCGACCGCACGCTCAAGGCGTACACGACCCCGCCGGAGGCCTAGCGGTCGTCGTACTTGACGGCGGTCAACGTGATCACCGCGTCGGCCGGGACCTCCGTGCCGGGCGCTGGGTCCTGGCCCGTCTGGCGCCAGTTGCGGTCGATCACCAGGGCGCGGCCCCGGCCGGTGCCGTCGACCT
Source organism: Amycolatopsis sp. cmx-13-12 (assembly GCA_049998155.1). Classification (GTDB taxonomy): domain Bacteria; phylum Actinomycetota; class Actinomycetes; order Mycobacteriales; family Pseudonocardiaceae; genus Amycolatopsis. The sequence goes on along the minus strand of JAEBES010000001.1, from coordinate 1,273,268 downwards.
CGCGCAGGTTGTAGAGCCCGGCGCGCTGCATCGCGTCCTGGGCGTCCTGGTGGTTCATGCCGGAGACGTCCGGGACCTTGATGAGTTTCGCCGGGGCCGAGGTGGAAGGCGCGGTCGAGGTCGTCGTGGCGGGCGGGGCGCCGCACGCGGCCGCGGCCAGGGCGAGCGCCGTCAGGGTCGTGACCAACCGTCGGGACATGCCTCCGGGGTACCCACGCGCCTGCCCGCCGTTCAGGTGAACCTCCGGATAAGGTCGGGCGCATGGATCAGGGCAGCGAGCACACCGACCCGCGGGCCGCGCGGCGCGACCCCGTGGCGAACGTCGGCGGGTTCACCGACCTGGCGACCAGCCCGTTCCGGATCGACCGCGACCGGATCGCCGCGTCGCCGTTCTTCGCGCGGCTCGGCGGTGTGACGCAGGTCGTCAGCGCGGGCGGCGCCGGGCTGCTGCACAACCGGCTCACCCACAGCCTCAAGGTCGCGCAGGTCGCCCGCGCCATCGCCGAGCGCATCACCGGCGGGCCGGACGCCGGCCTCGCCGACAAGCTGGGCGGCTGCGACCCCGACGTCGCCGAGGCGGCCGCGCTCGCGCACGACCTCGGGCACCCGCCGTTCGGGCACCTCGGGGAGCAGACGCTCGACCGCATCGCCCGCCACCGCTTCGGCCTCGCCGACGGCTTCGAGGGCAACGCGCAGACGTTCCGGATCATCACCACCACCGACGTGCGCGGGCCGTCGGCGATCGGGCTGGACCTGACCGCCGCCGTGCGCGCCGCCGTCCTCAAGTACCCGTGGCTGCGGCTGCACCACCCCGCGCCGCACCCGTCGGAGCTGGCCGTGCCGCCGCGCGGGGCGGCCGAGCCGGGCGGCCTGCCGGGCACCGGCGCGGCCAAGTTCTCCGCCTACGCCACCGAACTCGACGACTTCGAGCAGGCGCGCGCGGCCTTCGCGGGCCGCGTCGAAGGCTGGCAGCAGACCGTCGAAGCGTCCGTGATGGACACCGCCGACGACATCGCCTACGCCATCCACGACCTGCAGGACTTCCACCGCATCGGCGTCCTGCAGCACGCGCCGGTCGCGGCGGAGCTGGGGGAGTGGCTCGAGCACGCGCTGGAGCTGGCGGCGCTGGACGACGAGACGCTGAACGCGGACCTGCGCCGCCCGGGCCGGTCGCTGGAACGCCTGCGCCGCCGCCTGCACGCCAAGGACGCCTGGATCGTCGACGACGACGCGTTCGCCGCCGCGGTCGCGCGGGTGCGCACGGAGCTGGTCGACGGGCTGCTGGCCGGCGAGTTCGACGGCTCGATCGAGGCGGAGCAGGCCACGGCGGCGTTCTCCGCGAACTGGACGGCCCGGCTCGTCGACGGCGTGTTCCTGCTGGCCTCGCCGTCCACCCGCACCGGGCACGTCTCGCTGCGGCCCGCCCAGTGGCACGAGGTGCAGGTGCTCAAGTTCGTGCACCGCCGGTTCGTGCTGCTGCGCCCGGACCTGGCGTTGCACCAGCGCGGCCAGGCGGGGGTGGTGACGAGCCTGGTCGACGCGCTCGACGCGTGGCTCCTCGACCGCGACGAGGTGTCCCGCCTGCCCCGCCGGCTGCACGACCTGGTCGAGCTGGCCCGCGCGGAGTACGCCGGGCTGGCGCGTTCGGCGCCGGAGCTGCTGGTCGGGGCGACGGGCGAGCCGGTGACGGGAGCGGACGCGGTCCGCGGCCTCGCCCGCGGGCGGGCGGTGGTCGACTTCGTGGCGTCGCTGACGGACAAGCAGGCGGTGACGCTGCTGGACGCGCTGTCCGGCCGGGCCGCGCAACCGTGGTCGGATTCGTTCGTCCTCTGAGCCTCGCTCGATGGCTTCGCCACGCCGAACTGCCTGATGCCCCTTGGGTCACGAATGATGCCCGCCGGGACACGAGTGATGCCCCGTGGATCACGAGTGATGCCCGCCGGGACACGGGTGATCGCCATACCGGACCGGCGAACTCGCGTGCCGGGAAGGTCGACTCGCGTGCTTGGAGGGTCGACTCGCGTGTCTGGAGGGTCGACTCGCGTGTCTGGAGGGTCGACTCGCGTGTCTGGACGGGCATCTCGCGTGTCCGGAGGGGCATCTCTTGTGTCTGAAGGGGCATCTCGTGTCTGGAAGGGCATGGGGCTTGGTGCGCGTAACGAAGTTTTGCCGTGGCGCCGCCGGTTGCACGGTGCGGCGAGTTGCATGTGGACATCCCACTCCGTGATCACCCCTTGCGGACGGCGGTGGGACGATCATTTGTCCGGCGCGTGTCCGGTGACCGGTTCACCGCTGCGCTGAACGGCCTACGTCATCCGGCCCATTCGGGAAATTATCCGTCCTTTGTCACTCGAACGGCTGATGTTTACGGAGAACTCCCGGTACTTAGCTGGGTTCAGCCGGTGATCACCGGCGTCGGTCAGCGTGAGTCGGGGCACGCGCCTTGGAGATTCGGAGGGCGCGCATGCGTCGTACCCGTTCCACGAGATCGAGATCCACTGTGTTCACCGCCGGAGCCGCGGCCCTGCTCGCCGCGCTCGGGCTGGTTTCCCCGCCCGTGGCGGGGGCCGCACCCGCGTCCGGTCCGGACGCGTTCAGCGAAACCGCTCAGCAACAGATCGCCGCTCTGCAGGCGGTCAAGGCGGGCCGCACCGCCGCCGAGTCCAAAGTGGACAGCAAGCTGCTCGTCGCCGAAAAGGGCGTGGGGAAGCAGCTGAACGCGCTTCAGTCTGGGGCCACCGTTTCCGCGGCCGGGACCGTCCTGGTCGACATCCGCGCGAGCAAGGTCTCGCCGGACCTCCTCGCCGGCCTCACCAAGGCCGGGGCGGGCATCCGCGCGGTGTCCGACCGCTACGGCAGCGTGCGCGCCGAGGTGCCGCTGGCCAAGGTCGGCGAGATCGCCGCGCGCGACGACGTCAAGCGCGTCGAGCAGGCGGACGAGGCGATGACCGCCCGGGAGCTCGCCACGCCGGCGACGCCCGGCAAGTCCGGCGAAACCAAGACCGAAACCAAGCAGCAGAAGGCCGATCGCATCGCCGGCGAGCTGCAGAAGGCCGTGGCCGCCAAGTCCCAGCGCAGCGCCGTCGCCGCCGCGCCGCTGGTCAGCGAAGGCGACCGCGCCCACAACGCGGACATCGCGCGCCAGCAGTTCGGCGTCACCGGCGTCGGCGTCAAGGCGTGCGCCCTGTCCGACGGCGTCGACTCCCTGGCCGCTTCGCAGGCCAAGGGCGAACTGCCGCCGGACGTCGACGTCATCGCCGGTCAGGAGGGCGACGGCGACGAGGGCACCGCGATGCTCGAGATCATCCACGACCTCGCGCCCCGCGCCTCCCTCGGCTTCGCCTCGGCGTTCAACTCCGACGCCAGCTTCGCCGACAACATCCGCAAGCTGCGCTTCGAGTCGCACTGCGACGTCATCGTCGACGACGTCATCTACTTCAAGGAATCGCCGTTCCAGGACTGGATCATCGCCCAGGCCGTGAACGACGTGACCGCCAACGGCGCGCTGTACTTCTCCTCCGCCGGCAACGAAGGCAACGTCGCCAGCGGCACCGCCGCGCACTGGGAAGGCGACTTCGTCGACTCCGGCAAGTCGGTCGGCAAGTTCGCCGGCACCGCGCACAACTTCGCCGGCGCGGCGGGCAACCAGATCTACGAGCCGATCTCGGACGCGTCTTCGGCCGGCGTGCCGGTGACGCTGCACTGGTCGGACCCGCTCGGCGCGTCCGCGAACGACTACGACCTCTACCTGCTCAACTCCGCGGGCGCGGTCGTCAGCTTCAGCCAGGACGTCCAGACCGGCACCCAGGACCCGTACGAGCGCATCACCACGCCGTCCTTCGGCGGCACCGGGCTGCGCCTGGCCATCGTCAAGTTCTCGGGCCAGAACCGCTACCTGTCGCTGTCGGCGCTGCGCGGCCGGTTCTCCGACTCGGCCGACGGGCTCAAGGCCTACAACACCCCGGGCGTGACGGTCGGCCACTCGGCCGCGCGGGACGCCTTCAGCGTCGCGGCCGCCCCGGCGGCCAAGGCGTTCGGCCGGGCACTGGAACCGGGCGACCCGGCCAACCCGGCGGGCCCGTACCCGGGCGCGTTCAGCGGGGCCACCAAGGCCGAGCGGTTCTCCTCCGACGGCCCGCGCCGCGTGTTCTACGAGGCGAACGGCACGCCGATCACCCCGGGCAACGTCTCCTCGACCGGTGGAGAGGTCCGCAACAAGCCGGAGATCACCGCGGCCGACGGCGTGCAGACCAGCGTGACCGGGTTCAACCCGTTCTTCGGCACCTCGGCCGCCGCTCCGCACGCGGCCGCCATCGCCGCGCTCGTGCTGTCCGGCAACCCCGGCCTGCCGCCCGCGGAGGTGCGCGAAGCGCTGATCAACACCGCGATCGACATCGAAACCCCGGGCCGCGACAACTTCACCGGCTCCGGTGTCATCCTCGCGGACAAGGTGCTGGCCTACACCGGCGCGAGCCCGCAGCCCCTCGCGGTGGCCAAGCAGCCGACGGTCACCCCGACCGATGGCGGCTCGGCGCTCGACCCGGGCGACACCGCCAAGGTGACGCTGCCGGTGACCAACGACGGTGACGGCACCGCCGTGTCCACCAGCGTCGTGCTCACCAGCCCGACCCCGGGCGTCACGGTGGCGCCGCGGTCGAAGTCCTACGGCACCATCAGCCCGGGACAGACCGGTGTCAACGACTTCACCATCACCGTCCCGGCGAGCCAGCAGCTCGGCGTGCCGGTGGTGCTGAACGCCCGCGTCACCTTCGCGGGGGCGCACTCGCCGACGACGACGTCCTTCTCGCTCCCGGTCGGCACCCCGTCGCCGGTCGCGCAGGACTTCGCCTACGCCGGCGCGCCGGTGGCGATCCCGGACAACAGCCCGGTCGGGGCGTCGGTGACCATCCCGGTCACCGGGGTCGGCCGCGCGTCCAAGGTGTCCTTCTCCGTGGACGGCACCACGTGCAGCACCGACCCGACCTCCACGGCGGTGGGTCTGAACCACTCGTACGTCGGTGACCTGGTCGGCACGCTGACCGCGCCGTCCGGGGCGAAGGCCACGGTGTTCCAGCGCAACGGCGGTTCGGGCAAGAACCTGTGCAAGGTCGTCTTCGCCGACAACGCGGCGGCCGCGTTCAGCACGGTGACCTCGGCCAACGCGCCGTTCACCGGCACCTGGCGGCCGACGCAGGCCCTGACCGGCAACCTCACCGGCGCGGCCGTCGACGGCGCTTGGACGTTCTTCGTGGTCGACGCGGCCGGCGGCGACGCCGGGTTCATCCGGTCGGTGGCGCTGCACATCAACGGGTTCGTCCAGCCCCCGGCGGCCGGCGCGCCGTCGAACGTGCGGGGTGTGACCAACAACGGCCCGGTGCACCCGCTGTAACTAACCAGATAGTCCATTAATCGCCCACTAACTAACCGGTGAGTTCACTCCCCGCAGGGGGTTGAACTCACCGGTTAGTTCATAAGAGAAGTAACCATCCGGTTCGTACGGGGCCGTCGCGGTGATCGCGGCGGCCCCGTACCGTTTCCCCATGAAGCCACGGGAAGCCGCGGGCGGCGGCCGTGCCGTCGAGGTCCCGCCCGAGCGCCTGGCCGGCTTCTTCGCCCGGTTCGCCGAGCGGCACGACGGCATCGCCGCCACCGAGGCCGGCCCGCACGAGATCCGGGTGATCGCGGCCGACGGCAGCACGGCGACCGCGACCGTCCCCTTCGGACCGCTCGAAGAACCCTCGCTCGACGCTCTCGTGGCCCACACGCTGGTGCCCCGGGCGATCGCGCTCGTGCTGGTCCGCCGGGGCGGCCACAGCGTCGGCATCGCGCGGGGCGGCCGGATCGAGGTCTCGCGCACCGACCGGCACCTCGTCCAGGGCCGGTCCGCCGCGGGCGGCTGGTCCCAGCAGCGCTTCGCCCGGCGGCGCGCGGGCCAGGCCCGGCACGCGCTCCAGGACGCGGCGAAGGACGTCTTCGAAGTGCTCGTTCCCCGGTTGTCCGAAGTGGACGCCGTCGTCCTCGGCGGCGACCGGCGCGCCCTCGACGAGCTGCGCGCGGACCGCCGGCTGGCCCCGCTGTTCGCCCGCGCCGAGCCGCGGGTCCTGGACGTCGGCGAGCCCAGCCGGGCCGTGCTCGCAGAGGCCGCCGTGCGGGCGCTGTCCGTGCAGGTCACGCTGCGCGACGGGTGAGACCGCACACGTCCGGAAAATCCGGTGGACCGCGGCCCGTACACTGGGCTCCGTGGATATCCAGCTGGAGTGACGCCGCGGCCCTGAGCGGCCGCCTGACGCTGTCCTCCGAACAAAGCTGTCCTCCGTTCACCCCCGTCCACGGGAGTTCCCTTGATCACGGCCACCGGCCTTGAGCTGCGCGCGGGTTCGCGCATCCTGCTCAACGGCGTCACCCTCCGCATCCAGCCCGGCGACCGCATCGGTCTCGTCGGCCGCAACGGCGCGGGCAAGACCACCTCGCTGAAGGTCCTCGCCGGCGAAGGCGAGCCGCACGCGGGCGACGTTCGCCGCACCGGCGAGCTCGGCTACCTGCCGCAGGACCCGCGCGAAGGTGATCTTTCGGTCACGGCGAAGGACCGCGTCCTCTCCGCGCGTGGTCTGGACAAGCTGATGCGCGACATGGAGAAGGCACAGGCCTCGATGGCCGAGCTCGTCGACGAAGCCGCGCGCGACAAGGCCATCAACCGCTACGCCCGGCTCGAAGAGCGCTTCGCCTCCCTCGGCGGGTACGCCGCGGAGAGCGAAGCCGCGCGCATCTGCTCCAACCTGGGCCTCGCCGACCGCGTCCTCGCGCAGACGCTGGGAACGCTCTCCGGTGGTCAGCGCCGCCGCGTCGAGCTGGCCCGGATCCTGTTCGCCGCGGCCGAAGCCGGCGCCGGCGGCAAGTCCGAGACGATCCTGCTGCTCGACGAGCCGACCAACCACCTGGACGCCGACTCCATCAACTGGCTGCGCGGCTTCCTCAAGCAGCACGACGGCGGCCTGGTCGTGATCAGCCACGACGTCGAGCTGCTGGCCGACGTGGTCAACAAGGTCTGGTTCCTCGACGCCACCCGTGGCGAGCTGGACCTGTACAACATGGGCTGGCAGCGCTACCTCGACGCGCGCGCCACCGACGAGAAGCGCCGCCGCCGCGAGCGCGCCAACGCCGAGAAGAAGGCGTCGGCGCTGCAGCAGCAGGCCGCGAAGCTCGGCGCGAAGGCCACGAAGGCCGTGGCGGCCAAGAACATGGCGCGCCGCGCGGAGCAGATGCTGTCCTCGCTCGAGGACACCCGCCAGGCCGACAAGGTCGCCCGGATCAAGTTCCCGGAGCCCGCGCCCTGCGGCCGCACCCCGCTCACCGCGGAGGGCCTCTCGAAGTCCTACGGCTCCCTGGAAATCTTCACCGGCGTCGATCTCGCCATCGACCGCGGTTCGAAGGTTGTCGTACTGGGGCTGAACGGTGCGGGAAAGACGACTTTGCTCCGGCTGCTCGGCGGAATGGAAACCCAGGACACCGGATCCGTCGTTCCGGGTCACGGATTGCGCTTGGGCTATTACGCACAGGAGCACGAAACTCTTGATCATGAAGCGTCGGTGTGGGAAAACATCCGACATCTCGCTCCGGACACCGGCGCGCAGGAGTTGCGGAACCTGCTCGGGTCGTTCCTCTTCACCGGCGAACAACTCGACCAGCCGGCCGGCACGCTTTCCGGTGGCGAGAAGACCCGGCTCGCGCTGGCGGGCCTGGTCTCCAGTGCTGCCAACGTCTTGCTGCTCGACGAGCCGACGAACAACCTCGATCCGGCCAGCCGGGCCCAGGTCCTGGACGCCTTGCGCAGCTTCGCCGGTGCCGTGGTCCTGGTGACGCACGACCCGGGCGCGGTCGAGGCGCTGGAGCCCGAGCGGGTCATCCTGCTGCCCGACGGAACCGAGGACCACTGGTCGGCGGACTACCTCGAACTTGTCCAGCTCGCGTGAGGCGTGCGTCCATTCGGGTGCAAGATCACTCGCCGTAGAGCACTGGAATGGCCCAATGTGATCGCAATTTCGGCTGTTTCGCGTCTGTCGTCTGGCATTCCGGCGCTCAGTGTTCGATCATTGCCCCGGCAGGGGCCGATATGTGGCCCAGAACACTCTCGGCGGGAAGGCGATCGACGTGGCTGATCTCAAGAAAGGCGCGCGGATCACCGGCAACACGCGCGACAAGCTGGCCGCTGACCTGAAGAAGAAATACGAGAAGGGCTCGAGCATCCGGGCGCTGGCGGAGTCGACGGGGCGGTCCTACGGGTTCGTCCACCGGGTGCTGTCGGAGTCGGGCGTTCAGCTGCGGGGGCGCGGCGGGGCCACCAGGGTCAAGAAGAAGTAGTCGCGGACTGCTGCGCGGGGGGCGCAGCGGGAACTTCGGCCACGCGGAACGCCAGGTGGGCCCCGAGCAGGACCAGCGGGTACACCAGGTAGCCGTACCGGGTGGCCGGGGTGAGCAGGATCAACGCGCCGAGTCCGACGGCGATGCGCAGCAGTGCGGCGGAGCCGTTCGCGGGGGGCCGGCGCACCAGCCAGCCGATCATCGCCACGGCCGCGGCGCCGACGAGCACGAAGGCCGCGACCTGCCCGACCGGGCCGGTCTCGGCGATCAGGTGGCCCGGCAGCGGGCTGGCCGCGGGCGACCGCACGACGCCCATCCCGAGCGGGAACCGAAAGACGTGCTCGACGAACGCCGCCGGATCCACCAGGTACACCGGCAGGTGCAGCGCGGCCGTCGTCGCCACCAGCGCCGCCGCGAACCGGGCCAGCGCCGCCCAGTCGGGACCGTTCCCGCGGCGCACCAGCACGAGCACGGCGAGCACGGCCGCGGCCGGCGCGACGATGAGCTTCGCGCTGACGACCAGCGCCAGCACCAGGCCCGACCAGGCGACCCGCCCGGTGGCCGCCAGCGCGCAGCTGAGCACCAGCAGGCCCACGATGGCCAGGTCCGGGCCGGCCACGGCCCAGGTGAGCGCGGTGAGCGGGCAGGCCAGCGCGAGCTGCGCGGCGCCGACCGGCACCTTCGGCCACTTCAGCAGCTTCAGCGAGCCCAGCACGCACGCGGTGGCGGCCAGGGCGAACATCCAGCGGGCGTCGGTGAGCGCGTCGGTCAGCGGGGTGCCGCCGAACAGCGCCCGCGGCAGGCCGAAGACCGCCATCACCGGGCCGTAGGGCGTGTAATCGTTTACCACGGGGGCCCGCCCGAGCGCGGTGACGTCGACGTACGGGGTTCCGTGGTGCAGCAGCAGATCCGCGGACCGCTCGATCACCCAGACCTCGGGCTGGGCGGCCCACGAGAACGGCGTGATCAGCCAGTCCACTCCGGTCAGGCGGCGAATCACCAGGAGCGCCAACGGGATGATCATGGCCAACAGTGCGACCGCGGCGATGCCGCACCAGCGTGAACCGAATACGCCGCGCGGCGTACGCCCGCTTCGTGCGGACAGCAGCAGGTAGCCGCTGTGTGCCGCCCCGAAGCCGTAGGCCACGGTCGCGAAATTGCCCCAAACACGGTATCCGTAGAACTCCGACACCAGCGCGGTCGGCAGCGCGAAAGCCAGGCAGGCCAGGTAGAACCCCAGGTCCCAGCGCAGGGGCGCGGCCTCTCCCGTGCGCGGCGGCGCCGTGAAGAGCCGGGCCGCGCGCCGCCATGCGGGCGCCTGGCCCACCTCCGTTTCCACGTCGCCAGGCTACCGAGGGGCCGCCGCCCGGTTCAGCCGACGTCTCGCAGGCGGGGGAGGAGCTTCGCGGCCGCCTCGGACGCCGCGACGACGTCTTCGCGGCCGGCGGGCATCAGCACCAGCTCGGTGAAGCCGGCGTCGGTGTAGCTCTGCGTGAGACGCAGCGCGCTGTCCGCGTCGGACGGCAACCGGAACTGGACGGCCCGGCGGATCGACGCCGGTTCGCGGCCCACCGCCGCGCAGTGTGCGTCGAGGACGCGCGAAAGCCGTTGCAGCTCGGCGATTTCCGTTCCGGGCAGGGCCGCGTTGAGCCAGACGTCGGCGTGCTCGGCGACGACCCGCAAACCGCGCTTTTCGCCGCTGCTGCCCAGCCACAGCGGGGGTTTCGGCTGTTGCACCGGCTTCGGGTCGCTGATCGCGCCGGTGAGCGTGTAGTGGCGGCCGCGAAAGGCGGTTTCCGGCCGGGTCCACAGCAGACGGAGGATTTCGCAGGTCTCGGCCAGTCTTTCCACGCGTTCCGCCGCGGACGGCGTCGGCGTGCCCATCATCGCGTCGGTCAGCGCGTCGCCACCCGCGCCGAGGCCGACGTCGAGCCGGCCGCCGGAAAGGTGGTCGACGGTCGCGGCGATCTTGGCGAAGGTGCCCGGGTGCCGGTTGGTGTTGCCGGACACCAGGCAGCCGATCCGCACCCGGTGCGTCGCTTCGGCCATGGCGGCCAGCAGGCTCCAGCCGTCGAAGACGTCGCCGGTGCGGTCGGGGCCCATCGGCGCGAGGTGGTCGAACACCCAGCAGCCGTCGAAGCCGGCGTCGTCGGCGATCGCCCAGATCTCCCGGAGCGCGGCGATGCCGATGTGCTGCTGCGGTGGTTTGAGCCCGATGGTGGTCATGGGGAACTCCTGATCGTCAGTATCACGAATCATCAGTCAAACTGACGATCAGCGTAGGTGTAGAGTCTGCCCATGTCCAGCGCGCCCCTCGCCGTCACCCAGCGGCTCGGCTACCTGCTCAAACACGCCCAGCTGCGGCTCGCCGAGCTGGCCGAGCCGCTGTACGCGCCCCTCGGCGTCACCGGGCGCCAGCTCGCGCTGCTCACGCTCTTCGGCGACGGGCCGGCCCAGTCGCAGCAGGACGGCGCCGCCCGGCTGGGCGTGGACCGGACGACGATGGTCGCGCTCGTCGACGAGCTGGAGGCCAAGGGGCTGGTCCGGCGCGAGGTCGCGCCGGGGGACCGGCGCAAGCGCTTCGTGCTGCTGACGCCCGAGGGGGAGCGGGTCCGCGAGGCGGGCGTGGACGTCACGCGGCAGGCGGAAGCGCTCCTGCTGGAGCCGCTCTCCGTGGAGGAGGCCGAGCGGCTGCGCGCCGCTCTGCACCGGGTTGTTCGCGTCGAGTGAACGACTTCGGGAAGCAAACGGGCAACAGGGGCGTTGTCCAGGTCATATCCGGCGAAAACCTCGGCTTATCTAGAGGTTTCTGATCCTAGGGGTTTCCCGTGGACAACATGTGGGGGCTGTGGAGCTCGGCGATGCGCGCCGGCGACGCGCCGAAGGCGCTCACCCGCGGCACGCTGAAACGTGTCGCCCGCTTCGCCCGGCCGCACTGGCGGCGGCTGCTGGCTTTCCTCGTGCTCACCGTGGTTTCGGCGGTGCTCGCCGTGTCGACGCCCGTGCTGGCGGGCAAGGTGGTCGACGCGATCGTCGGCGGCCACGACGTCACCGTGGTCGTCTGGCTCGCCGTGGTGATCGCCGCGCTGGCGATCGCCGACGCCGGGTTCGGGCTGATCGAGCGGTGGCAGTCCGCGCGCATCGGCGAGGGCATCATCTACGACCTGCGACGAGCGGTCTTCGAACACGTGCAGCGCATGCCGATCGCGTTCTTCACGCGCACCCGCACCGGCGCGCTGGTCTCGCGGCTCAACAACGACGTCATCGGCGCGCAGCGGACGTTCACCGCGACGCTGTCCGGGCTGGTCACCAACGTCATCCAGCTGGCGCTGTCGCTGGCCGTCATGCTGACGCTGTCCTGGCAGGTCACGCTGATCGCGCTGGTGCTGCTGCCGATCTTCGTCATCCCGGCGCGCCGGCTCGGCCGCCGGATGGCCGGGCTGCAGCGGGAAGCCGCGAACCTCAACGCCGGGATGACCACGCAGATGACCGAGCGGTTCTCCGCGCCGGGCGCGACGCTGGTGAAGCTGTTCGGCCGTCCGGTGCAGGAGGCGGACGACTTCGGGCTGCGGGCCGGGCGCGTGCGGGACATCGGCGTCCGTACCGCGATGCTGACCCGCTGGTTCATGACCAGCCTGACCCTGGTTTCGGCGCTGGCGCAGGCGCTCGTCTACGGCCTCGGCGGGTACCTGGCGCTGACCGGGGCGCTGGCCCCGGGCACCGTCGTCGCGCTGGCCCTGCTGCTGACCCGGCTCTACGCGCCGCTGACCGCGCTGGCCAACGTGCGCGTCGACGTCATGACGGCGCTGGTGTCGTTCGAGCGCGTCTTCGAGGTGCTGGACCTCGAGCCGATGATCAAGGAGAAGCCCGCCGCGCGTGCTCTTTCCGCTTCGGGCGGGGTTTCGGTGGAATTCTCCGACGTCCGGTTCGGGTACCCGGCGGCCGACCGGTACTCGCTGGCTTCGCTGGAGGACGTCGCCACGCTCGACCACCGCGGCGGGGAAGAGGTGCTGCACGGGATCTCGTTCCGGGCCGAGCCGGGGCAGATGGTCGCGCTGGTCGGGTCGTCGGGGGCGGGGAAGTCGACGATCGCGTCGCTGCTGCCGCGGCTCTACGACGTCGACTCCGGTTCGGTGCGGCTGTCCGATGTGGACGTCCGGGACCTGACGTTCGCTTCGCTGCGGGAGACCGTCGGCGTCGTGACCCAGGACGGGCACCTCTTCCACGACACGATCCGCGCCAACCTGGCGTACGCGCGTCCCGGCGCCACCGACGACGAGATCTGGGAAGCCCTGGAACGGGCGCGCCTGGGTGAGCTGGTCGGGTCGCTGCCCGACGGCCTCGACACGACGGTGGGCGAGCGCGGCTACCGCCTGTCCGGCGGCGAGCGCCAGCGGCTCACGATCGCGCGTCTCCTGCTGGCCCAGCCCAAGGTGGTGATCCTCGACGAGGCGACCGCCCACCTGGACTCGGAGTCCGAGGCGGCGGTCGGCGAGGCCCTGACCCACGCCCTGGCGGGCCGCACGGCCCTGGTCATCGCCCACCGGTTGTCGACGGTCCGCGCGGCCGACCAGATCCTCGTCCTCGAACACGGCGAGATCGTCGAGCGCGGAACCCACGAACAACTCTTGGCCGCCGGCGGCCGCTACGCCACCCTCCACGCAACCCAGTTCGCCGACGAGGAACCCGCCGTCGCGTGATCGAAGGGTCAGCACGCGTGATTGGAGGGTCAACTCACGTGATTGAAGGGTCGACACGGTGCAAGTGCCGTGTCGACCCTTCAATCACGCGTGTCGACCTCTGGATCACGCGTGTCGACTCTCCAAGCACGTGTAGAGGGCCTGGACGAGGGCCATTTTGCGGGGGTCGTCGCGGATGAGGGGGCCGAGCTGGTTGAGGGTGTAGCCGAAGGCGATGCCGTTTTCCGGGTCGGCGGCGCCGGTGGAGCCGCCGAGGCCGTCGTGGCCGAAGGCGGTGGGGTTGGGGCCGAAGCCGCGGGCGTCGCTGCCGAGGTAGAAGCCCAGGCCCCACTCGTTCGGGAGGCCGAGGACGGCGTCGATCTCCTTGCCCTGGCTTTCGCGGGCCCGGGCCAGCCCGGCCGGGGACAGGAGGGTGCCGTCGACGATCGCCGCGTAGATCGTCGCGATCGCGCGGGCCGTGCCGTGGCCGTTCAACGCCGGCATGACCGCGTGCCGCCACGCCGGTTCGTTGGCGTCGTGGCCCTGCAGGCGCGGGTTCATCAGCACGGCCTGGGCCACCGGCCCGGCAGCCGCGAACGCCGTGGCCAGCGCGTTCGCCATCTCCTCGGTCATCACGGGGTCGACCAGGGTCGCGCAGCGGTCGGCGTCGGCCGGAGACGCGAGGCCGATCGAGAAGTCAGCGTCCAGCGGCCCGGCGACCTGCTCGGCGAAGAACTCGCGGATGCCCTGCCCGGCGACCCGCCGCACGACCTCGCCGACGAGCCAGCCGTAGGCCAGCGCGTGGTAGCCGCCCGCGGACCCCGGCTCGGTCAACGGTTCCTGGGCCGCGTACAGCGACGTCATCAGGTCCCAGTCGTAGAGCTCCTCGATCGCCACCGGCCGGTCCAGGCCGATCCCGGGCACGCCCGAGCGGTGCGAAAGCAGCCACCGCACCGGGATCTCCGACTTCCCGGCCGCGGCGAACTCCGGCCAGTACTTCGCGACCGGCGCGTCGACGTCGAGCTCGCCCGCGTCCGCCAGCCGGTGCGCGCACAGCGCGGTCATGCCCTTGGTCGTCGACCAGACGTTGACCAGGGTGTCCGGCTGCCACGGCCGGTCCCGCTCCGGACCGGACCACCCGCCCCACAGGTCCACCACCACTTCACCGTGGCGGACGGCGGTGAAGGCGGCCCCCAGTTCACCGCGGGAGCGGAAGTTCTCCTCGAAGGCCTCGCGCACCGGTTCCAAGCCGGGAGCGCATTCGCCGTGCACCGTCGCCGTGGCACTGTCCATCGGACCTCCTCCGGGGTGCGACCGATCCACACCGACCAGTCGGTATGTCGACGCTAGAACCGCCGGGCACGCCCGTCAAGACGTGCCCGGCCGGTGCTTGTTCACCAACTAGCGCAGGCGGGGGACGATTTCGCCGTACTTCGCGAGCAGCCCGGCGTTCGCCTCGTCGCCACCCTCCACATTGGAGCTCCGCCACAGCGGGACGTCGAGGCCCTCGGCCGTTCCGCGGTCGTAGACGTCGGCGAGCACCAGGTTCCACAGGAACGCGTTGACCACAGTGGACAGTGGCGCGGTGCGGGGGGCGGCCGGCGGGTAGCTCGCGTCGCCGGGGATGACCAGCGAGTCGAGCACCACCGTGCCCTGCTCGACCAGCGTGCTCGACGACCGCCGCGGCGCCGCGGCCACGCACGCCCGCGACGTCACCGCGATCACCGCCGCACCCCGCTTGCGCGCCTCGATGCACAGCTCGACGGGGTAGGGGTTGACGCCGGAGGTCGAGAACACCACCAGCACGTCCTCCGGGCCCGGCGGGCGCTCGGCCAGCACCTCGGCGGCCAGCCCGCTGCGCCGCTCGGTCTGCGTGCTGGGCACCGCACCGTGCAGCGGGAGCAGGTCCGGGTGGTAGAGCGGGTAGACGCAGGCCAGCCCGCCGGCCCGGTAGAACGTCTCGGCGACCGCGGCCAGCGAGTGCCCGGCCCCCGCGGTGTAGACCAGTGCGTCGGCCCGGATCACCCCCAGCACCAGGTCCGCCGCGGCCCGCACCGCTTCGGCGTTGGCCTGCTCGACGTCCGCCAGCTGCTCGGCGACGCTGCCTGCGATGTCCGTGGCGCTCACCACACCCACCCTTCCGTCGGGGACCGGGCGCCGAATCTACCGTGCGGACCACTTCGCGCGGTGGAATAGCCGGGTGGGGGACCGAGGTTGACCCGGACACGGGGGAAGAGGAGGACGCGGGTGGGCGAGGTGGATCCGGCGGTGTCGCTGTGGCCGGCGCGCGGGACGGCCCGGGCGGTCGTGCTCGTGCTGCACGGCGGCGCCGAGCGGGGGACGGGCCAAGTACCGCCCTGGAAGCTGGCCTATCTGCGGATGGTGCCGATCGCGCGCGCCGTGCACCGGGCCGGTCGCAGGACTGGCTTTTCGGGGGTTCCGGGTGGCGGAGCCCCCGGCTCGGGGCGGAGCCCCGATGGTCACGGCGGCGTGGAGGTGCGGCTGTTGCGCAACCGCCGCTACGGATGGAACGCGCCCGCCGAAGACCCGATCGAGGACGCCCGCTGGGCTCTCGCGCGCATCCACGCCGACCACCCGGGCCTGCCGGTCGTGCTGGTCGGTCACTCGATGGGGGCACGGGTCGCCCTGCGCGTGGCCGACGACCCGGCCGTGCGCGGTGTCTGCGCGCTGGCGCCGTGGACGCCGCGGGGCGAGCCGGTCGAGGCCGTCGCCGGGCGGTCGGTGCTGATCGTGCACGGCACCCGCGACCGGATGACGAGCCCCGCGGAGTCCCACGCCTTCGCCGAACGGGCCGCGGGCGTCGCCGCGCGCGTCGCCCGGTTCGAGATGGCCAACGAGGGCCACGCGATGCTGCGCCGGGCCCGGGTCTGGACCCGGCTGACGGTGGCCTTCACCCTGGACCTGCTGGCCGGGGACGACGGCGGGACCCTCCGCGGGGCCTGGGCGGCGCCCGGCCCGCAGCGGCTGCGGATCCCCGTGTGAACGTGCCCCGAACAGGGGCATTCGGCGACACGCGCCGCGGGGGTGCGGCGACTAGGATCGATCACCGGCGAACCTGGCCGGCCGGAGGGAGCACCCGTGACCACTTCGAGCGCTGACCGGGCGTCGGCCCGGGACGTCCCGGACGGGACCCGGTGGCCGGGCCTGGCCACCCCACCGCACTCCGCGCTGCGCGCGCGGATCGCCGCCGCGCTGTTCCGCCGCGCGGTCCGCCCGCTCGACGTCCGGGTGACCTTCCCGGACGGCACCGTGCTCGGCGCCGGCGGCCCGGAGTCACCCGAAATGCGGATCCTGCGGCCGGAGGCGTTCTTCCACCGCCTCGGCGTCGACGCGAAGATCGGCTTCGGCGAGTCCTACATGGCCGGTGACTGGACCGCGTCCGACCTGGCCGAGGTGCTGACGCCGTTCGCCGAGCGGATGGCCACCCTCGTCCCGCCGGTGCTGCAGAAGTTCCGCCGGCTCGCCGAGCGCACGCAGCCGCCGTCGGAGGCGAACACCCTCGAGGGCGCGCGGGCGAACATCCACCGGCACTACGACCTGTCCAACGACCTGTTCGGCGCTTTCCTCGACGAGTCGATGACGTACTCCTCCGCGCTGTTCGGGCTCGACGACGACCTGACGACCGCGCAGCACCGCAAGATCGACAGCGTGCTCGACTACGCGGGCGTCCGCGAAGGCAGCGAAGTCCTCGAAATCGGCACCGGATGGGGTGAACTCGCCATCCGCGCCGCGGCCCGCGGCGCGCACGTGACGTCCCTGACCATCTCCGAGGAACAGCGCGCGCTGGCCACCGAACGCATCGCGGCGGCCGGGTTCTCCGACCGCGTCGAAGTGAAGCTGTGCGACTACCGCGAGTCGAGCGGCCGGTACGACGCCGTGGTCAGCGTGGAGATGATCGAGGCCGTCGGCGCGTCCTACTGGCCGGAGTTCTACCGGGTGATCGGCGAGCGGCTGCGCCCGGGCGGCCGGTTCGGCCTGCAGGCCATCACCATGGACCACGACCGGATGCTGGCGGCGTCGCGGGCCTACGGCTGGGTCCACAAGTACATCTTCCCGGGCGGGCTGATCCCGTCGGTGCGGTCGATCGAAGAGGGCGTCAAGGCGAACACCCGGCTCAAGCTGGCCGGGATGCGCGAGTTCGGCCAGGACTACGCGCGCACGCTACGGTGGTGGCGCGAACGGTTCGTGCACCGCTGGGCCGACATCGCCGGGTTCGGGTTCGACGACGTCTTCCGCCGGATGTGGGAGTTCTACCTGGCCTATTCCGAGGCCGGGTTCCGGTCCGGGTACCTCAAGGTCCACCAGTTCGGCTACGAGGCAACCGGCCGGTAACCGCAACCCGACCCCGGTACCGGGCGTCCTCCTACCGAGGACGTGCGGTGTACTGACGACGAGAAGTTTGTCCGGATCGGGATTGGGTGATGGTGATGACGTACCGTGGCGACGACGGCGGGCGCCGGATGCCGCCGCCCCGGCCGCCCGCCGGCCGCTCCCGGGACCACCAGCGCGCGCAGATGATGCCGCTGCCCGGGCGGGGCCGCAGCCCGTACGACGAGCGCACCCGCCCGATGGGCACCCGCGAACCCGAGTACGCCCCGCCGCCGCCCCCGCGCCAGGACCCGCCGCGCCGTCCGGCCGAGGACGACTACCCGCCGTCCCGGCCGCCGCGCCGGCGTCGCTGGAGCATCGGCAAGGTCCTCGGTGCCCTGGTGCTCGTGTTCGTCGTCTTCCTCGCCGGCATCTGGGTCTACCTGGAGTTCTCGATCAAGCGCGTCGACGCGCTGGCCGACTACTCCGGCCGCCCGGTGGCCGCCTCCGGCACCAACTGGCTGATCGTCGGCTCGGACAGCCGGGAGGGGCTGACCGAGGCGGACGAGGAGCGGCTCGCCACGGGCGACGTCGCCGCGGCGGGTGGCGGGCAGCGCACCGACACGATCATGGTCGCGCACCTGCCGGACAACAGCACCAAGCCGACGCTGCTGTCGCTGCCGCGCGACTCGCAGGTGTCGATCCCCGGGCACGGCAAGAACAAGATCAACGCGGCGTTCTCGCTCGGCGGCCCGAAACTGCTCGCGCAGACCGTCGAAGGCGCCACGGGACTGCACATCGACCACTACGCGGAGATCGGCTTCGGCGGGTTCGCCAAGATCGTCGACGCGATCGGCGGCGTCGAGATGTGCATCGACAAGGACATGAACGACACGATGACCGGGATCGACATCAAGGCCGGCTGCCCGCAGACGCTCGACGGCCGCGAGGCGCTGGGCTTCGTCCGGATGCGCCACAGCTCGGCGACCCCGCGTTCGGACCTCGACCGCGTCGCCAACCAGCGCAAGTTCATCGGCGCGCTGGTCAGCCAGATCGCCAGCCCGGGCACGCTGCTGAACCCGTTCGACTTCTTCCCGCTGCTGTCCTCGGCGCCGGACGCGTTGACCATGGACTCGGGCGACCACGTGCACAACCTCGCCGGCCTGGCCCTGGCGATGCGCGGGATCTCCTCCGGTGGCGTGGTGACGACGACGGTGCCGGTGACCAGCGGGTCGGCGGAGAACTGGGACAAGGCCAAGTCGAAGCAGCTGTTCGACGCGCTGAAGAACGACACCGAGGTCCCCGACAGCGTCATCGTGAATTAGTTCGCGCGCGCGGTCCCGGCCGGGGCACCATGAGGTGCATGGAAACCCCGGCCGAGACCTACCGCGAGGACGGCTTCACCCTGGCCCGCTGGCAGTTCGCCGACGAGCCTGAGCTCGTCGCGACGGTCAACGGGTCCCTCGACCACCTCAGCGCCTGGATGATCTGGGCGTGCGGCGGCTACTCCGCCGAGGACGGCGCGGAATTCCTCCGCACCACCCGCCAGAACTGGGCGAACGGCGAAACGCACGACTTCGCGATCCGCGTGGACGGCTCGATCGCCGGGGCCGTCGGCGTGATGGCGCGCGAGGGCGGCGTCGAGATCGGCTACTGGCTCGCTCGGGGGTTCGTCGGCCGCGGCCTGATCACCCGGGCGGTCCGGTTGCTGACGGACGAGGCCTTCCGGCTCGGCGCCGGGTACGTCGAGATCAAGCACGACGAGCGGAACGTCCGAAGTGGAGCGGTGCCCGCACGGCTGGGGTTCACCGAGGTGCGCACGGAACCGGCGGAGAAGCCGCTGGCGCCGTCGTGCACGGGCACCAACCACGTGTGGCGGCTGGTTCCGCGCTAGGAGACCTTGTTCCGCTCCCGCAGCACCTTGAGCGCCTCGTCGGCGTGGACGGTGAAGTTCAGCTCGCTCTTGATCTTCGCGATGATCCTGCGGTCCTCGCCGATGACGAAGGTGGCCCGCTTGGTGTGCAGCGGCAGGAGCTTCCGCCAGACGCCGAACTGCTTCGCGACCTCACCCTCCACATCGGACAGGAGCGGGTAGTCGAAGGTGTTCGCTTCGGCGAAGGCGCGCTGCTTGGTGATGGCGTCCGGGCTGATGCCGACGCGGTGCGCGCCGACCGCCGCGAATTCCGCCGCCAGGTCGCGGAAGTGGCAGCTTTCGGCGGTGCAGCCGCCGGTCATCGCGGCCGGGTAGAAGAACAGGACCACGGGCCCGGTGGCCAGGAAGTCCGAGAGCGTGCGCTCCTGGCCCCGGTCGTCGGGCAGCGTGAAATCGGGGGCGAGGTCTCCGGCGTCCATGGACGTCCTTTCTCGTCGGCGGCAGCACCCATCCTGCCGGGTGTTCGGAGCCGCCGGGAAACCGGCTTGGTCCTCACTTCCGCGGGTGCCGGGCGATCAGCTCGTCGACCTCGTCACCCGTCGCCGAATCGGCCACGAACGGCCCCCGGGCCGCGATCACGCCCAGCTGACGCAGCCGGGCCGCCTGCTCGTGCGTGCGCACCCCTTCCGCCCCCACCCTCAGGTGCAGCTCACGCGCCCGGGTGATCAGCTGCGTCAGGTGCCGCAGGTCGGGCTCCGCCGGCTCGTCGGTGTCCAGCGCGTCGACCACCGGCCCGGACAGGATCACGTGCCGGACCGGGAGGCGGTGCTGCGGGATCAGCTCCAGGTCCGCCGACCCCGAGATCGTCAGCACCAGCTGCGCGCCCAGGTCGGCCAGCACGGCCAGGGAGTCCAGGACCTCGCCGCGCGGGTCGAGCATCGAGTCGCGGTCGGTGCACAGGCGCAGCGCCTGCGCCGGGAGCTCGTGCTTGTCCAGCTGCTCCTTGACCAGCAGCACCAGGTCCGGGTCGATCGCCAGCCGGGTCGGCAGCCGCACGCAGACGTCCGGGGCCGCGTCGCCCAGGTGCTTCCGCCACCGGGCCGTCGCGGCCAGGGATTCGGCGAGGAGCCAGCGGCCCAGCGGGACCGTCATGCCCGTGGTCTGGGCCAGCGGGTAGAACTCCTCGGAGCCGAGCTCGCCCTTCTCCGGGTGGTTCCACCGCAGCCCGGCGTTGACGGCGGCCAGCTCGTCGGGCCGGGACAGCTTCACCGTCGGCTGGTAGACCAGCGAGAACTCGCCGTTCTCCAGTGCGCCGGCGATCACCGCGCCCAGCTGGTAGCGGCCGCGGTCGCGGGCGTCCAGCTCCGGGTCGAACAGCATCCACTGCGCCTTGCCGGCCTCCTTGGCCCGGTGCAGCGCGATCTCCGCCGCCCGCAGCAGTTCCGCGGCGCCGCCCTCGACCGCCGCGCGCACGACGATGCCCGCGCTCGCGCTGACACCGATGCCGTGGCCGCCCAGGTAGATCGGCTCGTTGAGGTCCTCCAGGGCGCGCTCGACCAGCCCGATGACCTCGGTCGCCGCCAGCTCGCCCCGCAGCAGCACCGCGAAGCCGTCGCCGGAGAGCCGGGCGACGAACCCGTCGTGGTGGCCGGTGAACACCGCCGAGAGCTTGTTCGCGACCCCGCGCAGCACCTGGTCCCCGACGCCGGCGCCGAGGCCGTCGTTGATCACCTTGAAGCCGTCGACGTCGAGGTAGATCAGCGCGATGTCGTCGCGGGCGCCGGCGCCGAGCGCGGCCTCCAGCTTGGTGGTGAACGACGAGGCGTTGGGCAGCCCGGTCAGCGGGTCGTGCACGTTCTGGTGCAGCAGCCGCTCCTGCAGCAGGTGCAGCTCGTTCGCGTCGGACACCATCAGCACCGGGTAGATCGAGCCGGGCCGGTCGCCGGGCAGCCGGGCGAGCGTCACGTCGGTCCAGAGCTGCCCGTCCTCGGTGTGGTCGAGCAGCATCCGCTCCTGGTAGCGGTCGCGCCCCGCGCGCACCTGCTCCAGGCCGGCCGCGAGCCGGGAGACGTCGTGCTCGGTCGAGCCGAGGCCGGTGAGGTGCCTGCCCCGCAACCGGTCCGGCGAGCAGCCGAGCAGCTGGCCGAGGGCCAGGTTCGCCTCGACGATGTGGCCGTCGGGGTCGGCCAGCGCGATCCCCATCGGCGAAGCGGCGTACAGCGCGGAGAACCGCAGCAGGGCGCCGTCGTGCCGCGAGCCGGCTTGGCCGACCGCGTCGTGCGCGACCTCCAGCAGGAGAGCTTCGAGCTCTTCCGGGGGAAGCGTTACTCCTTTGGTGTCGGCCAACGTCGCCGCCCACCGCCGCGCCACGTCCAGTAGCCCTGACGCGGCACCGGGTTCAGGCACACTCCACCTCTTCACGCACAGGTTATGGCCAGGTCGGACACGGTGTCGGGGATCATGAAGCCACACCAGGCAGCCTTCGCCCACGATCGATGCCACGCCATCATGTGCGTAACGGGGTGTCTACCGGCTGAACGAGTGAACGAATCTCCACAAACGGTAACTTTTCGTTACCTAGTGTATGCGTCGGTGGACGGCAGCCGGGTCAGCGAGGGGTCAGGTGGACGGGCAGACCGTCCGCGGGCACCGGCAGGGAGACGTAGTCCCAGCGCGCGGTGTAACTCTCCGGAACCGACCAGCGGTAGGCGCGCAGCAGTTCGTGCATCAGCAACTTCACCTCGAGCCCGCCGAAGTGGAGCCCGATGCACTTGTGCGCGCCGCCGCCGAACGGCATCCACGCCATCCGGTGCGACTTGTCCTCGCGCCGCGGCTCGGCGAAGCGCTCCGGGTCGAACGTGAAGGGGTTCGTCCAGCACTCGGGCGTGAAGTGGTTGACGGTCGGCGAAACGCCGACGAGCGTCCCCGCGGGGAGGTAGTGGCCGAGCACCTCGGTGTCCTTGACGGTCTGGCGGGTCAGTGACGGCACCGGCGCCACCAGGCGCAGCGCTTCCTTCATCACCAGGTCGAGGGTTTCGAGCTTTTCGACGGCGTCGATGTCGAGGACGTCGTCGCCCAGCGCCAGGGACTCCGCGCGGGCGCGGTCCTGCCATTCCGGGTGCTTGGCGAGGTAGTAGGCCATGGCGCTGCTGGTGATGGTCGTCGTGTCGTGCGCGGCCATCATCAGGAAGATCATGTGGTTGACGATGTCGGTGTCGGAGAACCGGTCGCCGTCCTCGGTGGTGGCCTGGCAGAGCGCGGCGAACAGGTCGTCGCCGCCGGAACGCCGTTTCGCGGGCAGGGTTTCGCCGAAGTAGCGTTCGAGCACCCGGCGTCCGTGCAGTCCGGCCGACCAGCGCCCGCCCGGCACCGGGAAGCGCACGAAGGCGGTGCCGGCCCGCACGCAGCTGACGAACGCGCGGTTGATCCGGGCGGCGTCGGCACCGCTGTGCATGCCCATGAACACGCGGGTCGCGACGTCGAGGGTCAGCTGCTTGAGCGCCCAGTACAGCCGCGGCCGCTCGCTCGAGCCCCAGCTCGCGACGCCTTCGCGTAGCGCGGGCCCCATTTCGCCGACGTAGCCGGCCAGCCGCGGGCGCGTGAAGGCCTCCTGCATGATCCGGCGGTGCAGGTGGTGCTCGCCGAAGTCCATCAGCATCAGGCCGCGCTCGAAGAACTTCTCGATGAAGAACTTCCAGCCTTCCTGCGAGAACGCCTTGTCCTTGTTGACCAGCGCGATCTGCGTGGCTTCGGGCCCGGACAGGGCGGCGATCCGGCGGCCGAAGCCGCCGGTCCACGACACCGGGCCGTAGAGCTCGTGGCGGCGCAGGGCGAACGCCGGGCCGAAGCGCATCATCTCCAGCATGTGCCCGACCACGGGCGGTCCCTCGTCGCCGAGCACCGGCTTGAGGCCGCTGCCCGCGGGCGGCGTGGCGAGTTCCTTGACCGGCCAGCGCGACTGCAGCCACCGCTCGTCGACCTTGTGCGGCAGGGGGAGCGCGGTCAGGGCCGGCACGCGCTCGCGCAGTGCTTCGGCGGCTCGGTTCACGGTGCCCGGCAAACTGACCATCTCCCCGTCGAGATCGGACTACCCCTCCACGATGCTCGCTTGTTGACGTTCTGACAATACCCCGGCGGCCCTCTTTTCGGGTGGTCCCTGGCGACGCCGGTACTCGCTCGGCGTGACACCGCGGACCCGTTTGAACGCCGCGCTGAACCCGAAGGCGTCGGCGTACCCGACCTGCCGGGCGACCTCCGAGACGGTGGCGGCGGGCCGCTCGGCCAGCAGGTCGGCGGCGAGCGCCATCCGGCGGCGGGTGAGGTAGGTCAGCGGCGGTTCGCCGACGAGCTCGGCGAACCGCTTGGCCAGGGTGGAGCGCGACACGCCGGCGCGGGCGGCCAGCGCGGCGACCGTCCACGGCGCCGCGGGTTCGTCGTGCAGCAGGCGCAGCGCGGGGCCGGCCACCGGATCGCGCCGGGCGGTCCACCACGCCGGAGGCTCGCCGCCGGGCCGGTCGAACCACGCGCGCAGGGTGCAGACGAGCATCCAGTCGAGCAGCCGGTCGAGCACGACCTGCTGCCCCGGCGTGTCGGTGGCGACCTCGGCGGCGAGGTGGTCCAGCACGGCGTCTCCGCTGCCCCCGCCGCCGACCCGCAGGACGGGCGGCAGGGCGTCCAGCAGCGGACGGCTGACTTCGCCGCCGGCCGGGTAGGCACCGACGATCAGCGTGGTGGCGCCCTCGCCGTCGTCACGCCAGCCGCGCCGGTGCCGCGTCCCGCCCAGTTCGGGGGCGGCGCAGTACTCCCCGCACGCGACGGGCTCGGCGCGGGTGCCGAGCTCGTCGACGAAGGTGAAGGTCCCCGGTCCGCGCACGACGACGGTGTCGTAGGCGGTCAGCGGCTCGGGTGCACCGTGCTCGGGGACGATCCAGCCGCCGCCGGAGAGAGCGGTGCACAGGGTCAGCGGTGCGCCGTCGACGAAGTGCAGGGAGAACGGCGGGGTGACGGTGGAGCTGCCGAACAGCGAACCGTGGGCCCGCACGCCGCGGAAGAGGTCGTCCACGGACGCGAGGTTAGACGAATGGACAGGGATTGTGGTGCTTCACCTATGGCATCGTCCGGCTCGCGCCGGGTTCACTCGGGACATGACCGCATTGACTTCCGACGACCTCGAGTTCCTCCGCCGTCCCCTGCACGGGTTCTTGACCGTGGCGGGCGGGCAACCCCGCCCGGTGTGGTTCGAGGCGGCCGGCGACGGCACGATCCAGCTGTTCTCGGAACCGGACGCGCCCAAGGTGCGGCGCGTGCGCCGGGACCCGC
The DNA here is from genome assembly GCA_049998155.1 of Amycolatopsis sp. cmx-13-12. Lineage (GTDB taxonomy): Bacteria > Actinomycetota > Actinomycetes > Mycobacteriales > Pseudonocardiaceae > Amycolatopsis. The sequence goes on along the minus strand of JAEBES010000001.1, from coordinate 1,248,710 downwards.
GCGCGTCGATCGTCGTGGCGGCCCCGGTGGGGGAGCGCGAGCGCTGGGTGTCGGTCGAGGGCCGCGTGTCGCTGGAACCCGGCGGGGCGCACGAGCTGGCGCAGCGTCTGGCGGCCCGGTACTGGGACCTCGACGACCCGGCGCGGGCGGCGGATCTGGCGGCCATCCTGAAGACCGACCAGCTGCGGCTGGTGATCCACCCGGAGACCGTGCGCCGCTACGCGTACTGACGCCGGAACGGAAGCGGCCCCGCCCTGGTTCGCCAGGGCGGGGCCGGGAATCACCGGGAACTCAGTCCCAGTCGAGAGCGCCGCCCGACTGGTACTCGATCACGCGGGTCTCGAAGAAGTTCTTCTCCTTCTTCAGGTCCATCGCCTCGGACATCCACGGGAACGGGTTCTCCGTCTCGCCGAAGATCGGCGCCAGGCCGATCTGCTGCGCCCGCCGGTCGGTGATGAAGTGCATGTACTGCTCGCACAGCTGCGCCGACAGCCCGAGCATGCCGCGCGGCATCGTGTCGCGCGCGTACTTGACCTCCAGCTCGCACGCCTCCTGCAGCATCCCGCGCACCTCGGCCTGGAACTCTTCGGTCCACAGGTGCGGGTTCTCGATCTTGATCTGGTTGATGCAGTCGATGCCGAAGTTCAGGTGGATCGACTCGTCGCGCAGGATGTACTGGTACTGCTCGGCGATGCCGACCATCTTGTTCCGGCGGCCCAGCGACAGGATCTGCGCGAAGCCCGTGTAGAACCACATGCCCTCGAAGATCACGTAGAACGCGACGAGGTCACGCAGGAACGCCTGGTCGGCCTCCGGCGTGCCGGTCTCGAAGTCCGGGTTCTCCAGGTTCTGCGTGTACTTCAGCGCCCAGGCGTCCTTGTCCGAAATGGACGGGACCTCGCGGTACATGTTGAACAGCTCGCCCTCGACCAGGCCGAGGCTCTCGCAGATGTACTGGAAGGTGTGCGTGTGCACGGCCTCCTCGAACGCCTGGCGCAGCAGGTACTGGCGGCACTCGGGGTTGGTGATCTGCCGGTACACCGCGAGCACGATGTTGTTGGCCACCAAGGACTCCGCGGTCGCGAAGAAGCCCAGGTTGCGCTTGAGCATCTGCCGCTCGTCCTCGGTGAGGCCGTCCGGCGACTTCCACAGCGCGATGTCGGCCTGCATGGCGACCTCGGTCGGCATCCAGTGGTTGTTGCAGCCGGCCAGGTACTTCTCCCACGCCCACTTGTACTTCATGGGCAGCAGCTGGTTGACGTCGGCGCGCGCGTTGATCATGCGCTTGTCGTCGACGTTGATCCGGGCGGCGCCGACCTCGATCTCCCCGAGGCCGGTCGCGTCCGTCGTCTCCACGTTGGTCATGTCACTCACTTCGGCAGGTGGGGTCGTGAGTGGTAAGGCGGGTTCTAACCCGCCTTACCACTCACGACCCGCGGGAGGCTTACTGGCAGGCTTCGCAGTCGGGGTCGTCGATGCGGCAGGCGGCGCCTTCGGTGGCCACGAAGTCGACGTCCGGCTCGGGCTTGGGCGCGGGAGCAGGCGTCGGCGCGGGAGCCGGGGCCGGGGTGGCCGCGGGAGCCGCGACAGCCGGGGTGGCCGAGACGGCGTTCAGCTTGCCGTCGGTGCCGCGCAGGGTGCTCTTCTCCACGTGCGTCGCGGACTGGGCCCGCAGGTAGTACGTGGTCTTGAGGCCCTTGTGCCACGCGTAGCGGTACAGCTGGTCGAGCTTGCGGCCGCTCGGCGCCGCGATGTAGAGGTTGAGCGACTGCGCCTGGTCGATCCACTTCTGGCGCCGCGAACCCGCGTCCACCAGCCACTTCGACTCGATCTCGAACGCCGTCGCGTACAGCGCCTTCAGGTCGTCCGGCACGCGGTCGATCTGGCCGAGGCTGCCGTCGAAGTACTTGAGGTCGCTGACCATGACCTCGTCCCACAGCCCGCGCGCCTTGAGCGAACGGACCAGGTGCGGGTTCACCACGGTGAAGTCGCCGGACATGTTCGACTTGACGTACAGGTTCTGGAACAGCGGCTCGATCGACTGGCCGACCCCGCAGATGTTGGAGATCGTCGCGGTCGGCGCGATCGCCATCACGTTGGAGTTGCGCATGCCGACGGTCTTGACCCGCTCGCGCAGCGGCGCCCAGTCCAACGTGGCCGAGGTGTCGACGTCGAGGTTGTCACCCTGGCGCGCGTCGATGAGCAGCTGCATCGAGTCGATCGGCAGGATGCCCTTGCTCCACAGCGAGCCCTCGAACGACTGGTACTGGCCGCGCTCCTCGGCGAGGTCGGTCGACGCCGAGATCGCGTAGTAGGAGATGTGCTCCATGCTCGTGTCGGCGAACTGCACGGCGGCTTCCGACGACAGTGGCAGGCCGAGCTCGAACAGCGCGTCCTGGAAGCCCATCAGCCCCAGCCCGACCGGGCGGTGGCGCAGGTTGGAGCGGCGCGCCTCCGGGATCGTGTAGAAGTTGATGTCGATCACGTTGTCCAGCATGCGGACGGCGGTGCGCACGGTCTTTTCGAGGCGCTCGGTGTCCAGGCCCTCGTGGGTGACGTGCTTGAGCAGGTTGACCGAGCCGAGGTTGCAGACCGCGACCTCTTCGCTGTTGGTGTTCAGCGTGATCTCGGTGCACAGGTTGGACGAGTGCACGACGCCGACGTGCTGCTGCGGCGAGCGCAGGTTGCACGGGTCCTTGAAGGTGATCCACGGGTGGCCGGTCTCGAACAGCATGGTCAGCATGCGGCGCCACAGGTCGACCGCGCGGACGCGCCGGAACACCTTGATCTCGCCGCGGTCGGCGGCGGCCTCGTACTCGCGGTAGCGCTGCGCGAACTCGTTGCCGTAGAGGTCGTGCAGGTCCGGGGTCTCGTTCGGCGAGAACAGCGTCCACTGCGCGTCGGCCTCGACGCGGCGGAGGAACTCGTCCGGCACCCAGTTCGCGGTGTTCATGTCGTGCGTGCGCCGGCGGTCGTCACCGGTGTTCTTGCGCAGGTCGAGGAATTCCTCGATGTCCACGTGCCAGGTCTCGAGGTACGCGCAGGCCGCGCCCTTGCGCTTGCCGCCCTGGTTGACGGCGACGGCGGTGTCGTTGGCGATCTTGAGGAACGGCACGACGCCCTGAGACTGGCCGTTGGTGCCCTTGATGTGCGCGCCGAGGCCGCGGACCGGGGTCCAGTCGTTGCCGAGGCCGCCCGAGTACTTGGCCAGCAGGGCGTTGTTCTTGTAAGCCTGGAAGATGGAGTCGAGGTCGTCGTCCACCGTGGTCAGGAAGCAGGACGACAGCTGCGGGCGCGTGGTGCCCGAGTTGAACAGCGTCGGCGTCGAGGCCATGAAGTGGAAGCTCGACAGCAGCTCGTAGAACTCGATCGCGCGGGCTTCGCGGTCGTCCTCGCGGATGGCCAGGCCCATGGCGACGCGCATGAAGAAGGCCTGCGGCAGCTCGAAGCGGGTGCCGTCGTGGTGCTGGAAGTACCGGTCGTACAGCGTCTGCAGGCCGAGGAAGCCGAAGTCGAGGTCGCGCTCGGGCCGGATCGCGTCGGTGATCTTGTCCAGGTCGAAGCGCTGCAGCTCGCCGTCGACCAGCTCCAGCTCGATCGCGCGGCGCAGGTAGGCGCGGAAGTACGCGGGGTACTCGGTCGCCATCTCGTCCTGGCTGGCCTGACGCGGCTTCTTCGCGAGGTAGCTCAGCGCTTCGCCGCGCAGCTTGTCCAGCAGCAGGCGGGCGGAGACGTAGGAGTAGTTCGGCTCCTGCTCGACCAGCACGCGGGCGGCCATGATCTGGGCGAGGGCGAGCTCGTCGGCGCTGATGCCGTCGTAGAGGTTGCGCTTGGTCTCGGCCAGCACCGGCTCGGCGGTGACGTCGTCGAGGCCGGCGACGGCTTCGCCAACGACGTGGGAGACGCGGGCCCAGTCGAGCGGGCGCAGGACGCCGTCGGCGCCCTTGACGTTCAGCGTCGCTTCGGTGGTGGCGGGCCTGGCGGCCTCGCGGGCCTTCGCGCGCTCCTCGCGGTAGAGGACGTAGGCGCGGGCGACCTTGTGGTGCTCACCGCGCATGAGGGCGAGCTCGACCAGGTCCTGGATCTGCTCGATGTGCAGGGCGGTTTCCGGGCCGGCGTGGCGCAGCAGGGACGCCTCGACCTGCTCGGTCAGCTCGGCCACGACGTGGTGCACGCGGGAGGACGCGGCGGCGTCGCCGCCCTCGACCGCGAGGAACGCCTTGGTCAGCGCGACCGAGATCTTCCCGGCGTCGAACGGCGACACGCTGCCGTCCCGCCGGATGACCCGGATCGCGGTGGGTGAGTCGGCAGCGGACGGCCGCTGACCGGTTTCGACTGACATGCGTGTCTCCAAGTTTTCGGGCGCGTTCGATCGCCACACGACCTCATGAGGCCGTGCGCTGCGGTTTCTCCAAAGCTGCCCGGCGACCCTCCGCAGCGGTCTCCCCGTCGCTGGGGGCTGCCGGTGTTGAGAGACTACATGTTGGGGTCGGTGTGCGCGCGGGACCCCAGATGGCGTGTCGTGAGTTCACTCTGGCGGGGTTGGGTGATCACCCAGAGGTGCTGCTCAAGCCCCGAAACGCAACTTGCTGCCGGGCAGGGCGAGGCTCAGGAAGGGCCGCCGGCCGGCCAGGTAGCCGAGCGGGCCGCGCGCGTTGATCGTCCAGTCGGCCGCCGCGAGCCGGGGCCGGATCCGGGCGCCGACCGGCGTCCGGACCGGGGTGCCGTCGCGGTCCTGGAGGACGTCGAACCGGCTGGGGAGCGCCAGCGGCGAGCCCGGCCTCGGCGTGAAGGCGGCGGTGGCGATCCAGTCGTCGCCGGTGGCCGCGGTGTACGTGCGATCGGTGAACTGCAGGGCGGCGAGGTCCTTCGGGATGGCCCACAGCTCGCGGCCGCCTTCTCGGGAAGTTTCGGAGTCGACCCAGATCTGCGTGATCGTGCAGGTGGTCCGCTTCCCGCGCACCGGGACGGCGGCGAGCAGCTCGTGGTAGCTGAGCTGCCCGGGCTCGCGGTAGGCGATCCAGGCGGTGAAGACGGTGGTGTACCCGGCGACGGACAGCGCGCCCGGGTGCGCGTCGCGCGCGGGGACCCGCCAGATCGACACGTGGGCGTCGGCGACCAGGTTCCAGGGCTGCGGCGGGTAGGCGGTCATCGCTCCAGCCAGGGCAGGTAGCCGGGCAGATCCTTCTCGACGCGCATCCCGAACGACGGCGGCCGTTTCTGCAGGAACGACAGGACGCCCTCGACGGCGTCGGGGTTGGTGCCGAGCCCGCCGATCAGCTTCGAGTCGAGTTCGTGCACCGGGAACGGCGATGCGGCGCTCGCCATCCGGTAGAGCAGCTGCCGGGTGACGGCGACCGACACCGGCGCGGTCGTCTCGACGATCTCCTGCGCGAGCTTCCGTGCTTCGTCCAGCACGGTTCCGGTGGGGAAAACCTTGTGCACCAGGCCTTTTTCTCGTGCCTCGGCCGCATCGAAGACGCGTCCGCTGATCATCCAGTCGAGCGCGGTGCCCATGCCGACGAGCCGGGGGAGGAACCAGGCGGAGGCGCCCTCGGGGTAGATGCCGCGGCGGGTGAAGACGAAGCCGAACCGCGAGTCCTCCGAAGCGAGCCGGTAGTCGCAGGAAAGCGTGATGGTGAGCCCACCCCCGACGGCGGCCCCGTGCAGGGCGGCGATGACGGGCTTGTTCATGGTGAAGATCCGCTTCGAGCACCGGCCGGCGGGCTCTTGCCACGCGCTGTCAGGGCCCTCGGCGGGATCGAAGTCGAACCCGCCTTGCGAGAGATCGGCGCCGACGCAGAAGTCCTTCCCGGCGCCGGTCAGCACAACTACGCGGACGTTCTCGTCACGGTCGGCTTGGTCCATCGCAGCGCCGAGCTCGTCGGCCATCCGGATGGTGTAGCCGTTGCGCGCCTCGGGCCGGTTGAGGGTGACAGTGGCAATCCGCTCCGCGACGGCGTAGGTGATCTCGGCGTAGTCGGCCATGCGACGAAACTAGGGCAGACCGACGCTACTGGCAAGATGTCAATAGTGGGTGTTCGGTGGGTAACCGACCCTGGCCGGGAGTGGGGAGTGGCTCGGCGTGGACCGGTTGGGTTGCGCGGGCGTGGGCTCGCGACCGGTCGCTACTGCCGGCCCGGCCGCGGGCGGGAAGTGGCTCGGCGTGGATTAGCCGGGTTGTGCGGATGGGGCCCGCGACTGGTGGCTGCTGCCTTGGGGCAGGGGCTGCTGTGGCCGGGGTTGGCCGAAGTCGGGGTTGCGTAGGTAGGCATGCGGCTTGCGACCGGTGGCTGCTGCTTTGGGACGGGGGTCGCTGTGGCCGGGGTTGGCCGCCCGCGGGGACGCGCGGGTGTAGGCCCGTAGCCGTGTGGCTGCGGGCCTTTCCCGTGTTCAGGCTGCGAATGGTAGGGGTTCGTGGAGGTTGTTGCGCCTGGGTTTTCGGCGCCGGTCGATGAAGGTGGGGGGCAGGAATTCGGGGTGGCCGTCGGCGGCGATGCGGACTTCCCAGCCGGAGCGGTGCAGGAGCCGGTGGTGGTGGGCGCACATCAGGACCAGGTTGGTGAGGTTGGTGGGGCCGCCGTTTGCCCAATGCCGGATGTGGTGGCCTTGACAGTGCCGTGGTGGTCGGTGGCAGCCGGGGAAGGCGCAGCCGCGGTCGCGCAGGAATAGGGCGCGGCGGAGTCCAGCGGAGATGAGTCGGCGGAGGCTGCCTAGGTCGAGGGGTTCGCTCTTGGTGCCGAGGACGGCGGGGATGATCATGGCGTCGCAGGCCTGCATCCGCGCTTCGGCCGCGGTCATGGTGCCGGTGTCGCGAAGCGTCGCCGCCCCGACTCCGGTTTTCAGGTCCTCCAGGGACATCGCGACCATGACGTGGGCCCGTTCCCCGGCCTGCATCGGCAACTGCGGAGAATTCAAGGCGAGGTCGACCGCGTCGGAGAAGGCGTCGCCGTAGCGCTGGGGGTGGGTGCGGTGGTCGGGGCCTTCGGCGCCGGTGCGGCGTTCAGCCAGCGCATCCAGCAGAGCGCTGGCGCGGGTGCCGGTCTCGTCGTCGAAGCGGCCGCGCAGTTCCCACACCCCGGTTCTTCGCCGGTGCAGGAACAACTCCCGGGCTGGGGCTGGTGGGTTGGTGTCGGCGGGTTCGGCGCCATCGGGGTTGAGGTGGCCGAGGATGCGCGCACCCAGGACCGCGACCTGCTTGTGCCCGGCATCAGCCGCGAAGGTCAGCAGGTTTTCTTCCGCGCTGTCGCGATGTTCGGGCGGAACTTCGTTCAGGATCCTGACGATCGTGTCGATCATCGGGTTGCTCAAAGAACCGGACCGGGCGGCAGCGCCGGTGGCGGGTGCGAGAGCGGGGATGGGCGTGCCGTCGAGGGCGCGGCCCGGGTTGAGGGCACGGGCGCGTTCCATGAGGCGTCTGGTGGCCGGTCGGGGAAGGTCGGCCAGGTGCTCCAGCAGGCCCGCGATGGAGCGGTAGCCGAACAGCTCCATCACGCCGCGCTGCTCGATTTCCACCAGCAGGGCACCAAGTTCCGCTTCGGTCGAGCGCATGGACGCGACCAGCTCGCCGATGCGGTCGGCGAAGGCCACCGCGTCGGCGGAGCGAGGAGTCGCGTTGTCGGACATAGATCAAGATTACCGAGAGATTCGAACGCATGTCGTCACTCGAATGGGTGCAATCGCCGACCATGCGGCTCCGCCCAAGAAACAATCAGGCGTGCTTGATTTTTCCCGCCACCACTGTCACCCTGGCCAGGAACGCAAGGAGGCGGGCGATGGCGGACCTCGGCGTGATCCTCGGGGATCTCGACGCGGAGACACGGACGATCGACGACGTGGTGGCGGCGCTCCCGGACGCGGACTGGGCGCGCGCGACACCCGCCGAGGGGTGGACGATCGCGCACCAGATCGCGCACCTGGCCTGGACCGATCGCAAGGCCCTGATCGCGGCCGCGCACCCGGAGGACTGGCCGGCCGAGGTCGAAGAACTCCTCAAGGTCGGGGAGACCTACGTCGACGACGGGGCCGCCGCCGGCGCGCAGCGGCCGCCACAGGAGATCCTCGGAGACTGGCGGGCAGGCCGGAAAAGCCTGGCCGCCGCCCTGTCAGCCGTGCCCGAGGGGCAGAAGCTGCCCTGGTACGGGCCGCCGATGAGTGCCGCGTCGATGGCGACCGCGCGGATGATGGAAACCTGGGCGCACGGCCAGGACGTCTTCGACGCACTCGGCCTGACCCGCGAGCCGACCGCGCGCCTCTGGCACATCGCCCGCTTCGGCACCCGCACCCGCGACTTCGCCTACAAGGTCCACTCGCTCGCGCCCCCGGCCGAGCAGTTCCGCGTCGAGCTCGCCGCGCCCGACGGCACGACCTGGGCGTTCGGCCCCGAGGACGCCGAGCAGAAGCTCACCGGCACCGCGCTGGACTTCTGCCTCGTCGTCACCCAGCGGCGGCACCCCGCCGACACCGATCTCGTCGCCCACGGGGCCGATGTCGAGGAATGGCTCGGCATCGCCCAAGCCTTCGCCGGGCCGCCGGGCAACGGCCGGAAGCCGGGGCAGTTCGCATGACCTACCGCATCGGCAACGCCTCCGGGTTCTACGGCGACCGGTTCTCCGCCGTCCGCGAGATGCTCACCGGCGGGCCCCTCGACGTCCTGACCGGCGACTACCTCGCCGAGCTGACCATGCTCATCCTCGGCCGCGACCGGATGAAGGACGCCACCCGCGGCTACGCCAAGACCTTCCTCCGCCAGATGGCGGAAAACCTCGGGCTGGCGCAGGAAAAGGGCGTCAAGATCGTCACCAACGCGGGTGGACTGAACCCCGCCGGGCTTGCCGAAGCCCTGCGAGAACTCGCGCAGAAAATAGGACTCGACGTCAAGATCGCGCACGTCGAAGGCGACGACCTCGTGGCCCGGGCGGACGAGCTGGACCTCGGGAAACCGCTGACCGCCAACGCCTACCTCGGCGCCTGGGGCATCGCGGAGTGCTTGAACGCGGGCGCCGACGTCGTCGTCACCGGCCGCGTCACCGACGCCTCCGTCATCGTCGGCCCGGCCGCCGCGCACTACGGCTGGGCCCGCGATGACTTCGACGCCCTCGCCGGCGCGGTCGCCGCCGGGCACGTCATCGAGTGCGGTGCCCAGGCCACCGGCGGCAACTACGCCTTCTTCACCGAGCACCGCATCGGCGTTCCCGGCTTCCCGATCGCCGAGATCGAAGCCGACGGCTCCAGCGTCATCACCAAGCACCCGGGCACCGGCGGCGTGGTGAACGTCGGCACCGTCACCGCGCAGCTGCTGTACGAGATCACCGGTGCGCGGTACGCCGGGCCGGACGTCACCACCCGGTTCGACACGCTGTCGCTGACCGAAGACGGGCCGGATCGCGTCCGCATCTCCGGCGTCCGGGGGGAAGCACCGCCGCCGACGCTGAAGGTCGCGCTCAACACGCTCGGCGGGTTCCGCAACGAGACGACCTTCGTCCTCACCGGACTCGACATCGAGGCGAAAGCCGCCCTCGTGCGGGAACAGCTCGAAGCGTCCATGAAGGACCGGCCGCCCGCCGACGTCCGGTGGACCCTCGCCCGCACCGACCACGCCGACGCCGACACCGAGCAGACCGCGAGCGCGCTGCTGCACGTCGCCGTCAAGGACGCCGACCCGAAGGTCGCCGGCCGCGCGTTCACCGGCGCCGCCGTCGAACTCGCGCTGGCCAGCTACCCCGGGTTCCACGTCATCGCGCCGCCGTCGGACGCCTCGCCCTACGGCGTCTACACCGCGGCTCACGTGCCGGCCGGAGAAGTGCCGCACGTCGCCGTGCTGCCGGACGGGATGCGGGTCGACATCGCGCCTTCGACGTCCACTCAGGACTTGTCCGATGTGGATGAACCCGCGCTGCCCGAACCCCTCGACCACGGGCCGGTGCGGCGCGTTCCCCTGGGTACGATCGCCGGGGCGCGCAGCGGCGACAAGGGCGGCAACGCCAACGTCGGCGTCTGGGTGCGGTCCGAGGAAGCCTGGCGGTGGCTGGTGCACCGGCTGACCGTCGGCGAGTTCAAGCGGCTGCTGCCCGAGACCGCGGACCTGCCGGTGACCCGCTACCTGCTGCCGAACCTGCGGGCGATGAACTTCGTCGTCGAGGGCATCCTCGGCGAGGGCGTCGCGTCACAGGCGCGGTTCGACCCGCAGGCCAAGGCCCTCGGCGAGTGGCTGCGGTCGCGGGAGATCGACGTCCCGGAGGCCCTGCTGTGACCGACCCCTTCCGGACGCCCGAACGGGCCGAACTGCGCAAGACCGTGCGCAAGTTCGTCGAGCAGGAGGTCCTGCCGCACCTCGACGACTGGGAGCGCGCCGGCGAGCTGCCGCGCGACCTGCACCGCAAGGCCGGCGACCTCGGCCTGCTGGGCGTGGCCTTCCCCGAGGAGGTCGGCGGGGGCGACGGCAACTACCTCGACGCGCTGGTCGTCGCCGAGGAGCTGCACTACGCGGGCGGCTCCGGCGGCCTGTTCGCGTCGCTGTTCACCTGCGGCATCGCCGTCCCGCACATCGCCGAGGCGAACGATCCCGTCCAGATCGAACGCTGGGTGCGGCCCACCCTCGACGGGGCCAAGATCGGCTCCCTCGCCGTCACCGAACCGGACGGCGGCTCCGACGTCGCCGGCATCCGGACCACCGCGGTCCGCGAGGGCGACGAGTACGTCGTCAACGGCGCCAAGACGTTCATCACCTCCGGCTGCCGCGCGGACTTCGTGACGACGGTGGTGCGCACCGGCGGCGACGGCGCGCACGGGCTCTCCCTGATCGTCGTCGAACGCGGAACGCCGGGCTTCACGGTGAGCCGCAAGCTCGACAAGATGGGCTGGCTCTGCTCCGACACCGCCGAGCTGTCCTACGTGGACGTCCGGGTGCCGGTGGAAAACCTGGTCGGGGCCGAGAACAGCGGGTTCGCGCAGGTGGCCACCCAGTTCGTCACCGAACGGCTGTCGCTGGCCGTGCAGGCCTACGCACACGCGCAACGGGCCCTCGACCTGACGCTGGACTGGTGCCGGCTGCGCGAGACGTTCGGCCGCCCGCTCATCTCGCGGCAGGTCGTGCAGCACAAGCTCACCGAGATGGCGCGGAAGGTCGACGTGGCCCGCACCTACACCCGGCAGGCCGCGATCCGGCACGTCTCGGGCGAGGAAGTCATCGCCGAAGCCTGTTTCGCCAAGAACACCGCCGTCGAGGCCGCCGAATGGGTGGTCAACGAGGCCGTCCAGCTGCACGGCGGGCTCGGCTACATGCGCGAGTCCGAAGTGGAGCGGCACTACCGCGACGTCCGGATCCTCGGCATCGGCGGAGGCACCACCGAGATCCTCACCGGCCTGGCCGCGAAGCGATTGGGATACACGTCGTGACTGCTCTGAGGTCCACAGTGGACACGCGGGCCGCCGAGTTCGGTGCGAACCGCGAGGCGATGCTGGCGAAGCTCGCCGAGATCGACGCCGAACACGCCAAGGCCGTCGCCGGCGGCGGCGAGAAGTACGTCGAGCGGCACCGCAAGCGCGGCAAGCTCCTGGCCCGGGAACGGATCGAGCTCCTGCTCGACCAGGACTCGCCGTTCCTGGAGCTGTCGCCGCTGGCCGCCTGGGGCACCGACTACCGCGTCGGCGCCAGCCTGGTGACCGGGATCGGCGTGGTCGAAGGCGTCGAGTGCCTGATCTCGGCCAGCGACCCGACGGTCAAGGGCGGCGCGAGCAACCCGTGGACGACCAAGAAGAGCTTCCGGGCCGCGGACATCGCCGCGCAGAACCGGCTGCCGTCGATCAACCTCGTCGAATCCGGCGGCGCCGACCTGCCGACGCAGAAGGAGATCTTCATCCCGGGCGGCCGGATCTTCCGCGACATCACGCGGGCGTCGGCCGCCGGCTGCCCGACGATCGCGCTGGTCTTCGGCAACTCCACCGCGGGCGGCGCGTACCTGCCGGGCATGTCGGACTACGTCGTGATGGTCAAGGAACGCGCCAAGGTGTTCCTCGGCGGGCCGCCGCTGGTCAAGATGGCCACCGGCGAGGAATCCGACGACGAGTCGCTCGGCGGCGCCGAGATGCACGCGCGGACCTCGGGCCTGGCCGACTACCTGGCCGTCGACGAGCAGGACGCGATCCGCCTGGGCCGCACCATCGTCAAGCGGCTCAACTGGACCAAGCAGGGGCCTTCGCCCAAGCCGGACTACGAAGAGCCGCTCCACGACGCCGAAGACCTGCTCGGCATCGTGCCCACGGACCTGAAGGTGCCGTTCGACCCGCGCGAGGTGATCGCCCGGGTCGTCGACGGCTCCGACTTCGACGAGTTCAAGCCGCTCTACGGGTCGAGCCTGGTGACCGGCTGGGCGAGCATCCACGGCTACCCGGTGGGTGTCCTCGCCAACGCCCAGGGCGTGCTGTTCGGCGAGGAGTCGCAGAAGGCCGCGCAGTTCATCCAGCTGGCCAACCAGATCCACACCCCGCTGGTGTTCCTGCACAACACGACCGGTTACATGGTCGGCAAGGAGTACGAGCAGAGCGGCATCATCAAGCACGGCGCGATGATGATCAACGCCGTCTCGAACTCGAAGGTGCCGCACCTGTCCGTCCTCATGGGAGCGTCCTACGGCGCCGGGCACTACGGGATGTGCGGCCGCGCCTACGATCCCCGCTTCCTGTTCGCGTGGCCGAGCGCGAAGTCCGCGGTGATGGGTCCGGCGCAGCTGGCCGGCGTGCTGTCCATCGTGGCCCGCGCGGCGGCCGAAAGCCGGGGCCAGGAGTACAACGAGGAACACGACAAGGCCATGCGCGCCATGGTCGAGGGGCAGATCGAGGCCGAGTCGATGCCGATGTTCCTCTCCGGCATGCTCTACGACGACGGCATCATCGACCCGCGCGACACCCGCACCGTGCTGGGGCTGAGCCTGTCCGCGATCCACAATGGACCAGTGAAGGGCGCCGAGGGCTTCGGCGTCTTCCGGATGTGAGCGAGCGATGATCCAGAACCTGCTGGTCGCCAACCGCGGCGAGATCGCCCGCCGCGTCTTCCGCACCTGCCGCGACGCCGGGATCGGCACGGTGGCGGTGTTCTCCGACGCCGATGCCGCCGCGCCGCACGTCCTCGAGGCCGACGCGGCCGTCCGGCTGCCCGGCAACGCGCCTTCCGAGACGTACCTGCGGGCGGAACTGCTGGTCAAGGCCGCGGCCGAGACCGGCGCCGACGCCGTCCACCCCGGGTACGGCTTCCTGTCCGAGAACGCCGCGTTCGCGCGGGCCGTCCTCGACGCCGGGCTGACCTGGGTCGGGCCGCCGCCGGAGGCCATCGAGACCATGGGCTCCAAGGTGGAGTCCAAGCGGCTGATGGCCGCGGCCGGGGTGCCGGTGCTGTCCGAACTGGACCCGGCGTCCGTCACCGAGGACGACTTGCCGTTGCTGGTCAAGGCGTCCGCCGGCGGTGGTGGCCGCGGGATGCGCGTGGTCCGCTCGCTGGACGAGCTTGCCGAGGCGGTGGAGGGTGCCAGTGCCGAAGCCGGGTCCGCCTTCGGCGACCCGACCGTCTTCTGCGAGCGGTACCTGGAGACCGGGCGGCACATCGAAGTCCAGGTGCTGGCCGATCGGCACGGCACGGTGTGGGCGGTGGGGGAGCGGGAGTGCTCCATCCAGCGGCGGCACCAGAAGGTCGTCGAGGAGGCGCCGTCGCCGTTCGTCGACGCACGGATGCGCGAGGAGCTGTTCGCGGCCGCGCGCAAGGCCGCCGAGGCGATCGACTACGTCGGCGCGGGCACGGTGGAGTTCCTCGCCGGGCCCGACGGCCGGTTCTACTTCCTCGAGATGAACACCCGGCTGCAGGTGGAGCACCCGGTCACCGAGAACGTCACCGGTCTCGACCTGGTCGCCCTGCAGCTGCGGATCGCCGAGGGCGAGCGGCTCCCGGCCGCTCCGCCGCCCACGGTGGGCCACTCCATCGAGGTCCGGCTCTACGCCGAAGACCCGGCGGCGGGGTGGCAGCCGCAGAGCGGCACGCTGCACACGTTCGAAGTGCCCGATGTGGACCGGTCGTTCACGCACGGGCCCGGGCTCCGGCTGGACTCCGGGTTCGAGACCGGGTCGGTGGTGGGCGTCCACTACGACCCGATGCTCGCCAAGGTCATCACGTGGGCGCCGACCCGCGCCGAAGCCGCCCGGCGGCTCGCGAAGGCCCTCGCCGCGACGAAGATCCACGGTGTGGTCACCAACCGCGACCTGCTGGTGAACATCCTGCGTCACGAGGCTTTCCTGGCCGGGGAGACCGACACGGCGTTCTTCGACCGCCACGGCCTTGAGACCGTCGCGGCCCCGCTGGCCACTGTGGACACCGAGCGGCTCTCCGCGCTGGCGGCGGCTCTCGCGGACGCGGCGGGCAACCGCGCGGCGGCGACCACCCAGAGCAGGTTGCCGAGCGGCTGGCGCAACGTCCGCTCGGCCGGGCAGCGCAAGGTCTTCACGGTGGCCGACCGCGAGTACGAGGTGGTCTACTCGCTGACCCGCGACGGCTTGCAGGCCGACGGCTTCGAAGCCCGCCTGGTCACGGCCGAGCCGGGGCGGGTCGTGCTCGAGGTCGGCGGGGTGCGGCGCACCTTCGACGTCGCCCGGCACGACGGTGTGTCCTATGTGGACTCGGCGCTCGGGTCGGTGGCACTGAAGGCCGAACCGCGGTTCGCCGACCCGGACGCCGCACTGGCCGCCGGGTCGCTGGTCGCGCCGATGCCGGGCACGGTCGTCCGGCTGGCCGTCCAGGCCGGCGATCCGGTCAAGGCCGGCGACCCGCTGCTGTGGCTCGAAGCGATGAAGATGGAACACCGGATCGCCGCCCCCGCCGACGGCGTGGTCGCGGAACTGCCGGTGACGGTGGGACAACAGGTCGAAGTGGGCACGATCCTCGCGGTGGTGGGAGAAGCAGAATGAACGCGATGAACTTCGTCGAGCCGGAGGAGCGGATCGCGCTTCGCAAGGCCGTCGCCGAGCTGGGCGCCAAGTACGGGCACGAGTACTACGCCCGCAAGGCCCGCGCGGACGAGAAGACGCACGAGCTCTGGGACGAGGCCGGCCGGCTGGGCTACCTCGGCGTCAACATCCCCGAGGAGTACGGCGGCGGTGGCGCGGGTATCGCCGACCTCGCCGCGGTGCTCGAAGAACTGGCCGCCGCGGGCTCGCCGCTGCTGCTCATGGTCGTCTCGCCGGCCATCTGCGGCACCGTGATCTCCCGCTTCGGCACCGACGAGCAGAAGAAGCAGTGGCTGCCCGGCATCGCCGACGGCACCAAGCGGATGGTCTTCGCGATCACCGAGCCGGACGCCGGGTCGAACTCGCACAAGATCACCACGACCGCGAAGCGGGACGGCGACGGCTGGGTCCTCAACGGACGCAAGGTCTACATCTCCGGCGTCGACGAAGCCGACGCGGTGCTCGTCGTCGGCCGCACCGAGGACGCGAAGAGCGGCCGGCTCAAGCCCGCGCTGTTCATCCTGCCGACCGGCACCCCCGGCTTCGAGTACACGAAGATCCCGATGGACATCGTCGCGCCGGAGAACCAGTTCTCGCTGTTCCTCGACGACGTCAAGCTCCCGGCCGAAGCGCTGGTCGGCGAAGAGGACGCGGCGATCGCGCAGCTGTTCGCCGGCCTCAACCCGGAACGCATCATGGGCGCTTCGTTCTCGCTCGGCATCGCCCGGTACGCGCTGGCCAAGGCCGTCGGCTACGCCAACGAGCGGAAGGTGTGGGGCGCGCCGATCGGCACCCACCAGGGGCTCGCGCACCCGCTCGCCGAGATCAAGATCGAGCTGGAGCTCGCGAAGCTGATGACGCAGAAGGCGGCGTCGCTCTACGACTCCGGCGACGACTTCGGCGCGGGGGAGTCGGCCAACATGGCGAAGTACGCCGCCGCCGAGGTCGCCATCCGCGCGACCGACCAGGCCGTCCAGACCCACGGCGGCAACGGACTGGCCACCGAATACGGTCTCGGCACGCTGGTGACGGCCGTGCGGCTGGGCCGGATCGCGCCGGTCAGCCGCGAGATGGTGCTCAACTTCGTCGGCCAGCACAGCCTCGGCCTGCCGAAGTCCTACTAGGAGGATCACTGTGGCCACATTGGACGGCAGGACGATCATCATGTCCGGCGGCAGCCGGGGCATCGGCGAGGCGATCGCGTTGCGTGCGGCGGCCGACGGCGCGAACGTCGCCTTGCTGGCGAAGACGGCCGAGCCCCACCCGAAGCTGCCGGGCACGATCCACACGGCGGCCGACGCGATCGAGAAGGCGGGCGGGCACGCGCTGCCGATCGTCGGCGACGTCCGCGACGACGACGGTGTCGCGGCGGCGGTGGCGAAGACCGTCGAGCAGTTCGGCGGCATCGACATCGTCGTGAACAACGCCAGCGCGATCGACCTGACGCCGACCGAGCAGGTCAGCATGAAGCGCTACGACCTGATGCAGGACATCAACGCCCGCGGGACGTTCCTGCTGTCCAAGCTGGCCATCCCGCACCTGCGCCGGTCGGCGAACCCGCACGTCCTGACGCTGTCGCCGCCGATCAGCCTCGACGAGAAGTGGTTCACCGCCGGCCACCTCGCCTACAGCATCGCGAAGTACTCGATGAGCCTGGTGACGGTGGGGCTGGCGGCAGAGCTGCGCGCGGACGGCGTCGCGGTCAACTCCCTGTGGCCGCGCACGACGATCGACACCGCGGCGATCCGCAACGTGGTCGGCGCGGAGCTGGCATCCCGCAGCCGGACGCCGGAGATCATGGCCGACGCGGCCCACGTGATCCTCACGAAGCCGAGCCGCGAGGCGACCGGCAGTTTCTTCCTCGACGACGAGGTGCTGCGCGCGGCCGGCGTCACGGACTTCTCGAAGTACCGCGTCGGCGGTTCCGCGGAGGAGGACCTCCAGCTGGACTTTTGGGTGGAACCGGCTTGACGGGCATCCGCGAGCCCCAGCAGGAGCGCAGCCGCACCACGCGGCGGCGTCTGGTCGAGGCCGCACTCGACAGCTTCGGAGAGCGCGGCTGGCACGGCGTGACGGTGGCCGGGATAGCCGAGCGGGCGGGCGTCTCCCGCGGCGCGGCCCAGCACCATTTCCCGGCCCGAGAAGACCTGGTGGTCGCGGCGGTCGACCTGCTGGGCGAGGCCCAGATCGACGAGCTCCGAGCCCAGGCGGCGGACCTGCCGAGCGGCGCATCCCGCATCGAGCTCGTGGTGGAGATGGTCCTGAACCTGTACACGGGCCCGCTGTTCCGGGCAGCCCTCCAACTGTGGTCGGTGGCGGCGACGGACGAGGCACTGAGGGACGTGCTGGTGCCGCTGGAGGCCAGGGTAGGCCGCGAGGCGCACAGGGTAACGGTGGAGCTCCTGGGGGTGGACGAGTCGAAGCCAGGAGTACGCGAGCTGGTCCAGGCCACCCTCGACCTGGCCCGAGGCCTGGGCCTGGCCAACCTTCTGACGGACGACACGCGCCGAAGGCGCCAGATCGTCCGAGAGTGGGCAAGAACGCTCGAGCTGCGCCTGGCCTGAGCACCCAGCCAAAGGAGCGGCGAGGTCATCCCGTCGCCTGAGGCCGCAAAAATCACTTTGAGCCAGGCCCGCAACCCCCAGCCCAAGGCGAGCCGACAGCCCAAGCTTGCGGGCCTGGCTCAAAGTGATAGGCCTCAGTCAGGCGACGGGATGACCTCCCGCGGCCCCACTCAAGAAGGCGACACGAGGGCGAAAGCCGAGGTCATCCCAGAGCCTGCCCGTCCGGCGAGGACATGCTGTAAAGCCCGGCAGCCCCGGAAGTCTCCTTCAGGGAAAGTGACCGAAGACCAGAAGGAACCTCACCCGCACCCCAAACGTCATAGTGCCGTAAGTAACACAATCGGCCCATCGGGCGAATAACCCGGTGTAGCGACGGAACAAGGAAGGCGATCCCGGTGTCCGGTTCACGAGTCGAGCTCACCCACCGCGCAATGGCGATGCTGAAGGCGGTGGCCGCGGGTCGTGCGCAGATGTCGTGCAGCTGCGAGCCCGACCTCTTCATCGACGGATTCGCCTGTTGCGATCAGATCACCGCGCACGCCCTCGCCCACGGTGGTTACCTGCGGCCCGCCGTCGAAGGCGGTACCGGGCGGGTGGCCGCCGAGCTGACCGAGGCCGGACGGGCCGCGCTGGAGATCACCGTCGCCGCCTGAGTGTCACGGAGCGTCGCTCGTTCGAACAAGTGTTCGCACTCCCGTCCGTGCCCCTGACCTGGCAGGCTTGTCCCCATGGCGGAGCACCCACGACCGGCGGACGACGAGGCGACGGTCTTCCTCCCGAGCGAGCTGCGGGGCCCGCACTGGCCGACCCGTGACCCCGACGTCTCGCGGCGCGCCTACGACGAGTTCGCCGGCCAGATCGTCGCCCGGCCGCCCGCGTCGCCGGTCAGCGCCGGGCGCGGGGAGGGCGCCGGCTCGTCGCTGGCCCGCTCCAGCGGGCGGATGGCGGTCGCCTCCGCCGTCAGCCGGGTCACGGGGTTCGTCGCGAAGCTGCTGCTCGCCGCCGTGGTCGGGGCCGGGGTCGTCAACGACTCCTTCACCGTCGCGAACACCCTGCCCAACATCGTTTTCGAACTGCTCTTCGGCGGTGTTCTCGCCAGCGTCGTGGTGCCGCTGCTGGTCCGCTCGCACGATGACCCCGACGGCGGCCGCGCCTACACCCAGCGGCTCATCACGATGGCGCTCGTGCTGCTCGCCGTCGGCACGGCGGTCGCGGTCGCGATCGCCCCGCTGTTCACCGCGCTCTACGTCGACAAATCGTCTCCGACGGCCAATCCGGCCCTGACCACCGCGCTGGCGTACCTGCTGCTGCCGCAGATCCTCTTCTACGGCCTGTTCGCGCTGCTCTCGGCCATCCTCAACGCGCAGAACGTCTTCGGCCCGCCGGCCTGGGCGCCGGTGCTGAACAACGTCGTTGTCACCGGCACGCTCGTCGTGTTCGCCTTCGTGCCGGGGGAGCTGACCCTCGACCCGGTCCACATGAGCGATCCCAAGCTGCTCGTGCTCGGCTTCGGCACCACGCTCGGCATCGTCGCGCAGGCCGTCGTGCTCATCCCGGCGTTGCTGCGCACCGGGTTCCGGTTCCACTGGCGCTGGGGCTTCGACCCGCGGATCAAGGAGTTCGGCGGGCTCGCCGCGTGGATCCTGGGTTACGTCGTGGTCAGCCACGTCGGGTTCGTCATCACCACCCGCGTGCTGACCGGCGGCAACAGCGGCGGCGTCACGGCCTACAGCTACGCGTCCCTGCTCTTCCAGCTGCCGTACGGCATCCTCGGCGTTTCGCTGCTGACGGCGCTGATGCCGCGGATGAGCCGCGCGGCCGCGGACGGCGACACGGTCTCGCTCGTCGGCGACCTCTCGCTCGCCTCCCGCATGTCGACGGTCCTGTTCGTGCCGATTTCGGCGGTGCTGGCGGTGGTCGGAACGCCGATCGGCATCGCGATCTTCACGTGGGGCCGCGGCACCCTCGACGACGCCGAGCGGCTCGGCCAGACTCTGGCCGTGTCGGCGGTCGGGCTGCTGCCGTTCGCGCTGGTGATGCTGCAGCTGCGGGTGTTCTACGCGATGAAGGACGCCCGCACGCCGACGCTGATCATGCTCGTGATGACGGCGGTGAAGATCCCGCTGCTGCTGCTGTGCCGCGGTCTGCTCGACGGCGAGCACGTGGTCTACGGCGTCATGCTGGTCAACGGCGCCGGGTTCGTGGTCGGGGCGGTCCTCGGCCAGGTGTGGCTGTGGGTGCGGCTCGGGCACCTGCGCAGCAAGCGGTCGCTGCGGGTCGGGCTGATCACGCTGTCGGTGAGCGGGCTGGGGGTGGTGGCCGCGGTGCTGGCCGGGCGCGCGGTGCCGGCGTCGCTGGGGGTGATCCCGGGGGCGTGGGTGAAGCTGCCGCTGCAGGGGCTGCTGGGGATGGCCGTGCCGTTCGGGTTGCTCGCGCTGCTGAAGCTGCCGGAGTTCACCCCGGTGACCCGCCGGGTGGCGGGATTGCGGCGGCGGTTCGCGGCTCGTTGAGCCTGTCTCGCTGCCTCGCCCGCTGTCCGGGCCCGCTCGCTGCCTCGCCCGCTGTCCGGGCCCGCCTCGCTGCCCCGCCCGCCGCCCGGCCCGCCCGCTGCCCCGCCCGCCGCCACCTCGGCTCGCCTTGCCGCCACCTCGCCGCCGTCTCGGCCCGCCTCGCCGCTGCGCTGGCCCGCCTCGCTGCCCCGGCCCGCCCCCGCCGCCCCGCACGCCGCCCCGCACGCCGCCCGGCCCGCTCGCTGCCTCGCCCGTCTTGCCCGCCGGCGCAATGCCGGCGGTCGGCGCCGAAGCGCGGTGGGCCGGTGTCGAGCGGTTGGCGGTGCGGGCAGGTTCTGCCGACCGGCGCTCCGGAGCCAACCCCCGGAACGCCCCGAGTTCGCCCCGCAGACCGGCCCGTCGGCCCGGCCCCAGCGGCGGTTCGCGGCTCGTTGACGGCTACGGCCGGGAGCGGGATCCGGTTGTCTCGAAACGGTAACGAGACCGCGGCGATCAGCGCGTTTACAATTGCCGCAAGGGTTTCTACTATCCACCGGGGATCAAGGCTGCCGCGGGCGAGCGTGCGCAGCGGGGGTATCGGGTGGAGGTCGTGCATGACGCGCAGTGCGCGCAGACGACGGGACCGGGTCACGGTCGACGAACTGCTCCGGCAAACCGGGGAACGCCCGCGCAGGCCGGGGTCGCGGGCGGCCGAACTCGCCGCGCGCCGGGGTACCGAGCCCGGACCGCGGCCCAGCGGGGTGGCGCGGATGGCCTTGGCGTCCGCGGTGATCGTCGTGCTGGGTGGGCTGGTGATCGTGCTGGCGACGCGGCCGGACTCCGTGCCCGGGTCCACGCAGTTCCCGCAGCTGCAGCCGGCCACCGCCGTCCCGACGTCGAGCGTGCTGGCCGTTCCGACCGAGACGACCACGCCGTCGCCGGTCGTGATGCACGCGCGCCGGACGCCGGCGCCGACCGTCACCGTCGAGCTGCCGCCGCCGGTCACGACCTCGAGCCCGGCGCCGTCCACATGGGACCCGCGGTGGAACTACTACGGCTGCTACCCGTACTGCGGCGGCTGGCGGCGCTGACCCGCGAAGGCCCCCTCACCGACCCCGATGCCGGTGAGAGGGCCCCCGACAGCCCCACTACGGGTCCTGACGTCAGCCGGTGTAGCCGGCGACGATCTTGGTGAACGCGTACTTGTCCTGGCTGATGCCGCTGCACTCGCCACCGCCGCTGCAGTCGCGGTTGGTGGCCCAGAACGTGAAGCGGGCCAGGTGGTGGCTGGCCGCGTAGCCGCGGATGGAGTTGAAGTTGGCCACCGTGACCGTCTCGCCCGCGTTGTCGGTCTTGCCGTTCATCGAGGAGAGGCCGCTGTGCCGGTAGGCGGTGTCGTCGTTCCAGCCGAACGTGGTCTTGAGCTGGTTCTTCAGCCCGTCGACCGCCGACTTCGTCAGCGCCGCCATGTCACCGCCGCTGGAGAAGTCGAACGGCATGACCGACCAGACGTCGACGGGTGCGCCGATCGCCTTGGCCTGGTTGATCAGGCGCTTGCCCCACGAGTCGGGGCCGGTCGTGGTGGTGCCGATCGTGATCACCACGCGGAGGTTCGGGTTCTTCTGCTTGGTCAGCTTGACCGCGCCCAAGATGCGGTCCTGGACCGTGTTGTTCTGGAACTCGTCGGTGTTCTCGATGTCGAGGTCGATCGCCTTGAGGCCGTAGGCGTCGATCACCTTCTGGTAGGCGCCCGCCAGCGCGGAGGCCGACGTGCACTTCGAGCCCAGCTTCGTGCCGGACCAGCCGCCGAAGGAGGGGATCACGTCCCCGCCCGCGTTGCGGATGTTCTGGATCATCGTCTTGTCGGAGCCGGTCAGCGACCGGCTGCCGTCCCACTTGGGGTTGCAGGTCCCGTCGGACAGCACGAACGCGAGCGTAAACGCTTTCACGCCGGTCGCGGACATCGCCGCGGACGGGGACGTCTGGCCGCCCCACTGGTACAGGTACGGGGAGGCGAGCACCGGGTCGACCGCGGCCATGGCCTGCGGGGCGAGCCCGACCGTCGTCGCGAGCGCGGCCGAAGCCGCGGCCGCGAGGGTGAGGAGACGGCGCACTGATTTCATGGGGGTCCTCCATACGTGCAGGTGGAGCACCTCCGGTTTGAGGCGGCGGGATCAACCCGGGAGGAGTGCTGTGTGCCACCACACAATGGACTAGACCAATATTGCGTGTCAACCCTCCGTCAGTCGGAAAATGACCCACGGTGCCCCGGGTTCCCCACGGTGTTAAATTCCCCTGAAGGCGGATCGACATGAGCTCGCGTTCCGGCTACTTTGCCGAAATGGTGGGGGATTCCACGGTCGCCGCCGGCGGGGAACGCCGCCCGGGCCGGTTCCTGCCCGCCCTCCTCGCGCGGCGCTGGGCCCCGCGGCGTTGGGCACTGTGGCGGCTGCCGCGCCGCGGCCAGGTCTGCTACCTCGTCGGGGTCGACGTCCTCGCCGTCGCCGCGGTCGTGCTCGCCGCCATCCGCTTCCCGCCGCTCACCGCGATGCTGGCGCCGTTCGCGCTGCTCGCGGCCGGGATGCTGGGGTCGGCGGAGCTCGCGCGGCCGGTCGAACGCCACCGTGAAGACACCCTCCTCGGCCCCGGCGTCGACACGCCGTGGGTCTTCGCCGGGGTGCTCGTGCTCCGGCCCGGCCTGGCCGTCGCACTGGTCGCGCTCTCCGCGCTGCACCAGTGGTTCCGGGTCCGCAGAAAACCCGTCCACCGGCAGGTGTTCGGCGCCGCGGCGACGGCACTGGCCGGTCTGTCCGCCGGCGCCTTCCTCACCGCGACCGGCGTCCGGCCGCTCGGCGAGGTCCTCGACACCCGGACCGTCCTCCTGCTGACCGTCGCCGGGCTGGTGTTCCTCGCGGTGAACGCCGCGCTCGTGACCGGGGCCGACGGGCCCCGGCGGCCCCGCGAAGCCGCGCCGGGGCACGCCTTCGACGCCGCGATGACGGCGTTCGGCCTCCCG
This sequence comes from Amycolatopsis sp. cmx-13-12, assembly GCA_049998155.1. Lineage (GTDB taxonomy): Bacteria > Actinomycetota > Actinomycetes > Mycobacteriales > Pseudonocardiaceae > Amycolatopsis. The sequence continues at coordinate 1,225,653 of JAEBES010000001.1, read as the reverse complement.
CTCGCCTGGGCCGCCGTCGCCGCACCCCTGCTGGTCCCGGTGCTCGCCGGCGCCACCGTCGTGCTGCACCGCGGCGGGCTCGGCAGCGGCCGCCGCGACCACGTCACCCTCGATCCCGGCACCGGCGTGCTGACCGCCGCGTCCTGGCGCGGCGCCGCCGAGGCCCGGCTGGACCGCCTCGGCGGCCACGGTCCCGGCCCGGCCGTGCTGCTGCTGGACCTCGACCACTTCCGCCTCCTCAACGACCGCTACGGCGTCCGCGTCGGCGACGCCGTCCTGCGCGCGGTCGCCGGCACCCTGCGCGACGAGGTCCGGGCCGCCGACCTGGTGGGCCGCTCCGGCGGCGAGGAGTTCGCGGTGCTGCTGCCCGGCACCGGCCCGTTCGACGCGATGGCGATCGCCGAGCGCATCCGCCTGCGCATCGCCTCGACGCTGGTGGCCCTGAAGGCCTCGGGCGACGGCCCGCAGTTCGTCGGGGTGACGGTGTCGATCGGGGTGGCGGGCTGCGCGGACGGGCTCCTCGGCGACGCGCTGCTGGCGGCGGAACAGGCGTTGCTGCGGGCGAAGGCGGCGGGCCGGAACCGGACGGTCTGCGCCGAACCGGAGTCGTGACCTTCCCGTGAGGAAAAGGGTGCAACCGGCAATTCCCCGGGGCGTCTTGATGGGCGTGGAGACGGTGAGGGGCCGTCGATGACGCAGGGGGAAACAAATGTATTCGAAGGTGCATTTCGCGCGGGCCGGTGCCGGTACCGGAATCGTCGTGGCGACGGCGTTCGTCCTTTCGGCCTGCAGCGGTCAGCAGAATCCGCCGAACGGCGCGCCGGCCGCGCCGCCGGCGCCGGTCGCGACCGTGACGGCGACGACGGCCACCACGGCACCCGCTCCCGTGCAGGTGGCGGAGCCGGTGCCGGCCAAGGCGAGCACGCCGCCGAACGCCTGTGCCTCGGCGACCAAGGCCACGCTGGAAGCCGCGTTCAAGGCGAACAAGCGGGCGTCCGAGGCGCTGGAGATGGACCGCCGGGGTCTGCAGCGCATCAACTGCGTCGCGCCGTGGGCGTTCGCGTCTTTCAGCAACGAAATCGACGGCGGCCGCATGCTGTTCGCGCACCAGAACGGGAAATGGGTGATGCTGCACGGTGGCACCGGGCAGATCTGCGAGGAAGTCCCGGCGGCGATCGCCGCACGGATCTGCGACTGAGCGTCAGCTCATGGTGATCGCGTCCAGTTTCTCCTTGAGGTACTGCGACGCGATCACCTCGGGGTAGGTCCGGGTCCCCAGCGGCGGCGCCAGTGACGTGATCCGCGCGTCGTGGTCGGTTTCGTAGAAGAAGATCAACGACACGAGGTCCTCGTCGGGCGCCGTCGCGGCCGGCGGGAGGACGCGGTGGCGGGTCGACCGCCAGCGGTCGCCCGTCCAGCGGGCCATCAGGTCGCCGATGTTCACCGTGAACGCCTCCGGGTGGAACGGCGCGTCCTCCCACTCGCCCTCGGCCGTGCAGACCTGCAGGCCGCCGACGCCGGCCTGGCGGTCGAGGACCGTGACGGTGCCGAAGTCGGTGTGCGGGCCGATCCGGAACTGGTCCGGTTCCGGCGGGCCGACGTGGGTCATCGGCGGGTACCAGTTGATGTTGAACGTGTAGGTGGGGTGCCCGGTGTGCCGGGTGAAGTGGCTCTGGGCGAGGCCGAGCGCCGCGGCGAAGATCTCCAGGAGGTGGTCGGCCAGCGCCCGCATCCGGCGCATGTACTCGGTGGCCGCCTCGCCCAGCCCGGGGACCTCGTGCGGCCAGACGTTCGGCTGGAACCAGAAACCGTCGACCTCGGCGACGCCGGTGCGGGTGTCCGCGCCCGCCGAGTAGGACTCCTTGAGGTCCGGCGGGGTCTCGGTGCCCTCGGCGTAGCCGTTGGCTTCGACGCCGGGCGGCAGCCAGCCGCGGCCGCCGACCGTGACGGCGTAACGCTGCTTGACGTCTTCGGGCAGCGCGAAGAACTCCCGCGCGAGCTCGCGCGTGCGGTGGCGCAGGTCGTCCGGGACGCCGTGCCCGGTGACCAGCAGGAAGCCGGACTCCCGCAGGGCCTGGTCGATCCGGCCCGCCACTTCGGCCCGGCCCTCGGACGTGCCCGCGAACCACGGCGAAAGGTCCACGAGCGGAACGGATGACGGCATACCGGCTCCTGTAGGGCGCTGTCTGCTTCTACACTGTCCTATTCGGACTTCTCGACCCCGATGTCCTCGAACCACAGGTCCGGGCGCGCGGCGATGAACTCCGTCATCAGCGCGGTGCAGCCGGGATCGTCGAGCAGGGTGATCTCCACCCCGAGCCCGGCGAGCCAGTCGTGACCGCCGTGGAACGTCTCGGCTTCACCGATGACGACGTGCCCGATACCGAACTGACGGACGAGCCCGGAGCAGTACCAGCACGGCGAAAGCGTGGTGACCATGATCGTGTCGCGGTAGTGCGGCCGGCGGCCGGCGTTGCGGAACGCCGCGGTCTCGGCGTGCATCGACGGGTCGCCGTCCTGCACGCGGCGGTTGTGCCCGCGGCCCAGCAGCGTGCCCGTGGAGTCGAACAGCGCGGCCCCGATCGGCACGCCCCCTTCGGCCCGGCCCAGCTCGGCTTCTTCGCGGGCGACGGCGAGCAGGGCGTGGGGGTCGATCGGCATGCGTCACTCTTTCCGGCCGGGGTGGTGCCTGGCAAGTGTTTGGCGGCGGGACTGCACCTTCCGGCCGATCGCGGACAAGAGCTGTCCGCGATGTCTGGCAGACTACGTGCCATGTACGGCACTTCGGAACGGCTGCTCAAGCTGCTCTCGCTGCTGCAGGCGCGGCGGGACTGGCCGGGTGCCGACCTCGCGGCCCGCCTCGAGGTCGACGTCCGCACGGTCCGCCGCGACGTCGAGCGGCTGCGGTCCCTCGGTTACCCGGTGCACGCGACGCCGGGGGTGGCGGGCGGCTACCGGCTGGGCGCGGGCGCGGCCCTGCCGCCACTGCTGCTGGACGACGACGAGGCGGTGGCGGTCGCGGTCGGCCTGCGCACGGCGGCGAGCGGCACGATCAGCGGCATCGAGGAGACGTCGGTGCGCGCGCTGGCGAAGCTGGAGCAGGTGCTGCCCGCCCGGTTGCGGCCGCAGGTCAGTGCCCTGCAGGCGGCGACGCTGTCCCTGCCTGGAGCCGGCCCGACGGTGGACGCCTCGGTGCTGACGGCGATCGCGGCGGCCTGCCGCGACCGGGAACGGCTGCGCTTCGGCTACGGCGACCGGTCCGGCGCCGCGACGCAGCGGTCGGTCGAGCCGCTGCGGCTGGTCTGCACGGGCCGGCGCTGGTACCTGGTCGCCTTCGACCTCGATCGCGCGGACTGGCGCACGTTCCGGGTGGACCGGATCGCCGGGGTGCCGTCGGTGGGCTTCCGCTTCCCGCCGCGCGAGCCTCCGGCCGCGGACCTGGCGGAGTACGTCTCCCGCCAGATCTCGACGGCGCCGTACCCGCACCGGCTGGTCCTGCGGGTGGCCGCCCCGGCGGCCGCGCTGGTCCGGCGCATCCCGCCGACGGCGGGCGTGGTGGAGGAGATCGACGCGGGCAGCTGCCGCGTGCGGACCGGGTCGAACGACCTGGACGCGGTGCCGTACCACCTGGCCCAGCTGGGGTACGACTTCGTGGTCGAGGAGGCACCGCCGGGCCTGGTGGACCGGCTGCGGCAGGTCGCGGAGCGGTTCGCGCGGGCAGTGGGTTAGCCCAGCCGCACCCGGTCGCTCTCGCCGTCGCTCAGGAACGCGGCCACCTGACTCCCTTCGGCCGCGACCTCGCCGCGTTCGGTCTTCGTCAGGGGCCGCAGCGGATGCACCTCGACCGCCGCCTCGGTCACCGTCCAGGTCGCCGAGACGCGGCCGTCGACGAGCACCACCCGCTCGCCCGCCACCGAAAGCCCGCGGTGGGCGTCGTCGATGATGCGGTACCGGTCGTCGTAGCCGAGGATGGCGTTGTCGAACGCCGGCAGGAACCGGACCGGTGCGGGCGTTCCCGGGTCGGGGCGGGGCGCTTCGGGCAGGTCGAGCAGCTCGCGGCCGCGCTCGTCGCGGAAGGCCACCAGTTCCTCGCGCACCGCCTTCACCGCGGCCGGCAGGCCGGTCAGGCCGGACCACGCCCGCAGGTCCGCGGTCGCCGCCGGGCCGAACGCCGCCAGGTAGCGCCGGACCAGCGTCCGCCCGACACTGTCGTCAGAGTCGAGCGGGTCGGCGTCGCGGCCGAGCCACGCGGCCAGCGGCAGGTTCCGCACGCCCGCCTTGGTGCGCCACAGCCCCCGCGGCGGCAGCTGCACCGACGGGATCAGCGCGGCGATCAGCAGTTCGCCGAGCGGGCGCGGGCCCGGGCCGGGCCACCGGTCGGCGACCGCCCGGGCGATTTCGCCCATCGAGCGCGGTTCGCCGTCGGCCAGCACCGCCCGGCCCGCCGCGGCGAGCTCGGCGAAGTCGACGCCCTCGAGTTCGCGGCGGTAGGTGGTGACGACCCGCTGCCGCAGCATGGGGTCGAACCGGCTCCGCCACGCGAGGACGTCGTCGGCGGTGAGCAGGTGGACCGTGCGGCGCATGAGGTGGGTCCGCACGACCCGCCGTCCGGTCAGCAGCGTGTCCAGCGCGGCCGGGTCGAACCCGCGCAGCCGCGACCACAGGCCGGTGAACGGTTCCTGGGGTTCCTGCGCCTGCAGGCCGCCGAGGTGCGCGACGGCGTCGAAGACGGGCAGGTCGGCGCGCTCGAGCAGCAGCTGCCGGGCGAGGGTGGCGCGGTTGAGGGCCCGCGCGTCGAGGACGTGGTGCACGAGGCCACCTTGCCGCAGATAGCGGTCAGATGGTGTCCGCTACTCCGAGCATGCGCAGGACCAGGCCGCCGTACTCCTTGCCCAGCGCGGCCGGCGTCTGGCGGGCGCGCTCGCTGTACCAGCGGGCGACGTCGACACCGAGGGAAAGCACGGCCCGCGCGGCGACGTGCGGGTCGGACACCGTGAACACGCCGCTTTCGGCGCCCTCGGCGATGACCTCCCGCACGATCCGCTCGATCCGGCGCCGCAGCGCGGCGACCACCTCGAACTCCTGCTCGGGCAGCGCCTGCAGCTCGTACTGGACGACCCGCGCGACGGTGTGGCGCCGCGCGTGCCAGGCCACGAAGTCCTCGACGATCAGCCGGATCCGCTCGACCGGGTCGGACTCCTTGGCGACGACGTTCTCGACCAGCGCGAGGGTCTGCTCGTGGCCGTACCGGCTGATGGCGAACAGCAGCGCGGCCTTGGACGGGAAGTGCACGTAGAGCGCGGCGGGCGACATCCCCGCGGCGCCGGCGATGTCCCGCGTGGTGGTGGCGTGGTAGCCGCGCTGGGCGAAGGCCTCGACACCGGCCAGCATGAGCCGCCGGGCGGTCTCCGGCTGCACGTCCGGCCAGAGTTCGGCCGACAGCGACATCGTCATCCGGTGATCCTCCCAGCTCGCCCGCCCACGCGGTCCTGCCCATTGTAAGCGGGCGCTTTGTGCGGGGTCCGGACAGCGACCCCCGGTCGAACACCAGTTCGAGAATGGGGTACAGTGTGCGTCGGGTGGTGGCGCGGCTGCAGGGGAAGTGCGGTTCGCGCCACCACCCCCTCGGATGATCCGGGCGGGAGATCGGATCGTGACACAACTTCGGGCCACCTCGTGCGTCCGATGAGCGTGAGAATGATCCGCATGGCCGGCCTCGGCCTGGCCGCCCTGGTGCTGGCGGCGTGCAGTGGACAGTCCGAGACCGCGGGGACCGCGCAGGCGGCCGGGGTGGCCGGACCGGCCGGAACGGCGACGACGCCCGGGGTACCGGCCGCGACGGTGGCCTTCGAGGGCGGGGACCAGCTGAGCCCGAAGGACCCGATCGTCGTCAAGGCGTCCGGGGGGACGCTGCAGGCGGTCGCGGTCACGAACCCGCAGACCGGCAACGCCGTCGAAGGCGAGCTTTCGCCGGACAAGACGACGTGGACCAGCAAGGACCACCTCCGGTACGCGGCCACCTACCAGGTGGTCGCGACCGCGGTGAACCAGGCGGGCGCGGCGACCGAGCAGCGCGGGGAAGTGCACACGATCAAGCCGGCCGCGGTGGCCACGCCGGCGCTCTTCCAGGCGGCGTCGGGCGACTTCGGCGTCGGCCTGGTCATCGGCCTGAAGTTCGACCACGACATCACCGACAAGGCCACCGTGGAGAAGTCCTTCAAGGTGACGTCCTCGCCCGCCCAGGAGGGCGGCTGGTACTGGGTGGGCAAGCGCGAAGTGCACTACCGGCCCAAGGACTACTGGAAGGCGGGCTCGAGCGTGAAGCTCGAGACCACGACCTTCGGCACGCCGATCGGGGGCGGCGCGTACGGCGGCCAGGACGTCTCGGCCACCTACAAGATCCACGACTCCTGGATCGCCAAGGCGGACGGGAAGACCCACCAGATCAAGGCGTACCACAACGGGCAGCTGGTGAAGACCGCGCCGACCAGCATGGGCAAGACCGCGAACACCCCGCCGCGGGGTCCGACGCCGACCTTCAACGGCACGCACACCGTGCTGGGCAAGGAGGACCACAAGATCATGGACTCCTGCAGCTACGGCGTGTGCGAGGGCGACCCGGGGTACTACAAGGCGCCGGAGAACTGGAACGTCCGGATCTCCAACGACGGCGAATACCTGCACGAGAACCTGAAGACGGTCGGCGTGCAGGGCAGCGACAACGTCTCCAACGGCTGCCTCAACATGAACACCGACAACGCCAAGTGGTTCTTCGACAACTTCAACGTCGGCGACGTCGTCGAGGTGACCAACTCGGGCGGCCCGCAGCTGGCGATCAACAACGGCCACGGCGACTGGGCGATCAGCTGGAGCGCCTGGCAGGCCGGCAGCGCCCTGCGCGGCTGAGTCCCGCCGGCAGCGCGCCGCAGCCGCGCTGCCGGCCGGCGGTTCCGGGCCGCCGTCCCGGTCGGCTTTGGACGGGCTGGCACACTCGGGCCGTGCTCTTCGGATACGTCCTCGCCGTGCTGGCCGCCATCGCCTCGGGCAGCGGTTCCATCCTGGAGTCGGCCGGGGTCCGGCGGGCCGGCGCCTTCGGCGGCTCACCCCAGGACCTGATCGCGCTGCGCCGGCAGCCGCTGTACTTCCTCGGGGTGGGGGTCGACCTGCTCGGCTTCGTCTTCGCCGCCGCCGCCCTGCACCGCCTGCCGTTGTTCCTGGTCCAGTCGGTGCTCGCGTTCAGCGTCGGGGTGACCGCGACGATCTCCGCGGTCCTCGGCGTCCGGCTGGCCGGCGCCGGGTGGGCCGCGCTGGGGGTGGGGGCGACCGGCCTGGTCCTGCTCGGCCTGTCCGCGGATCCGGGTCCCGCGCGCCTGTTGCCGCCGGGGTGGAAACTGCTGCTGGTGGGCGTGGCGGTGGTGATCGCGGCGATCGCGTTCACCGCCCAGCGCGGGAACGGCCGCTGGTCGCCGATCGTGCTGGCGTTCTGCGCCGGGTTGGGGTTCAGCACCGTCGGGATCGCGGCGCGGACGCTCGAGGTGTCCGGGCCGGTCTGGCACCTCGCCCTGGAACCGGCGCTGTGGGCGATGATCGCCAACGGGCTGGTCGCGGCGGTGGCGTTCGCGATGTCCCTGCAACGCGGCCGGGCGACGGCGGTCACCGCCATCATGTTCACCACCAACACGGCGGTGTCCTCGCTCATCGGCGTGGTGGTGCTGGACGACCGCGTCCGCGAGGGCTTCACCGCCGCGGCCGCGGCGGGCTTCGTCCTGGCGGTCGCCGGGGCGATCGGCACCGCCCACTACGCGGCCGCCCACCGGGTGGAGCCCAGTACGTCCGCTGCGTGAGCGAAGCCGTCCTGCCGACCTTGGTACCGTGCGACCCCTGGCGAAACAGCGAGGGAGATGTCCATGGTGCCGACCCCGGCGTCGTCGCGCTCGCGGGTGCAGTCGGTGTCGAGGGCCTGCGAACTCCTGCGCGTGCTCGAAACCGGCGAGCGCAGTTACACGGCACTCGCGCTCGCCCGGGAAACCGGTCTCGACCGGACGGTCGTGTACCGCCTGCTGCGGACGCTGGCCGACGAAGGGCTGGTCGTCGAGGAGGGCGGCTCGTTCGGGCTCGGGCCGGGCGCGGCCACGCTGTCGCTGGCCTACGTCGACCGCAACGGGCTGCGCCGGGCCGGGTTGCCCTACGCGGTCGAACTGCACACCGAGCTCATGGACACCCCGTGGATCGTCACTCTGGCCATTCCCGCGCGGGACTGCGCCATCCTCATCGAACGGCTGTGGAAACCCGGCGCGCCGCTCGCCGCGCTGATCGACCTCGGCACCCGGCTGCCGCTGGAGCGCTCCGCCATCGGCCGGTGCTTCCTCGCCTACGGCGCCGCCGAAGTATCCACTGTGGACAGTGCGCTGGCCGCGCGGCTCGAAGAGGTCCGCGCGGCGGGCGGGATCGAGCACTCGCGCCACGAGATCCGGCCCGGGATCGCCGCGGTCGCGTGCATCGTCCGCACCCCGCGCGGCACTCCGGTGGGCGCGGTCTGCGTGTCCGGTCCCGAGCTGGACGAGCAGCTCTCCCGCGACTCGGACGTGGCCGTCCGGCTGGCCCGGACGGCCGCGTCGATCTCCGCGGCGCTGGGCTGACTCAACCGGCGGCAAACCCCCGGTCACCCGGCTGACCAACCTCCCCGGACGTCACAGCTGACCCCGGACCCGGTCGAGGAAGTCGAGCATCAGGTGGGCGACCGCGGCGGGCGCGTCGAGGTGCGGCTGGTGCCGCGCGCCCGCGAGGGTGACGGCCTGGCCGCGGGGCAGGTGCCCGACCAGCTGGTGGGCGAAGCCCGGTTCGAAGAGCGGGTCCTCGGCTCCCGCGATGAGCAGGACCGGCGCCGCCACCCGGGTCAGCGACTCGAGGTAGCCGGGCCGCCAGTCCGGCCGCGGTTCGCGGACGACCGGCTTGAGCACCCGGTCCGCGGCGAGCGTCTCGAAGTGCCCGGCCGCTCGTGACCGGGCGAGCCGGTCGGCGGTCCGCCGGGTGAGGTCGGTGCCGGCCATCAGCTCGGACACGGCGCGGGCCCACTGCTCGGTGGGCTGGTAGCGCTGGAGCAGGGCGCACTTCTCGGGGTTCAGGTAGAGCCCGCCGGTGCCGCCGATGCTGATCGCGGCCCGGGCCCGCAACGCCTTGGTCGCGATGCCGCGCAGCACCATTCCCGCCCCGAACGAGCTGCCGGCCAGGAAGGGCAGGTCCAGCGCCAGGGTGTCGCAGAACCGGCGGACGTGGTCGAGGCGCTGCCGCATCGGGTCCCGGTCGAAGGCGTAGATCTTGCGCGTGCCGCCGTGGCCGATCAGGTCGGGGGCGAGGACCCGGTACCGGGTCGCCAGCCGGGGGATCAGCCCGGCCCAGCAGCTTTCGGCGTCGGAGCCGTAGGTGGCGTCGTGCAGCAGCACCAGCGGCGGCGCGGCGGCCGGGCCGGCCTCGAGGTAGCTGGTCTCGAGCCCGTCCGCCCGGACCACCCGGCGTTCGATGGTCCGGGCGGTCACGTTCCCGTCCCTGCCTTGTGGTCGATTCCGTCCATCGATGGGCCTCCGTGCGTAATACGCACATGTCGTGCGAAATGCGGTCGGTAGACCGTAGGCAACTCTGCTGGAGGCGTCAACACCGGTTCGGGACGGCCGGACCCGGTGGTGCGAACGGCCCCTTCCGCGGGGACTTCCGCGCAGTTCCGCCGTTGTTCACCGTCGGTTGGCGGGGAAAACTCGCTAAGGTCATCTGATGGGGGATCGGCGGCACCTGGTCGTGAGTGAGGAACGGACGCCATGGCGAACCCGCTGGTAGCTCAGCGCCAAGACTCCACCACGGCCATTTCCGGGGTGCCGCTGCTGGAGTCCGCGAACGATCTCAAAGAGGGGATCGAGAAGGGCGACTGGGCCTCGGTCGCGATGGGCGCCGTCGGGGTCGCGCTCGACACGCTGTCCATGGCCCTGGACCCCTTCGGGGCGATTCTCGCCGCGGGCGTCGGGTGGCTGCTGGAGCACGTCGGCCCGCTTTCCGCGGCGCTGGACGCCCTGACCGGGGACGCCGACGAGATCAAGGCCCAGTCCCAGACGTGGGCGAACGTCGCCAAGGAACTCGGGGCCGTCGGCGAGGACCTGGCCGGGATGGTCAAGAGCGACCTGCAGTCGTGGAGCGGGAACGCCGCCGACCAGTACCGGCAGCAGGCCGCCGACACGGTCGACATCCTCACCGCCGCCCAGAAGGGCTGCGAAGGGGCCTCCAGCGGGGTCAAGACGGCCGGTGAGGTCGTCGCCGCCGTCCGGATGCTCGTTCGCGACATCATCGCCGAGCTGGTCGGTCACCTCATCAGCTGGGCGCTGCAGGTGGTGTTCACCCTCGGCATCGGCCTGACCTGGGTGGTGCCGCAGGTCGTGGCCGCGGTCGCCAAGACCGCGTCGAAGATCGCCGACATCACCAAGCGGCTCGTGAAGGCGCTCAAGGCCCTCGTGCCGCTGCTCAAGAAGGCCGGGACGCTCTTCGACGACGCCGCCAAGGCCCTGCGCAAGATCAAGCCCGGCAAGGCGGACGCCCCGAAGCCCGTCAAGGACATCAAGGGCTTCAAGGACAAGGACGGCGGCCCCGACGCCAAGAAGGACAAGCCGCACGACGACAGCACGTCCACCTCGGGGGCGAAAGGCGACGGCACCACCTCGTCCGGCGCGAAGGGCGGCGGCGACGGTCACAAGGGCGGCGACACCGGCGCGGACAAGAACGGCCCCAAGAACGACGGCGACCAGACGAACACCAGCGGCGCCGGCAGCGGTGGCAAGACGGACAAGGGCGGCAAGGGCGGCGGCAACGACACCAAGCCGAAGGACAAGTCCGACCGTTCGACGCCCGACAAGTCGAAGAACTACTGCGGCGACCCGATCGACGTCGCGACCGGTGAGGTCGTGATGACCCAGGTCGACGTCACCCTGCCCGGTGCGGTCGCGGACCTGGAGCTCTCCCGGACGCACCTGTCGTCCTACCGGGCCGGCCGGTGGTTCGGTCCATCGTGGACGTCCACTTGGGACCAGCGGCTGGAGTTCGACGCGAACCGGGTCCGGTTCTACGCCGAAGACGGCATGGTGCTGGACTACCCCGTCCCGGGCGAGGAACCCGTGCTGCCGGCGCAGGGCCCGCGGCACCGGCTGCGCCGCGTGCCGCAGGGTTTCCGGCTCTCGTTCGGCGATCGCGAGCTGCAGTTCGACGGCACCGGCCGCGTTCTGCCGGTCACGGCCATCGAGCAGGACGGCGAGCGCACCGAAATCGAGTACGCCGCCGACGGTTCGCCCACGAGGCTCCGCCGGCCCGGCGGCGTCGAAATCCTGGTCAGCACCGTGCGGGGGCGGATCGTCGCGCTGGGGGCGCCGGGGCAGCCGCCGGTGGTGCGGTTCTCGTACAACCGGCACACCCAGCTGAGCACGGTGACGGACTTCGCGGGCCGCTCGATGGCGCTCGACTACGACTTCGACCACCGGCTCGTCGGCTGGCAGGACCGGGTCGGCACCTGGTACCGCTACGTCTACGACACCGCGGGCCGCTGCGTTCGCGCGGTGGGCGCGAACGGCTACTACAACGCGGCCTTCGCCTACGAACCGGGCGCGACCCGGCACACCGACGCCCTCGGCCACACCTGGACCTACCGCCTGAACGCGGCCCACCAGCTGATCGAGCGCATCGACCCGCTCGGCAATTCCCGGCGCTACGAATGGAACCGGCGGGACGAACTGCTGTCCCAAGTGGACGAACTGGGCCGCGAAACCCGCTACGAGTACGACGACGACGGGCTGGTGGCCGTCCACCGCCCCGGAGCGCCCGCTGTGCGGCTGACCCGGGCCGAAGACGGCGCGGTGTGGCTGCTGGCCGGCGAAGGCGACGACGTGATCGAGCGGCTGGTGTTCGACTTCGACCCGGCCACCACCCTGCTCGGCAACGGGCTGCCGGTGGACGTCCTGGAGCCGGCCGACCCGTTCGAGGACGCTCCCGCGACCGATCAGGCGGCCCGCCCCGGTGACCGCGACTCCTACGGCCGCCCGCGCCTGGCGCACACGGCGTCCGGCGGGGCCGCGCGGCTCGGCTGGACCGCCGACGGCCGCCGCGCCTGGCGCCTCGGCCCGCAGGGCGGCCGCGAGACGTGGGTGCACGACGCGGAGGGCAACGTCGTCGAATACCGCGACGCGGCGGGTGCGCCGCGGCGCCGCAAGCACGGCCCGTTCGGCCTCGTCCTGGAAGAGACCGACGCCGCGGGCGCGCGCACGCTGTTCACCTACGACGGGGAGCTGCGGCTCACCTCGGTGACCAACCCGGCCGGGCTCACCTGGCACTACGTCCGCGACGCCGCCGGACGGCTCGTCGAAGAGACCGACTTCGACGGGCGGCGGACCACCTACACCCACGACGCGGCGGGACAGCTGCGGCGCATGACCACCGGCGCCGGCCAGGTGGTCGAGTACGACTACGACCCCCGGGGCAACGTCGTGGCGCGGCGGACCCCCGACGACGTCACGAGTTACTCCTACGACGCGCTCGGCCGGCTGGTCGCCGCCGAGAACGCCGAGTCGCGGGTCGAGCTCCGCCGCGACGGCGGTGACCGGGTCATCACCGACACGATCAACGGCCTGGGCGTGTGCTGGCGCGACGAGGGCGACGCGGTCGTCCGGCGGACTTCGTCCGGTGTGGACAGTGAGTGGCGCTTCACCGGGTCCGGCCTGCCCCGGTCGCTGCGGATCGCCGGTCACGACGTCGAATTCGGCTACGACGACGCCGAGCGGGAAGTCGTCCGCAGCGTCGACGGCGAGGTGGTGCTCCGGCGGCGGTTCGACGAGGAGGACCGGCTCGCCGAGGAGGACGTCGCCGGCGTCGGGCGGCGGACCTACCGCTACCGCCCGGACGGCAGGCTCGCGGGTGTCGACGACGCGATCCGGCCGTGGCAGCTCTCCTACGACGCGGCCGGTCGGGTCAGCGAGGCGCACGGGCCGGACGCGGTGGAGCGGTTCACCCGCGACGCCGCGGGCAACATCACCGCGGCGACGGCCCCGGCACCGCCGGGTCCGCGCGGCTACGAGCGCAACCGGCTCGCCCGCATCGGGGACATCCACTTCGACGGCGACGCCCACGGCCGCGTCACCGGCTGGCGCCACGGCGACCGGTCGTGCAGCTACACGTGGGACCACCTCGACCGGCTGCGCTCCGCGCGCACGCCCGACGGCGCGCTCTGGACCTACCACTACGACCCGATCGGGCGGCGGTTCGCCAAGCGCTGCTGGGTGAGCGGCCCGGACGGGGAGCCCGAGCTCGCCCTGGACGTCCGGTTCCTGTGGAGCGAGCTGAACCTCGTCGAGCAGGTGGAGCACCGCCCGGCGGACGGGTCCTACCGGTTCCTCACGTGGGAGCGCTTCGGCGACGATCGCCCCGTTGTGCAGGTCGAGCACACCGGCGTCGTCGAGGAGGCCCGGTTCCGGGTGGTGGTCACCACGCCCGCCGGGACACCGACCGAACTGCTCGACGAGCACGGGACGCTGGTCTGGCAGGACCGCAGCAGTTTCTGGGGCGTGCCGGCGGCCGGTGCCGACACCGCGGCGATGCCGCTGGCGTTCCCCGGGCAGACCCGTGACGAGGAGACCGGGCTGCACTACAACGTCTTCCGGTACTACGACCCCCGGACCACGCGCTACCTCAGCCAGGACCCGCTGGGCCTCGCCGCGGCACCCAACCCCGTCGGCTACGTCGACCAGCCGCTGCTCGAGAGCGACCCGCTCGGCCTCGCTCCCCAGCGGTGTTTCAAGGGCCGGATGAAGGACCGCGCGAAGCGGCTGCGCGACCGGAACAAGAAGAAGCAGGTGGCCCAGCCGGCGATTCGGAAGAGCCCGCGGAAGAAGCCCATCCGCGTCGACAACATGACGAAGGAGGAGTTCGAGAAGTTCAAGCCGGAACTGGACAAGATGCTGAAGGCCGACAAGCACTTCTTCTGGTCCGGCGGGCACATGGAGCGGGTGCCCGGGAAGAACAACCCGGACAAGTACCTCGGGTCGATGGAGGACAAGGCCACCGAGATCGCGAAGAAGCACGGCGGCAACACCCTCGAAGGCACCCTCAAGGACAACAAGGTGCAGATGCCCGGCTGGATCAAGGACCCCAACGACCCGAGGCGGCCGCTGGTCCAGGAGAAGTGGGACTACGTCTCCGACACCTTCGCCAAGAACGCCGAGGCCGGCAAGACGCACGTGGTCTTCCCCAGCTACCCGGGCAAGGGCCACGACGTCTACCCGTACCGGCGCCCGGACAACGTGTTCGACGAGACCGAGTACCCGCGGCTCAAGGCGGACGGCAAGGGGGACATCACCAAGTTCCACGACCGGACCGACTACGAGCGCCCGTACCGCGCCCCCAAGTGAGAACGTCCGGTTTCCGGTCACCGGTCCAGCGGCCGGGGCAACTCCGCACTCCGGCGGATCCGGTCGCCGGACATGCCGTAGTGGTTGAGGAACGCTTGGCGCAGGGTTTCGGCCGACCGGAATCCGCAGCGCCGCGCCACCGCCGCGAGCGACAGCGGGCTTCCGCGCACCAGGTGGGCGGCGGCCTCCGCGCGCGCCGCCCGCACGGCACGGGCCGGGGTGACGCCCAGCTGGCGGGTGAACAGCCGGGTGAGGTGCCGAGTGGTGATCCCGGCGCGGGCGGCCAGGGCCGGCGGGCTGAGGTCGTCGGCGAGGTGGGCGGTGATGTAGCCGGTCAGGTCGCGCACGACCCGGTCGCCCGGCGGCGGCGCCAGGAACGTGCTGATCTGCGCCTGATCGGCGGGCCGGTGCAGGTAGGCGACCATCTCCCGGGCGACGTCACGGGCCAGGGTCGGCCCGTGGTCGTCCTCGATCAGCGCCAGGGAGAGGTCCAGGGCGCTGGTGATGCCCGCGGACGTGTAGACGTTGCCGTCGCGGACGTAGAGCGGCGCGACGTCCACGGTGACGGCCGGGAACGCCGAAGCCATCAGCGGTCCCCAGCTCCAGTGCGTGGTGGCCCGGCGGCCGTCCAGCAGCCCCGCCGCCGCGAGCACGAACGCGCCGGTGCACACCGAGGCGATCCGCCTGCTGCGCGGAGCCAGCCGCCGCAGCTGCGTCAGCAGCCGCTCGTCGGCCATGGCGGCCCGGGTGCCGGCGCCGCCCACGACCACCATGGTGTCGATGCGGCCGGTGAGCGAGGCGAGCCGGCGGGCGCCCGCCAGGGCGATCCCGGCCGAGCTGCGCACCTGGTCGCCCGTCGGCGTGGCGAGTTCGAGCCGGTACGGCGGGCCCGCGCCGTGCCGGTTCGCGATCTCGAAGGCGGCACACGGGTTGGCGACGTCCAGGATCTGCGCGTTGTCATAGGCGACCACCAGCACTCGCCGTGCCTCGATCACGTCGGAGACCCCCTCACCGCCGCTGCCGCGTGACCAGAGTACGCGGTGCGGCGGCGAGGAGGTGGTGGTTCACCGTCCGGGGATGTTCGGGCCCGCGCCGGGCATGTTCGCCGGGTGCTGGATCTTGTCCCGGCCGTCGTGCCGGGAACCTGGTGGCGATGTCGTGATCCTGCGAATCCTGTCCCCGGTTCGCGAAAGCCGCGCTGCCGATCAGTGCGGCTCGCCGAACCAGTGGCCGAGGGCCGGCTCGAGGTCGTCCGGGCTGCCGGCCCAGCACACGTACCCGTCCGGCCGGATGAGCATCGGTTCGGTGCCGGCGCCCTGTCCCGCGCGGTCGACCCGGTCCTGCCAGAGGGCGGCGACCTTGCCGAAGCGATCGAGCGGGTCGATCAGGACGCCGCGGCCGCGGCGCAGCAGCTCGTGCGACCGGACCGGGCCGAGGTCGAGGTCCGGCGCGGGCAGGCCGACGAGCGGCCGGTCCTCGGTGCCGGGCATCGGGTAGCGGATGCCCATCCCGGACAACACGTCGTCGAGGTGGTACTGCACGTCCCGCAGGTGCGCCAGCTCGGCGAACAGCTCCTGCACGGCCGTCAGGTCCGGGTCGCCGGTGCCCTGCTGGTCCATCAGCAGGCTCTGCGCCTGGACGTTGCGCAGCACGGCGGCCGCGACCGGATGGCGTTCGGCGTGGTAGGTGTCGAGCAGGTGCTCCGGAGCCCAGCCCCGCACCGCGGCGCCGAGCTTCCAGCCGAGGTTGAGTGCGTCCTGGAGCCCGGTGTTCATACCCTGTGCGCCGATCGGGAGGTGGACGTGGGCGGCGTCGCCGGCCAGGAACACCCGCCCGTGCCGGTACCTCGCGGCCTGCCGGGCCGCGTTGGTGATGCGGCGGGCGTAGCAGAGTTCGACCAGCTGCACCCGGGAGCCGAAGACGGCCCGCAACCCGTCGCGGATCTCGTCCTCGGTGACCGGGACCTCGCGGGGCAGTGACCGGCCCGGCCCACCCAGCGCGAGCCGCCGCAGTGGCCTGCCCCGCGGATCGGTGCCGAGCGGGAACACCGACGCCCAGTGCCCGTCCTCGCTGCGGGCGTGCGTCATCGCCGGGTCCTCGCCGCTCAACCGCACGTCGGCGGCGACCGTGGTCATCGTGCCCGGCCTGCCGGGGAACGCGGCCCCGAGCAGTGACCGCACCGTGCTGTGGCCACCGTCGGCCGCGACGAGGTAGCGGGAGCGGATGACGCCGCCGGCGAAGGTCGCGGTGACGCCGTGCTCGTCCTGGGCGAGGCCGGTCAGTTCGTGGCTGCGCCGGACGGGAACACCGTGCGCGGCAAGGTGCCGCTCGAGGAAGCCCTCGATCACCACCTGCGGAACCGACCGCCACGGATGGCGGTGCCTGTCCCGGGTGAGCGGGAGCGTGATACCGGCGAAGTGCGCGGTGCCGGTCGGGTGGTTTCCGGTGGCCAGCAACGGTTCCAGCAAGCCGCGCTGGTCGAATGCTTCCTGCGTGCGGGATTGCACGCCACCCGCCTTCGACAACGTGCTGCGCTGCGGCAGCTTGTCGACCAGCACGGCCGGCACGCCCGCCACCCGCAGTTCGTTGGCCAGCATCATGCCGGTCGGGCCGGCGCCGACGACGAGCACATCGGTGTCCATGGGTTCTCTCCTGGTGGTCTCGGTCAGGACGGGAGCAACACTCCGCCCGCCGACGCAGTCCGGCCAGAAAAGGGCGGGATCGAGTCGGGATCCGACGCGGACTACCCTCGAGCCGGTGGAATCCGACTACGACGAGCTGGATCGCCGGCTCGTGCACGCCCTGCAGATCAACGGCCGGGCCCCCTTCAGCACGATCGCCGAGGTGCTCGGCGTCGCGGATCGGACCATCGCCCGCCGGTACGCCCGGTTGCGGTCGGCGGGGGCGGTGCGGGTGCTCGGCGGGGTCGACCCGACCGCACTGGGTGCGGTGCTGTGGTTCCTGCGGGTGCGTTGCGCGCCCGCCGCGTCGATCCCGGTCGCCGAAGCGCTGGCCCGGCGCCCGGACACGTCCTGGGTGAGCATTTCCTCCGGAGGCACGGAGATCACCTGCACGGTCCGCACGGAAAGCGAAGCCGACAGCGAGGCGCTGCTGCTGGCGAAGCTGCCCCGCACACCCCGCGTGGAGGGCGTGACCGCGCACTCCGTGCTGCACGCGTTCTACGGCGGCCCGGACAGCCTGGTCGCCAAGCTCGGTTCGTTGGACGAGGAGGCGATCGAGCGGCTGCGTCCGCCCCCGGTGGCCCATCGACCGGGACCGGTGCGCCTCGACGACGGGGATCGCCGGCTCCTCGCCGCGCTGGCCGACGACGGCCGAGCCGAACTCGAGCGGCTGGCCGCGGTGACCGGCTGGTCGCCGACGACGGTCCGGCGCAGGATGACCGAGCTGCGCGAACGGGGGGTGCTGTACCTGGACATCGACGTCGACGGGAGCATGTTCGGCGTCGGCTCGCGAACCCTGCTCTGGCTGTCGGTCGCCCCCGCGCACCTGCAAGAGGCCGGCGCGGCACTGGCCGGGCACCAGGAGATCGCGTTCGCCGCCGCCACGACGGGACCGACGAACCTGTACGCCACCGTGGTGTGCGAGAACCAGCGGGAGTTGTACCGGTACTTGACCACCGGGGTCGCCGGGCTGCCGGCGGTCACCCACGTCGAGACCGCGCCGGTGATCAAGACCGTCAAGCGGGCCGCCCACCGAAGTTAGCGCCGGACGTGCTGAGGCCGGCGTAGCCGCGGCAGATCAGCGAGCCGGCGTTGAAGAACCTCGCAGAGCCGGCTCACCGAACCACTGGCGCAGGGCGACCGACAGGGCGGACATGTCCGGGTTCTCGTCGGCGGCCCAAGCGACGTACCCGTCGGGCCGGATGAGCAGCGCGGACCACGTCACCTGCCGTGCGGGTTCGATCGACACCACCCGTACCCGGCCTGCCCAGCCGACGACGGCATCCCGCACCGTCGCGCTGCCGGCCAGATCCAGCAGCAGCGCACGTCCGTCGGCGCAATGGTCGCCGACGTGTGTGCCGTCGGCCAGTTCGAGGTCCGGGGCGGGCGCTCCGACCAGGTCGTGCTCGCCGGGCTCGTACCGGTGCAGCATGCCGGAAAGCTTGGTCAGCACGTAGGTCGCGCCGTCGGGCGTGGAGATCAGGTCGCTGAGCACGGTGCGCAGCGCCGAGCTGTGCGCGTCGACGCGCATGGCGGCGACTTGTGCGCGCGTCCACTCCAGCACCCACTCGCCGACCGGATGCCGCTCGGCGGTGTAGGTGTCGAGCAAATCCTCCGGCACCGAACCCTGCACGACGGCGGCGAGTTTCCAGCCCAGGTTCACCGCGTCACCGATGCCGAGGTTCTGTCCCTGCCCGCCCAGGGGCGAATGCACGTGTGCCGCATCGCCGGCGAGCAGCACCCGGCCCAGTCGGTACGTGTTCGCCTGTCGCGTGTGGTCGGTGAAGCGAGTGGCCGAGCGGATCGCGGTGACCGTCACGTCGACGCCTGCCACCCTCCGCACCGTCGCCTCCAGCTCCGCGGGCGTGACGGGTGCTTCACGATCTTCCGGTGGACCGTCGAACTCCACGGTGACCAACCGGCCCGGGTACGGACCATGCAGATAAACGCCGCCATCGGTGCGATTCCACCCCACTGGCAGCTTCTCGTGACCGATCATGTCGACAACGAACTGGCGTGCCGTGACTTCCGGGTCCACGCCGGGGAATGCGAACCCGGCGCGCTTGCGCACGACGCTGCGCCCGCCGTCGGCGCCCACCAGCCATTCGCCCCGAACCGTGCGCCCGTCACCCAGTTCGACGGTGACGCCGTCCTCCTCGGCGGTGAAGCCGGCGACTTCCGCGCCGCGCAGCACCGTGACGCCGAGCTCGGCCAAACGCTCGTTCAGCAGCGCTTCGATCTCCTGCTGCGACACCAGGATCACGCCGGACGCCGGTCCGGCGTGCGTGAACGCCGGACCGGTGAAATCGACCAGACCGATGTCGAGCACAACGCCCGCGAAGTGAGCTCCGACCGGACCGCCGCCCGCGGCGTTCTCGACTCCCTTGGACGCCAGGAACTTCTGCATCCGCTCCACCGCGGCGTCGTGCCGGTCCTGCAGTTGTGGCAGCAGGCCGCGCCGGTGGAAGGCTTGAGCCGTCGCCAGGTTCACGTATCCGGCTTTCATGGTCGGGTCGATGCCCGTGAGCCGCTCGATCACCAGTACGTCGACGCCGGCCAACCCCAGCTCGCACGCCAGCATCAGGCCGACCGGCCCACCTCCGGCGATCACCACGGAGTAGTCGGCGGCCGTTGGCGATGAAGTCACGAAGATTCCTCTCAACCGCTGGTTGCGTCGACCACGGCTGACGCGGACAGCGATTCCCCCTGGAGAACTGAAAAAACTTTGGTTACGTTGGTGGACTGTATGGAGGTCGCCGCACCGACGCAAGTGTCGGGCCGGCAACGCGATTACCGCTGCCTCACCGGGAGCCGGCTCGGCTGGACCCGGCACGAGACGAATCGCTACGTCGCGCGCGAACTCACCTCGTACCTGATGTGGTGCCGGGCGGCGATGGGATTGATCTTCACCGGGTCCAGCTCGCCCTCGGTGAGTACCGCCGGACCGGCCTCGAAAAGATCTTCCAGGTAGCACTCCCAGCCGCCGGGGGAGGAAATCTGCAGCACTCGCGGCGGCGGGTCGGATGCGGGGCGCAGCGCGTGCGGCACTCCGTGCGGCAACAACACGAACGTGCCCTTCGGTGCGGTGAACGCGCGGTCGTCGAACTCGACGCCGAGGTCGCCGTCCAAGACGTAGATGCACTCGTCCGCGACGTCGTGCGTGTGCCGGGGGATGGCACGGGCCACCGTCGTCTCCGTCAGGGAGAACCGGCCCTCGGTGTCCGCGGTCATCGCCTTCACCGCGAATGCCGGGGGCAACGGGACCCGGCCGGGCCGTACGGCGCCCGGTTCGAGCAGGAGGAAACGGTCGTCGGTCATGGGTGTCCTTCGCTCAGGGGAACCGGAGTCCGGTTCTGGTTGGTCGTCAGCCGTTGATCTCGCGTGCCACCGCGAGCTGCCGCTGTTTGTGCTCCCGCTCGTGGAGCAGGTCGGTGGTGTGCTGCCGGATGAGCGCGTCCTGTACGGCACGCTCGACAGCGACCCAGGTCCTGACCCAGCCGACGCTCTCCTTGCACCGCACGTCCTGGGTCGCGACGGTGATCTCGTGCGGAGAAGGCCGGCCCGCGGCGAACGCGGGGTCGTTGATCGCGGCGTCGGGCCCTGCGAAGTGAAGCCCCGCCGCGGCCATGCACCGTGACCATGCCGCGGCCGCCGCGGTCACCGGCGGTGCGGTCCGGGCGATCTCGTGGCTGCGGCCGCTCAGTGCGAAGCTCACCGGTTCCTGGCCGGGCTTCGCGTCGGGTGCGAGTGTCCGGTCCGCCTCGCCCGCGCAGCCCCCGGCCGGCACGTCCCGGCCGCCTGCTTTGCCGACGTGCGTTCCGGTGATCACCGAAACGACGTCCGGCGGCGGTCGTCGAGCGGGGGCGTCGGCGCCGTGGGTGGCGAACACCGCCGGATCACGGTAGCCGTAGGTGGCCGCCTCGCGCGCGTCGACGAGCCCGTACCGCCGGGGCCTGGCCGCGTCCCGCAGGGGCTCGACCGCCGGGAAGGTGAACGCGAGCCCGTGGCCGGCCAGGCAGTGCTCCATCAGGGTGTTGCGTGCCTTGACGACCTCCAGTTCTTCGACCGGTGTCAGCAGCGACCGGTCCAGCGGGAGGTCGAGGCCGTGCACTGTCGACAGATCGGTGGGCACCTTCCCCAGCGCGGCGTCGAGATCGGCCGCGCCGAAGTCGGCCGGGGCAGGGGGTTCGGTCGAACAGCCGGCGAGCGCGACCACCGCCGTGGCTGCGACGACGAACCCGGCCGCGCGGCGCGGCAAGCGGTCGAATCCGAGCACGGCTGAACCTCCGATGGGCGATCGGGGTCGCGTCGCGCCGGCGCGACCCCGATCCGTCCGGTCAGAACTGATCGCGGTTGGCGCAGTCGGAAAAGGCGCCGGAGCTCGTCGGCCACTTGAAGCTCGCGTTCTGGTTCTTCATGGTGGCGTTGAAGTTGCCCGAGCCGTATGCGCCGAACGTCTGCGACGCGAAGCTGCCGTTGCAACCGCTGTTGTAGTAGACCGTCGCGTAGTAGGACCAGTTGTTGACGGCGGAGGCGGCGTTGTTCTTCACCGGGACGCCGCGGCCGTTGGTGCCCCCCTTGTTGAACGTCTCGTTGTCGAGGTTGCCGTCGGAGTCGAGGTAGTCGGCGCGAGCGCCGGCGAAGTCGCTGTTGAAGTAGAAGCAGAAGTAGACTTCGGGACATCCGTGGATCACCGACGCCGGTCTCGCGGCGGCTGCTTGGGCGGCCGGGGCCGCGATGAGCCCGGCGGTCATCAGGCTGGTGGCCGCGGCCACGCCGATCGCCATGGTCCGAACTTTCGACATCATGTGTTTCTCCTTCGGGTTGGTGCGGTTTCCTGTTCCGGCGCCGTCGCGAGCAGATGGCGGCGCAGGAAGGACAACTCGGCTTCGACGGCCTGCTCGTGACCGTCCAGGAAGGGCTCGTAGTGGCCGCCGGGCATCCGGACGAGTTCCCCACGGGGTGCGCGCCGGGCCGCGTGGACGCCCGGTTCGGCGAACGCTGTCCGGTCCTGGTCGCAGACAAGGACCAGCAGAGGGCACCGCACGCGGGGAGCGTCCCGGCCGGGCCGGTAGAAGCCGAACCAGAGCGGGGTCCGGGCGGCGATCGACTGCTGCCATTCCGGGTACCGGTTGCCCGGGTTGAGCGCCCGGTCGCCGTCGAGCCCGTCCGGCGTGGTCACGAACGCGGCCGTGCCCGGCTCCCCGGCGAGCGGCACGAGCAGGGGCTGCCTGCCGAGCAGGCCGCCCACGGCGTCGCGGAGACCTCGGCCGATGAGCCGCAGCATCGGGAGTGGCTTGCGGTGACGCATCGTCTTGAGCGCGGCCACCCGGCCGTCGGCGAGCGGCGTCTGAGCGATCGCCGCCGCCAGCCGGGGGTTGCGCACCGCGAGGCGGAAGGCGTGGCCGCCGGAGAGGGAGAAGCCCCAGATCGCCAGCTTCGCCGGGTCGACGTTCGGCAAGGTGGGGGCGAAGTCGATCGCCGCCTGCCAGTCGGTCAGTTGCTCCTCGACGCGGATGACCTGGCGCGGCCGGCCTCCGCTCTCCCCGAAGTGGCGGTAGTCGAGGGCGAGGACGGTGAACCCCGCCTCCTGGAATCGCGTGGCGAACGGGTCGGTGCCCGGTTCCTTGGTCACCCCGCCGCCCGGTGTCATGATCACGCAGGCGCCGTTGGTCCCCGGGTAGTGCCAGGCGACGCACTCGGTGTCACCGCTGGTGAAGCGGACCTTCTTCCGGTCCTCGGACACGCGCACGACGACCTCCCGGTGGGTGCGACTCGTTGGTGGCAGGGCTTTTTCGCGGGAACGTCCACGTCTCCGGTGTCACCCGGCCGCCCGGAAGCCGGCGACGTGGTCGGCGGCCCATTCGGCGAAGGTGCGGGGCGGGCGGCCGAGGATCTTCTCGAGTTCCGGCGTCGGCGGGAACTGCGGGCGAGTGTGGTGCGCGGCGTAGCGAGCCATCATCGCGGTGACGAACGGCTCCGGCAGGCCGTTGGCCACCATGGCGCGTGCCGCGGGTTCGGCCGGGACTTCGTGGAACCGAAGGGGCTTCCCGAGCGCGAGGCCGATCTGCCGGACCATCTCCTCGTGGGACAGCGACTCCGGCCCGGTGAGGTCGATGCGCCGGCCGAGCAGGTCGTCGTCGGTGAGGGCTTTGGCCAGCACCGCCGCCAGGTCGCGTTCGTCAAGCGGCGACTCCTCGAAGCCGGCGTAGACGTAGCGGACGTCGCCGCTCGCGCGGATCTGCCCGCCCCACGCGGTCAGCGCGTTGCCGGCGAGCGAGCTTGGCCGCAAGCTGACCCAGCCGAGACCGCTGGTCGCGACCGCGTCGTCGGCCTCTTTGTTGCGGTCACCGCGAAAGCGCGACGGCTGCGCGTCGAGCCGGTCGTCCACATTGGCCGCGGCGAGCGCCACGACCCGGCGGACGCCGAGGTCCCGAGCCAGCGCGACGACGTCATGGGCGGCATCGCCGACGGCGCGCGGGTGGAGGAACACCGCGTCCGCGCCGCGCAACGCGTCCATGAGGGTTCCCGGCCGTTGCGGGTCGCCCTCGACGACCTCGACCCCGTCGGGCAGCTCCGCCTTTCGCGGCGAGCGCGTGATGGCGCGGACCTCGTGGCCTTCGCCGCTTCCGGCGAGTTCGGAGGCCACGAGGCGTCCGACGAGTCCCGTCGCCCCGGTGAGCACGATCATGGGAAACCCTTCCCCCCGCGTCGGCTTGCTCCCGGGTTCCCCGGCGCTCAGCGACGATACGAGAAGCATATCATATGAATCTCATAGTAGTGAGGTGAGCTGGCGACCGGGACGTGCGGTCAGTGCTCCCAGGCGGCGGCACCGCGGAGCAGGTGGTGGTCCGACATCAGTAGGAGCTCAGGAAGATGTAGTCGATCTTGCCGGGCTCGGATACGCGGGGCGAGCACGACGGTTCGGCGGTCGCTTCCCCGCTGCGGCACCGGTCGGCGGTCTGGGGGCAGTCCGCGCCGGTGAACTCGGACTTGTCGTTCTCGTCGGCCTCCTGGAATACCCCGGTGCCGCCGCCGTGGTCGTAGAGCGGGTCCAGCCGGGCGTCCTTGGGGAGCACGTTGAAGTCCCCGCCGAGGACCACCGGTTCGCCCTGGGCGGCGTAGTCGCGGATGAGCGCGGCGACCTGGGCGATCTGCGCCTCCGGGTCGCGGCCTCGGTAGTCGATGTGGGTGTTGCACGCGCGGACGCCCCGGCCGCCGATGGTCGTCTTGGCGCACAACAGGATCCGCTGTTCGCCCGCGCTGGGATTGGGAAGCGTGACGACGCTGCGGGAGCCGTTGTCGATCGTGCCGGAACTGCCCTTGCTGAAGGTGGCCAGGCCGAACCGGGTGTCGCTGCCCCACTTCTGGCAGCCGGGGTCGGCCGGCAGTGCCGCGCCCCAGACCGAGTCGTAGGCCGGGCCGGACGAGCGGTTCGCCAGGGTGTTGCGCAGCAGGGTCCATTGCCCGTAGCACATTTCCTGGAACGTCACGAGATCGGCGTCCCAGTGGTCCATGGCGCTGATCATGGTGTCGCGCCACGCGGTTTTCGAACCCTGGTAGATGGCGCAGACCCCGCCGCAGACGTTGTAGGTGATGAACCGCGGGTGCGGCCAGTTCCGGGCGTCGGGTTCGTCGGCTCGGGCGGGTGCCGTCGCGAACAGGAGACCCAGGGAGAGAAGGAGGGACATGATCAGTTTGCCGGCTGGGCGCACGAGTCGTTCCTTTCCGGGGTGTTCGGGGACGAGGTGCTCGTTGCGAAGTGAACCACCTGGTTCGCAACCTGTCCAGAACACGATGCGGCAACGGTCGTTCGCTGGTCGGCATGAGCGTGCGGTGGTCGGGTGAGGGGACACACGCTTCTGCCGGACCTCCGGAGCTCCCGGGCAGCGCTGGTCGGCTGTGGCGACGGCGTGCCTCGGCGCCACGGGGGCCCTGAGAAGATGGCTGCGGAGCTCGCCGAAGCGCTCGCGGGGCCGGACATGGCAGCGGCCTTCGACGCCGCGGCGATAGGCCGGCGGCGGGACGTCCTCGGCTCAGCCGGCGGTCGGCCGCGGTGCGGGCCGGACCGCTCGGCGCAAGGCCGCCCGGAGACCTTCAAGTTCGTGTCGGGGGAACGGACGGCCCCACTGGGTCTGGTAGCCGGCCTCGCCCAGGTCGTCGGCGGCGGTGTCGAATGCCCTGAGCACGGTTCTGGCGAGCGTGGTCGTTGGCTGCTCGCTTTGCCAGAGCAGGCTTCCTTCGTGTCCAGGTGCCTTCCACTCGGCCGCTTCGACAAGGCGGATCGTGACCGTGTTCGCGCGACGATGGAAGAACCAGCGGTAAACGGTGGGTTCGGCTTCGAACTCGGCTTTGGTGTGGGTCTCCTGGAGGATGATCCTGGCGACGGCTCTCAGCAGCTGCTCGGGACCGTCGGTGACGTAGGAAGCGAACGCCTCGGCGCTGGTGTGCTCGTACTCGACAGAGCAGAGCGCCCAGCCGCGGTGCTTGATCGTCCAGGTGAGTCGCACCTCCAGCATTGTGATCGGACACGGTGCCCGCCGTCATCCGAATACTGCTGCCGATCCACGCGGAGTCATGCCGCAGTGCGGAGTCCTCGTCCAGGACAGCCCGCGCCAGCGTGTCGGCCTGGCCTGCGCCCAGGGCGGGTTCGGAACGCGTCGGCGCGTGCACTGCGGCCAGCCGGAGTGGCGGTCTGCCTTCGACCGCGGCGTACCGCAGCACCTCCTGGACCGCGCCGCTGCGCCGCAGCAGGGCGCGCAGCCGTGCCCGCAGCTCGTCCAGCGCGAACGGCTTGACCAGATAGTCGTCGGCGCCCGCGTCCAGCCCGGCGACCGGTCCTCGACCAGGTCGCGCGCGGTGAGCATGAGAATCGGCGTCTGGTCGCCACGGCGGCGCAGCCGTCGGCAGATCTCCAGGCCGTTCGGTTCCGGAACCAGCACGTCCAGCACGATCACCTCGGGTCGCGACCGGCCGAGCTCGTCCAGCGCCTGCCGTCGTCGGCCGCGAGGGAGACCTGATAGCCGTCCCGGCGCAGCGCATCCTCCAGCGAGCGGCGGACGGCACGACGGAATCCGGCTCGCCGCAGGGTTCACGACGACGGCAAAGTCCACTGACCTCCGAAGAACACCAGACGTATCTACCCGTCGGCCCTTGAGCGAATCGCTTCTACGCTGTCAGTGCGGGCCCGTCCGGTTGGACGCGTCCGTCATGGGCGACCGAGCAAACACCCGCACTTCGGCATGAGCCGGACCCGTACGACATTTCCGACCGCGGTGGCCAGAACCGCCTGCCGGCGTGGACGACAAGCTGGTCACGTGTTCGACCGCTGTCCTCCGTCGGCGTGCTCACCCTCGCTCGCGCCGACCTGGTCGCGGATGGCGGTGTCGAGGTCGGTGGTCGTCAGACCGAACGTCTTCGCCGTCTCCGTTGCGTCCATGTGGAATGGTGCGTACCACTGGTAGTCCATCTCGGCCATCTCGCGGGCGATCGGCACGACCAGTCCCGCCGTGCGCATCGCTAAGCGCGGCATCCCGATCAGTTTGATCGGCGGCCGGCCCGCGGCGATGGCGTAGCGTCGTGCGAGTTCGCGGATGGTCACGGCCGGCGGGGATGGTACGTGCCAGGCTCGGCCCCATGCGCGTTCGTCCTGGGCGAGCGTTACCAGGGCTTTGGCCATGTCGCCGTTGAAGGTGAACGTGTGCGGCATGTCCAGGTGCCCGGTGATCCACGCGGCGCGGCCCTTCTCCAATGCCGGTGCGATCAGCAGGGAGTAGATGCCGTTCGCGTCCTTGCCGATGTAGTCGGAGCCGCGGACCTCGACGGTGCGGATGCCGGCGGCGAGGGCCTGTTCCCACATCCGTTTGCGCAGACGGCCCTTGCGCCCGGTGGCTGCCATCGGAGTGTGTTCGTTCATCCGGCCGCCGGGCTGTGGTCCGTAGGCGTAGAGGCTGCCGGTGAGGGCCAAAACCGCGTCGTTGGTCTTTGCGGCGGCGATCACCGCGGTCTGCAGGGGCGGCAGCAAGCGCTTCCACATCGTGTACGACGGCGGGTTCGCGCAGTGGTAGATCACCTTCGCGCCGTGGGACAGCCGGGTCATTCGTGCCGGGTCGGAGGCGTCCGCGGCGACCCGCTCGATCAGCGGGTGCGCCGGGCCGGAGCCGCTGCGCGTGACGATCCGGACGCTGTCGCCGCGCTCGGCCAGCAGGCGGGCGACCTTCGTGCCGATGGAGCCGGCGCCGATGATGACGTGTTCGGCCATGGCGGGCTTTCTCCTTGGAGTTTCTAACAACGTTAGGTTTTCTAACGTCGTTAACTTAGCCGGGCTGAAATGCCGCCGTCAAGGGGTGACGGCTAGTGTCCGGGGACACCACCGAAGCGAAGTGGCGGAGCATGCCGACCAGCACGAGACGGGCCCGGGAACGGGCGAGCACCCGCGAACGGATCATCGAGGCCGCGCTGCACGTCCTCGAGACCGACGGCGTCGCGGCGCTGACGATCCGGCGCATCGCGACCGACATCGAGTACTCCGCACCCGTCGTCTACCAGCACTTCGCCAACAAGGACGCGCTCGTGCTGGAGCTGGTCGCGCACGGCCACCGCCTGATGCTGGCCGAGTTCCGGCGGGCCGCTGGTGAACCCGTTATCGACCGGCGCATGCTGCGCATCGCGTCCGAGTACGTCCGGTTCGCCGGCGAGCACCCCCACCTCTACCAGGTCATGAACGGTGCAGTGGTCGACGCGGACGAGCGCCGGCGCGCCGCGGAACCGGCCATCGCCGTCCTGAAGGACCTGCTCGCCGCCTGGTCGGACGCGCACGACGTGGTCCTGGCCGACCCCGATGAGGCCTGCGAGATCATCTGGGGCGCGCTCTACGGCATCGCCTCGCTCGGCTACCTCGGCAATGAGCGCGCCCGGCGGCTCGCCGAGCAGGCGCTCCGCGCGATCCTCCTCGGCTGGCGAACCGAGGTGCCGGGAAACGGGTAGTCCGGCACGGGCGCGTGCCGGCGGAGCTTCACTCGCCCCCGGTCGGGTCTGCCTGTGCGTTGGCGCGGTCGATCTCGGCCATGTGCTGCTCGGCCCAGGTCCGCAGCGCCGCCAGCGGGGTTTCCAGTGACAGCCCCAGTTCGGTGAGCCGGTAGTGCACTCGTGGTGGCACGGTCGGCTCCACGCGGCGGGCGACCAGGCCGTCGCGGACCAGGCTGTGCAGGGTGGTCGCCAGCATTTTCTGCGAGACGCCGGGCATCCGCCGCCTCAGCTCGGCGAACCGGACCTCGCCGGGCGCGGCCTCGGCGAGCACCTTGACCGCCATCGACGTCCACTTCGTGCCGATGCGGTCCAGCAGCCGGCGCGTCGGGCACTCGGGGTCGAACAGATCTCCGCGCCCGGAACTCTTCGGACGCACCGGCCGAGTGGTCACCCGCACCTCACCACCTGTCGGCGAAGTGCCTTCTTGGCGGCACTTCGCAAGTTACCTATCGTTTGCTGGTAACCAATGGTAACCGCAGGAGGTAGCGTGTCGGACACCTCGCCCGCCGGCGCCGGGCAGCTCCGGATCGCCGTCAACGGCATCCATGTCAACGTCGCCACGGCGGGGGACGGCCCGGCCGTCGTGCTGCTGCACGGCTTTCCGCACACCTGGCGGCTCTGGACCGAGCTCATCGGCCCGCTGTCGTTGCGCTACCGGGTCATCGCGCCGGACCTGCGCGGGTTCGGCGCCAGCACCCGTGCCCCGGACGGCTACGACGCCGGCACCATGGCCACCGACGTCGAGGGGATCCTCGACGCCCTCGCCGAACCCGCCGCGGCCGTGGTCGGGATCGACGCCGGCACCACGGTCGCGGTCCTGCTCGCCCTGCGGCGACCCGACCGGGTACGACGGCTGGTCGTCATGGAAGGGCTGGTGGGCTCGCTTCCCGGCGCCGAGGAGTTCCTCGCCGCCGGTCCGCCGTGGTGGTTCGGATTCCACGCCGTCCCCGGTCTCGCCGAGACGGTCCTGACCGGCCACGAGGCGCAGTACATCGACTGGTTCCTCGCCGCCGGCACCCACGGCCGCGGCGTGTCACCGGACGTCCGCGACGCGTTCGTCAACGCCTACACCGGACGCGAAGCCCTCCGCTGCGCCTTCTCCTACTACCGTGCCCTGCCGACCAGCGCCCGCCAGATCGACGACGCCGTGGCCGGCGGCCGGCTCGTCATGCCCACCCTGGCGATCGGCGCCCACCCGGTCGGCGACGCGCTGGAACGGCAACTCCGCCCCATCGCCGACGACCTGGCCGGACACGTCATCCCGGACTGCGGCCACATCATCCCCCTGGACCGGCCCCGGGAACTGCTCGGCCTCCTCACGCCCTTCCTCGCGGCCGGATCAGTGCCGGTGTCGTCCGGAAGACCTGGCGCAGCAGGCCGATCCACCACAGGAACGTCAGCGCGATGACCGTCGGGTTCTTCACGAAGAGCAGGACGGCCAGGTAGGTCTGCCGAGCGGACTCGGGCAGCAGTGCCGACACGACATGCTCGGCCAGGACCTCGAAGGTCAAGGCGGCCGCGCCGAGGAACGCGCCCTGCCACAGCAGGCTGCGCCAGTGTTTCCGTGCGAACGCCCGGCCTGCGCTCAGGCGGAGGGTCTGGCCGCGCATCGCGATCCGCCAGATCGAGACGACCAGAGCGAGCCGGGCGGCCAGCACGACGACCTCGGAAGCGAGGGCGACTTCGTGGGGGATGGACGCGGTCCAGTTGACGACGATCAGCCGCTGGATCGACGCGACCGAAGAGAGGCCGAGCACGAGCCCGAGGTGCTCGGTGTAGCACCGCCAGGTCCATCTCGGCACCTCGAGCGCCAGCTTCAGCTCGCTCATGACCGGGCTCCTATGTTTCAGCGAGTGAACATTTTAGTTCAGTGTACTGAAATATCGAGCGAGGTAAAGTGGTGGTATGGAAGGTCGGGACGCCGGACGTGAACTGAGCACCGCCGTGGTCGCGTTCCACGAGGCGGTGGGGGCGCGTCTGGGCGTGACGGCGGTCGACCAGCGCGCCCTCGCCGTGATCGCCGGCGCCGGGTCGGTGTCGGCGGGCGACCTGGCCAAGGAGATCGGCTTGACCCCGGGCGCGGTGACCGGCTTGGTCGACCGGCTCGAACGCGCCGGGCTCGCCCGGCGCGCCCCGGACCCGGCCGACCGCCGCCGGCTCGTGATCACGGCGGTGCCGGGCGCGTTCGGGGAGGTGTTCGCCGGTCTCGACGCGGCGATGGCGAAGCTGATGGCCGGCTATTCGCCGGCCGAGCGGGCGGTGATCGCGGACTGGGTGGCCAACACGGTCGACGTCCTGCGCGAACAGACCCGCCTGCTGGCGAAGCGGTAGCCGGCTCCGGAGACGGGAAGGCGCGGCGCCGGAAAAATCTTCGAAGCCGCGGGGAGAACCGCCGCCGCGGCGCCACGGACAGGCTGTACCGAGAAGGGAGCAGTCGGCCCGATTGTCCGCTTTCTGTCCGGCTTCGTGACCGACGTCAGGCCGATTCCGGGTGCGGGACGAAGGCGGGGAGCGCGTCGAGGCTTTGGCGCACGGCCTCGGCGCCGTACTCGAACATCTGCCGCTCGTACTCGCCGACCGCGCCGAGGAGGTCGCGGCCGCCCTCGGTCAGGCAACGGCGCAGCAGGTCCGCGTCGCGCAGGGCGGTGTTCGCGCCGTTGCCGCCGGTCGGGGAGGTGGCGTGGATGGCGTCGCCGAGCAGCGTGACCGGGCCGGGCGCCCAGCGCTCGCGGGGCTCGACCACCCGGATGGACAGCAGGGTGCTGTTGTCCGGGTCGGACTGCTCGACGAGGGCCCGCAGGTCCGGGTGCCAGCCCTCGGTCCTGGTCAGCACGGTCTCCTGCGGGGTCAGGCCGCCGGCCGGGTCGTCCGGCGGCAAGATCATGGCCCAGCGCACGTAGTCGCGGACGTCGGGGAGAACCACCTCGGGCGCCAGTTCTTCGGCCGCTTGCCGCGGCGGGGTGCGGAACCGCATCGCGCCGAGCAGCAGGCTCACGCCGTCGCCGGCGATCTTCGAGCCGAACGCCCGCGCGAGGCCGGCGAACTGCCCGGTCAGCGGCGCGCGGCCGATGACGAACCGGACGCCGGTGTCGGTCGGCGTGGTCCGCGGGGACAGCACCGCGCGGACCGCGGAACCGACACCGTCCGCGCCGACGAGCAGGTCGGCGAGCACCGGATCCCGGTGCCGGAACCGGGCTTCGACCCGGCCGTCGGCCCGCAGGTCGTAGCCGGTCAGCGCGGCGCCGGTGCGCACGGTGAGTCCGGTCAGCAGCAGGTGGCGGAGCACGTGCCGGTCGATCACGGTCCCGGACTTCCCGGGGCCGAGCTCCCCGATCTTGTTCAGCCGGGGGTCGAGGACCAGCCGCTCGCCGTAGGCGTCGCCGGTGATCGCGTCCAGCAGCGGGTGCCAGCGTCGCGGCAGACAGCCGCGCAGCGCGGCCAGCCCGGCCGGGCTCAGCGCGAGCCGGTAGCCCTGGAACCGCGCGGTGATCGCCGGGTCGCGCTCGTGGACGTCGGCTTCGATGCCGGCCTGGCGCAGGCCCTGCGCGAGGCAGAGACCGCCCAGGCCGGCGCCGGCGATGCAAACTCGCATGTCACTCCTCTGTCGAACTTAGTTCGTGGCTTACGAACTAAGTTCTACCATGCGAACTTAGTTCGTCACAGGCTAGAGTGATCGCCATGCCCACCGATCCCCGGCAACGCCGAGCCGCCCGGCACGCCGGTGGCGTCGCCGCCCCGTCGTCACCCAAGAGGCCCATCACGGTCGACCGGATCACCGACGCGGCCCTGCAGGTCGTGGCGGCCGAGGGCTACGACGCGCTGACCATCCGCCGGGTCGCCGCGGTGCTCGGCACCGGACCGTCGTCGCTGTACGCGCACATCGTGAACAAGGAGGACATCGACGACCTGCTCGTCGGCCGGCTGTGCTCCGAGATCGTGCTGCCCGAACCGGACCCGGCGACCTGGCGGACGCAGATCTTCGACGTGTACGCCCAGATCCGCGACCAGTACCGGAAATACCCGGGCGTTTCCCGGGCGGCACTGGGCATGGTCCCCACCAACCTCGACGCGCTGCGAGTCCGCGAAGGGCTGTTCGCGATTCTGCTCGCCGGGGGAATCGAACCGCAGACGGCGGCGTGGGCCCTCGACGCCCTGTCCCTCTATGTCAGCGCCTACGCGTTGGAGCAGTCGCTGGTCCGGCAGCGGCGGAAACACCCGGACGACGAATGGGTCGTCGGCCGGGAGGAACTGCGGAGCCGGTTCACCGCGCTGCCGGCGGATACGTTCCCGCAGACTCGGCGTTATGCCGCCGAGCTGACCTCCGGCAGCGGGGAAGACCGGTTCGAGTTCACCTTGGCTTTGATCGTGGACAACCTCGGCGGGGCGCGTTGATTCCTGGTGGAGTGCCGGTGCTCGTCGGCGGGGGTGCCCACGACGTCGCGGAGGCGTTCGAAGCCCGCTACCGGCAGCGCTTCTACCCGGTCGCCGAGTGGATCTTGAACGCTTGCGTCTTCGTGGGGGAGTCCGGCACGGCTGCTCGAAGGTGGGTGTTCAGCCTGGTGGCCGGCGCGGCAGTGCGGTACAACCGGAAGCGTGGCCGAGCGCGTCCGGCGTCCTGACCCGCACGTTTCCGTCGAGCGTGACGTGCTGGTGCGGTACCTCGACGCGTGGACGGCCACCGTGCTGCGGTCGCCGCGGGGTGGGACCTACGTCGAATGCGGGGACTTCGCCGCCGAGGCCTTCCGGGTGTTCGGGGAGTTCGCCGACCGGCTGGCCGAGCACCACCTGGAGATCGTCCTCGTCGGCCGGGCGGCGCCGGGTGGGGCTCCGGACGGGCTGGTCGTCCGGACGGCCGGCGACCTCCGGGAGGTCGACGTGCGCGGGCCGATGCTGGCGCACCTCTCCGGCGCCTGGCCGTCGTCCTTGGTGCGGGGCAAGGCGCACGAGGTCCTGCTGGCGGCGGAACCCGGCGCGGACCACCGGGAGCGGTTGAAGGCGGCCGGCCTCGGGTGTGCCGTGGCCGTGGATCTGGTGGCGGACAACGGAACCGCGAAAGCGCTCGTGTTCGCGACCGCCGACAGCCGGCACCTCGCGACCTTCAAGAACGAGCTCTGGGCGGCGGACGAGTTCGCCGGGATCCGGTACCGCGACCCGCGCGACGTCGAGGGCACGCTCGTCGACATCTCGCTCACCCCGCAGCTGCTTCCGCTGCGGCGGGCCCTGCTGGCGGAACTGGACCGGAGCGGCCCCGCCACCGTCGCCGACCTCCAGCACTTCACGCTGCTGGAAACGATCTACCGCGCCGAGGACGCCGTCGGCGCGCTGACCGCCGCCGTCGCCGCGGGGCAAGTCGCGCGGGAACCGGAGAAGGGCCGGCTGAATTCCCGCACGGTCCTCAGAGCCGGGCGGTCGTGACGGCGGCCGGCGCGAGCGTCGGGCGCAGGGCGGTCACCACCGCCGTCGTGACGACCAGGTGCATGAGCATCAGGCCGAAGACGTTGGCCGCCGTGGCGCCCGCCGCGAACAGCAGCAGGTCCGGGACCCAGGTCAGGACGAGGACCGCCGGGACGGCCACGCGCAGGGCCTTCGGCGCCCTCCGGGCGAGCACGAACCAGCCGATGGTGCCCAGCAGCAGCCCCGCGGCGGTCGCGGGCAGGTAGGACGCGGGGGACAGGCCCATCGCGATCCCGCCGTCGTCGAGCGCCAGTGCGCCGAGGGCGATGGCCGTGTTCGCCGCGGCGGCCGCCAGCAGGGCGAAGCCGAGGCGCAGGACGGTCATCGAGGTCAGTCGAGGGGTGGTCGTCATCGCTCCTCCTTTGGGTTTAATACGCAACCCAAACGGTAGGTTGGGTTGCGTGTTAAAGTCAAGGCGTGCGTGAGGAGGAGCCGGCCCGCTGGCTGGACGACGACGAACGGCGGGCGTGGATCAACCTGGCGAAGGTCCTGCTCACACTCCCGGGCGCGCTGGAAAGCCAGCTGCTGCGGGACGCCGACCTGACACTCCTGGGGTACATGATCCTGGCCCGCCTGTCCGCCGTGCCCGGGGAAAGCCTGCGGATGAGCGAGATCGCGGAAATGGCCAACGGGTCGCTGCCGCGGATTTCGCACGCCGTCGCGCGCCTGGAAGACCGGGGGTGGGTGGTGCGCGAGGTCTGCACCGGCCAGGGGCGCCGGTTCACCACCGCGACCCTCACCGACGCCGGACGCGCGCACCTGGCGGCCGCGGCGCCCGGGCACGTCGCCACCGTCCGCCGGCTGGTGACCGATCCGCTCGGCGACGACTTCGTGCGGCTCGGCGACGCCGTGGCGCGGATCGTGGAAACCCTGGGCCTGCCCACGGAAATCCTGAATCCCGAGTAGGTGTGGAGTTCTCCGGCCGGCCGCGCCACACTGGTCTGCGGTTCCGGAGAAACTCCGCCCACCCGAGGAGGGGTGCGGGATGCCCACCGCCGTCGAATACGCAGTCGCCGGGCACTGGCACGAGCAGAACGGGTGCGGTGGTGGTCCGCCCGCCCAGCACCTCCCCGTGGCGAGCCTCGCCGCCTCGGTGGTGCACCAGGACGTCGTGCCGGCGCCCGTCGAAGGGTTGCTGGTCACCGGACTGCCGGTGGTGCTGCTCGTCGCGACCGTGGTCTGGCGACGGCGGCGCGGCGGCAAGACGACGGCCGAGTAGCGTCAACTCCCGCGGTACCCGAGGTCAACCCTGGGCCCATGACGCACCGCAGCCGGGCGGATACGGTGGCCCGGTGCAGGCGGCGTGGGCGCGGGTGCGGCGGTACGGGGAAGCACACCCGCAGCTGCTGGACGGTGTGGTGTCGTGGCTGGTGGTCCTCGGCGTGGTGCTGGCCGCTCGCTACGACTACGCCTCGCACGGCCGGGTTTTCGGGCTCCCCGGTGTGCTGCTCACCGCGGCGGCCCTTACCTAACCGACAAGGTGGCGGACGGCACAATTCGGGCGCCGAGGCGCGGGGAGGCATTCGACGGATTCACTGCGACGGCTGGGGGATCGCGGCGCCGGCCGGTATCCGCGGCTGTTGACGCCCGTGACCGCGGTCACTTAACCTCACGAAAGTCCCGCTCGATTGAATCGTTTCAAATACCCGGGAGTCGCAGTGGCCGGACGGCAGCGCCGCAGGAAAGCCCCTCGCACGACCACGACCCTGCTGGTCGTCGTCCTCATGGTTCTCGGTCTCCTGCAGGGGACCGACGCCACCGCGGCGACCGCGGCCACCCTCGACGGACTCACCACGAACGGCCGGACCGACCCGCTGGGGATTCCCGGGGCGAACCCCGTCTTCGGCTGGAAGACGTCCTCGCCGCGCCGGGCCGTCACCCAGACCGCCTACGAGCTCGAAGTCGGCCGGACACCGGGAGCCGCCGACGTCTGGCGCTCCGGCCGGGTCAAGTCGGCGCAGCAGGTCGACGTCGCCTACGGCGGGCCCGGCCTCGCCTCCGGCGTCCGGTACTTCTGGCGGGTCCGCAGCTGGGACGACCGGGGCACGCCCAGCGGCTGGAGCCGGCCGGCGTGGTTCGAAACCGGGCTGCTCACCGCGGCCGACTGGGGTTCCGCCGCGTGGATCGGCAAACCGGCGCCGTCCTACGACCGGTGGACCGACTACACCGTCACCGAAGACTTCCGGCTCGGCAACCTCGCCTTCGGCACGTTCCTGCGGGCCCGGGACGCCGACAACGCCTACATGTGGCAGCTCAACGTCGGCGACTCCGCGACGTCGGTGCCGCTGCTGCGTCCGCACCTGCGCGTCAACGGCGGCTACTCGGTGCTGGCCGAAGTGGACCTGCGGCCGTTCGGGTTCACCCGCGCCGGCCTGCTGGCCGGCACCCACACGGTGGCCTACACCGTCGGAGGCACCACGATCCGGACCACTTTGGACGGTGTCGTCGTCGACACGCGCACGGTGCCGGACTTCCCGAGCGGCCGGGCCGGCCTGCGCACCTACGACCGGGAATCGGTCACGGTCACGAAGTTCGCCGTCACCGCACCGGACGGCACCGTGCTGGCGAACGCCGAATTCGCCGTGCCGAACCCGTTCACTGGCGGCAGCGTCGACAACGGAGCACTGACCGTCACGGGGAACACCGACGCCCTGCTGGCCGGCCGCGACTCCTACGAGCCGCTGCTGCGGACGTCGTTCTCGACCACGCCCGGCAAGCGCGTGGCGCAGGCCCGGGTCTACGCGTCGGCGCACGGCGTCTACCAGCTCACGCTCAACGG
The DNA here is from genome assembly GCA_049998155.1 of Amycolatopsis sp. cmx-13-12. GTDB lineage: Bacteria > Actinomycetota > Actinomycetes > Mycobacteriales > Pseudonocardiaceae > Amycolatopsis. The sequence continues at coordinate 1,189,282 of JAEBES010000001.1, read as the reverse complement.
CCGCAGGGTCGGCGACCAGTACCTGGCGCCGGGCTACACCGAGTACGCGAAGCGGATCCAGTCCCAGACCTACGACGTCACCGATCTGGTCCGGGCCGGCGCGAACGGGTTCGGCGCCGCGCTCGGCGACGGGTGGTGGGCCGGGAAGATCGGGCTCGCCGGCAAGGGCCAGTACGGCACCGACCTGGCGCTCGTCGCCCGGCTGAAGATCACCTACGCCGACGGCAGCGTGCAGTGGGTCGACACGGCACCGGGCTGGAAGTGGAGCACCGGCCCGTTCGCGGCGACCGACAACCAGCTCGGCGAGACCTACGACGCCCGGCTCGAGCAGCCGGGCTGGGCGGCCGCCGGGTTCGACGACTCGGCCTGGGCACCGGTCGTCACCCGGCCCTCGGACACGGCGAAGCTGTCGCCGCAGCCGGACGAGCCCGTGCGGGAAACCCAGGTCCTCCCCACGAAAGCGGTCAGCCACCCGGCTCCGGGGGTGACCGTGTACGACCTCGGCCAGAACATGGTCGGCGTCGCCCGGGTGAAGATCACCGGCAAGGCGGGGGAGACGGTCCAGCTCCGGCACGCCGAGGTGCTCAACCCGGACGACACGATGTACGTGGCGAACCTGCGCGCCGCGACCGCGACCGACCACTACCGGTTCGCCAACGACGGCACGGTCACCTACCAGCCGACGTTCACCCAGCACGGCTTCCGGTACATCGAGGTCACCGGTCTCGCCACGCCACCGGCCGCCGCGGACGTCCAGGGCGTCGTCTGGGGCTCGGACCTGCGCCGCACCGGCACGCTGGGGACCTCCGACGGCATGCTGAACCAGCTGCTCAGCAACGTCGCCTGGGGTGCGCGGGGCAACTTCCTTTCGATCCCGACCGACACCCCGGCGCGGGACGAGCGGCTGGGCTGGACCGGCGACATCGACATCTTCGCGCCGACGGCGAGCTACCTCAGCGATACCCGGGCGTTCCTCGGGAAGTGGCTGACCGACGTCCGTGACGAGCAGAAGAGCAGCGGGTCCATCCCGGCGGTGGTCCCCTCCACGAACGGTGCGTTCGACGAGAGCGGCGTCGGCTGGGAGGACGCGCTGATCACGGTGCCGTACGCCTTGTGGCACGCCTACGGCGACGTGCAGGTGCTGCGCGACAACTACGACGCGATGAGCCGCTTCTTCGCCTACGCCCGCGCGAGTGCCGGGCCGGACAACCTGGAGACCGGGCGGCTGACGTTCTTCACCAACGACTGGCTGAACCTCGACGACCCCTCGAACCAGGGTGTGCTCGGCACCGCGATCTGGGCGCAGGACGTCCGGATGATGGCGGAGATGGCGGCCGCGGTGGGCCGGACGGCCGAAGCGGCCGAGTACTCGAAGCTCTACGCCGACGTCCGCGCCGCGTTCGGCGCCGCTTATGTGGCGGCGGACGGGACGGTGCTGGGGAATTCGCAGACCGGGTACGCCCTGGCCCTGGGCCTGGACCTCGTCACCGATCCGGCGTTGAAGGCGAAGGCGGGGGAGAAGTACGTGGCGAAGCTCGCCCAGAGCGACAACCACCTCAAGACCGGGTTCATCGGGACGCCGTGGCTGATGCCGGCCCTGACGAACATCGGCCGCGACGACCTCGCCTACACGCTGCTGTCCAAAAAGGACTACCCGTCGTGGGGGTACGAGATCGGCAAGGGCGCGACCACCGTCTGGGAACGCTGGAACTCGATCCAGCCCGACGGCACGTTCGGGCCGGTGGACATGAACTCGTTCAACCACTACGCCTACGGCGCGGTCGCCGACTGGATGCACCAGTACATCGGCGGGATCCGGATCAAGGAGGCCGGCTACCGCCGCAGCGTGATCGAGCCGCACGTCGGCGGCGGGCTCACCCACGCCGAAGGCGCCATCGACACCGTCTACGGGCGGCTGTCGGACGCCTGGGCCGTCACCGCCGACGGGCTGACGATGGACGTCACCGTACCGGCCGGCACCACCGCGGAAGTGGTGATTCCGGCGGGCTACGTCACCGAGTCGGGCCGGCCGGTGCGGTCGGCCGCCGGCGTTCTGAACGTCGGGTACGACGCGGGGAAGAAGGCCACCGTCGTGGTCGTCGGGTCCGGGACCTACCGCTTCCGGGCCGCGAAGTAGCCGGACGCCTCGCCGCCCCAAGTAGTGGTCGCGGGCGGCGAGGCTGAGCGGTGGACAGCACGGCGGACGAAGAGGTGGGCGGCGCGGCCGCCGCCGGGATGCCGGCGGCGGCCGATGCGGCGTACACGAAAACCCCACGACGTACCGACCGGCTGGTATGTTGGCCGCGTGATCGAAGCGGCCCGCCGGACCTGGCGACTCATCGAGCCCTACCACGGAATGATCTACTTCGCCCCGGAAGCCGCCGCGGCGTACCGGGAGCTCGGCCTCACCGGCCGCGCGGGCTATTTCGCATCGAGGTCGGCGGCGCTGGGCGCGGTCCCGGCGGCGGTCGTGGTCGCGACCTTCTACAACTTCAACCCGGTCCTGGTCCGGGAGTCGATCGCCGCCGCCCGGGCCGCCACCGACCCCGGCGCCGTCCTGGCCGCGCGGTACGCCGCGGCGGACCGGGCGCTGCGGGGCACCCTGGGCGACGCGATCGGCTCGCCGGAGATGCACCGGGCCGCCGCCCTGCTGCGCGAGGCCGCCGAGACCGTCGCCGACGACGTCGTCGGCCGCCCGCTGTACGCCGCTCACGCGGCCCTGCCGTGGCCCACCGAACCCCATCTGGTCCTGTGGCACGCGCAGACCCTGCTGCGCGAGTACCGCGGCGACGCCCACATCGCGGCCCTGCTGACGGCGGGCCTGAGCGGCATCGAAGCGCTCGTCACCCACGCTGCTTCCGGTGCCGTCCCGGCGGAAACCCTGCGCACATCCCGAGCGTGGTCCGAAGAGGACTGGAGCCGCGCCGTCGACGGGCTCCGCGAGCGGGACTGGCTCACCGGTGACGCCGAGCCGACGTTCACGCCTTCCGGTGCGGCTCGTCGGGCGGACATCGAGAAGGTGACCGACGAGAACAGCGTGACGCCGTACGCCCACATCGGTGCGTCCGCGTGTGCCGAGCTGCAGGAGCTGGTGCGGCCGTTCAGCCGGGCGTTGGCGGAGAAGCTGATGCCTTGGGTGCTCGCGAGGCAGTAGCGGCGAGGAGCGTCCCGACGGCGAGGCCGCCCCACAGGGCAGCCGGGCCGCGAGCGGCGAGCGTCGTGATCACCGCTGGGGAGACAGCGAGGCCGAAGCCCGTGGACAGCTGGAAGCGGGCGAGCGCGCGGCCCAGGACCGAAGCCGGGGCGAGAGTGGTGACGAGCGCGGTCGCGCTGCCCGCGTACATGATTTCGCCGAGGGTGCAGACCACCGACACCGCGGCGACGGCCGCGGCACCCCACGAGGTGGCCGCGAAGAAGCCGACGTACGACCCGGCGAGCACCACCCCGGCCAGCGCCAGCGCGGTCGGCCGGGAAAACCGGGACAGCAGCACGGTGACCGGCACCTGCAGGGTGACCACCAGCACCGTGTTCGCCACGAAGGCGGCCGCCGGCCACACCGGGGATGCGTGCAGCTGCGTCACCAGGACCAGCGGGAGCGCGATCTCGGGAACGGTGAGGCAGAAGGCGTAGATCACGTTGGCGGCCAGCAGGGCACCCATCCGCGGCGCCGGACTGTCCACTGTGGTCACCGTGGCCGGTTGCGCGCGGACGCGGACCGACCACGCCAAGCTCGCCGCGGCGAGATAGGCGAGCCCGGTGACGGCAGCCGACGTGCGCACCGCGGTGGTGCCGCCCGCCAGGCACACGGTGGCGACCAGCGCACCGGCGCCCAGGCCGGCGTTGCGCAGCGCACGGCCGCCGGCGAGAGCGGCGTCGCGTTCGCGGCCGCGGGCGACCGTGGCCACGAGGGCCGCGTGGGCGGCCGGCCACGCCTGGTTGCCGACGCCGAGGAAGAGCGCCGCCGTCGCGAACGGCCAGGCGTGGCCCGCGGGCGCAACGAGCAGCAGCGCGACCCCCAGGACCCGGACCAGCATCGACGCGGCCACGACCGAGCTGCGCGCGCCCCGGTCCAGCCACCGGCCCACCGCCGGCAGGCACCCCAGGCCCGCGACGATTCCGGCCGTCATGGCGATCCCGGTGACCGTCGGGGAGAGCTGCAGCACGGTGACGCCGTGGAGCAGCAGGAAAGGCCGCAGCATGCCGGTGCCGAGCGCGTCCACGGCCAGTGCGACGGCGTAGCGGGGGCCACCGGAAGCCCGGACGAGGGTCCGCGGCCGGATCTCGATCATCATGACGTCGACGATGGGCCCGGCCCCCGCCACCACCGCCTCGGTTGACGAACACCGTCAACCGAGGCGGTCACCGGCCACCCGACCGGCGACAATGCCGGAGTGACGTTGAGGATCGACATCGGCGGCCGGCCGGCCGAGCGGCTGCGGTTCGCCGCCTCGCCGCTGGCCGAGCTGACCGCGATGCTGCACGTGCTGGCCGAACCCGGGCACCACCCGCAGCTGGCCGGCTGGGCCGGGGGCGTCCGGACCGGGCTGCCGCCGGAGCTGGCCGAGCGGCTCCGGGAAGCGGAGTTCCTCTGGCGTTCCTCCCGGGCCGACTTCCTGGTCCCCGCCCGGCCCCGGCCGTCCCTCGCCGAGGAACTGGACGACGTGGACCGCATCGACGACGAAACCTACGTGGCCGCGGCGCTCATCACGACGTGCGGCAGCAACCGAGTCCACTTCGGAGCGCCGTCACCGCTCGCCGACGCGACGGCGCGCGAGCGGGCCCTGGACCTCGCCCAGGCCCGCGGCGCGCTCCAGGAGGCGTTCGCGGAGCGGCTGCTCGCGGACCCCGCGGCCGTGCGGGCGCGGGTGCGGGACACCCTCGAACAGTGCGCCGAGGCTTTCTTCGACGCGGCCTGGGCGGGTGTCGCCGGGCAGCTCGTCGCGGACCTGCGCGTGAAGAAGGACCTGCTGGAGCGCCGGGGCGTCGAGGCGGCCCTCGCGTCGATCTCCGGCGCGGTCACCCTGTCCCCGGACGGCCGCTGCATCGTCGTGGACAAGCTGCAGGACAAGGCCATCGCCGCCGGCGACACGGGGGTCGTCTTCCTCCCCACCGTGTACGGCCGCCCGCACCTGGTGACGGTCCACCCGCCCGGCCGCCCGCCGGTGGTGCAGTACCCGGTCGCCGAGCCGGGCCCCGCGGAGCCGGTGTCGCTGGAAACGGTGACGCTCCGGCTGGAGGCCCTCGCCCACCCGGTCCGGCTGCGGCTGCTGCGCACGTTGGCCCGTGGCCCGCACACCACCGGGGAACTGGCCCGCGCGTGGGACCTTTCGGCTCCGGAGGTGTCGCGTCACCTCGCCGTCCTGCGCCGCGCGGGCCTGCTCACCGCCCGGCGGCAGGGCCGGTACGTCAGCTACCGCGTCGAGGTGGCCGACCTGACGACGCTGGGGGCGGACGTGCTGGCGGCCGTACTGCGCTGAGCGGGTTGGAAAACCTACCGGGACCGACCCAGGTGCCGTTGCAGGTGCCGGTGCCGGAACTGGTGGACCGCGCCGTACTGGCGGAGCACGCCGCGGTCGCGGGCGTCGTCCAGGAACGCGAACAGCCGCCACGGCAGCTTGCCGCGCGCGGCGAGCACGAGCCGGGCCGCGGTGAACCGGGCGTACGCGCTGAGCAGCAGCCAAGCGGCGGCGTAACCGAGGGCGATCCGGACCGCGTAGCCGAGGCCCAGCACCGCGGAGATCGCCGCGATCGCGAGCATCGTCCCGGTGCCCGCCAGCAGCACCTTCCGGTCCGCACGGAGGGTCGCGGCCGGGCTCGCCGGGCGCTCGAGATCGGCGGGCACGACCAGGCCGTCGGCGCGGCCGTGGCGCTGCCGGTGCCACAGCTTGCGCCCGAACCACCAGGCCAGGAACCCGCCGCCGAGCGCCAACGCCGTCATCACCAGTGCCGCGCGGACGCCGAGCACGAGTCCGGCCGCGACGCTCCGGCCGGCGACCAGCAACGCGAGCATGCCGACCCCGAACAGCAGCGTGCTCCCCAGCAGTTTCGCGAAGTCGCGCAGCTCGGCGCGCACCTTGGACGCCGAGCCGTCGAACCGGTACGGGGTTTCGAGGTCGGTGACGGCGAAGTAGGCGAGGTACCACGGGTGGGCGGCGACCACCCCGACCACGGCGGCGGCCACCAACCCCGGCACGAGCCCGGCGGTGCTGACCAGCCCGAAGCCGAGCGCGGCGCCCGCCGCGACGCGGCAGGCCGGAGCGACCCACGGGAGCGAACGGTCGAGCCGCCACCACGCGATGTCCGCTGCCGGGGCCGACGCGAGGTGCTCCAGCCAGCGCCGCACGGTGCCGTGGTGCACCCGGGCGAAGGCGCCGTGGCGGCGGTGACCGGGGTAGTCCGGGTAGACCGCCGGGACGAGGTGTTCCACCAAGTGGGCCTCGATCGAGTCGAGGTCCGGGAAGCGAGTCCGGTCGCCCAGGTCACCGGGATCGCGGCCCGGCTCCTGGTGGACCACGCGGATCAGCCACACCACGAGCGGCGTCGGCGCGGGCTCCGCACGCAACCGGGCGAACAGCGGGGCCAGGCGGGACGCGCCGTGGGGCACGGTCTCGGTCAGGTAGTCCTCGACGTCGTCCCGGTCGAGCGGCACCAGTTCCGCGCGGGTGGCGCGGGCCAGCCCGCGGCCCGCCGCGTCCAGTTCGCGGTACTCGGCCAGGCCGCACGTGACGACCAGCGGAACCGACGACCCCAGCCGGTTGAGCGCCGCGATCGCCTCGGGCCGCAGGTCGGCCGCGATCGTCTCCAGGCCGTCGAGGACGGGCAGCACCAGGCCCACCTCCAGCAGCGCGGACGCCAGCGTGAGGCGCCGCCCGTCGGCCCAGCGCAGGGTCCGGCCCAGCCGGTAATCGCGGGCCAGCCGCCGCGCGAGCCAGGCGAACGGGTGCAGCTCGCCCGGGTGCCAGCCGGTGACCGGGACCAGCACCGGCACCGGGTCGCCCCTGGTCCACCCGTCCAGCAGCGCGGACACCAGCCGGATCGCCGACACGCTCTTGCCGGATCCCGGCGGGCCGAGCACCAGCAGCCGCCGGGACGGCACCTCGCGGCGGAAGAACGGCCCGATCCGGTCGAATTCGCCGTCGTCGGTGCGCCACCGGGTGCCCAGCGGGCGCGGGGCGTCGAGGCCCAGCCGCCGCGACTCACCCGCCCACTGGTCGGCCACCGCGCTCGCGAGGCGCTCCGAGGCCTCGACCAGCACCCGGCTCAGGTCCGCGCTCTGCACCGGCGAGCGGAACAGCCCGTCCGGTGCGGTGCTCGCCGGAGCGGTGAGCGGTCCCAGCTCCGGCTGGACGTACCGGGGCTGCCCGGTCAGCGCCCGCAGCAGCTCCTCGAGTTGTTCGGGGAACGTGTACCGGGTCGCGGCGTAGGGCTGGAGGAACGACGGCAGGTCGTCGGCGGAGCAGCCGGGCAGGACGACCGGCAGGATCTTGGCCTGCCACCGGGCCCGGTCCTCGGCCAGGCGGTCGCGCAGCATCGCGAGCTGGAACCGCGCGAGGTCGGGGGCTTGGCCGTCCGACGTGGCCAGCCGTTTGTACCGGGGCGAGCCGACCGCGAGCACGAAGTCGCCGTGGTCGAGCTGCTCCACCGTCCATTCGAGCCAGTCCCGCCGCCGGTCCCGCTCCCACAGATCCAGGCGGGCGTCGATGCCCGATGCACGCAGCCGTTCGGCGAACCGGCGGACGGTGTCGGTGTGGCCGCCGGAGTCATCGGCGTACGAAACGAACACCCGGGGACTTCGCGAGGGCGGCACGCCGGCCGATACTAGTGCCGCCGCACGGGCCGTGCCGTCGGTTTCGGGGAACGCGGCCACCGAGTACCCTTCGCGCGTCGCGCGCAGGGGCGTGCCGGGTGAGCATGAGGATGACCTGCTCCGGCCGCGCCCGCCGGACCTGCGCGACCGCGCCGAGACCGTCCACTGTGGGCATTCCGAGGTCGAACGACACGCACTGCGCGAGGTTTCCGGCCCGATCATTCCGGAGCGAGCGAGATACGCGACGCCCGGTCTCTGACGTCGGCGTCGGAGTGGTCGCGCAACGCCGCCACCAGCGCACGCCACGGAGCCGGCCAGCCGGCCCGGGGACCGGCCTGACTCGCGATGCTCGCCGCCAACGCCGCCTCCGCGGCGCCGGCCGCCAGGGCCTGAGCCGCGCTCAGCAACTCGGCCGGCCCCGGGTCATGGCCGGTCAGCCGGCTCGTCAGCCGGTCCGCCGCCTGCCACGCCAGTACCGGGCGGTCGGCGAGCGCGGCGAGCCGGCGCAGGGCCGGCAGCAGGTCGCCGCGGCGGGGGAGGGCGGCGATCGCCAACGTCATCGCGTCCGTCCGGTACTCCGCGCTCTCCGCCAACGTTGCCGACAGCCGCTCCGCCGCGTCGCGCATGGTTTCACCGCTGCCGTCCACGCGGGGCGTGAACCGGGCGATGACGTAGCGCAACCGTTGGCGGGCCGGCTGGTCGCGGCCCGCGATGACGACGTCGTCCAGCTCGGTGAGCGTCGTGACCGTTGCGAGCAACGATGCCGGGTCGCCGGTGATCGTGCACGCGGCCAGCATCGCCTCGACCGCCGGTTGCCACGTCGCGGTGGCCCTCAGATCACCGATCCGGGCGACCAGCGCGGCGGGTCCCTCGCGGTCCCACACGCTCCAGGCGGGCCAGGCCGTCAAGCCGATCCGCGCGGTGTCCGGGTCGCCGCTGCCCGCCACCGTCCGGACCAGCGCGCCGTAGCGTGCGCGGTGCTGCTCGGCGATGGTCGCCGGGGCGGCTTCGGTCACCGCCGTGGCCACCGCGGCCATCGTCGTCGCTTCGGCGAGCCACTGCCACGCGTGTTCGTCGTCGAGCAGCCGTCGCGCGGCCGACACGATCGTGCGCCGGAGGTCCCGGTGCAGGTCCGGGTCGGCCCACAGGGCGGCCAGCGCGTCGGCTGCTCCCGGCACGCGGTGCTCGGCCAGCAGCCGGATCGCTTCCTTGCGGGCCGTCAGTTTCTTGCCGGCCAGCACCGAACGGAGGGCGGCGCCGAGCTCGGCGGGTGGGATGGCGCGGGCGGCCCGGGTGGCCGCGTACACCGCGACCCGGGCGCGTTCGGTGTCGGCATAGCCGAGCAAGGTGCCCAACGCGGCGCCGGGCTGGTCGGTCCAGGCCAGGCCGGCCAGTGCGGCCTCGACCACGGCGACCTCGTCGTCCTGGAGGAACAGCTGCACGTCGTCGACGGTGGCGCCGGGCAGGCTCGCCAGGCGGTGCACGGCCGAGACCCGTTCCCAGACCGGCTTGCGGGGAGCGGTGGCGAGGTCGGCCAGCAGCTCGGCGTACCGGGCGACCTGCCGGGGCAGCCACTGCTGCAACGTCCCGTCGAACATCGGGACCAGCCGGACGCCGCGAGCGACGAACCGGCCGCGCGGCGGCTGGTCCAGCACGCGGTCGAGCAGGTCGGTCCGACGCTGGCTGATCGCGTTCGCCACGGCGTTCACCGTGATCGTGGACGGGTCACGGCGGAACACCGTCTCGACGCGTTCGTCCCGGGTCGCCGGCGGGGCCAGCCACAGGTCGATGGCCCAGTGCACCGTGCTGTCGTCGGCCGCACCGGTCGCGGCCCCGACGGCGGCTTGCAGGTCGGGCATCGCCCACGCGCGCCGGTGCAGGCCCGAGGCGAGAGCCAGGGCCAGGTCGTGACGGCCCGCGCGAGCGTCGGCCACGATGCGCGGCCGCAGCGCGGACCACACGGCGTGTTCGGCGCCGCGGGGCAGGTCCCGGTCGAGCCGGTACCGGGTGAGGGTGCGCGCGTGACCACCGGACAGCTCCAGGATCCGCAGGCCGCTCTCGACCAGCTCGGCTCGCGTCGTAAGGGTTCCTTGCCGGACAAGGGTGACGGCTATGGTCCCGACGGCCTGGCGAGTGCCCCAGGACGCGTCCCTGGCCTGGACGGCGTCGGTGGCCAGTGTGACCATTGTGGACTCATCCGCCGAGCGCAGCAGCCAGCCGGGGATCGCGGCGACGGCCAGGAGCGCGGCGTGGCGGACCGGATCCTGTTCGTTGGGCAGCCGGGTCAGCGACGTCAGCACCCGCGCGACGACGTCGGGGTCCCGCGTCGCAGCTGCCGCGCCGATGAGCAGCGTGTAGCCGGTGGCGCGCTGCGTGGCGGCCGGCCGGTTGGTCTCGGCGCGCAGGGGGTGCTCGGCTTCGGCCCACGGCAACCGGGCGGTCGCCTCCAGCCGCAGCGCGGGATCGTCGGCCACGGGACGGGTCGCGAGCAATCGCCGGGCTTCCTCGTGCCGCGAACGCCACGGCAGGACGTCGAGCAGCGCGGTCGGCTGCCCGGCCTGACGGAGCGTCCGGTCGCCCAGCGCTCCACTCAGGACGGTCGCGCGCCGCGCGGGCGGAAGCCCGCGCACCAGCGCCGTCAACCGCGGCACGTCGACGAGCAGGGTCCGCGCGAGCGAGGTCAGGGACTCGTCCGAGGCGCGCCGCAGAGCGCGTTCGATGCTCCGGCCCGACCGGAACCGGACGCGCCGTCCGGAATCGGCGAGGATGACGACGACCCGGTCCGGATCGGCCGCGACCGCCCTGGCCAGCCAGCCGTCCGCGCCGGCGGGCAGCCCGGTCGGCGGCCCGGAGTGCGCGAGCAGGTCGACGACCTGACCGGGGTCGTGCTCGACCAGATGTCCCAGCGCGGGACCGAACCGGGCCCACACGGTAGCGGCGCGGCCGCCACCGGCGTCGGCCAGCAGGCGGCCCAGGTACGCGAGCACGACGCCGGGGTGCCGGCGGGCCAGCGCGGCGAGGTTGGCCACGGCGAAGTCCAGTTCGGGCAGCAAGGCCGTCACCGTGCCGGCCTCGCAGGCGGGGAGCACGGCAGCGGCCTCGTGGTCACCGAAGCGGGCGCGCACCCGGGGCAGCAGAGCTTCGGCCCACTCGGTGGCCCCGGTGGCGCGCACGGCGCGGTAGAGGGTGTGCCGCCAGGCGGCGGGTGCGGTCGGCAACGCCGCGGCGAGGAGGTCGAAGTGCAGGCCGCGGCGGGCGCAGTGGTGCATCGCCGGCCCGGCGACCCGGACATCGGCCGCACCGAGGCACCGGCGCAGGTGCGTGTCATCGCCCGCGATGACGGCCATCATCGCGGCCCAGGCCCGCGGAAGTCCGGGGACGGCGTCCAGTTCCGCAAGCAGCGCGGTCAGCTCCGAACCGGCCAGCGCGCGTGCGGTCTCGGCGAGAACCCGCCGTCGCGCCGGCGCGGCGAGCGGATCGACCCGGGCAAGGAGGGCGCGCATGTCCATTTCGGCGATTGTTCCCGATCATGGGGGTTCCACCAACGCAATTCCCCTCGGCGCCACGTCGTCGCGGGTGGCCGGCCATCTCGCGAGCGGGAATCCTTCAGTGGAGATCCAGCAGCGTCTCGAAGCGAGCGGCAAGCGCGTCGTCCAGTTCGCCGTCGATGATCATGCTCAGGATTCCGGCGCCGTGATCGCGCGCGATCCGGAGCGTGAGTTCGGGCGCCCCTTTGACCGGGTACGCAAACCACGTGTCAGAAGGAAGGTCGGCGTCCGTCTTCGGGATACCGGCTTCCAAGGCACCGTCATCGAACTCGTCCCAGCTGTAGCCGACGAGTGCGGCGACGTACTCCACGACCTTGGTCAGGTTGTCTTCGAAAATCCAGCCGGCTACCGGACGCATGCCGGGATCATCCTCGGCTCAGCGTCCCTCGCGCACCACAGTTCGACAAGACAGTGTCAGCTCACGGCGTACCGGGCGGCGGTGGTGCGGACGGCCTCGTCGACCACCTGCGCGACGCGTTCGGCGCTCACTTCCCAGCCCGGCACCAGAAGCGCCGGCCAGAAGACGTAGTTGGCGATCATGCCCAGGAACTGGGTGGCCGCGAGGTCCACGTCCTCGATCCGGACCGTTCCCGCCTCGTGCTCGGCCAGGAGGTAGCGGCGCACGGACTCGAAGTAGGGCATCTTCCCCTGCGAGAACTGCGCTTGGGCCAGCTCGGGGAACCGCGGCAGCTCGGCGATGACGATCCTGAACAGGTCGGTCATCCGGGGCCGGCCCAGCAGCTCGGCGTACCGGCGGCCGATGGTGCCGAGGCCCTCGACGATGTTGCCCGCCGGTGGGGGCGCCTCCTCGTCGGCGGTCGACCACGACTCGGTGACGATGGCGTCGAACAGGGCGGCCTTGGTCGGGAACTGCTTGAACAAGGTGGCCCGCGAAACGCCCGAGCGCTCGGCGATCCGCGCCAGCGACGTCCGGTCGTAGCCCAGCTCGAGGAACAGGGCGGTCGCGGCCGCCACGATCAGCGCGCGCTTTTCCCGGGCGACGCGCTGGTGGTACGTCGGCACGGCCTTGCTCATGTGCCGAGCATACGAGGTGAGTGGCTTGACTCGCCACTGCCGCCGACCTACTGTCGATGGCATGGTGAGTCGACCGGCTCACCACTGGCCCGTACCGAAGGAACATCCCCATGCCCCGCTTCGACAACCAGACCGTGCTCGTGACCGGCGGGACCGGCGGCCAGGGCTCGAGCCACGTGCGCGCCTTCCACGCCGAGGGAGCGAACGTGGTGATCGGCGGCCTCGACGCCGAACGCGGCGCCGCTCTCGCCGACGAGCTCGGGACCCGCGCCCGCTTCACGCGCCTCGACGTGACCGACGAGCGCTCGTGGTCCGCCGCCGTGCTGGCCGCCGAAAGCGCTTTCGGTGCCTTGGACGTCCTCGTCAACAACGCGGGCGTGCAGAATCCGCCGGCGACGATCGAGGACACGGACCCGGCCACCTGGTCACGCATCCTCGACGTCAACCTCACGGGGACTTTCCTCGGCATCAAGGTCGCCGCCCCGGCGCTGCGGCGGGCCGGAGGGGGCGCCATCGTCAACATCGCCTCGGTCGTGGGCATCGGCGGCACGGCGCACTACGCGCCGTACGTCGCCGGCAAATGGGCGGTGCGCGGCCTCACCCGGACGGCCGCACTCGAGCTCGGCCGTGACCACATCCGGGTGAACGCCATCCATCCCGGCGTGATTTCGACGCCGTTCATCCACGAACCGGCCGCCGGCGCGGCCGCGGCCATCGCCGACTTCTACTCACCCGAGCCGTTCGCCGTTCCCCGGCTCGGCGAGCCGGCCGACGTCACCCGGCTTCTCCTGTTCCTTTCGTCGTCGGACGCGTCGTTCATCACGGGGTCGGAGTACGTCATCGACGGTGGGCTCCTCCTCGGCCCCGCCCTCCGGGCCGAGGCCGCGTGAACACACCGGACACGTCGTTGTCGCACCTGCCCGCGCCCATCCGGCGAGCCATCGAGATCACGCCCGCCGCGGGCACCGGGGAACGCATCATCGACATCACGACGCGGGGACGCCGCACCGGCCGGCCCCGCCGCATCGAGATCTTCTTCTACCGGGCTGCGGGCACCACCTACCTGTGCAGCGGCGCCGGCGGGGCCGCGACCGGCTGGTACGCGAACCTCCTCGCCGATCCCGGCTTCACCTTCCACCTCAAGAACGGGATCCGCGCGGACCTGCCGGCCCGGGCCACGCCGGTCACCGATCCCGCCGAACGCCGGGCCGTGCTGGCCGAGATCGTCGCGGATCTCAACCAGCCCCACGACCCCGGCACCATCCGGCCCACCCGGCTCGAAGACTGGGCCGAGAGCCGGCTGGTGCGCATCAGCTTCCGCCGGCCGTGAATGCGGACCTGCCGTCGAGGCGGCTCAGAAGGTGACCACGGCGGCGTTGAGCGCACCGGTCCCGTCGACGCCGGTCCAGAACAGGTCGAAGGCGGGACCGGAACCCGACGCCGCGGCATGCGTCAGCAACTCCGGCGTCGCGAGGCTCTGTTCGGGCAACGTGGCCACCGCGCCGATCGGATCCGCGCCTCGGACGATCGCGGCGATGTCGACCCACGCCAGCGCAATCCGTCCGGCCGGGGTGGTCCAGGCGATGTACCTGTCCCGGCCGGCACCGGCGAAGGCCATTTTGGACGGCGCGTAATTGCTCTTCTGCGCCGACCGCGCGACGGTCGCGTGACCGTACACGTTGATCGTCGCGAAAGTGATGCTGCCGTCCGACGCGGTCCAGGCCCAAACCGTGCTCCCGGTGTCGCCGTCGTACAAGCTGTGCACAGCTCCGCGGGGATTCGTGAGGAATCCCAGCGTGGCCGGAGCGGTGAAGGTGAGCTCGGAGGTTTCTTCGGTGACGATCACGTCGTTGTACTGGTTCGCGACGACGAGCTGGTGGTTCTGGCCGATCGACGTGCCCCAAGCCGGCCCCGTGGTGCAGCTGACCAGGTTGCCGGCCACCAGTTTGCGGCCGATGATCTGTCCGGTGAACGTCCAGTTGCCGGGCTCGAGGCCCAGGATGGCCGCGTTGAGCGAGTGGCCGCCGTTCGTCCCGCTCCAGGCCAGCCGCAGCGCTGAGCGGTAGGCCGTGCCGCCCGCGATGGTCGGGGCGTTCTCGGAGGAATCGGAAAGGATCCACTTCTGGAGGGTGGAACCCGCGTATTTGCCGGACGACGTACGCCGCACGTTCGCGACGGTGAGGTTGCGGCTGTTCCGGTCACCGCGCCAGGCGACCACCGTCGAATACGCCGACGCGTGGATCGCCGCCGGCCCGGCCACGCTGGTGGCGTCCCACCAGGTGACCTTGTCGCTGACGGTCGCCTGAACCGCGCGCTGCGGTGCGGCTGCACCACCCGGCGCCGCCGTGGCGCGACCGCCGAGCGCGGTGGCTCCGACGGCCAGCGTCGTGCCTGCGGCGGCCCGGAGCACGGCCCGGCGGGACAGCGGGTTCGACATCATCACAGTTCCTCCAGTGCGGCAGAAAGGGGGACGGCTCGGCCGACGGCCGCCTGGCATCGAACGATTTCGCGGGGACGGACCGTCCGGCCAGCGAACCGGACGCATTCGGCGAGAAATCCGAGCCACCGCAGGTCAGGGCGTATTCTGAGAGAGGTGTCCGACGTCGCCGGACACCTACCCGGCGAGGCTGAGGGGGCCGCGTGGGCGAGCTGATCGATCCTCGGGCGGAGTTTTCCCGCCGGTTGCGGGCGTTGCAGGAAACGACCGGGCTGTCGGTTCGACGCTTGGAGGTCGAGAGCGAACGAACGCCACGCCGCCGCGACGAGGACAGGATCCGGCTCAAACGAAGCACCATCGCGGGAATGACCAGCCGCGACCGCCCGGTTCGCCCGCAACCGGCGAACTTCGAGGTGTTCGTCGACACGTGTTTGCGCGTGGCCGCGGAACAGAACATCCCGCTGCCGGCCGAACTCGGTGACCGCGCCGCCTGGGACGAGGCTTACCGCGCCCTGCGCGACCACGTCGACCGCCACCCGCGCAGTGCCGCCGCCCCGCCGTCGCCGGACAACGCATCGGGGATCGAACCACTCCGGGCCGGCCTTCGCGGGAGCACGCCACCGCCGGTGACCCGGAGGCAGGTGTTCCTGCTGGCCGCACCCGTCGCGCTCGCCGCGGCCGCCGCCGCGGCGGCCGTTCCCCGGTTCTGGCCGGCTTCTCCGAGTACCGACTCCGGCTCACCCCCAGCCGAGAACGCCTACAGCCCGCTCGGCCGCCTGCTCGGCGTCCCCGTGGCCAAGGACGACCCCGTGTGGTCCGTCGCGGTGGGCGTGCTGAACGGGGACGCGCTCGCGATCGTCGGCCGCGCGGACGGAACCGTGCAATTGTGGAACCCGGTGACCGGCGAAGCCCGCGGCCGCCCGCTCGCCGCGCACGAGCAACCCGTCTTCTCGATCGCGCTCGACGGTCCCACCGCGGTATCGGCGAGCAGCGACGGGACGCTGCGGCTCTGGGATCTCACCACCGACCCGCCGACGAGCAAGCGCGTGGGGGATCGCCAGGAAGCTGGGGTCAACAGCGTGGCACTCGGAGCCGTGGGCGGCCGGGCGGTAGCGGTCTCCGCCGGCGACGACCGCACGGTGCGGGTCTGGTCGCTGGCCAGTCCCGAGCTGAACGGCACGGCGCTCGGCGGAAAGCTCGACGCCGAAGTGAAGAGCGTGGCCACCGGAACCGTGGGCGGCCGGGCCGTGGCGGTGTCCGGAAGCGCGGACGGCACCGTCCGGCTGTGGGACCTGACCGGCGAGCAGCCCGTGCGGCTGCTCGGTGCGCACCCCGCCACCGTCGGCGCCGTCGCTGTCGGCGCCGTGCAGGACACGGTCCTCGCGGTGTCCGGCAGCGAGGACGGAAGTATCCGTACTTGGGACCTCGGCCGGGCCGGAGTGCCGCACGCCGCTCTCGGAGAAGGAATCCACAGTGCCGTCAAGACCGTGGCGATCGGCACGGTGAAGGGAACGACCGTGGCCGTGGCGGGTAGCGACGACGGTGCCATCCGAATCTGGGATCTGCGCACCCGGCGTCCGTACGGTACGGGTCTCACCGGCCCGGAAAAGGGCGCGGAATCGCTGGCGATCGGCAGCTTCGCGAGCCGGGCCGTCGTCGTGTCCGGTCATTGGGACGGCACCCTGTGGGCGTGGAGCCTGTAGCGCAGGCTGAGAAAACCGGTCCGTCCTCTCAATCCCGGCGTCTTATAACGGTGTTACCACTCCATCGCCGACCCTGGGGAGAGATTCACGATGACCACTCGATCACGCCTGCGCGCGCTCGCCATCGGGCTCGCCACCACCCTGTCGCTGCTGGGCGGCACCACCGTGGCCGTGGCCGGTCCGGCCACGACGGTCAGCGTCAGCGGTTCCGGGCACGGGCTGCTGCCCGGAGACCGGTTCCCGATGTGGGCCGGCGACCCGATCACCCTCGGCCTGGACGCCCACGCGACACCGCAGCCCGGAAACCCCTGGCACGCCACGGGTCACTGGCAGGCGGTGCACACCCAGCCGGACGGCACCCTCTACGCGGCGTTCGGCGGCACCATCGACACGCTGACGGCGGCCGGCTCGCTCGCCGTGCTCAACGGCGTCGTCACGTGGAAGAACAACCCGGGCCACCCGGATCTGCCGATGATCGGCACCCCGGTCGCGCTGAGCGTCGCCGACCGCCCCGACGGCGACCGCGTCGGCTTCGTCTGGGGCTTCGCCGGCGAGCCGGTCACCCCAGGGCAGGCACACGTACCGTTCTTCGCGCTCGACCAGAGCACGCTCACCGTCCACACGCCGGTGCCGGGGCCGCACGGCGGTGTGGCCGGCAGCCGGGAAGGACTGCCCGAACGCCACGTCACGGGCACCCTCGACCAGGGCGACCGCAAGATCACGGTGAACGCGGGAGCACCCGCCGGAGCACCCCCGTCGGCGGCGACCGGCACGATCAGCGTCAGCGACGGCGCGGCCGGCAGGTTCGACGCGACGGTCACGGAACTCGACGCGAGCGGCCCGACGGCGATCGCCACCGCAACGGTGACGACCGGCACCGATGCGGCGCTGATCGGCGGCCGGATCTCGGTGTCCGTCTACGACGGCGGGCCGCTCGACTGGGCGGGCTTGGTGCTTCCGGGGCAGAAAGTGCTGCCGTACCAAGGGATGCTGCCGTGGCGGCCGGCGATCTGGAGTGACCTGACCGTGCGCGATTGAGCGGCTGCTCGCTCAGGCGTTCCCGTGGCCGGCGAAGCTCGGTTCCGCCGCTTCCAGCCGGGGTACCGCGATGCCCAGCCGCCGGGCTTCGGCCAGTGCGTCGCGGCACACCTCCCGCGGCTCCTCGGCCCGGGGGGCGGCATGGACCTCGAAACCCCGGCGTATCAACGGGAAACGCGTGGTCAGCCACGCGAACACGGGCGCCGTCAGCCAGGTCGGCGCCCGGACGCCCAGTGTGCTGCTCCGGTGGCGGCGCAGGTCGAGTCCGCGCGCCTCGAGCACCGGAAGCAGCTCGCGGACGGCCAGCAGCGCCTCGCGCAGGTCGCCGGTCGCGCCCGCCAGCTCGGCCAGGGTTCCCCGGCGCAAGCCCTGGGCGTGCAGGCCGGCGTTCAGCGCGAAATGGAGCCACAGCCAGCCGCGGAAGTCGCGCTTCTCCCGCACCCGGAACCCGGCCTCGCGAAACGTCCGCCGGGTGGCCCGCTCACGCTCGGTCGGGGGCCGGTCCAGGGTGCCGAAGACGACCCCGGGCAGCAGTGTCCCGCGGAGCACGCCGTTTTCGCCGAAGCCGCCGCCGGCCAGGGGGAAGCCCCACGCGACCCGGTCGGCGGGCAGCGCGCCGATCGCGGCCAGCGGCTCGGCCCAGATGTTGCCGAACACCAGCACCGTGGCCCGGCCGACGCGCGGTGCCAGGAACGCGGCTGCCTCCGCGAGGCGGTGGTGCGGCACGCTCAGCACGATCAGGTCGAAATCGTGGTCCGGCGCCAGTTGTTCGCGGTAATGCACCGGCCACGTCTGGACGACGCGCTGCCCCCACACCCGCCTCCGCGCGTCGAGCAGGTCGAGCTCGATCGTTTCCCCGTAAGCCGCCGCGCGGCCCGGCCGGACGTAGAACTCGACTTCGTGGCCGGCCCGTTCCAGGGCCCAGCCGTGCACCGTGGCGATCGCGCCGCGGCCGAACATGAGGATCTTCACGCGCACCTCGTCGGCTATGATGAAACTGGAGGTCATCTCCACTTCTCACGCTAGGGAGGGATGACCCGCTTGTCAACGCGAGGTGATGGATGAACGACGGCAGGCCGCTGCGCGCCGACGCCCGGCGCAACCGCGACGCGGTGCTGGCCAAGGCACGGGAACTCTTCGACGACGGCAGCTTCTTCGACCTGCGCTTCGACGACATCGCCCGGCTGGCCGGAGTGGGCACGGGCACGCTGTACCGCCACTTCCCGACGCGGGAGGCGCTGGCCGAGGCGGTCTACCGCGGGGAGGTCGCGACGTTGTGCGACCGCGCCCGCCGGCTGCAGGCCACGCTGCCGGCGGGGGAGGCCTTGGCGAGCTTCCTGCGTGGCGTGGTCGCCTACATCGACACCTACCAGGGCCTGGCGCGGACGCTGGCCACCCTCATGGCGACCGGGACGGGCGCCCTCGCCGAAGGCAGCCGGGAACTGGAGCAGGCGGTCACCGAACTGGTGGCCGCCGCGGTCGCGGAGGGCGCCATCCGCGACGACGTGGGCGCCGGTGCCGTCCTGGTGGCCCTGCACGGCATCGGCGCGGCGCACGACCGTCCCGGCTGGCGGGCCGAAGCCGACGGCGTCATCACCCTGGTGCTGGACGGGCTGCGCCGGTCACCTTGAGGCGCGAAGGGCCCGTTACTTGGTGGCGTCGACGATGTCGACGCACAGCCTGGTCAGCAGCGTTCCCAGGAGCAGGGCGAGTCCCAGCAGCAGAAGCACCCGGAGGAGGGTGCCGTCCGCGAGGACGCCGGCCAGGACCAGGAAAACGACGGCGATCTCGCCGACCGTGGTACCGCAGACGACGATGCCGAAGATCCGGACTCGGGACTTCGTCCAGAGGTGGTCTTTCCGATCCTGGTTCCGCAGGCGATCGAGGTACTTGGAGTCCCAGCAGATGGCGAGAATCAGGAACGGGAGCACCTGAGCCAGCGTCGAGTAGAAATCCCGCATCGGACTGCCCCTTCCTGAAGATCGGCTGTGCTGCGCACGAATCGTGCCCGGCTGGTAGTCGCCGATCCACTGAGCGGTGTTGCAGGGGATCGGTATCGGTTCGATGACGATCAAGCGATCGCGCCGGAGTGCGACGGTGATTTTCCGGCGAAAAATCACCGAATCACAAACCGTGGAAAAATCATCGGAAAGAGGCTGAACCGCTGCGGCGCCACGCCGGGATGAGGTGGTTCGCCATCGCGAGGACGACGCCGGCGGCCACGCACGCCCACCGGTCCGGGGCCGGCCCGGGTGCGCCGAGGACAGCGCAGCCGGCGCTGCCCGCGGCGAGCACGACCGCTCGGGACACCACCACCCACGACACCCTCTCCGCCCCGAAACACCCGCACGGCACGCCCGGCCGGCGCTTCCGCAGGATCGCCGTGTAACCCGCAAAGACGCAGTACAGCGCGGCCTGCGCGGCGGCGGGCAGGACCGCGGCCGCCGGGGCGGCGAGCAGGGCCGCGAGCATCGTCGCGCCCACGACGACCTCGGCGCCCGCGGCCGGTGCGGCCACCGACGCCGGCAGCAGGCGGTGGACGCGCAGCACCGCGCGGTGCTCACGATGGCGCACCGCGTGGGTCACGCCGGCGACGGTCAGGAGAATCGCGCCGAGCGCCGTCGCGACCGTCATTGCCGCGGACCAGAAGATGGGCATGGACCCACCGTAATACTGGACAAAAATACCCTCCCCGATCGGAGCAATCCGGGAGTCTTTGGAAAACGATCGTGGCGACCGCGGAATCCGTCGGCTAGTCTCACCGGACGGATTCCGGGAATCGGAGGTCTCATGGGGGCACAACGGTTGCGATTGGTGGCGCCGGGAGGGGACCGGGTGACCGTGGGCCTGCCCGGGACCGCCCCCGTTTCCCACGTCGTGGCCGGCGTCCGGTTCGTCGGCGGGTCGTACGGCACCGGGTTCCAGATCGGCCCGCGCGGCTACCACGACTTCGCGTGCACGTACGTCGCGCCGGCCGAAACCCGCGAGCGCCTGCTCGTGCACGGCCGCGAAGTGGTCGTCGCCGAGGCGCGCGACGGGCA
This sequence comes from Amycolatopsis sp. cmx-13-12, assembly GCA_049998155.1. Lineage (GTDB taxonomy): Bacteria > Actinomycetota > Actinomycetes > Mycobacteriales > Pseudonocardiaceae > Amycolatopsis. The sequence continues at coordinate 1,168,673 of JAEBES010000001.1, read as the reverse complement.
GTCGTCCGTGGCCACCCTGCTCGGTGCCTACCACGAGCTGATGACCGTGTACGCCGGCCCGGCGCCCCGCCGCGACCGCGTGCTGGCCCTGTTCGGCTCGCTGCGGATCGAGGACCACGTCGACGGCATGACGGTCGTCCCCCGTGCGGAAACGCTGCTGGATCCGGCGAACGAGCACTTCGTGGTCGTGGTGAAGGACCACGGTTCGCTGTCGATCCCCGCGCCGCGCCAGGCCGCGGCCCTGCTGCCCCGGCACGCGGGCGCGCGCACGAAGCACGGCGAGGTCTGGAAGTCCGGGTACGCCCGGAGTTCCTTCGTCCTCGGCTGCCCGGCGGGCCTGGCCGAAGTGCACCTCGCGGACACACCGGCGAAGACCGAACGGGAACGGCTCGACTGGCTCGACGGGATCGACATCGCCTGGGACCGCCGATGACCCCCTCGACCGCGTTCGCCGTCCTCACCTGGGCGGCGATCATCCTGCTGTTCTTCGGGCTGGCGGCCGTCCTGCGCGAAGTCCGGCTGCTGCGCGCGACGATCACCCGCAGCACGGACGGGTTCGTGGCCGCGCCGCCCGATCTGGTGCTCGGCCCGCGGTTCGCCGGCCGGATCGTGGCCGCGGTCGATTCGGGGTGCCCGCTGTGCCTGACCGTGGTCGAGCGGCTGGCCGGGCTCGGCGCGCAGGTGTCCCTGCTGACCCACGAACCCGCGGCGACGTGGGACGGGCTCGCCCACGGCCTGCCGGTGGTCAGCGACACCGAAGCGTGGCGTTCGGTCTCCCACCTCTCGCCACCGGTGCTGATGCTGCTCGACGGCACCGGCCGCGTCCGCCGGATGCTGCTCCCGGTCCGGGCGTCCGAAGTGGACACCACACTGGCCGGCTGGGCCGGTCCGACGGCAGGAGGTGAAGCCGGTGACGCTGGAGTTGGCGCACATTCCCGATCTTGACCACCCCGGTCCGGGCGCCGCGGTTACCCGCGCGGGACGGAAGCTGAAGGTCCGCGGCACCCGCCGGACGTTCCTGCGCGCGATGGCGCTGGGCGCGCTGACGATCGGCGCGACCGCGCTCGACTGGTCCGGCCTGTCCCGCGTGCGGAAGGCGAACGCCGAGTACAGCCCGTACGGCATGCCGGGCTTCGACCGCAACGACTGCCGGGACGCCTATCCCACGGGCTACGCCGAACTGACCGACACCAGCGGCACGTACGTCAACACCTACGCCGCCTGCTTCGGCGGGTTCTGGCGGGGGAGCACCTACTGCGAAGCGGGCTGGCACAAGTACGGCACCTGGAACGAGGGCGGCATCCAGGTCGACCACCAGCCCGTGGCCAACACCTGCGGCCAGTTCGTGGGCAAGAACGCGTGGCGGTGGACGACGCCGGACCTGAAGGTCTACCGCTGCTCCGACGGCTTCTCCACCTTCTGGGGCGGCGGGTACACCGGCCAGACCTACCTGACGATCTGCCGCGCCGCCCTGTGACGGACCGGACCGCCCGGCGCCGGTGGCACCCGCTGACGCTCGCGGCCGGCCTCGTGCTCGCCGCGGCCGCGGTGACGCTCGCGCTCGTGGTCGCGCCGGGCCGGCTGCTGCCGGGCGCGTGGCTCGTCCTGTGCGCGGCCGCCGGGTTCGCCACCAGCGGCTCCAGTTGAAGCCGGAACTCGGCCTTCGTGCTGAGCTCGCCGGTCTGGCGAGGCACTCCGACACTGGCGTTCTGCGCCGGGCTCGTCTGCGGCGGCGTCCTGACCGCGCTCGTCGCGCTCGTGGCCGGTTCGCTGCTGCGCGCCCCGCTGCCGGCCCTGGCCTGCTGGGCCGTGGTGGCCGCGGCGCTGGGTGCGGTGCTGCTGCGGGAAACCGGGGTGTGGTCGTTCCGGCTGCCGGAAAACCGGCGGTTGGTGCCGGACACGGTGTTCCGGCTCGGCCGCCACCTCGGCCCGCTGCAGTTCGGGTTCGAAATGGGCACCGGCGCCCGCACCTACCTGCCCAGCGGCCTGCCGTACGTCGCCGCGATCGCTGTGGCCCTCACGGCTTCGCTGCCCGCGGCGCTCGGCGCGGGCGTGGGGTTCGGGCTGGGCCGCGCGTTGATGACGACGGCGAACCTGCGCTACGACGGCGAAAGCGGCTGGGACGGCGAATGGCGGGCCCACGGCCGGGCGCTGAAAACCTTGACCGGGGCCGCCTTCGTCGTCCCGCTCGCCGCCATCGCCGTCACGGTGTGGTCTGGTACGCCCTGATCACGGTCTGGGTCACCGCGTTGCCGTCGGTGTCCCGGGCGGTGATCCGCAGGGACACGAACCCCTCGCCCGCCGGGTTGTGCACCACCGCGAGGCCACCGTTGCCGATGCGGGCCGTGGGCACGGGTGTCCACCGGGCACCGTCGTCCGTGGACGTCTCGACGCGCAGGTCCGCCAGGCGCAGATCGCCGGCACCCGGCTGCCGCTGGGCGGTCAGCGCCAGCACGAACGGCTTCCCGGCCGGGGCCCGGCTCTGCTCGTCGACCGCGCCCTCGGCTCGGACCACCAGCAGCGGCAACGGTTTCGCCGGCGCCGCCGCTCCGGGTTCGCGGAACGTCCACGCCACGTCCGCCGCCGTCCCCACCACCGACCACGGCACACTGCGCGTGGCCACGGACCGCAGCGTGTAGGTGCCCGCGGCGTCCGGGATCGCCAGCGCCCCGATGGCCGGGTTCGCCGCGGTGGCCAGCGTGACGCCGTCCCGCGACAGCGTCGCCGTGCCGGTGAGTCCGCCGGGTGGCGTGGTGTACTGCTCCGGGTCGCTGCCCGACACCAGCGGGATCGCGTACACCAGCTGGTTTCCGGCGCGGAGCACGCCCCAGCCGTCCTGCGGCGCGCCGAACGCGGGCCCGACCGGGGCGCGGTTCCAGCCGGCGCGCTGCGGCCCCGCCCGGTAGGTCCGGTACGAGTAGTTGCTTTCCGCATCCGTCAACGGGTCCGGGTACACCGCGAGGAGGTGCTGCCAGCTCACCCCGGTCGTGTAGTACTCGGTGCGCCGGCTCGGCAGGGCCTGGGCCGCGACCTGGTACGTCCCGCTGTCGGCGCCCGGGAAACCGAACGTGACGTCGTCGAGGCGCAAGCTCTCCGCCGGTTTCCCCTGCGTGTGGTAGCGGGCGTCGACCACCGCGAGGTCCCGGTCGCGCACCCGGAAGACGGGGTCCGCCGGTACGCGGCCGCGTTCGAGGAGCGCCAGCTGGTAGACGTAATCGCCGGCCGGCCGGGCGGCCAGCGTCGCCCGGAAGTACAGCGCGTAGGTGTGGTCGGTGACCTCGGGGCCCGAGCCCACCGCGTACAGCTCGGTGTTCGGCTGGACGATCCAGGCGAGCGTGTTCGTCCGGGTCCCGGCCGGATTCCCGGACACCAGGCCCAGTTCGCCGCCCTGCAGCCGCGCGTCCGGGCGATCGACCACCGCGCGCAGCGGTTTGCCCGCGCGGGCGTCCAAGGTGACCGAGACATCGCCGGTCACCGGCTGACCGGGCCGGGACAGCAGCGTCACCGCGGCCGGGCTGGTCTGCCCGGCCGGGTCTCCGGACACGTCGAGCGCGTTGAGGTCGTAGCGGCCCTTGGGCACCCGTACCACGGCCGTGCCGTCGGCGCGGAACGGCCGGACGCCGAAGGCGGCGCCCGTCGTGGTGTCGACGAGCGTGGCGACACCCGCGGTGAACCGCCCGTCCCGGCCGACCAGCCGCACCGACACGTCGTAGCTCTCGGCTTCCAGGACGGCGCCGAGCGCGGTCTGCACGGTGATCCCGGGCGCCGTCGCGGTCAGCCGGGCGCCGTACTGCCCGGCCGCGGCCCCGCCGGCCAGCAGGGTGACGCCGACGTCGGCATCGCCGTGCGCGGGCACCACCACGGACGCGGCCGTGGGCGTGAACAAAGGGGAGGTAGTGGCGAGTGCCAGGGTGACGGCCGTGTCGCCGTCGTTGTGGTAGGTCACGGTTTTCGTGACCGGCCGGGTACGCGGCCAGGCGACGAAGCCGTAACCGAGGCTGCCGGTGGTGGCGGTGACCTGCTGGGTGACCGCGCGGGCGACGTCGACCCGCCCGGCGCCCTGCTCGACGACGTCGGCGGTGGGCTTGGCGGTGCTCGTCAGCGTGGTCTTGAGCCGGCCGGCGAGCCAGTCCGGGTGCTGCTGGAGCAGCAGGGCCGCCGCGCCGGCGACGTGCGGTGCCGCCATCGACGTCCCGGAAAGCCGGGTGTAGTCGTCGTCGACCGGTGCGGTATCGCCGTCGCGGGTGCCCGCGGCCCGGGCCGAGACGATGCCCTCGCCGGGTGCGGCAATGTCGGGCTTGACGGCGTGGTCGCCGAGCCGCGGGCCGCGGTTGGAGAACGGGCTGGTCGTGTCCTGGGCCGACACGCTGCCGACCGCCAGGGCCGCATCCGCCGCGGCGGGCGCGACGACCGGCCCCGGTTCGGGCAGGTCGAGCGAGCGGTCGTTGCCGGCCGGGGCGACGAACAGCGTGCCGTAGCGGCCGGTCAGCGCGTTCACCGCCTGGGACACCGGATCCGTGCCGTCGGTCGCGTCGCCGCCGAGGCTCAGGTTGACCACGCGGACCTGCGGCGCGATCCACTCCAGGCCGGCGATCACCGCGGATTCCGGGCAGCCGTAGGCGACGCAGACCTTGCCGCTGATCAGCCGGGCGTCCGGCGCCACCCCGCGGTAACGGCCACCGGAGGCCGCCCCGGTCCCGGCGATGATGCCGGCGACGTGCGTGCCGTGCCCGAGGTCGTCGCTCGCGTCCGGCCGGGTCCCGGTGAAGTCCCGGGCGGCCACGACCTTGCCGGCGAGGTCCGGGTGATCGGCCTTGACGCCGGTGTCGAGCACGCCGACCGTGACGCCGCGGCCCGTGTAGCCCGCCTGCCACGCGGCCGGGCCGCCGATCTGCGGCACGCTGACGTCGAGCGCCGGGGTGGCCAGGCCGTCCAGCCACACCTTGCCGACGCCGGCCCGCAGCGCGGACCCGGCGGTGAGCCAGGACCAGAACTCGGTTCCCCGCCGCCGGTCCTGGCGCAGGGCGGCGCCGCGCACGCTCGGCAGGTCACGGACGGCCGTGGTGGCGGGTGGCGCGGCCGCGGGGGAGCCGTCGGCATAGGTGACGATCAGGGGAAGGCTTCCGGCGGTGTCGGCGAGGTGCTGACGCAGCAGCCCGGAAACGTCGAACAGCCGGGAATCGAGCTTGCCGGAGGCCACCAGCGCCAGCGCGTCCGACGGCACGACGGTGATGTCGCCGTCCTTCGCGCCGGTGTGCGTTTCGCGGAAGAAACCGATCCGGTCGCGGCCGGGGCCCGGCTCGACCGTGACCGTGCTTTCCCCGCGGGAATTCGGCAGCACCCGCACCCGATCGCCGGTGATCAGCGTGACGGATTGGCCCGAATCGGGTGGTATGACGCCGGTGGCGGCCGGTTCCGCGGCCGCCGGAACGGGCAGCGACCACCCCGCCACCACCACGGCCGCCAGCGCCAGCTGTCTTCGATGCATGTCAGGCCCCTCCGGCTGAGATCGTTTCCCCCGGATTTCGTCTCGGCAAATGCGAGCAGGAAAAACAGCCGCGCGGTCGCCGCGGACACGTTAACACCGGCCCGGGGCGCCCCGGCAATACGTCATTTCCGTGAACCAACCGCCGACAATTGATCACCGGAATACCGACAGTGGTGAAATACGGGGGGACGCTATTCGGCTCGGCCGGTTCCCGGCAGGCGTGGCGGTGCGGTGCTGGCGCGGACCGTCAGCCGCGGGGCGAGCAGCCGGGTTCCGGGCTCGGTGCCGGCGTCGAGCTGCCCGATGATCGTTTCGACGGCCAGCGCGCCGATTTCCCGGGCGGGGATCGCCAGGCAGGTCAGCTCGAGCAGGCTGTGCGCGGTCAGGCTGTCCGGGCCGACCGCGACCAGCGAGATGTCCTCGGGTACCCGCAGCCCCCGGTGGTGCAGGCCCGACAGCACCGCGGGCAGCGCCGTTTCGTTGTGCACCACGAGACCGGTGACGCCGGGGTGGCGGGCGAACAGCGCGTCCAGGCCGCGGAGCGTCCGCCGGTGGGTGTCGCCCCAGGCCAGCGTCGTCGAGCGGATGCCCCGGCGGGCCGCTTCCGTCGTGAAGCCCTGGGCGAGGCGGGTCGCGGCACTGCTGCCGCGCCGGTAGGCCGCGGGCGCCGAGCCGATCAGGGCGACGTGCTCGTGCCCGAGGCCGGCGAGGTGGCCGAGGCAGAGCGCACCCGCGGCGGCGAAGTCGAGGTCGAGGCAGCCGAGCTCGCCCGGCCGGTCCGGCACGCCGATCAGCACCGCCGGCCGGCCCAGCCCGAGCAGCACCGGCACGCGCGCGTCCGCCGCTTCGACGTCCATCACCACGACCCCGTCGGCGACCGACGAGGACACCGCGCGGCGCAGGGCGGCGGGGCCGTCTTCGGCGGTGATCAGGAGCAGCGCGTGGTCACGGGCACCGGCCGCGGCGATCGCGGCGGCCACGAACTCCCGCACGACGACGTCGTGGGCACCGGCGCGCAGCGGCACGACCAGGGCGAGCACGTTCGTCCGGGGACCGGCGGTGAGCCGGGCCGCGGCGTGCCGGTGGTGACCGCGCTTGCGCATGGCGTTCTCGACTGCCCCCCCAGGAGACGGCGACCCGTCACTCTTCGTCGAACCGGATCGACGATATTTCAACGTAGGGTACTCATCGGGGATGTGCAAGCAGCCGGTCCGACGGCCGGGACCGGCGAGAAGACCGGATCGCGCGATGCCGCCGCGGGAGTCGCCGGCGTTCCTGGGTGCGCACGGTGGGCAGCCGGACCGGGGCAGCGCCGGCTTTCTCTCGGAGTGGACGATCGGAAACCGATCGGTTTCCCGGCGCGGGACACGGTGCTACCGTGGCGGAAACCGATCGGTTTCAGTATCCGAGGAGGCCCGATGACTGTCGCGCACGACGCCGGAGAAGACCCGGTCCGGCCCGCGAAACTGGCCGCGCACCCGTCGGTGCGGGCGGTGCTGTCCCGGCCCCGGCCGGCGGATCCGCCACCGGTGCTCGACGCGGCCCGGCTGCGCGAGCTGTGCCTGGCGGCCGGTGCGGACGACGTCGCCGCGGTGAGCCTGGACCACCCCGACCTGGCCGGCGAACGCGAGTACGTGCTGGGCGCGCTGCCGGGCACCCGCACCCTGATCGCGATGGCGTTCCGGATGAACCGCGACAACTGCCGCTCCCCGGCTCGCAGCGTCGCCAACCAGGAGTTCCACCAGACCGACGAGCAGGCCAACCACACCGCCCGCAGCGTGGTCCAGGCGTTGCAGGACGCCGGCCACCGGGCGATCAACCCGTCGGTCGGCTTCCCGCAGGAGATGGACCGCTTCGGCACCGACCGGATCTGGGTGGTGGCGCACAAGACTGTCGCGGTCGCCGCCGGGCTCGGGGTGATGGGCCTGCACCGCAACGTCATCCATCCGAAGTTCGGCAGCTTCGTGCTGCTGGCCACCGTGCTGGTGGACGCGGAGGTGAGCGAATACGGGCAGGCGCTGGACTACAACCCCTGCATCGACTGCAAGCTGTGCGTCACCGCGTGCCCGGTCGGTGCCATCGCCAAGGACGGGGCGTTCGACGGCCTGGCCTGCACCACGCACAACTACCGCGAGTTCATGAGCGGGTTCACCGACTGGGCGCAGACGGTGGCCGACAGCGCGGACGCGGCCGACTACCGATCCCGCGTCTCCGCCTCCGAGAGCGCCTCGATGTGGCAGAGCCTGAGTTCGCCGCCGGGGTACAAGTCGGGTTACTGCCTGGCCGTCTGCCCCGCGGGCGAGGACGTCCTCGGGCCGTACCTGGAGGACCGCAAGGGGTTCCTGAAGACCGTGCTACGGCCGCTGCAGGACAAGCGGGAGACGCTCTACGTCCTGCCGGGTTCGCGTGCGCAGGAGTACGCGCGGCGCCGGTTCCCGCACAAGCCGGTCAAGGAGGTCACCGGCGGCTGGGCGCCACCGGAGTGAGGCCGGCCGCGTCGAGCAGGGTGGTCACGGTCGGGACGATGAGCCCCTTCAGGTCGTCGACGCCGATCCCGGCGCGGGCGCTGGCGCCGTCGAAGACCACGAGGAGCTGCCGGGCCAGCAGGTCCGGATCGGCGGCCCCGCCCTGCTCGGCCTGCCGGCGGAAGAAGCCCAGCAGGTTCCGCTTGATCCGCCGCGCCACCCGGCTGGCGGGGTGGCGCCGGTCCTTGAGCTCGATCTGCGCGGCCAGGTACCGGCAGCCGTGGAAATCCGGGGTCCGGGCCTGGGTTTCCAGCTGCGCGAAGACGTGCATGATCCGCTCGCGGGGCGCGCGGTCGTCGTCGGCCGGGGGCAGCAGGCCGGCCACGAAGGCGGCCGCGCCTTCCTTCAGGCTCGCGGCGAGGAGTTCGTCCTTGCTTTCGAACAGCTGGTAGAGCGACCGCTTCGACACGCCCGCGGCTTTGCACAGGGCTTCGACCCCGATGCCGACCCCGTCCCGGTAGGTGAGGGTGGCCGCGGCTTCGAGCAGCCGCTCGCGGGAGGTGGGTTTCGCGTCGGTGGTCATGTCGTGAGGTTAGCCCGGTCGCCGCGGGAACGAAACCGATCGGTTTACGCCGGCTTCGCGCGGAGTCCCGCTTCGGCGAAGGCGAACACTGCGTCGACGAGATCGGCCAGTTCGCTCGTCGACGACCGCGCCCGGCCCTCGCGCGTCACGTAGATCTCCCGGAGCCCGGCGACCACGGTGACGGCGGTGAGCCGGGGGAGCAGGGCGTCGGCCGGGAGCCCGAGGTCGTCGCCGACGCCCGCGGCGATCGGGAGTTCGAGGTCGCGGTAGCCGGCCCGGGCGCGGCCGCGGAGGTCGTCGTCGGCCATGAGGAGGTCGGCGCGCAGGGCACGGCGCTGCCAGAGGTGCGCGGGATCCACCCCGGACTCGCGGTCGCGCTCGTCGAGGTCGCGCATGGTCGCGTGCATCCAGTCGCGGACCGCGTCGAGGGTGCTCTCCGCCGTGCGGCCGCTCAGCCGCGCCCGGAGGGACTCCGGGGTGAACGGGTCGTCGGCGAACAGCAGGTCGTCCTTGGCCGGGAAGTGCAGCGTGACCGTGCGGGTCGCGACGTCGGCGCGCGCGGCGATCTGCGCGATCGTCGTCTCGCGGTAGCCCTGGCTCGCGAAGAGGTCCAGGGCCGCGTCCTGGATGCGGGCCCGGGTCTGGGCCTTCTTGCGCTCACGGCGGCCGTCGATCATGGCTTGAACCCTACCATCCACCATATTAATGCAGTCCATGCTACTGTTAGCTTGTGATGCAGTGTTCGAACAGGAAGGGCATGTCGTGACGAAGAACTGGTTCATCACCGGGACGTCCAAGGGCTTCGGCCGCGAGTGGACCGAAGCGGCCCTCGCCCGCGGCGACCGGGTCGCGGCCACCGCGCGGGACGTCGAAAGCCTGCGCCCGCTGGTCGACCGGTACGGCGACGCCGTGCTGCCGCTGCGCCTGGACGTCACCGACCGTGCGGCCGCCGTCGACGCGGTCGAGCGGGCGGCGGCTGCCTTCGGCGGGCTGGACGTGCTGGTCAACAACGCCGGCTACGGGCACTTCGGGATGGTCGAGGAACTGACCGAGGAGGAGATCCGGGCGGAGCTCGAGACGAACTTCTTCGGCACGCTCTGGCTGACCCAGGCGGCGCTGCCGATCATGCGACGGCAGGGCCGCGGCCGGATCATCCAGGTCACCAGCGAGGGCGGCATCCGGGCGTTCCCGGGCATCGGCGCCTACCACGCGTCGAAGTGGGCGGTGGAGGGTCTGTCGGAGTCCCTGCGGCAGGAGGTCGCGGCGTTCGGGATCGACGTGATCTGCCTGGAGCCGGGCCCGTACCGGACGGACTTCGGAGGCGGCAGCGTCCGGCAGAGCGAGCCGTCCCCGGACTACGACGCGGTGCGCGAAGCGACCCGGATCGAGTGGGACCTCGGCGACCCGCGGGCGACCCGGGAGCCGATGCTGGAGCTGGCGGACACGGAGAACCCGCCCCACCGGATGTTCTTCGGCAAGTCGTTCGCGGCGGTGGAGGCCGAGTACCGGGAACGGCTGGAGGGGTGGCGCAAGTGGGAGCCGCTCGCGCTGGCCGCGTTCGGCTGACCGATGAGCCGGCCGCGCGCAGGGGAACGGCCCCTCGCCTTGCGCGGCGAGGGGCCGTCGGCCGGGACGCTCAGGCGAGGGCCGCGTCCAGGGTGATCGTGGTGCCGGCCAGGGCCTTCGACACCGGGCAGGTCTTCTCCGCCGTCTCGGCGTACTCGGCGAACTGCTCCGCCGTCACGCCGGGGATCGACGCCCGCAGGGTGATCGCGATGCCGCTGATCTCGAAGCCGCCGCCCTTGGCCGGGCCGAGGGTCACCTCGGCGCTCACGTCGATCGAGTCCGCCGTGAGCTTCTGGGACTCCAGCACGCCCGAGAGGTTCATCGCCAGGCAGGACGAGTGCGCCGCCGCGATGAGCTCCTCGGGGCTCGTCTGGCCGTCCGGGTTGCCCGCGCGGGTCGGGAACGAGACCGCGAACGTACCGGCGTTGGACGAGTCCAGCGTGACCTCGCCCTTCCCGCTGTTCAGTCCGCCGACCCAGTGGGTGGTGGCGTCACGGCTGGGCATAAAGCCTCCTCAGTGCTCATTCGAATACGCGGCGGCCGACGCCGTCAGCCGCCGCAGGGTCGCTATCAGTTGCCGCCGCTCCTCGTCCTCGAGGCCCAGTGCGCAGCCGATCGCCGAGGGGACACCGGCGGCGCGCGTGCGCACCGCCCGGCCCTGTTCGGTCAGGCTGACCACCACCGTGCGTTCGTCCGCGGGGAGTCGCGTCCGCGTCACCAGCCCGTTGGCTTCCAGGCGCTTCAGCAGCGGGGAAAGCGTGCCGTAGTCCAGGTGCAGCGCCTCGCCGATCTCCTTGACCGGCCGGGCGTCGGACTCCCACAGCACCAGTAGCACGAGGTACTGGGGGTAGGTGAGATCCAGCTCGCCGAGCATCGGCCGGTAGGCATCCGTCACGGCTCGCGATGCCGCGTACAGCGCGAAGCAGGCCTGCTCGTCAAGGAGGAACTCGTTGGGCACGTCCTCAAACCTAGCCCACGATTACATCGTGCACAAGATATCAGGAGGTCGAGTGTTGGAAGGATGGTGCTCGACCGCTAGGTCTACCTATGTAGAGTAAGACTCATGCGGAAGACGCACTCGCTCGTGCAAGTGGCGGCCGCGTTGATGGAGCAACCATCGGCGCGGCAGTGGGGATACGACCTGTCGCAACGTGCCGGTGTTCGTTCCGGGGTCCTCTATCCCATGCTTGCGCGCATGCTCGACGAGGGATGGCTGACCGACGGCTGGGAGGACACCACGGCCGTACGCGGGAAGAAGCGTCCTCCGAGGAGGTACTACGAGCTGACTGAGAAAGGCTGCGCGGAACTCGGCGCCGTCCTCGAGTCGGCGCGGCGGGACGTCCGGTTCACCGGGATGATCGGACGGTTCGCTTGATGTCGGAACTCCTCGATCTCGCCCGGGTGTGGCCGGAGCTTCTCGTGGCGATCTTGTTGTTCGGCTTCGCCCCGGGATTCTGCCTGCGGCTCATCGTGCTGCTCTATCCGCGCGGGCACGATCGCCGCCGCGAACTCATGGCCGAACTTCACGAAGTTCCGTACGTCAAGAAGCCGATCTGGGTTGCGTCGCAACTGGAGACGGCGCTGTTCGAAGGCGTCGCGGCGCGGATCTCCGAACTTCGGCGGCGGCTGCGTTCGAAGAAGAAGGGCAACCGTGTCGAGGAGGAACCCGAGCCGGCGAAGCCGATCAAGCGACCTCCGCTGTCGTTGCCCGCCGGGCACGCTTTCCCCGAGGGCGCCGTTTTCCGCTCCCGGCCCGAACTGAGGGCGTCGGGAATCCACCGGGCCCTGCAGGCTGGCATCGTGGGTACGCCGCGGCGCGGGGCCGAGTCGATCGTCGTCGGCGAGTCCGCCGACCTGCTCACGGGCGACTTCATCGTCTACACCGGGCACGGCGGCCGTGATTCGCGTGGTGTCCAGGTCGCGGATCAGACGTTCGAAGCTCCGGGCAATGCCGCGTTGTACACCAGCTGGCAGTCGAAACTTCCCGTGCGAGTCGTGCGTCACGGCGGACCGTCCTGTCCGCAGGTGCCGTCCGGATTGGTCGAGTACCGCTACGACGGCTACTACAGCGTCATCGGCGCGTGGAGCGAGACCGTCTCGTCCGGGTGGCAGGTATGCCGGTTCGCGCTGGTCAGATGTGGCTCACCGGCCGAACTCCGGCACCGCGCGCAGACGACCGGGTGACCGATTTCCGCCGGAACTGTCGGACCCCTCTGGCAGAGTGCCGCCCATGACCGAACGACCCCAGCGCCCGGACGTCCCGCTCACCGGCGGCGAGCGCTCCGTCCTCACCGGCCTGCTCGACTACCACCGCGCGACCGTCGCGTGGAAGGCCGGCGGCCTCACCGAAGCCCAGTCCCGCCGGGTGCACCTGCCGAGCGAACTCACCACCATCGCCGGGCTCGTCGCCCACCTCACGCTCAACGAGTGGTTCTGGTTCGGCGTCGTCGTCGACGGCGAGGAGGACACGTGGGAGGAGAAGCTCGAGCAGGATCCGGACGCCGAGTTCCGGATCCCGCCCGGGACCTCGGTCGAGCAGCTCCTCGCGGACTACGAAAAGCAGTGCGCCCGCAGCCGCGAGATCGTCGAAAAGCACGGCCTGGACGACGAGGTGGCGCACAAGGACGAGACCTTCAACGTCCGCTGGGTCGTCGCGCACATGATCGAGGAGACCGCGCGGCACGTCGGCCACCTGGACGTGCTGCGCGAGCTCACCGATGGCCTCACCGGGGAGTGACCTTCTTCGGCGGCAGCGGGAAGAAGCCGCTGGTCCGCTGGACGTAGTGCGCGTACGCCGGGCGCGTGCGGGCCATTCCCTTCTCCAGCAAGGGTTTCCCCGTCCCGCGGGCCAGGGTGAACGTCATCGCGACGGGGGAGAGGATGGTCGCCGCGCCCGGCCACGTCGCACACGCCAGGAGGTAGAGGCCCCACCACACGCACGCGTCGCCGAAGTAGTTCGGGTGCCGCGTGTAGCGCCACAACCCCGTGTCCAGCACGCGGCCGCGGTTGGCCGGGTCGGCCTTGAACCGGCGCAGCTGGTCGTCGCCGATCGTCTCGAAGGCGAAGCCGACCAGCCACACCACGATGCCGAGCCAGCCGAGCACGCCGATGCCGGTGCCGTCCACCGCGAACTGCACCGGCAGCGAGACGAAGTACAGCACCACGGCCTGGAACAGGTACACCCGCACGAACATCTTCAGCGGCCCGTGCCCCATCCGCGCGTACCGCGGATCCTCCGGCAGCTTGTGGTTGCGCAGGTGCAGGTGCACCGAAAGCCGCACCCCCCAGACGACCGTCAGGAGCACCACCACGAGCCGCAGCGAGAGCGGGCCGTCGCCGAACGGGAAGGCGGCCACCGCGACGAGCGCGAAGCCGAGCCCCCAGAACGTGTCGATCGTGTCGTACCGCTTGCGCGCCCGCGCGATCCCGAAGGTCACGGCCACCGCCAGCAGCGTGACGGCGGCCGTGACGAGCAGCTGCGGCATCGTCACCACTCCCGCGTCGCGGGCAGGCCGCTGGTGCCGTCCGCGTGCGGTCGCACCGCCAGGATCTGGTCCACGCCCATCCGGTTCTCCTCGAACGCCAGCGCCCCGCCCACCAGGTACAGCCGCCAGACCCGCGCGCCCGTCTCGCCGATGAGCGCGACGACGTCGGCCCAGTTCTCCTCCAGGGTGGCGGCCCAGGCCCGGACCGTCCAGACGTAGTGCTCGCGCAGCGCGTGCACGTCCCGCACCTCGAGACCCGCGGTCTCCAGGTGGTCGATGGTCCGGCCGACCGGCCGCATGGTCATGTCCGGCGCGATGTACCGCTCGATGAACGCGCCGCCGCCGGGGGCGATGCTCCCGCGTGACATCTGCTGGAGCAGCACGCGCCCGCCCGGCTTCACCATGCGGTGCAGCGTCGCCGCGTACGCCGGGTAGTTGACCTCGCCGACGTGCTCACCCATCTCGATCGACGCGACCGCGTCGAACGGCGCGTCCGGCAGCTCCCGGTAGTCCTGGCGGCGAACCTCGACCCGGTCGGCCAGGTCGTGCTGGTCGAGCCGGCCGCGGATGTGCTGCAGCTGCTCGGCCGAGAGCGTGATGCCGACCGCCTCGACGCCGTGGTGCTTGGCCGCGTGGACGAGCAGCGAGCCCCAGCCGCAGCCGACGTCCAGCAGCCGCATGCCCGGCCGCAGCCCCAGCTTGCGGCAGATCAGCTCCAGCTTGTCGTGCTGCGCCTGTTCGAGGCTCTGCGACTCGGAGGTGAAGTACGCGCACGAGTACGCCATCGACTCGTCCATCAGCAGCTGGTAGAAGGCGTTGCTCAGGTCGTAGTGGTGGGCGATGGCGGAGCGGTCGCGCAGCAGGCTGTGCAGCTTCCCGGACAGCCGGGCCTCCTCGGCGGGCGGCTTGGGCGGCAACCCGGCGACGCCGAGCCGGGCGGCCAGCCGGACGGCCTCCGCCCACTCGCGCGGTCCCAGCTTGGCCCGGTTGATGTCACCCGAGCGGGTCAGCGCCCAGATCCGGCGGAACCCGTCCGCCAGGTCTCCTTCGACGTCGAGGTCGCCGGTGACGTAGGCGCGCGCGAGCCCCAGCTCGCCGGGCGCGTACAGCAGGCGCCGCAGGGCGCGGCGGTTGCGGAGCACGACCGTGGGCGCGTCCTCGGGCCCGGCGCGAGTGCCGTCCCAGGTCCGCAGGCCGACGGGGAGCGGGCCGCCGAGGAGTTTCGCGGCGAACGAGGCGAGGTGGTGCGCGGTGGTGTGCGGCATGCCCGGGATTCGCTCCGCCCCTCGCGGTGGATTGGTCTGCCGCGGCCTGTCGTGAGTGGTAAGTCGGGTTCTAACCCGACTTACCACTCACGACCAGCTGCGGCAGGGCGCACCCGGGGCGGTGGGTGGTCGGCGGGGATTGGTCGTCACCTCCGGCAATCCGGCGGGGCCGCGGTCCCGAAGGACCGGTGTGGAGATCACGGGAGAACGCATCGGCGTCATCGGCAGCGGGGTGGCCGGGCTGACCGCCGCATACTTGCTGCAGCGCAACTACGAAGTTCTGCTGTTCGAGGCCGACGACCGCCTGGGCGGGCACGCGCACACGCACGACGTGCCGAGCACCCACGGCGGCACGATCGGCGTGGACTCCGGCTTCATCGTCCACAACGAGCGCACCTACCCGACCCTGCTGAAGCTGTTCGGCGAGCTGGGGGTGGCCACGCGCGACACCGAGATGTCGATGAGCATCCGCTGCGACGGCTGCGGCCTCCAGTACGCCGGCGCCAAGGGCCTGCCCGGGCTGTTCGCCCAGCGCGGCAACGCCCTCCGCGGCCGCTACCTGCGGATGCTGGCCGAGGTGAAGCGGTTCCACCGGCACGCGCGGCGGCTGCTCGCGGCGCAGGACGCCGGCGACGTCACGCTCGGCGCGTTCCTCGCCATCGGCGGCTACACCCGCTACTTCGTCGACCACTTCATGCTGCCGCTGGTGTCCACGGTGTGGTCGGCCGACCGCGCCGACACCCTGCGGTACCCGGCCCGGTACCTGTTCGAGTTCCTCCGCAACCACGGCATGCTCACGGTGCAGAACTCGCCGTCATGGCGGACCGTCGTGGGCGGCTCCCGCGAGTACGTCGAGCTCGCGGCGAAGCAGCTCACCGCCGTGCACCTGTCGACGCCGGTGCGCTCGGTGCTGCGGACCGGCAGCGGCGTCGAGATCCGCGACGACGCCGACACACCGCACCGCGTCGACAAGGTCGTCATCGCCACCCACGCCGACCAGGCCCTGGCCCTGCTGGCCAACCCGACCGCCGCCGAGCGCGCGGTGCTCGGCGCGTTCCGCTACTCCGAGAACGAGGCCTGGCTGCACACCGACACGAGCGTGCTGCCCACGCTGGCCGACGCGCGGGCCGGGTGGAACTACCGGGCGCCGGTCTGCGGCGCGCCCACCGGCGCGGTCCAGGTCAGCTACGACATGAACCGCCTGATGCGGCTCGACGAGCCGACCGGCTACGTCGTCACGCTCAACCCCGGCGACGGCCCGGGGGAGGAGCACGTCGTCGCCCGGATGCGGTACGAGCACCCGGTCTACACGCCGGAATCCGTTGCCGCGCAACGACGGCTGCCCGAGCTCAACGACGGCGTGCTCGCCTACGCGGGCGCCTACCACGGCTGGGGCTTCCACGAGGACGGCTGTTCCTCGGGCGCCCGCGCCGCGGAGAGCCTGGGGGTGGATTGGTGACGAACGCGCTCTACGACGCCACGGTCGCGCACGTGCGGCGGATCGATCCGCCGCACGCCTTCGCCCACCGCGTCTACCTGTGGCGCGTCGACCTGGACGACCTCCCGCGGCTGCCGTGGTGGCTGCGGCCGTTCGCCCGCTTCGACCGCCGCGACCACTTCGTCGCGGGCGATCCACGCGGCATCCGGGAGAAGCTGGACGGCTGGCTGGCCGAGCGCGGGGTCGACCTGCACGGCGGGCAGGTCGTCATGCTCGCCGCCGCCCGCGTGCTCGGGTACGTGTTCAACCCGATCAGCGTCTACTGGTGCCACGAGCCGGACGGCCGGCTGGCCTGCGTCGTCGCCGAGGTGCACAACACCTACGGCGGCCGCCACGCCTACCTGCTGCACCCCGACGAGGCCGGCCGCGCCCGCGCGGCCAAGGAGTTCTACGTCTCGCCGTTCCAGGAGGTGGACGGCGAGTACCGGATGCGCCTGCCGCGCCCGGAGGCCCTGCTCGACCTCACCGTGGCGTTGCGCCGCGGGACCTCGACCCCGCTGGTCGCTACGCTGCGGGGAGTTCGCCGCCCGGTGAACCCGCGGTGGCTGGCCCGGCTCGTGCTGGCCCGGCCGCTGCTCCCGCAGCGGGTGTCCGCGCTGATCCGCCGCCACGGCGTCACGCTGTGGCTGCGGAAGGCCGCGGTCGTGCCGCGCACCCCGCAGAACGCCGGAGGACAGCTGCATGGATGAGCCGGCCCGCCCGCGCCGGATGGCGCCCGTGCCTTCCGAAGTCCCGGCCGGCGCCACCGCCGAGGAGCTCATGGTGCGCGTCGCCAAGGGCGACGAGCGGGCCTTCGAGCTGCTCTACGACCAGTTCGCGGGCCCCATCTACGGCCTCGTCCGGCGGATCGTTCGCGACGCGGCCCAGTCCGAAGAGGTCGCCCAGGAGGTCCTCGTCGAGCTGTGGCGCACCGCGACGCGGTACGCGCCCGACAAGGGCTCGGCGCTGAACTGGGCGATGACGCTGGCCCACCGCCGCGCCGTCGACCGCGTCCGCTCGGCCCGGGCGAGCACCGAACGCGAGCAGAAGGCGACCTTCGAGGCCGCCCGCGGCCGTCCGTTCGACGAGGTCGCCGAGTCCGTCACCGCGCGGCTCGAACGCTCCCAGGTGCGCCGGTGCCTGTCCTTCCTGACCGACCTGCAGCGCGAATCGGTGCTGCTCGCCTATTACCAGGGCTATACGTATCGCGAGGTGGCCGAAGTGCTGTCGACGCCGCAGGGAACCATCAAGACGCGGCTGCGGGACGGGCTGATCCGCCTGCGGGACTGCCTGGGGGTGACCGCTTGAGCACACCGGAGATGCACACCCTGGCCGGCGCCTTCGCGCTCGATGCCGTCAACGACGTCGAGCGCGCGGAGTTCGCCCGCCACCTCGAGCAGTGCGACTCGTGCACGCAGGAGGTCGCCGAGCTGCGCGCGACCGCGGCCCGGCTGGGCGCGGCGATGGCCGAAGAGCCGCCGCCGCACTTCAAGGACCGCGTCATGACCGCCATGCACGCCACCCGCCAGCTGCCACCGCGGACCCGGCCCGGCTCACCCGACCGGCACCGCCGCTCGGCGCGGGCCCCGCGCTGGGCGGTCGTCGTGGCGGCCGCGGCCGCCGTCGTCGGCCTCGCCGCGGGCGGGGTGTTCGGCGGCATCGTGCTGACCCAGCAGCAGGAGCTGCAGACCGCGCAAAGCCGGCTCGACCAGGCGAAACAGCAGTTCGCTCCGGTGGCGGCGCTGCTCGCGGCCCCCGACGCGAAGACCGCGCACGGCGAGGCCCCGATCGGCGGCGGTGTCACGGTCGTCCTGTCACGGTCACTCAACCGGGTGATGGTGATGGACGCGGGCCTGCCGTCGCAGCCGGGCGGGAAGGTCTACGAGGCCTGGCTGATCACCGGCGCGGACGCGCCGCGCTCGGCCGGGGTGATCGCGGCCGCGGACCAGGGCGGCCTGGTCGTCGCCGACGGTGTCGGCCGCGCCGACAAGGTCGCGGTGAGCCTCGAACCGCCCGGTGGATCGGCCACCGGATCGCCCTCGGAAGTCCTCATGAGCATGCCCGCGCCGGCCTGAGCGGGCGGCCATACCAGAGCGGGCTCCGGGGGTGTTCGCGGCCCGTCGCTCTTGCGCGCTCGAAGGTGTTGTGGCAAAACACCTTTGCGACACACGGCGTGCCTACTGGATTAGAGCCTGCCTGGTGCCTACCGTCCTGCCTAACGTCGGCGGTTGACATAACTCTCGATCTGGGGTTGAGGTTGAGAGTTCGATCTTCGGTCGGCGGGCTGTACGGGCACAACGATCAGGAAGGCGGACTTCGATGACGCCCCCGCACAACTACCTTGCGGTGATCAAGGTGGTCGGCATCGGCGGTGGCGGCGTGAACGCCGTGAACCGCATGATCGAGGTCGGCCTCAAGGGTGTCGAGTTCATCGCGGTGAACACCGACGCACAAGCACTGCTCATGTCCGACGCCGACGTCAAGCTGGACATCGGCCGCGAGCTGACCCGTGGCCTCGGCGCGGGCGCCGCCCCCGAGGTCGGCCAGAAGGCCGCCGAAGACCACCGCGAAGAGATCGAAGAGGTCATCAAGGGCGCCGACATGGTGTTCGTGACCGCGGGTGAGGGCGGCGGCACCGGCACCGGTGGCGCGCCGGTCGTGGCGCAGATCGCCCGCAAGCTGGGCGCGCTGACCATCGGCGTGGTGACCCGCCCGTTCACCTTCGAGGGCAAGCGGCGCGGCAAGCAGGCCGAAGACGGCATCCAGGCGCTGCGCAACGAGTGCGACACGCTGATCGTGATCCCGAACGACCGGCTGCTGCAGCTCGGCGACATCGGCGTCTCGCTGATGGACGCGTTCCGCTCGGCGGACGAGGTGCTGCTCTCCGGTGTCCAGGGCATCACCGACCTGATCACCACCCCGGGCCTGATCAACCTGGACTTCGCCGACGTCAAGAGCGTCATGTCCGGCGCGGGCTCCGCGCTGATGGGCATCGGCTCGGCGCGCGGCGAGGGCCGGGCCATCCAGGCCGCGGAGAAGGCGATCAACTCGCCGCTGCTGGAAGCGTCGATGGACGGCGCCCACGGCGCGCTGCTGTCCATCGCCGGCGGCTCCGACCTGGGCCTGTTCGAGATCAACGAGGCCGCGTCGCTGGTGCAGGAGTCCGCGCACCCGGACGCGAACATCATCTTCGGCACGATCATCGATGACTCCCTGGGCGACGAAGTCCGGGTCACGGTGATCGCCGCCGGTTTCGACGCCGGCGCGCCGACGCACAAGAAGCTGGACCCGTCGACCTTCGGGTCCGGCTCGCGCGCGTCGTCGACCACGGCGTCGGCCTCGGCCGGGCAGGTCTCGAACCCGCCGACGCCGCCGTCGGGTGCCACGCCGGTGCCGTCCGCGGGCAGCTCCGGCTACCCGGTGGCGCCGCCGCGGTCGCACTCGCCGCTGCCGTCGGCCGGCGGCAACCAGCCGTCCGGCGGGCTCCCGCAGCCCGGCGGCGGCTCGCGCGGGTACTCGCCGCTCGGCTCCAACGCGACCCAGGGCAGCCTGCCGGGCCGCGCGATGCCGGTGCACGACGACCCGTCGGACGACGAGGTCGACGTCCCGCCGTTCATGCGGCGCTAGTCAGCTGTTCGTGAAGGCCACCTCGAGATCCTCGAGGTGGCCTTCACCGCGTTTGGGAGGATGGGGAGCATGCGGGTTCGGCGAGTGGTCACGACCAGGGCGGGCGGCGCGTCGCGGCCGCCGTACGACACCTTCAACCTGGGGGACCACGTCGGCGACGACGAGGGCAACGTCCACGCGAACCGCAAGCGGCTCGCGTCCGAGCTGGGCCTGGCCGAGGACAAGCTGGCCTGGATGGAGCAGGTTCACGGCCGCACGGCGACCATCGTCGACGGCACCGAGACATCCGCGGCCGAAGCGACCGACGCGCTGGTGACCGCGACGCCCGGCGTCGCGCTCGTGGTGCTGGTCGCCGACTGCGTCCCGATCCTGCTGGCCGACGCCGAGGCCGGGGTGGTCTCGGCGGTGCACGCGGGCCGGGTGGGCACGCGCGTCGGCGTCGTCCCGGCCGCGATCAAGGCCATGCAGTCGGCCGGTGCCGAGGTGGGGCGCATCGAGGCGCTGCTCGGCCCGGCCATCTGCGGCGACTGCTACGAGGTCCCCGCGGAAATGGCCGCTGACGTCGAGAAACACGTCCCCGGCAGCGCGTGCAGGACGCGGAAGGGGACGCCCGGGCTCGACCTGCGCGCCGGTCTGTGGCGGCAGCTCGCCGACCTGGGTGTCGGCAAGATCGGCGTCGACCCGCGGTGCACGAACGAGGACAAGACGCTGTTCAGCTACCGCCGCGACGGGACGACCGGGCGGATCGCCGGGATCACCTGGATCGAGGCGTGACCGCGCGGAAGGCCGAGCTGGCCGAGAACCTCGCCGAGGTCGAAGCGCGGATCGCGGCCGCGTGCCGGGCCGCCGGGCGCGCCCGGGACGAGGTCAAGCTGATCGCGATCACGAAGACGTTCCCCGCGTCCGACGTCGCGCTGCTGGCCGAGCTCGGTGTCACCGACGTCGGCGAGAACCGGGACCAGGAGGCCGGGCCGAAAGCGGCCGAAGTCCCCGGGCTGCGGTGGCACATGGTCGGCCGGTTGCAGCGGAACAAGGCGCGGTCGGTCGTGGGGTGGGCCCACGAAGTGCAGTCCGTCGACTCCGCGCGGCTCGCCGACGCGCTGGCGAAAGCGGTGCGTGCGGTTCAAACCGCCCAGATACGTGACGAACCCCTCGACGTGCTGATCCAGGCCAGCCTCGACGACGATCCCGAGCGCGGCGGCTGCCCGCTCCCCGAGATCGGTGCGCTGGCCGAGCGGATCGCGCGGACCGACGAGCTGCGGCTTCGCGGGCTGATGGCCGTCGCGCCGCTGGGTGCGGACCCCGCCGCCGCCTTCGAGCGGCTCGCTCGCGCGGGGGAGGCCCTCCGAAAAGATCACCCGAATGCCGCAGACGTGTCCGCCGGGATGAGCCATGATCTCGAACAGGCGATCACGCACGGCTCGACCTGTGTGCGTGTCGGAACCGCGTTGCTCGGTGGACGCGGTTTAGCCTCGCCGTAGGGAGCTCGCGCGGTCGTCACGTTTCGTGTCCGCCCGCGCGGGGCACTGACGGCGTGGAGATCGAAAGTCAGTGCGGGAGCGGCTAGGGCTAGGGAGAGGCATGAGCGCGCTGCAGAAGCTGAAGGCCTACTTCGGGATGGTGCCCGCTGATGACGACGGCTATGACGTCGAAGACGACTACCGACGCGGTTACGACGACGACTACGACTCCTACGAGGAGCCGGCGCCGCGGCCGTCGCGTTCACGGTACCGCGACGTCGACGACACGTACGACGAGCCCGTCAGCCGCAGCCGGTCACGCTCCGTGCCCAGCGCTGAACCTGCCGTCCACGGCGCGCTCGCCATGGACCGGCAGCCGGAACCCGTGGCGCGCCTGCGACCGGTCACCGAGCCGGTCGTGCGCCAGCCGGTGCGTGACCCGTTGAGCCGCATCACCACGCTGCACCCGACCAGTTACGCGGAGGCGCGGGCGATCGGGGAGCACTACCGCGAAGGCATCCCGGTGATCATGAACCTCACCGAGATGGAGAACGCGGACGCGAAGCGGCTCGTCGACTTCGCCGCCGGGCTGGCGTTCGCGCTCAGAGGGTCGATGGACAAGGTCACCAACAAGGTGTTCCTTCTCTCACCGCCCGATGTGGACGTCACGGCGGAAGACCGTCGGCGGATTGCCGAGGGCGGATTGTTTTTGCGGGGCTGAAGTCGCCCGTACCGCTGAGCGCAAGCAGACGTGACTTTGCCGACCCGATCCGCGGTCGGCCCCCTCAACTGCGTCTTCGGAGAGGACGCCCGGTTAGAGTAGGCATGTGGAAGCTGTGTGGCTGGTCGTCTGGTACGTGCTGTTCGCCTTCTGGCTGCTGCTGACGGCGCGGATCGTGGTCGAACTCGTCCGGACCTTCGCGCGTGAGTGGCATCCGGCCGGAGGGGTTGCGGTCACGCTCGAGACCATCTACACAGTGACGGACCCGCCGGTCCGCTTGTTCAGAAGGATCATTCCGATGGTCCGGATCGGCGGCGTCGGACTGGACTTGTCGATTATGGTGCTGCTGTTGGTTGTGTTCTTCGCGATGCAACTGGCGACTCCAAGTTGATCGGGGAAACTTGGGTGGACCCTGCAGGCCATGGAGTGCGTGAGGTGATCTGATGTCGTTGACCCCCGCTGACGTGCATAACGTCGCGTTCAGCAAGCCGCCCATCGGCAAGAGGGGCTACAACGAGGACGAGGTGGACGCGTTCCTCGACCTGGTGGAGACCGAGCTGGCCCGGTTGATCGAGGACAACAACGAGCTGCGCCAGCAGATGGAACAGCTGGACGCGGAGCTCGAATCGACCCGCAGCGAGCTGGAGAACGCCAAGGCGAACGTCGGTGCGCCGCCGATGCGTGAAGAGCCGTCGCGGCGCTTGGCGCCGGTGCCGCCGCCGCAGTCGGCCATGGAGCAGACGCAGGCGCACTCGATGGTCGGCGACAGCACCGAGCCGAACGTGCAGGCCGCCAAGGTCCTGGGCCTGGCCCAGGAGATGGCCGACCGGCTGACCGCCGAGGCGAAGACCGAGTCCGACGGGATGCTGGCCGAGGCCCGCACCAAGTCCGAGCAACTGCTCTCGGACGCCCGGGCGAAGTCCGACTCGATGGTGAACGAGGCGCGCACCCGCGTCGACACGATGCTGAACGACGCGCGGACCCGGGCCGAGACGCTCGAGCGTCAGGCGCGGGACAAGGCGACGACGCTGGAGCGCGAGTCCCAGCGGAAGTACACCGAGACGATGAACAGCCTGAACTCCGAGAAGAGCGGGCTGGGCAAGAAGATCGAAGAGCTGCGCACGATCGAGCGGGAGTACCGCACGAGGCTGCGCGGGTTCCTCGAGTCCCAGCTGCGCGAGCTCGACGACCGCGGTTCCGCGGCCCCGGCCTCGGCGTCGTCGAACTCCGGGCAGTCGTCCGGCTCGACGAGCGGCGGGCAGGGTTACTCGTTCGGCCCGCGGGCCGAAGCCGGCTGAGTTCTTCTTCCGGACCGTGGTCCGCTCCCTTTCCCGGGGCGGACCACGGTTCGGAGTCGATCCGGTACCACCCGTGGGCGGGTCGTGGTCCGCTCCCAGGCCATTCGTGCTGTAATGCAGCGTGCTTTACATCGTGCTGGTCCTGGTACTGGCGGCTCTGGGGTTGCTCGTCACCGCGCTGATCACGGCTTCTTCGCTGTGGGCGTGGGTTTCCATCGGCCTGTCCGTGCTGGCCGGGCTCATCCTGGTCGCCGACTGGCTGCGCCGCCGTCGCCGATCCGTCGCCGCTTCTCCTGCTCCCGTTGCTTCGCCTGCTTTGGCCCCGGAGCCGGAGCCGGGCGAGGAGGAGCAAACCACCCTGATCCCGGCCGCCGGAGACCTGGGTGACCCGGCCGACACGCCCGAGCCGGAGCCAGCCGACGCTTCAGCCGAGACCGAAACGACCACCGATGCCGAGCCGGGCGTGGAAGAGACCTCGGAGGCGGACCTCGCCGTCCTGGCCGACCTCGAGGACGAGGTCGTGGTGGTCGACGAGCACCCCCGCTACCACCTCCGCACCTGCGAGTGGCTCGGCCCCCGCGCCACGATCCCGATCGGCGTCGGCGAGGCCCGCCAGCTCGGCTTCACCCCCTGCGACATCTGCCGCCCCGACGCCACCCTGGCCGCCGCCCACCGCTGACCGTGTCGACCCCCCAATCACGCGTGATGCCCCTCCAATCACACGTGATGCCTCTTCAATCACGCGTGATGCCCCTCTGATCCCAGCGAGCCCGTGCGAAAACGGACGACACGCGTGTCTGGAGGGTCGACACGCGTGATTGAAGGGACGACACGGGCTCAGGCGGGTGCCCCTCGTGACAACCCGGTTGCGCGGGCCGGTTAACCTGGTAAGCAACACGGCGTCGATCCGGCCATCACCGGGGAGCCTCCGGAAGAACCGAGCGTCACGCTCTCAGTAGAACCGGACGGGTGCGGCCCGTGACAGCCGTTGAATGAGCGGCCCGGGAGCACCTGCCGGGCAAGCGGGGTGGTACCGCGGAACGCCGAAGTGTGTTTCGTCCCCGTGTGGGTGACCGGGAGCCCGGTCGTCCGTACGCGAGAGACGAACCGAGGAGCACCCGGATGTACCCCCAGGCCCAGCTCGGCGACGGCGCAGGAGTCCCGTCGCAGCCGTCGTTCCCCGACCTGGAGAAGCAGGTCCTCGCCTACTGGGAGAGCGACCGGACCTTCCAGGCGACGATCGACGCGCGCCCCGCGGGCGAGAAGGGCGAGAACGAGTACGTCTTCTACGACGGCCCGCCCTTCGCCAACGGCCTGCCGCACTACGGCCACCTGCTCACCGGGTACGTCAAGGACCTGGTGCCGCGCTACCAGACGATGAAGGGCCGCAAGGTCGAGCGCCGCTTCGGCTGGGACACCCACGGCCTGCCCGCCGAGCTCGAAGCGATGCGCCAGCTCGGCATCACCGAGACGTCCGAGATCGAAGAGATGGGCATCGCGAAGTTCAACGCGGCTTCGCAGGAGTCCGTCCTCCGCTACACCGACGAGTGGCGCGAGTACGTCACCCGCCAGGCCCGCTGGGTCGACTTCGACAACGACTACAAGACCCTCGACGTCACCTACATGGAGTCGGTGCTGTGGGCGTTCAAACGCCTGTGGGACAAGGGACTCGTGTACGAGGGCTACCGCGTCCTGCCGTACTGCTGGCGCGACGCGACGCCGCTGTCCAACCACGAGCTCGGCATGGACTCCGACGTCTACCGCAACCGCCAGGACCCGGCCGTCACGGTCGGTTTCCGCCTGGAGGGCAACGACAACGACCTCGACGGCACCTACCTCCTGATCTGGACGACGACCCCGTGGACGCTGCCGTCCAACCTCGCCACGGCCGTGCACCCGGACGTGCAGTACGTCGTCGTGGAGCACGACGGCAAGCGGTTCCTGCTCGCCGAAGCGCGCGTTGCCGCGTACGCGCGTGAACTCGGCGAAGAGCCGACGGTCGTCGCGCGCTACACCGGCACGCAGCTGCTCGGAACCCGTTACGCGCCACCGTTCCCGTACTTCACCGGCACGGAGAACGCCCACCAGGTGCTGGCCGCCGACTACGTCACCACCGACGACGGCACCGGGATCGTCCACATCGCCCCCGCCTACGGTGCCGACGACAAGCTCGTCACCGACGCCGCCGGCATCCCGCCGGTCACGCCGGTCGACGCGCACGGCAAGTTCGACGCCACCGTGCCGGACTACGAGGGCCAGCAGGTCTTCGACGCCAACCCGAACATCGTGCGGGACCTCAAGAACGGCACCGGATCCGCCGCGCAGCAGGGCGCGGTCCTGCTGCGGCACGAGACCTACGACCACAGCTACCCGCACTGCTGGCGCTGCCGGAACCCGCTGATCTACCGCGCCGTTTCGTCGTGGTTCGTCGCGGTGACGCAGTTCAAGGACCGGATGGTCGAGCTCAACCAGCAGATCACCTGGTACCCGGAGAACGTCAAGGACGGCCAGTTCGGGAAGTGGCTGGAGAACGCCATCGACTGGTCGATCTCCCGCAACCGGTACTTCGGCACGCCGATCCCGGTGTGGCAGTCCGACGACCCGGCGTACCCGCGCACCGACGTCTACGGCTCGCTCGACGAGCTGGAGGCGGACTTCGGCGTGCGGCTGGACAACCTGCACCGGCCCTACATCGA
Organism: Amycolatopsis sp. cmx-13-12; assembly: GCA_049998155.1. Lineage (GTDB taxonomy): Bacteria > Actinomycetota > Actinomycetes > Mycobacteriales > Pseudonocardiaceae > Amycolatopsis. The sequence goes on along the minus strand of JAEBES010000001.1, from coordinate 1,142,542 downwards.
CGAGCTGACCCGGCCGAACCCGGACGACCCGACCGGGAACTCGACCATGCGCCGCGTCCCGGACGTCCTCGACGTCTGGTTCGACTCGGGCTCGATGCCGTATGCCCAGGTGCACTACCCGTTCGAGAACGCCGAATGGTTCGAGCACCACTACCCGAGCGACTTCATCGTCGAGTACATCGGGCAGACGCGCGGCTGGTTCTACCTGCTGCACGTCCTGGCCACGGCGCTGTTCGACCGGCCGGCGTTCCGCACCTGCGTCTCGCACGGCATCGTGCTGGGCTCGGACGGCGCGAAGATGTCCAAGTCGCTGCGCAACTACCCGGACGTCAACGAGGTCTTCGAGCGCGACGGCTCCGACGCGATGCGCTGGTACCTGATGGCGAGCCCGATCCTGCGCGGCGGCAACCTCGTCGTCACCGACAAGGGCATCCGCGACGCCGTCCGCCAAGCCGTGCTGCCGCTGTGGAACTCGTACTACTTCCTCGCGCTGTATGCGAACGCCGAAGGCGTGGAAGGCAAGTGGCGCACGGATTCGGCGAACGTGCTCGACCGGTACGTCCTGGCGAAGACGCACGAGCTGGTCACCGACGTCGAGTACGCGATGGACAACTACGACGTCGCCGGCGCGTGCCAGACCGTCCGGGACTTCCTCGAGGTCCTGACGAACTGGTACGTGCGCCGCTCGCGCGACCGCTTCTGGGCCGGCGACCAGGACGCGATCGACACGCTGCACACCGTGCTGGAGGTGACGTCGCGGGTCGCGGCGCCGCTGCTGCCGCTGACCACCGAGGTCGTCTGGCGTGGCCTGACCGGCGGCCGTTCGGTGCACCTGAGCGACTGGCCGAACGCGAACGACCTGCCCGCGGACGCGGCGCTGGTCACCGCGATGGACCGGGTGCGGCAGGTGGCGTCGTCGGCGCTGTCGCTGCGGAAGTCCAACAAGCTGCGCGTGCGGCTGCCGCTGTCGTCGCTGGTCGTGGCGGCCGAGGACGCCTCTTCGCTGGCACCGTTCGCCGACATCCTGCGCGACGAGGTGAACGTCAAGGCGGTCGAGCTGACCACCGACGTCGCTGCGCACGGCGGGTTCGAGGTCGCCGTGAACGCGCGTGCCGCGGGCCCGCGCCTGGGCAAGGACGTCCAGACGGTGATCAAGGCCGTCAAGGCGGGGGACTGGTCGTTCCAGGGCGGCGCCGTGGTCGCGGCCGGGATCGCGTTGCAGGAGGGCGAATTCGAACGCCGGCTGGTCGCCAAGGGCGGCGGCGCGGCGGCGGAACTGCCCGGCGGGTCCGGCCTGGTCCTGGTCGACACCGAGGTGACGCCGGAACTGGCGGCCGAGGGCCTGGTCCGTGACCTGGTCCGGGTCGTGCAGCAGGCCCGCCGCGACGCCGGGCTCGACGTCGCCGACCGGATCGCGCTCACCGTCGACGCGCCGGACGACGTCGTGGCCGCGGCCCGGACGCACGAGGAGTTCCTGGCCTCGGAAACCCTCTCCACGTCGGTGACCCACGGCCCGGCCGGCGAGGGTTTCGCGGGCACCGTCGGCGACGGCACGAAGGTCACGGTCTCCGTCGCGAAAGCCTGACACGGTCGTGAGTGGTAAGTAGGGTTAGAACCCGACTTACCACTCACGACGGTGGTGGGCATGGGGGAGGGAACCGGAATGAGCCCTGGCAAGAGACGCGGCATCCTGATCGGCGGCGCGCTGCTGGTCGTCGTGGTCGTCGTGGCCGCGTTCTTCCTGCTGAACAGCGGGGGTTCGACACCGGAGGCCGCCACCGGCGAGACCACCGTGGAGAGTCCCGGCGCGACCGACCCGAACGCGGCGATCACCGGGTACCTGCAGGACGTTTCCGGCAACGACCCCGACGCGGCGGGCCGGCTGACCGACGACAACGCGGCCGCCGCGGTGGCGTTGCGGGCCACGCGGAACACGCTGAACCCGACGTCGGTGGCCGCCAAGCTGACCGTCCTGCAGCCGCCCCGGCCGGGGCGAAGCGGACGGGCGGCACGTTCAGCATGTCGTGGACGCTGAAGCCGGGACAGGTCTGGACCTACGACGTGCCGTTCGAGCTCGTGCAGAGCAGCGGGAAGTGGCTGGTGCACTGGGCGCCGTCGCTGCTGCACCCGAAGCTCGAGGCGGGGCAGCGGCTGGTGATCAGCACCGCCGCGCAGGACACGGTCGCGGTCGCCGACCGCGACGGCAAGCCGGTGATCATCAGCGGGTCCGGCGGCCTGCGACCGGTGGACGGCAACCCGGCGCCGCTGCTGCGCTCGGCGTTGGTCGGCCAGGTCACGGCCGCGGCCGGCGGGGGTTTCGCCGTCGAACGCGTCGATGCCGGCGGCAAGAGTCTCGAGCGGCTGTACGGGAAGACGTCGGATGCCGGGGCCAAGCCGCTCGTGGCGAGCCTGAGCCTGGCCGCGCAGAACGCCGCCCAGTCCGCGGTGGACGGTTACCAGGGATCGGCGATGCTCGTCGCCCTCGACACGGGATCGGGGGACATCCTCGCGGTCGCGCAGAACGCGGCCGCCGGGAACTCGCCGAAGGCGCTCAACGGCCTGTTCGAGCCGGGTTCGTCGTTCAAGATCGCCACGTCGGTGGCGGCGGTCCAGCAGAGCGGGCTCTCCGCGACGTCGCCGGTCGACTGCCCGGGCGTCGCGACGATCGGCACGCGGACGGTCAAGAACGAGGGCTTCGAGCTGGGCGCGACGAACCTGCAGACGGCGTTCGCCCGCTCCTGCAACACGACGTTCGGGCAGCTCGCGCTCAACCTGCCCGCGGACGGGCTGAAGAAGGCGGCCGACGAACTGGGCCTGAACGCCGACTACGACATCCCCGGGCTCAAGACCGAGCTGGGGAAGGTCGAGCCCGCGGCGAGCAAGGACGAGCAGGTCGAGGACGGGTTCGGCCAGGGCCGCATCCAGGCCAGCGCCCTCGGCGGCACGCTGATGGCGGCCACGGTCGCCTCGGGCAAGGCGATCACGCCCCGGCTGTGGCACGACCTGGAGACCACGGTGGTCAAGGGCTATTCGCCGCCGCCGTCGCCGGTGCTCGGTGAGGTGCGGAAGCTGATGCACGCGGTGGTGCAGAGCGGCACCGGCCGCGCCGCGGCCTCGGCGGGCAACGTCTTCGGCAAGACGGGCACGGCCCAGTTCGGCGACGGCACGAACGCGACGGGCTGGTTCGTCGGCTACCGCGGGAACATCGCCTTCGCGGTGGTCCTGGAGAACTCGAACGACTCGGGCCCGGCCGTCCAGCTGGCCGCCAAGTTCCTCAAAGCCCTCTGACCCCACGTACCCGAAGGGTCGGCCGGCGAGCCGACCCTCCAGGTACGCAGGCCGACCCTGCAGGTGCGCAGGCCGACCCTGCAGGTGCGCAGGCCGACCCTGCAGGTGCGCGGGTCGGCCGGTGGGGCGAAGGTTCGGGCGTGGCCGAAGGGTGCAGGCCGTAGCGTGGGGGCATGGAGACGATCGCGCTGGCCGAAGTGGCCGCGGTGCTCGCCGACCCGAGCCGGGCCACCATGTGCCTCGTGCTGCTGGACGGGCGGGCCTGGACCGTCGGCGAGCTCGCGAAAGCCGCCGGGATCGCCCTCTCGACGGCCAGCGAGCACGTCACCCGGCTGGCCGGCGCGGGCTTCGTCGCTCGCGTCAAGCAGGGGCGGGCCAGCTACGTCCGGATCGCCGACCCGCGCGTCGCCGAACTGATCGAGCACCTGGCCCAGCACGCCGAGCACCGGCCGGTGACCGGCCTCAAATCGTCGCTGCGGGCGCGGCGGCTCGGCTTCGCGCGGACCTGCTACGACCACCTCGCCGGTGAGCTCGGCGTCGCCCTCCGTGAGGGGATGCTCGCCACCGGCCTGCTCGACACCGCCGACGGGCTGGCGCTGACCGCGCGCGGCCGCACCGTGCTGGCGACCCTCGGGGTGCCCGTCGCCGCCGGGCGGCGGCCGCTGCTGCGTGACTGTCTGGATTGGACGGAGCGCCGTGACCACCTCGCCGGCGCCCTGCCCGCGGCGCTGCTCGACCGGGCGGTCGAGGCCGGCTGGGTGAGCAGGGACGGCCACCGCGCGGTCAAGGTGCTGCCGGCCGCGGGGGAGCCCTTCGCCGCGCTCGGTGTCGATCTCGACGCGCTCGGTGGCGTCGCGGCGCCTTAACACACCGGGTGTCCGGCGCTGGGCAGCGGTACACGAACGAGTTAACCCGCGCGCTTCACTATTCTGAGGGCCCCACGGCACTCGGGAGGAGGCGGGCATGGACCAGCTTCCCGTGCTGCTCGGCGTCGGCGGTGTCGTCCTCCTCGCGTCGGTGCTGGCCGTGCGCGTGTCGATCCGGCTCGGCCTGCCCTCGCTGCTGCTGTACCTGGGGATCGGCGTCGTGCTGGGGGAAGCCGGCTTCGGCATCCGGTTCGACAACCCCGCGCTGACCCAGTCGCTCGGCCTCGCCGCTCTCGTCATGATCCTCGCCGAAGGCGGGCTGACCACCCGGTGGTCGGCGGTGAAACCCGCGCTGGGCCGCGGGATCGCACTGTCCACAGTGGCCGTTGTGGTGAGCATCGCGGTCACCGGCGCGGCCCTGCACTGGCTGCTGGGCCTCGACTGGCGGCTGGCCCTGCTGTGGGGCGCGGTGCTCGCCTCGACCGACGCGGCCGCCGTGTTTTCGGTGCTGCGCACGGCGGGGATCGGCAAACGGCTCACCGGCGCGCTCGAACTCGAGTCGGGCATCAACGACGCGCCGGCCTACATCGCCGTCGTGGTGCTGGCCGAGGGCACCACTGTGGACTGGACGCTGCCGCTGCTGGTGGTCTACGAGCTGACCGCGGGCCTGGTCATCGGCCTCGCCTTCGGCTGGCTCGGCGGGATCGCGCTGCGCCGGGCCGCGCTGCCGGCCACCGGCCTGTACCCGCTGGCCACGGTCGCGGTGTGCGTCGTCGCCTACTCGTCCGGGCAGCTGCTGCACGCGTCCGGGCTGCTCGCCACCTACGTCGCCGCGCTGGTGCTCGGCAATTCGCGGCTGCCGCACCGGTCGGACACGCTGTCGTTCGCCGAGGGCCTGGGCTGGCTGGCGCAGATCGGGCTGTTCGTGCTGCTCGGGCTGTTCGCCTCGCCGGGCCGGCTGCTCGACGCGGTCGTGCCGGGCCTGGTCGCGGGCGCGGTCGTGCTGCTGCTGGCGCGGCCGGTCTCGGTCGTGCTGTCGATGCTGCCGTTCCGCCTGCCGTGGCGGGAGCAGGCGTTCCTGTCGTGGGCCGGGCTGCGCGGCGCGGTGCCGATCGTGCTCGCCATGATCCCGCTGTCGCAGGGCCTGCCGGGCGCGCAGCGGCTGGTCGACGCGGTGTTCGTGCTGGTCATCGTGCTGACGCTGGTCCAGGGGGCGACGCTCGGCCCGCTCGCGCGCTTCCTCGGGCTGGCCAAGAAGTCCGAAGCGCACGAGATCGAGGTCGACTCCGCGCCACTGGACGAGCTGGGCGCCGAACTGCTGCAGGTCCGGATCCAGCCGGGGTCGAAGATGCACGGCGTGTACCTGTCCGAGCTGCGGCTGCCCGTCGGGGCGACGATCAGCCTGGTCGTCCGCGACGGCGCCGGCTTCACGCCGCAGAAGACCAGCCGCCTGCAGGAGAACGACCAGCTGCTGGTCGTCACGACGAGCGTGGTCCGCGACGCGGTCGAACGCCGGCTGCGCGCCGTCGACCGGGCCGGCCGCCTCGCTCGCTGGAAGGGCGAGTCCGGCCGCTGACCACGCTCTGTGACCGCCGTCTCAGAATGTGAGGCGGGGGTTGGCGGCCCGGCGCGTTCTCGGTTACCTTCTGCCTCAGGTCATGAGTGCCAGCGCGAAGCCCCGGCTTGCTGGCCGGCAACCCTCCTACCGCGGTGGGGTGCCCCGGGTGAAGACCGGGCCGGTCGCGCCGTGCGACGGGCAAGCGCGGGCCCCTCGCCGGGGTCCCCCGGATCGCCGAGGAGGCACCCGATGACTCTCGCCATCGAACGCACCCAGACCCAGACCCACGACATCCCCACCGTCGCCGGGGCGGCGCTGCGGGTTCCGCTGGTGACCGGCGGGGACATCGGCTACGCCAACCTCGACCACGCCGCGAGCGCCCCGTGTCTCGACGCCGTCCGCGCGAAGGTCGACGAGTTCCTGCCCTGGTACGCGAGCGTCCACCGCGGCGCCGGGTTCGCGTCGCAGGTCTCCACCAAGCTCTACGAGCGCACCCGCGACGTCCTGCGCCGCTTCGTCGACGCGCGGCAGACCGACACGGTCGTCTTCACCCGCAACACCACCGACTCCTTCAACCTCCTGGCGCGCAGCCTGCCCCGGCACACCACGGTGATCGTGTTCGACACCGAGCACCACGCCGCGCTGCTGCCGTGGCCGGGGCCGAACGTCCGGCGGATCCCGACCCCGCGCACCCGCCTCGCCGCGGTGTCCGCTGTGGACGAAGCACTCGCCGGCGCTCCGGAGGGCCCGCGGCTGGTCGTCGTCACCGGAGCGTCCAATGTGACCGGTGAGCTGCTCCCGGTGGCCGAAATCGCCGCCGTGGCACGGAAACACGGCGCTCGCATCGCCCTCGATGCCGCCCAGCTGGCCCCGCACCGCCGGATCTCGATCAAGGACCTGGACGTCGACTACGTCGCGCTGTCCGGCCACAAGCTGTACGCACCCTTCGGCGCGGGTGCCCTGATCGGCCGCGCCGACTGGCTGCGCGCGGCCCGCCCGTACCTCGCCGGCGGCGGCGCGACGAAGCTCGTCACCGAAGACGCCGTCGTCTGGAACACCGGCCCGGAGCGCCACGAAGCCGGCTCGCCCAACACGGTCGGCGTGTACGCGCTCGGCGTCGCGTGCGAAACCCTGAGCGAAAACTGGGCCGCGATCGAAGGCCACGAGCAGGCCCTGCTCGCCCGGCTGCGCAAGGGCCTGGAGAGCATTCCGGGCTGCGCCGAGCTGCGGCTGTTCGACGCGCCGGTCGACCGGGTCGGCACGGTCAGCTTCGTCGTCGACGGCTTCGACCCGGGCTGGCTCGCCGCGGTGCTGTCGGCCGAGTACGGCATCGGCGTCCGCGACGGCGCCTTCTGCGCCCACATCGCGGCGAAGCGCCTGATCGGCGTCACCGGCGGCGAAGGGCAGCAGGCGGTCCGCGTCAGCCTCGGCCTCGGCAGCACCGAGGAGCACGTCGACCGCGTGCTCTTGGCGCTGCGCCAGATCGTCGCCCGCGGAGCCCGCTGGGAGTACGCGAAGGTGGACGGCCGCTGGGCGCCGGTGGGCGACCCGCGGGAGCTGCCGCCGTTCTGCTGAGCGCTAGCCTGGGCCGATGGGGAGAGGACCGCGGTTCTGGTTTCCGCTGGCACTGCTGGGATTCGCGGAGATCGGCCTGGCCGTGGCGCAGCTGCTGGCGCGCCGCAGCCAGGCCCAAGCCGACGCCGCGAACCTCCTGCTCCGCCCGGCCGAGCCGGCGTCCCGTGGCCTGCAGTTCCTGACCCAGGACCAGTTCTACGCGCTGGGGCCGGGCCTGCCCACCGGGACCGCGTGGCTGATCGCGCTCGGCGTGGTCGTCCTCGGCACGGCGGTTTGGTACGCGGTCACCCTGCGGCCGGTCCGCACCGGGTGGTTCGTCCTCGGCACGGTCGGTGCGCTGCTCGCCCTCCCGCTGCTCGACCTGGTCGGGTCCTGGCAGTTCCGGCTCGATGACGGCCTGCGCGGCCCGCTCCTGGCCACGTTCGGCCTGCTGGTCCTGGCAGCGTACGAGCGCAGCCGGTTCGTCCTGCTGACGACGGCGGCGTTCGCCCTGGTCGCCGTGGTGCTCTCGGCGGACATGGCGGGCGTGCTGGGCTCGGCCATGATCCTGCTCGCCGCCGCCTTCGCGGCCCTGCTGCGGGCAAAGCCGCGCTCGATACCCTGACCCGATGGGGAGTCCTCGGAGGTCCTGGTTCCCGTTGGCCGCGCTGGGGTTCGCGCTGCTCGTGATGGTGGCCGTCGAACTGGTCCCGGACGGCATCGAAGCCGCCGGTCCCCGGGGGTACCAGCTGCCCCCGGCCCTGCACGGCCTCGGCACCGGCGGGGTCGGCGGCACCGGCGGCGAGCGGGTGGCGGTGACCGCCGTGGCGGTGGACGTCGTGCCGTCGCCGACGCTCGGCTGGGGCGCGGGCCTCGCTTGCGTGGTGCTCGTCGTGGCCGCTTGGTACTGGCGGCAACTGCGGCCCCGGCGTCCAGGCCGGTTCGTGCTCGGCACGCTCGGGGCGCTGGCGGCCGTCCCGCTGCTCGACCTGGTCGGCGCCTTCCAGCTCCGGCTCGGTGGCGACGTCCGCGGCCCGCTGCTCGCGGCGCTCGGTCTCCTGCTGCTGGCGGGCTACGAACGCAGCTGGTTCCTGGTCGCCGTCGCCGGGGTGTTCACGCTGGTCACGACGGTGTTCCTGCCTCCGGTGGCCGGGGCGCTCGGCGCCGTGGGCGTGCTGTTCGCGGCCGCCTTCGCCGTGCTCGTGCGGCCGCGGCCGGACGGGCCCGCCACGGCCTGACCAGCGCCGTGGACAATGGACCGGTGAGCACCGAGCCCAGCCACTCCGAACCCGACACCGCCGCGCCCGCCGAGGCGGTGCCCGATCCGGCCGCCGACGCGCCCGAGAACCCGGAGGTCCCGGCGAAGCCGCTGCTGCCGAAGCGGCGGGTCGGCTGGGTCTTCGCGGTCGCCGTCGTGTTCTGGGCGATCGACCTGGTGACGAAGAACCTGGTCGTCGCCAACCTGGAGGGCAAGGAGCCGGTCAAGGTCCTCGGCGGGCTGATCTACCTGCAGGTGATCCGCAACCCCGGCGCCGCCTTCTCGATGGCCACCGGCATGACCTGGGTGCTCGCCCTGGTCGCGCTCGCCGTGGTCATCGCGATCATCTGGCTGTCGCGGCGGCTGCGCTCGATCGGCTGGGCGATCGGCCTCGGCCTCGTGCTCGCTGGCGCCACCGGCAACCTGACCGACCGCATCTTCCGCGCGCCCGGCGGGCTGCAGGGCCACGTCGTCGACTTCATCTCGGCCTTCGCCCCCAACGGCAAGGGCTTCGCGATCTTCAACATCGCCGACTCCGCGATCTGCGTCGGCGGCGCCCTGATCGTGCTGCTGTCCCTGCTCGGCAAGGACTACGACGGCACGTCGACCAAGGACAAGAAGATCAAGCAAGCGGAGGAGCAGGCGTGAGCTCGCGGATGCTCCCGGTGCCCGATGGGCTGGACGGGATGCGGGTCGACGCCGGCCTGGCCAAGCTGCTCGGGCTGTCCCGCACGGTCGTCGCCGAGCTCGCCGAGGCCGGGGACGTGCTGCTCGACGGCCGTCCGGCGGGCAAGTCCGACCGCCTTTCCGGCGGCGGTCTCCTGGAGATCACGCTGCCGGAGCCGGCCAACCCGGTCGAGGTCGTCGCGCAGCCGGTCGAGGGCATGCAGATCCTGCACGACGACGACGACATCGTGGTGATCTCGAAGCCGGTCGGCGTCGCGGTGCACCCGAGCCCGGGCTGGACCGGCCCGACCGTGGTCGGCGGTCTCGCCGCGGCCGGCCTGCGGATCGCGACGTCGGGAGCGGCCGAGCGCCAGGGCGTGGTCCACCGGCTCGACGCGGGGACCACCGGCGTGATGGTGGTCGCCAAGAGCGAGCACGCCTACACCGTGCTCAAGCGCGCGTTCAAGGAGCGCACGGTCGACAAGGGCTACCACGCGATCGTCCAGGGCCACCCGGACCCGATGCGCGGCACGATCGACGCCCCGATCGACCGCCACCCGCGCCACGACTACAAGTTCGCCGTGGTCCAGGGCGGTCGCCCGAGCGTGACGCACTACGAGGTCGTCGAGGCGTTCCGGGCGGCGTCGCTCGCGCACATCAAGCTCGAAACCGGGCGGACGCACCAGATCCGCGTCCACTTCTCGGCGCTGCGGCACCCCTGCGTCGGCGACCTGACCTACGGTGCCGACCCGGTGCTGGCCCGCCACCTCGGCCTGAGCCGGCAGTGGCTGCACGCGAAGACCCTGGCGTTCGCCCACCCCGCGGACGGCCGCTGGGTCGAGTTCGAGTCGGAGTACCCGGACGACCTGGCGAAGGCCCTCGAAATCCTGCGCGACGAGAGCTACTGATCCTCGATCGACCAGGTCAGCGTGCGCTCGTCCGGCTCCGGCCGCGGGCTCCAGCGCACCGAGACGACGCGGGTGGCGTCCGGCAGCACGTACACCGTGTGGCCGCCCAGCGTCTCGCCCGGTTTGACGCCGATCTTGTGCGGCGGCCGCGAGGTCAGCGACACCGGCGCCTTGCCGATCGCCTGGCCGTCGGCGGCGAGCAGCTCGAGGTAGTTGTCCGGCAGCGAGGCGAACGGGATCGGCCCGCGGTTGGTGATCTCGGTGTGCACCACCACCGCGCGTTCGCCCGCCTCCAGGCGGTAGCCGGCCGCGCTGAACAGGTAGTCGGCCGGGTCCTGGACCTCCAGCAGCTGCACCGACAGCTGCTCGCCCTCCAGGCCCTGGGTCTCCATGACCTCGCCGAGCCTGCCCTGCTTGCCGCTCGCGGGCCCGCTCGGCCGGGCGGGTTCGTCGCCGCGGGCCCATGACGCCGTCTGCGGGACGCCCCACGTGCTCACGGCCGGGTCCAGCGGCACCGGCGGCGGCGTGAACGGCCGGGGCGGGCGCGGCGGTTGTTGCGGCGGCGGGCCCGGGTAGCGCCCGGACGGCGTCCCCTGGACGGTGTAGGGCCCCGAGGGTGCGCCCTGGACCGTGTATGGCCCGGAGGGTGCGCCCTGGACGTTGTACGGCCCGGATGGAGCGCCCTGCACGGTGTAGGGCCCCGAAGGCGTGCCCTGGACGGGCGGCGGCATCGGCGGCGCGGGTTGCTGCGGCACGGGCTGCGAAGGCGGCGGGAACTGCGGCTGCGGCGGCCGGTTCGCCCACGACGGCGGCGCGCCCGCGATGGCCGCGCGCAGGCCGTTCGGGTCGCTTTCGACGCCGACGAGCAGCGGGAGCCCGCTGCCGGAGAGGGCGACCAGCCGGTAGGCGACCTCGCGGGGATCCATGCCGACCTTGGCCGCCAGCTCGTGCACCGCCGCCTTGCCGAGGTCGGCGAGCGCGGCGAGCAGGCGGGTATCCACGGGATCGGTCACGGCCACCCGACGAACGCTACCGCCTGGCCGATCCGCGGCGCCGCAGGCCGTCCGCCCCGGGCGAACGGCGCGGGCGTTTTCTGTCGGTGATCTCCGTTAGGGTCGGCCGGGAGCACATCAGCCGAAGCTGGGGGTCCTGCCATGACCGCGGTCACCGAACTCGCCGACGAGTTCGTCGAAGCGCTGTTCGCCGCCGATCCGCTGACGCCGGCCCTGCTGGGCATCCGCCCGGCGGAGCCCGGTCTGGCGGACCTGTCGGCCGAGGCCGAGCGCGCCTTCCGGGCCCGGCTCGTGGCGTTCGTCGAGCGGGCTCGCGCGCTGGCGCCCGAGGGCGCCGAAGACCGGGTCACCCGCGAAGTGCTGATCACCGTGGCCGAGAACCGCATCGCCTCGATCGACAGCAGGCTGGCCGAATTCGCGGTCACCGACCTGTCCATCGGGCCCGCGGCGGGCCTGCTGATGGCCCTGCCGATGACGACGGTGACGCCCGGCGAGGCCGCGGAGGCCCAGCTCGGCCGGCTGGCCGCGGTCCCCGGGCACCTGCGCCAGGCCGCCCGGCGGCACGCCGAGGGCATCGCCGACGGCCTGCTCCCGGTGGCCCACCTGGTCGACGCCGCGATCGCGCAGCTCGACCGCTACCTCGCCGACCCGGCCGCCGACCCGCTGCGCCGCCAGCCCGCCCCGGACGAGGAGTTCGAACGGCGGCGGGAGGAGCTGCTCGCCGACGTCGTCCGGCCGGCCTTCGCGGAGTACCGCGAGTTCCTGATCGCCGAGGTCAGGCCGCACGGACGGCCCGCGGACCGGCCCGGTGTGTCGTGGCTGCCGGGCGGCGACGAGACCTACCTCGGCCTGGTGCGGCTGCACACGACCACCGACCTCACCCCGGACGACCTGCACCGGATCGGCCTCGACACCATCGAGGCGCTCGCCGCCGAGTACCGCGAGCTGGGGCAGAAGGCGTTCGGCACCGACGACCTGGCCGCGATCTTCGAGCGCCTGCGCACCGACCCGCAGCTGCGCTGGCGCAGTGCCGACGAGCTGCTCGAGACCGCCCGCACGGCCGTCGCCCGGGCCACCGCGGAAGCCCCGAAGTGGTTCGGCCGGCTCCCGGAGCAGGAGTGCACGGTCGAAGCGGTGCCGTCGGAGGTCGCGCCCGGCGCGCCCGCGGCCTACTACCTGCGTCCGGCGGCCGACGGCTCCCGGCCGGGGATCTACTTCGCGAACACCCACGGAGCCACCGAGCGGTTCCGGCACATGGCCGAGTCGACCGCGTTCCACGAAGCCGTGCCGGGGCACCACTTCCAGATCAGCATCGCGCAGGGGCTCGCCGAGCTGCCGCTGCTGCGTCGCATCGGCATGTTCAACGCCTACGTCGAGGGCTGGGGGCTCTACAGCGAGCGCCTCGCCGACGAAATGGGGCTCTACTCCGACGACATCGCCCGGCTCGGCATGCTGGCCGGCGACTCGGTGCGGGCGGGCCGGCTGGTCGTCGACACCGGGCTGCACGCGCTCGGCTGGAGCCGGCAGCAGGCGGTCGACTACCTCGCCGAGCACACGCCGATGGCGCCGCTGGAGATCCAGTCCGAGGTCGACCGCTACATCGCCTGGCCGGGCCAGGCGCTCGGGTACATGGTGGGGCGCCGGGAGATCCAGCGCGCCCGGGCCCGCGCCGAGCAGCGGCTCGGCTCGCGGTTCGACGTCCGCGCGTTCCACGACCTCGTGCTGGCGGGCGGCCAGCTGCCGCTGTCGGTGCTCGCCACGGTCGTCGACGAGTGGGTGGCCGGGCACGGCGACACCGTCGACGGCCTGGCGAGCGAGCTCGTCGAGCTGTCCTTCGAGCAGGAGCCGCTGCACCCGTCGGTCCTCGGGCTGCCCGGCGACCACGACCGGCTCGGTGACCAGACGCGGGCGGCGCAGGACCGTTTCCGCGCCGCGTACCGGGCCCTCGCGGCCCGGGCGCGGGCGCTGGCCACCGACGGCCTGACGCCGGAGGAAGCCGTCACCCGCGAGGTCGTGATCGCCTCCGCCGAGGTCGAGGCCGACAGGCTCGGCGCGCGGTCCGCCGATCTCGGGGTCAGCGACGGGCTCACCGCGCCCGCGCTCGGGCTGCTGATGTACCTGCCGTACTACAAGCTGGACGACGAGAAGAAGGCGCGCGGCTACCTGGCCCGGCTCGCCGCGATCGAGCCGTTCCTCGCCGACCTGGCCGAGCGGCAGCGCGAGAGCCTGGCCGAAGGCCTGGTGCCACCGGCGTACCTGGCCCGCGTCGGCATCGAATACATCGACCGCTACCTGGCGGCGGCGGGCACCGACCCGCTGAAGGTGGGCACGACCGCGGCCATCGAAGGGTTCGAGGCCGAGCGGGACAGGCTGCTCGCCGAGGTCGTGCACCCGGCGTACGCGCGGTACCGCGACTTCCTGCGTGACGAGGTCGAGCCGGTCGGGCGGCCCGACACCGCTCCAGGCATCTCCCACGTGCCGGGCGGGGCCGAGCGGTACGCGGCGCTGATCCGCGCGGAGACGACCACCGAGCGCACGGCGCAGGACCTGCACGACACCGGCCTGGCGCTGATCGAGAAGCTGGCGGGGGAGTACCGCGAGCTGGGCGCGAAGGTGTTCGGCACCACCGAGCTCGCCGAGATCTTCGAGCGCCTGCGCACCGATCCGGCGTTGCGCTGGCGGGACGGCGAGGAGCTGCTGTCCGCGGCCCGGGACGCCATCGCCCGCGCCGAAGCCGTCGCGCCGCGGTGGTTCTCGCGCATCCCGGCGGAGAAGTGCGAGGTCGCGCCGGTGCCGGAGGCCGACGCGGCGAGCGGCACGATCGCGTACTACCTCCAGCCGTCCCTCGACGGGACGCGGCCGGGCACGTATTACGCGAACACGTTCGAGGCGGAGAAGCGGCCGCGGTTCACCAGCGAGGCGATCGCGTTCCACGAAGCCGTGCCGGGGCACCACTTCCAGCTGAGCCTGGCCCAGGAGCTGCAGGACCTGCCGCTGCTGCGCCGGATCGGCATGTTCAACGCCTACGCCGAAGGCTGGGGCCTCTACGCCGAGCGGCTCGCGGACGAGATGGGCCTGTACTCCGACGACGTCTCCCGGCTCGGCATGCTGACGCAGGACTCGATGCGGGCGGGCCGGCTGGTCGTCGACACCGGGCTGCACGCGCTCGGGTGGAGCCGGCAGCAGGCCATCGACTTCCTGGTCGACAACACGCCGATGGCGCGGCTGGAGATCGAGGCGGAGATCGACCGGTACGTCGGCTGGCCGGGGCAGGCGCTCGGGTACATGGTGGGGCGGCTAGAAATTCAGCGGCTGCGCGCCGAAGCCGAGCAGGCGCTGGGCGAGCGGTTCGACATCCGCGGCTTCCACGAAGTCGTGCTGGGCCACGGCATGTTGCCGCTCTCGGCGCTGGCCAAGGTGGTCGAGGACTGGGTGGCCGAGCAGCGCGACACGCCCGAAAAGCTGGCCGACGAGCTGCTCGCGCTGGACTTCGAACGGCAGCCGCTGTTGCCGTCGCTGTACGGCCTGCCCGCCGACCACGGCCGGCTGCCGGATCCGAGCGCGGAGGCCGAAGCCCGGCTGCGCGCGGGGTACGCCGCCATCGCCGCGCGGGCCGAGGCGCTCGACAGCTCAGGGCTGCCCGCCGACGAGCGGGTCACCCGGGAAGTCGTGCTGTCGCAGGCGAAGTCCGCCATCGACGAGATCGACTCCGGCCGCGCCGACATCTCGGTCAGCGACGGGCTCGCCGCGCCCGCGCTGCAGCTGCTGCTCTACCTGCCGCAGACCGTCCTGGACGACGAGCCGAAGGTCCGCGGCTACCTCAGCCGGCTCGCCGGCCTGGGCGGCTACCTGGACGCGCTGATCGAGCGGCAGCGCGCGGCGGCGGGCGAAGGGCGCGTGCCGCCGGACTTCCTGGTGCGCGTCGGCGTCGAGTACGTCGACCGCTACCTCGGCGCACCCGAGAACGACCCGCTGCGGGTGACCCCGGCGTACGTGCTCGAGGGCTTCGAGACCGAGCGCGATCGGCTGCTCGCCGAGGTCGTCCGGCCCGCGTACGCGCGCTATCGCGCCTTCCTGGCCGACGAGCTCGCGCCGGTCGCCCGGCCCGAGACGTCGCCCGGCATCGGAGCCCTGCCGGGCGGGCAGGAGCGGTACGCCGCGCTGATCCGCCTCGAAACGACCACCGAGCGCACCGCGCAGGACCTGCACGACACCGGGCTGGCGCTGATCGAGAAGCTGGCGGGGGAGTACCGCGAGCTGGGCGGGAAGCTGTTCGGCACCACCGACCTCGCCGAGATCTTCGACCGGATCCGGACCGATCCGGCCCTGCGCTGGCGGGACGGCGAAGAGCTGCTGGCCGGGGCCCGGGCCGCCATCACCCGCGCGGAAGCCGTGGCCGGGCAATGGTTCTCGCGGGTGCCGGAGCAGCAGTGCCAGGTGGCGCCGGTGCCGGAGGCCGACGCGGCGAGCGGCACGATCGCCTATTACCTGCGGCCGTCGCTCGACGGGACGCGGCCGGGCACGTACTACGCGAACACGTTCGAGGCGGAGAAGCGGCCGCGGTTCACCAGCGAGGCCATCGCGTTCCACGAGGCCGTGCCGGGGCACCACTTCCAGCTGTGCCTCGCGCAGGGCCTCACCGGTTTGCCACTGCTGCGCCGGATCCTGCACGTCAACGCCTACGGCGAAGGCTGGGGGCTCTACGCCGAGCGGCTGGCCGACGAGATGGGGTTGTACTCCGACGACGTGTCGCGGCTGGGGATGCTGACACAGGATTCGCTGCGGGCGGGCCGGCTGGTCGTCGACACGGGCCTGCACGCGCTCGGCTGGAGCCGGCAGCAGGCGGTCGACTACCTGGCCGAGCACACGCCGATGGCGCGGCTGGAGATCGAGGCGGAGATCGACCGGTACACCGCCGACCCGGGCCAGGCGCTGGGCTACATGGTGGGGCGGCTGGAGATCCAGCGGCTGCGCGCCGAAGCCGAGCAGGCGCTGGGTGCGGCGTTCGACATCCGCGAGTTCCACGACGTCGTGCTGGGCAGCGGAACCGTGCCGCTGCCGGTGCTGTCCGGTGTGGTCGCCGACTGGGTGGCGCAGCGCCGGGACACGCCCGACAAGCTGGCCGACGAGTGCCTGGAGCTGATGTTCGAGGCGCAGCCGCTGTACCCGTCGGTGTACGGCCTGCCCGGCACGCACGACAAGCTCGCCGACCAGACCGCCGAAGCCGCGGCCCGGTTCCGCGCCGGGCTCACCGGCGTCATCGCGCGGGCGGAGGCGATCGACGCGGCGACGCTGACGCCGGCCGAGCGGGTCACGCGGGACGTCGTGATCTGGCAGGCCCGCACCCGGATCGACGTGCTCGACTCCGGCCGGGCCGACATCGCGGTGAGCGACGGGCTGGACGCCCCGGCTCTCAGCCTGCTCACGGAGCTGCCGCAGACGATCCTCGACGACGACGTCAAGGCGCGCGGCTACCTGAGCCGGCTCGCGGCGATCGGGACGTACCTGGACCAGGTGATCGAGCGGCAGCGGGCCGCGCTCGCCGAGGGGCTGACACCGCCGGAGTTCCTGGCGCGCATCGGCGTCGGGTACGTCGAGCGGTACCTCGCCGCCCCGGACAAGGACCCGCTGAAGGTGCCGGTCCGGGGCCTGGAAGCCGAGCGCGACCGGTTGCTGGCCGACGTGGTGTGGCCGGCGTACCGGCGCTACCGCGACTTCCTGGCCGACGAGGTCGTCCCGGTGGCCCGCCCGGAGACCTCGCCGGGGATCGGCGACCTCCCGGGCGGCCCGGAGCGCTACGCGGCGCTGATCCGCGCCGAGACGACGACCGAGCGCACCCCGCAGGACCTGCACGACACGGGCCGGGCGATCATCGAGCGGCTGGCGGAGGAGTACCGCGAGCTGGGTGCGGAGCTGTTCGGCACGACCGACCTCGCGGAGATCTTCGACCGCATCCGCACGGACCCGGCCCTGCGCTGGCGCGACGGCGACGAGCTGCTGGAATCCGCCCGCGCGACGATCACGCGCGCGGAAGCCGCGGCGCCGCAGTGGTTCTCGCGGGTGCCGGAGCAGCAGTGCCGGGTGGCGCCGGTGCCGGACGCGGAGGCCGAAAGCGGCTCAATCGCCTACTACATCGAGCCGTCCCTCGACGGTTCCCGGCCGGGAACGTACTACGCGAACACGCGCGACGCGGACCAGCGGCAGCGGACGTTGAGCGAGTCCGTGGCGTTCCACGAAGCCGTGCCGGGCCACCACTTCCAGCTGACGCTGGCCCAGCAGGTGACCGGCGTGCCGATGCTGCGCCGGATCGGCATGTTCAACGCGTTCGCCGAGGGCTGGGGCCTCTACGCCGAGCGCCTCGCGGACGAAATGGGCCTGTACTCGGACAGCACGGCCCGGCTGGGACTGTTGACGCAGGATTCGATGCGCGCGGCCCGGCTGGTGGTCGACACGGGTCTGCACGCGCTGGGCTGGAGCCGGCAGCAGGCGGTGGACTACCTGGTCGAGAACACGCCGATGGCCCGGATCGAGATCGAGGCGGAGATCGACCGCTACGCGGGCCTCCCGGGGCAGGCGCTCAGCTACATGGTGGGCCGCCTGGAGATCGAACGCCTGCGCGCGGAGGCCGAGCGCGAACTGGGCGACCGGTTCGACATCCGCGAGTTCCACGACACGGTGCTGGGCAGCGGGACGCTGCCGTTGCCGGTGCTGGCGAACGTGGTGGCGGAGTGGGTGGCGACCCGAGCGGCGAAGGACGCCAAGTGACCCGACCGGCCACCGACCCGGCCCCCGGCGGCCGCCCTGGCAGGTGGAGTGGCCTCGTCGTGGCCGGGCCCGATGGCGGCCGGCCCGGTCGCCGACGTGGGGCGCCGAAGCTGGAGCGTGTCTTCGGCTGGCCAAGCGGCCCGGTCGTGGTGGCTGCCGGCGCGGGCCGCCCGTGGCGGAGCGTGATCGTGGCCGACTACTCGGCGGTGCAAGCCGCCCGCAACGAGGAGTGAACGTGACCTGGCTCGAGCTTGCCGAAGACACCCCCTTCGGCCTGCACAACCTGCCCTACGGCGTCTTCTCCGTCGGTGGGGCGCCCGAACGGCGGGTCGGCGTTCCCGTCGGCGATCAGGTGCTCGACCTGACCGCCGCGGCCACCGAAACGGCCGCCGCCTTCGCGCCGCTGCTCACCCGTGGTGTCCTCAACCCGCTGCTGGCCGCCGGGGCCGCCACCTGGCGGGAAGTCCGCGCCCACCTCACCGAGTGGCTGACCGAACCCCGCTACGCCGACCAGCTCCGGCCGCACCTCGTCCCGCTCACCGAAGTGACCACCCACCTCCCCTTCGAGGTCGCCGACTACGTCGACTTCTACTCCAGCGAGCACCACGCCCTCAACGCCGGCAAGATCTTCCGCCCGGACGCGACCGAGCTCCCGCCCAACTGGAAACACCTGCCGATCGGCTACCACGGCCGGGCCGGCACCGTCGTCGCGTCGGGCACGCCGGTCGTCCGGCCGCACGGGCAGCGCAAGCCCCGCAACGCCGATGCCCCCTCCTTCGGGCCGTCGCAGCGGCTGGACATCGAGGCGGAGGTCGGGTTCGTCGTCGGCACTCCGTCCACAGTGGGCACTCCGGTGTCCACAGCGGACTTCGCGGACCACGTGTTCGGCGTCTGCCTCGTCAACGACTGGTCCGCCCGCGACATCCAGGCCTGGGAGTACCAGCCGCTGGGCCCGTTCCTCGGCAAGTCGTTCGCGACGTCGGTGTCGCCGTGGATCGTCCCGCTGGCCGCGCTGGAGCACGCGCGCGTCGACGGCCCGCCGCAGGACCCGGAGCCGTTCGAGTACCTGCGGACCTCCGAAAAGTGGGGTTTGGACCTGGCGCTGGAGATCCGGCTCAACGGCCACCTCGTGTCGAGCCCGCCGTTCGCGACCCAGTACTGGACGGCCCCGCAGCAGCTGGCGCACATGACGGTCAACGGCGCGAGCCTGCGCACGGGCGACCTCTACGCCTCGGGCACGGTGACCGGCCCCGCACGCGACCAGCGGGGCTCCTTCCTGGAACTCTCCTGGGGCGGCCAGGAACCCCTGGAGCTGCCGGGCGGCGTGACGAGGACGTTCCTCGAGGACGGCGACGAGGTGGTGATCAGCGCGACCGCCCCCGGCCCGGGCGGCACGCGCATCGGCTTCGGTGACGTGCGGGGAACCGTGGTTCCGGGCTAGCGGCCCCCGCGCGTGCGCGACCCGGAACCACGGGTCGCGCACGCGCGATTCCGGTCGGGTTAGCGAGAACATGCACCGCACCGGGGAAGAGCCGGACGCCGCGGCCGCCACCTAAGATCAGTAGTGCGAGTACGCCGCCGGCTCGTCCGCCCGCACCTGAGCCGTTGCCCGGCGGAGATCACATCCACCAGGAACGTGCTTCCCGCGAGCCGCCGAATTCCGCCCGAACCGGTCTCGAACAGGTGCGGTTCCCGGTGCGTATCGCGTCGAACGCAACGGAGGAAGAGGGGCGATGAGACGCATCTGCCTGACCGTGCCGACGAACCGCGAGTGCCGCGCCACCCTCGCGGAAGTCGTCGCCGAGGCCGGCTACGCCGAGGCGGCTTTCCCGGACGTCGAAGTCCACCTGCTGGTCCTGGACTCGTCGGCGCACTTCGCCGCGCACGCCCGGGTGCTCGGTGCCGCGCGGAACGTCCGGCACCTCGATGAAGAAGCGCAACGGGAATTCCTGCGCCGGGTGATCAAGCGGTCCGGGACCGCGAAGCCCGATCTCGTCCTGGACCTCATGCTGCCGTGGGCGCTCTCGTACGGGGCGTGCACGAACCGGGCGTTCCTGATCGCGGCCGCGCTGGGCTGCGAGTCGGTGCACCGGCGCGACTCCGACCTGTACTTCCAGACCTCCGGCGGGGAAAAGGTGTTCCCCGTCCACGCGGAGCTCCTCGCGCTCGGCAAGCCCGCGGAGGAGGCCGTGGCCGTCGAGAACCGGCTGGACCCGGCGTTGCGGAAGCGGCCGGTGGCCCTGGTCGGCGCCTCGTTCGTCGGCGAGATGTCCGTCGACCTCCAGGACGTGCGCGACCGCGAGGCGTACTACGACCTGGTGAGCCTCTGGGCCGCTCCGGGCGCCACGGACGCGGAGAAGCGCGCACTGGTCGAGGAGTCCTTCACGGGATGGGAACCGTTCGACGAGGACCGGTCCGTGCTCGACGTCGTCGACCCGATGCGGGTGGACATGCACAACATCAGTTTCCACGGTCTCCACGAACGGATCCCGCTCCCGCCGGCCACCGACACCATCGGCAGCGACTACTTCCTCATCCACGTGGCGGACAAGGCGCGCCTGCCCGCCGTCGTGCACAACCGGCACATCGTCAACTTCCACACGGGGGAACGGAAGACCGACGAGGGTTTCCTCGCCTACCAGGTGCGCTTCGCCAAGTTCGTCCTGTCGATGTACTACTTCCACTTCATCTACCGCCGGTTGCGGTCCGACGACCCGGCCGAGATCGCGGCGATCGTGCGGGAGAGCACGTGGCAGGACCGCGACGAGACGGGGATCGCCGAGCTGGAGCGGGCCTACCGTGCGCTGGGCGGCCGGTTCGCCCGCGTCGCCGACCACGTGGGGCGGCACCGGGACAGGCTGCTCGTGGAGAGCCGTCGTGACATCGATGACTACGCCGTGCTCATCGACGCGTGGGCGTCCCTGATCGAGGCTGCCCGTGCCACCGATGTCTGAGCCCGCCCACGTGCGGTCCGCCTTGACGCGAGCGGGGCACGACCAGCTGGTCTACGACCTGACCGGGATCGAACGGCAGTACCGCACCCTGCTGGGGGAGCTGCCGGACGTCTCGGTGCGCTTCGCCGTGAAAGCGTGTCCCCACCCTTCGGTGCTCGCATGCCTGGCCGGTGCGGGCGCGGGCTTCGACGCCGCCAGCCCCGGTGAGGTCAGGCTGGCGTTGCGGAGCGGGGCGTTGCCGGCCGAGGTGCACTACGGCAACACCGTGAAGTCCGACGCCGACATCGCCGCCGCGCACGAGCTGGGCATCACCACGTTCGCGACCGATTGCGTCGAGGACGTCCGGGCGATCGCGCGCAACGCTCCGGGCGCGCGCGTCTTCTGCCGCGTCACCACGACCGGCGTCGGCGCGCTGTGGGCCCTGACGGGCAAGTCCGGCAGTGACGACCCGGTCCTCGTGCTGGCCGAGGCCCGGCGGCTCGGGCTCGTCCCGGTCGGGCTGTCGGTCCACGTCGGATCCCAGCAGATGACGGCTTCCGCGTGGCGGCGAGCCGCGGACGACCTGGTCGCGGTCGTCACCTCGCTCGCGTCCCGCGGAATCCGGCTCGGTCACGTCAACCTCGGTGGCGGGCTGCCCGCCACCGGCTACTTCAGCCGGGCCGGTGCCCGGTTGACGCCGCCGACCGCGGAGATCTTCGCCGCCATCCGGGCCGGGATGAGCCGGCTGCGCGCGGTCGACGATCGGCTCGGCTTCGTCGTCGAACCCGGGCGGTACCTCGTCGCCGACCACGGGACCATCCGGGCGCACGTCGCCCGCCTCACCGTCCGCGGGGAGACGTGGCTCTACCTGAGCTGCGGCAAGTTCAACGGTCTGTACGAGACGGACCAGGTCCGCTACCACCTGACGTTCCCCGGCCGTGGGGGCGGGGCCGTGGTGCCCGCGGTGATCGCGGGGCCGACGTGCGACAGCGACGACCGGTTCGGCGGTGAGCTGATCGAGGTGCCCGCCGACCTCGCGTCCGGCGATCCGGTGTGGATCCACTCCACCGGCGCCTACGCGATCAGCTACACCACCCTCGGCTTCAACGGTTTCGCCCCGCTGCCGGTGGTGGCCGTCCGGGAAACGCGCATCCGGCCGATCGATGCGGGCGACTGGAGCGCCATCGCCGGCCTGGAGTCAGCCGCGTATGCGCCGCACGGGCTGTCGGAGCGCCGCGAGGTCCTGGAATCCCGCTGGGCCAAGGAAACCTCGTTCGTGCTGGACCTGGGGGACCGCCCCGGCGGTTATCTGCTCGCGTTGCCGTACCCGCGCGACCGCTGTCCCGATCCCGCGCTCCCCGAGGCCGTGGCCTTCCAATCGTCGAACCTGCACCTGCACGACATCGTGGTCGGCGCCGGACTCCGCGGCGAAGGCTGGGGGACGCGGATGGTGCGGCACCTCGCCGAGGTCGCAGAGTCCTTCCGCTACGAGCGGATCTCCCTGGTCGCCGTCGGGGGCACCGCCCGGTTCTGGTCGAGGCAGGGGTTCCGCCCGGAGCCCGGGGTCGCACTGCCGGCCGGCTACGGGCCGGACGCGGTCTACATGACACGCGCCGTCACGGTGGGGGTGAGTGCGCCGCCGGCGAGATAGCCCGGTCACAAGGCGAGCGGTTTCACTGGCCGTGGCGTGCCGCATCGCGCAAGATGACGGCTAAGCGCTCGCTCACCGCGGAAGGACGCCCATGAGGATCGGGACCGGGATCAGCTACTCCGGAGGCTTCGCCGAAAGCGTCGCCGACATCGTCGAACTGGAGAAGGCCGGCCTCGACGTCGTCTTCGTGCCGGAGGCCTACTCGTTCGACGCGGTCAGCCAGCTCGGCTACCTGGCCGCGAAGACCGAGCGCGTCCAGCTGGCGTCCGGGATCTTCCAGATCTACACCCGCACGCCGACGCTGACCGCGATGACCGCGGCCGGTCTCGACTTCGTCTCCGACGGGCGGTTCATCCTCGGGCTCGGGGCGTCCGGGCCGCAGGTCATCGAGGGGTTCCACGGCGTGAAGTACGACGCGCCGCTGGGCCGCACGCGCGAAATCGTCGAGGTCTGCCGCCAGGTGTGGCGCCGCGAGCGCGTGGTGCACGAGGGCAAGCACTACACGATCCCGCTGCCGCCCGAGCAGGGCACCGGGCTCGGCAAGCCGCTCAAGCTGATCAACCACCCGGTGCGGGAACGGATCCCGGTGCTGCTGGCCTCGATCGGGCCGAAGAACGTCGCGCTGACGGCCGAGATCGCCGAGGGCTGGCAGCCGATCTTCTTCCACCCGGAGCGGGCGGCCGACGTCTGGGGCGCCTCCCTCGCCGAGGGCAAGGCCAAACGCGACGCGGCACTGGGCGAACTGGACACGTTCGTGACGGTGGCCCTGGCCATCGGCGACGACGTCGAGCCGCTGCTCGACCACGTGCGGCCGATGCTGGCCCTGTACATCGGCGGGATGGGCGCGCGCGGCAAGAACTTCTACAACGACCTGGCCTGCCGCTACGGCTACGAGGCCGAGGCGAAGCTGATCCAGGACCTGTACCTGGACGGGAAGAAGGACGAAGCGGCGGCGGCGGTCCCGCTGGAGCTGCTGCGCGCGATTTCCCTGGTGGGCCCGGCGGGGTACGTGAAGGAGCGGGTGGCGGCCTTCGCCGAGGCGGGGGCGACGACGCTGGTGGTCAGCCCGCTGCAGCCGGGCCGCGAGGGCCGGGTGGCGGCGGTGTCGCAGCTGCGCGAGCTGATCGGCTGACCGCAGTGCGACTCGTTCGAGGCCTCCCCGGCCGCGAACGAGTCGCTCGCGGCCCACCACGCGTCAGGCCGGAGTCGCGTAGACCGCCACGCGCTGGGCGCCGAAGCCCGCGCCGTCGTACGTTCCGTCGCTGGTGATCAGCCGCAGCTGCGGCCCGGCCCCCTCCGGGGCCACCAGGGCACTGTCCGGCTCGCTCGCCGGGAACACCGCCGTCCGCCGCACGGTGAACCGCGATTCCTGGCTCCGCGTGTCCCGCACCGTGATCACCGCTCCTGGCGAGAGCTTGCCCAAGCGCGCGAACGCTCCCGCGGTGTACCCGAAACTCGCGTGCGCGGACAGCACCGCCACCCCGGGCGCGCCCGGCACCGGCCCGTCGGCGAACCAGCCCACCCCCGACGCGGTCCCCGGCTGTTCACGGCGCCCGTCCACGTGCCCGAGCGCGACCACGTGCTCCAGCGTCAGGCCCAGCGCGGGGATCAGCACCGCCACCGGCGGAGCGCCGGCCACCGGGGGCTGGTCCGCCGCCGGGGCGAGCGCGGGCGCCGGGGAGAGTACCGCCGTCACGCCGAGGAGGACGCAGCCGAGGCCCGCCACGACCGCGAGCACGACGGCGGCCGGCCGCACGAGCTCGGCTCGCCGCTCGGGCCGTTGCATCTCTTTCCCCTGCTCCACGCCGGTTCCGATGTCCGATTAATCGTCGGAGGGGCCGCGGGCGTTACCGAATCGTGTCCGGTGGCACCGTCGTTCACTCGATCGGGTTATCTCACTGTGACCTTCGCGTCAGGAATGTGCCCCCGGAGGGCCTCAATACCGGAAATGCCCGGCGGGACGCCGTGAGATCGGACATCATTGCTGGTTTCAAACCGTCGAACCGGGGATATTCACCAAGGCGGAAGCGAGGTGCGCCGAGCAGTGCGAAAAAGAGAAGAGCCCGCGGTGGGCGTGCTGGACGTGGGCTCGTTCAGCGCCCGGCTCGTGGTGGTGCCGGTGGCGGGCTCACCCCGTGAACCGCTGGTCAACCACCAGACGCGGCTGCGGCTGGACCGCGAGCTCGACGTCCGCGGCCGCCTCTCCGACCGCGGCATCGAGGCCGTCACGACCGCGGTCGCGGCGGGCATGACCACGGCGTACCGCCACGGCGTCAGCGACGTCTACCCGCTCGCCACGTCCTCGATCCGGGACGCCGCCAACGCGGCGGACGTCGTCCGGCACGTCGCCGGCGAAACCGGGGTCGAGCTGCGGTTCCTCTCCGGCCGCCGCGAGGCCGAACTGACCTACCTGGCCGCCCGCCGCTGGTACGCCGCCGAGCCCGGGCCGATGCTCGTGCTCGACATCGGCGGCGGAACGGTCGAACTGGCCGCCGGCTCCGGCGAAAAAGCCACCTTCGCGCGCTCCTTGCCGCTGGGCGCCCGCTCGATGACCCGGGACTGGCTGCCGTCCGAGCGCGTGTCGAACAAGCAGGTCAAGGCCCTGCGCGCGCACGCCCTCGACGTCGTCACCACCACGCTGGGCGCCGCCGACGTCGACGACCCGCGGGTCATCGGCTGCTCGAAGGTGCTGCAGCAGCTCGCGCGGCTGGCCGGCGCCCGCCCGGGCAAGTGCAAGGAACTGCGGCTCGACGACCTGCGCGCCTGGATCCCGCGGCTGGCCGCGCTGCCGCCGTCGAAGCGCGCCGAGCTGCCGGGCATCTCGCGCAGCCGCGCCCACCAGGCCCTGGCCGGTGCCATCGTCGCGGAAGCCCTGCTGACGGTCGCCGGCGGCAAGGTGACGATCTGCCCCTGGTCGACCCGCGACGGCCTGCTGCTCACCCTGCAGGACAAGGCGCGGGCCGCGGCGGGCGAGCGCGCGGCCTGATCCCTCTGGCCGTCACCGGGAAAACCGGGTATTCCGGAAAGCATGAGCCAACAGCAGCGGACCCACGGCCGTGACGACGAAGACGAAGAGCTCCCGAAGCTCCCGACCCCCGGCGCGCTGACGCACGACGTGCCGACCGCCCCGGACCCGGACGTCAGCCCGGGCGGGACCGAGGAAACCCCGGCCCCACCCGGACGCGAGGCCGCTAGCGACCTTCCTCGGTGATCGGGTTCGCCGGTTCGGCGTACTGACGCACCGCTTCCGAGTCGCGCCGCATCGGCGCGCGCCCGGGAGGCTGCTTCGGTGGCGTGCCGGCGTCGATCTTCGGGATCGCGTACCGCCGCGGCTCCGCCGTGACGGTGATGCGCTCGCCGTGGTGCAGCACCTCCAAGGGTGCTCCGGCGACGACGTGGTAGGTGGCCTGGTCGGGATCGATCTCGACCTGGAACCGGGTGCCGCGGAACATCAGACGGAAGGTGATCCGCCCCAGCTGCGGGGGCAGCCGCGGCGCGAAGGCCAGTGTCCCGCCGTGGTCCCGCAGGCCGCCGAACCCGGCCACCGCGCCCTGCCACGCCCCGGCCAGCGACGCCATGTGCAGGCCGTTGCGCACGTTGTTGTGGACGTCGTGCAGGTCGGTCAGCGCGGCTTCGGCGAGGTAGTCGTAGGCCAGCTCCAGGTGCCCCACCTCGGCGGCGATGACCGCCTGGGTCCCCGCCGACAGCGAAGAATCGCGCACGGTCCGCGCCTCGTAGTAGGCGAAGTTCCGGGCTTTCTCCTCCGGGCTGAACGAGTCGCCGCACAGGTGCAGCGCCAGCACCAGGTCCGCCTGCTTGACGACCTGCTTGCGGTAGAGGTCGAAGTAGGGGAAGTGCAGCAGCAGCGGGTACTGCGCCTGGCTGGTGCCCTCGTAGTCCCACTCGTCGTGGTCGAGGAACCCTTCGGACTGCGGGTGCACGCCGAGTTCCTCGTCGTAGGGCAGGAACATCGTCGCCGCGGCCGCGCGCCAGGAGTCCAGCTCGACGGTGTCGACGCCGAACCGCGCCGCCACGTCCGGGTGCCGCTCGCACGACTCGGCCGCCGCCTGCAGGTTCCGGCGTGCCATCAGGTTCGTGTAGACGTTGTTGTCCGCCACGGCCGAGTACTCGTCCGGCCCGGTGACGCCGTCGATGCGGAACGTGCCGTGCCGGTCGTGGTGACCCAGCGACGCCCACAGCCGCGCGGTTTCCAGCAGCAGCTCGGTGCCGTAGTCGCGCTCGAACTCCTCGTCGCCGGTCGCGTTGAGGTACCGCAGGACTGCGTCGGCGATGTCCGCGCTGACGTGGAACGCCGCCGTGCCGGCCGGCCAGTACGCCGAGCATTCGGCGCCGTTGATCGACCGCCAGGGGAACGCCGCGCCGCGCAACCCCAGCTGGTGCGCGCGTTCCCGGGCTTTGTCCATCGTGGAGTGACGCCAGCGGAGGGCGTCGCGCGCCGCGTCCGGGACGGTGTAGGTGAGCACCGGCAGGACGAAGGATTCGGTGTCCCAGAAGGCGTGCCCGTCGTAGCCGGGCCCGGTCAGCCCCTTGCCGGCGATCGCGCGGCTCTCGCCGCGGGCCCCGGCCTGCAGGATGTGGAACAGGGCGAACCGGACGGCCTGCTGCAGTTCGGGATCGCCCTCGATCTCGACGTCCGACGTCCGCCAGTAGTCGTCGAGGAACTCGCGCTGCTCGGTGAGCAGGCCCTTCCAGCCGGTCTGGCGGGCGCCGGCCAGCGCCGCCTCGACCTGGGAGCGCAGCGCGGGTACCGAACGCTGCGCGGACCAGCCGTAGGCGAGGAACTTGGTGATCCGCAGGCGCCCGCCCTTCGGCACGTCGACGGCGACGGTCAGCCGCGCGAGGTCCTCCTCGGCGTGGATGCGGGCCCGGATCCCGTCGTCCACCTCGATCTTGTGGTCCATCGCCGCGGCCATCCGCAGCCCGGACCGGCGGGTCTGGTGCACCAGCACGGCGTTGTACTCCGACGCGCGGTGGAACTCGCTCACCAGCGGCGCCTCCAGCGCGGCGGCCACCCGCGGGTCGCTGGTGTCGGATTCGATCGGCTCGTTGGCCAGCAGGTCGGACTGCACGACCAGCTGCAGGTCCTCGTCGAGCGGCTCGACCTCGTACCGGATCGCCGCGATCGCGCGCTGGGTGAACGACACGAGCCGCTCGGTGCGCACGCGGACCCGCCGCCCGGTCGGCGACGACCACTCGGTGGTCCGGCACAGCGTGCCCTTGCGGAAGTCGAGCACCCGGTCGTGCGCGGTGGCCGCGCCGTAGCGCATGTCGAGCGGTTCGTCCTCGACGAGCAGCCGGATGATCTTGCCGTCGGTCACGTTGACGACGGTCTGGCCCTCTTCGGGGTAGCCGTAGCCGGCCTCGGCGTAGGGGAGTTCGTGCTGCTCGTAGAAGCCGTTGAGGTACGTGCCGGGCAGCCCGCGCGGCTCGGCCTCCTCGAGGGTGCCGCGCAGCCCGATGTGGCCGTTGGACACCGCGAACGCCGACTCGGTGCGCTGCAGGGCGTCGACGTCCATGCCGCGCCAGCGCAGCGCCCACGGCGAGCATTCGTAGCCGTGCGGTTCGGTCATCGGTCCTCCAGGAGGTCGGCCAGGTCGTCGACGACGATGTCGGCCCCGTGGGCCCGCAGTTCCGCGGCCTGGTCGGCCCGGTTGACGCCCACGACGTACCCGAAGCCGCCGGCCTTCCCGGCCTGGACGCCGGACTGGGCGTCCTCGAAGACGGCCGCGTGCGCGGGCTCGACGCCGAGCGCCGCGGCGCCGGCCAGGAACGAGTCGGGCGCCGGCTTGCCCTTCAGGTGCTGTTCGCGGATGACGATGCCGTCGATGCGCGCCTCGACGTACTTGGTGAGGTCGGCGCCGTCGAGCACCTTGGCGCCGTTGGCCGACGACGTCACGACGGCGATCCGCAGGCCCGCGGCCTTGACCGCTTCGAGGTAGCGCACCGAACCCGGGTACGGGTTCACGCCGCGCTCGTCGATGATCTTGAGGACCAGTTCGTTCTTGCGGTTGCCCACGCCGTTGACGGTCGGGGCGTCCACCGGGTCGTCGGGCGTGCCCTCGGGCAGCTCGATCCCGCGCGAGCGCAGGAATTCCCGGACTCCGTCGGCGCGGGGGCGGCCGTCCACATAGGTCGCGTAGTCCTGCGCGGTGAACTCGCGGAAGCCGGCGCCGTCGCGGGCGCGGAGAAACTCGTCGAAAGTCCGTTTCCAGGCTTCGCTGTGGAGTACGGCCGTACCGGTGAGCACGCCGTCGAGGTCGAACAGGCAGGCGGTGATGGTCTCGGGCAATCCCGTCATGCCCGCAACTTACCGGTCCTGGCTTTCTTCCGCGGGCTCGGCGGGGGCCCGGGTGGCGAAGCCCCCGGCCCGGGGCGAAGCCCCGGTTGTCTCAGTGGGATGCGGACGCACCCGGTGGATGAGTTCGTGGACCGTGGCGTCCGCCAGCCGGTACCGCACCACGCGGCCGGTGCGTTGCGGGGTGACCAGCCCGTGCGCCCGCAGCAGCCGCAGGGCCTGCGACACCGCGGTGTCCGTCATGCCGGTGGCCGCGGCGAGGTCGGTGACGCTGATCTCACGGGCGTAGTGGATGGAGACCAGCAGCGCCAGCCGCGAGGGGTCGGCGACCACGGAAAAGCGCCGCGCCCACTCGTCGATGACGGCGCGGTCGCCGAGCCCGTCGACCGCCGCCGCGACGCGTTCCGGGTCGATCAGCTTGCGGTCGGTGTCCACCCCCGGATGATTCCACCTGTCCGGCGGGCGGACCACCGGTGGTCTGGGTCACGCCGTGCTTGACGCTCACCGTCCCGCGAGCGAGGCTTAAGACAGTTGTCATAATTCCTCGAGGAGTCCGGATGACCGACGTCGAAGCGCAGGTCCGTTCGAAGACCATCACGTGGCAGGACCCGCTGGAGACGGCCCGTCTGGGCGCCACGATGTCCGGCCTGGAGTACATGCGGGCGATCGCCGAGGGCCGCGTCCCGCCGGCGCCGATCGCCGCGCACTTCGGCCTGCGCTGGGAAACCGTCGAACCGGGCGAGGTCGTCGCGGTCGCCGAGCCGGACGAGTCCCTGTACAACCCGATCGGCATGGTCCACGGCGGGGTGGCGGCGACGATGCTGGACTCGGTGGTCGGCTGCGCGGTCCACACGACGCTGCCGGCCGGCGTCGGCTACGCGTCGGTGGAGCTGAAGGTGAGCTACCTGCGCGCGATCCACGCGGGCCGCGGCGAGATCCGCGCGACGGGCCGCGTGGTGAAGGAGGGCTCGCGGATCGCCTTCGCGGAGGGGGAGATCCGCGACGCCGAGGGGAAGCTGCTGGCCACGGCGTCGGGGACCTGCGTCATCACGCGCTGAGCGGCTGCTTGACGTCCCAGTGCTCGACCAGCAGGCCGTCTTCGACGCGCAGGATGTCGACGACGGCCAGCCCGGCGACGTGCAGGTGCGCGACGACGAGGTCGGCTTCGGCGACGACGTGCCGGATCACCGCGGCCGCGCCGGCCAGCGGCGAGTTCTTCACGGCGTCGGTGAACGCCTCGCGGCCGGAGGGCAGCCCGGGGCTGTGGGTGACGAAGTCCGGGTGCAGCGCGGCCTTCGCGGTGTCGAAGTCCTTGTGCACGAACAGGTTCTCCAGGCACTCGACGACGATCATGCGGTTCTTCGCGGATTCGCTCATACCGCCGATCGTCGGCCACCGGAGGGGGCGGCGTCGATTACGCCGGAGGTAATCACCGCGGCGGCCGGACCCGCCGCGCGCGGATCGCGTCGTCGCCGCCGTACCGGCCGATGACCGCGGCCAGCAGGTTCCGCGCGTCTTCGACCCCCTCGGCGCCGTACTCCGTCTCGATTTCTTCCTGGAGTCGTCGCCGCAGCACCCGCGTCGCCTCGACGGCGGCCAGCGCGTGTTCGGTCAGGTGCAGCAGCTTCGTGCGCGCGTCGGCCGGGTCGGGCTCGCGGCGCAGCAGGCCCCGGCGTTCGAGGTCCGCGACCGCCTTCGAGGCCGCCTGCTGGGTCACGCCCATCCGCTCGGCCAGCGCGGTGATGGACAGCGGTGCGGCCAGGACGTGCTGGATCACGACGCCGTCGTTGAAGCGCAGGTCGCCGAAACCCTGGGTGACGAGCCGCCGCTGGACCTCGTCGGTCATCGCCCAGCCGGCGAAGAGCGCCGTCAGCGAGAGGTCCAAGGTGCTAGGATCCACAATCATGGTTGTGGAATCTAGCAGAGTGCCGGCGGAGCTGGCGGAAGCGTTCGTGCGCGTGGCGCACCGGATCGTCTGGTGCACGCTGGTGACGGTGGACCGGCGAGGCCGCCCGCGGTCGCGGGTCGTCCACCCGATCTGGGAGAACACCCCGGACGGCCTGGTCGGCCGCCTGTTCACCCGCCCGACACCGCTGAAGCTCGCCCACCTGGCGGCGTCGCCGTACGTGTCGTGCTCGTACTGGGACCCGCAGCACGAGGTGGCGGTGGCGGAGTGCCGCGCCGAGTTCGAGGACGACGAAGAGACCCGCAAGTACTTGTGGGACCTGTTCGCGTCGACGCCGGAACCGCTGGGCTACGACCCGAAGATCCTCGGCGGCGAGGACCACCGCGACCCGAAGATCACGGTGCTGCGCTTGACACCGTGGCGCATCTCGACCGGCGGCGAAGCCTGGCGGGCAGCCTGACTCCGGGGCGCGACCACGGCCGCGCCCCGGAACGAAGACACGGTCAGCACGGATAGGGGCTGCCGTTGTTTTCGAGCAGGCTGTTGTTCACCCAGCCGCGAGTACCACTGCTGTAGACGAACGTCCACCGGTTCGTGTTGTTCACGGGGTCGCCGATCCGCCAGCACATGTAGGTCGCCGGTGCTCCTCGGTGCCCCACGCCGTTGAGCGCGCAGTCCAGGTACGGACCGGAGCGGATGTTGGTCGGCTCGCCGATGAGATGACCACTGGTGGGCAGATCTTCCCACCAGCCCGGGTGGTAGCAGGGATTGAGCGGGGCAGCCGAGGCGGCCGCGGGCCCGGCGACCGCGAGGCCGGCGAGGGGCAACGCCGCCAGCGCGGCGGTGGACAGCAAACGCCTGAAGCTCGGTGACATGGTTCTCCCTTTCGACAATGAATGCGGAATCGCGTGCCCATGCGGCGGATTTTCGCGGATTCGGGTTTTCGTTGCGGCTTGGGCAATCCGAGCTTCGGCCATCGGCTGCGGCCTCTTCCACAACGTTTCCTCCTGGGGAAAACTTGCCGGTGGAGGGGACGATGATCCGCATTCATTTCACGGCGGCCGATCTGGCCAGGACCAGGCTCGCGCTCGAGCCGGCGCCGCTCGTCGAGGCGGCGTTCAGCCTGGAGTTGCTGCTGCGCCGCCGAGGTGGTCCGGCTTTCGGACCGTGGCGTGCGCTGGCGGCGTCACGCGTGCGCGCGCCGCTGCCGATGTTGCGGCAGCTCATCGGCCCGTCCGGGCTCTGGCCCGCGTTCCTGTGCGTCACCGAACCCCGGCTCGACACCGCCTGGGACCAGGTCCGAAGCACGCCGCGGGCTCGCCTGCTCCCGCCCGCGGAGTACCTCGCACGCCGGGGGCGCCTCCCGGCCTGGGGCGGTTCGCTCGCCGCCGGGGACCGCGAGGTCGTCGACCGGATCGTCGACGAGTACTGCGGCTACCACGATGCGGCGATCGCCCCGGTGTGGCCCACGATCACCGAGTACCTGCGGGCCGACGTGCGACGACGCGCTTCGATCCTCGCCGAGGGAGGCGTCGAGAGCCTGTTCTCGAGTCTCCACCCGGCGCTGAGGTGGCAGGCCTCGACGCTGTGGTGTTCGGTACCGGAGATGCCGGACGCCGACGTCGAGCTCGGTGGGCGCGGGCTGCGCCTGGTGCCGTCGGTGTTCGCGCGGACGCCGGACTTCCTGGTCGGCGTGGCGGTTCCGACGATCACCTACCCGGCCGGTCCGGTCAGCGGGTCACGCTGGTGGCCCGAGGCCCGGGGCGCCCCGGGTGCCCTCACCGACCTGATCGGGCGAACCCGGGCGGACGTCCTGCGGGCCATCGCCCGCCATCCCGGTTCGAGTTCGAGCCGGCTCAGCGGCCGGCTCGGCATTTCGCTCCCGGCGGTGTCGAAGCACACCGCGGTGCTCCGGGCGGGTGAGCTGATCGTCAGCCACCGCCGGCGCCACGAAGTGATCCATTTCGTCACGTCGCTCGGCGAGCGGCTGCTCGGCGAGGCCCACGCGATCTAGGTGGCACCCACGCGGCGGTCGAACACCAGTCCTTCGGCCGCCCGCAACCCCACGCTGATCGCCCCGGTCAGCACCGCGTCCTCGCCCAGCTCGCCCTGGACCACCTTCGGCACCAGCGGTGTGAACGCCCGCAGCGCCCGGTCGATCGGCTCCAGCAGCAGGTCCGCCGCCGTGCCCATGCCGCCGCCCAGGACGATCAGCTCCGGGTCGATCACCGCCGCCACCGAGGCCACCGTGTACGCCAGGCGATCCGCTTCCGTCTCCACCGCGCGGCGGGCCAGCTCGTCGCCTTCGCGGGCCAGGCGGAACACCTCGCGGGCCGATTTCGCCGTGCCCAGGCCGAGTTCGCGGGCGCCCTGGACGACCGACTGGGCCGCCGTCGCCTCTTCGAGGTGGCCGCGGGCCGGCGGCGTGCTCGGCTCGTCGGCCGCGCGCGTGCGGCCGTACGGGAGGTAGCCGATCTCGCCCGCCGCTCCGGTCGCGCCGCGGAACACCCGGCCGTCGACCATCAGGCCCATGCCGACGCCGGTGCCGATCGTGATGCAGCCGAACACCGACGCCCCGCGCGCGGCGCCGCTCTCCCACTCGCCGACCGCCGTGAGGTTCGCGTCGTTCTCCACCATCAGGTCCGGGCCCAGCGCCGCTTCGAGGTCGTCGATCAGCCCCGCGCGGCCCCAGCCCGGCAGGTTCGGCGCGTGCCGGAAGCACCGCTTCTCCGGATCGGCGACGCCGGGGGAGCCGACCACGCGGACAACGATGTCGCCCGCCGCAAGACCGGCCTCCGCGACCGCCGCGGCCGCGATCTTCCCGACCGCCGTCACCAGCGCCGCGCCGGACCGCGCGGTGTTGCGCTCGTCGCGGCGGGCCACCAGCGTGCGGCCGAGGTCCGACACCGCGACCCGCAGGTGCTCGCGGCCGATGTCGACGCCCAGCACGTACCCCGCGGTCGGGTCGGCCTCGTACAGCACGGCCGAGCGCCCGGTGCCGGTGGACGTCTGCCCGGTCGGACGCGCCAGCCCGGCGGCCTCCAGCGCGAGCAGCGCCTGGCTGACCGTCGGCTTCGACAGCCCGGTGTCCTTGGCCACCTGCGGCCGGGTCGCCGGCCCGCCGCGGCGCAGCAGGTCGAGCACCGCCCGCTGGTTGATCTTGCGCATCCCGGCGGGGGTACCGACCGTGGGGATCTCTACGCCGGCCACCCGTGCCCGCCTCCTGTCGTCCTGCTGCTTCCTGCCACGCTAGCCGTCCCGGCCCGGGTTCCGGCGGAATACCCGCACTTCGCGGCCCGTTGAGCGGAGCATGAGCACTCCGGGACGCGGCCGGGTCCGCGTGGCACAGGGCGCGAAGCGGGTACGCGTGTTCCTCGGCGGGCAGCTCGTCGCGGACACCGTGCACCCCCTTCTGGTGTGGGAAGTCCCGTACTACCCCACGTACTACATCCCGCGCGCGGACGTCGTGAGCGGCGTTCTCACCCCCTCCGGCCGGACGGCGCACTCGCCGAGCCGCGGAGAAGCTGTTCTGTCGACGATAAAGGGTGCCGCGGCCGAGGCGGTGGACGGCGCGCTGGAGTACCCGGATTCGCCCATCGAGGAGCTTCGGGGCCACGTCCGCTTCGAGTTCGGCGCGTTCGACTGGTTCGAAGAGGACGAGCAGATCTTCACCCACCCGCGCGACCCCGGTGTCCGCGTCGACGTCCTGCCGAGCTCCCGCCACGTCCGGATCGAGGTCGGCGGCGTCACGGTGGCCGACTCGGTGCGGCCGCACCTGCTGTTCGAGACCGGCCTGCCGACCCGCTACTACCTGCCCCGCGTGGACGTCCGGATGGACCTGCTGGCGAAGATCGACGTGGTGACGCACTGCCCGTACAAGGGCGCCGCCGAGCACTTCGACGTCGCCGGGCACGAAGACCTCGCCTGGAGCTACCCGACGCCGCTGCCGGAGAGCATCCGGGCCGCGGGGCTGGTGGCCTTCCTCGACGAGAAGGTGGACGTCTACGTGGACGGCGTGCGGCAGGAGCGTCCGAAGACGAAGTTCGCCTGACGCGCGTATAACGCCCTACACGTCAGGCCGCGTGCCGGCCGTGGGCCTGCCGGCGGAACGGGCGGGGACGCGGCCGCCCCGGCGCCGGGGCATCCACTGTGGACCCCGGCGTCGACGTTCCCTCGTCGTCCGTGGCCGCCGGGAGCGGGGCGCCCCGGTCACGGTGATCACGGTGCACCGCGTACAGCAACGCCAGCCCGAGCACCACGAGCAGGTGCGTCGACAGCCGGGAGAGCGTGACCTGGCCCGCCGCCAGGTCGCCCGCCGACAGCACCAGCAGCACGCCGACGAACCCCGTCAGCAGCGGTAGTTGGCCGCCCGCGGTCCGGGGGAGCAGTGCCGCGGTCAGCAGGCCGACGCCCACCGCCAGGTTCCACGCGCCGCTTTCGTGCCCGAGGTGGACGCCGCCGTGGGCCGTCCCGAGCAGCTCGGCGAACGCCAGCCCGAGCTGCGCGATGGCCACCACCGCCAGCGCGATCCGCCGTCCCCAGCGCTCGCCCGAGGGTGCCGGCGTGCGCTCGAGGATCGCCGCGGTCAGGTCCGGCACCGGCGGGGCCGGGCGCAGCAGCATCGCGCGTCGCAGCCGGTCCGCGCCCGCGAACCACGCCCGGCAGTCCGCGCAGGACGCCAGGTGCGCGTCGGGCGAGACCGGCTCGGCTTCGCCGTCCAGTCGCGCCGACAGGGCTTCGCGGCAGTCCTCGCACCTCATGGTCCAGTAGTCGGACGGCGGATCCGCGAAGTTCCCGGTCACTGCTATGTTCCGGATCATGACCCACCGTGAGGACGACGAGCGCGTCACGGCCCTGGCTCTTTCCGCGGGCCGCGGCGACCGGCACGCGCTCGAAGCGTGGGTTCGCGCGACCCAGGCCGATGTCTGGCGCTTCCTCGCCCACCTCACGGACACCGCCGCGGCCGACGACCTGACGCAGGAGACCTACCTTCGCGCCTTCGGCAGCCTTCGCCGCTTCGCCGGACGCTCGTCTTCGCGGACGTGGCTGCTGTCGATCGCGCGCCGGGTCGTCGTCGACCAGATCCGGGCCGCCGGGGCGCGCCCCAGGATCGCCGACACCGACTGGGAAGCCGCCGCCGAGCGCACCCGCGACGCGAGCGCCGGCTTCGAGGACCTCGTCGAACTGGGCCTGCTGCTCGACGGGCTGGAGCCGGACCGGCGCGAGGTGCTCGTCCTGACCCAGGTGCTCGGGCTGTCCTACGCCGAGGCGGCCGACGTCTGCGGCTGCCCGGTGGGCACCGTCCGCTCCCGCGTCGCCCGCGCCCGGGAGGACCTGCTGCAGGCCCGGCGGGCCCGTGGGGCCGGCTGAACCAGCCCGCTGCGCCGTCCGGCGCTGTGGCGGCGCACACATTCGGCGGCTTCCGCTGTCATCTCGTCACAGAGATGGGCGAACTCGACTACTCCGCGTTGACGCCGTGTCAAGGGGTCCTTAGCGTGGCGCGCACCCCGCCACCACCCAGCAAGGGATCCCCGATGGCCAGTCCCACCACCGAACCGCCCGAGCCGGGGCAGGTCGGCCGCCGCCGCTTCCTGACCTACCTGGTCGCCGCGCCCACGCTCACCGTCGCCACCAAGCTCACCGCCGACGCGGTCGCCCCGGGCCGCGCCGACGCCGTCGTCCCGACCTTGCCGCAGCCGGCGGAGATCCTCGACCTCGGCGACGTGCTGACGCTGTCGTGCGCGCCGACCGCCGGGATGCTCGTGCTCGAGCTGACCGCCGACGGCCGCGCGCGGCTGCAGCTGCCGCGCGCCGAGGTCGGCCAGGGCATCACGACGGCGACCGCGATGCTCGTCGCCGAAGAGCTGGACCTGCCGCTCGACCGCGTCGACGTCGTGCTCTCCGACGCCCGCACCGAGCTGCTGTTCAACCAGCTCACCGGCGGCTCCAACACGATGCGCTCGCTCTACGACCCGGTCCGCGCCACCGCGGCGACCGCCCGCGCCCAGATGGTCGCCGCGGCGGGGGCGCGGTGGGGGACCGACGTGTCACGACTGTCCACACGCGACGGTGCGGTGTGGGCGCCCGACGGGCGCAGCGCCTCCTACGGCACCCTCGCCGGCCCGGCGTCGCGGACCGACCTGACCACCGGGGCCGTCGCGCCGAAAGCCGAGTCGGCGCACACGCTGGTCGGGACGCCGACTTCGCGCCAGGACGCCCGCGCGATGGTCACCGGCCAGCAGGTCTACACGCTCGACCTCGACGTCCCCGGCGCCAACCCGGTGATGGTGCGCCGGCCGCCGAGCATCAACGGCACGGTGAAGAAGGTCAACAACGAGGCCGCCGTCCGCGCCATGCCGGGGATCATCGACGTCGCCGTCGTGCCGACCGGCGTCGCGGTGATGGCCGAGACGTTCGGCCAGGCCCTCGACGGCAAGAACGCCCTCGACGTCACCTGGGGCCCGGGCACGGTCGACGGCGAGGACAACGAGACGATCAAGAAGAAGCTGCGGGCCGCTGCGCTGCCGTTCGTGGTGCCGCCGCTGCTGACCCAGTACGTCGACGGCGAGTTCGACTTCGCCTTCGCCAGCCACGCGCCGATGGAGTCGAACTCCGCGGTGGCCGACGTCCGCGAGGACAGCGCGACCATCTGGGCCGGCCTGAAGTCGCCGATCGTGGCGAAGCAGACGATCGCGCAGGAGCTGGGCCTGCCGGAGAACAAGGTCACCGTGCACGTCCAGCAGGGCGGTGGCTCCTTCGGGCGGCGGCTGTTCTTCGACGCGGCGCTGGAAGCCGCGCACATCTCGAAGGCGATGAAGAAGCCCGTCCGGCTGATGTGGAGCCGGATCGACGACATGCGCCACGGCCGGGCGCGCGCGGCGAGCTACCACCGGATCCGCGCGACCTTCGCGCTCGGGCAGGTGCTGACGTTCGAGCACCGCGTCGCGAGCGTGGAAACCGACTGGAGTCACGGGCTCGGCGAGATCCTCACGGCCTTCGCGGCGAAGCTGCCCGTCGGCGGCAACTTGAGCTTCGCGCAGACGGTGTTCCTGCTGACCGTCAAGTCGCCGTACAACTTCGGCGTCACCACGCAGCTGCTCAACGAGGTCCCGCTGAAGTTCCACACCTCGGCGTGGCGGTCGGTCTACTCGGCGAACACGCGTGGCGCCGAAGAGATCATGGTCGACGAGATCGCCGCGAAGCTCGGCAAGGACCCGGTGGCCTTCCGGCGCGAGTTCATCAAGGAACCGCGGCAGCGGGCGGTGCTCGACAAGGTCGCCGAGCTCGGCGAGTGGGGCAAGAAGATGCCGGCCGGGTTCGCGCAGGGCATCGCGGTGCACGGCGAGTACAAGTCCTACACCGCGTGCCTGGTCGAGCTGGACGCGCGCGACCCGAAGCACCCGCGCGTCACGAAGGCGACCATCGCGGTCGACGTGGGCAAGCCGGTGAACCCGCGCGGGATCCAGGCGCAGATGCTCGGCGGCCTGACCGACGCGATCTCCACGACGCTGACCGCGGGCCTGCACATCGACCGGGGCCTGCCGCTGGAGGGCAGCTACTCGCAGTTCCACTACGCGCGGCAGAAGAACTCGCCGACGGACGTCACCGTGCACGTCATGCCGGCCGCCGGCGCGGACATCGGCGGCGCGGGCGAGCTGGGCCTGCCGGCGCCGGTCGGCGCGATCGCGAACGCCTACGCCCGGGCGACCGGGATCAAGCCCCGCAGCTTCCCGATCACCTTCCCGGTCGACTTCGACCCGTTCCCGCGCTGAGGAGAGCCACCGTGCCGAACTACACCTTCGTGGTGAACGGGAAGACCGTCACCGTCGACGCGCCCGCCGACCTGCCGATGCTGTGGGCGCTGCGCGACAAGCTCAAGGTCCGCGGGCCGAAGTACGGCTGCGGCATCAACGTCTGCAAGGCCTGCACCAGCCACCTCGACGGCGAGGCGTTCAACCCGTGCGTCACGCCGGTGTCGGAGTGCGCCGGGCGCGAGGTCACCACGATCGAGGGCCTGGCCGACGGCGACGAGCTGCACCCGGTCCAGGATGCCTGGCTCGAGCAGGACGTGGCCCAGTGCGGCTACTGCCAGCCCGGCCAGATCATGGCGGCGGTCGCGTTGCTGAAGAAGACGAAGAACCCGACCGACGCCGACATCGACGCGATCCAGAACGTCTGCCGCTGCGGCACCTACTTCCGGATCCGGGAGGCGATCAAGAGCGCGGCCGCCAAGATGTCCTGACCATCCGGCACCTCCACGGGAAAGTGCCGCCCGCGGATGCGGGGGTTCCACAAAAGAACCTCCGCATCCGCGGTTCTTGTAGCAAGTTCACCCGAACGTGGAGGCCTCGTTCGGGTTAGATGTCGGTCTCGGACCTCGACGAGGAGGTCGGGGGACCGGAGGCCACCATGCACTACCAGGCGCTTCTGTCCGACGGGCGCGCGTCCCGGGTGGCCTCGCTGGCCGCCGAGGCCGAGCGGAAGCTGCCCGAACTGATCGACAGCACCGTGCGGCAGATCCGCGCCGAAATGCCGGTCTACGCCGACGCCCGGTTCGTCACGCACGCCGAGCTGCGGAACTCGGTGCGCGCCAACCTCGAGCACGTGATGCGGACCCTGCGCGGTTCGGATGTGCCGGACCTGTCCCAGGCCCGCGCGACCGGCCGGGCCCGTGCCCTCCAGGGCGCGCCGCTGCCGGAACTGCTGCGCGCCTACCGGATCGGGCTCACCGAGGTCTGGCACCGGTTCGTCGAGCTGACCGCCGGTGCGCAGGACCTCGCCGGCCTGGTCGCCGCGACCACGGCGATCTGGGCGCTCATCGACGACCTGGCCGAGGCCCTCACCACGGCCTACCGCGACACGACGGCGGAAGTCATGGTGGCGCACCAGAACCGGCGCTCGGCGCTGGTGGAGGCGCTGTTCGCGGGCGGCGCCGCGACCGAGGGGACGCTCTGGGACATCGCCCGCGTGCTCGACCTGTCCCTGGACGGCACGTTCGTCGTCGTCGCGGCGGAAACCCCGCGGCTGGGCCACGAACCGCTCCCGCAGATCGAGGCCCGCCTGCGCGCGGCCCAGCACGCCTCGGCGTGGCGGCTCACCCCGGATCTGCAGGTGGGCGTGGTGTCCCTGCGCGATCCCGCCGCGGCTTCGGCGATCGTGGCGTTGGTCCGCGAGCACCCGGTGGGCCGGGTCGGGATGAGCCCGGTGTTCACCGGCCTCGGCAACACGGCCCGCGCGCTGCACCTGGCGCGGGTGGCGCTGTCGAGCATGGCGCCGGGGACGCCGGGACTGGTCCAGTTCACCGAGTCCCCGCTGGCGGGCCTGGTGGCCAGCGCCCCGGAGGCGTCGGTGCAGCTGGCCCACCACGTGCTCCAGCCGGTCCTGGACCTGCCGGGCGACGACCGCAACGTCCTGCTGCTGACGTTGCGCGCGTGGTTCGACTGCCAGGGGTCGACGAAGCTGACGTCGGAGCGGATGTTCTGCCACCCCAACACGATCCGCCACCGCCTGAAGCGGATCACGGAGGAACTGGGCCGCTCGCTGACGAACCCGGCGGACATCGCCGAGCTGGGGGCGGCGCTGAGGGCGCTGAACCTCTTCCCGGACGCGACCCACCTGCCGGCGCCGCGTTAGCGCACGCCGGGGCCGTACCGCCGCGCCATCCCGGTCAGCCACGCGCGGCCGACCGGGTCGGCCGTGTGGACGCGCACCTCGGGCGGCCGGCGATCGTGTTCGCCCGCTTCGAGCAGGGCGATCGCCTCGCTGCTCGACTTCGCCCACGTCCAGCCGTCCGGGGCCGGGCGCAGGTCGTCCACCCAGAGCCGTTCGGTCACGCCGGGACCCTACCCGGGGTGGGCGGCGTCACACGCGTGCGCTGTCACGGGCTTCCGGCGGCCGGTGTCCTGTGGGCGATCGGATGTCCTCGGCAGAACGGGAAACAGCATGAGCAAGGTCTGGTTCGTCACGGGTTCGTCGCGCGGCTTGGGCCGCTGCTTCGTCGAGGCCGCTCTCGGCCGCGGCGACCGGGTGGCCGCCACCGCCCGGT
This sequence comes from Amycolatopsis sp. cmx-13-12, assembly GCA_049998155.1. Taxonomy (GTDB): domain Bacteria; phylum Actinomycetota; class Actinomycetes; order Mycobacteriales; family Pseudonocardiaceae; genus Amycolatopsis. Next base: position 1,101,815 of record JAEBES010000001.1, on the reverse strand, counting down.
CCACCACGAGCCTCGGCGATCTCGTCGCCACGTACGGCGACGCGGTGCTGCCACTGGAAATGGACGTGACCGACAAGGCCGCGGTGTTCGAGACGGTGAAGCGGGCCGCCGAGCACTTCGGGCGGCTCGACGTCGTCGTGAACAACGCCGGCTACGCGCAGATCGGCGCCATCGAAGAACTGACCGAGTCCCAGCTGCGCGCGCAGCTGGAGACCAACGTGTTCGGCCCGGTGTGGGTCATCCAGGCGGCGTTGCCCTACTTGCGCGAACAGCGCGCCGGCCACTTCGTCCAGCTGTCGTCGGCCGCGGGGATCCTCGCGATGCCGCTCGGCGGGGCTTACCAGACGTCCCGGTGGGCGATCGAGGCGCTGAACGAAACGCTGGCCCGGGAGGTCGCCGACTTCGGCGTCAAGGTCACGATCGTCGAGCCGGGCGGCTACGCCACCCGCGACGGCAAGAACCCGGACCCCCTGGCGAACGGCCACGTCGCCGAGCCCCACCCGGCTTACGACGGCCTCCGCCGCCGGATCGCCGAGATCGCGGGCACACAGCCGGCCGGCGACCCGGCGGCGGCCGCCCGCGCCCTGCTCAAGATCGTGGATGCGGCCAACCCGCCCATGCGAGTGCTGTTCGGGAAGGGCTTCTACCCGATGATCCAGCAGGCGTACGCGGACCGCCTCGCGACCTGGGCCGAGTGGCAGGACCTGTCGGCGGAGGCGCAGGGGGCATCCACCGAAATTGTCGGTGCCCGCCGGTAGAGTGGAAAACGGGGGGCGCCCCGCGGGCCGGGTGGGTTCAGGCGGCCAGCAGTTCGCGGGTGCGGGCCTGCTCCGGTGCCGAGCCGAACGGCATCACCAGCAGCTCCGTCGCCCCCGCGTCCTCGAGGGATTTCACCTGGCGCCGCACGGTGTCCTCGTCGCCGACGATCGCGCTGTCCGAGACGCGCTCGTAGCCGTCGCGGTCCAGGCTGGCGCGGTAGGCCGGGATGTTCGCCGCCCCGCCGTAGGTCTCGTCGACCCACCTCCTGGCTTCGTCCACTTCGGACGTCACGCAGACCAGCTGGCCGGAGACGACCCGGGACGCGCCGCCCAGCGTCGGCACCACGAACTCGCCGGTCGCCCGCGGGCCGGCCCAGGTCGTGATCACGCCGTCGGCGAGTTCGCCGGCCAGGCGCGTCGACTGCGGGCTGACCGAGCCGATCAGCACCGCCGGCCGCTGGGCGCCGGGGGTGTGCAACCCGCCCGCGGCCGTCAGCGATTCGCCGTGGACGTCCGCCTTTTCCCCGCGCAGCAACGGGTTCAGCGCCTGGAGGTACTCACGCAGGTGGCGGATCGGGCGGTCGTAGGAGTAGCCGAACTCGCCTTCGACGATGAACTTGTGGCTCAGCCCGAGGCCGAGGTGGACGGGCACCCCGGCCGCCGCCTGGACGGTCAGCGCCTGCGCCGCCATGGTGATCGGGTGCCGCGAGTACGTCGGCACGACGCAGGTGCCCACCTCGACGCCGGGGGCGGCCGCGGCGAGCGCGGGCAGCGCCGTGAGCGCGTCCCAGCCGCCGCGCTGCGCGACCCAGAGCGTGCCGTAGCCGAGCTTCGCCGCTTCGCGGGCTTGGGCGGTCATGGCGTCGAAGCCGACGCCGAGTTCGTCGATCAGGATTCCGGTGCGCATGGGGTCCCTCCAGTGGTCAGTACGCGCGTTCGAGCTGTTTGCGGTCGAGCGCGACGGCTTCGGTGAACAGCTCCAGCGCCCGCGGGGCCACAGTGCGCAGCTGCCTGGTCGACACGGCGAGCGGCTCGAAGGCGTGCGCGACGGTGTCGGCGATCAGGGCCGGCTCGGGCGGGGGAGTGCGGCCGAGGAAGCCGTGCAGGACGGCTTGGTAGGCGACGACGAGCTCGCGGACCGGCCGGTCGGTGCGCAGCAGGTCGTTCGCGGCCAGCAGTTCGAGGTACTCGACGAACGCTTCGGCGTGCCGCGGGTCGAGCTTGCCGTGCAGCTTCGGCAGCAGCTTGCCGAGCGTCTCGGCGTCATCGGCGTAGCCGGCCCGCAGCAGCGGGCGGCCCAGCACGTTGGCGTACTGGAGCTCGGTCAGCCGCGAAAGCCGCACGGCGAGGGGATCGGCGGCGATCGCCGCCACGAGGTCTTCGAGCGCCCGGACGGATTCCCGCAGCAGCACGGCGAGGAACAGCTCCTCGCGGTTCTTCCAGTGCAGGTAGACGGTGCCCTTCCCGACGTCGGCGCGCTCGGCGACGTCCTCGATGGTGGTGCGCCGGTACCCGGCTCGCAGGAGCAGCTCGGCGGCCGCGTCGAGGATCCGCTCGGCCCGTTCGGCGCGGTCTTCGGCGGGAGGCATGCCGACATCATATGACCAAATTCGAAATTTGGTCAAACGTCGGGCCGGAGAAAGGCCGGGGCAGCCGCGTGGGCCGCCCCGGCCGCTTCAGGAGCCAGGCGGGCTCAGGAGTCGGACGAACGCTTCCAGAGGTTGATGTCCGCGTCGGTCGCGTGGCCGTCGATCTCGGTCAGCTCCTCGGACGAGAACTCGAGGTTGCCCAGCGCGCCGACGTTGTCTTCGAGCTGCTGCACACTGCTCGCCCCGATCAGCACCGACGTCACGCGGTGGTCGCGCAACGCCCACGCCAGCGCCAGCTGCGCCAGCGTCTGCCCGCGGCGGCCGGCGATGTCGTTCAGTGCGCGGACCCGGGCCAGCCGGTTCTCGTCGAGGGTGTCCGGGTCGAGCGACTTGCCCTGCGCCGCGCGCGAGTCCGACGGGACGCCCTTCAGGTACCGGTCGGTCAGCAGGCCCTGCGCGAGCGGCGAGAACGCGATGCACCCGGCGCCCGCCTCTTCGAGCGTGTCGAGGAGCCCGTCCGCTTCGATCCAGCGGTTGAGCATCGAGTACGACGGCTGGTGGATCAGCAGCGGCGTGCCGAGCTCCCGCAGCAGCCGCGCGGCCTCGGCCGTCCGCTCCGAGCTGTACGACGAGATCCCGACGTACAGCGCCTTCCCGGCGCGGACGGCGGCATCGAGCGCCCCGACCGTCTCCTCCAGGGGTGTCTCGGGGTCGAACCGGTGCGAGTAGAAGATGTCGACGTAGTCCAGGCCCAGCCGGCCGAGCGACTGGTCCAGGGAGGACAGCAGGTACTTGCGGGAGCCCCACTCGCCGTACGGGCCGGGCCACATGTCGTAGCCGGCCTTGGTGGAGATCACCAGCTCGTCGCGGTACGGCCGGAAGTCCGTGGCCAGCAGCCGCCCGAAGTTCTCCTCGGCCGAGCCGTACGGCGGGCCGTAGTTGTTGGCCAGGTCGAAGTGGGTGATGCCGAGGTCGAACGCGCGGCGGGTGATCGCGCGCTGGGTCTCCAGGGGCCGGTCGTGGCCGAAGTTGTGCCACAGCCCGAGCGAGATCGCGGGCAGCTTGAGCCCGGAGCGCCCGCAGCGCCGGTAGGGGATGGAGTCGTATCGGCCGGAAGCGGCAACGTAGGTCACGCGGCCGATGCTAGCCCGCTTGTCGGGTACGCTCCTGGTGAGCGATCGCTTAGGAGGCACGTGGTGGGCACCGGATTCTTCACCTCCGTCGACGACGTGTCGGCGAAGCTGGCCGAAGCCGGCTACCTGGCCTCGACGGCGGTGGCGACCACGGTGTTCCTCGCCGACCGGCTCGGCAAGCCGCTGCTGGTCGAGGGCCCGGCCGGCGTCGGCAAGACCGAGCTCGCCAAGGCCGTCGCCCAGGTCAGCGGCTCGCGCCTGGTGCGCCTGCAGTGCTACGAGGGCATCGACGAGGCCCGCGCGCTGTACGAGTGGAACCACGCGAAGCAGCTGCTGCGGATCACCGCCGGCCGCGAAGAGACGTGGGAGCAGGCCCGCACCGACATCTTCGGCGAGGAGTTCCTGCTGCGCCGCCCCCTGCTCACCGCGATCTCCTCCGACGAGCCGACCGTGCTGCTGATCGACGAGACCGACAAGGCCGACATGGAGGTCGAAGGCCTCTTGCTCGAGGTGCTCGGTGACTTCCAGGTCACCGTGCCCGAGCTCGGCACGATCACCGCCACGCGGGCGCCGTTCGCCGTGCTGACGTCCAACGCGACGCGCGAGCTGTCCGAGGCGCTGCGCCGCCGGTGTCTGTTCCTGCACATCGACTTCCCGGACTCCGACCTCGAACGCGACATCGTCCGGCTCAAGGTCCCGGGGATCGACGCCGCCCTCGCCGATTCCGTCGTCCGGGTGATCGCCGCGCTGCGTGCGATGGACCTGCGCAAGCTGCCGTCGGTCGCGGAGACCATCGACTGGGCGCGCACCCTGCTCGCGCTCGGGGCGTCGACGCTGGACGAGCGGGTCGTGCGCGAGAGCCTCGGCGTCGTGCTCAAGCACCAGGACGACATCGCCAAAGCGGGTGCCGGTCTGAAGCTCGAACAGGTCCTGGACGCGTCGTGACCGGCGGCGTGCCGGAGCGGCTCGCGGCCTTCGTCAAGGCACTGCGGGCCCAGGGCATCCCGGCCGGGCCTGCCGAAACGGTCGACGCCGCCGCCGCGCTGGAGGTGCTCGGCCTCGACGACCGCGCGCTGGTCCGCGAGGGCCTGGCCGCGGCCCTGGTCCGCCGCGGCGGGCAGCGCGCGGTCTTCGACGCCGCGTTCGACCTCTACTTCCCGGCGGGCGTCGGCGCGCCCGAGCGGGCCCGCGAAGATCAGCCGACGACGCTGGAGGAGCTGCGCGAAGAGCTGGCCGCCGCGCTCGCCGACGGCGACCAGCAGGCGTTGTCGCAGCTGGCCGGGCTCGCCGTCGACATGCTCGGCCAGTACGGTTCGGCGTCCGGGCCGGGCGGCTTCTCCGCCCACCAGACCCTGGAACGGCTCCAGCCGCAGACGCTGATCGCGCGGGTGCTGGCCGCGGTCCGCGGCGGCGGCGCCCGCGGCGAGTTCACCGACCGGCTCGACCGCGACGAGATCTGCCGCCGCGTCGAGGGCTTCCGCGGGCAGGTTCGCACGGAGGCGCGTCGCCGGGCCGCCGAAGTCCGCGGCCGCGAGCGCGTCGCCAAGCACGCCATCGCCCCGTCACCCGACCGGGTCGACTTCCTCATCGCGAGCCGCACCCAGCTCGCCGAGCTGCGGCGGACGATCCAGCCGTTGTCCCGCAAGCTGGCGACGCGCCTGTCCGCGCGGCGCCGTCGGAGGACCCGCGGCCAGATCGACCTGCGCCGCACGCTGCGGCGGTCGCTCTCCACCGGCGGGGTGCCGCTGCGCCCCGCCTACCGACACCGACGGCCCGGACGGCCGGAGATCGTGCTGCTGTGCGATCTTTCCGGCTCGGTGGCCGGGTTCGCGAACTTCACCATGCTGCTGGTGCAGGCGCTGCGCGACCAGTTCAGCAAGATCCGCGTCTTCGCCTTCGTGGACAGCACCGACGAGGTGACCCACCTGGTCACCACCGGCGCGGCGGACCCCGAGCACCTGGGCGCGCGCATGCTGTCCGAAGCGGCGCTGGTGCGCTGGGACGGCCACAGCGACTACGGCCGCTCGCTGCGCCAGTTCACCGAGAACTGGCCGGAGGCGATCGGCCCCCGGACGTCGGTGCTGATCCTCGGCGACGCCCGCACCAACGGCGGCGACCCCAACCTCGACGCCGTCCGGGCGATCAAGGCCCGCGCGCGGCACGTCTACTGGCTGAACCCCGAGCGCCGGTCGCTGTGGTCCACCGGGGACTCGGCGGCGCTGGAGTACGCCGACGTCGTCGAGATGCACGAGTGCCGCACGGTGCACCAGCTCGGCACGCTGGTCACCCGCCTGCTGCCGGTGTGAGCCAGGCGTCGATGTCGCGCAGCATGGCCTTTTTGGTCGCTTCGGGCGCGAAGGACGCGTTGACGCTCGCGCGGGCGAAGTCCGCCATCGTCGTGTCGTCGTAACCGAAGGCATCACGGACCCGGCCGTACTCCCCGGCCAGCGCGGCGCCGGTGACGGACGGGACGTCGGTGTTGAGCGTGACCGTCAGGCCCGCGTCGAGCAGGCGGGGGAGCGGGTGCTCGGGCAGCGACGGCACCAGGCCCAGCGTCACGTTCGACGACGGGCACACCTCCAGGGCCAGCCCGCGATCCCGGACTTCGGCGACGAGCGACGGGTCGTCGAGGACGCGGATGCCGTGGCCGAGCCGTTCGGTGCGGCCGACGTCGAGTGCTTCGCGGATGCTGTCGGGCCCGGCGTCCTCGCCGGTGTGGTGCAGCAGGTGGATCCCGGCCGCGCGGGCCTTCTCGAACAGTGTCGCGAACGGACGCAGCGAGTGGTTTTCCTCGCCCGCCATGCCGATCGCGAAGACTTCGTCGTACTTCAGCGCGAGGTCGAGGGTGCGCTCGGCCCGCTCGACCGATCGGCGCCGCGAGTGGTCGAGCAGCAGCCGCCACTCCAGGTTCCCGCTCCGCGACAGTCCTTTGAGGACGGAATCCAGGGGCATTTCGAGGTCGCCCAGGCGTTCCCCGTGCGAAGCCGCGGTGAAGGTGACTTCGGCGTAGCGCGTGCCCTGGGCGGCTTCGTCCTCGCAGTACTCGCGCGCGATGCGCTCGAAGTCTTCGGGCTGCCGGAGGCAGGACCGGATGAGCGCGTTGTAGTCGGCGAAGGCGCGGAAGCCGTCGAACACCGGCGGCTCGGCCGGGACGTCGACGCCGTTCGCCTCGCCGAGCTCACGCAGCGTGGCCGGGCGGATCGTGCTCTCCAGGTGGACGTGCAGGTGGGCCTTCGGCAGGGCGGCCAGGTCGCGCATGATCGTGAGCGTAGGGCTGCCCGGCGGCCCTCCGCGCGCCATTTTCCGGGGCCGGGCGCGGCGGGCTCAGGTTTTGGGCCTCGTCACACGGGGAACCTCCGGGTGGTTCGTCCGCGTTGTCAGGATGACCGCTACCGACGAGGGAGGGCCACCGTGCCTCTGATGAAGAAGCTGACCATGCTGGCCGGCGCCGCCGGTGCGGCACGTGCCTACGCCAAGAAGAACCCCGAAAAGGTGAACCAGGTCGTCGGCAAGGCCGCGAAGTTCGTCGACGACAAGACCAAGGGCAAGTACCACCAGCAGATCGCCGGGGCGGTCCGCAAGGTCAACTCGGTGACCGGGCAGCCGGGTCACCCGGGCCCGGCCACCGGCCGGTAGGTCATTCTCCGGTCAGGACCTCCAGGAGTCCCTCGCCGTACTTGGCGAGCTTGTTCTCGCCCACGCCGCTGACCGTGCCCAGATCCGCCAGCGACGCCGGCCGTTGCGTGGCGATCTGGCGCAGGGTCGCGTCGTGGAAGACGACGTAGGCGGGCACGCCCTGTTCCTTCGCGACACCGGCGCGCCAGGCCCGCAGGCGTTCGAACAGCGGGGCCGCCTCCGCGGGCATCTCCACCGCGGCGGCGGCCTTGCGCGTGCTGCGCACCTTCGCGGCGGCGGCCGCCCGCTCGGGTTCGCGGCGCAGCAGCACTTGGCGGTCACCGCCCAGGACCTCGGCGCTCGATTCGGTGAGCACGAGCGAGCCGTAGTCGCCTTCGACGGCGAGCAGGCCCTGCGCGAGCAGCTGCCGCACCACCGCCCGCCACTCCGGCTCCCGCAGCTCGGTGCCGATGCCGAATGTCTTCAGCGTGTCGTGCTGGAACTGCGTGACCTTCGGCGTCGACTTGCCGAGCAGGATGTCGATGATCTGGCCGGCGCCGAACTTCTGGCGCCGCTCGTTGCGCAGCCGCACCACCGTCGACAGCAGTTTCTGCGCCGGGATCGTGCCGTCCCACTTCTCCGGCGGGTTCAAGCACGTGTCGCAGTTGCCGCACGGCCCGGCGGCCTGCCCGAAGTAGTTCAGGATCTGCACGCGACGGCACTCGACCGTCTCGCACAGCGCGAGCATCGCGTTCAGGTGCGCGCCCAGCCGCCGGCGGTGCGCTTCGTCGCCCTCGGACGTGTCGATCATCTTGCGCTGCTGGACGACGTCCTGCAGCCCGTACGCGAGCCAGGCCGTCGACGGCAGGCCGTCCCGGCCCGCGCGTCCCGTTTCCTGGTAGTAGCCCTCGACCGACTTCGGCAGGTCGAGGTGCGCGACGAACCGGACGTCCGGTTTGTCGATGCCCATCCCGAACGCGATCGTCGCGACCACGATCAGCCCGTCCTCGCGCAGGAACCGCGACTGGTGCCTCGCGCGGGTGCGCGCGTCGAGCCCCGCGTGGTAGGGCACCGCCGGAATCCCGTTCTGCACCAGGAACTCCGCGGTCTTCTCGACCGAGTTGCGGGACAGGCAGTAGACGATCCCCGCGTCACCCGCGTGCTCGGTGCGCAGCAGCTCCAGCAGCTGCCGCTGCGGCGAGTTCTTGCCGACGATCCGGTACTGGATGTTCGGCCGGTCGAAGCTCGCGACGAAGTGCCGGGCCTCGTCGAGGTTCAGCCGGGCCGCGATCTCCTTGTGCGTGGCCTCGGTCGCGGTCGCCGTCAGCGCGATCCGCGGTACGTCCGGCCACCGTTCGTGCAGCGCGGAGAGCTGGAGGTAGTCGGGCCGGAAGTCGTGGCCCCACTGGGCGACGCAGTGCGCCTCGTCGATCGCGAACAGCGAGATCTTGCCGCGGTCGAGCAGCCGCACGGTGGATTCCACCGAAAGCCGTTCCGGCGCCAGGTAGAGCAGGTCGAGCTCGCCGTTCAGGAACGCCGACTCCACCTCCTGCCGCGCCGCGTAGTCCTGGGTGGAGTTGAGGAAACCGGCGCGGACGCCGGCGTTGCGCAACGCGTCGACCTGGTCCTGCATCAGCGCGATCAGCGGCGAGACGACCACGCCCACGCCGGGCCGCACGAGCGCGGGAATCTGGTAGCACAACGACTTCCCGCCGCCGGTGGGCATCAGCACGAGCGCGTCGCCGCCGGCGATCACGTGCTCGACGATCGCCGCCTGGTCGCCGCGGAAGCTGTCGTAGCCGAACACGCGCCGGAGGGTCTCCAGCGCGTCGGACGCGGGTGCGAGGTCGGTCTCTGCCACCCGCCCGACTATAGAGCGGGGGTCCGACAGTTCCGGCCCGCCCCGCCGCGGGGTGCCAGAATGGGCGGGTGCAGTACTGGCCGGTTCCCGATCTCCCCGCGTATTTCGCCGGCGTCTGGCGCCTGGAGCGGGAAATCCGCACCGCGGACGGCGACCCGGCGGGCGAGGTGACCGGGACGGCCACCTTCACCGAAGCTGGAGCCGGGGGCGTCCTCGTCTACCACGAGGAGGGCGAGCTGCGGCTCGGCGGCCACGTCGGGCCGGTCACCCGGACCCTGCACTACCGCCCGGCCGGCCCCGGCCGCGCGGCGGTCCACTTCGACCACGGCGGCTTCTTCCACGACCTCGACCTGCGCGAAGGCCACTGGACGGCGGACCACCCCTGCCGTGCCGACTTCTACCGCGGCGAGTACCGCGTGGCCGGGCCCGCGCGGTGGCGGCAGGAGTGGGCGGTGCGCGGGCCGGCGAAGGACCACGTGATCCTCAGCCGGTTCACCCGCTAGACGATGCCGCCGTTGGCCCGCAGCACCTGGCCGTTCACCCAGCGCGCCGGACCGGCGAGGAACGCGACGACCTCGGCGATGTCCTCCGGCTGCCCGAGCCGTTCCAGCGGCGGCTGCTTGGCCATGCGCTCGATCGTCTCCTCGTCCTTGCCGTCGAGGAACAGCGCGGTCGCGGTCGGGCCGGGGGCGACGGTGTTCACGGTGATGTCGCGGCCGCGCAGCTCGCGCGCCAGGATCATGGTGATCGCTTCGACAGCGCCCTTCGTCGCGTTGTAGACGCCGTAGCCGGGCAGGTTCAGCCCGAGCACCGACGTCGAGGTGGTGATCACCGCGCCACCGTCGCGGACCCGCCGCGCGGCCTGCTGGGCCACCGCGAACGTGCCGCGGATGTTGGTGCGGTGCACGCGGTCGAGGACGTCGAAGTCGATGTCGGCGATCGGGGTCGGCGGGTTCATCACCCCGGCCAGGTGCGCGACGACGTCCACGCCGCCGTAGGTGCGCTCCGCGGTGTCGAACAGCTCCGCCACCGCGGCCGGGTCGGCCACGTCGGCGCGGACCGCGATCGCCCGGCCACCGTCCGCCGTGATGGCGTCGACCGCGGCCTGCGCCTCCTTTTCGTTGCCGGCGTAGTTGACGACGACCGCCATGCCGTCGGCGGCCAGGCGCTCGGCGACCTGGCGGCCGATGCCGCGGGAGCCGCCGGTGACGATCGCGACGCGGGAGTCAGCAGGGGTGCTCATCGATTCCTTCTTCCACTCGGTTTGTTATCAACGATACCACTGTAGAGGTAACGCTGCTAGCCACACATCGTGACCGGCGCCCCCTCCCCGCGGCGGGGCGGAGGCATCCGGCGGTATCGACAGGGCCGGACGGCCGAATCCCGACGTCAGCCGCCCCTTGCCCGTTTTCGGCCGCGTTAATCCGGGAACACCGGTCGCATCGGGGGCTTGACATCCTTGAAGGAGTTTGAGCGATGCCCACATGGCTGATCGTCTTGATCGTCGTCGTGGCCGTCGCGGTGCTCGGCGCCGTGATCTGGCTGGTGACGCAGGAAATGCAACGAAAACGGCTGCAGCAGCGGTTCGGTCCCGAGTACGACCGCACGGTCGCGGAGAAGGACAGCCCCCGTGCCGCGCAGCGCGAGCTCGCCGAGCGGGAACGCCGGCACAAGGAGCTCGACATCCGGCCGCTTTCGGCGTCGGCGCGCGAGCGCTACGCCCGGGAATGGGCGCAGGTGCAGGAAAAGTTCGTCGACCAGCCGTCCGACGCGGTCGCCGAAGCCGAGCAGCTGCTGAACTCGCTGATGGCCGAACGCGGGTACCCGACCGAGGGCTACGAGCAGCAGGTGGCCGACCTTTCCGTGCGGCACGCCAAGACCCTCGAGCACTACCGGGCCGCGCACACCACGCAGCAGAAGCGCGACGGAGCGTCCACTGAGGACCTGCGCGACGCGATGGTGCGCTACCGCACCGTGTTCGAGGACCTGCTCACCGACGGTGCCGACGACGAGCACGACCGTGACCGCCACGAGCACCACGAGCGCCGCAACGGCCACGACCACAGCGGTCACGACCACGACCGCGACACCGAGCGACGGCACACCGACCGTCACGAGACCGAGCGCCAGGCGTCCGCGACCCCGCGGACCGAGTCGAATGGAGGACGTTGACCATGACCGATCACCTGACGCGGCACGACGCCGAGGACCGGGACCTGACCGGGCCGGAGGACGACCGCGAGGCCTACACCGGCGACGGCGGCACCGGGGTACCCGGGCAGGACCGCGCCGACTTCCGTGAGCCGGGCACGGACGGCGACGACGACCAGAGCCTGAGCACCGCCGACCTGGCTTCCGCCGGGCGGCACGACGCCGGCGACACGACCACGCCCGCCGGATCGGGCGGCGACGTGGAGACGCCCGCCGAGTCGGGCGGCGACGTGGAGACGCCCGCCGAGTCGGGCGGGGACGTGGAGACGCCCGCCGCTTCCGGTGGCGATGTCGAGACGCCCGCCGCTTCGGGTGGCGACGTCGAGACGCCGGAGCTGATCGACGAGGAGAAGGTCACCGGTTTCCGCGACCGCTGGCAGAACGTCCAGACCGGCTTCGTCGACGACCCGAAGCAGGCCGTCCGGCAGGCCGACGAGCTCGTCGCCGCCGTGATCAGCGCGCTGGCGACCACGTTCGCCGAGCACAAGAGCGACCTGGAAGCCCAGTGGCAGCAGGGCGAACCGGCCACCGAAGAGCTGCGGATCGCGCTGCGCCGCTACCGCTCGTTCTTCGACCAGCTGCTGCCGCGGTAGCGGACGCCGTTTGCCGGCGGGCCTGATCGGGTAGGTCTGCGCAGGGAACTGTCGGCAAACGGGAGGCAGCCGGATGAACGTGGCCGATCTGCTCGTCGAAGGGTTCAGCCGGGTCCAGGGCACGGTGCGCACCGCGGTGGACGGACTCACCGCGGAGCAGCTCGGGACCCGGCCGGACGGCGAGGCCAACTCGATCGCCTGGCTGGTCTGGCACCTGACCCGGGTCCAGGACGACCACGTCGCCGACGTGGCCGGGACCGAGCAGGTGTGGACCGGCCAGGACTGGCTGTCCCGGTTCGGCCTGCCGTTCCCGGCCGGCGACACCGGGTACGGCCACCGCCCGGCCGACGTCGAGGCGGTCCGCGTCGAGGACCCGGACCTGCTCACCGGCTACTACGACGCCGTCCACGCGCAGACCGTCCGGTACCTCGAGGGGCTCGGCGAGCAGGACCTCGACCGGATCGTCGACGAGGCGTGGGATCCGCCGGTGTCACTGGGCGTGCGCCTGATCAGCGTCCTCGACGACGACATCCAGCACGCCGGCCAGGCGATGTACGTGCGCGGCCTGCTGAAGCGCGGCTAGCTCAGCAGGCTTCGTACCCGTCCTCGCGGTGGTCGGCGAGGCGCTGCGGCCCCGGGCCGTCGGCGCCGAGCCGGTCGCCGGGGTTGGCGAGCCGGCACTTGGCCAGGGACATGCAGCCGCAGCCGATGCAGTCGTCGAGCTGATCCCGCAGCTGTTCCAGCTGCCGGATCCGCGCGTTCAGGTCCTCCTGCCAGCAGCGGGAGATCCGGGCCCAGTCGGCGCGGGTGGGCGTGCGGTCGTCGGACAGCAGCCCGAGCACCTCCCGGATCTTCGACAGCGGCATCCCGACCCGCTGGGACATCCGGATGAACGTCACCCGCCGCAGCGTGTCCCGGCAGTAGCGCCGCTGGTTGCCCGCGGTGCGGCGGCTGCGGATGAGACCTTCGTCCTCGTAGAAGCGCAGGGCCGACGCGGGTACTCCGCTGCGCCGGGAGAGTTCGCCGACCGTCAGGTCGGGCAACGCCGGGGCGTTCACCATGGCGCACAGCCAACCACAGCGGCACGCTTGACTTCAAGCGAACTTGAAGTTCCATCCTGATCCGGAGGGCAACAACGCCTGCGTGTCGAGGAGGAAGTGTGTCGGAAGCGCCGGTCCGGGTCGCGGTGATCGTGGGAAGTGTCCGGGAAGGACGGTTCGGGCCGGTGGTGGCGAACTGGCTCGCGGGCGTCGCGGAGGCGCACGGCTTCGAGGTCGACGTCGTCGATCTCGCCGAGCCCGACCTCCCGCTCGTGATGCCGGCCTTCGGCGCCACGCCGTCCGCGGAGGTCGTCGCCGAGGTCGCGAAGGTGGCTCCGCGGCTCGAAGCCGCCGACGCCTTCGTCGTCGTCACCCCCGAGTACAACCACAGCTACCCGGCTTCGCTCAAGAACGCCATCGACTGGCACCGGCCCGAATGGCGGGCCAAGCCGGTCGCTTTCGTGTCCTACGGCGGGATTTCCGGCGGGTTGCGCGCGGTCGAGCACCTGCGGGCGGTCTTCGCGGAGCTGCACGCGGTGACCATTCGCGAGACCGTCAGCTTCCACGGCGCCCAGACGCGCTTCGGCGAAGACGGCCTGCCGAACGACGACGCGGCGGGCGTCGCGGCGAAGGCGATGCTCGACCAGCTGGGCTGGTGGGCGCGGTCGCTGACCGAGGCCCGGGCGGCGCGGCCCTACCCCGGCTGAGGCCTCAAGCCGTCATGTCGACACGGCCCTCACGCCTGGCAGATCTGGTACGGCAGCCGGATGTCCGGGCCGGCGAGGGCGATGGTGCCGTCGGTGTACCCGCCTTGGCCGGCCAGGGCCGCGACCGCGGTGCAGACCAGCTGGTTGATCCCGGCGCCGCTGATCGGCTGCAGCGCGAACGGGACGGTGATCGACGCCGGCGGGCCGGGGGTCGCGGTGATCGTGCCGGAGCGGCGGGGAAGCTCCGTCGTGTACCCGCCGGCCAGCTCGTCGGGAGCCGGTCCCTCGAGCAGCATCGTCAACGCGGACTCGACGCCCACCACCCCGGAGCCCGGCCGCGCCACCGGCGTCACCCGGTCGGCGAGGACGAAGTAGAGGATCAGATCGGTGCCCCGGCCCTCGCTCGCCGGGTCCCGCAGGGTCGGCGCCGGGCCGGCCGGGACCACCGGCGTCGGCTGGATCCCGCACGCGCTCACCAGCAGCAGCACCGCGAAGACGGCGAGTTTCTTCACCACGCCTCCCGGGGTACGCGCAGCTCGAACCGGGCACCGGTGCCGGTGTTGACGGCGATGATGTCGCCGCCGTGCAGCCGCGCGTTCTCCCGCGCGATCGACAGCCCGAGGCCGCTGCCCTCGGACCGGGCGCGGGCGGTGTCGGCCTTGGTGAAGCGGTCGAACACCCGCGGGAGGACGTCGGCCGGGATGCCCGGCCCGTGGTCGGTGACGGTCAGCACGACGTCACCGGCCTCCTGCCGCAGCACCACCTCGACCGGCGGCGCGCCGTGCCGCAGCGCGTTGCCGACCAGGTTCGCCACGACGATGTCGAGCCGCCGCCGGTCGAGCCGTGCGGTGATCCCGGACGGCAGGTCGGTGGTCAGTTCGGGACCGGGTTCCCAGCCGCGCGCGGCGAGGGTGTCGCCGATCGCCGCGGCGACGTCGAGGTCCTCCCGGCGCAGCTCCGCGCGGCCGGCGTCGAACCGGGAGATCTCGATCAGGTCCTGCACCAGCCGGGTCAGCCGCCGCGTTTCGGCCGACACCAGCCGGGCCGCGACCGCGGTGTCCGGCGGCAGCTGTTCGGCGTCCTCGTCGAGCACGTCGGTGACCGCGTTCATCGCCGCCAGCGGCGTGCGCAGTTCGTGGGAGACGTCGGCGACGAATCGCCGCGCGTCGGCCTCCATCGCCCGCAGCGTGCCGACCGTGCGCTCCAGCTCCGCGGCGGTGTGGTTGAACGTCGTGACCAGCTGGGCGAGCTCGTCGGAGCCCTTCGCGCGCAGCCGCACGTCCAGCCGGCCGCGGCCGAGCTGGCTGGCCGCGGTGTTCAGCGCGCGCACCGGCCGCAGCACCTGCCGGGCCGCGAGCAGCGCGACGCCGACCGCGATGGGCAGGGCGAGCGCGGAGAACAGCCAGGCGTAGCGGGCCAAGTCGTCGATCGCCTCCTGCTGGTCGGTCAGCCGCGCCATCGCGTAGACCTCGAGGCCGCTCGGCTTGCCGGCGCCGGTCTGCACGGGGACGCCGACGAAGAACAGCGGGACGCCTCCGGCGTCGACGCGCTGGAACTGGATGTTGGTGGTGGTCGCCACGGCGTGGCGCAGATCGCCCGGCACGTCGTCGAGCGACAGGCCCGACGTCGCGTGCAGCTCCCGGTAGACGACGAGGGCGTTGCTGGACTTGAGCGCCGTCGCGAAGGCGTCGAGCGTGGCCTGGGACGGCGGCAGCGACAGCGTGGGCAGGTACGCGGAGATCTGGTCGCGCAGCTTCAGCATGGTCTGGTCCTGGATGCCTTCCAGGACGGCCCGGCGCGCGTAGACGTAACTCACGCCCGCCGCGGTGGTGGCGCCGAGGATCATGATGACCGCGAACGCGGCGACCAGCCGGGGCCGCAGCCCGGCGAGCCAGGACCGGATCCGCGGTGCGGTCACGAGCGGCCGAACCGGTAGCCGAACCCGCGGACCGTCTGCACGTGCTCCGGTTTCGCCGGCACGTCCTCGATCTTCGCGCGCAGCCGCTGCACGCAGGCGTCGACGAGCCGGGAGTCCCCGAGGTAGTCGTGGTCCCACACGGCGGAGAGAATCTGCTGGCGGCTGTACACCTGCCCGGGCGTGCGCGAGAGCTCCAGCAGCAGCTTGAGCTCGGTCGGGGTCAGCGACACCGGCGTGCCGCGCTTGGTCACCTCGAGCGCGGCCCGGTCGATGACGAGGTCGCCGTGCCGCTCCTCGGCCGCCGCCGGGCCGCCCGGCGCTTCGGCGGCCGACCGGCGCAGAACTGCCCGGATCCGGGCGTCCAGCACCCGCGGCTCGACCGGCTTGGCGACGTAGTCGTCCGCGCCCGCTTCGAGCCCGGCCACGACGTCGAAGTCGTCGCTGCGCGCGGTGAGCATGATGATCGGGACCGGCCCGGACGCCCGCATCCGGCGGCAGGTCTCGAAGCCGTCCATGCCGGGCAGCATCAGGTCGAGCACGACGATGTCGGGCCGGTGCTGCACGAGCACCTCGATGCCGAGCTCGCCGGATTCCGCGGTGCGCACCACGTGTCCCTGCCGGCGCAGGGCCAGCTGCAGGCCTTCCCGCACCGCCGCGTCGTCCTCTACCACCAGTACCTCGGCCACGGCGCCATTATTCGGAAAAGCGCACGTCATGGCGACCCGGGCGGATCTTGTAGCAAAACCATGACATCGCCCTGACGGGATCCCGAAGACCGCGTCCCAAACTCGGGGACATGGCAGTGATCCTCACCGACGCACCCTCCGCGACCCGTCCGGCCGACCCCGCGCCCGTGACCCGGGCCGCGTCCCGCACGGCGGTCCTCCTCGCCGGCGCGGCCGGGTTCGCCCTCGCGTTCGTCGCGGCCTACCTCCTCTTCGTCCGCACGGAGGCCGGCCGCGGAGTCGAGAACGGCGTCGTCCGCAGTGCCCAGTCCGCGGGGAACACCGTGGACTGGGCCGACCCGCTGCGGCAGGCCGACCTGGTGGTGGTGCTCGGCGGGGTCGCGGTGCTGATCGTGGCGATCGCCGTGGTGCGGCGCCGGCTGGCCCTCGGCGTCATGGCGCTGGTGCTGCTGGCCGCGCCCCTGGTGGTGGCGCAGCTGCTCAAGCTGTACGTCCTCGAGCGCCCGAGCACCGGCGACCGCTTCGGCGTGGCGAGCCACAACAGCTTTCCGAGTGGGCACGTCAGCGCGGCGATGGCCGTGCTCGTCGCGCTCGCGATCGTCCTGCCCCGCCGGTTCCGGCTGACGGCACTGGCGACGGGCAGCGCCGGCGTCGCCTGGGTCTCGGCGGCCGCGGTAGCACTGGGCTGGCACCGGTTGAGCGACACCGTCGGCGGCTGCTTGCTGGTCGCGGCGGTCACCTGCGCCGGGGCGGCGGTGGTGTCCGCCCGCCGCCCCGACGGTGACCGGGTGCCGCTCGTGCCGGTGCTGACGGGTTTCCTGGCCCCCTCGGCGCTGGTGCTGGCGGGGTACGCGGTGCTGGCGACGGCGACGTCGGGAGCGGCCCAGTTCGTGGCGGCGCTGGTGCTGGCGGCGCTGTCGTCGGTGACGGTGGTGCTGCTGCTGACGGGACCGCTGCGCCGGGTGGCGTTCGACCCGGCCGAGACCCGCATCCGCCGTCTCCGCCGCACGTGATGCCCCTCCAGTCACGCGAGATACCCCTCCAGTCACGCGTGATGCCCCTTCGATCACGCGAGATGCCCGCCTGAGCACGTGAGCGGGCCAGTTTCCGGGGATTGGCCCGCGACAGCGGAACGGCACCGCGCCTACCGTCGGTGCGATGGACCCGAAGCTCGCCGCCGACCTGCACGCCCTGCCCGATCTCCTCGACACCGCAAGCAAACTCGCGGCCGAGGCGCTCGCCGGGCTGGACCGGCGGGCGGCCGCCGTCCCGCCCGTGGCCGTCGCCCCGGCGTCCCTGCCGCTCGAAGGCGCCGGCGCACGCGGCGCCCTGGACGAGTTCGCGCGGCGCTGGGAGCCCGGGTTCGCAGCGAGCGCGGGTCCGCGGTACCTCGGCTTCGTGACCGGCGGCGCGACCCCCGCCGCACTGGCCGGCGACTGGCTGACCGCCGCCTACGACCAGAACCCCGCCAGCGGCATGGATTCCTCGGCGCAGGACCTCGAGCGCGAGACCGTCGGCTGGCTGGCCGACCTGTTCGGGCTGGGCCCGGAGTTCTCCGGCGCGTTCGTCACCGGCGCCACGATGTCCACGGTGACCGGCCTGGCCATCGCCCGCGAATGGCTCGGCGAACGGGCCGGGGTGACCGTCTCCGCCGAAGGCGCCGCCGCGCTCGGACCCGTCACCGTGCTGTCCGGTTCGCCGCATTCGAGTGTGCTGAAGGCGTTGTCGTTCCTCGGGATGGGCCGTTCCGCGCTGCGGAAGGTGCCGGTGCTCCCGGGCCGCGAAGCCGTCGACGTCGCGAAACTCGCCGAAGCGCTCGAGACGCTCGACGGACCCGCCGTCGTCGTCGCGAACGCCGGGACGGTCAACACCGTCGACTTCGACGACCTGCGGGCGATCGCCGACCTCAAGCAGCGGTACGACTTCTGGCTGCACGTCGACGCCGCGTTCGGCGGGTTCGCCGCGCTGGCCCCGGAACACGCGGCGCTCGTCGCGGGCCTCGACCGGGCCGATTCGGTGGTCGTCGACCTGCACAAGTGGCTCAACGTGCCCTATGACTCGGCCGTCCAGTTCACCCGCCGCCGCGACCTGCAGCTGCGCGTCTTCAGCAACAACGCGGCCTACCTCGGCGAGATCGGGGAGACGCCGGACTTCCTGCACCTGACGCCGGAGAACTCCCGGCGGCTGCGGGCGCTGCCGGCCTGGTTCTCGCTCGTGGCGTACGGCCGCGCCGGCCACCGCGAGATCGTCGAGCGCTGCGTCGCGCTGGCCCGGGACCTGGGCGCGCGGATCGACGGCTCGCCGCACTGGCGGCTACTGGCGCCGGTGCGGCTCAACGTCGTCTGCTTCACCCCGGACGGAGACGTCACGCAGGAGCGGATCGACGCGCTCGTGCGCGCCATCGCGGAGGAGGGGACCACGTTCCTGACGCCGACGGTGTACGACGGCCGCCCGGCACTGCGCGCGGCCTTCAGCAACTGGCGGACGACCGAGGCCGACGTCGAACGGGTCTTCGCCGTGCTTCAGCGGCTGGTCGCGGTGCTGCTTCCGTAAGGCCCGGCGAGGCGCGGGTGCTTGTTCCCCCGGCGCGGAACTGCCAGGGTCGTCGCGTGCCGATCTTCTCCGCGCCGGACGGAACCGCGCTCGCCTGCCACCTCTCCGGAGTCGGAGCCGAGCCGCCGCTGGTGTGCCTGCCCGGCGGCCCGATGCGAGCCGGCGCCTACCTCGGTGACCTCGGCGGCCTCACGGCCCGGCGCCGCACCGCCGTGCTGGACCTGCGTGGCACCGGCGCCTCCGCGCCGCCCGCCGACCCCGCCACCTACCGCTGCGACCGCCAGATCGAGGACGTCGAAGCCGTGCGCAAACACCTCGGCCTCGACCGCTTCGACCTCCTCGGGCACTCGGCCGGGGCGAGCCTGGCCGTCCGGTACGCGGCCCGGTACCCGCAGCGGCTGAGCCGGCTCGCCCTGATCGCGCCGAGCCCGCGGGCGGTCGGCTTCGACGTCCCGGCCGGCGAACGACGGCGCATCATGGCCCGCCGCGCCGGGGAGCCCTGGTTCGCGGCCGCGGCCGCCGCCTACGAGTCGATCGCCGCGAAGACGGCGACCAGCGCCGACTGGGCCACCTTCGCCCCGTTCTACTACGGCCGCTGGGACGCGGCGGCCCGGCAGCACCAGGCGGGCGAACCCGGCCAGCGCAACGGCGCGGCCGCCCGGATCTACAACGCCACCGGCGCCTTCGAGCCCGAGACGACCCGCGCCGCACTCGCCGCCGTCACCGCTCCGGTGCTGGTGCTGGCCGGCGAACTGGACTGGATCGCCAGCCCGGCCGTCGCCGGCCGCTTCGCCGCTCTGTTCCCGGACGGCCGCGCCGTCGTGCTGCCCGGAGCCGCGCACTACCCGTGGCTGGACGACGCGTCCGCCTTCGTGTCAGCCGTGGGCGGTTTCCTGGCCTGACCCGGGGTTCCGCCGGGGTTTGATGCGCACGGCCGGCAGCGTGGGGGCCGGCAGCCGCTCGCCCGCGTAGCCCGTCACCGCGCCGAACTGGTCCGACCCGGCTTGCCAGGCTTCGCGGAACGCGGCGATCTCCTCGTGGGTGCGGCCGACGAAGTTCCACCACATCAGGATCTCTTCGTCGAACGGGGTCCCGCCCAGCAGCAGGAACCGGGCCGGTTCGGTGCCGCGGTTGCTCAGGGTGAGGGAGCGCAGCCCGGTGCCGACGTAGCCCAGCTCCGCCGCCCGGACGCGGGTGCCGGCCACCACGACGTCGCCGGTGTCGACGAGGACACCGTGCTCGAAGCCGGGATTCACGCCGAGCGACATGTGGGCGTCCGGCCCCAGCACGACTTCCGCGCCCAGCAGCGGCGTGAACGTCGGGATCGGCGACGTCCGGCCGGCCAGCGAGCCGAGGAACACGCGGATCTCCGCGCCTTCGATCCGGTTCACCGAAGGGACGTAGTGGTCGAACGCCCGCGCGGTGTGCCGGTGCCGGTCGGGCAGGGCCACCCAGAGCTGCACGCCGTGCAGCGTCTTCGTGGCGGCGGTCGAGACCTCGGAGTGGCAGATGCCGTTCCCGCCGGTCATCAGGTTCAGCTCGCCGGGCCGCACCAGCGTGTGCGTGCCGAGGCTGTCCCGGTGTTCGATCTCGCCGGAGAACAGCCAGCTGACGGTCTGCAGCCCGGTGTGCGGGTGCGGGGCGACGTCCATCGCCCCGGGCCCGGCGACGTCGTCGGGGCCGTAGTGGTCGGCGAAGCACCAGGCGCCGATCAGCGACCGCGACCGCTGGGGGAGAGTCCGCCGGACCCGCATCGCCCGCGGCCCGCCGAGGGGCACCTCCCGCGGCGTGAGGACCTCGACGGCGGGCCGGTCGGGATCGACGGCCGCGGGCCGATCGCCACAGGCGACTTCGGCGGGGGCGGCCTCGGTGTTGCTCATACCGGCCACGGTAGTCGCGATGGCGACGGTGGCGCTGGTGGGCGGTGTCACGCCCCGCCGGGCTGGCGCAGCGGCCGCCGGTACTCAGCGCCGGCCGCCGAAGAGCCGGCCCATTTCGCCCCCACCTCAGCCGCTATGCCCCGCCCGCCGCCGAACCGGCCCAACTCGTCCACCTCAGCCGCAGGCCGTCGCCCGCCGAAGAGCGGGCCTATCTGTCTCATCTGAGCCCCAAGCCCGCCCGCCGAAGAGCGGGCCTATCTGTCTCACCTAAGTCCCAAGCCCCGCCCGCCGCCGAGCCGGCCTATCTGCCCCACCTGAGCCGCAAGCCCCGCCCGCCGCCGAGCCGGCCTATCTCCCCACCTGAGCCGCAAGCCCCGCCCACCGCCGACCCGGCCCATCCGCCCCACCTAAGTCCCCACCGGCACGAACCCCGCAGCCCGCCGCCCCACCCGAACCGCCGTCCCGGCAAACCGCCCGTAGACCGCGGCCAGCAACCCGAGATCGACCGCACCGCCGGCCCCGAGCGGCCACGCACGCCCGTCCACCCACGCCCGCACCTCCCGCTCGGCCGCCCCGACCAGCGCAACCGCCTCACCGAGCCGAGCCCCGTCCCCGCCGACCAGCACCTCCCGCAGCGCCCGCACGGCCGCCACCGCGTGCCCGCCCAGCCGCCCCACCGCGGGCCGCACCGCCGACGGCACCGGCCCCCGCGCCTCCGCGACCTCCCGCGCAAGTCCACCCATCCGAGTGAGATCCGCGGCGGCGTGCACGGCCGCGACCACCGCCTTCACCTCCGCCTCCCGCGGCGCGTGCAGGGCCAGTAGCGCGCACGCCTGGTCCTCGCACGCGGCTCCGAGCGCGGCCACCGCGGCGGCCTGTTCCCGCGCACGTCCGCCCAGCGTGTGGTCACTTTCCAGGATCGAGCGCGTGGCCTCCTCGAGCGCGATCGCGACGAGGTCGCCCAGGTCCGCCAGCCGGTGGGCGAGCGTCACGAGCTCCTTCTCGAAGGCCGTCGGCATGGCGGCAGGAAACCACCCCGGCCGGGTGTCGGCATCCGGAATTGTCGGACCCCCGTGCTCTCCTCATCGGCAAGACCGGTGCACCCCGCACCCGGAGGACAAGGAGAGACCGATGGCAGGCGAAACGACGATCACCGTGGTCGGCAACCTCACGAACGACCCCGAACTGCGCTTCACCCCGGGCGGTTCGGCGGTCGCGAACTTCACGGTCGCGAGCACCCCGCGCGTGTTCGACCGCGAATCCGGTTCCTGGCGCGACGGTGACGCGCTGTTCCTGCGCTGCAGTTTGTGGCGCGAGTACGCGGAACACGTCGCCGAGTCGCTCGTGCGCGGCACCCGCGTGGTCGCCCACGGCCGGCTGAGACAGCGGTCGTACGACACGAAGGAGGGCGAGCGGCGCACCGTCGTGGAGCTGGAGGTCGACGAGATCGGGCCGGCTCTGCGGTACGCCACGGCCAAGGTGATCAAGGCCAGCCGCCCGACGGGTGGCGAAGGGAGCAGCTCCTGGACCGCGGAGCCGGTGGGGGCGGGGGCGGGAAAGCCGCCCTTCTGACCCCCATCCGTTCGCGGCCGGCCTCCGAACGCCCGTCGACGGGGCTTCGACCCGTGCTGGATCGCCTGCGGTGACGATGAGGGGACGCTCCGGCCGGACCTGTTGTCGAAATCCCGCCCACCGATTCGACGCAGGGGTAGCGGCCGAACCACGAGCGGGAGGGACCGACATGAACGGGAACGAGAACACCGGCTCACCGGCAGCGCACCCGGTGGTCAACCACCGGGTGCGGGCGATGCTCCGCGCGGTCGGCGCCGGCCGCGGGCGGGTGTCGTGCAGCAGCGAGCCGGACCTGTTCATCGACGGCCTGTCGTGCGGCGACCAGTTCGCGGCCCACGCGCTGGCCCACCAGGGCCTGGTCCGCGCGGCCCGCCCCGGCCGCCCGGGCGAGCTGGTACCGGCCGCCCTGACCCCCGCGGGCCGGGCCCTCATCGCCCCCGAGCAGGAATCGGCTGCCTGAACCGGCGACCGGCGGATGTTTGACAACTCAACAGAGAAGCCCCCATCGCTGCGGAACGCCCTGCGGCCACGGGAGACGTGGCGGGCCGAGCCGCGGCGTGCGCCGGCGGTCCGGCCCGCCGGCGACGACCCGCGGCTACCGGCCCTGCTGCGGGAACTGCCCCGGCTGCTGCCCCTGCGGGAACTGACCCGGCTGCTGGCCCGGCGGGAGCTGGCCCTGCTGCGGGAAACCCTGCGGCTGGGACGGGTGCGGCGGAAACCCTTGCTGCGCAACGCCCTGCGAAGGGTGCGCCGGATATCCCGGCGCGGCCTGCTGCTGGGCGTGGCCCTGCTCCTCCTGGGCCTGCAGCCGGAGCGCGTCCTCCTTCGGGATGCGGTTCTCGATCCCGCAGAACGTGCACTGCGCCGTGTACTTGACGCTGATCGGGAACAGCGGGATGAAGAACAACGTGAACTTCGTGACCGCCTTGCGCACCGCGTGCGAAGCCGGATTACCGCACCGGCCGCACAAGAACGTCGTCATCGCCAGCACGTAGATGCGGGTACGCCAGCCCCAGATCAGCATCGGTCTTCTCTCTTCCGGTTCTTCCTTCGCCGCGCAGCCTCGCACACCGTGGCCGTTCGCCGGGGCGGTTTCGCCGATCCCGCGCGGGCGATCGTCCGGCGAACCGGACATTCGGCCCGTACCGCGGCGCCGGAAGCCCCGGGACTAGATTGGGATCATGCCGAGCGACTTCGCCCTGAAGACCATGAACGCCGTCCACCGCGGCCTGATCAAGCTCACCGGTGGGCGGGTGGGCTGGCAGGTCGCCATGCCCGTCCTGGAGCTCACCACCGTCGGCCGCAAGAGCGGGCAGCCGCGGTCGGTGCTGCTGACCTCGCCCCACCAGGAGGGTGACGCGGTGGTCGTCGTGGCGTCGCGGGGCGGCGACGACACGCACCCCGCGTGGTTCCTCAACCTGCGCGACAACCCCGAGGTCGAGGTTTCGCTGAAGGGCGGGCCGAAGCAGCCGATGCGCGCCCGCGTCGCCGATGCCGAAGAGCGGGCGCGGCTGTGGCCGAAGATCACCGCCGACTTCAAGAACTACGCGCAGTACCAGACGAAGACCGAGCGCGAGATCCCGCTCGTCTTCCTCGAACCGCGGTAGTTCACGACCGCGCCGCCAGGTAGGCCGGGTCGGCGGCGGGGATCGGCCGGTCGGGTACCCCGGCCAGCAGCAGGCTCATGGCGTGGAAGTACGGCGGCGCGGCGACCGTGCCGCCGAACGCACCGTGGCCGCAGTCGCCGAGGTGCACCGGGGTGCCCGGGCAGATCTCCCGCGGGTGCGGCCCGTCGGCGAACACCATGGACGACACCGCGTAGTCGTCGACACCCCCGACGAAGGCGACCGATTCGCTCAGCTGCGTCGTGCCGGTCTTGCCGATGTCGGGCCGGGTCCAGCCGGCCGCGCGGGCCGCTTCGGCGGACGTGCCGCTCGTGGTGTCCTTGCTCAGCCCCGCCTCCAGGGTGTCCGCCACCCCCTGGGGGACGACCCGCTCGCACGCCTGTTGCGGGACGGGCACGGCGTCGCCGTTCCGGTCGGTCACCGACAGGATCGGGTTCGGCGGGCACCAGACGCCGCCGCTCATCAGCGTCGCCGAGACATTGGCCATCTCCAGCGGGCTGACCGGGCTGTTGCCGAGGGTGAACGACAGCAGGTTCCGGAAGTACTGCGACTGCGGCTCGCTGAACTGCGGGTTGCCCGACTTGGGGTCCGGGGTGCGGCCGGCGTCGTTGGTCGCGAGGGTGTTCCGCAGCCCGAGCTTGTAGGCCATGTCGAGCACGGCGGGCATCCCGACCTGGCTCTCCAGCCCGACGAAGGCGACGTTCGGCGACGTCGCCAGCCCGTCGGCCAGGCTGATCGGGTCTGCGTAGTGACCGTCGTTGTGGACGGTGTAGCAGGACGCGTGCGCGTCCGGCACCGGGAAGCACTGGCTGTCCGGGTTGGGCAGCGGGGTGTCGAGGCCCGCCTTGCCGGCGACGAGCGCCGCGGCCGAGGTGAAGATCTTGAACGACGAGCCGGCGCCGAACTCGTTGCTGGCGTCAGCGACGATGTCGGTCGAGGTCTCGCCCTGCGCCGGATCGGTGCCGTAGTTGCGGTTCGCGACCATGGCGAGCACCTGGTGCCCGTCCTGGCCGGGCTGGACGACGGCGAAGGTGTTGGCCACGCCGTCCTGGGTGGTCGGCACGTTCGCGTCGACGGCGTCCTTCGTCACCTGCGAGACGCGCGGGTCGAGGGTGGTCTTGATCGTGTACCCGCCGGTGGCCAGCCGGTCGGCGGTGAACCCGGCGTGCACCAGGTAGCTTTCCGCGTAGGCGCAGAAGAAGCCCGCGTCCGGCGCCGCGCCCAGGCACGTGCCGGACGGCGTGACCGGGCCGTTCGGCAGCAGCCCGAGCGGGGCCGCCTTCGCCGTCGTCGCGTACGAGGCCGGGATGGAGCCGTTGGTGACCATGTCGTCGATCACCAGGTTGCGGCGCTGCAGCGCTTTGTCCGGATGCGTGTACGGGTTGTAGGTGCTGGGGTTGTTCACCATTCCGGCGAGCAGTGCCGCCTGCGGAACGGTCAGTTTGTCCGGGGTGGTCCCGAAATACGCCTTGGCGGCCGCGCCGACCCCGTACACGGTTCCGCTGAATTCGACCACATTGAGGTAATTCGCCAGAATGTCGTCCTTGCTCATGGTGGCGTTGAGCTGGACGGCCATTTTCGCCTCTCGCAGCTTCCGGGCGAGGGAGTCCTCGCGGTCGGCCTGCTGGGCGGCCGGGTCGTTCCGGTCGACGACGTTGATCAGGTAGTTCTTGACCTCCTGCTGCGTGATCGTCGAGGCACCCTGCAGCGCTCCGCCGGTGCTGTCGTTGACGGCCGCGCGAAGCATCCCCTGCACGTCGACGCCGCCTTCGGTGTAGAAGCGGCGGTCCTCGACCGCGATGATCGCGGCTTTCATCGTCGTCGCGATCCCGGCCGCGGTGACGGGCAGGCGGTACTGGGCGTAGAGCGTCGCGATCGGGGTGCCGTCGCGGTCGGTGACCGTGGTCACCAGCGGCGGATCGGCGGCGGCGAGCTGGGCGGAAATGGCGTCGACCGAATCGCTGACCTGATTCGACAACAGGCCGGCACCGATGGCGGCGGGCGCCAGCGTCCCGGCCACCAGACTTCCGGCGAGCAGACACAAACCGACAAAAGGGACCACGCCCCCGCGACGTTTCACGAATTCGAGATTAGGCACCGGGCGATAAAGCTTCCGTTCGGTGAGACATGTGCCTCACCGGGCCAACCTGCCGAGCAGGCCCGACGCGACCGAAACGGCCACCGCCGTCGCCACCGCCAGCACGGCGAAGTCGGTCCCGAGGTGGGCGGGCGTCCCGATGAGCAGCCCGCGCAGGGCGTCGACCTGGTAGCTCAACGGGTTGACGTGGCTGAGCACCTGCAGCCACGACGGCATCAGGTCCACCGGGTACAGCGCGTTCGAGCCGAAGAACAGCGGCATGGTGATCGCCTGCCCGATGCCCATCAGCCGCTCCCGCGACAGCACGATCCCGGCGATCACGATGGACAGGCAGCAGAAGAACGCCGAACCGAGCACGAGCACGACGGCCATGGCGAGGAGCTTCAGCGGGTTCGCGGTCAGCCCGACGCCGAGGACCGCGGCCAGGATCAGCACCATCAGCGCCTGCACGAGCGCGCGGACCCCGGCCGCGAAGGCCTTACCCGCGACGAGCGCCGCGCGCGGGGTGGGGGTCACCAGGAGCTTGGCGAGCACGCCCGCGTCGCGCTCCCAGATGATCTGGATGCCGTAGAAGATCGCGATGAACAGCGCCGACTGGGCCAGGATGCCCGGCGCCAGGAAGTCGAGGTACGGCGTCGAGCCGGTCGGGATCGCGCGCAGCCGGGTGAACGTCTCGCCGAAGATCAGCAGCCACAGCGCGGGCTGGATCGCCCTGGTGAGCAGCTCGGTCTGGTCGCGCCGCAGCTTCTGCAGCTCCACCAGGCACATGGCGCCGACGCGGGCGCCGAGCACGCGCAGCCGGCGCAGCGGGCCGGGGTCAGCCGAGACGGCGGGCGGTACGGCGAGTGGCACGGACACCGCGGATCCCTCCTTCTTCGTGGTCGATCCGGTCGCCGGTGACCGCGCGGAACACGTCGTCCAAAGTGGACTCCGGACCGAGCCCCGCCTCGAGTTCGGCGGGTGTGCCCAGCGCGCGGATCCGGCCGGCGTGCATCAGGGCGACGCGGTCGCAGTACTGTTCGGCCTCGTCCATGTAGTGCGTGGTGACGAGCACGGTCATGCCGGTCGCCTCGCGGATCGAGGCGATCCGGTCCCACACCGACGACCGCGCGACCGGGTCGAGCCCGATCGTCGGCTCGTCGAGGATGAGCAGCCGTGGCGAGCTGACCAGGGCCTGGGCGAGCTCGAGCCGGCGGATCATGCCCCCGGAGTACGTCTTGGCCGTGCGGTCGGCGTCGTCGCCCAGCCCGACCAGCTCCAGGGCCAGCCGCACCTGGTCGGCTCGCGCCCGGCGCGGCACGTCGAAGAGCCGGGCGAACAGCGCGACGTTCTCGCGGCCGGTCAGCGCGCTGTCGGCCGACAGCTGCTGCGGGACGTACCCGATCAGCCGCCGCACGGCCATCCGGCGGCGGGCGACGTCGACGCCGAAGACCGTGATCCGGTCGGGGGCCGTCGGCAGCAGCGTGGTGATCATCCGGAGGGTGGTCGTCTTGCCGGCGCCGTTCGGGCCGAGCAGGCCGAACACCTCGCCCGGGTGGATTTCGAGGTCGACGCCGTCCACCGCGCGGGTCGCGCCGAACGAGTGGCTCAGGCCGGTGCAGTGCACCGCCGCGGGTTCGGTCACGGCTGCTCCTTCAGGATGCCCATGAGTTTTTCCAGTGCCGGCAACGCCTGTTCGATCGCCGTGGTGTCCTCTTCGGACAGCTTCGCGAGGGCATTGGCGACGAGCCCGGTGCGGGCGCGGCGCCAGGCCGCCATCCGCTCGGCGGCCGCGGCGGTGATCTCCAACCGGGCCGCGCGCCGGTCGGCGGGGTCGGCCTCGCGGCGCAGCAGGCCGGCGTCGGCGAGCTGGTTCACCAGCGTGCTGACCGAGTTGTTGGCCAGGTGTAGTTCGCGAGCGGCCGCGGCGACGCCGATGCCGGGACGATCGGCCACGACGCGCAGGAGCTCGACCTGGGCGCCGGGCAGCGGGGTGCCCGGCACGCCGGCGCGCACCCGCCGGCGCACCACCCGGCGGATGCCTTGGACCGCGCCCAGCAGCCGGTCGGCGAGTTCGATCATGTCCCCGAAGATAGCTCTGTTGCAGATCTTTTAGCAACGCTAAATGTCTGGTTGATGAGAAAAGGGCGAATTGAGCCCTGCGCGGCTTCGGTGGTTCGTCGGCAGCTCCGGGGCGCCCATCGATTTCGAGGATCTGTTCCGCGGGTGGTCGACGGGAGTTGATGGCTGCCTGGCGTTCACTCGTTCGAGGACGCCGGGGTGGTGTTCGGCGTTCCGGAGCCGGGTCGGCCTCGGCAAGGACGTGATCGCGACCGTCCGAGGCCGAAAGGGACACCGCTGATCGGTGGAACCTGACCGCGCGTGACCGTTCGGCGGCGAAGTGCTGCCGTTCGCCGCGCGCCCGGCCGGTTCGGGGCCGGAATCGCCGGCGCGGGCGCATGCTGTCCTTTCCGGTCCCGCGTCCCCGCGTCTGACGTCCACAGTGGACACTGCCAGTGCGCCCGGTCCGGCGGCCTCCGAGATGAGGATAGGAACGTTCGTCGTGACCCTGCTGGACAGCAAGCTCGTCCGGTGCTGGACCTCCCGCCCGCACCTGCAGTCCCTCTACACCCTCGCCGCGGCCGCCCCGCGGGTGCACGCCGCCCTCGGCCTCGCGCCCACCGGCGGCGGCACGGTCGACTTCAAGGTGGCGGGGGACGCGCTGGCCCGCACCGAGGCGGAGCTGATCGCCGCGACGTCGGCGCGGCTGCCGGTGCACCCGCTGGTGACGCAGGACCTCCAGGGCCGCTCGACGGTCCGGTGCTGGCGGCGCAACCGTGACCTGCGCGTGCTGACCGGCGACCTGGTGGACGTCGCGGACCGGCTGGCCAGGGCCGGGTACGGCGGCTCGCTGCGGTTCGCGACCGTCGAGTTCGGCGAGCCGACCGGGCGCCGCGAGGGGAAACTCGCCCTGGTGTATCTGTTCGACCGCGGCACGTTCCACACCGCGGCACCCGGGGCCCGGCAGCTGGACCGGGCCCTGGAACTGCGCGCCCGGGCGGCGTTGCACGGAGCGTTGCCGCTCGAACCGGTCGCGCAGCGGCGGTTCGTGCTCTGAGTGCCGAAGGACCGCGGCACTGAAAATCCGCCGATTGGCGCAGACCGGGCGTTCTGCGAGGATGCTGCTCTCGTCTGATCGAAGGAGATGGCCGTGGCTTCTCGTCTGAACCCGTACCTGAGCTTCCGCGACGACGCGCGGCAGGCCATGGAGTTCTACAAGGGTGTCTTCGGCGGCACGCTCACCTTGAACACGTTCGGGGAATTCGGTTCACCCGAAGGAGCGGATGCGGACAAGGTCATGCACGCTCAGCTGGAGGCCGAAAACGGCTTCACGCTGATGGCGTCGGACACGCCGGCCGGGATGGAGCACAACCCGGGTACCAACATCTCGGTGAGCCTCAGCGGGGACGACGCCGACGACCTGCGCGGCTACTGGGACAAGCTGAGCGAGGGCGGCACCGTGACGGTTCCGTTCGAAAAGCAGATGTGGGGCGACGAATTCGGTGCCTGCGTCGACAAGTTCGGCATCCCGTGGATGGTCAACGTCGTGCACGGCTAGCCACGAGCCGTTGCAGCCGGTGCCCCCGTCGGTGACGATGGGGGAGCCGGCGTGGCGTGGCGCCGGGCCGAAGGAGGCCCGATGGCGGGTGTTCCCTGGACGTGTGCGCAGTGCGGCGCGGTCAACGACCCCGCGGCTCGGCGCTGCGGCCGGTGCGCCGGCCTGGCGCCGGGCCGCGCTCGCGTCCGGGCGCTGTGGGTGTTGCTGACCCTGATGGTGGTCGCCGGCGTCGCGGTGGGCGGGGTCCTGCTGTTCACCGGGCGCTCGGGGCCACCGCCGTCCGCGACCGGGCCGTTCCCGGAGTACACGACACCCGCACTGCCGACCACCAAGACCGTGGTGACGACCGCGAACGCCGTCACTCCGCCGGTCACGCCGTCCACGAGCACGGCAACGGACAAGCCGTGCCCGCCGGACGCCGCGCGCTACCTGCCCGGCGGCGCGGGGACGGCGCTGCTCGTGGCGCAGACCGCGAAGTCCCTCGTGACGATCTGCCGGACCCCCGACGGCCGGATCTTCTACGACGGCCAGGCCCGCGGGCAGGCGGTCTCCGACGACACCCACATCGTGCTGCCGGCCCAGGCCGAGGGCGACGGCTTCGTAGCGGTCAACGGCGACTACCGCTACAAGGTCGGCGGCGGCCGGCTGGTCGTGTCGGCGGGTTCCGACGTGCTTTCGGACGAAGAACTGACCGCCGTCGGCTGAGCACCGGCCGCGGCGGTGCGAGCCTCGCGTGCGCGTCGGTCGCGAGCCGCCTCTTCGGCGATCCGGCGAGCGTCCCGCCTCTGTAGCAGCCCCACCCCACCCAGGATGTGGGAGTGACGGCGGCCGCCCGGTCCGGATCCGCATGCTGGAGCCATGGCTTCTCCGCTGGACAACCCGACCTGGGCGTCGTTGGCCGGACCGCACGCCCACTTCGCGGAACGGAAGGGGCGCGTGCTGCGCTACCCCGAGGACGTGGCGCCCTTCCTGGCCCTGCCCGACGACCCGCGCGAGCAGGACTGGCTGGACGTCGCCGAGCTGGCCGGGCCGGGGGCGGTCGTCGTGCTCGCCGCGACCGCCGCCCGGCCGCCCTCCGGCTGGGAGGTGCTCGACGAGATCCAGGGCGTCCAACTGGTCGACGAGGGGGTCGCGGCCGCGCCCGAGCCGGAAGCCGTGCGGCTGGGTCCCGCGGACGTGCCGGAGATGCTGGACCTCGTCGAGCGGACTCGGCCGGGGCCGTTCCGGGAGCGGACCGTCGAGCTCGGCACCTACCTCGGCATCCGGCGCGGTGGCGCGCTCGTCGCGATGGCCGGCGAGCGTCTGCACCCGCCGGGTTACACGGAGATCAGCGCGGTGTGCACGGACCCGGAGTACCGCGGCCAGGGCCTGGCGACGCGGCTGGTGCTCGCGGTGGCCGCGGGCATCCGCGAGCGCGGCGAGATCCCGATGATGCACGCGGCCGCGGGCAACACCTCGGCGATCCGCCTCTACCTCTCGCTGGGGTTCGCCCTGCGGCACCGGCCGGACTTCATGGCGGTGCGGGTGCCGCTCGCGGTCGCGGTCTAGGCACCGGTCGACGACCCGGGCCGGACGATCATCAGCACCGTCACCACCGCCCACAGCAGGTTGAACACGCCGGTCAGCATGGCCAGCCGGCCGAGTATGTCCGATGTGGACTCCTCGGCCAGCAGCCGCCTCTGGCGCGGGAGGATCAGCAGGGCGAGCACCGCGGCCGCGACCGCCGTCAGGCCGATCGACACGAGCAGCCACGGGTCGCCCATGACGTGCATCGTGCCCGCGACGCCGAAGCCGAACACCGGTACCGCGATGGCCGCGTAGGCGTACACCCGGCAGATCCGGTGCAGCAGGGTCGCTGCCTTGACGTCGCCGCGGCGGACCGCGGCGGGGAACATGCTGGCCGCGACCGCGACCGGGCCCACGGCGAGGATCGCCGCCAGGACGTGGACGGAAAGCAGGATTTTCGACACGCGCCCGAAGTTAGCGATCTTCGTGGCTCCAGGGGAGTGGCTGGATTGCCAGGAACCGCCGGGATCCAGCCAACCGTCGCCGGGATGTCGATCCGGGGCCGGCCGGATCGACGCTTCGGTGACGGGAAGGGGAGCACGATGACCGCCATGACCAGAACCTCGAACCGAGTCCGGAGCCTGCCGGTCCTGCTCGCGACCGAGGACGATGCCGAGGACATGGGTCTGCTGGCGCCCGACGACCGGCTGACCTGCCACGTGCACGGCCGGTGGATCCACCAGTGCGTCGCCTCGCCGGCGCACGTCAGCCCGGTGACCCGGCACCGCTGGTGCCGCGGCTGCCGGACCGAGCTGGCCGTCGCGGTCGACGAGCTGTCCCTGGCCGTGACGATGGCCTGCCCGCGCTGCGGTGACGGCGGCAGTGCCGCCACCACTCGGCTGACCGCGGCTTGCCGCGCGAGCCTGGCCGCCGAACGCGCCGCCCGCCACGCGGCTTGAAAGCGTGGCTCAGCCCGGCACCCACATGGTGACGCGGGTGCCGCGGCCCGGCTGCGAGTCCACCGTGCCGTGCCCGCCGACCTCGGCCAGCCGGGCCATGATGGACTGGCTGATGCCGAAGCCCGGGGGCCGGTCGCGGACGTCGAAGCCCTGGCCCTGATCGCGGGCCACCACCGCGATGCCGCCGTCGCGTTCCTCCACGCGCAGCACGACCTGCTTCGTCCCCGAGTGCTTCACCGTGTTGCGCAGCGCTTCCCGGACGGCTTCGCACAACGCGGTGCGCCGGTCCTGCGACACTTTGTGGTCGTCGGCGAAATCCGCGGCGACGAGCTGCGTGCGCAGGCCGTCGCGTGCCAGGTCGGTGGCGACGTCGGCGAGCTCGACGGCGAAACTCCGCGTCGGCCCGGTCGGCACGGGCTCGGTGATCCGGCGGCGCAGCTCGGCCGCCTCCGCCTTGGCGACCGAACGCAGCTCCGACAGCCGCGTGACGGCCTGGGCGTCGTCGCCCGGTGCCGAAATGGCGAGTGCTTCGAGGGTCTGCAGCACGCTGTCGTGCATGATGCGCCGCGTCCGGCGGCGTTCGGCCTCGCGCCCGCGCCGCAGCCCGATGTCCACCGCGAACCGCGTGCCGACGCCGAGCAGGATGAGGATCGCGACGGCGACCATGATGGCCACCGCGAGCGCCACCATGCAGCCGATCGAGCGCGTCATGGCGAGCTGGTTGCCCAGCGGCAGCCCGCCGGCCAGGGTCAGCAGGGCCCGGAACGGAACGGCCGCGGCGAACAGCCACAACGCGGCGGGCAGCCCGGACGTGCCCGCCCACATGGCGACCGAGCCGACCAGCCAGGTCCAGGACACGTCGACGGCGAACGGCTGGATCTCGGCCGGAGCCGTCATCGCCACCACGAGGTTGAGGACCACGCCGAGGGAAAGGTCCAGACCGAGCGCGCGCCCGGTCAGCCGGGCCCGCAGGCCGCCCGAGCGCAACACCCAGACGACGGCGGCGGTGTTGGCCGCGACGGCGAAGACGGTGGCACCGAGCGCCGGCCCGAGCCCCAGCAGGCCGTTCGAGGCGGTGAACCCGATGAACACCTTGACGAACGCGGCCGCCCGGTAGGCCAGCGGCACGGCCACCCAGTAGCGCGAGGCACGGGCGAGCGTCGCGTCCCCGACGGCCGTCAGGTCGCCGCTGTCGTCGACGGGTTCGGCGGGTTCCGCGGGTGTGCCGCTGCGCAGCAGCATGCGGACGAAGGCGCGTGGCGGTGCGGCAGAGCCCGCCTCGGGCATCGGTGGTCCCCGTTCATCCGGCCGTCCGGGCGGCCTGAGCCTGGCAGCGGGGCAGGGGACTAGTCAACCGTCCCGGCCCGGAGCCAGCCCGCTGGAGCAAAGCCCTAGACCGCTTCGTGATCTCCCGGTCGCGCTGGGGAAGGAAAGTGCCGGCGCACGGGGGCGGCGCTCGGTGATCGGCGGCGCCGGGGCGTGATCGCTCCGCACGAAACCTGCCACGGGCCGAGCCGGGCAGCACCACTCGACCGGCCGGCGCGGCCGTCAGTACGCGTGGAACATCGTGTCCTCGCCCGTGTACTCCGCCCAGCCCGGCGATCCCGTCGTCGCGAAGCGGAGCCAGGCCCCGTTCAGTTCGGCCGCCAGCTCGTGCGGCGGGTTCTCACCCAGCAGGCCCCGCGGTCCCGAGAGCGCGTCCGGCGCTCCGAACACGAACGGCAGCTCCAGCCCGTGGCACGCGCCCAGCCTGCCGTCGAGCAGGGGTGAACCCCATTCGAACTCGTACCGGAACGTGCGGCCGGTGTGGTTTTCGGCCAGGTCGCGCACGCCGTCGCGGAAGACCAGGTCCGTCAGGGCCTCGACCAGGACCTCGCCCGCCGTGCGGTCCGAACCGAGGCCGTACGCGTACAGCACGCCCGCCGGGTCCGGGTGGGACACCGCCAGGGAGGCCACCGCCTGGTCGTCGGTGACCGCTTCCAGCGCGCCCGTCGGGACCAGGTAAAGCCGCATCTCTTCGCTGCAGCTGCCCACGATCAGGTCGACGTCGCGGCCCGCTCCCGCCTTGATCGCCTTGGCCGGGTGCTGCGGCAGGACGTCGTCGCCGGTCACCGGGAGGAAGGGGCTCAAGCCGTAGCCGCGGTCGTAGCCCAGTGCGTCACGCAGGTCGGGGGCGCCGCCCGGGCGGAGGACCGCGTCCTGGGCGTCGAGCAGCTGCTCGGTCGACACCTTGCGGAACGCCTCCGCCGTCGGTTCCGCCTTCAGCTCGTCGGCGACCACCTTGGCCAGCCGCCGGGCCTGGACGCCGTCGCGGACCATGTCCGGGTGTCCGCTTTGGACGATCGCGCGCCGGAACAGGCCCGTCGAGAGGGGCGAGCCGAGCAGGCAGGAGACGCTGACCGCGCCCGACGCCGCGCCGAAGAGGGTGACGTTGGCCGGGTCGCCGCCGAAGGCCGCGATGTTCTCCTGCACCCAGTGCAGGGCCGCGAGCTGGTCACGGAGGCCGAGATTGGTCGCGCCGCCGTCCAGGGGGAGGAAGCCGTCGATGCCGAGCCGGTACTGCACGGTCACCAGCACCGCGCCGGCGCGGGCGAACGCCGTGCCGTCGTGGACGGCGGCGGACGCGGCGCCGCCGAGGAACGCGCCGCCGTGCACGAACACCAGCACCGGCAGGGAAGCGGCGCCCGGCTGCGGGGTCCAGACGTCGACGGTCAGGTACTCCGGCCCCGGGCGCCAGCCGGTGCCGGTGAGCGGGGTCAGGTCGAGGCCGGGCACGTCGTGACGGCGTTGCGGCGCCGTCGGCCCCGGTCTCTGCGTGTCGCGGACGCCCTCCCACGGTGGTGCGGGGACGGGTTCGGCGAAGCGCAGCTCGCCGTCGGGCGCGGCAGCGTAGGGAATGCCGCGGAAGAGCACCACGCCGGCGGGGGTGACCTGACCGCGGACCGCGCCGGACGTGGTGGGGACGACGGGGTCGGTCATGCGGAGGTCCCTTCGTGGACTGTCGGGGGAAGCGCCCGTCAGCCTAGGACCGCGGACGGGCCGCCGTCATGGGCGTTCCGTCTCCGAGGTTGTCGCGGATGGATAACGGCGGCGGTCCGATCGGCCGAAAGGACGCCACCGCGCTTTCCCGGTGCGGGTGGGCAGGGCGCTGGGGGACGCCCTGCCCACGCCGTCAGCCTTCGAGGAGGTCCTCGATGGTGATCGGGATGTGCCGCACGCGGATGCCGGTGGCGTTGTAGACGGCGTTGGCCACCGCCGCCGCCATGCCGACCGTGCCGATTTCGCCGAGGCCCCGCGCGCCCACCGCGTTGTGCAGGGTGTCGGGGTATTCGACGAAGTGGACGCCGACCTCCGGGATGTCGGCGTTGACCGGCAGCAGGTAGGTCGCGAAGTCGCCGTTGGCGAGCCGGCCGTTCGCCTCGATCTCCAGGCCCTCGTGCAGCGCGGCCGAGACACCCCAGATCATGCCGCCCATGATCTGGCTGCGGGCCGCCTTGTCGTTGATGATCCGGCCCGCGTCGAACACCCCGAGCATCCGGGACACCCGGGCTTCGCGCGTCCACTTGTGCACCCGGACCTCGCAGAACTGGGCGCCCCACGAGGCGAAGGAGTGCTTGGTCATCTCCTCGCCGGGCGCCGACGTCCCGGTCACCTCGAGCGTTTCGCGTCCCACGGCCCGCAGCAGCTCGCCGAACGTCATCGACTCGCCGTCGGCGAAGACGCGGCCGTCGGCGTAGGTGACCTGGCGCCCGGCGAACGGCGCGCCGGGGTCGGCGGCGAGCGCGGTCAGCTCGTCGATCGCCTTGGCGGCGGCGAGCATGATCGCCGTGCCCGCGCTCGCCGTCGCCGTCGAGCCGCCGGACATCCCTCCGGGCGGGAGGGTCGAGTCGCCCAGGCGCGGGGTGATCCGGTCCGCCGGGATGTCCAGCGATTCGGCACCCACCAGGGAGAGCACGGTCAGCAGGCCGGTGCCGGGGTCCGCGCCGCTCGTGGCGACGTCGGCGGTGTCGTCCGCCCGGAGCGTGATGCCGACGGTGGCCGGGAACCGCAGCGCGGGGAACACCGCGGTCGCGACGCCCATGCCGACGAGCCAGTCGCCGTCGGTGCGCGTGCCCGCCGGGCGGTGCGCCCAGCCGAAGCGGTCCGCGCCGATCCGGAAGCACTCGTCGAGGTGCTTGCTCGACCACTGCAGGTCGTGGCCGGGCGGGGCGGTCGAGTTGTTGCGCACGCGCAGCTCGATCGGGTCCATGCCGAGCTTCACCGCGAGCTCGTCGATCGCGCTCTCCAGCGCGAACGAACCGGGTGCCTCGCCGGGGGCCCGCATGAACGTGGTCGGCGGGACGTTCAGCGGCACCATCCGCTGCGTGATCGACAGGTTCTTCGTGGCGTACCACTCGCGCGAGGTGCCGTGCGACGTCGGTTCGACGAACGACCGCGCGGTGTCGGTGTGGCACCACGAGTCGTGCCGCAGAGCCACCAGGGTGCCGTCCGGTTCGGCGCCGATCGCGAGCCGCTGGATCGTCGAGGCCCGGCCGGCGGTGGCGGTGAAGACCTGTTCGCGGGTGAGCGCGGCCTTCACCGGGCGGCCCAGAGCGCGGGCGGCCGCCGCGGCCAGGAACGCCGGCGTGGACGTCCGTCCCTTGCCGCCGAACGCGCCGCCGACGAACGGGTTGACCGCGTGGACGGCCTCCCGCGGCAGGCCGAGCGCGACGGCCAGTTCCGTCGCCTGCATGTCGGAAGCCTGGTTGCCGCTGTAGACGGTCAGCTCGCCGTCGTCCCACACCGCGACCGCGGAGTGCGGCTCCATCGCGGCGTGGTTCTGCGTCGCGGTCGTGTAGGTCGCCTCGAGGACCACCGGGCTCGCGGCCAGGGCGGCCTCGATGGATTCGACGCCGTCCTCGAACACTTCGATTTCCGGGGGAGCGCCGTTGAACGTCGGCGGCGCCATTTCGGCCGTGTCGAGGAACTCGGTGAGCGAGGTGCGGGCGGGCCGCTCGCGGTAGGTGACCGCGACGAGCGCCGCGGCGTCCCTGGCCTGCTCGAACGTCTCCGCGACTACGAAGCCGATCGGCTGGCCGTAGTAGCTGACTTCCTTGTCCTGCAACGGAACCCACGTCTCGCCGAACACCGGCAGGCTCGGGGTGTTGAGCGTCAGCGGGTCGAACGGCGTGTACACCTCGAGCACGCCGGGCGCGCTCTTCGCCGCGGTGACGTCGATCGCCTCGACCTCGCCGTGGGCGATCGTGCTGAGCAGGACGTAGCCGTAGACCATGCCGGGGAAGGTGTGGTCGGCGCCGTACTTGGCACCGCCGGTGACCTTCAGCGGCGCGTCCAGCCGGGTGATCATCGGGAGCTCCCCTCGGTCAGTTCGAGCAGGGCCCGGACGATGGTCCGCTGCAGCAGCAGCACCTTGAACCCGTTTTCGGACAGCGGTTGCGCGCCGTCGGCGGCCACCGCCGCGGCCGCTTCGAAAGCGGCTTCGGTCGCCGGGCCGCCCCGCAGGGCCGCCTCGACGGACGGCAGCCGCCACGGCACCGTCCCGACGCCGCCGGCCGCGATCCGGGCGTCGGCGACGATCCCGTCCCGCACGTCCAGCGCGACGGCAGCGGAGCACAGCGCGAACTCGTAGGACTGCCGGTCGCGCACCTTGACGTAGGTGGAGTTCGCGGCCCAGTCCAGCCGCGGCACGACCACCTCGGTGATCAGTTCGCCGGGGCGCAGGTCGTTCTCCACGGCCGGGGTGTCGCCGGGCAGTTGGTAGAAGTCGCCGAGCGCGACCTCGCGGGTGCCGGACTCACCGGCCAGCCGCAGCCGGGCGTCGAGCGCGATCAGGGCGACGGCGACGTCACTGGCGTGCGTGGCCACGCACGACTCGCTCGTGCCCAGGATCGCGTGCATCCGGTTGGCACCGGTGAGCGCGGAGCAGCCACTGCCGGGGACGCGCTTGTTGCACGGCATGGCGACGTCGCGGAAGTACGAGCAGCGCGTGCGCTGCAGCAGGTTCCCGCCGATGCTGGCCATGTTCCGCAGCTGCTGGGACGCGCTCAGCAGCAGGGCGCGCGAGATCGCCGGGTAGACGTCGGGGTGCGCGGCGATGGCGCTCATCCGCTCGAGCGCGCCGAAGCGCAGCCCGTCGGTGGTGTCGATGCCGCGCAACGGCACGTCGTTGATGTCCAGGACGTGCTGCGGCGTCAGGACGTCCAGCTTCATGAGGTCGACGAGGGTCGTCCCGCCGGCGAGGTAGGTGCCGGGCGTGGTGACCGCCGCCTCGACGGTGGTGGGTGCGGTCAGCTCAAAGGGACGCATCGGCCCGCCTCGCCTGCTCGACCGCCTTGACGATGTTCGGGTAGGCCGCACACCGGCAGAGGTTGCCGGACATGAACTCCCGCACGTCGTCGACGTCCTGCTCGACGGCGGCGACCGCCGACATGATCTGCCCGGAGGTGCAGAACCCGCACTGCAGGGCGTCCTGGTCGACGAACGCCTGCTGCACCGGGTGCAGCCTGTCCTCTGTGGACAGTCCTTCGACGGTCGTCACCGGCTGCTTGACGGTGGCGGCCAGGGTGAGGCACGACAGCACGGGCCGGCCACCGACGTGCACGGTGCAGGCGCCGCACTGCCCGCGGTCGCAGCCCTTCTTCGGACCGGTGACGGCGAGGCGCTCGCGTAGCGCGTCCAGGAGCGTGACGCCGGGATCGACGTCCAGGTGTTCGGTTGTGCCGTTGACTTCGAGTGAGATGTCCACTGGTCTCTTTCCGCGGAGCCGGGCGGGCTGCCCGGCGGTGTGGTGGGCGGTGAAGGCGGGAGCGGATAGTCATCCGCTTCACTCGGTCGCGAGGCTAGCGGATTACAATCCGCTTGGCAACGAACCAGGCAGGCTGGAGCAGCTCCAGGACTCGGCTAGATTCAGCGGGACGGCACGACCGCCGGGAGGAACGATGACGACCGGATCGGTCAGCCCACGCCGCGCCGACACGCGGCGCAACCACGAACGCATTCTCGTCGCGGCGGCGGCGTCGCTGGCCGACACGGGCGAGGTCTCGTTCAACGCGATCGCCAAGCAGGCCGAAGTCGGCGTCGGCACGGTCTACCGGCACTTCCCGACCCCGGAGGCGCTGATCCTGGCGGTCTACCGGCGGGAGGTCCGCCACATCGTGGAGGTCGTGCCGGTGCTGCTGGAGAAGCACGCCCCGGAGGAAGCGCTCCGGGTGTGGGTGACCGACCACGTCGCCCACTACATGATGACGAAGAAGGGGCTGGCCGACGCCCTGCGCACGGCGACGGCGGCGGGGGGCGAGCTGCCGGGCGACGCGTACGAGGACATGCTGGGCGCGGTCGCGGCGATGCTCGAAGCCAACGTCGCGGCCGGAACGGT
Source organism: Amycolatopsis sp. cmx-13-12 (assembly GCA_049998155.1). GTDB lineage: Bacteria > Actinomycetota > Actinomycetes > Mycobacteriales > Pseudonocardiaceae > Amycolatopsis. The sequence continues at coordinate 1,062,538 of JAEBES010000001.1, read as the reverse complement.
CCGCCCGGGGCTGACCCCGGAGCTGGTCATGAGAGGTATGGGCGGCCTGCTGTGGCTCGACCCGAACGGCGACTGGCGCCGCGACGCGGCGGACCTCGCGGACCTGTTGTGGCACGGCCTGGCCGCGCACCGCGGCTAGGCTTCGCCGTCGAGGTGGACGGTGACGGTGACCCGGCCCTTGGCATCGCGGAGGGCGACAGCGTGCCCGGTGCGCTCGGCACCATCGAGTTCGAGGGCGAGCGGCGCGCCGTCGCCGGTGAAGTTGCGCCACCACGACTTGGCATCGGGCATCCGCACGCCGATGGTGACGACATCGCCCGCACGCCGGTAGCCGACCGGCGTGCTGAAGGTCCGCCCCGACCGCCGGCCCGTGTAGGTGATCTGCGTGAGGTGCCGCCGGACCAGCGGCCCCCAGCGCGCTGACGTCCGGAGCGCACCAACGCAGGTGTTGACGCGCTCGACGGCGTTCTTCGGCAGCGGGCCTCGGTACCCCACGGCAGCCTCCTTGGGTGAGCTGCCGCCACGGTACCGGAAAACGGAGAACAAGGTTCCGGTTGCCGGGCGGCCAGGGAATTCCCGCTCGTTTGAGCACTCGGGAGCGCTCTGTCGCCGCGGTTCGGCGGGCCTCGTGGGGTAGTCGAGGCGCAGCGGGGTGGTGTCGGGAGTGGGTGCCGCTGCGGAGTATGGCGTCGAGGGCTTCGCGGCGGCGGCAGGTCAGACGCGGGGGCGGTGCCCGCGCAGGCGGTCCGACGTCCGGCGAGGGATGTCGCCGAGCTCCAGGAGGGTGCGGGTTGCGGTTCTGACGCCGAAGTCGATCACGCGGGCCCTGCGGGCTTGCCGGGACGCGCAGGGTTTCTCACTGGCCGCGGCGGGGCGGCTCGATCGGGCCGTCGATGCCGAGACACCTGTGCGTGCGGCCCGAACGGCATCGCTCGCCTGGGCGCCGCGCCGTGCTGCGCCGCGCAGCGCCACACCGTGCTGCGCTGCGCCGCGCCGTGCTGCGCCGTGCTGCGCCGCGCCGCGCCGCGCCGCGCCGCGCTGCGCCGTGCTGCGCTGAGCTGCGCTGAGCCGGGCCGTGCCGTGCTGCGCCGTGCCGTGCCGTGCTGCGCCGTGCCGTGCTGCGCCGCGGCGCGGCGCGCTGAGCCGCGCTGCGGCGCGCTGTGCTGCGCCGCGGGCGGACGGTCGGGTTGGTGGGCTTCGGCGACTCGTTCGTCAGGCTCGCTCGCCCGGACGCCGCGCCGTGCCGCTTGCCGCGGAAGTGCGGTGTGTCTGGCGCGATTGGTGGACGCCAGGCGAGACTGCCACGGTTCGTCGGCACGGCAGGCTCGGAAACGGCCCGTCCGGCGGCGAGTCCGGCCGCGCCGGCGGATCGTCCTGATCGCGGCCACCGTCCGGAACTGCGGAACGGCTGTGGGCCCCGGGACGGCCCGCAGACTCAGCTGGAGGTGGGGAAGTTGAACGCGGCCTCCGAGTGGGGCCAGCGGGTGGTGACGACCTTGGCGCGGGTGTAGAAGCGGACACCCGCGGGGCCGTGGATGGGGCTGTCGCCGATGAGGGAGTCCTTCCAGCCGCCGAAGGAGTAGTACGACATCGGGACCGGGATGGGCACGTTCACGCCGATCATGCCGACCTTCACCTCGCGCTGGAACTTGCGCGCCGCTTCGCCGCTGGCCGTGAAGACCGCGGTCCCGTTGCCGTACGGGTTCGCGTTGATGACCGCGATCGCCTCGTCGAGCGTCTGGGCGCGGATGATGGCCAGCACCGGGCCGAAGATCTCTTCCCGGTAGGCGTCCATTTCCGGGGTGACGTCGTCCAGCAGGGACGGGCCGACGAAGAAGCCTTCCTCGTGGCCTTCGACCTTCAGGCCTCGGCCGTCGACGACGACCGTTGCGCCTTGTTCGGCGCCGCGGGCGATCGAGTTTTCCACGCGCTCGCGGGCGGCCTCGGTGACGACCGGGCCCATGTCGCTGGCCGGGTCGGTGCCCGGGCCGACCTTCACCTCGCGGGCCTTGCGTTCGAGGATCTCCACCAGCTTGTCGCCGGCCGGGCCGACGGCGACGCCGACCGAGATCGCCATGCAGCGCTGGCCCGCCGAGCCGAACGCCGCTGCGGTGAGGTGGTCGGCGGCGAACTCGAGGTCCGCGTCGGGCAGGACGACCGCGTGGTTCTTCGCGCCGCCGAGGGCCTGGACGCGCTTGCCGGCCGCCGTTCCGCGTTCGTGGACGTACTTGGCGATCGGCGTGGAGCCGACGAAGGACACCGCCGCGATGTCTGGGTGGTCGAGGATCGCGTCGACGGCCGTCTTGTCGCCGTGCACGACGTTGAAGACGCCGTCGGGCAGCCCGGCTTCGGCGTACAGCCGCGCGACGAAGTTCGAGGCCGACGGGTCGCGTTCGCTGGGCTTGAGGACGAACGTGTTGCCGGTGGCGATGGCGATCGGGTGCATCCACAGCGGCACCATGATCGGGAAGTTGAACGGCGTGATCCCGGCGACCACGCCCAGGGGCTGGCGGAAGTCGTGCACGTCGACGTCGCGGGAAACCTGGTCGGAGAAGCTGCCCTTGAGCGCGTCGGCGATGCCGCAGGCGTACTCGACGACCTCGCGGCCGCGGACGATCTCGCCCCGGGCGTCCTCGATCACCTTGCCGTGCTCGGCCGAGATTATCCGCGCGAGCTCGTCTTCGTGCTGCACGAGCAGCTCGCGGAAGGCGAACATCACCTTGGTGCGCTGGGACAGCGAGGAGGTGCCCCACGACTCGAAAGCCTTGCCCGCGGCCGCCACCGCTGTGTCCACATCGGACGCTTCGGCCAGGAGGACCGACGCCTGCGGCCGTCCGGTGGCCGGGTCGTAGACCGGCGCTGTGCGGGTCGAGCCCGCCGCCGTGGCGGTGCCGCCGATCCAGTGTTCGATGGTGTTCACGGAATTCCTCCGGGTAGTGCGGGGAAGCGGGTTCACAGCAGGCCCACCGCGGTGTCGACGGCCTTGGCGACGTCGTCGTCGCGGGGGTAGAGCAACGAGCGGCCGACCACCAGGCCCTGCACCGTCGGCTGGGCCAGGGCCCGCTGCCAGGCCGCGAAAGCCGCCTCCGGGTCCTTGACCTCCCCGCCGAGCAGCACGGCCGGCAGCGTCGAGGACGCCAGCACGCGCTCCATGTCGTCCACCACCGGCAGCTTCAGCCAGGTGTAGGCCGACGAGCGGCCGAGGCCGGCGGCGATCGTGATCGACTTGATCACGGCGTCGGGGGAGAGGTCGTTCTGCACGCGCCCGTCGACCCACCTCGACAGGAACGGCTCGACCAGCGCGATCAGCTTGCGGTCGGCCAGCTCGTTGATCGCCTTCGCGGTGTTCTCCAGGACGCTCGGGGTGGCCGGGTCGTCGAGGCAGATCCTGGTCAGGGTCTTGCCGCCGTCGAAGCGCATCCGCTCGATCGCTTCCGCGTCGTAGCCGGCGAAGCGGTCGTCGATCTCGAAGCTCGACCCGGCCAGCCCGGTGCGGTTCATCGACCCCAGCACCGTCTTGCCGTCGAGCACGCCGAGCAGCAGCAGGTCGTCGATGACGTCCGCGGTGGCGAGGACGCCGGTGACCCCGGGGCGTTCCAGCGCCAGGCACAGCCGCTCCAGCAGCTCGCCGCGGTCGGCCATCGCCGTGGGGTTGCCGCCGACGGCGTTCGCGCCGCGGGCGGGGTGGTCCGCGGCGATGATCATCATCCGGCCCGAGTGGTTGAAGAGCGACTCGGGACGGACGCGGTTCGCGGCCGCCTCGGCGATCGCTCCCGGATCGTGCACGCGTTGGGCGACGATGCGGCGCAGCACGTCGGTCACGGTTTCGCTCCCCGTCGGTCTCCGGGGCACGGCCTTCGTGCTCCTGGCGGTGACGATTCCAGCGGGGCGATACTTTGTCAAGACATATGGACAACCGGTCATCCCAACAGGTGACCTGGAGACGGTACGCTTCGCGGATGAGCAAGCTGGACGCCGCCTTCCCGGCCTGGGACGCGGGGCGCGAGATCGTCCTGGACCCGGGCAGCCCGGAACCCCTGTACTTCCAGGTGTCCCGCCAGCTGCACGCCGCGATCGAAGACGGCAGGCTGCCGGCGGGCGCGCGGCTGGGCAACGAGATCGACCTCGCCGCGAGCCTGCGCTTGTCGCGGCCGACGATCCGCCAGGCGATCCAGACGCTGGTCAACCAGGGGCTGCTCGTGCGGCGGCGGGGCGTCGGCACGCAGGTCGTCCGCACGAAGGTCGCCCGGCCGCTGCGGCTGAGCAGCCTGTTCGACGACCTCGCCGGGCTGGGCGGCAAGCCGGAGTCGGCGGTGCTGGTCAACCGGGTCGAAGAGGCCGGCGCCGACGTGGCCGAGCTGCTGGAAGCACCCGGGCTGACGCACGTCCGGCGGCTGAAGCGGCTGCGGTCGACCGACGGCGAGCCGCTCGCCCTGATGAACAACTACCTGCCCGACGGCGTCATCGACCCCGGCGACGACGAGCTGCGCGAGCGCGGGCTCTACCAGCTCCTGCGGTCGGCGGGGGTGCGGCTGCACGCGGCCGAGCAGAACATCGGCGCCCGGCTTGCGACCGAAGAGGACGCGGAACTGCTCGGGGAGGAGCCGGGGGCCGCGTTGCTCACGATGCAGCGCACGACGTACGACGACTCGGGGCGGGTGGTCGAGTACGGGTGGCACGTGTACCGGGCGTCCCGCTACACGTTCAACCTTTCGCTGACCAACGGGCCGCAGTAGGGCGCGCGGCCACGGCACGGGTCCGGCTACCGCACCGGCGTCCGGCGCAGCGCCAGCACCACCGTGTCGTCGGCGTGCAGGACGACATCGTGCATCCGGGTCACCAGCTCGCGCGGCAGGTCCGCCGCCGGATGCGTGCCCAGTTGCCCGGCCAGGTTCAGCAGCCTGGCCTGGCCCTCGTCGAGGTCCTTGCGGCTCTCCACCAGGCCGTCCGTGTACAGCAGGACCGTGTCGCCCGGGGCGAGGACCGCGTCGGCCAGCTCGGGGCTGCCCGGGTCGGGGAAGCCGACTCCGCGGCCGGGCGCCGGCGAGGGCAGCAGCCGGGCGGCACCGGAGGCGGTGACGAGCACCGGCTCCGGGTGGCCGCCGCTCGCGAAGCGGGTGCGGCCCGTGGCCGGGTCGAGCCGGACCAGCAGCACCGTGGCCATCAGGTCCGGCTCGATCGCCGCCAGCGTGTGGGAGGCGTGGGCGACCAGGTCGCGGAACGGGTGGCCCTCCAGGGCCAGCGTGCGGATCGCGTGCGTCACGGTCAGGGCGTGGCGGGTCGAGGTGACGCCGTGGCCGACCGCGTCGACCAGGGTCACGTGCACCTCGCCGCTCGGGAGGACGAACCAGTCGTACAGGTCACCGCCGGTGGGGGAGTCCTGGTCGGTCGGCGAATAGTGCACGGCGAGCTCCAGGCCCGGCACCGCCGGCGGCCGCGGGCGCAGCGCGTCCTCCAGCTCGCGGAAGATCGCCGCGTGCGCGCGGCGGAGCTGCTCGTCCCGCTGCTCCAGCTCGACGTACATCGCCAGCACGCCGCTGTTGGTCTCCGCGAGCTCGTGCTTGAGGTTCCGCTGCTCGTTGGCGAGGGTGTCGGCCCGGGCCACCAGCGCGAGCATCTCTTCGCGCGTCGCCCGGTCGTCGTCGGGCTCGGCCGGGATCGCGGGGCCGCCGCCGGCGAGGTGCCAGGTCAGCGTCGGCCCGTCGCCGCGCTCGGGCAGCAGCGGCAGGGCGTCGCGGCTGCCTTGGCTGACCGCGTGCTCCAGCTGCACCGTGACGGCGAGCCGCCGGTCCGAAGCCGCGGTCGCCACGTCCACGGTTTCGCCGGCGGTGAGCGCGGGTTCGGCGAGCAGCGTGACGGCGAGCACGAGTTTCCCGCGGTCGTCGGCGGGCACGCCGGCTTCGGTGCAGGCCGTGCGGAGGCGCCGCCGGATCCGGGCCAGGTCGGGGCGCATCAGGTGGACCGGTCCGCGCGCAGGGCGAGCATCGCCGCGTCGTCGCGGGCGTTGCGGTGCCGGTGGGCGAGGTCCGCGGCGAGCAGCAGCAGGTCCGGGGCGCGGCCGGGGACGCGCCAGCCGGTGCCGACGCCGTCGGTGTGCAGGACCACGACGTCGTCGTCGGCCAGCGTCAGGTGCCGGACGGGCGCCGACGGCAGCGTGAACCCGACGATGCCGGGCGTGCTGAGCAGCAGCCGGGACGGGCCGTCGCCGAGGCTCGCACCGCTGACGTTGCCGACGCCGCAGAACTCGAGCCGCCTCGGCGCGATCCGCACCAGCGCGACCGCCGCGCCGCGGGTCGTGCGCAGCGCGCGGTGCATGTTCGTGAGCTGGTGCGGCAGCGGGCGGTCCGGGTTTTCGGTGAACACGCGCAGCGCGGCGTCCGCGGCTTCGGCGGCGTCGGGTCCGTGGCCGAGCCCGTCGGCGACGACGGCCGTCCGGCTGCCCGTGACGTCGGCCAGCGCGACGGCGTCCCCGCAGTACTCTTCGCCGTCGCGGGCCAGGCGGAAGTGCCCGATCGCGCGGCGGGGCGCCGGTGCGGCGGGGTCGAGCAGGCGGGCGGCGGCCAGCGTCCCGGCCGTGGGCGACGACGTGATCCGGAACTCGGCCGCCATCCGCTTCACCGCGCCGAGGCCGGTGCCCAGGGTGGCGGTGGTCGTGTTGCCGTCGACCAGCCAGTGGTCGAGGTCGGCCATGCCGGGACCGTCGTCGGCGGCCAGCACGTCGACGCCGCGGCCGGTGAGCGCGCTGTGATAACCGGGGCTTCGCCCCGGGCCGGGGGCTTCGCCACCCGGACCCCCGAAAAGCGACTGTTGCACGAACACCGAGCCGCCGGTGGTGTGCTTGTCGATGTTGCCCGCGAGCTCGGCCGCCACCACCGCGGCCCGGTCGGCCGCGACGTCCGTGAGCCCGGCCTCGCGCGCGGTTTCGCGGGCGACGCGGGCGGCGGCGTACCCCGCGCTGGGGTGGTCGACGCGGATCTGCCGGGTCAGGCCGGCGACGGTCGCGGTCATGGCTTCCAACGGACGACCGTGACGGTGGTGCCGCGGCCGGGTGCGGTGTCGAGGGCGAACTCGTCGACCAGCCGCCGGGTGCCGCCGAGGCCGTGCCCGAGCCCCGCGCCGGTGCTGAACCCGTCGGTCATCGCCTGGCCGACGTCGGCGATCCCCGGGCCCTCGTCCCGGACCCGCAGCCGGAGCCCGAGCCGCCCGGCCGGGTCCCGCACGGTCTCGACGGTCATCGTCCCGCCCCCGCCGTGGATGTAGGCGTTGCGGACCAGCTCGCTGGCCGCGGTCACGATCTTCGTCTGGTCGACGATGGTGAACCCGGCGGCGACCGCGGCCGCCCGCACGGCGTGCCGGGCCGCGAGGAGGTCCTCCTCCACCCGGACCGGGTGCTCGCCGGACGCGACCGTCCGTTCGTCAGGAAGCATGGGGCGCTTCTTCGGCGGGACGGCGCCAGCCCAGCAGCTCCATCGCCTGTTCCGCGTTGAGGGCGGTCCGGACGCCGGTGAGCTGCAGCCCGAGCTCGGTCAGGGTCAGGGCGACGGCCGGGCGCATCCCCGCCACGACCATCCGCGTGCCGAGCAGCCGCCCGGTGCCCGCCAGCTCCATGAGCACGCGCGCGACGAACGAGTCGATGATCTCCAGCCGGGAGATGTCGACGATGACCCCGCGGATGCCCTCGTTCGCGATCCGCGTGGTCAGCTCGTCGGTGAACGCGAGGGCCGTCTTGTCGTCCAGGTCGCTCAGCAGCCCGCTGAGCAGGATGTCCCCCAGCCGCAGGATCGGCAGGCCGGCGTTCACCCGGTCACCGCGCCCGGGCGGGCGCTGTCGCCGAGCAGCTGCATCGCGGTCGCCAGCGCGTCGGCCAGCGAGCCGCGCGTGACGATGTGCGAGAGGTCGATGCCCAGCTGCGTGATGGTCTGCGCGATCGACGGCCGGATGCCGCTGATCACGCACTCCGCGCCCATCAGCCGGACGGCGCTGACCGTCTGCAGCAGGTGGTGGGCGACCGCGGTGTCGACGGTCGGGACGCCGGTGATGTCGATGATCGCCACCCGTGCCTCGTTCGCCTGGATCGCCTCCAGGAGGCTGTTCATCACGACCTGCGTGCGGGCGCTGTCGAGCGTGCCGATCAGCGGCACCGCGAGGACGTGGCGCCACAGCCGCACGACGGGCGTGGACAGCTCCAGCATCTGGTGGTGCTGCTCGCGGATGATCCGCTCACGGCCGGCGGAGTAGACCTCGAACGTCAGCACGCCCGCGCTGTCGAGCAGCTCGCTGACCAGCAGCGCGGCCCGGTAGCGCAGGGCGGAGTCGTCGGTGTGCCGTTCGATCGCGCCCAGCATCGTGCGCTTGAGCGCGAGAATCCCCATCGCGGTGGCCGACGGCTGCGCGCCCGCGCGGGCGCGGCGCTCGGACAGCGACGTCAGCGCGTCCCGGACCGCGGGGTCCTGGTCGACGATCCGGGACACCGGGAGCGTGCCGCCCAACGCGCTGCGGAGGGCGTCCAGCAGCTCGCCGGCCTCGCGGCGCAGCTCCTGCGCGCTCCGGTCGCCGTTGCCCGGCTCCTGCCCGGCCCAGTCGCCGACCAGCGCGGACCGGTCCTCCTCCAGCATGCGCGCCAGGACCGAGCGGACCTGGCTGTCGTCCGTGCCCAGCACCGACGCCTCCTCCGTGTTCGGGGCGCGCGCTGCTGTACGCCGATCGAGTGATTGTCATATAACAACAGTTGTATCAGGAACGCAAATCGGGAAGGTCACCGGCCGCCTCGGCGAGCGCCCGGTACTCCTGGAGCCCGGCGGCCAGGGCGAGCCGGCCCGCCGGGCTCATCTTCGCCAGCAGCCCTTGCACGCGCTCCCGGCGCCGGGCCCGCAGGTCCTGCAGGTAGGCGCGCCCGCGGTCGGACAGCCGCAGCGTCAGCTCCCGGCGGCTGCGCGCGCTGGGGAGGCGTTCCAGGAACCCGACCGCCTCCAGCCGGTCGCAGAGCCTGCTGACCAGCGGCGGCGTCGAACCCAGCTGCTCGGCCAGCTGCCGCAGGTTGACCCCGTCGTGGCGATCCAGCGCGACGACCGCGCGCAGCTGCGACACCGACAGCGGCCGCGGCGAGACGTCCCGTTCTCCCTCGACCACCGACTCGAAGAGGCGGGCGAGGTCCGCCACGGCAGCCGTCCCGTCCGGGGTGGCCTGCTCGCGGGATCGATCCACGGCGTCCACTCTGGCATCCCTATGCTGAACCGGCAGCACAGCCAACGCGACTCGCCGTGGACCGGCGCGCCGGAGCGGCGCAGACTCGACAGGACCATCCCGGCACGGGGGCGTGAGCAGGAGGCAGGCGTTGGACAGATCCCTGGCGGTGGAGCGTCTTCTCCGTGACGTACCACCGCACGACCTGCCCGGCGCGCTGCGCTCGGGACTCGGCGAGCACTTCGGCGCCGAGGCGGTCGAGCTGCTGATGGCCGACTACGCCCTGACGGAGCTGTGCCAGGTGGGCGAGCAGCCCTACACGACGGAGCCGATCCCGGTCGACGGCACGACTCCCGGGGCGGCGTTCCTCACTCAGGCAGCGACTTTCGCCCGCGATGGCGATCGCGTCACCGGCTACCTGCCGGTCAGCGTCCGCGGCGACCGGCTCGGCGTCCTGGCCGTCACGCTGCCGTGCGAACCCGAGCCGCCGGTGTGGGCCGAGCTCCAGCGGTTCGCCGAAGCGGTGGCCCACGAGCTGTTCGTCGCCGACCGCGACACCGACCTCTACATCCAAGCCCGGCGTTCTTCGCGGCTGACGCTGGCCGCGGAGATGCAGTGGCAGCTGCTGCCCGGGCGCGCCTGCACCCGCGCCGAATTCGCGCTGGGCGGCCAGCTGGAACCGGCCTACGCCATCTACGGGGACTGCTTCGACTGGTCGGCGTCCGGGCGGAAGCTCGCGGTCACGCTGATCAACGGCATGGGGGAGGGCAGCGAAGCGGCGCTGCTGACGAACCTGGCGGTGAACGCGCTGCGCAACGCCCGGCGGGCCGGGATCGCGCTCGACGCGCAGGCCGAACTCGCCGACCAGGCGCTCTACGCGCACTACCGCGGCGCCGAGCACGTGGCCGCGTTGCTGCTGGAGTTCGACCTCGGCACCGGTGCGGTGCAGGTGGTGGACGCGGGCTCGCCGCGGCTGTGGCGGCTGCGGGACGGCAAGGCCGAGCGGATCCTCTTCGACGAGCAGCTGCCCCTGGGCACGTTCGACGGCACGATCTACACGCTCGAAGGCTTCCAGGCGGCCGACGGCGACCGGTTCGTCTTCGTCAGCGACGGCGTGTACAACGCGCTCGGCCCGCACGGCGAGCGGTACGGGGACCGGGAGCTCGCCGAGGCGGTGACTTCGACGGCGGAACTGCCGGCGGCGCACGTGCCGGGCGCGGTGCTGCGGGAGCTGTCGACCCGGCGGCACGGCAGCCAGGCCGAGGACGACGCGATGGTGGTGTGCCTGGACTGGTTCGGGTCGACGCCGCTGTCCGGGACCGGGGACGGGCCGGCGGTGACCGTGCGGCGGGGCGGCGGGCCGCGGTAGGCGTTCGCGGGAGGGGCGGGTCAGGCGGCCGCGGTAGCAGCGCGGTGGCCGACCGGCTGCGGCGTCCGCTCCTGGGGAGCCGTCCGGCCTGCGTTGATGACCGCCGCCAGTACCTCGTCCGCGTTGAGGGCCGGGTCCCAGAGCTCGCCGCCGATCACGTGGGCCAGCTTGCGGCGGCGGTGTTGCGGGGTGTCCGTCAGCGCTACCTCGGTCGGGCGGCCCTTCTTGACCGCGTGGACCGCCCGGGTCACGAGGATCGCCTCCTGGCGGGTGGTGCCGAGTTCCGCCGCCGCGGCGAAGATCCTCTCCGCCGCGGCGCGGGCCTTCTCCGTCATCCGGCCTGGATTTCCTTGCGGTCGGACCGGTTGCCGCCGATCTCGATGCGGCGCGGCTTGGCCTTCTCGGCCACGGGGATGCGCAAGGTCAGCACGCCGGCCTCGTAGTCGGCGGCGATGTGGTCCGTGTCGAGGCTGTCGCCGAGGAACAGCTGGCGGGAGAACACGCCCAGCGGCCGCTCGGAAACCTGCATCTCCACGTTGTCGCCGCCCGGCAGCGGGCGGCGCTCGGCCTTGACCGTCAGCACGTTGCGCTCGATGTCGAGCTCGATGGCGTCCGGAGCGACGCCCGGCAGGTCGAAGCAGACCACGAACTCGTCGCCGGCGCGGTAGGCGTCCATCGGCATCGCGGCGGGCTTCGACCAGGTGCCCGCGGTGCCCAGGACCTGCTGGCTCAGGCGGTCCAGCTCACGGAACGGGTCGGTGCGCATCAACATCGGTGTCCTCCTTCTGGGCTTCGACGGTGGGTGTCAACACGCACCACTGTTCTAACACGTCATCTAAACGATGACAAGTAGGAAGTCATCATCAAGATGACAGTGTGAGCCGTGAGCCATCGGGAACACGGAGGAAGAGATCCGAACCCGTACCCGAGGAGCCACCGTGTCCCAGCAGCCCGCCCAGCAGCAGACCCCGCCGGGGACCACCGCCGCGATGACGCCGCGGCCCGACCACGGCGAGCACAGCTACCGCGGCTCCGGCAAGCTGACCGGCAAGGCGGCGCTCATCACCGGCGCGGACAGCGGGATCGGCCGCGCGGTCGCGATCGCGTACGCCCGGGAAGGTGCCGACGTGCTGATCTCCTACCTGGACGAGCACGAGGACGCCGAAGAGACGCGGCGCTGGGTGGAGGAGGCCGGGCGCAAGGCCGTCGTCGTGCCCGGCGACGTCGCCGACCCGGCGCACTGCCGGGCGCTGGTCGCCCGGGCGGTCGAGGAGTTCGGCCGGATCGACGTCCTGGTCAACAACGCCGCCTTCCAGATGAGCCACGAAACCCTGGAGGAGATCCCGGACGAGGAGTGGGACCGCACCCTCGCCATCAACCTGAGCGCGTTCTTCCACCTCGCCAAGGCGGCCGTGCCGCACATGAAGCCCGGGGCGTCGATCATCGGCAGCTCGTCGGTGAACTCCGACAACCCGACCCCGCAGCTGCTGCCCTACGACGTGACGAAGGCGGGCATCGCGAACATGTGCGCGGCCCTCGCACAGCTGCTGGGGCCGAAGGGCATCCGGGCCAACAGCGTCGCGCCGGGACCGATCTGGACGCCGCTGATCCCGTCCACCATGCCCGAGGAGGCGGTCAAGACCTTCGGCGAGCAGGTGCCGCTGGGCCGCGCCGGTCAGCCGGCCGAGCTGGCGCCGGTGTACGTGCTGCTGGCCTCCGACGACGGCAGCTACGTCTCCGGCGCCCGCGTCGCGGTGACGGGCGGCGTGCCGATTCTCTGACCTCGGGTCAGCGGCCGCGGGGGTCGTTGCTTTCGCCCTGGTCACCGGGCTGGATGGCGGCGGCCGCGACCTCCGCCGGCGACGGCTTGTCGCCGGGGTGCCCGCGGGTGATGTGGCCTTCGGCGCGCATCCGCTCCACCATGTGCGGGTAGTGCAGCTCGAAGGCGGGGCGCTCCGAGCGGATGCGGGGCAGCTCGAGGAAGTTGTGCCGGGGCGGCGGGCTCGTCGTGGCCCATTCGAGCGAGTTGCCGTAACCCCACGGGTCGTCGACGCCGATGGGCTCGCCGTAGCGGTAGCTCTTGAAGACGTTCCAGATGAACGGCAGCACCGACAGGCCCAGCACGAACGCGCCGATCGTGGACACCGTGTGCATCCAGGTGAAGTTGTCGCTGGAGAGGTAGTCGGCGTAGCGGCGGGGCATGCCCGCGTCGCCGAGCCAGTGCTGGATGAGGAACGTCGTGTGGAACCCGAGGAACGTCGTCCAGAAGTGCCACTTCGCGAGTCGTTCGTCGAGCATGCGGCCGGTGATCTTGGGGAACCAGAAGTAGATCCCGGCGAAGGTGGCGAAGACGATCGTGCCGAAGAGGACGTAGTGGAAGTGGGCGACGACGAAGTAGCTGTCGTGGACGTGGAAGTCCAGCGGCGGGGACGCGAGGATGACCCCGGTCAGGCCGCCGAGCAGGAAGGTCACCATGAAGCCGACCGACCACAGCATCGGCGACTCGAACGTCAGCTGCCCCTTCCACATCGTGCCGATCCAGTTGAAGAACTTGATCCCGGTCGGCACCGCGATGAGGAACGTCATGATCGAGAAGAAGGGGAGCAGCACGGCACCGGTGGCGAACATGTGGTGCGCCCACACCACCGCCGACAGCCCGGTGATCCCGATCGTCGCGAACACCATGAGCTTGTAGCCGAACAGCGGTTTCCGGCTGAACACCGGCACGATCTCGGTGACGATCCCGAAGTAGGGCAGGGCGACCACGTAGACCTCGGGGTGGCCGAAGAACCAGAAGAGGTGCTGCCAGAGGATCGCGCCGCCGTTCTCCGGGTCGAACACGTGCGCGCCGAGGTGCCGGTCGGCCAGCAGCGCGAACAGCGCGGCGGTCAGGATCGGGAACGCGAGCAGGATCAGCACTGAGGTGAACAGGATGTTCCAGGTGAAGATCGGCATCCGCCACATGAGCATGCCGGGGCAGCGGAGGCAGACGATGGTGGTGATCATGTTGACCGCGCCGAGGATGGTGCCGAGGCCGGTGACGATCAGTCCCGAGATCCACAGGTCGCCGCCGACGCCGGGGGAGTGGATGGCGTTGGACAGCGGCGTGTACGCGGTCCAGCCGAAGTCGGGTGGGCCGCCGGGGGTGGCGTAGGCGGAGAGGACGACCAGGCCGCCGAACAGGTACAGCCAGTAGGAGAACGCGTTCAGCCGCGGGAACGCCACGTCCGGCGAGCCGATCTGCAGCGGCAGGACGAAGTTGGCGAACCCGAACAGGTTCGGGGTGGCGTAGAGCAGCAGCATGATCGTGCCGTGCATGGTGAAGAGCTGGTTGTACTGCTCCGGCGAGAGGAACTGCAGGCCGGGCCGGGCGAGCTCGCCGCGCATGAGCAGCGCGGTCAGGCCGCCGATCAGGAAGAACCCGAACGACGTCGTCAGGTACAGCACGCCGATCGTCTTGTGGTCGGTGGTGCGGATCGTCTTCAGGATCGTGGCGCCCCGCAGACCCCGCCACACCGGCCGGTGGGGGATCGGAGCCGGGCGTGTCACCGTGTCGGTCATCGGACTCTCACCTGCCGCCGCCGGGGAACGAGCTCTTGTCCCGCGCGCGTACCCGCGGCCGGGCCCGGTTACACGCCCGGATCCCGTGATCAGCCGGATGGGCGGTGTCGCAACCGGAGCGAGACCCGGACCGGGGATTGGTGCCCGTCCGGCCGGGTATGCGTCCGGCTCCACCTGCCGAAAGGAACCCCCATGTCCACCGCCACCCCCGCCCGGACCAGGACACCCGTGCAGATCGCCGCCGCGGTCGTCGCGGTCGTCTTCCTGCTGGTCGGCGTGCTCGGCTTCGTCCCGGGCATCACGACGGACTACGACCAGCTGAGTTTCGCCGGCCACGACTCGATGGCCATGCTGCTGGGCGTGTTCATGGTCTCGGTGCTGCACAACATCGTCCACCTGCTGTTCGGCATCGCCGGCCTCGCCTCGGCCCGCACCGCGCGCGGCGCCCGGCTGTACCTGATCGCGGGCGGGGTCGTCTACCTGGTGCTGTGGCTCTACGGGCTGCTCATCGACCACGGCAGCGACGCCAACTTCGTGCCCGTCAACACCGCCGACAACTGGCTGCACCTGGGCCTGGGCGTCGGCATGATCGCCCTCGGCCTGCTGACGGCCCGCGCGGGCCGGACCGGTCCGGGGCCGCACGCGGCCCGGGGTCCCGGGCTCGGCTGACCGGGTCCGCAGCCGGGTCGCCACGCGCGACCCGGCCGCGGTGGGTCAGTTTTCCCCGGTGCGCATCAGCACGGTCAGCGATCGGCCGGCGACGACCAGCGTTCCGCTTCCCGGCACCGTGCGCGGCGTCGCCAGCTGGTCGCCCGCCACGCCGCCGACCAGGACACCCCCGACCGACCGGTGGAACACCTCGCCGGTGGCCGAATCCAGGACGATCGCCCACTCCTCGCCGTAGTCCCCGTCGGGGAGCGTCATCGTCATCTCGTCGTCGTGGGCGTTGAAGCAGAGCAGGAACGAGTCGTCCACCACCCGCTCTCCGCGCGGGTCGAGGTCCGGGATCGCCGTGCCGTTGAGGAACACCGTGATGGTGCGGCCGAAGCCGGACTCCCAGTCCTGGTCGGTCATCTCGTCGCCGGCCGGGGTGAACCAGGCGATGTCGCGGAGTTCGTCGCCGCGGCGGATGGGACGGCCGGCGAAGAAGCGGCGGCGGCGGAACACCGGGTGCTGGTGGCGCAGGTCCACCACGGCCGAGGTGAACTCGAACAGCTCGCGGTTGCGCTCCAGCAGCGACCAGTCGACCCACGACAGCTCGTTGTCCTGGCAGTAGGCGTTGTTGTTGCCCTGCTGGGTGCGGCCGAGCTCGTCGCCGTGCAGGATCATCGGCACCCCTTGGGACAGCAGCAGGGTGGCGATCAGGTTCCGGCGCTGCCGCGCGCGCAGGTCGAGGACCTTTTCGTCCTCGGTCGGGCCCTCCGCGCCGGAGTTCCACGACCGGTTGTCGTCGGCACCGTCGCGGCCGTCCTCGCCGTTGGCCTCGTTGTGCTTTTCGTTGTAGGACA
The DNA here is from genome assembly GCA_049998155.1 of Amycolatopsis sp. cmx-13-12. Lineage (GTDB taxonomy): Bacteria > Actinomycetota > Actinomycetes > Mycobacteriales > Pseudonocardiaceae > Amycolatopsis. The sequence goes on along the minus strand of JAEBES010000001.1, from coordinate 1,046,917 downwards.
CCAGGTCGTTCAGGGTGAAGCCGTCGTGCGCGGTGACGAAGTTGATCGAGGCGAACGGGCGGCGGCCGTCGTTCTGGTAGAGGTCCGACGAGCCGGTGATCCGCGAGGCGAACTCGCCCAGCGTCGCCGGCTCGCCGCGCCAGAAGTCGCGGACGGTGTCGCGGTAGGCGCCGTTCCACTCCGTCCACAACGGCGGGAAGTTGCCGACCTGGTAGCCACCGGGGCCGACGTCCCACGGCTCGGCGATCAGCTTCACCTGGCTCACCACCGGGTCCTGCTGCACCAGGTCGAAGAACGTGGCCAGCCGGTCGACGTCGTAGAACTCGCGGGCGAGCGTGGCGGCGAGGTCGAACCGGAAGCCGTCGACGTGCATCTCCGTCACCCAGTAGCGCAGCGAGTCCATGATCAGCTGCAGGGTGTGCGGCTGGCGCACGTTCAGCGAGTTCCCGGTGCCGGTGTAGTCCATGTAGTACTGCGGATCGTCCTCGACCAGGCGGTAGTAGGCCTGGTTGTCGATGCCGCGCATGGACAGCGTCGGCCCGAGGTGGTTGCCCTCGGCCGTGTGGTTGTAGACGACGTCGAGGATGACCTCGATCCCGGCGTCGTGCAGCGTCCGCACCATCGCCTTGAACTCGTGCACCTCGCTGCCCGGGGTCGCCGGCATGATCGACGCGGCGTACTCGTTGTGCGGCGCGAAGTAGGCAATCGTGTTGTAGCCCCAGTAGTTGGCCAGGCCACGCTCGGTGAGGGCGTGGTCGTGCAGGAACTGGTGGACCGGCATCAGCTCGACGGCGGTGACGCCGAGGGTCTTGAGGTACTCGATCATCACCGGGTGCGCCAGCCCGGAGTACGTCCCCCGCAGCTCCTCCGGGATGTCCGGGTGGAGCTTCGTCAGCCCGCGGACGTGGGCTTCGTAGACGACGGTCTCGTTGTACGGCACCTTCGGCGGCCGGTCGTTGGCCCAGTCGAAGTACGGGTTGACGACGACCGCGCGGACGGTGTGCGCCGCCGAGTCGTCGTCGTTGCGCTCGCCGGGGTTGCCGAACCGGTAGCCGAACACCGACTCGTCCCAGTCCACCCGGCCGGTGACGGCCTTGGCGTACGGGTCGAGCAGCAGCTTGGCGGGGTTGCAGCGCAGCCCGCGGGCGGGGTCGTGCGGCCCGTGGACGCGGAAGCCGTACTCCTGGCCGGGGCCGACGCCGGTCAGGTAGCCGTGGTGGACGAAGCCGTCGACCTCCGGCAGCCGGACCCGGGTCTCGGTTCCGTCCGGGGCGAACAGGCAGAGGTCGACGCGGTCGGCGACCTCGGAGAAGAGCGCGAAGTTGGTGCCGACGCCGTCGTAATCGGCTCCGAGCGGGTAGGGGGAACCGGGCCAAGGCTGCACTGGGCCTCCACAGGTGCGAGTGATCTCCGGCGGGGGTACCCCGCCGGGCGTCCCCGGACACCGTGACGTCGCCCTCTCACCCGGACGCCCCACCCGGGCAGGACCGCTGTGGGTTCAACGGTCCGCGCCGAGTCGGGGGTGGGCGTCAGGTCAGCTTGTTCTTGATCTCCTTGGCCTTGCCCTTGGCCGTGCCCTTGGCGTCCTGGAGAGGTGCGTAGGTGCCGTAGAGGGCGGGGTCGGGTTTGGGTGCGGTGCCGGGGCCGCCGAGGGGTTCGGGATCCATCAGGTATTCGAGGCCGGCGTCGGTGGTCCAGCTGGTGCCCTTGGCGCCGTCGGGGCCGTCGGAGAGGTGCCAGATGGTGTGGTTGTGGGTCTGGTCTTCTTCGTCGAGCAGGGCGTTGGGGACGATCTCGTCCTCCAGCCCGTCGGCCTTGAGCTCTTCGATGGCGGCCAGCCACTGCTTCTGGTGGACGGTGTCGCGGGCGAGGTTGAACTGCAGCATCGCCTTGACGCCGGGGTCGTCGGTCATGTTGTAGAGCCGGGCGGTCTGCAGCCGGCCCTGGGCCTCGGCGGCGACGTTGGCGCGGAAGTCGGCGAGCAGGTTGCCGGAGGCGACGATGTAGCGGCCGTTCCAGGGGTAGCCGTTGCTGTCGGCCGGGAGGGCTCCGCCGCCGGCGACGATGGCCTGCTGGACGTCCATGCCGCCGAGGGTGGCGGCCATCACCGGGTCCTTGACGGCTTCGGCGGTGGCGGTGGCGGGTGCGCCTTCGAGGAGCCGGGCGACCATGGTGGCGAGCATTTCGACGTGGCCGATTTCCTCGGTGGCCGTGTCCATGAGGAGGTCCTTGTACTTGCCTTCGATGCGGCAGTTCCAGCCTTGGAACAGGTACTGCATCGTGACGCTCATTTCGCCGAAGGCGCCGCCGATGAGTTCCTGGAGTTTGTGGGCGTAGACGGGGTCGGGCTTTTCGGGCTTGGCTTCGAACTGCAGCAGCTTCGTGTGACGGAACACGAGAATTCCCTCCGTCGTCCGGGGTCGCACCGGCGGGGGCCGGCGGTCCAGGGGGCTTTCCCGGTTAGCGGAGGGTTAACCACGGCGATCACGGAAGCCCGTTGAGGATCGACAACGCCACCGTCGCTGTGGTAGTTGAACGCGGAACGTTCGATGGCGAGTGGAGCGATACGTGAGCGATCACCAGGAGCGGGTGCCGACCTGCCGGCGGTACCAGTGCGACGAGCCGGCCCTCTGGCGGAGGATGTGCGCGGCTCACTGGGCTCGCTGGCAGAACGGGATCGACCCGCTCGACCAGCCGGGCGACGACGCCGCGTCCCCGGAACCCCGGGTGTGGCAGCCGCCGTTGCGGGAGAACAGCGTTTCGCAGCGCAAGCCCGGCCGGCCGGGCTGACGACGGTGGGGAGCCCCGCCCGGGGACTCCCCACCGTGGCCGTCAGCCGGCGATCTCGGCCACGGTCACGCCGATCGGCGTGGTGGGCCGGCCGATCAGGGTGCGGAGGTCGGCCGTGGTCTCGGCGAGCAGGCCGTCCTTGATGTCGGCGTCCAGCGCGGCGAGGAACCCGGCGACCTGCTCCGGGAGACCGGCGCCGGTGAGGGCCTTGACGTGCTCGTCGGCCGGCAGGTCGACGTAAGTGATCTCACGGCCGGTGGCCTTGCCGATCTCGGCGGCGAGGTCCGCGTTCGACCAGGTGACGTCGCCGGCGAGCTCGTAGACCTGGCCTTCGTGGCCTTCGCCGGTCAGCACCGCGACCGCGGCGGCGGCGTAGTCGGCCCGGGTGGCGCTGGCGACGCGGCCTTCGCCCGCGCTGCCGACGAAGCTGCCGGTCTGGGCGGCCTGCTTGATCGTGTCGACGTAGTTTTCGTTGTACCAGTTGTTGCGCAGGATCGTGGCGGGCAGGCCGGAGGCTTCGATCAGTTCCTCGGTCGCCTTGTGCTCCGGGGCCAGGATCAGCTTCGACGTCGTCGCCTGCGGTGCGCTGGTGTAGACGAGGTGGCGGACCCCGGCCCGCCCGGCCGCCTCGATGACCGCCTGGTGCTGCGCGACGCGCTGGCCGACCTCGCTGCTCGAAACCAGCAGCACCTTGTCGGCGCCCTTGAGCGCGGTGACCAGGCTCTCCGGGTCGGTGTAGTCCGCGCGGCGGACCTCGACCCCGCGTTCGGCCAGGTCGGCGGCCTTCTCGGGGGTGCGCACCGCGGCGACGACCTGGTCGGCGGGGAGCTTCTCGAGCAGGCCTTCGACGACGAGCTTGCCGAGGTGGCCGGTGGCGCCGGTGACGACGATCATGAGCACTCCTTGAAGTTTCAATCACCTAGTGCTTGAAGGATGTACTAACTTTTAGAAAGTACCAACTCATTGTTAGTGCTGTCACATCCACTGTGCAAACTCTCAGCTAGCATGGAGGCGTGGACAACCGACACCGTGACGACGTGGCCGACGCCGAGCACGAGGCGCTGGTCGCCGACGTGTTCAGTACCGCGTGCGCGTCCCGGGCCGTGCTGGAGCACGTCACCGGCCGATGGGGCGTGCTCGCCCTCGTCGCGCTCAACGACGGCGTGTTCCGGTTCAACGCCCTGCGCCGCCGGGTGCAGGGGGTCAGCGAGAAGATGCTCGCCCAGACGCTGCAGGCGCTCGAGCGTGACGGCTTCGTGCACCGGGAAGCGCGGCCGACGATCCCGCCGCACGTGGAGTACAGCCTCACACCCGCCGGGCAGGAGGTCGCGAGGCGGCTGCTGGGGCTGATCGAAGTGCTTGAGGCCGGGGTGCCCGACGTCGTGGCGGCGCAGGCCCGCTACGACGCCGCAAAAGCCGCGAGCGCGTGACCGCCGGGCCGTCGTCCGGCTGAACCCCTTGCGCGGCAACGGGTCCGGGGTCGATCTCGAAAGCGTCGAAATGGCCCCACCGGGAAAACCGGGCATTGCACTGTGCTGGGCCGAGAGTTATGTTAGCGCTCACAATCGCTCCGCTTGTGCCGTTCCTGCGTGTCGGTGATCGAGGAGGAGGTTGGCAACGTCGCCGGCCCGCGCACCTGTCGATTCGACGATTTCCGTACCCCAGCGGGAGATCAACCCATGGCACGACAGCCGAGATACGCCCGTTCACGCCCCATCGCGAAGGCCCTGGTCGCCGCCGGCACGCTCGTCACCGGCCTGCTCGCCGCCGGCGGCACGTCCCAGGCGGCCACCCAGGGGCCGTGCGACATCTACGCGGCCGGCGGCACGCCTTGCGTCGCCGCGCATTCGACGACCCGGGCCCTGTACGGCGCCTACACCGGTCCGCTGTACCAAGTCCGGCGCGCGTCCGACAACACCACGCGCGACATCGCCCCCTTGGCCGCGGGTGGCGTCGCCAACGCCGCGACGCAGGATGCGTTCTGCGCCGGGACGACCTGCCTGATCACGGTCATCTACGACCAGTCCGGCCGGAACAACCGCCTCACGCAGGCCCCGCCGGGCGGTTTCAACGGCCCGGCCGCGGGCGGCTACGACAACCTCGCCAACGCCACCGCGGCGCCGATCAGCGTCGGTGGCCACAAGGCCTACGGCGTCTACGTCGCTCCGGGTACCGGCTACCGCAACAACAACACCAATGGCATCGCGACCGGCGACCAGCCCGAAGGCATGTACGCCATCTTCGACGGCACGCACTACAACGGCGGTTGCTGCTTCGACTACGGCAACGCCGAACGCAACAGCCGTGACAACGGCAACGGCACGATGGAGGCCATCTACTTCGGCAACATCAAGGTCTGGGGCTACGGCGCCGGGAACGGCCCGTGGATCATGGCCGACCTCGAAAACGGCCTGTTCTCCGGCGTCAACCAGCACTACAACGCCAACGACCCGAGCATCAGCCACCGTTTCCTGACCGCCATCGTCAAGGGCGGGCCGAACCGGTGGGCCATCCGCGGCGGCAACGCCCAGTCCGGTGGTGTGTCGACCTTCTACGACGGCGTGCGCCCGAACGTCGCGGGCTACAACCCGATGAAGAAGGAAGGGGCGATCATCCTGGGCATCGGCGGCGACAACAGCGTCGGCGCCCGCGGCACCTTCTACGAAGGCGTGATGACCTCCGGGTATCCCTCGGACGCCACGGAAAACGCGGTGCAGGCCAACATCACCGCGGCCGGCTACGCCACGAGCTCGGCGGGCACCGGCCTGACGCCGGGCACGTCCGTCTCGTTGCGCGCCACCACCGCCTGCTGCACCGACCGCTACATCCACCACACCGGGTCCACTGTGGACACCGCGGTCGTCGGGTCCGGCAGCTCGGCCACGGAGAAGGGCAACGCGTCCTGGACCGTCCGGGCCGGGCTCGGCAACGGCTCGTGCGTGTCGTTCGAGTCGAAGAACGTGGCCGGGCAGTACCTGCGGCACCAGAACTACCGGCTGTACCTGCAGGCCAACGACGGCAGCGCGCTGTTCGCCCAGGACGCGACCTTCTGCCCGGAGGCCGGCCGCAACGGCCAGGGTGCCTCGCTCAGATCGCTCAACTACACCGACCGGTACGTCCGCCACTACGACAACATCGTCTACATCGCCGCCAACGGCGGTCCGAACACCTTCGACAACGCGAACGCCTACAGCGATGACGTGAGCTGGCTCGTCAGCTCACCGTGGGCGTCCTGATCCCCGCCGCCGTCACGCGCCCGGCCTTGCCGGCCGGGCGCGTGACAGCGCTTTCCCGGCCACCGGATGACCGCCATGGAAAGGACGTCCCGGATGCGTTTCCGCCGAACCGCTGTGGTCCTGGCCGTTTCCGCGTCGCTGCTGACCCCGGCGACGGCGCACGCCTCTGCCCCACCGGGGTGGGTGACGCTGACCGAATCCTCGCTCCAGGGGGTGCACGGCACCGCCCCCGACGTCACCATCCGCAACGTGCTTACCGTGACCGCCACCGGGACGGCACTGCGAGTGCGGCTGGGCAACCCGTTCGGCGGCACCGCGATGACCGTGCGGTCGGTGTGGGTCGGCAAGCAGCCGTCGACGCACTCGCCCGCGCTGGTGCCGGGGTCGAACCGGCGGGCCACCTTCGGCCTCCGGCAGGCGGTGACGATCCCGCCGGGCGGGAGCGTGTGGACCGACCCGCTGCCCCTGCCGGTCCGGCGCGGCGACCACGTCGCGGTCAGCATCTACGCCCCGGGTGCGCCGGTCAACGACCACACCTTCCCGCCACCGGAGACGGACACACCCGGGTCGTTCACTTCGGCCGGGGCCGGTGACGCCGGCGCGGACGAGTCGGGAAGCGCCTTCGGGCCCTTCGCGCCCGGCGTGCTGTGGTGGGCCGACGCGATCAGCGCCGTGTCACCCGCCCGCGGCACGATCGTCGCCTTCGGCGACTCGATCACCGACGGCTACAACGTTTTCGGCGGCGGTCCGCGCTGGACCGACTTGCTCGCCGAGCGCATCGAGGCGCTCCCGCCGTCGCGGCGGCTGTCGGTGGCCAACGCGGGGATCAGCGGCAACACCGTCAGCGTGCAGCCGAACCCGTACGACCCCACCGGCCAGTGCTGCGGCCCGCCCGCGCCGCTCCGGCTCGACCGGGACGTGCTGTCCCTGCCCGGCGTGCGGTACGTCGTGCTCCTGGAGGGGACGAACGACCTCGGCGGCGGCGACAGCGTGCCCTCGGCCCCGGCCGGGCAGCTCATCGACGCCATGCGCACCATCGCCGGTCGGGTGCACGCGGCCGGTCACCGGATCATCGGCGCGACGATCCTGCCGATGTGCAATGCGGCCGGCAGCCCGAAGGAACAGGCGCGGCTCGCGGTCAACGCGTGGATCCGCACGTCCGGGACGTACGACGCGGTGCTCGACTTCGACGCCGTGCTGCGCGACCCGGCCGACCCGACGGTGATCCGCGCGGACTGGCGCACCGACTGCTACCACCCGAACGCGGCCGGGGACCTGGTCCTCGGGAATTCGATCGACCTGAGCGTGTTCGCCCGCTGACCGACCCGAGGCCCTCCGGGTTTCGGGCTCGCGCGTCGCGGGCACCTCGGACCCCGGAGGGGGCTCGCCGGATCCTGTGGGGAGGTTTCGATGTCGCCCATCGACCACCTGATCGTCACCGTCATCGGCGCCCGCCGCGCCCGGGCCGAGGAGCGGCGCCCCACCCCGCCGCCGTCCGGCCGGCGGGGCCCGGCGTCCCCGCCCGGCCGGCGTTCCGGCACGGCCTGACGAACTGCGCTGCCGGGTCGTTCAAGCGGGTCGAACCGGTTCGACCGAGGTCAGCGGCGCCGGGCGCCCGTGCTCGACCGGAGCGAAATCGGCGGCTCCAGCAACGCGTGCCGCGGTTCCGCACCCGCGTCCGCGATCTGCGCCAGGAGCAGATCCACCGCCAGCCGCCCGAGTTCCACCGCGGGCACGTCCGCCGCGGTCAACGGGGGGTGGAAGTCCTCCGCCAGGCGCTCCGCGATCACCCCCGTCAGCGAGAAGTCGCGCGGTACCTCGAGCCCCGCCCGGTGCAACGCGCGCTGCACTCCCGGCAGGGCCGCTTCGTTGATCGTCACCGCCGCCGTCACCGAAGGCCACTGGTCGCGGATCTGCTCGAAGCAGGCCACGCCCGCCGCGGCATCGTCGGCGCAGCACACCGTTCGGGCCGTCAGGCCGCGGGCCGCCGTCGCGTCGAGGAAGCCGGTCGCCGAACGCAGCGCCGGACCGTAGCCCGCGGCGACGAGCTCCGCCGATCGGTTGATCAGCACCACCTCTTCGTGGCCGAGGTCCGCCAGGTGGTGGACGCAGCGCGTGATCAACGCGCCGTAGTCGACGTCGACCCACCAGGACGCTCCCGGGTGCTCGACGTGGCCGATCGTCACGAACGGCAGGCTCGCCTGGCTCAGCCGCTCGACCCGGGGGTCCGCCAGGAGGATCTCCATCAGGATCACCCCGTCGACGCGCCGGCCGGTCACGATGCGCTCGAACGACCGGTCGTGGTCGCCGCCGCTGGGGGAGAGCAGGACGTCGAGGTCGTGGGCGGCCGCCGCGTCGACCACGCTGCCGACGAAGCCCAGCTGGACGTCGGTCAACCGGCGGCTGGCCGGCGGGACCACCAGGCCCAGCGTGCGCGTGCGGCCCTCGGCCAGCGCGCGGGCGCTGGCGTTGGGCCGGTAGCCGAGCTCGGCGATGACGTGGTTGATGCGCTGCACGGTGGCCGCCGACACCGGTCGCTTGCCGCTCAGCGCGTACGACACGGTGCTGCGCGAAACCCCCGCGCGGCGCGCGATCTCCCCGATGTTCATGCTGCTCCTGACGCCGGTGCTCAGAACCGGTTCGATCGTAGTACAAGCAGTATTGCGCAGGAGTGCTCGCGCGGTTTACGGTGACGGCCGCCGCCAGCATCGAACCGGTTCGATGGCGGCGCGAACGTCGTCGCCGGTGCCGACAGGAAGGACCTCCCATGAAGCGTCACCCCCTCATCCGGCTGCTGTCGGTGGCCGTCGCCGCGACGACGCTGGCCGCCTGCTCCTCCGGCCCGGCCCCCGGTGCGGCCGGCGGCGGGACCTTCACCGTCTGGGACCCCTACCCGCAGTTCGACGCGAGCTCCGCGTGGGCGAAGGTCGTCGACAAGTGCGGCGCCGACGCCGGGGTCAAGATCGCGCGGCAGGCGTTCGACACGACCGACCTGACCAACAAGGTGCTGCTCGCCGCCCAGCAGAACACCGCGCCGAACGTCCTCGTGGTCGACAACCCGGTCGTCTCCACCCTGGCCGAGGGCGGGGTGCTCAAGTCCAATGCGGACACCGGGCTCGACGCCACGCAGGTCGCCCCGAACCTGCTCGCCGCCGCCGACGTCAAGGGCCAGGTCTACGGCGTCCCGATCGGGGCGAACACGCTCGCCCTCTACTACAACAAGGCCGTGCTGACCGCGGCCGGCGTCGACCCGGCGTCGGTGAAGGACTGGGCGAGCCTCGACGCGGCGCTGGCCAAGGTGCAGGCCGCGGGCAAGAAGGGCATCACCTTCTCCGCCATCGGCACCGAAGAGGGCAGTTTCCAGTTCCTGCCGTGGTTCTGGGGCTCCGGCGCCACCCTCACCGACCTCGCCTCGGCCGACGCCGTCTCCGCGCTCGCGCAGTGGAAGTCGTGGCTGGACAAGAAGTACGCCCCGAACTCGGTGGTCGGCAACACGCAGACCACCAGCTGGCAGGAGTTCGCGACCGGCGAGTACGCCTTCGCCGAGAACGGCACCTGGCAGCTGCAGAACGCGAAGAAGGCCGGCTTCGAGTACGGCGTGCTCCCGATCCCGGCGCGCACCGGGGGCGCGGCCCCGGCGCCGACCGGCGGCGAGTTCGTCACCGTCCCCGTCCAGAGCAGCCCCGACGCCGAGAAGACCGCGGGCAAGATCGCGTCCTGCCTGACCAGCCCGGCCAACGTCCTCGACTCCGACACTGCCCTGACCTACGTCTCGGCCGTGCCGTCCGTGCAGGAGAAGCAGGTCGCCGCCCAGCCGGAGCTGAAGGTGTGGGTCGACGCGGTCAAGGTCGCGAAGGGCCGCACCGGCGACAACCTCGGCACGCGGTACCCGCGGATCTCCGAACCCCTCTGGGGTGCCGTGCAGGCCGCGCTCACCGGCGCGAAGGCCCCGGACGTCGCCCTGCAGGCCGCGCAGGCGACCGCCGCGTCGGCGAAGTAGGCCGGCTCGTGCTGGACACCCGTCAGCCGGTCACCGCCCGTCCGGCCGCGCGAGCGCCCGGACGGGCCGGGCGGCGCCGCAGGCAGCAGCTCCTCGCGTGGGCGTTCCTCGCCCCGGTCGTCGCCTACCTCGTGCTGTGCTACGGCTATCCGCTGGTGACGAACATCGATCTCAGCCTGCGCAACTACACCGTCCGCACCTTCGTGCACGGCGGGGCGCCGCTGGTCTGGTTCGACAACTACGCGGGAGTGTTCACCGACCCGACCTTCCGCACCGCCTTGCTCAACACCTTCGTCTTCACCGCCGCATCGCTGCTCTTCCAGTACGGCATCGGCCTGGCGATGGCGGTGTTCTTCGCCCGCCACTTCCGCTTGGGCCCGACGCTGCGCGCGCTGTTCCTCGTGCCCTGGCTGCTGCCGCTGATCGTCTCGGGGTCGACGTGGGCGTGGCTGCTCAACAGCGAGTCCGGCGTGGTCAACGCCGTGCTGGGCTGGTTCGGCGCCGGCCGGATCGACTGGCTGACGTCGCCGTCGTGGGCGCTGGTCTCGGTGATCATCGCCAACATCTGGATCGGCGTGCCGTTCAACCTCGTCGTGCTGCACAGCGGCCTGCAGAACATCCCGGCCGAGGTGTACGAGGCGGCGTCGCTCGACGGCGCCGGCGCGTGGCAGCGGTTCCGGCACGTCACCTTCCCGCTCCTGCGGCCGGTTTCGGCGATCACCCTGCTGCTGGGGCTGGTCTACACGCTGAAGGTGTTCGACGTCATCTGGATCATGACCAAGGGCGGCCCCGGCGGGGCGTCGACCACCCTGGCCACCTGGTCCTACCAGCTCGGGTTCGGCAGCATGCTGCCGCGGTTCGGGCCCAGCGCGGCCGTGGGCAACGTGCTCATCCTGCTGGCCCTGGTCGCCGGGCTGCTCTACATCCGCGCCCAGCGCAGGCAGGAGGCCGCGTGATCCGCCGCTGGCGCACCGCGGTCGGGCTGGTCCTCACCGCCGTCATGCTGTTCCCCGTCTACTGGATGGTCAACGTGTCGCTGACCCCGGCCGGGCGGATGCGCAAGTCGCCGCCCGACTGGTTCCCCGCGGCGCCGACGTTCGAGGGCTACGAACGGGTCCTGCGCGAGCAGCTCCCGTACTTCGGCACCAGCCTGGTGGTGGCGCTGGGGACGGTGGCGCTGACCCTGGCCCTGGCCGCGCCTTCGGCCTACGCGCTGGCCAAGCTCCGTCCGCGCGGGGGCCGCGCGCTCGGCTTCGTCCTGCTGGTCGCGCAGATGATCCCCGGCATCATCATGGCGCTGGGCTTCTACGGCATCTACGTCTCGCTCGGCATCACCAACACCGCCTGGGGCCTGGTCCTGGCCGACTCCACGATCGCGGTGCCGTTCGCCGTGCTCATCCTGACCTCGTTCATGACCTCGGTGCCGGACGAGCTCGTCCAGGCGGCCACGATCGACGGCGCGGGCGCGGTGCGCACGTTCTGGTCGGTGGTGCTGCCCGCGAGCCGCAACGGCGTGGTGACCGCGGGGCTGTTCTCGTTCCTGTGGGCCTGGTCGGACTTCGTCTTCGCGGCGACGCTCGACGGCGGCGGCTCGCTGCGGCCGCTGACCCTGGGCATCTACCGCTACATCGGCAACAACAACCAGGAGTGGAACTCCATCATGGCGACGGCGGTGGTCGCCTCGGTGCCCGCCGCCGTGCTCCTCGTGCTGGCGCAGCGGTTCGTCGCCGCCGGCGTCACCGCGGGCGCCGTCAAGGACTGAGCCCCCCTCTCGGAAAGGACGCTTCTGTGCCCACGGGCGAATTTTCGCTGCGGGAGATCCCCTTCAGCCACCCGGGATCGTGGTTCGACGTCTCCCCGGTGGTGGCCCAGGCCACCTACGCCGGCGACCTGCACCTGGTGTCCCACCGCCACGGCATGCACGCCGTCCTGGCGCTGGTCCCGGAAAGCGACGGGCAGCGGGCGGACGTCCCCGCCGGCGCCACGCCGTCCGAGCTCACCTGGGGGACCGGCGACCGGCGGATCACCGCGGCCTACGCGGCGCCGGACGTGCTCCGGATCGCCGGGCACGGCCTCGACCTGAGGATCCGCGCGGCGGAGCGCACGCTGACCCCGTTCACCGGCACCTACTTCTTCGCCGATCCGGTCGACGGCTCGGCTGTCTTCACCTCCTACGAAACCGGTCAGCGCTACCGCGTCACCGTCCTTTCCGGACACGCGCGGCACGTCGGCGCCGAAGCGCTCGGGACGGCCGAGCGAGCCGTCGTCGTGAGCGGCGAGGCCTGGGAGGTGGCGATCGAGGAACTCCCCGGCGCCCGCGAGCCGTATGCGGCGGCATCGGCGTTCGCCGACGTGGTGGCCGCCGCCCGGACGGAATTCACCGCTTTCGCCGACGCGGTGGCGCCGTGGCGCGGCGAGCGCACGCCGGCGGCCGAGCTCGCCTGTTACGTGCTCTGGTCGGCCGTCGTGGCGCCCGCCGGGTTCGTCGGCCGTCCGGCGGTGCTGATGTCGAAGCACTGGATGGACAAGGTGTGGAGCTGGGACCACTGCTTCACCGCGCTCGCGCTGGCCGGGGGACGGCCGGAGCTGGGCTGGCACCAGGTCCAGGTCGTCTTCGACCACCAGGACGAGCGGGGCGCGCTGCCCGACTCGATCACCCACGCCGAGGTGCTGCGCAACTTCGTCAAACCGCCGATCCACGGCTGGGCGCTGAGCCGACTGCGCGACCGCCTGCCCGGTGGCCTGCCCGAACCCGGGCTCGCCTACCGGCAGCTGGCGGCGTGGACGACGTTCTGGCTCGACCACCGCCGCGTGCCCGGCGGGTCGCTGGCCCACTACGAGCACGGCAACGACAGCGGCTGGGACAACGCGACGCCGTTCGCCGAGCGGCGGCTCGTGCAGACGCCCGACCTCGCCGCGTTCCTGGTGCTGCAGCTGAAGGAACTGGCCGTGCTGGCCGCCGGGCAGGGGGATCCCGGCGCGGCCGCGCGGTGGGACGCCGAAGCGGAACGCATGCTGGCGGCCCTGCTGGACGAGCTGTGGGACGGCACGAAGTTCGTCAGCCGCACGGCCGCGACCGGGGCGGTGCACGCCGGGGCGAGCCTGCTGGAGCTGATGCCGATCGTGCTCGGCGAACACCTGCCGGCGGACGTCCGCGACCGGCTCGTGGCCGGGCTGGAGACGCACCTGACGGACATCGGGCTGGCGACCGAGCGGCCGGAGTCCCCGTTCTACGAGGCGGACGGCTACTGGCGGGGCCCGGTGTGGGCTCCGGTCACCGTGCTGGTCGAGGACGGCCTCCGCCGCGCCGGCGCCACGGAGCTCGCCGACCGCGTCAGCGCCCGGTTCCGCGCGGTGTGCGAAAAGTCCGGGTTCGCCGAGAACTTCGACGCGCTGACCGGCGACGGCCTGCGCGACCGCGCCTACACGTGGACGGCCGCCGCCTACCTCGTGCTCGCCGGTGCCGCCGAAGAGCGTTCCCAGCGGTAGGCGGCGTGCCGTACCTCAGGTGCGGTCGTGCAGCGTGACGTGGTAGCCGTCGGGGTCGGCGAAGGTGAACGTGCGGCCGAAGGGGCCGTCGATCGGCGCGGCGACGATCGGGTGGCCGTCGGCGGCGAGAGCGTCGTGGATGGCCTGGACATCGGTGGCGTGGAGCCAGATCGCGGCACCGATGCCGGGCCGGGCCGCGGAGTCGAGATCGGTGCCGGGAACGACGTCCCGGAGGGCGAACGCGATCGGCTTCGTCTCGAAGACGACGGCGTGCGGGGGTCCGGCCGGCGAGCGGACGAGGCCGAGGTACTGCTCGTAGAACGCCTGCGAAGCGGCGAGGTCGCGCGCTTGGAGCGAGACGAAGTCGGGGCCGGTGGCGGGCATGGGGCTGCTCCTTCTCTGGATGTCAGGTTCCTGACATCGCCACCGTATGTCAGGAACCTGACACGAGTCAAGCCGGGTCCGCCGCGTCCGGTCGAACCGCATCGACAATGCGGTGTTCGCGCCGGTCTCCCGGTGGCGTGCGAAAACGCGCCACAATTCGACAGAATCGAATCGTTGGCGCACATCGAAATCATCGAAGTATTGCTGATCGACGCTGGTCGAATGCCGGTGAATCACCCACCGTATCTTGACCGGTATGCAACTCGCCTGCGATAGTCGTCCCACTCCCGCTCACGCCGCAGAGGCGAATAAGTCGTCGAAACGATTCGACAAAGAGCCAACCGGGAAAGGACGAATCGATGCACAACGTGGTGCGTTCCCTGCTCGTCTCACTGACCGCGGCCGCGGTGGTGGCCACCACCGCCGGGGTGGCCGAAGCGGCCACCTGGTCGTCGTCGGACAAGTGGGCGACCTGGTCCAACGGCGGCTACACCGTTCGCAACGACGTCTGGGGCAGCGGCGCCGGCCCGCAGACGATTTGGGCGAATTCCTACAGCAACTGGGGAGTGTGGGCCGACCACCCGAACACCGGCGGGGTCAAGTCGTACCCGCACTCGGCGAAGAACGTCGGCCGCACGCTCAGCTCGCTGCGCCAGGTGTCCAGCAGTTTCAACGTGAGCCGTCCCGGCGGCGGAGCGTACGAAACCGCGTATGACATCTGGGCGAACAACAACGCGTACGAAATCATGTTGTGGGTCAACAAGCAGGGCGCGGTCGGCCCGATCGGCAGCAAGCAGACGACGGTGAGCGTCGGCGGCCACACCTGGGACGTCTACAAGGGATCGAACGGCTCGAACGCGGTGTTCTCCTTCCTGCGCACGTCGAACACGAACGCCGGAACGGTCGACGTGCTGGCCGTGCTGAACTGGATCAAGGCGCGCGGCTGGTTCGGCGACGTAACCCTGGGCGAAGTGCAGTTCGGCTTCGAAATCACGTCGGCATCCGGTGGCCTGAACTTCACTTCCAACAGTTATTCCGTGTCCGCCTCCTGAGCGCTCCGCCTCCCCGCCCCTCGTCCCCGCTCTCCGGTGTTGAACAATCGGGGGACGAGGAGCGGGGAAGCATCGCCCGGTTCCACCACGGCACGAAGGCGGACCGATGAAACCGGGCGAAGCAGCACAAAAAACCCTGGCCGGCATTCGCATCTTCAACGGCGCGCTGGGGCTACTGGCCCCGGCCCGGATGGCGAAGACCCTGGGCAGCGGACCGGGGGAGGACCAGCGCTTCGGCTACCCCGCCCGCATGTTCGGCATCCGCACCCTGCTCCTCGGAACGGACCTGCTGCTCCTGAAGGCGAACGATCCCTCGGCCCGCCGCATCCTCCAGCAGGCGGTGCTGATCCACGCCACGGACACGGCGGCCGCTGCCTACGCCGGAGCCCGCGGCGAACTCCAAGGCAAAGCGGCGAAGTTCACCGTCATGATCTCCGCCGTCAACACCGCGCTGGCGGTGATCGCGCTGGCGACGGCGAAGCGGCGCTAACGCCGGTCCACCCGCAGCCCGTCGACGAGAAGGTCCAGCATCCGCGCGGTCCGCGCGGGGTCGTGTTCGTCCGCTGTGGACAGGAACGCGCCGAGCAGGAGCAACGTCACGTCCTCCGGATCGACCCCCGCGCGCAACGTGCCCGCTTCCGCGCCGGCATCGAGGATCGCGCCGATCGCGGCGGTGATGCGCTGCCGCGTCGCCGGTGTGGCGATCCGGCCTGACGCGACACTGGCCCGGAACGCATCGCCCATTCCCCGCTTCGTGGCCACGAACGCCGCATAGCGATCCATCCACGCACGAAGTGCTTCGTCGGGGGGAAGCGCATCGAGCAGAGCGGGCGCACTTCCCGTGACGTCGTCGAGCTCCGCGGCATAAACGGCCTCGACGAGCGCCTCCCGCGTCGGGAAGTGCCGGTAGAGCGTCCCGATCCCGACGCCGGCCTCGCGGGCCACGGCTTCGAGCGCGACGGGCCCGGTGGCGAACGCGGCCCGGGCGACCGCGACGAGCTTGTCCCGGTTGCGGCGCGCGTCGGAACGCACCGGCCGGTCGGGGGCGGACGAAGGCAAAGCGGAGGCACCTCCGGTTGTGCTACGGTCGGCTTTAGCGGAGGTTCCTCCGCTTCGCCATCATCGCACAGGAACGGGGACACCCATGTCATCTCCCGAACGAGGCGCGCTCGCCGGCCGCACTGTCTTCCGCGTCGGCTACGGGGCGATGCAGCTCGAACGCCTGCACAGCGACCGCGCGGCGGCCGTCGCCCTCCTGCGCCAGGCGATCGGCCTCGGCGTCGACCACGTCGACACGGCCCAGTTCTACGGCAACGGCTTCGTCAACGACGTCATCCGCGAGGTCGTCGGATCCGGCGAGGACGCCCTGATCGTCACCAAGGTCGGCGCCGACCCGGACCCCGGCGGCCCGATCCCGCTCCGCCTCGCGCAACGCCCGGAAGAGCTGCGCGCGAGCGTCGAGGACAACCTCCGCGCGCTCGGGCTCGACCGGATCCCCCTGGTCAACCTGCGCCGGGCCGACCGGCAGCCCGGTCTGGTGGCCGAGGGCGACCAGCGCGTCGACCTCGACGACCAGCTCGCCGTGCTGACGGCCCTGCGCGACGAGGGCAAGATCGGCGCGATCGGGCTCAGTGCCGTCACCTCGGACGTCCTGCGCCGCGCGCTCCCGGCGGGGATCGCCTGCGTGCAGAACGCCTACAGCCTGGTCAGCCGCGACGACGAGGACATGCTCGAACTGTGCGTTGCGGAGGACATCGCCTGGGTGCCGTTCTTCCCGCTGGGCGGCGCGTTCCCCGGGCTGCCGAAGGTGACCGACGAGCCCGCGGTGCACGCGGCCGCGCGGGCACTGGGCCGCACGCCGGCGCAGATCGGCCTGGCCTGGCTGCTGCACCGCGCCCCGAACGTCCACCTCATCCCGGGCACCGCGAGCGCGGCGCACCTCGAAGCCAACCTCGCCGCCGCGGAGGTCACCCTCGACAGCGAGACGCTGGCCGCGCTGGCCGCGATCCTGGCTCGGTCGATGGACGTCAGCTTGCGGTGAGGCCGGCTCAACCCCGCAAGGCCGCGGCGGTCGACGTCAGGTGCCGGGTCAAGGCGTCCGCCGCGGCATCGGCGTCCCGCGCCAAGGCCGCCTGTTCCAGCTCGGCGTGCTCCGCCAGGTGGTCGCGGCCGGGGGTCCGGTGGGCCGACCAGCGGCGGGCCAGCTCGCTCGCCGTCCACATGCGGTCGAACGTCTCCAGGAGGACCGGGTTGCCGCAGCCCTCCAGCAGCGTGCGGTGGAACACCCGGTGCGCTTCGGCCCACTCGCCGCTGTAGTGCGGGCCTGAGCCCGGGGGCGTGCGGGCCAGCCGGTGGTGGGTGGCCCGGACCCGGGCTTCCCACGCGAGGTCGCCGCGCTCGAGGGACAGGCGCAGCACGAGCGGTTCGACCGTGCGGCGGGCCTCCGCGACCTCCTGCCAGCGGCGGTCGGAGAACACCGGGACCGCGAAGCCGCGGTTGGGCAGGCGGTCGGCCAGGCCGTCGCCGACCAGGCGGACGAGCGCCTCGCGCACGACCGCCAGGCTCACCCCGTGCTCCTTGGCCAGGTCCTGCGGCTTGAGCGCTTCGCCGGGGGAGTACCGGCCGCCCATGATCGCATCCTGCAGGTGGGCGTGGACCTGCTCCGACAGCATGGGCCGGCCCGGTGAGGCAGTCACACCCCAAGTATAGACGATCGAGCAGATAATCGATTATCCGTGTTAGAGTCGATGATATCCCCGTCGAACTTGGGAGAAACGCATGAACGACCCGTTCGCCCGCCTGCCCGAAGTGGCGTCCTTCACCGTCACCAGCACCACGATCGCCGAGGGCGCCCCGCTGCCGCCCGAGCACCGGTCCGGGAAGGACCTTTCGCCGCAGCTGTCCTGGAGCGGTGCCCCGGCCGGCACGAAGAGCTACGCCGTCACCGTCTACGACCCCGATGCCCCGACCGGCTCCGGGTTCTGGCACTGGGCGGTCGCCGACATCCCGACCACCGTCACCGAACTGCCCGCGGGCGCGGGCGACGAGACGGGCGCGGGCCTCCCGGAGGGCGCTTTCCAGCTCCCGGGCGACACCCGCGAAGCCCGCTTCCTCGGCGCCGCGCCGCCGGCCGGGCACGGTCCGCACCGCTACTTCTTCGTGGTGCACGCCCTCGACGTCCCCTCGATCGGCGTCCCGGCCGACGCCACCCCGGCCGTCCTCGGTTTCACCATGGCCGGCCACGTCCTCGGCCGCGCGGTCCTGGTCGCCACGGCGGAAACGCCGGGCGCCGAACGCATCGAGGTTTCCCGCGTGGTCCCGGCACCCGCCGACGCGGTCTTCGCGGTCCTGACCGACCCGCAGGGACACGTCGACATCGACGCCTCGGGCATGCTGATGGCCGCCGAAGGCCGTCCGGTCGAGCGGGCCGGCGACCGGTTCGTGGTGCACATGGACCGGGACGCGCTCGGGGACGTTCCCCTCGGCAAGTACGACGTCGAGGTCGTCATCACCAAGCTCGTCCCGGGCGAAGAGATCGCCTGGACCGTCGAAGGCCGGACCGGGACGCACGTCCGCCACCTCTACGGCTACCGGCTGGAGCCGGCCGGGGACGGCACCCGCGTCACCTCCTACTACGACTGGTCGGAGATCGGCGAGGAGTGGAAGCGGCGCCTCACCTTCCCGGTGGTGCCCGAGTCCGCGCTCAAGGCCACGCTCGGCATCCTCGAACGCACCGTGCGCCGGCGCCTGGCCGGGAAGTAGCCGACCACCTGGATCACGCCACCCGGCGTACGTTGGGGGCATGTACACGGTGGCGGTGCTGGCCCTCGACGACGTGATCGCGTTCGATCTGGCCACGCCGATCGAAACGCTCGGCCGGGTCCGGCTGCCGGACGGCCGCGGCGGTTACCGGCTCGTCGTCGCCGGGCCGGAGCCGGTGGTCGGGGCCGGACCGGTGCGGCTCCTGGTCGAGGCGGGGCTCGCCGAGGTGGAGCACGCCGACCTCGTCGTCGTCCCCGGGCGGAACGACCCGGACCGGCCGATCCCGGACGGCGTGGCCGAGTTCCTGCGCGCGGTGGTGGCGCGCGGCACGCGGGTCGCCTCGATCTGTGTCGGCGCGTTCACCCTCGCCGAGGCCGGCCTGCTCGACGGGCAGCGGGCGACCACGCACTGGCTCGCCACCGACGAGCTGGCCCGCCGGTACCCCGCCGTCGAGGTCGACCCGGACGCGCTCTACGTGGACAACGGCCGGATCCTGACGTCCGCGGGCGCGTCGGCCGGGCTGGACATGTGCCTGCACATCGTGGAGCGCGACTACGGCGCCGCGGTCGCCGCCGACGCCGCGCGGCTGGCGGTGGCGCCGTTGCAGCGGACGGGCGGGCAGGGGCAGTACATCCTGCGCAACCGCCCGACGTCCCGGACCGCGACGCTGGAGAAGGCCCTCGGCTGGATCGAGGAGAACGCCCACCGCCCGCTCACCCTGGCCGACATCGCCGACGCGGCGGGCATGAGCACCCGCACGCTGACCCGGCACTTCCACGCCCAGACCGGGCAGAGCCCGATCCAGTGGCTGACCGGGGTGCGGATCCGGCACGCCCAGGAACTGCTGGAGCTGACCGATCACACGATCGACCGGATCGCCGGGCAGGTGGGATTCCCATCGCCGAGCAACTTCCGGGTGCAGTTCGCGCAGACCGTGCGGGTCAGCCCGAGTGCGTACCGGAAGACGTTCCGGTCGCGGTGACCGGGCGGGGGTGCGTCCACGAGCCCGACGCACCCCGCGCGGGGTCAGCCCTGGTATTCGGCCGCGACGTCGATGATCCAGGTGACGCCGAAGCGGTCCGTCAGCATCCCGAACGCCGGGGCCCACTGAGCCGGGCCGAACTCTTCGATGACGGTCGCGCCCTCGGCGAGACCCTTCCACACCGGGGAGACCTCGTCCACGGTCGTCCCGCGGACGGACAGGAAGAACCGCTCCCCGGTGATCGTCGTGCCGTTCTCGCGGCGAGTGGTGGGCGCGGCGGGCGCCGGGCCGTCGGTGCCCGGGACGTCGTAGGCCATCACGCTGAAGCCGTTGTCCGCGGTGACCTGGCCGAACACGACCTTGGCCGCGTCCGGCAGCTCGGCGGGCAGCCCGAAGTCGCCGTAGGTGATGATCGTGGCCTGGCCGCCGAAGACCGAGCGGTAGAACTC
Organism: Amycolatopsis sp. cmx-13-12; assembly: GCA_049998155.1. GTDB lineage: Bacteria > Actinomycetota > Actinomycetes > Mycobacteriales > Pseudonocardiaceae > Amycolatopsis. Next base: position 1,026,773 of record JAEBES010000001.1, on the reverse strand, counting down.
CAGGGCTTCCCGGGCCTGGCCGGTGAAGTTGAGGTGGGCGACAGCGTTGAGCGACATGGTCGTTCCTTTTCGTGGGTGATCCGACGAGAACCACCATGTCGGCAGTAGCGGTCAGGGAACGTCCGCTTCTCGTGGCACCATGTGAGTCGTGCCGGTTGCTTCCTCGACGGCGACCTCGGGTCGCCTGCTCGCGCTGCTGTCCCTGCTGCAGGCCCGCCGGGACTGGCCGGGCTCGCTGCTCGCCGGCCGGCTGGGGGTAAGCGAACGGACGGTGCGCCGGGACGTCGACCGGCTGCGCGAACTCGGCTATCCCGTCCAGGCGGTGAAAGGCCCCGACGGCGGTTACCGGCTCGAGGCCGGCAGCCGGCTGCCCCCGCTGTTGTTTGACGAAGAGCAGGCCGTCGCGCTCGCCGTGGCACTGCGGATCGCCGTCGGGACCGGCGCGGGCATCGAGGAAGCCGCCGCGCGGGCGCTGGCCACCGTGCGGCAGCTGATGCCGTCACGGCTGCGGCAGCGCGTCGCCGTGCTGGAGATCGCCGCGGCCGGCGGCGCCACCGTCCAGGTCGACCCGGGCATCCTGCTCGCGTTGAGCTCGGCGATCCGGGCCACCGAGGAGGTCCGCTTCGACTACGAGACACCGTCGCGGCCCTCGGACGGCGCGCCGCGGCGGGTGCAGCCGCACCACCTCGTCGTCCGAAGTGGACGGTGGTACCTGGTCGGGTGGGACGCCGGCCGGGCGGACTGGCGGACCTACCGCGCCGACCGGATGACGCTCCGGGTGCCGAACGGACCGCGGTTCACCCCGCGGGAGGTGCCGGGCGGCGACGTCGCGACGTTCCTGGCCGCCCGGTTCAAGGGCGCCGGGACCGACGCCTGGCCGTGCCGGGGCGAGGTGGTCCTCGACCGGCCGGTGGCCGACGTGGCACCGTTCGCCGGCGACGGCGTCGCCGAGGAAGCCGAGCCGGGGAAGACCCGCTTGCTGACCGGATCCTGGTCGTGGGCGGCGCTCGCCGCGGGCCTGCTGCGGTTCGACTGCGAGATCGACGTGGTGGGCCCGCAGGAACTGCGCACCGCCTTCGCGGACCTGGCCGGCCGGGCCACCCGTGCTGCTGTCGACGGCGGCTGACCGCGAGTCACCCCGATGGGGGCGTCAGAACAAGTTCGAAATCGCCGGGTTCACACCGCGAAGGAAGGACCCCTTGGCGAAGGGACGACAGCAGCGGTCCGGGATCGACGGCGAAGTGCACGGTTCGCGGCTCGTTCGTCATGAGTACCTCATGGGAGGCCAGTTCGAAGCTCGTGACGTCGGGCAAGTGCGGGGCCCGGTCGCTGATGCTCGTGTTCGTCAGGTAGGCGGCGAAGTTCGCGGCTTCGTCGGAGGCCATCTGTTCGGACGGCACCGTGTTCCAGAACTCTTCGAGTAGTTGCCTGAAGCCGTGCTCTCCGAGGGTCAACAAGAGGAGACGGGTCGTAAGAGTCAGTGTGTCGGCCACCTTGCCGGCGCGAACCGCGCCGACAAGATCGTGCAGGACCGCGACGCCGGGATCGGCGCCCAGGATGCCCGGAAGGCCTGCGGCGGCGGACGGGATCTTCCTCGTCACCGCGTCGGCGAGAGTCGCCTCCCATTCGTGCGGCGCGGGCAATCCGGGGGTTTGGACACTGAGGTGCTCTCGTGTGTCATGCCGCGCGGCAACGTTGCTCCCTCGTATGTCCCACAGCTCGTGCATCTCCAGGAACTGATCTCCGAGCTGAGCTTGGGAAATTCGCTTTTCCCGCAGATACTCCGGCATCACCTCGTAGATGATGGCTTTGAGGTTCGGCAATCGCGGAACGACGCTGCGGGCGAGATCCATCACCTCGGGTGGGATGAGGCCCGAGTGGGCGTCCACCCAGTAGCCGTCGTATTCGTCGCCGCCGGCGAGATGCAGCTCTACGACCCGGTCCAGGGGAAGGTTGTCGATGACGTCGAGAAGACGCTGACGACCGTTGCGTTCGTTGGCCCAAAGGTTGTGCAGGTCCAGGAGGATCCCGCAGTCCGCCGTTGTCGCCACAGCCGAGAAGAAGGCGCCGTCGGACAGCTCGCCCGGCAGGGGTTTCAGGTAACTGACGCCGGTCTCGAAGGCCAATGGTACGGGCAAGTACTCCTTGAGCACACTGATGTTGTGCTCGGCAACGGCGACGCCGGCTCGGCTCTGCAGCGGTGGGAGCAGGAAGCCGACGTCGATCTCGCCTCCGTCGCCGTGCCGGACGCGGTTGAAACTCAGGTGTTCGCTCGCCCACGGGGCATCGAGCAGTTCGATGGACTCGACGAACGGCTCGATCTGCCGAGTGTCCGGCGCTACCGTGCCCCCGATGGGGAACCCCACCCCGTGGACGAGCTTGCGCTGCGGCAGTTCCCTCAGGTGCTCGAACGCCCTGTGGTCGACCCGGAACGGCCCGGATGGCGTGGCCGGGGGAAACCAGAAGGGTTGCGGCTCGACCTCGATGACGTCGATCGGGAGCTCGTCGAGACGCACCAGGCCTCGAAAGCGGGGCCAGTAGATCAAGCCGACGCCCAGTTCCGGCAGGTCCTGGAAGGAAATCATCAAGTCACTCGGCTGACAGGTGATCTCGCACGTTGAGGTTCGCATCGACGATGAATCGCCGCTGGAGTTCGAAGCGGATGTCCCAGCCGGAGCAGCAGGCCATGCACCCGAGGCGGCCGAGAATGTCCTTCTGCACGGTCTGGAACCGGTCGAGGTCGAACGCGACCTCGGCGGGAATGCTGACCCGAACGGTTCTGGTGCTCGTCGGAATGATTCGTCCTGCGGCTTCTTCAGTGGACATCGGTTCTCCTGGAATGACGTGGTGTCGGTGAGTCGCGGATGCCCCGAGCCCGTTAACGAGTGCGGCCGATCTGTACCCGAATGTCGTAACCGTTTGACCAGGTCAAGACGTGCGCGGCGTCGGTCAATCCCGTTCGTGGTTCAGCCCGCCGGAGCGGAACGGGGAGACGGCGGCTTCGGCGAAACCCAGCGCCCGCACGGCATCGAGCAATTGCGGATCGTCGTGGAGCTGCGCGGCCACCTCGGCGTCGAGTTCGATGCGGGCGGTGCCGCCGAGATCGCGGACCCGGAGGTCGCGGTAGCTCAGGCCCCGGCCGTCCAGGAACGTACGCACCGCCGCTTCGGCCTGTTCGACCCGGGCCAGCGTGGCCGTGGTGATCGGGATGCCGTACCGGACGCGGCTCGCCAGGCAGGGTGCCGCCGGTTTGTCCGCCCAGGGCAGGCCCCAGCCACGGGCGATGCCCCGTACGTCCTCTTTGGACAGACCAAGGGTCCGCAGCGGGGTGTGCACGCCGAGTTCGTCGCCCGCGCGGATCCCGGGGCGGAACGGGTCGACGGCGTCGTCGGCGTTCGTCCCGGTGGCCAGCGCCGGGAACCCGTGGGCGGCGGCCACGCCGGCGATCGTCGTGAGCACGGTGGTCTTGCAGAAGTAGCAGCGCCGGCGCCCGTTGGCCGCGTAGCCGGGCTCGGCCAGCTCGGCGGTCGGCGGGGTGAGGTGACGGACTCCGAGCTCGGCCGCGATCGTCTTCGCGGCGGCCAGTTCCACCGCGGCCAGGCTGGCCGAGTTCGCCGTCACCGCGAGCACGTCCGCCGGGCCGAGGGCGCGGACGGCGGCCGCGAGGACCAGCGCCGAATCGGCGCCCCCGGAGAACGCGACCGCCAGCCGGCCGAGTCCGGCGAGGTGGGCGACGAGCCGTGTCCCGTCCATCAGCGCCCCGCGGCGATCGTCGCGACGACGCGGGCCGGAAGGCCGAGTTCGCGGGCGGCAGCCACGACGTCGTCGTGCTCGGGTTTCGCGCCGTGCGGCCCGCGTTTGCGCCGCACTGGCACCCCGAGGACGTCGATCGTTTCGGTCTCGCGGGCCAGTGCGGTGCGCCGGACCGGGTACTCGCGGAAGCCGAGGCTGCCGGTCTCGGCGAGGACCAGCTCGCCGAGCCGGGCGGCGTGCTCCGGCTCGGCGAGGACGTGCAGGACGTGGGCCGGCCGGCCCTTCTTCATGGTCACCGGGCTGATCCACGCGTCGAGCGCGCCGGCGGACAGGAGCTCGCCGACGACGTGCCCGAGCACTTCGCCGGTGACGTCGTCGAGGTTCGTCTCCAGCACCACCAGCGCTCGGTGCCCGGCGTCCACCGGCTCGCCGAGGTGCACGACCGCGACGTTCGGCCGGTCCGGCAGCGACCGGGTGCCGGCGCCGTAGCCCGTGGCCAGCAACCGGAACTCCGGCGGCGGCTCGAACCGGGCCCCGACGGCCTTCAGCAACGCGGCCGCGGTGGGGGTCACCGTCTCGCCGGCGAGGTCGCTGCCCACGGTCCGCGCACCCTCCAGCAGCGCCGCGGTCGCGGGGGCGGGGCAGGGGAGGATCCCGTGTGCGGTGCGGACCGTTCCGGTGCCGAGGGGGAGCGCGCCACAGTACACAGTGGACACTTCCAGCACGGCCAGCGCGGCGCAGACGCCGATGACGTCGACGAGCGTGTCGTGCCCGCCCAGCTCGTGGAGGTGGACGCGCTCGGGCGCTTCCCCGTGCAGCCGCCCCTCCACCTCGGCGATCGCCCGCAGCGCGGCGACCGCCCGGTCCGCGACCGGCGCGGGCTCGACCCGCCCGGCCATGGCGATCAGCTCGGCCGCGGGACGGCTGGTGGCCGTGTCGGTGACGTCCACGAGCGCGCGGGCCGCCATCAGCCCGTGGGTGAGCAGGGACTGGACGCGCAGCTCCCACCCGGTCAACCCGCTGGAAGCGACGGCGGATCGGATGCGCTCGACCGGCGCGCCGGCGTCGACCAAGGCGGCCAGCAACATGTCACCGGCCAGGCCGGTGAACGGCGAAACCACGCAGATCGTCATCGTGGCCTCCGGAGGACCTGGGCGAGCCGGAAGGCGGCCATCGCCGCACCGAACCCGGAGTCGATGTTGACGACGGTGATGCCCGCCGCGCAGGAGGCGTGCATCGCCAGCAGCGCGGTCACGCCTTCGAGGCCCGCGCCGTACCCGGTGGAGGTGGGAACCGCGATCACCGGGCAGGCGACCAGCCCGCCGACGGCCGAAGCCAGGGCGCCCTCCATGCCCGCGACGACGATGACCGCGTCCGCCTCGCGCAGCCGGTCGGCTTCGGCGAGCAGGCGGTGGAGGCCGGCGACCCCGACGTCGGTGACCGTCCGCACCGCAAGGCCGATGGCCGCGGCGACTTCGGCGGCTTCCTCGGCGACCGGGCCGTCGGACGTCCCGGCCGCGGCCACCGCGACCGTGAAGGCGCTCACCGCGGCCGGGCGCCAGACCAGGAGCCGCGCGCCGGGGGCGTACCGGCCGCCGGGGACCTCGGCCAGCACGGCCCGGGCGGCCTCGGCTTCGACACGGGTGACCAGCACCGGCCCGGTGTTGTGCGCGAGCAGCGTCGCCGCGATGGCCGCGATCTGCGCCGGCGTCTTCCCCGGCCCGTAAACGACTTCCGGGAGTCCCTGGCGGTGTTCGCGGTCCAGGTCGACGCGCGCGAACCCGAGGTCGGCGGTGCTCATGCCACGTACGGGATCGTCAGGGGGCCTTCGGGGAGGACGCAGGCCCGCGCGCCCGGCCCGGCCCGGTCGAGGGCCTCGGCCACGGTGGCCGCGATGTCGGTGGTCCGGGTCAGGTGGGCCGTCGCGAGGTCGGCCTCGGTCAGGAAGCCGGTGTGCACGACGACCCGGCAGTCGTCCTGGATCTTCGCCTGGATCTGGACCTGCCACTGGTCGGGCACGGTGACCGGGCGGGCCGCGATCTCCGCGAGCAGGGCGGCCGGGGAACTCGCCGAAGCGAGGACTTCCCGGTAGGAGCCGTGGTCGGGGAACCCGTCCCGGCACTCCGCGGCGCAGACGATCGTCCCGCCCGGCCGGGTGATCCGGTGCGCCGCCGACATGCCTTTGACGGCCTGGTAGAGGTTCTGGTCGAGGGGATAGCCGGAGTTGGTCGTCACCACGACGTCGAACGGCGCCGGCACCGGCCGCATGGCGACGTCACGGGCCGCCCGCGTCGCGGCCGCGTGCATGGCGAGGAGGTCGCCGCCGAAGGCGCCGATGACCGCCTTGTCGCGGTTGAGGATGACGTCGAGGGCGAAGGTGACGCCGGTGGCCGCGGCGATCGCGCGGACGTCGTCGTGCACCGGATTGCCTTCGGTGACGCCCCAGGTGGCGTTGGCGTGCCCGATCCGGCGGGCGTCGTGCAGCACCAGCACGGTGTCCAGGGCCGCGAGCCCGGGCGCGACGAGCTTGGGGCCGCCCGAAAAGCCCGCGAAGAAGTGCGGCTCGACGAACCCGGTGGTGATCCGGACGTCGGCCGCCACCCACTCGCTGTTCAGCCACACCGGGACGTCGTCGCCGTGGCGCCCGAGCCAGGTCAGGCTCGCGCGGTCGCGGGCGTCGTGGTTCACGATCCGCACGGTGTCGACGACTTCGTCGCCGAACATCGCGCGCAGCTCGGCGTCGGTGTTGCCGCGGTGGGTGCCGGTGGCCACGAGGATGACGACGTCTTCGAGGCGGACCACGCCGTCGAGTTCGTCGAGGATCGCGGGAATCATCAGTTCGCGCGGCTGCGGCCGGGTTCCGTCGCAGGCCGAGATCGCGACCGTCTGCCCCGGCCGCACCCGTTCGCGCAACGGCGGCCCGGCGACCGGCTGCCGCAACGCCCGGCGCAGCAGCACCTCCGCGGGTTCGGTGACCGGGTGGTGCACCGGCGTCACCACGGTCGTGACCGCCGGGTCGATGGTGAGATCCAGACCGGTCTCGCCGTACGCGAGCCGGACGGTCGCGGTCATGTCGCCAGCCCGTAGACGCGGGTGGCGGTCCCGCCGCGGACGGCGTCCTGTTCGGACGGTGTCAGGTCGTCCAGGAGGCAGTCCGCCGCGGCCACGACTTCCGCGTACGTCCCGGCGAGCAGGCACACCGGCCAGTCGGAGCCGAACATCAGCCGGTCCGGGCCGAACGCGGTGAGCGCGGTGTCCGCGTACGGCCGCAGATCCTCGGCCCGCCACGGCCGGCCGGCCTCGGTCACCAGACCGGACAGCTTGGCGACGACGTTGGGTTCCCGGGCCAGGGTGGCGAGGTCGCTCGCCCAGGGCTCCCGCTGTCCGGAAGCGATCGGCGGTTTCGCGAGGTGGTCCAGGACGAAGGTGAGCTCCGGCAGGGCCCGGACCGCCGCGGTGGCCGCCGGGAGCTGGTGGGGCAGCACGAGCAGGTCGTACACCAGCCCGGCGTCCCGCACCGCCGCCAGCCCGGCCAGGACGTCTTCGCGTTCCAGCCAGCGCGGGTCGGGCTCGGCCTGGACGAGGTGGCGGACGCCGGTCAGCAGTTCGCCGCCCGGGGCCGAGCGCAGCCGGTCGATGTCCCGCGCCGGCGAGCCGGTCAGGTCGACCCAGCCCACCACGCCGGCGATGAGCGGCTCCGCGGCCGCGATCGCGAGGAACTCGACCGACTCGTCGAAGTCCGGCAGGACCTGGACGAGCACCGTCGCGTCGATGCCGGGAGCGGCCTCCCGGAGGTCGGCCGGGGTAAAGTCGCGGCGGATGGCCGCGGTGTCTTCGCCGTCGAGCCACGCGTGGCGGCGGACGGAGGTCTGCCACAGGTGGTGGTGCGCGTCGACGCGCCGGCCGGTCACGCCCGGCCGATCCGGTGGTGCTGGCGGCCGAGGCCGTCGATCGCCACGGTCACTTCGTCCCCTTCGGACAGATAGGGGAAGTCGTTGGCGCCGAAGGCGACCCCGGCCGGCGTGCCGGTGTTCACGACGTCACCCGGTTCTAGGACCATGAACTGGCTGAGGTACCAGACGAGGTGCCGGACGTCGAAGAGCATGTTCTTCGTGGTGCCGTCCTGACGCGGCTGCCCGTTGACCGCCAGCCGCAGGCCCAGTCCCTGCGGGTCACCGGTTTCGTCCGGGGTGACCAGCCACGGGCCGAGCGGGTTGAACGTCTCGCACGACTTGCCCTTGGTCCACTGGCCGCCGCGTTCGTGCTGGAATTCGCGCTCGCTGACGTCGTTCGAGACGGCGTACCCGGCGATGACCGCGTCGGCGTCCTCCGGCGTCGCGAGGTACCGCGCCCGCCCGCCGAGCACCACGGCGAGTTCGACTTCGTAGTCGGTCTTGGTGCTGGTGCGCGGAATCAGCACGGTGTCGTCCGGGCCGACGATCGTGTTGGTGGCCTTGAGGAACACCACCGGCTCGGCGGGCGGCTCGGCCCCGGTTTCCGCGGCGTGGTCGGAGTAGTTCAACCCGATGCAGACGAGCAGGCCGGGCCGGGCCACCGGGGCGCCGACGCGCAAACCCGTGGCATCCAGCTCCGGCAGGGTCCCTTCGCGCAGCGCCGTCCGGGCCCGGGCGATGCCGTCGGCGGCGAAGAAGGCGCCGTCGACGTCCGGGGTCAGCGAACGCAGGTCCCGCGCCGCACCGGTTTCGTCGAGGACGACGGGGATCTCGTGGCCGGGGTCGCCGAGGCGTTGGAAGCGCATGGCCGGGGACGGTAGCAGACATATGATGTCTAGTTCAAAGCTCTGACCAGTCATCATATGTAAAAGTGCGGAAAGTAGTCGACAGTGACGTTGTGTCCAAGTTATTGCCGTGTTACGGATCGAGTCTGGACATTCCGCGTGCCGACGCGTAGCCATACATATGTTGTCTGCCCCGAAGGAGAGGTGGCCCCGTTGGCCGAAGTGATCAGCGCCATCGACGCCGTGGACGTGCGCTTCCCGACTTCGCTGAGCCTGGACGGGTCGGACGCGATGAACCCGGAACCCGACTACTCGGCGGCGTACGTGACCATCCGCACGAGTGCCGGGGAGGAGGGCTACGGACTCGCCTTCACCGTGGGCCGCGGCAACGACGTCGAGGTCGCCGCCGTCCGGGCGCTGGTGCCCCTGGTCGTCGGGATGCCGGTGGCCGAGGCCCTCGCCGACCTCGGCGCCTTTTCCCGCCGGCTGACCGGGGACAGCCAGCTCCGGTGGCTGGGCCCGGACAAGGGCGCGATCCACATGGCCGCGGCCGCGATCGTCAACGCGGCCTGGGATCTGCGGGCTCGCCGCGAAGGCAAGCCGGTCTGGCGGCTGCTGGCCGAAATGCCGCCGGAGGAACTGGTCGACCTGGTCGACTTCCGGTACCTGCAGGACGCGTTGACCCGCGGCGAAGCCCTCGACATCCTTCGCCGCGCCGAACCCGGCCGCGCGGCGCGCCAGGCCGAGCTCCTGGAATCCGGTTTTCCCGCCTACACCACGACTCCCGGCTGGCTCGGGTACTCGCCGGAGAAGCTGGCGGCCCTGGCCAAGGAGGCGGTCGAGGACGGCTTCACCCAGATCAAGCTCAAGGTCGGCGCCGACCTCGACGAAGACGTGCGACGGCTGCGGCTCGCGCGGGACGTCGTCGGGCCGGACATCCGGATCGCCATCGACGCCAACCAGGCCTGGGGCGTCGGGCAGGCCATCGAATGGCTGCGTCCGCTCGCCGAGTTCGACCCGTACTGGATCGAGGAACCGACCTCGCCCGACGACGTGCTCGGCCACGCGGCGATCCGCCGGGCGGTCGCGCCGATCAAGGTGGCCACCGGCGAGCACACGCACAACGCGGTGATGTTCAAGCAGCTGCTGCAGGCCGAGGCGATCGACGTCCTCCAGCTCGACGCCAGCCGGGTCGCCGGGGTCACCGAGAACATCGCGATCCTGTTGCTGGCCGCGAAGTTCGGCGTCCCGGTGTGCCCGCACGCCGGCGGGGTCGGGCTGTGCGAGATGGTCCAGCACCTGTCGATGTTCGACTTCGTCGCGGTGAGCGGCACCCAGACCGACCGGGTCATCGAGTACGTGGACCACCTGCACGAGCACTTCGTCGACCCGGTGCGGATCGAGCGGGGCCGCTACCTCGCCCCGCGGGAACCGGGGCTCGGGGCCCGGCTGCACGCGGAATCCGTGGCGCAGTACCGGTTCCCCGACGGCCCGGTCTGGCAGCGGGACGCGGTGGTGGTCGCGTGAGCGGCGAGTTCGACGGCGTCCGGGCCGTCGTCACCGGCGGCGCGTCCGGGATCGGGCTCGCCACCGCCCTGAGGTTGTCCGCGCGCGGCGCGCAGGTCGTCTGCCTCGACCTGAACGGAAAGGTCGAGGAACCCCTGACCGGCGTCCAGGCCGACGTGTCGGACGACGAGTCGGTGCGGGCCGGGATCGCCGCCGCGGTCGAGCACCTCGGCGGCCTGGACGTCCTGGTCAACAACGCGGGGATCGGGGCACAGGGAACGGTCGAGGACAACGACGACGCCGAATGGCACCGCGTGTTCGACGTCAACGTCGTGGGCATGGTGCGGGTCACCCGCGCGGCCCTGCCGCACCTGCGGTCCTCGCCCGCGGCGGCCATCGTGAACACCTGCTCGATCGCGGCCACCGCCGGGCTGCCGCAGCGCGCGCTCTACAGCGCCACGAAAGGCGCGGTCCTCGCGCTCACCCGCGCGATGGCCGCCGACCACCTGGCCGAAGGCATCCGCGTGTGCTGCGTGAACCCCGGCACCGCGCACACGCCGTGGATCAACCGGCTCCTTTCGAAAGCCGACGATCCCGACGCCGAGCTGGCCGCGCTCGCCGCGCGTCAGCCGACCGGACGGCTCGTCACCGCCGATGAGGTCGCCGCGGCGATCTGCTACCTGGCCGGCCCGGACTCCGGCGCCACCACCGGCACCGATCTCGCCGTGGACGGCGGGATGTCCGGCCTCCGTCTCCGCCCGAAACCTGTCAACGAGGAGAGGTCATGAAGTTCCAGCACCTGCGCGCCGCGACCGTCGTCACCGCCGGCGTCCTGACCGCGGCCGCACTGGCCGGCTGCAGCGGCGGCGGCTCCACCGCCGCTTCGGGCGGCAAGACCGTCGTCGGCGTCGACTACCCCCGCTCGGACACCGACTTCTGGAACGCCTACATCAAGTACGTGCCCCAGTTCGGCGGCCAGCTCGGCCTCGACCTCAAGACCACCAACTCGCAGAACGACGTCGCCAACCTGACGGCCAACGTGCAGACGATGATCAGCCAGGGCGTCAAGGGCGTGGTGATGGCGCCGCAGGACACCGCGGCGATCATCCCGACCCTGCAGCAGCTGGCGACCAAGAAGATCCCGGTCGTGTCCGTCGACACCCGGCCCGACCAGGGCAACGTCTACATGGTGGTGCGCGCCGACAACCGCGCCTACGGCGAGAAGGCCTGCCAGTTCCTCGGCGCCAAGCTCGGCGGCAAGGGCAAGGTCGTCATGCTGCAGGGCGACCTCGCCTCGATCAACGGCCGCGACCGCACCGAAGCCTTCAACGACTGCATGAAGAAGGACTTCCCGGGCATCACCGTCTTCGGCGAGGCGACCAACTGGGACGCCAACACCGCCGCCCAGAAGCTTCAGACCCGGCTGACGGCGAACCCGGACATCAAGGGCGTCTACATGCAGTCCAGCTTCGCCCTTTCCGGCACGCTTCAGCTGCTGAAGCAGCGTGGCCTGGCGGTGCCGGCGAGCGACCCGAAGCACGTGTTCATCGTGTCCAACGACGGCATCCCCGAGGAACTCGCCAAGATCCGGGCCGGCGAGATGGACGCGACCGTGTCTCAGCCCGCGGACCTGTTCGCCAAGTACGCCCTGCAGTACGTCAAGGACGCCATCGACGGCAAGACGCCGGCACCGGGCAAGACCGACCACGACAGCACCATCATCCAGGTCCGCGAGGGCCTGATGGAGGACCAGCTGGCCGCGCCGCTGGTCACCGCGGACGGTGCCACGTTCGGGCCGATCAGCAGCGTCAAGGTCGACGACCAGTCCCTGTGGGGCAACAGCAAGAGCTGAAGCGCTGCGGAGAGGGAGCGAACATGAGCACCGTGCCGGTCGTCGAGGCGCGCGGGGTGGTCAAACGCTACGGCGCCACGGTCGCGCTGGACCACGCCGAGCTGACCGTCCTACCCGGACAGACGCACGCACTGGTCGGCCGCAACGGGGCCGGCAAGTCGACCATGGTGTCCGTCCTCACCGGACTGACCGAGTCGGACGCCGGAACCGTGCTGGTGAACGGGGAACCGGCGCCGGCACTGGCCGACCGGGACGCCTGGCGCGCCCGGGTGGCCTGCGTGTACCAGCGGTCGACGATCATCCCCGAGCTGTCGGTGGCGGAGAACCTGTTCCTCAACCGGCAGGAGACCCGCGGCGGGTTCGTCCGCTGGTCCGCGCTGCGGCGGTCGGCCGGTGAGCTGCTCGAACGCTGGTCGGTGGACGTCGACGTGCACCGGCCGGCCCGGGAGCTGAGCGTGGAGCAGCGGCAGTTCGTGGAGATCGCGCGGGCGCTGTCGTTCGGCGCCCGGTTCGTCATCCTCGACGAGCCGACCGCGCAGCTCGACGGGGCCGCCATCACCCGGCTGTTCGGGCACATCGCCGAGCTGCAGCGCCAAGGCGTCACGTTCCTGTTCATCAGCCACCACCTGCAGGAGGTGTACGAAATCTGCGACACGGTGACGGTGTACCGGGACGCCCGCCACGTCCTCACCGCGCCGGTCGCCGAGCTGCCCAAGGCCGACCTCGTGGCCGCGATGACCGGTGAGAACGCGGTCGCGACGCAGGAACGGGCGTCCACCACCCGGCACGGGGCCGAACCCGTGCTCCGGGTGGACGACCTGAGCCTGGCGCCGTACTTCGAGGACGTGTCCTTCGACATCGCGCCCGGGGAGATCGTCGGGCTGGCCGGGTCCGGCAGCAGTGGCAAGACCGAGCTCGCCGAGGCCCTCGCCGGGCTGCGCCGGCCGACCTCCGGCACGGTCTTCGTCGAAGACCGGCGGCCCCGGCCCGGTGACGTCCCGTCGGCGCTGGCCGCGGGGATCGGGTTCGTCCCGGAAGACCGCCACCACCAGGGTTTCGTGCCGGAGATGTCCATTGCGGACAACTCCACGATGAGCGTGATGGACCGGCTCGGCCCCGGCATCTTCGTCCGGTCCGGCCTGCGCGACCGGCTCGCCGGGCAGCTGATCACCCGGCTGGCGGTGAAAACCCCCGGCCCCGAGCTGCCGGTGTCCGCGCTGTCCGGCGGCAACCAGCAGAAGGTCGTCATGGCCCGTGCCCTGGCGGGCGATCCCCGCCTGCTCGTGCTGATCACCCCCACCGCCGGGGTCGACGTGCGGTCGAAGGAGTTCCTCCTGGGCAAGGTCGCGGAGGCCGCCGCGGCGGGCACCGCGGTGCTGATCGCCTCGGACGAGCTCGACGACCTGCGCCTGTGCGACCGGCTGCTGGTCGTGGTGCACGGCAGGCTCACCACCGAAATGCCCGCAGGCTGGCAGGACCGCGAGGTCGTGGCCGCCATGGAAGGAGTCGACCTCGATGCCTGACAGCCCCGCCGCGGTGGGCGCCCCGCCGCGGACCGGATCCTCCGCCGCGCCCCGGCGCATCGCACTGGCCCGCCTGCGCGACTTCGCGCTGGTGCCCGGGATCATCGCGATCGCCGTCGTCGGCCAGCTGGTGAACCCGGTGTTCCTCCAGTACGACAACGTGATCAACATCCTGCAGACGATGTCCGAGATCGCGCTGCTGGTGCTCGCCCAGACGATGGTCCTGGTCGTCGGCAAGATGGACCTCTCGCTGGAATCGACGTTCGGGCTCGCGCCCGGCGTGGCGGCCTGGCTGACGATCACCGGCGGCCATTCCCTCGGGGTGCTGCCGTCCTGGACCGGCGTCCCCGTCGTCCTCCTCGTCGGGGTGGTCGTCGGGGCGCTCAACGCCCTGCTGATCGTCCGGTTCGGGCTGAGCGGGTTCGTCGTCACCCTCGGCATGCTGATCGTGCTGCGCGGCCTGCTGACCGGGATCTCCGGCGGCCAGACGTTCTTCGGCATGTCGGATTCGATGCTCTACCTCGGCACCACGCTGTGGGCCGGTATCCCGGCGTCGATCTGGATCTGCGTGCTGCTGTTCGCCGGCGGGATCGTCCTGCTCGGCTACACCCGGTTCGGCCGCAGCCTCTACGCGATCGGCGGGAACGAGGACGCCGCGAAGGCCGCCGGCATCCGGACCGACCGGATCGTGTGGATCGTGCTGATCGGGGCCAGCGTGCTGGCCGCGCTCGGCGGGCTGCTGCTCTCGGGGCGGCTCGCCTCGGTGGCCGCGGCGCAGGGCAACGGCTACATCTTCACGGTGTTCGCCGCCGCCGTCATCGGTGGGGTGAGCCTCAACGGCGGCCGCGGCACGCTCTTCGGCGCCTTCACCGGCATCCTGCTGCTCTACATGATCCAGAACGTGCTGACCCTGGCCGGGGTGCCCGCGCAGTGGATCGGTGCGCTCAACGGCGCGATCATCCTCATCGCGCTGGTGATGTCCCGTATCACCAGCGGCAAGCGGCAGACCTGATGGCGGAGCTCGGCCTGGGCACCGCAGGTCTGGGCAACGTCTTCGGCGAGGTCGACGACGAGGCCGCCGCGGAGGTCGTCACCGCGGCGGCCGGTGCCGGGGTGCGGTACTTCGACACCGCGCCCTACTACGGCTTCGGGCTGGCCGAGCGCCGGCTCGGCCGGGCGCTGGCCGGGCTGCCCGCGGGGTCGTTCGTGGTGTCGACCAAGGTCGGCCGGACGCTCACCGACGGCGGCTGCGTCTTCGACTTCTCCGCGGACGCCGTCCGCCGGGGCCTCGCCGGCAGCCTCGACCGCCTGGGCCTCGACCGCGTCGACTTCGTCTACCTGCACGACCCCGACGACCACGAAGAGGAAGCCGCGACCGGGGCGTGGCCGGAGCTGCGCCGGCTGCGCGACGAAGGCGTGGTCTCCGCGATCGGCGTCGGGATGAACCAGTGGGAGATGCCCGCCCGGTTCGTCGAGCGGCTCGACGTCGACGTCGTCCTGCTCGCCGGCCGGTACACCCTGCTCGACCGCGGTGGCGAGCGGCTGCTCGACCTCTGCGGCGAGCGCGGGGTGGACGTGGTGCTCGGCGGGGTGTTCAACTCCGGCCTGCTGATCGACCCCCGGCCGGGCGCCTGGTTCGACTACGCCCCGGCGCCGGCGGACCTGCTGGCTCGTGCGCAGCGCATGCGCGAGGTGGCCGCGTCGGCGGGGTACGACCTGGCCGCGTGCGCGCTCGCGTTCGCCGCCGCGCACCCCGCCGTCAGCTCCGTCCTGGTCGGTGCCACGAGCGCCGCCCAGGTGCAGGCGAATGCCGGCGCCTTCCGCCGTGCGGTGCCGCCCGAGCTGCTGCACCGATTGGTTTCCTGCTAAGTCCCCTCACCCAGGAGAGTGCAACGATGCCCCCTGCCCAGAACCCGTTCTCCCGCCGGCAGTTCGGTGCCTTCGCGGCCGCCGGGCTCGCCGCGGCCGCCGTGCCGCCCGCGCTCGCCGGGCCGGCGGCGGCCGCCGCGGCGCAGTGCTACGAGCCCACGTGGCCGTCGGTCGACCGGCACCCGCCCGCGCCGGAGTGGTTCCAGGACGCCAAGTTCGGCATCTACTGGCACTGGGGCGCGTTCACCACGCCGGAGTTCGGCAGCGAGTGGTACGGCCGGAACATGTACATCCCGGACAGCGGTGAGAACAAGCACCACAAGGCGACCTACGGCGACCCGGCAGTGTGGGGCTACGACCGGTTCATCGACGGCGGCACCGACACCGCAGGCAACCCCGTGCAGTTCGCGCCGAAGCTCGTCTCCCGGGGCGGGCAGTTCGACCCGGAGGAGTGGGCCCGGGTGGTCAAGGCGTCCGGGGCGAAGTTCGCCGGCCCGGTCGCCGAGCACCACGACGGCTACTCGATGTGGGACAGCAAGGTCAACGAGTGGAACTCGGTGGCCCGCGGGCCGCACCTCAACCTACTGAAGCTGTTCTCGGACGCGATTCGTGGGCAGGGCCTGAAGCTGCTGGTCGCGATGCACCACGCGTTCAACTACAACGGCTTCTACGACTTCGCCCCGCCGCAGAGCACCCCGAGCCTGCGCAAGCTGTACGGCCAGTTGCCGCGCGCCGAAGAGGACGCCCTCTGGCTGGCGAAGCTCAAGGAGGTCATCGACCGCGCGAAACCCGACATCCTCTGGCAGGACTTCTCGCTGAACTCGCCCGGCTACTGCATCAACAGCGGCCCGTGCGCGGTGGGGGAGCAGCAGCGCCTCGAATTCCTGGCCTACTACTACAACCAGGCGCAGAAGTGGGGCAAGGACGTCGTCTCGACGTTCAAGCACTTCGACCACGGGTTCACCACCAACGGCGAGGTCGCCGACTACGAGCGCGGCGGCCCGGCCGACATCGTCACGCCGTACTGGCTCACCGACGACGCGATCTCCAGCAGCAGCTGGAGCTACACCCAGGGCATCGGCTACTACTCGAGCACGCAGATGATCCACGCGCTGATCGACCGGGTCAGCAAGGGCGGCAACATGCTGCTCAACATCTCCCCGACGCTCGAAGGCACCATCCCGGCCGAGCAGCGCGCGGTGCTCGCCGACTTCGGCACCTACCTCGGCCGCGTCGGCGAGTCGATCTACTCCACCCGCGTCTGGGACGTCTACGGCGAAGGCCCGACCAAGATGGGCGGCGGCTCGTTCGTCGCACCGAAGGTCGGCACGGCCAAGGACTTCCGGTTCACCCGCGACAAGGCCGGCCGCGTGCTCTACGCGACCGTGCTGGCCTGGCCCGGGGCCACGGCGGACCTCACCACCCTGTCCGGCAAGCGGATCGACCTCAGCAGCCTGCGGCGCGTCGAACTGCTCGGCGCCCCCGGCGCGCTGAAGTACACCCAGGACGCGGGCGCGCTGCACGTCACGCTGCCGGCGGCGAAGCCGTACGAGTCGCCCGCCTACGTGCTCAAGCTGACCTTCGCGGGCCAGATCCCGGTGGTGGGCCCCGCGTCCGGCGTGAAGGTGTACGCCGAGCGCGGTTATCGCGGCGCGAGCGCGGCGCTGGGTGTCGGCAGCTACACCGCGGCCCGGCTCCAGGCCGCACTGGCGAAGCCCGTTTCCGCGCTCTGGCCCGGCGACGGCTACGAGGCCATCGGCTACCCCGCCGACGACTTCGCCGGGACCCCGAGCCGGTTCCTCGTGGCCACGCCGGACGTGCGGGCGTCCGCGATCGTCTCGCTGCGCGTGGCGTTCGACCCCGCCCGGTGGTTCCGGATCGTCAACGTCACCAACGGCCTGGCCGTGGACGGCGGTGGCGCGGTCGCGGCGGGCAGCAAGCTGAAGATCTGGACCCCGGACGACAGCCCGAACCTCCAGTTCGGCATCGAGGACACCGGCGACGGGTTCGTCAAGCTGACCAACCGCACCAACGGCCTGGTGATCGACGGGGCCGGCGCGACCACCGCGGGCGGCAACCCGGTGCAGTCGGCCTACACGGGCGCGGCGAGCCAGCAGTGGGCGGTCACCGACACCGGCGGCGGCGTGTTCGTGATCGCCAACCGGGTCACCGGGCTCGTGCTCGACAGCGGCGGGAACGTGCCGTCGGGCTCCCCGTTGAAGGTGTGGAACGACGACGGCAGTCCCAACCTCCGCTGGTCGATCTCCGTTGCCTGACGGGTTGGCGGGCGCCGTGACCGGGCTCCGGTCACGGCGCTCCGCCGTCGAGCTCCCGGACCTCGGCCAGGTGCGCGCGCAGCCAGCGTTCGGAGGTGTCGACGTGCATCAGCGCGGCGGCGGTGGCCACCGCCGGGTCACGGTCGGCGAGCGCGTCGTAGATGGCCTTGTGCTGCGACAGCGTCACGTGCGTCGCGCCGCGTTCGACGGTGCCGCGCCAGACCCGCGCGCGGAGGGTCCGGGAGGAGATCCCGTCCAGCAGTGCGGTGAGGGTCTCGTTGCCCGTCGCGGTGACGACCGCCCGGTGGAAGGCGGCGTCGAGCACGGTGAGGCGTTCGACGTCCTCGACCGCGTCGTGCATCGCGTCGAGGAGTTCGCCGACGGTGCGCAGCTGCGCGTCGGTGATCCGGGTGGCGGCCAGGCCGGTCGCCGCGGGCTCGAGGAGCCGGCGCACCTCGGTGAGCTCGAGGACGCTGCCGCCCTGCATGAGCGCCACCGCGTTGCCGAGGCCTTCCAGGAGCAGGCTCGGCGCGAGGCTGGTGACGTACGTGCCGTCGCCGCGGCGGACTTCGAGCACCCTGGCCAGCGCGAGCGCCTTCACGGCCTCGCGCGTGGGGCTGCGGGAAATCCCCAGCTCCGTGGCCAGTTCGTGTTCGGGGGGCAGCTTGGCGCCCGCCGGGAACCGGCCGGACCGGACGAACTCCCGGATCCGGTCGATCGCTTCGTCGGTCAACGACTTCGCCATGGCCCTCCTCGCCTAGGGAATCAGTCTAGCATTCATATGATGTATGTCGGTGGAGGAGGCGTCCTTGTTGCATCAGGGTGGCTGATTCGCCAATTTCGATAGGGTGTCGGCCGTAAGACATGTGATGTCTTGCTCCTGTTCCTTACTTACTTGTAAGTTAGAACGCATGACGGCTTTCACCGCCGACGAGGCCGAGACGCTCAGTGCCCAGTGGGAGAAGGCGTGGAACGGCCACGACGCCGACGCGGTCGCCGCGATGTGCGCGGACGACCTCGTCTACGACGAACCCGCGCTCGGGCACACCACCCACGGGCCGGACGCCATCCGCGAGTTCGTGACCCGCATGGCGCGCGCTTACCCGGACTACTCGTTCGCGCGCATGGGGTTGTACACCGAGGTGACCCGCCGCGCGGTGCTCGTCGCGTGGCGCTTCACCGGCACGTTCGCCAAGACGGGCAAAGTCGTCGAGTTCCACGGCGACGACCGGCTGGAGCTCGGCGAGGACGGGCTGATCCACGCGTACCGCTGCCTGTACGACAACAAGTTCGTGCTGAGCCAGCTCGGCGCCGGCGGTGCCTGAGGCGGGCCCGGCCCGCCTGCCCGCCGCGGCCCGCCGGGCCGGGATCCTGGCGGCGGCCGACGCCGAATTCGCCGCGAACGGGCTGGCGGGCACCCGGCTGGAGGCCATCGCCGTCCGGGCCGGGATTTCGCACCCGCGGATCGTGCAGATGTTCGGCTCCAAGCGGAAGCTGTTCCTCGAAGTCGTGCACGCGGCGTTCGACCGCATCGAAGCGGCGTTCGCCGGCGCGAAGCCGACGTTGTCCGCGCTGGGCGTGGCCTACGTGCGGCTCCTGCAGACCGATCCGACGGTCGGCCTCGTGGTGTTGCAGGGCTACGCGGCCTCGGCGGACGAGCCGGTCCGGGAGGCGGTCCGCCGGCGGCACCTGGCGTTGATGGACACGATCGCCCGGCTGACGGGAGCGGATGCGCGGCGGGTGCGGACGTTCTTCGCCACGGGCCTCGTCCAGACGGTGTCGACGGCGTTGGAGCTGCCCGACCAGCGCGCCGACACGGCGTGGAGCGCATGGCTCCTCGACCTCGTGGATCCGGCCACCGGCTCGTGACGGCGACGCTGGTGCTGTCCTCGCTCGCCGAAGGGCCGCACGAGTACCGGGCCGTGCTGGCCGATCCGTGGGGCAATGCGTTCGTGCTCTACGCGCCGAAGTAGTTTTCCGGTATGACCTCGGTGGCCGCTCTGCACGTCGGGTGCGCGATGTGGACCCATAAGGCGTGGCCGTCGCCGCCCTCGCTGCCGGCCAGGGAGCGCCTGCGCGCCTACGCCGGTTGGTGCAACGCGGTCGAAGGCAACACGACGTTCTACGCGACCCCGGCGCGCGACACGGTGGCGACGTGGGCGCGGCAGACCGGCCCGGACTTCCGGTTCGTGGTCAAGCTGCCCAAACTGGTCACGCACGAACGCCGGTTCGCCGGGGTCGAGGTGGAGATGCGGGCGTTCCTGGACGCGATCGAGCCGCTCGGCGACCGGGCGGTGCTGTGGACCCAGCTGCCGGGTTCGTTCGGCCCGTCGGACGTCGAGGCGCTGGTCCGCTTCCTGCGCCGCCTGCCGCCCGGCCTCCGGCGTGCGGTCGAGGTGCGCCACCCGGAGTTCTTCACCGAGCCCGCGTCGACGTCGTTGCTGGAGCGGGCCCTCGGGGTCGCGGAGGCGGAGTGGGTCCCGTTCGACACCACGGTGTTCTTCGGGAGCCCGCCGGTCAGCGAGGCGGAGCGGGAGACGTGGGCGAAGAAGCCGCGGCTGCCCCGCCGGACGCGGGCCCTCACCGACCGCCCGATCGTCCGCTACCTGGGCCGCGACGCGGTGCCGGAGACGGTCGAGGGGTGGCAGCCGTGGACGGAGGTGGTCGCGGGCTGGCTGCGCGAGGGCCGCTCGCCGACGGTGTTCATCCACACGCCGGACAACAACGACGCACCGGTGCTGGCTCGCCGCTTCCACGAAGAGGTGCGGGCGTTGGTGCCCGGTGTCCCTGCGCTGCCCGAGCCGGAGCCGGTCGAGCCCGCGACGCTGTTTTGAGCTTGCCGGGATGCCTCAGTTTCCGGCGGCGTGCGCCCGCACCGCCGGGAAGGCCGGCGGTGCGGGCGGCAGCAGGACGGTCACGGATCGTCGATCAGTAGGGGTGCGGCGCATAGACCGTCTGGACGGTGGTGGTGGAATAGGTGACGTTGTTGTAGGTGGCCTGTTGCTCACAGGTCACGGTGAGAGCCGCGCCCGGCGGCACGGCGCCGGTGCTGTAGGTGACGGTGGTCTTGGTGGCCTTGTCTTCGTGGTCGGAATCGGAGCGGCCGTAGTTGTCGTGACAGGCGACGCGGGTGTTGCGAGCGTCCAGGCCGTCGCCGTTGCTGCGCTCGAACCGAATGTAGCTCTGCATGCGAGCGGAACTGGAAGGGTTGCCGCCGGAGAGGGAGTCCCAGCGCAGCAGTTGGGTGTAGGCGTGGACGCGATAGCCCGTGCTGCAATCGGGGCTGTAGGACGTGGTCGAACCACCGAAGACCGGTGTCCCCTGGTTGGAGCAGGTCGTCACCGTGGGGGTGGTGGGCGGTGCAGGTGTGCCCGGGTCGCCGCCACCCGGGTCGCCGCCGCAGCCCTCTTCGGGGCACAACTGCGGCGCGATCGTGGCTGCTTGCGAGGCAGGGAGAGCGATCGCCGTGCCCGCGCCGTAGCAGATTATCGATGCTGCCAACGTCGCCAGAATTCGTGTTCTCGTATTTTTCACGGTGACGGTGTCGTGAATGATCATGGGCGCGTTACCTGATTAATTCGGTTTCGCCGCGAGGGAGTCCGAGCACTACCTGGGGTGGTCTTTCCTGGTTGATGCTCGAGTTCTATTTCACCTGATCGGAGGATGTCGTCGAACGTATTATGTGACCCTTCGGGGCTTGTGCTAAGCGTGCTCAGCCCGCTTTTTCGTCATCTGGTTGTAGTTGAAATCATCGAATTCGTCGACGGGTTCCTTGTCGGTCTCCTCCTGGAACCGGATCGCTGAGCGCAGCCTTGTCGGTCATGTAGTGGCCGGAGGGGGGAACACGTCGGCGTTGCGCGCGCACCAGTCTGCGAAAGTCCGTGGCCTGCGGCCGAGCAATTGCCGCACCGTGTCGGTACGCAGGCCGACGGTGTCGGCACGCATGATCCTCAAGCCCTCGACGAGGGCGTCGGCGAGAGCCGGCGGCGCCCCGTCGGGGTAGCGGAACCGGACCGCGTCGCCCGGTGTGGCCACCTCGCGGACCTCGATATCGTGGCCGACTGCCTTGGCGAGGATCTGGACCTGCTCGGCGACGGTGAACGTCTCGTCGCCGGTCAGAACGTATTCCTTGCCCTGACGCCCTTCCTGCGTCAGCGCGAGGGCGGCGACGGCGGCGATGTCGGCGGGGTCGATCGGTGCGGCGCGGCCGGGTCCGACCGGGTCCAGGACGTAGCCGCCCTCGCGGAGCGTGGGCAGCCAGTCGAAGGCATTGGTCATGAAGCCGCATGGCCGGAGGAACGTGGCGGGGATGCCGGAGGCGCGGATCATCTGTTCACGCTCGTGGTGCCAGCGGCCCATGGCGGGTAGCGGGTCGCCGAGCACGGCATACGAGGACAGGTGCACGATGTGGCGCACACCGGCGGCCTGGGCGGCGCTGATGGCGTGAGCGGTGTGGTCGGTGCCGATGCCGGGCACGAGCAGGAATACCCCGTCCACGTTGTCGAACGCGGGCGTCAGGGTTGCGGGCTGTCCGAGATCGCCGACGACGCGTTCGGGGCGCTTGGGCAGGTCGGCGGCTCGGTCCGGGTGGCGGACCAGGATGCGGAATTCCGTGCCTCTGGCGTCGAGTTCGTGGACGAGTTCGCGGCCGACGTGTCCGGTGGCGCCGATGACCAGCAGCATGGCAGACTCCGTGAGGTCGTTTACTGGTTAATGATCCACCGGAACGTTAACCGGTAAACGATCGGCCGTCAATCCGTCCCGGCGGCGGGCGGTCTGCCGCTCCACGTCCGCATGGGAGGCCCTTGATGCCCGAGTTTTTGGACCTGCACAGCAAGACGACGAAGGTGCTGCGAGCCGCGGCCGACGCGGCCGTACGGCGTCACGGGCTGCGTCTGGGGCAGGATCACCTGCTCGCGGTGTTGTGGGAACGAGACGGTCGTACGCCCGGTGAGATCGCCGCTGCGGTCAACGTCACCACGCCTGCCGTCACCAAGACAGCCGCCCGGATGGCCGAGGCCGGCCTGCTCGTGCGGCGCGATGACGACCGGGACAACCGCTTGGTCCGGCTCTGGCTCACCGACGCCGGACGCGCGTTGCGGGAGCCGATCGAGGCGGAGCGGCGACTGCTGGAGAACACGGTCACCGCGGACCTGACCGGGCCCGAGCGTCAGCACCTGTTGAGCGCGTTGGCGAAGATTCACCGGTCGGCGCGCGATCTGGTGGACGGGGCGACGGACCACGACGACTCAGTGAGGTTTTCTCAGTAGCGGCTTGGTGTTCGTGATGGGTGAGTACCAGGGGTGGCGGCGCGTTCACCGAGGGCGCGGGCGGTTCGGCCCGAGGTCGGCCCTATGGGTGGCTTGCTAGAGCGTCCGGCTGAGGCCGTCGAGGATGAGGTCGAGCCCGAACTCGAATTCGTCGGCGAAGGTGAACCCCGTTTTCGCCAGTTCGCTGACCACCTCGGCGAGGTAGGGGTAGTCCTCGAGTCCTGACGGTTGCCGGTCGACGACGGCTTCTTGCCGTCGCGCCGCTTCCGCCGGGATGTCGCCCGCGAGGGTTTTCTCCTGGAGAGCGAACCCGTAGACGTAGGCGTCCATCAGGTTGTACGCGTGCACGGCCATGCGGAAGGAAAAGCCCGCGTCGCGGCGGAGGCACCGCATCACCGCGTTGTGGTGGTGCAGGTTCGCCGGTCCCGGAGTGCCCGTTTCCATCCGGCCGACCGCCCACGGGTGGCGGAGCAAAGCCTGCCGCATCGACGCTGCGCGGAGGCGCATGGCGGTGCGCCAGTCGACGTCGTCGGGCACCTCGGCCTCGGCGAAGACCAGGTCGACCATGCCGTCGAGGAGCTCGCGCTTGTCCGCCACGTGCTTGTAGAGCGCCATCGGCACGACGCCGAGCCGGTCCGCCAGCCGGCGCATGGTCAAAGCCTCGAAGCCGCCCTCATCCGCCAGTTCGACGGCGGCGCGCAGCACCTTGGCGCGGTTGAGCCGCTCCCGGCCGCCGGTCGCGGCGGTGTCCTGCATCGGAGTCTCCATCTCGTGCCGGTCTTGACAGGTGTACATCGTACGCCTAGCTTGGGCGCGGTAGAGGTGTACGGTGTACACCTTGCTCGTATCCCGCTCGGAGGAACAACGCATGAGTGCGACGCCAAGACCCGATAACTCGAGGCAGTTTTCCGTGACACCCAGCGCAAGGAGCCTTTCGCGGGCGGCCGGAGCCGCTGCGGCGATCGCGGGGGTGCTGTTCATCGCGGTCCAGGTCGGCCACCCGGCCATGGACGTCTCGCTGGTCACCACCACCGACTGGGCCGTGCGCAGTACGGCGAAGGCGCTCATGGCCGCGCTGGCGCTCGCCGGCATCACCGGCATGTACCTGCGCCAAGTGCGGCAGACGGGGATCCTCGGCCTCCTCGGTTACGTGTTGTTCGCCGTCGGCTATCTGTCCATGCTGAGCGTCGAGGTCGTCGCTGCCGCCGTTCTGCCCGCGCTGGCGCACACGGCACCCGGCTACGTCGCAGACGTCCTCGCCGTGGCGTTCGGCGGCACCGCGTCCCATGGCATCGGCGCCATGCAGACCGTCTTCGTGGTCAGCTCCGTCGGTTATCTGGTGGGCGGCTGCCTGTTCGGTATCGCGTTGTTCCGAGCGCGTGTCCTCGCCCGGTGGGCCTCGGCGCTGCTCGCCGCGGGCACCGTTGCCACGGTCGCGCTCGCGGTGCTTCCGGAGTCGTTCAACCGGCCGTTGGCCGTTCCGACCGGGGTGGCGTTGATCGGTTTGGGTATCTCGCTGTGGCGGGCCGAGGCCATGGTCGGCGACGGCCCCACGTCTCCCCGTGCGGAATACCTCGCCGCACGCTGAGCACTCGGCAGGCGGATGCCTCTCCGACCAGGCTGTGCACAGCGGGGACTGCTGGACGCCGCCTAGCCCAAACCGGGTGGCGCCCAGCGGAAGAGATAGGTGCCACCGTTTCCCACAACGCAGATCAAGTTCTCGGTCACCCAGCAGCAGTCGAACAAGGGTTGCGTGACGGCAATTCCAGCGAGGTGGCGCAATGGGTCGGTTCGCCAGATCCGAGCTACTCCGCTGTAGTCGGTCGTCGCGACCCAGCGGCCGCATCGGCTCAGGCGGCACGTGTTGACTTCACCGCCGTACCCGGCGTCCACCGACCGTAGTGCACCGTCGGACGGGTTCCAGCAACGCAGTTCGCCCGAGATATCGGCTGTGATGAGCACGTCGCCTGCGCCGGCACCCGCGGTTACGGCGTGTCGATGTCCGTATAGCGTTGCGTGCCGTCTGAAGCTTGCCGTGTCCCAGATATCGACATCGTCGTTCGGCGTCGCCGTGTAGAGGTAGCGTCCTTCCTCGTCGGTCCCCATGAAGCGGTCGCGCTCGTGCGTGTTCTCCAGGACGTGAAGACGTTGTCCGCCGACGGGGTCCCAGACCTGAACCGTGTTCGCGGAGCCGCCGACGGCCAACCACGTGCCACGCGGGTCGACGACGGCGTCGAGGGGCCGGTCCGGCTCCGCGATCGTCAATGTGCTCAGCAGCTTGCCGGTGAGGGGATGCCAGACTTTGATCGCTCCGCCGCCGGGCGAGGTTGCGAGCCAGGCCCCAGCGGTGCCCAGCACGGGACCGGCTCGACGCAGCCGAGAGATCGAAACGCCGGTGACGACGTCCCACACGCCTACTTCATCGTCATCGTCCACGGTGGCGACCCATCGACCGCCCGGCTCGAGAAATCCCGTGGTCCCCGCGTCGTTGACGAAGTGACCGTGAATCTGCCCTTCGAAGCCGCGCAGGATGGTTCCGGTCCGGACGTCGAGGATCTCGGTGCTGCGGTCTCGATAACTCACCGTCAGCCATTCTCCGCGGGGCCCGGGAAAGCAGCGGTGGGCGTGCGGTCTCGAAGATCGCCCGAATGCACGCGGCGCTGCCCGGCGTCCGCCGTCCACCAGAACGACGTCCCCGCTTCGATCACCGGCCACCAGCAACGGACGCTCGTCAGGGCCCGGGCCTGCGTGCCATGACGAGAGAGAATGGCCGAGGCCGAACGGCACCGACGCGCTGCGCGGATGGTCTCCGGTGCTCCACACGTCCAGCGAATCCGTCGTGGCCACCGCCAGCCAAGAACCGTCGGGCCCCGCTGTCGCGGCAAGGCAGCTGCCGGCCTGGAACACTGTGTCGCGCAGCCGGCCGGTCGTGGAGTCGTGGAAGGAGATCGTATATCGAGCGGCAACGCCGCCGAATTCGTTGACGCGTTCCCAAGCCCGCACGACGGCCAGCCAATCGCGCGCCGTGTTCGGACTGACGACACAGTGGACCGATACCACCCTGCCATCACTCGCTGATCCGTCAAGCTGGATTTCCGGAATGCCGGCGAGTTTCGCGGCTCCCCGACGGCCGGGAAGCCGGAACCGCCGGGCCGTGCGGTCATCCGCCGACAACGACACCACCCGCAGTCCAACGGCAATACCGGGTAGGACGATACGTTCCCCCGGGAGGAACGCCCATCCGGCCTGCGCGCCCGTGAAAGTCGCCGACCACCGCCGGTCCTCCGGATCCCACAACCGCAGCTGTCCTCGGCGCGTTTGCACGGCCAGGAACCGGCTGTCGGGGGTCCACGACACGGTCGAGTAGGGAGCCGGCACCCTTGTCTCGTGTTCGCCGGTGGCCAACCGCCAGATGTCGATCGTGTCGTCCTCGCCGCCCATGGCCAGCCGTCGACCGTCAGGGCTGGTCAGTGCCGGCGGCTCCTTCCCGATCAGGATGCCCCCGTAACGAGCGTGCACAGTGTAGAGATGCTCACCGGTCTCCAGATCCCGCGCTGTGGTGGCATACCGTTGCTGCCTGCTCACCAGCAGGGCGCGGCCGTTCTCGTCGGTCACCACATCGACATTCGTGATGGGATCGGCGCGCTTCTCGGTGAAGGTTCGCACCAACTCGGCTGCTATCTGGCCGCCGTGAGTCAGAGGCGTGGTGCTCCACATTCGTAAAGTTCCGTCGTGGTAACCCACGACGAGTCTTCCGTCCGATGTCCATGCGCCGGCCGTAGCGCCACTCAGCTCCATCAAACCGGAACGTCGCCGCGCCTCGTGATCGAGTTGATGACGGTGCTCGCCCGACTTGGTCTCCCAGATGTTGACAGACCCGTCGGCGTCCCCGGTCACCACGATCTGTCCCGTGGGGTCAGTGCCGCACAGTGTGATCGGTGCGGTGTGCCGACGAAGCTTGTGGGCGACAGAATCCTGTTGAACGTCTGGCAGTGGCCATGCGTTGCGCAGCAACGGACGGCAATCGCGTTCGTATCGTTCGCGAAGGCGGCCAATGGCAGGAAAAGCTGCGAGCCTGCTCATCACCGTGTCTTTGACAGCTTGCTGGGGACGGACCTTCGAAGTCAGCACGGCCGCCTGCTGAAGAGCCAGGTGCAGAGTGCGGAGAACTTCGTCGGTCTCGTCAGCCAGGTGTGCGCCCACTGCCTCCGGTGAGTTGTTGACTATGGAACCCAGCAACCATCGCGGATCGGTGTACAAGGCGCGGACGCCCTCAGTACCCCAACCCTTCCGTGCATTCTCAACCGTTTGGTTGAGAATGGCTCTTTCTGCGGATGGATCTCGCTTGCGCATCGATCATTCCTCGTCGTCTTCGAGATCCTCGGCCGCCATCATTTGCAGGTTGATGGCGTAATACGCTTGTCGCAGTTCCTGCTCCCGCCTTGGCGGCAGACGATGACGAAGGTAATCGCCGACCATATCGTGCAGGCGGATCTGGCCGCGATCATGATCGATCCACGTCACGAGCGACCGACTGACAAGCTCGCCGCAAAGGTCATCCACCTCGAATTCCGACATCCCGCCGGTCTCTCGCCACAGCGGCACGAGGCGGGACAACGGTATCGGACCGGCTGCGAATATGCCCAGCTCCAAAAAGCGGTCGAGATAGGCGGGGTTGTGCTCGGCCAAGAATCGAAGGCTGACCTCCATGGTCACCGAGATGCTGTCCGACCTGCTTTCTGCATGTGGCGCAGAGACAGCCTCCGGCCCGCGCGCCCTGAGTCTTTGCTCGATGACGCGCAGTGTGCGTAGAGGGTCCCCCTTTGGTTTCTCAGCCTGGATAGCGCCGTTGGTCAGGGCCAGCAACAGCGGCCAATCAGCGATGAGGTCGAGGAGTGGATCAAGGTCGGCGTCGGCGGTCACATCGAGACCGGAAGCAAGCAGTTCCCGGGATTCACGTCGGCGCATCTTGCCGACTTCGACCTGTGCGAAGCTATCGGTGGTGTAAGTCAGCGCGAAACTGTTTCGTGTGGTGACCAGGCGCGAGCTTTCGGGCACGGTGATCATGAAGGGCCGCAGCTGGGTGGCCGACCACGCGTCGTCCACCACCAACAGCGTCGGCTCGGCGTCGTTCAAGGCCTTCTCGAACAATGCCCGTGCCCGTGCCAGGTCGTACCCGGCTCCGGACTCGGAGCCGAGCAACGAGCACAGGTGGTCGATCTGTGTGGCCACCATCGGCTCGCCGGCCGACTCGTCGAGACCGACCCAGAGCACGCCGCCCGGAAACCGTTCCTGCACGCTCGCGTTCCTGCACACTTCCGCGGCGAGCATTGTTTTGCCGAAACCGCCGGCCCCGCGCAACGCGGTCATCGAGACGGTCTGTCCGGCCTCGGAGCACAGTTCTGCGATGATCTGTTCGGTCAGTTCCGGTCGTGCCACGAAGGTCCGGCTGTACTTGGGTGCCATCATCAAGGGCGCTACCTGAGGACGGGAAGCGCCGAGGCCGCGCGGCAACTGGCGATCGGTATGCCGTTCCGGATGAGCGCGATCCCGGACGCGGGCGCGGCCGGCGCCCGGGCCGGGCTGATCGTGGTGGGTGTCCGGGGCGAGTTGGCCGCGGTCGCGGGACTGGGGTTGCCCGCCGCGGAGCCTGGCCAGCGCGGCTATCCAGGGGAGAGTCATCTCGGCGGTGAATCCGCACCCGCCGAGGATGAGGGCCAGCTGTTCCGCGGTGGGCAGGTGGTGGCCGTTGAAGATCGACGACTGGGTCGCCGGGCTGAGGTACCCCTCGCGGCGATCGGCGTGCTCCATGAGCTCCTTGAGCGTCCTGCCCGCACGGTGCCGGACATTCCGGAGGAATCCGGCAAACAGCTCAGGGGTGATCGCCGAAGCGGGATCGAGGTCGCGGAAGAGAGCCTCGGCTGGCAGTTCGTCGTCCACAGCTGAACAGTCGGGTGCCCGACGATGGCGTTACAGTGGTTCGGATCTTTTCGGATGTGTTCAGATCACTCGTGAATCCGGCGATCGGATGGCTTCATGAGGCCATGACCAGTACTTCCGTGACCGACCTGATCAAATGGACGGTCCAGTCCGCCCGTCGCACCCGCAATGCCGCAGTGCTCCTTCTCGTCGTCTTGGCGGGAGTGGCGGTGCTCGCCGCAGAGCTCGTCGTGGTCGTGTCGTCGGCGCCCGCAGGCACGGCGCTCGCGGTGGCAGCCGCCGCGCCGACCGCCGCATCGTGGCGTTGGGTAAGGCACATGCGCGTCCGAAGGCCACGTGCACCGAGGTGACCTGGTGGTCAACGCGCGGCTCAGCGCGGGTCGTTCTTGGCGGTCACCGGCGACTACCGATCACCGAACGAACGTCCGCTCATCGGCATGAGGGCGCGTTTTGTGACGGGCGTTGCCACACGAGCCTTCGGATCGCTGCTCAGTCCTTTGCCGGGTAGAAAGCCCAGCATTCCAGGAAGTTCGCCACGTTGCTGCGGCTGCGACTGGGAGTGACGTAGTCGAGCTTGAGGCTACGCACTCGTATCTCGGCCGTTTTTTCACCCAGCTCGTCGATCGTCACAGCCATGTACTCGCCGAGGTAGAAGCTGCTGATCACCCTCAGGCCGGTGGCTGCGTGGATCTGGTGGCCTGCTCGGTCGATCGAAACGATCTGGGCGCCTACGTTGCGCAGTGCGCCCAAGCTGTACTGGAGAACTTCCTCGTGGACGCCGCGAACGATGAGTGAACCAGCCTGTTCGACCGCTGCGGTGTATTGGGTTTCATTGACGCGGAGTGACCAAAGCATGCGAACCGCCGACGACAGGAACCCGATCACCAAAGCCGTTGCCACCGCCACCGACCAGACCGGCAGGTGGAGATCCCGGACGGCCGAAAGGTAGCGGCTGTAGACGAGAACCGTGAACAACGCGCCGGATCCGGCCAGCGCGAAAGACAGCCGCCGCACGGTTGATGTGTCCGCTTCGCCGCGAAGGCGGCGGTCCAAGGAGGCGCTCCACGGTGGCTTGCTGTGGCAAGCCGCTACCCGAATGCCGGAGCCCACTCCGCTGGGGACTTCGTGCCGGCCGCGGGCAGCGGTCGCGATGGCGGGCAGCCTTCGCACTGCCGACGAGACCACGCCCAGCACCAAAGGCGCGAACTTGAGAACCTCGTCGACGGTCATTCGCCACCACCCTGAGAGTGTGGCCGGTGAGTCGTCCGGGAGCGGGCGAGTGTTACCCGAGCTGCTCCGTCGCGGTGTGCGGGCAGAAGGGTGAGGGCCAGGGTCGCGAGTGTGCGAGCCGCATGCCACTGCCGGGGCCGACTTCAAAGTCGGTCAACAGCCGACGGCCTGAAGATCGTCTCGCGCTTTGAGAGCCGCGTCCGCTCATCGGCATGAGTGCGCGGCCGCCGGACGACCGGTCAATGCGGTATGCGAGTGCGTTTCCCGTGGTCAGGCGCGGATGCCGTCCGCCGAAATCCGTGTCACCCGCCGATCGGGCTGGTTCCGGTCGCGGCGAGGGACAGCTCCCAAAGCCGTGCCGCGGAGCCGGGATCGATGGCGTGGCGTGGACACCGCCGTCGTCCATCGGGGTGGCGGGCGCCGACACCGTGGCGATCTCGCAGTCTTCGAGGTAGACGCCGCCGTGGCCGTCGAGCAGCGGCGGCGTCGCTGCCCACAGGCCGGTGGCGGCGCCCTGGGAGGGCGTCTTGAAGCCGTCGCCGATCACCGTGCCGTGCTCGTCGATCCAGCCGCGGTCGATCTGTTCCTGATGGGTCATGTCCCGCTGCAGGCCGGTGATGATCTTGCCGGGGTGCAATGCCGCTGGCCGACCTCAAATGGTTCGTCGAACCGGTCCGGCAGGGCCCGGGCAACGAAGAGTGCCGTTCGGTCATCGCGTGGAAGGTCGGGGTTTACGCCGAGCACTTGGTGCGCGGCGAAGCCGGCGGCCTCTGGGACCCGACTGCCTGAAGGGGCCTGTCCGCTGCCGCTCGAGCACGGAAAGCGCGCAGCATCACGGGAATGGCCCCGGGCAGCGCGACGGGCGTTCCGTCGTCGCCGAGCGCCTCGACGGGACCGGGCAGCGTGGTCAGGACGGGGTCAGCTGCTGGTCGAGCACGTCGAATCCGGCGTCGAGGCGGATCACCTGGCCGGTGACCGAGGCGAAGCCGCCGTCGGCGAGGAGTGCCACCGCGGCGCCGATGTCCTCGGGCTCGAGGGCCCGCCCGTGAACCGACCGCTGCGCCAAGGATGCGCGGCGGTCGTCGTCGAGGAAGCCCGCTGTGGCGTCGGTGTTCACCGCGCCGAGCGCGATCGTGTTGACCGTGACGCCGTACTGGCCGGCGTCCGCGGCGACATGCCGGCTGAACGTGTTCAGCGCTGCCTTCGCGGTGGAGTGGGCGGCGATCATGCCGACCTTGTCCGCGAGGGTGCTGGAGATGTAGATGATCCGGCCGGCACGCTGCTCGCGCATGATCGGCAGGACCCGCTGGGTCAGGTGGTAGGAACCGGCGAGTTCGCCGACCACCTTCCCGGCGAACGCGTCCCACGGCAGCGACGCGAGCGGCTCGAACGGCGGCGGGACCGTGTTCGCGTTGCACACCAGCACATCCACGCGCCCATACGCGGCACGGACCCGGTCGACCAGTGCGGTCACCGAAGCCTCGTCGCACACGTCGGCCTGTTCGGCCTGGGCGGTGCCGCCCGCCGCCTCGATGTCGGTGACCACCTGCTTGGCCGCGTCGGCGTTGCGGTGGTAGTTCACGATCACGTGGTGCGCGCGTTGCGCCAGGCTGCGCGCGATCGCCGCCCCGATACCGCGGCTCGCTCCGCTGACAAGTGCCACTCTGCTCATCGTTCCTCCTCGTGCCGGTGGGAGCCGACGCTAGCCATCGGGCTTACTCAAGGTAAGGACTTACTTTTATGTAAGCTCCCAACATGGGCGAAAATGTCGAGGCCGTACGGCTTCCGCGCAACCGGCACAGTGATCTGTTCCACAGCGAATGCCCGGGCCGGATCGTCTTCGATCGCATCACCAGCCGCTGGGCGCCGCTGGTCATGGTCAAGCTGGCCGAAGGTCCGCTGCGGTTCTACGAGCTGCGCGACCAGATCGGCGGGATCAGCGAGAAGGTGCTGTCGGAGAAACTGCGCCTGCTCGCCCGGGACGGACTGATCGAGCGCACCGTCGAGCCGGCCATCCCGCCGCGGGTCAGCTATGCGCTCACCGACTTGGGCCGCAGCGTCGCCAAACCGCTGCGCCAGCTCATGCGCTGGGTCTCCGACCACGGCGAGGCCATCCTGGACGCCCCGGGGCGGCACGACCACCAGAACTGACGTCGGCACGTTCGGGCCGACGCGATAACCGGTGGACCGGCACCGGCGACCCGGCTAGCCTCTCGTCGATCCGTGTGGCCTTTCGTCTCAAGAGGTGCATTTCATGACTGTCCGGGTAGCTCGGCCGACCACTGTGCACTCCCTCTCGGACGTAAGGAATCCCCGAAGTGGATCTACCCCGTAGCTTCACCATCCGCGAGAGCGGCCATCGCATCCACAACCCGCTCACCAGCCGGAAACTGGCCGATCTGGGCGAGGCGCTGAACCCGGCCCCCGGCACTCGGGTGCTCGACCTGGCCTGTGGGTCGGGGGAGCTGCTGTGCACCTGGGCGCGCGATCACGGCACCACCGGAACCGGCGTCGACATCAGTACCGTGTTCCTGGCCAAGGCCCGGGCGCGCGCGAACGAACTGGGGGTCGCCGACCAGGTCGCGTTCATCCATGGCGACGCGTCGGACCACGTGGCGGCCGAACCGGTCGACATCGGTGCGTGCGTCGGCGCGACCTGGATCGGCGGTGGCGTGGCCGGCACCGTGGACCTGCTCCGGCGCGGCCTGCGTCCCGGCGGCATGATGCTGATCGGTGAACCGTACTGGCGCAGGCAGCCCCCGGACCAGGTCACGGTCGAAGCCTGTCACGCCACCAGTGAGGATGACTTCCGTGGTCTTCCGGAGCTGCTGGAACAGTTCGGGGAACTGGGTTGTGACGTCGTGGAGATGGTCGTGGCCGACCAGGACAGCTGGGACCGTTACGTCGCGGCTCAGTGGCTCAACACCCGCCGCTGGCTGGACGCAAATCCCGATGACGAGCTGGCTGGGCAGATGCGCGCGGAACTCACCGCCGCGCCGGTGCGCCACGTCCGGTACCAGCGTGAATACCTCGGCTGGGGCGTCTTCGCCCTGATGGACCGCTGACACCAGCGGCCGAGTGAGTGCTCCACGGCAGCCGGCGCATGTCGCCGGCTGCCGTGGAGCACCCCGGCGCCGCCGGTGTCATTGTGGGCCGGCCGTGGCCGCGAGCAGCCGGGCGAGTTCGGCCGGCTTCGTGTGCATGGGCCAGTGACCGGAATCGAGGTCGGCGAAGGTGAGGTCCTTGACCCGCGCGAGTTCGGGGACGTCGCCGGCGCCGATCCACTCCTTCGCCTGAGCCGGGGTGAACTCGGGGCACACGACCGTCACCGGCACCTCGAAGCGTCGCTCGTCGCTCAGCCGCACGATGCCGGTCGCCACGCCTCCGGGAACGGGGATCGCGGCGGCCGCGAAGGCGCGCCTGGCCTGCTCGTCCAGGTCGGCCGAGTCCGGTCCCTCGAACGGTTCCCAGCCGGGGAAGGGCATGACGCCGTCCCGCAGCTCGAAGAAGTCGGCGTAGGGCTTCCCGTCGGCGGCCGGGAAGCCGCCGACGAGGACCACCTCGGCGATCTTGTCCGGACGCGCGTCCGCGGCCAGCCAGGCCAGGGTGCAGGCGGCCGAGTGCCCGACCACCACGGGCTTTCCGGAGGCGGCGTCCACGGCCGTGAGCACGGCCGCCACCTGGTCTTCGAGCGTGGCGGAGGGTTGGCCGGGCAGGGTCACCGGCACGGGGCGGTGGCCGAGCGACCGGAGTGTGGACGCGACGTCGTCCCACACGGATTCGTGGAGCCACAGGCCGGCGATGAGCAGGATGTCCATGATCAGGTCTCTTTCTCCCGTGCGGTCGGACATCACGCTAGTGCCCGTTCCGGTGCGACGGCGCGCAATCAGGACAAGTGCGCGGACAGCAGCCAGGCCGGGGCCGACTTGCGGCCGTGGCCCTCGTCGCGGACGTCGCTGCCGGCGAAGGCCGCGAAGTCGGGGAAGTTCTCGGCGACGTCGGCGTGGATGCGGGCCGGCCGGATCTCGTCGATCGTCCAGTACGCGCCCACCACCTCCCGCAGTTCCTCCGCCGAGACCGGGTTGACCTTGTCCGAGGGCACGGTCGCGCTGTCGAACACCAGCACGAAGTAGGACGCGCCCGGCGCCGCGGCGCGCACGATCGATTCCTGGTACCCCCGGCGCAGCTCCACCGGCATCGAGTGGAACAGGGTGCTGTCGACGACCGTGCCGAACCGGCCGTCGTAACCGGTGAACGTGCTGATGTCGGCGACGGCGAAGTCGACGTCGGTCAGGCCGCGCCGGGCGGCTTCCGCACGCGCGAGCCCGATCGCGGTCGGCGACTGGTCCAGACCGACCGTCGGGAAGCCCCGCTCGGCGAGGTAGTGCGCTGTCGCGCCCTCGCCGCAGCCGGCGTCGAGGACGTCGCCGTGGAACGCACCCGCGTCGATGAGGGCGGCGATCTCGGGCTGCGGTTCGCCGAGGCTCCACGGCGGCCGCGCGCCCGGCCCCATCTCGGGAGCCTGGCCGCGGTAGGCGGATTCGAACAAGGAGGGGTTCGTCATGCACCCCAGAGTGTCAACCAGGTTGATGCATGTCAACATGGTTGATATGGACAGCTTGCGCGACGAGCCGCTCGGCTACCTGCTTCACCGGGCCACCGCGGCCCTGCGCGCCGAGGTGGCCGCCGCCGTGCTCGGGCCCGCCGACCTGGCGGCGCCCGCGTACCTCTGCCTGCGGATGCTGGCGCAGTCGCCGAAGTCCAACGCCGAGCTGGCCCGCGAGGCCCAGGTGTCGCCGCAGGCGATGAACAAGGTGGTGCGCGAGCTGCAGGACCGCGGCCTGGTGACGCGACCCGCCACCGCGGCGTCCGGGCGGTCCTTGCCCGCCACGTTGACACGTGAAGGCGTCACCCTGCTCGCGCGCCTCGACCCGGCGGTGGCCGAGGCCGAGGACCGGGTCCTGGCCGGGCTCGGCGACCGCGATCGGCGCGAGCTCCGGCGGCTTCTCGTGGCAGCGTTCCCCCGCTGACGAACATGCGACGTGTCGTGATTCGGACGCCGCCGCCCTAGTGACGGATCACGGCGCCGGGGTGAGCCTGGTGCGATGCACTGGAGATCATCTGTTGTGGTCGTGGCCTGCGCCGGCACCCTCGCCGCGGGCACCGCCGGAGTCGCGAACGCGGCGCCCGGCCCGCACGCGGCACCGTCACCCGCGGGCGTCGAACGCCATTCGGTCACCCTGCTCACCGGGGACGTCGTCCAGGTCGAACGGCAGCCCGGCGGCAAGCAGGCCGCCACCGTCCAGCCCGCGCCGGGCCGGGAGAAGATCCGGTTCCACCAGCAGGAGGTCGACGGCCACCTCAGCGTCTTCCCGGAAGACGTCACGCCGCGGCTGGGCGCGAAGCAGGTCGACCGGACCCTCTTCGACGTCACCGAGCTGATCGCCGAGGGGTACGCCGACGAGCAGTCGGCCACCCTCCCGCTGATCCTCACCTACGGCAAGGGCACCGACCTCCGGAAAACCACCGCGAACGCCGAGCTCGGCGTGACGCTGAGCAGCGTCAACGGCCGTTCGGCGCGAGCCGCGAAGGCGAACGCCACCGCGTTCTGGGCCTCCTCGGGAAACATCGAGCGGATCTCCCTGGACCGCAAGGTCCGCGTCTCCCTTGACCACAGCGTCCCGCAGATCGGCGCCCCCGAGGCGTGGGCCGCGGGCTACGACGGCACCGGCACCACGGTCGCCGTGCTCGACACCGGCTACGACCCCACCCACCCCGACCTGGCCGGGCGCGTCAGCGAGGCGGTCAACTTCACGACCAGTCCCGACACGACCGACCACTTCGGCCACGGCACGCACGTCGCCTCGACGATCGCGGGCTCCGGCGCCGCCTCGGGCGGCAAGCTCAAGGGCGCCGCGCCGGGCGCGAAACTGCTCGTCGGCAAGGTGCTCGACGACGACGGCTTCGGCTACGAGTCCTGGGTCCTCGCCGGGATGGAGTGGGCGGCGCACTCGGGCGCCAAGGCGGTCAACATGAGCCTCGGCGGCGGTCCGACCGACGGCACCGACGCGCTCAGCGTCGGCCTCGACGCGCTCAGCGAACAGACCGGCACGCTCTTCGTGGTGGCCGCCGGCAACGACGGCGACCAGGGCGCCTACACGGTCGGCTCGCCGGGCACCGCCGAAGCCGCGCTGACCGTCGGAGCGGTCGGCCGCGACGAGAAACTGGCGTCGTTCTCCAGCCGCGGTCCGCGCCTGGGCGACAACGCCGTCAAGCCCGACATCACCGCGCCCGGCGTCGGCATCGTCGCCGCCCGCGCCGCGGGGACCGCCATGGGCGACGTCGTCGACGACCACTACACCGCCGCCTCCGGCACCTCGATGGCCACGCCGCACGTCGCCGGTGCGGCGGCGATCCTCGCCCAGCAGCACCCCGACTGGAAAGGCAGTCAGCTCAAGGACGCGCTGGCCAGCACGTCCCTGACCGCCACCGGGCTTTCCGTGTTCGAGCAGGGCGGCGGCCGGGTCGACGTGGCGCGCGCGGTGAAGCAGAAGGTCTTCGCCACCGGCACGCTCGACCTCGGCGCGGTCGAGAACGGCCGGGCGCCGGTGTCCAAAGAGGTCACTTACGCCAACGTCGGGCCCACGCCGGTCTCGCTGAAGCTCGCGCTCGACGCCAAGTCCCTCGCCGGTGTCCCCGCCGGGGACGGGATCCGGCTCGGCAAGTCCACTGTGGACGTACCGGCCGGCGGCCGGGCGACCGTCACGATCACCGGCGACCCGGCGAAACTGGCGGCCGGCACCTACAGCGGACGGCTCACCGCGACGGCCGACGGCGTGGTGGTGCACACCGCGCTCGGCGCGGACAAGACCGCGCCCAAGCACAAGGTCACCTTGACCGCGCTCGACCTGCAGGGCAAGCCGGCCGTCGCGCCGTGGCTGCTGATGTACGGCGAGGACTACCGCTTCGACGTCAACACCTGGCTGGGCGGCGACAGCCTGACGGTGGAGCTCGGCGCGGGCGTGTACTACCTGACCGCCGAGGTCGACGGGACCCGGGACGGCCTCACCGTCTCCCAGGTCGTCCTGCCGGAGCTGCGGATCACCGGCGACACCACCGTCGTGCTGGACGCCCGCAAGGCGGTGAAGGTGGACATCCAGACCCCGCAACCGTCCGAACAGGCCGGGATCTGGAGCTACTACACCTACCGGGAACTCGGTCCGCGCCGGATCGCGAACTACGCCATGCAGTTCGACTACACCCGCGAACTCCGCGTCACGCCGACGCCGAAGGTGACCACCGGCGCCTTCGAGTTCGGCTCCCGCTGGTCGAGGATCGCACCGCCGTTGACGGTGAACGTCCTGGGCGGCCGTGACGCGCTGACGAACCGCTACGTCGCCGGGTCGCCCAAACTGGACGGCTGGCGGCTGCTGCCGGCCGTCTCCGCGGGGCACGGCAAGCCGGCGGACTTCAAGAACGTGCGCGGGAAGGCCGCGATCGTCGACCCGGACCCGGCGGACTACAACCGCGACGAGGTCTCCCGCGCCGCCGCGGATGCCGGGGCGGCAATCGTGTTCATCGTCGTGCCGGACGGCTGGAGCAGCGCTTCGGTGCCGTCGATCAGCGCGGCGCCGTTCCTCAAGATCCCGACCGTCCAGCTCGACCGGGACGAGGGGCTCGCGCTGCTGGACCGGATCAAGCGGTTCCCGGCTTTGCTGAGCCTGCACGGGGTCGCGGTCAGCCCGTACCTCTACGACGTGGTGCAGACCGAACGCGACCGGATCCCGGAGAAGCCCGTCCACCGGGTCACCGCGGCGAACACCGCGACCGTCACCACCCACTACCGCCAGACCGGCAGCGGCGGGGAGGCGAAGGAACAGCGGTTCGCGTGGAAGCCGTGGCAGGACTTCGCCGTCAACGAGTACCAGCGGTACGTGACGACGCCGTCGACCCGCCAGGAGTACGTCAGCTCCGGCGACACCCTGTGGCAGCACCGGGTGAAGCACGGGCTGATCTGGGACGAGATGTCCCCGCTCCAAGGCGGCATGACCGCGGCTCCGCGCACCTACACGGGCCAGGAGACCATCACCGAGGACTGGTTCGCGCCGGTCGTCCGGCCCGCCATCCCGCGGGGCGTACCGGGCTCGGAGTCGACCCGCGAAGGGGACAAGCTCCGGATCCGGATCCCCGAGTTCGTCGACAGCGAGGCCGGGCACTACGGCTTCAACGAAGGCGACGACCAGGCCGGCCCGGCCGTCACGTCGGCGAAGCTGTTCCGTGACGGCAAGCTCGTGTCGGAACAGCCGTACGCGTTCGGCACGTTCCCGGCCGGCGCCGACCCGGCGACCTACCGGCTCGAGCTGTCGGTCCGGCGTGACTCGCCGGAGTGGCTGTTCGGCACCAGCACGCAGACGTCGTGGACGTTCCGCTCGGCCCGGTCGGCGGCCCCGGCGCTGCTTCCGCTGCTGCAGCTGGACTACGCGGTGGACGCCGACGCCGGCAACCGGCTTCCGGCCGGCCGCAAGGCGAAGATCGGCCTGGCCGCGCGGTTCCAGGACGGGATGGCCGCGCCGGACGTGCGGTCGGTGCGGGCCTGGGCGTCCTATGACGACGGCAAGACCTGGCGTGCGGTCGACGTCAAGCGCACCGGGAAGTCCTTCGAGGCCACGATCGACCACCCGTCGCTCGGTGCCACGAATAAGTACGTCGCGTTGCGGGTGCAGGCCACCGACAACGCGGGCAACGCCGTCGACCAGACGGTGCTGCGGGCGTACGGGCTCAGCTAGGAACGGCGTCGCTCAGGGGCTCCGGGTGCCTTCCGCCGGTTTGCGGCAGGAGGTGCCCGGGGCTCGGCTCGTCGAGCCAGCCGAGCTTGCTGGCCTGCCAGGCCAGCTGCATCCGGGTGCGGGCGTCGACCCGGCGCATGAGGTCCTGCAGGCGCCGCTGGACGGTCCGGTAGCTGACGTTGAGCTGGGTCGCGATCGACTTGTCGCTGACCCCGCCGATGAGCAGGGACAGCAGCCGCCGCTCGTCGGGGTCGAGGTGCGGAGTGGGCGCGGTGTCGCCGATCCGCAGCGGCGACGCGCGTTCCCAGTAGACCTCGAACAACGCGACCAGCGCGGACAGCAGGCTGCTCTCCCGGACGAGCGCGGCGGTGGGCTCGCCGGTGCTGTCGTGGCTGACCAGCGGGCACAGCGCCACCGAGCGGTCGGAGATGGCCAGGCGCACCGGCAGCTTCGAGATCGAGCGGGCGATCTCGCCGCCCTCGATCCCTTCCAGGACGTTGACGATCCGGCCGGGCTCTTCGAGCAGGCCGGTCTCGTAGATCACGCGGTACTGCACGCCGCGGGCCTGCGCCAGCGCCTCCTCGACGTTCTCCGACGCCGCCATCGCGACGTTGCCCTCCAGGCAGAACCACAGGGACTCCTCCCGGGCGCCGCGCTGGATGGCCAAGGCCTGCCGCCGGATCGCGTCCACCCCGGTGATGACCTCGACGAGCTGCGCGGAGTCCCGCCGCCGCGCGCTGCCGCGGTACTCCTCGGCGAGCTGGGACACCGCGGCCCGGGCGGCCTCCAGCTTCTCCTGGCCGTGCACGAGCAGCGGACCGAGGGAGACGTCCGGTGGCGCGGACACGTACTGCCCGTCGGCCACGCTGACGAGCCCCTTCGCCAGCAGGACCTCCAGGATCGGCTCCACCTCGCCGCGGCCCACCCCGATCCGGCCCGCGATCTCGTCGGGCGCGGTCCGGTACCCGCCGACGACCACGCGGTAGACCCGTTCTTCCTCGGGAGTCATGCCCAGCGCTTCCAGCACACTGCCTCCTAGCCACGCGGCCGCGGGTTTCCATCGGCGTCGACGGCTCGTTGACAAGGTACAACGCGGCCTGAGCCGTGCTGCGTTCTCAGCCGGCACCGCGCCGTCGCTCCCGGGTGATCCGGTGGCGTTCGGTCCCGTAGCCGAGCAGGATCAGCCCGAGGCTGGGCAGGGTGTACTTGAGTTGCGGCCAGTTGTCTTCGCGGGGCGGGTCGACGCTGGCGGTACCCGGGTAGAGCACGGCGGAGAGCTGGGTGAGCCCGTACAGGCCGGCGATGACCGCCGCGCTGTCCAGCGACTCACGCGACCGCCCCGGTTTCCACAACTGGTACAGGGCCGTCAGGGACAACGCGGCACCCATGCTCATGGTTTGGGCGTTGTGGAACTTGGCGTGGGGTGGCCACGCCGGATTGTGGATGTGCGTCTCGTTCCAGTCGGCGACGTACGAGCCGACCAGGGTTCCCGCCGCGGACAACGAGATGAGCACCTTGCCGAGCGGGAATCCCCGGCTCACGATCGCGTCCGGTGGGCGAGCTCCGCGGCCTCTGGGGGAGTGGTCGGGTAGACGTCGGCATCGAAGAACCGCGCGAACGGCAGGGTCGCCAGCGTCTCCGCGACTTGCGCTTCGTCGTCGGCGACGACCTCGATGAACGTCGCCCGCCGGGTGGGGGAGACGTAGTGGGCGCCGATCCGCCCTTGTGAGCGCAGCACTTCCAGTTGCTTCTGTTCGTCCTCGCGCAGGGCGGCGAATTCCGTCAGGTCGGTGTCGTCGCGGAGGGTCGCGAAC
Organism: Amycolatopsis sp. cmx-13-12; assembly: GCA_049998155.1. Taxonomy (GTDB): domain Bacteria; phylum Actinomycetota; class Actinomycetes; order Mycobacteriales; family Pseudonocardiaceae; genus Amycolatopsis. Next base: position 986,216 of record JAEBES010000001.1, on the reverse strand, counting down.
ACCATGAACGTGGGCGTGGCGGCGGCGTTGTGGGTCGATGACATGGTCGGCCTTTCGCAGCGCGGTCGGTGATGTCAGCTGATGACATCACCGTACCACGCCGATGTCAGCTGATGACATCACTGCGCGAGTCCGGGAGCGGTCGCACTAAACTGGCCGGATGGGACGATGGGAGCCGGGGGCCGGTGGGCGGCTGCGCGAGGCGGCACTGAACCTGTACCTCGAACGCGGCTTCGAGCAGACCATGGTGAACGACATCGCCGAACGGGCCGGTGTGACCGCCCGCACCTTCTTCCGCTACTTCGCCGACAAACGCGAGGTCCTGTTCGACGCGGCGGCCGAGGTGGAGGAGAGGTCGCTGGCCGCGCTGGAGGCGGCGCCCGCCGCGGCGTCGGCGCTGGATCTCGTCGCGGCCGCGCTGGACGCGGTGGCCGGCACCATCGGACACGACCGTGAGCTCGCCCGGAAGCGCCACACGGTGATCATGGCCAACGCCGATCTCCGCGAACGCGAATTGATCAAGCTCGCCCGGATGACGGCCGCGCTCACCGACGGCCTCCGCCGGCGGGGCATCGGCGCCGCCGAAGCCGACCTGGCCGCCGAAACGGGCTCCGCGGTGTACCGGGTCGCCTTCCGCCGATGGGTCGACGCCGAGGGCGACCTGGACCTGCGCGATGCCATCGGCCAGTCGTTCGCCCAGCTTCGCAGCCTGACCGCGGCCGACTGAACCCCCTGCGCTCGCCGACGGCACGAGTACGGCCGCGATCCGGCGGAATCGGCGTGGCTACCCGCAGGCCGGGGCGCGCACTTCTGCCTCGGCGCACCCCTGGCAAGGATGGAACTGCAGGTCGCGTTGCACACCTTGGTGACCAGGATGCCCGGCCTGGCGGTGGGCGGCCTCGTGGCGGTCCGCGTCGAACCGGTCCGGATCGGGGAAGACGGCCGGGTCCCGGTTGGCCGCCGCAGTCCTCGGGTCAGGCTCTCGGGCTGCCACGCCAGCTCGTCGTCGCGCTCGGCCACCGCCAGGCCGCGTTCACGACCGGGAACACCGCGGTGCCGGCTTCGACGGTCCGGCCGGAGAACTCCACGTCCGCTCGGGCCATGCGCGGCTGCCCGGCGTGACCCAGTGCCACGACCCGGAGCAGTTCCTCGACCGCGTTCGGCACCAGGTCCGGCGCCGTCACCAGGCGGGCCCACTGGTCCGGGTGGCGCGACAACACCAGCACGGACTTGGCCAGCTGAGCCATCGTGGTCTCCTGGCCGGCGCCGATCAGCAGCATCACGGTGATCAGCAGTTCGGCTTCGCTGAGCCGATCGCCGTCCTCGTCGTGCACCTGGGTCAGTCCGGAGAGCAGGTCGTCGCCGGGGTGGTGCCGTTTGCGCTCGATCAGCCCGAGCAGGTGCGACGCGGCGACGGCGCCGGTCGCCGCGAACGCCTCCTGGTCGAACGTGGTGGTGATGGACATGGCTTCGATGAAGGCGAGCAGGGGTTCGCGCTCGTCGTGGGCGATGCCGAGCAGTTCGCAGATCACGATGCCGGGCAGTGGCTCGGCCAGCGCGCCGACCAGGTCCGCCGGCGGTCCGGCGGCCAGCATCCGATCCATCAGGCCGGCCGCGATCGTCGCCACCCTCGGCCGCAGGAGTTCCACGTTGCGGGTGGTGAACGCCTTGGCCACCAGGCGGCGCAGTCGCGTGTGGCCGGGTGGGTCCATGTTCGGCATCATGTCCGGTGACTGCAGGCCGGGGACGATGGTGTGGACGTCGTCGTAGCGGGTGACCAGCCGGACCTCGTGCCCGGCGGCCAACCGGACCCGGGGCACCGGGTCGGTGTGCAGCATCCGGATCGCCTCGGCGGCCGGGTCGGTCGAGGGTGGCGCGTCGAACGGGAACAGTGGTGGTCGACCGTGCGCTGTCATCGCGCTCTCCCCGGTGCCGTGTCGAAGCGACGATGGCCTGGCGTACCCGCCGACAGTGTGATCCGGTTCCGCTCGGACTGCAAAGGGACCGCGCCTGAACGCTTTGGGCGCGCGTCGGCAAAGACGGGGTGTCAGGGCGAAGCGAAACCCGAGGAGCTTCATGTCGTCAGACGCGGAACTGATCGGCCGGTCGCTGCGCGGGGACACCGATGCCTTCGTGGAAGTGATCAGCCGGCACGAGACCGCGCTCGGGAACTACCTGGCGCGCAGAGTGGGGCGGCAGGCCGCCGAGGACGTGCTCGGCGATGTGTGGGTGGCGGCTTACGAATCCCGTGCGAACTACGACCTTTCGTACCCCGAAGCCAGGCCTTGGCTGTACGGCGTCGCGCTGAACAGGCTGCGCCGGCACTGGCGGTCCGCGCCGGCCGAGGAGCCGGCGCCGGACCTGACCGGCGTGGCGAGTGACTGGGATCCCTGGCCGGCGGTGGACGCCCGCGTGGACACGCAGGCCCTGCTGAGCAGGGCACTGGCCCGGCTCAAACCGGAGGAGCGGGAAGTGCTGGGCCTGGTCGCCTGGGAGGACCTGACCGTCGCCGAGGCCGGGCGGGTGCTCGACATCCCGGCCGGCACGGCCCGCCGCCTGTTGCACCAGGCGCGCAAGGCCTTGCGTGAAGCCCCCGAAGTGATCGCGCTGCTGCAAGTCCCGACAACGTGAAAGACAGCCCATGGACGAAATGGATCTGATGAAGAAGCTGCGTGACGTGCCGTCCCCCGGTCCCGAGGCCTACGAGCGTGCCCGCACGGCACTGCTGGCGACGATGGAGGAACCCGTGGCCACGGTCGTGCGACCGAAACGCTGGTTTTCCTGGCCCAAGGCCGGTGTCGCCGCCGTGGGCGCGGCCGCCGTCGCGGCGGCGGTGGTGCTGGGTACGTCGAGCGGCAACGTCCCGGCCGTGCCTCCCGGCGCCGCGCCGTCCGGCACCGCCCCGCAGGCGGTCGAGGCGCCGTTGGTGAAGCTGGCCTCCGCGGTCCAGGCGGCCGGCACGCAGCCAGGAGACGCGTCGCTGATCATCAACACGAAGTTCGGGCGGGACGGCAAACCGGACCTCTACTACACCCTCTACACCGACCAGGGCCGGCAGTTCACGGGCGACTCGGCGAAGACCCTGACGGCTGCGGTCGCCAAGGGCGACGCCCAGCCGGCCACGCCGTACGACGGGAACGTGATGGCGGCGGCCCGTCTCGCCGTGCACGGCGACGTCGAGAAGGCCAGGATCGCGATGATCACCGCGTCCGGCAACGCTCTGGGCCTCGGCCTGAGCCCCGCCGAGGCCGACAAGGCCTGGGCGGCCGCCCAAGCGGAGACCGCGGAGATGTTCCGCAAGATCGGCAAGCCGGTTCCCGCCCCCCGACCGCGTCCGACGGGCAAGGACCTGGAAAACCTCCTCGACAACCACCTGTGGAGCAACGCGCAGCACGCGCTGTTCGCCAACGCCACCGATGCGGAGGTCCGCGCGGGCGTGCTGAAGCTGTACGCGACCATCCCCGGCATGGTCGTCGGCAAGGCCGACGTCGACGGCCAGGCGGCGCTGACCCTCACCGCACCCCCCGCCATCCTGGGCGGTGCCGCGGACGTCCTCAGCATCAACGCCGGCAACGGCCTGCCGATCCGTGAGGAGGTCACCTCGGCAGGATCGGGCCAGCGCTACGTGGTGAACTACAAGGCCTTCCGCGTGACCGTCGCCGACGTGGCGGCGGGCAGGATCTGATCCTGGTACCGAACTGTCCCCGGAGGGCCGAGGTCATCTCGGCCCTCCGGGTAGGCTGACGTCCGATGCAGAAACCCGGCCTGCCGGAGGAGCGGACGCCGCAAGGCGCGGGCTGGCTCCCGCACGGTTATCACCTCGGCAGCCACTCCCACCGCGACGGGCAGCTGGTGTACGCGGCAGCCGGGGCGTTCGCCACCACGACCGAGTACGGGACCTGGATCGCGCCCGCCGACCGGATCACCTGGACGCCGCCGGGTTTCGAGCACTCGCACCGCTTCTACGGCCGGACCGACGCCCGCATCCTCGCCGTCCCCGCCGCCGAGTGTGGCGACCTCGCCGAGCATCCCTGCGTGTTCGCGGTGTCGCCCCTGCTGCGCGAGGGCATTCTGGCGCTGACCGGCGACCGGGCGAAATCCGCCGACGCCGACCGGCGGCTGCGCGCGGTGGTGCTCGACGAACTCGGCGAGGTCCCCGAGCAGTCGTTCCACCTGCCCGAGCCGCGCGACGACCGGCTGCGCGCCGCGACCGACCTCCTGCACGCCGATCCCGGCCGGAACACGACCCTGGCCGAACTGGGGCGGGCCGCCGGGACGAGCGAACGCACCCTCAGCCGCCTGTTCCACACCGACCTCGGCATGAGCTTCCACCGCTGGCGCACCATCCTGCGCGTCCACCACGCCCTCATCCGCCTCACCGACGGCGACTCCGTCACCGACACCGCGATCACCTGCGGGTGGTCGAACCCCTCGACCTTCATCGAAGCGTTCACCGTCGTCGTCGGGCAAACCCCCGGGCGCTACCAGGCCGGCCTGCGCGACCGCGGCGCTTAGGAATGTTGGCGGGTTTCCGTTATCGCACGTCCGGTTATCGGTGGACGGTCATCGGTGGTCCGGCCACAGTGGTGATCATGACTCAAACCGAAGAAAACACCACCGCGGTCATCGTGGGCGGCGGCGTCGCCGGGCTCGCGCTCGGCACCTTCCTGCTGCGCAACGGAATCCCTTGCGTCATCTTGGAAAAGCACAGCCGCGAGCACGTCGAGAACCGGCAACGGGCCGGGTCGCTCGACGCCCGCGGCGTGCGCATCCTGCGCGAATGGGGAATGGGAGAGGCTGTCGAAGGGCCTGATCACGATTCCTCCGACGGGCCGATGCCGCTGATCATCGACGGCGAAGAGCGCGAATGGCGGATGGGCGACCACGAGGATGCCGAAGGTGCCTTCGTCCCCCAGCAGATCCTGGTCCGGAACCTGATCAGGGTGTTCCTGCGCGACGGTGGCGACCTCCGTTTCGAGGCCGAGGACATCTCCTTGGACGGTCTCGACACCGAGCATCCCCGGGTGCGCTACCGGGACGCCACCGGCTCCGCCACGGTGATCGGCTGCGACTTCGTCGCCGGTGGCGACGGCCACCAGGGCGTCAGCAGAACAGCCATCCCCGACGGCTTCCTCACCTGCCACACCCACGAGTTCGGCTACGCCTGGCTGACCGTCATGACGGAGGTGCCCGCCGATCCACCGGCCGTGCTGGCGGTGCATTCCCGCGGCTTCGCCGCACGGATCACCCGCGGCCCGGACGCGAGCCGTGTCTACCTGCAGTGCCCGGTTACCGACACCGTCGAGGACTGGCCGGACGCACGCGTGTGGCGCGAGCTCGGAACGCGGTTCGGGGGAGCGGTGCCGAGCGGCCCGATCGTCAGCAAGCAGGTCGTGCCGCTGCGCGGTGTGGTGTTCAGCCCGATGAGCTACGGCCGGCTCCACCTCCTCGGGGACGCGGCGCACCTGATTTCCCCGATGAGCGCGGAAGGAATGAGCCTCGCCCTGCACGACGCCGAGAAACTCGCCCGAGCGATCATCCACCAGGTCGAAAAGGACGAGGGAAACCTGCTGGCGAGCTACTCGGACACCTGCCTGACCCACACGTGGGAACGACAGGCGGCCGCGGTCTCGATGACCGACCTGATGCACGACTCCGGTGACCCCGCCTACCGCGGAGAGTTCCTCAAGCGGGTCGCGCGAGCCAACCTGGAAAACCTCCTCCGGCCAGGCATGCCGAGGAATTGATCCGGCGCATGGTCGGGATCGAGGCCGTCGCCCCGGCTGGGTTCGCTGGTGCCGGTGATCACCGACGGGCAGATGGAGGCGCAGGGCGTGGCGCGCGCAGTCGTCTGAACGTTGGCGCCGCCTCGCCGTGGGCCTCTCGCAGCTCGCGGAGGTAGCGGTAGTCGTCAGCCCAGCGAGCCTGAAGGAGCTGTGCGATACGCCTGCTCTTGTTCCAGCGTTCGTGGGTGCTGAACCGATCATGCGCCGCCTGTTTGCTTACTCCCAGTGCCTCTCCGATGTCTGCCCAGGTGGTGCCGTGTTTACGCGCCAGTTCGACTTCGAGGGCAAGCAACCGTTCGGCCTCTGCGGCGAGGACGGTGAGCTGAAAGATCCAGTAGGGGAAGTTGTGCCTCTCCGGAATTCTGCCGTCGGAGTCGCGGCTGACCGCACTGGCAAGCTCGCGGTGCTCCGACGCCAACTGGCTGTACTCCCTCGCGAGTCGCGTCAGCGACTCGGCGTGAGCGCGAGGAGTGTTCTGGTACTTCCGTGCCATAATTCCCCCAGGTCGTCAAGCTGGCCTTGACGTCGGCACCAGCCTACTTCGGCTGGCATCTTTACGCACGCAAGGCCCTCACCAGCCCAAATGCAGCTGCGACGCCGCTGTCCAGACATCCACCCGACCCAGGCTCTCGGTGACGGTGCGGTTGGTTGCTTCCCCTGACGCGATGACCCCAGTCTTGCCACATCGTGAGTGATCGCTGGTGTCAAGACTGCAAACGAGGAAGCAACGTGCTCAATTGGCTGCTTGTGGGATACGCGGTGCTCATCGCGGCACTGATCAGCGTCGCGTGCTTTGTGGCGCTCTTCGGTGTGAGGAAAATTCGCCAGGAATACGGCCTGAAGGTGCTCAGATTGCTGCTGGCTTCGATTGCCGGTACCAGCGGTATCGCGATGCTGCTCTTCAGGCTCTACGAATGGGGGCTGTGATGACCCGAGGGGCCGTGACCAGGCCAGTAAAGCACCACTAAGGAATTCCTACGCCCCGGCCGGGCACCTTGATCGGCGAGCTGCCGCTGGGCAGCACCGACGAGCCAACCGTGTCGACGCTTCCGTACGTGACCCGGTTGGCACCAGGAAAGGGGAGAGCATGAAACGTGGTCTGCTCCGTGCCGTCACCGCGGTCACCATGGCCGTTGTCGCGGCCGTCGGCGTCGCGGTTCCGGCGTCGGCGGTGACCTCCGGGAACGCTTCGCCGGCCGGGGTCGTTGCCGACGGCACCTACCGGTGGGCCAACGTCAACAGCGGGCTGTGTCTGGCCTACGCCCCCGACGCGCGGGGCGCGAACCGCCAGGAGGGGTGCGACGACAACGACTACACCCTTCGCTGGGACGCCGTGAACGTCGGCGGCAACAACTACCGGCTCGTCAACGAACACAACGGCCAGTGCCTGTCCATCTGGCGCGGCGACACCAACGACAACGCGCAGGTCGGCATCTACGCCTGCGTCGACACCACCGCCGAGATCTTCACCCTGGTGCCGGCGACCTCGCCGGTGTTCGCCGGTTCCTACCAGTTCGTGAACGTCAACAGCGGCAAGTGCGTGGCGGTCGGCGGTGGCCGGACCAACAAGGGCGCCTGGGTGATCCAGTGGAGCTGTGCTCAGAGCGGCGAGTTCATGTGGCGCCCGTACAACTAGCGTTCCGCGCCGGGGATCCGATCAGAGTGTGAAGCGGCGGACGAGGATCTCGGCCACGGGTGGTGCGGGGTCCTCGTTCCGGCGTCACCGTCGAGGGTCTCCAGGTGCCGCCGGACCTGGGCGGCTTCGGGCTCACGTCCGTGCGCGCCGTACAGCTCTGCCGCTTCCTGCCACACCACCCGGGCTTGCTCGTGCCGGCCGAGAGCCACGTAAGGGTGGCCGAGCCGGTCGAGGGTGGCCGCGGATTCGTAGGTGTTGCCCAGCTGCCGGAAGAGGGTGAGGGCCTGCCGGTAGTGGTCGATGGCCCGGTGGTGGTGGCCGGTCTGGTGGTCGATGTGCCCGAGGCTGTCCAGGGTGTCGGCCTCGCCGCTGGTGTTGTCGTGCCGGCGGTGCAGGGTCAGCGCGGCCAGGCAGTGGGCGCGCGCGGTGTCGTGGTCGCCCAGCCGGGAAGCGAGCCAGCCCACGCCGTTGAGCGCATTGGCTTCCCAGGCCGGTCGGCCGAGGGTGCGGCACAGTTCCAGCGCACGGGTGGCGTGCTCCAGGGCGCGGTGATTGTCTTCCCGCCGCTCCCAGGCGCGGGCGAGCTGGTGGTGGGCGAGAGCCTGTTCCGCGACGTCGTGGTGGCGTTCGGCCAAGGCGAGCGATTCGCGCAGGTGTCTGCTCGCGTCGTCGTGGCGGTCCAGTTCGGCGTAGGCGCGACCGAGATAGCGGTGCGCGCGGACGCCGGCGGCGTGGTCGGGCAGGTGAGCGGCGGCGGCGACCGCGGCCCGCCACGCGGAAAGGTCGTCCTGCCGGTGTCCCCGCCGGGCGTGGAAGGTGGTCAGCACCCAGGCCAGGTGCCAGACCGAAGGTGGCCAGGCGTGGTCGACGGCGGCTTGCTGGGCGGCGACCAGGTTGGCGTGCTCGGCCTCGAACCACGCCATCGCCGCCGACATGTCACACAGCTCGTGAGGCGGTGTCCCGGAGGCAGGTGCCTCGAGCGCGACCAGGGGACGGCGGGAATCCACGAGCCGGTCGGCGGCGTGGGCGGTGTGGAGGTAGAAATCGAGCACGCGCCGCAGCGCCGTCGCCCGTTCGGCCGGGCTGTGCTGCCGGGTCGCGTATTCCGTGGCGTAGAGGCGGACCAGGTCGTGCAACCGGTAGCGGCCCGGTGTGTTCTGCTGGACCAGGCAAGCGTTTTCCAGCTCGTTGAGCAGCGCCCGGGTCGTGCCGGGGGACCGGCCCAGCAAGCCGGCGGCGGCGGGCAGGCCGATGTCCGGGCCCGGTGCCAGGCTCAGCAAGCCGAACGCGACCTCGGCCGCGTCGGACAACGCGTGGCGGGACCAGGACAGCACGGTGCGCACGGTGGCCCGGGGATCGCCGGGGTCCAGGGCGTCCAAGCGACCGGACTCGTCGCGGAGTTCGTCGGCGAGGACAGCCAGGGGGAAGCCGGGGTGGCGGGTGGCGCGCGCGGCCACGATGCCGAGCGCCAACGGCAGACCGGCACAGCAGGCCACCAGCGCCTCGACCGCCTCGGGTTCGGCGGTGACCCGGTCGTGGCCGAGGTGCCGGGTGAGCAGGTGACGGGCCTCGCGCTCCGGGATGACGTCCAGGTCGATGCAGTGCGCGCCGTGGGTGGTCACCAGCCCGTCGAGGCGGTGCCGGCTGGTGACCAGCACCGTGCAGGTGGGGCTGCCCGGCAACAGCGGGCGGACCTGTTCGGTGTCGCGGGCGTTGTCCAGCACGATCACCATGCGCTTGCCGGCCACCAGGCTGCGGTACAGCCCCACCTGGGCGTCCGGGTCGATCGGGATCGTGGCCGGGTCCACCCCGAGGCTGTCCAGGAAGCCGCGGACCGCGGTGACGAGGGGGACCGGCTGCCCGACCGGGTCGAAGCCACGCAGGTCGACGTGCAGCTGCCCGTCCGGGAACCGGTCGAGGTGAGTGTGCGCCCAGTGCAACGCCAGCCAGGTCTTGCCGATCCCGCCGGTGCCGCCGATCGCGTGGATCGTCACCGTGCCGCCCGCGTCGGGCTGTCCGTCCACAATGGCGTCCAGACGCGCCAGTTCGGTGCTGCGGCCGACGAACATCCGGGGCGGGGCAGGCAGCTGCCGCGGCACCGGGAGCAGCGGGACACGCGTGGTCGCTGCCCCGGTGCCGGCCGCGGGCACGGCCAGGTCGGAGGCGGCGTGGAGGATGCGCTGGTGCAGCTGCCGCAGTGGCGGGCTCGGGTGCACGCCGAGCTCGTCGGCCAGATCGCGGCGGAGCCGCTCGTACCGCGCCAGCGCGTCGGCTTGACGGCCGCTGCGGTACAGCGCAAGGAGGTACTGGCCGGCCAGGCGTTCGTCCAGGGGATGCCGCTCCACCCGGTCGGCCAGCTCGGCGAGCAGGCCGGCGTGCTGACCCAGACGCAGCCGGATGTCGGTGAGGTCCAGCTCGGCCGCGTGGCGTTGCTGCAGGAGCGTGGTGCGCACCGACGTGACCCAGGCTGTGTCGGTCACGCCCGCGAGAGGTTCTCCTCGCCACAGCTCGAGCGCCCGGGTGAACGGCGTGACGGCGTCGTCGTGCCTGCCGGCGCGGGCCTGCTCGACCAGTGCCCGGAACCGGTGGAGGTCGACCAGGTGCGGGTCGACGACGAGCCGGTAACCGGCCGGGTGCGTCGTGATGGTGGCGCCCGGCGCGCCGGCGAGTGCCTTGCGCACCAGGGCAATGCGCTGGTGGACGGCGTCGCGTGGGCGACGGGGCAGGCGATGCGGGCGCCAAGCCCGGTCGAGCAGCTGGTCGACCGACACCGTGTGGTTGGCCTCGACCAGCAGCGCCGCCAGCAAGCAGCGCAGCTGGGCGAAGCCGACCGCGATCGGCGTGCCGTCGACGGCTGCCTCGACCGCACCGAGCAAGCGGAATTCCACCGTCACACGAGCCCCCCACCGAAGCCGCCACCCCCGACTCGACCCACCGCTGACATGGTGATCGGTTCCGGCCCGCCGGCACAACCAACGACCGGGCGAACCGGGTCGCACCGAGGGAACGGTCAGTGTGGTTTCGCGGGTGCCGGGAAGGTGGCCAGTCCGGCTTCGGCCAGGCGGGCGGCTCGGCGGACCTCCCGGGTCACGGCGTCGATCGCGTTCGGCAAGGGGCGGCCGGGGCGCACGTGGGTCCTCAGGGCGCGGAACTGGATCCGCCACAGGCCGAGGAGGGTCGCCGCGGCGATCTGGGGTTCGGGGTCGTCGGGGCGCAGTCCGGTCCGGGTGGCGAGCGCTTCGGCGGCGATGTCGACGAACCGGTCGGCGATGTCACTCTGATAGGCCCGCAGGGACGGGGTGTTCCGGATCAGGTCGCCGAACTTCCGGTACTGCGCCAGCGCGCGGTCGGTGTCGGCGTCGGCGGCGAGTCCCGTGACGAGGCTGTCCAGTTCGTGCTGGAGGATCGTCAGCATCGCGCCGACCGGGGTCAGCGCGGGGTCCGGCAGGTGGGTGCGCAACGCGTCGGCGGTTGCCTCGAGCCGGTCCAGGAGCAGCGCTTCCTTGCTGGGGAAGTAGTTGAAGACGGTCTTCTCCGACACCCCGCACGCTGCGCCGACGTCGGCCACCCGGACGGCGTCGAAGCCGCGTTCGAGGAACATCCGCGCGGCGGTGTCGGACAGCTGCCGGCGCATCGCGCGTTTCTTGCGCTCGCGCAACCCCTCGACGGCCGGCCGGTCGGTTCCCGCTGTCGTCATGCGGCCATTCTACTTCAGCCACACGAAAACTTCTGCTACTGTAAATTTACAGCAACTGAAGTTAGGAGCCTGCAGTGTCCGAGATCCACATCGTTCGCGACTACCCGCACTCGCCCGTGAAGGTCTGGCGGGCCATGACCGACCCGGAACTGATCCCGTACTGGACCTCGACCGGCAAAGGTGCCCGCGCCGTCGGGTTCGAGCCGGTGGCCGGCACCAAGTTCCAGTTCGTCGCCAAGCCGATGCCCGGCTGGCGGGGCATCGTCGACTGCGAGGTGCTGGAAGTCCGCGAGCGGGAACTGCTGTACTACACGTGGGTGGGCGCGGAAGGGGAGACGCCCAGTCACGTCCGCTACCGGCTCGAGCCCACCGCCGACGGAACCCGGTTCACCTACCACCACACGGGGTTCACGGGCATCGGCGGGTTCGCCATGGCCAAGCTGCTCGGCTCGGTCCGGACCAAAATGCTCACCGTCGGCGTGCCCGCCCTGCTCGGCGAACTGGACGAGACCGGCGCCCTGCTCCCGGACGCGCCCCAGCGGCTGACGCGACCCCGATGAACATCCCCGCCCAAGTGCTCGCGCTCGTCGCGGCGCTGATGCACCTGTGGATCTTCACGATGGAAAGCGTCCGCTTCAGGCGGCCCGAGGTGCACGCCATGTTCGAGGTGCGCGCGGCGGATCTCGACGTCATCCGCCCCTGGGCGTTCCACCAGGGCTGCTACAACGCACTCCTGGCCCTGCAAGTGCTTGCCGGGCTGGCCGCGTCCCACTCGGGTGCGATCGCGGCCGGCCGAGCGCTCGTCCTGGCCGCCGGGGTGTCCATGCTCGCGGCGAGCGTGGCGCTGATCGCCTTCGACCCCCGCCGGGCGCGGATCAAGGGCCTGATCGGCCAGGGCGCACCCGCCCTGGCCACCCTCATCGCCTTGATGGCCTGAGGCCGGGTGATCTTCCCGGCGCCCCCCGCGAGGCGCGTCACTCGGCCGACCGGGACCGCCAGATCTGCGCCGCTCCGAGCGCGATGCGGGCCAGCAGCACCGCGGCCCCGATTCCGGCGGTCAGCCGGGCTCCGAGGCCGTCGAGCCGGACGGTGAGCCAGCCGCCGGCCATGGTGCCGAGCACGGAGAGCGCGAAGTCGACGATCAGCAAGGGCGCCAGGGCGACCAGGACCATGTCGGCTCCGACGTCCCCGCGCCGGCTTCGTCGCGCCAGGGACAGCCAGAGCGTGGTGATGCCGGCGAACGCGACCCAGGCCAGGCCGAGCACCACCCACAGCACCGCGCTCACCGGGCTTCTCCTGCCGGACAACGTGACACCACGGAATTCATCGCGGTCACCCCCATCGGTCCCGATCAGGGTGAGCTTGTCCGGACACTTTGTCAAGACACGGTGTCCGGACAGGTTGTCTCATGGGTCGGCAGGGGGTCGGCACTGGTCCTGCCGCTCACCGAGCTGGTCGCGGAGCACAAGCCGGCGGTCGAGGCGGTCACGCTCTTCCCGACCGAGCTGATCGGCGCGTACCAGTCCGAGTTCGCGCTCGCGGTCGTGGTGGGATTCATCAAGCCACCCTTCGGTTATTACGTCCTGTTGCTGCTGCTGTTCCCGGCGAGGATCGCTTTCTGGCTGCGGGTGCGGCGCGCCGACCGGTAGATCGTTCGGGTGCGGGGCGGCCGGCCGCTGTCGACGCAGCGGTCAGTGTCTGGTCAGGTTCGCCGACACCGTCCAGAGGTGTTCTGCGGCGGCCGGGTCGAGAGCCCATTCCTTCACCCCGTGCGGGTGGTCGGCCAGTTCGGCGTCGTCCGGCACCCGGTACGCCTCTTGCGCGTCGTCGAGGTAGTGGCCGCCGGTGTGGGCGAACTGCGGTGCGACGGCCGCGACGATGCTCGTGGCCGCTCCCTGTTCGACCGTCTTGTAGGTGAAGATGCCCGCGGCTTCGGCCGCGGCGAGGGATTCCTTCTGGGCCGGGGTGAAGTTCCGCTGCAGTCCGGTCGCGACTCCGCCGGGGTTGACGGCGTTGGCGTGGATTCCGTCGCTCGCCCAGCGGCGGGTTGCTTCCACCGCGAACAGTGCGTTCGCTGTTTTCGATTGGGCGTAGGCGATCTGGGGGTGGTACGCGCGGCGGGTGAAGTGCAGGTCGGCGAAGTCGACGCCGGCGCGCATGTGTGCGGTGGAGCTGACCGAGACGATCCGCGCCTCGCCGCGGTCGGCTGCGCCGCGGGCGAGTGCGCCGTGCAGGCCGGTGGCGAGGGCGAAGTGGCCGAGGTGGTTCGTGGCGAACTGCAGTTCCCAGCCCCGCGCGGTGTGGGCCGGCCCGCCGGTGACGATGCCCGCGTTGTTCACCAGCAGGTGCAAGGGCCCGGCCCACTCCTGCGTGAACCGGCGGACGGACTCCGGGTCGGCGAGGTCGAGCCGGGCGACCCGCGAACGGGGTCCTGCGGTCGCGGCGGCGGTGTTCCGGACGGCCAGGGTCACCTCGGCTCCCGCGGCGGCCAGTGCCCGTGCGGTTTCGGCGCCGATGCCGGATGAGGCCCCGGTGACGATCGCGCGGACGCCGGCGAGGTCGACACCGGCCAGGACGTCGTCGGCGGTGCTGGCGGCGGTGAACGGTGTGGTGATGAGCGGGTGCGTGGTCACCGGGCGGACTATACAGACTGAACAGAAGTTGTATAGTTGGGTTGGAGTCTGTAGAGTCGCCGCATGACCGTTTCCGAAGCTCCGGACGCTGCCGAGTCCGGTCGCCGGGAGGCGGTGCTCGAGTCGGCACTGCTGACGTTCGCCCGGCACGGGTACCGGAAGACCTCCATGGAGGAAGTCGCGCGCGCGGCCCGGATTTCGCGGCCGGGGCTGTATTTCCTGTTCGCGTCCAAAGAGGACCTGTTCCGGACGGCGGTCACCCGGGCGATCGAGCAGGACCTGGCCGCGGCCGAGGAGATCCTCGCCGATGTCGGAAAGCCGTTGCGGGAGCGGTTGCTCGGGGCGTTCGACCGGTGGGCCGGCCGCTACGTCGGACCGATGAGCCGTGACGTCCCGGAGGTCATCGAGCAGAACCCGGACCTGCTCGGGCCGATCACCCAGACAGCTCCGGAGCGTTTCGAAGGACTCGTCGTCGCCGCGGTGGGCGGGGAGGCGGCAACCGGTGTCGCGCAGACCTTGATCAGCGTGTCGGTCGGGTTGAAGCACCAGGTGGATACCCGGGAGGAGTATCTCGGCCGCATGGCCCCCGCCATCGGCCTCCTTGTCTCCTGAGTGGACGACCGGTCAGCGGCAACCAGGGGATGGCGTTCGCGGTTCAGGGCATGCATGGTTGGTCGGGTGAGGAGACACCCGCTTCTGCCGGACCTCCAGAGCTCCCGGGCGGTGCTGGTCGGCTGTGACGACGGCGTGCCTCGGCGCCACGGGGGCCCCGAGAAGATGGCTGCGGAGCTCGCCGAAGCGCTCACGGGGCCGAACACGACAGCGGCGTTCGATCCCGCGCACACACAGGTTGTTCTGAGCCCCCAGCAGCCGAGCGTACGAGTCGGTGCCCGGCGAAGTCCTGGCCGGCCCGAACCGGGCCGAGAACGTCGTGGGCACTCTCGGCGAGATCGCCAGGATCATCGCGGGTGCTGAGGCAGTCCGGTCCGTCGTCGTGCTCGACGGGGTCGGCTTCGGGTTGTTCCGGGAGCATGCTCCGGCCTCGTTCGTGCTGGGCGGGTCCAGTTTCGGGCCGCCGGACGGTGATCAGTTGTGCCCGTTCACCCCGACCCTGGTGTCCGGCCTCGTGCACGGCGTCCGGGAGGGTCCCGAGGTGCTGGACTTGCTGACGCTCCGGAACGCGGTGGAGGCCAGCTTCGACGAGGCGCGCTACTACGTCGAGGACGAGTGGGTCGGCGGCCCGTCCCGGCTCACGGTGCGCCACCCACCCCGGTTCCGCATGGTGGCATTGGGCGCCAACCCGGTTTTCGGTGAGGCCGGTCGCCGCCGCGGCGGTGGGCTGCTGCGCGACGAGGATGCCGTCACCGAGGCGTACGACTGGTGATGGTGCCGTCGCCACGTTGTCGGCGGCCAGCTCCAGGGCGAGGTGCTGGGTGCCGAGATGGACCGCAGGCCGATGCCTCTAGGTTTCCGATTCTCTTGCCCACTCGAACGGAGGCGGCGTCCCCGGCGCTATCACGAAGTTCCCAGGGTAGGTGGCATCGCAGACTCCGCACCTCGCACGAAGATCATGCATGCGGGTCCACGGACTGCCGTGCTCGTCCGGAATCGCGGGCATCGAGTAGCCGCGTTGCTCCGTGACCAGCGACGGCCACTGCGGATCGCAACGACATCCCTTCCGCTTCAGCCACCCGATGGCCATCCCTGCTCCTTGCTGTCCGTCGCCGTCCCGGCACATCCCAGCATGCATGGTAGAGAGCTTCTGCCGGCCGGACCGTCCGGTCGGCGACAGATCCGCTCATCGGCATGAGAGTGCCATGGAGGCCAGTACGGTAACTCGATTGCTGGCGGATCCGGTCGAGGCGATCATGGACCGGTGCCCCGAGACGGATGGCCGGAAGAGGTGAATGTCGGGCTCGGCGGTGTGTCTGTCTGGCACAGCGGCAATGCAGACGAGCATCGACGCAAGGGGGTGGGTGTCGCTTGCCCCGGTCTGCATGGGGTCTGGGCCCCGCGCCGCGGGAGGCTTCGCTGCGGTGAGGAGGACGTACAGTGATCGATGGCGACACCGCTGGGGTTGTCGTTCGCTCTATGCGGGAGCGGGATCTTGCGCGTGCGGAACGTGCATCGGCGAAGTTGTTTTTCGAGGCCGAAGAATCCGGTCGTGAGCTCGAGGAAGCTGAGGTGACATTTCGGACTCCGGCGGCGGCGAAGCAGTGGATCGATCGGATGCGGTTCTTCCTCGGCGTCGACCCGGGAGGCTGCTGGGTGGCCGATGACGGCGACGGGGGGATCGCCGGTTTTGCCATCTCGCAGAATCGTGGCCGGTTCTGGTATCTGGCGACCTACGGCGTGCGGACCGGGCTGCAGGGCAGGGGAGTCGGCAAGCGGCTGCTGGACGCCGTGCTCGCGCACGCCGACGGCAGGCCGGGCATGTTCTCCTCCACCGTGCACCCCGCCGCGACCCGGCGCTACCGGATGGCGGGGTTCCTGCTGTACCCGCAGATGCGCATGGTCGGCACGGTCGACCGGGCCACCTTGCCCGCGGTCACCGGTTTGCGCGAGGGACGAGCCGACGACGCCGAGTGGATGGACGGGCTCGACGTCCGGCTACGCGGCGCGGGGCACGGCCCTGACCACGAGTATCTGATGAGCAGCACGCGACTGGTCGTGACCCGGGACCGGAACACTCCCGGTTACGTCTACATCGACGACCAGGGCCGGGCCACGCTGCTGGCGGCGGCGGAGCCGCGAGTTGCGCAGGCACTGTTGTGGGAAGCCCTGGCTTCCGCGCGTGCCGACACCCGGGTCACCTGCATCACCACGGCCAACCACTGGGCGATCGATGTCGGCCTGGCGGCCCGGCTCGACCTCAAGCAGTTGGGCTACCTCGCTGTTCGTGGCCTGACCGAACCGGCGCCCTACCTGGCCAGCGGGCATTTCTTGTGAACTGCGTGAATGCGGCGAGACCGTCGGCGCTACCCAGCCGATCATCGTGGCGGCGGCTGCAGTCGGTGGCAGGTGATTGCGCTCTCAGCGGCATGAGCGGACGTCGGTGTAGCGGTTCAAGGAGATGGTCGCCCTACCGAAATGGTACGTCGGCGAGTTGTTGAGCGGTTAGTCTTCGACCCCATCGCTATTCAGAACAGTCGCGAGTGCAGTAGCTGCGTCTGCGCCGATAGCTCCTCGCGCTGCCTCGTCGAATCGTTGTTCTCCCAGCACTTCGCGGAGCGACTGAAGTCGCTGAATATCAAAAGCCTGTTCGCGTAGCTGCAGTTGGGCGCGCAAGTAGGCGGCGTGCGCGTGACGCGCGACAGCACCGTCATGATCGTTCATCGCTTCAGCGAGAGTTCCGAGCTGACTGATTGTGCGGGCTATGTCGGAGCGGTTGCCGAGCTCTTCCTTGATGGTGAGGGCGTCGGTGTAGCGGCGTTCGGCTTCGGCGTAGTCCCCTCGGGCCTGGGCGAGCATGCCGAGCTGGTGGTGGCTAGTGGCCATGCCGGCGCGGTCGCCGAGCTCTTCCACGATGGTGAGGGCGTTGGTGTAGCGGTGTTCGGCTTCGGCGTAGTCCCCTTGGGCTTGGGCGAGGATGCCGAGCTGGTGGTGGCTGGCGGCCATGCCGGAGCGGTTGCCGAGCTTCTCGTCGATGGTGAGGGAGTCGATGTAGCGGCGTTCGGCTTCGGCGTAGTCCCCTCGGGCCTGGGCGAGCATGCCGAGCTGATGGTAGCTGACGGCCATGTTGGCGCGGTCGCCGAGCTCTTCCTTGATGGTGAGAGCGCTGGTGTAGCGGCGTTCGGCTTCGGCGTAGTTCCCCCGGAGGTAGGCGAGGATGCCGAGCTGGTGGTAGCTGGTGGCCATGTCGGCGCGGTTGCCGAGCTCTTCCTTGATGGTGAGGGAGTCGGTGTAGCGGCGTTCGGCTTCGGCGTAGTCCCCTCGGGCCTGGGCGAGCATGCCGAGCTGGTGATAGCTGCTGGCCATGTCGGCGCGGTCGCCGAGCTCTTCCTTGATGGTCAGGGCGCTGGTGTAGCGGCGTTCGGCTTCGGCGTAGTTCCCCCGGAGGTAGGCGAGGATGCCGAGCTGGTGGTAGCTGGTGGCCATGCCGGAGCGGTTGCCGAGCTTCTCGTCGATGGTGAGGGAGATGGTGTAGCGGCGTTCGGCTTCGGCGTAGTCCCCTCGGTCCTGGGCGAGCATACCGAGCCGGTGCTGCCACGAGGCTTTTTGTTCCGGTGTGCGTGCCAGGACAGCGAGTGTGTGGTGACTGAGCGCTAGCTCGTGATCCCAAGCGCCCACGACATGAAGCCGCTGAGCGACGACCTGACTAACTGCTTCTGCGTCGTCGAGTTGGTCGCCTGCGATGAGGTGGTAACGCGCTTCCAGAGCGTCGTGCAGGGCTACGTTACTATCTTGGATCCAGGTTTCGATGCGCCAGGTCCAGTATTCCGCGGCGACGCGGTGCGCCTGCTGCAGCTCGTCATCGTGGCAGCGGCGTTCGAGAGCGGAGGCGGTCCAGCGGTGCACGAACACTGTCCCGGCTTCCGAGTCCACCGTCAGCAAACTGGTCGTCGCCAGCTCCGCGACGAGCTGGTCAAGATCGGAAGGCGTTGAGCGCGGTGGCGTCGGCACAGCCGCGAGCTCGTCGAGATCGGGCTGAATCTGGGCCAGCAGCTGCGCTGGCAATGTGTCGATGTCGAACTCGGCCAGCGGGATGTCGTGTTGTTCAAGCATAGCCAGGATGTGCTGCTGCGCGCCGTCGTAGTCCGGCACGTGCGCGGCGTCCTCGTCGACGTCGCCGATCTGGAATAGCAGCGCAGCGAGACCGATCGGTTCCCGGTAGACGGACGCGCCGAGCAGCAGTTCACGTGCACCGGGATACTCCTCGAGCGTGTGCAGAAGTGCGTCCAGCAGGACGTCGTCAGCGATCAGCGTCACCGTCTGCGCCAGCACAGCATCAAGTCTGTCGGCAGTCACCGCGGCCTGTGCCTCGGGATGGGCCTGCAGTGCCTTACCCAGGCGTGCGGTGACGTCGTGGTAGCGGGCGCGGCCGTGGTTGAGGAGAGCGTCGAGGTATTCGAGGCTGCGGGGATGCCCGCCGACCAGTCGCCACACCTTCTCGAGATCGTCATCGTCCAGCTGGTCCAGCGCTGGCAGTGCCCAAATCAGCTTGAACGTCTCGGCCATCGACATCGGCCCGACCAGCGAAAACCGCAGATGCTGGTGAGCGTCGCCGGACAGGGTGAATTCATAGCGGGACGTGACCAGCAGCCGGCTCTCACCCGGATCCATTGCCCAGCGCGCCAAAAGGTCCGCGAGCGTCTCGTCGTCGAGTTGTCGGTTGGTGAGATTGTCTTCGAAGTTGTCGAGCACCAACAGCACTGGGAACTGGCTGAACACTTCTTCGCGCAAGGCGAGAAACCGGTCCTCCCACGCCTCGCTGACCTGATCGGCATAGCCGACAATGCGCAGCAGCTGTTCGTTGCCGCCCTGTTTCGCCAGATGACGGCGCAGCGCGCCGGTCACCGCGGCGAGCACGTCATCCACCGACACTTCGCCCGTACACACGGCAATCACCGGAAACTGCAGATGCTGCAGCAGCTCCCCGGCTAAGGTTGTCTTCCCGACACCTCCGATTCCGTGCAGCACAACACCGCTGACCGCACGCCCAGCCAAAGCGGTCGGCAAGGCTCTCTGTTCGCGGCGGCGTCCAACGAAGTTGCCGTGACCACGCCACGGCAAGCCGACCACGGATTTGTTCGTCCGCATCGTCGGTGGCTCGTGTTTTGCCGGGTCGAACACCCGTGTGGAGCCGGAGCCGGCCAGAACGGTGACAACGCTCCACTCGTCCAGCGCGGCCAGGAGGCTCTCTCGCGGATGCTCCGAAGCCGCCAGCTGCAGCTGAACGATCCGGCGGGCATCAGCGACCGCAGCCACCACGTCCGGGACCGAAGACTGAGCGAGTTCCTGGTACACGCGAGCGAACAGAGCAGTGGCATACCAATCAGTCACCGACGTCTCGGTCCCGATCACCACGCTCGCACCATGCTCAACCAGACTCGCCGCCAGCGACGGCGCCCCCTCCTCACCGGGCACATCGGTGTAACAAGCGGCCAAGCAGAACACCGGCGGCATCTTCCCTGGCGGGACCGCTTCCTCCACCAGCTGTTCCGCGGTCACTTTCCGCGCGGCGCCGTCCTCGTTTTCGAGGTGAAGGACGCCGGGACCGCCGTGGCTGGACAGGTGCAGGACGTGTGCCGGTGCCTCGTCCAGGGCGGCGCGGATTGCGGCGGTGGTCGCGAACGGCACCACCCGCACGTCCGCGTCCCCGGCGCGGGCGCTGCGGACCGCAGCGACCACGTTGCGCAGTTCGCGCTCGTAGTCCAGCACCGCACCGCCACCGTGCTCCGGGGCAGAGATCGCGACCAAGATCCGCAACGGCCCCGCAATGTCGCGGACCTTCGGTGCCCGCACCTGACGGAACACCGTGACCAGCGGGCACAACGCCAGAGGCCGGCGAGACTCCGGGTCCGGCAGAGCCTCCCAAGGCAATCCGGGCCAGCCTGGCGCGTCCACACCGATGCGCACAGGCACATGCTCGGCTGTGGCTCGCCGCACCATCCGCGCCAGTGCTTCCGCGACCGGCCCGGGCAAGAACGATTCCGTCAGCAACTGCCCAGCCCGCCGCAACGACACCACTCCTACCGACTCGGCTCGTTCCGCGTCGGGTGCCATCGTGCGGTCTACGGTGCCGGCGCGTGCCCGGGCCCGGCGCACATCGCCGAGCGCGGCAGCCAGTTCTGGGCTGATTCCGTGATGCGGTGCGGCGACCGCAGTACCTGGGCCGTTCAGTCGGACCTCGGTCTCGGTCACTGACAGGACCAGGTCGACAGCCTCGCCCAGATCCGGCGCGCCGTCGACCGTCACGGCAGTGACATCGGCTAGCAGCCTCTCGACGTCTTCGGTGCGGGTTACCCACACCGAATGCTCCAGCCAGCCATCGGCGGCGTTGTAGCGGGCCGACACGACCCCGACCAGCCGGTCGTCGGAGATCCGGCGGACCGGCGCTCCGCTCATCCCCTTCATGACGTCTTTCGCCGACAGCCGCCCCAGCGGCACCTGCCGGTCGCGGGTCGTCCCGCCCGCCCAGTGGCCGGGTGCGTCCAGATGTCCGTACTCGTGCCCTGGGTCGTCTACCTCGGCGACACCGGTGACCACGACTGGATCGTTGAGCGGCACCCAATCAGTCGCGAACCACCCAACCACGGACTCGGGCAACGGCGTGTCCACCCGCAAGACGGCCAGATCATGCAGCGGATCGACCCGGATGACCTGCGCTGTCGCTAGCTCACTGGCATCGTTGAGCGCGTCAATGTTGACGGTGTCGCCCTCGGCGTCGCGGCCGAGATCGTTCAGGACGTGCCACGCCGTGACCAGCACACCCGGCGACACCTGGAAACACGTACCGGCGGAGATGCCCTCGTCGGTCAGAATCCGGCCCAGATAGGCAGGAATGCGTACGTCCTGGGGCATCGCGTCTACTCCGCGGCCTTGGGCTCGTAGGTCAACTTCACCTTCAACGTCGCGTCCACCGAACCGCCCGCAACAATCACGTTGCCCTTGGTCGAGAACCCGAGGCCGAATTCAACCTCGAGCTTGGCCGGTCGGGCCGACTCGGCCGCGAGCTTGCCCAAGATCTCGACCGTGGACGCCGCCGCACCGACAATCACCTGATGCGCCCGGCCGAACGCATCCAATGCCTTCGCGCCGGCATCGCTGAGCTTGGACGTCGGCTCGGTCCCCGCCACCGGAACCGTCGCGACCAGCACCTCGACCCCACCGAAACGCATCGGCACAACCTGACCAGCCACCGTGGCTCCTCCCTCTGCTACAGCACACAGTCGCATCTCCCGCTCACGCTGTTACGCAAGGTGCTGGTCATCGCCGGCCACCGCGACCGGCTGAAATCCGCTCGTCGGCATGACCGGATGTTCGCGGTTATCGGGTGGTTGTCGACATGGGGACTCGGCTAGCGTGCTCGAACCGAACACCCCGCTTCCGAAGGGCGACCCAGCCGGTCATGAGCGCTCCGCACGTCTACCGGATCACCAAGTACGATCCCGCCGATCGTGATGATCGGGGCGCGTACCGCGGGTCCGAGGACGTGTCGAGCGACCACGGTCCGGTGGAGGCCGCCTACCTCGCCGCCGTGACGGCGTTCGCCGAGGACTCCGGCGTGACGCGGCTGACCATTCGCGATCCCGTGGTCGACGACCGTGGGCTGTTCCCGCCCGATCTCACCGGTTTTCACGATGGTGCGCGGATCACCCTGGACGTCGGGCGTGAACTGGTGCGCGCCATGCTGCGTGGCGACGGCGCTTGGTGCCGGCTCGAATCCAAAGACGGGTTCTTCGTCCATGTCGGCTACGACCAGTACCTGTACGTCGGAAGCGCGCACCCGTGCGGACGTGCCGTCGCGCTGACCGCCGCGAGCGGGTTGTTCGTCGAGCCCTTGGACGGCTCGCCCTACGACCCGGATGACGACGGGCCGTACGAGTCGCGTCCGGCGGATGCGGCGTTCTGGGCCGAGGTGGCGGCACTCGCGACCAAGCACGGCACGGTGCTGGTGGAGGAGCAGATCGTCGCCAATCACTCCCGATGGCATCGCATCGCGGCCGACGCCCCGGTGCCCGACCTCGGTCCGCGCGCCCTCCTGTCCGTGTGGCCGGACCTGTCGGCCGATGTTCCGGCCGTGCTGCGCACGATGCCGCCGGACTTCGCCGGCTGGGCCGTGGTGGAGCAGGCGAACGGCCGCATCCACAGCTTCCACGCCGACGGCGATGACCGTGCCGGCCTGATCGAGGTGTTGGCGGGCGCCAGAGCGGCCATGCTCCTGCCGCACACCACCGACGACCACCACCCGCTGCTCGTGGCCGTGCAGCCGGACGACGACGGAATCGTGCGCGCTCGCTGGCCGATCTGAACCGGTGACTCGCTGCCGCCCGGGGTCGGTTCGCCGCAGGCCGCCGCCGTTGATCGGGAATGGTGGAATCGGCCCGGGAATGCTCGCCGTTCATGATTCGTCAATGGATTGATTTTCCGTCACAGAACTGACCTAGGCCGATCGGGTGAGATTTGTCGCGTCGGCGGGACGGGGTCGTCTTCTCAGGCATGAGCGTCGACGCCACCGATCAGGAATCACCTGTGAAGCGCCTGGTCCGGGGAAATTCCGGATCGCAGGCCGCCGGCTCGTCGAAGGCGAGTGAGTGTGACCAGTGATCACGAAACCTTGTCCGCCGATCAAGGGAGGCCGTATCTCTCCGAACTTTTCGAGCTCGTCGGTCCGCAGGTCAGGAGATATGCGTGCGCCCACACCCGTCGCCTGGACCCGGACGACGTCGTCGCCGAAACGGTTCTGCGGCTGCGTCGCCACCTGGACCGCAACCCCGGTGCCGTGGTGGCGAACCTGGTTCCGGTGGCGCTGACGATCGCCCGGAACCTCCTGGTCGACCAGTCGCGCACGGACCGCCGGGAGATCTTGCTTCCCGCGGAAAGCTTGATCACCGTGCAAACCCTGCGGGAAGAGGATTTCGCGGATCGGCGCGCCGAGATCATCGACGCACTGGACGCACTCCGCGCGCTGCCCGGCGACCTGCAAGAGGTCGTGACGCTGGTCTGCCTGAACGAACTCTCGCTACCGGAAACGGCGGAGATCTTGGGAATGAGCGTTCGGATGGCGCAGCGCCGATACAAGAAAGGTCGAGAAAGGCTCCGGCGGGCTCTCGGCACCTCCCACCCATGAGAGCACCGTGAGCCGGCCGGGAGCAATGAACAGAACGAGTGAAGGAGCGCGGAGCATGGTTCTCGGATGGTTCGGCCGCCGGGCCGGCGAGATCGACGACGTCGAGCTCGACCGGCGCCTGGCGGACCTGCGTCGCGCGCTGAGCGGCGCGCCGTCGGAACGGGGTGGTCCCGGATCCCACGCCGTGCGTCGCCGCAGGGCCGGTGGCCGGGAGCTCCTCGCCATCAGCGGCCACGGCCCGGACGCGTGGCCGGCCGCCGTCGCGGTGCCGCGGCCACGCCGGAAAGCCGGCCGCCGCGGCGAAGCCGGGTACGACTTCGCCGCGGACCACGGGCGGACCCACCGCAAGCGACGGCGGCAGGCTGTCGCGTTCGTGCTCACGGTGGTGGTCGCCCTGTCGGCGGTCGTGGCCGTCTTCTACTCGTCCCGCGGTTCCGGGCAACCGGCGGCGCCGCCGCCGATCCCGGTGCGCGTGGGCGTGCTGCCCCTCGTCGACGTCGCGGCGTTCTACCGATCCGTCGACCAGGAGTACTTCCGCTCGGCCGGACTGGACGTCCAGGTCATCACCGTGGCCAGCGGCCCGGCGGCGGTCCGCGGACTCCAGACGGGCACGCTCGACATCGCCTTCAGCAGCTATCCGGGGATGTTCATGGCCCAGGCCACCCGCGCGGCCGACCTGAAGGTCATCGCGCCGGCCTACGTCGCGAAACCCGGTCACCTGATGCTCGTGGGCGCGCCGAACCGGTCCTTCACCCGGCCTGACCAGGCCGCGCACAAGAGGATCGCGGTCACCAGCCGGGGATCGATCTCGGACCTGCTCGCGATCTCGGAGATCCGGCAGGCCGGCGGGGATCCGGCCGACATCGAATGGAAGACCATGGACATGCGGGCGATGGTCCCGGCGATGCAGCGCGGCGACATCGACGGCGCCGTCGTCGCCGAACCGTTCGTGACGAAGGCGGCCACCGCCGGCGCGGTGCAGCTGCTCGACCTGGGGCTCGACCTGAACTTCGAGATCCCCATGTCCGGTTGGGTCGCTCCGGCGAGTTTCGCGGCGAGCCGGCCGGAGGTGATCGGCGCGTTCCAGCGCGCACTCGCCCGCGGCGTCGGCGACGTCCAGAACCGCGATGTCCGCGAGCAGGTGTTCCAGCAGTACCTCGGCATCGACGCCGAGACCGCCCGTGACGTCCGGGTCGGCAGCTACCCCGCCTACCTGGACCTCGGCGACCTCCAACGCGTCGCCGACCTGATGCTGAACCAGAAGATGCTGTCCACGCCGTTCAACGTCACGACCATGGTCCCGCCCGGGCTACCGGGATCTTGAGCGGCCACACCCCCACGCCAAACCAGGAGAACAGATGCCGTACCGAAAGTCCACGGCTCCTCAGTGGACCACCGATCAGCGGATCAAGCCCGTCGCGGACGCCATGCACTACACGATCCTCGCCGTCGACGTGGAACGCTTCAACGCTCCGGAACGGACCAACCTCCACCGCGTCACCGTCCGATCCGGGCTGTACCAAGCGGTCGAGGACGCGCTGACCGCGTCGGGCGTCCGGTGGCAAGGTTGCCACCGGAGCGACCTCGGCGACGGGGTGCTCCTGCTGGCTCCGGGCGCGTACCCGAAGGCCGTCTTCGGCGAACGAGTGCCGCAGGAACTCGCGAAGAACCTGCTCGCGCACAACCGCACCCACACCGCCGAGGAGCAGATCCGGCTGCGGATGGCGCTGCACGCGGGCGAGATCACCCGCGATGCCCACGGCTTCACCGGATCGGCGATCATCCACACGTTCCGGCTGCTCGATTCCCGGGCGGTCAAGGACGCACTGTCGGTCTCCGACGGCGACATCGCGGTCATCACGTCGAACTGGTTCTACGAAGAGGTCATCCGCCACATCCAGCTCGGCGATCCCGGGAGCTACGCCTCGGTGTTCGCGGCCGTGAAGGAGACCACGACCCGTGCGTGGCTGCACATCCCGGCCGTCCACGCCCCGGCCGGCTGAGCGGGGTCACACCACCGTGAAGCTCGCCGACAGCGTGGCCGCTGAACTGGTGCCGACGTAGACCTCGATCGTCCCCGGCTCGACGCGGAACCGGGCGGCGTTGTCGTAGAACCCCACGTCGTCCGGGGTGAGGGTGAACGACACCGTCGTCGACGCGCCCGCGGCCAAGGTCACCCGGCGGAAGCCGCGCAGCCGCCGCACCGGCTGGACGATGCTCGCGACCGGGTCGCGCAGGTAGAGCTGGACGACCTCGTCGCCCGCGCGGCCGCCGGTGTTGGTGACGGTGGCGGCGACGTCGATCCGGCCGCCGCGCGCCGGCAGCCGGGTGCCCGAAAGCCGCAGGCCGTCGACGCGGAACGTGGTGTAGGACAGGCCGTGGCCGAACTCGTACAGCGGCCCGCTCGCCAGGTCCAGGTACTTGGACGTGTACTTGTTGGCCGGGTCGGCGGGCCGCCCGGTGTTCTCGTGGTTGTAGTAGATCGGGAGCTGGCCCACCGCGCGCGGGAAGCTCACCGGCAGCTTGCCGCCCGGGTTCACGACGCCGAAGAGGACGTCCGCGATCGCGTGGCCGCCCTGCACGCCCGGGGCCCACGCCTCGAGGATGGCGGGGGCGTTGTCGTGCAAGTACGGGATCGTCAGCGGCCGGCCGTTGATCAGCACGACCACGAACGGCTTCCCGGTCTCCTTGATCGCCGCGACCAGCTGCTGCTGCACGCCGGGGAGGTCGATGTTGCTGCGTGCCGCCGCTTCGCCGCTCATCGCGGCGGTTTCGCCGACCACCACGACCGTCACGTCGGCGGCGCGCGCCGCCTGCTGCGCGGCGGCGAACCCGTTGGTGTCGGTCCCCTCGACGGTGCAGCCGGGGGTGTAGCTCACGGTGGCGCCGGGAGCGGCGGCCTTGATCCCGTCGACGACGGTCACCGGCGGTGTCGTCCCGGCTCCGGTGCCGAGGCCCGCCCAGGTGCCGTTGAGGTCGTAGGTCGCCGCGCCGAGCGGCCCGACGACGGCGACCGAGCCGACGGTCTTCGCCAGCGGCAGCACCGGGCCGTCGTTGGCGAGCAGCACCATGCACCGCCCGGCGGCCTGCCGCGACGCGGCCAGCGCGGCCGCAGAAGGCGCTTTCACCTCGGTCGCTTCGTCGGCGTACGGCCGCTCGAACAGGCCGAGCCGGAACTTGACGAGCAGGATCCGGCGGACGGCGTCGTCGATCTGGTCGCGGGTGATCCGGCGTTCGGCCAGCAGCCGCTCGGCGAAGCGCGCGTAGTTGGTGCTGACCATCTCCATGTCGACACCGGCGGGCAGCGCGGCCGCCGCGGCGTCCGCGCCGTCGCCGGCCAGGCCGTGCAGGATGAGTTCCTCGACGCCGGTGTAGTCGCTGACGACGAAGCCGCGGAAGCCGTAGGCGCCCTTGAGGACGTCGTGCAGGACGTACCCGTTGCCGTGCGCCGGGACGCCGCTGATGGTGTTGAAGCTCGCCATCACGGTGGCGACGCCCGCTTCGGCACTGGCCTTGAACGGGGGCAGGTAGAGGTTGTGCAGCCGGTGCAGCGAGACGTCCACGGTGTTGTAGTCCCGCCCGCCTTCGGCGCCACCGTAGGCGACGAAGTGCTTGGCGCAGGCGGCCACGCGGTCCGGCGCGGAGTAGTCGTTCCCCTGGTAGCCGCGGACCTTGGCGACGGCGAACTGCGTGGCCAGGTAAGGATCCTCGCCGTACCCTTCGGCGATCCGCCCCCACCGCGGCTCGTGGGTGACGTCCATCATCGGCGCGTAGGTCCAGTGGATGCCGCTGCCGCGGGCTTCCTTGGCCGAGACGGCGGCGTCGGTGCCCGCGACGGCCGGGTCGAAGCTCGCGCCCTGGGCGAGCGGGATCGGGAAGTTGGTGGTGTAGCCGTGGATGACGTCGAGGCCGAAGATCAGGGGGATCTTCAGCCGGGTCCGCTCGACGGCGATGTGTTGCAGGGCGTTGAGTTTCGCGGCCCCGACGACGGAGAAGACCCCGCCGAGTCGGCCACCGGCCAGTGCCGTGCGGGCGGTGGTTTCGTCGCCGACGAGCTGGAGCTGGCCGATCTTTTCGGCGAGGGTCATCCGCTTGAGCAGCGCCTCGACGCGGGGATCCCGTTCCGGCCGGGCGGTCTGTCCTTCGGCCGCGGGGGCGAGCAGCCCGACGGAGGCGACGGAACCGGCGAGGCCGGCCAGGACCTGGCGCCGGTTCACCCCGCCGTCGGCCGGAGTTTCGTGACGTACCTGCTGCGACATGGCGGGGACCCTTTCGCGAGGCGACGAGCGGTGGCGCACTCTTCTGATCGGTCACGCGTGCTCAGCCTAGACCCGCAACGGCGGCGTGCCGGGCCGTCCGGATCGGCCCCGGCACCCGGAGATCGCCGTCCGTCGAATCCGTCGAACGCGTGGATTCGTTATCCCGCCGTCTTGACGACACCGGATATGACTGCGTAGACATGTCAGCGCAGTCACACGGCTCACCAGGCACGATGCCTCGGTGAGCGAAGACCGGGAGAAGCAATGACGCGATCGGGCCGGGGCGGCACTTCGTCCGCACCCAGCAGCAAGGACGTGGCGGTGGCCGCCGGCGTCTCGCAGAAGACCGTCTCCCGGGTCTTCAACAACGAGCAGTACGTCTCCGCCGACGTCCGCCGCCGGGTGCTGGCGGCTGCGGAAGACATCGGCTACCGGCCCAACAACGCCGCCCGGGCGCTCGCCTCCGGGCGCACCCGCTCGATCGGCGTGGTCACACTGGGAACCGGGCTGTACGGGCCCGCGTCCCTGCTCGTCGGCATCGAACGCGCGGTGCAGAACGCCGGCTACGCGCTGCGCGTGGTCAGCACCCTGGAAGGCGATCCGTCCGGCGTCGCCGGTGCCGTCGAATCACTGCTCGAACAAGGTGTCGACGGCATCGTCATCTCCGAACCGATCGACGAGGGCCCGCTGGCCCTGCAGGTCGACGTCCCGGTACTGGTGTTCGGCGCGCCGCCGTCGTTGACCGCGCCGCGGCTGATCACCGCGGGTGTGGTCTCGGAAGAACTCGCCCGGCTCGCCACCGACCACCTGCTCGACCTCGGGCACGAGACCGTCCACCACATCGCGGGCCCCCGGCGGTGGTACGCGGCCCGGGACCGGACCGAGGGCTGGCGCAAGGCACTGCGGGCGCGGGGGGCCGTGGCGCCCCCGGTCGTCGACGGCGACTGGTCGGCCTCGTCCGGGCACGCCGCCGGGCGGGTGCTGGCCGCCGACGACGTCACCGCGGTGTTCGCGGCCAACGACGACATGGCCATCGGGCTGATCCGGGCGCTGTTCGAGGCGGGCAAGCGGGTTCCCGAGGACGTGAGCGTCGTCGGCTTCGACGACACGCCCATCTCGGCGTACGTGACCCCGCCCCTGACCACCGTGCGGCAGCCGTTCGACGCGATGGCGACCGCGGGCCTGCGCCTGCTCGTCCACGCCGTCGAACAGCCGCAAGCGGGCGACCTCGAGCCGGAAGACCCGCCGCTCGAGCTCGTCGTCCGCGCGTCGACCGCCCGAAATCCGGGCTGACCGCACGAACTCCGGGCCGACCGCCCGGAACCGAGCAAACCCCTTCCGCACCACCGGTGTGCCCGGCACGCCGCAGTCCGCCACCAGGAGTTCCGTCATGCCCGAACTCGTCCCGAACCACGCCCTCAGCCGCCGCACCTTCCTCGCCGCGGCCGGTGCCGTCTCGCTCGGCGCAGCGCTGGCCGCGTGCCGTGGCGGTGGGAGCACCGCCGCGCCCGCCGCCGAGCGGGTGAGCCAAGCCGACATCGACAAGGCGATGGCGACGCCCACCGAGCTGGTCTTCTGGAGCTGGGCGCCGGAAATCGAGCAGGAGGTCGCCCTGTTCACGAAGAAGTACCCGGCGATCAAGGTCACCGTGCAGAACGCCGGCCAGGGGACGCCGCAGTACACCAAGCTGCGGACCGCGCTGCAGGCCGGCACCGGCGCGCCCGACCTGGCGCAGGTCGAATTCCAGTACCTGCCGACCTTCACCGTCCTCGACAGCCTGCTCGACCTGCGGCCCTACGGCGCCGAAAGCCTGAAGGCCAGGTTCGTCGACTGGACGTGGAGCCAGGTCAGCGGGCCGAACGGTGAGGTCTTCGCGATCCCGCAGGACACCGGCCCGATGGGCCTGCTGTACCGGCAGGACATCTTCGACGCCCACGGCATCACCGTGCCGAAGACGTGGGACGAGTTCGCGGACGCGGCCCGGAAACTGCACGCCGCCGCGCCGGAGGTCTACCTGACCAACCTCGCCGCCAACCAGGCCGCCGCCTGGCACGGCCTGCTCTGGCAGGCCGGGGACAAGCCGTACACGCTGTCCGGCAAGAGCGACATCACCGTCGCCGTCAACAGCCCGGCCGCGAAGAAGCTCGCCGGCTACTGGGGCGGGCTGGCCAAGGAAGGCGTCATCGGGACCGAGACGGACTTCACCGACTCCTGGTACGCCTCGCTCAACAACGGCAAGTACGCCACCTGGATCACCGCGGCCTGGGGCCCGGCCTTCCTGTCCGGCTCGGCCAAGGCCACCGCGGGCAAGTGGCGGGCCGCGCCGCTGCCGCAGTGGGACGCGGCCAAGCCGAGCTCCGGCAACTGGGGCGGCTCGACGACCGCGGTGCTGAAGAGCACGAAGAACCCGATCGCCGCGGCGG
The DNA here is from genome assembly GCA_049998155.1 of Amycolatopsis sp. cmx-13-12. Classification (GTDB taxonomy): domain Bacteria; phylum Actinomycetota; class Actinomycetes; order Mycobacteriales; family Pseudonocardiaceae; genus Amycolatopsis. The sequence continues at coordinate 955,989 of JAEBES010000001.1, read as the reverse complement.
TGTTCGCGCAGTTCCTCAACACCGACCCCGGCACCACGAAGATGTTCACCACCAAGCAGTTCTTCTTCCCGGCGACCAAGGCGCTGCTCGCCGACCCGTCCTTCACCGGCGACGCACCCGCGTTCTACGGCGGCCAGAAGGTCAACCAACTGTTCAGCGCGATCGGCGACACCGTCTCGCCGTCGTTCCAGTGGCCGCCGTTCCTGGACCAGGCGGTGACCGACTGGACCGAGACCGTCGGCAAGTCGCTGGCCGACCGAACCGACACGGTCGCCGCGCTCGACCAGTGGCAGTCGCGGATCACGACGTTCGCCAAGAACCAGGGCTTCACGGTCCAAGGCGGGTGAGCGCGATGAAGCACCGTTCCGCCGGACCGTGGTTCGTCGCCCCATTCCTGATCCTGTTCGCGCTCTTCTTCATCACCCCGCTGGGCTACGCCGCCTACCTCAGCTTCTTCCAGCACAAGCTGATCGGCGGCACGGTCTTCGTCGGGCTGGACAACTACGCCAAGGCCGTCGTCGACCCCCAGTTCCTCCGGGGTGTGCTGCGGGTGGCGACGTTCTTCGTCATCCAGGTGCCGGTGATGCTGCTGCTGGCGTTGCTGTTCGCGCTCGCACTGGACAGCGGCCTGATGTGGCTCTCGAAGGTGGTCCGCCTGGGCGTCTTCGTCCCGTACGCCGTGCCCAGCGTGGTCGCGACGCTGATGTGGGGCTACCTCTACGGCCAGGACTACGGGCCGTTCGCCCAGCTGAGCCGGTTCTCCGGGCTGCCGGTGCCGAAGTTCCTCACCGAGGGCTGGATGCTCGGCAGCCTCGCGAACGTCGTCACGTGGGAGTTCGTCGGGTACAACATGATCATCCTCTACGCCGCTCTGCGGACCGTCCCGCGGGAGCTCTACGAAGCAGCCGAAGTGGACGGTGCCGGGGCCTGGCGCACGGCCTGGTCGATCAAGCTCCCGGCCCTGCGCCCGGCGCTGCTGCTGACCCTGCTGTTCTCCGTGATCGGCAGCTTCCAGCTGTTCAACGAACCCAAGCTGCTGAAGACCATCGCGCCCAACGTGATCGACAGCGGGTACACGGCGAACCTGTACGCGTACTCGCTGGCCTTCACCGGCCAGCAGGTCAACTACGCGGCCACCGTGTCCTTCCTGCTGGGCCTGGTCATCGTCGTCATCTCGTACACGATCCTGATCACCGCCGACCGCCGGAGCCGGAGGGCTGTCGCATGACCCGCCGACGCAGCGTCCCGCTCACCGTCGCCATGCTGGCCGCGCTGGCCTACTTCCTGCTGCCGCTGTTCTGGCTGGTCGTCGCCTCGACCAAGAGCACCCAGGACCTGTTCACGACGTTCGGGTTGTGGTTTTCGAAGGTGCCGCAGCTGTTCACCAACATCGGGGACACCCTGACGCACCAGGACGGCATCTTCGGCCGCTGGCTGCTGAACACGATCGGCTACGCCGTGGTCAGCGCGCTCGGGGCCGCCCTGCTCGCCGCGGCCGCCGGGTACGGCTTCGCGAAGTACCGCTTCCGCGGTCACGGCACCGGGTTCAACCTGGTGCTCGGCGCGGTGATGGTGCCCGCGACGGCGCTGGCCATCCCGACCTACCTGCTGTTCTCGCAGGTCGGCCTGGTCAACACGCCGTGGGCGGTGATCCTGCCGTCGCTGGTCAACCCGTTCGGGCTCTACCTGATGCGGATCTACGCGCAGGACGCGGTCCCGGACAGCGTCATCGAGGCCGCCCGGATCGACGGCGCGGGGGAGGCCCGCATCTTCTTCCGGATGGGGCTGCGGATGCTGGCCCCGGGGCTGGTCACCGTCGTGCTCTTCACGCTGGTGGCCACCTGGAACAACTACTTCCTGCCGCTGATCATGCTCAACGACCAGCGCCTGTACCCGGTCACCCTCGGGCTCGCCTTCTGGGCCGAGCAGGCCCAGAACGGCGGCGCCGGCGCGAGCGGCGAGATGCTGCCGCTGGTGCTGACCGGCTCGCTGCTCTCGATCATCCCCCTCGTCGTGGCCTTTCTGTTCCTGCAGCGGTACTGGCAGAGCGGGCTCGCCGCCGGCGCCGTCAAGCAGTGACATCGTTCCTTTGTGGAGGTTCCCATGGCGGTCCTGCCCGCCCGCGTCCTGTTCGGTGCCGCCTACTACCACGAGTACCAGCCCTACGAGCGGCTCAAGACCGACCTCGACCTGATGGCCGAGGCGAAGTTCACCGTGATCCGCGTCGGGGAGTCGGTCTGGTCCACGTGGGAGCCCGAGAACGGCCGCTTCGACCTCGACTGGTTGCAGCCGGTCCTCGACGGCGCCCACGACCGCGGCATTTCGGTGATCCTCGGGACGCCGACGTACGCGGTGCCGCCGTGGCTGGCGCGGCAGTACCCGGAGATCGCCGGCGAGCGGGCCACCGGGCAGCGCATCGGCTGGGGTGCCCGCCAGGAGGTCGACTTCACCCACCCCGCGTTCCGGTTCCACGCCGAGCGGGTGATCCACCGGATCCTCGCCCGCCACGCGGGCCACCCGGCCGTGCTCGGGTTCCAGGTGGACAACGAGCCGGGGCTGGAACTGTTCCACAACCACGGCGTCTTCCAGCGGTTCGTCGATCACCTCCGTGCGAAGTACGGCGACGTCGAGACGCTCAACCGCGAGTGGGGCCTGGTCTACTGGTCGCACCGGCTCTCGACGTGGGCCGACCTGTGGACCCCGGACGGCAACGCCCAGCCGCAGTACGACGTCGCCTGGCGGGAGTTCCAGGCCCGCCAGACCACCGATTTCATCGCCTGGCAGGCGGAAATCGTGCGCCAGTACGCGCGTCCCGAGCAGTTCGTCACCACGTGCATCTCCTACACGCGACCGGCGGTCGAGGACGACGAGCTGACCGACAGCCTCGACATCGCCTCGGGGAACCCCTACTACGTCATGCAGGACGGCCTCGCGCTGCCGGACCCGACGCCGCCCGGCCACGAGCAGAAGTGGCAGACCACCGGCGTCTGGGCGCTGTACCAGACCGCGGACTGGATGTTCTCCTCGCGGCAGGCGCCGTTCCTGGTCACCGAAACCAACGCCATGCACATCGGCCAGACCTGGGACAACCGGCCCGCGTTCGACGGCCAGTGGCGCCAGGCCGCCTGGGCGCTGGTCGCGCGCGGGGCCCGGATGATCGAGTACTGGCACTGGCACACGCTGCACTTCGGCGCCGAGACGTTCTGGGGCGGGATCCTGCCGCACAGCGGGCGGCCCGGCCGGACCTACGCCGAACTCGCCCGCCTCGGCGAGGAGTTCGAGCTCGCCGGGGCCACGGTCGCCGGGCTCGAACCCGACGCGGACCTCACGATGGTGTACTCGACGCCGAGCAAGTGGCTCATGCAGAAGTACCCCGCACTGTCCACACCGGACGGGGACCCGGATCCGACGTCCTACCACCGGTTCTTCGACCCCTTCTACCGGGGCGCCTTCGACGCCGGGCGCCAGGTCCGCATCGTCCACATCAGACAACTGCATGACCCGCGGGGGCAACGGGAAGGCGTGGCGCCGGAAGAAGCCGCGCGACGGCACCCGGTCCTGGTCGTCCCCGCGCTCTACCTGGCCGCCGACAGCACCCTGGACTGGCTCGCCGAGTACGCCCGCGCGGGCGGCCACCTCGTCCTCGGGCCCCGCACCGGCTACGCCGACCACGAGGGCCGGGCGCGCCACGAGCCGGCGCCCGGACGGCTCGCCGACGTCGCCGGCGTCCACTACGACGAGTTCAGCAACCTCGGCACCGACGTCCCGCTCAGGGCGGCGCCGGACAGCCCCCTGGACCTGCCGGCGGGCGCGTCGGCGACCCGCTGGGCCGACGGGCTGACCGTCGTCGACGCGCAGGTGCTCGCCGAGTACGACCACCCGCACTTCGGCCGCTGGCCCGCGGTCACCACCCGGACCGCGGGGGACGGCCGGGTCACCTGGGTCGGCACGGTCCCGGACGCCGCGTCCGGCCGGGCGCTGGCCCGCTGGCTGGTGCCGTTGCCGGCCCACGCGTGGCCGAACCTGCCGGAGCCGGTGACCGCGACCACCGGGACCGCGCCCGACGGCCGCCGCGTGCACGTGATCCACAACTGGAGCTGGAACCCCACCACCGTGACCGCGCCCGCGCCCCTGTCCGACCTGCTCGACGGCACCAGTGTGCCGACGGGGATGGCCCTGAGCCTCGGCCCGTGGGACGTCCGCGTGTTCGTCGAACGCCCCCCTGCGAAGAAGTAGCGAGGTACCCATGCTCCCCGGATCCCTCAAGGTGGCGCTGCTCGCCACCGTCGTGGCGTTGCTGGGCGTGAGCCCGGCCGCGACCGCGCAGACGAGCGGCCCGACGACGATCTTCCGGCCGACGGCCGCCGCGGGGTACGTCGACCCGGGCGTCATGTACGCGCGGTCGATCACCCTGCGCCACAACGGCGAAGCCAACGGGACGCTGGTCTCGACGTTCGAGGTCTACCGCACCGCGGGCGCCCCGGTGTTCCCGGTGTACCGCAGCGGCGACGGCGGGCGGACCTGGACCTACCTCTCCCAGGTGACCGACACGGTCAACGGGTACGGCATGCGCTGGAACCCGGAGATCTACGAGCTGCCGGACCGGCTCGGCAACCTCCCGGCGGGCACCCTGCTCGTCTCGGGGCTGTCGGTGCCGTCGGACCTGAGCTCCACCGAGATCCTGCTCTACGCCAGCACCGACATCGGGAAGACCTGGCAGCTGCTGAGCTCGGTGGCCAAGGGCGGCCCGGCGTCCGTGGCCGATCCGAACACGCCGATCTGGGAACCCGTCCTGCTCCAGCACGACGGCAAGCTGATCGTGTACTACTCGGACCAGCGCGACAACGCGAAGCACTCCCAGAAGCTCGTCCACCAGGTGACCACGAACGGCCGGACCTGGGGTCCGGTCGTCGACGACGTCGCCTACCCGGCGCAGCGGGCCCGGCCCGGCATGGCGACGGTCGCGCAGCTGCCGGGCGGCCGGTGGATCATGACCTACGAGTACTGCAACGCACCGCAGGGCAGCTGCCCGGTGTACTACAAGATCGCCACCGACCCGGAGGAGTTCCTGCCGGCCGACGACCACCAGATCATCCTGGACGACGGCACCAAGCCGTGCTGCCAGCCGTTCGTCGTCTGGACGCCGTCGGGCGGTCCGCAGGGCACCATCGTGGTCAGCGACGGCGGCCAGACCGCGCTCGCGGTCAACACCGCGGGCGGTGATCCCACGCAGTGGCGGTCGCAGGCGTCCAACGCGCCCGGCGGGTACAGCCGCGGCCTGATGGTGCGGCCCGACGGCAACACGGTCATGTCCGTCACCGGCGGGTACCACGACAGCGCCTACCTCAACACGGTCGAGTTCGCCCTCGACCACGTCGCACCGGGCCTGTCGACGGGGGCGGCGTACACGCTGACGAACGACCACTCCGGCCTGAACCTCGGCGTCGCCGGGACGTCCGTGGTCCAGCAGAGCGCGGGCACGCCGTGGGTGATCACCCGGCAGCCGAGCGGGTACTCCACGCTGGCCACCGGGGGCCGCGTCCTGTCGGTCGTGGGTGGGTCCACGGTGGACGGCGCCTGGCTGGAGCTGCGCACGCCCGCGCCGGGCTCGGCGACGCAGGAGTGGGCGGTGGTCCAGCAGCCGGACGGGACGTACGAGCTGGCGAACCGCAAGAGCGGCAAGCTGCTGGAGGACCTCGCCTGGGCCACCTCGCCGGGGGCGCCGGTGGACCAGTGGTCGGACACCGGCGGCCGCAACCAGCGGTGGACCCTGCACCAGACGGCGACGGCGGCCCTCACCGCGGGTGACTTCACCATCCGGAACCAGCTGGGCCGGTACCTGGAGGTCCCGGGCGGTTCCTCGGCTCTGGGGACCCAGGCCGACCAGTGGTGGTACGCGAACCAGCCCTGGCACCTGTGGCACTTCGTGACGGCGAACGGCGGCTACCGGATCGTGAACGCGAAGTCGGGCCTGGCGCTCACCGACACGCACCCGGCGGGCAGCGAGGCGATCACCCAGACCGCGGTGGACCCGGGCAACGCGCAGCAGGTGTGGGCGCTGGTGTCGAGCGGCGACCGCACACTGATCCGGAACGTGGGCAGCGGCCGGTTCGTCACGATCACGAACGGGTCGCCGTCGAACCTGGCGAAAGCGGTTTCCTGGCCGGAGATCGACACGCCGGACCAGTTCTGGACGGTGAGCCGGGTCAACTGAGCCGGGGTGGTGCTGCGGCGGCCGCCGCACCACCGCCCGCGGCCGGCACCCAACCCCGGTGCTAGCCTGTTACTGAGCGGTCGCTTAGTGATCTTGTTCACCAGCCACCCGGTCGGCCGGCGGCCGCCCGGGCTTCCGGCGGCACGGGGTGCCCAGGTCGGAGCCGCTTCTCCCGGCGGGATGGCGGATGGCTGACGAGCGTCGCGAACGACGGTGTTGCCCACGTCAAGGTGAACATCACCCCACGCTGTGGTGACCTCGGGGTGGCGGAAGCCGCCGCGTGGACGACCAATGAGGGGTGGGCAGCGTGCAAGACCGGACCAGAGGGGGCCTCTGCGGTGGCACGGCCGTCGTGCTGCCGGACCCGGCGCGCTCGATCGGCGTGCTCACCTCGACGCTCACCACCCTCGGCAACAGCCGGACGCTCGACGCCGTCGCGCGCGCCGCCGCGGCCGAGGGGTACGCGATCAAGCTCATGGTGCTGGGCAAACCGACCCGCGACGCGGTCACCGACGCCTTCCGGGAGCTGCGGAACCACGACGTCGACGGGCTGGTGGTGCTGGTCGAGGAATACGACCTGGATTGGCCGGGAATCGTTTTCCCGGCGGACATCCCGGTGGTGGTCGTCGATTCGAACGCGCGCGCGGGTTATGCGACGGTGGACACCGATCAGGCGCAGGGTGCGGTGCTGGCGACCGAGCACCTGCTCGACCTCGGCCACGAGACCGTCTGGCACATCGCGGGCCCGACGGATTCGTTCGCGGCCGAACACCGGGAACGGGCGTGGCGGCGGACGCTGACGCGGTTCGACCGCGCGGTGCCGCTGCCGGTGGTCGGGGACTGGACGGCTCGGTCGGGCTACACGCTCGGCCGGGTGCTGGCCCACGACCCGGCGGTCACCGCGGTCTTCGCGGCCAACGACCAGATGGCGCTGGGGCTGTTGCGGGCGCTGCACGAAGCCGGCCGCTCGGTGCCGGGCGAAGTCAGCGTCGCCGGGTTCGACGACATGGCCGAGGCGGCGAGTTTCTGGCCGCCGCTGACCACGGTCCGGCAGTCGTTCGCCGAACTCGGCGACCGGGTGGTGCGGACGTTGCTCGGCGGGGCCGGGCCGGCGGCGCTCGAACGGATTCCGGTGTCACTGGTGGTCCGGAGCAGCACCGGCCCGCCGCCGTGGTGATCCCCGGCGGCGTGAGAAAGCCGTGAAGCATTCCGCGGTTCGCTGGTTTTGGTGCGCTCTTCACGGTTGAATACATCGAATCGTGCCACCGCGTGTTGACACGACGGCCGGCGCAAACGGATGCTCGGCACAGCGGCCGAAAGGCCCAACCCCGGATCGACAAAGGGAGAAAGCCGAGTCATGACCACCGTGCCGGCGACACCTCCCGTCGCGTCCTGATGGAGCCGGAACTCCTCGAGATCACCGCCACCGTGCCGCACCCGCCCGCGGCGGTGTGGACGATCGTGGGCGCCCCGCAGCTCTACCCGCGGTTCGTCCGGGGGATCACCGCGTGCGAGCCGGTGTCCGAGGCGACCGGCCGGGGCGCCCGCTACCGGTACCGCGCCGGCGGCGAGGGCGAGGCCGAGATCTTCGTCCACCGCCGGGACGAGCACCTGGCCTGGTCGGGCCGGCGGCACCGGATGTCCATCGTGCTGCGCCCGGTGCCCGAAGGCTGCGCGATCACCCTCCTGCTCACGCTGCTCGACGGCCGGTCGCCGGCGGTCCCGCGGATCCGGCAGCGGATCCTGGACGCGGTCGCGGCGATCAGCGACCACCTCGGCGGCGTCCCGGCGGCCGACGCGCTGCCGCCCCGCCCGTCGAAGCGGGAGCTGGCGCGGATCCTCGTCAAGGCCGGCGTCCTCACCCCGGCCCAGCCCACCGGGACGCTGCGGCAGCTGCGGGCGGTGGGCCGCTGGGGCTCGACCCTGGCGGGCGGCTACGAGGCGGTGGCCCGCCGCACGCCGGAGGCCCTCGCGCTGTGCGACGAGCGCTCCGAGCGGACCTTCGGCGAGGTCGACGACCGCACGACCCGGCTGGCCGCGGTGCTGAAGCGCTACGACATCGCCGCGGGCTCCCGGGTCCTCCTGATGTGCCGCAACCACAACGCGATGGTCGAGGCGATGATCGCCTGCAGCAAGCTCGGCGCGGACGTGGCCCTGATGAACACCGGGCTGGCACTGGGGCAGGCGGCCGAGTTCGCGCTGCGGCACGGCTCCCAGCTCGTGCTCGCCGACGCCGAGTTCGCCGCCCTGCGCGGGCAGCTGCCGTCCGAGATCCCGCAGCTGTGGACCTGGCCGCCCGGCAACGGCTGGCACGGCCCGACGATCGAAGGGCTGATCGACGCCCAGGAACCCGTCCGGCTCGCCCCGCCGGCCAAGCCCGGCCGGCTCGTCGTGCTCACCTCGGGCACGTCCGGCCCGCCGAAGGGCGCGCGCCGCCCGACGCCGAACAACGTCGCGGACGCCGCCGCGGTGCTCTCGGAGATCCCGCTGCGGGCCGGGGAGGCGATCCTGGTCGCCGCCCCGCTGTTCCACACCTGGGGCCTGGCCGCGCTCCAGCTCGGCATGGCGCTGCGGGCGGGTCTGGTGCTGCCCCGGCGGTTCGACCCCGAAGCGACGCTGTCGATGATCGAGCGGCAGCGCTGCACGGCGTTGTTCGCGGTGCCGACGATGCTGCGGCGGCTGCTGGACCTGCCGGAGAAGACCCGGGCCCGCTACGACCTGTCCTCACTGCGCGTGGTCGCCAGCTCCGGCGCGGGCCTGCCGGGCCGGCTGGGCGAGGAGTTCATGGACGCCTTCGGCGACATCCTCTACAACCTGTACGGCTCGACGGAGGTGTCGTGGGCGGCCATCGCCGGCCCCGCCGACCTCCGCGCGGCCCGCGGCACGGCGGGCCGCCCGCCGATCGGCACGGCGATCCGCGTCCTGGACCGCGCGGGCACCCCGGTCCCGCCCGGCGCGACGGGCCGCCTCTACGTGGGCAACCGCCTGCTGTTCGACGGGTACACCGACGGGGAACAGCTGGACGTCCGCGACGGCCTGATGGACACGGGCGACCTCGGCTACGTCGACGCGAACGGCCTGCTGTTCGTCCAGGGCCGCGAGGACGAGATGATCGTGTCCGGCGGCGAGAACGTGGCCCCGGCCCCGGTGGAGGAAGTCCTGCTGAGCCTGCCGGAGGTCCGCGAGGCGGCGGTGGTCGGGGTCCACGACGCCAAGTACGGCCAGCGCCTGGCGGCCTACCTGGTGCTGGTCCGCGGCGCGCAGCTGGACGCGGACACGGTCCGATCCCACGTGCGCGAGCGGCTCGCGCGGTTCGCGGTGCCGCGGGACGTGGTGTTCGTGGAGGAACTGCCGCGCAATGCGACCGGGAAAGTGGTGAAGCGCGCTTTGCGCCGCAACTACCGCTGGTGACCGGCCTGCTTTGCTCGGCCGGAGGTTTGGCGCGGTGTCGTCGCGCTGGGGCGTGGCCTGGCGAACGCGCTCCGCCGGTCGTGAAGCGGGAAGAGGGCTTCGTGTCGGCTGGTGGGCGGAGGTCGCCATGAGGGCGGGGTGCGGATTGCCGGGTCGGCTCGCCTGGTGACCGGCCTGCTTTGCTCGGCTGGAGGTTTGGCGCGGTGCCGTCGCGCTGGACCGTGGCCTGGCGAGCCCGCTCCGCCGGTCGTGAAGCGGAAGGAAGGCTTCGCTTCGGTTGACGGGGGAGATCGCCATGAGCGCGGTGTGCGGATCGCCGGGCTCGCCTGGTGACCGGCCTGCCCGGCGGCGTCTCCTGTGGCAGTGTCGGGAGTGGACGAAGAGCACCCGGCCCGGCGGAGGAGCTGATGGTACACAAAGGACAGAGCAGGCTGTTCGACCCGTTGACGACGAAAGGGACGGCGTTCGACCGCGGCGAACGCGACGAGCTGGGGCTGCTCGGCCTCCTGCCGCACGCGGTGAAGTCACTGGACGACCAGGTCGCCCACACCTACCAGGAGTTCGCCCGGCGCCGGGACGACCTGGACAAGCACATCTACCTGCGCGCCCTCCAGGACCGCAACGAAACGCTCTTCTACCGGCTCCTCGCCGAGCACGTCGAAGAAATGCTGCCGATCGTCTACACGCCCACGGTCGGCGAGGCGTGCGAACGGTTCAGTGACATCTACCGCCGCCCGCGTGGCCTGTTCGTCTCCTACCCCGATCGGGGGCGGCTGCGGGAGGTGCTCCGCAACCGGCCGCACGAGGACGTCGACGTCATCGTCGTCACCGACGGGCAGCGCATCCTCGGGCTCGGGGACCAGGGGATCGGCGGGATGGGGATCCCGATCGGCAAGCTTTCGCTGTACACGCTCATCGGCGGCATCGACCCGGCCCGCACGCTGCCGGTCGTGCTGGACGTCGGCACCGACAACGTCGAACGGCTCGAAGACCCCAACTACCTCGGGTGGCGCCACCGCCGGATCGGCGACGACGAGTACTACGCCTTCGTCGACGAGTTCGTCACGGCGGTGCGCGAGGAACTGCCGGACGTGCTGCTGCAGTGGGAGGACTTCGCGACGTCGCACGCCTTGCCGATCCTCGAGCGCTACCGCGAGGAGATGCTCACCTTCAACGACGACATCCAGGGCACCGCCGCGGTCACGCTCGGCGCGTTGCACGGCGCGGCCGAGACGGCGGGACGCCCCTTGTCACAGCAGCAGGTCGTCATGCTCGGCGCGGGCTCGGCCGGCATCGGCGTGCTGGAGATGATCCGCCAGGAGATGGTGGCGCAGGGGCTGTCCGACGCCGAAGCCGCCGAACGCATTTGGGTCGTCGACATCGACGGGCTGCTCACCGACGACCGGACCGGGCTTTCGGCCGGGCAGCGCCGGTTCGCCCAGCCGGCGCGGCGCGTCCGGGACTGGTCGGGAACCGGGCTGGCCGACGTCGTCCACCATGTCGACGCCGGAGTGCTGCTCGGCCTGTCGACGGCGGCCGGCGCGTTCACCGAGGACATCGTGCGCGAACTGGCCGCGAAAACCGACCGGCCGATCATCTTCCCGCTGTCGAACCCCACCAGCCGCGCCGAAGCGCACCCGCGCGAGCTCGACGAATGGACCGGCGGCCGGGCCCTCGTCGCGACCGGCTCCCCGTTCGCGCCGGTCGAGCGGCACGGGCGGAAACGCCGGATCGCGCAGTGCAACAACGTCTACATCTTCCCCGCGATCGGCCTGGCGGTGACGGCCGTGGGCGCCACCAGGGTCACCGACGCGATGATGCGCGTGGCGGCCAAGACACTGGGCGAGGCCTCCCCGGCGCTGGCCGACCCGGACGAACCGCTGCTGCCGGCGTGGGAGGACGTGCCGGAGGTCGCGATCCGCATCGCGACCGCGGTCGCCGTGCAGGCTGTCGCGGACGGCGTTGCGCCGGAGAGGAGCGAGGACGAGGTCGCGAAGGTGGTGCGTGCGGCGCGGTGGACGCCCGAGTACCGGTAGCGGTCAGGCCGGGCAGCTGACGTCGTGCGGGGGCGCCGCCAGCGTCAGCAGGTACCGGTCCGTGGCCGACCGGGTGCAGGCGTTCTTCTCGAAGACCCCGTGGGCCGAGCCCTCGTACGTCAGCAACGTCGTGTTCGCCGGGGCTTGACGGTGGATGGCGAGGGCCCAGGCGTACGGGGTCGCCGGGTCGTGGCGGGAGTTGAGCAGGAGGATCCGCGGCGCCCGCGGGATGTTCAGCCGGTGCGGCGGGTTCGACGGCGGGCCCTGGACGCCCAGGCACGCCATCGCTTCGCTGTGGCTCAACGTGCTGCCGCGCAGGAGCGGCCCGTGGCGCAGTTCTTCGGCGTGCCACACCGAGTACTGCGCGAAACTCCGGATCCGGAGGTCGAAGTCCTGGCAGACGACGGCCAGGCGGATCGAATCGTAGTTGAAGGAGAACTGAGCGGTGACCGGCGGATTCCCGGTCGCGGCGTCGGCGATCGCCTGGCCCAGGTCGTCGTAGACCGGGTGGTACATGTCCTTCAGCACCCGGTCGCGCAGTTCGTTCTGCGCCAGTGGCACCGCGGCGGTCATCGCGAGGGCCTTTTCCCAGACGGCGAAGACGTCCTGGCCGTGCAGCGCGCAGGTCGTCGTCCGGTCGCACCACGCGGCGAACTGGCGGAACGCGTCGTCCGCGGCGGCGGCCCGGTCGGCGAAGAACCGCCCGATGCCGGCGCTGTGGTCGATGGAGCTGTCGAGTACCATGGCCCGCACCCGGTCGCCGTGCTTTTCGGCGTACTGCTGGCCGAGCAGCGTGCCGTAGGAGATGCCGAAGAAGCTGATCCGCGCTTCGCCCAGCGCGCGGCGGACCGCGTCCATGTCCTGGGCGTTGACGCCGGTGTCGGCGTGGTCGAAGACGGGGAGGTTGCGGGCCCGGCAAGCGGAAACCGCTTGCTCGCTGTAGTTCCGCAGCGCGGCGAACTCGGCCGGCCCGGAAGGCTCGTCGCCGCGCGGCTCACCGGTGGGCTCGCATTCGATGAATTCGCTGCGGCCGGTGCCGCGCACGTCGAAGCCCACGACGTCGAACCGGGCCCGGACCTCCGGGCTGAACACGGTCGGCGTCAAAGCGATTTCTGCGCTCGACGAGCCGGGGCCACCGAAATCCGCCAGCAACACGCCGAGGCGGTGTGCGGAATCCGTGGCGCGGTGCCGGGCCACCGCGAGGGAGATCGACGGCCCGTGCGGGGCGTTCCAATCCAGCGGCACCTGCAGTGTGCCGCACTCGCCGTCCGTCGGAGCGGGGTTGTCCGGGTCTTCGGGGCACGCCGTCCAGACGATCGGGGTGGGTGTCCACCCGGCGTCCGCTACGGCCGGGGCGGCGCCGGTCAGCAGGAGTGCGCTCGCCAGAACGGTTCCCAGCACCTTTTCGGCTCCTCCCCGCGACGGCACCGATCCCGCCCGACCGTAGGGGGCTCGGGTCTCGGCCACAAGGGCCGATCAGGCGGGTCGGATATTCCTGCCGTCGAGCGTGCACGGTGATTCGGCCGGGAAACGGTCTTGTTTCCGGTGGCGCCTGCCGTATTCGGGAGTCAGGCGGCGACTTTCCTGCGCGTCGCGCGCTTTCGCGGCGACGGCACGGACGATTCCGCGTCGTCACCGTGCACCCGCTCGTAGGCGGTGACGACTTCGGAGGAGAGCCGGCCGCGCTCGGAAACGTCGAAGCCGTTCGCGTTCGCCCAGGCCCGGATCCGCTGGTTGCGCTCGCGATCGGAGGCGGTGGTCGACTGCCCGGTGGCGACGCGCACCTTGCGGCCGCCGACCCGGCGGCCGGCCCCGATGTAGCGGGCCAGTTCGTTGCGCAGGGCGGTCGCGTTCCGGTCGGAAAGGTCGATTTCGAAGGTGACGCCATCGAGGCTGAACTGCACGGTCTGGGCGGCGGTGCTGCCGTCGATGTCGTCGAGGATCTCGACGGAGACTTTCTGGGCCACTTGGGTGCTCCTCCGGTGGATGTGCGCTCGAGAACGCGAAGTGCACAATGCGCCCGCGTTCCCCGGGAAGTGTATCCACAACCGGGCCGAAAGGGAATTCAACTCGCGGGAAAACGGGGCGGGTCCGTTCGGCGTAATTGCCCCCATCGCGGCTGCCAGCAGGCAGTGGCGGTGCGTGCGGCCGGGAGTGGGAAATGGCTCGATGTCGCCTCAATGGGTGAAGAACATCTCCGGCGGGAGCCGGGTGGGCGGGGTCGGGCGTGCGCGTCCGCTGGGATCGCCCGGGGCGGGTGGGCTCGGGTCTATTGTGGACGTCCTCTCCGGACCGCGGTGGGGTGGGCGTTTGGGGTTCGGGGGTGGACTTGGTTCCGGAAATGGCGGTCTGTGGTGGCGGGCGGGTGGGAAAGCTGGGGTGGGGAGGTGCTCGCTCCTGCCGGACGGGCTCCGGCGGGGGACTCGGTGATCGCGCTCGCGCAATTCCGGTGGTTGTCGATCAGGGAGTGGGGCGTGTGGTCGCCTGCGGCCGGGTGTGGGGTCGAGCGGGGGGCGGCTGAGGGATCGGGTCGGGCGCCGGCGGGCGGGCGCCAGCCGCGGCGGGTGCCGCGCTGCGGTAGGGGAGGGATGCTGGTTGGGTCGGGCGGTGCTGGGTTGCGGTGGGGGCGGCTGGGCGAGGGTGCTGGTTGGGTCGGGCGGTGCCGGGTTGCGGTGGGGGCAGCCGGGGGACGGTGCTGGTTGGGTCGGGCGATGCCGGGTTGCGGTGGGGAGCGGCTGGGCGAGGGGGCTGACTGAGTCGGGCTGCGGTGGGGGCAGCCAGGCAAGGGTGCAGCTTGAGCCGAGCGGTGCCGGGCTGCAGCGGGGCGGCCGGGCGAGGGGTGCTGGCTGTGGCCGGGCGTGGGCACTGGGAGTAACCGGCATTGGCGGGGCGGCGGGTGTGGAATGCCGGCGGTGGCCGCGCCAGGGTGTGAGCAGGGGCCGGCGCGGTGGTCGCGGCCCCGCGTCACTGACTCGCCGCCGGGCACAGCCGGAGCGGGTGCTCCGCGAGGCTCCCCGCCCCTCGCGCCCCGCCGGCCCTCGCCGCCCCTCGATCAACCCCTCGACTTCCCGCCCCCCCGCGTTGAACACTGTTCACCGTTCGCTCAATCGGCAACCCCCGCATTCCCGCGTCAACTCGGCCCACTGGGCGGGACCCGTCAAGGATCTGCGGGCGGCCCCCGGTGCCCGCTTCTTGGATCGATCATTTCACCGATGCGCCGCTCTCTTCCGTGTTACCCGCCAATCGGGTGACGTCCGGTAAGCTGAAGCACATCTCTCAAAACCGGCATACTCCCGGCGTCGGCCGCCTTCGTCACCCGGGTGACGCGGCGTCTTCGCTGGTGAGCGGTCTACCGTAAAGTCAAACCTCCCAATCGAGGTAACATTTTCCGGCAGAAGAGTGAACAATAATCGTCGCTGTACTACTCGCTGTCCGGGTAAACAGCCGCGTTTTTTGAACATTTTCGCCAATGCTCCGTTCGGCGGTACGAGCAACGCGTTCTCTAGGTAGCGTGATGCGAATCCGGCTGGTCTTGGGGGCACTTGACTGCCGGGTGACCGACCTGCTGCACGAAGAACGCTGGTTGTCGCACGCGTTCGACGGTCGCCGGTGCCTAATCGGCACGGCGGGGGTGCCGTCGAAATCGGAACTGTTTCCGGGGTTGCCGCGCGGCTGTCACGCTGGAAAGGATCAATGTGTCTCGCGCTCGTTCCTGCGGGTTCGCCCGGTGTGTGGTACACCGGGCCGATTTGTTGAACGAGTGGCAAAAAGCCGGTTGCCCGGACGGACGTCTTTTGACGAATTCCCTGGTCGCGGGCCCCATCTGCGTGTCTTCTCCCAGCGCCTGGACGGCCCCGCGCTGACGTCACCCCATGCTCGAAAGGTTTTCGCAATGCCGCGATACGACGTCTCGGTTCCTGCCGCCGACGACGACAGATCGGTACCCGCGCGTACCCTCGCCGGGCTCTTCCGGGCGCAAGCCGCCCGCACCCCCGACGCACCGGCGCTGACCGGCGCCGACGGCACGCTGACCTACGCGTCCGTCAACGCGCGGGCGAACCGGCTCGCGCGGCTGCTGATCTCCCGCGGCGCCGGCCCCGAAAAGATCGTCGCGCTCGTGCTGCCGCGATCGGCCGACCTCGTCGTCGCCGAGCTGGCCGTGGCCAAGGCCGGGGCCGCCTTCCTGCCCGTCGACCCCGACCAGCCCGCCGAGCGCATCGCCTTCGTGCTCGCCGACGCGCAGCCCGTGCTCGTCGTGGGCCGCGGGCACGCGGAAGCCACTCTCGACCTCGACGAACCCGGCCTGCTCGACGACCTGGCCGAGACGGACCCCGCTCCCACGCCCGCGCCGCACCTCGACCACCCGGCCTACCTCATCTACACGTCCGGCTCGACCGGCGTGCCCAAGGGCGTCCTCGTCACCCACCGCGGCCTGGCCGGCTTCTTCGCCGCCATGCGGGAGCAGTACGACGTGCGGCCCGGCGACCGGGTCCTCGAGTTCTCCTCGCCGAGCTTCGACGCGTCCATCCTGGAACTCGGCATGGCGCTGCCGCACGGGGCCGCGCTCGTCGTGCCGCCGCCCGGCCCGCTGCTGGGCGACCGGCTCGCGGACGTCCTGGCCGAGCACCGGATCACCCACGCGCTCATCCCGCCCGTCGCGCTGGCCACGCTGCCGCCGAACCAGGCACTGCCGGACTTCCGCACGGTGATCGTCGGCGGGGACGCCTGCCCGCCCGAACTGGTCCGGACCTGGGCCCCCGGGCGCCGGATGATCAACTCCTACGGTCCCACCGAATTCACCGTCGTCGCCACCTGGAGCGACCCGCTGGTCCCCGGCGGCACGCCCCCGATCGGCCACCCGCTGCCCGAGGCCACCGCGTACGTCCTCGACGACGCGCTGCGCCCCGCCGGCACCGGCGAGCTCTACGTCACCGGCCCGGGCCTGGCCCGTGGCTACCTCGACCGGCCGGGCCTGACCGCGAGCCGGTTCGTGGCCGACCCCTTCGGCGCGCCCGGCGCGCGGATGTACCGGACCGGTGACATCGTCCGCCGCACCGCCTCCGGGGAGCTGGAGTTCGCCGGGCGGGCCGACCACCAGGTCAAGATCCGCGGCTTCCGGATCGAACCCGGCGAAATCGAAGCGCTGCTGCTCGGGCAGGACGGCGTCCGCGACGCGGTCGTCGTCGCCCGCGAGGACCGCGTCAAGCGCCTGGTCGCCTACTTCGTCGGCGACGCCGATCCCGCGGATCTGCGGGCCGCCACCGCGGACCGCCTGCCGCCGTACATGGTCCCCGCCGCGTTCGTCCCCCTGGACGCGATGCCGCTGACCCACCACGGCAAGCTCGACCGCGACGCGCTGCCCGAGCCCGATTGGCAGGCCCAGGTCCAGGCCACGCACACCGCGCCCCGCACCCCGGCCGAGCACGCCCTCGCCGAAATCTGGGCCGACGTCCTCGGCGTGCCGGACCTCGGTGTCGACGCGGACTTCTTCGAGCTCGGCGGCGACTCCATCCTCGGCGCCCGCGCGCTCGCCCGCATCCGCGCCCGCTTCGGCGCCGAACTCTCGCCGCGGGTCGTGTTCGACGCGCGCACCATCGCGAAGCTCGCCGAGCTGCTGCCCGACGGCGGTGCCCCGGCCGGCCGGATCGAGCCCGTGCCCCACGACGCCGTGGTTCCGCTCTCGCCGGTCCAGCGCCGCCTCTGGGTGCTCGACCAGCAGAACCCGGGCAGCACCGAATACAACGCCGGCGTCGGCCTCACCCTCGAAGGCCCGCTGGACCGCGACGCCCTGCGCGCCGCACTCGACGGGCTGGCCGCGCGGCACGAGTCGCTGCGGACGACGTTCCGGACCGTCGACGGCGAGGGCGTCCAGGTCGTCGCCGGCGAGGGCACCATCCCGCTGCGGGAAACCGGCGCCGAAGCGGACCTCGACGCGCAGCTCGCGGTCGAACTGGACCGGCCCTTCGACCTGACGACCGGGCCGCTCACCCGGGCCACGCTGATCCGCCGGGGCCCGGACGACCACCTGCTCCTGCTGTGCCAGCACCACATCATCACCGACGGCTGGTCGGTCGGCCTGCTCGTCGACGAACTCGCCGCGCTCTACGCGGGGGAGAAGCCCGCCCCGCTCGACATCGGCTACCGCGACTACTCCCGCTGGCACCACGACCGGCTGGCCGGCCTGCGCGAGACGCAGCTGGCGTACTGGCGCACGCAGCTCGCCGGCCTCGAACCCCTCGACCTGCCCACCGACCGGCCCCGCCCGCCCGTCCGGGCCACCGAGGGCGCGATCCGCCGGTACGCGCTGCCGGAAGGCCTCGCCGGACTGGGCCACGACACCGGCGCCACCCTGTTCACGACGCTGACCGCGCTCGTCCAGGTGCTGCTGGCCCGCTACACCGGGCAGGACGACGTCGCCGTCGGCACCGCGGTGTCCGGCCGCGACCACGACCAGCTCGAACGGCTCGCCGGATTCTTCGTCAACACCCTCGTCCTGCGGTCCGCGGTCGACGCCGCGGAACCGTTCGACGTCTTCCTCGGCCGGGTCAAGGAGACGACGCTGGCGGCCTTCGCCGCCGCGGAAGTGCCCTTCGACCAGGTCGTCGACGACCTGCGGCCGGCCCGTGACCCGAGCCGGACCCCGCTGGTGCAGGTCCTGCTGGTGCTGCAGCAGGACCTCGTCCGGCCCCGGGAGGCGGGCGCCCTCCGCCTGGGCGAGCACGATCTGCCCCGCCCCCGGGCCCGGTTCGACCTGGTGCTGGAGTTCCAGCCGCAGGGCCGCAGCGTCGCGATCGAGTACGACACCGCGCTCTTCGACGCCGCCACGATCGACCGCTTCGCCGGGCACCTGCGGGTGCTGGCCGAAGCGGTGGTCGCCGAGCCGCACCGGCCGGTGGCCGAGCTGCCGATCATGGGCGACGCCGAACTGGCCCGCCTGGACGAGCTGTCCCGCGGGCCGGTGCTCGAAGCGCCGGAAGCCACGCTGCCGCAGCTGTTCGAGGCCCAGGCGGCCCGCACGCCGGACGCCGTCGCGGTCGTCTGCGAGGACCGCTCGCTCACCTACGCCGAGCTCGACGAGCAGGCCGATCGGCTGGCCCGGGTCCTGGCCGGCCGCGGCGCCGGGCCCGAGCGGTTCGTCGCCGTCTCCCTGCCGCGCACCGAACGGATCCTCGTCGCGCTGCTCGGCGTGCTCAAGTCCGGTGCCGCGTACCTCCCGGTCGACCCCGCCTACCCGGCCGACCGCCAGGAACTGATCCTCGACGACGCCGCCCCGGCCCTGCTGCTCACCCCGGACGGCCGCGGGCCCGGATCCGTCCCCGCCCTCGCGTTCGACGACCCCGCCCTCGCGTTCGACGACCCCGCCCTCGCGTTCGACGACCCCGCCCTGCTCGACGGCGTCCCGGCCGAGCCGCTCGCCCGCGCCACGAACCCGGACCACCCCGCCTACGTGATCCACACGTCCGGCTCGACCGGCCGCCCCAAGGGGGTCGTGGTCGCCCACCGCAGCGCCGCGAACCTGATGGCCTGGGCGCAAAAGGACTTCGAAGACGTCTTCCGCCCGGGGTCCACGGTGGTCGCTTCGACGTCGCTGAACTTCGACGTCTCGGTGTTCGAGATCTTCGCGCCGCTGATGACCGGCGCCACCGTCGAGATCGTCCGGGACGTGCTGGCCCTCGGCGAAGGCGAGCACTCCGGCCGGCCGGTCGGGCTGGTCAGCGGCGTGCCCTCGGCGTTCGCCCAGCTGCTGGCCCAGGGCGCGGTGTCGGTGCGGCCGTCCACCGTGGTCCTGGCCGGGGAAGCCCTGACGCGGCACGCGCTGCTCGACATCCGGAAAGCGTTGCCGGACAGCAGGATCGCGAACATCTACGGGCCCACCGAGTCCACTGTGTACGCCACGGCCTGGTACCACGACACCGACCGCACCCCGCCGATCGGCCGCCCGATCGCCGGCATCCGCGCCTACGTGCTGGACCGCGGGATGCGGCCGGTGCCCGTCGGCGTGCCCGGCGAGCTGCACCTCGGCGGCGCCGGCGTGGCCCGCGGCTACCTCGGCCGGCCGGGCCTGACCGCCGGCCGGTTCGTCGCCGACCCCTTCGGCGCGCCGGGCGCCCGGATGTACCGGACCGGCGACGTCGTGCGCTGGACCGCCCCCGGCGAGCTGGAGTACCTGGGCCGCGCCGACGACCAGGTCAAGATCCGCGGCTTCCGGATCGAGCCCGGCGAAGTCGAGGCCGCGCTGCGGAAGCACCCGGACGTCACCGAAGCGGTGGTGGTCGCGCGCACCGACGGCGGGCACCAGCGGCTGGTCGCCTACCTCGTCCCCGAAGCCCCCGCGGACCTGCGGGACTTCCTCGGCGCCTCGCTGCCCGCCCACCTGGTGCCCTCGGCGTTCGTGGCCCTGGACCGGCTGCCGCTCAACCCGAGCGGCAAGCTCGACCGGCGCGCCCTGCCCGCCCCGGACTGGACCGGCGGCACCACCCGCGTCGCGCCGCGCACCGGAACCGAACGGCTCCTGGCCGCCATCTGGGCGGACGCGCTCGGGCTGCCCGAGGTCGGCGTCGAGGACAACTTCTTCGAGCTCGGCGGCGACTCGATCCTCAGCATCCGGCTGGTGTCCGAGGCGGCCAAGGCCGGCCTCCGGATCACCACCAAGGACGTCTTCCGGCACCAGACGATCGCCGCGCTCGCCGCGGCGGCCGGGGTCGCCGAGCCCGCCGCGGCGGAACGGCCCGCGGCGACCGGCGAGGTGCTCGTCACGCCGATCCAGCACTGGTTCCTCGACACCGACCCGGCCGACCCGGACCACTTCGTCCAGCAGCTGAGCGTCCGCCTCGCCGACGACGTCGACGAAGCCCGCCTGCGCGCGGCGGTGAACACCGTCGTCGCCCACCACGACGCCCTGCGGCTGCGCTTCCGCAAGACCACCGGAGGCTGGACGCAGGACCACGCGGAGCCCGGCGAGGCCGACGTCTTCGGCGCGGAAATCGACCTCGAACACGGCCCGCTGGTGACGGCGGAACTGACCGGCACGACGCTGCGCCTGGCCGTGCACCACCTGGTCGTCGACGGCGTCTCGTGGCGGATCCTCCTCGAGGACCTCGACCACGCCTACCACGGACGCGACCTGAGCGCCCGGACGACGTCCTTCCAGGAGTGGGCGAACCGGCTCGCCGGCCACGACTTCGCCGCCGACCTCCCGTACTGGCAGGCCGTCGAAGGCGCCCAGATCCCGCTGGACGCCGACGGCGCCGGCACGGTGGCGAGCACCCGCACGGTCACCACCCGGCTCGACGCCGAGCTGACCAGGGCGCTGCTGCAGGACGTCCCCGGCGTCTACCGCACCCAGGTCAACGACGTGCTGCTGGCCGCGCTCGGCGGGGCCCTGCGCCGCTGGACCGGCGACGACCGCGTGCTCGTCGACCTCGAAGGCCACGGCCGCGAGGACCTCTTCGACGACGTCGACCTGTCCCGCACGGTCGGCTGGTTCACCTCGCTGTTCCCGGTCGCGCTCGACGTCCCGGACGCCGGCGTCGGCGACCTGCTCAAGTCCGTCAAGGAGCAGCTGCGCGCGATCCCGGCCCGCGGCCTGTCCTACGGCGTCCTGCGCCACTTCGCCGGTTCCGCTCCCGCGGTGAGGCCCCGGCTCAGCTTCAACTACCTCGGCCGCTTCGAGGCCGAGGGGCAGCTGTACCGGGGCCTCGAACGGGAGCTCGAACTCGAGCAGAACCCGGCCGACGTCCGTGCACACGCCGTCGACGTCGTCGCCCGGGTCACCGAGGGCCGCCTGGAGATCACCTGGTTCTACTCGGGGGAGCAGCACGCGGAAGCCACGATCCAGGCCGTCGCCGACGACCTCGTCCACGGCCTCGCCGGGATCGTCGCGCACTGCACCGGGCCCGACGCCGGCGGCCGCACGCCGTCGGACTTCCCCCTGGCCGCGCTCGACCAGGCCGCCGTGGACCGGCTGGCCGGCCACGGCCGGGACGTCGAGGACATCTACCCGCTCACCCCGGCCCAGGCCGGCATGCTCTTCCACCGGCTCACCGGCGGCGGCCGCCACGCCTACCTCCAGCAGGTGACGTTCGTGCAGAGCGACGTCCCCGACCCCGCGGCGCTGGGCCGCGCCTGGCAGCGGGTGGTGGACCGGACCCCGGTCCTGCGCACCCGGGTGGTCTGGGACGGCCTCGACGAGCCCGTGCAGGTGGTCCACCGGCAGGTCACCCTGCCGATCGAGTACCAGGACTGGACGACCGAACCGGCCGACCCGGACGCCGTGCTGGCGGCCGACCGGGACGCCGGCCTGGACCTGCGCGAGCTCCCGCTGATGCGGCTGCTGCTCGCCCGCGTCTCGGCGACCGAGGTCCGCGTGGTCTGGACGTTCCACCACCTGCTGCTCGACGGCTGGAGCCTCTTCCAGGTCCTCTCCGACGTCGCGGCGGCGCACGCCGGGCGCCCGCTGCCGACCCGCCGCCCGTTCCGCGACCACGTCCGGTGGCTGTCCGAACAGGACACCCCGGCCGCGGAAGCCTATTGGCGGGCCCGGCTTTCCGGGCGCCCCGAGCCGGCCCGCCTGCGCACCGACCGCGCCCCCGGCGGGCACCCGGTCGAGTCGACGGCGTCGCTGCGGATCGAGCTGCCCGCCGGGCCGCTGCGCGCCGCCGCGCAGCGCCACGGCCTGACCCTCAACACGCTCGTCCAGGGCGCCTGGGCGATGCTGCTGGCCCGGCACACCGGCCGGCCGGAGGTCTGCTTCGGCACCACGGTCGCCGGGCGGCCCGCGGAACTGCCCGGGGCCGGCGAGATCACCGGCATGTTCATCACCACGCTGCCGGTCGTCGCCGACGTCGACGAGCGGGCCACGGCGGTGGACTGGCTGCGCGGCCTCCAGGAGACCGAGGCCGAGGCCCGGCGGTTCGACCACCTTTCCCTGGCACGCCTGCAGAACTGGGGCGGGGAGTTCGACAGCCTGCTCGTCTTCGAGAACTACCCGGTCACCGCGGAGCTCGGGCTCCACGACCTGCGGGGTGTCGAGACGACCAACTACCCGCTCAGCGTCGTCGCCTACCCCGGCGAGGAACGCCTGGAGTTCCTCTTCGGCTACGACCCCGAGCTCTTCGACGCCGACACGATCGCCGGGTTCGCCGGGCACCTGCGGACCCTGCTGGCCGAGCTCGCGACCCGGCCGCACGAGCCCCTTTCCCGCCTGCGCATGCTCACCGACGCCGAGCAGCGCGACGTCCTGGACCGGGGCACCGGGGCCGCGCAGGACCACCAGGACGCGACCGTGCCGGCGCTGTTCGCCGAGCAGGTCCGCCGCACGCCGGACGCGATCGCCGTCACCGGCGCGGAAACCCTGACCTACGCGGAGCTGGACGCCCGGGCGAACCGGCTGGCCCGCCGCCTGCTCGACCTCGGCGTGCGGCGGGACGGCCTGGTGGGGCTGCTCCTCGGCCGTTCGATCGACGTCGTCGTCGCCGAACTGGCCGTGCTCAAGGCCGGCGGCGCCTACCTGCCGCTGGACGCCCGCGCGCCCCGCAGCCGGCTGACCGCGCTGCTCGACGGGGTCCGCGTGCTGGTGACCGACGACGCCGGCCGGGCACTCGCCGCCGAGATCCACAGTGGACCGATTCTGCCGGTCGGCGAGATCGGGGACGAGCCGGCCGAGGCGCCGGAAATCCCGATCCGGCCCGCGAACCTGGCGTACGTCATGTACACGTCGGGCTCGACGGGCACGCCCAAGGGCGTGGCCGTCAGCCACCGGGACATCGCCGGCCTGGCCCGGGACCGGTCCTTCGCCGGCCCCGCGCACCGGACCGTGCTCATGCACTCGCCGCTGGCCTTCGACGCGTCGACGTACGAGGTGTGGGTCCCGCTGCTGAACGGCGGCCGCGTGGTCGTCGCGCCGCCGGGTGACATCGACGCCGACGTGCTGCGCCGGCAGATCGGCGCGCACGGCGTGACCGCGGTGTGGCTGACCGCCGGGCTGTTCCGGCTGCTCGCCCAGGAAGACCCGGCCTGCCTGGCCGGGGCGGGCGAGGTGTGGACCGGCGGGGACGTCGTGCCCGCCGACGCCATCCGCCAGGTGCGGGCCGCCTGCCCGGGCCTGACCGTCGTCGACGGCTACGGCCCCACCGAGACCACGACGTTCGCCACCCGGTTCGTGGTCGGCCCGGACGAACCGGTGCCCGCGGTGGTGCCGATCGGGCGGCCCCTCGACGAGATGGCCGCCTACGTCCTCGACCACGGCCTGCGGCCGGTGCCGCCGGGCGCCGTCGGCGAGCTGTACCTGGCCGGCACCGGTCTCGCCCGCGGCTACCTCGGGCAGCCCGCGCTGACCGCCGAACGGTTCCTGGCCGACCCCTTCGGCACGCCGGGCACGCGGATGTACCGCACCGGTGACCTCGTCCGCTGGACCCACGGCTCGCTTTTGGGGGGTCCGGGTGGCGAAGCCCCCGGCCCGGGGCGAAGCCCCGGTTGTCACGACGGTGTTCTCGAGTTCGCCGGCCGCGCCGACGACCAGGTGAAGATCCGCGGTTTCCGCGTCGAGCTCGGCGAAATCGAGATCGCGCTGACCGCTCACCCGGGCGTGACCGAAGCCGTCGTCGTGGCGGCCGAGCACGGCGGGGCCAAGCGGCTCGTCGCCTACGTCGTCGCGACCGGAACGCCGGACCTGCGCGAATTCCTGCTGCGGACGCTGCCGGACTACCTTGTCCCGGCCGTGTTCGTGCCCCTAAAAGCTTTGCCGCTCAACGACAACGGGAAGGTCGACCGCCGCGCGCTGCCGGCACCCGACTTCGTCTCCGGGCTCGGGTACCGCGCGCCGGCCACCGACGCCGAGCGGCTGCTCGCCGGCATCTGGGCCGAGGTGCTGCGGGTGGACCGCGTCGGCGCCGACGACAACTTCTTCGAGCTCGGCGGCGACTCGATCCTGAGCATCCAGGTGGTGTCCCGGGCCCGCCGGGCCGGCCTCGACCTGATGCCGGGCCAGGTGTTCGACCACCCGACCGTCGCCGCGCTCGCCCTCGCCGCCACCCCGGCCGCGCCCGCCGAGGCCGACGCCGGGCCGGTGACCGGCGAGCTGCCGCTGACCCCGGTGCAGCACTGGTACCTCGACCCGCGGCCGGTGCACCCCGAGCAGTTCGTCCAGTCCGTCTCGGTGGCAGTGCCGGATCCCGCGGCGCTGCCCCGCGCGTTGCGCGAGCTCCAGCTGCATCATGACGTCCTGCGGCTGCGGTTCGGCCCCGACGGCCCGTACCACGCGGCCGAAGCCCAGGACGTCCTCGACGCCACCATCGACCTGGAGAACGGGCCGCTGCTGCGCGCCGAGCTGTCCGGCACGACCCTGACGCTGGCCGCCCACCACCTGGTCGTCGACGGCGTGTCGTGGCGGATCCTCCTGGAAGACCTGGAAACCCTCCTGACCGGCGGTGAGCTCCCGTCCAAGACGACCTCGTTCCGCGACTGGGCCCGCACCCTGGCCCGCCACACGGCCGACGGCTTCTTCGACGACGAATCCGCCCACTGGTCGGCCATCGACGCCGACCCGGTCCTGCCGGTCGACGCGACGGGGGACAACACCTACGGCTCGGCCCGGTCGGTGGTCGTGCGGCTGCCCGCGGACCGGACCCGCGCCGTCCTGCACGACGTTCCGGGCGCGTACCGGACGCAGGTCAACGACGTCCTGCTGACCGCGCTCGGCCGCGTCCTGCGCGACTGGACCGGTCGCGACCGCGTCCTGGTCGACCTCGAAGGCCACGGGCGGGAAGACCTGTTCGCCGGCATCGACCTCTCCCGGACCGTCGGCTGGTTCACCTCGATCTTCCCGGTCGAACTGACCTCGTCCGGCGAGGACTGGGGCGAAGCCCTCAAGAGCACGAAGGAACAGCTCCGCGCGATCCCCCGCCGCGGCCTCGGCTACGGCGCCCTGCGCTACCTCGCCGGCACCGCCCCGCGCCTCGAACCCCGGATCAGCTTCAACTACCTGGGCCGCTTCGACCACGGCGGCGGCCTGGGCGGCGCGGCGCACCCCGACCAGCCGCGGGCGCACCAGCTCGACGTCATCGGGGCGGTCGTCGGCGACGAACTCGAACTGACCTGGCACTACTCCGCGGGCGTGCACACCGAGGCCACCGTGCGCCGGCTGGCCGACGCCCTGCTCGAAGCGCTGACCGGGATCGTCGGGCACTGCGCCCGGCCGGACGCCGGCGGCCGCACGCCGTCGGACTTCCCCCTCGCCCGGCTCGACCAGGCCGCGGTGGACCGGCTCGCCGGCACCGGCCGGACGGTCGAGGACATCTACCCGCTGACCCCGATGCAGTCGGGCATGGTCTTCCACAGCCTCGTCGACGGCGCGGCCGGGACCTACCTCAACCAGGTGCGCCTGCGGCTGACCGGCATCGGTGATCCCGAGCGGCTGGCCCGGGCGTGGCAGCAGGTCGTCGCGGAGACGCCGGTGCTGCGCACCCGCGTCGTCTGGGAGGGCCTCGACGAGCCCGTGCAGGTCGTCGAGCGAGCCGTCACCGTCCCGGTCGTCCACCTCGACTGGACCGGACTGGACGACGACGAGCGTGCCCGCGAGCAGGAGCGGTTCCTCGAAGCGGACCGGGCCGAGGGCTTCGACCTGAGCGTCGCCCCGCTGCTGCGGCTGGCCTTCGCCCGGCTGCCCGGCGGCGACGTGCTGCTGGTGTGGACGTTCCACCACGTGCTGCTGGACGGCTGGAGCGCCGCGCAGGTGTTCGGCGAGGTGTGCGCCCGGTACGCGGGTGCCGCCGCGCCGGGGCACCGCCCGCCGTTCCGCGAGTACCTGCGCTGGCTGGGCGAACAGGACACGACCGCCGCCGAAATCCACTGGCGCGAGCAGCTCGCGGGCCTGCGGACCCCGACGCCGTTGCCCTACGACCGCCGCCCGGTGGAAGCGCACCGCGCGCGGTCCGCCGCGTCGGTCCGGGTGTCGGCCCCCGCCGACGGGCTGCGGGAACTGGCGCGCCGCGCCGGCCTGACGCTCAACACGATCGTCCAGGGCGCGTGGGCCCTCGTGCTGTCCCGCTACAGCGGGGAATCCGGCGTCGTCTTCGGCACCACCGTGTCGGGACGGCCCGCCGACCTGCCGGGCGTCGAATCGATGGCCGGGCTGTTCATCAACACCCTGCCCGCGCCGGTGACCGTCCACGACGGACAGACCGTGGCGGACTGGCTGCGTGACCTGCAGGCGGCGCAGTCGCGGTCGCGCCGGTTCGACTTCGTGTCGCTGGCCCAGCTGCAGACCTGGGCGGGCGGCAGCACCTTGTTCGACAGCATCCTGGTCTTCGAGAACTACCCGTTCGACACCGAAGCCGTGGCCGCGCACGGGATCGGCCTGCACGAGGACGGCGAGCTGCAGCCGACCAACTACCCGCTCAGCGTGGTCGTCACGCCGGGGGAGCGGCTGGCCGTGTCGTTCGACCACGACCCGGACCTGTTCGACCGGGCCACCGTCGACCGGCTCGCCGGGCAGCTGCTGCTGGCCCTGGACCGCATCGCCGCCGGGCCCGGAACCCGGGTCGGCGAACTCGACCTGCTCACCGACGACGACCGCGAGCGCGTGCTGCGGACGTTCAACGACACGGCCCACCCCGTGCCCGAAGCGACCGTCGTGAGCCGGTTCGCCGACCAGGTCCGCCGGACCCCGGACGCTTTCGCCGTCGACGAGCTGACCTACGCGGAGCTCGACACGCGCGCCGGCCGGCTCGCGTCCCGGCTGATCGAACTCGGCGTCGGGGTGGAGGACCGGGTCGGGCTGCTGCTGGAGCGGTCGGCCGACGTCGTCGTCGCCGAACTTGCGGTGCTCAAGGCCGGTGCCGCGTACGTGCCGGTCGACCTGCGCGCCCCGGCGAGCCGGATGCGGCTGGTCCTGGCCGAAGCGGGCATCTCCGTGGTCATCGCCGAAGAGTCCTATCAGGACATCCACAGTGGACCGGTGGTCGGCGTGACCGAGACCGGGCCGGAAGCGGTGCCGGACGTCCCGGTGCGGCCCGGAAACCTGGCGTACGTCATGTACACGTCGGGGTCGACGGGCAAGCCCAAGGGCGTCGCGGTCACCCACCGCGACATCGTGGCGCTGGCTTCGGACCGCTCGTTCGCGGGCGAGGCGCACCGGACCGTGCTGCTGCACTCGCCGCAGGCGTTCGACGCCTCGACGTACGAGGCGTGGGTGCCGCTGCTCAACGGCGGCCGGGTGATCGTCGCCCCGCCGGGCGACGTCGACGCCGAGGTGCTGCGCGAAGTGGTCACGCGGCGGGGCGTCACGGCGTTGTGGCTGACCGCCGGGCTCTTCCGCCTGCTGGCGCAGGAGGATCCCGCGTGCCTGCGGGGTGTCGGCGAGGTGTGGACCGGCGGCGACGTCGTGCCCGCCGCCGCGGTCCGCCAGGTGCGGGCCGCCTGCCCGGGCCTGACCGTCGTCGACGGCTACGGCCCCACCGAGACGACCACCTTCGCCAGCCGCCACTTCCTGGCGCCCGAAGCCGCGGTGCCGGACGCGATGCCGATCGGGCGGCCGCTGGACAACATGGCCGCCTACGTCCTGGACGAGGGGCTGCGGCCGGTCCCGCCGGGCGTGACCGGCGAGCTGTTCATCGCCGGCGCCGGGGTGTCCCGCGGCTACCTCGGCCGGCCCGGGCTCACGGCCGACCGGTTCGTCGCCGACCCGTTCGGCGCGCCGGGGGAGCGGATGTACCGCACCGGGGACGTCGTCCGGTGGACCGGGGACGGGGTGCTGGAGTTCGTCGGCCGCGCCGACGACCAGGTGAAGATCCGCGGCTTCCGGATCGAGCTGGGCGAGATCGAAGCGGCCCTGGCCGCGCACCCGGACGTCACCGAAGCGGTCGTGATCACCCGCGACCGGCGGCTGGTCGCCTACGTCGTCGCGGCCGGGAAGCCGGACCTGCGGACGTGGCTGCACCGCGACCTGCCCGACTACATGGTTCCGTCGGCGTTCGTCACGCTCGACGCGCTTCCCCTGAGCGCCAACGGAAAGGTCGATCGCCAGGCGCTCCCGGAGCCCGCCGCGGAGCCGGTGACCGGGTACGTGCCGCCGCGCACGGAGACCGAGCGTGTGCTCGCCGAAGTCTGGGCCGACGTGCTCGGCGTGCCCGGCGTCGGCGTCGAGGACAACTTCTTCGAGCTCGGCGGCGACTCGATCCTGAGCATCCAGGTCGTCTCCCGGGCCCGGCGCCACGGCCTCGCGCTCACCCCGCGGGACCTGTTCGCCCACCAGACCGTGGCCGCGCTGGCCGTCGCGGCGGGCTCGGCCGCGGTCACCGTGGCCGAGCAGGGGCCGGTGACCGGCCACGCCGCGCTGACCCCGATCCAGCACTGGTTCTTCGCCGGTGACTTCGGCGATCCGAACGGGTTCACCCAGTCGGTCCGGGTCGAGCGGGCCGAGCCCTTCGACGTCGACACCCTGCGGGCGGCGCTGGCCACCCTGACCGGACACCACGACGCGCTGCGCATGCGGTTCACCGGCGGCGGCCAGGAGAACGCCCCGGCCGAACCGGCCGAAGTCCTCGGCGCGGAGATCGACGTGACGAACGGGCCGCTGCTGACCGCCGAACTCCTGGAGCCCGCCGTCCTGCGGCTGACCGTCAACCACCTCGTCGTCGACGGCGTCTCGTGGCGGATCCTCCTGGAGGACCTCGAAACCGCCTACCGCGGCGGCCCGCTGCCGCCGAAGACGACGGCGTTCCGCGACTGGGCCAACCGGCTCGCCGCGCACGCCGAGGCCGGCGGCTTCGACGACGAACTGCCGTACTGGCGCACCGCGCTCGCCGTCGATGGGTCACTGCCGACCGACGACGATGCTTCCGGTGCGGGCACCGGCACGGTCACCACGCGCCTGGACGCCGAACTGACGCGAGCGCTCCTGCAGGACGTTCCCGGCGTCTACCGGACGCAGGTCAACGACGTGCTGCTGGCCGCGCTCGGCCGGGTCCTGGCCCGCTGGACCGGCCGCGACGGCGTACTGATCGACCTGGAAGGCCACGGCCGCGAGGACCTGTTCGACGACGTCGACCTGTCCCGCACCGTCGGCTGGTTCACCTCGATCTACCCGGTCGCGCTGCGGATCGACGACAGCTGGGGCGCGCTGCTCAAGGCGGTGAAGGAACAGCTACGCGCGGTGCCGCGCCGCGGCGTGGGCTTCGGCGCTCTGCGGTACCTGACCGGGACCGCGCCGGCACTGCAGCCCGAGATCAGCTTCAACTACCTGGGCCGCCTCGACGGCGCGGCCGGCAGCCTCGACTCGTCGGTCGGCGAGGGCGCGGGCCGGGCGCACCTGCTCGACGTCGTCGGCCGGGTGGACCGGGAGACCCTGGAACTGACCTGGTACTACTCCCGGGACACCCACACCGCCGCCACGGTCGAAAAGCTGGCCGGGGAACTGGTGGCCGCGCTGGGCGAAGCCGTCGCGCACTGCGCCGCGCCCGGTGCCGGCGGCCGCACGCCGAGCGACTTCCCGTTGTCCTCCTTGGACCAGCGGCAGGTGGACCGGATCGCCGGCGACGGCCGCGGCGTCGCCGACATCCACCCGCTGACCCCGATGCAGGCCGGCATGGTCTTCCACGGCCTGTCCCAGGAATCCCAGGGCGTCTACTTCGAACAGGTCACCGCCGTTCTCGACGGCGTGGCCGAGCCGCGGTTCCTGGCCGAAGCCTGGCAGCACGTGGTCGACCGGACGCCGGTGCTGCGCGGCAGCGTCGTCTGGGAAGACGTGCCCGAGCCGCTCCTGGTCGTCCACCGCGACGCGCGGGTCCCGGTGACCGAGCTCGACTGGCGGGACCGCGACCGCGAGGAAGCCCTGCGCGAGCTGCTGGCCCAGGACCGCGCCCGGCCGTTCGACCTGGCGGCCGCCCCGCTGCTGCGGGTCACCCTGGCCCGGCTGCCGGACGACGCCGTCCAGCTCCTCTGGACCTTCCACCACGTCCTGCTCGACGGCTGGAGCGTCTTCCAGGTGCTGTCCGACGTCGGCACGGCCTACGCGGCCCTGCGCGACGGCACCACGCCGGCCCTGCCGCACCGCCGTCCGTTCGGCGACTACGTCACCTGGCTGCGCGGTCAGACCGCCGACGGCGCCGAAGAGTACTGGCGTCGCGAGCTCGCCGACGTCACCGAGCCGACGCCGCTGCCCTACGACCGGATTCCCACGGCGTCCCACGAATCGAGCTCCTCCACGTGGGTCAGCCGCGACCTCGGCGAGGACGCGACCGGCCGGCTGGCGGCGTTCGCCCGGCGCGAGCGGCTCACCGTCAACGCCGTCGTGCAAGGCGCCTGGGCGCTCCTGCTCGCCCGGCACAGTGGTGAGGACGACGTCTGCTTCGGCGCCACCGTGTCCGGCCGCCCGGCCGGGCTGGCCGGCGTCGACGACATCACCGGCATCTTCATCAACACCCTGCCCGTGCGGGTCACCGCCGACCCGGCGGCCCCGGTCGCCGGCTGGCTGCGCGGCCTGCAGACGGCGCAGGCCGAGTCGCGCCGGTTCGAGCACGTCCCGCTGACCGCGGTGCAGGCGTGGAGCGGCGTCGAGGGCGGCCGGAACCTGTTCGACAGCCTCGTCGTGTTCGAGAACTACCCCGTCACCGCGGACGACGTCGCGGCCCACGGCGTGCGGCTGCGCGAGCTGCAGGCGATGGAGACCACCAACTACCCGCTCAGCGTCGTCGCCGCGCCCGGCCCGCGCCTGTCACTCGGCCTGGGCTACGACCCGGCGTTGTTCGACGAGGCGACGATCCACCGGCTGGCCCGGCAGCTCGAACACCTCCTGGAGGCGATCGCCGAAGACCCGGCCCGGCCGCTGCGGGAATTCGACGTCGCCGAACGCGACCAGGTCCTCGTGGCGTTCAACGACACCCACCACGACGTCCCGGCGGTCACCCTCACCGAGCTGATCGAGGCCCAGGCCGCCCGCACACCCGACGCCGTCGCGGTGAGCTCGCGCGAGGAGCGGCTCACCTTCGCCGAACTCGACGCGCGCGCCGACCGGCTGGCCCGGCTGCTGGCTGCGCGCGGAGCCGGCCCGGAGCGGATCGTCGCCCTCGCGCTGGGGCGCTCGGTCGAGATCGTCGTCGCGCAGCTGGCCGTGCTCAAGACGGGGGCCGCCTACCTGCCGGTCGACCCGGACTACCCGGCCGAGCGGATCGCGTTCATGCTCGCCGACGCGAAGCCGGTGGTCGTGGTGACCAAGCCGGGGACACCCCTGCCGGTCGACAACGTGCTCGTCCTCGACGGCTCGGAAGCCCACGGTCCGGCCAGTCCACTGGGCCGGTCGGTGCCGCTGACCGCACCGGCGTACGTCATCTACACCTCGGGCTCGACCGGCACGCCCAAAGGCGTCGTCGTCACCCACGCCGGACTGGCGAGCTTCGCGAGCGCCGAGATCGCCCACTTCGACGTCCGGCCCGGCGACCGCGTGCTGCAGTTCTCCTCGCCCAGCTTCGACGCTTCGGTGCTGGAGCTGTGCATGGCCCTGCCCGCGGGGGCCGCGCTGGTCGTGCCGCCGCCCGGGCCGCTGCTCGGTGAGCACCTGGCCGCCGTGCTGCGCGAGGAAGGCGTCACCCACGCGCTGATCCCGCCGGTGGCCATGGCGAGCGTGCCGGACGTCGAGCTGCCGGCGTTCCGCACGCTGGTGGTCGGCGGCGAAGCGTGCCCGGCCGACCTGGTCGCCCGCTGGGCGCCCGGCCGCCGGATGATCAACGCCTACGGGCCCACCGAAACCACGGTGGTGGCGACCTGGAGCGACCCCCTGGAGCCGGGCGCGACCCCGCCGATCGGCCGTCCGATCCGCAACACCCGGGTCCGCGTCCTCGACCCGGCGCTGCGGCCGGTGCCGATCGGTGCCGCGGGCGAGCTGTACGTCGCCGGTGCCGGGCTGGCGCGCGGGTACCTCGACCGGCCGGGGCTCACCGCCTCCCGGTTCCTCGCCGATCCGTTCGGGGCGCCGGGGGAGCGGATGTACCGCACCGGCGACCTGGTGCGGTGGCGCGCCGACGGGACCCTCGAGTTCCTCGGCCGCGCCGACGACCAGGTCAAGATCCGCGGCTTCCGGATCGAGCCCGGCGAGATCGTGGCGGTGCTGCGCAAGCACCCGGGAGTGCGGGACGCCGCCGTCGTCGCGGACGGCCAGCGCCTGATCGCCTACGTCGTCGGCGAGGTGGGTGCCGGCCTGCGGGAGCACGTCGCCGCCGCGCTGCCGGCCCACTTCGTGCCCGCCGCGTTCGTCCGGCTCGACGCGCTTCCCCTGACCGCCAACGGAAAACTGGACCGGCGGGCCCTCCCGGCCCCGGCCGCGCCGGTGGAGACCGCCGGGTACGCGGCGCCGGAAACCGAGACCGAAGAGGTCCTCGCGGCCATCTGGGCCGAGGCACTCGACCTGGACCGGGTCGGCGTCGAGGACAACTTCTTCGCCCTCGGCGGCGATTCGCTGCGCAGCCTGCGGATCACCTCGATGACGAAGTCCGCCTTCGACGTCGAGATCACGCCCAAGGACGTGCTCACCGCGGGCACCGTGCTGGCCCTGGCGGAGCTCGTCGAAGAACGGGTCCTGCAGGACCTCGAACGGCTCGCCGCCGGCCAAGACCGCTGAAACCCCCGAAAGGAAAGGAAACACCCATGCAGGACGACGCCGAATTCCAGGTCCTCGTGAACGACGAGGGCCAGTACTCGCTGTGGCCGGTGGCGAACGAGGTACCCGCGGGCTGGCGGGCCGACGGCTTCCGCGGCGGCCGCCAGGAGTGCATGGACCACGTCGACGAGGTGTGGACCGACATGCGGCCGCTGAGCCTGCAGCGCCAGATGGCCGCCGACGCCGAGCCTGCCGCGGCTCGTCGTGAGTGAAAAAGCGGGTTAGAACCCGCCTTTCCACTCACGACGGGTGCGCTGCCTGGTCCCTTGCCCCGACGCGGAAGGTCCCCACCTCATGCCCATTCCCACGACGCTCACCCAATCCACCCTGCGGGTCCCGGTACCCGCAACCGACGGCCGGCTGCAGCGGCTGCTCGCCGGCCTGGCCCACAAGCACGGCGTGCCGGCCGCCCAGCTGGTCGTCACCGACGGCGGCCGGACGGACTCCGTCACCGCCGGTGACGTCACCGCCGAGGCGAAGTTCCCGGTCGGCTCGATCACCAAGGCGTTCACCGCCACGGTGGCGATGCTGCTGGTCGCCGACGGCGACCTGGACCCGGACGACCCGCTCGGCGAGCACCTGGACGGTCTCGGCCCGCAGGTCGGCAGACCGACCTGCGGCCAGGTGCTCAGCCACACCGGCGGGCTGCCGGCCGCGCTCGGCGCCGCCGCCGACGGCGCGGGTTCGGCCCGCCGGTACCTGCGCGCCTGCCGCGAGGCCGGGCTCGTCCAGCCGCCCGGCCTGGGGTTTTCCTACTCCAACGTCGGATACGTGCTGACCGGGTACGTGATCGAGGCGATCACCGGGATGAGCTGGTGGGAGGCGATGGAGACGGTGCTCCTCGACGAGCTCGGCATCGACGCCGCGTTCGTCGTGGAGCCGGGCGCGCGGCGCCGCGGCGGTGCGCACGTCAGCGGGCACGCCGTCCACGCGGCGACCGGCCGCGCCCGGCCGGTCGCGCAGACGCTGACTCCCGCGGAGGCCGCGGCCGGGGCCCTGGCGCTGAGCGCCGAAGACCTGGCGGCGTTCGGCGGCATGTTCTGCGGCGGCGACGGCCCGCTGCCGGTGGACCTGGCCGAGCTGATGAGCCGCCCGGTACCGGGGGCGGAGCCGTTCGGCCTGGCCGACAGCTGGGGGCTCGGCCTGGCCGGCTACCGCGGCGCGGACGCGGACTGGACCGGCCACGACGGCACCGCGGACGGCACCTCGTGCCACCTGCGGATCGACTCCTCGCACGGCCGCGTCGTCGCGTTGACCACCAACGGGAACACGGGCGCGGCACTGTGGACGGACCTGGTCGCGGCGCTGCGGGCCGAGGGCCTGCCGGTGGGCGACTACGAGCTGCCCCGCGACCTCGGCCGGGCGGCCCGCCCGGCCGCCGACCTGACGGGGCGCTACACCAACGGCGACCTGGAGTACCAGGTGGACGTCCGCGCGGACGGCGACGCGGTCCTGGTCGTCGACGGCGAGGTGTACCCGGAACTGGCGTTGCTGCGCGACGGGTCGTTCTCGGTCCGCGAGCCGGGCACGGGCCGCCGGATCATCGGCGGCCGCTTCCTGACCGACCCGGCCACCGGGACCGTCAGCGCCATGCAGGCGGGCGGCCGCGTCGCCCGGCGGCGCCGCCGCGCCTCCTGAACTCCTGCCACCCCTTTGTTCTGCCGGCGATCCCGGACCACCCGAACTGCGTTGTGAGGAACCGAAAGCGATGACCACCTCGAGGAAGAGCCGCATCGACGCGTTGCCCGCGGAGCTGCGGGAGACGCTCAAGCGCCGGCTGGCCGGGCGGGCGGAGCGGTCCGACGTCATCGGCCGGGCGCCGCGGGAGGACGCTCTGCCCCTGTCGTTCGCCCAGCAGCGGCTGTGGTTCCTCGACGAGTTCCGCCCGGGGGACGCCGAGTACAACAGCGCCGTCGCGCTGCGGCTGACCGGGCCGCTCGACACCGCCGCGCTCACGGGGGCGTTGCGGCAGCTGGTGGCCCGCCACGAAGCCATCCGCACCACCATCGACGACGCCGGCGGCACCCCGGTCCAGGTCGTCCACCCCGCTCCGGAGATCCCGGTGCGGACCGTCGACCTGACCACCGACCCCGCCCTGCGGCCGGCCGACCTCGACGAGGTGCTGGGGACCGAATACAGCCGGTCGTTCGACCTGCGCCGCGGGCCGCTGGTGCGGCTGCTGCTCGTGCGGGTCGCCGACGACCACCACGTCCTGCTGATCACCGCCCACCACGTCGTCACCGACGGCGAATCGATGGGCATCCTCGTCGGCGAGCTCGGCACGCTCTACGCGGCCGCCGTCCGCGGCGAGCCCGCGGACCTGCCCGAACCGGTGGTCCAGTACGCCGATTTCGCCGTGTGGCAGCGAAACCGGCTCGCCGGGCCGGCCCTCGACCGGCACCTCGCCTACTGGACGACGCAGCTCGCCGGCGTCGAACCCCTCGACCTGCCCGCCGACCGGCCGCGGCCCGCCGTGCGCACCACCGCCGGTGCCGTGCACCACTTCAGCGTCCCGGCCGAGGTCGCGGCCGCGCTGGCCGAACTGGCCCGCGGCCACGACACCACGCTCTACACCGTGCTCGTCGCGGCCTGCCAGGTGCTCTTCGCCCGCTACACCGGCCGCAGCGACATCGCCGTCGGCACCGTGGTGTCCGGCCGGAACCGGCCCGAGCTGCAGCGGA
Source organism: Amycolatopsis sp. cmx-13-12 (assembly GCA_049998155.1). GTDB lineage: Bacteria > Actinomycetota > Actinomycetes > Mycobacteriales > Pseudonocardiaceae > Amycolatopsis. Next base: position 919,998 of record JAEBES010000001.1, on the reverse strand, counting down.
CGGTCGGCTTCTTCGTCGACACCGTCGTCATCCGGTCCACTGTGGACAGAACAGCACCGTTCGGGACGTTCCTCGACGCCGTCCGCACCACCGTGCTGGAGTCCTTCGAGCACGCCGAAGCCCCGTTCGAAAAGCTCGTCGAAGCGCTGCGCCTCGACCGCGACGCCAGCCGCACCCCGCTGTTCGACGCGATGGTGCTGCTGCACGGGAGCGCGGGCGGCCCGGTGGACTTCGCCGGGCTGACGGCCGAGCCGGTCGAGGTGGCCCGCCGGGCCGCCAACTTCGACCTCACCGTCGAGTTCCAGCCGTCCGCCGACGCGCTCGAAGGCTCGCTGGAGTACAACACCGACCTGTTCGACGCGCGGACCGCCGTCGCGATCGGCGAGCACCTCACCGTGCTGCTGACCGCGATCGCCGCCGACGCGGGCCGCCCGGTCGGTGACCTGCCGCTGCTCACCGCCGGCGAGGAAACCCGGCTGCTCACCGGCTGGAACGACACCGCGCTGGACGTCCCCGCGGCCACCATCACCGAGCTGTTCGAGTCCCAGGCCCAGCGCAGCCCGGACGAGACCGCGCTCGTCGCCGGGGACATCGCGCTGAGCTTCGCCGAGCTCAACGCGATGGCCAACCGCCTGGCCCGCCACCTCGTCACGCTGGGCGCCGGCCCCGAGCGGGTCGTGGCCCTCGCCCTCCCGCGCACCGCCGACGCGATCGTGGCCTTCCTCGCCGTGCTCAAGGCCGGCGCGGTGTACCTGCCGATCGACCCGGCCCTGCCCGCCGACCGGAAAGAGCTCCTGCTGCGCGACTCCGGTGCCGAACTGGTCATCGGACCGGCGGAAATCGCCGCCGCGGACCGGGACCACCCCGGCACCGACCTCACCGACGCCGACCGGATCGCGCCACTGCGGCCGGACAACACGGCCTACGTCATGTACACGTCCGGGTCGACCGGCCGCCCGAAGGGGGTGGCCGTCCCGCACCGCAACCTCACCAACCTGCTCTTCAACCACCGCACCGACTTCGCCGCACCCGGCCGGCGGCTGCGCGTCGCGCTGACCGCGACGCTGTCGTTCGACACCTCCCTCGAAGGCCCGCTGCTCATGGCCGACGGTCATGAGCTGCACCTGATCGGCGAGGACACCCGGCTCGACGCGGACGCGCTGGTCGGCTACATCGCCGAGCGCCGGATCGACTTCCTCGACCTCACCCCGACCTACCTGCGCCGGCTGATCCCCGCCGGGCTGCTGACCGACCCGCGCCACCGGCCGAAGATCCTCATGCTCGGCGGCGAAGCACTCGACGACACGCTCTGGCGGGAGCTCTCCGGCGCCGAAGTCACCGTGGCGCACAACTTCTACGGCCCCACCGAGTACACGGTGGACGCCGTCTCGTGCCGGGTCGGCGAGACGACCCGGCCGGTACTGGGCCGCCCGCTGGCCAACACCCGCGCCTACGTCGTCGACCAGGACCTGCGCCCGGTGCCCGCCGGCGTGCCCGGCGAGCTGTGCCTCGCCGGGGCGCAGCTCGCCCGCGGCTACCTCGGCCGACCGGGCCGGACGGCCGGCAGCTTCGTCGCGAACCCCTTCGGCGCGCCGGGCGAACGCATGTACCGCACCGGCGACCGCGTCCGCTGGACGGCGGACGGGCAGCTGGAGTACCTGGGCCGGCTCGACGACCAGGTGAAGATCCGCGGTTTCCGGGTCGAGCCGGGCGAGGTCGAGGCCGCGCTGGTGCGCCTGCCCGGCGTCACCGCGGCCGTCGTCGTCGCCCACCGGCCCGAAGGCGGGCACGCCCGGCTGGTCGCCTACGTCGTCGGCGCCGGGGAGGTCACGCCGGACGGCCTGCGCACCGCCCTGCGGGCCACCCTGCCCGACTACCTGGTGCCCTCGGCGTTCGTCCCGGTCGACGCGATCCCGCTGACCCCGCAGGGCAAAGTCGACCGCCGGGCCCTTCCGGCGCCGGACGCCCCGGCGGACGGCGGCCAGGCCTACGTGCCCGCGCGCACGGCCGTCGAACACCAGCTGGTGGCGATCTGGTCCGAGGTGCTGGGCAACGACCGCATCGGCGTCGAGGACAACTTCTTCGGCCTCGGCGGCGACTCGATCCTGTCCATCCAGGTGGTCGCCCAGGCCCGCCAGGCCGGCCTGCGGCTCACCTCCCGGGACATCTTCCTGCACCAGACCATCGCCGGGCTCGCGACCGCCGTGCAGACCGCCGCGGTCCACACGCCGGCGGCGGGACCGGTCGCCGGTCCGGCGCCGCTCACCCCGATCCAGCACTGGTTCTTCGCCACCCACGGGCCGCTGGCCCACTTCACCATGTCGCAGCTCCTCGAGCTGCCCGCCGACGTCGACCAGCAGGCGCTGCGGACCGCCCTCGACGCGGTCGTCGCTCACCACGACGCCCTGCGCACCCGGTTCTTCACCGTCGACGGCCGGTGGCGGCAGGAGGTCACGCCCACGGCGCCGACCGGGCTGCTGCGGATCCGGGACCTGTCCTCGCTCGGCGACGCCGGGCAGCGGGCCGGCATCGAGGCCGCGGCCGCGCAGGTGCGCGCCGGCCTCGACCTCACCACCGGCGTCCTCGCCGGCGCGGCGCTGCTCCTCCGCGGCACCCGGCCGCCGTTGCTGTTCCTGGCCGTGCACCACGTCGTGACCGACGGCGTGTCGCTGCGGCTGCTGCTCGGCGACCTCGAAACCGCCTACGGCCAGGTCCTCGCCGGCGTCCCGGTCCGGCTCGCGGCCACGGCCACGCCGTTCACCCAGTGGGCGCACCTGCTGGAGCAGCATGTCCGGTCCGGCGGGTTCGACGACGACCTCGAGCACTGGACGCAGGTGGCCCGCCGGGTCCCGGCGCAGCTGGCCGCCGACCACGCGGGCGCGGGCACCACCGGCTCCACCCGCACGCTGACCGTGACCCTCGGCGCGGACGACACCGACGCGCTGCTGCACCGCGTCCCCGCCACCTACCGGACCCAGGTCAACGACGTGCTGCTGAGCGCGCTCGGCCGGGCGCTGGCCGACCGCACCGGGGACGACGGCGTCCTGATCGCCCTGGAGGGACACGGCCGCGAAGACGTCCTCGACGGCGTCGATCTCTCTCGCACGGTCGGCTGGTTCACCACGCAGTTCCCGGTGGCGCTCGACCTGCCGCCGTCGGGGGACTGGGGAGCCACTCTCAAGGCGGTCAAGGAGCAGCTGCGGGCCGTCCCGCGCCGCGGCCTGAGCTACGAAGCGCTGCGGTACCTCGGCGAGCCGGGCGCGCCGGGACACGCCCTGCAGGCGTTCCCGTTGCCGCAGGTCTGCTTCAACTACCACGGCCGCTGGGACGCCCAGGCCGGCGACCGCGGGCTGTTCCGCGGGCGCCACGACAGCCCGGGCGCGGACATCGCCCCGGAAGAGGCGAGCACCTACCAGCTCGACGTCACCGGCGTCGTGGAGTCCGGCGTGCTGTCGTTGACCTGGTCCTACTCCGACCAGGTGAACGACGAGGACACCATTCGCGAGCTGGCCGAGGCGATGCTGACCGGGCTGCGGGAGATCGTCGCGCACTGCGCGCGGCCCGGCAGCGGCGGTCGCACACCGTCGGACTTCCCCCTGGCCCGCATCACTCAGTCCACAGTAGACCGGCTGGCCGGTGACGGCCGCGACGTCGACGACATCTACCCGCTGACCCCTCTGCAGGCGGGCATGCTGTTCCACAGCCTGCTCGACCCCACCGCCGACGCCTACGTCGACCAGGCCCGGATGCTCCTCGACGGCGTCCGCGACCCGGACGCGTTCGCGCAGGCCTGGCAGCAGGTCGCCGACCGCACCCCGGTCCTGCGCACCGAACTGGTCTGGGACGGTCTCGAAGAACCCCTCCAGGTCGTGCGGCACCGGGCGGTCGTCCCGATCACCCGCCACGACTGGCGCGGGCTGTCCGAAGCCGAGCAGGCCGAACAGCTGGACCGGCTGTCCGCCGAAGACGCCGCCACGGGCCTGGAGCTCACCACCGCGCCGCTGATGCGGCTCGCCGTCGTCGCGCTCACCCACGACCGCGTGCTGCTGATGTGGACCTCCCACCACATCGTGCTCGACGGCTGGAGCCTCGCCCAGATCTTCACCGAGGTGTGCGAGCAGTACGCCGCGATCACCGAGCACCGGATCCCGCGCGTGCCGGCGCACCGGCCGTTCCGCGACTACCTCGGCTGGCTCGCCGCCCAGGACGCCGCCGCGGCCGAAGAGCACTGGCGGTCCGTGCTGTCCGGCTTCGCCGCCCCGACCCCGCTGCCGTGGGACCGGCCCCCGGCCCAGGCCCACCGGACCCGCTCGTCGCGCACGGTACGGATCTCCTTGTTCACAGAGGACACCACCCGGCTGCGGGACGTGGCCCGGCGCCACGGTCTCACCGTCAACACCCTCGTGCAGGGCGCGTGGGCGTTGCTGCTGGCCCACTCCAGCGGCGAGTCCGACGTCGTTTTCGGCACCACCGTCTCCGGCCGCCCCGACGACCTGCCGGGCGTGGAGAACATGATCGGGATGTTCATCAACACCGTCCCGACGCGCACGCGGATCGACCGCGCCGAGCCGCTGCCGGCGTGGCTGCGGCGGCTGCAGGACGAGCAGAACCAGGCCCGCCGCTACGACTTCCTCGCCCTCGGGAAGCTGCGTGCCCTCAGCGACGTCCCGCCGGGGGAGAACCTGTTCGACAGCATGGTCGCGTTCGAGAACTACCCCTTCGACGAGAACGCCGCCGCGCAGGCGGGCGTCACCCTGCGCGAGGTGACCGCACTCGACACCACGACGTTCCCGGTCATGCTGCGCGCCTACGTCGACCGGCAGCTGGGCTTCGAGCTCGGCACCGACCCGGCGCTGTTCGACGAGGAGACGGCCACCGCGCTGGCGGCCCGCCTGGAGACCCTGCTGCTGGGGATCGCCGAGGACGTGGAGCGACCGATCGGCCGGTTGCCGTGGCTGTCGGCCGCCGACCGCGCGCAGCTCACCACCGAGCCGCTCCCGTCGCTGCCCGCGCCGACCATCACGGAGCTGTTCGCCGCCCAGGTCGCGGCGCACCCGGACGCGGTTGCGCTCACCGCCGGCGGCACGCACTGCACCTACGCCGAGCTGAACGCGCGGGCGAACCGCCTGGCGCACCGGCTGATCGCGCTCGGCGCCGGGCCCGAACGGTTCGTCGCCCTGCGCCTGCCGCGCTCGCCCGAGCAGGTCGTCGCGATCCTCGCCGTGCTCAAGGCCGGGGCCGCCTACCTGCCGATCGACCCGGCCACGCCGGCCGAACGCGTCGAGCGGATGGTCGCCGACACCGACCCCGTCGCCGTCCTCGCCCCCGAAGACGTCGCCGTGGCCGAGGGACCGGACACCGACCCGCCGCCGCGGTGCACGCCGGACCACCCCGCCTACGTCATCTACACGTCCGGCTCGACCGGGCTGCCCAAGGGGGTGGTGATCCCGCACCGCAACGTCACCCGCCTGCTCGCCGCGACCGACGACCGGTTCGGGTTCGGGCGCGACGACGTCTGGACGCTGTTCCACTCCTACGCGTTCGACTTCTCCGTCTGGGAGATCTGGGGCCCGCTGCTGCACGGCGGCCGGCTCGTCGTGGTGCCGCACGCGGTGTCCCGCTCGCCGCGGGAGTTCCTGCGCCTGCTGGCCGATGAACGCGTCACCGTGCTCAACCAGACGCCTTCGGCGTTCTACCAGCTCGTCCGGGCCGACGAAGACGAGCCCGGAACCCCGCTTTCGCTGCGGTACGTGGTCTTCGGTGGCGAGGCACTCGACACGCGCCGGCTGGCCGGCTGGTTCGCCCGCCACGGCGACCGCGCCCCGCGGCTGGTGAACATGTACGGCATCACCGAAACCACCGTGCACGTCACCCACCACGACCTCGTGTCCGAACCGGACACCGTGGGCACTCCGGGGGTCATCGGCACCGCCCTGCCCGACCTGCGCGGGTACGTCCTCGACCCCGACCTGAACCCGGTCCCGGCCGGGGTGCCCGGCGAGCTCTACGTGGCCGGTGACGGCCTGGCCCGCGGCTACCTCGGCCGTCCCGGGCTGACCGCGGCCCGGTTCGTCGCCGACCCCTTCGGCGCGCCCGGGTCCCGGATGTACCGGTCCGGCGACCGCGTGTCCCGCACGCACGACGGCGCCCTGCGCTACCACGGCCGCGCCGACCAGCAAGTCAAGATCCGCGGCTTCCGGATCGAACCGGGCGAGATCGAGGCCACCCTGCTCGCCCTGCCCGAGGTCGGCTCGGCGGCGGTGCTGGCCCGCGAGGACGAGCCCGGCCGCAAGCGGCTGGTCGCCTACGTCGTCGCCGCGGCACCGGATGCCCCGCCGAGCACCGCGCGGCTGCGCGCGCACCTGAGCCGGACGCTGCCGGACTACATGGTCCCCTCGGCGTTCGTCACGCTCGGCGAACTCCCGTTGACCCGCAACGGCAAGCTCGACCAACGGGCGCTGCCGGCGCCCGCCGCGACCGGGCCGGAACCCGCCGAGTTCGCCGAACCCCGCACCGAGACCGAACGCACGGTGGCGGCGGTCCTGGCCGCGACGCTCGGCCTGGACCGCGTCGGCGCCGACGGCAACTTCTTCGAGCTGGGCGGGGATTCCATCCTCAGCATCCGGTTCACCTCCGCGCTGCGCGAGGCCTTCGGCGTCGAGGTGTCCCCGCGCACGGTGTTCGACCACCCGACCGTGGCGGCCCTGGCCGCCGCGCTGCCGTCCGCGTCCGCCACGCCGCTGTCCGCCGCGATCACCCCGGTGGACCGCGACGGCGAGCTGCCGCTGTCCTTCGCCCAGCAGCGCCTGTGGTTCCTCGACGACTTCGCGCCCGGCAGCACCGACCACGTCACGGTCTTCGGCGTGCGGCTGCGCGGACAGCTGCGGCCCGACGCGCTCGCCCGGGCGCTCACCACGCTGATCGCCCGCCACGAGTCCCTGCGCACGACGTTCCCGTCGGTGGACGGCCGGCCGCGCCAGGTCGTGGGGGAGCCGTGGCAGCTCGCGTTGCCCGTCACCGAAGTGTCCGGCGAGGACGACCTGCGGCGGCTGTTGGCCGAAGACTTGGCCCGGCCGTTCGACCTGGCCCGCGGCCCGTTGCTGCGGGCGCGGCTCGTCCGCGTGGCCCCGGACGACCACGCGCTGGTCCTGTCCCTGCACCACATCATCACCGACGGCTGGTCGATGGGTGTCCTGATCGGCGAGCTGGCCACCCTCCACGGCGACGAGCGGGCCGAGCTCCCGGCGTTGCCGATCCAGTACGCGGACTTCGCCGCGTGGCAGCGCGAGCGCCTCACCGGCGACTTCCTCGCCGAGCAGCTCGGCTTCTGGCGCCGGGAGCTCGACGGCCTGCGTCCCCTCGACCTGCCGACCGACCGCCCGCGCCCGGCCACCCGGACGGCCAACGGTGCCGAGCACGAGTTCACCCTCGGCGCCGAGGCCCTCGCGGGGCTTCGCCGGCTCAGCCGGGACCGCGACACGACCCTGTTCACGGCGCTGGTCGCGGCCTGCCAGCTGGTGCTGCGCCGCTGGTCCGGCCAGGACGACGTCGCCGTCGGCACGGTCACCTCGGGCCGGGACCACCCCGAGGTCCAGGACCTGGTCGGGCTCTTCGTCAACACCGTCGTGCTGCGGTCCCGGGTGGACGGACGCCGCGGTTTCGGGGAGCTGCTCGGCACCGTCCGCCGGACGGTCCTGGACGCCTTCGCGCACCAGGAGGTGCCGTTCGAGCGGATCGTCGACGAGCTGAGCCCCGACCGCGACCCCAGCCGCACGCCGCTGTTCGAGGTCCTCGTCACGCTGCAGAACGCCGGCAACGGCCTGCCCGCCCTCGCCGGGCTGACGGCGAGCGAGCTGGCCCTGCCGATGACCACCGCCGGATTCGACCTGAGCGTCGAGTTCGAGGAGCGCCCGGACGGGCTGCGGGGTCTGCTGAACTACAACACCGACCTGTTCGACGCGGCGACGATGGGCCGGTTCGCCGAGCACCTCACGGTTCTGCTCACCGCCGTCGTGGCCGCCCCGGACCGGCCCGTCGACACGCTGCCACTGCTGCCCGCGGCCGAACAGGACCTCGTCGTCGGGACGTGGAACGCGACCGATCGGCCGGTGCCGGACACGACCGTCGTCGAGCTGTTCGAAGCCCAGGCCGCCCGCACCCCGCACGCGACCGCGCTGGTCTCCGGCGACACGGCGCTGACCTTCGCCGAGCTCAACACCCGGGCCAACCGGATCGCGCGCACCCTCGTCGAAGGCGGTGCCGGACCCGAGCGCCTGGTCGCGGTCGCCCTGCCGCGCTCGGCCGACTCGGTCGTCACCCTCCTGGCCGTCCTCAAGACCGGTGCTGCCTACCTGCCCTTGGACCCGGAGCTGCCCGCCCGGCGGCGGGAGGCGTTGCTGGCCGACGCCCGGCCGGTGCTGGTGATCACCGAACCGGTGGCCGCCGAAGGGGAGGACACGAACCTCCGCACCCCGATCGGCCCGGAGCACGCCGCCTACGCGATCTACACGTCCGGCTCGACCGGGACGCCGAAGGGCGTGCTGGTCGGCCACCGCGCCCTCGCCAACTTCGCCGTCGACCACGCCGGCCAGTTCACCGCCGCGGCCGGCCGGGACCGGCTGCGGGTGGCGCTGACCGCCGCGTTCTCCTTCGACGCGTCCTGGGAAACCCTGCTGCTGATGCTCACGGGCGGGCACGAGCTGCACGTGATCGACGCCGACACCCGGCTCGACCCCGCGGTGCTCGCCGGGTACGTCGCCGAGCACCGGATCGACCTGGTCAACTCGACGCCGTCGTTCGTCCGGCACCTCCTCGACGCCGGGTTCGGGGACCACCGGCCGTCGGTGCTGCTGCTCGGCGGGGAAGCGGTCGGCGAGGCGCTGTGGCGCGACCTGAGCGACCTCGACGGCGTCACCGCGTTCAACCTCTACGGCCCGACGGAGTGCACGGTCGACGCGACGTTCTGCCGGATCGGCGAGACCGCGCGCGAGGTGATCGGCCGCCCGGTCGGGAACGTGCGCGCCTACGTCCTCGACGACCGGCTGCGCCCGGCCCCGATCGGTGTGCCCGGCGAACTGCACCTGTCCGGGGTCCAGCTGGCCCGCGGCTACCTCAACCGGCCCGGCCTGACCGCGGATCGCTTCCGCGCCAACCCCTTCGGCCCGCCCGGCGACCGGATGTACGCCACCGGCGACCGCGCGCGCTGGACCGCCGAGGGGCAGCTCGAATACCTCGGCCGCGTCGACGACCAGGTCAAGATCCGCGGCTTCCGGATCGAGCCCGGGGAGGTCGAGGCGGCGCTGCGGACCTTGCCCGAGGTCGCCGACACCGTCGTCGTCGCCCGTCACGACGACGGCCACGCCCGGCTGGTCGCCTACGTCGTCCCGGTCGACGGCTCCTCGGCGGATCCGGCGCGGCTGCGGACGGCCCTGAAAGCGACCCTGCCCGACCACCTGGTGCCGTCGGTGTTCGTGCCGCTCGACCGGTTGCCGCTGGCCACCAGCGGCAAGGTCGACCGCCGGGCGCTGCCCGCGCCCGCCGTCCACCCGGCCCCGGCGAAGAGCCGGACCGCCCCGCGCACCGACGTCGAGCGGCTGCTGGCGGAGATCTGGGCCGACGTCCTCGGCGTCGGAGCGCCGGGGGTGGACGACAACTTCTTCGCGCTGGGCGGGGATTCGATCCTCAGCATCCAGCTCGTCTCCCGGGCCCGGCGGCACGGCCTGCGGCTGACGTCCCGGGACGTCTTCCGCCACCAGAGCATCGCCGAACTCGCGCTCGTGGCCGGCACCGAATCCGGCGAAGCCGAAGCCGGGTTCACCGGCGCGGCACCCCTCACCCCGATCCAGCGGTGGTTCTTCGAAACCGGCCACCACGACCACTTCACCATGTCCACGCTCGCCGAACTCGATCCGGACGTCGCGGTGCCCGCCCTCGAAACCGCGCTGGGCGCGGTGCTGGCCCGCCACGACGCCCTGCGCACCCGGTTCACCCGGACCGACGCCGGGTGGCGGCAGGAGTTCCGGCCGGACGCGGAGATCCCGGCCCTGCGCCGGATCTCGGTGTCCGATGTGGACGTCAGCGCGGTCGCGGCCGAAGCGCGCGCCACCCTGCGCGTCGAGGGCGGCCCGCTCGTCGCGCCCGTCCTGATCACGTCGCCCGGGCAGCCGCCGCGGCTGCTGCTGGTCGTCCACCACCTGGTGATCGACGGCGTGTCCTGGCGGATCCTGTTCGACGACCTGGAAACCGCCTACCGGCAGGTGGTCGCCGGCCGGCCGGTCGACCTCGGCCCGGCCCCGGTGAGCGCCCTGCGCTGGGCCGACCGCCTGGCCGGGCACAGCTTCGACGCCGAACTGCCGTACTGGACGCAGGCGCTCGACGGCGTCGACCCCGACCTGCCGGTGGACGCGGCGGGGGAGAACACCGCCGGCCGCGCCCGCACGGTCACCGTCCGCCTGGACGGCGAGACCACCGACGCCCTGCTGCACCGGGTGCCCGACGTCTACCGGACCCAGATCAACGACGTCCTGCTCAGCGCCCTGGGCCGGGTGCTGGCCCGCTGGACCGGCCGCGACCGCGTCCTGGTCTCGCTGGAGGGCCACGGCCGCGAGGAGATCTTCGACGACCTCGACCTCTCCCGCACGGTCGGCTGGTTCACCGCCGAGTACCCGGTCGCGCTCACCCTCCCCGCGGCCGAGAACTGGGGATCGACCCTGAAAGCCGTCAAGGAGCAGTTGCGGGCGGTGCCCGGCAAGGGCCTCGGGTACGGCACGCTGGCCGTGGGTGACCGGCCGGTACCGCAGATTTCCCTGAACTACCACGGGCAGTGGACCGCCGGCGGCGACGACAGCGGGCTGTACCGGGGCTGGGGCGGCGACCTCGGCGACGACATCGACCCCGAGCGGCCGCGCACCGCCCTGCTGGACGTCGTCGGCATCGTCGACGGCGGCCGGCTCGAACTGGCCTGGACCTACGCCCCCGGCATCCACCGCGAGGACACCGTGCGCGGGCTCGCCGAGCAGGTCCTGACGGCGTTGCGCGAAATCGTCGCGCACTGCGCCGCCCCGGACGCCGGCGGCCGCACGCCGTCGGACTTCCCCCTCGCCCGGCTGAGCGCGGCCGAACTGGACACCGTGGCCGGCGACGGCCGCGCGGTCGAGGACGTCTACCCGCTCACCCCGCTGCAGGCCGGGATGGTGTTCCACACCCTGGTGGACGACGGCTCCCCGGCGTACTTCGAGCAGGTCCGCATCCGGCTCGCGAGCGTCGCCGACCCGGCCGCGCTCGCCGCGGCCTGGCAGCGGGTCGTCGACCGGACGCCCGTGCTGCGCACGCGGCTGGTCTGGACCGGCGTCGAAGAGCCGGTGCAGGTGGTGGACCGCGCGGCGACCCTGCCGGTCACCCACCACGACTGGCGCGACCTCGGCGAGGCGGAACGCGAAGCCGCGCTGGCGGAGGCACTGGCGGCCGACCGGGCGGTCCCGTTCGACCTGACCCGGGCGCCGCTGACCCGGCTGACGATCGCCGCCCTCCCGGGCGACGAGGTCGACCTGATCTGGACGTCCCACCACGTGCTGTTCGACGGCTGGAGCTCCGCGCAGGTCTTCGCCGAAGCCTGCGAGGAGTACGCTGCCGCGTCCGCCGGCGTCCAGCCCGCCCTGGTCACCCGGCGCCCGTACCGGGACTACCTCGGCTGGCTGGCCGACCGCGACCAGGCCGCCGCCGACGCGTTCTGGGCGGGCACCCTGGCCGGCTTCGAAGCGCCGACGGCGTTGCCCTACGACCGCCCGCCTGCCGAAGCCCACCAGTCCCGCTCCACCGACTCGGTCCGCGTCGAGCTGGCGCCCGCCGCGACCCTGCGGCTGCGGGAGTTCGCCCGGACCCACGGCCTCACCGTCAACACCGTCGTCCAGGGCGGCTGGGCGCTGCTGCTGGCCGTGCTCTCCGGCGACCGGGACGTCGTCTTCGGCACCACGGTTTCGGGCCGCCCGGCCGACCTGGCCGGCGTCGAGACCATGATCGGGCTGTTCATCAACACCATCCCCACCCGCGTCCGGGTGGACGGAGGCCGGCCGGTCGCGCAGTGGCTCGGGCAGCTGCAGGCCGCCCAGAGCGAGGCCCGCGACCACGACTTCGTGTCACTGGCCCGGCTGCGCCCGCTCAGCGACGTCCCCGCGGGGCAGAACCTGTTCGACAGCATGGTCGTGTTCGAGAACTACCCGATCAGCGAACCCGCCACCGCGGGCGCGCCCCGGGTCGTCGAAGTCGCCTCGGCCGACGCGACGAACTTCCCGCTGTGCCTGCGCGCGTCCCTCGACGACGGTCTCGCGCTCGACCTCGCCTACGACCCGGCGCTGTTCGACGCCGGCACGGTCACGGCGATGACCGACCGGCTGGTCTGGCTGCTCGACGCCGTGACCGCGGACCCGGACCGGCCGCTGGCCCGGGTGCCGTGGGTCGGCGCGGCCGAACGCGCGCGGGTGCTCGCCGACGCGCACGGCCCGGGCGCCGCCGGGACGCCGTCCACGGTGCCCGCGCTGTTCGCGGATCAGGTCGCCCGCCACCCGGACGACCCCGCCGTGCTCGCCGCCGACCGGACGCTGACCTACGCCGAGCTCGACGAGCGGGCGAACCACCTGGCCGGGCGGCTGACCGGGCTCGGCGTCACCGTCGAGGACCGGATCGGGCTGCTGCTCGAGCCCTCCGTGGACCACGTCGTCGCCGAACTCGCCGTGCTCAAGGCCGGCGCGGCCTACGTGCCCCTGGACACCCGGGCGCCGCACGAGCGGCTGCGGGCCGTGCTCGCCGAGGCCGCGGTGTCGGTCGTGGTGGCCGGCGACACCTGGGTGCCCGCCGCCGAAGCCGTCCACAGTGGACCAGTGCTGACCGTGGGGGAGCAGCGGTCCGCCACGGCGCCCGATACCCGCGTGGGGCCCGAAAACCTCGCCTACGTCATGTACACCTCCGGCTCCACCGGCGTCCCCAAGGGCGTGGCCGTGCGCCACCGCGACATCACCGCGCTGGCCCAGGACGGCCGGTTCACCGGCGGCGCCCACACGCGGGTCCTCGCGCACTCGCCGCTGGCCTTCGACGCCTCCACCTACGAACTGTGGGTCCCGCTGCTGGGCGGCGGCGCGACGGTCCTGCCCGACGGGCCGGACCTGACCGTCGAGTCGTTGCGGCGCGCGGTATCCGCCCACGGCGTGACGTCGGCGTGGCTGACCGCCGGGCTCTTCCGGCTGCTCGCCCAGGACGCCCCGGACGGCCTGCGCGGCCTGCGCGAGGTGTGGACCGGCGGCGACGTGGTCCCGCCCGCCGTGGTGCGGGCCGTCCAGGCCGCGTGCCCCGGCCTCGTCGTGGTCGACGGCTACGGCCCGACCGAGACGACCACCTTCGCCACCTCCTTCCGGATGGCCGGCGGGCCGGTCCCCGAGCCGGTGCCGATCGGCCGTCCGCTCGACGGCATGCGCGCGTACGTGCTGGACGCCGAGCTGCGCCCGCTGCCCGCCGGCGCCCCCGGCGAGCTGTGCCTGGCCGGCGCGGGCCTGGCGCGCGGCTACCTCGGCCGGCCCGGCCTGACCGCCGAGCGGTTCGTCCCCGACCCGTTCGGCGCGCCGGGGGAGCGGATGTACCGCACCGGCGACGTCGTCCGCCGTGGCGCGGGCGGCGAACTCGTGTTCCTCGGCCGGTCCGACGACCAGGTCAAGCTGCGCGGGTTCCGGATCGAGCTCGCCGAGGTCGAGGCCGTGCTGGCCGCGCACCCGGCGGTCACCCAGGCGGTCGCGAGCATCCACTCCGACACCGCCGGCACTCGGCGGCTGATCGCGCACGTCGTCCTCGACGGCGCTGCGGACCCCGGCGAACTGCGCGCGCACGCCGCCGCCACGCTGCCGGAGTACATGGTCCCCGCCGTGGTGCTGGTGCTGCCCGCGCTTCCGTTGAACCGCAACGGGAAGGTCGACCGCCGGGCGCTGCCCGCCCCGGACGGCCCGGTGACCGGCCGGCGGCCCTACGTCGAGCCGGCCACCGCGACGCAGTGGGCCGTGGCCGGGATCTGGCAGCGGCTGCTCGGGGTCGAGCGGGTCGGGGCGCAGGACAACTTCTTCGAGCTCGGCGGCGATTCGATCCTCAGCATCCGCCTGGTGTCGCGGCTGCTGGCCGAGTGCGGCGTGTCGCTGTCGCCGCGGGCGGTGTTCGCCCACCCGACGGTGTCCCGGCTGGCCGCCGCGATCGAAACGGTCGGCGCCACGGCGGCCGACCCGATCCCGGCCGTGCCGCGCGACGGCGAACTGCCGCAGTCCTTCGCCCAGCAGCGGCTGTGGTTCCTCGACGAGTTCGAGCCGGGCGGCACCGAGTACGTCACGAGTTCGGCGGTGCGGCTGCGCGGCGAACTGGACGTCGACGCGCTCGCCGCGGCGTTCACCGCGCTGGTCGCCCGGCACGAGCCGCTGCGGACGACGTTCGGTTCGGCCGACGGCCACGGCGTCCAGATCGTGCACCCGCCGTCCGAGGTGCCGCTGCCGGTCGTCGACGCTCGCGAGGAGGAACTCGCGGAAATCCTGCGGGCCGACGGGGAACAGCCCTTCGACCTGAGCGAAGGGCCGCTGCTGCGTGCGAAACTGATCCGGCTCGCGCCGCGGGAGCACGTGCTCACGGTGGCGGTGCACCACATCGTCACCGACGGCTGGTCGAACGGCTTGATCGCCGAAGAGGTCGGTGCGTTCTACGCGGCGGCGCTGCGCGGCGAACCGGCGGACCTGCCGCCGCTGCCGGTGCAGTACGCGGACTTCGCGGCCTGGCAGCGCGGGCGGCTCGCCGAGCGGGTCCTGGCCGGCCAGACCGACTACTGGACCGAGCGCCTGCGCGACCTCACCCCGCTGGAACTGCCCACCGACCGGCCCCGCCCGCCGGTGCGCACCACCCGCGGCGCCACGCACGAGATCGTCGTCCCGGCGGCGGTGACCGCCCGGCTCGAGCAGGTGAGCCGGCAGCGTGAGACGACCCTGTTCACGACGCTCGTCGCGGCCTGCCAGGTGCTGCTGGGCCGCTGGGCCGGCCAGGACGACGTGGCGGTCGGCACGGTGACGTCCGGCCGGGAGCGCCCGGAGCTCGAAGGGCTGGTCGGGTTCTTCGTCAACACGCTGGTGCTGCGGTCGCGGGTCCGCCCGGAGGCGGCGTTCACGGCGTTCCTCGACGAGGTCGCGGCGGGCGTGCGGGCGGCGTTCGACCACCAGGACCTGCCGTTCGACCGGGTCGTCGACGCGGTCCAGCCGGGCCGCGACCCGAGCCGGACGCCGCTGTTCCAGGTGATGGTGGTGCTGCAGAACAGTCCCCGGGAGGCCACGCGGTTGCCGGGCCTGGAAACCGAGGAGCTCCCCCAGCCCGGGACGGCGGCGAACTTCGACCTGACCCTGGAGTTCCAGCCGGACGGGGGAGAGCTGCGGGCGGCGTTGACCTACAACACGGACCTGTTCGACGCGGCCACGATCGAGCGCCTGGCGTCGCATCTGGGTGTGCTGCTGGCGGCCGTCGCGGACGACCCGGACCGGCCGTCGGCCCGGCTGCCGCTGATCGGGGCGGCCGAACGCGAGCTGGTCGTGGCGGCGTGGAACGACACGGCGGTTCCGGTGGAGCCGCGCACGCTGCCCGAGCTGATCTCGGCCCGCGCCGCCCGGACGCCGGACTCCCTGGCGGTGATCGGGAGCGAGTCCCTGACGTACGCCGAGCTGGAGGAGCGCGCTTCGCGGTTGGCGTCGGTGCTGGCCGGGTACGGGATCGGACCGGAGCGGATCGTGGCGCTCGCGCTGCCGCGGTCGGTGGAGATCCTGGTGGCGCAGCTGGCGGTGTGGAAGGCCGGCGGGGCGTTCGTCCCGGTCGACCCGACTTACCCGATCGAGCGCATCACGTTCATGCTCGCGGACGCGCGCCCGGCGCTGGTGCTGACGCTGGAGGGCTTGGCACCGCCGGTGCCGGAGGGCGTGCCGGTGCTGTCCCTGGACGACCGGCAGTGGTGCGAAGGCGAGTGCCTCCCGCAAGTGTCCGTCCGGCCGGGGCATCCCGCGTACGTCATCTACACCTCCGGTTCCACCGGGCGGCCCAAGGGCGTGGTCGTCACCCACGCCGGGCTGGCGTCCTTCGCCGCTGCCGAGGCCGAGCACCTTCAGGTCGGCGACGGCGATCGCGTCCTCGCGTACTCTTCGCCGAGCTTCGATGCCGCCATCCTCGAACTCTGCCTGGCCCTGCCGTCCGGCGCCGCGCTCGTGGTGGTCCCGCCCGAGCCGCTGCTCGGCGAACCCCTCGCCGAGTTCCTGGCGACCCACCGGATCTCCCACACATTGATCCCGCCCGCCGCGCTGGCCACCGTCCCGGCGACCGACCTGCCGGACCTGCGCACGCTCGTCGTCGGCGGGGACGCCTGCTCGGCCGAGCTCGTCGACCGGTGGGCCCCCGGGCGGCGGATGGTCAACGCCTACGGCCCCACCGAGTCGACGATCGTCGCGACCTGGAGTGACCCGCTGCGGCCCGGCACACCGCCCCCGATCGGGCGACCCATCCCGAACACGCGGGTGTACGTGCTCGACGCCGCTCTCCAACCGGTGCCGATCGGCGTGGCCGGCGAGCTGTACGTCGCCGGGCCGAGCCTCGCCCGCGGCTACCTGGACCGGCCCGGCCTGACCGCCGACCGGTTCACCGCCAACCCCTTCGGCACGCCGGGGGAGCGCATGTACCGCACCGGCGACGTCGTCCGGTGGACCGCGGCCGGGCAGCTGGAGTTCACCGGCCGCGCGGACGACCAGGTCAAGGTCCGCGGCTTCCGCATCGAACTCGGCGAAGTCGAAGCGGCCCTGACCCGCCACCCGGGCGTGGCGGCCGCCGTGGCGGCGGTCCAGGAGGACGAGTCGGGTCACAAGCGCCTGGTCGCCTGCTTCGTCGCCGCGCCGCGGGCCGAGCTCGAGACCGAGCCGGAGGCGCAGCTCGGGACTTCGCCGAAGACCGAGCCGGGGGCGCACTCCGGGTCTTCGCCGAGGACCGGGGCGGAGACCGCGCCGGAGACCATGTCCGAGACCGCGCCGGAGATCGGGGCGGAGACCGTGCCACCGACCCACCCGGCGACCGGCCCGGTGAGCGCCGCCGAGTTGCGCGAGTTCCTCGCCCGGTCGCTGCCCGGCCACCTGGTGCCCTCGGCCCTGCTGGAACTCCCGGCGCTGCCGCTGAACCCGAGCGGCAAGGTCGACCGCCGCGCGCTGCCCGTGGTCGCCGCCGCGGCCGAGCCCGCGACCCGGCACGTCGAGCCGGTGACCCCGGCCGAGCGCACGCTCTGCGAGATCTGGGCCCAGGTCCTCGGCCTGGACCGGGTCGGCACCGCCGACAACTTCTTCGAGCTGGGCGGCGACTCCATCCTGAGCATGCAGGTCGTCTCGCGAGCCCGGCAGGCCGGGCTCCAGCTGTCCACGAAGGACATCTTCCTGCACCAGACCGTCGCCGCCCTCGCGCCCGAAGCCGGGGCGGTGGCCGAGCACACCGAGGCCGGCGGCCCGGTCGTCGGGCCGGTGCCGCTGACCCCGATCCAGGACTGGTTCTTCGCCACCCACACCGTCAACCCGCACCACTTCAACCAGTCGATGCTGGTCGAGCTCACCGACGGCTTCGACGCCGAGGCGCTGCGGCGGGCCCTCGCCGCGGTCTGGACCCACCACGACGCGCTGCGGATGCGGTTCACCCGCACCGAAGCGGGCTGGCAGCAGCGCAACGCCGACGTCGAACCGGTGCCCGGGCTGCGTCACGAGGACCTCACCACCGTGCCCGAGGCCGACCGGCCGGTCGCGCTGGAGCGGATCGCCGACGCCGTCCACGCCGGGTTCGACCTCACGCGCGGTCCGCTGCTGGCCGCGGTCCTGGTGACGGCCGATCCGGCGTGGCGGCCGCGGCTGTTCCTGGCCGCGCACCACGTCGTCGTCGACGCCGTGTCCTGGCGGATCCTGCTCGACGACCTCGACACCGCCTACCGCCAGGCCGCCCGGGACGTCCCGATCGACCTCGGCCCGCGCACCACGTCGTTCCGGGACTGGGCGCACCGCCTGCGCGAGCACGTCCGCGCCGGTGGCTTCGACGACGAACTCGCGTACTGGGCCGGCCTCCCCGCCGCGGGCGCGCTGCCGGTGGACCACGACGACGACACGACCGGCACCGCCGAGGTCACCGTCGTGCTGAGCGCCGACGACACCGACGCCCTGCTGCGCTCGGCGCCCGCGGCCTACCGCACGCGCGTCAACGACGTCCTGCTCGCCGGCCTGGCGTGGGCGCTGGCCCGGTGGACCGGCTGCCCGGACGTGGCGATCGCGCTGGAAGGCCACGGCCGGGAAGACGTCCTCGACGGCGTCGACCTCAACCGGACCGTCGGCTGGTTCACCACGCTGTTCCCGGTTGCACTGTCCATAGAGGACATAGAGGACACAGAGGGCACCGGGGAAACGGACTGGCGGACGCTCGTCAAGTCCGTCCGCAAGCAGCTGCGCGCCGTGCCCGGCAACGGATTCGGCTACGGCGCGCTCCGCCACCTCGGCACACCGGAGGTCCGGGAGCGGCTGGCGGGAAGCACACCGCAGATCTCGTTCAACTACCTCGGCCAATGGGACGGCGCCGGCGGCCCGGCGACGTCCGGAAGCCTCTACGCGGCCGTGCGCGGTTCGCTCGGCCGCGACCACGACCCGGCCGAGCACCACCCGCACCTGCTCGACCTGGTCGGCGCGGTCCAGGACGGCGAACTCGTGTTCTCGCTGATCTACCAGCCCGGCTGCCACGACCGGCGGACCGCCGAAGCGCTGGCCGGCGACTTCGCGGCCGCGCTGCGGCAGATCGCCGCCGCCAGCACGGCCCCGGCCCGCCGGAAGGAGCGGCGGTGACCACGCGGCTGTCGCGGAACCGCGACTACCAGCTGCTGTGGGGCAGCCAGGCGCTGTCGGAGGCCGGGTTCAGCGCGTCGATGATCGCGTTGCCGCTGCTGGTGCTGACGGTGACCGGCTCGCCCGCGCTGTCCGGGCTGGTGCTCGGCGTCGACGCGATGGCCCAGCTGGTCGCCGGGCTGCCCGCGGGCGCGCTGGCCGACCGCTGGGACCGCAAGCGGATCCTGCTCGGCTGCGAGGCGGTGTACGCGCTGGCGGTGGGGAGCCTGGCCGCGGCGATCTGGTGGGACGGGGTGAGCGTCCCCCACCTCATCGCGGTCGCGGCGGTGCTGGGCTGCTGCCGGTCGCTGTTCGGCCCGGCCGAAGGCGCGATGCTGGCCGGCGTCGTGCCCGCGGCCCAGCTGCCGACGGCGGTGGCGATGAACTCCGCGCGCGGCGCGCTCGGGCAGTTGTCGGGCACCGCGGCCGGCGGGTTCCTCTACGGCCTCGGGCGGGCCGTCCCGTTCGCCTTCGACGTGCTCGTCCACCTGGTCTCGCTGGTCGCGCTGACCTTCGTCCGGGCGCCGCGCCGCGAGGCCGCGCCGGTCGAGGGCGGGCACCTCGGCAAGGAGATGGCCGAGGGGCTGCGCTGGGTGTGGAGCGAACGGCACGTGCGGGTCACGGTGGCGTGCGCGGTGAGCCTGAACTTCTTCTTCAGCGCCTACTACATCGTCATCATCGTGCTGGCCAAGGAGCGCGGCGTCACCTCGGGCGAGATCGGCGTGATGGCCGCGATGCTCGGCGTCGGCGGCGTGGCGGGGTCGCTGATCGCGCCCTACCTGCAGCGGCGGCTCAGCCCCTACGTGTCGATCATGAGCGTGTTCTGGGTGCTGACGCTGCTGACCCCGCTCGCGGCCGTGATCCACGGCGGCTACCTGCTGGGCGCGCTGTTCGTCGCGATGGCCCTGCTCCCGCCGACCGCCAACACCACGATCGGGACCTACCAGCTGCTGCTCACCCCCGACCGGCTGCGCGGCCGCCTGACCAGCGTGATGGGCGTGATCGGCGGCGTGTCCGCGGCGACCGGGCCGGCCTTCGGCGGCCTGGTGGTGCAGATGTTCCCCGGCACGGACGCCGTGCTGCTGTGCGCCGCCGGGATCGCGCTGGTGACCCTGGTCGTCACGGTCAGCCCCACCCTGCGCCGGTTCCCCCGCGCCGACACCCTCGTCCCCGAACCCCTGCCGACGACCGAGGAGAAAACGTCATGACCACCCAGGAATCCGGCGTCTCGTTCGCCTTCGAGGAGCTGCTGGCCCGCTCGGCCGCGCTGCGCGAGCGCGGCCCGGTGCACCACGACGAAGAGCAGGGGCTGTGGCGGGTGCTCGACCACCCGGGCGTCTCGCGGGTGCTGTCCGACCCGGCGGCGTTCTCGTCGGACTTCAGCGGGCTGACGCCGGTCCAGGAGGACTTCGAGACGTTCCGCAAGGGCAACTTCGTCGGGATGGACCCGCCGGACCACCGCAAGCTGCGCACCCTGGTCAGCCAGGCGTTCACCCCGCGCGTGGTGGCCGGCCTCGAACCGCGGATCCGGACGATCGCCGGCGAGCTGCTCGACGAGGTCGGCGGTGCTTCGCGCTTCGACGTCGTCGACGCGCTGGCCTACCCGCTGCCGATCATCGTGATCGCGGAGCTGCTGGGGGTGCCGGTGGCGGACCGCCCGCTGTTCACCCGCTGGGCCCAGGTCCTCTTCAGCGGCGACCAGCTGGGCGAGTCGGCGGACATGGCCGACATCCAGCGCGCGCTGGACGCGATCGCGCCGACGATCCGCGAGATGAACGCGTACATCCTCGACCACATCCGCCACCACCGCGCCCACCCGGGCCCGGGCCTGACGAGCCGGCTGGTGGAGGCGGAGTTCAACGGCGAGCGGCTCGAGGACCAGGAGATCGTCGGGTTCGTCGCGCTGCTGCTGATCGCCGGGCACATCACGACGACCGCGCTGCTGGGCAACGCGGTGGTGACGTTCGACCGGAACCCGGTCGCGGCGGCCGCGCTGCGGTCCTCGCCGGGTGACCTCCCGGCGGCGCTGGAGGAGGTGCTCCGGATGCTGCCGCCGTTCCCGGAGCTGGGCCGCCGCACGACGCGCGAGATCGAGCTGGGCGGCCACCGGATCCCGGAGAACGCGATCGTGATGGCGGACCTGGCGTCGGCCAACCGCGATCCGGCGTTCTTCGACCGGCCGGACGTGTTCGAACCGGGGCGCAGTCCCAACCCGCACCTGACGTTCGGCCACGGCATCCACTTCTGCTTCGGGGCCCCGCTGGCCCGGCTGGAGGGGCGGATCGCGTTCGAGGTGCTGTTCTCGCGGTACCGGGACCTGGCGGTCGCCACGGACGCGCCGGTCGAGTTCCAGAACCCGTCGGTGATCGTGAGCGTCCGGCATCTGCCGCTGGACGTGGAGGGGGCTTGACCGGTCACCGCGCCGGGACGAACTCGAGCTTTTCGTCGACCACGGCCGCGACCACCGCCAGCCCGGTGGTCGCGGCCGCGGCGAGCAGGAGTGCCCGGCCGCCCAGGCCGCTCGCCGCGCCCGCGAGGGCGGCTCCGGCCGCCGCCGAGGTCACCTTCAGGCCCGCGCTCGTGACGAACACCTGGGCCAGTGTGCCCGCCGGGGCGTACCTGCCGCGGGCGGACAGCGTCGCCGTGAACGACATCGCGTTCAGCAGTCCCACCACCGCGAACCCGCCGATCGCCACCGCGTAGGCCGGGGCGAAGGCCGACACCGCCGTGGCCGCCGCCATGGCCGCGAACAGCCGCGCCGCCAGCACCTCCGGCTCGCCGCGCAACGGCCACGCCGTCACGAGGGCCGAGCCCAGGAGACTGCCCGCGCCGTACGCGACGGTCAGGGTCGCGCCCGCCGCGGCCGTGCCGTGCAGTTCCGCGCCGAAGCGCACCGCCACGACCGGGAGCGCCCCCAGTTCGAGCGCCGCCAGCAACGTCATGACCGTCACCCGCCGCAGCGGTCCCCGCCGCACCAGCACGGCCAGCCCGGCGCGCAGGCCCGCGGCTTCTTCCGGGCGCGCCTGGCCCGCCAGTGGCAGCGTCACGACCAGCGCTCCCGCGGCCCCCGCCGCGACAGCCAGCGCGAGCACCGCCTCGACCGGGCCGGCCAGCGCCGTGAGCGTCGCCGCGGCCGCCGGGCCGGCCGTGCCGCCGACGCCGTAGGTCAGCGCGTCCCAGCCGCGGCCGCGGCGGCCCGGTCCGAGGTCGTCCAGCACGCTGCTCAACCCGCCGGTCAGCAGCGGTCCGCAGGCGCCGGCGACCGCCACCGCGGCGAGGGCCGCGGCCGCGGGCAGCCTGCCGACGGCGAACGCGCCCGCGGCCAGCGCGATCCCGTACCCCAGGTACGCGAGCGCCAGCAGCCGGCGCCGGTCGCCGGCGCGGTCGAGGCGGACGGCCAGCCACGGGCCCGCCAGGTGCGGGGCGGTCAGCGCGGCGACCAGCAGCCCGCCGGTGGCCGCGGACTGGTGCCGGTCCGCGGCGAGCAGCAGGAGCCCGACCGAGGCGCCGCTGTCGGCGCCACGGACCAGCACCGCGGCCGTCAGGTACCGCACGAGTCCGGACATTCGCCCCCCTGTCACCACACTGTCTGGTGACGCCCACCTTGGCAGGCGACCCGGTCACCGGTCAATATGGTGACGTGTTCACCTTCCTCAGCGGCCGCCCCTGCTTGGACCTGACGACCACGCTGCAGGTGCGCCACCGCGAGCAGCCCCGTGAGCTGCTGACCGCGCCCGCCGACGTCACCCGCTGGCTGGCGGAAGCGGGCTTCGGCGCCGGCATCGCCGTCGACGACGCCGGGCTCCGCCGGACCGTCTCGCTCCGGGAAACCGTCCACCGGTTGTGCAGCCGGGCGGCGCGCGACGGCGATCGTCCGGCGCTGAACGCCTTCGCCGAGCCGCCGCCGCTGGTGCCGTACTGGACGGGCACGGTGGTCGAGTACCGCGGCGACCTCGGCCAAGCTCTCTCGACGCTCGCCCGCGACGCCGTCGACCTGCTGGCCGGCCCGCACGCCGCCCGGATCCGGGAGTGCGCGCACCCCGACTGCAGCCGCCTGTTCCTGGACGCTTCGCACGCCGGCCGCCGCCGCTGGTGCGACATGACCGCGTGCGGCACGAAGGTCAAGTCCGCGGGGTACCGGCAGCGCCGTCGGGTGGCGGACGTTCCGGATGCGCCTTCACTGGGTAGCCCATAGGCGTGAACTGAGCAGGTGACGCCTGCTGCGACGAGTGAGAGGTGATCACATGAGCCAGGGCGACGCCCCGGTCGGGCGATCGGTGAAGACGGCGGCGGCCGGCGTACGGGATCTCGCCGCGGAGGCCGCGCGGGTGGGGGCGGCCGCGGCCGCGCGGGCGGTCGAAATCACCGATCGGAAGCTGGCCGAAGGCAAGGACGAACTCGCGAAGGTCGGCCGGGCGGCGACCAAGGACCTCGACAAGAGCACGCGGTCGTCCCGCCGTGACGTGCTGACGCACTCCGGCGCGGCCCGCGACGAGGTCTTGGCCCGGGCGACGAAGCTGCGCGACCCGGGCCGCAAGGCGGCCCAGGCGGTGGCGACGGTGGTGAGCTCGGCGGGCGAGTCCGGTCGCAAGCGCCGCAAGGCGGTGGCGACGGCGAAGCGGGACCTCGCCGTGGCGCTCCAGGAGGCCAAGAGCGTGGCCCGCGGGGAGCGCACGAAGCGTTCGCGCTGGCCGTGGCTGGTGGCGCTGGGTGCCGTGGCCGCCGCGATCGTGGCGGTCGTCCAGATCCGGCGGCCGAACCCGCTGGCCGAGGCGGAGAAGAGTGCTTCGGCGGGTGCGACGGACAAGCCGAGCACGGACAAGGTGAGCACGGACAAGGCGAGCACGGACAAGCCGGCTTCGGCGGCAGCCAAGCCGACGCCCGCCTCGACCCCGGCCGCCGACCCGACCCCGGCCCCGGCCCCGGTCTCGACGCCGACGCCGACGCCGACTCCGGCCTCGGCCGCGCAGCCGACGGCCAAGCCGACCCCCGCGCCGGCCAAGCCCACCCCGGCCGAGAAGCCCGCGCAGCAGGCGGCGAAGGCCGCCGACGGCGCGAACGGCCGCGCGCCCGCGGGCCGCGGTCAGAACAAGGCTCACTGAGCCCGCTGCCGGTGCCCGCGCCCGAGTGATCACGGGCGCGGGCACCGGCATGCCCGGCGGCGACCAGGCGGCCGCGGCTGGGCAGCGGCGCGAGCAGCGGCGGCTCGCGTGATCGGAAGGGCATCTCGCGTGATCGGGAGGGCATCTCGCGTGATTGGGAGGGCATCTCGCGTGATTGGAGGGGCATCTCGCGTGATTGGAGGGGCGACACGATGTCCGGCAGACTGCCCAGGCCGACTGAAAGCGCTTACAATCGCCGCGACCGAGGGGGGTGGCGTCGATGGGCCGGCAGTTCGCCGTGAGCACGCTGGGCATGCCCGGCATCCCCGTCCGCGACGCGGCACGCATCGCGAAAGCCCATCGCTGCACCGGCCTCGAACTGCGCGTCCACCCCGATGAGGAAGTCCACTTGGGACTCCCCGCCTCCGCCGTCGATGGCGTCCGCGCCCTCCTGGACAGCGAAAATCTCGCCATCTCCTGCCTCGCCGGCTACGCGAAAGTCGCCGCCCCCGGGCCCGACCGGCCCGTCGTCGACGAGCTCAAAGCGCTGATCACCCTGGCCCACCGCCTCGGCGCCCCGCAGATCCGCGTCTTCCCCGGCGGCGAGCCCGGCACAAGCGGCGATGGGACCGCCGAACCCCGGATCGCCGCCGTCCTCGATGAGCTTCGGGACGCCCGGGTTCGGCTGCTCGTCGAGACCCACGATTCCCACCCCACCGGGGCCGCCGCCCGCAGCCTCGTCGACGGGTTCGAGGCCCCGGACCTCGCCGCCGTCCTGTGGGACGCCGTCCACCCCTGGCGGGCCGGCGAGGAACCGGCCGTCACCCGCGATGTGCTCGGCCCCTACCTCGGCTACTTCCAGGTCAAGGACGTGCCGAGCCGCGAGACGCCCACCCCCGTGCCACCGGGGGCGGGCGCCGTTCCGCTCGGTGAATGCGGTGACCTGCTGCGTTCGTGGCCCGGCTGGGTGTCCCTCGAATGGGAAAAAGCCTGGTACCCCGACCTTCCGCCGGTCGAGGTGCCGCTGCGGGCCGCCGAAGCCTGGTACGACCGGTACTTCACGCCGTCCGGATGATCGTCCGGCCCCGCGTGCCGAACGCCGCCGGGGCTTCGGCCAGCGGGCGCACCGTGTCGATGCGGGGGCGGAGGCGGCCGTCGCGGACGCGCTCGGCCAGGTCCGCCAGACGCGCCCGGTCCGGCTCCACGACGAAGAAGATTCCCGGCCCGCGGGGCGGCTCGGCGATCGTCACGAGCGTTCCGCCGTCGCGCACCAGCGCCGCCGACCGGTCGAGGACCTCGCCGCCGAGGACGTCGAGCACCACGTCCACCGGGCCGATGTCCGGCGAAAGCGGGTCGAAGAAGGCCTCCGCGCCGAGGCCGAGCACTGTGTCGCGGTCGGCCACCCGGCCGGTGCCGAGCACCCGGGCGCCCGCCTGCCGCGCCAGCTGCACCGCGAGCGAGCCGACGCTGCCGGCCGCGCCGTGGACGAGGACGGTCCGGCCCGTCGTGAGCCGCCCGTGGTCGAACAGTGCCTGCCACGCCGTCAGCCCGGAAATCGGCAGGGCGGCGGCCGTGACGTGGTCGACGTCGGCCGGCAGCGGCGCGAGGTTGCGCGCTTCCACCGCCGTGTACTCGGCCAGTGAGCCGTCGCGGGCCCAGTCGGCCATGCCGAAGACGCGCTGGCCGATGGTCAGGCCGGTCGTCCCGTAGCCCAGTTCCGCGACGACGCCGGACAGCTCGTGGCCCGGGACGCTCGGGGTCCGGTCCCGGCCCGCGCGGTCGGTCCAGGTGGCCGGCCAGGTCAGCTCGCCGGGGGTGAACCCGGCCGCGTGCACCCGCACGACGACGTCGTTCTCGGCGGCGTGCGGGTACGGCAGTTCGGTGAGGGCCGGCTCGCCCGTGCGATCGGTGACGGTGACGGCTTGCACGTCAGTTCCCTTCGAGCGGGTTGCGGGCCATGCGGGCCGCGAGGTCGTTGCGCATCGCGGCCGCGGCCGCGCTTTCCGGCTTGCGGGCCGCCTGGTCGCCGAAGCAGCGGAGGAACTCCGCCACCAGGTCCAGCCGCGGGTAGCGGTCGAGCACCTCCGCGCGGAAGCCCGCGGGCAGGTCCGCGACGTCGCGCCCGGCGATGTCGGCCGCCGCGGCCCTCGACAGCAGGAAACCCTCCGGGTCCTCGGCCGGGTCGACCTCCGCCCGCATGTGCCGGACGATCACCTCCGCCAGCCGCGCCCGCCGCTCGGGCGGCCAGCCGGCGCCGGCCGCGAACACCCAGGCCACGTGCCCGCCCGCCACCTCGAACGGCAGGGTGTGGCTGTCGAACTCCGCCGCGAGCCCGGCGTCGTGCAGCATGGCCGCGACGAACAGCAGCTCGGCGTCGAACTCGACGTGGTGGACGTCGGCGAGCGCGACGGCCCAGGCGTAGACGCGCAGCGAATGGTTCAGCAGGGACGGCGCCGAATAGGCCGTCGCGACCTCGAGGGCGTGCCCGCAGTCCGGGCCGCCCGGCAGGGTGAGTTCCATACCCGGAGCTTACGCCTTACATTACGATCAGGGTCTGTAACGTAACTAACGCCGGAAGCCGGGCCGCGGGGTGCCCCGCGGCCCGGGCGGTCAGCGTCCGGAGAAGTTCACGTCACTGCAGAAGTAGTACGACTGGTCGAGGTGGCTCGCCTGCCAGATGGTGTAGACGACGTGCCGTCCCGTCCGGGCGCCCGCGTTCACCGCGACCTGGTACTGCCCGGCGGGGGCGAGCTTGCCCGTCTGGGCGACGAGTTCGAGGTTGCCCCAGCCGAGGGGCTGGGTCGCCGGGTCGAAGCCCTGCTTGGTGATGTACACCAGCAGGTAGTCGGCGCCGTGCCGGGCCTGGTCGGTGATGGTGAGGGTGAACCGGTTGTCCTTGTTGGCCATCTGCCACGCGCCGACCGTGTCGAGCGCGTTGTACCGGGGCGCCTGCGTGCGGCCGCCGCTGCACAGCGTCCCGTCGGGGATGGCGCCCTGGTGGTTGCCCTTGACGCCTTCGCGGTAGAGCCCGTTCCAGTTCCACATCGCGTTCGGGTCGGCCTGCCAGGCCTGCCAGCACATCGGGTCCTTCGTGGCCATGGTGGGGTTCTGGAAGTCGCTGCCCCAGCGGTTCCAGCAGCCGTAGTTGCGCGACGGCGGGTCGGTGGCCGAACCGTGCGCGTCGGCGACACCGGTGAACACGCCGCCCAGCAGCACGGCGGCGACGGCCGTCACCACCAGGGAGAGCAGGGTCTTGCGTCGGGGAACCACGCTGTCCTCCTTCGTCGGGGCCGGATTCGGGAGCGCTCCCAAGGTCGTGCCGGCCGACCATACGCGGCCACGGCCGCGCCCGGCCAGCGCGTGATCCGGCGGAAAGTGTGGCGAGACAGCGCTTTCCGGCACGGAGGCGAACTGAACGATCACTGAACGGCGGAAGGCGGTGAACCCTGGGCCGCCCGATCGGTCCCGCAGTGGGGGACGCCCGGTGAACCCGGGACCGGCCGGCTGCTCCGCGCGGGTGCATCCGGAAAAACCTTCACCGGGGAGCCGGAGGTCCTTTGAGGACTTGAAGCGATCTCCGTGCGGTGCTATACGAATAAGGGAGAGCAGGACATGACCTGGTGACATCGCGAGACGATCCGGGGAGTGAACGACGATGCCGGACAGGATCACCCGCACGGCCGACGGGTTCGCCGAGCTGGTGCTGGCCGACCCCGCGTGGGTCCGGGCCGAGTTCGACGCCATCGTGGCCGCGAACTTCGGCCCGCCACCACCGCCGGTGCCCGCCGCCCGTCGTCGGCGCGAGGTGCCGCGGCCGCTCGGCGTCATCGGCGTGCCGCGGCGGCGACCGGGTGTCCGCCTGCTCGCCGCGAAGTGCCCGCGGCGGGAGCGGTCTCCTCCGCGGCGCCGGACGGTGCAGCGAACGGACACGAGGAGAGGGGAGTGATGCCGTGACGGCGCCCGGGCTTCCCACGGCGCCGGCGTGCGCTGCCTGCCCCGACAGCGGCCGGTAGGACCCCCGGCCACCGCGCCTCCAGGCGCATCCCGCGGCAGCGACGCCGGCGTGCCGGGAGCCGTCGAGTTCGCAGGTTACGGACAACGGTTTCGACACGCGTGTTCCTCCGCCGGTCCCGGTGCCGCCCGACGGCACCGGGACCGGGCGGGGGCGTGATCGGTGGTCACAACGCCAGGAATTCGCCGCGCTGCAGCAGCCGCACCCGGGTTTTCGGGCGGCGCAGCCGGACCTCTTCGAGGAAGTTGGACACCGGCGAGTGGAACAGGCCGTAGTCGTCGAAGTGCACCGGCACGGCCTGCCGCGGTTCCAGCAGGTTCAGCAGATCCACCCCGCCGCGGTGGTCGAGCGTGACCAGGACGCCGAACGCCCGCGTGCCGCCCAGGTGCACGACGGCGAGGTCCGGCTCGGGGAAGTGCGTGCGGATGGTCCGGAGCTCGTCGTGGAGCACCGTGTCGCCGCTGAGGTAGATCCGCAGCGGCTCGGCGTCCGGCGTCGCGCGGTACTCCAGGACGCTGCCCATCACCGGCGGCAGCAACCGCTGCACCGGGCCCGGCGCGTGCCGCGCGGGCACCGACGTCACCGTCAGCCGGGCGTCGCCTTCCGAGAAGGTCTCCGATGTCCACGTCGGCAGCGGGAGCGGCGCGTGGAAACCGCGCCGCAGCAGGCGGGTGGCCGCGTGCTCGGTGGTCAGGATCGGGGTGTCGCGGGGCAGTTCGCGGGAGGCGATCCGGTCGAAGTGGTCGCCGTGCAGGTGGGAGAGGATGACCGCGGTGAGCGGCGGCAGGTCGGCGGGCTGCAGCGCGGGTTCGGTGCGCCGCCGGGAGAACAGGCCTTGGCCGAAGTAGGACCACTGGCCGCGGTGCAGGAAGTTCGGGTCGGTGAGCAGGGTGAACGGGCCGAGCCGGAGCACCGTGGTCGCCGTGCCGACGAACATCAGCGAGTCGCCGGCGGGCGGGTCGAACGCGGACATCGCCGTCCTTCCGCGAGAGGTGGGGCGCGGCCGGGCGGCCGCGCCCCGCGGCTCAGCTCTGGGACCGCACGTTCTCCCGGGCTTCCTGGGCCCGGTCGGTGACGTCGCCGGTCGCCGACTGCGCCTCGTCCTTGACCGTGGACGCCGCGTCGGCGGCTTCCGCCTTCACCGACTCGGCCGCCTGCTGGACCGGCTCGCGCAGGTTTTCCTTCAGCTCCTCGGCCGCGTGCTGGGCCACCGGGGCCACGTGCTCGCGGGCGAGGTCGGTCGCCTGGCCGGCCAGCCGGCGCTCCGGCGCACTCGCCGGCAGCAACGACGACACGAGCCAGCCGGCCCCGAAGGCGATCAGGCCGGCGGCCAGCGGGTTGCCCTGCGTGCCGCGCCGGATCGACTGCGGGGCCTCGCTGACGGCGTCGGCGGCGGAACTCACCTTGTCGCCGGCCGCCGAGGCGACCGAGCCGACCTTGTCGCCGGCCGTCGACGCGTGGTCGGACGCGGTGCCCATGACGCGGTCCCGCGCGTTGCCCACCGCCGACCGCATCCGCCCGATGCGGCGTTCGACGATCCGGCCCGGGGTCACCTTTTCGGTGAGGGCGTTGACGTCGGTGCTCAGATTGCGTTGCGTGCCTTCGATTTCCCGGCGGATCCGCTCCGGCTCGGTCATGGTCGTTCGCCTTTCAGTGCGTCGGGAACCTGCTGCAGGGTCTCGACGGTGCGTTCGGGTTTCGGGTTGACGCGGCGGACTTCCCGCCGTCCCGTCGCGTAGAGGACGGCGCCGGCGATCGCCCACACGACCGCGACGATCAGCGCGGCCCAGCCGGAATCCATGACGTTCGCCAGGCCCTGCCACAGGGCGATGGAGAGGAACAGGAGGACCAGGTAGCCGGCGAACCCGGCGCCGCCGAGCATGCCCGCGCCCTTCGCGGCCTTGCCCGCCTCGGCCTTCACTTCGGCCTTGGCGAGTTCCACTTCCTGCCGCACCAGGGTGGAGAGGTCTTTCATGACGTTGGACAGCAGCTCGCCGACCGAGGCATCGGCGACGTCGACGGGTTCACCGGCGCGGGGCGCGGGCCCGGGTGCGTGGGTCATCACGGCACCTGCCCCGGAGCGGAGAAGCGGGGGCTGGACGGGGAGAGCCCTTCCGGCGGCTGCGGGGCGTTGTGGCCGCCGGGGCGGCTCGGCTGGGGGAGTCCTTCGGCGGACTGCGGCGCGCCGGGCGGGGAGAGCCCTTCCGGCGGCTGCGGGGCGTTGTGGCCGCCGGGGCGGCTCGGCTGGGGCAGGCCTTCCGCGGACTGCGGCGCGGTGTGGCCGCTCGGCTGGGGCAGGCCCTCCGTGGGCTGCGGTGCGTTGAAGCCGCCCGGGGCCGCGCCCGGCCGGCTCGGCTGCGAGTGGCCGCCTGCCGGCTGTGGTGCGTTGAAGCCGCCGGGAGCCGCGCCGGGCTGCGCGTGGCCGCCAGCCGGTGCGGGGTAGCCGCCCGGCTGCGAGTGGCCGCCCCCCGGTGCGGGGTAGCCGCCCGGGGCCGCATATCCCGGCTGCGGCAGACCCGGCTGGGAGGTGGGATACCCGGCGTCACCCGGCAGCGGTGGCGTCCCGGCGGGGCCGGCGTGCGGCTGCGGTGTACCCGTGTGGCCGTTCGGCGAGCTCTCCTCCTTCTGCTGCGCGACCACACCCCGGGTGAGCCGCCCGACGAGGGCGCCGGCCACCGCCGCGCCGACCAGGAACGTGCCCGGGCGGCGGCGGGCGAAGCGCCGGACCTCGTCCAGGAGGTCGCCCGGTTCGCGGTGCTCGAGCCAGTCGGCGACCGACCGCGTCCGGTCCGAGACCTGGCGCGCGATGTCACCGGCGAGGCCGGGGGAGTCGGTCTGCTCCGCCATCCGCTCCAGCTGACCGGCCAGCTGGTGGAGGCTTTCGGCCGCCTTCCGCTGGCCGTCCCTGGCCTGCGACTCCAGCTGCTCCCGGCCTTCGCGGAGCAGGTCGCGCGCTTCGTGCTGGGCGTGCGCGGCCACGTGCTTCGCTTGGTCCGCCGCCGTTTGCGCGACTTCGCCACCCCGATCGGCGGCCGTGGCCGCCACCTCGCGAGCCTCGTCCTTGGCGGTTTCGGGCAGCGACGGCGATCCGCTGCCGTGCTGCTGCGGCGGTGACTGACCGCCGGGTCCCTGCGTCATCTCGACCTCCTGCGGGAGAGGCACTTCCGCGCCCACGTGGTGCCGATGGCGACCATCGGCCTGGTAGGGCGGCTGGCTACCCGGGTGGTCGGGGGATAAACCGGACTCCGGCGCCGCCCGTCAACAGCGAACGCCCCCGCCGTCAGGGTGACGGCGGGGGCGTTCGCGGGCGGTGCGGTCAGTTGCCGGGCCGGGCCACGTCGCCGCGCCAGGCGCCGGTTTCGCGGCCGCCGCGGTCCTCGATGAAGGTCTTGAACCGGCCGAGGTCGCCCTTGACGCGGCGGTCGAGGATGCCGAGCTTGTCGGCGACGTTCTCGACGAAGCCGTCCGGGTCGATGTCGAGCTGGGCGGTGACCCGGGTGTGCCGGTCGTCGAGGCGGTGGAACGTCACGACGCCCGCGTGGTTCGGGGCGGAGTCGGACTTCCAGGCGACCCGCTCGTCCGGGTGCTGCTCGGTGATCGTCGCGTCGAACTCGCGGGTCTGCCCGCCGACGGTGATCTTCCAGTGGGTGTGGGTGTCGTCGAGCTGCCGGATCTCGTCGACGCCCTCCATGAACTGCGGGAAGGACTCGAACTGCGTCCACTGGTTGTAGGCGGTGGTGACGTCGGTCTCGACGTCGACGGATTCCGTGACGGTGCTCATCGCCGGCTGTCCTCTCCTCTGGGGCGGCTGGTCCGTTTCCGGATTACCCGGCAAATCGATGACAAAACGATGCAACCGAGACTAGGGTGGCAGCGACGAGAGGAGCGCCCGTGACCTACGACGGGACGTCCACACTGACCGTGCGCGTCCGCACCGTGCCCGAGGCCGTCGTCGTCGCGGCGGCCGGCGACCTCGACCTCGGCACCGCATCGGTGCTGCGCGCCCAGGCCCGCGCCGCGCTGGCCGGGCGACCGGGTGCGCTCATCGTGGACCTGGGTGCGATCACCTTCTGCGGCTCGGCGGGGCTGCAGGTCATCGCCGAGCTCGCCGCCGAAACGGCGGCCACGGACCTGCCGTTCGCGCTGGTCGCCACCGGTCGTCCGGTGCTGCGTGCGCTGCAGGTCACCCGGATGGACACCACGCTGGCGCTGCACCCGACGGTCGACGTCGCCTGCGCGTGGCTCCGGGAGCGCCCGTGAACGGCGGTTAGGCCCGGCCCGGTCGCGGGTAGTCCTCCGCCATGGAAGCGGAGGCGCTGCTGCAGAGCCTGACCCGCGTCGTGACCGTGCTCGACGGCACCGGCATCCGGTTCGCCGTCGCCGGCGGCCTGGCCGTGTACGCCCGCGGCGGGCCGCCATCGGACCACGACGTCGACCTGTTCCTCAAGCCCGGCGACGCGGACCGGGCCGCGGAGGTGCTCACCGCCGCGGGCCTGCGCCGCGTGCACCCGCCGGAGGACTGGCTGACGAAGGTCTACGACGGCGAGATCCTCGTCGACCTCATCCACGGCCCCAACCACCGGCCGGTGACCGACGAGCTGCTCGACCGCGCCGCGCTGATGCGGATCGGGTCCACCGCGGCGCCGGTCGTCTCCGGCACCGACCTGCTGGTGGACAAGCTGCTCGTGCTGAGCGCGCACCGGTGCGACCTCGCGCCGCTGTTGCGGATCGCCCGTGACCTGCGCGAACAGGTCGACTGGACCGACGTCGCCGTGCAGGTGTCGGCGTCCCCCTACGCCCGGGCGTTCCTGGCGCTGCTGGGCGAGCTGGCCGTGATCGACCCGAAGGAGGCTCTCGTGCCCGAACCACCGCAGTACCTCGTCGCCCGGCTCAGCCGGGCCCTCGCCGAAGACCCCCGCACCGCCGAGCTCGGCGTGCACGTGACCGTCCGGGGCGAGCACGTCCACCTGACCGGCGAAGTGCTCTGCGCCGAGCGCAAGGAGGAGGTGGACGCCGTCGTCCGCGAGTTCCTGACCGGGGAACTGGTGCACAACGACATCCGGGTCGCCGACGTCCGCGAACCGGCGAGCGCGGAGGAGATCGGCCGATGAGGATCGCCGCGGTCGGGGACGTGCACCTCGGCGAAGACTCCCGCGGCCTGCTCCGGCCGGCCCTGGAACACCTGGCGGGCACCGCCGACGTCCTGCTGCTGGCCGGGGACCTCACCCGGCACGGCACGGTCGAGGAAGCCCGCGTGGTGGCCGACGAGCTCGCCGGGCTGGGCGTGCCGATCGCCGCCGTCCTCGGCAACCACGACCACCACAGCGACTCCGGCGAGATGATCTCGAACCTGCTCCGGGAAACCGGCGTCGACGTGCTGGAAGGCGAAGCGGTCCGGTACGACCTGCCGGACGGCTCCCTGGGCGTCGCGGGCGTCAAGGGCTTCGGCGGCGGGTTCGCCGGCAAGTGCGCCAGCCGGTTCGGCGAGCGGGAGATGAAGGACTTCGTCGAGACCACGATGGCGTCGGCAGATTCGTTGCGCAAAGCGTTGCAAACCCTCGACACGGACGTCGTCGTGGCGCTGACGCACTACGCGCCGATCCCCGGCACGCTGCACGGGGAGCCGCCCGAGATCCACCCGTTCCTGGGGTCGTACCTGCTGTGCGAGCCGATCGACGAGGTGGGGGCGGACCTGGCGTTGCACGGGCACGCGCACTTCGGGTGCGAGCAGGGCGTGACGCCCGGCGGCGTGCGGGTGCGGAACGTGGCGCAGCCGGTGATCCGGAAGGCCTACGCGCTCTACGAGCTGCATCCGGCGGAGCTGTCCACACCCCGCTGACGAGCCCGGTCGTGAGTGGTAAGTCGGGTTCTAACCCGACTTACCACTCACGACAAGCCGCGGCAGAGGTCATTCGAGAGCCGGCTCGGGCGGGCAGGCCCCGGGCGGCTGTCGCCGGGGGTGAGGTCGTCGGGGTGGGCGTCGCCGCGAGCCGGGTCAGGCGGCCAGGTCTCGGGCCGCGGCCAGCACGTGTGGGGCGAGCCCGTCGGCGATCACCGCGTACCCGGCCGACGACGGGTGGAACCGGTCGGCGGAAAACAACGCCGGCTCGGCCGCGAAGCGAGCCGCGAGTTCGGGGCCGGCCGTGGCCACCGCGCCGCCCGCCCGGATCGCGGCTTCCGCTTGCGCCTGCGCGTAGTGGCCGCTGGCCGCCGAGACCAGCTGCCGGTACGGCCCCGGCACCCGCGCCACGATCCCCAGGTCCGGTGCCGGCACCACGATGACCCGGGCGCCGGCCCGCACCAGCCGGGACACGGCGTCGTGCAGCTGGCGGGCGCCGACGGCGGGGGAGACGAACCCGGCGAGGTCGTTCGCGCCGATCACGATCAGGGCCAGGTCCACGCCCTCGCCGAGGGCGACGCCGACCTGGCGTTCGAGGTCGTCCGAGCGGGCTCCGGGCACGCCGAAGTTCCGCAGGCGCACCGGGTGGCCCGCGTCGCGCAGGCGGCGGGTCAGCCGCCGGCCGAGGGTGTCGTCCTCGTGGCTGCTGCCGACGCCGGCCGCCAGTGAATCGCCGAGGACGCAGAATCTGAGTGGTGAAGGCATCAACGGGTACAACGCAGGCCCACCGCCGTTGTTTCCCGGGGAGGTCACTGTGACCAGGACCGTGCTCGTGCGGGTGCTGCTGGTGGCCGTCGTGGTCGTCCTGCTGCTGCTGGCCGCCTTCTGGGCGGTCCAGCGGCGGCTCATCTACCTCCCGGACCCCGCCCCGGTGCCCGCCGCGGCGAGCGTGCTGCCGGGAGCCGAGGACGTCCGCCTCCGCACCGCCGACGGGCTCGACCTCGGCGCCTGGTACCTCCGCCCGGCCGGCCGGGATCCGGCGGCGACCGTGCTGGTCGCGGGCGGCAACGGCGGCAACCGGGCGGGACGCGCGCCGCTGGCCGCGAAGCTCGCCCAGGCCGGGCTGGCCGTCCTGCTGCTCGACTACCGCGGGTACGGCGGCAACCCCGGCGACCCCAGCGAGGACGCCCTCGCCCTCGACGTCCGCGCCGCCCACCGCTTCCTGACCGAGGACCGGCAGGTGCCGCCCGGGCGCCTGCTCTACTTCGGCGAAAGCCTCGGCTCCGCCGTCGTGACCGAGCTGGCCCTCGAATACCCTCCGGCGGGTCTGCTGCTGCGATCGCCGTTCACCGACCTCGCGGCCGTCGGCGCGGAGGTCTACCCCTTCCTGCCGGTGCGGCTGCTGCTGCGCGACCGCTTCCCGGTGCAGGAGCAGGCCGCGCGGCTGCGCGTCCCGGCGGTGGTGGTCCTGGGCGGCCGGGATTCGCTCGTCCCGCCGGCCCAGAGCCGCGCGGTGGCGGCCGCGGCGTCGGCCCGGCTGGTCGAGATCCCGGGTGCCGACCACAACGACCCGGTGTTGCTCGACGGCCCCGAGCTGGTCGAGGCGGTGCTCGCGCTGGTCCCGCGCTGAACCTGGTCCTGGCGGACCCAGGCTGCACCGGGCCTGTCCGGGCGCGCCCGGACGCCGCAGGCTGGTCGCATGACGAACAGCGTGACGAACCGCATGAAAGCGGTCACCATCCCCGGGTTCGGCCCCGCCGAGGTCCTGCGGCTCGACACCGTGGCGGTCCCGGAGCCCGGGCCGGGCGAGGTCTCGATCGACGTCGCCTACGCCGGCGCCAACTTCGCCGAGGTCCTCTATCGGCAGGGCGTCGTGAACGTCCCGCTGCCCTTCGTCCCCGGCATCGAGGTCTCCGGCCGGATCCGCGCGCTGGGCGAAGGTGTCACCAACCTGTCGGTGGGGGAACCGGTCGCCGCGTTGACGATCGTCGCGAGCGGAGGCTACGCCGAAGTCGTCACGACCTCCGCGGACCTCGTGGCGCCGCTGCCCGGGACCGACCTGGCGACGGCGGCCGCGGTGCCGTCCAACAGCACCACCGCGTTCCTCGTGCTGGAGCGGGTGGCCCGGCTCGCGCCCGGCGAGCGGGTGCTCGTCCACGCCGCCGCCGGCGGGGTCGGCAGCCAGCTGGGCCAGGTGGCCCGCCTGCTCGGGGCCGGCCGGGTGGTCGGCACGGTCGGGAGCGCCGCGAAGATCGCCGCCGCGAAGGCGTTCGGCTACGACGAGGTCGTCCTGCGCGACGAGGTTGCGGGCACCGGCGAGTTCGACGTCGTGGTGGACATGGTCGGCGGGCCGGCCCGCCGCGCGAGCCTGGACCGGCTGGCCCCGATGGGCCGCCTGGTGGTGATGGGCAACGCCTCGGGCGCCGAAGACGTCGGCATCCCGGCGAACGAGCTCTGGTTCACCAACAAGACCGTGTCGGGCTTCAACCTCGCCGCGTTCTCCGCCGTGGCACCGGAGACCGTGGGCCGGGCCCTCCGTCGCGCCGTCACGGCCGTCGCCGACGGCACCCTGCACGTCGACGTCGAGGCCCTGCCGCTGGCGGACGCGGTGACCGCGCACCGGCGCATCGAATCCGGGTCGACGACCGGCAAGCTCGTGCTCCGGGTCAGCGGCCCATCTGCTTGATCAGCTCACCGAGGTCGACGACCTGGTCGGCGGGCGGGGGCTGGATGTCCACCGGCTTGCCCCAGTCGCGGTAGTCGGTCGCGCCCGTGAACGAACCCCCCTGCCGGAACCCGGCGGACAGGTCGATGGTGAACCGCGCGGGCCGCCCTGCCGCGTCGAGCCACAGCTCGGCGGGCAGCTTGGCGGTGCTCGTCGTGGCCGGCTTGCCGTCGATGGGTGGCTCCGCGAACTCCGGGAACAACGTCGGCGCCCTCGCGGTGTCGAGTTCGAGGCGGTAGTGGTTGACCGGCAGGTCGCCGAGCCGGGTCTGCTCCGCCGAGACGATCCGGCCGGTCCGCTCGATCTCCGCCAGGGCCACGCAGAGGTCGGGCAGCTTCACGGACATCGGGACGCCCGCGCCCGCCGCCCGGGACACCAGGTCCTCGCTGTCGGGATCGGTGCCGACCCACTCCTTGCCGGGTATCCCCGCCGGGGCGTGGGTGAAGGTCCTCTTGCCGAGCACGCGGATCTCACTGCCGTCGGCCACCATCGTGAGGTTGCACGTGCTGCCGTCGATGCTCAGCGCGCCGGGGGTGTTCGTGGTGGTGGTGCCCTGCACGGCGATCGTGGCGAAGGCTGCGGACGGCGCCGCGGCGATGCCGGCGCGCGCGTCCGCCACGAGCTGGGCGGTGTTGTCGACCGGCGCGGTGAGCGTCGCCGGGGCCGGCGGCGGTGCGGCGCCGGGACCGGGATCGCAGGCGGTCAGGACCAGAGCCGTCGCGGCGATGATCAGGCCGGTCTTGCGCACGGTGCCCCCTCGTGTCGTGATCGGGGGAAGGTATCGGGCGAAGGTCACGGATCGGACTGTGCGGTGTGACGTGTGTCCGCCTTGAGACCTCGGCCGCATCGCGCATAATGGCCACTGACCGACTGCTTGGTATGTGCCGGGCACCACAGCCGAAGGAGACCTGTGAACTCGTTCAAGGATCGCGTCGCGATCGTCACCGGGGCCAGCCGGGGCATCGGCCTCGGGATCGCGAAGACGCTCGTCGAGCGCGGCGCCAAGGTCTGCCTGACCGCGCGCAAGCCGGAGGCACTGGAAGAGGCCGTCAGCTCCCTCGGCGGGCCGGACGTCGCGATGTTCGTGGCCGGCAAGTCCGACGACACCGACCACCAGGACGAGACGGTCGCCAAGACGATCGAGACCTTCGGCCGGCTCGACTACCTGGTCAACAACACCGGCATCAACCCCGTCTACGGGCCGACCCTGGACATCGACCCGGCCGCCGCGGCGAAGATCCTCGGCGTCAACGTGCTCGCGCCGCTGGCCTGGACCAAGCGCGCCCGCGACGCGTGGATGGGCGAGCACGGCGGCGCCGTCGTCAACGTCGCCTCCGTCGCCGGCCTCGGCGCTTCGCCCGGCATCGGCCTGTATGGCGTCAGCAAGGCCGCGCTGATCCGGCTGACCGTCGAGCTCGGGGCCGAGCTGGGGCCGAAGATCCGGGTCAACGCCGTCGCGCCGGCCGTGGTGAAGACGAAGTTCGCGACCGCGCTGTACGAGGGCCGCGAGGAGGAGGTCGCCTCGGCGTACCCGATGAAGCGGCTCGGCGTGCCGTCCGACATCGCGGGAGCGGTCGCGTTCCTGCTGTCCGACGACGCGGGCTGGATCACCGGGCAGACCGTGGTCCTCGACGGCGGCGTGACCCTCGGCGGTGGCCTGTGACCGGCGTCGTCGTCACCGGCGGCGGCGGGGGCATCGGCGCCGCGCTGGCCCGCCGCTTCGCCGCCGACGGGGCCCGGGTCGTGGTCGCCGACCTCGACGGGGACAAGGCCGCCGAGGTGGCCGCCGAAGTCGGCGGGACGGCCTTCGCCGGCGACGTCGCCAGCCTCGACGGCGTCACGAAGCTGATCGACAGCGCGCGTTCGGCGCTCGGCGAGATCGACGTCTTCTGCGCGAACGCGGGCATCGCGCCCTTCGGCGGCGCGGAAAGCGGCGAGGACGTGTGGGCGCGCACCTGGGACGTCAACGTCATGTCGCACGTCCGCGCGGCGAACCTGCTGCTGCCGGCGTGGCTCGAGCGCGGGCAGGGCCATTTCATCGCCACGGTGTCCGCGGCCGGCCTGCTCACGAGCCTCGGTTCGGCGCCGTATTCGGTGACCAAGCACGGCGCGCTGGCGTTCGCGGAATGGCTGTCGGCGACCTACCGCCACCGCGGCATCACGGTGCAGGCGATCTGCCCGCAGGGCGTGCGCACGGCGATGCTGGAAAGCACCGGCACGGCCGGTCAGCTGCTGATGGGCGCCTCGGCGATCGAGCCGGAGCAGGTGGCGGACGCGCTGTTCGACGCGATGGCCGACAAGCGGTTCCTGGTGCTGCCGCACCCGGAGGTCGCGGGCTACTACGCGGCGCGGGCGACCGAGACCGACCGGTGGCTCGGCGGGATGAACAAGCTGCAGCG
The DNA here is from genome assembly GCA_049998155.1 of Amycolatopsis sp. cmx-13-12. Taxonomy (GTDB): domain Bacteria; phylum Actinomycetota; class Actinomycetes; order Mycobacteriales; family Pseudonocardiaceae; genus Amycolatopsis. The sequence continues at coordinate 880,983 of JAEBES010000001.1, read as the reverse complement.
CAAGGTCGAAGAGGCCGTCGGAGAGCTGTGAGCTGGCAGCCCGAGGTCGACGAGATCGCCCGGCGGCGCGAGCTGGCCGAGCGCATGGGCGGGCCGGAAAAGGTGGCCCGTCAGCACGCCGCCGGGCGCTCGACGGTCCGCGAACGCATCGCGGCACTGGCCGACCCGGGCAGCTTCGACGAGATCGGGGCGCTGGCCGGCACCAGGTCCGAGGCGGACGGGTTCACCCCGGCCAACTTCGTGATCGGCACGGCCCGCCTCGACGGCCGCCGCGTGGCCCTCGGCGCGGACGACTTCACGATCCGGGGCGGCGCGGCGGACGCGGCGATCATGGAGAAGCAGGTCTACGCCGAGCGGCTGGCCAACGAGCTGGGGCTGCCGCTGGTCCGCCTGATCGAGGGCACCGGAGGCGGCGGCAGCGTCAAGATGCTGGAGCAGCACGGGTTCACGTACGTGCCGGTGAACCCGGGCTGGGACCTGGTGGTGGACAACCTGTCGGCGGTTCCCGTGGTGTCGTTGTGCCTGGGCCCGGTGGCCGGGCTGGGCGCGGCGCGGGCGGTGATGTCGCACCTGTGCGTGCTGGTCGAGGGGACGGGCCAGCTCTTCGTCGCGGGTCCGCCGGTGGTGAAGCACGCCACCGGCGAGGACCTGACCAAGGAGGAGCTCGGCGGCGCCGAGGTGCACCGGCGCAGCGGTGCCGTGGACCGGATCGTGGCGTCCGAGGACGCGGCTTTTGCGGTGGCCAAGCAGTTCCTGTCGTACCTGCCGTCCTCAGTGGACTCCCTACCGCCGGTGGTGCCCACCGCGGACCGGGTCGATCGCCGTGCCGAGGCGCTGGTGTCGCTGGTGCCGCGCAACCGCCGTCACCCGTACCGCCTGCGGCCCCTGCTCGACGGCGTGTTCGACGAGGGATCGGTGTTCGACTACGCCGTTTCCGGAGGCTCGGCGTACGCGGGTTTGGCGCGCTTGGCGGGACATCCGGTCGGCGTGCTGGCCACGGACTCCTACCGTGGAGCGACGCTGACCCCCGAGGGCGCCGACGTCATGACGCGGCTGGTGGACCTGTGCGAGACGTTCCACCTGCCGCTGGTGTCCTTGACGGACCAGGCGGGCATGGTGATCGGCGCGGCGGCGGAGCGGGCGGGCGCGATCCGCCACGGCGCTCGCGCGGTCACGGCGGTGTACCAGGCTCGCGTGCCGATGGCGGAGGTGATCGTCCGCCGGGTGTTCGGCGTGGGCGGGGCGGGGCAGGTGAACCGGCACCGCCTGGTCCGCCGCTGGGCGTGGCCCTCGGGAGACTGGGGATCGCTGCCGGTGGAGGGCGGCATCGAGGCGGCCTACCGCGCGGAGCTCGACGCGGCCCCGGACCGGGAGGCGCGGATCGCGGAGATCCGGGACCGGCTGGACGAGGTGCGCTCCCCGTTCCGGACGGCGGAGCGGTTTTCGGTGGAGGACGTCATCGACCCGCGGGAGACGCGGGCCCGGCTGTGCGACTGGGTGCCGGACGCGTACGCGGTGCTGCCGAAACTGGTGGGCCGGCCGTCGTTCGGGATGCGGCCCTGAAGGGGCTTTCTCCGGTGGCTGCTGAAAGTTACACCGATCCCGAGCCCGTTGACCCGCACGATTCCGCGGCCGGTTGACAGCTTCGTCACGCCGGTTCCAGCATCGGCCTGCTGACCGCCGGAAGGAGTCGCGTGATGATCAAGAAGGTCCTGGTGGCCGTGGCCGCCGCGGTGCTCGTGCTGGGGACGGGCGGGGTGGCCGCGAGCGCGCCGGCCGCCGCCACCGCGGGGTGCGGGAAGGCGCCGACGCTGACCAGCGGCACCCGGACGATCCAGAGCAGCGGGAAGAACCGCAACTACATCCTGCGGATCCCCGACGGCTACGACCGCACTCACCCCTACCGGCTGATCTTCGGCTTCCACTGGCTGGGCGGCACCGCCACCGACGTCGACACGGGCCGGACCGTGCAGACCGGGGCCTGGGCCTACTACGGACTGCAGCGGCTCGCGAACAACAGCGCAATCTTCGTGGCGCCGCAGGGGTTCGACAACGGGTGGGCGAACTCCGGCGGCGAGGACGTCACGTTCACCGACGACATCATCCGACAGGTCGAGGGTGACCTCTGCGTCGACACGACCCAGCTGTTCTCCGTGGGCTTCAGTTACGGCGCCGCCATGAGCTACTCGCTCGCCTGTTCCCGGGCGACGGTGTTCCGCGCGGTGGCCGTGCAGTCCGGTGGGCTGCTCAGCGGGTGCAGCGGCGGCACGCAGCCCATCGCCTACCTCGGCGTGCACGGACTGCGGGACAACGTGCTCGGCATCGCGGGCGGCCGGTCGCTGCGGGACCGGTTCGTGGCCAACAACGGCTGCACCGCCCAGAACCCGCCCGAGCCGGCCCAGGGCAGCCTGACGCACCGGGTGACGAGCTACGCGGGCTGCCGGGCCGGCTACCCCGTGCAGTGGGCGGCCTTCGACGAGGGGCACATCGCCGCCCCGCAGGACGGAGCGACCGGTGACAGCGGGTCCCGGACCTGGGTGCCGGCGTTGGTGTGGCAGTTCTTCTCGCAGTTCGGCTCGACCACGCCGCCGCCCGACGACCCGCCGCCGGGCACCGGGGCCTGCCGGGTCGCCACCACGGTCAACGCGTGGAACACCGGCCTGACCGAGAACATCACCATCACGAACACCGGCTCGGCCGCGATCAGCGGCTGGTCGCTCGGGTTCACCCTGCCCGCCGGTCAGACCATCACCTCCGGCTGGAGCGCCACCTACTCACCGTCGAGCGGGCAGGTGAGCGCCACCAACGTCGCCTACAACGCCGAGCTCGCCGCCGGGGCGTCGACCACCATCGGCTTCCAGGCCAACCACACCGGGAACCCGGCCGCGGCCAGTGCGTTCACCCTCAACGGCGCGGCCTGTACGGCCGGCTGACCGGCGCCGGGGTCACGCCTTCGCGGCGCGAAGGCGTGACCCGGCTTCGGTGTAGGCGATGTCCTTCCCTTCGCGCTCCCAGACCACGTCGGCGCACTCCACGCCCTCGGCGGACAGCTGCCGCTTGAGGACCTTGAACGTCGAGGTGCGCGGGAGCTCGCGGGTCGTGCGCACGTACCGGGGCACCTGCTTGGGCCCGAGATCGGCCTGCCCGGCGAGGAACCGGCCGAACTCCGCCGGGGTCAGGGGAGTCCCGTCGGTGACGATCGCGGCCATCACCTGGTCGCCGGTCACGGGGTCGGGCACCGCGTAGACCGCCGCGTCGGTGATCGCGGGGTGCCGCAGGAGGATGCGCTCGATCGGTGCCGTGCCGAGGTTCTCGCCGTCGACGCGCAGCCAGTCGCCGAGACGCCCGGCGAAGTAGCAGAAGCCGTCGGCGTCGGCGTAGGCGAGGTCGCCCGTGTGGAAGCGGCCGTCGCGCAGCCGCTCGGCGTCCGCCGCGGGGTCGTTGTAGTACCCGGCGAACCAGCCGGCGCCCGCGGTGTTGACCAGTTCACCGACGGCGTCGGCGGCGTTGACGAGGTGGCCGTCGGCGTCGAACTCGGCCGGCGGGCACGGGCGTCCGGTGTCCGGGTGCAGGACGGCGACGTCACCCGCCGGCCGGCCCAGGGAGCCGGGCGGGGTGTCGTCGGTGCGGGCGAAGCCCACGCCGCCCTCGGTGGAGCCGAACGCGTCGACGACCTTGCAGCCGAAGCGGTTCTCGAACGCGGCCAGGTCGGCGCTCGCCCCTTCGTTGCCGTAGACGAGCCGCAGCGGGTTGTCCGCGTCGTCCGGCCGAGGCGGCGTCGCGACCACATAGGACAGTGGCTTGCCGACGTAGTTCGCGTAGGTCGCGCCGAACTTCCGCACGTCGGGCAGGAAGCCGGACGCGGAGAACCGGCGGCGCAGGGCGATGGTGGCGCCGGCCGCGAGCCCGACGGCCCAGCCGGCCATGACGGCGTTGGAGTGGAACAGCGGCATCGTGACGTAGACGGTGTCCTCTGTGGACAGGCGGAAGCGCTCGGCGAGCATGGCGCCGGGGAACGCGATCTTGCCGTGGGTGCAGCGCACGGCCTTCGGGTCGCCGCTGGTGCCGGAGGTGAAGATCAGCATCAGCAGGTCGTCCGCGGCCGCGGGGACCGGATCGATCGGCTCGTCCGCCGGTGCCCAGGTTTCCAGATCCCGCACGTCGAGGTCCAGGGCCGCCAGGAGAGGCCGGTACTTCGCTTCGGTGAGGACGAACTGGCAGTCGGCGAGCCGGACGTCCCGCGCGAGCGCGGCACCGCGCCGGGTGGGGTTGAGCCCGACCAGCGCCGCCCCGGCGAACGCGCAGGCGCCCAGGAGGAAGGAGAACTGCGGGACGTTGTCGGCCAGGACGCCGACGTGGGGCGGTTCGTCCGGGTCCAATGCTGCGCGGAGGCCCCCCGCCCAGCGCGCGGACGCCCGGACGTGCTCGGCCCAGGACCACGTTTCGTCCTCGAACCGCAGGCCCGGCCGCTCGTCGCCGGCGCGGGCCAGCAGCAGTTCGGTCACCGTCGGGACGCTCATCCGCGCACCTCCAGGCAGTGCGGTCAGAAGTGAAACACGTTCTACTTCTATCACGGTGCCCGCCGCGAGGTCCACCGCGTCGCCGGGCGCTGGGACCGGCCGGGTCGGTGATCGGCGGAACACCGGTGCCCCGCCGCGGGTTGAGCGTGGCATGAACCAACTCGTGGACCGCACGATCACCGCCCTCCGTTCCGAGCACGACACGCTCGCCGAGCTCGCCCGCGGCCTCACCGACGACCAGCTGGCCGCGCCCAGCGGCGCCGCCGAGTGGACCGTCGCCCAGGTCCTTTCCCACCTCGGCAGCGGCGCCGAAATCGGCCGCGCGCCGATTGCGCGGGCCACCGGCGAGACCGTGGCCGCCGAAGAGAACCGGGCGATCTGGGCCCGCTGGGACGCCGCCGCCCCGCGAGCGCAGGCCGAAGGTTTCCTGGAGCACAACGCCCGCTGGCTGGAAACGGTCGAGGCGCTCACGCCCGAGCAGCGGTCCTCGCTGACCGTCGACCTCGGCTTCCTGCCGGAGCCCGTCCCGCTGGTGACCGCACTCGGCCTGCGGCTCAACGAGGTGGCCAGCCACTCGTGGGACGTCCGCGTGGCGTTCGACGAGAACGCCCGCGTGGCCGCCGGCTCGGCCGAGGTGGTGGTCGAGCTGCTGGCCGGGCCCGTCGGGTTCATGCTGAACTTCCTCGCCAAGCCGGCCGAGCTCGCGGAGCCTGTGTCGGTCGCCGTGCCCGGCGCCGGCCTGGTGATCGACGACGCGGTCACGGTGGTGGACCACCTCGAAGGGGCGACGGCCACGTTCGCCGGGCCGGCGGAAGCGTTCGTCCGGCTGGTGACCGGCCGGCTCAAGCCGCCGTACGACAAGGACGTCTCCGTCGACGGCCGGGTCACGCTCGACGAGCTGCGCCGGGTGTTCCCCGGCTTCTGAAGCTTTCGAGGAGGCCGGCCAGTTCGACGGGGCGGCTGAGCGCGACGCAGTGACCGGCGGTGATCTCGTCCGGCACGATGCCGAGCCGCTCGGCCGCCAGCCGGCGGAAGAAGTCCGGCGGGAAGCAGCGGTCCTCGCGGCACAGCACGAACCGGGTCGGCACGTCCGGCCACGCGGCCAGGGGCCACGGCTCGCGCATCGCGGTGGGGGAGGGGTGGGCGCGCTCCCTGCTCAGCGCTTCGTCCGCGAGGGCACGCGGGACGTCGTGGTAGAAGCCGATGTACGGGTCGGCGTGGCCCGTGCGGCCGTCGTCGCGGGCCGCCTGGGCCCGCACGGCCTCGGCACAGCCGGTGTTCCGGCGCCACTCTTCGGGCGACTCGCCGGGCGCGGGGATCATGCCGGCCACCAGGACCAGCAGACCGGCCCCGAGCCGCTCGGCGACCAGCGGTGCGGTGAACCCGCCGAACGAGTGGCCGACGACGACCAGGTCGGTCCGGTCCCCGACGACCTCGACCACGGCGTCGGCATAGTCGGTCAGCGTGGCCGCGTCGTCGTCGGCAGGCAGGTCCGGGGCGACGACCTCGTGGCCGCGGGCCCGCAGCTCGGCGGCGACCAGGTGCCAGGACCAGCCGACGTCGCCGCCGCCGTGGATCAGGACGTACGTGGTCATGAGACTTCCTTTCCGTGGTTCCGGCGGCGCAGGGCGGGCCCGAGCACCTGCTGGGCGGTGAACAGCGCGATCCCGCCGAGCGCGCAGGCCGCGCCGAGGACGGTCGCGCCGGCCAGTTCGAGCAGCGCGGTCCCGGCCAGCGGGCCGAGTACCGCGCCGATGCTCCAGGTGGTCGAGGCGAGGCCCAGGTAGCCACCGCGGAGTTCGGCCGGCGCGAGGCCGGCGAAGGTGTCGCCGAACCGGACGGCGATCCCGATCTGGCCGAGGGTCCAGAGCAGGACCGAACCGGCGAAGGCGGCGGTGCCGTGGCTGACGGCGCCGAGCCCGGCACCGAGCCCGGTCAGGAGCATCGAGACGGCCGACACCGCCTGGGCGTTCCGGCCGGCCAGCAGCCGGACCGCCCACGGCTGGAGGGCCACGACGGCGATCCCGTTCAGCGCCAGCACACCGCCGTAGGCCGCGGGGCCGAGCCCGGCGGCCGCCATCAGCAGCGGCAACGTCGTGAACGTCTGCAGGAACAGCGTGAAGTAGCCGACGTGCAGCGCCAGCATCGCGAGCAGCAAGCGGTCGCGCAGGACGACGGGCAGCAGCGCCCGCCGCGTCCGCACCGAGCCCGCCGGACGGGTTTCCGGCACCAGGCGCCAGACGATCAGGGCCGCGGCCAGCGACGTCACGATGTTGATCCAGAACAGCAGCCCGTAGCCGTACCCGGCGAGGACGCCCGCGGCGACCGTCGCGACCGAGAAGCCGAGGTTGGCCGCCCAGTAGAGCATCCCGAATGCGCGGATCCGCTGGTGCGCGGGCAGATCGGCGACCGCGGCCGACCCGGCCGGGCGGAACAGCTCGAGCGTCAGGCCGACGGCGACGGCGGCCACCCAGATCCCGGGCAGCGAGTCCGCCGAGCCGAGCGCGGTGAGGGCCGCGGCGGCGCCGAGGAAGCCGGCCAGCATGGTGTTGCGCCGGCCGATCCGGTCGCCGAGCCAGCCGCCGAGCAGCTGGGAGCCGATGTCGCCGAGGCCGACCGCCGCGACCACCGCCCCGGCGCTCGCGGGGGAGAGGTGCTGCGCCTGCGTCAGGTACAGCACCAGGAACGACCGCACGACGCCCCCGGCGCGGCCGACGAAGTGCGTGGCCGCGAGGGCCAGGACGAGCCGGGGGAGCGCCGGCCGGAGTTCCGCGGTCTTGGTCGTCATGGGAACGACGTTAGGTTCGCGAAGACATCACGAAAAGCGATGAATTCCGATCGAATCGATCGCCTGCGGCTATGTTAGAGGCCATGGCCGACTTCGAGCTGCGTCACCTGCGGACCATGGCCGCCATCGCCGAGGAAGGCACGTTCGGGCAGGCGGCCACGCGGCTCGGTTACACGCAATCCTCGGTAAGCCAGCAGATCGCCGCGCTGGAGAAGGCGGTCGGCGGCCCGGTGTTCGACCGGCCGGGCGGGCCGAGGCCGGTCCGGATCACGCGGCTCGGCGAGGTGGTCCTGGCGCACGGCCGCGAGCTCCTGGCCAAGGGCGAGGCGCTGACCGACGCCGTCGACCGGTTCCGCGCGGGGCACGGCCGCATCGACATCGGCACCTTCCAGAGCGTGTCGAACCTGATCCTGCCGTCCGTCATCCGCCGGCTGCTGGACGAGCACCCCGGCTGCGACATCAGGTTGTCCGACGTGACACCGGACGACCCGCGGATCGGCGAGCTCGACCTGCTCTTCCACGACGGCCCGGTCGACGGCGGTGTCGACCACGTCGAGCTGTTCGCCGAGCCGTACCTCCTGGTGACGGGCGCGGGTGCGGTGCCCGACGGCCCGGTGCGGGTGAAGCGGCTCGACGACGTGCCGATGGTCGCCTGGCCGCGCACCCACCACCAGCGGTGGCTGGAGCGGACGCTCGCCCGCGCCGGCGCCCGGCCCCGGTTCGTGTTCCGCACGACGGGCCACGAAACGATCCTGTCGATGGTGCGGGCGGGCATCGGCTGGGCGGTGCTGCCGTGGCTGGCGTTGCACGGCCAGGACGCCTGGTCTGACGACCAGCTGGGCATCCACCGGCTGACGCCGTCGCCGGAGCGCGAGCTGTCCCTGTACTGGCCGGCCGGGCGCACGGAGTCCCCGCTGGCGATCCGGGCGCGCGAGATCGCCATCGAGGTCGGGCGCGATCTCGCCGGGCGGATGTGAACGTCAGAGGTGGATCAGCGCGCGCGCCGCGGCGGCGGCGTCGGTGAGCTTGGTGCCGGTCCCGGTGACGAAGTAGAGGCCGGAGGGGGCGTTGCACTGCAGCGTCACGCTGAACCCGCCGGTGACCGGGCTCGAGGTGTAGTCGGAGCACAGCTGGCCGGTTCCCGCGTAGATCTGCGCGAGGGTGTGCGCTTCGTGGGCGGCGTCGGTGAGCTTGGTGCCCAGACCCTGCCGGAAGGTGAGGCCGGTCGGGGCAGTGCATTGCAGCGTCACGCCGAAGCCGCCGAGCACGGTGCTGCTTCCGTTGGCGGAGCTGCACTTCAGGGCGGCGATGGCCGGATCCTGCACCAGCGCATTGGCCTCGGTGGCGGCGTCGGTCAGCGTTGTCCCCAGGCCGGCCACCACGCGGTAGGAGCTGCCGATGCAGGTCAGCGTCTGCTCGTAGCCGCCGAGGACGGCCCGGTTGGCGTAGGCGGAGCAGGTGTCGGCCGCGTCCGCGACGGCCGGGGCGGCGACGGCCGAGCCGCCGGCTACGGCGAGGGCGCCGAGCGCTCCGAGGCAGCGACGCACGAACATGGCGGAACTCCTTTGCCGGGCAGGGCGCCCCCGTGGTGCGGCGCGAGTGCTTCGTGGTCTATCACCCGGACAGGAGGGATCTTCACGGCATTTGTGACGACAGGTCCGGGTTCCTACCCGTGGCGTGCCATGGCTCCCGTGATCAGCAACGCCAAGCCGTTCTCCAGCGCCGGCGCCAGGTCCAGGCGCAGCGCCGCCAGTGCCGGATCGGCTTCGTAAGCCGCCAGGGTGCTGGGTGCCGGGCGGCAGTGCGTCCACAGGCCGCCGGTCAGGATCATGGCCAGCACGCAGACCGGCGTCGCCTCGCCGCCGACCTCGGGGACGGTGCCGCGGAGCAGTTCGGCCATCGTGTCCAGCCCACCGAGGGCGGACCTCTTGAACCGCACCACGACGTCGGTGGAGACGTTGTGCTCCAGCACTCCCGCCTGCGCGCCGATCAGTTCGCACAGCACCGTGCGGCGGGCCAGCGAACGGGCGACCACCGACGCGAACGCCTCCGCACGCTCCCGCGCCGGGGCATTCGCGTCGACGCCCTCGGCCACTTCGCCGGCCACTTCGGCCAGCCAGTCCCGCAGCGCGCGGTCGAGCAGTTCGAGCAGCACCGCCTCGCGGGATTCGAAGTAGCGCAGCACGTTCGACTTGGCCAGGCCGACCCGGCGGCTGAGCTCGTTGAGGCTGAGCTCGGCCACCGGCATCTCGTCGAGCATCTTCAGCGCCGTGTCGAGGATCGTGCGGCGCCGCTCCTCCCGCTGCTCCGCGCTGCGCGCCCGCTGGAACGTCATGCGACCAGCGTAACGCTCCGGCGGCGAGATTGGAGACCGGCAGTCTCTTGACAACAGACCAACGGTTCCTTAACGTCGGTGGCATAACAGACCGACGGTCCGAAAGGGCCGCGACCCCGGAGGACTGCGATGAGCGACAACTGGACCGAGCGCGACGTGCCGAGCCAGCGCGGCCGCGTGGCCGTGATCACCGGCGCCAACACCGGCCTCGGCTTCGACACGGCGAAGGTGCTGGCCGAGCGGGGCGCGACGGTGGTGTTCGCCGTCCGCGACGTGGAAAAGGGCAAGCAGGCGGCCGCCCGGCTCGGCGCGCACGCCGACGTCACCGTGCAGGCGCTGGACCTGGCGTCACAGGAGTCGATCCGGGCCGCCGCGGCCGATCTGCACGCCACGCTGCCGAAGATCGACCTGCTGATCAACAACGCCGGCGTCATGTACCCGCCGCGCCAGACCACCCGGGAGGGCTTCGAGCTGCAGTTCGGCACGAACCACCTCGGGCACTTCGCCTTCACCGGCCTGCTGCTGGACCTGCTGCTGCCGGTCGAGGGCTCCCGAGTCGTGACGGTGGCCAGCCTCGCCCACCGCATCCGCGCCGGAATCCACTTCGACGACCTGCAGTGGGAGAACTCCTACGACCGCGTCGCGGCGTACGGGCAGGCCAAGCTGGCCAACCTGATGTTCGCCTACGAGCTGCAGCGCCGCCTCGCCCCGCACGGCACGACGGCGTCGATCGCCGCGCACCCCGGCGTGGCCCGCACGGAGCTGGTGCGCAACTCCCCGGCACTGATGCGCGCGGTCTTCCCGGTGGTGGCACCGCTGTTCACGCAGAGCTCGGAGCGCGGCGCCCTCCCGACCCTGCGCGCGGCAACCGACCCCGCGGCGCTCGGCGGCCAGTACTACGGCCCGGCCGGCCTGGGCGGCTACCGCGGGCGCCCGCAGGTGGTGACGTCGAGCCCGCAGTCCTACGACGCGGCCGTCCAGCAGCGGCTGTGGACGGTTTCGGAGGAGCTGACCGGGGTGAAGTTCCCGGTCGGCTGAGCGGTCAGCGTCCGCGGCACGGCGACGCAAGCGATTGCGCCGCCGCGGCGGCCACCCGCCCGAGCCGGAGCCGGAGCAGGTCTCAGTTCCCGGTGCGGAGGGCGGCTTCGCGGAACTCCCGTGGCGAGACGCCGAACTCCGCGCGGAACAGCTTGCTCGCCCAGTTCCCTGGTGGCGGGCCCGTGGGAGGAGGCGGTGCTGATCCGCCTCGCCTCGGCCCTGGAGCCGGCGGTGGGCTGGACACACCGCCACCGCCCTGGACTGAGGCCGCTCGGCAACCGGCCTGCCGCGGCTCGTCGTGAGTGGGAAACAGTGTTCTAACCCTACTTCTCACTCACGAGGCCGGGGAAGTGGCCGTTGCCGGAGGCGGGGAGCAGGTAGTAGCCCGCGCGGTCCGGGCGGATGTGCGACCCGCCCGAGGCCGGGTCCGGCAGGCGGTGCCCGGCGGCCGCGATCGCCGCCTCGTCGAGGTGGATGCCCAGGCCGGGGCCGTCGCCGAGGATGAACGCGCCGTCGCCGATCTCGTGGTCCAGGGTGATACCGACCGGGGGCCGGAGGTCCTGCAGCTCGGTGACGAGGTGGTTGGGCACCGCCGTCGCCGCGTGGACCAGGCCGACCGGGGTCGTCCCGATCGGGCTGATCGGCAGGTCGTGGGCGTGGGCCAGGGCCGCCACCCGCAGGAAGTGGGTGACGCCCCAGCCCGCGGCCGTCTGGACGACGTCGACCGCCCCCGCCGCGATCAGCGGCCGGTGCTGTTCCAGCCCGGTGAGGTTCTCCCCGGTCGCGACCGAGGCGCGGATCCCGCGGCCGACCGCCGCGTGGCCGTCGACGTCCCAGCGCCGCACCGGTTCCTCGATCCAGGTGAGGTCGAAGGTCCGCTCGAGCTCGGCGACGTGCCGGACCGCCTGCTTGCGCGTCCAGTTCTCGTTGACGTCCAGCATCAGGCCCGGACGGCCGCCGCCGGCCTCGGCGAGGACGTCGCGGACCAGGCCGAGGCGGTGCCGGTCGCGGTCGATGTCCAGGCCGCCCTTGAGCTTCGCCGCGCGCAGCCCGTGTCCGGCGTAGGTGCGGTACAGCGCGGCCAGCTCGTCGTCGGCCAGGGCGATGTCGAGACCCGACGCGTAGGCGGGCACGCGGCGGTCCCGCCCGCCGAGCAGCCGCCAGAGCGGCTCGCCCGCCAGCTGCGCCTTGATGTCCCACAACGCCGTGTCGAAGGCGCCGATGGTGCCGAACACCGCGCCGGCGTGCCCCGCCTTGAACGTCCGGCGCAACATCCGGTCGTAGAGCGCCGTGACACCGCGCGGGTCTTCGCCTTCGAGCGCGGCGAAGACGGTCTCCGCCTGCACGTGTGAACCGAGCCCGACGCCGGTGACGCCTTCGTCGGTCTCGACGACGACGAGCGGCATCCGGACGAGACCGCCCGCGTGGACGCCGTTGGCGTCGCCGATCGGGCGGCCCCAGTCCTGGACGGTGGTGAGGGCCCGGAAGCCAGTGATCCGCATGTCATCCCTTCGTGGACCCGGCGGTGACCCCGTCGGCGATCTGGCGTTGCAGGAACAGGTAGACGAGCAGCACCGGCACCGCGGCGATCAGCACCCCGGCGGCGAACGTCGGGATGTCGGCCGAGTACTGCCCGCGCAGCGCGGTCACCCCGACCATGAGCGTCCGGTGCTCCGCGGACGGCATCAGCAGCAGGGAGATCAGGACGTCGTTCCAGCAGAAGAGCGCGTTGAGCACCCCGACCGACAGCAGCGCCGGGGCACCCAGCGGAAGCATGATCCGCCAGTAGACGCCGTAGAGGGTGGTGCCGTCGACGCGGGCGGCGTCGACGATCTCCGCCGGCACGGCCGAGTAGAAGCTGGTCATCAGGAAGACCGTGAACGGCAGGAACTGCGCCACGTACGCCAGCACCAGCCCCGGGTAGGTGTCGATGAGCCCGGTGCCCGCCATGATCCGCGCCAGCGGCACCATGATCACCTGGAACGGCACGAACAGCGCGGCGAGGATGCCGAGGAAGACCACGGACGACCCGCGGAAGCGCAGCCGCCCGAGCGCGAAGCCCGCCATCGACCCGAGCAGCAGGAGCACCGCGACCGAGCACACCACGACGACGACCGAGTTGAGGAAGTACCGGGACATCCCCACGCTCGTCCACGCCCGGGCGATGTTGTCCCAGTGCAGCGAGCCGGCCGGGGAGAACCGGTCGAGGGTGTATTCGCGGCGGTCCTTCATGGCGACGTTCGCCGTGAACACCAGGGGGTAGATCGTCGCCAGGGCCAGCGCGGCCATCGGGACGGCGGCGAGCCACTTCGTCAGCCGGGAACCGGACATCAGTCCTCCCTTCCGGTGCGGCGGAGGATGCCGATCTGGGCCAGCCCGACCACGAGCATGATCAGGAACAGCACCGTGGACGCCGCGGAGGCGAGCGCGGGCTGGTTCAGGTGCCCCTGCTGGAACCAGACGTAGTACTCGGGCAGGTAGGTGGAGCCCGCCGGGCCGCCGCTGGTCATCACGTACAGCAGGCCGAACATCGACGTCAGCATCCCGATCATGGTGGTGACGAAGACGAACTGGATGGTCCGGGACAGGCCGGGGACGATCACGTGCCGGATGGTCTGCAGCAGCGACGCACCGTCCACTTTGGCCGCGTCCAGCAGCGACGAGTCCAAAGTGGAGAACCCGGCCAGGAAGACGACCAGCGCCATGCCGAACGTCGCCCAGACGTGCACCCCGACGACGGCGAAGATCGCCACGCTCGGGTTCCCCAGCCAGTCGACCGGGCCGAGCCCGGCCAGCCCGAGCAGCGCGTTGACCGGCCCGTCGAAGGCCAGCAGCAGGTTGAAGATCGCGCCGACGATCACCGGGGACAGCACGGCCGGGAAGAAGTACACGCCCCGGTAGACGCGGTGGCCCGGCACCTTCAGGTGGATGAAGGTGGCGAGCAGGCCGGGGATGGCCACGGCGATCGGGAGCAGCAGCACCAGCAGCCCGACGTTGCGCAGCGCGGTCCGGAACAGCGGATCGCCGAACAGCGTCGCGTAGTTGTCGAAGCCGACGGCCATGCCGTTGCGGTCGCCGTCCCCGGTGAAGGAGAAGTTGACGCCGAGCAGCAGCGGCCACAGCCGGAGCAGGAGGACCACCAGCACGGCCGGGGCGACGAGCACGAGCGGCGCGAACCGCTCGAGCCGCGTCCCGCGCGGGGCACGCCGGGCCGGCGCGGGCCGGCCGGTGGGCCGGGCCGGAGCCCGGACCACCGGAGCGGGGGAGTACCCGGTCACGCTCCTCAGCCCTTGTCCGACGCGGCCAGCTGCTGCAGCACCTGGTCGACGCCGATCGATCCGCTGAGCAGCTGCTGGGAGAGCCGGCCCATGAGGTCGAGCGTCTTCGAGGAGAGGGCGACGTGCAGGGCGGGCTTGCCGTTCTTGACCTCCGAGATGATCGTCGCCACGGCCGGGCCGCCCGCCGAGACGTCGATCGACGTGTCCGCGGCGATCGCGCCACTGTCCGCGTAGAAGGACTTCAGGGCGTCGGTCGAGCTCAGCGACCGGACCAGGTCCGCGGCCACCTTGGGGTCCTTGGTCCCCTTCGCGACCGCGTAGCCGATGCCGCCGTCGTACGGGAGGGCCGGCGTGGCGGCCGGGTTGACCTGCGGCGCGGTCATCACGCCGACCTTGTCCGCGCCGAGGAACTCGGCGAAGTCCTTCCAGTGCCCGACGTCGGACATCAGGCCGATGACGTTCGCGGCCTTGCCGGACTGGAAGAGCGCGAAGGCGTCGTTGAACATCGCGGTGGAGTTGGGACCGTCGGTGTTCAGGCCGGTGTCGCCGGCCTGCTTCCAGAGCTCGAAGATCCGCTTGACGTCCGGTGCGGTCCAGTCGCGCTTGCCGGCGATCCAGTCGGTGTACTCCTGGGGCGTCAGGCTCGCCGTGCCCAGTGCCGACAGCCAGAACTGGATCCCGGCGCCTTCCTTGTTGCCCAGGGCGAGGCACTTGGCGCCCGTCTTGGCCGCGATGGTGCCGCAGGCGCCGACGAACTCCTCCCAGGTCCGCGGCGGGGCGTCCGGGTTGAGCCCGGCCTTCTGGTAGAGCGCCTTGTCGTAGTAGACGGGGTGACCCTGCAGGGTGACCGGCTCGGCGTAGACCTTGCCGTCCTTGGTGAACGCGTCCCAGCCGGACAGCCTCGACCGGTCGTCGGCGACGTAGGAGTCCAGCGGCTCGAGGTCGGCGACCCGGTCGCGGATCTGGCCGCCGCCGTTGAAGAGCATGACGTCCGGCCCGCGCTTGGCCTGGATCGCCGCGCCGAGCAAGGTGTAGTACTGGTCGTAGGGCTGGGCCACGAACTCGACGGTGACGCCGGGGTGCTGCTTGGCGAAGTCGGCCTTGGCCTTCGCGACGTAACTCGCGGCCTTGGCGTCGCCGGATTTCCAGTCCCAGACCACGAGCTTGCCGCTCGCGTCGCCGGACGGGGCGGCCGGGCCGGCGGCACTTCCGCATCCGGCGGTCAACGCCAACGCCGCGGCCAGTGCGGCCGAGAATAGTGTGCGCTGCTTCATCGCTGCTCACTTCTCCAGACGGTGGCCGGACGGGGAGTGGCCCGGCACGGTGCGGCAAAACGTAACTCGTATGACGTATGACGTCAACGGGCGCGCTGTGTAAGCTTCAGCTGCGTACGACGACGGTCGGCGCAGTGTGACCGGAGGAACGATGACGGCATCAGACCGGCAGCCCGCCGCCCCCGAGTGGGTGCGCCGCCCGGCGAACCTGGCGAGCGCGGTCACCGCCGAACTCGTGGGCCGCGTGGTGCGCGGCGTCCACCCGCCGGGGACGTCGCTGCCGGCCGAACCGGTGCTGTGCGAGAGCTTCTCGGTGAGCCGGACCGTGGTCCGGGAGGCGGTGAAACTGCTGCAGGCGAAGGGCCTGGTCCAGGTCCGTCAGGGCGCGGGCACGGTGGTGAACCCGGCGTCGATGTGGAACATGCTCGACGAACTCGTGCTGGCCGCGGTGATCGCGGAGGACGAGACCTCGGCCGTCCTCGACGACCTGGTGGTGACGCGCCGGCTGCTCGAATCGGACATGGCGCAGGTCGCCGCGCGCACCGCCGGCCCGGAGGTCGTCGCCCGGCTGGGCGAGCTGGTGGACCTGATGGACGAGCTCGTCGACGACCCGGACGCCTACCGCGAGCAGGACCTCGCGTTCCACGACACGATCATGCAGGTCTCGGGCAACCGCCTCGCCCGCGGCGTGGTGCGGGCGCTGGAGAGCCAGGTCGTGAACACGGCCCGGTACGTGGGGCCGAGCGAGCGGGCCCTGTGCGTGGCGTCGAACAAGGGACACCGCCGCGTCTACGAGCGGATCGCGGCCGGGGACGGGGACGGCGCCGCGAAGGCGATGTTCGACCACATCACCGAGGCCTGGCTCGCCCGCCGTCCCGGATCCGGTGATCCCGCCCGCCTGGAGCGCTGACCGCTTCCCGTCCCCGAAGGAGTCCCATGGCCCAGCGCTACGGCATGCTGATCCGCCTGCGTCCGGAAAAGCGCGAGGAGTACCTGCGGCTGCACGCCGCGGTCTGGCCCGCGGTCGAACGGACGCTGCGGGAAGCGAACATCCGCAACTTCACCATCTTCCTGCACGACGACCTGCTGTTCGGGTACTACGAGTACGTCGGCGACGACCACGACGCCGACCAGGCGCGCATCGCCGCGGACCCGGAGACCCAGCGCTGGTGGACGCTGACCGACCCCTGCCAGGAGTCGCTCTCCCCGCGCGAAGGGGGCGCCTGGTGGACGCCGATGGCGGAGGTCTGGCACCTCGCGCCGGAGTCCGTTGTGGACGGTCAGGCGCCCTGAGCGCTCAGGCGTTCTGCCAGTTGGTGCACTGCCAGTCGGGCGTCTTCTGGCAGACCCGGAAGATGGTGACCGGGTTGGCCGCGGTGCCCGGCACCTTGGCGCTGCAGCCGGAGCTGCTGCCGTTGGCGTCGTCCACGCCGCTGCCGCCGCCGCTGCGGGTGCGCCACTCCGTGCGGAATCCGTAGCCGTCGCCGAAGGTGTCGCAGGCGTACACCCGGGTGTGGCCGTTGGTCACGCCGCCGTAGCCGCAGCGGATCGCGCCCTGGTAGCTGCAGTTGACGATGTCCGCGTAGGCGTCGTGCGCCGACGCGGCCGGGGCCACGGCGACGCTGCCGATCGCGGCCAGCAGCGCCGCTCCGGCGAGGGTGGGCAGTCGGTGGTGGCGCACGGTTTCCTCCTGCGAGGTCGGTGACGGAACACACCGTCCACCCGGGACGCCCGGAGCCGGTTGACGCGCGGGCCGGGAAATCACCCGTTCGGCGGCAGGCCCGGCGGGACCGGTTCAAGACCTCCGGCTCACCCGAGGCCGTCGAGCAGCAGCCGTGCGGCCGTCTTCGCTCCCTCGGTCCGCATCCGCGCGCCCAGCGCTTTCGCCCGCGCCCGGGTTTCCGGAGCCACCGCCGTGTCGAACCCGTCGGCCAGCGACTCGAACGTCGGTCCCTCGAGGGCCGTGCCGACCCCGTGCGCGGCCACCTGACCCGCCCAGTACGGGTTGTCCGCCAGCCGGATCGGGACCACCAGCTGCGGCACGCCTGCCCGGGCGGCCGTCTGCGTCGTGCCCGCCCCACCGTGGTGGACCACCGCGGCCAGCTTGCCGAACAGGCGCTGGTGGTTGACGTCCCCGACGGCGAAGCAGTCGTCGACGGCCAGGTCCGCCCACCCCCGGGAGACGAGCACCCGGTAGCCCCGCGCGCGGCTCGCTTCGACCGACCAGCGGGCGATGTCCGGGGCCGGGGTGATGCTGCCGAAGCCCACGTAGACCGGCGGCGGGCCCGCGTCCAGGAACGCCGTCAGCTCGGCGGGCAGCGGCCGCTCGTCCGGCAACGTCCAGGCACCGGTCTGGACCACTTCGAGATCCGGAGCCGGCCCGAGCACCGGGTCCGCGGCCAGCCACGGCCGGTCGGAGTAGACGTGGTCGCGGACGCCGGCCACCGGCGGCAGGCCGAGAGCGGCCCGGTGGGCGTTGAGCGGCTCGCGGAACTGCGCGTCCACCCGCTGGGCGTCCAGCTCCCACCGTGCCGCGTTGTCCGCGTCCGACGGCTCCGGCCAGCCCGGCCGCGGCGGCGGCGCGTGGTGCGGCGACGGGAGGTTGACCGCCGCATACGTCACGTAGACGTAGCGGATGCCCGCGGCCCCGGCCACCGATCGCGCGGCGACCTGCGCCAGGCCGGCCGCCACCAGCGCGTCGCAGCCCTCGGCCGCCTTCGGGAGGACGTCGAACTGCGTCTCGAGCAGCTCGGTGCGGTACCGGGTCAGTTCCGCCGGCGTCGCGCCCATCACCGCTCGCACCGGCGGCCCGACCGGCACGGACTCGATCCCGAGGCCGCCCAGCCGGTCCGTGAACTCCTCGTCCGGCGGGGTGCCCATCAGCACGTCCGCGCCGAGCGCCCGGAGCTCGACGGCGAGGGCCACCAGCGGTTCGACGTCGCCGCGCGTCCCGTACGTGGACAGCAGTACCCGCGTCACCGCGCTGCCCCCGCGTAGAAGCCGACCGGCATCGTGACGTCGGCGCTCGCCGCCCCGCACTCCAGCATCCACAACGCCGCCGCCGGGCCCAGTTCCCGGCCCAGCGCCCCGAGTGCGGCCGGGTCGGGCGCGACCGCGCGCGCCTGTTCCACGCCGCGCCCGAACGCCTCCGGGTCCCAGCCCTCCGTCTCGCCGTCGCCCAGGGAACGCGCGCCGGCGGTCAGCGCCGCCACCGGCAGCGGGCCGGGCACGGCGAGCAGGCCGTGGGTGCGTTCGCCCAGCAGGACGCCCATCCAGTGCGAGCTCTCCGGCGTGGGCCGGGGGCCGGTCCACCGGGGCCGTCCGTCCATGTCCGGGAGCTTCGCCGGCGCGCCGGACACCGCCCAGCGGCCCGCCCACTCCACGGCCAGCCCGGGCGCGCTGCGGCTCGCGGGGTTGTGGAACCGGGCCATGTCCCAGCGGTTGCCCACCGCGACCGCCGCCAGGTCGCGGTGCGGCCAGACCCGCGCTTCCCACCAGAAACCCCACGGGAACGCCGCGGTGTGCCCCCACCACCAGTCCTCGCCCAGCTCCGGATCGGCGAGTTCGAGGGTCAGGCCGGAAAACGAGCGGACGCCGTGCGGGCTCGGGCGTTCGACCCGCGGGGCCACCATGGCCGCCAGCGAGTCCGGCCCGACCAGCCCGCGGTCGCCCCGGGCGGTGCGCAGCAGGGATTGCAGCAGCCGCGCGAAGTCCGCGGCGCTGGTGTGCATCCCGACGCCCGGGTACGCCGCGGTGCGCAGGGGCGGGCTCGGCACGCACCAGTCGCCGAACGCCGCGTACCCGGTGGCGCCGCCGGTGGTCCCGTCGCCGATGCTCGTGTCCGCCATCCCGGCCGGCGCGAACACTTCCCGGCCGACGCGGACCTCGTACGGTTCACCGGCCAGGTGCTCGACGACGCCGCCGAGCACCCCGATCCCGAAGCTGGAGTACGAATAGGACCCCGGAGCCGTCACCAGCGGCCGCACTCCGCCGTACTCGACGGCGCGGCCGGTTCCGTGCCGGCGCCGGACGTAGTCGAGGATCGGCTCGGCCGGGGCCGCCGGCGCGACCGCGGTGACGATGTCGCCGGTGTAGCCGCCCTGGTGCGCGGCCAGCATGGCGGTGGTGGCCGTCGCCGCGTCGGGACCGCGCAGGCGCGCGGGCAGCACCTGGTCGACCGGCGTGTCCAGCCCGGCCAGTCCCGCTTCGACGAGCTGCAGGAACGCCAGGCCGGTCACGGGTTTGGTGAGCGAGCCCGCCGGCGCGACCGTCCCGGCGGTCATCGGTGTGCGCGCGGCCAGGTCCGCGTACCCGGTCGCGGCCGTCCGCAGGTCGTCGCTCGTGGCCACCGCGACGGCGACCCCGGGCGTGCCGGTGACCGCGGCCAGCCGGGGCAGGACGGTGTCCAGCGCCGCCATCACGTCGTCGAGCATGTTCATCCCTGGGTGGTGTTGTAGTTGACGATCCGCGTCACCATGAGGGCGCGCGCCCCGGCCAGGGGGCTGACCGCGTCCCGCCGTGCCACGTCCGGCAGCCGGTGGGCCTGGTCCTCGGTGACCGCCACCATGCCCCAGAGCGCGTTGAAGCCCGCCGGGTCGGCCGGCTTTTCCGCGGCGGCTTCGACGGTCACGACGCCGTCGCCGCCGGCCACCGTCAGCGCGCCCATCTGCCGCAGCACACCGGGATCCCGCTCTTCGGCGGCCACCACGCTCCAGCCCGCGACGTCGGTCTGCCGCAGCGCGGCGAGCAGGCTGTCCACGCCGCTGACGACGATGTCGGGCAGGACGAGCGCCACCGGGCCGCACGTCAGCGGCAGGGCGCACCGGATCGCTCCGTCGAGCCCCGGCTCGGCCACGTCGTCCTGGTAGACGAAGACCAGCTGGAAGGTCCCGGCGTAGCGCGCCAGGTACTTCACCGTGTCGAGCTTGTGCGGGCCGATCACGACGACCACGCGCACGCTCAGCCCGCTCTTCACCAGCTCCACCACGGCCTCCAGGCTGCGGTCCAGCACGGTGACCCCGGGCGCCAGGCAGTGCAGTTCCTTCGCGTACGGCGCACCGAACCGCGTTCCCAGCCCGGCGCAGGGCAGGATGACCGAAACGTCCGGGGGGCTCACCGCAGCCGCACCTCCACGGCGACCCGGTGCCGGGCGCGCGGCAGCGGCACCCACGCCGGGTCGCCCACCGGCTCCACTCCCGGGAAGCGCTCGAACAGGCTCCGCAACGCGACCTCCGCTTCCAGCTTCGCCAGCGCGACCCCGAGGCAGAAGTGCGGCCCCCAGCCGAAGCCCACGTTTCCTTCGCGGCCCCCGTGCGCGGCCTGCCACCGCACGTCCGCAGCGTGCGGGTGGGCGAACTGCGCCGGATCGCGGTTGGCGGCGCCGAGGACCGCCTGCACCGCGTCACCCGCCTTGATCCGCACGCCGCCGACCTCGATGTCGGTGGCCGCGTAACGCAAGCGGGCCAGCTGGACCGGGCCGTCCGTGCGGACCAGTTCGCGCACGGCCGCCGGCCACAGCTCAGGCTCGCCGCGCAGCAGCGCCCGCTGGGCGGGGTCGCGCATCAGCGCGAGCGCCCCGTTGGCCAGCATGTGCGCCATCGTCTCGTGCCCGGCCAGTACCAGGAACACGACCAGGGCGACCGCGTCGACGTCGGTCAGGTCGTCCTGGGCGACGACCTCGCTGAGCAGGTCGGCCCGCGGCTCGGCGCGGCGGCGGTCCACCAGGGCGTGGCAGTAGGCGAACATCTCGCCCAGCGTCGGCGTGATCCGCGCCGGGTCGCCGTCGACGAGGACCTTGCCCCAGCGCCACCAGTCCGCCCAGTCCGGTTCGGGCACCCCGACCAGTTCGCACACCACCGCCATGGCCAGCGGGTAGGCGTACTCGTCGAGCAGGTCCGCCGTAGCGCCGAGCCCGTCGAGCAGCTCGTCGACGATCTGCTGCACCCGCGGGCGCAGCGCGGCGACCCGCGAGGCGCCGAACGCGTGGCTGATGCTGCGCCGCAGCCGCGTGTGCTCGGCGCCGTCGAGGCTCAGCAGGCTCGCCCGCAGGTAGGGCAGGTGTTCCCGCGGCGTGCCCAGCGCGAGGAACGTCTCCTCCTGGGTCTGCGCGCCCTGGCCCGGCAGGCCGGCCGGGTCGTTGCGGACGGCCGGATCCGCCAGCACGGCCCGGACTTCGGCGCTGCCGGTCACCAGCCAGCCTTCCTCGCCGTTCGGCAGGCGGGCCCGGCAGACCGGTGCCGCGGCGAGGATGCGGTCGTAGCCGCGCATCGGATCGTCGAGGACGGCCGGATCGCGGACGTCCACCACGGGTTCGGACGACATCGGGGCTCCACTCCTGGGGACGGGCGGGGTCAGCCTTTGAGCGGGCCGCCGTTGATGGCGACGCGGTGGCCGAAGCGCGTGTGCGGGTAGTAGTCGTAGGTCGCGTGGTGCTGGACGCAGCGGTTGTCCCAGAACACCAGCGTGTTCGGCTCCCAGCGCACCCGGCACGCGAGCATCGGGCGGTTGGGCACGAGGGAGAACAGCAGGTCGAGTACCGCCTGGCTTTCGTCGGTCGACAGCTGCGGGATGCGGGAGGTGTAGGCCGGGTTGACGTACAGCAGCGGCCGGTCGGTTTCCGGGTGCCGCACGACGACCGGGTGCTCGCTGACCGGCGGTTCGTAGCCGTCCGGGATCTTGTGGCCGCGGAAGGCGTGCGCGCCGTCGTGGATCGCGGTCAACCCGGTCAGGAGTTCCTTCAGCTTCGGCGACAGCATGTCGTACGCGAGGTGCATGTTCGCGAAGAGCGTGTCGCCGCCGCTGCCCGGCTCGGGCATGCGCGTGATGTGGAGCATCGAGCCCAGCGACGGCTCTTCGTCGGCGGTCCCGTCGGCGTGCCAGCCGTTGCCGAAGACGGTGGCCGACTCCGGCGCGGTCGCGACCTCGAGGATGTACGGGTCGCCGTGCTCGGGCGGCGGGTTGACCGGGCGCAGCTCGCCGAAGGCCGCGGCGAGCCGCTTGTGGTCTTCGACCGTGATGTCCTGGTCGCGGAACACCAGGACGTGGTGGTCCAGGAAGGCCGTCTTCAGCTCGGTGAGCTGCTCGTCGGTCAGCTCCCGCGTCAGGTCGAGGCCGGTGACCTCGGCGCCGAGCACCGGGGTCAGGCCGCGCACCGCCAGGGTCCGGTAGTCGCGCGCCGGCCGCGTGGTGATCCGCTTGACGGCGTCGAGTTCGTACTGCTCCATGGTTTCCTTTCTCCGGTGGGTCTCACCGTTCGATGGCCGCGGCCACGGCGGTGACGTGCGGGGCGCGCACGATGCCGTAGTGCGTGGTGGGCAGTTCGTGCCAGTGGCTCGGTGCGGGCAGCAGGTCCCGCCAGCCGTCGCGGCCGGCCACCGGCAGGCCGGGCTCGGGTTCGGTGGCGAGCCAGACGTGGCTGGGTGTCGCGGCCAGGCGGGGCAGGGCGTGCCCGGTCATGCTGCGCAGGTTGGCCCGGGTGGCGCGGGCGAGCCGGTGGGCGTGTTCGACGGCGGAGCCGCCGAGTTCGCGCTCGAACACCGTCTCCAGCTGGGTGTCGTCGTAGTCGGCGGCACTCGCGCCGGGCGGCGGCGGGTCGATGAGGTGCAGTACCCGCACCGGCTGCCCGGCCGCCTCGGCTTCGGCGGCCATGCCGGCCGCGACCCAGGCGCCGAACGACCACCCGGCCAGCTGTTTTCCCCGGCCGGGAAAGCGCCGTTCGAGGGCCTCGTGGTAGCGACGGGCGCGGTCCGTGACCGACCATCCCGGCGGTTGCGGGCGGCTCAGCGCGGGGTCGGCGATCACACAGACCCCGAGTTCGGGCGGCAGGGCCGCGACGAGCGGGCGGTACGCGTGGACGTCCCCGCCGATGGGGTGCACGAGGCAGACGACCTCGGAGGTGGTCCCTTCGCGCCAGACCTGGACGACGACTTCGCCGGCGTCGGCGGCTTGCTCCAGCTTGGCCAGCAACGCCGACATGGTGACCTCCGGGCCGAGCCAGGCGAGGTCGAGGTCGACGCCGTAGAGGCGTTTCACCGACTCGACGACGTCCAGCAGGGTGAGGGAGTCGGCGCCGAGGTCGTAGAGCGGGACGTCCGGGTCGAGCTCGGCGACGCCCAGGAGGGCGCGGACCTCCTCGGTCAGGTCCACCCCGGCCGGTGGCGCTGTCGGCGTCGTCGCGGTGTCGCGTTCGTGGAACGTCTTGGCGGTGTCGAGCCCGGTGGTCGCGACCAGGACCTGCGGGAGCCCGGTGGCCAGCGCGCGGGCGAAGGTGCGCCGGCCTTCGTCGTCGGTGAGGCCGACGGCCAGGTGGGCCTGGTGCCGGGCGTCGGTTTCCAGGGCCGTGACCGCCATGCCGCTGTCGCGCCAGACGTCCCAGCCGATGGCGAGCCGGGCGGTCGGGCCGTCCCGGTGGGCGAGCGCGTCGAGGAACCCGTTGGCGGCGGCGTAGTCGAGCTGGCCGGTGCCGCCGAACTGAGCGGACAGCGACGAGCAGTAGACGGCGAAGGCCGGCCGGTCGCGTTCGATGAGCTGTTCCACCAGGAGGGCGCCGGCCAGTTTGACGTCCTGCGTGCCGGCGCCGCGGGTGGCGATCAGGCTGCCGGTCGCGGCCCCGGCGGCGTGCACGATCCCGGTCAGGGGGCCTTCGATCGCGTCCGCGGTGACCTTCGTGAGATCGGCGGCGAGCAGGTCGACCCGGTCGGCCCACGGTTCGAGGGCCTCGGGCAGGTGCGGGTGGCGCGCGAGCAGGATGACGCGGCCGGTCGAGCGGGTCAGCAGCTCTTCGGCGACCGCGGTGCCGATGCCACCCGTGCCGCCGATGACGAGGCAGGTTCCGTCCATTGTGGATAGCTGACCGGCGCCGACGGGTGCGCTGCCTTGCTTCCACCAGAACCCGTTGCGGAGGGCCACGCGCTCGGGCGGCGGAGGGCCGGTGAGGATGTCGACGGTGCGGTCGAGGTCGGCGTCGTCGAGGTCGACCCAGTGGCCGGGGACGCCAGTCTCCTGCGGACCGACGGCGGTGATGCCGGCGAGCAGCCCGGCTTCGGGCCGCGTGACGGGAGTCGTGGCACCTTGCGAGACCCACCACGTCCGCAGTGGACGGTCATGGGCGGCGCGGAGGAGGGCGGCGGGGGTGTCGAGGCAGGCCCATCGGGCTCGTGCGAGGGACTCTTCGCCGACGGGCCCGGTGATGCCGAGGGGGAGGGTGTGGAGCCAGTCGATTTCGTGGTCCGGTAGGGCGTCGAGGACTTGGCGGAGCTGCGCGGTGTCGGCGGGGTCGGCCTCGAAGGTGTCGGGGCCCCGGCGGGCGAAGTGGCGGGCCGCGTGGACGCGCACAACGCGCGGGTAGGCGGCGTCGAGGGCGGGCGTGGCGAGGGGGCCTTCGCCGGCGATGACGAGGAGTCGGTCGGTCTCGGTCGCGCCGGTGGCCCGGCGCAGACGTACCCAGGTGGGCTGGTGCAGCCAATCGGCTTCGGGCAGCCGGACGGCGGTCGCGCGCCGGGGGAAGTCGAAGTCCCGCGTGTCGAAGGCGGGCGGCGGAAAGTCCCACGGCGCAGGAGCCGAAGAGTGACCCCACTCGACGGGCATGCCGGCCAGCCAGGCAGCGGCCACTTCGGCCGGGTGGTCTGCCGCGGCTGGTCGTGAGTGGTAAGGAGGGTTAGAACCCGCTTTTTCACTCACGACCTCGGGGGGCACGGGGACTTCGCGGGGTTCGGCGGCGGCTGCTTCGGCCGGGTGGTCTGCCGCGGCTGGTCGTGAGTGGTAAGGAGGGTTAGAACCCGCTTTTTCACTCACGACCTCGGCGGGCACGGGCAGCTGGTGGGGTTCGGCTGTGCGGAGCCACTCGACCGCCGCGGCCGCGTCCTCGCAGGCCGCCGCCATGCGCCAGCGGCCCTCCGGCCGGCCTGACTGGAGGTGCCGTAGTACGTCCGCATAGGACGATGGGTGCGCCGTCAGGTACTCCGCCACCCGGTCCGCGTCGAGGCGGAGGGCCGCGGCACTGCGGGCCGAAAGCACCAAGCACCGCACCGGATCGGGCCGCGACGGCGATCCCGGCCGGACCGACTCCAGGATCGCGTGCGCGTTCGTCCCGCCGATGCCGAAGCTGCTCACCCCGGCCACCCGCGGGCCCGCGGGCCACGGCTCCGCCGACGTCGGTACCCGCAGCGGCCCCAGGTCCAGCGCCGGGTTGGGGGCCCGGAAGTCGACCGTCGGCGGCAGCACGCCATGGTGCAGCGAGAGGGTCGCGCGGATCAGCCCCACCACCCCGGCCGCCGCGCCCAGGTGGCCGATCTGGCTCTTCACCGACGAAATCGCGCACGCCGAGACGTCGGGCATCGCCTCGCGCAACGCCGCCACCTCGATCGGGTCGCCCAGGCGGGTGCCCGTTCCGTGCGTCTCCACGTAACCGACGTCCGCCCCCGAACGGCCGGCCCGCCGCAGCGCCGCGCGGATCGCCGAGCGTTGCCCGGCCGGGGAGGGTGCGGTGTAGCCCTGCTTGACCGCGCCGTCGTTGGTCAGCGCCGAACCCGTGAGCACCGCATACACCGTGTCGCCGTCGCGGCGGGCCGCCGACAGCGGCTTCAGGACCACGACCCCGGCGCCGCTGCCGCCCACCGTGCCGTCCGCGTCGTCGCTGAACGGGCGGCAGTGCCCGTCCGGCGAAAAGATGTGCTGCGGCCGGTACCGGTAGCCCTCGGCCAGGGTGACGTCGACGAGCACACCGCCCGCCAGCATCACCTCCGCCTCGCCGCCGCGCAGCATCGCCGCCGCCTGGTGGACCGCGACCAGCGAACTCGAACACGCCGTCTGGGTCGTCAGCGCGGGACCCGTGAGGTCCAGGTGGTAGGCGACCTTCGTCGCCAGGAAGTCCTTCTCGTGGTGCAGGGCCAGCTGGAAGCCGTCCGGCAGCGCGGCCGGGTCGGCCTCGCGCAGCATCTGCTGGAAATACGTGCTCTCGCCGCAGCCCGCGATCAGCCCGACACCGGCTCCCGCGGTGATCCCGGCGTGGGACAGGGCCTCCACGCACGCCATCAGCAGCTGCCGCTGTTGCGGGTCCATCAGGCCTGCGTCGCGGTGGCTGACGCCGAAGTACTCGGGGTCGAACGCCAGCGGGTCGGCGAGCAGGCTGCGCGCCCCGACCAGGCCGTCCGCCGCCGGGAACTCCTCGATCCCGCGGCGGCCGGAGACGACCAGGTCCCAGAACGCCGCCAGATCCCGTGCGCCCGGCAGCCGCACCGCCATGCCGACGACGGCCACCGGTTCGTCGGCCGCGGACCGGAAAGCCGCAGCAGCCGCGGCCGGGCCGCTCTCGAGGTGCCGCGTGAGGTCCCGCAGCGTGACGTGCTCGAAGAGGTCCGCCACGGTGAACCGGTACCCGGCTTCGGCGCAGCGCAGGTGGAACCGCATCAGCGACAGCGAACTGGCGCCTGCGGCGAAGAACGTCTCGTCCGGGCCGATCGGCGCCCCGGTCACCTCCTCGAACAGCGCCGCCAGCTCGCTCGACGGCCGGACCGCCGTCCGGTGCAGGTCCGTCCCCGGTACCGACGAAACGGCGTCCCGGTCGAGCTTCCCGCTCGGCGTGCGCGGCAGGACGTCGACGACCCGGAACCGGTCCACCCGCGCGTGCGGCGGCAGCAGCGGCACCAGGAACTCCGCCAGTTCCGCGGCCGACGGCGTCCGGCGGCACTCCAGGAACGCGGTCAGCCGGCCCTCTTCGACGGCGACGACCGCGTTGACGACGTCCGGGTGCCGCAGCAGCGCCGCCTCGACCTGGCCGAGTTCGAGGCGGTGGCCGCTGAGCTTGACCTGCCGGTCGGCCCGGCCGTCGAAGTGCAGCAACCCGGCGCGGTCGAAGTGCGCGAGGTCGCCGCTGCGGTAGTACAGCTCCGGCAGCTCGGCGAACTTCTCCGGCGCCGCGTCGCCGAGGTAGCACCGGTTCGCCGCGAGTCCGCCGATGAGCAGCTCGCCGACCTGCCCCGGCGGCAGCGGCGCGCCCGCGGCGTCGGCGACGCGCAGGACCGCGTTGGCCACCGGGCGGCCGATGGCGGGCCGTTCCGGCCACGAAGCGGGGTCGCCGTCGAGGGTCAGCGCGCTGACGACGTGGGTTTCGGTCGGCCCGTAGTGGTTGTGCAGGCGCGCACCGGGCAGCCCGGCGAACCAGCGGCGGATCGCCGGCGTGCACACCAGCTGCTCGCCGGCGGTGATCACGTCCCGCAGCCGCGCCGGGTACCGCCCCAGCCGGACGCCGTGCTCGGCCAGCAGCTGCAAAGCCACGTACGGCAGGAAGATCCGCTCGATCCCCGCGGTGTCCAGCTGCGCCAGCAGCGCCGGGACGTCGTGCCGCCACTCCGGGCGGATCAGGTGCAACCGCCCGCCGCCGCAGAGCGTGGTGAAGATCTCCTGGAACGACACGTCGAACGACAACATCGAGAACTGCTGGGTCGCCGCGGCCGGCGCGTCCTGCCACTGCAGCAGGTTGGCCAGCGTGCGGTCCGGGACGCGCACGCCCTTCGGGGTGCCGGTCGAGCCCGAGGTGAACAGCGTGTAGAGCGGCCGTCCGGCGTGCCGGGCCGGCACGTCCGGTACCGGCCCGCCGGTGAGCGTGACGAACCGCCGCTCGATGTCCGTGTCGAACGTTTCCCCCGGCGCGAGCAGGACGCAGCGCGGCCGGACGCGGTCGAGCATGGCGCGCAGCAGCTCCGGCGGGTACGCGGGATCCAGGGGGACGGCGGTGATGTTCAGCCGCGCGAGCGCCAGCAGCGCGACGACGTGCTCGGCCGAGGGCCGGAAGTACAGCGCGACGTCGGTGGCGTCCTCGGGCAGGGTGGCGGCGAGCCGGGCCGCGTGCGCGTCCAGTTCGGCGTAGGTCAGCGTCGTGTCGCCGCTCAGCGCCGGGGCGCCGGGCGTCCGGGCGACCTGACGCGCGAAGCCTTCGGCCACGGTTTCCCAGGTCAGTTCGGCGTCGGCACCGCGGCCGTGGTCGGGGCGGTCCGGGGTCCGCGCGTCGCCGTGCAGGGCGCGGTCGAAGACGTCACCGAGGGCGGTCGCCTCGGCTTCGGTGAAATGACCTTCGCCGTACTCCCAGAGGCAGTCGAAGCCGTCCGGCCGTTCCACGACCGACAGCGTGAGCGCGCACTTGGCTTCCGCCGCTTCAATCCATTGTGGACTGATCGAGCAGCCGGGCCGCCGCAGTGCCGCGAAGTCCGTGTTCTCCAGGACGAACAGGTAGTCGAACGCCGCGTATCCGGGGTCGAGGTCGGCGAACGCGACGTCCTGGCCGTCCAGGGCCGCGCCCGCCGCGGTGCCGAGGCGGCGCAGCTGGGTGTCCAGGTCCTCGTCCGGGGCCACGGAAAGCGGCAGCCGGACGGTGTTGGCGAACATCCCGACGCTGTCTTCGAACGCCCGCACCGGCCGGTTCGCCACCGGCGCGGCGATCCGCGGCCGGGTTCGCCCGGTCACCGCGTAGAGGCTCCACGCGAACACGCCGAGCAGCAGCTGGAAACGGGTCAGGCCCAGCTCGGCGGCCCACGCGTCGACGCGCTCGCGGTCGATGCGGGTCGTGTGCAGCCGCCCGGCCAGCGACGCTGCGCCGAGCGGCTCGGCGTCGTCGGACCGCTCGGTCAGCCGGTCGCGGTAGCCGGGGGAGGCGAACCAGCGGGACTGCCAGGCGGCGAAGTCGAGGGGCGTGGGCGCGTCCGGCCGCGGTGCGGCACCCGACAGTTCCCGGAACAGGATGTTGAGCGACCAGCCGTCGACCGCGATGTGGTGCAGGCACAGCAGGAACGTGCCGTCGGGACGCCAGGCCGCGCGCAGCAGCCGGCCCGATGCGAGGTCGAAGGGCGCGGTGAAGAAGTCGGCGGAGGGCTCGGCCCACGGGTCGTACGCCGGTTTCGGCACCTGCCGCAGGCCGTCGGGGGTGGCTTCGAACGCCGTGCGCAGCGCCGGATGCCGCTCCACCAGACCGCGTACGTCCCGGCGCAGCGCCTCGACGTCGGGGCTGCCGGTGATCCGGAACGCGAGCGGCACGTGGTACGCCGTGGACGCGGGATTCCGTTGCTGCACGAGCCAGAGCCGCTGTTGTTCGCTGGTGGCCGGCGCGGTGGTGGCGGTGGTCGGTGGGCCCGGCTCCGGGTAGGCCGCGCGCCCGGCTCCCGAGATCGCCGCGGCGAGATCGGCGAAGGTGCCGCGCTGGACGACCGACGGCGCCAGGTCCGTGCCCCAGCGTTCCCGGATCGCGAACCGCAGCCGCAGCGCCTTGAGCGAGTCGCCCCCGGACCGCAGCCACCGGTCGCCGGGGTGCAGGTCCGGGACACCGAGGACGTCCGACACGGCCTCGAGGACTTGGCGCTCCCACGGCGTCGCGTCGCCGCCGGTGTCCGGCCGCCACGCCGGAAAGCCGCCGGCCAGGAGCACGGCTTCGTCGACCTTGCCGTTCGCGTTCCGCGGCAGTTCGTCGACGCGGAACACGTGGTGCGGCCGCATGTAGACCGGGACGGTCTCGGCCAGGTGCGCTTCGAACGCGTCGAAGGACAGCTCGCCGGCCACGACGAAGGCGAGCAGTTCGGCGGTCGCCGCACGGCGCACGGCCACGTGGACCTGCCGGATCTCCGGGTGGGCCAGGAGACGCTGCTCCAGCTCGCCGGGTTCGATCCGGAAGCCGCGGACCTTGACCTGGCGGTCGGTGCGCCCGACGTAGGCGTAGCGCCCGCCCGGGAGCACGCGGACCAGGTCGCCGGTGCGGTAGAACCGCGCGCGGCCCTCGTCGAGCCACGGCAGCCGGACGAACCGCTGCCCGGTCTCCGCGGGCAGGCCGCGGTAGCCGAGCGCGACACCGGCGCCGGAGATGTACAGCTCGGCGATCTCGCCTTCGGCGGCTACTCGCTCGTACGGGGGCTCGTCCATTCTGAAGACTGCGACCGCGCCGGTGCCCGGCAGTGGACGCCCGATCGGCACGACGTCGCCGTCGAAGCCGCGGGGAATGGCGTAGCTGAGCGCGAACGTCGTCGTTTCGGTCGGGCCGTAGCCGTTCTGCAGCCGCGTCGGCGACTCCGGGTTGGCCTGGTACCAGCGGCGGATCAGCGGGGCGTTGAGCTGCTCGCCGCCGATGACGACCCGGCGCACGGTCGCGAAGCTGCCGGGGACGGTTTCGGCGACCGCGTTGAACAGCGTCGCGGTGACGAACATCGTGTCGATGCGGTCCCGGACGAGCGCGTCGGCGAAGGCTTGCGGGTCGCGGACGGTGTCGTCGTCGAGGATCACGCACGTACCGCCGGTCAGCAGCGGCACCCAGACCTCGAAGCTGAGCGCGTCGAACGCGGGGTTGGCCAGGCAGGCGAACCGCGTGCCGATGTCGAGCCAGCCGGGTTCGGCCAGCCGCAGGATCCCGGCGTCCCGGACCTCGACGCCCTTGGGCCGCCCGGTCGTGCCGGAGGTGAAGAAGAGGAACGACGCCGGCGCGGGCTCGGCGGGAATCCCGGCCTCGGCCGGCGCCGATGCAGGCAGCTCGTCTTCGATGACCGCGACCGCGCCGGCGTCGGCGAGGATGGCGTCGCGGCGCGTGGGCGGGCTCTGCCGGTCCAGCGGCACGACCTGGCCGCCGAGGCGCAGCACGCCCAGCATGGCCTGGACCAGCTCCAGCGAGCGCGGCAACCCGACGGCGACCGCGTCACCCGGACGAACGCCCCGGCGGGACAACGCTTCCGCGACGGCGGCGGCTCCGGCGTTCAGCTCGGCGTAGGTGAGGCGGCGGTCGCCGTCGGCCACGGCAAGGGCGTCCGGGTGCCGCAGGGCCCGGTCGTGGACGCGGCGGGCGATCGACGTCATCGGGCCGCCAGCTCGGCCGTGATCAGCTTCGCGACCAGCGGCAGCGCGTCACTCTCCAGCATGTCCCAGTGCCCGCAGTCGGCGGGGACCACCTCGAACTCGCCGCGGGCGCGGCGGCGCCAGAACTCGGCGCTGCCGGGAACCGTGTCCTCGCCGACGGCCTGCACGAACACCACGCGCGCCCGGGTTTCGCCGGGGTCGTGCTCGCGCGCGGTCAGCCGGTTGTGGTTGTACGTGCGGTGGTAGCGCTCGATCTGCGCGTCCTCGATCCCGGGGTACATCCCGTTGAAGCGGACCAGTTTCTCGCGGAACTCGGCCGCGGGCACCGGTTCGATCGCCGCCTTCGCGACCGGGTCGTCGGTGGCGGTGGTGTCGAGCAGGACGACGCTGACGCGCGGGTGGCGTTCGGCCAGCCGGCGGCCCATCTCGTAGGCGACCAGGCCGCCGTAGGAAAGTCCACAGAGGACCAAGGTCTCGTCCGGCTGGGGGCCGGTGAGCCGCAGGTACTCCTCGGCCATCGCCTCGACGCTCGGCAGCGGCTCCTCACCGGCGTTGAGGCCGGGGGACTGGATGCCGACGACCCCGGCCTCCTCGGGCAGCAGCCCGCTGAGCGGCAGGTAGCAGAACGCCGTGCCGCCCGCCGGGTGCACGCAGACGACGCGGGCCCGGCCGTCGCCGCGGCGGAACTCGATCAGGCTGCCTGTCTCCGGTGGGCGGTCCGCGCGCAGCAGCGCGGCCTGCGCCTCGATGGTCGGGTGCAGGATGACGTCCCGGATCGGCAGTTCGCGGCCGAACTCCGCGCCGATCGCGTGGGCCAGCTTGATCGCCGAGATCGACGTGCCGCCGACGTCGAAGAAGTCGTCCGAGACGCCGATCGCCGGGTGCAGCAGCAGGTTCCGCCAGATCCGCAGCAGGGCGAGCTCGACGTGGTCGCGCGGAGCCGCGGTGTTGACCGCGGTGGTCGAGGCACTCGTGCGGGCGTGCGCCAGAACGGCGTCGCGGTCGAGTTTGCCGCTGCGGCTCAGCGGCAGCCGGTCGAACTCCGCGAACACGGACGGGATCATGTAGTCCGGCAGCCGGCCGGCCAGCGCGGCCCGCCATTCGTGCGGGGTCCGGCTGCCGCCCGCGACGCCGGCCACGAGCCGCGGCTCGCCTTCGCGGTCCACCAGCACGGCGGCTTCGCGGACGCCGGGGACGGCCAGCAGCGCGGCCGTCACCTCGCCGGGTTCGATGCGGAAGCCGCGCAGCTTGATCTGGTCGTCGCGGCGCCCGGCGTATTCGGCTTCGCCGCCGGGACGCCACCTCGCCAGATCCCCGGTCCGGTACATCCGTTCGCCGGGGTGGAACGGGTCGGCGACGAACCGCTCGGCGGTCAGCCCCGGGCGGTGCAGGTAACCGCGGGCGAGGCAGTCGCCGGCCAGGAAGACCTCGCCGGCGACGCCGGGCGGCACCGGGCGCAGCCGCTCGTCCAGCAGGTACAGCCGCGAGCCGGGCAGCGGCCGTCCGATCGGGGCCGGGCGGTCGCGGGGCTGCGGGTCGAAGTGGGCGGTGGCGTAGAGCGTGGCTTCGGTCGGTCCGTAGCCGAAGCAGATCCGGAGCCCGGGGAGGGCGGCCGCGAACCGCGCGAGGGCGGCCTCCGGCAGGGGCTCGACGCCGGTCAGCAGCTGCCGCAGCGCGAGCCCGTGCAGGCGTGCGGGATCTTCGTCGGCCCACCGGACGTAGGCGGGCGGCAGGAAGGCCTGGACCACCCGGTGTTCCCGCAGCCACGCCATCAGCGCCGCCGGATCGGGCCGGACGTCCTCGGGCACGACGTGCAGCACGGCGCCGGTGGTGAGGGGTAGCAGTAGTTCGTGCACCGAGGCGTCGAACCCGATGCTCGACCACGCCGACGTCGCCTCGCCGGGCGTCGCGCCGAAACGGTCCAGCCATTGGTCGAAGAGCGCTAGAACGCTGTGGTGGGTGACCGCGACGCCCTTGGGGCGCCCGGTCGACCCTGACGTGTAAATCACGTAAGCGGTGTCGCCGGGCTCGGTGCCGGTCGGTCTCCGGATCTCGTCGCCTTCGGCGTCGACGGCGTGGTCATCGAGGACCAGCACCGGGCCCGCGTCCTCGAGCATCGCGGCCCGCCGGGCGGCCGGCTGAGCGGGGTCGAGCGGGAGGTAGGCGGCCCCGGTCTTCAGCACGGCCAGCACGGCGGTGACCAGCTCCGCCGACCGTCCATTGAGGACACCGACGATCCGGCCGCGGCCGGCACCGCGGGCCCGCAGGGCGTTCGCCAGCTTCGTGCTGCGGCGGTCCAGTTCGCCGTAGGTGCAGGTCCGGTCGTCGCAGACGAGCGCGGGGGCGTCGGGGGTGGCGTCGGCGTGGGCGGTGAACCGGTCGACGAGCCCGCCGGGACGCCGGTTCGGCCGCGGGCCGGTGCTCCAGGAGGTGAGGATCTCGCGGCGTTCGGCGTCGTCGAGGAGCTCGTAGGTGGTGATTTCGTCGTCCGGTCGCGTGGCCAGCTGGTCCAGCAGCCGGACGAGGTAGCGGGCGTACCGCTCGGCGGTGGCGTGGTCGAAGAGGGCGACGGCGTAGTCGAGGTGCCCCTCGACCCCGCGGGCTTCGTCGGCCAGGCCGAGGGCCAGGTCGAACTTGGCGGGGGCGTGCTCGACATCGAGCGGTGCGACGGCCACGCCGGGCAGCTCCAGGAGGTCGTGCTGGGTGGGCACCCAGGCGAACATCGTCTGGAACAGCGGGGTGTGCGCGGGGCTGCGCGGCGGGTTGACCAGCTCGACGACCCGTTCGAAGGGCAGCTCGGCGTGGTCGATGGCCCCCCGCAGCGCGGCCCGGACCTCCTTGAGCAGGACGGCACCGGTCGGCGAGCCGGCCAGGCCGGCGCGCACGGCCAGGGTGTTGACGAAGAACCCGAGCGTGTCGGGGTGGTCGTCGGTGCGGTTGGCGGTGGGGACGCCGACAACGATGTCAGATTGCGCGGAAAGCCGGGAAAGCAGGATGTACCAGCAGGTCAGGATGGTGGAGTAGAGGGTGACACCGTGCTCACGCGCGACGCTCTTGAGCCGCGCGGTGAGGTCCGGCCCGAGTTCGACGGGCACCCGCGCGCCGCGGAAGTCCTGCCGGGCGGGGCGGGGTCGGTCGGTGGGCAGCTCGACAACGGGAGGGACACCGTCGAGCTGTGCGCGCCAGTAGGTTTCGTGCCGGGTCGGGCCGTCGCCGGCCAGCCAGTCTTGTTGTGCCCGGGCGTGGTCGCGGTAGGGCCGCGCGGGCGGCAGGTCGGGTTCGGTGCCGTCCAGCTGGGCGGCGTAGAGGAGGCCGAGTTCGCGCAGCAGGAGGTTGCGGGACCACCCGTCGAAGACGATGTGGTGGACGGTGATCAGGAGGATGTGGTCGCCGTCCGGGAACTGTCGGTGGTCCGCGGTAGCGTGGAGACCGGGGGGCGGAGCCCCGACCAGCAACCGGGCCCGGGCCAGCGGTGCCCGCGCGAGGTCGAACGGCTCCGACACCTCGGCCCGCCGCAGCTCAGCGACCTCGCCCGGCCGCCCGGAGACATCGTTGACAATGCACGGAAACCCGACATTCTCGACCACCTGCACCGGCCGCCCGTCCTCCACGACGATCCGGGTCCGCAGTGCCTCGTGCCGGTCCGCCAGTGCGTCGAACGCCCGCTGCAGCGCCTCGCGGTCCACCGGCCCGCGCAGCGCGAACGCCATCGTCTCGTTGTAGGCCGCGCCCGCCCCCTCCAGCTGGGAAACGGTCCAAAGGCGCTGTTGACCGGACGACAGCGGGGCGGACACGCGCATGGACGGCCTTTCCGGAAGGGGGCGGGCGAGCCGGTACCGCTTTGTGCCGTCGCGACCGATGTCGGGGAAACGCTCTCTGCCTGTCGCGCCAGTTAACACCACACCGTCGGGTGATGACAAAAGTCTGCCCGGAAGTCCCTTCGCGAGTGGGTAAAGCGTCAGCCACTCGGCAGGGGCCACTCGCACGGAACCGGAAGCGCCCCACAGCCACCGCCGCAATCCGCCCATTTCCGGCCCGCGGGCCGGAAATCGCCCGGCCCGCGCGCCGGCCGGATCACCAGGCCCGCGAGCTGGCCGGATCACCGGGCCCGCGAGCCGACCGGATCACCAGGCCGGCGTGAACTTCACCGGCAGCGCCGCCAGGCCGCGGAACAGCGGCGACGGCCGCCACGAGAGGGAGTCGGCCGGCACCGACAGCCCGACGTCCGGGAGGCGGTCGAGCAGGACCTCGATCGCCGCCTCGGCGATGACCTTGGCGATCTCCTGGGCGGCGTACGGGCAGCGGTGTTCGCCGTGGCTGAACGACAGGTACGCCTGGTTGCCGGTCGAGGCCTGCGGGACCGGCCGGACGAGCGGGTCCTGGTTGGCCGCCGCGAGGCCGAGGATGAGCAGGTCGCCCTTGCGGATCTGCCGTCCGCCCAGCCGGAGGTCGTGGACGGCGAACCGGCCTGGGAAGTTCTGGGTCGGCGTGTCCTCCCAGAGCACCTCGTTCAGCGCCTGGCCGACGCTCCGGCGCCCGCCCGACAACGTCATCGCGAACCGGTTGTCGGTGAGCATCAGCCGCAGGGTGTTGCCGATCCAGTAGGCGGTGGGCAGCTGGCCCGCGTTCATCAGGTGGAGCAGGTCCTCGGTGATCTCCTCGTCGGCGAGCCCCGCCGGGTGCGCCAGCAGCCGCGACGTCACATCCGGGCCCGGGTCGCGCCGCTTGGCCTCGACCAGCCGCCGCACCTTGTCCCGGACGCGCGCGTACGCCTCGTTCGCGCCCTCGCCGGCGGCGTGCGTCCGGTAGACGTCACTGACCAGGTCGGCGGTCTCCGCGTCCGGCACGCCGATCATCCGGGCCACGACGGGCAGCGGGATCCCGTCGGCGTACTGGGTGATCAGGTCGGCCTCACCGCTCCCGGCGAACGCGTCGACGAGCTGGTCGGCCACCTGCTGGGCCCGCGCGCCCAGTTCGAACTGGTCGACCCCGCCGAGTGCCTCGTCGAGCGCCTCGGCCCGCCGCCGGTGCTCGGCGCCCTCGGCGAACATCATCGTGGGCTGGTAGGCCAGCAGCGGGAGCAACGGCCAGTCGGGCGGGACGCGGTCCCAGGCGTTCCAGCGCCGCGAGTCGCGGCCGAAGACCTCGGGATTGCTCACGACGTACTGCACTTCGCGGTAGCCCAGGACGAGCCACGCCGGCACGTCGCCGTCGAGCAGCACCGGGGCCACCGGCCCGTGCGCACGCCGCATCTCCGCGTAGAGGTCCGCGGACGTCTGCTGGAAACCCGGCCCGGACAGCGGGGTGGCGAGGATGGGCTGTGGGGTGCTCATGACGTGGACTCCCGGGCGGCGGACAGGGCGAAGAGGTGGCGGACGAGGGAGAGCAGGACGGTCTTGCTGGAGTCGCGCCGGCGGGCGTCGCAGTCGATCAGCGGCACGTCGGCGGACAGGTCGAGGGCCGCCCGCACCTGGTCGAGGGAGTGCTCCGGCTCGCCGAAGTTGTTGCGGGCGACGATGAACGGCGTCCCGTGGTGTTCGAGGCGGTCGATGGAGTACCAGGAATCGGCCAGCCGGTGGGTGTCCACCAGCACGACGGCGCCCAGCGTCCCGGCGAACAGGCGGTCCCAGAGGAACCAGAAGCGCTCCTGGCCCGGCGCGCCGAACAGGTACAGCACCATGTGCTCGTTCAGGCTGATCCGGCCGAAGTCGAACGCGACCGTGGTCGTGGTCTTGCCGGGCGAGGCGCCGTCGTCGATCCCGACGCCCGCCTGCGTCATGGTTTCCTCGGTGCTGAGCGGGCGGATTTCGCTGACCGAACGGACCATGGTCGTCTTGCCGACGCCGAACCCCCCGACGATCACGATCTTCAGCCCGTCCCTGGCGGTGCTCGGCAGCGGAGTACGGACGTCCTGGTCAGAGCTTCTGCAGTCCAACGAGTACCTGCTTCAGGGTTTCGAGATCGGGCAGATCGGCGGCGGCGGGAGCCGAGGACGGGTGGCGGGCGGTGACCCGGCCGGTGTCGAGCAGGTCGCACAGCAGGATCTTCACGACGCTCACCGGCAGGCCCAGCTCCGAGGCGACCTCCACCATCGCCGTCGGGTACCGGCACAGGCGCAGGATCTTGACGTGCTCGGACTGCATGCCCGGAACCGGATCGCCCTCGCTCACGATCAGCGTCACCAGGTCCAGGGCGCTCTCGTTCGCGCGGCTGCGCCCGCCGGTGACGGTGTACAACCGGTCCGGGTCCTCGCGGTGGAGGTCTTCCCAGCTCATGTCACCCGGCCGCGGTCGGCTGCTGGGGGCGGGCCGGGGCGGTCAGGTACTCGCCGAGCTGCTCGACGAGCTCGTTCATGTTGTGGCCGATCAGGCCCACGTCCGCGTCGTCGTCGGCGATCACGGCGAGGTGGGCGCCTTCGCCGGCTTCCACGATGAACAGCATCCCGCCGTGGAACTCCGTCATCGACTGGCGCACGCCGCCGGTCCCGTCGCCGAACTCGATGGACGTGCCGTACGCCAGGCTCTGGATGCCCGAGGCGATGGCGGCCAGCTGGTCGGCCTGGTCGATCGTGAGCCCGCGGGTGTGGCAGAGCTTGAGGCCGTCCTTGGACAGCACCAGGGCGTGCCGGGTGCCCGGCGTCTTGCTCAGGAGGTTCTCCAGCAGCCAGTCCAGGTCGTGGTCCGTGGTGTTCATCGGCTGTCCTCCGAGGAAGCAGAAGGGCGGGTTCCCCGGCCGGCCGCGTGGAACGCGCTGAACTTCGCTCCGGCGTCGGCCCGGGCGGGGGCGGGACTCGGCGCCGGCGGCGGTGGCGGCTTGGGTGCGGCGGCCAGCGTCTGCCCGCGACGCCGCTGCGGCAGCCCGGACGAGGCACTCTCCACTGTGGACACCGGCGCGGCGGCCGCGGCCACCGGCGTCGGTGCGGGCTTCTCGGCGGGCGGCGCGACCGGCGGCGCTACCGGCGGAGTGTCCGGTTCGGACTGGGTGATCAGGAGCCGGGGGATCAGCACCACGACACCGGTGCCGCCCCGCGCGGAGGGTCGGAAGTGCACGGTCAGGCCGTGCTTGCGCGCCAGGCACCCCACCACCGCCAGGCCCAGCCGGGTCCCGGACAGCGTGGTCAGGTCCAGCGGCTCGGCGGACACCGCCCGCACGGCCCGCTCCAGCGCCGCGGGTCCCATGACGAGGCCGCTGTCTTCGATGGTGACCACCACGCCGGCGTGCACTTCCTCGACGTACACGTGCACGTCCTCCGAGGGCGGGGAAAAGCTGGTGGCGTTGTCCATCAGTTCGGCCAGCGCGTGCATGACGCCTTCGGCGGCGTACCCGGCGACCGCGACGGTGCTGGTCGAGTGCGTTCGCACCCGCTGGTAGGCGCTGATCCGCCCCATCGCGCCGCGCAGGATGCTCTCCATCACGATCGGCTTGGTCCAGCGCCGTCCGGACCGCGCTCCGGTCAGCACCGCGATGCTGTCGGCCAGGCGGCCCGCCTGCGCGGTGCTGTGGTCCAGTTCGAGCAGGTCGCCGAGGACGTTCTCGTCGTGGCGGCCTTCCATCTCCCGCAGGTCGGCCAGCATGCTGGTGGCCAGCGCCTGAACGCGGCCGGCGGCGTTGGCGCAGGCCGCCATCGTGGCCGCGCGCATCCGCTCGCCCCGGCTGATCTCCCGCGTGACCGTCTCCAGCAGCCGCCGGTGTGCGCCGTCGATCGAGCTCGGCACCTCGGCGAGCGCGGTGTCCGCCGACGCGCCGTCGCGCACCCGCGCGACCAGGGCGGGCACCGTGTCGTCGGCGAGCCGGACGGCTTCGGTGTCCAGCGCCGCGATCCGGCCCCGGTACCGGCGCGCCGCCTGCGCGAAGTGCGCGGCGAGCGTGACCGCCGCGCAGACGACCGCCGCGGCCACCCCGCCGGACCAGGCCACCAGCGTCCGGTCCGCCCCCGACACCTCGGTGGTCATCCACCACCACATCGCACCGGTGACGAGGACGGCGACCGGCAGGACGTAGCGGGCGGGCAAGTGCACTGACATCGATCGGGTCCTCGCGGGCGGTCGGAGACGACGGCGACGGCGCGCGGCACCCGGATTTCGGGCTGCGCCGGGGTTTCAGCGGATTTCACGGAATGGGCAAGCGGGAGCGTCGCCAGGGCGAGGACGACCCTAGCGCCGATCTTTCCCGTCCGTAAGAGTCAATCTTCTCCGGCACGAATTTCTCCGGTTTACGCCGTTTCCGGAAAGTCAATTACCGACCGGACGGGAAACGGCCGGGAAACGGGGCACCGGCCCGGCTCACTGTCCGAAGTGGACGAACTGCGCCCACTTGCCCGGCTCGTAGGGCGACTCGTTCCGCAGCTGCCGGACGGCGGTGTGCAGGGCGGCGGCCGTGCCCGCCGGGTCGAGGGTGCCGCCCGGGGTGGCGAGAGACCGGTAGACGCTCGCCGTGACGGCGGCCGCCGTTTCTTCGCCGATGGCCCACAACGTCGACACGACCTGGCGGAACCCGGCGATCTGGAGGGCCGCGGCCAGGTGCCCGGCTTCGTCCGGCATGGCCGCGTCGGGCATCGCGGTGTGGCACGCCGACAACACCGCCAGCTGGGCGTCGCCGAGGTCGAGCCGGCTGAGGTCGGTCGTGGTGAGCGGGCCGTCGGTGAGGAACAGCGCCGCCTCGCCGTCCGGGGTCGTGCCGCCGTGGCAGGCGAAATGGGCACACGAGTAGCCGGTCAGCCGGTCCGTCACGGTCCGGACGGTCGCCTCCGCGCCGGCCAAGGTCGCGCCGCCGGCGACGAGTTCGCCGATGATCTCCGCTTCGCGGACGGCGCCGGGCAGGTCGGGCAGGCCGGTGACGTAGGCGGGACGGCGCTCGCACACGACGGTGAGCGGCCGGTGCGAGACCGGCCGCGACGGGCGGCGGGCGTGCCGCAACGCCCGGATCGTCGGGGTGCTGGACGAGATCACGCGGTCGAACACGGTCTGGCCGGGTTCGTCGTCCGGGTCGTGGTACCCGGCGGCGTGCAGCGGGCTCAGCGCGAGGGGACCGGTGGGACACCACCACAGGCGTGACCCGGGCGGGACCCGGACCGCGTCGAGCACCGGCCGGGCCACGGTGTCCCACAGCCATTCGAGGTAGCCCAGCAGCAGCTGCTCCCGCGGCCCGGACGAAAGCCCGCCGGTGCCTTTCCGCGCGGTCGCGGCGAGGTAGGCCTGGGTGCGGTCGTGCGCCTCGGCGTGGGTCAAGCCGTCCAGCGGGACGACGTGGCTGCGGTCCGGGGCCAGCACGATGGCGTCACAACGGATCCGGCTGACGTTCACCAGCACGATCGGACCGGCCGCCGCGGACTTCGCGAGTTCCGCGAACGGCGTCGGACGCAGGAAGCCGGCGAACCCGGGCCGGGTCCGGATGTCGGCGACCACCGCGTCCCACTCGGCGGCCGCGGCCCGCCGGTCCGGCGCGTCCAGGTCCACGGCGCTCAGCCGCTCGGCCAGCTCGGGGTGCGCCGCCCGCAACCCGGTCAGGTCGGTCCGCCGGTCCAGGACCTGGCTCCACCACAGGGAACGCCCGTGCTCCAGCAGTTCCACCGCCCGCTCCGGCCGGCCCGCGGCCAGCGCCGCCGCGGCGGCGTCGCCGGCGAGCCCCGGCCACTGCGCCACCAGCTTGGCGCGGTCGGTCGCGGAAAGGCCCCGCCACACCAGCTGCGGCAGGAGTTCCACGGCCTGCTCGTAGAGGCCGGCGACTTCGCCCGCGTCGTCACCGCGGCCGGCGCGCAGGTCCGCGAGCGTCACCAGGGCCCGCATCCGGTCGAACGACCGGCCCTCGGGCAGGGCCGAGAGGACCGCGATGGCGTCGTCCGGACGGCCGAGCTCGGTATAGGCCTCGGCGAGGCCCTGCAGCGCGATCGTGTGTAGCGGCGCCTGTTCGCCGGTGGCCGCGCGGACCGCGGTGAACGCGGTGACGGCGGCGAGCAGGTCCGGCCGGCCGGTGCGCGTCCGCCCCCGATCGCTCAGGGCGAGGCCGAGGTTGAGCCGGGCGTGGACGTCGTCCTCCCGGCGCAGCGCGGCTTCCAGGTGCTCGATCGCCGCCTCGATGTCGGCCGGCTCGCCGGTGTCGAGGAAGCGCTGCCGCAACCGGTTGCCGAGGTTGGCCCGGGCGTGGGCGATCCGGAGGGGCCCGGCCGTCGCTACGGCCCGCTCGCCGACGGCGATCGCCTCGTCGAGGTCGTGGCGCCGCCCGAGGTGGTTGTAGCGGTAGAACAGGGCGCTGCCCAGGATGTGCAGGTTGTTGGTGGCGTGGGCGTCGTCGAGCTCCACCCCGCGGCGGGTGAGCGTGATCGCTTCGTCGAGATCGGCGCTGTCGCGATCCCGCAGGAACCGGTTGACCAGCGCGGCGGCGAGGTTGCCGAACTGCTCGAGGAGCTCGGCCGGGCTGTCCACGGGCCGGCCGATCGCGGCGCGCTGCAGGTCGATCGCGGCGTCCAGCTCGGCGCGGTCGCCGGTGAGCTCGTACCGGAGCATGAGCGCGGGACCCAGCCGGGTTTCGATCATCCACCGCCGCGGGTGCTCCGCCGGCAACGCGGCCAGCAGCACCCGGCCGTCCGCGCAGATCCGGTCCAGCACGGTGCGGTCGCGCGACTGCTGGTACTGCCCGAGCAGGTGGGAGAGCCGGTTGCCGTGGCGCACCAGTTCGGCCAGGTCGCCGGCCACCTCGGTGGGCGGCCGCCGGGGTTCTTCGGGGCCGGCGACGTACTCCAGGGTGACGCCGGGCGGCGGCTCGTACTTCCGCACCGGGCCGCGCGCCTTCAGCACGCTCGCCAGCCCGCTCTCGGCCGCGGCCCGCAGGTTCGCGTCCGGCGCGTGCTCGACGGCCTGCCGGAGGTAGTGCGCCGCCGTGTCGAGGTCGGCGACGTCGCCGGTCGACTCGTGGCGCTCGCGGTACAGCCGGCCGATGTTGTGCACGGTGATCGTCCAGACCTGGTGGCCCGGCGGATAGACGTCGAGGACCTGGCGTTCCGCCGCCAGGAACGCGTCGAGGGAGGCCCGGGTCCGCTCGTGGTCGTGCCGGAGGCGGCGGACGTCGGCCGCCACGGTGAGGAAGGGACGGCGGTTGCCGTCGTCGGGCGAGCACAGCCGCAGCGCCCGGTCGATCTCCTCCTCGGCTTCTCCGAGCCGGGCGGCGTCCCCGGTGCCCTCGATGTCGTGGATCAGGGCCGTGCAGCGCAGCGCGCCGATCGCCGCGCGGTCGGGGTGATCGGCGGGAAGCGCCACCAGCGCCCGCTCCAGCAGCTCGCTCACCAGGCCGAAGAGGTGGAACGCGCCGGTCGACTCGGCCAGCAGGTGCAGTTCCCGGGTGGCGAGCACCGACTCCTCCGCGCGGGAGCGGTCGCCCGTGAGCACGCCCAGCCGGAGCGCGCTTTCGGCGATCGCCGCCAAGGAGAACGGGACCAGATCGGGCTGCTCGGCCCGCACGAGCGGCAGCAGCTCGCGGTAGTGCTCCAGGGCCCGGTCGAGGTCCGGCACCGAGCCGGTGGCCAGGTGCCGCCGCATCCGCGCGTCACCGAGGAACATCAGGGTCGCGGGCCGCTCGGGCGCGTCGGGGGCGCACCGCTCGAAGGCGGCCGTGCCGGCCTCGAGCGCCCGGCCGAGGGCGGCGAGGTCGCCGGACTTCTCGAAGGTGGCGAGCCACCCTTTGCCCTCCCACAGTGCGCTGCCGACGAAGTCGTCGTCCGCCTGCCCTCTGCGCCTCCCGAACACTTCGCCCCCTCGCGACCGGTTGGCCACCGATGGTAGTGCGGATGGCTAGACT
Organism: Amycolatopsis sp. cmx-13-12; assembly: GCA_049998155.1. Taxonomy (GTDB): domain Bacteria; phylum Actinomycetota; class Actinomycetes; order Mycobacteriales; family Pseudonocardiaceae; genus Amycolatopsis. The sequence continues at coordinate 838,138 of JAEBES010000001.1, read as the reverse complement.
CCGTGATCGTCCGACGTCGGAAGGGGGCGCGGTGGACTCCGAAGCCGATCACCTGGCCCTGTGGTGCCTGCTGCTGCCCGAACTGCGGACGGCGGCGCGCCGGAGCGGGGTGCTCGACCGGCTCGACCGCGACGCCGATCGGGTGAAACAGGGCGGCCCGGCGAAAACCGCGCTCAAGAAGTGGGGGCCGGTCGGGCCCGACGGCGCGCCGCGCAGCTGGGCGGACCGGCCGGCGCTCGGGATCGCGGCGCTGCCGGGCCGGAGCCGCGCGCCCGGCGTCGGCGCGGGGGAGTACGGCTGCCCGCTCGACCGGTGCGCCCGGGTGGCCACCCGGGACGACAACGGCCACCCGCCGCGCTGCGCGGCCTTCGACGCGTCGATGCGGCCGCAGTGACCGGCTTCCTGACCGAGGTGGGCAAGCGGCTCGGCAACCGCTGGGTCACCGCGATCCTGCTGCCCGGCCTGCTCCTCGTCGCCGTCGTGGTCGCCGCGTCCGCACTGGGGCACGGGCACGCGTTCGCCTTCGCGAGGCTGTCCGCGCGGCCCGAATTCTCCGCCCCGCCCGCGCGGCTGGCCGTCTTCGCGGCCGTGGTGCTCGCCGCCGCGGGCCTCGCGGGCACCGCCGCCGGTGGCCTGGGCAGGCTGGTGCAACGCTGGTGCCTGCGGGAACGGTTCCTGACCGGCGGGCTGCTCCAGCGGTCCCGGTGGTCGCGGCGGAACCGGGCGCTGGCCGCCGCGAACCGGGCCGGCACCCCGGTCGTGCCGGCCTACCTGCCGCAGCGGCCGACCTGGCTGGGCGACCGGGCGCGGCTCCTCGAAGTCCGGGTCCGGGCGCAGTACTACGTCAGCGCCGGCCTGGTGTGGCCGCGGCTGTGGCTCCTGCTGGACGAAGACGCGCGGCGCCCGATCACCGACGTCCGCACCCGCCACGCCGAGGCCGCGACGCTGGCCGGCTGGGGACTGCTGTACCTCGTCCCCGGTGTCCTGTGGTGGCCGGCGCTGCTGGTCGCCGCGGGCGTGCTGCTCACGGCGTGGGGCCGGTTGCGGGAAACCATGGCGGAGTTCGCCGAACTGGCCGAGGCGGCGATCGACCTGCGGCTGCGGGACCTGGCCGAGAAGCTCGGCGTCACGCTCGGCGCCGAGGTGGGTCCGGCGGAGGGCCGGTCCCTCGACGACCTGCTCGGCAAAGCCGGCTGACCGTCTGCAAAGGACACACGGATGGGACTGTTCTCCAAGCGCCGCCAGGCCTTGCCCGCCGACCTCGAACGCCGGGCCCGCGCCGCGGGCGCGATGTTCGACGCCGGCCAGTTCGCCGCGGCGGAGCTCAGCCTGAGTTCCCTCTTCGCCGACTGCGAGACCGCGGCCGGTCCGGAGCACCCGGGCACCCTCGCCGTCCTCGACCTCCTCGGCTCCACCCAGTTCCGGCGGGAGCGGCTGCCCGAGTCCGCCGTCAGCCACCGGGAGGCGCGCCGCCGGGCGGTGTCGGCACTGGGGCCGGACCACCCGGAAACCCTGAAGTACGGCCACAACCTCGGCTGCACCCTCGCCGTGCTGCGGGCGTGGGACGAAGGCCTGCCGGTCCTGCGGGACGTGCTGAGCCGCCGGACCCGGAAACTCGGGGAGAGGCACCCCGAAACGATCGACACTGCCAAGACGCTGGGGGCCGCGCTGTACATGACCGGCGACAAACCGGCCGCCGCGATCACACTCCAGGCGGCGTACGACGCGGCGCTCAAAGCCTTCGGAGCCGGCGACCCGCTGACCCAGGAAGTGGCGCACAACCTGCAGATCGTGCTGCGCAATCAATGACCGCCCGCGCTCGAACCGATTCGACGATGTCGTCGGTGGCAATGTAACTTTCCGCCCCGCTTCCCTGGCTCCGCTACCATTCCGGCGAGTCGAACCGGCGAACCGGTTCGACGGCGAACACCGCCTGCTCGCCCGTGGAGAGGACACCGATGTCCAGCTCAGCGCACCAGGTTCCGAAGCGGCCGCTCGCTCTGCTCGTCGTCCTGCTCGCCGTCCTGGCCGGCGTCCTGGTGCCCGCGGAACGGGCGGACGCGGCGCCGAACACGTTCACCCTCGGCGTCACCCGCACGGACACCGCCGGCCGGCCGCTGCAGCTGCACGGCCTCGGCATCGTCAAGGCCGGGACCACCTGGTACGGCTTCGGCGAGGACAAGACCGGTCAGACCACGGCGAACACCGCGTTCCAGGACATCCCCTGCTACACCTCGACCGACCTGGCGAACTGGACTCACCAGGGGATCGCGCTGGCGAAGCAGGCCAGTGGCGACCTCGGCCCGAACCGCATCGTCGAGCGCCCGAAGGTCCTCTACAACGCCGCCACCCGGACGTACGTGATGTACCTGCACATCGACAACACGAGCTACTCCGACCAGCGGGTCGGGGTGGCCACCAGCCCCACGCCGTGCGGCCCGTACAGCTACCGGGGGAGCTTCCAGCCGCTGGGCAACCAGAGCCGCGACATCGGCCTGTTCCAGGACACCGACGGGACCGCCTACCTGCTGAGCGAGAACGCCGGCCGCAGCCTCCGCATCTACCGGCTGTCCGCGGACTACACGTCGGTGGCGAGCGCGGTGGCGACGCTGCCGAACTACGAGTCGCCGGCGGTGGTCAAGGTCGGCGGGACGTACTACCTGCTGGCCTCCCACCTGACCGGGTGGGCCACCAACGACAACGTGTACGCGACCGCGACGTCGCTCGCCGGACCGTGGTCGCCGTTCCGCAACTTCGCGGCGCCCGGCACGAACACCTACAACAGCCAGACCGCGAACATCATCACCGTCCAGGGCAGCTCGGCGACCACGTACCTCTACGCGGGCGACCGCTGGACGGGCAACGCCATGGGGAATTCGCCGCTGATCTGGCTGCCGCTCACGATCCGCGGCACGACGGTCAACCTCGGCCAGTACCCGAGCTGGAACCTCGACGCCGACGCGGGGACGTGGTCGGCGAACACGGGGCTGCCCGCTGAGGGCACGCGCGTGCTGAAGAACGCCGGCAGCTCGCAGGTGCTGGACGCCTCGGGCGCCTCGACCGCGACCGGCGGCAAGATCATCCAGTGGCCCGCGCACGGCGGCACCAACCAGCAGTGGCGGTTGACGAAGGTCGCGGACAACGTCTTCACGCTGGTCAACGTCAACAGCGGGCTGTGCCTCGACGTGCCGGACGGGTCCACGGCGAGCGGGGTCCAGCTGCAGCAGTGGACCTGCACCGGTGGTGCCGGCCAGCAGTGGGCCGCGGATCTGGTGGGCAGCCTCACCGGCAGCCAGTACGTCCTGGTGAACGTCAACAGCGGCCTCACGATCGGGGTGTCCGGATCCTCGACCGCGAACGGGGCGCCGGTCGCCCAGCTCGGCGGGACGGGTGCGGCCAGTCAGGTGTGGACGGTCTCCTGACCGGGCCGCGGTTGTGTTAGCGTGCACACCGCCCGGTCGACCTCGGGTGCTGTCCGAAGTGGACCGGGAGGTGCGGTGCGCCGACGCTCAGTGCTCGCTGCGATCGTGGCGGTGCTCGTGGTGGCCGCGACGGTCGTCGTCCTGGTCGCGACCCGAGCGGACGGCCCCGCGCCGGCCGCGGCCGCGAACCGGGCGGACGCCGCCCCCGCGATCGGGACGGCCGTCACCACCACCCCGCCCGTTTCCACCCCGGTCACCACCACGACCCCGCCCACGACGACCTCGGCGTCCTCGAGCAGCGCGGCTCCGACGTCGGCGGCCGCGCCGCTCGCCGGGCGGATCAAACCGGGCGTGTCCCACTCCGGCGTGGCCACCTTCTACGAGACCGACGGCACCGGCGCGTGCGGGTATGACGCGAGCCCGGATCCGTTGAACGCGGCCATGAACGTCGCCGACTTCGAGGGCTCCCAGGCGTGCGGAGCCTATGTCCAGGTCCAGGCGGCCGGCGGCGCGAGCGTGACGGTGCGGATCACGAACCTGTGCCCGGCGCCGTGCCGGGTGGGGCAGCTGGACCTGAACCCGAAGGCGTTCGACCGCCTCGGGGCGCGCAACCTCGGCGAACTCCCGGTCACCTGGAAACTGGTGAGCCCGCCGTCGCCGAAGCAGATTTCCCTGCGCTACAAGGACGGCTCGTCCCAGTACTGGTGCGGGATCCAGGTGATCGACCACCGCAATCCGGTGGCCCGGCTGGAGGTCCGCGCGGGCGGCAGCTGGAAACGGCTGCAGCGCACCGACTACAACTACTTCCTGTCGGAGAACGGCGCCGGGTGCGGCGGGTCCGTCGCCATCACCGACGTCTACGGCGAGCGGCTGGTCCTCGATCCGCTGCCGGTCAGGCCCGGTGTCAGCCAGCCGGTGAACCGGCAGTTCGCGCAGCACTGACCAACGGCCGTCAGTCCTCTTCGGCGGTCGCCGACAGGAAGACCGCGAGGTCGTCGGTGAACCGCAGGAGCAGGTCGTAGAAGGTCCGGCGGTCCTGCGGTGCCCAGCCGGACAGCGCGTCGTCGAACCAGCCGAGCAGGGTGGTGATATAGCGGTCGGCGATCTCGGCGCCGTCGGGGGTCAGCTCGACCAGCCGGGCCCGCCGGTCGTCGGGATCGGCCAGGCCGCGGACGAGCTGCCGTCGTTCGAGCACGTGCAGGTGCCGGGTGACGTGCGGCCCGGCGACCTGCATCCGGTCCGCGATCTCGCCGACGCGCAGCGCCTTCCCGGTCATGTGCAGGGCGAGGATGATCGACAGCCCGGGCCGGTCGAGGTCGGCCCCGATCCGTTTCATCGCGCGCTCGCCGAGGCCGCTGCGGTTCATCAGGTTGCCCAGCTGCATGAGCCGGGGCAGCACGGCACGCAGGTCGCCGGCGTCTGTGTCGGCCATCACACCTCTTAGATAGCTAACTTAGGTATATAGTCGGTCTGGTCGGGGGTTGATCACGGGCATTGTCGCACCCCGCGAATAGATACCTAACTTAGCTATGGGAGATCTCATGAAGAGGGTGTTGATTTCGGGTGCCAGCATCGCCGGTCCGGCGTTGGCCTACTGGCTGTACCGGGCGGGGTTCGCGGTCACCATCGTGGAGAAGGCGCCCGCGCTCCGGACCGGCGGCTATCCCATCGACGTCCGCGGCACGGCGCTGGACGTCGTCGAACGGATGGGGATCCTGCCGAGCCTGCGGGACCTGCACATCTCGACCGGGCGGTTGACCTTCCTCGAGGCTTCCGGTGCCGAGATCGTGTCGCTGGCCCCGGACGTGATCATCGGCGGCGAGGAAGGCGAAGACCTCGAGATCCGCCGCGGCGACCTGATCCGCACGCTGTACGACCTGGTGCGCGACGACGTCGAAGTCCGGTTCGGCGACACGATCGAAACCCTCGCCGACGACGGGGCCGGAGTCGACGTGACCTTCCGCAGCGGCCGCCGGGACCGGTACGACCTGGTGATCGGCGCCGACGGCCTGCATTCCCGCACCCGCGAGCTCGTCTTCGGCGACGAGGCGCCGTTCCACCACTACCTCGGCTACTGCTTCGCCGGGTTCACCATGCCCAACGACTTCGGGCTGTTCCGGGAGGGAGTCACGTGGAGCACGCCGGGGAGGGGCGCGGCGCTGTACGCGGTCCTCGACAGCGAAGAGGTGCACGCGTTCTTGGTCTCGGCGCGTCCGGAGCCGCCGCTGGAGGCGTTCCGCAACCCCGAGGCCCAACGCGAGCTGATCGCCCGCACCTTCGCCGGCGACGGCTGGGAAATCCCCCGCATGGTGGCGGCGATGCGGGAGGCCGACGACCTGTTCTTCGACGTGATCAGCCAGATCCGCATGCCTCGCTGGTCGGCCGGCCGGGTCGCGCTCGCCGGCGACGCGGCCCACGCACCATCGTTCCTGACCGGCCAGGGCACGAGCCTCGCCCTGGTGGGGGCGTACGTCCTCGCCCACGCCTTGGCGGTGTTTCCCGACCACACGGCGGCGTTCGCCGCGTACGAGAACCGGGTGCGGGGCTTCGTCGAAGCCAACCAGGCACTGGTGAGCAAAGGCCAGGCGACGTTGTTCCCGGCGACGGCCGAGGCGCTCGAAAGCCGCAACGCCGCGCTCCGGCAGCTCACCACGGCGCCGCCGGCCGAACCCCGGCCGGAGCACTCGGCGCTGACGCTGCCGGACTACCCGATGCCGGTGCACTGAGGCAGCCGGCTCGGGGGGAATGGTTGCGCGCCTGGTGGTCCGTGGGGAGCGGGCGTGCGCCTGGCGGCCCCGCGGGGGTGGGCGTGCGCTTGGCGGCCCCGCGGGGGTGGGCGTGAGCTTGGCGGCCCGGCGCGGGGTGGGCGTGCGCTTGGCGGCCCGGCGCGGGGGTGGGCGTGCGCCTGGCGGGGGCGGCCGGCGCTTTCCGCGGCGTCTCGCAGGGCTCGCCAAGCTGCTTGCGTGGAGCGGGCCGGGTGCCTGGCGATCGTGACCGGCACCCGCGCCCGCCTGCCGGCCGCGTCAGGTGGCCGGGATGCCGAGCACCGGGAAGTTCCGGGGGACGATACACAGGCTCGTCACCGCGAACATCTCCAGTGAGCTGCCGACGCAGCTGCCCACCGGGATGCTTTCCGCCTGGGCCGAGGCCGATGTCGCTGCCGGTGCCGTGGCGCCGACGAGGACTCCGGTCGTCAACGCCAACGCCCCGAGTGCGGCCGTGATCCGTCGCATGGCGATCCTCCTGTCGTGGAGCCGGTTTCCGATGCCCGGAGGCTGCCCCGAAGCCGGGCGGATGAACGGGTTCGCCGTCGATGGCACCGGTCCGGGTGACCCCCACGCGGACCCCAGGAGCCACGGCCGGCCCACCGCGCACCAGTAGGCTGAAGCGAATGAGCACGGTATCCACCCCGGAGCAGTCGATGGTCGAAACCCGGCACCAGACCCGGCTGCTGACCCTGCTCCGCGACGACGGCCCGATGTCGCGGGTCGAACTGGGCGAGCGCCTGGAACTGCCGCGCGCCCGGGTGGGCGCCGAGGTCGCCCGGCTCGCCGAGGTCGGGCTCGTCGAAGCCGCCGGGCCGTCGGCCAGCCGGGGCGGGCGGCGGTCGACGCTCGTCCGGCTCGCGGGGGAGCTGCGGGTGCTCGCGGTCGACGTCGGCGCGACGTCGGTCGGCGTGGCCGTCACCGATGCTTCGTGCGAGGTGCTCGCGCACGCCGTGGAGGACGGCGACGTGCGGCAGGGCCCGCATCCGGTGCTGCGGCGGGTCGCCGAGCTCGCGGCGAAGGTCCGGGACGAGGCGCCCGGCCGGCTGATCGCGGCCGGGGTCGGCCTGCCGGGCCCGGTCAGCTTCGCCGAAGGCATGGCCGTCGCGCCGCCGATCATGCCCGGCTGGGACCGGTTCAACGTGCGCGACCACCTCGGCGGGCTGTGGGGCTGCCCGGTCGCGGTGGACAACGACGTCAACGCGATGGCGCTCGGCGAGCGGCACGCCGGGGTCGCGCGCTCGACCGACGACCTGATGTTCGTCAAGATCGGCACCGGGATCGGCTGCGGGATCGTGCTCGGCGGCAAGGTCTACCGCGGGGTCGCGGGCACGGCGGGCGACATCGGGCACATCCGGCTCGACGACTTCGGCCCGACCTGCGCGTGCGGCGAGGTCGGCTGCCTGGAGGCCTACTTCGGCGGGGCCGCGCTGGCCCGCGACGGGCTGGCCCTGGCCCGCAGCGGCCGGTCGGCGCACCTGGCCGAAGTGGCCGCCGAGCGCGGGGCGGTCACCGCCCGTGACGTCGGCCGGGCCGCGGCGGCGGGCGACTCAGGCGCGGTCAACCTCATCCGCGACGGCGGACGGCGGCTGGGTCAGGTCATCGCCTCGCTGGTCTGCTTCATCAACCCGGGCATGGTCGTGATCGGCGGCGGCGTGGCCCAGCTCGGGCACCAGCTGCTCGCCGAGGTGCGCAGCGCGGTGTACCGGCGCTCCCTGCCGCTGGCGACCGGGAACCTGCCGATCGTGCTGTCCGAACTGGGCGAAACGGCGGGCGTGATCGGGGCCGCCTGGTCGGCCACCGACCGGGCCTTCACGCTCAGCAGCTGACCTCTCCCGCCGCGGTCGTGAGTGTTTAGGAGGGTTCTAACCCTCCTAAACACTCACGACAAGCCACGGCAGCCCTCTCACCCTTCGCTGCTGAACAACTCCTCTTCGTAACGCCTGAATCGGACAGACTTTCGCATCGAACAAGCGAAAGTCTGTCCGGTTTCGCACGTCTATCCGGGTGAAAACCCGACTAAACGCGCGGGCATCACCTTGACGAGTGATGCCAGTCACCCTACTTTCGCTGCCTGAGCGACAAAGTGCGTTCAGTAGCCAGCGCAAGATGGGGGCACCGTGGCCGTCACCGGATCGAGGCAAGCCGGCTCGGCGAGCCCGCGCACGGCGAACCTGGCCGCGGTCCTGCGAGCCCTGCGCACCGGCCCGCTCTCGCGCACCCAGCTGGCGGCCCGCTGCGGGATCGCCAAGTCCGCGGTCCCCGGCCTGCTCACCGAACTCGCCGAGCGCGGCCTGGTCCGGCCCGCCGGGGTGCGGCCCGGCAACGGGCGGCCGAGCCGGCTGGTCGAGCTGCACGGCGAAGACGCGTACGCGCTGGCGATGGGCATCGAGGCCGACCGGCTGTCGGCCTGGGTCACCGACCTGTCCGGCCGGGTCCTGGCCGAACGCGCCGAAGCCGTCGACGTCGCCGGGCTCGGTCTCCACCGCGGCATGGACGAGCTCGGCCGGCTGGCCGAGGTGGTCCTGCCCGGGCCACCGGTCGGCGTCGCGATCTCGGTGCCCGGCCTGGTCGACTCGGCCGCCGCCGTGCTGCGGTTCGCGCCCGCGCTGCGCTGGCGGGACGCCGAAATCGCCGGTCTCCTGGCGGCCCGGCTGGGCGTCCCGGCCGCCGCCATCGCCGTGGACAACGACGCCAACCTCGGTGCCCTCGCCGAATCGGTCGCGGGCACCGGGACCGAGGTCTTCTACCTCGGCGGTGGCACAGCCGTCGGGGGCGGGTTCGTGTCGGGCGGCACGATCCTGCGCGGCGCGCGCGGCTTCGCGGGCGAGGTCGGGCACATCGCCGTCGACCCGTCCGGCGAACGCTGCACCTGCGGTCGGACGGGCTGCCTGGAAACCAAGGCGAACCTGGCCGCCGTCCTGCGGGCGGCCGCGGCCCCCGGCGACCCGCTGCACGATCCGGCCCCCGGCGTCGAAGGCCGCGTCGCCCGGCTCAAGGACCGCATCCGGCTGGGCGACCAGCGCGCGCTGACGGCGGTCCACGAACTCGGCGTCGCGCTCGGCGTCGCCCTGTCCACTGTGGTCGACGTGCTCGACCCGGACGTCGTCGTGCTCGGCGGCTACTTCGCGGAACTGGGCGAGTGGCTGGTCGAACCGGTCCGCGTCGAACTCGCCGCGCGGCCGCTCGGCCAGGCGCGGGTGGTGGCGTCCGGGCTCGGCCTGCAGGCGCCGCTGCGGGGCGCCGCGCACCTGGCGGCCGAGCGGCTGTTCGCGAACCCGACGCTCGCCGAGGAGGCCTCGGTATGACCCTGCTGTCCGTCCGCGGGATCGTGAAGACGTTCCCCGGCGTCCGCGCCCTCGACGGCGTCGACCTCGACGTCGAACCCGGCGAGGTGCACTGCCTGCTCGGCCAGAACGGCGCCGGGAAGTCGACGCTGATCAAGGTCCTCTCCGGCGCGCACCAGCCCGACACCGGCGAAATCACCTGGCGGGGCGAACCCGTGACGCTCGGCTCGCCGGTCGACGCCCTGCGCCTTGGCATCGCCACCATGTACCAGGAACTCGACCTCGTGCCCGGGCTTTCGGTGGCGGACAACATCTTCCTCGGCCACGAGCGCGCCCGCTTCGGCTTCACGCGGATCTCGCAGGCCCGCGCCGAGGCCGCCCGCCTGATGGCCCGGCTCGGCCACCCGGACATCCGGCCGTCGACCGAGGTCGGCAAGCTCTCGGCCGCCGGTCAGCAGCTGGTCTCGATGGCCCGCGCGCTGGCCCACGACGCCCGGCTGCTCGTGATGGACGAACCGACCGCCGCGCTGGCCGGCGAGGAGGTCGACAACCTCTTCCGGATCGTCGGCGAGCTCACCGCCGACGGCGTCGCGGTCGTCTACATCTCGCACCGCCTCGAAGAGCTGCGCCGGATCGGGCACCGGGTGACCGTGCTCAAGGACGGCCGGACCGTCGGCACCGGCCTCGACGCCCGCACCACGCCGACCGCCGACCTGGTCGCGCTGATGGCCGGGCGCAAGGTCGAGACGGTCTTCGGGCCACGCCACGACGGGCACGCGAGGCCGGAGACCGCGCTCGCCGTCGAAAACCTCACCCGCCACGGCGAGTTCGAGGACGTGAGCTTCACCGTCCACGCCGGCGAGGTCGTCGGCATCGCCGGGCTGGTCGGTTCCGGGCGCAGCGAGCTGCTGGAGACGATCTTCGGCGCTCGCAAGGGCGACCGCGGAACCGTGGCGGTGCAAGGGAAACCGCTCGGCCCGGGCGTCCGGGCGGCGGTCAAGGCGGGCATCGGCCTCGCGCCCGAGGAGCGCAAGAGCCAGGGCCTGCTGCTGGACCTCCCGGTGGTGCACAACGTCACCCTGGCCAGCCTCGGCCGGTACGCGAAGCTCGGTTTCACCGAGCGCGCCAAGGAACTGGCCGACGCCGGTGCCGGCCTGCGCCGCCTCGACCTGCGGCCCGCCGACCCGCGGCGGATCGTCCGCACGCTCTCCGGCGGCAACCAGCAGAAGGCCGTGCTCGCGCGGTGGCTGGTCCGCGGGTGCCGGGTGCTGCTGCTCGACGAGCCGACGCGCGGCGTCGACGTCGGCGCCCGGGCCGAGCTGTACCGGCTGATCGACGAGCTGGCCGCGACCGGCGTGGCGATCGTGCTGGTGTCCAGCGAAATCCCCGAGGTGCTCGGGTTGTCCGACCGGGTGCTGGTGCTGCGCGAGGGCCGCGTCCTCGCCGACCGGCGCTCGGCCGGGCTGACCGAGGCCGAGGTGCTCGACGTGATTCTCGAGGGGAGCGCGGCATGACCGAAACCCAGGCACCGCCCCAGGAAGTGCTGCCCGCCGAACGGAAGCGGTTCGCCTTCTCCGCCGACCCGCGGCTGCTCGGCCTGGCCGGGGTGCTCGTCGTCCTGTGCCTGGTCGGCCAGTTCACCCGGCCCGAACTGTTCTTCACCGAAAGCAACATCTCGACGATCCTCCGCCTGGCCGCCGCGATCGGTGTGGTCAGCGTCGGGATGACGTTCGTGATCATCAGCGGCGGCATCGACCTGTCCGTCGGCTCGATGGTCGGCCTGGCCGGCGTCTGGCTGACGACGCTGGCCACGCAGTCGTACGGGCCGTGGGTGATGGTCCTCTGTGGACTCGCGGTCGGCCTGGGCTGTGGGCTGGTCAACGGCGTCCTCGTCGCCTACGGCAAGGTCGTGCCGTTCATCGCCACCCTGGCGATGTACGTTTCGGCCCGCGGGCTCGCCGAGCGGATCAGCGGCCGCCGCACCCAGGTCGTCGCCGACCAGGACTTCCTGGCCTTCTTCCGGGGCGGCTTCCTCGGCATCCCGACGCTGATCTGGCTGTTCGCGCTGGTCTTCGCGGTCGGCTGGGTTGTGCTCAACCGCACCACCTTCGGCCGCCGGACGTACGCGGTCGGCGGCAACGCCGAGGCGTCGCGGCTGGCCGGCATCAACGTCAAGCGCCACCTCGCGCTCGTCTACGGCGTGGCCGGGCTGTGCTGCGGGATCGCCGCGCTGATGGTCGTCGCGCGGACGACCGCGGGCGCGTCGACCAACGGCATGTTCTACGAGCTCGACGCGATCGCGGCGGTGGTCATCGGCGGCACGCTGCTGACCGGCGGCCGCGGTTCGCTCATCGGCACCCTCGTCGGCGTGCTGATCTTCACGGTGCTGTCGAACATCTTCACGCTCAACAACCTGGACACCGACATCCAGAACATCGCCAAGGGCGTGATCATCGTGCTCGCCGTGCTCTTGCAGTTCCGGGCCCGGAAAGCCAGGACCGGCCCGTAGTTCTCACCGTGACACCGATGGAGGCCGCCATGACCGAACAACCCTTCCTCGGCCGCCGGGGATTCCTGCTGGGCGGGGCCGCCGTCGGCGCCGGTGCGCTGCTGGCCGGCTGCACGTCGAACACGCCCGCGAACTCGGAGTCGAACGCGCCGGTCGCCAACGCGGGCACCAACGCCCAGCCGGGCAAGCCGATCACCATCGGCTTCTCCGCGCCGGCCGCCGACCACGGCTGGATCGCGGCGATCACCAAGAACGCCAAGGCCCAGGCACAGAAGTTCAGCGAGGTGAAGTTCACCGCCACCGAGGGCACCAACGACGTCAACCAGCAGATCTCCCAGGTGGAGACGCTGATCAACGCGAAGGTGAACGTCCTGGTCATCCTGCCCTTCGACGGCAAGGCGCTCACCGCGGTCGGCCAGCAGGCGATGGACGCCGGCATCCCGGTGATCAACCTGGACCGCGTCTTCGACACGCCGCTCGCGTACAGAACCTGGATCGGCGGCGACAACTACCGGATGGGTGTCAACGCCGGCAACTACATCGCCGCGGAGCTCAAGAAGAAGAACGTCACGAACCCGGTCATCGGCGAGGTCGCCGGGATCGACTCGCTGCCGCTGACCCAGGAACGCAGCAAGGGCTTCAAGGACGCGCTGGGGCGGGCCGGGTTCAAGGTCGGCCCGCGCGTGTCGGCGCAGTTCACATCGGAATCAGGCGAGCAGCAGACCGCGAACCTGCTCCAGGGCGCGCCCAAGCTGGACGCCCTGTGGAACCACGACGACGACCAGGGCATCGGCGTCAACGCGGCGATCGACACCGCGGGCCGCAAGGAGTTCATCATGGTCGGCGGCGCCGGCTCGAAGAACATGATGAACCTGATCAAGGCCGACTCGTCGCCGATCAAGGCGACCGTGCTCTACAGCCCGTCGATGGCCTCGACGGCGGTCGCGCTGGCCCGGCTGCTCGGGCAGGGCAACGGGATCGGCGACCTGGCCGAGCACGACATCCCGGCCGAGATCACCACCTACTCGGCGGTCGTCACCAAGGAGAACGTCGACCAGTACCTCGACGTCGGCTTCGACTCCTGACCCGAGTCTGCCGCAGCTGTCGTGAGTGGTAAGTCGGGTTAGAACCCGCCTTACCACTCACGACCCCACGACGAAACGCAAGGAGGGGCATGAGCCGGGAGAGCATCGGGATCGGCATGGTGGGGCACGCCTTCATGGGCGCGGTGCACTCGCACGCCTGGCGCAGCGTCCACCGGTTCTTCGACCCGCCGCTGGTGCCACGACTCGCCGTGCTCGGCGGCCGGGACGAGGCCCGGGCCAAGGCCGCGGCGGAGAAGTTCGGCTGGGAGGACGTCGAGACGGACTGGCGGAAGCTCGTCGCCCGGGACGACGTCGGCCTGGTCGACGTCTGCACGCCGGGGGACAGCCACGCCGAGATCGCAATCGCCGCGCTGGACGCCGGGAAGCACGTGTTGTGCGAGAAGCCGCTGGCCAACTCGGTCGCCGAGGCGGAGGCGATGGCCGAGGCGGCGCGGCGGGCCCGGGAACGCGGGGTCCGGGCCATGGTCGCGTTCAACTACCGCCGGGTGCCCGCGCTCGCCCACGCCCGGACGCTGGTGGCGAGCGGGACGCTCGGGGAGATCCGGCACGTGCGATCGGTGTACCTGCAGGACTGGCTGTCCGACCCGCGGGCGCCGATGACCTGGCGGCTCCGGCGCGAGTCCGCCGGGTCGGGCGCGCTCGGCGACCTCGGTGCGCACATCGTCGACGCCGCCCAGTTCGTCACCGGGGAGGTGATCACCGGCGTCTCGGCGTTGACGAACACCTTCGTCAAGCAGCGGCCGTCCGAGACCGGCGGCACCGACGACGTGACCGTCGACGACACCGCGTTGTTCCTGGCCCGGCTGTCCGGGGGAGCGGTGGCGACCTTCGAGGCGACCCGGTTCGCGCTGGGCCGCAAGAACGCCATGCGGCTGGAGATCAACGGCTCGAAGGCGAGCCTGGCGTTCGACTTCGAGTCGATGAACGAGCTCCAGTGGTACGAGGGCGGCGGGACCGAGGCGGGGTTCCGGCGCATCCTCGTCACCGAGCCGCAGCACCCGTACGTCGGCGCGTGGTGGCCGCCGGGGCACCTCCTCGGCTACGAGCACACGTTCACCCACGAGGTCGCCGACCTCCTGGACGCCATCGGCGCGGGCACCGACCCCGCGCCGAGCTTCGACGACGGCCTGCGCGTCCAGCGGGTGCTGGCCGCCGTCGAAAAGAGTGCGGCCGCAGAAGCGAACTGGACACCGGTGGAGGAGAAATGAGCCGTCCCGTCACGTTGTTCACCGGCCAGTGGGCCGATCTGCCGTTCACCGAGGTCTGCAAGCTCGCCTCGGAGTGGGGCTACGACGGGCTGGAGATCGCCTGCTCGGGCGACCACTTCGAGGTCGACCGCGCACTGTCCGAAGAGGACTACGTGCCGGGACGGCTGCGGCTGCTCGCCGAGCACGGCCTCAAGGTGTGGGCGATCTCGAACCACCTCGTCGGGCAGGCCGTCTGCGACGACCCGATCGACCACCGGCACCAGGCGATCCTGCCGTCGCGCATCTGGGGCGACGGCGACGCCGAGGGCGTCCGGCAGCGCGCGGCGGCCGAGATGGCCGACACCGCACGGGCCGCGGCGAAGCTCGGCGTGAACACCGTCATCGGCTTCACCGGGTCGAAGATCTGGAAGTACGTCGCGATGTTCCCGCCGGTCTCGCGCGCTGACATCGATGACGGCTACGCGGACTTCGCCCGCCGGTGGAACCCGATCCTGGACGTCTTCGACGAGGTCGGCGTCCGGTTCGCGCACGAGGTGCACCCGTCCGAGATCGCCTACGACTACTGGACGACCCAGCGCGCGCTGGAGGCCGTGGACCACCGGCCGGCGTTCGGGCTGAACTGGGACCCGTCGCACTTCGTCTGGCAGGACCTCGACCCGGTCGGGTTCATCCTCGACTTCGCCGACCGGATCTACCACGTCGACTGCAAGGACACCCGCAAGCGCTTCGACGGGCGCAACGGACGGCTCGGCTCGCACCTGGCCTGGGCGGACCCGCGGCGGGGCTGGGACTTCGTGTCCGTCGGCCACGGCGACGTCCCGTGGGAGGACTGCTTCCGGGCGCTGAACTCGATCGGCTACTCCGGCCCGATCTCGGTGGAGTGGGAAGACGCCGGGATGGACCGGCTCCGGGGCGCGGCGGAGGCGGTGAACTACGTCCGCGAGCACCTGTTCGACAAGCCGTCGGCGGCCTTCGACGCGGCTTTCAGCAACCAGAAATGAGGGAGTTCCATGTGCGGTGACCTGCCAGATCACTACTCCCGACGAACGTTCCTGAACGTGGCGACAGCGGCACTCGCGGTCGGTGCGGCGGCGGTCGCGCTGCCCGGCATCGCGGACGCCTCCCCGGCGCGCCGCCGGATCCCGCTCGACCGGATCAGCATCCAGCTCTACTCCCTGCGCTCGCTGCTGCAGAACGACCCCGAGGGCACGCTTTCCGCACTGGCGGACATCGGCTACCGGAAGGTCGAGCTGGCCGGGACGTACGGCCGCAGCGCGACCGAGTTCCGCGCCATCCTCGACCGCTGTCACCTCAAGGCGTCCTCGACGCACGTCGGCATCGACGGCGACCTGAACCAGACCATCGCGGACGCGAAGATCCTCGGCAACTCGCTGGCCAACGTGCCGTACGCGAAGTTCGACACCATCGCCGAATGGGAAGCGTTCGCCGGGCGGCTCAACACCGCCGCGGCCGCCTTCAAGAAGGCTGGGATCCCGCTCGGCTACCACAACCACAACCACGAGTTCGCCCCGATCGGCGGCGTGCTGCCCTACGACGTCCTGACCGCGAAGACGGACAAGCGGACCGTCCACCTGGAGATCGACCTGTTCTGGGCGGTGACCGGCGGCGAGGACCCGGTGCAGCTGTTCCGGCAGCACTTCCCGCGCGTCCAGCAGTACCACGTCAAGGACATGACCGCGGACGGGCAGATGACCGACCCGGGCACCGGCGTCATCGACTTCCCGCGCATCTTCGCCGCTTCCTGCCACACCATCCGCGAATTCATCGTCGAGCACGACCAGCCCACCGACCCGCTGAACACGGCGAAGGTCGGCTTCGAATACCTCCGCACCGTCCGGTTCTGAGAGCCCCGGGGGGACTCGACATGCGAATATCACGTCGGTCGATGCTGGCCGGAACCGCCGCGGGCGTGCTCGCGCCCGCGGTCGGGGTGGCCGGAACAGCGTCGGCCGCGGGCCTGACCCGCCAGCTCACCATCTACGCCGAAGCCCTGCCCGGTGGCCTCTACGGCTACGGCCTCGAGCCGGGCAAGGCCACCATCCCGGGGCCGTTGCTGGAGATCTACGAGGGCGACACCCTCGAAATCGAACTGGTCAACCGGACCGACAAACGGCTGTCGATCCACCCGCACGGCGTCACCTACGACACCGCGTCGGACGGCGCCCCGCTCAACGCGTCGTTCAACAAGCCGGGCGAGACGCGCACCTACACCTGGCGCACGCGGACCCGGTACGACGCCGGAGGCGGGTTCTGGATGCCCGGCAGCGCCGGGTACTGGCACTACCACGACCACGCCATGGGCACCGACCACGGCACCGCCGGCCTCGCCCGCGGGCTCTACGGCGGGCTGATCGTCCGCAAGCGCGGCGACCTGCTGCCGAGCAAGCAGTACACCGTCGTGTTCAACGAAATGATGATCAACCACGCGATGGCGCCGGACACGCCGATCCTCGAGGCGCGTCTCGGCGAGCGCGTCGAGTGGGTCTGCATCGGGTACGGCAGCCTGCCGCACACGTTCCACCTGCACGGGCACCGCTGGGCCGACACCCGCACCGGGATGCTCAGCAGCGCCGCTGACAACGTTGCCATCGTCGACAACAAGAACCTCGACCCCGGCAGTTCGTTCGGCTTCCAGGTGCTCGCCGGCGAAGGCGCCGGGCCCGGGGCGTGGATGTACCACTGCCACGTCCAGACCCACTCCGACGGCGGCATGGTGGGGCTCTTCCTGGTCCGCAACCCCGACGGCAGCCTGCCCGAGGGCGCGCAGGACGCGATCGACCGGTTCAAGGAGCACGGCCACACCGGGCACGACACGAACCCCGATTCCCGGACGCACGCAGGAGGGGAGCTATGAAACGACGGTGGTTCGGCAGACGCGCCGCGGTGGTGCTTGTCATCGGAGCGGTCCTCGCGGCTCCGCTGACGGCGATGCCCGTGGCCGCGGCGGCCCCCGCGGCGAACGTGCCGGTGAACGTGCTGCTCTTCCACGGCGCACCGGCGGGCCAGAAGGACCCGGTGCTCCGCGCGGCGGACGCGATCGCGCGGCTGGGCGGGGACAACGGCATCACGGTGACGGCGTCGTCGGATCCGGCCGTGTTCAGCGCCGCCAACCTGGCCCGCTACCGGGGTGTCGTCTTCCTGTCCGCGCAGGGCGTGACGCTCAGCCGGGACCAGGAAGGCGCGCTGCAGGCCTACATGAAGGCCGGCGGCGGGTTCCTCGGCGTCTCCGACGCCGCCCGCGCGCAGGACTCCTCGACCTGGTTCACCGGGCTGATCGGCGCCCGCCCGGTCGGCGCCCGGCCCACCCCCGAAGCCGTGGCCGCGGTGACCGCGAGCGGGGAGAACCCGCCCAACGAAACCAAGGAGAAACTGGCCGACAACAACGAAAACACCAAGTGGCTAACGTTCGCCACCACCGGCTGGGCCGCCTACCGGATGGCCACGCCGGTCGCCGTCAGCAGCTACTCGCTGACCTCGGCGAACGACTACCCGGGCCGGAACCCGAAGAACTGGACCCTGCAGGGCTCGGCGGACGGCAGCACCTGGACCGACCTGGACACGCGGTCGAACGAGACGTTCACCGACCCGTTCCAGACCCGGACGTTCACCTTCACCAACACCACGGTCTACCCGAACTACCGGCTGAACATCACCGCGAACGCCGGGGAGCCGATCATCCAGCTCGCCGACCTGAAGCTGTTCAAGGACACCTCGACCACCCCGCCGCCACCGGAATCCCCGCCGCAGCAGGCCGTCGTCGACGTCCTCGACGCCCAGCACCCGGCCACCAAGGGGCTGCCGCAGAACTGGACGCGCACCGACCGCTGGCTCAACTGGGAAACCAACCCGGTCGGCACCGTCCACACCGTCGCCCAGGTCGAGGAGAAGGGCTACACGCCGGGCGTCGGCGCGAACGGGCCGTTCCACCCGATCTCGTGGTGCCGTGACTACGACGGCGGCCGCTCCTTCTACACCGGCATGGGCCGCACCGAGGCGTCCTACGGCGAAGGGCAGTTCCGCGACCACCTGCTCGGCGCGCTGCGCTGGACCACCGGCATGGTGCGCGGCGACTGCCAGGCCGGGATCGCCGCGAACTACAAGGTCGAGCGCCTCACCGGCAAGAACGCTACCGGGCAGCTCGACCAGATCGGCGAGCCGCACGGGCTGACCATCGCCCCGGACGGCAAGGTGTTCTACATCGGCAAGGCCGCCTGCCCGACCGGGCCGGTGGTCAGCTGGGACGACCCGAACGTCGGCCTCGGCTGCGGCACGATCCACCAGTGGGACCCGGCGACCAAGAAGGTCAAGCTGCTCACGACGTTGCGGGTGATGGGCAACCGCGGCAGCGGCGACGAGCTCGTCAAGAACGAAGAGGGCCTGCTCGGGATGGTGCTGGACCCGAAGTTCACCGAGAACGGCTGGTTCTACGCCTACTGGATGCCGCACGAGTCGATCGACCGCGACAAGCGGATCGGCAAGCGCACGATCTCGCGGTTCACCTACAACGCGGCCGCGCAGACGATCGACCAGGCCACCCGCAAGGACCTGCTGTCCTGGGACGTCCAGATCCACAGCTGCTGCCACGCCGGCGGCGGCATGGCGTTCGACAAGGACGGCAACCTCTACGTCGGCTCCGGGGACAACAACTCCTCGGGTGGGTCGAACGGCTACTCGGGCAACAACTGGACGCTCGAGTACAAGGGCCTGTCGTTCCAGGACGCGCGCCGCACGGCGGGCAACACGAACGACTACGGCGGCAAGATCCTGCGGATCCACCCGGAGGCGAACGGGACGTACACCATCCCGCAGGGCAACCTCTTCCCGAACGGTCCGGCGGACAAGACGCGCCCGGAGATCTACGTGATGGGCGTCCGGAACATCTCGCGGCTGCAGATCGACCCGGTGCACAACTGGCTGACCGCGGGCTGGGTCGGCCCCGACGCGACGTCGCCGAGCCCCGAGCTCGGGCCGGCGAAGTACGAGACGGCCACGATCATCACCGAGGCGGGCAACCACGGCTGGCCGTACTGCATGGGCAACCGGCAGCCCTACCGCGACCGCAGCAGCACCAACGCCGCGGAACTCACCGGCTGGTACGACTGCGACAACCCGGTGAACACCTCGCCGCGCAACACCGGCCTGGTGAACCTGCCGCCGATCAAGGACAACATGATCTGGTACTCGCCGGACGGCGGCGGGCCGGTCTTCCCGAAGCGGCCGGGCTCGTCGATCCCGACGTACAACGCGGCGGACGCCACCTACACCCAGCCGTACCTGCGGGGCGGCGGCCAGGCGATCATGTCCGGGCCGACCTACCACCGCTCGCTGGTGAACACCGGCAGCGGCGTCGCGTGGCCGGAGTACTGGGACAACAAGTGGTTCATCGGCGACGAAGCCAACTCCCAGAATCGGGTCGCGGTGACGGTCGACCCGGCGGGGGTGCCCACGCACCAGCCGCCGGTGTTCGCCGAGACGTTCCGGCAGATCATCCCGGGCGGCTCGGGTGACACCCGGGTGCAGAGCTGGATGGACGCCAAGTTCGGGCCGGACGGTGCGCTGTACGTGCTCGACTACGGCAACGGTTTCTTCTCCCTGGACGCCAACCAGAAGCTGCTGAAGATCAGCTACACGGGCGGCGCGCCGACACCCGCTCCCGCGGCGTCGTCGACGATGGTGCAGAACAAGGCGCTGACGGCGGCGTTCACCGGGTCGAAGTCCGGTGGCGTGTCCTACCGGTGGGAGTTCGGCGACGGCTCGGTGTCCACCCAGGCCGACCCGCGGCACACCTACCCGCGCACCGGGATCTTCACCGCCAAGCTCACCGTGACCTACGCCAACGGCGAAGCGGTGACGACCCGGGCGTCGGTGAACGTCGGCTGCGCGGTGGCGGATCCGAGCCCGGTGGTGACGTTGGGCGACACCGTCACGAAGGTGGTCAACCGCAACGCCGGTGGTGGCTGCACGGTCGACGACTTCCTCGACGACGAAGGCGTGTGGAGCACGCACGCGGCGTTCGTCAACCACGTCGAGCAGGCCACCGAGACGCTGTCGGACCTCGGGGTGCTGAACGACGCCGAGGTGGCCGAGCTGAACGCGGCGGCCGAGGCGTCGCCGATCGGGAAGCCGGGAACCACCGGCTACCAGGCGCTCTTCGACGGCACGGCGGAGTCGCTGCGCGGCTGGGAACAAGCGCCGTCCGGGCAGTTCACCCTCCAGCCGGACGGCTCGATCCGGTCGGCCGGCGGGCTGGGCATGCTCTGGTACGCGCAGCGGCAGTTCGGCGACTTCTCGGTGAAGGTGCAGTTCAAGGACATCGCCCCGGACGGCTTCCGGGCCAACAGCGGCGTGTTCGTCCGGTTCCCGGACCCGCGGACACCCCTGGAGCAGCGGCCGCCGGGCAGCTGCGGGACGGTCGGGTCGGCGCGGACGTCGCAGGCCTGGGTGGCCATCTACTGCGGCCACGAGATCCAGATCTACGACGGCGACACCGGCGAGCCGCAGAAGACCGGGTCGGTCTACAACTTCGACCCGCGCCCGCTCGACCAGGCGGGCGCGCGGCCGAAGGGGACGTGGAACGAGTACGAGATCAAGGTCGTCGGGCAGCACTACACGATGACCCGCAACGGCGTGGTGATCAACGAGTTCGACAACACGCCGGGCCAGCAGTCGTCGCGGGCGGGCGACCCGCCGACCGACCTGCGGCAGTTCGTCAGCGGGTTCGTCGGGCTGCAGAACCACAGCGACAACGACCTGATCGAGTTCCGCAACATCCGGGTGCGGCAGCTGTAGCCACTCTGCCGCGGCAGGTCGTGAGTGGTAAGGCGGGTTAGAACCCGCCTTACCACTCACGACCCCTCACTCCAGGAAGGGTTCTCCCGCGATGTCCCCACGACTGATCGGCCTGTTGCTGACGGTGTTCCTGGCGGTGCTCGGACTGGCGACGCCCGCGGCGGCGGCGCCGGTCCAGACGCTGACCTGGACCGGGAACAACAGCACCACCGAGTACGCGTCCGCGCCCACCGGCGCCCTGCCCGGCGAGACCACCATCGTCTTCGAGAACAGCGAAGCCACCGGCAACACGACCGGGATGTCGCACACCCTGACGTTCGACACGACGACGCCGGGCTACAACCACGACGTCTCGCTGAACATCCTGGCCAACCCGTTCGACCCGCAGGACGGCCGGCACGAGGCCGTCGTGACGCTGACACCGGGCAAGTACCGGTACTACTGCACGATTCCCGGGCACACGGCGATGGTGGGGGAGTTCGTCGTCTCCGACGGCACCGGCGACACGACCCCGCCGACCGTGACCGCTTCCGTGGCCGGGGATCGGGACCCGTCCGGCAACTACGTCGGATCCGCCACGGTTTCGGTTTCGGCGACCGACTCGGGCTCCGGCGTGGCTTCGGTGGAGTACCAGCTCGACGGCGGCGCGTGGACGGCTTATTCGGCGCCGGTGGCGGTTTCCGCCGTGGGGATGCACATGCTGCACTACCGGGCCCGCGACGTCGCCGGGAACACGTCGGAAGAGGGCATGGCGCACTTCACGGTCGTCGCGCGGCCGGGGGACACCACCGCGCCCGCGGTGAGCGCCGCGATCACCGGCACCCAGGACACGGCGGGCAACTACCTCGACGTCGCGACGGCCCGGATCACGGCCACGGACGCGGATTCCGGCGTGGCTTCGGTGGAGTACCAGCTGGACGGCGGCACCTGGGCGGCTTATTCGGCGCCGGTGGTGGTTTCGGCCGTGGGCACGCACATGCTGCACTACCGGGCCACCGACGTCGCGGGGAACGTGTCGCCGGAGGGCATGGCCCACTTCACGGTGGTCCGCAGCGACACGACGGCACCGGCCGTGTCGGCCTCGGTGGCCGGCCCCCAGGACACCGACGGCAACTACGTCGGCAAGGCGACGGTCACCGTGACGGCTTCGGACGCGGGTTCCGGGGTCGCTCTTGTGGAGTACAAAGTGGACGGCGGCGCGTGGACGGCCTACACGGCACCGGTGGCGGTGTCCGCGGTGGGTGCGCACACGGTGGGCTACCGCGCCCGTGACGTCGCCGGCAACGCGTCCCCGGAGGGTTCGGTGTCGTTCACCGTGGTCGCGGGCGGGGACACGACGGCACCTTCGGTGGCGCTCCAGCTCACCGGGAAGCAGGACGGCGGCTGGAACTACGTGGGCTCGGCGACCGTGGCGGTGACGGCCACCGACGCCGAGTCCGGCGTGGGCTTCGTCGAGTACAAAGTGGACACTGCGGCCTGGACCCGGTACACGGCGCCGGTGGTGGTTCCGGCACTGGGTGCGCACACCGTGCGGGCCCGGGCCACGGACGTCGCCGGTAACGTCTCGGCCGAGGTCTCGGGAGCGTTCACGGTGGTCGCGGCCCCGCCGCCGCCGGACGCCTGCCCGTCCTCGGACACCCGGGAGACGGTGGTGATCGGCGGGATCGACAGCCAGGTGGAGAACATCGACACGGGCAACGGCTGCACGATCAACGACGTCATCGACGAGAACGCGGAGTACGCGTCCCACGACCGGTTCGTCAAGCACGTGAAGGCGGTGACGCAGGAGCTCGTGGCCAACGGCGTGTTGTCCCCGGGCGACCGCAACCGCATCGTGACGGCGGCGATCGAGTCCGGCGTCGGCGGCGGTTTGGCACCGGCGGACGGGGGTAAGCGGAAGGCCTCAGCTCGCGCCTAGGGAAAAGAGTGACGGATGCCCGCGTTGACCCGCGTTCTCGGAGCGGTGACCGCCGCTTACAGCGCCACGATCATCGCCGCGCCGCGTGTTCTGGCGAAACCGTGCGGCTTGACGACTCCGGCGGGCGGTGTCCCCGCGGGCATTCGCACCCTGATCGCCGGCATCGGCGCCCGCGACGCGGCCATCGGCCTGGCGATGCTGCTGGCACCCGAGGGCAAGCCGCTCCGGGTGGCATTGGCGGCCCGGGTGGCTTCCGACGCGGCGGACGCGGTGGTGTTCGGCACCGGCCTGCCGGACCGCTCGGCCCGGCCGAAGGTGGCGGCGTTCGCGGCCGGCTGGGCGGCGCTGTGTGCGGCGTCGGGGCTGGTGCGGTGACACGAGCGCGGACGGCCCGGCCGGGATTCCCCGGCCGGGCCGTCCGACACCGGAACCTAGTGATCGTTGAGGTAGTAGTGCTGGCTCAAGTGCTGGAAGTTCGTACCCAGGTAGACGCTGACGCTGATGTTCACGTGTTCCGGGAGGTCGTGCTTGCCGCCATCGGACGCCCTGGCCGTGGCGCAGGATCCCAGTCCACCGGAGGCGACGAGCAGGTAGCGTTCGGGGTAGGCGCCCGTACTGTCCTGGACGGCGATACTGGCCCGGGCAGCGAGTCCGTCGGCCGCCGAGTCGCAGACGGACACGACGTCGCCGTTCTCTTCGACGTAGACAGTGCCGCCCTTGTCGGCGTCCGTGGTGTACCACGTGTGGTCCCAGCTGCCGCCGGGCGGGTCCACGGTCGCCGACGCCGACGTGGCGCTCAGGAGTGTCCCGCCGGCGACGAAAGCAGTCGTCGCGGCCAAGGCCGCGATCTTGTTGCGCATTGTATGACTCCGTTCTGACCCCAGTTGCCGAGAGCGCCGAAATCGTCACCGCGGTCATTCCGGCCGGTGAGGCACTCTCGCCAGGCCGACGGTTCCAGCCGCGCCTAAACGGCGTCAAGCGGCCCCGAAACGTTTTACCTCCACCCGAAGGGTCTTCGGGAACGGGAACCTTCGCGCAGTATGCCGCCACCTGCGGAATCAGCATTTACAGGGTGGACATCGGCGTCGAAAGGGCAGCATTCGGTGAGGGTGTGCCGGCGAACTCGTGGGTGCCGGGCGGGACCGTCTCCTGCCGCCCGCTCGGCAGCATGCCCGCAACGTCCGTCCACGATGCTTTCGCCGCAGCCGGGCCCGACGACGATAACCGCGCCGCC
The DNA here is from genome assembly GCA_049998155.1 of Amycolatopsis sp. cmx-13-12. GTDB lineage: Bacteria > Actinomycetota > Actinomycetes > Mycobacteriales > Pseudonocardiaceae > Amycolatopsis. Next base: position 813,879 of record JAEBES010000001.1, on the reverse strand, counting down.
GGGCTCGCACCCCTTGTCGCGCTCAGACCTCCGAGGTCGACGAATGCTCGGCCGCGAACCGGGCCAGTTCGGCGCGGTCGCGGACCGAGGTCTTCATCAGCAGGGCCGCCACGTGTTTCTCCACCGTGCGCGGCGAAATGTGCAGCCTCGCCGCCAACGCCTTGTTGCTCAACCGGAACGCCAACAGCTCGAACACCTCGTACTCGCGCAGGGTGACGCCGATCGCGCGCAAGCTCTCGGGCACCCGCTCGGTGCCCGTGCGGCGCTGCTGCACCGAGGCTCCCGCCCGCCGGAGCAGGGCGCGGCAGGCGCTGGCCACCGGGATCACGTCCGCGCCGTGGAAGTGGCTTTCGGCTTCGCGGAGCCATTCCGCCGGCTCTCCCCAGCCGTCGTCGACGGCGGGCTCGGCCGTCAGGCGCAGCCCCAGCGGGCGGGCGACGCCGAACGGGGCCGCCGCCTGGGCCGCGCGCCGCATCGCCGTCGCCGCCGCCTCGTGCTCGTGGTCGCGGCCGTGCAGGACCGCCTCGGCCAGCAGCACGAACTGGCGGTTCCAGCGCATCCCGCCGGTCGCGCCGGTCGCGATCCGCCGGTGGTCCTCCCAGGTCGCGTCGCCGGCGATGACGTCGAGCAGCAGCTTGAGGCCGTGCGTGCCGGCGAGGTGGAACGTGCTCTGCTGCCGCGCCTGGTCGGCGGCCAGGGTGTCCAGCTCGGCGCGCGCGGTGTCGCGGTCCTCCTCCAGCAGCGAGCAGAACACCTGGGCCAGGCCGCGCGCGAGCGGTGCCTCGGGACCGGCGTCACCGCCGCCGCGCCGGAAGTCGCCGAGGGCGGTCTCCATCGCCCGGCGGTCGCCGCGGTGGCCCGCCAGCACCGCCTGCGCCATCTGGACGTACCGGCTGACGGCGTACAGCTTGATCCGCGACGACTCCGCGTAGCACGCGTCGAGCCGCTGCCCGGCCTCGGCGAACCGGCCGCACAGCACGGAATGCAGGCCCAGCACGGCGTCCGCGTTGTAGGCCAGGCTGATCCCGCCGGTGCGCAGCGCTTCGGCGCGCGCGGTCTCCAGCCCGGAGGGATCCGCTTCGGCCAGCCAGGCGTTGCCACCGAGGCCGACCAGCGCGTAGTTGCGCCAGTTCGTCAGCCGGTGCTCGGCGGCGCTGTCGAGCATCCGCCGGAAGCACTCGTCGGATTCGGCCATGTCGCGCTCGCGGACCACGAACCCGACCGCGTAGAGCGCCTGGCACGCCGTCGACGGCGAGCCGATCCGCTCGGCCCCGGCGACCGCGCGGCGGCCCAGCTCTTCGCTGCGGCGCACCCGGTCGGGGGCCGGGCCGGACATCGACAGGTACGCGTCCACGGCGTCGACCGCGACCGCTTCCTCGGCCAGTCCGTCCGCCGGGAGCAGCGCACGGGCCGCGGCGACCTGCTCGAAACCCTCCGCCCAGCGGCCGGCGACCTGGGCCGCCCACGCCAGCCGGACGTGGACGCGGATCTGGCGCGCGGAATCGCGGCCGTCGGTGGGCCGCAGCGAGCGCGCCACCTTCGCCGCCCGGTCGAACTGCCCCGCCTCCGCCAGCGCGAACAACAGCAGCTCCAGCAGGTCGCGGTAGCGGCCGGACCGGCCGTCGCCGTGCCCGGCGTCGTCGCCGAGCAGGTTCACGGCGTGTTCCAGCACCGCGATGGCCGTTCCGGGCGCGCCCTCGGCGAGCGCGCGCTGGGCGGCCTCGCGGTAGAGGTCGGCGGCGGCCCAGCGGTCGCCGGCGCCCAGCCGCAGCGACGCGGCCAGGCTGCACAGCTCGCCGGGCAGGTCCGGGTGCAGCTCGACCACGGCGTCGGCCGCCTTGGCCGACAGGGCCACGCGCTCGGCCGGGTTGAGCAGCGTCAGCAGCGCCTCGGCGGTGAGCGGGTGGCGGAAGGCGTACCAGTCTTCGCCGCGCTCGTCGGCGATGAGCAGCTGGGCGGCGACGGCGGACTGCAGGTGACCGAACAGGCTGTGGTCGTCCAGCTCGCTCACCCGCTGCACCACCGACAGCGGGAACCGGCGGCCGAGCACCGCGGCGATGGCGAGCAGCTGCTTGCCGCGTTCGCCGAGGCGGTCGGCGCGGCGGGTGATGATCGTGACGAGCGTCGAGGGCACGGCGCTGCGGCCGTGACCGGTGAACCGCCAGCCCGCCGCGCCGTTCACCAGCTCGCCCGCCGCCACCATGCTGTGCAGCAGTTCCTCGACGACCAGGGGGTTGCCCGCGCTGTCGCCGAAGAGGCGCTCGGCCACGTCGGCGGACACCTGGCCCGGCTCGGCGCCGAGCGACGACGCCACGACGTCCCGCACCTCGGCGGGCCCGAGGCTGTCCAGCGGCATGAGGAAACCCTCACCTCGGCGGGCGGCGGCGTGGGCCGCCTCCAGCGCGGGCGAGGGTTCGGCGCGCAGGGTGGCCAGCACGACCACCGGCTGCGTGCGGATGTTGGCGGCCAGGTACTCCACCACGGCCAGGGTTTCCACGTCGGCGTCCTGGAGGTCGTCGACGACGAACAGGCAGCCGCGGCCCGCCCCGGCCAGCCCGGTGAGCCGCAGCGTGGCCTCGGCCAGCACCACCAGGGAGGAGTCGCCCGCCGCGTCGGCGCCGGCGGCCCAGTCCGGGATCAGCCTGCCCAGCACCGACCGGTACGGCCCGAGCTGTTCGACCAGCTCGCGCCCGCCGGTGCGGGCGAGGGACAGGAGTGCTTCGGTGAGTGCCCGGAACGGCACGGCGGGCCCGGTGGTGCTGCCGCGGCCCCGCAGCACCACCAATCCCGCGTCCAGTGCGTGGCCGACCGCCTCGGCGGCGAGCCGGGTCTTGCCTATTCCGGGTTCCCCCGTGACGAACACGGCCGAGCCCGAAGAGCGGCGAGCGTCGTGCAACACCCGCCCGATCTCTTCGATCTCCGTTCCTCGGCCGACGAGAGCGGGGGCACGGGTGCGCATGCGCCAACCTTAGAGACCGGACTCACGAATTCGGTGGTCTTCCGGTGGAGATTCCACTGTTCGGACGGCAAGATTGGGGTTGTTGTCACGCTTTGTGCCGTCGCGAGCACGTCACGCGTGCGTGTGGTTGCTGACGACGGTGCTGATGTCCATCGTGACGACCGCGGCGCTGGCGACGCCGAGGGTCAGGCCGGCGAGAATCCCCGCCCGGACACCGATCTTCGTTCTGGAACCCGGCGTGGCTTCACCGAGCGGGCTGTCCGCCGCCGAACCGGTGGAGGTCGAGTCGAATTCGCCGGCGGTGGTGTCGTTGCGCATCTGCACTCCCGTGATGTGTGTGTTTCGCGGTTATTTCCGGAGCTGTCCCGACGGTTCGAGCAGCAGAACCGACGGGACTTGTTCGGCAAAACCGGCCCGCAACAACCCGAAACCGATACCCCCGGTTCCGGTCAGCAGGCCCGGGCTCGCTACTCCGTGCGGCGTACCGCACTGGAGCCCGTGTCCTTCGATCGCGCCCACGAGGCGCGAGGTCGCTCTCCGCAAGGCGGAGACCGACGGTTCGTGGCCCTGCCCGGCGAGCACCACGAGCGCGTCCAAGGTGCCGAGCTCGCCGTGGCAGAGCGATTGGTCGGACGACGGCGGCCGGGCGGCCACCGCGGCCGAGAACGCGTCCGCCGTCCGTTCGGTGAACCCCGGGCCGGCGGCCGCGGCGAGGACCCGGCCGGCCAGCCCCGAGCACCAGCCGAGGTCGCCGTCGACGGAGTCCGCCGTGATCCGGCCACCCCGGCCGAGGGCCCAGTCGACCCCCGCCGCACCCCAGAGGAAGCCGGGGTCGGCGGGACGCGCGGCACCGGCCAGACGCCGGGAGAGCGTGGCGGCCAGCGCGGCCGCTTCGGGCAGCCCGCTTTCCGCGTGCACGGCGTGCATCGCCGCGAGGGCGCCCGCGGTGCCTTCGCCGACGCCCACCGGCGCGGCCGCGTCGGCGGCCGCGGTCGCGGCGATCGCGGCGGGCAGGCAGGCGGCGAGCGTGCGGTCGCCGAGGAGGGTGGCCAGGCGGGCCAGGGCGTAGCAGATCCCGCCCAGGCCGAAGAAGCCGCCGGAGCCGACTTCGCGCGCGAGCTCGGGGTGCTCGGCGAGGACCTCGACGAGCATCGGCAGCGTGCGCACGGCCTTCGCGGCCAGCTCGGAGTAGCGGGCGGTGCCGGTCAGCTCGCCCAGCTGGGCCAGGAACAGCGCGGTGCCGCAGTAGCCCTCGGCCAGGCCGGCGCCCATCGGCAGCACGAGCCAGTGGCGGCCGTCCAGGAGTTCGAGGCCGACCCAGTTGGCCCGCACGTGGTCGTGCGCGGCGCGGGCGACGAGGTCGTCGCCGATCGCCGACGCGAGCGCGAGCAGGTGCTGGCTGTCGGGCACGACGGCGGCGACCGCGCCGGGCAGCGGCGCACCCGCGCCGTGGCGGACCTCCGGGCGGCGGGTGGCGAGCGTGGCCTCGACGAACCACTCCTGCTCGCGCAGGTCCTCCGCGCACAGCTGGGCGATCTTCGCGCGGGCCTGGTCGAGGCCGCTCGCGGCCAGCAGACCGGGGAGCACCACCCCGGTGCCGGTGGTGACGTCGACCGATCCCGCGGCGGCGGCGAACACCGGCACGTCGCCGTCGCACAGCTCGGTGATCTCGTGCGGCACCAGCGCGGGCAGGTGGGCCTTGCCGTGGTCCTCGGCGAGCGAGGCGAACGCCTCGGGCCGGGCGGTGCCCGCGATGAGGTGCGCCGGGTGGGTCGCGTCGGTCAGCAGCGTCGCGTAGACCTGCGTCGGCCGCATGACGAGACGGATTTCCTCGTCCGCGAACCCGTCCAGCGCGCCGCCGAGCAGCTCGCCGCGGCGGTCCACCAGGGATTCGTAGGCGGCGCGGAAGCCGCTCAGCAGGCTCTGCCGGTACATCCCCGCGTCGACCTCGGCCCCGGCGAGCACCGGGCGGTTCGCGCCGCCGGCGTAGGGGCGGGGCCCGCGGGCCAGGCGCATGTCGTCGGTCCCGGCACCGGTCCAGTGCGGCACTTCGCCGGGGCTCGGTTCGCCGTTGCCGCCGCCGAAGGCCGACACGTCGAGGGCGCCGTGCTCGCCGAGCATGAGCGTGGGCAGCAGGGCGGTGCGCGCCACCGAGCGGTGCAGTGCGGCGGCGGCCGGGTCGGGGCCGTTGCGGGTGAGCGAGGTGAAGGCGGGGTGGAACAGCGTTTCGACGTCCACCAGCATCGGCTGGTCGCCGCAGGCGATGAGGTTCTCGCAGTGCATGTCGGTGGCGTCGAGCGCGTAGAGGAGGGCGAGCAGCGCACCCTGGCGGCGGTAGAACAGCTCGACGCCGGCCTGGTCGGCGCACGGCCGCGCGGGCACGTACTCGGCCCAGCCGTAGCCGTCGCGGGCCAGCACGCCCACCGGCCGCGGCGCGAGCCCGGGCCGTTCCTCGGCGAACCACCGCAGCAGCTCACCCCACCGGGCGAGCAGCCCGAGCGGCCGCGGCTTGTAGACGAGCTGCCGCCCGTCGGCGAAGCCGAGCACGGCCACCGCCCGCCCGCCGGAGTGCACGTCGCCGGCCCCGAGGGTCAGCTCGCTCAGCTCGGCGGCGCTCCCGGCGAGCAACCCGGCCCGCAGCGCGTCCCGATCGGCGGTCAAGCGGGCGAGCAGTTCGGCGACGGCGTCGGCGGTGCGCAGGCAGGTCTGGGCGAGCAGCCGGGCCAGCACCGGGTGCCGGCCCAGCACATCGCTGAGGTGTCCGCGGCTGCCGAGCAGGCGCAGGAAGTCGACGAAGCGGTCACGTCCGGTGGTACCGCGCAGCAGGCCGGCCTTCTTCGCGGAGTGCAGCTCGAGGACGAACGTCCGCGCCGCGAGCGCGGTGAGCTGCCCGCAGAGCCAGGTTTCGACACCGGGCCACACGCGCTCGGCGGCGGGTGCCCGCTCGAGCAGCAGCGCCCGGGCGGCGCCGACGAACGGAAGGACGGCGTGCCGGAAGACGCGGTCGCCCTCGGCCTCGACGGGAGCGGGCCAGTCACCTTCGGCGGGCAGCGAAGCCAGGACGTCGTCGGCGAGCAGCGCCCAGGAGGGCCGGTCGCGGCCGCCCTCGCCGGGAAGGCGAGCGGCGGTCCACCAGGCCGGTGCCTCGTGGGGGGCCTGCTCGGGGCGCTCTACTGTCTGGCTCACGCCGAAGAGATTCGCACTCGGGGAGATGCGCGTACATGGGTACTCGCTACCCAGATTGGGGGCCCTGCGCCGGGTGGGGGAAGTGCTACGACCTCCCCGCGGGCGTCGGTGCGGCGAGCAAGGCCAGGTCACGGCGGTGCACGGCCCGTACGGGCACTGTCGTCGCCAGCGCCGCCACATGGCCGCCGGGAACGGCCAGCGAACTCAGGTGCACCGGCTCGCGCGGCCAATCGGGTACGTCCGAACGGGCGAGCGGTCCCCGCACATCCACCCGCGCCGGGGCCGCCGCCAGCCCCAGTCCGGCCAGCTTCATCGCCGCCTCCTTGCGCGTCCACGCCGTCAGCAACCGGCCGGCCCGGTCCGCCGGGGCCGCCGCCGAGAACTCCCGGTGCTCCGAAGCCGACAGAACGACCCCCGCCAGCCCGGCCGGGTCGGCCGCCGCGGCCGGGTCCTCGATGTCCGCCCCGATCAGGCCCGCCTCCGCCACCGCCAGCAGGAGCCGGCGCGAAGTGTGGGACACCGAAAACGCGGGCGCCCCGGCCAGTCGCGGACGCCCGTGGCCGGCGTCGCCGCAGTGCTCGCAGGACCGGTCGATCAGCACCTCGTGCGGCGGGATGCCGAGCACGGAACCGCCCCAGAGGCGTTGCAGCGCACGGGAAGTCACGAACACGTCCCCCGCCGGGGTCGCGGCCAGCCGGCCGGCCTGAGCGCGTTCGGTCCCGGAGAGCAGCCGAAGCCACTCCGGCCGGGGCCGGACCGGCACCAGCCAGACGTCGACCCGGCCGGTCACGGCGCCTGCGGCAGCAGCAGCGCCGCCCGGGGCACGGGCAGCTCGTCCGACGGCGAGCCCAGCTCCGCCAGCAGGTGCGCGACCGCCGCCGCGAGCTGGTCGTCCTCGCCCGGAAGCAGCCGATCCGGGGCGGGGACCACCGCCAGGTCCGGCTCCACGCCGTGGTTCTCCAGCGACCCGCCCGCGTCGCCGAAGCGGTAGCGGAACTCCGGCTGGGTCGTGACCGTGCCGTCCACCAGCCGGTGCCGGGGCCAGGTCGCGATCACCCCGCCCCAGCTGCGCCTGCCGATCAGCGGGCCCAGCCCGAGCGCGCGGAACACGTGGGCGAAGATCTCGCCGTCGGACCCGGTGTGCTCGTTGAGCAACGTCGCCATCGGGCCGCGCGGGGACTCCGTCGGGTACGGCGCCATCCCGCTCCACCGCCCGTGCTCGGTGCCGGTGCGGCGGCGGGCCAGCCGGTCGAGCAGCAGCGGCGAGACGTGCCCGCCCGTGTTGAACCGGACGTCCACGATCAGGCCGTCGCGGTCGAGCTCGGTCAGGAACCCGCGGACGAAGTCGGCGTACCCGGCGCGCGTCATGTCGGGCACGTGCAGGTACCCCAGCCGGCCGCCCGACACCGTCCGCACGTACGCGCGGTTGCCCTCGGTCCAGTCCAGGTAGCGCGCCCGTGCCTCGCTCGCGCACGCCCGCACGACCACGCGGTGCTCCGCCGCTCCGCGCCGCACGGTCAGCTCCACCTCGCGGTCGGCCTGGCCGACCAGGAGCTCGCCGGGACCCGGCGGGCCGACCCGGCGGCCGTTGACCGCGACCACGGCGTCGCCCGCGCGGATGTCCGCACCGAGCCGGGCGCACGGCGAACCGGCCTTCGGGTTCCACGGGTCGCCGCGCAGGATCCGGGCGATCCGCCAGGTGGCGCCGTCGGGCGGGGTGTCCCAGTCGACGCCGAGGAAGCCCTGCGCCTCGTCCGGCCCGGCGCGGTACTCGCCGCCGCGCTCGAACGCGTGGGAGGTGCCGAGTTCGCCGTGCAGCTCCCAGATCAGGTCCGACAGCTCCGCCCGGCACGACACCAGCTCCGCGAGCGGCGCGTACCGGTCGTACACCGCGTCCCAGTCGAGGCCGGACATGTGTGCGTCCCAATACCCCTCGCGCTGCAGCCGCCACGCCTCGCGGAACATCTGCCGCCACTCCGCGGACGGGTCGAACGACACCTTGACGCGCCCGAGGTCGACCCAGCCGGTCGCCGGGCCCGGTTCGTCGCCGTCGGGCGGGTCGCCGGCGGCGTCGGCGCGCAGCACCCGCAACCGGCTGTCGGTGCGGTGCAGCACCACGTCACCCCGGACGTCCAGCTCGTCGACCGCGCCGAGGCAGCCCTCGGTGACGCGGCCCGTGCCGAGGTCCACCAGCGACACCGTGCCTTCGGCGCCGGCGCCCGGGTGCGCCGGGTCGGGCGCGGCGAGCGGCACCGACAGCAGCAGCACCCGGCCGGGCAGCGCCGCGATGTCGCTGTAGCGCCCTTCGGGCACCGGGAACGCCGCCACCCGCCGGGAAATCCCGTCGAGGTCGATCGTCACCCGGCCGTCGCCGCGCGGGACGGGCAGCGCCTGCCCCGGCACCGCGGTCCGCGTCTCGAACGGCGAGGGATCGCCGTCCCGCAGCGTGATCAGGTACGGCCGCGAGCCGAACGGGAACCCGACGTCGAACTGCACCTGGTCCAGCTCCGGCGTGAGGTCGCGCTGGCCGAGGAAGTACAGGTACCGCCCGGACGGGTCGAACGCCGGGCGCGCGTCCCGCACCACCGGCTCGGTGACCCGGTGGGTGCGCCCGGACGCGGTGTCGGCGAGCTTGATCGACGACGTGCGCGGCGACTCCGGGAAGGTGTAGGCCAGCCACCGGCCGTCCGGCGACCACGCGAGGTCTTCGATGCGCTCGTGCCGGCTCGCGTCGAGCAGCCGGGGCCGGGGCAGCACGTCGGCGGTGTCCACGATCCACACGCGCTGGCGGCTGGTCGCGAAGGCGACGAGCCCGGACGCGGGGGAGGCGGTCAGCTCGGTGATGTGCCCGACGCCGCCGGCGACCAGCACCGGGGCGTCCTCGCCGCCCTCGGCGTCCATCAGCACGATCCGCTCGTCCGGGCTCTCGTCGGCGGCCACGGCGACCAGCTGCCGCCCGCCGGCCAGCCAGCGCAGCAGCCGGTAGCGGACGCCGTCGGCGCTGCCGTGGCCGCGGACCGGCCCCGACCAGTGCTCGAAGGTGAACGCCTTGCCGCGGGCGGTCACCGCGAGCCGGGTGCCGTCGGGGGACAGGCGCGCACCGTCGAGGTACTCGCCCGCGGGGGCGAACCGGCGGCCGCGTTGCGGGGCCGCGCCGCCGAGGTCCACCTCGACCGGCCGGGCGCCGTGCGCGTCGAGCAGGTGCAGCCGGGCGCCCGCGGTGTAGACCAGGCGGGTGCCGTCGGTGGTGAGCCCGCGCGCGTAGTGGTCGTGGTGGTCGGTGTGGCAGCGCAGGTCGGTGCCGTCGGGCCGGCACGAGTAGACGTTCCCGATGCCTTCGTGGTCGCTGATGAAGTGGACGCGGCCGCCGGCCCAGCAGGGGTCGGCGACGTTGCCGGGCAGCGCGACGAGCCGGGTGAACGGCCCGGCCTCCCGCTCGGCGAACCACAGCTCGCCGGTGCCGCCGCCGCGGTACCGCTTCCAGCGCGCGGGATCGGCGGTGTTGCGGCCGACGACGACGCCGCCGTCACCGAAGGCGATCGTGTCGGCCGGCCCGAGCCGCAGCGGCCGCGCGGGACCGCCGGCCGAGGACACCGAGAACAGGCGCGCCCCGAAGCCGGACGGCTGCTCGGCGTCGGTCGCGTAGAGCACCTCGCCGGTGTGCGGGTGCCAGCCGACGGTGACGCACCGGCCGGCCTGGTGGGTGAGCCGCCGCGGACGGCCGCCCTCGGCCGGCATGACGTACACCTCGGCCGGGCCGTCGTAGGTGCCGACGAAGGCGATTTCCGTGCCGTCCGGGGAGATCCGCGGCCGCCGGGCCTCGCCGGGCCCCGCGGTCAGGCGGTGCGCCCGGCCGCCGTCGGCGGGCACCGACCACAGGTCGTCCTCGCACGCGAAGTACAGGGTGCCGCCGGAGATCGCGGCGGTCCGCAGGTACCCGGCCCGCCCGGTCACGACCGGGCCTCGATCCGCTCGCGGATCCGCTCGGCCAGCTCGCGACGGCGCTCTTCGGCGGAGGCCTGGTGCTTCCGGATGTCCTCATCGGACAGGGTCCAGTAGCACGCCGTCCGCCACTCGCCGACGGTGTAGGAATCCCGCTCGCAGCGGACCTGGTGCTGGGCTTCGAGGGCTTCGGCGGACAGGAACATGGTGTTGTGCGTGAGGACCTGGTTGACGATCACCCGCATGTTGAGCTCGTCGCGCAGGTGCTTGTGGACGGCGTAGACGGCGAACGCGCCGAGCCCGCGGTCGCGCGGCAGCACGCCGAAGGACAGCTCGCAGCGCTGCGCGCGCCAGTCGATCGAGGTGATCCACGCGAACCCCAGCACGCGGCCGTGTGCGCCGCACACGGTGAAGATCCGCTTGGTGCGGTGCTCCTCGGTGATGGTGCGCAGCTGCCGGGCCTGCAGGCCGTCGTCGCCCGCGCCGACGGCGAAGTCGGTGAGGTTGGCCGTGAACCGCGCCTCGCGCAGCAGTTCGGTGCGCAGCGGGACGTCCTCTTCGGTGAAGTGCCGGACGGTCACGATCGGCATGGCTCCTCCTTCACCAGGACCAGCAGGTCGTGGAACGCGTGGCCGGCGTAGTGGTGGCCGGACAGGACGCCGCTGCGGGCGAACCCGGCCCCGAGGAAGGCGGCGGCGCCGTTCTCGGGGACCAGCGCGACGAACGACGTCCGCCGCTGGTAGGTGGTGAGGTGGCCGAGCAGCGCGCGCACCGGCTCGGGGCCGGCGGACGTGCTCGAGACGTACGCCTGGCGCGGCTGCGCCCGGTTCGGCACGCAGCCGACCAGCGCGCCGCCCGCGGCGTACACCTGGGCTTCGCGGCGGGTGAGCTCCTGCGCGAGCAGGGCGTCGTTCTGGGTGACCGGGTCGGTGCCGAGGAACCCGCGCGCGGCGTCACCCGCGCGGCGCAGGCCCTGCGCGGCTTCGGCGGGCGAAAGCGGTCTCAGGTCAGTCATGGCGGATCGTCCCCCAGATCTCCCGTGCGGCGGGTGCGCCGTCGAACCAGGTGGCGGCCGGGACGACCGCCTCGCGCCGGAACCCGGCCGCGGCCAGCGCCCGGGTGTCCTGCCGGGTGGCCGGGGTGACCCAGCCGTGCAGCCGCCGGAGGTTGAGGCCGGTGAACCCGTGCGCGACGGCCCTGGCCAGCAGATCATCCACATCGGACTGTGCACTGTGGACGCCGATTTCGACGCGGGCCCGCCGGTGCACCCAGTCGATGGCCGTGTAGCGGACGAAGGCGCCGTCGGTGACGCACAGCTCTTCGTCGTCCCCGGCGGGCGGGGGGACCTCGGTCGGCCCGGCGAGGGCGGGCCAGTCCTCGATCGGCAGGCCGAGCAGCTCGCCGGCGAGCCACGGCCCGCTCAACAGCCCGCGGTCGGTGCCGCGGTATCCGCGCAGTTTCATGACGCCGCCCCAACCTGGGAGAAGAAGACCGTGCCGCGGCGACGGCCGTCGTAGGTGGTCACGCCGGCGAGCGTGCCTTCTTCGGTGAGCCCGGCGGCCCGCGCGAAGGCGAGGCCGGCCGGGTCGAACTCGGGGAACCGGACCGACAGCCGCACCAGTTCGTGCCGCCACCGCAGCGCCCGCACGATCTCGCGGTAGGCGTCGCACCACCAGTGGACCGGGGTGCCCGAGCGCAGGCGCAGGTGCAGGACGTAGTGGCAGCCGTGCTCGCTGCCCTCGTGCTCCAGGGCGTAGAGGCCGACGGGCTCGCCGTCGGCGCGGAGCACGCGGGTGTCGTCGCCGAGGAGCCGGAGGATCTCCCACTCCGGCCGCGTGTCGGGCCGGTCGGTGCGGAAGAAGAAGCCGGGGTCGGTGAACAGCGCGAGCACTTCCGCCCGGTCGGCGTCCGCGCAGGCGCGGGCCGACCAGCGCGGCAGCGCACGCTCGGCCGGCGGCTTGACGGGCGCGATCGAGGTCATGGCCCCTCCCGGGCTGGTGGGCTGACGGGTGAGTGGTCTGCCGCGGCTGGTCGTGAGTGGTAAGTAGGGTTCTAACCCGAATTACCACTCACGACGAGCCGCGGCAGACCGCCAGCTGTGGCTTTGCGTGGTTCGGCGGGACGGCGGCGCAGCGAAGCGCCGCCGTCCCGCCGGGGTGTCACGCCTCCTTGGACGCGACCTTCGAGGCCTCCTTGGACGCCTCCTTGGAGGCCTCCTTGCTGGCGACCTTCGACGCGACCTTGCTGGCGACCTTCGAGGCTTCCTTCGACATGAGTGCTCCTCATTCATTCGGTGGATTTCCCCCGCAGATCCGGTCGGCAATTCCTGCGTTCCGGCGGGGCCAACCCAGATTCACCGACGAACCGTTGCGGGTCAAGGAAAACTCCGACCCGACCGGTGTCATCTTCGTGCCACGGAGAACGTGCCACCGCCAGGGGCTAACCATTTCCGCCGCCACCGCCCACCATCGGCGTACTACGACGATTCACGGTTGGAGGCCCCGTGGCGAAGAGCGCGAACCTCTGCTGGGGACAGCACCACCACCTGCTGCGGTACCTGCGGGTGCCGGCGCGGTCGCGGCACGAGGCACACATCGGCACCAGCTACCCGCTGCCCGCGGGCTGCACGGTCGCGGCCGTCCGCACCGCGCTGACGCACCTGGTGCGCCGGCACGAAATCCTGCGCACCGTCTACGACCTGACCGGCACCGCCGCCGACGGGCACGCCTGGCCGCGCCAGCTCGTGCAGCCGCCGTCGCCGCAGCCGGTCGTCGAGGCGACCACGGAGGACGCCGTGGACGTCATCGCGCGGCTCACCCGCACCCCGTTCGACCTGGCCCGCGAGTGGCCGCTGCGAGCCTGCGTGGTCACCACCGGCGGCCGGTTGGTGCGCCTGCACCTGGTCTTCAACCACCTGGCCTTCGACGACGTCGCCCTCGACCGTCTGGCCGCCGAGCTCGACGAGCTCCTGGCCGCGCGCACCGAGGGCCGTCCCGCGGTGCTGGACCCGGTCGAACACCAGCCGGTGGACCTCGCGCGCTTCGAGGAGAGCCGCACCGAGGCCGACCTCGAGCCCGCGCTGAGCCACTGGCGCGACCTCGTCCGGAAGCTTCCCGCCGACGTTTTCTCGAAGCGCCGCACCGCATCCGAGGGCGCACACAGCGCCTCGCTCACCGTGCCGACGCTGCTGTCGGCCGCCCGGGCGATCGCGGCGCGCGAACACGTGTGGCCCTCGGCCGTGCACCTGGCCGCCTATGCCGTCACGCTCGCCGCCTACACCGGGGAAACCCTGGTCGCGCACCGGATGTACACCAGCCAGCGCGACGCCAGCGGCTTCGGCGGCGCCGTCACGTGCCTGTCCTACCCGACGCCGGTGCTCGCCGACCTCGGCGGCGATCCGCTGTTCTCCACCGTGGTCAAGGAATCCGCCGCCCGCGTGAGCCAGGCGATGACCCACGCGCACGTGCCCTACGACCGCGTGTACGAGCAGATTGCCGAGGAGGGCGTGCGCGTGGTCGCCGAGCTGAACTTCCTCGACAACGCACCGCGGTCCTGCCGCACCAAGCGCGACCGGTACGCGGTCAACGCGGCCCCCACCGACTGGGCGCACGCCGGCTCGGACAGCTACCTGCGCGTCTACGAATGGGCCGACGGCATCACCCTGGCCCTGCAGGCGCTGGACGCGGTGATGGACGCCGACGCCGTCGAACGGTTCCTGCGCGGCTACGCCCGGCTCGTCGAGGCCCACCGCGACCCCGGCACCGACCTGCGCGTCAGCGAGGCCGCCGCGCTCATCGGCTTCACCTCGCCCGAGGCGCCACGGGCCGCGCCCACCGAACCCGGGCCGGCCGGAACCGCGGCCGCCGAGCGTGTCCTCACCGAGGTCGTCGCCGAGGTCAACGGTCTCGGCGACGTCGACCCGGCCCGCAGCTACCTCGGCGCGGGCGGGCGCGTGCTGCGCCTGCCCCGCGTGGTCGAGGCCCTGCACGAACGCGGGTGGTCGGCCGGGCTCGTCCCGTTCACCACCGCCCGCCCCCTGTCCGCGCTCGCGCACGAGCTCGTGCCGGCCCGCGGCTGAGCCAGAAGATCGGAGGAAATCATGTCCCTGCTCGAAGCACCCCGCCTGGAACGGGTGGCCTCGTTCGTGCCGGAGACGAGCCTGCCGGTCGCCGACCTCGCCGGCCCGCTCGGCCTCGACGCGACCCAGCTGCGCTTCTTCACCCGCTTCCTGGGCCTCGACCGGGTGGCCGTCGCCGACGGCCTGGAGCTGGCCGATCTGCTGGCGGGCGCGGGGGAGCGCGTGCTCTCCGGAACCGACCGCGACTCGGTCCGGTTCCTGGTCCACGCGCACACCATGCAGCACGTCGCCGTCGCCACGCCCGGCCTCCTGGAGGACGTGCGGACCCGGCTGCGGCTGCACCGCGCGACCGCGTTCAGCCTGTCGCACCTCAACTGCGTGGTCGGGATCCACGCCCTGCACGTGGCCCGCTCGCTGCTGGCCACCGCGGCCCCCGGCGACCGCGTGCTCGTGCTGACCGGCGACAAGGTCCTGATGCACGAGGCCCGGCTGATCCGCGACACCACGATCCAGGGCGACGGCGCCGCCGCGGTGCTGCTCGGCCCGGACCCGCGCGGCGACCGCGTCCTCGGGCGCGCGCTCACCGTGCTGGGTGAGTTCTACCGCGGCATCGACTGCGACGAGGCCCTGCAGCTGCAGTACAAGCACGTCTACCCGGACGCGCTCGCCCAGGTCATGCAGGACGCCCTCGACGACGCCCGGGTCGCCCCGGCGGACATCGCCGCCATCCTGCCGCACAACGTCAACAAGCTGTCGTGGAAACGCATCACCGGCGCGCTCGGCGTGCCGCGGGACCGCGTGTTCCTCGACAACGTCGGGAAGTACGCCCACTGCTACAGCTCCGACCCGTTCATCAACCTGGCGGCGGCGCGCGCGGACGGGCGGGTCGATCCGGGGGACCTCGTGCTGCTGGCTTCGGCCGGCCTCGGGGCGACCTTCGCGGCGGCCGTCGTCGAGATCGGAGAAGGGAACCAGGGATGAATTTCGTGGCACGGCTGAAGAAGGACCTCACCGGCGACGCCGGGGCGCGGTTCGTCTTCGTCAACAACTTCGAGGTGGAGCGCAGCTGGGCGGTGGGCGAGCCGAAACTGCCCGGCGCCGGCATCTCGTTCGCGGGGGCCACGGTCAACCGCATGGAGGAGATGGGCGCGCTGCTGGCCGGCGAGGGCGACCTGGTGGTGCTCAAGGCACCCATGGACCCCGCGTTCGCCGGCTACCTCGCCCGGATCGGCGCGGCCGACGGCTCGACGCTGATCGCCGAGCACAACGACCCGGACGCGATGGTGACCGAGGACGCGCTCGACTCGCCGGAGCTGCTGTCCCGGCTGCGCGAGCTGGCCGACGGCAACACCTACCTGATGCCACTGGGCATCTCGGCGTCGGAGGAGGCACTGGCCAAGGAGTCCGGGCTGCCGCTGGCCGGGTCGACCGCGCAGATCTGCAAAGCGGTCAACGGCAAGGTGTTCAGCCGCGGCCTGGTCGACTCCCTCGGCCTGCGCCAGGTACCCGGCCGGGTGGTGCACACGGTCGGCGAGCTGCGGGACGCGCTCACCGCGCAGCTGGCCCTGGGCGGCCGGGTCGTGGTCAAGGAGTCGCTCGGCGTCTCCGGCCGCGGCATGGTCGTGGTCGAGGACGAGCGCGGCGCGAACCGCCTGCTGCGCTTGATCGAGCGCCGCGGCGCCGACGCGCCCGCGAACCTGGTCGTCGAGTCCTGGATCGAGCACGCCCAGGACCTCAACTACCAGTTCGTCGTCTCCCGCACCGGCGGCGTCCGGTTCGAGACGGTCAAGGCCGCCGTGCTGAAGAACGGCGTCCACCAGGGCCACCGCTTCCCAGTGGAGCTGCCGCCGGTCGCGGCCCGCGAGCTGGCCGAGGCCGTCGAGAAGATCGGCCGCGCGCTGCACGACGAAGGCTTCTTCGGGATGGTCGGCGTCGACGCGATGCTCGCCGCGGACGGCACGCTCTACCCGTGCCTGGAGATCAACGCCCGGTTCAACATGTCGACCTACCAGAGCCGGATCGCCGAGAAGTTCATCCCCGAGGGCCGGCACGCCATCGCGGCGACCTTCTCGCTGAAGCTCCAGCGCGAACACACTTTCGCCGAGGTCGAAGCCGCGCTCGGCGACCTGTTCTTCACCGGCGCCGGCGACACCGGCGTGCTCGTCAACAACTTCGCGACGCTGAACGCCGCGTTCACGGGCGAGGGCTCCTTCCACGGCCGGCTCTACGCGATCTGCGTCGGGGACTCGCCGGAGGAGGCCCTCGCCGTCCGGACCGAGGCCGAGCGCCGCCTCGGCGTCATGGCAGGGGAGAACGCATGACCGACATCGACTACCAGGACCTGGCCGCGCGCTTCGGCACGCCGCTGTACGTCTACGACGGCGACGTCCTGCACGCGACCATCACCAGCCTGCGCGCCGTGCTGCACCCGGCGATCGAGGTGTTCTACTCGCTGAAGGCGAACCCGAACATCAGCGTCTTCGCCGCTCTGCACCACGGCGGTGCGCGGGCCGAGGTTTCGTCCATTGTGGAGCTGCAGACCGTGCTGAAGGCCGGAGCCCGGCCGGACGACATCATCTTCCTCGGCCCCGGCAAGAGCCAGGAAGAGCTCCGGGCGTGCCTGGACACCGGCGTCTACGCCATCGTCTGCGAGTCCTTCGACGAGCTGGACGACATCGAACGGCTCGGCGCCGAGCTCGGGAAGCAGCAGCGGGTGCTGCTGCGGATCAACCCGACCTGCGCGATCAGCGGGTCGCGGCTCACCATGGGCGGCAAGCCGCGGCAGTTCGGCATCGACGAGGCCCAGGTCCTCGCCGCCGGACCGCGGCTGGCGCAGTACCGCCATGCCGACGTCGCCGGCATCCAGGTCTACATGGGCACGCGCATCCTCGACGCCGAGGTCATCGGCAAGAACACGCGCTACGCCCTGGACCTGGCCGAGCGGGTGGCCGCGGAGACCGGGATCCGGCTGGAAGCCGTCGACATCGGCGGCGGCCTCGGTGTCGCCTACTTCGAGGGCGAGGACGACCTCGACGCCGCCGACGTGGCCGCCGTGATCAACCCGATGCTCGAGGCGTTCCACCGGGCACACCCGGCGACCCGGCTGATCATGGAGTCCGGCCGGTTCCTGGCCGGCCGCGCCGGGGTCTACGTCCTCGGCGTCCGGTACGTCAAGGAGTCGATGGGGGAGCGGTTCGCGATCGCGGACGGCGGCACCCACCACCACATGGCGGCCGTCGGCATCGGCTCGTTCGTCAAGCGCAACTTCCCGACCGTGCTGCTCACCCCGCGCGCCGCCGGCGAGGACACCGACGACACCGTCGAGCCGGGCCCGTGGACCGTCACCGGCCCGCTGTGCACGCCCAACGACACCCTGCTCAAGCAGGTGAAACTGCCCGACCTGCGCGCCGGCGACCTGGTCGGTGTCCTGAACTCCGGCGCCTACGGGCCGTCGGCCTCGCCCGGGCTGTTCCTCAGCCACGGGTTCCCCGCCGAGGTGCTCGTGCGCGGGGGTGCGGCCTTCCTGGTCCGCGACCGCGACGAGCCCGAAGACCTGCTGCGCAAGCAGCACCTGCACCAGCCCACCTCCACCAGCACCAGCACGGAAAGCGAGCCGAGATGAACCGCACCGAGATCGTCGCCCACCTGGAGATCGCCCTGTCCGCCGTGCTCAACAAGGAGATCGGCGGGGTCACCCCGGAGCTGCGCCTGTTCGAGGACCTGGCGCTCGACTCCACCAGCGTCATCGAGCTGCTGATGAGCCTGGAGGACACCATCGGCCTCGAGATCGACCCGGACGAGCTCGGCCCGGAGGTCTTCCGCACGGTGGGCAGCCTGACCGACTACATCGAGTCGGCCTTCGCCAGGTCCGCCGCGGCGGTCTGAGCCATGTCCCTCCAAACGCTCGCACCGCCGGGCCGGGCCGCGGTACCCCCGCGCCCGGCCGGGGTGCACCTGACCGGCGTGACGCACCGGGTGTTCACCGAACGCGCCAAGCCGGTGTTCGGGATGCGCCCGGAGCTGGCCCGGCTCATGGTCGAGACCTTCGGCGCCGCGGCCGACCGGGAGGACTTCCTGGCCCGCACCGGCAACGGGTTCATCGAGATGACCGAGGCGTTGCTGGCGGACGTGGGTACGCCGCTGCCGCCGCTGGACGCGGTGGTGCTCGCCTACCACTCGCCGGACCTGTACCACTCGGAGGTCGCCGGCTGCTACCTCGCCGGACGCCTGCCCGGCAACCCGGAACCGTGCTCGGTCGCGGCTCCCGGGCCGGGGGCGGCGTTCACGGCGTTGCGCCTGCTGGACGGCCTGTGCCGGATCGGCGAGGCGACGCAGGCGGCGTTGCTGGTGTACGACCAGAACGCCGTGCTGTGGGACAGCGGCCACCCGGCCACCCACCGGCCCGACGCGGCGGTGCTGCTGCAGGCCGGCGCGACCGGCGACGTCGCCGTGACCGAGCTGGAGGAGGTGCGGCTCGGCGGGGCGGGGCCGCACACGGCGACCCTGGCGTTGGCCGATGTGCTCTACCGGCACCCGGGCGTTCGCGTCCTGGCCGGCGCGGGCCTCGCCAAGCGGCTCGCGGGCACGCCGTACGCCGGGCGCGTCGAAGTGGTGCCGGACCTGTGGTGCACGGGGGTGTGGGCCGGTCTGGCGCGCCTCTGGCCGCTGGAGGAGCTGGTGCTGCTGGCCGATTTCGAGCCCGCGAGCGGCACGTTCTGCAGCTGCCTGCTCGTGCCGGGGAGGGAGCACTGATGGGCACGCGGTGGCCGGCCGCCGCCCGTGCGCGAGGGGTCGACACGCGTGATCGGGAAGTCGACACGCGTGATCAGAGGGTCGACACGCGTGATCCGAGGGGCGACACGCGTGATCAGGAGGTCGACACGCGTCGGCCGGGGAGGGGACGCTGATGGATACGGGGCTGTCCCGGGTCGCCGTGCGGCTGCCCGGCCGCGTCGAGGCCGTCGACGACGTGCTCGTGCGATCGGGCGCCAAACCCCTGGAGCGGCGCATGTTCGGCCGCATCTACGGCCTGCGCGACAGCCCGGTGCTCGCGCCGGGCGAGCGGATGGCGGACCACCTGGCCGAGGCCGGGCGGACCGCGCTCGGCGGCGGGACGGCGAGCCTGGTGCTCTACGGCCACACGCTGCTCATCGCCGAGCTCGACCTGTGCGGGGAGTTCCCGGACCGGCTGCGCGACGCGCTCGGCCTGCCCGGTGTCCCGTTCTTCGGGGTGTCGCACGTCAACTGCACGTCGGTGCTGCGCTCGGTCGAACTGGCCCGGCGCTACCTGGCCCGGCCGGGCGCGGCCCCGGACGACCGCGTGCTCGTGCTCGGCGGCGACCAGGGCAGCGCGAGCGACCGCGGCCGCTACATCCCGGGCACGACCATCGCGGGCGACACCGCCGCGGCGCTCGTCGTGTCCCGCGGCCCGGCCCGCTACCGCTACCTCGGCGGCGCGAGCACCCGCGACACCCGGTTCCACCGCAGCCTGCGGATGACCAAGGAGGAGTTCACGCTCTTCGGCAAGGTCTGCTGCGAGCAGGCGGTCGCCGTGGTGGGGGCCGCGGCGCGGGACGCCGGCCTCACGCTGTCCGATGTGGACTGGGTGCTGCCGGACCTGTCCAACCGGATGTTCTGGCGCACCTTCAGCGGGCTGTCCGGCTTCCCGTTCGAGAAGATCCCCCTGGACCTGGTCGCCGAGCGCGGGCACAACTTCGGGGTCGACTCGCTGCTCGCCCTGCAGCACGCCGACGCGGCCGGACGGCTGCGTCCCGGACAGCGCTGCGCCCTGGTCTCCGTGGGCCAGGGCGCCTACTTCCAGTCGGTGATCGTCGAGGTCGTGGAGGAGAAGTGACCACCAGCCTGCTCGAATGCGAGCGGACCGCACGCAGTGCCGGCCTCGCCGCCGGTCTCGCGCGGGCCCTGCCCCCCGGCCCGGCCGACCGGCTGGCCCCCGGCCGGTACGCGGCCGTGCCCGCCGCCGCGGTGCCCGAAGGCGCCGAAGTGCGCACGCACAGCCTGGCCGACCGCGAGGACATCGTCTTCCTCGCCACCCCGGGCCGTCCCCGCGAAGAGCGGGACGCCCACGCCTTGGCCGACTTCGGCCGGCACCTGGCCGCGGTCCGGCTGGGGGTGCTGCGCTCGGTGCTCGACCACGTCGCCGAGCACCTGGCGAACCGCACCAGCGGCGACGAACCGCTGATCCGCAAGCAGCTGATCGTCGGTGCGATCGGCGACGTGATGGCCGCGGTGGAACGGCTGCGCGCCCAGGTGCGCTCGCAGCCGCACCCGGTCGCCGTCGCCGATGTCCACCGCGAGCTGGACGAGCTGGGCTGGCGGGTCGCCCAGCACCTGGGTGCCTCCGGCTTCCTGGCCACCTCACCCGCGCGGTCCCTCTACGTCTCGGCCCTCGTGGCCGGCACCTGGGTGGACCGGGAACCGGAAGGAGAACCGGCATGATCGAGCTCAGCGACCGCGTCCGCGCGGTCCGCGACCTGAGCCGGGAGGCGGCCGCGGACCTGCGGTCGCGGGCCCTGGCCATCGACGTCGACCCCGACGCGATGGACGAGCACTACAACTCGCCCGTGTTCGAGATGGTCCGGCAGGCCGACACGCCGCCGCAGTACCGGGAGTCGCTGCCGTCGACGCCGCTGCTGCGGGCGATGGAGCGCGGGTCGTGCCTGGAGAACGTGGCCGGGCTGATCGAACTGGCCCGCGGGGACGTCGGCGCGATCCTGGCGTGTCCGTCACCCGGGCTGGCCGGGGTGTTCGTCGAGCTGCTCGGCACGCCCGAGCAGCAGGAGTGGTTCTTCACCCGGATGCACGGCGGCCGCCGCTGGTCGTTCTTCGCGATGACCGAAGAGGGCCGCGGCAACGACGCGACGGCGATGGAGACCCGCTTCGACCGCGACGGCGACGGCTGGCGGCTCACCGGCGGCAAGTGCTACGTCGGCAACGCCGCCCGCGGCAGCGTCGGCGTGGTGTTCGGCCGCACCGGCCGCGGCGCGCTGTCGATCCGCGCGGCGCTGGTCGAGCTCCCGGCGCCCGGCTGGCACGGCGAGAAGCTCGAGATGATCGGCCTGCGCGGCGCGTACATCAGCAGACTGTCCTTTGCGGACGTCGCCGTCCCCGCCGGCCGCATGCTCGGCGACCACCTGCCGGCGACGCGGCGGGGGATCTTCGCCGCCATCACGACGTTCAACCACATGCGGGTGCGGATCGCCGCGTCCGCGGTGGGCACGGCGCTGGCGATGGTCGAGTACGTGCTGGAGCACCGCAAGAACGCCCCCGGCGGCCAGCTCGCCCTCGCGCGCGCCGAAGCGGGCCGCGAGCTGGTGTACGAGGCGGCGGCGCGGATCGACCGCGACCCCGATCGCGGCTACCTCTCGAGCGCCGCGAAGCTCGGTGCGATCGGGCTGGCGGTGGGCACGGCGCACTGGGCGTCGGCCGCGCTGGGCCCGGCCGGCCTGATCGAGCACCCGCTGCTGGAGAAGTGGACGCGGGACGTGCACGCGTTCGAGTTCATGGAGGGCACCAGCAACATCCACCGCCTGCACGTGGCGCGCGGGTACCAGGCGGGAGACGCCGATGCCTGACCTCGGGATCGACACGATCGCGTTCGCCTCCGCCCGGCGCGAGGAGTACGTGCCGCTGTCGGCGTTGCCCGGCGCCGCCGACCTGGTGCCGCCGGAGCGGCTGGCCGCCGCCGGGATTCCGTTGTCCCGCTTGATGGTCCGGATCCCGGAGGACGACGACGTCGACGTCACCGCCCAGGTGCTGGCCGCGCTGGGCCCGCCCGCGCTGCCGCAGCCCCTGTTCTTCGTGCGGTCCGGGCCGCTGCGCGACCCGAATGTGGCCGCGCTGGCCGGGCTGGTGCACCGCAGCGGCTGGGAGGGCGAGGACGTCGGCCTTTCGCACCTCGACGAGCTCGGCGGCACGGCCGTCTTCGGGCTCCTGGAGTGGGCGGTCGACAGCGAGGCGACGGCGCTCATCTGCGACGAGCCGCTGTTCGCCGACGCGGCCTGCGGCCACCCGCGGTTCGCGGCGGTCGGGTTGCGGGTGCGCCGCGGGGTTTCCCCGCTGGCCGTTTCCGGTTGCGGCGAAGGAAAACCGGCGTTGCCGGGCGACCACCGGTTCACCGGCCGCGGCCCGTGCGACGCGTGGCTGGCGTTCGGTGCCGCGCTGGCGGAAGGGGTGGTCGCCGACGGTGACCGAGTCCTCCTGCACACGCGCGGGCCCCTGCGCGAGGGCTGGCTTTCGCTGCTCGCGGTCGACGTCTCCGCGCTGCGGCTGGTGCCCGCGGCCACGGCGAGTCTGCTCGGGGGGCGGAGTGGATGAGAATCGGCGTGGACCTGATGTCGATCCCGCGGTTCGCGGAGGTCGCGGCGCACCGGCGCTACCGGACGCTGGTCTTCACCCCGGTGGAGCTCGAGCAGGCCGCCCGGATGGGTGCCGAACGGTCCCTGGAACGGCTGGCCGGGCGGTTTTCCGTCAAGGAGGCCACGTGCAAGATGCTGGGCCGTGGCTTCGGCCAGGGCCTGCGCTGGCGTGACATCGAGGTCACCAACGACGACTGGGGAGCGCCGTTGGTGACGCTGGGCGGCGGGGCGGCGGAGATCGCGGAGGAAGCGGGCCTGGAGGAGATCGTGGTGACGTTGAGCCACCAGGCCGACCTGGTGGTCGCGGTCGCGGCGGCGGGGTGTGCCCGCCCACCCCGCCCGTTCCGCCGCGCGGCCACGCCTTCGGTGTCCGTCGTCCCGGCACGTTTCGACGAGCTGGCAGCGCTGGCTGCCGACCTGTTCTCGGTTCCCCCGACCGAAGTGGCCGCCGCGGCATCGTTCGCGGGCGATCTGGGGGTCACGTCGGTGGTGGTGATCGAACTGCTCGCCCGGATCGAGCACCGGTACGGCGTCCGCATCCCGGAGGCTGGCATCTACCGGATGACCGACCTCCGGCACACCTACGGCGTCGTGGCCGAGGCGGCCGGATGGTAGGGCGGGCAGAGAGAAGGGGCCTTCCGCGAGCGGAAGGCCCCTTCTCGTGTACACGTGGTGCGCCGGACCAAGCGGCGCTGGTGGTCAGGCGAGGGTGAAGCGGGTCGCGGCCTGCACTCCCGCTTGGAAGCGTGACACCGCGTCGAGGTTCTGCAGCATCGCGGCGATGTGCCGGCGGCAGGTCCGCACCGACATCCCGAGCCGCCGGGCCACGACCTCGTCCGTCAGGCCCTGGGCCATCAGCCGGGCGATCGTCTGCTGCATGTCGTGCGCGATTTCGCCGCTGTACCCCTGCTCCTCGGTCGCGAACGGCGTTGCGCCGTCCCACAGCTGGTCGAACAGGCCCAGCAGGAAGCGGACCATGCCCTGGTCGCGGACGCGGCGGGCCGAAAGGTCGGCGACGTCCAGCGTCACCGCCAGTGCGCGGTCGAAGACCACCGCCGCCTCCGGGACGCGGCTCAGCGTGCGGATCTGCGCCCCACGGCCCGCGAGCTGCGTCAACCGGGCCCGGGCCGCGTAGCCCGCGCGGCTGCGGTGCGGGCAGACCACCCGGACGCCGACGCCGTCACCCAGCACCGAATAGCACGCGTCCAGCAGCTCGTCGACCAGGTCGTCGGCCGCCTCGCCCGGGTGGAGGACCACCAGCTCGTCGCGGCAGACCTCGGCCGCCAGCTTGATCAGGCCGCGGATCTCGGCGACGCCCTCCAGGCGGTCGAGCGTGCCCGCGGCGCCGGCCGGGGCGCGGGTGATGCCGTCGATGCGCTCGCGCAGGCGGTCGGCCATTTCGCGGCGCTCGTACATCGCGCGTTCCAGCGGGGTCACGACGAGCTCCGCCGCCGCCGAGGGTTCGCGGGGGACGAAGCCGCCGGCGACCGCGCGCAGCAACTGCAGCTCCACCAGCCGGGCCGCGGCCGCCTGGACCGTGTCGGCGGGCAGGCCGAGGTGCGCCGCGGCGGTGTCCACGGACGAGATCCGGCCGCAGCGCGCCGCGTAGCGGTACAGCTCGGCTTCGGGGTCTGGCTCGGGCACGGAGAACGCCCCGAGCGGCGGGAGTGTGGCCGTCGACATCGTGCCTCCAAGAGATCCGGCTTCTGCTTTCCACCGTCGCAGCCGGTCTTCTCGGGGCGCTCTCACGCCGCTCTCGCCCGGCGGTGGCGGGATGAGAGCGCGGCGATGGCCGGGTGAGTCCGGCCGGTGGTGTCCTCGGGAGGACACGGTTGACCGCCGAAAGCGAAACAGGGTGACGCAATGCCTGACACACTCCCCATCCCGCCGGGGTTCCTCGAGATCCTGATCGCGCACCTGCCCTACGCGCTCGGGGACCGGATCGCCGAGGACGACGACCTCGCCGCGCTCGGGCTCGACTCGATGGGCGTCGTGCAGCTCGTCACCGATCTGGAAGAGACCTTCGATTTCGAGCTGCCCGACGAACTGCTCACCGAGGACACCTTCGCCACCGCGGGCAGCCTGTGGGCGGCCGTCGCGGAGTTCGTCGCCCCGGAGCCCGCCGATGTCTGAGGCCGCCGCCCCGGTGCGGCTCGATCAGCTCCTCACCCGTGGCGCGCCCGGTGATCCGGCCCTGACCCACAAGGACCGGACGCTGACCTACGCCGAGCTCGCCGACCAGGTCGCGCGCGTCGCCCACGGCCTGCACCGGCTCGGCGTGCGCCGCGGCGACCGCGTGGCGGTGTACGCGGAGAAGCGCCTGGAGACCGTTGTCGCGCTGTTCGCCGCCTCGGCCGCCGGGGCGGTCCTGGTGCCGCTGAACCCGCTGTTCAAGGGCCGGCACATCGCCCACGTCGCCACCGACTGCACCCCGAAGGCGGTGTTCACGACCGCCGAGCGCCTGGCGACGGTCCGCGAGGCCGTGCCCGGGAGCACCCCGGTCGTGGTGTTCGGGCAGCCCGAGTGGGACGCGCTGACCGCGGCCGCCCCGGAAGCGGTGCCCGCCGCGGTGATCGACCAGGACCCGGCCGCCATCATGTACACCTCCGGCAGCACCGGCGGTCCCAAGGGTGTCGTGCTGTCCCACCGCAACCTGCTCGCCGGCGCCGCGAGCGTCGCGGAGTACCTCGGCCACACACGCGACGACGTCGTGCTCGCCGCCCTGCCGCTGAGCTTCGACGCGGGGTTCAGCCAGCTCACCACCGCGTTCGCCGCCGGCGCGCACGTCGTGCTCGTGAACTACCTGCTGCCCAGGGAAATCGTGCGGCTCTGCGCCCGCCACGGCGTCACCGCGCTCACCTGCGTGCCGCCGTTGTGGCTGCAGCTGGTGACCCAGGAGTGGCCCGCCGAGGCGACCGCCCGGCTGCGGTACTTCGCCAACACCGGCGGCCGCATGCCCCGCGCCACGCTGACCCGGCTCCGCGAGATCTTCCCGGCGGCGCAACCGTTCCTGATGTACGGCCTCACCGAGGCGTTCCGCTCCACCTACCTCGACCCGGCGGAAGCGGACCGCCGTCCCGGTTCGATCGGGAAGGCCATCCCCAACGCCGAAGTCCTCGTGCTGCGCGCCGACGGCACGCCCTGCCTGCCCGGCGAGCACGGCGAACTGGTGCACCGCGGCGCGCTCGTGGCGCTCGGCTACTGGAACGACCCCGGGCGCACGGCGGAACGCTTCCGCCCGGTGCCGGGCCCGGACGGCCTGGTGCGCCCGGAGATCGCCGTGTGGTCGGGCGACACCGTCTACCGCGACGAAGACGGCTTCCTCTACTTCGTCGGCCGGACCGACGAGATGATCAAGACGTCGGGCTACCGCGTCAGTCCCGCCGAGGTCGAGGAAGCCGCCTACGCGACGGGCCTGGTGGGGGAGGCGGCCGCGTTCGGCGTGCCGGACCCGGTGCTGGGCCACCGGATCGTGCTGGCGGTCGCGCCCGAGGCCGACGCCGAGGCGATTTCCCGGGCGCTGGCCAAGGAACTGCCCGCGTACATGCTGCCCCGGCGGATCGAGGTGCTGCCGAAGCTGCCCCGGTCGGTCAACGGCAAGTTCGACCGCGTCGCCCTGCGCGAGTCGCTGATCGCGGTGCCCGCCGGCACCGAATGACGGCAGTTTCCTGCCACCGCGGGGAAGCGCCGCCGCGCCCGTCCCCGTGCGACATTGCAAGAGCCGTGAACCGCAAGGAGCGATCCCCATGTTGCAAGCAATCGACCTCCGGAAACGCTATGACGAAGTGCAGGCCCTCGACGGCTTCAGCCTCGAGGTCGCCGCGGGCGAGATCGTCGGGCTGGTCGGCCACAACGGCGCCGGCAAGACCACCTTCGTCGAGATGGTGTCCGGGCTGCTGCGCCCGGACAGCGGCACGGTGCTCGTCGACGGCGAATCGCCGACGCGCGCCCGCGACCGCATCGGCATCTCCCCGCAGCACATCGCGCTCTACCGGCCGCTGACCGTGCGCGAGCACCTGGAGCTGTACGGCCGCTTGGCCGGTCTGCGCCGGGCCGCGCTGCGCTCGGCGATCGACGACCTGACGGCCGCCCTGCGGCTGGAGGGCTTCCTGAACCGCACCTGCGGCCTGCTCTCGGGTGGCCAGCAGCGGCGGGCGCAGGCCGCGACGGCGCTGGTGCACCGGCCGGCGCTGCTGCTGCTCGACGAGCCGACCGCCGGTGCCGACCCCGAGACCCGTCAGGCGCTGCTCGACGTGGTCAAGCAACGAGCAGGCGAGGGAGCCGCAGTGGTCTACACCACCCACTATCTGACTGAACTGACCGACCTGCAGGCCACCATCGCGGTGGCCGCCGAAGGCCGGGTGATCGCGCGCGGCGGCGCGGACGAGCTGCTCTCCGGGCTGCCCGGCGAGGTCCGCGTGCGCACGGCCGACGAGCAGCTGACCGTCTCGACCACCGACCCGACCGGCACGCTGCTGGAGCTGCTGCCCACGGTGACGCGGCCGGTCGAGTCCGTCGAGCTGCGCAACCCGAGCCTGGACGACCTCTACCACTCCCTGGCGGTGACCGATGTCGACGCGCACTGATTCCCTCTACCGGGCCGGCGCCCTGGTGCGCTACAACGCGACCCTGCGCCTGCGCGACCCGTCGCAGCTGATCAGCTACCTGATCACGCCGATGATCTTCATGGTGCTGTTCCAGCCGCTGTACGTGAAGGCGCTGGGCACCGGCGCGGTCGAGGCCGTGACCGGGCAGCTGGTGATGTTCTCGGTGTTCGCGATGGCGATCGTGGGCAACGCGATCTTCGTCGAACGCGAGTGGCGCACCTGGGACCGGCTGCGCGCCAGCCGCGCCGCCCGCGCGGAGCTGCTGATCGGCAAGGCGGTCCCGGTGTTCGTCGTGCTGCTGATCCAGCAGGGCGTGCTGATCATCTACGGCTGGCTCGTCGTCGGGATGCCGTTCCCGGTGTCGCCCGGCCTGGTGTTCGGGGCGATGTGCCTGTGGGGCTTCATGCTGCTGGCCATGGGCGCGGCACTGTCCACTGTGGTCCGCAGCCGTGGTGACCTGATCGTCGCCGTCGACCTCGGCGCGATCACCATCAGCTCGCTCGGCGGCTCGCTGCTGCCGGTGTCGCTGATGCCGCCGTGGGCGCAGGCGATCGCGCCGTTCTCCCCGGGGTACTGGGGGTTGTCGCTGATCCGCTCGGCCATGGCCGGCAACGCCGAGGCGATGCTGCGCCCGGCGCTGATCGTGCTCGCGATCGGCCTGGCCACCGGCGCTTTCGCCACCTACCGGCTCGCCCACGGCTGGGGCCGCAGCCACCTGCTCTGACCGCACCGAAAGGACCTGCTGTGACGGAACCGGCACACGAATCGGCCGTGGCGCTCGTCGGGATGGCGGGCCGGTTCCCCGGCGCCGCCGACGTCGAGCAGCTGCGCCGCAACCTCGCGGCCGGGATCCCCGGCCTGCGTGAACTGACCGGCGAGGAGCTCGCCGCCGCGGGCGTGGACCCGGCCACCCCGGGCCACGTCCGCGTCGGCGGGCCGGTGGCCGGCGGTGTCGAGACGTTCGACGCCGCCGCCTTCGGCTTTTCCCCGCGCGAGGCGGAAACCCTGGAACCGCACCACCGGCTCCTGCTGGAGTGCTCGTGGGAGGCCCTGGAGCGGGCCGGCTACCGGCCGACCGACCCCGGCGTGCCCGTCGGGCTGTTCGCCGGCTGCGCGTTCCCCGACTACCTGACCCACCACCTCGCCGGCCTCGCGTCCGAGCCGGGCGGCAAGCCCCTGCTGTCGGCCGGGGTGGAGCGCGACTCGCTGACGTCGCTCGTGTCGTACAAGCTGGGCCTGCGCGGTCCGGCGATCACCGTGCAGACGTACTGCTCGACGTCGCTGGTCGCGGTGCACCTGGCGTGTCAGAGCCTGCTGACCTACGAATGCGACCTGGCCCTGGCCGGGGGTGCCGCGCTGCCGCTGCCGCAGACCGGCGGCCACGTGCACGCGGACGGGGACATCCTGTCGCCCGACGGCCGGGTGCGCGCTCTCGACGCGGAGGCGAACGGCACGGTGATGGGCTCCGGCGCGGCGGTCGTCGCGCTGAAACGCCTGGAGGACGCCCTGGCCGACGGCGACGTCGTGCACGCGGTGATCCTCGGCTCCGCGGTCAACAACGACGGCCGCGACCGCGCCGGCTACCCCGCGCCCGGGGTGGCCGGCCAGGCCGCGGTGGTCGACACCGCGCTGGCCGTGGCCGGGGTCAAGCCCGAGACGGTGGGGTACGTCGAGTGCCACGCCGTCGGCACGCCGCTGGGCGACTCGATCGAGCTGGCCGCGCTGAACCGGGTCTTCGGGCCGGGACGCGCGGCGCCGTGCGTGCTCAGCTCGGTCAAGCCGAGCATCGGGCACCTCGACCGCGCGTCCGGCGTCACGTCCCTGATCCGCGCGGCGCTGAACCTGCGCGACGGCGTCCTGCCGGGTACGGCCGGGTTCCGCACCCCCAACCCCGCGCTCGGTGACCGGTTCACCGTGCTGCCCGCCGACGTGCCCTGGCCCGCGGACGGCACGCCGCGGCGGGCGGGTGTCAGCTCGTTCGGCGTCGGGGGGACGAACGCGCACGTCGTCCTCGAGCAGCCACCTTCTCCGGTGGTTCGGCGCTCGAGCGGCCCGCAGCTGCTCACGTTCTCCGCGGGTGACGCCGCCGCGCTCGACGAGGTCACCTCGCGACTGCGCGATCACCTGGCTGCGCATCCGGACGCAGACCTCGGCGATGTCGCCTTCACGCTGCAGGTCTCGCGGGGTCACTTCGCGCTTCGCCGGGCCGTGGTGGTCCAGGACCTCGCGGACGCGGTGGCGGCCCTGGCCGATCCCCGCCGGTGGATCGACGGCGAGACCCGTCGCCGTGACCCGCGGTTCCGCCTGGTCGCGGGCACCGGCTCCGGCTGGGCGTCGACGGCCGAGGCGGCCCACCGCCTGCTGGCCGGCGCCGAGGTACCCGCGCCGGCGGCCACCCGCGAGGGCGCGCTGTCGGCGTTGACCGCCGGACTGACCCGGCTGGGTGTCCGGTTGGACGACAGCGCCGCCGAGACCCTGTCCGTCGACGGCGGTTCGGCCGGCTCGTGGATCCTGTCCACCGTGGCCCGGCTGTGGCTCGCGGGCTCCACTGTGGACTGGCCGGCGCTGCACCGCGGTGAAGGCCGCCGAGTGGAGTTGCCGCCGTATCCGTTCCAGCGCAAGCGTTTCTGGGTCGACGCGGCCGCGGTGCCGCGTCCGGCCGCGTACGTGCCGTCGTGGCGGCTCGACTCGCAACCCCTGGCCGGCTTGGAGAGCCGGGTGCGGGCGGCGGGGCCGTGGCTGGTGTTCGCCGGCGATCCGGTCGGCGAGGCGCTGGCCGCCCGCATCACCCTGGCGGGGTCCGAAGTGACCACCGTGCGGCCGGGCGCCGGGTTCGCGTTCCTCGACACCGGCGACTTCGTCGTCGGCCCGGGCGACCTGCCGGCGCTGCAGCGGTCGTTGGTCGTCGTCCCGCGGACGGTCGTGCACGGCTTCGCCCTGGGCGGCTCGCCCGGGGACGTCGAGGCGGCGGCCGGGCTGTGGCCCGGGATGGTGACGCTGACCGCCGGCGCGGTCGGGGTGCTCGGGTCCGACTTGACTGCTCCGTCGCAGGCCGGGCTGACGGCGCTGACCGCACGGCACGTGGACGTGGGTGCGGACGCGTCGGTCGACCAGGTGCTCGCGGCGGTGCTGCACCCGGAGTCCCCGCTGGCCGTGCGCGGCGACCAGTCGTGGCGGCCGCACCACGAGCCGTTCCAGCCGGCCGGGCACGCCGAGGCCGAGGTCCACCGCGCCGTGCCGGACCTGGGCGGCCGGCGGGGCATCCTGCTGGTCCGGCCGGACGCCGCCGGACGCGTGTTGGCCGCCGAGGCCCGGGTGGCCCGGCTCGCCGGACGGGGGAGGTGGACCACCGTCGTGTCCACCGCGGACCCCGCGCCGGAGGTTCTCGCCTCGGTGGCTGCCGCCGATCACCTGACCGAGGTCGTGCTCTCCGGGGTGCCGCTCGCCCGGCCGGTCCCGGTCGGCGACCCGGCTCGGCAGGCGGCGTCGAACCAGCCGCGGCCCGCGCTGGCGACGCCGTTCGTCGAGCCGGAGCCGGGTCTCGAGCGCGAGGTGGCCGCCCGCTGGGCCGACGCACTGGGCTACGAGGAGATCGGCGCGGACGACAACTTCTTCGAGCTGGGCGGCCGTTCCGCCGGCGCGGTCCGCATCGCGGCGCACTGGCACTTGCCGGCCACGGCGGTCGTGGAGCTGCCGACGGTCCGGCTGCTCGCCGCCCGCATCGCCGAGCCGCGTCCCTGACCTGCCAGGGCCGGATCCCGAGGCCGGTCAGGCCGGGACGAGAGGTTGGTTCCGGCCGGGTCGAGAGGTTGGTTCGGGCCGGATCCGGAGGTCGGTCGGGGCTGGGTCGAGAGGTGGGTTCGGGCTGGATCCGGAGGCCGGTCAGGGCCGGGTCGAGAAGCCGGTTCGGGGTCGGGTCGAGAGGCCGGTCACGGCTGGATCGAGAGGGCGGTCAGGGCCGGATCCAGAGGTCCTGACGGCTCGCCAGGAGCACCCGGCCGTCCGGGAGGCGCACCGCGGCGCTGACCGAGTTCGCCGGACAGCCGAGTTCGCCCCGGTGCCAGCCGCCGGCGTCGAGCGTCCACACGACCGAACAGGGTCGGCTCGACCCGGTCCAGTCCCGCTCGCGGCGGTCCCCGACGAGCACGGGCCGGCCCGCCTGATCGACGGTCCCGCCGCCGATCCTCCCGTCACCCAGCGCTGCGGGATCTTCGAGCTTCCAGGCGCCGGGTTCGCCGGTCACGACCAGTGGGCCGGCCGCGGAAACCCCGGCCAGCAGCCATTTTCCGCCGGTCCTCAGCACCGTGGTGACGGAGAGGTCGCTCGTCCGCACCTGGACTTCCGACACCGTCCACGTTTCCCCTGCGTCCGCCGAGGCCCACACCCGGACGCCCGTGCCGGCGGAGGCAGCCACCAGAACCCGGTCGCCCTCGGCCGCGATCGCCCTGGGCTCCCAGTAGCCCGGCCGGTCCAGCGGCAAGTCGACCTCGCGTGCGGTGCGGCCCTCGTCCCCGGACACCCACGCGACCGGCTGGGGCCGGCCGGGCGTCTCGCGGAGACCGATGCCGACCAGGTTCCGGCCCGCGCGGGTCAGCGCCACCCCTCGCCGATCGGTTTGGGGCTGGAAGAGGCGGACGACCGCGCCGGAGCGGTCCCGCCGGGAGAACCACGGGCCGAGCCCGATCACGGACCCGTCCGGTCCCGGGACGGCCGCGGCGACGGCGAAGGCGGCCCCCTCGGGGCCGTGGCCCGGCGCCTGGTCGAGGACGAGCCGGGTGCAGCCGTCCGCGCCCAGCCAGGTCGGCGGGATGTGACCGCCGTTGCCGTCCGGATAGCCGGCTAAGCCGAAGACGCAGTCGCCGACCGGGACCAGCGTCATCATGCCTCCGTAGACCGAGCTGGAGGCCTCCGGCACCGGGTGCTCGACCGCACCGGGGTGCACGGCGAAACCCAGCGCGCCGACCGGATCGCTGGGCGGCACGTACCCCGGGTCGCAGGCCACGAGCGCGGCCAGCGACAGCGCCAGGATTCCCCCGAGTCTCTTCACGAGCGGCAACCTTGCCAGCGCGAGGTCACGGTCCAGCCGCGCGCAGGTGCGGTTTCGGCATGGGTGATGGGCCCGCCGCCAGGGGTATTGGCGGCGGACCCACCACGTTCGGAGACCCCACGCTTAAGTGCCCCAGAGATGTGGCAGTTAGGCGTAGGGGCGGAGAGCGGCCGCCAACTGGGCCAGGGTCACGGCCTCCTGCTCCAGCACCGCGAAGTGCCCGCCCTCCAGGACGTGCCCGCGGAACGGCCGGATCGTCTGCTCCCGCCACGCCAGCACCGACTCGACACTCGCGCGGACGTCGGACGTGCTCGCCAACGCCGTCACCGGGAGCTCGAGGGGTGCCCCGGACGTGTACGCGTACGTGTTCTTCACCGTCAGGTCCGCCCGGATCGGCGGCAGGATGAGCCGCAGCACGCGCGGGTCGTTCAGGAACACCTCCGGCGTCCCACCCAACGTGCGCAGCAGCGCGACGATCTCCGCGTCGCCCATGCCCGCCACGATCGGGTCGTCCGGGGTCAGCCACTGCGGGGCCGGGCAGCCCGACACCACCAGGTGCACCGGCGGGACAGCGCCGCGGCGGGTGATCTCCCGCACCAGTTCGAAGCCGACCAGCGCACCCAGGCTGTGGCCGTAGACCGCGTACGGCCCGTCCGCCGACTGGACGAAGTCCGCCAGGTCGGCGACGTACGAGGACATCGACGTGTGCGGCGTGTCCCGCTGCCGCGTCTCGCGGCCGGGCGGCTGGACCGGGCACACCGTCACGCCGGGCAGCCGGCCGATCCACGCGCGGAACGCCGACGCCGAGCCGCCCGCGTGCGGCAGGCAGTACAGCCGCACGTTCCCCGCGGTCACGGGGAACGGCAGCCAGCGGCTCGCCACCGCCGTCGTCACGACTCCACCTCGAGCGTCACGTACCCCGGCGGCTCCTGGATCGCGGCCAGGTCGGCCGCCAGCACGACGTGCGAGCCCTCCCGCGAGACTTCGCGGAACCCGCTGAACGCGTACGTGATCTGCATCATCCGGTTGCGGCCGGTCTCGACGAAGTCCGCGCGCAGCCCCGCGCCCGCCGCCCGGGCCAGGCCCATCACGTGGCCCAGCAGCACCGTCCCGACGCCGCGGGACATCACCCGGCACGACATCAGCATCATGTTGAGCCGCCAGTCCGGCGAACCCTTTTCCAGCAGCGCCAGGCCGATCTTGCCGTAGGACCCGAACTTGTCGGTCAGCGACGCGACGAGCAGCACATGATCGGAAGACGAGCGCAGCGCGTCCAGCTCGTCGTAGGAGTACGTCCGCCCGGTTGAGTTGAGCTGGTTGGTGCGGACGGTCAGCTCCTCCGCCCGCTGCAGGTCTTCCCGCTTGGCCGGCGCGATGGTGAACCGCAGGTCCAGGCTCGCCAGGAAGTCCTCGCCGGTGCCGGCGAAGTCCGCCTCGACGTCGTCGCGGGCGAGCTGGCTGAAGTACATCCCGCGTCGCTGCGCCGACTCGTCGGTGACGAACCGCGGCGCGAACTCCGGCCGCCGCAGCACCTCGTCGGCTTCGAGAACGTCCACAGTGGTCACCTGCGGCAGCGCGAACGCCACCTCGGCGCGCTCGAACTCCTGGTCGTCGACGAACGCGAACGCGTCCAGCCCCAGGTTGAGCTTCTGCGCGAGCTGCCCGATCGACACCGACTTCGCGTTCCACGAGATGCGCGGGAACAGGAAGTACTCGTCCAGGCCGAACTCGCGCAGCTTTTCCATGGCGGCCTCGTGGTCGTTCTTGCTGGCCACCGAGTGCAGCACGCCCATCGCGTCGAGCCGCTTGACGTGCTCGACGACCCACGGGCGCAGCCGGACGTCGCCGTCCTCCAGCAGGACCCCGTCCCAGACGGTGTTGTCGAGGTCCCACACCACGCACTTGATCTTGCCCTGCACCGGTTCGGCGGGTGCCGGGGAGAGGAGACTGGTCACGGTACCTGCTTCC
Source organism: Amycolatopsis sp. cmx-13-12 (assembly GCA_049998155.1). Classification (GTDB taxonomy): domain Bacteria; phylum Actinomycetota; class Actinomycetes; order Mycobacteriales; family Pseudonocardiaceae; genus Amycolatopsis. Next base: position 779,714 of record JAEBES010000001.1, on the reverse strand, counting down.
GGTAGGCCTCGGCGGCGATGGTCATCCGCTGGATCTCGGTGCTGCCCTCGATGATCTCCATGACCTTCGAGTCCCGGTAGAACCGGGCGACGGGGTAGTCGGTGCTGCAGCCGTTGGCGCCGTGCACCTGCACGGCCTCCGACGCGTGTTTCGCGGCCGCGACGGACGCGAAGTACTTCGCCACCCAGGTGGCCATGATCGTGGCCGAGTCGCCGCGGTCCTTGAGCCGGCCGGCCTCGGCCAGCAGCAGCCGGGCCGCGCGGACGTCGGTGACCATGTCCGACAGCTTCGCCTGGATCAGCGGCAGGTCCTTGAGCGGCTGCCCGCCGACCGTCCGCTTGCTCGTGTAGTCCGCGCACGCGTCGGCGCAGGCCTGGATGATGCCCACCGACCCGGCCGCGACGCTGTAGCGGCCGAGGTCGAGCGTGCCGGTGAGGACCATGCCGGAGGCGAACCCGCTCGGCCCGAGCAGCGCGTCGCCGCCCAGCCGGACGCCGTCGAAGGAGATGGACGCCAGCATCGACGAGCGCGTCCCGAGGATGTCGTCGATCGGGGTGACCGTGACGCCGGGTGCGTCGCGCGGCACGAGCAGCGCGATCGTGCTGGCCGGCCCCTTCGCGAAGACCAGGAACAGGTCCGCGCGCTGTCCGTTGGTGGTCCACTTCTTGAGGCCGTCGAGCCGCCAGCCGTCGCCTTCGGGGGTGGCGGTCGTGGTGATCGCGGCCGTGTCGCTGCCCGCGCCGGGCTCGGACAGGCAGAACGCGCCGAGGACGCGTCCGCTCGCCAGCTCCGGGCCCCACCGGTGTTGCTGCGCCTCGGTGCCGAAGCGCAGCAACGCCCAGGAGAGCATGGTGTGCACGGTCAGCAGGCTGCGGACCGACGAGCAGCCGCGGCCGACCTCCTCGTGGATCTCGCCGAGGGTGACCATGTCGAGGCCGGCGCCGCCGAGCGCGGGCGGCAGGAACGGTGCCCACAGCCCGGCCTCGGCGATCTTGTCCAGCACGTCTTCGGGGATGCGCCCGGCTTTGTCCCACGCGTCGGCGAAGGGGGCGATGTGCTCGTCCACGAAGGCCCGCGCGGCCTCGCGGCCGGGCGCGCGGACCGCGGTGAGTACCTCCGTCACGGTTCAGCCCACCGTCGCGGCCGGGCGCAGGCGGCCGACCAGCTCGGTCATCGCCGCCGCGGTGCGGAAGTTGTCGATCCGCAGTTCCTCGTTGGGGATGGTGACGGCGAAGGTCTTCTCCAGGTGCATCACCAGCTCCATGGCGAACAGGGAGTTGATGTAGCCGAGGGAGAAGATGTCCTCGGTGGCGGTGATCTCGGCCTGGGGGAAGCGGCCGGTGATGAAGGCGAGGATGTCGCCGGTGGTCTCGGACATGGTGGTTTCTCCTTCTGGGTGAGGGGTTCAGCTGTAGGTGTAGAAGCCGCGGCCGGACTTGCGGCCGTGCAGGCCGGCGTCGGTCATCTGCTTGAGCAGCGGGCAGGGGCGGTACTTGGAGTCGGCGTAGTGCTCGTAGAGCACCTCGACGCTGTAGAGGATCGTGTCGACGCCGATCAGGTCGGCCGTTTCGAGGGGGCCCATCGGGTGGCCGAAGCAGCCGCGGAACACCTCGTCGACCGACTCGGCGGTGGCGACGCCCTCGTGCACCAGGTAGGCGGCCTCGTTGACGGTCAGCATGAGCACGCGGTTGGACACGAAGCCCGACGCGTCCTTCACGTCGACCCAGCGCTTGCCGATGCTGGTGAGCAGCTCGCGGGTGCGCAGGATGGTCTCCGGCGTGGTGTGGAAGCCGGGGATCAGCTCGACCACGGGCTTCTGCGGCACCGGGTTCATGAAGTGGACGCCGATGACGCGGCCCGGGTTCTTGCCGACCGACGCGATCCGGGTGATCGGCACGGCCGAGGTGTTGGCGATGATCACCGTGCCCGGGTCGCAGACCTCGTCGAGTTCGGCGTGCACCGCGGCCTTGGTGTCCCAGTCCTCGGTGACGTTTTCGACCAGGATCTCGGTCTTGTCCAGCGCGGCCAGGCCGACCGCGGTGGTGATCCGGGCGAGGATCTCGTCCGCGTCGAGGGCGGGGCCGCCCATGAGCCGGCTGAGCCGGCAGTTGCGCGTGATCGCGGCGCGGGCCTCCTCGAGGATCCGCTCGTCCTTGTCGACCAGCACGACCTCGTGGCCGGCGGCGGCGAAGTCCTGGGCGACGCCGATGCCCATGACGCCGGCGCCCACCACTCCCGTGACTGCCATGACTGTTCCCTTTCTGCTGTGCGGAGTTGTCGTTCAGGCCCGGCGCCGTCGGGCGGCCGCGGCCTTGATGCCGGAGCGGCGCAGCTGTCCCTGCGCCTGGTTGTCGGGTGCGGGTTCGGGGGTCTCCGGGCCGCCGGCGGCGATCTTCGCGAGCGCGGCGACGGTCGGGGCCTCGTGGATGATGTGCGGCGGCAGTTCCGCGTCCGGGAACGCGGTGCGCAGCGTCGCCAGCAGCGAGATGCCGAGCAGGGACGTGCCGCCGAGCTCGAAGAAGTTGTCGGCCACACCGACGCGGTCCAGGCGCAGCATTTCGCACCACGCCTCCGCGACGGCCCGTTCGACGTCGCTCTCGGGCTCCTGGAACGGTGTTACCAGGTCGGGCCGCGGGTGCCGGTCGGCCGTCGAGCCGCCGTGCGCGGCCGAGGTGACGGCGTCGACGCTGAACCGGGCCGCCACGGCGGTCACCGCGTCCAGGTCCTGCGTGGACACGACGACGTGCGGTTCGCCCGAGGCCAGCGCCCGCAGCAGCGTGCGCCAGCCCTGCTCGAAGTCGATGCCGAACTTGGCGCGGTGCTCGCGGAAGTAGGTCTGGATGTCCTCCTCGTACCCGGAAAGCCCTTCGTCCCAGGCGTTCCAGGTCCACTCGCCCCAGGAGATCGACACCGTGCGGCCACCGTGGTTCGCGGCGTAGGCGTCGAGCCACGCGTTGCCGGCGCAGTAGTCGACCTGGCCCGGACCGCCGCCGGTGACCGACGTGATCGAGGAGAACAGCGCGACGAAGTCGAGGTCGAGCCCGTCGGTGGCGGCGCTGAGCGCCCGGGAGCCGGGCAGTTTCGGCGCGAGCACCTGGTCGGCGTCGCCCGGCTGCTTGAACTGCATCAGCCCGGTGCCCGGTACGCCCGCGGTGTGCAGGATGCCGTGCAGTGCCCCGAACCGCTCGACCGCGACGGCGACCGCGCGCCGCACGTCGGTCTCTTCGGCGACGTCGCCTTCGACGACCACCACTGCCCCGCCGAGGGCTTCGATTTCCCGGACGCGGTCGACGCGGTCGCGGATCGTGCCGGGTACTTCGTCGGTGCCGTCGGCGATCCCGGCCCAGCGCTCGCGCGGCGGCAGGCCGCGGCGGCCGAACAGCACGAGCTTCGCGTGGCTGTCGCGGGCCAGCCGCTCGGCCATCGCCAGCCCGATCCCGCCGAGGCCGCCGGTGATCAGGTAGACGCCGTTCTCGCGCAGCACGGACTTGGCCTGCTCGATCGGCTGCGGCGCCAGGACTTCGTAACCGGGCAGCCAGCGCCGCGACCCGCGCAGCGCGACGGTCCGGCCCGGTGCCGGGCGGTGCAGCTCGGCGACCACGGCGGCGGCACCGGCGGCCGCGTCGACGTCGATCAGTCGCGTTCGGACACCCGGATATTCCATCGGGATGACCAGGTTCGGTCCGGTGAGGGTGGCCGCGTCGGGCCGGAGCTCGCCGTCGTGCAGGACGCGCTGGGTGCCGGTGGCGGCCAGGTCCAGGGTCCAGCCGCCGAGGCCCAGCTCGCCGGCCGCGCGGGCCAGCGCGACCAGCGTGTGCAGACCGAGCAGCAGGGAGTCGTCGTCGAGGTTCCACAGGTGGACGACCCGGTCCAGGCGGGTGCCGCCGCGCTTGAGGTCGCGCAGCAGGTTCAGCAGGTCGTCGACGTCGCCGGGGCGGACGGTGGCGTCCGGGCCCGGCCGGTACCCCGCGCCCGGCCGGACCACGGTCACCGGGTCGCCGGTGCGGCGGATCCCGTCGAGGACGTTTTCGGCGAGGCCGGGACGGGCGAACACGAGCCAGGACGCGGGCCGCGGCACGGCGGGCGCGGCCGAGGTCTGGCGCCAGGTGGGCAGGTTGATCCACTGCTCTTCCGGGAGCAGCGGGATCCGGTCGAACTCCTCCAGTGGCCCGTCCGTGCCGGGTGTCTCGACCCGGGCGGTCCCGCTGGCCGGCTTGGCCTCGATCCAGTAGCGCTGCCGCTGGAAGGGGTAGGTCGGCAGCGGCACCCGGCCGGGGGCGGTCCCGCGGTAGACCGGCGTCGCCGTGCCGCGGCCGTGGTAGGTCGACCAGTCGAGGCCCGCGCCGAGCAGCCACAGCCGGGCGAGGCCGTCGGTGAGCACCGCGTCGGCCGGGCGTGGGTCGTCCGCGGCGGGCAGGGTGGCGGTGATCATCGGCCAGCGGCTCGCCGGGCTCAGCCCGCGCAGCAGCGCGCCGAGCGACGGGCCCGGCCCGATCTCGACGACGGCCAGGTGCTCGTCGGCCAGGAGCTCGGTGGCCGCGTCGGCGAACCGGACGGTCTGGCACATGTGCCGCGCCCAGTACCCGGGGTCGGTGACCAGCTCGGCGGTCGCCTGGTGACCGGTGACGTTGGACAGGTAGGGCAGCTCGGGTGCGTTGAGGGTGACGTTCGCGGCGATCCACGCGGTCAGCCCGGCCGCGGCCGGCGTCAGCATCCGCGAGTGGAAGGCGTGGCTGGTGCGCAGCGGACGGCACGGGACGTCCGCGGCCCGCAGGTCCTCCGCCAGCCGCTCGACCGCCGCGTCCTCCCCGGCCACCACGACCAGCTCCGGGCCGTTGACCGCGGCGATGTCGAGGCCGGTGAGGTCGAACCGGGCGGCCAGTTCGGTGCCGGACAGCGGAACGGCGGCCATGGATCCGCCCGGGAGCGCGGCGATCAGCTCCGCGCGCTTGGCGACCAGCGCCAGGGCGTCTCCGAGCGAGAGCACCCCGGCCAGGCAGGCGGCGACGTACTCGCCGAGGCTGTAGCCGAGCATGGCGGCGGGCCGCAGCCCCCAGTCCACGAGCGTCCGGGCCAGGGCGTAGTCGACGGCGAACAGCAGCGGCTGGGCGAGTTCGGTCCGCTGCAGCCGCTCGGCGCGTGGGTCCTCGTCGCCACCGCGGCCGAGCAGTGCGGCCAGGCTCGGGCCGCCGCCGCGGGCGCCGGTGACGAGGTCGCCGTCGGCGTCGAGGTGGCTCAGGCACTCGTCGAGGTGGGCCCGGAACACCGGCTCGCGGCGGTACAGCTCGCCGACCAGGCCGGGGTACTGCTCGCCGACGCCGGCGAAGAGGAACGCCACCGGGCGGTCCTGCACCGGTTCGACGCGGGTCGCGGGCGCGGCCAGCGCGGCGACCGCACTGTCCACATCGGACGCGACGACGGCGCGCCGGTGTTCGAACGTCTTGCGTCCCTCCTGGAGCGTGAAGGCGACGTCGGCGAGCCGCGCGTCCGGGGTGCCGGCGAGGTGCTCGCCGAGGCGCCGGGCCGCGGCGTCGGCGGCGTCCGCGGTGCGGGCCGAGACCGGCAGCACCTGGTAACGGCGTTCGGTGTCCGGGTCACCTGGTGTCGCGGCGGGCCGGTCGGGCGGCTGTTCGACGACGACGTGCACGTTGGTGCCTCCCATGCCCAGCGAGTTGAGCCCGGCGATCCGGGGACGGCCGCCGTCGGTGTTCCACGGCGTGAGCTCGGCGGCCACCCGGAACGGGCTGTGCTCGAAGTCGATTTCCGGGTTCGGCGCGGTGTAGTGCAGCGTCGGCGGGATCAGGCCCTCGCGGACGACCAGCGAGGCCTTGATCAGCCCGGCCGTGCCCGCGGCGCGGTCGAGGTGCCCGACGTTCGGCTTCACCGAACCCAGGGCGCAGTACTGCTTCTCGACGGTGTCCCCGAACGCCCGGGTCAGCGCGGCGACCTCGATCGGGTCACCGAGCTCGGTCGCGGTGCCGTGCGCCTCGACGTACCCGACGTCTTCGGCGGCGACCCGGGCGTCGGCCATGGCGTCGGCGATGACCCGCGACTGCCCGCCCACGCTGGGCGCGGTGTAGCCGACCTTGAGGGCGCCGTCGTTGTTCATCGCCGAACCGCGGATCACCGACCAGATGTGGTCGCCGTCGCGCAGGGCCGCGCCGAGCTTCTTGAGGACGACGACGGTGGCGCCGTCGCCGAACATGCTGCCGTGGGCCTGGGCGTCGAAGGTGCGCACGTGCCCGTCCGGCGATTCCTGACCGCCGGGGGAGTGCAGGTGCCCGATCCGGTCCGGCACGCGGACCGAGACACCGCCCGCCAGGGCCATCTCGCAGTCGCCGGCGCGCAGGCTGCGCATCGCGGTGTGCACCGCGACCAGCGACGTCGAGCAGAAGGTCTGCACCGCCATGCTCGGGCCGCGCAGGTCGAACAGGTAGGACACGGTGGTGGTGAGCGCGTCCTTGTCGTTGCCCATCACCAGCTCGTAGATGCTGGCGTCGGCGTCGGAGGTGAACTGCCCGGCGATGCCGAGCAGGTACGTCGAGAGGTTGCAGCCGCCGAACACGCCGACCCGGCCGCGTTCGCCGGGCCGCGCGTACCCCGCCCCCTCCAGGGCTTCCCAGCAGACTTCCAGGAACAGCCGCTGCTGTGGGTCGGTCAGCGCGGCCATGCGCGGGCTGAGGCCGAAGAAGGCGGCGTCGAAGCCGGTGACGTCGTCGAGCGCCGGCCGGGCCGGCACGTACGCCGGGTCGCGGACCTGCGCGGGGTCGACGCCGGCGGCGATGAGCTCGTCCGGGCTGAAGAAGGTGATCGACTCGACGCCGTCGCAGAGGTTGCGCCAGAACTCGTCGACCGTGCCGGCGCCGGGGAACCGGCCGGCCATGCCGACGATGGCGATGTGCCGGTCGAGTTCGTCGTCGTCGGCGTCCGCCGCCGTGACCGGCGGGGCTGCGACCGGCGCCGGTGCCTGGTCGTCGAGGGTGGCGGCGAGGGCCTGGACGGTGGGCAGCTCGAACAGGGTGACGGTGGGGATGGCGACGCCGAAGCGCTCCTTGACCAGGGCGAGCATCTGCAGGGCGAGCAGCGAGTTGCCGTTGAGGTCGAAGAAGTTGTCCCGGGTGCCGACGGGTTCGACGCCCAGCACGGCCGACCAGACCTCGGCGAGGCCGCGTTCGGTGGCGGTCATCGGCGGGGTGTAGGGCTGGGGCAGGTCCGGCCGGGGGAACCGGTCGGCGGTGGTCGTGGTGGCGGGCTTCGCCGCGCCGGGGAGCCGCTCGCCGAGCCCGCCGGCCGCCACGATCACAACCGGGCCGGTGAGGCGGTCGAACGCGGCCAGCGCCTGGGTGCGGGTCATGGCGTGCTTGGCCATGGACGCGCCGAGCCGGGCGTCGAGCCGTTCCAGGGTGCCGGGCCAGGTGTCCCAGGCGGCGGCGACCCAGCCGGGACGGCCGTGGGCCTCGGCGAGCAGCGCCGCGTTGGCGGCGGCGTAGCTGCCGAAGGTGACCCCGCCGAGGAGGGCCGAGGTGGAGGAGAACAGGACTGTCCACTCGGGAAGACCGGCTTCGGGGATCTCGGCCAGGGCCGCGGCCAGCACGCGGGCGCCACCGACCTTGGCGGCGAAGTGCCGGGCGATCGCCGGTTCGTCCAGCTCGGACAGCGGGCGGAACCCGGCCGGGTCGGAGTCCGCGGCGGCGTGGACGATGCCGTCGAACCTTTCGGTGAGCAGCGCCCGCACGTCGTCGGGGTCGGTGATGTCCACGCGAGGGGTGTGGACCTCGGCGCCGAGGGCGCGCAGCCGGGCGACGGCCGTGTCGGTGCCCCCGCTGCGGCTGGCCAGCACGAGCCGGCGCGCGCCGCGGGTGGCGAGGTGTTCGGCGACGGTGAGGCCGACACTGCTGAGGCCCCCGGTGATGAGGTAGCTGCCGCCCTTGCGGATCGCCGGCGGGGCAGCGGGTTCGGCCGGGCGGTAGCCGGGGACGAGACGCCGGTCGCCGCGGTAGGCGACGAGCGGGGTACCGGGGGACCGCAGTTCGGCGGCGAGCACGGCGGCGGCCTCGGCGGCCGTGTGGGTCGCGTCGAGGTCGACGGTGCCGGCATCGAGGTTCAGGTGTTCCTGGTTCGCGACGACCGGCAGCACGGCCACGGCCGCCTGCGCCGGGCGCACCAGGCGGGGCGCGCCTGCTTCGGCTCCGTCGACGGCAGGTCCGGCCGCCTGGCCCGCTCGGGTCGCCACCAGCACCCGCACCGCTCGCGAGCCGTCGCCGGCCGCGGTGGCCAGGGTCCGCGAGACCGCGTGCACCGCCGCCACGTCGTCGTCGAGGTCGAGCGCGGACAGGTCCACCACCGTGTCCGCCTCGGTCGCATCCACCACCTCGCCGAGCAACGCGGTCAGCGCCGCGGCGACACCACCGGAGTCCGGCAGGATCGCGACCCGGCCCGTCGTCCCGGCGGCCGGTGCGGGGGCGGCCTGCCACGACGGCGTCAGCAGCTGCACGTGCTCGTCCGGCTCGGCCGTGAGCCGCGGGACCTCCGGGGCGACCGTGCCGGGCGCGTCGATCCAGTACCGCGACCGCTGGAACGGGTAGCCGGGCAACCCGACCCGCCGGGCCCCGCGGCCGCCGCGGACCCCCGTCCAGTCGAGATCCACCCCGGCCAGCCACAGCCGTCCGGCCGCCTCGGCGAGCGCGGTGGCGGCCGAGGCCGGGTCGTCCGCACCGGGCAGCGTCGGGATCACCGACGCCCAGCGCGATGGCGCGCACGCCCGGTGCCCGCGCACCATCGCGCCCAGCGAGCGGCCCGGGCCGAGCTCCAGCAGCACCGTGTCCTCGTCGGCCAGCAACGTCGCCAGCGCGTCATCGAACCGGACGGGCGCGCACATGTGCTCCGCCCAGTACCCCGGGTCGGGCGCCTCGGTGACCAGCTCGCCGGTCACGTTGGAGACGTAGGGGATCGCCGGCGCGTTCATCGTGACGTTCGCGGCGACCCACGAGGTCAGTTCGTCGCGCAGCGGGGCCAGCTGCCGGGAGTGGAACGCGTGCGTGGTGGCCAGGGGGCGGCACGGCACGGCACCCAGGGACGCGCGCAGCGCCTCGATCGCCTCCGGAGTGCCGGACACGACGGTCAGCTGCGGCCCGTTGAGCGCGGCGACGTCGAGGTCCAGACCGGCGATCCGGGCCCGCACGTCGTCGACCGGCAGCGGCACGGCCGCCATCGCACCGCCGGGCAGCGCGGCGATCAGCTCCGCGCGGTGCGCCACCAAGGCGAGGGCGTCCTCGAGCGAGAGCACCCCGGCCAGGCAGGCGGCCACGTACTCGCCGAGGCTGTACCCGACCAGCACCGACGGCTCGACGCCCCACGAACGCACCAGCTGCGCGAGCGCGTACTCGACGGCGAACAGCGCCGGGTGCAGCACCTCGGTGCGGTCGCCCGCGCGCGAGCCGCCTTCCGTGCGGCCCAGCAGCGCGGCCAGCCCGCCCGAGCCTTCCCGCGCGCCGAGCATCTCGTCCAGCACGGACGTCCCCAGCAGTGCGCGGCAGCGGTCCAGCTCGGCGCGGAACACCGGCGCCGTCTCGTACAGCTCCGCGGCCAGGCCCGGGTACTGCTCGCCGGTGCCCGCGATGAGGAACCCGACGCGGCGGCCCGTGCCCGCGTCGCTCGACGCCGACACCTTCCCCTCGCGCAGCGCTTGCGCGGCTTCGGCCGCCGAACCGGCGACCAGCACCCGCCGGTGCCCGAACGTCGTGCGTCCGCTTTGGAGGGTGTGGGCGACGTCGGCGAGGGCGTCGCCGGAGGTTTCCAGGTGCGCGGTGAGGTTCGCGGTGGCCGCGTCGGCGGCGGCCGCCGAGCGGGCCGACCAGACCAGCAGTTCCGGCCCAGCAGCTTCAGTGGGCACCGGCAGCGGCGCCTCCTCCAGCACGACGTGGGCGTTCGTGCCGCCGATGCCGAACGCGCTGACGCCGGCGCGGCGCGGGGTGTCCGTGCGCGGCCACGGCGTGCGCTCGGTGACCACGGTCAGGTCGGCGTCGCCCGCGGTGAGCTGCGGGTTCGGCGTGCCGAGGTTGCGCGTCGGCGGGATCTCCTCGTGGTGCAGCGCCAGCGCGGCCTTGATCAGGTTCGTCACGCCGGCGGCGCGGTCGAGGTGCCCGACGTTCGTCTTCACCGAGCCGATCCGCAGCGACCGGCCCGCGAAGACCTGCTGCAGCGCGGCGATCTCGGCCGCGTCACCGAGCGCGGTGCCGGTGCCGTGCGCCTCGACGTAGCCGATGTCCGCGGGCTCCAGGCCGGCCGCGGCCAGCGCCTCGGCGATCACCGTGGCCTGGCCCTCGACGCCGGGCGCGGTGAAGCCGACCTTGCGGCCGGCGTCGTTGTTGACCGCCCAGCCGCGCAGCACCGCGTACACCCGGTCGCCGTCGGCGAGCGCGTCCTCCAGGCGGCGCAGCGCGACCACGCCGACGCCGCCGCCGAGCGGGGCGCCCAGGCCCGCGGCGTCGAACGCGCGGCACTCGCCGTCCGGCGGCGCGATACCGCCCTGCTGGTAGAGGTAGCCGACGCGGTGCGGCACCCCGATCGACACGCCACCGGCCAGTGCGACGTCGCATTCGAAGTTCGCCAGGCTGCTCGCCGCGACGCACACCGCGACCAGCGACGTCGAGCAGGCGCTCTGGATGCTGAACGCGGGACCGGACAGGCCCAGGGTGTGCGAGACCCGGGTGGCCAGGGTGTCCTTGTCGTTGCCGAGAGCGATGGCGATCTCGCCCATCTCCCCGGCGGCGTTCGCCGGGGTGAGGTTGTGGGTCAGGTAGGTGCTCCACGCGCAGCCGGCGAACACTCCGATCGCGCCGTCGAACCGCGCCGGGTCGCAGGCCGCGTCCTCCAGCGCGTGCTGGCTGTGCTCCAGGAAGAGCCGGTGCTGCGGGTCGAGGATCTGGGCTTCCTTCGGGTTGATCCCGAAGAAGCCCGCGTCGAAGTCCTCGACCCCGCGCACGACCGCGCCCGCCTTGACGTAGGCGGGGTCGCCGAGCCGGTCGGCGGGGACGCCCGCGGCCAGGAGCTCTTCGTCGGTGAAGCGGGTGATGCCGGAGCGGCCGGCGCGGACGGTCTCCCAGAGCGCGCCGACGTCGTCGGCGCCCGGGAAGCGGCCGGCCATGCCGACCACGGCGATGTCCGCGGGCGAGATGCTGGTGTCGGTCACGGTGTCCCTCATTTCCGGGTGCCGGCCAGGCGGCGGCGCCGGCCGCGCGCGGATCCGGTGGTCGCCGCCCGTGGGGCGGGGGAGTCGGTGTCGGTCAGTGCGGCGGCGAACGCGGCCACTGTGGGGTGGCCGAAAAGCACAGCCGGCGCGATCGGGCGGCCGAGGCGCTTCTCCAGCGCCGCCACCATGGCCATGCCGACCAGCGAATTCCCGCCGAGGTCGAAGAACGGGTCGTGCGCGCCCACCGCGTCGATGCCCAGGAACTCGCCCCAGACACCCGCGATGTCGGTCTCGAGCTCGCCGCGCGGGGCCGCGTACTCGGTCCGCAACGGCGGCCGCGGGTAGCGAGACTTGGGTGTCGGTGCCGTTTCCAGCAGCCCGCCGAGGTCGTTGAGCTCGGCCAGCTCGCGGCGGGCCGCCGGCAGGTCCTGGCGCAGTGCGACGACCGTGCCGCGGACACCGTTGCCGGCCAGCTTGTCGAGCAGGGCGCACCCGGCTTCGGCGGTGAAGCCGTAGCGGCGGCGGTAGGCCAGGCGGGCTTCGCCGGTGGCCGCGTCGGCCCACGAGTCGTGTTGCCAGTGGCCCCAGGCGACGGTCACCACCTGGGTGTCCGCTGTGGACAGTGCGGCGCCGTGGGCGTCGAGGACGCTGTTGGCCGCGCAGTAGTCGGCTTCGCCGATGCCGCCGACGACCGTGACGATCGAAGAGAACAAGACCAGGCGCCGGGGCCGTGCGGCCAGGAGCGGGCGGACCGCCTCGACCTTCGGGGCCAGCGTGCGGTGCATGTCCTCGGCGGTGCGGCGCTGCGCGAGCCCGCCGCCCGGCAGGCCCGCGGCGTGCACGATCGAGTCGGGCTCGCCGAACCGCAGGGTGGCTTCGACCAGGGCCGCGGTCAGCTGTTCCGGGATGCCGGTGTCCGCTTTGAGCACCAGGACCTCGGCGGGGGCCAAGGCCGCGAGGTCGCTCGGGTCCGCGTCACCGGTGCGGCCGATCAGGGCGAGCCGGCGGGCGCCGTGGCGGACGAGGTGCTTGGCCACGATCATGCCGAGCCCGCGGGTGCCGCCGGTGATCACGTGCGTGCCGCCCCAGTCCGGTGGACCGTCGCCGAGCGTGATCTCGGTGTACTCCTGGAGGCGGCGGCGGCCGCCCCGCCAGCCGGCGAGCACCGGTTCCCGGGCGGCGTCGCCGGTCCAGGGCCGGGCCAGCTCGTCGAGGAGGTGCTCGGCCGGGGTGCCGGGTTCGACGTCGACCCCACGCCACCGCAGGCCCGGGTACTCGGCCCGGACGCCGCGGGCGAGCCCGTGCACCCCGGCGGCGTCCGGGTCGGTCAGGTCGCCGCCGGTGATCTCCGCCGCGCCGGTGGTGACGGTGAGCAGCCGGACGTCGTGGCCGTCGAGGGCCTGGACGGTGCGCAGGAGGTCGTCGAACCCGCCGTCGTGGACGACGTGCAGCGGCTGGGGGAGGGTTTCCGGGTCGGTGCCGACGGTCATCCCCGCCCGGGCGGCCAGCGCGGCGAGTGCGTCGTTGGTGGTGATCAGCGAGCCCTGCGGCGGGGTCGTGGGGCGGGTGGGGTCGAGGCGCCACACCGGCGTGTAGAGCCGGCCGGCTTCGTCGACGGGTTCGGCGGCCTGCCGTGTCGCCTGGGGCCAGAACTTCGTGCGCTGGAAGGGATAGCCGGGGAGGCTGACGGTGCGGCCGCCCGTGCGCAGGGCGGCGAAGTCCACCGGCACGCCGAGTTCCCACAGCCGGGCGAGGGTTTCCAGCAGCGCGGTGCCTTCGGCGGGACGGTTCTCGACCGGCCAGGGTGCGGGCAGGGTGCCGAGCACGGCGGGGCGGGCGGCGGCGGTCTGGTTCTGGCGGACCAGGCCGCCGAGCGTCTGGCCCGGGCCGAGTTCGACGTAGGCGTCGACGTCCTCGCCGGCGCAGTGGCGGACGCCGTCGGCGAACCGCACCGGGCGGCAGAGGTGGCCGGCCCAGTACTGCGGGTCGACGGCTTCGGCGTCGGTGAGGACGGTGCCGGTCGCGTTCGAGACGATGGGCACCTTCGGCGCCTGCCGGGGCACGGAGGCGACCAGCTCGGCGAGCTCCGCGCGGGCGGGCTCCAGCAGCGTGGAGTGGAACGGGTGCGCCGAGCGCAGGACCCGCGCGGCGACGTCGGCTTCCTTGAGGGCCCGGGCGGCGGCTTCGACCTCGGCCGGCGATCCACTGAGGACGGTCATCTGCGGACCGTTCAGCGCGGCGACGTCGACCCGCAGCGGGCGGAGCACCTCGGCGATCCGGTCCGCGGACGCGGCGACGGCGAGCATCCGCCCGGCCGGAGCGCGGCCGATCAGCCGGGCCCGCCCGGTGACGACGTGCAGGGCATCGGCGAGGGTGAAGACACCCGCGAGGCAGGCGGCGACGTATTCGCCGAGGCTGTAGCCGACGAGCAGGCCGGGCCGGACACCCCGGTCGGCGAGGAGCTGGGCGAGCGCGTACTCGACGGTGAAGAGGAGAGGGTGCGCGACCTCGGCGCGGTCGAGGAGGTCATCGCCTTGGCCGGCGCCGAAGAACGACGGCGCCGAGGCGGCCACCGGCTCAGCGAAGAAGGCGGCCTCGAGGTCGACACCGCAGCGCTCGGCGGCGATGGCGCAGCATTCGTCGACGGCCCGGGCGAAGACGGGCTCGTCACGGTAGAGCTGCGTGGCCAGGCCGCGGTACTGGTCACCGACGCCGGGCAGCAGGAAGGCGACCTTGGGGCTGCCGGGCTTCCGGTGCACACCGGGACTCTGGGCGGCGGCGGTCAGCTGCCGGACGGCATCGTCGAGGCTGGTGGCGACAACCGCCCGCCGGTGGTCCAGGTGAGCCCGCCCTTCGCGAAGAGTGTGGGCAAGGTCGGCCAGGGACACACCCGTGTCCGGCGGGGCATCTCGCGTGATTGCCGGGGCATCAACCGTGTCCGGAAGGGCATCACGCGTGATTGCCGAGGCATCACTCGCGATCCCGTGTGATGCCCCTCCAGACACGCGAGATGCCTCCCCAGACACGTGTGATGCCCCTCGAGACACGGGTGATGCCTCTTTGGTCACGTGGGATGCCTGGGCCAGGCGGGTGAGGTGGGCGGTCAGGGCGGCGGCCGAGGCGGCTGAGACCGGGAGCAGCTCGGCGACCGGCTTCTCCGCCTCGCGGACCGCGGCCGGCGGGGCCTCCAGGACCAGGTGGGCGTTCGTGCCGGACCAGCCGAACGAGCTCACCCCCGCCACCGCCGGGCGGCCGCGGTCCGGCAGGGGGGCCAGCCCGGTCGACGGCGTCACCGTCGAGTTCGCCTGCACCTGCTCCGCCGGGTTGTCCATGTGCAGGTTCGGCGGCACCTCGCCGTTCTCCAGCACCAGCACCGTCTTGATCAGCCCGGCGATGCCCGCCGCCGTGTGGGTGTGGCCGATGTTCGTCTTCACCGCGCCGACCGTGAGCGGGCGGGAAACCGGACGCTCGCCGAACACGTCGCCCAGCGCACCCAGCTCGATCTCGTCACCCAGCGGCGTGCCCGACCCGTGCGCCTCCAGGAAGTCCACGTCACCCGGGGCCGCGCCGGCGTCGGACAGCGCCCGGCGGATCACGTCGACCTGGGCACTGCGGTTGGGGGCCGTCAGGCCGTTGCTGCGGCCGTCCTGGTTCACCGCCGACCCGCGGATCACCGCGCGGATGCGGTGGCCGTCGCGCAGCGCGTCCGACAGGCGGGCCAGCACCACCATGCCGCCGCCCTCGCCCATCATGTAGCCGTCCGCGCTCGTGTCGAACGTGTGGCAGCGGTCGGTCGGCGAGAGCAGCGCGTTGCGGCTGCTGTAGACGTACAGGAACGGGTGCAACGCCAGGAATCCGCCGCCCGCCAGGGCGTAGTCGCATTCGCCCGCCCGCAGCGCGCGGGCCGCGAGGTGCACCGCCACCAGCGTCGACGAACACGCCGTGTCCAGCGAGAACGCCGGCCCGCGCAGGTCGAAGTGGTAGGCCAGCCGCCCTGCGACGACGCTGGCGAGGCTGCCCTGGCCCATGTACGGATCCGCGTACACGCCGGTGCCTTCGCGCTCCGCTTCCACCTGGCCGTACTGGAACGCGTCGGAGAACCCGAGCAGCACGCCGGTGCGGCTGCCCCGCAGCCGCGGCGCCGGGGTGCCCGCGTCGTCCATCGCCTCCCACGCCAGCTCCATCAGCAGGCGCTGCTGGGGGTCCATCCGCAGCGCTTCCTGCGGGGCGTAGCCGAAGAACCCGGCGTCCCAGCCGTCCACTTCGGACAGGAAGGCGCCGCGCCGCCGGACGCCGGGCACGTGGTCGAACCGGCCGTCCGGTACGTCGCCGACCTCGGCGGCGCGGCCCTCGCGCAGCAGGTTCCAGTACGAGCCGACGTCGGGCGCGCCGGGGAACCGGCAGGACATGCCGATCACGGCGATGGGCTCGCTCTCGCGGGCCTCGTACTCGGCGAGCCGCTTGCGCGCGCCCGCGAGCTCGACCGTCGCCCGCTTCAGGTAGTCGCGAAGCTTGTCTTCGCCGGTCATAACCGAACCCCTATCCGTTCGCAAAAGGTCACAGCTTGTCGATGAAGGCGAAGAGCTCGTCGTCCGAGGCGAGGCCCAGCGCGGGTTCCGCGCCGAGCCCGGCCAGGGCCTCCCGCAGGATGTCCGCCAGCCGCCCGCGGTCGTCGCCGTCGGCGCCGGGCAGGATGTGCCCGAGGGCCTCGCGCAGCTGCTGCGCGGGATCCGGCGGGGGCGGGAGCAGCTCGCCGAGCAGGTGCGCGGCCAGCAGTTCGACGGTCGGGTGGTTGAACAGCAGCGACGCGGGCAGCCGCAGCCCGGTGCCGGCGCCGATGCGGTTGCGCAGCTCCACCGACGTCAGCGAGTCGATCCCCAGTTCGCTGAACGGCTTCGCCACCTCGACCGACGCCGGCGACCGGTGCCCGAGCGCCGTGGCGACCTCCGTGCGGACGAAGCCGGTCACCGTCGCGGCCGCGGTTTCCCGGTCCAACCCGGCGAGCTGCCCGGCCAGCCCGGTCGCGACCGGAGCGGCCGCGGCCGCCCGGCGCACCGGCACGAGACTCCGCAAGACGGCGGGAACCTCGTCGGCCGCGCGCAACGCGGCCGTGTCCCAAGCGGACGCCACGACCGTGCCGGACAACCCGAGCGCGGCGTCGAACGCGGCCAGCCCCTGCGCCTCGGTGATCGGCCGGACGCCGGTCAGGCGCG
Organism: Amycolatopsis sp. cmx-13-12; assembly: GCA_049998155.1. GTDB lineage: Bacteria > Actinomycetota > Actinomycetes > Mycobacteriales > Pseudonocardiaceae > Amycolatopsis. Next base: position 763,310 of record JAEBES010000001.1, on the reverse strand, counting down.
CGCGGTCGGTCGAGGTCATCGCCGCGGTCATGCCGGTCGCCGTGTCCCACAGGCCCCACGCGATCGACACGCCCGGCAGCCCGCGGGCCGCCCGGTGCTCCGCCAGCGCGTCGAGCGCGGCGTTCGCGGCGGCGTAGTTCGCCTGGCCGCGGTTGCCGAGCACCCCGGCGATCGAGGAGAACAGCACGAACGCGGCGAGCGGCTGGTCTTCGGTGAGCTCGTGCAGCAGCCAGGCGGCGTCGCGCTTGGGCCGCAGCACGGTCTCCAGCTGCGCCCGGGTGAGCCCGGTGATGGTCGAGTCGTCGAGGACGCCGGCGGCGTGCACGACCCCGGTGAGCGTCTCGCCCGCCAGCACCGCGGCGAGGGCTGCGCGGTCGGCGACGTCGGCCGCCACCACCCGGACGCGGGCGTCGAGCCCGGCCAGCCGGGCCGGGACGTCGCCACCGCGGCGCGAAACCAGCAGCAGGTCACGGACGCCGTGCGCGGTCACCAGCCGTTCGGCGACCAGCGCACCGAGCCCGCCCGTGCCGCCGGTCACCAGCACGGTGCCGGTCCCGAAGTCCACTGTGGACGGCTCGGTGGCGAAGCGCGCCAGCCGGGGCACGAGGACCACGCCGTCGCGCACGGCGAACTGCGGCTCGTCGGCGTCGAGCGCCGCGGCCAGCGGGGCGCCGGGGCGGGCACCGGCGAGGGCGAAGCGGCCGGGGTGCTCGGCGATCGCCGAGCGCACCAGGCCCCACACCGGCGCGCCGTCGGGTGCGCCCGGGTCCTGCAGGAACACCAGTTTCGCGCCGTCGCAGCGCTCGTCGAGCAGCCACCGCTGCACGAGGTCCAGGACGGCGGGCAGCTCGTGCGCGGTGGTGAGCACGACGGGCGGGACGACCTCCGGCAGCTCCGTGCCGATCACGGTCCACTCCCGGTCGGTGCCGGCACCGACCGGGGCCGGCGTCCATTCGACGCGGTGGAGCTGCGCGGCCGCCTTCGTTTCGGCGGCGGGCCGCAGCAGGAGCGACTCGACGCCGCCGAGCGGGGTGCCGGCGGTGTCGTAGAGGGTGACCTCGACGCCGCTGTCCGCCGAGCCGGACAGCCGGGCCCGCACGGCACCCGGCAGGGGCGAGGTGACCCGCAGGCCGCCGAAGGAGAACGGCAGGAGCAGCTCGGTGGCGTCGAGGACCAGGGCGTGCAGGACCGCGTCGAGCACCGCGGGGTGCGCGGTGAACTCGCCGTCGGCGGGCAGCTCCACCTCGACGTACCGGTCGTCGCCGTCGCGCCACAACGCCGTGAGCCCCCGGAACGCGGGCCCGTACTCGTAGCCGCGTTCGGCGAGCCGCGCGTAGGCGCCGTCGAGATCGACCGGTTCCGCCCCGGCGGGCGGCCAGACCGGCAGGGGAGTGGCGGTCAGCCGCTCCGGGCTCACCGTGCCGGTCGCGTGCCGCGCCCACGGCCCATCGCCGAGTCGCGTGTGGACGGTCAACGGACGGCGGCCGCGGTCGTCCGCGCCACCGAGGCCGACCTGGACCTCGACGGCGCCCGACGCGGGCAGCACCAGCGGCGCTTCGAGCGTCAGGTCCTCGACGCTCCCGCCGTCCGCCGCTTCCAGGGCCAGCTCGGCGAACCCGGTGCCGGGGAACAGGACCGTGCCGCGGACGGCGTGCCCGGCCAGCCACGGCAGCGAGGTGAGCGAGAGCCGCCCGGTGGCCACGGAACCGTCGCCGTCGGCGACCGGGGTGGGGGCGCCGAGCAGGCCGCCGGTGTGACCGGTGAGCCAGTAGCGCTGCCGGTCGAACGCCGAGGTCGGCACGTCCGGGTGATGGGTGACCGGGCCGAGCAGCCGCGGCCAGTCCACCGCGGCGCCCCGGACGTGCGCCGCGGCGAGGGCGAGCAGGAACCGGCGGCGCCCGCCTTCCCCGCGGCGCAGCGTGCCCACGGCGGTGCCGTCGATCTCCGCGTCGGCCAGGATCTCCTGCACCGCGCCGGCCAGGATGGGGTGCGGGCTGACCTCGACGAACAGCGGCCGCCGGTAGCCGGCGAAGGCGCGGACGGCGGCGTCGAACCGCACCGGCTCGGCCAGGTTGCGGTACCAGTAGCCCGGGGTCAGTTCCGAGCCCGGCAGGAAGCCGCCGGTGCAGGAGGAGCAGATCGTGGTCGCGGTGTCGGCCGGGGCCAGGTCGCCGATTTCGGCGATCAGGGCGTCGCGGACGGCTTCGACGTGCGGGGTGTGCGCCGCGTACGCCACCGGGGTGCGCCGGATCTGGACGTCGGCGCAGGCCGCGGCGAACTCCTCGATGGCGGCCAGCTCGCCGCCGACCACCGTGCCGGCCGGGCCGTTGTCCACGGCGGGCCACAGCCGCCCGGCCCACGGTTCCAGGCGCTCCCGCACCTGGGCCACGGGCAGGCCGACGGCGAGGATCCCGCCCGTGCCGTCGAGTTCGGCGGTGAGCAGCCGGCTCCGGACGGCGATGATCCGGGCGGCGTCGGCGAGCGGCAGCGCCCCGGCGACGACGGCCGCGGCCAGCTCGCCCTGGGAGTGGCCGACCACCGCGGCCGGGGCGACCCCGGCGGCCTGCCACAGTCCGGCGAGGGCGACCATGACGGCGAACAGCACCGGCTGCACGACCTCGGTCCCCTCCAGGTCCGGCGCGCCGCCGGCGCCGGTGAGCACGTCGAGCACGGACCAGCCGGTGTGCGGGCGCAGCGCCTCGGCGGCGGCGGTGAGCAGCCGGGCGAAGTCCGGGTCGGCGGCGAGCAGCTCGGCGGCCATGCCCGGCCATTGGGCGCCCTGGCCGGGGAAGACGAACACCGGCTTGACGTCCCCGGCCGCGGTGCCGGTGACGAGCGCGGGGTGCGGGGCACCCTCGGCGAGCGCACCCAACGCCGCGACCAGCTCGGCCCGGTCCTCGGCGACGACGACCGCGCGGCAGGTTCCGGGACGGCGGCGGGCGAGGACCGCGGCGGTGGCGGTGAGGTCGTCGTCGGACGCGGTTCCGGCGTAGCTCCGCAGCCGGGCGGCGTGGGCGCGCAGGGCGGTGCCGGTGTGGGCGTGCACGGGCCAGACGAGCGGCCCGGCGGGCGCCGGCGCGGGCTCTTCGGCGGGCACCGATTCCAGCACGACGTGCGCGTTGGTCCCGCTGATCCCGAAGCTCGACACCGCGGCCCGCCGCGGGCGCCCGTGCTCGAGCCACGCCTGGGCGGCCGACAGCACCTCCACCCGGCCGCTCGCCCAGTCGACGTGCGGGCTCGGCACCTCGGCGTGCAGCGTGCGCGGGATCGTGTCGTGCCGCAGGGCCTCCACCATCTTGATCACCCCGGCCACCCCGGCCGCGGCCTGGGTGTGGCCGATGTTCGACTTCAGCGACCCGAGCCACAGCGGCGTTTCGCGGTCCTGCCCGTAGGTGGCCAGCAGCGCGTGCGCCTCGATCGGGTCGCCCAGCGCCGTCCCCGTGCCGTGGGCCTCGACCACGTCGATGTCCTGTGTGGACAGTCCCGACGCACGCAGCGCGCGCCGGATGACCTGTTGCTGCGCCTGGCCGTTGGGCGCGGTGAGACCGTTGCTGGCCCCGTCGGACCCGGTCGCGCCGCCGCGCAGCAGCGCCAGCACCGGGTGGCCGTGGCGGCGGGCGTCGGAGAGCCGCTCCAGCACCAGCATCCCCGCGCCCTCGGCGAACGCCGTGCCGTCGGCGTCGGCCGAGAACGCCTTCGCGCGGCCGTCGGCGGACAGGCCGTTCTGCCGGGTGAAGTCCACGAGGTTGCCGGGGGCGGCCATCACCGTGACGCCGCCGGCGAGGGCGAGCGAGCAGTCGCCGCGGTGCAGGGCGTCGGCGGCCAGCTGGATCGCGACCAGCGACGACGAGCACGCCGTGTCGACGGTGAGCGCCGGCCCGCGCAGGCCGTAGGTGTAGGCGATCCGGCCGGAGGCGACGCTCGGGGAGGTGCCGGTCAGGCGGTGGCCGTCGACCAGGCCGGTCGGCTCGTGCAGCCGCGGGCCGTAGTCCGTGGCCATCGCACCGACGAACACGCCGGTGTCGGTTCCCGCGAGCGCGTCCGGCGCGAGCCCGGCGCGTTCGATCGCCTCGTGACTGATCTCCAGCAGCACCCGCTGCTGCGGGTCCATGGCCAGGGCCTCGCGGGGGCTGAGGCCGAAGAACGCCGGGTCGAACCGGTCGGCGTCGTGGAGGAAGCCGCCGAAGCGGGTGGCGCACGAGCCCGGGCCGGCCTCGCCGAGGAGCGTGTCGAGGTCCCAGCCGCGGTTCGCGGGCAGCTCGGTGACGGCCTCGCCGCCCGCGGCGACCAGGTCCCACAGCTCGGCCGGCGAGGTGATGCCGCCGGGGAAGCGGCAGCCCATGGCGACGATCGCGATCGGGTCATCCTGTTGCGGTGCAACGACTTCCACAGTGGCGTCGTCCGGCCGGGCCCGCAGGTGCGTGATGAGGTGAGCGGGCGTCGGGAAGTCGAACAGCAACGTCGTCGGCAGCTTGCGCCCGGTGGCGGCCTGCAGCCGGGTGCGCAGCTCCACCACGCTCACCGAGTCGAAGCCGAGGTCCTTGAACGTGCTCGCGGGGTCGATGCCGTCGGCGTCGGCGTGGCCCAGGACGGCCGCGGCCGTGGCGAGGACCAGGTCCGCCACCCGCGTGGGATCGACGGCGACCGGCGCGGCGGCCACCTCTTCGCCGAGCCAGTACCGGGTCCGCTGGAACGCGTAGGTCGGCAGGTCGACCAGGCGCGAGCCCGGAACTTCCCACCGCACGCCCGCCCCGGCGACGAACGCCTCGGCGAAACTGCGCCGCAGCCGATCGCCCCCGCCGTCGGCGCGCCGCAGCGTTCCGACGACGGCCACCGTGCGGTCCTCGGCTTCGGCGGTCTCCTCGATGCTGCCCAGCAGCACGGGGTGCGGGCTGCACTCGACGAACCGCGCGCCCCCGGCGGCCAGCGCGCCGGCGGTCGCCGCGGCGAACCGGACCGGCCGCCGCAGGCTTTCGAACCAGTACCCGGCGTCGAGCCCCGCGGTGTCGAAGGGCTCGCCGGTGAGGGCCGAGACGAACGTGACCGGAGTGGACACCGGACGCACCGGGGCCAGCAGCCACAGGATCTCGTCCCGCAGCGGGTCCACGGCCGCCGAGTGGGACGCGTAGTCGACCGGCAGGATCTTCGCGCGGTACCCGCGCTCGGTGAGCGTGGCGTGCAACGCCGCCAGCGCGTCGGCCGGCCCGGACAGCACCACCGACCGGGTGCCGTTCACCGCGGCCACCGACACGTCGGCGGGCAGCAGCGGCCGGACGACGTCTTCGGCCGCGCCGGCCGACATCATCCCGCCGCCGCGCGGCATCCCGGCGAGCACGCGGCTGCGCAAGGCCACCACGCGGGCGCCGTCGGCCAGCGTCAACGCGCCGATCGCGGTGGCGGCGGCGATCTCGCCCTGGGAGTGCCCGACGACGATCGACGGCGTGAGCCCCGCGTCGCGCCAGACCTCCGCCAGCGACACCATCACCGCCCAGAGCGCGGGCTGGACGACGTCGACGCGCTCGAGGTCGGCGGTGCCGGCCCGCAGGTCGTCGAGGAGTTCGTAGCCGAGGAAGGGCGCCAGCGCGGCCGAGCACTCCGCCAGCCGGCGGGCGAACACGGGGGAGTCGCGCAGCAGCGCACCGGCCATCTCCGGCCACTGCGAACCCTGCCCCGGGAACACGAGGACGTCGGCGCCGTCGACGGTCCGGCCGGTCACGACGTTCTCCGACGGCGTGCCGTCGGCCAGCGACGCGAGGTCGTCGAACACGACCGCGCGGTGCTCGAAGAGCTCGCGGGTGCGCAGCAGCGATCGGGCGACATCGCCGTGGGCGTGGCCGGCGAGGTGGGCCGCCAACGCGCGGGCCTGGGCGGGCAGGGCTGCGGCCGAGCGGGCCGACAGCACCAGCGGGACGTCGCCGGAGGCAACGTCCTCGGGCTGGGGAACCACCGGTGCCTCGGCCACGACGAGGTGGCAGTTGGTGCCGCCGACGCCGAACGAGCTGACCCCGGCGACGAGCCGCTCCTGCGGCCGCGGCCAGTCCCGGGCCTCGCCGACCACTTCGAGGTTCAGCGTCCCGAACGGGATGGCCGGGTTCGGGGTGGCGAAGTTCAGGCTCGGGCTCAGCCGGCGTTCTTCCAGGCACACCAGCACTTTCAGCAGCCCGGCGATGCCGGCGGCGCCTTCCAGGTGGCCGACCACCGTCTTCACCGAACCGACGGGCAGCGGCTCCGGGCGGTCCCCGGCGAACGCCGCTCCCAGGGCTTCGGCCTCGATCGGGTCGCCGACCGGCGTGCCGGTGCCGTGCAGCTCGACGTACTGGACGTCGGCCGGGGCGACTCCGGCGTCGGCGCAGGCGAGCCGGATCACCTCGGTCTGCGCCTCGGCTCGCGGCACGGTGAGGCCGTCGCCGCCGCCGTCGTTGTTCACCGCCCCGCCCAGCAGGACCGCGTGGACGCGGTCGCCGTCGGCGAGCGCGGCGCTCAGCGGCTTGAGGACGACCAGGCCGCCGCCCTCGCCGCGGACGTACCCGTCGGCGCGGCCGTCGAAGGTGTGGCAGCGGCCCTGCGGGGACAGCGCGCCGAAGCGGTCCACGGTCTCGGTGCCCGCGGCCAGGAGGTTGAGGTTGACCCCGCCGGCGAGCGCGACGGCCGCGGTGCCGCGGCGCAGCTGCTCGGCCGCCAGGTGCACCGCCACCAGCGACGACGACTGGCCCGAGTCGACGGTCAGGCTCGGGCCGCGCAGCCCGAGCACGTAGGAGACGCGGTTCGCGATGAGGCTGCGGTGGGTGCCGGTCAGGGTGTGCGGCCCGGCGCCGAGGCGGTCGTGCAGCAGCGCGTAGTCGCCGTTGATCGCGCCGACGACGACGGCGGTGCCGCTGCCGCGCAGGGTGCCGGGCGCGATCCGGGCGTCCTCGCAGGCCTCCCACGCCAGTTCCAGCACCAGCCGCTGCTGCGGGTCCATCGCCGCGGCCTCGCGCGGGGAGACCCCGAAGAAGGGTGCGTCGAAACCGTCCACATCGGACACGAAGCCGCCGCGCCCCGAGCGGTCGCCGTCCGTCCACCGGCCCGGCGGGACGTCGCCGACGGCTTCGCGGCCCTCGGCCAGCAGCCGGCGCAGCCACGCCGGGGACGGGGCGCCGGGCAGCCGGCAGGACATGCCGACCACCGCGATCGGCTCACCGGGAGCAGGCAGCGAAGACATAGTTCACCCATCGTCGGAAGGGATCGCGGAAATCGGGAATGCGTGGTGCTGTCCGAATCGCACCGGCTCCCGGGAATTCCCGGGCGGTGCTGGTGGATTCCGATCGTGCGGGCTGCGCACCCCGTTCGTCAAGGGGGGTTCGCGGGGCCGGCGGTGGCAGGCAGGCGACGGCAGGAAGCTGCCACCGGAGCGGGCCACCCGGCTGGAGCAGCGGGGGTGGGTGACTGCGCCGAACGGTGTGGTCAATTGCTCTGACCTGCGGAAATAACTGTCCGATCCGGTGTGGATGGTGTCACCGGAGTGACCGTGTGGACACAGCAGGTACACCTGGGTGCCCGGGTCCCCACCCGGCCGCCGAATCTGGGTGAGGACTACCCATGCCCGGGTGGGTGGGTAGTTGCTTCAGTGTGCGGAGTGCCGCCCGGTAACCCACGGCGGTGCCTTTTCCGGTTGCTATTTCCCCGTGCTCGAAGAAAAGGAAAGCGATGGCGAACACGACGGAAGCCGCGGCGGCGCCGCATCGCCGCGCCGGCGGTGTGCTCACCGTGGGCGGCGTGCCCGTGGACCGGCTCGCGGCGCGGGTCGGCACCACCCCCTTCTTCGCTTACGACCGCTCGCTCGTCACCACCCGCGTCGAGCGGGTGCGGGCCGCGCTGCCCGACGACGTCGAACTCAGCTACGCGGTCAAGGCCAATCCCATGCCCGCGCTGCTGCACCACCTCAGCGGCCTCGTCGACGGCCTCGACGTCGCCTCCGCCGGCGAACTGCGGCAGGCGCTCGACACGACCGTCCCGCCGGAACGGATCAGCTTCGCCGGACCCGGCAAGACCGGGGCCGAACTGGCCCGCGCGGTCGCCGCCGGGGTCACCGTCGAGCTCGAGTCCACCACCGAGCTGGCCCGCGTGCGGGAGGCCGGCGACCGCCTCGGCCTCACCCCGCGCGTGGCGCTGCGGGTGAACCCGGACTTCGCCGTGCGCGGGTCCGGCATGCGCCTGGGCGGCGGCCCGCAGCAGTTCGGCATCGACGCCGAGCGCGTCCCCGCCGTGCTGGCCGAGGTCGGCGCCGCGGGCCTGGACTTCCAGGGCTTCCACGTCTTCGCCGGCTCCCAGAACCTGCGCGCGGAAAGCCTGTGCGAGGCCCAGCGCGCGACGGTCGAGCTGGTGCTGCAGCTGGCCGAGGCCGCGCCCGGCCCGGTGCGGTCGGTGAACCTGGGCGGCGGCTTCGGCATCCCCTACACCGCGCGCGACACGGCGTTGGACCTCGACGAAGTCGGCGAGAACCTGGCGAAGCTCCTGGACGTCTCGCTGCGGCCCGCGCTGCCCGACGCGCGCGTGGTGATCGAGCTCGGCCGCTACCTCGTCGGCGAGGCCGGGGTCTACCTCACCCGCGTGGTCGACCGGAAGGTCTCGCGCGGCACGACCTTCCTCGTCGTCGACGGCGGCCTGCACCACCAGCTGGCCGCGTCCGGCAACTTCGGCCAGGCCATCCGCCGCAACTACCCGCTGTCCCTGGCGTCCGCGCCCGGCGGTCCCGAAGAGACGGTGACCGTGGTCGGCTGCCTGTGCACCCCGCTCGACCTCCTCGGCGACAAGGTATCGCTGCCCGGTGCGGCCATCGGCGACCTGATCGCGATCTTCCAGGCCGGCGCCTACGGCCTGACCGCCAGCCCCACCGCCTTCCTCGGGCACCCGGCGCCGCCCGAAGTCCTCGTCTGACCCCGGAGGGAACACCGTGCAGACCACCGTGCCGAAACCCGGAGCCCCCGTGCTTCGCACCGTCCCTGATCCCGGCTTCCGCGTCCTGGGTCTCCTGCAGGTCCGCGGCCGCGAGCCGGTCGTCGTGACCGCCCGCCGCCAGCAGGTGGTGCTCGCGCTGCTGCTGCTCAACGGCAACCGCGTGGTGCCCCTCGAAGTGCTGCTCGACGCGCTGTGGGGTGCCGCGCCGCCCGCCACGGCCCGGGCGCAGGTCCAGACCTGTGTGTCGGCCCTGCGGCGTGCGCTGGCGAAAGCCGGGCTGGGCGAACGGATCTCCGCGCGCGGCAGCGGCTACTGCCTCGACCTCGCGCCCGGGGAACTGGACCTGCACGAGTTCGAGACGCTGGTGGCCCGCGGCCGGGCGGCCCGGCGGCCGGAGGAGGCCCGCGCGGCGTTCCGCGAGGCACTGGCGCTGTGGCGCGGGGAACCGCTCACCGGGATCGACAGCGGGGTCGTCCGCGCCCACCAGGTCCGCATCGCCGAGCGGCGGGTGGAGGTGCTCGAAGACTGCCTCGACGCCGAGCTCGAGCTGGGCCTGCACCGCGAGGTCGTCGGCGAGATCTCGGTGCTGACCGAGGAACACCCGCTGCGCGAGCGGTTCGTGCTGCAGCTGATGACCGCGCTGCACCGGTGCGGCCGCCGGGTCGAGGCGCTCGCCGCCTACCGGGCCGTGCGCCGCCGCTTCGTCGACGAACTGGGCCTGGAACCCGGTGCCGCGCTGCGCGAACTGCACCAGGACATCCTCGCGGGGACGAGCGAGGCGCCGGCGAGCGGCCGCGCTGTCCCGCGGATGCTGCCCGCGCGCCTGCCGTACTTCACCGGGCACGAGCGGCTGCTGGCCGGGCTGCGGCGCGGCCTCACCGACGACGGGCCGGGCGCCGCGGTCGTCACCGTCCTCACCGGACGCGGCGGGGCGGGCAAGTCCGCCGTGGCGGCCGAAGCCGCGCACCGCGTCGCGCCGGCGTTCCCCGACGGGGTGCTCTACGCGCGCCTCGCCGAGGAGGACGCCGGTGAGGTGCTGGCCCGGTTCCTGCACGCACTCGGCGTGCCCGCGGCGGAGATCCCCGAGGAGCTGGACGGCCGGGCCGCGCTGTACCGCAACGTGCTCGCCGGCCGCCGGGTGCTGACCGTGCTGGAGGACGCCGCGAGCTTGGCGCGCGTCACCCCGTTCGTCGCGGACGCCCGGGGCTGCCGGCTGCTCGTCACGACCAGCGCCCGCGTGCCGTCGCTGCCCGGCGTGACGGTCGCCGAGCTCGACGTGCTGGACGGCGCGGAAGGCGTCGAGCTGCTCTCGGCGCTGGTGGGCGAGGACCGCGTGACGGCGGAACTGTCGGACGCGGTGGAACTGGTCGAGCTGTGCGGCGGCCTGCCGCTGGCGGTGACGGCGGCGGCCACGCACGTGGCGGCCCGGCCGGGGCGCACCCTCGCCCAGGCGGTGGCCCGGCTGCGCGCCGAGGACGACCGGCTCGGCCGCCTCGGCGCGGGCGTCCGGGCGGCCGTCGGGCGTGGCCTGGACGAGCTGCCCGGCCCGGCCCGGGACCTGTTCGCGCGGCTGGCCCTGCTGCCCGCGGGGAGCTGGGCGGGGTGGGCGGCCTGCGCGCTGGCGGACCTTGGCCCGGCCGAAGCCGCCGACGCGCTGGAGTCGCTGGTGGACGCGCGGCTGGTCGACGTCGTCGGGGCTCGCTACCGGCTGCCGTCCCTGACGCGGCTGCTGGCGCGGGAACTCCTTGCGGCTCAACCACTTCAGGCGGCTTCCCGGCGGCTGTTCGGCGCTTGGCTGCAGCTGACGGACGAGGTCCGGGGTGTCGAGGCCGGCCCTGCGCCGCGGACGTCGGTGGTCGCCGATCTCGGGGACCCGGGCACCTGGTACGAGCGCGAGTCCGCCGGTCTGCTGGCCGCGGTGCGCCAAGCGGCCGAGGCCGGGGAGCCGGGGTACTGCGCGGAACTGGCGCTGGCGGTGGCCGAGCTGGCGGGCGCGCGGGGCCGGTACGCGGACTGGCGCGAGAGCGGCGAGACGGCGTTGCGCGCGGTGGCCCTCGCGGGCGACCGGCACGCCGAGGCGGCGCTCGAGCGGTCGCTGGGGGAGCTGGCGGTCCGCGAAAGCCGGTTCGCCGACGCCGCGGGCCGGATCACGCGGGCCCTCACCGCCGGCGACGAGGCGGGCGGGGTGAGCTGGGACGAGCTGGTCCGCGAGGTCCTGGCCGGGGTCGACCGCGCTCGCTCGGCGGCGGTGGCCTCACCGGTGCTGCCGGGGTTGCCGCCGGGCGAGCCGGGGATGGGCAACCGCACGGCGTCCCCGCGGACCGCGTTGGGACGCAACCAGTTCGAGCTGGCGGCGGACCGGGCGCAGGGGGACGGCGCCCCGAGGTCCACGGGCCGCGCGGGGCAACGCCGGCTGCCACGCCCCAGGCCGATCTCGTGGCGACGCGAGTCGGAGTACCCCGAAGAAGCCTGACCCTCCTGCCGCACTCGTCGTGAGTGGAAAAGAGGGTTCTAACCCTCTTTTTCACTCACGACGGCCGCGGCAGACCACCGAAGCCTCGTCGAAAGGAACGCCATGACCATCGGTGCCGCCCTGCCCGCCGGCGACCTGTCCGGGGTCGCCAACAGCGTCGAGGCCCTGCTGGCGCAGACCCGCGAGGCCGCCGACGCCGGCCTGCGTTCCGTCTGGTTCTCCCAGCTGTTCGACCACGACGCCCTCACCCTCGCCGCCCTCGCCGGGCGGGAGGTGCCCGGCATCACCGTCGGGACCGCCGTCGTCCCGCTCTACCCGCGGCACCCGCTCCACCTCGCCGCCCAGGCGCAGACCGCGCAGGCCGCGACCGGGGGACGGTTCAACCTCGGGCTCGGGCTCGGCGTGGCGAGCCTGCTGGAACCCGCCTTCGGCTTTGAATACCCGCCGCCCATCACGTCCCTGCGCGAATCGCTCACCGTGCTGCGCGACATCTTCGACGGCCGCCGCCCGCTCTTCGACGGCGAGACCCTCACTGCCTGCCCGCCCCTGCCCACCGCCGTGCCCGGCGGGGGCGGCGTCCCGATCGTCGTCGCCGCGATGGGACGGCAGGCGCTGCGCGTGGCCGGCGAACTCGCCGACGGCACCCTCCCGTTCCTGGCCGGCCCGCGCGCGCTCGCCGAGCACGTCGTGCCCACGCTCACCAAGGCCGCGGCCGACGCCGGGCGGCCCGAACCCCGGGTGATCGCCGCCGTCCCGGCCGTGGTGACCGACGACCCCGACACGGTCCGGCAGGTCGCCGCGGTGCACCTGGGCTACTACGGCGACATCCCGTCCTACCGCCGCATCCTCGACGTCGAGGGCGCCACGCACGCGGCCGACCTCGCCCTGATCGGCGACGAGCGCACGGTCGAGGCGGGCCTGCGCCGCTACTTCGACGCGGGGGCGACCGAGATCGTCCTGATCCAGTCGGGCCTGCGGTCGCCCCGCGAACGGCTGCGCACGTGGCAACTCGCCGGATCGCTCAGCTGACTTCGTTCAGCTTGCCCGTCGCCACGTCGAAGACGAAGCCGCGGATCGAGTCCTTCTTCGGCACGAACGGGCTGTTGCGGATCCGCGCGATCGACTGGCGGACGTCGGCGTCGAGGTCGGTGAAGGCTTCGGCCGCCCACGGCGGCTTGATCCCCACTTCGTCCTCGATGGACTTCTTGAAGCCGTCGTCGGTGAAGGTGAGCATGCCGCAGTCCGTGTGGTGGATGAGGATGATCTCCTCGGTGCCCAGCAGCCGCTGGCTGATGGCGAGGGAACGGATCTCGTCCTCGGTGACCACGCCGCCGGCGTTGCGGATGACGTGGGCCTCGCCCTCCTGCAGGCCGAGGACGCCGTAGACGTTGATGCGCGCGTCCATGCAGGCGAGCACGGCGACGTGCTTGGCGGGCGGCAGCGGCAGCGGCCCGGAGAACTGGGCGGCGTAGGCGGCGTTGTTGGCCAAGAGTTCGTCGGTGACGGACATGCCGATCCTTCCGGTGGGCGAACGTGCTTGGGCCGAGTGGACCCGGCCGCCCCCGGCCGCGCAACCGCGCCCACGAGCTGGAAGGGCTGTCCAGTCACCGGACACCGCCGGGAAGTATCGTTCCACATCCTGAGACAGTGGATCGATCACCACCCGGACTGCCTAAGGTCCCTGATCGTCACTCGATCGGCTGAACCTTGAGGTGTCGTGTCCGCCCCTGCCCTGCCGCCGCTTGCGGCGCGCTCCTTGCCCGCCGCGGTCTGGCGTGCCGTCCGGTCCGGGCGGTGGACGTCCGTCTGCGCCGTCCTCATCGTCGTCATCGTGCTGCTCGCCGCCGGGGCCGACCTCTTCGTCCTCGCCGAAGGCCAGAGCCTCGTCCCGGACATCTCGGCGCTCGGCCCGGCCGGGCTCCCGGCCGGGACGCTGGGCGGGGTGAGCGGCGCGCACTGGTTCGGGGTCGAGCCGCTGACCGGCATCGACCTCTTCGCGCTGGTCGCCTACGGGGCGCGGACGTCACTGCTCGTCGGGCTCGGCGCCACCGCGCTCGCGACCGCGCTCGGGGTCGTGATCGGCGTCAGCGCCGGCTACCTCGGCGGCTGGTGGGACCGCCTGGTGACGTGGACCGCCGACGTCATCCTCGGCTTCCCGTACCTGATCTTCATGATCGCGCTCGGCGCCGTCCTGCCGGTCGACTTCCCGCGGCAGGTCACGCTCATCGTCGTCCTCGGGCTCTTCGGCTGGCCCCGGGTGGCCCGGATCGTCCGGGCCCAGGCGCTGACGCTGGCCAAGCGCGACTTCGTCGCCGCGGCCAAGGTCGTCGGCGGCGGCCCGTGGCACGTCTTCACCAAGGAACTGCTGCCCAACCTGTGGGCGCCGATCATCGTCGTCGCCAGCCTCTCCATCCCGTCGATGATCGGCAGTGAAGCCGCGCTGTCCTTCCTCGGCGTCGGCGTCCTGCCCCCGACACCCAGCTGGGGCCGCACCATCAGCACCGCCATCGACTTCTTCGAGACCGACCCGATGTACCTGGTCTTCCCGGGGCTGCTGCTGTTCCTGATCACGCTGGCTTTCAACGTCGTCGGCGACGCGATCCGCGACGCGCTCGACCCGCGTTCGGCAGGTGCAGCCTGATGCGCACCGCCCGCTTCGTCGCCACCCGGTTCGCCGGGATGCTCCTGGTCCTGCTGGTCGTCACGTTCGTGACCTTCGTGGTGTTCTACGTCCTGCCCGCCGATCCGGCCCGGATGGCCTGCGGCCGGCCGTGTTCGCCGGAGGGCCTGCAGCTCGCGCGGGAGTTCATGGGCTACAACGTCCCCTGGTACGGACAGTTCTTCGAATTCCTCGGCGGGATCCTCGGCGGCCGCACGTTCGGCACCGGCGCCGCGGCGATCCACTGCACGGCGCCGTGCTTCGGCTGGGACTTCCAGAACAACGTCGACGTGCTCAGCGAGATCGGCGGCCGGATCGAGGTCAGCTTCTCCGTCGCGCTGGGCGCCGCGGCGATCTGGATCGTCCTCGGGGTCGGCCTCGGCGTGCTGTCCGCACTGCGCCGCGGGACCGCCGTCGACCGGATCACCATGGCCGCCGCGATGGCCGGGGTGTCGATGCCCGCCTACCTGGCCGGGATGATCGGCATCACGATCTTCGCGTTCGCGCTCGACGTCGTCCCGAAGAACGGGTACGTGCCGCTGACCGAGGATCCCGTCCAGTGGGCGTGGCACCTGGTGCTGCCGTGGTTCGTGCTGGCGTTCCTGCACGCGGCGATCTACGCGCGGCTCACCCGCGGCCAGATGCTGGAAACCCTCGGCGAGGACTACATCCGCACTGCGCGGGCCAAGGGCCTGAGCGAACGCAAGGTCGTCGGCCGGCACGCGCTGCGCAACGTCCTGCTGCCGGTGATCACCGTGTTCGGCGTCGACCTCGGTGCGCTGCTGGCCGGGACGGTGATCACCGAGCGGATCTTCGGCATGGCCGGCGTCGGGCGGCTGCTCGTCGACGCGATCGCGTCGCTGAACCTGCCGGTGTTGCTCGGCGTGACGCTGTTCTCCGCCCTGCTCGTCACGGTCCTGAACTTCCTGGTCGATCTCTGCTACGGCGCGCTCGATCCGCGTGCGCGCCTCGTCTGAAGGGGAAATGATGAAACTCAGGCTCGCGGCGGGGGTGCTGGCCGCCGTCACACTGCTGACGGCGTGCGGCGCCAACGACACACCGGCGGCGCAGGGCGGCACCGTCAAGCCGGGCGGGAACCTCGTCCTGCTCAACGACGCACCCTCGATCACCTGGGACCCGGCCAAGAGCTCGAACCTGGTCGTCACGACGCTCGGGCTGATCCACCGGCGGCTGACGTCGTGGAACGTCGCGCCGGGCAAGGACACCACGATCGTGCCCGACCTGGCCACCGACACCGGCCGGCCGAGCGACGGCGGTCAGACGTGGACGTTCACCCTCAAGGACGGCCTGAAGTACGCCGACGGCACGCCGATCAAGAGCGACGACGTCAAGTGGGGCCTGGAGCGTTCGTTCGCGGCCGCCTTCTCCGGCGGCCTGGCCTACCACAAGGACCTGCTCTCACCGGGTCTGGCTTACAAGGGCCCGTTCGAGGGCAAGGAACTCGACTCCATCCAAACGCCGGACGCGAAGACCATCGTCTTCCACCTCGCCCGCCCCTACGGCGACTTCAACTGGGTCGCCAGCACCCCGGCCTTCTCGCCGGTGCCGAAGGGCAAGGGCGCCGAGGCGAACTACGGTGACCACCCGGTGGCGTCCGGCCCGTACCAGCTGGTGAGCTACGAGCGCGGCAAGTCGGCGAAGCTGACGCGCAACCCGAACTGGAGCCGCGACGAGGACAAGACGCGCCTGGCCAACCCGGACACCGTCGAGTTCGAGCTCGGCCAGGACACCGGGGTCATCTCCAAGCGACTGGTCGACGACACGGGCAAGGACCGCGCCGCCTTCGGCATGTCCTTCGCCTCGCCCGCCCAGCTGGCCCAGATCCAGGGCAACGCCTCGGCGAAGTCGCGGCTGGTGACGTCGGAGTCCGGGGCGCTGGCCTACCTGTCGCTGAACACCCAGCGCGGGAACCTGACGAACCCGAAGGTGCGCCAGGCGTTCCAGTACGCCGTCGACAAGGCCGCCTACCAGGTGGCCAGCGCGGGCAGCGCCCAGCTGGCCGGCGACGTCGCGACCACGCTCATCACCCCGGGCCTGCTGGGCCGCGAGCAGTACGACCTGTACCCGGCGCCGCCCTCCGGTGACGTCGCGAAGGCCAAGCAGCTGCTCGCCGAGGCGGGCTTCCCGAACGGGCTGGACGGCCTGGTGCTCGCCACCCACAACGAACGCGGCTTCCCGGAGAAGGCCGCGGCGATCCAGGCCTCACTGGCCCGGGCGGGCATCAAGGTCACGATCAAGCCGCTCGACGAGGACACCTACACGTCCGAAGTGGACACCAAGGGCCTCTCGGACTTCGACCTGACGCTGACCTCGTGGCAGCCGGACATCCCGTCGGCCAACGCGAACATCCAGCCGCTGTTCCAGTCCACCGAGATCGGCAACGGCGGGTACAACGAATCGCGCTACAACAACCCCGAGGTCGACAAGCTGATCGCCGAAGCGCAGGCCACCGTCGACCCGGCCGAGGCCGGGAAGAAGTGGGCGGCGCTGGACAAGAAGATCCTCGCCGACTCGCCGGTGGTGCCGCTGATCTACACCCGCAACTCGTTCCTGCACGGGTCACAGGTGGGTGGCGTCGAGATCGGGCGCTTCCCGGCCTACGTCGACTACCGCAAGTTCGGGATCATCCAGTGAGCGGAGCCGGGCTCCTGCGGCTGCACGACGTCGCGGTCTCGTTCGGGGACGTCGAAGCCGTCCGCGGGGTCGGCTACGAGGTCCGCCCGGGCGAAGTCGTCGCCGTGGTCGGGGAGTCCGGCTCCGGCAAGACGGTCACCGCGATGTCCCTGCTCGGCCTGCTCCCGCCCACGGCCCGCGTCACGGGCCGTGCGGAGCTGGCCGGGCGGGACCTCTACGCGATGACCCCGGCCGAGCTGCGGGCGGTCCGCGGCGGCGAGGTCGGCATGGTGTTCCAGGAACCGATGAGCGCCCTGAACCCGGTGTTCACCATCGGGGACCAGCTCGTCGAGGCCATCCGGACGCACCGGGAGCTGACCGCGGCCGCCGCCCGCGAGCGGGCGATCGAGCTGCTCACCCTGGTCGGGCTGCCGGACCCGCGCGACCGGTTCCGGTCCTACCCGCACGAGCTCTCCGGCGGCCAGCTGCAACGGGTCGTCATCGCGATGGCGGTGGCCAACGAGCCGAAGCTGCTGATCGCCGACGAGCCGACCACCGCGCTGGACGTCACCGTGCAGGCGGAGATCCTCGAGCTGCTGCGCGACCTCCGCGCGCGGCTGGGGACGGCGATCCTGCTGATCACGCACGACATGGGCGTGGTCGCCGACCTCGCCGACCGGGTGGTCGTGATGCACGACGGCCGCGTGGTCGAGCAGGGGCCGGTCGAGACGATCTTCGCGACGCCCGCCGAGGACTACACACGGCAGCTGCTCGGCTCGGTGGTCTCGCTCGGCAGCGCGGTCACCGCCCACCCGGCGTCGTCGATCCCGGACGTCCCCGCGGTGGCGCCCCTGCTGCGCGTGGAGAACCTGTCGGTCACCTACCGCGGCCGCTTCCGCACCCTGGCGGTGCACGCCGCCTCGGGGGTGAACCTGCACGTGGAGCCGGGCGAGGTGCTCGGCCTGGTCGGGGAATCCGGTTCGGGCAAGAGCACGGTGGCGCGGGCGGTCACGGGACTGCTCGCGCCGTCCTCCGGGACGGTGCACATCGGCGACGCGGACATCACCCGCGTCCGCGGCCGGGCGGCGAAGGAGCTGCGCCGCCGGATCGGCGTGGTGTTCCAGGACCCCCTGTCGTCGCTGAACCCCCGCACGACGGTGGGTGAGAGCGTCGCGACGCCGTTGCGGCTGCACCGCGCGGCCCGCGGGGCCGCGGTGGACCGCCGCGTCGCGGAACTGCTGTCCGCTGTCCAGCTGTCGCCGTCCCTGGGTTCCCGCTACCCGCACGAGCTCTCGGGCGGCCAGCGGCAGCGGGCGTGCATCGCGCGGGCCCTGGCGCTGGGCCCGGACCTGCTGGTGGCGGACGAGCCGACGAGCGCCCTCGACGTGACGATCCAGGCCCGGATCCTCGACCTGCTGCGCGAGCTTCGGCACGAGTTCGGCTTCGCGTGCCTGTTCATCAGCCACGACCTGGCGGTGATCGAGCAGCTGGCGGACCGGGTCGCGGTGATGCACCAGGGCCGGGTGGTGGAGCAGGGGCCGGCCAAGGAGGTCCTGACGGCCCCGGCCCACCCGTACACCCAGCGCCTGCTGTCGGCGGCGCCGGTCGCCGACCCGGAGGCCCAGCGGCAGCGCCGCGAAGCCTGGCGCGCACTCCGGGCCGTCTGATGCGCCCCAATGTGGCATTGGGTGCATGAGACGCACTGAACGCCACATTGGGGCGCTCGGGCGGAGCCGGACGCGTAGCGGCTGCAAGGGCGAGGAACTGCGTATCACGTGAACCGGTTCGTGCGGGCACCAAACCGGCGGCCGGGAGCGCAAGGCGACCAACGGCGTCACCAGACCTCCCCCGCCCCTCATCCCAGCCTTCTCTTCAGCCGACGGCCGGGTTTGTCAAGGCATCTTTCCCGCCTTGACAAACCCGGACGGCGGCTGAAAATCCCACCGGAGGGGCGGGGGAGGTCGGACCCGCAGCCCTGCCACGGCAGAAACACGAACCAGCGGCAGAGACTTTCTGCCGCGGCAGAAAAAGCAAAAGAATGTCCTCGCCGGACGGGCAGGCTCTGGGATGGCCCCCCTCTTGCGCTGTCGTCTCCCGTTGTCGAGTTGGGCCGCGAGGTGGTCATCCCGTCGCCTGAACGAGGCCTATCACTTTGAGCCGGGCCCGCAAGCCTGCGCCGTCACCCCGCGCTGCGCTGTGGGTTGCGGGCCCGGCTCAAAGTGATTTCACGGCCTCAGGCGACGGGATGACCACCCTGCTCCTTTGTTTGGGCAAGCGGACGCGCTTGTCTTACGACCGGCGGACGATCTCCGCCCAGTGCGCTAAGGGAGCTCCAGGTGCTCCCGCAGCGTCGTGCCTTCGTACTCCGTCCGGTAGACGCCGCGGTCCTGCAGCTCCGGCACCAGGCGATCGACGATGTCGTCGAGCGTTCCCGGCACCAGGTGCGGGCTGATGTTGAACCCGTCCACCGCGCGGGTCTGGACGTAGCGCGCCCACTCGTCGGCGACCTGGCCCGGCGTGCCCACGAAGCCGTGCTGTCGCGGCTGGACCTCCAGGACCAGCTGGTGGATCGACAGCGTCTTCGCCTCCGCCAGCTCCCGCCACCGCTGGATCCGCTCGAGCTTGCCGGTCCGGTCCGCGATCGGGATCGTCCCGCGGGAGGGGTCGAGTTCGCCCTCGGCCGGCTCGATGTCCGGCAGCGGGCCGTGCGGGTCGTACGCCGACAGGTCCTGGCCCCAGTACTGCTCGAGGAACGCCAGTGCCCGCTGCGGGGTGATCTGACGCCGGCGGATGTCCTCCGCGCGCTCGGCCGCGTCGGCCGGGGTGTCGCCCAGGACGACCGTTGCGCCGGGCAGGATGCGGACGGCGTCCGCCGGGCGGCCGTGGCGGCCCAGTCGCTCGCGCAGGTCCGTAGCGTAGGCGACCGCCTTGTCGTAGGCCGTGTTCGCGGAGAACACGACGTCGGCGTACTGCGCCGCCAGCTCGCGGCCGCCGGGGGAGTCGCCGGCCTGGAACAGCACCGGGCGGCCCTGCGGGCTCGGCGGCACCGACGGGGTGGCCCGCAGGTTGACCAGGTCGGTGTGCCGGTCCACCAGCCCGGTGCCGGACCAGAGCGCCAGCGCCGCTTCGACGAACTGCGAAGCCCGTTCGTAGCGGCGTTCGTGGGCCAGCCAGCCGCCGCGGCGGAAGTTGGCGCCCGTCCAGGCGTTGTCGGTGGTGACGATGTTCCAGCCCGCCCGGCCGCCGGACAGGTAGTCCAAAGAGGACAGACGGCGGGCGAGGTCGGCCGGGTGGTTGTAGGTCGTGTTCTGCGTGGCGACCAGCCCGATCCGGGTGGTCGCCGCGGCCAGCGCGCTCAGCTGGGTGATCGCGTCCGGGCGGCCGGCGACGTCGAGGGCGTGGACGCGGCCGCGGTTCTCCCGCACCCGCAGGCCTTCGCCGAGGAAGAACGCGTCGAACAGCCCCCGTTCGAGCGTTCGCGCCACCGACACGTACGTCTCGATCCGCGTGTGGTCGGCGTTCGACGGGTCGTCCCACAGGAACTGCGGGCCGACACCGGTGTAGAACACGCCCAGGTGCAGCCGCGCGGTCATGCGAGCACGCTTTCCGGACGCGGGAGACCGAGCGACGCACGCAGTGTGGCGCTCGGCTCGGGCGGGACGAGCAAGCCTTCGGTGCGCAGCGCCGGCAGCACCTCACCGGCCAGCGCGGGCAGCTCGGCGGCCGGGTCCGCGAGGTGCAGGCGGACCCCGTCGACGCTCGTGGCGAGCCAGCCCAGCAGCTCGGTCAGGCCGAGCGCGGATCCCGTGTAGCGCAGCCGGTCCTGGGGTGCCCGGCGGCCGGCATTGCCGAGCCGGACCTCGACCTCCGCGAAAACGAGGGAAGCGCCCGTGGCCCGTGCCCGCGCGGCGCGGGTGCGGACGTCGTCGAGACCGCCGCCGCCCACCAGCACGATGTCCGGGCGCGCGGCTTCGGCCAGTGTGTCGGGCGCGAGCACCACCGGCCGGCCCTGCGGGGGCCGCGGGGTGATCAACGGTCCCTTGATCGAGAACCGCGTCCCGGTGAAGTCCACGTGGTGGACCTTGTCCGGGTCGAGGTACCGGCCGGTGGCGACGTCCTTGATCACCGCGTCATCGTCCCAGGAATCCCACAGCCGGCGCACGACTTCGACGACCTCGGCGACTTCGTGGTGCAGCGCGTCCGGGTCGAGCCGCGAGCCGCCGACGGTCGCCAGTGCTTCGGCCGAGCCGTCGGCGCCGACCACCCAGGCCGCGCGCCCGTGCGAGGCGTGGTCCAGGCTCGCCAGCTGCGCGGCCAGGTGGAACGGCTCGGCCGTGGTGACGTTCACCGCGGGCGCGAGCCCGAGCCGGTCGGTCAGCGTGGCGACGTAGGCGGCGCGGGTGACCGCGTCGAGCCGCGGGCCACCGAGCGGCGAGTCGTCGAAGGTGGCGAAGGTGAACCCGGCCCGTTCGGCGGTCGCGACGGTGCCCGCCGGCGCGCCGTCCAGCTCCACGGCGACGTGCAGGCTGCGAGAAGTCATGGTTCCACAGCTATCCCGTGCGCTGCCGCGGTGCACGCACGTTCAGGATGTGGACAGAGCACAAAAACCTTGTGTGTCAAGGGTGTCTCACCGCGGTGCCAGACAATGGGACGCCGGTTCGCATGGTGGGAAGGGTTCCGGCGCATGGCTAGCGTCGCGTTTCGAAAGCTGCAACCGCTCCCCGCTGGAGGCCGTCCGGTGTCCCCTTTTCCCCGTGCCCGCTACGCCGCGGCCCTGCTCGCCCTGCCCGTGCTGCTGACCGCCTGCTCCGCGGCGGGCGGTGAACCCGCGGCCGACGCGGGTCCGCCGAAGCCCGGCGGCGTCCTGCGGCTCGGCATCTCGTCCGCCCCCGACTGCCTCGACCCGCAGCAGGTCGCCACGAACGCGTCGATCAACGTCGCCCGCCAGCTGGTCGACTCGCTCACCGACCAGGACCCGAAGACCGGTGAGATCAAGCCGTGGCTGGCCGAGAAGTGGGAGAGCAACGCCGATTCCACGGCGTTCACCTTCCACCTGCGGCCCGGCGCCACCTTCTCCGACGGCAGCCCGGTCGACGCGGCCGCCGTGAAGACCAGCTTCGACGGCATCAAGGCCCTCGCCACGAAGGCCCAGCTCGGCTACGGCTACCTGGCCACCTACAAGGGGTCGGCCGTCGTCGACCCGCAGACCGTCCGCCTCGAGTTCTCCGCGCCCAGCGCCCAGTTCCTCCAGGCCAGCTCCACGGTCTCGCTGGGCGTCCTCGCGCCGGCGGCGTACCGGAAGACGCCCGAGCAGCGCTGCCAGGGCACCGGCCTGATCGGCTCCGGGCCGTTCGTGTTCGAAAGCCTGAAGCAGAACCAGGAGATCGTGCTGGCCAAGCGCAAGGGTTACACCTGGGGCTCGTCGCTGTTCAAGCACCAGGGCGAGGCCTACCTGGACAAGATCGACTACAAGATCGTGCCCGAGCCCGGTGTCCGCACCGGCAGCCTCGCCTCCGGCCAGCTCGACGCGGCCACCGACATCCAGCCGGTCGACGAGCCCCAGTTCAAGGGCAACGGCTTCACCGAGAACATCCGGCCGAACCCCGGCGTCGTGTTCAACCTGCACGCGAACACCACCCGCGGCGTGCTCACCGACGAGAAGGTGCGCCAGGCCGTGCTCAAGGGCGTCGACCGCGCCGAGGTGGTGAACACCGTGCTGACGCCGAGCTACCAGGCCGCCACCAGCATCCTCGGCTCGGCGACCCCGCTGGTCAGCGACCTCTCGCAGCAGCTCGCGTACGACCAGAAGGGCGCCGCGGCGCTGCTGGACGGCGACGGCTGGGTGCCCGGCCCGGACGGCATCCGCGTCAAGAACGGGCAGAAGCTGAGTGCGGCCGTCGTGTTCTCGCCGGTGTTCAACCAGAACCGCAGCGTGCTGGAGCTGATCCAGCAGCAGCTCCGCAAGATCGGCTTCGACCTGCGGATCGAGCAGCACACCACGGCCGAGACCACGCAGCTCCAGCTGAGCGGGAACTACGACTTCCTCTGGTACAACGTGACCCGCGCCGACCCGGACATCCTGCGCGGCCAGTTCTCCACCAAGTCCGGCAACCGCAGCAAGCTCACCCCGGGCAACCCCCTGGACGTCGCCCTGGACGCGCAGGCGTCCACAGTGGACGTGGCCAAGCGCAAGCCGTCGGCCGACGAAGCGCAGAAGCTCATCGTCGAGCACGCCTACGCCGTCCCGGTGTTCGAGCTGACCCAGGTCGTCGCCCTGAGCTCGAAGGCGCACGCCGTCGACTTCGAGGCGTCGTCACGGCTGCAGCTGTTCGACGCGTGGCTGTCGTGAGGCGCTACCTCCTGCGCCGCGTCGGGCAGGCGGTGTTCGTGCTCTGGGCGGCGTTCACGCTGTCGTTCCTGATCCTCTACCTGCTGCCGGGTGACGCCGTTTCGGCGAAGCTCGCCACCGGTGAGGCGGGTTCGTCGGCGACGCCCGAGCAGCTCGCCGCCGCCCGGGCGGAGTACGGCCTCGACTCACCGTTGCCGGTGCAGTACCTCAAACGCCTGGTCTCCGCCCTGCACGGCGACTTCGGCCGCAGCGTCGCCACCGGCGACGACGCGACCCACATGGTGGTCACGGCCCTGCCGCCGACGCTCGCGGTGACCGGCCTGGCGCTGGTGTTCGCGGTGCTGTTCGGCGGCGGCTCGGCCGTCCTCGGCACGTTCACGCGGTTCCGCTGGCTGCGCCAAGCCCTGCTGTCCCTGCCGTCGCTGGCGATCTCGCTGCCGCCGTTCTGGGTCGGGCTGCTGCTGATCCAGTTCTTCTCCTTCCGGCTGCGGCTGCTGCCGGCCCTGGGCACGCAGGGCTTCGAGACGATCATCCTGCCCGCGATCACACTGGCCCTGCCGACCGGCGCGATCATCGGCCAGGTGCTGGCGAAGAGCCTGGCCACGCAACAGGAGGAGCCGTACGCGGAGATCGCGGCGGCCAAGGGCGCGAGCCGCTGGCGCGTCCACTTCGGACACCTGCTGCGCAACGCGGCCGCGCCGGCGCTGACCGTCGCCGGCGTGGTGGCGGGCAACCTCGTCGCGGGCTCGGTGATCACCGAGACGGTGTTCTCCCGCGACGGCGTCGGCCGGATCACCGCGGCCGCCGTCACCGCGCAAGACGTCCCGGTGGTCCAGGCGGTGATCGTGCTCGCGGCGCTGGTGTTCGTGGTGCTGAACCTGGTCGTCGACCTGCTCTACCCGCTGCTCGACCCGCGCATCGCGCGGACACCGGAGGTGGCCCGTGGTTGACCTCGCGGAAGCTCCCCCGCGGCACTTTCCCGTGAAAGTGCCGCCCGGGCTGGTGCTGGCGGTCGTGGTGCTGGCCTTCGTGCTGCTCGCGGCCTTCGTGCCGGGCCTGCTGACCGGGTACGACCCGATCGCCGGCGTCCCGGCCGAGCGGCTGCACGGACCCTCGCTGCGGCACCTGTTCGGCACCGACGAGACCGGCCGGGACGTCTACGCGCGCGTGATCCACGGCGCGTCGCTCTCCCTGCGGGCCACCGCGATCGCCGTGCTCGTGGCGCTGGTGGCCGGCTCGGCGCTCGGCCTGCTCGCCGGGTTCCGCGGTGGCTGGGCCGACACGGTGATCATGCGGTTCGTCGACGTCTTCCTGGCCATCCCGCCGATCCTGCTGTCACTGGCCCTGGTCACCGCGCTGGGCTTCGGCACGACGAACGTCGCGATCGCCGTCGGCATCGCGAACCTGGCCTCCTTCGCGCGGCTCATGCGGGCGGAGGTGCTGCGCGTGCGGAACGGCGTCTTCGTCGAAGCCGCCCGTGCCGCCGGGGTGCGGTGGTCCGGGGTGCTGCTCCGGCACGTCCTGCCCAACGCGGCCGGCCCGGTGCTCGCGCTCGCGACGCTCACCCTCGGCACGGCCGTGCTCGAGGTGTCCGCGCTGAGCTTCCTCGGCTTCGGCGCGACCCCGCCCACCCCGGAGTGGGGCGCGCTCGTTGCGGGCGGGCGCAGTTTCCTGGCCACGGCCTGGTGGATGACGACGTTCCCGGGACTGACGGTCGCGGCGGTGGTCCTCGCCGCCAACCGGCTGTCCCGGGCGCTGGACGGAGGCGACCGATGACCCTGCTGCGCATCTCGGACCTGGCCGTGTCGTACAAGTCGGTGCCCGCCGTGCGGGACGTCGGCCTCGACGTCGCGGCCGGCGAAGTGGTCGCCGTCGTCGGCGAATCGGGCTCCGGCAAGTCGACGACCGCGCACGCGGCCATCGGGCTGCTCCCGCGCGGTGGCCGGGTCGACCGCGGCTCGATCACCTTCGACGGCCGGGACCTGCTCTCCCTGTCGTCCCGGCAGTGGCGCTCGGTGCGCGGGCGTGAGATCGCGCTGGTGCCGCAGGACCCGGCGGTGTCGCTGAACCCGGTGCACCGGATCGGCGACCAGGTCGCGGAGGTGCTGAAGATCCACGGCCTGGCGGACCGGCGCGCGGCGTCGGTGCAGGCGATCGAGCTGCTCGAACGCGCGGGCGTGCCGGAACCGCAATTGCGGGCGCGGCAGTACCCGCACCAGCTGTCGGGCGGCCTGCGGCAGCGCGTGCTGATCGCGGCGGCGCTGGCCGGGCGGCCGAAGCTGATCATCGCCGACGAGCCGACCTCCGCGCTGGACGTCACGGTCCAGCGCCGGATCCTCGACCACCTGACCTCACTGGCGCGGGAATCGGGCACGGCGATCCTGCTGATCACCCACGACCTCGGCGTCGCGGCCGACCGGGCGGCGCGGATCGTGGTGCTCTCGCAGGGCGCGGTCGTCGAAGAGGGTTCGTCGGTGGTGACCGCGCCGACGCACCCGTACACGCAGCAGCTGATCGCGGCGGCGCCGAGCCTGTCGAGCGCGTTGCGGCCACCCGCTCCGGCCGCCGAGCCGCTCGTGTCGGTGCGGGACCTGGCGAAGACGTTCGACGGCGGGATCCGGGCGGTCGACGGCGTTTCCTTCGACGTCCCGCGCGGGCAGACCCTGGCGCTGGTCGGCGAATCCGGCTCGGGCAAGTCGACGACCGCGCGGATGGTGCTGCGGCTGGAAACGCCGTCGGCGGGCTCGGTGTCGTTCGACGGCCGGGACATCACGGCCCTCGGGGGCGAGGAACTCCGCCGCCTGCGGCGCCGGATGCAGATCGTGTACCAGAACCCGTACGCGTCCCTGAACCCGAAGTTCTCCATCGAAGACGTGGTCGCCGAGCCGCTGCGGGCGTTCGGGCTGCCGGACCGGCGGGCGCGCGTGGCCGAGCTGCTGGAGCAGGTGGCGCTGCCGGCGTCGGTGGCGCGCCGGAAGCCGGCGGAGCTGTCCGGCGGCCAGCGGCAGCGGGTGGCGATCGCGCGGGCTCTGGCGCTGAAACCGGACCTGGTGGTGTGCGACGAACCGGTGTCGGCGCTGGACGTCTCGGTGCAGGCCCAGATCCTGCGCCTGCTGGCGGACCTGCAGTCGTCGCTGGGGTTGTCGTACTTGTTCATCTCGCACGACCTGGCGGTGGTCCGGCAGCTCGCCGACCACGTCGGCGTCATGCGCGCGGGCGCACTGGTGGAGCTGGGCCCGGTGGCCCGGGTCCTCGAAGCACCGGAGTCGGAGTACACGAAGGAACTGCTGGCCGCGATTCCCGGTCGTCGGAAAGTTTCCCAGAACGTGGATGCTTTTGCCGAGAGCTGACCGATGCCCCATTCTCCGGTCATGAGCCAGCTCCGGGAACCACTGAAATTCGCCTATTGGGTGCCGAACGTCAGCGGCGGCCTCGTCACCAGTGACATCGAGCAGCGCACCGATTGGGGGTACGAATACAACCGCGATCTCGCGGTCATCGCCGAGAACAACGGCTTCGAATACGCGCTCACGCAGGTGCGGTACACCGCCAGCTACGGCGCCGCCTACCAGCACGAGTCGACCGGTTTCAGCCTGGCGCTGCTGTTGGCGACGCAGCGGCTGAAGGTGATCGCGGCCATCCACCCCGGGCTGTGGCAGCCCGGCGTGCTGGCGAAGTTCATCGCGAGCGCGGACTTCCTCTCCGGTGGCCGGGCCGCGGTCAACGTGGTCAGCGGCTGGTTCAAGGACGAGTTCACCGGGCTCGGCGAACCCTGGCTGGAGCACGACGAGCGCTACCGCCGGTCCGAAGAGTTCATCCGGGTGCTCAAGGAACTGTGGACGAACGACCACGCCGAGTTCGCCGGCGACTTTTACCGGATCCACGACTTCGACATCAAGCCCAAGCCCCTTTCGGGTGAGGGTCGTCCGCATCCCGAGATTTTCCAGGGCGGGAACTCCACGGCCGCCCGCAAGCTCGCCGGCCGCGTTTCGGACTGGTACTTCAGCAACGGCAAGGATTACGACGGGTTCAGCGAGCAGGTGGCCGAAGTCCGCGGGTACGCGGCCGAAAACTCCCACGCCGTCAAATTCGGCCTGAACGGTTTCGTGATCGCCCGCGAGACCGAAGCCGAAGCGCGGGACGTGCTGCGCGAGATCGTCGCCAAGGCCAATGTGGAAGCGGTCGAGGGATTCCGGTCGGCGGTGCAGCAGGCCGGCAACGCGACGGCGGACAAGAAGGGCATGTGGGCGGATTCCGAGTTCGCCGACCTCGTCCAGTACAACGACGGCTTCCGCACCCGGCTCATCGGCACCCCGGAACAGATCGCCGAACGCGCCATCGAGTACAAGCGCCGCGGCGCGAGCCTGCTGCTGCTCGGCTTCCTGCACTTCCAGGAGGACGTCGAGTACTTCGGCAAGCACGTCCTGCCGATCATCCGCGAACTGGAGAAGGACCTCGACCGCAGCGCCGCGACGCCCGAACCCGTGGGGAGCCGAGCATGACCGACTGGATCGAACGCGCCCGCGAGGTCGCCGCCAAGCTCGCCGTCGACGCGGTCGAGCGCGACCGCCGGGGCGAGACCCCGTACCAGGAAGTGCAGTTGCTGAAGGACGCCGGGCTGGTGACCCTGCTCGGCCCGGCCGAGCACGGCGGCGGCGGGCAGACCTGGGAAACCGCCTACCGGGTGATCCGCGAGGTCGCCAAGGCCGACGGCTCCATCGGGCAGCTGCTGGGCTACCACTACCTGTGGGCCTGGGCGGCGCGCCTGGTGGCCACGGACGCGCAGGTGGCGGCCGTCGAAGAGCTGTACACGACGGGCAACCTGTTCTTCGGCGGCGCGGTCAACCCGCGCGACTCCGACCTGACGATCACCGAAGACGGCGACGAGCTCGTCTACACCGGGCACAAGTCGTTCTCCACCGGGAGCAAGGTCTCCGACCTGACCGTGCTGGAAGGTGTCCTGGAGGGGACCGAGGACCACATCTTCGCGATCGTCCCCTCGCAGCAGGAGGGCATCACCTTCCACGACGACTGGGACAACATCGGCCAGCGGCTCACCGAATCCGGCAGCGTGACGATCTCCGGTGTCCGGGTGCCGTGGGAGTCGGCGGCCGGCTACGTCGACCGCGAGTTCCAGCCGCTCGTCTACAACACGCTCAACGTCCCGGCGATCCAGCTCGTCTTCACCAACTTCTACCTCGGCATCGCCCAGGGGGCCCTGGAGACGGCGCTCGCCTACACGCGGGACCGGACCCGGGCGTGGCCCTACGGTGGCGACAACAAGCAGGCCGCGTCGGAGGAGTGGTACATCCTCGACGGCTACGGCGACCTGCAGGCCAAGCTGTGGGCCGCGGAGGCACTGGTGGACAAGGCGGGCGCGGCGATCTCCCGCGTGCTGCACGCCCCGCGCGAAGAGCTGACGCCCGAAGCCCGCGGCGAAGTGGCGGTGCTGATCGCCGCGGCCAAGCAGCGCACGGTCGACACCGGCCTGGAGATCGGGACGAAGATCTTCGAGCTGACCGGGGCGAGGGCGAGCGCGTCGAAGTACGGCCTGGACCGGTTCTGGCGCAACCTGAGGACCCACTCGCTGCACGACCCGCTGCCGTACAAGCGTCGCGAAGTGGGTGAGTACGCCTTGCTCGGCGCGTACCCGACGCCGACCTGGTACACCTGAGTCACGCCGGGACGAGCGCGAGCCGGCCGAACACGCCGCCGGTGTCGAGCTGCCGGTGGGCGTCCACGGCCCGTCGCAACGGCAGCACGTCGTGGACAACGGCGTCCACCTCGCCGCGGCCCACCGCGGCCAGGAGCCCGGCGGCCACCGTGCGACGGTCCTCTGTGGACACCGTGTCGGCGCTGAACGTCGCGAACGACAGGGACTTCCGGAACGCCGCGAACAGCTCCGCGGCCAGCCGGGCCGGCGGTGGGCCCGCGACCGCGCCCACTGCCACCAGGCGGCCGCGGGGGTTGAGCTTGGCGAAGAACGAGGGCAGCTCGTCTCCGGCCACGACGTCGATGACGACGTCGTAGCCACCGGGGCCCGCGCCGGAGCGGTCCAGCACGTGGGTGGCGCCCAGCGCGCGCAGGCGGGCGCCGCGCTCGGCCGACGACGTGGTGACCGCGACGGTGCCGGTGCGGGCCGCGAGCTGGACCGCCAGCACCCCGATCCCGCCCGCCGCCCCGCGGACCAGCACCGACTCGCCGGGCTCGAAGCGGGCGTGCCGCAGGCCGAAGTGGGCCACCACGCCGGACCCCGCGACGGTCACGGCGTCGACCGGCGACACACCCGGCGGCAGCGGCACCAGTGTCGTGGCCCGCGCGAGCGCCTGCTCGGCGTACCCGCCGCCCACGCCGGTGGGGGCCCAGACCCGGGCGCGGGCCCACGACTCGTCGACGCCCTCGCCGAGCGCGGTGACGACGCCGGCGACCTCGCCGCCGGGGATGTGGCCCGCGGCGAAGCCGTAGGCGGCCAGGTCGCCCCGGCGGATCAGGGCGTCGACCCCGCCGACGCCGATCGCCTCGGTGGTGATCACCACCTCCCCGGCGGCCGGCCGTGGGTCGGGGCGCTCGACGACGGCCAGGCCGCCGGGATCGCCGAAGGTCTGCACGGCCACTGCTTCCACGGTCATCTCCTGGGGTCTCGGTGCGGCCGCGACCGTAACGGACGCCCCCGTCCGGTATGCCTAAAGTGAGACGATGACCGGTCGATTGCCTCGGATCCGGCGTTCGGACGCCCGCGACAACCGCGCACGCCTCCTCGAAGCCGCCCGGGTGGTGTTCGCGGCCGAAGGCCCGGCCGCGCCGATGCGCGAGATCGCCCGGCGGGCGGATGTCGGCCCGGCGACGCTGTACCGCCACTTCCCGGCCAAGGAGCAGCTGTTCACCGAGGCGTTCGCGGAGCAGCTGCACGCGTGTTACGCGGTCGTCGAGGACGCGCTCGCCGACCCGGACCCCTGGCGTGGCCTGCGGACGGTGCTCGAGCGGCTGGGTGAGCTGTACGCCCGTGACAGGGCCGTCACGGCGGCGCTCCTGTCGGCGTTCCCGGTGGACTTCACCGCCGAGCGGGAGCGGGCGCTGAAGTCGCTCGCGGAGCTGGTGCGCCGCGCGAAGGACGCGGGTCAGGTGCGCCCCGAGACGACGCTGGACGACGTCGTCCTGGTGCTGATGGCCGCCGGCGGGCTCCAGGCGGCCTCGCCGGAGGCGCGGGTGGCGGCGGCGCGGCGGTTCACCACGATCGCGATCAACGGGCTCCGAGCCGCCGGGAACTGACCCGCTCACTCAAGTGGGACAGTGTCCCGTATGGTAACCGGGACAGTGTCCCACTTGAGGAGTTGAGTTCCCCATGGCGATCACGTACGTGCTGGTCCACGGCGCCTGGCACACCGGGCAGTGCTGGGCCCGGGTCGTGCCGCGGCTGGCGGCGAGCGGGCGGCCGGTGTTCACCCCGACGCTCACCGGCTACGGCGAAACGCGGCACCTGCTGGCCCCGGACGTCGGGCTCGGCACGCACGCCGCCGACGTCGTGCGGCTGCTGACCGAGGCGGACCTGCACGACGTCGTCCTGGTCGGGCACAGCTACGCCGGCCTGATCATCTCCGCGGTGGCCAACGAGGTGCCGGAGCGGATCGCGCGGCTGGTGTACCTCGACGCGATGGTGCCCGCCCACGGGGAGACCGCGATCGACGTCATGCCGATCACCCGCAGCATGCTCGGCACCGGCTGGCGCGTCCCGCCGCTGCCCGAGCTGCCCGCGCCCTTCGGCCTGTTCGGGGTGACCGATCCCGGCGACGTCGCGTGGCTGCGGACCATGCTGTCCGACCAGCCGCTCCGGTGCCTCGAAGAGCCGGTCGCCCTCGACAACCCGGCCGCCGCCGCGATCCCGCGCACGCACATCCACTGCACGGTCAAGCCGGCGGGGTTCGACCGGCGCCCGGTGCCCGCCGTGCAGCCGAACGGCGAGCCCGCGGACGTGCGCGAGCTGGCCACCGGGCACGACTGCATGATCACCGCGCCGGGGGAGCTGGCCGGGCTGCTGCTGGACGTCGGCGAACCGGTCGGGGCCGGTAGCATGCGGTCGTGAGCGATGCCCGGACGGCGACCGGAAAGCCGCCGCAGCGCGCCGACGCGCGGCGCAACGCCGGGAACGTCCTCGAAGCCGCGGCCGCGGTGTTCGTGACGTCCGGCGTCGAAGCGCCGATCCGGGAGATCGCCGCCCGGGCCGGGGTGGGGACGGCGACCATCTACCGCCACTACCCGACCCGGGCCGACCTGATCCTCGCGGTGTACCGGCTGCAGGTCGACGCCCTGGCCGAAGCCGGTCCCGCCCTGCTCGCCGGCGCACCGGGGCCGCACCGGGCCCTCGTCGAGTGGATCGACCGGTTCGTCGACTTCGTCATCACCAAGCAGGGGCTGGCGTCGGTGCTGCAGTCCGACGATGCCTGCTACGACCCGCTGCACACCTACTTCCTCGACCGCCTCGGACCCGTGTGCACGCAGCTGCTCGACGCGGCCGCCGCGGCCGGCGAGATCGTCCCCGGCCAGGACGCCTACGAGCTGATGCGCGGCGTCGGCAGCCTCTGCGCCGGCGCGGGGTCCGCGGACTACTACGACGCGCGGCGCTTGGTGAAACTGCTGGTCAACGGCCTGCGCCGGTCAGACGCGCTGTAGCAGGAAGCGCTGGTTGGCGCCGCCGCCGGCAGCGTACTGGGAAATCCGGGCCCCGTCGGCGGTCGAGGCACCCCAGACGTCCATCGCGAGGCCGCTGGCCCGGTTGACGAGGCTCACCACCCCGCCGCCCTGGTCGGTGACCTTCCACTGCTGGGTCGTCGCGCCGGTGTCCGGCTGCTGGGTGATGTCCGCGCCCGAGGCCGAACTCGCGACCTGCAGGACCAGCCCGCTGTGCCGGGCCCGGATGCGGTGGTAGCCGCCGTCCGAGGCGAGGAAGTCGAACTGCTGGTTCAGCCCGCTGCCGGACTGCCACTGGATCAGCGCCGCCCCGGCCGCGGTCGAGGCGCCGTTGATGTCGGCCGATTTGCCGCTGTGCTGGGCGACGAGCCGGTAGTTCACCCCGGGTTCCACCACCGGCGGCGGCCCGCCGAGGGAAGTGACCTGGTAGGTGTGCCCCGCCTGCCCAGGGAAGCGGACCAGATCGGTCTCGACGGACGTCGGCTGGACCTTGGCGCCGCTCGTGGTGTCGAGCACCTCGTAGGCGGTGGTGAACACCCGGCTGCGGACCAGGACGTCGCCGTCGCGGTCCGGCGTGATGGTCAGCTGCGTGGCGGCACCACCGCTCCAGGTCGCGCCGACCGTGTAGCCGCCGCGGCCGCGCAGGCCCGTGACGCTGCCGGCCGGCCACGCGGGCGGCAGCGCCGGCAGCACGTGCAGCTCGCCGTTGTGGCTGTGCAGCAGCAGTTCCGCGATGCCGGACGTCGCGCCGAAGTTGCCGTCGATCTGGAACGGCGGGTGCAGGTCGAACATGTTGGGCGCCAGCCGGTCCGTCCGCACGAGCAGCCGCAGCAGGTCGTGCGCCTTGGCGCCCTCTTCCATGCGCGCCCAGTAGTTGATCTTCCACGCCAGTGACCAGCCGGTGCCGTCGTCCCCGCGCAGCTGGAGTGTCTTGCGGGCGGCCGTGAACAGCGTGGGCGTGCCGCGCTTGGTGATCTGGTTGCTGGGGTAGAGGCCGTACAGGTGCGAGATGTGCCGGTGGGTCTGCTCGGTCTCCACCCAGTCGTAGAGCCATTCCTGGATGTTGCCGCGCGAGCCGACCTTCATCGGCGCCAGCCGCTGCCGGGCCGCCTTCACCTGGTCGGCGAAGGCGGCGTCCACGCCGAGCACCTGGCACGCGCCCGCGACGCCGTCGAACAGGTCGCGCAGGATCTGCATGTCCATCGTCGGTCCCGCGCACACGGACGCGTTCGCGTGGTGGGTCAGCTCGGGGGAGTTCGCGGGGTTGGTGACCAGGTAGCCCAGCGAGGGTTCGGTCACCAGCGTGTCGAGGAAGAACTGGGCGGCGCCCTTCAGCAGCGGGTAGCGGGCCTGCAGGAAGGCGACGTCGCCGGTGAACCGGTAGTGGTCCCAGATCATGGTGGCGAGCCAGGCGCCGCCGGTCTGCCACATGCCGGCCTGCGCGAAGTCCACAATGGAGGATCCGCGCCACCCGTCGGTGTTGTGGTGGGTGACCCAGCCGCGGGCGCCGTACTCGACCTGCGCGGTGCGGGCCCCGGTCACCGAGAGGTCGGCGATCATGGCGAACACCGGTTCGTAGCACTCGGGGAGGTTGGTGACGTCGGCCGGCCAGTAGTTCATCGGCAGGTTGGCGTTCAGCGTGTACTTCGACTCCCACGACGGGTTCAGGCTGTCGTTCCAGATGCCCTGCAGGTTGGCCGGCTGGGTGCCCGGCCGGGACGAGGAGATCAGCAGATAGCGGCCGAACTGGAAGAGCAGGGCGGCGAACTGCGGGTCGTTGACGCTGTTGTGCTGGGCGATCCGGACGTCGGTCGGCTGGTCGGCCGCCGCGGTGCGGCCGAGGTCGAGGGTCGTGCGCCCGAACAGCTTCTGGTAGTCGGCCACGTGCCGGCTGCGCAGGGAGTCGTAGGAAAGCGCCTGGGCGGCGGCCAGTCTCGACCGCGCGATGCCCTGGTAGTCCCCGTTCACCGTGCGGTAGTCGACGTAACTGGTGCCGACCGAGATCAGCAGCGTCACGGCGTTGGCGCCGGACACCCGCAGCGTGCCGCCGGAACTGCTGGTGCTGCCGCCCTCGGTGGTGGCGGCGGCGAGGGCGAGGAACCGGACCGAGCCGGCGATGCCCCGGCTGTCGGAGGACACGCCGTCCAGGGCGATCGTGGTGCCGTTCGGGCTGGACGTCGTCGCCCGCTGCGGGGTGGCCAGCGACGCGGTGAACGAGACCGAGCCGGGTGTCTCGGCCGTCAGCCGCACGACGATCACCTGGTCCACCGCGCTCGCGAACACTTCGCGCCGGTAGCGCACGTTGTTCGCGACGTAGGTGACGACCGTCGTGGCGGTGGTCAGGTCGAGCCACCGCTGGTAGGAGGAAGCGCTGCCGCCGGGGAGGGCGAGGCTCAGCGTGCCGACCGGCTGGTACGGCTGCTGCGCGGCCGGCGTGCCGAGCATCTTCTGGTCGATCAGCGACTGCGCCTGCGTCCACTGGTTCGCGAACACCAGCTGCCGGATCTGGGCGAGGGCCCCCGCGCCCTGGGGGTTGCTGTAGTCGTGGGGGCCGCCGGCCCAGACGGTGTCCTCGTTGAGCTGCAGGCGTTCGGTGTCGGTGTTGCCGTACACCATGGCGCCGAGCCTGCCGTTGCCGATCGGCAGCGCGCGCAGCCACTCGGTGCCGGCCGGTTTGTCGTACCACAGCGCGAGGTCGTTCACCGCCCGGACGTCCGCGGGCGCGGCCGAGCCGGGCCGGGCGGTCGCCGTCCAGATGAGCGGGACCAGTGCGGCGCCGAGCCGGATCGCCTGCCGTCGGGTCACATCGGGCATCGTCGTCCTCCTCAGGCGCGCTGGAGCTGGAACCGCTGGTTGGCGCCGCCGCCGGCGGCGTACTGCGAGATGCGCGCGCCGTCGGCGGTCGAAGCGCCCCAGACGTCCATCGCGAGGCCGCTGGCCCGGTTGACCAGGCTCACCGCGCCGCCGCCCTGGTCGGTGACCTTCCACTGCTGCGTCGCGGCGTCGGTGTCGGGTTGCTGGGTGATGTCCGCGCCGGAGGCCGTGCTCGCGACCTGGAGGACGAGCCCGCTGTGCCGGGCGCGGATGCGGTAGTACCCGTCGGCCGAGGCGAGGAAGTCGAACTGCTGGTTCGCCGCGGCGTGCGAGGTCCACTGGATCAGCGTGG
Source organism: Amycolatopsis sp. cmx-13-12 (assembly GCA_049998155.1). Classification (GTDB taxonomy): domain Bacteria; phylum Actinomycetota; class Actinomycetes; order Mycobacteriales; family Pseudonocardiaceae; genus Amycolatopsis. The sequence continues at coordinate 728,407 of JAEBES010000001.1, read as the reverse complement.
CCCCGGCCGCGGTGGACGCGCCGTTGATGTCCGCGGACTTGCCGCTGTGCGCGGCGACCAGGGAGTAGTTCACGCCGACCTGCACCGGCGAGGTGGGCGGGTTCGGGTCGCTGCCGCCGAACTGGCTGAAGAACTTCCAGATCTCGGTCTTCGTCCAGCTCCGCGCGCCGCTCTCGCAGCCGGTGCAGCCGTCCACCGGGCCCTGCTGGTGGCCGCCGTCGAAGGGCGCCCAGACGACCGGGTAGCCGGTCCGGCAGCCCGAGTAGACGGTCAGGTAGTGGGTCTTGCTGCCCGCGGCGGGCTCGGGCGCGTTCTGCGGGGTGCAGCCGTTGTTCCGGACGAAGGTGTCCCGCAGGCCGCGCCCGGCGCCGATGTTGTCCGAGACGCCGTGGATGCCCATGTAGGCGATGGGCTGGGTGCCGCCGCTGCACCCGCTGATCGCGCCGGGGGCGGCGATCGCCACGACCGCGCGGAAGACGTTCGCCCGGGCGCACGCGAGGGCGTAGCTCATCGCGCCGCCGTAGCTGAAGCCGACGGAGAACAGCTGCGTCGTGTCGACGCAGAGGTCGTTCTCGATCAGCCGGACCATGTCGTCGGTGAAGGTGACGTCCTCGCCGCCGGAATTGCCCCAGCCGTTGTTGAGGCCTTGCGGCGCCACGAAGATCGTGGAGTTGCCCGACTGGGACTGCATGCCGTAGTAGGCCCAGGGGTAGCCGTCGCTCCCGCCTCCGGCGACCTGGTCGGCGGTGCCGCCCAGCCAGTGGAAGCCGAAGGCCAGCCGGTGCGGAGCGGTGTTGTCGTAGGTGTCGGGGATCTTCAGGATGAAGCTGCGGCTCTTGCCGTTGCTCTGGATCGTCCGGTTGCCGCTGGTGAGCGTCGGGTTCTTGCCGCAGCCGGCACTCGGCGTGGCGGCCTGGGCCCGGGCCTCGGCCGCGGCGGCGCCCGGGGGAGCGCCGCAGACGGCCAGTGCGAGCAGCGCGGCGGTCGCGAAGATCCGGAACGACGATCGGAGCGTGGGCATGCGAGACCCTTCGGCCGACGGGGAAATCCTCGAGACGTCCGCTCAAGGGTGTTCCGGTTGTAGCACGGATTTCGAATGAGCGTCCAGCCGGAAATGAAAGTTTCAGTTCCGGCTTCGGTTCCGGAAATGGAACGGTGAAATTTCCGCGTTCGCAAACGGAATACCCCGCCGGGCCGGATCGCGCGAGGGTGGTGACAAGCCGACTTGTTAGCGCTAACATGCTCCGCGCGCGCACCTCTTGTCCGCTCAACGACGAACGGAGCAACCCGGTGACCTCCTCCTTCAGCCGCCGGCGGCTGCTGCAAGCCGCCGGCGCCACCGCCATCGCTTCCGCGGCCGGGCCCGTCATCGGCTGGGCGCCCGCCGCTTCGGCGGCCGGCACCGCGGCCGTCGGGCCGGTCCGCCCGGACACGGGGGTGTCGGCGTTCCCCTTCGACCTCGGCCAGGTGCGGCTGACCGCGAGCCGGTGGCTGGACAACCAGAACCGGACGCAGAACTACCTGCGGTTCGTCGACGTCAACCGCCTGCTCTACGTCTTCCGCGCGAACCACCGGCTCTCCACCGGCGGCGCGGCCACCAACGGTGGCTGGGACGCGCCGAACTTCCCGTTCCGCAGCCACGTCCAAGGGCACTTCCTGAGCGCGTGGGCCCAGCTGTGGGTGGTCGCCGGCGACACGACGTGCCGCGACAAGGCGACGACCATGGTGGCCGAGCTCGCCAAGTGCCAGGCGAACAACGCCGCCGCCGGATTCGCCGCGGGGTACCTCTCCGGCTTCCCGGAGGCCGATTTCGACAACCTCGAAGCCGGGAAGCTGTCCAACGGCAACGTCCCGTACTACTGCGTCCACAAGACCATGGCCGGCCTGCTCGACGTCTGGCGCTACGTCGGCAGCACGCAGGCCCGCGACGTCCTGCTGAACCTGGCCGGCTGGGTCGACCGGCGGACCGCCCGGCTCAGCTCGGCGCAGATGCAGTCGGTGCTGAACACCGAGTTCGGCGGCATGAACGCGGTGCTCACCGACCTCTACCAGTACACCGGCGACGCGCGGTGGCTGACCGCGGCGCAGCGGTTCGACCACGCCGCCGTGTTCGACCCGCTGGCGGCCAACCGGGACCAGCTCAACGGCCTGCACGCCAACACCCAGATTCCCAAGTGGATCGGCGCGGCCCGCGAGTACAAGGCGACGGGCACCACCCGCTACCGCGACATCGCGACGAACGCGTGGAACATCACGGTCGGCGCGCACACGTACGCCATCGGCGGCAACAGCCAGGCCGAGCACTTCCGCGCGCCCAACGCCATCGCCGGCTACCTCACCCAGGACACGTGCGAGAGCTGCAACACCTACAACATGCTCAAGCTGACCCGGGAGCTGCTCGCGCTCTACCCGGACCGCGCCGACCTGGCCGACTACTACGAGCGGGCCCTGCTCAACCAGATGATCGGCCAGCAGAACCCGGCCGACAGCCACGGCCACGTGACGTACTTCAGCTCCCTCAACCCGGGCGGCCGCCGCGGCCTCGGCCCGGCGTGGGGCGGCGGGACGTGGAGCACGGACTACGATTCGTTCTGGTGCTGCCAGGGGAGTGGGCTGGAAACCCAGACGAAGCTCTCCGATTCGATCTACTTCCACAGTGACACGACGTTGATCGTGAACCTGTTCCTGCCGTCGGTGCTCACCTGGTCCGAGCGGGGGATCACGGTCACCCAGACCACGTCGTTCCCGGCCAGTGACACCTCCACGCTGACGGTGACCGGGAGCGTGAGCGGGACCTGGGCGATGCGCATCCGCATCCCGGGCTGGACGAGCGGGGCGACCATCAGCGTCAACGGCGTCGCGCAGAACGTGACGGCCACGCCGGGGAGCTACGCGACGTTGTCGCGGTCGTGGGCATCCGGTGACACGGTCACGGTACAGCTGCCGATGAAGGTCGCCCTGAAGGCGGCGAACGACAATGCGAACGTCGCCGCAGTGACCTACGGTCCGGTGGTCCTGGCCGGCAAGTACGGTGGGAGCACGCTGCCGTCGCTCAACGTCGGTTCGATCACCCGGACCAGCAGCAGCGCCCTGACTTTCAGCGCCACGGCGAACGGTGCGGCGGTCGATCTGGTGCCGTTCTACGACGCGCAGGGATTCAGTTACACGGCCTACTGGAACACCGGCGGAGCCGGCGCGGTGACCTACCGGCTGGTCAACGTGGGCAGCGGGCTGCTGCTCGGGATCGAGAACATGTCCACGGCCGACGGGGGCCGTGCGCTGCAGTGGTCGGACAACGGCACGGCTGATCACAACTGGGAGATGATCACCGACGGGAGCGCGGTCCGGTTCCGCAACGCCAACAGCGGGAAGGTGCTGGGTGTGCTGGACATGTCCACGGCGGACGGCGCGCGGGTGCTTCAGTGGTCGGACAACGGTACGGCCGATCACCGGTGGACGTTGGTCGATCAAGGGGATGGGACGTCGAAGATCCGGAATGTCAACAGTGGGAAGTTGCTGACGATCGAGAATGGGTCGACTGCGGCGGGGGCGTATGCGGTTCAGGGGCCGGACAATGGTGCTGCGGCCAATCGGTGGCGGATTGTGCGCAACGGCTGAATGGGTTGCGGGGTTTCGGTTTGATGCCTTTGCGGTTTTCCGCCACCCCGATGCCCGATTGTGACTACGGCCGGCGGTGCCGCGTCGAGGCGGGAAAGCGTGCCTTGACCCGGCGCCGCCGGCCGTGTTGGGGCTTCGGATCGGGGTTGGGGGAGGGCTGGGCGCCGGTTCGTCGGGGCGGGGGTCGCCGTGGCCCGGTGCCGGTGCCGGTGCCGGTGCCGTAGCCGCGGCTGCTGCCACAGCCACAGCTCGGTGCCCCTACCGCAGCCGCCGCCCGCCGCCGCTGCCACGGCCGGTGCCGGTGCTGCTGCCGGTGCCGCCGCCGCTGCTTTGCGGCTGGTGCCGCGCCGCTGCTACGGCCGGTGCCGCAGCCGTGGCCCGCTGCCGGTGCCCCCTGCCGCAACCGTGGCCCGGTGCCTCGGCGTGGTGCGAGCGACGTCGGGGTCAGCGGAGCTCGGCCGTGGTCAGTACCCGGATCTGGGCCGCCGTCCACGCTTCCGGGGTCCACTCGGCCGCGAACGTCCTTACCTCGGCCGCCGTGGTGTGGAGGCCGGTGGCCGTCAGCTTTTGGGCGGCTCGGTCGGCTCGGGTGCGCAATGTCGGGGGTGCGTGGGCCAAGCCCCGGTGGGCCGCCTCCGCCAGGAGCGACTCCGCCTCCTCCAACGCCATGCGCAGCGGGTCCTCCTCCGGTGGGGGTGGTGGGCCCAATGGCTCCGTCCGGTCGTCGGCGGCCAGGTCCGGGATGTGGATGCCCTCCTCCGTGCGGATGGCCAACGGGTCTATGCGCAGCTCGCCTCCGGTTCGGGTCAATGCTCCGCTCAGCTGGGTGGGGTTTGCCGCCAGCGCGTTGTTGAGCGCGTCCAGCCGGCCGGGGCAGGCTCCGCTGTGGGTGGCCGTGATTCGCGCTCGGGTGCCGTGGGCGTCCGCGATCACCGCGTCCAGGCGCTGGGCTCCCGGGTGGTAGCCCAGTTCGCACACCTCGGCGATCCGGACCACCGCGACGTCTTCCGCTTCGACTCGGGGGCGGATCAGTTTCGGCGGCAGGTTCGCCAGCCGGTCGGCTGCGGCCCGGAAGTCGCGGACCACCGACGGCAGGTCGTCCCACGCCGCGCCGATCGGGGTCACCGACACTGTGCCCGCGCGGGATGTGCCCAGCCGCAGGGCTCGGCTCGCGCTGCGGACCGCCGTTTCCGCTACGACGTTCGCGGCGGCCAGCACCGCCAGTGTCGTGCCCGCGATGCGGCGGCCCGCCAGGTCGTGACCGGTCACCTGCTCGCCGCCGGTGTCCCAGCGGGCCGTCAGCACCAGTACCGAGCCGTCGGCCGTGAAGTAGATCTGGGCGCGGCGCTCGCCCGGGCCGCCGGAAACCCGGGCGCCCAGTGCCGTCAGGCGGATGCGGCGCAGCCTTGTCTCCGGCTGCTCGTCCGTGCCCAGCACCAGGGACGGCGGGCCGGTCGCCCGGAACCGGGCCGGGAGTTCCGCCAGCAGCTCCGCGCACCGCTCCACCCGGTGGCGGGCGCTGCGGGTGGCGTAGGCGTCCACTTGGTCGCCGAGCTCCGACATCGCCGCCGCCGGCCAGCGCAGGCCCGCCTCCGCCAGGTCGGCGGCGATGCGGCCGATCGAGGCGCGCAGCACCGGGCTGGCGTTCGCGACGCCGTCGTGCAGCACTCGCGCGACGATCTCCAGCGCGGGTGCGGACGGGACCGGGGCCGCGGCCGGACCGCCGACCGCGAACCGGATGTCCGCGTCGGTCAGGCCGCGGGTGTCGGCCTCCCGGAAGGCCCAGACCGCGATGGCGACCTGCTGGGCCCGGTCGGCCGCGTCGGTGTGCGCGTAGCCCAGCTCGGCGGGCACCGGGAACCGGACGGTCGCCGCCGGCAGTTCGGCCACGGCCACCGGGTCCGCGGCCGTCGGACGCCGCAGCCGTACGGCCGGCCCCGCCTGCCATGCGCGCCGGGCCGCCGTCACCGCCCGGGCGCCGAACTCGGCGGTCAACGCGTCGTCGCCGATGTCGCCCGGCGACCACGCGGTGAACTCCGGTGCGGCGCCGGGGTGGTGCCGGTAGCCGAGCACGACGGCGATCCGGTGCCGGCACACGCCGGGCGCCCCGCAGGTGCACGCCGCGGCACCGAGCGCGCCGCCCGGCGGGAACACGACCTCGACGCCGTCCTGGAACCGGCCGCGCACTTCGCCGTCCTCGGCGGTGTCGACGATCGGGCCGCGGCCGGCGTCGATGTCCTTCTGCGCGCGCTTGACCAGGCCGCGGTTGGCCAGCGCGGCCAGCTCGTCCGGGGTGAGCGCGAGGAGGTCGGCGCGCATCAGCCGAGCCGTTCCGCGACGAACTCGGCCAGCATGCCCGGCGTCATGGCTCCGACGTGGGCTCCCGCGTCGGCCAGCCGTTGCGCCAGCGCGCGGTCGTACACCGGGTTGGCCTCCTCGTCGAGCGCGGCCAGCGCCAGCACGTGCGTGCCCGCCTCGGCCAGTTTCCGGACGTCGTGCACCAGCCGGTGTTCGTCGCCGCCCTCGAAGAAGTCGCTGATCACCACGACGATCGCCCGGCGCGGGTTCTCGATCAGCCCGGCCGCGTAGGCGACCGCCTTCGCGATGTCGGTGCCGCCGCCCAGCTGGACCTTCATCAGCAGCTCGACCGGATCGGTGACGTCCTCGGTGAGGTCGACGACGGCGGTGTCGAAGGTGACCAGGTGCGTCTTCAGCCCGGGCAGGCCCCACAGGCAGGCCGCGGTCACCGCCGCGTGGATGACCGAGCCGGCCATGGACCCGGACTGGTCGACGAGCAGGATCAGCTGCCACCGGTCGAGGTGCCGGCGGGTGCGGGACGCGAACTTCGGGCTGTCGATGAGCACCCGCCGCTCGGCGGGCTGGTAGCGGCCGAGGTTCGCCCGGATCGTGCGGTGGAAGTCGAAGTCGCGCGCCTGCTTGAGCCGGCTCGGCCGCCGGGACCGGGTGCCGGTGAACGACCGGCGCAGCTCCGGCTTCAGCCGCCGCAGCAGGTCGCGGATGACCGCTTCGACGAGTTTCCGCGCCATCGCGAGGAGGTCCGGGTTCATCAGGTGCTTGGTGCGCAGCACCGCCCGCAGCAGCGCCGGGCTCGGTTCGATCCGGGCCAGCACGTCCGGGTCGGTGACGATTTCGGTGATGTCGTAGCGCTCCACCGCGTCGCGTTCCAGGCGCTCGATGGTCTCGCGCGGGAACAGCCGGTGCACGTCGTCCAGCCAGTCTACTGTGGACAGAACGGACGGCCCGGCGCCGCCGCGCACCTCCCGCTCGGCCAGCTCGTCGCCGCGGTCGTAGAGCCAGGACAGGGCCGCGTCCCGCCCCGCGCCGTCCTGGCTGAGTTCGCAGGCCGATCGTGCGGGTTCGCCGAGGATGAGACGCCAGCGCTCGAGGTCGGTCACGCGGGTGCCTTCCGTTCGGTCGCCTGGGCGGCGGGCGGCTTGCCCGGGGTCGGGCGACGGCGTTCGAGAGTGGTCATGCCAGCCCCTCCCGGGCCAGGCGGGCGTCGACCCGGGCCTCGAGGGCCATGGCCTCCGCCACGACCATCGGGTCGATCGGGGCCGGCCGGACCAGGGTGCGGGCCGAGCCGCCGCGGCCGTGGCGGGCCAGCAGACGCTCGGCGATCTTCTCGCGTTCCGCGGGCGGGAAGTAAGCGAACGCCAACCGCAGCGCGGGCAGCGCCGCCAGGAACTCCGCCTCGCTCAGCGCACTCACCAGCTCGTCGAGCGTGTCCAGTACGCCGTCGGCGCCGATCACCTCTTCGCGGGCCAAGGCGAACAGCCCGGCCAGCCAGTCGCCGAGGGTGGCGGGTGCGGCCATGTCCCGCACCGCCGCCCGCGTCCGGTCCGGAGCCGGGGCACCGCCGAGCGACCAGGCCAGGCCGGCGGCGGCGCCGCGCAGGTCCGGCGGGACGCCCGCGTCGGCCGCGACCCGCGCGCCGACCGCCGTGGCCGTCTCGCGATCGACGGTCAGCACCGGGGCCGCGTGCCGGATCGTGTCGCGGACCGCCACCACCGCGGCGAGCCGGCGCGGCTCGGCGGGGGCCGGGCCGCCGCGGACGGCTTCGGCCAGCCACAACGCGCGCGCCACACCCGCCCGCAGCACGGCCGCGGCCGCCGGGCTGCCCGCGAGGCCGAATAGTTCGTCGTGGCGCCACAGCGCGAGGACGGTCGCCAAGGCGTCCCCGAGCGGGCCGAGGTCGTCCGCGCGGCCGATTTCCGTGACCAATGTGTCCACAATGGAGCCGGGCAGGGCCGGAACCCCGCACAGCGCGGCGTCGAACAGCGCCCGCGCCAGCGTGGGCAGGTCCGCGCCGGGCAGGCTCTCGCGCAGCACGGCCAGCGCCGCTTCGGGCAGGGTCGCGCCGTACGCCCCCGCCTCGATCAGCGCGGGCAGGCGAGTGTCGCCGGGAGTCAGCCGCCAGACCTCGACGACCACCGGGTCCGTACCGCCCGCCGGGCCGGACCGGCGGTCGAACCCGGGAATCCCCAGCAGCCGCAGGCAGTGCAGGACCCGGCTGCGGCGCCGCCCGTGTTCCTCGGTCAGGTCGAGCCGGACCGGACCGGCGCCGTCGAGACCCAGCTCCGCCAGTTCGGCCTCGACCCGGCCGGGCAACGGCGGCGCGGGCGTGTCCGGGTGCAGCCGGCCCGTGCGGTCGCCGCCGAGCGCGGCCACCATCTCGACCACCACCGGGTGCGCGCCCGGCTGCAGCGGCCCGCGGACCGTCCACGGCGGCGGCTGCGTCAGGTCGTCGGTGACCAGGGCGCCGAGCAGGCCGTCCAGGACGTCGACTCGCGCCGGGTGGTCGTGCCCGCGCAGCTTGGCCAGACCGTCGGCGAGCGCGCGGGCGGCGACGAGGTCTGCGGTCGACACCGGCTGGCGACGCTCGCGCAGCCGTCCGGCGACCGCTTCCAGCAGTCCTTGGCCGGCGCCGGCCAACCCGCGTTCCCACAGCAGCTGGTAATAGCCGGGCGAGGGCATGCCGGACTGGTAGCCGGTGAATGCGTCTAGCCGCCGGTGCGAGTACGGCACGAGGTAACTCGCCGCACCGGGCTGCCGCGGTACTTCGGGCCAGTCCGTACCGCCGCTCGCCGCGAGCCGCCGGACGGCCGCGGTGTGGAAGCCGCCGGTGACGACCAGCACGGGCTGTTCCCCGGCCTCGGCGACGGCCGCGCGGACCCACGCGGCCATGTACTCCTCGCGTTCCCGGTCGCTTTCGCCCGCTTCGGCCTCGCCGCGCAGGAGGTCGAAGTACGCCGTCAACCGGTCCGCCAGACCTTCCTCCGGCGCGGCCTCGAAGAGGTGGTCCCAGAGCGAGTCGGGGTTGTCCACCGCGAACTCCGCGCACAGCCGGCGGATCACCTCGGTGTAGCGCAGCTCCGCGTCGGCGTACCGGTTGTCCCGGCCTTCGAAGGCCGGGTGCCACGCGGGCAGGTCGATGAACCGCAGCTCGGCACCGGCGGCCCGGCCGGCGGTCAGCGCGATCCACTCGGGGGAGTGGTCGCAGAACGGCGACCACGACGAGTGCGTGCGCTCCTCTCCGGAGTAGCTCGTGTGGATCGCGATCGGCAGCTCGTGACCGAGCAGCAGCTCGCCGAGCCGGTCGTTGACGTCGGCCGGCCCTTCCACGAGCACGTACGCCGGGCGCAGTGCGGCGACGGCCGACGCCACCACCCGGCTGCACGCCGGGCTGTGGTGCCGGACGCCCACGAAGACGGCCCCCATGACCCGCCCCTCAACCCGGCAGCAGGTGCCGCGCGTGGTGCAGCTCCTGCCAGGGATCGGCACCACGGCGGGCCGCGTGCTGTTCGAGGTAGCGCCGCAGCCGCGCCAGATCGTCCGCGTTGTCCTTCGCCGCCGTGCCGGCCAGGCACGCCACGACGTCGGCGGGCGTGCCCGGCTCGCCGCGCAGGTACCAGCCCCGCACGCCGACCGCGTGCGCGACCGACACCGCCTCGGCCGTGCTCATCACGGCCGACACGCGATCGCCCGCCGGCCCGCCGCGCAGCTCGCGGAAGGTGGTGACCAGCACCTCCAGCACGTCGCGCCGCGGCGGGGCTTCGACGCCGGACCGGGCCAGCAGCGCGGACGCCTCCTGTTCGACCAGGTCCAGCTCGGTGGCGAAGTCCGCGATCGGGAACACCGTCTCGAAGGTGAACCGCCGTTTCAGGGCCGCGCTCATCTCGTTGACACCGCGATCGCGCGTGTTGGCCGTGGCGATGACGTTGAACCCCTCGGCCGCGAACACCATGCCCGCCTCGCCGGGCAGTTCCGGGATCGCCAGCACCCGTTCGGACAGCAGCGACAGCAGGCAGTCCTGCACCTCCAGCGGGCAGCGCGTGATCTCCTCGAACCGCACCACCGCGCCCTCGCGCATGCCGCGCAGCATCGGCGCGGGCACCAGCGACCGCTCCGACGGCCCTTCGGCCACCAGCAGCGCGTAGTTCCACGAGTACTTGATCTGGTCCTCGGTGGTGGCCGCACCGCCCTGGATGGTCAGCGTCGAGTCGCCGCTGACGGCCGCCGCGATCAACTCCGACAGCAACGACTTCGCCGTCCCGGGCTCGCCGACGAGCATCAGCCCGCGGCTGGTGGCCAGCGTGACCAGCGACCGGTCGATCAGCGACGGGTCGCCGACGAACTTGCGCCGGATGCCGTGGGCTTCGTCGCCGACGATGAACCGGCGCGCGGCCGCGAGGCTGAGCGCCCAGCCCGGCGGGCGCGGCGCGGTGTCCTGTTCGCGCAACCGAGCCAGCTCGCCGGCGTAGCGGGCTTCGGCCGGTGGCCGCTGCGGGTTCGCCGTCACCGGGTCAGCCCCTCGAGGTCGGTGAGCACCTCGGACGCCGTGACGGGGTCGAGGTCGCCGAAGGGCCGGGCGGACCCGGCTCGGCCCCAGTGGCTGCCTCCGGTGTCGTCCAGCCGGATCGTGCCCAGCACCTGCCGCGGCTCCCAGGTCACGTCGCCGACCGCGATGCCGGGGTCGAGGTCGACCACGACGCTGACGCCGCCGGGGGCCGGGCGCGAGATCCAGCACTCGATCCCGGCGTCCTGCGGTTCGCCCCGCACCCAGCCGCGCTGGGTCAGGCCGAGCACCTTCCCGACCGGCACCTCGAGGCCCTCGAACCGCTTCAACGTCGTCGCGGCTTTCTCGGCATCGTCCAAAGTGGCCACCGGACGGCCGAGCTGCGGGAACGGTTGCAGGATCTCGTAGTCGGCGAACACCGCCGACCAGTCCGCCAGCTCCGCGCCCAGCGCGAGCGGGTGCGCGATGCCCACCTCGGCGTCCGGCGGCAGCAGGTAGCCGTCGTCCTCGACGGTGGCGTACGTGCGATCCTCCGCGCAGCGGAACGTCTCGCCCGCCGTGGTCCGCCAGACCAGCCGCCGCACGATGTGCCAGAGCAGCGGGTGGCCGGCCAGCAGCTGCTCGAACTCGGCGGCGGGCCAGCGGCGGCCGAGCACCATCGCCGACTCCAGCCGGGAGATCTGGTCGGCTGCGACCGCGCGGACGTCCTTCTTCAACGCCGAGAAGCGCTTGTATTCCGCCGCCGCGAGTTCGGCGTCGTCCTTCGTGCCCGGCTTCGGCAACGCCTTGCGTGGTTTGCCGTCCGGGTCGGTGACGTACGGTTTGAGCTGTTCGTCGAAGCCGACCACGAACCGGCGGGGGCCGTAGTCGATCACCGCCGTGGCCGCCTCGTCGAGCCCGAGCGTCGGGACCAGGCGGTCGGCCAGCTGCTCGGTCGACAAGCCGAGCCCTTCGGCGACGGCGGCGATCTTCTCCTGCGCCTTCAGCTTGAGCCCCTTGAACTTCACCTTCTGCGCGATGGAGTTCAGGTGCAGCAACGCGAGGTCCGTGCCGATACCGGCCAGCACGTCGAGCGCCGCGGTCGCCCGGGCGTGCCCGCCCTCGCCCGGCCAGGCGCGGATCAGCGGGCTCAGCTCCCGCACCACGGCGTCGTCGCCGAGGAGGCCCAGCGCGGTCAGCACCCAGCCGTCCTTGGCCGGGAACCCTTCGCTTTCCCAGCCGCGGAACAGCGCCCACGCGAACTCCGTCAAGGAGGCCGGGTCGCAGACCTCCCGGACGTGCGGCACGCCGGCGTAGATCTCGTCGGGACGGCACAGCGCGAGCATCGTGACGACGTGCGCGGCCGCGCTGTCGGGCAGCGCCTGCCCGCCTTCGCGCACCCGGATCTGCGGCAGCACCACCGGATCGGCCCAGGCCCCGGCCACCGGGATCCGCGCGGGCAGAACGTCCAGGGGGTCGGTGGCGAGCAGACGGCCGATCGCCTGGGCGGCCTCCGGGCCGTAGCCCGCTGCGGCCTGTGCGACGGTCTCGCGGTTCCCGCCCGCCGCCAAGTGACGCAACGCCGCTTCGGCCGTACGCCGGCGAGCCCCGGCCGGCCCGAGCGCGGGCGGGACGAGGTGGCGCGCGGCCGCGACCGGGTGCCGGGCCAGCCAGGCCGAAGCGATCGAGCGGGCCGATTTCAGCCGGACGAGCCAGTCCGCCATCAGCTCGGCGATCTCCGGGCTCGTCAGCGGCAGGAGCAGCTCGCCGTGGCCCGGGTGCGCGGCCGCCGCCGCGACGATCGGGCGGTACGCGGCCAGGCCGTACCGGCCCAGGAGCGGACGGCCCCAGCTCTCGGCGTCCCAGGTGTCCTGGGGCTCCCAGTGAGGCAGGTGCTCGAGCACCCACTCCTGCGGCGCGGCGAGGAACAGGCGCGGCTCCGCCCAGCGCGGGAGCTTCCCGGCCTCGAACGCGGCGATCCGGCTCGTCAGGTCCGGGTCGTCGCCGGGCCAGAACAGCACCAGATCCTGCTGCGCCCACTCGGCTTCTTCGCCCGGCTCCCAGTCGAGCGCCGGCTCGCCACCCGTTTCGAGTCCACTGAGGACGGTCGGTTTGCCGGCGGTGCGCTTCTTCGTCCACGGTGGATCCGCCAGGACCCGTGGCAGCGCCGCAAGTGGCACCTCGGGCAGCCGATCACCGCCGGCCATCGTCTTCTCGACCACGGCACGCTGCTCCGCCGGCAACTGCCCGGCGACCCGGGCGGCGACCTCCGGGTGACTGCGGACGTGGCCCCGCAGCAGGAATCCGGCGGCGTCGGCGGCCCGCGACCGGCCGGTGGCGGCCTCGGCCAGCAATCGGACCGCACGGGCGGGGAACCGGCCCATCGCCTCGGCGATGACCGGCGACACGTGCTTCTGGCCGAGCCGCGCCACGAGCAGGCCGAACGCCGTGTCGGTGGGCAGGCCGGCGAGGAAGCGCAGCAGCGTCTTGCGCGAGTCGCCGCCGTTCGGGTCGCCGTCGATCGCCCGGGCCAGGAACGGTGCGATGTCCGTTCCCAGTGCGTCGGTGAGCGTGCAGCGGACGGCCTCGTGGTTGAACTGCCAGTCCAGGTATTCGTTGTGCAGTGCGGCGACCTGGCCGGGGGAGCTCAGGGAAACCAGCACTGCGCCCCAGTCGAAGTTGTAGGCGTCGACGCCCGCCAGCTCGGCGACCAGTTCGTCACTCCAGTCGGCCCGGGTGGGAACCAGGTAGGACGCGGCGACCCGGGTGGCCAGCTGTGTGCGTTGTCCCGCGAGGGCCGCGGTCGCGGCTTCGTAGTCGGCTTCGGGCGCCGCCGCGAGGATCGTCCGCAATCGCCGGAACAGCTCGTGCCTCATCAGGTGCAGCGGAACGCGGCTGCCGGAGTGCACGCGCACGAGCGCCGGACCGCCGGCCTGGTTGCTGTCGATCCGGGCCGCTTCGGCGGCCGCCCGCACCGCGAACTCCAGGCCGTGGCGCAAGATCCAGGCATCGGCGATCTGCCAGCCGCGGTGGCGTTCGTCGCTGTCCCAGCGCACGCTCGACAGCCGCAGGCGGGCCAGCGCGGCGGCGCCCACCTCGTCCGCCTCCCCGGCCTGCGTCCGGCGGATGGCCGCCAGTACCGCCGGGTCGCTGGCCGGGTTGCCGAGGGCTTCTTCGGCCCGCTCGCCCGGTTCGTCGAGCACCGACTGCCAGTACCCGGCCGCCTCCGGGTCGGGATCGACCTCGCGGACGAACCAGCCACCCCGCCGGACGTGCACGTGCGGCTCCCAGGCCGGGTCCGGCCGGAACGCCGTCTCGTCCGGCTGTCTGCTGTCGTTCACCTGTGTTTCCCCCTCCTGCGGGTGATCGGTCGCAGACTACGGGGAGGGTCCGACAGTTTTCGTTCGCGCCGGGAAAGCGCCGGTCAGCCGGGGTTGCTGTCGGCGTACTTGACGGTGATGTTCTTGAAGCCGAGCGACTGCAGCAGCCCGGTCAGCATCGTCCGGGTGTTGCGCTCCGCGTCGGCCACCAGCGAGCTCTTCGCGGCCGCGGCCTGGATCTGCTTCTGGGCGAGCTCGTACAGCGCCTGCTGCGAGTTCGGGTTCCCGGTCAGGAACTCGTTGATCCGGGTGAACAGGCCCTGCTGCTGCGCGTACACATGGGACTCGTGCACGTCCAGCGTGGCCGGCTCCAGCTGCGCGTGCCCGAGGGTGATCGTCGCCGACTGGCGGTCGTCGGACACCTGGACCGCGTTGCCCTTCAGCCGCGAGAAGTCCACATAGGCGTTGTCGGTGCCGACTCCGATGAACAAGGTGTCGCTGCCCACGAGGAAACTCGGCAGGATCGAGCTGGTGGTGATGTCGACGACCACCTGGAACGAGCCGCTGGCCGCCTCGTAGCGGGAGAGCTCGACGATCGACTGCAGCAGCACCGGGCCGGAGTGTTCCTCGGTCCGCTCCGCGAAGGGATTGCGCAATTGGGGTAACAGGTGCACGGCCGATGCGACGAGTACGGCGGCGACCAGAACCACCACAGCCACAGCCAACGCGACAAGCCGCTTGCCCCAAGCACCCATACCGGCAGGAATACCCAACCGGCCACCGCGCCAATCGAGCGGTACGGTGTCACCGACTCCGACGAGGGGAGACCGTGTGCGCAAGTCCGTGTGGCTGTGGATCCTGCTGGTCGTCCTCGCCGTATTGGTGCTCGGCATGATCTTCGGCGGCTACCGGAAGGGCACCAAGCTCGGCGCGCCCGCCGCACCCGTGGCGGTGTGGATCGTGGACCGGGCTGCCTGACACGCGGCCCGAGGACGACGGCAGCCCTCTTCCCTCCCGGCGCCGGGAGGGAAGAGGAAGCGACCGGATCCGGCTCAGAGGCACTCGTCGTGCGGGCGACGCCTCCTTATCCACAAGCGAACTCGGTCATCGCCAAGGCCCTGTGCGACCCGGCCACATCACGAGTTCAACGTCAGGGATGCAGGGCGGCCGCGAGTGCCTCGGCCAGGGTGACGGGCGGGCGGCCGATCAGGCGGCGCAAGTCGCCGGAGTCGGTGTACATCTCGCCGCGGTGCATACCGCGGTCAGCGTCAGCGAGGACCTCCGCCAGCTCGGCGGGTAGGCCCGCGGCGGCCAGTACCTGGGCCAAGCCGGCCACCGGGAGGTCGGTGTAGGCAACCCGCTTTCCGGCCGCGGCGGAGATCGCGGCGGCGAGCTCGATCAGGGTGAAGGATTCGTCGCCGCCGAGTTCGTACACGGCGCCGGTGTGGCCTTCGGCGGTGAGGACGACCGCTGCGGCCTCGGCGTAGTCGGCGCGGGACGCGGCGCTGATCCGCCCCTCGCCCGCGGCGCCGACGACCGCGCCGTTCTGCAGGATCTGCGGCAGCTGGCCGGTGTAGTTCTCCAGGTACCAGCCGTTGCGCAGCAGCACGCTGGGGATTCCGCGGTCCCGCAGGTACGCCTCGGTCTCGCGGTGCGTGGCACCGATGACGGTGGTGGCCGTGTCCGCGTGCGTCGTGCTCGTGTACGCCACCAGCGACACGCCCGCGGATGCCGCGGTATCGATCACGCGGCGGTGGTTGGCGACCCGCTCGCCCACGGGGACCGAGGCCGAGATCAGCAGCAGCCTGTCCGCCCCCGCGAACGCCTCGGCCAGGCCGTCGGGGTCCGCGAAGTCGGCGCGGCGCACCGTGATGCCCCGGTCGGCCAAATCCTTGATCCCGGCGATGTCCCGGCCGGTCGCGATGATGTCCGCGGCCGGGATCCCGCGCCGCAGCAGTGCCTCGACGGTGAGCCTGCCCAGCTGGCCGGTGGCCCCGGTGACGACGATCGGCATGATGGTCATTCCTTCCTCCCGCGCGTGCCTCGCACGCCTGGGAGCCAGAATGACCTGGACACTCTCTGCTGGGGAGTAGCCACTTCTTGGTAGGGTACTTACCGCAGCGAAAGCATGGAGGTGAGCCGGATGACTGCTGTCGAGAACGTGACCGGGCCCATGCCGTCCTTCGATCCGTACGAGCGCGGCTGCCCGTCGCGGGACCTGCTCGACCAGATCGGCAGCAAGTGGGCGGTCCTCGTGCTGGGCGAACTCGGCCGGAACGGGACCTCCCGGTTCGGTCAGCTCCGGCAGGCGCTGGCGGGCGTGAGCGAGAAGATGCTCACCCAGACGCTGCGCACCCTCGAACGCGACGGGCTGGTCGGCCGGACCGTGTACCCGGAGGTGCCGCCGCACGTGGAGTACGAGCTGACCGCGCTCGGCCAGACGCTGCGGGAACCGCTGAAGGCGCTCACGGAGTGGTCCGTGCTGCACATCGAAGAAGTCATCACCGCCCGCGAAAAGTACGACGAGCGCACCAGGTGAGCAGCGGCGGCCGGCGACAGCGCGAGTTCGACTTCAGTGACGCCGGTTCCGCCGCTTGGCTCCGGCCGCCACCGGGGCGTCCCGGTAGCGCAGGATGCCTCCCACGCCGCGGAGGAACGTGGCGCAGATCGGCTCCGGGTCGGTGAGGCAGCCCGCGGCCATCGCGCCGTCGCGGAGCATGACGAAGTGCTGGGCCGCCGGCTCTGCGGCCGTGTCTCCCGTTGCGGCGAGCAGGTCCGTGACGGTGTCCAGGAACCACTGCCGGTGTGCGAGGACGGCTTGGTGGACCGGATGGGCGGGGTCCGGGTACTCGGCCGCGGCGTTGAGGAACGCGCAGCCCCGGAAGCCGGGCGACCGGATGCCGTCGGCGATCGTCGTCGCCACTGCCAGTACGACGTCCTCGGGTGCGCCGGCCGCCGACTCGCGGGCCGCCGCCACCTGCGCCCGGATGGCCCTGTCCGCTTCGGTCAGGTAGGCGACGAGTAGGTCGTCCTTGCTGGGGAAGTGCCGGTACAGCGTGGCGCGGGTGACGCCCGCGTCGGCGATGACCCGGTCGATGCCGACCGAATGCAGGCCTTCGGTGTAGAACAGCCGGCTCGCCGAGCTCAGCAGCCGCGCTCGTGCTTCGGACACGTCCACCTCCCGGTTCGGCTGCGTCGAGCCTAGCAGATAGAACGGTCGGTCTTGACGGCGGCGGGTGCGCGCTGCCATAGTCGCTGACAAGACAGATCGTTCTATCTACCGGGAGAGCCCATGACCACCGACACCGTTCCGGCCGCCGGCTTCGCGCAGGCCCTGCGCCGGCTCTACTTCGTCCGGTTCGCGTTCGCCCTCGTCTGGGCGGGATTGCTCTTCACGACGGCGAAGTCGCTCGGCCCGGTCGGCATCGCGTTGCTGGTGCTGTACCCGCTGTTCGACGTCGCCGCCGCCGTGCTCGACGCGCGTTCGGCACGAGCGGGCAGGCCGATCACGGCGCTCTACGTGAACGTCGCGATCAGCCTGCTCGCCGCCGCCGGCCTGGCCGTCGCCGCCTCGTCCGGGATTCCGGGCGTCCTGCGGGTCTGGGGCAGCTGGGCCGTCGTGGCCGGCCTCGTCCAGCTCGTCGTCGGTGCCGCCCGGCGTGGCCTCGGCGGCCAGTGGCCGATGATCCTCAGCGGCGCGATCTCCGTCGTGGCCGGCACTTCCTTCATCCTGCAGGCCACAATGGACGGTGCTTCGCTGACGGCACTGGCCGGGTACGCCACGCTGGGCGGCATCTTCTTCCTCGTCTCCGCGTTGCGGCTGGGCCGCCGGGCTCAGGAGCAGTAGGTCCCGTTGAGCGCGGGCTGCAGGAACGGCGGCGTGCCACCGGTGTAGTTCGCGTTGTAGCCGAGCGTGGCCGTCGCGTTCGTGCCCAGGTTGCCGTTCCACGACGCGTTGCCGACCGTGACGACGTCGCCGGTGTCGGTCCAGGTCCCGTTCCAGCCCTGGCTGACGGTCACGCCGGGCGCCGAGAACGTCAGCGTCCAGCTGGTGAGGGCCGCACCGCGGTTTTCGATGACGATCTCGCCGGTGTACCCGGTCGGCCAGCTGCTGACCACCCGGTGGGTGACCGTGCAGCCGCCGGTCGGCTGCGGGGTCGTGGTGGTGGGAGTGGTCGGCGTGGTGGGGGTGGTCGGCGTGGTCGGGGTGGTGGGCGTCGTCGGGGTGGTGGTCTGGATCGGCCCGGCCGCGATGGCGAGGTCGTAGGCGCGCTGGGGCACGAACTGGCCGGCCGTGGCGATGCAGCCGTCGGCCTCGCCCGGCGGCTTGACCCACAGGAACGCGTCGATCTGGCCGTCGCCGGTCTGGTTGGTGCTCGGGGTGCCGATGGCGCGCCCGCCGGGGTCGCACCATTCGCTGCCCTGCGGCCCGTTGCCGTTGCGGCTCGTGTCGACCACGGCCTTCAGCCGTGAATCGCCGAGCTGGCCGAGGATGGCCTTGTCGTAGGCGACTTCGTCGGCGGTGGAGCGGTAGTTGGAGACGTTGGTGGAGATGCCGTCGGCGCTGTTCGAGATGTCGGCGGCACGCAACCGCGAGGCGGCGTCGGCGGGGGAGAGCCACGCGGAGTGCCCGATGTCGAAGTACACCTTGGCCTGCGACGAGCCGGCCTTCAGCTTCTTGCCCGCGTACGCCATCGACGCCGTGGTCTGGCGTTGCTGGTCGCTGTTCTGGCAGTTCGTCATCTGCGGGAGCACGTCCGGCTCGAGCACGATGGCCGCCGGACGGCCGGCGAGACCGGCCGCGACCTGGTCGATCCAGGCCCGGTAGGCGTCGTGCGAGGGTGCGCCGCCGCTGCTGGCGCCGCCGCAGTCGCGGTTGGGGATGTCGTAGACGACCAGGATCGGGATCTTCCCCGCGGCGGCCGCGGCGCCGACGTAGGCGTCCACCTCGCCGCGCACGGTGGACGTGTTCGTGGTGGTGAACCACCGCGCCTGCGGTACCGCGGCGATGCGGTCGCGGATGACCGCGGCGCGCGAGTCGCCGGGGTTCGCCGCGACCCACTTGGCCGCGTTGGTGCCCGGGTCGACGTAGTACGCCGAGGCGGCGGCCTGCGCGCCGGCCCACGTGGTCGTGGCGACGACGCCGGTCACGGCCACGGCGGCGAGCCCGCCGGCGGCCACTGTCCTGCTTCGCATGCACGTTCTCCTTCGAACGACGGGTGGCGCCGGAAACCTCGTCTGGGAGCGCTCCCAGCAGTCCGAGACTGTAGCCCGCGAAAGCGGTGCGGGAAAGGGGGTCACGGTCCGTTTTCACGGCCGCCGCGAAAATTACACCGGTGTGAAGAACGACAGTTGTTCGGCGGCAAGGCGACTGTTAGCGTTAACGCAGCGCGTGTTCACCATCGACGAAGATGGGGTTCTCCTGGGCGGATTCCCGGCCGGACGAGGGCGTTTTCCCCTTTCGTCGATCAGCCGGTTGTTTCGCCCGCACCACCGAGAGTTTCGTCGGAAGTGAGGACCACCATGTTCCGGAGCGTGGGAACCGCAGCAGCCGCGGTGCTCCTGGCCGTGGCCGGCGGCATCGTCGCCGCGGCACCGGCCGCCCAGGCCGCCACCTCGATCACGATCAACGGGAGCTCCGACGGACGCACGTTCGACGGCGTCGGCGCGGTGAGCGGCGGCGGGGGTAACAGCCGCCTGCTGATCGACTACCCCGAACCGCAGCGCGGCCAGATCCTCGACTACCTGTTCAAGCCCGGCTACGGGGCCGCCCTGCAGATCCTCAAGGTCGAAATGGGCGGGGACACCAACTCCACCAGCGGCGCGGAGCCCAGCCACGCCCACTTCCGCGGCGATCTCGACTGCAATCGCGGGTACGAGTGGTGGATCATGGAGCAGGCGAAGGCGCGCAACCCCGGCATCAAGCTCGTGGGCCTGCCCTGGGGCGCGCCGGGCTGGATCGGCAACGGGACGTTCTTCTCCAACGACCTCACGGACTACTACCTCTCGTGGCTGGGGTGCGCCAAGCAGCACGGGCTGACCATCGACTACCTCACGAGCGTCCAGAACGAAAAGCAGTGGAGCGCCGACTGGACCGTGACTCTGCGCAATGCGCTCAACGCCAACGGGTACAACGCCGTGAAGGTCATCTCCGGCGACTCGTGGCCGGGGGACTGGGGCCCGGCGAGCGCGATCTCCACGAACACGGCGTACCGCAACGCGACCGACGTGCTCAGCGCCCACTACACCTGCGGCTACCTCAGCGCGCAGACGTCCTGCAGCGTGCCGGCGAACGTGGTCGGCACCGGGAAGACGTTGTGGTCCAGTGAAAACGGCTCCCAGGACTACAACGACGGCGCCAAGCCGCTGGCCCGCGGGATCAACCGCGTCTACCTCGACGGCAAGATGACCGCGTACCTCAACTGGGACCTGATCGCCGCCACCACGCCGAACATCCCCTGGCCGACGGTCGGGCTGATCCTCGCCAACCAGCCGTGGTCGGGCTACTACTCGGTCGGCAAGGACGCGTGGGCGCTGGCGCACACGACGCAGTTCACCGCGCCCGGCTGGAAGTACCTCGACTCCTCCAGCGGCTACCTCGGCGGGAACCGCAACAACGGCAGCTACGTGTCGTTGAAGTCGCCGAACAACAGCGACTACAGCACGATCATCGAGACGATGGACGCGACCTCGGCCCAGACGCTGAACCTGAACGTCACCGGCGGGCTGTCCGCCGGCCAGGTGCACGTGTGGGCGACCAACCTCAACTCGAACAACGCCGCCGACCACTTCGTGCACAGCACCGACATCACGCCGTCCGGCGGCGCCTACTCGCTGACCGTCCAGCCCGGCTACCTCTACTCCATCACGACCACCACCGGGCAGGGCAAGGGCACCGCGACCAGCCCGGCGCAGGGTTCGCTGAACCTGCCCTACAGCGATGACTTCGAGGGGTACGCGAAGGGCAAGGAAGCCAAGTACCTGATGGACATGGAAGGCGCGTTCGAGACCGCCGCCTGCGGCGGCGGCCGCGCGGGGACCTGCGTGCGCCAGGCCGCGACGCAGAAGACGATTCCCTGGAAGAAGTTCGTCGATCCCTACGCGCTGCTGGGCAACGTCGCCTGGAGCAACTACACGCTCAGCACGGACGTGCTGCTGGAGAAGTCCGGCTACGTCGAACTGCTCGGCCACGCCGGCTCGCAGGACACCGGCAACCAGGGCGCGCTGAACGCGTACTACCTGCGGGTCGGCGACAACGGCGCCTGGTCGCTCCGGCGCAACAACACCAGCCAGCAGAACACGACCCTGCGCAGCGGCACGACGGCCGCGCTCGGCACCGGCAGCTGGCACAAGCTGTCCCTCGGCTTCTCCGGCAGCACCATCACCG
This sequence comes from Amycolatopsis sp. cmx-13-12, assembly GCA_049998155.1. Taxonomy (GTDB): domain Bacteria; phylum Actinomycetota; class Actinomycetes; order Mycobacteriales; family Pseudonocardiaceae; genus Amycolatopsis. The sequence goes on along the minus strand of JAEBES010000001.1, from coordinate 707,286 downwards.
CGTCCGTCGACGGCACGGTGCTCGGCACGGTCACCGACGGCACCTTCCCGGCCGGCCAGGTCGGCATCGGCACGAGCGTCGGCGAGACCGCGCAGTTCGACAACTTCGCCGTCTCCGGTTCGGGCGGCGGGTCGACGTCGGTGCTGCGCAACACCGCCGCCGGGCGCTGCCTCGACGTGCCGAACGTGTCCCAGACCAACGGCACGCAGGTGACCCTGTGGGACTGCAACGGCGGCAGCAACCAGCAGTGGACGCTGACGACCGGCAAGCAGCTCCTGGTGTACGGCAACAAGTGCCTGGACGCCGAAGGTGCGGGCACGACCGCGGGCACCCGGGCGATCATCTGGGACTGCACGACCGGCACCAACCAGCAGTGGACGGCGGCCGCCGACGGCACGATCACCGGTGTCCAATCGGGACTGTGCCTGACGCCGAGCGGCAACGGCACGGCCAACAGCACGCCGGTGACGCTGCAGGCCTGCACGGGTGGCAACGCCCAGAAGTGGACGCGGGGCTAGTCCTTACGGACAAAGGAGTTCGTGATGCAGAAACGCTGGACGAAGATGTGGCCGGCCGTGGTGATCGCCGCGGGTGCCGTGGCCGGCACGGCGACGGCGTCGCAGGCCGCCACCCAGGGGCCGTGTGACATCTACGCGACCGGCGGAACGCCCTGTGTGGCCGCGCATTCGACCACCCGGGCGCTCTACGGCGCGTACAACGGCTCGCTGTACCAGGTGCGGCGGGCGTCGGACAACACCACGCGGGACATCGGCGTGCTGAGCGCGGGCGGCGTCGCGAACGCCGCGGCCCAGGATTCGTTCTGCGCCGGCACGACGTGCCTGATCACGGTCATCTACGACCAGTCCGGCCGCGGCAACCACCTGACCCAGGCCCCGCCGGGCGGCTTCTCCGGCCCGGCACCCGGCGGCTACGACAACCTGGCCAGCGCGACAGCCGCGCCGACCACCGTCGGCGGGCAGAAGGCGTACGGCGTGTTCGTGGCCCCGGGGACCGGGTACCGCAACAACAACGCCACCGGCACGGCGACCGGTGACCAGCCCGAAGGCATGTACGCGATCTTCGACGGCACGCACTACAACGGTGGCTGCTGCTTCGACTACGGCAACGCCGAACGCAACAGCCGCGACAACGGCAACGGCACGATGGAAGCCATCTACTTCGGCAACATCAAGGTCTGGGGCTACGGCGCCGGGAACGGGCCGTGGATCATGGCCGACCTCGAGAACGGCCTGTTCTCCGGCGTCAACCAGCACTACAACGCCAACGACCCGAGCATCAGCCACCGCTACCTGACGGCGATCATCAAGGGCGGCCCGAACCGGTGGGCCATCCGCGGCGGCAACGCCCAGTCCGGCGGCGTGTCCACCTTCTACGACGGCGTCCGGCCCAACGTGGCCGGCTACAACCCGATGCGCAAGGAAGGCGCCATCATCCTCGGCACCGGCGGGGACAACAGCATCGGATCCGCCGGCACGTTCTACGAAGGGGTCATGACGTCCGGGTACCCGTCGGACGCTACCGAGGACGCCGTCCAGGCCAACATCGTCGCGGCCGCCTACGGCACCGGCGGCAGCAACACGGGAACCGGTCCGGTGCACGCGGTCGGCGCGGGCAAGTGCCTGACCGGCGCCGCCCAGGGCACGCAGCTGCAGATCGCCGGGTGCACCGGCCAGGCGAACCAGGCCTGGACGCGCACCTCGGACGGCAGGATCACGGCCACCATCGGCGGGGCGACGCTGTGCCTCGACGCGTCCGGCCAGGGCACGAGCGCGGGCACGAAGGTGCTGACCTGGTCGTGCAACGGACAGGGCAACCAGCAGTGGACCGTCAACTCGAACGGCACGGTCACCGGTGTCCAATCCGGACTCTGCCTGGACGTCACCGGCGCTTCCACGGCCGAGGGTGCCCCGGTCGAGCTGTGGACCTGCAACGGCGGCAGCAACCAGCAGTGGACCTTCGGCTGACCCGGCCCGAGACGAACGGAGGGCTTTCGATGACCACCAGTGCACTCCCGCGGCGGCTCCGGACCGCCGCCACCGTCCTCGCGGCGGCCGGCCTGTCGGCCACCGCGCTGGTGCTCGCACCCGGCGACGCCGGGGCGGCGAGCACACTCGGGGCCGCGGCCGCGCAGACCGGCCGGTACTTCGGCGCCGCCATCTCGACCGGCCACCTCGGCGAAGCGGCCTACGTGAACACGTGGACGACGGAGTTCAACGGCGTCACGCCGGAGAACGAGATGAAGTGGGACACCGTCGAGCCCAACCGCAACCAGTTCAACTTCGCGCCCGCGGACCGGATCGTGAGCCAGGCGAAGAGCCAGGGGATGAAGATCCGCGGGCACACGCTGGTGTGGTACCAGCAGCTGGCGCCCTGGGTCGGCGGGCTGGACGCGGCCAACCTGCGCTCGGCGATGCTGAACCACATCAGCCAGGTGGCGGGCCACTGGAAGGGCCAGGTGATCGCGTGGGACGTGGTCAACGAGGCGTTCGAGGAGAACGGCACCCGGCGGCAGGCGACCTTCCAGCAGAAGCTCGGTGACGGCTACATCGAGGACGCGTTCCGGGCGGCCCGCACGGCCGACCCGGCCGCCAAGCTCTGCTACAACGACTACAACACCGACGGCATCAACGCGAAGAGCACCGGCATCTACAACATGGTCCGGGACTTCAAGAGCCGGGGCGTGCCGATCGACTGCGTCGGCTTCCAAAGCCACCTCTCCGCGAACTCCAACCTGAGCAGCTACCAGGCCAACCTCCAGCGCTTCGCCGACCTCGGCGTCGACGTCCAGATCACCGAGCTGGACGTCGGCGGCTCGGGGACCGGCCAGGCGAACGTGTACCGGCAGGTCACCCAGGCGTGCCGGGCGGTGAGCCGCTGCACCGGGATCACGGTCTGGGGCGTCACGGACAAGTACTCGTGGCGGTCCGGCGACACGCCGCTGCTGTTCGACGGCAACTACGGCAAGAAGCAGGCCTACACCTCCGTCCTCGACGCGCTCGGCGGCGACGATCCGAATCCCGGCGGGAGCACCGGCCCGGTGCGGGCCGTGGCGTCGAACCGCTGCCTGGACGTGCCGGCCTCGTCGACCACCGCGGGTGCCCAGGTCCAGATCTGGGACTGCAACAGCGGGGCGAACCAGCAGTGGACCCGCGGCAGCGCGGGCGAGCTGAGCGTCTACTCCGGCGGGACGAAACGCTGCCTGGACACCGCGAACGGCGGGACCGGTGCCGGCACGGCGGCGGTCATCGCGAACTGCACCGGCGGCAACGGCCAGAAGTGGACGTTCACCGGGACCGGGACCGTCACCAACGGCCAGTCGGGACTGTGCCTGGACGTGACCGGCGCGGCGACGGCCAACGGCACGAAGGTGATCATCTGGACCTGCAACGGCGGCTCCAACCAGCGGTGGGCGGTGGGCTGACCCCTTAGGCTGAGCCGGTGGACGGATTGCCAGTGGTGACCGAACGCCTGGTCGTGCGCCGGTTCGACGCCGGGGACGTCCCGGCGTTCGCCGCCTACCGCTCGGATCCCGAGGTGGCGCGCTACCAGTCGTGGGAGGCGCCGGTGCCGGACGCCGAGGCGAGGGACCTGGTGGCCGAGTTCGTGGCCGCCGAGGAGGGGGCGCCCGGCTGGTTCCAGTACGCCGTGGAACTCCGCGGCGGCGGCGGACTGATCGGCGACGTCGGCGTGTGCGTGGACCCGAACCGGATGCAGGCCGAGCTCGGGTTCACCATCGCCTCGGCGCACCAGCGGCGGGGCTACGCGACCGAGGCCGCGCGGTGTGTGCTGGACCGGCTGTTCGCCCGCGGGATCCGCCGGGTCTCGGCGGAGTGCGACGCCCGCAACACCGCCTCGGCGCGACTGCTGGAGCGGCTCGGGTTCCGCCCGGAGGGGCACCGCCGCCGGCACACGTGGCTCAAGGGGGAGTGGACCGACGACCTGCTCTTCGGCTTGCTGGCCGACGACCGGGGCGGCGGCCCGGAGATCTTCGCCTGCCGGCCCAACCTGCTGGTGGGCGACCTCGCCGCGAGCGTCGCCTTCTACGTGGACGTACTGGGGTTCCGGGTGGGCTGGCGCTGGTCCGACCGGCAGGCCCGGTTCCTCGCCGAGGACGAGCCGACCGAGCCGGGCACCGCGCTCGTCGGACGCGATCGGGTGCAGCTGATGTTCACCCAGGTCGCCGGCGCGCACACCACCCGGCTGCACCTGGACGTCCCGTCCGCCGCCCAGGTCGACCGGCTGTTCGCGGAGTGGAGCGGCCGCGGCGCCGAGATCGCCGAGCCGCCGTTCGTGCGGCCGTGGGGGATGTACGAGCTACGCCTGCACGACCCGGACGGCAACGTGCTCCGGGTGAGTGCCCCGCCGGCGCGCTAGACCGGATCAGCCGTCGAGGGCGCCTGTCACGATCAGGTCACGTTGCCGTGCCCACGGTATCAGCGTCTTGGATGCCGGCCCCTCCAGCAACAGGTCACCGAGCCGGGTGGCCAGCGAGGGGAAGTGAACGATGGACGATCCCGTCAGTTCCATCGCCGAGATGATCCGCAGTGCCTTCGATTTCATGAGCCAGGCCACGGATCTCCGCAAGACGCGGCTCCTGCTGCAAGCGAACCAGGAGAACCGGCAGGAAGATCGTGAGTGGGCCCGGACCCAGCTCGAAGAAGAGTACGCACACCGGGACCGGACGGCGCAGCGGCTGGCGGCCGACGGCCGCGAACGGACCAGGTTCCAGGCCGAACTGAAGCACTATCCCGTCCGGGGCGGCCACGGTGCCCTGCGGTCGGGCATGGCGGCGTCCTACCCGGACAGCCGGTCGCGGCCACCGCTGGTCCTGTTGCTTCCGGCCGGAAAACAAGTCGACGGAGTGTGGCGCAGTCTGCCGCACTCGATCGAGGCGTCGCTGATGCCGTTCGAAGCCGACAACGTGCTTGCGCCCCGGCTCGTGGATCGCTCCATGACCTGGCCACACTCGGCGTTCATCGAGCACGACCTCGGTGACCTGGCCACCGTTGTCGCCGTCGCATCCGTCCTCGACGACGTTTTCGAACTGCGTCTCGGAGGATGCAACCTCGGTGGTGCACCCGTCCAGCCGTTGCACCAAGTGGTCGCGGCGACGCTGCCGGACCCGGGCACCTGGTCGGAAACCCAGCTGGCGGGGCTCGAGAGGACTTCCACCAACGGGTTTCGCCGCCCCGAACCCCTCGACACGCCCGCCGCCCGACGCCGGCTGCAGAAGGAGTGGGCGACCCGGCTCGCGGTTCTGGTCGTCATCGCCGCGGTGGACGCTTACCACCTCCGGCATCGGGTCGGCTACGACGAGCAGCTCGGCACGGCGGCGGCCCGGCTGTCGGCCGAATTCTCGTTGCCGGTGACCATTCCCGAACCGAGCGGTCCGCTGGCCGACCCGGTCCACCACCTCCTGCACACCGCCCGGCGCTGCGTGGCCGCCGGCGACCGGGCCGGCGCCGCGGCGATCGTCGACCGGGCGCTGGCCGCCCAGCGGGTGGAGGAGCTCCGGGAGTGGCACCGGCGGCTGCTTCTGGAGCTGGCCGGTACCGACTCCGTCGTGCCCGACCCCGTGGTCCGCGCCCTGAGCCGGCCCGCGGCGTCCGTCGCGGGCCCGAGACTGGGACTCCGCGAACTCAGAGAGAACCTGGACGTGGACCCGAGCGGCTGGTGGTCCTGATGGACATCGTGATGCTCGGGCACAGCCGGGCGGGAAAGACCTCGTTCATGACGGCGATGTACGAGTCGGTGACCCACGGCGTCGGGGGCTTTTCCGTGCGGGCCGAGCGACCGGAAGATCACCGCGTCCTGCTCCGCAACGCCAAGCGGCTGAGGAACGGGCAGTACCCCTTGATGGGGGATCGCCGCACCGTCTACCGGCTGAACCTGCTGTACGACCACGCGCCGGTGCTGGCCTTTTCCTGGCGGGACTACCGCGGAGGCGCCCTCACTGAGAATTCCGGCTCACCCCAGGCGGCCGAGCTGCGCGCCGACGTGGCTGCGGCCACCGGCCTCGTCCTGGTCGTGGACAGCACCGAGCTGACCGGCGGTCCCCGGGCCGTCGCGCGGATCCGTCCGCTCGTCGCCACCGCGCTCCGGTCGGCGAGCGAACGCTCGGACACCTTGGCACTCGTCATCGCGCTCACCAAGTGGGATCTCGTGCACCCCGGCCAAGCGAGAAGTGCGGCGAACCGGATGCTCGGGGACCTGATCTCCGCGGTCCGCGCCAGCCCGCACGTGCACGGTGCCCTGGTGCCGGTGGCTTGCGGACGGACGCCGGTCAACGTCGTCCAGCCGGCTCTCTGGTGCCTGTACGTGGGACTCGCGGTTCGCGCGTGGTCACTGCAACGAAGCGTCGAAGAGCTGCAGAACACCGCTCTGTTCGCGAGAAGCCGGGACACCTGGTGGGACCGGGTCAAGGCCGTCGTCACCGGCGAACCGGCATGGAACCAGATCGCCGCGAGCGCACTGCGAAGCGCTCAGGCGGAAGCGGAGTTGCTGCGCCCGCTGATCGTTCCGGGGCAGCGGCTCGAAACTCTGCTCGACCCGGTCGAGAAGTTCTGAGGAGCCCGCATGGACGACCAGCCCCACATCACCGTCACCGCCCTCGGCAACAGCGGCTCGGGGAAGACCACGTTCCTGCTCGGCATGTACGCGATCATGTCGGCGGGTCTCAACGGGTACTTCCTCAACGCGCCGGACCAAGACGTCGACCTGCAGCTGGCCGCGAGGTGGGAACGCCTGCTCGACGACGGTGAACTGCCGCCGCCCAACCCGGGCGAGATGATCTCTTACTCGTTCGACTTCCTCGACGGCCTTCAGCGGCTGCTGGGCATCGACTGGCTGGACTACCGTGGTGGCGCCCTCTCCGACGCGCGGGGCTCGGAATCCGCGGACGTTCCTGTCCTGCACGAGCGGCTCGCCGTGTCCGACTCGGTGTACCTCGTCCTCGACGGCAGCTACCTCGTGGATCCGGTGAGGCACGCCACGCGGGCGGCCATCCTCCGCGAGACCGGCCTGCGGCGGATGACATCGCTGCTGCAGGGGAGCGTTCAGCAGCGCATCGCCAACGGGGCACCCCCGCCGTCCCTCGTCGTGCTCGTCACCAAGTCGGACCTCGTCCCGCCCGCACGGCGCCAGCGGATGGAGGAGATCGTCGACGACGTTCAGCGCCTGCTGCCGATCTGCTTCCAGCAGGGGTTCACTACCCTGATCTGCCCGGTGCAGCTGGGTGAGTTCGGGCCGAAACCGCCGGACCGCGTGCCCGCGGGGCTCATCGGGCCACAGCGGTTGCACTATCCGATCGTCTTTTCCCTGGCCGAGTACATGCGACTGCTGTCGCTGGCGGCGGCCGACGCGGCGAACGAAGCTCGTCGTCGGAAGCGGGACGCGGAAAACGAGGTCCGCGCCCTCCGCCCAACCCTCTTCCGGCGAGGCCGTATGGGGGACGCCGAGGCCCGGTTGCTGGCCGCTCAGGAGGAGGAGCACGACATGAACACCGTCAGGGAGATCGCCGAAGGTCGCGCGAAACGCCTGTACGAAGAGCTGCCCAGCCGGTTGCCCATGTTCCGGGACGGGCACGAGGTGCTGTCATGGTGACCGCGCCGAGGTGGCAGGACGTGCTCTACGGGCGGACCGTCCGGGCCGATCGGTGGTGGCGGGTCCGGCCTCAGGCGCCCGACGCCGGTTGGCTCAACTCCGTGGTCACCGCCACCGTCGCCGGCGGCGACGGTCTCGCCGCCGGGCCGCGGTTCCTGCTGGCTCGCCGTGAGGGTGCCCTGCTGGTCGGTACCGCCACCCAGGCGGACCGGATCAGCGAAACGATGAACTCCGACGGCACGCGTCCGCTCTACTGTTTCGTCGGCTGGCTCAGCCTGGACCGGGAAGCGATCGTTCCCGAGCTGGGCGTCGTCGAACAGAACTGGACTGCGTGGGCTCGCGAAGTCTACGAGTCGTGGATGCTGCTGGACTGGAACCGGCATCCCACGGCGCTCGACGACGCCCACGAACCTCCGCTGAAGTGTGCACCCTGGCAGGGGGTGCCGGAGAACGGCGGGCAGCCCGCCTCGGACCGTGCCCGCACCTGGCACGACCAGCTCGGCAGGCACGAAGATTTCGCCTTGGAGGCGTCCCCGCTGGCGACCAGGTTCGTGGACTCCCGAGAGGGTACGCAGCAGGTCGGCGACGGACGATCGATGCCGCAGCCGGCCGTCCGGACGGCCGATGCGCACATCGGAGAAGAGGTGGTGCATGAGTCCAGGTCGTCGCCCGGACGGTTTTCCTTCGGCAAACGGAAGGCACCGAAGGAAACGGGCCGTACCCCGCCGGCCGGTGGCCCGGGCGCCGATCTGTCCTACTGGGCCGGGATCGAGCACTCCAGCGACCCGGGCCGCTGGCCGGAACGGCGGACCGACCGGTAACCGGTCCCACCTGCGCCGGTGAGCCGCCGGCCCGGTGAGTCATCCGATGCCGAAGCAGACCAGCGGCACGAATTGACGGCCGAGGGTGGCTTGGGCGAGGGCTTGAGCCGGCGCCCGGCCGGTGGCGCGGATCCGGTGGTACTCGACCATGATCGGTACGACGACCTCGTCCGGCACCCGGGCGACTCCGGCCACGACGCTCCTCGTGCCGCTGTACAGCAGTGCCGCGGTGAAGCCGAGTTGCTCGTCGCCGGCGCGGACGACAGAACGGCCCACGTCGCAGGCCGACAGCACGACGTGTTCGGGTGGTGCCCGGAGCTGCTGAATGTCATAGGCCATGAGCGGGCCGTCGGCGAGGTCGAGCCGGGAAAACAACACGTTGGCGTGTTCGTGGTGCCCGTGTGCGGCGAAATGCACGACGGCTCGTCCGGTGAGGCCGTTCAACGTCGCGGCGACGGTGGCCGCCGGGCCGGCGAGCGCCGTGCTCCCGGGCACGGTCCGGGCGATTTCGGCCACTTCACGCGCCGAGTGCGCGAGGTTCGGCCCGGCAACCAACAGCGGCCGCTGGGCCGGCCGCGGCACCTCGCTGCGCCGGCGGCCGCGCAGCCAGGCGGTCGCCGACGGTGTGACGGTCACGGGGCGGCCCTTGAGCTCCGGCAGCAGTCCCCAGGGCACCGCGGAGAGGGGGCCGGTGGGGACGACGACGAGGTCTTGATCCCCGATGATCGCCCGCAGGGGTCTCACCAGTTGGTCCGACAGCGTGGTGACGTCGTGTCGCAACGACTGCCTGATGGTCTCCACCAAGCGCCCGGGCAGATTCCGACAGCAGAGCGTGTCCAGGTCGCCGCGCAACCGGGCGATGGCCTCGGTGACGGTGGAGAGATCCCCGACGTCCGTGAGGCGGTACTGGTGGCCGGCGATCGTGAGGGCGGCCAGCCGGCCCTCGTCGACCAGGAAACTCACCAGCGCACTGTGCGACTTCACCAGCTCCTCGGAAACCTCCCGCGGAGACGCGGTCGTGCCGCGGTCGCCGGTTCCGCCCGCGGTCCAGCCGTGCGCACGGATCGCGCGCTCGAGTTCCACACACCGTCGTTCGGCGGCCGCGTCACGGCGACCGGCCAGTTCGGCGGATCTGGCCAGGGCCGCGCGCTGCCGCAGTTCGGCGACCGCGTCCACGATCGTCTCGTCGACGGGAGGGCAGACCGGGCGCAGCCTGAAGGCCTGGGCTCGTGATCGCTCCAGCCAGCTGAACACGGACGCGGGCCGGCCCGAACGCAACGCGGCCGTCAGCCCGGACCTGGCCAGCTGGACACCGAGGGCGGCGGTGCCGGTTTGGAGGTCCAAGCTGCCGAAGCGGCCGCGATGCCGGTGCAACGCGGCCAACCCGGCCCGCGCGTGGGTGAACACCCCCGCCCGGTTTCCCTCCGCGGCATGGAGTTCGGTCATGGCCAGACACCGCGAAAGCGTGAGGTCCAGGGTCGGCCGGACGGCTCGTCCGCGCAACTGCGCACGGGCGTCGTCGAACCGGCCGGCGGCGACGTGGGCCCGTGCCGCGAGCAGCGCGGCGAGACCAGCGTCGGTTCGCAGGCCCAGTGCGGCCAGCCGCTCGGCCACGGCAGCGGAGCGACCGGCGATGCCCGGGGCACGTCGCCCGCTCTCGAAATCCGCCAGTAGCACGGTGAACAACGCGACGGCTGCCCACGTCTCGTTGCCCCGGCGGCGAAAGCGCTGTTCGGCTCGCCTGGCCCACTGGCGTGCCAGGGCCGGATTCCCGTCCGCGATCGCGACCTGCGCGCGGGCCAGCTCCGCTTCGGCGCGCTCGTGGGTGGTCCGGGACACCACCAGGGACGACAGCGCCGAGTCGAGTTCCGTGGCGGCTTCGGCGATCAGGCCGGCACCGAGCAACGCGCGCGCCTTGTCGACCGCGAGCACCGGCAGCAGGCCGGGTGCGTGCTGGGCGAACCCGGGCCGGGCCGCGTCGAAGTCCCGCAGAGCGGCCGGAATGTCGCCGGTGAGCGTCTTCAGGTAGCCGCGGTTGAGCCGGGCCTTGGCCAGCATCAGCGGAAGATCTTCGGAGACGGCGATCGGCTCACACCGGTCGAGGTCGGCCACCGCCGCCCGGATCCGGCCGGCGAGCTCGTGGAGCATGGCCCGGTTCAGGTGACCGCGGGCCACCCTCACCCGGTCGGTGGTGTCGATCAGCGGTTCGGCCTCGTCCATGAACTTGAGGGCTTCGTCCAGGCGGCCGACGAGCATCAGCAGCAGTCCCCGCTGTTGCAGCAGCACGCCTGCTTCCTCCGGTGCGGCGACATCCGCGGCGCGATCGAGCAGGGCGAAGCCCGTCTCGCGCCGGCCGAGCTGGACCTCGGCCGACGCGAGACTGATCAGCACCCGTGCCAGCAGCGGGCGCGGTTCGACGCCGCCCGACGGCTTTTCGAGCAGCCGTAGCGCGGTCCGCAGCAACCGTTCCCCGTCCGCCGGGCGGCCGCTGCCGATCGCGGCCAGTCCACGCCGGTGGAGTTCCTCGATCCGGTCGCTCACCGTCCCTTGCCCTCCTCCGTCAGACTACGATCGACGGGGTCACCATGGTGCCGCCGTCGTGGACGAGCAGTTGCACCATCCCTCGTTCAACCCGGTCGAAGACGAACCTGCCTCGTTCGTCGGCCCGGACGGCCAGCAGGCCACCGGGGGTCCGGAGCTCGACGGAGTACGCGGCGGGCGGGGCGATCCACCCGTCCAGCCGCACCGCCCCGTCCGGTGCCGGAGTGAGGGTGACGACGACGGTCAGGCAACTGCCGTCGAAGGTGATCGACCGCGTGCTTTCGTCGCCGCGTGCCGCCACGAGTTCACGGCGGCCGGTCGCCTTGAGCAGTTCCACCTCGGCAAGGGCGGAGTCCATCGCGAACAGCACCCAGTCGCTGAGGTGTTCCGGCGGTGGATCGACGGCATCCCACACTGCCCGAACGTCGCGCAGGACGGCGAAGTCGCGTTCGTCGACAGGCCGGCGCCCGTCGTCGGAGGTCATGGCGTTCCCTCTCCGTCGGCTTCCAGCAGGCGCCGCAGCTTCGCCAGGCACCGCCCGCGTGTGGGGCCGATGGTGCCGCGGGGCATCCCGAACTGGGTGCTGATCTCTGTGTAGTCCGGTCTCGGCACGTAGGCGACGATGCGCAGGAGCCGCTGGCAGCGTTCGGGAAGCTGCCGGAGCAGCGACCAGAGCCGGCGGTGCGCCTCGTTCTCGACGACCGACTGCTCGGGGCCTGGCGCGGTGTCGGCGATTTCGAGAACGTCGGCGGAATCGGCAGTGCGCTCCGCACGCCGAGTCCGCGCCGCCCGCCACGCTTCGCGTTTGGTCACCGTCACCAGCCAGCCGGTGAGCGCCGCGGGGGTCTGGATGTCCGACAGCGAGCGGATCAGGGTGAGCCAGGTGTTCTGCACGACGTCGGAACTCGATTCGGCGTCCAGACCCTGTGCACGGGCGGTGTGCCAGAGCAACGGGGTGAGCGTACGGACGATCTCGTCCAGAGCGGTGCGCTCGCCCGCCCTCGCTGCTTCCAGGAGGGCGCCGAGCCCCGTGTCGGCCGCGGACGGGTGCACGGACGGGTTCGTCATTCGTCCGGCTCGCGGGCTTGGCGTTCGGATTCCACGCGCGCCTCGGCTTCGGCTTCGGCCTGAACGCGGGCGATCTCCTTCAACCGCTGGACGGCCTCAGCGGCCCGCTTCAGGGCATCCGCGTTTCCCGCCTCGAGCTCCTTCTCGATTTCCCTGGCGAGCGCGGCCGCGATGAGCGGAGCCGCGAACGAGGTGCCGTCCCAGATCGCGTAGCCCCCGCTGAAATCGTCGGGGTCCAGTCCCTGGCGGTCGTTGTCGCTCCCGATGCGCCCCGGTGCGCCGGCACCTTTGATGTCGGGAGGATAGGGACCGACGATGCGTGCGCCCGGGGCGTACCAGGTCGCCGACGGGCCGCCGTTGCTGAACCAGGCGGTGGTGCCGTTCGGATTCAGTGCGCCGACGCCCAGAACTCGTTCTCCACCGTTGGCAGGCGCCGGCCCCTGCGTGGCAAACGCCGCGGGTAGGAAGGGCCGGGTGGTCGTGTCGTTCCCGGCGGCGGCGACGACGAGGACGCCCTGGTCGGTGAGTTCGCCGATCACTTCGGCCAGGCGGGTCACCTTCCCGTCGGGGACATTGACATTGGCGCCGCCGGTGCTGTCGGCTCCGTCGCTTTCGTCGTAGAAACCCAAGGAGAGAGACACGATGTCGACCATGTGCAGGTCGTCCATATGCTCGTCCTCGTGGTCCTCGTGGTCCTCGTGGTCCTCGTGGTCCTCGTGGTCCTCGTGGTCCTCGTGGTCCTCGTGGTCGTGCTGCACTTCGGACACCATTGCCGAGATCAGGTGAAGGGCCGTCAGGACGTCCGATTCCCAGGACGTGCCGTCCGAGTGCATCACGCGCACGCTGAGCACATCGGCATCGGGCGCGTTCTGGTGGATGATCCCGGCGATGAAAGAGCCGTGACCGGACGCGTGGTTCAGGTATTCGCCCAGTCCGGACTGCCAGATCGGCTCATCGACGTGCGTCCGCAGAGCATCGCCTTCGGGCAGGCCGGCCACGTACTGGTGCTGGGCTTTGATGGCGTCCTGCGCGGGCTTGAAGAGGTGCAGGAAGCCGCCTGCTGCGCCTTGCCCGAGGGCTTCCACGTCGCCCCACCAGGGGTGCGAGCGCACTCCGGTGTCCAGGACAGCGACGAGCGGACGACGCGTTTCCCCGTCCGGCGACCGGTTGGGCGCCTTCCCGCTGTACGTCACCGGAGCCAGGCCGTAGCGGGAGCCTGGGCTGTCGTCGGCCGAAGCGTGCCCGACGCCGTTGGGATCGTAGGTTGGCACACCACCGTAGCCCAGCACGGAGACGCACAAGAGGTGGTCCAGCGAAACGTCGCCGGCCAGGTCCGGCCGCTTCTGCCGGATCAGTTGCAGGGCGGTCCAGGCGTCGACCGGGTCTTTGCCGCCGTCCTCGACGAGCCTGACCACGCGCGGGAGCCGTGATCCCCGCAGCCGTGCCAACAGGACGGCGTTGGTGACGATGCGGTCCAAGACAGGTGGTTTCTGAAGCGCCATGCCTGTGCCGTCGAGCACGTCCGTGAAGTCCTGCCACTTTGTGTCGAGCGCGTTCTGGCAGATGAGGAGAACGTCGGCGCGGTACGCGGTTGAGCGCAGATTGTCGACCTTTCCCCGCCGCGCTTCAGCGGGACGGAGAACCCGGGCGCGATGCCGGTCGAGGATGTGCTGGGGCCATTCGGGTAACGGCGCGTCGATGTCCTGCGGTCCCGCCGGGCGTTGCGGCGGGCGGTACTTGACCTTCATGGGTCACCTCCTGCAGAGGGGTTTCTCGCCTACGCGGAGGAGAGGGCCGGCAGGCCGCGCAGATTCACCCGGGTGGTCACGAAAAAAATACTCCCGTTCGGAGGTATCCGGGAGAGGCCGAAAGACCCCTCTGCATTGCTCGGTGGCGCTTCGGGTGTCTCTGCCCGGGCTGAGGAAGGTTCGATCAACGGCGTGCTGTCGCCCTCGAAGTTGCTTACCTGAAGCAAATTGCTGGAACAAATTTTCCGAAAAAAGGAGTTTCCCGTTATGGTGTTCACCAAGTCGCGCGATGTGGTCGGTCGTGTCTTCACTGTCGTCGCCATTGCCGTTGCCGTGCTGGGTGCGAGTTCCGCTGCTGCCTCGGCTTCGGCGGATCCGCCCGCATCGGGCGCCGTTTCGGATGTGGCCGTCGCAAAGGAAGTCGCGCGGATCAAGGCGCGCGGCGCGCTTTCCGCGGCCACACCCCCGAATGTCTGGAGAGTCGACGGCAGCAGCGATACCTGGAACGGGGGCTGCTGGGCGTCCGCTCACGCGGACTACTATCCCGCGAACGACCAGGCCGAGATGAGCACGACCGTCCGGAGCCCGTACCTGTTCGCCGCGTGCCGGGTGAACGCGCAACTGTGGATCGAGACCGCGAGCGGCTCGTTTTCGAGTGCCGTGAACTACGGGGTGGCTTGCGCGGTTTGGGACCCGACCTGTGCTTCCACCCAGACGTGGCCCGGTAACCACGACAATGCGACCCCGGGCTTGACGGCCTTCGTCGCCGCCGTCAACGCCACCCTGCAGACGTTGGGACTTCCGCCGACCTACACGCGGGCGATGGCCATCACCGGCGTGCACCTCACCTTCAGCAACGCGAGTTGAGACGGGGCCGCGGGCCGGGGCGGCGCCCGGCCCGCGGCTGTCCAACTTCTGTCACGAACGGAAATCCGCGATGCCGTATCTTTTTCCCGGGAAGCCTGCGTTGTCTTTGATCGAGCCGGGCGGAGGAGAACGGGGTGGGCGGCATGTCGTTTCCATCATGGCGTCCCCTGAAAGTGCGATTCCGCGCCGCGCGTGGGTGGGGTCTGCTGGCCGGTGCTGCGGTCCTGGGTGCGGCCATCGGCTCGGTCGTCGCACTGTGGGTCCCGGGTGTCGCGGCGGTGTCGGTCGGCTCCGCTGTTGCCGTCGCCGTGTTCACGGTCGCGAGCGCACGGGGCAAGGACGTCCTCGAAAGGCAGGCCGAGCGGCGTGACGCCCGTCCGCTCCGGATGCTCGCCGCCGGGACCGGCGGGCGGCCGCTGCGGGTACGGGATCTCGATGATCCGATCGTGCTGAGAGTGCACCCGGCGGAGGCGGTCGTCCGGCACGTCGCCGGGGAGCGGACGCTCGACCGGACGCCGCCGTACGTTCGCCGGGACCTGCACGACGAGCTGGGCGGCCTGATCCGCCGGGGCGGGTTCGTCCTCGTCGTCGGCGAATCGACCGCCGGCAAGACGCGCGCGGTCTACGAGGCCGTGCGGGCGGTCTGCCCGGATCACGTGCTGCTGGTGCCGGCGAGCCGCGAGGCGTTGACCGACGTGATCGGGACCGCCGCCGACACGCCTCGATGCGTGCTGTGGCTCGACGACCTCGAGCGGTTCCTCGGGGCCGGGGGACTGACGCCGATCCTGCTGAACCGGCTCCTCGGCCGCCGGTGGGGCCACCTCGTCGTCGCCGCGACGATGCGCAGTCCGGAGTTCGACCGCTACGGCGCCCGCGAGGAAACCGGGGTGGCCGGCGCGGATCTGGATGCGTGGCGCGATGCCCGCGACATCCTGCGGCTGGCGAGCGTGGTCGGCCTTTCCCGGCGCTGGACGGACGCGGAGATCGAGCGCGCCCGGGAATGCGATGACGACCCGCGCATCCGGGCGGCGCTGGCGAGTATCGAGAAGTTCGGCCTGGCGGAAGTGCTCGCCGCGGGACCGGAACTGGTCCGCAACTGGCGCAATGCCTGGTCGCCGTCCGCGCATCCCCGTGGCGCCGCCCTGGTGGCGGCCGCGGTGGACTGCCGCCGGGCGGGGATGGACGAACCGGTGCCGCTGGATCTCCTCGGGGAACTCTCGCGATACTACCTGCGCGAGCACGGCGGCGAAGTGCTCCGCCCGGAGTCGCTGGCGGATGCTCTCGCCTGGGCGACGAAGACCAGTCACGGTGCCAGCAGCCTGTTGCTGCCGTCGGAGGGTTCCGATCACTACATCGCCTTCGACTACCTCGTGGATCTTCCCGGGCTGGATCTGGTCCCGTCGCCGACGTGGCAGACGCTCATCAAGCGTGCCGAACCCTCGCAGGTCTTCCGCATCGGGGAGACGGCGGCGCGTGTCATGCAGCACAACGTCGCCGCTCATGCTTTTCGCGAAGCGGCCTTGCATGGTGTTCCTGGCGCGGATACCGCGGCCGAGTTTTATGCCGCCTACGGTGACCAGCTTCGTGTAAGAAGCGCGTTCGACGCGTTGCTCGAGGACCGAAGGGAAAGGTTCGGCGACAAACATCCCGAGACGCTGCACGTGAGGCTCATGTATGCGGAGAGCATCGCCGATTCGCCGCACTCCGCCAAGGCGTTGGAAGTGTTCCCGGAGTTGATCCGGAATCTCGATGAGGTGCTGGGCCGTCACCATCGTGACACGTTGGACGCGCGGCGCTGGTATGCGTACTCGATCGGCGTGTGCGGTGACCTCCCGGCCGCGATCGGCTTGCTGAACGAAATCCTCCCCGCGCACGAGGAGGCCTTCGGGAGCGAGCACCTGTCCACTCTCCTGGCCAGGCACTACCTGGCTTTTTTCGTTGCGGAGGACGAACCGCAGAGGGCGCTCGGCATGCTGGACGACATGCGAGCGCGATACATCAGAGCCTTCGGTCCGGACAGCCCGCGCGTTCTGCAGATCCGAGACCTCACCGGCAGCACGATGTGGCGTTCGGGGGTGCCGCTCGACGAAGTCCTTCGTCACTGGCAGAGCCTGTTCCGCGACCGGGTCAGGATTCTGGGTGCCGATCACGCACACACGGTGGTCACGAAGTTCAGGGTCGCCTCTCTGCTGTTCGAGACGGGCCAGCTCGAGCAGGCCGACGTGCTGCTGACCGAACTGATCCGGGAATCGGTCGGCGACAGCGCCAGCGGGGAAGACCTGCAGAAGATCGCGCTCCGCCTCACCGAACTGCGCTTGGCCGACGACGGGCGGCAATTGCGGTCGGTTCACGACAAGGCGACGACGGTGCTGCGGGTCTTCGTGGGGCTGCGCGGTGCGGACGACCCGATCACCCGCAAGATAGCCGAAGTCATGTCGGCGGCCGGTGTCGTGGCCGGGCCGTGACGGGAACGCGGCACATCCCGCACGGCGGCGCTCCGGGTGAGCGCCCCACCGGCCCACTAGCCCGGATCAGCCGTCGAGGTCGGCCAAGTCGAGGACGAAGCGGTAGCGGACGTCCCCGGCGGACAGCCGCTCCAGGGCTTCGTTCACCTTCGCCGACGGGACGACTTCGACGTCCGCCGTGACGGTGTTGCGGGCGCAGAAGTCCAGCAGGGCCGCGGTTTCGGGGCGGCCGCCGCTGCCGGCCGATGTCAGCTTCTTGCGGCCCACCAGCAGGTCCATCGCCTCGACCGGCAGTGCGCCGAGGTGGCCGAGCTGGGCGAGGGTGCCGTCCAGGGCGACCAGGCGCAGGTACGGGCCGAGGTCGTGGGGCACCGCGATGGTGTCGATGACGACGTCGAACCGGTCGCGGGCCGCTTCCAGCTGCCGCGGGTCCGTCGAATCCAGGAGGTCGTGCGCGCCGAGGCGGGCGGCGTCGGCGGCCTTGGCGCCCGACCGGCTGACGACCGTCGTCTCGGCGCCGAGGGCGACGGCCAGCTTGACCGCCAGGTGCCCGAGGCCGCCGAGTCCGACCACCGCCACCCGGGTGCCCGGCCCGGTGCCGAGCGCGCGCAGCGGCTCCCAGACCGTGATGCCCGCGCACAGCAGCGGGGCGGCGGCCGCCGGGTCGAGGCCCGCCGGCAGCGGGTACGCGAAGTCCTCCCGGACGACGTACTCGCGGGCGAACGCGCCCAGCGTGGGGGTGCCGTCGTGGCGGTCGGTGCCGCCGTAGGTGAGCGTCGGGAACTCGGCGCAGTAGTTCTCCTGGCCACGGCGGCACATCGCGCACTTCCCGCACGAGTCGACGATGTTGCCGACCGCCACCGCGTCGCCGACGGCGAACCCGGTCACCGCCGAGCCGGTTTCGGTCACCACGCCGGTGAACTCGTGGCCGGGGACCAGCGGCGTGTCCCGGGAACCGTGGAGCGCGTGCAGGTCGGTGTGGCAGACGCCGCAGTGGTCCACGCGGACGGCGATGTCGTCGTCGCGCAGGTCGCGCCGGGAGAGCGTGGTGCGGCGGAGGGCCGGGTCGTTCGCCTCGGCCAGCCAGCCGGTGGTGGTGCGCATGGGCAGCTCCTCAAAAACAGAACAGTCGGTTTGTTTCATCGAAGCTAGCTCGGTTGCGCCGAGAAAGCAAACCGACTGTTCTGTTGTAGGCTCTCGGTATGGCCGACAAGCTGCTGACCTCCCGCGGAGCCGCCACGAAGCAGCGCATCATCGACGCGGCGACCGAGGAGTTCGCCCGGTACGGCATCGCCGGAGCCCGCGTCGAGCGCATCGTCGAGGCGGCCCGGACCAACCGCGCCCAGTTGTACGCGTACTTCGGCAGCAAGGACGGGCTGTTCGACGCGATCTTCTTCGCCTCGCTGGAGCGGATCGTGAACGTGGTCCCGATCGACGGCGCGGACCTGGCCGGCTGGGCGGTCCGCCTCTACGACGAGTACCTGCGCCGCCCCGACCTCATCCGGCTGGCCACGTGGACCCGCCTCGAGCGCCGGCCGGCCGGGCACGTGGTGGACGACGCCGACCGGCTGGACGATCCGAAGCTGCGGGCCATCGCCGACGCGCAGGCCGCGGGGCTGGTCCGGGCCGGGGACCCGTTCGACCTGATGGCGATGGTGATCGCGATGTCGATGGCGTGGTCACCGGTCAGCAACGTCTACGCCGCCACGGCCGCCGAACCCGCCGAGGTCCACGACCGGCGGCGCGAGCTGCTGCGGGAGTGCGTGCGCAGCGTCATCGCCTCCTGACCGCGGCACATTCCCGTACGCCCGGTACGGGAAGTGCCGCTCACCGGCCGCGGGCTTCGTCCAGCCGCCGGGCTTGCGCGGCCTGCTCGAACGGGGTGTCGCCCGCCGGGTGGCGGTCGCCCAGGCCGGCGAACAAGGCCGCCACCTTGGCCGAGTCGTGGTGGTCGGCCAGCTCCGCCAGTGCCGGGTCCGTGTCGGCCAGGACCTGGCGGAAGCGGAACTCCGCGAGCGGGCCGAGCCGGTCGTAGATCTGCAGGAACACCTTCTGGGCCCGGTCTCGCGCCCAGTCCGCCGGCAGCAGCTCGGCCGGCAGGTCCGGGTCGGTCTCCGGGAACCGGCGCCAATCCACGCGCAGCTCGGTGCGGGTGCGCAACGCCTGCGCCGGGCTGATCAGCCCCGCGTCCAAGCCGGTCAGCACCTCTTCGTAGCGCTCGACGAACTGCTCGTACTCGCGGGCCAGCGGGTCGAGGTCGAACGCCGTGGCCGCCGCGGCCGGGCCGGGTACCTCGGTGGCCCGGAACACCGTGGCGCTGCTCAGTTCGAGCTCGCGCAGGGCCGCCAGGGCCGGTTCGGCCAGGTCGTGGGGACTGATCCAGACGCCGTCGTACAGCGCCGCGAACCGCAGGACCCGCAGGCGTGAACGCAGCGCCGTGCGCAGGCCACGGTCCTGCTCCGGGACGGAGAACGTGACCACGGTCCACTGCCCGTCCCAGTCCGGGGCGGTCGTGCCGAACGTCAGCATCCGGTGGGTGCGCTCGATGATCACCTCCGACGTCCGGGCCGGGATGCCGTACGCGGTCGTGCGGCCGCTGCGGGACACCGTCAGCAGGCCGCGCGCGGCGAGCCGGCGGATCGCCGCCCGGGCGCTCGCCGGGCTGATGTCGAACTCGCCGAGCAGCTGGACCAGCGCGGCCGACGGGATGTGCTCGTCGCGCCAGTACCAGAAGTCGCCGAGCAATGAGGTGAGCAGGAGCTGCGGCTCCGCTCCCTGTTGCGAGCGGGGCAGCGGCCCCGAGGGCGTCACTGTCATCGCGCTCCTGCCTCTCCCGGCAGCCGGTCCGCCGCGGGGGTCCATGGTGGCAGCTCCGGCCGGGCGGGCGGAGCGAGGGGTTGAATCACGCGACACATCATGCGACGATCGGCGCCCTGATAGCAACCAATCGTTCTCCCAGGTTTCCGCGCCGCCCCCGGACGGCCCCCGCAGGAAGAAAACGACATGGGTTCCTCACTTCGTCAATGGCGTCGAAGCGCGCTCGCCGTGGCCGCCGCAGGGTTCGCGGTGGCCGGCTGCACGGTCGACGACGGGGCCGCGGCCGCCCCCTCCGCCGCCGCTCTCACCGCCGTCCCGGCGCTGCACGACCAGCTCCCGCAGGCGGTCAAGGACGCCGGCGTCCTCCGGTTCGCCGGGGATTCGCACCCGCCGTACCGCACCGTCGGCCCGGACGGCAAGACGGTCACCGGCATCGACCACGACTTCCAGCAGGCGCTCGGCCAGCTCCTGGGCGTGCGCACGGAAACCACCATCGTCAGCGGGCTCCCGGCCGCGCTGCAGGGCATGCTCAGCGGCCGCTACGACGCCTTCAACGGCCCGGTCAAGGCCACCGCCGAACGCGAGAAGCAGTTCGACACCGTCACCTGGATGACCACCCGGACGTCCTATGTGGTCCCCGAAGGGTCCGCCGCGGGCATCAAGCAGGCCGCCGACCTGTGCGGCAAGCGCGTCGCGGTGGTCACCGCCAGCGTGGTGGAGGACCAGCTCGCCAAGCTGTCCGCTTTTTGTGAGCGCTCACAGAAGCCGGCCGTGCAGGTGGTCGGGCTCGACGACACGAACGCGACGCTGCTGGCCGCCAAGTCCGGCCGGGCCGAGGCCGCGGGGATGACGCAGGCGGCCGCGATCGACGTCACGACCCAGCAGAAGGGCCAGTACGAATACGTGACGCAGACCGAGGAACAGGGGGCCACGAAGGACAACCTGGCGCTCTACACGCCTAAGTCGGCGAAGCTCGGCCCGGTGCTGCAGAAGGCGTACGAGGAGCTGTTCCGCAACGGCACCTACACCCGGATCATGCACCAGTGGGGCCTGGCCGACGTGACCGTCCCGCAGCCGCTGTTCGACGTGGCGTCGGCGAAATGACCACCGTGTCCACTGTGGAGGAGACGGCGGCGGCCCGCGACGACGTCGCCGGGGCGCGTGGCCGCTTCCGCCCGCTGCGCTGGCTGTTCGTGCTCGCGCTGGTGGTGCTGGCCGCCCAGCTTGCCGTCTTCCTGACCGGCAACCCGCGGTTCCAGTGGGACGTCGTGGCGAAGTACCTCTTCGAGAAGAGCGTCCTGGCGGGCCTGGGCACCACCGTGCTGCTCGCGGTCGCCGCGATGGTGCTCGGGTCGCTGGCCGGCGGCGTGGTCGCGGCGATGCAGCTGAGCGGGTTCGCCCCCGCCCGGTGGGTGGCCACGCTGTGGGTCGGGCTGTTCCGCGGCATCCCGCCCCTGGTGCAGCTGATCTTCTGGTTCAACCTCGCCTACCTGCTCCCGAAGCTGTCGCTCGGCATCCCGTTCGGCCCGGTCTTCGGCAGCTGGGACGCCAACACCGTGATCACGCCGCTGACCGCCGCGGTGCTCGGCCTGTCGCTGGTGGAATCGGCCTACCTGGCCGAGATCTTCCGCGCCGGGGTGGCGTCGGTCGACCCCGGCCAGCGCGACGCCGCCCGCGCGATGGGCTACCCGCCGGGCCAGACGCTGCTGCGGATCGTGCTGCCGCAGGCCATGCGGGTGATCATCCCGCCCGCCGGCAGCCAGTTCATCAACGTGCTCAAGGGCACCGCGCTCGTGTCGGTGATCGCGATGTCGGACCTGCTGCACTCGGTGCAGGTGATCTACAACCGCACCTACGAGATCGTGCCGATGCTGCTGGTCGCCTGCTTCTGGTACCTCGTCGTCGTCACCGCGCTGACGGCCGGGCAACGCTGGCTGGAACGCCGGTTCTCCCGCGGCCACCGGAGTGTCCGGTGAACGCGCCGGTGCTGCGGCTCGACGACGTCCGCAAGCAGTTCGGGCCGGTGACCGCGCTGGCCGGGGTCAGCCTGGAAGTCTCAGAGGGCGAGTCGGTCGTGGTGATCGGGCCGTCCGGGTCGGGCAAGTCGACGCTCGTCCGCTGCGCCCACCAGCTGGAGCCGATCGACGGCGGCGCGATGTACCTCGACGGCGAGCTGCTGGGCCACCGGCGCACGCCGGGCGGGCTGCGGGCGCTCACCGAGCGGCGGATCGCCGCGCAGCGGCGGCGGATGAGCATGGTCTTCCAGCAGTTCAACCTGTTCCCGCAGTTCACCGTCCTGCGCAACGTGACCGACGCGGCCGTCCGCGTGCACGGCCGCGACCGGTCCACTGTGGAGCGTGAGGCGCGGGAACTGCTGGCGCGCATCGGCCTGGCCGGGCGCGAGGACCACTACCCGCGGCAGCTCTCGGGCGGGCAGCAGCAACGCGTCGCCATCGCCCGGGCCGTGCTGGTCCGGCCGCGGATCATGCTGTTCGACGAGCCCACCAGCGCGCTCGACCCGGAGCTGGTCGACGAGGTGCTGGCCGTGCTGCGGGACCTCGCCGCGGCCGGGACCACGATGGTCGTCGTCACCCACGAAATGGCGTTCGCCCGCGAGGCGGCCGACCGGTGCGTGTTCATGGAGGCGGGCCGGATCGTCGAGGAGGGCCCGCCGGGCGCGCTGTTCACCCGGCCCCGGACCGACCGGCTGCGCGCCTTCCTGTCCCGTCATCTGTCCGAAAAGGAGGGTGTCTCGTGATCACCGTCGGCGCCGTCGGCGACCTCATCCTGGACGAGCCGGAACCGGCGTCGTTCCTCGCCCCGGCCGCGCCGGTGCTGCGGGGGATGGACCTCGCGATCGGGCACGTCGAAGTCCCGCACTCGACGACGAAGGTCCAGCGCAGCACCGACGTTCCCGCGCCACCCGCCGACCCGGCCGCGCTGCCGGCCGTCGCGGACGCCGGGTTCGCCGTGGTCACCCTGGCGGGCAACCACATCTGCGACGCCGGCGACGAAGGATTGGCCGACACGATCGCCCACGCCCGCGCGGCCGGTCTCGCGACCGCCGGGGCCGGGATGGACCTCGCCGAAGCCCGCCGCCCGGCGGTCGTCGAGCGCGGCGGGCTGCGGATCGGCGTGCTGTCGTACAACTGCGTCGGCCCGCGTGACTCGTGGGCCACCTCCCGCAAGCCCGGCTGCGCGTACGTCCACGTCCTCACGCACTACGAGCTCGACCACGCGAGCCCGGGCGGGCCGCCGAAGATCTACACCTTCGCCGACCCGGACAGCCTGGAGGCGATGGCCGAGGACGTGCGCCGCCTGCGCGCGGAAGCCGACGTCGTGCTCGTCTCGCTGCACAAGGGCGTCGGGCACACGCCCGTCGTCGTCGCGATGTACGAAGGCCCGGTCGCTCGCGCGGCGGTCGACGCCGGCGCCGACGCCGTGTTCTCGCACCACCCGCACATCATGCGCGGCATCGAAGTCCACCGTGGACGGCCCATCTTCCACGGGCTCGGCAACTTCGCCACCGTCACCCACGCCCTGACGCCGGGCGCCGGCGTGGGCGCGGACGAACTGCGTGCGTGGGCCGAGCGGCGGACGAAGCTGTACGGGTTTGCGCCGGATCCCGAGATGCCGTTCTTCCCGTTCCACCCCGAAAGCCGCAACACCGCCATCGCCTTCTGCCGCTTCGACGAAACCGGGCTGCGTGAAGCCGGGTTCGTGCCGTGCTGGATCGACGACCGCGGCCGTCCGGTCCCGGTCGGCGGCACGCCGGAGGGCGAGGCCGTCACGAAGTACATCGACGACATCACCCGCGGGGCCCGGCTCAACGGCCGGTTCACCACCCGCGGCACCGAAGTGCTCGTCGATCTCACCGAGGGGGTTTCCGCATGACCGACCAGCCACTGGCCGGCCGCACCGTCATCGACCTGACCACCGCGCTCGCCGGGCCGTACGCGACCCTGCTGCTCGCCGGGCTCGGCGCGACCGTGATCAAGGTCGAGAACCCCGCCACCGGCGGGGATTCCTCGCGCAACAACGCGCCCTACGTCGGGCGCGACGGGCTGAACCTCGCCCGCCGGCACGACGACGACCTCTCGGTGTCGATGCTGCTGCGCGGCCGCAACAAGCTCAGCGTCACCCTCGACCTCAAGAACCCGCGCTCGCACGCGGTGTTCACCGACCTCGTCCGCGACGCCGACGTGCTGGTCGAGAACTACAGTCCGGGCGTCACCGAGCGGCTCGGCATCTCCTACGAGCGGGTCCGGGAGGTCAACCCCCGGCTCGTCTACACCTCGATCAGCGGCTTCGGCGCCCAGGGCGGCCCGGGCTCGGGCAAGGCGATGGACTCGATCATCCAGGCGCTGAGCGGCGTCATGATGACCGCCGGCGAACCCGACGAGGGCCCGGTCCGGTTCGGGCTGCCGATCGGCGACCTCCTCGCGCCGCTGTTCGCCGTGATCGGCACGGTGTCCGCGCTGCTGCAGGCCGAGCACTCCGGCGAAGGGCAGCACGTGGACGTCTCGATGCTCGGCGCGCTGACCTCGCTGGTCGCGTGCGAGCCGTTCGACGCCTTCGACGCGGTCGGCCTGCCCCAGCGCACCGGGTCGATGGTGCCGCGGCTGGCGCCCTTCGGGATCCTGCCGGCTCTGGACGGTCACGTGGCGCTGTGCGCCCCGACCGACGCCTTCGCCCACGGCGTGCTGCGCGCGATCGGCCGCCCGGAACTGGCCGGAGACGACCGCTACCGGACCCGCGACCAGCGGGTCCGCGCCGCCGACGAGCTGCACGAGCTCATCCGGGAATGGTGCCGGGTGCGGCCACTGGAAGAGATCCTCGCCGCGTTCACCGCCGAGGGCGTGCCCGCGGCCGAGGTGCGCGAGCCGCGCGCGGCGGTGCGCGACCCGCTGGTCCTGGCGCGCGAGGAGGTCGTGCCGCTGCGGCACCCGCGCCACGGTGACGTGGCCGATCTGGCCGGCACCGGCGTGCCGATCCGGTTCTCCGCTGCCCGCGTCGCCCTCGACCGGCCCGCGCCGGGGCTGGGCGAGCACAACGAGCACGTCTACCGCGAGCTGCTCGGCTACACCGAACAGCAGCTGGCGGACCTCGTCGCGGAGGCGGTCATTTGAGCACCGTCGGCTACGTCGGTGCCGACGTCCCGGTCGAGCTGATCACCGCGGCGGGCCTGCGGCCACTGCGGCTGGCCGGGAACCCGGCCGCGGACCGCGCGCTCGGCGACCGCTACCTCGGCCGCGGCGTGGACCCGGTGGCCCGGTCGATCCTGACGCGAATTCTCACCGGCGACTACGGCCCGCTCGAGGCCATCGTCGTCTCGCGCGACTGCGAAGCGTCCCTGCGCCTGTTCTACGCCCTGCGGGAACTGGACCGGATCGAGCCCGCACTGGGGCTGCCACCCCTGCGCCTGGTGGACGTGCTGCACCTGCCGCACCACACGACCACCCGGTACGTCCAGGCGAAGATCGCGCAGCTGCGCGCGTGGCTGGGCCGCTGGCGGCCGATCGGCGACGACGACCTCGCCGCGGCCATCACCGCGCACGACACCCTGCGCCGGTCGCTCGGCCGGCTCGCCGCCCTGCGCCGGGCGAACGGGCTGAGCGGTACGCGGTTCCTCGAAACCGTCGCCGCGACCACCGCGGTGCCGGTCACGGAGGCCATCGCGCTGGTCGAGCGAGCGCTGGCCGATCCGCGCGAGACCGAAGGGGTGCGGCTGTTCGTCACCGGCAGCTCCCACGACCACCCGGCGGTCTACGAGACGGTGGAGCGCCACGGTTTCCACGTCGTGGGCGAGGACCACGACTGGGGCGAGCTGCTCTTCGCCCGCACCTGCGCGGCGCCGACGGAACTCGCGCTGGCCGAGCGCTACCAGCACAACGGCCCCGCCGCCCCGCGCGCGTCCATCCGGCAACGCGCGGCGCACACCGCCGCGGCCGCCCGCGCGTGCGGTGCGGAGGTCCTGTTCTCCTACGCACGCGTGCACGACGACGCGCCGCCGTGGGACTTCCCGGAGCAGCAGGCCGCGACGGGGCTCCCGGCGGTGTCGGCCGAGCGCCAGCCGTACGGCGAGCTGACGGCCGACGCGCTCGCCGCGCTGGTCCCGGCGGGAGCGGCGGCGTGACCGCCCGGCTCGCCTCGGCGATCACCGCGACCGCCTACCAGCGCGAGTGGTTCGCCTGGGTGCGGGAGGAGGGTGGCCCGCTGGCGCTGGTCAACGCGGACGCGCCGCAGGAGATCTTCCGCGCGATGGACATCCCGTACGTCGTCAACCAGTGGTGGGCGTCGATCGTCGCGGCGAAACGCCAGACCCAGCGGTACCTCGGGCTGTTGCGCGAGCGCGGCTACCCCGACTACATCGAGCAGTACAGCGCGACTTCGCTGGCGTCGGCGTTCGAGGACGATCCGGGGCAGGCGCCGTGGGGCGGCCTGCCGAAGCCGTCGATCGTGCTCGGCGAGACGACCGGCGACGCGGCCCGCAAGATCTTCGACGTCTGGGACGCCCAACCCGGCGTCACCTACTACCCGCTGGAAAGCGCGGCGGAGAATGCGGTGCCGCAGCGGTGGTGGGAGCTGATGCCGCACCGCTGGGAGGAGGCCATCGGCCGCGACCGGCTCGACCTGCTGACCGGTGAGCTGACCGGCCTGATCCGGTTCCTCGAGCAGACCACCGGCCGCGTGTTCTCCGAGACGCGGTTCCGCGAGGTCCTGGACCTGGTCAACGAGCAGCAGGAGTGGAACCGGCGCACGCGCGACCTGATCGCCGCCGCCCGGCCGTGTCCGATCGCGGTCACCGACGGCATCCCCAGCGTCATGGTGCCCCAGTGGCACCGCGGCACCGAGTGGGCGCGCGACGCCGCTCGCGCGTTCCACGACGAGGTGCGCGACCGCGTCGACGCCGGCGTCGCGGTGTGCCCGGACGAGCGGCTGCGGCTCATGTGGATCGGCCGCGGGCTGTGGTTCGACCTCGGCTTCTACCGCCGGTTCCAGGAGTCGCACGGCGCGGTCTTCGTGTGGTCGATGTACCTCGCGATCGCCGCGGACGGCTACCTGCGCTACGGCGACGACCCGCTGCGCGCGCTGGCCGCCCGCTTCGCCGCCTTCGGCGACCAGCTCTACACCCCGCCGTGGTCGGCCGAGTGGTACGTCAAGGAAGCGCGGCACCACGGCGTCGACGGCGTGGTGCACCTCGTCTCCGACGACGCACGCGGCGGCTACTTCACCACCCGGGCCCTGCGCGCCGCGGGGATCCCCGTGCTGGAACTGCACGCGGACAACGTCGACGCCCGCACGGGCGACGGCCTGACCGCGCGGATGACCGCCTGGCTCGACGAACTCGCGTGACCGTCCGGAAAGGACATTCGATGCCGAACGGGAGAACGACCGCCCGAGGGAGCGAGCTGCGGAACAAGCTCAACCCGCGGCGGATCGGCGTCGCCGGCCCCAGCGACGTCGCCTACGACAACAGCGGGGCCAACTACGACCTCGTCACCGTGCCCGCGGTCCGGGCGACCAACTCGGCCGCGGGCCACACCGGGCTCGTCTACGGCCAGGACAGGAGCCAGGCATGAGCAAGAGAATCCGGGTCGGCCTCGCCGTGGCCGCCCTGCTGGCGACGGTGCCCGCGACCGCGCACGCGGCCTCGCCGTGCCCGGCGGCCGCGTGCACCGAAGGGCAGCTGGCCGACGGGACGCCGTACGCCTTCGCCAAGCCGGACCGGTGGAACGGCGTCGTGCTGGTGGACCTCGACTTCGCCGCGGGCGGCCTGACCAGCCCGCTCACGGCGAGCCTGGTGGCGCGCGGCTACGCGGTCGGCGGCACCACGCGCACGATCAGCGGCTGGAACATCGCGCGGGCCGTCGACAACCAGGCGGAGGCGCTCGGCCGCTTCGAAGCCGCGTTCGGGCCGGCGCGGTACGCGATCGCGGAAGGCCGTTCGATGGGCGGGATGGTCGCCGCCGGGGTGGCGCAGGTGTACCCCGGGCGGTTCGCCGCGGCGATCCCGATGTGCGGCGGTCTCGGCGGCGCGGTGGGGCAGTGGAACCAGAAGCTCGACACGGTGTTCACGTTAAAGACGCTGCTGTTCCGCGACGCGGCGCTGCCGGTGACGGGCATCCCGGCCGACGTCCCGGGGACGCAGCAGCAGTGGCTCACGGCCGTGGCGGCGGCCCAGGGGACCGCGGCCGGCCAGGCGCGGATCGCGCTCGCGGCGGCGATCGGGCAGCTGCCGGGCTGGGGCCTGGCCCCGGACGGCTCGCCGACGCCGGTGCCGCACGACGTCGACGGCGTCCAACAGGGGATGTACCTCGCGCTGGCCGGGGGCCCGCTGCCCTACCTCGGGCAGGCGGTCAGCAGCCGGCGGGCGATCGAGCAGCTGGCGGGCGGGAACCCGTCGTGGAACACGGGCGTGGGCTACGCGCGCCAGTTCGCGCTGGCGGAGCCGGGTCAGCAGGACGTCGTACGCCGGTTGTACGCACGCGCCGGGCTCGACCTGCGCGGCGACTTCGCGCGGCTCGCGGCGGCACCGCGCGTGGCGGCCGACCCGGCGGCGGTCGCGTACCTGCGGCGGGGCATCGTGTTCACCGGCGACCTGCGGATCCCGGTGCTGACGGTCAACGGCACGGGCGACCAGATTTCGACGGTGGCCCAGCAGTCGTCGTACGGTGCCCTGGTCCGCCGGACCGGCCACGAGTCCCTCCTGCGGCAGACGTACGTGCAGACGGCGGGCCACTGCACGTACACGACGGGCGAGCAGCAGGCGGCGATCGACCGCATGCTGACCCGGCTGCGGACGGGCCACTGGCCGGACACGGCACCCCGCACGATGAACGCCCTGTCGCCGGCCGCGGACGGTGTCGCCGGACGGTACCTGAGCTACGTCCCGCCCCGCTTCAACCGCATGTACCCGGCGGTTCACCGAGTCCCGGTGTGATCGGAGAGGCGACACGCGTGATCGGAGGGTCGACACGCGTGATTGGCGGGTCGACACGCGCTGGGGTGTGGAGGT
This sequence comes from Amycolatopsis sp. cmx-13-12, assembly GCA_049998155.1. Taxonomy (GTDB): domain Bacteria; phylum Actinomycetota; class Actinomycetes; order Mycobacteriales; family Pseudonocardiaceae; genus Amycolatopsis. The sequence goes on along the minus strand of JAEBES010000001.1, from coordinate 678,317 downwards.
GATCACCACCGGGGACCGCCGACGAGTGGGCGGTTCGCACCTCTGCGGCGCGCGGGAACGCTCTTAAAGTCACTCGCGACCAGCAGTCACCGACCGGAAGAGGCGCCATGGACGGGCTGATGCAGCCACGGCCGCTCACCATCGCCCACATCCTGGAGCGTGCCGAGCGGCTCTTCGCGCACAAGGAAGTCGTCACGGCCGGGGGCGAGCGGCTGACCTACGCGGAGGTGGCGGACGGGACCCGGCGGCTGGCGACCGTGCTGGACACCCTCGGCGTCCCGGCCGGCGCGCGGGTCGCGACCTTCGCGAGCAACCACCGCCGGCACCTCGAGCTCTACCTGGCCGTTCCGGTGACCAAGCGGGTGCTGCACCCGATCAACATCCGGCTCCCGGCGGAGCACCTCGAGTACATCGTCGAGCACGCCGAGGACGACGTCGTGTTCGTCGACCGCGCGCTGCTGCCGCGGATCTGGCCGAGCGCCGGCCGCCTGCCGCGGGTGCGGTACTGGATCGTGCTGCCCGACGAGAGCGGTGAGCCGATCCCGGCGGACCCCCGCATCCGGCACTACGACGACCTGGTCTCCGCGGCCGCGCCCCGCACCGGCTCGTTCGAGGACACCTTCACGCTCGCGGACGAGCACCTCGCGTCCGGGCTCTGCTACACGTCCGGGACGACCGGGCCGCCCAAGGGCGTCCTCTACAGCCACCGCTCGACGGTTCTGCACGGCCTGGGAACGCTCGCCGCGGGTCTGATCGGCCTCGGCGAAAGCGACGTCGTGCTGCCGATCGTGCCCATGTTCCACGCCAACGCCTGGGGCCTGCCCTACGGCGCCATGCTGACGGGCGCGTCCCTGGTCCTGCCCGGCCCGTCGGCGAACCCCGACCACCTGCTGCGGCTGATGGCGGCCGAGCGGGTCACCGTCGCCGGGGCCGTCCCGACGGTGTGGACGAGCATGGCGCCCGGGCTGCGCGAACACGACCTGAGTGCCACCCGGTTCCTGCTCGGCGGCGGGTCGGCCGTCCCGCCGGCGCTGTCGGAGACCTACCGCGCCGCGATCGGGGTGCCCATCACGCATTCCTGGGGGATGACCGAGATCAGCCCGGTCGGCGCCATCGGCGGCACGCGCACCCAGCACCGGGACGCCTCGGCGGCCGACCAGGTGGCCGTGCGGGCCGCCCAGGGGCAGCCGTTGCCGCTGGTGAACGTGCGGATCGTCGACGTCGAAACCGGCCGGGAGCTGCCGCGTGACGGCGACGCCGTCGGCGAGCTGCAGGTCGCGGGCCCGTGGGTGGCGGGCGGCTACTACCGGGTCGGCGCCGACACGAGCTTCACCGCCGACGGCTGGCTGCGCACCGGCGACCTGGCCACCATCGACGCGGACGGGTACCTGCGGCTGGTGGACCGGATGAAGGACCTGATCAAATCCGGGGGCGAGTGGATCTCCTCGGTGGAGCTCGAAAGCGCGCTCACCTCGCACCCCGACGTCGTCGAAGCCGCGGTGATCGCCCGGCCGGACCCGCGGTGGATGGAACGTCCGGTGGCCTACGTGGTGCTGCGCGAGGGCGGCGGGACCACGGCCGACGAGCTCCTGGCGCACATCACGCCGATGGTCGCGAAGTGGTGGCTGCCCGACGAAGTCGTGTTCGTCCCCGCGTTGCCCAAGACCGGCACCGGGAAGATCTCGAAGACCGCCCTGCGCGCCCTGTCGTGAGTGAGAAACAGTGTTCTAACACTGTTTCTCACTCACGACCGGGGGCCCGCAGCTGGTGCAGCCGCAGGCCGAGCTGCAGTTTCAGGTCGTTCTCGTGGCGCCAGTCGGAGCCGAGCACCGTGCCGGCCCGGTCCAGGCGCTTGAGCAGGGTGTTGGCGTGCAGGTGCAGCGCGCGGGCGGTCGCCGCGACGTTGGCGCGGTGGACGTAGTACGCGCTGAGCGTGCCGACCAGATCGGTGCCCCGCCGCCGGTCGTACTCCAGCAGCGCGCCGATCGAGCCGGCCAGGAACCGGTCGAGCTCGCCGGCCCGCTCGGGGTCGAACACCATGGCGTACAAGGCGTAATGGCGTGTGGTGGCGCCGCCGTCGGTGTGCCCGAGCGCGCGCATGACGGCGCCGCAGCGACCGGCCAGGGCGTGGGCCCGGGCCCAGTCGTGTCCGCTCGCGCGTTCCCCGACGACGACGACCGGACCGCCCAGCGTCCGCCGCAGTCGCGTGTGGACGTCCGCGACGGTGGTCTCGTCGTCGGCGCCGGGCAGGATCATCGTGGCCCGGCCGAGGTGCTCGCCGGCCAGCCCGCCGCGGTCCCGGGCGATGTCGTGCAGGTGCCGCGCGAGATCGCCCGGCGGCACGGCGGGGGAGTCCGCGACCAGGACCAGGTCCAGGCGGTCGACGTCGATCGCCCGGGCCCGGGCGCGGGCGCGCTGGGCCGGGCCGATCCCCGGACTGCCGACCATGAGCTCGGTCAGCAGCTCCCCGCTCAGCCGCTCGCCGGCCTCCGCGACGGCCTGCTCCTTGAGGATGAGCAGCCCGAGGATGTGCGTGGCGCGCTCGAGGGTCCGCAGGTCCGTGTCGTCACCGGTGCCCGACGGCCTGCTCCACACGAGCGCGCCGAGGTAGCTGTCGCCCGCCTGCACGGCCGCCACGCTGCGGTCCGTCCCGTCGGCACCGGACGACGTCGTGCAGCGGCCGGTGCGGCGGGCGTCCTCGACGGCCCCGGCCAGATCCGTCCTCAGTGGACTGTCGCCCCGGTCGAGCAGGGTGACGCTGCCGCCGAGCTGGTCGGCGAGGTGCTGGGCGACGTCGCGGGGTGTCCCGCCGTCCAGCACGACGCCGGTCAGGGCCTCGTGGATCGCTTGCGCCCGCTCGATTTTCCCGTAGGCGACCCGCAGTTCTCGCAACGCGGTCCGGCTCTCCTCGTAGAGCCGGGCGTTGTCGAGGGCGACCGCGGCGTGATCGGCGAACGCGTTCAGCAGCGCGATCTCCTCGGCCTGGAACGACCGTGCGGACCGGTCCGCGGCGAACAGCGCGCCCACGGCTTCACCCCGGATCACCAGCGGCACGCCGAGCAGCGCCACCAGTTCCTCGGTGACGACCAGGCGGTCGAAGTTCGGATCGTGCTGGATGAGCGTCGAAGTGGCGTAGTCGCGCACCCAGTGCGGGCTCTTGGACGCCAGCACCTTGCCGCCGAGCCCCACCGTGGCCGGGATGGTCGCCGCGAGGAACTCCGCGGAGATCGTGCCTTCCGACGCGCGGGCCGACAGCCGGCCGTCCGCGCCGACCAGCGACAGGTACGTGAAGTCGGTGCCGATCAGGTCGTGGGCGTGGTGGACGATCGACTGCAGCACCTCGTCGAGCTCGCCCAGGGCGGTGAGCGACTTGACGGTGGCGTACAGCGACGCCAGTTCGCGCTGCCGGCGCGGTTCCGCCGCACTGGTCACGGGGGTGCCCTCCTCGGCATCGAGGTGGGCGAAAGACCCACCGCTGCGGCGGGAGGAGTGGGTGGTCCACACCTCAGGTCGCAGGCTAGCGCCGCCCTACCATCACCGCCAGCACCTGCTGACCTCATCGACGAAGGCGGCACCCATGGCCATTCCGCTCACCCAACCCGAAGGGCAGTCCGGCACCGGGGTGCCCGCGACCCCGCGCCGGGCCTTCCGCAAACTGCTCGCGGCCGGGCTCATCGGCAGCTCGATCGAGTGGTACGACTTCTTCCTCTACGGCACCGCGGCCGCGCTGGTGTTCCCCAAGGTGTTCTTCCCGCACGCCTCGGCGCTGACCGGGACCCTGCTGGCCTTCAGCACGTTCTGGGCCGGGTTCGTGGCCCGGCCGGTCGGCGGCGTGCTCGCCGGGCACCTCGGCGACAAGTACGGCCGCAAGCCGGTGGTCGTCGCCTGCCTGGCGGTGATGGGAGCCGCGACCTTCCTGATCGGCTGCCTGCCCAGCGCGGGGAGCGTCGGCGCGCTGGCCCCGACGCTGCTGGTCGCCCTGCGGTTCGTCCAGGGCCTCGCGGCCGGCGGGCAGTGGGGCGGCATCGTCCTGCTGCTGACCGAATCCGCCGGCCCCAAGCGGCGCGGCTTCGCCGGGACCTTCGGGCAGACGAGCGTGCCGGTGGCCGTGATCCTGTCCAACCTGATCTTCGTCGCGGCCAGCGGCCTGATGCCGGACGCGGCCTTCCTGAGCTGGGGCTGGCGCATCCCGTTCCTGCTCAGCGTCGTGATGTTCGGCGTGGTGCTCTACATCCAGGCCAAGGTCGAGGACACGCCGGAGTTCCGGCGGCTGCAGGAAGCCGTGGCGGACGAGGACGGCCCGGTGGTCCGGGCGCCGCTCGCCCAGGTGCTGCGCAGCAAGTGGGCGACCATCCTGCTCGGCTGCGGGCTGCTGTCGGCCACCAACAGCCTGTTCTACGTCAGCATTTCCGGGCTGCTGAGCTACGGCACCGGCACGCTCAAGCTCCAGCGGGACTCGCTGCTCGCGGTGGTGCTGCTCGCTTCCGCGGCGATGCTCGCGACGATCCCGTGGTCCGGGCACCTCTCGGACAAGGTGGGCCGCCGCCCGCTGATCCTGATCGGCGGCCTGGGCGTCGCCGTCTGGGCGTTCCCGTACTTCGGGCTCGTCGGGACCGCGTCGCTGCCGCTGATCTTCGTCGCGGTGGCGGTGGGGTTCGTGTTCCAGTGCCTCACCTACGGCCCGATCGCGAGCTTCCTCGGCGAGCTCTTCGCGCCGAACGTCCGCTACTCGGGCGCGTCGCTGGCCTACCAGCTGTCCGCGATCGTGGTCAGCGGCGGCACGCCGTTCCTGATGACGGCGCTGATCGCGGAAGCCGGGAGCACGTGGCCGGTCGCCCTCTACATCACGCTGATGGGGCTGATCACCTTCGCCAGCGCGTGGTTCCTGCCCGAGACGAACCCGCCCGAGGTCCGGACCGATCCGCACGCCGTCCCGGGTGCGCACCTGCACGAGGCGGCCACGCGATGAGGAAGACCGTCATGGCGGCCGCCCTGGTGCTGGCGGCGAGTGTCCCGGGACCCGCGCTCGCGGCTTCGGCGGCCCCGGAGTGCGCCGGGCTCGCCGGGCTGCGGATCCCGGCGTCGGTCATCAGCCTGCCGACGAGCGGCGGGCTGGTCACGGCTTCCGCCGTGACCGGTGCGTACTGCCGGGTCGACGCCGACCTGTACCCGGTCGACCCGGCCGCGCCGGCCATCAAGCTGCGCGTGGCCCTGCCCAGTGCGTGGAACCGCAAGGCGCTGATGTTCGGCGGCGGCGGGTACGACGGCACCATTCCCGACGTGACGGCGAACGTGCCGTTCGGTCCCGCCGACCGGCCGACACCGCTGGCCCGCGGGTACGCGACCTTCGCGAGCGACTCCGGCCACCAGCAGAACCCGGCGCGCCCGCCGTCGCTGGACGGGTCGTTCGGCGCGAACGACGAGGCCTTGACCAACTTCGCCGCGGGCGACGCGCTCAAGAAGACACGGGACGCGAGCCTGTTCCTCATCAGGCGCGCGTACGCGGCGACGCCCACCGAAGTCTTCTTCGCCGGCGGGTCGACCGGCGGCCGCGAGGCGCTGGTCGTCGCCCAGCGGTGGCCGTCCGCGTTCGACGGCGTGATCTCCGCCTTCCCGGCCTGGAACAACCTCGCCGAAATCCTGGACCTGGGCTACCTGACGCAGGTCCTGTCGCGCCCGGGCGCGTTCCCTGGACCCGCGAAGCAGACGCTCCTCTACGACAGCGTCGTCAGGGCCTGTGACGGCCGGGACGGCGTGACCGACGGAGTCGTCTCGAATCCGGGAGGGTGTCGGTTCGATCCGCGCGCGCTGCGCTGCCCGGGCGGGACGGACACCGGACCGGCGTGCCTGTCGGACGCCCAGATCGGGGCGGTGACGGCCATGTCCTCGCCGTTCCGGTGGCCGTACCGGATCGCCAGCGGCGAAACGCAGTACCCCGGCTTCCCGTTCCTGTCGGGCGCGGACATGCGGACGCCGTTCCTCGGCTTCGGCACCACCGCACCGGCCGACCCCATGCCGGTGACCAGCGGCTACGGGATGCAGTACTGGGACCAGTGGGTCAAGTACTTCCTGACCCGGGACCCGGGGCGGAACGCGCTGGACGTCGATCCCCGCCACCCCGGCCCGTGGCTCGCCCGGATCAGCGCCCTGTCGAAGATCGAGGACCGCAACAACGCGGACCTGCGCCCGTTCGCCCGCGCCGGCGGCAAGCTGATCCTGCTGCACGGCGCCGCGGACGAGCTGGTCTCGCCGTACTCGACGAGCGACTACTACGAGCGCGTGCGCACCGTGGTGGGCCCGCACACGACCGACGGGTTCCTGCGGTACTACGTCGTGCCGGGCGCGAACCACGCCAACTTCGGCAGCCCGGCCTTCGCGGCGAGCTGGGATTCGCTCACGGCGCTCGAGCAGTGGGTGGGCACCGGCCGGCCGCCGGTGAACCCGGTCGTCACCGACCTGGCCCACCCGCGAACGCGGCCGCTGTGCGCCTACCCGGGCTGGCCCCGGTACCGCTCGGGTGATCCGGACCGCGCCACGAGCTTCGCCTGCACTCCCTGACGTCCCGGCCCGTCGTGAGTGGTAAGGAGGGTTCTAACCCTCCTTACCACTCACGACCACGGGGCTCCTCGGTCAGCCGATGGCGACGGAGAAGATGTGCATGGCCGCCGTGCCCATGTTCGCTCCGTCGCTGATGTCCGGCAGGGTCAGGTACTGCACCGTCTTCCCCGGCTGCAGCGGGATCGGGGCGTAGTACAGGCTGACCCGCTGGTCGAGCCGTCCGTTGCTGTTGTTGAGGTACGGCAACGTCGTGAGGATGTCGCCGCCGGTGGCCGCGTTGGACCACCAGTCCGCGAAGCTCACCGAATGGGACTCGGTCGTCCCGTCGGTGTACGTCACCGTCGCGGTCCCGCTCGGGCTGCCGTAGTCGCCGGCGCCGATCAGGCCCAGCGTGGTTCCGGAGCCCGAGATCGCGATCGTCTGGCCGCCGGCCGAGCTGCCCGCGACCACGTTGTCCGGGCTGCCGGGCCGGGCGTCCGGCCAGGTGAACGTCAGCCCGTTGTGGGTGAACGTCGCTCCCGGCGTCAGGCTGGGCGTCGCCGCGGCCAGTGCCTGCGCGGAGAAGCTGGCGTTGCCGCCGTCGAAGTTGCCCGCGCCGGGTGTGGCGTCGTCGCTGATGCCCACGTTGTTGAAAGCCGCCGTCAGCGACGGGTACGGCGGGTGCGGCAGCAGGACCGTGACCGCGTCCACCGAGCTGCCCCGTCCGTTGGCCGAGGTGAACGTGGCCTGCGCCGAGACGTCGTACTTGCCGGGCTGCGCCGAGGACGGCACGCCGAGCTCCCAGGTGGTGCGCACGGTCTGCCCGGCGGGCACGGTGGCGAAGGTGGACGGCGAGGTGGCCTTCGCGGTCCAGCCGGACGGCACGCTGAGCGTCAAGGCCACGTCACGCAGCGGCCGGGCGCCGGCCGGGTTCGGCAGCGTGGTCGTGGCGGTGTACGTCGTCCCGGCCTGCACCCGCGCCGGTGCGCTGAGCGTGAACGGCTGCTCGACCACCACCGGCGTGGTGCCGGTGACGCCGTCGACCGTGACGCTGATGGTCGCGACGCCGGGCGCCACCATGGTCACCTGGCCGGTGCGGCTCACCTGGGCCACGCGCGGATCGCTGCTGTGGTAACCGATCCGGGCCCGGGAGAGGTCGACGAACGACTGGTCGTCGTGCACCGCCTCGACGACGTGGTCGGCGGGCACGTGCTGCGCGGCCTGGGCGGTGTCGTCGGCGATCCACGGGTTCTTCGCGGTCAGGTCGAGGCGCTGGCCCGGGTTGAACACGACCTGACCGGGCTGCACGGTCACGTACTTCGTCTTCGGCGCCAGAGCCCCGGTGACGGCCACCGCGGCGGTGCCGGCGAGGTGCGCGGAGTCGGCACCTACCCCGAACCGGTACTGCCCGGGGTACACCACTTCGCGGCGCTTCCCCTCGTCCCAGGACGACAGGTCGCCGATCCGCACCGGGATGGCGATGTGCTGGGTCCGGCCCGGCGCCAGCACATCGGTCTTCTTGAAGCCGGCCAGCCGCTGCCGCGGCAGTTCCACGCCGGGCACGGTGAACGCCGTGGCCGCGTACAGCTGGGCGACGGTGGCGCCGGGCGTGCTGCCGGTGTTCGTCACGTCGACGTGCACCGTCACCTGTCCGTTCGCGTCGACGGACCGGGTGTCCGCGTGCACGCGGGAGTAGCTGAACTTCGCGTAGGAAAGGCCGTAGCCGAACGGGTAGGCCGGTGTGCCGGTGAAGTACTGGTAGGTGCGGCCGAGGCCGCCGGTCTGCGACGGCGTCAGCCCGTAGTTCTTGATGGCGGGCAGCTGCGAGTCGTCGGCGTACCAGGTGAAGTTCAGGTGCCCGCTGGGGTTCTGCTTGCCGAACAGGACGTCGGCGAGCGCGGTGCCCTGGCTTTCGCCGTTGTACGAACTGAACACGATGCCCGGGATCCCCGCGGCGTGGCCGAGGGACACGGCGCCGCCCGCCTGGACGGCCAGCGCGGTGCGCGGGTTGCCGACCGCCTTGACCTGGTCGATCAGCGAGTCGTAGTTGCCGGGCATGGCGATGGTGGTGCGGTCCCGGCCCTCGGTGGCGACGTTCCCGTCGGTCCCGGCGAACACCACGACCAGGTCGGCCGTCTTGATCGCGGCCAGGGTGTCCGCCGAACAGCTGGCCGCCGTGGTCGTGCCGGTGGAGGTGCCGCACGCGTCGAACGTGACCGTGGCGTCCGGGCGGGCGGCCTTGACCGCGGACGTGATGCCCTGCACGGCGTTGACCTGCAGCGCGGGCTCGCCGGAGTAGCCGCCGAGGGTGACCTTGTTCGCGAGATCGCCGACGACGACCACGCTGCCGAGCTTCGCCGGATCGGCGGGCAGCAGCGGCGTGCCGGCGACCGGGTCGTTCTTCAGCAGGACCAGCGAGTTCGCGGCGACCTTCGCGGCCAGCGCCTGGTGCTCGGCGCTCTGGATGACGTCCTTGGTGATCTTCGTGTAGGCCACCCGGTCCGGCGGGTCGAACTCGCCGGTCTGCATGCGGATGGTGAACACGTGCACGAGCGCGGTGTCGAGCACGCCCTCGGACAGCACGCCGGCCTTGATGGCCTCCTCGATGTTGGCCACGGTGGCTTCCGAGCCGGTGCAGTTGAGCTGGGTGCCGGCGCGCAGGGCGTACGCCTGGCCGCCCGCGGCACCGGAGACCTGCCGGCCGGTGGCGGTGTTCGTCCACTGCGTGGCCGCGCCGGCGGTGGTCGTGGTCCAGCCGGGCGGCGCCCAGTTGTGGCTGCCCGGCGCGTAGACGTCGCCGACCGCGCCGCAGTCGGAGGTGATGTAGCCGTCGAAGCCGTAGGTGCGCTGGGCGATGGCGTTCGCGGTGTAGGTGTCGGCCGGGGACGGCGTGCCGTTGATGGCGTTGTACGACGTCATCAGGCCGGAGACGTGCGCGTCCTGGATCAGGTGCCGGAACTGCCGCGTGTAGTAGTCGCGGATGTTGGTCTCGGTCGTGTCCGAGGAGTCCGCGTGCCGGTCGTTCTCGACGTCGTTGAGCGCGTAGTGCTTGGCGGTGGCGGCGACCTTGAGGTACGGCGTCGTGGGCTTCCCGGACGACGTCTGGCCCTGGTAGCCGTTGACGAACGCGCCGGCCATCTTCGCGACCAGGTACGGGTCCTCGCCGAAGCCTTCGTCGGTGCGGCCCCACCGCGGGTCGCGGTCGAGGTTGACCGTCGGTGCCCAGTAGGTCAGGGAGCCGTAGTTGTTCTTGTCCGGGCCGATGTTGTTCTGCGCGACGCCCCACAGCGACTTGTCCAGCATGCCGCGGGCCTCGTCGGAGATCGCCGTGGTCTCCTGCTGGATCAGGTCCGGGTCCCAGGACATCGTGCTCGCCAGATTGGTCGGGAAGCTCGTGGCGTGCACCCCGCCGGTGACCGTGCCCGCGTTGGTGTTCGCGCCGAGGGTGTTGAGGCCGTGCTGGCCTTCGCTCCAGTAGGTGTACTGCTGGACGCCGAGCCGGGGGATGGCCGGTGCGCTGTTGGTGCGCAGCTGCAGGACCTTCTCGGGCAGGGTCATGCGGGCGACGAGGTCGGCGGCCCGCTCGGCGAAGCTGTAGTGGGTGTCGCGGTAGACCGGCAGCGTGCCCGGCGGGGCGGGAGCCGCGGACGCGGCCGGCACGAGGGTGGCCGCGGTGATGGTGACGGCGAGCAGGGGAGCGGCAGTCAGCCGTACCCGCCGCCGGCCGGTGAAGCGCAAGGACATCGGATCTCCGTCGCAGAAGTCGATGGGCTGGGTGCTCCGGCCGAGCCAGGGAGACTGGCGCGCCGCCGGCCGAGGGGAACCGCCGGTTCGCAGGCTGGTCCGTCACCATCGTTCGCAAGGGATCCGGTTCTGGCAAGCGATTCACCGACGCCCCGGTGTCGCCGCTGGCCGGAGCCGGGTGCGGGCTGAAAGTTTCACCCGAGGACGCCCGGCTGCCGAGGCCCGGCCTAGCGGAAGACCGTCCAGTAGAGGACGTCGGGCACCACGACCAGCAGGGCCACCGCGAGCCAGTAGGGCCCCTTCTTCAGCTGGGGGGCCCGGAAGACGAACAGGGCGTTCAGGCCGGCCACCACCAGCCCGGCGAACAAGGCCGGGACCAGGCCGATGACGAGCACGGTGCCCACGCCGTCGTCGACCAGGGTCGGCTCGACCGGGACCCAGCCGAGTTCACCCGCGATGACTTGCGCCGCCACCATCGCGAACACGACCGGGTAGGCGCACGGGATGGCCAGCAGCAGGTTGAGCGGCACGCCGATCAGCCACACGTGGTGCGGGCGGAGCCGGCGGCGGGGTACGGGGGAGCCGGCGGCCGGGCCGGGCTGTGCGGTCTCGTTCACGGGCGGCGGTGGATCGTCATGGAGTGGCCCACCTCGTCGACCGGGGTGCTCGTGCGGAGCAGGAACCCCAGGCGGTCGTCGGCCTTGGCGATCGCCGAATCCGACACCACGAGCAGTCCGTGCACCGCGTCCGGGGGGACGGCCAGGGGGTCGGCGGCGTCGATCCCGTAGGCCGACGGCACCCCGCTGCCCTTGTAGACCAGCCACGCCCGCTCTCCCGGGTAGCGCTGCTTCAGACGATCGGCCAGCCGGCCGAGGTCCTGCCCCCAGTCGACGTTCGAGTCGTGCAGCTGCCGGTGGGTCTGCGCCGGGCCGCCGAAGGCCTCGTTCGCATACGGCAGGTAGTACGGGAACGTCCGCAGCGAGCTGAGCGCCGTGACGGCGACCAAGGCGATCACGGCGGCGGGCGCCCACCGGCGGCGGACGGCGACCACCCCCGCCGCCGCGACGGCCAGGAACATCGGCAAGAACAGCGCGTACCGGACGCCGAGGTCGCGGCTGCCGGTCATCGCCGACGCCAGCAACACGGCCGCGGGCACGAGCACGTAGGGGACCGCCGGGCGCAGCCGGGGCACCGCCACCATCGCGACGACGCCGGCCACCCAGAGGGCCAGCGTGCCCAGCGGCGTCTTCACCAGCAGCGCGGCCGGGAGGTAGTACCACAGCGCACCGACGTGCACGCTGCCGAACAGGAACGTGGTCCACACCTGGTCTTCGAAGCCGAACTGGACGCGCATCCCGTCGAGGTACGGCCGCGGCAGCGGCAGCAGGTCGGCGAGCGACCGCAGGCCTTCGACCGGCGGCAGGTCGGGTGGCGGCGTCCAGCGCAGCCGCGGATCGACGACCAGGTACGAAACCCACACGACGGCGAGCGCGAGCACCGCGACACCGAGCGTCGCCACGGCGGCCGTCCCGAGCCGCCGGAGCGTCCTTTGTGGATTATGAGCGTGCCAGGTGGAGAGCACGACCAGCAGCAGTACCACCGGAACCGCGGCCAGTGCGCTCATCTTCGTGGCCACTGCCGCGCCCGAAGCCAGCCCCGCCAACGGGAGATAGAGCACCGGACGTCGCCGGGCGCGCCACAGCAGCCACGCCGACGTCACCAGGAAACCGGCCACCGGCACGTCGAGCGTGGCCAGAGACCCGTGCGCGATCAGATCAGGGGACAGCGCGTACAGCGCGAGCGCCACGACACCGCCGGCCGGGCCGGCCAGATCGCGGGCGAACCGGAAGACGACCAACCCGAACAGCAGCGTCAGCACGATCACCGGCAGCCGGGCCAGCAGCAGCAGTTCGCCCGGGTCGTGGCCCGATTCGTAGAGCACGTACCGGCCGAGCTGCGTCTGGTCGCCGGCGAACCCGGTGTCGACGTGCACGTCCGCGAAGGCGAGCCCGGTCGCGATGATGAGCTTGCCCAGCGGCGGGTGCTCGGGGTTGAACCGCAGGCTGTCGTGGTCCAGGGAGAAGACCGCGGCGCCGATGTAGACCGGCTCGTCGATGGTCGGGGTCTGCTCGACCGCCGTCGTGATCATGGCGATCGCCATCTGCGCGAGCAGCGCGAACACGGCGAAGGCGAGCAGCCACCGCCACCGCCGGCCGGGAGGACGCGGGCCGGCCTGCGGCGGCACGTCCTCCCGGATCGCTTCGATGATCACCCCCTCAAAGACGTCCGGCGGCGGCAATGGTTGAGTGCGCCGGGCCGGAACGGGGAGAGCCGGTCCGAAAGTCGATCGAAACTTTTTGCGTGGCGCTTCGGCGGCGTGTTGTGCTGCTGGCAGCGGGGGAATTTCACCGAAGGAGACCACGGATGGCGGAAAGTTCGTCGGACCTGCGCCGCAGGCGCTGGTGGCGGTCGACGACCACTCGAGTGCTGGCGGGAGTGGCGAGCGTCGCCGCGACCGCAACCGTTCTGGTGACCGCGCCCGGCGCCGATGCCGCGGCCGGCACACTGGGCGCCGCGGCTGCGCAGTCCGGCCGGTACTTCGGCACGGCGATCGCCGCCGGCCGGCTGAACGATTCGGCCTACACCACGATCGCGGCACGCGAGTTCAACATGGTGACGCCCGAAAACGAGATGAAGCCCGACGCGACCGAGCCCAACCAGAACCAGTTCAACTTCTCGGCGGGCGACCAGATCTACAACTGGGCGGTCAGCCACGGCTCGAAGGTCCGCGGCCACACCCTCGCCTGGCACGCGCAGCAACCGGGCTGGATGCAGAACATGGGCGGCAGCAACCTCCGCAACGCGATGATCAACCACATCCAGAAGGTGATGGCCCACTACCAGGGCAAACTCGCCTACTGGGACGTCGTCAACGAGGCCTTCAACGAAGACGGCAGCCGCCGGTCGTCGAACCTGCAGAGCACCGGCAACGACTGGATCGAGGTCGCGTTCCGGACCGCGCGGGCGGCCGACCCGTCGACCAAGCTCTGCTACAACGACTACAACATCGACAACTGGAGCTACGGCAAGACCCAGGGCGTCTACCGGATGGTCCAGGACTTCAAGTCCCGCGGGGTGCCGATCGACTGCGTCGGCCTGCAGGCCCACTTCACCGGCGGCAGCTCGGTCCCGGGCAACTTCCAGCAGACGATCTCCAGCTTCGCGGCGCTCGGCGTCGACGTGGCGCTCACCGAGGTCGACGTCACGAACGCGAACACTTCGCAGTACTCGGCGCTGACCCAGGCGTGCATCAACGTCGCGCGCTGCGTCGGCATCACCGTGTGGGGCGTGCGGGACAGTGACTCCTGGCGGTCCAGCGAGAGCCCGCTGCTGTTCGACGGCGGCGGCAACAAGAAGGCCGCCTACACCTCGGTGCTGAACGCGCTCAACGCGGCCGGCCCCGGCCCGACCACGACCCCGACGACACCCACGACCACCCCGACGGACACCACAACCACGACCCCGACGACCACGCCCACGACACCGGGCGGAGGCAGTTGCACCGCAACGCTTTCGGCGGGCCAGTCGTGGGGTGACCGGTACAACCTCAACGTGTCGGTCAGCGGTTCGTCCTCGTGGACGGTGACGATGAACGTGCCCAGTCCCGAGCGGATCAGCAGCACCTGGAACATCAACGCCAGCTGGCCCAGCAGCCAGGTGCTGATCGCGAAACCGAACGGGAGCGGCAACAACTGGGGCGTCACCATCATGACCAACGGGAACTGGACCTGGCCCAGCGTCAGCTGCAGCACTTCCTGACCGACCCCTCCCGGACTCGTCGTGAGTGGTAAGTCGGGTTCTAACCCGACTTACCACTCACGAGCGGGCCGCGGGAGACATCAGGGCCAGGCGGCAGCACAGCTGGTGGCGGTCGTCCTCCAGGGAGGCGCCGGTGAGCTGCTCGATCTTGCGCAGCCGGTTGAGCACGGTGTTCCGGTGGCAGTACAGCAGTTCGCCGGCGCGGCTGGGGGAGCGGTCCGCCCGGAACCACGCTTCTAGGGTCTCCAGCAGGACCCGGCGCTCCTCGTCCTCGAGGTCCAGGACCCGGCCGAGGGTCTTCGCCGCCAGCCGGTGGGCCAGCCGCGGGCTGGCGGCCACCAGCGCTTCGGGCAACCGGTCGTCGAGCACGGCCAGGCCCGGCACGTCCGGCGGCTGGGTGTGCAGCGCGGTTTCCGCCAGCCGGTAGGCGATGCCGATCTCGGCGAGGCCGTCGACCTCGCCGGACAGGCCCGCGCGGTGGTGCAGGTGGGGTGTCAGCAGGTCGGCCAGCCCGCCGGCGGTGGTTCCGCCCAGCTCGACCAGCCACACCACCCGGTCCCGGTACGGCGCCACGACCACGCGCACGCCCAGCGCCGCCAGGTCGGGGACCGGTACCACGTCCTCGGCCAGGTCGCAGACGACGAGGACCACGACGTACCGGCCGTCCCCGGGCAGGCCCAGTTCGGCCCCGGCCTCCGCGGCGACGGCGGGGTCGGCACCCCGGCCCTCGACGAGCACCCGGACCAGCCGCTCCCGGCGCCGGTTCGCCCGCGTCTGCAGCTGGATCTCCCGCGACCGGTACCCCTCCACCATCGCCGTCGAGACGCGGTCGGTCGCCTGCCACAGCACCATCACGCTGTCGACGAACTCGGTCAGCTCGTCCGGTGACCGGCGGCGGGCCACGGCCAGCAGCATCTCCCACAGCAGCTCGGTGCCCAGCCGGAACAGGTGCAGCACCGCTTCCAGGGGGACGCCCTGTTCGGCACGGCGGCGGCCGGTGGCCAGCGGGGCCGCGATCCAGTCGGATCGCGTGGCGAACCCCTCGGTCATCAGGACCAGCGCGCTGCGGGCGTTGTCCATGAACGACTGCCGCATGTCCGCGGGCGCCACCCAGTCGCCGCGCGCGTAGAACGCCTTCTCCTCGACCGCACCCCGCTCGGTCAGCCGGTCGGCGAACGACGGCAGCTCGGTGAGGACGACGGCGGCCACCTCGCGGATGACCCTCCTGGACGCGTGCGGATGCCCCGGCATCCGCCGACCATAGCGCCGCGGGCTGGGCAGGTGCCGCGAACTGCCTGTGCACGGCGCACAGCCGGCCCGGATCCGGGGCAAGCCGTCAGCTGTCGGTCAGCGGCCGTTGCCAGCCTCCTGCCGTAGCCCCGAAATCCACCGTGGGAGGTAACCCCGTGAGCCCTGCAGACGACATCGAGCGCACCCTGGCCCAGCTGATCGCGAAGGTGTCCGGCACCGACGCGGTGGCGATGTCCGCCGAACGCCCGCTGGCCGGCCTGTCGCTGCGCGACGAACTGGACATCGACTCGCTGGCCATGGTCGAGCTGACCGACGAGATCGAAATCAACTACGGCCTGACCATCCCGGAGGACAACCTCCCGGCGTTGCAGACCTTCGGCGACGTCGCCGCCTACCTGCGCGCGGCGGCGTGAGCAGCCCGGACGTCGAAGTCGTCGTCACCGGCGTCGGCGCGACCACGCCGCTGGGCGGGGACGTGGCCGCCACCTGGCGGGGGCTGCTCGACGGCCGCACCGGAGTGTCCACTCTGGACACGGAGTGGGCGCGGGACTTCCCGGTGCGCATCGCCGCGCGGCTGGCCGTCGAACCCGACCGGGAACTGGAGTACGTCGAGCTCAAACGCATGGACCGGGCCGAGCAACTGGCCGTGATCGCGGCCCGGCAGGCCTGCCGGGACGCCGATCTGGCCGACGACACGGTGGATCCCCGGCGCTGCGGCGTGGTGATCGGCACCGGCATCGGCGGCGCGGCGACCCTCGTCGCCCAGCACGACGCGCTGCGGGAGCGGGGCCTGCGCGCGGTGTCGCCGCAGCTGATCCCGATGGTCATGCCCAACGGGCCGGCCGCGCTGGTCGGCCTGGCCCTGCGGGCGCGGGCCGGGGTGCACGCCCCGATGTCGGCCTGCGCGTCCGGGGCCGAGGCGATCGCCTGGGCGTGGCGGATGATCGTGGCGGGGGAGGCCGACGTCGTGGTGGCGGGCGGCACGGACGCCTGCATCACGCCGGCGATCATGGCGGGGTTCACGCGGGCGCGGTCGATGAGCACCCGCAACGCCAGCCCCGGGACGGCCTCCCGCCCGTTCGACGCGGGCCGGGACGGCTTCGTGCTGGGGGAGGGCGCCGGCATCCTCGTGCTGGAGCGCGCGGAGTTCGCCGCGGCGCGCGGCGCGAAGGCCTACGGCCGGCTCGCCGGCGTGGGGATGAGCAACGACGCCCACCACATCACCGCGCCGGACCCGGACGGCGCCGGGCAGTGCACCGCCATCACCACCGCGCTGCACCGCGCGGGCCTGGCCGCCGGGGACATCGGCCACGTGAACGCGCACGCGACGTCGACCCCGCTGGGCGACCTGACCGAGAGCGGCACGATCCGCCGGGTCCTCGGCGACGGCCCGGTGGTCACCGCGCCGAAGGGCGCCATGGGCCACCTGCTCGGCGGCTCCGGCGCGGTGGAGGCGATCGCGACCGTGCTGTCGGTCCGGGACGGCCTGGTTCCGCCGACGGCCAACCTCGAGACGCTCGACGACCGGATCGGCCTCGACGTCGTGACGGGCGAGCCCCGCCGCGTCACGCTCACGGCGGCGATCAGCAACTCGTTCGGCTTCGGCGGCCACAACGTGACGTTGGCCTTCGCCGGTGTCTAGAAAGGACAGTGTTATGCACGTGGCGATCGGCGGCGTCTCCGCCTACCTGCCACCGACCCTGCTCGGCGACCGGGAGATCGAGGAGCGCATCGCCCGCGAGAGTTCCGGCTTCACGCCGCGGCCGGGCGCGATCGGCAAGCTCAGCGGGATCAGGACACGACACCGGGCCGCCCCGGGGGAACTCGCCTCCGATCTCGCCGTGGCCGCGGCCGCGAAGCTGCTGTCCGGTGCGGGGCTCGGTGCCCGTGACCTCGACCTGGTCGTGTTCGCCTCCGCCTCCCAGGACCTCATCGAACCGGCCACCGCGCACGTCGTGGCGGCCAAGCTCGGCGCGTCCTGCCCGGTGTTCGACGTCAAGAACGCCTGCAACAGCTTCCTCAACGGGATGCAGGTCGCGGAAGCGCTGATCCGGAGCGGGCAGTACCGCCGGGTCCTGGTCTGCACCGGCGAGACCGGCTCCCGGGTGGTCCGGTGGTCGGTCGCGGACCGCGAGCAGTTCGTCGACTCCCTCGCCGGTTACACCCTGTCCGACGCCGGGGCGGCGATGCTGCTGGAGGCCTCTCCGGTGCCCGGTGTCCTCCACCGGGAGTTCTCTGCGGACTCGGCGTGCTGGGACGTCGCCTCGATTCCGGGGCACGGCGGCGCGAACTCCCGCAACCCGGTCACCGACGGCTACCTGCGGGGCGACGGCCGCCTGCTGACGGAGTCGGTCGTGCGGGGAATCCGGCCGCAGCTGGACGCGGCACTGGCCCGCACCGGCCTGACCCGGGACGACTTCGCGCTCTTCTGCGTCCACCAGGTCGGGGTGCCGCACCTGCGGGTGTTCCTCGAATGCAGCGGCGTGCCCGAGGACAAGCTCGTCGTGACGATCACCGACCACGGCAACGTCGCCTCGTGCAGCCTGCCGCTGCAGCTGAGCCAGGCCCTGGACGCGGGCCGGTGCGGTCCCGGCGACAAGGTCGCGTTCCTCGGCCTGGCCGGCGGGGTCAGCGTCGGCACGGTGTTCGCGGAGCTGACGTGACCGGGCGGCTGTGGGTGATCATCCCCGCGTACAACGAGGAGAAGTGGATCGAGGGGCCGCTGCGGTCGCTCGCCGCCCAGCGCTTCCGCGACTTCACCGTCCTGGTGGTGGACAACGCGAGCACGGACGCCACCGCCGGCGTCGTCCGCGCCTTCGCCGCCGCGCATCCCGAGATGGACGTCCGGGTGATCGGCGAGCCGCAGAAGGGCACCGGCGCCGCGTGTGACACCGGCGTGCGCCAGGCCATCGCGAACGGGGCCACCCACCTGGCCCGCACCGACGCGGACTGCCTCGTCGCTCCACAGTGGACGGAAGCGGTGCTGCGGGGGTTCGCTTCCGGGCTGGAGCTGATCGGGGGCCGGTTCAAGGCGCGCACCGACGACTTCGCCGTGCCCCGGACCGAGCGGGCCGTGCTGGCGTTCCTGGTGGGGTTCGGCGGGTACTGCGCCCGGTTCCGCCGCGCCAACCGGGGCCCGGAGTACCTCGGGCCGTACCTGCTCTGCGCGGGCGGGAACAGCGCCATCACCGCGAGCCTGTACGAGCGGTCCGGCGGTTATCCCCGGTCGTGCATCGAGGAGGACCACGAGGACCGGACGCTGGTCAACCGCGTCCGGTGCGTCACCCGCGCCTATGGGCGGCGGCGGGACATGGTCGTGTACTGGTCGCAGCGGCGGACCAAGGCGTGGGGCATCCGCAACACCTTCGCCTGGTACACCCGCCACGGCTACCGCGGCGAAACGGTGGACGTCCGATGAGGGCGGGCGCGCACGAGCTGCGGCTGCAACTGGCGGCGCACCCGCTCGCGTACCCGGTGGTCCGCGTCCTCGGCCGGCTCGGCCCCGCGGTGCGGGTGCCCGGGCTCGGGATCGTCGTGAACGCAGCGTCGGCGGCTCGGGAGGTGCTGACCGACACCGAGACCTTCCGCAGCGGCGGCGGCACCGAGGCGGACCTGTGGACCCCTGTGTTCGGCCCGTCGATGCTGGTCAACATGGACGGGCCCGAGCACCGGGCCATGCGGCGCAAGCTGGCCGAGTTCTTCACCCCGGCCTACGTCCGCCGCCTGATCGACACGGCGTGCACCGAGCCGCTGGCCCGGACGGCCGAGGCCCTGCGCAGCGGCCGTCCGGTCGACGTCGTACGGACGACGAAACTCGTCGCCGGCGCGGTGACCAGCGCGCTGGTCGGGTTCACCGTGACCGGCTCCCCGGCCGAGCGGGAGGCCGCGTACCTGCGGATGGCCGATCAGGCGACCGCGATCATCGGCCTGGTCAAACTGGGCAGGCTGAGCCTGAGCGACCGGCAGGTCGCCCGGGCCCGCGCGATCGTCGCGGACATCGGCGCCGCGACCTCCCGCGCGTGGGCCGCGGGGGACGAGACCACCGCGGTGGGCCGGATGCGCAGCTTCGGGCTGACCGAAGCCGAGGCGCGGGGGCTCGCGTCGGCGTTCCTGATCGCGGGCACCGAGACGATCACCAGCCTGCTGCCCCGGATGGTCGCGCTGCTGCACGACCTCGGCGAGCTGGCCGCCGTCGCCGCGGCGTACCGCGGTGGTGACGCCGGGCCGGTGGAGGCCGCGATCCACGAGACGGCCCGGTTGATCACGCCCGCACCGATCATCCTGCGCAACGCCGTCCGGCCCGGGCGGATCGGCGGGGTCGCGGTGCGCGCCGGGGACCGGGTCGTTTTGTCGACTCTCAACTGCGCCCGGGCGCACGGCCGGTTCGACCTCGCCCGCCCGCACCCGCCGGAGCTGCGGCGGCTGTGGTTCGGGGCGGGACCGCACTTCTGCCTCGGCTACCCCCTGGCCATGGCCGAGATCCACGCCATCCTCGGCGCCCTGTCCGGCTCCGGCGCGCTGCGGGTCACCGCGCGCCGCGCCGCACCCGGGGTGCTCTTCCCCGCCTACCGGCGCCTGGAGGTCAGCAGCGCATGAACGACTTCGTGACCCGATTCCTGGCGGTCGCCGCCGAACGGCCCGGCGAAGTGGCCGTCATCGACCCGGACGGCCGCACGACGACCTACGGCGAACTGCGCCGCCTCGCCCTCGACGTCGGTACCGGCCTGCGGGCCGAGGGCCTCGAACCCGGCGACGGCGTGCTGTTCGCCGTCCGCAACTCCGGCACGGCGATCGGCCTGTTCCTCGGCGCGCTGCAGGCCGGCGCCGTGCTCATCCCGGCGGACACGGCCGTCGGCCCGGCCCTGGTGTCCGCGCGGCTGCGGGCCTACCGCCCGCGGTGGCTGATCGCGGAGTCGCTGGTGTACCCGGCCAGCGTCGTGGGCCCGGTCCGCTCCTTCTGCCGCCGCCGCGGCTGGCCGGTCCCGGACCTGCGGCAGCCGATCGGCGACCCCGGCATCCGGCACGTCCACATCGGACGCCGGCTGCCGGGCGTGCCGAAGTCCGCACTGCCGCTGAAGCGCCTCCTCGGCCGGACGCCGGCCGCGGCACCGGACCGGGACCCGGACGCGCCCGCGCTGGTCGTGTTCACCTCGGGCACGACGGAGCAGCCGAAGGGCGTCGTGCACTCGCTGCGGTCGCTCACCGCGGCCGTGACGATGCTGGGCGAGCACCTGCCGTTCGCGCCCGGGGACGTGCTGCACGCCGACGGCATCCTGGCCGGCCTGCCCGCGTTGCTGGGCGGCGCCCGGCTGTCCCTGCCGAAGCCGTCCGCGCCGCCCGAGCGGTTCGCGCGGGACCTCGCCGACCGCCGGGTGACCCACGCCTACGGGGTGCCGGTGCACCTGGCCGAGGTGTTCGGCGTCCTCCCGCAGTGGCCCGGGCACGTCCGCCACCTGGTGATGGGGTCCGCGCCCGCCGCACCCGCCGTGCTGCGGCAGGCGCTGGCCGCGGTCCCCGGCGGGCAGGTGCTTTCGATCTACGCGATGACCGAAGCGATCCCGATCGCGGCCGCCCGCGCGGAGGACAAGCTGGCGCACCTCGAACGGGGTCTCCGGGGCGATCTGCTCGGAACGCCGTCGCCCGGGGTGACCGCCCGGATCGCCGGGGACGGCGAGCTGCTCGTGTCCGCGCCCAACGCCTGCCTCGGCTACCTGGGTGCGCCGCCGCTGACCGAGCTGGCCACCGGGGACCTCGCCCGGCTGGACGACGACGGCCGGATCGTCCTGACCGGCCGCAAGAAGGACATGCTGATCCGCGGCACCTACAACATCTACCCCGGGCTGTACGAGCCGTCGATCGCGCTGCTGGCCGGCGTCCGCGAGGCGGCGATGGTCGGGACGCCCGACCCGGTGACCGAGGACGAAAGCGTGGTGCTCGCGGTCGTGGCCGACCCGGCCGTGGACCCGGCCCGGCTCGTCCGGCGCCTGCGCCGGCAGCTGCCGGCGCTGATCGACGCCGAAGCCGTGCCGGACCGGATCGTCGTGCTGCCGGAGCTGCCGCGCTCGGGCCGGTCCCGCAAGCTCGACCGGGGGCGCCTGCGCGAGCTGATGACCGCGAGCCGGCCGTGAGGCTCGCGGTGACCGGCGCGACCGGGTTCGTCGGCGGCGCGGTGTGCCGGGCGGCCGTGGCGGCGGGCTGGGAGGTGACGGCGTTCGGCCGGCGCGCCGCGGCGGAGGCCGGCCGGCTCGGCGGGGCCGCGTACCGGTCGTGGGACATCGGCGCGGGCAAGCTCGCCGATCCGCCCGCGGTGGACTCGGTCGTGCACTGCGCGGCCTCGGCGACGGACACCGGCGTGGCGCACGAAGTGTGGCGGACGAACCTGCTCGGCACCCACCACGTGCTGGCGTCGTTCCCGGACTGCCGCATCGTCCACGTCAGCAGCGCCAGCGTGTACGACCCGTTCCGGCCGACCGTGCGCGCCAAGGAGCACGAAGCTCCGGTGGACAAGTACCTCAACGCCTACGCGGCTGCGAAGGCCGCGGCCGAACAGCTGGTGCTGGCCATCGCCCGCGACCCGGTCGTCCTGCGGCCCCACGCCGTCTACGGCGCCGGGGACACGACGCTGCTGCCGCGGCTGCTGGAGAACGTCCGGGGCGGCCGGTTGCTGGTGCCGGGCACCGGGAAGGTCCTGGTCAGCATGACCCATGTGGACAGTCTGGCGCGCGCCTGCCTGCTCGCCGCGACGACCGAACCGGCGTGGCCGAGCGTGTTCAACATCGCCGACAGCGCCCCGGTGCCGATCGACTGGGCCCTGCGCGGCCTGCTGGCCTCGGCGGGCGTGCGGGTGCGGCCGGCGTACGTGCCGGCCTGCCTGCTGTCTCCGCTCGCCCGAGTGTTCCCGGGCGGGCGGCTGAACCGGTACGTGATCAGCCAGTTCGCCGTCGAACGCTCGCTGGACATCTCCGCGGCGATCGACCGGCTCGGCTACGAGCCGTCACCGACGGTGTTCGGGTAGGCGTGGTGGGTGCGGCGCTGGGGTTCCGCCACACCCACCACGGACCCGCCACTGTGCCCGAGATCCGGCGAGCCGGCATCGGCAATTTTGCCGGTGCTCACCGCCGCGGCGCGACGCCCACCGGACGGGCTGCCAGGTGGACTCTTCGGACGTGTCCACTGTGGAATCAGCACGGTTTCTTCCCGAGGCGCCGGATAGCGAGGGCCGGCTCGCCGAGCAGGACGAGGTAGACGACGAACACCAGCCGCTCGGTGAGCCCTTGGAACAGCGGGCCGTCGAAGCCGCGGGCGGGGGCGAGCAGCACCGGCAGCTGGCTGAGCAGGAAAATCGTGACGGCGGCCCACGCCCAGTCGGTGTGCCGCCGCAGCCGGACGGCGAGGGTGCGGTGCGCCGGGTGGCCGGCGGCGTCGCGGGCGAGGAGCCCGGCCGCGGCGGGAAGGCTGACGAACAGCACCAGGCCCGCGTAGCGGTGGACTTCGGCGGCGAGCGTCATCGGCGCGCCGGTCGGGGTGGTGGGGAAGAAGGCGCAGAGCGTCAGCCCGGCACCCCAGCAGCCCGCCAGCGCGGCGACGGGCCGCGACACCGGCAGCCCGGCTTTGCCGAGGCCGACGAGCAGGAACCCGGTGCCGGCGGCCAGGGTGAGCACGCAGACGCCGAACCCGGCGGCGGCGGGGGAGAGGGCGTAGTCGCTGATCACCTGCCGGACGGGATCGACGGCACCGGCCTGGGTGACGTGCAGGACCAGGGCGGTGGCCACGGACAGGCCGAAGCACGCGAGGGCGGCGGTGGCCCAGGCGCGGGCGCGGCGCTGCTGGAGTTGCGCGGGCGGCGCGGGACGGATCGTTTCGACGGAGGACACGATTCGAAGGTCGGGTCCGCGGGTGAAAGGACCCTGAGAACCGCCGCTGATCCGGTTAAGAAACGTGGTCCGCCGGGAGTTTCACGCGGAGTTCGGCGCCGCCGCTCTCCGCCGCGTCGGCGACGACGGTGCCGGCGTGGGCTTCGACGATCTGGGCCACGATGGCCAGCCCGAGCCCGGAGCCCGGCATCGACCGGGCTGCGGTGGCCCGGTAGAAGCGCTCGAAGACCTTGGGCCGGTCCGGGGCGTCGATGCCCGGTCCTTCGTCGGCGACGGTCAGCTGGACGTGGCCGTCCGATGTGGACAGACTGACCCGGACGGTCCCGCCCGGTGGGCTCCATTTGGCCGCGTTGTCGAGCAGGTTCAGCACGACGCGGGACAGCCCGCCGGGCCGGCCGGTCAGGTTCGCGGGCGCGGCCGAGACGGCGAAGACGACCTGCGGCCAGCGGGCCCGGGCGCGGATGACGGCGTTGTGGACCACGTCGGCCAGGTCCAGGGGCCCGAACGGCTCCGGGTCGGTGTTCTCCGCGGCGAGCTCGACCAGTTCGGTGGTGAGGGTGGTGAGCTCTTCGGCCTGGACGCCGAGGTCCCGCAGCAGCCGGGCCCGGTCGTCGGGGGCGAGGGCCCGGCCGGAGCCGAGCTGCTGTTCGGCGTAGGTGAGCAGCTCGACGTTGGTGCGCAGGCTGGTCAACGGGGTCCGCAGTTCGTGGCCGGCGTCCTGCACGAGCTGCTGCTGGGCGGCTTTCGACGCGGCGAGCGCGGTCAGCAGGTGGTTGACGGCGGTGGCGAGCCGGGCGATCTCGTCGCGGCCGGCGACCGGGATCGAGCTGTCCAGGTTCTGCGTCTCGGCCACCGTCTCGACGGCCCCGGTGAGCCGGTGGACCGGGCCCAGGCCCGCCCGCGCGACACCCCAGCCGACCACGCCGGCGAGGGCGGCGCCGGCCAGCCCGATCCAGGTGAGCAGGACGCGGAGGTCGTCGAGCGTCCCTTCGATGCCGATGACGCGGCTGGCGACCTGGACCGCGCCACCGCCGGGCCGGGGCGCGGTGCTCACCCGGTAGACCGTGTGGTCGCCCGGCCCGGCGTCGGCGACGTCCTGCCCGCTCCCGCTCGCCGCGATGCGCGCGGCGGGCGGCGTCACCCGCTCCAGCCACCCGGCGCCCGCGGTGGCCGCCACCGGCTGCCCCCGCGCGTCGAGGAACCGGACGACGAAGGGCGGCGGCGGCCCGGCGGTCATGAGCAACCGCCGGATTTCGGGCGGCACGTCGTCGTCCGACCACGGGCCCGGCAGTTCGTCGGCGCTGCGCAGGCCCCGCAGCCCTTCCTCGGGCGTCGCGGCCCGCGCCGCTTCGGCCGTGTCGGTGCGCAGCCGGAGGTCCAGGTTCTCGTACATCCGGCTGTGCATCAGCCACCAGCCGGCGACGGAGACCACGACGACGGCGAAGGCGACGCCGAGCGCGGAGAGGAGCGCGACCCGCGCGCGCAGGGTGAGCTTGCGTCGGCCCAGGCCGCGCAGGAGCTTCACAGGGGGTCCTCGCGCAGGACGTAGCCGACACCGCGGACGGTGTGCAGCAGCCGCCCGCCACCGTCGGCTTCCAGCTTTTTGCGCAGGTAGCCGAGGTAGACGTCGAGGCTGTTGGAGCTGTTGCCGAAGTCGAAGCCCCAGACGTGCTCGAACAGGACGGACCGGGTGAGCACCTGCCGCGGGTGGCGCAGGAAGAGCTCGAGGATGGCGAATTCGGTCCGCGTCAGCCGCACCGGACGGCTCGCGCGCAGGACTTCCCGCGTGGCCGGGTTGAGCGCGAGATCCCCGAAGCGCAGCTCGGCGGGTGCTTCGGGGACGGCGTCGTACCGCGCGCGCCGCAGGAGAGCCCGCATCCGGGCGAGCAGTTCCTGGAGGGAGAAGGGCTTGGCGAGGTAGTCATCGGCCCCGGCATCGAGGCCGGCGACCCGCGCGGTGACGTCCCCGCGGGCGGTGAGCATGAGGACGGGCACGAGGTTCCCGGCCGCCCGCAGCCGCCGGCAGGTTTCCAGGCCGTCGAGCACGGGCATGGTGACGTCGAGGATGACCCCGTCCGGTTCCCGCACCTGGATGACGTCGAGCGCGGCTTGGCCGTCGTTGGCGATCTCGACGGCATAGCCCTCGAAGCGCAGGGTGCGCGAGAGGGAGTCGCACACGGCGTCCTCGTCATCGGCGATCACGATCAGCACCCTGCCGATTCTCCGAGGTGGGGACCGCGGTGGCCAGGCGAGGTTTTAAGAAACGGCTAAGAACCGGGGTGGTCCCGGCGGCGTGCGCGGGGAGCGGGCCCGATGGCGGGCGCGTCCCCCGACGACGCACCCGCCACCGACCAGCACGGGATCGAGCGCGGCGGCCGGGCGGTCCCGGCGGTGGGCGCGACCCCCAACGACGCGCCCGCCACCGGGTCGCCCCGGCATTCCCCCTCTTTCGCCGTGGCCCTAGGGTTCCGGACGCCGTCCTCGTTTCGTCCTCGCGCCGGCATCGGCCGCTTCACCTGCGCGTTCCGGAACCCGGCGGTTCGACGACCAGGGGGTGGCGATGAGGTTCCGGATTCTCGGGACGCTCGAAGTGCAGGCGTACGGAAGCCGAATCACCCTGGCGAGCCCGCGGCAGCAACGCGCGCTCGCCGTCCTGCTGCTCAACGCCGGCGCCGTCGTCCCGGTGGAGCGCATGGTCGACGCGCTCTGGGAAGACGAGCCGCCGGCGACGGCCGTGAAGCAGGTGCGCAACTGCGTTTCCGCGTTGCGGGGCCGGCTCGGCGAGCTCGGCGGGGCGATCGTCACCGACGGTCCCGGCTATCGCCTGCAGATCGACAGCGACGACCTCGACGCCCTCCGCTTCCGCCGGCACGTCGAGGCCGCGCGGAGACTCGCCGGGCAGGCCAAACTCGTCGACGCCGTCGAGGAAATCCGCACCGCGCTCGCCCTGTGGCGCGGCCCGGCGCTCGACGGGCTGCGGACGACCACGCTCGCCGGTCGGGCCGCGCTGCTCGACGAACAGCGCGCCGAAGCCGTCGAACTCGGGGCCGAATGGCGGCTGCGGCTCGGCGAAACGGCGGAAGTCGTCCGCGAGCTGACCGAGTTCTGCGGCGAGCACCCGACGCGCGAGCTGTCCCACCTGCTCCTCATGCGTGCCCTCGCGAAAGAGGGCCGCTACGCCGAGGCCTCGACGCTGTTCCACGGCCTGCGCCGGCGGCTGGCCGACGAACTCGGCGTCGACCCGAACCCCGACCTGCGGCGGCTCCACGACCGGATCCTGGCCGAGGCCACGCCCAGCGCCGAGGAGCCCGAGCCGGAAGTCCCGCCGCACCACCGGTTCGACCGGGCCGTCACCGAGCTGGCCGAAGCCGTCACGTGGCAGTGGCGGGCCGAAGCCGAGCTGCGTTCGCTGCACCGGCCGCAGCCGATCCTGCTGCGCTGGTCGTCGGCCGCGCGCGCCGGGAAGCTGCGGGGCGATCTCGACGACATCGCGGAGACGTTCACCGCGTTGCCCGTGCGGCAGCTGGTGGTGCTCGGCGATCCCGGCTCCGGCAAGTCCGTGCTCGCCCTGATGCTGACGCTGGAGCTGCTGCGCACCCGCGCTCCGGACGCGCCCGTCCCGGTCCTGTTGTCGCTGGCCTCGTGGGATCCGCGGCGCGAGCACCTCGACCGGTGGCTGGCGGCCCGGCTCGCCGAGAACCACCCCGCGCTGCTCACCGCCCGCGAGTACGGGACCGACGCGCCGACCCGGCTCGTCCTCGGCGGCCACGTCGTCCCGGTCCTCGACGGTCTCGACGAGATGCCGGCCGACCTGCGCGTCGCGGCGCTCGACGCGCTGGACCAGACCGTGGGCGCCGGGCGCTCGCTGGTGCTGACCTGCCGCTCGGCCGAGTACGAGCAGGTGACCCGCGAGTCCGGCGCGGTCCTGAGCGCCGCCACCGTGGTGCGGCTCGAACCCGTCGCCCGGCAGGAGGCGATCACCTACCTGGCCGCGCGGCAGGGCGAAGACCGCTGGCTGCCGGTCGCCGACCGGCTGCGGCGCGAGCCGGACGCGGCGCTGGCGCGGGTGCTGCGGACGCCGTTGATGGTCGACCTCGCGCGGATCGGCTACGGCCGTCCGCCCGCCGATCCCGCGGAACTGCTGGCGGTCGAGGACGCCGCCGCTCTCGAAGGGCAGCTGCTGGACTCCTTCGTCCCCAACGCCTACGCGCAGGTGCCGCAGCCGCCGGGGCGGAACCCGAAGACGAGCCCGTCCGGGCGCTACACCGCCGAGCAGGCGACCCGCTGGCTGGGCTTCCTGGCCGGGCACCTCGAACGCGCGCGCAGCCGCGACCTCGCCTGGTGGCAGCTGTACCGCGCGGTGCCGGCCGGAACGCGGTCGGCGCTGGTCGGCGTGCTGATCGCGCTGTTCTTCGTCGTCACCGGCTGGGTCGACGACGGCCCGGTGCTGGCGGCGATCTACGGCCTGTCCTTCGGGGGCGCCGCGTACTTGACGCACCGCTTCGGCCGTCCGCCGGAGCCGCTGCGCACGGAACTGCGCTTCGCCGGGGCGGCCCGGAAGTTCGCCGGCCGCTTCGCGATCGGGGCCGCGGTGGGTGTCCTGCTCGGCCTGGGCTGGTCGCTGGCGGCCGGCCTGGTCGTCTTCCTGGCGCTGGTGTTCGGCCTGGTGTTCGCGGTGCACGTGTGGCTGGCGAAACCGGTCGACGCCAGCCGCGTGGCGAGCCCGCGGACGATCCTGCGCAACGAACGGACGGGCGCGATCGCGCTGTCGGTGTCGTTCCTGGTGTCCCTCGGGCTGTTCGACGGGATGGCGTTCGCGTTCACGGCCCAGACCCGGTTCCTCCCGGTGCTGGGCGGCCGCTACGACCTGGCGCTGGCCGTCGCCGGCGGAGTGGCGGGCGCGTCGTTCGGTTTCTTCATGGCCCGCGGCGTCGCGGCGGTGTGCTACGGCGTGGCGGGCGCGCTGGCGGGCGGCCAGGTGTTCCCGGCGGCGACGAACCCGGTGGCCCCGGTCGTGGTCGGCGTGTGCTTCGGCGTCGGCATCGGGCTGGCGGTCCTGGTGACGCGAGCGTGGGGCAACTACTTCGTCCACCACGTGTGGCTGGCGGCGACGGGCCGCTTGCCGTGGCGCCTGATGCACTTCCTCGACGACGCCCACCGGCGCGGGGTGTTGCGGCAGGCCGGCGGCGTCTACCAGTTCCGCCATGCGCGCGTGCAGGAGCGCTTGGCGTCCGGCGACGGCTAGACCGGGCTGCTCGAGGCATCGCGTTCGGCTTCGGCCACGGCGCCGGCGGTCACCTTCGTCGCGCCGAAGACGGTCGACATGGCCAGCAGGCCCATCACCGCGAACACCGTGGGCAGGCCGGCGAACTGGGCGAGCAGGCCACCCGCCAGCGCGCCGAGAGGCCTTGTGCCGTACGCCACCAGACGGTGGGAACTGTTGGTCCGCCCGAGCAGCCGGTCCGGGGTGATCCGCTGGCGCAGGGAGACCGTCGTGACGTTCGAGACGATGAGGCCGACCCCGGCGACGAAGAAGGCCGCCCCGATGAGCACCGGATCGGCCGTCACCGCCGGCACACCCAGGGACGCGGCCGAGAAGAAGAAGGCGACGCCGATCGCGCGGGCCGTGCCCAGCAGGCGCTCGATCCGCTCGGCGAAGAAGGCACCGGCGAGGCAGCCGGCGGCGACCAGGCTGGCCAGCCAGCCGTAGGCTGCCTCCGAAAGGCCCATCGCCGATCCCGGGCCGACGGCGTACAGGACGAGAACGGCCTGGATCGCGCTGCTGGCGAAGTTGAAGACGCCGGTCATCACGGTGAACGTGCGCAGGATGCCCGTGCGCCACACGAACCGCAGCCCCTCGGCGATCTCGGTGCGCAGCACCGGCCGCGGCTCGGTGCCCGCCACCTTGAACGAACCGCGGACGGACCAGAGGACGACGACCGCCGCCGCCCAGAGGGCGATCGGCGTCCCGAGCGACAGGGCTGCCGCGGTGGCGACGAGCAGACCGGCCGCCGGAGGGCCGGCGAGCTCCAGTGCCGTCGTCTCGGCCGCGTACAGCCGGCTGTTCGCTCTCGGCAGCTGGTCGCGCCCGACCAGCTGCGGCACGATGGCCTGGGACGCCGTGTCGTAGCAGGTTTCCGCGACGCCGGTGCCGAGTGCGCCGACGTACAGGAGCCAGATCGAGCCGGCGTCGAGCAGCACGGCCACGAGGAGGCCGGCGAGCAGGGTCGCGCGGGTGAGGTTCGCCAGCAGCATCAACCAGCGCCGGTCGCCACGGTCGGCGATCGCGCCGGCCGGCAACGCGAAGACCAGCCACGGCAGGGTGAAGGCCAGCGTCAGTCCCGCGATCAGCGCCGGTGAGCGCGTGTAGCCGATCGCCAGCAGCGGGAGCGCGAACTTGAGGATCCCGTCCGCGAGGTTGGACAGCGCGGCCGACGTCCAGAGCCGCCAGTACCCGCCGCCGAGCGATGTCCGCATCGATGGAGAATTTCACATCGATGGAGAAAAGTCCATCGGTGCGGATGTACTAGCCTGCGCCCATGGCTGATCACGACGCTGCGTCCTCGTCGATGTCGCGACGCGAGGCCACGGTCGGCGAGGCCAAGGCCCTGGCCCACCCGTTGCGGCTGCGCATCCTGCGGCTGTGCTGGCAGGGCGAGCTGACCAACAAGCAGCTCGCCGATCGGCTGGGGCGCGACCCCGGCACGGTCCTGTACCACGTGCGCCAGCTGCTCGAGGCGGGCCTGCTCGAGCCGGCCCCCGTCCGCACCGGCGAAAGCGGCGCGCTGGAGAAGCCCTACCGAGCCAAGGCGCGATCGTGGTGGCTGGACGACCCGCCGGACCTCGAATTCGACGCCGCGTTGGCGCCGATCGAAGCGGTCCAGGACGAGCTGCGCGCCGCGGGCCCCGACGCGGTCCGCATCTTCCTGCGGTTCGCCGTCCACCTCTCCGCCGAGGACGCGGCCGAGCTGGAGCGCGGCATCGTCGCCCTCGTCGAGCGGTACGTCGCCACGGACGACGAACGCTCCGCCGAGCCCGCCCACGGCGGGATGATCGTGCTGCACCGCCTGGCGGAGTAGCCGTCGCCTGGAGCGGTTGCCTGGCCTACGGCATCGGGAACGGCGCGGCGCTGTGCGCTTCCCAGGCAATGCGGATGTCTTCGAGGGGGTAGTCGCCCAGTTCACTGACGACCCAGTCGCGCAGTTCGCCGTCGTCGAGGTCCTCCGCCAGTTCGAACGCCTCGGCCAGCGAGCGTGCGGTGGCGTCGAGGTCGGAGCTCCCGACCACGCAGGAATAGTTCACGAGCGCGGTGCCGAGCACACCCTGCATGCCCGGATCGCCGTCTCGAGCGACTTCTCTCGCCAGTGTGACGACTTCCTCCGCCGTGCTCACCGCCGTGGCGGAGTCAGCCAGATCGTTGGCGATCGCGGAGACGTTGCCGAGACAGAGCACCAACGCGGGAAGGTGGGCGTCCCGGTCGGCGGCCACGAGCTCGCGGTAGGCGGACTCCGCCCGGCGCACGGCCGAAAGTGCCCGTTCGTACCGGCCCAGTTCGCTGAGACTGATCGCGAGATCGTTGTCGAGGTTGGCCCGTTCGAGCGCGACCGAGCGCGGGTCGACCCGAGCCTGCTTGCGGTAGATCCCGACGGCTTCGGAGAAGATCCGCACGGCGTGGCGATGCCGGCCGCACGCCGCGAGCGCTTTGCCCACGAGGTGGAGCAGGTCGCCGAGATTGGGCAGCTCGGCCGAAACGATGGGCATCGACCAGTCACGGCGCCGCCGGTGCAGTTCGCGGGCCAGCCGCACGGCGCGCGTTCCGGCGACCACCGCTTCGCGATCGCGTTCGAGCGCGACCAGCGAGCTGGTCAACCCGTGCCACGCCACGACGGACACCGCGGCCAGGTGCGGCGGCGGATCGGCGGGCAGCTTGCCGGCCAGTTCCACCACTTCCGCGATCACCGCGTGCGCTTCCTCGGCCCGGTGGAGGTGGTCGAGGTTGCTCCACAGGCTCGTCAAGGAGCGGATCAGATCCGGCGTGTGTGCGGCGGGGCGGCGGTCGGCCAGCTTGCGGAGGATGTCCGCGGATTCCTCGTCGTCGTCGATGGCTTCCAGGAGCCGATCACGTTTGGCGGAAGCACCTGAGCGGTTGTACAGCGAACCTGCGAGCAGCGGCAGGTGCCGTTCGGGGTGGTCGTCGGCGAGCACGCGGTACGCGTCGATGGCTTGCGAGTACGCGGCGTGGGCGGCGGGAAGGTCGTTCGCCCAGCTGTGCACGGCCCCGCTGGAGTTGAGCGCTCCCGCATAGGTGGGCAGGAACCGGAGACCGTGGCGGTCGACCAGCCGGGCACTGGTGGCCACGGATTCCTGCGACAACGACAACGCGCGTTCGCGGTCGCCCACCCCGGCGAGCGCGCCGGCCAGCAGAATGCGCTGCTCGACGAGCGGGACGCCGTGGCGGTCCAGCGCTTCCTCGGCCAGTTCGCGCCAGATCTCCTCGGCTGCGGTGTGGTCTTCGACCGCTTCGTGGAACTGCTCGCACGTCCACCGCAGCCTGGCTCGCAGGGCGAGCGCCTCGCCCACGAGCGGAAGCTGATCCGGGTCGTGCCGGGCCACCCGACGCGCGGCTTCGAGAGCCGAAGTCGCGACGTCGACGGCACGCGGTGTCGCTCCGAGGTCGTCCAGGACGCGGCCCATCGCGGTCAGGACTACGGCCGTTTCCGGTGCGTCCGGATGCCCGGCCACGAGCTCGGCCGCCAGTTCGAGCCGGTCGAGTGCGTCCTCCAGCTGACCGAGCTCGTGCAGCGCCTGGGCGAGCGTGACCAGCGCTCCGGCGAGGTCCAGGCTGTCCTCGGCGGAAAGCGGCGCTTCCCGGCTTTGCAGCTGTTCGACCGCACCGGCCGCGAGAGGAAGAGCTTCGTCGGGGCGCCTCAGGTTGAGCAGCTTGTCGGCGGTGAAGACCGCAAGCGTGACTTCCAGCTCGTCGTCGCGGGATGCACCGGAATCCGCCCCGCCGCGGAGCCGGGCGGCGACCTGGACGGCGAATCCGTCGAGCGCGGTGCTGGGTGCGGACAACGCGTCCATCAGCGCCCACAACGTGTCCCGGTCGTCGAGTGTGTTCGCGACCCACGACAGCGCACCGACGAAGGGCAGTGGATCGGGCAGCCGCGCGGCGACCGCGATCCCCGTGCGGAGCAGGTCCGCCGGATCGCCGGCCACGAGCTGCGTCAGCGGTGCGAGCGCGGCGGACCTGCGGGCGACGGTGCGTCCGAGCACCGTGAGCGCCTGCCGGCGCTGGGACGCCGAGGCGGCGGCGAGCGGCCGAGCCAGCACTCCGGGGGCCGTCGCCAGCACGTCGGCGAGGTGATCCTCACCCAGCCGGTCGGGGCGGAGGCCCTCGAGCGCGGAGTCGCCGGGGTACAGCGCCTGTGCCCATTTGAGGTAACCCTTCACGACGGCGGGTGAAGCTCCCTCGAACGTCTCCGACGCCGTCAGCACGGCCATGGCCTCCGTTTCGCTGTCGGCGCCGAAGGCGGTGGCGACGGCGACAACGGCGTCGAACCGGTCGGTGTGCGGGTGGTCGAGCTCGAAACCCGCCTTCGACTGCCTCCAGTAGCGACGCTCGTGGTGGAGGACTCGCAGCAGCGGATCCGTGGAGGGGCGGTCCGGGGTGTCCTCCCGGTCCAGCAGCGCGGCGAGGGCGGCAGCGTGCAGGTCGAGCGCGCAGCCGTAGCGGGCACTGCCGAGGTCGTCGGGCATGACGACGCCGGCCGTGGAACGCCCCAGCGCGCGGCTGAACGCGATCGTGGCCCGGGTGAATTCGGCGGGGCGGTCCAGCGCGTCCGGCCGGATCGGCAGCAGTTGCTGTTCGATGTCCGCGGACAGGAGCGCGGCGACGGCGTCGTCGGCCGTCTCGCGCAGCGCCCGGAACCAGTCGCCCGCCGAACGGCTCACCAGCAGCACTCGCGCGGGCGCCTGTCTCGACGGTGTCGCCGTCAGGGCGGTGAGAAGGTTCTCGACCTCGTCGACCCGTCCTTCGGCGTAGTCGACGACCACGAACAGCGGGAGATCGACGGATCCGCTTTCCCGCACCTGCGCCGCGGGCACGTCCGGAGCGAGGTGGCCGGCGACCCACGGCACGGCCTCGTCGGCGGACAGGACGTCGATCATGCGCATCGCCAGGCGGGTCTTGCCTTCCCCGCCCTGCCCGGTGAGCAGGCGCACGGACACCGGTGCGGGCTTGCCGATCCAGGCGGACAGGTCCGCCAGGGCTGCATCGCGGTGCTCGAACGGCACGATGCCCCGCTCCGGGTGCAAGAGCACGCTCGGCAGCGCCGAGACCGTGCCGGAGTCCGCACGGCGCCGGCTCCGGTCGTCCGAGGGCAGGGTGATCAACCGCTCCAGGAGCGCGCGGCCGGCCGCGCCCGTGGTGTCGAGTTCCTTGCGTGCCCGGCGGGCCTGCCGCTGTTCGCGTCGCGTGTCCGCGACGTCGGCGAGCATGCGCCGGTAGGCCGCGTGCAGCTTCGCCTGGTCCACCGCGGCGGCGTCCAGCGGGATCCCCTCGTCTTGGGCGTGCCGGACGCAGAGCTTGATGAACAGGTCGACGAACTCCCGGTCGGGCTTCGACCTGCCGTTCAGCTTGTCGTCGATCGTCGTGTGCGCGATCGGGCTGCCCAGCTCGGTGCTGAGCTTGGCCAGCCGGCGCACGGACGGTGCCCCGGCTTCGGTCTGGAGATCACGCAGCAGCTCGGCGAAGTGCCTGATCGAATCCAACCGTCGTTCCTCCGGGCCTCGGTGCCGACCCGTCGAGGGTAGTCAGGTTTCCCGGGGCGCCGGAAACCGTCCGGGCGTTGTCCGGGAAATGTGCCGGACACCCTCGCCGCGGTTCATCGTCGACGCCGAACTCCCGCGACCGGCGGGACCCGGAGCCAGGAGCGCGGCGTGATCGACCGGAACCGTCCGAGGCGGGTGATGCCCCGCTGGTGTGGACTGCCGTCCGTGCTCGCGGAGCGCATCCGGGCCGCCTCCGGGCCGGTGTGACCGTGGAGCGCCTGGCGGTGCGGGTCCCGGTCGGCGAGCACGACCGGCACTGGTCCACCCGGCTCGGGTGCCGGTCGGTCCTGGTCCTCGCCCCGCACCTGGTCGCGCTGACGCGGCTGCTCGATCTGCTGCAGCTGTTGGAGCGGGAGCACCGGGTCCAGGTGATCGTCACCGTCCCCGACGACGAGACATGGGAACTGACGCACCACTTCGTGGCGCGCCTCGGGCTGGTGGTGCTTCCCTGGCACCAGGCCAGGCGGATGCGGTTCGACCTGGTACTCGCGGCCAGCACCCGGGGCGTCGACGAGGTGGCCGGGCCGGTGCTGCTCGTCCCGCACGGCGGCGGGCTGGGGCAGTACCGGCCGTGGCGTCCGCCGTCGACCGGCCGCCAGCGGCAGCCGATCACCGGCTTGGACGCCGGGCAGCTGCTGTGGGAAGGGCAGGTGCGCGCCGAGGCCATCGCGCTGACCCACGACGACGAGCTGCGGTTGCTCGCGCAGCGCTGCCCGCAGGCCCTTCCGTCGGCCGTGGTGACCGGTGACATCGCGTTCGACCGCCTGGTTGCCAGTGCGGGGCTTCGCACCCTGTTCCGGCACGCGCTCGGTGTCGCTCCCTGGCAGAAGCTGGTGGTGATCACGTCCAGCTGGTCGCCGCGCTCGGCCTTCGGACGCCACCCGGACCTTTTCGAGCGCGTGCTCGCCCAGCTGGATCCGCGTCGCTACCGGGTCGTCGGCGCCCTGCATCCCCAGATCTGGTCACAGCACGGGCCTTGGCAAGTGCGGTCCTGGCTCGCCGGCAGCCTCCGCGCCGGACTGGGACTGCTGGCGACGCCGGACGGGTGGCGGGCCGCGACCTGCGCCGCGGACCACCTGATGGGCGACTACGGCTCGGCAACGGTCTTCGGAGCGGGCTTCGGTGTGCCCACCCTCTTGATCACCGACGGTGGCGAGCCGTTGTTGCCCGGCAGCGCCGCCGCGGAACTCTTCCGCCGCGCTCCGCGGTGGAACCCGACGCAGCCGTTGGTGGCCCAGCTGGGCGACGCACTGGCCGTCCGCGACGTCGTGCAAGGGCCCGTGCGAGCTCGGCTGACGTCCAGGCCGGGACGGGCCGCAGCGATCCTCCGCCGGGAGATGTACCGGCTGCTGGAGCTGCCGGAGCCCGCGAGGGCGGCTGTCGTCGGCCCCGTGCCGGTTCCCAGGTTGTTCGCCGGGTAGCCGTCGCCGGCGCGGGTCACCCCGTGGCGACCGCGAGATCCTCCGGCGGTGCCCACAACGGCACCCCGTCCGCCCGGTCGGGGTGCCGCCAGTGGTGCCGCGCGGCCAGCTCCAGCGCCACCTCCACGAACGCCCGGACGCTCTCCGGCTGCTCGCCCTCCCGCCACGCCAGTGACCACGGGTACACCGGCTGCAGCTCCCGTGGCCGGTGCACCGGGATCCCGAGGTCGGCGTATCGCCGGGCGTAGCTGTCGAACTCCAGCAGGTAAGCGCTGTCCGAAGCCCGGGTGAGGGCCGCGTGGCAGGTGTCGAACGTGCCCGGGTTGCCCAGCCAGCGCAGGGCCAGGCCCGTGTGCTGCTCCAGCGAACTCAGGTACCGGCCGTGCACGTTGTACAGCGCCGTGCCGGGTGCGTCGGCGAAGACCTCGATCGGGCGCTCGTGCACCGACACCGCCGGGCGGCGCGGGTCGCCCGGGCGGCCGACCAGGCGGAACGGCTCCAGCCGCAGCAGCTCGTGCTGCCAGCCCGCCGGGTTCGCCGCCTTCAGCGCGCTCGTGACGCGGATGATCGCGACGTCCAGCTGGTCCTCGAGCAGGGCCGTGAGCTGGCGGGCGCTGTCCATCTGGCTCTGCACGAGCCGGATGCCGGGGTGGGCGGTGTGGAACGCGTCCGCGACCAGCCGGCTCGTGTCCAGCTCGAAGATGTGGGCGATCCGCACGTGGTGCGGGGTCGGTTCGCGCAGCATCAGGTCGGCCGTCGCCAGGAGCTGCCGGGCCAGGTGCAGGAACCGGTCGCCGCGCGGGGTCAGGGCCACGTGGCGGCTGTCGCGGACCAGCAGGGCGCCGCCGACGTCGGATTCGAGCTTGCGGATCTGCTTCGACAGCGCCGGCTGGCTGATGAAGAGCTTCGCCGCCGCGCGGCCGAAGTGCAGTTCGTCGGCGACGGTGACGAAGTACCGCACCAGCCGGAGGTCGAGGTCCACGCCGATGATGCCACCACGGCTATCGATCCGGGCGCAACAGGTCTTGGACGCCGGGGCCGCCGCCGGGTTGGGTGAGGGGACAACCAGCGAACTGGAGGATCCGATGGCCGGCACCCCCGTCGTGTTCATCCACGGGCTGTGGCTGCACGCCACCTCGTGGACCCCGTGGATCGACCACTTCCGGGAGGCCGGGTACGCGCCCGTCGCGCCGGGCTGGCCGCACGAGCCCGAAACCGTCGAGCTGGCGCGGGCGAACCCCGAGGCCGTCGCGGACATCAGCATCGACGAGGCCACCGAGCACTACGCGGCGATCATCGCCGGCCTCGACCGGCCGCCGGTGGTGATCGGGCACTCCTTCGGCGGCCTGATCACCGAGAAGCTGCTGGGCCAGGGCATCGGCCTGGCCGGCGTCGCCATCGATCCCGCGCAGATCAAGGGCGTCCTGCCGCTCCCGCTGGCGCAGCTGCGCGCGGGCCTGCCGGCGCTGGGCAACCCCGCGAACCTGCACCGCGCGGTGTCACTGACCGAGAAGGAGTTCCGGTTCGGCTTCGGCAACGCCCTGACCGACGAGGAATCGGCGGAGCTGTACCGGCGCTGGACGATCCCGTCGCCCGCCCGGCCGCTGTTCCAGGCGGCGGCCGCGAACTTCGTGCTGCACTCCCAGGCCGCGGTCGACACCCACCGGGCCGACCGCGGCCCGCTCCTGCTGATCTCCGGGACGGCGGACCACACGGTCCCGGACGTCGTCACGCGCTCGACGTTCAAGCAGTACCGGGATTCGGCCGCGATCACCGAACTGAAGCAGTTCGAGGGCCGCGGTCACTCGCTCACCATCGACAGCGGCTGGCGCGAAGTCGCCGACGCCGTGCTCGCCTGGCTGCGCGAGCAGGGCGTCTAGAGCCGTGGACCTCGGACTGGACGGCGCGGTCGCCGTCGTCACCGGAGCCAGCCGGGGCATCGGCCTGGCCATCACCGAAACCCTCGTCGCGGAAGGCGCGCACGTCGTGGCGGGCGCGCGTGTTCCGGGACCGGACCTGGACGCTCTCGTCCGGTCGGGGAAGGCGCACGCCCTCGCGGTCGACCTCGGCACGGCGGACGGCCCCGGCCGGCTGGCCGAGCTGGCCGTGGCCGAGTTCGGCCGCATCGACGTCCTGGTCAACAACGTCGGCGCGGTCACGCCGAGGCCGAACGGCTTCCTGCTGGTCACCGACGACGACTGGACGCGGTCGGTGACGCTGAACCTGCTGAGCGCGGTCCGGGCCACCCGGGCCGTGCTGCCGACGATGGTGACCGCGGGCCGGGGGAGCATCGTCACGGTCGCCTCGCTCAACGCGGTCCTGCCCGACCCCGGCGTGATCGACTACAGCGCGGCGAAAGCGGCGCTGGTGAACTTCACGAAGTCGCTGTCGAAGGAGTTCGGGCCGCGGGGCATCCGCGTGAACGCGATCAACCCGGGCCCGGTCGCGACGGACCTGTGGCTCGGTACGGGCGGCGTGGCCGAAACGCTCGCCGCGACGACGGGTGCGAACCCGGATTCGGTCGCCGAGGAGGCCGCCGCGCACGCCGTCACCGGGCGGTTCACCCGGCCCGCGGAGGTGGCGAACCTGGTGGCCTTCCTGGCCGCCGACCGGGTGGCGGGCAACATCACCGGCGCGACCTTCGCCATCGACGGCGGCTACGCCACCGAAACCCACTGAACACCCGCACCGCGATCGAATAGCCGACCGTTCTCAGTGGACACCGCCGCGCGCTCCGGCGCAACGGTGCCCAGGAGCTGGGAAGCCCGGCCGCCCAGGATCTGGAACCCGGGGTGCGCTCGTTGACCCGCCCGCTCCGGCTTCTTAGGGTCGAAGACGTCAGCGCTTTCTCCCTCCCCTTTTCCGGAGCAGGTATTCCCATGCCCGAATCCGTCTGGGTCGCCCAGTCTGATCCGCGGGTCCGGCCATTGCTCGCCGACCTCGCCCGCGAATACGCGGCGCGGTACCACCGCGCGCTCATCGACGAACACCACAAGCTCCGGGAATACCCGGCCGGATATTTCTCGCCACCGGACGGCGGCCTGCTGCTGCTCGTGGAAGGCGGCCAGGCCGTCGCCGGAGGCGCCTTCCAGCGCCACGACGCCGAGACCGCCGAACTCAAGCGGATCTGGACCCACCGGGCGTACCGCGGCCGTGGGCTGGCCCGGCGCGTCGTCGGCGAGCTGGAAGCCGAAGCCGCGCACCGGGGGTACCGCCGGATCCACCTGACGACCGGGCCGAACCAGCCCGAGGCCCGCGGGCTCTACCTGGCCACCGGGTACACGCCGCACTTCGACGTGGCCGCCGTTCCGGTGACCCGGCTGCGGTTTTCGAAGACGCTGCCCGCCGCGGTGGGGGCCCGGTGACCAGCGACCTGGGCACCCGGCCCGCGGCCGCGGCGGCACCGGAGGAGTCGCTGAAGATCGTGCCCGCGCGGCACCCGGCCACCTGGATCGCCGCCACCGTCGTGGCGGTCCTCGTCGCGATGGCCGGCCACGCGCTGGTGACGAACACCG
Source organism: Amycolatopsis sp. cmx-13-12 (assembly GCA_049998155.1). Lineage (GTDB taxonomy): Bacteria > Actinomycetota > Actinomycetes > Mycobacteriales > Pseudonocardiaceae > Amycolatopsis. The sequence goes on along the minus strand of JAEBES010000001.1, from coordinate 639,326 downwards.
CGTTCGACTGGCCGACGTTCACCCGGTTCGTCTTCCAGAAATCGATCCTGGAAGCGGTCGCGCTGACGCTCGAACTGACGTTGTTCGGGGTGGTCGCCGGATTCCTGCTCGGCACCGTACTGGCGTTGATGCGCATTTCCCGGAATCCGCTGCTGCGCGCGGTGAGCTGGACCTACACGTGGATCTTCCGGTCCGTCCCGCTCATTCTCCAGCTGCTGTTCTGGTACAACCTGGCGATCCTGTACAACGAGATTTCCTTCGGCGTCCCGTTCGGCCCGTCGTTCGTCTCGTTCGGGACGATGAGCCTGATCCCGCCGTTCCTGGCCGCCGGTCTGGGGCTCGCCCTGCACCAGGGCGCGTACGCCGCCGAGATCGTGCGCGCGGGCTTCCTTTCGGTGGACGCCGGGCAGCGCGAAGCCGCCGCGGCGCTGGGCATCCCGGCCGGCCGGCAGTTCCGCCGGATCGTGCTGCCGCAGGCGATGCGCACCATCGTGCCGACCGCGGCCAACGAGATCATCGGGCTGCTGAAGGCGACTTCGCAGGTCTACGTGATGGCCCTGCCGGAGCTGTTCTACCAGGTCCAGGTGATCTACACCCGCAGCGGCCGGGTGATCCCGCTGCTGCTCGTCGCGACGGCCTGGTACCTCGCGCTCACGACCGTGCTGTCGGTCGCGCAGTACTACGTCGAGCGCCACTTCGGGCGCGGCACCAGCCGCGCGCTGCCGCCGACACCGTGGCAGCGCCTGCGCGCGACCTGGAGGCGGGCATGACCGAATACATGGTGGACGTCCGCGGCGTCCACAAGAGCTTCGGTGCGCTGACCGTGCTCGACGGCGTCGACCTGCAGGTGCGCCGGGGCGAGGTCACCGTCCTGCTCGGGCCGTCCGGGTCCGGGAAGTCGACGCTGCTGCGGCTGATCAACCACCTCGAGCGGGCCGACCGCGGCTTCATCAGCGTCGGCGGCGAGCTGATGGGCTACCGCCGGTCCGGCGACCGCCTCCACGAGCTCAAGGAACGCGAGATCCTCAAGCAGCGCACCCGGATCGGGTTCGTCTTCCAGAACTTCAACCTGTTCGGGCACCTGACCGTGCTGCAGAACGTCGTCGAGGCGCCGATCTCCGCGCAACGCCGCCCGCGGGCCGAAGCCGAAACCCGGGCGCGCGAGCTGCTCGACCGCGTCGGCCTGGCGGACAAGGCCGCCGAGTACCCGCGACGGCTCTCCGGCGGGCAGCAGCAGCGGGTGGCGATCGCCCGGGCCCTGGCCCTCGAACCGGACGTCCTGCTCTTCGACGAACCGACGTCCGCCCTCGACCCCGAGCTGGTCGGCGAGGTCCTGGCGGTGATCCGCGACCTGGCGGCCGCGGGCACGACGATGGTCGTCGTCACCCACGAGCTGGGGTTCGCCCGCGAAGTCGCCGACACCGTCGTGGTCCTCGACGAAGGCCGCGTGGTCGAACACGGCCCGCCCGCCGAGGTGCTCGACCGCCCCCGGCACGCCCGCACCCGGGCCTTCGTCGAGAAAGTCCTTTGAGGAGAATCATGAAACTGAAGACCCTGTTGCTCGCTTCGGTGTTCGCGCTCGCCGCGTGCGGCAGCCCGGAGGCCGCGACCGCGCCCGCCGCCGACCAGGCCGGCGGCGTCAACATCACCGCGGACCAGCACCGCGTCCGGGCGCAGAAGGTGGACGCCATCGCCGCGCTCGTCCCGGCCGAAGTCCGCACCCGCGGCACCCTGGTCGTGGGGACCACCGGCAACGGCACCCCGCCGCTGTCGTTCCGCGCCGACGACGACAAAACGGTCATCGGGGTCGAACCCGACCTCGCCCAGCTGGTCGCCGACGTCCTCGGCCTCCAGCTCGACCTGCAGGCCTCGTCGTGGGAGAACCTCTTCCTGTCGGTGGAGAACCGGCAGTTCGACGCCGGGTTCTCCAACATCACGGTGACCGAGGAGCGCAAGGACAAGTACGACTTCGCCACCTACCGCACGGACACGATCGCGTTCGAAGTCCGCGCCGAAAAGAACCTCACGGTGCGGGAACCGAAGGACATCGCCGGGCTGACCGTCGGGGTCGGTGCCGGGACGAACCAGGAGCAGATCCTGCTGCGCTGGGACCAGCAGAACAAGGCGGCCGGGCTGGCGCCGGTGAAGTTCCAGTACTACCAGGCGCCCTCGGACTACTACCTCGCGCTGCAGTCCGGCCGCATCGACGTCTACGTCGGCCCGAACCCGACTTCGGCCTACCACGTCGCCGTCGAGAAGAAGACGAAGATCGTCGGCACGGTGTCCGGCGGCGGCACCGTCCCGGCCGACATCGCGGCGATGACCAAGAAGGACGACGGGCTGGTCAAGCCCCTGCAGCAGGCGCTGGACACGCTGATCAAGAACGGCCGGTACGCGGAAGTCCTCAAGCGCTGGAACCTGACGTCGGAGGCGCTGCCGGCGTCGGAAATCAACCCGCAGGGGCTACCCCGGAAGTGAGTAGGCGCCCCGCGGGCGGGGTATTTCCCTCCTGACCGTTCAGAAGGGAATCACCATGGGAATCCTCGTCGCCCTGCTCGTGGTCTGGGCCGTGCTGGTCGTGCTCGGCATCGTCGTCAAGGGGCTGTTCTGGCTGATCATCGTGGGCGCGGTGCTGTTCGTCGCGACCGGCGTGATCGGGTTCGTCAAGCGCGAGGCGCTGGGCCGCCGGCACTGAGCCGGCGGCTCGTCCGCACCACCACCGGAGGCGGTTCCGGGCCGCGAAGCGGCCCGTATGCTCCCCCGCATGCCCGCTTCCCCGCCCGGCCGGCCCCGGGCGCTGCTGCGCTGGCCCACCTACGTGATGGGCCAGCTGCACCGCAGCGGGGCCGGCCGGATCGACACGGCGCTGGCCGGCCACGGCGTCGCGCTGCGTGACTACTACGTCCTCGTCTGCATCGGCGAGTCGGGCCCGCTGTCGCAGCAGCGCGTCGCCGACCGGCTCGGCCTGGACCGCAGCGACCTGGTGAAAGTGCTCGACCGGCTGGAGGCCGCGGGCTGGGTGCGGCGGGAGCGCGACACCGAGGACCGCCGCCGGCACGTGCTGACCCTCACCGGGCCCGGCCGCACCACCGTGGGCGTGGTCGAGGAGGTCTCGACCGCGGTGACCGGTGAGCTGCTCGCCCGGCTGAGCCCCGGTGAGCAGGAGACGTTGCACCGGCTGTTGCTGAAGGCCTTCGGGGAGCCGTCCGCCTGACCCGCCGGATCGGGGTGGTTTTGCCGGACGATCTTGGCTAGCGTGGTCCCGGCCGGACTGCATGCGCGAGGGGGACGCAGGAGTGCTGGGAATCCGACCTGCCGTGGGGCCTGCTGCTGCCCTGGACGGCCGGGCGCGGGCGCCACCGCCGCCACGCGTCACCGTCGTCCTCATTCTCGTTTTCACCAGGGGGAACCCCATGCGAAGATCCCGTATTCCGCTCGTCGCCGCCGTCGTCTGCGCCGGGGCGGTGCTCGTCCCGTCGTCGGCCGGCGCCCTCGCCGGCGGGCAGCCGGTCGCCGACGGCGCCGACCGGTTCGCCGTCAAGATCACGACGGACACCGCGGCCTGCTCCGGCGCCCTGATCGCTCCACAGTGGATCGTCACGGCCGCGGCCTGTTTCCCCGGCGCCACCGCGCAGCCGGCCGCGCCCGCGAAGCCGACCACCGTGTACGCCGGGCAGCCCGACCTGCGCGCGGCCGTCGCCTATCGGGTGTCCACGGTGGTCGCGCGCGCCGACCGGGACGTGGCGCTGGCGAAGCTGACCCACCCGGTCGCGGACGTCACCCCGCTGCGGGTCGGCAGCCGCCCGCCCGCCGCGGAGACCGTGCGGATCACCGGGTACGGCCGGACGGCGACCGAATGGGTGCCGAACCGGCTGACGACCGCGTCGTTCACCCTCGGCGCCACCACGCCGACGACGGTCGCGGTGACGAGCCCGGCGGGCCAGGACCCCTGCCTCGGTGACGCCGGCGGGCCGCTGCTGCGCACGGGCACCGACGGCGGGCTCGAGCTCGCGGGCGTCCTGAGCCGCTCGTGGCAGCACGGCTGCCTCGCGGTCACGGAGACGCGGCAGGGCGCGGTCGCGGCCCGCACCGACGACCTCGCGGGCTGGATCTCCGACCAGGTCACACCCCGGGCCGTCCGGTTCGTCAACCACAACTCCAAGCGCTGCCTGGCCTTCCAGGGCGGGAACACCGCCGACGACGCGCCGGCGTACCAGTCCGACTGCCCGTCGTCGTACACCGACCAGTCCTGGACCATCGAGCCGCAGGCCACGGGCGGCGCGCTGCTGCGCAACCAGTCCACGAACAAGTGCCTGATCGTCCACGTGGACGAGAACGCCAACGGGGCACCGCTGCGGCAGTACGGGTGCCTGCCGCAGTTCGGTGACCAGCTGTGGGACATCGTCGGGGTCGACGGCGGCGTCCAGCTGAAGAACCGCGCGACCGGACGCTGCGCGGTGGTGTTCGGCTCCAACAACACCAACGGGGCCGCCGCCGCCCAGTACGACTGCCTCCCGCAGTTTTCCGACCAGGTGTGGGAGATCGCCCCGGTGCCCGACCCGATCCAGGTGGTCAACCGCGCCACGGGCCGCTGCCTGATCGTGCACGGCGCCAACAACACCGACGACGCGCCGGTGTTCCAGTACGACTGCCTGCCCCAGTTCTCCGACCAGGCGTGGGAGGTCGACCCGCAGGCCGGCGGCGGGGTGCTGGTGCGCAACCACTACACGAAGAAGTGCCTGATCGTCCACGGCGCCACCAACACCAACGGGCAGCCGCTGCTGCAGTACGAGTGCCTGCCGCAGTTCACCGACCAGCTGTGGGACGTCGTCGCGGCGGACGGGCACGTCCAGCTGAAGAACCGCGCGACCGGCCGGTGCGCGGGGGTGGCGAGCACGGGCAACGACATCGCCGCCGCGCAGTACGACTGCACGCCGCAGTCGGGTGACCGGGTCTGGGACCTGCTCCCGTACCCGCAGACCCAGTAACCGCTCCGGGCCGGTGCCACGCGTCGTGAGTGGTAAGGCGGGTTAGAACCCGCCTTACCACTCACGACCGGCTGCGGCAGGGGTCAGCAGGCCGTCAGTGGCCCGTCAGCGTTCGCCGCGATCCTTGGCTGGTCCGAGAACCGGTGGCGAAGCCCGATGGGAGTTGACCGCGCGATGACTTCGCTGGTGGCGGTGTCGACCTACGTGCCGAAGACCGTCCCGATCGAATCGCTGCAGGACGAGCTCGCCCTCGAGGCCGGGCAGGTGCGCCGCTTCCGGCGGATGTACGGCCTCGACCGGGTCTGCCGGTCGGACGAGTCCGAAGCGGACATGGTGCTCGGCGCGGTCAGCAAGCTCGCCTCCCTGCGCGGCCGGGAAGAACGCGTCCGGTACGTCGTCCGCGCGAAGACGATGCCGGCCGCGAACCCGTACCCCGTCGACCCCATGATCGACGTGCGGGACACGCTCGGGCTCACCCACGCGACCCTCTTCACCCTCACCGACCACGCCTGCGCCTCCGGGCTGCTCGCCGTCGACCTCTGCGGCACGCTGCTGGCCGCCGACGGCGATCCCGACGCGCTCGCCCTCGTCCTCACCGGCGAAAAGGCGTTCACCCACTCCGCGCAGGTCATCCCCGACACCGCGATCATGGGAGAGGCCACCGCCGCGGTGCTCGTCGGCCCCGGCGAGGACCAGGACACGCTGCTCGGCTACGCCACCACCACCCTCGGCGGCCCGGGCGGCGAAGTCATCCTCGACGACGAGCAGGCCGCCGAGTTCCGGCAGATCTACCCCGGCGCGGTGGCCGACGTCGCGCGCGAAGCCGTCGCGGCGGCCGGGCTGACCGTCGACGACATCGACCTCGTCCTGCCGCACAACGTCAACAAGATCTCCTGGGTCCGCGCGAGCGCCGCGCTGGGCATCCCGCGTTCGAAGATCTTCCTGAAGAACGTCGGGGTGACCGGGCACTGCTTCTGCGCCGACCCGTTTCTCAACCACCACGCCGCGAACGGCCTGGGCCTCATCGCGCCCGGAGCCTGCTACCTGATGATTTCCGTCGGCCTGGGGTCGACGTTCTCCGCCATGGTCTTCCGGAAATGAGGAGCGCTGCAATGAGTGTCGAATTCGAGATCTCCGGCGTCGGCATCGCCGAGCTCGCGGAGCGTTACGGCACCCCGCTCTTCGTCTACGACGGCGACGAACTGGGCGGCCGGCTCCTCGGCCTGCGCGAACGGCTGCACCCGCGCCTGGAGATCTTCTACTCGCTGAAGTCCAACCCGAACATCTCGGTGTGCGCGCTGCTGCACGCCCACGGCGCGCGGGCCGAAGTCTCGTCGATGGCCGAGCTGATCACCGCGCGGCGGGCCGGGGTCGCCGGCGAGGACATCATCTTCCTCGGTCCCGGCAAGAGCGCCTCGGAACTGGCCGCCTGCCTCGACGAAGGCGTCTACACCGTCGTCTGCGAGTCGTTCGGCGAACTGCAAGTACTCGACGGCCTCGCGCGGGAACGCGGCATCGAGGCACGGGTCGCCCTGCGCGTGAACCCCAGTTTCGCGGTCAAGGGCTCCGGTCTCACCATGGGCGGCAAGCCGCGCCAGTTCGGCATCGACGAAGAGCAGCTGCTCGCCGCGACCGACCTCGTCGACCGGCACCCGAACCTGCGGGTGATGGGCGTGCAGGTCTACATGGGCACCCGGATCCTCGACGAGGAACCGATCGTCGAGAACACGCGGCGCATCTTCGAACTCGCCGAACGGGTTTCCCGGCAGCTCGGGTTCCCGCTCGAGATGGTCGACGTCGGCGGCGGCCTCGGTGTCGCGTACTTCGACGGCGAGAAGGACCTCGACCGCGATCTGCTCGCGTCCCTGCTCAACCCGGTGATCGACGAGTTCGCGCAGCGCCACCCGGCGACGCGGCTGGTCATGGAACTCGGCCGGTACCTGGCCGCCACGGCCGGCACCTACGTCGTCCGCGTCCGCTACACCAAGACGTCGCTGGGGCAGAACTTCGCCGTCGCCGACGGTGGTACGAACCACCACATGGCCGCGGTCGGCATCGGCTCCTACGTCAAGCGCGACTTCCCGATCCGGCTGCTCAACCGCATCGACGAGCCCGCCACCGAAACCTGGCAGATCACCGGGCCGCTGTGCACCCCCAACGACGTGCTCGCCAAGAAGGCCGCGCTGCCGCCGGTCCGTCCCGGCGACCTGATCGGCGTCACCCGGTCCGGTGCCTACGGCCCGACGGCGTCCCCGGTGCTCTTCCTCAGCCACGGCTACCCGGCCGAGGTGATCGTCCACAACGGACAGCACTACCTCGTCAGCGAGCGCGACGAGCCCGCGGACCTGTTGCGGCGTCAGCACCTGCACGAGTTCGCCGCGCCGGTCGCCGTGGGCGCGGAGCGCTGAGGCGGTGTACCGCGCGTCCGCGACCACCCTGTCCGCCCCGCCCGCGCCGGGCCTGCAGCCGTTCCCGCTGCGGCTGGCGCTGGCGATCCGGCGTGAATTCGCGCCCGGCGAGCGCGCCATCGACGTCCCCGCGCTGCACCGGTACTTCGCCGACCTCAGCCGCGGGCACGACATCGGCTTCCGGCCCGACCGCGTGACGCGGGCGCGCGGCAACCCGTTCCTCGAGATGGCCCGCGCCCTGCTCGCCGGGCAGCTGTCCGGCGAGCCGATCGACCTGGCGATCGTCGCCCACGCGGCGCCCGAGTTCGACCCGCGGCTGTCGGCGCCGGTGAACCTCACCGCCGTGCTGCCCGGCAACCCGCTGGTGTTTTCCGTGTCGGGGCAGGGAAGCCTGGCCCCGTTCACCGCACTGCGGATCGCCGGCTCCTACGTCCGGCGCCACGGCTACCGGCGCGTCCTGCTCCTGATCATGGACCAGGGCGTGACGCCGTACGACACGCCGGACCGGATCGGCGACGCCGCGGCCGCCCTGCTGTTCGAGGCGGGCGGCGACCGGACGGTCCGCGTCGGCTACGAACCCGAAGCCACGCCGGAGGCCCTGGGCGAATTCGAGCCGGCGGAGACGGTCGTCGTCGGACCCGGGCTCGCGGGGCTGGGTTCCCCGCCGGGCGTGATCGTCGCGCCGCCCGAATTTCCGTGCACCGGGCTCTGGGCGCCGCTCGCGCACGGCCCGGCCGCCGGTCCGGTGCTGCTGGCCGACTACGACCCGCGCCGCGGTGCGCTGGGGATCTGCGTGGTGGCCGAGTCCGATTGACGCGGCCCTAAGATGGTCGTCGGTCGTCATCGGGCTCGGAAGCGGGGGACGGACAAGTGCGCGTGGTCATCGGAGAAGACCAGTTCCTGCTCCGGGACGGCCTGGTGCGGCTGCTGGAAGCGCACGAATTCGAGGTCAGTGCGGCCGTGGACAACGGGCCGGACCTGCTGGAAGCCATGCTGCGCGAACGGCCGGACATCGCGATCGTCGACATCCGGCTGCCGCCGTCGTTCACCGACGAAGGCCTGCGCGCCGCGATCGAAGCGCGGCGCCGCATCCAGGGCTTCCCGGTGCTCGTCCTTTCGCAGTACGTGGAACGGCTGTACGCCGACGAGCTCCTCGCGGACGGCGAGGGCTCGGTCGGCTACCTGCTCAAGGACCGCGTGTTCCACGGCGACCAGTTCGTGGACGCCGTCCGCCAGGTCGCCCTCGGAGGCACGGTGATGGACCCGGACGTGGTGACCCGCCTGCTGACACACAACACCCGCGACGACCGCCTGGACCGGCTCACGGCGCGCGAGCGCGAGGTCCTCAAGCTGATGGCCGAAGGCCGGTCGAACAGCAACATCGCGGGCGAGCTGGTCGTCTCCGAGAAGGCCGTTTCCAAGCACATCAACAACATCCTCGCCAAGCTGAACCTGCCGCAGTCGGAAGACGCCAACCGCCGGGTCCTGGCCGTGCTCGCCTACCTGAAGCACTGACCCGGGGTCGTGAGTGGTAAGTCGGGTTAGAACCCGACTTACCACTCACGACAAGCCGCGGCAGACCGCTCACGGCTCCAGGGCGCAGGGGATCTCGATCGTCACCATGGTCGGGCCGCCGAGCGGGCTGAGGACGGTGACGAAGCCGTCGAGCGGGGCGAGCCGCTTTTCGATGCCGCGCAGGCCCGAACCGCCTTCGGGGTTCGCGCCGCCGCAGCCGTTGTCGCTGACGTTGATCACCAGGCGGCCGAACTCGTGGTGGACGTTGATCGCGCCGCTCTGCGCGCCCGAGTGCTTCATGGCGTTGTTCAGCAGTTCGGACACCGAGAAGTACGCCGCCGTCTCGACCGCCAGCGACGGCCGGCCGGGCAGGTCGATCGTCGTCTCGATGCGCAGCGGGTTTTCGATGGCCAGGGTGCGGATCGCGTCCGCGATGCCGCGGTCGACCAGCACCGGCGGCTGGATGCCGCGGACGAGGTCGCGCAGCTGCTGCAACGCCTTGGCCGAGCTGTTCTTCGCCTCGTCCATCAGGGATCGGGCCGCTTCGGGGTGGGAATCGAGCACGCGCATGGCGGCGTCGAGCGTCATCCCCATCGCGACCAGGTGGGTCTGCGCGCCGTCGTGCAGGTCGCGCTCGATGCGGCGCAGTTCGGTCGCCTGCGAACCCACGGCGTCGTCGCGGCTTTCCGCCAGGTGCTGCACGCGGTTGGTCAGCCGGGTCACCTCGGTCGGGGACAGCAGGGTGGCCGCCAGCTTCGCGTGCAGCTTCAGCAGGTGCGGGGCGCTCCACAGCGCGAGCGGGAAGTGCGCCAGGCCGAGGATGGCGGCGAACCAGGCCGTCGGCTGGTCGTCCACCGGGAGCACGACGTACCAGCTGCCGAGCCACTCGGCCGCCTCGGTACCGACCAGGAACGGCATCGTGAGCCCGCGGATCCCGTGCAGGATCAGCAGAAGCGGGGTGAGGGTGAGGGTGATGCCGACGGAACTGTCGACCAGCAGCCACAGCGCGTCGCGCCAGTTCGCGCGGTCGCCGAGCAGGTGGTGGCACCGGCGCAGTGCCGTGCTCCCGGCCGGCTCCGGCAGGTACGGGGAGGCGATCCGCACGTCCGACCACGCCGCGGCCGACGCGCGGACCCGGTCGGTCAGCGATCGCATCAGCAGCACCGCCGGCGGCAGCATGAACAGTCCCACGCCCACGCCGATCAGCGAGCCGGCGGTGACCACGACGACGAACATCACGAGTTCGGTCACCGCGACCACGGCGAGCGCGCTGCCACGCACGGTCGCCAGTCCGCCGTCGCGCAACAGTGATCGCGTCATCGCGGCGACCGGGCTTCCGCTAGTCATGGCGCCCATTATGCGCAGGCGGGGCCGCTTTCCGCGGTAGTGCTAACCCCCGCAAACTTCCGCTCCCTAGCACCCTCGGAATCCGGTCCGCGGCTTCGTAACGTGAACGCGGTAACGAACGGACGACGCTGAGCCACCCCAGGGGGAGCCGCAGATGTACCACCACAACGACACGGGCGAGGTCGTGCGGCTGCTGTCCGTGCGCAAGGCGTACGGCAAGGACCGGGCGCAGGTGCTGGCCCTGGACAACGTGACGGCGGGCTTCGCCGCCGGCACGTTCACCGCGGTGATGGGGCCTTCGGGGTCGGGCAAGAGCACGCTGCTGCACTGCGCGGCGGGCCTGGACAAGCCGACGTCCGGTTCGGTCGTGCTGGGCGGCACGGACCTCAGCGTGATGCGCGAGGTCGAGCTGACCCGGTTGCGGCGCGACCGGATCGGGTTCGTCTTCCAGGCGTTCAACCTGCTGCCCGCGCTCGACGTCGAGCAGAACGTGACGCTGCCGCTGCGGCTGGCCGGCCGCCGGGCGGACCCGGCTCTCGTGCGCCGCGTCATCGAGCAGGTCGGGCTCGGCAAGCGGCGCCACCACCGGCCCGCGGAACTCTCCGGCGGGCAGCAGCAGCGGGTGGCGATCGCGCGGGCCCTCGTCACCCACCCCGAGGTGATCTTCGCCGACGAGCCGACCGGCGCGCTCGACACGCGCTCGGCCCAGGAGGTGCTGAACCTGCTGCGGCAGGCGACGAGCGTGTCCCGGCAGACGATCGTGATGGTCACGCACGACCCGGTGGCCGCCTCCTACGCCGACCGCGTGCTCTTCCTCGCCGACGGCCGCGTCGTCGACGAGCTGCGGCAGCCGAACCCCGAAGAGGTGGCCCGCCGGATGACCGGCCTCGTCGCCCGCGCCGAACAGCGGTCGCAGGAAGGCCCCTGGCTGAGCGAGGCGACGCGCTGATGCTGACCCTCGTCCTGCGCACCCTGCGCTACCGCACCGGTGGCTTCATCGCCACCCTCGTCTCGGTCTTCGTCGGCACCGCCGTCATGCTCGCCTGCGGCGGCCTGATGGAGACCGGCATCCGGACCGTCGTCCCGCCGCAGCGCCTGGCCGCCGCGCCGATCGTGGTGGCCGGCAACCAGTCCTACGACCTGCCCACGGTCGGCCACGGGGAGGACGCCTACCACGAGACGGCGACGCTGTCCGAGCGCGTCCGGCTCGACGAACGCCTCGCCGGCACGATCAGCGGCGTGCCCGGCGTCGCCCACGTGGTCCCCGACGTCTCCTTCCACGCCGAGGTGCTCGGCGACTCCGGCGGCCCGTCGGTGCCCGGCACGCAGGCCGGCCACAGCTGGGTGTCGGCGGAGCTGGCGCCCTACCGGCTCACCGAGGGCCAGGCCCCGATCCGCGAGGGCGAGGTCGTGCTCGACTCGGCCACCGCCGGGCGGCTCGGCGCGCACGCCGGCAGCAAGGTCGACATCGCCGTGCGCGGGGGCGTCCACTCCTACCAGGTCACCGGGATCGCCGACGCCGGCCGCCGGATGGCTTCCGACGCCGTGTTCTTCGCCCCCGCCGAGGCCGCCGGGCTGCGGTCCGCGGCCGGCCAGGTGGACGCGTTCGGCGTCCAGCTCGCCCCCGGAGCCGACGTGAACGCCGTCAACGCGCAGCTCGCCACCGCGGTGCGCGACCAGCGCGCGGTGACGCTGACCGGCGACGCCCGCGGTTCCGCGGAGTTCGCCAAGGCCGCCGGCGACGGCGAGCTGCTGATCATCCTCGCGGCCGTGTTCGGCGGCCTCGCGGCGCAGGTCGCCATGTTCGTCGTCGCGAGCACGCTGACGCTTTCGGTGCAGCAGCGCCGCCGCGAAGTGGCGATGCTGCGCGCGATCGGCGCGACCCCGCGCCAGCTGAGCCGGATGATCACCGGGGAGGCGATGATCATCGGCGTGCTGGGCACCGCGCTGGCGATCTTCCCCGGCGTGCTGCTCGGCGACTGGCTCTTCGGACGGCTGACCGGGTTCGGCGTGATCCAGCCCGTCCTCAAGTTCGAGCAGGGCTTCTTCCCGGTGGTCGCCGCGGCGGTCGTGGGCCTGAGCTCGGCGTGGGGCGCCGCGTTCGTCGCCGCCCGGTACGCGGGCCGCACCCGGCCCGTGGAAGCCATGCGGGAAACGGCGATCCCCACGCGCTGGCTGACCCCGACGCGGCTGTGGCTCGGGGTGTCGAGCCTGATCGGCGCGGTGGCCCTGGCCTACCTGACGATCACCGTGGTCGACGGCCCGCTCGCGGCGAGCACGGCCGGCCCGGCCGTCACGCTGGTGGCGACCGCCGTCGCGCTGTTCGCTCCCGGCCTCACCAAGCTGCTGGTCGGGGTGCTGCGCCGGCCGATCCGCGCCCTCGGCGGCCTGCCCGGCTACCTGGCCTCGCTCAACGCACGCGCCCGCTGGATGCCGATGGCCGGGGCGGTCACGCCCATCATGCTCGCCACCGGGCTCGCGATCTTCATGCTGTACTTCCAGACCACGGAGGTCGCGGTCGCGGAGAAGCAGTACACCGACTCGCTGCTGGCCGACGCCGTCGTGACGTCGGCGACCGGTGACCTGCCGCCCGATCTGGTCGCCAAGGTGCAGCAGGCACCCGGTGTCGCCGGCGCCACGGCGTTCGTGACCAGCAAGGGGTACAACGAAAAGCCCTCGGACGCGACGCAGGACGAAGACGGGGTGGACCTCACCGGAATCACCGCGGACGGCGTGGCGCGGGCGTGGGGGAGCCTCGTCGAGACCGGCAAGCTCGACGCCCTGCGCGGCAACACCATCGCGCTGCCCGCGGACTTGGCCCAGCGGCTGGGCGTCGGCGTGGGCGCCAAGATCGTCATGCGGCTGGGCGACGGCTCCCGGGCCACCCTGGACGTCGTCGCGACGCTGCGGACCACGGCGGCCTCGGCGTCGGCGCTGATGCCGGCCGACACCCTCGCCCCGCACACGGCGGCGGGCGCGGCCGACCGGATCCTCGTGATGGCGGAACCCGGCGCGGCGGAAGGGGATCTGCTCGCGTCGCTGCGCAGCCGGGTCGGCGACGTCGACGGCGTGCAGGTGGCCGGCCGGGAGGCGCTCACCAAGGCGTTCCTGGCCGAGGTCCAGGCCAACGCCTGGGTCAACTACCTGATCGTCGGGCTGCTGCTCGTGTACGCCGCGATTTCCATGGTGAACACGCTGGTGATGGCGACGGCGGACCGGCGGCGGGAGTTCGGGCTGCAGCGGCTCATCGGGGCGACGCGGGGCCAGGTGATGCGGATGATGGCCGTGGAAGCGGGGATCGTGGCCGCCATCGGCGGCTTCCTCGGTACGCTGGTCGCGGCGTCGATGCTGGTGCCCTTCAGCGCGGCCGTGTCGGACAGCCTCTTCCCGTCCGGTCCTTTGTGGATATATCTTGTGATACTCGGGCTGGCCGTCGTGCTGACGGTGGTGGCCACCTGTGCGCCGACGTGGTTCACGTTGCGCACCAGGCCGTCGCCTTCGACGCTGGCCCCTGAATAGGTGACCTCGGGCGGGCCGGGGACCCCCAGCAGCGCTGACGAACTCTCCCCCGGATTGTCAGCGCGCGGTCAGCCCGAGGTCACCGCCCCGGCATAGCGTCGGGGCGTGAACACCGAAGAGAACGCCGCCGGGCGCTGGGACGCCATCGTGGTCGGCTCCGGGATCGGCGGGCTCGTCTGCGCCGGCTACCTGGTGGCGAGCGGGATGCGCGTCCTCGTGCTCGAACAGCACGACGTCGCCGGCGGCAACAGCCACGTGTTCCGCCGCCGCCGGGCCTACCAATTCGACGTGGGCGTGCACTACCTCGGCGACTGCGGGCCGGACGGCCTGCTGCCGCGGGTCCTCTCCGGCCTCGGCCTGGGGGACCGGGTGCGCTTCCACCCGATGGACCCGGACGGGTTCGACCGGATCGTCCTGCCCAGCGTCGCGGTGGACGTGCCGGTCGGCTGGGACCGCTACGCCGACCGGCTGCGAGCCGCGCTGCCCGCGGAGGCGGCGGGCATCACCCGCTACGTCGACATCTGCGCGGCCGTCGCGCGGGCCTGCCGCCAGTCCACCGTCCCGACGGGTCCGGCGAAGGTGCCGGCCGTGATGCTGCGCTGGAGCCGCCGGACGCTGGCGCAGCTGTTCGACCACTGCGGACTGTCGGCCCGGGCCCGCACGGTCCTGGCCGCCCAGTCGGGCAACTACGGGTCCGCGCCGTCCGGCACGCTCGTCGTCGCGCACACGATGATGCTCGACGACTACCTGCGTGGCGCCTACTACCCGGAGGGCGGCGGGCAGGTGATCGCCGCGTCGTTCGTCGAGCTGCTGGAGTCGCACGGCGGCACGCTGCTCACCCGCACCCGGGTCGAGGAGATCCTGATCGACGGCGGCAAGGTCGCCGGGGTCCGGCTGACCGACGGCACGGAACACCGCGCACCGGTGGTCGTGTCCAATGCGGACTACCGCCGTACCGTCCTGGAACTGTGCGGTGGCCGGGAAAACCTGCCCGAGACCGTGGTGACAAGGGCGGAGACGGCGACCATGCGCCTGCCGCTGGCCGTCTGCTACGTCGCCCTCGACCGGGAACTCCCGCTCCCCAGCGCGAACATCTGGTACTGGCCGAACGAAGACGTCGACGCCGCCTACGCGCGGGTGGAGGCGGGCGACCTCGACGAGCTGCCGTTCGCGTTCCTGTCCTTCGCCTCCCTCAAGGACCCGGTGCCCGGCTCGGCGTGCCCGCCGGGGCACATGAACTTCCAGATCATGACGGCCTGCCCGCCCGGGTACGCGCACTGGGGCCTGACGGACGGGCCGGCGCACGGGGCGAGGTATCGGCGCGAGCCCACCTACCTCGGCGCGAAGAACCGGCTGACCGACCGGATGCTGGACCTGGCCGAGGCCGCGATCGGGCCGTTCCGCAAGCACCTCGTGCACGCCGAAACGTCGACGCCGCTGACCCAGGAGCGCTACACGCTTTCGACCGGCGGCAGCGCGTACGGCCTGCACACCTGGGGCCGGGTCGGGCAACGGCCGGACATCGATTCGGGCGTCGAAGGTCTCTACCTGACCGGCCAGAGCATCCTGCACGGTGGCGGAATCGTCGGGGTCGCGACCGGGGGCGCGCTGTGCGCCTCGACGATCCTCGGCCGGCCGGTGCTCGCGGAGGGTGCGCTGGGCAACCCCGAGCTGCTCCCGGAACGCGAACCCGGCTGGGACCCGCTGCGCACGTCGCGGGGTCTGGGGCGGCGCGAGGCCCGCGGCCTCGCCCTGCTCGACCGGGTCGTGGCGGGCTGAGGACAGCCCGCAAGAAGAAAGAACTCGAGGCCCGCTTGGGGGCCCGTGGGTAAGTGCTGCTGTCTTCACGAAGGGAATGGTGAGCGAAGTGACGGAAACCGTGGCTGGATCGACGGAGGTCCTCGACGACCGGGTCGTCGCGGGGATCTGCGCCGCACTCGAGTCCGTGCTGGAGGCGGAGGTCGCCGACCTCGGCCCGGAAACGCGGCTCGCGGACGCCGGCCTCGACTCCACCGGCGTGCTGGAACTGCTGATGCAGCTGGAAGAGGCCCTCGGCATCGAATTCGACGCCGAGAACCTGGAAATGAGCCACTTCGAGTCGGTCGGGTCGCTGGCCCGGTTCGTTTCGGCAGAAATGGCCGTCTGAGCGATGACCACGATCTCGCCGCCGATCACGGCGACCTGGCTGCGGTGCCACGACACCGCCCGCGCGGAAGGGATGGCCCCGGCGCTGGCGGTGCTGCACGCGGCCCTGCCGGCCGGGGAACCGGTGTTCGGCGCCGGCGGTACCGCGGTCCTGCCGGCCGGCCCGGTGGACGGCGACGTGCTCGTGGTCCGGACGGCGGAGCTGCCCGGCGGCCCCGTCGTCCTGGTGCGGACGCACCGGCCCGCGGGCCACCCCGATCCGGTCCTGGCGATCGGGTCGGTGTGGCTGCGGCTGGGCCTGTCCGGTGCCCTGCTCGACACCGGGCTCGCGTACCTGGGCGGGCGGCGCAGCGGCGACACCACCCTGCTGCGCCGTCAGCTGGTCCAGGGCGCCGTCGCCGAGGCGCTGACCGGGCAGCTCGAGGTGCGGGCGTTCCTGACCGCGCACGGCACGGAGCCGGCCCCGGAGGCTCTGGCCTACCTGCACCGGCGGCTCACCGGCACCGACCGCGTCCTGCTGCGCCTGCTGGGCGCGGCGGGGTTCGTCCGCGGCGGCGCGGGCGAGGTCGCCGACGTCTCGGAGCTGCTCGCCGGCGCCTACACCCCGGAGGTCGTGGGGTGACGGCGACCGTGCTGGACGAACGGCTCGCGACCCTGCGGGACGCGGCTCGCGAGTGGGGGACGGAGTTCCGCAGCGCGGGCGCCGGCCTCGACACCGACCCCGACGGGGTCGGCGAGCACCTGGACCTCGACGGCGTCCGCTGCCTCGCCACCATGCTCGTCCCCGAGGAGTTCGGGGGTGCGGGCCTGCGCCTCGGGACCCACCGGTTCCACGGCATGACGGCGATCGAGCGGGCGGTGGTGCTCGAAGAACTCGCCCGTGGCGACGCCGGCCTGATGCTGGCCAGCCCGGGCGCGTCGATGTCCGGCGTGCTCGTCGACGTCCTGGCCGACCGGGAGCAGAAGGAGTGGTTCTACGGCCGGCTCCTCGAGCGGCCGACCTGGACGTTCTTCGCGCTCACCGAGCCGGACCGGGGGTCCGACGCCACCGCGCTGGAGACGGCGCTGTCGGCGCCGGCCGACGGCACCCACCGCCTGACCGGCCGCAAGAAGTACGTCGGCAACGCCGCGCGCGCCGCGCTGGGGGTCGTGTTCGCCCGCACCGGACCCGGCCCGCTGGGCGTGACGGCGGTCCTGGTGGACACCGCGGACCCGGGGTTCCACGCCGAGCCGCTCGAGTCGCTGGGCCTGCGCGCCGCCCGCATCTGCGAGCTGACGCTGGACGACGTCGTCGTGCCCGCCGAGCGCGTGCTCGGCCGGGACCGCTCGCCCGCCCGGCGCGGCATGTGGGCCTGCGTACAGACCTTCAACCGGCTGCGGCCGGGTGTCGCCGCGATCGCGGTCGGCATCGCCGCGGCCGCCCACGACTACGTGCGCACCGAAGGCGGGCGGCTCGGCCGCGACCGGCTCGGCGAGCTGGGCCGCCGCATCGAGGGCGTGCGCCACCTCGTGCACCTGTCCGCGATCGAGGTCGACGCCGACGGCTCCCGCGGCCACCTCGCCTCGGCGGCGAAAGCCGAAGCGTGCCGGCTGGCCGAGGAAGCCACGCTCGAAGCCTGCGGTTTCTTCGGGCCGCGGGCCCGCTGGGACCACCCCGCGCTGGACAAGCTGGCCCGGGACGCGCGCGGCGTCGAGTTCATGGAAGGCGCCGGCAACATCCAGAAACTGACCGTTTTCCAGGGCCTGACCACGGGAAAGCTGGGCCGGGGCGAGCCCTTTCCCGCGTACGCCGGGCCCTCGTCGACCGGAGGTTCGCCGTGCGGGTGATCACCAGGCCGGAGGAGTTCGACGTCACGGACCTGTACGTCGACCTCAGCCACCTCGTGGACCGGCGGGTCCTGATGAAGTGCGAGGGCTTCAACTTCGCGCGCTCGAGCAAGCTCAAGCCCGCCCTGGAAATGGTGACGCTGGCCGAGCGCGCGGGCGTGCTGCGCCCCGGCTCGACCATCGTCGAGACGTCGTCGGGCAACCTCGGCGTGGCGCTGAGCCTGGTCGCGGCCAGCCGCGGCTACCGGTTCGTCTGCGTCACCGACCCGCGCAGCACGCTGCTCACCCGGCAGCTGATGCAGAACCTCGGCACCGAGGTGCTGGTCGCCCCGGACTCGGCGGCCGGGCTGCGGCTCGTGCGCCGCCTGTGCGCGGAGAACGACGGTTACACCTGGCTCGACCAGTACGTCAACGCGGGCAACTGGATGGCCCACTTCCGCTCGACCGGCCCGGACATCCTGCGCACCGTGCCGGACCTCGACGTGCTCTTCGTCGGGGTCGGCTCGGCCGGCACCCTCACCGGCTGCGCCCGCTACCTGCGCCAGGTCCGGCCGCAGGTGCGGATCGTGGCCGTCGAGTGCGTCGGTCCCGGCCCGCGGGCCGCCCGGCGCAGCACGGCGGTGCGCACCAGCGTCCGGTTCCCGGTCATCGACCTGTCCCTGGTGGACGATCTGGTCCGGGTCGACGAAGCCGCCGCGATCCGCGCGTGCCGACGGCTCGCGCTGAGCGGCTTCCTGCTCGGCGGCGGCTCCGGCATGGTGCTGGCGGGCGCGCTCGGCTGGCTGGCCGAGAAGGACGCCGACACGGCGGTGGTGATCTCGCCCGATCTCGGTGACCGCTACCTGGACACGATCTACCAGGACCAGTGGGTCAAGGACAACTACGGCCCCGAAGCGCTGCTCGACGGCGCCGAACCCGAAACCCCGTACGCCAAAACACTCTTCGAGGTGCCCCGATGACCGCGGTCGACGCGTTCCTGCCCCTGTCCACCGCACAGACCGACGTCTGGTACGACGAACAGCTGTCCGGGGGCGGCCTCGCCTACGCGATGGCCGACTACCTGGACATCACCGGCCCGCTGGACGTCGAGGTGTTCGGCGTGGCCCTGCGCGCGCTGGCCGACGAAGCCGAGTGCTTCCGGGCCCGGTTCGTCGAGGTCGAGGGCGAACCGCGGCAGCTCATCGAGCCGCTGGACGAGCTCCCGATCCGGTACCCGGACGTCACCGGGGAAGCCGACCCGGAGGCCGCCGCCCTCGACTGGATGCACGAGGACATGCGGCACCCGTTCTCCCTGGAAGACTTCCCGCTCTTCCGCGGTGCCCTGATCAAGGTGGGGGAGCAGCGGCACTTCTGGTACCTGACCACGCACCACCTCATCGGCGACGGCTTCAGCGCGGCGATCTGCCACCGCCGCCTGGGCGAGCTCTACAACGCGCTGCTGGCCGGCGAGGACCCCGGGCCCACCGCGCTGCCGCCGTTCCGGCTGCTGCTCGACGCCGACCTCGCCTACCAGGATTCCCCGCACCGGTTGCGGGACAAGGAGTTCTGGGGGCGGCACTTCGACACCACCCCCGACCTGGTCAGCCTGTCCGGCAAGGAACCCGCGCCGGCCCGCGGCTTCCTGCGGCGCACCATGGTGCTGCCCCCGGAGACGGCGAAGGCCGTGCGCGAGGCGGCCGCCGCCGCGAAGGTGACGCTGCCGACGTTCTTCATCGCCGCGATGGCGGCCTACACGCAACGGCTTTCGGGCATCAAGGACCTGCTGCTGACCGTCCCGGTCGCGGCGCGCGCGGGCGTGCGCTCGCGGGCGACCCCGGGCATGGTCGCGAACTACCTGCCGCTGCGGATGGTCGTCGAGCCGCAGACGACGATCGCCGAGCTGCTGGGCCAGGCCTCCCGTGAGCTCGCCGCCACGCTGAAGCACCAGCGCTACCACGTGAACCAGATCCGCCGGGACATCGGTGTGCGCAGCGACGAGCGCCGCCCGTTCGGCGGCCCGTTCGTCAACGTGCTCCCGCCCGAGCCCGGCCTGCGGCTCGGCGAATGCCACACGCGGGTGATGAACCTGTCGACCGGGATCACCAACGACCTTTCGCTGACGGTGCTCGACGTCACCGAAGACGTCATCGAGATCCACCTCAACGGCAATCCCGACCTCTACGACGCCGACGGCGTCACCGCGCACCTGGAGCGGCTCGCCGGGTTCGTCGGCCGCCTCGCCGAGGCCGACGCTTCGGCGGTGCTGGGCTCGATCGACGTCGTGTCGACCGACGAGCTGGGCGAACTGCTGGCCGCCGGGGTCGGCGCGGCCGGGCCGGTCGGGGCCGACGTCGTGGCTCGCGTCCGTGAGTTCGCGCTGGCCACGCCGGACGCGCCCGCGGTGGCCGACGGCGGGGACTGGGTTTCCTACCGGTCCCTGGCCGGCCGGGCGAGCGCGTTGTCCCGCCGGCTGCCGTCCCGGGGTGTAGTGGGCGTGCTGGCCGACCCGGGCGTCGGGTTCGTGACGGCCGTGCTCGCGGTGCTGTGGTCGGGGGCCGCCTACGTGCCGCTGGACGCCGGGATGCCGGTGGCCCGCCTGGCCGGGCTGCTGGTGGACTCGGGTGCCACCCGCGTGGTCGTGGGCCCCGGGTACGAGGAGCTGGCTTCGGAGGTCGTGGGCGCGGCCGGCGGTGATGCTCGGATCGTCGTCCTGGACGACGCCGAAGACGCGGACTGGGCCCCGGTTTCCCGCGATGACGCCGGGCTCGACCTGGCCTACGTGATCTTCACGTCGGGTTCGACCGGTCGTCCCAAGGGTGCGATGGTCCACCGCCGGGGCATGGTGAACCACCTGCTCGCCAAGGTGGAAGACCTCGACCTGGAGCCCGCGGACGTGGTGGTGCAGAACGCTCCGGTGACCTTCGACGTCTCGGTCTGGCAGATGCTGGCGCCGCTGCTGGTCGGCGCCCGGGTCCGGGTCGTGTCCCGGGCGGTCGCGGCCGACCCGGACGCGTTGTTCGGCTTGATCCGGGACGAGGGTGTTTCGGTGCTGGAAGTCGTGCCGTCGCTGCTGCGAGCCGCGCTGGACTCCTGGGACCTGGGCGAGCACCCCGATGTCTCGGGGCTGCGCTGGCTGGTCGTGACCGGTGAGGCGCTGCCGCCGGACTTGACCGCGCGGTGGTTCGCGCGGTTCCCGGAAGTGCCGTTGGTGAACGCCTACGGTCCGACGGAGTGTTCGGATGATGTGACGCACGCGGTGATCCGGTCCGGGGTCGAGGTGGTGCCGATCGGGCGCGCGGTGCGGAATTCGCGGCTGTACGTGCTGGGCGACGAGCTGCGTCCGGTGCCGGCGGGGGCGATCGGGGAGCTGTTCGTCGGCGGTCTGGTCGTGGGGCGCGGTTACGTCGGTGATCCGGCCCGGACGGCGGCCGTGTTCGTCGCCGATCCGTTCGGGGGAGCGGGAAAGCGGATGTACCGCACCGGCGACCGCGTGCGGCTGCGGGAAGACGGTCAGCTGGAGTTCGTGGAGCGCCGCGACTTCCAGGTGAAGATCCGCGGCCACCGCATCGAGCTCGGCGAGATCGAAAGCGTCCTGCGGTCCGTGCCGGGTGTGCTGGACGCCGTCGTCCGGGTGCTCACCGACGCCGACGGCGGCAAACGCCTCGCCGGCTACCTGATCGGCGTCGACGGCGAAGGCCCGATCGACGCCGGTGCCGTGCGCAGCACCGCCCAGCAGCTGCTCCCGGACTACATGGTGCCCTCGGCGCTGGTCGTGCTCGACGAACTGCCGCTGACCGAACACGGCAAGGTCGACCGCGAAGCCCTGCCCGCCCCGGACTTCCGGGCCGAGGTCGTCGGACGCCGGCCCCGCAACACCGTCGAGACGGTCGTCTGCGACATCCTCGCCGAAGTGCTGTCCGTGCCGCGCGTGTACATCGACGACAACTTCTTCGCCCTCGGCGGTGACAGCATCAGCGCGATCCAGGTGGCCGGCCGGGCTCGTACGGCGGGCATCGAGCTGACGCCGCGCGACATCCTCGAGCGGCGCACGCCGGCCGCGATCGCCGAGCAGGTCGCCGTCCGCGAACCGGGCGCCGAAGTCGTCGTCTCGGACGGCCCGCTGATCGAGCTGACCGAAGACGAGCTGCGCGAGCTGGCGCCCGAGGGCGGCCGCATCGAGGACGTCCTGCCGCTTTCCGCGCTGCAGCAGGGCCTGCTGTTCCACTCCGAGTTCGACCCCGACGGCGTCGACGTCTACACCGTGCAGGCCACCGCGGACCTCGCGGGCCCGCTCGACGTCGAAGCCCTGCGCGAGGCGTGTGCCGCCCTGCTGCGCCGGTACGCCACCCTGCGCGCCTACTTCCGGCACCGCCGCGGCGGCGACGCCGTGCAGCTGATCGCCGCCGAGGTCGCCCTGCCGTGGACCGAGCTCGACCTGTCCGCGCTGCCCGAGACCGAACGCGAGGAGCGGCTGGCCCGGCTCGCGGTCGAGGACCGGGAGCGCCGGTTCGACCTCGCGCACCCGCCGCTGGTCCGGTTCACGCTGATCAAGGTCGCGGCCGGGCGGCACCGCTTCCTCTGGACCGCCCACCACATCGCCACCGACGGCTGGTCGGTGCCGATCCTCATCCGCGAACTGGCCACGCTGTACACCCACGGCCCGACAGCCGCGCTGCCCGAAGTGAACCCCTTCCGGAACTACCTCGCCTGGCTCGGCCGCCAGGACGAGCAGGAAGCCCGGCAGGCGTGGCGCGCGGTCCTCGACGGGCTCACCGAGCCCACGAAGGTGGCCCCGGAGCTCGACGGCCACCTCAAAGCGGTGCCGGAATCGGCCGAGGTCGTGCTGTCGCGGGACGAAACCGCCGAACTGGTGGCGTGGGGCCGCCGGCACGAGCTCACCCTGAACACGGTCGTGCAGGCCTGCTGGGCGATCCTGGTCGGCCGGCTCACCGGACGCCGGGACGTCGTGTTCGGCTCGGTCACCTCCGGACGCCCGGCCGAACTGCCGGGCGTGGAGACCATGGTCGGGATGTTCATCAACACGGTGCCGGTCCGGGCCGACCTGGACCCGGCGGGCACCCTGGCCGAGCTCCTGGTCTTCCTGCGCGACCAGCAGGCCCGGATGTCGGCCTACCAGCACGTCGGGCTGGCCGAGGTGCAGAACGACGTGCCGGGCCTGGCCGGCACCGGCGAACTGTTCGACACCGCGATCGTCTTCGAGAACGTGCCCGCCGACGGTGCGCAGACCGAACTGGTGCTGGGTGACGACGTCCGCGTGCTCGACGCGGTCACCGAGGACTCCCGCCACTACCCGCTCAGCCTGGTCGTGAACCCCGGCCCCGAACTGGCCTTCCGCTTCGACTACGCGCCCGAGGCGTTCGACGCCGAGCGCGCCCGCCGGATCACCGGCATGTTCCGGCACCTGCTCGACACCGCCATCGCCGACCCTTCGGTGGCCCTCGGGACGATCGACGTGGTGCCGGCCGCGGAACTGGAGCGGGGCGCCGGGGCCACCGGTCCGGTCGGGGCCGACGTCGTGGCGCGGGTGTGCGAGTTCGCGCTGGCCTCGCCGGACGCGCCCGCGGTGGCCGACGGCGGCGCGTGGGTTTCGTACGGGTCGTTGGCGGGCCGGGCGAGTGCGTTGTCCCGCCGCCTTCCGTCCGGTGGGGTGGTGGGCGTGCTGGCCGACCCCGGGGTCGGGTTCGTGACGGCCGTGCTGGGCGTGCTGTGGTCCGGGTCGGCGTACGTGCCCCTGGACCCGACCCTCCCGGTGGCCCGGCTGGCCGGGTTGCTGGTGGACTCCGGCGCCGCGTCCCTGGTGGTGGGCCCAGGCTTCGAGGACCTGGCCGCCGAGATCGCCGGCGCCGATACCGGGATCGTCGTCCTGGATGACGCCGAAGGCGCGGACTGGGCGCCGGTCGCCGCGGGTGACGCGGGCCTGGACCTGGGGTACGTGATCTTCACGTCGGGTTCGACCGGTCGTCCCAAGGGCGCGATGGTGCACCGCCGCGGGATGGTGAACCACCTGCTCGCCAAGGTGGAAGACCTCGGGCTGGCGGCGTCGGACGTCGTGGTGCAGAACGCTCCGGTGACCTTCGACGTCTCGGTCTGGCAGATGCTGGCCCCGCTGCTGGTCGGCGCCCGGGTCCGGGTGGTCTCGCGGATCGTCGCGGCGGATCCGGACGCGTTGTTCGGTCTGATCCGGGCCGAGGGCGTCTCGGTGCTGGAGGTCGTGCCGTCCCTGCTGCGGGCCGCCCTGGATTCCTGGGACCTGGCCGAGCAGCCGGACGTTTCCGGCCTGCGGTGGCTGGTGGTGACCGGCGAGGCCTTGCCGCCGGATCTGTGCGCACGGTGGTTCGCCCGCTTCCCCGAGGTTCCGCTGGTGAACGCCTACGGTCCGACGGAGTGCTCGGACGACGTGACGCACGCGGTGATCCGGTCCGGTGTCGAAGTGGTGCCGATCGGCCGTGCGGTGCGGAATTCGCGGTTGTACGTGCTGGGTGACGAGTTGCGTCCGGTGCCGCCGGGGGCGATCGGGGAGCTGTTCGTCGGCGGCCTGGTCGTGGGGCGCGGTTACGTCGGTGATCCGGCGCGGACGGCGGCGGTGTTCGTCGCCGATCCCTTCGGCGCGCCGGGCACGCGGATGTACCGCACGGGTGACCGGGTCCGGATGCGCCCCGACGGGCAGCTGGAGTTCGTGGAGCGCCGCGACTTCCAGGTCAAGATCCGCGGCCACCGCATCGAACTCGGCGAAATCGAAGCCTGCCTCGTCGCGCACCCCTCGGTCGGCGAAGCGGTCGTCGCGGTGCACGGCACGGGCAACGACCGGCGGCTCGTCGGCTACGTTTCCGGTGCCGTCACCGCCGACGAACTGCGCGAGCACGTGACCGCGCAGCTGCCGGCGTACATGGTCCCGGGCGCCTACGTCGTCCTCGACCGCTTCCCCCTGACCGCGCACGGCAAGATCGACCGCAAGGCGCTGCCCGCGCCGGACCAGCAGGCCGGCACCACCGCCCGCGGCCCGCGCACCCCGGTCGAGGCGACGCTGTGCGAGATCTGGGCCGACGTCCTCGGCGTCCCGGAAGTCGGGATCGACGACGACTTCTTCGTCATCGGCGGGCATTCCCTGCTGGCCAACTCGGTCGTGAGCCGGGTCCGGTCCGCTTTGGACGCCCGGCTGTCCATCCGGGACCTGTTCGAGGCGCGGACGGTCAGCAGGCTCGCCGGCCGGCTCGTCTCCGCGGGCCAGGCGGGCGCCGGGTTCCGGAAGCTCGCGCGGCCGGAGCGGATTCCGCTGTCCCACGCGCAGACCCGGATGTGGTTCCTCAACCGCCTGGAAAGCGCGGGCTACACCATCCCCTTGGCCGTCCGGCTCGGCGGCACACTGGACCCGGTCGCCCTGGCGGACGCGCTCGGCGACGTCGTCGAGCGGCACGAGATCCTGCGGACGGTCTTCCCGGACCTCGACGGGGTTCCGTACCAGCGGATCCTGCCCGCCCCGGACGCACCATTGGCCACGGCGACGGTCACCGAGGACGAGCTCACCGCCGTGCTGGCGGCCGAGGCGGCCCGCGCGTTCGACCTCGCCACCGACCGCCCGCTGCGGGCCACGCTGTACCGCGTCGGGGATTCCGGCGAGCACGTCCTGCTGCTCGTCCTGCACCACATCGCGGGCGACGGCTGGTCGGTCGACGTGCTGGCCCGCGACCTGGCGACCGCGTACGACGCCCGGGTGCGGGGCACCGAGCCCGGCTGGGCGGAACTGCCGGCGCAGTACGCGGATTACGCGGTCTGGCAGCGTGAGCTGCTCGACGACCGCCAGGCGGCGGACCAGCAGTGGGAGTACTGGCGCACCGCGCTCGACGGCCTCCCCGACGAGCTGCGGCTCCCCGCGGACCGCCCGCGCCGGGGCGCGACCGCGTTCCGCGGCGGTTCGGTCGGTTTCGAGGTGTCCCCGACCGTCCACAAAGCACTGGTCGCGCTGGCCCGCCGGTCGGGCGCCAGCGTCTTCATGGTGGTCCAGGCGGCGGTGGCCGCGCTGCTCACCAAGCACGGCGCGGGCACGGACATCCCGCTGGGCAGCCTGGTCGCGGGCCGGTCGGAGGAGGTGACGAACGGCCTGGTGGGGTTCTTCGTGAACACGCTGGTCCTGCGCACCGACACCGGCCGCAACCCGACGTTCGCCGAGCTGGTCGCCCGGGTGCGGGACACCGACCTCGAGGCGTACGCGCACCAGGACCTGCCGTTCGAGCTCCTGCTCGAGCTGGCCCGGCCGGCGCGGTCGCTGTCACGGCAGCCGTTGTTCCAGGTGATGCTGTCGTACTACGAGGTCCCGGACCCGCGCTTCGCGATCGGCGATCTGTCGGTGCGGCCGGAGATCCTGCCGCCGACGGGCGCGAAGTTCAAGTTCGACCTGACGTTCCAGCTCGGCGAGCGGCCGGGGGAGGGGGGCTTGGAGGGCAGCATCGAGTACTGCGCGGACCTGTTCACCCCGGAGACGGCGGAGTTGCTGGCCGTCCGGCTGGGCCGGCTGCTGTCGGTGGTGGCGGAGGACCCGTCGCGGCCGCTGAGCGCGATCGAGCTGGTGCCGCCGGTCGAGCCGGATGTGGTGTCCGTGGCGCCGGCGGAACTGCCGGTGCTGCGCGGCGGCCGCGGACCGGCGCTGATCTGGGCCGGTGGCCGGTTGAGCCACGCCGAACTGCGCCGCCGCGTGACCGAAGCGGCCCGCAAGCTGACGGCTCGCGGGGCGCGTCCCGAGTGGACGGTGTCGATCGCCGCGCAGCAGGCGGTGGACCGGGTGGTGCACGTCCTGGCCGCGCTTCAAGCCGGCGCCGCCTACCGGCTCGCCGATCCGGCCACGCAGTCCGCGGTGACGGTCGTCGAAGAAGGCCCCGGCACCGCCCCGGTCAGTCCCGCGCACGCGGCCGCCCACCTGCCGGACGGCACCATCCTCTCGCGTCGCGCGCTGGCCGAGTCCGTCGCCGCCCTGCGGGGCTCCATCCCCGCCGGCCGCCGGGTCGTCGTCCCGGACCTGCCCGACGCCGTTCCCGCTGTGCTCGCCGCGCTGGCCGTGGGGGCCTCGGTCCACCTCGCCGAGGCCGAAACCGGCGACGCCACCGCACTCGCGCGGCTTCTGGAAGGCGAACTGCCCGCCGTCCTGTTCGCCACCCCGCACCAGGTCCGGGCGCTCGCGGCCCGCCACGAACCGGCTCTCGCCGGCGTCCGGCTGATCCTCACCGGCGAACCCCTCGCCGCCCCGCTCACCGAACGGCTCTACCGCGCCGGCGCCGAAGTCCACACCCACTACCGCGGCCTCACCGGCCCGGCCGATCCCGGCACCCTGCCCCACGCGGCCCGGGCCTACGTCCTCGACGAGAACCTCCGGCCCGTCCCACCGGGCGCCCACGGCGAACTCTGGCTGGGGAGCTTCGCCCGCGGCTACGCGGGACAACCCGGCCGCACCGCCACGCACTTCGTCGCCGACCCCTTCACCCCCGGCGCCCGCATGGTCCGCACCGGCGACCTCGTCCGCCGTCGCCTCGACGGCGGCCTCGAACCGGCCGGCGCAACGCTGCGGGCACGCGGCTTCGCCATCCGGGGTGTCGAAGTCGAGGCTGCGCTCCTGCGACACCCCGCCGTCGCCGCGGCCGAAGTCGTGGTCCGCGACGACCAGCTCGTCGCCTACGTCGTCGGCCGCGGAGAAGACCTGCGCGAACACCTCGCGCGGGAACTGCCGGACTTCGCGGTCCCGGCGGCCATCGTCGAACTGGAGGCCATCCCGCTCACCGCGACCGGCGACCTCGACCCCTCGAAGCTGCCCGCACCCGAACGGACGACCGGCACCCCGGCCGAGGAGGTCCTCCGGCTGGCGTTCGCCGAAACCCTCGGCCTGCCCGAGGTCGACGCCGACGCCGACTTCTTCACCCTGGGCGGCAACAGCTTGCTGTCCGTCCGGCTGGTCGCACTGGCCCGCAACGCCGGTCTGCGCTTCACCGTCGCGGACGTCCTGACGCAGGGCACCGTCGAACGCCTGGCCGCGCTGGCCGCCACCGGCGACGACGGCGGGGAGGTGCTCGACCCGTTCGCCCCGGTGCTGCCCATCCGGCCGGACGGCGACCGCGCGCCGCTGTTCTGCATCCACGCGGGACTCGGGCTGAGCCTGCCCTACCTCGGGCTCGTCCAGCACCTCCACCCCGGCCGCCCGATGTACGGGCTGCAGTCGCCGAACATCGGCTCCGGCGGCGAACTGCCCGTCAGCGTCGAGGACGTCGCCGAGGAGTACGCCGCCCGGATCCGCGCGATCCAGCCGTCCGGCCCCTATCACCTGCTGGGCTGGTCGTTCGGCGGGCTGCTGGCGCACGAAATCGCCGTGCAGCTGCAGGAGGCGGGGGAGCGGGTCGAGACGTTGTGCGTGCTGGACAGCTTCCCGGTCGAGGCGGACAACCAGGCCCCGCCGACCCGCCACGAGCTGCTGGTCAGCTTCCTCGAGCACCTCGGTCACGACACGGACGTGGACGCCGGCCTTTCCCCGGCCGCCGTCATCGACGTGCTGCGCCGCGGCGGGTCGCGGCTGGCCGGGATCGGCGAGGACCGGATGGCCCGCGTGCTCGACGTCATGGGCAACAACGGCGAGCTCGCGCTCCGGTACGAGCCCGCCCGCTTCTCCGGCCGCCTGCTGCTGTTCCTGGCGGCCGACGGCCTCCCCGAAGCCGACCTCGCCGAGCGGCCCGGCCGCTGGGCACCGTACGTCGACGGGGCGATCGAGACGCACCGCATCGGCTGCGGGCACGAATTCATGATGCACCCGCAAGCCCAGGCCGCCATCGGCCGGATCGTCGCCGCCGCACTGGACGGCTCTTCCGAGGAGGACGAATGACTGTGATTGCCCCGGCGGGGACGCGGCGGGTTTCCGACGCCGTGGTGGAGGTGCTGGCGCTCGCCGGGCGCCGGCTCACCCACCTGCGCAACGTTCCCGGCCGCCTGCTGGCGGTCACGCTGAACCCGCTGATCACCATGCTGGCCATCGGGTACGTGTTCAAGGACGCGGTGATCGTGCCCGGCAGCGGCAGCTACCCGGAGTTCCTGTTCCCCGCCGCGCTGATGCAGGTCGGCCTGGCCGGCATCGCACCGACCGCGATCGCCGTCGCCACCGATCTCAACGGCGGCCTGACCGACCGGTTCCGCTCGCTGCCGATCGTCCGGCCCGCCGTGCTGATCGGGCACTCCCTCGGCGACTTCCTAGTCGGCCTGATCGCCCTCGCCATCACCGTGGCGTCCGGCCTGCTCGTCGGCGGCCGGGTGCACACCGGGTTCCTGCCGCTGGCCGGCGGGCTCGCCCTGCTCGTCGTGTTCCTCTACGCGATGATCTGGGTCGGCATCCTGCTCGGCCTGTCGCTGCGCAACCCCGAGGCCATCGACGGCATCGGCGCGGTGGCCACGCTCGGGCTTTCCTTCCTCTCCAACGCCTTCATGTCGACCGACCGCCTGCCGTCGTGGCTGCGGCCGGTCGCGGAGTGGAACCCGGTCAGCTCGGTGACCACCGCCGTGCGCCGCCTGTGGGGCACGCCGGTCGACGAGACCGGGTTCCCCGCCCAGCACCCGGGTGTGGTCGTGGCGATCACCCTCGTCGTCACGCTGGTCCTGGCCGGGGGGTTGAGCTTCCGCAAGTACCGCACCATCGCGTAGTCAGGTGGCGGTCAGCGCACCGTCAGCCGGTCCGAACACCATGGCGGCAAGCCGCCCGAAACGGAGATGTGAAGTGACGAGTCCATTCGACGACGAGAACGGCCGGTTCCTCGTCCTGGTCAACGCCGAGGAAGAACGCAGCATCTGGCCGGTGTTCGCGGCGGTGCCACCGGGCTGGGACGTCGTGCTGGGCGAGAGTTCCCGCGCGGAGGCGGTCGCCCACGTCGAGGCCACCTGGACGGACCTGCGCCCGAAGAGCCTGCGGGACGCCGGCTGATGGCGAGCGACGCGCTCGACCGCGAAGCGGCCATCGAAGTCACCGGGCTGCGCAAGGGATTCGGCGACCACCAGGCCCTGTCCGGCATCGACCTGCGGGTGCCCGCGGGCTCGGTGCTGGGCCTGCTCGGCCCGAACGGCGCCGGCAAGACCACGACCGTCCGGGTCCTGGCGACGCTGCTGCGCCCGGACGGCGGCACCGCCCGGGTCGCCGGGTTCGACGTCGCCACGCAGGCGAAGGAGGTGCAGCGCCGGATCGGCCTCGTCGGCCAGTACGCCGCGGTCGACGAGCTGCTCACCGGGCGGCAGAACCTCCAGCTGCTCGGCACGCTGCTGCACCTCGGCCGCCGCGGGGCCCGCGAGCGGGCCACCGAACTGCTGGAACGGTTCGACCTGACCGCGGCGGCCGACCGCGCGGTCGGGACGTACTCGGGCGGCATGCGGCGGCGGCTCGACCTGGCGACCTGCCTGATCGGCCGCCCGTCGGTGCTGTTCCTCGACGAACCGACCACCGGCCTCGACCCGGCCAGCCGCAGCACGCTGTGGGGGATCGTGCGTGGCCTGGTCGACGAGGGCGTCACGGTCCTGCTCACCACGCAGTACCTCGAGGAGGCAGACTACCTCGCCGACCACATCGTGGTGATCGACCACGGCCGCGTGATCGCCGAGGGCACCGCGGACGAGCTCAAGCGCAAGATCGGCGCGGAGCGGCTCGAGGTCGCGGTCGCCGACCCCCGCTGGCTCGAACCCGCGGTGTCAGCGCTGTCGGCGGTGTCGGGCTCGCCGGTGTCGGTCGACGAACGCAAGCGCAGCATCGCGGTCGAGCTGCCCGACACCGCCGGCGGCGTCGCGGCCGCGGCGGCTGCCCTGCGCGACGCCGGCGTCGAGTACACGGACTTCGCGTTGAGGCGCCCGACGCTCGACGAGGTGTTCTTGGACCTCACCGGGCGCCCTTCGGGCCCCTGACCCGCCGGACGAGGTGCCGCTGCCTGGGCGTTCCGGCGGCGGCATCGCGAAAGCTTTGAAGCCGGAACTCGCGTGAGCGGGCCCGGAACTCGGGTCAGCGGGCGTCCTTCGGGCCTCTGACCCGCCACCAGTTCGCCCGGCCTCCGAGCACCGCCAGGCGGGGCAGCAGGAGGAACCGGACGATCAGGGTGTCGGCGACCAGGACCACCGCGGTCGCCAGGGCGAACTCGCGGACGTCCCCGCTCTCCGTCACGCCCCAGACCAGCCACATCACCACCGTCACCAGCAGCGCGCCGCCGGATGCCGACCAGGCCCGGCGGCACGCGTGTGCCACCGTGTTGCGCCGGGACATCCCGGCCAGGGTTTCGCTCCGGAGCCGGTGCAGCAGGTACACCTGCAGGTGGTTCGCCGGCACGAGCAGCACTACCACGAGCACCATCGGGGCCCAGCCCGGCAGCGGGTCCACCAGCAGGGCCAGCGTGCCCAGCCCGGCGAGCACGGCGACGCCGTTCAGCACGAACGTCGCCAGCGCCACCACCGGCCGCCGGTAGGCGACCAGAGTGGCCACGCCCAGCACCAGCAGCAACGTCAGCACCGCGCGCGCGTCGAGGTCGTCGACCAAGGGGCGGCAGGCCGGACAGCCGGGGGAGAACACGCGCAGCGACCCGTAGACCGCGGCGGCACCGAGGGAAAGCAGGCCGAGCGCGATCGCCGCGGGCCGCACGAACCGGGGCAGGTCGCTCAGCTTCAGCCGGGCGGGCGGCTGCGGCGGCAGTTCCCGCGGCGAGGTGAGCACGCGATCGTTCAGGGCGGGCAACAGGCTCAGCGCGGCGACGGTCGACACCAGCACCGCCACCAGAACCCCGGTGGCCAGCGGCATCAGCGCCGGCGAGCCGGCGAGCGCCACCGCGGCCAGCGCCGCGGCGACACCACTGCCGGAGACGAGGGCGGCGTTGCCCGCCGTGCTCGCGACGATCCGCGCGGCCCGTGACGCGTCGTTCCCGCCGGCCAATGCCTCCCGTCGCCGGCAGAAGGTGAACAGCATGTGCTGCACCGAAACCGTGATGACGACCAGCAGCGCCGCGTCGCCGGCGAGCGGGGACACCGCGACGGACTCGGAGACCGTGTCGAGGAGCGCCGCCGACGTCGCCGTGACCACGCTGGTGAACAGCGCGGACACGAGCAGCAGCAGCCGGGAGAACGGCACGCTCAGGAGCACCGCGACGGGCGCGGCGACCAGCGGCCACCAGTTCGCCGCCACGCCGGGGTCGGAGAGCGAGCCGTCACCCAGCCGGTGGCCGCCGGTGAGACCCGGCAGCTGGGCCAGGCCCACGAAAACCAGCCAGAGGGCGATGACCGCGCCGGCGTGGCCGGCGGACCAGCAGGAAGCGCGGACGGCCAGTGAAGGCTTCACGATCGTCCCCTTCGACCCGACGGGCATGGCGGCGTTCGCGGTTTCTGCTATCCGTGCATGTGTTCGAGTCTAGTGGGCCGTGACCGTTCGTTCACGGGGGGTGACTCCCGGATCCGCGGTGGTGCTAGGCCGTGTGTGGTGAATCACAAACTGCGGGCGGGTTCGTCCAGCAGGTCTTCGCCGTAGAGGTCCGCCACCCACTGGTCGTGGTAGACGGTGTCGAGGTACCGGTCGCCGAGATCGGGCGCGATCGCCACCGCGGTACCGATTCCCTCGTGCGCCTCGAGCCAGGTCAAGGCGCCGCTGACGACGGTCCCGGTGGAGCCGCCGAAGCAGAACCCCTCCCGGGTGAGCGCCCGGCAGGTGCGGACGGTGTCCGCTTCGGCCACGTGCAGGACGTCGTCGACGTAGGAGGCGTCGAGCAGCGGCGGCCGGATTCCGGTGCCCAGCCCGGGAATCATCCGGCGGGCCGGTGGCGTGCCGAAGGTGACCGAGCCGACCGTGTCGATCGCGACCACCCGGGTGCCGGGCCGGTGCTCGCGCAGGTACCGCGCGCACCCCATGAGCGTCCCGGTGGTGCCGGCCCCGATGAAGACGACGTCCGCGTCGGGGAAGGCTTCGGCGATCTGCGGACCGGTCGTTTCGTAGTGGGCACGCCAGTTCCCGGCGTTCTCGTACTGGTTGAGCCACACGTGGCCGCGCTCGGCGCACAGCCGTCGCACGAGCTCGATGCGCGCGCCCAGGAGGCCGTGCTCCGGGTGCGGCTCGGTGACGATGCGGACCTCGGCGCCGAGCGTCTCCATCAGCTGCCGGGCCCCGAGCGTGCACCGCGAGTCGGTGACGCACAAGAACCGGTAGCCGGAGCTGGCCGCGACGAGGCTCAGCGCCACGCCGAGGTTGCCGGACGAGCTCTCCACAAGCGTCGAGCCGGGCCGCAGGTCGCCGCGGCGCTCGGCCGCGGCGACCATCGAGCGGGCCGCCTTGATCTTGATCGACCCGGCGAAGTTGAAGCCCTCACACTTGAGGTAGAGCGAGCGCCCGGCGAACCGGCGGAGGTCGACGAACAGGTCGTCGGTGTTGAAGTCCTGCGGGGC
The DNA here is from genome assembly GCA_049998155.1 of Amycolatopsis sp. cmx-13-12. Classification (GTDB taxonomy): domain Bacteria; phylum Actinomycetota; class Actinomycetes; order Mycobacteriales; family Pseudonocardiaceae; genus Amycolatopsis. The sequence goes on along the minus strand of JAEBES010000001.1, from coordinate 606,163 downwards.
GGTGATGATCGGCACGCGAAGCTCCCGCTACCGCTTGCCGTACCGGTCGAGTTCGAAGAAGAACTCGGCCACGGTCCGCAGGTCGCCGGACGCGCGCAGCTGGTCGTGGACGTGCTTGCCGACGGCGAGGTCGAGCACGCCGAGCCCGAACGGCGAGAAGACCAGCGGCCGGTCCTTGGGCAGGGTGGTCTTCCCGGTCATCACGTCGTGCAGCGTCCCGGACAGGAAGTCCCGGCCGCCGGTCCGCTGCTCGGCCAGGTGCACCGAGGTGTTCGCCTTCAGGCAGTGCTCGACGTCGTCCACGACGTTGGTCGACGCCAGGATCACCTCCGGCGCGAGGTCGCGCAGCGAGACGTGCAGGACCAGCGGGTTGTGGTCGAACCACGCCGGGTCGTGGACGTGCGGCTCGCCGGCGACGGTCGCGAACACGACCAGGTCGCTCCCGCGGATCAGGTCTTCGGCGCTGTCGTGCACGGTGACCGACGACTGCCCCGCCGCGTTCAGGTAGCCGCGGAACCCCTCGGCGTGCGCAGTGCTCAGGTCGAACACGCCGACGTCGTCGAAGGTCCAGCCCCCGGCGGCCAGGTAGGTGTGGATGTACCGGGCGATCAGGCCGGTGCCGACGATGCCGAGCCGGGCGGGCCGCGCCCGGTCCCGGGTCAGCCAGTCGGCGGCGAGCGCGGCCGACGCGGCGGTGCGGGTGGCGCTGATGATGGAGCTTTCCAGGCAGGCCAGCGGATACCCGGTCCGCCGGTCGTTGAGGATGAGGACGGCCGACGCCCGCGGCAGCCCGCTCGCGACGTTCTCCGGGAAGCTCGAGATCCACTTCAGCCCGTCGACGGCGATGTCCCCGCCGACCGACGCCGGCAGCGCGATGATCCGCGACGACGGCCGGTCGGGGAACCGCAGGAAGTAGGACGGCGGGTTGACCGTGTCGCCGGCGCCGTGCAGCCGGTAGGCCGACTCGATCAGGTCGATGACGAGTTTTTCCTGTCCGTCGAGGACTTCGTGGACCTGCGCCCCGGAGATCACGGCGAACTCCGGGACGGACGTGCTGCTGCTCATGGTGAACGACTCCTGAGACGTGGGTGGTCGTGAGTGGTAAGGCGGGTTCTAACCCGCCTTACCACTCACGACGGGGGCGGGGGTTATTCGGCGGCGAGGGTGGCGAGGCGGTCGGTGATCCGGTGGTCGAGCTCGTCGAGCGTCGCCACCGACGGCCCGATGAGCACGCCGTACAGGCGCCCGGCGAACGCTTCGCCCGCGGCGGCGACCCCGGCCCCGGCGTTGACCGTGGCGAAGTTGTTGACGAGCAGCCCGCTCCCGGACCCGGCGAACAGCAGGTCGCCCAGCGCCGAGCGCAGCTGCGCGAAGGGCAGGGGAGCGGACAGGCGCACCGGGTAGTGCCGCGCCATCGCGACCGCGCCCTCGGGCACGAACCGCTCCTGCAGCGGCACCTGGTAGGTCGACATGTTGTTGCGCGCGTTGATCTCCAGCACCGGGAAGATCCCGCCGTCCGGCTCGACCAGCGCGTCGACGCCGACGACGCCGTAGTAGCCGTCCCGGGCCAGGCGGGCGCCCAGCGCTTCCGCCGCGTCCCGGATCACGGCGTGCTGCGCCGCGTCGAGCCGAGCGGGCATCCGGTGTCCCTTGTGGACACCGTGCTCGGTGATGGCCTCCTTGACGAAGTCGAACCGCACCGAGCCGTCCCGGCCCACGGTGAACTGGTAGTTCAGGTCGGCGCGCTTGTCGACCCAGGTCTCGGTGACCAGCGCGATCCGGTCCCGGCCCGCCTTCTGCGCGGACCGCTCGATCATCCGCTGCAGGCGCAGCAGCCGCTGCTCGCTGGTGACGACGGCGATGCCCTTCCCCGACACGCCGAACGCCTCCTTCACCACCACGGTGCCGCCCTCGGCGAGCACCTTCGCGGCCTCCGGGACGGCGTCGGCCAGCTGGGCGGGTGTGTCGCAGACCCAGCCCGCCGGCTGCCGCAGGCCGAGCTCGTCGGCCAGCTGCCTGCTGTAGACCTTGCTGTTCACGGCCTTGCAGAGCGCGGCCGGCGGCGTGGCCAGCGGAACACCTGTGCGGGCCGCCAGTTCCTCTTCGACGGCCGACGCGCCGTGCGGCAGCAGGTGCGCGCCGTCGGTGGCCAGCTCGGTGAGCGCCGCGACCAGCGCGGGGTCGGCGAGCGCGTCCTGGCTGACGTTGCGCGCCGGGTCCGGTGCCGCCACGACGTGCACTTCCGGCAGCTCGAAGCCGAGGTCGAGCAGGTAGCGGCGGTAGTCGGGGTCGGGCGCGTGCTTCAGCACGACGTGGTCGCCCTTGCCGCCGAGCAACAGCGCGAACTCGTCCATGCTGTTGACCACCGCCGTGCTGCCCGCGGCGGACACCCGCGGCAGGCCGAGCTCGTCGGCCGCCCACAACTCTTCGACCTCGAAGTTGCCGAGGAAGACCAGCGGGTGCTCGGCCGAGCCGAGCGCGGCCGTCTTCAGCCGCGTGATGAAGTTCGGGCTATCGGAGTCCACTGTGGACCTTTCAGTCAGACGACCAGGCCGCCGTCGATCTCGAATACGCTTCCGGTGATGTAGGCGGCGCGGTCGGACGCGAGGTAGGCCACCAGATCGGCGACCTCCCCGGCGGTGCCGAACCGGCCCAGCGGGATGGCCGCGCGCAGCTTCTCGCGCGCCTTGTCGGTCATCTGCGCGGTCATGTCGGTCTCGATCAGGCCCGGCGCGACGGCGTTGACCCGGATGCCGAACCGGCCGACCTCCTTGGCGAGCGCCTTGGCGAAGCCGATCACGCCGCTCTTGGACGCCGAGTAGTTGACCTGCTTCGGGTTCCCGTGCACCCCGGACACCGAGGACAGCGTGACGACGCTGCCCCGGCGCTGCTTGAGCATGAGGAACACGGCCGGCTGGCAGACGTTGTAGACGCCGTCGAGGTTGGTCCGCAGCACGTCGGTCCAGCGGTCCTCGGTCATCGTCACGAACGCGCCGTCGCGGGTGATGCCCGCCGACGTCACCACGGTGTCCGGGACGCCGAGATCGGCGGCCGTGGCGGCCACCCACTCGGCGGCCGCTTCCCGGTCGGTGACGTCGACCCGCGTGGCGACCGCCCGCCGCCCGAGGTCGTGCACCTCCTTGGCGAGCACGTCGGCGGACTGGTCGTCCGAGCGGTAGCAGAACGCGACGTCGTGGCCGCTTTCGGCGAGGCTCAGCACGACCGCGCGGCCGATGCCGCGCGAGCCGCCGCTGACCAGCGCGACCTTCCCGTCGCTCATCGGACCGGCTCGCCGAGCCGCAGCAGCGTGCACGCCACCGCGCCGTCGTCGTCGCAGGTGGTGACGACCGTGTGGTCGGCGCCCGCCCGCTCGGCCGATTCCGCGACGCTGAGGACGGCGGCGAGCTGGAACATCGCGCTCGCCGACGCCGTGTCACCGAGGAGGTCCGCCGACGGCACCCGGTCGACGGCCGCGTCACCGAACAGCGCCCGCAGCGCCACCGTCTCGACCGGCCGGCCACCGGAGTCGGTGAAGCCGCTGCCGGTCGCGGCCCACACCTGCTCGGGGGCGATCCCGGCGGAGGCGAGCAGCGCGCGCACCGCGACGGTGACCGTTCCGGCGAGGTCGCCGTCGAGGCACACCCGCGATTCGAACCCCTCCAGGGAGCCCAGCACCCGGCGGCCGGGTGGCCGCAGGTCCGCGGGTTCGAGGAGGAACATCGCGCAGCCCTCGCCGATGACCACCGGGTCGTCGCCGCCACGGCGGTGGTGCTCGACCCAGGCGCGGGCGGGGGAGTACTCCTCGGCGGCGCCGCAGAGCACCCGGGTCGCCCGGCCGGTGCGCAGCAGCCGCCGCGCGTAGTTCAGCGCGTGCGGACCGGTGGTCCGGCCCGCGGCGATCGTCGCGTTCGGGCCCTTGAGCCCGTGCCAGATCGCGGCCTGCCCGGCGGCGCAGTTCATCACGCAGCCGGGGACCGCGGCCGGTTCGACGTGGTCGGGCTTGTCGCCGGTGAGCGACGCGCGGGTCAGGTCCATCATGCTCTGCACGCTGCCGGTCGTGGTGCCCAGCACGAACCCGATGTCGTCGCGCTCGTCGCCCGGCTCGACGCCGATGTCGGCGAGCAGGTGCTTCGCCGCGGCGACGGCCAGCCCACTGACCCGGTTCATCGCCCGGGTGCCCTTCGTACCGAGGTACTCCCGCGGCTCGAAGCCCGGGACGGTGGCCGCCGTTTCCGAGGGGCCCCGCGCCCAGCGTTGCGCGTCCAGGGTGGACATCGGCGACGTCCGGGTGCGGACGCCGTCGGCGAAGGAGGCGCGGTCGTGGCCGAACGGCGAGATCGCCGTCCAGGCCGAGATGACCGGGGCGGCCGGGGTCGAGGTGCTCATGCGCCGACCTCGCTGACGCTCGGTGCGGCCTGAGCGGCGAGCGCTGTGTTGAATGATTCGTTCGCAAGCTCTCTCATGCCACCGCCTCCCGCGGGCCGTCGTAGCGGCCGATCAGCACGACCGAGTTGTTGCCGCCGAAGGCCCAGCCGTTGTTCTGCACGATCCGCAGGTCCGCCTCGACCGCCACGTTGGGCACGCAGTCGACGGCGCACTCGGGGTCGGTCTCGACGTGGTTGATGGTCGGCGGGATGAACCCCTCGGTGATGGCGACCGAGCAGCCGATCGCGGCCAGCGCGCTCGCCGCGCCCATCGAGTGGCCGAGCATCGACTTCATCGACACCACGCGGGGCGTGTCGTCGCCGAACAGCTCCCGGATCGCCGCGGCCTCGGTCTTGTCGTTGGCGTGGGTGCCGGTGCCGTGCGCGGAGATCAGGTCGACCTCGGCGGGCTTGACGCCGGCGTTCGCCAGCGCCAGCTCCATGCACCGGGCGATGCCGCCCTGGTGCGGGGCCACCGGGTGGTGGGCGTCGCAGGACAGGCCGTACCCGAGCACTTCGCCGTAGATCCGGGCGCCGCGCGCGGTCGCCGACTCCAGGCTCTCCAGCATCAGGATGCCGGCGCCCTCGCCGGTCAGGATGCCCAGCCGGTTCTTGTCGAACGGGCGGCAGTAGTCCGGTGCGATGCTGCGCAGCCGGTAGAAGGAGGTGAACGTCTTGCGGCAGACGGCGTCCGCGCCACCGCACAACGCGAAGTCGGCTTCGCCGAGCCGGATCGCGTCGAACGAGTGGCCGATCGCGTAGTTGCCCGCCGAGCAGGCCGTCGCGATGCTGCCGACCTCCACATTGGACAGCCGCAGCTCGTGCGCGATCGAGGTGGCGAGCCGTCCGGCCGACGTCCGCCGGGCCAGCCGCGGGCTCATCGCCTCCGGGCCGGCCGCGATCTCCAGCGAGACCATGCTGTCGAGCTCGTGCGACTCGCCGTCGGTCGTGCCGATCGACAGCAGGCAGCGCGCCTCGCGCAGCACGTCGAGGTCGATGCCGGAGTCCGCCACGGCCAGCCGGGCGGCGGCGGTGGAGAACCGGCTGGCCCGGCCGAGCGACTCGATGTCGACGTTTTCGATCCAGCGTTCGGGCTCGAAGCCGATGACCTCGCAGCCGTTGTTGTGCTCGAAGCCGGTCGTGTCGAAGACGCTGATCGGCCGGACGTTGCTGCGCCCGGCGCGCAGCGCCGCCGTGAACTCGTCGATGCCCGTGCCCAGGCTGGAAACCACCCCGCAGCCGGTGATCACCACCCGTCTGCCGGGTGCGGTGGAGGACTGTTCGCTCATCGGATTCCCCTACCAGCCGGCGGATTCCGCGACGACCTCGTAGGCGCTGTCCAGGTCGACCATCCGGCGGAACTGCGCCTGGTCGATCGTGACGCCGAACTGCTTCTCCAGCGCGGCGAGGACGTCCATCAGCGTGAGCGAGTCGGCTTCGTGGTCCTCGATGAAGTTGCTCGTCTCGGAAAGCTCGCCGTCCTCGAGCTCGAGGTGCTCGCGGACGATCGCGCGGATCTGTTCCCTGCGCTCGGACACTGCCGCTGTCATGACCACTCCTGTACCGGTTTTCGGACGAACTTCGGCCTGGCCGGAAACTAGCCAGCGCAGATGACGGCCCTCTGACCAAGCGCTGACGAAGGCCGACGTCGGCAAACCGTCAGCCGTCCGTCATCCGGGTGCGCCACGATCATGGCCGTCGATCACGGAAGGAGAGTGGATGAGCCCGGACCGTGTCCGTGACAGGGAAACGACAGCAGGGACGGCGATCATGACGCCGTCCCTGCTGTGAAAGGAGAACCGGTGTTCAGTCGAGCATGCAGTCCTGGACCAGGATGGCCTGGTACAGCTGCCGCAGCGCCCGGCCCGGCGAGAGGCCGAGTTCACTGCCGAGCCACTTGCTGGTGTGGTGGAACACCGACAGCGCCTCGCTCTGCTGGCCGGTGCGGTAGAGGGCGAGCATCAGCAGTTCGCTGAGCCGTTCCCGGCCCGGGTTCTCGGTGGCCAGCTGCCGCAGTTCGTGCACGATGTCGTGCTGCTGCCCCACCGCCAGCCGGGCGGCGATGAGGTCCTCCTGGACGGCCAGCCGCCGCTCGTTCAGGTGCGTGGCCGCGGCCCGGCAGCGCACGCCCTCCTGGACGTCCATCAGGGCCGGTCCCCGCCACTGCACCAGGGCCTCCCGCAGGATGCCGGTGGCTTCCTGCGGTGCGGTGGAGACCAGGGACGTGCCGCGTCGCGCGAGTTCGAGGAACCGGTGCGAGTCGATCGCCTCGGCGGGCACTTCCAGCTGGTAGCCGCTGTAGGTGGTCCGGACGATCTCCTCCCCGCCGGCATCGGTGATCGGCTTGAAAAGCCGTCGCAGCCGTGCGATATTCGCTTGCAGTGCGTTGCGGGAGTTGGCGAGTGACCGCGGGCCCCAGAGCTCGTCCGCCAGCTGCTCGTAGGACACCGGACGCCCCGGTGACAGGGCCAGCATCGCCAGCAAGGTTCGTACTTTCTTCGCGCGTATCGAGTAAATTCTCCCATTCGATCTTATTTCCATGGCGCCTAGTAGCTCGATTTCCACTTTGATCGACCCCCAGATTCGGGCAGCCCGATACCCACCGGCCGGACCATCCGAAGATGTATTTTGCGCAAGATAGTGGCAGAGGGCCGGTGGCTTAGGTACCTCCGTTCGGACCAGTGAAACGTCTAACTCGCCAGTAGTACCAGTTCGTGGACAGTTTGACTTGGGATGTATTCGGACATGGCCGGGGATGGTGGTGTTAGCACCACCATTAATGGTGGTGACAGCACACCGGCGGGGCGAGCTGATCTTCGGCGGCCGGTGGTGGTGGCGCCCCGTCTGCTTGCACGAACGGCAAGGGCGTCATTACACCGCGAAACCCGTGCTGGCCGTGCGGTGGCCGGGGTAGTGGGCGGGTGGTGGCCGGCTGCCGGCCGGGTGGTCCGGACCGCTCGGACGCCGGGTGTCGGGCGTGCCGGGGTGTCCGGTCGGCGGGGCTCCCGGCAATGGTCGCCAAACATGAATCCTATTTCTCCCCGGCTAATAAAATTGGCGCCCGCGAAGGCCGGCCCGGGTTTGTCCGAGGGCATTCGGGGCATCGGTGAACGGTGTACACGGAGTTTCGAAACAAGCCGGGTGCTGCACCCTTCTCGATCGGGCCGAACGATTGGGGTCGGTCTTCCGGCCGGGGTGCGCGAGAGGTGAGCCGACCGGGTGATGAGATGATCACGCTGCGTGTGCGAGGTGGCCGGGTGTCCGCGGGGGCCGCCGGCGTATCGGTCGGCCGATTGACTCGCGGCTCACCGGCCCGACCGACCACAATGGACGCCGAGTGCGGCCGCCCTCCCGTTTGCCCGGCGGCGGCGTCCGATTTCTTCTGATATCCTGTCGGTGTTCGGACCACTCGATTACCGACAATCCCGCCCGGCCGGTGAGATCTGCCTCTCGCCGATTTCCGGAGCCTTCGCCCGACCCTGAACCATGCCTGGTGTGACGCACGAGCCCGCTGTTCCACGCGAGCGTGCGCGTGGACCGACGTGAAGGGGAATGTCCATGAGTGACACAGTTCTGGCCCAGGCCGTCAACATCAACCCCGGCCTCGCCGCCATCGGGTACGGGCTGGGGGCGATCGGCCCCGGAATCGGCGTCGGCCTGATCTTCGCCGCCGTCATCAATGGCACCGCGCGGCAGCCGGAAGCCCGCGGGAAACTGCAGACGATGGGCTACTCGACGTTCGTGCTGAGCGAAGTCCTCGCGTTGATCGGGGTCGTCGTGTATTTCATCGCGTCCAACCGCTGAATCCCCACCCCGCGCCCGGGGGATCCCCGGGCGCGGGGCGGCGATCGCGGGAGTACTCGGCGCCCTTCCCGCTGCGGCCCTGCGTGTTAGCGCAGGGCGAGGTGGCAGGCGTCGGCCACGAGTGAGCGGTAGTGCGCGTACCGCCCGCCGAGGCCGAGCAGCACGACCCCGGTGAGCCGTCCGTCCCGGTGGTAGCCGACGGCCACCTCGTTGTCCGGGTCGCCTTCGAGCGCCCGGATCTCGTCGCCCAGGCCGATCGCGGCGCGGTGGGGCCCGCAGGGGGCCGGGTGGCTTCGGCCCCGCGGCGCGGCGATCCCGGGAGTACTCCGATGCCCGTAGCCGGGGACGGTTCTGCGTGTCAGCGCAGGGCGAGGTGGCAGGCGTCGGCCACGAGTGAGCGGTAGTGCGCGTACCGCCCACCGAGGCCGAGCAGCACGACCCCGGTCAGCCGCCCGTCCCGGTGGTACCCGACGGCCACCTCATCCTCCGGGTCGCCTTCGAGGACCCGAACCTCCTCACCCAGCCCGACCGCGCCATAGGACTGCAAGCGAAAGTCGTACTGGTCGCTCCAGAACGACGGCAGCGGCGTGAACGGCGGCTCCTCCCCGCCCGCCCCGGTGAGGTGGCGGCCGAGAGTCGTTCCGGCTCGCTTGCCCGTGTCCGTCGCCATCGTCCAGTGCTCCACGCGGCGGGGGACGCCGTCGAACAGCGGGTTCGGGAAACGAGCGAGGTCGCCGCACGCCACCACGTCGGGGCGGCCGCCCGCGCGCAGGGCGTTGTCGCAGCGGACGCCGTCGGTGATGTCCAGCCCTGTGCCCGCCAGCCAGTCCGTTGCGGGCGTGCAGCCGACCGCCTCCACCACCACGTCCGCCGGCAGCTCCGTTCCGTTGCCCAGCACCACCGACGCTTGCCGGTATTCGACCGGCACGGTGCCGAGGTGGAACCGGACGCCCCGGGCCTCGTGCCGTCGCTGCAGCGCCGCCCCCAGCAGCGGCCCCAGCGGGCGCTCGACCGGGACGCCTTCCGGCGCGACCACGTCGACGTGCACTCCGAGGGCCCGGGCGGCCGCGGCGACCTCGCACCCGATGAATCCGGCGCCGACGACCACCAGCCGCGCGCCCGGCCGAAGCGCCGAGCGCACCCGGGCCGCGTCTTCGAGGGTCCGGATGACGCAACGGTCCGGACCGGGCAGCGGGAGCCGCCGGGGCCGCAGGCCGCTCGCGATCACCAGCCCGGACCAGCCGAGCACCTCCCCGCCCGCGCACGTCACCGTCCGCGCGGACAGGTCCGCGGCCGTGACCGCCTCGCCGAGCCGCCAGGTGACGTCGCGGGCGTGCCGGGGGAGCCGGAAGGCCAGGTCGCCCGGCTCGGTGCCGAGCGCGGTCTTGGACAGCGGCGGCCGGTTGTACGGCATGTGCGGCTCGTCGCCGATGACGACGACTTCGCCCGCGTACCCGGCCTTCCGCACAGCTTCGGCCGCGCGCAGCCCGGCCATCGACGCCCCGACGACGACCACGCGGTCCGCGGTCACGTCAGTCCTCGACCGTGATCGCCTGCAGCGGGCAGACGTCGGCGGCTTCTTCGACGTCGTCGCGCTGGTCTTCGTCCAGCGCGGGCGACACGTAGGTTCCGGACGCCGTGGCGCGGAAGGTCAGCTTTCCTCGTCCGTCCAGCGAGAACACCGACGGCGCCGAGAAGACGCACTGCCCGTGGTCCTGGCACTTGTTCAGATCGACGACGATGTGCATGCTCACTCCCACGAATCAGGATCGGCGGGGCGGCCGGACGCCGCGGAATTCCCAGTCCCCGCCCAGCGCGGTGGACAGCACTTCTTCGCTTTCGGTCGGCTGCGCGCCGACGTCGGTGCGGATCGGCACCGGGCCGGAGACGATGTGGTTGGTCAGCGTCCCGAGCCCGTCGACCTCGACCGAGACGACGTCGCCGGGCTGCACCGGGCGCGAGTTCGCCGGGGTGCCGGACAGCAGGACGTCACCGGGGTACAGGGTGATGGTGCGGGCGATGTCCGCGACGAGGTAGTGCATGTCCCACTCCATCTCGCCGGTGCTGCCCTCCTGCCGGACTTCCCCGTTGACCAGGGTGCGGATCCCCTTGTCGCGGAAGTCCCAGTCGTCGACCAGGCCGGGGCCGAGCGGGCACAGCGTGTCGGATCCCTTGACCCGCAGCATCGAGCCGGCGTCGGTGTCGCGGAAGTCGTGCAGCCCGAAGTCGTTCGCGATGGTGTAGCCGGCGATGTGGTCCGCGGCTTCCGCCGGCGAGACGTTGCGGGTGACGCGGCCGATCACGATGGCGATCTCGCCTTCGTAGTTGAGCCACCGGCAGCCCTCCGGCCGCACCACCGCGCCGTGGTGCGCGTTGAGCGAGGACGTCGGCTTGTGGAAGTACGTCGGCGCGGAGGGGAGCTTCGTGCCGAACTCGGCCACCCGGCTGTGGTGGTTGAGGTGCACGGCGATGATCTTCGACGGCACGACCGGCGGCAGGTGGACGGCGTCGTCGGCGAGGACCTCCCGGCCGTCGGCGGCGCGCAGCAGGTCGCCGTCGCGGACGACGTCGACGACGGCGCCGTCGAGCAGGATGCGGCGGTGTTCGGTCACTTCGGCACCTCGGTGCGTCGGGGGCGGGGGAAGCCGTCGGCGGGCCGGTCGAACCAGAGGTGCACCTGCCCGGTGCCGACGGAGTTCTCGTAGGCGCCGTACTGGCGGGACTTCGCGGTGCACGCGCCCTCCCCGAGCGCCCCGATCATCATCAGGTAGTGCCCGAACCGCGCTTCCGGCTTGAACCGCAGGTACTCCGGCATGGTCGCGAGCACGCGCTCGTGGTCGCCGGCGGCGAACCAGCCGAGCCGCTCGGCGTCGGCGGCCGCGGCCTCCGGGCTGAAGATGTGCTCGACCCCGGCGGCTTCGTGGGCGCGCAGCTGCCGCAGCGGCCAGAACGTGTGACTCATGGCGCCCGAAGCGATCAGCAGCACCTTGCGGTCGAGCCCGGCGATCGCGTCGCCGAGGGCCCGGCCGAGCCGCAGGTTGTCCTCGGTGTCGGCGGTCTGGCACACGCCGATGGACACCCAGCGCTTGTCCGGCAGGCCCTGGCCCAGGTACTCCCAGAGGTTGGTGGTGGCGTAGAAGATCGGCAGGTGGTGGTCGTCGATCGCGGTGATCCACGTCCCGTGCGCGCCGGCCTCGGCGGCGACGGCGTGGGCGAGTTCGGGATCGCCGGGGAAGTCGTACGGACGGCGGCACATGCCCCGCGGCAGTTCCTCCGACGTGAACAGGCCGGAGCGGCGGTCGTGCGCGGTGACGACGAACTCGACCGTCGTCGCCCAGTGCGAGTCGAGCACGACGACGGTGTCGTAGTCCAGGGTCTCGAAGACCTCGCTGCGCAGCTGCCGCAGCCCGGCGACGAGGGTCGTGTCCTCGCCGTGGTTGAGCTCCCGCCGCTGCGCCTCGGGCAACACGATCGTGGGAACGTGGGCCAGCAGGCCCGCCCCGGTCACCTCGCCCATCAGGACCTCCAGCCGTGCGGCGCGAAGACGGTGTTCTTGACCTCGCAGTAGAAGTCGAACGACCAGGTGCCGCCCTCGCGGCCGATCCCGGACTGCCGCGCGCCGCCGAAGGGGGCACGCAGGTCGCGGACGAAGAAGCAGTTCGTCCACACGGTCCCGGCGACGAGCCGCGCGGCCACGCGTTCGGCGCGCTCGGGATCGCCGGTGAAGACCATCGCGGCGAGCCCGAACGCCGAGTCGTTGGCGGCGGCCACGACCTCTTCCTCGTCGCGGAACGTGTGGAGCACCAGGACCGGCCCGAAGACCTCCTCGGTGGCGATCTCGCTGCGCGGGTCGACGTCGGTGAAGAGCGTCGGCCGGTAGTACAGCCCGCCGAGGTCGGTGTTCGGCCCGCCGCCGAGCAGGACGGTCGCCCCGGCCTCTCTCGCCCGCTGGACGAAACCGTCCACTCGCGCCACGTGCTCGGGGTGGATGGACGGCCCGATGTCGGTCGCCTCATCGCGGGGATCGCCCTGCTTCAGCTGCCCGGCGCGCTCCAGGAAGCGCCGGACGAACTCGTCGCGGACCGACTCTTCGACGTACAGCCGGGTCCCGGACAGGCAGACCTGTCCGGCGTTGTCGTACTGCTCGACGGCGTTGGCGACCGCGAGGTCGAGGTCGGCGTCGGCGAACACGAGGAACGGCGACTTCCCGCCCAGTTCCAGGGAAAGCGGCGTCAGGTTGGCGGCCGCCGCGCGGGCGATGACCTTGGCCGTCGGCACCGAGCCGGTGAAGGAGATGCGCCGGACGTCCGGGTGGGCGACCAGGGCGGCACCCGCCTCCTCGCCGATGCCCTGGACGACGTTGAGGACGCCGTCGGGGAGCCCGGCCTCGGCGGCGATGCCGGCGAGCAGCGACGCGGTCAGCGGCGACCACTCGGACGGCTTCAGCACGACGGTGTTCCCCGCGGCCAGCGCGGGGGCGATCTTCCAGGTGGCCAGCATCAGCGGGGCGTTCCACGGCGAGATGAGCGCGCAGATGCCGGCCGGGTCCCAGCTGACGTGGTTGCGGTGGCCGCGGGTCTCGAAGTCCGGGTGGCCGAGCTCGTCTTCGAGGTAGCCCGCGAAGAACCGGAAGTTGTGGGCCACCCGCGGCATGACGCCCCGCCGGTGCGAGCGGATCAGGGCGCCGTTGTCGGTCGTCTCGACGATCGCGAGCTCTTCGAGGTGCTTCTCGACGCCGTCGGCGATGGCGCGCAGCAGTCGCGCGCGTTCCGCCGGGGCCGTGGCGGCCCAGGCGGGGAAGGCCGCCTTCGCGGCGGCGACCGCGGCGTCGGCTTCGGGCTGTCCGCCGCGGGCGATCCGGGCGATGACGCGGCCGTCGATCGGGGACAGGTCCTCGAACGTGTCCGCGGAAGCGACCCGGCGGCCGCCGATCCAGTGGCGGGTGTCGACGGCGGTTCCGGCGACGAACGCGGTGTTCATGACGCCCTCCAGGAGGTATCGTTCGGATCCAAACGTATCCGCCGTCTCGTTCTGGGTCAAGGGAGTGGTGATGACCGCACTGCAGGTGGACGATCCGGTCGCCGGCACGGACTGGGTGGCCGCGGCCGCCGGACTCCGGGTGCCCGAGGGGCTGTTCGTGGCCGGCGAACCGCGCGAGGCCGCCGGGGCCCGTCCGGTGCGGTCCGCGCGCGATGGTTCGCTGCTGACCGAGCTGCCCTGGGCCGACGCCGGGGACGCCGATCGGGCCGTGGCGGCCGCGCGGCAGGCGTTCGACCGCGGTCCATGGCCGCGGCTGCACCCGCGCGAACGCGGCGAGATCCTCCAGCGCTTCGCCGCGCTGGTGGACGCCCACCGGGCCGAGCTCGCGCTGCTCGTCAGCCTGGAGATGGGCAAGCCGATCCGGCAGGCCCACGACATCGAGCTGCGCGCCTTGATCCGCACCCTGCGTTTCTACGGCGAGCTCGCGGACAAGGACCACGGCGAGGTCGCCCCGACGGCCGAAGGCGAGCTGGCCCTGGTGACCCGCGAGCCCGCCGGGGTGGTGGCCGCCGTCGTGCCGTGGAACTTCCCGCTCACCCTGGCCGGCTGGAAGTTCGCCCCGGCGCTGGCCGCGGGCTGCACGGTGGTGCTCAAAACGGCGGAACGCAGCCCGCTGTCCATGCAGCGCGTCGCGGCGCTCGGGGGCGAGGCGGGCCTGCCACCGGGCGTGCTCAACGTCCTGTCCGGGGACGGCGCCGTCGTCGGGCGGCGGCTCGGCGAGCACCCGGGCGTCGACGTCCTGACCTTCACCGGGTCCACCGAGGTCGGACGGCATTTCCTGCGCTACGCGGCGGACAGCAACCTCAAGCGCGTGTACCTGGAGCTCGGTGGGAAGTCACCGAACATCGTGCTGCCGGACGCGCCCGATCTCGACGCCGCCGCGGACACCGCGGCCTGGGCGATCTTCTTCAACTCCGGCCAGATGTGCACCGCCGGGTCGCGGCTGGTCGTGCACCGGGACGTCGCGGACCGGGTGCTGGACCGGGTGCTCGCGACCGTGTCGGACTGGTTTCCGGCCGACCCGCTGCGGCCGGACACGAAGATGGGCCCGCTGGTCGACGCGGCGCACCTGGACCGGGTGCGGGACGCCGTCCGCCGCGGGGTCGGCCACGGCGCCCGGCTCGTCACCGGTGGTGAACAGGTCCTGGCCGAGACCGGCGGGAGCTACCTCGAACCGACCGTCCTGACCGGGTGCGCGCCCGGCAACCCCGTGCTGCGCGAGGAGATCTTCGGCCCGGTGCTGGCCGTGCAGGTGGTCGACGGCGAGGAGGAAGCCGTCCGCGTCGCGGGTGACACCCCGTACGGCCTCGCGGCCGCGTTGTGGACGGCGGATCTCGGCGCGGCGCACCGGATCTCGCGGCGGCTGCGGGCCGGGACGGTCTGGGTGAACTGCTACGAGGAGGGCGACCTGTCGGTCCCGTTCGGCGGGGTCAAGCTGTCCGGCTTCGGCCGCGACAAGTCCCGGCACGCCCTCGACGAGTACCGCGACCTCAAGACCACCTGGATCCACCATGGCTGACCGGCGTCCGTCGATCGTCGTCCCGGCGCGGTTCTCGGCGAGCGCGTCCGCGCTGCGGTACCGGGCCGAGGTCGGGGCGCGGGCCCTGCTCGAAGCGGTCTACGCGGCCGGCGGCGAACCGTTGCTGATGCACCCGGCCGACCCCGGCGAGGTCGCGACGCGACTGGCGGTCGCCGACGGCGTGCTGCTGCCCGGCGGCGGCGACCTGCACCCGAGCTGGGCCGGGCAGGACGCCCACCCGGCCGAGTACGACGTCGACCTGGATCAGGACGCGTTCGACCTCGCGGTGGCGGCGTGGGCACTGGAGGCCGGACGGCCGCTGCTGGCGATCTGCCGCGGCGCGCAGGTCGTGAACGTGGCCCTCGGCGGCGACGTCGTGCAGGACCTGGCCGGCCACCGGCACCGGGTGCACCCCGCCAAGGCGGCACCGGGATCGCTGCTGGCCTCGCTCGCCGGCGACGCGCTGGAGGTGTCGTGCTTCCACCACCAGGGCCTGGGCCGGCTCGGCGCCGGGCTCACGGTGGTGGCCGAGGCCGCGGACGGCGTCCCCGAGGCGATCGAGCTGCCCTCGTCCCGCGCCTGGTTCCTCGGACTCCAATGGCACCCGGAGGACACCGCCACCACCGACCCCGCCCAGGCCGCACTCTTCGAGGGGTTCGTGACCGCGGCCCGCAAGGAGGCGGCGGCCAAGCGGTCTGCCGCAGCTGGTCGTGAGTGGTAATTAGGGTTCTAACCCGAATTACCACTCACGACGGGTGCGGGAGGGGCGGTCAGCCGGCCGGGGACTCCCAGGACTTGTCTTCGACTGTCTGGACCATCGTGCGGAGGCCGTTGGTGATCGTGGTCAGCTTGCCGCCGCTGATCCGGGCCACCACCTCGGCCTCGGCCGCGTTGAACCGCGGGTAGAGGTCCTCCATCAGGGCCAGGCCCGCGTCGGTCAGCACCAGGTGCACCAGCCGCCGGTCCGCCGCGTCGACCTCGCGGCGCAGCAGGCCCCGGCCCTCCAGGGTCTTGGCGACGCCGGTCAGTGTGCCCTTGGAGATCGCCGCGACGGTCGCCGCGTGCCGGGTCTCGAGGCCGTCGAAGATCCACACGCACCACAGGACCACGAAGCCCGTCCAGCTCAGGTCGTGCTCGCGCAGCACCGCGTTGGTGAGGTGGTTGCGGACGGCGTTGGCCGCGCGGTACAGGCTGGACAGCGCCGCCGCGGCGGGCAGGTCGAGCGCCAGCTTGGCGATGTGCGCGGACATCGCCTTTTCGGTTTCGGCGAGGCTGTATCCGTCCGGCATGGCTCGATCGTACGGTCTCAAACGGATGGCAGCTCGGCCAGCCGCCGCCCGCCGTCCCAGGTGACGCCGACCTGCCGGTAGTAGCCGCCGATGAGCTCGTGGACCTCCAGCCGGGCCAGTTCCTCGGTGGGCGCGTCGAACAACCGCAGTTCGACGTCGCCGCGCCAGGCCTGGCCGCCCTCGAACGCGCTCGCGCCGGACTCGATCAGCTCCGCGTGCGCGTCACCCTCGCCGCGGCCGATGCCGGGCAGGACGCGGTGGTGCGCCATCGGGTGCCCGTTGACGAACCCGTTCGTCGGCGACTCCTCCGTCAGGGTCAAGACGGCTTCGGCGAGCCGCCGGTCACCGGCCGCGAGGGTGGCGCCGAAGGCCGCGCCGGGGCTCAGCCGCGGCGCCGGGCCGAAGGGGTGCGGCCGGGTCTGCCAGATCGAGCCGAGCTTCTTCGGGTAGCCCTGGTGGATGCCCCGGGCGATCGCGAAGTCCTTGTCGACCCAGATGAAGACGCACCGGGAGTAGGTCCGGCCCTCGAACGCGCACCGGACGACGACGAACGCCTCCTTGTACTGGGCGCGCACCGGGTCCAGCAGCTCTTCCCGCGAGGCCGAGCACGACTGCCAGTCGGCCCAGATCAGCGCGACCGCGCCCGGGTCCTCGTCGGCGAGCGACAGCGGTTCGGGGAGCAGCTCGGCGACGCGGGCGGGGTCGGTCCGGTACTCCACGGTCAGCAGGTCGCCCGAGTAGAACCAGGGCGGGGCGGGGATCAGCGACGCCCGCCCGCTCGCCGTGCGGGGGTAGAAGAAACCGGCCACGAGCCCTCCTCGATCGTTTGGGTCCGCACGATACCGCGGCAACCGACCGGGGGAAAGCCTTGTCAGGGGCGGAGGCCGCGGCTATCGTTCGGACTCAAACGAACCCGGGAGGTGTCGTGGGTCACTTCGACGAGGACGCCCTCGCGGCCGCCGGTGCCGCGCTGAGCGAGCGCGGCATCGACGTCGTCCGGCTGGGCTACCCCGACTTCATCGGCACCGAGCGCGGCCGCGACGTGCTGGTCGCGAACTTCGCCAGGACGCTCGGCGACGGCGTCGCGTTCTGCCGCACCGTCTACGGCACCAGCCCGATGGGGGACGTCGTCGAGCTCGGCGCGGGCGGCCTCGCCGACGGCCTGCCCGACGTCGTCGCCTTCCCCGACCTGGCCACCCTGACCGACGTGCCGTGGGAGCCCGGCGTCGCGCACTGCCTCGCCGACGTCTTCGACCCGGACGGGACACCGGCGCCGGAGAGCCCGCGGCAGGTCCTCAAGCAGGTCCTGGCCCGGTTCGCCGAGCTCGGAATGCGTCCGGTGGTCGGTCCCGAGCTGGAGTTCTACGTGCTCGAACCGGACGCGGCCGGCGGCTGGCGCCGGTACGGCGAGGCCACCGGCAACGTCTACGTCTCCGGCAGCAAGGGTGACCCGGAGAACCTGCTGCTGCGCTCGCTGCGGTCCCTGGCGGACTACGGCATCGACGTCGTGACGGCCAACCACGAGTTCTGCAGCGGCCAGTTCGAGATCAACCTCTGGCACTCCGAAGCCCTCGACGCCGCGGACCGGGCCTTCCGGTTCAAGACCGCGGTCAAGGAGCTGGCCCGCCGCGAGGGCAAGCTGGCGACGTTCATGGCCAAGCCCTTCAACGACGAAGGCGGCTCGGGCTTCCACCTGCACTTCTCGACGCTGGACGCCGACGGGCGGCCGCTGTTCGACGACCCGGCGGGCGAGTACGGCCTCTCGAAGGTCGCCCACGCCGCCATCGCGGGGATCCTCGCGCACGCCCCGGCGCTGTCGGCGCTCGCCAACCCGACGGTCAACTCCGCCAAGCGGTTCGGCCCGGACACCCTGGCGCCGTGGCTGATCGACTGGGGCCTCGACAACCGCAGCGCGATGATCCGGATCCCGCCGGAACGCGGCCGGGCCGCCCGGCTGGAGCTGCGGCAGGGCGACGCCACGGCCAACCCGTACCTGGTGACGGCCGGCCTGCTCGCCGCCGCGTACTTGGGCATCCAGGACGGCTTGGCCGCCCCGGCGCCCCTGGAGGGCTACGGCTACGACCCGGCGAAGGCCCCGAAGCTGCCCTCGGACCTGGGCGCGTCCCTCGATGCCCTCGAAGCCGACACGGCGTTCGCGGAACTGCTCGGCCCCCGGTTCGTCACCGCCTTCCTCGCCTACAAGCGCAACGAGCTCGAGCGGTTCTCCCGGTACGTCACCGACTGGGAGTTCCGCGAGTACGCCTACCACCTGTAGAGGAGCGCCATGATCACCGCGCACCCCCTGACCGCCGCCCAGGTCGACCTCACCGACCTCGGCGTCTTCGAGCGCAACGAGGCCTGGCGCCGGTTCGACGTGCTTCGCCGGGAAGCGCCGGTCCACTGGAACCCGGAACCGGCGCCGAACTCCGGCTTCTGGTCGCTCACCCGGCACGCGGACATCGTCGCCGTCGACCGGGACGCCGAGACGTTCACCTCGACCGGGTACGTCAACCTCGAAGAGGTCCACGACGACGACCTGGCCGAGCTCCGGCGGTCCATGCTCGAATCCGACGGCGTCCGCCACCGCGCGCTGCGCAAACTGCTGCAACGCGACTTCGGCGGCCAGACGCTGAAGAAGTACGAGGAGTTCCTGCGCGGCCTGACCGAGGCCACCGTCGACGCCGCGCTGCGCCGCGGCGAGTTCGACTTCGTCAAGGAGGTCAGCGCGGACTTCCCGATCCAGGTCCTGGCCCGGATGCTCGACGTGCCCGCGCGCGACACCGGGCGGCTGATCGCCTGGGGCAACCGGATCATCGGCAACACCGACCCCGACTACGCCGACGTCCTGCTCGGCGACGCCGAAAGCGACCGCTACAAGCACCTGCCGTTCCGCTCGCCCGCGTCGCTGGAGGTCTTCGAGTACGGGCGCGAGCTGGCCCGGCAACGTCGTGGTGGTGACGGCGAGGACCTCGTCAGCCGCCTGGTCAACCGCGTCCCGGCCGACGGCGAACCGTTGACCGCGACCGAGTTCGACAACTACTTCCTGCTGCTGGTGGTCGCGGGCAACGAGACCACCCGGCACGCGATCAGCCACTCCATGCTGGCGTTGCTGGACAATCCCGACCAACTGGCGCTGCTGCAGGCGGAGCCGGAGCGGATCCCGGTGGCGGTGGAGGAGATGCTGCGCTGGGCGAGCCCGGTCTACCACTTCCGGCGCACCGCCACCCGTGACGTCGAACTGCGCGGGCAGCACATCAAGGCGGGGGAGAAGGTCGTCATGTGGTTCGCCTCGGGCAACCGGGACGAGGACGTGTTCGACGACCCCTACACCTTCGACGTCACGCGCAAACCCAACGACCACGTCACCTTCGGCAAGGGGAGCCCGCACTTCTGCCTGGGCAACAACCTCGCCCGGATGGAGATCCGGCTGATGTTCGAAACCCTGCTGCCGCGCCTGCGCCGCATCGAGCGCGCCGGCGATGTCCGGCGGGTGCGCAGCAACTTCGTCAACGGCATCAAGCAGTTCCCCGTGCGCGTCGAGACCACCTGATGCGCGCGCTGTGCGTCCTCCACGACGCGCTGTCGGACCCCGGCTACGTCGGCGCCGCGCTGCGCGAACTCGGCTGGCAGGTCGACGAACTCGTCGTCGTGCCCGAGGACCGCAACCACGCGCCCGACGTCGAACCGTCCTTTCCGGACAGTGCCGCCTACGACCTGCTGGTGCCGCTGGGTGCGCCGTGGAGCGCCGGCGTCGACGACGCCCGGATCGGCTCGTGGCTCGCGCCGGAGCTGCGGTGGCTGGCGGACGCGGTGGCCGCCGGTGGCGCGGTGTTCGGCGTCTGCTTCGGGGCGCAGGCACTGGCCCGGGCGCTCGGCGGCACGGTCACGCGGTCGCCGTCGCCGGAGATCGGCTGGGTGGCCGTCGAATCCGACCGGCCGGACCTGGTGCCGCCCGGACCGTGGTTCCAGTGGCACTTCGACCGGTTCACCGTGCCGCCCGGGGCGGTCGAGCTCGCCCGCAACACCGCGGCCCCGCAGGCCTACCGGGCCGGCCGCAGCTTCGGCGTGCAGTTCCACCCCGAGGTCACCCCGGCCGGCATCCGGCGCTGGATCGGCAACGGCGGCGCGGCGCAGGCGCGGGGGCTCGGGCTGCACCCGGCGGACCTCGTCGCGGACGCGGACCGGTTCGCCGCGGACGCGCGGCGTCGGACCACCGCCCTGGTTTCGGGCTACCTGAACGAAATCTTCGCCGGCTGACTATTGCGAGCCAAACGTTTGAACCCGTACGATTCCCGCGCCGGGGGCGGAGCCGAGGAGGCACCCATGGTCGACCATGCCGTTTCGGAAAGCGTGACCACCGGCCACCGGCTCGGTGGCTCCCTCAAGCTGGTGGACGCGATCGCGCAGTCCGTCGGCGTGATCGGGCCGGTCTTCTCGATCGCCTTCCTGGTCCCGCTGCTGGTCGGGCTGAACGCCTCCGGCAGCGGCGCGGGCGCGGCCGCGCCCCTCTCGGTGGCGATCGCCGCGGTCGGCGTGCTGGGCCTCGGCTGGATCGTCTCCGAATACACGAAACGCATCCAGGCCGCCGGATCGCTGTACGACTACGTCACCGACGGGCTCGGCAAGCGTGTCGGCGCCGCGGCCGGATTCCTCTACTACGCGGGCATCCTCGCCCTCGGCGCCGGGATCCTGGTGATGATCGGCGGCACGATCCACGACACCCTGCAGGCCGAGTTCGGCATCACGCCGCTGCCCGAGGCCGGCTGGGACCTGCTCCTGCTGATCGGCCTCTCGGTCGTGCTGTACCTCGGCGTCGCCCTGTCGACGCGAGCCCAGCTGGTCCTGGCGCTGGTCTCCTTCGTCGTCGTGCTCGTCTTCTTCGTCGTGGTGATTGCGAAGGTCGGGGCGGCCAACGACGTCCCCAAGGCGTTCACGCCCGGTACGTCACCGCAGGGCTTCGGCGGCGTGCTCTTCGGTGTCCTGTACGGCGTCCTGCTCTTCACCGGCTTCGAGACGGCGGCCAACCTCGGCGAAGAGACGGCGCACCCGAAGCGGGACATCCCGCGCGCGGTGCTCGTCTCGGTGCTCACCGTGGCCGTCTTCTACGTCATCGGCTCGTACAGCCAGGTCGCCGGCTACCACTTCGACCTGGAGACGCTCGGCAAGAACGCCGGTGCGCCGCTGTTCGGGCTCGCCGGGCCGGTCTCCGACGGCGGGTTCGGGTCGGTGGTCGTCCGGCGGCTGCTGGAGCTGGTCGTGGTGCTCGACATGCTCGCGGTGCTGATCGGCTGCGCGGTGGCGGCGTCACGCGGCATGTTCGCCCTCGCCCGCGACCGGCGGCTGCCCGCGGCGCTGGGCAAGGTGAGCCGCCGCGGCACCCCGCTGGCCGCGGCCGCGGTCGTGGTGGCCGTGCACGCGATCGTCCTCGTCCTCACCGCCGTCTGGACCGGTCTGCTGGCGCAGCCGGGGATGCCGCACTACGTGGCCATGTTCAGCTGGGGCTCGACCTTCGGCGGGTTCTCCCTCGCGGTGATCTACCTGCTGATGTCGGTGGGCGCGCTGCGCGGCCTGCGCGACCACCCGCGGCGCTGGGCGGTGTACCTGGCGGGCACGGTCGGCATCGTCGTCACCGGCGCCGCGATCTTCGGTGCGGTGTACAAGGTCGGTGCGCCGATCATTTACGCACCCTACGCGGCGGCCGTGGTTTTCGTCCTCGGCCTGGTGGCGGCCTTCCGGCACGCGGCGGCCCGCGCATGACCGCCCCCCGGATGCTGCTGATCCTCAGCGAGAACTGGACGCTGACGTCGGGCCGGGACCTGCCGACGCTGGTGCGGTGGGCCCGCGAGGCCGAAGACGCCGGGTTCGACGCGGTGATGATCAGCGAACACGTCGTCCTCGGCTCGGACGCCTCGGACCGCGGCGTCATGAACAACCCGCGTGAGTACGCCCTGCCGGGCAACCAGGATCCCTTCACGCCGTGGCCGCATTCGCTGTCGCTGCTGTCCGCGATCGCCTCGGTGACCTCGCGGATCCGGCTGGTGGCCGGGGCGATCCTGGCGCCGCTGCGGCACCCGCTGCTGCTCGCGCGGGAGCTGGGCACCCTCGACCTGCTGAGCGAGGGACGTCTGGTCGTGCAGCCGACGGTGAGCTGGAGCCGCGACGAGTACGACGCTCTCGGCGTCCCGTTCGGCCGGCGCGGGCGTATCCTCGACGAGCAGCTCGAGATCCTGGACCTGCTGTGGCGTTCGTCCCCGGCGTCGTACACCGGGGAGTTCTTCTCGTTCAAGGACATCCACTTCGAGCCGAAGGCCTACCGCCCGGACGGCCCGCGGCTGTGGTTCGGCGGTCAGCACCTGCACAACCGCCTCCTGGACCGCCTCGTCCGCTACGGCCACGGCTTCCACCCACTCGGCGTACCGTCCACAGAGGACTTGACCCGCCTGCGATCGGCGTGCGGCGACGGCCTCGAACTGATCGGCGGAACACGGGCGGTGTTCCCGGACGCGCATTCGTGCGCCGACCTCGGCCAGGCGATGGCCGCGTTGCCCGAGCAGCTCGAGCTCGGGTTCACGACGTTCTGCCTGAAACCGTCCCAGTTCACCGACGACCCGCACGACGTCGGGCGGCTCTGCCGCGAGGTGGTGCGCCGAGCCGAGGCGATGGCCTGAGGGTCGACATGCGTGCGACCATGCCGTGGTGGAGAACCTGGCAGGCGCAACCGAAACGGCGGTGATCGTGCCGGTGCCGGCCGCGGAAGCGGTCGTCGGTCACCACCGGCGAACGCTGGACCACTCGGCGGTGTGGGGCGTTCCGGCGCACGTCACCGTCCTCTACCCGTTCCTCCCGCCCGACCGGATCGATCCCGCGGTGGTCGGCGACCTGGTCGAAGTCCTGACCGGCGCCTTCGAGTGCGTGTTCTCGCGGGTCGCCTGGTTCGGGCAGGACGTCGTGTGGCTGGCCCCCGATCCGGCCGAGCCGTTCCGGGCGCTCACCGAGCGGGTGTGGCGCAGGTTCCCCGAATGCCCGCCGTACGGCGGGGAAAATCCCGAAGTGATCCCGCACCTGACGATCGGCAGCACTCGCCTCGGCGACCGCCCCGCGCTGGAGCGGGCGGCCGCCGAGGTCGGAACGCACCTGCCGATCCAGGCCGAAATCGGCCGGGTGCGCCTGATCGCCGGGAACACGAGCCCCGGATCGTGGCGCACCGTCGCCGAATTCCAGCTCTAGCTCGACCGCATCAGGATGAAGTCGCCGTGGCCGCCGTAGCCCAGGACGTCCTCGGCGTACTGGGTCCCGTCGAACGTCGGCAGCCACCAGCGGCCGCCGATCTTCACCAGCATCGGGTGCGGGATGTTCGTCCCGTACGGCGCGTTCAACGTCCCGAGCTTCCGCAGGCTCAAGTCGTACACGGGATATTCCCGCGCGTCGCCGTCGCTGGCGAACACGTACCAGCGGCCGCCCACGCGCTGCAGGATCGTTCCCTCCGTCTGCTTCACCGACACGTCGGCGCCCAGCAGGGTCAGCCCGTCGTCGTAGTCCGCGCCCCGCGGGGCCGCCGCCAGCGCCGGGTGGAACACGAACGCCGGCTGCTGGGCCGGGCTTTCGACGAACGCGATGTGCCAGCGGCCGTCGATCTTCGTCAGGGCCGGGTCCCACGAACTGACGCTCGTCGGCAGCGGCAGCCGCTCGGTGGGCAGGACGTGCACGCCCGACAGCACGTCCTGGCGGGTGACCGTGTGGCGCACGTGGACGCCGTTGAACGAGAAGTCGCCCCAGGAGCTCATCAGCAGGATGAACCGGTCGCCGTCGACGACGATCTGGCCCGCGTGGTCGCCGAGCACGACGCCGTCGCGCTCGAAGAACAGCGTGGCCACCTGCTCCAGTTTCCGGGGGTCGGCCAGGTCGAGCGTCCAGACCGCCCAGTGCGCCTGCTGGAAGAACCCGAGCCCGGCGTTGGTCATGGTCAGGTAGAGCTTGCCGTGGCGGATGAAGGGCCGGCCGTCGGCGTACTGGACGACGTGGGGGTCGCGGACGCCGGCCTGGCCGTAGTACCCGGCCCGGACCCGGCCCAGCCGCGCCGGCCCGCGGCTGCCGTAGGCGTAGCCCAGCCGGCCCAGCACCGCCGGGTCGCGCAGGTCGATCCGGGCCCGGACCTGGTCGCGCTCGGTCAGCAGCGGCCGCCAGCCGGTGCCCCGGTCGGCCAGGACGGTGACCGCGTTTTCGTTCACCACCACGGCGAAGCCGAACGGCGCCCGCAGGTCCGCCGGCGCGGTCTTGACCACGCTGGTGCCCGCGGCCGTGGTGATCTCGATGCCTGCCAGGCCCGCGGCGGCGTCGTAGGTGCCGAGCACCGAAACCCCGGCCCCGGCCAGCCCGGCCACGACCGGCGCACGGTCGTCGAGCACCTGCACGGTCACCGTCCCGTACGGCGCCTTCGGCCGGATGCCGGTCGTGACGAGCTTGCCGGGCCGGGCGGGGGAGTCGAGCTGGACGAACTTCGGGGCGATCAGGTCGAACGGCCGGAACTGCTCGGCGACGGAGAACTTCAGGTCCAGCGGGCTCGGGCCGGCCGCCTCGGCGGTGCCGCCGAACAGGCCGGCGCTCACGCCGGTCACCCCCAGCGCGGTCAGGGCACGCAGCACGTCACGTCGATCGAAGTCGGTCACCGATGACCTCCGGGGTGGGGAGCGGGGACCCCAGTTTGCAACGTGGCATGCAACGTGGCAACCGCTGTCGGGCCTCATTCGTCGACGAGGAACTCCAGGAGTCCGCTCGCGAGCTTCCCGGCCGGTTCGGCCCACTGTCGTCGCAGTGAGCGGAAGAGTGCGGCGGCGCGGGTGCCCGGCCAGTCGAGGGGCAGCAGTTGCGGTGGGAGGACGGGGTCGCGGCGGATGAGCAGGAGCCATTCCGCGCCGAGCCGGATGCGGCACGACAGCTCGTCGCCCGGCTGATCGACCGTGCGGTCGCTCCAGCGGCGGAGGAACTGCTCGTAGCCGGCCGCGATCCGGGGCAGGTCCCAGGCTTCGCGGGCGATGCGCGCCGGGTCGGTCCACATGAACGGCTCGGCGCGGAACACCTCGGCGTGGTCGAGGAGGTCGAGTTCGGCCAGAGCCGGCGCGATGTCGGCGGCCGACGCCGAGACCCACAGCCCGCTGCGCAGCGGCCCGAACCCGAACCAGCCCAGCCGGGTGCGCAGCGCGTACCGGTCCGCGCGGCGGGTTTCCGGCACCGAGAACGTCAGCAGCGTCCAGCGGCCGTCCCAGTGGCGGTCGACGACGTCGCCGTCGAGCTTGCGCTGCCCGTCGCGCAGCACCGAAGTGCCGTGTGCGGTCAGGCCCAGGAACGCCTGCCGCCCGCGGCGGACCGTGTGGAGCAGGTCGCGGCGGCTCATCCGGCTCAGCGTCGCCCGCGTCGCGTGTTCGCCGACGCCGAGGCGTTCGAGCGTGGCGATGACCCCGCCGGTCGACACGGCGATCCCGCGATCCAGGACGTGGTCGCCGAACAGCGTCAGCAGCAGGGCCTCGGGCCGCACGCCCGGCGCGCCATCGTCTTCCGCCCCGCCGACCGCTTCGAGCATCCGCCCCTCGCCTGATTCTTCACTGTTTCGACGACGATCATCAACCGTTTGTCCGGCAATTCGAGGATATCACCGAGCTCGAAACTTTCGGTACCTCAGAATACTCGTTGAATTGTTGACGGTCGTTCCTAATCTGCCTAACCTCAAGGCGCGAGGGGGATCCCCGACCGGAGGTCACCGATGAGCAGATTGAGAACAGCGTTCGTGACCATGGCCAGTGCCCTGCTGATGACCGTCACCACGGCCGTGGTCCCGGCCCCGGCGTCGGCCGCTTCGCTCGTGGAAGTGACCGGCTTCGGGAACAACCCGGGTGGGATGCGCATGCACATCTACGTGCCGGACGCGCGGCCCGCCAACCCCGCGATCGTGGTCGCGATGCACGGGTGCGGCGGCTCGGGGCCCGGGTTCTACTCCGGCAGCGAATTCGCCTCGCTGGCCAACCGGTACGGCTTCCTCGTCATCTACCCCAGCGCCCAGCAGCAGGCCGGGTTCGGGAACTGCTTCGACACCTGGTCCGACGCGGCGAAGCGCCGGGGCGGCGGCAGCGACCCGGTGTCGATCGTGTCGATGGTGACCTACGCCGAGCAGCGCTACGGCGGCGACCCCAACCGCGTCTTCGCCACCGGCTCGTCCTCCGGCGGCATGATGACCAACGAGATGCTCGCGCTCTACCCGGACGTCTTCAAGGCGGGCGCGGCGTTCATGGGTGTCCCGTTCGGCTGCTTCGCGAACGCCGCGGACTACCCGCCGTGGTCGAGCAAGTGCACCGGCAGCGGCGGCGCGAACCGCACGCCCCAGCAGTGGGGTGACGCGGTCCGCCAGGCCTACCCCGGGTACACCGGTGCCCGCCCGCGCGTCCAGCTGTGGCACGGCACCACCGACACGCTCGTGCCGTATGCGCTGCTGCAGGAGGAAATCGAGCAGTGGACCAACGTCTTCGGCCTGAGCCAGACGCCGACGTCGTCGGACACGCCGCAGGCCGGCTGGAACCGCCGCCGCTACGCCGACAAGGTCGAGGCGTACAGCATCCAGGGCGCCGGGCACAGCCTGCCCTCGACCGGGATGGCCGCCGCCGCGATCGCCTTCTTCGGCTTGGGCGGGTGAGCGCTCAGGCGCCGAGGACCTTCAGCGCGGCGGCGTGCACCCCGGGCGCGGCGGCGAGGTAACCCGCGCTCGTCAGGTCCCACGGGCCGCCGTCGAGGTCCGTGACGACGCCGCCGGCTTCCTGCACCAGCAGGACGCCGGCGGCGTGGGCCCGGACATTGTCGAACTGCCAGTGCAGGTCCATCCGGCCCGCGGCGACCTGGGCGAGCTGGTGGGTCACCGGCACGGAGATCCGCACGTACAGCGCCGCTTCCGACATCGCGGTGAACGAGCTGCCCATCCGCTCGAGGAAGCGATGGCCGGGCTGGGCCTGGCCGGTGCCCGCCAGTGCGCCGTCCAGCGCCGTCTTGGCGGAAACCCGCAGCCGCTCGCCGTTGAGCTGCGCGCCGCCGCCTTCGGTGGCGGTGAACAGCTCGTCGAGCACCGGGAAGTACAGCACGGCCAGCACCGGACGGCCGTCGCGCACCAGGCTCACGCCGATGTTCCAGTCGGGCATGCCGTGCACGGCGTTGACGTTGCCGCCCATCGGGTCGATCAGCCACCACTCGCCGGCGGGCAGCGGCCCGGAACCGTGCTCGTCGTCGAGCCAGCGCGCCTCGGGCCGGACGGCGGCGAGCGCCGGCCGGAGCACGTCGGCGACGGCGGAGTCGTTGTCGTGCAGGCTTTTCAGCAGCTCGGTCAGGTCGGGCTGGCGGGTCGCGGGGGAGTAGCGCGCCAGCATCCGGGCCCCGGCGGCGCGGACGGCGGCGGTGGTGGCGGCGAGCAGGTCCTGGGTCATGACGTCTCCTGTGGTTGTCTTGCGTTCGTGCAACTGGACTTGAACTTGCTCACGGTGCTCGACGCGCTGCTCGAAGAGGGCAGCGTGATGGGCGCGGCCGAGCGGCTGCACCTGTCGTCACCCGCGGTCAGCCGGACGCTCGGCCGGCTCCGCGCGGTGACCGGCGACGACATCCTGGTCCGGACCGGCCACACGATGGTGCCCACGCCGTACGCGGAGGCCGTCCGCGAGGACGTGCACCGGCTGGTCCGGCAGGCGCGGGCGGTGCTGCAGCCGGCTCGCGAGCTGGCCCTCGCCGAACTGGACCGCACGTTCACGATCCAGTGCCACGACGCGCTCGCGGCCTCGGTGATCCCGGTCCTGGCCGGCCGGCTCCAGCACCAGGCGCCCGGGGTGCAGCTGCGGGTGCTGGCCGAGCACTCCGCCGACACGGACGACCTCCGGCACGGCCGCGTCGACGTGGAGCTCGGTGGCGCCCGGCCGCACCTGCCGGAGTTCCGCTCCGAGGTGCTCGGGCACGACAGCCTGGTGGTGGCGATGCGGCCGGATCACCCGGCGGCCGGAGGTCTCGACCTGCCGACGTTCGCGGCCCACCCGCACGTCCTGGTGTCCCGCCGCGGCCGGCTCACGGCACCGATCGACGACGTGCTGGCCGCGGAGGGCCTGCGTCGCCGGGTGATCGCGTCCGTGGCGACGCTCGCGACGGCGTTGCAGCTGGCGGTGCGCAGTGACGCGCTGGTCAGCTGCACGGCGGTGCTCGGCCGCTCGCTGATCGACGCCTTCGGGCTGATCACCCGCCCGCTTCCCGCGGAGTCCCCGGCGGCGGAGATCTGCTGCACCTGGCACCAGCGCTACGACTCCGATCCCGCCCACGCCTGGCTCCGCGGCCAAATCCGGGCGGCTCTGGAGGAGATCACCCGCGACCGCTGAGCCCGGCCGACGCACGAGCGGGCGGTCAGCCGGGGAGCGGCAGTGCGATCGTGCCCGCGAACCGGGGTGTCTCGGCCTCGTCGAGCATCGCCGCCGCGACGGTGGCCCGGCTGATCACCGCGTCGAAATCCAGCGGTGGCCCCGCGGCCAGCGCGACCGAGCGCCGCCGGGAGCTTTCCGGCCCGTCGGTGAGGAGGCCCGCGTGGAACACCGTGCCGCCGGCCGCGAGGATCGTCTCGTCGGCCTCGACCTTGTCGCCGAGCCGGTCGCCCAGCAGCTTCGCGAGCGCCTCCGCGGCGGTGCCGGCCACCGGCGCCGACCGGCCCGTGCCGTACGCCCCGAGCCAGATGATCCGCGCCGGCTCGGCCGCGACCACCGCCTTCGCGCCGGCCAGCAGCACCCCCGCCCGATCCGTGCCGAGTCCGGAAAGGACAGTCGAGCCGGCGAGGGCGAGGCTCGCCGGGTCCTCGACGTCACCCGCCACCTTGTGCAGACGAGCCGACGGGGGAACGTCGATGCGGCCGGGATCCCGGGCGATCGCGGTGACGGTGTGCCCGCGCCGCAAGGCTTCCCGGGTGAGCGCGAGTCCGGTCCGGCCGGACGCCGCGAGGACGGTGAGGTTCATGCCGACCACGCTAGGGACGCCGGCACATAACATCAAATGCAAGTTCGGAAACAGATGATTTACCGAGACGCAAGGGGGCGGCCGCGAGCCCGGCCGCCCCCGCGCCTCAGTGGCGGTTCGCGCCGGTGAGGGGCGCCGGCGTGTAGCGGAGGTACCGGCCCGGTGCACCGAGGTCGGCCGCGGCCGCGTTGAGGCGTTCCGGCCGGAGGTCCGGCCAGCGCCCGGTCTCGATGCGGGATTCCAGGGCGTGCAACGCCGCGATGGTCTCCGACGGCCGGAACGCGCAGTGCCCGGCCGCTTCGACGTAAGCCTGCCGGAGCAACGGTTCCCGCCCCGCCGCGCGGACCCGGTGGGCGTACCAGTTCTCCTGCTCGACCGGGACCAGGTGATCGGCGGTCGTGTGGATGGTCAGCGACGGGACGCGGAGCCGCCCGGTCGCCGTGGACGTGCGGGCGAGCGTGCCGACGGCCTGCCGGTCCGCCGTGACGTCCGCGTGGCGGGTCAGGTCGGCCAGGTCCGTGTCGAGGTCCAGGCCCGCGGTCCGGTACAGCGCCCGGACCTGCCGCGCCAGCGGGCTGCCGGACAGCAGGGCCCGGTAGTCGACCCCGCGGTTGGCCGCGCTGTTCCCGCCGGCCGCCAGCTCGATCTGGTAGCGGCCGGACAGCACGAACCCCAGCACGAACTGCGCCAGGGCCTGCTGCTGTTGCTGCTCCTGACCCGCGTAGTCGGCGGGCCCGGGCGGGGCGTCGCCGGTCAGCCACGGCGGTGTGTTCATCAGCGCCGCACCGAGGGCGATCCGGGCCCGGCCGGCCGCGGTGCCCTGCGCGTCGGTGACGAGCTGGGTCAGCGCCGCGCCCGCCGCGCCGGCTTCTTCGGCGCTCGCGTACCGGACCAGCTTCACCGGCTGGGCCGGGGCGAGCAGGCGGGACAGCGCGTATTCGCCGTCGAGCTGGTAGTCGTTCAGGTTCAGCGCGCCCGCGACCAGGCCGCAGGTGGTCAGCGCGCCGTCGAGCCGCCGGTGGCCGGACTCTGCTTCCAGGGCGCTGACCAGTCCGCCCATCGACGTGCCCCACGCGATCGTGCGGCGGGGCTCGCCGATCTTCCGGACGAGCTCGTCGAGCGAGGCGAACTGGTCACCCGGGGCCGACGCGAGCGCCCACCACGACGGTCCGCTGTAGGACGAGCCGACCAGCGCGTACCCCGCCGTGAGCAGGGCCTGCCCGGTCGGCTCGTCGGGCGCGTCGCGCGCGTCCAGGGGGCCGAAGCCGTGGCTGTAGAGGATGACGGTGCCGTTCCAGGTGGCCGGCACGTCCGCCACCCAGCTCGCGCCGTCGGCCAGCTGCCCGGTGTAGTGGGTGGGGGTGGCCGCCTGCACCGGACTGGCCGTGGTGAGGCCGAACGCGGTCAGCGTCGCCGCGACGAGGGCGCCGGCCCGGCGGAGCCACCGGCTCATCCTCGCTGTCCTTCCCGCTGGGCGGCCGCGGGTACGTCCGGCTCGGGGGCGAGGTCGCGGCGGTGGGTCTCCCGCAGCGCCAGCACGCAGACGGCGGACAGGAGGCAGAACGCGGCGATGGTCCACGACACCGGCGTGGTCGAACCACCGCCGTTGGCCCGCTGGAGCTCGGCGAAGATCAGCGGGGCGAACCCGGCGCCGAGCCCGGCGAGCTGGTAGCCCAGCGACGCGCCGGTGTAGCGGCTTTCGGTGTCGAAGAGCTCGGAGTACAGGGCGGCCAGCGGCCCGTACATCATCGGGTGGATCACGCCCTGGCCGATCACCAGGGCCAGGACCAGCAGAAACCCGCTGCCGCTGCGGACCATCGGGAAGAGCAGGAACCCGAACACGGCCATCGCGGCCACCCCGGCGAGGACGACCGGCCGGCGACCGACCCGGTCCGACAGCGCCGACCACAGCAGGATCCCGGCCACCGCGCAGGCCGACGACAGGGTTAGCGCGTTGAGCACCTCCTGCCGCGGGTGCCCGTGCTGGACGCTGTAGGCGAGCACGAAGGTGGTCAGCGTGGCCTGGACGACGAAGGCGGCGAGCCCGACGCCGACGCTCAACAGGAGCACGCGCGGGTGGTCCCGCAGCACGGCCACGAGCGGCAGCCGTCGCCGTGCTTCCTTGCGGGCGGCCAGGAACGCCGGTGTCTCGTCGACGCGGGAGCGCACGAACAGGCCGATCGCGAGCAGGACGATGCTGAGCAGGAACGGGATCCGCCAGCCCCAGGCGAGGAAGTCGGCTTCGGAGGTGAGCCCGGCGGTGGCGGACATGACGAGCGTCGACACGACCATGCCGCTCGGCGCGCCCGCGTTGGTGAAGCCGGCCCACAGGCCACGGCGGGTCCGCGCGTGCTCGGCGGACATCAGCACGGCGCCGCCCCACTCGCCGCCGACCGCGATGCCCTGGACGACGCGGAGCAGGACCAGGCCGACCGGGGCGATCGCGCCGATCTGGTCGTAGCCGGGGAGCAGGCCGATGAGGAAGCTCGCGACGCCCATCAGGGTCATGGTCAGCACGAGCATCCGCTTGCGGCCCAGGCGATCGCCGAAGTGGCCGAAGATCAGGCCGCCGAGCGGGCGGGCGAGGTAGCCGGTGGCGAACGTGCCGAAGCTGGCGACCGTGGCCAGTGCCGGATCGAGGTCGGCGAAGAAGACCTTGCCGAAGACCACCGCGCTCGCCGTGGCGTAGAGGAGGAAGTCGTAGTACTCGATGAGACTGCCGAGGTAGCTGGACGCGACCGCTCTGCGGAGCTGAGTGCTCATGGGGTTCACCCTCGTCGTCGGGGGCGGGGCACTGCGGAGGGCAGGTTCGTCCGGGTGCGGACGACGGGGGAGCGGGCCCCAACGTTAGTCAGAGGCATGACGGCCGTCAATATTCTGCACAACATCAAGTGGTCGGCGGCCCGGGTTACGCTGACGCTCGTGACGTCATCCGCCGAGACCGGCTCCGGGCCCCGCCCGAAGTCCGTCATGCTCACGTTCCTGGGCATCCACCTGCTCGGCCGGGCGAGTGCGATCTACTCGGGCAGCGTGATCGACGTTTTCGGCCGCGTCGGCGTCTCGGAGGAGGCGGTCCGCTCGACGCTGACCCGGATGGCGGGCACCGGGCTGCTGACCCGGCACCGGCACGGGCGGAAGGTCTACTTCGGTCTCAGCGAGCGCCTGGCCGCGGTGCTCGAGGACGGCAGGCGGCGGATCTGGGAGACCGGCGCGGTGAACCGGGCCGAGGACGGCGCCTGGACCCTGGTCGGCTTCTCGCTGCCCGACACCCGCCGCGGCGACCGCCACGACCTGCGCCGCCAGCTGACCTGGGCGGGATTCGGCCTGCTGCAGAACGGGTTGTGGGTCGCCCCCGGCGTCCACGACGTGACGGCCATCGTCGAGCGGCTCGGCGTCGACGGGCACGTCACGGTCTTCACGGCTCACCCGGCCAAGCCGACGGAAGCGGCCGAGCTCGTCGGCAAGGCGTTCGACACGGCGACGATCGCCGCGCGCTACCACGACTTCATGGAGAAGTGGGACGGCGGGAAGCCGTCGTTCCCCGACGACCTGACGCGGCAGCTGATGCTGCATTCGGACTGGCTGCACGTCGTCCGCCGCGATCCCCACCTGCCGGCCGGGCACCTGCCGCGGGACTGGCCCGCGATCCAGGCCGAGACGCTGTTCCGCAAGCTGGACGCGGATTTCCGCGAGGGCGCGGACCGGCTGGCCGTCGAGACGCTCGAACTGCTGCCGACCCCGGATCATCCGGCCGGGTAGCCGTCCATTGTGGTGCGTTTCCGGAGCACGAAGGCGGTGACGCGGTTCATGGTCCGGAAATTGTCGAGGTCGAGGTCTTCGATCGCGACCTCGATGCCGAACCGGCGTTCCAGGTGTGCCACCAGTTTCAGGGCCAGCAGTGAATTCACCAGGCCCAGCGCGAAGTAGTCTTCGTCGGGGCCGGGAGTGTTCCCGGCCGTGGCCGTGGCGAAAAAACCGGTCAGCTCGGCCAGGATGTCATCGGCGGTGACGTCCGCGTTCACGGGCTGCCGGCCTGTCACGCACCCTCCCTCGACGAAGGCCCCCACCCGAAGCTAACACGGTCCGCGGCGCACGGACGGCGCCGAACGGCGTAATTGCGGATGTGTCCTCAATGGACGATCAATTTCCCTTGTGTTCGGCGGCAATTATGGACGGTGACGATCGATCCCTCGATCGGCGGCTTGCCGACCGCGGGAAGCCGCTGGAAGTATCCGGAGTCCGCCGGGATTTCCGGCATCGTGCACGGGGAATTCTGGGGATGACTGGACCATCGAGCAGCGTGGGCGACCTGCTGGCTCACCAGGCGGCGCGCACGCCGGCGGAAACCGCGGTGGTGTGCGGCCGGACCCGGCTGAGCTACGCGGAACTGGCGGCCCGCAGCGACGAAGTGGCGACCCGCCTGGCCGGCTGCGGCGCGGGTACCGAGACCCGGGTCGGGCTCCTGGTGGAGCGCGGGGTCGAGATGGTGGTGGCGCTGTTCGGAGCGCTGAAGGCGGGGGCGGCGTACGTGCCGCTGGACCCGGCGCACCCGGCGCGGCACCGGGCCGCGCTGGTGGCGGACGCGGGCGTCACGCTGGTGCTGACCCAGCCGGAACTGGCCGGGGCCCTGCCGAGTGGGTGCGCGCCGGTGTTCGTGACGAGCGGCGACCCCGTCCCGGCCGCGCCCCGGCCGCGGATCCGGCCCGACAACCTCGCGTACGTGCTCTACACCTCCGGCTCCACCGGCCGGCCGCGCGGCGTCCTCGGCACCCACCGCGGTCTCCTCGCGCTTTTCGCCGCCCACCGCGACGGCATCTTCGCGACGGCGGGCGAGCGGCTGCGGGTGGCACACACCGCGGCGCTGTCGTTCGATGCCTCGTGGGTCCCGCTCCTGTGGATGCTCGCCGGGCACGAACTGCACGTCCTGGACCGGCTCGACCCGCGGGAGACCGTCGCCGCGCTGGCCGCCGCGCGGATCGACGTGCTCGACGTGACCCCCTCCCACCTCCGGATGCTGCTCCTGGCCGGCCTGCTGGACGGTCCCTCGCGGCCGCGCATCGTCGTCACCGGGGGTGAGCCCGTCGAGCCGGACCTGGGGGCGGCCCTGCGCGCCGCCGGGGTCGTGGCCTGGAACGCCTACGGCACCACCGAGACCACAGTGGACAGTCTGCTCTGCGACACGGCGCCCGCGGGCCGGGCGGTGCTCGGACGCCCGATCGCGGGAACCCGGGCCCAGGTGCTGGACGCCGGGCTGCGGCCGGCCGCGGCGGGAGAGCTCTGCCTGTCCGGAGCCGGGCTCGCCCGGGGCTACCTGGGCCGGCCGGGCGCCACGGCGGCGGCGTTCGTCGCCGACCCGGCCGGCCCGCCGGGCTCGCGGATGTACCGCACCGGCGACCAGGTCCGCCGCCGGGACGACGGGCTGCTGGACTTCCTCGGCCGCACGGACGACCAGGTCAAGATCCGCGGCATCCGCGTGGACCCGGCCGACACCGAAGCGGCCCTCCTGACCCACCCCGACCTGACCGCGGCGGCGGTCGTGCCCCACCGCACCGGCCGCGACGATCAGCTGGTCGCCTACGTCGTGCGGAAGGCCGGGACGCGGACCGGCGGGGAGACCGGCCCGGACCCCGGCGCGACGGCTGGCGCGGAGGTCGGGCCGACGAACGAGCTGGAGTCCGGGGTGGGGCCCGAGGCGGCGACCGGCGCGGAGCGCAGGGCGGAGATCGGCGCGACCACCGAGCCGGTGTCGGGGGTGGGGGTCGAGGCGGCGACCGGCGCGGAGATCGGGCCGAAGGCCGAGCCGGAGTCCGGGGCCAGGCCTGAGGCGGCGACTGGCGCGGCGATCGAACCGGAGCCCGCGTTCGTCTCCGGACTGCGGGCCTACCTGCGTGGCCGCGTGCCGGAGCACCTGATCCCCGCCCGGTTCGTCGAACTGGCCGCCCTCCCGCTGACCCTCAACGGCAAGATCGATCGCCGCGCCCTGCCCGAACCCGGCCGCCGCCCTCGTGGCGCCGTCCCGCGGGATCCGGCCGAAGCACTCGTCGCCGCGGTCTGGCGGGACTCGCTCGGCCTGGAGCACGTCGGCACCGATGACGACTTCGTCGAGCTCGGCGGCGACTCGATCCTCGCCATGCGCGTCGCCGGCACGCTCAACCGGCGCCTCGGCACCGTCCTGCCCGCCCGGGCCGTCTTCGAACACCGGACCGTCGCCGGGCTCGCCGCGGCCCTCGCCGCCGCCCACTCCGGCCACGCGCCGGCGCGCACCACGCCCGGCACCGCGCTGCCGCTCTCCTCCGGGCAGCAGCGGCTCTGGTTCCTCGACCAGCTCGCCCCGGGCAGCGCCGAATACAACACCAGCGCGGGTTTCCGCCTGCGCGGCCCCCTGTCCGTCGACGCACTGGCCCGGGCCCTCACCGCACTGGCCGGACGCCACGAGTCGCTGCGCACGACCTTCCCCACCGTCGGCGGGCGGGGCGTCCAGGTCGTCGGGCCGCCGCCGGAGATCCGGCCGGAGGTGCGCGCGGCCGGAGACGCCGGAGACATCGAAGACGAGGTGCACCGGCCCTTCGACCTCGCCCGCGGCCCGCTCTTCCGCGCGACGGTGTTCCGCCTCGGCGAGGACGACCACCTGCTCGTCCTCGTCCTGCACCACATCATCACCGACGGCTGGTCGATGGGCGTGCTCGCCCACGAGCTCGGCCTGCTGTACTCGGACCCCGCCGCCGAGCTGCCGCCCTTGCCGTTGCGCTACACCGACTTCGCCGCCTGGCAACGGGATCGGCTCGCCGGTCCGGAGCTCGACGACCGGATCGCCTACTGGGAGCGGCAACTGGCCGGGGTCCCGGCGCTCGAGCTGCCCACCGACCGCCCGCGGCCCGCCGTGCGCGGCACGGCGGGGGCGACACACCGCTTCACCGTGCCCCCGGCCGTGACCACCCGGCTCGCCGGACTCGGCCGGCAGCGCGGCGCCACGTTGTTCATGACCCTCATCGCCGCGGCGCAAGTCCTCTTCGCGCGCTACACCGGCCAGCGCGACATCGCGCTCGGCACGGTCACGGCCGGGCGCTCCTGGGACGAGCTCGCCGGGCTCGTCGGCTTCTTCGTCAACACCGTCGTCATCCGCTCGCGCCTGGACGACGACCCGTCCTTCGCCGACTTCCTGACCGGCGTCCGCTCGACCGTGCTCGACGCGATGGCCCACGACGACGTCCCCTTCGGCCGCCTGGTCGAGCTGCTCGCCCCGGACCGCGACGCGAGCCGCTCGCCGCTGGTCAGCGCCATGGTCGTGCTGCAGAACGCGCCCTCGGCGCTGCCGGAGCTCGCCGGCCTGGCGGTCGAGGAGCTCGACCTGCCCCGGCGCTCGGCCCAGTTCGACCTCACCCTGGAGTTCGAGCCGCGGGACGGCGGCCTGCGCACCACCGTCGAGTACAGCACCGACCTGTTCGACGCGGACACCATCCGGCGGCTGGCCGAGAACCTCCTCTTCCTGCTGGAGAGCATCGCCGACGACCCGGGGCGGCGGCTGTCCCGGCTGCCGTTCCCGGCGCCCGCACAACAACGCGACCTCCTGGCGGCCGGTCGCCACCCGGCGGACGGGCCCGGCGTGACCGTCCTCGACGTCTTCGCCGAGCGCGTCCGCGAACGCCCGGACGCCCTCGCCGTGACCTGCGCCGGCATGGCGTTGACCTACCGCGAGCTGGACCTGAGAGCGAACCGGCTCGCCCACGCCCTGATCGCCCACGGTGCCGGCCCGGACGTCCGGATCGGCCTGTGCGTGCCGCGGGGGATCGACGCGATCGTCGGCATGCTGGCGATCCTGAAGGCCGGTGGCGCCTACGTGCCGCTCGACCCGCGTTACCCGGACGAGCGGTTGGCATTGCTGCTGAACGACTCCGGCGCCACGACGGTGCTCACGACGCGCGCGGCGCGCGACCGGGTCCCTCGCGGCGCCCGCGTACTGACCTCGGATGAGGGAGAGGACTCCGGCAGCGCTCCGCCGAGCCGGGCCCGGCCCGGGAACCTCGCCTGTGTCCTCTACACGTCCGGATCGTCGGGCCGGCCGAAGGGCGTGCTGATCGAGCACCGCTCGGTGACCCGGCTCTGCGCCGACGAACACGCCCGGCTGGGGCCCGGCGACGTCTCGACGCAGTACGCGCCGCTGTCGTTCGACGCCTCGACCCTGGAAATCTGGGGCGCGCTGCTGTCCGGGGCGCGGCTGGCGATCGACCCGGAAGACGTGCCGTCGGTCGAGGCCCTCGGCGCCTTCCTCCGCGCCGAGGGCGTCACCGCGCTGTGGCTGACCGCGGGCATGTTCCACGAGGTGGCGGCGGCCGACCCCGGGGTGTTCGCGGGCCTGCGCCGGCTGGTTTCCGGCGGTGACGTCCTCTCGCCGCGGCAGTGCGCGACGGTCCTGCGCCGGTGCCCGGACCTGGAGCTGGTCAACGGGTACGGGCCCACCGAAGGCACCACGTTCACCGCCTGCCACCGCGTCCGCGACGGCGACGGCGGGCGGCCGGTACCGATCGGGCGGCCGATCACCGGCACCCGCTGCCTGGTGCTGGACCACCGGCTCGCCCCGGTGCCGGCCGGCGTGCCCGGCGAGCTGTACGTCGGCGGGAGCGGCCTGGCCCGCGGCTACCTGGACCGGCCGGGCCTGACCGCCGACCGGTTCGTGGCCGACCCCTTCGGCGACGGCACCCGGCTGTACCGCACCGGCGACGTCGTGCGCTGGCGCGCCGGCGAGGAATGGGTTCTCGACTTCCTCGGGCGGTCCGACGACCAGGTCAAGATCCGCGGCTTCCGGATCGAGGTCGGCGAGATCGAGGCGGCGCTGCGGCGGCACCCGGACGTCGCCGAGGCCGTCGTGGTCGCGCGCGAAGACACCCCCGGCCACAAGCGCCTGGCCGGCTATGTCGTGCCCCATCGTCCGGTCGAGCCCGGTGCGGTGCGGGAATTCCTCGGGAAGAGCCTGCCGGCCCACCTCGTTCCCGGTGCGCTGGTGCTGCTCGACCGGTTCCCGCTGACGCCGCAGGGCAAAGTCGACCGCCGGGCCCTACCGGCGCCGCGGCCGCGAGCCGCGGGAGTCCGGACGGCGCCCCGCAGCCCGGCCGAGGAGCTGCTGACCCGGGTCTGGGCCGAGGTGCTCGGCGTCGAGCGCGTCGGGACGCAGGACAACTTCTTCGAACTGGGCGGGGACTCGATCCTCGGCATCCAGGTGGTGGCGCGCGCCCGGCAGCTCGGGCTGCGGTTGAGCGCCAAGGACGTCTTCCTCCGGCAGACCCCGGCCGAGCTGGCCGCGGCGGGGGTGTGGGAGGAACCGGCGGCGCGCGCGGCGCCCCGGCCGTCCGGCCCGGTGCCGCTGTCGCCGATCCAGCACTGGTTCTTCGAGACGATCACCGAGCATCCCGGGCACTTCACCCAGTGGGTGTCGGCCGAGCTCGCCCCGGACGTCGACCAGGCGGCGCTGCGGACCGCGGTTTCGGCGCTCGTCGACCACCACGACGCGCTCCGGCTGCGCTTCCGCCGGGCCGGCGGCGAGTGGCGGCAGGAGTACGCGCAAGCGTTTGCGGCCTTCCGCGTCGGGCCGGTGTCCACCATGGACTTCTTCGAGCTCGACGGTGGCCCGTTGTTCACCGCGGTGCTGGACGGCTCGCGGCTGGTGCTGGCCGCCCACCACCTCGTGGTGGACGGCGTGTCGTGGCGGATCCTCCTGGCGGACCTGCGCACGGCCTACACGGCGGCGCGCACCGGGCGGCCGGTGGAGCTGCCGCCCCGGACCACCTCGTTCGGCGACTGGTCCCGCCGGCTGGCCGGGCACGTGGCGGCGGGAGGGTTCGCCGGCGGGTTCTGGCGCCGGACGGCGCCGGGCGCCGGGCCGGACGGCGACCCGCGGCCGCCGCGCGCGGTGACGGTCCGGCTCGCCGCGGACGAGACGGCGGCGTTGCTGCGCGACACGTTCGCCGCGTACCGCACCCGCGTCGACGAGGTGCTGGTCAGCGCGCTCGCCCGGGTCCTGTGCGGCCGGCTGGGGCAGGAACGGGTGCTGCTGGAGCTGGAGGGACACGGCCGCGAGGACCTCTTCGAGGACGTCGACCTGTCCCGGACGGTGGGCTGGTTCACGACGCTGTACCCGTGCCCGGTGGAGGTGCCCCGGAATGGTGGGTGGGGCGCGGTGCTGAAGACGGTGAAGGAGTGTCTGCGCGCGGTCCCGGACCGCGGGCTGGGGTATGGGGCGTTGCGGTACCTGGGGAAGGAGGAGCTGCCGGAACCCCGCCCGGTGGCGGCGTTCAACTACCTGGGTCGCTTCGATGCAGAGCCGGAGCCCGGTGCGTTGTTCCGCGGCGCTCCTTCCGCGATCGGGCTGAGCCGTGCGCCGCACGTCACCGGCACCTCGCGCCTCGACGTCACCGCGGCCGTCACCGCGACCGGCGAGCTCGAATTCGAGTGGACCTACTCCCCGGGCGCGCACGATCCCGCGAGCGTCGCCCGCATGGCCGGCGAGACGATGGCCGCACTCCGGGACATCGCCGCCCACTGCGCCGAGCCCGGCGCCGGCGGCCGCACCCCCTCCGACTTCCCGCTCGTCGCCGCGAGCCAGGCCGAACTCGACCGCGTCCTCGGCGACGGCCGTCACGTCGAGGACGTCCACCCGCTCACGCCGATGCAGGCCGGGATGCTGTTCCACAGCCTGTCGGAAGCCGGCACCTACCTCGAGCAGGTCTGCTTCACCCTGACCGGCGTCGACGACCTCGCCGCCCTGGAACGCGCCTGGCGGCGGGTCGTCGACGAGATCCCCGCGCTGCGGACGGCGATCCACTGGACCGGCGTCCGCGAGCCGGTGCAGGTCGTGCACCGGGCCGTCGCCCTGCCGGTGACCGTGCACGACGGGCGTTCGTACGACGAAGCCGAGCTGCTCGCCGCCGACCGGGAAGCCGGGCTGGACCCCACCGTGCCGCCGCTGATGCGGGTCACCCTGATCCGGCTCGGCGGCACCCGGGTGCGGACGCTCTGGACGTTCCACCACGTCATCCTCGACGGCTGGAGTGTGTTCGAGGTCCTCACCGACGTCCTCGCGCACCTCTCCGGGCTGCCGGCCGCGCGTCGCCGCCCGTTCGCTGACCACCTGGCCTGGCTGGCCCGCCAGGACGCGACGGCGGCCAAAACCCACTGGCGCAAAGCCCTTTCCGGGCTCATCCCGACCCGGCTGCCGTACGACCGCCCACCGGGCCGCGCCCACCGCGCCCGCTCGACGTCCACAGTGGAACGTGAACTGTCCGCTGTGGACTCGGACCGGGTGACTGCCTTCGCCCGGCGGCACCGGCTGACCGTCAACGCCGTCGTGCAGGGATCGTGGGCGCGGCTGCTGGCCCGGCACGGCGGCGATCCGGACGTCTGTTTCGGCGCGGTGGTGTCCGGCCGGCCGCCGGAACTGCCCGGTGTGGACCGGATCGTGGGGATGTTCGTCAACACGGTCCCGGTCCGGGTGACGGTCGCGGAGGCGGAAGACCGGCCGGGCTGGTTCCGGCGGTTGCAGGCCGACCAGGCCGAGGCCCGCCGGTTCGGGCACGTCTCCTTGGCCGCGTTGCGCCGCTGGAGCGGGCTGCCGGCCCGGGCGGGGCTCTTCGACAGCATCGTCGTGTTCGAGAACTACCCCTTCGACGCGGGCGCGCTGGCCGAGCGGGGCCTGCACGTGGCGGAGCTGACGGCGGTCGAGGTCACCAACTACCCGTTGGTCCTGGTCGCCCACGGCAGCGCCCGCGACGCCGAACCCCTGACCCTGCGGCTCGGCTACGACCCGGCGCTGTTCGACCGCGCCACCGTCGAGGCGTTGGCCGGCGAACTCGTGGACCTGCTGCGCGAACCGGCGGAACCACGGCGTGAGCCGCCGCCCGCTTCGGAGGCCGGCTCGCCCGCGACCGACTCGGCCGGGCTCACCGACCCATCGCGCGACCGCCCGCTCGCAGCACCACTTCGGGAGCACCCTCCCGCCCCGGCCGCCACCCCCGTCGAGGGCGAGCAGCCCTACCTCGCGCCCCGCACCGCGACCGAGCAGGCCCTCAGCCGGATCTGGTCGGAGGTGCTCGCCGTCGAGCGGGTCGGGGTCGACGACGACTTCTTCGCCCTCGGTGGTGACTCGCTGCTCTGCCTGCGGGTCACCGCCCGGCTGCGGGCCGACTTCGGTGCGGCCCTGCCGCCGCGGGCGCTGTTCGACAACCCCACGGTCGGCGCGCTGGCCCTGATGCTGGAGCACCCCACGCTCGAAGCACTGGGCCGGGCCGTGGACCGCGGCCTGAACCCGCCGAAGGACTACGAGCTCTAGGAGGCCGGAGCCGGTGCGCAACGACGATGTGGCGATCATCGGGGTGTCCGCCCTGCTCCCGGGCGCCCACGGGCTGGACGCCGTGCACGACCTGCTCGCCGAAGGACACGACCGCACCGGCCAGCCGGGCGAGGAACGGTTGCGGGAGAACGGCTTCGCGGCCGGACCCGGCTACCTGCCCATGGGCTACCTCGACCGGATCGACCGCTTCGACCACCGCTTCTTCGGCGTGCCGCCGGCCGAGGCCGCGTGGATGGACCCGCACCAGCGGCTGATCCTGCAGCTGGCCCACGAAGCCCTCGAGAACGCCTGCTACGCGCCCCAGGCCCTGCGCGGCTCACGCACCGCCGTCGTGCTCGGCAGCTCGCGCAGCGACTACGAAGACCTCTTCGAAGAGGAAGACCCGCAGCAGATCCTGGGCATCCTGGCCGCTTCGCTCGCCGCGCGGATCAGCTACCGCCACGACTTCACCGGGCCCGCGCTCGTCCTCGACACCGCCTGCAGCGGCAGCCTGGTCGCGGTCGCCCACGCCGTCGCCCTGCTGCGCAGCGGGGCCGCGGACCTGGCGCTCGCCGGGGGCATCAGCGTGCGGCCGGTGCCGATCCGCGCGGCCGGACACGTCCCGGTCCGCGGTGTCGAGTCACCCGAGGGCCGGTGCCGTCCGTTCGACGAGAAGGCCACCGGTGCGGTCGGCGGCGAAGGCGGCGGGATCGTCGTGCTCAAGCCGCTGCCCGCCGCGCTCGCCGACGGCGACCACGTGCACGCCGTGCTGAAGGGCATCGCCGTCAACCACAACGGCTACCGGATGGCCAGCATGAGCGCGCCGAGCCGGGCGGCCCAGACCGAGGTGATCACCGCGGCCTGGCGCGACGCCGGCGTCGACCCGGCCACCGTCGGGTACGTCGAGTGCCACGGCTCGGCGACCCCGCTCGGCGACGTCGTCGAGGTCGAGGCCCTGCGCCAGGCGTTCCTCGACGCCGGCGTCACGACGCCGTCGTGCTCGATCGGCTCGATCAAGGGCAACATCGGGCACCTGGACAACGCCGCCGGGGTCGCCGGGCTGGTCAAGGTGCTGCTGAGCGTGCGGCGCGGCGTCCGGTACCCGACCGCGCACTTCGAGACGCCCAACCCGCTGATCGACTTCGGCGCCCCGGTGCGGGTCAACCCCGCGTTCGGCCCCTGGGACGGCGACGCACCGCGGCGCGCGGGGCTGAGCTCGTTCGGGCTCACCGGCACCAACGTCCACGCCGTCGTCGAGCAGCCGCCGCCGGCTCCCGCGCCCGCGGAACCGGACGGGACCGAGCACCTGGTGACGGTGTCGGCGAAGACGGCGTCCGCCCTGGCCCGATACCGCGACGATCTCGCGGGGTTCGCCGAAGGGAGCGGCCACGGCGTGCCCGCCATCGGCCACGCGATGAACCGCGGCCGCGACGACCACCCCTTCCGCCTCGCCGTGGTCGCCGGCGAACCCGCGGCGCTCGCCGCGGCCCTGCGCTCGGCCGCGGTCCCGGACACGCCCGCCGCGGACGACCCGCCGGTGGTGCTGCTGTTCTCCGGCGACGGCGGGGTCGAACCCGAGCTCTGGGCGGACCTGCGCGCGGCGTGGCCGATCCTCGGCGACGACCCACTGCCGGACGAGCCGGGCCCCCGCCTGGTCGCCGTCCACCACGCCCTCCACCGGCTGGCCCGGTCACTGGGCCTGCCCGACACCCACCTCGTCGGGTCCGGCGCCGGCAACCTGTCGGTCCGGATCGCGCGCGGCGAACTGTCCCTGGCCGACGGCTTGGCGGCCGCGGCGGGCCGGGCCGTCGGGCCGACGCTCGACCCCGGGCGGCTGGCCGAGGCGGTGCGGGGGTTCGCCCGCGACGGCGCGGTGCTGGTCGAGCTCGGCACCGGCGGGGTGCTGTCGCGGACGATGCGCCGGCTGGCGCCCGAGCTCGGCTGCGTCGAGCTGATCGCCGGGACCGGCCGCCGGGCGGTGCTGCGGCAGGTGGCGGCGCTCTACCGGCTCGGCGTCCGGCTCGACTGGGACCGCCACTACGCCGGGACGGTCGTCCCGCGGATCGAAGCCCCGGCCTACCCGCTGGAGAGCGTCCGGTGCTGGTGCCGCCCGCCGGGTTCGCCGCCGGTCGAAACCCGGGCCCCGGAACCGGTCGCCACGGTGTCCGATGTGGACACCGAACGCCGGGTCGCCGAAGTCTGGGCGCGGGCACTGGGGGAGGAGGAGCTCGGCCGGGAGTCGGACTACTTCGCCCTCGGCGGGACGTCGATCGCGGCGATCACCGCGCTGCGCACCATGGAACGCGACTTCGGCGTCGAGCTGACGTTCGCCGACCTGTACGGCCACCCGAC
The DNA here is from genome assembly GCA_049998155.1 of Amycolatopsis sp. cmx-13-12. Taxonomy (GTDB): domain Bacteria; phylum Actinomycetota; class Actinomycetes; order Mycobacteriales; family Pseudonocardiaceae; genus Amycolatopsis. The sequence continues at coordinate 562,402 of JAEBES010000001.1, read as the reverse complement.
CGTGGGGGCCTTCGCCGCCCGGATCGAGGCGGTGCGGGCCGAGCGCGGCCCGTCCGGCGACCTGCCCGCCATCACGGTGCTGCCGCGCGGCGGCCCGCTGCCGCTGTCGGCCGGCCAGGAACAGCTGTGGTACCTCGACCGGCTGAACCCCGGCAGCGCGCTCTACAACATCCCGCACGACCTGCGGCTGTCCGGCCCGCTGGACGAAGCCGCGCTCGCCGGCGCGGTGCAGGACCTGCTCGACCGGCACGAGGTGCTGCGTACCTGCATCCCCGACGACGACGGGGTGCCGTTCACCCGGCTCGCCGAGCCCGGGCCCCGGCTCGTCGTGCACGACCTGAGCACGCTGCCCGCAGCGCAGCGGAACCCGGCGGCGCACCGGCTGGCCGGCGAGGAGGCCGTCCGCCCGTTCGACCTGGCCACCGGCCCGCTGGTCCGGATCACCCTGCTGCGCCTGGCCGAAGCCGATCACGTCCTGCTCTGGACCTACCACCACATCGTCTTCGACGGCTGGTCGCCGACGATCTTCTTCCGCGACTTCACCGAGCTCTACCGGGCGCGGCTGGCCGGCCGGGCGCCGGAGCTGCCCGAACTGCCCTTCCAGTTCGCCGATTTCGCGGCCTGGCAACGAAACCGCCTGTCGGGCGAGACCCTCGAACGCGGTCTGCGGTTCTGGCGCGCCGAGCTGGCCGGCCTGCCGACCGCGCAGCTGCCGCTGGACCGGCCCCGCCCGGCCGCCCAGACCTTCGACGGCGACCTCGTCGAGTTCACCATCGCCGAACCGGCGGCCGAAGCGGCGCGGGCGTTCAGCCGCGACCACGGCGTGACGACGTTCGTGACGATGCTGGCGCTGGTCGACGCCCTGCTGCACCGCTGGGCCGGCTTCACCGACGTCGTCGTCGGCGTGGCCACCTCCGGCCGGACGCACCCGGCGACGCACGACCTCATGGGGTACTTCAACAACCTGCCGCCGTTCCGCACCCGCGTCGAAGGCTCGCTGTCGTTCACCGACCTGGTCCGGCGCTGCGCGGACACCGTCGCCCACGTCCTCGACCACGAGGAAATCCCCCTGGAGAAGATCGTCTCGGCGGTGTGCGGGCCGCGCGAACCCGGCCGCCAGCCGCTGTTCGACGTCGCCTACACCTACCAGAACGTCCCGCAGGACACCGCCGAGCTGGGCGGCCTCGGCTGCACGCGGTTCTCCGACGCCGGCACCGTCGCCGGCATCGCGCCGGGCACCGCGAAGTTCGACCTCACCGTCGGCGTCATCGACCAGCAGGACGGGCCGATGGACGGCTACTTCGAGTACGCGACGGCCCTGTTCGACCGCGAAACGGCCGACGCGCTCGCCCGCCTGCTGCCCGGCCTGCTCGACGCCGTGCTGCGCGAACCCGGCCGCCCCCTGGCCGCCCTCCCGGCCGTCGACGGCGAGCCGGTCCCCGCCCCCACCCACCGGGAGCCCGCCATGCCCCAACCATCCCTTGTGGACAGTGACACCTCCGCTCACGCCGAACGGGTCCTCGCCGCGATCTGCGCGGACCTGCTGACCGGCGGCGGCCCGGTCGGCCCGAAGGACAACTTCTTCGACCTCGGCGGTGATTCGGTCCTCGGTGTCCGGGTCGCCGCACGGGCGGCCAAGGACGGCGTCCACTTCACCCCGCAGCAGCTGCTGCAGTGCCGCACGCTCGGCGAACTGGCCCGCGCCGCGGTCGTCGACGGCCCGGCGCCGGCGCCCGTGCCGTCCGCGGTGCCGGTCCCCGAGCCGCTGCGCCCGATCCCGCCGACCCCGATCATGCTCAGCTTCCTGGACCGGATGCCGGACGACGTCGGCGACTTCGTCGACGTGCACACCGTGGAAACCACGCCCGAGATCGACGGGGCCGCGATCCGGACGGCGATCGGCCACCTCCTGTCCCTGCACGAACCGCTGCGCTACCGGGTGCGGCGCAACGCACTCGGCGCCCGGCTCGAAGTCGCGGACCTCACCGCGGCCGACGTGTTCGACACGGTGGTGCTGCCGCCGCTGACCCCCGACGAGGAACTCGCGATCGTCGCGGACGACTGCCTGGCGATGAAGGCGGAGATGGACCCCGCGCGCGGGCCGCTGTTCCGCGTCCGCCACTACGACCGCGGGCGCGCCCGCGGCGGCCTGCTCGTCCTGCTGGTCAACCACTTCGTCTTCGACAACATGTCCACTGTGGTCGTCCTCGACGACCTCGACGTGCTGCTCGCCGACCTCGCGGCGGGCCGGGCCCCGGCCTCGGCGCCCCGGCCGCCGCGGTGGCGCGAGTGGGCCGAGCACCTGCGGGCGATGGCGGCCTCGGACGAGCTGGCGGGGGAGCTGACCTACTGGACGGCCACCCTGCGGGCCGGGGCCTCAGCGGTGTCCGACGCCGCCTCCGCGGGAAAGAGCGCGTCGGCGGGGACGATCGGCGGCTCGCCCGGGGACGGCATCACCGCCCGGACCCTGGACGACCCGGCGGTCGCCACGCTGCTGTCCGCCGGGGGTGCCCAGGGCCGGGAGGCGGCGCTGTGCGCGGTGTCCTGCGGACTGGCCCGGTGGCAGGACGCGCCGAGCGCCTTCGTGATGACCGAGGGGGAGGCCACGCCGAACCCGTTCCGGCTGGCCGGGCGCGGCCCGTCGGTCGGCTGGTTCACCACGCTGCACCCGCTGGTGCTGCCGGTCGCGCCGGGCACCGCGGCCCGGGACTGCCTGCCGGAGATCGCCGACCGCGCCCGGTCGGTGCCCAACGACGGCGTCGGCTACGGGATGCTGCGCCACCTCTCGCCGGACTCGCCCGGCACCGCCCGGCTGCGTGCCTTGCCCGAACCGGAAGTCCTGGTGCTGCACGGGCCGAGCGACACCTCGGCCTTCGACTCCGGCGTCCGGCTGCTGCGGACCCGCTGGGACCTGTCGGTGAACCTCAAACGCGCGGTCGCGTCCTGGTTCCCGCTCGTCGTCACCAGCGCGGTGCGGGACGGTGCGCTGCGGCTGGCCGTGGCGGGCGGCGTCGGACAAGAGCGCCTGGACGCGCTCGCCGACGAAATCCTGCGCGCCTTCACCGAACTCGCGTGATCGCGCTCGCCGCCTCGGCGTGGTACCTGCCGGAGACGTACCTGACGGTCGCCGAGCTGCCCGCGCTGTCCGACACCGAACGCGCGACCTGTGCCGCGCTCGGCATCGACCGGGTGCCGGCCGACGACACCCTGACCGCGGCGGACCTCGCGGCCCGGGCGGGTGCGCGGGTGCTGGCCACCGCGGGCCTCGACGCGCACGACGTCGACGTCGTCCTGACGGTGGAGCCGCGGGCCCCGCAGACGCTGGTCAGCTCGGAAGCCACCCGGCTGCAGGCGATGCTGGGCGCCGGGCGGGCGATGGCGTTTTCGGTCGGCGGCCTCGGGTGCGCGTCGCTGACGCCGGCGTTGCTCGCCGCGGACGGACTGCTGCGCGCCGACCCGGGGCTGGCGAACGTCCTCGTCCTGCACGGGAGCAAGCCCGCGACGCCCGGGCGCTACCGCCACCCCGTCACGGTCAACGGCGACAGCGGTGGCGCACTCCTGCTGCGCCGCCGGGGAGAGCTCCGGATCCGGGACATCCTGCTGGAGACGAACGGGGCCTACGCGGACCTGTTCCGCGTCGACTACCGCGACGAGGAGTTCGCCCGCTGGCGGGAGGAGTGCACCGACCCGGCGGTCTACGCGTTCCGGCTGGCCGTGGAGACCCGCAACCGGCTGCGGGCACTGGTCACCCGCCTCCTCGACCGCAACGGCCTCGGCCCCGCCGACGTCCCGTGCTACCTCGCGCAGAACCTGTCCACGGCCGCGTTCCGGAACTGGTCGGAGGCGATCGGCGTCCCGATCGCGAAAGCGTGCTTCGACAACTTGGCCCGTTACGGCCACCTCGGGCCGAACGACGTGTTCTTCAACCTCGCGAGCGCCCGGGAAACCGGGGAGTTCGGCGGCCGCGCGGTGCTGCTCAACATCAGCCCGGTCGCGGCCTGGAGCGCGTTGCTGGTGACCACCGGCGACACGACCTCCCACGAGCTCTGAGCCCGCCAGGGGTCGTGAGTGTTTAGTCGGGTTCTAACCCGCCTAAACACTCACGACCGGCCGCGGCAGACCACCCGGGGCGGGGGATGGCCGCCCGCCCCGGGGGGTCACCGGATCAGCGGCGGCAGGGGTTGCCCGCCGGGTGCGCGGCGGTGCCGTGCACGTCGGCCTGGGACTCCGCGAGCACGATCTTCGCCAGCGGGGTCTCCAGCGTGACGGCCTGCTGCTTCACGACGCCGTTCGCGATGGTCTGGCCGTTCAGCTTCAGCGAGCCGATGACCAGCGCGATGGTCAGCGGCGCCGAGCCGACCGTGACCGAAGCGCCGTTGATCTTCAGCGAGGCGATGTTCGAGCTGCCGGTCAGCACCGGGGCGAGCCCGCCCGGGGCCGGCTGGCAGGTCGCCGCCGCCTGCGACTGGATCACGCCCAGCTCGATGGTCAGCCCGAGGGTGCTGATCACCGTCTTGTCGATCTTGGCCGACGCCTGCGCGTGGTCACCGGCCGCCGGAGCCGCCGACTGGTTGTCGGGGGCCAGGTCGGTCGCGGACGTCAGCGCGTGGGTCTGCACCTTGATCAGGCCGGCGTTGAGCGTCGCGTCGAGGACGGTCTTGCTGTCGTCGGCGCAGGGCAGGTTCGCCGGGTTCGCCACGGCCGCGGTGATGCCGATGACGTTCGCGGCGGTGCCGGTGCAGGAGAAGACGCCGTCGCGGTCGTCGTCCACGATCGTGCCGACGCCGGTCGGGTCGACCAGCCCGGCACCGGACGGGGCCGACAGGGTGACGGTGAACGTCTCGTCCGGCTCGTCGACGGTGTCCGGGTTGACCAGGACGGTCACCGGCTTGGTCGTCTCGCCGGGCGCGAAGGTCACGTCACCGCTCGCCGCCTGGTAGTCGGCCGGTGCGGTCGCCGTGCCGTTCGCGGTGGCGTAGTGGACCGACACCGGGTTCGGGCTCGCGCCGCCGAGCAACGACACGGTGAAGGTGGCCGGCACCGGCGCGCCGCCGGAGCCCTCGTCCACCGTGACGTCGTCGATGCTCAGGCCGAGCACCCGCACCGTCGTCGTCTCGACGTACCCGCGGGACACGCCGTCGACCTGGTAGTCCACCGTGCAGTGGTAGGTGCCGGGTGCGGCGTCGGCCTTGGCGGCGACGGTCTCGGTGAACGTCGCGACGTCCCCGCTGGGCACCTTGACGCTCGCCGGGGCGTTGGTGAGCGTCAGCTGCGGGTCGCAGCCGGTGACCTTCGGCGTCACCGTGACCTCGATGGACTTGATGCCGTCGAGGATGGCCTGCGACACCTGGTTCGACGGCACGTTGTTCAGGAGCACGCCGCCAGTGGCCGTGGCGATGGCGCTCGCCTGGCCGTCGGCGTCCAGGGCACCGACGTTGACCGCGACGACGCGGATCTTCGCTGCCTTGAGCGCGTCGATGGTCTGGGCGAGGGTGTGCCCGCCGCTCGGGTCGTGCGACGGCGCGTCGCCGAACCAGGCGATGATGCGGGTGCCGTCCGGGCGGAAGGTCACCGCGCCGGAGGCCAGTTCGAAGAGCGCGTTGAGGTCGGCTTCGGGGAGGTCGCCGCCGCCGCCCGCGGACCACTGGTCGATCCCGGCCTTGCACCGCGGCGGTGTCGGCGGTGATGCCCTGGTTGACCTTGAAGGGCGTGGCGTCGGTGAAGTCCTTGTACTCGGCGACGCCGAACCGGGCGGTCGGCTGCGCGGCGAGCACGTCCCCGGTGATGGCACCGGCGTTCGTGCGGACGTCGTTGATGGCGCCGGCCATGCTGCCCGTGGTGTCGGCGAGCAGCACGAGGTCGGGGTTCGGGGGAACGGCGGAGGTGGTGACGTGCTTGGTGACGTCGGCGCTCTGCCCGGCGGAGAGCGTGAGATCGACCGTGGCCGGATCGACGCCCGGCGGCGCCGCGGCCGCGATGGCGGCCGGGGTGAGCAAGGCGCTGACCGTGGTCAGCGCGACGAACAAGGATCTCCGCGACATGACTTCCCTTCCGAAGGCCGGAGTGCTGCGGGTTGCCTCGGGGAGACGGAAAGCGCGGGATTTCGTTAGCAGGGGGTCGAGCGTCACTCGGAGCGCCGCATGTCAAGGCGCTCAACGGGGTACGGCGGCGGTTGCGGGCTACGGAAACCACGGGCGCGCTGCGCCGGAACACCGAACACCGTGGTGCCGGTTTCACTCTTCCCAGCGACGCTCTGGCACCGCCGGTGCCGGGTGATCTCGGCGATCACGGTGGTTTTCGCGGTGCGGGGAGCGAATTTCCGCCCGAATGTCGTAGTGCGGGAGGCGGTTCAGCGGGCCGGCCGGCCGAGGTCGGCGAGCACCGCGCGAGCCGCCCGGGTGCCGGACGCCAGCGCCCCCTGCAGCGAGCTCGTGTCGCGGTGGTCACCGCACACGTACAGCCCTTCGCCCAACCGGACCGGCCGCCGCAGCGCGTGCGGTGGCGACATCGCCGGCAGCCCGCGGGCGATCTCGTACCGGGCGACCAACGGCCAGCGCGTGGCGTCCGTGCGGTACATCCGGCCCAGCGCCCGGCGGACCTCGCCCTCCGGCAGCGTCGTCAAGGCCGACGCGCTCACCAGCGCCGTCCCCGGTGGGGCGTACGTCGGGCACACCTCGCTGACCACACTCGTGTTGACCACCGGCCCGCCGTGCGCGTCGATCACGATCACCGGTTCGCGCAAGGGGGACCGCGGTGGGGCGAAGTACCACGTCGTCCCGCGGTTCCAGCGCGGCTCCGCGACGCCGGTGAGGCGAGCCGCCGCGGAGCCGTCGGTGGCGACGATGATCGCGGGGGCCGGCCACCGCGCACCGCCGGCCGTGCGGACGTGGCCCGGGCGGACCTCCTCGACCGGCGTCTCCAGGTGGACGGCCGACGTCGGCAGGGTGCGGGCCAGCTGCCGCGGGAGCTCGCCCATGCCCAGCGCCGGCAGCGACGGGGCCGACCGCAGGAAGCTGCGCCACACCAGCTGGAAGAACCGGGCCGAAGTGGTCAGCTCGCGCTCCAGGAACACCCCCGAGAGGAACGGCCGGAACACCGTCTCCACCGCTCGCGCCGACACCCCGGCGCGCCGCAGCTCGTCGAGCGTCGTGCGGTCGGCGCGGTCGATGATCGCCTGCGCCGATCCGGCGGCGACGCGGGCGGACAGCGCGCCGAGCGCCGCCAGGTCCCTGGCCGAGAGGTAGCGCCGGGCCGCGATGTCGCGCAGCGCCTTGGGCGTGTCGATCGGGTTCCCGAGCAGGGCGACGCGGTGCTCGTCGGCCACCCGGACCGCGCGCCAGAACCGGCCGAGCCGCAGGGCGTCGACGTCGACCAGGCGCCGGACGGCGGGGTAGGCCGGGTTGAGGATCTGGAAGCCGCGGTCGAGGCGGAAGCCGTCGACGACGTCGGTGCGGACGCGCCCGCCGACGTCGTCCGAAGCTTCGAGGACCACGCACGGCACGCCGGCCCGGTGCAGCGTGACGGCGGCGGCCAGCCCGGCGAGCCCGGCGCCGACGACGACGGCGTTCATGCGCTGAAGTGCTTCGTCGCGGCGAGCCGGTTCAGCAGGCCGATCCGGCCGCGGTTGGGCACCGACCGCAGCGGGTGCCCGGCGAGACCCCAGCCCGCCAGGAGCGTGTTGGCCGCCGCCCAGCCGGTCGTCGCCGCGCGTTCCATCAGCGCCACCGGGAGATCGATCCGCACGCCGTCGCCGGCGAGGGCCAGCGCCGGGTCCGGGGTCGAGACCGTCGGTCGCTGGGCGAAGCCGCCCAGGCCGAACAGCGGGCAATCCTCGCGCCACAGCGAAATCGACGCCGTCACGCCCGCATCCAGCGTCTCGGGGTAGATCGCGTGCAGCCGGTCGTCCACGGCCTTCGCCAGCGTCTCGCGGTCGTCGGTCGCGGCCGCGTACGCGTGCAGCTCCACGACCGAGCCACCGGTGCGCGCCGCCCACCGGCGGGCCTCGCCCTCGTAGCGGTCCAGCAGGCTGATGTTGTCCAGCGGCGGCACGCTGCCGGTGCCCAGGAAGGGCGGCCGGGCCGCGTCGACGGGCCGGTCGAGCCAGAGCCGGCGGACGAGGAACGGCGGTGCCGTGCGCAACCCGGCCACCGCCGCCCGCCACTCGGGGGTGCCGACGCTGGGTGACGCGGCGACGATCTCGCGCAGCCCCCGCACGTCGCAGGCCAGCACGACCGTGTCGAACTGCGCGGTGTCCGCCGCCGTCGTGACCGCGAAGCCCTCCGAAGTGCGGTCGAGCGACGTCACCGGGGTGCCGGTCCGGATCGTCACCCGGCGGTCGGCGAGGTAGCCGGCCAGGGGATCCCACAGCGCCTGCGGGAACGGCTCGGTCGGCACGTCGAACACCAGGCCTTCGCTGGAGCCAAGGAAGTACAGGTGGAACATGGTCGCCAGTTCCGCCGCCGAGAGGTCGCGCGGATCGGCGAAGAAGCTGCGCGAGAACACCTCGAACGCCAGGTGCTTGGCGGCTTCGGGGAAGTTGATCGCGTCGAGGAAGCTCGCGGCGTCGGTGCCGTCGAGCCGGTGGTAGATCTCCGGGACGCTCACCGTGGCCAGCGGCAGGGCACTGCGGCCATCGAGGCGCAGGAAGTCCCGCGGGGTGAACGTCGGGCTGCGCCAGGCGAAGGCCAGCGCGTTCCACGGCGGCGTCCGGGGGAGACCGGCGAAGGTGTCCGTGCGGCCCTGGGCGTCCAGCAGCGGGTAGTCGGCCAGCGGGGCCAGCCGGTCGAGCCCGGGATCGGTGCGCATGAGCAGCGCCCGCAGGTTGTAGTACTGGCGGAAGAAGGCGTGGAAGCCCCGGCTCATGGTGACGCCGGTGCCGTCGGGCAGCCGGTCCGCCCAGCCGCCGACGCGCCCGCCGAGGTGGGTGTCGCGCTCGAAGAGGGTCACCGAGACGCCGCGCTCGGCCAGCCCGGTGGCCGCGGTGAGGCCCGCGATGCCGCCGCCGACGACCGCCGCGGTCGGGCGCCGGCTGAGCCGCCCGGCGTCGGGCAGGCCGGGCGGCGCCGGCCGGGTCTCCATGCGGCGGTCGGTGCCGAGGCTCACGGGTGCTCCTGCGGGTTGGTGCCGAGGACGGTGTGGACGATGCCGTGCTGCCAGCCCGGCATCGTGGCGGTGCGGACGTCGGTGAAGCCGGCGTCGGCGAGCCGGCCGGCGAGCGCGGCGATCCCGTCGAATTCCAGGACGCTGCGGCGCAGGTGGCGGTAGAGGGTCGCGTCGCCGGTGGTCACCTTCCCGAGCGGGATGATCACGCCCGCGCAGACCGCGTTCCACGTCCACCGGGCGCGCCGCGAGTCGCGGACGGAGTACTCGTGGATCGCGATCCGGCCGCCGGGACGCAGCAGCGCGCGCAGCCGCCGCAGCTGCGCCGTCGGCTCGGTGAGGTTGCGCAGCAGGTACGCCGCCAGGATCGCGTCGAACGGCCCGGTGATCCCGGCCAGCTCCTCGACCGGCGTGTGCACGAAGGTGACCGTGCGGGGCCAGTTCTTCGCCCGGGCCTGCGCGAGCATCTCCCCGGACGCGTCGAAGGCGGTGATCTCCGCCCCGGGCGCGGCCGACCGCAACGCGGCCGTCGACGCGCCGGTGCCGCAGCCGGCGTCCAGCAGCCGCAGGCCCGCCCCGGCCGCCGGCAGTTCCAGCCGCCGCGCGGAAAGCCGGAGGTGCTCGTGGTAGCCCGGGTTGGCCCCGACCAGCCGGTCGTACCACCGCGCTTCGGTGTCGAAGGCCGACGGCACCGCGCCGCGGGGAAGGCCGTCCTTGGACAGCTGGCTCATGGTCGCTCCTCGCGGGGGCCGGTCCGTTCCCACACCAGCAGCACCGCGGTCACCAGCGCGAAGCCGAAGAGGAAGTCTTCGACCGGGATGTCCCACGGAAAGCGCCAGCCGGTGATGTGCTCGGGGGAGTAGCGGACGATCGGGTCGGACAGCTTGGTCAGCCAGCCGTCCACCGGGATCTGGAACGCGGTCACGATGGCCATCGCGATCCAGTAGGCCGGACGGCGGAACAGGCCGGTGCGCAACAGGAAGACCTCGAGCAGCACGACGACGGCCACCGCGGCGACCGCGGGCACGGTGTAGCCCCAGGGGATCACCGGCGCGCCTCCGTCCGGTCCTTGCGGGCGAGCCGCCGCACGAACGCGGCCGTGAGCTGGACGGCCTCGTACGTCAGCAGCCCGCAGATCGGGATCACCACGAAGAACAGGACTTCCTCCAGCGGCACGGCGAAGGGCGCGCGGATCCCGGTGACGCGGCCCGGCGCGTAGTCCCAGACGCGGCCCGCGATGGCCAGCGCGTCCCAGACGAGGAACACCAGCGCCACCGGCAGCACCGTGCGGGCCAGCCGCCGCGGTTGCCGGTACACGCGGGCCCCCGCGAGCTCCAGCGGCAGGGTCACCAGGACGCAGGCCGCCAGCACGACGAGGTATTCGACCTGGCCCACGTCAGCCCACCACCGCCGGGAGCGCCGGCGCGGGATGTCGGGCCCGCGCCCACTGCGTGCGGGCGACCGCCCCGCACGCCACCAGCAGCCGCTGCCCCCGGGAAACCGCCGCGCGCCCGGCGAAGACGTCGTGGCCGGCGTCCTCGATGCGGTCGAGGATCCGCCCGTACAGGGTCGCGGCCGTGGCCACGCACGGGCGGGAAACCGGGTGCAGCATGGCGATCCCGGGGCGCGCCTCGGCGTACACGTCCCGCGTGACGGCGATCTGGTTCCGGATCGCGGCCCGGACCGGCTGGTCGGCCCGCCCCTGCCGGGCGCACCACGTCAGCCGGTCGCGGTCGACGCCGTGCGCGGCCAGTTCGTCGGCCGGCAGGTAGACGCGGCCGCGCTCCAGGTCCTCGGCGACGTCGCGCAGGAAATTGGTGAGCTGGAAGGCTTTCCCGAGCGCGGCGGCCCTCGGCTCGGCCTCTTCGCGGGGGGCGACGGTGCCGAGCACCGGCAGCACCTGCAGCCCGATCACCTCGGCCGAGCCGTGGACGTAGGTGTCGAGCTGGGCGCGGGTGGCGTAGCCGTCGACGGTGAGGTCCATCCGCATCGAGGTGAAGAACGCCTCGAAGTAGGCCTTGGCGAGGCGGTACCGGGCCGCCGTGTCGATCACCGCGGTCAGCAGCGGATCGTCGCTCACGCCGGCGTCGAGGTCGGTGAGGAAGTGCTTTTCGACCTCCTGCAGGCGGGTGTCGAGCGTCTCCGGGGTGGCGTCCGCGGCCGGTTCGTCGACGATGTCGTCGAGCCACCGGGCGAAGCCGTAGAGCGCGTGGATGGCCGGCCGCTGGGCCGGGGTCAACAGCCGCGTCGCGAGGAAGTACGTGCGGCCGTGCCGGGCGTTGAGCTCGCGGCACCACGTGTAGGCCGAACGCAGGCCCGGTGCGCGGATGCCGGCGGCGTCGAGTTCACGTCGGGTCATCGGGTCCCTCCGGTGATCCGGTCGGCAGCCAGTCTGCCCGAGATGAGCACGGTCGGCACCCCCACGCCGGGCACGGTGGCGCCACCGGCCAGGACGGCGTTGTCGGTCCCGCGCGGGAGGTTCCGCGGCCGGAACGGGCCGGTCTGGCCGAAGGAGTGCGCGTAGCTGAACGGTGTCCCGGCGACCAGCCCGCGCTCGGCCCACTCGGCCGGGCCGAGCACGTGCGTGAACTCCGGCTCGAAGCCGGGCAGCAGCCGGGCCCGGGCGACGTCGAGGACTTCCTCGGCGTAGGCGTCGGTTTCGGCCGCCCAGTCCGCCGGCCCGCGGTCGAGGTTCGGCACCGGCGCGAGCACGGAGTAGAGCTGGCGGCCGGGCGGGGCGAGGCCGGGCTCGGACGCGGTCGGCCGGGTGATCAGCAGCGACGGGTCGCTCATCCGCCGTCCCCGCGTGATCAGCTCGTCGAACGTCGAGCGCCACCCGTGCCCGAAGGAGATCGTGTGGTGGGCGACATCCTGGTGCGTCGAGGGGCCGCCGGCGTGCACCACGAGCGCCGAGGGCGCGGCCCGGAGCGGGACCGGCCGCCGCGGGTGCCGGCCGAGCAGGCGGTAGCTCTCGGGCAGCTCGGTGGTGAGGACGACGGCGTCGCACGGGTACCGGGTCCCGGAGGCGGTCCGGACGGCGGTGACGCGGCGGCCGCGGCGTTCGAGCGTGCGCACGGCGTCGCCGTACTCGAACTTGACCCCGGCGCCGGCCGCGACCCTGGCCAGCGCCTGGGGCAGGGCGGCGATCCCGCCGGTGGGGAAGTACACCCCGCCGACGGTGTCCATGTACGAGATCACCGCGTACAGCGCCAGGGCCCGCATCGGGGACTCGCCCGCGTAGAGCGCCTGGAAGGTGAACACCCGCTTGAGCCGCTCGTCGGTGAGGAACCGGCCGACCCGGCCGTCGAGCCGCCGGAACCCGCCCAGGGCCACCAGCCGCGCCAGGTCCGGGGAGAGCATGCCGAGCGGCGAGTCGATGTTCGCGTCGATGAACCGGCCGAACTCCGCGCGGTACAGCTTCGTCAGCCAGTCGCGCAGGCGGACGTAGCCGGCGGCCTCGGCCGGCCCGGCGAACGCCCGCACGGCCTCGGTCATCGCGTCCGCGTCGGCGTGCACGGGCAGTGTGCTGCCGTCGGCGAACTGGGCCACGTACGCCGGGTCGAGGCGGGTCAGCGGCAGTTCCTCGGTGAGCTGGGCACCGACCGCGGCGAAGGTGTCCCGCAGAATCGACGGCATGGTCAGCACCGTCGGGCCGGTGTCGAGCAGGTAGCCGTCGAGCTCGACGCGGCCCGCGCGGCCGCCCGGGCCCAGGTCGCGCTCGAGGACGGTGACCTCCCGGCCCCGGCCGGCGAGGTGCAGGGCCGCGGCCAGGCCGGCCAGCCCGGCACCCACGACGACGACGCGGTCCGCCGGTCCGGGCACGGTCTTCATCGGTCGCGGTCCGTGCAGCGGGCCGCGAGCACGGCGAGCAGGTCGGCGGCCGGCCGCGGGACCACCGCGGGGTCGATGGCCGCGAGCGCCTTGTCGGCCCGTTCCCGGATCAGCTCGCCCATGCGGTCCCGGGCCCCGGTGGCCACGATCAGCTCCCGCCAGCGCTCGACGGCGTCGTCGTCGACGACGGGGAGGTCGAGCAGCTCGGCCAGTTCGGCCTGCCGACGCCGCCCGGCCATCGCCGCGGCGAGCACGACGACGCTGGAGGCCTTGCGGTCGCGCAGGTCCTGCCCGGCGGGTTTGCCGGTGACGGCCGGCTCGCCGAACACGCCCAGCAGGTCGTCGCGGAGCTGGAACGCCTCGCCGATCAGGCCGCCGAACTCCGACAGCCCGGCGGTCAGCTCCGGGCCGCAGCCGGCCAGCGCCGCGCCGAACTCCAGCGGGCGGCGCACGGTGTAGTTGCCGGACTTGCGGCGCAGAACGTCGAGCAGGGTGTCCCAGCTCGGCAGCGCTCGTGCGTCGTTGACCAGGTCGGCGAGCTGGCCGACGGCCAGCTCGGCCCGCATCGCGTCGTAGTGCGGCCAGGCACGGGCCAGCTGGGCCTGCGCCAGCCCGCTTTCGCGCAGCAGCTGCTCCGACCAGACCAGGAAGAGGTCGCCGAACAGCGTCGCGGCGGATTCGCCGAACCGGGCGGCCGAGCCGGCCCACCCCTGCTCCTCGTGCCACCGGGCGAACCGGACGTGCAGGGCGGGCCGGCCGCGGCGCAGCGCCGAGCCGTCCATCACGTCGTCCTGGACCAGGGCGAAGCAGTGCAGCAGCTCGAGCGCGGCGGAGGCCCGGACCGCGGCGTCGGAGTCCGGCTGCCCGCACCGCCAGCCGACGTAGGCGAACAGCGGCCGCAGGCACTTCCCGCCCGCGACGAACTCGGGCACCGCCGTCGCCGCCAGTGCCCCTTCGCTGCGTCCGGCGAAGTGCTCGGCCGCCCGCTCGGTCACGAAACCGTGCGCCTCGGCCAGGCAGCGCCGGCCCAGGGCGTCCAGCCGGTCGGCCGGCGTCATCGTCGCGGTCATCCCCCGCCCTCCCACATTGAGGCTATTCGATTCGCAACCGTTGCATATGGGGTGTAGCTTGTCTACTTGAACGGGTGAAAACGTGGCGGCGATCCGAACCGATCGGTGCCGCATCGAAGCGACTTCCCTGTGGACGGGGTGGCGACGCCACACGCCGCCCCGCCGGGCCCGGCGCCCGCCCTCGGCGCGGGTCCGGCATCCGGCGGCGCCCGGGCCTCCACCCCGGGTGTCGCCGGATGTACGCCGGATAAACTTCGTTCCGAGTGGGTTCAGCGGGTAGGACGTGGTGTGGATGGACGTCGACGCGGTGGGTGCCCGGGGTTCCTGGACGCCCGGCAAGGTCGCCGAACTGCTCGGCGTCTCGCCGGTGACGCTGCGCACCTGGGCGGCGCGCTACGGGGTCGGCCCCTCGCTGCGGGACGACGGCCGGCACCGGCGCTACTCCGACGCCGACGTCCGCCGCCTCCAGCACATGCAGCGGCTCATCGACCGCGGCCTGCGCGCCCGCGAAGCCGCGGCGGCCGTCTTCTCGGGTTCGGCCGGCGCGCTGCCCGACGTCCCGGCCGGCCGGCGCATCGAGGAGCTGGAGGCCGCCGCCGAGGGCGTCGATTTCGCGTCGCTGGCCGCGTTGCTGGACGAGTTGCTCGACGCGCTGGGCCCGGCGCGCGCGTGGACCGACGTCCTGGCGCCGGTCCTGGGTCAGCTCGGCGGCCGCTGGCTGCGCGGCGACGTGTGCTTCGAGTCCGAATGGGCGCTGACGGGCGAGATCTCACTCGCGCTCCAGCGCTACGGCGCCCGGTTCGCGAACACCCCGCCCGGCCGGGCGGTGCTGCTGGCGTGCTGCCCGGACGAGCGGCACAGCCTGCCGCTGGAGGTGCTGCGGGCGGTACTGGCGGAGATCGGCATCCCGGCGGTCTACGTGGGCCAGCTGGTCCCGGCCGAGACGACGGCGGCCATCGCGGCCAAGCTCGCCCCGGCGGCGGTGTTCCTCTGGTCGATGTCCGCGGCCACGGTCGACGACGCCTTGGCCCGTCGGCTGTCCCGGCGCGGCTGCGAGGTGGTGCTGGCGGGCCCGGGCTGGCAAAACCTGGCGCGGCGGGAGGTGGCGTGGGTGAACGACCTGGCCGGCGCGGTCGAGCTGGCCGCGGAGCGGCTGAAGGCCGCCGGTTCGGGTGCTGTGCCGTCGGATGCGGTGGCGCCGCGCGGCTGAAAGCCAGTCGGAGCGGGTGCGTCCAGGCTGCGCAGCTTCAGGCCGCCGGTGCGGGAGCGCGCGAACTGCACGACTGAAGGCATGGACCCGCCCGGGGCGGCGTTCGATGCCTCCCTCCGGAATCCGGAAGCGTTGCGCAATCGCTTCACATGGCTGAGGATGGCTCGCATGCCGGTCCGCGGGGCCGGCCGTCTCGGGTGGGAGAGTGTCAGGTGGACTTCAAGCGGCAGGTGATCGAGCGCTGGCCGGCGCGGTGGCCGGTGCGGCCGTTCCGGGAACCGGCCTGGGCTCGGCAGGAACCCACCTACCGGGAGTGCAGTCCCGCGCTGATCGAAGCCGCGGTCAAGCGGGCGGGCACCCGGCCGTCCGGCAACTGGTTCGTCTTCGCGGCCGCCCGGGAGGTGCGCGCCGACCGGCCGCTCGGGGTGCGGGTGGCCGGCTGCGAGCTGGTCGCGTGGCGCGGGCCGGACGGCGGCCTGCTCGTCGGCCCCGGCGCGTGCCCCCACCTCGGCGCCCCGCTGGACCAGGCGCGCGTCCACTGCGGCGAGCTGGTCTGCCGCTGGCACGGCCTGCGCGTCGGCGCGGACCGGCCAGGGTGGACGGCCCTCCCGGCGCACGACGACGGCGTGCTCGCGTGGGTCCGGCTCGACCGGGCCGGCGGCGAGCAGCCCACCGAACGCCCGCCGGTGCCGGTCCGTCCCCACGGGACGACGGTGGACGCGGTCGCGACGCTCTCGGGCGTCTGCGAGCCGGAAGACGTCGTGGCCAACCGCCTCGACCCGTGGCACGGTGCCTGGTTCCACCCGTATTCGTTCGCGCGGCTGCGCGTGCTGTCGGCGCCGCAGGGCGTCGACGTCGCGGAGGAGGACGACCGGTTCGTCGTCGAGGTGACGTTCCGCCTGGCGGGGAAGATCGGCGTCCCGGTGGTCGCGGAGTTCACCTGCCCGGGCCCGCGCACGGTCCTGATGACCATTGTGGACGGTGAAGGGGCCGGCAGCGTGGTGGAGACGCACGCCACCCCGCTCGGCCCCGGCCCGGACGGCCGCCCGGAAACGGCGGTGATCGAGGCGACGATCGCGGCGTCGGAACGGCCGGGGTTCGCCCACGCCGCCCGGTTCGCGCCGGCGCTGCGTCCGCTCATGCGCCGGGCCGCCGCACGGTTGTGGCGGGACGACCTGGCCTACGCGGAGCGCCGGTACGCCCTGCGCGCGCCCTGAAACGCAGGCCGCCGACGGTCAGTCCTTGACCGCCCCGGCCGCCAGCCCGGTCCGCCAGAAGCGTTGCAGTGCCAGGAAAGCCAGGATCAGCGGGATGATCGACAGCAGCGAGCCGGTGACCACGATGGCCTTCAGGTCCGGGTCCCGGGTGATCTGGGTGTTCAACGTGTACAGCCCCAGCGTCACCGGGTAGAGCCGGTCGCTGGTCAGCATGACCAGCGGCAGCAGGAAGTTGTTCCAGATCGCGACGAACTGGAACAGGAAGATGGTGATCAGCGCCGGGGCCATCAGGCGCAGGCTGACGGTGTAGAACATGCGCACGTCGCCCGCGCCGTCGATGCGGCCGGCCTCGAGGAGCTCGTCCGGGACCGAGGCCGCCGCGTAGACGCGGGCCAGGTAGACCCCGAACGGGCTGATCGTGCTCGGCAGCAGCACCGACCACACCGTGTTCGTCATCCCGGCGCCGGCCAGCATCAGGAACAGCGGCACCGCGAGCGCGGTCGGCGGCACCAGGACCCCGGCCAGGATCGTGGAGAACGTCAGCGCGCGCCCGCGGAAGGTGAACTTGGCGAGGGCGTAGCCGGCCATCGCCGACAGCAGCGTGGCCGCCGCCGCCCCCACCACGGAGTACAGCGCGCTGTTGGCCAGCCAGCGCAGGTAGAGGCCGTCGCCGAAGGTCACGGTGTCGTGCAGGTTCTCACCGAGGTGGTTGCCGGAGAACCAGAGGCCGAACGTCGTCGACAGGTCCGGCGCGGACTTCGTGGCGGAGATCGCCAGCCAGACCACCGGCAGCAGGAAGTACACCGCGGCGACGAACATCGCCGTGGTCACCACGGCGGAAGAACGGGTGGTCACAGGGCGGCCCTCGCGCGGGTGATCCGGAAGAACAGCCACGACAGGACCGCGATCAGCAGCGTGACGAGCACGCTCATCGCGGCGCCGAGGCCGTAGTTCTGGGCGGAAATCTGGGCGTAGGCGGCCATCGACGGGGTGTAGGACGACGAGACCGCGCTGGAAACCCCGGCCATCACCTGGGGTTCGGTGAACAGCTGGAACGTGCCGATGATGGAGAAGACCCCGGTCAGCACCAGCGACGGCGCGATGATCGGCACCTTGATCCGCCAGGCGATCGTCCAGCCGGACGCGCCGTCGAGCCGGGCCGCTTCGTAGAGCTGGGGCGGGATCGCCTGCAGCGACGAATAGAGGATCAGCATGTTGTACCCGGTGAACGTCCAGGTGACGATGTTCGCGATCGAGTACAGGATCACGTTGCCGGACAACAGGTCCGGGTGGAGCCCGAGCGGGTCGAGGAGCTGGTTGACCGGGGAGAGGTTGGGCGCGTAGAAGAAGCCCCACATGACCGCGGCGATCACGCCGGGCACCGCGTACGGCAGGAAGAACGCGAGCCGGAAGAACCGCCGCAGCCGCACCACCGCCGAGTCCAGGGCCAGCGCCAGTACCAGCGCGAGGCCGAGCATGACCGGGATCTGGACCACGCCGAACAGCAGGACCCGCCCGACCGAGCCGGTGAACCCGGCGTCGCCGAGGGCCGCGGTGTAGTTGCCCAGCCCGGCGAACACCTCGACGGGACGGCCGTAGGTGGAGGTGCGGGTGACGGCGGTGAAGCTCTTCACCACCGCCACCACGATCGGGGCCACGTAGAACACCGCGAACCCGAGCAGGAACGGGGCGAGCAGCAGCCACGCGGCGCGGGCGCTGCCGTTCGCCCGCCGCCGGCGCGCCACCCTGGGGCGGGGCGGCGCGCCGGCGACGGTCTGGGACGCTGCGACCACCATCGTCGTCCTTACTTCGCCACGGGGATGGACTGGCGTTGCAGGTCGGTGATCGTCGCGGCGCCGGCCTCGGTGAGCGCCTTGCCGAGGGTGCCGTTGCCGGCGAGCGCGGCGCCGAACCCGTCGCGGACGTGGGCGTAGGTCTGTTCCATCGACGGTCCCCAGGTGAAGTCCTGGCTGACTCCCTTGCCCGCTGCGCGGAACACCGCGTCGACGTCCTGGCCGCCGAAGAACTGCGTGCTCTCCGGCGACGCCTTCACCGACTCCTGGGCGGAGACGGTGGCCGGGTAGATGCCGCCCTGGGCGGTCAGGATGGCCAGGGCCTGCGGGTCGCTGTTGAGCCACAGGGCGAACTGCGCCGCTTCGGCCGGGTGCTTGGTCCCGGCGAACACCGCGGTGGTCGAGCCACCCCAGTTGCCGGAGCGCTGCTCGCCCTTCGTCCACTGCGGCAGCGGGGCCACGGCCCACTTCCCGGCGGTCGAGGGCGCGGCCTTCGCGATCGTGCCGACACCCCAGACGGCCCCGGTCCAGGTGGCGATCTGCCCGGAATCGAGGGCCTTGTTCCAGGATTCGGAGAAGCCCTGGTAGTTCGAGACCAGGCCCTGCGAGAGCAGGTTCTGCCAGTAGTCGGCGACCTTGGTGGACGCGGGGTCGGTGAGGTTCACCTTCCACTGCTGGCCGTCCTGGGTGAACCAGTGCCCGCCCGCCTGCCAGACGAGCCCGGCGAACCAGTTGACGTCCTTCTGCGGGAAGTGCGTGATCGTGAGGTTCGGGTCGGCGGTGTGCAGGGTCTTCGCGGCCTGGGCGTACTCGTCCCAGGTCGTCGGCACCGGCACGTGGTACTTCTCGAACAGGTCCTTGCGGTAGAACAGGCCCATCGGGCCGGTGTCCTGCGGGACGGCGAAGACGCCGTCGCCGCCCACCGAGGCCTGCGCCCACGTCCAGTCCACGAACTTGGACTTGGCGTCCGCGACGCCGGGGCAGGCCGAGATGTCCCGCAGGCCCTGCTGGACGCGGAAGCCGGGCAGCGAGTCGAACTCGACCTGCCCGAGGTCCGGTGCCTGGTTCGCCTTGAGCGCGGTGAACATCTTGTTGTAGGTGCCCTGGTTGCCCTGCGGGGTCTGCTCGACGGTGACGTGGATGTCGGGGTGCCCCTGGTTCCACAGGGCGACGGCCTGATCGATGCCGGGCAGCCAGGACCAGAACGACAGCTCGACCTTGCCGCCCGAGGGCGCACAGGCGGCGGCCGGGGCCGCGGTGTCGGCACTGCTGCCACACCCGGCAGTCACCAGGGCCACGGCGGCGAGCGCGGCGCCCAGCCGGCGGAGCCGCTTCGTGGGGGGAGAGGTACGCACCATTGCGTTCGGTCCTTTCGGGGGCACGGCGTCGGCTCGGCGGGCCGATAGTGGCTCGGGAACGTTCCCGGGAATGTTCCCGGCCGTTGCACCCGGGGAGTATGCGCACCTCGGTGCGACCCCGTCAAGGGTGTCTCCGGAACGATCCGGCTCAGGCGGTCGCGCGGGTGATCAACGAAACCGGCAGCGAGATCCGGTCGGCGGTGTCCGCCAGCAGCGCCCGGACCAGGGCCTGGCCGTGGTCGTACTTGTCGATCCGGACCGTGCTGAGCGGCGGGTTCAGGTAGGCCGACATCTCCAGGTCGTCGAAGCCGACGACCGCGCAGTCCCGCGGTACCGCGGCTCCGCGCGCGAGCACCGCCTGGACCGCCCCGATGCCCATCAGGTCGTTGAAGGCGAAGATCCCGTTGACCTCGGGCGACGCCGAAAGCAGCCGGTCGGCCGCGTCCTTCCCGCCCGGGATGGTCGGCGGTCCCTGGACGATCCGGGCCGAGACGTCGCCGAAGCCCAGCGCCGCGCACGCCGTCACGAAGGCCAGCCGCCGCTCGTCGACCGCGACACCGACCGAGCTGTCCAGCATGCCGAGGCACGCGTCCGGCCGCCGGGCGAGCAGCTCCACGGCCGCCGCGGTACCGGTCGCGAAGTCGTTGCTCACCGAGGCCGCCACCTCCGACGGCAGCTCCCGGTCGGCGACCACCAGCGGCACCGAGCGCGCGTAGTCGGCGAGGACGTCGTCGGGCATGCCGTAGAAGAACCCGACGACCCCGCGGGCCGAGCGGGCCAGCGCGTCCTCGATGGCGTCGCGCTCCCGGCCCGGGTCGGCGTCGGTGTTGTACAGCACGACGCTGCAGCCGGCCGCCTCCGCCGCGTCGTACACCCCGCGCGCCACCGCCGGGTAGAACGGGTTCGCGATGTCGGAGACGATCAGCGCGATGACGTCCGAGCGCTGGGTGCGCATGCCCTTCGCCAGCGCACTCGGCCGGTAGCCCAGCCGGGTCGCCGCCGCCAGCACGCGCTCCCGGGTGTCCGGAGCGATCTCCGGCAGGTCGCGCAGCGCCCGCGAAACCGTCTGCCGCCCGACGCCGGCCTCCCGGGCCACGTCCTCGATCGTCACGCGCTTCACGCGCGGCAGCCGCATGCGTTCGGTCACGCCGTCACCTCCCTCCGCGTAAGACGCCGAGCCTAAGGGGTCAGGGCGCGGCGCCACTGGCCGGTGACGCTCCGGCGCAGCGCCTCGGTGTCGACGCTCTCCGGATCGAGCAGCCGCTGCAACGCGATCCCGCGCAGCTGCCCGACGACGGCGGTAGCGACCTCGTCCGCGCCTGCCCCCGCGTCGATGCGGCCGTCGGCGATGCCGGCCTCGACGTCTTCGCGCAGGTCGGCGCGGAAGGCGGCGTCCCGCTCGCGGAAGATCGGGGCCAGCTCCGGCTGGGTGGCGGCTTCCGCCCACAGCAGGAGGAAAGCCTGGTTGAACACGCCGATCCGGCCGAGCTCGCCGAGGTAGCCGTCGATCAGCCGCAGCAGGCGGTCGAGGCCGGGCGGGAAGTCTTCGAGCCCCGGGACGAACCCGGCCTGTGTCGCCCGCGCCAGCCGTTCGACCAGCGCCTGCTTCCCGCCGAAGTGGTGGGTGACGATGCCGCGGCTGTACCCGGCCCGTTCCCCGACGCGGGCGAGCGTCAGCGACCGCACGCCCTGCTCGACGACGAGTTCGGCGGCGGCGGTGAGCAACGCGGCTTCGGCCTGGTCGCGGCGTTCCTGCTGGGTGCGGCGCATGATCGGAGTCTAGCAAACTAACTTGCGTGTTACCCAACAAGTATGTGTAGAGTGCGTTCTCAGGAGGTCCTGATGATCGAAATCGAAGACCACGCCCTCGACGCCCTGCTCGCCGACGACCCCGGCGGCCCGGTCGTGATGCTGAACCTGCTGCGGTTCCGCCCGGATGGCGGCCGCGAAAGCTACCAGCGCTACGCCGAAGCCCTCCGTGCCGAACTCAACCCCCGCTACGGCCTGAAGGTCGAGTACCTCGGTACCGGCGGCCCGGCGCTGGTCGCCGAGGACGGGCAGGCGTGGGACATGGTGGTGCTCGTCCGCTACCCGGACCGGCAGGCCTTCGCGGCCATGGTCCGCAACCCCGAGTACCAGGCGATCACCCACCTGCGCACCGAGGCGCTGGTGGAATCGGTCCTGCAGCCGACCACGCCGGTGGCGGCCTGATGCCCGCGGTGTTCGTCCACGGCAACCCCGAGACGGCGGCGGTCTGGGACCTGCTGCTGGCGGAACTCGCCCGCCCGGACGTGGTCTGCCTGTCTCCGCCCGGCTTCGGCGCGCCCCTGCCCGCCGGGTTCGCGGCCACCCCGGCCGGCTACCGGGACTGGCTGGCCGGCGCGCTGGCGGACTTCGGCGAGCCGGTGGACCTGGTGGGTCACGACTTCGGCGGCAGTCACGTCGTCAACGTCGTGCTGAGCCACCCGCACCTGGTCCGCAGCTGGGTCAGCGACACCCTCGGAACCTTCGACCCGGACTACGAGTGGCACAAACTCGCCCGCCGCTGGCAGACACCGGGCGTCGGCGAGGCCGATGTCGCGGCGCGGTTCGGCGCGGCGCCCGAAGAGCGCGCCGCGGTGCTGGTGGAACGCGGGATGGGCCGGGCGGTCGCGGCCCGCGTCGCGGCGGGGCAGAACGAGGTGATGGGCCGCGCGGTGCTCACCCTGTACCGGGCCGCCGGTGCGCGCGGCCTGGGGAGGCAGCTGGAACGCGCGGCGGCCCGGCCGGGCCTGGCCATCCTGGCCACGGAGGACCACGTCGTCGGCACCGAGGCGCAACGCCGCCGGGCCGCCGCCCGCGCCGGGGCCCGGGTCGCCGTCCTCGACGGCCTGGGTCACTGGTGGATGACCCACGAGCCGGCCCGCGCGGCCGCGGTGCTGACCGGCTTCTGGGCGAGCGTCGGCTGAGGTTCAGCGGGCGGTGCAGGCCAGCCCGGCCAGCGGCTGGGACGTGCCGGTCACGACGGCGCCCCAGGTCGTCGACGCGCCGGCGGCCAGCGTCCCGTTGTAGTTCTGGTTGGCCGCCCGCACCTGCTGGCCCGTCTGGGTCGCCGCGGCGTTCCAGGAGTTGGTCAGCTGCTGGCTGCCCGCGAAGGAGAACGCCGTGGTCCAGCCGGTCAGGGCGGCCGGCCCGGTGTTCTTCACGGTGAACTCCAGCTGGTAGCCGCCGTTCCACGACGACGTGACCGCCGAGGTCACCGTGCACGACGCCCCGGCCGGCGTGGTGGTGGTCGTGGTCGTGGGGCTGGTCGGCGTCGTCGTCGGGGTGCTGGTCCCGGTCGTGTAGCTGATGCCGGTGTAGGCGGCCGCGCACCCGGAAAGGCACTGGTCCGGCAGGGAGAAGCGGTACACGCGGCCGTCGTTGACCAGCGCATCGCTCGCGTCCCGGACCCGGATCGCGTAGGAGGTTCCGGCCGTGGCGGTCGGGCCGATGAGGAAGGCCTGCCCGAGGTCGCTGTCCGGTTGCGCTTGCTGCCAGCTGCCGTCCGCGCCCTGGAACTCCACGCCGTGGACGCCGTTGGGCAGGTGCGACACGGCGACGGCCGTCCAATACCGTTGCGAGCCCTGGAGGAAGCCGAGTTTCAGGTCGCCGGTGTAGTTCGGCGCGGGCACGTAGGACCACGAGACGTGCCGGTTGTTCCAGTGCGCGGGGTTCATGTCGCCGACCGGGACACCGTTCTTCACGAACCGGTTCAGCGACGCGGTCGAGAGGTCGAGGTGGCCGGGATCGTCGCGGCACCAGGCGTTCGAGTCGCCGCAGCTGTCGGCCACGACCATGGTCAGCTGGGCGCCGGCGTAGCCGTCGGTCACCCAGGACCCGTTGCGGCAGAACGGCTGTCCCGGCGCGCCGTCGTTGACGCCGGTGCAGTAGTCGCCGATGGTGACCTGCACGAACCGCCCGCAGTTGCGGCCGTTGTCCCACAGGCCGATCTTCGCGGCCTGCGACGGCGGGATCGGCCGCGGGTAGAAGCTGTAGTCGCCGGGGGTGTTGTAGACGTTGAGAGCGACGAAGTCCGGCGCATCGAGCACGTCCTGCGGCAGGCCGCAGCCGCCGTAGGGGGCGCCGAGGGCGTCGAAGTGGGTGGCGTTGCCGGTGATGGGCGCGGCCGGCGCGGCGCCCGACTTCCAGGGCCACAGCACGGAAACACCCACGACGAGCACGGCGATCACAGCGAGTACGCCCGGGCGCGCGGCCATCCGGCGGGAGGCGGATCCCATCGGCTCTCCTTCCGCGGTCGAAGTACCGCGGCAGGCGGAAAGCGGCCCCGGCGGCGTCGTCTGGAAGCGCTCCCAGAGTCCACCGTGCACCCGTCGTTTGTCAATCGCCTCCTCACGCCGGGCCGCGCGCCACGACGGTCAGCCGCTCGAGGGTCAGCCGGCCCGTGGTCAGCCGGAGGCCGATCGCGGGGGACCAGCCCGGGGCGATCACCGAACCGCTCGGGATCGTCTGCAGCAGCTGCCACCGGCCCTGGTGGTCCAGCCAGCTGGTGAGCCCGCCGCGGTGGTCCGCCACGACCGCCAACCGGTCGCCCGGCGACCATTCGACCGCGGCGCAGCACCCGCCGGTCACGTCGTCGCCGTAGTCGCGCCCACCGGCCCGCACGTCCGCGCCGGACGTGCCGAAGTGGTGGTTGTACCAGGCCAGGGCCAGATCGTCCGGCCCGGCGGCGCGGCCGAGGAGCACGCTGTCCTCCGGGGCACTCCCGGCGAAGGAACGGGGCTCGAGGAGCACCGCGAAGTCGCCGGCCGGGGCGGCCACCGGCGCCACGAGGACAGCGGCCGACTGCCGGCTCGCGGACGCGACCAGGGCGCCGTCCGCCTGGCTCAGCGAGGGCACCGGCTCCCCGAACCGCGCGCCGATCCGGTAGTCGTTCAGCCGGTCGCCGGTGAAGTCGTCGTTCCACACCGGCGTGGTGAAATCGGCGGGGTCGAACACGACCTCCGCCCGCAGGAGGTCGGCGGTGCTGCGCACCGGGACCCCGTGGTCGAGCGTGGTGACCAGCAGCCGCACCGGCGCCCGGGTGCCGGCCGGCGTGTCCGCGGGCGCCGTCACCCGCCACCGCAGCGGGACGGCCCGGCCGGGCGTGAGCCGGAGGTCGCCGGCCGACCCGATCGGCTGGGCCGTCCAGCCGCGGGGCAGGGTGAGCGCGGGCCGGACGGTCAGCGGCTGCGAGCTGCGGACCGAACCGGTGATTTCGGCGGTCTGCCCGGGCCGCAGCCGTGGCGGGTCGTCCTGGAGCCGGACGCTCAGCCGCTCGTCTTCGGCGCGCCAGGCCTGCACCGCCGTGATGCCGGTCGCGCCACCGTCCACTCTGGACGGACGGACGCGCAGCCCGTCGGTGCGGACCGCCGGCTGGACGACGACCCGGTTCGGCCTGCCCCGCACCGGCGTCGCCGGATCCCGTTGCTGGCCGGGAAGATCCCCCCACGAGCCGTCGGCGGTGCGATATTGGAGCGCGAAGGCGTCCGGTGTGCGGACACCGCCACCGTCGTCGTAGAAGGAGATCCGGACGTCGGAGACGTCGGTGGCCGCGCCGAGGTCGACGGCCAGCCAGTCGTCGTGGTTCGGGCTGCCGTAGCTCGTCCAGCGCGTCGACGGGACGTCGAGGTCGAAGTCCTGGCCGTCGATCGCGTTCGCCGGGCTGTCCGCGGGCCAGGTGTAGGACGCCGACGCCGCCGGGTAGCCGGTGCGGGCGGGATTCGCCAGGTCGTCGACCACCGGCGGGGCATCGGCCGCCTTGCCGGGCCGGACCGGCACGTCGACCGCGGTCAGCCCGGCCTGGCGGTGCACGAGCTTGCCGTCCAGCCAGACGCTCAGCCCGGCGCCCTGCCGGTAGACGTGACCGTCCCGGTCCCAGGCCACGGTCAGGTTCCGTCCGTGGTAGGGCACGTTCTCGACGGCGAAGTGGTCCCAAGTGGACGGAACGAGCGGGGCGAGCCGCACGTGGTCGCCCGGCTGGGGCCGGATGCCGAGCAGGCCGGACAGCACGAGGTCGTCGAACGTCGAGTGGTTGTAGTCCTCGCTGTGCCCGCGGGAGTCGTACAGCCAGCGGTCTTCGTCGGGGTGGTGCGCTTCGGCGACGTAGGGCACGCCGTTCTTGCGCTGGGTGAGGGCGTACCCGCGCAGCAGGGTGTAGTAGTCCTGAGCGGACACGTACGGCTGCGAGGGATAGTCGGCGAGCAGGTTGGCCAGCGCGGTCAGGGTCTGACTGGTGGCGTAGGGCCAGCTCGGCCCGGACCAGCGACAGCACCCGACGGCGGCGTCGTGCATGAACCACGGGCTCCGCCGCTCGACCGTGGTGGGCCCGAAGGGGGCCGCGAATCCGGCCGGATCGGTCAGCTGCGCCCACGCGGCGGCGGCGCCGGCCGGGGCCATGTGGAAGTACCAGGGCACGAACCCGATCTGTTCCCGGTCGGCGATCTTGGTGCGGGCCGGGTTGCCGTCCCGCATCACGTGTTTGTAGAACTGCGCGCCGCCGTCCCACAGGACGCGGTCCTGGTTCGCCTGCAGGGCGCGGGCATCCCGGTCGTAGCGGTCGGCGAGCGGCCGGTCGCCGGGTGCGCCGCGCCGGCGCAGCAGTTCGGCGATGGCGCGCGCGTCGCCGTACTGGTAGGCGTTGAGCGTCGGGCGGAAGCCGGCGCCGCCGTGGTAGGGATCCGGGCTCTGGTAGGAGCTCGCGGTGTACTCCATGGCGTCCCACACCGGAACCTGCCAGTAGAGGCCGAGCTGCGGGTCGAACTGCGGCGCCCAGGCGGCCCACTGCCGTTGCAGTTCGGGCAGCCGGTCGACGGCGAAGTCCCACCGGCCGTCGACGGAGGCCCGCGCCAGCACGGCGTCGGCGGCCCAGAAGGAGTATTCGTGGGCCCAGTCGGTGGTGTTCTCGTTGAGGCCGTCGGTCGCCGGCTTCGGGCCCGCGCCACTGCCGCGCAGCCAGTAGTCGACGTAGTCGTCGAGGTAGCGGGAGTCGCGCAGCCACCGGCCTTCGTAGAGGTGGTGCCCGGCGGCGGCGTCGATCCCCCCGCCGGGGGCGGAGTAGCCGACCGGGCCGAGGAACTCGGAGACGATCCAGCCGTCGTCCGGACCGGTGTACTTGAGGGCTTCCTTGAAGGTGCGCCACCGGTAGTAGTAAGTGTCTTCGATCGCCTTGTCGGGCAGGTCGACGAACGGGATGTTGGCCTCGTACCAGCCGGGATCGCCCAGGCCGGCGAGCTTCGCCGGGTGGTCGAGCAGGTGCGTCCCCGGGCCGACGGCGGGGTACACCGGCGGTGGAGCTGCCTGCGCGGCGACCGCGGGGAGCACGGTGGCCGACAGGGTGACGAGCGTGGTGGTCAGGACCGTGCACAGACGTCGAACCGAGCGCATGCCGACGCTCCTCGTACTCCTCGGGGACCGGGCAGAGGAACGGTAGCCGGTCGGATACAACGTTGTAAATACGTGTTTACAACGTTGTATCCGGGTATCCCAGTGAATGCACCGTAGCCGCTTGTTCGGGATCTTCATCGACACGCCCGCCGGCGACGCCGGCCGGGCCGCGCAGTTCTGGTCGGCCGCGCTCGGCGCGCCGGCCCGGCCCGTGGCGGACGAGGAGCAGTTCACCACCCTGGACGGTGCCCTGCCGGGCCTGCTCCTCGACGTCCAGGCGATCGACGGCGAACCCCGCTACCACGTCGACATCGAGACCGACGACGTGGCGGCGGAGGTCGCCCGCCTGACCGCCTTGGGCGCGCAACCGGTGTCCCGCTGGCTGGAGTGCCACACCCTGCGCGCGCCCGGCGGGCACCTGCTCTGCGTGGTGCCGGTGCACAGCGATCCGGAGACGTTCGGGAAGCTGGCCCGCACCTGGCCGTGACCGGGACCGGCGGCCCCGGCCGGCCGGCCGGAAGTGGCGGCCCCGGCCGGAGCGGCTCAGGCGTGCCAGGCCGGGTCGCGACCCAGGAAGCCGATCAGCTTGTCCTGTGCCGGAGCGTCCTCGGCCACCGGCACCGCCGGGCCGAACTGGCCGCTGTCGCGCAGTAGCTGCTCCATCGGCCGCATCGCCGTCAGCGCTTCCGCGCAGCGCTCCTGCCCGAGGTCGGGCTCGCGGCCGAGGGCCTTCGCGAGATCCCAGGAGTGCATCCAGATGTCGCCGGTGTAGAACTGGTCGATCGCCTCGTCCACCGGCCGGTCGCCGGTGTGCGGGTTGCTGAGCACGCGGCCGGCCGGGTCCTCGAGGATGGCCTGGATGTCGGTGACGTGCTGCTTCCACGCCCCGGCCGGGTCGGCGTCGACGTCCAGCGGCGGGAGTTCGATCCCCGCGCCGCGGAGGAAGCCGCGCGGCCACTCGACCAGGTGCCGGACGACGTCGAGCGCGGTCCACCCCGCCACCGGGGCCGGGCGTGCCCAGTCGCCGGCCGAAGCCGACTCGACCAGCTCGGTGAAGCGGGCGGCTTCGGCGGCGTGCTGCCGGGCCGGGGTCATCGCGCGAGCAATTCGTCGAGCTTGGCGTAGCCCTCGGTGACCCCGACGTCCATGCCGCTGGCCAGCATGCCGTCGCGGGTGGCGAAGTCCGGCACCACGCTGAGCACCCGCAGCCGGGTGCGGCCGCCGTCGATTTCCTCCAGGGTCAGCGTTTCCAGCGCGACGCCGTCGGGCTCACCGTCGTAGGTGAACGTCCACACGATCCGCTCGTTCGGCCGCACTTCGTGGAAGCTGCCGTGGAACGCGGCGATCTCCTCGCCGTCGCGGTCGTTCGCGAAGGCCCATTCGCCGCCGGTGCGCGCGTCCCAGCGGATGATCCGCGTGGTGACCGAGTGCGGCCCGACCCACTGCGCGTACAGCTCGGGGTCGACGTGGGCGCGGAACACCTGTGCGGGCGCGGCGTCGAACTCGCGGACGAGCTGGATCGTCGGGACTTTCGCGTCGGCCAGTATCTCGGTTTCGTGCTTCGTCAGGGTCATGACGCGTCCTTCCGGGGTCGGGTCTCGCTGCCGCTCATGCGGCCCAGCAGGGTGTCGAGGCGCCGGTAGCGTTCCTCGGCCTGCCGCCGGTACCGCTCGATCCACTTGGTCATCAGGTCGAACACCTCGGCATCCAGGTGGACCGGACGGCGCTGGGCGTCCTTGCTGCGCGTCACCAGCCCGGCCTCCTCCAGCACCTTCACGTGCTTGGAGACGGCCTGGAGGCTCATGTCGTACGGCTCGGCCAGCTCGCCCACGGTCGCGTCCGCGCCGGCCAGCCGGGCCACCAGATCGCGCCGCGTCGGGTCGGCCAGGGCCGCGAACACGCGGTTGAGCCGTTCGCTGTCTTCGTCCACCGTTTGTCCTCAACTCTTCGGTTGAATAGGACCGTAGGTGTCGCTCCATCAGTTGTCAACCTGGGGGTTGAGAAAGGGCGGGGTTCCGCATCCGGAACCCCGCCCGCGGATCAGAAGTGGTCGGGCGTGTCGATCCGGCTCCGGACCAGAGCGCCGGACGCCGTCAGCCGTCCGGTGCCGTAGTCGCTGCCCGCGCAGGTGCCCGGGAGCAGCGCGGCGCTGCTT
The DNA here is from genome assembly GCA_049998155.1 of Amycolatopsis sp. cmx-13-12. Lineage (GTDB taxonomy): Bacteria > Actinomycetota > Actinomycetes > Mycobacteriales > Pseudonocardiaceae > Amycolatopsis. Next base: position 533,265 of record JAEBES010000001.1, on the reverse strand, counting down.
TCGTCGGCGTCGGAGTACGTCCAGTTCGCGTAGCTGATCTGGAGCTGGTCGAGCAGGTCCAGCCAGGCGGTGGTGCTCGCCTGGTCGAGTGCGCCGCCGCCGGTGGCGGTCACCGTGCCGAACTCCGTGACGAACAGCGGCAGCCTCCCGGCGGCCCGGCTCACCGTGGAGCGGTAGTTGTCCTTGTGGCTGGCGGCGTAGAAGTGGAACGTGTACATGATGTTCGTGGCGTTGACGGGGTTGCTGACGATCTCGGCTTCACTGGAGCCGTCCGAGACGCCGAGGGACGACCACCCGCGGGTGCCGACGATCACGACGGCGTCCGGGTCGGCGGCGCGGATCACCGGGATGACCTGCTCGGCGTAGCTCTTGATGGCGCCCCAGCTGACGCCGTTGGGTTCGTTGGCGATCTCGTAGATCACGTTCTTGCGGTTCGCGTTCCGCGCGGCCACCGCCGCGAAGAACGTCTTGGCGCGGTCGAGGTTGTAGTTCGGGTCGCCCGGGGTGAGGGTGTGGAAGTCGACGATCGCGTACATCCCGCGTTTTTCGGCTTCCCCGACGAGGCTGTTGACCCGGTCGGTGAACCACGCCGGGTTGGTCTCGTAACCCTTTTCCTGGACGTACATGGCGATGCGGAGCAGGTCGGCGTGCCAGTCGTTCGCGAGGGCGTTGAGGGACGCGTCGTTGTAGCAGGAGTCGAACCACTGGAGGCCGTGCGTGCTCATGCCGCGCAGCTGGATCGCCCGGTTCGCTTCGTTGCAGAGGTGGACGCCGCAGAGGTGCAGCTGCCCGTTCGCCGCGAGCGGGGTGCCGCCGGGGGAGGGCGTGGTGGTGGTCGTGGGTGTGGTGGGCGTGGTGGTGCTCGTGGTCGATCCCGTGCAGGTGACGCCGTTGAGGGTGAAGGACGTCGGGATCGGGTTGGCGCCGGTCGTGGTCCCGGTGAACCCGAGATCGGCGACGGCGCCCGTCGCGAGGGTCCGGTTCCAGTCGGGGTTGGCCGCGGTCGCGGTGGCGCCGGACTGCGACCAGGTGGCGTTCCAGCCCTGGGCGACCTTCTGGCCGGCGTCGGGGAAGGTGAACTTGAGCGACCAGCCGGTGAGGGTGTCGCCGAGGTTGGTGACCTTGACGCCGGCCTGGAACCCGCCCTGCCACTGGTTGGTGACGGAGTAGTCGACCCGGCAGCCCTGCGCGGCGGCCGAGGCCTGGGGGATGGCCAGTACGGCGGTGCAGCCGAGAACCGTCGCGCCGGCGGCCGCCAGCGCAGCGATGGAGCGCTTCATTGAACTCCCTTTGGTCCGTGTTCGAGTGTTTCGACGGGCTGGGAGCGCTCCCAGAGATGAGAACATCCGGCCGGGGTCGCCGTCAAGGGTTGTGCGCTCTTGATGGGAGCTCGGGTGGGTCCGCTGCACGTGCGGGCCGGCGTCAGCCCTCGGTTTCCCCTTGCAGGGCCCGGTTGAGCCGGCGGGCTTCGTGCAGCTCGTCTTCCAGGATGACGATCCGGCAGGCGGCATCGACGGCGGTGCCCTGGTCGACGAGCTCGCGGGCCCGCGCGGCCAGGCGCAGCTGGTGCCGCGAGTAGCGCCGGTGGCCCCCGGCCGATCGCTGCGGCGTGATCAGGCCGGCCTCGCCGAGGCTGCGCAGGAAGTTCTGGGTGGTGCCGAGGATGTCCGCGGCGCGGCCCATCGTGTAGCCGGGGTAGTGCTCGTCGTCGAGATTTCCGGGCGCTGCCGGTCTTTCGCCGTCAGGGACCATGTCACCTCCGCATCAGAAAGACCCCGGACGCCGTCGTGGGCGTCCGGGGTCCTCGAAAGGTTGGGGTTTCACCATTACCGGCCGGCGTGACCGCCGGCTTCCCGCGCGGGGCGCGGGGATCGCTCATCCGTGACCGAGCACCACCTCCGAACTCGATGGGCTTCCGGCACCCGCGCGGCGTTACCGGGCCGCTGCGGGCGATCGCGCGTGATGGTCCCTTCCCTTTGTTGTCTCTTCCGGTACAGGTAAGACCTTACCTGCGAATGGAGGGGAATGTCTACTGTCGTCGGTATAGATTTTCGGCACCGAAGGCCGGGAGCGAGGGCCGGCGCCGGTCGGCTGCGAAGGCACTTGCCGCCCATCCCATCCCGCCCCGGCCGCCTTGCTGGCCCGGCGGGCAAACCCGACCGACCCGGAACGGACAACGCGCGCACCTGAGCGGACGACACGCGTGATCGTGGCCGGGTCTCGCGTGATCGAAGGCGTAACTCACGTGATTGGGGGGCGATCTCGCGTGATTGGGGAGCGATCTCGCGTGTTTGGGCGGCGATCGCGCGTGACTGGGGAGCGATCTCGCGTGATTGGAGGGGCATCTCGCGTGATTGGAGGGGCAACACGGTTACTTGCGGGGGAGGACCGGCCCGACCGGGCCGCCTAGCCCGACCGACCAACGCGGCTCGACCGGCGCGGCTGGCCAGGCGCGGCCCGATCGGCCGAGGCGGACGGCTGGCTGGACCAGCTGGCGGGAGGGGTCCGACGGTTTCCGGCGATCCGCAGCTCCAGCCCCGGTTTCTGGCACAGTGGGTCGCATGGGGGATGACCTTGCCGCCGCCGTTGCCGCCGTCGTGCCGACCGTCCGCGCCGTGATCCCGCCCGCGCCCGCCGCGGCGCTGGGCCGGCTGCGGCTGGAACCGGAACGCCGCCGGTACCCGGACAGTCCCGAGCCCGAGGTGGTGAAGTCGCTCGGGACCCTGCCCTCGTGGCTCGTCGAGCGCGTCCATGGCGCGGTCGAACTGCCTCTGACGAGGTTGACGATCCCGGCGCCCCCGGTCGCGGCCGCGCTGAAACCGCCACCGGACGGCAGTTTCGGTTTCCTCACCTCGGACAGCGAAGCGGAAGCCCTGCGGGAAACGCGGTTGCTGCACCAGGTCCGGCCCGGCTTCCTGGACCTCGTGGCGGAGCTGACCGCCGGCTTGGTGGCCCAAATCCCGAATACGACCGAAGGCGATGAAGCGGCCATCGCGGCCGCGCACGGCGCCCACCACCTCGCGGTCGCGCTGGTGACCGCGACGATCGCCGCCCGCGAAACCGGCAGCCCGGATGTCGCCGCCATCATCGGGACGGGGCTGGGAGTGGCGGCAAGCCTGCTGCGCCGGACGCCGATGCCCGACGGCTACGCGGCAGCGTTGCGGGACAAGGAGCGGGCCGAGTACCGGTTGCCGCAGTCGGGAAGCACGTCGGCGGCGGTCCGCGACCACGTCTTCGCGCTGACCGAAAACGACACCGTGGCCGTGGCGCCGGACTTCACCGGCAACGGCCTGGCGGAGGCCGTCGAGGGCGGCGTGGTGGTCCGCACCGGCACGGAAAACGGGTCCGTCAGCGTCGGTATCCGGGTGCTCGCCGAGCCGCCCGCGACAGTGGAAACCCTGGGCTGGGAAGAAGTCGTCGACCTCAGCTGGACCGCGGAGCGGGGCTCGGCCGGCGTGGGCGGGCGCGTGACGACGCCGCCGTGGCCCGGCGACTACCGCGTCCGCGTGCACGCCTACGGCCGCGACGACCCCGAAGCCGAAGGGTACGACCTCTGGATCTGGGCGGCGCCGCCCGAGCCCCCGGTGGTGCACGCCCGGGCCGACCGCCTCGGCCACCGCCTGCGCGGTGAGCCGGAGCCGCCGGTGGCCGACCGGCCCGAGGTGAGCTACCGCTGGATCGGGCAGTCCCGGCTGACGGTCGCGGCGACGGTCACCGTGGCCACCGGCCTCCCGCCGGAGGACGTCCTCCGCGCGTTCGGCGCGGACCCCGCCCGGCCCGAGCCCCTGGAGGAGCTGCGCGAGGCGTACGCCGATCCCTGGCTGGCCGTCCTCGACCTCGGCGGCGTCGTCGTGGCGATCGAGGAAAACGGCTACTACGGCTCCCAGGCCGAAGTGCTCACCGCCGCGTCCCGGGCCGGCCGGGCGGCGAGCATGTTCTGGAACGTCAACGCGGTGACGCGCCTGTCCTTCGCCAAGGCCGGCGTGCTTCTCTCGTCCTTCGAACCGGGCCTGGACGAGCCGTCCGCGGACGAGGAGGTCGTCGCGGCGCTGGCCGGTCTCGACCTGGAGAACCACCGCGACGGCACCGAAAAGGGCCTGGTGGCGGTCGAACGGTTCACCGGCCGGGGGCTCTACCCGGAAGATCTGGAAGACATCGAGCGGCGCGGCGTGGCGTACCGGATCACCGACGCCGGTTGACCGAGCTGATGTTGTCCTGAAGCCGTTCCCGGACGTCCGATCGGGCGTCCCGGGGCACCGGCGCGGTCGCCTGCGACGGCTCGCCCGCCGGGCCGGGCACCGGGTACACCTTGTTCTCCCCGGGCAGCGGCACGCCGGGGCAGATGGTGGCCGCCGGCCGCGTGCCGCCGAGGTAGAAGCCGTTCACCAGATCGTCCACACAGGAATTCCCGCTGACCGCGTACTGGCCGTGGAACGGCGAATCCGCCACCGAGATCATCGGGATCCCGGCCGCCCGCGCCGCCGCCTCCGCCTGCTCGTAACCGGTCTGCGGATCGAACTCGCCCTGGACGACGAGGATGTTCTTCGCGGCGGCCGCCGAGAGCGTCGGCAGCTGCTGCCGGGGCGTGTCGGACCAGAAGCCGCACGCCTCGCTGAGGCCGTACGCCCAGCCGAACAGCGGGTAGGCGGGCCCCTGCAGGTCGCTGAGCAGCTTGTACCAGCTCGCCGTCCGCGTCGGCTGGTCGCCGCAGGCCACGGCCAGCCGCGTCCCCGGGACGTCGGCGTAGTCGGGCTCCGGCGGGTCCGCCGCCACGTCGGCCGCGGTCAGCCGGTCCGCCGGACGGCCGAACACCGCCCGCGAAGCCCGGTCGAGGTCGCTGCGCAACGCGGCGGGCGGCGGGGTGGTCTTGCCGTCCAACGCCGCCGCGCCCTTGGTGAGGACGAGGGCGCCGGTCAGCCACTGGCGGCTGCTGCCGTTGCCGACGAAGACCGAGTCGAAGACGTCGGGCGGTACGCCCTGGCTCTTGAAGTACGCCCGCAGCTTCTCCCACTTCGCCCGGACCTCCCCGGCGGTCTTGCCGAGCTGCTCCGGGAACCGGCGGGCCAGCCACGGCGCGTAGACGCGGTCGAACTGGCGCTGGTCGATCTTCGGGAACGCCTCGAACGCGGCCTGGAGGCGCCCCTCGAAGTTGACGCTGGAGTCGAGCACCAGCTTCCCGGCGCGGCGGGGGAACAGCGACGCGTACTTCGCGCCGAGCCAGGTGCCGTAGGAGAAGCCGAGGTAGTTCAGCTTCTCGTCGCCCAGCAGGGTGCGGATCAGGTCCATGTCGTGCGCGGTCTGCCAGGTGGTGATGAACGGCGCGAGCGCGTCGCTCTGGCACGCCTCGGCCAGCACGCGCGGCGTCCGCTGGTGCAGCGCGATGCTTTCCGCCGAGCGGTCGCGGGCGTCGAGGTCGTCGTCCTGCGGCAGCCGTCCCAGCGGCACCCGGCACACGTACCCGTCGTCGGTGCCGCCTTCCTGGCCGGTGCCGCGGGGGTCCATCCCGACGATGTCGTAGTGCTCGTTCAGCGTCGGTTCCAGCCCGGCCAGCGCGCCCGCGAGCGACGTGCCGCGGCCGCCGGGCCCGCCCGGGTTCACCAGGATCGCGCCCTGCCTGCTGCCGGACGCCGTCACCCGGCTGATCGCCACCTGCAGGTCGACCCCGGCCGCCGGGGCCGCCCAGTCCCGCGGGACGGTGATCCGCGCGCACTGGGCCGTGGGCGGCTTGGTCCGCTGCTTGAACGGGCAGGCGCCCCAGGAGACCTCCTGCTCCCGGTAGGGCGCGAGCGGGTCGGCCGGGGTCGCCGCGGCGGGCGCCGTGGCCGCCACCAGGACCGAGACCGCCACCACCAGTCCTGCTCGGGACGTTCGCACCGCAGATTCCTTCCTCACGCACCGGCCGTGAAGATCCAACCACGGCCGGTGCAGGAGAGGCAGCGCCAAGGCGCGGTTCGCCGGGCGGATTCCATCGATCCGGTGAACGCCGCGGTGCAGGTCAGGTGCGGTACGGGCCGTGGTGGCCGAGATCGGGAGCCACCTGCGGGCGGGGACCCTCCTGGCCGGGCACCGGGGTGACGGTGGGGCGCCACGCCGGATCCGTCGCCGCCGGCTCGACGACCACCTCGGTGGCCGGCCGGACGTAGGTCTCGGTGCCGCGGGGCTCGGCGTCCCGGTCCTGGAAGTGCTCCTCGACGATCCGGTCCTGACGGCGGCGCGCGAGCACGGCCAGCGTCAGCACGTGGGCCACGGCCATCAGCAGCAGGAAGACGCCGAGCCGCCCGACCAGCGCGGCCGTCGAACCCGACCACTGCGGGCCGACCACCGAGAGCAGCGCGAGCACGCCGAAGGAGACCAGGTGGAAGACGGTCACCACCATCCACGCCAGCGAGCCCGACCCCTCCTCGCCGTCCGGCCCGCTGAGGTAGCGCCGGCCGCCGCGGTAGAGGACCTGGCCGTCGGCCAGCACGAACACCAGTCCGATGATCAGGAATCCGGTCAGGTCGTTGTCGGGCATGCGTCTCCTCCTCGTTTCCGGTGGAGTACCCGGCCGGGCCGCGGACGGGCGGTGATTCACCGGAACGAGCGAGGCGTCGGTCCGCTCACACCGGGGAATCAAATCCGGCCGCCGGACGTCTGAGGGGGCGTGAAGAAGATTGGCTTCCTGTCGTTCGGCCACTGGTCGGACAGCGCACACTCGGAGACCCGGTCGGCCGCCGACTTCCTGCACCAGTCGATCGACCTGGCGGTGGCCGCCGAAGAGCTCGGCGTGGACGGCGCCTACTTCCGCGTGCACCACTTCGCGCGCCAGGCCGCCAGCCCGTTCCCGCTGCTGGCGGCGATCGGCGCGCGGACGTCGACGATCGAGATCGGCACCGGCGTGATCGACATGCGCTACGAGAACCCGCTCTACATGATCGAGGACGCGGGTGCCGCCGACCTCATCTCCGGCGGCCGGCTCCAGCTCGGCATCAGCCGGGGATCCCCCGAGCAGGTGATCGACGGCTGGCGGTACTTCGGCTACGCCCCCGGTGAGGGCGAGACCGACGCCGACATGGCCCGGCAGCACACCGAGGTCTTCCTCAAGCTCCTGGAAGGCGAGGGCTTCGCGCAGCCGAACCCGCGGCCGATGTTCGCCAACCCGCCCGGTTTGCTGCGGCTCGAACCGCACTCCGAGGGCCTGCGCGACCGCATCTGGTGGGGGTCCGGTTCGAACGCCACGAGCGTCTGGGCCGCGAAGCTGGGCATGAACCTGCAGAGCTCGACGCTCAAGGACGACGAGACGGGCGAGCCGCTGCACGTCCAGCAGCGCAAGCAGATCGAGGCCTACCGCGAGGCGTGGACCGAAGCCGGTCACGAGCGCGAGCCGCGGGTTTCGGTCAGCCGCAGCATCTTCGCGCTGACGAACGACCAGGACCGCGCCTACTTCGGCCGCGACCGCCACTCGCGCGACCAGGTCGGCATGATCGACGAGAACACCCGCGCGATCTTCGGCCGCTCCTACGCGGGCGAGCCCGACGAGCTCGTGCGGCAGCTCAAGGAGGACGAGGCCATCCAGGCCGCGGACACCCTGCTGCTCACCGTCCCGAACCAGCTCGGCGTGGAGTACAACGCGCACGTGCTGGAGAACATCGTGAAGCACGTGGCCCCGGAGCTGGGCTGGCGCTGACGAGGGGCGGCCCGGTGGCGGCCGGGCCGCTCGCCTCAGCCGTGGGTGACCTTCAGGCCGTAGAAGGCGACGCGCGCGCCCTTCGTCGTGCTGTCCGAAGAGGACTGGTTGTACGAACCGGCCTTGAAGTACTGCTTGTACGGCTTGAACGACGACGGGATGCCGTAGTGCGTGGTGCTGCCGTTGACCGTGAGGTCGATGGTGTTGCCGCCGGAGATGCCGATCGTGTACGTCCACGTCTTGCCGACCGAGACGTGGCCGACGGTGTGCGCCGTCTGCCCACCGTCGGGGGAGTTCTCGGTGCCCAGCACGATGTCCCCGCTCGCCCGGTAGTACAGCTCCAGCAGCGGTTTCGTCGACGAGCCGCCGGTGCCGAGGTGCACCTGGCCGACGCACACGTTCGACGTCACCGAGACCACGCGCAGGGTCGCGCTCAGCTTGTGCGACCCGCTCAGCGACCAGTTCGCCGCGGAGCCGTCGCGGTTCATCTCGCGCAGTTCGGATCGCGCGTAGTTCGAATTCGGCGTGGTGACGCCCTTCTCCGGCGCCCAGAAGGTCATCGCGCCGTCGCGGGTGTCGGTGTAGAAGTAGCTGTCCTGGAAGCCGTTCGGCCCCTGGAGCCGGGACGAGGAGATGGTCGTCGGGCTGCCCGGCGAGCCGACCGGCTCCTGCAGCTGCCAGACCGAGAGGTCGAAGTTGCCGCCCGGGGCCACGGACGGGTCCGCGGCCAGAGCGGGGGAGGCGGTCGCCGCGGCCAGGGCCGGGACCACCAGGAGGACGAGCAGAGCGCGAACACGCATCATCGGGTGTCCTTTCACGCGAAAAATGGTCTGGACAACCCGGCGGCGTGGAACTCACGGTAGGTCGGCGTTCACCCGATGTCAAGATCGCCCGCACGCGAACGGGCCCGGCCGAGATCGGCCGGGCCCGCTGCGGTGGTGGATCAGGCGAGGTCGAAGCGGTCCAGCTCCATGACCTTCGTCCACGCGGCCACGAAGTCGGCCACGAACTTCTCGCGGGCGTCGTCGCTGGCGTAGACCTCGGCCAGCGCCCGCAGCTGCGAGTTCGAACCGAAGACGAGGTCGACCGCGGTGGCGGTCCACTTGACCTCGTCGGTCGTCACGTCGCGGATCTCGTAGACGTTCTCCGCCGACTCCGACGCCTTCCACTTGGTGCCCGGCGCGAGCAGGTTGGCGAAGAAGTCGTTGGTCAGCACGCCCGGCTTGTCGGTGAGGACGCCGTGCGCGGCACCGCCGTGGTTGTTGCCGAGGGCGCGCAGGCCGCCGACCAGGACCGTCATCTCCGGCGCGGACAGGCCGAGCATGTAGGCGCGCTCGACGAGCAGCGTCTCCGGCTGCAGCTTCTCACCGGCGCGCAGGTAGTTGCGGAACCCGTCGGCGCGCGGCTCCATCACCTTGAAGGAGTCGACGTCGGTCTGCTCCTGCGAGGCGTCGGTGCGACCCGGGTGGAACGGCACGGTCGTCTCGACGCCGGCGTCGCGCGCCGCCTTCTCGACGGCCGCCGAGCCGGCCAGCACGATCAGGTCGGCCAGCGAGATCTGCGCGCCACCGGCCTCGTTGAACTCGCGCTGGACGCCCTCGAGGATCTCCAGGACCTTGCCGAGCTGCTCGGGCTGGTTGACCTCCCAGTTGCGCTGCGGCTCCAGGCGGATCCGGGCGCCGTTCGCGCCACCGCGCTTGTCGGTGGAGCGGAAGCTCGCCGCCGACGCCCACGCCGTGGAAACCAGCTCCGAGACCGACAGCCCCGAGTCGAGGACCTTCGCCTTGAGGGTGGCGATGTCCGCGTCGCCCACGAGCTCGCCCTCGACGGCCGGCACCGGGTCCTGCCACAGCTGCGGCTCGGCGACCCACGGGCCGAGGAAGCGGCTGACCGGGCCCATGTCGCGGTGCAGCAGCTTGTACCAGGCCTTGGCGAAGGCCAGCGCGAACTCGTCCGGGTTCTCCAGGAACCGGCGCGAGATCGGGCCGTAGACCGGGTCGAAGCGCAGCGACAGGTCCGTCGTGAGCATCGTCGGCTTGTGCTTCTTGTTCGGGTCGAACGGGTCCGGGATGATCTCCGGCGCGTCCTTGGCGACGTACTGCTTGGCGCCACCGGGGCTCGTGGTGAGCTCCCACTCGTAGCCGAAGAGGATCTCGAAGAAGCGGTTGCTCCACTCGGTCGGCTTGTCGGTCCACGTCACCTCGAGGCCACTGGTGATCGTGTCCGCGCCCTTGCCGCTGCCGTGGGTGCTCAGCCAGCCGAGGCCCTGCGCCTCGATGTTCGCCCCCTCCGGCTCCGGGCCCACGTGGTCGTCGGCGATGCCGGCGCCGTGGGTCTTGCCGAAGGTGTGGCCACCGGCGATGAGGGCGACGGTCTCCTCGTCGTTCATCGCCATCCGGCCGAACGTCTCGCGGATGAAGTGGGCCGCGGCCTCGAAGTCCGCGCTGCCGCGGGGACCTTCGGGGTTGACGTAGATGAGGCCCATCTCGGTCGCGCCGACCTCGGGCGCCATCTCCGAGTCGCTGACGTAGCGCTCGTCGCCCAGCCAGTCGTCCTCCGGGCCCCAGATGATCTCCTCGGGCTCCCAGACGTCGACGCGGCCGAAACCGAAGCCGAAGGTCTTGAAGCCCATCGACTCCAGGGCGACGTTGCCGGCGAGCACGAGCAGGTCGGCCCAGGAGATCTTCTGGCCGTACTTCTGCTTGACCGGCCACAGCAGGCGGCGCGCCTTGTCGAGGTTGGCGTTGTCCGGCCAGCTGTTGAGCGGGGCGAAGCGCTGGTTGCCGTCCCCGGCGCCGCCGCGGCCGTCGTGGATGCGGTAGGTGCCCGCGGCGTGCCAGCTCATGCGGATCATCAGGCCGCCGTAGTGGCCGAAGTCGGCGGGCCACCAGTCCTGCGAGGTGGTGAGCACCTCGGTGATGTCGCGCTTGAGCGCGTCGACGTCGAGCTTCGCGAATTCCTTGGCGTAGCTGAAGTTTTCGCCGAGCGGGTTGCCCTTGGACGAGTGCGCGTGCAGCACGGACAGGTCGAGCTGGTTGGGCCACCAGTCCTTGTTCGTGCGCGGACGTCCGCCCGTCTTCGGCTCCGGCGAGTCGATGGCCGGGTTTTCGCTCTCGCTGCCGTGCGAGGTCACCGAGTCGTGCGCGACCGGGCACCCGGCCGCCGCCTTCTTGTCCACGCCCTGCGCGGAGGACGGGTTGTCCTGGGTGGAGCTCATTTACTTCCTTCCGGGAGCGGCGAATCATCGAGGGATCGGGTGGCCGCGCAGTCGGGGCAGGTGCCCCAGTAGACGACCTCCGCCTGGTCGATCACGAAACCGTGGTCGTCCGAAGCGGTGAGACAGGGGGTGTGGCCGACGGCGCAGTCGACGTCGGCTATCGCCCCGCACGAACGGCACACGACGTGGTGGTGGTTGTCACCCACCCGGGCCTCGTAGCGGGCGTTCGCCCCGGCCGGCTGGATGCGCCGGATCAGCCCGGTTTCGGTGAGGGCCCGCAGCACGTCGTAGATCGTCTGGTGCGAGACCGTCGGTTGCTCGGCCCGCACCAGGTCGATCACCGTTTCGGTGTCGACGTGGGGATGGTCGCGCAGCGCGGCCAGCACGGCCAGCCGGGGTCGCGTGACCCGCAGCGAGACCGCCCGCAGCTGTGCTTCGAAGTCCGACATCGCCGCCGACCCTAGGGCCTTTTCTGGAATGGGTCAAGTTTTGGCCCCCGTCCGTGTGGCGGATCCGGGGTTCACGCTGAGTCAGCGGCCCGGTTAGGCTCCCCGGCATGCCGGACACGCAGTACGAAGACCTCCTCCGCCACGTCCTCGACACGGGCGCCCGCAAGGGCGACCGTACCGGCACCGGCACGAGGTCGATCTTCGGGCACCAGCTGCGGTACCGCCTGTCCGAGGGCTTTCCCCTGATCACCACGAAGAAAGTCCACTTCCGCTCGATCGCCTACGAGCTGCTGTGGTTCCTGCGCGGCGACGCGAACGTCTCCTGGCTGCGGGAGCACGGCGTCACGATCTGGGACGAGTGGGCGGCTCCGGACGGCGATCTGGGTCCCGTGTACGGCGTGCAGTGGCGGTCGTGGCCGACCCCGGACGGCGGACACGTCGACCAGATCGCCGAGGTGCTGCGCACGCTGCGTGAGAACCCCGACTCGCGGCGGATCATCGTCTCCGCGTGGAACGTCGCCGACATCCCGCGCATGGCGCTGCCGCCCTGCCACGCGTTCTTCCAGTTCCACGTCGCCGACGGGAAGCTGTCCTGCCAGCTGTACCAGCGCAGCGCGGACCTGTTCCTCGGCGTGCCGTTCAACATCGCCAGCTACGCGCTGCTGACGCACATGATCGCCGCGCAGGTGGGGCTCGGCGTCGGCGACTTCATCTGGACCGGCGGCGACTGCCACATCTACGACAACCACGTCGACCAGGTCCGCACGCAGCTGGCCCGCGACGCGCGACCGTTCCCGGCGCTGAACCTGAAGCCGGCCGACAGCCTGTTCGACTACACCTACGAGCACTTCTCGGTCGAGGGCTACGACCCGCACCCGGGCATCAAGGCGCCGGTGGCGGTGTGATCGGGCTGATCTGGGCCCAGTCGGCGAACGGCGTCATCGGGCGCGACGGCGAGTTGCCCTGGCACCTCCCGGAGGACCTCAAGCACTTCCGCACGGTGACCGCGGGCGCGGCGGTGCTCATGGGTCGCCGGACGTGGGAGTCGCTGCCGCCGCGGTTCCGGCCGCTGCCGGGCCGCCGCAACCTGGTGCTTTCGCGGACTCCGCAGGACGGCGTCGAGACGTTCGCCGACCTGGCCCCGGCGCTGGCGGCGGCGGACGACGTCTGGGTGATCGGCGGCGCGGCGGTGTACCGGGCGGCGTTGCCGTTCGCGGACCGGATCGTCGTCACCGAGCTGCGGGAGTCCTTTGCGGGGGACACCTACGCGCCCGAGGTCGGCCGGCCGGCGGACGTCACGGGGGAGTGGCTGGCGTCGTCGACCGGCCTGCACTACCGCTTCCTGACCTGGGGCTGACGGCCCGGGCCGTTGCGCTCCCCGGGGTCGGCGCTATACGGTTGGCTCGAACTAGAACACGTTACAGTTCTAGTGGCCGGTCGTAGCGAGGAGCGGACATGGCGAAAAGGGCGGCGCGCGGCGACGAGGCCGACTACGTCGTCGTCGGGTCGGGGAGCTCGGGCGCGGCGATCGCGGGACGGCTCGCCCAGTCCGGGGCCAGCGTGATCGTCCTGGAAGCCGGCAAGAGCGACGAGCAGCTGCTCGTCAAGAAACCCGGGCTCGTCGGGCCGATGCACGCCGTGCCGCAGCTCAAGAAGCCGCTCGACTGGGGCTTCTACGGCGTCCCGCAGAAACACGTTCTCGATCGGCGGATGCCGGTGCCGCGCGGCCGGGTCGTCGGCGGCTCCAGCTCCATCAACGGCATGGTCTACGTCCGCGGCAACCGCGCCAACTTCGACTCCTGGGCCGCCGAGGGCAACGACGGCTGGGACGCCGACAGCGTCAACGCCGCCTACAAGCGCATGGAGGACTTCGAAGACGGCGAGAACGCCTTCCGCGGCGCCGGCGGCCCGATCCGGGTCACCCGCGCGAAGAACCCCCAGGAAGGCTCGCTGCAGTTCGTCGACGCCACCGCCGACGCGCTCGGCTGCAAGATCCTCGACGACTACAACGCCGAGTCCCAAGAGGGCGTCAGCCGGATGCAGCAGAACGCCGCCGACGGCCTGCGCTACAGCGCCTCGCGCGGCTACCTCCACCACCTCGCGCCGCCGACGTTGGAACTGCAGGACCGGGTGCTGGTCGAGAAGGTGCTCATCGAGAACGGCCGCGCCGTCGGCGTCGAGGTCCTCGACCGCGGTCGCCGTCGCACCGTCCGGGCCGGCAAGGAGGTCATCCTCTCCGCCGGTGTCATCGGGTCCGCGCAGCTGCTCATGCTCTCCGGCGTCGGCCACGCCGAGCACCTCAAGGAACAGGGCATCGACGTCGTCGCCGACCTGCCCGTCGGCGACAACATGCACGACCACATGTTCCACGCCCTGACGTTCCACGTGTCGACCAGCAAGAACAAGGGCACGGCGCCGTACTTCGCGCGCGGGCTGGCCCGGGAGCTGCTCCGCCCGGGGACGACGTTCCTCGCGAACTCCGTCTTCGAGGCGGTCGCGTTCCTGCGGACTTCGCAGGCCGGGGCGATCCCGGACCTCCAGCTGCACCTGCTGCCGTGGGCGTACGTGTCGCCCAACCAGGACGCGCCGATCCGGCACGATGTCGACAAGCGCCCGGCGCTCACCGTGCTGACCACGCTCATCTACCCGAAGAGCCGGGGCACGTTGCGCCTCGCCTCGGCCGATCCCGCCGCGGCACCGCTCATCGACTTCCAGTACCTGTCCGACCCGGCCGACCTCGAGCTGCTCGGCGAAGGCTCGGAGATGGTGCGCGAGATCTTCGCGTCCAAGGCGTTCAAGGGCGCGGTCAAGGAAGAGATCCACCCGGGCGCCGGCCTGACGGGCCAGGGGCTGCGCGACGCGATCCTCAACCGCGCGACGTCGGTCTACCACGGCGTCGGCACCTGCCGGATGGGCGTCGACGAGCTCGCCGTCGTCGGCCCCGACCTGCGGGTGCGCGGCGTCGAGGGCCTGCGGGTCTGCGACGCCTCGATCATGCCGTCGATCACTGGCGGCAACACCAACGCGCCCTGCATCATGATCGGGGAAATGGGCGCCCAGCTCGTTCTCGGGAGCCGGTCATGACGCTCACGCCGCTCGAACTCACCCGTCCCGCTTCGGTCACCGACGGTTTCCTGGCGCAGCTGGTGTCCCGGGTGCCCGGCTCGGCCGGCGCGACCTGGAAGCTCACCGAGGTCTACACCGGCGACCTGCTCGTCGAGCTGCCGCAGTCGACGCCCGAGGACATCGAGCGGGCGTTCGCCGTCGCGCGGGCGGCGCAGCGGGAGTGGGCGGCCACCCCGGTCAAGGAACGGCTCGCGGTGTTCCGGCGGGCGCACGCGCTGTTCGTCGAGCAGGCGCGGACCGTCACCGACCTCATCCAGGTCGAGAGCGGCAAGAACCGGCGGATGGCGATCGAGGAGACCTGCGACCCGCCGATGGTGATGAGCCACTACCTGAAGCGGGCGGCCCGGTTGCTGGCGCCGACCAAACGCGGCGGCCCGGTCCCGCTGCTGACGACGTCGACCGAGGTCCGGCTGCCCAAGGGCGTCGTCGGCATCATCGCGCCGTGGAACTTCCCGTTCGCCACCGGTGTTTCCGACGCCGTGCCGGCGCTGATGGCCGGCAACGCGGTCGTGCTGAAGCCGGACAACAAGACGGCGCTCTCGCCGCTCTACGGCGTCCGGCTGCTGGAGCAGGCGGGCCTGCCGGAAGGGCTGTTCCAGGTGGTCTGCGGCGAGGGACCGGACGTCGGCCCCCCGCTGATCGACCACGCCGACTACGTCATGTTCACCGGTTCGACGGCCACCGGCCGGGTGATCGGCGAGCGGGCCGGCCGCAACCTGATCGGCTGCTGCCTGGAGCTCGGCGGCAAGAACCCGATGATCGTGCTGGAGGACGCTTCGCTGGCCGAAGCGGTCCAGGGCGCGATCTTCGGCGCGTTCGGCAACACGGGCCAGATCTGCATGCACATCGAGCGGATCTACCTGCCGGAATCCCGCTACGAGGAGTTCAAGACGGCGTTCGTGGCGGCGGCCTCGGCCCTCGACGTCCGCGCCGCCTACGACTTCGGCCCGGACATGGGCTCGCTGATCTCGGTCGACCACATGCGCCGGGTCAAGTCCCATGTGGACGACGCGGTCACCAAGGGCGCCACGGTGTTGTGCGGCGGCAAGCCGCGCCCCGACCTCGGCCCGGCCTTCTTCGAACCGACGATCCTCGAAGGCGTCACCTCGGACATGCTCTGCGGGGTCACGGAAACGTTCGGACCCGTGGTGGCGCTGCACAAGTACCGCACGGTCGACGAAGCGGTGGCGCTGGCCAACGACACGGACTACGGGCTGAACGCGTCGGTGTGGAGCACCGACGTCCCGGCGGCGCGCGCGGTGGCGGCCCGGATCGAGTCCGGCAACGTCAACGTGAACGACGTCCTCGCGACGGCTTACGCGGCCAAGGGGACGCCGTCCGGCGGGGTGAAGAGCTCCGGCGTCGGGGCCCGCCACGGTGACCAGGGGCTGCTGAAGTACACCGACGTGCAGAACCTGGCCGTGCTGAAGAAGCAGGTGATGGGGCCCCGGCCGGGGCAGGGGTACGAGAAGTACGTGGAGAGCATGCTGTCCGGGCTGAAGCTCATGCGGAAGCTGCGGATCCGGTAGCGCTCAAGGCCCGGCCGAACCAGCTGAACACCGGGTGCAGGTCCGGCAGCGGAGGCCAGCCGTTGATGGTGGCCACCAGCTGCCAGTAGCGCGTGACGCGGGCGTCGTCGGCGATCTCGAGCCGTTCGAGGATCCACCGCTTCAGCTGGTCGTCGTCGGCCTTGCCGAACGTCTCGGCGTAGCGGGCGGTGAGCGTGGCGACGATGCCGCCGGCCCGCTCGGAATCCGGGGCGATGCCCGCGGAAAGGGCTCGCCCGACCTCGTCGCGCACGGTCTCGGTCAGGTCGTGGTGCAGGCCGGTGGTGTCTCCGTCGGCGCGCTGGGCCGCCTGGTACTCGGCCATCCGCCGCACCGCGGCCCGGAACCCCGTGTCCTGGACCAGTTCGACGAGCTCCAGCCACGCCTCGACCTGTTCGGGCGTGGCGTCTTCGGGGAGCTCCGGCATGCTCGAACGCAGCAGTTCCACCATGGCCGGGTTGGCGTCGACGCCGCCGAAGGTGTCGTCGATGAAATCGTGGACGAAGCGGCGCCGTTCGGCGTCGGACAGGTGCACCAGCCGGTGCATCAGAGCCATCTCCTGAGGGCTCGATTCCCGGTTCGCGACCGCGGTCAGCACCGCACGCCGCAGGCGCAGTGACCGGATCTGCACCTCGAGGGCCGCGGCGTGCGCCGCGGCGACCTCGGCCAGCGAGGTCTCCCCGGCCAGCACGCGCCGGACGGTGGCCAGATCGATGTCCAGCGCACGGAGTGTGCGGACCAGTTCCAGCCGGGCGAGGGCGGCCACGTCGTACAGGCGGTAGCCGGCCGGGCTGTGGCCGGTCGCCGGAACGATCCCCCGGTCGGCGTAGAACCGGATCTTCTTCACCGACAGTCCGGTCCGTGCGGCCAGCGCCCCGATCGTGAGGAGGGTTTCGTCGTCCATGTCCCCAGCCTGCCGTCTCCCACCGGGGGAGACTCAACCGTCGACCAGCAGCCCTCGCAACGGCCCCTGCAGCCGGGCCGCGCGTCGCGACGCCCCGGGCAGCAGGACCAGCCGGTGGGTGCGCCGCTCGCCCCGGCGTTCCCGCTCGCTCTGCTCCTCGGCCAGCGGCCGCCACAGGTGGTCGACGATGTCCGCCGGGTCTCTCTTTTCCAGCTCGGAAACCGGATGGCCGAGGTGTTCGGCCCACAACCGCAGCCGAGCGGTCCGGACGACGTCCGGGTCGTCGGTGGCGATGTTGACCTCGGTGTCGTTGAACAGCGAGTGCTCGTTCAGGTTCGCCGAGCCCACGGTCAGCCAGGAGTCGTCCACGATGCCGAGCTTGGCGTGGACGTACACCGGCGCCGACTCGTCGCCGTCGTGGGCGCTGATCGTCGTGGCCAGCAGGCGGTGGTGGCCGTCGTCGGCGTCGAGCAGCCGGCCGAGCTGGCCACGGGTGGTGTCGGAGCCGTTGCTCGGCTTGCGCGGCAGCAGCAGGACCACACGGAACTTGTCGTCCGGCGGGTTCCGCAGCTTGTCGAGCAGCACCTCGGCGATCTCCGGCGACCACAGGAACTGGTTCTCCAGGTAGACCAGCCGCTGCGCCGATCTCAGCGCCCGCAGGTAGCCGTCGAGGACGGTGAACTCGCCCTTCGGCAGGAAGCCGTAGGTGTCGTTCGGGACGGTGCGCAGCAGCTGGACGCGGCTGCCGCCCACCGGTTCCGGTACCGCCGGCGACGGCAGGTCCTCGCCGGCCACTTCGATCCACCGCCGCCGGAAGTGCACGGCGACGTCCGCCACCGCCGGGCCTTCGACCCGCGCCATCAGATCGTGCCACCCGATCGGCCGCGGCGGGTGGTGCGGGCTGTCGTGCCGGTCGCCTTCCAACGCGGTGAGGTCCACCCCGCCGACGAAGGCGACGGCGTCGTCGACGATCACCAGTTTCTCGTGGTGGCAGTGCATGGTCCGCTCGCGGGCGTCCAGCACGCACCGGACGCCGGTGCCCTCGGTGAATTTCCGCTGTTCGGACCGCGCCAGCTTCCGCGACGGCTGGAACGCGGGGAAGGGCGGCCCGGCCCACAGCAGGACCCGGACCCGGACGCCCCGCCCGGCGGCCTCGGCCAGCAGCTCGCGCAGGGTGGGCGAGCCGGGTTCGCGCGTCAGCCGGAAGTCGGCGCTGGCGTGCCAGTTCGCGATGTGCACGTGGGATTTCGCGCGTCGGATGGCGTCGGCGACGGCGGGCAGCGACTCCTCACCGTCGATGAGCACCTCGACGCGGTTGCCGTCACGCACCGGCGCCCGGCCGCCGAGCGGGTCCTGCGCCCCGCCCGGTTCGAGCACGTCGCCCCAGCCGAGCCGGTGCAGCCGCCGCCGGTGGTGGGCGCACAGGACCCTCTCGAGCCCGTCGCCGAGCCGCTCGTCTGCCTTGTCCACAAAAGAGTGAAAGCTCTTCACCCGTCCCATATCACTACAGATCGGCTCGGTTCGCCGCGCAGTAACGGTGAGTGATGCGTTCGCGACTCGACTTTCATGGAGCCTTTGGTGCTGAAGGTGGGCACGGCGGTCGTAAGCTCTGCCGTGAAGTCGTGGCTCACCAGCAGGAAAGGGCAGCTCGAGCGGGAAAGCTCACTGGCGGAGCTGGTACAGGCACGCTTGGGCGGCGGCTTTTCCCGCCGTCGCTTCGACCGAGAGATCGAAGCACTGGTCGACGTGGTGTCCGAGCGGCTCCTGCTGGTGTGCCGGCAGGAGGTCCCGGACCTCGACGACGGAGAGCGGTCGGCGGCGCTGGCGGAAGTCGCGGCGGCCTTCGAACGAGCGGATCTGGCCGACGCCGACTTGTTCGAGGTCGACGTCGATCCGGCCAAGCTCGCCCACCTCCTTCGCGCCACCCTGCCGGACGCGGCAGAACGCGCTGGTCTCAGCGAGGCTGCGACGTGGTTCCACCGCCGGGTCCTCGACGAGTGCTGCGGCTACTACGTCCGCCTCGTCGTGCATCTGACGCCGTTTGCGGCCCGGGCCGGGGCCGAGCTGCTCGGCCGGGTGTCGGGCTTGGCCGAACAGCTCGAACGCGTCCTCAACCGGCTGCCGGCGCCTTCCTTGATGGCGCCCGACGGCACCGCGTCGGACACGGCGTTCCGCGCCCGGTACCTGCGCCAGGTCAGTGAGACGCTGGACGACCTCGAGCTGTTCGGGGTGGACACCCGCAGCTACCGTCCGCGGACCACGTTGAGCGTCGCCTACGTGAGCCTGACCGTCCGAGGCACAGGCGCGGATTCCCGTGGGCCCGCCCACGAGCTGCTCTCGTGGCGGGGTGATTCGATGCGCAGCCAGGACGGGTCCGTCCGCGCCGAGCGAGCACTGGCGACGGCCGGCCGCATCCTGATCCGCGGCGAAGCCGGCTCGGGCAAGTCGACCCTGCTGCGCTGGCTCGCGGTCAACGCCGCACGGGGGACGTTCCGCGGCGAGCTGGCCGGCCTGAACGGGTACGTCCCGTTCCTGATCAAGCTGCGCAGCTACTCCGGCCGGAGGCTGCCTTCGCCGGAGGAGTACCTCGACGGGACGGCGCAAGCGCTGACCGCGTTGATGCCGTCGGCCTGGGTCCACCGTCAGCTGGCCTCGGGACGCGCGCTCGTGCTCGTCGACGGCGTCGACGAACTCACCGCCGACGAGCGAGGCGCGGTACGAGGGTGGCTGAAGGACTTGTGCCAGGCCTTTCCCGAGACCAGGCTCGTCCTCACGTCCCGGCCGGCCGCAGCGACCGAGACCTGGCTGAGTGCGGAAGGGTTCAGTTCCGCGTGGATCGAGCACATGAGCCAGGCCGACGTCCGCGCGCTCGTCCGTCACTGGTACAAGGCGGTGCGCGATGCGGGGAGTGCGCCGTGTGCCGAAGAGGACCTTCCTCGGTACGAGGGTGTCCTGCTCAGCCGCTTGGACGGCAACGCCCACCTGAGGGCCCTCGCGACGACACCACTGCTGTGTGCCATGTTGTGCGCTCTGAACCTGGACCGCGCGTCGTTCCTCCCGCGCAACCGGCTCGAGCTCTACGTCACCGCGCTGGCCATGCTGCTGGAGCGCCGGGACGTCGAGCGGCGCATTCCCGCTTCGCTGAAGATCGATGACCGGGAAAGCCGCCAGCTGCTCCGGCACCTGGCTTGGCGGCTGTCGGTGAACGGCCGCTCGGAGCTGGGCCGGGAGGAGGCCGTCAGGCGCCTCGCCGAACGGCTCGCGACCATGCCGCGGGACGAGCACGACGCCGAGCAGGTGCTCGAACACCTCGTGCAGCGAAGCGGGATCGTCCGTGAGCCGACGCCGGGCCGGATCGACTTCGTGCACCGCACGTTCCAGGAGTTCCTGACCGCGGAGGAGGCCGCGGATCAGGGGGACGTCGGGTTGCTGGTGCAGAACGCGCACCTGGACCAGTGGCGGGACATCATCGTGATGGCTGCGGGGCTGGCCAACGCGCCGTTGCGTGAGCAGCTGTTCAAGGGGCTGTTCGACCGGGCTGATGCGGAGCCGAGAACGCGCCGAAAGCTCCGCCTCCTCGCAGCCGCGGCGACCGAGTCGGCGCCTGCCTTGACGGTGGAGCTCGCCGAACGCATGGAGCTGGCACTGGCCGCGCTGATTCCGCCGCGGCGGAAGTCCGAAGCCCGGTCCCTCGCTGCCGGCGGTGAAGTTCTGTTGCCAAGGCTCCTTGATACGCCTGCCGATCTTTCGGAAGCCGCGGCGGCAGCCATTGTGCGGACGTCGGCGTTGATCAACGGCCCGGAAGCGTGGCCGGTGCTGGAGAGGTTCAGCCGCGATCCGAGGCCGGGGGTGCAGAAGGAGCTGATCGCGGCTTGGCGGTACTTCGATCCGGACGAGTACGCCGCCCGCGTCCTCGCCGATGCACCTTTGCTGGATGGGCATCTGTCGATCGAGGATCAGGCGCTTTTTCCTGCGGTCCATCGGCTTCGCCATCTCAGCAACCTGAGAGTCGATCTTCGCGATTTCACGGACCTGGAATGGCTACCGCGGTTGCCCTGCCTGCACGGCGCTCAGCTTTCGGGCGACTTCGAGGATCTCGCGCCGCTGGTGCACTGCGCCGACCTGGAATCGTTGTTGCTCGCGCCTCGTGGTGCGGTCGACGCTCGCTCCCTGCCGGGGATCCCGGGCTTGCAATACCTGTACTTCTATCCCGGAATCGCCATGTTGATAGACCTCGAGGTCTTCCGGAGGCTCACGCGTTTGGTCCACTTGGGCTTGCAGCGGCTCGAGCAGGTGGATGACTTCTCCGCGCTCGGCGATCTGCGAAGGTTGACCGGGCTGAGCCTCTACGATTATCCGGATGAGGCGGACTTCGGTTTCCTGAGCGATTTGACCTCACTTCGGTCGCTGGATTTCGGACATACCGCCGATGAAGGTGGCCGGCTGGGTATCAAGGGTGGACTACGCAAGCTGAGCAAGGATGCTCCTCAGATCGACCAGTTGGGATTTCTCTATGTTCGCCAGCTCGACCAGCTCGACGAGATCGCCCGATTTTCCACCTTGGAAAAGTTGTCCTTTCGTGGCTGCGAGCTCGGAGATCTCCTTCCACTCACCAACTTCGGTGCCCTTCGCACTCTTCAGATGACCGTGCCGGTCGACCAGAACCAGCTGGCACAGATCGCCCGGATGACCCAGCTCACCAATTTGGACATCCTGTCGAATCCCGAAAACCGCCGGGACATCGACCTCTCCGGATTGGGTGACGTCAAGCTGACCGTCCGGGTCTACGCCGATCGGCATCGGATCGTCGGCGCTGGTCCGAGGATCAAGGTGAAATGGCTTTGACCTGCGTCAGAGGTCGAGTACCAGCCGCGGGGTGCGGGCGCGGGACACGCAGAGCATCATCACCTCGTTCTCCAGGCGCTCGTCCGCGGTCAGCACCGAGTCCCGGTGGTCCGGCTCGCCGCCGAGCACGCCGGTTTCGCACGTCCCGCACGTGCCTTCGCGGCAGGACGACAGCACCGTGACCCCCGCTTCCTCCACCACCTCGAGGATCGACCGGTCCGCGGGCACCGGCAGCACCCGGCCCGACCCGGCCAGCTCGACCTCGAACGCCGTCCGTGTGCCGTTGTCGGCCTGCGGGGTGAAGCGTTCGACGTGCAGGTCGGCCGGTTCGAGAGCCTCCACCGCGGCCAGCAGCGGTTCCGGGCCGCAGCAGTACACCGCCGTGCCCGGGTGGGCGGCCGCCAGCAGCGCCGGGAGGTCGAGCAGGCCGTGCTCGTCCTGGGGCCGGGACAGCACCCGCTCGCCGTGGCGGGACAGCTCGTCGGCGAACGCCATCGACGAACGGGTCCGGCCGCCGTAGACCAGCTGCCACTCGCGGCCCGCCCGCGCGACCCGGTCGAGCATCGGCAGGATCGGCGTGATGCCGATGCCGCCCGCGATGAACAGGTAGCGTTCGGCGTCCACGAGCGCGAAGTGGTTGCGCGGGCCGTCGGCCTGGACCCGGTCCCCGACGAGCAGCTTGTCGTGCACGTACGCCGAGCCGCCGCGGCCGTCGGGCTCCCGCAGCACGGCCACGACGTACGCCGACCTGTTCGCGGGATCGCCGCACAGCGAGTACTGCCGGACCGAGCCGGGCAGGACGAGGTCGATGTGGGCCCCCGGCTCCCACGGCGGCAACGGCTC
This sequence comes from Amycolatopsis sp. cmx-13-12, assembly GCA_049998155.1. GTDB lineage: Bacteria > Actinomycetota > Actinomycetes > Mycobacteriales > Pseudonocardiaceae > Amycolatopsis. The sequence continues at coordinate 510,668 of JAEBES010000001.1, read as the reverse complement.
GCCGCCGGGGGCGCGCAGCGTCAGCCGGACGACGCCGTCGGCGACGTCCTCCTTGTGCTCCACCAGGAGTTCGAACGTCATCAGTGTCCTTCGGGGTGGGCGAGCAGCCAGTCCCACAGCTGCACGGGGTCGTCGAACTCGCGCTCGGCTCCGCAGTGGCAGACCGCGCGCAGCCGGTCGGTGCCGAGCACCCAGTGGATGCGGTGGACGCGGTCGCCGGCGAGCATCGGCCGGTTCACGACGCCGCCAGCCGCTGCAGCATGCGGCGGGCCGCGAGACCGCCGGTGTCGATGTTGATCGACAGCTCCTGGTAGCCGTCGGGCTCGGTGGCGATCACCCGTTCGAGGACGTCGAGGGCTTCGACGTCCTGCAGCACCACCGTGCGGTTGTTCTCCCCGAGGAACGCCGAGACCCCTTCGTCGTCGAGCGCGAAGTCCCGGGCCACCGCCCAGAAGTCGTGCGTGGAGTGCTCGGTTTCCGGCGTGATGGCGTAGACGACCTCGACGTGGAAGGCGTCCGGGTCGCTGCCGTCCGGGTGCGGCACCGACCCGACCGGCGCGATGCGGCTGTGCAGCTTGTACAGGCACGGCGGCGTGTATTCGATGTCCTGCCAGCGCGCGATGCGGCCCTCCAGGCCGGTCGACTTGGCGTAGAAGGGCGGGCACGCCGCGTCGGCCATGTGCCGCGAGACGTAGACGATCCCAGCTTCTTCGTCGACTTCGGTGGTGATCGGCGTTTCGGCGACCTCGGGGGTGCCGATGTAGCCGCCGTGCAGGTAGGTCTCGTGGGACAGGTCCAGCAGGTTGTCGACCAGTAGCGAGAACCGCGCCTTGAGCGGTTCCATCCCGCGGACCGTGGTGTAGTCCGGCGAGTCGAGCCAGGGCGCCCGCGGGATCGCCGCCGCGTCGGCCTTCGCGGGATCGCCGATGAACACCCAGACGAAGGAGTCCTGCTCCACCAGCGGGTAGTGCGTCAGCCGCGCGGTCCGCGGCACCCGGGTCTGCCCGGGCACGGCCACGCACTTGCCGTCGACGCCGTAGGTGAAGCCGTGGTAGCCGCAGACGACCTGGTCCTCGACCAGCCGGGACGGCGCCTGCGACAGCGGGAACCGCCGGTGCACGCACCGGTCGGCCAGCGCGGTGACGCTCCCGTCGCGGGTCCGCCAGAACAGGATCGGCTCACCGCAGACGGTTCGGCTGAACAGCTCCGGGCCGATCTCGGAACCGTAGGCGGCGACGTACCACTGGTCGCGGGGGATGGCGCTCATCGGGTCGTCCTTTCGTGGTGGGCCGGGTCACAGCGTGGGGCAGCGAGCCGGGTGCCACGAAGGGCGATTTCATAAGATGGAAAGCGCCCGGGAAATCGCGCGGGCGCTGGTCATGACCAGCGGAGCGAGCGCGTGCGGTGCGACGCTCCCGTCCCGGACGACGAGCGACACGGCCGCGACGACCTGGCCGCGGGCGTCGTGGATCGGCGCGCCGACCGACAGCGCGTCCAGGGTCACCTGGCGCTCGCTGATCGAGAACCCGTGGGTGCGGACGTCGGCCAGCAGGTGCCGCAGCCGGTCCGGGTCGGTCACCGTTTCGGGCGTGTAGCGCTCGATCGGGCTGCCGAGCACCTCCTCCTGGACCTCGGCGGGGGCGTGGGCGAGCAGGACCAGCCCGACACCGGTGGCGGTCAGGGCGAACCGGCCGCCGACGCGGGTCAGCACCGGGACCGCGCCCGTTCCGGCGATCCGCTCGATGTAGACGACTTCGGTGCCTTCGCGGACCGCGAGCTGGACGTTCTCGCGCGTGATCTGCGAGAGGTCCTCCAGGAACGGCAGGGCTCGTTCGCGCAGGCCGAGGCCCCGCGGCGCGAGCGAGCCCAGCTCCCACAGCCGCAGCCCGACGCGGTAGACGCCGGCTTCGTCGCGTTCGAGCGCGCCCCACGCGCAGAACTCGCGCAGCAACCGGTGCGCCGTGGCGGCCGGCAGCCCGGTCCGGCGGGCGACGTCGCTGAGCCGCAGGGCCGGCCGGTCCGGCGTGAACGCTTCCAGGACCTGCAGGGCGCGCCCGAGGACGGGCCCGGTGGCGCCGGGAACGCGACCTCGGTGCGGCACGGCGACCTCCGGCGGATGCGCAGACTCAGGGGTCCACTATGCCCCGCGCGGCCGCCGCATCCTCACCGGCAGCCCAGCCCGGGGAGAACGGCCCCCAGGACTCAGACGTCCGCGATGCCCCGTGCGGCCCGGCGGGCGGCCGCGGCGTCCCGGCGTTCCTCGAACCGCGAAGCCTGCGTGTCGAGCCCCTTGATGAACGTCGCCAGCTCCTCCCGGGCGGCCTCGCCGACCGCGCCGAGGCCGGTCAGGTCGAACACCTTCCAGTAGCGCAGGAGCGGCTGGACGACGTCGTCGTGGTGGATGCGCAGGTCGTAGATGCCGGCCTTGGCCATCAGCGCCGCCTTGCGCTGGAAGCTCGGGATCACCGCGCCCGGCATCGCGAAGTTCACCACCTCGTCGGTGATCGCGCGCATCATGGCGTCCGGCGAGATCTCCAGCGCCGCCTTGACCAGGTTGCGGTAGAAGACCATGTGGAGGTTCTCGTCCGTGGACACCCGGGCCAGCAGCTTCTCGGCCAGCGGGTCCTCGGTGTAGCGGCCGGTGTTGCGGTGCGAGAGCCGCGTCGCGAGCTCCTGGAACGAGACGTACGCGCAGACGTTGAGCAGCGGCTTGTCGCCGGTGTCGTAGCCCGCCTGCATGGTCTCCATCCGCATCCGCTCCAGCTCGACGGGGTCGACGGCGCGGGTGACCAGCAGGTAGTCGCGGATGCAGATGCCGTGGCGGCCCTCTTCCGCCGTCCACCGGTGCACCCAGGTGCCCCAGGCGCCGTCGCGGCCGAACGCGCGCTCGATTTCGCGGTGGTAGCTCGGCAGGTTGTCCTCGGTCAGCAGGTTGACCTCGAGGGCCGTCCGGGCGATCGGGGTCACCCGGGACTGCTCCGGGTCCCAGGCCTCCCCGCCCAGGTCGGCGAAGTCGCGCCCCTGGCTCCAGGGGACGTACTCGTGCGGCATCCACTCCTGGGCGGCGGCGAGGTGCCGGTTGAGGTTCTCTTCGACCGTGCCTTCCAGTTCGTGCAGCAGGCGGGTGGTTTCGGGGACCGGCATGGGGAACGTCCTTCCGTACCTACGCAACCGTAACCTACGGTGCCGTAGGATACGACAACGGACGCGGCCGGCGGGAGGTTCCCGAGGAGCCTTCAGCGGGTGAAGTCGAACACGTAGTCCTTCAGGATCGGCCCGAAGAAGCTCCTGCCGGTGGCCCGCACGACGGCCCGCCCGGGCACGTCACCGGCCTGGGAAAGGACTTCGCACCGCACGGAGGGATCGGCCGGGACGACCTTCGTGATCCTCGGTGACGCACCGGCCGGTACCAGCACGCTCGAGGACGGCGCGCCGGCGTCGAACCCGCCGATCGTCCGGCCCCCGACGACGATCTCGATCGCGAGGGGCCCGGCCGTCGGGATCGCCCGCCCGCTGAACTCCTGCCAGTAGCGCACGCAGGTGTCGCGCCAGGTGCCCGCGTCGGCTTCGTGGGCGGCGAGCTTGGCCTTGACCTCGGCGAAGCGCCGGGCGTCGACGTGCCGTTCGAGCGCATCCCAGGCCCGGCGCAGCCACGACACGTAGTGGACGCCGGTCTGGTAGCGGTACACGAGCTCGTCCCAGAAGATCCGGCCGGAGCGCAGCTCCCGGTCCCACGGCACGTGGTGGAACCACATCAGCAGGTTCTCGGGGACGGTTTCGATGTCGCCGTACCGGGCCGCGAGCACCGGGAAGTACTGCGCGGTGAAGCCGCTGCCGGTGGGGGAGCGGTCGTAGCCGAGCCCGGCCTGGTCGGCCTTGTTGTAGTAAACCGGGCTCCAGTCGTCCCGCGCCAGCCGTTCGGCGGGGTTGGGGCCGTAGTGGTCGCTGGAGCGGAACTGGTGCGCGACACCGAGCGGGGTCTGGTAGCTCACCAGCGCCTCCCGGGACCCCATCATCATCGTCACGATCGTCCGGACGACGAAGTCGCGGTTGCTCCAGGTCAGCCGGACCCAGTCTTCGGCGATGCCGCGGGCGTCCAGGGTCCAGTCCCACGCCAGCCTGCCGAAGGCGTACAGGTTCGCCTGCGCGAAGTGGTGCCCCGTCAGGTTGTCGGCGTTGCCGAAGTTGGCCACGCCGACGATGGCGCTGTCCGGGTGGCCCTGGGCCGTGCCGTCCACGACGTGGCCGACCAGCCGCTTCGCCAGCAGCCGGCCGTCCGCCCCGGTGGCGTACGTGTCGGACTTCAGCACCTCCTCCCACAGCGGGCCGAGGTAGCACAGCATCGTGTTCTGCCCGGTGTACTCCTGGGTGACCTGCAGTTCGATGGCCTGGTTGGTGTGTTCCATCCGGCCGAACAGCGGGTTGGCCGGCTCCCGGGCCTGGTAGTCGAGCGGGCCGTTCTTGGTCTGCAGGAACACGTTCCCGGCGAACCGGCCGATCGAGCCGTCGGGCTGGGGCTCCTCGTCGATGGGGCCGAACTCCAGGTAGGCGCGCTTGAGCCGGTCCGCGTCCACGTCGGCGTTGTAGACGAAGGTCCGCCAGAAGATCCGCATCCCGAGCGGGGCCACCGCCGCCGCCATCCCGTTGGCGCCGTCGCCGTGGTCGTAGCCCAGGTCCTGGGGCCCCGGCTGGCCTTCGGAGTTCGCTTTGACGGTGAACCCCAGGAAGTCGGGGATCGCCGCCTGCAGCAGCCGGGCCCGCCGGGTCCACCAGCCCCGGAACAGCTCGCTGTAGGGATCGAGCTGGTCCCGGGTGAGGGTGTCCGGCGCGAACCGGGCGTCCGTCGGCGCCGCGTAGTTGATGGACACCGACAGCCTGATCCCGTACGGGCGCAGCGCGTCCGCCAGCGCGGCCTCCTGCTCGATGGCGGCCGGGGTGAGGTAGAAGCTGTTGGCGTTGACGTTGTTGATCGTGAGGCCGTTGATGCCCAGGGACGCCATCGCCCGCGCGGCCACGAGGTACCGGTCGAGGACCACCGGCAGGTTCAGCCCGGCGGACGCGCCGGTGGCGGTGAAGTCGAAGATCGCGCCGTTTTCGCCGTCGAGCCCGCCGGTGCCGGCCGCGTTGTTGCCGGCGTAGAGCCGCTCGGTCTCCCAGTAGTTCAGGTATCGGTGGTTGATCTTGGGGACCGACGAAATGTCCAGGCCGGCGAGGGATTGCTGCGCCTGGAGCCGACGCAGGAAGGCGAAAGTCCCGTACAGCGCGGCGAGGTCGGTGTTGCCGGCGACGACGATCGACCGGCGCCCGTCCCGGGACAGCGAGCGGATGAGGTAGCCCTCGGCACCGAGCGGGGTCAGGTCACGCGCGCGAACGAGCCGCCGCACGAGGGGCGAGCTGTCCGGCGTCCCCACGACCACCGCGCGATCGGGAAACCCGCCCTGCACCGGCACGGGCCGACCCAGCAGCCCGCCCAGACCCCGGACGAGTTCGTCCCGCGCCGCTTCCAGGGTGCTCTCCACCAGGTGCTCGGTGGAGCCGGGCGCCATGGCCAGGTTCGCGGTGTGGCGGTGGACCTTCGTCCGGCCGGCGTTCTCGACGACGATCGCGGCGAGCGCGGCCCGGTACCGGGCGAGGAGGCCGGGATCGTCGACCGGCTCGTAGCGCAGCCACAGGTCCGAGCCGTCGTAGTCGCCCGGGGGACTCGCGTGCGCCGGCAGGGCTCCGAACACGGAGGTGGCCACGGCAGCTCCGCTGCCGATCAGGAAGGAACGCCGCCGCAGACCGTTCTCGTCGCTGGAAGACACCGTGCCCCCATCGTGTTCACGAGTATTCAGTTCGGTTCTCGCACTATCGCGGCAGCGGCCAGTGCTGTCAAGAATTGGCGATATAGCAAGGAATTCTCGAAAGTTTCGGCGTGTCGGGCCGCCGTGCTCCGGCCTCGATGACCGGCCGTGTCAGACTTCGCGGCGATGCGCACGCCAGCCGATCTTGCCGACCTGCTCGACTGCGAGCACCGCAGCATCCTCGTCCAGGCGCTGGCCGCGGACCTGCCGGGGGCGCCACGGCCCGCACTCGTCGCGCCGGACCCGCGGCGCGGGCACACGACGGCGATGCTCGCCGGCTTCCGCGCCACCGGGCGCGCGGTCGCCGAGATCGACGTCGAGGACACCGCGCTCGCCGCGAAGGCGACGGAGGAGGCGTTGCGGTCCGGGGCACCGGTGATCCACCGGGCCGTCTTCGTCGACGGCGAGTTCTCGGCCCAGGCGGACTTCCTGGTCCAGGACGACGACGGCCGCTACGAGGTCCACGACGCGCAGCCGGTCCGGCAGGCGACGCCCGCCGCGGTGGTCCGGCTGACGGCGTGCGCCGACGCGGTGCGCCGCGCCGGCTGGCCGGCCGGGCCGCACCTGCACCTCCGGCTGACCGACGGCGGCACCCGGACGCTGCGCGTCGAGGACTTCCGGCCGCTCGTCGACCGGCTGCGGACCCGCTTGGCCGACCGGCCGCCGCGGCTGCCGGTCCCGCTCTGGGCCGACGAGCGCCCGGCCTGCGCCGGCTGCGGGTTCGCGCAGCACTGCGCGTCGGCGCGGGAGGCCGACCGGGACCTCTCGCTCGTCGCCGGGATGCGCGGCGACCAGCGCCGCAAGCTGGTCGCCGCCGGCCTCGCCTCGATCGACGCGCTCGCCGCGGCCGGCCCGGAGGATCGGCCGCGGGACCTGTCCGCGACGGCGTTCGCGACCCTGCGTGCCCAGGCCGCGCTGCAGGTCCGGCAGGACGCCACCGGCGAGGTCGCCTACGAGATCGTCGACCCGGGGGAGCTGGCCGCCCTACCGGCCCCGGCGCCGGGTGACGTCTTCGTCGATCTGGCCGGGGATCCGCACGCCCTCGCCGGTGAAGGGCTGGAATACCTCTTCGGCGCCTTCGGCGACCGGCAGTTCACGCCGTTCTGGGCGCACAGCCGCGCCCAGGAGCGGCGGGCGTTCGAGGAGTTCGTCGACTTCGCCGCGGCGCGGGTCGCCGAGCACCCGGGCTCGCACGTCTACCACTACGCGCCCTACGAGGTCACCGCGATCAAGCGGCTCGCGGCGGTGCACGGCACCCGCGAGGAGACCGTCGACCACCTGCTGCGCAGCGGCGCGGTGATCGACCTGCACGCGGTCGTGCGCAAGGCGCTGCGCGTGTCGCAGCGGTCGTACTCGATCCGCCACCTCGAGCCGCTCTACCAGCCCGGCGCCCGCGCGAAGACCGCCGTGTCCGACGTCGAGGCGTACGAGGAGTACCTCGCGCTCGCGCAGTCCGGGGAGCCGGAACGCGCCGACGAGGCGCTGCGCCGCATCGGCGAGAACACCGAGGACGACTGCGTTTCCGCGCAACGGCTGTTCGAGTTCCTGCACCGGGTCCGCGCCGACGCGGGCATCGACGTTCCGGAGCCGGTGGCGGAGTCCGCCGAAGACGCGCTGCTGCGGGCGGCCGAGGAGGACGTCGCCGCCGAGCGGCGTGCCGAACGGGCCGCCCAGCTGGCCGCGCTGGTCGACCCCCTGCTCGACGGGCTGCCGGACGACCCGGCGCACTTCACCGCCGACGAGCGGGCCCGCGCGCTGCTCGCGGCGTCGGTCGGCTACCACCGCCGCGAGACCAACCCGGCCTGGTGGGAGTACTTCCGCCAGCTCGCCGCCCCGCTCGGCGACCTCGAAGTGGACACCGCCTGCGCGGTGCCGGTCTCGCTGGAAGCGGGGGCGTGGGTGCCCCCGGCGGGGCGGGCGCGCACCGCGAAGCGAACGCTGCAGCTGGCGTGCGACCCGGACCGGCCGCACCCGTTCGCTCCCGGCGACGACGTCCGCCTGCGCTACGGCGACACCGCCCGCGACGCGAAGGTCGTCGCCGCGTCGGCCGTCGAGCTGACGCTGGAGGAGAGCTGCCCGCCGGACGCGACCACGAACGACCGGCCGAGCGCGGTGCTGCCGGGCAGCCCGGTGCGGCCGTCACCCAAGGACGAGGCGGTCGCCGACCTCGCCCGCCTGGTCGTCGACGCGCTCCCGGAGCTGCCGCGGCACCCCGGCGTCGACCTGCTCCGGCGGACCCCGCCGCGGCTGCGGGGCGGCGCGGCGCTGCCCGCGCCGGGCGAGGACCTGGTGGCCACGGTGATCGAGGCGGTCGACGCGCTCGACGGCTCGGCGCTGGCCGTCCAGGGGCCGCCGGGGGCGGGCAAGACCTACCTCGCCGGCCGGCTGATCGCGCGGCTGGTGCGGGCCGGGCGGACCGTCGCGGTCACCTCGACCAGCCACAAGGCCGTGGAGAACGTGCTGAGCGCGGCCAAGAAGAGCGCGCCGGAGCTGCCGTGCGCCAAGCGCGCGAAGAAGACACCGGACCCGGCCGCGCCGTGGGACCAGCCGAAGAGCAACCCGGCGCTGGTGAAGTGGCGCGAGGAGCACGACACCGGGCACCTGGTCGGCGGCACGGCGTGGACGTTCGCCAACGCGGCGGTCCGCGAGGAGCCCTTCGACCTGCTGATCATCGACGAGGCCGGCCAGTTCGCCCTGGCCGACGCGCTCGCGGTGTCGATGTGCGCCCGCAACGTCCTGTTGCTGGGCGACCCGCAGCAGCTGCCGCAGGTGGTGCAGGGCACGCACCCGGTCGGCGCCGAGGCCTCCGCGCTGGGCCACCTGATCGGCGAGGCCGACATCATGCCGGCGGCGCTGGGGTACTTCCTCGACGAGACCCGGCGCATGCACCCGGCCGTGTGCGAACCGGTGTCGAACCTGTCCTACGCCGGGCGGCTGCACGCCCACCCGTCGGCCGCGGACCGCACCCTGGACGGCGTTGACGCGGGCCTGTACCTGTCCGAAGTGGACCACCAGGGCAACACCACCCGCTCGGTGGCGGAAGCCGCCGAGGTGGTCCGGCTGGTGTCCGAAGTGCACGGTCGCCTGTGGACGGACCACGGCCCGGCGCGGCCGTTGGGCGACCACGACATCCTCGTGGTCGCGCCGTACAACCTGCAGGCGCGCACGGTGAGCCGGGCCCTGGAGGAGGCCGGGTACCCGGGGGTCCGGGTGGGCACGGTCGACCGGTTCCAGGGCCAGGAAGCCCCGGTGGTGATCGCGACGATGACGTCGTCGTCGGCGGTCGACCTGCCGCGCGGGCTCGACTTCCTGCTTTCGCGCAACCGGCTGAACGTGGCGCTGTCGCGGGCCCAGGCCCTGGCGGTCCTGGTGTGTTCGCCGCGGCTCGTCGAGGCCGACATCCGGACGGTGGACCAGCTGCGCCTGGTCGCGGGCATGATCGGCCTGATGACGGCGGCGCGGCCGTGGCCGGCGGGTCAGCCGGGGGGTTCGACTTCGCCGGCGTCCTCGTCGACGTCCTGAGAGCCGGGTTGCTTCCGGTCGGCTTCGGGGATCTCGACGTCGAGGTCGAGTTCGGGCGTGCCGGGTGGGGCCGGCACGTCGGGGGACAGGGGGCGGTGCTCGGATTCGGTCATGCAGGCCGGTTACCCCGGGAGCCGGTGCGCGAAGCCTCAGGCCGGGTTGCGGGGCGCGGCCGGGTTCCGGCCCGCGAGCTCGGCCGGCGCCAGGTCGTCCAGGGGCTGCCAGCGGAACACCCCGGCGCCCTGGGCGTAGGCGAGGTGGCCGCCGAGCGCGCCGCCCGCGCTCGTCGCCGCCAGGCCCAAGAGGCCGAGGAGCTGCCCGCCGCGGCCGGCGCGGCGGGCCAGGTAGGACGCGCCGAACAGCGCCGCCGCCGTGGCGTTGGCGGCCGCGTGGACCAGCCCGACCCGGCGCTGGCGCACGTCCAGGTCCGAGTAGTCGGCCAGGCCGAGCACCACCGCCGCCGGGACGGTCAGCAGGCCGGTCGCGATCAGGCGGCGGGCGGCGTCCCGGCCGTCCGGGAGCAGGTCGAACACCGCCGAGCACAGCCAGGCGCCGATCGGGACGGTCACCACGAGCGGGTGCAGCGGGTGCCCCAAGGCGTGGCCACGCAGCTGACGCGTCACGCCGCTCTCGGCGTTCATCAGCCGCGGGAGCCGGGTCGCCGGGCCGTCGAGCGCTGCGGCGTCTTCGGCTTTCCGCAGGATTCGGTGTGCCCAGGCGGGCCGGGCGTGACCATCGCGCTTCGGATCCATACCGCCGGGCTACCCCGCCGCACGCGGGTCAACCGCCGCCGATCACCGTCCCGCCGGTGGCGCCGCAGCCGAGGGAGTGGCGCGGCGGGATAACCGGCGCCGGCCGGGGTATTCCGAGCGCGTGCCCCTCCCCGCCGGACTCGGTGCCTTCCTCCCCGGAACCGCGGTCGCCGCGGTGGCCGCCCTCCTGTTCGCCACCGGCTCGGTGCTGCAGCACGAGGCGGCCGCGAGCACGGCGCACGACCGGGGCGTCGACCTGCGGCTGCTCGTCACCCGTCCCCAGTGGCTGGCCGGGCAGAGCGCGACGGTGCTCGGCACCCTCCTGCAGGTCGTCGCGCTGGCGCTGGCGCCGGTCGCGATCGTGCAGCCGGTGCTCGCCGGCGGGCTGGTCTTCGCACTGGCGCTCCGGTCGGTGCGGGACCGGTGCCTGCCGTCCCGGCTCGACGGGACCGGCGCTGTCCTCACCTGCGGGGGCCTCGCCGTCTTCCTGATCGCGGCCCGTCCCGCCGCGGGCACCGGGGACCAGCTGCCGCCGTGGTACGCCGTCGTCGCCGCGGTGCTCGTCGCGGTCGGCCTGGTGGCGGCGTGCAGCCGGATCCGGCGCGGCCCCGCGGGTGCTCTGGCCTGCGGCGCGGCGGCCGGCGTCGCCGCGGGGATCGCGGCGGTGCTGATCTCGGCGGCGGTGAAGACGTTCGGCGAACGCGGGCTGCTGCCGGTGCTCGGCGGCCCCGCGCTGTGGGCGGCGCTGGTCGTCGCGGTGGTCGCGCAGCTGGGCAGCCAGCAGGCCTACGCGCGAGGCGCGCTGTCGTGGTCGATGCCGGCGCTGGTGCTGCTCGACCCCCTCGCGGCCGTGCCCGCCGCCCGGTTCCTGACGGGGGAGCGCCTCGAACCGGGGCACGCCTTCGTGTGGGTTCCGGCCGCGGCGGTGGCAGTGGTGGGTGTGCTCCTGCTGGCCCGCTCCGGCGAAGGCTGCCGCCGGCCGGTGTTTCGCCGCCGCGTCAGCGGGAAGCCCGGGGAACATGACCGAACCGGACCAGAGCTATGACCCGCCGCAGGACACCGGCGCGCCGGACGCCGTCGAGACGGACCCGGCGGCGCTGAACAGCGCCGAGGACCTCGACGAAGACCGCATCCGGGTCGACCCGCTGGAAGAGGGGATGGACCCGCCGGAGCACTGGTCGGGCGTGACGAAGTACGGGATGACCCCGTGGGAGCAGGCCCACCCGCGCGGCCTGGGCGACCGGATCGCGGAGGAGCGCCCGGACCCGGCGGCCGAGGTGACGACCGGGATCGACAGCCGCGCGGGCGCGGGAGCGGACGAGGACACGGGCGAGACGGCGGAGCAGCCGGTCCAGCTGGAGGCCGTGGAGGGTGACGGCCCGCCGGTGGACACGGAACCGGATCAGGTGGGCGTGGACGCGGGCTCGGCCCCGGCGGCCGGGCCGGAACAGGCGGCGCTGCACATCGAGGCCGAAGCCGGCGGAGGCCGCTGAGACCGGAGCCGGCCCGGATCACCGCACGGTCGGCGCGGCGCCCGCAGGCGCCCTGATCGCCGCCGCCGCACACGCCGGGCCGGCCAACACCCTGTGCGTCACGCCACCGCCGGGCGCGGTGCTCGCCGTCGCGGGCCGGCAGGCCGGGCCGAAGCCCGCAGCAGCCGCCGAACGGGGGTGCCGCGCACCGCCGGTGGCTGATAAGCCTCTGCGCGTGACCATGGACATGATCGACCTCCACAGCATCAACCCGTGGGAGGTGTCCTTCCTGCGCGAGGAGGTCGGCGCCTACTTCGCCCACGGCGTCGAGCTGATCCCCGGCGCGACCGTCCTCGACGTCGGCGCCAACATCGGCGTCTTCTCCGCCGCCGTCTACGAACGGCTGGACGGCGACGTGCGGATCTTCGCCTTCGAGCCCCTCCCGCCCCTCCACGCGACGCTGGAGCGCAACGGCCGCGACTTCTTCGGCGGCCGCCTGAAAGCGCTGCCTTACGGACTGGCGGCCGCCGAAGAGGAGCTCGACTTCAGCTACTTCCCCGCGGCGACCATCTTCTCCTCGTCGTGGCGCGACGCGGCGAACATCGAGGCCGAGCGGCGGCGGGTCACCGCCAGCGTCGTCGAGATGATCCGGCGCGGCGGGCTGGGCGCCGGGCTGCGCCGCGTGCCGGCGCCGGTCCTGCGCGGGATCGTCGGGCGCAAGCTGCGGGTGATGCGGGAACTCGAAACCCACCGCGTCCGCGTCCGGCCGTTGTCGGCGGTGCTCGACGAGCACGGCATCGAGCGCGTCGACCTGCTGAAGGTCGACGTCGAAGGCGCGGAGCTCGACGTCCTGCGCGGACTGGAAGACCGGCACTGGCCGCTGGTCCGGCAGGCCGTCGTCGAGGTCGAAGGGTGGCGGCGGCACCGCGACACCGTGCGCGAGGTCTTCGCCACCCGCGGGTTCACGGTCGAGGCCGTGCAGGATCCCGTCCAGGAAGCCGCCGACATCGGGATGGTGTTCGCGGTCCGCTAACGGCGGTACTCCAGCCAGTCGAGGTTGATCGCGCCGGTGTCGCCCGGCGCGTAGGAGAGCGTCACCACCGGGTCCCGGCCGGTGAGCGGGACGTCGGTGAAGGTCGTGGTGCCCCAGGCATCCCAGCTGTCGGCGACCTTCGGGAAACCGACCTGCCGCACCGGCTGCCCGTCCACCGACAGCGTCATCGTCCGGGTGTCGTTGTTGGCGTTGGCGTACCGCACGGTGAACGCGGCGCGTTCCGCCGTCGCCGCGGTGCGGTGCACGGTGAACGACGTCGACGCGCCCTGCGCCCAGAGGCCGTCCAGGAAGGCGCGGCCCGAATAGCCCGTGTGGTTCACGTTCGACTTGACGCCGCCGGTGTTGCGGGCGTCTTCGGCTTCGAGGTGCGCCGGGTCGGGGCAGCCGGCCAGAGCGGCGGTGCCCGCGGTGTCCGAGCAGCGGTCCCGGTCGTCGGGCACGCCGTCGCCGTCCCGGTCGCCGGCGGGTGCTCCGGTCAGGGTGATCCCGATCGTGTGGTCGCCGGTGAGCGTCTCCGGGATCGCGGCGGGAGCGGCCCGGCCGTCGAGGTCGAACGACGTGATCGTGCGGCCCGCGCCGTGCAGGGCGATGGTGAGGTTCGCGCCGCGGTAGCGCAGGTTCCGCAGGGTGACGTCGCCCCAGCCCGCCGGCAGGCGCGGTGCGAAGGACAGCCCGCGGTCGGTGAAGGTCAGTCCGAACAGGCCGGTGTGGACCATGTCGAGGAACGCCGTGGCCGACCAGGTCTGGTCGGGTTCGGAACCCCAGTGGAACTTCACCGTGTCGCCCAGCCGCTGCCAGCCGCCGTCGACGACGCCGGTGGAGCCGTTGTGGATCTCCCAGAAGCCGCTGTTGCCGCCCGCCAGCTTGGCCAGGCGCGCGGTTTCCGCCGCGAACGCGTTCTGCTCGCCCTGCCCGGCCAGCGCCTTCGCCCACAGGCCCAGGACGAGCGGCCACACGATGGCGTTGTGCCGTCCGGGCTGCGCGTCGCTGTAGCGCGCCCAGTGCGGGAAGGTGTCGGGCATGCCCCAGGGCAGCTCCCGGGCGTGGCCGAGGATCGACCGCGCCTGCGCCGGGTCCGCGATGCCGAAGATCAATGCGAACGCCAGCCCGGTGCCTTCCTGGAAGGCGCCGCGGGAGCCGTCGGCGAGCAGCTGGTAGTCGTACAGTCCGGTGGCGGGGTTCCAGAAGTTCCGGTTGATCGCCGTCCGCAGCGCGGCGGCCCTGTTCCGGTGGGCGGCGACCTCCGCCGCCGGACGGCCCAGCTTGGCCGCCATGTTCGCGGCGTTGACGTAGGCGGCGTAGTAGAGCTCGTTCGTGCTCAGGTACATCCCGCTCGCGACCCCCGGCCACGGCATGCTCCCGGTGCTGACCGACTCGGTCGCGTCCGCCGGCGGTGCGGGGTAGCCGGCGATGCCGTCGTTGAAGAAGGACGCGCCGGTGAACAGGCCGTAGGTCGCGTTGAACCCGGCCGTGGTGGCGTGTTCGCGAATCGTCAGCGTGGTGGCCGCGGTGCGGTAGGCGTTGCCGAGGAACGCCCGGTCGCCGGTGACGAGGTAGTGGTGCCAGGCGGCGGTGACCCAGACCACCTGGTCCCACTGCTGGTCGTCCTGCTGCACGCGCAGGGCGCCGCCGGTGTCTTTGTCGACCACCGCCCACAGCGTGTTCTTCGCCAGCGCGGGGTCGAGGAGGCTGGTGGCGTTCCAGCTGTTGATCGACGCGTCGCGCGTCCACGGCTGGTCGTAGCCCCCGCCGGCGCGGACGAGGCCGGTCGCGGGGTCGAGCAGGCCGCTCCGGTCGTACCGGGCGTCGTACGCGATCGTGTTGGTGCGCAACAGGTTCTGCAGGGCGGCGGCGTAGGCGGTGCCGTACAGGGCCTGGCTGTCGGGGTTGGTGAACTCGAGCGAGGGTGGTGCCGGGCTCGCGGTGGCCGGAGCGGCGCCGGTGAGCGCGCCGGACGCCATCACCACGGCCAGGAGCGTGGAGCCGATGCGGTTCATGCCTGTACCCCTTCCGGCGGGGCGCCATTGCACCACGGGAATGCCGGTTCCTCTCCGGATACGCCCGGATCCTGTCCGTTCCTGTCCACCACGCCGACGGGTGATCCGGTCACCAGGAGTGATCATGGTCGGGCCGGTGCACCGGCCAGGTGGCAGGGCCGGGCGTCGCCGTTGCATACTGCTGGAATGGCGCGCAGGAACCCGGAGACCGCACGGTGAGTCCCCGAGAAGGGCCGTCGCGCCCGAAATTCGGCCGCATCGACCCGTTCTGCCTGATGGCGGTGCTGCCGGTGCTGCTCGTGGCCGGCATCCTCGGCGCGCTCGTCCACATCGCGCTGGGCATCGGCTGCGCGGTGTTCGCCCTGCTGATCCTGCTGTTCGACTCGTGGGTCAACCGGCCCCGGCCGGTCCCGCAGTCGGAGCGCCCGGCTCGTCCCACGCCGCCGCCGGCCCGCGGCCCGCGCGCGCAGGCACCCGGCCGGGCACCGGCCCGCGCCCCTCGCCCGCAGGACGGCCGCGGCCCCGCCCGAGCGCCGGCCCGGGCCCCGGTGCGCCGCGGAGGTCCGCCGCCCGCCGGGCGGTGAGGGTCGCGCCCTGGTGGCTGACGGCGGTTCCCGGGAGGTCGGGGGTTAGCCGCCGACGTGAATGCCTGGGCGGCTCGCTGGGTTCTTTTTCACGCTGCGGATGATCTCGCGGACCACCGGTGGTCGCCGCCCGCCGGACGGTGAGGGCTGCGCCCTCGTGGCGGACGACGTTTCCCCGTCGGCCGGGGATTACCCGCCGACGTGGATGCCGGGGCGGCGGGCCGGGTCCTTCTCCACGCTGCGGATGATCTCCCGGACCACCGGTGCCGTGTCGCCGCGGCCCAGGAGCAGGTAGCGGAACAGGTGCCCGAGCGGGTTGCCCTCCGACCACTCGAAATAACACCGGGGACGGACGCCCGTCACGTCGCGCAGGGTCAGCAGGATCGCCGCGATCGCGTTGGGGGCCGCGGGGCTGTTCGCGCGGAGGATCCGGTAGCCGTCGATCTCCACGCCGCGCACCTGGAGCACGTTGCTGAACTCCGACGGGTCCACGACGTCGATCTCGAGGAACAGGATGTCGGCGGCACCGGGGACCGGGTTCATCCCGCGCTGTTCGGCTTCCTTCGCGGAGTACTCGGCGTAGTCGCCCCCCTGGCGCTTGTTGGCGACGATGTTCAGCGCGCCGTCGTGGGCCAGGGAATCGGCGATGAACCGGCGGGCCTCGTCGTCGAACTCGATGCGGTCGGCGCGCAGTTCCGTCGTCCGCGATACGCGGGACACCAGCGAAACGACGATGATCCCGAGGATGAACAGGGCCGAGATGGCGATCCCGTCCGGCTTTTCGATGACGTTTTCGACGAGCGCGTACAGCAGGACGAGCGTCAGGACGACGAAGCCGGCCGCCGCACCGCGATGCCGGTGCCGGACCGCCGAGATGCTGACCGCGACCGCGCCGGAGACCATCATGGCCAGGATCCCGGTCGCGTACGCGCCGGCCTGGGCGTTGACGTCGGCGCCGAAGGCGATGGTGATGAGGATGCTGATCACCGTGTAGACGATGACCACCGGCCGGACGGCGCGGCCCCACTCCGGCGCCATGCCGTAGGACGGCAGGTACCGCGGGACGATGTTGATCAGCCCGGCCATCGCCGAGGCGCCGGCGAACCACAGGATCAGCACGCTGCTGACGTCGTAGACGGTGCCGAAGATTTCACCGAGTTCGCGGTGGGCGAGGTAGGCCATGGCGCGGCCGTTGGCCTCGCCGCCGTCCTTGAAGGCGTCGGCCGGGATCAGCACCGTGGTGACGAAGCTGGTCGCGATCAGGAACACCGACATGATGAGGGCGGCGGCGGTCAGCAGCTTCCGCGTGTTGCGGATCCGGGATTCCAGCTTCTCCTCGGCGGTCTTCCCGTCCGCGGCGACCAGCGGCATCATGCTGACGCCCGTCTCGAACCCGGAGAGCCCCAGCACCAGCATCGGGAACGCGATGACGGCCGGGCCGATGACGCCCGCGAACCCGCCACCGCCGGCGGTGAGCGCGTCGGTCCAGTGGGAGAGGGCGGCGGAATCACCGACCAGGTCGATCACGCCCGCGACCGTCACCACGGCGTTGAGCAGCAGGAAGACGGCGACGAGCGGGATGGCGACGCCGACCGCCTCGCTGAACCCGAGCAGGAACACCCCGCCGAGGATCAGCAGCAGCACGACGGTGATCAGCACCGCGTGGCCGTGCAGGAAGCCCGGCAGGTACGGGTTCTCCAGCATGTGCACGGTGGCGTCCGCCGACGACAGCGTGATCGTGATGATCCACGACGTGGCGACGAACCCGAGCAGGGTGAGGACGAAGAGCTTGCCGCGCCAGAACGGCAGCAGGTTTTCCAGCATCGCGACCGAACCCTGCCCGTGCGGGCTCTCGCGGGCCACGCGGCGGTACATCGGCAGCATCCCGAGCAGCGTCAGCGCGACGATCAGCAGGGTCGCCAGCGGCGAGAGCGCCCCGGCGGCGAGCGCGGCGATGCCGGGGAGGTAGGAGAGGGTGGAGAAGTAGTCGACGCCGGTCAGGCACATGACCTTCCACCAGGCCTGCGGCGTGCCGTGGTCTTCGCCGCCCGCGCGGCCGACCGGCGCGACGCGGTGCTCCAGCAGCCACCGCGCCACGGCCGAGGAGGGCGGCTGCGGCGGTGCCGGGCTGTCGACGCTCGCCGGAATGGTCAAATCGGGTGAAGCACCCATTTCGCCCTCGTGTCCCCTCCACCTCGGAAATTCGTGGCACCAGCATGCCCGACCCCGCAGCGATGGCGTGCAGGAGGCCCTCCTGGTCCTCTTCGGACGGCAGAGGTCCGGGCGAGGCCGCCGTGCGGGCGCAGTGCTCGGGCATCTCGTGTGATCGGAGGGGCATCACACGTGACTGGAGGGGCATCTCGCGTGACTGGAGGGGCATCACGAGAAGCGGGCACGCACCCGGTCGTTTCCGCGCCTGCGGGCGCGGGTAGCCGAGGTGGCATGCCCGGACGTGAAGACTTGCCCAGCACGCTGCTGCGGTCGCCGCGGAAGGCCCAGGACACCTGGGTCGCCGCGCACGACTCCGCGCTGAAGACCTACGGTCCCGGCCGGCGGGCGCAGCAGACCGCCTACTCGGCCTTGAAGCACACCTTCGAGAAGGTCGGCGACCACTGGGAGCCCAAGCCCGAACCCGGCCCGTCGGACGAACAGGCGGCGGGCGGCGCGGGGCAGCGCGAAAAGCCGACCCGCGGCGGTGTCAACGCCACCGCGAGCCGGCAGCACCTCTACGAGCGCGCCAAGCAGCTCGGCGTCCCCGGCCGGTCGCGGATGTCCAAGGACGAACTCGTCACCGCCCTGGAGAAAGAAAACCGGCGGCGCACCGACCGGGCCCGGCGGACCGGGTGACGTGTCCGGTCAGAACTCGTCGGTGCCGGTGAGCTCGTGCTCGAAGGCGTCCGCGCGGGCGACGACCGCCTTGAGCGGACGTTCGAACTCCTCCTGGATGCTGAGGTCCTCCAGGGGCACGGTGTGCTTGAGCAGCGCGACGCCGTCGACCACCGCCGCCCCGCCGACGGCCGAGCCGCCCGCCAGCTCGAGGAACCGCCGCAGGTCGACCCGGTCGGCCCAGCCGACCGGGGAGGAGATCTCGATCCAGGAGCCGCCGTCGAGCTCCGCGAGGTGATGCACCGTCACCTGCTGCGTCCGGTCCCGCGGGCCCTCCAGCCGGAACCGCAGCCACCCCTCCGACTCCTCGAGGACCTCGTACCGCGTCCGGACAAAGTTGATCACGTCGATCCAGGTGGTCACCCGCTGCGCCTCCCGCCTTCGGCCTGCCTGCGCGGTCGAGCATCTCATGTCCGCGCGACCCGCGGTCCGCTGGTTGCCGGGGCGGTTCCGTGCCACCATGGTTCCCGTGCGGGGCCGTCGAGCAGCACGGCGGATTTCGCCGGCCGTCGCCGGTGGTGAGCGTCGGTGACCACCGGCCATCCGGCGCGGTTCCCGGTCGTCGCCCGGCACCTCGACCCGGACCGGGCGAGCCACCTGACTTCGATCCTGGCCGGCCGCACCGCGCTCCGGGTGACCGAGGCCGCGGACGGCAACGAGCTCACGCCCGGCGCCCGGTGCGGTGGCACGGTGTTCGGCCAGGACGAGCTGACCCGGATCGCCTGCGCCGTCCTCGGCACCGCGGACAATCCCGCGTTTAGCCCCCCGAGTGGGGGCTACCCGGAGTAGTGAACTCTCTGCACTACCGTGAGGTCCAGAATGAGGAGGTGGACGCTGTGCCCCCCTCCCGGCGCGACCTCGTGACCATCGGCGCTTCGGCCGGTGGGGTCGAGGTGTTGCGCGCGCTCGATGAGAAGGCCGGGCTCGCCGGGAAGCCGGCCGCCCAGCCGACCAGCCGGCGGCCAGGCGGTCTGGCGGAACGCTGCGCCGCGTCCGCGGCGGAGGCCGCCAAAGCTGCCGAGACGTTGCGCCGGTTTCTGCTCGACACGCCCGACCCGACCGCCGAAGAAGCGGCGGCGCCATGAACCGCACCGCTGTCCACCTCGACATCGGCCGCCGGCAAGAGGCGACCGTTGTCCGGGTCACCGGGGAGCTGAACCTGGCCTCGTACTCGACGTTGCGCGACGGCCTGCTCAAGATCGCGACCGACGCGCCGGACGGGCTGGTCGCCGACATCAGCGAGCTGGCCATCGAGGATTCGTCGCTGGTGAGCCTCCTTTCGCTGGTCGCGATGCGGATCGGCGACTGGCCGGGTATCCCGTTCACGGTCGCGGCCGGCAGCGTCGGGCACCGGGCGCTGCTGAGCCGGCACGTCGTCGATCGCTACGTCCCGGTCCACACCGACCTGGTGGAGGCGACGGCGGCACTGGACCACCCCGTGCGCCGGCGGTGCGAACGCGTGTTCCCGTGCGCCGACAGTACTTCGGCGCAGGTCCGGGAGCTGGTCACGGAAAAGCTGGGCGAATGGGGAGTGCCCCAACTCGCCGAAGACGCCCGCCTGATCGTCACCGAGCTGGCCGAGAACGTGCTCCGCCACACCACGTCCGAACCGAAGCTGCGGCTCGATCTGCGGCGCGGTGTGTGCACGGTCGCCGTGGGCGATCAGGACACGCGGCCGGCGATGCTGCTCGAGCGGCTGTCCCCGTTCGAGCCGGGTATGGGGCTGAAGCTGGTCGCGCAGGTCGCGCGTACGTGGGGCTGCAGCCGGGCGTGGTCCGGGGGGAAGGTCGTCTGGGCGGTGCTCTCTTCCCGTCCCAGCACCGCCGGTGACCTTCCGGCCGCGTAGCGTGCCGGACCGTGATCCACCGGTACAAGCGGAGCAGCCTCGTGCGCAGGGTCCGCCGCCGGATGAGCCAGGTCGAGATCGACAGCTCCGCGGACTACACCCGGCGGACGTCGAAGGGCTGTCCGAGGACCAAGATCCTCGAGCGGTTCCCCTTCGCCCTCGCCCCGCGCGCGTGCTGCCGCCGGACCTCGAGCGGCGGGTCTTCCGCAAGGCGGTCAACGCGCCCGAGAGCTCCAACCACTTCGTGTCCACGGCTTCCCGCAGCGGCGCACGCAGATCGTCTTCACCGAGGGCGAGACGACGGTGCTGATAAACCCCCAGGCGGAAGTCGCGTTCGGACAGTCCGAACGCGACATCGGGCGACCGGGCCGGCTGCTCACCGAGCTGGAGCACACCAACCGGCAGCCGGAGTCGGCCTACGAGGAACTCCAGTCGACCAACGACGCGCTGCGCGAGCGCAGCCTCGACCTCGACGAGGTCAACGATTTCCTCGAGTCGGTGCTCACCTCGATCCGGGCCGGGCCTTGCGGCACCGCGGCGCGCCTGTTATCCGTTGATCCATGGCGTTGACCAAGGTGTGGCTCGCGACCCTCAGCGACGGCCTCCTCCGGGCCGACCAGGTCGTCGGCCTGACGGCGCACGCAACCCCGGCACTGACCGGGAAGCCACCGCGCTGGCTGCTCGACGCGACGATCCGGACCGCGGCGGGCAGCGGCGGCGGGGACGGGTGGGACGTGGGCATCCTCCACCGCACACTGATCCAGACGCCGGGAGAGCCGGTGGGCGCGCCGGAGGCCCTGGCCCGCCTCCTGGCCAGGCTGGATCGCGAGGACGCGGCGGGTCTGGTGGCGGCGGTGGCGGACAGCGGGTCGAGAACTCCGAGCGTGGTGCGGTTCGCGTTCCGTCCGTTCGAGGACGAGGAGGGCTCCGCCTGACCCTGGAGTGGGTGCGGCGGTCCGGCTGGGCTGGGTGGTGAGCGCGACTCCGAGCCGGGGAAGTCCCGCGGTCGGCTCCGGCGCCTGATGACGCCGGAGCCCGCAGCCGCTACTTGGTGAGCGCCGCGATCCGGCCGAGAACCTCGTCCTCGCCCAGCGCCTGCGTGATCGCGTGCAGGTCCGGGCTGCGCGTCGACCCGGTCAGGGCGATGCGGATGATCTGCGAAGCCTCGCGGATGGAACCCGGGAAGCCCTCGGGGTTCTTCTTGAACTCCTTGGCGTTGCGGGCGAAGCCGTGCTTGGCCGCGACCGTGCGGATCTGGTCGAACCACTCCTGGCCGTCGTCGAGCTGGCGGTAGTCCGCCGCGAAGTCGTGGGCCACCGCCCGGACGACCGCCGGGTCGACCCCCAGCGCCGCGATGCGCTCGTCCTCGGGGCCGGTGACCGCCGCGTGGAGCTGCGGGAAGAAGAAACCGTAGACCGCGCGGAACTCGCTCCACTTCTTCAGGTCCTTACGCGGGTTCTCGGCCCCTTCACGCTCGACGGCCAGCGCGCGCAGCGCGAGCTCCGGCTCCTCGTCCAGGACCCGGCGCAGCTCGGGGTCGAACCGCCCGGCCCAGCCGCGGACGGCCTCGAGGATCTCGGCGCCGGACAGCGTGGCGATGTGGTCGGCCGCGATGTCGTCCAGCTTGACCAGGTCCACCAGCGGGCCCGCGACGCCGCACTCGTCGAGGTTGATCGGCTCGGCGAGCGCCTCCTCCAGGGGCATCTCCGCGAGCCGGCCGTTGACGAGGCCGCGCAGGTAGTACAGGACGGCTTCGGCGGGGTAGCCGGTCTCGATGAAGAAGTCGACCGACGCTTCCGGGTCCTTGCGCTTGGACAGCTTGCGCTTGCTGCCGCCCTCCTGCTTCATCAGCGGCGCGATGTGCGCGTAGGTGATCGGCTCGAAGCCGAGCGCCTCGAACAGCTGCTGGTGCACCGGGACCGACGAAATCCACTCGTCGCCGCGGATGACCAGGTTCACCCGCATGAGGTGGTCGTCGACGGCGTGCGCGAAGTGGTAGGTCGGCAGCCGGGGGCTCTGGTCGGAGCTCTTGAGGATGACGACGTCGTTGCGGTTCGCCTCGGCTTCCAGCGGCCCGCGGATGGCGTCGGTGAACCGGGCGCGGGCACCGGTGTCGTCGGGGGCGCGGAACCGCACGACGTACGGGGCACCGGCGTCGAGCTTGGCCCGGACGTCGGCCGGGTCGGCGTCGCGCCAGATGGCCCAGCTGCCGTAGTACCCGGTGGGGAGCTTCGTGGCCTGCTGCCGCTGGGTGATGGCGGCCAGCTCCTCCTTGGTGGCGAAGTCGAGGTAGGCCTTGCCCTGGCGGAGCAGCTCGCGGACGTAGCTGAGGTAGATCCGCTCGCGGGCCGACTGCTGGTACGGGCCGTAGCCGCCGCCGCGGTGGATGTCCTCGTCGGCGGCGAGGTGGAAGTAGGAGAAGCCGCGCTCGAACTGCTCGAGGACGCCTTCGACCTCGCGGGACTGGTCGGTGTCCTCGACGCGCACGAGATAGCGGCCGCCGGAGCGCCGGGCGACGTCCTGGTCGATCAGGCCGACGTAGACGCCGCCCAGGTGGAGCGACCCGGTCGGGGAGGGGCCGAGGCGCGTGACCAGCGCGCCCTCGGGGAGGTCGCGGGCGGGGTACTGCTGCTCCCAGTGCTCGGGGTCGGGCAGGTCGGCAGGGAAGAGTGCGTCGATGACCGCTCGGTCCAGCATGGGTTGTTCTCCCGCGTCGTGGTGCGCTTGCCTCGGCGAAAATGGTCGTTTTCGCCGACGACGAGCCTAGCCGTGCGGCCTGCCGCCCCGGCCGGGCAGGTGGTGCTCGGCGGGCCGCGGTGCTAGCTTGCCGGGAATGCGTCGTCGATTTCCTTTCGCCAGAACGCTTTCGGCCGTGGCCGCCCTCCTCGTCCTGCCGCTGACCGCCCCGGCGGCCGCCTCCGCGGCGCCGGGCCGCGAGTGCGCGACCCCGTCGATCGACCGGCTGCAGCAGTGGCTGGCCAGCGGCGAAGGGACGACCGTCCCGGCCACCGGGAGCCTGCTCGTGCCCGACGGGCACCGGTACGCGGCCGAGGTGAAGTTCCTCAACGCCGAGTGGCACGTGGTCGTCGTCTGGCTGGGCAACCGGTTCGAAGCGCAGGCCGACCTGTCCCGGTCAGCGGGATTCCTGCTGACCTACCGCGCGACCGACGACCTCTACGTCCAGCTGCGCCCGGCGTCGCACTGGAGCGGTGGCGACAAGTGGCTGACGCTGGTGCCGTCGACGGGCGGACGGCTGGTGACGAAGTTCTTCGGCTTCTCGCCGCGCCGGTGGACGTCGCTGCCCGAGCTGGGGACGCCGTCGTACTCGTTCGCCTCGGCGCTGCGCGAGGCGCGGGGGTTGGTGTTCGTCGGGAAGACGCCGAACGAGCTGGAGTTCCGCGGCCTGCGCATCGACGGTTACCGGCCGCCGTGTCTCTGACCATCGACTTCGCGGCCGAGCTGTGGGAATGGGACGCCCGGCGCACCGAGAGCTGGACCTTCGTCAGCCTGCCCGCCGAGGCGTCGGAGGACATCCGCGAGCTCGCCGCCGAGCCGCGGCGCGGCTTCGGTTCGGTGCGCGTCCGGGTGACGATCGGGGCCACGAGCTGGAAGACGTCGATCTTCCCCGACAGCGCACGCGGCGCCTACGTGCTGCCCGTCAAGCGGGCCGTCCGCGAGGCCGAAGGCGTCGGCGTGGGGGACACCTGCACCGTCACCGTGGAGCTCGTCGACTTCTGATCGCGCGATCGGTGCGAAACGTGATCGGCCGCGGAGCGGATCTGTCATGATGCGGACACAGGCCCCGAACCGTGCAAGGGAGACACGATGTCCGCCCAGATGGACGAGCTGATCGCCCAGTTCCAGAACTTCCAGAGCAAGGTGCGGCAGGCCGAAGCCCGCTTCGCCGGCGTCGGCGACATGCAGGAGCGGATCGCCCGGCTGACGACCACCGCCACCTCGCCGGACGGCACCGTGACCGTCACCGCGGGGGCCGGCGGGACCATCACCGACCTGCGGCTCACCGCCGGGGCCACCCGCGTCGAAGCCGGGCAGTTGGCCGCGACGATCATGGACACCATCCGCCGGGCGGCGGCCGGGGCCGCGCAGCAGCAGGCCGGCATCGTGGACGAGACCTTCGGCGACGCGTTCGGCGTCGACGTCTCGGCGCAGGTGCGCGAAGCCCAGGCGGAAGCGTTCGGAACCGTGGCGGCCGAACCTGCGTCGGAACCTCAGCCGCGGCAGCCGTCGCGGCCCGCGCGCCGGCCCGCAGCCGGGGACGACGACGACTTCGACCAGGGCCCCATCCTCCGCCGATCCTAGGGAAAGCCGCGATGCCAGAAGGAATCCAGACGAACATCGGGGCGATCTCCGCCTACGCCAGGCAACTGCCGTTCTACGAGCAGGAAGCGGACAAGTTCGGCGCGAAGATCGACGCCGCCGACGTCACGAACGAAGCCTGGGGGCTGGTCGGTCTCTGGGCCAAGCAGGGCTACACCGACCGCCTCGCCGAGCTGCGTTCGCTGCTCACCGACCTCAAGGACGGCGTGGATGGGTTCACCACGAAGCTGACCAAGGCCGCGGAGATGTACCAGGGCGCCGAAGACGCCGGGAAGGTCACCTTCGGCCGGTACGAGGCGGAAATCGACGCGATCGGGCAGGACGGATGACCGAGCCGAAGAAGAGCATCGCCGACGCGCTGGACGTCGGGGCCTACGACGAGAGCATGGGCGCGAACCTCGACCGCGCGGCCGGGTACGTGCCGGTGGCCGGCACCGCCTACAAGGCGGGCAAGAAGATCGGCGAGCACGCCCGGCAGGCCGCGGAGGCCGACGGCCCGGGTGAGCTGGCGTCCGCGGGGGCGGCGCTGGTGGGTGACGGCGCGGCGTTCGTCGGGGCCGCGGCCGGTGACATGGTCACCTTCGCGATGGACCCGATCGGGTGGCTGGTCAGCCACGGCCTCAACATGCTGCTCGAACTGGTCCAGCCGCTGCAGGACGCGCTGCACCAGGTCACCGGCGACGGCCCGGCCATCGGCCACGCCTCGGAGAACTTCGTCACGATCGCGCAGGGCTTCGTCGCGCTCGCCGACGACTTCGAGCGCACCGGCGACACCGCGCTGGCCGAGTGGGTGGACGACGCCGGCAACGCGGCGAAGGAAGCGCTGGGCGACTTCTCCTCCGGCATCCGGGGCATCGGCTCGGCCGCCGGTTCGGTCGCCGAAGTGCTGCAGATGTGGTCGATGGTCATGGTGGTCATCGAAGAGGTGATCAAGGGGATCATCACCGAGCTGGTGTCCTGGCTGATCACCCTGTGGCTGCCGGCACTGGCCGCGTCGGTGATCAGCTTCGGCGGCTCGGTGGCGGCCGCGATGACCGCGTCGATCGCCAAGGCGGCCAGCGTGCTGCAGAAGGTGACGCGCTACCTCGGCAAGTTCGGCAAGCTGCTCGACAAGTTCATGGAGTTCCTGGTCCGGTACTCCGGGAAGCTCGAGGTGTTCGCCCGCAAGCTGCGCGTCGGCGTGCTGCCGGGCGAGACGAAGTTCGGCTTCGGCGCGGCCGCCCAGGGCTGGCAGCCGAGCAACCGGGCGCTCACGACGATGTTCGGCACCTCGGCCGGCGTCAAGCCGTTCCTCGCCGGTGCCGGGGTGAAGGCCGGCACCGGGGCGGCCAAGGGCGCGTTCGCCGAGGGCAAGGAAGCCGTTTCCGCCGAGGGGGATGAGCCGTGGTTCGACAAGAGCGAGATCGGCGGGGACCGGAGCCCGGAGGAGACGCGCAAGGACCTCGAAATTTGAGCGAGCGCATCGAAAACTGGGCGGAGGACACCCGGGTCCGGCCCGGGCACCGCGAGCGGGTCGAGGCGCTGCTGCGGGACCGGTGGCGTGAGCCGGTCATCGTGCTGCACTTCGGTGACACCGACGTGGGCTACGACGTCCCCGGCCGCCGCCGGGACGGCACCGTGGTCGGGAAGCGGCTGATCCGGCGGTTCTTCTGGAACATCCTGCGCGGGATCGGTGCCGCGGTGTTCGGCGTCTTCGCCCTGGCGCACGGCGAACGGCCCGGGCTGCCGTTCCAGCGGACGATCGGCGTCACGGGCCCGGAGAACGCGATGGCGCTCGACCTGGCCGACCGGCTCCGGTCCGTCGGGGGCGCGTGGCTGGCGTGCTCGCCGTCGTGCCTGGCGGTGGTGGACACCGGGCCGACGGCCACCGACCCGGCCGACGCGCCGCCGCCGCGGATCGTCTGGGAAGCGCGCAAGCCGCAGGCGCCGGAGCTCAGCTTCCGCAAGAGCACGCTGACCTGGCCGGACGGCTCGATCTTCCGGCTGCCCGTGCAGGGCCGCGCCGAGCAGCAGCACCTGCGGAAGTTCGTGGAGTTCCCGGACATCATCCACTGGAACGGCCGCTAGCCGGCTGGTCCGCGCAGGGGAGGCGGGCCCAGACGACCTTGCCGTCGTCGTGGTGGCTCACGCCCCAGGCGAGGGCGAGCTCGTCGACGAGCAGCAGGCCCCGGCCACCGGCGCGGCCGGGCGTCCGCAGCCGTGGTTCGCCGGTGCCGGTGTCGGCGACCGCCACGGTGACCACGCACGGATCGTGCGCGAGGTGCAGCCGCAGCTGGCGGGCGCCGTCGGCGTGTACGTAGGCGTTTTCCAGCAGTTCCCCGATGACGATCACGGCATCGATCCGATCGGTGTCGGCGAGCGAAGCCAGCCGCGCCTCGGCCCACCGGCGGGCGAAGGTCAGCGCGGCAGCGCCGGCTTCGGCCACGTCCAGCACCTGCCATCCCGGCTCGTCAGGCGCGCCCCAGTCCACGTGCACCCTCCTTCTTCGGAGGGGCTACCCGCGAATACGGCCGCTAAGCGTCCGGGATCGCTAAGGGAGGCCGATCCGCCAGAGGAAGGCGGCGCGCAGGGCATCGATGAGGGCTTCGTCGTCGACTTCGCTGGGGCGCTCGCCCATCGGCAGCCAGAGACCTCCGTCCGGGATGCCGGCGATGACGCGCGTGAGCGTGACACCGGGATAGGTGAGCGTCTCACGACCACCATCGCCATCGGAGACGACGACGTGCCGGGACTCCGCCCGGACGAGCACCTGCCGTTGGTCGTTCATGTCGCGCGTCTTCCCGAAGCCGAAAGTGGTGAGGCCGTCAAGCATAGACACGCAAAGCGGCGAACACCTTCGGGCGAACAGCGGATTCTCGTTCACGCCAGCTCAAGAACCGCTGCGTCCCAACATCTCCGCTGGCGGGCACGGCGTGCTCCGAGGGGGAGGAGAGCACGCCGTGTCCGTCCTTCGAACGGTACGCCGCACGCGGGCCGGCGGCGGAGGAACCACTCGTACGCCGGAGCAGCCTCGAGCCGTCGTGAGTGGTAAGTCGGGTTAGAACCCGACTTACCACTCACGACAAGCCGCGGGAGACCACTCAGCAGGTGGTCGGTTACTTCGCGCGGGGCAAAGTCGTCTGTGCTCTCGGGGATGGCGCTTCTCCGCGGTGGAGCGGGTTTTCGCCTTCAGGTGTAGCTGGTTGGTGCCCACCACCCCGAAGCCGGAATTGTCACTACGGACGGTGGTACCGCGTCAAGGCGGGAAAGCGTGCCTTGACCCGGCACCACCGTCCGTGTTTTGGCTTCGGATCGGGGTGGTGGGGGTCTGGGTGGGGTGCGGGTTTGGCGGTCAGCCTGCGGTTCGGGCCGGCGAGACACCTGGAAGGTCCGACTTTGCCGTGAGGAGGTTCGAAAAGCTGCTCGGGGAGATTTCTCGTTGTCTGGTCACGGTTTTCGGTGGGGTGGATCTCCGGGTGGTTGTCGCAGTGCGGGTTTCCGGCTCTCGGGGCGAGGGTGGATGTCGGTGGTGGGGCGGGAATCCGGCTGGTCGTGAGGCTCGGCAGTGGGCTGCGGCGCCGGGCCGAGCCCAGCCGTGCAAGGGAAGGCGCACGAAGCGCGAGGTTCACGCCACCGAGCGAGCCGCGGAGCCGGGCCGAGCCGACCCCCACTGTCCGGTTGCTCTGCGCGACCCGGCCCTGGGCGAATTGCCCGGTACCTATCTTTTGTCCCACCCGACGAAAGTCGGTACCGCCTCACCGGTCGCAGCTTCACCCTCGGATCTCCGGCCAACCCGAGCCGGCTCGTCCGGCGCCGCCAACCCCCGAGCGCCGGCTTCGTCCGCGATCGCGAAAGTGAGTTACCGGCATGCGCAGAACGTCCCCGGGACACCACCTCCTCGCCCGCTCCGCCACCGCCCTCGTGGCCGCCGCCGCGGCCGTCGGCTTCGTCAGCGCCGCCGGCGCCGCCACCATCGATGGCTACTCCGCCGCCGTGCAGCAGGAAGCCGTCGCTTCCCTCGCCGCCGAAGCCGGGATCAGTGAATCCGCCGCCGTTGCCCTCCTGCGGACCCAAGCGGCCAGCGTCGGCACCCTGCAACGCGTCACCGCCTCCCTCGGTTCCCGCGCCGTCGACGGCTACCTCGACGCTGCCGCCAAACCCGTTGTCAACGTGCTGGACCAAGCCGCCGCCGACCAGGCTGCGCGAGCCGGTGCGCAAGCTCGGCTCGTCAAGCACTCCAGTGCCTCTCTGGCCGGCGCCCAGAACGCCCTGCAGGCGCTGCCCGCGGTGACGCACACCGCCATCGGGCTCGACCCCACGACCAACCAGGTCGTGCTGACCGTGGCCGACGCGGCCAAAGGCACCGAAGCGCTGCTGAAGGCGGCCGCCTCGCTCGGTGACCGGGTTCGGGTGGAGCGGGTCGCCGGGGAGATGCACACCGCCATCTACAACGGCGAAGCCATCACCGGTGGGGGCACCCGGTGCTCGGCGGGCTTCAACACCAACCGCGGCGGGCAGAACTACCTCATCGACGCCGGGCACTGCACCCGTGCCGTGTCGCAGTGGAACGTCGGCCCGTCGCAGGGTTCGAGCTTCCCGGGCAACGACTACGGGCTCATCCGCAACACCACCGGCAGCGCGCCCGGCGCCGTCACCCTGTGGAACGGCTCCACCCAGCCGATCAGCTCCGCCGGCACCGCGACCGTCGGGCAGCGGATCAGCAAGAGCGGCAGCACCACGCACCTCACCTCGGGGTCGGTGCAGCGCACCAACGTGACGGTGAACTACGCCGAAGGCTCGGTGTCCCAGCTGATCCAGACCAACGCGCTGGTCAACCCCGGCGACTCCGGCGGGTGTCTGTTCGCCGGCAGCGTCGGCCTGGGCATCACCTCCGGCAAGGGCGGTTCGAGCTCCTACTTCCAGCCGGTCGGCGAGGCGCTGAGCGCGTACGGCGTCACCCTGAACTGAAGCGTCGCCGGCCGGGGCACCGCCCCGGCCGGCGCGTCAGTCGCGGCGGTGGAAGATGAGCCGGTAGCCGGCCAGGATGACCAGCGCCCCGAGGATGGCCAGGCCCCAGGTGCGCAGGTCGAAGAACGTGCCGAGCTGGGTGTGGAACAGCGTCTTGCCGATCCAGCCGCCGACGAACGCGCCCGCGATGCCCAGCAGGATCGTGATGATGCAGCCGCCCGGGTCCTTGCCCGGCATGAGGGCTTTCGCGATCACCCCGGCGATGAGACCCAGCACGATCCAGGCGATGATGCCCACGGGGTTGTCCTCTCGTCCGCTACCTCTTGACGGCACAGGATGGCAGGCAGCGGCCCCGGGAGCGCGTCGAGCCACGCCGACGTGATCCGGATCTCACCCGGGTCAGTTCCGGGGGAAGGGACCCCATCCCTTGACGGCGAACGCGCCACCGCGGCGTTCGACCTCCAGCGCGCTGTGCCCTCCGAAGTGAGCGGGGACGAGCAGGACGTTTTCGTCGGCGGCCCACCCCAGCAGGCGCTGCCGCGTGGCGCGAGCCTGGATCGGGTCTTCGCAGAAACAGCTGTTGTGCCCCGGTTCGGCGAGCTGGAGGGGAGTGTGGAGGACGTCGCCGGCGAACAGGGCCCGCTCGCCGCCGGAGGCCAGTTTCACCACGCTGGAGCCCGGGGTGTGACCGGGCGCGGCTTCGAGCCGGAGGTTCGCGTCGATCTGGTGCGCGTCCTCCCACAGCCGGACCTGCCCGGCCTCGTACACCGGCTGGATGCTGTCTTCGAAGGCGTGTTCGTTCACGCTCCCGGCGACGGCCGGATTGCGCGCCGGATCCCAGTGTTCGAAGTCGGCGCGGGGCATCAGGTGCGTCGCGTTGGGGAACGTCGGCACCCACGTCCCGCCGTCGAGGCACGTGTTCCAGCCGATGTGGTCGAGGTGCAGGTGGGTGTGCACGACCAGGTCGACGTCCTCCGGGCGGACCCCGGCGTCGCGCAGCCGGTCCAGGTAGTCCAGCCGCAGGTGATCCCAGGCGGGCACGGCCGGGCGGTGCTTGTCGTTGCCCACCGCGGTGTCGATGAGGATCGTGCGGCCCTCGCTGCGCAGCAACCAGGTCTGCATCGACGACAGCACCAGGTCGTCCGGGGTCAGGTGATCGGGTTCGAGCTCGTGGCGGTGCTCCTGCCAGGCCCGCTCCGGCAGGTCCGGGAAGAAGTCCCGGGCCGGCATGATCGGGCCGTGCTGCTCTTCGACGCGGGTGACGGTGACGTCCCCGAGCTTGATTTCGGTCATTTTTCCTTCTCGGTGGGGTTTTCCGGGCACGCCGGACTCGGCATCCGGCGCGGATGCCTTGGTCGGGAACGGTTTTTCAGCCGCGCGCCGGCAAGCGGGGGCGCGCGGTGGCCGTGGTGTGGGCCAGCAGGGTCATCGCCGCGTGCGACGGGGAGCCGGGTTCGGTGGTGGCGACGACGACGTGCTGCTCCTGCTCGGTGCGCAGCGCCTGGTGCGTGACCGTCATCGGGCCCACCAGGGGATGGCGCATCGCGTAGACCGCCTCGCCGCCGGACTTGACGCGCTGGTCCGCCCACCACCGGGCGAATTCGGTGCTGCGCACGGAAAGTTCGCCGACGAGGGCGGCCGTGCGCGGGTCGTCCGGGTACCGGCCGGAGGCCATCCGCAGCGTCGCCACCACCGCGCGGGCCTTGGCCGGCCAGTCGGCGTACAGCTCGCGGGTGTGCGGGTCGAGGAACACCAGCCTCGCCATGTTCGGGCGAAGTCCGGGCCGCTCGGGCGCGTCCGGCTCCAGGTGCCCGGCGAAGAGCGCGTGGCCGGCGGCGTTCCACGCCAGGACGTCGCTGCACCGGCCGAGCACGAGCACCGGCACGTCGCCCAGGGTGGCCAGGAGCTGCCGGATCGCGGGGGTGACGCGTTCCGGCGGCAGACGGCGCCGCGGGGCCGGCCGCCGGGCCGAGGTGGCCAGCTCGTGCAGGTGCCGTCGTTCGGTCTCGTCGAGGCGAAGGGCCTGCGCGAGCGCGTCCAGCACCTCCGGCGAAGCGTTGGCCGAGTGGCCTTGTTCGAGCCTCGAGTAGTAGGGCGCGCTCACCCCGGCGAGCTGGGCGAGCTCCTCGCGGCGCAGGCCCGGTACCCGGCGCCGGTCGCCGTAGGTGGTCAGGCCGACGTCCTCGGGCCGCAGGTGGGAGCGGCGGGTCCTGAGGAACTCGCCGAGGCGTCGTCTGGCTTCCATGCAGCCAGTATGGGCAGCGGCGGGCCGGGGCAACCACACCCTCGCAGGGTCACGGAAAAGCCCGCCCGGGTTGTCCCGGACGGGCTGTTTCGCGATCGGGCCGGCTCAGCCGCCGCCGTAGGTGGCCTGGGTGACCGCGAAGACGTTGCGGTTGCCCGCGCTCTCCTGCAGCGACCACAGCAGGTCGGCCGCGGTGTCGTCCTCCCAGTACGAGAGGCTCTCGCCGCCGCTGACCCAGGAGAAGGTCTGCGAGGCGGCCGAAGGCTTCCAGTAGTAGAGCTGCTTCGAACCCGACGACTGGAACCACCAGCGGCCGTTGTGCGAGGCGACGCCGTTGAGCTTGTACCAGGGCAGCTGCAACGCCTGGCTGGCCGTGGTCGTCGCGGCGAACGTGCCGGTGGCGGCGAACGGGTAGCGGATCGCCCGCGGTGCCCGGTTCGGGTAGTCGGTGCAGCCGGAGGAGCAGGTGTACTCGGTCATCACGATCGACTTGCTGACCCGGTCGAGGGAGATCGACGACCACGCGAGGTTCGTCCCCGACGTCGTCTTCGAGGAGATCGTGCCGACCTGCGGCAGGACGTAGGCGTAGTTGTGGGCGTAGTACGCGCTGCCGCTCTGGCCGATCTGGTCGGCCGTGCCGCCGCTGTTCGTCTTGAGGATCTTGCGCATGTCGAACACGCGCATGCCCTTCCCCGTGTCGGCGACGTAGAGGTAGTCGCCGTACCAGGACATGCCGCCGGCGTGGATCGGGATGTCCTTGAAGTCCGGGGCGTCCGCGGTTCCGGTCGGCTCGACCAGCAGGATCTTGCGGTAGGCGTTCGGGTAGTCGGCGTCCCAGTCGACCAGGGTGATCCGGCTGCGCTGCTGGGCGCCGTCGCAGCCGTCCTTGGTGTACCAGCTGACCGCGACGAGCTGGTGCCCGTCGTAGTTGCCGCCGTTGGCCGTCCCGACGGCGTCGCGGCTGGTGGTGATGCCCTGCGGGTAGCTGGCGCAGTCGGAGTTGTCGCCGCTGTCGAACCGGAACCCGCTCTCGAGCCCGGCGACGGAGAACGACGACGGCAGCGCGGTGCGGTCGTGGTTCGCGTTCTCCATCACGGTGTGGACGGCCGCGGTGCCCAGCTTCGACACCAGGGCGCTGTTCACCGCGTCGAACTGGTTGTAACTGGCGGTCAGGGTGTATTGGTCGGCGGGCAGGGTCGACGGCGCGGCCGCGGCGGCGGACGCCGGCGCGGCCGCCAAGCCCGCGAGTACGCCGGCGGCCAGCGCGGTCTGGGCGATTCGATGGTGCAGTGGCATGGGAACCATGGTCGGCCCCGGTCGTACAAGAGCCGTACAACCGCGCCACATCGGGTGCAGGTTGTCGTGAGTGGTAAGGAGGGTTCTAACCCTCCTTACCACTCACGACCCCGGACCTTCACCCGCTGCGGCGCCGGTCGAGCACCTTGAGCGACTGTTCGCACCACCGCAGGTTCTCCCGCTCGAACGACAGGCCCCGCATCAGCGTCAGGTACGGGCCGATCCGCTCGGCTTCGGCGAGGTAGTCGTCTTCGAAGCGGCCGTCCAGCAGGCGCGCGCGCAGCCGTTCGTAGCCCGCGATCTTGGCTTCCGCCCGGGCCATCCGCTCGGCCAGCGCCCGCCGGACCGCACCCTCGTCGCCGACGTCCACGGCCTGCACCTGCACCAGCAGCTCGTCGCGGATCACGCCGGGGCGGGGCGGGCGCGCGGTGAACCCGTGCAGGGCCCGGTGCCCGGCGTCGGTCAGGGAGAACAGCCGCTTGTCCGGGCGCCGCTCCTGGTGGACCACCCGCGCCCGCACCAGGCCGTCGGCCGCCATCCGGTCGAGTTCCCGGTAGAGCTGCTGCGGGGTGGCCGCCCAGAAGTTCGCCACCGAGGCGTCGAACCCCTTGGCCAGGTCGTAGCCCGACGCCTCGCCTTCGAGCAGCGCCGCCATCAGCGCGTGGCGCAGTGCCATACTCAACTAGTTGAGTGCTTCGCGCTGGATCTGCTCGAACTGCGCCGCCATCGCCTCCGCGAGGGCCTGCGCCGCGGAGAGTGGCCGGACCATCACGGTGAACTCGTCGATCAGGCCGTCGGCGTCGAGGTGCAGGAAGTCACAGCCCTCGACCCGGACGTCCCCGATCCGGGCCTCGAAGACCAGTGCGTGATCCCGGCCCTCGCCGCCGGTCAGCTCGCGCACATACCGGAAATCCTCGAACACGCGCAGCACGCCGCGCAGGATCGCGGCGGTGATCGCCTTGCCCGGGTACGGCTTGAACGCGACCGGGCTGCGGAACACGACGTTCTCCGCCAGCGTCGCGGCCATGGCGTCGGGATCGCGTGCCTCGACGGCCTTGCGGAAGCTGCTCATGCCCACCTCACCTACTCAACTTGTTGACTATCCAGCGTCAGCGTACCCCGTTGCGTTCGGTGGTCGATCGGCAACGCACAGCTTCACCACAGGCCTGCCACAGCTGCCCTCGCCACGCTGGCCCATGGCCGGGTCAGGCGGAAGTCAACCGGCCATTACCCACCACGAAGGGACAGGTATGGGAAACGATCACGAGGGCCAGCGGGTCAGCCGGCGCCGGCTGCTCGCCGGCGTCAGCTCGGTCGGCTTGGGCGCGCTCGTCACGGCCTGCGCGGGCAAGAGCGCCGTCACGACGTCCACCGGCGAGACGGTCGCCCTGCAGGCCGTCACCGACGCGGACCTCACCGCCCTGTTCACCGGCGCGCGGACGT
Organism: Amycolatopsis sp. cmx-13-12; assembly: GCA_049998155.1. Classification (GTDB taxonomy): domain Bacteria; phylum Actinomycetota; class Actinomycetes; order Mycobacteriales; family Pseudonocardiaceae; genus Amycolatopsis. Next base: position 476,443 of record JAEBES010000001.1, on the reverse strand, counting down.
GCACCCTCACCGCGTCCACCACGCAGGGGCCGTACTACTTCGACGCCGACAAGATCCGCAGTGACATCCGCGAGGACAAGCAGGGCACCAAGCTGCGGCTCGCCCTGCAGGTGCAGGACAGCGAGACGTGCAAACCGATCCCGCACGCGGTGGTCGAGATCTGGCACTGCGACGCGGGCGGCCTGTACTCCGGCGCGGAAGCGGCGTCCGGCGGTGGCGGCGGGACCCCGCCGACCGGAACCCCGCCGACCGGGACGCCGCCCACCGGCTCGCCGCCGCCGGGTGGCGGTGGGGACGCCGATCTCGTCCCCACCGACGACAAGCGGTACCTGCGCGGCGCCCAGGTCACCAACCAGCGCGGGATCGTCGAGTTCACCACGATCTGGCCGGGCTGGTACCGCGGCCGGACCGTCCACGTCCACGTGATGGTCCACGTCGGCAACGAGAAGACGCTCACCACCCAGCTGATGTTCGACGAAACGCTGAACACGCGGGTGTTCGCCACCGAGCCGTACGCGCAGCACACCGGCCGCGACACCTTCAACGACAACGACTCGATCTACCAGCCGAGCATGCTGCTGAAGGTGACCCGGGCCCGCGACGGGTACGTCGGCTGCATCGTGCTCAACGCCGACCCGGACCACGACGGGGTCTAGCGGGCGAGCCACTCGGCGAGCGTGGTCTCCGACAGCCGCGCGCCCGGTCCCGGCAGGAGGTCCTCCGGCCCCGGCACCGCACCGAAGTACGGTGCCCGCGGGTCGGTGACCACCGGCCGCGGATCGGAGCGTGCGGTCAGCGCGGTGCGCACCCACTCGTCGAGCCCGAAGACCTCCGGGCCGGCGATCTCGGTGACGCCGCCGGTGGCCTCCCCGGTGGCGGCCCGGCCCACCGCGGCGGACACCTCGGCGGCGGCCATCGGCTGCACGCCGGCGCCGGGCAGCCGCACGACGCCGTCGGTGGCCGAGCCGTCCGCGATCCCGGCGGCGAACTCGAAGAACTGGGTGGCGCGCACGATCGAGAACGGCAGCCCCGACCCGGCGATCAGCTCCTCCTGCGCGACCTTGGCCCGGAAGTACCCGACGCCCGGCTGCCGGTCCGTGCCCACCACGGACAGCGCGACGTAGTGCCGGACGCCCGCTTCCCCGGCCGCGTCGACCAGGTGGCCGGTCGAGGTGCGGAAGAAGGCCAGGACGTCGTCGTCGGCGAACGACGGCGAGTTCGAGACGTCCACCACGACGTCGGCGCCCTGCAGCACCTCCTTCAGGCCCTCGCCGGTGATCGTGTCCACGCCGGTGCTCGGCGCCGCGGGCACCGCCTCGTGCCCGTGCTCGGCCAGCCAGGTGACCAGGTTGCGGCCGATCAGCCCCGTTCCGCCGATGACGACGACCTTCATGAGTCCGTTCCCTCCGCTCGGCGCCGCCCGGCGGTCCCGGAGCGGCTGCGCACCCCTGGGACGAGATGACGGACCGAGCCGTGACAGCGGCGGAGGGCGTATAACGTCCTACACGCCGGCCCGGCGTGGTTCGTACTGGGCGCGCAGGGCCTTCTTGTCCGGCTTGCCCAGCCCGGTCATCGGCAGGGACTCCGCCACGATCACCTGCTTGGGCACGTGCACCGGGCCCTTGCGCTCGCGCACCGCGGCCTGGATCTCGGCCGTGAGCCGCTCGAGGTCGTGGTCGGCGTCCGCGCGCAGGACCACCACGGCCGTCACCGCCTCGCCCCACTTCTCGTCCGGGGTGCCGATCACGCCGACCTGGGCGACTGCCGGGTGCTCGGCGACCACGTCCTCCACCTCGCGGGGGAACACGTTGAACCCGCCGGTGACGATCATGTCCTTGACCCGGTCGACGATGAACCAGAAACCGTCCTCGTCTTCGCGGGCGACGTCGCCGGTGTGCAGCCAGCCGTCGCGGAAGGTTTCGGCGGTGATCTCCGGCAGGTTCCAGTACCCGCCGGCGAGCAGCGGGCCGGCCACGCAGATCTCGCCCGGTTCGCCGGGGGCGACCGGCTCGCCGTCGGGGCCGAGCAGCGCGGTGCGCAGGAAGGCCGACGGGCGGCCGCAGGAGGCCAGGCGGGCGTCGTCGTGGTCGCCCTTGGCGAGGTAGCTGATCGCCATCGGCGCTTCGGACTGGCCGTAGTACTGGGCGAAGATCGGCCCGAACCGGTCGATCGCCTCGCGCAGGCGCACCGGGTTGATCGACGCGGCCCCGTAGTAGACCGTCTGCAGCGAAGACAGGTCGCGGGTGCGCGAGTCGGGGTGGTCCATCAGCGCGTAGAGCATGGTGGGCACCAGCATGGTCGCGGTGATCCGCTGCTCTTCGATGATGCGCAGGGTGTCGGCGGGGTCGAACTTCGGCACCACGACCAGCGAGCCGCCCTTGATCAGGGTCGGGGCGAAGAACGCCGCCCCGGCGTGCGACAGCGGGGTGCAGATCAGGAACTTCGGCGCCTCGGGCCACTCCCATTCGGCCAGCTGGATCTGCGTCATCGTGGTCATCGCCTGCGCGGTGCCCATGACACCCTTGGGCTTGCCGGTGGTCCCGCCGGTGTAGGTGATGGAGACGACCTGGTCCGGCGGCAGCACGGCGGGCTCCAGGGGCCCGGGCTCGAACGTCGCGGCGGTCGCGGTGAGGTCCGTGCTGACGTGGGCCAGCGGTTCCGGCACCGGCCCGATGGTGAGCACCTGCGTCAGGCCGGGGACCTTCTCCAGGAGACCGAGCGCGCGGTCGACGAAGGCGGGCACCGGGTCGATGATCAGGGTGGTGATGCCGGCGTCGTTCAGGATGTAGGCGTGGTCGTCGAGCGACCCGAGCGGGTGCAGCGCGGTGCGCCGCGAACCCTGCAGCTGCCCCGCGGCGATGACGAGCAGCACTTCCGGCCGGTTCAGCGACAGCAGCGCGACCGACGCGCCGGTGCCCGCGCCGAGCGCCGCGAAGGCCTGGGCGTACTGGCTGACCTGCTCGGCGGTCCGGCCCCCGGTCATCGTGGTCTCGCCCAGCACCATGACGGGCTTGTCCCGGTGCCGTTTCAGGGCGGAGACGACCAGGTGGCCGAGGTGGTTCGGATACCGCATCGCCTGCTCGTCCATCCGGGTCCCTTCCACGGCGCCAGACTAGAACACGTTACTGTTCTCGACAAGATACGGCGCTCGGGAAGGGTTTGTCAGCTCGGCGATGTGGTGGAACAGGTTTCAACGAAATCCGGAGGGCGCGCCGGATCGCGACGCGCCCTCCGGACCGGCCTCAGCCGCGCAACCGGCCGGTGTACCCGCGGTCGACGGCCACCGCCGACACGCTCACGTACCCGTCGAGCAGCGCCTTCGCGTCACTGTCGGCCTCGTACGCCGGGGCCGGCACCACGTCGTACGACAGCTGGTACGTCCCGTCCGCCGCCGGCACGTACTTCACCCAGCCCGACGCCACCCGGCTCACCTTCGTCCAGCGCACCGGCGCCGGCCCCGAGCCCGGCGCGACGTCCGGCTGGTTGACGTTGACCAGCGCCATGTCCTGCACGAACTTCCACGTCCGCGCCGACGCGAGCAGCCGCAGGGTGACGTCGGCCGCGGCCTGGTACGTCTCCGTCGACGGGGGTGTCGCGCTCGAACCCGCGCTGACCGCCAGCGCCGGCACGCCCCGCTCGATCGCCACCGAAGCGGCGCCGACCGTGCCGGACATGTTGACCGGGATGCCGGTGTTCTGACCGGCGTTGATCCCCGAAAGGACCAGGTCCGGCCCCGAGGTCCAGCCGAGCCGCTGCGGCAGGATGCCGGTCAGCGCCAGCTCGGTCACGTCCGCCGGGGTGAGCGACGGGCTGCCCGGGCCGCACGGCGTGCCGCCCTGGCACGCGCCCAGCACGAGCCCGTGCCCCGGCGCACCGGCGCAGTCGGCGGCGTACTCGGCCGGCACCGCCGCCGGCGGCGCGACGGACGACGTGAACGACACCGCCGTGGACCGGCTCTTGCCGCCCTGCGACGCCCACGGGCCGACGATCGCCACGTCGGCCCCGGCCCGGCACAGCGCCTGCCGGAGCACGTAGATGCCCCGCCCGTCCGACCCGTCCGGCTTCGCCGCCTGTACCGAGTCGTCGTTGACCAGCAGAACCTTTTTGCCCCCCAGCGAAACCGGTTGATCGGACCGCGGGCTGGCTTGGGCGGGCACGGCCAGCGACAGGGCAACCACCGCCGCGACCGCGACGCGCAAAGCCTTGAACCGCATCGCCACCTCCTCATTCGTTCGGAAAAACTCAATCGTTCGGAATCGGCGGGGCCAGGGTAGCGAGAACGGCGGTGACGAGGGGGTGTTTCGGTGGTTTCGCCGGTGCGTCCGCCCCGGACCGGGACGGACGCACGGTTGACGCTCCTTTGTGGACGGTTACGGCACCGGCGCCGCCTGTGCCCTGGCCACGGCCTCGTCGCGGTCGGGTTGCAGCAGGTAGCCCGACCGCAGGGCCCGGTCGGCCGCCGCGGTGAACCTGGCGACGTACGTGGCGTGGTCCGGGTACAGCTGCCGGATCCGGTCCGCCGTCAGCGGCGTGGTCGTGCCCAGCAGCAGGCACGCGCCCGGCACGTTGCCGCCGCTGTTGTTGGGCGAGTACGACGCCACGGGGACGTCCAGGTCGGGCAGCCGGACGCCGCCGAGGGCGTTCTGGTCGCCGTCGCGCAGGACGACGAGGTTGAGCAGCATCGAGATCGGCGTCGCCGTGGGCGGGGCCGCGCCGCCGCGGGCCCAGCGGTCCAGGTAGCGGAACGCCGCGTTCTCCGCGTACCGGAAGGTCATGCTGTTGACCGGTTTGTCGCACGTCGTCGGGGCGCCGTCGTTGATGGACCGGTCCCGGGCGTTGGCCGCGTTGTACAGGTTCAGCCCGTACTGGTCGGCGTGTGCGGTGCCGGCGACCTCCCAGGTCCGCACCTGCGCGGTGTCCTGCCGGACCGAGGCCGACGCGATGACGTCGGTCTCCGACTGCAGGACGAACACCGGGACGCCGAGGTCGGTGCGGATCTTCGCCGACAGCGGCCCGACGACGCCGTCGCCGATCGGTGCCGCGAGCGCGGCGCGGCCGTGGATCAGGAAGCCGTCGTAGCTGCGCCGCACCGGCTGGATCGCGTTGGCGAAGGTGGTCAGCCGCAGCGCCGACTGCGAGTGCCCGCTGCCCAGCACGATCGACGGCGTCCGCCCGCCCAGCAGCTGCGGGTTCGCCCGGATCGCCTGCGCGGCCTGCGAAAAGACATCGTAGGACAGCGCGTCACCGCCGAGGTCCACCGCGGCGTACCGGGCGGGGTCGAGGCTCTTGAGCTTGTCGGCACCGGCTTTCTGGGTCGTCACGCCGACGTAGGCGTAGCCTTCGCGGACGAAGTGCTCGTAGGACTGGGAGAAGTCCACCGGGATGTCGACGCCGAAGCTGACGTTGAGCCATTCGACCACGACCGTGCCGGTGAACCGGGCGGCGTCGCGCGGCCGCACCACGACCATCCGCGTGGTGTACGGGTTGCCGGCGGAGGCCACGCGCGTGGCCCAGCGGCCGTCGTCGGTCCACAGTCCCACCTGGTCGAACGTGTCGGCCCGGCCGGACAGCAGGTATTCCTCTTCGACGTACCCGCGGGCGGCGAGGTCGAGCACGCCCCGGGCGCCGCTCACCGGCCAGCCCCGCCCGGCGTTCGCGGGCACCGCCGATACGGTGGGGGCGGCGGACGGCGCGGCCTGTGCGGTCCCGGTGAGCAGGACGGACGGCAGGAGCACGGTCAGCAGCACGAGCAGGGCTCTGCGCATGGGTAAACCCTTCTGGTGGTCGGCGGCACGCGAGCGGCTCCCGGCTCGCGTACCGTCCACATCGGACACTGGGGTGGTGACCGGGCCGGTCACCGCGGTTGTCTTTACCCGCCGGTAATGGTGCGGGGCAACGCCCGGTCGGCGAAGCGGGGGGAATCCACCCGGGACCGCTCAGGGATGTGACAAGTCAACGGCCCCGGCGCTCGCCCGGAAACGAATTCGGGAAAGTGCTTTCGGCGCCGCAACCTTGCGCAGGTGTCACTCGTTGCGCGACTATCTCGGGACGTTCTGCACGTGCATGCGCACGGCGAGGGGGTGTGGTGACCGAAGTGGCGCCGGCGGTGGCCGGGACGACGGACGTCCCGAGCGACGCGGCCTTGATCGCAGCGGTCCGTGGTGGCGACATCGCGGCCTACGGCGAGCTCTACGACCGGCACCTCGCCGCCGCCCGCCGGGTGGCGGCCGCGATCGCGGCCGATCCGGCGGAGCGGGACGACCTGATCGCCGAGGGGTTCACCCGCGTACTGCGGATTCTGCGTACCGGCGAAGGCCCGGACGAGGATTTCCGGCCGTACCTGCTGACGACCATCCGGAACACGATGATCAGCTGGCGCCGCCGCGACGCGCCCGTCTCGGTGGTGGCCGAAGTCCCGGATGTGACGCCGGGTGCGGGGAGTGACGAGCCGGTCGGCAGCCGGTTGCACGCCACGGTCGCCGCGGACGCGTTCGCGAGCCTGCCCGAGCGGTGGCGGACGGTGCTGTGGCGGACGGAGATCGACGGCGAGTCGCCCGCGAAGATCGCCGAAGACCTCGGGATGACGCCGAACGGAGTAGCGGCGCTGGCCTACCGCGCCCGGGAAGGGCTGCGCCAGGCGTACCTCGACCAGCACGTCCCCGAGGCGCGGCGGCGCACCTGCAAGAGCGTCTCCGGCCAGCTGGCCAAGTTCGTGCGCGACGGCATCTCCGACCACAAGGCGCACCGGATCGCCGCCCACCTCGACCGCTGCCCGGACTGCCGGGAACTGGCCGCCGGGCTCCGCCAGCTCAACGAGGAACTGCCCGCCGCGGTGGCCCCGCTCATCCTGGGCATCCCGATCGTCTCCCAGTGGCTGTCCACCACCGGCTCGGTCGCCGGCTCCGGCGCGGCGGCCACGGCCACCGGCACGGGCGCCTCCGCCCTGTCGTGGGCCACGGCGGCGAAGGTGGCCGTCGCCGGCGCGGCGCTGGTCACGACCGTGACGATCGGCGGCAGCATGTCCGGTGACGCTCCGCCGCCGCTGTCCGGCGACGGCACGACGACCCAGCCCGTCCGGACCGGGCCGCAGGCCGGCTCCCGCGCCGGAGTCCCGCCGAACGGCGTCGGGCCGACGTCGGACGCGGCCGGGACGGCGGTGCCCGGCGGCTCCGGTGTGGAACCGACGGGTGTGCAGCCGGCGGGTGAGTCCGCCGGGGCCGTGGATTCCGGGGCGCCGGCGGTGACGGGCACCGGAACCGGTAACGGCAACAACGGCAACGGCAACGGCAACGGCAACAACGGGAACGGGAACGGCAACAACGGGAACGGCAACAACGGCAACGGCCTCGGGAACGACCCGGCCGCGAAGGAGTCCAAGAAGGCGGCCAAGGAGTCCTCCAAGGCCGCGAAGGAATCCTCGAAAGAGTCGAAGAAGGCCGAGAAGACGAAGAACCCCGGGGAATGACCCGGCGCCACGCGGCGCCGGGCCCTCCCGCTCAGCAGGGCTGCAGGAGCCAGCAGAGCCGGTAGTTCGCCTGGTAGGTCGCCCCGGTCGCCGGCGCGACGACGTTCTGCGTCCGCGGCCCGCCGTGCGCCCAGCTCGTGAAGGCGTACTTCAGGTTCGCCGGAGGCAGGGTCTGCGGGCTGTTCGCGCTGATCGAGTTGGTCGATCCGGCGATCACCGTCCGGGAGAACGGCGTCCGCTGCTGGGTCCCGCCGACGGTGAGCATCGCCTGGCTGGGGTTCGAGGTGAAGTTCAGCGTCACCGTCTTCGGCTGCAGATCGACCGTCGTGGACCCGGTGCGGCCGGTCGAGTCCGTCGCGGTCAGCGTCAGCTGCAGGTACGACGGGTATTCGTGGTCCGGCGCGACGAACGACCCCGCCGCGACGCCCGGGAAGTCCTGGACGTTGTGGGTGTGGCAGGTGCCGTTGGCCGCGCAGTGCCGGATGGCCAGCCGCCAGGACAGCGCCGAGGGCGGGAGGGTGCCGTCCTGGGCGTCGACGGCGTGGCCGGAGAACGGCACCGTCTGCCCGACCGACCAGGTCAGCGTGGCGGCCGGGGTGTCGATGACCGGGACCGGGTCGAGCCCGGCCGGGGTCCCGACGGTCACCCGGACCGTCGTGGTCGCCGAAGCGCCGTGGGAGTCGGTCACCCGCAGCCCGGCGTCGACCACCGCCGCGGCGGTGTAGGTCCAGGTGGGCTTCGGGGCCGCGGAGTCGTCGTAGGCGCCGTCGGCGTCGAGGTCCCAGGCGTAGGACAGCGTGTCGCCGGCATCCGGGTCGGTGGAGCCGGTGCCGTCGAACTGGACGGTCAGCGGCGCCGGGCCGCCGGACGGCGTCGCGGTGGCCGAGGCGACCGGCGGCCGGTTGGTCCCGCCCGCGTAGCTCACCCGGCGCAGTTCCCCGCTGCCCAGTGCGACGTAGAAGAGGTCCCCGCCCGGACCGGTGAGCACCTGCACCGGTGTGCTGACACCGGTCACGAACGGCACCAGCTTGCTCGGGCTGGGCTGGCCGGCGACGGTCTGCATGGCCCAGATGCAGCCGCGGGACGAATCGGCGAAGAACAGCGCGCCGGCGTACTCGGCCGGGTAGTTGCTGCCCGACTCGAAGGCGATCCCGCTGATCGAGGAGCCGCCGGTGGGACACGGGTCGGTGGCCACCACCTTGGCGCTGTGGTTGTAGGTGTAGAAGGGCGCGGTCTGGCCACCCGCGGAGTACAGCGATTCGCAGCGGTCGAGGTTCGCGCCGTCGTAACCGGCCTGGCGGGCGGCGCCTTCGAAGCAGGGCCAGCCGAAGTTCTCGGCCACGGCGTCGCCGGCGTTCGCGACGCGGTTGATCTCCTCCCAGGTGTTCCAGCCGACGTCACCGGCCCACAGTTCGCTGGTGCCGGGCCGGAACCCGAACCGGAACTGGTTGCGCGAGCCGTAGGCGATGACGCGCCGGGCGTTGGCGTCGGAACTGCTCGCGAACGGGTTGCCGGGCAGGCCGTCACCGGTGTCCGGGTCGATCCGCAGCAGCGCGCCGTTGAGCAGCACCGGCTGCCCGGCGGCGCGGCGCGGGGACTGCGACCGCAGCGCCCCGCCTTCGGCCGAGGGCGGGCTGAGGTTCGTGCCGGCCGGCGAAGGCGGGTCGGCGCAGGGGTTGCCGACCTGGCCGTAGTCGGCGAAGTTGAAGCTGGCGCCGTCGCCGCCGCCCGCGTACAGGGCGCCGTCCGGGCCGAAGGCGAGTGCGCCGACCGAGTGGCTGGGGTACTGCTGGCACCAGCCGGTGACCAGGGGTTTCTCGCTGACCGCCGTGCCGTCCGGGCCCATCGTGAGCTGGGAGACGCGGCCGGTCACGACGCAGCCGGAGTCGGTCGCGCCCGGCGGCGTCGGGCAGGTGTCGCCCCACTTCGGCGCGGTTCCGCCCGGGAGGGCGTCGAGGGTGTAGGAGACGTAGACGTACGGCCGGGCGGGGAAGGCCGGGTCGACCGCCAGCCCGAGCAGGCCGCGGTCCCAGAAGTCCTGGGTCGGGGTGCGCAGGTCGGCGAACACGGTCGCGGTCGGATCGGCCAGGTTGTCGAACACCTTGACCAGGCCGCTCTTTTCCGCGACGAAGACGCGCCCGTCGGGAGCGAACGCGGCGGCGGTCGGCGAGCTGAGGCCGCCGATGGCGAGTGTGTCGGTGAAGCCGGCGGGCACGGCGGCGGCAGCGGGTGCCGCGGCGGCGAGGGCCATCGCAAGGGGCACGACCACCCCCACGGCGAGTGCGCGTCTTGATCTTCGCGGAACCAGGGAACGACGTGGACCCATCACGAACTCCTCCTGCGGCGGGGACCGGACTGGCGCGAACGCCGTCCGGTATGGCGCGTGGCGTCCGAAAGTTGTTACGCCGACCCAAGAAAAACGCACGAACAGCTCAATCCCGTTAGTGGTCAACGACTTGCCGCCGCTCGCCCGGTTCCGCCTCCGGAGCGGCTGGATTCGGCGATCCTGTGCGCGCGCGTCGGTGACCTGGTGCCGGCGCTGCGAGGTTGATTTCAGTGCTAACCTCTTACTGGTATCACTGATGCTAATGTTGTGAGTATCAGTGTGATCATCGAGAAGGGGCGCACCATGATCGTCATCACCGGGGGAACCGGGCAGCTCGGCTCGCGGATCGTCGACCGGCTGCTCGAGCGGGTGCCGGCCGACGGGATCGGGGTCAGCGTCCGCGATCCCGGCCGGGCCGCGGAGCTCGCCGCGCGGGGCGTTCGCGTCCGGCGCGGGGACTTCGCGGACCCGGAGTCGCTCGCCGAGGCGTTCGAGGGGGCGACGCAGGTCCTCATCGTGTCGACGGACCAGTCGGGCGCCGAAGCGGTCGGGCACCACGTCTCGGCGATCGAAGCCGCGCGCTCGGCGGGGGCGAAGCGCGTCCTGTACACCAGCCACCAGGGCGCGGCGGCCGACTCGCGGTTCGCGCCCATGGTGGACCACGCCGCTACCGAGCGTCGCCTGGCGGAGGCGCCGTTCACGGCGTTGCGGAACGGGTTCTACGCGAGCACGGTGCCACTGCTGCTCGGTGGGGCACTGGAGACCGGGGAGCTGGCCGCCCCCGCCGACGGGCCGGTGTCCTGGACGGCCCACGCCGACCTCGCCGAGGCCGCGGCGATCATCCTCGCGGAGGAGGGCCGGTTCGACGGGCCGACGCCGCCGCTGACCGCTCCGGTGGCCTGGGATCTCGAGGAGGTTGCCGCGCTGCTGACCGAGCTGACCGGGCGTTCGATCCGGCGGGTGGTGGTCTCCGACGACGCGTGGGTGGCCGGGCTGGTCGGGCACGGGGTGCCGGTGGCGCAGGCGGAGTTGCTGCTGGGGATGTTCCGGGCCGCCCGGAGGGGCGAGTTCGCGGTGGCCGGGCCGGAACTGGAAGCCCTGCTCGGCCGCCCGGCGACGTCGCTGCGGGCGGTGCTGGCCGAGGCACTGGAGCGGTAGCGGGGAGCCGCCGCGCGGGCAGGATCCACAGTGGACGGGCGGAAGTACAAGAGCCGTACAAGGCCGGTGTACGAATTTTGGATCACCGGCTGGCGTACTGTTCCCATGCGAACTCCGAAAGTGATCCTGCTCGCGCTGGCCGTGGCGGCCGGCGCACTGGCGCTGCCCGGGACGGCGAGCGCCGCCTACAGCGACCCGCTGACGACGACCACCAAGCAGAACCTGGTGTGGCACGCCACGCCGGCCGCCGCGCTGACCACGCTCGACAACGCGCTGCCGAACGTCAGCCTCAACACCGTCGTCAACGACACCAGCTACGCCATGACCGGCTGCACCACCGCGGAAAAGGCCGCGCTGCCCAAGGCGCCGGTGGCCACCAAGGCGATGTGCTGGGACGCCGACCGCGCCGGGACGACGACGTGGAGCCCCCAGGGCATCACGACCTCCGGTGACGCCGACGACGACGGCAAGTGGGGCGACGACCGGATCATCCTGTCCGGCTGGCACGGCACCGACGAGCTCGGCCGCTACAACGACGCGCGGATCCAGGCGATCAACTACAACGACCCGGCCAAGCCGTCCTACCGGATGATGTACCTGGCCGTGCCGAACAGCACCGGCAGCAGCTTCACCGCGGCACAGGCCCACATGGGCGGGATGGCCTGGTACGGCGACAAGATCTACGTCACGGCCGAAGGCGGCAGCTCGACCGCCATCCGCGTCTTCAGCACCAAGCACATCCTGCAGATGACCGACACGACGTCGAACTCGATCGGCAAGACCTCCGGCGGATACGCCGCCTACACGTACAAGTACGCGATGATGCAGGTCGGCTACTACACCTACGCGGGCGGCGCCTGCACCATGGAGTCCGACACGGCGGTGCCGTGCTTCTCCTCGATGTCGCTGGACCGCAGCACCACCCCGGCCAGCGTCGTGACGACCGAGTACTTCTCGGACCAGAGCCTCCACGGCCGCCTCTACCGCTTCCCGATGGGCACCGACTACCTGCTGACCGGGACCGCGTCGGAGGCGCTGCGCAGCTCGGTGGGCAACATGCAGGGCGTGCTGTCCAACAACGGCAAGTACTACGTGGCCCACAGCTCGGCGACGACCAACGGCCAGCTCTGGAGCCAGACGACGGCGAAGAGCGGCTCGGCGACCTGCGCGTCCGGGACGACGGCCTGCTGGGCGGTCCACCCGGAGGCCCTGACCTACGACTGGTCGACCGGCCTGGTGTGGTCCCAGTCCGAGTGGTCGACGGGCGACTGCACGGCGAAGAGCCAGGTCTGCGGCCGCGCGGTGTTCGCGGTGCCGCTGTCCTCGCTGCCCGCGTGACCTTGGATCAGCACGACAGCAGGGACGCTCCGAGCGCCGTGATCAGGTACACCACCTGGCGCCCGGAGCGTTCCCGCGCGACCAGCCCGTTCTCGCGCAGGACCCGCAGGTGCTGCGACACGGCGCTGGGGGTGACCCCGAGCGCCCGCGCCAGCTCGGTGGTGGTCGCGGGGGAGCGCACGGCTTCGAGGAGCCCGGCCCGGGCCCGGCCGAGCAGCCGGACCGTGCCGCCCGGCGGTGGCCGGGTGCCCGCCGTCCACAACGCACCACAACCGCGTGCCGGGTAGCGGACCGTGGTCTGCGTGGACGTGTGCCCCTTGATCAGCACGTACGGCGAACCGAGCACGACGGGGATGAGGACCAGGCCGTCCGGACCCCGGTCGACGACACTGCCGGCGCGCGACCGGCCGTCGGTCAGCAGCAGCCTGCCGTCGCGCCAGTGCAGGTCCGGGTGCAGGCCGTCGAACAGCTTTTCGCTGCCGCCGGCGGCGAGGACCCGCGCCCGGTGCGCGACGTCGGCGTCGAGCACGGCCCGGATGCGCGGCCAGTGCGGGGCGACCAGCCGGTCGTGCGCCGCCCGGAGCTCGGCGGCGATGGCCCGGAGCCCGGCCGCCGGGCGGGCGGCGAGTTCGGCGGTGGTCCCGGAGAGCCCGGCACCGAACACCCGGCCGAGGCTGGCCCGGACCTGCCCGGCGGTCGTCCGCCGCAGCGCGGCCAGATCGTCCTCTATGGACGGTCCGGTGCCCCGGGGCGCGGGGACGAGGAATTCCGGCCAGCTGGGCCGGTCGCTCACGATCAGCGGCCAGGTCCACGGGAGCTCGAGCGGGGCGCGGGCGAGTTCGTCCTCGGCCCAGCGCAGCCACGGCAGCGTGACCGCCTGCCGGTCCCGGCCGCCCAGCTGCTGGAGGCACGCGACGGTTTCCGACAGCGGCGAAATCGCGAACCGGGTCGTCGCCAGCTCGGCCACCCCGAGCTCGATCGTCTGGGCCATGGGCCGATTATGTAGCGCAGCGCTAAACGGTGTCCCGCGTTCGCGGCGGCCCCGAGGATTCCGGAATGACCCGGACCGACCCGAAACCCCGGCTCCCGCAGGCCTATCGGCGGTTGTGGCTGGCGACCGGCATCGACAACTTCGGCACCGGGGCGTTCACCGCCGCGGTACCCCTCCTGGCCGTCACGGTCACCCGCGATCCGCGGCTCGTGTCGCTGGTCGCGATGGCGGCGTACCTGCCGTGGCTGCTGCTGTCCCTCCCCGCCGGCGCGCTGGCCGACCGGCACGACCGCGCGACGCTGATGTGGCGGGCCCAGGCGGGGCAGGCCGCGCTGGCCGGCGTGGCCGCCGTCGTGGTCGCCTGCGGTGGGCTCAGCCTTCCCGTCCTCGTCGTCACCGCGTTCGGGATCGGCGCCGGCGACGTCCTCTTCGGCACGGCGGCGCAGGCGATCGTGCCGGATCTCGTCGCGAAGCCGGTGCTGCCACTGGCGAACGGCCGCCTGCAGGCGGTCACCACGTTCACCGAGCAGTTCGCCGGGCCGCCGGCCGGCAGCCTGCTGTTCGGTGTGGCGGCGGCCCTCCCGCTCGGCCTCGACGCCGTCTCGTTCGGGTTGTCCGCTCTGCTGGTGGCGACGGTGCCCCGGCGGGCCCGGAACATCCCGGCGCGCACCGGCCTCGGAGAAGGCATCGCCTGGCTCTGGCGGCACCGGCTGTTGCGCGTCCTCGCGATCCTGCTCGGCGTCAACACCTTCTGCGGTCAGCTCGCCTACGCGACGCTGGTGCTGCTGGCGACCGACGTCCTGCACCTGGACGCGCGCGGCTACGGTCTGCTGCTCACCGGCGCGGCGCTCGGCAGTGTGCTCGGCGGCCTGGTCAGCGTGCGGGTCGTGGCCCGGATCGGCGCCTTGCCGGCGCTCCTGACCGCGCTGACGGTCAACGTGGGGGCGTTCGCGGGGATCGGCCTGAGTCCCGGTGTCGTGCCGCTCGGCGCGTTCCTCGCGCTGAACGGGTTCGTCACGACGTTGTGGAACGTGGTCTCCGTCGGTCTCCGCCAGCAGTGCGTGCCGCCGGGGTTGCTCGGCCGGGTCACCAGCGTCTACCGGCTGGTGGGCTGGGGGCTGATCCCGGCCGGGAGCCTGGCGGGCGGACTGGTGGCGCACGGTCTCGGGCTGCGGTCACCTTGGCTGGTCGCCGCCGGGGCGCGGGGGATGGCACTGGTGCTCGTGCTGCCGGTGCTGGTCCGTGCCCTGCGGGCCGAACGGGCGGGCCGCTGACCGGCGCGGATCAGGCGCCGGGGTGACCGCAGGCGTAGACGTTCGCCGAGGCCAGCTGCACGCAGGCGGGGCAGGTGTTGACCGGCCGGTCTCGGCGGCCGTAGTACGGGTGGCGGGCTCCGCACAGTGCCTTCAGCACGTCCCCGGGGCGCGGATCCGGGTGGCACCGGGGGCAGTAGGCGTGGGCGGCGCGTTCGACGTCGGCGCTCATGTCACCCGGGTACCCCCGGTCGTGGCGCGCCAACCCGCCGCCACGCCCACACCGAGCGGCCGCCGGTGAAGCACCAGATCGCGATGACCGGGTCGCAGATCGCGCAGCCGAAGGACGAGTCGTGCGCGAACGGCAGGATCGGCTGGCCCTTGAGGTGGTGGACGATGTCCCAGCCGGTGTGCAGCAGCCAGCCGACGCCGATGAACGTCCACGAGTCGAGGCCGCGGAAGGCGACGTAGGTCAGCACCGCGCAGAACACCAGCTCCCACGGCCCGAGCGCGCCGCCGGAGAGGTAGGCCGCGCCCGCGCCGCCCACCATCACGGCGTTGAACCGCTGCCGGTGCCGCTCGGGGATCAGGGAGTTGAGCAGGACGTAGGCGAGGCCGATGAGGATCGGCGCCAGGATCTGGATCACGGGATCCGACGGTAGGAACCGGCCGTCCCGGCGGCCAGTGGCTCGATGGCCAGGAGACGCCGGGATCTCGCCACCTCCCCACCGCGGGTAAATTAACTCAAGCGCTTGACTTAAATTGGGGTACGCTCCGGTGATGACCACGACGGAACCGCTCACCGCGGACAGCCCGATCGGTGAGTGGGTCGCCCACCCCGACGGCGGCCCGCTCATCCGCGCCCTGCTCGCCGAGGCCGGCGTGGACGAAACCGTCCTCGCGCCGGTCCGCCTGCTGCCGTTGCGGCAGCTGGTCGCCCTCAGCCAGGGCCGGCTCGCCCAGGACGTCGTCGACGACCTGGTGACCCGGGCCAACCACGGGGTGACCCCGGCGCCCGAGGCCGGCCGGACGGGCTGGCGCGAGCGGATCGTTCCCGGCCGGTTCGAGGGCCGGACGGTCGTGGTGACCGGCGCCGCCTCCGGCATCGGCCGGGCGACCGCGTCGCGCATCGCGCGGGAAGGCGGCCGGGTCGTCGCGGTCGACGTCTCGGCCGGCCGGCTGGACGAGTTCGCCGCCGAGGTCGGTGCACCGGAGCTGGTCGCGGTGGCGGCCGACATCACCGACGAGGACGGCGTCGCGCGGATCCTCGCCGCCGCCGGGCCGCGCATCGACGGGCTGGCCAACGTCGCGGGCGTCGTCGACGACTTCTCCCCGGCCCACGAGGTCCGCGACGAGCTGTGGCGGCGCGTCTTCGCCGTGAACGTCGACGGGACGTTCCGGCTCATCCGCGCGGTCGTCCCGGCCATGCTGGCCGCGGGGTCGGGCGCCATCGTGAACGTCGCTTCGGAAGCGGCGCTGCGCGGCTCGGCCGCCGGGATCGCCTACACCGCCTCGAAACACGCGGTCGTCGGCATCACCCGCAGCTGCGCGTTCATGTACGGGCCGCACGGAATCCGCGTGAACGCCGTCGCGCCGGGCGGCGTCGCGACCGGGATCGGGATGCCCGCGGAGCCGTCGGAGTTCGGGCAGAGCCGGATCGGCGCGCACCTCGGCCTCATCCCGCCGATCGCCACGGCGGAGCAGCTCGCCGCGTCGATCACCTTCCTGCTCGCCGACGACGGCGTGAACGTCAACGGTGCCCTGCTGCCGTCCGACGGCGGCTGGTCGGTGCAGTGACCGCGCTCTCCGCGGTGGCGCCTGAGCTGCGCCGCCGGGCCCGGCGGATGCCGCGCCTGCCGCTGCACCGGGCCTGGGTGCGGCGCCTGGTGCGGGCGGGCACCGCGCGGATGCGGCCGCCGTCGCGGCCGGACGTCGCCGTCGAGCTGCGCCCCGGCCTGCGCGTCTACCGGCCACGGACACCGCGGTCGGACCTCACGCTGCTGTGGATCCACGGCGGCGGCCTGGTCATCGGCGGCGCGGCTCAGGACGATCGGTTCTGCGCCGCGACGGCGGCCGAGCTCGGCATCACGGTCGTGTCGGCCGAATACCGCCTCGCCCCGGAAGACCCGTACCCGGCGGCGCTCGACGACTGCCACGCCGCCTGGACGTGGCTGCGGGGCGACGTCGCGGCGGAGCGGGTGGTCGTCGGCGGGCAGAGCGCCGGCGGCGGGCTCGCCGCGGCCCTCGTCCAGCGCCTGCACGACGAGGGCGAGCGGCCGCGGGCGCAGTGGCTGTTCTGCCCGATGCTCGACGACCGCACGGCCGCGCGGCGCGACCTCGACGACGCCGGGCATAGGATCTGGGACAACCGCCTCAACCGCTTCGGCTGGCGTTCCTACCTCGGGGCCGAGCCCGGCGCGCCGGTCGTGCCGCTCTACGCGGTGCCCGCGCGCCGGGACGACGTCACCGGGCTGCCGGACACCTGGATCGGCGTCGGCGACATCGACCTGTTCCACGACGAGGCCGCCGAATACGCCCGGCGCCTGCGGTCGGCGGGTGTGGAGACGACGTTCCACGTCGTGCCCGGCGGGCCGCACGGGTTCGAAGCCTGGGCGCCGTCGACCGGCTTCAGCCGCGGCTACCTGGCCACGGCGCGGGCGTGGCTGGGGCGGTTCCGGTGACGGCGTCCGTAAGGTGGGGTCCGGCAGAACGTCGGGGTGACCGGGTGGGTGGATGAACGTCAAGGCGGACCGCGCGAGTGCCACGCGGGAGAGCATCCTCGTGACGGCGGAGCGGTTGTTCGCCGAGCACGGGGTGCACGCGGTGTCCAACCGGCACATCAGCGAGGCGGCCGGGCAGGGCAACAACGCCGCGGTCAACTACCACTTCGGCACCAAAGTGGACCTGGTCCGCGCGATCGCCCGCAAGCACTACACCCGGATCGAGCGGCTGCGCGAGGAGCTGGTCGACGCCATCGACGGTGACGGCGAGTTGCGTGACTGGGTCGCCTGCCTGGTCCGCCCGTCGACGAGCTACCTGCACGAACTCGGCTCTCCGACGTGGTTCGCGCGGTTCAGCGCCCAGGTGATGACCGACCCGGCCCTGCGGGCGATCATCACGGAGGAGTCGCTGTCCTCGCCGGCGCTGGCCCGCGCGGTCGAGGGACTCAACCGCTGCCTGGACGGCCTCCCGCCCGACGTCCGCGCCGAGCGCAGCGACATGGCCCGCCAGCTGATGATCCACATGACGGCCGAGCGCGAGCGAGCATTGGCCGAGGGAACGGCGACGCCCCGGGCGAGCTGGAACGACGCCGGCACGGGACTGATCGACGCGATCACCGGCCTGCTGCTGGCCCCGGTGACCCCGGCTTCCTGACCGACCCGCGTACCCGGAGGGTCGGTTCGCGTACCTATGGAAACCGCGCACCGGTGCTTCCTTGCGGGACCTGCCCGAACGGTACGGCCCAGGGAAGACCGCGCATGAACGGCTGCGGTTGTGGACCAAAGACGGCGCCGTCGGCGACCTCGAATGGATCATCTCCGTCGACTCGAGCGTGGTCAGCGCCCACCAGCACGCCGCGGGCGCCCGGAAAAGAGGGATGCAGCGACGGCATCGAAGTCGTCGCCTGCGACGGGAGGGGCTCGCCGGTTCCGCGGTGGACTTGAGCACCAAAATCCACCTCGCTGTCGACGGTCGTGGCCTGCCGATGCGGTTCCTGCTCACCCGGCCAAGCGGGCGACAATCCGCAGTTGGTGCCGTCGAACAGTTCCGTGATCTGGCCACCCGCTACGCCAAACGCGCCGCCTACTACCAGGCCGAACTTGCATCGCCGCCATCGTGCTCTGGCTCCGATGACTTACAGGACGGCTCCTAGAGGGTCGGATTACGTCCCTGGACGGTCAGTTCGTCCGCGCGGATGGATCGGGTCGCCGGAGTTCGTCGCCGCGCACGAACGGCGGGGGCGGAAATCCTCCTAACGTCACCTCGATCGGGCGGTGACGAGGAGGCGGCGGGTGCGGACACTCTTGCGGGGCGGCCGGGTCGTCGATCCGGGGACCGGGTTCGACGGCGTCGCCGACGTGCTCCTGGCCGGCGGCACCATCGAAGCCGTCGGGACACCGGCGGCGACGGAGGACGTCACCGAGGTCGACGTCACCGGGCTCATCGTCGGGCCCGGGTTCGTCGACCTGCACAGCCACGTGCACTCCGTCGCCGGGCAGCGGCTGCAGGCGATGGACGGTGTCACCACCGCGCTCGACCTCGAAGCCGGCCTGATGCCCGTCGAACGGGCCTACGCCGAAGCCGCCGCGGCCGGGCGGCCGCTGCACTACGGCTTCTCCGCCTCCTGGGGCGCGGCCCGGGCGCAGGTCCTGGCCGGGATCGAACCCGACGCGAACATCGACAGCGGCCTGGCCGTCCTGGGCGACCCCGCCTGGCAACGGTCCTCCACCCCCACCGAGCTGGCCGCCTGGCTGTCCCTTTTGGACACCGAGCTCGCGGCCGGTGCCCTGGGCATCGGCGTGCTCATGGGCTACGCGCCGCAGTCCGCGCCCGGCGAGTTCCTCGCCGTCGCCCGCCTCGCCGCGCTGGCCGGCGTGCCCACCTACACCCACGTGCGCGAGCTGGTCGAGGTCGACCCCGCGATCCCGGTCGACGGCTCGACGGAGATCGTCGCCGCGGCGGGGGAGACCGGCGCCGCGATGCACCACTGCCACGTCAACAGCACCTCCGGCCACCACATCGACCGCGTCCTCGCCACCCTCGACGACGCCCGTCGCGCCGGGTCCCGCGTCACCGTCGAGGCCTACCCCTACGGCACCGGCAGCACCGCGGTCGGTGCCGCCTTCATCGAACCGGACCGCCTGCGGCTCAAGGGACTGCGGCCGTCCAATGTGGTCATCCTCGAAACCGGGGAACGCGTGCGCGACGAAGCCCATTTGCGCCAGGTGCGCCGAGACGACCCGGGTGCACCGTGCCTGCTGGAGTTCCTCGACGAGGACAACCCCCGCGAACGCGCGCTGCTGCACCGGGCCCTGGCCTTCCCCGACGCCGTCGTCGCCAGCGACGCGATGCCCGTGTCCTGGCCGGACGGCCGCAGCGAAAGCACCGAGTGGCCCCTGCCGCCCGGCGGCCGGACGCACCCGCGCACCGCGGGCACCTTCGCCAAGACCCTGCGCCTGATGGTCCGCGAAACCGGTGCCTGGAGCTGGCTCGAGGCGTTCCGGCGCTGCTCGTACCTGCCCTCGCGGCTCCTCGACGACGTCGCGCCCGCCGCCCGCCGCAAGGGCCACCTGGGCGCCGGAGCCGACGCCGACATCGTCGTCCTGGACCCGGACCGGGTCACCGACGCCGCCACTTATGCCGATCCCACCCGGCCCTCCCAAGGCGTCCAGCACCTGTACGTCGCCGGGGTTCCGGTGGTCCGCGACGGACGCCTGGACACCGAAGCGCTGCCCGGCCGGCCGCTGCGGGGTGAGCCGAAGTGATCGACGACATCAAGACGCTCGTCGGGTGCGAGTCGCCTTCGACCGACCACGAAGCCGTCGCCCGCAGCGCCGAAACCGTCGCCGGCATCGGCCGCCGCCTCCTCGGCGTCGAGCCCGAACGGATCGTCACCGACGGCTGCACGCACCTGCGCTGGCGGTTCGGCGACGGCCCGCCGCGGGTCCTGCTGCTCGGTCACCACGACACCGTGTGGCCGCTGGGATCCCTGCGCACGCACCCCTGCGAGGTCCGCGACGGGATCCTGCGCGGACCCGGCTGCTTCGACATGAAGGCCGGGGTCGTGATGGCCCTGCACGCCGCCGCGGCACTGCCCGACCGCGACGGCCTCTCGATCCTCGTCACCGGCGACGAAGAAATCGGCTCGCCGCTGTCCCGCCCCTTGATCGAAGGGGAAGCCAAGAGCTGCGACGCGGTCTTCGTGCTCGAAGCCTCGGCCGACGGCGGCGCGCTGAAGACCCGCCGCAAAGGCGTTTCCCTGTACCGCGTCGAGGTCGAAGGCCGCGCCGCGCACGCCGGGCTCGAACCGGAAAAGGGCGTCAACGCGGCGATCGAGGTCGCCCACCAGATCGTCACGATCGCTGCGCTCGCCGACGCGGACCGGGGCACCACCGTCGTGCCGACCGCGTTGACGGCCGGGACCACGACGAACACCGTGCCCGCCAGAGCGAGCGTGGCCGTCGACGTGCGGGTGTGGGACGCGGCCGAACAAGAGCGTGTCGACCGCGCCATCAGAAGCCTCGCACCAGTGCACGAAGAGGCCCGGATCCACATCGCCGGCGGCATCAACCGCGCGCCACTGGACGCGGGAGCGTCTTCGGAGCTGTTCGTGCTCGCGAACGAACTCGCGGGCGGGACGCTCACCGAGGCCGCGGTCGGCGGCGCGTCGGACGGCAATTTCACCGCGGGACTGGGCATCCCGACCCTCGACGGCCTCGGCGCGGTCGGCGGGGGAGCGCACGCTGACGACGAACACGTCGTCGTCGCGGAGCTGCCCCGGCGGACCGCGCTGCTCACCGCGCTCACCGAAACCGTCCTGAAGCGGCGGAGTTCGTCCGGGCCGACGAACACCCGCGACGAATCCCGTGCGGGACAACGGTGACCGGCGGCGAACGTCCGGAAAGGATGGTGGGCGTGACAGAAGTCGTGACGAACACAGCCCCGCCGTTGCGGGACGAGGCCACCGCCGCCGCGGCCGGCGCCGCCCTCGCCTCGGGCGTCCGGATCCGCACCCTGGCCGAGGTCGCCGACCTCGCCGCGGTGTCCCGGCTCTTCGAATCGATCTGGCGGCCCGCCCCGGGAAACCCGTTGGTCACCGCGGAACTGCTGCGGGCCATGGTGTCGGCGGGCAACTACGTGGCCGGTGCCTTCGACGGGCCGGAGCTGCTCGGCGCCTGCTTCGGGTTCTTCGGCGAACCCGCGAAAGGAGGACTGCACAGCCACATCGCCGGGGTCGCGACGGCCGGGCACGGCCGCGGCATCGGCTTCGCGCTCAAGCTGCACCAGCGCGCGTGGGCGTTGCGCCAGGGCGTCACCGAGATCTCCTGGACGTTCGACCCGCTCGTGCGCCGCAACGCCCACTTCAACCTGACCAAGCTCGCCGCCCGCCCGGCGCGCTACCTGCCGGACTTCTACGGCCCGATGCAGGACGGCATCAACGGCACCGGCGACACCGATCGCCTCATGGTCGCCTGGGACCTGGCGAGCCCGTCCGTGCGGGCGGCCGCCGCCGGCCGGCCGGACCGGGTGGACGCGGCCGCGTTGCGGGCCGGGGGCGCCGCCGTCGCGCTGGCGGCCGGCCCGGACGCCCGCCCGGTCATCGGTCCCGCCGACACGCCGGTGGTGCTGGTCGCCGTCCCGCCGGACATCGAGGCGCTCCGGCGCACCGACCCGGACCGGGGCGGGGCCTGGCGGGTCGCCCTACGCGAGGTGCTCGGCGGCCTGCTCGCCGGGGGCGCCGCGGTCACCGGATTCGACCGGGCCGGCTGGTACGTGCTCACCAAGGAGGCGCAGTGAAACTCACCGGTGTGGAACTCCTCCGGGTGCGGATGCCCCTGGTGGCCCCGTTCCGGACGTCGTTCGGGACGCAGGCCGACCGCGAACTGCTGCTCCTGCGCGCGGTGACGTCCGAAGGCGAAGGCTGGGGCGAGTGCGGGGCGATGGCCGGCCCGCTCTACTCCGCGGAGTACATCGACGGCGTCGAACACGTATTGCAGGCCTTCCTCGTGCCCGCGCTCCTCGCCGCCGGGGACCTGACGGCGAACAAGGTCGCACCCCTGCTGGCGAGGTTCAAGGGCCACCGGATGGCCAAGGCCGCGCTGGAGATGGCCGTGCTCGACGCCGAACTGCGGGCGCACGGCCTGTCCTTCGGCACCGCGCTGGGGTCCACAAAGGACTCGGTGCCGTGCGGGGTCTCGGTCGGGATCATGGACTCGATCCCGCAGCTGCTGGACGTCGTCGGCGGCTACCTCGACACGGGGTACCTGCGCATCAAGCTGAAGATCGAACCCGGGTGGGACGTCGAGCCGGTGCGCGCGGTCCGCGAACGCTTCGGCGACGACGTCCTGCTGCAGGTCGACGCGAACACGGCGTACACGCTCTCGGACGTCCCGCAGCTGCAGCGGCTCGACCCGTTCGGGCTGCTGCTGATCGAGCAGCCGCTGGAAGAGGAGGACGTGCTCGGCCACGCCGAGCTGGCCAAGCAGATCCGGACGCCGATCTGCCTGGACGAGTCCGTCGTGTCGGCGCGGTCGGCCGTCGACGCGATCAAGCTCGGCGCCTGCCGGATCGTCAACATCAAGCCCAGCCGGGTCGGCGGCTACCTGGAAGCGCGGCGGGTGCACGACGTCTGCGCCGCGCACGGCATTCCCGTCTGGTGCGGCGGGATGCTCGAAACCGGGCTGGGCCGGGCCGCCAACGTCGCGCTGGCGTCCCTGCCCGGGTTCACCCTGCCCGGCGACACCTCGGCGTCGGACCGGTTCTACCGCACCGACATCACCGAGCCGTTCGTGCTCGAAGCCGGACGGCTGCCGGTGCCGTCCGGGCCCGGCCTCGGCGTCACCCCGATCCCCGGGCGGCTGGCCGAGGTGACCACCGCGAAGTCCTGGCTCGCCTAGCGAAACGAGAGGTCCCATGTCGAAACTCCCCGAACTCTCCGCCTGGCTGCACACCCGGCTCCCCGCTCTGCTGGCCGAGCACCACGTGCCCGGCGCGGCCGTCGCCGTCTACGCCGGCGGCGAGATCATCGACCACGCCGCCGGGGTGCTCAACAGGGGAACCGGCGTCGAAGCGGACGTCGATTCGCTGTTCCAGATCGGCTCGATCACCAAGGTCTGGACGGCCACCCTGGCCATGCAGCTCGTCGACGACGGCGTCCTCGACCTCGACCAGCCGGTCCGGCGGTACCTGCCGGAGTTCGTGCTCGGCGACGAGGACGCGGCCGCGCGGATCACCGTCCGGCAGCTGTTGTGCCACACCGCCGGCTTCGAGGGGGACATCTTCACCGACACCGGCCGCGGCGCCGACTGCGTCGAGAAGTACGTCGCCACCCTCGGCGACGTGCCTCAGCTGTTCCCGCCCGGCGAGATGTTCTCCTACAACAACGCCGCCTTCTGCGTGCTCGGCCGGCTCGTGGAAGTCCTGCGCGGCAAGTCCTACGACGAATGCCTCCAGGACCACCTGTTCACCCCGCTCGGCCTGACGCACGCGGCGCCGAGCCCCTACGAGGCGATCCGGTTCCGCGCCGCGCTCGGGCACCTGACGCCGTCGCCCGGCGCGGACCCGGAACCCGCGGGCACCTGGGCGCTGGCGGCGTCCAACGCCCCGGCCGGCTCGATGCTCGCGATGCGCCCGCGGGACCTGGTCACGTTCGCCGCGATGCACCTGCGGGACGGCGAAGCCGCCGACGGCACCCGCGTGCTGAGCGCCGGCAGCGCCCGCGCCATGCGGGAACGCCTGGTGGAGCTGCCCGATCTCGGTCTCTTCGGGGACGCGTGGGGCCTCGGGTGGTCGCTGTTCGACGCGCCCGGCGGGCCGGTGGTCGGCCACGACGGCGGCACGATCGGTCAGTCCGCGTTCCTCCGGGTGGCTCCCGAGCACGGCGTCGCGGTGGCCCTGCTGACCAACGGCGGCGACCCGATCGCCGTCTACACCGAGGTCGTCGGGCACCTCCTGCGCGAGCTGACCGGGATCGAGCTGCGGGTGCCGCCCGTGCCCGACCCGGCCGCGCCGCGGTTCGACGCCTCGCGGTACGTGGGCGAGTATTCGTCGTCGGTGGCGGACATCGTGGTCAGCCAGGACGACGACGGCCGGGTGTGGGTCGAGCGCATCCCGAAGGGGATCTTCGCCGAGCTGGCCAAGCCGGAGAAGACCGAGCTGGTCGCGCTGAACGGTGACACGCTCATCCTGGCCGAGCCGATGCAGGGCATGTACATCCCGCACGCCTTCGTCGGGGACGATGGCACCGGCCGCGCGCTGTACCTGCACACCGGCCGCGCCGATCGGCGGGTGACCGCGTGAGCGCGGTCGAGGCGGCGATCGCCGAGGTCTTCGCCCAGGCGGACGCGCGCGGGTTCCTGCACGCGCGGGAGATCGGCGGCGGCCCTTCGGTGGCGGTCGGTGCGGACGATCCGGTGGTGCTGGCGTCGGTGTTCAAGATCCCGGTCGCCGTCGCCTACGCGCGGGAAGCCGCCGCGGGACGGCTGGACGAGACCGCCCGGA
This sequence comes from Amycolatopsis sp. cmx-13-12, assembly GCA_049998155.1. Classification (GTDB taxonomy): domain Bacteria; phylum Actinomycetota; class Actinomycetes; order Mycobacteriales; family Pseudonocardiaceae; genus Amycolatopsis. The sequence goes on along the minus strand of JAEBES010000001.1, from coordinate 451,691 downwards.
CCCGCGTCGGCCGGCGCTACCGCATCGGCGGGATCGGCACCGCGGGCTGCGCCGACGACGTCGAGCTGAGCTGGCGCGACCTCGCGCTGTTCATGCTGACGATGAGCGACAACGCCGCCACCGACGTGATCTACCACCGGATCGGGGCGCAGGCCGTCGACCGGGTCCTGACCGACCTCGGCCTGCGCCACACCCGGCTGATCGGCTGCTGCGAGGACCTGTTCGCCTCCGTGCTCGCCGACGTCGGAGCACCCGAGGACGCCGACATCGACGCCGTGTTCGCGGGCGCGACGCCCGAGCAGACGTGGAAACTGGCGGTGCTGGACCCCGAGCGCACGACGTCGTCGACGCCCCGGGAGATCACCGAGCTGCTCGACGCGGTGTGGACCGACCGCGCCGGCGACCCGGCGGCGTGCGAGCGGGTGCGCTCCATGATGGCCCGGCAGATCTGGCCGCACCGCCTCTCGTCCGGCTTCCCCGCGGACGTCGGGGTCGCGGCCAAGACCGGCACGTTGCCGTCGGTGCGCAACGAAGCCGGCGTCGTGTCCTACCCGGACGGCCGCCGCTTCGCCGTCGCGGTGTTCACCCGCGCGAACTCCCTGGCCGACCGGCAACCCGCCATCGACGCGGCGATCGGCCGGGCCGGCCGGCTCGCCGTGGACCACCTGCGGAAGGAAATCCCGTGACGGCGGCGAACGGCAGCGGCGGGTGGTCCGGTGCCGGCGAACCCGTGCAGGCCACGGGGGTTCCCGGCGGTCCGGCCGGAGTCACCGGCCGGCGGCCGGAACGACCCGGCGGCGATGCCGTCCCGACCACCGGCGGGCCGAGCCGTTCCGGCCGCGGCCCAGCGCCCCGCGTTTCCGGGGCACCCATCCCGACCAACACCGACCTTAGGGAAATCCCATGACCTGCACGCGGACGGCGGTGGTCCTGCTCGGCGCGCTCGCCCTCGCGGCGACCGCCTGCGGGGGACCGGGCGGCGCCGATGCGGCCGGCGGCACGCTGGCCGACGGCAAGACCTTCACCCTCGGGCTCGGCTCCGACCCCGGGAACCTCGACCCGCACATGTCGGTGCTGGCGGTGACCGGCCAGGTCGACCGGTTCCTCTACGACTCGCTGCTCGAACTCGGCCCCGACGGCAAGCCGGTGCCTTCGCTCGCCGAAAAGTGGGACGCCACGAACACCACGGCCAAGTTCACCCTGCGCCCCGGCATCACCTGCGCGGACGGCGCTCCGCTGACCGCGGCCGACGTCGCCGCGAACATCGTCTTCATCGGCGACCCCGCCAACAAGTCGCCCTACGCCGGCCTGACGATCGCGCCCGGTACCAAGGCCGCCGCCGACGAGGCCACCCGGACGATCACCGTCACCAGCGGCGCACCGGACGCGTTCCTGCTCCGCAACACCGGCAGCCTGCCGATCGTCTGCGGCAAGGGCCTCGCCGACCGGAAGCTGCTGGCCACGGGCGGGGCCGGCACCGGCATGTTCGCCGTCTCCGAGATCGTGCCGAACGACCACTACACGTTCACCCGCCGCAAGGACTACGCGTGGGGACCGGGTGACTGGCGGGCGCAGCAGCCCGGCCTGCCGGACAAGGTCGTCGCCCGGGTCGTCCCGAACACCGCGACGGCGGCCAACCTGCTGCTGTCCGGGGAGCTCAACGCGAGCCAGATCAACGGGCCGGACCGCCAGCGCCTCGAAGCGCGCAAGCTGTTCCACGCGGACTTCCTCGCCCCGCTCGGCGAGATCTTCTACAACCAGGCCGCCGGGCGCCCCGGCCAGGACGAGACCGTGCGGCGCGCCCTCACCCAGGCGCTCGACCTGGCCCAGCTCGGCAAGGTGCTGACCAACGGCACCGGCAAGCCGTCGCAGAGCCTGGTCACCGCCGAGCCGAGGGCGTGCTCGGGCGACACCGTCACCGGCCACCTGCCGAACCACGACCCGGCCGCCGCGGCGTCCGCGTTGGACGCTGCCGGCTGGAAAGCCGGCCCGGACGGCGTGCGCGTCAAGGCCGGCAAGCGGCTGGCCCTCACCGTCCTCTACGGCACCCAGCTCGGCCCGACCATGGCGCCCACCGCGGAACTGGCCCAGCAGACGTGGAAGTCCCTCGGCGCCGAGGTCACGCTCAAGGCCGTCGACAGTCCCGGGCTGTCCCAGGTGCTGTTCGGCACCGGCGAGTGGGAGGTGTCGTTCGGACCGCTCGGGCTCACCCTGCCCAGCCAGCTGGTGCCGTTCGTCTCCGGCCCGGCGGCGCCGGACGGGACCAACTTCGGCCACATCGCCAACCCCGGGTACGACCAGGGCGTGAAGCAGGCGGCCGCGATGAGCGGCGAGGCCAGCTGCCCGGCCTGGCAGGCCGCCGAGACCGCGTTGATCAAGCGCGTCGACGTCGTGCCCTACATCGACTCCGTCGTGCCCTACTACGCGAGCGGGTCGCGGTTCGAGGTCAGCCAGGGCAGCGTCACGCCGTCGTCGATCCGGATGTACGCGCGATGACCACGGCGGTGGCGCCCGCGCGGCTGCGCGGCGGAGGCTGGCCGGCGTTCGCCGGCCGGCGGCTGACCCGGTTCGCCGTCTCGCTGTGGGCGCTGGTCACCGCGGCCTTCCTGATGATCCACCTGGTCCCGGGCGACCCCGTGCGCGCCGCGCTCGGCATGACCGCCCCGGCCGACCTGGTGCGGGCGAAGCGGCTGGCGCTCGGCCTCGACGACCCGCTGTGGGTGCAGTACGGGCACTACCTGCGCGGCCTGGTCACCGGCGACTTCGGGACGTCGATGGCGAGCGGCCAGCCGGTCACGCAGGTGATCGGCGACCGGCTGCCGGCGACCCTGCAGCTGGCGGTCCTGGCCTTCGCGGTCGTCGTCGCCGTCGCGATCCCGGTCGGCGTGACCTTCGCGGTGCTGACCCGCGGCGGCCGCCGGCGGGGCAGCGAGCTGGCGTTCACCTCGGTGAGCGCCTTCCTCGCCGCCGTCCCGGAATTCCTGGTGGCGGTCGCGCTGGTGGCGCTGCTCGCGGTCGGCCTCGGCTGGTTCCCGGTGGCCGGCGGTGACGACGCCAGTGCGTACGTGCTGCCGGTCGCGGCCCTGGCCACCGGGCCGTCGGCGGTGCTCGCCCGGATCGTCCGGGTGGAGCTGCTTTCCGTGCTGGGCGCCGACTTCGTCCGCACCGCGCGGGCGAAGCGGCTGCCCGCGCGGCTCGTCTACGTCCGGCACGCGCTGCCGAACGCGCTCACCGCGACCCTGACCCTGGGCGGGCTGATGCTCACCGGGATGGTCGCGGGCACGGTGCTGGTCGAGAACGTCTTCGCCTGGCCCGGCCTCGGTTCGACGATCGTGCAGTCGATCCTCCAGAAGGACTACCCGCTGGTGCAGGGGATCGTGCTCGTCTACGGCGTCGGCGTGCTGCTGGTGAACCTGCTGGTCGACGTCGTGCTCGGGCTGCTCGACCCGCGCTCGGCCATCCGGGAGGCGTGACATGGCGCGACGCGGTACCTGGGTGGCGGCCCTGCGCACGCCGGTGGGCGCCTGCTCGGCGGTGCTGCTGGCCCTGGTCGTCGTCCTGGCGGCGCTGGCCCCGCTGCTGTGGGGCGACGGCGCGGCCGCGGTCGACACCGACGCGATCGGCCAGGGACCGTCCGGGGCGTACCCGTTCGGCACCGACTCCCTCGGCCGCGACCTGCTGCTGCGCACCCTCGTCGCGACCCGGCTCTCGGTCGGGCTGGCCGTGCTCGCCACCGTGATCGGCGCCGGCACCGGCGTCGTCCTCGGGACGCTGCCGTCGGTGCTGCCCCGGCGTGTGGGGCGGCTGCTGACGGCGGTCGTCGACATCGCCGTCGCGTTCCCCGGGCTGCTGCTGGCCCTGTTCCTGGCGGTGATCTTCGGCGTCGGCACGCAGGGCGCGGTCCTGGCGATCGGCTTCGCGACGGCGCCGGCGTTCGCGCGGCTCGTGCAGACGCTCTCGGCGTCGGTCAGCCGGCGGGACTTCGTCGCCGCGGCCCGGATCGCCGGCGTCGGCCGGATCCGGCTGCTGGTCCGGCACGTGCTGCCGAACATCGGCGAGCCGCTCGTCGTCAACGCGACGATCGGGGCGGGCTCGGCGCTGCTCGCCTTCGCCGGGCTGTCGTTCCTCGGGATCGGCGTGCAGGCACCGGACTACGACTGGGGACGGCTGCTGCGCGAAGGCCTGGACGGCATCTACGTCACCCCGGTGGCCGCGCTCGCCCCCGCGGCGGCCGTGGTGCTCGCCGGGCTGTCGTTCAACCTGGTCGGGGAGACGGTCGCCGCGGTGGTCGGGGTCCGCACGCGCGCGACCCGGCGTGGGGCGCCGCCCCCTCCGGCGGCCCGGCCCGCGCTCGGCGAGCCGCCCGCGGACGCCGTGCTCGTGGTCGAGAACCTCCGGGTGGCGTTCCCCGGGCCGTCCGGCTGGACGGTGCCGGTGCGCGGAGTCAGCTTCAGCGTCCGCGCCGGCGAAGCGATCGGCGTGGTCGGCGAATCCGGCTCCGGCAAGAGCCTGACCGCGCTGGCCGTGTCCCGGCTCGTCGAAACCCCCGGCGTGGTCACCGCCGACCGGCTCGAGTTCGCCGGGAAGGCACTGGCGGAGGCGTCGGACCGGGAACTCGGCACCGCGCTCGCCATGGTGTTCCAGGACCCGATGACGTCGTTCAACCCCGCCCGCCGCATCGGCGGCCAGCTGGCGGAAGTGTCCGAACAGCACCACGGCCTGTCCCGGCGCCAGGCGTTCGCCCGCGCGGTGGACCGGCTGGCCGCCGTGCGCGTCCCGGCCCCCGAGCGGCGCGCGCGGCAGTACCCGCACGAGTTCTCCGGCGGCATGCGGCAGCGGGCGATGATCGGCATGGGCCTGATGGGCCGGCCCCGGCTGATCGTGGCCGACGAGCCGACGACCGCGCTCGACGTCACCGTGCAGCGGCAGGTGCTGCGCCTGCTGGCCCGCACGCGCGAGGCCGAGGGCGCGGCGATCCTGCTGATCAGCCACGACATCGCCGTCGTGGCCCAGACCTGCGAGCGGATGCTGGTGATGTACGCGGGCCGGATCGTCGAGGACCTGCCGGCCGGCGCCGCGGCCCGGCACCCGTACACGCGGGCGCTGCTGGCCACCACGGTCGACCTCGACACCGACCGCGACCGGCCCCTCGAGGTCATCCCCGGCCGCCCACCGGAGCCCGGCCAGGTGCCCGAGGGCTGCGCGTTCGCCGCCCGGTGCCCGGTGGCCTCGGACCGGTGCCGCGCCGAAGACCCGATGCTCGAACCGGCCGGGGACGGCCACCGGGTCGCCTGCTGGCACCCCCAGATCAGTGTCCTTTCCGGACAGTCGCACGAGGAGGGTGCCGCGTGAGCGCACTGGAGATCGACGGCGTCAGCGTCCGCTACGGGAAGCTGACCGCGGTCGACGGGGTCAGCCTGACCGTCCCGCCCGGACAGGTCGTCGGCCTGGTCGGCGAGTCCGGTTCCGGCAAGTCGACCCTCGCCCGGGCGGCGGCCGGGCTCGCGCCGGTCAGCGCGGGCCGGGTCCGGCTCGACGGCGTCGACGTGCGCCGGCTGCCGCGGCGGCGCCCGCTGCAGATGGTGTTCCAGGACCCGTATTCGTCGCTGGACCCGCGGATGGCGATCGGGGAGTCGATCGCCGAGGCGATGCCCCGCGGCGCCGGGCGCCGGGCCGAGGTGGCCCGGCTGCTCGACCTGGTGAACCTCGACCCCGAGCGGGCCGGGATGCTGCCCGGGCAGCTCTCCGGCGGGCAACGGCAACGCGTCGCGCTCGCCCGGGCGCTGGCGGGACGGCCGAAGGTGCTGATCGCCGACGAGATCACCTCGGCGCTCGACGTCTCGGTGCAGGGTGCCGTGCTCAACCTGGTCCGGGACGTGCAGCGGCGGCTCGCGCTGTCGATGCTGTTCATCTCGCACAACCTCGCCGTGGTCCGGTACGTCAGCGACGTCGTCGCGGTGATGTACCTCGGCCGGATCGTCGAGGCCGGGCCCGCCGGGCAGGTCCTCACCGATCCCCGGCACCCCTACACGCGGGACCTGCTGGCCGCCGCGCCGTCGGCGCACCGGAGCCTGCTCGCCGACACCGGCGACGACGGGCTCGCCGACACCGAACCCGCCGATCCGCACCACCCGCCGTCCGGCTGCCGCTACCACCCGCGCTGCCCGATCGGGCCGCTCGTGCACCCGGACCGCACCGTCTGCGTCACCACCGACCCGGCCGGCGACGCCGCGGGCCGGCCCCACTCCGCGGCGTGCCACTTCGCCGCCGGCCATCCCACGAGGAGATCCGCATGACCCGACGTCCCGGCCTCGACGACCTCGATGCCTTCGCGTTCCCCGAGCAGCCGGCCATTTCGCCCGACGGCCGCCGGATCGCGTACGTGCTGCGCACCGCCGACCGCGACGAGGACGCGGACGTCCGTTCGCTCTGGCTCGTGCCGGCCGGCGCGGGTGAGCCGCGCCGGCTCACCCGCGGTCCGGCCGACCTGGCGCCGTCGTGGTCCCCGGACGGCACGCGCCTGGCGTTCCTGCGCGCCCAGGACGGCCCGGCGCAGCTGTGGCTGCTCCCCGTGGACGGCGGTGAGCCCGAGCGGATCACCTCCCTGCCGCTCGGCGCGGGCACCCCGGTCTGGCGGCCGGACGGCGCCGAAATCGCCTTCGCCGCCCCGGTCGACCTCGCCGCGGACAAGGGGGAGGACGACGCCGCCCGGGCCCGTCGCGCGGGCGCTCCCGTGGTCGCCGACCGGCTCGACTTCAAGGCCGACGGTGCCGGGCTGCTGCGGACGCTGCGCAAGCACGTCCACGTCCTCGATGTCGCCACCGGCGAGGTCCGGCAGGTGACGTCGGGGGACTGGCACGCGGGCGATCCCGCGTGGTCGCCGGACGGCTCGCTGCTGGCCTTCCCGGCCGGGCCGGAGGCCGACGCCGACCTGACGTTCCGCTCCGGCGCGTACGTCCTCGAGCCCGGTGGCGAGCCTCGCCTGGCCGGTTCCGGCGACGGGATGTGCGGCACGGTCACCTGGACCGCCGACGGCACCGCGCTGCTGGTCGTCGGCCGCCGCGACACCGCACCCGGGCACCTCGGGCTGCTGCGCATTCGGCTGGACGGCGGGGAAACCACCGACCTGGCCGCGCCGCTGGACCGGAACGTCATGCCGGGTGCGCCCGGTTACCCCGGCGCGCTCCCGCAGCTCGCGGGCGACACCGTGCTGTTCTGCGCGCGCGACCGCGGCTACACCCACCTCTACGCGGTCGATCCCGACGGGGGCGAGCCGCGGCGCGTCCTCGGCGGCGCCGAGAACACCGTGGCGGCGATGTCCGTGGCCGGGAACACGGCGGCGATCGTGCTGGCCACGCCGACGTCCTACGGGGAGATCGCGACGGTCGACCTCCCCGGTGGCGAGATCGAGCTGCGCACGGCGCACGGACCCGCCGATCTCGAGCCGTTCACCGCCGAGGAGCGGGAGTTCACCGTTTCCGACGGCACGGTCGTCGCCGGCTGGCTGCTGCGCGACCCGGCCCGCACCGGCCCGCGGCCGCTGCTGCTGGACATCCACGGCGGCCCGCACAACGCGTGGAACGGCACCGCCGACGCCGTGCACCTCTACCACCAGGAGCTCGTCGGGCGCGGCTGGGCGGTGCTGCTGCTCAACCCGCGCGGCAGCGACGGCTACGGCGAAGCGTTCTACACCGCCGCCGTCGGTGCTTGGGGTGTCGCTGACGCCCGGGACTTCCTCGAACCCGTGGACGCGCTCGTCGCCGAGGGCGTGGCGGACGCGCGGCGGCTCGCCGTGGCCGGCTACAGCTACGGCGGCTACATGACCTGCTACCTCACCAGCCGGGACGACCGCTTCGCCGCGGCGATCGCGGGCGGGGTCGTCAGCGACGTCGTCAGCATGGCCGGCACGTCCGACAGCGGGCACTACCTCGGCGTCGCCGAACTCGGGGCGATCCCGTCGGAGAACCGCGCGCACTACGCGGCGCTTTCCCCGCTGGCCCAGGTGGAAAAGGTGCGGACGCCGACCCTGGTGGTCCAGGGCGCCGCCGACGACCGGTGCCCGGCCGGGCAGGCCGAGCAGTGGTTCACCGCGCTGCGCGAGCAGGGCGTGCCCACCCGGCTGGTGCTCTACCCGGGGGCGTCCCACCTGTTCATCCTCGACGGGAAGCCGTCGCACCGGCTGGACTTCAACCGGCGCATCGTCGACTGGGTCGTGCAGTACGCGGGTGAGCCGGGGAAGCCGGCGCGGGTGCCGCTCGACGCCGCGCACTGGCGGCGGCGCCTGGCCGCGCTCGCGCGCAAGCACCGCGTGCCGGGTGCGTCGCTGGGCATCGCGCTCGGCGACGAGCAGGTGCTGGCGAGCCACGGCGTGCTGAACACCGCGACCGGGGTCGAGGTCACCGACGACTCGGTGTTCCAGATCGGCTCGATCACCAAGGTCTGGACGGCCACGGTGGCCATGCATCTGGTCGACGAGGGCCTGCTGAAGCTGGACGCGCCGATCGCCGACGTGCTGCCCGAGCTGCGGCTGGCCGACCCCGACGTCACCAAGCAGGTGACCCTGCGGCACCTGCTCACCCACACGAGTGGCATCGACGGCGACGTCTTCACCGACACCGGCCGCGGCGACGACTGCCTCGAGAAGTTCGTCGGCCTCCTCGACGAGGTCGCCCAGAATCACCCGCTCGGGGCGACGCTGTCCTACTGCAACTCCGGGTTCGTGCTGGTGGGCCGGGTGATCGAGCAGCTCACCGGGCAGACGTGGGACGCGGCCCTGCGCGAGCGGCTGTTCACCCCGCTGGGGCTCACCCACACGGGGACGTTGCCGGAGGAGGCGTTGCTGCACCGGGCGGCGATGGGCCACGTCGCGGCGGGTGACGGCTCGCCCGCACCGGCACCGGCGTGGACCCTGCCGCGCTCGGCGGGCCCGGCCGGGCTGATCACGGCGACGGCGGCGGACGTCCTGGCGTTCGCCCGCCTGCACCTCGCCGGCGGGCGCGAGGTGCTGTCGGAGGCGTCGGCGGCGGCGATGACCGAGTGGCAGGCGGACATGCCCGACAAGCACACCCTGGGCGACTCGTGGGGACTCGGCTGGATCCGCTTCGACTGGGACGGCCACCGGGTGATCGGCCACGACGGCAACACGATCGGCCAGTCGGCGTTCCTGCGGCTGCTGCCCTCGCACGGCCTGGCCGTCACGCTGCTCACCAACGGCGGCAACACGCGCGACCTGTACGAGGAGCTCTACCGCGAGATCTTCGCTTCGCTGGCCGGAGTGGTGCTTCCCCGGCCGATCTCGCCGCCCGCCGAGCCGCCGTCCGTGGAAGCGGCCGACTTCGTCGGGGTCTACGAGCGGGCGTCGATGCGGATCGAGGTCTTCGAAGGGGAGACGGGCCTGCGGATGCGGCAGACGATCACCGGACCGATCGCCGAGCTGGTCCCGGAACCGATGACGGAACACGACCTGATCCCCGTGGACGGCCCGCAGTTCGTGTTCCGCGAGCCGGGCGCGCGGTCGTGGATCTCGGCGACGTTCTACACGTTGCCGACGGGGGAGCGGTACCTGCACAGCGGCGTCCGGGCGACCCCGAAGGTCGGGTAGCCGCGCTTTCCGCTTCCGCCCGGCCTGCGCCGGGCGGAAGCGGGTTCTCAGTGGTGCGAAGCGGGCTGGGGCACGGGGCCGCGCCGGATGAGCCAGCTGCCGGCGAACGCGACCAAACCGACGATCCCGGCGACGATGAAGGCCGCCCGCAGGCCGGCGGCGTCCGGGCTGGCTGCCGTGGTGTCGTGGCTGCCCAGGGTCGCCACGGTGACGAACATCGCCGTGCCCAGCGCGCCGGCCACCTGCTGCAGCGTGGAGAGGATCGCGCTGCCGTGCGAATACAGGTGTTCGGGCAGCACGCCGAGCGACTCGGTGAACAGCGGCGTCATCATCAGGCCGAGCCCGGCCATCATCAGCACGTGGATCCCGATCACCGCGATCAGCGGCGAGTCCGGCCCCAGCACCGCGAACAGCCAGAGCGAAGCGGCCATCGCCGCCGCGCCGGGGATGACGAGCGGGCGGCCACCGACCTTGTCGAACAGCGCGCCGACCGGGCGGCCCAGCAGACCCAGCACCAGCCCGCCGGGCAGCACCGCCAGCCCGCTGACGAACGTGGTCGTGTGCAGCACCGTCTGCAGGTAGAGCGGCAGCAGGATCGCCGCGGCGCCGATCAGGCACACGAACAGCAACGCCGTCAGCACCAGCGCGACGACGAAGCTGCGGTGGGTGAACGGCCGCAGGTCGAGCAGCGCGCGGTCCCGGCGCTGCAGCCGCAGCTGCCGCCAGGTGAACGCGGCCAGCGCGGCGACGCCGACGACGATCGGCACCCACCCCGGCACCGGCGGCTCGGCCTGTTCGCCGCCCGCCGACAGGCCGTACAGCACCCCGCCGAACCCGATCGCCGACAGCAGGACCGAGGGCAGGTCCAGCGGCACCTGACGGCGTTCGCTGTCGATGCGCAGCAGCAGCCCGCCGACCACCAGGGCGGCGATCGCCAGCGGCAGCACGATCCAGAACATCCAGCGCCAGCCGAGCGACAGCACCGCGCCGCCGATGGTCGGCCCGATCGCCGGCGCCACCGCGATGACGATGGTGATCGTGCCCATGGTCGCGCCGCGCCGCTCCGGCGGCACCAGCCGCATCACCGTGGTCATCAGCAGCGGCAGCATCACGGCGGTGCCGCACGCCTGCACCACGCGCCCGGCCATGAGCAGGCCGAACCCGGGCGCGAGCGCGCTCAGCAGCGTGCCCAGGCTGAACGCCGACAGCGAGAACAGGAACACCTGCCGCGGCGAGAACCGTTCGAGCATGAACCCGGTGGTGGGAATGACGACGGCCATCGTCAGGAGGAAGCCGCTGGTCAGCCACTGCACGGTCGTCGTCGGCACCCGCAGGTCGACGGTCAGGTCCCGCAGCGCGACGCTGAGGATGGTCTCGTTGAGGATCATCACGAACGCGGAAAGCACGAGAATCCCGATCAGGAATCCCGAGCGCGCCGGGGCGCGGTTCACGTCGGCGGGCGGGGTGGACACGGTTTCGGTCATCGGGGTGGGACTCTCCTGGTCGGCCGGGGACGGCCGCAACGAACACGGGCGTCCTTCGCAGTGTGCCCGTTTCGGGCCGCTCCTGTCAGGCGGGTTTCGGGGCACCGGCCCCCCTGCGAGGGCGTCGGAGGCGTCCGATATGCTTCCGCCAGTACGAAGTTCCGCAGCGCGCGATTAGCTCAGCGGGAGAGCGCTTCCCTGACACGGAAGAGGTCACTGGTTCAATCCCAGTATCGCGCACCACGAGTCCACCCCCGGATTTCGTGGAAGTTCGTACCCGGGCGATTAGCTCAGGGGGAGAGCGCTTCGTTCACACCGAAGAGGTCACTGGTTCGATCCCAGTATCGCCCACGCAGCAAGAAAAAGGCCCCGGTCCGCGGACGGGGCCTTTTTCGTTGTCCGCTCGATCACAGCAGGCGCCGCTGCACGACATCGGCGACGACCGCGTGGACCATTTTCGCCAGTTCCGTGTGGTCGGGCAGGGTGCCCCGGCGGCGGCCGGCGAAGAGCAGGTGCGCGGCGCCGATCAACGACAGGGCCAGGGATTCCGCGTCGGCGTCCGCGGCGATGCGGCCCTGTTCGCGCTCGGCTGAGAGGTAGCTCGTCAGCATGTCGCGCGCCTCCGCCAGGATCGGGAGACCGGCTTGCTTGCGGACGCGGGCGCGCAGCTCGTCGCGGAAGAAGACCAGGCTCGTCAGCGCCATCGAGATCGGGTCGAAGAGTTCGACCAGGGCGTCGACGAGGTTGTCGGCGACGCTCCGGGTGCCTGCCGCGGCTTCGAGGAGGGCGGCCTGGTCCGCCAGCCGGGTGATGCGCTCGCGGACGAGTTCGGCCAGGAAGTCGTCGAAGTCGGTGAAGTGCCGGTGCAGCACGCCCTTGGCGACGTCGGCCTCGGTGGTCACGGCGCGGCTGGTCAGAGCGTTCGGCCCGTCGCGGAGGAGGACCCGCTCGGCCGCGTGGAACAGCTGCTTGCGCACATCGCGCAGGTGGACCCCGGTCGGCATGCCGCTCATTCTCCGGTACCCCCGGCGGTTGTCCTAGTGGGCGAGTGCCCATTAGAGTGGGCGCATGCCCACTCGACCTCATGAAGTCCGCACGATGGCGGAATCCTTCGGAGCCGACGCCGAACGCTACGACCGGGCGCGGCCGGCGTACCCGCGCGAGCTGGTGGACCGGATCGTCGCGGCCAGCCCGGGTACCGACGTCCTCGACGTCGGCTGCGGAACGGGGATCGAGGCCCGCCAGTTCCGCGACGCGGGCTGCCGCGTCCTCGGCATCGACCCCGACGCGCGCATGGCGGCCTTCGCCCGCGGCGGCGGAATCGACGTCGAGGTGGCGAAGTTCGAGGACTGGCACCCGAACGGCCGGACGTTCGACGCGGTCGTCGCCGGCCAGTCCTGGCACTGGGTGGACCCGGCAACGGGCCCGGCGAAGGCGGCGCGCGTCCTGCGTCCCGGTGGGCTGCTGGCGGTGTTCGCGCACGTGTTCCAGCCGCCCGTGGAGGTGGCGGAGGCGTTCGCGACGGGGTGCCGCAGGGTTCTTCCCGGTGCGCCGTTCGCGGGCGAGTCCCGCCCGGCGGCGGAGATCTACGACGTGATGTTCACCGGTTTCGCCGAGGCGATGGCCGGCGCGGACGGCCTGGGCGCGCCGGACCGCTGGCGCTTCGAGTGGGAGCGGAGGTACACGCGCGAGGAGTGGCTCGACTTCCTGCCGACAACGGGCGGCTTGACGAGGTTGCCGCGCGCTGAGCTGGCCGAAATCCTGTCCGACGTCGGAGCGGCGATCGACGAGCTCGGCGGAAGCTTCGTGCTGCCGTACGCAACCTTGGCGGCGGTCGCCCGGCGGGCTTGACAAAAAAAGTTGTCGGTGAGACGGTGGTGAAACCCGAGACAACCTCGGTTCCATCCGGCTCAACTGGGGAGTAACCATGTCTTTTCAGGCATACCTCGACAACGCGGAGAAGCAGACGGGCATCACCCCGCGAGCGTTCCTCGAGCGCGCGGCGGCGAAGAACCTCACGAAGACGGGCGAGATCGTGGCGTGGCTGAAGGAGGAACACGCCCTCGGCCACGGCCACGCCACGGCACTAGCCCGCTTGATCACGAAGGGCCCGGAGTTCGTGGCGGAGAACCACGCAGGAGGCGTCCTCCACCTGGACGGCCTGGCGAAGCGCTCCTGACCCGGGGCAGGCGGCCGCTCGCCCACCAGCGGATCACGGGCCGCCGCCGGCCACGCCCCGCTCGCCTGCCGACGAATGGGCCGCCGCCGACCAAGCCCCCGCCCACCGGCCGACCATCGGTCCGCCGCCCACCACACCCGCCTACCGACCGGCCACACCCCCTGCCGGCCACACCCCCTGCCGACCCGATACGCAGCCGAATCAGCGGCCGGCACGCCGGGTCAAGGCACGCTTTCCCGCCTTGACGCGGCGTGCCGGCCGTTGAACATCCGGCGATCGGGTCGGCGGAAGGCCTCGCACGCGAGATCCAAGGCCTCTCAAACGTGCCCGGAGGGGCATCTCGCGTGACCGGCGAGGCATCACACGTGACCGGCGAGGCATCACACGTGACCGGAGGGGCATCACACGTGACCGGAGGGGCATCTCGCGTGACTGGAGGGGCATCTCACGTGATTGGAGGGTCAACACGCGTGATTGGAGGGTCGACACGGCTGTAGCGGGAGGACTCAGGCGGGCGAGATCGGCCCGAGGAACGTGCCACCGGAAACATCCAGCGTCCGCCCCGTGATCCAGCGCCCACCAGGCCCGGCCAGGAAGCCCACGACCTCGGCCACGTCCTCCGGCTCCCCGATCCGCCCGAGCGCCGTCATCGCGGTCAACCCGGCCGCGGCCTCGGGAATCGCCAGCATCGGGGCGGTCATGTCCGTCCGAATCGGACCCGGGGCGACCGTGTTCACCGTGATGCCCCGATGTCCCAGCTCGTTCGCGAGCGTCGGCGCCAATGCCTCGACCGCCGCTTTGCTGACGGTGTAACCGATCTGCGACTGGACGGCGATCCGGGTCGCCATCGAACCGACCAGCACGACCCGGCCGCCGTCGTTCAAGGCCGGCAGCAGCCGCCGGATCAGCAGCATCGGGGTCTTCACGTTCACCGCCAGCAGCCGGTCCAGCTCCTCCTCGGTCACCGCCGCGATCGAGCTGTGCGAGCTGATCCCCGCGTTGTTGACGAGGATGTCCAAGCCGTCGCCGAACGCCGAGGTGACCGCCTCGGCCAACCGCTCGACGGCCCCCTCCTCACCGAACCGGGCCGCCACGGGAAAGGCGTGCCCGCCGGCGTTCTCGATCAGCGCGACCGTCTCCTTGGCCGCGACCTCGTTGCCGCCGTGATGAACGGCGACGACGGCTCCGTCCGCGGCCAGCTGCAGCGCGATGGCCCGCCCGATGCCCCGCGAGGCTCCTGTCACCAAAGCGTTCTTCGTCATGTCCGGCTCCCCGAGGTCGGTGCCCGGCCGTGGTGGCCCGGCGCTGACCGAAGGTTTCCGCCCCGCGCTGACCGGACGCGCACCGTGCGCGCACCGCCCGGCCGGGAGGCGGTCAGCGCGCGGCCGCGACGGCGGGTTCCGGCGCGGCGACCGGGGACCGCCGCGGGAGGAACGCCGCCACGGCCAGCGCGATCAGCGCCGCGGCCGACCCCATCCCCAGCACGAGCCGGAACCCGTTCTGCGACGGCAGGGTCGCCGGCCCGAACGAGATCGTCAGCCGCGCCAGGACCAGCCCGGCCGTGGCGCTGGACACCGACGTCCCGATCGACCGCATCAGCGTGTTGAGGCTGTTGGCGGCCGCGGTCTCCGACACCGGCACGGCCCCCATGACGAGCGCGGGCATCGCCCCGTAGGCCAGCCCGATGCCCGCGCCGATGATGCTCGAGATCAGCACCAGGTGCCAGGTCGCGCTCATCAGCACGACGCCGAGGGCGTACCCGGCGGCGACGACCACCGCGCCGAGCATCAGCGTCGTCTTCGGCCCGCGGGTCGCCGAAACACGGGCGGACACCGGCGCCAGGGCCATCATCACCAGCCCCGACGGCGCCATCACCAGGCCCACCGCCAGCATCGACTTCCCGAGGCCGTAGCCGGTGGCCGCCGGCAGCTGCAGCAGCTGCGGCAGGACCAGGGACATCGCGAACATCGCGAAGCCGAACACGGCGGACGCGATGTTGGTCAGCAGGACCTGGCGCCGCGCGGTCGTCCGCAGGTCCACCAGCGGTTGCGGCGTCCGCAGCTCCCAGCGGCCCCACAGCAGCAGGGCGACGACGGCGGCCGCGAACAGGCCCAGCGTCGCCGCGCTGCCCCAGCCCCAGTCGGCGCCCTTCGAGATGGCCAGCAGCAAGCACACGAGCGCGATCGAGAGCCCCGCAGCGCCCGGCACGTCGAACCGGCCACCGGTGCGGACCGGTGACTCCGGCACCAGCGCGACGACCAGCGCCGTGACCACCACGCCGAGCCCGGCCGCGGTCCAGAAGAGCGCGTGCCAGTCGGCGTTTTCGGCCAGCAGCGCCGCCGCGGGCAGGCCCAGCGCGCCGCCGACGCCGAGCGACGCGCTCATCAGCGCCGTGGCGGAACCGAGCCGCTCGGCCGGCAGCTCGTCACGCATGATGCTGATCCCGAGCGGGATGACGCCGGCGGCGAGGCCCTGCAGGGTCCGTCCGGCGACCATCGGCACCAGGCTGTCGGAGAGCGCGCCGATCGTCGAGCCCGCGACCAGCGCGCCGAGGCTGATCAGCAGCATCCGCCGTTTTCCGTACATGTCGCCGAGCCGGCCCATGGTCGGCGTCGCCACCGCGCCCGCGAGCAGGGTGGCGGTGATGGCCCAGGTGGCGTCGGCCGCGGACGCGTGCAGCAGCCCGGGCAGCGCCGGGATCAACGGGATCACCAGCGTCTGCATGAGCGAGACGGTGATGCCCGCCAGGGCGAGGACCGCGACGACGAGGTTCGCGCGCGGCGACGCCTCCCCGGCGGCTCTGGACAGATCGGACACGGGAGGCCCTCCACGGAACGTCGAATTAAATCAGTCGCTTGACTTAGCCTAGCAGTCTTCGGTTGACTGATCACGAACCGACGACCACGGCGGAGGAACGATGACGACGACCGAAATCCCCGAGTTCCCGATGACCCGGGCCGCGGGCTGCCCGTTCGACCCGCCGCCCGCCGCCCGCGCGCTGCAGGAGGAGGGCCCGCTCGCCCGCGTCCGGCTGTGGGACGGCAGCACGCCGTGGCTGGTGACCCGCTACGCCGACCAGCGGGCGCTGCTGGCCGATCCGCGGATCAGCGCCGACGTCACCCGGCCCGGCTACCCGAGCCCCGCCCCGCTGCCGAAGGGCGGCACCGGCATCAGCTTCATCCTGATGGACAACCCCGAGCACGCGCGGCTGCGCAAGATGGTGACAGCGCCGTTCACGATCCGCCGGGTCGCCGCGATGCGCCCGGCGGTGCAGAAGATCGTCGACGACCTGATCGACGAGCTGCTGGCCGGGCCGAAGCCGGTGGACCTCGTCGAGGCGTTCGCGCTGCCGGTGCCGTCACTGGTGATCTGCGAGCTGCTGGGCGTCCCGTACGCCGATCACGGCTTCTTCCAGGAGAACAGCAAGGTCATCATCCGCCGCGACGCCGAGCCGGAGGAGCGGGCCGCGGGGCACCGGGCCCTGATCGGCTACCTCGACGAACTCGTGGGGTCGAAGCTCGAGCACCCGGGTGACGACCTGCTGTCCGGGCTGGCCGCGCGCGTCGCGGCGGGGGAGCTGACCCGGGTCGAAGCGGCGCAGATGGGCGTCCTGCTGCTCATCGCCGGCCACGAGACGACGGCGAACATGATCGCGCTCGGGACGCTGGCCCTGCTGGAGCACCCGGACCAGCTGGCGCTGCTGCGCGAGGGCGACGACCCGGCGCTGGTCGCGTCGGCGGTCGAGGAACTGTTGCGCTACCTGAACATCACGCACAACGGACGCCGCCGCGTCGCGCTCGAGGACATCGAGCTCGCCGGGGAGACGATCCGCGCGGGCGAGGGCCTGATCATGGCGAACGACCTCGCCAACCGCGACCCGGAAGCCTTCCCGGACGGCGACCGGCTGGACCTGACCCGCGACGCGCACCGCCACGTGGCCTTCGGCTTCGGCGTCCACCAGTGCCTCGGCCAGCCGCTGGCCCGGCTGGAGCTGCAGGTCGTCTACAGCACCCTGTACCGGCGGATCCCGACGCTGGCGCCGGCCACCGACGTCGCGAAGATCCCGTTCAAGCACGACGGGTCGGTGTACGGCGTGTACGAGCTGCCTGTCACGTGGTGAGTCAGACGCTCCGCAGCACCGACACGACGGCGCCGAGAATCACCGCGCGGTCGCCGTCGATGACGTCGTAGGCCGGGTTGCGGGGCTCGAGGTACACGTGGCCGTCGCGGCGGCGGTAGACCTTGACCGTCGCCTCTTCGTCGATCATCGCCGCGACGATCTGGCCCGAGTGCGCCTCGGACTGCTGCTTGACCACGACGATGTCGCCGTCGCAGATGGCCGCGTCGATCATCGAATCGCCGCGGACGCGCAGGCCGAACACCGTGCCGCGGCCGGTGAGGTCGCGGGGCAGCCTGAGGACGTCGTCGGTGTGCTCGACCGCCGAGATCGGCGTCCCGGCCGCGATGTCGCCGACCACGGGCACCGGCACCGAATCGCCGTCTTCGGCGGCGGCCGAGCCGTTCAGGAACGCGCGCACGTCGATCGGGCGCGAGACGGTGGCGCCGCGGCGCAGGAAGCCCTTGTCTTCGAGGCTGGCCAGGTGCTTCGACACCGACGACGTCGACTGCAGGCCGACGGCCTCGCCGATCTCGCGCGTGCTGGGGGAGTAGCCGTGCTGGACCACCCAGTCCCGGATCGCGACCAGGATCCGCTGCTGCCGCTCCGGCAGGGCCGAAGGGTCGAGGTGCTCGAACGTGTCGTCGTAGGTGGTCACCGGCGTGATCCTAGAGGCACGCGCCCCGCGCCCCGCCGCCGGTCCGGCCGTCTCGGTCCCGCTCAACGGAACACCGGGTGACAGTTGGCGCCTTACCAACATTGTTCCCGATTTTGCCAGCCGTTGACCTGGGTAACGATTCGACGTATGGTCTAGACCACAATTTTCCTTCGCTCGTAACCCTTCCCGTCGCGGCGGACCTCCCAGCGAGGCCGGGGCCGCGGCTGCGCCGTGCCCGGCGGCGGGGAGGCGAGCCTGTCCCCGAAGGAGCTTGGGATGAACCGCAAACTGGTCGCGGCCGCCGTGGGCACCCTCTTGGCCCCGGTGCTGGTGGTCCTCAACCCCGCCGGCATCGCGAGTGCGCACGGCTACGTCAACGCGCCGGCCAGCCGGCAGGCCCAGTGCGCCCAGCACGTCGTGTCGTGCGGAGCGATCCAGTACGAACCCCAGAGCGTCGAAGGACCCAAGGGCCTGAAGTCCTGCAACGGCGGCGTCGCCCGATTCGCCGAGCTCAACGACAACGGCAAGGGCTGGCGTGCGGCGCAGGTCGGTCGCACGGTGACGTTCAACTGGACCTTCACGGCCCGCCACCGCACGTCGAACTACCAGTACTTCATCGGCAGCCAGAAGATCGCGGAGGTGAGCGGCAACGACCAGCAGCCGCCGTCGACGGTCGCGCACCAGGTGAACCTGGGCAACCACACGGGCCGCCAGACGGTCCTGGCGGTGTGGAACATCGCCGACACGTCGAACGCCTTCTACGCCTGCATCGACCTGCAGGTCAGCTGAGCCGGGCGGCGCAGGCCACGGTGGCCGGACGGACCGTGTCACCCCCTCGCCGACACGGCCCGCCCGGCGCGCTTCGCGGTGACGAACCGCCGGCGCAGCTCGGCCACCTCGGTCAGCGCCGCCAGAGCTTCGTCCTGGCGCCCTGCCGTGCTGAGCAGCACGGCGTGGTTGCCGAGGCTGCTCGCCAGCATCCGCAGCCGGGCACCGGTCGTCACCGGCTCGTCGGGCCCGGGACGGCGCAACTGCACGGCCTCGGCACTCGCCTCGATCCCTTCCCGGCCGAAGCCGAGATCGAGCAGCTGCAGGGACTTCGTCATCAGGCACTCGGCCAGCGGCCCCGCGCGGTAGGGGCCGGGGGTCTGGTGGTCGAGCTGCCGGTAGACGGCTTCCGCGTCGGTGATGGCCGACAACGCGTCCTCCGGCCTGCCCAGCTCGTTGAGCTGGTGCGCCTGGGCCAGCAGGCTGGAGCCCAGCTCCATCAGTCCGACGTCCGGGTGGTGCTCGCCCAGGACGGCGGCGAGGCCGGACGTGCGGTCGTGGACCGCCGGGGAGGCGGCCGCCAGCTCGCGGAGTTCCTCCGTCAGCTCCCGCAGGTTGCGCTCGGGGTGCGCGGCCGCCCGCGCGGCGGCGGCGCCGAGTACCAGGGGCTGCCCGGCGCAGAAGCCGAGCAGCTCGTCCGCGCCGGCACCGGCCGCCCGGCGCGCGCCGATCGCCGCGGCGAGGATCTGCCGCGCCTCGGCTTCCGGCAGCGGCGCGACCGTGACGCTTCCCGCGCCGGACCCGGCGACCAGGCCGTTCATCTTGTGCCGGCTGGTGACCACGGCGGCGCAGGCCGGGCTCGCGGGCAGGAGCGGCTTGGCCTGGTTCGAGTCCCGGGCGTCGTCGAGCACGACGAGCAGCCGCTTGCTCGCCACCACGCTCCGGTAGCGCGCGACGCGTTCTTCTTCGCCGCCGGGGATTTCGCCGGGAGTGCAGCCCAGTGCGAGGAGGAACTCGCCCAGCACGTCGGACGGCGCCCGGGCGCCGGTCCCGGATCCGCGAAGATCGGCGTACAGCTGACCGTCCGGGAACTGCGCGCTCCGGGCGGCGGCCCAGCGGAGCACCAGGAAGGTCTTGCCGATGCCCCGGGGCCCGTCGACCACGACGACGTCGGCACGCCGGGCTCCGGTCAGCCTTGCCGTCAACGCGTCGAGCTCGGCCTCCCGGCCGACGAACAGCCCGGGCTCGAAGGGGCGCAGCCGGGGTGGCGCGGCGGCGCGGCCGCCGGCCGGCTCCGGCTCGTCCGCCAGCGC
Source organism: Amycolatopsis sp. cmx-13-12 (assembly GCA_049998155.1). Lineage (GTDB taxonomy): Bacteria > Actinomycetota > Actinomycetes > Mycobacteriales > Pseudonocardiaceae > Amycolatopsis. The sequence goes on along the minus strand of JAEBES010000001.1, from coordinate 431,571 downwards.
GAGCAGCCGGTCGGCTTCCCGGGCGGTCAGGTCCAGCAGCCGGGCCACCCGCCGCACGGACGGCCCGTGCGGGTGCCCCGGGCCGCCGGTTTCCCACCGCCGCAGGGTCCGGATCGACACCCCGGCGGCTTCGGCCAGCTGTTCCTGCGTGAGCCCCGCCCGGATCCGGTGGCGGCGGAGCAGCGTGCCCCAGTGTCCGGTCACTCGCCCTCCCCTTCGCCCCGGCGGTTCTGCCCGCGGTTCCATGATGCCGGGGACTCACCACCCGGACCAGGTCGCGAACCGGCCACGCGTGGCCGGTCGCTCGGCACTGCGCGGGCGCGGCACGGCGGTATCTTCCGCGGGTGAAGATTCGGACGGCCAACGGCGCGAAGGAGCTGCCGGTCCGGGACGTCCCCATGGACCCGGGAGCCGAGTGAGCGCTTCGTGGCGGAAGGGTGCACGAGCCTGCGCGCGGGTCCGCCGTGGCCGGATCTCGAGTTCGTCCGCGACCTGCCCGGGCTGACCCGCATCCGGCTGCCGCGCGGCGTGGCCGACCGCTCGGCGGTGGCCGACGTGCCCGGCCTGGCCGCGCTGACCCTCGCCTCCGACTACCAGGGCCCGCTCAGCCTCGCCGGCCTGACCGGGCTGCGGGTGCTCGGGATGCTGTTCCTCCCGGCCGTCGCGGACTTGGGCGGCTGAGCGGGCTGCGGGAGCTGACGGGTGTGGGGCCGGCCCCGGTCCCAGCCGTCCCTGCAGCTGCTCGGGGACAAGCCGTCGCTGCGGTTCCTGGAGCTCGTCCGCACGACGGCGCTGACCCCGGTAGGGCTCTCCGCGCCGGAACCGCGGACGCTCTGGCCGGCGCGCTGCTGGACCTGCCCGCCGCGGGAAGCGTGGCGCTGGAGCGCGGGCGCCGCACCGCCGGCAGCGGCCCGCGGAGGTCCGGAAGGGGGGGCGCGACGGCCGCACCCCCGCTGCGTGTCCACAAAGGAGCATGCGGCCGCGTCGGGTCCTGGTCCATCCTGGGGGCATGGCTCTGCACGAACTCGGCGCGGCGGTGCGCCGGCTGCGCGAGAACACCGATCCGGCGGCCGCGGGGTTGCCGGCCGGGCGGCGGCGGACCCGCGGGGTGCGGCGGGAGGAGCTCGCCGAGCTGGCCGGGGTGTCGGCGGACTACGTGCGGCGGCTGGAGCAGGGGCGCCGCCACCCGTCGGCCGGGGTGGTGACCGCCATCGCCGGTGCCTTGCGGCTCGGGCGGGCGGACTACGAGCGGCTCTGCGCCCTGGCCGGGTACGCGGCGGTCGACGGGCAGGTGCCGCGCGAGGCGGGTGCGGCGGCCGTGCGGCTGCTGGAGCGGTTCGGCGGCACCCCCGCCTTCCTGGCCGACGCGGCGTGGAACGTGCTCGCCGTCAACGGCGCGTGGCTCGCGCTGCAGGCCGGCGGCCCGACCGGGCACGACCGGGACTGGAACGTCGCCTGGCGCACCTTCTGCAACGCACCCCGCGGGATCAGCCGGGACGACGACCGCGCGGCCGGGTTCCGGGCGATGCTCGCCGCCCGGCTGCGGGACACCTCCCTGCGTTACCCCGCGGACGCGTCGCTCGCCGGGCTCGTCGACGAGCTGCGGACGGCGAGCCGGTCGTTCGACACCTTGTGGCGGGCGCCGGAAACCGTGACCTCGTACGAAAACCGGGCGGTGTTCCGGCATCCCGACGGTGGTGAGCTCACGCTCGACGGCAACCTCCTGGAAGTGCCGGGGGACGGCCTGATGGCAGTGGTCCTCACCGCAGCACCCGGATCGCGTGACGCGGCACTGCTCGGCGACGTCGTCGGCGCCGCCGGGCCGCCGTCCGTCGTGAGGGTGGGCCAAACCGGCCCAGGCTGATCCGGCTCGCGGTCGCGATCCTGGGGGCGAAGTGGATCACGGACGAAAGCGAGCAGCTCGATGAAGGCAGTGCGGTTCCACGAGTACGGCGACCCCGGCGTCCTGCGCTACGAGGACGTGGACCGGCCCGTCCCCGGGGCCGGGCAGGTCCGGATCCGAGTCGCGGCGACGTCGTTCAACCCCGTCGACGGCAACATCCGCGGCGGGTTCATGCAGGGCCCGATCCCGGTCGTGCTGCCGCACACACCCGGCATCGACGTCGCCGGCACGGTCGACGCGCTGGGCGAGGGCGTGGCGGGGTTTTCGGCCGGTGACCAGGTCGTGGGGTTCCTGCCGATGGACAAGCCGGGCGCGGCCGCGGAGTACGTTCTCGCTCCCGCCGAAGTGCTGACCGCGGCACCCGGGAGCGTGCCGGCGGCCGACGCGGCCGCGCTGCCGCTGGTCGGGCTCACCGCGTACCAGGCGCTGTTCGACCACGGCAAGGTGACCACCGGGCAGCGGGTGCTGGTCAACGGCGCCCGGGGCGCGGTCGGCGGGTACGCGGTGCAGCTGGCCGGGAACGCCGGTGCCGACGTGGTCGCCGTCGACCGCACCACCCCCGACCTGTCGGCGGTGGTGACCGAGCCGGTCGACGTCGTGCTGAACCTGGCCCCGATCACGCCGGAGCGGCTGGCGGCGCTGCTGACGCTGATCCGCCCGGGCGGGGTCCTGGTGAACACGACGGTGTGGATGCCGGCACCTTCGGACGAGGAGCGCGGCGTCCGCGGCATCGACCTGTTCGTCCGCAGCGACGCCGACCAGCTGTCCCGGCTGGTGGCCATGGTCGACCGCGGCGAGCTGCGGATCGACGTCGCCGAGCGGGTGCCGCTGGCCGAGCTGCCCGCCCTGCACGCGCGGGCGGCCGGCGGCGGGGTGCACGGCAAGGTCGTCGTCGTCCCGGAGCCCGCTAACGGGTGAACGTGAACCAGTTGACGTTGACGAAGTCCGCCGAACCACCGGAAAACGTCAGGTAGAGGTCGTGGACACCGGTGGCCGGGGCGACGATGTTGGCCGGCACCGTCTGCCACTGCTGCCAGCCACCGTTGTTCGCGAAGTCGATCTCGGCGATCACCGGGCCCGTCACGCTGTCCAGCCGGGCCCGGATGGCCCCGCTGACGCCGGCGGCCGCGCCCGAAGCGAGGCGGGCGACGAACTGGTTCGGCCCGCTCGACCCGAAGTCGACGCGGGCGTACTTCAGCCAGTCGCCGTCGGCGATCCAGCCGACGTCCACGCCGCCGCCGGTGTCCGCGCACGACTCGTTTTGGGTGCCGTTCTGGGCGTTGTAGGCCTCCGCCTGGATCGTCGAGTACGCGCTCGTGCCGCCCGAGCCGGGCGGGGTGGTGCCGCCGCCCGCGCCCGGGCCGAGTGCGACCGTCCAGGACGTCGGGGCCGGGTCCTGGAGGTGGCCGTCGACGGGCTGGGCGCCGGTCGGGCCGACGTCGTCGTACGGGAAGGCGTAGCCGATCGACGCGTACTGGTGCACCAGGCGGGCGTAGTGGTTCGTCGTCGGATCGCGGTAGTACTGCGCCGGGGCGACGCCGTCGGGCTGGTTGCCGCCGCCGGCCACCAGCAGGCTGCTGCGGTTGAGCGCGGCGGCCAGCCGGGCGGCGACCGCGCCGCGGGCGTCGCTGCCGGAGTTGTACAGCGGCCCGCTCGCGCAGCCGAAGATGTCCGCCGCGCTCGGCTTGGTGAACGGCACGCCGTTGGTGTTCAGGCCCGCGAACACGATCGCGTCCCCGCTCACCGTGCCGGTGTAGGAGCCGATGCCGCCCTGCCCGTTGATCGTCAGCGGCGTCGTGCGGTAGCGGTCCCAGACAGCGTTGAGGTAGTTGGTCCAGTAGCCGCCGAAGTCGACCGGCGAGTGGCCGGGCGCGAGGACGCGCACGACCTGGCCGCCCGCGTCGGTGACGACCAGCCGGTCCCACGGCGCGCCGTCGGCGTTGTGCTGCGCGCGCAGCCCGTCCGCGATGCTGCCGAGAGCGCCGTCCGGCAGCGGGCTGACCGACTGCGCGCCCGCCGCGCCGGTGGTGGCCATCGACACCGGCAGCGCCACCATGTCGACGTAGCTGATGTTCGCGTAGAGATTTGCGCTGTTGTAGGTGAACTCGCAGAACGTCCAGTTCGTCTGCCAGTTCGGGTCCGCGGTGGCGAAACCGGGCTGCACCAGGCCGGGCCCGGGGTTGACGAAGAACTGGATCTTCTTGCCCACCGAGAACCACACGCGGCCGCCGATGAGGTAGTCGGTGAGCGTCACGGTGACCTGCGCGCCGGCGCCGCTGAGCGGGATGGCGTAGTCCGGGATCGGGGTCACCGGCGCCGACGGGTTGGCCAGCGGCCGGAACCGGCCGTCGGCGGTGACGAAACCGGGACGGCCTGCGGTGTCCGCGCCGCTGATGTAGGCGTAGACGGTGCCACTGCCCGAGTTGTTCTTCAGCGTCAACGGCAGCGCCGCGGCCGCACGGGCCTTCGGCGTGGTGACGGCGGACCACAGCGGCGTGCTCGCCGCGGCGGCGACCAGGCCGGCGGTGACGAAGGTACGCCTCGACAGCATGGCACCTCCTCGAAAGCGGGCGGTGTCGACGCGGCCGATCGGCCCCGCGTCCACCGGGAACGGTGCCCGGACGGTAGGTACGCGTTCGGCGCGGGTCAACATCCGGCGGGCCGGGTCGGGTACGGACGGCCCTCGACGGTGCCCTTTCGTAGCCGGACCACTCTCGGCGGTGGTCCGGTGGGTGTCCGATGTGGACGGTGGGCTCAGCGGTCCCGCGGCGCGGGCAGCCCGGCGGCGGCCAGTGCGGCCCACAGCGGCCGCGCGTCGACCCGCTCGGTGTCCAGTCCCTCGACGAACTGGCAGCCGAACGCGGCGGCGGTGAGGGTGGTGGTCCGGTTCCCGGTGTCGACGAACCGGAGCCGGTAGCTGGGGCCCATGTCCGCCGGGCAGATCGGGTTCGGCGGCGGTTCCGGCAGGGCGCACGCGGCGGCGGCGACCTTCTTGATCGCGGCCGCGTCGGTGCTGCGGGTTTCGCCGCGCGTGCCGTCCGCGGGGCCGGGCAACGGCGGGTACAGCGGCCCGCTGACGACGAGTTCGCGGGGTTCGTAGGACGCCGAGCACAGCGCCGGCGTCGTCCCCGGCCGGGCGTTGCTGCCGCAGGCCACGACGCTCAGGGCGAGGAGGAGCACGCCGGGCAGAGCGGTCAGCCGTCGCATGGGATGCCTCCTTCGTTCCGTCGCCCCGAAGACGGAACGGCCCGGCCGCCGGGTTGCACGGCCGGGCCGGGCGGACCTAGGAGTGCACCCCCTCGGCGAGGATGACGTCGGCGAGGTTGTCCATCGCCCGGGTCATGTCGGCCCGCAGGCCCCCCGCGACGACGCGGTGCACCAGCGGACCGAGCGGCCCCAGGCCGAGGCGGTACCGGACGGCGTAGGTCATCAGCGTGCTTTCCGAACCGTCGCCGCGGGTGATCGGCTCGAACTCGAACACGTTGGTCAGGTCCCGCAGCGGCGCGAAGCCGACGCCGGTGTCGACGCGGCGGGCCAGCGGCTCGATCTCGCGGACCGTCCAGGTGGAGCGGGTGGTCAGCGGGCCGAGCGACTTGTTGTGCTCGCGGTAGGTCCGGCCGATCTCGGCGGTGCCGTGGTGGTCGGTCACCTCCAGGACCGTCGGGACCCACTCGGCGTAGCGGTGGGTCGCGGAGATCACCTCCCACACCCGCCGGACCGGATGCGGGATGATCGCCTGCTCGGAAACGGTGTAGTCGCGCACCATCGTCCCCTTCACTCGTCGCCGAGGACGGCGCGGGCGGCGGTTTCGCCGGAGCGGACCGCGCCGTCCATGTAGCCGTTCCAGTGGTCCGAGTGCTCGGCGCCGGCCCAGTGGACCCGGCCGAACGGCCGGTCGCGCCAGGAACCGAGTTCGGTCAGCACGCCGGTCCCGGGCACGGACGTCGGCCCGCCGCGGGTCCATTCCTCGCCGACCCAGTCCTGTTCGAAGTACTCCACCGGGCGCAGCGCGGGCTTCCCGACGGCGGCGGCGAAGGCGCGCAGGACGGCGGCACGTCGTTCGCGGGGCGGCCGGGCCGCCCAGAGGTGCCACTGCGGGCCGCCGAGGAAGCCCATGAGGACACCGGGCTGGCCGTCGGGCGGGGAGTTGTCGAACATGGAGCAGATCGGGGAGCCGTGCCGGAACACGGCCTGGCCGTTGAGCCCGTCGGCGCGCCAGAACGGCTCGGGGTACACGGCTTCGCACTTCATCAGCGCCCCGAAGGCCATCCGGGAGAACAGCGCGTCCTGCTGCGGCGGCAGCAGCGGGCGCCAGGAGATCCGGGTGGCCAGCGCGGGCGGGACGGCGACGACGACGTGCCGCGCGGTCCAGGTGTCCACATCGGACTTCACGGTCACCGCGCCGCCGTCCTGCTCGATCGCCCGCACCGGGGCGCCGAGCACGACGCGGCCGTCGAGCTCTTCGGCGATGCGTTGCGAGATCAGCTGGGAGCCACCGGCGAAGCGGGATTCCTGCGCGCCGCCGGTGACGCCGATGCCGCGTTCCACGGTGCCGGGCGTGGCCTCGTTGCCGAAACCCGCGATGTACCAGAGGCTGTAGAGCAGCGAGGCGTCGGCGGCGCTGCCGCCGAAGGCCGAGCCGAGCAGCACGTTGACCAGGTCGAGCGCGCCGGTGCCTGCCGTGGTGTGCCGGATCCAGCTTTCGAACGTCACGCTGTCCCACGCCCGCGCCTTGGGAGCGCGCCACGGCGCGTCGAGGGGGATCTTCCGGGCCAGCTGGTTGATCCGCCGCATGGCGATGCCGAGGTCGGGCAGGGCGAGCGGGTCGGGCGGGATGTCGCCGCGGTAGCGGCGGGCCCGATTGCCGTTGACGTAGACCGACGCTCCCCGGGTGTGGGCGGGGAACGTCTCGACGCCGACCTGCTTGGCCAGTGCGAGGATGTGGTCCTGGGTGGGGCCGGCGAACTGCCCGCCCGCCTCCACCACCTTGCCGTCGCCGAGGTCGTGGTTGACCGTGCGGCCCCCGACCCGGTCGCGGGCTTCCAGGACGACGACGTCCCGGCCGGCCGCGGTCAGCTCCCGGGCGGTGGTGAGCCCGGCCAGGCCCGCGCCGACCACGACGACGTCAGCGCGGCGCATCGGCGGCCTCCAGCGTCGGGGTGGCCGCGGCGAAGGCGTCGGCGGCGGCCAGGTCGAACTCGCCGTGGTCGCTGCCGAGCCCCTGGGCGACCAGGGCCGCGGCGGCGGAGCCGAGCACGGCGGCGTCCCGCGGGGAGCGGCCGAGGCCGATGCCGCGCAGGAAGCCGGCGGAGAACGCGTCACCGCAGCCGGTGGTGTCGACGACGTCGACCGCGAACGCGGGGACGGCGATCACCTCGTCCGCCGTGATCACCACGGCACCGTGGGCGTCCCGGGTGACGGCGACGCAGCCGACGCCGTGGGAGAGCAACGCGCGGGCGCCGTCCTCGAGGGTCTCGGCGCCGGTGAGCCCGAGGACTTGCTGTGCGTTGGGCAGCAGGTAGTCCAGGTGCGGGAGGGCCGGCGCGATCCAGGCGAGGATGCCGGGATCGCCCGGGGCGAGCAGGTCGGCCGAGGTGACCACGCCGGCCGCCCGCGCGGGGGCGAGGATTTTCGCCGCGTTGTCCCCGCCCATCAGCTCCGGCGCGCCGAGGTGCAGGTGGGTCGCCTGGGCGACGTCGGCTTCGGCGATGTCGTCAGGGCCGTAGGTGAGGTTCGCGCCGGGGACGTGGAAGGCGGGCCGGCTGCCGTCGGGGCGGATCGGCAGCACCGACGCCGAGGTCTGCACGGCTTCGCGGCGGACGACCAGGGAGGTGTCGATGCCGAATTTGGCCAGCATGGCCAGGAGCAGGTCGCCGATGGGGTCGGTGCCGATCGCGCCGGCCGTGCGGACGGTCGCGCCGAGCTTGGCCAGCGTCAGCGCGGTACCGGCGGCGGTGCCGGCCGGGCCGAAGCGGATCTGCTCGACCAGGGCGGCGCCCTGCCCGTCCGGGATGGCTTCGACCGGCCGGACCTGCACGTCGAACACGTGCGCGCCGAGCGTGATCACCGTTTGCGTCACAGATCCTCCTCGATCCGTCGGGTGCTGCCGTAACCGCGGCGCAGCGCGGCTTCGACCACCGCGGTCTGCTGGGCGGCGTCCAGGGGCCGGGGGGTGCCGATCGAGGCGGCGTTGCGGTAGAGCTCGCAGGCCCACTCGAGCAGCAGTGCGTTGTCCACCGCGGCCTGCAGCGTCGGGCCGTGCACGACGGCGCCGTGGTTGGCCATCAGCGCGGCGGACTTGCCGTCCAGCGCGGTCCAGACGTGTTCGGCGAGTTCGCCGCTGCCGAAGACGGCGAACGGCGCGACGCGGATCGCCCCGCCGAGCAGGAGCTGCTGGTAGTGCACGCAGGGGAGTTCGTCGAGGACCAGGGACACCGCGGTGGCCTGCGGGGAGTGGGTGTGCACGACCGCGCCGGCGCCCGAGCGGCGGTAGATCCCGAGGTGCAGTTCCAGTTCCGAGGTCGGGGCGAGGTCCCCGGCGACCACGGTCCCGTCGAGATCGACGACGGTGACCTGCTCCGGCGTGGCGCGTTCGAGCACGACGCCGGTGGCGGTCACCGCGACGTGCTCGCCCACGCGCACGCTGACGTTGCCGGCGGTGCCGATCAGCAGCCCGGCGCCGGCCAGGTCGTGGCAGGCTGCGACGACGGCCTGCCGCTCGGCCTGCAGGAACGCTGTCCCCTGGGTCATCGGCTCAGCGTAGGCTAAACATGAAACAAAGTCACGTTCAGGTTTTTCGACGATGCGCGGGCGGGCCGGCGCAGGGAAAGGAGCGGGATGGCGACGCTGGTGGACCGGACGATCCTGATCGTCGGCGCGTCCTCGGGGATCGGTGCCCAGGTGGCCCGGGAGGTCGCCGGCCACGGCAACCGGCTGGTGATCGTCGCCCGCCGGGCGGCGGAGCTCGCCGCCGTGGCGGCCGACGTCCGCGCGGCGGGCAGTGCCTGCCTGGACCTCGTGGCCGACGCGCTCGACCCCGACGCGGCGGCCGCGGTGGTGAGGCGGGCGGTGGCCGAGTTCGGTGCGGTGGACGTCGCGCTGCTCAACGTGGGGCAGGGACCGGACATGGCGATGGCCGAGGTGGGGGTCGGCGACATCACGCGGGTGATGGCGCTGAACTACGACGTCACGGTGAACTACCTGGTCCCGCTGATCGCGCAGCTGCGGCGGCAGGGCGGCGGGCTGATCGCCCAGACGAATTCGCTGGCCGGGCTGCTGGGCATCCCGCGCCAGGGCCCGTATTCGGCCGCGAAGGCCGCGGTCCGCACCCTGATCGACGCGGCCCGGGTCGAGCTCGCGCCCGAGGGCATCCGGTTCACCACGCTGTACCCCGGGTTCGTGGCGACCGCGCGCGTCAGCGCGGACGGGTTGCCCAAACCGTTGCAGATCAGCGAGAAGCGGGCGGCCCGGTACGTGGTCCGGGCCCTGCGGCGGGAACCGGCGAACGTGTCGTTCCCGTGGACGACGTCGGCGCTGGTTCGGCTGCTGCGGGCGCTGCCGGTCTCCGTTTCGGGGCCGCTGTTGCGGAGTTTGGCGCACCGAGGCTGAAGTCGCCGCCGCGAACGGGCCCGGGAAGTGTCCTTCCCGGGCCCGCCTCGGGTCAGCTCACCGTCAGCGCGGTGTCGTCCAGGCAGAAGGACGTCTGCAACGACGAGTCCTCCACCCCGCTGAACGTCAGCGTCACGGTCTGCCCGGCGAACGCCGAGACGTCGACCGTGCGCTGCTGGTAGCCGGTTGCCTTGTCCAGGTTGGAATACGTCGCCAGCGTCGTCGAACCCGCCTTGACCGTCAGCTTGTCGTACTGCGTCGACGTCGTGGTCTCGGCCGTGTCGACGTGCAGGTAGTAGCTGAGCGACGCGTGGCATCCCGCCGGGATCGTCACCGACTGCGACAGCGTGTCCGTGTGCGAGCTGCCGTAGCCGTCGAGGTAGGCGAGGTACGTCCCGGAGTGCGGTGTCTCGCTGCCGCTCGCGGTGGTGATCACGCCGCTGGTCGCGGTCCACGCCGTCGCGCCGCTCTCGAAGCCCGGGTTGGCCAGCTTCTGGCCCGCACAGCCACCCGTGGACGTGATGGTCCAGGTGAACGTCGTGCTGCCGGTGGCGCCCGAGAAGTCCTTGGCGGTCGCGGTCACCGAGTAGCTTCCCGCCGTGGTGGGCGTCCCGGAGATCAGGCCGGACGCGCTGATCGAGAGCCCGCCGGGCAGGCCGGTCGCCGTCCACGTGTACCCGCCGCTGCCGCCGGACGCGGACAGCTGGAGGCTCGCCGCCGTCCCGGTGACGCCGCTCTGGCCGCCCGGGTTCGCCACGGTGACGCCGCCCGAGGTGGGGCCGGCGGTGAACGCCGCGGTGCCGTTCGGGGTGCCGAGCCCGGTGGGGCCGTCCCAGCCCGCGCCCGCCTTGCACTGCACCGACGTCGAGCAGCTGCCGTTGCTGCCGGAGGTGACGTCGTTGAGGTTGCCGGTGTGGGCGTAGGGGTAGGCCGCGGGCGTGTCGGACGCGCCGGGGTTGCCGGCGAGCGCGTAGACCGAGGCGATGATCGGCGACGATGCGCTCGTCCCGCCGTAGACGGCCCAGCCGCTGCCGCCGTAGGTCTGGTAGACCGCGACACCGGTCTGCGGGTCGGCGACCGCCGAGACATCGGCGTTGGCCCGCTTGGCGCAGCCCGTCGTCACGTTCTGGAACGACGGCTTGGCGACGCTGGTCGAGCAGCCGCTGCCCGCGCCGCTCCAGGCGGTTTCCGTCCAGCCGCGGGTGCCGCCGCCCTGCGTGAGCGACGTGCCGCCGACCGCCGTGACGTACTGCGACGACGCCGGGTAGCTGATGCCGTAGCCGTTGTCACCGGTGCTGGCGGTGATCGCGACGCCGGGGTGGTGGAAGTAGGTCGCGTCGGAAGTGACCTCGCTGCCGTCCTCACCGCCGCCGTAGCTGTTGGAGACGTACTTGGCGCCCAGTGAAACCGCGGTGTTCACCGCGGTGCCGAGGTCGGCCATGCTCGCCTGGTCCGCTTCGACGAGCAGGATGTGGCAGTTCGGGCAGATCGCCGAGACCATGTCGACGTCGAGGGAGATCTCACCGGCCCAGCCGCTGTCCGCGGCCGGGAGCGGGCTGGTCTGCCCGTTCTGGTTGACCTTCTTGAAGCAGCCGTTCGCCGTGGTGCAGGCGGGCAGGCCGTAGGTCGAGCGGTAGGTGGCGAGGTCGCTTTCGGCGTTGGGGTCGTCGTTGGAGTCCACAATGGCCACCGTCGCCGACGCGCTGCCGCTCGCGGTCAGGTTGTACGCGGAACGCAGCCCGGACGGCCCGAACCCGCTTGGCAGGGCGTCCGGGGCGAGCGCGGCGCGCATGGTGTCGGTCTGGCGTTCGGCGAAACACGTTGCCATACCGGGCCGCACGGACTCGGCGCAGACGCGCGCGGTCGGGTGGACCGCGGCCGCGGTGGCGGGGAATGCGGTGGCGGGGACGGCGGGGACGGTCAAGGCCAAAGCCGCGAAACCGGCTACGGCGAAGACTCTTCGGCGCATGGATCACTCCTGGGGAGAAGCTGCTGCGAAGTGGCGGGATCCCATGGGTGTCCTGTTTATACAGTCCGCCGGCCGCCGGAGAACCGGTTTCGCCGGGGGTGAAGTGATTGGTGCCCGGCGCCCCGGCGATGATTGCGCCGAATGGCCCGCGGACCAACCGGCCAGGACGTCCCGATCACTGCGGATCGGGACGAATCGGCGGGCGGCCCCGTCCGACTTTCGTCGTGAACCGCCCCCGACTTTCGTCGGGCCGGCCGCGGTGAACCGGACGGCCCCGCGATCCGTGTGGACGTACGGGTGTGGAGCGGAAGTACGGGAGGCCGGCTGGTGACTGCCATCGAGGAACGCCGTCGGAAAGCGGGCGAACCGCCGGGCTGGAACGCCGATCCCGTCCTCGTCCTGACGTTGGTCCTGTTGGCCGGATTCCTGGCGCAGGGCCCGGTTCGGCGCCTGTTGTCCACTCCGGTCATGCAGAGCTGGATGACCGTGTTCGTGGCGGTGGTCGTCCAGGCGCTGCCGTTCCTCGTGCTCGGCGTGCTGCTCTCGGCCGGACTCGCGGTCTTCGTGCCGCCGTCGTTCTTCACGCGCGTGCTGCCGAAGCGGCCGGCGCTGGCGGTGCCGGCCGCCGGGCTGGCCGGCGCGGTCCTGCCCGGCTGCGAATGCGCGTCGGTGCCGGTGGCCGGCGCGCTGGTGCGCGGCGGCGTGCACCCGTCGGCCGCGGTGGCGTTCCTGCTGTCGGCGCCGGCGATCAACCCGGTGGTGCTGACGGCGACGGCGGTCGCGTTCCCCGGTCAGCCGCGGATGGTCGTCGCCCGGTTCGCCGCGAGCCTCGCGGCCTCGTGCGTGATGGGCTGGCTGTGGCAGCGGCTCGGCCGCCCGGAGTGGCTGCGTCCCCGCGCGCACGACCACGGCGCGGGCGGCACCAGGGGCGAGGCGTTCTGGGGGTCGGTGCGGCACGACGTGATGCACGCGGGCGGGTTCCTCGTCGGTGGCGCGATGGCCGCCGCGACCTTGAAGGCCGTGGTGCCCGCTTCCTGGCTGCACGCCGCGGCCGGCCACCCGGTCGTCGCGGTCCTGGCTCTGTCGGCCCTCGCGGTGCTGCTGTCGATCTGCTCGGAGGCCGACGCGTTCGTCGCTTCGTCGCTGACGCAGTTCTCGCCGACGGCGCGGCTGGCCTTCCTGGTCGTCGGCCCGATGATCGACCTCAAGCTGTTCGGCATGCAGGCTGCCACGTTCGGCCGCGGGTTCGCGCTGCGGTTCGCGCCGGTGACCTTCGTCGTGGCCGTGGCGGCCGCGGTCCTCGCCGGGGCGGTGCTGCTGTGAACCGGACCGTGCAGGCGATCCTGCTGTTCCTGATCGGCGGCGTCCTGCTGCACGCCGGGATCTCCGGGCTGTACCTGCGGTACGTCAAGGCCGGCTTGCAACCGCTGGTGCTGGCCGCGGGCGCGGTGCTGGTGGTCGCGGCCGTCGCGACCGCCTGGTACGCGCGGCGGCGCCCGGGCGGGCATCCGGCGCCCCGCGTCTCGTGGCTGCTGGTGCTGCCGGTGTTCGCGCTGATCCTCGCCGCACCACCGGCTTTGGGGTCCTACAGCGCGATGCGCGCCGGCACGGCGGTGACCGCGCCGCGGATCCTCACCCCGCTCCCGGACGGCAACCCCGTCCGCGTGACGATGATCGACTACGCGGACCGCGCGGTCTACGACCACGGCCGGTCGCTGGCCGGCCGGACCGTCACGATCACCGGGTTCGTGGCCTTCGACCGCGACGGCACCCCGTATCTGGTCCGGATGCTGCTGAACTGCTGCGCGGCCGACGCCCAGCCGGTGAAGGTCGGCTTGAGCGGCCGGGTTCCGCCGGTGCTGCCACCGGACGCGTGGCTGGAGGTCACCGGCGGGTACACCGACCGGCAGGCCACGGACCCGGTCAACGGCGGCACGATCCCGTTCGTCGACGTCGGTCAGGCCTGGCCTGTCGCGCCCCCGGCCGATCCCTACGAAAGCCTCGGCTAGCGCCCTCGTGAGTGGTAAGTCGGGTTCTAACCCGACTTACCACTCACGAGGGGGGCGGCGGTCATCTGCCTGCCTGGGGGCCGATCATGGAGTTCACGTCGATCGGCGACGGGATCGCGCCGAGCTGCAGCAGCAGGTCGGGAACCCGTTGCAGGCGGCGGGAGTCCAGGATCGAGCCGTAGCCGGGCAGGGTGAGCAGTTTGGCGGTGTCCTCGTCGATCTTGGCGAACCGCACCAGCAGCGGCTCGACCTTGCCGCGGTCGAACAGGGCGTCGTGGGTGGCCTTCTGCATGGCCCGCTGGAACGCGGCCAGGGTCTTCGGGTTCTCCTTCACCCACTTCCGCGTCGCGCCGTAACCGGTCAGCGGGAAGTCCTGGGTCGCGCCGCTGTTGATGTCGATCACCGGGATCGCGCCGGCCGTCTTGGCGGCCTGCGTGATGTACGGCTCCGGCAGGTACGCGGCGTCGGCCTGCCCCTGCTGCAGCGCCGCGGCGATGTTGGGCAGCGCGATCAGCACCCATTTCACCTTGCTGAAATCGACGTTGTGATCTTGCATGATCGAACGGGTGAGAAGATCCGAAGCGGTGTTCTTGGCCGTGATGGCGATCTTCGCGGTGGCCAGGTCGGTGATGGTTTTCACCGGCGAATTCGGGACCGTGACGATCGCGTTGGACTTCGCGTTGACCGACGTCGCGTCGGCGACCAGCTGCATGTCGGCGGCGCCGGTGCTGCGTGCGGTGAAGAACGGCGGGTAGGTCGAGAACGCGATGTCGACGTCGCCCGAGATCGACTTCGACAACGAGGCCTGGCCGCTGGCGGCGATGACGGACTCGACGGTGAGCCCCTCCGCCTGGAAGTAGCCCTCGTCCTGGGCCAGCCAGAACGGTGCGAGGTCGGTGGTGGGCAAGATCGACACCTTCAGGGCCGTCTTCTCCAGCCCGCCGCCGCTCGACGAGGTGCTCGAGCCGGTCGCGCCGAGCGCGCCGCAACCGGTTACGACCGTGACGACCGCGAGAGCGAGCGCGGCACGAACACGGGCATTGCTCCTGACTATTCCGAACAAGGTCTGCTCCTCGAAGGAGATGACAGTTGATGTACCGGCTCCGCGGAAGGTCCGTGATTCACTTCCCGGCGTCAGGCGGGCCACTGTAGGGACCTCCGGCGGCCCTTGACAATGCGTGATGGCGTCGGATCCGGGAATTCACCACAATGGCGGCACGAATACCGGATCGACGATCTTGTGCGGCCCGCGGTCACCGAGTGCTCGCCGGGAGGCTCGACGAAGGCACGGACGGAGTGCGAAAAACGTGGCCGGAGGGGCACCGGCAAAGCGGAAACAACAGATCGACAGCCATATCCCGGGGCCGCGAACCCGGTGTAGTTGCCGGGTCGAAATCGCACTCGGCGCCGGGTTTTCGCGCCGTTGCCTGCGAAAGCAGACAATGGGTGCGAAGGTGTCGAAATCGTCGATGCGGCCGCCTCGCCGACGCCGGAGGGTCGCGGTCGGAGAAGTTCACCTGTCCGTGGATGCCGTGTCAACGGCCTGCGACACAAGGCATTCGTCGGCCGCGCGGACGGCCTTCCCGCGACTTGTCCGGACCTCTCGCAGCGGCGGTGACCAGCGCGCCGGGCCCGGAGATCCGCCGGTGAATCACGTCCGGATCACGATTCGGCGCATTTGCCGAATGGGAGGTTTCCGTCCCGGGAACGCCGGACGACCGGCCGGCGTTCCCGGCCGACCGAGTGGTCCTCTTGTTGGGGAACAGGTTTTACTTCTAAAATCGCTGTGTGCGACCGCTTACGGACGGTACCGAGCTACTGGTCGGCCGGGACAGCGAGCTGTCCCGGCTGGTCGCGTGGATCGGTGACGTCGCCGCGGGTCGCGGCCGGGCCGTGCTGGTGGACGGCGAGCCCGGGATCGGGAAGTCCGCGCTGGTCCGGTCCGCCTGCGTGGCCGCCACCGACGCGGGCTGCCAGGTGTACTGGGGAGCGGGCGACGAGCTCGGGCAGGCACTGCCGCTGCTGCCGCTGCTGGACGCACTGGAGATCACGCCGGCCACACGGGATCCCCGTCGTGACGCCGTTTACGAACTGCTGGGCGGCGGCGCCGTCGCGGGCAAGGGCGCCGACCTCGCCGCCGCGGCCGCCGAGCAGCTGATCGCGCTGGTCGACCAGCTCTGCCAGGACGGCCCGGCCGTGCTGGTCGTCGACGAGCTGCAGTGGGCCGACAGCACGACGGTGGCGGTGTGGAGCCGGCTCGCCCGCCTGGTCCGGCAGCTCCCGCTGCTGCTGATCGGCGTGCTGCGGCCGGTGCCGCGCCGCGACGACCTGCGGTCGCTGTTCCGGATGGTCCGGCCGGCCGAGCGGCTGCGGCTGGGCCGGCTCGCGGAACCGGCGGTGCTCGAGCTGGTCGCCGCGCTGGCCGGCGGCAAACCGGGGGCCCGGCTGGAGGAGCTGGCCGCCGGCGCCGCCGGGAATCCGTTGTACCTCACCGAACTCGTCGATGCGCTGACCAGGAGTTCCTGCCTGGAGGTCGATCACGCGGGCATCGCGGAGCTGACCGGCGCGGCCACGCCGGACTCGCTGCCGGAGGCGATCGCGGACCGGCTCGGCTTCCTCACCGAGCCGGCGCGGGAAGTGCTGCGGACGGCGGCACTGCTCGGCGTCGGCTTCTCGGTCGCCGACCTGATGACCGTGACGAACTCCTCGCTCGCGGAGCTGCTGCCCGCCCTCGACGAGGCCCGCGCCGCCGGCGTCCTGGTGGCGGCGGGCGACGACCTGGAGTTCCGGCACCCGCTGATCCGCACGGCGCTGTACGACGAGATGCCGACGGCGGTCCGCGTCGCCTGGCACCAGTCCGCCGCGTGGGCGCTGGCCGAGGCGAGTGCCCCGGTCGAGCGGGTGGCCCGGCAGCTGCTGCCGATGGTGTCCACAACGGACAGTCGCGTGCCGGTGCCGGACTGGGCCGTGCGGTGGCTGTTGAAGGTGGCCATGCCGTTGATCGGCCAGGCACCGGTGGTCGCCGTCGCGCTGCTGAGACGAGCGGTGCGGGACGCGCCCCTCGACGACGCGGTGACGGGCGCGCTGGCCTGCCGGCTGGCCGACGCGTACTACCGGGTCGGCAACGTGGCCCAGGCCGAGCGGATCGCCTGCCGGGCCCTGGATCGCGTCCGCGACCCCGACGTGCGCGTCGACCTGCACACGACGGTCGTGCAGAGCCGCGGGACGGCCGGCCGGGCCGCCGAGTCGCTCCCCGCGCTCAACGAGGCGCTGAACCAGCCGGGGCTGCAGGCCCGGCACCGGGCGAGGCTGCTGGTGCTCATCGCGCGGATCCGGCGCGTCCTCGGCGAGATCGACGCCGCCGGCCGGGCCGCCTCCGCGGCGCTGGCGGAGCTCGGCGCGGCCGAAGACCGCTGGGCGACGGGGTGGGCGTTGCACGTGCTGAGCCAGTGCGCGATGGCGCGGGGCGAGTGGGCCGCCGCGTTGCCGCTGTTCGAGCGCGCGATCGCCGTCGTGCGGGGCGATCCCACGCTGATCGAACTGACCCTGCTGCTGCGCATCAACCAATCGGTCACGTTCGGCGCGCTCGACCGCTACGCCGACGCGCTCACCGCCGCCGGGCAGGCCCGCGACCTGGCCGAGCGCACCGGCAGCGAGGCGCGGCTGACCCAGGTCCAGAGCGCGATCGGGCAGCTGATGCTGGGCGCGGGCCGGTGGGACGACGCGCTGGCCGAGGTGGACGTCGTGCCGGACGACCACAAGGACCCGGGCGTGGTCTGCTGCGACCACGGCGTCGCCGCGATCATCCACCTCCACCGCGACGAGGCGGCCGCGGCCCGCCGCCACCTCGACGTCGCGGCCCTGCATTCGGAACGCGCCGGCGACGAGGTGGTGGAATCCCTGGTCCGCGCCCGCAGCCTCGCCTTCGAGCACGCCGGCGCGCCGGACCGGGCGCTCGCCGTGCTGACGGCCGTCCCGGCCGGCGAAGACGCGGGGGAGGAGCGCCTGGGCGACGCCGCCCGCCTGGCGATGACGATCGGCGACGTGCGGACCGCGGCGGAGATCGAGGCCCGGGCGCGCGCGATCGCCGCCGACTCGGCGGTCCCGCACCGCCGCGCGCTGGCCCTGTACTGCCGCGGCCTGCTCGAGCGGGACGGGCCGATGCTGCTGCGAGCCGCCGACGGCTACGCCGACGCGGGCCGCCCGCTCTCGCGGGCCAAGGCCCTGGAAGCGGCCGCGCTCGCCTTCGCCGAAGGCCGGGTCGAAGACCGCGGTTCGGCGCGCGCCGCGTTCATCCACGCCATCGACCTCTACGCGGAGCTGGACGCCCAGTGGGACGTGGCGAGGCTGCGCGCCCTGTTCCGGGCTCTGGGCATCCGCCGCGGGCCGAAGGTCAAGCACCGCGAGGCCACGCACGGCTGGGACAGCCTGACCCCGACGGAGGGCCGGATCGCCGCGCTGGTGGTCGAGGGCCTGTCGAACCCGCAGATCGCGGCCCGGCTCTACCTGTCGCGGCGCACGGTCGGCACGCACGTCTCGCACATCCTGACCAAGCTGGGGGTGCATTCGCGCATCGACATCGCGCGGGAAGCGGCCCGGCACCAGACCGCATCCGGCTGAGCACCCTCCCGGCCGGCCGGTCTCCCGCGGCTGCTCGTGAGTGGGAAACAGTGTTCTAACCCTGTTTCCCACTCACGACCTCGGGGGCGTGGGCGATCAGGCAGCGACCTCCGGGGTGTCGTCCTGCGGATGCACGGCGAGCGGCGGGGTGGCCGCCGGCTCCGGGGCCGGGGCGGGAGCCGGGGCCGGCTCGGGGGCTCGGCGGAACACCGCGATGTGCCCGCTCACCATCTGGCCGAGCAGAACCGCCAGTACCAGCATCAGCGGCGTCCGCCAGGTCCCCGTTCCCGTGTGCAGCCACCCGCAGACGAGCACGCCGAAGCCCGCGATGACGTACCCCACGCCCTGGACCACCGCGGACAGCGCCACCGAGCTGTCCTTGCTGCGCAACGAGATGGTCGTCAGGGCGAAGGCGAGCGCGCCCATGCCGGTGCCGGTCGCCACCGCCCACAGCCAGGGTGCCGCCGCGGGCGCCAGGAGCAGCCCGGTCACGCCGACGACGTTCGGGGCGGCCAGGACGACCACGAGCAGGGTCTGGTTGCGCCATCGGCGCGTCCAGCCCGGAACCAGCCACATCATCGGCAATCCCATCGCCATCGACAGGGCGAGGCACGCACCCGCCGTCGACGAGGGGACGCCCGCGTTGCGCAGGATGCCCGGCAGCCAGCCCATGACCAGGAACGTCACCGTCGAAATCAGTCCGAAGTGGAGGGTCAACGCCCACGCCCGCACGGCGCCCGGTGCACTGCGCGGTGACACGAACTCGCCGGGCGTGCGCTGCCAGACCTGCTGGGCCACCAGCGCCGCGGTGGCCCACACGCCGAGAGCGACCCGCCACGACGACGACATGACCGCGGTGGGCGTGACCAGCGCGCCGGCCGTGCTGCCCACCCCCAGCCCGAAGGTGAAGGCGGCAGAACCCTGGGCCAGCAACGGCAGCATGGTGCCGAGCACGGCGATGGACAGGCACGCGAGCGCCGTCCCGACCAGGAGCTCCACCGAGCCTCCGAGCACCCGCCCGGCCAGCGAAAGGACCAGCCCGACGAGGGCCACGGTGATCGTCCGGTGCGTCCCCACCCGGCTGCACAGCCACGGCGTCGCCCAGCCGCCGAGGCCGATCGCCCACAGCGGCAGGGCGACGAGCACCGCGGCGACCAGCCCACCGGCGACCGAGATGTCCGGCAACGCCGCGCCGAGACTCGTCACGGCCGGCCGCAGGTTCAGTGCGAGAACGAAGATGACCAGAGTGGAGACGGTTGTGGTAGCACGGGACATCGCTCCTCCTCGGTGTCGAGGCCGGAGCGTCGAACTCCGTAGAGCAATGCTTCGCGGTGGGCGCATTTCAGACATCCGTCACCTGACGGATGAACGAGCTTTTGTTGTCCCTCAACGATTATGCCACTTCGACGGCCCTGCGGATGGGCGTGCATCGGCACGGCCGGACGCCTCGGGCGCGGGACGTGCGCCCGATCCGGTGACGGTCCGTGGCGGTGAGATCCCTGTCGTGGGAGGGAATTTGCTCGGGTGGCGCAGCGGGGGCGCCGGGAACGACGTCGTCGTCACTGTGGATCACCGCGTCGGCGGACGGTCCACAGCGGAGAGACCGGTGGTCCCTCAGCCTGAGCCGCGCGGCCGGCAGTGAGGGGCGTGGTCTTGAAACGTAACAACCGGTCGTAGTAGCGTCGGCGGAGCACAACTTTGAAACCTTTCAATCCGGAGGTGCGCGATGCGGCGGCAGGTGGGCGGATGAAGGTCGCCGTGCTCGTCACCTGCATCAACGACGCGCTGTTCCCCGACACCGGCAAGGCGGTGTTCCGGCTGCTGCGCCGCCTGGGCGTGGAAGCGGACTTCCCGCAGGCGCAGACCTGCTGCGGCCAGCCGATGGTCAACACCGGCTACCTCGACGAGGCCGTGCCGGTGGTCCGCGCGTTCACCGACGCGTTCGCCGGGTACGACCACGTCGTCACGCCGTCGGGTTCGTGCGCGGGTTCGGCCCGGCATCAGCACGGCCTGGTCGCGCGGCGCGCGGGAGAGCCGCGGCTGGCCGAAACCGGGCCCAAGGTCCACGAGCTGAGCGAATTCCTCGTCGACGTCCTCGGCGTGACCGACGTCGGCGCGTACTTCCCGCACCGCGTCACCTACCACCCGACCTGCCATTCGCTGCGCATGCTCGGCGTCGGCGACAAGCCACGGCAGCTCCTGCGCGCGGTGCGGGGCCTCGACCTCGTCGCACTGCCCGCCGCGGACGAGTGCTGCGGCTTCGGCGGCACCTTCGCCGTCAAGAACGCCGAGACGTCCACCGCGATGGGTGCGGACAAGGCCCGCCACGTCCGTTCCACCGGGGCGGAGGTGCTGGTGGCGGGGGACAACTCCTGTTTGCTGCACGTCGGTGGTCTGCTGTCGCGGCAGCGGTCGGGCGTGCGTGTGCTGCACCTGGCCGATGTGCTGGCTTCGACCGAGGAGGACGCGTGAGTGCCACGTTCGTCGGGATGCCCGCCTTCCCGGTCGCGGCTCGGGAAGCGCTTGCCGACACGCAGCTGCGCCGCAACCTCGCCCACGCCACCGGCACCATCCGCGCCAAGCGCGCGGCCGTCGTCGGCGAGGTGGCCGAGTGGGAGGAACTGCGGTTGGCGGGCGCCGCCATCAAGGACAACACCCTGCGTCGCCTCGACGAGCACCTGCTGACCCTCGAAGCGGCGTTGCAGGCGCGGGGCGCGATCGTGCACTGGGCGCGGGACGCCCGGGAGGCCTGCGACGTCGTCGCCCGCATCGCGCGGGACCACGGTGTCGACGAGGTCGTCAAGGTCAAGTCGATGGCGACGCAGGAAATCGGCCTCAACGAGGCGCTCGCCGCGCACGGTGTCACCGCGTGGGAAACCGACCTCGCCGAGCTCATCGTGCAGCTCGGCGACGACCTGCCCAGCCACATCCTGGTGCCGGCGATCCACCGCAACCGCGCGGAGATCCGGGAGATCTTCCGCCGCGAGATGGCCGGCGCGGGCCGTCCGGCGCCCGATGGCCTGACCGACGACCCCGCCGAGCTGGCCGGCGCGGCCCGGCTGCACCTGCGCGAGAAGTTCCTGCGCGCGAAGGTGGCCGTCTCCGGCGCGAACTTCGCCGTCGCCGAGAGCGGCACCCTGGTCGTCGTCGAGTCCGAGGGCAACGGCCGGATGTGCCTGACCCTGCCCGACGTGCTGGTTTCCGTGGTCGGCATCGAAAAGGTGGTCCCCACCTGGGCCGACCTCGACGTGTTCCTGCAGCTCCTGCCGCGTTCGAGCACGGGGGAGCGGATGAACCCCTACACGTCGACGTGGTCGGGCGTGACACCGGGCGACGGGCCGCAGGAGATGCACGTGGTGCTGCTGGACAACGGCCGCACCCGCGCGCTCGCCGACGAGGTCGGCCGGCAGGCGCTGCGCTGCATCCGCTGCTCGGCGTGCCTGAACGTCTGCCCGGTCTACGAACGGACCGGCGGGCACGCCTACGGCTCGGTCTACCCGGGGCCGATCGGCGCGATCCTCAACCCCCTGCTCAAAGGTGTCGGCGTCGACGAGCAGACCGACTCGCTGCCGTACGCGTCCAGCCTGTGCGGGGCCTGCTTCGAGGCGTGCCCGGTGCGCATCGACATCCCCGAAGTCCTGGTGCACCTGCGCGCCCAGGTGGTCGACGCGCACCGCGGCGGGCCCCCGAAACCCGAGACGGTGGCGATGAAGGCGGCGTCCTGGGTGCTGTCCGACGCCCGCCGGCTCGGCGCGGCCGAACGCGGCCTGGGCGTCGCCGGCCGGGCCCTGACCCGCTTCGGCCGCCGCCTGCTCCCGGGCGGCCGCCGGGCGCTGTCCCGCCTGCCGTGGCCGGGTGCACTGTGGACGAACAGCCGAGACCTGCCGGCCCCGCCGCCGGAGTCGTTCCGGTCCTGGTGGCGGAAGCGATGACCGCGCGCGAGGAAGTCCTGGCGGCCGTCCGCGGCGCGCTTCGGCACGCGGACCGCACCGAAGCCCCGGTGCCCCGCGGGTACCGCTCGGCCGGCGCGGACGTCGAGGTGTTCGCCGAGCGCGTGGTCGACTACCGGGCCACCCTCACGCGCTGCACGGCCGCCGGGCTGCCGGAGGCCCTCCGCGCCGCCCTGGGACCGGCCCGGAAGGTGCTGGTCCCCGACGGGTTCCCGGTCGACATCGGCGGCTCGCCGCCACCGGAGAGCACGGATGGGCTGGCAGAGTTCGACGCCGTCGTCACCACGGCGGCGCTGGGCATCGCGACCACCGGCACGATCGTCCTCGACCACGGGCCGGGGCAGGGCCGGCGGGCCCTCAGCCTGGTGCCGGACGTGCACGTGTGCGTGCTCCGCGCGGAGCGGATCGTGCCCGGCGTGCCGGAGGCGGTGGCCGCGCTGGACCCGGCCCGCCCGCAGACCTGGATCAGCGGGCCGAGCGCCACCAGTGACATCGAGCTGACCCGGGTGGAAGGCGTGCACGGGCCGCGGAGCCTGCACGTCATCGTCGTGACGGAGTGAACAAAGGCGCCGGTATCGGCTAGCCGACCAGGCGGGGGAACAGGTCCCGCACTCCGCGCCGCAGGTCGTCGAGGGCTGTCTCCTCGCCGGCGAGGTGCCGTAGCAGCGCCTGCTGGAACAGCCCGTCGAACAGTGCGTACGCGTCCGCCGCCGAGCAGGTCGGCTCGGTGTCCGCGAGGCCGGCGTACGCGGTCACGTTGCGCCAGATCATGTCCCGCAGGCTGTCGTCGATCTCGGCGACGTCCTCGCGGAACGCCGGCTCGAACAGGGACTGCGTGCGCAGGTCGTACCACATCCGGTGCATCAGCGGCGCCTCGCCGAGCGCTGCGGCGAGCCCGTCCGCGCACGCCGCCGCCAGCTCGGCCGCCGTGGCCGCCTCGCCGACGCCGCCCTCGTACCGCTGCACGCACGCCGCCTTGTAGCGGCGCACGCAGTAGGTGATCAGCTCGACCTTGTCGGCGAAGTAGTAGTGCAGCAGCCCGTGGGAGAACTTCGTGTGCTCCGCGATCGTGCGCAGGCTGGTGCGGGCGTAGCCGAGGTCGGCCAGCGCCAGGAGCGCCGCGTCGGCCAGTTCCCGGCGGCGGTCCTCGAACTTGTCGGCTGGGGTCCGGCGCCTCACGGCGGCTGCGCTGGTCACAGCGCCGAAGATACCATCCGGCCGCTTTCTGACCAATCGTCCAAGAAAATCTTGACATTCGTCCAAACGGCGGTCATGGTCGTCACCAGCCGCCGCCGAAGTCGGGAGGGACGACGATGTCTCTGTTCTTCTACCTGGAGAAAGGCGCCTCCCTGGACCCCGGGGCGCCCTGCTTGGCCCTCGACGGGGTGTCCCGGTCCTACGGCGAGGTCGTCGAACTCGCCGAGGCCGTGGCCCGGGCGTTGCGGCGCTCTGGCGTCGCCCCGGGCGACAAGGTCGGCATCCTCTCGGCCAACGACCCCACCGCGTTCACCTGCGTCTTCGGCATCTCGCGGGCCGGCGCGGTGTGGTGCCCGATCAACCCGCGCAACGCCGCCGGCGAGAACGCCGAGCTCCTGGACCTCTTCGAGTGCACCACGCTGATCTTCCAGCCCGCCTTCGAAGACCTGGTCCGCAAGATCGCCCCGCAGCTGCCGAAGTTGACGACGCTCGTCCGCATCGGCGAAGGCGACGGCTTCGCGCCCGGCTTCGACGACTGGCTCGGCCACGCGAAGGACGACCCGTCCGCGGTGGCCGCCCCACCGGACGACGTCGTCGCCCTCGTGGGTACCGGCGGCACGACCGGCCGGCCCAAAGGCGTCATGCTCACCGGCCGCAACCTCGAGGTGATGTCGGCGATCACGCTGATGAGCTACCCCTTCGAGGGCCGCCCGGTGTACCTGGCCCTGGCTCCGCTGACCCACGCGGCCGGCGTTCTCTGCTTCCCGGTCCTGGCCCGCGGCGGCGAGGTCGTGATCATGCCGAAGCCGGACGTCGGCCGGTTCCTGGAGCTCATCGAACGCCACCGCGTCACCCACACGTTCCTGCCGCCGACGCTCATCTACCTGGTGCTCGGCCACGAAGCCCTCGACGGCACGGATCTCTCGTCGCTGCAGTGCTTCTGGTACGGCGCGGCCCCGATGTCGACGGCCCGGCTCGCCGAAGCGCTCGACCGGATCGGGCCGATGGCGCAGCTGTTCGGCCAGTCCGAAGCCCCGATGATGATCTCCACGATGTCCCCGGCCGAGCACCGGCGGCCCGACGGCACCGTCCACACCGGACGGCTGTCCTCGGCCGGGCGGCCGTCGCCGCTGGTCATCGTGGCCATCCTCGACGGCGAAGGAAACCCGGTGCCGCACGGCGAACGCGGCGAGATCTGCGTGCGCGGCCCGCTGGTGATGGCCGGCTACTACCGCAACCCGGAAGCCACGGCGGAAGCGTCCGCCCACGGCTGGCACCACACCGGCGACATCGGGTTCCTCGACGGCGAAGGCTTCCTCCACATCGTCGACCGGGCCAAGGACATGGTCATCACCGGCGGGTTCAACGTCTACTCCGCCGAGGTCGAACAGGCGGTGCTGGCCCACGAGGCCGTCCGCGACTGCGCCGTGGTCGGCCTGCCCGACGAGAAGTGGGGCGAGCGCGTCACCGCCGTCGTCCAGCTCCGGCCCGGCGCCGAACTGGACGCCGGCGAGCTGATCGCTTTCGTCAAGGACCGCATCGGCAGCGTCAAGGCGCCCAAGCAGATCGAAGTCTGGCCGGACCTGCCCCGCTCGACCGTCGGCAAGGTCCTCAAGGCCGACATCCGCACGACCCTCACCACCCGCTGAAGGAGAAAGACATGAAACTCGCGCTGTACCTGCCGAACTTCCGGGACAAGGTGACCGTGCGGGAGCTGGCGGACCTCACCGCGCTGGCCGAGGACCTCGACTTCGACTCCGTCTGGACGCTCGACCGGATCATCGTCCCGGAGACGTCGGACACCCAGGAGATGCAGTACTCGTTCGGCATGATCGAGGGCTTCCCCAAAGGGCTTCCGGTCAGCTCGCGCGGCGAGTTCCTCCAGGGCATGCCGCTCATCCCGTGGCTCGCGGCGAAGACGTCGAAGGTGCGGATCGGGATGAGCATCATCGACACGCCCTACCGTTCGCCCGGTGTCCTCGCCGCCGAACTGGCGACCATCGACCACCTCTGCGGCGGCCGGCTCAACGTCGCCGTCGGCTCGGGCTGGATGCCCGAGGAGTTCGCCGCCGCGAGCGCGTCGCACATCTTTCCCAAGCGGCACAAGCACGTCCGGGAGACCCTGGAGATCATGCAGGGCATCTGGACCAACGACCTGTTCGAGTACCACGGCGAGTTCGCCGACTTCCAGCGCAGCGGGTTCGGCGCCAAGCCGGTGCAGAAGCCGCACCCGCCGATCTTCTTCAGCGGCCTCAAGGACGCGAAGCGGTCGGCCGCGCGCATCGCGAAGTACGGGCTCTCCGGCTGGATCGGCATCCAGGACTCGCCCGAGGACATCCGGCGCTGGCGCACCGAGATCCAGCGCGAGCTCGACGCGCTCGACACCCCGCGCTCGGTCGACGACCTCGAGATCGCCAGCATGATCTGGTTCGTCATCACCGACCAGGACATGGACCAGAGCCCGCTCGGCAAGGGCACCAACCTGCTGGTGGGCTCGCAGGCGCAGATCACCGACCAGCTCAAGCGCTACCGGGAAGCCGGGCTGACCATGCCGTTCCTGTGGCCGCCCTTCCAGGACGTCCCGGTCGCGAAGACCCTGGACGACATGAAGCGCCTCAAGGAAGAAATCCTCCCCAAGATCGACGCGATGTGAAAGGGACCAGCATGTCCGAACTCGAAGGAAAGCGCGTCTTCGTCACCGGCTCCGGCGCCGGCATCGGCAAGGCGATCGCGGCGCTGTTCACCGAGCGTGGCGCCCGGGTGGTGATCAGCGACCTGGACTCCCTCGCGGCCAAGCAGGCGGCCGACGAGATCGGCGCGGCCGGCGTCGCCAACTGCGACGTCACCGACGAAACCCAGGTCCAGGTGGCGATCCAGCAGGCGGTCGACCTCCTCGGCGGTCTCGACGTCCTGGTCAACAACGCCGGGATCGAGGTGTCGTCACCGTTGCTGCAGCAGCCGACGGAGAGCTTCGACAAGATCTTCGCGGTCAACGTCCGCGGCACGTTCGTGGCGATGAAGGCGGCGATCCCGCACCTGATGGAGTCCAAGGGGAACATCGTCAACATCGCCTCGATCGCGGGGATCGGCGGCAGCCCGCTGCTCGGCTCGTACTGCGCGACGAAGGCGGCGGTGATCCAGCTGACCCGCGTCGCGGCGGTGGAGATGCGCCCGACGGGAGTACGGGTCAACGCGGTCTGCCCGGGCTTCGCGGACACGGCCATGGTCGAGCGCCTGGTCCCGGACTTCGAGGCGGCCACCCAGGTCCCGTTCGGTGACCTCGTCGCGGCCAAGCAGGGCCGGCTGGGGACCCCGCAGGACATCGCGGAGGTGACGGCGTTCCTGGCGTCGGACCGGGCGAGCTGGATCACCGGCAGCCACTACGTCCTCGACGGCGGGCTGACCGCGTCCCTCGTGTGACCCGCCGCTGCCCGGCCGGTGCGGCGTGAACCGGCCGGGCAGCCCGTCGCGGAAGTCGCGGGAACCGTTCAGTCTTTCGAGCCGACCTCTCCGAGAGCGACCGAACCGGGTCGTTCCTGCCCGACGGCCGCGTGTTCTCCGGCGGTGGTGGCCTGTGCGGGCCCTGCGCGACCAACCACTTCGACGGGCAGGTGTTCACCCCGCCGTACCTGCTCGGTCCGGACGGCACCCCCAGGCCGCGCCCGGCCATCACCGCCGCACCGGCCACGGCGCCCGGCGGCGCGACGCTGACCATCGGCACGGACCGCGCGGTCACGGCCTTCGCGCTCATGCGGGTCGGCTCGGTGACGCACACGGTGGACACCGACCAGCGCCGGATCCCGCTGACCCCGGCGAAGCTGAGCCCGACCGGCTACCGGGTCACCGTCCCGGGGACCTCGGGCGTCGCACCGCCGGGGCGGTACCTGTTGTTCGCCCTCGACGCCCAAGGCGTCCCGAGCGTCGGGCGGGAAATCCTGATCGGCTGACGGACGGTTCCTTTTCGCGGTCTCGGTGGTCTTCCTGTCGACGGTCCGGCCCGCCGGCCCGGCCGCGAAGTCACCGAGAAGGAGAGCCGTGAGCATTCCCGCCACCATGCGTGCCCTGCAGCAGACCACGTGCGAGGGCCCGCAGGACATGCGCCTGATCACCGACGCGCCGGTGCCGAGCCCCGGCCGGGGTGAGGTGCTGGTCCGGGTCGTCGCCGCCGGGGTCAACTTCGCCGACGTCTCCAAGGCCTGCGGCACGTTCGGCGACGGCCCGCGGCCGCCGTACCGGGCGGGTTTCGAGGCAGCCGGCGAGGTCGTCGCGCTGGGCGAGGCGGTGACCGGCCCGGCACCGGGGACGTCCGTGACCGGCGTCGGCGACGGAGCTTTCGCCGAGTACGTGGTGTTGCCCGCGGCGGCCGCGATGCCCGTGCCGGCCGGGTGGAGCGCGGAGCAGGCGCTGGGCCTGGCCGTGAACTGGCCCACCGCGCTCGCCGCCCTCAAGCCGCTCGGCCGGGTCACGGCCGGGGAGACCGTGGTCGTCCCCGCGGCGGCGGGCGCGACCGGCCAGGCCGCGGTCAGGCTGGCCAAGCACTACGGCGCGACCGTCATCGGGGCGGCTTCGCCGGGCAAGCACGAGACGGTGCTGGCGCTGGGAGCCGACCACGTCCTGGACGCCCGCCACGACGACCTCCCCGCCGAAGTGCGGCGCCTGACCGGCGGTGCGGGAGCCGACCTGGTACTGGAATCGGCGGGCGGCGCCGCGTTCGCCGCGAGCTTGGCCGCGGCCAAGCCGGTCACCGGCCGGGTCATCGTCTACGGCCTGGCCGGCGGGGAAGCGCCGGTCACCAACCGGGAGCTGGTGTACCGGCACCAGGTCCATGTCATCGGCCTGAACATCGGCACGCTGATCCGGTCGGCGCCCGGGGTGTTCGGCGAGGTCATGGGGGAGCTGTCCGCGCTCGTCGCCGCCGGGGTCGTCGGTCCCGCGGACCCGGTCACCCACGACCTGGCCGACGGTGCGCGGGTGCTCGCGGACCTGGCCGCGCGGAGGACGGTCGGGAAGCAGGCCCTCCGGCCGTGACGGGGGGCGTGCGGAGCCGGGGAATGTCACGGCGAACCTGGCCGACGGTGCTCGGGTGCTCGCGGGCCTGGCCGTGCGGAGAGCGGTCGGGAAGCAGGCCCTGCTGCCGTGACCGGGACCGCGAAGCCAGGAAATGTCGCGGCCAACCGACCGCGGGTGCCTGCTGACCTGTGCTTCGATTCCTTTCCGGCGGGCCGCCGGTCGTACCGGGGACGAAGGCCGACCGGCGGGACGAGGAGCTACCCATGGCGAGCAGGCACTCCGCGGCGGGCCGCGACCAGGCGCGGTTCGCGGCCGAAACCGCCGCATACCGCCGGGAGCTGCTGGCGCACTGCTACCGCATGGCCGGCTCGGCGCACGACGCCGAGGACCTGGTGCAGGAGACCTACCTCCGGGCGTGGCGCTCCTACGCCGGCTTCGAGGGCCGGTCGTCGGTCCGGTCCTGGCTCTACGCCATCGCCACCAACGTCTGCCTGACCGCGCTCGACCCGCGCCGGAACCGGGTGCTGCCCTCGGGCCTGACCGGTCCCGTCGACGGACCCGACGGGCCGCCCACCCCGGCGGCGCCCGGTGCGGTGTTCTGGCTGGAGCCACTGCCCGACCACTGGGTCGCCGATCCGGCGGCGGCCGTGGTCACGCGCGAGTCCGTGCGGCTCGCGCTGATCGTCAGCCTGCAGCGCCTGCCGCCCCGGCAGCGCGCGATCCTGCTCCTGCGCGAAGTGCTGGCGTTCACCGCCCCGGAGACGGCCCGGATCCTCGGCACCACCACGGCGGCGGTGAAGAGCGGCCTGCAGCGCGCCCGGGCCAGGCTGGACGACCTCGAAGAGGCCGACGACCTGCTCGAGCCGGCCGACCCGCGGGCGCGGGCGTTGCTCGAGGGCTACATCGCGGCGTTCGAACGCTCCGACGCCGGCTTGCTGGAGCAGGTGCTGCGCGCCGACGCCACGCTGGAGGCGACCCCGTTCCGCGGCTGGTACGCGGGCCGGGTGCACTGCCTCCACCTGCTCGGCACGTACGTCCTGGGCCGGCCGGGCGACTGGCGGATGAGCGCCACCACCGCCAACGGCCAGCCTGCCGCCGCCGTCTACCACCGGGACGACGGCGGTGTCCTCCGGGCGCACGGCATCGTGGTGCTGACCGCGACGGTCACCGGGGTTTCCCGCGTGGTCGAGTTCCACGATCCGGCGCTGGTCGCCGCGTTCGGCTTCCCGGGCCGGATGACCGCAGCCGACCACAAAGGACGGCCCGGTGCAGGTACGCGGGCGGAGTCGCGGAACACCCCCTTCGCGGCTCCCCCAAACAACTACTTTTCGTGACAATCCTCAGTCATATCCCTTCATGACAACGGAATTACCGGCGCTGACGGAGTGGTCCGAGCGGCAGCAGATCGTGCTCACGCTGCGCGATGTCGAGGGGTGCACGTCCGAAGAGGTCTGCGAGATGCTGGAGATCTCGGCGGCGAACCAGCGGGTTCTGCTGCACCGGGCGAGAGCGGTGGTCCGGTAGCGGCTCGAAGACTACCTGACCCCGCGCACTGAATGTCCGTAGCTCTTGGTCGCACAGCGATGCCGGGTAAGGCAAGCTCCACCCGCCCGCGGACGCCCCGGAGGAAGCCGGCGATTAACTCGCCGTAAGAGATCCTTAACCGCGCTCGCCGGGCCGGCCCGGCCATTCTTCCCGTTGAATGAGGGGCGATCGACGACGTGGAGGAGAGCGAGATGAACCGCACCCGGCGGATATTCGGCCGTCCCTGGTTCATCGGCGTGCTGGTCGCGGGGCTCGTAGCGGTCGCCGCGGGCCTGTACTGGTTCCAGCCGTGGCAGCTCTGGGTGGACGAAACGGTGCAGGAAGCCTTGCCCGCACCGGCGCCGGTGTCCTCGCCGCCGGTGTCCTCGCCGCCGGTTTCCCTGCCGCCGCGCCCGGCCGAGCCCGCCGACCTCGCGACCGGCACGCTGATCAGCCACGAGCACCGGACCTCCGGAACCGTTCGCGTAGTGCGGGCGGCCGACGGAGCACTCGTGCTGCGCCTGGAGAACCTCGAGACGAGCAGTGGTCCGGACGTGCACGTGTGGCTCACCGACGCGCCGGTGAAGCCGGGCAAGGACGGCTGGACCGTTTTCGACGACGGCAAGCACCTCGACGCCGGGAAGCTGAAAGGCAACAAGGGAAACCAGAACTACCCCCTGCCGGAGGGCACCGATCTGGCCGGTTATCGCAGCGTGAGCCTCTGGTGTGAGCGCTTCGACGTTTCCTTCGGCGCGGCGGAACTGGCCGCCCGGTCCGTCGCGGGCTGAGCACCGGGGGCGGGCGGGCATTGTCGAATGCGCCGTCGAATGCGCGTCGAATTCGACGAAACTTGACAGTTTTCGCGGCCGACGAATAGCGTCCGATCGGCAACGACGTCGACCGAGTGGGGGCTGCCGGCTGTGCGCGGTTTTCGTGGCGTTCTCGCGGTGCTGCTGATCGCCGGTGGGCTGGTGGCGCCGGCGGGGGCCGCGAATGCCCGGCCGCCGGGGTACGCCGGGTATCTGTTCGTCTATTTCACCGGCGAGGGCACGGCCGACGGCGAGCAGATCTACTTCGGGCTGAGCCAGGGCAACGACCCGCTGCGGTGGCAGGAACCCCGCGGCCGCCCGGTGTTGCGGTCCACGGTCGGGACCGGCGGTGTCCGGGACCCGTTCGTCATCCGGTCGCCGCGCGGTGACCGGTTCTACCTGATCGCGACGGACCTGCGGATGTACGGCCGGGACGACTGGGAGACGACGTGGCGGCACGGCAGCCGCTCGATCGTGGTGTGGGAGTCGGCGGACCTGGTGCGGTGGAGCGCGCCGCGGCTGGTCGAGGTCGCGCCGGAGACGGCCGGCAACGTCTGGGCGCCGGAGGCGTTCTTCGACCCCGTGCGCGGCGAGTACGTGGTGTTCTGGGCGTCCACGCTGTACCCGGCCGACGACCCCGGTCACACCACGCCGTCCTACAACCGGATCGTGTATGCCACGACCAGGGACTTCCGCACGTTCAGCGCGCCGAAGCCCTGGTTCGACCCGGGACACTCGGTCATCGACTCCACGGTGATCCGGCACGACGGCGAGTACTACCGGTTCTCGCAGGACGACCGCGGTCCCGGCGGCGGCGGCTCGACGCCGTGCGGCCGGTACATCACCGAGGAGAAGTCCCGGGTGCTCACCGGCCGCCGCTACGACCTGGTGCGGGAGTGCATCGGCAAGGACGCGATCGTCGGCGGCGAGGGCCCGCTGGTGTTCCGGTCGAACACCGAGGAGCGGTGGTACCTGTTCGTCGACGAGTACGGCGGCCGCGGGTACGCGCCGTTCGAGACCACGGACCTGGGCTCCGGTGACTGGCGGCCGGTCGCGGGCGCGCAGCTCCCCGGCCGCCCCCGCCACGGCACGGTGCTGCCGGTGACGCAGGCCGAGTACCACCGGCTGGCGGCGGCCTCCGGGCGTTGATCGCCGAAGCCGGCCACCGCGGGGCGCCCGGGGGGCCGCGGTCCGCACCCGCCGCCCGGGACCGGCCGTCGTTCGCAATTCCGGTCCCGGATGAAGATGAATATCCTTCGAAGTGCGGGTGTCGCCGAAATATCACCCCGATGGGGGACTATCGGTCCACCTTCGGCGGGCGGAGGTCAATTTCCGGCAACGCGACCGAACCGTTATGCGCGTGGCTCTGGCCGAGTCGTATCTTTTCGGGACAGGCGATGATCGACATCGGTTGACTGTGGTAGCCGGACTCGGCCCCCGCCCGGGACGGCGACGATCGCAGGAAGCCGAAGACGTGGCCGGTCGCCGCCGGTGAACACTCGATCACCATTACGGACGAGTGCCGTTTTCATTCCGGAAAAACCGGGAGACCGCCAATTCCGCGCACCGAAGGATTTGCCATGCCCGCTGCCATCAGGTCATTGTCCACGGGGGAACGGCTCGGCGCGCACGAGTGCCGCTATCTGCTTCTCCCGCCGGCCGGTGGCACTGTCGGCACGCTCCGGCACGTCGCCGGGGCAGCGGCGGGTGCCGAGGTGTGGGCCGCCGAGTACCCCGGCCGGGGCGATCGGCTGGACGTGCCGCCGCCCGCGTCGCTGGAGCAGCTGGCCGAGCACCTCACCGGCGAGCTGCTCCTCCGGGACCCCGCGTGGGTGCGGCGGACGGTCGTGGCGGGGTTCAGCATGGGGGCGTTCGTCGCGGTGGAGCTGGCCCAGCGGCTGCGCACCCGCCGCGGCCCGCTGCCCGCGGCCGTGGTCGTCGTCGGGACGCCGGCGCCGCAGCGGCGGGTCCGCGGGGCGTACCGGCAGCTCGGCGCGGGCAGCCTGCCCGAGGTGCTCGGCGGCGCCGGGTTCGTTCCGGGACTGGGGAACCGCGCCTCCTTCGAGGTCTGGGCGTACGCCGTGGACCTCCTGCGCCGCGACGTCGCTCTGACCGCCGCGTACCGGGGCCCGGCCGCGACGCCGGTGCGGTGCCCGCTGGCCGCCCTGTGCGGCGAGGACGACCCGGTCGCCACCGAGGACGCGACCGAGGCGTGGCGCGACTGGACGACCGGGGCCTTCCTCGCCGCGACGGTCCCCGGCGGCCACCTGGGACTGCTGGCCCCGGGCCGGGGCGCGGACTTCTGGACGTGGATGCGCCGGGTCGAGCGGGACGTCGTCGCGGCGGGAGCACGCGATGCCTGATCGGCCGCTGTCCGTGGTCGGGGGTGGGCGGCGCTTCGTGCCGCAGGTGGGGTGGCAGGAACTGTTCGAGCTGCGCGCGCGGGCCTTCCCCGGGCGGACGGCACTGGTGGCCGACGACGTCGCCTGGAGCTTCGGCGACCTGTGCCGGTGGAGCGGGCGGCTGGCGAACGGGCTGCGCGCGGCCGGGGCGGTGCCCGGATCGGTGGTCGCGTGCGCGATGACCCGGTCGGTGCTGGCCGTGCTCGCCCCGCTCGCCGTCGCCAAGGCCGGGGCGGTGTACCTGCCCCTCGACCCGGGGCTGCCGCCCGCCCGGCGCGCGCTGATCCTCGCCGAGGTGCGCCCGGCGGTGCTGCTCACCGACGCGGCCGAGCTCGCCGCGGACGCGGATGTGGCGTTGACGCCGGAGAACTGGCGCCGCGAGCTCGCCCCGCGGCCCGAGGACGCGGACCCGGTCACCCGCCCGGGCGATCCGGCGTACATCGTCTACACGTCCGGCTCCACCGGGCGTCCCAAGGGAGTCGTGGTCGGGCACCGGAGCCTGGTCAACCTGTACTGCGAACTCGCCGCCCGGCTGTTCCCGGCCGGCGGCGAGCGGCAGCGGGTGGCGCACGGCCTGCCGATGGCGTTCGACGCCGCGTGGGACCCGCTGCTGTGGCTGGTCGGCGGGCACGAGGTGCACCTGGTGCCCGAGGACGTCCGCGTCGATCCCGAACGCTACGTCCGGTTCGTCCGCGAGCGGCGGACGGCCGTGGTGGAAGCCGTCCCGGCGCAGCTGACCGGGCTCGTCGACGCGGGCCTGCTCGCCGCGGGCACCCGCCCGCGGATGCTGCTGACGGGCGGGGAAGCCGTGCCGCCGTCGTTGTGGACGCGGTTGCGCGAGACCCCGGACCTGACGGCGGTCAACCTGTACGGCCCGACCGAGTGCACGGTGTTCACCACCCTCTGCCGGGTGGCCGACCGGGAAACGCCGTCGATCGGCGGCCCGATCGCCAACACGACCGTGCAGGTCGTCGATCCGCGCGACCTGCGGCCGGTGCCGGTCGGGGAAGCCGGTGAGCTGCTGGTCGGCGGAGCGTCGCTCGCACTGGGCTACTTCGGCGACGCCGCGCTGACGGCCGAGCGGTTCGGAACCGCGCCGCAGCGCTGGTACCGCACCGGCGACCGGTGCCGGTGCGACCCCGACGGCACGCTGCGCTGGCTGGGCCGGTTCGACGACCAGGTCAAGATCCGCGGCCACCGCGTCGAGCCCGCCGAAGCCGAACAGGCCCTGCTCGCCCAGCCCGGAGTGCGGCAGGCCCTGGTCCGCGGCGAAAACGGCACCTTGGTCGCCTACGTCGTCCTCAGCGCGGGAACGCCGGAGGACCTGCGCGAGCGGCTGCGCGGCAGGCTGCCCGGCTACCTCGTGCCGGTCGTCGTCGAAGTCGACGCGCTGCCGACCGGGCGGACCGGCAAGCTCGACCGCACCGGCCGGATCGACCGCACCGTCACCCGGACCGCACCGCGCCCAGCGCCGATGACCCCCGCCGAGGCGGTCGTCGCGGCCGCGTTCCGCAGTCAGCTCGGGGTGGTGCCGGTCGCCCCGGCCAGCGATTTCTTCGCCCTCGGCGGGCACAGCCTCTCGGCCGCGGCGCTGGCCGCGCGGCTGCGGGCCCGCGGGGTGCCGTGTTCGCTGCGGGACGTCCTGCGCCGGCGCACGGTCGCCCGGCTCGCCGAGCTCGTTCCCGACACCTCGGAAGGCGGTGCGTGATGACCGGTTACGACGTCATCGTCGTCGGAGGTGGGCCCGGTGGGTCGACCGCGGCCGGGCTGGTCGCGGCCGACGGGCACCGGGTGCTGCTGCTGGAACAGGAGCACCTGCCGCGGTACCAGATCGGCGAGTCGCTGCTCCCGGCCACCGTCCACGGCATCTGCGCCTTGCTCGGCGTGCGGGACGAGATCGAGCGGGCCGGGTTCGTCCGCAAGCGCGGCGGCGCGTTCCGGTGGGGGAGCAGCCCCGAGCCGTGGACCTTCGCCTTCGCCGCCTCGGACCGCATGGCCGGGCCGACCTCCTACGCCTACCAGGTCGAACGCACCAAGTTCGACACGATCCTGCTGCGCAACGCGCGGCGGCTCGGGGCCGACGTCCGGGAAGGGCACCGGGCCATCGGCACGGTGCGGGACGGCGGCCGGATCACCGGCGTCCGCTACCTCGACGAGGCCGGTCGCGAACGGACCGCGACGGCCCGGTTCGTCGTCGACGCCTCCGGGCACACCAGCCGGCTGCACCACGCCGCCGGCGGCCGCCGCGAATACTCCCCGGACTTCCGGAACCTGGCCCTCTTCGGGTACTTCCGCGGCGGCGCCCGGCTGCCCGAACCGGACGACGGCAACATCCTCTGCGCCGCCTTCGCCGCCGGCTGGTTCTGGTACATCCCGCTGTCGGCCACCCTGACCAGCGTCGGCGCGGTCGTGCGGCGGGAGTGCGCGGACCGCGTCCGCGGCGACCAGGAGACGGCGTTCCGCGGCCTGATCGCCGATTGCCCGCTGATCGCCGGGTTCCTCCGGGACGCCCGGCGCGCCACCGAACCGCCGTACGACCGGCTGCGGGTGCGCAAGGACTACTCCTACGACCGAACTTCGCTGTCCTGCCCGGGCCTGGTGCTGGTCGGCGACGCCGCCTGCTTCATCGACCCCGTCTTCTCCTCCGGCGTCCACCTGGCCACCTACAGCGCGCTGCTGGCCGCCCGGTCGATCAACAGCACTCTGGCCGGCCTGCTGCCCGAAGACCGGTGCTTCGCCGAGTTCGAAGCCCGCTACCGCCGCGAGTTCGGGGTGTTCCGGGACTTCCTGCGCGGCTTCTACCGGCTCGAGTCCGACCAGCGGTCCTACTTCCGGTACGCGCACCGCGTGACGGGTCACGACGGCGACGACCGCGCGGCGTTCGCCGACCTCGTCGGCGGGGTGTCGTCCGGGGACTTCGAGGAGGTGCTCGCCGAAGGCGCGCAACTGCAGCTGCGCGGCCTGCTCGGTGCGGAGGCGGGCGCGGAGCCGCCGCTGTTCCCCGGCGGCCTGGTGTCCACTTCGGACGGACGGCGGTGGCAGGTGCCCGATGCCTGAGCTCGCGGTCCTGCTCGCCGCGCTCGCCGTGGTGCTCGGGCTGGCTCGGCTCGCCGGGGCGGCCGCGGTCCGGCTCGGCCAGCCGGCGGTGTTCGGGGAGATCCTCTGCGGGGTCGCGCTCGCCCCGGGCCTGCGCCTGCTCCCGGCGCCGGCGGGCATCGCGCTCACCGCCCTCGCCCAGCTCGGCCTGGTGCTGTTCCTCTTCGCCGCGGGTGCCCACCTGGCGCCGTCGATGACCCGCGGCCGGCTCAAGACGGCGGTGGTCCCGGCCCTGGGGGCCACCGCCGTGCCGTTCGCGCTGGGGGCGGTGCTGGCGGTGTGGCTGGCCCAGCGGCACGCGCGGGCCGGCTCCGGGGCGTTCGTCATCGTCGTCGCGGCCGCGCTGGCGGTCACGGCGTTGCCCGTGCTGGTCCGGATCCTCGCCGAACGCGGCCTGCTCGACGCGGTCACCGGGCAGCGTGCCCTCAGCGCGGCCGCCGTCTCCGATGTCGCCGCGTGGACGGCGCTGGCCGTCGCCGCCGCGTCGCGGCACGGCTGGTCCGTGAGCTCGACGTGGCCCGCCCTGGCCGCGCTCGCGGTGGTGCCGTGGCTCGCTCGCGACCGGTTCCGCCGCTGGGTCGGCCGGCTTTCCCGGCCGTCGGCGACGGCGGTGCTGGCCGGGCTGGCCTGCGCGGCCGCGGCGGGCACCGAGGCCGCCGGCCTGCACCCGGCGATCGGCGCCTTCTTCGCGGGCATCGTGCTCGGCCACGCCGTCCCGGAACGCGATCCCGCCGCGCTGCTCACCCCGGCCGGCTCGCTGCTGGTGCCGCTGTACTTCGTGCTCGTCGGGCGGTCGGTCGACCTGCGCCTGCTCGACGCGGGACTGGCCGCGGACATCGCCGCGGTCGTCGGCGTCGCCGTGGCCGGCAAGCTCGGCGGCGCCTACCTGGGGGCGCGGTGCGGCGGGCTGGACCCGCACCCGGCCGGGGTGTTCGCGGTCCTGATGAACACCCGCGGCATCACCGAAATCGTGTTCGCCGGCATCGGCCTGAGCCTGGGCCTGTTCGACGGCGCGCTCTACACCGCGATGGTCGTGATGGCGCTGGTGACCACGGCGATGACCGGCCCGCTGCTCACCCGGCTGACCCGGCAACGCGAGGGAGTCTGACATGCCCGCCTACCCACCGGAACCCTGGCGCATCAAGATGGTCGAGCCGCTGCGGACCACCACCCGCGACGACCGCGAAGCGGCGTTGCGCGCGGCGGGCTGGAACCCGTGCCTGCTGCGCGCGGAGGACGTCTCCGTGGACCTGTTCACCGACTCCGGCACCAACGCGATGTCGGACCGGCAGTGGTCGGCGCTCCTGCGCGGCGACGAAGCCTACGCGGGTGCCCGCAGCTTCTACGTCTTCGAGCAGGCCGTGCGCACCTTCTACGGCTACGAGCACGTGATCCCGGTGCACCAGGGCCGCGGCGGCGAGAACATCCTGTCCCGCTGCCTGATCCGGCCCGGCACCCACATCCCCGGCAACATGTACTTCCCCAGCACGCGCGCCCACCAGGAACTGAACGGGGCGGCCTTCCACGACGTCATCGTCGACGAAGCCCACGACCCGGAGTCGGCCTGCCCGTTCAAGGGCGACGTCGACCTCGGGAAGCTCGAAGCCGTGATCGACGAGTTCGGCGCGGAGGCGATCCCGTACGTTTCGCTCGCCGCGACGGTCAACATGGCGGGCGGGCAGCCGATCAGCGTCGCGAACCTGACCGAGACGTGCGCACTGGCGCACGCACACGGGATCCCGGTGTTCCTCGACACCGCCCGCGCGGTGGAGAACGCCTGGCTGGTCAAACAGCGCGAACCCGGCTGGGCGGCACGAACGGTGGCGGACATCCTGCGCGCGCTGTGCGCCCCGACCGACGGCGCGGTGATGTCCGCCAAGAAGGACTCGCTCGCCAACATCGGCGGCTGGCTCGCGCTGCGCGATCCCGCGCTGGCCGAACAGGCCCGCGGGCTCGTGGTGCTCTACGAGGGCCTGCACACCTACGGCGGCATGGCCGGCCGCGACATGGAAGCCATCGCGGCGGGGATGGCGGAGTCGGTCGACGAAGACCACATCCGCGCCCGCGTGGCCCAGGTCGGCTACCTCGGCGAACGGCTCGACGACGCGGGAGTGCCGGTCGTCCACCCGTTCGGCGGCCACTGCATCTGCATCGACGCCGCGGCCGCGCTCCCGCACCTCCCGCGGGCGGAGTTCCCGGCCCAGACGCTGGCCTGCGCCACGTACCTGGAGGCCGGCGTCCGCGGCGTCGAGCGCGGCGCCGTGACGGCCGGCCGCGACCCGGTCACCGGCGAGAACCGGTTGCCGCGCCTGGAACTCCTGCGCCTGGCCATCCCGCGCCGCGTGTACACCCGGGCCCACATCGACCTGGTCGCCGACGCCGTCATCGCCGTCCACCGCGACCGCGCCCGCATCGCCCGCGGCCTGCGGTTCGCGACGGAGCCGCGGCACCTGAGGTTCTTCCAGGCCCGGTTCAGCCCGGTGGCCGGGGCGAGCATCTTCGGGTGAGGTCCGGCGGCCGGGTCACTGCGCTTCCCGGAGATCGAGGAACACCCACCGTGCGCCGGGAGCCAGGCCGCTGAGCTGTTTGCCGCAGTTCTGCAGCACGACCGGGCTGGAGGTGATGTGCTGGGTGCCCGCGTGCAGGTCGCGGAAGAACCGCTGCAGGACACCGTGGCGCAGAGCCGCCGTCGCCGCCCACTTGTAGACCGTCTGGCCCACGGCGTGCACCGACCACGTGGTGTTGTTGAGCATCAGCCGCGTCAGCGTCTCCTGCTCGGTGTCCAGGGGTTCGCCGCGGTCCAGGGTGGCTTCGTTCCCCGCCCAGACTTCCTTCGCCCACGCCTGCGCCGCGCGCAGTTTCGCCTCGGCCTGGGCGTACTCGGCGTGGAACTGCTGGGTGTCCACCGACGCGCCCGGGGCGCCGGTCTTCCTGGCCGCCAGGGCTTTCATCTCGTCGAGCAGCCGGCGGCCGACGCCGAGCGCCCAGCCGGTGTGGCAGACCCCGGCCATGTTCGCCAGGCCCATGCGGTAGATCGCGCCGCCGTGCCGGACGTCGGTGGTCGCGATGCCGTACACGTGGCTCTCCGGCACGAAGACGTCCTCGCACGCGTAGTCGTGGCTGCTGGTCGCCCGCAGGCCCATGACGTCCCAGTTGTCGATCACAGTGGCCTGCTCCTTGGGCAGCGTGAAGACCAGCGCCTCGCCGGTCTCCGCGCAGAGCGCCGCGGTGTGGATGTGGGTCGCCATCGAGATCCCGGACGCGAAGTGCCAGCGCCCGCTGATGCGGTAGCCACCGTCCCCGCGCACGGCCGTGCCGAGCTTGGTGCCCTGGCCGGCGATGAGGGCGTGGCCGCCGCGGCCGACGTCGG
Source organism: Amycolatopsis sp. cmx-13-12 (assembly GCA_049998155.1). GTDB lineage: Bacteria > Actinomycetota > Actinomycetes > Mycobacteriales > Pseudonocardiaceae > Amycolatopsis. Next base: position 392,104 of record JAEBES010000001.1, on the reverse strand, counting down.
GGTACAGGTCCGCGGCGGCTTCCGGGCCGAGGTAGGCGGCCGTCGTGCCGGTGGCCATCTGCACGGCCATGACGGCCCAGCCCACCGAAGCGTCCGCATAGGACAGTGCGGCGATCGTGTCGATCACCTGGCGCGGCGAGAACTCGTAGCCCCCGAGTTCGCGGGGGATGCCGATCCGGAACACCCCGGTGCCCCGCAGGGCCTTGGCGGGCTCGTCGGGTACGCGGCCGAGCGCCTCGCCCTGGTCGGCGGTCTCCTCGATGACCGGGGCGATCGCGGCGAGCCGGGCCATCACGGCGTCGAATTCGGAGCTGACGTGCAGGTGGTTCACGAGGTCCCTCCCCGGTGCCGGTGACGCGCGAAGTTCGGCGGACGCGGCCGGCCCGGGATCTCGTCGCGGCGGTGTTCGATCTGTTCCGGCAGCGGGAAGCGGGTGCCGAGCTCGTGCGGTGACCCCGTCGCACGTCCTGGCTCTCCAGGGTAGCGGCGTTCCACGCGCAGTGGTGGTGGGTGCCGGTGCCGCAGCCCCGAGTCCGGACGACACGCGGCTACCGCGACCACCGCACGGTCCGGCCCGCCGACGCCGGGTTCTCCGTGCTCATCCGCAGCTCGTCGGCGAGGTCCACCGCCGTCCGGTCGCGGTGTCCCGCTGCATCCGCGCGCGCCGGAGAGACCTACCGGACCGCGCACGTCCCGGCGCCCGCCATCGGTGCCCGGCGGGGTTTCCCCGGGGCGTCGCGTTCCGGGCAGTGTTCAAGCGAGCAACCGGGTCGGCGCCCGCGGAGTTCCGGCGGCAGGTGCTCGCGGGCGGGCCCTCGAGCGTTTCCCGGGGGCTACTGCCGGTGGATGCCGGCGAGGACGGCGTCCAGGCTCGGGAGCCACCTGCGCTGCGGGTCCGGGGCGACGAGCCACTCGGCGCCCGGCGCGCCGCGGCGGGGATCGAGCGGCAGCGGGAGGAGGGTGCCCCACGCCAGCACCTCGACGGCCCGGGGGAGGTCCGTGTGCGGCGGGATGAGGCCGTCGGTTTCCGCGAGGATCGCGACCCGCTGTCCGTGCGGGGTCGGCAGGACCACAGCCGGACCCTGGCACCCGGTGGCGGCGAGCCGCGCCAGCACCGGCGCGGCGTTCATCTTCGGCAGTGTCGCGGCGCAGATGCCGTTCTCGAGCGAGAGGAACGGCTGGTTCCCGCGCCACTGCACCGACCAGCCGAAGAGCTGCCGGTACACCGCGTCGGCCCGGTCGCGGGGCGAGGCCGGCGGCGTGCCCGGCCCGATCGGCGGCAGGTGCTGGTCGAGCGACATCTTCGGCGCCTTCCGCTCGGGGTCAGGTCGCCAGGGTAGCGGCACTCAGTGCCACTAGCAAGCCGGGCTGCTAGTTTCGGCGTCATGACCGATGCACCGCGCCGCGTGCCCGCCACCAGGGCCGGAGCGACCCCCGCGGGCCGGCGTCGGGTGCGGCGGGCGCTCGCCGCCGCGGCCGTGGACCTGTTCGCGGCGAACGGCTACGAGGCCACGACGGTGGACGACATCGCGGCCGCGGCGGGCGTCGGCCGCCGCACGTTCTTCCGGTACTTCGAAACCAAGGACGACGTGCTCTTCGCCAACCACGACGCCATCGTGGCCGAGATGGAAGAGGTGTTCGCGGCCGCGGACCCGGGGCGCGACCCGGTCGAGGTGGCGTGCGCGGCCGTCGGGCTGGTCCTGGACTCCTACGCGGACGACCTCGACGTCTCGCTCGAGCGCTTCGCGCTGACCCGTGCCGTGCCTTCCCTGCGCGACAAGGAGGTCGCGACGGTCGATCGGTACCAGCGGGTCATCGCGCGGTACCTGCAGGCGCGGTTCGAGGACCAGGGCGACGAGTCGGCGAGCCTGCGTGCGGCCGTGATCGCCGCGGCGATCGCCGCGGCCAACAACCACGTCCTCCGGCGCTGGCTGCGCAGTGGCGGGAAGGGCGACATCAAGGCCGACGCGGCCGAGGCGTTCGCGCTGGTCGCCGACGCCTTCCGGGCACGGGCCGGCACCACGGGCGGCGACCTCGCCACGGTCGTCGCCGTGATGACCACGGCGACCCCGTTGCCGCAGGTCCTCGCCGAAGTCCGCGCCGCCCTCGGCGAGCGGCCCGTGTCTTGACCTGGTGGCACTGAGTGCCACCCAGGCGGTGGCGCCGGGTTGCTCGCGGTGCTGCGGTTCGCCGCGCTGGTGTCGGCGGTCGCGGCCGCCTTCCTCATCGCCCGGCCGCCGTGATGTCCGAGCGGTCTCCGGGCGAGGTGTAGTGGCGATGGCCTGGTCGCCGTGACCTCCGGGGCGGGGTGTAGCGGCCATCGCCCGGCCGTCGTGACGTTCGGCCAGTCTTCGGGGCGAGGTGTAGCGGCTACCGGCGCTCGCCGCCCGGCCGCCGTGACCTCCGGCCAGTCTTCGGGGCGAGGTGTGCCGGCTACCGGCACTCGCCGCCCGGCCGCCGTGACCTCCGGCCGATCTTCCGGGCGAGGTGTAGCGGCTACCGGCACTCATCGCCCGGGCGATACCTTGGTGGCAATGCCTTCCCGGCCTTCACCGCGGTCCGGACCACGAATTTTCCTACACCACAACAACTTTAGTCCATCCAATGTGGACCAAGGCACTCCGTGACCGCGAGTGCGTGACATTGCCGTGACCCGTCACCTGATTGGCGGGTTGGCTTCCCTTCGGTGCTCGGTATGGTTTTTACCGACTGACATCGGAGTGGACCGGCGGTGCCGGGGAACTTCTGGGGGCTCGCTCGGGGGAATCGCAGGCAGGGTGTCTTCCGCACTTCGCCGTCGGCGCAGGGTCGCGTCCACGGTCTGCCGCTCGGCGCACACCGCTGAGCTTGGGCGGCGCCTGCACGTCGATTCCCTTTCACCGGTGCGGCTTCCGGAGCCGATCCCGTTCCCCAGGGTGGGAGGAGCGACAGTGGACCAAGCCGGAACGGTACCGGCGCTCGTCGGACAGTGGGTGAGCCGCACGCCGGAGGCCGAAGCGGTCGCCGACGCGCGCACCGGTGCGAGTCTGACCTACGCCGAGCTGTGGCGGCGTTCCGGCCGGTTCGCCGGCGAGCTGGTGGCCGCCGGCGTGGGCCGCGGCGACGTCGTCGGCGTCACCGCGCCCCGGTCCCCGGAGTTCGTGGTGGCCGTGCTCGGCATCCTCCGGGCCGGTGCCGCCTACCTGCCGGTCGACCCGCAGGCGCCGCCCGGCCGGGTCGCGACGATCCTCGGGGACGCCGGCGTGCGTGTCGTGGCCGGGCCGCCCGCCGCGGGCCGGCCGTCGCTGCCTGTTCCGGACACCGGTGGCGGCCCGGAGGCGCCGGGGATCGTGCTGACCGGGGAAGACGTCGCCTACGTCTGTTCCACTTCCGGGTCCACCGGCACGCCGAAGGGGGTGCTGGTCCCGCACCGGGCGGTCCGCAGGCTCGCGACCGGGGCGCGGTTCTGCACCCTCGGTCCCGGGGATCGCGTCGCCAACACGGCCAACCCGGCCTTCGACGCCACCACGTTCGAGCTGTGGAACGCCCTCGGCAACGGCGCCACCGTGGTCGTCCTGCCGACCGTGGCCGAGCTGCCGCCACCGGAGTGGGCCCGGCTGGCGCGGGCCGCCCGGGTGTCCGCGGCCTTCCTGACCACGTCGTTGTTCCACGCGGTGGCGCGGGAACACCCCGCCGCCTTCGGGTTCCTGGGCACGCTCGTGGTCGGCGGCGAACAGCTCGACCTCGGCGCGGTGCGCGCGGTGCTCGCCCACGGCGCGCCCGGCCGGCTGGTCAACGGCTACGGGCCGACCGAGACGACGACCTTCGCCACCTTCTTCGACTGCACACCGGATTCCCTGGCCGGGCTGGAGCGCATCCCGATCGGGTTCGCGCTGCAGGAAACCACCCTCGCGGTCGTCGGCGAAGACGGCGAGCCGGTCGCGCCCGGCGAGACCGGCGAGCTGCTCGTCGGCGGCGCCGGGGTCGCGCTCGGCTACCTCGGGCGGTCCGACCTGACCGCACAACGGTTCGTGCCCGACGAGACCGGCGCCCCGCGCTACCGCACCGGCGACCTGGTGCGCGCGCTGCCCGGCGGTGCCCTGGAGCTGGTCGGGCGGCGCGATCGCCAGGTGAAGCTGCGCGGGTACCGGATCGAGCTGGAAGAGATCGAAAAGGTCACCGCGGCCGTCGAGGGGGTGGCCGCGGCGTTCGTGGAGAAGGTCGGCGACGGCCCCTCCGCGTGGCTGGCCGGGTTCGTGCTGCCGGCGGCCGGTGGCGGCCCCGGCCCGGCGGAGCTGTCGGCCGCGCTCGGCCGGGTGCTCCCGGCCTACATGGTGCCCGCCCGCTGGATCGTGCTCGACGAGGTTCCCCTGGGCCCCACCGGGAAAGCCGACCGCGCGGCCCTGCTCGCGTCACTGGACCGGCCGGCCGGCGAGCCGGTCGCGGAGCCGGCGGGTGACGTGCTGGAGCGGGCGTGGCGCGAGGTGCTGGGGGTGAGCGGGACCCCGGCCGACGCGAACTTCCTCGACCTGGGCGGGAATTCCATCCTGGCCATGCAGGTGGCGTCTCGGGTGCGCCGCGGCCTGGGGATCGTGCTGGAACCGGCCGACGTCCTGCTGGCGGAGTCGTTCGGCGAGCTCGCCACGCGGGTTCGCGAGCTGCACCGCCCCTGAAACGGCCCCGCTCCGGTCGCCGTGGTCCGGCGGCCGGAGCGGGGTGATCACGACCGGACGGCGTCCCGGTGGGCTTCGGCGGCCGCGCGCAGCTCCGGCGAATAGCGCACCCGGCCGCCCGGGCCGCCGTAGCGGCGCTTCCGCGTGCCGCCGGTCCGCCGGATCATCGTCAGGCTGTTCTGGGTCAGTTTCTGCGATTCGAGGAGGTTGACGACTTCCAGCTCGCCCGGATTCGTCCGGGCGAACTCGCCGATGTACCGGACAATGGCCTCACCCTCCGGATAAGTCAGCAGATAATGCATCAGCACGATTCCGCCGTCCGGGTTGATCTGTTCCCAGAAATTGTCGAAGAAGTACAAGCACTCCCAGGCGTCGACCCACGCGAAGTCGATCGGCGCGAAACCGGCGGGCAGCCGCTGCGCGCAGTCGCGGATATCGGCGTTGACGACCGTCACCAGGTCGTCCAGCCCCAGTTCCCGGAGTACCCCGAGCACCCGTTCGGCCGAAGATTCGGGGATCGACAGGTCGTCGACGGCGACCAGGGACGGCCGGTACGGCCGGAGGTGGAACTCCGGGGTGACCAGCGCCGGCGCGGCGTTGAGCCAGGCGTCGTCGAGTTCGTCGTGCTCGGCGAGGTGGCGGCTGGTCTTCTCGGCCAGCGCCGCCGACTCGGCGGCCACCTGGTCCCGCACGTCGGCCAGCGCCGCGGCCAGGAACGGGGTCGTGTACCCCATGCCGACCTCCAGCACCCGGCTCGGCCGGTGCAGGCAGACGAGGTCGGCCAGCAGCCGGGCGATGACCTCGGTGCCCATCTCCGGCACCCGCAGGCGTTCGGCGGTGGCATGGAACTCGGCGGTGACAAAGCGGTTGAGCTGCACTTTTCCCCCTGGTGCGTGGACGCGGGTCAGCGGTGCCGGACGACCGCGGTGACCTCGATCTCGATCAGTGCCTCGGGCCGGAACAGGGCGGCCACGGCGACGGTGGTGCTGGTCGGCAGGTCGCCGGTGAAGTACCGCGCGCGCACCTGCGCGTAGGCCGCCCGGTCGGCCATGTCGGTGAGGTAGGTCCGGATGTTGACGACGTCGGCGAACCCGGCGCCGTGCGCCTTGAGGATGACTCCGATGACCTCCAGGGTCCGTTCGGCCTGCACCGCGATGTCGCCCTCGCCGACGATCGCGGCGTTGTCGTCGTCGAGGGCGAGCTGGCCGGAGAGGATGAGGAGCGCGCCGTCGCCGAAGTCCAGCCGGGCCACCTGGGAGTAGGGGCCGGCGGGGGCGGGTGCGGTCGCCGGGTTGCTGAGCTCGGTGCGCATGTTCGTCCTTTGTTCACCGGCCGGGAATTCCGATTAATCGGCGAGGCCCGGCCATTTCGATCACGTCCGCGTGGGACAATACCCGATCGGGGCTCGAGAGTGGACTGATGATCACGGAAGTGTCGACCCGTGGACCGTGACCCAGATCACATAATGATCTACGAAAACGTTGCTTATGGTGGTCGGCAGGGGGTGTGAAAGTTGCGCGAAATTCGCGAACAAGGTCGAATTCCGGCGTCCTCGCCCATTGCTTCGCCCGATCGGCCGCACGGCGGTTCCGGCCCCGGGGAGGCGCCGCTGTCGGCGGCCCAGCGCCGCCTGTGGCTGGTGGACCAGGCCGCCCCCGGCGCGGCGACCTACAACGTCCCGGTCTTCCTGCGGTGGCACGGCCGGGTGGACGTGCCCGCCCTGCGGGCCGCGCTCACCGAGGTCGTCCGGCGGCACGAAGTGCTGCGCACCCGGTATCTCCTGCGGGACGGCGATCCCGTGCAGCAGGTGGTCCCGGCGGCCCCGGTCGACGTCGAGGTCGTCGCGACCGAAGACGCCCGCGAAAGCGCTTCACACCGCGTGGCGCTGCCGTTCGACCTCGCCGCCGGGCCGGTCCTGCGCGCCACCGTCTTCCGCGGCGCCGACGACGCGGTGTTGCTGGTGCTGCACCACATCGCCTTCGACGGCTGGTCGCTCGGCCGCCTCGGCACCGACCTCGCGCTGGCCTACGACGCCGCCGTGCACGGCCGGCCGGTGCGGCTGCCTCTCCTCGGCGAGCAGTACGCCGGCTTCGCGCGGCGGGACGCCGCGGAAGCCGGGTCGGCCGAAACCGCGGACCTGATCGGCCGACGGCTGGCCGAACTGGCCGGGGTGCCTGCCGGGCTGACCCTCGCCGGGGCACTGCCGCGCAGGCCCGGCCGCCGAGTCGTGCGCGACGGTGCCGAGCAGGTCGCCGTCCTGTCCGCGCCGCTCTGGCAGTCGGTGGCGGACTACGCCCGGGCCCACCGGTCGACGCCGTTCGTGGTGCTGTTCGCGGCGTTCCAGTTGCTGCTGCGGCTGCGTTCGGCGCGCACGGAGTTCCTGGCCGCCGCGATCACCGCCAACCGGAGTTCGGTCGAGGTCGAAGACCTGGTGGGGTTCTTCGTCAACACGGTTCCGCTGCGGTGCTCGGTGCCGGACGGCGCCGACTTCACGGAGCTGTGCCGCCGGGTGCGCGGCGAGGCCTACCGGGCGCTGACCCACCAGCGCATCCCGTTCGACCGGCTCACCGCGGCCGCCCGGACCGAACTCGTCGACGTCGCCTTCGCGCTGCAGAACTTCCCCCGGCCGCCCGCCGACGTCCCGGTCCGCTGGGACCAGCCGGAGATCCTGCCGACCGGCACGGCCAAGTTCGACCTCCTGCTCACCGTCGAGCCGCGCGGCGACGGGGCCCGGGTGACCCTGGAGCACGACACCGGCCGGTACCCCGCCGACGTCGCCTCCGCGCTGCTGGAGTCCTATGTGGACATCTTGACCCTGGTTCTCGCCGACCCGGCAGCGGACCTCTCGCGGTTCGCCGCGGAGCCGGTCGTCGACGAGCCCGTCCGGGCGGAGGAGCCCGGCACCACCGCGTTGTCCGGCACGCAGCACCGCGCCGCGGAGCTGTTCGCGGCCGCGCTGGGCGAGCTGGGAGCCGAGGTGGGGGAGCTCGGGCCGCGGGCGGACTTCTTCGCCCTCGGCGGGCATTCGCTGCTCGTGGTGCGCATGCTCCGCCGGATCGAGGACGAGACCGGGGTGCCCCTGTCCGCCCGCCGGTTCCTGGCCGACCCGACGGTGGCCGGGCTGGCCGCCCTGCTCGCCGAACCGGCGCCCACCGCGGCGGTACCGGTCCCGGCCGACCCGGCGCCGGAGCGCCCGGCGACCGCGGCGCAGCAGCGGTTCTGGTCACTGGACCGGCTCCCGTGGCTGCGGCAGGCCTACGTCGTCCCCACCGTCGTCGAGCTGCCCGCGGGCACCGGCGCGGACCGGCTCCGGGACGTCACCGCCGCGGTGCTGGCCCACCACGGTGCGTTCCGCTCGGTCTTCCGGCTGGACCGCAAGCGCCGCCGGGTCGTGGTCCGGACCGGCGACGCGGTACCGCCGGTGACCGTGACCGACGCGCGGGCGTGGGACGCCGATCGGCTGGCGGCCCATCTCGCCGAGGCCTGCTGGTCAGGGTTCGACCTCGCCGCGGGGCCGCTCGCCCGGGCCGAGGTCGTGTGCCACCGCGACGGCGTGACGCTGGTGGTCGTGGCCCACCACATCGCCTGCGACGGGCCGTCGATGGACCTGGTGCTGCGGCAGATCGACGCGCTGGGCCGCGGCGAGCCGCTCGCCCCGGCCGTCTCGCCTTCCCCCGCCGAGGAAGAGGGCGCCGACCGGGACACCGAGGCCGTCATCGCCCGGCTGACCGGAGCACCGGTGGACGTCGCGCTGCCCCACGACCGGCCCCGGCCGCCCGAGCAGAGCACCGAAGCGCTGGTGGTCCGGGCGTCGCTCGGCCCCCAGCGGGCCGCCGCCCTGCGCGCCACCGCGACCGCCGCCGGCTGCACGCCCTTCATGCTCGGCGCCGCCCTGCTCGGCGTCGCCCTCGCCCGCGCGAGCGCCCAGCGCGACTTCCTCTTCGCCTTCCCGTGGTCGACCCGGTCGGCGCGGGACGCCGGCACCGTCGGGATGTTCGTCGACACCCTGCTGCTGCGCGTCGACCTGCGGGACGACCCGTCCTGGACCGAGCTGCTGGGCCGCGTCCGCGCGGCGAGCCAGGCCGCGTTCGGCACGTCGCTGGCGCGCTTCGACGCCGTCGCGGCCGCGCTGGACCCCGGGCGCGACACCAGCAGGCCGCCGGTGACCCCGGTGTACCTGACGGTGCGTGACACGCCACCGCCCGGCCGCCTGAGGCCGCTGGAACCCTTGCACATCAAGTACGAGCTCGAGCTCACCGTCGTCGACGACGGTGGGGACCTGGCCTTCGAGCTCGCGGGCCTGACCGCCCTGTTCGACCGCGGCACCGCGGAAACCCTGCTCGCCGCGATAGTCACCGCCGCCGAGGACCTCAGCACCGGTCCGTCGGCCCGGCCACTGGAGGAGATGTGACGACCAGCGAAGGAACCGGCACCGAACTGGAGGAGCGGGTCCGCGCGGTGTGGGCGGAGATCCTGGACCTCGCCGACCCGGCGGCGCTGCCGCTCGACCGCAACTTCCTCGACGCGGGTGGCTCGTCGTTGCTGCTCGTGATGCTCTGGGAGGACCTGCGCGAGCTGACCGACCGGCAGCTGCGGGTGTCGGACCTGTTCCGGCACTCGACGATCCGCGCCCAGGCGGCGTTCCTCGCCGGCGCCGAAGACCGGGTCGCCGCCCCGGCGGGACCGGCCGCGCGGGGGGCGCTGCTCGGCCGGGCCGGTGGGCGGGCATGACTTCCAGCACCGATATTGCCGTCATCGGCGTCGGGTGCCGGTTCCCGGATGCCTGGACGCCCGCGCAGTACTGGCGCAACATCGAACGCGGTGTCGTGTCGATGCGGGAGCTGAGCGACGAGCAGCTGCGGGCGGCCGGGCACTCCGAGGAGGCCATCGACGCGCCCGGGTTCGTCCGGGTCGGCGCGTCGCTGCCGGGCGTGGCCGACTTCGCCGCCGAGTTCTTCGGTTACAAGGCCCGCGAGGTCGACGCCATCGACCCGCAGCAGCGGATCTTCCTCGAAGCCTGCTGGGAAGCCTTGGAGTCGGCCGGGCACCCGCCGCGCCCGGACGGTCCGGTCACCGGGGTCTTCGCCAGCAGCGCGGCCGGCAACTACTCGGCCGCGGTGTTCGCGGCGCGCGTGCGCGACGAGGGCCTCGCCGCGGCGGTCGGTGACCTGGACCTGACCCTCGGCGGCCAGGCGGACTTCATGACCTCCCGCGCCGCCTACAAGCTGGGCCTGCGCGGTCCTTCGGTGAGCGTGCAGACCGGGTGTTCGTCGTCGCTGACGGCGGTGCACTACGGGACGCTCAGCCTGCTGTCCGGCGAGAGCGACCTGGTGCTCGCGGGCGGGGCGACGGTGCTCGACCCGCTGCTCGGCTACCAGCCGGCGCCCGGTGGGTGGGTGTCCGAAGACGGGTACGTGCGGTCGTTCGACGCGAAGTCGAGCGGGACGACGTACGGCTCGGGCGTCGGCGTCGTCGTGCTGCGGCGGCTGGCCGACGCGCTCGCCGACGGCGATCCCGTGCTGGCCGTGCTGCGCGGCACGGCGGTCGGCAACGACGGCGGCGACCGGCTCGGGTACGTCGCCCCCAACCTGGACGGTGTCGCGGACGTCGTGGCGGCCGCCTTGCGCGTCTCCGGCGTCCCGGCCGGGCTCGTCCGCTACGTCGAGGCGCACGGCACCGGCACCCCGCTGGGGGACCACGTCGAGCTGCTGGCGCTGGCCAAGGCGTTTCGGCTGAGCACCGCGGAAACCGGTTACTGCGGGCTCGGCTCGGTGATGGCGAACATCGGGCACCTGGGCCCGGCGGCGGGCATCGCCGGCTTCATCAAGGCCGTGCACGTCGCCCGCACCGGCGTCCTGCCCCCGCACCCGGCGTTCGATTCCCCGCGCGACCCGGCCGAGCTGGCCGCGAGCCCGTTCCACGTGCCGACCGAGCGGGTCGTCGACCCGGCCGCCGACCGGCACGTCCTGGTGAACTCGATGGGCGTGGGCGGGACCAACGCGGTCGCGGTGCTCGGCGCGCCGCCGGAGCCGTCACGTCCGCCGGCCGAAGCGGGCGACACGGTGCGGCTGGTGCTGTCCGCGCGGACCCGGGCCGAACTGGACGCGTTGTCGCGGCAGCTCGCCGACGAGCTCGACGCGCCGGACGCCCCGGTCGGCGACATCGCGCACACGCTGCGGGTCGGCCGGGCCGCGTTCGGCGAACGGCGGGTCGTGACGGCCCCGCCCGGCCGGCTCGCCGCGGCGCTGCGGCTGCCGCGGCCCCCGCTGGCCGCCACCGCCCGACCGGCGCCGCGCCGCGCGGTCGTCGTCGGGGCGCAGCCGCCCGCCGGTCTGCTCGCCGCCCTCCCGCCGGACACCACCGTGTCCACTGTGGACCCCGGCGAGGCGGACGGGATCCACCGGATCTTCGCCGACGGGCCGGGCGAACTCGACGAGCTGCTGGCCACGGCGTGGCTCAACGGCGTCGACGTCGACTGGGCGGCCGCCGCGGGCGAGACCGGCCGCCGGGTCCCGCTGCCGACCTACCCCTTCCAGCGCAAGCGGTTCTGGCCGCTGGACCGGCTGGACGTGTTCGCGCCCGCGCGTCCGGTCGAGCAGCCGGCGGCGACGGGGTCCCTGGAAGACGACATCGCCGCCCTGTGGGGTGAGCTGTTCGACCGCGAGACCGTCGGCGTCGACGAGGAGTTCGGCGCGCTGGGCGGGACTTCGCTGCTATCGGTGCAGATGGCGCTGCGGCTGCAGCAGCGCCACGGGGTGCTGGTCAACGTCCACCGCGCGGGCGGCAGCCGGGCCACCGTGCGGCGGCTGGCGGGGATCGTGCGCGCGCAGCTGGCGGACGGCACCGCCGAGCCGTCCGAAGTGGACGATCACGGCGCGCTGGTCGACGCCGACCTGAAGCTGCCGCTCGTGCCGATGTCGCGGCGGCGGGCCCCGGGCCGGGACGTCCTGCTCACCGGCGCCACCGGCTACCTCGGCGCGTTCCTGCTGCACGAGCTGCTGAAGACGACGCAGGGCCGGGTGTACTGCCTGGTACGGGCCGCGGACCCGGCGGAGGCGGCCGCCCGGTTGCGGGAGGCGGCCGCCGCGGTGGCGCTGCCGGCACCCGATCCGGACCGTGCCGTCGCCGTGCCCGCGGACCTGCGTACCTTCGGCGGGACCGCGGACTCGCTGGCCGGGGGTGTGCTGCCGGACCGGATCGGGCACGTCGTGCACTGCGCGGCCCGGGTGGTGTTCACCGAGCCGTACCGGGTGCTGCGCGAGGACAACGTCCTGCCACTGGTGGATCTGCTCAACTGGGTGCGCCGCCACGGCATCCGCGACTTCAGCCTGGTCTCGACGCTGGCCGCGACCGCACCGGCGAGCGGGACCGACGGCACCCGGCTGGAGACGCGGCGCCAGCCGCTGCACCCCGACCTCGGCGGCTACGGGATCAGCAAGTGGGTCGGCGAGCGGCTGCTGGAGCGGGCCGAAGAGGACGGCATCCGGGCCCGGGTGTTCCGGCCGGGCCTGATCATGGCGGCCGGCGGCACGGGCGCGTGCAACGCCCGGGACCTGGTGTGGCTGATGCTCGCCAGCGGCCTGGCCACCGGCACCCACCCGCTCGACGACCGCGCCGAGCCGGTCGCCCCCGTCGACGTCATCGCGCGGGCGATCGCCGAGCTGGCGCTGAGCCCGGCGTCGGCGGGCCGGGTCTACCACCTCGCCGACGAGCGCTCGATCGGCACCCGGGACCTGTTCGGCCTGCTGGCCGGCACGGGGTTGGAGACCGACCCGATGCCGTTGCCCGACTGGCGGGCGATGGTGGCCAAGGAGGCGCTCGCCCGCGACAGCCGCGTGCTGTCGGCGGTCGCGCTGTACGAGCTCGAGGGCCACGAACTGGCCGAGGACGCGGTGCAGGTCCGCGCCTGGCAGCCCTGGCTGCGCCGCCGAGGCCTCAGCTCGGCGATCGACGGCGCCCAACTGCGCCGCGGCCTGGAATTCCTGGCCGCGCACGACGAAGCGTTCGGTGAGTTGCTGCCCGAACTGGCGAAGGAGGGCAAGTGAGCGGGGAACGGCTGGCGGTGCTCGGCGCGGGGGTGATGGGGACGGCGATCAGGACGCCGGCGGTGGTCGAGGTCGGCCGGGGGCGGCTTGCGGCGGATGTGCGTGGGTTGCCGGGTGGCGGGGTGTTCGGTGAGTTGCTGCCCGAACTGGCGAAGGAGGGCAAGTGAGCGGGGAACGGCCGGCGGTGCTCGGCGCGGGGGTGATGGGTACGGCGATCAGGACGCCGGCGGTGGTCGACGTCGGGGCGGGGCGGCTCGCGGCGGATGTGCGTGGGTTGCCGGGTGGCGGGGTGTTCGGTGAGTTGCTGCCCGAACTGGCGAAGGAGGGCAAGTGAGCGGGGAACGGCTGGCGGTGCTCGGCGCCGGGGTCATGGGTACCGCGATCACGACGCTGGCGGCGGGGCACGGCCTGCCGGTGACCGTCGTCGACGTCGATCCCGCGCGGCTTGCGGCGGTCGAGGCCGAGGTGCGGGGGCAGCTGCGGCTGGCCCAGCTGATGGGGAAGCTCCCCGGTGATGTCACCCCCGGGGAGATCACGCCCGCGGACGATGTCGCCGCCGTCGCGGAGGCCGATGTGGTGATCGAGTCGATCACCGAACGGCCCGAGCTGAAGGCGAAGGTGCTCGCCGAAGTGTCGGCCGTCGTGCGGCCGGGGGCGCTGCTGGTGTCCAACACCTCGGCCATCCCGATCGACGAGCTCGCGGGCTCGGTGACCCATCCCGGGCGGCTCGTCGGCATCCACTTCATGAACCCGCCCTACCTGATCCGCGCGGTCGAGCTGATCCGCGGCCCGCGCAGCACCGATGCGGCGATGGCCGCCGCGGCCGCTCTGCTGGACCGGCTCGGCCGGGCACCCGTCGTCGTCGGTGACGGTCCCGGCTTCGTGATCAACCGGATCCTGCAGCGGACGATCAACGAAGCGGCGCGGATCGTCGAGGAGGGCATCGCGAGCCCGGAGGCGGTCGACGCGGCGTTCACCGGCTGCCTCGGGCACACGACCGGGCCGCTGGCCACCGCCGACCTGATCGGACTCGACAACGTCGTCGACTCGCTGCGCGTGCTGCACGAACGCACCGGCGACGCGGGCTACGAACCGTGCGCGCTGCTGCTGCGCAAGGTCGCCGACGGCGACTTCGGCCGCAAGACCGGCCAGGGCTTCCACCGACACTGACCCGAGGAGAGCTGTGAGCACAACGACCAACCGGAAGCCGGTCACCGCGGACGCGGTCCGGGCGGATCTGCTGACCTTCCTGGAGCAGCGCACGAAACAGGCCGTCGACCCGGACCTCGACCTGTTCGCCTCCGGGCTCGTCTCCTCGATGTTCGCGATGGAGCTGGTGGTGCACCTGGAGAGTGCGTTCGGCCTGACGATCGGCGGCCCCGACCTCAAGCTGGACCACTTCCGCACCGTGACCGCGATGACCGCGCTGGTGCTGCGGCTGCGGGAGACCGCCGATGGCTGAGCCGCACACCGAAGCGGCGGCCCTCGCCACCGGGCTCGCCGCGGACGCCGCCGCGGGCTGGGACCTCGCCGGGGAGCTGCCCCGGCCGGTGCTGCGCGAGCTCGGCGTCAAGGGCGTCCTGTGCGCGCAGGTGCCGTCGGACCACGGCGGCCTCGGACTGTCCAGTGTGGACAACGGCGAACTGACCGCGCACGTGGGGACGCTGTGCGGTTCGCTGCGCAGCGTGCTGACGTCGCAGGGCATGGCCGCCTGGGCGGTGCGGCGGCTGGGCACCGCCCGCCAGCGCGCCGCCCACCTGACCGCGCTCACCGGCGGCTCGCTCGCCGGCGTGGCGTTCAGCGAGCCCGGTGCCGGCAGTGACCTCGCCGCGATGGCGACGACGCTGACCGTGGAGGGCGACGAGGTCGTCGTCGACGGCGCGAAGGTGTGGGTCACCGTCGGGGCCTACGCCGACCTGCTGGTGGTGATCGGGAAGCTGGACGGCCAGGCCGGGTGCGTGGTCGTGCCCGCCGACGCGCCGGGGGTCCGCGTGACGCGGGTGCCCGACCCGCTCGGGTGCCGCGCCGCCGGGCACGCCGACGTCCGGTTCGACCGGGTCCGGCTGCCGGTCGACGCGCTGCTCGGCGGCACGGCCCTCCCGCTCGGCATGCTCGTGACGACCGTGCTCACCTACGGCCGGATCTCCGTCGCGTGGGGCTGCGCCGGCATCCTCCGCACCTGCCTGGCCGAGGCCGCCCGGCACGTCTCGGCGCGGCGGCAGGGCGGGGTGGCGCTGAGCGAGCACCAGCTCGTGCGCCGGCATCTCGCCGGCCTGTACGTCGCCGAACGGTCCGCGACGCTGGCGTGCGCCCGGGCCAGCCGGTGCTGGGACGAGGGCGACCCGGACCTGGGCGGGGCCGCCGTGCTGGCCAAGCACCTCGCCGCGACCGGAGCGGCCGCGGGCGCGGCCACCGCCGTGCAGCTGCTGGGCTCGGCGGGCGCCCGGGACGGTCATCCGGTCGCGCGCGCGTACCGGGACGCGAAGCTGATGGAAATCATCGAGGGCAGCAACGAGATCAGCGAACTCGTGCTGGCCGAAGAAGCCCTGCGGACGTGGGCATGACGGGAGCGGACATGATCGGGATCGGCACCGTCCACTGTGTCCTGCCCGAGGACTTCACCGAGGTGCCCGCCCTGCCCGAACTGGACTCCCTGCCGGCCGAAGAGGCCGAGTTCGCCACGGCCAGCGGGGTTTCCCGGGTCGGTGTCTTCCCGGAGGCCGACACGGCGGAGTACGCGACGCGGGCGTGCCAGGAGCTGCTCAAGGAGGCACCCGGCGAACCCGACGTGCTCGTCATGGTCGGCCCGCGGGCGCCGGACGTCCTGCTGGGCTCGGACGTCGGCCGGGTCCAGGCCGGCTGCGGGCTGGAGAAGACGTTCTCCTTCACCGTCGACGGGCTCGGGTGCGCGGGCTCGAGCGTGGCGTGGGCGCTGGCCCGGGACCTGCTGCTCGCGGACCCGGCGAAGCAGAGCGTCCTGATCACGCACGCGAGCCGCCCGGCCGGTGCCGACCGGGTCCGCTACCCGGTCACCGTGATCGGGGACGGCGCCTACGCCATGACGGTGGTCCGCGGCGGCCGGCCGGAGCTGGTGGCGCACCGGCAGGAGACCGACGGCAGCTTCCACGACCTGTTCCGCGTCGACTACAAGCAGGCGCCGTGGTACGAGTGGCGCGAAGAGTGCCAGTCGCCCGACCGCTACCGGTTCGAGCTCGCCATGCACAGCAGGCTGCGGCTGAGCCGGCTGGTCGACGAGGTGCTCGCGGACGCGGGCCTGGGCAAGGACGGCGTCGCCGCCACGCTGATGCAGAACGTGACCGCGAGCGCCTACGACTTCTACGAAACCCTGCTGGGCCTGCCGATCCACCCGGTGTGCGCGCGGAACCTGGCCGGGTACGGGCACGTCGGGGCGATGGACGTGGTGCTCAACCTCGACGCGCTGCTCCGCTCGGGCGAGGTCTCGGCGGGGGAACACGTGCTGGTGTTGAACAACAGCCCGGTGGCCGCGTGGGCGGTGTCGCTGTGGCGGGTCTGAACGGGAAGGGAACAGCCGTGACTACGGTGAAGTGCCTGGTCTGGGACCTCGACAACACGTTGTGGCGGGGCACCCTGCTGGAAGACGCCGAGGTGGGCGTGGCCGAGGAGGTCCGCGCGGTGGTGCGCGAGCTGGACGCGCGGGGCATCCTGCAGTCGGTGGCCAGCCGCAACGACCACGACCACGCCTGGCAGCGGCTGGAGGCGCTCGGCCTGGCCGAGTACTTCGTGCTGCCGAAGATCGGCTGGGGCCGCAAGTCCGACTCGGTGCGCGAAATCGCCGACGAGCTGAAGTTCGCGCTCGGCACCATCGCCTTCGTCGACGACCAGCCCGTCGAACGGGCGGAGGTCGCCCACCACCTGCCCGACGTGCGCTGCTACGACGCCACGGACGTCCTGGAGCTGCTCGGCCGGCCGGAGTTCAGCCCGGCCACCGTCACGGTCGACGCGCGGCGCCGCCGCACGATGTACCAGGCCTCGTTCCGCCGCGACGCCGCCCGCGACCGCTTCGACGGGCCCGACGAGGACTTCCTGCGCTCCCTTCAGCTGGAGCTCGGGATCCGGCGGGCGGGGGAGGAGGAGCTCTCCCGCGTCGAGGAGCTGACCCTGCGCACCAGCCAGATGAACGCCACCGGCGTGCACTACCCGGACGCCGTGCTGCGCGGCCTGCTCTCCGACGAGCGGCACGAGGTCCTGGTGACCACGCTGACCGACCGGTTCGGGCCGCACGGTGCGGTCGGGGTGCTGCTGGTGGCGAAGGACGCCGAGGCGTGGCACCTCAAGCTGCTCGCGACCTCCTGCCGGGTGGTCTCGTTCGGCGTCGGCACGATCGTGCTCGGCTGGCTCGCCGACCAGGCCGCGCGGGCCGGGGCGCACCTGGTCGCCGACTTCCGGCCGACCGCGCGCAACCGGATGATGGAGATCGCCTACCGGTTCGCCGGCTACACCGAAGACCCGTGCGGCTGCCGGGCCGGCCTGGTTCCGGCCGAAGAGGGCGTCCAGCGGCTGCACCTGGTCCCGCGGCGCACCGAACCGCCGTCGACGATGAAGGTCACCGCGCCTTCGCTGACCGGTGTGGCGGTGACGGCGTGACGCTCTACGAGATCTTCGCCGGCACCGCCGCCCGCACACCCGACGCCGTGGCGGTCGAAATCGGTGCGACCACGCTGACCTACGCGCAGCTGCACCGGTGTGCGCTCGGGCTGGCCGGGCGGATGGTGGCCGAGCACGGCGGTCCGCCGGCCCGGGTGGCGCTGCTGGCCGCGCACACCGTGACGACGTTCGCCGGCTACCTCGCCGCGCAACGGCTGGGCGCCGCGGTCCTGCCGCTGAACCCGGCCTACCCGGTGCGGCGCAACCGGACGGTCTGCGATCTGGCGCGTCCGGACGTGCTGATCGCCGACGAGTCGGGTGCCCCGCAGCTGGCCGGCCTCGCGGACGCGGTGCCGACCGTGCTGGCCCCCGCCGACACCGAAGTGCTCGCCGGGGCCGGGGAACCGCCGCTGCCCGCGCACCCGGCCGACGACGACGCCGTCGCCTACCTGCTGTTCACCTCCGGCTCCACCGGGCGGCCGAAGGGCGTGCCGATCCGCCACCGCAACGTGGTGCCCTACGTCCGGCACAACGTCGAGCGGTTCGCGGTGGGCCCGGGCTGCCGGATGTCGCACACCTTCGACCTGACCTTCGACCCGTCGGTGTACGACCTGTTCGTCACCTGGGCGGGTGGTGCGACGCTGGTCGTGCCGGGCAAGGCGGAGCTGCTCAGTCCGGTCGACTACCTGGTGGACCGGGGGATCACGCACTGGTTCTCCGTGCCGTCGGTGGTCTCGGTCGGCGACGAGCTCGGCACCCTGCCCAAGGGGCGCGCGACCGGCGTGCGGCACAGCGTGTTCATCGGTGAGCCGCTCACCTACGACCAGGCCGAGAGCTGGCAGGCGGTAGCGCCGGACGCGGTGATCACGAACGTGTACGGCCCGACCGAACTGACCGTGGCCTGCACCGAGTTCCGGCTCGGCCTCGACCCGCTGAGCTGGCCGCCGACGTCGAACGACACGGTGCCGATCGGCCCGGTCTACGGCTTCCTCGACCACGTGGTGCTCGGCGACGACGGACGGCCCGCCGAGGAGGGCGAGCTGTGCGTGCGGGGGCCGCAGCGGTTCGACGGCTACCTCGACCCCGCCGACGACGCCGGCCGCTTCCTGGCCCACGGCCCGGACGGGACGACGCCCTACGAAGGCGGCGGCCTGACCCCCGAGCACTACTACCGCACCGGGGACCGCGTCCGGTTCGAGGAGGGCGGGCTGGTGCACCTGGGCCGGCTCGACAACCAGGTGAAGGTGCGCGGCTACCGGGTCGAGCTCGGCGAGATCGAGGCCGCGCTGCGCCGCCACGAGCGGATCGGCCAGGCCGTGGTGCTCGCCCGCCCGGCCGGCGGCGAGACCGTGCTCGTCGGGTTCTACACCGGCGACGAGCAGCCGTCCGGGGAGCTGCGGCGCTGGTTGCGCAAGCACGTCCCGCTGCACATGGTGCCGCGGCGCCTGGTGCACCTGGCCGCGCTGCCGCTCAACGCCAACGGCAAGATCGACCGCCCGGCGCTGCGCGAGCAGCCCGCGTTCACCGGTCTCGAGCTCGAGCCGAGCGGCCGGTGACGGCCGGGACCCGGCTGCGCGCCGCGCTGGCCGAGCTCGTGCCGCCCGCGGGCGTCGTGCGCGTGATCAGCGTCAGCAATCTGGCCAAGACGACCGCGCACGGCATCATCATGTCCGTCAGCGTCCTGTACTTCACCGGGTCGCTGGGCCTCGCCGCGGCGCAGGTCGGGCTGGCTCTCACCATCGGCGCGCTGGCCGGGATGGTCGTGGCGGTGCCCGCCGGGCACGCGGCCGACCTGCTCGGCCCGCGCAACGCCACGGTCATCGCCCTGTGCGCCCTCGGCGTCACCGCGTGCGGCTACGCGTTCGTCGGCAGCTTCGCCTGGCTCACGGTGACCGCGTGCCTGGTGCTGATGGGCGAATCCGCGACCGACGCCTCGCGCGGCACGCTGGTGGCGGCCGTGGTCCCGCCCGAAGACCGCGTGCGCGCGTGGTCGTACTTCCGCTCCATCGCGAACATCGGCGTCTCCGCGGGCGCGGTGCTCGGCGGGGTCGGCCTCTACCTCGACTCCCGCACCGGGTACGTCGTGCTGCTCCTGCTCGCCGGGGTGCTGTTCGCCGTCGCCGGGCTCTGCTACCTGCGGGTGCCGAGCGTCGAGCCGGTGGCCCAGCCGGCCGGCGGGCCGCGCCTGCGGGTGCTGCGCGACCGGCCGTACGCGGCGTTCGCGCTGATCAACGCCGTGCTGATCATGAACGGCCCGCTGCTGACGGTCGCGCTGCCGCTGTGGATCGCCCGCCGCACGGCGGCCCCGTCGTCGCTGTTCTCCGCGCTGCTGGTGCTCAACACGGTGTGCGTCGTGCTGCTGCAGGTCCGCGTCTCCAAGGGGGCGGAGAAGCCGGACGGCGGCGCGAAGTCGTTGCGGCGTGCGGGATTCGTCCTCGCCGTCACCTGCGGGCTGTACGCCTTCGCGGCCGGGCTGCCGGTGTGGGCCGCGGTGGTGGTGCTCGTCTCCGGCGCGCTGGCGCACGTGCTGGGGGAGATGCTGCACAGCGCCGGCGCCTGGTCGCTGGCCTACGGCCTGGCGCCCGACCACGCCCAGGGCCAGTACCAGGGCCTGTTCGGCATGTCGACCCAGCTGGGGTCGACCGTGGCGCCGTTCGCGGTGACCGTGCTGATCATCGGCGGCGGCGCACCGGGCTGGCTGGTCTTCGGTGCGGTGATGCTGCTCGCCGGGCTGGCCGCGCCCGCCGTCGTCCGCTGGGCCGGCGCCACCGCCGCGGACCGGGCCGCGGTGGCGGCCGCCCCGGCAACCGACAACTGACCGCTCTGGAGGGGATTCCCGGTGGATTTCAGCCTGTTCTACTTCGCCAACGACAGCACCGCCGAGTCCGGTGACCGCTACGAACTGCTCCTGGAAGGCGCGAAGTTCGCCGACCGCAACGACTTCGCGGCGGTGTGGACGCCGGAGCGGCACTTCCACCCCTTCGGGGGGCTCTACCCGAACCCGGCGGTGACCGGGGCCGCGGTCGCCGCGGTGACCGAGCGGGTGGCCATCCGCGCCGGCAGCGTCGTCGCGCCGCTGCACCACCCGGCCCGCATCGCCGAAGAGTGGGCGGTGGTCGACAACATCTCCGGCGGCCGGGTCGGGCTGTCGTTCGCGTCGGGGTGGCACGCGTCGGACTTCGTCCTCAACCCGGACGGCTACGCCGACCGGCGCCGGCTGGTCGTCGAGCACGCCGAGCAGGTGCGCGCGCTGTGGCGCGGCGAGGAAATGTCCGGCAAGGACGGCGCCGGCACCCTCCAGCGGTTCCGCACCTACCCGCGCCCGGTGCAGGCGAACCTGCCGATCTGGCTGACCAGCGGCGGCTCGGTGGACACCTTCCGCGCGGCCGGCGCGCTGGGGGCCGGGCTGCTGACGCACCTGCTCGGCCAGGACGTCGGGCAGCTGGCGGAAAAGATCGCCGCCTACCGGGAAGCGGTGGCGCAGCGGCCGGACGCCGACGGCTGGCCCGGACACGTCGTGCTCATGGTCCACACCTTCCTCGGCACCGACGAAGACCACGTGCGCGACCAGGTCCGCCCCGCCCTGAGCGAGTACATCCGCAGCTCGCTGGGCCTGATCCTGGGTTCGCAGCTCGACGGCAAACGCCGGGTCGACCCGGCGAAGCTGCCGCCGGACGAGCTGGACTTCCTGGTCGAGCACTCGTTCCGCCGCTACTTCGACGACGGCGGGCTGCTCGGCACCGTGCCCAAGGCGCTCGGCATCGCGCGGCGGCTGGCGGACACCGGCGTCGACGAGGTGGCCTGCCTGGTCGACTTCGGCCTCGACACCAAGACCGTCCTCGCCGGCTTCGACCACCTCGACGAGCTGCGGCGTCAGCTGCTGTAGCGCAGCGCGGTCACGCCCCAGCTGAACCCCATGCCGCTGCTGGCGACGAGCACCGTGCCCCCCTCGGTGAGGCGGTGCTCGTCGAGCAGGCCGCGCAGGGCGATGAACGGGTCCGACCCGCCCATGTGCCCGAGGCGGTCGTAGTTGAACACCGATTTCGCGGCCGGGACGCCAAGCGTGTCGAGCAGCCGTTCGTGCATGCCGCGGTCGCCCTGGTTCATCAGCAGGAACGCGATTTCGCCGAGTGGCAGCTCGAGTTCGCCGAGGATTTCGGAAACGAGCTCGACGAAATTGCGGACATAGGCGTCGCCGAGCCCTTTCCGGTGCCCGCGCCGGCGCATGAGGATGCGGTCATCGACGATTTCCCCGCGGTAGTAGTCGGCCCACGCGGGATCGGTCCGCATCGCCGAGTGCACGACCTCGAACCGGACGTCGTGGGCGCCGAGCAGGACGGCCGCGGGCGCGTCGCCGAAGTTGAACAGCGGTTTCGAGTCGGGGTCGGCGTGGTCGACGAGCCCGGCGAGCCGGTCACCGGACAGCACGAGGACGTGCTCGGCGCGGCCGAGGGCGATCTTGTCCGCCGCGAGCTGGACCGCGGTCATGGTGGCGTTGCAGAAGTTGGCGACCTCGAAGCAGTGTGCCCGCCGGATGTCCAGCTCCTCGGCCACCCGGGCGGCCGGCGACCAGAAGGGGACGTCCCATTCGCCGGACCCGGCGTAGAGCACGTACCCCACCGAGCGCGGGTCGACCCCGCACCGCTCGAGCACCTCCCGCCCGGCGTCGGCGGCGAGCTCCCAGGCCTGTTCGTGGTCGTCGAGGACCGGAATGGTCTCGGTGTGCGTGATTTCGAGGATTTCCGGCAGCGGCACGCCCGAAGCGGCCTGCAGATCCGGGACCTTGAGCACGCCGCTCGGAAAACGGACGGAAAAATCGATGATTCCGGGCACCGGAAACCCCCTGGTGTCGATTCGCGTCGACCCCATCTTAACGTGTTCGCGCGGGTTTCCGGAGAGTTTCAGGGAAGGGGAACGCCGGTGTGCTCGGCGAGCGCGTCGAGGAGCCGGTCCTGGAAACCGGGGTCGCCGGCCGCCGGATGCCGGTCGTCGCGTCGCCGGTGGTACCAGTAGCCGCCGCTGGTGAGCGCTTCCGGATCATCGGCGGTCGCGAGCCACACCTGCGTCAGGCGGCCCTCGCGCAGATCGTCGGGAGCGCCCGCGCCACCCATCCGGGTCGGGACCCAGCCGGGGTCGACGGCGTTGCTGAACACCCGCGTCCACCGGCGGGCCACCGCGGCGGCGAGGGTGGTCACGAACAGCTTGCTGTCCGAATAGGACGCTGTCGGGCGCGTCCCCGACCAGTCGAGCCCGGCGAGTCCGGCCCGGCCACCGCGGTGCATGCCGCTGCTGAGGTAGACCAGGCGCCCGGGCGTGCCGACGAGGGCGGTGAGCAGGTAGGGCGCGACCACGTTGACCGGCAGCACCGTGGGACCGGTCATGACGCCGGCGTTGTGGATCACGGCGTCCACCGGCCCGAGGCGGTTGACCTGCTCGGCGACATCC
The DNA here is from genome assembly GCA_049998155.1 of Amycolatopsis sp. cmx-13-12. Taxonomy (GTDB): domain Bacteria; phylum Actinomycetota; class Actinomycetes; order Mycobacteriales; family Pseudonocardiaceae; genus Amycolatopsis. The sequence goes on along the minus strand of JAEBES010000001.1, from coordinate 369,336 downwards.
CGGGTCTGCTCCGGGTCGGCGAGGTCGCCGAGGACGACGTCGGCGCCGCGGGCGGCGAGGTCGTCCAGCCGTCCGGTGCCCCGCCCGTGGGCGACGACGTGGTGACCGCCGGCGAGCAGCTCTTCGGCGGTGCCGCGGCCGAGGCCCTGGGTGGCGCCGGTGACGAGGATCCGGGCCATCGGTTCAGGAGCCCGGTTCGGTGCTGGTCATGCCGCCGAGCCTCGCCGACGCCGGCGTCTCGTGCAAGTTCCGCGGCGCCCTCCTGCCGAGTTTCCTGGCGCGCAGGGCGATCTCGAGGGTGAGGCGTTCGGCCGGGTCGGTGAGCCTGCTGCCGAACAGGTCCGCGAGCAGGCGCAGGCGGTGGCGGACCGTCTGGGGGTGCACGCCGAGGAGGCGGGCGATCGCGGGCGCGCTGCCGCCGGTGCTGATCAAGGCGAGGAGCGTGTCGGCCGCCTTCGCGCGCTGGGTGGCGGTGAGCGCGTCGAGCGGGGCGAGCGCGCGGTCGGCGAGGGTCGCGGTGAGGAATTCGTCGGCCAGCAGCCAGTGGGTGGTCAGGTGGTCGGCCCAGTGGGTGACCGGCCGGTCGGGGAGGACGCCGTCGTGGACCAGCTCGAGGGTGCGGCGCGCCCAGTGCAGGGACTTCGCGGCCTCGGGCAGGAGCACGCGCGGGCCGATGGCGGCCCGGGTGGTGAACGGGCCGGGTGCGGCGCCGTCCGGGAGCAGCAGCCGCGGTTGCGGGCCGTCCAGGTCGGCGAGTGCGGGCGCGCCGGGACTCTCCGCGCCGGGCTCCAGGGCGACGAGGACGACGTGGCCGGGCAGGGGCCACCGGGCGGCCCGGGACAGCGCCTCGAGGTCCCCGGCGCCGGTGAGGATCGCCTCGAGGAGACGTTCGCCGCCCGGGAAGTCGGCGTCGCGCGCGTGGGCGTACCCCGCGCTCGTCAACCGGGAAAGCGCTTCCACACCCGCGAAGAGCGCCCCCGCACCCGCGCAGACGACACCGGCGGGCGGCCGGCCGAGCGCCGCCAGCGCGCGGCGGCTCCCGGCGCTGCAGGCCCGGACCACACGCTGGGAGTCGTGGCCCGCCGCGAACTCGGCCGCGCCCAGCTGCCGGAACAGCTCCGCGCCGGCGCCGTCCCAGCCGGCGTCGTCCCCGGTCAGCGTCCGGTGCAGGTTGAGCGCCACGAATCGCCAGGCCCGGTCGTCTCGGAGTGCGGGGTGGCCGGGCACCGTGCGCCGGAGTTCGCCCAGCACGGCGTCGGCCATGAGCCGGGCCACCGGCCAGGTCCAGGCGGGCGCCTCGACGGCCGCGCGGGTCACCGGTCCCGCCCGCGGCCGGAATCCGGGGTGCACGCCGCGAATCGCCAGGCGCGGTCGTCCCGGAGCGCCGGGTGCCCGGGTACCGCGCGCCGGAGTTCGGCCAGTACGGCGTCGGCCATGAGCCGGGCCACCGGCCAGGTCCAGGCGGGCGTCTCGACGGCCGCGCGGGTCACCGGTCCCGCCTGCGGCCGGAACTCGGGGCGCACGCCACGGTTACGGGCGTGATCAGCGGGACGACGACCACCACGGCGATGTGGCGCTTCCGGTGCATGGCGGGCCTCCTCGAGCCGGACGCGGGTGATCATCACCGGCCGGGCCCGGGCGCCGCATCGGCAGAAACCCGTATCGCGGCCGCCCGGGTACGTACGCGGTCGCCCGGTGCGGGCGGCTCGGTTAGATTGACCGGGTTCCCGACTGCGAGGTGCCCCCTGCCGACCACGCCCGAGCCCGCCCTGCCGGCCGAGCTGACCAGCTACGTCGGCCGCCGGCGCGAGGGCGCCGAGGTGCGCAGGCTGCTCGGTGACGCGCGGCTGGTGACGCTGACCGGCCCGGGCGGGGTGGGCAAGACCCGGCTCGCGGTGCGGGTGGCGGCCGACGTCGCCGCCGGCTTCCCCGGCGGCGTCGTGTTCGCCGGCCTCGCCGAGGTGCGCGACGGGGCACTGGTGGCGAACGTGGTCGCGGACCGGCTCGGGCTGCACGGCCGGCCCGGCGTGGCCCCGGGCAGGCTGGTCGTCGAGCACCTCCGGTCGCGGACGGTGCTCCTGGTGCTGGACAACTGCGAGCACGTCGTCGGCGCCTGCGCGGAATTCGCCGCCACGCTGCTGGCCGAGTGCCCGCACGTCGTCGTCCTGGCCACCAGCAGGCAGTCGCTGGCCGTCCCCGGCGAGCAGGTGCTGCCGGTGCCGCCGCTGGAGGCGGCCGACGCCGTCCGGCTCTTCCGCGACCGCGCCGCCCGGATCTGGCCCGCCGCCCTGCCCGGCACCCCGGACTCCGAGCGCGTCCTGGACGAGCTGTGCGCGCGTCTGGACGGGCTGCCGCTGGCGATCGAGCTCGCCGCGGCCCGGATCCGCTCGCTGTCCCCGCGGCAGATCGCCGACCGGCTGGCCGACCGGCTCGGCCTGCTGAAGTCCGGCCTGCCCGGCGCACCGGAGCGGCAGCAGACGCTGCGGTCCGCGATCGACTGGAGCCACGAGCTGTGCTCGCCGGCCGAGAAGGCGGTCTGGGCGCGGACGTCGGTCTTCGCCGGGTCGTTCGACCTGGACGCGGCCGCGTCCGTGTGCGACCTCCCGCCGGACGAGGTCCTCGAACTGATCGACGGCCTGCTCGACAAGTCGGTGCTCGTCCGGCGGCAGGACGACGAGGTGGTCCGGTACCAGCTGCTGGAGTCACTCAGGGAGTACGGGCAGGAACGCCTGGAGCAGTCGGGCGAGCGCGAGCGGGTGGCGCGCCGCCACGGGGAGTGGTTCGACCGGCTGACCGGCCGGGCCGAAGCCGGGTGGGTGCGCGGCGGGCAGCAGCGCCTGCTCGCCGGCCTGACCCGCGAGCACGCCAACCTGCGGGCCGCACTGGACCGGTCGGTGTCCACTCCGGACGAAGTGGGCGTCGCGCTGCGGATCGCCGCGCGTCCGTCCGAGTACTGGCTGCTGCGCGGGCTGGCCGGCGAAGCGAAGGGCTGGCTCACCCGCGCGCTCGCGTTGGCCGCGCCCGGGCACCCCGACCGCGGCCGGGCGCTGTGCGCGTGTGCCCTGTACACGGTGTGGCTGGGCGACGTCGACGGCGCGGAGCGGCTGGTGGCGGAGGCCGAAGCCCTCGACGGCGGGCCCGTGCTGGACGCGCGCGCCCGGCACGTGCGGAGTTTCGTGGCCATGCTGGCCAACCGGCCGGGAGCGGCCGGCCTGGCCGCCGAGACCGCCGCCGCCTTCCGCGAGCACGGGCTGGTGCGCGACGAACTGCACCCGCTGTTCCTCCACGGTGTTTCGGTGGCCTACCGGGACCGGAACCTCGAGGCCGCGCACGCCTCACTGCGGCGCATGCGCGAGCTCACCGGCGAGGAAGAGGTGTTCTACCGGGCGATGTCGCTGTTCGGCGAGGCCGTCGTGGAGGTCGAGTTCGGCGACGCCGCGGCCGCGGCCCGCGCCGCCACCGAAGCGCTCCGGCTCGACGTCCGCCTCGGTGACCTGCAGGGCCGCGCCTACCGGCTCGACACGCTGGCCTGGATCGCGGACCGGGCGGGTGAGCACACGCGGGCCGCCACGCTGTTCGGCATCGCCGCCACGAACTGGGAGCGGATCGGCACCGCGCCGGAATTCGCGGTCGCCATCCCGCACGGCCGGCACATCACGAACACCCGTGCCGCCCTCGGCGAGGCCCGGTTCGAGAAGGCCTTCGCCGCGGGCCGCGGGATGGGCGACGACGAGGCCGTCCGCTTCGCCCTGGACCTGCGGGCCCCAGCGCCGGAGCAGCCCTCGCCGCTGTCCGGGCGCGAGCGGGAGGTCGCCCAGCTCGTCGCGCAGGGACTGACCAGCCGCGAGATCGCGGCCGCGCTGGTCATCTCCCCGCGCACCGCCGAAACCCACGTCCAGCACATCCTGACCAAACTGGGCTTCGGCAACCGCGCCCAGATCGCCGCGTGGGTGGCGCGCCGCGAGTGAGCACCGGCGGCGGTCCCACGCCTTCAGCCTGCCCGCTCTCTCCAGAACGCGTTGGTGGCGAAGCGCGTTTCCCAGCCGTAGACCTCCCGCCGCAGCCGGTAGTACTCGTCCGCCGCGTCGTCGACCAGCTCGCGATAGCCCTCCACCGCCCCTTCGCGCAGGACCCCGGCCGCGCACATCCCGGTCCGCAGGGCGAAGGCGACCCCGCCCGAGGACAGCGGGTCCACGGCGAGCGCGGCGTCCCCCACCGCCAGCCACCCCCGCCCGGCCGCCGGGGTGAGGTGGTGGCTCGCCGCGCTGACGACGTGGACCGGCCCGACCGGACGGCCGGTGGCGAGGGTCCGCGTGTGCTCGGTGCGCGCCACCGCCGCCGCCCAGCCGGCCGGATCCGCGAGCCGGGCCTCGGCGGCGCGGCGGGCGTCGGTGAACCCGGCCACCAGCCGACGGCCCGCCGGCAGGGGAGAGGTGTACCACCAACCGTCCGGCACGGCCTCGAGGAACGTGTCGCCCGCCGGCTGTCCGGGCGGCACGGTGAACACCCGTGCCGCGCACACCAGCCGGTCGCTGCGCAGCCGCCGCGCGCCGAGGCCGCGGGCGATCCGGGCGGACCGGCCGGTGGCGTCCACGAGGACGTCCGCGACCACCGGGGTGCCGGCGTCGACCGCGAACCCGCCGTCGACCCGGCGCACGCCACGGACCCCCGCCCCGAGCCGGACGACGGCCCCGGCGGCCGCGGCCGCGCCGGCCAGCATGCGGTCGAACCGCGCCCGGTCGGTGTGCCAGCCGTGGCCGTGCGGGCTGAACACGAACGACCACTCGGCCACCTCCGGCCCGCCCCAGGCGCTGGCCGTCCGGTACGAGGGCACCGGCTCCAGCGCGAGGAAGCGGTCCCGGACGCCGAGCTCGCGCAGCAGCGGGTTCACCGACGGCGGCAGCGTCTCTCCCATGCGCAGCCCGTGGTAGGACGATCGCTCGAAGAGGATCACCGTCGCCCCGGACTCGGCCAGCCGCAGCGCGGCGGCGGCCCCGGCGGGCCCACCACCGACGACGGCCGCGTCAACCCTCATCACCGAGCACTGCCCGCACGTGGGTGCGAAATCCCGGTGGTCGCCATGGTTTCCCTTTCCCGAAGCCCGGTGGCGATTTCGTTGCGGTTCGGCGACGGCGGTATCAGCGGTTCGCCCGATCGCTCTGTCCCAGCGAAACACCTGTGACGGGGAAAGGAAAAACCCATGTGGACTCGTAACTTCTGGAAGGACGCGACCGAGCGGGCGATCCGCACGGCAGCCGGGGTGGCGGTCGCGACGCTCGGCAGCGGCCTGCTCGTGACCGACTGGGTCACCGCGTTGTCGACGACCGGGATGGCCGTGGTCGCCTCGCTGCTGGCGTCGCTGGCGAGCCAGCTGCCGAACCCGGACGGCTCGGCGTCGTTCGTCCCGCCGGGCGGCGGTTCCTGAGTGGATCTCACAAGGTCGTCCAGCCGGTGACGACGACGTGCCCGCCGGCGCCGCGGAAGAGGAGCCGGAACGCGCCGGCGGGTTTCGGCCGGACCACGAACCAGCCGAGGTCGTCGACGGGCACCCTGCGGACCTGGCCGCGCCGCGGGTGGACCTCGATCTCCCCCGGCTGCGGTGGCGCGAGCTGACCGTGGAGCTCGTCGGGGTCCACCTCGATCCCGATGGCGATTTCGCGCCCGGTGAACGTGAGCGACCGGACCGACAACGGCTCCGCGCGGGCACCGGCCGGCTCGGCGGCCGTCGCCGAATCCTCGGTCAGCGTGGCCAGTTCCGCGTCCAGCGACCGCCAGTCCAGGGCCGCCTTCCCGGTTTCGACGAACCACCCGGGAACCTCCGCTTCGGCGTCGAGCGCGGCCCGCAGGTCGGCCAGCAATTCCTCGTCGCTTCGCCATCGCTCCGCCATCGCGATCACGCTTCCGGGGAGTCGACGTACGGCGCCAGCGGGCCGCTGCGCCGGAGGGCGGCGAGGCACCGCAGGCGGGTGGGGCCGATCCCGCCGATCCGCACGCCGAGCCGCTCCGAGATCTCGCTGTAGGCGGGACGCGGGTCGCTGAACAACAGCGTCAGCAGCCGGCGGCACTGCGCGGACAACCCCGCGAACGCTTCGCGGAGCGCGATGTACCGCTCCTGTTCCAGCACTTCGGCGTCGGCCGCGGGGTTGCCCTCGTCGGGGAAGTGGTCGTCGGCCACGAGCACCTGCCCGCGCCGGGCCCGGATCACGCGCAGGCACTCCCGGCGGGTGACCGTGACGAGCCAGCCGGGCAGCGCGGCCGGCTCGCGCAGGCCGTCGAGCCCTTCGACCAGCCGGAGCCAGACGTTGGCCCCGGCTTCCTCGGCGTCGGCCCGGGAGAGCTCGTGGCGGCGGCACACCGACCACACCAGCGGCGCGAACCGGTCGACCAGGGCGTTCCACGCCTCCGGTTCGCCGTCTCGCGCCCGCTTCACCAGCGCGCTCACTCCCGGGTCGTCCGGCATCGGTGTCCTTCCGGTCAGGACGGCCGGTGCGCCGTCGCGACCGGCCCGCGCAGGACCGCCTGGAGGGCTTTGCGCGGCTCGTCGGGGTACTTCTTCAGCTGTTCCGCCACCGCGCCGCTGACGCTCGCCGCGGCGAACGAGGTCCCGCTCCAGACGGCGGACCCGGAGAACACGGTGATCCCGCCGGAGAGCCGGACCGGCCCGTTCAGGTAGAACCCGGTGATGTCGGTCCCGTCCGCGATCATCTCCACCCACGGGCGGTCGACGATGGCGAACGACGCTTCGGTGCTGACGGCCTCGACCGCGGTCATCGCGGCGGGCCAGACGGCCAACGGCGGGTTCGGCAGGTGTCCGCGGTTGCCCGCGGCGGCCACGATGACGACGTTCGGGTGCTTCTCCTTCACCTTGTCGATCGCCCGCCGGAGCGCGAGCGGGGGTTGCGCGTCCTCGGTCGTCGCGCCGAAGGAGAGGTTGAGGACCTCGATCCGTTCGTCCCGGAACTCGACGATCTTCCGGGCGGTGTCCCACACGGACCTGCGGCCGGTCCCGCCGTCCAGTCCCGCCTTGACGATGATGTGCGCGTCGGGCGCCTGCTGGTGAATTGCTCCCACGACGAAAGCGGCGTGCCCGGCCAGCGCGCTGTAGGTCCCGTCGGGGCCCGGGCGCACGTCCTCGTCGTCCGCCGTCACGAACTCCGTCGTGAACTCCGGGAGCCGGAAGAATGGGGTGTCGACCACGCCGACCCGGATATCGTCCGCGGTGTGCGTGCCGGCCGCGAACGGCGGCGCGCAGTCGGGCAGAATGGGTTCGGCATAGCCTTTGTGCTGGGGGTAGCCGATGAACGTGTCCCGGTTCTTGCCGACCACGGGGAGCACGCCGCTCTCGGCCGCGCACCGGGTTCGCAGGTCGTAGAGCAGGACGTCGAGATCACTGAACAAGCGGTCCGTCCGCTTCTCCAGCATCTCGATCTCGTTGCGGTACAGGTACTTCGCCCGGTCGGCGTACTCACACAGGCCGGTGAGGCGGCTCACCAGCACCAGCCGCAGCCGGTCGTCGGGTTCCTCCGACGTCAGTTCTTTGTCCCACAGTCCCCATTCCGAAAGTTTTTCTTTTACCTGTTCGAGGCTGTTGGTGTCGACGATCAGCTCGTCCGGCTGTGCCATGGTCCCGACCTCCCGGCTTCGGTTGCTCATATCCGACGGTGGCACCGGTCACGCGTTTGATACCAACACCGGTAAACTATTCCGGGTACCGCCAAAACGGGGCATGCTTTCACCCATGAGGGGATCGGCCGCACTCGCGGAAGCGCACGCCGCACTGCGCCGGGCGGACACGGACGCGGGCCGGGCCGCGCCCGTCGCCGAGCGCGCGCTCCGCCTCGCGATCGGGGAAGCGGATCCCGCGGCGGCGTCGATCGCCGAACGGGCCTGGGGCCGGTCGGACCTCCAGTGCGGCGACGTCGACAGCGCGATCCGGCACCTGCGGCACTCGATCGCACTGGCCGACGAGGCCGGCGCGGCCGGCCTGGCGGGTGAGGCCCGCATCCCACTCGCCGCGGCCCTGGTCCAGCGGGGCCGGCCCGAGGAAGCCCTGCGGGAGATCGACACCGCGGTCCGGCTGCTCGACGGCGACGGGGGTGCCCGGGCGCGGGCCCAGCGGGCGGACCTCCTGCACCAGATCGGCCGGCTCGCCCACGCTCAGGCCGAGTACGAGGTCGCGATCCCGTTGCTGCGCCGGGTGGGTGACACCCTCAACTTGCAGCGCGCCCTGGTCAACCGGGGGATCCTGCACACGGAGAAGCACGACTTCGGCGCGGCGTCGGCGGATCTGCGGGAAGCCGACGGCCTCGCCCGGGCGCTGGGCCGCGGCCTGGCCGTCGGCATCATCGCCGAGAACCTCGGCTTCCTCGAGACGCTGCGCGGTGACGTGCCCGCGGCGCTCGCCCACCTCGGCCGGGCCGAGACCATCATCGGCGACCTCGGTGGGCAGCTCGGGCCGGTGTACTCCGATCAGGCGGAACTGCTGCTGTCGGTAGGGGCCCGCGTCGAAGCGGCCGCGGCGGCCGAGCGGGCGGTGCACGCCTTCGTGCGGGACCGCCGCCGGCTGCTCGTCCCGGGCGCCCGGCTGCTGCTGGCGCAGGCCGCGCACCTGGGCGGCGACTGGGCGACCGCGGCGGAGCAGGCCCGCCGCGCCCACCGCGAGTTCAGCGGGCAGGACCGCCGGGAGTGGGCCGAGCTCGCCTGGCTGGCCGTGCTGAAGGCCCGGCTCGCGGCGGGCGGCCGGGTGCGGGTGCCCGCGGCCCGGGCGGCGGCCATGGTCGACGTCCTGGCCTCGGCGGGGTGGCCCGCCGCGGCGCTGGAGGCCCGGCTGGTGGCCGCGCAGCTCGCGGCGGCCGGTGGTGACTCCGCGGGCGCTGCCGCCCAGCTCCGCGCCGCGGCCGCACCTCGCGGCGGGCCGGCCGCGTTGCGGGCCCGGCGCTGGTACGCCCGGGCCATGCTGGCCCGCACCACGGGGGACAGCCGGGCCGCCACGCGCGCGGTCCGGGCCGGGCTGCTCATCCTCGACGAGCACGCCGGGTCGCTCGGCGCCACCGACCTGCGGGCGAGGTCGGCGGCGCACCGGGCCGAGCTCAGCGAACTGGGGCTGCGCATCGCGCTGGAGTCCGGCCGCCCGGCCCGGGTGTTCGAGTGGGCGGAGCGGGGCCGCGCGAACCGGCTCGCCGGCCGCCCGCTGCGGCCGCCGGAGGATCCGGAGCTGGTCGCCCTGCTCGCCCAGCTGCGCACCACACTCGGGGAACGCGCGGACCCGGCGAACCGCGCCCGGCAGGCCGTGCTGGAACGGAAGATCCGCGACCGGGCGCGGCTCAGCCCGGGTGCGCCGCGGCCGCCGGTCCGCCCGGTGCGGCCGGCCGACCTCGCGCTGGGCGACGCCGCGCTGGTCGAGTTCGTCCAGCTGAACGGCACCTTGCACACGCTGAGCCTGGCCGGCGGCACCCTGCGGCTGCGCTTCGCCGGGGCCACCGGCGAGATCGCGGGACTGGTCGACCAGCTCACCTTCGCCCTGCGCAGGCTGGCCCAGCCCACCGCCGTCGCGGCGGTCCGGACGGCCGCGCTGCGTCTGTTGCGCGTGGCGGCGGCGAAGCTCGACGACGTGCTGCTGCAGGCGCTGCCGGAGATCGACGGCCGCCGGCTCGTGCTCGTCCCGACCGGTCCGCTCCACAGCGTGCCGTGGTCGGTGCTGCCCTCGTGCGCCGGCCGCCCGGTGACCGTCTCGCCGTCGGCGACGCTGTGGCACTCCGCGGCGGCGCGGCGTCCGGGGGAACTCGGCGCGGTCAGCGTCGCGGCCGGGCCGGGACTGCGGGGCGCCTACGAAGAAGCGCAGGCGGTCGCGGCGGTGCACCGCACGACCCCGCTCGTCGGCGACGCGGCGACCGTCGAAGCCGTGCTGAAAGCGGTGTCCACCGCCGACGTCCTGCACCTGGCCGCACACGGCAGGCTCGCCGTCGACCAGCCGCTGCTGTCCGACCTCAGGCTCCACGACGGACCGCTGGTCGGGCACGACCTCGACCAGCTCGACCGGGCCCCGCACACGGTGGTGCTGGCGTCCTGCGACAGCGGCCGGTCCGTCGTGTGCACCGGTGACGAGCTCCTCGGCCTCAGCGCGGTGTTCATGGCACTCGGCACGGCCCAGCTGGTCGCGCCGGTGGTTCCGGTGCCCGACCGGGAGACCGCGCCGCTGATGGTCGCGTTCCACCGCAACCTCGTCGGCGGCCACCCGCCCGCCGTCGCGCTCGCCGCCGCGCAGGAATCCTTTCGCGACGACGAAGCCGGCACTTTCGTCGCGGCCGCGGGATTCAATTGTTTCGGCGCGGGGCACTGACCGCGGGTGTAACGCCGGGAACCGGCGCGCGACTTTTCCGCCATGGGCATCGTCGCGATTCGCATCCACCCCGCGATCGGGATCGCCCGCGTCGGGGACAGCGACGAGGGATTCGTCGGTCCCGAACGGCCGTGGGAGATCGCCGAGCCGCCGGACCACGCGTACCGGGACGGTACGAAGCGGATCAGGCGGCAGGGCGCACGATTCCGCCTGTTCGCCTACCACGACGACGGCCGCGTGCGTGAATTGACCGCTGCCGACGCGGAAATCACGTGGACGGTTCACCTCGCGAACCGCAAGGCGGCCGCGCCGAGATTTCACCCGCGCGGCCGGAAACTGCGCAACAGCACCTATTCCGGGGCCGATCGGGACGCGCTCGTCATCGATGCGGGACCGCACACCGTGTCCGGTGCCCGTCACCCGGACGTGCCGCTGGACGGCGGGAAGTTCACCGTCCTTAAGCACGACCCGGTACCCGTGCGCCTGGGAAACATCCACACCGACGAGGACGGCCGCTTGGTCGTGCTGGGCGGCCTCGGCCGGGCCGGCTCCCCGGCGAACAGCGCGCTCGACGGCGCCGGCGACAGCGACGGGTGGTTCGACGACGTCTCGGACGGCCTGGTTTCGGCGACCGTCACGATTCCCGGCGTGGCCGGGCTGCCCCCGGTCCAGCGGGCGTGGGTGGTGGTCGCGCCACCCAAGTTCGCCCCGCCGCTGGGCAACGTCGTGCGGATGTGGGACGTGGTGTTCGACCGGTTCGCCGCCGGTGCGGCGAAAGCCGCCAAGCCGTCCTACGTCGACGACATCTACCCCATCCTGCAGGCGGCGCTCGACACCGGTGCCGTCATCGCGTCCGCGCGGGGCGCGCACGACTGGTCGGGGCACCCGGTGCGCGCGCCGGAGGTGGTGGCCGAGATCCGGCGCCGGATCGCCAAGGGCGTGGATGGGCACATGCCCAAGCTCAACACCGACGACCGGCAGGCCGCGGACCTCCAGCTGACCGACACCCAGGTCGCGAGGCTCAAGAAGTGGGCGGACGGCAAGTTCATCGAGGACTGGCCGCCGAACGCGGGCCCGGCCTTCCCGGTGCCGTCCGCAGCCGTCACCCCGGAAGGCCTGGACAAGGCGGCGCTCGAGAACTGCGTCGGCGGCGCCCTCTACCCGGGCATCGAGGCCGGCGCCTTCCTGCTGGACCGCGGCAACTACGTCGACGACTTCACCGTCGGCGACGAGCACGTGTCGTTCCGGCTGGGCCCGGCGGTCCGGCCGGGGGACGTGACCGCGGGGATGTCACTCCCGTGGCAGAGCGACTTCTTCAACTGCCACCCCAGCTGGTGGCCGGCGCCGCGCCCCGACCAGGTGACGACGCAGGACGGCGTCACCCGGGACTGGAGGCGGGGCGCTTCGGTCCTCGAGGACTTCGTGACCGGCCGCTGGGCCGGGTTGGGGTTCGTCACCCGCCGGGACGGCGAATTCGTGGAGACCGAACGGACCTTGTGACGGGCTTCGGCCACCGCGCGCGGTGAGGTTGACCGGCCGCTCGTCCAGGGTGGACGCGTTCAGCCGGCGGCTCGATGGGACGCCTTGTCGGGCCTCGGGATGCTCAGCAACCCGAAAGGTGAACGGCAAGCCGGTCGGTGTGACGGTGTTCCAGGGCGACTCGCGACACCTCGGGGAGGTGCCCGCGGTCCGCGCCGGCCACGGCTGAAGGAGGTCAGGTGTTCCGCAACCACAGGCGTAGTACCCGCGTCACCGTCACGGTGCTCGCCGCGGCGGCCCTGCTCGCGGTGCCCGCGTTCACGGCCGGCAGCAGTGCCGCCGTCGATCCGGGCAGCACGCTCTGGCTGGACGCCCGGCGCCCGGTTCCGGCGCGGGTGGAGGCGCTGCTGCACGCGATGACGCTGCCCGAAAAGGTCGGCCAGATGGACCAGCAGGTGGTCACCACGCTGACCGACCCGGACGGCACGACGTGCGGGAACAACGGCTTCAACCTGCCCAATCCCGACTGCATGCGCAAGATCCTGGTCGACGCGCACGTCGGCTCGGTCCTCGCGAGCGGTACCGACAACCCGGTCGACACCACGGGCCGGGGCGGGGTGGGCAACACCGGCTACGACTGGGCCACCGAGTACAACACCATCCAGCGGTTCGCGATCGAGAACTCGCGCCTGCACATCCCGGTGGTGTTCGGCATCGACGCGGTGCACGGCTTCGGCCACCCGTGGCAGGCACCCCTGTTCCCCCACTCCATCGGCATGGGCGCCACCTGGGACCCCGCGCTCGCCCAGACCGCCGGCAAGGCGACCGCGGACGCCCTGCGCGCCACCGGCTGGAACTGGAACTTCGCGCCCGGCCAGGACATCGCGCGCGACAACCGGTGGGGCCGCACCTACGAGACGTGGTCCGAGCAACCCGGCCTGGCGGCCGCGCTGGGCGCCGCGAACGTCAAGGGCCTGCAGGCGCCCGGCAAGCGCGGCGAGCTGAACGTCAGCGCGACGGTCAAGCAGTTCGCGGGCTACTCGCAGTCGATCAACGGCCACGACCGGGCCGCGGCGCTGCTGCCCATGAACTACCTGCAGACGACGATCCTGCCGCCGTACGCGGCCGGAATCGACGCGGGCTCGGGGGCGGTGATGGCCAGCTCCGGTTCGATCAACGGGGTTCCCGCCACCGCGTCGCACTACCTGCTGACCGACGTCCTGCGCGACCAGCTGCACTTCCCGGGGGTCGTGATCAGCGACTACCAGGACGTCACCGCGTTGCAGACCGCCTACCACATCGCGGCGGACCTCCCGGGCGCCATCGCCGCCGCCGTCAACGCGGGCGTCGACATGAGCACGCAGGTCTTCGACCCCGCCGGGTGGCAGGCCGCGATCCTGCAGGCCGTCGACACGGGCAAGATCTCGGGCGCGCGGATCGACCAGGCCGTGCGCCGCATCCTCACGCTGAAGTTCCGGCTCGGCCTGTTCGACCAGCCGTGCGTGGCCGATCCGGCGAAACCGTGCGTCGACGCGAACGCCGCCGACGCCGCCGTCACCGCGGGCCGCGATCGGACGCTGGAGGCCGCGCGGGAGTCGATCACCCTGCTGCGCAACGAGGGCGACGCGCTGCCGTTGCCCGCCGGTGCGAAGGTCGTGGTGACGGGCCCGGGTGCGGACTCGATGTCCGACCAGCTCGGCGGCTGGAGCGTGAGCTGGCAGGGTGTGGCGGGTGCCGGGCACGTGTGCTGCATGGGCCCCGAGAACCAGATCCCGCCGGGCACCACCGTGCTGGACGGCGTCCGGGCCGCGGACCCGGCCGCGGTCCACGTGCCGGACCAGGCCGCCGCCGTCGCGGCCGCGGCGGACACCAGTGCCTATGTGGCGGTGGTGGGGGAGAAGGCCTATGCGGAGGGGCTCGGCGACAATCCGGCTCCGGCGCTGACGTCCGACCAGCAGGCCCTCGTCTCGGCGCTGGAAGCGACCGGCAAGCCGGTGATCGTCGTGGTCCTCGCGGGCCGCCCGATCGGGCTGGGCCCGGCGGGAAAGGCGAACGCGGTGCTGATGGCCTACCAGGGCAGCACGGAAGCCGGCACGGCGGTGGCGGATGTGCTGTTCGGCAAGGCGAACCCGGCGGGCAAGCTGCCGATCAGCTGGCCGTCCGACGCGCCGGCCGTCGCCGGTGACTTCGCCGGTACGGCCCCGTCCCCGCTCGGGGACCAGCCGAAGTTCTTCGACCAGCTGCCCAGTACTTCCTACGGTCCGGGCAACGCGTACAACCCGCAATTCCCGTTCGGCTACGGCCTTTCGTACACGACGTTCACCCACACGAACCTGGCGGTGACGCCGAAAGTCGCGCGCGACGGCACGGCCACCGCGACGTTCACCGTCACCAACACCGGAACCCGCGCCGGCACCGACATCGTGCCGGTGTACGTGGCGCAGCCGGTGAGCCCGGTGGTCGTCCCGCCGCAACGGCTGGCCGGCTTCGCGCGGGTGACGCTCGACCCGGGCCGGTCGCAGGTCGTGCGCGTGTCCTTCCCGGCGGCCACGCTGGCCGAAAGCGCGCCGGACATCAACGCGGCCGGCCCGCCCGCCGTGGTGCCGGGGAACTATGTGCTGCAGCTGAACAAGAACGAGACGACGCCGTACGCGGTGGATGTGTCGGCGCCGTTCGTGATCCAGTAGGCCGCAGCGGTCGGGAACAGGACGGTGCAGTGGCGCAAGACCTCCTTATGGCCCTTATCCGGCGGGCCGCGAGTTGGTTCACTCACTCGGGTGAGGATCTTGGGTGCGCTGCTCACCGTCCTGTGCGCCGCCGTCGGCGTCGTCGTTCCCGTCGCCCGGGCGGAGGCGGACCCGCCGTCCTGGACCGGGCCGCTCAGCACCCGCGGCCGGTACATCGTCGACGCGCACGGCGACCGCTTCAAGCTGAAGGCCGCCAACTGGCACGGCGCGAGCGGCACGTGGACCGGCTCCGGCGACGTGGCCGACCCGGCGAACCACCACGCCGGCGAGATCGCCTACCAGACGCCGCTCGGGCTCGACCGCGCGTCGATCGACACGGTCATCGACGGGCTCGCGCAGCTCGGCCTCAACAGCGTCCGGCTGCAGTTCTCCAACGCGATGCTCCACGACACCCGGCCCGTCCCGGACCTGGCCGCCAACCCGGACCTGCACGGGCTGACGCCGCTGGCGGTGTACGACCGCGTCGTCGAGCGGCTGACCGCGCGCGGGTTCGCCGTCATCCTCAACAACCACACCACGACCTCGCGCTGGTGCTGCGGGCTCGACGGCAACGAACGCTGGAACACCGCGCAGACCGAGCAGCAGTGGCAGGACGACTGGCTGTTCATGGCGCGCCGCTACGCCGCGAACAAGCGGGTCGTCGGCGCCGACCTGTACAACGAGGTCCGCCGCAACACCTTGGACGACCCCAACTGGGGCTGGGGCAACGGCACCGACTGGCAGCGCGCGAGCCGGCAGGTCGCCGACCGCATCCTCACCGAGGCGAACCGGGACCTGCTGATCTTCGTCGAGGGCATCAACTGGACCGGGCTGCCGATCGACGGCTTTCCGCACGGCCGGCCGACGCTGGAACCCGCCCGGACGCTGTCGCACACGCTCGTCGACTCGGGCAAGCTCGTCTATTCGGCGCACTTCTACGGCTACACCGGGCCCAACCACTCCGGCGCGACCGGCATCGGCGAAACGCACGACCCGCGCTACCGCGACCTCTCGCCCCAGCAACTGCGGGACGTCCTGTACCGGCAGGCGTTCTTCGTCTCGGCCGACACCGGCCGGCACTACACGGCGCCGCTGTGGATCAGCGAATTCGGCGAAAGCCGCCACACCACCGACCCGGCGTCGCGCGCGTTCTTCGAGAACTTCGTGAACTACCTCGCCGAGACCGACACGGACTTCGCCTACTGGCCCGCGGTCGGCTTCCAGACCGACGGCGCCGGTGACGGGTGGGCCCTGCTCGGGTACGACTCCGCGGGCCGGCGCATCGACGTGCTCGACGGCACCGACTGGCGCGGCCCGGCCTGGCGGCGGCTGCTCTCCGCGCCGTCGCGGACCGGGCCGATCCCCGAGGCCGAGCACTGGTCGATGCTCGACCTGGACTACGCGGACTTCACCGAGTCGCGCCAGGTCCGTGCCCTGCCGGACTGGAATCCCGGCGCCCGCAAGGGTGTCTGCCCCGACGGGCAGCGGCTCGCCGGCCTGGCCCACACCGGCAACCGTGGCCTGTGCACCGGGACCCTGGCGGCGCCCACCGGGTACGTCGTCGTCCGCGACGAGACCTACGTCGACACCGACTGGGCGTCCGGCTACACCAAGACGCAGTGCCCGCCCGACCACGCGGTCGTGGGGTACAGCGTCCAGGGCGCGGCCTTCTCGGCGGTGCTGTGCGGCCGATCGGCGACCCCGCTGGGCCGCACGGGCCGGACGGTGTGGTTCGACCGCGGCGACAACCGCCCGTCCGGCGACCCCGGCGGCGACTTCGCGACCGGGAACTACAAGGGCCAGTGCGCGCCGGGGGAGTACGTCGCCGGCGTCGCCTACACGGGCCGGATCGGTTCGAGCCGGACGCCGGACGCGCTGCTCTGCCGGTCCTAGCCCGCTCGAGCTGCCCGGTGGGACCGGCGAACCGGCTTCACCCGAGGTCGCGCGCTGCCGGCCGGTCCAGGTGTTCCGCCTGGCTCCACGGCACGTTGCCGCGCCGGGTGATCAGGCGGCCGACCCCGGTCATGATCACGGCGGCGAGAGCGAGGAACACCGCGGTGACGGCGATGGCCGTGCTGCTGTGGCCCATTCCCTTCTCGTTGCCTTTGATCAAGGCGACCATGTACGGCGAAACGAAGCCGGCGATGTTGCCGATCGCGGTGATGAACGCGATCCCGGTGGCCGTGGCCGCACCGGTCAGCAGGAACGGGGCGTGGGCCCAGAACACCGGCAGCGTCGAGATGCAGCCGATCGCGCCGAGGGTGAACCCGAGCAGCGCGAGCACGGGTGAGCTGCCGAGGGTCAGCGCGCTCAGCAGGAGACCCGCGACGCCGGCCAGCGCGGGCCGGACGTAGTGGCGGGTGCGTTCGCCGGTCCGGTCGGAGCTGCGGGACAGCAGCCACATGCCGAGCGCGGCGAACGCGAACGGAATCGCGGTGAGCAGCCCGATCTGGCCGGTGGTGAACGAGCCCATCTGCTTGACGATGGTGGGCAGGAAGAAGGTCATCGCGTAGATCGGGATGATCATCGAGAAGAACGCGGCCGCCATGCCGAGCACGCCTTGGTCGCGGCACGCCGCCGCGAACGTTCCCGCGCGGTGGCCGGCCGCACCCTCTTCCCGGGCGAGCGTGGCGGTCAGCCACGCACGCTGGTCGGGTGTCAGCCACGTCGCTTCGGCCGGCTTGTCCGTGAGGTACCGCAGCACGACGAAGGCCACGACCAGGCAGGGGAACCCTTCGACGAGGAACATGAACTGCCAGCCGGTCAGCCCCCACGGGCGGAAGCCCATCAGCCACGTCGACAGCGGCGCGCCGATCACCGTGGACACGGGCACGGCCAGGTAGAACAGGCTGATCAACCGGGCCCGGCGCAGCGCCGGGACCCAGTGGGTGAGGTAGAGGACGACACCCGGGACGAGGCCGGCTTCGGCCACGCCGAGCAGGAACCGCAGGAGGTAGAACGACCACTCGTCCCGCACCAGGAACATCGCCATCGACACGAGACCCCAGGTGAACGCGATGCGGGCGATCCAATACCGGGCGCCGACCCGGGCGAGGATCATGTTGCTGGGGACTTCGAACAGGACGTAGCCGACGAAGAACAGGCCCGCTCCCAGCCCGAAGGCGGCTTCGCTGAGCCCGATGTCCGGTTGCATCTGGAGTTTGGCGATGGCGATGTTGGTGCGGTCGAGGTAGTTGAGGACGTAGACGAAGAACAGCAGCAGTCCGAGGCGCACCGAAACCCGGCGCAGGGTCGTGCGCGCGAGGCGGTCAACGGCGGTGTTGTCCGGCATGGGGGCTCCCGGTGCTCAGGTGGGGGGAGTGAACCGGCCGTCGACGGCGGTCCAGCCGCCGTCGACCATGACGGTGGAGCCGGTGACGTAGCCGGCCGCGTCGGAGGCCAGGAACACCACCGCTCCGGCCAGTTCGGACGGCTGGGACCAGCGGCCGAGCGCGCTCTTCGCGGCGTAGGCCTCGTACCAGCCGGGGTCGGCCTTGATCTGCTGCGTCAGCGGGGTTTCGACGACGCCGGGGGCGATCGCGTTGATCCGCACGCCGGCCTCGCCGAACTCCGCGGCCGCGGTCTTCACCAGCTGGATGACACCGGCCTTGGTGGCGGCGTACACGGATTGCCCGGGCTCGACGACCTGGGCGCGCACCGAGGAGAAGAGGACGATGCTGCCGGAGCGCCGGGCGACCATGTGCCGTCCGAACGCCTGCAGGATGGTGAACGTGGCCTTGAGGTTGAGGCCGACGACGCGGTCGAACTCCTCGGCTGTGTAGTCCAGCAGCCGCTTGCGCACGTTCGTCGCGGCCGTCAGCACCAGGACGTCGACCGGGCCGAGTTCGTCGGCCGCGCGGGTGACGGCGCCGGCGTCGGTGATGTCGAGTTCGAGCGCGTCGCCGTCCACTTCGGCGGCGGTGGCCTTCGCGGTCGCCGGGTCCTTGTCCGCGCACCGCACGTGGGCGCCGTGCGCGGCGAGGGCGAGGGCGGCTTCGCGGCCGATGCCGCCGGCGCCGATCAGCAGGGCTCGCTTGCCGTCGAGGCGGAACAGGGTGGTGTAGTCGGTCACGGGGCTGCTCATTCCGGCCGGATGACGGCCATGCGGGTGACGGTCAGTTCTTCGATCGCGAACCGCGGGCCTTCCCGGCCGACGCCGGAATCCTTCACCCCGCCGTAGGGCATGATGTCCGAGCGGAAGCCGGGCACTTCGTTGATCACGACGCCGCCCACCTCCAGTTCCTCGATGGCGCGGAACGCGGTGGCCAGCGATCGCGTGTAGACGCTCGCGTGCAGGCCGTAGCGGGAGCGGTTCACCAGTTCGAGGGCCGACGGCAGGTCGGGCACCGATCGGATCGCCACGACCGGCGCGAAGATCTCCTCGCCCCAGGCTTCGGCGTCTTCCGGGACGTCCAGCAGGATCGTCGGCTCGATCGCTCGGTCGACCACGCGGCCGCCGTGCAGGACCTTCGCGCCGGCGTGCTCCGCCTGGTCGATCCGGTCGAGCACGCGCCGCGTGGAGTTCTCGTCGATCAGCGGCGCGATCCGGGTGCCGGGGGACCGCGGGTCGCCGACGGTGAGCTCGCCGATCCGCGCGGCCAGCTTGCCGACGAACTCCTCGCGCACCGGCTCGCAGACGATCACGCGCTGCACGGCGATGCACGCTTGCCCGTTGAAGTAGTAGCCACCGCGCAGGACGGCGTCGGCCGCCTTGTCCAGGTCGGCGTCGGTGTCGACGACGAGCGCCGCGTTGGACCCCAGTTCGAGCAACACCTTGCGGGGTGCGGCGTCCCGCGCGATCCGGTGGCCCACCGCGGCGGAGCCGGTGAACGACACGGCGGCCACCCGCGGATCGGTGACGAGCACGCGGCCGACCTCGGCGTCGCCGGTGACGACCTGCACGATCGCGGGCGGGGCGCCGTGGCGTTCGGCGGCCTGGCGCACGAGGTCGGCCAGCCAGAGCGTCGCCAGCGGGGTGGCCGGGGCGGGCTTGCAGATCACCGGGCAGCCGGCCGCGATGCTGGGCGCGATCTTGTGCGTGGCCAGCAGCAGCGGCGCGTTGAACCCCGCCACGCCGACGACCAGGCCGATCGGCTTGCGCGTCCAGAACCCGATCAGCCCGGCGCCGGACTCCTGGATGTCCAGCGGCACGGTCTCCCCGTGCAGCTGGGCGACCTGCTCGGCGGCCGCGGCCCAGGTGAACAGGGTCCGGTCGAACTCGACCGCGCAGTCGGCACGGGTCTTGCCGGTTTCGCCGATCAGCAGCTCGACGAACCCGGCCTGGTGGGCCCGCAGGCGCTGCTCGACGTCGAGCAGGATGGCCCGCCGGACGGCCGAGGTCAGCTTCCCCACGGCCTTGACGGCGGCGGCTCCCGCCTCGATCGCGGCCCGGGCGTGGTCCACCGAGCCGACCGGCGCGTGGGCGAGCACCGACCCGTCGTAGGGGAACACCACCGGGGCGGTCGCGGTGCCGGTCACCCAACCCGGCCCGATCGGCAGCCCGGCGCGGAACTCGGGAACGGCCACCGCCGTGTGCGCATCCATCGGCAACTCTCTTCCGGACGACGTCGTCTCAGGTACTGCCAGCGGCGGACCAGTAGTGGCTCACGGCCTGCTGGTCCGACCAGCTCTGGACGAATTCGAGGATGCCTGCCCTGGTGGACCAGGTCAAGCCTTGACGTCGGCCACGTCCTGAGTCAGTCTGGGCCCGCTGTATCCAATCTGTTGACGACGAAGACGGCAGGGTGAAATGGCGAAGAAGGCCGCGCGCATCCCGCTCGTGGACGAGGTGGCCGAGATGCTGCGCGAGCGGATCTCCACGCAGCGCTACCCGGCGGGCTCCTGGCTCCGGCAGGAGCAGCTGTCCGCCGAGCTCGGGGTCAGCCGGACCCCGCTGCGGGAGGCGCTGCGGGTGCTCGAGCAGGAGGGTCTGGTCCAGGTCGTCGCGGGCCAAGGCGCCCGGGTCGTCACCGGCGACCTCGCGACCCTGCTCGACGCCTACCAGTTGCGCGCGGTCGTCGACGGCCTCGCCGCGCGCCTGGCCGCCGAGAAGTTCCCCGGCGACCGCGTCCGGCCGCTGCGGCGGGCGATCGACGTGCAGCGCACGGCGGTCGACCCGTGGGTGGCCCGCGACTACACGCAGTCCAATGTGGACTTCCACGAGGAGATCGTCCACCTGTCGGGCAACGACTTCGTCATCGGTCAGCTGCCGATCCTGCGGATGACCGCCCAGGTCTTCGCGCCGGTCGCGCTGATCCGCCCGGAGAGCGCCGTCCGGGCGATCGCCGAACACACGGCGATCACCGACGCCATCGAAGCCGGCGACGGCGCCGACGCCGAGCGCCTCGCCCGCGCCCACATCGAGGCCACCATCCGCCAGCTGCGGGAAACCGCGGGGAAGGCCGCGGCCGAGGACGAAAGCGCGTCCTGACTCCCCGTCCGCCACAAAGGAGTGGAATGTCCAGCTACTACGTCGCTTCCGACATCGGGGGCACCTTCACCGACACGGTCGTCATCGACGCGGGCGGCGCGGTCGGCCGGTACAAGTCCTCCACCGTGCCCGACAACCCCGCACAGGGGGTGCTCGACACGCTCGTCCTGGCGGCCGAGGAGCGCCGGGTGCCCCTCGCGGACTTCCTCGCCGACGTCGAGGTGTTCGCCCACGGCACCACGGTGGCGACCAACGCCATGCTGGAGGGCCGCAGCCGGAAGGTCGGCCTGCTGCAGACCCGCGGGTTCGGGGACACGCTGGCCGTGATGCGCGGCTTCAAGGGCATCGGGCTGGACGAGGAGGCGGTCAAGCGGTTCCGCACGCTGGTCAAGCAGCCGCCGGTGGTGCCCCGGCACCTGACCGCCGAGGTCACCGAGCGCGTCGACTACGCCGGGCGGGTCGTCTGCCCGCTCGACGAGGCCGACGTCCGGCGCGCCGTCGCCGAGCTGCGCGAGGCGGGCGCCGAGGTCTTCGCGGTGTCGCTGCTGTGGTCGTTCGCCAACGACGTCCACGAGAAGCGGGTGGCGGAACTGATCGAGCAGGAGGTCCCCGGTGCGTCGGTGACCCTGTCCTCGGAGTTCCTCCCGCGGATCGGCGAGTACGAGCGCACCTTGACCACGGCGGTCAACGCCGGCCTGCGCCCGGTCCTGAAGACGTCGCTGGACTCCTTCGAGAACACCCTCGCCGCAGCGGGTCTGACGGCGGGGCCGCTGCTGATGCAGTCCAACGGCGGCCTGGCCACGTTCGCCGAAGTCGAGAAGCGCGCCGCGGCGACCGTGCTGTCGGGACCGGTCGGCGGGGTCGTGGCGTCCCGGTTCCTCGGCGCGCGCAACGGGTACCGCAACATCGTCACGACCGACATGGGCGGGACGAGCTTCGACGTCGGCCTGGTGCTCGACGGCCGCCCGGTGATGTCGAACAAGACGGTGATCGGCCGGGACGAGCTGGCGCTGCCGTCGGTGGCGGTGCGGGCGATCGGCGCGGGTGCCGGTTCCCTCGCCTCGGTCCGCAACGGGGTGCTGCAGGTCGGCCCCGAGTCGGCCGGCGCGCGGCCCGGTCCGGCGTGTTACGGCCGCGGCGGCACCCGGCCCACCGTGGCCGACGCCGACCTCGTGCTCGGCTACCTCAACCCGGACAACTTCCTCGGCGGACGGCTGACCCTCGACGTCGGGAAGGCGCGCGCGGCCATCGACGAGCACGTCGCCACGCCGAGCGGGCTGAGCGTCGAGGAAGCCGCCGAGGGCATGAAGACGATCGTCGACGCCCGCATGGCCGACCTCGTCCGCCAGGTCACCGTCGAGCAGGGCTACGACCCCACCGACTTCGCGGTGTTCGCCTACGGTGGCGCGGGGCCGCTGCACGCCTTCTCCTACGGCGCCGAGCTGGGCTGCCCGCAGATCGTCGTGCCGATCACCGCGTCCGTGCACTCGGCGTTCGGGATCGGCTGCTCGGACCTGACCATGGTCGAGGAGCTGTCCCAGCCGATGCAGACGCCGCCGGGCACCACCGACCACGCCACGGCGTTGCCGCCCGCCGAGCTGAACGCCACGTTCGACGAACTGGCCGCCCGCGCGCGCCGGGACCTCGTCGCGGCCGGGGCGAGCCGGATCTCCTACGGCAAGTTCGTCGAGATCCGCTTCCGCGCCCAGATCCACGTGCTCACGGTGCCGATCGACGCCGAGGTGATCACCTCGGCGGACGTCAACGCCATGGTCGAACGGTTCGTCGAGATCTACGAGGGCCGCTTCGGCAAGGGTGCCGCGTTCCTCGAAGGCGGTGTCGAGATCACCACGTTCCGCGTGGTGGCCACGAGCCCGGTGCCGCGGGCGGAGTTCGACACCGGCGCGCTCGCGGCCCAGGACGCCGGCGAGCCCGGGAGCCGCCGCGTGTTCTCCGGCGGCGAGTGGCGTGACGCGGCGGTGTACCGCACCGAGCACCTGCGTGACGGCTTGCGCATCGAGGGACTCGCCATCGTCGAGCTGCGCGACACGACCGTCGTGATCGGCCTCGGCCAGGACGCCGAGGTCGACGCCTTCGGCGACATCGTCATCCAAAACCGCTGACCGGAAGGAACAGCTATGACAACGGCAGTCGACCCGGTCACCCACGAGGTCATCCGGCACAAGCTCTGGTCGATCAACTCCGAGGGCGCCACGACCGTCGAGCACGTCTCGGGCTCCCCGGTCGTGCACGCCACGGACTACAACTTCGGCATCTACACCGCGGCCGGGGAGATGGCGATCATCGGCACGTACCTGCTCACGCCGATCTACACCGGCGCGATGGCGATCGAGGTGTTCCTCGACCGCTACGACGACATCGAGCCCGGGGACGTGTTCATCATCAACGACCCCTACCTGGCCGCGATGCACCAGAACGACGTCCAGTTCTGCAAACCCGTCTTCCGCGACGGCGAGATCGTCGCCTGGCTGGGCTGCATGGCCCACCAGGTCGACCTCGGCGGCATGGACCCCGGCAGCTGGTGCACCACCGCCACCGACGTCTTCCAGGAGGGCATCCGGATCCCGCCGGGCCGGATCGTCCGCACGGACGTGCTCAACCAGGAGCTGTGGGACACGATCGTGCTCAACTCGCGGATGCACGACACCGTCGCCAACGACTTCCGCGCGTTCCTGGCCGGGTTGCGGGTGGCCGAACAGCGGTTCCACGAGCTGTGCGACCGCTACGGCGCCGACGCGGTCCGGGCCACCATGGAGAAGACGCTCGACAACTCCGAAGCCGATCTGCGGGCGATGCTGCGGGAGCTGCCCGACGGCGTCTACGAGCACACGTCCTACCTGGACCGCCCGGACGGCGGCGACGGCATCGAGCTGTTGCAGGTGCCGTGCCGGCTGACCAAGAGCGAGGACCGGATCGTCTTCGACTTCTCCGGCGCCAGCCCGCAGTCCCCGGCCTACGGCATGACCACCCGCGGCGGGCTGCTCGGCGCCGTGGCCACGCTCATGCTCTGCACGTTCGGCTCGGACATCCCCTGGAACCACGGGCTCATGCGCCCGGTGGAGGTGACCGCGCCCGACGGGCTGTGCGTGACCGCGGTCGAGCCGATGCCGGTCTCGGGCGGTGCGGCGGGCGCGAACTGGACCGCGACCTGTTCGGCCGGCGGCGCGATCGCGAAGATGCTGTCGTTCTCCGAAAAGTACGAGGGCCACGCGTTCGGCCCGTCGGACGGCTCGTGGCAGCTCAACCAGTTCGGCGGCGTCGACCAGCACGGCGAGCCGTTCGCGTCGATGTACATGGACTCGCTGCTGTGGGGCGGACCGGCGTTCTCCTTCCGCGACGGCGTCGACGCCGGGGGAGCGATGGTGATCCTCGCCGGCGGCGCCACCGACGTCGAGCAGCAGGAGATGCGCCACCCGCTGCTGTACCTGTGGCGGCGGATGGTCGCCGACTCCGGCGGCGCCGGGACGTACCGCGGTGGCAACGGCATCCAGTTCGCGCTCACCCCGATCGACACGCGGGAAGTGACCGGCGTGCTGGGCACCCACGGCGTGGCCCTGCCCAACCGCACCGGGATCTTCGGCGGCCTGCCGGGCTCGTGCGCCCGCTTCGAGCGGGTCACCGGCGCCGACCCGCTCGCCCGCCTCGCGGCCGGGAAGGCCGTTTCGACGCTGCCGGAACTCGACGGCGACCACCAGGTCCTGCCCGGCGTCGCCCCCGCGGCCCGGATCGCCCACGGCGACGTGTTCGAGTGCACCGTGCAGAACGGCGGCGGCTACGGCGACCCGCTCCTGCGCGACCCCGTCAAGGTGGCCGCCGACGTGGCGGCCGGTGCCGTCACGCCCGAGGCCGCGGCCCGGCTCTACGGCGTCGCGCTCCACGACGGCTCGGCCGACCCCGGCGGCACCGAAGAGCTGCGGGCCCGGATCCGCGAGTCCCGCCGCGACCGGATGACCGCGCCCGCCGGCGGGTCCACTGTGGATGCCGGTCCGGCGACGGGTCTGTGGGGCGCCGCGCTCACCACCCACGCCGGCCCGGACGGCCTGGTCGGCGCCTGCCGCCACTGCGGGCAGGTCCTCGGCCGCCTCGACGACGGCTGGGAGGCGATCGCCGGCCGCGTCGCGCTCGGGCCCGGGGACCTCGGGTCCCGGGTGGCGGTCCACCCCACCCTGGCCGCCGTCGCCTACGTCTGCCCGCACTGCGTCACCGCGCTGTGGGTCGACGTCGAGCCCGACGCGGGCAAGACCTGGCGCGACTTCGCCCTGCACGCCTGACCGACCGAGGAGAACCTTGCGCACCCACCACCTGGCCGTCATCGGCGGCGACGGCATCGGCCCCGACGTCACCGCCGCCGCGCTGGCCGGCGTGCGGGCGGCCGCCGACCGGTTCGGCTTCGCCATCGACACCACCGGCTTCGACCTCGGCGCCGAGAACTACCTGCGCACCGGCGTGGCCATCGACGAGGAGACGACCGCCCGGCTGCGGAAGCACGACGCGATCCTGCTCGGCGCCGTCGGCGACCCGCGCGTCCCGCCCGGCGTCCTGGAGCGCGGGCTCATCGTCGCGCTGCGGGTGGCGTTCCGGCAGTCGGTGAACATCCGGCCGGTGCGCCTCTACCCGGGCGTCACCAGCCCGGTCACCGGCGTCGGGCCGGACCAGTGCGACCTGGTGATCCTCCGGGAGAACACCGAAGGGCTCTACACCGGCGGCGGCTCGACCTCGCACGCCGGGACGCCGAACGCCGTCGCGCTCCAGAACTCGGTCACGACGGTGCCGGCGACCACCGCGATCGTCGAGTTCGGGTTCCGGCTGGCGATGGCCCGGCGCCGGCGGCTCACGCTGTGCCACAAGAAGAACGTCCTGGTCCACGCCGGGCAGCTGTGGCAGGACGTCGTCGACGAGGTTGCGACGCGCTACCCGGAGGTCGAGCACGACTACGTCCACGCCGACGCGATGTGCCAGCACCTGCCGCTGAACCCGGGCCGGTTCGACGTCGTCGTGACCGACAACCTGTTCGGCGACATCATCAGCGACCTCGGCGCGACCGTGCAGGGCGGCCTCGGCGTGGCCGCGAGCGCCAACCACAACCCGGCGGGCAGCGCGCCGAGCATGTACGAGCCGGTCCACGGCTCGGCGCCCGACATCGCCGGGAAGGGCTGGGCCAACCCCGCCGCCGCGGCCCTGTCGGCCGCACTGTGCCTGGCCGGCCTGGGCGAGCGGGACGCCGCACTGGCCCTCGAGGCGGCCACCGCGTCGGTGCTGGCCGAGCTCCCGGCCCTGGCCGGACCGGGCATGGGCGCCGGCACGGCGGAGCTGGGGGACCGGATCGCGTCGCGGGTCGCGGAGGTCGACCCCACCGAGATCGGCGACCCGGCCGCGTCGCTGATGACCGCGCTGGCCGGGCTGGCGCCCTGAGGCCGGTATCCTCGGGGCAGCGTGGCCAGGGGATGTGGTCAGGGGACACCGAAGGGCGGACACGGGTGGCGAGCCAGCCGGCGGCGGCGAACGGGCGGGTCTTCCAGCGGGTGGTCGACCACGTCCGGAACGCCATCGCCGCCGGTGAGCTGAAGCCCGGCGACCGGCTTCCCAGCGAGCGCGAGCTGGTCGAGAAGTTCGGCATCGGCCGGGCGTCGGTCCGGGAGGCGCTGCGGGTCCTGGAGAACATGGACCTCGTCCGCTCCGCCCCGCGGGACCCCCGTGGCCCGCTGGTCCTGCCGATGTCGGTCGAGCCGGTGCGCCGCACGATCGCGATGCTGGCCTCGACCGGCCAGCTCGGGCTCGCCGAGCTGGTCCAGTTCCGGATGATCGCCGACGCCTCGGCGAACCTGCTCGCCGCCGCCCGGCGCACGGACGAGCAGCTGCTGCGGCTCGAGCGGAACATGGCCCGGATGCGCGAGTGCATGAACCTCGGCTACACCCAGTTCAGCCAGGCCGACATGGAGTTCCACGAGATCATCGCGGAGGCCGGCGGCAACCAGCTCGTCCGGGTCTACGGCGACGTCACCCGCGAAGCCGTCCTCACCCTGATCCAGCGGACGATCCTGGACGCCGACGACCAGACGGCCCTGATGCTGCAGTCGATCCGCCACCACCGCGCGGTCTTCACCGCGATCGCCGACCGCGACGGCCTGCGCGCGTCCCGCCTGGCCCGCGAAAGCCTCTACTCCTACTACGCCGACCACGTCGACCCGGCCGACCGCGCCGTCATGGCTGATCTGGTCCGGGAATGCGGTGGCACGGTCCCGAGCTGATCAGCGCGGCTGTCCGGGTGCGGTGAGGTCGATCTCGGCCCACACGGTCTTGCCGGTGGGCCGCTGCCACTGCCCCCAGGACACGCTCATGCCGGCGACCAGCTTGAGCCCGTGCCCCCCGTCGGCCGAGGCCGGCCGCGGGCAGGCGGGATCGACGCAGGTGTCGTCGACTTCGACGGAGAGCCAGTGGCGTTTGCGCAGCAGGCGGACCTGGCGGGGCGGCGATCCGTGCCGGAGCGCGTTCGAGGCCAGCTCGTCGACCACCATGAGCGCGTCGACCCGCTGGTCCTCCGGCAGGTCCTGCAGCAACCGCTCCGCCCAGGCGCGGACCCTCGCCAGCTCGGCGAGGTCGTCGGCGACCTCGAGCGCGACCACGTGCAACGGGTCGTCCAGCTGGGATGTCTGCTGTTCGGTCGGCATCGAGGCGAGCCCTTCCTGTCCGCGACTCCGCCTGCGTGGCGAGAGTCGATTCCGGACGGTGGTTACCCGGTTGCCGGGCCGGTGAACCCGCGCCCAGCGGCTTTCAGGTCGATCTCGGTGTGGCGGTCGGCGAGCGTGCGGGCGAGGTCGGCGAGCTTGACGTTGAGGTCCTGGGACGTGCGCCGCAGGACGTCGAAGGCTTCCTCCGCCGAGACGCCCCGGCGGGCCATGATGATGCCTTTGGCCTGGCCGATCACGTCCCGGCTGTCGATGGCCTTGCGCAGGTGCGCCGCCTGCAGTTGCGCGCGGGTGACGGCGTCGGTGCCGGCCAGGGCGAGGGAGGCGTGGGTCGCGAGCAGCAGCAGGACGTCGCGGTCGGCGGCGTCCAGTCCGTGCCGGGCCCGGGAGTAGACGTTGAGGGCGCCGCTGGTTTCGCCGGTGGGCGGTCCGCTGATGAGGGCGGTGGACAGGACGGAGCCCATCCCCAGGTGCGTGGCGGCCGGCGCCCAGCGGGGCCAGCGCGGTTCGGCCGTGAGGTCCGGGGCGATCGCGACGGCCGGGCCGCCGGGCTCGGCGGCTTCGACGCAGGGGCCTTCGCGGAACCGGTACTGCAGCCGGTCGAGTTCGGTGGCGACCGCGTCGGTCTCGGCGGGGGTGTGGAAGTGGCCGTCGGTGTCCAGGAGGGTGAAGCTGGCGAGGTCGGCGGCCGGGACCATCACCGTGGTGGCCTCGAGCACGCGCTGCAGCACGTCTTCCACCGTCGCAGCGGCCAGCAGGGTGCGCGTCAGCCGGGCGAACTCCCCGGCCAGCGGCCCGGGCGCGAGCCGGTGGGGGTCGAGGCCCGCGACGAACTCCTCTTTGTCGCGCTGCCAGTCCTGGTCACTGCCCATGCCGGTCTCCCCGAATCGCCGCGGAAGACGGCTGCCTTTTCAACCATCGCGACGACCAAGGTAGCCCGCCGGCCGCTGGGCCGCTATGAGGCCCTCGGGGCTGGGTTCGGCGTTCAGCGGAGGCGGGCTATGAGCGTGAGCCGGGCTGCGGCAGCTTGCTGGGGTGGAGTACCGCGCGGCGGGTGGCGATGAGCGCGTAGGGGCCGCGGGTGTAGCCCGCCGGGTGCTGGGCCGCTATGAGGCGTTCAGGCCGGGTTCGGCGTTCAGCGGAGGCGGGCTACGAGCGAGAGCCAGGCTTCGGCTTCGGTGCGGTCGGCGTGGAGGGGCAGGAGGCGGTCGAGCTGCAGCAGCTTGATCGGGCGGAGTATCGCGCGCTGGGTGGCGATGAGCGCGCAGGGGATGCCGCGGGCGTGGGCGTTGGTGACCGCTTCCAGCAGCGTGGACAGGCCGCCGGAGGAGCAGAAGCCGACGGCGTCGAGGTCCACGATCAGTGCGGTGGGCCGGGCCTTCAGCGCGTTTTCCAGGTGATCGCGCAGGCGTGGCGTGGTGGCCAGGTCGAGTGCACCGGCGACGGTGACGGTCGAGGCGTCCGTCGTGGTGGTCACGGTGATGGTCGTGCGACCGGTTTCGAGGTGGTCGTGGACGATGGCGGTGCCGGGCATGGTGACCTCTCGTCGGTGCGGGAGCCAAGGCCCGCCGGTGGGCGGATCGAACCGGTTCGGTGGCGGCTGGTGGCTCAACCGCTGCGTCGCGCCCGGCCGGGCTGTCACCCGAGCAGGTCCGCGATGCGCGGCCCGAAGCTGCGCAAGATCGTTGCCCGGGCCGAAGGCATACTGCCCACCCGGCGGGAAACTCAACCGGTCGAAGGCACTCCGACTGCGCCGGCACGCGCACGTACGTCCTCGCGTCCCGGCCCCGGCACACCTGTCGCGGGGCGGGAGCCGGTGCGGTTGGATCAAGCCGGAACCGACGTGGTGGGAAGGTGCGAGGCGGATGGGCGGCGATGTCGGCGGGCCGGATCCCGCGCGGATCGCCGACACCGCCGGGTTGGTGCGCGAGGTCGACCTGTTGCGCCGGCTGGCGGCCCGGGGGACGGGCAAGGCCCGGGTCAGCCTGGCCGATCTCGCTCGCCTGGTCGACGTGCCCCGCTCGACCGTGCACGCCTACGTTTCCGGCAAGATCCACCCGCCGTCCGACGTGTTCGACCGGATCGTGATCGCGCTGGGGGTTCCCCGCGCGGAGTGGGGCCGCTGGAACGACGCCTGGTTCCGGGTGGCCGGCCACCTGCACTCGGAGAGACAGGCGGACGAGGTTCCCCGGCAGCTGCCGCTCGGCGCCGGCGGCTTCGTCGGGCGCGAAGCGGACCTCGCCGCGCTCGACCGGCTGCTGACCGGCTCGTCGGACACCCGGGTCGCGGTGCTCACCGGGATGCCGGGGGTCGGTAAGACGGCGGTGGCGATCCGCTGGGCGCACCGGGCCGCGCCGGATTTCCCCGATGGCCAGTTGTTCGCCGACCTGCGGGGGTTTGCCGATGCCCGCCCGGCCGCCCCGGCGGACGTCCTGACCGGGTTCCTGCGCGCGTTGGGAACGCGCGACCGCGCGCTGCCGAGGGAGCCCGACCAGCTCGCGGCCCGCTTCCGGTCCGCGGTCGCCGGATGCCGGGTGCTCATCGTGCTCGACGACGCCAGCAGCGCCGAACAGGTTCGTCCGTTGCTGCCCGGGACGCCGGGCTGCGCCGTGGTGATCACCAGCCGGACCAGGCTGGTCGGGCTGGTCGCCCGGGAAGGCGCCGAGTCGCGCGAGCTGGGGCCGCTCGCGGTGGACGACGCCGTCGTGCTGGTCGGGCGCACCGCCGGCCCGGAGCGGGTCGACGCCGACCGAACGGCGGCCGTCGAGCTGGCCGAGGTGTGCGGACGGCTGCCGCTCGCGCTGCGGATCGCCGCGGCGATCGCGCGCGTGCGGCCGGGCACGCCGCTGTCCACGATGGTCGAGGAGCTCCGTTCCGCCGACCCCCTCGCGGTTCTCGACGCGGCCGTCGACCGGGAGACCGCGGTCCGGACCGCCATCTCGCTGTCGTACCGGGCGCTGGCCCCCGCGGCACAACGGGTGTTCCGGCTGTGCGGCCTGTTCCCGGCCGCCGGGATCTCGTTCCCGGCGCTCGCCGACGCGGCGGAGCTGGCGCCGGCCACCCTGGGGCAGGTCATGTACACCTTGCTCGACCTGCACCTCGTCGTCGAACGGACCCCGGCGCGGTACGTCCAGCACGCGCTCCTGCACTCGTGGGCCCGGGCGCGCTCCCTCGCCGACGATGACGACGACCGGCGGGCCCGCGCGCTGCACCGGCTGATCGGCCACTACGCCGGGCTGGCCACCGAAGCGGCGCAGCTGCGGCACCCGCGGCCGTACCGGGACGCGTACGCGACTGTCCGCCACCGGGAACCGTCGTTCTCGACCGCCGACGAAGCGCTCGCCTGGTTCGACGTCGAGTTCACCACCTTGACGGTGCTGACCCGGCAGGCCGCCGAGACGGGCCTCGACGCGGTGGCGACTCAGCTCTGCGTCGCCCTGCACCTGGAGTTCGAACGGCGCCGCTCCGCGGAGTGGATCCCGGTCAGCGAAGCTGCGCTCGCCGCGGCGCGCGCAGCCGGGAACGCGGCCGGGCAGGTGCTGTGCCTGCGGGTGCTCAGCGGCGCGCACTGGAGCAGGGCGGATCACGCGCAAGCGTTCCGCTGCCTCGACGAGGCAGCGGAACTCGCCGGGGAACTGAACGCGCCGGACCTGCGGGGACTCGTCCTCAGCGACCTGGGACGCACGTCGCTCTCGATGGGCCGGCTCCGCGACGCGGCCGGGTACTACCGGCAATCCGTTGACCTGGAGCTGGCGGGGGCGGGGACCGCGTCCGTCCCGAACCTCGTCGTGCTGGGCGACGCGCTCTGGGAACTCGGCGACCTGCGGGGTGCCTACGACCTCCACACCCGGGCGATCGAGACGGCCACCCGGCTGGGCTATACCGCCGGCCGCCAGCTCGCGGAAAGCCATGCGGGCCGGTCCGGCCAGGCGCTCGGCGACACGGAGCGTGCGGTCGGGCACTACCGGACCGGTCTCGACCTCTGCCGGTCGACCGGCGACCACGCGGACGAAGCGAGCGGTCTCGCCAACCTGGCGGGGGCGCTCCGCGACCTGGGCGACCACGACAACGCCCTGGCGGTCGCCCGCGAGGCCCTGGTCAAGGCGACCCGGCTGGCGATGCTGCGGACGCAGGCCGGCGCGCACCACGTCATCGGCACGGTCCTGCTCGAACTCGGCGACGTCGAAGCGGCCCGCGTCGAACTCGAAGCGGCGCTGGCCCTGTCGACCGAAGCGAACCACCCGCGCGGGCGCGGTGACGCGCTGGTCGCCCTGTCCGCGGTCCACCGGCACCGGAAGGCGTACGACGAGGCCTACGACGCGGCGGGCCGCGCACGCGCCATCAGCGCGGAGACCGGGCACCAGCTGATCCGGGCCGACAGCCTGCTCGCCACGGCGGCCGTCGACCTCGACCTCGGCGACGTTCCGGCCGCGCGAGGTCACGCCGAACAGGCACGGGCCATCCACGAGCAAGCGTCGTGCCGGCTCGGCGTCCGGCGCGCCGACGCCGTGCTGGAGTCGCTGCCACCGCGGTAGGCCATCGTCGCGTCCAGCTTTGTCCAGGATCCGCGCCTCGGCCGCGGCGCCTGTGGTGCAGTGTGGCAGCCGGCGTTCCGGCGGCGAGGGGGAGCCGATGGATCCGGTGTCGGCCGACGGTTCGGCGTGCTGAGCCCAGGGAGGGAAGGCGAAGCCGCCGAACCGTCGTGACCCACGCACCGAGGGGCTGGATGAGCAACGGGAAACGACTGGTCACGGCCGTCGCGGCCGTGGTGGTCGCCATGACGCAGGCGGCCGCGGCCGCACCGGACGCCTGGCCGCCCCCGGCCCGCGGCCGCCTCGAGCGGTCGCCCGGCTCGCGCCCGACGGTCGAGCGCTCGTGTGGCGTGCCGATCAAGGGGATCACCGCCATCGCCCGCCGGGCCGATCCGGGCGGGACGACGTACCGGATCGTGGCGCTGACCCTCCGGCTGAACGTCCTCTGTAGACAGTGGACTGTGGACCCGCTCCGATTCGGACAGAGGTGACAACCGGGACGGAAAGGTGCTTTCTTCCCTTTGGTGCAAAGAAAACTACCAACTCTGAGGGTTGGGAAAGCGCCCTCAGCAACGGTGGTTGGGCGGTATTGTGAAACGATGATCACGAAGACGCAGACCACGATCGGCGCACTGCGGTGAAACTGGCCGAGATCGCTCCCGAACTCCGTCCTCAGGCCGACCGGCTCCCGCGCGTTCCGCTGGAGGAAGCCGGGGTGCTGCAGCAGGTCCGCGCGGCGACCGCGCAGATCCGGCCGGTCGAGGTGCCGGGCGTGGACATCGAGAGCACGCCGGGGTGGCGGATCCACCGCCCGCGTGCCGCGCGGCCCGGCCGCACCCTCCTGTGGATCCACGGCGGCGGCTTCGTCGTCGGCCGCGCGGCCCAGGACGACCGGCTGTGCGGGGAAACGGCGCGGGAGCTGGGCATCACGGTGGTGTCCGTGGAGTACCGGCTCGCCCCGGACGCCCAGTACCCGGCCGCGCTCGACGACTGCCACGCGGCCTGGACCTGGGCCCGCGACCAGGCCGGCGGCCCGGACGGTGTCATCGTCGGCGGGCAGAGCGCCGGCGGCGCGCTCGCGGCCGCGCTGGTCCAGCGCCTGTGCGACCGTGGCGAACGGCCGCACGCGCAGTGGCTGTTGTGCCCGATGCTCGACGACCGCACGGCCGCCCGCCGCGAACTCGACGACGGCAACCACCGTGGCTGGGACAACCGCCTCAACCGCTTCGGCTGGCGTTCCTACCTCGGCACCGAACCGGGCGCCCCGGACGTGCCGTCGTATGCGGTGCCCGCCCGCCGCGAAGACCTCGCCGGGTTACCCCCGGCATGGATCGGCGTGGGCGACATCGACCTGCTCCACGACGAGTCGGCGGCGTACGCCCACCGCCTGCGCGAGGCGGGCGTCGACGCCACGCTGCACGTGGTCCCCGGCGCACCCCACGGCTTCGAGGCGTGGGCCCCCGACACCGCCGTGACGCGGGACTACCTGGCCACCGCACGAGCATGGCTGGGCGAGCGCACCGCGGCTCCGTGATCCTGCGAACTCCTGAGGCGCCGCGGACATCCGGATGAGGTGGGCACGCCTCCGATGTAGACGCGATCAGGTTCGGTCGTCACCACCCGGCGTTCCGTTGTAGACCGCGGCCCAGCCGTGGCCGTGGTAGTCGCCGCGGCGGGTGAACACCACGACACCTCTGCTGCCCGCTGCCTCGGGGAACTCCGGGCGGTCGCCGTCGGCCGGGTGGAACTGCGGGCCCGTCCACACCATCGCGCGGGCTCCTGGCGGGCTCGTGATCGTGAGCCCGGTGCTGTCTTCGGTGATCTCCGTTCCCGTGGCCCGGTCGCGCAGCAGCGCGAGGTAGTCCGCGCGGTCCAGGCGGCAGTCGGCCGGCAGGCCGCCCAGTGGCCAGTCGGGTGCGGGCCAGCGGGCGGCCGCGGCGCGGTACATCCGGGGCACGAGGCGGTCGGCGTGCTCGCGGGTGGCCATCTGCTCGCACATCCACAGCAGCCGTCCGGCGCCGCGGGGTGGGGCCGTTGCCCGCCAGCGGATCCGGCGGCCGAGGTCGGCCGCGGTGACCGCGACCCACGGGTGCACGGTGCCCAGCCGGCCCTGCTCCGCCAGCCAGCCGAAGTACCGCGGTGCTTCGGCGAGGATCGGCACCAGGCTCGCCATCGGCACCCCGGCCACCGTGCGCCGTGGCCGGGCGAACGCCGACGGCGTCCGCGCCACGAGGAGGAACGCCACCTGGGCGAGGTCGCCGGGGTCGCACGCGGTGAGCGGCGCCAGCCCCGGCTGCGGCGGCAGCTTGTCGATCAGCTCCGGGCGGCCGCCCGCGCGCTGGAGACGGGCGACGTGCGGGCGCAACTCGTCGGCCACCGGTGCCTCGGCGAACTGCGGCACCTCGGTGGCGATCGCCCGGGCCAGCAGGATCTCGGCCTCGTCCGGGTCTTCCGGGACGTCCTGCTTCGCCAGCCAGGCGTGCAGGTCAATGCCGACCTGCACGCCGACCATCAGCCGGGTGGTGAGCTTGCCCAGCTCGGTGACCGCGAGGAGCACGGAGTCGTCGTCCTGCCGCACTTCGGTGAGGTAGCCCTCGGTGACCAGCAGGTCGAGGGCTTCGTGCACCGGGCCGACGTTCCGCGCCCCCTGGTGGTTGGCCAGCGTCCGCACCCACCAGTGCTCGGCGTCGGCGACGCTGTGGATGCGGTCCTGCGCCGCCTCGGCGAGGAGGTGGTCGGGCAGGCTGGCTTCGATGTGGGAGCGCACGGTGTAGCCGTCGACGAGGGCCTGCTGCCACTTCGGCCGTTCGCCCTCGGTGGTGACGAGGTAGGCCCACCCTTCGGTTTCGCCGGCGCCGATGCGGCCGGCCCGGCCGAACATCTGCTGGACGGTCGCGACGCCCATGCTGGTCGTCCCGAGCTGGGTGTCGCGGACGACGACCGCCCGCGCGGGCAGGTTCACGCCGGCCGCGACGGTCGTGGTGGCGACCAGCACGTCGAGGTCGCGGCGGCGGAACCCGCGTTCGGCGGCGGCCTTGTGGTCCCAGTCCTTGTAGTGGATACCGACCCGCACGGCGGTGCACACGCGTTCCAGCCGGTCGAGGTCGTCGGCGTCCACGCCGCGGACGTCGGCGCCGCGGGCGGTGGCGATCGCCAGCGCCGTCGCCCGCACGTTGCGCTTGCTGCCGCAGAACACCAGCACGCTGCCGGCGTCCCGCGCGATGGTCCCGGTGAGCTCGACGACCTTGGCGATCCGGGCGGCGTGCTCGACCGACCGGCTGCCCGAGCCGGCGATGACCGGCAGCTGCCAGGTCAGCCGGCTCGGCCGCCACGACACGGTGACCAGCCGCGCGCCCAGCCAGCTCGCGACGTCGGCGGCGTTGGACACCGTCGCGGACAACCCGACGATCCGCACCGGCGAACCTTCGCCGCGCACGCGGGCGAGCAACGCCTCCAGCAGGGGACCGCGCATCGGATCGCCGAGCAGGTGGATTTCGTCGACGACCAGGCACGCGACCTGCGCGAGCGCCTCCCGCATCGACGCCGTCCGGCAGAGCGACTCGAACTTCTCGGTCGTCGCGATCCACAGGTCCGCCTCGCGGATCTTCCGCAGGTCCGTGACGTGCTCGCCGGACAGCCGTTCGACGTGCAGGCCCAGCTCCTGCCAGGCCGCCAGCTCACGTTCCAGTTCGTCGGTGAGCGAGCGCTGCGGGACGAGCCAGGCCGCCTTGCGGCCCTGGCCGCGCAGCGCCTTGACGACCGCGAGCATGCCGATCACGGTCTTGCCCGACCCGGTCGGCGCGGTCACGACCACGTGCTCGTCCGAGCCGGCGATCACCGGCGCGGCTTCGGCCTGGGCCGGGTTGAAGGTGGGGAACGGCAAGTAGCCCAGCCACTCGTCCGGGACCAGCGTGCCGGCTTCCACCGGCGTCCACGCCGTGGTGCGGGTGTCCGCGTGCGCTTGCCAGATCAGGTCGAACGCGTCCCGGGCGGCGGTCGCGGCGAACCCGTTGCGGACGTCCTCGGTGGCCGCCTGCCCGCCGAGCGGGGCCAGTTTCGTCGTTGCGCGCAGCAGGGCGAGTTCGCCGCCGTCGCCGACCGACGACACCACTTCGTCCTCCAGCCAGTAGCGCACCTGGCGCCAGGGGATCCCCGCGTCGTCCAGCGCGGTCCGCAGCGGCGTGAACTCCGGGGCGAGGGGCAGCAGCACCCGGACGTCGACCTCGGGAGCGTGCCGGGGGACGGCCGTGTGCGGGTCGGTGGTCTTGATCCAGTGGAGCAGCCGCGATTCGACTTCGCGAGGGTCGACGGGAGGCCCGCCGTGGGCGATGACCCGCGCGCCCGGCTGGTTCAGCAGGGCCTCGAGGTAGGCGTCCACCTCGTGCGTCCGGATGGTGCGGATGCGCAACTCGCCGGGCGGGACGTCGCAGTCCAGGTCGAATTTCCGGTGGGGCGGTGTCTCCGGCGGGGTCATGAGCTGGGTGTAGGTGCGCAGGTCGAGGTCGCGCAGCCGGTAGGCGGCCGGGCAGGCCGGGCACACCACGGCGACCAGGTGCCCGGCCTTCTTGCCGGGCTGCACGTTCGGTCCGTCGTAGACCTTCCGCAGCGCGTGCAGGGGCTGGTGGCAGGCCGGGCAGGAGCGGGGGCTTTCGGCCTCGTAGAACCAGCCGGGCTGGTCGAACCACCGGGCGGTGGTGCTCAGCCGGACGCCCCAGCGCTGCTGCACGACGCCTTCGACAGTGGTGTCCGGCGGTGGCGGCGGTGCCGGTGCGGTGAGCAGCTGGTCGTACCGCTTCAGCCCGAGCCCGGCGAGGTCCGTGACCGTCCGGCAGGCCGGGCAGACGATCGCGATGTACCGGAAGTCCTTGCCCGCGCTCCGGTACGGTTTGCGCAGGGTGTGCAGAGGTCCACCGCAAACCGGGCACGGGTGCTCGACGGCCCGCTCGTACGACCACCCGTCCTCGGCGAACCGGCCGGCGCCGGGTGGGATGAACACCCGCCACCGCACGAGCGCGATCCCGGCGATCGTCGAATCGCTCTCCGGCTCCGACGGCGCGCTTTCCCGCTCCGGTTTTCGGCGTCCGAACACCGCGTTCCTTCCCCAGTTCCCCCGGCGGTCCCGGTCAGCCTACCGACGCGGAGAGCGGGAAGGGAATCGACGGACGCCGGAATGGGGCACCGGCCAAACCGCTCCTGTTCACCCGAACGGCGGTGTCGCCGACAATCCGCGGGGCTACGCCTGCGAAACCAAAAGCGACGGATACGGCTTCCGCACACCGTCCATTTTCAGTCCATTGTGGATATCGCGCGGCCGGGGAGCGTCGTCACACCGGTTCCCCGGCGGGCGAGGCGGTCGGATCCGGGGCGGGCATGGCGGCCGTGCCGAGCAGGTGGCCGAGGGCGTCGGCGAGGTGGGGGTGGCGGAACTCGTGACCGGCCGCGGTCAGCCGGTGGGGTGCCACGCGCTGGCCGGCCAGCGCGAGCTCGCGGGCGCCGTCCTGGCCCAGCAGCAGCCGGGGGCCGATCGGCGGCACCTTGAGCAGCGCCGGCCTCCTGAGCACGGTGGCCAGCGTGTGCGTGTACTCGGCGTTGCGCACCGGGTGCGGGCTCACCGCGTTGATCGGTCCATTGAGGACGGCGTCGGTCACGGCCCGCAGGTAGACGTCAGCCAGGTCGTCGATCCCGATCCACGGCATCCACTGGCGTCCCGTGCCGAGCGGGCCGCCCAGTCCGGCGGCGAACAGCGGGTACTGCAGCCGCAGCAGGCCGCCGCGCGGGCTCAGCACCAGGCCGGTGCGGACCCGGACCACGCGCAGCCCCGCCGCCGACGCCGGTTCGGTGGCCGCCTCCCAGTCGGTGACGACGTCGGCCAGGAACCCTTGCCCCCGTTGACTTTCCTCGGTGAGGACCTCGTCGCCGCGGTCCGGCCCGTAGTAGCCGACCGCGGACGCCGAGACGAACACCTCCGGCCCGTCGGCGGTCCGCGCGGCCAGCTCCGCGAGCGCCCGCGTCGGCTCGATCCGGCTCTCCCGCACGGCCCGGCGGTGGCGGTCGTCGAACCGGCCGGCCACCGGGGCGCCGGCCAGGTGCACGACCGCGTCGACGCCGGCGAGCAGGTCCGCCGCGGGGGCCTCCGGCTGCCACGTCCGCTCGCCGGGGGTCTCGGCGGGCCGCCGCACCAGCCGGACGACCTGGTGGCCCCCGGTGGTCAGCAGCGCGGTCAGCGCCGTCCCGACGAGACCGCTCGAGCCGGTCACGGCGACCGTCAGCGGGTCGTGCCGGTAGCGCTGGTGGGCGGCCAGGTCGGCGGCCAGCTGGCGGTGCCGGTAGGCGAACATGGCGCGCAGGAACGCCTCGGGCACCGGGGTGTCGACGTGGTCGGTGACCTCCGTCCGGCCGGGGCCGGCCGCGTCGAACCGGTGCGTGTGGCGCCAGCGCAAGACGGGACAGGCGAGCCGGTCCACGAACTGGTGCGGCGGCCGGTAGCCGCCGGCTTCGTGCGCCGCCACCCACGGCACGCGGCCGGGCAGGAGCAGCTTGGCCGTGCCGTCGCGCAGGGAGGGTGCCTCCGCGCCGACGCGCACCGGCTGCCACGGCGGGGTGAGCCGCGTGATCGCTCCCGGCCGGGCGTGCCAGGCGAAGACGTCTTCGATCGCCGACCGGACGACCGAGCGAAAGACCCTGGCCAAGGCCACCTCCCGATGCACAAGTGATGCGCTGTTCGCCGAGCCTACGGTCCTCCAGAACTCTTGGCATTTCGGACGACGCAAGAGCGATTCACTCTCGATTCAAATGACGATCTGTCGTTGCAGTATCGATCTGCCGGTGTCACGGTCGGAACCAAGGGGACGACCGGGAGGAGCGGGGCGCCGATGAGTTCACTCACCACGCCGACCAAGGGGTCGAGCCCGGTCGAGAAGGCGCTGGGCGACGCTGCGAACAACGCTGACCAGCGGTATCACCTGGCCAAGGGTCTGCGGCACCAGATGAACAAGGTGTTCCCGACGCACTGGTCGTTCCTGCTGGGCGAGATCGCGCTCTACAGCTTCATCATCCTGCTGCTGACCGGGGTGTACCTGACGTTGTTCTTCGACCCCTCGATGCAGGAGGTCGTCTACCACGGCAGTTTCAAGAACATGCAGGGCCTGGAGATGTCGCAGGCGTTCCGCACGACGCTGGACATCTCCTTCGACGTCCGCGGTGGGCTGTTCATGCGGCAGCTGCACCACTGGGCGGCGCTGATCTTCGTGGCGTCGATGGCCGTGCACATGCTGCGGATCTTCTTCACCGGGGCGTTCCGGCGGCCGCGTGAGGCGAACTGGGTGATCGGTGGCCTGCTGCTGATCCTGGGCTGTTTCGAGGGCTTCTTCGGGTATTCGCTGCCGGATGACCTGCTGTCCGGGACCGGTATCCGGGCGACGTTGTCGGGGATCGTGTTGTCGGTGCCGGTGGCCGGGACGTGGATCCACTGGGCGTTGTTCGGTGGGGAGTTCCCGGGCGATCAGATCATTCCGCGGTTGTACACGCTGCACATCCTGCTGATCCCGGGGATCATGCTGGCCCTGGTCGGGGCGCACCTGGCGCTGGTGTGGTACCAGAAGCACACGCAGTTCCCGGGGGTGCGGCGCAAGGAGACCAATGTCGTCGGCGTGCGGATCATGCCGTACTTCGCGCTCAAGGGCGGGGCGTTCTTCACCCTGGTCGTCGGGGTGCTGGCGTTGATGTCGGGGCTGTTCCAGATCAACCCGGTGTGGAACTTCGGGCCCTACAACCCTTCCCAGGTGTCGGCCGGGTCCCAGCCGGACTGGTACATGGGCTGGGCCGACGGGCTGCTGCGCGTGTGGCCGCCGTGGGAGCTCTACCTGGACGACCACACCGTGCCGCCGGTCTTCTTCGCCGGCGCCATCGGGATCGCCGTGCTGGTGACGGCCCTGTTGAGCTACCCGTTCATCGAACGCAGGCTCACCGGCGACACCGCGCACCACAACCTGCTCCAGCGGCCGCGGGACGTCCCGGTCCGCACGTCGATCGGGGCGATGGCGCTCACGTTCTTCCTCGTGCTCACCCTGTCCAGCTTCAACGACATCCTCGCCGTCCAGTTCGACGTCTCCCTCAACGCGATGACGTGGGCCGGCCGGATCGGGTTGCTCATCGGACCGCCGCTGGCCTACTTCGTCACCTACCGGTTGTGCGTCGGTCTGCAGCGCGCCGACCGCGAGGTGCTCGAACACGGCGTCGAGACCGGCATCATCAAGCGGCTGCCGCACGGCGAGTTCGTCGAAGTCCACCAGCCGCTGGCCGCCACCCCCCTCGAGTACCAGGGCGCACCGGTGCCGAAGAAGATGAACAAGCTCGGCTCGGCCGGACGCGCGGTGCCCGGCTCCTTGCTGACCCCGGACCCGCCGTCGGAAACCCGGGCACTGGACCGGGGACGGCGATGACCACCGTCGCGCCCGTCGCGCGAACCCGGCTCGCCGGGTGGTGCGCGGCCGCCACGGCCGCCGGGTCCGCGGTCGCCACGGCGGCCGGCTTCACCTGGCTGCCCTTCGACTGGCCGGCGCTGGGCGCGGCGGCGGCTCTCGTCGTCCACGCGGCGCTGGCCCTGACCATCATCGACCTCCGCGACGAGCGGCTGCGGCGCAGCGCGACCACCGTCGCGGCGGTGCTCGCCGGGCTGCTGCTCGCCGGGTCGGCGTGGGCGGCCGCGGTGCGCTGGCCCGGGAGCCCGCCCGCGGTGCTGCTGGTGCTGGTGCAGAACGGCATCGGGCCGCTGGCCGTGCTGTCCGTCCGTCTCGGGAGTGTTCCGTGAGCCGAAGCCCCGCCTTGATCACCACCGCCGCCCCGTCGGCCGACGCGCAGCTCGCGCGGCGTCGCCGCAAGTACGTGGTGATGATGGCCTGCCGCATCCCGTGCCTGGTGCTCGCCGGGCTCACCGCGCACGTCTGGTGGCTGGCCCTGGCCTTCCTCGCGATCTCCGTGCCGCTGCCGTGGGCGGCGGTGCTGATCGCCAACGACGTACCGGCGCGCCGCACCGAACGGATCAGCCGCTTCCGGCCGCCGCGCGCGGAACTGCCGCGCTCAGGCGCCGAACGACGCCAAGGCCTCGGTGAATGACGGCGGCAGCGGCTCGCCGACCGTCGGGAGCCCGCGCCAGCCCGGGCCGGCCGGGCGGACCGGGACGCCCTCGGCGTGCAGGGTGCGCAGGGTCCGCACGTCCGCGGACGGCGACGTCATCGACCACACCACCACGGCACTCGGCGCGTAGCGGCCGGACACCACCCGCAGGACGTCGATCGACACCAGGCCGCTGAGGAACATCGACGGCGCGCCGTCGTCGCCGAGGGCCGCGCTGAGCATCTTGATCGGCAGTTCGTGCCGCTCCGCCGGCCCGCAGACGAACAGGGCGGGCCCCCGGCCGGCCCGCGCGGGCGCCGGTGTCCGCAACCGGTCCAGTGCCGCCGACGCCGCGGCGGCCAGCGCCCACTCCGCGGCCATCGCGTTGCGGTCGCCCGCTTTCGCCCAGCGTTCCCCGATGGCCCGCAGGACCGGCGCGACGACCTCCGTCCACGACTTCGCCACGCCCAGGCTCGCGAGCGCGTCGTCGACCAGATCGCCCATGGCCGCCACGTCGAGCAGTTCGGCGGCTTCGGCGATCCGCTGCCGCCGCCGCTTCACGGTCGTCTCCGCCGCGGTCCGCGACAGCACCAGCCGGGCGGCTTCGCGCGCCCGGGTGCCCTGCGCCTGCAGCGCCCGCATCCGCCGCAACCGCTCGACGTCCTCGGATGTGTACCGGCGCCGTCCGTTCTCCTCCCGGCCCGAGGCGCCGATGCCGTACCGCTGTTCCCACGTCCGCAGCGTCACCTGCGAGACGCCGAGGGTCCGGGCGACCTCGCTCGAAGTGAGGGACCGCCCCTCGGATGTGCTGCTCACGCGCTCTCCCGGTGCCGTCTGAACGGGTTCTGCATCACCGTACTCGCTGCCGGTCCGCCTGGCTCGCGACCGATGACGATGCATATGCGATTCAAATCCGCCGAAATCGGCGTGAAGTACGGCGTCGGCCCGCGACAGAAGTTAGCTTTGCATCGATTGTGAAACTGCCTCGGGAGAGTGGTTCATGGCTTCGAGCAACCGGCGCGCCGCGGTCTTCGGTCCACCGTCCGCGAGCAGGTGGGTGGCGGCCTCGCGCACGCGGGCGCCGGACGACAGCGCCGCCGCCGTGGCCTCCGTGACCGCGGCCGGCGTCAGGCGGTGCGGATCGAGCACGCGGCCCGCCGGAATGCGTTCGAGATCATGAGCGACCGCGAACTGGTCGCTGGAGAACGGCAACGCGACCGCGGGCACCCCGGCGGCCAGGCATTCGGTGAACGTGTTGTTGCCGCCGTGGTGCACGACCGAGGAGGCGTGCGGCAGGAGCGCGCGCTGCGGCACGTGGTCGTGGACCTCGATCCGGGGCCGGTCCGCGAAAGCCGTCCGCAGGGCGCCGGCCCGGTTCCCGGCCGAGACCAGCACCGAGACGTCCGGCACCTCGGCCACACCCCGGACGACGGTGGCGAGCACGTCGTCGCGGGCGGAGAGGAACGTGCCGAACGAGACGAGGACGAGCCGGCGTCGCCCGCCGTCGGTCAGCTGCTCGACGCGGTCCCGCCACCCGGGCGGCAGCGCGGCCTCGCCGACGTCGCTGCAGTGCCCGGCGACCAGCAGCGCCGGTCCGGCCGGCAACGGCGGCAGCCACGGCAGCGCGGGGTAGTTGAACAGCACGGCCTCGGGCGAGGTCAGGCCGAACGCACTGGGCGGTACCGGACGGCCGGGGGCGTGCTCGGCGAGGAACCGGGCGAACAGCTCGGTGAACAGGCGGTCGTTGGCCACCACTTCGGTGCGCAGGGCCGTCAGTTCCGCCGCCGAGGGCGTGATTGCGTCCGGCCAGTAGGGCGGCAGCCCGAAGAAGCGGCCCGGGCCGTCGAGCACATAGCCGGGGTGTCCCGGGCAGAACGCCGCCCATCGCCGGTCCAGCGCCCAGAGCGCGAGCGTGACCGCGTAGGCGAGCTGGTCGACGAGGTACCAGTCCGGACGCACCCGGTCGTCCAGCCGCCGCACCGCGGCGTGGACACCCCCGGGGTCGGGCAGCATGTCCGCCCGGCGGTGCCGCGCCTGGGCCAGCAGCGCCGGCACGGCGCCCGCGCGGGTGGCGTCGAGGAACTCGGCCAGCCGCCGTGCCCCGGCCGCCTGCTGGCGGGTGCGCTCGGCGATGCCGGTGTTGGCGTTGTCGCCGAAACCGAGCGGCTCGAACCGCAGGCCTCGCGGCCCGGCGAGGTCCGCGAAGGCCGGGTCGCACGCGAACGTCACGTCCGCCCCCTCGGCCGCGAGCGCCGCCGCCACCGTGGCGAGCGGCTGGGCGTGCGAAGCGAACGGCGGGCTCACCACCACGATCCGCGGTTCCGGCATTCCGTTCTCCCCGTCGTCGTCGCCGTCGCGGCGGCCCTAGCGCAAGAGGTACTGCCGTGATCATCCACGACACCGCCCCCGCCGACGCGTTGACGGCTTTGCGGGATTTGCGGCACGACACCGACCTCGCCCGGGTCGAGGAGGTCCGCCGCGGCTTCCATCCGGCGTTCGGCGTCCCGGCCCTGGTCGAGTACGCCGGCATCGGCCCGGCGGGGGACGACGCGGATGCCGCCCTGGCCGGATTGCGGGCCTGCGCCCGAGCGGCGGTCCCTCCGTCACCCGCCGACGTGCTGGCCGCGGTCCCCGAAGCCGACGGAGTGCTCGCGGACCTGAGCGCTTCGGTGGCCCTGGACCTCTTCTCCGACGCGATCGCCGCGCACGGCCGGGTGGCCGCGGGCGCGGCGATCCGGGCCGCCTTCGGCGAGGCGTCGCCACGCCGGCGCGTGCTGCTGCTGGATCTGGCCGAGCGGCACGCCGTCGGCGGCATCCCGGCCGATGCGGTGGTCGAGGGCGCCGAGCACGACCGTGCGCTGCGGCACGCCGGCTGGCGCTACCTCGCCCGGCACGGTGGGACGAGCGCGATCGAGCGCGCCGAAGATCCGTACGAGCGGGTGCTGGCGGCGGTGTGCCGGGCGAGGCCGGCCGACGCACCTTTGTGGACGGCTCCGCGCGCGCGTCGCG
Organism: Amycolatopsis sp. cmx-13-12; assembly: GCA_049998155.1. Classification (GTDB taxonomy): domain Bacteria; phylum Actinomycetota; class Actinomycetes; order Mycobacteriales; family Pseudonocardiaceae; genus Amycolatopsis. The sequence continues at coordinate 325,000 of JAEBES010000001.1, read as the reverse complement.
AAGGGCTGGTCGTGGCCCAGTCGATGCTGCTGGGCTCGTTCGACCAGCCCGGTGCCGGGGCGAGCGGCGGGTTGACCGTGCTGCTGCGGCACCTCGGCGCGGCCCTGCCCCACCAGGACGGCATCGCCCGCGTGGTCACCCTGACGCCGGCCGGGCACGACGACCTCGCCGCACGTCCGACGTTGGCCGAAGCCGACGGCGACGGGCACGTGGTGCTGCGGATCCCGGTCGACGCTCCGGCCGCGCCGTCCCAGCTCGCATTGTCCCGGCACCGCGCGGCGCTCACGTTCCTGGCGCGGCGGCTGTTGTGGCTGTCCGGCTGCCACCCCGACGTCGTGCACGTCCGGTACGCCGACGACGGATCACTGGCGATCGCCGACGCCGCCGCCGCGCTCGGCGCCCGGACCGTCTTCACCCTGACCGCGGACCCGCACCGCTCGCTCGCCGAGCGCCACCGGCCCGCCAGCGCCGAATCCCCGGCGGCCGCGCGGTTCGACCTGCACCGCGTGTACGCGGCCGACCGGCTGGTGGCCGGGGCGGACACGCTGCTCGGCCTGCCCGGACGCCCGGCGGGTGAACTGCCCGCGTACTTCCCCGCGTTGCGCGGGCGCCCGGAACCGGAGTCCCTGGCCGAGGGGATCCCGGTGCTGCCCCGGGTCGCCGCCGGCGAGGGCCGCCAGCGGCAGCTCGTCGACTCCCTGTTCGCCCCGGACGACCGGCTGCCCCGGCTCGCCCCGGACGCACGCGGCCTGCCGGTCGTGCTGTCCGTGGGCCGGCTCCACCCGGTCAAGCAGCAGGACCTCCTGGTCGAAGCGTGGCTCGCGCGCGGCCTCCACCGGCGGGCGGCGCTGGTGCTCGTCGGGGGCGACACCGCCCGCCCGACCGAGGACGAAGCCCGGGTGCTGGACCGCATCCTCGCCCTGCACCGGGCGCACCCGCAGGCGGCCGGTCGCCTGGCGGTGCTGGCGGCGCTCGGCAACGACGACGTCCGGCTGCTCGAGCACGGGCTGACCCGCCTGCTGCCCGCGCCCTCGCCCCACCTCTACGTCTGCCCCAGCCGCAAGGAGGAGTTCGGCATCGCGGTGCTGGAGGCCATGGAAGCCGGGCTCCTGGTCCTCGGCCCGCGCCGCGGCGGCCTCCGGCACTACATCGACCACGGCCACAACGGCCTGCTGGCCGACACGTCCGGCTCCGAGCCGTTCGGTGACGATTTGAGCGCCTTCATCCGCACCGCGGCCGACGACCCGCTCCGGGCCCGCGCGGCGGCGGCCGCCGGCCGGGAGACGGTCCGGCGCCGGTTCGGCATCACCGAGGTCGCCGCCCGCTTCGCCGACGTCTACCGGCGAACGAGCCGCGAACCCCGGACGCGCTGCTAGCGGCCTTCGACCGGATCAATGAGTACCGGAGGCTGACCGGTGCTCTGCTCATCGCGCGGGGTTCCTGCTGCCTGAGGGGCACTCGTGGTCGTTCCGTTGCCGGGTGTCGAGGGAGCGGAAAGGACGATGCCGCCCGTGGTCGCCGGCCCCGGGGGCGCGGCGGGGGGTGCACTCGGTTCGAGGTCGTTGGCCGTCCGGAGGAAAACAGCCAGAAGACCGAGCAATGCCGACGAGCCGAACGTGATCGCGGCCACGGCGAGGTTCAGGGGAGTGCCGGCGAGGCCGATGCTGAGCGGGTTTCCGGGCATGACCAAGCCCCACGCCGCTGCGGCGACCGCCGCCGTGAAACATTCGAGAAGGGGAACCCGGCTCGGGCCGGATTCCTTCATCTCCGCTTTCGAATGCTGGTAGGTCACCCACGGGACGGCAATCGCCAGGGCCACGAAGGCTGCGTAGCCACCCCAGCGATACGGACCGTACTGACGGCCCACGTCCGCGGCGATCACGACGGCGACAAAGCCCGTGTACAGCACCAGGGCCTCGCTCGGTATTGCCGTCACGAGAGCCTTTCCGGTCGAGGCCACTTTCTCGCCCTTGAGCGTTCTGTCGCGGTCGACAGCCATGGTTCCGAGACTTATCCCACTCATTGTCCTCTCCGCCTTTACGTCAGTGCGTGGTTCCTGCACCCAGGTTGCGAGGGCGAGAGGCCTGCGCACCAGTGCCGATGGACCTGATCGTGGCCCGACGGAGAGAGGTACGGATGGCTGCCGGCGTGATGATCAGCCGCGGGCGAGGCGTCGCTCGGCTTCGGCGCGGGCGGCGTTCCGGCTGAACCTTTCGACCTCCCAGAGCGCCGACTGGTTCGTCCCGAGGGGACGGTAGCGCCGCATGATCGTCACGTGCAGCGGCAACCCGACCCAGCGGCGCAGGGCGGCCCGGTCCGTCCACACCGACAGTGACCCGGCTCGCCGGTGGACGGGGTCCGTCCACAGGAAGAGGCCCACCGCCCCGGGGAGGCCGTACCAGCCCAGGCTCAGCCGGGTACCCGCGCGGGCGATGCCGGGAAGCGAGCGTAGTGAGTGCATCCGGAAGTCGGTCAGGCTCACGACCACCGGGCCCGTCGTGCCGTGCTCGGGCCCGGGCTGCCACCGGAACCAGATCCTGAGGTTCTTGCCGGGAAAGGTAGAGGGGCGACCGGACCGGGCGAAGAGCCAAAATCCGGCGACATCCGGTGGGCCAATCCCGGGTTGGGGAACCCGCGGAGGGAGTGCGGGCAAAGAGGGGCATGACAACGTTGCGTTCGGTGGGAGACAGCGATCCGCCCGGGTCGGATGCGGAGCTGGTGGCGGGGGATGCCGAGCAGTTCGGGGTGTTGTTCGACCGGTACGCGGGCGCGCTGCACCGGTACTGTGCCGGCCGGGTCGGCGCCGGGGTGGCGGAGGACGTGGTCGCCGACGTGTTCTGCCTGGCGTTCAAGCAGCGGCACCGGTACGACGCCGGTCGCGGGAACGCCCTGCCCTGGTTGTACGGGATCGCCACCAACCTGTTGCGGCGGCGGTGGCGGCAGGAGCAGGCGCGCTACCGCGCCATGGCGAAGGTGGTGCCGCCCCTCGCCGGGGGTGACGAGCCCGCGCTGCGGGCCGTCGAGCGCACCGATGCCGCCGAGTACGTGCGGCTGATCACCGCGGCTCTCGAACAGATGCCGCGCCGGCAGCGGGACGTCCTGCTGCTCTTCGCGTTGGCGGACCTGGACTACGCCGAGATCGCCACCGCGCTCGGAATCCCGGTCGGGACGGTGCGTTCCGCACTGCACCGCGCCCGGAAACGGCTGCGTGACGTCCTTCCCGCCCATGCCGGCGTATCCGCCTCCCAGGAGATGACCTCATGAACACCCAGCAAGCACCGGACGACCGGCACGAGATCGCCCTGCTCCGGTCCGTCCTCGAAATCCCGCCGCCGGACCGCGGCAGCCTCGCCCGGATGCGGGCCAAGGCCCTCCGCGAGATGCAGGCCCCACCGGCACCCCGCCACCGGGGGCGCGTGGTGCTCGCCGCCGCGTCGGTCACGGTGGTCGCGGGCCTGGGTATCGCCATCGCCGTGCAGCCGACCGGCGACGGCTCGACCGCGCTGCCGGCCAGCGGCGGTCCGGTCCGTCCCGGCGGCCCCGCACCGCTCGTCGGCGCGGACACCCCGGCTCGCGAGGCACTGGTCACGCTCGCCGCGCACACCAGTGACCTGCGGCCGCTGGCGGTCCGGCCCGGCCAGTTCGTGTACTCGCACCTGCGCGGTCAGGGCGTGCACGGGATCCCGGTGGGCGCGGACGGCGAGGCCCAGGTGGTCTCGGAAGACGAGACCAAGGCGTGGTTCGCGGCGGACGGGCTGCAGACGGTGCGCATGGAGATGACGACCAACCTCAACGCACGCCCGTTGACCGGTGAGGACGCGCGCAAGCTCGCCGACAACGGCAAGTCCCTGCCGAAGCCGCACACCCAGGTGTACCCGAACCCGAACGGCGATCCGAAGGAACAACTGCCGGTCGCCCAGCCGAGGGAACCGGGCGTCGACAACCCCACGCTGTCCTGGGTGGCGAGTCTGCCCACCGACCCGGAGCGGCTGCTGGCGGTGTTCCGGGCCGCCGCGGGCACGAACACCAAGCACGACAGCGACTACCTGACCTTCAAGACCGCGGTCAGCTTCGCCGCCCGTGCCGACGCCCTGCTCACGCCGGCGGCCCGCACGGCGTTGTACCAGGCCATCGCCCTGCTTCCGGGCATCGAGCGGGTACCGGGCCAGGTCGACCTGACCGGCCGCGCCGGCGTGGCCATCGGGCGGAACGGGGAAGGCTTCCGCAGCGAGATCATCCTCGACCCGGTGACCTCCAGGGTGATCGGCACCAGGATGGTCGCGACGACCGGTGCCGACTGGCCGGCCGGGACCGTGATCGCCTCGTCCAGCACCGACAAGGTGGTCGTCGACTCGGTGGGGGCGACTTCGTGACGCGGCCGACCGAACGACGCCTCGGCTGCGCGGCGCTGGCCGTGGTCGCGGCGCTGGCCGTCGTGGTCGCACCACCGGCCGCGTCCGCGACCGGCATCGCCGCCGCCGCACCGGCGCGCCCGGCCGGGAAGACCGTCACCCTCGTGACCGGTGACCGGGTGACGCTCACCGGCCGGGACGACGTGCGGGTGAGACCCGCGCCGGGCCGCGAGCACGTCGGTTTCGAGCAGCGGATCGACGAGAACGGCCACAGCGTCGTGGTCCCCCACGACGTCGCGGCGCTCGTCGCGGGCGGACAGCTCGATCCGCGGCTGTTCGACGTCTCGGCGCTGGTCGAGGCCGGCTACCACGACGAAGCCCGGCGGGACCTGCCGCTGGTGGTGACCCACACCGGCGGCAGCCTGCGTGCGGCCGTCGCCGGCGGCCGTGAGCTGCCCAGCATCGGCGCCACCGCCGTCCGGCCGGCCAAGGACGCACTGCCCTCGGTGTGGGCCGCGCTGGACGCCGGGGGCGCGACGACGCTGTCGCCCGGGGTCCGGCGGGTGGCGCTCGACGGCCCGGTGCGGGCCGACCTGGACCACAGCGTGCCGCAGATCGGGGCGCCGCAGGCCTGGCAGGCCGGGTACACCGGCCGCGGCACGACGGTCGCCGTCCTCGACACCGGCATCGACACCACCCACCCGGACCTCGCCGACGCGGTGGCCGGGGCCAAGGACTTCACCGGAAGTCCCAGCGGCAGCGACGACCGGGTCGGACACGGCACGCACGTCGCGTCGATCATCACCGGCAGCGGAGCGGCCTCGGCCGGCCGGTTCCGGGGCGTCGCTCCCGATACCCGGCTGCTGGTCGGGAAGGTGCTCGACGACACCGGCAACGGCACCGAGTCCTCGGTCGTCGCGGGCATGGAGTGGGCGGCCGCGCAGGGGGCCGACGTCATCGCGATGAGCCTCAGCGGGTCGGTGGCCGGCGGCAAGGACCCGAGCGTGGACGTCCTGTCGGAGGCGGTGAACCGGCTCACCGCGCAGTCGGGTGCGCTGTTCGTGGTCTCCGCCGGGAACAAAGGTCCGCGCGGCGGGTCGGTCGGCAGCCCCGGCGTCGCGGACGCCGCACTGACGGTCGGGGCGGTGGACGGCAGCGACGCGCTGGCCGATTTCTCCAGCCGTGGCCCGCGCGCCGACGGTGCCGTCAAGCCGGACATCACCGCGCCGGGCGTGGGTATCGTCGCCGCTCGCGCGAAGAACGGAACCATCGGGACGCCCGTCGACGAGGAGTACACGGCCCTGTCCGGCACGTCGATGGCGGCCCCGCACGTGGCCGGCGCGGCGGCGATCCTCGCCGGGATGCACCCGGACTGGGACCCGGCGCGGCTGAAGTCCGCGCTGATGGGCAGCGCCGCGCCCCGCGACGGGCTGACGGTGTACGAACAGGGCGCCGGCCGGGTCGACGTCGCGAGGGCGGTCAGCCAGCCCGTGCAGGCCACCCCGGCGAGCGTCTCCCTCGGACAGACGCGGTGGCCGCACGGGGACGACGAACCGATCCCGACGGTCCTCACCTACCGGAACAGCGGCACCACCCCGGTCGCCCTGGACCTGGCCGTGGCCGTGCGTGACGAGGCCGGGAACCCGGCGCCCGCCGGGATGTTCACCGTGGCGCCGCGCACCCTCGAAGTCCCCGCGGGCGGGCAGGCCACCGCGACGCTGACCGCGGACACCTCGGTCGACGGCCCGGACGGCACCTACGGCGGCACGGTCGTCGCCACCGGTGCCGGGACCGTCGTCCGCACCCCGCTCGGCGTCCAGCGAGAGGCCGAGCGCCACGACGTGAAGCTCGACTTCCGTGACTGGCAGGGAAACCCCGCACAGCTCGCGGACTACCGGTTCGTCGCCCTCGACCAGCCCGCGGCGTACCTGGCCACCGTGCGGACCGGATCGGCCGTCGTCCGGCTGCCACCCGGCCGGTACTTCTTCCACGCCACCATCCTCGGCCGGAACGCCGGCAACGAACTGATCAGGGCGCTGTTCGCCGAACCGGAGATCACCGTGACCGGGGACACCGGGATGGCCATCGACGCCCGGGACGCCAAACCCGTCGGCATGAAGGTCGACCGGCCGGACCCCGGCGACTCCGAGACGATCCAGTCGTTCCTGCGCACGACGCCCCACGGCGAGACGGGCTTCCGCGACTTCGGTTCGTTCGACAAGGTGTGGGTGCGCCCCTCGGCCACGAGCGCGCCGGAGTTCACCTTCACCGAGGAGGGCCTGCTCGCCCAGCGCGACGGGCAGGGCGGCTTCACCGGCAGTCCGTACCTGTACCACCTCCGGTGGGCGGAGCAGGGCCGCGTGCCGGCCGAGCTCGTGCGGCACTTCGCCGATCGCGACCTCGCCGCCGTCCGGTCCACGCACGCCGCGAGCGGCAGCGGGGAGATCGGCGAACGCGACTTCACGGTGCGGGCGCCGCTGCCGTTCACGCTCCAGGAGTACTACAGCCCCGACACGCCTTGGGAGCGCTTCTTCGGCAAGCCCGTGGAAAAGCCGCTGTACGAGTGGTCCACGCAGGCCGTGCCGAGGACGTTCCGGCGGGGCGAGTCCGTGACCGAACACTGGAACACCGCGGTGATCGGGCCGGCATTCCCACCGTATCCGGGTTCTCCGGCGGAATGGGCGGGCCGGACCGGTGACACGGTGTACTTCGACCTGCAGCCGTTCAGCGACCCATCGGCCGGCCATTATGGACAGTCGGCGACCGGCTCCGCCGAAACCGTGCTGTACCGGGGAGACGAGCGGATCGGCAGCCAGCCGTGGGTGGGCTACCACGAGTTCGAGGTGCCACCGGGGGAGAGCGCGTACCGGCTGCACAGCGAGGCGGTGCGGAGCGGCTCGGCCGAACTGTCCACGAAGGTCACCGCGGACTGGACGTTCCGTTCGGGCACCGTGCCGGGGACGGACGTGCGGCCCGTCCCCATGATGGCGGTGCGGTTCACGCCGCGGCTGGACGACCACAACCGCGCGCCGGGAGGTGTCCCGTTCCTCGTTCCGGTGCGGGTGGAGCACACCGACGAGCACGCCCGCATCACCTCGCTGACGGTACGGGTGTCCTACGACGACGGCGGCACCTGGCAGACCGTGCCGGTGCAGCGCGGCGACGGACAGTGGCTCGCCGGCCTGTGCCACCCCGCCGGAGCCGCCTTCGTGTCGCTGCGGGCCACCGCGACCGACAGCGCGGGCAACACCGTCGACCAGACGATCATCCGCGGGTATCGGCTGCGGTAGCCGGGGGAACCCCCAGCGCGTGGCGGCCGGGCGCCGCGCGCTGGGCGCCCGGCCGAGGTGCCTCACGCGGTGGTTGGGTTGTCGTGAGTGTTAAGGCGGGTTCTAACCCGCCTTAACACTCACGACGAGTCTCGACCGATTCTTCGAGCCGGGTGCCCCGTCGCCAGATCGCGCGGGTGTTGAGCGTATCGCCGATGTCGGTCGTCGGATCGCCGTCGACGAGCAGGAGGTCGGCGCGGAGCCCCTCGGCGATCCGGCCGCGGTCGGTCAGACCGAAGCGGCGTGCGGTGGTCGCTGTCGCGGCGCGCAGTGCCTTCGCGGGGGTCAGGCCGGCGGCCACGAGGTACCGCAGTTCGCGGTGGAGGCTGGCGCCGTGCGCCAGGCCGCCGAAGAAGGTCTCCGGCATGGAGGCGTCGGTGCCGGCCAGCACGTCCACGCCCGCGGCGGCCAGAGCCCGCACGGTCTCCAGGACGTCTTCGAGCTTGCCTTGCGGGTAGCGGTTGTAGCTGGAGCGCAGGGTTTCGTCCCACTTGTCGTCGAGGCGGCGGGCGACGCGGGGGTCGTCGGCGAGGTCGCTGCCGGTGATGCCCATCATGGACGCGTTCAGGCAGACGCACGGGACGACGAACATCCCGGCCTCGGCGATCAGGTCCACGATCTCCGTGGTGTGCGGCCGGTCCATGAACACGTGGACGAGGCCGTCGACACCGGCTTCGGCGGCCATCCGGGTGGCGTCGAGGGTCAGGGTGTGGGCGACGGTGAGGGCGCCGTGCTTCTTGGCTTCGGCGACACCGGCGTCGAGCGTGGCCTGATCGAGCATCGGCAGTCCGGGATGCCCTTCGACGCTGCCGTCGTCGATCATGAACTTGATGTAGTCGGAGCCACGGGCCAGCAGCTGCGGGACGTAGGCGGCGGCCTGCTCCGGAGTGGTGGAGAACGGCATCAGCGGCATGACCGGGGGCAGGGTTCCGGCCGGCCGGAACCCTTCGGGCATCAGTTCGCTGGGGTGGCCGCCGGGCGGGGTGATGGCGAAGCCGGACGATCGGATGTCGGCGACCGTGTCGTCCTCGGTGATGTGGGCCCGGTTCTCGCGGGTGTTCAGGCCCTGCATCTCCAGTTCGGTGGTGACGCCGAACCGCAGGGCCAGTGCGTGCGAGTCGGGGCTGGAGTGGACGTGCGCGTCGATCAGGCCGGGCAGCAGGGTCGCGCCGCGGCCGTCGACGACTTCGGCGCCGTCGGGTACTTCGCCGCCGACCTGGCGGATCGTGCGGCCGTCGAGGACGACGACCTGTTCCTCCAGGCTCTTCTCGCCGTCGAAGATCCGGGCGCCGGTGATGGCGGTGGTGGCCATGGTGGCCTCGCTCTCTCGTTCGCAGTTACATACCTAATGCTATGCAGTTTGCAACTGGTATGCAAATGCGTGAAGTACTACGATGCCTGGGGTGAGCAGTCCTGCCGAAGACGCCCTGCTGGACCAGATCGGCCCGGCGCTGTCCCGGCTGCGCCGGCGCACCCCGGCCTCGGGCCGGGACTTGTCCCGCAACCTGGTGCTGAACGTGGTCGCCGACGCCCCGGGCGAGATGACCGTCGGGGGGCTCGCCGCGGAGATGGGCGTCGCGCAGCCGGTGGCCAGCCGGACGGTCGCGGCCTGCATCGCCGACGGCCTGCTGCGGCGGGCGGCGTCCCAGGGCGACGGCCGCCGCACGGTGCTCGAGCTCACCGAAGGCGGCGAGGCCGAGCGAACCCGGTTCGCCGTCGAACAGCGCGCGGCGTTCGAAGGCATCACGGCGGCGTGGTCGCCGGAGGAGCGCATCCGGTTCGCGCGCCTGCTCGTCCGTTACGCCACGGACGCCGCCGCCTGGTCTCGGGGCCGAAGCGCCGGCGGCGAGTAGGGATTTCTCTCGGTCGTCCGGCGGCTCAGGCCGCTGTGCGGGCACTCTGCCGGATGTGGTCGGGGATGGACCGCCACCACCGGGCAGCGGCCCGGATCTTGTGAGGCACACGGGCGTCGGACGCCACTTCCCCCAGCAGGTCCAGGTTGTCCGCCATCCCCAGTGCGTAGACGAGACGGTCGAGAACCGAAATTTCGCTGGTCCGCCCGTCCGCGACGCCCCGGAGGGCGACGTCGAGGGCGGCACGCCAGAAGGCACGGCTGCTGGTTCCCGTGATGTGACCCAACGCCGAGGCCGCGGTGTCGCGGACCGGGCCGGGAAGGGCACGGGAAACCAGGAGGGACTCCACGACGCGGCGTTCGCCGGGACCGCCGAGGACACGGAGGGCTTCCAGGAGGGACGCGGTCGTCGCCGCGTCCGGGCGGTCGTGCCGCAGCATCGTTCCGAGCTCCCGCGCCACAGGTGCCCGGAACGGGGTGCTGTAGATGGTGAACAGGGCATACAGCCGCTCGTCGAACACCGGGGAGTTGAGGGCCTCGTCGACCAGGGCCGGCAGCACGGTTCCCCCGTCGTGCGGAAGGCCGACGCGGGCGGACGCCACGATCCGCGTCACGGTCCTGCGTGCGTCATCACTCAGCCCGAGGCAACGGACGGCGGCTGTCCAGGTGCGGTGCCCGACCCGGCCCCGGACCTGAGCCGGCAGCAAGTGCGCGACGGTGGAGGCGAGGCGGTGGGACCGGTCGCCGGACAGCAGATCGGTGATGACCCCGCCGACCTCGGCCATCTCGGCGGGCCCGAAGTGCCGGTCCCGGACCTTGCGGACGCAGGCGAGCAGTGCGCCCGCGAACGTCCGGTCGGTGCGGGGGTGCCGCAGGTGCCGCACCACGTGCGCGGTGGCCTCCCGGCTGAGCGCCGAGTCGAAGATCGACACCGAGCCGACCATGCTCTGCACGCCGGTGTCGTCGGCGGCGTTCGCGGCCGTCGCCACGGCCGCGTGACCGCCGAGCGGGTGCGCCATGAGCCGTTGGTAGGCCTCGGCGCGCAGCATCCAGCTGACGCCGTCGGAGATCGCCATTTCCACCAGCAGGCGTTCCGCCAGCGCCGCCCACGCCGATTTCGGGCTGAGCACGGTGTACGGACGCCGGCACAGCAGCCCCGTCACCACGTCCCAGTCGGCACCGGAGAGGACGTCGCCGCCCACCGCCGCGTCGACCCGGACATCGATCTCCCGGGACAGCTCCTCCTGGTCGACGCCGGGGCGTTCCAGAAGGGGATCCGGGCGGACTCTCCCGGAAAAACGCAGGATGGTGTCCGCGACCGCCACCATTCCCGACGGCGTGGTGCCCAGGACTTTCTCGTAGGCGGAAACAGCGGGTTGAGGGAAGCGCGCCAGCCCGTTCTCCCACTGCGAAAGGGTGCTCGCCGAAACCGCGGAACCGAGCTCCGACTCCAGGCTCTCGGCGAATTCGCGGAGGGTGAGGCCGTTGCCGCCCAGCATCCGGTTCGCCCGCAGCACCCAGCCCACCCGGCCACAAGCCCGAGATGCCTTGTCCACACTTCTTGTCTAGCACAGGCCGATATCACGCGGACGGGACATTTCCGGGACAGAAGCGGGTCTGTTTCACCCGATGGCAAGGCGTGCAACAAGACGCGGCCGCGACCGGATTCCGCCCTAGTCTCGAATCGCCCGAGACCCGGAGAGAAGGAGACTGAGGAATGTTCGCAAAAACCCAGGCGGCAGCCATCGTCCTGACGCTGGCCGCCGTCGCACCCGCGGCTCCGGCCGCCGCCGCGGCGCCCCACGCCCTCGCGTGTTCGTTCGCCACCTACGCTCCCAACCGCGAGGGCGGCAACGTGGTCGGCTGGGGCGAGAAATGGGGCTGCGGAGGGAGTACCCAGTGGAAGATCACCCTCCAGCGCAACCGAGGGGTGGCGTGGTGGCAGAACGAGGCCATCAACTACCACACCGGCGACAACTGGGTCAGCGTCAGCGCGGGTTGCGCGTCCGGCACCTGGACCTACCGGACGATCCTGGAGTCCAGCGCGGGCAACACGATCAGCGCCAACAAGACGATCACCTGCTGACGCAGGCGCCGTGCCGTGTCCCCGAGCGGGGACACGGCACGGCGTGCGGCGGACTCCGCTACGGGCACGTCGAGCGGCTCTGTCCTTGGATGTGCGCGTCGGCGTTGTCGGCCACCTTCACCCAGGCGGCCGATTTGCCTCGCCGGTCATAGGTTCTGGTCTGGTCCAGATCGGCGGCCACGACGAACTTCACCTTGTAGCACCAGCCGGCGTCGATCTGGAGCGTGTCCCAGTCTTCGGAGTACGGGGTGTGCCCGCCGTTGGGGGCGAGTCCGTAGGACTTCTGCGGAACACCCCCGGACGAGCAGGTCGGCATCGTGTAGACCGCGGCCCCGGTCGCCCCGGTCGTGCACCAGTTGAAGAGGGCGGTCGCGCTGATGCCGCTGTCGTTGACCGAAGACGAACACCAGGTACCGCCGGTCGGCAGGTGCGTGCAGCCCGGGTCCGCCGAGGCGGGGGAGGCGGCGACGAGAAGACTGCCGGCACTGCACGCGGCGATGAGCATGGCCTGCGCTCCGCGTCTCTTGGCTGATCGGTTCGGACGTCTCATGTCGATGCCTTTCTCGCAGAGGAAAACCGGCAAGAGGTCTGCTGTCGTCCCCCCGTGGCTCGAGCGGTGCCAGCGTTCGTGGTGCCGCGAGGGAAGTCAATCCAGGGTTGGACAGATCACTCCAACGGAGCACTTGGGTTCGCAGATTCGGCGTGGTGCAACGGGCTTGACCGTACGGATCCATCGCTGTCGTGCGCCGGCGTGGGCTGAGGGCGGGGAGCAGCGCACCCTGGTCGGGCCGCCCGACTGCCCGACGGCCGTTACGACGAGGCGCGAGGACGCACGAAGAGCGCTTACACCGGCAGCTACACGGTCACGGGCAACCACATCGACTACGTCGACGACTCGGGATTCACCGCCACGGGCGACATCCGCGACGGCGTGCTGTACCACGAGCACCTCGTCCTCTACCGCGAGGACGGTTGACCCGGGGGCTCTTGCAGGCTCCCGGAGCCGAGGCCGGCGCCGAGCGCCGCGCCGCTGAATCTGCCGGCGGCGCGGGAACAGATGGCGATCTCGCTGGGCCGGCACATCAGCCTCGCCTGCCTGGGCGTCGGGATGGCCGCGTTGACCCTCCTCGCGGAGTGGCGCGGGCTGCTCACCGGCGACGAGGCCTACCTCGTCCGCCGCCGCCGGGCTCGCGCTGGGGTGATCGCGGCGGCCGGGATCCCGGTGCCGCGGCTGTTCGACGGCCTGACCCACCGCGGCCTCCCGGTCGTCATCCTCTCGGCGCTGTCCGGTGCCGTGTCGCTGGTGTTGTTGCTGTCCCGCCGGTACTTCGCGGTGCCGATCACGGCGACGCTCGCGGTGGGGACCCTGCTGTGGGGCTGGGCCGTCGGGCAGTACCCGTACCTGCCGGGATCGGACGTCACGATCGCCGCAGGGGCTGCCACGCCGCCGGTGCTGTCGGCCACCTTCACCGTCCTGGGAATCGAGGCGCTCGTGCTCGTACCGTCCCCGTGGTGGCTGTTCAGCTCGTTCCCACGTCCCGCCGAAAGGAGCGTGCCGGTGGCGTCGGATGCGGTGTCGAGGACGAGATCCCGACGAGGTGCGCGAGACCCTCGACGGCGCACTGCGCGCACTGGCGGCCGAGGTGGACCAGAACTTCAACGTCAGCTGACCGCCCGCCCGGTCGCGGTGTTCCGGCTCGTTGCCGTTCGGGCGGCAAAGGTGCCCTGATTACTCTCCTTCGCGCCACGTTCCCCAAGCCGCCGTCACCTCGGGTGTAGAAGGTGGTGAGGGGCACTGATCGGCGGGGAACGAGGGGGCAGGGGTGGAACGGACGACGTGTTGTGTCGTCGGGGGTGGCCCGGCGGGCATGGTGCTGGGGCTGCTGCTCGCGCGGGCCGGAGTCGAGGTCACGGTGCTGGAGAAGCACGAGGACTTCCTGCACGACTTCCGCGGCGACACCGTGCACCCCGCGACCCTGCAGCTGCTCGACGACCTGGGGCTGGGGGAGCGGTTCGCGCGGCTGCCCCAGACCCGGATCACCGACGTCGTCCTGCCGGACGGGGCCGGTGGGGTTCGGCGGATCGGGGATTTCGGTGCGTTGCGCAAGTGGGGCGTGCGGCATCCGTACGTGGCGATCGTTCCGCAGTGGAACCTGCTGGACCTGCTCGCCGGCGCCGCGCGGGCCGAGCCGGGGTTCCGGCTCGCAATGGGGACCGCGGTGACCTCGCTCGTCCACGAGGGCGGGCGGGTCGCCGGGGTCCGCTACCGCACGAACGGGCCTGGCGGTGACGCGGTCGACGGCGAGCTCCGGGCGGACCTCACGGTGGTGTGCAACGGCCGGCATTCGGTCCTGCCCGCGGCGGCCGGGTTGCGGGTGACCGAGTTCGGCGTTCCGTTCGACACCTGGTGGTTCCGGCTCTCGCGCCGGGAGGGCGAGCAGGTCGGCCAGTTGACCCGGCGGCCCGGCCGGGGCCGGTTCGCGGTCGTCATCCCGCGGGAGGGCTACTTCCAGATCGGGTACGTCGCGCGCAAGGGCACCGACCGCCGGTTGCGTGCCCGCGGCATCGACGCGTTCCGGCGCGATGTGGCCGAACTCCTTCCGGAGTACGCCGACCGGGTCGGTGAGCTGGCCTCGATGGACGACGTCAAGCTTCTCGATGTCCGGCTCACGCGGCTGCGCCGATGGCACGCCGAGGGCCTGTTGTGCCTCGGGGACGCCGCGCACGCCATGTCGCCGGTCGGGGGTGTGGGCATCAACCTCGCCGTCCAGGACGCCGTCGCGGCCGCGACCCTGCTGGCCGGGCCGCTGCAGCGGGGCGGGGTGAGCCGGGCCGACCTCGCCCGGATCCGGCGGCGCCGGTTGCCGTCGCTGCTTCTGGTGCAGGCCCTGCAGCGGATCATGCACGCCGACCTGGCCGGCCCCCTCGTGTCCGGGAAGCAGGCCGGCCCGGCGGGCCGGATCATGACCGCGGCACAGTGGTTGCCTTTCCTGCGGACGTTGGCCGTGTACCTCGTCGGCGTGGGATTGCGTCCCGAGCGCGCCCCGGCATCCGCCCGACGCGGCGTCGCGCCGGAAGCCAGCGAACTCCGGCCGCGTTGTGCCCTCTCAGGCGTATCGGGTCGGCCTGGGAAACGGGGCGGCCAGTGACGCGGCGAGGACCGCTTCGAAGTCGGGCGGTGGTGTCCACTGTGGTGGAAGTGCAGCCGGAATCGGTTCGCCGCGCACGGCTCGGCACAGCGAATACTGCGCGTACCTGACGGCGGGGTCGGCATCCGGTCCCGGGTCGCGCAGATGCCGCAGCGCGGTGCGGTACCGCTCGGCGAGTTCGGTGTCCTTGACGAGGTGGAGCAGCGGGTCGTCGCCGGCGGGCAGCCTCGCCTCACGCGTGAAGCTCGTCAGCCGGCGCAGCATGAACGCCGCGACGGTTCCGGCGGTGAGCTGGCCGGTGATCTCCTGGACGTCATCCGGGTCGTAGACGTCGATGGCCCGGGTGTTGCCGCTCATGGCGGCGGCCCGGGGCACGAAGGCGTCGCATCGGACGCCGAGTTCGGCCGCGATCACGGGCACGGCGTCGGCGGGGACGTCCCACACCGCCGCGACCTGCGGGCGCCGCCACCAGCGGTCGCGGGTCGGGTTCAGCCGGTCGACGACCTTCCGGTGCTCGACCTCGACGCCGGGCAGGCCGCTCAGCCACTCCGTCAGGATCCGGGCGTCCACGTCGATCCGCTCCGCACCCCGGACGGTCTCGCCGGTCGTGCGCAGTTCCACTTCGACGCCGGCGGGTTCGGCGAGCTTCACGTGTTCGATGACGGCGATCGACCGCACCGCACTGGTCTGCGTTGCCCCGTACAGTCGTTTGACGAGCACCCGGTTCTCCCCGGGGTACAGCTCGACCCACTGGGCCTCGGAACGCCGGCTCCACGGCATGACGACCGACAGCACCAGCCCGAGGGCCGCGAGGACGCCGCCGAGCACCAGCGCGGTGTGCCACGTGGTGGCCCAGCCGAAGAAGACGGCGACCAGGGGGAGGACCACAGCGACGAGCAGCGGGCCCGCCACCGCGAACGGGATGGCCAGGCTGCCGGCCCACGTCGTGGTCAGCAGGTGCGTGACGCGCGGCACGAACACCAGCCGCCACGTTCCGGACGACGTCGTCACCACCGGCCGCAGCCGCTCGGGCACCGCTGAGGAAACGTCCACCGGCATCTCCCTCGATCGGGGCCACGGGTCGCCAGATTACCTCGACCGGCCCGGTCCGTGGCCGGGTTCGGCGCGGCTCTCCTCGATCCGCGAGCTTGCGTTCGAGCGCGCTCGAAGCCTTAGCGTCGCCGCCATGACGACACAGACCTGGATCATCACCGGCGCGACCCGCGGCCTCGGGCGCGCACTGGCGGAATCGGCCCTCGCGGCGGGCGACAACGTGGTGACCGCGGTGCGCCGGCCCGAGAGCGTGTTCGACCTGGAGGCCGAGTACCCGGACCGCTGCCTGGTCGTGAAGTTCGACGCCCGCGACACCGCCGCGGCCGCGGACCTGGTGCAGGACACCATCGACCACTTCGGGCAGCTCGACGTCCTGGTCAACAACGCGGGCCGCGCGGTGGTCGGCGCCGTCGAAGAGGTCGGCGACGCGCAGCTGCGTGAGCTGATGGACCTGCACCTGTTCGGCCCGGCCGCCCTGGTCCGCGCGGCACTGCCCGCCATGCGCGAGCGCGGGACCGGGACGATCGTGCAGATGAGCAGCCAGGGCGGGCGGCAGTCGTTCCCGGGCGTGGCCGCGTATTCGGCGTCGAAGTTCGCCCTCGAAGGCTGGTCGGAGGCCCTGGCGGGCGAGGTCGCCGGGTTCGGGATCCGGGTGATGCTCGTGGAGCCGAGCCGGTTCCGCACCGGGTTCAACGAGGCCGATGTGCTGGAGTTCGCCGAGCCGTCCGAGACCTACCGCGACGTGCTCGCCAGGGTGCGCGCGGACATGGCCGGTGCCGACGGCCGCCAGGAAGGCGACCCGGTGCGGGCCGCGGACATCATCGTGTCCCTCGTGCACGGCGACGACGTGCCGCTGCGGCTGCCGCTGGGCAGTGAGGCCGTCGAGCGGCTCACCCGTGCCTACCGGCGCGACCTCGAAGGCGTCGAGCGGTGGGCCGAGACGGCCCGCAGCGCCGACTTCGCCGACGTCCCGCCCTCTTCGCGGCCGATCTAGGCTGGACGGCATGGCCACGGACGAACTGCTGACCAGGGCACTGGCGATGCTGGGTGACGACGACGTGTCGGTCGAGGCCATCCACCGGCTCACCGACGCGGGCGGGATGACTGAGCCGATGACGATCGCCGAGGTCGCCGACATGCTCGACATCTCGCCGCACACGCTCCGCTACTACGAACGCGCCGGGCTCGTCGAGGTCGGCCGCGACCGTAGCGGATACCGCGTCTACGACGAAGAAGCGGTGCGGCGCCTGGTGTTCCTGACCCGGATGCGGCTGTCCGGGATGCCGATGCGCGACCTGCAGCACTACATCGAGCTCGTCGACGCCGGGGAAGACACCGTGCCCGAGCGGCTCGACATGCTCGTCGAGCACCGCGACACCATCCGCCGGCGCATCCGCGAGCTGACGCTGTCCCTCGCCGCGACCGAGTACAAGATCGCCACCTACGGCGGCTCGACCGGACCGGAGACGACCTCCGGCCCGGCGCGAGCCGAGGCCCCCTGAGAGGTGCCGGCGAGGAGCCGTGCCTGATGCGCCTGGGACGGCAATGGTGATGGGAGTGACCGAGGTCTGCTTCGGATTGGTGGCGAAGGCGTTGCGCCGGCCGGGTGCGCCGTTCACTTCGCCGCGGCGCGCACCGGTGCTTCGAAGAGGTCCGCGAGGCGGGCGTAGCCGACGTCGTTGGGGTGGAACCAGTCGTCGGCGAGGCTGCCGCGGACCGGGCCCAGTGCTGGGCCGCGCAGGTCGGCGACGTGCACGCGGTTTTCGGCGGCCGCGGCGTCGATCAGGGCGTTGACGGCGCGGGCTTCGGCGTTGCGTCTCGGCAGGGTCGCGACCACCGACCGTTCCGGTGGAAGCTGCGCGAGCAGCCGGGCGAACCGCTCGGCGATCCCGCGGCGACGGGTCGGGGTGAGCATGTCGTTGGCGCCCACCAGAACCGTCACCAGGGCCGGCGTGGGCAGGGCGGGCAGCCGGGGGAGCTGGTGGTCGAGGACATCGGCGATCCGGGCGCCGGACGCCGAGAGGTTGACCACGGCGAACGGCTCGCCGAGCCGGGTGTTCAGGCGGGGAACCCAGCCGCCGTCGATGGTGCCGGCGCCGATGCCCTGGGTCATCGAGTCGCCGAGGGCCACCCAGAGGGGCCGTCCCGAGGCGAGCGCGACGCGGTTGGCTTCGTCCCAGGCTCGTGCGAAGGGTGTCTTCTGCGCGCGGACCCGGCGGACGCCGGGCAGCACGACGGCAGCGGCGTCGAGCAACCGGCCCGACCACGTCCGGCTCGGCACAGGTACGTCCTCCTGATCGGCTTTCCCCTCATTCGGAGCCGGACGCGTCGTGGATGGGGGCCTGACCGACACCGCTTGCGCGGGCATGTACGAAATTTGCAGAAATAAGTTCTCTCCTTGCCAATTCTTGTCCGACACCCTACATTTCTGCCCACGTGCTCGGACAACGGCGGACGAGAGGGAACGGTCAATGGTGATCTCCCGCAGGACCTTCATCGGCTCGGCGGCCGCGGCGTCGGCCTGGGGTGCGCTTTCGCTCGCCGGTGCGCCGGGCGTTGCTCAGGCGGCCGGCCAGGCGGCCAGTCCGGCAGGCGACGTCGTCGGCAAGATCACGGTCGGCTACCAGGGCTGGTTCGCCTGCCCCGGCGACGGTGCGCCGATCAACGCCTGGTGGCACTGGGGCGAGAACTGGGGGCAGCCGCCGTCCCCGGGCAACAACGTCATCAGGGCGTGGCCGGACATGCGTGAATACACGCGCAAGTACCAGACCGCGTACGGGAACTTCGGCAACGGTGAACCCGCGACGTTGTTCTCGTCCTACGACCAGCAGACCGTCGACACGCATTTCCTGTGGATGCAGCAGAACGGGTGCGACACCGCGGCGCTGCAACGCTTCAACCCGAACAGCGCCGAAGGGCCGACCCGCGACGCGATGGCCGCGAAGGTGCGCAGCGCGGCCGAGTCGCACGGCCGCAAGTTCTACCTCATGTACGACGTCACCGGCTGGGCGAACATGCAACCGGAGATCAAGACCGACTGGACGGCGAAGATGGCCGCCCACACCGCGTCGACGGCCTACGCCCGGCAGAACGGCAAACCGGTGGTCTGCATCTGGGGCTTCGGCTACAACGACGTCAACCACCCCTGGGACGCAGGTGCCTGCCTCGACGTCGTGAACTGGTTCAAGGGTCAGGGCTGCTACGTGATCGGGGGTGTCCCGCGTGAGTGGCGCAGCGGGACCGGCGGGTCCCGGCCCGGGTTCTCGGACGTCTACCACGCGTTCGACATGCTCTCGCCGTGGATGGTCGGCGCGATCGGCACCACCGCGGACTCGGACTGGATGTACGCGAACATGAACGTGCCCGACGTCGCGGACTGCGCGGCCCACGGCATCGACTACCAGCCCTGCGTGCTCCCGGGCGACGTCTCGGGCCGCCAGCGCGTCCACGGCGACTTCATGTGGCGCCAGTTCTACAACATGATCCGCGCCGGGGCCCAGGGCATCTACGTTTCGATGTTCGACGAATACGGCGAGGGCAACCAGATCGCCAAGACGGCGGAAACCGCCGCGATGACCCCGGCCGGCTCGGGCCTGCTCGCCCTCGACGAGGACGGCACGGCCTGTTCGTCCGACTACTACCTGCGGCTCACCGCCGACGGCGGCCGCATGCTCAAGGGCCAGCTCGCGTTGACCGCGGTGCGGCCGACCCCGCCGGTCCGGCCCACCGACGGCTCGATCGATCTGGCCCGGGGCAAGGCCACCACCGAAAGCAGCCACACCCAGGCCTACGCCGGCGGCAACGTCGTCGACGGAAATCCCGACACCTACTGGGAAAGCGCCAACAATAGTTTCCCGCAATGGATCCAGGTCGACCTCGGGACGACGGCCACGGTGAACCGGCTCGTGCTCGGCTTGCCCCCGGCGGCCGCCTGGGGCGCCCGCACCCAGACCCTGTCGGTCT
Source organism: Amycolatopsis sp. cmx-13-12 (assembly GCA_049998155.1). Lineage (GTDB taxonomy): Bacteria > Actinomycetota > Actinomycetes > Mycobacteriales > Pseudonocardiaceae > Amycolatopsis. The sequence goes on along the minus strand of JAEBES010000001.1, from coordinate 305,216 downwards.
CCGGGTCGGCGAACGGCACGACCTTCGACACCCTGGCCGGCCCGGCGGGATACTCCTTCGATCCGGCCCGCGGCAACAGTGTCACGGTCACCCTGCCCGCCGTCCGCACGCGCTACCTCCGGCTCACCTTCACCGCGAACACCGGATGGCCGGCCGGGCAGCTTGCCCGGCTCGAGGTGTACACCTGATCCCCCCGGCTCAGCGGAAGTCGTGCGCGTGGTCTTGGGCCCACCGCGCGAAGGTGTGGGCCGGCCGGCCGGTGACGTCCGCGATCACGGTCGAGGTCGCCTGCGGTCCGGTGGTTCCGGCCCGCCAGGCGGCCAGGATCGCGTCGACGCCGATGGGCGGCATGGTTTGGCCGAGTTCGGCGCGCGCCTGGTCCACCGAGATCTCTTCGACACTGATCTCGCGACCGATGGCGGCGCCGATGTGCCGCACCTGATTCCGGATCGTCAGTGACTCGGCGCCCCACACGGAATAGGCCCGGCCACCGTGCCCGGGCGAGGTCAAGGCGGTCACGGCGAGCGCCGCCAGGTCCCGCTCGTGAACGGGTGCGGTGTGCGCGTCGGGAAAAGGCACGCGGACGGTGCTTTCGTCCCGGATCGAGTTCCGCCACCACCACAGGGTGTTGGTGGCGAACATCCCGGCCCGGATGAACGTCGAAGCCAGGCTGGAGTTCTCGAGGGCGGCTTCGACGGCGGCGTGCGCCTGCGCGATGGGGTTGCGCGCGGCATCCGGGTGGACGACGGACCCGGACGACAGAAGGACCACCTGCTGCACGCCCGCGGCCTCGGCTGCCGTCACGAAACCGTCGATCCCCTCCGGCTTGGCGTAGAGGAACACGCGGCGGGCCCCCTCGAGCGCGGCGGGCAGGGTGGCCGGGTCCTCCAGATCGGCCGCGACGACGTCCGCTCCCGCGGGAAGGTTCGCCGAGTGCGGATTCCGGCTCGTCAACCGGATCCGCTCGCCCGCGGCACTCAGGCCGACCGCGACGTGGCGCCCGACGTTGCCCGTGGCTCCGAAAACAACTGTGACCATGCGGTGAGGGTAGGGGGCAAGCTTTCCGGTGGTAAGGACATACCTTTGGGTAAGCTGCGGAGATGGAGGTACGACCACAGGTCCGGCGGGACGCGTGGGTGGGCCTGAGTGACGCGTTCAACAGCGATTGCCCCGCGCGGGAGGTGCTGAACCACATCACCGGCCGCTGGGGAATGCTGTTGTTGGCGGCGCTGGCCGAGGAGCCACGCCGCTTCTCCGAGCTGCACGCGACGGTCGGCGGGATCAGCGAGAAGATGCTGTCGCAGACGTTGCGCACCCTGGTGCGCGACGGTCTCGTCGCGCGCACGGTCGAGCCCACCACCCCACCGCGGGTGAGTTATGCGCTCACCCCGCTCGGGCAGGGGCTGACCGAGTCGCTGGAACAGTTCCTGGGCTGGATCCGGCAGCACACCATCGACGTCGTCACCGCCCAGCGCCACCACGACCGACAGCACCGATGAGGCCCGGGACGCGCGTCAGCCCTTTCCGCTGACCGGGACCGGTGCCGGTGCGGGCGTCAGGAACACCTCTTCGAGTGCGACGCCGCGGCGGGCGTCGCGGCGGTCGAGCCAGCTCAGTACCGGGGACGTCATCACCGTGGTGACCAGGGCGACCAGGACGAGCACCGTGAAGAGGGCGGGGGAGACGATGCCGGCGGCCAGGCCGACGTTCAGCGCGATCAGCTGCATCAGGCCGCGGGCGTTGATCAGGACACCGACGCGGACGGCGATCGGTTGTGGCTCGCCGACCAGCCTTGCCGCGCCCCAGCAGGCGCCGAGCTTGCTGGCGATCGCGACGGCGACGCAGACCAGCGCGAAGGCGAGCAACGTCGGGTCGGCGAGCAGCGCGAACCGGGTGTTGAGACCCGAATAAGTGAAGAAGAGCGGGAGGAACACGATCTGCCCGAGCGGCATCAGCTTCGCGATGACGGCGTCGGCCGCCCGGCCGCGCGGGAAAACGATGCCGACGCAGAACGCGCCGAAGACCGCGTAGAGGCCGATGACGTCGGTGAACCACGCGGCCGCGAACAGGGTCAGCGCGGTGATCAGCATCTTCTGGTCGGTCGAGAGCCGGTCGCTGCCCATCGCCCTGGCCAGCAGGCGGCGGCCGACGAGCACGAGCAGCAGCGCGAACAGCAGCCCGCCGCCCACCGCCGTCGCCACCGGGCCAGCGGAGCCGGCGTGCATGCCGAGGACCACGGCCAGCAGCACCCACGCGAGGACGTCGTCGAGGGCGCCGCAGGCGAGCGCGAGCGAACCGAAGCGGGTGCTCGCGAGACCGCGTTCGGTGATGATCCGGGCGAGCATCGGGAACGCCGTGATGGCCACCGCGACGCCGACGAACGCCGCCGAGGTCGCCAGCGGGACGCCGGGCTTGGCGATGTCCGCCCAGTGGGCGCCGAGCACGGCGACGCCGACGCCGAGCACGAGCGGGACCACCGTGCCGGCCGCCGACACGGCGCCGACGACCTTCACCGAGCCGCGGATGCTCTTCGGGTTGAACTCGTAGCCGGCGCCGAACATGTAGATGACCAGGCCGATCTGGCCGCCGACGTACAACAGCGAGCGGATCCCGTCGGGGAACAGGAACGCCTGCACCCCGGGGGCGAGCAGGCCCAGCAGCGACGGTCCGAGCAGGACGCCGGCGATCATCTCACCGACGACGGGTGGCTGGCCGAGCCGCACCGCGAGCAGGCAGACGACCCGGCAGACCACCAGGATCACCGCCACCGCGAGGAAGAACGCCGGTGCCGCGACAGTAGGGCTCACGAAGTACCTCCGTTGGTGTCCGGTGCCGGGGCGGACCCCCGGTCCGAGGGCTGCGCGTAGGGCGCGGCCGCCGCTTTCGCCGCCACCACGAAGGTTCCCTTGACCTGGGGCCAGAAGACGTCGTCGAGGCAGGAGTAGCGGGGGAAGAAGCCGCCGCAGTCGCCTTCGTACGGACCGACCTCCACGGTGAAGCTGGCGACGCCGAGCTCGCCGTAGGTGAAGTCGTCCGTCGTCCCGGGCGTCGTGTACCCGACGGTGTCGCTGTTCGCGCCGACGGTGTACCCGTTGCCCGCCGCCATCTCCCGGCCCAGCGCCCGCATCCGGGCGTCGTTGGGAGCCACGGCGTTCGACCAGCCCCACGGCACGATGATGTCGTTCCCGGCGCTGTGCAGGGTGATCATCGTGCCGCGGGCCGTCGGCGGGGCGGGGTCGGTGTCACCGGGACCGCGCTGGTCGGGGTAGATCCCGCGGAAGAACCGTTCGAGCGCGCGGACTTCCGGCTCCGAGCCGGCCCGGGGTCCCTGGTAGGTCTCCTCGCACGGGACCGGCGAGTCACCGCCCCACTTGAACGTGGAGTTGCGGTTCAGGTCCACCCCGACGTCCGTTCCGGTGCAGTGCCCGTGGCTGTCGTCGGCGTTCTTGCGCTGCAGCAGGGGCTGATCGCCGCCTGAGGCCACGATGTCGGTTCCGTCCGGATTGGCCACGGGGACGACCCACACCTCGGTGCTGTCGAGGATCGCGGTGGCGTCGGCGTCGCGGTGGTACCCGGCGACGAGGTAGTCGATCCACCGCTCGGCGAGTTCACTCGTGGTGATCTCGCGGGCGTGGCTCTGCGCCATCAGGACGAACTTCGGCTTGCCGCCGCGATGGTGGAGTGAGCAGTCGCCGGGCCGCTTGGCGGTCAGGCACAGCGCCAGGATCGCGTGGCCGCCACGACCGTTCGCCCGCAGCCACGAATCGCCGATGTCGTGCAGCGTCGCCAGGCGCGGGTGGCTCCGGGCCACCTCGGCGACGTGCCGCTCGTGCGCCGCGACCGTGCGGTAGCCGCCGTAGAAGGTCCCGCCGCGGGCCGCTCCCGCCGGTGCGCCCTTGTAGACGGTGTCCAGTTCGGACGGTCGGTAGCCCAGTGCCCGGAGGTGGTTCGCGGTGTCCGCGTCGCCGACCACGGTCGCGGCGCCCCGGGTCGCGGCGACGACGTCGAACCCGGCGAGAGAAAGCGGTTTCACGTCACCGTCGCCGAGCGGGACACGCCACAGCACGGGCGGGCCGGGAGCCGGCGTCGCGGCGGTCGCGGGCGTCGTCGTGGCCAGCAGCAAGGAAAAAGTCAGCGCGGCCAAGGTCCGGCTCGTGCGTGCCATGGATTCCCCTCGATCATGCAGATGACGCAATAGCCCGAACGGGTGGCGCCCCCCTGGCCGGATGTGCGGTGCTGGCTCTCGATCGGCGATGGTTCCGCCATGCTAAGCACCAAAACGGCGTTCGTACAATGCTCACGTGAACGCCGTTGACCTTGTTGACGGCGTACATGCAGGCGGTTAGTGTCGGACCGGATCGGGATCGAACCGACCGGGGGGTGGGGGATGGCGGAGCGCGCGGATCTGCTGCTGCTCAACGCCTCCAACTACCCCGGGCTCCCGATTTTCCCCTACGCCTTCGTACAGGTCTCCGCGGTCGCCCGGCGGCACGGCCTGACCGTCCGGCGGCTCGATCTCCTCGGCGTGCCGCGCGCGGAATGGCCGGAGCGGCTGGCCGCCGTGCTCGCCGAGGTGCGGCCCCGGATGGTCGGAACCCATCTGCGCCAAGCGGATTCACTGTACATCTGGGACTACGCCGAGCCGGGGAAACCCGGCCTGCCCGCGAGCGCGGGCCGGGACTACTTCCCGGTGGAGGACACCCGGTACCTGGTCGACACGGTCCGCACGCTGACCACCGCGCCCGTGGTCATCGGCGGGTTCGGCTTCACGACGCACGCCCGGCGGCTGGTCGACCTGCTCCGGCCGGATTTCGGGATCCAGGGCGAACCGGACGACTTCTTTGCGAAGTTCGACCGGGTCCTGGCCGGCGACGGCCTGGGCGACGTCGACAACCTGATCCACCGCGGCGAAACCGGATACACGTACGGGAAGCGGGTCTTCCACGGACCGGCGCCACACCGCGAATACGACGAGGAGATCCTCGCCGAACTGGTGGACTTCTACGGCTCACCGGGAATCTTCGCGCCGGGCGGCCCGCACGTCGCGGTCGAAGTCGTGCGCGGGTGCCCGTACCGCTGCTACTTCTGCACCGAACCGATGGTGAAGGGCAAGCAGCGGCACCAGCGGGACCTCGACGTGGTGCTGGCCGAGGTCGAATTCCTGGCCGGGCACGGCGTTCCCCGCGTCTGGCTGATCTGCTCCGAGATCAACGCCGGCAGCAACGACCTCCTGCTGGAGCTGGGGGAGCGGTTCGCCCGGTTCAACCGCGCCCGGCCGGCCGGGCGGCGGATGGCGTGGTCGGCCTACTTCCTGCCGAACCCGCCCCTCGAACGCGCCGAAATGCGGGACCTGCTGGACGCCGGGTTCGAACCGGGGTGGAACCAGTTCATGTCCTTCGACGACGAGAACCTCAAGCGGACCAAGGTGCCCTACCGGCGGCGCCACGCCCTGCGCGCGCAGGTCGACTGGGCGGTCGAGATGCGCGCGCACGCGATCCGCGAGGGGCGGTCCACGCGCGGGCACCGGCTGGACATGTTCCTCGGGAACTCGTTCGCCGACGCGCGCACGGTGACCGAGACACTGGCGGCGGTCAACGAGGCGCGGCTGTCCGACTACCACGACAGCGCCCTGATCACGCGGGCGACGCGGGTGTTCGACCTCGGCCAGGGCCGGATGGGGGACGCCGCGGAGGACGCGATCTTCTCGATCGGACCCGACGGTGTGCTCCCGGAACCGGACCTGCTCTACCCGACCTTCCACTACCCCGAAGACCTGGTGGCGCGGCTCGGTGGCCCGCAGGCGGTGGACGAGCTGTTCGAATACCTCGAGGACACGTTCTTCTCGCGCGCCCACGAGTCCAAAAAGGACTGGCTGGGCTTCCTCCGCGCCGCGGTGCGCCCGGCCGATCTGGCGCAGTGGTGCGCGGGCCGCGCGGACGCGCTGGCCGCCTTCGAGCTCAAGTCGGCGGACGAGGGGTTCGCGCGCGAGGTGGCCCGGCTCGCCGCCGACGCCTGCGGCCCCGACGGGCCCGGCGTCGTCGCGGACCTGCTGAGTGCCCGCGGGACGTCCGCGAAAGTCCGCGGCGCCACGGCCTACGTCCTCGCGGAGCTCGTCCTGGCCTCCTGGCCGCGGGAGATCGACGCACTGGTGCACGACCTCGGTCTCGTGCGGACGGACTCCGGCGAGCTCAAGGGATCGGAGTACGAGATCCTGCGGGTTCTCCACCAGCGCTTCGATTCCGAGGCCGAGCTCTTCGCGCACGTCGAGCGGGAGCTGGGCGTCCGGTCGGGGACGCCGGCGCACTTCGCGCTCCGGTACTACCTGTACCGCTACAACCTGAAGCTGCGTCCGGAGTACCGCGACGTGTTGTTCCACGGACTGCCCGGCCGGGCGAGGAGGACGATGGCGACGGAACCGGGAACCGGGTACGACCCGGCCGCGGAGCGGGTGGGCTGAGCCGGATGGCGGTGAGTCCGGGACACGAGCCGTACGCGGTGGTCGAGGCGGTGGATGGGAGCTTCGGTGTCTGGCCGGCGGGCCGGGCCGTCCCGTCCGGCTGGCGGTTGCTCGGCCCGCGGGGTTCCCGCGCCGAGTGCCTCACCGAGATCGACCGGATGTCCGCCACCGGGGCGCCGCCGCGGCTCCGGGCCGCGGCCGGCCGCGGCGCGGCGACCGAGCTGTTCGCCGCGAGCGTGGCGCGGTTCCCCGGGCGGTTCGCTGTCAGCGACGACGACAGCCGGCTGACCTACGCGGAGCTCGACACGCGGTCGGACGCGGTCGCGCGGGACCTGACGGCCCGGGGGCTCGGCCGCGGCGACCAGGTCGCCTTCCAGCTCGACCGCGGCGTGGCCATTGTCGTCGTCCTGCTGGGCATCCTGAAGACGGGTGCGGCCTACGTACCGGTCGACCGCCGCTACCCGTCCGCGCGCCGCGATCTGATGCTCGCCGGGAGCTTCGCGCGGGCCCTGGTCACCGGCGCAGGCGACGGCCTCGACGTCACCATGCTCGACCCCGGCCCGCACGACGCCGGGGACGCGGCGGCCTGCGTGTTGTTCACGTCCGGCTCGGCCGGGACACCCAAGGCCGTCGTCCTGCAGCACGGCAACCTCGTGCACTTCGCGACGAACCCGGCGCTGCCCGCACTGGCGCCGGGCGACCGGGTCGGGCAGGTGTCCAGCCCGTCCTTCGACGCGTTCCACTACGAAGTGTGGTGCGCACTCGCCGGCGGCGCCGAGATCGTCGTGCTGCCGGCGTTGCCCGACATGCTCGGCGGGGACATCGCCCGGACGCTGCGCCGGCACCGGATCACGGCCATGCTGGTGCCGAGCGCCGCGGTCAACCAGGTGGTCCAGGAGGACAGGGACGCGTTCGCCTCCCTGCGGACGCTGCACACCGGCGGCGACGTCGTTTCGCCCGCGGCCTGCCGGGCCTTGCTCGGCGGCGCGTTCGACGGTGCGTTCTTCAACCTGTACGGCCCGACCGAAGCCACCACCGCCTGCACCGCGCACCGGATCACCCGCGAGGACGCGGCGGCGGACCACGTGCCGATCGGGCGGCCGCTCGGCGGGACCACCGTGCACCTCCTGGACGACGACCTGGCCGAGGTCGGCCCGGGCGTCGTCGGCCAGGTGCACGTCGGCGGCCCCGGGGTGGCGTACGGGTACCTCGGACGGCCCGCGCTGACCGCGGACCGGTTCCTGCCGGACCCGTCCGGGCCGCCCGGCAGCCGGATGTACGCGACCGGGGACCGGGCCCGGCGGCGTGCCGACGGCGCGCTCGAATTCGTCGGCCGGGCCGACGACCAGGTCAAGATCCGCGGCTACCGCGTCGAACCGGGCGAGGTCGAGAAAGCGCTCCATCGCTGTCCGGAGGTGCGGGACGCGGCCGTGCTCGTGTTCGGTGCCGGCGACGCCAAGCACCTCGTCGCCCTCGTGAGCACCACCGAGGAGATCGCGCCGCGCGCCCTGCGGGCCCGGATCGCGCGGGATCTGCCGGAGTTCCTGGTGCCCAGCTCGCTCGTGCTCGTCGACGGCCTGCCCGTCACTCCGCACGGGAAGCGCGACCTGGTGGCGCTGCGCGCGCGGGCGAGCGAGCACCTGCGCCGGGCGGAGCGCCGGGTGCCGCCCGCCGACGACGTCGAGCGCTGCCTCGTCGCAGTCTGGGAGGACGTGCTGGCCGTCGAACACATCGGGGTCACCGACGACTTCTTCGAGATCGGCGGGCACTCCCTGCTGGCGTTCCGGGCGCTGCGCCGGATCAGCCGGGAGCTGTCGATCGACCTGGAACCGCGGGATGTCCTGGTCAACAGCGAGCTGCGCGGGCTGGCCGCGCTGATCCGCAGCCGGAAGGCGGTCGCACGGTCGTGAGCGCACCGGTGATCGACCTGACCGACGTCGGCGTCTTCGCCGGCGAGCGGCACCACGAGATGTTCACCTGGCTGCGGGCGAACGACCCGGTGCACTGGCACCCCACCGCGGACGGTGGCGGGTTCTGGGCGCTCACCCGGTACGACGACATCGTGACGGCCTACGCCGACCACGAGACGTTTTCCTCGGCCAGGGGCCCGATGCTCGGCGGCTCCTTCCAGAGCGCGGCCGTGGACACGGCGGCGAACCGGATGCTGGTCGCGGCCGACCCGCCCCGGCACCGGATGCTGCGCAAGCTGGTGCACCAGGTGTTCACCCCCGATTACGTCCGGCGGATCGAACACCAGGTGGCGGTGCTGGTCGACGCCGCGCTCGACCGCGCGGTCGCCGACGGCGGCTGCGACGTGGCCCAGGACCTCGCGCCGGAGCTGCCCGCGGCCGCGCTGATGGTGCTCGCCGGGGTGTCGCGGACCGAAGCGCGGGAACTGATCACGATGACCCGGCGGATGATCGGCTTCCGTGACCCGGAGTGGGTCGACACCAGCGGGGACGAACGGCTGCGCCTGGCACTGCTGCAGGGCGAGATCTTCGAGTTCTTCGCCGAGCTGCTCCGCGACCGCCGCCGGAACCCGCGGGACGACCTGGTCAGCATCCTGGCGGCCGGCGAGGTCAACGGCGCCCCGCTGCCGGAGCTGGACATCCTCTACAACTGCCTGAACATGGCGGTCGGCGGGAACGAAACGTCCTCCTACAGCGCGGTGGCCGGCGTGCTGGCCTTCATCGAGCACGATTCGCAGTACCGGCTCCTGCTGGCCGACCCCGGCCTGCTCGACTCCGCCGTGAACGAGGTCCTCCGGTGGGCGACGACCAACGCGTACGTGCTGCGCGTCCCGACCCGCGACGTCGAGCTCGGCGGCCGGAGCATCCGGGCGGGACAGGCGGTGACGCTGTGGAACGTGTCGGCGAACCGCGACGAAACCCGGTTCCCGGATCCGGAGTCGTTCGACGTCCGGCGCAGCCCGAACCGCCACATCGCCTACGGCGCGGGCGGGCACCGGTGCATCGGCTCCGGGGTGGCGCAGGTCGAGCTGCGGGTGCTGTTCGGCAGGCTGGCCGAACGCCGGATCCGGCTGAGCCTCGCCGGCGAAGTCGTGCGGCTGCGGTCGAACTTCATCCAGGGCATCACCCGGCTGCCCGTCCGCGTCGGCCGCTGAACGAAACCTGGGAGTGATTCGGCATGGATCGGGGCGAGCCGGCCGCACTGGCCGAGGACGTCGAGCGGCACCGCGACTGGCTGCGCACGATGCGCGAGACGGCGCCGGTGGCCTACGACGACGAGAGCGGGATCTGGCACGTTTTCGGGTACGCCGAAGTGGTGGCCATGCTGAACGACCCGGACGTGTTCAGCTCCGAGTTCGCCGAGACCGAGCGCCAGCGGGAGCTCGGGCTGTCCCTCAAGGGAAACCCGGTCGTGGTGGACGGGTCGCGGCACCGCGAGCTGCGCAGCCTGGTCAACCAGGCGCTGACCCCGCGCAGCATCAACGGGCTGGCCGGCCGCGTCGCCCGGATCACGAACGACCTGCTGGACGCGGCGGCGGCGCGCGGCCGGTTCGACCTGGTCGACGACCTCGCGCACCCGCTGCCGGTGACGGTCATCGCCGAACTGCTGGGCGTTCCCCCGGAGGACCGGGCGCGGTTCCGTTCCTGGTCGGAAGCGCTCCTCGCGCTGCGGCCGGGTCTTCCGGCGGTGGCCGGGGACTACGCGGCCGAGGAGGTGGTCGAGTCCACCCTGCCCTGGATCCGCGACATGAGCGAGTACCTGCTCGCCCACGCCCGGCTGCGCCGGGTCATGCCCGAGGACGACCTGGTGAGCCGGCTCGTCGAAGCCGAGATCGACGGGCGGCGGCTGGACGACGAGGAGATCGTCGGCTTCGCGGGTCTGCTCCTGTTCGCCGGGCACATCACGACGACGATGCTGCTCGGCAACGCGGTGCTGGCCCTGCACGAAAACCCGCGGGCGCGGGCGGAGGTCCGCGCCGATCCGGAGCTGCTGCCGGGGGCGCTGGAGGAGGTGCTGCGGCTGAGCCCGCCGGACGCCCGGCTGGAGCGACGGGTGCTGCGGGAGGTCACGGTGGGCGGGCACGTCCTGCCGGCGGGTGCGTTCGTCTCGCTGTGGGTGTCCTCGGCGAATCGCGACGCCCGCGTGTTTCCGGACGCGGACGCCTTCGATATCCGCCGAAGCCCGAACAAGCACCTGTCGTTCGGCCACGGAGCGCATTTCTGCCTCGGTTCGCCGCTCGCGCGGTTGCAGAGCAGGATCGCGATTCAAGTGCTGTTGTCGCGTTATCCGGACTTGCGCGTCGCGGTCGACGAGCCGGTCCTGTTCCACGACCCCGGCACGCGCAACGCGGTCAAGAAATTCCTGGTGGAGATCTGAGGTGGATACGGGCGGAAGCGCATTCACGGCGAAGGCCGCAACCGCGTTGCCGTGCGGTTGCGGCCTTCGCCGTGAATGCGCTCAGCGGCCCTGGTGCGCCTGGTGGCTCTGGTGTGCCTGGTGAGCTTGGTGCGCCTGGTGGTCCTGCTGCTGGCGGCCCTGGTGGGCCTCGTGCGCGGAACCCGGTTCGACGGTTCCGGTGTCGAGGTCGAGAACTTTCTTGGCAGCGCTCATCTGCACTCTCCTCCGTGGTGAGGGGACGACAGCCGGGCCATCCCCCGATTGACCCCGTTGATTCGGCTCGGCCGGTTCACAGCCCGAATGTGACGCTATTTTATTCTAGTTCTCTATTTGGAGAGTACCAGTCCGACTATCTTGAGTCAAGAATTGGAGAGTGTCAGGCGCGGCCCGCAATGCGGTTGTCTCCGCCGGTCGCCGCGATTATGCTGTCAATTCGCCCCGTTTGCCGCGGGCCACGCGGTGGCCGGCGTCGGCTCCGCCGGAGGAAGGACCTGGATGCCCGAACAGTCTCCCGACGTCGCTCCCGGAGGGCCGGGTCCCGTCGGGGAACCACCGAGCGGCGGCGGCGAGCCGGACCCGGGCGGGCGCGCCCGCAAGCCCCGGCCGAGGATTCTCGCCCGCTACCCCGACTTCCGGTACTTCTGGCTCGCCCGGGTGGTGTCGCTCGTCGGTGACGGCGCCGCGACGATCGCCCTCGTGCTGCTGGTCAGCCACCGCGACGGCGGCACCGGTGTCGCGCTCCTGCTGATCGCGGAGTCGATCCCGCGCTTCTTCGGGCCGGTCGCCGGCGCGCTGGCCGACCGGCTCAGCCCGCGCATCGTGCTGGTGGGCGCCGAGTTCGGGCAGGCGGTCCTGTTCGTCGCGATCGCGATCTGGGTGCCGTCGCTGCCCGTGCTGCTGCCGATGGTGGCGGTGGCGGCGTTCCTGGCCACGATGTACTCGGCGGCGGGCCGGGCGCTCGTGCCGCGGCTGATCCCCCAGGAGGACCGCGTGTCCGCCAACGCCTGGATCAGCACGGCGTTCAACCTGCAGGGCGCGGTGGGCCCGGTGCTCGGCGGCGGGCTGATCCAGCTGTTCGGGTCGTCGGCGGCCTTCGGCGTCAACGCGGCGAGCTTCCTCGTCGGCGGGCTGCTGCTGGCGTGGTTGCCGAAGCTGGCCGCGCTGAGCAAGGAACGCCGGGAGAGCAACGGCGAGACCTTCTTCGGCGAAGTGCGGGCCGGTCTCCGGTACGTCCGCACGAATTCGCTGGTGCGCAACGTGATCGTCCTGCTGGCGTGCGGCGTGTTCTTCGGCTCGATGGACAACCTCGCACTGGTCTTCCTGGCCGGCGACCTGTCGGCGTCGCCGACCGCGTTCGGCGTGCTGACCGCGGCGTTCGGGGTGGCCATGGTGGGTGGTTCGGCGCTGCTGACCACCGGCCGCGGTGGCGGGGCACCACACCTGCTGTTCCTCGGCGGCTGGCTGACGACCGGGCTGGGGCTCGCGTTGACCGGTCTGTCGCCCTTCCTCGCGCTGGCCGTGGCGATGCAGGCGTTCGCCGGCTTCGGCAACGCGTTCGGGAACGTCGGCGAGGAGTCGATGCTGCAGCGGGCCGTCCCCGGTGAGATGCTCGGCCGGGTCAGCGGCGTCATCTCCGCCAGCGTGATGATCGGCAGCACCGCGTCGTACGCGGTGGGCGGCGCCCTGCTGGAGGCGACGTCCGCGACCGTGGTGTTCCTGGTGGCGGGGCTCGGCCTCGCCGCGGTCACCGCGCTGTTCTGGGTGCCGGTCGTGCGCAGCTGGCACAGCTTGACGAAGGCCGAAACCGTGGAAGCGGGTTCCACCGGACCGCACTGAAACGCAGGGGACAGGGGGACAGCATGCCAGCCGATTCCGCGCGGTACCTGGGAGGGGCCGTCTCGGCGCAGCCGACGATCCACCGGTGGTACGCCTGGCCGCACCTGGTCAGCCCGCACACCGCGGCGTTCAACTTCCGGGAGCGGATCGTTCCGGCGATGCGCAGCTACCTCAAGGCGCCCAAGGTGCACCAGGCGGCGCTGCGGAACCCCGACCGCTACGGCGGTCCCTTCCTGGACGCCGGCGCCCGCGACCCGCAGGTCGTGGCCGAGCTGCTCGCCCGCGTCGAACGCGAGGGCCGTCCGCTGCTCGAGTTCGCCGACGCCGTCGACACGGCACGCAAGCTCCTCGCGCAGCAGGCGACCGGTGGCCAGCTCGCCCCGCTGTACCCGCAGCTCCCGCCGCCGCTGCGCGGCCGGGTGGAGCTGTGCTACGACCTGGCCGACCGGCCCGCCCTGCGGTTCTTCGAGGCGATGCTCTACCGGTCCGAGCTCTACGACCGCTCGGCGCAGGAGTTCTCCCTGCTGGCGAAGCCCGATCTCGCCCAGCCGTTCACCTTCAACAGCCCGGTGCTGCCCGCCGCGGACCGCGTCGACCTGGCCGTGCCGTTCGACTCGCCGGTGCTGGACGAGCTCTTCGCCGCGCGGACCGCGCCGGCCGACGTGGGCGCGCTCGCCGAGCGTCTCGGGCTGTCCGGAGCGGAAGCCACGGCCTTTGCCGGGCTGTTCACCGAGACGCCGCCGTCGCGGCGCGAGCCGGTCGGCACCGGCGTCCGGATGCGCTTCTTCGGGCACGCCTGCGTCCTGCTGGAGACCGCCGGGAGCTCGGTCCTGCTCGACCCGCTGATCGGGTACACCGACGACGGGTACCGGCACTTCACGTTCGCCGACCTCCCGGAGCGGATCGACGCGGTCGTGCTGAGCCACGCGCACCCGGACCACGTTTCGGTGGAAACCCTGACGCAGCTGCGCCACCGCGTGGACACGGTCTACGTGCCCGCCGATTCGGGTGGTTCGCTGGCCGACCCCGGACTGCGGCCGTTCCTGCTGGCGCTGGGGTTCCCCCGCGTCGAAGCGCTCACCGAGCTCGACACCCGCCGGGCGGGCACCGACCTCGAGATCACCGCGCTGCCGTTCCTCGGCGAGCACGGCGACCTGGACATCCGGTCCAAGATGGTGCCGCTGGTGACCCTCGGCGGCCGCCGGTTCGTGTTCGCCACCGACATGACGCTCGCCGCGCCGGAGCTGTTCGAGCAGCTCGCGCCCGCCATCGGCCCGGTCGACGCCCTGTTCGTGGGGCTCGAATGCGTCGGCGCCCCGATGTCCTGGCTGTACGGGCCCCTGCTCGAGGAGCGTCCGGGGCGCGAGGCCGACGACAGCCGCAGTCTCCGCGGGTCGGACGCGCGGATGGCGGACGCGCTGGCCCGGCTCGTGTCGGCGGGGCACGTGTACGCCTACGCGATGGGCTTCGAGCCCTGGCTGCGGCACCTGACCGGGTCGGCCTACGACCCCGAGTCCGAACAGGCGAAGCAGACGGCGTTGCTCATCGAGGCGTGCGGCCGGCGTGGCGTGCCGGCCGAACTGCTCCACCTCCAGGCCGAACGGCTGTGGACCTGACGGATCGAACCGGGGGAGAGACCCGTTGCTCATCTGCGGACTGAAGCTCACGCACGACGGCGCCATCGCCCTGCTGGACGACGACACCCTCGTGTTCAGCGTCGAAGTCGAGAAGCTGGGGAACGGCGACCGGTACAGCCCGGTCGCCGACCTCGAGGTCGTCGGGCGGGTGCTCGCCGGCTTCGGGTACCGGATCTCCGACGTCGACGAATGGGTGATCGACGGCTGGGACGGGGACCGGCCGGGCACGGTCGAGGTCGCCGACCAGGGGACACCGCTGGAGGTGACGGTCGGCCCCTACCGGGAGTCGCCCCGGCACCCGGACGTCCTGGAGCCCGCCGTCACCGGGTCGATCCCGATCGCCGGGGAACCCCGTGGCTACACCAGCTACGCCCACGTGAGCGGGCACGTCGCCTGCGTCTACGCGACCAGTCCCTTCGCCCGCCGCGGTGAACCGTCCGCCGTCCTGATCTGGGACGGCGGGATGTTCCCCCGACTGTTCTGGGTGGATCCGGCGGCCGGCGTGGCGAACGGGGGCGAGCTCTTCCCCCTCATCGGGCACGGCTACGCGGTGGCGGGCCACCACTTCGGGCCCTTCCGCCGGAAAGTCCAGTCGCCGCGGGTCGACGACCTCGGCGTCGCCGGCAAGCTGATGGCCTACATCGCGCTGGGGAAGCCGCAGCGGGCGGCGGTCGACGCCCTCCGCCAGGCGTTCCACGACCGGTTCGAAGGCGACAACGCGCCGGCGCGCGAGTACCGGCGGACGGTCGGGGGATACGGCAGCATGTCGGAGCCGTCGATGCCGCCGACCCACGAGTTCTTCGACGCGGTCCGCGCCGCGGTCGAGCGGATCGGGCTCTCCGACGAAGACGTCCTGGCGAGCGTGCACCAGTTCCTCGAAGAGCTGCTGCTGGAACGGTTGTCGGCGAAGCTGCGGTCGTGGCGCGGAACCGGGCCGTGGAACCTGTGCTTCGCCGGCGGGTGCGCGCTGAACATCAAGTGGAATTCGGCGTTGCGCGCCCACCCGGACGTCCGCGAGATCTGGGTCCCGCCGTTCCCGAACGACTCGGGGTCCGCGCTGGGCGTGGCGGTGCTCGGGCGCGCCCGGCACCGGGGCGCCCTCGGGCCGGTGAACTGGTCGGCCCGCCTCGGCCCGGCGTTGCCGCAGGCCCCCGTGCCGCCGGACGGCTGGACGTCGGCCCCCTGCGACGCCGGGGAGCTGGCCCGGATCCTCCACGAGACCGGCGAGCCGGTGGTCGTCCTCAACGGACGGGCCGAGCTGGGGCCACGGGCGCTGGGCGGGCGGAGCATCCTCGCCGCGGCGGTGGACCCGGCCATGAAGGACGAGCTCAACCGGGTCAAGCGCCGGGAGTTCTACCGGCCGGTCGCGCCGGTGTGCCTCGTCGAAGAGGCGCCGGCGATCTTCGAACCCGGGACACCGGACCCGCACATGCTGTTCGAGCACGTCGTGCGGCCGGAGTGGGTCCAGCGGATCCCGGCGATCGTCCACCTCGACGGGACCGCCCGGCTGCAGACGGTGGCCGACGCGGACGACCCGTTCCTGGCCGAGGTCCTGCGCGGGTACCACCGGCTGAGCGGCATCCCGGTGCTGTGCAACACGAGCGCCAACTTCAACGGCCGGGGGTTCTTCCCCGACGTGGAGTCGGCGATCGCGTGGGGTGAGGTGGGCCGGATCTGGAGCGCCGGACTGCTGTACACCCGCGCGGAGGCGTGAACCGGCGGCCCCGGACGACGATCGCCCCCTTCGACCGGCGTCGAAGGGGGGCGATTGCGCGAGGTCCGTGTGACCTGGCTTGGCTCAAGATCGCTGATCTTGGGTAGGGTGCTGGCTGTTGAGCTGCGGTTTCGTCGTGTGAACGGCGAAAATCTGCGCACTGAGCGGCCGGTTCCAGGGGTCTGCCCATCGCTTCCCGGTGACGGCTTCAGCGACAAGCCGGCCGCGCCGGGGTGGGGGATCGAGCGGATATCCGACGCGTGGTGCGAGCTGATGGCCCGGCTCGGCTACCGGCGGTTCGGCGCCCAGGGCAGCGACTGGGGCACCAGCATCGCCACGAGCATCGGTCAACGGCAACCCGATCGGCATCCATCTCATGCCGCCGCTCGCACCGACCGATCCGGCCACGTTGGACGACCTCACCGGTGCCGAGCGGGCGGCGCTCGCGACACTGCGGGAGGCGGGCGAATGGGGCTCCGGATACTCGGCGCAGCAGTCGACCCGGCCGCAGACGGTCGGCTACGGGCTGGTCGACTCGCCGGCCACCCTCTGCGCCTGGATCGTCGAGAAGTTCTGGTCGTGTACCGACTCCGGTGGCGACCTGCATCGGGTTATTGCCCGGGATGAGCTGCTCGACAACCTGATGCTCTACTGGCTGCCCGGCACCGGTGCCTCATCCGCCCGGCTGTACTGGGAATGCAGCGCCCGTCTCGGCGGTGGGCGGAGCGCCGGTTCCCGAACATCCGGTACTGGAACGAGCCCGGCAAGGGCGGCCACTTCGCGGCGTTCGAGCAGCCGGCGTTGTTCGTCGACGAGGTCCGGTCATTCTTCCGGCTGGTCCGCTGATGGTGACCCGTAGTCGGTAAGCGGCTGGCTGAAGATCAACAAGTGCCCATCGGGTGTCCGTACGTTGAAGTCGCGCATCCCGTAGGGCCGGTCAGCCAGTGGCTCGACGATGTCGGCGCCGCGGGCGCGCAGCTCGTCGTGGCAGGAATCGACGTCGTCGACGATAACCGTCACCCTGGCCGGGCCGACGCTGCTTTCGGCGTACAGGTGGAACTCGGCGGTGTCGCGGATCACGGCCGCGTAGCTAGGTGGGGTCTCCCAGGTGAATATGGTGTCGAATCCGAGCGCGTCCGTGAAGTACGACCGCGCTGCCTGCACATCTCGGCACGGCAGCACGGGAACCGCCACCCGCATGACCATTCCGTCACCTTACCCGACTTTGGCTCAAGATCGCTGATCTTGGGTAGGGTGCTGGCTGTTGAGCTGCGGTTTCGTCGTGTGAACGGCGAAAATCTGCGCACTGAGCGGCCGGTTCCAGGCTGTCTCTCGTGGCGTATGCGCACACGGTGAAGACGGCGTCGGGGGCCAGGGCGGTGCAGATCGTGCACTCCTCGCGTCGCGGGTCGCGGGACATCGAGCACATCGGCTCGGCGCATGACGATGCGGCGTGGGAGGCGCTCAAGGCGGTGGCGAGGCAGCGTCTGGCTGTGGGGCAGCCCGAGCTCGACTTTGGCCCGGACTTCGCGGCGTTGCAGGCCGCAAGCGGGTTTCCGTTGATGGTTAACGCGTTCGAGGGCAACCGGGGCGAGACCACTACGATGCTGCCGACCATCCGTGCGTTCATGGATGCCCACCAGCTGGCTGATGTCACGGTTGTGGCCGACGCTGGCATGATCTCTGCGGCCAACCAGCAGGCCATCGAGGCCGCGGGGTTGTCGTTCATCCTCGGCGCGCGGATACCCGACGTGCCGTACGTGGTCCAGGCGTGGTACCACGAGCACCCGGATGAGCGCCGGGCGGACCGGGCTCGGCGCACCCTGCACGGCATCGACGAACAGGTCGCCAAGGCCGAGCAGGCCGTCGCCGGCAAGACCGCGGTCAAACGCAACCGGTTCATCCAGCTCACCGGCGCCACCAAGAGTGTCAACCGGACCCTGGAAGCCAAGGCACGCGCCATTGCCGGCCTCAAAGGCTACGTCACCAACCTCCCGGACGTCACCGCCGAGTTCGTGATCGACGCCTACCACCGACTGTTCCACATCGAGAAGTCGTTCCGAATGTCTGAACACGACCTACGTGCGCGGCCGATCTACCACCACAAGCGCGAGTCGATCGACGCGCACCTGGCGGTCGTGTTCGCCGCCCTGGCCGTCAGCAGGTGGATCGAGCAGACCACCGGCTGGTCGATCAAGAAGTTCGTGCGCACCACCCGCCGCTACCGCACCATCGACATCCAGGCAGGCGAGCACACCCTCACCGCCGTCGACCCAAGTCAGGGCCCCGGACGACGATCGCCCCCCTTCGACCGGCGTCGAAGGGGGGCGATCGCGCGAGGTCCGTGTGACCGCCGGACTCGGGCCTACACCCGGGCCGGGGCGGGGGCGGTCAGGGAATCGAGCATCCGGGCCACAGCGGCCTTGCACGGCACGGTGTACAGCTCGATGTCCCACTCGTTCTCGAGGTCCTCGGGCACGTGGTGGGTGTCGACGAGTTCGGTGCCCCGGTACAGCCGCAGCACCGGGTGCACGAACTGGCTGGTCGAACCGTCGTGCGGGTCCCGCGGGATGTTGAACGGGTCCGTGCCCTTCGGCAGCTTGCCGTATTCGAGGGTGACGAGGAGCTTGGTGCGGTCCCGCAGACCGGGGGCGTCGAGCGCGTAGTCGACCGGCGTGTCGTGCCACACCTCACCGGTTTCCAGGTCGTAGACGTCCCCGATGAACGCCGGGACCTGGAAGAGGGAGGACGTCTCGTTGCACCGGTGGATCAGGTGCCCGACGAGGTCGTCCGGGCGCACCGCGAGCCGGGTCGAGCACTCGCGGGTCTCGCCGTGGTAGCGCTCGGCGAAGACGCTGTTCAGGAACTTCAGGTTGTAGCGGAACCCGTGGATGAAGCCGGAGAACGACTTCTTGTAGTCCCTCGCCTGCATCAGCGTGCCGACGAAGTAGAGCCCGGGCTCCGAAGTGGACTCCCACGTGCTGGAGACCGCGGGCCAGCGCCCGTCGTGGCAGGTGTCGACCGCCAGCGAGTCGCCGAAGATGCCGTGGTCGAACCGGAACCCGCAGCACAGCAGGACCCGGTCGACGACGAGCTCCCAGCGCTGCCCCATCCCGTGGGTGTACTGGTAGAACACGCGCAGGCGGCCGTCCGGCTCGCGCTCGACCTTCTCCAGCCGCGCGTCCAGCACCGTGTTCTGCATCTTGAGCTGGTAGGAGTCCAGGACGTTGTTGTAGACGACCCGCAGATCGCTGACGTGGTGCGTGGTCCAGGCCAGCCGGACCGGGGTCGGGCTGAGCAGGTGCACGCTCGCCGTGTGCTGGTAGATGTTCTCGGCCGTTTCGAGGCCCGAGTTCCCCTTGCCGACGATCATCACGCGCTGCCCGAGGTAGTCCTCGGGGTCGGTCGAGATCTCCCGGTACTGCTCGCACAGCTCGACGCCGGGGACGTCGGGGGAGTGGGTCACGGTGTGGCCGGTCGCCACGACGACCCGCTTCGCCAGCCACTGCCTGCCGTCGGCCGCGTGCACCTCGAACCGGCCGTCGGCGGCTCGCTCGAGCCGCACGACCTTGGTGTTCTCCTGCACCCGCAGGGCGAACTTCGCCGCGAAGCTCTGCAGGTACCGGACCAGGTCGTCGGCTCGCGGGAAGTAGTCGCGCGAGTAGTCGGCGAACAGCAGCTGGAGGTCGTCGCTGAGCAGGGAGTTCCAGTCCCAGCGGAGGTTCTTCTCCGGGTCGGAGAAACCGGTGTTGACCTTGTTGTGCGAGATCAGCATGCGGTGCCGGGGAAAGCGTTCGAAGAACGAGCCGGGGCGTTCGGCCTCCAGCACGACGTAGTCGCGGCCGTCCCGCTCCAGGAAGTAGGCCGCCTGGAGTCCTGCCGGGCCGGCCCCGACGATGACGTAGTCAAGTTCCTCGACGAACACGCTTGCTCCGTTCTCCCGGATGTGTGGTCGGACGGTACCGGTCAACGGAGTCCGAGATCCTCGTACAGGTTGCGGCGTTCGCCCGCGCGGACGGTGAAGACGTCGACGCGGGTCAACGCCAGGTCGATGTGGAAGGGCGTGTGCCCGCCGAGGCCCAGTCCGATGTGGATTCCCGGCCAGCGCTCGTTCGGGTGGAAGTTGCCGGGCACGTGCCGCCGGCACAGCGGATGCGTGCCGAACCCGAACTCGTGCACCTTCCGGTAGCGCGGCTCGGCGTCGACGAGCGCCGTGAAGACGTCGCGGACGAGCTTGCTCTCCGGAACCGGAGCGGTGAACCGCTCGATGTACCCGCCGTCGATCTCCGCGACCACCGGGTTGCGGCCCATCACCGCGAGCCGCCGGTAGGCCGCGTCGGTCTCGGCCATGGACACCGATTCGTCGCCGCGGTGGACGATCGGGCTGCCCTGGAAGACGATCCGGCCGGTGAGCTTGAAGGGGGCCCGGTCGCTGAACTCGCCGGACGCGTCGGTCAGCGTCGAGAGCTCGCCGGTCGGCAGCACGGTCTGGTCACCCCAGCGCAGCGCGCCGTGCAGCGAGAACCAGTGCTCGTTCCGGAGGTGGTCGAACGTGCAGCGCGCGTCGAGGTCCGGGGTCGCCAGCTCGAGCCGTTCGGCGCCTTCGAGCCGGGTGATCAGGTCGCCTTCGAGCCGTTCCTCGGCCGCGTAGTCGGTGCGCGAGACGATGTCCAGGTACGAGATCAGCGCCGGGACCGTGAACTCCGCGGAGAAGAACGGGATCGCGCCGAGCTTGATCCCGGTCAGGTGCTCGGGCAGGTAGTGCTCGAACTCGGTCTCCGCGATCCACAGGACGCAGCCGCGGTGCCCGGCCGCGCGCACCTCGGCCATCATTTCGATCAGCGTCGCCCGATCGTCCGGGCTGCGCCACTCGAGCCGGCGCAGGCGCAGCTCGGTGTCGTTGACCACCTCGAGGGCCGCCTGGACGGCCGGGGAGGTGCAGAGGATGAACTCCTGGCCGAAGTCGTGGCCGTAGAGCCCGGCGAGGCCGGAGAGCCGCAGCGTCGCGACGGACGGCTGGGCCAGGTCCCGGGCCCCGAGCACGTCGACGGACTCCGGCAGCTGCCCCAGGAGGTCTTCCACCCCGCAGTCCAGCTCGTCGCGGGTGCAGGTCTGCAGGTCGGTCAGCTCCCGGGGATCCTGCCGGGTGCACGGGCAGTTTCCGCGAGCGACGGTAAGCTTCTTGTCCACGTCCGGTCCCATCCTCGCTCGGTGTGGGGGACGAACGGGAACCGGGCGCCGCGTGGCGCCGGTTCCCGCCCGTCCTCGAAAATCAGCCCTGAAGCTTGTCGTAGTGATCGTACTTGCGAATACGATCGCTGATCGAGCTCGTTTCGGTGGTGGTGGCTTCCTGCTCCATGACCCCTCCCTCCTGCTCATTCGAGTAGCTTTGACAAAGGCTGTCCAAGCGTTTCACGGTTATCTTTTGCTGTCAAGAGAAAGCGTTTACCAGACCGGGTCAGTCAAAGTGGAATCCGGCGAAGAGCGGCTCCCGGTCCGGCTCCTGTCCGGCCCGATGTTCCTTGCTGTGCACGGCTGTGGCCGGTGCGTCGATCAGCTCCTCCAGTGCCGCCCGGGCGTCGCCGAGCAATCCGGCGACGGTTTCTTCGTGATACAGGTCCCGGTCGTAGACGAGGAGCATCCGGCACCCTCCGGCGTGACGGCAGAATTGATACGAAAGGTCGAAAATCGTCTCCGCCGTCGGAACGGGAGCCCCCGCCGCCGAAAGTCCCGGCGGAGCACCCGCCCGCACTTCGTCGTAAAGGGTCACCCACACGTCGAAATACGGAGTGCGCCCGGGGTGGCGGGGTGGGTCGAGGGTCGCGGTCATCCGGTCGAAGGGGAACTGCGCGTGGTCCACCGCGTCGATCACGCTCGCGGCGGTCGCGTCGAGGACGTCGGACACGGTGCCCGCCGCGGTGGGGATGCGGATCGGGACCGTCGACACGAAACACCCGGCGCGCCCGGTCCGGCCGAGGGCCGGTCGCCGGTCGACCGCGGTGCCGACGCACACTTCCGCGGCCTCGCACCGCCTCGCGAGTGCGACGGCCACGGCAGCGGCGGCGAGGGAGAAGGGGCTGCGCCCGCGGAGCGGACCGTCGAGCGCGGCGGCCGTCCGGGGCGGCAGCTCTATCGCGGCGGCGGCTGCGGGACGGCGGTCGCGCGGCCGCCGCGGGACGTCGGTGGGCAGCCGCAGCGGGAGCGGGGGATCGACGAGCCTGCCCGCCCAGTAGGTTTCGGCGGCTCGCTCCGGCTGCGGGTCGACGGCGATCCCGGGCCCGGGATCGGGATCCGGTGCGGTGGCCGGGAAGTCGTGCCCGCGGAGCAGGTCCTCGGCGAACAGCGGCAGGCTGGGCCCGTCGCAGATCAGGTGGTCGGCCACCAGCAGCAGGGCCCAGGCCGCCGGCCCGAGGCGGAACCAGGTGACGCGCAGGAGCGGGCCCGTCTCCAGGTCGAAGGGCGTGGCCACCCGGGCCGCGACGTGGCCGTCGAGCTCCCCCGGCGCGGCGGTGAGGTCGACGACCTCGAGCTCGGCCGGCCGCGCGGCGGGCACGATTTCGAGCTCCCCGCGCGCTTCGACGTACGCCTGCGTGGTCACCGGGTGCCGCCGCTCGAGCTCGCGCAGCGCGGCGGCGAGCCGGCCGGGCTCGACGGTCCCGGTGCCGTGCAGGAGCAGCGGAACGCTGTACGCCGTGCTGCCCGCCGGCTGCGACTGGCGGGCCCGCCACAGCCAGCCGGCCAGATCGGGCTCGGGGCCGGCCGCGGCCGGCCCGGCGGCCCCCAGGGTGCGCACCCGCGCGGCGAGCAGCGCCGGCGTCGGGCAGGTGAAGACGTCTCCGGCGCGCACCCGCACCCCGAGCTCGGCGGACAGGGCCGCCGCCAGCTCGGCGGCGGCCATGCTGTGCCCGCCGGCGCGGAAGAAGTCGGCGCCCGGCGTCAGGTCCGGCCGGTCCAGCACGGCGGCCATCGCGGCGAGCACGGCCCGGCCGGTCTCGTCGTCGGGGCCGTCCGCCGGGCCGTCCGCCGCGGCCGGGGGCGGGGTCGCGGCGAGCAGCGCGCGGTCGACCTTGCCGTGCGGGGTCATCGGCAGCGCGGCCACGGGCACGAGCGCCGCCGGGATCATGTAGTAGGGCAGTCGCCGGGCGAGCTCGGCGCGCACCGCGCCGAGTCCGGGCGCGTTGCCGGTGAGGTAGCCGACGAGCAGCGTCTCGCCGTCGGCGCGGCGGTGGGCCACGACGACGGCGGACGCGTCACCGCACACCGCGGCGAGCGCGGCTTCCACCTCGCCGAGCTCGACGCGGAACCCGCGCACCTTGACCTGGTGGTCGGCCCGGCCGCGGAAGTCGATCCGCCCGTCCGCGCGGTGGGAGGCGAGGTCGCCGGTCCGGTAGGCCGGCCCGAACGGCGGGACGGGCTCGGTCCCGAACGCGCCGGTCCCGTCCCGGTTCAGGTAGCCGATCCCGACCCCGGCGCCCGCGACGACCAGCTCCCCGATCGCGCCGGGCACGGCGATCGCGCCCGTGCGGTCGAGGACGTGGTAGCGCAGGTTCGGCATGGGCGTGCCGACGGTGGGGAACGGGTCGGCGGCCCCCGCCGCGCAGAAGTGCCACGACTGGAAGACGGTCGCCTCGGTGGGGCCGTAGACGTAGACCAGCCGCCGCCCCGGCTGCCACCGGTCGGCCAGCGCCTGGTGCGAGCAGTCCCCGCCGGTGACGACGGTCCGCACCCCGGGGAACCGCGCCGGGTCCAGGTGCACGAGCAGGGCGGCCAGCAGGAAGACCGTTGACACCTCGTGCCGCCGGACGAAGCCGGCCAGCACGTCGGCGGCGACGTCTTCGCCGTCGAACGGCACCACGGTCGCCCCCGCCGAGAGCGCCGCGAAGATCTCCCAGACGGACACGTCGAAACTGGGGCTGGCGAACTGCAGCGACCGTTCCCCCGCCCGCGGGCCGAACTCGGGGCCGGTGACGGTGAGCAGGTTGACCAGTCCCCGGTGCGGGATCCCGACCGCCTTCGGCCGGCCGGTCGAACCCGACGTGAACATGACGTAGGCCATGGCGTCCGGGTCGATCGGGAAGTGGGGCCGCGGGGCGTCCGCGGGGGGCCGCTCCAGCAGCCGCGCCAGGTCGAGGGGGACGCCCGGCGTCGGCGAGCCGGGGCCGACCAGGATCGGGCCGTCGCCGGTCTCGGCGGTCAGCCGGACCAGCCGCTCGGCCGGGTACCCCGGATCGAGCGGCACGCACACCCCGCCGGCCAGCCAGATGCCCAGCCAGGCCACCACCAGTTCCCGGCCGCGCGGCAGGCACACCCGCACCAGCCCGCCGCGGGGGACCCCGAGCGCGGCCAGGTCGTCGGCGAGGCCGGCCGCGGCGTGCCACAGCTCGCGGTAGGTCAGTTCCCCGGCGTCGCAGCGGACGGCGACCCGGCCGGCGTCGGTCTCCGCCCGCGCGAGCAGGAGATCCAGCGCGGACACCGCGGGCACCGGCCGTTCCGTGTCGTTCAACCGGACGGTCAGCAGGTGCCGTTCCGCCTCGCTCAGCAGGGGCAGTTCGCCGATCGGCCGGTCCGCGGTCGCGGCGGCCACGGCGCGGGCCAGCCGGCCGGCGAGGACGGCGAGCGCCTCCTCGACGCCGGGACCGGTGACCGGGACGCTCACCGCGAGCGTGCCCGGCCGGGTCAGGTCCACGGCGAATTCGGCGCCGGCGCCGGCGCCGGCGTCGGCCTCGGCGTCGATCGCGATCCGGGGCTCCGCGCCGGCGACGGCCCGCGGCCGCGCCTCGAGCACCGCATCGCGCAGCTGCGCCACCGTGGCACCGGCCGGGACGTCGAGCTCCGCAACACCGGCCGGGAGCTCGACGGTCAGCGCCGGCGCCCCGGTCAGCCGGCTGACCGCGCCGAGGACCGCGGCCGCGCCGGTGCCGGGGGACTCCGGCACCGCGCAGGGCACCTCGGCGGTGCACCGCCCGGGCCGGGCGGCGGGTGCGGAGCTCGCCGGCAGCAGGGCGGCCAGCAGCGCCGTCACCGGACACCGTCCACGGGCCAGGACCGCACGATTTCCTCGTAGCGGCGCAGGAAAGCGCCGATCGTGGCGTCCTCGAAGAGCTCGCCCTTGTAGATCACCGATCCGTCCACGGCGTCCCCGGCCACGCCGAGGGAGACGACGAGGTCGTAGGCGGTCGCGAGCGGCCGCGTCACCGCGTGCTCCCGGAGGAGCTCGTCCGCGGAACCGGCCACCGGGAGGTCGTCCTGGGCGACCACGAGCACCCTGGCCAGCTCGTCGGGCTCGGCACCCTCGGCCCGGAGCGCCTCGGCCACCACCGGGAACGGCGCCCCCGCCATCGCGTGGGCGTCCAGCAGCTCCCGGCGCACCCGCCGCAGCAGCTCGCCGGAGTCCGGCTCGCCGTCGAGGTCGATCCGGAGCACGGCGGTCGTGGACAGGAGACCGACGGTCTCGGCGAGCTCCGGCCGGTCGCGCTGGCTGACCGTCGTCGCCAGCCACGCTTCGGCCGGGCCGCCGCCGGCCCGCAGGGCGGCCACGAGACCGCCCAGCAGGACCATGAACGGCGTGCAGCCGGAAGCGGCGGCGACGGCGCGCGCGTGCCTCCCTGCCGGCGCGGCCCAGCGGAACTCCCGGAGTTCGGGCAGGACCGCCTCGGCCGAGATCCGGGGTGCGTCGGGCGGGAGCGGGTCGGGCCCCGGCGCCCCGCGCAGCCGCAGCCGCCAGTGCGCGAGCTCGACCGCGAACCCGTCGGTGGCCGCGCGGTCGCGCTGGAACGCCGTCCAGTCGGCGAAGGAGGCCGCCGCCGGACGACGGTCCGGGGCGCCGCTCAGCTCGGCGCGGATCTGCTCGACCAGCAGCCGGGACGCGACGCCGTCGGCGACGATGTGGTGCAGCACGAGGACGAGGACCTGG
Source organism: Amycolatopsis sp. cmx-13-12 (assembly GCA_049998155.1). Taxonomy (GTDB): domain Bacteria; phylum Actinomycetota; class Actinomycetes; order Mycobacteriales; family Pseudonocardiaceae; genus Amycolatopsis. The sequence goes on along the minus strand of JAEBES010000001.1, from coordinate 279,291 downwards.
CGGTCCGAGCCGAGCCGGATCAGCCGGGCCCGGGCGACCTGGCCCGTGCTCAGGTCGAGTGCCTCGCCCACGTCGCTCGTCACGAGCGCGTGCAGGGCGGCGGCCTGCCGCTCGTCCGGCGGCAGGTCGTCGAACCCCGCCCACACGACGCCGGGTTCGCCGGTCGGCCACCAGTGCGGCGAGCCGTCGGGCCCCGGTGCGAGCCGGGCGTGCAGCACGTCGTGCCGGGCGAAGACGTCCCGCACCGCCCCGCGGACGGTGGCGGGGTCCGCGGGGCCGACGTCCACCAGCTCCAGCAGGGCGAACGCGGCGGGGTCCAGGTGCCGGTCGAGGTTCGCCACGACGGCCGCCTGGTCGGCCGTGAGCGGGAACGGCGTGCCGCGCGGGTGCCGGGGCAGCGATCCCGGGCCGGACACCGGCCAGCCCGCGCGGACCAGCGGGGCCAGCGCGGCGGGGCTGCGCAGTTCGAAGACCGCGGCGGGGGAGAGCGCCGTGCCGAGCCGCGCGCGGACGCCGGTCGCGACGGCGACGGCGGCGAGCGAGCCGCCCCCGGCCGCGACGAAGTCGTCGTGCGGCGCGAACGTGGCCCGGCCGAGCGCTTCGGCCATGAGATCGGCGACGACCGACGTGACGGCGTCGGGCGTGTCTTCCGCCGGGGCCGCCGTCTCCTCCGCGCGGGCGTGCGCCGCCCGGGCCGAGGTCCGGTCGAGCACGCCGTAGCGCAGGACGTCCGGGCCCGCCACGACGATGCGGGCCGGGCTGAGCCGGGCCGGGAGCCGCGAGCGCACGTGGTTGCGCAGCGCCTGGGGCACGACGGTCCGCCCGGCCGCCGGGACGACGACCGCGGAGAGACCTTCGCCCGGCGCGCCGAACACGGCCGCCGCGGCGACGTCCGGGTGGCCGGCCAGCACGGCTTCGGCCTCGGCCGGGTCGACCGGCCCGTACTGGTCGGTGGTGACGTCGGCGGTGTGCCCGCGCGGGAGCAGCTCGCCCGAGCCGCTCCACCGCGCCCTCCGGCCGGTGGGCCGGCCCGCGGCGCCGCTCTCCGCTCCGAAGGGCCGCTCCGCGGGGAGTTCCACCAGTTGGCCGGTGACGCCGGCGGGCGCGAGCCGGCCGGCCTCGTCGACGATCGCGCCGGGCGTGGGCAGCGAACCCGCCCAGCCGGCGAGCTCGGCGAGCTGGTCCTCCGGCAGGGCGGACGCCTTGTCCGCCGCGCCCGCGTCGGTGAGCAGCCACCGCCAGAGGCCCAGGACCCGGTCGATCCGCCCGGCGCTGAAGAGCGCGGCGTCGTATTCGATGCTCAGGCCGATCCGCTCGCCCGAGTTGTCCGCGTGCAGGCTCAGCTCGAACTCGGTCGTCCCCGGGACGATGAGGGCCCGCCGTCCCCGCAGCCCGGCTCCCGCGTCGAACTCCGGCGCGGTTCCCGCCCCGCCGGCCTCGTCCATCGTCAGCATCACCGTGAACAGCGGGGTCCGGCCGCCGTCGCGGGCGCCGGGGAGCGCCTCCACGAGCTCGTCGAACGGCAGCGACCGGTGCGCCATCGCCTCGCGGACCACGTCGCGGCAGTGGGTCACCAGGCCGGGGAACGCGGTCTCCGCCGTCAGGTCGACGCGGAGCACCACCGTGTTGAGGAAGGGCCCGAGCACCCCGCGCAGCGCGGGGTCGCCGCGGCCGCTCACGGGCGTGCCGAAGGTGACCGCGGTCAGGCCGGTCAGCCGGTTCAGCAGGCGCGCCGCCGTGGCCAGCACCACGGTGAACACCGTCGTCCCGTTCCGTGCGGCCAGCGACCGGAGGTCCCGGCTGTCCGCTTCGCCGAGTTCGCACCGGGCGAGGCCGGCCGGCCCCGCGCTGCCGCCGCGGGCGCCGTCGGCGGGCAGGTGCGGGAACGGCGGGTGCTCGGTGAGCCGTCCGGTCCAGTACTGCCGGTCGGCGGCCGCGCGCCGCGCCCGGTCCGGCGCGTCGGCGAGCAGGTGGTCGACGAACCGCAGGTCCGGCGCTTCCGGGGCGGGCGCGCCGGTGCGGTGGGCGGCGATCCGGCGGAAGAGCCGGTCGGTGAACACCGCCGCGGATTCGCCGTCGCACGCGATGTGGTGCAGCAGCAGGCCCAGCAGGAGGGTGCCGTCGGCCAGCCGGACCAGGTAGGCGCGCAGGGGCGGTTCGGTGGCGAGGTCGAACGGGCGGGCCGCTTCCACGCCGAGCTGCTCCTCCGCCGCGGCGCGGTCGGTGTCGAGGCGGGTGAACACGCGGACCGGCACCGGTGCCGGGGGCAGGATCCGCTGCCGCGGCGTGCCGTCGACGGTGCCGAAGACCGTGCGCAGCACCGAAGAGGCGGCGGCCTCGGCGGTCAGCGCGGCACTCAGCTCCGCTTCGCTCAGGGGACCGTCGAGCCAGAACGCCTCGAGCAGCTGGCGGACCGGCCGCTGGTCGGGCTCGAGCTGCTCCTGGATCCACATCCGGCGCTGGGCCGGGGAAAGCGGGAACCACGCGCTGTCCGGGGCGGGCAGGTCGGGCTCGGCGGTGCCGGGGGCCGGCTCGGCACCGGCGTCGAGGCAGGCCGCGACGATCGACCGGACGTCCGGCGTGGCGAACACGACGTCGAGGTCCGGCGCCACCCCCAGCCGTTCGGTGAGGTCGGCGACCAGGTCGATGACGAGCAGGCTGTGCCCGCCGAGGTCGAAGAAGTCGTCGTCGGCGCCGATGCCGGCCGGGTCGATGCCGAGGACCGACGCGATGGCGTCGACGACGACCTGCAGCAGCGGGTCCGCGGCGGCGGTCGCGGGCGCGGGCACCGCGGGCGGCTCGGCCGAAGGGATGCGGGACACCAGGCTCTCGCGGTCGATCTTGCCGCTGACCGACCGCGGCAGCCGGTCGAGGAGCACCAGCTGGGCCGGGGTCATCGCGCGGGGGAGCCGCGCCTTCAAGCCGCTCAGGAGCTCGGCCGCGTCGAGGTCGGAGCCTTCGGCGAACGCGACGATCCGGTTTTCGCCCTGGGCGTCCGGAGCGACGACGGCCGCCGCGGCGCGGACCGCCGGCAGCAGGCAGAGGGCGTGTTCCACCTCGCCGAGTTCGATGCGCCTGCCCCGGATCTTGACCTGGTCGTCCTGGCGGCCGGCGAACTCGAGCGTCCCGTCCGGGCGCCACCAGACGAGGTCCCCGGTCAGGTAGGACCGCCCGGACGGCGTGTCGGGATCGTCGACGAACGCCTGCGCCGTCAGGCCGGGTTCGCCGAGGTAGCCGTCGGCCAGCCCGGAACCGGACAGGCGCGCCTCGCCGACGAACCCCGGTGGCACGAGCCGGCCCGCGCGATCGGTGACCCGCAGCACCGTGTTGCCGATCGGCCCGCCGACCGGCCGGCCGGGACCGGAGTCCGGCCGGTGGTCGAACGCGGTCGCGCCGATCGAGTTCTCCGTCGGGCCGAACTCGTTGACGAGCCGGGTGTGCGGCAGCGCTTCGTGGTGGGCGCACACGAGGTCGTGCGTGGTCGTCTCCCCGGCCACCGTCACCACCCGCAGCGAGCCGCCCACCCGGGCGAGCGCGGGCAGCAGCACCCGGTAGAGGCTCGGCACGAGGGTGATGTGGGTGGCGGCGTGCTCGGCCACCAGCGCCGCCGTCCGCGCCGGGTCGAGCTTCGTGGCCGAGTCGACGAGGACCAGCTCGCCACCGGCGGCCAGCACCGAGAACACGTCCGACACCGAGCTGTCGAAGGCCAGGGAGGGCAGCTGCGCGAGCTTGGTCGTCCGGTCGAGGTCGTGGAAGCCGAGCTTCCACCGCACGTAGCTCGCGATCGCGCGGTGGCGGACGAGCACGCCCTTGGGCGCGCCGGTGGATCCCGAGGTGTAGATGACGTAGGCGGCGTCGTCCGGGTCGGCGGACAGGTCCTCGCCCGCGGTCCCGGCGTCCGGTTGCCCCACACCGAGCACGCGCGGGGCGGGCTGCCCGGCCGCCGCGAGCTGCCGCGCCAGGTCCTGGCCGACGCCGGCCAGGCCGGGTTCGGCCACGACGATCCGGCAGCCCGCGCCGGTGACGATCGACGCGAGCCGCCCGGCGGGCGACTGGGCGTCCAACGGCACGTAGGCCGCCCCGATGCCCAGGATCCCGAGCATGGCCGCGATCGTTTCCCACGACTTGTCGGCGAGGACCGCGATCCGGTCGCCGCGGCGCGCGCCTTCGGCCCGCAGCCGGTGCCCGATCCGGCCGGCCGCCGCCCACAGCTGCGCGTAGGTCACGGTTTCCCCGCCGTAGCGCACGGCGACGGTGTCCGGACCGGCGAGCACGGCCTCCCGCACCGGGGCGAGCAGCGTCGTCGGCGGGGACTCGGTGAACCCGGCCCAGCCCGCCCGGCGCGCCGCGTCGAGGTCCGCCGCGGCCGCGACCGGCAGGTCCGCGGCCAGGCGTCCGGGTTCGGCGAAAGCGGCCAGCGCCGTCTCGACCGACCGCAGCAGGACTTCGGCGAACCAGCAGTCGAGGAGGTCCGGGTCGAACTCGGCGAGCAGCGTGGTGCCGGTGAGCGTGAACCGGACCGCGAAGCCGGGTGGCGGGGTGCCGCCCACCCGCGCGGAGGCGACCTGGACGGCTCCGGGTACCGCGAGCTCGTCGGCGCCCGGTGCCGAGCCGTCGTCGAGGAGCCGGGCCGCGGCGGCCGCGACCGGCCCCGCCGCCTCGATCTCGCAGGCCAGCGGCCCGGCCGGGCCGAGGACGAGCACCCGGGCCCGGGTGGCGTGCTCGGCGGCCGCGATCACCAGGCCCACGGCGCAGGCCAGCACAGCCAGCTTGCCGTCGGGTCCCTGGCCGGTGCCGGTCAGCCCGGCCGCGGCGGGTGCGGACAGGACGCGGGAAACCGGCTCGCCGGCGCCGGGCGCGACGGTGGTCCGCCGCGGCCGCAGGGTGGTCAGCGGCAGGACCGGCCGGGTCTCAACGGTCGTCACGGGCGGTGCTCCCCCTGGTCGGCGAGTGGGCTTCCGGTGCCGGGCGCGGCGATCGGCCGTCCGGCGTCGGTGACTTGGTCGGCGAGGACCGCGACGACCTCGTCGGCGATCCCGGCGGCGACCGAGTGGTCGACGCGGGCGGTGTCGTAGGCCAGTTCGAGCAGCAGCCCGGCCTCGCGCGACCGGGCGAAGAGCCAGAGGTCGTTGGTGGCTTCGACGTCCTCGGGCGGCCGCTCGTCGATCCGCAGCCGCACACCGCCGCGGCAGGTGCGGGGATCGAGGTCCTCCCAGCTGACCCCCATCCGGAAGAGACCGCCCGCGCGGCGGCCCCGCGGCCCGGCGTGCCGCAGGAGGACGTCGAACGGCAGCCGGGCGTGGTCGAGGGCGTCGGAGAGCACCCGCCGGGCCTGGTCGCCGAGCTCGCCGACGGTGGCGGAACCGTCGAACGCGAGCCGCAGCGGAACAGCGTTGACGAGACTGCCCACCGTGCGTTCCAGCCCGGGGGTCGTGCGCAGGCTCACCGGGCAGCCGAGGACGAGGTCGGTGGCGCCGGTCCGGCGGTGCAGGACCGTGGCGAACGCGGCGACCAGCGCGGCGAAACCACCCCGTGGGGCCACGGTGACCGTCCGCTGGTGCACGCCCGCCGGGCCGCGCCCGGCCGCCCGGTGGCCGCCGGACGGCTCGAGGGCGGGCTGCTCGGGGACCCCGGCCAGCGTGCGGCGCCAGAACTCGACGGCCTCCGCCGCGTCCGGCCCGGCGAGCCACTCCTGTTCCGCGGCCACCCAGTCGCGGTTGCCCAGCCCGGACACCCGCTCGTCCGGCGCGCCGCGGTAGCGCTGGAACAGCTCGTCGATCACGACGGCCATGGCGACCGCGTCGCACACGATGTGGTGGGCGGCGAAGAGCAGCACGTCGGTGCCGTCCTCGGCCGCGCCCGGCAGCAGGCGGAACTGCACGAGCGGGCCGGTCGCCGGGTCGCGCACCGCGCGCCGGGCGGCGGCCGTCTCGCGCCGTACCGCGGCGGGGTCGCCCCCCGGCTCGGCCACGACGACCACGGGGTCCGGCCACCGCCCGACGACGTCGTGCACGAGGGCGGCGCCGTCCGGCCGGATCCGGGACCGCAGCACCTCGTGGTGCTCCAGCACCTCGTCGGCGGCCCGCTCGAGGCGCCGCGGGTCGAGCCGTTCGCCCGGGACCACCGAGTCGACGATGACCATCGCGGCCGGGCTGGTGCGGCTGGTGAACCAGACCTGGCGCTGGGTGTGGCTGAGCGGGAACGGGCCGGTGCCGGGCGCGGCCGGGCCCGCCGCGGCCGGGACGGCGGCCGGGCCGGACGGCGTGCCCCGCCGCTCCAGCCAGGCGGCCAGCGCCGCCGGGGTCTGGTGTTCGAAGACGGCGCGCACCGGCACCCGGTACCCGGCGCGCTCGCCGAGTTCGGCGGCGATGCGCACCGCGCTGAGACTGTGCCCGCCGAGGTCGAACAGGCTGGTGCCGCGGCCGGGTTCGGCGCAGCCGAGCGTGGCGGCGAAAACCCGGGCGACCTCCCGCTCGCGCTCGGACCGCCCGGTGTCGCCGGGGGTTTCGCCGTCGTCGGCGGCGGGGAGCAGCTCGGCGAGCGCCCGGCGGTCGAGCTTTCCGTTGGTGGTCAACGGGAACGCGTCGAGCCGGACGAACCGGGCCGGGACGAAGGCGGCGGGCAGCCGGTCGGCGAGGAACGCCCGCGCGGCCGCCGCGTCCACGTCGGGGGAGGCGACCACGAAGCCCGCGAGCGCCGGTTCGTTCCGCGGGCCCGGCACCACCACGACGGCCGCCTGCCGCACGCCCGGCAGCTCGCCGAGCACCGCGGCGACCTCGCCCGGCTCGACGCGCTGGCCGCGGATCTTGACCTGGTCGTCGCATCGGCCGAGGAACCGCAGCGACCCGTCGGGCAGGCGGCGGGCGAGGTCCCCGGTGCGGTAGGCCGTCCGGCCCGGGCGGGCCGGGTGCGGCACGAACCGGCGGCCGGTGAGCGCGGGATCGCCGAGGTAGCCCCGGGCGAGCCCGGCCCCGCCGACGTACAGCTCGCCCGGCACGCCGGCCGGGACGATCCGGCCGTCGGCGTCGAGCAGGTCGGCGAACTTGCCCGCCACGGGCCGCCCGATCGGGACGGCGCCGGTGCCGGGCCGCACCCGGGCCACGGTGGTGCAGACGCTGTCCTCGGTCGGCCCGTATTCGTTGTGGAGTTCCGTTCCGGGCAGCACTTCGGCGTGCCGGGCAGCGAGCGCCGGGGGGAGTGGCTCCCCGGCCAGGACGACCTGCCGCACCGCGCCCGGGCGCAGCGCGTCCAGCAGCGTCTCGTACAGGCTGGGGACCAGCACCATGTGCGTGACGCCGGTGCGTTCGGCTTCGGCGGCGAACAGCGGCGGGTCGAGGATCTGGTCCCGGGACGGGAGCACGTACCGCGCGCCGGTGGTGAGCGCGCTGAACACGTCGCTGATGCCGGTGTCGAAGTGGATCGGCGAGACGCCGAACACGACCGAACCGGGGCCGAGCCCGTAGTGGGCCGCGCGGAACCGGACGGTGTTGACGATGCCGCGGTGCTCGACGAGCACGCCCTTCGGCGCGCCGGCCGAGCCCGACGTGAACGCCACGTACGCGAGGTCGCGGGGCGACGGCGGGTCCCCGGCCGGGCCGTCGGCGGGAGCACCGGCCGGTCGGAGCACCGGGCCGGTCCACGAGCCGCGCAGCCGCGGATCGGCGCCGGTGGTGGAGAGGAGGGCGGTCGCGCCCGCCGCGGTCAGCAGGTGGGCCGTCCGGGCGGCGGGCAGCGCCGGGTCCAGGGGCAGGAACGCCGAGCCGGACCGCAGGACGGCGAGCACCGCCACGACCGTGTCGGCGACCCGCTCGGCCCGCACCCCGATCACGCGGTCGCGGCCCACCGCCGCCACGCCGGCCAGCCGCGCCGCGGTGGCCGCCGCGCGGTGGTCCAGCTCGGCGTAGGTCAGCCGGGTGCCGCCGCACTCCAGCGCGACGGCCTCCGGGTTCCGGCGCACCTGCTCGGCGAACAACGCGGGGAGCGTCGTCTCGGTCCCGTCGTCGAGCGGGGGCGTGGCGGCCTGGTCGAGCAGCGCGCGCAGGCGGGCGGGCGGCAGGGTCGCCACCGCCCCGACCGGCGTGCCGGGGGCGGTGGTGCACCGGTCGAGCAGCCAGGCGAACTGCTCGGCGAAGCCTTCGACGCTCCGCCGGTCGAACACGTCCGAGCGGAAGCCCGCCCACAGCTCGGCGGGCTCGCCGGGCCGCTGCGGGCAGTCGAAGCCGAGGACGAGGTCGAAGTCGGCGATGGCCGGTTCGAGGGGCACCGGGCGCACCCCGCCGCCCGGGCCGGCCGTGGCGGTGCCGGCGAACACCTGCTCGACCAGCACGTCGAACAGGGGGTTCCGGCCGGCCACCCGGGCGGTCCGCTGGTCGGCGACCACCTCGTCGAACGGGTACTCGTCGTGGCCGGCCGCGGCGAGCGCGGTCTCCCGGGCCGCGGCCAGCACGTCGAGGAAGCTCATCTCCGGCGCCACCGGCGTGCGCAGCACGATCGTGTTGACGAACAGGCCGACCGCGTCGGCGTGGGCCCGCTCGGACCGCCCGGCGGTCACGGTGCCGAGCGGGACGTCGCCGCTCGCGCACAGCTGGCGCAGCAGCACCCGGCTGATCGCGACGAAGCCGGTGAAGGCCGTCGTCCCGGCTTCGCCGCACAACCGCAGCAGGGCGTCGACCTGCGCCTGCGGCAGCGGCACCCGCACCGCGCCCCCGGCGGAACTGCGCGTGGCCGGCCGGGGCCGGTCCAGCGGGAGGTCCGGCCGGGGAACCCCGGCGAGCGTCCGGCGCCAGAAGTCCCGGTGGGCCGGGGTCTGCTCGCGCAGCCGGTGGCCGAGCCGGTCGCTGTGGTCGGCGTACTGGAGGACGGCCGCGTCCGGCGGGGCGCTCACGCCGGGGAGGCCCAGCTCGGCGCCGATGTCCCGCAGCAGCACCGCGATCGACCACCCGTCGCACACCGCGTGGTGCACGCTGAGCACGAGGACGCCGTGGCCGTCGCCTTCGTCGAGCCAGAACGCGCGGAACAGCGGCCCGGTCGCGAGGTCGCTCCGACGGTGCTGTTCGGTGCGGACCAGCTCGGCCAGCGCCGCGTCGGCGTCCGCGGCCGTGACGTCGACGACCTGCAGCGGTACCGGGTGCGCGCCGGCCGGGAGGACTCGCTGCCACAGCTGGTCGCCGTCGAGTTCCAGCACGGTCCGCAGGGCGCTGTGCCGGCGGACCACCCGCTCGACGGCGTGGCGCAGCCGTCCGGCGGCCAGCGGGACGTCCCAGCGGAACGCCTCGACCATCTGGTAGACGCGCAGGTCTTCGTCGGCGGCCCGGTCGAGGAACCACATCCGGCGTTGCGCGTGGCTGGCCGGGCGGCGGTCGCCGGTGGTCACGGGAGCCTGCCTCGGCGGGGCGGCGACCCCCGCGGCGACGGCTTCGGCGAGCTGGGCCGCCGTCCGGGCCGCGAGGACCGAGCGCAGCGTGACGCAGTCGGCGTCGGCGACTTCGCACAGCCGGGCGGTGAGCCGGCTCGCGGCGAGGCTGTGCCCGCCCGCGGCGAAGAAGTCCTCGCCGGGACCGGACGGCGGGCGCCCGAGCACGTCTTCCCACGCCCGCGCGACGATCCGGCCGGCGCGGTCCTCGGGACGCCAGCGGGGGCCCGCGGACTCGGCCGCGGCGAGCAGGGCAGGGACGTTCAGCTTGCCGTGCGGGGTCGTCGGGATCGCCGTGAGCCGGACCAGCGACGACGGCACCATGTACGGCGGCAGGGCCGCGACGAGCGCCTCGAGCACCCGCTCCGGCGTGGGACCGCCATCTCCGGCGTCCGGCGCCGGAACGTACCCGGCGACCAGCGCCACCGCGCCGTCGGGCTGCCGCCGCGGGGCCACGGCGACAGCCGCGACCCCGGGCACGGCCGCGAGCGCGTGCTCGACCTCACCCGTCTCGACCCGGTTGCCGCGGATCTTGATCTGGGCGTCGCGCCGCCCGAGGAAGTCGATCCGGCCGTCCGGCCGCCGGCGCACGAAGTCACCGGTGCGGAACGCCGGCGCGCCGGGCGCGAGCGGGTGCGGGCGGAAGCGTTCGGCCGTCGCGGCCGCGTCGCCGGCGTAGCCGTCGGCGACGAAGGGGCCGACGATGATCAGTTCCCCCGGCACCCCGGCCGGGACGAGCTCGTCGTCCGGGCCCACGACGAGCACGCCGTACCCCGGGGACGGCGAACCGATCGGCACGGCCTGCGCGCTGTCGAGCGCGCTGCCGGGGCAGACGAGGCTGACGCACTCCATGGTCGCCTCGGTCGGCCCGTACATGTTGCCGAACGTCCCGATGTCCAGCCGGGCGAGGGCTCTCGCCAGCAGGCCGCGGGGCACGGCGTCACCGCCGAGGAACAGGTGCCGCACCCGCCGCCGGCGCCCCGGCGGCGCTTCCGGCAGCGCGTCCAGGACGGCGGCCAGCAGGCTCGGCACACAGTTGATGAAGGTGATCCCCAGCTGCTCGACCCTGGTCCAGAACTCCCGGGGGTCGAGCGCGTCCGGCCGGCCCGCCGTGACGACGCTGCCGCCCGCCACGAGGGAGACGAAGATCTGGTACGCCGTCTGGTCCGAGGAGATGGCCGAGACCAGCGCGCCGACCGTCTCGTGGTCGATGCCGGTCGCGCGGGCCGCCGTGCGGGCCTTGTGCGCGAGCTGGTCGTGGCGGACCAGCACCGGTTTCGGGGTCCCGGTCGAGCCGGAAGTGAAGAAGAGGACGGCGGCGTCCTCCGGCCGCGGCGGGACCGGGGCCGGGGCGGCGCCGGCCGTGAGCAGGTCGTCGACACCGACGGAACGGACCCCGGCGGGCAGCGGCACCGTGGTCCCGTCGTGGATCACCGCGACGCAGCCGCTCAGCTCCAGCAGAAGACGGTTGCGCTCGGCGGGGTGCGCGGGGTCCAGGGGCACGTAGCAGGCGGAAGCCCGCAGGACGGCCATCATCGCCGCGACCTGGGCCGTGCCGCGGTCGAGAAGCAGCGCGACCCGGTCGCCGCGGCGCAGGCCCAGTTCGGCGGTCAGCCGGCCGGCGGCCGCGGTGGCGAGCTCGGTCAGCGCGTGGTGCGTCAGCTTCCGGACGTCGTCCCCCACCGCGAGGCGGTCCCCGTGCCGGTGCGCCGCCTCGTCGAGCAGGCCGACGACCGTCACGGCGGGGAGGGCGGCCGGCACCGGGAGCCCGGACGCGGCCAGCAGGGCGGTGCGCTGCGCACCGAGGACGTCGAGCTCGGCCACCGGGTCCCGCGGGCGCCGCACGAGCGCGGCGAGGGCGGCGGCCGTCCCGGTCGCGAGCGACCACGCGGCGGCCGGCACCGGCCCCGCCGCGGATTCGACCGTGACGAGCAGGTCGTCCGACGCGGGGTCGCCCCGGAACCGCAGGACGATCTCCAACGGGCCGTCGAAGCCGAAGTCGCGGTGGAGGTCCTCGAACCACAAGCCGAGCCGGCCGAGCACACTGCCGTCGGGCAGGAGCGCCGCGAGCGCGGCGCGGTCCGGCCACGGTGCCCGGGCCGCCGTCTCGCACTCCGCGTGCAGGTCCCGCAGCAGTTCCCGGGCCGGCCGCTCGGTGTCGACGGGCGCGCAGAGCGCGAACTCGCCCGCCCGGTCCACACCGGGCAGCACGACCGCGGCGCGCGCGGCGCCGTGCGTCCGGGCCAGCACGACCTTGAGCGCGGCGGTCGCGGCCAGCACCGCCCCGACCGGGCTGCCGCCGGTGAGCTTCCGCAGGAGAGCCACGACGTCGGCCGGGACCCGCCCCACGGGCGGATCCGGCCACAGCGGGCCCTCCGCCGCGAAGGCCGCCACCGGCGTCACTTCGCTCAGTCGTTCCGCCCAATCGACACTCCGGTACACCTTCACCCCCTTGCCGGGCCGCGTGCGCGGACCCGTTGACCGGCTCTCAGCCGACCGGCTGCCGCACGAGGCTCGCGACCGCGTCGACGTCCTCCGGGACGTCGGCGACGCGGCGGAGCAGGTCGAGGTCGATGCCGGCGCGCAGCACCGCGGCGGCGCCGCGCACGAGCAGCACGGCCTGCTGGTTGGCGCGCCCGCCGAGGCTCGCCGGGTGGGTGCTGGTGCCGAGGGTCTGGCTGGTGATCATCGCGGTGCCTCCTCAGGCGTGCCGAGCTGCGGGCTGCGGGCGACCCCGGCCACGACGGCGAGCAGCCGCCGCCCGGCCGGGACGGACTTCTCGTCGGACATCAGGTGCGCGGCCAGTGCCAGTGCGCCGCGCAGCGCGTCGTCGCGCTGCGCCCCGGGCGTGGTCGACGCGAGGCCCTGCCGCACCAGTTCGCACCCTTCGTCGGTCAGGGTGGGTTCCTCGCCGGTCCCGCTGAGCAGCAGGGCCATTTCCGCGACCACCGGTGGCAGCCCGCCGCGGGCCGCTTCGAGCAGCGGCACGAGCACCGCGGCGATCCGGGCGAGGGCTTCGCCGGCGGGCACGCCACCGTCCACCCGCCGCAGCCGGGCGCACGCCGCCAGCAGCACCTTGATGACCGCGCCGAGGTGCTCGACGTCCGAGTCGGTGAAGAGCGCGTTGCCCAGCCGGGCCCCGGCTTCCGGTTCGAGCGTGACGCCTTCTTCGGCGTCGGCGCGGAACCAGCCGGGCACGCTTGCCGGTTCACCGGCGGTGATGATCTCGTCGAGCGCGCCGGCGAGCCCGGTGAGCGCGTCGCGCTCGGCCGGCGAGCCGGAGCCGGCCGCGACTTCCTCCAGGCGCCGGAGGAGCTCGGCGTCGGCGGCGACGGCCGGATCGACGTCGCCGGGTGCTGGCTGGGACACGGCGATACCTCCTGGTTCGGGCCGGGCCGGTGCGCCCGGCCTGGCCTCGGCGAACACGGCGCGGCGGTCCACCTTGCCGTTGGGGGTGAGCGGGAACGACCGGCAGATCCGCACCGAACGGGGAAGCGCGGCGGCCGGCAGCCGTTGGGCGGCGTGGCTCCGCACGGCCGAAACGGCCAGCGAGCCGTCGCCGGAGAGCACGTGGGCGGCGATGGCGGGCACGCCGGGGCCGTCTTCGAGGCCGGCGACGGCGTCCAGCACCCCCGGGCAGCTGCGCAGGACCGCCTCGACCTCGCCGAGCTCGATCCGCACCCCGGACACCTTCACCTGGCGGTCGGTCCGGCCGTGGAAGTCGAGGACCCCGTCGGGCCGTTCGGACACGAGGTCGCCGGTGCGGAACGCCCGGCCGACACCCGGCAGGTCCACGAACCGCGCCGCCGTCGCCCGGTCGTCGCCGAGGTAGCCGTCGGCGAGGCAGTCGCCGGCCAGGCACAGCTCGCCGCGCGCGCCGGGCGGCACGGGCCGCAGGCCGGCCCCGACGACGACCGCCCGCCGCCCGGGCAGCGCCGTCCCGATCGGCAGTGTCGGCCCCAGATCCGGCGGCAGGACCCGGGGGACCTCGTAGGCGGTGGCGGTGATGACCGCCTCGGCCGGTCCGTAGCCGTTGACGAGCCGGACGTCGCCGAAGGCGCTTTCCCGCCAGCGCCGGGTGGTCGCGGTGTCCGCCGCTTCGCTCCCGATCACCACGAGCCGCAGCGATTCCGGCCGCCGCAGCAGGGGATCGGCCCGCACGTCGCGGACCAGCTGCGCCCAGAACGCCGTCGGCAGCTGCCAGTCGGTGACGCCGTGCGCGCGGGAGAACTCCACGAGCTCGTGCGGTGACCACAGCGCACCGTCGCGCAGCACCAGCCGGCCGCCCGCGGCGAGGGTCGGCCAGACCTCTTCGAGCGCCACGTCGAAACCCGGCGAAGCGAACTGGAGGGTGACGGTGCCGGGGCCGAGGCCGAACAGCTCCACCACCGCGTCGACGTGGCGCGCGAACGGGCCGTGCCGGACCACGACCGGCTTCGGGACCCCGGTCGACCCGGACGTGAACACGGCGTACGCCGGGTCCTCGAAGCCGGACGGGCCGGGTTCCGCGGCCACATCGGCGAGTTCGTCCGGCCGGCCGGGCAGTGCGATCACCGGGCGCCCCGGGGGCACCGCGGTGCCGCGGGTGAGCACCGCGCGCGCGGCGCACCGGTCGAGCAGCTCCGCCAGCCGGACCGCGGGGGTCGCCGGATCGACCGGAACGACGCAGAGGCCGGCGAACCAGGCACCCAGCGGCCCGGCGACCAGGCCGGCCGCGCCGTTCGCGACCACGGCGACGACTTCGCCCGGCCGGCAGCCCGCGGCGCGCAACGCCGTCGCCACGGCCTGCGCACAGCTCACCAGCTGCCGGCGGGTCCAGGTGCCGGACGCGTCCAGCACGACGGCCTCGTCCGGGTCCCGGGCCGTCCGGCCGAGCACCCCGGCGGGCACCGGGGCGGGAGCCGCCCGGTGAGGGGCCGTCATCAGGTCATCCGCTCGCGCGGGGCGTCGAAGCGGATCACGGTGGGCACCGCGGCGAGCGGTTCCCCTTCGAAGTACTCCGCCCAGTTGTAGCCGAGCAGCTCGACGCGGGTGTCCCGCTCGTCCCGCACGGTGAACACGCTCATCCGCTGGAAGCGGAACACGTCCTCGAGGCGTTCGTCCCAGCTGACGCCGGCGGCGACGAGGTCGAGCCGGAGTTCGGTGTAGAACCGGTCCAGGTCGTTCTGGACGCAGCCCCAGCAGTACTCGTAGGGCAGCCACGACTCCTTGCCGGGTACCCAGGCGCGGACGAGCCCGGCCATGTCGGGCTGGCTGAGCACCATGCCCTCGTTGGGTACCGCCGGGTCGGTCAGGTACCGCTCGAGCAGCTGCTTCACGCGGTTGAGGGCCTGGCCGAAGACGGTGCCCGCCTCGGCGTCGGCGAGGGCGGCCGCGCGGACCGACCGGTAGAAGTCCTCGTAGCACAACAGCTTTTCGCGGTTGAGGTACCGCGCGATGAAGTTGGTCAGCGAGCGGTTGTGCAGGGACTGCACGGTGGCGCCGAACAGGTACATCGCGACCCAGTCGGCGCGGCTCATGCTGGTGTGCTGCACCACGACCTCGATGGTTTCGATGTCGTCGGGCAGGTACCGGCGCACGATCGTGTCCAGCTCCCACTTCGCGCGGGACAGCGGGGTGCCGAGCTCGCTGTTCGGCAGGACCGCGCACTCGTAGATCATGATGTCGTCGTGGATGCCCATGTCGAGCATCCGGCACAGGCCCTTGATGAACGAATCCGGCGTCTCGCTCGGCAGCCCGAGGATGACCTCGGTGTAGGTCTGCACGCCGGCGTCCTGGAACCGTTCGGCCAGCTGTTCGTAGCGTTCCGCGGGCATGTTCGAGCGGCGCACCGCCTCCAGCACCTCGGGCGTGCCGCTCTGCATGGCCAGGATCGTGCCGCGCGAAAGCCCGGCCTCGACGAACATCCGGCTGATCTCGAAGACCCGGTCGGCGGCGTTCTTGGCGTAGCTGGTGACGAACTTCGACGGGTAGCCGGAGTCGGTGCGCGACTGCACGATGTGCTGCGCGAGCTTGACGTCCCGCGGCAGGATCCCGAAGTTGGCGTCGCAGCACATCAGCGCGGAGATCTCCTTCCGCGCGAAGTAGTCGATCTCCTCGTGCAGCCGGTCTTCGTCGTACTTGCGCACCTTCGACATGGTGTTGGAACCCCAGTCGCAGAAGGTGCAGCTGTACGGGCAGCCGCGGTTGGTCTCCCACAGGGCGATGGCGGGGTAGTTCGCGCGCCGGGCCGTTTCGATGGCCGCGTCCATCGTCCCGGACAGCCACGGGCTGGGCACGTCGATGTCCCGCGGCAGCTGCCCGCCGAGCGGGGTGTGCCGGAACTGCCCCGCGGCGTCGATCCACGACAGCGACGGCACGGAGGTGAAGTCGGGCTCCGGGGCGAGCAGCTCGCGCAGCAGGCTGGCGAACGGAACCTCGCCCTCCTTGTGGATCGCGAAATCGATGTAGGGGTGCTCGGCGAGGAAATTCGCCGCGAGGTCAGGCACGTGCGGGCCGCCGACGACGGTCACCACGTCGGGAAAGCGCTCTTTCACCTGTTCGCACAGCCGCATCTGCTTGCGGAAGTTCCACAGATAGCAGGACGCCGCGAATACCGCGGGCGAGACCATGTCGTCGACCGCGGTGGCGACTTGTTCGGTGAGGAAGAAAGGTTCCTGGAAGTCGTAGGCCGCCGCCAGGTCGTCCTGGGTTTCGCAATAGGTTCGCAGGCAACCCCAGACGAGGGGCAGATAGCTGGCGCGGCTGAGAACGGATCCGTACACCCGTCGTTTTGCCGGTCCCGCCGGTTCGTCGATCACGGCGTTCACCCCCCAGGGATCGGTGATCATCGTGCGGCTCGATTTCGACCGTAGCACGGTGTGTCGTGGGCTGACAGGCGTTGACTTCGGGTGAAAAATTACCTACCATCGCCGGTCGCCGGCAATTATTGGTTATTTTTGGGCACGCCGAAGGCAGAATTCTCGATCATGGCGGCGAGGCTCGGTGACCGCGATGTCAGAAAGGGAAAAGCGCCTTTATCCGGAAAGCATTCCGTGCGCCCCGTGGCGCGGTCACAGCTCCCACCTGTGCGGACGTTTCTTGAGGGCCTTGGCCCGGGTTCTGATCCGTTTCTTGTCCTCGGCCCGCGCTTTCGAGTCCTGCCGGAGGTCGAGCCAGCGTTGTTCGCGCTGGAGTTTCTCGAAATGGTCGAGCCGTCGTTCTTCGAGTTCACCGCGCGCGATCGCCTCGGCGACCGCGCACCCCGGCTCGCCGTGGTGCCCGCAGTCGGCGAACTGGCACTGCTCGGCCAGCGCGACGATGTCGCTGAACGCCCCGTCGATGCCCTCGTCGAGGTCCCACGCGGCGAGCGCCCGCATGCCCGGGGTGTCGATCAGCATCCCGCCCGAGGGCAGCAGCACCATTTCGCGGTGCGTGGTGGTGTGGCGGCCCTTGCCGTCGGACCGGATCTCCTGCGTGGCCAGCCGTTCGCTGCCGCAGAGCCGGTTGACCAGGGTGGACTTGCCGACGCCCGAGGGCCCGACGAGGGTGACGGTGCGGCCGGGCCCGAGGTAGGGCTCGAGGTGGGTGAGGCCGGTGTCGTGCAGGGCGCTGATCGCGTGGACCTCACACCCGACCGCGATCCGCCGGGCCTCGGCGAGCGCGCCGGGCAGGTCGTCGCAGACGTCGGCCTTGCTCAGCAGGACAACGGGTTCGGCGCCGCTCTGCCAGGCGAGGGCGACGTAGCGCTCCACGCGCTGCAGGCGTTGCGGCCCGACGAGCGCGGCGACCACGAAGACGGTGTCGAGGTTCGCCGCCACCACCTGCTCGACGGTCCGGCCGCCCGGCGCACGGCGGGTGAAGGCCGTCTTCCGCGGCAGGATCGCGAGCACCTGTGCCGTGGCGCCCGGCACGTCGCGGCCGACGCCGTGGACGACCCAGTCGCCGACCGCCGGCTGGCCGAGCGCGCCGACGCCGTCGGAGAAGAGCCGGCGCGAGACCGCGGCCCGCACCTCGTTCGCCCCGTCGGTCACCGTGCACTCGCCGAGGTCGACCCGGCTGACCCGGCTCGGCGCGAGCGCTTCGTGCCGCTGCTCGAGGTCCTCCCGGTACGCCTCGAAGTAGGCCTCCTGTTCGGGGCCCCAGCCGAGTTGCCTGAGCGCGGCTTCGTCAGTCGTCCTGGTCATCGTGCGGTCTCCTGTGCTGCGGTGCGTGCCGGTGCGGTGTGCCGATCGACGAACGCACCTTGGGCGGTGAGCAGTTCGGTGGCCTGTGCGGGTCTCGTGACGCCGTGGCCCGCTTCGTGGTCGATCACTTCGATCAGGTCGGGGTGGTGGTGGCGGGCGGCCGTCACGAAGCGGTACGCCTGGCCGCGGGGACACCGCGGGTCCTCCGCGCCGATGATCATCAGTACCGGGGCGCTCAGGCCTTCGACGTAGGTGAGCGGCGACGCGCGGCGGTAGCGATCGGGGACCTCCTCCGGGGTGCCGCCCAGCAACGCCTGGTCCTGCAGGCGCAGTTCCTCGGTCTGTTCCGCGTAGATGGCGGTGTAGTCGCCGATCGGGCTCTCGGCGACCCCGCACGCCCACCGGCCGGGCTGGGTGCAGAGGCCGAGCAGCACGAGGTAGCCGCCCCAGCTGGCGCCGACGAGCGCGCACCGGGCCGGGTCGATCTCCCCGGCGGCGGCGAGGTGGTCCTGGACGGCGGCGATGTCGGCGAGCTCGGCGTGCCCGACGTCGCTCTGGTGGCCGAACTGCCACGCCGTGCCGAACCCGGTGGAGCCGCGGTAGTTGACGCGGACGACGACGTAACCCTGGTCGGCCCAGGACGCGGCCAGCGGCGACCATTCGTCGCCGTCGTGCGCGGCCGGGCCACCGTGGACGAGGAAGACGGCGGGCGCCGGGGACGGGCCCGGCGCACACCGGGTGAGCAGGACGTCGATGGGGCCGCCGTCACCGCCGACGGTCAGCCGGCGGGTCACCGGCCGCGCGGGCGGCGTGGCGGCCCAGACGGGGGTGAGCACCTCGGTGTCGCCGCGGTAGACCGTCGGAGGCCGGCCCTCGTCGGACCGGAGTGCGTAGACGTCAAGGCCGGGGGAGACGGTGAAGCCGTGGACGGTGCCCCACTCGCCGCCGAGCGGGCGGAGGCCGGAGCCGTCGAGGGCGCACCGGAACAGCGAGCTGACACCGGCGTGCCTGCGGTGCACGACGAGCTCGTCGGGGCCGAGGAAGCGCGGGGTGAGATCGCCGTCGAGGTCGAGGGGGACGTCACGGACTTCGTGCCGGTCGAAGTTCCACAGGGCCGGCCGGGCGAAGCCGGAGTGGTCACGGGTGACGAGGGCGAGCGGGCGGCTCGGGTGCACCGGATCGCCGTAGGGCTCGACGTAGATCCCGGTCGGCCAGTCGTCGAGCTCGGCGAGGAGGGCACCGTCGTCGCCGTGCAGCCGCAGGGCGGGCCGCCGCGGATCCCCGTGGGCGGCGTGCATGAGCAGGCTCGCGCCGAGCGCCGGCACCGAGCCGACGAGGTAGAAGGGCACGGGATCGGTGCGCAGGACGCGGACGGTGCCATCGGGCGAGACGCGGAAGAGGCACACCCCGCAGCCGAGATCACTGACGGCGGCGAGAGCGGTCCCGTCCGGCCGGAAGGCGAGCCCCGCGGGAAACCCGGCGGGCACCTCGGGCGCGGCCGGCCTCGGCCGTCCCCCGCGGGTGGGCCACCGCATCCACCGCCCGCGTTCCTGCTGCCGGCCGTCTTCCCACCACCACACCCACCGGCCGGTGGGATCGGGCACGACGAGCCGGACCCGGTCGGGGCCGTCGGAGATCTGCGAGAGCTCCCAGGAGGTGTCGTCCCAGAGGAAGGCCTGGTCGACGTCGTTGACGGGGGAGGAGAGGGCGCAGAGCGCGGGCTGCGCACCCCCCGCCCAGGCGGGAAGGCCGAACGAGGTGACCGAGAACCGCCGACCCCAGCTCACAGCATCCCGGCGGGAGGTCGGGTCATCCGGTCAACAGTGAATCCCAGCACGCAGTCCCCCCGAGCCGCCGCCCCGCCAGCGGGCGATTAACCAACAACACAGCAGTTCAGGAATACCACCGCCCGCCGGACGGGGGCAAGGACGGCGGTACCGCAAGGTCTTTTCGGGTGAAGCCACAAGTGTCCGATGTGGATGGACCGGGGTTCGGCCCGCTGCCTACGGCGAGTGATGGGGTTACGGCGGGATTGCGCAATGTGGGTGTAGGGGTCTGGCGCCGGCCTGTCGAGCTGCCGAGCACCGAACCGCGTTCGGCACAGGGCAGGTGGCATCGCCGCCCGTCCGATCGGGATCGGCTGCGCCGCCGGAGGCCCCACGACCGGAAACTCGTGCCGGGGCGTCTCGGCGCAGCATGCGGCCGGCAACCGTGACGCCGATGCCGACGGGAGTGCCGTCGCGACCGGTCGCCTCCCACGCTTCGCCCGGCACCGAGTAGAACTCGAGCGGTGGTTGCAGTCTCGAACGCCTGCCGGTGAACGAGGGGTGGCTGCTCGCCTGGACGGAGTTGGGCGTTCGTTGTGGACAGGTGGATCTCGCAGGACACGTCATCGAGTCCAAAAGGGACGGTGTGCTCGGCGGGCTGCCGTTTGTGTCGGAAGTAGTGTCGAGGAATTGCAACTACGGCCGGGGTGCATCCGCTGGCCTGCTCCATGACCTGCCTTCGCGAACTTGTTCTGAACTGACCCCTCAGGGTGGCGGCCGCCCCCGGCGCAAGAGCCTGCGAGCAGTGATACCGGCCGTAGCGACCGCGCCGGCGCTGCCGACCGCAGCCGCGCCGGGCGTTCCGCACAGGAAGATCAGCACAAGCGCGGGCGCGAGGACCAGTGCGAGTGCCAATGCGGAAGCCAGCATGAGGCACACCGCGCGGCGCGTGCGCGCCGGATCGCCGAGGACGCTGTCGAGCAACGCGATCCCGGTCTTGGGTGGCTCTGGCTTGGCAGGCATCGCCCTATCCCTTGCGTGGCGCTGGGCCCTTCGAGGCACCGAGTGGCGCCGTGAAGTGGGCTGACGTGCACCCCAGAGCAGTGTGCTCCGAAACAGAGCAAAATCGCAAGTGACCTGCTAGATTGTCAGCAAACAGGAACGTCGAAGGGAATCCATGGAGACAGCTCCGGTGGCGAAACTCGTCGCGGAGCGCGTCCGGCACCTGCGGCGGCAGCGGAACTGGACCGCTCAGCAGCTGGCCGACGCCTGCGCGGACGCGGGGACACCGTCCCTGACCCGGGGCACCATCGCGAAGATCGAGTCCGGCGTGCGGAAGTCGGTCAGCGCCGCCGAAGTGCGAACCCTGTCGACGGTACTGGGTGTGACGCCGACCGAACTGCTCGCGCCGGACCGCGAATACGCCGACCGGCGGCCGTCGCTTTCCCGAAGCGTCCTTCCGCTGGTAGACGTCTTGGAGCAGACGGACGTCCTGCGCTATCCGGGTTCCTTCGCCCTGTACCTCGAGCTGCTGGCCGATCAACTGGGCGAGCCGGTCGAAGTGCCGGACCATCCGGAGGTGAGGCAGCGTCTGATTGCCCTGGTGCTCGCGTGCGCGCAGATTCCCGGCGGCCTGCGGGCGCTCGCGGAAGGGCTCGAGATGATGGTGCCCGGTACGCGCGAAGCCGCACGAGCGCGAGCCGCTGTCGCCGAGCTGGAGGTCGTGGACATTCTCCCGCCCGGGGACCGGGAAGAGCTGCTCGACCTGCTGGACGGCAGCGACCAGGACCGGCTGCGGTCGATCTACCGGACCGCCGGCGGACCCTACGCGCCGGAGGTGGCCCCGGGCGCCGGCTACCTGCGGCGGCTGGTCACCGGTCTGGAGGAGATGAACGCCCCGCCCGATGGGGTGCCGCCGTTGCTCGCTTTCGCCGAGTTCGCCGCCGCCGAGGCCCCACCCGGGATCGCGGACGGCCTGCGGGCGTGGTCCTCGGCCGTGGCTCGTCGGCTGGGCCTGACCGACCGGCTGGGCGCAGTGCGTCGACAAGCGGCCGAGCGGACCTCACCCATGCCGGGGACCACCGAGGCGTACCTGATCATCAAGATCGAAGCCGATGCGCTCGAAGACGACCGCTACCACGTCCGGACCTGGCGGCAGGTCGGCGAACCGTGGCAGCCCGAGCCGGGCGAGGACTTCACCGGGAACCTCGGCGCTGTTCAGCGGCACATCACCGATGTGGTCGCGGATGCCGAGGCCGGGTGGGCCGTGGACGCCGACATCATCAGGCTCGAGTTCCTGCTGCGGCAGGACCTGCTGGCCCTGCCGGTCGACCAGTGGCCGACCGACATGGAGGAGAACCCGCCGCGCCCGCTGGGGTTCAAGTACCAGGTCGTGGTGCGCAGCCTCGATCGGATGCACGTACGGCGCTGGCACCGGGAATGGCGGCAGCGCTGGGCGGTGCTGTCCGGACCCAGGTGGGAGGCGCCGCGGATCGCCAGGCCGGCTACGGGGGGCATCGAGCCGGCCACCCCGCGCGGCGAACTGGTGGTCCGGACGTCGTCGTCCGATCCCGTGGGGCTGCGGCGGCTCGATGCCGCGCTCGCAGTCGACCACCAGCCGCTGCTGGTTCTCAGCCGCCCGCTGGCCCGGACGGGCGGCGACACTCCGGACGAGGTCTCGGTCGGGCTGCGGGCCGGAGTTCCGCTCATGCTCTGGCAGCGGGACGAGCGCCTCGCCGAAGATTTCGACTCCGTGATCGAGACGTTGCTCGCGACGGACCGGGACTTGAGAGAAGGCGCCCGCAAGCTCCGGATCGAAGCGTTCAGCGCCGAAGACCCGGAAACCCACGTCGGAAGTCACATCACCTTGCTCTGGGACGATCCTTACCGGTTGGTGGAACCGGCCGGATCGCTCAGTGCCCCGAGGTAAAGGACGCCGCATGACGAGCACACCAGCCGATCCCGCCGCGCCGGTGGAGTGGCAGCTCTACCGTGGCACCGGGCGGCCGATCGACGGCGATCTCACCGAAACCCTCCCGCCGCCGCCACCTTGGCGCCGGTTCTCGGGGGGACCCGTGCTGCCCGACCCGGTCGACGACCCGAGGGAGACCAGGCGCCGGCTCGGGACGCCGAGCGGAGTGCCGCCGGTGGACCACCGTCAGGTCAACGCCGTGAACGCCGCGTTGTACCTGCGTCGTCCGCTGCTGGTGACGGGTCGTCCGGGCACGGGGAAGTCCTCGCTCGCCTACCGGGTCGCCCACGAACTCAAGCTCGGCCGGGTGCTTCGCTGGCCGGTGACCAGTCGTACCCGGCTGGCCGCCGGGCTCTACGACTACGACGCGATAGGCCGGGTACAGGCCGCCGGAGCCCGGCAAGCCGGCGCGACCGATCTGCCGGCGGAACTCGATACCGGCATCGGGAACTTCGTCCGTCTCGGTCCGCTCGGCACGGCCATGCTTCCCCACCGCAAGCCGAGGGTCCTGCTGATCGACGAGCTCGACAAGGGGGACGCCGATCTGCCGAACGACCTGCTCTCGATCTTCGAAGAGGGCGAGTACCTGATTCCCGAGCTGGCCCGGCTGGCGTACTTCGAGCCGGATGTCACGGTGTTCACCGCCGACCCGGACGGCCGGGCCGCGATCCACCACGGACTGGTGCGCTGCCACGAGTTCCCGGTCATGATCATCACGAGCAACGGTGAACGTGAGTTCCCGCCGGCCTTCCTGCGCCGCTGCCTGCGGCTCGAGCTGGCCCCGCCGGGTGTCGAAGAGCTCGCGAGCATGGTGTCCGCCCACTTCCCGCACGAGCGGCCACCGCGGATCGAGGAGCTGATCGAGGCGTTCGTGGCCCGGGATGTCACCGAAGGCGGCCTGGCGGCCGACCAGTTGCTCAACGCCGTGCACCTGGCGACATCAGGGGCCTACCGGCACGATGAACTCTGGTCGGAGCTGAGGGACTCGCTCTGGCGTCGGCTGTCTTCGGAGTGAGCCCGTCATGAATCAGCCCGCCGGCCCCGCATGGCCGGAGTCTCCCGAGCTGTCGTGGAGTGAGCTCGCGGACGCGGTCTGGCTGGCCGGCCACGTCCGGCTTCCCGCGGCTTCGGACGCCGAGCCGGCGACGTCCGGGCAGCGTGACGATCTCCGGGCAGCCGCCGCGCCGCCCGACGACCACCTGGACCCACCTCCGCCACCGATGCCCGAGCCGGCCGGGACGGCGCCGGCTCCGGACCTCGGATCGGCGCCACGGTCACCCGCCGTCGATGGTGGGCGCGTGCACCGAGGCGGGCCCGGCCTCACCGGCCGGCTTTCCATCACCCGTGCACTCAGGGTGTTCGACGAGGTCGGCACTTCGCGCGCCGAGGCGGTGCTCGACGCGGAGGGGACCGCGATCACCGCGGCGGAGACCGGGCTGTGGCTGCCCCGGCTCACCACCGCCTTCCAGCGGCGGCTCGAAGTCGTAGTGCTGATGGACGAGAGCGCATCGATGGCGCTCTGGGCGCGCACCGTGCGCGACTTCCGGATTCTCCTGGAGCGGCAGGGAGCCTTCGCGAACGTCCGGACCGTCTCGCTCGACGGCGATGACGGTGCCGGCGAAGGCTACCGCGACGCGGCCGGGACGACCCGGCACCGGTTCGCCGAACTCGCAAGCCCGGCCGACCGGCGGATCTTCCTCGTTCTCACCGACGGGGTCGGCTCGGCCTGGCGGGAGGGGACGTTCGCGCCGGCACTGGACCGGCTGGCCCGGACCGGGCCGCTGGCCGTCGTCAACGTGCTGCCGCAGCGGCTCTGGCCTCGCACCCACCTGGTCGTCCGGCCACTGGTCCTGCGGGCCCCGGCGCCGGTGACGCCCAACCACCTGCTGACGAACACCCGCCCAGGCCGCGCCAACACCGCGCTCACCGGATTACCCGTGCCGGTGCTCGAGCTCGACAGCCGCTGGCTCGGCAAGTGGGGAAAGCTGACGACGGCCAGAGAAGCCGTCCGCCTACCGGCTCTGCTGCTCGGTGCCCCGCCAGACGGCTCCGGCGACTTCGACGAACCGGATCCGGAGCCCGGGATTTCGGCGCGCGAGCAGGTCCTCAAGTTCCGCGCCGCGTCTTCGGCACCGGCCTTCCGGCTTGCCGTGCTGTTCGCCGCCGCACCGCTCAACCTGCCGGTGATGCAGCTGATCCAGCGGACCGTCCTGCCGGAAGCGCCGTACTCCGCGCTGGCCGAAGTCGTGTTGGGCGGCCTGCTCACGCGTGTCGGGCACCGTGCGACCGGCGATCCGTACGCCGTCGAATTCGATTTCCCGGCCGGCGTGCGGGCCGAACTGCTCGCCGCGGGGCAACGCCGGACCACCGCACGGGTCGTGCGGATCGTCTCGGCTCACTTCGGCCCCGGCATCCCGGCCATCCGAAATGCGGACGAGATGCTCCGGAGCCCGGAGTCGTTCCGGCTGCCCGGCGACGACCCGGTCGGCGAGCCGTACCGGGAGGTGGTGCGGAGCGTCATGACCGCCCTCGGCGTCGCTCAGCTCAGACCCGCCAGGAGGGCAGCCCGCGCGTCCACTCCGGCAAGCTCGAGCTCCGGCGCGTCGGATCGGCCGATGGCCATCCGGGGCGGTGTTCCGGCGCAAGACGCCGCTTTCACCGGCCGCGCGGACGTACTGTCCGCATTGGACACGGCGCTCGGGGACGGGTCCACGGTCTCCGTGCTGGGCGCGGAAGGAACTGGCAAAAGCGCCCTCGTCGCCGAGTACGTCCACCGCCACCGAGGTGCCTACGACCTCGTGTGGTGGATCCGGGCCCGTGAAGAGGCCCAGGTCGTCGCATCCTATGCCGCGCTCGCCCGCAGGCTCGGCGTGGCCGGCGCCGATGACGGCGCGCGTGCCGCGATGGCGGCGGCCCGGACGGCGCTGCGGCACTTGGCCGAGCCGGACCGGGTCCTGCTGATCTTCGATGACGCGGGCCTGCCGGACCGGATTCGTCCGCTGCTGCCGGAGAACGGCCACGTCATCCTCACTTCGCGTGCCTCGGCGTGGAGCGCTGATACCACCGTGCTGCACTGCCCGGGGTTGTCCCGCGATGAAGGCCGGAACCTCATCGAGGAACTGGTGCCGGGCGAGGGCGACCTGGCCGACGAGCTCGGCGGCCGGCCGGCCGTCCTGCGTCACGCCGCGGCCGTCCTCCGCGGGTGCGGGATACCGGTGGGTGAATACCGCGCACGACTCCGCGAGAAGCGCGCACGTGTGTCGGCCGACGAACCTCCGAACGACACGGCCGCCTGGGAAGTGGCGTTCGACCACTTGCGCCGTCGCGAACCCGAAGCAATCCGGCTGGCCGAGACGTATGCGTTCTTCGCCGACGGTGCCGTTCCTGCTGCCGTTCGCCGCGCGGCAGAAGAACTCTTGCCAGTGCGGGAAGCCGCCGCTGCGCGTGCCCTGGAACGCCACGGGTTCGCCCGGATCGACCCTGACACCGGTGCGCTCGAGTTCTCCTCCCTGGTTCGAAAAGCGTTGTGCGACCAACCAGCGGCCCGCGGCGAGCAGGTCCAGCGGACGGCGCACCGGCTACTGGCCGCGGCATGGCACGAATCGGCCGGACGGCGGCCGGATGCGTGCGACATCGTCGGCCACCTGCGTGCCGGGCACGCCGTCGACAGCGCCGAGCCGGAGATCAGGGAGCTCGTCCTGGACGTCGCGGCCGCACTGGTAGCCGCCGGCGATCCGCCGAGTGCGGTCGAGCTGTGTCGCGAGACGCGGGCTCGCTGGGAGCACCGGCTCGGGCCGGACCACGTGGACACGTTCGCGGCCGGCCTTGCGCTCGCGACCAGCCTTTACGCGGCCGGAGACACCGAGTCCGCGCTCGGCCTCGACGCGGCTGCCGCCCAGCGATCCGCCCAGGTGCTGGGGCCGGATCATCCGGTCACGCTGGCGGCCACCTTGAACCAGGCGCTCGACCTGGCTGCACTCGGCCGGCACGGAGAATCCGCCCGGCTGCACGCCACCGCCGTCGCCGCCTGTGACCGGGTCGCCGGGCCGGATCACCCGATGTCGCGGTCCGCGCGACGCCACGAGCGGTCCGGGCACCGGCCAAGCTCAGCCGGGCATCCCGGACAAGCCGGCGGGTAGGTCCGGGAAACCCGGAGAACCCCGCCCGGGCCGGCAAGGCAGTCGAAAGCTTCGGTCACCCGGGGGGCAAATCACCCTCGGATCCGGGTGACATCGGCAAAGGCCCTGGTCGTGGAAGGGACTTCGGTGAGATTTTGCATCGGTGGGGTGGGCCCGGTGCGAGCCCAGCGGCTCACGGCGTGACGTCGAAGCGATCCAGCAGCATGTAGGTGCCGCTGCGCTTGACGGCCCGGATGGTGTGGCGGCCCGGCGACAGGCCGCAGGCGCTGAACACGCTCTGCTGGGCGTGCCGGACCTGGCTCGTGGTGTCGATGGTCCGCTGGAAGACTTCGTCCAGGTAGATGTCCATCCGGCCCTCGTCGAAGTAAGTCTCGCTGAAGAGCGCGATGCCGGTCCCGGTGAAGGCGTAGCCGACCGAGCTGCCGTCCGCCCTCGTGGCGTGCACGTCGTCGTGGAAGTCGCCCAGGCCGCGCTTGCCGGCGGCGTACCACGGTCCGCTGTAGACGATGCCGGTCGCGTCGTCGTTGAGCGTCGCCGTCTCGGCGGTCGGGCAATGCGGGGTGGGGGCGACCGGGGCAGCCGGCGGTGGGGCGACGCTCCGACTGGTCGGCGAGTGTGTCGGCGTGGCCGAGGTGGTGGCCGCCATCGTGACCGGCGTGGCCGAGGTGGTGGGCGGCGCGGACTGAGCCGGGACGGCGCTCGACGGCAGCGACGGCAGCGGGGTGGCCGGCTCGAGCGGCACCGACCACAACGCCGCCTCACGCGGGGACTGCGCCGGGCCGGACATCGTCGTCAGCGCGGCGATGCTCGCCACCACCACTGCCGCGCCCGCGACCACGACCGCCCAGCGGATCCGCGCGCCCGCGCGCCGTTGCGCGTCGGCCGCTTCCCAGGCCTGCCGTTCCAGCCGCGCGCGACGCTCATCCTGGTCGGCGTCCGCTTTCCGCGGCTCCCCGGGGATCACCGGCAGCTCGGCTGTCCCGATCGGACGGGCCCACCCCCGGCCTTCGGCAGCACCTCCTCGACGGTCAAGCCCGCTGCGGGCTCTTCGCCGGCCGGCACGCGCCATCGGTGAACCTCCGAACTCCCAGACGAGCACTCCGGCTCGTGATGCCGAGATCCTAGAAATCCGGCCCCCTGCTGGCAAACCTGACAGGCCCGGAAGGCAGTCCGGATGAAAATCGCGGTCCTCGGCGCGGTGCCACCGAAGGCCGACAGATCAGCATCCGGACCGGATGCGACCTCGGCACCGCCGCCGGGCCCGTGCCCTCGACCCGGAGCCGCTCAGCGAACACCTGGCCCTGCTCGATGCCGACCTGCCGGTCGCCCGGCGCGCCGCCACCGTTGGATCACGTGTCCTGCTCCTTGTCGTCGCGCCGGGTCGCCGCTTTGACCTCGCGTTGCGTGACGATGGGTTCGTAGCCGCCGAAGAGTCCTCGGCGTTGATGCAATCGCGCCCGTCGGACGCAGCGAGCAGCGCGGCGTCGCTCCGGATGGCGACCAGTTCCGCAGGCGACCGACTCGGGTCTTCTCGGATATGAGGGCGCGGGAGGTCGTTGGTGCTGTTCAGGTGGCGGGCGCTCGCGGCGAGGATCGCTTCTCGGTCGGGGAAGGGGAAGTGGATCTGCCAGTCGAACCGGCGCAGTGCGTCATCCAGGCCTTGCGGCCGGTTCATGGTGGCGATCACCGCTACGTTGTCCTGGTCGAATCCATTGATCGGATCGAGAGCTGACCCACCAGCCGCCGGGTGGACTCATGTGACTCGTCCCCGCAGGGCCACGCAGTCGATCTCGTCGGAGAGCGAGACCGCGCCGAGCCGGTAGCCGACCGACACGCTCACCATACGGCCCGTCGCGGCGAGACCGGCGGCGTTCGAGGTGATCTGCGTGTTCGCGGCGCACTCGAAGCCACCGCCGTGGATGGACACGGCCACCGGGAACCAGCTGTAACATTTCGCGATCACGAACCAGGCTATGCCCAAGGTCAGCTTCTGTTGTTGCCCGAGTGGGAGCTGATCCTGGTCCGCGCGAGCAACGAGCGCACGTCGCGTGTCGACGTGAGATGTTCCGGGCAGCGTCGCGATCCTGGCCGACGCGGCGAACGATATCGTCAGGCCCCACACTCGCCGGCGGCGGCGCTGGTGCCGCTCGGGAGGCAGAACGGTAGGCTGGATGCGCCGGTTATGACGGTGATCATGTCCTTCTTGGACTTTCGCAGGGTGACCGACTGGCCCACGCGAAAGCCGAAGTCGCCATCTGTGGAAAAACCTGGTGGAGGTTTGCCTCCTTCCCAGGTCTCGTAGCCGATCTTCGTAACCTTGCCGCTGACGGCGCCTTGCGCATCCGCGGTGAACCGGTAGGTGACGACCTGGCTGCAGTAAGGGGTGTCCGGCAGATTCGCGACGACGCACGGTCCGATGCTGATCGTTTGGGCGCCGGTCAGGTCGGAGCGGATCTCGAGGCCGCCTCCGTGGGTGTACCACTTGCCGAGGAACGGTGCGATCGCTTTTGCCGGCGACTGTGCGAGTGCGGTGATAGCTGATCTGATCTTCTCCGTTGTCTGGTTGAGGGCGCTTTGGTCGGCGGGCAGGTGAATGTGCGAACAGCTGGCTGTGAAGGTCGCCCCGCCGAGATAGGCCATCACGGGCGCGCTGAACCGGTTCGCCTGCAGGTCCTGCAACGTGACATAGTCGATGAGCAGGCGCGGGACGACGAAACGGAGCTGCATGGTTGCGTTTGTCACGCGCGCGAAGTCGACTCGGCAGCTGTCTGTGCCACTGATGCTCTTTCCACTATCTATCGGGCCGGTGCCAGACGGTCCGGAGGTGGGATAGCCGTGCGCCGAGGGAACCGGAACAATGCCGTCGCTGTAGAGGGGTATGGAGGACAGCTTCCGCCCGAAGATCGTGCGGTCCACCGTGATGTCACCGGCGATCTGGGTGAGCTGGACTCCGTTCGGCAACCAAGGTGGCAGCCCGCCGCAGTCCTTCGGTAGCGGTCGACCCTTGTCGTGCTCGGCCAGGCAGTCACCGCCGCTGGCACCAGAAGGATCCGCGTGGCCGAACACCTTCTGGATGAACTCCTTTCCGGTCGAGAATGCGGTGCCTCCCCATGGGGACCCGAGGCTCGGGGTGCCCATGGTGATGATGTAGGGCACGGCGGTTGCCAGGACCGGGTCCGCCGTGGAGCCGTTGGTCATCGCGTAGCGCGTAGCGAGACCGCCCATGGAGTAGGCCACGACGATGACTTTCGCGTCGCCGCCGACATCGTGGTAAGCCGCGGAAACCTGCTTGAGGTAGCCGGCCAGGCACGGCGCGATGTGCTCGTCCGCCGCCCAGTACGACGACCAGCGCGAGTAGTCGAAAACGTAGGTGCTGATCCGAGACTCGAGCTGCTTCCGCAACGCATCGGCGGTTTTGTCCATGCGGGCGCTGGTCCAGCCGTGCACCAGTACCACCGGGCGGCGAGCCGCGTTCTGACCGGCCCTCGGCGGAGTCGATCCAGCGAAGTCGCACTCAAGCGGTGTATCGGCCACTGCCGGACTCGGCATGGCGATGGGAACCGCAACGACGAGCGTGGCCATAAGCGCGGCGAAAAGCCCTCTACCCGTCATGGCGCGGGCTCCGTAGTGGAAACCTTCCACTTGCCGTCGACTTGGACCAGTGTAACCAGCCAGGCCGAGGCCTGAGGACCGCTCACGTTCGCCTTGACTGTGGCCGTCGTGTCGCTGGCCGGACGGAAGGTCGTGACATCGAAGCTCACTCGCAGGCCGGTCAGCGCCGCGATCGCAGCGTCATCCACTTCCTGCTTCGGGCTGATCGCCAGTACCTCCCGCATGCGCTTCTGATCGCCACTGGTCAGTTCGGCTTCCAACGATCGAGCGACCTGCTCGGTGAACGCAGGAACCGCAGCCGGACGTTGCTGGGTATCGGCCGCTCCGGCGGGCGAAGCCGCCCATGGCCGCCAAAACCACACGGTGACCGCGGCGGCCACCGCGAGGAGGGTGCCGACCAGAGCGATCAGGACGTGACGTTTCACGGGACGACAGTCGAGACGGGTAGATCAGTTGTTACGGGAAGACGAGGACGACGCCCGTTCCGTTGGGCTGTCGTGACATTCGCTGTAGAAGGCTCGCGCGGGCGCCAGCAGCTCGTCGGTCGTTCCTGACCAGGAAATCGGGCGACCTCTTCTCGGACCAGCGTGCTGATCAACGTCAGGGTCTCCGGTCCGAGATTCTGCAGCTCTTCCAACACGGAGATGACCCACCTCCTCAAGTCAGTCGTCGACTCGCTTGCGGCAGGTCTTTGGGATTACGCGAACCGAGCTGGTTTCACAGGCGCATGGCGAAGCCAAGTTGCATAACATTGCGATGACAAAAAGTATCCAATCGTTGTGCATGCAGTTGCTTGCTGGGCAAGTTGACTGGAATGGTCACGGAGTAGTTGCAGATAGGTATTGAACGTACATCGACCCTGGTCGCGTATCGATAGAGCTATGTGTTGATCTTGTCTCGTCGTCACATCGTGCCGACGGTCAACGAGCCCGGCAAGACGTAGCTACGCCCGTTCGACTGCACTCCAGCTTGTCACATTTCGTCGTGCCGGGGCGACTTGATGGGTAGTGCGAACGGCCTCCACGGGGGCCCAGGCGACAGACCCAGGAGAGAGACATGGCCGACCCGCTTTCACCAGGTCCCCTTCGATACCTGAACAGCGAGGGGCTGTCGCCAACGCCGCTCTACGTGATCCCTTTCGACAAAAATGGGGTCTGCGCCGCACCCAGAACGCTGGACGATCTCGTGCAAGCCGCGGCGGAGTCCACTGATGTGTACCTCTTCTCGCACGGCTGGAACAACGACTGGCCTTCGGCGATGGACCTCTACGGCCGCTTCATCGAGCAGTTCGCGACAGCCCAGCGGGATCACTGGCGGCCCCCGGCTCGCCCGTACCGCCCGCTGCTGGTCGGCGTCTTCTGGCCGAGCATTGTGCTCGCCGGCCAGGCGGGGGAGGCGCCGGAGATGGCCGGAGGCACGGTTGGGGCCGGGCTCGACGAAGTTGGGCTGTTCGCCGAAGCGCTGCCCGCGCGGCAGGCTCAGCGGCTCTACGAACTGTCCCAGTATGTTGCCTTGGACCAGCCGCAGGCCGCCGAACTGGCCAAGCTGCTGGCCCCCTTGCTCGCCGGCGACGACGACGAGCTGGCCGCCGGAGAAGTCAGGCCGACCTCGGACGATCTTCTGGCGA
This sequence comes from Amycolatopsis sp. cmx-13-12, assembly GCA_049998155.1. Lineage (GTDB taxonomy): Bacteria > Actinomycetota > Actinomycetes > Mycobacteriales > Pseudonocardiaceae > Amycolatopsis. The sequence continues at coordinate 247,599 of JAEBES010000001.1, read as the reverse complement.
TTTGGAAACAGCAGGTCGAACCGACAAACGACCCGGGCGGATACATCGGCGACGAGCCAGCTCCCAGTGGAGAGGAAGAGCCGATACCTGCTGGTTGGCCTGCCTTTCTCGACCCCCGCACTCTGATACGCGGTGCCACCGTCCTGGTCATGAAGGACCGGGCGGGCAAGGTCGGCGGAAGCGGGGTGGCCGCCATGCTCACGCGGCTGCTCGGTGCTCCCTCGGAACCCCGCGTCCACCTCGTCGGGCATTCCTACGGGGCCAAGGTCGTGCTGTCGGCATTGTGCCTCAAGGCGACAGGCCGAAACGTCGATTCTGTTCTGCTCTTGCAACCGGCGATGTCGTGCCTGTGCTTCGCCGCCGACGTCGACGGCAGGGGACATCCCGGCGGATACCGGGGTGCGTTGCAGCTCACCGAAACGCCGGTCGTGGTCACCTTCAGCCGCCACGACTTCCCGCTGACCCGAGTGTTCCACCTCGCGGTTCGCCGCGCTTCCGATCTCGGCGAGGCGGTGATCGCCGGTGGACCGCCGTCCCGGTACGCGGCACTGGGTGGATACGGTCCGCAGGGGCTTGCGACCGGGGAGGTGGCTACCGTCGAACCACAGTGGCCGCCGACGAGGTACACGTCCGGTTCCGGCATCCGGATCATCGCGGTACGCGCCGACGACGTGATCGGCGGCCACAGCGATGTTGCCAATCCCGCCACCGCGTGGATGCTTCTCAGCCAAGTGATGAGGTGACGTCATGGCTTTCTTGGTTCGGTCCTCGTACGACCTCCCGACAATCAGAGTCGTGATGGACACTGCCACTGAGACGGAAGTGGTTTTCCAAGTGGTGAAGGGACGCGCCGAACCGGTCGACGTCGCTCGGTGCGCCACCGCGGAGCTGGGACTGCCCGACCGGTTGCACAGCAAAATGAACGATGATCAGTTCCATGTACCCGAGCAGGTGCTTTCCCGACTTCGGATTGCCGTCGATGGAGTCGGTGGCCATCCCGGCGAAGATGCTCTCTGGTTGGAACTGCCGGGTCCCCGCGGGTATCTTTATGTCCTCCCGTGGGAGCGGTTGCTCGCGCCGCTCGGCCGGCTCGTGCTGCGCCTGCCCAATCACCCCCTTCGCCCGCAAGCGCCGGCCACTACCTTGCAGGTGGCGATCTGTGCCAGCGCCCCGGTCGCGAAAAGCCCCTTTGCCCCGTCCCAGGCAGCCATGGTGGCCGCTACGGGATGGCGCCAGTACGCCGGTCATGAGGTCACCGTCCACCTGTTCGTCGACCACAGCGAGCGTTATCTGCTGTCCGGCAATTCCTTGGACGGCATCGTGGTCCACACCCAGGCGGAGGTGGTGGCGCATCCGGAACCGCCTCGCACGCGTCGGGTGAGCGGAGGCCCTGAGGTGGCCAACCCCTGGTTGCTGTGGATGCAGGAAGCACTACAGGGCAACGCACTGGACGTGGTCCAGTTCATCACGCACGGATACCTGTCGGCGGACCGCGGCGCCATCGCGCTGGCCAGCACGCCATCGGTGAATGTCGACGACGAGCTTGCCCGGTTCGTCGGCGCACCGGAGCTTTCGACTTTCATGTCGCAGGTCGGTGCTTGGGCGTTGACGTTGTCCGGTCCACCGGACAACTTCTGCGCGGCAGGGCAACGCGAGCTCGCCGACACCATCGCTCGGGACAACCCGGGCATAGTCCTCGTCGAACAACAGGACTACGGCTACTCTTCATCCGACTTCGCACAGATCATCCGAACCGTGTTCGGCGGCGACCCGCCGCCGCGAAAGTCGCTACCGGGAATCACTTGCTGGAGCCATCCTCAGTTCGTGCAATTCCCGACGGGCGAGCAAGCTGGCCGCTGGCTGACCGCCGATGGACAGTCGGAATTCATAAGGTCGGCCACCCACGCCGCTCTGGCGGAAGACGAGACCCCGGCCTGGGTCGCCGCCGGGACCCGTTTCCTCGAAGCGCAACAAGTCATGTGGCTGGCCGACGAACCCGACCAGCTGAACAGGCCGATGGATCCGGACGCGGCCGCCGCGTTGCAGTCCGTGTCCCTGCTGCTGGAGGAGCATGCTCGGCGGCATCTGGGAGGAGGGTCATGAACCGGCTGGTGTTCCAGCTCTCCGGCGCACTCGATCAGTACGGCAACCAGCAGGTGCAGCTCGCTCTGGTGGAGCCGGACATCTACGGGAGTCAAGCTGTTCCCTTCACCTGCACCGGTCACGAGCCCGCGTTCGCCGGCATCAACGGTGGCGCACAGGCGGGGAACGACGTCGTCCGAACCGCGGGTCGGCTGCTGTACGACTCCTTGGTCAGTCATCCCCAGCTGCGCCAGTATCTCTGCACCGCGCTGCAGACCGTGCTGCCGGATCGGTATCCGGTATTCGTCAAGATCGCCACCCGCGACGTCGAAGGCCTGCCGTGGGAGACGTTGTGCTCACCCGATGACGACTTCCTCGGTCTGGACGAGCGGTGGGCGGTCGGGCGGATCGTCAGTTCCATCCGGAACCCACTACTGCAGCCGCTGTTATTCGAGCCGCCGCTCCGGTTGGCCGCGGTGCTGTCCTGCTTGCGAGTCGATGCCGGTGAGGAGTGGCGTTCCCTGCGGGCGGCCGCCGCGGGCGCGGGCGCGCGCGGGCTCGGGGTCGAGGTACTCGTCGTGGTGAGTGAAGCGGCATTGTACGACCAGATTCACGCCGAGGTCCAAAAAGGTGGGCCGCCCGGTGTCCAGGTCCAGGTTGAGCTCGTCCCACCGGTCCTCGCCGACCTGCAGCGGCTGGTGAGCGACTTCCACCCGCACATCCTCCACTTCTTCTGCCATGGCTCGGCCGCCGGTGGCGGACAGCTGCAGTTGGCGATCAAATCCGACTGGGACATCGCGACGTCCGGAAGCAGCCTCATCGTCGAGGCCCGGGAGATCCGTGCCTTCACCGCCCCGGCCGACGACCCGCCTTGGCTGGTACTGCTCAACTGCTGCGAGAGTGCTGCATCCCCTGGCCAGCAGCCACTCCAGTCCCTGGCGTCGAAGTTGGTCTCTGACGGCGGTATCCCCGCTGTCGTCGGCATGCGTGAACCGGTCCTCAGTGACGACGCGACGGTCTTCACGAAGGCGCTCTACGAACGCCTCTTCAACGAGTTGACCACCAGTTCGGACGCCCGAACCCAGTCCCTCGACTGGGCGCAGCTGGTCGTACAGGCCCGAATGAGCCTCGCGAAGCGGCGCAACGGCATCGCCTTGTCGGACGCCGCGGCGAAGACGAAGGAGTGGACGCTTCCGGTCGTGTACGTGTGCCCGGCCGAATTCAAGCTCACCGTGCCGAGCGCCGGCGCGTCGGCACGACCGCGGCCGTCGAAACGGGCACGCCACGAGATCGAAGCCCTGCGACGCCTTCTGACACAACTCCCCCCGGATACGACTCCGCCCGCACTCCTGAGCGACATCGAATCCCGGATTTGGACACTGACCAACGGACTGGGCGCCGAGTCATGACGTCGGCCCCGGACATCGCCGTGAGGAGCGATGCCTTCACCGGCACCGAGACCGCGACCGGGACGTTCGCATCGAACTACCGGGCATGGGCGGTCTCCCCGTCAGCCCTCCCCATCGGCCAGTGGATGGCTCCCGATCCGGCCAGACCAGAAGACTGGGCCGACGAGCGTGTCGGCTGGGGGATTGTCCTCCCGGAACGTGAGGGCCTTTCCCCAGCCGCGTTGGCCACCGCCGACGACGCGCCCGAACCCATCCATGCATTGGTCGCCCAGCGGGCCGGCGCGGTACTGCGCTACCGCGCCGGCACCCAATACGGTGACTGGACGCTCCGCGACTACCGGCCGGGCGGGGGCGACCTGTTCACCGCCGCCTCTCCGCCCGGGTCGCAGGCTCGAACGCTCCCGATGTACCTGCTGATCTACGGAACTCCGGCCGAGATCCCTTGGCACGTCCAGTACCGGCTCAACCCGGTCCGCTACGTCGGACGCCTTGACTTGACCGGTGACGGCCTGGCCAACTACGTCAGCGCGTTGATGACCGGCTGGCCGGCGCAGCGCGCGAGGTACGACGCCCCGGTAATCTGGGCCGTCGACCACGGCGGCGGCGACATCACCACGCTCATGCGCCGCACGATCGCCGACCCGGTCGAGCAGAAGCTGGCCGCCGATAAGGACATGGCCGCCATCCGCTACATCAACGGTGCGACTACCGCCGCCACCGGCCAGGCACTGGCAGCGGCACTCGAGGCCAACACCCCGGCCCTCGTGGTCACCACCAGCCACGGCCTGACCAGCCCGATCGGCGACCCGGTAGCCATAGCCGCCGGGCTGGGGCTCCCGGTGGACGCCACCGGCTCGCCGGTCGACCCCGCGGACTTGCTGGCCCGGTGGCAGCCGGACGGGGCGATCTGGTTCGCTCAAGCCTGCTGCTCCGTCGGAGCGGATCGACCGAGCACCTACCGGGATCTCTTTGCTCGGGACACCCCCATCGCACGGGTACTGGCCGGGGTCGCTGAGGCCGGACCGATCACGGCACCCCTACCACGCGCCCTGCTCGGCGCGAGGAAGCCGATCAGGGCCTTCGTCGGGCGGGTCGAACCAACATTCAACTGGACCCTGTCTTTCCCGCCCAACCAACAATCACTTACCGCGGACTTACAGAACGCCCTCTACGACAGGCTCTGCTTGGGGCTACCAGTCGGGCTCGCGTTTGCAGAGTTCTATCGGCCCATTGGCAGCCTGCTGCTCAGCCACGGTCAGGCGGTCAGCGCTTATAACACGACCGCTGGTAAAGCCGCCACGGAAGCGCTCGACCTCGCGTTGTATCTTAAAGTCACTGCCCAAGATCGAGCTAACACTGTCATACTTGGCGACCCGACAGTCGCCATTGCAATGCCCTGAATCAACCACATGAGGCAAGCCCTCAGTGCCTGAGTAACATCAATGCGCCTCCGCTGTCAGACCTGCTGGTCGAGCGGAGCCGGTTCTATGGACGCGGTGGGCAGTGCCGGGGATTGCGAGCGTGCGATCCTGGCCTGTGCTTCGATCACAGCCCGTGTTGTGTCGCGATCATGACCGATCAACGAGGATGAGGACGTGATTGGCAACACCGCCGGCCGGAGTGAACGGTGCGTAGCGGCGGCGGTTGACGCTCGGTCGGCGTCGGACAGGGCGTCGAGCCCGGCGACGGCCAGCGGGCGGCGCCTTACCTCCTCGGCAAGCGGTATCCTCGCAAAGGACACCCCGGCCGTTCGAACCTGTGTGGAGCGATCATCCCGAAGCACAGTGCAGGCGACGAGCCGAACCGGAAGCGTCGACCAGGGCGGTCCCGAACACCCGTGCGGGCCAGCAAGCCGGGTGAAGAAGCCGATCCGGGTTTGTCCTACCTCACTGCGCTGCGCCGCTGGCCGGAGACCGCCGGCCTGAGCGACACCGCGCTCGCGCTCGAACTCGGGCGCGCGCGAAGCACCGTGTCGGAGCTGCTGCAGAACAGGCGATCTTGGACAGCCACACCTACGCTGCTCAAACACGCCTGCGCGATCATCTTGCAGTGCGGCGGCACGAGTGCGGACGTCCAGCGTTGGACGGCCTACCACCATGAAATGGTCACCTGGGGCTTGTCAGACGCGCAGTTGCCGCTGCCCACGCCGCCGGCGCCGTCGCTGGCCCCGCCGACGGCCGACGAGCGGCCGCAGGCTGATCAGGTGGTCATCGACCAGGAAGTCGTCGTACACATGTTCGGGTACGCCGACGGTCCCGAAGCGGACGCGAGCTGGCAGAGCTTCGAGGCGTTCTGGCTCCGCTGCCGTGAGGCCGGGCTGACCGAACCCGTTCCCGATCTCGGCATCCCCGCGGAACCACTCCGGGCCGAGCCGCGGACCCGCCGCTCGGCCGTCCTTGCCGTTTGCCAGACATCCGATGTCCGCGCGCAAGCCATTCTCCGAGTCGAACACAATGTTCTCGTCGCCTCATTGCTCGTGAAAGCGCCGGACCGGACCTGGGCCGCGTTCGAACCGGAGCTGGCCGCGTTGATCGGCGAACCCGGGGCTCCTGGTGTGTTCGGTCGCGCGCAGTTGTACCTCGGGAAGGTGGCCGATCCGGCGACGGCCTCGTGGGCGATCGACCTGGTGCCGGGACCCCCACTGGACCGGGGCGTCGACATCGATCTGGGCGCCGGCGTGCGGGCCTGGCTGCTCGACGACGCGCGAACCACTCGCCGCATGGTGGTGCTTGCCCTACCCGGTGAAGATCTGGAGCTGGGGCGGTGGACGTGGTCGGACACGACACCGGCCATGCCGGTGCTCGCCCGCTACCTCATGCACGTCGCGAAGCTGCGGCACCAGATGAGGGTGCACGCCGCCGCCGAGGGCATCCACGCACTTTGTGACACCGTGGAGGGCTTGGTGACCCGGCTGATCGCCTCTGACGAACCAGATCCGATCATCCGGCGTCGGCTCGGCCCGGCCGTGGCCAAGGCTGCGCTGGTTGCGTCCGAGCTGCGCACGATGCGGCGCAACGTCGAGATCGCCCGGCACAACGCTGCGCAGGCACTCGGCCGGGTGCCCGAAGCCGAGCCGACTTCCGGGCGGCGTACCTGGTTCGGTGATGATCAGGCGCTTGCGCGGTCCTTCCTGGTGCGCCTCGATGACGATCTCGCGTATCTGGAGAACCAGCTCACGACGGCCAGGGAAGTGGATGGCACAATCACCCGCACCACATGACAAGGGGATTCGACGTGAGCCTTGACGATTTGGACGCGGATATCCGCAGCGACACCCTGGACATCATCGAAGAAATAGCCAAGTGGCGGCCAAGTGCGCAGCAATGGTCGCGGATCGAGCCGATTCTCGACCGGCTCGAGAAGGCTCTGCTCGAATCCGATCAGGAGAAGATCCGGGCTGCGGTCGTCGAACTGGAGCTGGCCAGCCCGTTCCGCGTCCCGCCGGTTCGCCGGCCGGAACCCGACAAGAACGCCGAGCGCGAACTGGCCGAGCGACAAGACCGGCTGGACCGGACGGTGCACAAGATCAGCGATGGCGACCGCGGCGACGATCAGCGACGCGACCAGGGCCGCAGGTAGCCGTCGGAACTTGGGACGACAGACCATGGCCGAAGATTCCGACGAATTGCTCCGGACGACGATCGACCTGCTCGGCCGGGCACAACACACTGGTGACGTCCGGTTCGCGGACCGGATCATTCAGCTCCTCGACGACGGCCAGGCGGCTCACCGTCATCCCGAAGCAGGTGTGACCTACTGGACGGTACTGGGCTCGGCGCGACACCTTCGATATGAGGTCACGGGCGATCTCGATGCCCTTCGTGCCGCCGCCGCGGCATTCCAGGTAGTCGAGTCGGGAATCGAGCGGACCGACGCGCGCTGGCCGGCGACCGCGTCGAACCTCGGCAACGTCCTCGTCGACGTGTACGCGGCGACCGGTGAGGAGACCACGCTCGTCGATGCGGTCGCCCTGCTTCGCGCAGCGCGCACCGCGGCCCCGGCCGACGACGCGAACCGGCCTGCGTTGCTGGCGAACCTCGGCAAGGCACTCAACCTGCTCGCCACCGCCACCGATGACGTCGGGATCCGCGAGGAGGAGATCGCAGTCCTGCGGGAAGGGCTGGCGTCCGCAGGGTCGGACGACGACCCGGTGCTGCTCGGCAACCTCGGCAACGCGCTGGCTCAGTACGCCACGCGGACCAGCAGCGAACCCGTCTTCGCGGAGTCGATCACGGCGTACCGGGCCGCCATCGCCGCCACCCCAGCCACACATCCCGACCTCGGAGTTTTCCAGTCGAACCTGGGCAACGCACTCAGGAACTGGTTCGAGATGACGGGCGAGCTCGATCGGCTCGACCAGGCGATCGCGGCCCACCGGGCCGCCGTGGCGAAGGGCAGCGACGCCGATGCCGGCCGGCGACTCAGCAACCTGGCCACCGCCCTGGTGCGCAGGCACGAGGTGGCGCCGGACCCCGCCGGACTCACCGAGGCCATCGAGGCGCTGCGCGTCGCGGTGGCTCGCAGCGCCCCCGGACAGCCGGCTCGCACCGTCGGCCTCGTCAACCTGGGCAGCGCGTTGGGTACCCGGTTCGATCTCTCCGGCGCGGAACCCGACCTGATCGAGGCGATCGCCATCCTGCGCACCGCAGTGTCGTCCGCGCCCGAGCGCCATCCGGTCCGAGCCACCGCGGAGTCGGCGCTGGGTGAGGCACTCACCCGCCGCTTCGAACTGACCGGTGACGCCGCCGACCTCGACACCGCGGTCGAGACGCTGCGCTCGGCAGTCGTCACCACCGACGCCGGCGACCTCGCGTTCGGCCTGCGGCTCAGCAACCTCGCTCGTGCCCTGCTGCGCCGGTTCGAGCGCGTCCGCCACCGCGCCTCGCTCGACGAAGCGATCGAAACAGCCCACCGGGCGGTCCGGGCCACCACAGCGGAGAGCCCCGCGCTGAGCACCCGGCTCGCCAATCTCGGCAGCGCGATGACCGCCCGTTACGTCCACATCGGGGACGACGACGACCTCGAAACGGCCGTAGCCGTGTTACACCAGGCCGCGACGGCCGGGCGGACGAGCCGGCCGGCGGAGTCGTCCGCGCTCGGCAACGCGCTCCTGCGCGCCCATCTGGTCTCCGGTGATGCGACCTTGCTGGCGGAGGCGACCACCGCACTCCGCGCGGCGGTCGCTGCGGCGGCCGACGGCGACCCCCTCCGTGCGGTCTACCGGTCCAATCTCGCCAATGCCCTGCGCCGGACCTACGAACTGGGCGGCGCCGACGCCGACGAGGCCGCCGAACTGCTGCGCCTGGCCATCCGCGACACGAACCCCACCGACCCGAACCGTGCTGCCTACCAGTTCAACCTGGGCGCGGTCCACCGCGCTCGATTCCGCCGCGATGGCGACAGCGCAGCCGCGCGAGACGCGGCCTCGGCGTTCCTCGCCGCCGCGGCCGTCCGCTCGGCTCCGACGTTCGTCCGTGCCACCGCCGCGTTCAACTCAGGCCGGATCGCCGCCGACGCCGCGCTCGCCGAGCCGGCCGCAGCCGGTTTTGCGGAGGCGGTCGTCCTGCTCGACCGGCTCGCCTGGCCCGGCTTGCCAAGGGATGATCAGGAAGAGCTGTTGCGCCGGTTTTCCGGTGTTGCCGCCGACGCGGCGGCTTGGGCGCTGGAGTGCGGGGAGCCGGAGCGCGCAGTCGAGCTGGTCGAGCGTGGCCGCGGTGTGCTGCTGGCGCAGGCGATCGACGCACGCTCACCGTATTCGCGGCTCCGCGAAGCCGACCCTGTTCTCGCCGAGCGGCTCGCCGGGCTCCGATCCGGACTCGACCGGTTCGACGCCACTCACCTCGGCGCCGACGACCTGCTCGAAGCGGGTCCGGCTTCGCGTTCGTCGGCGGAACGGCGCATGGCTCTCGCCGCCGAGCACGACAGCGTCATCGCCGAGATCGCCGCTCGTGGTCTGTCCGGGCTGCTGGCACCGCCGAGCTTCGAGTCTCTGAGGCGGGGCGCGACGCGCGGTCCCGTGGTCCTGCTCAACGTCAGCCGCTACCGCTGCGACGCCCTGGTGCTCACGGCCGAAGGCGTCACACCGGTTCCGCTGCGGGTCACCGCCGACGAGGTCGCCCGCCGGACGATCGCCTTCGTGGATGCGGTGGACCCGACGACGATGGGGGACGGCAGCGACGAGGTGGTGAACGATGTGCTGCACTGGCTGTTCGACGACATCGCCGATCCCGTTCTGCGGCACGCCGGGTTCGTCGACGTCGCGCAGCCGGACGTCGCGCCGAGGCTTTGGTGGTGCCCGACCGGTGTGCTGTCCTTCCTCCCGTTGCACGCCGCCTGCCCCCGGCCGGAGCACGCGTCACCGGACCGCTCGGCCGTGCTCGACCGGGTCGTGTCGTCCTACACGCCGACCATTCGTGCCCTGCTCCACGCACAGCGGCGACCGGACGCGTCCCGGCCGCGAGCGCTGGTCGTCTCCGTCACCGAAGCGCCGGATCACGCGTCTCTGCCGGCTGCCGAGCGGGAGACCGCGGCGGTACGGCGGTGGCTTCCCGGCGCGAGAACGCTCGACGGACCGGCCGCGACGGCCGACGCCGTGCTCGACGCGCTGGCCGAACTCGACTGGCTCCACCTCGCATGTCACGGACGGCAGGACCCCACCGCGCCGAGCGACGGGCACCTCACCCTGTCCGACGGAAGGCTGACGGTGCGCCGGATCGCCGGCGGACGTGACGTTGCCGGCCAGCTCGCGGTGTTGACCGCGTGCGAAACGATTCGTGGTGGCCCCGAATTGTCCGACGAGGTGATCACCATGGCCTCGGCCGTGCAGCTGGCCGGGTTCCGGCATGTGGTCGGCACGCTGTGGGCCGGCCGGGACAGCGTTTCGGCGCGGTTCGCGGGCTTGCTGTACCGGGATCTCGCAGCGGGCGGGCTGCACGCGGACGGCGCGGCGCGCGGTGTACATGTCGCTCTCGTCGCTCTGCGCGAGCGCTATGGCGTTCCCGCCGCATGGGCCCCGTTCGCGCATGTAGGGCCGTGAACCGGTCTCAGCTGCCCATGTGGTGGGTAGCGGACCAGGCCGACGGGGAGTGGCGGTAGCGATCGCGCAGGGCCAAGACGGCCTGGTGGGTCGCTTCGGCGCTATCTCGCCCACCCGGTGCCAACGCGGTGTAGAAGGCTCGGGCCGCCCGCCTCGCCACCGAGTCCGGGATGGACCAGAATGTCCCGACGACAGCGCGAAAGCCGGACAGCAGGAGCGCGGCGGTGGAGTGGATCGCCTCGTCGACCAAGAGTGCGCTGGTCATCGTCGTCGCACAAGCGGAGAGGTAGCACACCCCGGGGTCCGCGGCCCGGAGTTCCGCGAGATCTCCGATCGACAACGTTCCACCTGGGAGGACGAGTCCACCGGCGGAAGGATCGAGCGGATCCACGACGGCGTGCAGGGCCAGATGCGCCCCGCTGGAACGGCCCAACGCCGCGAGCAGGTCATCGGTCGACCACGACGTGGCATCCACGTGCCGGACACCGAGCAGCGCGGAAACGGTGTCGCACTCCGCTCGCGACGCCGGCAAGGGGACATCCGGGTAGTCCGCCGAAAGCACCAGTGGTCCGCCGCGCGGCTCGGTTCCGTTACGCCGCCGGGCGTGCTCCAGCGCGGTGACGGTAGGCGTGTAGGACGACACCATCTCGTCGAGCGCCGAATTCCCGGTCTTCGCGCACGTCGCGGCGTGGAGTGGCAACAACGCCAACGGGCCCGTCGGCACCCACCACAAGCGAGAGCCCGATGGGACGAGGCGTCGCAGCGGCCCGCGGATCGGTCCGACGACCACGCGCCACAGCCAGTCGAGTAGCTCCGTCATTTCTGCTTCGGTCAGCTCACCCCGGTGCAACGCGGCCGCACGCTGCTCGGCCTCCACCGCGTCGAGGTTCGGTAGCGGCACGTGTCCGACGCCCTGCCGCAGCATGACGAGCGCGTCGCCATGGAGGGTGCTGGCGTTCACGAGCACCACCGGGCCCGCCGAGGCGACCCTGCGCAGCCGGGCCGAGTCAGGTGGTCTGAGGAACTGACCGAGCCCCTGCACGCCGCGGACCTGGCGCAGCACGGCGTGGTAGTCCTCGACGGCTTGCACCCGCGCTTCCGCGGGTGCTGACGCCAGGCCGTCGAGCCGGTCGCGCGCCTCGTCGAACTCGTCCGCCAGCGACTGATCACGGCGCCGGATCGGGGTCGAATCCACGCGCACTCCCATGGCCCGGTTGAGCAGCACTCCACGGCCCAGCTCCAGCAGATGAGCCGCCCGCCAGAACTCCTGGCGCTCGATCGCCAGTGCCGCCGCGTCGAGGGGCAGCCCTCGCGAATCGGCCAGGAGCCGCTGGACGTCCGATCTGGCCAGCCGTTCGGGGACCACGTCGGCCTGCAGCTGGACCGCCAGGCCGAGCGCGGACGCCGCCTCGGCATGACGACCGAGCTCCAAGGCCAGGTAGCCCTGGTTGCGGGCCCCGGTCTGGTGGACTTCGGGCTCGGCGATCCGGGCGGAGGCAACCAGCCGGAACTGGGCCAGCGCGGTTCGCCGATCGGACCGCCTCGACCGGACCTGGTACCTCCGGTAGTACGCCGATGCGAGGTTCGCCAGGTACATCGCCCGCGTCGGATCGTCGCCCGGGGCGGCGGCCACGGCGAGTTCCAGCTGGCCGATCGCCGCAGTCAGCGCCCCCGTGTCCGAGGCCGTCTGGTGCAGCCGACCCAATGCGTTCGCCAGGCTCGACCGGACCGCGGGCAGGTCCGGGTGCCCGTCGTGAAGCAGACCGACTGCCCGCCGTCCGGTGGACACGGCCTCCGCCGCGAGTTCCGGCACCGAGTCGGTCAGCGAGTTCAGCAGCACGACCAGGTTCTGCAAGCGGACTGCCAGGTCCGGATCGGTGTCGCGGATCGACGCGCGGCCTCGTTCCAATGCCTCGTCGGCCAGACGCCGGTCGCCCGTCAACTCGAAGGCGTCTTTGAGGACTTGCGCAAAGTCACCGAGCTGGCGCGGCGAGGGCTCGACGTCCTTCGCGAGCAGGGCCCGGTGGATCCTCTCGGCGGCTCGGAGGTCCGCTTCCGACCGGAGCCGCTGATATCTGGCGTGCAACGCGTCGGCGTAGGCGAGGGCGACGTCCGTGGACGGGTGGGTGGCGTGGGCGATCCGCTGCGCCTCGACGGCGCCGTCGAGGTCGGCGATCCGGCCGAACCGCTCGAACCGGGACGACAGTGACGATCCGAGATTCGACATGCGGTGGGCCAGCAACACGGGGTCGCCGGCCTTCGTGCGATCACGGACCCGGAGCATGAGGCCGATCGAGTCGTCGAAATCGGTGACCGAGTCCCGCACGCGGGCGCGCATGCCCATGAGCATGCTGTGGTTCGTCGCGATGCCGGTCCATCCGGGGTGGGTGGCGGGCAGGTCGCCGAGCACACGACCGGACAGCGCAAGCACCCCCTCCAGCTCGGGTATCGGCAGATCGGGCTGCGACAAGGCGAACGCCACCAGGTTCTGCACGATCGCCAGCCGGTCCTCGTCATCCTCGGCGGGCAGCTCGACCGCGCGCTCACTGAGGGCAAGGGCTTCCCGGACCGCGTGGTGGTCGCCGGTCGCCTCGTACTGTCCGTTCCGGATGTACGCCAGCGTCCCGAGGGCCAGTGTGAGCCCGGGGTGGCCGGGTTCGGCCGCGGTGACGGCCCGCCTTCCCACCCGCTCGGCGGCGGCCCAGTCCGCCGGGCTCGCGGTTTCGTCGGCTCGGTACATCAGGGCCTTCGCGCACAAACGAAGCACGTCCGGGTCCTCCGACGCCGCGGCCGCTTGCCCGGCGAGCTCGGCGGCTTGCGCCAGCAGACCGGCTTCGCCCGCGTCGTGCCGGGTCAGCAGCGCACCGGCGGCGTTGACGACGTCGAAGGGATCAGCTCCGGCCGCGGGTCGCGTGGTCATCACGCGACCATTGTCACGGTCCCAGGTGCAGGTAAGCGGCCCAGGTCAGCGGATTGTCCGGGTAGCGGTCCCGAGCGTCGAGGAGTGCCCGGTGCAGGGCAGCTGGAATCCGGGCGGGATCGCCGTGGAGAGACAGATCGCGGTACACCGCCCGGGCGATCCGGAACGCGGGACGGTCGGCGATCGCCCACAACGTCGCGACGACGTGCCGGTAGCCCGCGACGTGGAGGACCGACGCGAGGTGGACGGTCTCGTCCGCGAGAGCCGGGCTTGTCAACGCTGTCTCGCAGGCTGACAGGAACGCGAGCTCGCCGTCGGCCGGCCGCAGCCGGCTCAATGCGCCGGCGGTCAGCGGCGGTCTGCCGTCACCCAGCGGGATCCGGCCGCGGGACGGTGACGTCAGGTCGGCCTCGGCGTGCCCGGCGACGTGTATCCGGCCGTAGCGAGCCAGCTCCTGGCCGTCCGACCCGGTAAGCACGTCGGTGCGGCCGGGGAAGAGGTCCGCCAGCAGGCGCTGCTCCGACCGGGCGGCCGGCAGCCCCAGGACGTCGGAAGCGATCAACAGGAGCCTCGTTCGGTCCGGGGAGCCGGCGGTGGCGGCGCGACGGGCGGCGACGAGTGCCCGCAGGCTCGGAGTCGTCGAGCTGATCACGCGATCCACGACCGTGTCCGCGGCGGTGCCGTGGCGCCCGGCCGCGTGCAACGGCAGGATCGCCAGCAGGCCGGTGGGGCACCACCACAGCCGTCGCGGCTCGCCCTGCCCGGTGATCCCGAGCGCGTCGAGCACAGGGCAGGCGATCGCGTCCCAGAGCCACACCAGGATGCCCGACATGGCCCTTTCGGCGTGGTCAAGGTCCTCTGCGGTCGCTTCCGGATCCTTCCGGACAGCGATCGACAGGAGGAACTGCTCGGCCTTCGCCCGCACCGTGTCCGGATCGACCAGCGGTAACGGCTGGATGCCGACCCCGCCATCCGCGAGGAGAAGCGCGTCGGACCGGAACCGGCTGACGTTCACCAGCACGATCGGCCCGTCGAGCCGTCCTGCCGTCGTGAAGGACTCCAGCTCCGTGTCCGGAAGCGCATGGGCGTGCACGATGCCGCGTCCGCGTTCCAGCAGCTGGACAGCGGCGTGGTGGTTTCCCGCCTGGATCGCGCACGCGGCGGCGTCGGTGACCACACCACCCAGCCTGGTGAGCTCGAACTCCTGATCGTCGCGTGGAAGTTCGGCGGGGGAGACGTCGGCCAGCAACCCGACCGCCGCCGTGTACCCGGTCAGTGCTTCGGTCCGGCGACCGGAGGTGGCCGCCCAGTGACCCCACCGCACGGCCGCTCGGACCCGCACCTCCACCGGGCCGGCCTCGGTCAGCGCCGCGCGCCGGGTTCGGGCGATCGCCTGGTCGAGGTGTTCGGTCGCGGCCGGTTCCTCCTCGTAGCGCCGGTGCCGGGCCACCGCCAGGTTGGCCAAGCAGTGGGCCAGGTGGGCGGCTCCGGGAGGGCACAGCCGCACGGCCTGCTCCTGCACGGCGATCGCCTCGTCCAGGTCGGTTCGTCCACCCGCGACGGCGTGCCGTGCCATCAGCGCGTTGCCGAAGTTGGACAGGTAGTAGGCGCGTCGCCGGTGCCCGGTACCGGCGTCGGCCGCCGCTCGTGCGCAGGTGACCGCCTCGTCGACGTCCGACCCTGCCGACGGTCCGCCGAGGTCGGCCCGGCTCAGCAAGGCATCACTCAGGTTGGAGAGGCGACCCGCGCGGTCCGGGTGGCCGGCCGGGGTGGCGTCGATCGCCGCGCGCAGCGAGGTGATCGCGCGGTTCAGGTCCTCGGTCGAGCCGGTGCGCAGGGCCCGGCGGTGGTAGGCCAGGCTCAGGTTGGTCCTGACCGATGGCAGCTCCGGATGATGAGGCGGCAACGACGAAACGGCCGACTCGCCGGCTTGGACGGCACGGTCCAGATCGGCGGAGTTCCCGGTGCGGCGGTACCGGGCTCGCAACGCCGCACACCGGGTCGATTCCTCTGCGATCCGAACGACCTCGTCCGAATTCGACGTCGTCGCGGCTTGGTCGAGCGAGGTCAGTGCGGCAGCCAGTTCGGCGGGGTTGCCGGTGTCTTCGAACGAAGCCAGCAGCGTGCTCGCGAGATTGACCAGGCGCGGTCTGCGCTTGCCGTCCGAAGCAGGCGTGGCGGACACGGCCTCCCGATGTGCTTCCAGCGCGGCGTCGAGATCGGCTTGCCGGCCGGTCCACTCGAAACGGCACGTCAGGGCCACGCCGAGGTTCGAGAGCCGCCCAGGACGGGCAGGATCGCCGGCCGGTGTTGCCGCCACCGCCGCACGACTCAGCTCGATCGCCTCGTCCAGCTGGGCCAGGTCCCCGCTGCCACCGGACTTGCGCCGCAGGGCCACCGCCAATGCCACCACGGCAACCGTGCGGCGTGGGTCGGCCGGGGCGAACCCGGTGATCGCGAGGCGACCAGCGCTGATCGCCTCGTCGAGCCCGGCGTGGTCACCGGTCGTCTCGGCGAAGACCTGCGTCAGCATCGCCAGATTCGCCAGGCACATACCGTGTTCCGGGTCGCCGGGGTGAAGAGCCGCGACGATCCGCCGCGTCAGCGTGACGGCGAGGGCGGCGGCCCGCGCGTCGCCGAACTCCTTGGCGTGCTTGCCCAAGGCGTGGGCCGGGCCCTGCCAGACGTCGGTGACCTTGAGCGGCCCGGCCCCGTTCTCGCGGAAGTACTCGGCGACCTCTTCGGGTACCCGTGTCGCGTCGGCCCGCCATACCGGCTCCAACAACGCCAACGCGGAGATCAAGTCGTCCGGTTCTCCGGTGCCCACCACACTGCGGCACCACAACACCAGCCCGCAGACCCGCCAGACGTCCAGGTCGGCTTCGTCGGCATCGATCAGCGCGGCGACCTCCTCGAGCGCCTCGATCCCGGAGACCGCCTCGTCGTCGTCACGCGTGTACCGGCGCAGCCGTGAGCGCAAGGAGGCGAGCACTGCGTCACGATCGATGGCCACCGCAGCATTATGGACCCGGTTCCGAGGGCGTCGGTTCGGCCACTGCGCGCGAGCGCCGCCTCCCGGCCGACGTGCGTCGTCGCGATGTCGTCCTCTCACCCTGTGCTGAGCTTGCCCCGCGGATCGCCGCGCTCATCGCGAATCGTCGCCGCCTCGCGATGGTAGCGGCGCGCAGCCTCGCGATCGCCCGTGCGGGCGAGCGAGACCGCGGTGGTCTCAAGCACGTCGGCGAGGAATTGCTCGGTGGCGGCGGTCGCGCGGTAGAGCAACTGAGCACGGTCACCGAGCGCGATGGCGGCGTGGTGATCGCCGAGTCCTTGTTTGGCGATCGCCATGTTGTGCAGGGCGTACGCCTCTCCGACGACGTCTCCGCATTCTCGCCGGAGCGCCAACTCGCGCTCGGCGTGATCGAGAGCCTCCCGATGCCGGCCAAGCCGGGCGCTGAGCTGACCGAGGTTGCATTCGATCACAGCCTCGACACGGCCGCCATCGCAGTTCCGGACCAGCGAAAGGGCCTGCCGGTAGTAACACCGGGCTTCGGCGTCGCGGTGCTGGAGCTTGCGGTTGCGGCCCATGCCGCACAACGCCTCCGCTCGCAGTGCGGGCTCGTTGAGCTGACGGGCCAGCACGGCCAGCCGTTCGAGATCGGCGTCCGATTCGGCCCAGTGCCCCATCATCTGGTGGGTGTCGGCCCTGCTCCCACACAAGGCCGCTTCCGCGGCGAGATCGCCCGCGGCCCGCGCCGCGTGCAGGCCGCGCGTCTCGGCAGCCAGGCGATTTCCCCACAACGCTCTCGGCTGTAGAGCGATGAACCTCATCGCTCCGCCGAGTGCAGCGGCCGCAGACGGCATGCCGTGGTCGTCCGCGTACTCGAGCGCCGCGACCAGGGCATCGCACTCGGCGACCAGCCACGACCATGCCTGGTCGCGTGTCGTCAGAGTCACCTCGGCTCCGGGGCCACCCGATGCTGCGGGCTGCCCGGGGAAAACCAGCCGGTCGGCGGTCGCGGCGGCTTGGGTGTACCAGGTGATCATTGCTGCGAGCGCGCGGTCCCGGTCCGCCGAGGTGTCGTCGGCTTCAGCGCGTTCACCCGCGTGGACGTGGAGGAGGTCGTGCAACCGGTAGCGTCCACGACCGATCTGTTCGAGCAGGTGAACTTCGGTGAGTGCCTCGAGATTTCGCTGCACCCGGTCGGGATCCAGACCGATGAGCGCGGCGGCGGCGCGGACGCCGAATTCCGGGACGGGGTGCAATCCCAGACGGCGGAAGGCGAGTGCCTGCTCGGCGGGCAGCCGGGCACAGGACCAGTCCAGTACAACGCGCACCGCGGTGCTGTCGTCGGCCGTGCTCAGCCGGTCGAGGCGCACTCGGGGGCAGGCGATGTCGGCCACCATGTCGGCCAAGGTGGTGTGGCGGTCGGCGGCGAGGCGGCTGGCTGCCACCCGTACGGCCAGCGGCAGCCTGGCACACAGCCGGACGAGGTCGGCGGCAGCATCCGGTTCGGCCGCGACCCGTTCCGGGCCGACGACGTCCGATACCAGCTGGATCGCCTCCTGCAGTGTGAACAGGTCAAGGGCGATTCGACGCGCGGCCTCGCCGACGACCAGCCCGGTCAACATCGCCCGGCTGGTCACGACCGTCAAGCAGCCGGGCGCACCGGGAAGGAGCGGGCGGACCTGGTCGGCGTTCGTCGCGTCGTCCAACAGGATCAGCATCCGGCGACCGGCGACCAGCGACCGGTACAGCCCGGTGAGGACATCCAGTTCTTGGGGCATGCGCTCCTCGGCGACGCCCAGCGCGTGGAGGAAGGAAATCAGCGCTCTTGCGGGTTCCAGTGGCGCACTGGGACCGTGTCCGCGAAGGTTCACGAACAGGGTGCCGTCGGGGAACCGGTCTTGCCGGGTGTGCGCCCAGTGCACCGTCATGGCCGTCTTGCCGGCGCCGGCGGCGCCGTCGACGATCATCACTCCTGCCGCGGCCACCGCAGTCGCCGCGTCCAGCGCGGCCAGCGGCTCCTCTCGTCCGACGAAGTCCCGAATGGCCAGGGGCAGCTGCCGGGGCACACGAGCTGCGCCGTGTTCGGGCGCCTTTCGCACGGCACGGGCGTTCGCCGGAACGGGGAACTCGGGCAGTTGCCCGGCCACCGACGGCGCCACGTACGGCGGTCGACGGTGGATGACCCGGAGCAGGTCCTCCGCGCCTTGCACGGTGAATTCGGTGACGGCGAAGAAACTCGCGCTGTACGGCTGCAGGAACACCGGAAGTTCAGCTTTGTCGTGACCGGGCAGCAGCACAGGCAGGATCTTGCGGAGCCAGCGTTCGCGGTCCGCCTGGATCATTTCCCGCAGGACGCCGGCTCCCGATCGCACGCCTTCGAGCGTGTTGCTGCCGTGGCCGTCGGAGATGGAGCAGTATTTCTCCGACGCGATCACGACGACGTAGTCTGCTTCCGTCATTCCCCGGAGGGCCCACAGGTACCAGTCCCGGCGCTCCCCCTCGAGCCAGGCGTCGAGCACCGTGGCAATGCCCTGCTGGTGGAGGAAAGCGGCGAACTCGATGACGTGGTTCCGGTGTTCGGCCGATTCGTGGGTGTACGAGACGAACACATTCGGTGCTTCCGGCATGGGGACCCTCCTGCTTCAGGGAATCCTTCGCCATGCACGATAAGCCGGTTTTTGCGGAGTTGCGGAAAGCCTTCGGCTGTCGTTGGACGACTTCGCGGGTTATTGACAGGCCGAGCAGCGGGGGTGCCGGGTTTCCGGCCCGATGACAAGACGCTCCAGGCGGTCGACGAGGTTGAACTGGTAGATGCGGTTCACCGGCACGCGCGGCGAGCCGGTGAGGAGGCTGATCGCGGCCTCGGCGGCGAACGAACCGGTGATCGTGACGGTGGAGAAGTTCGCGGCGTGGGGAGGAATCTGGCCGATCGCGGGCTGCCACTCGGTGCGCGCGGCCGCCGCTGCCTTGCGTTCACGTTCGGCGACTTTGGCGCAGTCGTAGCAGGGCCCCGTTCCCGGCCGGTACACGCCGACGGTCATGAGCGGACCGTGGTAGCCGCCCCAGACCCACGGGATGCCCAGCGCGAGGCACGCGCGGTTCGTCCAGGACCGGATCTCCGGCGGGCTGTCCGCGGCGAGTGCAACGAGGTCGAATCCCCTCGCGATCGCCGTGATGGTGTCCGGGCCGTCGACGTTGCGTCGATCGCCCGTGACCAGGATGTCCGAGTTGCGCTCACGTAAGTGGTGTACCGCTGTCTCCGCCTTCGGCCGTGACCGGTCCTGCTCGGTGTAGAGGACCTGCCGGTTGAGGTCGGAAAGGGCGACCACGTCGTAGTCCACGCAGTGCACATGTCCGACTCCGGATGCGGCGAACGCGGCGGCGATGACACTGCCTACCCCGCCGAGCCCGATCACGACGGCTTTCGAAGCTTTCAAGTCCAGCTGCGGCGCCCAGCTGCTCGGTTGCCAGCCGATGTCGATGGCTTGGAACAGCTCCCGGCTCCGGCTGTATCGCTCGCGTTCCCGCGGCGTCAGCCCGGCCGGTTCCCGCTCGTCGGCGTCCACCAGGTGACCGGTGAGACGCAGTCCGTTGATGGCCTCAGCGACGTCGATCGGCGGCCGGTGCGGGAACCGGGCGCGCAGTGCCGTGGTCACCTGGGCCACGGTCCGCGACCCGTCGAGCAGGTTCACGAGGGCCCACAGCCATCCGTCCGGGTCCTCGACGTCGAAGGTGAGCTTGTGCACCACGCCGCCGACGCGCACTACGTCCACCCCGATACGCACGGGCTGGCGCGAGATCTTGAATCGTAGCCGCCCCATCGACGTGCTCACGAGCGCACCGCGTCCGGGCAGAGCACCGGCTCCCGCGGCGCCTCGACGAACCGGAGCAACGCCGTGACTACGACCAGCCGCCCGTCGGGCTGTCGGTGGACGATGACCGGCACAGCGCCGACCTCGGCAGCCTCCGGCTGTTGTGCTGTGTGCTGGCGCACTGTGGGCCTCCCTCGGACCGCGGCAACGGGTGCCGGCACAGGAAAACCCCAAGATCAAATATTCGTCCAGCTGCGAACAAGTCGCACGTTGCTGACCAGCATTGTTCGGAACGAGGCGAACAATTCGAAGCATTTCGTCGACGATGAACTCCGCCTCTGTGGGCGGCCGCAACACGATCGCCGGCGGTCTCGAGGACAGTCCGGGGCGATGAAAGGGGCCGGCGGCCGACCACAGCTGCCTTCACGTGGGGCGGCTTCGCCAGCGAACCGGATCAGTTCGCCGTGGCGAGCTTGCCGCTGCCCGAGATCGCAGGTGAGCATCTGGCAAAGCAGGTTCATCCGGTGCCTCTGGTCCGAAGACGTACCGGAGGCTGGCTCCGGCAGCTTCCGGTTCCGGTTCCGGTGATGGCACCACCTCGGCGTGCATCGTTGCGGCGATCGTCATCCTCCGCGATGCCGCTCGGAGGACTCCTTTGATCTTGTCTGGCCGAGAGCCGTGATTTTCGATGTCCACGAGCAGCATGCTGACACTCCGAGAGGCGCGGGATCGAGAGTCGGACGCCGCTGAAGGAGGTGGCCGGGAAGGTCTACAAAGGAGGCCGGAAGAATGATGATCATCATGCGGATGGTCGCCAGCGGCCGCCGACGAGGCGGGGGAACTCCCGGCCCAAGAAGGGTCGGACCAAACGCCTGCGGGTACGAGGGTCGTGGCGTTGCCACCGGGGATCGCGGTGCTCTACGAGGAGTTGATGGACAGCCACCGGGAACCCTTCGTGCTGTGCACGCCGGAAGGGGATCCGCGGCGTCGGTCGAACTTCCGGATCCGGTTCTGGCGGCCGGCGTGGGACGGCGTTGAACTGGATGATGCCGGGGCGGGGGAGCGGCGCCCGCCGATCCTGCCGACCTTCACCTTCCACGAAGGCCGTCACACGCACAGCACGTGGCTGACCGAGGACGGGATCCCGGAGGTCGCCGCCGGGCGCGGCTGGGGCAGAAGATGAAGGGCATCGCGCGGGTCTACGACTACGTGACGCCGGCGATGGTGAACCAGATCCTGGCCGCCTTGGAGGAATGCTGGCTGCGGTCACTGGCCGCGCTGTACCCGGGCGAGCGGGCGAAGCTGGTGTCGTGGTTCCCGCACCTGCGGTCCCGGCGCCTGGGCCACGGCCCGGGGCCCATCGCCATTTCATCGCCATCTGACGACTGAAGCCCCGCCCCTCCGGGGAGGGACAGGGCTTCTGACCTGCGAAAACGTGTGGTGCGCGATACTGGGATTGAACCAGTGACCTCTTCCGTGTCAGGGAAGTGCAATGCCTGGTTCGACCAGGCAAAATACGTATTTCCGCAGGTTGTGGGCTCTTGTTCTTCTCCGTAGGGGTAGCTTCGGCATCGATACCTCCTGCGGTTGCACAAGGTGAACGGGCACATCCTCGACACGGAAGGCCGTTCGGTCCGGCTGGTACCCGTCGATCCGTGGGCGGTCGAGAGGCTGCCACCACACTGAGGGACACCCACAGTTACGAGACGCCCTTAGGTGCTGTCTTCATTCCGGTACCGAGAACGGGCATTACGGTCATAAGACTAGGAATCGCTTCCACTGATCGGTCTATTTTTGTCGAAATCGTCCGGCGGTGGGCGCTGAAGTGGTTCGCTGCGAGCGATGACTGGACCAGCAGCGAATGACGCGGCCGCGCAGGTCGACCAATGGGTGGCGCGCGCCAAGGCCAAGGCCGAGCGCTACCAGGCGATGCAGGCCGCGGTGGTGCAGGTGAAAGTGACGGAGTCGTCGAAGGACGGCATGGTCACGGTCACCGTCGACTCGGCGGGCAACCTTTCCGATCTGCGGATCACCGACCGGGTGCGCGAGCTGCCGGGCGCCCAGGTCGCGGCCGCGGTGCTGGACACGGTCCGCCGCGCGCAGGCGAAGCTGCCCGAGCGGCTGGGCGAGGTGATGGAGTCCACCATCGGCGACGACGTGCAGACGCGGGACAAGATCGTGGGCGAGTACCGGGCCAGGTTTCCCGAGCCCGAGCCCGACCAGGACGAGCCGGTGGCGGGGGCCGCGCCGGTGCGCAAGACCGGCTCCGAGGACGACGGGTTCGGCGAATCGTTCATGGTGCGCGGGTAGAGGGGGGTCCGCCATGACGCAGAACAGTTCCGGTGGCGCGGGTTACCAGGTGCGCACTGACGAGCTGGCGACGCACGCGCAGGCGGTGCGTCAGGTGTCGGCCACGCTGGGACAGGCGCTTTCGGCAGCGGAGCAGGTGACGCTCGGCGTGGAAGCGTACGGGCTGATCTGCGGCCCGCTGTTCGTACCGATCGTGCTGGCGGTGTCGACGCCGGGCCTGGTGACGCTGGGCTTGGCGAGCAAGGCGATGGACGACGTGTCGCAAGCGGTCTCCGAGGCGGCGTCGGCGTACGAGTCCACGGAAAAGGCCCACGTGACGACGATCGACGGGCTGGGGAAGAGGCTGGCTTGAGCAACCCGCTGGTCGCCCGGCGCCAGGACTCCACCACCTGGCATTCGGGAATCAACCTCCTCGACGACGCCGCGGGCGTGTACGACGGTGTCCAGTCGGGTTCCTGGGTCGACGGCGGCATCGCGGCCGTCGGTGCGGGGCTCGATCTGCTGACGATGGCGATGAACCCGGTCGGCACGTTGATCTCGTACGGGCTCAACTGGTTGATCGAGCACGTCAAACCGTTGCAGGACGCGTTGAACCACCTGGCCGGCGACGCGGATCAGATCGCGGTGTATTCGCAGACGTGGAAAAACATCGCGCAAGCGGTCGGCCAGTCCGCGAAAGATCTTTCCGCCACCGTCCGGACGGACACCGCGAACTGGAGCGGGCAAGCGGCCGACACCTACCGGGCGAAGATCGCCCACAAGATCGACCACCTCAACGCCGCGGCCACGTGTGCGGAGTCGATCGGCGCGGTCGTGCAGGTCGTCGGTGTGCTCACCGGCGCCGTGCGCGGCTTGGTGCGCGACATGATCACCCAGGCCGTCGGTGACTTCATCCAGGACGCGCTCGAGGAGGTGTGCTCCCTCGGGCTCGGGACGCCGGTGGTCGTGGCGCAGGTCGTCGAGCAGGTCGCGCAGTGGATGGAGAAGATCGGCGCGGTCATCAAGAAGCTGATCAACTCCGTCGAGAAACTGCGGCCGCTGATGGCCAAGCTGGAGGAGATCTTCGCCGCCATCAAGAAGGTCATGGCCGAGCTGCACGGCCACCCGGGCGAGGCCGAACCCCACGCCGGCGCGGGCGAGGGCAGTACCCACGCCTCCGCCGCCGACGACGTCCGGGGCGAAGCCGGTACGACCAAAGGCGATGGCACCACTCCGGGCGCTGCCGACGAACCGGGCGGCGCGGTCGACGGCGATCCGGGGTCGGCGGCCACCGACCGGGCGAACTCTTCCGGCGACAGCAGTGCGAGCCGGCCGGACAAGCCCGCCGAGACCAGCACCCCCGAGGACTGGCGCCCCTGCGAGAACGACCCGGTCGACGTCTCCAGCGGCGACGTGGTGCTGGGCCAGACGGACCTCGATCTCGCCGGCGTCCTGCCGCTCGTCCTGCGCCGCACGCACGTTTCGTCGTACCGGGCGGGCACCTGCTTCGGCCGGTCGTGGGCCTCCACCCTCGGCCAGCGGCTGGAGTTCGACGACCACGGCGTCGTCTACGCGACCGAGGACGGCATGCTGCTCGTCTACCCGCATCCGCCGGTCGACGGCGAGGTCATGCCCGACCACGGGCCCCGCTGGCCGCTGTCGCGAACCGCAACCGGCTTCGCGATCAGGCGCCCGGACACCGGCAACGCCGTGGAGTTCACCGGCGGCGGCGCCGTCGTCCCGCTCTCCGCTATCACGGACCGGAACGGCAATCGCCTCGACTTCGCCCATGACCAGGCCGGAGCCGTCACGGCGATCCGGCACTCCGGCGGGTACGAACTGGACGTTTCCACACAGGATGGTCTGGTCGTGGCGCTGGAGCTGCGCACGGCCTCGGCGGCGCCCGTTCCCGTCGTGCGGTTCGGCTACGACTCCCGGCGGGATCTCGTCGAGGTGATCAACTCGTCGGGCTTGGCGTTGCGGTTCGAGTACGACGCCTCCGGCCGGATCACGCAATGGACGGACCGCAACGGCGAGTGGTACCGCTACCTGTACGACGCCGGCGGGCGGTGCGTCGCGAACGCCGGGTCCGGCGGCTTCCTCAACGGGACCTTCGCCTACGACACCGCCGAGCGCGTCACCCGCTTCACCAACGCGCTCGGCCACACCACCGTGTACCGGTTGAACGCGGCGAACCAGGTCGTGGCCAGAACCGACCCGCTGGGCGCCACGACCACGCAGGACTGGGACGCGCAGGGGCGGTTGCTGACGCGCACCGACCCGCTGGGCCAGACCACCCGTTACACCTACGACGACGCCGGGAACCTGGTCACCGTGACGCGGCCGGACGGGAGCCAGGCGCTCGCCGAGTACAACGAAACCGGGCAGCCCACCGTGCTGGTCGACCCGGACGGTGCCGTGTGGCGCCAGGACTACGACGACGCCGGAAACCTCGTGTCGGTCGTCGATCCCGCGGGCGCGGTCCGGCGATATTCCTACGACTACCGGGGACATCTGGTCGCGACCGTCGACGCCGCCGGTGGCGTGCGGCGGGTGACCACCGACGGGGCCGGGCTGCCCGTCGCGGTGACCGACCCGCTCGGCGCCCGGATCGAGTACCTGCGCGACGAGTTCGGCCGCGTGGCCGAGGTCATCGACCCGCTCGGCGGACGCACCCGGTTCCGGTGGACGGTCGAAGGGAAGTTGCTGTCGCGCACGGAACCGAACGGCGGCGTCGAACGGTGGCGCTACGACGCCGAGGGCAACGGCGTCGAGTACGTCGACGCGCGGGGCAACACGACCCGGACGAGCCGGACGCACTTCGACCTGCCGCTCACCGAGACCCGGCCCGACGGCTCGCAGTTCGCGTTCGCCTACGACGCGGACCTCCGCCTGACCGCGGTCACCAACGCCGTGGGCGAGGTCTGGCACTACGAATACGACGACGCGGGGCGGATGATCGCCGAGACCGACTTCACCGGCAGGCGCCTTTCCTACACCTACGACGCCGCCGGCCGGCTCATCGAGCGCGTGAACGGCGCCGGCGAGGTCACCCGGTTCACGCGCGACGCGCTCGGCCGGGCGGTCCGGCGCGAGAACGCCACGGGCGACGCGACGTTCGAGTTCGACCCGGCGGGACGGCTGGTGCGGGCCGTCAACGCGGCGGCCGACGTCGTGATCCGCCGCGACCCCCTCGGCCGGGTGACGGACGAAAGCGTCAACGGACGCGTGCTGGCGTTCGCCTACGACGCCGCCGGGCGGCGCGTCTTCCGCCGGACTCCCGGCGGAAGACGGAGCGAGTGGGAGTACGACGCCAACCACCGTCCCGTGCGCCTGAGCTCGGGCGGGCAGGTCGTCACGTTCGGTTACGACCCGGCGGGCAACGAGATCGAACGACTCGTCGGGACCGGCACGAGGCTCACGCAGACCTGGGCCCCGGGAAACCGGCTGGCGTCGCAGACCGTGGCCACCGTGGCGGAGCAGCCGCGGGTGCTGCAACGACGGAACTACCACTACTACGCCGACGGCGGGGTCTCCGGCCTCGACGATCTGCTGACCGGTGCCCGCAGGTTCGCCGTCGACGCGCTCGGCCGGGTGACCTCGGTGCAGGGCACGGGTCCGACCTCGGCGGAAAGCTACCGGTACGGCCTCGGCGGCGCAGTCGCGAGCGCCTCGTGGACGGGTTCCGACGCGGTCGCGGCCGGACCCCGGGAGTACCAGGGGTCTTTGGTGCGCGCCGCCGGCAACACGCAGTACGGCCACGACGCCCAGGGCCGGATGATCTGGCGGCGGAAGAAGCGCCTTTCCCGGAAGCCCGAGAACTGGCGCTACGACTGGGACGCCGACGACCGGCTGGTCGGCGTCGTCACCCCCGACGGCACGCGCTGGCGTTACCTCTACGACGCGCTGGGGCGGCGGATCGCGAAGCAGCGGCTGGCCGTCGACGGGCGAGTGCTGGAGCAGACCGACTTCTGCTGGGACGGCACCTTGTTGGCCGAACAGGTCACCCCGGACCGGAAGGCGACCAGCTGGGACTGGGCGCCGGGCTCGTTCCGGCCGATCACGCAGGTGTCGCGCACGTTGTCCGGGCGCCCGCAGGAGTGGTTCGACGAGCAGTTCTTCTCGATCGTCACCGATCTCGTCGGTTCACCCGCGGAACTGCTCGACGCCGCCGGTAACCTGGCGTGGTTCTCGCGCACGACGCTGTGGGGTGCGCCGAGCACTGTCCACTCCGGATCCGTCGACGTGCCGCTGCGGTTCCCCGGGCAGTACCACGACCCGGAAAGCGGGCTGAACTACAACTTCCAGCGCCACTACGACCCGGAGACCGGCCGCTACGCCAGCCACGACCCACTCGGGCTCGCGCCGTCGGCCGACTCCCAGTCCTACGTCGCCAATCCGCTGACGCTGCTCGACCCGTGGGGTCTCGCGGCGTGCAACATCTACAAATCCACCCGGCAGGAGGCACTGGACGCCGCGTACGACCGCGCGGGTATCCCGCGCGGTACCGAACCGGACGCGGTGTGGGAGGTCGGCAACGACCACGCCCGGCGGGGACAGCCGTACTACCGGTACTCGGAGGACCTCGGGACGCACGGGCGCTACATGCAGTTCGAGACCGAAAACGGATCGCGGGTGATCGCGGAGCACACGAGCGACCCGCGCGCGCCCGGACCGCACTTCCACGCGGGACAGCCGAAGATCGACCCGACGCGGGACGGAGTCGACTTCGGTTGGAGCAGCAAGGCGAACGACCACCCCGACGTGGAGCGGTACTCGGCGATCGGCGGTAGCCACCACATCTTCTACGGCGTCATCCCGCCACCGTAGGATCGGGCACGGAGAGCGACGAAGAAGGAGGTCCGATGTCCGCCGAAGCCGAGCGGGAGCAGTTTCTGGAGTCGCTGGGTTTCGTGGTGCACGAGCCGGTGCCCGAGGCCGGCGGGGTGACGCCGGGCCAGGTGTGGCGCGCCGCGGTCAACCTCGGCGCGGACCCGGCCGTCCGAGTCGACGCCGAAGCCGGCGACGCGGCGGAGCGCGCCGAGCAGGCGTGGCGCAACCGCGGCGAGGAGCTCGGGCTGTTCGCGCCGGACGGGTCATTTCTGATCAGCCTGCCGGGCCCGGGCGCGTTCGAGGCGCCCTGGCTCCGCGTGAGCGGCGGCGTCGGCTTCCTCCCCGCGATGGGCGACAGCAAGGACTTCGTCAGCATGGCGATGTCCGGGCCACCGGCACTGGCGGTCACCGAAGAGGAATGGGAGTTCTGGGTCCTCGATGTGGTGCCGCAGTGAGATCACCCGTCCAGACGGCTCGCCGACCTGGGCCTGATGCCCAGCTTTGAACGACGAGCGATCGGTGTCCTCGGGCGGCGGAAGCGGGTGTGCGCCGTCTCAGTTCGCGGGGGCAGGCAGAGCCGGTGTGGCATAGCTGTGGTGTCCAGGGAGGTTGGTCAGCCGACGACATATCCTCATTGCGCGGTGGGTTGGCCTAGGTGGCAGCTGCCGGGATGATGGGTGGGCTGGATGCGCCGATCATCGCGGGGGGTGGCAGCCTGTGCGTGCGTGTGTTGTCGGGGCGGGACCTGGGGGAATCGTCACCGCCAAGGTGTTGTTGGAGCACGGCTTCGACGTCACGGTCGTCGACAAGTACCAGCGGGTCGGCGGGATCTGGTCACCGGGTGGTTGCTACGACGGGCTGGCCAACCAGTCCGCACTCCGCGTCTTCGAGTTCGCGGACCTGCCCAACCGCCTGCACTTCGCCGGCGCCGTGGATACCCAGCGCTATCTGGAGGACTACGCCGAGACCTTCGGTGTGCTGGATCGCCTCCGGTCGGGCACCGAGGTGATCTCCATCCGGCCGGTGGACGGGCCCGGACGGGTGGGCGCCTCCGGCTGGTCGGTCGACACCCGGGCCGCCGGGGACGAGGCGGCGCAGGTTCGTCGCGAAACGTTCGACTACGTCGTGGTCGCCAGCGGGGCCCATCATCACGTCCGGCTGCCCGACCTGCCCGGACGTGAGTTGTTCGGCGGAACCGTGCTGCACTCCAACGAGGTGCGGGCCGGGACGTTCGCCAGCCGGCGGGTGGTTGTCGTGGGCGGCGGCAAGTCCGCACTGGACTTGGTCACCCGCGCCGGGCGCGAGGCGGCCTCGGCCACGATCGTGCAGCGCAAGGTGAACTGGATGGTCCCCGAACGGTTGCTGCTCGGTCTGGTCGGCTACAAGTGGATCCTGTTCACCCGGTTCGGTGAGGCGCTGCTGCCTCGTTACCACGACCCGGCCTGCGTCCGCCCGATCGACCGCGTCAACGACCGGGTCAAGCGAGCTCTGTGGTGGCTCATCACCCGCGACATGCTGATTTCCACGGGTCTGCACCGGCTGCCGAAGGAGTTGCGGCCCGCTCACCCGCTCCCCTTCCACCTGGCACACGCCGGAGTGATGCCACGTGGCTACGCGCGGGCTGTCCGTCGCGGCCTGATCGCCGCCAAGGTCAGCGCTGTCGAGGCGTATACCGACCAGGGGCTGCGCTTGGCGACCGGCGAGGAAGTGGCGGCGGATGTCATCGTGTTCGCCACCGGCCACCACAAAATCTTCCCCTTCCTGGATC
The DNA here is from genome assembly GCA_049998155.1 of Amycolatopsis sp. cmx-13-12. GTDB lineage: Bacteria > Actinomycetota > Actinomycetes > Mycobacteriales > Pseudonocardiaceae > Amycolatopsis. Next base: position 218,440 of record JAEBES010000001.1, on the reverse strand, counting down.
CGGACGTGCAGGTACACGATCCCGACGGGCGGATACGCCTCTACCGGGGCATCGTGCCACCCGGCGCCGACCGGCTGGGATTCGTCGGCTTCCGGCAGGTCTTCAACAACATCATGGGCGTGGAACTCACCGCGCACTGGCTGGCCCGTCACTTCCGGTCGACGCTGCGCACCGCCCCGAGCGAGCAGGAGATGCAGCGGGGCGTCGACGCTCGCCTGGCCTGGCAGGAGCGGGTGCTTCCGGGCTCCGGTGGCTACGACTTCGGCCCCTACGACATCCACTGCGCGGACGAACTCATGCACGACATGGGTCTACCGTCCCGCCGCGCCGGCAACCTGGTGGCCGAATACCTGCTTCCCGGCGGACTCGCACATCGTTATGCGGGCCTGACCACCTCGAATTCCGCGACTCGGAAACAGCACACGTCACGGAACATCTAGTGTCCTGCGCGAGCGGAATGGGTATATCCCGTGATCGGTGTTTCCGGCGTTGTCGATCAGCAGGTTCGGTAGGGTTCACCCACACGGCGTCGATCTCTGCCGCCGGGAGAAGTCGCTGAGTGTCGGTGTCGGCGACGGAGAACGCCTCGCACCGGGTCTCACCCGTCTTCTCCAGGACGTAGAAGACGGCGGGGGAGTCGGCGGTCTTGAGGTCGATCCGGCGCCGCTTGAGCGCGGCCAAGCGGGGGACGAGCGCTAGGGCCGCGGAAGCGACGTGGCGCTCTGAAACGTCGGCGGAGAACCGCGGCGAAGGGCAGCCGCCGCCGTTGCTCCGCATCGGACCGCGGTAGACGAAGTAGCTTTTGCCACTGTTGTTCGTCATTGTGCCGTCCGACACGTCGCCGGCCCTTCGCCGCGATGGCCCTCCTGGCGATCATGAGCATCGCGTTGTTCTACGGACGGCCCTGTGGTGGCTTGGGAAGCCATCGCCGCTGGTGGGAGCCTATATCCGGATGATCATTCGTTGCTGTACCGAACAACTCGTGCGTTGCTGTCCATGCCGGCGATACTCCTGCGCCGGGACACCGGCAAGGACGCCGAGCTGCTCGTTCTCCGACATCACAACGCGGTGCTGTGGCGACAGGTCAACGGTCCGGTCCGTTATGAGCCAGCGGACCGGTTTTGGCTGGCCGCGCTGTCGTCGCTGCTCCCGCGCCGTCGCTGGCGCAGCGTCTTCCTGGTCACTCCAGGGACGCTGCTGAGCTGGCACCGCAGATTGATCTCCAGGAAGTGGGACTACACCGCTCGACGTCGACGCACTGGGCGTCCACCTACGGCGGCCGCGCTCAAGAAGCTGGTGCTGCGTTTGGCGCAGGAGAACCCACGGTGGGGCCACCGCAGAGTCCAGGGGCGAGTTGGCCCGGATGGGGCATCGGATCGCGCCGTCGACGGTCTGGGAGATCTTGCATGCGGCCGGCGTCGACCGGGCTCCGCGCCGCACTGGTCCAAGCTGGCGCGAGTTCCTCACCGCCCCAGGCCGAAGGGATCATCGCCGCGGACTTCTTCCACGTGGACACGATCACCGGCAAACGGTTGTATGCGCTGGCGTTCCTCGAACATCGCACCCGCAAGCTCTACATCACCGGCGTCACCGCGCACCCCACCGCGCAATGGGCGACCCAGCAAGCTCGTAACCTCGCCAGCGACCTGGGCCGCCGAGTCGAGTCGCTGCGCTTTGTCCTTCGCGATCGCGACAGCAGGTACACCGGCTCCTTCGACGCAGTCTTCGAAGCCGAGAAGATGGCGGTACTCCTCACCGCACCCCGGGCTCCGCGGATGAATGCTCACTGCGAAAGAGTGATCGGGACCATTCGTCGCGAGGTCCTCGACCACATTCCGGTCATGAACGAGGCACACGCCGGACGGATCCTCGCCGAGTATCAAGAGCACTACAACACGCATCGACCACACCGGTCCCGAGGCCAGCGGCCACCCGATGTGCAGGATCAGCCCGATGTCGTCCAAGTCTTCGAGGCCCGCAGACCCGTGCGAAGCCCGGTCCTCACAGGAGTCATCAACGAGTACCGATACGCCGCCTGAGCTGCAGTGACGACTTTCCGAGCCCCACAGGTTGGATACTTTTCACGGTATCAATGAGTGGTCGCGTTTGTGACACAGAGTGTGCTTCTGGTGTAGCACGTCCGCAACAGTGCGCGCGAGCCACTCTGCCTGCCTCAGCCACTGCAAACGCCGCGGTTACCCACTCACCTAACTGTCGTTGCAGTACCAGTCGTCGAGTGCCGCGATTACCTTCGCGGGCGGACTTCGTCGCCGTAGCGGAGCCCCTGACGCGATGGTATCTGGATAATATATCATGCGGCTTTCTTACTATGCATGAAACATGGGGACCGGCACGTGTGAGGGCAAGCGCGCTACTGCTTGCGCCACACGTGGACGCGCACGGCGATGTCGCTGGTGTTGTTGTCGGCGTCCTCGTCGTTCAGAATGAGTTCGAGGTATCCCGGACGAAGCGCCGTCCGGTCAGGTCCTAGCTCGTTCCAGGGGATCTGGACACAGCCGCTGTCGATGCCGGCCAAAAAGGTGAGTCCAGAGGGGTTGTATCTCGCGAAGACGCCGTACTTCGTTCCGCCGTGTACCTGCCACCTGTTCGCTCCAAGGCCATTTTCTGACCCGGTCGGCGCCGGAGCACCGTTCACCTCGCCGTCGGGTGTGAACACGTTATCGATGAGACTCCCGGGCTTGAACTGCCCTGTGGAGGTGATCCGCAAGATATCACCAGGGAGAAGCCACTGTTCATCCTTGCCGTAACGGTTCCCGGTTTCTTGCGGCGGAAGTTGGTGTATTAGCTGCATGACGTGACCGGGCTGCCCGCTGAACTGGACTGGATTTCCCCTGCCGGTACCCAAAACGTCCGAAAACTGAGCGTTTCTTCGACAATTCTCCGCAAGTGCGCGCTCTTTGTCATCCGACCCGCCCGGGCGGAGTGAGTTACGGTCCACCGGGCCTAGCTGGTGGGTCTGCTGTCCTCCGCGAGGGGGCGTGGGAGGAGGTGCCGGGTCGCAGCCGGAGACGAGCAGCAGCGCTGCGCATGCGACAGCTCCTGCGCTCTTTTCAAGTGGTTTTCCGGGTCCCATCTTTCGTCGCCCTTCTCATCGCTGCAACGGTTCCAAGTGGGTCTTCCCGCGCTCCGGACCCTATTTCGTCAAAGTTGCCTCAATGGGAACAAATTCGCTGGCGGGGACTGTCTTGAGTGCACAGGTTCACCCGGCAGTGGCGTGTAACAGCGTTTCTGCATGCCGGGCGTTGGACGTCCTGGGAACGACCAGGCGCGGTTTACCCTGCGAGGGGCCATGCCGGCGGACGCTCGCACCGGAGCTACGAGTTCAGTCGGCCCAGACGCCCCGTCCGCGGTCGCCGACGATCGCGTCAAGTTGTGTGGAACGGAGCTTGCGCCGTCTTCACGGAGCTTTCTCCGGTGGCGCTGATCGTCGTCGAGAAATTTGCCGGCGGCGCATCCGGCGGAACGGTGACCGTCGCTGAGAAGCTGCCTTGACCGTCGGCCTTCACTTGCGCCACGAGACTGGCGTGAATGTTGACATCGACCATCTCCTCCGGCCAGAACTTGGAGCCGGTGACGACTATTTTCTGCCCCTTGCGTGCGCTGCCGCGGGAAAGCTTGATCGATGGGGTTCCGGCGATGGTTTCCTTCTGCCACTGCGCTGCCGCGGCCTGCTCCGGATCGTCCGGCGGAGACGTGTTCCGGGCAACTTCCATGCAGTCCTTGACGATCTGCAGTGCGACAGGAGTATTTTCCTGCTCGGTCTTTTTGTAGGCGATCTTCAGCGAAGCATCAGCCACCACCTTGAACGTTCCCCCGACGTCGCCGCCGATCTCCGTGGTCGGGCTGATTCCTCTGCCTTCGGTGCAGCCGACGTACTGAATTGCCATGTTGCTCAGGCATTTGTCGTGATATTCGTGAAGGCCGGCCGAGCATGTGGGTGAGGTGCAACCGGGAATGATCAAGGCCGTCGAGGCCAACAGAACGATCAGGATGACTCGAAGCCATTTCCCGGCTCCTGTCGGGTGGTCCGGAGACTCGATCATGACGCGCGCCCTCCTTCGCGATCCAGGCAAAGAGTCTAGCGAAATTGTGCATAACCGGGGCCACTTGTACGCCATTCGGGTCAATTGGGGCGACATCGCGCAAGCCGGGAGCGGGATCTGGCCACCGCAAGGCCGCCGGTGATCGTGTCCGCCAGGCAGTGCGACGAGCGACCAGCCGCGCAGGCGGGGCAAGGTGTCACGCCTGCGGCCATACGTTCCCCGCTCGGGCCGTGCAGGTTGACCACATCCGGCCACTGCGTGACGGCGGCCGCGAAGATCCCGGCAACGTCCAAGTGCTGTGCATCGGTATGTCACCACGACAAGACCGAGGACGAGAACCTCCGCAGGCTCTTCGGCCGTGGGGTCGGTCACCGAGATGCAGTATCGGAGGTTTCGCGTCGGCCGCTGGTCGTGGCCAAGGGGCGCAAAGCCTTGAGTAAGGCCAGTGCGTGGGTTCGTCCAGCGCGGTCCGCGCGAAGCGACCACAAAGAGATGACGCCTGCCACCAGCTCTCTAATGATCAGGATGAGCGCGAGCGCAGCGCCTCCATCGGCGCCAAGACCTGTCAACATCTCGGCCATTGCGGACCTCGTGGTGTGTCGTTCATGTCTCTGACGCTAGCGGCGGGGGAGTCACGGCGTCATCGACTAACTCACACACAGTTGGATAGCGGCAGCTGCGGCACGGAGAGAGAGTTGGGGGAAAGTTCACTGCGACGGCGCAGCAAGATCACCCCGGCCATTTATCGATACGCCCTGAGCGCGAGTCCTGTTTTTGACCAGCGTCAACCCCCGTGCGACCGTGGTTTGTCTGCTCGCGGGTCCGTCGAGCGCTCCTGAGCGGCCCACGATGGTCACGAAAGCAGCGGAGCCGGCGCCGTCATGGCCGTTCTCCGACGTGCGTGTCAGTGCCGGTAGTTGAGTGTGGACCGCTGTGGATGAGGGCTGCCCACAGGTCGGGGCGGTTCGGGTGGAGAGCGCGCAGGTCGCGTGTGACGTCGTTCAGCGCGGCGGCGGCATGGTCTGCCGAGGCTGGGGTAGGTAGATGATCGTAGAACGCCTGGGCGGTCACGGCTGCGGTGTGGTCGTCGAGGGGCCATAGGCTGGCGACGACGTGTCGGAAGCCGGCTAGTTGGAATGCTGAGGCCAGGTGGATGGATTCCTCAGCGTGCCGGATTCCGCGGTTGGCTGTGGAGCAGGCGGACAGGTAGGCCAGTTCGGCGTCGGTGAGTCGGAGCGCGCTGATGTGCGGTATAGGCAGGGTGCCATCGTAAAGCTGTAGCCCTCCACGGGATGGGGCGGTGAGGTCTGTACTGGCGTGGCAAGCGAAATGCGCCCAGGTGGCGTCCTGCAGAGCGTTTCGAACGTTGTCGATAGTGGCGTCGCGATCGGTCAAAAGTGGCGTGTCGGGGTGTCGGGCATGCACGGCGAGGACTTCGGCAGCGGTGCCGGGCAGGTCGGGTAGTCCGGGGGTGTGTGGCAACGCGACGGTGAGTTGTCGGCGAGTTTTCGCCGGTGGCCGGCGGCGGATGTGGGTGAGCGCGCGCATGGTGGGGATGTATGAGGATATGACGCGGTCAAGTGCCCCCGGTTGTCCAGGTTGTCCGGCGCCGTGGAGTGGGAACAGGCCGAGCGTCCCGGTGGGCATCCACCACACTCTGGGCTTGCCGCCGTCGGAGCCGAGCGACGAAGGTAGGGACTCCAGAATTGGCCCGACGGTCGTCTCCCACAACCAGACGAGGATCTCGGTGATAAGTCGCGGTCGGCGGAGTACCGTCGCCAGGTTAGTACTGCTGTGGGTGATCGCCAAGAGCGCCGCTGAGGCTGATCTGACGTCGGCGAGGGTGAGGTCAGGCAGTGGGACGAGGATGGGATCCGCGGCGGCGGTGACGATGATCGCGTCGCTGCGCTGGCTGGCGGCGTTGACCATCAGGACCGCGCCGCCGGCCGCGGAAGGGCTTAGATCCGCTAGTCGCGGTGGCAGTTGGAATCGGGTGAAGCGAGGGTGCTGGCGGATCCGGGTGAGCACCTCGTCATGCTCGGCCCATAACAGCCCGCGCCGGGTTGTCCGGTGGCTTGAGTCGTCGGCCTGGTCGCCGGTGACGTTGCGTTCGTCGAGTTGAGCGTGAATGCCCCGCAGTTGCGCGGCCAGGTCAGGCTCCACGTGGTCGAGGTCAGTGAGGTCGGTGCTGGTGCCGAGTCGGGTGGCCAGTAGCACGCCTCTGCCCAGTTCTGCGATCTCCACGGCGCCGACGGGATCGTCAAGCGCGCAGTGGGCTGCGATGGCTTCGCTCACTAATCCCAGGTGTTCACCGAGGCGGTGCTCCTGATCGGACCAGTCGCCCTCGCGCGCTGCCACCGACGGTAAAAGTGCCACCGCGGTGTCGAACAACTCCGCCGCGGTCTGGTGCTCGTGCAGCGCGTCGGCTAATGACCCGACGTCGCGACCTGCGAGGATGCGATCTACGGCGGACGCGATTGTCGCGTTGTTGACCTGCCGGACCAAGTCACGGAGTTTGTCCCGGCTGATCCCCTGCCCGTTGGCATCCAGCCGGGATCGGTAGGCGCGAGCGAGACTGGACAATGTCGCCGCATGGCTGGGGTGGTCCGCGGTGGCGGCGACTGCTTGTTCCCCGAGTTGGATCGCCGTGTTCAGATCGGCGGCTACGCCAGTGTGCTCGAACCGGTCGTGGTGGGAGACGCTGAGATTCCACAGGCCCATAGCCCGGTTCGGGTGATCGTCGGCGATGCCTGCCAGTGCCTGCTCGCCGAGGTCGATCGCCCGCTCCAAGTCGGCGATCGCTCCGTGCCATCTGTATCGCTGCCGGTAGTAACCGCTCAGGTTGGACAGGGCGCGCGGGGTGTGGGGGTGATTGTCGGGAGTGGCCGCGAGGGCCTGCTCCCCGACGTCGATCGCCCGCTCCAAGTCGGCGGGCTCACCACGACGCTCGAACCGTTCCCGGTAGGCGAGGCCGAGGTTGGTCAAAGGGCTCGCTCGGTCGGGGTGGTTGTCGGGAGTGGCCGTTAGAGCCTGCTCGCCGACCTCGATCGCTCGCTCCAGGTCAGCCGACACGCCAACGTGCCGGTATCGTTTCCAGTATGCGAGGCAGAGGTTGGTCAAGGCTGCCCTGCGGAGTGGATCGTCCTTGGATTTGATCGTCAGCACTTGTTTGCCGAGGCTGATTGCTTGATCGATATCGGTTGTTGCGCCTCTGCGCTCGTATCGCGCCTGGTAGGCGGTAGCAAGGCTGGTCAGCATTACTGCGCGGTCGGGATGGCCGTCAGGTGTGGCTGTGAGGGCTTGTTCGCCCAGGTCGATCGCCCGCTCTAGATCAGTTGTCGCATCGTTTCGCTGGAATCGCTTCAGGTAGGTGTCCGCAAGGTTCGTCAACAGTTTTGGCCGGTCGGGGTGTTCTTCGGGGAAGAGGGTCAGAGCTTGTTCGGCAAGGTCGATCGCCCGCTCGGATTCGGCCGCAACCCCGCTGTGGGATGAACTCATCTGGTAGGCGAGGGCGAGCGTGGACAAAGATTTCTGTTTGCCCAGTTTTGAACTGTCGGGGGTCGCTGTCAAGGCTTGCTCGCCGAGGTTGATTGCCCGGTTGAGGTCCGCTGTATCGGTGTTCAGGCTGAACCTCTTCAGGTACGTGGCCGCAAGGTCGTTGAGCTGCTTCCACCGATCGGGATGGGCAACGTAAGGGGTGCTGATGGCTTGCTCTCGGAAACCAATCGCGCAGTCCAGGTCAGGCGGAGCACCGGTGAGCTCGAAGCGCTGCCAGTGGTTTGTGCCGAGCGCGATGAGCGCCGCTCTCCGATGGGGGTGATCGTTCGGGATGACGGTCAAAAGTCGTTCGCCGAGTTGGATCATCCGGTCCAGGTCGGTAATTCGCCCGCTGGTAGCGAATCTCATCTGGTACGCGGGGAGGAGACCGAGCAGTGTACGTAACCAGCCGGGATCGCTTTCGGGAGTGGTGGTCACTATCTCCTCGCCACGCTGGATACCCCAGTCCAGGCCGCTCGTCACGTCGACGTGTCTCAATCGTGTCCGACAGGCGTTTTCGAGTTCCGATAGCCGGATTGTCCGGCCAGGGTCGTGCACGGGAGTAACGTGCAGCGCTTGTTGTCTGAGTTCGATCGCCCGGTCGAGGTCGGCCACCTCGCCATTTTGGTGAAATCGTCTCTCGTAGGCTGCGGCCAGCGTGGACGACCGTCCAGCTCGGGCAGAATGTTTATCCGGGGTGGCGGCGACGGCTTGTTCACCGGCGGCGATGGCGCCGTCCAGATCCGCCGGCCCTTCGTCCCGGGCGAACAACACGAGATGGCCCACGCAGAGGGTTGCCAGCAGGGCGGCTCGATCGAGGCAGCTTTCAGAGTCCGCGGCCAGTGCTGTCGTGAGGAGACCGATGCCGGCGTCGAGAAGGTCAGGATCAGGGTTGGTTGCGGCGAGGTTGATCAAGTTGACGCCGGCGTGGGCTTGGAACCGGACGTCGGTTCCCGGTCCGATGAGTGGCGGCATCGGGGCGGTGATCATGTTCGGGTCTTCGGCCAAGGGAGCGAGATACAGAAACGCGCGCGCCAAGTCGACGAGGTCAGGATTTGCCGGCCTGGCCGCGAAGCGGGCGGCATGTAACCATCCCAGGGCGTGACGCGCGAGTGTCATCCGTTGGGCGTCTTCGGGCGACGGGTTGTGGATGTCAGTTGGTTGTGCGGCTTTCCAGAGCGCCTCGCCTTCGGTCAGCGCGGATTCATCGAGTACTAGCTCCGGCTGCTGGGACTCCTTATGGTCGCTGATACGACGCCACATCCGGTGTAGAAGCCTGTCGAACGACACGCTGGACATCCTTTGTTCCTGCCCGATGGATCGTGGTGGACGGTGGTCGCCCGCCGACCGAATCGGCCAGCGTGGCACAGTTGTACTCGGCGGTTCTTCGGCAGCGATGGTACCGCGTCGTGGGGTGACGAGGATATCGTTGGAGGAACCGAATGGATGCGGCCGAACGACTGGCGTTGACCAGTTTCTGCACCGAACTGATTGCGCTACGGTCCGAATGCGCCCTTCAAGCCGCTGATAAGCAGCAGCTGCTGGTGCGCATCGAGGACGAAGCGCGGAGTCGGCGGCCAATCCTGCCGCTGCTCGGGCAACTGCTCGGCACCAACCGGGCCGAGACCGTTCGCTCCTTGGGAAGCGGCCTCCCGGGCGCCAGTGCGGGTCGTCCGGACGAGGAAAGGTTCGGCTGCCCGGACGATGCATGCGACCGGTCGGTGATTATCGAACCAGCCGGGGAGTTCCCGCACTGTCCCTGACTGAACGACCAATGAAGTGGTCCTAGCCAATGGCAAACTTCTTTCAGGAACTGGCCAAGAAGCTGGCCGAGCGTTGGGTCAGAGTCGAAGCACGCGGCCAAGGAGTAGAGAAAGGCCGACAAGACCTCGACAACGACGCCAACGGGCTGACCACGCCCTCTGACCCGTACGCAACTCGGCAAGCCGACTCCGCCCCACTCGACTCGATTCGAGTGGTGAGAGGACAGAGTTGCTGGCTGCTGCGTCGGTGTGAATGCGAAAGCCGTCCGTCACCATGCAAAGAGGTCACGCACCGAGGCAGCCGACTGGCGAGGTCAAGGTAGGCCGTGCCGCACAGGCTGTGGTGGGCGTCTTCGATGAGGCTGCGTTGCTTGGCTTGCTGCAGGCGGTCGGGGAAGCCGGTAACACACCAGCAGCCTTCGGTTTCGTCGATGTAGAGGAGGTTGATGAACGAGCTTAGGAGAAGTGAACGGTCGCTCGGCGTACAGCCCAAGTGCAACCTACTGCGCAGGAGGACGGCCGTCCGGTGCCGGACGAACGCATCGCTCGATGCGCTCCTGGAGCAAGGTCAGCGACGGCGACCCGAGCGCTGGCGTGGTTCAGGTCGGGACGTTGAAGTTCGGACTGCGTCTGGTGGGGCAGCTGTCGCTGGACTGGGGTGTCCGCACCGACTCGCTCGGCAAGGTCGTGTGGGCGCTGGTCCCGGTCGAGGTCTACCTTGGCGAATTGTGAGCTGCCGACCGTCCGAAGTAGACCGGGTCCGGCGTCGGGTTCACTTCGTCGCGGCCCTCACCGGTGTTTCGAAGAGGTCCGCGAGGCGGGCGTAGCCGACGTCGTTGGGGTGGAACCAGTCGTCGGCGAGGCTGCCGCGGACCGGGCCCAGTGCTGGGCCGCGCAGGTCGGCGATGTGCACGCGGTTTTCGGCGGCTGCGGCGTCGATCAGGGCGTTGACGGCGCGGGCTTCGGCGTTGCGTCTCGGCAGGGTCGCGACGACCGACCGTTCCGGTGGAAGCTGCGCGAGCAGCCGGGCGAACCGCTCGGCGATCCCGCGGCGGCGGGTCGGGGTGAGCATGTCGTTGGCGCCCACCAGAACGGTCACCAGGGCCGGCGTGGGCAGGTCGGGCAGCCGGGGGAGTTGGTGGTCGAGGACATCGGCGATCCGGGCGCCGGACGCCGAGAGGTTGACCACGGCGAACGGCTCGCCGAGCCGGGCGTTCAGGCGGGGAACCCAGCCGCCGTCGATGGTGCCGGCGCCGATGCCCTGGGTCATCGAGTCGCCGAGAGCCACCCAGAGGGGCCGTCCCGAGGCGAGCGCGACGCAGTTGGCTTCGTCGCCGCGCCCTGCATCTTCCGGGTTCGAGGAGGTCGACGACCACATCGCGCAAATCTCGACTAACTCGCCGACGTGACCGAGCAGCACGGCCTTCGCGCAGCTTTGTACCTGAAGGCCAAAGCCGCGCACTGCGAGAGATGGTGGCTCGGACAGGACTGGCTAGAACTGGTCGAAGCGCTGGAAGTCGTGCTCGCCGATCCGAAGCACGACCACTGGACAGTCGGTGGCTACCCGGATCCAACCGGGCGACCCGATCGATGTGGTGACCTGGAGCAGCTGAAGGCTGTGCTGCGGGCGGGACCCGACAGGCTGACGGCAGCTGAGCCACCGGGGATCGCGGTGCTCTACGAGGAGTTGATGGACAGCCACCGGGAACCCTTCGTGCTGTGCACGCCGGAGGGTCATCCGTGGCGGCGGTCGAACTTCCGGATCCGGTTTTGGCGGCCGGCGTGGGACGGCGTCCAACTCGATGACGCCGGCGCGGGGGAGCGACGGCCGCCGATCCTGCCGACGTTCACCTTCCACGAGGGGCGCCACGCGCACAGCACGCGGCTGACTGAGGATGGGATTCCGGAGGTCGCGCGCCGGGCACGGCTTGGTCAGAAGATGAAGGGCATCGCCCGGGTCTACGACCACGTGACCCGGCGATGGTCAACCAGATCTTGGACTCCCTGGAGGAACGCTGGCTGCGGTCGCTGGCGTCGCTGTACCCGGGCGAACGGGCGAAACTGGTGTCCTGGTTCCCGCACCCGCGGTCCCAGCGGGCGATCGGCCCGGGTCCGGGGGCCGTCGCCGATCGTCGCCGACTGACAGCTGAAAGCCCCGCGCCTCCGGGGAGGGACAGGGCTTCTGACCTGCGAAAACATGTGGTGCGCGATACTGGGATTGAACCAGTGACCTCTTCCGTGTCAGGGAAGCGCTCTCCCGCTGAGCTAATCGCGCGAGGTGGAGACGGGATTCGAACCCGTGTACACGGCTTTGCAGGCCGTTGCCTCGCCTCTCGGCCACTCCACCGTGACTAGGCCCGAGAGCCTATCGAGCGGATGACGGGATTCGAACCCGCGACCCTCACCTTGGCAAGGTGATGCGCTACCAGCTGCGCTACATCCGCACTCCGCAGCTCCGGGAGGCTGTTCCCCCGTCGCCGTGGTGTGGAAAAACCATATCGGACCCCGAAAACGGGTTCGACACCGGGGTGTCACTCCGCCGTTGCGAGCCCGTCATCAGGCCAGATCGTGGGGGATGAGGTGGGTGAGGGCGTCGTCGACGTCCACCCACAGGTGCTCGTTGCCCGGGAGGACCACGTCGTACGTCCGGTCGAGGAAGTCGGCCAGCTCCTGGGCCGACGCCTCGAACATGGCGTGCCCGGACGGCGAGTTCAGCTCGATCAGGACCGCTTCGGGGTCCTCGACGGAGGGGCGGATGCGGACGTCCCCGTCACCCGCGTCGGCCAGGAGGCCGTCCGCGAGGAGGTCGCGTGCGTACACCCACTCGACCCAGCCGGCGCGGCCGGTGCGGAAGGCGGCGACGACCGCGTACGGGTCGCGTGTGTCGTAGCGCAGCTCCACCTTGACCGGAACCGCGGGAGTCCGCGGCGCCAGCAGGTCGAAGACCGCCGTCGAGCGGAGCGTCACGTGATCGTTGCGCATCGTCCTACCCTTCGTCTCCCTTCCCGGCCCGGCCCGGCCGAGGGCGTCACTCCTTGGACGCATCAGGAGGCCGAATCCGTCGCGGGTGCGCCGCAGATCACCCGTCCGGGCTCTTCGGCCCCCTTCTCCACCCGTGACCACCCGCGGCGCGCAACTGACCGGCGCGCCCCGCGGGGCCCACGCCTCCATACTGCGCGGTTTAGTCGCCGGGCGATAGCACCGTCGCACGGATGTCGAACGTGGCGTCACGCGGCCCCCCGCCCGAACAACCCTGGCTAGCTCGGGGTTGTGCGTTCCGTACTCGCCGGTAAGCGGAGTGTGGTCGGTCAGGACCACCCGTTTGCAGGCGCCTGAAAGTCGTACGCTACTGTTGTCTTCAACACCGCGAGCGGGCGATTAGCTCAGCGGGAGAGCGCTTCGTTCACACCGAAGAGGTCACTGGTTCGATCCCAGTATCGCCCACGCGAGAGTCGGGAGAGCCCTGTTCGCCGAAGAGGCGAGCGGGGCTCTTTTGCTGTCTCCCGCGCGCGGGCCCCGAGGTCGGTCCGCATTTCCGCGACGGAGTCCGCCGTCCGCCGAAGCGGAGTGAACGATCCGTTCGGATCATCCGTATCAGCTTGCGAGAGCGGTTCGCGCCCCCGCCGCCCGGGCTCGCCGGAACTGCCTTCGAACCTTGCCGCCGCGGCGGTTTTCTGTCGAACGCGAGCCCGTGGGAGGCCGGATGTGATCCTCGGCACTTGGAGTCGGCCGTGTCCGGCCGGCGACCCGGCGACGACGTGTGACAAAACCCGCCGCGCGTGACGGTGTGACGACGAATGTCACTGTCGGTGGCCGCCCGCTCGCCGCGCCGGCTCCCGACGGTCCGGCCTGGTCCACTGTGGACCTTCGCGATCCACAGTGTCCACAGTAGATCCCCGAAGGCCGCGTTGGGCCGTTCGGCGGCGCTTGGTCCACCCGGGTGCGGGCATCACCCAGATTGTTACGGAACGTAATTTTCACGGGGATACGCCCTATTACGCATCGTCCTCATCTTGTTATCTTCCGGCCATTTCTTGGCGGGGATGTCACGCAGCATGTGGCTGGAAATCCTTGTAACACTGCCGAGAGAGCCGCCGATAACTTGCCGTGTGAAGCCTCCGCGGGCTCTGCGCGACCACCGATATGCAGTGACTCTCCGAAGTCATCTCCGGTGACGCTGCGTGCCTGCGGCTCAATTCGATCCAGTTCCCGGGAGGTCAGATGGAAGAGTCGGTGCGGCCTTCGTACACGGTGAGCCAACCACCGCCGCACATCGACCTCCAGGCCATCCCGCGTCCCGTCAAGCGGGACGACGACCACCCCGGAGACGGCGGCCCGTCCGCCAAGGCGTGGCCCGCGGCCTGGGAGGCGCGGTACAGAGCCTGGGTCATCGGCAGCGACGTGTTCATCACGCTGCTGGTGATCGCGATCAGCGCGTTCGTCATCGATCGCGTTGCCCCGCACGACATGCACGCCTTCGGCACGATCCTCGCGGTGTTCGTCTCGCTGCCGGCCAGCCGGGCCTGGAGCTCGCGCGTGCTCGGCGAAGGCGCGGAGGAGTACCGCACCCTCGGCCGCGGCTTCATCACCGCCGCCGTCCTGGTCGCGCTGGGCGGCCTGCTCTTCGGCGCGCTCGAGGTCCAGGTCTGGGTGTTCGTCGTCGTCCCGGCCATCGCGCTGGTCGCCTTTCCGCAGCGCTACCTGCTGCGCCAGGTGCTGCACCGCAAGCGCGCCAAGGGACTCTGCCTGCTGCCGGTGATGGCGGCGGGCAGCCCGGAAACCGTCGCCGACCTGATCGCCCGCACCCGCTCGGAGGTGCACGTCGGCTGGCGCGTCGAGGCCGCTTGCACGTTCACCGGCCACGGCGAAGACCGCGACAGCGGCGAAATCGACGGCGTCCCGGTGGTCGGGCGGCTGGAGGAGCTGTCCCGGCACGTGCGGCGCGGCGGCTACCGGGTCGTGGCGATCACCGCCGACCAGTACTGGACGCCGAAGCGGCTGCAGCGGCTGGCCTGGGACATGGAGGGCACGGGCGCGGAGATGGTCGTGGCGCCCGTGTTGATGGAGGTCGCCGGGCCCCGCCTCAACGTCACCGGCGTGCTCGGCATGCCCCTCCTGCGGGTCACCGCGCCGATGTTCACCGGCGGCCGCCGCGTGGTGAAGGAGATCGTCGACCGCTGCGGCTCGGCGCTGCTGCTCACCCTGCTGTCCCCGCTGCTGCTGGCGATCGCGGTCGCGATCAAGCTGAACGACCGCGGCCCGGTGATCTACCGCCAGCGCCGCGTCGGCCGCGACGGCGCGACGTTCACCATGCTCAAGTTCCGGACAATGGTCACCGACGCCGACGCGATCAAGCGGACATTGGCGGCGGAAAACGAAGGAGCGGGTCCGCTTTTCAAGATGAAGCGCGACCCGCGTATCACCCGCGTGGGTGGTTTCCTGCGCCGATATTCGCTCGATGAGGTGCCGCAGCTGTTCAACGTCGTGGCCGGGAAGATGTCGCTCGTCGGCCCGCGGCCGCCGCTGCCGGAGGAAACCGAGCAGTACGCGCCCGACGCGCGCCGCCGGCTGCTCGTGAAGCCGGGCCTCACCGGGCTCTGGCAGGTCAGCGGGCGCAGCGACCTCACGTGGGCGGAGAGCATCCGGCTGGACCTGCGCTACGTCGAGGACTGGTCCCTCGCGCTGGACCTGGTGATCCTGTGGAAGACGTTCCGCGCGGTGATGGGCGGGCAGGGCGCCTACTGACCCGCTTCTCGCCGCGCTGCGCATCACGGCCGCCGATTCCGCCTTGGGGAGTCGGCGGCCGTGCTCGTTGCGCGGGGCGCGGACCGGCCTCGCTCGTGCGGAGGCTGCCGCGCGAGTGCCGGCGGAGGATACGGGCTCGTGGCGGGGGAGCGGCGGTTTGGGGGCCGCTGTGGCGTCGAGGCTGCCGCGGTCCGCTCGCAGTCGGAGCCCGCTGGTTGCCTGCTGACCTGCGTGATTCGCCGGGCCGCCGCAGCGTCGAGGCTGTCGCGGCCTGCTCGCCGCTGAAGCTCGCTGGTCGCCCGCTGACCTTCGCGATTCGCCGTGGCGCCGACGCCGCCGGGCTGCCTCGGTCCGCGCCGCCGGAGCTCGCTGGTCGCCCGCTGACCTCCGCGCGCGCCGCGGCCGAAGCTCAGCGCCCGGATGCCTCGTTCCGGGTGCGCCGTTCGGCCACTCCGCGCGTCCCGGTGCACACCCGATCGGCCCCGCCTCCATCTCAGGTCAAGCGGGCCCAAGCCGCTCCGACCAGGCGCTTCGACTGCGCGGAGCGACCGCTCGCCCGGCCACCCGTGCATCTGCACCCGCTCTCCGAGCCCACCCCGCCATCAGGCCGCCTCGATGCCCCTGTTCGCCGCGCCGGCGCGCGCCGGGCGGGCCACGTCGTCGGCGGCCGTTCGCCTCGGTTACCGGCAGCCGAGGAGGCCTTCGTGACCCGATCGGCTGACCAGGGCTCACCGAACGCTGTGATCCACGCAACTGGTTGAACGCGAAATAGTTCAACGCTCAACCTCGTTGGACCGGGTACCGACCCAACGGAAGGAAGCCCAGCCCCATGACCACCTTTGCCGAGCAGACCGAAGCCCTCCAGGTTCCCGCGGACGTCCAGAACCTCCTCTTCCGCGAGGCCCGCACGGCCAACAGTTTCAGCTCCGAGCCGGTGACCGAGGAGCAGGTCCGCGCGATCTACGACCTCGTCAAGTGGGCCCCGACGTCGATGAACACCCAGCCGCTGCGTGCGCTGGTGCTCCGGACCGCCGAGGCGAAGGCCCGCCTGCTCCCGCACATGGCCCCGGGCAACCGGGACAAGACCGAAGCCGCCCCGCTGACCGTCGTGCTGGCCGCGGACGTCGACTTCCACGAGAACATCCCGCAGGTCTTCCCGCACGCCCCGCAGGTGAAGGACAACTTCGCCGACGAGCAGGGCCGCGTCGAGTTCTCCAAGCTGAACTCGCTGCTGCAGGTCGGCTACTTCATCATCGGCGTCCGCGCCGCAGGGCTGGCCGCCGGCCCGATGACCGGCTTCGACGCCCAGGGCGTCGACGACGAGTTCTTCGCGGACAAGAAGTGGCGCTCGCTGGTCGTCGTCAACGTCGGCAAGCCGGGCGAGAACCCCTGGTTCGACCGCCTGCCGCGGCTCGACTTCGAGCAGGTCGTCGAGACCCTCTGAGCGCGACCGGACCGGCCGCTTCCCCGCGGGGAGGCGGCCGGTCCGGCGTTCGCGCCACGCGCGTGAGGCGCGAAGACGCCGACGACTAGCATCGACGGCGTCATCTCTGTCACTCCAGCTTGAGGAGCCGATCGTGTCCCAGTCGCCCCCCGTTTCCCCCGTGGCCGCCTCCCGCGTGGTGGTACCGGCGGGCACTACGGCGGGCGCGGCGGTCCGCGAAGCCGGTCTGCCGACCAAGGGCGCGGACACGATCGTCGTGGTCCGCGACGCCGACGGGAAGCTGCGCGACCTCGCCTGGGCTCCCGAAATCGACGCCGAGGTCGAGCCGGTGGCCGCGAACACCGAGGACGGCCGCAGCGTCATCCGCCATTCGGCCGCGCACGTGCTCGCCCAGGCCGTGCAGCAGCAGTTCCCGGACGCCAAGCTCGGCATCGGCCCGCCGGTCAAGGACGGCTTCTACTACGACTTCGCCGTCGACAAGCCGTTCACCCCCGAGGACCTGCAGGCGCTCGAAAAGCGCATGAAGCAGATCGTGAAGGGCGCCCAGCAGTTCTCCCGGCGCGTTTTCGACTCCGTCGACGAGGCCAAGAAGGAACTGGCGGACGAGCCGTTCAAGCTCGAACTGGTCGACCTCAAGTCCGAAGTGGACACCGCCGAAGTGATGGAGGTGGGCGAGGGCGAGCTCACCATTTACGACAATCTCGACCCGCGCACCAAAGAACGTGTCTGGAGTGACCTCTGCCGCGGCCCGCACGTGCCGACGACGAAGTTCATCCCGGCGTTCAAGCTCACCCGCGTCGCCGCCGCGTACTGGCGGGGTAGTGAAAAGAACCCGCAGCTGCAGCGGATCTACGGCACGGCGTGGGAGTCGGCCGAGGCGCAGGACGCCTACCTCGAGCGCATCGCCGAGGCCGAGCGCCGCGACCACCGCAAGCTCGGCGCCGAGCTGGACCTGTTCTCCTTCCCCGAGGAGATCGGCTCCGGCCTGCCGGTGTTCCACCCGAAGGGCGGCATCATCCGCCGCGAGCTGGAGAACTACTCGCGCCGCCGCCACGAGGAGGCCGGCTACGAGTTCGTGAACACCCCGCACATCAGCAAGGGCGAGCTGTTCCACACCTCCGGCCACCTGCCCTACTACGCGGACACGATGTTCCCGCCGGTGCAGTTCGACGAGGAGAACTACTACCTCAAGGCCATGAACTGCCCGATGCACAACCTGATCTTCCGCTCGCGCGGGCGGTCCTACCGCGAGCTGCCGCTGCGGCTGTTCGAGTTCGGCACCGTCTACCGCTACGAGAAGTCCGGCGTGGTGCACGGCCTCACCCGCGTGCGCGGCCTGACGATGGACGACTCGCACATCTACTGCACCAAGGAGCAGATGCCGGGCGAGCTGCGGTCGCTGCTCAAGTTCGTCCTCGACCTGCTCGCCGACTACGGCCTCTCCGACTTCTACCTCGAGCTGTCCACCCGCGGGGACTCCGACAAGTTCATCGGCGAGGACTGGGAGTGGGAGGAGGCCACCGAGACGCTGCGGCAGGCAGCGATCGACTCCGGCCTCGAGCTGGTCCCGGACCCGGGCGGCGCGGCCTTCTACGGCCCGAAGATCTCGGTGCAGGCCAAGGACGCCATCGGCCGCACCTGGCAGATGTCGACCATCCAGCTGGACTTCAACCAGAACAAGCGGTTCGAGCTCGAGTACACCGCGCCGGACGGCTCGCGCCAGCGCCCGGTGATGATCCACCGCGCCCTGTTCGGCTCGATCGAGCGCTTCTTCGGCGTGCTGACCGAGCACTACGCGGGCGCGTTCCCGGCGTGGCTCTCGCCGGTGCAGGTGGTCGGCATCCCGATCACCGCCGACCAGGTGGAGTACCTGCAGGACGTCGAGAAGGCGTTGCGCGCCAAGGGGATCCGCGCCGAGGTCGACGCGAGCGACGACCGGATGCAGAAGAAGATCCGCACGCACACCACGCAGAAGGTGCCGTTCATGCTGCTGGCCGGGGCCAAGGACGTCGAGGCGGGCGCGGTGTCGTTCCGCTTCCGCGACGGCGGCCAGATCAACGGCGTGCCGGTGGCGAAGGCGGTCGAAGCGATCGCGGAATGGGTCGCGCGCCGCGAAAACGCGTCGCCGTCGGCCGACGCGCTGGAGACGGTCGTTCGGTGAGTGAGGGTCCCGAGCTCGTCGAGCAGCAGGGCGTCGGGGTCCAGGACGCGTTCCAGCGCCTCTGGACCCCGCACCGGATGGCCTACATCAAGGGCCAGGACAAGCCGGACGGCGAGGAGGACACCGGCTGCCCGTTCTGCCGGATCCCTTCGCTGGACGACAAAACCGGCCTGATCGTCGCGCGCGGCGACGTCGTGTTCGCGGTGCTGAACCTGTACCCGTACAACCCGGGGCACCTGATGGTGGTGCCGTACCGGCACGTCGCGGACTACACCGACCTCACGGTCGAGGAGACGCGCGAGGTCGCCGAATTCACGCAGCACGCGATGAAGGTGATCCGCGCGGTGTCCGGCGCGCACGGGTTCAACATCGGGCTGAACCAGGGGCACATCGCGGGCGCGGGCATCGCCGCGCACCTGCACCAGCACCTGGTGCCGCGGTGGGGCGGGGACGCGAACTTCATGCCGATCATCGGCCAGACGAAGGTGCTCCCGCAGCTGCTGGGGGAGACGCGGGACATGCTGGCCGACGCCTGGTAGGAGCGTTGTCCGGACCATGGTCCGACCGGGGAAAACTCCTGATTGAGTGTTCAACCGAGAGTATGATGGAGTTATGTCCGGAACCCGATGGCTCAGCGACGACGAACAGCGCGTCTGGCGTGAGTTCAACGCGGCCACCCGCATGCTCAGCGCGCACCTCGAAGCTCAGCTGCAGCACGACTCGGGCATGCCGCACACCTATTACGAAGTCCTCGTCGCCCTTTCCGAAGCACCCGGCCGCCGGCTGCGGATGAGCGAGCTCGCCGACGCCCGGCAGGCGTCCCGCAGCCGCCTTTCGCACGCCGTCGCGCGGCTGGAGGCGAACGGGTGGGTGCGGCGCGAGGCCTGCCCGACCGACAAGCGCGGGGCTTGGGCGGTACTGACCGACGCCGGGTTCGCGGCGCTCGAAGAGGCCGCGCCGGGGCACGTCGAGGCCGTCCGCGAAAGCCTGTTCGACCCGCTGACCCCGGAGCAGGTGACGGCGCTCGGCGAGATCAGCGCCGCGATCCGCCGTCAGCTGTCGCCGAAGTGCGCCGCCGCCGTGGCCGCCGAAGAGGCGCGCGAGCACGAGGGCCAGCTCACGAAATCGGGCTGACCCGGGGCGGCGCGTCGGGTTCGCCGAGGCGGGTGGATAGGCTGCAATCGCCCACCCGACCCTCGTAGCCAGGTGCCTCGACGAACCGATGCTCAATATCTTCGCGCGTGCCTCCGTCTCCCGCGTCACCGATCCGATCGGCCAGGCGCTGGTCCGCGCCGGCCTGACCCCGAACGTGATGACCGTGCTCGGCACCGCCGGCGCGGTCGTCTGCGCGCTGGCCTTCTTCCCGACCGACCACCTGCTGTGGGGCACCTTCACGGTGTGGGGCTTCGCCATGCTCGACCTGCTCGACGGCGCCATGGCCCGTGCCCGCGGCTACGGCACCCCGTTCGGCGCGGTGCTCGACGCGACCTGCGACAGGCTGGTCGACGGCGCGCTGTTCGCCGCCATCGCCTGGTGGTGCTTCGTCGTCGACGACAACCGCCCGGCCGCCGCCGCGGCCCTGCTGTGCCTGGTCCTCGCCCAGGTCATCTCCTACGTCAAGGCCCGCGCCGACGCCTCCGGCCTGCCGGTCGACGGCGGGCTCGTCGAACGCGCGGAGCGGCTGATCATCGCCCTGGTCGGCACCGGCCTGCACGGCTTCGGGATCCCGTACACCGTCGACGTGACGCTCTGGCTGCTCGCGGTGCTGTCGGTGATCACGCTCCTGCAGCGGACGGCCGCGGTGGCGAAGGCGGCCCGCGCGGCCGCCGCCGGGGAGCAACCGGCATGAGTGAGCCTGCGCACGGATCATTCACCACTGCGCCTTCGGCCCAGGCCGCGCCGAGCTTCGGCGAGGCGTGCGCATGAGCAAGCTGAGCGAGCGGGTGAGCGCCTTCGGCTACGCGGCCGGGTGGAAGCTCGCCGGCTGGCTGCCCGCCGGGTTCGGCGGCACGGTCTTCTCGCTCGGCGCGGACCTCGCGGTCCGCCGGGACGGCGGCGGGGTGCGGCAGCTGCGCTCGAACCTCGCCCGCGTGGTGCCGCAGGCCGACCAGGTCGAGCTCGACGAGCTGACGCGGCGGGCGATGCGCTCGTACGCGCGGTACTGGCACGAGACGTTCCGGCTGCCGTCGATGGACCACAAGGAGGTCAGCGCCAAGGTCGCGGCCTCGATCACCGGCGTGGAGAACCTCGACGCGGCCCTGGCCGAGGGCAACGGCGCGGTGATGGCACTGCCGCACAGTGGCAACTGGGACGTCGCCGGCGTGTGGCTGGCCGACTACCTCGGCGGCTTCACGACCGTGGCAGAACGGCTGAAGCCCGAGTCGCTCTACCGCCGGTTCGTCGAGTACCGGGAGTCGCTCGGCTTCGAAATCGTCCCCCTTACGGGTGACAGTTCGGCGATGCGCGTGCTGCTGAAGCGGCTGCGCGAGAACAAGGCCGTCTGCCTGGTCGGCGACCGCGACCTGACCACCAGCGGCATCCCGGTGAAATTCTTCGGCGAGAAGGCCCGCTTCCCCGGCGGCCCGGCGCGGCTGGCGGCGACGACCGGGGCCGCGCTGATCCCGGCCGGCTGCTGGTTCACCGAGGACGGCTGGCAGATCCGGCTGCACCCGCGCATCCGCGTCACCGCGCGCGCCGAGGTCCCGGCCGCGACCCAGGCCCTGGCGGACATCTTCGCCGGCGACATCGCCGCGCACCCGGCCGACTGGCACATGGTGCAGAAGTTCTGGCCTTCCGACCTCGAGGCCGCCGAACAGGCAAGCCTCGAAGAAGCGAGCTGAGCGGTGGCCACGCGGCCGATGCGGGTCGGGATCGTGTGCCCCTACTCCTTCGACGTGCCCGGTGGGGTCCAGGGGCACGTGATCGACCTGACGAAGGCGCTGCTCGCGCGGGGGCACAAAGTGTCCGTGCTCGCGCCCGCGGACGAGGACGCGGAGCTGCCCGGGTTCGTGCACCCCGCGGGCAAGGCGCTCGGCATCCCGTACAACGGCTCGGTCGCGCGGCTGCAGTTCGGCCCGGTGTCCTACGCCAGGGTGCGGCGCTGGATCCGCGACGGCGACTTCGACGTCCTGCACCTGCACGAACCGGCCGCGCCGAGCCTGTCCCTGCTGGCGCTGCTCATCGCCGACGGCCCGATCGTGGCGACGTTCCACACCGCGACGACGCGCTCGCGCACGCTGTCGGCGTTCCAGCCCGTGCTGCGGCCGCTGCTGGAGAAGATCACGGCGCGGATCGCGGTGTCCGCGCTGGCCCGACGCGTCCAGGTCGAGCACGCGGGCGGCGACGCCGTGGAGATCCCGAACGGCGTCGACGTCGAGTTCTTCTCCTCGGCGGCGCCGCTGCCGGGTTACCCGCGGGCCGGCGGCACGGTCGGGTTCGTCGGCCGGTTCGGCGAGCCGCGCAAGGGGATGGGCGTGCTGCTGGAGGCGTTGCGGCTGATCCTGCCGGAGTTCGAGGACCTGCGGCTGGTCGTCGTCGGCCGCGGTGACGCCGAGCAGCTGCGCCGCGACGCCGGTCCCGAGCTGGCCCCCCACCTGGAGCTGCTGGGGCAGGTCGACGACCACGTCAAGGCGCAGGCGCTGCGCAGCGTCGACCTCTACTGCGCGCCGAACACCGGCGGCGAGAGCTTCGGGATGATCCTCACCGAGGCGATGGCCGCCGGGACGCCGGTGCTGGCCAGCGGGCTCGACTCGTTCCGGCGGGTGCTCGACGACGGCCGGGCCGGGCTGCTGGTGGAGACCGGTGACCCGGCCGCGCTCGCCGACGGGCTGCGCGAGCTGCTCGGCGACCCGGCGCGCCGGGCGTCGCTGGCCGCGGCGGCGGGGGAGCGGGTCACGATGTACGACTGGTCGGTGGTGGCCACGCAGGTGCTGCGCGTCTACGAGACGGCCGTCGCCGCCGACCCGCGGCGGGTCGCGGCGCCCGAGGGGGAGCTCGCCCGGTGAGCGTGCTCGGCTGGCTGCTCCCGCTCCTCGCCGTGGTCGTGGTGCTGGGCGGGCTCTTCCTGGTGGCGACGGCGAACCGGCTGGACCGCCTGCACATCCGCACCGACGCCGGCTGGGCCGCGCTGGACGCCGCGTTGGCGCGTCGGGCGGTGGTGGCGCGCGCGGTCGCTTCGGTGCTGGGCTCCCCGGGCCTGCGGACGTCGGCGGAGCGCGCCGAGGCGGCATCCCGGGCCGAGCGCGAAGCCGCGGAGAACGAGCTGACCCTGGAGCTGAGCCGCGTGGACCGGGTGGGCCTGCCGGCCGAGCTGGCCGAGGAGCTGACCGACGCCGAGCACCGGGTGGTGATCGCCCGCCGCGTCCACAACGATGCCGTCCGCGACACGCTGCGGCTGCGGCGGCGGCGGAAGGTGCGGTACTTCCGCCTCGCCGGGACCGCGCCGTTGCCGGAGTACTTCGAATTCGCGGAGCCGGAGGTCTGACATGTGGTGGGTGGTCGTCGAGGAGCAGCGCGGCGGCGGGGACGCGCGCGCCTGGAACGTCACGAAGACGAAGCCGGCGGGCGGGGATCGCGAGCAGGCCGACGCGGTGGCGCGGGACCTGGCGTTCTCGCATGAGCCGGTGCACCCGTCGAAGATGACGGAGCGGAAGGTCTTGCAGGTCGCGGACGGGTATCTGGTGATCGCGTCCGGCCCTACGGCGAAGTTCCACTTCCGTGTGACACTCGGCCAGCGGGTGGTGGCCCCGTGATCTGGTGGGTGGTCATCGAGGAACAGCGCGGGTCGGATCGGAACTGGGCGCTGTCGGAGCGGGTGCGGTTCGCCGACCGGGAGACCGCCGAGGCCGAGGCGCTGCGGCTCGCGCGGGAGCACGAACCGGCCCACCCGTGGTCGGTGAAGACGCGGACGGTCCTGCGCGGCCCGGACGGATACCTGGTGATCGTCGAGGGCCTGACGGCGACGTTCCACTTCCGGGTGAGCGTGCTCGAAGAGGTCTGAAGCTGCCAGACTGAGGCCATGAGCGAGACTTGCGACGTCGCCCACGGCACGGCGCCGGCCGACCCGGGGGTGCGCACCCTGGTGGCGGTGTTCGCCTCGCCGGTGTCGCGGTTCCTGCTGAAGTTCGCGAAGGACCTCGGCTACCACGTCGCGCTGTTCGAGCCCGATCCCGCGCGCGTCACCGACGTCCCGGAGGGCATCGATGCGGACACCGTGCTGCCGCGGCTCGACGCGTCGGCGGACGTGGTCGTCACCGACCACCACCGGCCCGAGCTGGGCGCGGTGCTGAAGGCCGCGCTCGAGGGGAAGCCGCGGTGGGTGGGCGTGCTCGGCAACCCGCGTCACCCCGGCCCGCACATCGCCGCCCTGCAGGGCCTGGGCGTCCCCGAAGACGACATCGCCCGCGTGCACCGCCCGGTCGGGCTGAACATCGGCTCTCGCACCCCGCCGGAGATCGCCCTGGCGACGCTGGCCGGCCTCGTCGCCGACCGCAACAACCGCCCCGGCGGCTTCGACTTCTGACGTGCCCCGGTCGTGAGTGAAAAAGAGGGTTAGAACCCTACTTACCACTCACGACCGGGTGCGGCAGGGCGGCTAGTGGACCGCCATTCCCTCCGGCATCGGTTCGAAGCGGGCGTGGCGGCGGGTGAACGTGGCCGTGCCCGAGGTCATCGAACGCAGGTCGATCAGGTAGCGGACCAGTTCCGTGGCCGGGACCTCGGCCCGGATCACCGTCCGGCCGCCATCGCCCGCCTCGGTGCCCAGCACGCGGCCGCGCCGGGAGGACAGGTCGCCCAGGACCGTGCCCAGGTGCTCGTCCGGGAGGCGGATCGCCACCTCCTCCAAGGGTTCCAGCATCGTGATGTGCCCGTTCGCCGCGGCCTCCCGCAGGGCCAGGGCGCCCGCGGTCTGGAACGCCGCGTCCGAGGAGTCCACGCTGTGCGCCTTGCCGTCGACCAGGGTCACCTTGACGTCGACCACCGGGTGCCCGTCGGCCAGCCCGCGCGCCAGCTGGGCCCGCACGCCCTTCTCCACGCTCGGGATGAACTGGTGCGGCACCGCGCCGCCGACGACCTTGTCCACGAACTGGAACCCGCTGCCGCGCGGGAGCGGCTCGACCTCGATGTCGCAGACGGCGAATTGGCCGTGTCCGCCGGACTGCTTCACGTGCCGCCCGTGGCCCTTGGCCGGCTTGCTGAACGTGGAGCGCAGGCTGATCTTCACCGGTTCGGTGTCGACGTCCGCGCCGCCCGCGCGCAGCCGGGATAGCACGACGTCGGCGTGGGCCTCGCCCATGCACCACAGCACCAGCTGGCCGGTCTCGGCGTTGCGGTCCAGCCGCAGGGTCGGGTCGCCCGCGACGAGCCGCGACAGGTTGCGGGCCAACGTGTCCTCGTCGCTGCGGGTCTTCGCGACGACCGCCACCGGCAGCAGCGGCTCCGGCATCGCCCACGGCTCCATCAGCAGCGGGTCGTCGGGGGAGGAGACGGTGTCGCCGGTCTCCGCCGAGCCGACCTTCGTGAGCGCGCAGAGGTCGCCCGCGACGCAGTAGGGCACCTCCCGCAACGAGGAACCCAGCGGCGAATACAGGTGGGCGACGCGCTCGTCGGCGTCGTGGTCCTCGTGGCCGCGCTCGGCGAGGCCGTGCCCGGAGACGTGCACCGGCCGCTCGGGCCGCAGCGTCCCGGAGAACACCCGGACGAGTGAAACCCGGCCGACGTAGGAGTCCACGGCCGTCCGGACGACCTCCGCGGCGAGGGGGCCCGCGGGGTCGGCGGTGATCGCGGCGTGCTCGCCGCCGTCCGGCGTGGTGACGTCGGGTGGCCGGTGCTCCAGCGGGGAGGGGAACGCGCGGACGATGCCGTCGAGCACCTCGGCCAGGCCGATCCCGCTGGTCGCGCACACCGGGATGACCGGGTGGAACGACCCGCGCGCGACCGCGGTCTCCAGGTCGGCGATGAGGGTGGCCTCCGCGATCTCCTCGCCGGCGAGGTAGCGGTCCATCAGGGACTCGTCCTCGCTCTCGGCGATGATCCCTTCGATCAGCTCGTTGCGGGCCTCGGCCACCCGTTCCAGGTCGGCCGCGGCGGGCTCGCCGATCGTCGGCGGGTGCCCGCGGGAGTAGTCGAAGTACCGCTGGGTGATCAGCCCGACCAGGCCGTCGCCCGCAGGGAGGTACAGCGGCAGCACCCCGGCGCCGAACGCGGCCTGGCAGGCGGCGATCTCGGCCATCGCGTCGGCCCGGTGGTGGTCGAGCCGGGAGACGACGACCGCGCGCGGCATCCCCACCGCGGCGCACTCGTCCCACACCGCGACCGTCGCCGCGTCGACGCCCTCGGCGGCGGAGACGACGAACAGGGCCGCGTCGGCCGCGCGCAGCCCGGCCCGCAGCTCCCCGACGAAGTCCGCGTACCCGGGCGTGTCGATCAGGTTGATCTTGTGGCCCTGGTGCAGCACGGGCGCGACGGCGAGGCCGACCGAACGCTGCTGGCGGACCGCCGCCGGGTCGTGGTCGCACACCGTCGTGCCGTCGACCACCGAGCCCGCCCGCGGCACCGTGCCGGAGGCGGCGAGCAGGGCTTCGGCGAGGGTGGTCTTCCCGGAACCGGCCGGGCCGACGAGCACGACGTTGCGGACCTTGGCGGGGTCGTCCACAGCGACGGCGGCCCCGGTGTCGGCGTTCTTGGCCTGTTTGTCTGCCATGACGACTCCTCGGCGAACGGCTGGTGTACGGGATGTGTCCTCGATCACACACCCGCTACCCTGGTCACGGCAAGGCAAGGCCTCCGGGACCAGCCGAATGCCCCGGGGGGAAGTGCGGTGCGAGGGGGAGTGGCATGGACAGGCGGGCTTTCCTGCGGATATCCGGGGCGGTGCCGGTGGCGGGTCTGGCGGGGTGGCCCCCGCCGGACGACTGGGAGCGGCTCCGGAGGCGGCTTTCCGGGCCGCTGTTCCGGCCCGGCGACCCGGGCTACCCGGAGGCCAAGCAGGGCTTCTTCACGATGTACGACGACCGGGTGCCGGCCGCGGTCGTCGGCGCGGCGCGCGTCGAGGACGTCCAGGCCGCGGTCGGGTTCGCCGCCCGGCACCGGCTGCCGGTCGCCGCCCGCAGCGGCGGCCACAGCTACCCCGGCTATTCCACTGTGGACGGCGGGATCGTGGTGGACCTGAGCCGATTTTCCGGCATCGACGTGCGCCCGGACGGCCGCGCGGCGATCGGGGCGGGCGCCCGGCTGGGGCCGATCGCGACGACGCTGGCCGCGCACGGCCGGGTCCTGCCGGCCGGCTCCTGCGAGACCGTCGGCATCGCCGGGCTCGCCCTCGGCGGCGGCGTCGGCCTGGTCGACCGCAAGCACGGGCTGACGTGCGACCACCTGGAGGCCGCGCGGATCGTCACCGCCGACGGCCGGGTGCGCACGGTGTCGAGGGCGGCGGAGCCGGACCTGTTCTGGGCGCTGCGCGGCGGGGGCGGCGGCAACTTCGGGATCGTCACCGGCTTCACCTTCTCGACCGTGCCCAGCGCCGACGTCGTCACCTACAAGCTCACCTTCCCGGTAGGTACCCAGGCCGCGTTGCTGGCCGGCTGGCAGGAGTGGCTGCCGGGGATGCCGGACGAGCTGTGGTCGGGGGTGAACATCGGGGCGGCGACCGCCGAGACCAGCGGGACGTTCCTCGGCACCGAGGCCCGGCTGAAGCCCCTGCTCGACGACCTGGTCCGGCGAGTGGGCACCCCGCCGGCCGAGCGGGCGGCGCGGACGCAGGACCACCTGAGCGCGCTGCGGTCGTTCGACGACCACGAGGCCCGGCCCGGGGCGGTCGCGGCGCGGGCGGCGTACGTCGGCACCTCGCGCATGCTGCAGCGGCCGGTCACCGACCCGGCCGCGGTCGTCGAGGTGCTGACCCGGTCTCCGCGCGTCGGCACGCTCATCGACTCCGCCGGCGGCGCGATCGCCCGCGTCGGCGCCCGCGAGACGGCGTTCCCGCACCGGTCGGCGCTGGCGAGCTTCCAGTTCCTGCACGGCGCCACGCCGGACGACGGCGGCGAGGCCGAGGCCCGGCGCGCGCTGGCCGCCGTGCGTGACGGGCTGGGGCCCGAGTTCGGCACCACCGGGTACGTCAACTACCTCGACCCGGACATGCCGGACTGGGCTCGTGCCTACTACGGGGTGAACCTGCCCCGGCTGCGCGCCGTCGCCCGGAAGTACGACCCGCACGGGGTTTTCGCCTTCCCGCAAGGGCTTTCCGAGCCCCGTGGGAATGTCCACAAGGGAGAGTCCTAGACTGCGCCGGATCCCCGCCGGCAGGAGGCAACGGTGCTCGACCTGGCATTCTCCACAGAGGACCTGGCGCACACCCGGTTCGCGTTCTCCCCGGCGTGGGAGATCGTCGCCAGCGTCCGCGTCCTGAACGCGCCGGGTCAGCACGCGCTGCACCTGCCGTGGATCAAGCGCGCCACGGCGGCGCTGGCCGAGGCCGGCCTCGACATCGGGCTGCTGCGCGAGCTCGTCCCGCTGCGGCACCTGCCCGGCTTCCTGGCCGGCACGCCGTCGACGCCGCTGCCCGAACTGGCCGACGAGCTCGCCGACCTGCGGGACGTGCCCGGCCGCCTGGTCCGGCGCGAGCTCGACGCGATGGCCGGGCCGCGCTCGCCCGTGCTGACCCGCCTCCACCGCGAGCCGGAGGCGGGCCTGGACCGGCTGGCGACGTTGATGGAGCAGTACTGGCACCTCGTGCTGGCCCCCGACTGGCCGCGGATCCGCGCGCTGCTCGAGGCCGACGTGCTGTACCGGTCCCGGCTGCTGGCCCAGGGCGGGGCGGCCGAGCTGTTCAACGACCTCACCCCGCTGGTGCGCTGGCGGGACGGCACGCTCACGGTGGCGCACCGGCACCTGCACGCCGCCGTCCCGCTCGACGGGCGCGGTCTCGTGCTGGTGCCCTCGGCGTTCGTCTGGCCCCGGGTGTTCTCCAAGACCGACGCGCGCTGGCAGCCGGTGCTGCGCTACCCGCCGCGCGGGATCGCCACGCTGTGGGAGACCGGCACGGCCACCGCGCCCGGCGCGCTGGCCGCCGTGGTGGGCCGCGGCCGCGCGATGCTGCTGGCCGAGCTGGCCGCGCCGGCGTCCACCGCGGAACTGGCCCGCCGGAGCGGGCTGAGCGCCGGGGCGGTGTCGCAGCACCTCGGCACGCTCAAGGCTGCGGGCCTGGTCAGCGGCCATCGTGCCGGACGTCACGTCCTCTACGCGCGCACCGCGCTCGCGGAAGCCCTGGTCGCGGGCACCGGCGAAGTGGACTGCTGAGATACCCGCGTACTGGCCTGCCTGAAGGGTCCACCGCCGACTTACGCTCGGACTCGTCACCCTGTGTTCTCCTTGTGGAAAGGCCCCGTCGTGTCCGAGCAGCAGCCCACTCCCTCCAGCGGCACCGTCCAGTCCGTCACCGGCACCGCCAAGGTGAAGCGCGGCATGGCCGAGATGCTCAAGGGCGGCGTGATCATGGACGTGGTCACCGCCGAGCAGGCCAAGATCGCCGAAGACGCCGGCGCGGTCGCGGTCATGGCGCTGGAGCGCGTGCCCGCCGACATCCGCGCCCAGGGCGGCGTCGCCCGGATGAGCGACCCCGACCTGATCGACGGGATCATCGAGGCCGTCTCGATCCCGGTGATGGCCAAGGCCCGCATCGGCCACTTCGTCGAGGCGCAGGTGCTGCAGTCCCTCGGCGTCGACTACGTCGACGAGTCCGAGGTCCTCACCCCGGCCGACTACGCCAACCACATCGACAAGTGGGCCTTCACGGTTCCCTTCGTCTGCGGCGCGACCAACCTGGGCGAGGCCCTGCGCCGGATCACCGAGGGCGCGGCGATGATCCGCTCCAAGGGCGAGGCCGGCACCGGCGACGTCTCCAACGCGACCACGCACATGCGCAAGATCCGCCAGGAGATCCGGCGGCTGACGTCGCTGCCCGAGGACGAGCTGTTCGTCGCGGCCAAGGAACTGCAGGCGCCGTACGAGCTGGTGAAGGAGGTCGCCGAGGCGGGCAAGCTGCCGGTGGTGCTGTTCACCGCGGGCGGCATCGCCACCCCGGCCGACGCGGCGATGATGATGCAGCTCGGCGCCGAGGGCGTGTTCGTCGGCTCGGGCATCTTCAAGTCCGGCAACCCGGCCCAGCGCGCCGAGGCGATCGTCAAGGCGACGACGTTCTACGACGACCCGGACGTCCTGGCCAAGGTCTCGCGCGGCCTGGGCGAGGCGATGGTCGGCATCAACGTCGAGGAGCTCCCGGAGCCCCACCGCCTCGCCGAGCGCGGCTGGTAAGCCCCCGTTTCGCGGAGGCCCCGTGGCGATTCGCCACGGGGCCTTTCGCCGTCTCCGGCCGGCGCCGATGGCCCTGCGGCGATGCCCTTCGGCAGACTTCGCACGCTCAGAGTCGCAACCGGCCCCGTTCGGCAGCAGACTCCTGGCTGCAGCGGCCCGGCCACCCGGCCGGCGCTCAGGAAAGGGGGACGCAGCCGATGAAGACCGCGGTGGAGGAGAAGTGGGTACGTCGCTTCCGTGACGACGACGGGTGCGAGACGAAACTGATCTGCTTTCCGCACGCCGGTGCCGTGGCGGGTGCCTACCGCACCTGGCCGCAGGGACTGCCGCCGGACGTCGGCGTCCTGGCCGTCCGGTACCCCGGCCGGGAGGACCGGTTCGACGACCCGTTCCCGCCCGGGCTGGAAGCGCTTGCCGACGACATCGCCGACGCGCTCGGCGAGCTGGCCCAGCACCGGATCGTGCTGTTCGGCCACTGTTTCGGGGCCACGGTGGCGCACGAGGTGGCGCTGCGCCTGCAGGACCGCGGCTGCCCGCCGGCCGCCCTGTGCGTGTCCGGGACGCAGCCGCCGCACGCGCTGCCCGAAGGCCCGGTGCCCAGCTCGGACGAGGACATCATCGCCCACGTCGTGGGCCTGGACGCGAGCCGGGCCGCGGCCTTCGAGAACCCGGACATGAGAGATGCCGTGCTCCCGGCGGTCCGCGGCGACTACGGGTTGGTGGCCGGCTATTCCGGTGGCTCGCGGCCGCCGCTGGCCTGCCCGGTCTACGCGTACGCCGGTGCGGACGACTCCGAAGTGACCCCGGCGGAGATCGAGCGCTGGGCGGAGCTCACGCACGGCGCCTTCCGGCTCCGGGTGCTGCCCGGCGGGCACTTCTACCTCAAACCCCAGGAGGCCGCGCTGCTCGCGGACCTGAACGACGTGCTGGCCACCGTCAGGTCCGGCGCGAAGACCGCCTGAAACCCATCGGAGAGGGGCAGATCATGGCAGACACGGCAAGTATTCAGCAGGTCGAGGAGCACCCTCGGCTCATCGGTCTCGTCCGCTCGGCTTGGCGGGACACCCTCGGCTACGACACTCCCGACGACGACACGAGCTTCTTCGACGCGGGCGGCGATTCGTTCGTCCTGATCTCCCTCATCGCGAAGATGGCGAAGTCCTCGGGGATCACGATCAAGCCCGTCGACGTCCTCCGGGCCCCCACGATCCGGACCCAGGCGGCGCTGCTCGACCGGATGCGCACCGACGACAGCGGCGAACTCCGGTGACGACGCCGACGGTCGACCTGTGGGCGCAACGACTGGCGAAGGTGCCGACGAGCCTGGAGGTGCCGTCGCGCCACCGCCGGCCACCGGACGCGCCCGGTCGGCGGCAGGCCATCGAGCTGACCGGCCGGACCGAGGCGCTGCTGCGCGAGCTGGCCGTCCCGCCGTCCTCCGTTCTCTTCGCCGCGTTCGGTCTCACGCTGGCCAGGCTGACCGGGATGAGCACCTTGCTGGTCGGGGTCGGCGATCCCGCCAACCCCGTCCCGGTGCGGGTCGACATCGACGACGACCTGACGCCGGACGAGTTCATCCGCCGGGTGCACGATTCGCTGGCGTGGAGCCTGGACCGCGGCGACTTCCCCCTCGACGAAGTGGCCACGCGGCTGGGCGTCGAACGGTCCGGGCGGAGCCACCCGCTGGTCCGGGTCTTCGTGGCCCTGCCCGGCCTGCCCGACCCGTGGGCGGCGGACGCCGGACACCGGTTCGACATCGCCGTGCGGCTGGCGGACACCGGTGGCTCGTTCGCCGGCTGTGCGGCGGACCTGTGGGAGGAAGACGAGGCGCAGCGGTTCTTCCTGGACTGCTCGGCTGCCGTGGCCCAGCTCACCGAGGCGCTGGCGGGGGACGGGGCGGCGGTGACGCTGGCCGACATCCGGTGCATCTCCGCCCGGTCGCGGACGATCCTCGACGCCGTCAACGACACCCGCGGCGATTTTCCCGCCTCGTCGGTGGACCAGGTCTTCCGCGACGCGGCGGACCGGTGGCCGGCCGCGGTGGCCGTGCGCGACGCGGAGTCGGCGCTGACCTACGCCGAGCTGACCGTCGCCGTGGCCGAGCAGGCCCGGCTGCTGCGTGCGGCCGGCGTCGGGGAAGGCGACACCGTGCTGATCGGGCTGCCGCGGTCGGTCGCGGAGGTGGTGGCCGTGCTGGGCACGCTCTGGGTGGGCGCCGCCTACTTCGGAGCCGACCTGTCCCAGCCCGCGTCCCATACGGCGCGGATAGTGGCCAAGGCCCGCCCGGCCGCCGCCATCGTGGCCGGCGACTCGGCCGGCCGGCTCGAATCGCACGGCGTGCCCCTGGTCGGTTCGTGGCACCGGGGACGGGAAGCCGGCGGCGAGGCGGCACCCCCCGTCCGGCCCGATCCCGACCGGCTGGCGTACGTCGCCTTCACGTCGGGCTCGACCGGTGCGCCGAAGGGCGTGGCGATCCCGCACCGCGGCGTCCTCCGGTTGGTCCACGACGGCAAGCTGATGGCGCTGGGCCCCGGCGAGCGCTCCCTTCGCCTGGCGCCGCTGGCTTTCGACGCGTCCACATTGGAAATCTGGGGCACCCTGCTGACCGGGGCGACGCTGGAGATCTGCCCGCCGGAGGTGCTGCTCCCGGACGAGATCGGCGCTTTCCTCGAGGACCGCCGGGTCACCGTGGCGTTCCTCACGGCGGGCCTCTTCGGGTTGGTGCACGAATTCGCGAGCCGGTCGTTCGCCGGCCTGCGTCACCTCATGACCGGCGGAGACGTGGTGCCGCACGAGCACGTCAAGCAGGCGCTGGCGGAAAACCCGGGCCTCGTCGTCACGAACTGCTACGGCCCCACCGAGAACACGGTCGTCACGACGTCCTGTCCGGTGCGCGAACCCGCCGACGTCGACGGGCCGGTGCCCATCGGTTCGCCGGTGCCGGGAACGCAGATCCACGTCCTGGACAGCCGCGGGAGACTGCTGATGCCCGGTGCCGTCGGAGAGTTGTACACGTCCGGCGCCGGGCTCGCCGCGGGGTACCTCGACGACCGGGCGGAGACGGACCGGGTGTTCGGGTTCTTCTCCCCGGACGTTCCGGCCCGGCTGTACCGCACCGGTGACCTGGTCCGCCTCGACGGGGCCGGCCGGCTCCACTTCCTGGGCCGGGCGGACGACCAGGTCAAGATCCGCGGCTTCCGCATCGAGCTGCCCGCGATCGGTGCGGTGCTGGACGCCCAGGACGGCGTCGAGGAATCGTTCGTGACGGTCACCGAAGGCGACAGCACCGACAAGAGGCTCGTCGCCGCCGTCCGGCTCACGCCGGGAACGGCGGTCACGCCGGCCGGCCTGCGCGACCGCCTGCGGGACGAACTGCCGTCGTACATGGTCCCCGCGCTCTGGGCGGTCGTGGACCAGCTGCCCATCACGACGACCGGGAAGATCGACCGACGGCGGCTGGCGGCCGCCGCCCGGCCCGTCGGCTGGTTCCTGAAGCAGGACCCGCGGGCCGCTTGACCGGCTGCCGGCCCGCGCTTCGGCGCGGGCCGGCAGCCGTGCTGCTCACCCGTGGTAGCCGTCCAGCCGGGACAGGACGTACAGCATGACCTCGTCGGCGCCGCCGCCGATCGACCACACGGGACTGTCCCGGAAGTACCGCGCGGTCCACATCTCCTCCATGTACCCGACGGCGCCGTGGAACTGCAGGCACGTCGCGGAGATTTCGCGCGCCAAGCGGCCCGCCTCCAGTTTCCCGACGGTCGCGAACCGGTTCACGTCCTCACCGCGGATGTACGCCTCCGCGGCCGCGTAGTTGTAGTGCCGCAGGACATCCAGCCGCGCGCTCAGCTCGGCCAGCGTGAAGGCGAGGTGCTGGTTGTCGATCAGCGGTTTGCCGAAGACCTTGCGAGCCTTGAGGTAGTCCGCGGTCCGGGTGAGGGCGGTCTCCATGCCACCGACCGCCGCGTAGCTCAGGGCGAGGCGCTCGTTCTGGAACTGGCTCATCTGCTGGTAGAAACCGAGATCGACCTCGCCGATCGTGTTGGCGACCGGAACCCGCGCGTCGGTGAACGTCAGCTCGGCGGTGTCGGAGGAGCGCATGCCGAGCTTGTCGAGCTTGCGGGAGACCTGGAAGCCGGGGGTGTCCGCCGGGACGATGATCTGCGAGAGGCCGACGCCGAGGCCACCGCCGCCGGCGGGCTTGTCGGACGTGCGGGCCAGCAGGCAGATCCAGTCCGCCTGGGTGCCGTTGGTGATGTAGACCTTCGCGCCGTTGATCACCCAGTCGTCGCCGTCGCGCACCGCGCGGGTCGTCAGGGCGGCCACGTCGGACCCCGCGTCGGGCTCGGTCACCGCGACCGCGCAGACCGCCTCGCCGTTGAGCGCCGGCACCAGGTACCGCTGCTTGAGTTCCTCGCTGCCGTACCGGTGCAGCGACGGGGTCGCCATGTCCGTCTGGATCCCGATCCCCAGTGCCACGCCGGCCGGGCCGACGCGGCCGAGCTCTTCGTGCAGGATCACCGTGCAGAGGTGGTCCGCGCCCTGGCCGCCGTACGCCGGGTCGTACTCCAGGCCCAGCAGGCCGAGCTTGGCCATTTTCGGGAACAGCTCGTGCGCGGGGAAGCTCCCGTTCGCTTCCCACTCGTCGGCGTACGGCCCGATTTCCCGTTCGGCGAAATCGCGGACCAGCTTGCGAAGCGCGTCGTGTTCGGCGGTGAAGGTGACCATTTTCGCTCCGGTGGCTTCAGAGGAGGGCGAGCAGCTTGGGCGTGTAGAGGGCGTCCGCGGGCACGATCCCGGCCACCATGTCGAGGTAGGTGGCGACGAGTTCCGGATCGGACTGCACGGCCCGCAGGAGGGCGAGCCGCTGCTGGTGGGCCGGAGCCAGCCGGGCGACGCCGAGCGTGGCCTGGTAGCCCGGGGTGAGGGCCGCGTCCCGGTCTTCGGCGAACCGGGCCAGCGCGGCGTCGAGCCGGGCGGGATCGCCGCCGAGCGCGCCGCCCACCTCGGCCACCAGGCTTTCCGCCTGCTGGAAGGCGTCGCTGATGCCGCGGGCG
This sequence comes from Amycolatopsis sp. cmx-13-12, assembly GCA_049998155.1. Classification (GTDB taxonomy): domain Bacteria; phylum Actinomycetota; class Actinomycetes; order Mycobacteriales; family Pseudonocardiaceae; genus Amycolatopsis. The sequence goes on along the minus strand of JAEBES010000001.1, from coordinate 183,362 downwards.
GTGATGGAGTCCTTGTGGTGCCCGGCGTCGCCGGCGAGCACCCAGCCGGGCCCGGTCGCCTGCCGGAAGAAGTTCTGCTGGTCACCGCAGCCGTGCAGGCGTTCCGCGGGCTCCCGGCCCCGCAGCCGTTCGTACAGCGCGGGTGCGGTGGCGCGGATCTGCTCGTCGTAGGCCCGGCGCGCGTCGGTCCGGACCTCCTCGAACCGGGACTGCGGGAAGTACGCCTGCACGATGGTCGCGTCGTCGTTGGTGCGGACGGCGGCCACCCAGCCGCCGGGCCGCTCGTACAGCTCCACGCCGTCGGCGGGCACGTCGGGCCAGTAGGTGTGGTACGCGCAGGTCATGAGCGGGTCGCGCCGGCGGTACGGGGCCACCACCAGCCGGGCGACGGTGGAGCGCATGCCGTCCGCGCCCACCACCAGCCGGGCGTCTTCGGTGAAGCTCCGGCCTCCGTGCCGGCCTTCGACCCCGACGACCCGGCCCGTCCCGTCGAACCGCAGCCCGGTCACCCGGCAGCGGTCGCGGAACTCGGCCCCGGCGGCGACGGCCGCGTCCACCAGCAACGCGTCCAGGACACGGCGCCGCGGAGCGAACTTCGCCCGCTGTCCGGCCACGCCGCCGGCGTACCCGTCGATGTGGACGTCGGCGATCTCGTAGACGGTGCGATCCAGCGGCGGACAGCCCGACGCGCGCACGCGGTCCAGCACTCCCCAGCGGGCGAGGGCCGCGATCCCGGGCTGGTGGACGAGGTGCGTGGAGAGCGTGTCGGAGCCGTACGCCGACTTGTCGAGCAGGAGAACCCGGTGGCCCGCGCGGGCCAGCAACAGGGCGGTGGGCGCACCGGCGCAGCGCGCCCCCACCACGATGACGTCGTACATGCGCCTGCCTCACAACGAACGTCGGCGGGCCCGTGCTCGCGAAGGGACGGGAACGGCGGGCTCGGCGAGGGCGGATGGTCGGTCCGGATCGGCGTCGCGAACGGTGCCAAACCTAGGGGAGGAACCGTCCGCGGACCCACTCCGACCGTGCTCTCCGGCCGCCGTCTCCGAAAGGCGGTGCCGGTTCAGACGTATTCGGAGATTTCGACGCCGTAGGTGCCGGGTTCGAGGGCTTCGAAGATGTGCGGGACGTCGCCGGGGTAGCAGATGTAGTCGCCCGGGAGCAGTTCCTCCGGGTCGTCCATGACGCCGATGCGGGCCCGGCCGGCGCACAGCACGATGTGCTCGACCACGCCGGTCATGTGCGGATCGGAGCGCCGGGGTGTGCCCGGCTCGCCGCGGACGACGTAGATGTCGCGGCGGGCGCCGGTGGGGCAGGCCGACAGGAGCGTGCAGGCGTAGTCGGCGTGTTCGGCGAACACGGTCGGCCCCTTGCCCGCGCGGACGACCCGGACCTTCGGTCGTTCCGGCTCGACCAGGCGGGAGAAGGGGACGTCCAGGGCGACGCCGAGGGCCCACAGCGTCTCGACGCTCGGGTTGCCGGTGCCGGACTCCAGCTGCGAGAGCGTCGACTTGGCCAGGCCGGCGCGCCGCGCGACCTCGGTCAGGGACAGCCCCGCGCGGGTGCGTTCGCGGCGCAGCGAGGCCGCGATGATCTCCAGCGGCGCCCCGGTGGCTTCCTGGGACATTGTGTTCGCTCCATCGGTCTCTTCGTTCGCCTTGACGAACACGGGGTCAGGCGTTCACTGTAGAACACATGCGTTCGATATGGCGAACACTCGATCGGGGCCTCGCCCGTGACATCGGCCTGGTCTGTCTCGCCGATTGTCTCGTGGGGGTCTCCTACGGTGCCATCGCGGTGAGCTCGGGCTTCCCGCTGTGGCTGCCGATGCTGATGTCGGTGCTGGTCTTCGCGGGGGCGTCCCAGTTCATGTTCGTCGGCATCGTGGCGGCGGGCGGCAACCCGTTCGCGGCGGTGCTGGCGGGGCTGCTGGCCAACGCGCGTCACCTGCCGTTCGGCTTCGCGATCGGCGACGTGCTGGGCGAACGCTGGGCGGCCCGGCTGGCGGGCAGCCACCTGCTGATCGACGAGTCGGTGGCGTTCGCGCTGGCCCAGCGCGAGGCGCACCGCCGCCGCGCGGCGTACTGGGCGTGCGGGATCGGCCTGTTCGCCTGCTGGAACCTCGGCGTGGTCGCCGGGGCGTACGCCGGCACGGCGATCAGCGACACGGACGCGTTCGGCCTGGACGCGGCGTTCCCGGCGGTGCTGCTGGCCCTGGTCCTGCCGTCCCTGCGGGACAAGGCGGCCCGGTTGCCGGTGCTGATCGGGGTGCTGGTCGCGCTGGCCGCGACGCCGTTCCTGCCGGCCGGGCTGCCGGTGCTGCTGGCGCTGGCGGGGGTGCTGGCCGGGGTGGCCGCGAAGGAGCCGGAACCGGCGGAGGTGCACTGATGGACGGGGTGGAACTGCTGGTCGCGACGGCGGTGCTGGCGGCCGGGACGTTCGCGTTCCGGCTCGCGGGGCCGGCGTTGCGCAGCCGGGTGAAGCTGACGCCGCGGGCGGAGAGGCTGATGGCCCTGGCCGCGGTGGTGCTGCTGGCGGCCCTGGTCGCGGTGAGCGCGCTGACGGAGGGCCACGGCTTCGCGGGCATCGCCCGGCCGGCCGGGGTGCTGGTGGCCGGGGTCCTGGCCTGGCGAAAGGCGCCGTTTGCCCTGGTGGTGGTGGCCGCGGCGGCCACGGCCGCCCTGCTCAGGCTGGCCGGCGTCCCCTGACCAGCCCGCCCGGACGTGGCCCGCACGTGCGGAAAGAGGCATCACCCGTGACCAGCCGGGCTTCACGCGTGATCCGAGGGGCATCACGCGTGTCCGGCGGGGCATCGGCCCGATGCCCCGCCGGACACGCGTCATGCCCGCTCAAGCACGCGTGATGCCGCTCCAGACACGCGTGGTGCCCCTCCGGACACGTGTGATGCCCCTCCGGACACGGGTGATGCCGCTGGGCCGGGCCTGGGTGGGGGAGCCGGGCTGACCTGCCGCGAAGGGGATGGGCCGTTGCGTCTAGGCTGGTGGGAAGGTCTTTCGGGAGGTCGGGTGTCGTCGGAACCGCTCATCGGTGTGCTCGCCATGCAAGGTGCCGTGCGGGAGCACGTCGCCATGCTGGCCGAAGCGGGCGCGCGGGCCGTGCCCGTCCGGCGGGCCGCGGAGCTGTCCGAAGTGGACGGTCTGGTGCTGCCCGGCGGCGAGTCCACCACCATGTCGCGGCTGCTGGAGAGCTTCGAGCTGCTGGAACCCCTCAAGGCGCGGATCGCCGACGGGCTGCCCGCCTTCGGCTCCTGCGCCGGGATGATCCTGCTGGCGCGGCAGACCCTCGACGGGCGGCCCGACCAGCAGCAGCTCGGCGGCCTCGACGTCGTCGTGCGGCGGAACGCCTTCGGCAGGCAGGTCGACTCCTTCGAAGCCGACCTGGACTTCGCCGGGGTCGAGGGCGACGTCCACGCCGTCTTCATCCGGGCTCCCTGGGTCGAGAAGGCCGGTGACGGCGTCGAGGTGCTGGCCACCGTCAGCGGTGTGCCCGGCGTCGACGAAGACACCGCTAGGATCGTCGCGGTCCGGCAAGGGGCGGTGCTGGCGACCGCGTTCCACCCGGAACTCACGCCCGACGTGCGGGTGCACCGGCTGTTCGTCGACCTCGTGCGAGAGGCTGCCTGAGACGCGGTGCCCGGCCGGGGTACGGAACAGATGGAGGAGAGATGAGCGGCCACTCCAAGTGGGCCACCACGAAGCACAAGAAGGCCAACCTCGACGCGAAGCGCGGCAAGCTCTTCGCGCGGTTGATCAAGAACATCGAGGTGGCCGCCCGCACGGGCACCGGTGGTGGCGACCCGGATGGCAACCCCACGCTCTACGACGCCATCCAGAAGGCGAAGAAGAACTCGGTCCCGCAGGACAACATCGAGCGCGCCCGCAAGCGCGGCGCCGGTGAAGAGGCCGGTGGCGCCGACTGGCAGACCATCACCTACGAGGGTTACGGCCCGAACGGCGTCGCCGTCCTGATCGAGTGCCTCACCGACAACCGCAACCGCGCGGCGTCGGAGGTCCGGACCGCCCTGACCCGCAACGGCGGCTCGCTCGCCGACCCCGGCTCGGTGGCCTACCTCTTCAACCGCAAGGGTGTCGTGCTGATGCCCAAGGACACTGCCGCGGAAGACGACGTCCTCCTGGCGGTGCTCGACGCCGGTGCCGAAGAGGTCAACGACCTGGGCGAGAGCTTCGAAATCGTCTCCGAGGCGACCGACCTGGTGCCGGTCCGCAAGGCGCTGCAGGAGGCCGGCTTCGAATACGAGTCGGCCGACCTGACCTTCCTGCCCTCGGTGAGCGTCCCGCTCGACGCCGACGGCGCGAAGAAGGTCTTCAAGCTCATCGACGCCCTCGAAGATTGCGACGACGTCCAGAACGTCTACGCGAACTTCGATGTCTCCGACGAGGTGCTCGCCGAAGTCGGCTGAGTTTTCCCTTACGCCACACCGCTTTCGTGCCCGGGCCGGAAACTTTCCGGCCCGGGCACTGGGCTGCGGGGGACTCGTCAGGCAGAATGTGCGCCGTGACCTCGACGACCCCCGCCGCTGCCGCCGACATCACCGCCGAGCTGTCCGCGGAAGAACTGCGCCTCATCGAATGGATCGAGGGGCAGGCGAAGGAGCGCGGCAACGCCGTCATCAACGTCGCCGCCGACGACGAAGGTGCCGGCTACTCCTTCACCGCCTGCGCGTGGGCGCTGCACAACGTGCCGGAGGCGGTCGTGGTCGGGCTGCCCGGCCAGATGGGGCAGGTGCTGCTCGACGCCTACGTCGACCGCGCCGCCAACGGTGAGATCTTCGAGGTCGGCCAGCGCTACGACGACTTCTTCGACGGCGTCCCGGTCGTCCTCGAGCGCGTCAACAAGGGGCACTACCCCGAGTACTTCGGCACGGCCTTCCTCATCTACCCGGACGGCGACTTCCCGGCGCTGCAGCTGATCGTCGCGACGCCGGAGGGCAAGTTCCCCTGGCACCCGGACGCGCCCGAGGGCTTCGCGCGGTGGCAGCCGGTGCTGACCGAGAGCGGCGACCCGGAAAGCTGGACCCCCGGCGTCGACGGTCCCTAGAACTTCCCCAGGTCGGCGGCCGCTTCGGGGTACTGCAGCGCGAGCTCCGAGGCGTCCGCGAACTCCACGCAGTCGTCCGTGTAGGGCGGCACGACGACCGTGCCGAGCAGGCTCCACTCACCCCGCGTCATCGTCGCCTGCCAGGTCCCCGCGGGCACCACGACCTGCGGCCGTTCGCCGGCGGCGACGTCGGTCCCCAGCACCGGCCGCTCGACCGAGCCGTCCGGGTGCAGCAGCAGCATCGCCGCCGGCGCGCCCGCGTGGTGCGCGTACACCTCGACGCGGTCCAGCCGGTGCGGTGCCGAGCGCTCCGGCGCGACGAGCAGGTAGTAGATCGCCGACCCGTCGGCCGAGCGCCAGCTCTGCGCCCACTGCCCGCCTTCGACCGGGAGTGGCTGGAGGCCCAGGTGGGTGACGAAATCGGACGGCTGCGGCATGTCCTCCATCCTGCCGCAGACGCGGCCAGTAGCCTGCAAGCTCGAACTGGTGTTCGCGGCGGGAGGAAATGCGGGTGCGCGTGCTCGGGGTCGACCCCGGTCTGACCAGGTGCGGCCTGGGTGTGGTCGACGGCGGCCGGGGGCGGACCGTCCGCTGCGTCGCGGTCGACGTCGTGCGGACGCCGCCCGACGCCGACCTGGCCCACCGGCTGCTCGGCATCTCCGACGAGGTCGAACGCTGGATGGACAAGTACCAGCCGCAGGCCGTCGCCGTCGAACGCGTCTTCGCCCAGCACAACGTCCGCACCGCGATGGGCACCGCGCAGGCGGGCGGGGTGGTCGCGCTGGCCGCCGCGCGCCGGGGCCTGCCGGTCGTCTTCCACACGCCGAGCGAGGTCAAGGCCGCCGTCAGCGGGTCCGGCCGGGCCGACAAGGCCCAGGTCACCGCCATGGTGATGCGCCTGCTCAACCTCGAGGTCGCGCCGCACCCCGCCGACGCCGCGGACGCCCTCGCCCTGGCCATCTGCCACCTGTGGCGGGAGCCGATGCGGGCCCGGCTCGCCGAAGCCGAAGCCCGCGCGGCCGAGATGGCCCGCACCCACAAAGCCCGCCTGGCCGCGGCGGCCAAGCAAGCGAAGAACCCTGGAGCAGCACGATGATCTCGTCGGTACGCGGAGAAGTCCTGTCGGTCGGCCTCGACCACGTCGTGGTCGAGGTCGGCGGGGTCGGCTTCGCGGTGCAGGCCACCCCGGCGACCCTGGCGACCCTGCGCCGCGGCGAGGAGGCCCGCCTGCACACCGCGCTGATCGTGCGCGAGGACTCGCTGACGCTGTTCGGGTTCGCCGACGCCGACGCTCGCGAGCTGTTCGGGCTGCTGCAGACGGTGTCCGGGATCGGGCCGCGCCTGGCGCTGGCCACCCTCGCCGTGCTGGACCCGGACAAGCTGCGCGCCGCGCTGGTGGAAGGCAACATCACGGTGCTCACCTCGGTGCCCGGCATCGGCCGCAAGGGCGCCGAGCGGCTCACCCTCGAACTGCGCGACAAGGTCACCGCCCTCGGCGGTACCGGCGACGCGCCCGCCGTCACCGCCCCCGGCGCCCTGCGCGCCGAGGTCGTCGAGGCGCTGGTCGGGCTCGGTTTCCCGGCCAAGCAGGCCGAGCAGGCCGTCGACAAGGTCCTCGCCGACGGTGACGGCCACACCACGTCCAGCGTGCTGCGCGCCGCACTGACCACCCTCGGCCGGAAGCGGTAGGCGCGGGCATGGAGTATGAGGCGGTGGACGAGGAAGAGGCCCTTTCGGCGTGGGCCCAGAACGGCGAGGAGAACGTCGAAGGCACCCTGCGGCCCCGCAAGCTCGACGAGTTCGTCGGCCAGCCGCGCGTGCGCGAGCAGCTGGAGCTGGTGCTGGAGAGCGCCCGCCGCCGCGGCGTGCCGCCCGACCACGTCCTGCTCTCCGGCCCGCCCGGGCTGGGCAAGACGTCGATGGCGATGATCGTCGCCGCCGAGCTGGGCGCGGCCATCCGGATCACCTCCGGCCCGGCGCTCGAACGCGCCGGCGACCTCGCCGCGATGCTGTCCAACCTCGCACCCGGCGACGTCCTGTTCATCGACGAGATCCACCGCATCGCCCGTCCCGCCGAGGAGATGCTCTACCTGGCGATGGAGGACTTCCGGGTCGACGTCGTCGTCGGCAAGGGCCCGGGCGCCACCAGCATCCCCCTGGAGATCGCCCCGTTCACGCTGGTCGGGGCGACCACCCGGTCCGGCTCGCTGACCGGTCCGCTGCGCGACCGGTTCGGCTTCACCGGCCAGATGGAGTTCTACACCGACGCCGAGCTGGAGCTGGTCGTCCGCCGCGCCGCGACGATCCTCGACATCCCGATCGACCGCGACGGCTGCGCGGAGATCGCCGGCCGCTCGCGGGGCACCCCCCGGATCGCGAACCGGCTGCTGCGGCGCGTCCGCGACTACGCCGAGGTCCGCGCCGACGGCAAGGTGACCCGCGACGTCGCCCGCGCCGCGCTGGCCGTCTACGACGTCGACGAGCTGGGGCTGGACCGCCTCGACCGGGCCGTGCTCACCGCGCTGACCAGGTCGTTCGGCGGTGGACCGGTGGGCATCTCGACCCTCGCGGTGGCCGTGGGGGAGGAGGCGACCACCGTGGAAGAGGTGTGCGAGCCCTACCTCGTGCGCGCCGGTATGCTCGCCCGCACCCCGCGTGGCCGCGTCGCGACCGCGTCCGCGTGGGAACACCTCGGCATGGTGCCGCCCGCGGACCTCCCGGGCCGCCCGGACCAGGGCGGGCCGTCGCTGTTCGAGCAGGACTGAGCGGCCCGTACCGGCGGGTGGGTGCTGGCGTCCGCGCTGGTACCTGGCACACTTGACCGGAGCACATACCCAAAAACCGGACATTTCGGCTGGGCCCGGGTGTTCGTCGAACGGAGAATCATGCAACAGCTATTGCTGCCCCTGCTGCTCGTGCTCGTCCTCGCCGTGCCGCTGGTGATGAGCACGCGGAAGCAGAAGAAGCAGCAGGCCGCGCAGCAGGACCTGCAGAGCAGCCTGGCGCCCGGTGACCGCGTGATGACCACCTCGGGTCTCTACGGCACCGTCGCCGACGCCTCCGGTGACACCACCATCGACATCGAGATCGCGCCCGGTGTCGTCACCACCTGGCTGCGGCTGGCCGTCCGCGAGAAGGTCGAGCCGGTCGTCGAGACCGAGGAGGACTCCGCCGACGAGGTCGTCGAGACCCCCGCCGAGGAGCCGGCCGTCATCGAGTCGTCTGCTGCCGTCAAGACCGACGAGCCGCAGACCACCGCTCAGGTGGCGCCGCCGCTGGAGCACGGCAAGAAGTAAGCCCCCGCGGCACTCCTGGGCCGGGCCGGGACTCCCGACGAAAGTCGGTACGGCCTCGCACGCCGGGCTCACGCAGCACCGAGTAGTGTCTCGGTGCTGCGTGCGTGTCCGCCGTCATACCCGTGCCCGGGAGTGAATCGCACACAGTCCCTCCCGGTAACCCTCCGGGCGGGCACCGCAACTTTGGGGTCCACCCCGTCCGAGGAGACCGAAGCACCGTGGCAGCTTCCGCCGGGCATCTCCGCCCGGGACGCTATCTCGCCCTGTTCGCCCTGATCGTGATCGTCTTGTACGCGCTGGTGTTCCTCACCGGCAACCACAAGCCGACCCCGAAACTGGGCATCGACCTGCAGGGCGGCACCCGGGTCACGCTCACCGCCCGCACGCCCGACGGCGGCCAGCCGACCCGCGAGTCCCTGAACCAGGCGCGCCAGATCATCGAGCGGCGCGTCAACGGGATCGGCGTCAGCGGCACCGAGGTCCTCCTCGACGGCAACAACGTCGTCATCACGGTCCCGGGCGAGCAGGGCGACCAGGCGAAGAACCTGGGCAAGACCGCGAAGCTGGGCTTCCGGAAGGTCGTCTCGAGCGCCACCCAGCCGGTGGTGCCGCCGCAGACGAACACCCCGCCGCCGGCCACGGGCACCCCGACCTCGGGCGCCCCGAAGACCTCGGCACCGCCGTCCTCGCCCGCGGTCACCTCCGGGGCCCCGACCACCACCAAGTCCGGTGGCGGTGGCGCGCCGGGGGCCGCGCCCCAGCAGAACACCACGCCGGCCGCGCCGAGCAGCAGCACGCCGCCGCCCGCGTCGTCGACCCCGGCGCCCGCGCCCTCGGACGGCTCGGTCGACGCCGAGACGGCGAAGGAGATCCAGGCCGCCAAGGCCCTCCGGCAGAACCCGCAGCTGATCGGCGTCGACGGCCAGCCGAACCAGGAGCTCGTCGCGAAGGCGATGGCCGCGCTGACCTGCGCGCCGAACGCCAAGGACGCCCTCGAGGGCAACGACGACCCGAAGCTGCCGCTGGTCGCCTGCGGTGACCACAACACGTACAAGTACCTGCTGGAGCCGGAGTTCCTGCCGGGCACCGAGATCGCCGACTCGACCTCGGGCTACGACCAGCAGCGCGGCCAGTGGGTGGTGAACCTCAGCTTCAAGAGCGAGGGCACCAAGATCTGGGCCGACTTCACCTCGAAGAACACCGGCCAGCAGGCCGCCTTCGTGCTCGACACGCAGGTCGTCTCGGCGCCGAACATCCAGGTGGCCATCCTCGACGGCAACACCCAGATCACCGGCAAGTTCACCCAGTCCGAGGCGAAGGACCTCTCGGACATCCTCAAGTACGGCTCGCTGCCGCTGTCGTTCGCCTCTTCGGACGCGACCACGGTGTCGGCGACCCTCGGCCTGGCCTCGCTGCAGGCCGGCCTGATCGCCGGCGGCATCGGCCTGCTGGTGGTCTTCATCTACTGCCTGTTCTACTACCGGCTCCTCGGCGTGCTCACCATCCTGTCGCTGGCCCTGTCCGGCGCGCTGGTGTTCGCGGTGCTGGTGCTGCTCGGCCGTTGGATCGGCTACACGCTGGACCTCGCGGGCATCGCCGGCCTGATCATCGCCATCGGGATCACGGCGGACTCGTTCGTCATCTACTTCGAACGGCTCAAGGACGAAATCCGGGAGGGCCGGACGTTCCGGTCCGCGGTGCCGCGCGGCTGGGTCCGCGCCCGGCGCACCATCCTGGCGTCCGACGCGGTGAGCTTCCTGGCCGCGGCGATCCTGTACGTCATCGCGGTCGGCGACGTCCAGGGCTTCGCGTTCACCCTCGGTATGTCCACGGTCCTCGACCTGGTCGTCGTGTACCTGGTGACGCACCCGCTGGTGGCCATGGTGTCCACGTCGAAGAACGCGTTCCTGTCCAATCCGAGGCACCTGGGCCTCGGCGCCGTGCAGCAAGTGGGTTCGCAGCGTAAGAAGTCGACCTCGGTCGGCCGCGCGAACGTGAAGGAGGCCTGACGTGGGGGTCGAAGAACTGGGCACGGACGCCGAAGGCAACGCCAAGGCGACGGTGAAGCCCGGCAAGAAGGAAAGCGTCTTCCACCGGCTCTACGTGGGCACCGGTGCGTTCGACGTCGTCGGCAAGCGCAAGCGCTGGTACATCTTCTTCGCGGGGCTGGTGCTCGTCTGCCTCGCCTCGATGATCTTCCGCGGCTTCAACCTCGGCATCGAGTTCGAGGGCGGCACGCAGATCCAGATGCCGGCCAACGGCATCCACGGCGTGATCACCGAGGACCAGGCCAAGGAGTCGTTCCAGAAGGCGCTCGGCCACCCGGCCTCGGAGGCGCAGAAGGTCGGCACCGGCAACGCGGCGACCATCCAGATCCGCACCGACACGCTGAACGCGGCCGACGTCGCGAAGCTGAAGCAGGGCCTGTTCCAGGACCTGGGGCCCAAGGGCACCAACGGCCAGCCCAGCGTCCAGGCCATCTCCGACAGCGCGGTGAGCGCGTCGTGGGGTGGCGAGATCTCGCAGAAGGCGCTGATCGCCCTCGGCGTGTTCCTCGTCGCGGTGGTCATCTTCCTGGCGATCTACTTCGACGGGCGGATGGCCCTGGCGGCGCTGATCTCGCTGCTGCACGACATCTTCGTCACCGCGGGCGTGTACTCGCTGGTCGGCTTCGAGGTCACCCCGGCGACCGTGATCGGCCTGCTGACCATCCTCGGGTTCTCGCTGTACGACACGGTGGTGGTGTTCGACAAGGTCCGCGAGAACACCCGCGGCCTGCTCGGCCTCACCCGCCGCACGTACGCCGAGGCCGCGAACCTCGCGCTGAACCAGACCCTGATGCGGTCGTTCAACACGGCGTTCATCGCGCTGCTGCCGATCCTCGGCCTCCTGATCGTCGGCTACGTGCTGCTCGGCTCGGGCACGCTGCAGGACCTGGCGCTGGTGCAGCTCACCGGTACCCTCGTCGGCGTCCTGTCGTCGGTCGCGCTGGCGACGCCGCTGCTGGTCGACTTCAAGATGCGCGACCCGAAGTACGCGCAGCAGGCCGAGCGGGTCCGCCAGCGCCGGGCCAACCAGGAGCGCAAGGCGGCGGGCGAGGACTTCGACGCCTCGGACGACGACGCCCTGGCCAAGGAACTGCGCAAGGAGAAGGCGTACGCGGCCGCGGCCAGCGTCCCCGCCCGGATCCAGAAGCAGCGCCCGGCCGGGAAGCGGAAGCGCTGACGTGGAGCTCGACGACGCCCTCGGCCTGATCGCCGAGGTGCCGGACTTCCCGGAGCCCGGCGTGCTGTTCCGCGACCTGAGCCCGCTGTTCGCGGACGCGGGCGCGTTCAAAGCGGTGACCGACGCGCTGGCGGACACGCTCGAACCTTCGGTCGAGCTGCTCGCCGGCGTGGAGGCCCGCGGCTTCCTCCTCGCCGCGGCCGTCGGGTACGCCCGCGGCCTCGGCGTGGTGCTGATCCGCAAGCCGGGCAAGCTGCCGGCCGTCGCGGGCCGCGTCGACTACGCGCTGGAGTACGGCACGGCGACGGTGGAGCTCCCGGCCGGCGTGGTGCGTCCCGGCCAGCGGATCGCGATCCTGGACGACGTCCTCGCGACGGGCGGCACGGTCGCGGCCACCGGCAAGCTCCTGGAGGACGCGGGCGCGGTGGTCGACAGCGTGTCCGTGGTCCTGGAGCTGGCCGCCCTCGGCGGCCGCCAGGTCCTCGGCGACCGCAAGATCCACGCCCTCCAGACCTGCTGAGCGGTCTGCCGCAGCTTGTCGTGAGTGGTAAGGCGGGTTAGAACCCGACTTACCACTCACGACCCGCCGCGGCAGAGAACGGGCTGGTGGCGGGGCCCACATCCCCCTGAACGGGCGCACCCGACAGGTCTGCGAGGCGCAACGGCTACCCTGGTGGTCCGAAGGCCGCACGAGCAGCAGGAGGTGCGGGTGAGCCAGGAGCTCGACGCCGCGGTGCCCGCGAAGCAGGGCGCCCCGCAGAACGGGCAGGCGGCGGCACAGCCCGCGCCGCCGAAGCCGAACGGCGCGGCGCCGAATCCGTCCGCCACCCGGCGGGTCCGGGCGCGCCTGGCCCGGCGCATCACCGCCCAGCGCGCGGCCCCGGTCAAGCAGGTCCTCGAACCCCTGGCCGTCATCCACCGCGAGCTCCACCCCAACGCCGACCTCGGCCTGCTCCAGCGCGCCTACGACGTCGCCGAGGAGCTCCACCGCAACCAGCGGCGCAAGTCCGGCGACCCGTACATCACCCACCCCCTCGCCGTCGCCACCATCCTCGCCGAGCTGGGCATGGACACCACCACGCTCGTCGCGGCGCTGCTGCACGACACGGTCGAGGACACCGGGTACGCCGTCGAGAGCCTGAAGGCCGACTTCGGCGACAAGGTCGCCGAGCTCGTCGACGGCGTCACGAAATTGGACAAGGTGCAGCTCGGCTCGTCCGCCGAGGCCGAGACCATCCGCAAGATGGTCATCGCGATGGCCAAGGACCCCCGGGTGCTGGTCATCAAGCTCGCCGACCGGCTGCACAACATGCGGACCATGCGCTTCCTGCCGCCGGAGAAGCAGGCCCGCAAGGCCCGCGAGACCCTCGAAGTTCTCGCGCCGCTGGCCCACCGCCTCGGCATGGCCACGGTCAAGTGGGAGCTGGAGGACCTCGCGTTCGCCATCCTGCAGCCGAAGAAGTACGACGAAATCGTCCGCCTGGTCGCCGACCGCGCCCCCTCCCGCGACATCTACCTGCGGTCGGTCATCACGGACCTGACCAGCAACCTCGTCTCGTCGCGGATCACCGCGAAGGTCGAGGGCCGGCCGAAGCACTACTACTCGATCCACCAGAAGATGATCGTCCGCGGCCGCGACCTGGACGACATCCACGACCTGGTCGGCGTCCGGATCCTGGTCGAGGACGTCCGCGACTGCTACGCGGCGATGGGTGTCGTGCACGCGCTGTGGCAGCCGGTACCCGGCCGGTTCAAGGACTACATCGCCCAGCCCCGCTTCGGCGTCTACCAGTCGCTGCACACCACGGTGATCGGACCGGACGGCAAGCCCCTCGAGGTGCAGATCCGCACCTACGAGATGCACCGCACGGCCGAGTACGGCATCGCCGCGCACTGGCGCTACAAGGAAACCAAGGGCACGCACACCGGCAACGCGATGGACGTCGACGAGATGGCGTGGATGCGCCAGCTCCTCGACTGGCAGCGCGAGGCCGCGGACCCGGGCGACTTCCTCGAGTCGCTGCGCTACGAGCTGGCCTCGCGCGAGATCTTCGTGTTCACGCCGAAGGGCGACGTGATCACGCTGCCCGTGGAGTCGACGCCGGTCGACTTCGCCTACGCCGTGCACACCGAGGTCGGGCACCGCTGCATCGGCGCCCGCGTCAACGGCCGCCTGGTCGCGCTCGAACGCAAGCTGGAGAACGGCGAAGTCGTCGAGATCTTCACGTCGAAGGCGGAGAACGCCGGGCCGTCGCGCGACTGGCTGCAGTTCGCCGGCTCGCCGAAGGCGCGCGCCAAGATCCGGCAGTGGTTCGCCAAGGAACGCCGCGACGAGGCGATCGAGGGCGGCAAGGAAGCCATCACCAAGGAGATCCGCAAGGTCGGCCTGCCGATCCAGCGGCTCGTCTCCGCGGAGTCCATGGGCGCGGTCGCCACCGAACTGCGGCACGCCGACATCTCGTCGTTGTACGCGGCGGTCGGCGAGGGCCACACCAGTGCGAAGCACGTCGTGCAGCGCTTGGTCGCGCTGATCGGCGGCGTCGACGCGGCGGAGGAGGAGCTCGCCGAGCGGGCGACGCCGTCCACGGTGACCCGGCGCCGCGGCTCCAACGACGTCGGCGTGGTGGTCAAGGGCGCCAGCGACGTCTGGGCGAAGCTGGCCCGCTGCTGCACCCCGGTCCCGGGCGACGAGATCCTCGGTTTCGTGACCCGCGGTGGCGGTGTCTCGGTCCACCGCACCGACTGCACGAACGCGGGTGACCTGCAGTCCCAGCCGGAGCGGCTGGTCGAGGTCGAGTGGGCGCCCTCGGCGTCGTCGGTGTTCCTGGTGGCGATCCAGGTCGAGGCGCTCGACCGGCACCGCCTGCTGTCCGACGTGACCAAGGTGCTGGCCGACGAGAAGGTCAACATCCTGTCGGCGTCGGTGACCACGTCCCGTGACCGGGTCGCGGTCAGCCGCTTCTCGTTCGAGATGGGCGACCCGAAGCACCTCGGTCACGTCCTCAAGGTGGTCCGCGGCGTGGAAGGCGTCTACGACGTCTACCGCGTGACCTCGGCTTCCTGACCGATCCCGGAAACGCCGGCGATCCGCGCGCGTGACTCCAGGAGCCGCGCGCGCAACGGCGGCAGGTCGACGTCCAGCAGGCGTCCGTCCCGTTTGACCGCCTTCCCGGCGACGTAGACGCTGTCGACCAGGCCGGGATGACCGGCGCTGACGATCGTGCCGACCGGGTCGCCGACAGGGAAGACCGAGAGGTCCTCGGCGTCGAGCAGGACCAGGTCGGCGTCCTTGCCGGGGGTGAGGCGGCCGGCGTTGCGCCCGCAGGCCAGGGCGCCGTTCACCGTGGCGCACTCGAGAACGGTCCGCGTGGTCAGGCCGCGGTCGACGGCAAGGGCCGTACGCATGGCGCCGAACAGGTCCCCGCCGGCGGACAGGCAGTCGTCGACCGACAGCGACGGACGCAGCCCGGCCGCCAGCGCCCGGCCGGTGATCAGCGGCTCGAAGCCCATCTTCAGCTCGACGTCCGGGCTGATCGACACCGAGGAACCGGCGTCGGCGAGCATCGCCAGCTGGTCGTCGGAGAGGCCGTTGCCGTGCACGATGGTCGTGCGGTCGTCGAGCAGGCCCCGCGCGCGCATGCCCTCGATCGGGCGGTCGCCGTGCCGCCAGCCGCCGGTGCCGTGGACGTGCGTGCTCACGGGGAGCCCGAGTTCCCGCGCCAGCGCGAAATCGGTGGCGGTTTCGTCCATTGTGGAGATCACCGGGCCGCGCAGGCCCAGCGCCATGTCATCGCCGGGCAGCAGCTTGCGCACCCGGCGGATCTCCGGCGCGATGTCCGGTCCCTCGGCGCCGTAGCAGAAGATCGAGTGGCCGGGTGCGTCGTGCAGCCCGGCGATCGCGGCGTCGGCGTTCTCCGGGTGGAGGGCGCAGTGGAACCAGTCGAGCATGGTCGTGACGCCGGAGTTCAGGGCTTCGAGGCGGCCGAGCAGGTTGCCCAGGTAGACGTCCTCGGGCCGGTAGTGCGGTTTGAGCGTGCCGTGCGCGGCGACGCGGTACTGGTCGAACGTCCAGTCCGCGCCGAGGCCGCGGAACGCCGTCTGCCAGGTGTGGCGGTGCGTGTCGACGAAGCCGGGCAGCACGATCTTTCCCGTCGCGTCGACGACTTCGGCCCCGGCGGCGTCGAGCTCCGGGGCAACCGCGGCGATCCGGCCGCCCTCGATGAGCACGTCGCCGCGGGGAAGGTCCCCGAGTGCCGGATCCATGCTGACCACCATGCCGCCGCGCAGCAGTGTCTTCATCAGTCTCCTCCACAGAGTTGACGCGTCAACTCTGTAGGCTACCCCCATGCTGGAGCCGGCGGAGTGGGAGTTCTGGGACACCTGGATGCGCGCCCAGCGGCTGCTCGTCCGCGAACTCGACCGCGGGCTGCAGCGCGACTGCGGCATCTCGAAGGCCGAGTTCAGCGTGCTGATGACGCTGAACCGGCCGATGCGCGTCGGCGAGCTGGCCGACGCGCTCGACTGGGAGAAGAGCCGCGTCGCGCACCTGCTGACCCGGATGGAGAACCGCGGCCTGGTGGCGCGCACCGAGGACGGCGCCACCGGGCGGCGCACCGGCATCGAGCTGACCAGCGAGGGCCGCCGGACGGCCGAGAACGCCGTGCGGGCGCACGGGGCCAACATCCGCCGACTGGTCCTCGACCGGCTGACCCCCGACCAGGCCGCGGCCATCCGGGCCTGGAGCGAGCAGCTGACCGAACAGGGCTAGAAGAGCACCGCGACCAGCGCGCCGAGCGACGGAAGCGCCTGGGCCAGCGCACCGCCGCGGCCGGCCCCGCGCGGCCGGCTCAGGGCGAGCACGTCCGACACACCGAGGGCGATGCCCGCCAGCAGCGTGAATCCGCAGCAGTAGAGCACCAGCGCGCGTCCGGCGTCGACGTGGCCGGTGTGCAGCAGGACCAGCCCGAGCACCGGGCCGGCGGCGAGGAACAGGTTGTAGCAGCCGACGTTGAACGACCACAGCCGGGTGGCGGGCAGGTTCGCCGCCGGGATCCGAAAGATGCCCTCGTGCACGCCCGGCCGTTCGAACAGCAGCACCTCCCAGGTGAACGCGAGCAGGTGCACCAGGACCGCCAGCCCGGCGAAGACCTGGGCGACGGCGTTCACGGCCGGAGCTCGATCCCGTGGTGCCCGGCGATCGCCGGGATGCGGTCCGGGGTCGCCTGGTCGACGGCGCGGAAGAACCGGCCCATGCCGTCGGTCGGGCACACCGCGAGGAACTGCGCGGACGGCGTGTGCACCGTGAAGGTGTTGGCCGCGCCCGCCGGGATGCTGATCGACGCTCCGGGGCCGAGGTCGTGCAGTTCGCCGTCCACGTACACCGTGATGCGCCCGTGCAGGACGTAGAAGCTCTTCGCCCACGGCTCGGTGTGCGGCGGGACCGACGGCCCGCGGGGCGCGTCGACCTCGAACACCTCGTAGGTGCCGCCGGTGTGCTCCGCGCCGACCTTGATCGTGATCCGCGCGTCCGTGGTGTCGAGTTCCGGGCCTTCGCCCGGTGCGCTGAAGTGGGTCATGCCGACGACGCTAGGAACCGCGGGCGAAGCCGGCCATCCCGGAAAAGTGGGATACCCGGCGCGTCGCGGGCGGCGCATACTGCGTCCATGTGGGACGGCCGGGCGCAGGGAGTGCGGCGGGACGTCGCCGCGCTCGCTTCGGCGGGCCTCGGCGTCGCCGAGCTGCACGCCGCCGCCATCGAGCTGGTCGACCGGGTGGTGCCCGCCGAGCTGACGTGCTGGGCGTCGCTCGACCCGGACACCGCGGTGATCAGCTCGATGACCAGCGGCCGGGCCCGTATCCCCGGCGAGTACGAGCCGCTGCTGGCGACCTACGAGTACGACGGCGCCCAGCCCCACACCTTCGCCGAGCTGGCGCGGCGGCCGGTGCCGGTGCCGGTGGCGCGCCTGTCCGACCTGCCGCGCCGGGTCGCCGAGCGCAGCGGCCGGCTCGCCGACGTCTGGCGGCCGCTGGGCCTCGGCCACGAGCTGCGCGTCGTGTTCCGGGTCGACGGCACGTCGTGGGGCGCGGCCGGCCTGGTCCGGCGCGGCGAGTTCAGCGACCGCGAGGTCGAGTTCCTGGTCTCGGTCGCGCCGGCGCTGGCGGCGGCGACGCGGGTGGCCGCGCGCGCTCACGCGACGGGGGAGCGGGCCGAACCCGCGATCGTGGTCGTCGGACCGGGCGGCGGGCAGCGGGCGGCCACCGCGGCCACCGCGGCGTGGCGCGCCGAACTCGACGAGATCGCCCCGGGCCGGTTCGCCGTTCTGCTGCGCGCGGTGGTCACCGGGGCTCGCGCGGCGGCGACGGGGACGTTCCGCGCCCGGGTCCGCGACGCCCACGGCGGGTGGATCGTGCTGCACGCCAGCCGGTTGGTGGCGGGGGAGGACGACGGCGAGACGGTCGTGACCGTCGACCGCGCTTCGGGGGCCGAGCTGCTGGGGGTGCAGCTCGCCGCCTACGGCCTGACCGCCCGGGAGCGCGACGTCTGCCACGAGGTGCTGACCGGACTGTCCACAACGGACATCGCCGCCCGGCTGGCCATCTCGGCCCACACGGTGCAGGACCACCTCAAGTCGGTGTTCGGCAAGGTCGGGGTCCGCAGCCGTGGGGAATTGACCGCGAAGCTGCTGTCCTGACCTTTCCCGCGGACGGCCGGAAAACTGTCGAAGGACGGTGGGTCTTCGTGCCCGAAATGCGGTGCCGCCGCCCGCAACCGCATGATACCTTCCGCAAATTGCGGGTGGTGGCCTTGCGGCCCTCGCCGGGACAAGGGGGCAAAATGGCCGACGACACCACGCGCTACCTGTGTGCGGCGTCCTACCTCGATCCCGCCTACAGCCGGCGGGCCATCACCGAGTTCCTCGTCGAGCCCACCCGCCCGGTCCCGCCGTCACCGGGCCTCGACGCGGGTCGCGTGCTCACCGAGGCGGTGCGCGCCCGGGCCCGCCGCAAGAACTACGACGGGCTGCTGGTGGTCCTGATGCTCGTGGTCATCGGGCTGTTGTGGGACAACCCGCTGCTCTACGGCTGGATCGTGCTGTCGCTGCTGCTCGTCGCCGCGCGGGCGGGGAGAAGCGCCTACGCGCTGGAGAAGACGCTCAACCCGAAGACGCTGGTCGTGATCGGCGTCGCGATCGTCGTGGCGTGGCTGCTGCTGTCCTATTCGGACGAACTGTTCGACTCCGGGAGCCGGTACCCCTCGCGCTACTACCCCGACGACGTCTACCCCGGCGAATCGTCCGGCGGCGACACCGCCCGGACCGTCATCGGCATCATCCTCGCGGTGGTCGTGTGCGTGGCGGTGACGATCGAGCGCTGGTCCCTGTGGAACCTGCTGACGACCCGCTTCAAGCGGTTCGCCGGATCCCCCGGCGGCGGCAGCCTCACCGGGCTGCTCACCGAAGACTTCCGGAGTCAGCTCGCCCGGTACCAGGGGAACGCGGAGAGCGCCGAGGCGCCAGGAGCGCCCCTGGTCGTGTACCGGGGGTACAAGCCGTTCGTGGGCGCCGGTTTCCGCCGTGACGCGTGGTCCATGGCGATCCCGTTGGAGCGCCTGGAGGACGGCGAAGGCCGGCCGCAGCTGACGACCGAAGCCTTGTACGACGGGATTCGCGAGGCGATCGCGGACCTCCGCAACGCCCCGGCGCTGTCGCCGGACCACCGGCTCGGCGGGCTGACGGTGACCGAGGCGGTGTTCACCCCCGCTACTGAGCTCGTCGACCACCTCGGGGAGCCGGAAGCCGCCGCCTACCTGCCGGACATCGAGCACCCGCCGCACACCCGGCTCACCGCGGCCGACGTCGCCCGGCTGCGCACGGAGCCGAAGGAGTGGGCGCGCTACTACCTGTCGTTCCAGGTCGAGACCTGGGACCGGGACCTGGTGCTGACGACGTTCCTGCACGTCGCGGTGGACGACACGACGCTGTACGTCGAGTGGACGCCGTACATGCTGCCGCCGATCCGGTCGGAGTACCGCGTGGTGGACAAGATGCGGCCGGACTCGCTGCGCCCGCTCGGCCAGGGCCTGCTGGCCTGGCTGGAGATGCCGGCGAGCCTGCCGGGCCGGATCCTGAACCTGGTGTCGTGGATCCGGCAGCCGAAGCGCGAGCCCGGCGTCCTGGACCCGGATCGCTACGGCGCCGCGAGCACGCTGCGCGAACTCGCCTCGGTGAACCTGTTCACCGACTACTTCCAGCTCGTCGACATCGCGCGCTACGAGAAGATCATCGAAAGCCGCCTCCTCCCGGCGATCGGCAAGCTCCTCGGCGACGCGGGCTTCTCGACGGCGAAGTTCGAAGAGCAGGCATCGGTCGTGATCAACAACGACATCACCATCGGCGGCGACAACCGCGGGCCGATCACCCAGGCCGGGCTGCGCACCCCGCGCCCCCGCCCGGCCGCGAGCCCCGGCCGCCCGGCCAGGACGGAGACCTGATGGGCCACCGCATTTCGAACAAGATCAGCATCGGCGGCGACAACTCGGGCAAGATCACCCAGACGGGCATCGAAGCCGGCGGCACGGAGGCGACGGTCGCGTCGTTGGCCTCCCTGGTGGAGCGACTGGCGACCGAGGTGCGCGGCGGCGGGCTGGCCAAGCAGGAGGTCCTGGAGGACACGCTGACCGACCTGGCGGCGGACCTGCGCGCGGAGGAGGCCGCGGAGCCGGCGGTGGTCCGCAGCCGCTGGGAGAAGGTCAAGGGCCTGCTGAGCGGGGTGGTGCAGTTCTCCGAGCTGGTGGCGAAGATCTCCGACCAGATCCAGAAGATCTTCGGCTGACGGGCTGAAGCCAGCTGAGCAGCCCCCGATTTCCACGCTAGCGGAGGGCACCGACAAAAACGGTGGCCTCCGCGGGTGTTGTCCACAGGTACCGGGGAACCGGCGGCCGGGGACGCAGGTCGGCAGCCATGTGTGAACCGGCGGCCGGGGACGCAAGCCGGCCAACGACGTCACCAGACCTCCCCCGCCCCTCATCCCAGCCTTCTCTTCAGCCGACGGCCGGGTTTGTCAAGGCATCTTTCCCGCCTTGACCAACCCGGACGGCGGCTGAGACTCCCACCGCAGGGGCGGGGGAGGTCGGACCCGCAGCCCTGCCGCGGCAGAGACAATCTGCCGCGGCTGAAAAGAAAAAGACTGTCCTCGCCGGACGGGCAGGCTCCGGGATGACCACAACTACCGCTGTCGGCTCACGTTCCAGAGGTGGGCCGCAAGGTGGTCATCCCGTCGCCTGAACGAGGCCTATCACTTTGAGCCGGGCCCGCAAGCCTGCGTCGTCGTCTCGCGCTGGTCTCCTGGTTGCGGGCCCGGCTCAAAGTGATTTCACGGCCTCAGGCGACGGGATGACCACCAGCTCGATGGTGGGGTGGGCACCGGCCCGCTAGAGGAACTTCCGGAGCAGGGCGTTGACCTCGTCCGGCCGTTCCATCGACGGCAGGTGCCCGGTGTCGGCCAGCTCGACGAATTCGTTCTGCCGCAACGATACGCCAGGTGCGTCGACAGCTCCACCAGTCCCGGCGCGTCCTCCGTCCCGATCACCACCAGCGCGGGCGTCGTGATCTCGGCGAGCCGGTGCCGGGTGTCCCGGGATACGTTCCGTCCACTGTGGCGCCGTCCCGTCGTGCCGGTACACCTGCTCGCACATTTCCCGCACCAGCGCGAGCATCTCGGCCGGCAAGACGGAGACATCGCGCCCGGACATCCGCGGGGTCTACCTCGCCGTCCCGGGCCGGGTAGCGGGTGAGGCGGCCGTCGGGGAAGAGCTCCGCGGTCATCCGGCGGCCCGGTCAGGCCCGAGCCGAGCAGCACCAGCCGGGTGATCCGCTCCGGCGCGGCGAGGGCGGCGTCCAGCGCGCACGCCCCGCCCATCGAGGCCCCCACCAGCGCGGCCTGCTCGATCCCCCGGGCATCGAGCAGGGCCAGCAGGTCCTCGTAGTGGGCGTGTTCGCCGGACTCGCCGCGGGTTCCCCCGAACCCGCGGCGGTCGTAGCGGATCACCCGGTGGCCGGCGGCGAGCTCGGTGAGCCGAACGCCGTCCCGCCCACCTCGATCGTCGCCATGGCCCCAAACTAGCCACCCGACCGCGTCACACACCGCCCGTTTCGCTCAGGGCGAGAAGCTATCGTGCGGTTCATGACCGACGGATTCGACCTGACGCGCGACGGCGAAGTCGCCCGCTTGACGCTCACCCGGCCGGAGAAGATGAACGCCATCACCTACGGCATGTGGGCGGCGATCCCGGACGTCGTCGCCGAGGTGGAGGCCGATCCGGCGCTGAAGGCCCTGGTGATCGCCGGGGCGGGCGAGCACTTCTCCGCCGGCGCCGACATCAGCGAGTTCGGCGAGCTGCGCACCACGGCCGAAGGCGCGGCGAGCTACGACAAGGCCGTCGAAGGCGCGGTCGCCGCCCTCACCGCGATGCGCAAGCCGTCGGTCGCGATGATCCAGGGCAACTGCATCGGCGGCGGCTGCCAGGTTTCGGTCGCCTGCGACTTCCGGTTCGCCGCCGAGGGCGCGCGGTTCGGCATCACGCCGGCGAAGCTCGGCATCGTCTACCACTTCGACTCGACGCGCCAGCTCGTCTCGCTCGTCGGCCCGGCGCACGCCAAGTACTTCCTCCTGTCCGGCGAGCTGATCACCGCCGCCCGCGCCCGGGAGATCGGCCTGCTCAACGACGTCTTCGGAGCCGGCGACCTCGAAACCGCCACGCTGGCGTTCGTCGAGACGCTCTGCTCGCGCTCCCAGGCCTCCGTCCGCGGGATGAACCGGATCATCGAGAAGATCGTCGCCGGGCAGGAGACTTCGGACGCCGAGGTCGAGGAGATCCGCTCGGAAGCCCTGCACGGCGAGGACTACGCGGAGGGCGTCGCCGCTTTCCTGGAGCGGCGCCCGCCGCGGTTCACCTTCCGCTGACCTCGAAGTCCAGGTAGGCGTGGAAGTGCTCGGCGACGACGTCGGTGACGCCGGCGGGGTCGAGCTTGCCGTCGATCTCGATGACGCGGATGCCGAGGTCCCGCGCCGCCCGCACGGCGTGCGCGGCGAGCATCCGGTCGCGCGTCAGCCGGGTGCGCTGCTCCGGGATCGCGGGTCCGTCCGGCCGGTGCCGGAGCTGGTGCTGGCGGAACAGCTCGGTCGGCACCAGCACCACCATGCGGCCGGGGGAGTCCACGAGCGGCGCGACGAGCTCCGGCCGCAGCCCCCGGCCCTCGGCGACGATCGGCCGCGGTGAGGTCAGCGCGCGCAGGTCGTCGACGGCGCAGCGGAAGCGGTTCCCGAACTCGGCCATCATCGCGGTCAGCTGGTCGCCGGCCGGCAGGTCGTCCGGCAGCGGGGTGCCGGGCCGGGCCCGGTCGTCGTGGTGGTAGGTCGTCAGGCCGTGCCGCTCGGCCAGCAGCCGCGCGACGGTGGACTTCCCGGTCCACGGAGCGCCGCCGATCCACAGCGCCTTCCCGAGGGTGCCGAACGGATCCCAGGTCATCAGACGACTATTGCGGTCCCGGCGGCCCGCTGGCCAGTGTTCCGGCGCCGGTTGATCCGTTCAGCGCAGAGTGACCCGGCACGCACGCGCCGGGGTCAGGGCCGGTCGCCGTCGCCGTCGACCACGAGCACGGTGGAGGCGTCCGCGAAGTCGGGCTCCGGCCCGATCCGGAAGTGGAACCGCGAGCCGGGCCGCACGGCGGCGATCACCTGCGTTTCGGCCGTGTCGAGCACGATGATGGCGAGCTCGGTGGTCTTCGGCTCCGGGCGGAACACGACGTCCGGCCGCGGTTCGGGCACCACGATCGGGAGCGGCAGGGTGCCGCTGACCGAGCCGGCGCCGAAGTCGTCCTCCTCGCGCTCGGGTGGCTCGAACGGGGCCGACGGGAGCAGCTGCGGGCGGCGCCGCCACCAGAGCCCGGCGAGCAGGCCGGTCAGCAGGCCACCGGTGCCGCTGACGGCCGACGCCAGCCCGACACCGAGCCCGGACGGCTCTGCGGCGGCCGCGGGCGGCACCGGGGCGGCCGGGGCGACGGGTACGGGCGCCGGCAGCGGGCCGAACCGCACGCCGGGCTGGGAGGCGGCGTCGTCGGGCAGCTGGAGCACCTGACCGGGTTCGATGGCCGCGGGATCGGTGAACGGCGTGCCGTCCGGCCGGGGCCGGCCCTGGTTCAGCTGGAAGATCTCGGGGAAGCGCCGCCCGTCGCCGAGCGCGCGCTCGGCGATCTTGAACAGCGTGATGTCCTCGGGGTTGTCGGCGTGCGGCACGATGTAGTACTTGACCGGTGGCGGCGGGTCGGCCTGCGCGAGCGCGGGGCCGCCGGCGAGGACGGCGAAGAGGACACCGGCGCAGCCGGCCTGCGCGGCCCGCCCGAGGACGCGGCACACCGCGGGAACCCGCTTTTCGACCATCGTCGGCACCTCTCCCCGGACACCCGCTGGGGTCTCCGGTGTTGCCCTCTACACGGGGCGGGTGCGGACGCGGTTCAGATCTCGTCCCACGGCACGGTCTCGTACGCCTCGGCGAGCAGCGCCACCGCGGGGTCCGCCGGCGGCAGCACGAAGTCGTCGACGGACGTGACCGCACGCCCGGGCGTCTCGGAGTTCGTCACGACCATCGCGTCGAATCCGCGCAGGTCGGCGGGCACGACTTCGCGGGTCTCCTGCGGGACCCCGAGCCGGCGCAAGGCGTCCTGCTGCACCAGCATCGTGATCCCCGGCAGCACCGCGGCTTCCGGCCAGACGACCGTGTCGCCGGCGAGGAACGCCACGTTCCAGATCGAGGCCTCGCTGATCCGCCCCGCGGGGTCGACGAACAACGCGTCGTCGAAGCCGGCCAAGCGGGCTTGGCGGGCTTCGTGGATCAGGCCGAACGTGCCGAGGTGCTTGACCTGCGGCAGATCGCGCTGGTAGCGCACGGTCCGCAGGCGCAGCGGCGTGGGATCGGCCGGGTGCGGCGGCCCCGTCCGGACCAGGATCTCCGGGGCCATCGGCTCGTCGAACGACCGGGTCAATACGACGACTCGGACCGAGAGCGCGGGCTCGTCCGCGATCGCCTGCCGGAGGTAGGACCGCACGAGGCCGACGTCGAGCTCGGTACCGAACAGCAGCCGCGTGCTCGCGGCGAGCCGCTCGAGGTGGAAGGCGAGCCCGCGGACCCGCCCGTTCCGGACCTGCATCGCGGTGAAGTGGCCGTAGGAGACCATTCCCGCGAGTGCGGCGTCCGGGCCGAGCGGATCCCCGTTCAGCTCGAAGCGAGCCGCCACTACGAGACGGTGACGCCCGTGAACTTGACCTGCTTGGTCGGCGCACCGGTGCCGTCCTGCGGGTTCGGGTTCGCGATGCCCGCCTTCGCCACCGCGTCGAGCACCTTCAGGCCCTCGTCGCTGATGCTGCCGAACACCGAGTAGTCCGCCGGGAGGCCGTCGGCGTTGCCGTAGACCATGAAGAACTGGCTGCCGCCGGAGTTCGGGGCCTGCGTCTTCGCCATCGCGAGGATGCCGCGGCCGTACTTGATCTCCGGGAACGCCTCGTCCGGCATCGTGTAGCCCGGGCCGCCCTGACCGTCCTGGGTCGGGTCGCCGGTGGCCGACGGGTCACCGCACTGCAGCATCTGCAGGCCCTCGGTGCCGAGCCGGTGGCACATGGTGCCGTCGTAGAAGTTCTGCTTGGCGAGGCTGACGAAGCTCTGCACCGCGCAGGGGGCGAGCGCGCGGTCGAGCGTCAGCGGGATGTCGCCCGCGGTGCTCTTCAGCGTCACGTTCACCGTGCCGGTCGACGCGACGTTCTTGCCGTCCGGCAGGTTCACCTTCTTCGGCGCCTTGCCCGTCGCGTCGGCCTTGAAGTCGCACGTCGTCGGGTTCGGCAGCGGCTTCGCCCGCTTCGGCAGCGCGGTGCGCTGCGTCGGGATCTGGACTTCGGTCGGCGGCGGGGTGGCCGAGGACGACGCGGCGGCGTCCGTGCTGTCGCCGCTGTTCGCGCTCACGATCCACAACACGACACCGGCGACGACGAGGACGGCCACGCCGACCACACCAGCCCCGATCATCCGGCGTCGCTTCTGCTGCTCCAATCGGCGCTCGAGCTGCCGCTCGAGCTTGCGCTTCGCAGCTTCGCGGCGCTGCTGGTTGGTCGCCACCCCGTACCCTCCAGGTTTCCGCTCGTCTCACACGTTTGAGGTAGCGGCAGTGTATGGGCACAGCCTGTGAGGACCATGTACAGGGCCCGCTAGTCTCAACCCGATCGTGATCGGCGCCATCCGGCGCGGAAGTCCGGGGAGGCGTTCGGTGCTCGTCGTCGGGTTCGGCAGCGGCCCGCTGCAGGCCAACTGCTACCTGCTGGCGGCCGCCGCCGGCGGGCCGTGCGTGGTCGTGGATCCGGGGCAGGAGGTGGCCGCGCCGCTGGCCGCCGCGCTCGACGAGCACGGGCTGGTCCCGGCCGCGTTGCTGGCCACCCACGGGCACCCCGACCACGTCGCCTCGGCGGCCGCGCTGTCGGCCGAGCACGGCGTCCCGCTGCACCTGCACCCCGGCGACGCCGCGCTCTACGAAGGCGAGAGCGTGCCGCTGTCGCCGGGGGTGTTCGCCGGCCTGGACGTCGACGTCCGGCACGTGCCGGGGCACACCCCGGGATCGGTGGTGCTGGGTCTGGAGACGCCCGAGGGCGGCCGGCTCGCCCTGACCGGCGACACGCTGTTCGCCGGCTCGATCGGCCGCGGGGACGTGACGGCGGCGCTGCGGGACCTGCTGGCGGCGTTCCCGGACGACACGGTGGTGCTGCCGGGCCACGGCCCGGCGACGACGATCGGCCGGGAACGCGCGGGCAACCCGTTCCTCGCCGGGACGGGGGCGGGCCGGTGACCGAACGCATCGCGCTGTTCGAGGAGGACCCGCGCGGCCGCCGTCGCCGCGGGATCTCGGGCCTGATCGGGGTGGTGATCGTCGCCGCGGCGTTCGGCGGGATCGCCGGCCTGGTCGGCGGCACGGTGACCGGCCTCGTCGTCGCGCTGGTGATCGCCCTGCCGCTGCTGTACGTGATGGCGGTCAGCATCCGGCGCCGCGTCTGGCTGGAAGGCTCGACGCTGCTCGTGCGCACGTGGGGCCTGCGCCGTGTCGACTTGACGACCGCGACCCGGCTCGACCTCGTCGTCGGCGACGTCCGGGGCAGCCGCACGGTGAGCCTGCTGGTCAACGCCGGTCAGCGCGGCAAGGTGGCGAAGGTCGACCTCGCCGTGTTCTCCGGGACGGGCGGGCGGGAGCTGGGCATCATGCCGCTGCGGAAGCTCGCGAACGCGCTGATGAACAACACCGAGGCGAACGGCCTGGTGTTCGGCGAGCTGCTGGTCGCGGAGCTGAAGGCCGAGGCACGCGGGTCCGGCGTCGCGGAGCGCCCGCTCTACCGGCTGGCGTCGGTGGCGCCGTCGGGCAAGTACGTGCAGCGCTTCACGATGGAAGCGGTCAGCCGCTTCGTGGCAACGCTGGACTGAGCACCGTCCCGAGGTGCCCGGCGGGCTCCCGGGAGGCGATCAGCGCGGCCAGGACGGTGGTCACCGGGACGGCCGCGACGATCCCGACGCTGCCGGCGAGCGTCCGGATGATCTCCTGCGCGATGTCCTCGCTGCCGAGCAGCGCGCCGAGCCCCACGCCGGAGATCGACGAGTACAGCAGCACCGGCAGCGCGGCCCCGGCGTAGGCCATCACGAGGGTGTTGACGGCCGAGCCGACGTGGTCGCGGCCGATCCGCAGGCCGGAGTTGTAGAGCTCCCGCCAGGTCAGGTCGGGGTTGGCGCGGCGGAGTTCCCAGACGGCGCTGGTCTGGGTGACGGTGACGTCGTCGAGCACGCCGAGGGCGCCGATGACGACGCCGGCGAGCAGCAGCCCGCGCGCGTCGATGCCGTGCCCGAGGGAGCCGATGAGCGTCGAGGTGCTGTCGTCGAGCCCGGTCAGCGAGGCGGCGGCGGAGAAGATGGCGGACAGGACGCCGATGAGGGCGAGGCTGACGAGCGTCCCGAGCACCGCGGCGGAGGTCCGCGCGGAGAGGCCGTGGGTCAGGTAGAGCGCGATGAACATGATCGCGCCGGCCCCGGCGATGGCCACCACCAGCGGGTTTTCCCCGGCGAGGATGGCGGGGAGGATGAAGAGCGCGATGACGACGAAGGAGAGCCCGAGCGCCACGAGCGCGGCGATGCCTTGCCACCGCCCGAGCACGAGCACGGCGACGGCGAAGAGGGCGGCCAGGACGAGCAGCGGGGTGCCGCGCTGGAAGTCGACGAGCTGGAAACTGGCCGGATCGTTCGAGTTCCCGCCGTTGTAAGCGAGGACGACGGCGTCCCCGGCGGCGAAGCGGGGAGTGCTGGGCTCGATGGGGACGGTCAGGCGCAGCGGTTTCCCGTCGGCGGGGCCGTCGGTCATGGTGAGTTCGACGGTCAGGCAGGGTTTCGCGTTCGGGTCGGTCTGGTCGCCGACCTGTACCTGGCCCTGGGCGAGGCAGGGGCCGGTGGCGGTGGTCCGGATGTCGGCGTGCACGGGCGTGCCCTGCGGGACGACGCTGGTCGGCGAGGCCTTGCCCCACGGGTAGAGGACGACCATGCCGACGACGGTGGCGAGGGCCAGCGGGGCGAGCAGCCAGATCAGGAGCAGCTTCACGCGCCGGGACGCCGGAGCGGCGGGGCCGTGGCCATGCCCGTGGCCGTGCCCGTGCCCGTGGCCGTGCCCGTGCCCGGCTGGGGCCTCCGGCGCTGCGGGGGCCTTGCGCCGGGGACGGGCGCCGGCGTCGGTGGCCCGCTGCGGCCCGGTGTCGCCGCGGCGCTCGCCGCCGGTCTCGGCCGGTTGCGGGCCGGTGTCGCCACGCCGGGTGCGGGGTGCGGCTTGCACCGGCTGCGGTCCGGTGTCCGCGCGGCGCCGGCGTGGCTCAGTGCGGCCGTTCTCGGCCGGGATGGGCAGCGACCCGGAATGGGCGGTGCGCTGCGGCCCGGTGCCGGTCCGGCGGCGGGCGGGGTCGGCCGTGCGGCGGACGGGTTTCCGGGGCGTTCCCGGCGTTCCGGACGTCCCGTGGCCCGGCGAAAGGGACACCTCGTCCGTGATCCGGCGGATCGGGCCGGTTTCGTCGTCGTCGAGGTCAGGACGGTCCACCCGCACATCCTGACAGCGGGATCCCGCACCCCGCGCGAGGGGCCGCCGACGGCCCGGTTCGTCCCGATGCGCCGTGTCGTCCCTTCAATCACGCGTGTCGACCCCTGAATCACGCGTGTCGTCCGTTCCAGCACGGCGAACTCGTGATGGGAGGGTCATCTCGCGTGATTGGAGGGTCGACACGCGTGATTGGCGGGTCGACACGCCGTCAGGTGTAGGCCTGGCGGAGGTGGACGCGGCGGTAGGCCGATGGCGGCGTGTCGAAGTGGTCCAGGAAGGCCTGGCGCAACGTTTCCGTCGAGCCGAAGCCGCAGCGGCGGGCGATCGTCGCGAGCGGGAGGTCCGTTCCCGACAGGAGGCGGGCCGCCTGCTCCGTGCGGATCGTGCGGACGTACCGGCTCGGGGTGGTGCCCAGGTGGGCGTCGAACAGCCGGGTCAGCTGGCGGGTGCTGATCCCCGCGCGGGCCGCCAGCGCCGGCGTGCCCAGGTCGGCGTCGAGGTGCTCGGCGATGTACGCCGTCAGGTCGCGGACCTCGCGGTGCTCCGGCGGCGGCCCGGCCAGGAACAGGCTCACCTGGGCCTGGTTCCCCGGCCGCTGCAGGTACGTGACCAGCATCCGGGCCGCCTCGCGGGCCAGTGACGGGCCGTGGTCGGCCTCCACCAGCGACAGCGTCAGGTCCAGGCCGCTCGTCACGCCCGCCGACGTGTAGACGTTGCCGTGGCGGACGTACAGCGGCACCGGGTCCACCGTCACCGACGGGTACTCCCTCGCCAGGCGCGCCGCGTAGCGCCAGTGCGTCGTCGCGCGGCGGCCGTTGAGCAGGCCCGCCGCCGCGAGCACCTCCGCGCCCGTGCACACCGACGCGATCCGGCGGCTGGTGCGGGCGAGCCGCCGGACGTGGGCCAGGATGCGCTCGTCGACCGCCGCGGCCGTGCTGCCCCAGCCGCCCGCGACGACCAGCGTGTCGAGGTCGCCGGTGACCTGGTCGAGCCGCAGGTGCGGCTGCAGGGTCAGCCCGGAGCCGGTGCGGATCCCGTGGCCGTCGACCGACGCCAGCTGCAACTCGTACGGCGGCCGCGCGCCGAGCCGGTTCGCCGCGTCGAACACATCGGCGGGGCAGGCGATGTCCAGCAGCTCGGCGTCGGCGTAACCGACGATCGCGACCCGTCTGGGTGAGCCTGGCATGATCGAACGCTAGCAGCCCGACCGGCGCTCGGACGTGGTTCGCAGGAATTCGGACATCCGCGCCGCCCGCGTCCGGCGCGCCCGCCACCGTGGACCCCATGACCGCTGACCGGAAGACCATCGCCTTCGTCGTGTACCCCGGCCTCACGCCACTGGACCTCGTCGGCCCGCTGCAGGTGCTGAACACACTCGGGCGGCTGGACCCGCGCTACCGGACCGTCGTCGTCGGCGCCACGAAGGACACCGTCGACACCGACACGCCGTTGCGGCTCGCCCCGAGCCACACGTTCGACGAGGTGCCGTCCCCGTTCGTCGTCCTGGTGCCCGGCGGCACCGTCCCGACGCTGCGCGCGATGGCCGACGAGCGCCTCCTCGGCTGGTTGCGCACCGCCGCCGGGAGCGCCGAGCTGGTGACGTCGGTGTGCACCGGCTCGCTCATCCTCGGTGCGGCCGGGCTGCTGGCCGGCCGGGAGGCGACGACGCACTGGCTGTTCCGCGACCTGCTGTCCGCGCTGGGCGCCACCCCGGTCGCCCGCCGGTGGGCCGAGGACGGCCCGGTGATCACCGCGGCGGGCGTGTCGGCGGGCATCGACCTGGCGCTGCACCTGGCGGAACGGCTGGCCGGCCGCCAGGTCGCGACGAACATCCAGTTCGCCATCGAATACGACCCCGAGCCGCCGCAGGGCCGCCTGGACTGGGCGAACCGGCCCTACGACGAGCTGAAGCCGGTGCGGGAGCACACCCTGCGCGAAGGACTCGCCGAAAACCCGGAGCTGCTGGCGAAACTCCTGGCGCACGCGTGAGGACGAACGTCGTCGGCCATCCGGGTGAGCGGGGTTCCCCCGAGGCGCCGGGAGGTTAGATTCAGCTCGCTCGATCAGGTGATCTCGCGGGTGGGGTGTTGTAGCCGTGCGGTTCCAGGTCCTCGGCCCGTTGACGGCCTCCGTCCCGCTGCCGTCGGCGGCCCAGCCGCGGCGGCTGCTCGCCGTGCTCCTCGCGCGGGCGGGCCAGTACGTCGGTCGCGACACGCTGGTCGACGAGCTCTGGCCGGACGGCGCGCCGTCGAGTGCCGCGGCCGTCGTGCAGGTCACCGTGTCGAAGCTGCGCAAGACGCTCTCGCCCGGCCTGGGCGCCGCCGAGGCCGGGCAGCGCCTGCGGTCGGGGCCGCGGGGGTACGCCCTCACCGTCGAGCCGGGGGAGCTGGACGCCGACGACTTCCTGGCCCTGCTCGCCTCCGGCGCCGACGACCGTGCGCAACGCCGCCGCGCGCTCGAACGGGCGCTGGCGTGCTGGCGCGGTGACGCGTTCGCCGACGTGGCCGGCGGCCCGCTGCTGGAGGCGCACAAGCTGTGGCTGGAGGACCGGCGCTCGGCCGCGCTGCTGCAGCTGGTCGAGCTGGAACTCGCCGACGGCGACGGCCGGGCCGTCGTCGAGCGGCTCGACCCGGTGGTCGCGGCCCGGCCCGCCGACGAGCGGTTCGCCGCCCGCCTCGCCGCCGCCCTCGGCGCCGTCGGCCGCCGCGATTCGGCCCTGGAGGTGCTCCGCCGGACCCGGCGGGCGCTGTGGGACGAGGCGGGCGTGTGGCCGGGCGCCGACCTCGTCGCGGTGTACCGCCGCATCGCCGGCACCGAGTGGACGACGCCGGGGCCGCCCGCCCAGCTCCCGCCCGCGGTGCCCGACTTCACCGGCCGCGCGGCCGAACTGGCCGACGTCACCCGCGCGCTGCGCGGCCCGGCCCCGGTCGTGCTGCACGGCGCGGCCGGGTCGGGCAAGTCCGCGCTGGCCGTGCAGGCCGCCTGGCGGGCCCGCCGCCGGTTTCCCGACGGCCAGTTGACCGCGTCCCTGCGTGCCCCGGACGGGACACCGGCCGAGCCGGCGGCCGTGCTGACGGGTTTCCTGCGCCGGCTCGGCGCCACCCCGGCCGAACTCGCCGACCGGGCCGGGCTGGCCGGGTTGTGGCGCGGCTACACCGCCGACCGGCGGCTGCTCGTGCTGTTCGAGGACGCCGTGTCGGAGGCCCAGGTGCGCGCCCTCCTCCCGAGCGGGCCGGGCTGCGCCACGCTGGTCACCACGCGCCGCGAGCTGCCGGGGCTGTGCGGGGCACGGGCGATCCCGGTGCCGTCACTGTCCACAGAGGACGCATATGCGCTGCTGGCGGCGATCGCGGGGGAGGACCGCCTGCGGGACGAACCCGAAGCCGTGCACCGGCTTCTCGGCCACTGCGCCGGGCTCGCCCTGGCCGTCCGGATCGCCGGGGTGAAGCTCGCGGCCCGCCCGGGCCGCCGCGTCGCCGACCTCGCCGCCCGGCTGGCCGACGACCGCCGCCGGCTCGACGAACTGACCGCCGGCGACCTCGGCGTCCGTGCCGCGGTCACGTCGGCGCTGCGCGGCGCCGAGGTTCCGCTGCTGCGGCTGCTCGCCGCCTTCGGCACGGCCGTCCCGGACTGGGGCGCGGCCGCCCTGCTCGACCAGCCCCTCGACGCCGCCCGTGACCGCCTCGACGACCTGGTCGCCGCCCATCTGCTGGACCCCGCCGGGCCGGGGTGGGCGGTGCCCCCGTTCGTGCGGCTGGTGGTGACCGAAAGCCCGGTGACGGCGGCCGACCGGCCCGCGCTGCGCCGCGCCTGCGAGGCCGCGCTCGCCTACGCCGAGCACGCCCGCGGCCGGCCCGCACCCGGGCTGCCCAAGCCGGACCCGGCGGTCGTCCGGCGGATCGCGGCCGATCCGGCCGGGGAGACCGCGCACCTGGCCGCGGCCGTCCGGCTGGCGGGTGCGCACGGCTGGCACGACCTGACCGAACCGCTCGCCGACGCCTGCACCGCGCTGGCGGGCACCCCGTGGCTCGGCCACGCCGCCCGCGCCGTCTCGGTGCTCGGGCTGGCCGCGGCCCGCCGCCGCCGGGACCCGCGCGCGGAGGCCGGGAAGCTCTACAACCTCGGGGCGGTGCACTGGCAGCACGGCCACTGGCACCGGGCGCAGAACTACTTCGTCATGGCCGAGCAGCGCTACCGCGCCCTGGACGACCCGCAGGGCACCGGTGCCGTGCTGGCCGCACTCGCCGACGTCCACCTCGACGGCGGCGACCCGCGGGCCGCCGAGGCCGAACTGCGGGAGGCGCTGGGCCTGCTGGGCGCGTGCGGGGACCGCCGTGGGCAGGCGGCCGCGGCGGCGCAGCTGGGTTCGCTGGCCGAGGACGTCGGTGATGTGCGGCGCGCGGTCGAGAGCTTCGAGGTGAGCATGCTGCTCGCCCGGGAGTGCGACGACGGCCGCGGGCACGACCAGGCCGCCAAGCGCTACGCCGACGTCCTGCGCCGCCACGGCGGCCAGGACCAGGCGGCCGACCTGCTCACCGGCGCGCTCGGCGGCGCCGTCCGCACCCGAGAGCGGCACTGGGAGGCGCACGTCCTGCGCAGCCTCGGCGACCTGCACACCGACGCCGGCGAAGTCGCCGACGGACAGCGCTTCCTGGCGCGCTCCCTGATGCTGTTCGAGCAGATCGGGCACCGGCACGCGGCCGCCTACACCCACCGCAGCCTCGCCGAGGCCCGCCGGCGCGCGGGCGATCCGGCGGGCGCGCGGCGGCACCTGCTGCTCGCGCTGGACGTCTTCCGGGAGCTGCGCGACCGCCGTGGCGCCGGGTACGCGCTGCTCAGCCTCGGCCGGACGCAGGCCGAGGCCGGCGACGGCGGTGAGGCGGAACGGCTGCTGCGCTCTTCGGCCGGGTTGTTCCGGGAGCTCGGGTTCCCGCTGTGGGAGCTGCGGGCGCTGCACGAACTCACCGCCGTCACCAGCACTTCCCCGGACCGCGACCGGACTCGTGAAGTCTTGACGAAGATCAGGACCTGACCGCGGCCCGCCCGGTGCACGGCGCCCGGAGTTTGGCGAAGTTATGGCCGGCCCGATTTGGCTCACCCTCGTCCGGATCGTCGCAGAGAGGGAGGCAGCTCATGCCGGGACAAGGGATTCTGGCGCGGGTGGCACTGGGGCTGGCCGCGTCCGCCGCGACGGCGGTGTTCGCCACCATCGGCACCGCGCAGGCGACCGAGCAGGTCACCAAGCTCACCCAGGCGCAGGCCGCGTCGCAGCTGTCCGCCGCCGGTGTCACGCACTCGTCGAGCGGCGGCTGCACCAACCGCAACAACTCGACGTGCACGTCGTACGAGCAGATCAACCAGAGCACGGTCAGCGGCGTCATCACGCTGAAGCGGGCCAGCGGCTGCGCCATCAACATCACCGGGGGCACCGAGACCGGGCACGCGTCCGGCACCTACAGCCACTGGAACGGCTACAAGGTGGACATCTCGCACAACAGCTGCATCGACGCCTACATCAAGAACAACTTCGGCTACGCCGGCCTGCGCGGCGACGGCTACCCGCAGTGGCAGGCCGCCTCCGGCAACCTGTACTGCGACGAGGGCAACCACTGGGACATCACGTACTACACCTGCGGTTGCTGACCGGACCGGGGCCGGCCGCCTCGCGCGGGCCGGCCCCGGTTACCGGGTGCGACCAGCGGGTACCTCTCCGGGTGGAGGTGACGAGATGACATCCCACAGCAGCCCGGCTCCCCGGCACCGCACGGCGGTCTTCGGCGTGGCCGCCGGACTGGTCCTGCTCGCCGGGCTCTACCTGGTCATGGCCCCGTGGGTCACCGGGTTCGGCGGCGCGGGTGTGCTGGCGCTGAGCGACACCGTCGTCGGCCTGGTCCTGATCGCGCTGGCGATCGCCCGCACGGCCACTCGCAGGCTGGCGCTGATCGGCTGGGTGGTCCCGGTCCTCGGCGCGTGGGCCGCCGTCTCGCCGTGGCTGCTCCGCACCGGCGGGGAAACCCGGCCGTCGGCGGGCGCCCTGGTGGGCAACGTCGTGGCCGGGCTGGTGGTCGTGGTCGCGGGCGTGGCACTGGCCCGCCGGGTCAGTTCCTGATCAGCAGCCAGTCACCCGCGCCGTCGCCCGGCCGGTACGGGCTGTCGGCCCGCTTCGCGACGACCCCGGGGAGGCCGTGCTGGCGGCTCGCGCCGGCGACGGCTTCCCCGCCGCCGAGGAAGTACCGCGGCACCTGCCAGTGCCGGTCTTCGATCGCCAGGCCGTCGAGCAGCTCACGACGTTTCGTGTACGGCAGCTCCAGCGTCGGCCGGCCGTCGAGGTGCAGGACGTCGGCGGCGAAGTAGAAGACCGGGCAGCCGGCCTTGAGCCGTTTGGCTGCCGCGCCGTCGGCCCGGCGGCGTTCTTCGAGGCCGGCGGGGTGGGGCTTGCCGTCCTTCATCACGACGACTTCGCCGTCCAGCAGCACTTCCGTCGACCCGAGCTGCTCGCCGAGTTTGTGCAGTTCGGGGTAGCGATCGGTGACGTCGGCGCCGGTGCCGTCGTGGGCGGTGACGCGGCCGCCGCAGACCAGCAGCATCGTGCGCTGCCCGCCCCAGGCGAATTCGTAGGCCCACTCGTCGTCGTCCGCCGGCAGCGCGCCCGGTTCGGCCGTCATCGGCTCGAGGAACTCGGGGGCGTCTTCGTGGCCGGGGTCCGCCGGATCGAGGCGGCGCAGGGTCCAGTCGCGGCCGTCCTCGTCGTGCCGGTTCCGGAAGACGTACTTGCCGCGCGTGCGGGCGCCGTGGAAGACCACCTCGACCTTGTGGTCGTTCCAGTGCAGGGTTTCGTAGCGCCCGGTGTCCCACACGGTCATCCGGCCGCCGCCGTACTCGCCCGCGGGGATCTCGCCGGAGAACGTGAGGTACTCCATGGGGTGGTCTTCGGTGCGCACGGCGAGCCGGGGAACACCGGGGGAGAGCGGCAGGCCCTTCGGCACCGCCCACGACACGAGCACGCCGTCGCGTTCCAGCCGGAAGTCCCAGTGCAGCCGGGAGGCGTGGTGTTCCTGGATGACGAAGAGGTCGTTCTCCCCGGGGACGGGCGGGCCGTCGGGCCAGGGTTCGGGGGTGCGGTCGCGGGCGCGCTTGTGGCGGTATTCCTCGAGTTTGTCGGCGTTTTCGGCCATGGCCGCCCCAGTACCCCTTCCGCTCGAAGAGCTTCCAGGGTACCGGGGCGACGACGTCAGTCGGTCTCCGCCATGGCTTCGGCGAACTGCGCCGCGTACAGCCGCGCGTACGCACCACCGCTGTGCAGCAGCGTTTCGTGATCGCCCTGCTCGACGATGCGGCCGTTCTCCATCACCAGGATCACGTCCGCGTCGCGGATCGTCGAGAGGCGGTGCGCGATGACGAAGCTCGTGCGGCCGCTGCGCAGCGAGTTCATCGCCCGCTGGATGAGCACCTCGGTGCGGGTGTCGACCGAGCTGGTCGCCTCGTCCAGGATCAGGATCACCGGCTTGGCCAGGAACGCCCGCGCCA
Organism: Amycolatopsis sp. cmx-13-12; assembly: GCA_049998155.1. Classification (GTDB taxonomy): domain Bacteria; phylum Actinomycetota; class Actinomycetes; order Mycobacteriales; family Pseudonocardiaceae; genus Amycolatopsis. The sequence goes on along the minus strand of JAEBES010000001.1, from coordinate 147,079 downwards.
CCGTGATCAGCTGCTTCTCGCCCGCGCTGACCGTGCCGCCCTCGTCGTCGAGCACCGTGTCGTAGCCGTCCGGCAACGTCCGCACGAACCGGTCCACGTACGTCGCCTGGGCCGCCTCGACGATCTCCTCACGGCTCGGGTCGTCCGCGCCGTAGGCGATGTTCTCCGCGATCGTGCCGCCGAACAGCCACGCGTCCTGCAGCACCATGCCGGTCTGGTCGCGCAGCTCTTCGCGGTTCATCTTCGCGATGTCGACGCCGTCGAGCGTGATCCGCCCGCGGTCGAGCTCGTAGAACCGCATGAGCAGGTTGACCAGCGTCGTCTTTCCCGCCCCGGTCGGGCCGACGATCGCCACCGTCTGCCCGGGCTCGACGGTCAGCGAAAGGTCGTCGATCAGCGGCTTCTCCGGCAGGTAGCGGAACGAGACGTCCTGGAACTCCACGCGTCCCCGGATCACCGCGGGCCGCTCCGGCGAAGCAGGCTCCGGGGCCTGCTCCTCGGCGTCGAGCAGCGCGAACACCCGCTCGGCCGACGCGACCCCGGACTGCAGCAGGTTCGCCATGCTGGCGATCTGCGTCACCGGCTGGCTGAACTGGCGCGAGTACTGGATGAACGCCTGCACCTCGCCGAGCGTCAGGCTGCCCGACGCGACGCGCAGCGCGCCGATCACCGCCACCAGCACGTAGCTCAGGTTGCCGATGAACATCATCGCCGGCTGGATCATCCCGGAGATGAACTGCGCCCGGAAGCTGGCCTGGTACAGCGTTTCGTTCTGCTTGTCGAAGATCGCCGCGGACTCCTCGCGACGGCCGAACACCTTCACCAGCGAGTGCCCGGTGTACATCTCCTCGACGTGGGCGTTGAGCTTGCCCGTCGTCGACCACTGCTTGATGAAGTTCGGCTGCGCCCGCTTCCCGACCTTCGCGGCCACGACCGCCGACAGCGGCACGGTCAGCAACGCGATCAGCGCCAGCAGCGGCGAGATCAGGAACATCATGATCAGCACGCCGATCACCGTCAGCAGCGACGACACGATCTGCGACAGCGTCTGCTGCAGTGACTGCGCCAGGTTGTCGATGTCGTTGGTGACGCGGGACAGCACCTCACCGCGCGGCTGGCGGTCGAAGTACTTCAGCGGCAGGCGCGCGAACTTCTCCTCGACCTCCTGCCGCAGCCGGTACACCGCGTGCTGCACCAGGGTCGTCGTCAGCCGGGCCTGGATCAGCCCGAAGAACGACGAGATGACGAACAGCGCCAGCACGGTCAGCAGGATCTGCCCGACCTTGTCGAAGTCGATGCCGACGCCGGGCACGAGGTCGACCCGGCTGTAGATGTCGGCGAGCGTGCTGTCCCCGCGGGCCCGCAGGCCGGCGACGATCTGCTCCTTGGTGACCCCCGGCGGCACCTGCTTGCCGAGCACGCCGGCGAGGATGGCGTCGGTGGCCTGGCCGAGGATCTTCGGCCCGATCACGGTCAGCGTGACGCTGGCCGCGCCGAGCACGAGGACGCCGATCAGCGCCACCCGCTGCGGCTTCAGCAGCTGCAGCAGCCGCTTGAGGGAGCCCTTGAAGTCCAGCGCCTTCTCCGCCGGCGCGCCGCCGCCCATCCAGCGGGCCCCCGGTCCCGCGGCGGCACCGGTGTTGCGGTGCCGCTGCGCGGTCGGCCGTTCGCCGGCGTCGGTGACGGCGGCTTTGGGCGTCTCGGTGGTGCTCACGCCGCCTCCTGCTCGGTCAGCTGCGACAGCACGATCTCCCGGTAGGTTTCGTTGCCGTCCATGAGTTCGTGGTGGGTGCCGGTGCCGACGACGCGGCCCTCGTCGAGGACGACGATCCGGTCGGCGTTCCGAATGGTGCTGACCCGCTGCGCGACGATGACCACCGTCGCGTCCTTGGTCTCCGACACCAGCGCGCGGCGCAGGGCCGCGTCGGTCGCGTAGTCGAGCGCCGAGAACGAGTCGTCGAACAGGTAGATCTCCGGTTTGTGCACCAGCATCCGCGCGATCGCGAGGCGCTGCCGCTGACCGCCCGAGACGTTCGTGCCGCCCTGCGCGATCGGCGCGTCCAGGCCTTCGGTCATCGCTTCGACGAAGTCCTTGCCCTGGGCCACTTCCAGCGCGTGCCACAGTTCTTCGTCGGTCGCGTCCGGGTTGCCGTACCGCAGGTTGCTCGCCACCGTGCCGGCGAACAGGTACGGCTTCTGCGGCACCAGCCCGACCGCGCGGGCGAGCACGTCCGGATCGAGGTCGCGGACGTCGACGCCGTCGACCTTCACCGTGCCGGCGGTGGCGTCCATCAGCCGGGGGATCAGGTTGAGCAGCGTCGTCTTGCCGGTACCGGTCGACCCGATCACGGCGGTGGTCTCGCCGGGCCGCCCGAGCAGCGAAATGTCGCACAGCACCGGCTTTTCCGCGCCCGGGTAGCGGAATTCGACCCCGGAGAGCTCCAGGTGGCCGCGCACGGCACCCGGCCGGATCGGCGTCACCGGCGGGCGGACGCTCGACTCGGTGTCCAGCACCTCGCTGATCCGCTCGGCGCTGACCTCCGCGCGCGGCACCATCATGAACATGAACGTGGCCATCATGACGGCCATCAGGATCTGCAGCAGGTAGGACAGGAACGCCGTCATGGCGCCGATCTGCATGCTGCCGGAGTCGATCCGCTGGCCGCCGAACCACAGCACCGCGACGCTGGACACGTTCATCACCAGCATCACGATCGGGAACATCAGCGCCATCAGCCGGCCGACCCGCAGCGAAACGGTGAGCAGCTCGTCGTTGGCGACGTCGAAGCGCTGCCGTTCGCGGGTGTCCCGCACGAACGCCCGGATCACCCGGATGCCCATGATCTGCTCGCGCAGGATCTGGTTGATCCGGTCGATGCGCACCTGCATCAGCCGGAAGGCGGGCCGCATCTTCGCGATGACGAGCCCGACCGAGACCGCGAGCACCGGCACGATCACCAGCAGCAGGGACGACAGCGGCACGTCGAGGTTCAGCGCCAGGATGATGCCGCCGACGCACGTGATCGGCGCCGAGACCATCAGCGTCAGCGTCATCAGGACCAGCATCTGCACCTGCTGGACGTCGTTGGTGGTGCGGGTGATCAGCGACGGCGTGCCGAACTGGCCGACCTCGCGGGCCGAGAAGTCCTGCACCCGGTGGAAGACCCCGGCGCGGATGTCCCGGCCGATCGCCATCGCCGTGCGGGCGCCGTAGTAGACCGCGCCGATCGAGCCGGCGATCTGGGCCAGCGTGACGGCGAGCATCACGGCGCCGATCCGCAGGATGTAGCCCATGTCGCCCTTGATCAGGCCGTTGTCGACGATGTCGGCGTTCAGCGTCGGCAGGTAGAGCATGGCGATCGTCTGCACCAGCTGGAGCGCGACGATCACCCACAGCGTGCCCCGGTACGGCCGCAGGTGGCTGCGGAGGAGCTTGACTAGCACAACGATTCCCCCAGTGGAGTGGTGGTGGTCGGTTCGGGTTTCCGTTCGGTGCCGCCGGTCAGGGTCGGCATCCCGGCGGCGAGCTCGTCCAGCAGCCGCTCCAGCGTCGGCAGGAGCGGTTCGCCTTCGGTGAACCAGTTCACGAAGGCGACGCGGACGGCGCTTTCCACCGAGGAGGCCATCAGCCGGCACAGCAGGTGGTCCACACCGCCCACCCGTTTCGCGATCGTTTCGGCGAGGACCCGCTCGACCGCCGCGTGGGCGTTCAGGAATTCGCCACGCAGCATGAGCTGGCCCATCAGCTCCCGGATACGCGCAACATACGCGCGATCGGGCTCGCCCTCACGCGAATATTGCTCGAGCACCGCGTGCTTGACCGATTCCCAGAGCGGCTCGCCCTCCGGCCGTTCGAGCAGGGCCTCGCGCATCCCCTCGTGGCGGTCGACGACCACCGAGCAGACGGCCTGCTCCTTGCTGGAGAAGTAGTTGTTGAACGTGCGGGGCGAGACACCCACCTCGGTGGCGATGTCCTCGACCCGGACGTTCTCCAGCCCCCGCTCCAGCGTCAGCCGCAGGGCGGCCTGCGCGAGGGCCCGGCGTGCCTCGCGCTTCTTCCGCTCGCGCAGGGTCAGCTTCGGTGGTTCGTCCGGCGGCATGTGCAGAGTGTAGCGAAAAACTTGCGTGGCACGCAAAAATTTGCGTGCCACGCAAAGTTAGGACTAATCGGACACAGTCCGGTTCTTTCGGTGTGGAGCACGGTGGGCTGCGATATCCGCTGCCACGGGGTGGGCCGGCGAGACTGTCAGGACCGCCGAGCGTACTGCCACGGGCCGTGTTCGCTCCCGGCTGACCGGTGCCGTGGTGGCCGTGTGCGCTCCGTTGCGACCCGCAATTTGCAAAATTGAACCGAATGGCCTAATCCGCTGCGCTCACCAGCGGCGACGCTCCGAAATCACGATCACACAGGGCGATCGCGCCGGGACCCGCTGTGGACATCCCACGAACCTTTCTGCTTGCATGTCCCGCATCGCCGCCGGGGGTCGGCGACGCACCGTCTTTTCCCGTACCTGATCAAGGAAGAAGTGGGACCACATGGCGAGCCGGGCCCGGGAACTCCTGGATCGATCACGCGTCCTGCTGGACCGTTCGCGCGTCGCCGCCGCGCAGTTCCTCACCGCGCCCCCGAAGCACCCCGGGTACGCGCCCCCCGCCGGACCGGCGTTCGTGGAGCTGACCCGGCCCGAGCCGGTGGCGGCACCCGACGGCGAAGGCGTGCTGGCCGAGATCTGCGCCAGCGTCGCCCTGCGTGACCTCAACCTCCTCGACCAGCTCCTCGCGCGGCTGGAGGAGCTGGAAGCGGGGGAGGAGGACCATCACCGCCTCGCCGAGCTCTACCAGCTCGACCACCTCGCCACGCGGCTGCGGCGCAACGCCGAGAACCTGCGGGTGCTCGCCGGGCAGGACACGGCGGGCGACGCCGCCCGCGCGACCTCGGTGCTCGACCTCATGCGCGAGGCGATGTCGTCGATCAACCACTACGCGCGGATCACCATCGGCCGGGTGGTCAACCTCGGCGTCGTCGGGTTCGCCGCCGAAGACCTGGGCCGCGTGCTGGCGGAGCTGTTCGACAACGCCGCCAACCAGTCTTCGCCGAGCTCGCCGGTGCACGTCAGCGCGCACCTGACGGAGCAGGGCAGTGTGCTCGTCCGGATCGAGGACGAGGGCATCGGCATCCCCGCCGACCGGATCGGGGACCTCAACGCACGGCTGGCCGCGGGCGGCGACCTCGACGACGCCGCGGCGCGGCACATGGGCCTGGCCGTGGTCGCCCGCCTCGCCGCCCGGCACGGCGTCACCGTGCGGCTCGACCGGCGCAGCCCGCACGGCACGGTCGCCACCGTGCTGCTGCCCACCGGTGTCGTCACCGAGCTCGCCGAGCACGCCTGGTCGGGGACGCGGACCGTGACGGCCGAACCGGTCAAGACCGGGGCGAGCCGCGAACCGGCCACCGTCGGCGGATTGCCGCGCCGCCGCGCCGGCACCTTCCCCCGGGAGACGCCGGAGACGTCGGAGCCACCGGTCGCGCGCAAACCCAGCCCACGGCCCCGCCCGGTCGAGGGGACCGTCGGCGGGCTGACGGCGAACGGCCTGCCCCGCCGCGTGCCCGGCAGCATCCGGGGCGCCGCGCCGGAACCGCCACCGCCCTCGCCACCACCGGCCGGGGACGCCGCCGCCGGGCACGAACGGCTGCTCGCCGACCTCGGCGCGTTCGCCGACGGCGAGCAGGCCGCGCTCGCGGAGAACCACACCCGGCAGGACGAGACGCCCGGAGGAACCGCCCGGTGAGCGCACCCCACCCGGCCACGGCGAACTTCGCCTGGCTGCTCGACGACTTCGTGCGCAAGGTGCACGGCGTCAGCCACGCGCTGATCATGAGCGTGGACGGCTTCCCGCTCACCGCGTCGGACTCGGTCGGCGAAGCCGAAGCCGAACAGCTCGCCGCGATCGCCAGCGGCCTGCTTTCCCTCGCGGGCAACAGCGCGGCGCTGTTCGGGAAGGGCGCCTGCGAGCAGATCATCATCCGGCTCACCCACGGCTACTTCCTCTTCATGGGCATCGGGTCCGGTGCCGGGCTCGCGGTGCTGACCTCGGGCGAGGCCGACATGAAGGTGGTCGCCTACGAGATGACCCAGTTCATCACCAACGCCGGCCACGCGCTCACCCCCGAGGTGCGCGCGGAGCTGCGGCAGGTGCTGACCGCGCGCCGGCCCCGGGTGTGATCGACATGCCTGACCAGTCTTCAGTGGGTCCGGGTGGCGGAGCCCCCGGCCCGGGGAGAAGCCCCGGATCGCACGCCGAGGATGTGATGCCCGTGTCCGGAAAGGACACCCCGTTGCCGCGCCGGAGCCGCCGGATCCGCGCCTACGCGCTCACCGGCGGCCGCACCGGCACGCGCCACCAGCTGCTGGTGGAGACGCTGATCTCGGTGCCGCAGTACGACCCCGCGCTGAGCGACACGCTCATGCCCGAGTCGCGCTCGCTCTACGAACGCGCCCGGGCCCGGTGCTCGGTCGCCGAGCTGTCGGTCGGGCTGGACCTGCCGCTGGGCGTGGTGCGGGTGCTGCTCGGCGACCTCGCCACCCAGGGCGCGGTGTTCGTCCACCCCACCGCGCACGCCTACCACCACGACACGAACGTGCTCGAGAGGATCCTTGATGGGCTCAAGCGGCTCCCCGCCTGAGGGCGATCTGCTGACGATCTCCGCGAAGATCGTCGTCGCCGGGGGCTTCGGTGTCGGCAAGACCACGTTCGTCGGCGCGGTGTCGGAAGTGCCGCCGATGAGCAACGAAGCGTGGATGACCGAGGCCGGGGAAGGCGTCGACGACCTGCCGCCCGGCAACAAGTCGACCACCACGGTGGCGATGGACTTCGGGCGCATCACGCTGCGCCCGGACCTGCTGCTGTACCTGTTCGGCACGCCGGGGCAGGCGCGGTTCTGGTTCCTGTGGGACGACCTCAGCCGCGGCGCGCTCGGCGCGGTCGTGCTGGTCGACACCAGCCGGATCGACGAGTCGTTCGCGGCGATCAACTACTTCGAGAACGACTCGGAGCTGCCGTTCGTCGTGGCGGTCAACCAGTTCGAGGGCAAGCCGGTGCACGACCTCGACGAGGTGCGCGACGCACTGGCCCTCGACCCGAGCGTCCCGCTGGTCACCTGCGACGCCCGTGACCGCGCGTCCACCATCGCCACCCTGACCGAACTGGTCGGCCACACGCTGTCGCTGGCGGTGCTCTCCGGACCGGGGAGCCGCGAGCTCGCCGGCAGCGCCCCGCACGCCTGAGAAGGAGAACGAGGTCCATGCGCAAGGTCCTGGTCGTTGGCGCCGGGCAGTCCGGCCTGCAGCTGGCCCTCGGGCTGCTGGCGAAGGACTACGACGTCACCGTGATGTCCGCGCGGACGCCGGAGGAGATCCGGAACGGGCGGGTGATGTCGACGCAGTGCATGTTCCACGACGCGCTGCAGCACGAGCGCGACCTCGGGATCAACCTGTGGGAGGCCGAGACGGTCAACGTCGAGGGCCTCGGCGTCTCGGTGGCCGCGCCGGACGGCGGCCGCGCGCTCGACTGGTTCGCCGAGCTCGACCACCCCGCCCAGTCCGTCGACCAGCGGGTCAAGATGGCCGGCTGGCTGGAGCTGTTCGAGGACCGCGGCGGCAAGCTCGTCATCCACGGCGTGATGACCTCCGAACTGGACGCGCTGGCCCGGCTCTACGACCTGGTGGTCATCTCGGCCGGCAAGGGCGAGCTGGTCCAGCTGTTCGACCGGGTGCCCGAGCGCTCGCCGTACACGCGGCCGATGCGCGCGCTGTCGCTGGTCTACGCCCACGGCGTGGGCCGTCGGCCGGAGCACCCGGACAAGATGGGGGTGCGGTTCAACATCGTCCCCGGCGTCGGCGAGCTGTTCATGATCCCGGCGTACACGCTGAGCGGGAACTGCGACATCCTCTTCTTCGAAGGCGTGCCCGGCGGGCCGCTGGACTGCTTCGACGACCACCCGGGCCCGGACGAGCACTTCCGGCGCGTGCTCGACCTGATGCGGCAGTTCGTGCCCTGGGAGTACGACCGCTGCCGCGACGCCGAGCTGACCGACGCCAAGGCCACCCTGGCGGGCGGCTACCCGCCGGTGGTCCGCCACCCGGTCGGGACGCTGCCCGGCGGGGCGATCGTGCTGGGCATGGCCGACGTCGTCGTGGCGAACGACCCGATCACCGGGCAGGGCTCGAACAACGCGAGCCACTGCGCGGCGACCTACCTCGACGCGATCGTCGAGCGCGGCGACCGGCCGTTCGACGCGGCCTGGATGGAAGCGACGTTCGAGCGCTACTGGGAGTACGCCCGGCACGTGACCGAATGGACCAACGCGCTGCTCCTTCCCCCGCCTCCGCACGTGCTCCAGATCCTCGGCGTGGCGGGGCAGAACCCCGCGGTCGCGCGCCGGTTCGTCAACGGATTCGCCGACCCGGCCGACTTCCAGCACTGGTTCATGGACCCGGTCCTCTGGGAGAAGTACCTGGCAGAGGTCTAGATCGCCGCCGCCGCGGACTGTCGCCGGGGGACGATTCGGGCTACGGTTGTCACGTAGCGTGAAGGCGATCTCGGAGGTGCGTGGCATGCGGGCGATGTGGAAGGGCTCGGTGTCCTTCGGGCTGGTCAGCATCCCGATCCAGATGTACGCGGCCACCGAGAACAAGAACGTCTCCCTGCGCCAGGTGCACGAGGCCGACGGCGGCCGCATCCAGTACAAGCGGTTCTGCACGATCGACGGCCAGGAAGTGCCCTACGCCGAGATCGCCAAGGGCTACGAGCTGCCCGACGGCGAGATGGTGGTGATCACCGACGCCGAGATGGCCGAACTGCCGCTGACCACCCAGCGCACGATCGACGTGCTGGAGTTCGTGCCGCTGGAGTCGATCGACCCGATCCAGTACGACCGGACGTACTACCTGGAGCCGCAGAAGAACGCGGTGAAGCCGTACGTGGTGCTGCGGGACGCGCTGCACAAGTCGAGCCAGGTGGCCGTCGCGAAGGTCGCGGTCCGGCAGCGGGAGAGCATGGCGGTGCTGCGGGTGCACGCCGACGTGCTGGTGATGACCACGATGCTGTGGCCGGACGAGGTCCGCGAGCCCGACTTCCCGTTCCTGCGCGACGACCCGCCGCAGATCCGGCCGCAGGAGCTCACCATGGCCGGGTCGCTGATCGACTCGCTGGCCGAGCCGGTGTTCGAGCCGGAGAAGTACCACGACCACTACCGCGAGGCCCTCGAAGAGATGATCGAGGCCAAGGTCGCGGGGGACGAGACGACCAAACCGGCCGCCGTCACCGCCAAGGCCGAGGTCGTGGACCTGATGGCGGCGCTGCAGGCCAGTGTGGACGCCGCGAAGAAGTCGCGGCAGTCCTCTTCGGATGCTGCCGCGCCGGCGGCGTCCGATGGGGCCGCAGCGTCCGATGAGGACGAGAAGCCGGCGAAGAAGAAGCCGGCCACCCGGAAGCGGGCACCGAAGTCCGCCTGAGCGCGCTCGGACGGGTGGTCGTGCCGACACGCCGCCCGGCTACCGTGCCCGCGTGCTCCCCGGTCCTACCGTGTGTGCACGAGCGCGGAAAGGCGGTGCGGACATGGAGTGTGCTTCCTGTGACGCCGGCATCGATCACTGCCACGGCACGCTGGTGGTCCACCCGGAAGGGGGAGGCGCCGAGTGCACCGAACCGGCCTGTGCGGACGGTGACCGCGTGCGGCACGCGCTGATCGTCGACTGCCAGGGCGTCGGCGGCGGGTGCGGCTGTGCCGACGCGCCGTGGAAGTCGTTGCTGCGCCGAGCTTCCTGAGCCTCCCGCCCGGACCGTGAAGGCCTTCCCGGCCGGGTGACCGCGTGGCCGGGGAGGCCTTCGCGGCGTTCGGAACCCGTCAAGGTGGTCACACGATCGTGTATGCAGCTGTGTACAGCGGCTTGGCGATGTGCTAACACTAACGGGGTCCTTCGGCTCTCCCTCCCCCTCGGAGCCGGAGGACCCTTTCATGCCCAGGGCCTGGGGGCCAGCGCAATTTCTTCTTCGTGCTCGCGATTTACGTGACCGGGGAAGCGGTCGGTTCGTTTTTCACCGGCTTGGCGCCGAAAACTTTCCCGGAGGGATCAGCGGTCGCGGATTCGCGGCAGAGTTTGCTCTGCGTTTGCCTTTCCGTGGGCTGCCGGGGTGGCGCTGAAAACGGCCGAACGGCCTGGCGCGACAGCACTGCTGCCGGCGCGCCAGGCCGTGGCGGAGTCTCGGGATCAGTACCAGTGCGCCCGGCCACCGATCCGGCGGCCCGTGCCGCCCAGGATGGCCAGCGCCACGCCGGCCACCGCGAGAATGATTCCGATGGTGTACAGCACCGGGATGCCCACGATGAACCCGATGACGAGGAGAATCACACCGAGAATGATCACTTGACACACTCCTTCGCATGAGACCCGGCCCGGCTCCGTGCCGTCCGGGCGGATGCGCTCTCGCCGTGAGGATGGCCAGTTTCGCGATAAACCAAACTACGGCGAATGGAGCAATCTGAGATCAGTACCGATAGTGATCGAGCTTGTACGGACCTTCGACGTCGACGCCGATGTACTCGGCCTGGGCCTTCGTCAGCTTGGTGAGCTTCACCCCGAGCGCGTCGAGGTGCAGCCGGGCCACCTTCTCGTCGAGGTGCTTCGGCAGCCGGTGGACGTCGGTGGCGTACTCGCCGGGCTTGGCGAACAGCTCGATCTGCGCGATCGCCTGGTTGGTGAACGAGTTCGACATCACGAACGACGGGTGGCCGGTCGCGTTGCCGAGGTTCATCAGGCGGCCCTCGGACAGCACGATGATCGCGTGGCCGTCCGGGAAGGTCCACTCGTGCACCTGCGGCTTGATCTCCTTCTTCACGATGCCCGGCCGCTTGGCCAGCCCGGCCATGTCGATCTCGTTGTCGAAGTGCCCGACGTTGGCCACGATCGCGTTGTGCTTCATCCGGCTCATCTGGTCCGCCGAGATGATGCCGAAGTTGCCGGTGGTGGTGATGAAGATGTCGGCGGTGGCCACCACGTCGTCGAGCTCGACGACGTCCAGGCCGTCCATCGCCGCCTGCAGCGCGCAGATCGGGTCGATCTCGGTGACCGCCACCCGGGCGCCCTGGCCGCGCAGCGCCTCGACCGCGCCCTTGCCGACGTCGCCGTAGCCGCAGACGACCACGCGCTTGCCGCCGATCATCACGTCGGTGGCCCGGTTCAGACCGTCCACAAGGGAGTGCCGGATGCCGTACTTGTTGTCGAACTTGGACTTCGTCACCGAGTCGTTGACGTTCATCGCGGGGAAGAGCAGCTCGCCGTCCTTGGCCAGCTTGTAGAGCCGCTTGACGCCGTTGGTCGTCTCCTCGGTGACGCCGCGGATCTCCTTGGCCATCCGGGTGAACCGGTCACCGTCGGAGGCGAGGCTCGCGCGCAGCGTCTCGAGGATGATCCGGAACTCCTCCGGGTCCTCTTCGGACGGTTGCGGCACCGCGCCGGCCGCCTCGAACTCGACGCCCTTGTGGACGAGCAGGGTGGCGTCACCGCCGTCGTCGAGGATCATGTTCGGGGCCTGCCCACCGGGGAAGGCGAAGAGCTGGTCGGTGCACCACCAGTACTCTTCGAGCGTCTCGCCCTTCCACGCGAACACCGACGTCCCGGCCGGGGCGTCCACCGTGCCCTCGGGGCCGACGACGACCGCGGCGGCGGCCTCGTCCTGGGTGGAGAAGATGTTGCAGGACACCCAGCGCACCTGCGCACCGAGGGCGACGAGGGTCTCGATGAGCACGGCGGTCTGCACGGTCATGTGCAGCGACCCGGCGATGCGGGCGCCCTTGAGGGGCTGCGCGGCGGCGTATTCGCGGCGGATCGCCATCAGGCCGGGCATCTCGTGCTCGGCCAGCCGCAGCTGCGTGCGGCCGGCGTCGGCCAGGGACAGGTCGGCCACGGCGAAGTCGAGGCCGTTTCGGGTCTGCAGTTTGTCACTCATGCTTCGGTGCACTCCGGAGTTCGTCGGGATGCGCTCGGGAGGCAGCACGGAAGTCGCGCGGACAAAGAAGAAGGCACCTCCCTCGCGGGAGGCGCCCTTGGAGTCGTGTGTCGGGCCGAGCGTGGCGGAAGTCGCTTCCGTCGCAGCGCCTCTCGGCCCGGATCCAGGATGGCAAAGCGGCCGCGAGGCTGTCAAGCGAGCGAGCGGGCCATGAGCACGTCGTCGACGTCGGCGCCGTCGAGGTGGAATTCGCCCCGCAGCACGCCTTCGACGACGAAGCCGCAGCGCTCGTAGACCCGCCGTGCGCCGGTGTTGGGCCCGAGCACGCGCAACGTCACCTTGCGGGCGCCTCGCCGGCGAGCCTCGGCCACGGCGGCCTCGACGAGCTGCCCCGCGATGCCGAGCCGCTGCCGGTCCGGGTCGACGGCGAGGCCGTCGATCACCACCACGTGCCGGTGGGCGGGGATGCCGAACCCTTCGCCGAGGCGCGCGTACCCGGCGACGACGCCGCCGTGCTCGGCGACGAGGACGTCCTCGGGCCGCGTGCCGTCGTCGAAGAAGGGTGTGCCGGGCGGTGGCGCCGGGGCGGGGGAGACGGCGGGGGTCCAGGTGCGTTCGTCGACCTGCGCGAGGGCGGCTTCGTCTTCGGCGCGGGCGAGGCGGATGGTGATCGTCACGAGAGCTCCCGCCAGGCTTGGTCCACGAGGCCGGCGAGCTCCCGCGGGTCGCGGTTGCCTTCGGAGCTGAGGCTCTTGAGGGTGACGGTCAGGTTCGGGCCGGTGCGCTGGCAGTTCGTGACGACGACCTGCGTGGAGTCCGGCGCCGACCCGGCGGGTACGGAACCGTTGTGCCGGAGGCACTGGACGTCGGCGACGCGGACGAGTTCGGTGCCCGGCGCGGCCAGGCCGAGCGCTTCGACGTCCACATACGGCGCCACGAGCCCGGGGGAGGGCGCGCGCACGGCGATCAGCTGGACCGCGCGCCGCAGCTGGTCGTTCTGGTACTGCTGCACGACCGCGGCCGCACCGCCGTAGGCCGCCGATACCCGGGCCGTGTCCTCCCGGTCGGTCTTCTCGATGCGGGCGATCGTGGCCTGGCCATTGACCTTGTCGATCTTCGCTATCGCGTCCTCGGCCCTGCTCAACCCGCCCAGCCGGGGCGGCGCGGCGAGCTCCCGCCCGCTCGGCCTGTCGCGGAGCAGGCCGAGTGCCAGCCACGGCACGCCGACCAGCAGGGCGCCGGCCACCAGGCCGATCAGGCCGGTCACGGCCGGCCGGGCGAGGAGCGAGCGGCGGCGTGGGGGCGGGGTAACGGCCTGCTGCCCGGGCGCGGGGGGAAGCGGGAAGTTCTCGGTCACCGGAGAATCCTGGCGGAATCGGGCATCCGGTGCGAAGGGAATTCCGATTTCGGCTCTCAGAGCAGGTGCGCGCGCCGCCAGATGCCCTCGGAGCGACCGCCGATCAGCCCCGCGTCACGGAGGAACGGCACGATCTTCTCGGCCATCCAGCGGCGCGTCTCGTGGAAGTGCGGGTTGGCCAGCGCCGCGGCGCGGCCTTCGCGCGGGTCGATCCCGACGCTGCGGTAGATCCGCGCGTCGACCATGCTGTCGATCACGCCGAACGCGACCAGTGCGGTCCGCAGCCGGTGCCGCTGCAGTGCCGCCTTCGACAGCTTCGGCGTCTCGCGCAGCACCTCCTCCTTGGCGAACCGGACGTGCCGGGCCTCCTCGACCACGTGGATGCGGTTGACCGAGCGGATCAGCGGCTGGATGCCGTCGTCGTCCATCATCGACCGCTGGAGCCGGTCGGTGGTCTCCTCGGCGACCAGCACGCTGGCGAACATCGACGGCCCGGCGGCGGTCGCGCCGAACACCTTCGCCGCGCGGTGGACCACCTTCGGGACGCCGTAGCGCGGGACGCCCAGGCGCTGCGCGGTGCGGGCGAACATCACCGAGTGCCGCGTCTCGTCGCCGATCTCGGTCATCGCGTACTGCGCGTGCTCGGTGCGCGCGTCGAGGTCGAAGACGTACCGGGCGAGCAGCTGCATCAGGACGATCTCGAACCACAGGCCGACGCTCATGATGCTGGCGATCTCGTGCTTGGACAGCTCGATCCGCTGCTCGGGCGTCAGGTTCGCCCAGAGGTCCGTGCCGTAGAGGGAGACGCGCTCGAGCGGCATGTACGCCTTGCCCTCGGCGAGCGGCGCGTCCCAGTCGATGTCGACGTACGGGTCGTAGGAGTTCTTCGCGGAGCTCTTGAGCAGGCGAGCCGCGGTGACGTCCCGGTCCTGGGCCTCGACGCCCATGGCGGCCTCCAAAGTAGGGGGTACGCGGTGTACTAGTTACTTCGGCAGCGTACACCGCCGTGCGGGTGCGTGAGTAGGCTTTCGCCGTGACCAAGGTCGACGGACGGGCGACGCGCTGGGCGGGCCAGCAGGAACGCCGGCGCGCGGAGTTCGTCGACGCCGCGCTGGCCGCCATCGCCGAGCACGGCCCGGACGTCTCGACCGAGCAGATCGCCGAGCGCGCCGGCGTCGCCCGCACCCGCCTCTACCGGCACTTCTCCGACGCGGCGGACCTCCGCCGGGCGATCGCCCAGCGGGCGGCCGAGCTGGTGACGGCCGACCTGGCGCCGCTCTGGCACCCCGAGGGCTCGCCGAACGAGATGATCTCGACGGTGATCTCGACGCACCTGCGCTGGCTGACCGAGCACGCCCACCTGCACCGCTACCTCACCCGCGGGGTACCGGACGGCCCGGACGTCCGCGGGGCCATCGCGCGCCACCTCAGCGGCCTGTTCACCGGCTACCTGACGGCGTTCGGCCTGGACCCGGCCCCGGGCGACACGATCGCGTTCGGCCTGGTCGGCTACGTCGAATCGGCGACCACCCGCTGGCTCGACCACCCGGGAACGCTCACCCTGCCCCAGCTGACGGCCCAGCTCACCGGCACGATCTGGGCGATGCTGGACCACACGTTGCGGGCGGGCGGCGTCGAACTGGACCCGGACCGGCCGTTGCCGCTGCCGGACCACCTCGCCTCCGGCTCGTGAGTGGGAAACAGTGTTCTAACACTGTTTCCCACTCACGAGGGCCGCGGCAGACCGCTCACGAGTCCTCGCGCGGGAACTCGGCCCGCACGCCCAGCAGCCGCACGGCCCGGGTCAGCTCGAACATCCCGAGCACCGCCTGCGCCGCCCGGTCCAGCTCGGCCGCGTCCGACGTCGGCGCCGGCAGCGTGATGCTGTGCGTGTGGGTCAGGAACGGCACGAACCGCACCTTGACCGCCACCCGCGCCGCCGGGCGGCCTTCGTCGAGGACGTCCTGCGCGACGCGCTTCGCCAGTGCCGAGACCTCGGCCGCCACCTGCGCCGGGTCCGTCAGGTCGTGCTGGAACGTCGTCTCGCGGCTGCGGGAGCGGGCCACCCACGGGGTGGCGCTCACCTCGGCGTCGCTGATGCCGCCACCGAGCAGCCGCAGCCACGGGCCGGTCTTCGGGCCGAACCGCGCCGCCAGCTCCGCCGGATCGGCACCCGCCAGCTCCAGCACCGTGGTGATGCCCAGCGAAGCGAGCTTCTTCGCCGTCTTGCCGCCGATGCCCCACAGCGCGTCGGTCGGGCGGGCCGCCATCACGTCCCACCAGTTCTCCTGGGTCAGCCGGTAGATCCCGCCCGGCTTGCCGAACCCGGTGGCGAGCTTGGCCCGCAGCTTGTTGTCGCCGATCCCGACCGCGCACGACAATCCCGTCTCGCGGGCCACCGCCTCCTTGATCGCGACGGCCAGCGCCTCGGGGTCGGCCGTCTCCGCACCGACGAACGCCTCGTCCCATCCGAGCACCTCGACCACGACCGGCAGCTCCCGCACGGCGGCCATCACGCGCGCCGACACCTCGAGGTAGGCGTCCGGGTCACTGGGCAGGAACACCGCGTCCGGGCAGCGCCGGGCCGCGATCCGCAGCGGCATGCCGGACTGGACGCCGAACTCGCGGGCCTCGTACGACGCCGTCGCGACGACCGCGCGTTCGGTGGGGTCGCCGTTGCCGCCGACCACGACGGGCTTCCCGCGCAGCTCCGGGTGGCGGGCGATCTCGACCGCGGCGATGAACTGGTCGAGGTCGACGTGCAGGACCCACTTCACGCCGCCCAGTCTGCCCCAGATCGTCAGAGACGGTGCCTCGCCACGTGGGTCCAGACGGTGCTGGTGAGCGCGAGGATCCCGCAGAGGGTCACGCCCGGGTCGGGCAGCACCAGGCCGAGGACGAGGAGGGTCACGGCGGTGATGTCGAAGAAGATCAGGAGGGCGCTGCGGAGCGCGCGCGACTTCGGACGCCGGCCGTCGCGCAGCGCGGCAGCCAGGTCGGGGTCGCTGAGCTCGAGACTGCGCTCGATCTTCTCGAGCTCGGTGCGATCGTGGTGACTGAGCATCGGGGCACTCCTTCGGCGCCGAACCCGCCGTATCGCCGTAGCGAATACCCAATCGTCCTCCTCGCGAACCGCCGAACGTCTTCTGATTTCGTGCTTTTCTCTGGGCCGACCGGGTGATCCGCGCTCCGTGACCGGCCTTCGCCACGTTAAGTTGCCGTGTGAACGTGGCCGGTGACGGCCGGACGGCTGGGGGCGGCCACGTCCTCCTGCCATGCCGGTGCCCGGTCAGGACCTTCAAGCAAGCGGAGGATTCATGACCCTGCCCACCGAACCGATCGGCAGCATCCCGCGTCCCGGCTACCTCGTCGACGGTCTCGGCGAGTTCGCGGCCGGCCGGATCGACGCCGCCGCGCTCGCCGAACTGGAGAGCCGCGCGCTGGCGGACACCATCCGCCGGTTCGAGGAGACCGGCTCACCGGTGCTGACCGACGGCGAACAGGGCAAGCCGAGCTTCGCGACCTACCCGCTGGCCGGCCTCGAAGCGCTGGCGCCGGACGGGGTCGTCATCCCGTTCGCCGACGGGCACACCCGGCAGCTGCCGCGGCTGACCGCGGGCCCGTTCCGCTACGCGACCCACGCGGACTCCTACCTCACGCGCGCGAAAACGCTTACCGACCGGCCCGTCAAGCAGGCGGTGATCGCCGCGTCCGCCGTCTCGCTGATCTACCCGGCCGACGGCATCGAGGGGTACTCGCAGGAGCAGTTCGTCGCCGACCTGGTGAACGAGGCCGAGGCGGACATCCGCGGCAGCCTCGAAGCGGGCGCGGACAGCGTGCAGATCGACTTCACCGAAGGACGGCTCTCGCTGAAGCTCGACCCGTCCGGCGGGCTGCTGCGGCAGTTCGTCGAGCTGAACAACGCCGTCCTCGACCGGTTCACCGCCGAGGAACGCGCGAAGATCGGCGTCCACACCTGCCCGGGCGGCGACCAGGACTCCGTGCACAGCCTCGACGTCGACTACGCGGACCTGCTGCCGGCGTTGTTCGACCTCAAGGCCGGCCGCTTCTTCGTCCAACTGGCCAGCGAAGCCGACCCGGAGCGCGCGCTGCGGGTGATCGCCGACCACCTCGGGGCCGACCAGCGGGTCTTCGTGGGCGTGATCGACCCGATCGACCCGCGCGTGGAGACGGCGGAAGAGGTCCGCGACCGGGTGCTGACCGCGGCGAAGTACCTGCCGGCCGACCGGCTCGGCACCTGCGACGACTGCGGGTTCTCGCCGTTCGCCGACGACACGTCGACCTCGCGCGACATCGCGTTCGCGAAGATCGCGGCCCGGGTCGAGGGCACGCGGCTGGCGTCGGAGAAGCTGGGCTGAGCGCGACGGCGTGAGCCCGGCGGCGGGCTCACGCCGTCTCGGCGGCGACCTTCAGCCCGAGGGCGACGAGCACGGTGCCCAGGACGGCGTCGAGACTCCGGCGGACGCGGCCGGCGCTGAAGAACCGCTTCAGCGCGCCGACCACGACGGCGAGGGTGACGAACCACAGGACCGTGCCGGCGGTGGCGATCGCGGCCAGTTCCAGCGTTTGCAGCGTGGAGCCGTCGGCGGGCAGGAACTGGGGGAGCAGGGCCAGGAAGTACACGGCGACCTTGGGGTTGAGCAGGTTCGTCCCCAGGCCCTGGCGGAAGGCGGCCCCGGCCTTGAGCTGCCGGGCCCCGGTGGTCTCGGCGAGATCCCGGTACTCGCCGCGGCGCACGGCCAGCCACGCCTTGACGCCGAGGACGACGAGGTAGGCCGCCCCGGCCAGCTTGACGACGGTGAACGCGACGGCCGACGCGGTGAGCACGGCGGCGACCCCCAGGGCGATCGCGACCACCCAGGCGAACACCCCGAGCGCGATCCCGGTGCCGGCGGCGATCCCGGCCCGCCGCCCGCCGGTGAGCGCCGAGCGCGTCACGACGACGAAGTCGGGCCCGGGGGACATCGCCCCGAGCACGACGACCAGCAGGAACGAGGCGGCGGTGGCACCGGGGATCATGGGCCGAGAATACGACCCGGCCGCCACCGCCGTCGCGAATGTTCGAATTTGAACCTCGTGTAGGGTCGATCTTGTGGGTGACACCAGGGGCGAGGACATGACGGCCGAGGTGCGGACGCGGGTGCGGATCCCGCTGCGGCTCGACGGCGGTCTCGCGGTCGACGCCGAAGCCGTCACCTTCCGCGGCCTGGCCGACGGCGGTGAGCACCTGGCGTTCGTCCTGGGCACGCCGGGCGAGGTGCCGCTGGTGCGGCCGCACTCGGAATGCCTGACCGGCGACGTCTTCGGGTCGGCGCGCTGCGACTGCGGGCCGCAGCTGGCCGAGGCGGTCGCGCGGATCTCCGAAACCGGCGGGTACCTGCTGTACCTGCGCCAGGAAGGCCGGGGGATCGGGCTGTACAACAAGCTCGACGCGTACGCCCTGCAGGACGGCGGCCTCGACACCTACGCCGCGAACGCCGCGCTCGGCCTGCCCGAAGACGCCCGCGACTACACGGTCGCCGCCCAGATGCTGGGTGCGCTGGGCGTGAGCCGGGTCGATCTGCTGTCGAACAACCCGGACAAGGCCGCCCAGCTCCGGGCGGCCGGCATCGCGGTGCGCGGCCAGGTGCCGACGGGGGTGTTCGCGACCGAGACCAACGTCCGGTACCTGCGGGCGAAGGCCGAGCAGACCGGGCACACGCTGAGCCTGCCGGGCCTGGCCAGCTGACGTCCGTACCCGGAGGGTCGGCCGGCGTGCCTGGCGGGTCGGTTCAGGTGAGGCGTTGCGCGGCCGCGGCGGCCGGGCTCGTGGTGAGTTTCTCCAGCAGGCCGATCAGTGCGGTCCGCTCTTCCGGGGTCAGGGACGCCACCCAGGCCTGCTCCCTCCGGTTGTGTTCCTGGTAGGCGTCGGTCACCGCCGTGTGGCCCGCCTCGGTCAGTGCCAGTTCGACCGCGCGACGGTCGTGGGCGACCTGGGTGCGCGTCACCAGGCCGTCCCGCTCCAAGGTCTTGACCAGCGCCGACACCGCCGCGCGGCTCATCCCGGCGAGGCGGGCCACGTGGCGGGACTCCAGCGGGCCCGCCAGCCAGAGCACGAACAGAACCCGGAAGCCGCCCCAGCTCCAGCCGCGGGGGCGGTGGACCGTCGACTCCCAGTCGTAGACCAGCGCGCCGGCCAGCCGGTGCAGCGTCAGGCCGAGGCGCATCGCCACCGGGTCGGTCGCGGGCAGCTCGGCCTGCGTCTTCCCGATCGCGTAGTCGACGAACGAGAGGTAGTCGAGGTCGGCCGGTCGGTCCGTCATGCGGCCCAGGTTAGGGGAGCGGGGTTCCCCGCCGCGGTCCGGCGGGCTAGCCTGGCCAGATAGTCAATCCTTTGACGATCAAGGAGCGCTCGCCGTGACGAAGAAAGCCTTCGCCTCTTCGGCCGACCTGGCGGAGAAAGCGCAAACCCTGGAAGTCCTCGCGGACGGCGTCTACGCCCTGACCGCCGAAGGCGACCCGAACATCGGCGCGATCGAGGGCGAGGACTTCCTCGTCTGCTTCGAAGCACTCGCCACGCCCGTCGCGGCCGCCGAATGGCTCGCGAAACTGCGCGAGCACACCGACAAGCCCGTGCGGTACCTGGTGCTGAGCCACTACCACGCCGTGCGCGTGCTGGGCGCGTCCGCCTTCGACGCCGAGGTGATCGTCGCCCACGAGAACACCCGCGCCCTGGTCGCCGAGCGCGGCAAGGAGGACTGGGAAAGCGAGTTCGGCCGGATGCCGCGGCTGGCGAAGGGCGCGGACTCGGTGCCCGGGCTGACCTGGCCGACGCTGACCTTCTCCGACCGGCTCACCATCGACCTCGGCGGCGACCGCGGCGACCTCGTGCTGCAGTACTGCGGACGCGGCCACACCGAGGGCGACCTCGTCGCCTGGCTGCCCCGGCAGCGGATTCTCTACGCCGGCGACCTCGTGGAGGCCGAAGCCGCGCTGTACACCGGCGACGCGTTCCACCGCGACTGGGCTTCGTCCACTTTGGACCGGGTGGCCGACTTCGGGGCCGAGACCCTGATCGGCGGCCGCGGCGGGGTCAGCCGCGGCCGCGAAGCGGTCGACGCCGCCATTGCGCAGACCCGGCACTTCCTGACCACGATGCTCCGCGAAGTCGGTGCCGTCCGGGACGCCGGCGGCACCCTCAAGGACGCCTTCGAGCGCACGCACGCGGCGCTGAACGACCGGTACGGCCACTGGCCGATCTTCGAGCACTGCCTGCCCTTCGACGTCTCGCGGCTGTGGGACGAACTGTCCGGGATCGAGCGGCCGGTCGTGTGGACGGCCGAACGCGACCGCGCGGTCTGGGACCAGCTCCAGGGATGACGGTCGCGGTCCTCGGCAGCGGCCCGGTCGGCCAGACGGCCGCGCTGCTGCTCGCGCGCCGGGGCGTGCCGGTCGTGCTCGTCGACGAGCAGGAGAGACGTGACCCCGTCGGGTCCAAGGCCATCTGCCACCAGCGCGACACCTTGGACGTCTGGGTGTCGCTCGGCGCGGGCTGCCTCGCCGAAGAGGGCCTCACCTGGACAACCGCGCGGACGTTCCACCGCACCGCCGAGCTGTTCTCCCTGGAACTGCCCGACGGTGGATCGGCGCTGCCGCCGTTCGTGAACCTGTCGCAGGCCCGTGTCGAGGAGGTCCTGGACGAGCTGATCGAGCGGCAGCCGCTGATCGACGTCCGCCGCGGCCACCGCGTCACCGGACTGGCCCAGGCCGGTCTCGTCGAGATCGAGTGCGAGACGAAGAACGGGCCGCGCCGGATCGAGGCCGACTACGCGATCGCCTGCGCGGGCGCGCGCGGCGACACCGTGCGGCGTGCGCTCGGGCAGCACCTCGACGGCATCTCGTTCCGGGACCTGTTCCTGATCTGCGACATCCACGCCGACCTGCCGGGCTGGGCCGCCGAGCGCCGGTTCTACTTCGACCCGCCGTGGAACCCGGGCCGCCAGGTGCTCATCCACCCGTGCCCGGGCTCGCAGTTCCGCATCGACTGGCAGGTGCCCGAGGACTACGACCTCACGGCGGAGGAGTCACGGGGGGCGCTCGACCACCGGATCCGGGCGATCATCGGTTCGGCGTCCTACGAAGTGATCTGGCGGTCGGTGTACCGGTTCCACACGCGGCTCGTCGACCGGATGCGCGTCGGCCGGGTGCTGCTGGCCGGGGACTGCGCGCACCTCGTCGCGCCGTTCGGGGCGCGCGGCCTCAACTCCGGCGTGGCCGACGCGGAGAACGCGGCCTGGAAGCTGGCCGCCGTCCTGCGCGGCGACGCGGGGGAGGAGCTGCTGGAGAGCTACCACACCGAGCGGCACGCGGCGGCGGTGGAGAACGCGGCCGTCACCACCGCCACGATGGATTTCCTGGTCCCCCAGGACGAGGAACAACGTCGTCGCCGGCTCGACGTCCTCACCCGGGCGGCGCACGACCCGGCTGCCCGCGCGCAGGTCGACTCGGGCCGGCTGGCCGAACCGTTCTGGTACGCCGATTCGCCGCTGACCACGCCCGATCCGGAACGGCCGTTCGCGGGCCGGCCGCCGCGGGGTGCGTTGCCGCCGCCGGGACCGGGCGTGCTGCTGCCGGACGTGACCGTCGCGAGTGGACGGTTGCGCGACCTGGCCCGGCGTGGGTTCCTGGTCCTGACGACGCCGGGGGTGCGGGTGCCCGGCGTGCGGTCGGTGCCGATCCCGGTGGGCGGGGTGCTGGACGCGCGTCCGGGCGAAGCCTGGCTGGTCCGCCCGGACGCGTACGTCGCCGCGGTCCTACGGGTAGGAGACCAGCGGGCTCACCTGGTGCCCGGTGTTCGCGGCGTCACCCGTGTCGTTGACGACGTGGGCGATCGTGCCGACGCCGCCGAGTGATACCGAGACGAGGTTGTGGAGCCGGACCCCGCCGTTGTTCGGCACCTCGAAGGAATGACTGGCCACAATGGACGGGTTCGTGTTGAAGAAGCAGTAGCTGCCCAGGCCCCAGCCTTCGTGACTGGTCACCGAGTCGGCCACCTTGTACGCCGCCCAGCCCTGCCGTCCGCCGCCGCTGGACCAGGACGCCTGGTCCGGCGGGTCGTACGGCAGCTCGTTCTGGAAGAAGTACGTCCGCCCGCCGTTGCCGTTCCACAGCACCTCGTACTGCTGGTAGTGCTCGACGAACAAACCGTACATGGTCACGTTCGCGCCGTTGACGACCAGGCCGTTGGCCGCGGTGTTGACGTTCCAGCCGACGCCGTACGAATGGTCGCCGCGCCACAGCCACATGTGGTCACCGATGACGTTGTTCGAGTTGACCACCAGCGTCTGCGTGGCCTTCCCGACGGCCGCGCCGCCGATCCGGAAGAACACGTCGTGCAGCGACGTCGGGTCGCTCGCGTGGTTCGCGTTCGACCCCGGCGTCCCGACCTGCACGAGCACCGGCGAGTTCACCGCGCCCGCGTCGATGAGCAGCCCCGCGATCTTCACACCATCCACATCGGACGTCGTGATGGCCGCCGTCCCGTTGGTCGGCTGCAGCGTCGCCAGGCCGAGCCCCAGCACCACGGTGTCCGGGCGCGTGACGTTCAGCGCTTGGTCGAGGTGGTAGACGCCCGGTGTCACCAGCAGGTTCTTGCCCGCGGCCAGTGCGGCGTTGAGCGTCGCGGCCGAGTCGGACGGGTGCGCCACGTAGAACTCGCTCAGCGAGATCGACTGCCCGGCCGGGGTGCCGTGGCCCCAGCTCGTGCCCTGCGAGTTCTGCCGCAGCGCGGGCACGAACACGTTGTAGCTGCCGCCGCCGTCGACGTAGAGGAACGGCTTCTCGCGGATCACCGGCGTCTGGCCGACGACCGTCTCCGGCGGGTTCGGGAACGACGCCGGCGGGGTGCCGGTGGAGCCGACGAAGACCATGTTCCAGACGCCGCCCTGCCAGCCGCCCAGCTCGCTGTTGCGGGTCAGGAACTGCTGCTGCGAACCGGAAACGGCCACGCCGTCGATCTTGCTGTCGGCGATCAGGCCGCCGCTGGCCCAGCCGTCACCGCCGTTCCAGAGCTGGATCTGACTGCCCCGCAGGTGCATCCGGCGGTAGGGCGCGGCCTGGGCGACGGCCCAGCGTTCGACCTGGCCCGCCGGTAGCGTCACCGAGAGGTTCTCGGCCGACCGCCAGAAGTTCTGCGTCGCGTTGCCCTTGTTGTTCGGGTTGTCGCCCTGCTGCAGCCAGTCCGCTTCGACGCGGACGTGCCCGTTGAGGTTGACGTCGTCGGGGGAGAGGCCCAGGCCCGCGACCTGTTCGTAGAAGCCGAGGTTGACGTCGGCGCCGTAGGTGCCGGGCTTGAACAGCACGGCGTAGCGCTCGTTGCCGAACTGGTTGGTGTGCTGCTGGTTCGCGATCTGCGTCAGCCGGTTCTGGATCGTCGCGGCCGGGGTCGACGGGTCGAACACCGACACGTTCGGCCCGAGGTCCGGGTTGCGCGGGTCGGTCGGCGGGATGGTGGTCCCGTCACCGATGCCGTGCACGGCCGCTTCCCAGAGCGAATAGCCGTAGCCGGTCGCCCGCTGGGTGCCGTAGACCCGCAGGTAGCGGGCGGTCCCGGCGAGGGGCACGGTCTGCGTGCCCCCGGTGCCGGTGGTCGTCGAGTACGCCGTGGTCCAGGTGGCCGCGTCGGTCGAGAGCTGCACGGTGAACGCGCGGGCGTACGCGGCTTCCCAGCTGAGCACCACGTCGCAGAGCTGCTGCGCGGAGCCCAGGTCGACCTGCAGCCACTGCGGGTCGCTGAACGCGCTGGACCAGCGCGTGCCGGGATTGCCGTCGACCGCGGCGGACGCGGGCGTCCCGCCGTTCTCGGTCGAGGACGCGGTCGCGGGGTGACCCTGCGCGAGGTTCGTGGCGCCGCACGCGGCGGCCTGCGCCGGGGCGGAGCCGACCACCGCCGCGGTGGTGACCGCGGTGACGAAGGTGGTGGCGATGACGAGGAGACGGTGAACAGGGGAGAACGTCGTTGATCTCATCGGCCTGCCTGCTGATCGGGGGGAGGACGGGGCGGAACGGACCGGGCGAGCCCCACAGCTCGCGCCGGCGTCGGGTGGTGCGGCGGGTTCGCGCCGGGACCCCCCGCCCGGCACCGTGAGCCGGAAGAGCGGTGCCGGGGGTGGGTGTGACGGCGCGAACCGGTCAGCCCGAAAGGTGCGTGTCGCGGCGGAGCCGTTCCGGCTGGCGGTCACGGAACCGGTTCCGTCGGTGAGCTCGCAGTTAACAGCGCGGAGTTCCGCGGAGTCAAGGCTCCGGCACGGATTCCTTCGCCGCGCCCACCGTCCGGCGCAGTACCGTTGACATTTTACGGCTCTTTATTTATATCTTGAACTAAGAGCGTGCCGCCGGCCGGGACCCACACCCGCGCCGGAGACCACGTGAGCCGATCCGCGCCGGGGCAAGGCCGCCCCGGCGCCGGTTCGCCGTGGAGGTGCCCATGCAACGCCGCATGCCGAGGACCCGGGTCCTCGCCGTCCTCGCCCTGACCCTGGCCGCCCTGCTCACCGCGCCGGTGGCGCAGGCCGCGCCCGTCCTGCTGTCCCAAGGCCGTCCGGTGACGGCCTCCTCGAGCGAATCCGCCGCCTTCCCGGCGACCGCCGCCGTCGACGGCGATGCCGGGACGCGCTGGTCCAGCGCCTTCTCCGATCCGCAGTACCTCCAGGTCGACCTCGGCTCGACCCAGCAGCTGTCCCAGGTGGTGCTGAACTGGGAAGCCGCCTACGCCAAGGCGTTCACCATCCAGGCGTCCGCCGACGGCGCCACCTGGACCTCCCTGTACTCGACCACCACCGGCACCGGCGGGTCGCAGACCCTGAACGTCACCGGCAGCGGCCGGTACGTCCGGCTGACCGGGACCCAGCGCGCCACGCAGTACGGCTACTCGCTCTGGGAGTTCCAGGTCTACGGCGGGGGCGGCACGACCCAGCCGGGTGACGTCCTGCTGTCCTACGGCAAGTCCGGCACCGCGTCCTCCTACCAGGACGACGGCGCGTGCCCCGGCTGCCTCCCGGCCAAGGCGTTCGACCACGACCCGGCCACCCGCTGGGCGACCAGCGCCACCACCGGCTGGGTCGACCCGGGCTGGATCACCGTCGACCTCGGCGCGCCCGGGGCGATCCACCAGGTCGTGCTGCAGTGGGACCCGGCCTACGCCGTCGCGTACCAGATCCAGGTCTCGAACGACAACGCGAACTGGACGACGGTCTACTCGACGACCACGGGCAAGGGCTTCAAGGAAACGCTGACCGTCAACGGCTCCGGCCGGTACGTGCGGATGTACGGCACCGCGCGGTCCAACGGCTACGGCTACTCGCTGTGGGGCTTCGACGTCTACGGCACCGGCGGCAACCCGACGCAGCCGCCGCCCGCCCCGCCGGCCCCGCACTTCCCGGGCACGCTGGTCTGGAGCGACGAGTTCAACGGCGCCGCGGGCGCGGCCCCGGACGCGAGCAAGTGGACCGCCGAGACCGGCGCCGGCGTCAACAACGAGCTCGAGTACTACACGAACAACAACAACGCGAAGCAGGACGGCCGCGGCAACCTGGTCATCCAGGTCCGCCGTGAAGCGACCCCGGGCAGCGCGTGCCCGGTCGACCCGATCAGCGGCAGCGGCACCTGCCAGTACACCTCCGGCCGGATCAACACCGCGGGCAAGTTCAGCTTCACCTACGGACACGTCGAGGCGAACATCAAGGTGTCCGGCACGCAGGGCCTGTGGCCGGCGTTCTGGCTGCTGGGCGCCAACTTCTTCGCCGGCACGCCGTGGCCGAACTGCGGCGAGATCGACATCATGGAGCACGTCGGCAAGTCCCCGAACCTGGCCTACTCGACCATCCACGCGCCCGCGTACAACGGCGCCGGCGGCATCGGCGCGCCCTACGACCTCGGTCAGGACGTCTCCGCCGGGTTCCACAAGTTCGGCCTGGACTGGGACGCGACCCACATGACGTTCTCCGTCGACGGCAACGCGTTCGAGACGATCAACCGCGACACCGTGGAGTCGACGCGCGGACCGTGGGTGTACGACCACCCGTTCTTCCTGATCCTCAACAACGCCATCGGCGGGGACTTCCCCGGCCCGCCGGGAGCCGGCACGGTCCTGCCGCAGGACATGGTGATCGACTACGTGCGGGTCTACCAGTGAGGCGGCTCGTCCTCGGCGTGGTGGTCGCCGTCGCACTCGCCGTGCCCGTCTCCACGGCCCAGGCGGCGCCGACGCTGCTGTCCCAAGGGCACGCCGTGACCGCGTCCTCCACCGAGAACGCCGCGTTCCCGGCGTCGGCGGCGGTCGACGGCGACCCCGGAACCCGCTGGTCCAGTCTGGCGGCCGACCCGCAGACCCTGCAGGTCGACCTCGGCGCTTCGCACACGCTCAACCAGGTCGTCCTCCAATGGGAAGCGGCCTACGCGACGGCGTTCACGATCCAGGCCTCGGCCGACGGCAGCCAGTGGTCCACTGTGTACTCGACGACGACCGGGACCGGCGGCACGCAGACGCTGGCGGTGTCCGGCACCGGCCGGTACGTACGCCTGACCACCACCCACCGCGCGACCCAGTGGGGCGTGTCGCTCTGGGAGTTCCAGGTCTACGGCGACGGTGCATCGCAGGCCTGCACCAGCGCGAACGCGGCGCTTCGGCAGCCCGCGACGGCGTCGAGCGTGCAGTCCGACGCCTTCCCGGCAAGCGCGGCCTTCGACGGCGACGGCGGGACTCGCTGGTCGAGCCTGGCCGCGGACCCGCAATGGATCCAGGTCGACCTCGGCAGCGCACGTCCTGTCTGTGGCGTCGACCTGACCTGGGAGACGGCTTACGCCAGCGCGTACACGATCCAGCTCTCCACCGACGGGACCTCCTGGACCACGGCAGCTACCGTGGCCGGCGCGGGCGGCACCGAGCATCCTGCGGTGTCCGGGACCGCTCGCTACGTCCGCATGAACGCGACCACCCGGGCCACCCAGTGGGGCGTGTCGCTGTGGGAGTTCGCGGTGCACACGTCCGACAGCGCCCCGCCGACCACCGGGTGCCCGTGGGTCGGTTCGGCCGCGCCGGTGGCCGACCGCGTCACGCAGCTGATGGCCGTCATGACCCCGCAGCAGAAGGTGAAGGTGCTGCACGGCAACGGGGCGACCGGGCCGTACATCGGCAACACCGACGCCGTGCCGGAGCTGTGCATCCCGGCGCTCGGCCTGCAGGACGGCCCGGCCGGGGTCGGCGACGGCCTCGACGGGGTCACCCAGTTCCCGGCGCCGGTGACGGCCGCGGCGACCTGGGACACGGCGCTGCTGAACCGGTACGGCAGCGCGATGGGCGCCGAGTTCGCCGGCAAGGGCGTCGACATCGCCCTCGGCCCGACGATCAACCTGGTCCGCGACCCGCGCTGGGGCCGCGACTTCGAGACCTACGCCGAAGACCCCTACCTCGCCGGGGCGGCCGGGACCGCCACGGTCCAGGGCATCCAGAGCCAGGGGGTGATGGCCCAGGCCAAGCACGCGGCCGCCTACAACGTCGAGGCCGGGGCGTCCCGCGGGACGCCGTCGGACAACGTCATCATCGACGACCGGACCCTGCACGAGCTGTACCTGCCGGCGTTCCAGCAGGTGGCGAGCCAGGGCCAGGTCGCCTCGATGATGTGCGCCTACAACCAGATCAACGGCGTCCCGGCGTGCCAGAACAGCGGCGTCCTGACCACTGCGATCAAGCAGGACGCGAACTGGGGCGGGTTCGTCGGCTCCGACTGGGGTTCGGCGACCGGCGGCCCGCGGCAGCTGGCCAACGGCGGCCTCGACATGGAGATGCCCGGCGGCGCCTTCTTCGGCCAGGGCCTGCTCGACGCCGTCTCGCGCGGCGAGGTGACGCAGGCCCGCGTCGACGACATGGTCCGGCGGGTGCTGACGCAGATGTTCCGGTTCGGCCTCTTCGACCGGGCCCGCCGGGGCACCCCGCAGTCGGTCGTGACCAACGCGGCGAACGTGGCCACCGCCCGGGACGTCGCCGCGGCCGGGTCGGTGCTGCTGAAGAACACCGGCGTGCTGCCGCTGGGCTCGTCGGTCAAGTCGATCGCGCTGTCCGGCGGGGACGGCATCGACCCGCAGAACATCGGCGGTGGCAGCGCCAAGGTCAACCCGTCACCGGCGTCGGTGAACCCGATCGACGGCATCCGGGCCCGCGCCGGCTCCGGCGTCACCGTGTCCTATGTGGACGGCGCGGGGGAGCACGTCCAGACGCCGAACATCCCGGGGGCGGTGGCGGCGGCCAAGGCGGCCGACGTCGCCATCGTGTTCGCCAGCTACGGCGAGTCCGAGACCCAGGACCTCGACAGCATCGACCTCCAGCACCAGCAGAACGAGCTGATCGACGCGGTCGCCTCGGCCAACCCGCGCACGGTCGTGGTGCTGAACACCGGCTCGGCGGTGACCATGCCGTGGCTGGCCAAGGTCGCCGCGGTGATCGAGGGCTGGTACCCCGGTCAGGAGAACGGCCACGCGATCGCGTCGCTGCTCTACGGCGACGTGAACCCGTCCGGCAAGCTGCCCGTCAGCTTCCCGAAACAGCTCGCCGACCTGCCGACGGCGAACGTGCAGCAGTTCCCGGGCTCAGGAGACCGGATCGAGTACTCGGAAGGCCTGAACGTCGGCTACCGCTGGTACGACAGCCGCAACCTCGAGCCGCTGTTCCCGTTCGGCTTCGGGCTGTCGTACACGACGTTCGGCTTCTCGAACCTGGTCGTGACACCGCAGGGGACGAACGGCACGGCGACCGTGACGGCCACGGTGACCAACACCGGCACCCGCGCGGGCGCGGACGTCGTCCAGCTGTACGTCGGCCAGCCGGCCGGGAACGGCGAGCCGCCGAAGCAGCTGAAGGGCTTCAAGAAGGTGGAGCTGAACCCCGGCCAGAGCACCCAGGTGTCGTTCCCGCTGACCCCGCGGGACCTGGCGCACTGGACGGGTTCGTGGACGACGAACGCCGGGCAGTACCGCGTCTACGTCGGTGATTCGTCGCGCAGCGTTCCGCTGTCGGGAACGCTGACCGTCTCCTGAGTCGACTCGCGGACCACCAGCGCCGTCGGGACGATCAGCGGGGCGTCCGGGGCCGGGGCGCCGGCCAGGCGGTCGAGCAGCAGCCCGGCCGCCGTCTCGCCCATCTGCCGCAGCGGCTGGCGGATCGTGGTGAGCGGCGGCTGGGTGTGCGCGGCCAGGGGGATGTCGTCGAACCCGACCACGGCGACGTCCCCCGGCACCGCGCGGCCCGCCTTGCGCAGCCCCGCCAGCACGCCCGCCGCCGTGAGGTCGTTGTGCGCGAAGACCGCGTCGAACGCCGGGCCCGTGTCGAGGAGCTGCCGGATCGCCGCCTCGCCGCTTTCGCTCGTGAAGTCGCCTTCGATGATCAGCCGCGGGTCGAGGGTCAGGCCGGCGTCGAGAACGGCCTCGTTGAAGCCGTTGAGGCGGTCGGCGGTGCAGCCGAAGTCGCGGGGCCCGGTGACCGTGGCGAGCCGGGTGCGGCCGGTGCCGAGCAGGTGGCGGGCCGCGGCGGCGCCGCCCTGCCGGTTGTCCGTGCCCACCGACGGGAACGCCGGGCGGCGGCCGCGGTCGTCGATCACCACCACCGGCAGGCCCGAGTCGTGCAGCACGCGCAGGTGCCGGACCGCGTCCGGCGGTTCCACCAGCAGCAGGCCGTCGAACGCCTTCGCCGACACCTGGCGGGAGAACTCGCCGAGGGAGTCGGCGCCGCGGTTGGCGGTGGACAGCAGCAGGCCGTAACCCTTCGACTCCACGACGTCGGCGACGCCCTGGAGCACCTCGCCCATCCACGGCCAGGTCAAGCCCGGCACCAGCATCCCGACCGTGCGCGTCACCCCGCGGGCCAGCCCGACCGCGCCGGCGCTGGGGATGTACCCGGTCGCGGCGATCACCTCGCGCACCCGGATCGCGGTCGCCGCGTCGACGTCGGCCTTGTTGTTGAGCACCCGGGACACGGTCGTCTTGCTCACCCGGGCGCGGCGGGCGACCTCGGCGATCGTGACGCGCATCCGTCCTCCCGATCGGGCGGTGGAAAGCTCCGTGGTGACAAGGTACTCGCCCACGGGCCCGCCGCGACCGGTGCGAGATCGATCAAGTGCGGACGACAACGGCGTCGCCGGGCCGTCCGGCGGCCTCTCCGGTCCGATGTGGACACTACTTGCGTATAACGGCCTATACCCGCCGCTCGTAGTGCGCGATCAGCACGCCCTTGGTCGTCGGGACGCTGTGGGTGAGGGCGAACTCCGTGAGCGGACCGTCGCCGAAGAGCCGGGCGCCGGTGCCGAGCGTCAGCGGGTGGACGAGCAGGGTGTACCGGTCGACCAGCCCGGCGGCGTGCAGGTCCCGCACCAGCGCGGCGCTGCCGATGATCGACAGGTCCCGCCCGGGCCGGGCCTTCAGCGCGGCCACCGCCGCGACGGCGTCGCCGCGCAGCAGGACCGAGTTCTCCCAGGCATCGACGTCGTCGAGGGTGGTCGAGGCGACGTACTTGGTGGCGGCGTTCAGGTGCGTGGTGAAGGGGTTCCCGTCCGTGCGCCGGCTCCAGGCGGCGGTGAAGTCCTGCCAGGTGCGGCGGCCGAACAGCATGTCGCCGGGCCGGCTCATGCCCCGGCCCATCTCCCGGGCCATGACGTCGTCCTGGTAGCGCGTGCCCCACCCGCCGTGGGCGAAGCCGCCGCGGGTGTCTTCGTCGGGACGGCCGAGGCCCTGCACGACGCCGTCGAGGGTGACGCTCATGGTGACGGTGATGGAACGCATCGGAGGTCCTTCCGCTTCGGGTGGTGTCACAGCCCATACGAACGGCGGCGGCCCGGATCGACAGCCGGGTGGCGTGGTGAGATGACAACGTGATCATCGACCCGTGGGTGCTGCTCCTGCTCGTGCTGGCCGGGGTCGGAGCCGGCCTGACCGGGGCGACCGCCGGGCTCGCGTCGCTGGTGTCCTACCCCGCGCTGCTCGCCGCCGGGCTCCCGCCGGTGACCGCCAACGTCACCAACACCGTCGCCATGCTCGGCACCACCGTCGGCGCCGCGGCCGGAGCCCGCCCCGAACTGGCCGGGCAGCGCCGCCGGGTCCTCCCGCTCTGCGCCATCACCACCGTCGGCGGCGCGTGCGGCGGCCTGATCCTGCTGCTGACGCCGTCCGGCGCGTTCACCGTCATCGTGCCGTGGCTGATCGGCGGGGCCTCGCTGGTGCTGATGGCCGGGCCACGGCTGCGCCGGCTGGCCGAAGGCGCCGAACACCACGGCCTCCGCCCGGCGACCGGCGTGATCGCGTTCCTCATCGGGATCTACGGCGGCTACTTCGGCGCCGCCGCCGGCGTGCTCATGCTCGCCCTGCTGGTCACCGTCTGGAGCCAGTCGCTGGCCCGGACCAACGCGGCGAAGAACCTGGTCACCGGCTCGGCGAACCTGCTCGCCGCGATCGTCTTCGCGGTCACCGGCAAGGTCGTCTGGCCGGCCGCGCTCGCCGTCTGCCTCGGCTCGCTCGGCGGCTCCTGGCTCGGGTCGGTGCTCGTGCGCCGGTTGCCGGCCACGCCGCTGCGCATCGCCATCGGAATCGGCGGACTGGCCCTGGCGATCGTCCTCGGCATGCGGGCATGATCGGCGGGGTAACGGCGAGCAGGAGACCAGATGAGCATTGTCGGGACCAGGGTGGTCCGCCGGGAAGACCGGAATCTGATCACCGCGGGCGGCACCTACGTGGACGACCTGCGGGCGGAAGCGCTTTCCGGGGCCGCGCACGCGGTTTTCGTCCGAAGTCCGATCGCGCACGCGCGGATCGGGGGCATCGACGTGAGCGCGGCGAAGGAAGCACCGGGCGTGCTCGGCGTGTTCACCGCCGCGGACCTCGGCCTCGCCCCGCACCCCGCGGGGCCGGTGCCGGAACCGTGGCTGGCCGGCGAGGTGGTGCGCTA
The DNA here is from genome assembly GCA_049998155.1 of Amycolatopsis sp. cmx-13-12. Taxonomy (GTDB): domain Bacteria; phylum Actinomycetota; class Actinomycetes; order Mycobacteriales; family Pseudonocardiaceae; genus Amycolatopsis. Next base: position 114,728 of record JAEBES010000001.1, on the reverse strand, counting down.
CGTCGGTGAACCGGTCGCCCTCGTCGTCACCGAGGAGCGCTACCAGCTGGCCGACGCGGCCGAGCTGGTCGACGTCGACTACGAGCCGCTGGAAGCCGTGGCGTCGATCGAGGCGGCCCTGGCGGGCGAGACGCTGCTGTTTCCCGACCGCGACAGCAACATCGTGCAGGTCAACGGCGCTGCCGAGTTCGACGACGCGATCTTCGAGGAGTGCGAAGTCGTCGTCACCCAGACGATCCTCAACCAGCGCGTCGCGCCGGCGCCGCTCGAAGTCCGCGGCGCCTCGTGCGTGTGGGGGGAGGACGGCCGGCTGACGGCCTGGCTCTCCACCCAGAACGCCCAGATGGCCCGCAGTCAGGTGGCCGGGAGCCTCGGCGTGGCCGAAGAGTCGGTGCGGGTGATCGCGCCGGACGTCGGCGGCGGCTTCGGCGCGAAGATCGGCGCGGATCCCGAAGCGACCGTGCTCGGCTGGGCGGCGAAGCGGCTCGGGCGGGGCGTGCGGTGGGTCGAGTCGCGCAGCGAGAACCTCACGGCCATGACGCACGGCCGCGCGCAGCGGAACACCGTGACCATCGGCGGCAAACGCGACGGCACGGTGCTGGCGTACCGCCTCGACGTCGTCCAGGACGCCGGCGCGTACCCGCGGATGCTGCTGCTGCCGACGCTGACCGAGCTGATGGCCATCGGCGTCTACCGGTTCCCGCGCGTGGAGACCCGCAGCCGCGCGGTCGTCACCACCACCACGCCGATCGGGGCCTACCGCGGCGCCGGCCGCCCGGAGGCGACGGCCGCGGTCGAACGGGCGATGGACCGCTTCGCCGCCGAGATCGGGCTGGACCCGGCCGAAGTCCGCCGGGTCAACTTCATCCGGCCGGAGGAGTTCCCGTACCAGTCGCCGACCGGGGCGTCCTACGACACCGGCGAGTACGCGGCGGCGCTGGACAAGGCCCTGGACGCCGCCGGGTACGCGGAGCTGCGGGCCGAGCAGCGGCGGCGGCGGGAGGCGGGCGACCCGGTCGAGCTGGGCCTGGGCATCGCGACCTACGTCGAGATCACCGGCGGCGACGGCGGCGGCGAGAGCGGCCGCGTCGACATCCACCCGGACGGCTCGGTCGTCGCGTGGACCGGCAGCTCGCCGCACGGGCAGGGCCTGGGCACGTCGCTGGCGATGCTGCTGTCCGACCAGCTCGGCGTCCCCCTGGAGAAGATCACCGTCCGGCACGGCGACACCGACGAGGTGCCCAAGGCGGTCGGCACGTTCGGCTCCCGGTCGCTGCAGCTGGGCGGCTCGGCGATCCGGCAGGCGGCCGACGAGGTCATCGCGCAGGCCCGCGAGCTGGCGGCCGACCTGCTGGAAGCGGCGCCGGAGGACCTCGAGCTGGACGCCGACCGCGGCGTCTGGCAGGTCCGCGGCGCGCCGTCGAGCACCGTGCTCAGCTGGGCGCAGGTCGTCGAGACGGCCGGCGGCGGCAAGCTCTCGGCCGACGTCTGGTTCGGCGGCGGCGCACCGACGTTCCCGTTCGGCGCGCACCTGGCCGTCGTCGAGGTCGACACCGAGACCGGCAAGGTCGAACTGCGCCGGATCATCGCCGTCGACGACGCCGGCCCGATCGTCAACCCGCTCACCTTCCGCGGCCAGCGCCACGGCGGGCTCGGGCAGGGCGCGGCGCAGGCGCTGATGGAGGTCGTCACCTACGACGACGACGGCAACCCGACGACCGCGACCCTGGCGGACTACTCGTTCGTCACCGCCGCCGAGCTGCCGGACTTCGAGCTGGTCGACATGGCCACCCCGACCGACCGGAACCTGCTGGGCGTCAAGGGGATCGGCGAGGCGGCGACGATCGGTTCGACGCCGGCGGTGCACAACGCCGTGGTGGACGCGCTTTCGGCCCGCGGCGTCAAGCACCTGGACATGCCCACGACGCCGATCCGGGTCTGGGCGGCACTCGAAGAAGCTCGGAAGGGAAGCGCGGAGTGAAGGTCTCGATCGAGGTCAACGGGCAGCCGGTGACCGAGGAGGTGCCGGACCGGACGCTGCTGGTGCACTTCCTGCGCGACACGGCCGGCCTGACCGCCACGAACGTCGGCTGCGACACGACGTCCTGCGGCGCCTGCACGGTGCTGCTGGACGGCGAGTCGGTCAAGTCCTGCACGGTGCTGGCCGCGCAGGCCGACGGCCACGCCGTCACGACGGTCGAAGGACTGTCCTCTTCGGACGAATCACTGCACCCGGTGCAGCGGGCGTTCCGGGAGCAGCACGGCCTCCAGTGCGGGTTCTGCACACCGGGGATGATCATGGCGTCGGTGTCGCTGCTGGCCGACAACCCGAAGCCGACGCGCGACGAGGTCCGGGCCGGGCTCGAGGGAAACCTCTGCCGCTGCACGGGATACCACAACATCGTCAGCGCCGTGATCGACGCGTCAGGCCAGGAGGTGGACCGGTGATCCCCGCTTCGTTCCAGTACCTGCGCGCGTCCACAGTGGACGAAGCGCTGACGCTGCTGGCCTCGCACGGTGACGACGCGAAGGTGCTGGCGGGCGGGCATTCTCTGCTGCCGCTGATGAAACTGCGCCTGGCGGCGCCGGAGTACCTGGTGGACATCGGCCCGCTCGACGAGCTGCGGTACGTCCGCCTGGACGGCGACGAGGTCGTGATCGGCGCGTTGTCCCGCTACAGCGCGCTGGTGCAGGACCCGGTGCTGCTGGAGCACGCGCCCCTGCTGGCCCACGTGTCCGGAGAGGTGGGCGACCGCCAGGTCCGCCACCGCGGCACGATCGGTGGCTCCCTGGTCCACGCGGACGCGGCGGCCGACCTCCCGGCGGCGATCCTCGCCTCGGACGCGACCCTGGTGGCCCGCGGGCCGGCGGGCGAGCGCCGCATCCCCGCGGCGGAGTTCTTCCTGGGGCCGTTCACGACGCCGTTGGAGCCGACGGAGCTGCTGACGGAGATCCGCGTCCCGGCCCGGCCGGGCGAGGGCTGGGGGTTCCAGAAGTTCACCCGCCGCGCAATCGACTGGGCGATGGTCGGCGTGACGGTGGCCGGCGACCGGGTCGGCCTGGTGAACATGGGCGGAGTACCACTGCGCGCCACGGCCACGGAGGAGGCACTGGCGGCGGGGGCCTCGATCGAGGAGGCGGCGGAGCTGGCGGCGTCGGGGACGAACCCCCCGGACGAGCCCCATGCCACGGCGGAGTACCGCCGCCACCTGGCCCGAGTCCTGACCCGGCGGGCGTTGACCCAGGCACGTCGTTGATCTTCGGGGGCGGCGCTCCGCGTGGGTGCCGCCCCCGGTTGATCGCGATGGCCGATTCCCGCCAGCGTCCGTCCCCTGTGGACGGCAGGATCGGTGGGGTGAACGAGCACACGGCCATCGAGCCCGGCATCCTGTATTTCGGCACGCCCGTGGTACTGATCTCCAGTACCAACGAGGACGGATCGGTCAACCTGGCGCCGATGTCATCGGCGTTCTGGCTCGGGTGGCGGGCGGTGCTGGGACTCGGGGTTCGGTCCCGGACCGCGCAGAACCTGTTGCGCACCCGCGAAGGCGTGTTGAACTTGCCTTCGTCGTCGATGGCGGCCGCAGTCGATCGGCTGGCGCTGACGACGGGGTCCGACCCGGTGCCGGCGGGCAAGCAGGAGCGTGGATATTTCCACGTGGCCGACAAGTTCGGCCGGGCCGGCCTGACGGCGGTCGAGTCTTCGACGGTCGGGCCGCCGCGGGTGGCCGAGTGCCCGGTGGCCATGGAGGTGGTCGTCGAGGAGGTGCATCCGGTGGGCTCGGACGGGGGAGTGGTGTCCTTCGAGGTGCGGGTGCAGCGGGTGTTCGTGCACGAGTCGATCCGGATGGCCGGGAGCGAGGACCGGATCGACCCCGACGCCTGGCGGCCGCTCATCATGAGCTTCCAGAAGTTCTACGGGCTGGGGGAGCAGGTCCATCCGTCCACTTTGGCCCGGATCCCCGAGCGGCTTTATCGCGGTCCTGATATCGAACGGGCGCGTCGGGTTGCTTCTTGAGACTTCGGTTCGGGTTTTCGTACCCGTTCGAGTGACGACAGGCGTTCGAATCTCTCGGTAATCTTGATCTATGTCCGACAACGCGACTCCTCGCTCCGCCGACGCGGTGGCCTTCGCCGACCGCATCGGTGAGCTGGTCGCGTCTATGCGGTCGGCTGAGGCGGAACTTGGTGCCCTGCTGGTGGAAATCGAGCACCGTGGCGTGATGGAGCTGTTCGGCTACCGCTCTATCGCGGGCCTGTTGGAGCACTTGGTTGACCTTCCTCGACCGGCGACCAGACGCCTGATGGACCGCGCGCGTGCGCTCAACCCGGGCCGTGCCCTCGACGGCACGCCCATTCCCGCTCTCGCGCCGGCGACCGGTGCTGCCGCTCGATCCGGTTCTTTGAGCAACCCGATGATCGACACGATCGTCAGGGTCCTGGCCGAGGTTCCGCCCGAGCATCGTGACAGTGCGGAAGAGAACCTGCTGACCTTCGCGGCTGATGTGGGGCACAAGCAGGTCGCGGTTCTGGGGGCGCGCATCCTGGCTCACCTCAACCCTGACGGCGCCGAGCCCGCCGACACCGAACCCTCGGCCCCGACCCGCGAGTTGTTCTTGCACCGGCGAAGAACCGGGGTGTGGGAACTGCGCGGCCGCTTCGATGACGAGACCGGCACCCGCGCCAGCACTCTGCTGGACGCGCTGGCTGAGCGTCGCACCGGCGCCGAGGGTCCCGACCACCGCACCCATCCCCAGCGTTACGGCGATGCCTTCTCCGATGCGGTCGACCTCGCTTTGAATTCTCCGGATCTGCCGATGCAGGCCGGGGAACGGGCCCACGTCATGGTCGCGGTATCACTGGAGGACCTGAAAACCGGCGCCGGCACGGCTACCCTCGGCGACACCGGCACCATCACCGCGGCCGAGGCGCGGGTGCAGGCCTGTGACGCCATGATCATCCCCGCCGTGTTGGGTGCCAAGAGCGAACCCCTCGACCTGGGCTGCCTCCGCCGCTTGATCTCTGCCGGACTTCGCCGAGCGTTGTTCCTGCGCGACCGCGGCTGCGCGTTCCCCGGCTGTCACCGGCCCCCACGGCACTGTCAAGGTCACCACATTCGGCATTGGGCAAATGGCGGCCCCACCAACCTGAACAACCTGGTCCTGATGTGCGCCCACCACCATCGGCTGCTGCACCGCTCGGGCTGGGAAGTCCGCATCGCCGCCGACGGTCTACCCGAGTTCCTGCCACCGGCGTTCATCGACCGGCGCCGAAAACCTAGGCGCAACAACCTCCACGAACCCTTGCCATTCGCAGCCTGAACACGGGGGTAGGCCCGCAGCCACACGGCTACGGGCCTACACCCGCGCGTCCCCGCGGGCGGATCCACAGCCCCAAGGCCCACCGACGTCACTGCACTTCCCGGTTCCGCGAATGACACCGCACCACCCACGTAACCGGTCGGCGGATCAACATCTCCCAAGACCCACCGACGGCACCGCACCACGCGGTTCCGCGAATGACACCGCACCACCCACGTAACCGGTCGGCGGAACCACATCCCCCAAGACCCACCGACGGCACCGCACCACGCGGTTCCGCGAATGACACCGCACCACCCACGTAACCCGTCGGCGGAACCACACTCCGAAGGCCGACGTCACCGCCGCTCACGTGCCATCAACAGCACCGCCTCCACCCGACCGGTGAAGCCAGGCGCCCACTTCACCGACCGAAACTGCGGGCATATCCGGCCCGGCAACCGGCGCCCGCTCCACCCACCACCAGGGCCGTCGTTCCACCGGCAACCGGAAAACCCGCCCCCACCCGCCCTCGCACTCCGGCAGCCCCACCTCCGAGCAGCACATCCCCAAGCCACCCCATCCGCCCGAACGAGTACCCCGCTACTCCTTCGGGCGACATCCCCTTGCCCGCCCGATCCAGCAGAGCGTGGTCTTTCGGGCATCCGGGTGGCGGTGCCGACCCCCGCCCCTGGCGCACTGCTAATGTTCATCAGGGAAACTTGCTTGAAGGTTTGACGAAAAGGATCCGGCGAGGGGAAATGGCGGAGCGGTTCGAGTTCGTCCTCGAGGTCTTCGAAGCGCTCGTCGTCGGGCGGGCTACCGGGGGCGATGTCCGGCGGTACCCGCTCCGGGCCGGGAACCTGCCCTCCGATCCCGTGCGGTTCGTGCACATTGCGCGGCAGGTCTACGAGTCGCTCGAAGAACGGCGGCTGTCCGTCTCCGGTGAGCTGCACCCCGGCGTGCGGACCGCCTTCGAACTGCTCGCCGAACCCCGGATCTCGGTGGCCGTCAGCGGGATCGATGGGCTGGGGGCCGATGTGGCCGTTCTCGTGGTCAGCGACGGTGCCCAAGCTCTCGGGATCACGCAGGCTCCGGACACCGATGAACTGCTGTTCTCGCTGTTCGCCGACGAAGAGCTCGTCGAGGTCGTCACCGGGGTGCTGCCGCCCGCTCCCGCCGCCAGCACCGGGCGGCACACCGTGCACCGGGCCGCCGGGCGGGAGGTGTCCGCCATGACCGCGAAGCGGATCGCCGACGCCGAGTTCGACGAAGAAGAGACCGATGCCTTCGGGATGATCGAGGTCAAGGCCGTCGTGCGGCCCGGGCGGCGGCCCTCCGCTCCGAAACCCTCCGATGTCGCCGTGCTCGAACGGGTGCTGGCCGAACCTCGGCTGGGTGGGGGGCACATTGCCGTCAGTGCTCAGGGGCGGCGGGGTGAACGGCTCGCCAACGAGCCGCTGAGCTGGCTCGACACCGCCGATGGCCGGTACCTCGTGCACACCCGGACCGGCGAGGCCGGCGAACTCACCGCCGACTACGTGCCCGCCGGGCGCGCCGATCTCGCGCGCGCCATCCGCGACGCGATCGCGGCTGTCTACTGATCGGGGAGGAACAGTCCTGATGACGACCGAAGAGACCGCGGCGGTGGCCCAGGCCCTCCAGGCCACCAAGCAGATGGAGTCGGCCGCGACCCCTGAGCTCAAGGCGATGGACGCGGTGCGCGTCGGCCTCGCCGGGGCGCAGCTGAAGCGACTGGCCCAGACCGGTGGCTTCGCCATCGACGACACCACCGGCAACCAGCTGATCGAGGCCCTCGAAGGGGTGCTCGAGTCGCTCGAGCAGCGGTGGGCGAACCTGCAGCGGCTGCACGACGCGCCGGCGATGAGCCGGACCGCCACCGGGCAGTGGGTGTCCGCGCACATGGTCAGCACCGCCGCCGACGACCACGGCCTGGTCACCCAGCTGCAGGCCGCGCGGCAGGAGTTCCCGACCTACATCGAAGCCATCAAGCTGGCGAAGAAGAACTACAAGTCCCGGGAAGAGACGACGAAGCACACGTTGACCTCGCTCCCGACCGCCGACCAGAGCTGAGGGAGACCGTGGCACCCACCGCCGAGTCCGTCTCGGACCCGTCGTCGCCGGACTACGACCCGCGCAGTCCGCTCTACGACGTGACCGCCGATTCGTCGTCGAAGTACTACGTCGGGCCGCTGACCACGGACAAGTCGCCCTCGGGCGACCAGATCCGCGAGATGGCCACCAGGCAGGTCGACGACGAGATCCGGGCCGGCTGGCTCGGCCCGGTCGTCGACCCGGTGCTGCGCGACAAGAAGATCCAGGAGCTCTACCAGCAGCACCTCAACGACGCCAAGCACGGCCTCGACGAGGGCCTCACCATGCGTGAGAACGGCGGGGCGCCGCGCACCCTGTGGAACAACGCCAGCCACGAACAGATGAACGAGGCCATCACGCTGGACGCCAACCCGGCGACCGTCGCGGAAACTTCGGAAGAGTGGGTGCGGGTCGGCAACGACCTCGGCACGCACCAGAAGACGCTGGCCGACGCGATCAACGCGAGCACGAACAACTGGCAGGGCGGCGCCGGTGACGCCGTCCGCGAACACCTCGCCGGCGTCGGGAAGTGGCTCGGCGCGACCGCGCAGGGCGCGACCCTCGCCGGGCGGCAGCAGGAGATCCACTCCCAGGCGCTCAACGAGACGCAGCGGCAGATGGCCGCGAACCCGCCGGTGCAGTTCGACCTGCAGGCGACCAACCAGCGCCTGATGACGATGACCGACCCGATCCAGTACGCGGCCGCCGCGGGCGAGGCCGTGCAGACCTACCGGGCGCAGCAGGCCGCGCGGGACCACGCCGCGCAGATCATGACGCAGTACGACGAAACCATCGGCAGTGCCGTCGCCACGCCGCGGTTCCCGGCTCCGCCGAAGCTGCCGACGGCCACGGCGACCAGGCAGAACGTCGTCGCGCGGGGCGGCGCCGGATCGGGCGGTGACGTGCAGCCGCTGCTGGCCGGCAGCCGGAGGCTCCCCGACGCCACGGGTACTCCGGCCGACGTGAACGCGGCAGGCCTCGGCGCCGGAGGCGCTGGAGGTGCCGGAGGCGCGGCGGGCGCCGGCGGTGCGGGCATCCCCGGCGACGGCTCGGGCGGCTCCGGCTTCTCCGGCAGCGGCATCCCGGGCTCCGGCGGCGAAGGCAGTGGCTTCTCCGGCAATGGCATCCCGGGCAGTGGCATCCCGGGCAGTGGCGGCTCCGGCTTCTCGGGCGCCGGCATCCCCGGCGGAGCGGGTGGCGGCGGCGCGGGCTTCACGCCGCCGAACTTCGACGGCGCCGGCACGCCCGGCGGCGGCAACTTCAGCGGTGCCGGGATCCCCGGCTCGTCGCTGCCGCACTTCGACGACTCGACGACGTCGTCCGGCTTCACGCCGTCCGGGATCCCGGGCGGCGGAGGCACCGGCGGTGGCAGCGGGTTCACGCCGCCGTCGATCCCGGACGTCTCCGGCGGGGGCGGCGGCACCGTCCGCGGCAATCCGATCCCCGGCTTCACCCCGCCCGGCATCGACCCCATCACCGGGTTGCCCACCGGTACGGGCGGGCTCAACACCCCCGGCGGCGTGAAGATGCCGACCATCGGCCGCGGTGGCGGGATCAACGGCGAAAGCATCGCCAGCCGGCTCGGCGGCCTGGGTGGTGGCGGCGGCGCGGGCGGCGGCTCCCTCGGCGGGATCGGCGGCTCCGGGGCCGGTGGCTCCGGGACCGGCGGCGCCGGTGGCGCGGGCGTGCGCGGCGCGGGCAACCTCAGCGGCGGCGCCGCCTCCGGCGCGGCCGCGGAAGCCGAAGCGGCCGCGGCGCGCAACGGGATGTCGGGCCGCGGTGCGGCCGGCGCCGCGGGCTCCCCGGGCATGGGCGGCATGGGCGCCGGCAAGGGTGGCAAGAAGGAAGACGACAAGGAACACAAGTCGGCCGACTACCTCGAAAGCGACGACCCGAACTTCTTCGCGGGCGAGGAGGCGGTCGCGCCGCCGGTGATCGGCGACTGGAAGAACCAGGATTGGAAGTGACAGCATGACGGCCGCTGGCTTCGAGGTCGAACCGGACGACTTGGTCGCGCACGCGAGTCACGTCGAGAGCCTGGTGGACCGGCTCCACACGGCGAGTTCGGCGGCCGACACGGCGATGTCCGACCACGCCTACGGGCTGCTGTGCGCCTTTCTCCCGCCGATCATCCGGCCGACGAACGAGCAGGCGAAGGACGCGCTGACCGCGTCCGCGGAAGGGGTGAGCGGCCTGGCGGACAACGTCACGTCGGCCGCGAAGGCCTACCGGGAAGGCGAAGAAAGCAACGCGCAGCCGTTCGAGCGTCAGCTCGCGGCCTCGTCGCGCACGGAAGCGAGGTCGAACGCATGACGGGTCCGAACGGGCTGGGGGACCTGATGCGGGACCCCGACGAGGCGATCCGCCGGATGGACGACTGGGCGGCCGGGTTCGCGGCGAAGGCGCAGCGGTACCAGGCGGCGCAGGAGCAGACCGAACGGCTGCGGCTGACCGCGACCAGCTCCGACGGCGCGGTCAGCGTGACCGTCGGCGCGGACGGCACCGTCACCGACCTGACGTTCTCGAACAAGGTCAAGTCGTTCCCCCTCGACGAGCTCTCGCGGCAGATCCTGACGACCATGCGCCGGGCGCAGTCGGGCATCGCCGAACGCGTCGCCGGGGTGATGGCCGAGCAGCTCGGCGACGAGGACCGCGAAACCCGCGGCCTGCTGCTCGACAACCTGCGCGGCCGGTTCCCCAACCCGGACGAACCGGACGAGCAGCAGCAGCAGCCCGTCCCGCCCGCGCCGGTGCCGCCGGCCCCCGCCGGTGGCGCGGCGACCCCGCCCGCCCCCGGTACCCCGCAGCCGCCGCGGCGGCCCGCCGCACCCGATGACGAGGACAACAATCCGTGGTGAATCCGCTGGTCGCGGAGACAAAGGATTCCACCAAGGCGTATTCGGGGATTTCGCTGTTGGAGTCGGCGAACGATCTGAAGTCGGCCATCGAGAGCGGGGACTGGGCGTCGGTCGCCCTCGGCTCGGTGGGGACGGCGTTGGACGCCCTGTCGATGGCGATGGACCCGTTCGGTGCCATCCTCGCGGCCGGGGTCGGTTGGCTGATGGAACACGTCGGCCCGCTCAAAGAGGCGCTGAACGGCCTGACGGGTAATGCCGATGAGATTGCGGCGCAGTCGGAGACGTGGAAGAACATCGCGACCGAGCTGGGCAGTGTCGGGGAGGACCTGACCGGCATGGTCAAGGCCGACACGGTGTCCTGGACCGGGAATGCCGCGGACACCTACCGTCAGCGGGCGCAGGACACCGTGACGTTGCTGGAGACCGCGCAGAAGGGGTGTGAGGGGGCTTCCAGTGGGGTGAAGACCGCCGGTGAGGTGGTCGCGGCGGTCCGGGCGTTGGTGCGGGACATCATCGCGGAGCTGGTCGGGCATCTGATCAGCTGGGCACTGCAGGTCCTGTTCACCCTCGGTATCGGCATGACCTGGGTCGTACCCCAAGTCATCAACGCTGTCGCGAAGACCGCGTCGAAGATCGCCGATCTGGTCAAACGGCTGGTCACCGCGCTCAAGGCACTGATGCCGCTGCTCAAACGCGCCGGTGACCTGTTCTCCGACGCGGCGAAGGCGCTGCGGAAGATCAAGCCGGGCAAGACCGCGCCGCCGCCCAAGCACGCCGACATCAAGAGCGGCCCGAAGGACATCGGCGGCCCCAAAGGCGGCGGTAAAGGCGGTGACGGGACCACCACCTCCGGCGCGAAGGGGGATGGGACCTCGACCTCCGGCGCCAAAGGCGACCCGCCGCCCAAGACCGACCCGCCACCCACGTCCAAAGGCCCCGACGACACCCCCAAGAGCCCCGACCCGACCCCCGGCGGCGGCTCGACCACGCCGTCGGGCGCGGGCAAGGACGGGGGCAAGGGCGGCGGCAAGGGCGGTTCGTCGAACAAGCCCGACAACCCGCGCGACCGCGGTGTCGGCCCGGACGACCGGGTCTGCAAGTCCGACCCGGTCGACGTCGCGAACGGCGACGTCCTCCTCGAACAGCGCGACCTCGAGCTGCCGGACCCGCTCCCGCTCGTGCTCGACCGGACGCACATCTCGTCCTACCGGGCCGGGCAGTGGTTCGGTCCTACGTGGACGTCCACTGTGGACCAGCGGCTCGAGCTCGACGACGAGCACGTCTGCTACTTCTCCGCCGACGGCCTGATCCTGGTCTACCCGCACGCCGGACCCGGCGTCGCGGTGCTGCCGCTGGAAGGCCCGCGGCGGCCGCTGACCCGCACCGCGACCGGCTACACGCTGCACGACCCCCTGGCCCGGCGCACGCTCACCTTCGCGCCGCTGCCCGGCCGCGGCGGTGCGCTGCAGCCGCTGCAGCGGATCGAAGACGCCACCGGCGCCGTGCTCGAGTGTGCCTACACGCCTTCCGGCGAGCCGTCGCGCCTGACGCACTCTGCGGGCTACGAGGTCGCGCTCACCACCGACCGCGGCCGCGTGGTGGCGGTGGACGTCGTCGACGGCGACACCGGCTACCGCGTCCGCGCGGTCCGCTACGACTACGACTCGCGCGGGCGGCTGGTCGCGGTGGTCGACTCGTCGGAGACCCCGGTCCGGTTCGAGTACGACGACGCCGGCCGGATCACCGGCTGGCACGACCGCAACGGGGTCTGGTACCGCTACGTCTACGACGCCGACGGGCGCTGCGTGGTCACCGTCGGGGACGGCGGGTTCCTCGACGGCCGCTTCGCCTACGACCGCGCCCAGCGGGTCACCCGGTTCACCAACTCGCTCGGCCACACCAGCGAGCACCACTTCAACGAGCTCGGCCAGCTCGTGCGCGACGTCGACCCGCTCGGCGCCGTCACCACCTACACCTGGGACCGCTACGACCGGATGCAGAGCCGGACCGACCCGCTCGGCCTCACGACGCGGTTCGAGCACGGCGAAGCCGGCGAACTGCGGGCGGTCGTGCGGCCCGACGGCAGCCGCGTCGCCGTCACCCGGCACCTCGACGGCGCCCTCGACATCGCGGTCGAGGCCGCCGGCCGCGTCTGGCGTCGCCACTACCCGGCCGGCGGCGCGCCCGACCTCTACGCCACGCTGCCCGGTATCGCCGACGGCTCCGCCGAAGAAGTACCGGACGAGCCCGGCACCGCGGCCGCCGCCGCCGAGCGGGTGCGCGAGCGCGGGGACGGCACCGACCTGTTCGGCCGCTCGAAGGCCGTCGTCGACGCCGCGGGCGGGCGGTCCGCACTGCGCTGGAGCGTCGAAGGCAAGCTGCTGGCCCGGACGGCGCCGTCCGGTGCACAGGAAGTGTGGCGCTACGACCGCCAGGGCAACGAACTCGGCCACACCGGCCTGCTCGGCCAGGCCGAAGCCCGCGAGTACGGCCCGTTCGACCTGCTGACCGCGGTCACCGACCCGACCGGCGCGCGGACGGCGTACACCCACGACACCGAGCTGCGCCTGATCGCGGTGACCAACCCGGCCGGGCTGACCTGGCACTACACCTACGACCCGGCCGGGCGCCTCGTCGCCGAGTCCGACTTCGACGGCCGGGTGACCCGGTACACCCACGACGCCGCGGGCCGGCTGGTGCGCTCGGAATCCGGCGGCCTGGTCGTCGAGTACGGCTACGACGTGCTCGGCAACGTGGTCTCCCGCCGCACGGCCGACGAGCTCACGACCTTCACCCACGACCCGGTCGGCCGGCTCACCGTCGCGGCGAACGCCGAGTCCAGAGTGGACATCGAGCGCGACGACTCCGGCCGCGTCCTCGCCCACACCGTCGACGGCCGGACGATTTCCTTCGGCTACGACGACGAAAACCACCTCGTGCGCCGGCGCACACCGTCCGGAGTGGACAGTGTGTGGCGCTTCGACCCGGACGGCGTCCCGGTCGCGCTGGAGACCGCCGGCCAGTCCATCCGCTTCGGGCACGAGGGCGGCGCGGAAACCCGGCGGGTCTTCGGTGACGTCGTGCTCGAACAGGCCTACGCGGGGGAGCGCCTCACCGGGCAGGCCGTCACGGTCGCCGGGCGGCGGGTGCACACCCGCGGGTACGACTACCGGCCCGACGGCGAGCTCGCCGGCGTCGACGACGACGCGACCGGCCCGGTGCGCTACCAGCTCGACGCCGCCGGCCGGGTCACCGCGGTCACCGGCCCGAACCGCGCCGAGCAGTACCGCTACGACGGTGCCGGCAACATCACCGGCACCGCCCGGGAACGCCGGTTCTACACCGGCACCCGGCTCACGGCTTCGGACACCACCGCCTACGAGTACGACGCCCACGGCAGGCTCGTGTCCCGCCGGGACGCCTCGGGCGCTGTCTGGCAGTACGCGTGGAGCGCCCTCGGCCGGCTCACCGGTGTCGTCACCCCGGACGGCAGCCACTGGCGCTACCGCTACGACCCGCTCGGCCGGCGCACCGCCAAGCAGCGGATCGTCGCGAGCCCAGGCGGTGCCCCGGTGGTGGCCGAGCAGGTGCTGTTCACCTGGGACGGCACCACCCTCGTCGAGGAACAGGCCGGCCCGCGGGTCACCACGTGGGAGTACCACCCCGACGACGGCAAGCCGCTGGCGCAGCTGGCCGCCGGGCGGCTGGCCACCGTCGTCACCGACCAGATCGGCACGCCGATCGAGCTCGTCGACGCGGCCGGGGCGCTGCTGTGGCGCGGCCAGGCGGACCTGTGGGGCCACGACGCGGCCGATCCCGCCGGCACGCCGCTGCGGTTCCCGGGCCAGTACCGCGACGCCGAAACCGGCCTGCACTACAACGTCTACCGCTACTACGACCCGGCGACCGGCCGGTACCTCAGCCCGGACCCGCTGGGCCTCGACCCGGCGCCGAACCCGGTCGCGTACGTGGCGAACCCGCTCGCCGCGGCCGACCCGCTCGGCCTCACCGCGACCGTGTCGCCGTGCGGGAAGGTCACCGACGACCGGGCCCCGAAGCGCAAGCGCTCCGAGGACGACTCGACGCAGGCCTCCGGGTCGGGCTCGAACAAGAAACCCAACACGGGCAAGGACTACAAGCCGGGCGACATCGTCAACGACGATCTCAAGGACCCGGCGATCGACAAGTACAAGAACTTCCCGAAGGACGACCCGGACAACCCGCTCGGCAGGCGGCTGAAGGACGACGAGGGCAAGACGAAGGTCAAGCGGTCCGAGGACGTCGGCGAGGCCGGGGCCCACGACTACCTGAAGAAGGTCACCGGCAAGGACGACCTCGACATGATCACGCCGACGAAGGCCAACCCGCTGCCGGCGGGCAAGTACGGCACCAAGCCGGGCGAGCCGTGGCCGAACGCGGTCGCCTTCAACGGCAACAACGTCGCCGACGTCGCCTACTGGGACGGCAAGACCCTGCACGTGGTGGAGGCGAAGGGCAACGGCTCGACGCTGACCGGCGGCCCGATGCACGGCCGCGTGCAGAAGTTCGACCCGAACACCGGTGACCCGGTGCCGCCCGCGAACCGGCCCAACGACCACCGGATGGACCAGGGCAGCACGGAGTACCTCAAGGACGTCGCCGCGAACATGAAGAACAGCAAGCCGGAGAACGCGACCTACGACGGCCGCGGCGAGGTCGGGACGTCGATCTGGAACGCCATCCACAACGGCCACCCGCCGGTGAAGTACGTTCCGGTCAACACGACGGTCGGCCCGGACGGCAAGGCCGTCGTCAAGGTGACGCCGGGGTACGGGGAGTAGGGCATGAGCTACGCGCTGGTCTTCCGCGCGATGTCGGTCGACGAGTTCCGGGCCCGGGTGGCCGCGGATCCGGTGGTGGCGGCGTTCCGCGACGCGGGCGGGGGCGAGCCGACGCCCGAGGTGGCCGACACCGTCGCCCGTGCGGCCCTGGAACTGGGCGAGGAGGTCGGCCGGACCGGGCACTCCTCTTCGGGCGGCGACTGGTTCCGCGAGGAGGTGTTCGACGGCGTCCTCGCCGAGCTGCTGGGCGCCGACGTGGCCGACCACCTGCTGTCGCGGAACTTCGAAGGCATCGTCTGGTACGACTACCCGATGGTCGGGTACGTGCTCGCCGGCGAGCTCGAAGAGGCGCTCGCGAAAGCGGGGGACGACCGGCCCGCCGACCTGGACGAGGACGACGCCGCGGTGATCGACGACGTGCTCGCGGCCCTGCGGAAAGCGGCCGGCGCCGGGCAGGACGTCGTCACGGTCTACGCCTGAGCGGTCCTTTCGGGGTCTCGACAGCGGGCGCCCGTGCGGGCGACACTGAGCCGATGACCGGCCTGATCACCGGAAGCCGTGTCCGGCTGCGGCCAGCTGCCGCCCCGGACGCCGCCCGGTTCGAGGAGATCCTGTCGCACCCCGAAGTCGCCCGCTGGTGGGCCGACGCCGAGGAGCCGGTGGCCGCCCAGGTGTCCTACCTGCTGGACCCCGACGAAGGCACCACGACCTACGCCATCGAATACGACGACCTGGGGAACACGGTCGTCGTCGGCATCGAACTCGCCTTCGAGGAGGCCGACCCGCAGTACCGGCACGCCGGTATCGACATCGCCGTGCACCCGGACTTCCAGGGGCGCGGTCTCGGCTCGGACGCCATCCGCGCGCTGGCCGAGCACCTGTTCACGGTGCGCGGGCACCACCGGCTGGTGATCGACCCCGCGGCCGGCAACGAGGCGGCGATCCGGCTTTACTCCTCGCTCGGCTTCCGCCCGGTCGGCACGATGCGCTCCTACGAGCGCGGTCCCGACGGCAGCTGGCACGACGGGCTGCTGATGGACCTGCTCGTGGACGACCTGGTTGCCGCAGCCGACCCAGCACTAGCCGGCTCGTGAGCAGCCGCGCGGTCGCGGCCCGGCCCTTGCGGCGGGTTGCTGTGGCGAGCGCGGTGGGGACCACCATCGAGTGGTACGACTACTTCATCTACAGCACGGCGACGGCGCTGGTCTTCGGCAAGCTGTTCTTCACGACGCTGTCGCCCGCATCCGGGACTCTCGCGGCGTTCGCGACGCTCGGTGTCGGCTTCCTGGCCCGCCCGGTCGGCGGAATCCTCTGGGGCCACTTCGGTGACCGCGTCGGCCGCAAGGCGATGCTCGTGCTGTCGTTGCTGCTGATGGGTTTCGCCACGGTCGGCGTCGGATTGCTGCCGACGTACTCCGCCATCGGCGTCTGGGCGCCCATCCTGCTGCTGGTCCTGCGGTTGCTGCAGGGACTGAGCGCGGGTGGCGAATGGGGCGGGGCCGCGCTGATGGCGGTCGAGCACGCCCCCGAGGACCGCCGCGGCCGGTACGGCGCGTTCTCCCAGATCGGCGTTCCGGCCGGACTGATCCTGGCGCAGCTGATGTTCTTCGTCCTCGGCCGCGCGCTGACCGACGCCCAGTTCGCGTCGTGGGGGTGGCGGGTGCCGTTCCTGGCGAGCATCGTGCTCGTCGGCGTCGGCCTGGTGATCCGGTTGCGGGTCGAGGAAAGCCCGGTGTTCACGCGGCTGCGGGAGGCGGAGGAACGCAGCAGCCGTCCGATGGTCGACGTGCTGCGCGAGCGGCCGCGGGCGGTGCTCGTCGCGTCCGGCAGCTTCATCGCCAACACCGCGATCGGGTACATCTTCCTGGCCTACCTGCTGTCCTACGGCACGTCGGTGCTCAAGATCAACCGCACCACGCTGCTGGTCGTGGTGATCGTCGGCAGCGTGACGTGGCTGGTCAGCATCCTCGCCTCGGCCGCGTGGTCGGACCGCGTCGGCCGCAAACCGGTGTACCTGGCCGGTTCGGTGCTCCTGGTGCTCTGGCCGATCCCGTTCTTCCTGCTCGTGGACACCCGGGCGACGGGGTGGCTGATCGTGGCGGTGATCGTGCTCAACGTCGGTCTCGGTGCCACCTACGGGCCGCAGTCGGCGTTGTTCGCGGAGCTGTTCGAGCCGCGCTACCGCTACAGCGGGGCTTCTTTCTCCTACGCCGTGGGCGCGGTGCTGGGCGGGGGTTTCGCGCCGCTGATCGCGACGGCGTTGCAGACCGCCACGGGCACTTCGCTTTCGGTGTCGCTCTACCTGGTGGCTGTCGCGGTGCTGAGCCTGGTCGCGGTCCTGTTCATCCCGCGGGATCAGAGCCGGTCGAGCCGGACGGCGGCGGCCATCCGCTCGTAGCCCGCGTCGCCGGGGTGGAGGTGGTCGCCGGAGTCGTAGGCCGGGAGCATCCGGAGCGGGTCGGCCGGGTCGCGGACCGCGGCGTCGAAGTCGACGACGCCGTCGAAGACCCCGCCGGTGCGGATGAACGCGTTCACCGCCTGGCGGGTCGCTTCGAGGGTGTCGTCGTACACGCCCCAGCCCTTGAACGGCGTGAGCGTGCCGCCGAGGACCCGGATGCCGCGCGCGTGCGCCTGCGCCACCAGCTGCCGGTAGGCCGACGTGATCGCGGCCGGGTCGGTCTGGTGCGGCGTCTGCTGGATGTCGTTGATGCCCTCCAGCACGATCAGCGTCCGCACGCCGCCGACGCTGAGGACGTCGCGGTCGAAGCGGGCGAGCGCGTTCTGGCCGGCGCCCGAGCCGGGCACGTCGAGCAGCAGCCGGTTGGAGCTGATGCCGGCGTTGCGCACGCCGTAGCGGCCGTGCAGGCGGTCGGCGAGGTAGTCCGGCCAGCGGTGGTTGGCGCCGGCGGCCGAGCCGACGCCGTCGGTGATCGAATCGCCGAGTGTCACGATCGAAGCTGCGGCGCCCCCTTCGACGTCGACCCCGGTGACGTAGTGCCACACCGACGTCTGCTCGGTGTACGGGGCACCGGACTCGCTGGCCGCGAAGTCGCCGTTGCGGGTGAAGTACGACGTCTGCGCCGCGGCCGGGTGGTAGGTCACCGGCCCGGATTTCGCCGGCACGTACGTCGTCACGAGCAGGTTCGCGTCGGCGGGGACCCGGAGGTCCGCCGGATCGCTCAACGCCTCGGCGCCGGCGGGGACGACGACGCTCGCGGCGCCGCCGAAGGTCAGGGACCGCAGGGTGCCCGGCACGGCGTCCGGCCCGGTGCCCTGGACCGCGACGGTGACGTGCCCGAAGGTCAGGGGAGCGGCGCCGAAGGCGTTCGACAGGTGCACGCGGGCGCGCCCGCCGCCCGCGCTGGTGTGCACGACGTTGCGGATCGAGTAGCCCGGGTAGCCGTCCGGGGTGTTCGCGACGGCGGCCGCGGGTGCGGCGGCCCACGTGCCGACCCAACCACCCACCGCCTGTGGCGGGAGGAGGGGGAGAGCGCTTTCCGGGTTCGCGCTGCCGGCCGTGGTGAGGAGTCCGATGCCCGCCAGGACAGCCGCGGTCACGGTCACGAAACGTCGCATCTCCCCACCGTCGCCGCCCGGGACCACGGGCGGCGACCGCTGATCAGGTGAGGTACCGGACAAGATCCGCGACAGCTGGGGCGGGCCCGTCCGGGATTCTGGGGATGCCGGACGGGCCCGCGCGAGGTGGCCGTTGCCGCGACGGCCGCTCGCCGGGGTACCCGGTCCCGATCGGGCGGAGGCTGGCCCGGATCGTTGCGTCGTGGTGACCCCGGAGGGCGTGTGCGAGACGCCCTCACCCCAAGCACGGCCGCCGGCCCGCGCCGGTTCAGCCTCCCCGCGGGTTTCTCGGCCGGCGGCCCCCGAACGCCGTGAAGGCCACCTCGGCGAACCCGAGGTGGCCTTCACGGTCTTCCTGAGCGGGAGGCTCAAGCTGCTGCGGCGGGCAATCCGGTCAGGGCGCGGTGGCCGGTTTCGGTCAGTTCGGCGGGCGCCCACTGGCCGGGCGCGACGAGCCGGGTGGCTCTGACCAGGCCGGCGTGGGCGAGCTCGTGGGCGGTGTTCTGGTCGCAGCACGACAGGCCGTCGACGCGGAGGTCGGGTTCGCAGCTGCAGCGGAGCTCGGCACGGCCTTCGGCGACCGCCTTGAGCATGGCGATCGCGCGGCGGCTCAGCGCGTTCGGGTGAGTGGACATCGGTCTGGCCTTTCGGTGCGGCTGGGTCGGCGCGAGTGCTGCAGCTCGTTACCCAGTGATACGCGGCGAACACGAGCACGGTTCACTCCGATCGGTCCGGTTGGCCTCTTGACACGGCGAGGGTCACCGACCAGGGTCAGTCATCGGATGAATCACCATCAACGGCGACAGGTGGGCCTCTTGGGGCTGGATTCTGCCGTCGATCCGCCGCAGTCATCCGATCCCTGGAGGTTTTGTGTCGACCTTCCCCCGCCGTCAAGCCCTCGGCATCGCCCTGGGCGGTGCCGTCGCGCTCAGCGCGGCCGGCCGCACCCCCGCCGGTGCCGCCGTGCCCGTGGACGCCGCCGCCGACAGCGCCGACACCCCGATCGTCCCGCCCCCGCCGCCCGTTCCCGTCCCGCTCGACACGTGGTTCACCAACGACGGCATCGACAGCGCGTCGGCCACCGGTGGCGACTTCGACGGCTCCGGCTACACCTTCCCGGCCGAGCACGTCCCCGCCGGGCAGACCGTCACCGCCGGCGGCGTCCCGTTCAAGCTCGGGTCCGCCGCCGCCGGCGCCAAGAACAACATCGCCGCCACCGGCCAGCGGATCGACCTGCCGAAGGGCCGGTACTTCGTCGCGTACTTCCTGGTCGCCGCCAGCTACGGGGCCACCGGCGGCGCCGCGACCGTGCACTACGCCGACGGCAGCACGAGCACCGGTTCGCTGTCCGGTCCCGACTGGTACACCGGCAGCGGCGCGCTCGTCTCGCCGTTCCGCTACGCACCCGGCGGGGTCGTCGACAACAACCCGGTTTCCCTGGCCACCGGCCAGGTCTGGATCGACCCGGCTCGCGAGGCCGTCGCGCTGACCCTGCCCACGACGGCGAACCCGGCGCCGAACGTCTCCAGCCTGCACGTCTTCGCGCTCACCCTCCAGCCGGTCGCCGTCGGCCGCTCGGCGCTGGTCCTGGACGGCCGGTCCACGGCGAACCTGCTGACCGACGGCGGTCCGCAGGCCGCCGAAGCGACCATCGTCAACGCCGGCACCGTGTGGCTCGGCGCGGGCGACCGGGTGAGCGTCACCGTCGACGTCCCCGGTGGCCGGACGACCGTGCCCGCGGCCATCCGCGCGCTGGCGCCGGGGGAGCAGGCCACGGTCCGCCTCGGCCTTGCCCCGAACGCGTCCGTGCCGCCCGGGACCACCACGAACGGCCAGATCCGCGTCACCGCCGGTCGCGGCACGCTCGCCACCCAGCAGGTGCTGATCACCCTCGGCGTCCCGGACTTCCGGCCGGCCGACGCCTCGCTCTCGACGCACCGCGCGCCCTATTGGTTCGACGACAGCAAGTTCGGCATCTTCATCCACTGGGGCGTGTACGCCGTGCCCGCGTGGGCGCCGGTGGGGCAGCAGTACGCGGAGTGGTACTGGCAGAACCAGCAGGACCCGAACGGCGCCACCTACGCCTACCACCGGCAGAAGTACGGCGAGAACTTCGCCTACGACGACTTCATCCCGATGTTCACCGCGGCGAAGTTCGACCCGCGCGGCTGGCTGAAGCTGATCGCGGACGCCGGCGCGGAGTACTACGTGCTGACGTCCAAGCACCACGACGGCTTCGCGTTGTGGGACACCAAGGTCAGCGACCGCAACTCGGTCAAGCTCGGGCCGAAGCGGAACATCATCGCCGAGTTGTTCGCGGCGTCCCGCAAGTACACCCCGCAGCTGCGCAACGGCCTGTACTTCTCGCTGCCGGAATGGTTCAACCCGGACAACCCGTGGATGGGCCACGCGCCGCGCAACCCCTACACCGGCGCGCCGCTGCCCTACACCGGCTACACCGCGGGGAAGGACTTCGTCCGCGACTACCAGGCGCCGCAGGTGCTCGAGCTGATCTCCGAGTTCGACCCCGACGTCCTGTGGTTCGACATCGGCGGCGTCAACGACACGCGGAACGTGATCACCGAGTACTTCAACCGCGCGAAGAACCGCCGGCACCCCAAGGACGTCACCTACAACGACCGCGGCGGCATCCCGGACCACGACTTCACGACGCCGGAGTACACGACGTACCCGAACACGGTCGTCGCGAAGTGGGAGGCGAGCCGCGGGCTCGACCCGTTCTCCTACGGCTACAACCGCGCGACCCCCGACGACCGGTACATGACGGCGGAGGAGGTCGTCCGGACGCTCGTCGACATCGTCTCGAAGAACGGCAACTTCCTGCTGGACATCGGCCCGGACTTCGACGGCACGATCCCGGACGTCATGCAGAAGCACCTGCGCGATGCGGGCGCGTGGCTGAAGGTCAACGGCGAAGCCGTCTACGGTACGACCTACTGGTCCCGAATGGCCCAGCTCGGCGACCTGCGGTTCACGGTGAAGCAGAACGAGGCGTTCTACGTGCACTCGCTGACCGCGCCGGGCAGCCGCCTGGTCGTGGACGCACCGGTGCCGATCCGCGCCGGGGACCGGGTGACGCTGCTCGGGTACCGCGGGAACCTGCACTGGACGGTGGAAAACGGCGCACTGGTGATCGACGTCCCGGCCGCGGCCCGGCAGGCGGGCCGCTACACGTGGGTGTTCAAGATCGCCTGGAGCTGACCGGCCGTTCCACCAGCGAGGTCAGTTCTCGCGGGACCGGCCCGGGGTGGACGACCCCGAGCGACCGGGTGGCGCGCGTCATGGCCACGTAGAGGTCGTTGGGTCCGTGCGGGCCGGCCGCGAGGATGGCGGCGGGGTCGGCGATCACCACCGAGTCGAACTCCAGCCCCTTGGCCTCGGCCGGGGTCAGCACCACCACGTCGTCGGCCGGGTCCGGCGGCCGCCGCAGCGCGAGGGCGGCCGCCGGCTCGTCCGCCTCCGCCGCGATGATCGCCAGCTTTCCGGCGGTGTGCTCGCCGACGAGCTCGGCGAGCACACCGAGCAGGTCGTCGGCGGGCCGCCGCCACGGTGGCTCCCCACTCGCCCGCACCGAGGTCGGCGGCCGCAACCCGGGGTGGTGGACGGCCAGCACCTCCGCCGCGGCCTCCATGATCTCCCGCGGGGTGCGGTAGCCGACGGTCAACTGCGCGAGGCGGTGCGGCCGCGGCACCCGGTCCCACGACGTGGCCCCGGCCGCGCTCCCGGTCTGGGCCAGGTCCCCGACGACGGTCATCGACCGCGATGGGCAGCGGCGCAGCAGCATCCGCCAGTCCATTTCGGACAGTTCCTGGGCCTCGTCGACCACGACGTGCCCGAACACCGGCACGCTCGCGCCGACCAGCGCGGCGGCCTCGTCCAGCAACGGGACGTCCGCGGCGCTCCACGGCCCCTCGACCACGTCCGCCGGGGTCAGCGGCGGCCACAGCCCGTCGAGCACGTCCCGCACGCCGGCGTCGGCGAGCAGGGTCGTCCGCAACGCCTCCCGGTCCCCCTCGTCCAGCAGCGTGCGCGGGCCGTCGTCGTCCTCCGGGCCGAGCACCACCCCCGCGGCGGCCAGCGCCCGCAGTTCCGCCTCGCCGAGGCGGCCGTCCGCACTGCCGCCGTCGAGCGCCTCGCCGGTTTCGGTGAACACCACCGCCTCCATCCGGGCGGCCAGCTCCCCGGTCAGCGTGGCGACGACCTCCCGGTGGAACACGTGGCGGGCCTGGTTGTGCGGCAACCCGGTCTCCCGGGCCTTGCGCACGGCCCGGCGGAGCGTCGCCGGGTCCAGCCGCAGCACCTGCTGTTCGAACTCGACGTCCACCGCCTCTTCGGGGACCCGGACCGTGGCGCGGACGCGGTCGGCCAGCCGGGTCGCCATGGCCGCCCGGCCCTTGCGCGCGGCCTCTCCAGGGGTGTCCACCCGGGTGACCGCGACACCGGGAACGAGGTCGGGCACGGTCGCCGTCACCACCCGGTGCTCGCCGAGGCCGGGCAGCACCTGGCCGATGTAGTCGAGGAACACCCGGCTGGGGCCGAGGACGAGCACGCCGCGGGTGCGCAGGTGCTCGTGGGTGTAGAGCAGGTACGCGACGCGGTGCAGGGCGACGGCCGTCTTGCCGGTGCCCGGGCCGCCCTGCACGACCAGGACGCCCCGGGCGTCGTCGCGGACGATCCGGTCCTGCTCGGCCTGCAGCGTCGTGACGATGTCCCGCATCCGCCCGGTGCGCTCGGCGGTCACCGCGGCGAGCAGCGCGGCCTCGCCGACCAGCCCGTCGCGCGGTCCGTCGGGATCGAGCAGCTCGTCATCGAGGGCGATGACGGTCCGGCCGCGGGTGGTGATCCGCCGTCGGCGGACGACTTCGCCCGGCTCGGCGGCGGTCGCGGTGTAGAACGGCCGGGCGGCGGGCGCGCGCCAGTCGACCAGCAGCGGTTCGTCGTCGTCGGTGAACAGCCCCAGCCGTCCGATGTGGACTCGCCGGCCGCCGGTCAGGTCCAGCCGGCCGAAGCACAGGCCGTCCTCGACCGCCGCCAGCCGCGCCACTTCGGCCCGCCACACGTCCGGCGCGTGGCCGCGGCCGAGCGCGGCGGCCGCCTCCGCTCGCAGTGCGTCGAGGCGGGCGTAGAGGACGTCCAGGTGCTGTTGCTCGGCGGCGTGTTCCTGCATGCCGGAGAGGGTGCCCGCGATTCCGCGGAAAGTGCAGTCTTGTTCTTCTTGACAGCGTCAGCCGGGCCTCAGAAGTCGGCGTTCTTGCCGATGTATAGCTCCGCGAACGCCGTGGCGGCCGCGGGCGAACCGAGCAGGCGGCGCATCCGGGCCTCCGCGATCCGCGCCGCGAACGGGTTCTCGCCCGCGGCCGCGGTGTGGTGGAAGATGTCTGACAGCCACAGCGAAAACTCCTGGTACTGCCACACCAGCGGCAGGCACGCGGCGGAGTAGCCGGCCAGCGGCGCGGGATCGCCCGCGTAGTACGCACGGAACGCGTCGGTCAGCAGGAACGCGTCGTGCAGGGCGAGGTTCATGCCCTTCGCCGCGATCGGCGCGACCAGGTGCGCCGACTCGCCCGCGAGGTGCAGCCGGCCGTGCGACATCGGCTCGACGACGTAGTTGTGCATGTCGAGGATCCGCTTCTCGAACAGCCGGCCCTCGGTGATCTCGCCGCCGGGCACGGTGAGCCGCGCGTGCAGCTCCCGCCACACGCGCTCGTCCGGCCAGTCCGACTCGGTCTCGCCCGGTGCGGTCTGCAGGTAGAACCGCGTCACCTCCGGGGTACGCGCCATGTGCGCGGCGAACCCGCGCGGGTGGATGCCGAACAGCACGCCGTCGGCCGACGGCGGGGCCTCGGCGAGCAGGGCCAGCCAGCCGATTCCGTAGTCGTGGTGCGCTCGCACCGTCGATTCCGGCGGGAGGTACCCCTGGCAGACTCCGCGGGCGCCGTCGCAGCCCGCGACGAAGTCACAGTCGATGCGGTGCTCGGCGCCGCCGGCCCGGAACGTGACGGCGGGGGAGTCCGACGTCAGGCCGTGCAGCTCGACGTCCGCGACCTCGAAGACCGCCTCGCCGCCGGCGTCGGTGTACTGCGCGACCAGGTCGGTGACCAGAAGCTGTTGCGGGTACACGAAGTGCCGCTGCCCGGTGACGTCGCCGTAGCGGAAGACGTGCCGCTGCCCGGCGAACCGGAACTCGAACTTCTCGTGCCGCGGCGCCGCCGCCACCAGCCGCTCGCCGAGGCCGCGCTGTTCGAGGCCGCGGACCGCCCACTCCTCGATGAACCCGGCCCGCGGCCGCTGTTCGATGAACGCCCGGCTCCGCGCCTCGAGCAGCACGCAGCCGATCCCCGCGCGCCGCAGGAGGTTCGCCACCGTGAGTCCGGCCGGGCCCGCCCCCACCACGGCCACCGCCGTGCGCCTCACCGCCATGCGCCCGAGGGTAGCGCGAACCGGACGAACCGCTCAGTAGTAACGCCGCAGCTGGGGCCACGCTTCGGACCAGGGCCGCGTCAGCGTGCACAGCGAAAGCACGACGCCCTCCTCGTCGTTGTCGACGCCGTCGGCGTTGTGGTGCATGCCGACCGCGCGGCACCCGGTGATCAGCCGGGCCGCGGGCGAGCCGGGCCGGGTCCGTCCGACGAGCAGCACCGGGCCGACCAGCCGGTCCGGCGGCGGCCCCCAGTCCGCGTACGACATGTGCGGCGAGTACGGCTGCGGCAGCCCGAGCCCGGGACCGTAGCGTTCGAGCGCCCCGGCCTCGCCGTAGTTGCCGGCCAGGATGACCGCGGTGTCCCGCTCGGCGTCCGGGATCCGCTTCCAGGCACCCGCGACGCTGCCGGCGAAGTCCGGCCAGCCCACCTGCTCGCCCGGTTCCTTGTTCAGCGCCAGCAGCGGTCCGTTCAGCGCCGACGCCGGCACGACCGGGAGTCCGATGAGGACGGACACCGCGACGCACACCGCGGCGGCCGCGCCGGTGAGCGCCCGCCGGACCGTCCCGCTCCGGCCCAGCCGCCGCAGCACCGGCTCCGCGCCCAGCGCGACCAGCGGCAGCAGCAGCGGCACCGAGTAGTACGGCTTGCCGCCGAGGAGCAGCAGTTCGACGCAGACGACCAGGTAGGCGATGGCCAGCGGGCGGGCCCAGCGCAGGCCGGGTTCGCGCCACGGCCGCACGAGCCCGGCGATCCACACCGGCACCAGGACCGGCGAAAGCAGCACCAGCTGCATCGGCACGAACAGGAGCCGGTTCTCGGCGCCGTCGTCCTCGCTGATGCCGCCGGCCACGGTGAGCATCGGCCAGCCGTGCGCCGCCTGCCAGAACACCGCCGGCGCGGCCAGGACGGCGGCGATCCCGACGCCGGCCGCGAGCCACCAGGTCCGCAGCACCCGGCGCGGCCCGGCGACGGCCACGCCGACGCCGAGCCCGGACAGCAGGAGCAGCACGAGCCACTTGTTCGCCAGGCCGAGCCCGGCGGCGGCGCCGACGGCGAGCCACCACCGGCCGTCGCCGGTGCGCAGCAGCCGCAGGCCGAAGAGCGCGATCAGCGACCACAGCAGCACATCCGCGGAGTTGGTCGCCAGCATGTGCGACACGACCAGGACGTAGGACGACAACGCCGTCGCGAGCGCGGTGCACAGCTGGACCCGGCGGCCGCCGCCGAATTCGCGCGCGATCAGGGCGACGGTGACGACGGTGGCCATGCCGAGCAGGGTGGCGACCACCCGGAGGCCGCTCGGTGTCTCGCCGAGCAACCCCGTCGACGCACGCGCGAGCCACGGCGTGATCGGCGGGTTGTCGACATAACCCCAGTCCGGCCGGCGGCCCGCGGCGACGAAGTACAGCTCGTCGCGGTGGAAGCCGTAGCGCCCCGACAGCGCCGTCAGCACGAGGGCTTGCACGGTGACGACGATCCCGACCGGGAGCGCGGCGAACGGCGGCGGCGACACCCGGGCGTCCGGCGACCCGGACGCCCGAAAAGCGCGCGTGACCCCCATGGCAGCCTCCCCTCGGCGTGCCCGGGATCGTACGCCGGCGATCACGCTTCCGGGCGCGCTCCGAGGAATTCGCCGCCCGCGTCGGCGACCAGCTCGGCCAGGGTCTGCGTGCGGCGCAGCGGCGTGAACTCGACGTCACCGCGTGGCGACACGGTGAAGCCGTACACCGCGGGGCGCGGCAGCGTGTTGTAGGCGTAGTGCGCGCCGAAGTAGTACGCGCCGGTGTCGTGGGCGACGACGAGGTCGCCCGGTTCGAGCAGCGGCAGCGGCCGCTCGCGGGCGAGGAGGTCACCCGCGAAGCACAGGGGACCGGCGATGTCCTGCGGTACCTCGGGTCCCGTCTTGGGCGTACCGGTCGCGTCGAACGCGCCGATCCGCAGCGGCCAGTGCTCCGGCTGGAGCACCGTGCGGGCCGCCACCTGGCCGCCCGCGTGCGTCACGGCGATGTGCCGTCCTCCGGCGACCTTCGTGTATTCCACGGTGCTGACCAGGAAGCCGCTCTTCGTCAGCAGGGACCGACCGAACTCGGTGACGAACGCGTAGCGCCCGTCGGCCAGCGAGGGGACCCGGGCCAGCAGCGTCGAGACGTAGCCGGCGTACGTCGGGCCCGGCGCGTCGGAGGTGAAGTCCACCGGCAGCCCGCCGCCGAGGTCGAGGCTGGTGACCTGCTGGTACCCGGCACCGGCGTTGATCTCCTCGGCGAGCTCGTGCACCGCGGCGACGCCGTCGGCCATCAGCTCCGGCGGGCAGCCCTGCGAGCCGACGTGGACGTGCAGCCGCGTCAGCCACGGCCGGCGTCGGAACGCCTCGTGCAGCAGTTGCCGATTCCCCTTGTCGCGCAACGGGATGCCGAACTTCGACGCCGGGGTGGCGGTGCTCGTGTCGCCGATCCGGCCGGCGCCGACCTGCGGGTTGATCCGCAGGCCCAGCACCGACCGCGGCGGGGTCGCGCCGACGAGTGCGTCGAGCCGGGCGAGCTCCTGGAAGTTGTCGGCGTTGACCGCCGTGCCTTCGGCGAGGGCGTGCGCGAGCTCGGCGGTCGTCTTGGCGGGGGAGTCGAGCACCAGCCGCGCACCGCGCAGGCCGGCGGCTTCCGCGACCGCCGTCTCGCCGGGGCTCGCGACCTCGGCGTCGATCCCGAGGCCGCCGAGGTACTCCAGGAGGGGCGCGAGGCCGCACGCCTTGGCGGCGACGGTGTGCTGGACGCGCCCGAGCGGCGCGAACGCCGCCGTCAGGTCTTCGACGGCCTCGCGGACGGCGGTGAGGTCGACGAACCCGACCATCGGGTCGACGAGCCGCCGCCCGGCCGCGAGGGCGAGCAGCTTGCGGTCGGTGCGGGTGAGGGGCGCGCTGGTCGTGGTCACGGACCCAGGACAGCAGCGGCGGGGGTGCCCGGTCCAAGACTTCGTCCCGATGAGGTGATAGGAAGGTCCTATAATCGCTGGGTGGACCTGCGCCGATGGCACTACTTCGCCGTGCTCGCCGAGGAGATGCACTTCACGAAGGCGGCCGCCCGGCTGTTCGTGTCCCAGCCGTCGCTGAGCCAGCAGATCCGCGCGTTCGAGGCGGATCTCGGGGTGGCGCTGCTCGATCGCACGGGTCCGCGCTTCGCGTTGACCGAGGCGGGCCGGGTGGCCGCACGGGAGGCCCGCGACCTGCTCGACCGGCTGGAGCGCGCCCGGGGCGCGATCGCGGCGGCGGGCCGGGGCGACGCCGGGCGACTGCGGATCGCCTACACGCGCTCGGCGCCGGGCCCGCTGGCCGGCGACCTGGTCGCGGCGTACCGCGAGCGCCACCCGGACGTCGAACTCGCCCTCGAAACGGGCTGGACCAGCCTGAACCTCGCCCGCCTGGCCACCGGCGAGATCGACCTCGGCTTCGTGCGGCCGCCGGTCACCGCCCCGGACGTCGAGGTCGCGGTGGTGGGCTCGGAGGAGGTCCTGCTGGCCCTGCCGTCGGCCCACCCACTGGCCCGGCGGCGCGGGCGGCTCCGGCGGGAAGCGATCGCCGCCGAGCCGGTGGTGTTCTGGCCGCGCGAGAACGGCCCCGGCCAGTACGACGCGATCAGCGCGCAGGTGTGGCCGGGCGGGCTGCCGCCGATCGTCCGTGAAGAGCCGGAGGACGAGCAGCTGATGCGGGCGGTGGCGGAGGGAGCGGGCGTCGCGGCGGTCCCGGAGCACCGGGCCCGGGCTTTGCGCCGCCGTGGGGTGGTACTGCGGCGGCTGGAAGACCCGCCCCCGAGGATCGACCTGGGCTTGGCCTGGCGGGCCGGCCCGGTGTCCTCGGTGGTGCGGGCCTTCGTGGAGCTGGCTGCCGGACCGGGTTGGTTCCCGGCCCGGGTCAGCCCGGGATGAGGGCCGGGCGCGCGGCTGTGGCCGGGCCGGGTGGTTGCTGACGTCGGTCCGACCCTCCAGGTACGCGAGTCGACCCTCCAGGTACGCGAGTCGCCCGCCCCAGCACGGTTCAGCCCGGGCGAGGGACCGAGCGCGCGGCTGTGATCGCGCCGGGGTGGTCGCCGGCCGGGTCCAGCCCAGGCTGAGGGCCGAGCCTACCGCTGTGATCGCGCCGGGGCTGTTTCCCGGCGGCTCAGCCCAACCCGAGGGCCGAGCGCGCGGCTGCGACCACACCGGGGTGATCGCCCGCCCGGCTCAGTCCAAACCGAGGGCCGAGCGCACCGCCATGACCACGGCAGGGTGGCCGAGCGGCAGCGGCGGTGGCACCCGGTCGTCCGGGTTGTCGCTGCTCGACGCCACCACCCGCACCTCCGTACCCGCCTCGCGCAGCTTGGTCACCACGTCGTCGTGCTCGGCGAGCCAGGCGTCGTTGGCCTCCGCTGCGTCGGCGGAGGCGAGGAACGCGTCCGAGGCCGGGTCGACCAGCAGCAGGTGCCGGGCCGCGCCCGGGTGGCGCTCGACGAGCTGCAGTGCCTCCGCCGCGAACGGGCCGCTCGCTACGACCGCGATCTCGGGATCGCCGGGGCCGGCGTCGCCGACGAGGTCGTCGGCTTCGGTCAGGGCGCCGCCCGCGGGGACCCGGCACCAGAAGACCGCCCGCTTCTCCGTCAGCGGCCGCCAGGTCGCGGGCAGCTCGTCGTGCTTCGCGGCGCCCGCCGGGTCCAGCACGATCACCTTGGGGCCCGACGGGTCCCCGGCGGTCACCACCGACGGGCCTTCGGAGCGGACGGGTTCGGTTTCGGCGGGCATGTGTTTCCCTTTCACGGAAGGAGGTCAGCGGCGGGGGAGTTCCGGGCTGTCCGTGTCGAGCGGCACGGACCCGGAGCGGACGAGTCCCAATTGGACGGTCTGGCGGCCGGTCAGCGCCTCCAGGACCCAGTCGGCGGCCGTGCGGATGCGGTTGCCCGGCATCGCCATCAGGTGGTAGGCGCGCGTCACCGCCTTCGCCGGCCGCCCGGACAGCGGGATGTGCAGCGGGTTCGCCGCGGCGGCGCCGGCGCCGAGGTCGACGACGAAGCCGAGGTCGTGGTGCCGGTAGGTGCCGCGGTGGCCGTGCCCGAGCGACGCCGCCACGTTGCGCCCGGCGAGCCTGCCCTGCCGCTCGGCGTGCTGGGCGGTCATCGCGGTGTACTGCCCGGGGCGGGTCAGGTCGGGTACCGCCGCCGCGTCGCCGCAGGCGAAGACGTCGTCGCGGCCCGGCACGTTCAGCTGCTCGGTGACCACGAGCCTGCCCTTGGCGGTCTCGAGCCCGAGGCCGGCCACCAGCGGGTCCGGCCGCACGCCGACGCACCACGCCAGCGTGCGCGTCGGCACCGCGTCGCCGGTGGTCAGCGTGACGCCCTTGGCGTCGGCGTGGTCGACCGACGTCTTCATGAGCACCTCGACCCCGCGGGCGCGCAGCACCTCGTCGGCGGTCCGCCCGAGCCGCTTGTCCAGCTCGGGCAGCACCCGCTCGGCGACGTCCAGCAGCAGCCAGCGGATCTTCTGTCCGGCGAGCTCGGGGTGGCGCGCGGCGAGGGCCGCGGTGAACGCGGGACCCTGCGCGGCGACCTCGGTGCCGGTGTAGCCGGCGCCGACCACCACGAACGTGCAGCGGGCGTCGCGCTCGGCCGGGTCCTCGGCCGCGGCGGCCAGTTCGATCTGCCGGGTGATGTGGTCGCGCAGGTACAGCGCCTCCGGGACGCCGCGGAACCCGTGCGCGTATTCCGGCACGCCCGGGATCGGCAACAGCTTGTTGACGCTGCCCGCGGCGAGCACCAGCCGGTCGTACCCGATCCGGTGTTCGTCGTCCTCGGGATCGGTGTAGGTGACGTGGCGGGCGTCGAAGTCGACGCCGGTGGCTTTGCCGAGCACGAGACGGACCCCGGGCAGCGTTTCGGGGATCGAAACCGCGACCCGCCGCGGGTCCAGGATCCCGGCCGCCACTTCGGGCAGCAACGGCAGGTAGAGGAAGTAATCCGTCGGGTTCAGCACCACCACTTCGACGTCTTCGCCCGCTTCTTTCCGCAGGCTCTTCGCCGCGTGGTAGCCGGCGAAACCGCCGCCGACGATCACGACACGCATGGATCTCCTTCCGGGCGCCGATCTCCGTCCGAACGGATTACCCGAGGTCGGAGGCGGGAAACCCGCGGGGTTGACCTCACCACTCAGTGGCGTACGGTCAGGGGGTTGGCTGTTGTTCAGACACGTGCTCCGGTCAGCGCCCCTGCACCGCTGAAAATAGGGAGCGCCATGTACGACTGTTTCCGCACGATCTATGAACCGTCCGGCCTCACCGTCACCACGACCGTACGACCGGGCGGGATCACCGTCCTCACCCTGGTCGGCGACATCGACGCCGCCACGGTCGGCACGCTCGACGACGCACTGGCCACCTCCGGGCGGCTGGTCGTCGACCTGTCCCGGGTCGCCTTCCTCAGCTGCGCGGGTGTCCGGTCGCTGCTGCAGGCGAACGACCGCACCGAACTCGCCGTCGTGCTCGGCGGCCACGCGGTCACCCGCTCGCTCGAAGCCACTGGTGCCGACCTGGTGCTGAAGATCCACCCTGGCGTCGGGGCCGCCCTCGTCGGCCTGACCCCCGAGCCCGGCCGGGAGGCGTGACCGCCCCGCGGACACGCCTCCCGCCGTCCACCGGGTCCGCTCAGTCGTCCCCGGGCCAGTCGCCGGTCGCCTTGCGGTAGCCGACGGCGCCGGCGCGTTCGGTGGCGGCCTTGACGGCTCCGAAGATCGCCCCCTGCACCGCCGCCGCGATGACCACCTGCCGCCAGGTGTAGTCGCGGTCGGTGGCGTCGGGGGCGTCGTCCTCTCCGGCCACGCGGCTCCAGACCTGCTTGAAGACCTGGCCGGCGAGGATGCCGCCCAGGGCACCCACCACCCAGCTCAGCGGCTTGTAGAGCGCTTTGTTCACGAGTTCCTCCGGCGCAGGATCAGGCGGATCAGAACCAGCAGGCCCAGCACGCCGGCGAAGACCGGCAGCGGGTTGGCGCGGACGGCGTCGGCGCCCTGGCGGAACTTGACCGCGGTCGGCTCGTTCGTCACGTCGGCGACCTTCGCGGTCGCCTGGTCGAGCTTCTCGTCGACGTTCTCCTTGACCCTGGCCTTCACGTCGAGCTTCTGCCCGAGTGCGGTCAAGGTCTCGGTGAGCTCCTCCCGGGTGGTGTCCCGGTCGAGCCGCGCTTCCTCGGCGTTCTTCGGGAAGTCCCCGCTCATGTCCGCACTCCCTGCTTCACGGTCTCCACGTCTTCGCGGACGCCGCTGATCGCTTCTTCGGGCACCGGCGGCACCCCCTGCGTCACTTCCTTCTTGCCGACCAGCGCCGCGATCCCGGCGACGACGAACAGCGCCACCGCGACGAGCACCGCGGCCAGCCAGCCGGGCATGACCAGGGCGAGCGCCAGCACGGCCGCCGCGACGAGCGTGCCGGCCCCGAGGAGCGCGAACAGCCCCGCCGCGCCGAACAACCCGGCGCCGAGGCCCATCTTCTTGCCCTTGCGCTGCAGTTCGAAGACCGCGAGCCGCATCTCGTCCCGGACGAGCCGCTTGACCTCGTCGGTCAGGTCCGTCACCAGTTCGCCGACCGAGCGGTCGGAAGCCGGCTTCTTGTTCACCTCTTCGATCACCGAACACCTCCTTGCCTGGTCGCCGTGTACCCGGCTCCCGCCGGCGTCAACCGCGCCGGGTTTGACTCCGGCTGCACCGGGTAGCCGATTTGTACCGACCATCGACGAGGAGGAGTGCATGAGCACGATCACCGAAATCGTGGACGTGGAAGTCCCCGTTTCGACCGCGTACAACCAGTGGACGCAGTTCGAGGAATTCCCGCAGTTCATGGAGGGCGTCGAAGAAATCCGCCAGGTGGACGCCACCCACACCCACTGGGTGACGCGGTTCGGTGGCGTGACGCGCGAATTCGACGCGACGATCACCGAGCAGCACCCCGACGAGCGGGTCGCCTGGACCTCGGACTCCGGCCCGGACCACGCCGGCGTCATCACCTTCCACCGGCTCGACGATTCGCACACGCGGGTGACCGCGCAGATGGACATCGACCCGGAGGGCTTCGCCGAGAACGTCGCCGACAAGCTCGGCGTGCTCGACCGCCGGGTGAAGGGCGATCTCAAGCGGTTCAAGGAGTTCATCGAGCAGCGCGGCCGGGAGACCGGCGGCTGGCGCGGTGACGTGGACCGCCCGGGGCGGTAACCCACGCGTCACCCGTTCAGGGTGAGCTGACGCGGCGGGGCGGGGATCACCCGCCCCGCCGCGTTTCGCGTCCGGGGAAAGCCGGGTAGGCGGTACGCATGACGACCACCACTGCCGACGTTCCCGCCTTGGAACTGAACAACGGCGTGCGGATCCCGCAGCTCGGGTTCGGCGTTTTCCAGATCTCGCCCGAGGAAACGGCCCAGGCCGTGCGGGCGGCCGTGGAAACCGGGTACCGCCACATCGACACGGCGCAGATGTACCGCAACGAAGCCGGTGTCGCCGCCGGGATCGAGGACTCCGGCGTGGCCCGCGAAGACGTGTTCGTCACGACGAAGCTGGCGAACGACGCGCACGGGCACGACAACGCGATCACCGCCCTGGAGGGCAGCCTGCGCCGGCTGGGTTTCGAGTACGTCGACCTCTACCTGATCCACTGGCCGTTGCCGGCCAAGGACAACTACGTCCGGACGTGGCAGGGCTTCGAAGACATCCTGCGGGCCGGCAAGGCCCGCGCCATCGGTGTGTCGAACTTCCAGCCCGCCGACCTCGACCGCCTCGCCGAGGAGACGTCCCTGGTGCCCGCGGTCAACCAGATCGAGCTGCACCCGGCGCTGCAGCAGGCGCAGCTGCGCGAGCAGCACCGGGCGCGCGGCATCGCCACGGAGGCGTGGAGTCCCTTGGCGCAGGGCGAGATCCTCGGCGACCCGGTGCTCACCGGGCTGGCGGAGAAGCACGACCGGACGGCCGCGCAGGTCGTGCTGCGCTGGCACGTCCAGCTCGGCAACATCGTCTTCCCGAAGTCGGCTTCGCCCGAACGGATGCGCCAGAACATCGACGTGTTCGGCTTCGAGCTCGACGACGAGGACATGGCGGAAATCGGACGGCTCGACGAAGGCCGCCGCACCGGGCCGGACCCGGACACCTTCACGGGGTGACGGTGTTCACTCGGTGACAGGGGCGTTTCCCTGCGCGACCTGCCGGGTATTCCCCCGGCAAGGTCCCCCAGGAAGGAGCGTCCGGCATGACCACGAACGCGTACCTGTCGTTCCTCGCGATCGGCGTTGCGCTGGTCCTGATAGACGGGCAGATCATCTACCGCAGCGGCCGCCGGTACCTGGAGAACTCCTACGGCGACCCGGCGGCAGGCGCCTCGATGACCCGCCTGGTCACGGTGTTGTTCCACCTCGCGACGCTGGGCGTGCTGGCGCTCATCTCGACCATCGACATGGGCGACAGCGACCTGCCCGGCGTGGTCGGGCGGATCGGTGTGCTGCTGCTGATCCTCGCCCTGGCCCACGCGATCACCCTCGGCGTCCTGGCCCGCATCCGCGGTGAGCAGGAGGTGGAGGCGGTCGTCCAGCGCGGTCCCCGGCCGCGGGTGGAAGCGGAGCAGACGGGCCCGACGGTCACGCCGGTGCCGGGTCAGGACGGCCGGTACCCGGCCGCCAGTCCGCCGCTGGAGCACCGGGCCCCGTACTCGGCTCCCTGAGACCAGCACACCGGAAGCGCCACTCTCGCGTGAGAGTGGCGCTTCCGGCGTTTCAGGCCGTGTCGGGTGTCGTCGCCGGCAGATCGACTTCGGTGTGCCGGGAGGCGAGGGTCTTCGCCAGGTCGGCGAGCTTGACGTTGAGGTCCTGGGACGCGCGGCGCAGCACGTCGAAGGCCTCGTCGGCGGTGATGCCGCGCCGCTGCATCAGGATGCCCTTCGCCTGCCCGATGACATCGCGGCTGTCGACCGCCTGGCGCAGGTGCGCCGACTCCAGCTCCGCCGCGGCCACGGCCTGGGTGTGGGTCAGCGCCAGCGACGCGTGCGTCGCGAGCAGCAGCGCGATGTCGATCGCCTGGGCGTCGAACGCGCCCGGCTTACGCGAGTAGATGTTGAGCGCGCCGGAAAGCCGCGACGGGTGGGCGTCCGGGAGCAGCGCGGTGGCCAGCACCGAGTGGAAGCCGTGCCGGGCGGCGGCCGGGCCGAACGCCGGCCAGCGCGGGTCCCGTCCCAGGTCCTGCGACCAGCCGACGGCCGGGCCGTCCGGGCGGGCCGATTCCACGCAGGGACCTTCCCGGTGGTCGTACTGCACCTGGTCGAGCCGTTCGGCGATCGGGTCCGTCTCGACCGGGGTGTGGTAGGTGCCGTCGGCGTCCCGCAGGGTGACGCTGACCAGGTCGGCGTCCGGCACGAGCGCGGCCGCGGCCCCCACCACGAGCTTGAGCACCCCGCCGACGGTCGGCGTCACGTCGAGCAGCGTCCGCGTGAGGTCGGCGAACTGCCGGGCCAGCGGACCCGGCCCGGGTGCACCGTCCTGCCCGAACCCGGCCCGTTCCCGGGCCCACTCCTCTTCGCCGACGCTCATGGGGCCTCACTGTCCTCCGGATCGGGGTGCCGGCTGTCCATTCAACCCGATGCCGAGGCACCCAAGGCGGCACGGGCCCGATCGACGAACCCCGGTCCCGGCCACAGCTGGTCGGCCTGGGGCATCCGGTCGGCGAGGTCGGGGTGCGGCAGCGTCGCCGCCGCCCGCCGGGTTTCGAGGACCTGTCTGCCCAGTTCGGCCTGCTCCTCGGGGGAGCAGGTGCGCTCGATCTCGCGCACGGCGGCGGCGCCCTCCTCCCGGACGTGCCGCCGGACGGCGCGGATCAGCCCGCCCAGCAGGCGCTCGAACCGCGTTTCCTGCGGCCCTGCTCCTTCGAGCTGCCGCATCAGGTGGTCCGCTTCGGCGAGATCGCCGTCGCCGTCGAGGTAGGGCTCTTCGGCGACGGAGTGCCGGACCAGTTCCGCGATCAGGTGATCGGCGAGGTCCTTGCGGTTCTCCGGGCTGCCCTGGCCGAGCTCGAGCTCGGTGCAGAGCCGGTCGAGCTGGCGGTGGTCGCCGGCGAGGACGGTCGTCAGGTCGGTTGCGGGCCGGTTGCCGTTCATGCACTCTCCTGGTCCGGGGCTCGGGTACTGCAGAACCGGATACCCGCTGCTCCGGCGCCGAATCCCGTGTCGGCCGCGTGCCCCACGGGTACCCATACGGTGAAACCGGCCCCAGGGAGGACGAACCATGGCAGCGCCGTCGTCGGTGACCGAGCGCGAACGCAAGTACGAGATCGTCGCGGGCAGCGGCGTGCCCCGCCTGGTCGGTGTGGCCGGCGTCGAGACGCAGGACGACCCGGTGGAGCACGTGCTCGACGCTTCCTACTACGACACCGAGACGTTCCGCCTGGCCCGCGGCGGCATCACGCTGCGGCGGCGTGTCGGTGGCCCGGACGCCGGTTGGCACCTGAAGCTGCCGGTGTCCGCCGACGAGCGGCAGGAACTGCAGCTGCCGCTGAGCGGGGACCCGCACAAGGTGCCCGGGCGGCTCCGGCGGCTGGTGCGGGCGTACACGCTGGGGGAGAAACTGGTGCCGATCGCGCACCTGCGCACCGACCGGTTCGCGCACCGGCTGGCCGGCGCCGACGGGCGGACCATCGCCGTGCTCACCGACGACCACGTGACCGGCGAGGCCGGTGGAGAGACGGCCCGGCTCGACGAGTGGCGGGAACTCGAGCTCGAACTGGACCCGTCGGCTTCGCCGGGGTTGCTGAAGGAGTTCGACCGCGCGTTGAAAGGGGCCGGTGCGTCCGCGTCGCCGTGGTCGTCGAAGCTGCGCCGGCTCGTCGGTGACCGGGTGCCGGCTCCGCCCCGGGCGGGGAAGAAACCGTCCGCGGGGGATGTCGTGCTGGCGTCGCTGCGCGAGCACTACGGGCGGTTGCGCCGGGCGGACGTCGGGGTCCGGCTGGACGCCGATGATTCCGTGCACCAGATGCGCGTGGCGACCCGGAAGCTGCGGAGCACGCTTCGGACCTTCGGGTCCGTCGTCGACGAGAAGGCGACGGCGTCGCTGGCTGGTGAGCTGCAGTGGCTCGGGCGTCAGCTGTCGCCCTTCCGGGACACCGAAGTCGCCGAAGAGCGGCTTCGGGAACAGCTCGACGACGTGCCTTCGGAGCTGGTGTTCGGGCCGCTGCGGCAGTTCCTGACACGGTACTTCGCCCGTGAGGCCGAGGAAGGGCGGACGCGGGCTCTGGCGGCGTTGACCGGGAAGCGGTACCGCGAGTTGCTGCGGTCGCTGGACGCCCTGGTGGAGCACCCCCCGCTGACCGCGGCGGCGCGCAAGCCGGCGAAGGCCGGGCTGCGGAAGCCGCTGCGGAAAGCGGCCAAGAAGCTTCGCCGCGCGGAGGCTGCGGCGCGGGGGCTGGAGGGCGACGAGCTGGAGACGGCTCTGCACGACGTGCGCAAGAAGGCGAAGCGGGCCCGGTATGCCGCGGACACCGTGAAGCCCGTCTACGGGAAGAAGCTGCGGGCGTGGCGGAAGAACGTCAAGGCGGTGCAGGAGACGCTGGGGGAGCACCAGGACACCGTCGTCGGGCGGGACATCCTGCGGCATCTGGCGATCGCCGGGCATGGGGAAGGGCAGAACACCTTCACTTTTGGGATGCTCCTTGCCCGGGATGCGGGGCGGGCTGAGGGTCTGCGTGCGGCTTTCGGGCGGGAGTGGCGGCGGGTGAGGAAGGGGCAGCGGCCTGGGTGGCTGGGTTGAGGCTTGGGTTCGGGCTGATGTGGGTGTGCCGGGTTGGCTCTGCCGGGTTCGGCTCTGTCGGGTTTGGCTTTGCTGGGTGAGTTCGGCCGGGTTCGGCCTGCCGGCTGAATCCCGCCGGGTTCGGCTCTGTTGGGCGAGTCCCGTCGGGTCCGGCTCGGCCGAATTCGGCCCGGTGAGTTCTGGCGGTTGAATCCTGCCGGAGTGGTTCCCCGCCGACCCGAACGCCGGATTGTTCAACGGCCGGCAGGCTGTGTCAAGGCGGGAAAGATGCCTTGACACAGCCTGCCGGCCGCTGATTCGGCTGCGTATCGGTTCGGCAGGGGGGTGTGGCCGGAGGGGCGTTCAGCTGCCGCCGCTGCTGCCGGGTACTGCCGCCGCTGCTGGTGCTGCTGCCGCAGCTGCCGGGGCGCTCGTGAGTGCTGCCGGGATTGTGCCGGGGGGCGCTTGGGAGAGTGGGCTCAGCCCTCGCCGGTGAGCTTTCCGCGGAGCTGCTCCAGCGTCTGCGACAGCAGGCGGGAGACGTGCATCTGGGAAATGCCCACCCGGTCCGCGATCTGGGTCTGCGTCAAGCCGCCGAAGAACCTCATCACCAGGATTGCGCGCTCGCGCTTGGGGAGTTCCTGCAGCAGCGGTTGGAGGGCCTCGTGGTTCTCCACCATGGCCATCTCGTGGTCCGGTTCCCCCATGGTGTCCGCCAGCGACAACGCCTCCGCGTCGTCGTGGACCGGCTTGTCGACCGAGAGTGCCTGGTACGCGTTGCCCGCCAGCAGGCCCTCGCGGACCTCGTCGACGTCCAGGTTCAGGTGCTCCGCCAGCTCCGTCGGCGTCGGTGCCCGGCCCAGGCGCTGGGACAGCACCGCCGAGCCCTGGCTCAACGACAGGTGCAGCTCCTTGAGCCTGCGGGGGACCCGGACCGACCAGCCCGTGTCGCGGAAGTGCCGGCGGACCTCGCCCATGATCGTCGGCACCGCGAACGACAGGAAGTCGTGGCCGCGGGCGGGATCGAACCGGTCGACCGCGTTGATCAAGCCGATCCGGGCCACCTGGACCAGGTCCTCGCGGGGCTCGCCGCGGCCCGAGAACCGGGTGGCGATGTGCTCGGCCAGGGGGAGCAGCTCGGTCACCAGCTTGCTGCGGACCACCTCCCGGCGGGGGTCGCCGGGGTCGAGGCCACCCAGTTCCTCGAACAGCGGTTCGCAGTGGGCATATTCGTCCGGGCGGTGGAGGACGGTTTTGCGCTCGCTGCTCACGCGCTCGTTCCCGGGTTGAGCACCAGTTCGATCGTCACGATGCCCGCACCCCCACCAGGCAGCGCGTCGCAGTGCGCGGTCACCGATCGGCTCAGCGTCGTCAGGACGTGCCACCCGAACGTGCGGTCGCTCGGCGGCCGCGGGTCGGTCGACCGGGTCGAAACGATGACGTGCAGGCCGTCGGGGGCCAAGCGGAAGCGGCACTGCAGCTGCGAGCCCAGCTCGGCCAGCTGGACGAGCTGCGCGCACGCCTCGTCGACCGCCATCTTGGCGTCGGCGATCGCGTCCAGCCCGAAGTCCGCGCGCGACACCACGCCGTGCGTGAGCATCCGAACCAACGGGATCTGCTCCGCCATCGCGGGGAGCCGCAGCTCGACGAGTTCGTCGAGCAGCTCGTCGACGGTCGGCTTGCCGCCGAACGAGCTGTCGCTTCGAGTTTCTTCCATGCGGGAGGTACTACCCATCCGGTGTAATGCTGACACTTCGTGATCAGGGGTTTCGGGAATGGTCACCGGCCCAGCGCCCGTTCGAGTTCCTTCTTGGTCATCTTCGAGCGGCCGTCGATGTTCTTCTTCTTCGCTTCGTTGTAGAGCTGGTCCTTCGTCGGGCCACCCGGGCCCTTGCGGTTGCCGGACCGCTCGCCGCCGCGCTGCTGGGGCGATTTGTCCTTCAGCGACGTCTTGCTGGCCTGCCGGGACTCACCCGATTGCGCACGGTTCTTGTTCACCGTCCGTGCCGCGATCTCCTTGGCCCGTTTCGTGCTCGCGCCGCGGTCCTCGGCCGAGTCCTTGATGTGCTCGTACTGGCGTTCGCGCTTGCCGCTCCACGACTGAGGCATGCCCGCTCCCTTCGTCTCGCGGGGGCGGGTACCCGCTCGTCGAGGGCGTAAACGTCCCGGTCGTGGTGCTTACCCGCCGCCGCTCACGGGTAAGCGGTGCCGAAGAGCAGCCGATCGAGAGGAGACGCCGATGCGGATCGGCTACACCCTGATGACCGAGCAGGCGGGTCCGGGCGACCTGGTCCGGTTCGCCGCCGGTGCGGAACAGGCCGGCTTCGACTTCGAGGTCATGAGCGACCACTACTCGCCCTGGCTGGACGAACAGGGCCACGCGCCCTACGCCTGGGCCGTGCTCGGCGCCGTCACCCAGGTGACCGAACGCGCCGAGCTGATGACCTACGTGACCTGCCCGACCATGCGCTACCACCCGGCCGTGGTGGCCCAGAAGGCGGCGACCGTGCAGGCGCTCTCGGGCGGCCGGTTCACCCTCGGCCTCGGGGCGGGGGAGAACCTCAACGAACACGTCATCGGCCAGGGCTGGCCCCCGGCCAACGTCCGGCACGAAATGCTCGCCGAGGCCGTGCAGATCATCGGCGGCCTGTTCGACGGCGGCTACTTCGACTACGACGGCAAGCACTTCCGCGTGGACTCGGCGAAGCTGTGGGACCTGCCGGAGAAGCGGACGCCGATCGGCGTCGCGGTCTCCGGTTCGCAGTCGGTCCGGCGGTTCGCCCCGGTCGCCGACGCGATGATCGCCGTCGAACCGAAGGTGGAGCTGGCCCAGGAGTGGGACGCGACGAAGCTGGGCGGCGCGCCGAGCCGCAAGATCGGGCAGCTGCCCGTGTCCTGGGGCACCGACCGCGACGCCGCGGTGCGGCGCGCGCACGAGCAGTTCCGCTGGTTCGCCGGCGGGTGGAAGGTCAACGCCGAGCTCCCGGGGCCGGCCGGGTTCGCCGGGGCGACCCAGTTCGTCCGCGAGGAGGACGTCGCCGGCTCGATCCCGTGCGGCCCCGACGTCGAGCCGATCGTCGAAGCGGTGCAGGAGTTCAAGAAGGCCGGCTTCACCGACGTCGCCCTGGTCCAGATCGGCGGTGACCAGCAGGAAGGCTTCCTCGACTTCGCCGAGAAGGAGCTGCTCCCGGCCCTGCGCGGTTAGCCGCCGCGTGGTCAGGCGGGTGCGGGGGCGGGCCGCCGATCGGCCAGCGCCAGCCGGCGGTCCGCCCCGGTCACCCGCAACGCCCGCCGGACCACCGGGTTCGTCCCGGTGACCACGAGCAGCTCGGTGCCGCACGACTCGGCCTGCAGCGCCGCGTGCAGCAGCACCCGGATGCCCGCCACGCCGAGGAAGTCCACTTCGGACAAATCGACCGCCAGTCGTTCCGGCGTCGCCCACAGGCGGTCGGACAACAGCGTGGCCAGGTCGCCGGCGGTCGCGCTGTCGAGTTCGCCGCGCGCGGTCACCAAGACCGCGTGCGGGGCCGGCCACGCCGTGCGCAGCCGCAAGCTGGAGTGAGGTTTCATGCCGGTTCGCCACCGTCCTGGTGCGGCGCGGCCGCGGTGCCGCGCTCGGGGAACTGGAGCGGCTGCTGGTTGAACCGTGCAACCGAGACTAACCCTGCGCCCACGGCTCGCAACCGTCGTTGCTCCGAATGGGCGGCCGGGGCGCCGCGGTGGTGACCGCTCGTGCCCGGGCCGACCGGGATGCAGTAATCTCGCGCTGGACCCGTTAAAGCGCTAGCGGCCCACTAGTGGCGCGCGCCCGGGTCCTCCCTGGTTGAGAGCGCCCTGTCGAAAGAAGGAGGGGCGTCACCAGGATGACGGGCGGCGATGAGCAGCTCACCGCGCGGCTGGACGAGGTCACGCTGGCGATGGAGTCGCTGACCGCGATGCTGGACAGCGAGCTCGACCTCGGCCAGATGCTGCAGGCGGTGTGCGACCACGTCGTGCAGGTGGTTCCGGGGGCCGACATGGCCAGCATCACGCTGGTGCGCGACGGCGTGCCGGAAACGGTGGCCAGCACCGATCAGCGGGCGGTGAACTTCGACCGCGAGCAGTACCGCATCGGGGACGGCCCGTGCCTGCGCGCGGCCGAAACGGGCCAGCCCGTCCGGGTCGGCGTGGGCGCGGTGGGGGACCTGTGGCCGCAGTTCGTGACGTCGGCCGAGCAGCTGGGCGTGGCGAGTTTCCTAGCCGCGCCGCTGACGGTGGACGAGGACATGACGGGCGCGGTGAACCTCTTCGGCTTCGGTGAGCACGGCTTCAGCGAGCTGGGCACCAAGATCCTCGAGCTGTACACGGCGACGGTGGTGATCGGCCTGCGCAGCGCCCGGCGGTACTTCGCGGCGCGGGAGCTGGTCGACCAGTTGAACCGCGCGCTGGAGACCCGCGCGGTCATCGACCAGGCGAAGGGGATCCTGATGGCGGCGCACCGGATCACGGCGGAGGAAGCGTTCCAGCGCCTGGTGAAGCGTTCGCAGGACGGCAACCGCAAGCTCCACGAGGTCGCCGCGGAGTTCGTGGCGGCGGTGGCCACGACGACCTGATCCGCCCGACGTACCCGGAGGGCCGGCCGTCGGTGTGCCTGGCGGTCAGCCGGCCGGGACCTCGTCCGGGGGTGCCTCGGACTCGAGCGGTGCCGGCGGGGGTTCCGGGCGGTGCTTGCTGCGCTGGCACGTCGTGCAGACCAGGGTGCGGCCCAGGACTGTGCCGTCGTCGGCGACCAGCTGGGCCACGTGCATCGTCGGAAACCCGCAGACCTCGCACGGCAGGGAGCCGTCCTCGCGGCTGATGCGGAGCTGGGTGCCCATCCGGCCTCCTGGTGTGACGCGGGTCTCACCACCTTGCCCGTGTACGGGGCTGGACCTGGCCGAATTCACTCGTTCGGCCTAGTCGTGGGGGATCTTCGGTGACGGCCGTGTCGCCCGTGGTGATCCTGGGTAACCCGCCCGCGTACGGGAACGGGATTGCCGGAGGGGAGCGGAACATGCGAGACAAGCGGAACGACCTGCGGCCGGTGGCGGACCTCCTCGTCGACGGGGGCGACTCGGCCGAGCTGGAGCGCACCCGCCGGAAGGCGGCGCTGGCCGTGGCGGCTCGGGCCAAGGACCCCGAGGACTGCGCGCGGCTGCTGGACATGCTCGGGCTGCACCGGAGCGGGCAGCGCAGCACCGACGTCGCCTGAGGGCGAGGAGGACGACATGGCCCGACCGGTCTGGAGCGGCGCGCTGAGCCTGGGACTGGTCACCGTGCCGGTGGAGCTGTACCCGGCGGTGGCCGACCACACGATCCACTTCCACCAGTTCGAACGCGGCACGTCCGACCGGATCCGCAACCGCCGCGTCAACGAGCGGACCGGCGAAGAGGTCACCCAAGGCGAAATCGTCAAGGGCTACGACCTCGGCGGCGGCGACCACGTGCTGGTCGAACCGGACGAACTGGACGAGATCGCACCCGAGCGGTCGCGTCGGATCGACATCGAGCAGTTCGTCGAGCTCGACGAGATCGACCCGTGGTTCTTCGACAAGACCTACTGGCTCAAGCCGGCGAAGGAGGACTTCGCCAAGGCGTACGGCCTGCTGCTGCAGGCGATGGACCGCAGCGAGAAGGCCGGCGTCGCGAAGTTCGTGCTGCGCGGCAAGGAATACCTCGCCGCCGTCCGGGCCGGGGAAGACGTCATGGTGCTCAACACGCTGCACTTCGTCGCCGACCTGCGGAAGCCGAAGGACGTCATGGGCAAGCTGCCGCAGCTGCCGAAGCCGCGGCCCAAGGAACTCGACATGGCCCTCGCGCTGGTCGACGAGATGACCGCGCCGTGGAAGCCCGAGGACTACCGCGACGAGTACTCGAAGCGCGTCGAAGAGCTGATCAAGGCGAAGGAAGCCGGCAAGGAAATCGCCCACGAAGAGGAGCCGGAACCCTCGGCCGACGTCGTCGACCTGTTCGAGGCCCTCTCGCGCAGCGTGAAGAGCCGCAAGAGCGGCGGCAAGGAACCGAAGAAGAAGGCCGCGAAGAAGCCCCAGCTGTCCGAGCTCTCGAAGGCCGAGCTGGACAAGCTGGCCCGCGAGCAGGGCGTGAAGGGCCGGTCGAAGATGACGCGCACCCAGCTCGAGAAGGCCCTGAAGGCATCGTGACCGGCCCCGGCTGGCGGGCGCCGACCCTGGCCACGCTCACCGACCGCCGGTTCTCCGACGAGGACTGGATCTTCGAACGCAAGCTGGACGGCGTCCGCGCGCTCTGCGTGCGCGACGACGGGCCGCCCACGCTCTATTCGCGCAACCGGAAGGTGATGGACAACGCCTACCCGGAGCTCGTCGAGGCCCTCGCCGCCCAGGGCGGCCCGCGGTTCGTCGCCGACGGCGAGATCGTCGCGTTCGACGGCGCCAATACCAGCTTCGCCGCGCTGCAACCCCGGATCCACATCAGCGACCCGGATCGCGCCCGGGCGACCGGCGTGCGCGTCTACTACTACCTGTTCGACCTGCTGTACTTCGACGACCAGGACACGACCGGGCTGCCACTGCGGCAACGGAAGGCGCTGCTGCGGGACGCCTTCGACTTCGCGGACCCGCTGCGGCTGTCGGCGCACCGCAACACCGAGGGCGAGAAGTTCTTCGCGGAAGCCTGCCGCCGCGGCTGGGAGGGCGTCATCGCCAAACGGGCCGTTTCGCCTTACCACCACGGGCGGTCACCCGACTGGCTGAAATTCAAGTGCGCGCAGGGCCAGGAACTCGTCATCGG
The DNA here is from genome assembly GCA_049998155.1 of Amycolatopsis sp. cmx-13-12. Lineage (GTDB taxonomy): Bacteria > Actinomycetota > Actinomycetes > Mycobacteriales > Pseudonocardiaceae > Amycolatopsis. Next base: position 70,075 of record JAEBES010000001.1, on the reverse strand, counting down.
CGGCTTCACCGACCCGCAGGGCGCCCGCCACGGCTTCGGGGCGCTCCTGCTGGGCTACCACGAAGACGGCGAGCTCAAGTACGCCGGCAAGGTCGGCACCGGCTTCGACGAGCAGCTGCTGACGTCGCTGCACGCGCAGCTGCGGGCGCGGGAGACGGCGCGGTCGCCGTTCGTCGGGCCGGTCAAGGAACCCGGCGCGCACTGGGTGCGCCCGGAACTGGTGGCGCAGATCGGCTTCTCCGAATGGACGCGGGACGGGCGGCTGCGGCACCCCCGGTTCGCCGGGCTGCGCGAGGACAAGAAGGCCGCCGACGTCGTACGGGAGCGTGCGTGAAGACTTCCCACCCGGACAAGCTGTTCTACCCCGACGACCACCTCACCAAGGGTGACGTCGTCGAGTACTACCGCGCCGTCGCCGACGTCATGCTGCCGCACCTGCGCGGCCGCCCGCTGACGCTGCGGCGCTTCCCCGACGGCATCGGGAAGCAGGGCTGGTTCCAGAAGCACCCGGGGGAGCACTTCCCGGACTCGATCCGCGTCGAGCGCGTTCCCCGCCGCGGCGGGGGCACCGATGAATACGTCGTGTGCGAGGACGCCGAAACCCTCGAGTACCTGGCGAACCAGGGGACCGTGGAGTTCCACGTCTGGCTGTCCACTGTGGATTCTCCCGAGCGGCCCGACCGGCTGGTGCTCGACCTCGACCCGCCGGACGGCACTCCGGTCGCCGAGCTGCGCGCGGTCGCGCGGCGCATCCGCGACCACTACGAGCGGGTGGGTCTGACGGCGTTCGTCCAGGCCACCGGCGGCCGCGGGTTCCACGTGCTCGCACCGCTGGACGCGAAGTCGGACACCGAGACCGTGCTGGAGCTGGCGCGCGCCCTCGCCGACCGGGTCGCCGTCGACGACCCCGATCGGCTGACCACCGCCCAGCGCAAGGACAAGCGCGGCGACCGGATCTTCCTGGACGCCAACCGCAACGGGTACGCGCAGACGTTCGTCGCCCCGTACTCGCTGCGCGCCCGCCCCGGTGCGGCCGCCGCGACACCGCTGGACTGGCGCGAGCTGGGCAAGGCGGATCCGGACGGCTGGGCGCTGGCCAAGGAGAAGCAGCGGCTGGCCCGCAAGGAGGATCCCTGGCGCAACCTCGACGAGCACGCGGGCTCGGCCGAGGCGGCCCTGGGCCAGCTCACTTGAGGAGCTTGCCCGCGGCCTTCAGGTCGGCGACGAAGCCCGCGTAGGCGTCGTCCCGGTCGGGGGCGCGCAGCACCGCCGACGGGTGGATCGTCGCCATCGCCGACGGCACCAGCTCGGCCAGGCCCGCCGGCGGTTCCAGGGGCTCGCCCCGGTGGGCGGTCAGCCGGAACTTCGGGCCGAGCAGCGACTGCGCGGCCGTCGCGCCCAGCAGCAGCACCAGGTCCGGGCGCACCGCGTTCAGTTCCGCCAGCAGCCACGGGCGGCAGGCGACCACCTCGGTGCGGCCCGGCTTCTGGTGGATGCGGCGCTTGCCCTCACGCTTGAACTTGAAGTGCTTGACCGCGTTGGTGACGTAGAGGGAACCGCGGTCGAAGCCGGCTTCTTCGAAGGCGCGGTCCAGCAGCTTCCCGGCGGGCCCCACGAAGGGCTCGCCCGCGAGGTCCTCCTTGTCGCCCGGCTGCTCGCCGACGACGAGGACCTTCGCCCCGGCCGAACCCTCGCCGAAGACCGTCTGCGTCGCGTCCTGGTACAGGGGGCACCCCCGGCAGCCGGACGCCGCCGACCGCAACCGCTCGAGGTCGGTGGTGTCCGGCGGCTCGGCACCGCGGGAATCCGGCATGCGCACCGAAATTCCCCGTCCGGGCCGTGGGTAAACGTGCCCGGTGCGGGTAGCCGGAGAACTACCGCACCCGGAGAAAGGAGTTCACGATGACCACCGCACGCGACATCATGACGTCGGACGCGACCTGCGCCCGCGAGTCGGACACCGTGCACGACGCCGCGGTCACGATGGCGCAGAAGGGGGTCGGCGCCCTGCCGATCTGCGGCGAGGACAACCGCCTGAAGGGCATGATCACCGACCGCGACATCGTGGTGAAGGTGCTGGCCGAGGGCAAGGACCCGCGCGCGATCCACGTCGGCGAGCTCGCCCAGGGCGAGGTCGTGACGATCGGCGCGGACGACGACGCCCAGGAGATCCTGCGCACGATGTCCGAGCACCGCGTCCGCCGGCTGCCGGTGATCGACGGGCACGATCTCGTCGGGATCGTCGCCCAGGCCGACGTGGCCCGCGCCCTGTCGAACCCGAGCGCCGGCGAGCTGGTCGAGGCCCTGTCCTACGACTGAGTGACCCGCAACGCGAAACGGCCGCCCGCGCGTCCGCGGGCGGCCGTTCCGGTGTGGGGCGGGTCAGGCCGCCCCGGCTGTCGGCGTACCGTCCTCTGTGGACTCGGCCGTCTCGCGGACCGACTCGGCGCGGGCGATGTGCCAGGCCACCAGCGCGCCCGCGCCCACCGTGCCCCAGAGCACCAGCACGGCGTCCCTGGCGAAGAGGCCGACCACGAGCATCACCACGGCGGTGATGTCGCAGAGCACGAGCAGCAGCGGCCAGCGCCGCGGCTTGCGTAGCTGGTGGCCGCTGAAGGCGGCGGCGAACGCGGGATCACTCGCCCGCAGCTCCGCCTCGATCTCGCGCAGGGCGTGGCGTTCACGATCCGGGAGCATGGGGGGCCTCCTCGCCTCGGCTACCTCGTCTGATACCCGTTTTCCCGGCTTTCGAAGCGAGAAACTCAGTGGTTGTGGCGGGGAATTCCCTTCGTCGCCGCGATGCGCTGGTAGGCCACGGCGGGCCGCAACACCATGCCGTCGCACAGCTGGTCGGTCATCGACCGCTGGATCTCCTGCCAGGGCGTCTGCGATTCCGGCACCGGGTACCCGCCCGCCTCGGCCAGTTCCCGGTGGCGCCGCGCGAGTTCGTCGTCGGGGATCAGGACGTCGGCGGTGCCGGCGCCGAGGTCGATCCGGACCCGGTCGCCGGTCCGCAGCACGGCGAGGCCGCCGCCCGCCGCGGCCTCGGGGGAGGCGTTGAGGATCGACGGCGAGCCGGAGGTGCCCGACTGGCGGCCGTCGCCCAGGCAGGGCAGTTCGTGCACGCCCCGCTTGATCAGCTCGGCGGGCGGGCGCATGTTGACCACCTCCGCCGAGCCCGGGTAGCCGAGCGGGCCGGTGCCGCGCATCACCAGCAGCGAATGCTCGTCGACGCCGAGGTCCTCCTCGTCGATGCGGGCGTGGTAGTCCTCGGGGCCGTCGAACACGACCGCGGTGCCTTCGTAGACGCCCCCGGCCAGGTACCGGCGCCGGAACTCCGGTGAGATCACGCTCGACTTCATGATCGCCGCGTCGAAGAGGTTCCCGTTCAGCACGAGGAACCCGGCGTCGGGGGTGAGGGCGGTGTCGAACGTCCGGATGACGTCGCGGTCGCCGGCCTCGGCGGCACGGCAGTTCTCGCCCAGGGAGCGGCCGTTGACGGTGGGCGCGTCCTCGTGGATCAGCCCGTGCCGCATCAGCTCGTGCACCACGGCCGGGACGCCGCCGGCGCGGTGGAACTCCTCGCCGAGGTACTTGCCCGCGGGCTGCAGGTCGACCAGCAGCGGGACGGCGTGGCCCAGCCGCTGCCAGTCGTCGAGGGGCAGGTCGACGCCGATGTGCCGGGCGATCGCACCGAGGTGGATCGGGGCGTTGGTCGAGCCGCCGATCGCCGAGCTGACGACGATGGCGTTCTCGAACGCCGCGCGCGTCAGGATGTCCGACGGCTTGAGGTCCTCGCGGACCATCTCGACGATCCGCAGGCCGGTCCGGTAGGCCATCCGCGCCCGGTCGCGGTGCGGGGCCGGGATGGCCGCGCAGCCGGGCAGGCTCATGCCGAGGGCTTCGGCGAGCGCGTTCATCGTGGACGCCGTGCCCATCGTGTTGCAGTGCCCCGGCGACGGCGCGGACGACGCGACGAGCTCCATGAACCCGGCGTCGTCGATCTCGCCGGCGGCGAGCAGCTCCCGCGCCTTCCAGATGATCGTGCCCGACCCGGTGCGTTCGCCGTTGTACCAGCCGTTGAGCATCGGGCCGCCGGACAGCACGATCGCGGGGAGGTCGACGGTCGCGGCGGCCATCAGGCACGCCGGGGTGGTCTTGTCGCAGCCGGTGGTGAGCACGACGCCGTCGATCGGGTAGCCGTAGAGGGTCTCCACCAGGCCGAGGTAGGCGAGGTTGCGGTCCAGGGCGGCGGTCGGGCGCTTGCCGGTCTCCTGAATGGGGTGGACCGGGAACTCGATCGCGATCCCGCCGGCCTCGCGGATGCCCTCGCGGGTCCGGTCGGCCAGCTGCAGGTGGTGGCGGTTGCAGGGGGTGAGATCGGAGCCCGTCTGCGCGATCCCGATGATCGGCTTGCCGGACTGCAGCTCCTCCCGGGTCAGGCCCCAGTTCTGGTACCGCTCGAGGTAGAGCGCGGTCATCCCGGGGTCGGCCGGGTTGTTGAACCAAGCTTCGCTGCGCAGTCCCATACCGGCCAGTCTGGCAACGGCGGTTCCGGATTGCACGCCCCTGTTCCCGCAGCCCGATGTGGTGCCCGGTGCGTCAGGTGCACCGAACACCACATCGGGTGCTTCGGGGGTCAGCCCAGGCCGTTGAGGCCGATCACCCGGGAGTACCAGTGGGCGCTCTGCTTGGGCGTCCGCCGCTGCGTGTCGTAGTCGACGTGCACCAGGCCGAACCGCTTCGCGTACCCCTCGGCCCACTCGAAGTTGTCGAGCAGCGACCAGTAGAAGTACCCGCGCAGGTCGACGCCCGCCTCGAGCGCGTCGTGACAGGCCCGCAGGTGGGAGTCGAGGAACGCGACGCGGTCGGTGTCGACGATGTCACCGCCCTCGGAGACGACGTCGGGGTAGGCCGCGCCGTTCTCCGTGATGTACAGCGGCACCGGCCGGTAGCCCCGGTGGACCTGCAGCAGGGACTCGGTGAGCCCGGCCGGCTGGACCTCCCAGCCCGAGTCGGTGCGGGGCGCCGCCGGGTCCGGGACGAAGTGCACGTCGGCGGCGCCGACCCACTCCGGGCCGGCCGGCTCGCTGCCCGGCACCGGACGGCCCGCGACGCGGTAGTCGCGGTAGTAGTTCACGCCCAGCCAGTCGACGTGCGCGGCGATGACCGCGGCGTCGTCCCCGCGCACGAGCGAGCCCAGCCCGAACGGCTCGAGGTCGGCGACCAGGTCGTCCGGGTACCCACCGCGCAGCACCGGGTCGAGGAACAGCCGGTTCTGCAGGCCGTCGATCCGCCGGGCCGCGGAGACGTCGGAGACGTTCGCCGGGTCGTGCGGGGCGACCGGGTACAGGTTCAGCGTGATGCCGGCCGGCGTGCCCGGGGCGTGCTGCCGGATGATGTCCATCGCCAGCCCGTGGCCCAGCAGCAGGTGGTGCGTGGCGGCCACGGCCGCCGGGTGGTCGGTGCGGCCGGGCGCGTGGATGCCGCCCGCGTACCCGAGCATCGACGCGCACCACGGCTCGTTGAGCGTCGACCAGCTGGCGACGCGGTCGCCCAGCCGCTCCAGCACGGTCTCGGCGTACTCGGCGAACCGGTAGGCGGTGTCCCGGTTGGCCCAGCCGCCCTGCTCTTCCAGCGCCTGCGGCAGGTCCCAGTGGTAGAGCGTCGCCCACGGCTGGATCCCGGACTCGAGCAGGCAGTCGACCAGCCGGTCGTAGAACGAGAGCCCGGCGGCGTTCGCCTCGCCGCCGTCCGGCCGCACCCGCGGCCAGGCCAGCGAGAAGCGGTAGGCACCGAGATTGAGCCGGCGCATCAGCCCGACGTCCTCGGAGTACCGCCGGTAGTGGTCGGCCGCCGGTTCGCCGTTGTCGCCGCCCCGGACCGCACCCGGGCGGCGGGCGAAGACGTCCCAGACCGAGTCGGTGCGCCCGTCGGCCGTCGTGGCTCCTTCCACCTGGAACGCCGCGGTCGCGGCGCCCCAGACGAAGCCAGGCGGGAACATCAACGCGGTCTCCGCCCGAACGCTGTCGGGATGTACGGACATGTTCACCCTTTCACGGCACCTTGCATGATCCCGGCCACGATCTGGCGGCCGAGGAGGACGAAGACGATGAGGATGGGGATGGTGGCCAGGGTCGTGCCGGCCAGGACGAGCGAATAGTCGACGTAGTAGCCGCTCTGCAGCTTCTCCAGGGCCACCTGGACGGTGGGGTTGCCGGCGTCCAGCACGACGAGCGGCCACAGGAAGTCGTTCCAGGACATCATGAACGTGAACATGGCGAGGATCGCCGCGGCCGGGCGCACGGCGGGCATGCAGACGTTCCAGAAGATCCGGATCATGCTGCAGCCGTCGACGCGCGCGGCCTCGATGAGCTCGTACGGCAACGCGTCCACGGTGTACTGGCGCATCCAGAACACGCCGAACGCGGTGACCAGGTTGGGCACGATCACCGCCGTCAGGCTCCCCGTCCAGCCCAGTTCGGACATGGCGATGAACAGCGGGATGATGCCCAGCTGGGTGGGCACCGCGAGCGTGACGACGATGAACACGAACAGCTTGTTGCGCCCCCGGAACCGCAGTTTCGCGAAGGCGAACCCGGCCAGCGAGGAGAACAGCACCGTCGTCAGCGTCACCGTGCCGGACACGATGACGCTGTTGGCCAGCGCCTTCCAGAACGGCACGGTGTCGAACACCCGGGCGGCGTTGGCGAAGAAGTTGCCGCCGGGCACGAACGGCGGGATGCGCTCGGTGAGCATCCCGTTGTCGCGGCTGGCCACGAGGAACGACCAGTAGAACGGGAACAGCGATCCGAGCACGAAGATCGCCAGCACGACGTAGGTCGCCTTGCGGGGCTTGCCGAGCGTGGCGACGCTGCGCCGCAACCCGGTCTTGGGACTCTCACTCTGGATGGTCGTCATTTCTTCTTCACCTTCACCGCCGGGGTGCTGGCGATCCGGCTGGTGAGGAAGAAGTTCGCCAGCGCGATGAGCACGATGATCAGGAACAGCACCCAGGCGATCGCCGAGGCGTAGCCGAGGTTGGCGTTCTGGAACGCCGACTGGTAGAGGTACAGCGTCACGGTCTGGAACTGGCCGGTGGAGCCGCCGTTGTTCGACCCGGGCATGGCGTCGAACAGCTTCGGTTCCGTGAAGATCTGCAGGCCGCCGATCGTCGAGGTGATGGTGATGAAGACCAGCGTCGGCTTCAGCAGCGGCAGGGTGACGTTCCAGAAGCGCCGCCACGTGCCGGCGCCGTCGATCACCGCCGCCTCGTGCAGCTCCTTGGGGATGGCCTGCATGGCCGCCAGCACGATCAGGGCGTTGTAGCCGGTCCAGCGCCAGTTGACCATGATCGCGATCGCGACGTGGCTGGCGAAGCGGTTGGCCTGCCAGTCGACCGGATCCAGCCCGATGGTCTGCAGCACGCCGTTGATCAGCCCGTACTTCGGGCCGAAGAGGTTGGCGAAGATGATGCCGATGGCGACGAGGCTCGCCGCGTACGGCAGCAGGATGCCCACCCGCCAGCCCGTCGCACCGCGCAACCGGGCTCCGAGCAGCGCCGCCAGCAGCACCGCGATGATGAGCTGCGGGACGCTGGAGAGCAGGAAGATGCTGACCGTGTTCGCCAGCGCGTTCCAGAACTGCGCGTCGGCGAAGAGCTCTTTGAAGTTGTCGAGGCCGATGAAGTCGGGGTCGTCGGTCCCGGCCTTCCACTTGAACAGCGAGACGTACGCGGTGTACAGCAGGGGGAACAGCCCGACGATCCCGAAGAGGATGAAGAACGGCGCGATGTAGAGATACGGCGAGACCTTGACGTCCCACCGGCTCAACCGGTGACGGAAGGTGGGCCGGGGAGACACTCGCTCCCCGGCCTTACTCCCTTCTGGCGCGACCTTGTCGAGGACGGTCATCGGTTCAGCGCGTGATCTTCTTCGCGGCGTCGACCATCTGGTTCCAGCCGTCCGCCGCCGACTTGCCCTGTTCGACCGCCTGCAGGGCCGGGCTGGACGCGTTCTCCTGGATCTGGCCGTCACCGGGGCCCTTGTACTGCGGCTTCTGCACCTTCTTGGCCTGCTCGGCGAACAGCGCGCCGACCTTCGTGTCGCCGAAGTAGTCGTTCGTGTAGCTCAGCAGCGCCGGGTCCGAGAGCGCCTTGACCTGGCTCGGGAAGGTGCCCTTGGCCTGGAACGCCTTGATCTGCTGCTCCGGGGCGGTCAGCCAGGCGGCCAGCTCGGCGGCCTCCCGCGGGTGCTTCGACTGCGTCGGGACGGTGAGGTACGAGCCGCCCCAGTTGCCGCCGCCGCCGGGGAAGGCCGCGGTGACCGCCCACTTGCCGGCGTTCGCCGGGCCGGCCTGCTCCTTGATCACGCCGAGCATCCACGCCGGGCACACCTTCGTGGCGAACGCGCCCTGCTTGAAGCCGGTGTTCCACTCGTTGCTGAACGCGGTGAGCTTGGCGGACTCGCCCTTGGCGACCGCGTCGGTGACCTTGGTCCAGGCGTCCTTGATGCCCTGGTTGCTCTCGACGGCGAGCTTGTCGTCGGTGTTGATGTAGCCCTCGGGGAGCTGGTTGACCATGGCGTTGAAGTTCTGCGCGGCCGAGTCGAACCAGGCCTTGCCGCCGGACTTCTTCACGAAGTCCGCACCCGCGGCGAAGTAGCTGTCCCAGGTGGCGAACAGCGGCTTGACCGCTTCGGGGTCGTCCGGCAAGCCGGCGGCCTTGAACATGTCCTTGCGGTAGCACATGGCGAGCGGGCCGATGTCGGTGCCGTAGCCGATGAGCTTGCCGTCCTTGGTCTTGGCGGCGTCGTACTTCCACGGCAGCCAGCGGTCGGGGGAGGCGTCGGCCGGCCCGATCTTGGTCAGGTCGTTGAACTTCGAACCCTTGTCGAGGAAGTCCGAGAGGTGGCCCTCTTCGAGCGCCGTCACGTCGGCGAGACCGGAGCCCGCGGCCAGCTTGGTGACGAGTTCCTCGTGGTAGGGGCCGCCCTGGCCGGTCTTGCGGTGGGTGATCTTGATGTTGGGGTGCAGTCGCTCGTACTCCGGGATGAGGGCCTCGTAACCGAACTCGGTGAACGTCGCCAGCGTCAGGTCGACGTGCTCGTTCGGGTTCGCCGCCGCCGGCGGGGTCTGCTCACCGCCTCCGCTGCAGGCCGAGGCGCCGAGCGCCGTCATCGTGATACCCAGTGCCAGGACCAGGCCGTTCCGGATCGTTCTCACGTGTCCAACCACCTTGTTGACGGGAATGAGCGCTCTCACTGCTGGGAGCCGATCTGGGAGCGCTCCCAGGTGTGGCAGAGTCTGCTGGGGGCGTTCACCGGTGTCAAGGGTTCGTAACCGGAGTGTTTCCTGCGAGGAGCGCTCCCGGACGTTGGGAAGCGTGAACGTTAAGCTGAGTCCGTCAGAGTTGCAGAGGGTGAGCGAGGGAAGTGCCGTGGGGCCTCGAGCAGGGGATGAAGAACGGCCGACGCTGGAGGACGTCGCGGCGTTCGCCGGGGTGTCGCGGTCGACGGCGTCCCGGGCGTTGAACGACGACGCGTACGTCAGCGCGGCGGCGCGCGAGAAGGTCCTGGCCGCGGCCCGTGACCTGGGCTATTCCCCGAACCAGGCGGCGCGGTCGCTGGTCACCCGGCGCACCGGGGCGGTCGCGGTCGTGCTGTCGGAGCCGGAGTCCCGGCTGCTCGACGACCCGTACCGGGCGGCCGTCATGCGGGCCGGCTACCGGGAGCTGGCCGACGTCGGCCGCCAGATGGTGCTGATCTTCAGTGACATCCGCGAGGACCTGAGCCGGACGGTCCGGTTCCTCGAGGGCGGCCACGTCGACGGCGCGCTGGTGTTCGCGCCGCACCGGGCCGACCCGCTGCCCAAGGCGCTGCGGCTGCTGCGCATCCCGGTGGTGTTCGGCGGCCAGGCGGCCGGCATCCGCCGCGGCGTGCACGTTGTCGACTTCGACAACGAAGGCGGCGCCCGGCTGGCGGTCGAGCACCTGGTCGCGGCCGGACGGCGGCGGATCGCCACGATCGCCGGCCCCCAGGACCAGAGCGCCCCGATAGACCGCCTCGCGGGCTGGCGCAAGACCCTGCTCGACGCCGGGCTCGACCCGGCCGACCTGGCCGAAGAGGCCGATTTCACCCTTTCGGGCGGCGCGAAGGCGATGTCGGCCCTGCTGTCCCGCCACCCGGACCTCGACGCGGTGTTCGTCGCCAGCGACATGATGGCGGTGGGCGCGTTCCGGACGCTCGGCGCGGCCGGCCGCCGCATCCCGGACGACGTCGCGGTGGTCAGCTTCGACGACAACGTCACCCTGGCCCCGGCGATGGACCCGCCCCTGACGTCGGTCCACCAGGACCCCCGCGAGCAGGTCCACGCCATGGTCGAGACCCTGATGCGGCTGCTGGACGACCAGAACCTGAAGCCGCGACAGCACATCCTCCCGGTCTCCCTGGCGGTCCGCGCCTCCAGCTGACCCCCCGTGTCCGGCCCAACACGCGTGTCGTCCATCCGGACACGCGTGTCGTCCGCCTGGGCGCGTGACGGCATCTCCGGCGCGATCAACTCCGCGTGTGCTCGACTGGTCGGCATTGCCCGCTCGGTGGGAGCCCAACCGTTCAGGTGTACACGTTCGGCGCTAAATAACGTTTCATAAAACGTAGCGTCACTACTTCACTGGGCCGAATGGGTGGCGATCCCACCATTGGGGTCGGCTGTTCAGGAGCGTTCAGTGCGACGTCGCTCGCCGGACGCGCAGATGTGACACCCGGCGCCCCGGTGTCCTTCTGACTCGATTCTTTACATCCAGGTTTCCGGCTGGCTACCGTCTGCGCCTGGAAGCGCTCCCAGATCGCTGGCTCCCTACGGACAAAGGAGTTCCGCAGCCATGCGTTCCTCTCCTCGAAAGCGCGCCCGTACGCTGGCACTGGCCTCGGCCGTGCTGGCGGTCACGGGCGCGGTGGTCGCCCCACCACCGGCGCTCGGCGCCGACATCGCCTGTTCCGTCACCTACACCACCAACGACTGGGACACCGGGTTCACCGCGAACGTCTCGCTGCGCAACGACGGAGCTCCGTTCGACAGCTGGAAGGTCGGCTGGACGTTCCTGGACGGCCAGAAGGTCCAGCAGGGCTGGAGCGCCACGTTCGCCCAGTCCGGTGCCGCGGTCACCGCGACGAACATGTCCTACAACGGCCACCTCGACACCGGCGCGAGCACGTCGTTCGGGTTCAACGGCTCGAAGGGCTCGGCCAACCGCCCGCCGACCGACTTCTCGGTCAACGGCACCGCCTGCACCGGCGCCAACAAGGCGCCGACGGTCACCCTGACCTCGCCGAGTTCAACCGGCACGTACTACGCCCCGGCGACGATCCCGCTGGCCGCGACCGCCGCCGACAGCGACGGCACGGTGAGCAAGGTCGAGTTCTACGCCGGTGACACGCTGCTGGCCACCGACACGGCCGCGCCGTTCGAAGGCAACTGGGGCAACGTCCCGGCCGGGACGTACTCGATCACGGCCAAGGCCTACGACAACAAGGGCGCCAGCACGACCTCGAGCCCGGTGAGCGTGAAGGTCCTCTCCGGGCCGACGATCGTCGCGAGCCCGGCGACCGCGCAGGTCAAGCAGGGCGGGACGACGACCTTCGCCGTCTCCCTCGCCGGTGCCCCGACGGCGCCGGTCACCGTCGCCGTCGCCCGGACGGGCGGGAGCACCGACCTCACGGCCGCCCCGGCGAGCCTGACGTTCACGACGGCGAACTGGAACGTGCCGCAGAACGTCACGGTCACCAGCGCCGACAACGGGGGAGCGCTCGGGAGCGCGACCTTCACCGCGAGCAGCTCCGGCTACACCGCGGCCACGGTGGCGGTCAACGAGATCTCGTCGTCCACTTCGGACTACCAGCTCGCGTTCCTGACGCAGTACAACAAGATCAAGGACCCGAACAACGGCTACTTCCGCAAGTTCGGCAGCATCCTGGTGCCCTACCACTCGATCGAGACGCTGATCGTCGAGGCACCGGACCACGGGCACGAGACGACGTCGGAGGCGTTCAGCTACTACCTGTGGCTGGAAGCGTCCTACGGCCGGGTCACCGGTGACTGGGCCCCGTTCAACCAGGCGTGGACGTCGATCGAGACGTACGCGATCCCGTCGGCCGCGGACCAGCCGGGCAACTCCGGCTACAACGCGAGCAAGCCGGCGACGTACGCCGCGGAGTACCCGAGCCCGAAGAACTACCCGTCGCAGCTGCAGAGCGGCGTCTCGGTCGGGGCGGACCCGATCGCGGCCGAGCTGAAGGCGGCCTACGGCTCGCCGGACGTCTACGGCATGCACTGGCTGCTCGACGTGGACAACATCTACAAGTTCGGCCACTGCGAGGACGGCACCAACACCGCGCCGGCGTTCATCAACACCTTCCAGCGGGGTTCGCAGGAGTCGGTCTGGGAGACGGTCACCCAGCCCAGCTGTGACCTGCTGAAGTTCGGCGGCAAGAACGGGTACCTCGACCTGTTCACCGGGGACTCCTCCTACGCCAAGCAGTGGAAGTACACCGACGCACCCGACGCGGACGCCCGGGTCGTCCAGGTGGCTTTCCAGGCCGAGAAGTGGGCCCAGGCGCAGGGCAAGAGCGCCGACATCGCGCCGGTGCTGAAGAAGGCGTCGAAGATGGGCGACTACCTGCGGTACTCGCTGTTCGACAAGTACTACAAGAAGATCGGCAACTGCGTCGGCGCGTCGAGCTGCCCGGCCGGGACCGGCAAGGAGAGCGAGCACTACCTGATCTCGTGGTACTACGCGTGGGGCGGCTCGGCCGACACGGCCAGCTCCTGGGCGTGGCGGATCGGCGACGGTGCGGCGCACCAGGGTTACCAGAACCCCTTGGCCGCGTACGCGTTGTCGGCCGACCCGGGCCTGAAGGTCACTTCGGCGACCGGTTCCACCGACTGGGCGACCAGCCTCAGCCGGCAGATGGAGTTCCTGCAGTGGCTGCAGTCGTCCGAAGGCGGCCTCGCCGGCGGTGCGACCAACAGCTGGGACGGCCAGTACGGCACCCCGCCCGCGGGCACGCCGACCTTCTACGGGATGTACTACGACTGGCAGCCGGTCTGGCACGACCCGCCGAGCAACCAGTGGTTCGGCTTCCAGACGTGGGGCATGGAGCGGATCGCCGAGTACTACCAGGCGACCAATGACCCGCGGGCCAAGAAGATCCTCGACAAGTGGGTGCCCTGGGCGATCGCGAACACCACGGTCGGGGCCGGCGGCAGCTTCCAGATCCCGTCCGACCTGACCTGGAGCGGCGCGCCGGACACCTGGAACGCCACCAGCCCGGGTTCGAACACCGGCCTGCACGTGTCGGTGAAGAACTACAGCCAGGACGTCGGGGTCGCGGCCTCGCTCGCCAAGACGCTGCTCTACTACGCGTCCGGGTCGAGCAACGCCCAGGCCAAGACGGTCGGGGAGCAGCTGCTGAACGCGCTGTCGGCGAACACCGACACCAAGGGCATCGCGGTGCCGGAGACCCGGTCGGACTACGACCGGTTCGACGACAAGTACAACGCCACCACGGACCAGGGGCTGTACGTGCCCTCGGGCTGGACCGGCACCATGCCGAACGGCGACGCGATCAACTCCAGCTCCACGTTCCTGTCCATCCGTTCCTTCTACAAGAGCGACCCGCAGTGGCCGAAGGTCCAGGCCTACCTGGACGGCGGGGCTGCGCCGACGTTCACCTACCACCGGTTCTGGGCGCAGTCGGAGATCGCCACGGCGTTCGCCGCGCACGTCGCCCTGTTCGGCTGAGAGGCACTTGATGAAGCGACTGCTCTCGCTGGTGGTCGCCGCACTGGTCGGGGGCGCCGTTCTCACGGCGTCCCCGGCCACCGCGGCCCCGGAGACCACGGCGGCGGCCGGCACCGGCACAGGGTTCTGGCACGCCGCCGGATCCCAGCTGGTCGACGCGACCGGCGCGCCGGTCCGGATGACCGGTATCAACTGGTTCGGTGCCGAGACGGCCAACTACTCGCCGCACGGGCTGTGGAGCCGCAACTACAAGGACATGCTCGACCAGATGGCCGGGCTCGGGTACAACACGCTGCGGCTGCCGTACTCGAACCAGCTGTTCGACGCCGGGTCCAAGCCGGTCAGCATCGACCAGGTGCAGAACCCGGACCTGCAGGGCCTGTCCGGCCTGCAGGTGCTCGACAAGATCGTCGCCTACGCCGGGGTCAAGGGCATGCGCGTGCTCCTGGACCGGCACCGGCCGGATTCCGGCGCGCAGTCCCCGCTCTGGTACACCGGCGCGTACTCCGAAAGCCGCTGGATCTCCGACTGGACGATGCTGGCCCAGCACTACAAGGGCAACCCCACGGTGATCGGCGCCGACCTGCACAACGAACCGCATGCCGTCCAGGGCGGCGGGGGAGCGTGCTGGGGCTGCGGCGACACCGCGACCGACTGGCGGCTCGCCGCCGAACGGGCCGGCAACGCCGTGCTCGCGGCCAACCCGGACTGGCTGATCGTCGTCGAAGGCGTCGACTGCGTCAGCGGCACCGGCGACCCGGAGTGCGGCTGGTGGGGCGGCAACCTTTCCTGGGCGAAGCAGTTCCCGGTACGCTTGTCCAAACCGGACAAGCTGGTGTACTCCGCGCACGAGTACGCGACTTCGGTGTTCGCCCAGAAATGGTTTTCCGACCCGGCTTTCCCGGCGAACCTGCCCGCGTTGTGGGACCACTTCTTCGGCTACCTGCACAAGCAGAACATCGCGCCGGTGCTGCTCGGCGAATTCGGCTCCACGCTCGCGGACCCGCGTGACAAGGTCTGGCTGCAGGAGCTGATGAAGTACGCCGGCACGGGCACGTCCGGGATGAGCTTCACGTACTGGTCGTGGAACCCGAACTCGGGCGACACCGGCGGCATCCTCAACGACGACTGGACCACGGTCAACCAGACCAAGCAGGCGATCCTGCAGCCGTACCTGATCCCGCCGGTGGGCTCGGGCGGCGGCACGACCGATCCGCCGCCCGCGGCGAGCTGCGCGGTCACCTACCACGTCGACAACACCTGGCAGGGCGGCTTCACCGCCACCGTGACGGTGAAGAACACCGGCAGCTCGGCGCTGAAGAACTGGGCGCTCGGCTGGACCGTGCCGTCCGGGACGCAGATCACCGGCGGCTGGAACGCCACCGTCACGCAGACCGGGCAGCAGGCGACGGCGAAGGCCCCCACCTGGGCGCCCGACCTGGCCGCCGGTGCCTCGGTGGCGATCGGCATCCAGGCGACCGGCCCCTCGACCGGCACGCCGGGCGGCTTCGCCGTCGGCGCGACCGCCTGCACCACCTGACCCACCCACGGAACGATTAAGGAGCGCACTCGATGAGGAGTGAATTCTGGTCCGCGAAGAGGAAGTCACGGTTCGCCGTGGCGTCCTCGGTGACCGCGGCGGCGATGACCGCCGGATTGCTGGTGGCCGGGGGCAGTCCGGCGGGCGCCGCCACCGGCTGCAAGGTCACCTACACGGTCAACCAGTGGGACACCGGCTTCACCGCGAACATCGCCGTGACCAACCTCGGCGACGCCGTTTCGTCCTGGAACGTCGAATGGGACTTCGGCGGCAACCAGCAGGTGCAGCAGGGCTGGAGCGCCACGTTCAGCCAGAGCGGCAAGCACGTGAGCGCGAAGAACCCGTCGTGGGGCGGGAACCTGGGCACGAACGCCACGGCGAGCTTCGGCTTCAACGGCTCGTACTCGGGCACGAACGCCATCCCGACGTCGTTCTCGCTCAACGGTGCCCACTGTGACGGCACGCCCAACCCCACGACCACGACCCCGACGACGACGCCCACGACCACCACCACGACCCCGACGACGACGCCCACGACCACCACGACGACCCCGACGACGGTGACCACGACGCCCCAGCCGGGGACCCACGTGGACAACCCGTACGCCGGGGCGAAGGGGTACGTGAACCCGGACTGGTCGAGTGAGGTGAGCGCGGCCGCCGCGGCCAAGGGCGGCACGCTCGGCGCCCAGATGGCCAAGGTGGCCAACACCTCGACCGCGGTCTGGCTGGACCGGATCGCCGCGATCGCCGGCACGACGGACTCGCGGGGCCTGCGCGGGCACCTCGACGCGGCGCTGGCGCAGCAGTCCGGCGGTACGCCGGTGACCATCCAGATCGTCGTCTACGACCTGCCGAACCGCGACTGCGCGGCGCTGGCGTCCAACGGTGAGCTGAAGGCCTCCCAGAACGGCCTGGCCCGATACAAGAGCGAGTACATCGACCCGATCGCGTCGATCCTGTCCGACGCGAAGTACGCGCCGCTGCGGGTCGTGGCGATCGTCGAGCCGGACTCGCTGCCGAACCTGATCACGAACACCTCGATGGCGACGTGCGCGGAAGCGCAGTCCAGCGGGGTGTACACGCAGGGCATCCAGTACGCGCTGAACAAGCTGCACGCGATCTCCAACGTCTACAACTACCTGGACATCGCGCACTCGGCGTGGCTGGGCTGGGACAGCAACTTCCAGCCGTTCGTCAACCTGGTCAAGCAGACCCTGCAGGGCACCACGGCCGGCGTGAACAGCATCGACGGCTTCATCAGCGCCACGGCCAACTACACGCCGCTGACCGAGCCGAACCTGCCCGACCCGAACCTCACCGTCGGCGGGCAGCAGCTGAAGTCGGCGACGTTCTACCAGTGGAACCCGTACTTCGCCGAAGTTCCCTTCGCCACGGCGATGTACAACGCGTTCGTCGCCGCGGGCCTGCCCAGCGGCATCGGCATGCTGGTCGACACCTCCCGCAGCGGCTGGGGCGGCTCGGCCCGGCCCAGCGGGGCCTCGGGGTCCACTGTGGACGCCTACGTGAACTCGGGCCGGATCGACCGGCGGCTGCACCGCGGCAACTGGTGCAACCAGAGCGGCGCGGGCCTGGGTGTCCGGCCGACGGTCGCCCCGCAGGCGCACTTCGACGCCTACGTCTGGATCAAGCCGCCGGGTGAGTCCGACGGCGCGAGCCAGCAGATCCCGAACGACGAAGGCAAGGGCGCGGACCCGATGTGCGACCCGACCTTCCACGGCACCCAGCAGGCCAACGGCGGCAACCTGACCGGCGCCCTGCCGAACGCCCCGCTGTCGGGCAAGTGGTTCGAGGCCCAGTTCGAGGAACTGGTCCAGAACGCCTACCCGCCGGTGCAGTAAAAAAGCCCCGGGCCGGGCGGTGCCGCGCAGCCGCCGCCCGGCCCGGCCTCCACCACGGTGGCAGCGGCCCGTCCCGCCGGGCCGCTCGCCGCGGTCCCGTCCGCGCCGCCTGACCGGCCGGGCGGGAGAGCGTGATCCGGCCCGGTGTCCGCAGTGGCCTCCTGCGACCCCGGGCCGGATCCCGCGCGTTGTCCCTTCGCGGCTCCGCCGAGGTCCGCGCGGCGAGCTCGGCCGGGCTGGACCGGCACCCCTCGAAACCCTTCGGCCTGGTTCGGTGACGAACCCCACCCGGGTATGGAACGCGTGCGAACCCTAGTTCTCCGGCCATGCGCCCTCATGTGGCGTTCGGTGCGTCAGACGCACCGAACGCCACGTGGGGGCGCATGGGTCCGGTCAGGGGACGAGCCGGTGCACCCCCACGAGCACCTGCTGCCAGACGGCCGCGGGGTCGGCGCCCTGCTCGACCGCCTTGAGCGACGGCGCGATCACCGTCTCCTGGATCTTGCCGTCACCGGGCCCCTTGTACTGCGGTTTCCCGACCTTGCGGGCCTGGGCGACGAAGACCTGGCCGCTCAGCGTCCCGCCGAAGTAGCCGTTCATCTCGCTGAGCAGGTCCGGGGAGGTGAAGGCGTCGACCTGGCTGGGGAAGTTCCCGCTGACCCGGAACGCGTGCAGCTGCTGCTCCGGCGCGGTCAGCCAGGCGGCGAGCGCGGCGGCCTCCTTCTGGTGCGGGCTCGAGGCCGGCACGGTGAGGAAGGAACCGCCCCAGTTGCCGCCGCCGTCGGGGAAGGCGTCGGTGAGCGCCCACTTGCCCGCGTTGCCGACCCCGGCCTGCTGTTCGATCACGCCGAGCATCCACGAAGGACAGACCTTCGTCGCGAAGGCGCCGGTGCGCAGGCCGTTGTTGCCGTCGTCGGCGAAGGCGGTGAGCCCGGCCGACTGGCCCTGCTTCACCGCGGTGGTGACCTGGTTCCAGGCGTCCCGGAGCGCGGTGTTCGTCTCCAGCGTCGAGTGGTTCTCGCGGTCGAGGTAGCCCACCGGGAGCTGGTTGACCTTCGCGTTGAAGACCTGCGCCGCGGAGTCGAACCACGGCTTGCCCTTCGAACGCTTGACGTACTTCTCGCCGGCCTTGAAGTAACTGTCCCAGGTGGCGAACATCGTCTTCACCGAGCCCGGGTCGGTCGGCAGCCCTGCCCCTTCGAGCAGGTCCTTGCGGTAGCACATGGCGAGCGGGCCGATGTCCGTGCCGTAGCCGACGAGCTTGCCGTCCTTGCTGCGGCCCGCCTCGTACTTCCACTCCAGCCACCGGCCGGGTTTCACGTCGGGCGGCCCGATCTCGGCCAGGTCGGCGAACCTGTCGGCGTGGGCGAGCACGTCGGCCAGGTGGCCTTCCTCGACGGCCTGGACGTCGGCGAGCTCCTGGTTCTTCTGCAGCTTGTTCAGCAGGTCTTCGTGGTACGGTCCGCCCTGCTCGGTCCGGACCTGGCGGATGGTGAGCCCGGGGTGGGTGAATTCGTAGCCGGGGATGAGGTCGTCGTAGCCGAACTGGCCGAAGGTCGCCACGGTGAGCGTGATCGGCTCCGGCGTGCCGGGTCCGCATCCTCCGGTCAGGAAGAGCAGGACGACGGCGGCGGCGAAGGCCACCGATCTCCGGATCTGCCTCATGAGCGCGCACTCCCCATCCGCGGCACGCTCCTTGCCCCCGTTGGCTGGGAGCGCTCCCGGGGCGAGTCTCGTTTCCCGGTGCACCGGGTGTCAAGCTGCGCAACGCCGGGTGTCCGCACGGACACGGACCGCGGGCCCCGGCCCCGGTGGCGCGAGGGCCTGCGGTGGGAGGACCCGCGGTGCGGGGGCTCGTGGTGCGGGGCTCGTGGTGTGCGGGCTTGCGGTGCGCGGGCCCGGAGTGCGAGGGCTCGTCGTGCGCGGGCCTGGAGTGCGGGGGCTCGTGGTGCGCGGGCCCGGGGTGGGGGCGCTCGCGGGGTCAGAATCCGCGGCGCGAGGGCCGGCGGTGTGAGGACCTGCGGCGCGGGGCCCGCGGCGCGCGGCTTGCGGTGTGAGGGCTTGTGGTGCGACGGCTTGTGGTGGGAAGAAAGGCTGCGATGAAGCGTCCGACGATCACCGACATCGCGAGGGAAGCCGGCGTCTCCAAGGGCGCGGTCTCCTACGCCCTCAACGGCCGGCCCGGCGTCTCCGAAGCCACCCGGCGGCGGATCACCGAGATCGCCCGGGAGCTCGGCTGGGCGCCGAGCAGCACCGCGCGGGCGTTGTCCGGCGGCCGGTCCGGGGCGCTCGGCCTGGTGCTCGACCGGTCCCTGGAGTCCTTCGTCCCGGCCCTGCTCGACGGCTTCGAGGGCGAGCTGCTGCTGCAGGTCGCCCCCGGCCGCGAGGCCGCGCTGGCCATCTACCGCCGCTGGCGCGCCGAGCGGCGGGTCGACGGGGTGCTGCTGACCGAGCCGGGCTGCGCGGCCGAACTCGTCCGGATCGGCCTGCCGGCGGTGGTGCTCGGCGGGCCGGGCGGGGTGCCGGGCGTGCCGTCGGTGCTGGTGGACGACCTGACGGGGGCCGCGGAGGCGCTGGCCTACCTCGCGGCGCTGGGCCACCGGCACGTGGTCCGCATCGCGGGTGCGGCGGTGTTCGCCGACCCGGTGGCGCGCCGGCGGGCCTTCACCACGGCGGCGACGGGGCTGCCGCACCCCGGGACCGTCCACCCGGAACCGTCGGCCGACGCGGTCCGCCGGGTGCTCGCCGAGCGTCCCCGCCCCACCGCGCTGCTGTGCGACACGGACGACCTGGCGGTCGCCGCGCTCGCCGCCGCGCGGGAGCTCGGTCTCGCCGTGCCGAAGGACCTGTCGGTGGTGTCGTGGGACGACACGCCGTTGTGCCGGCTGGTGCGCCCGGCGCTGACGGCGATCCGCCGTCCGCTGGCCGAGCTCGGCTCGCTCGCGGCTTCGGTGCTGCAGGACGTGCTGGCCGGGGAGCGGACCGGCGACGTGCAGACGTCACGGCCGAGGCTGATCACGCGGGGCAGCACCGGGCCCGCCAACGCGTGACGGGCCGCGCGCGAAGGCCGCTTCGGGACGTATTCCCGAAGCGGCCTTCCGACCCGTCTGTCCACTCAGGACGGTTCAGGTGCCCTGGCACGTCGGCGACGGGGCCGCGTTGCCTCCCGTCGTGTTGACGACCAAGCCGAAGTTGGCCGTCCCGTCGGCCGCGATGGCGCCGTTCCAGTTGGCGTTGCGAACCGTGACCGTCGAACCGGATTGGTTCAGCGTGCCGTTCCACACGCTGGCGATCGTCTGGCCCGCGGGCAGTGTCCAGCCCGCCTGCCAGCTCGTGTACGCCCGCGTGCTGTGGTTCATCACCGTCACCGTGGCCTGGTAGCCGCCGCTCCAGGTGTTGGTGATCTCGTACATCGCCATGCACGAACCCGAGGGCATCGGCGTCGTCGTGGTCGTCGGCGTGGTGGGTGTCGTCGGCGTGGTCGGCGTGGTGGGCGTCGTCGGCGTGGTCGGGGTCGTGGGCGTGGTCGTCGGGCCCGTGCCCGGGTCCTTCACGCCCGTGACCTCGCCGTGCCCGCCGTCGAAGGTGACGTCCGAGCAGCCGTAGAACGTTTCCGCGCTGTCCGAGCGCTTCCACACCGAGTAGATGATGTGCCGGCCGGACTTGTTCGTCGGCAGCGCGCCGCTCCACTTGTACTGGCCGTCCACCGTGCCGACCTGGCCCGTCACCGGCGGGTGGTCCACCGTCAGGAACGGCTGGTCCTCCAGGGAGTCCCAGGTGAGCGGCTGGTTCGGGTTCCAGCCGTCCTTCGTCACGTACGTGTAGAACCAGCCCGGGTGGGCGGCCCAGGCGTTGTAGGAGAAGTCGAACTGGGCCCCGGCGGTCAGGTGGGTCAGCGGCCAGTTGCCGACCCCGTCGAAGCCCGCGTAGTTCGGGTTCCCGCCCGAGCACAGCTTCCCGTCGGGGATGAACCCGCGCGTGCGCCCGGCGCCGTCCGAGCGCAGCACGCCGAACCAGTTGTACAGCGAGTTGGCGCCGCTGACGCCCACCGCGGCCGCGCAGGCCGGGTTCTGGGGCTTGATCTCGCCGGTCGAACTGAGCCCGTCCTGCCAGCACAGGAAGGTCCGGCTGCCCGGTTTCATCATGGCGCCGTGCGCCTCGGCCGTGCCGGTGTTCAGCAGGATGGCGGTCAGGCTCGCCAGCAGCACGGTGACGGCGGCGAGGATGGTACTTCGTCTCCTGGTCACGTCAGTCCCTTCATTGGGTTGCGTGCGTCGAAGACTGGGAGCGCTTCCATGGTCAGGATACGCGGCGGCGGTCACTTCCGGAACAGCCCGCGATGGCCGGGGCGGGTGCCTTGGCCTACGTTGACGGGGGCCCCTCGACCGGGGCGGGCCGTGGAGAAAGGCAGAGAGTGGACAGTCCGTCTTCGGTCCCCGCCTGGGTGCGGGCCGAACCCGCCCGGCTGCTCGGTTTCGCCCGCGGTGCGGCCCACCCGGGCGGCGGGTTCGCCTGGCTCGACGACACCGGGCGTCCGGTGCTCGACCGGCCCGTCGAGACCTGGATCACCTGCCGGATGACGCACGTCTTCGCGCTCGCCTCGCTGCAGGGTGCCGACACCGGCGAGCAGGTCGCCCACGGCGTCGCGGCGCTGACCGGCCTGCTGCGGGACGCGGAGCACGGCGGCTGGTACGCCTCGACCGCCCTGGCCGAGAAGCGGGCCTACGAGCACGCGTTCGTCGTGCTGGCGGCCGCGAGCGCGGCCGCCGCCGGTGCCGAAGGCGCGCGGCCACTGCTGGCCGAGGCCCTGGAAACCGTCGAACGCCGGTTCTGGGAACCCGGGGCCGGGCTCGTCGCCGACGTCTGGGACCGCGGCTGGACGCGCTTGGAGGACTACCGCGGCGCCAACGCCAACATGCACACCGTGGAGGCCTTCCTCGCCGCCGCCGACGTCACCGGCGACACCGGGTGGGCCACGCGTGCGCTGTCCATTGTGGAGCGCCTGATCCACGGCGAAGCCCGCGCGCACGGCTGGCTGCTCCCGGAGCACTACGACCCGGACTGGGGCGTCCGACTCGAGTTCAACCGCGCCGAACCCGCCCACCCGTTCCGCCCGTTCGGCGCGACCATCGGGCACCTCTTCGAATGGGCGCGGCTGGCCGTCCACCTCGGACGTGCGCTCGGGGCCGCCGCGCCGGCGTGGCTGGTGCCCGACGCGATCGCGCTGTTCGAGGCGGGCGTCCGGTACGGCTGGAGCGTCGACGGGCGGCCGGGGTTCGTCTACACCACCGACTTCGCCGGGACGCCGGTGGTGCGCACCCGGCTGCACTGGGTGGTCACCGAGGCGATGGCCGCGGCGTGGACGCTGCACCAGGAGACCGGCGACCCGGCGTACCTCGCCCGCTTCGAGGAGTGGTGCGCGCACGCCGAAACCTGTTTCGTCGACCGCGAACTCGGTTCGTGGCACCACGAACTCGACCCGGACAACCGGCCCACCGCGACGGTGTGGGCCGGCAAACCGGACGTCTACCACGCCTACCAGGCGACGCTGCTGCCCGACCTGCCGCCGGCGGTGTCGTTCGCCGGCGCGCTCCTCCCGCGTCATTAGACTCGGCCCGCCCGTCCCTCGTCCCAAGGAGCACCATGTCGCCTTTCGTCGCGGCCGAAGACCGGTACGCGGACATGCCGTACCGACGCGCCGGGCGCAGCGGGCTGAAGCTGCCCGCCGTGTCGCTCGGCCTGTGGCACAACTTCGGGGACGACAAGCCCCTCGACGTCCAGCGGGCGGTGCTGCGCCGGGCGTTCGACCTCGGGGTGACGCACTTCGACCTGGCCAACAACTACGGGCCGCCGCCCGGCTCGGCCGAGACCAACTTCGGGCGGCACTTCGCGGCCGACTTCCGCCCGTACCGCGACGAGATCCTGGTGTCGTCCAAGGCGGGCTACCTGATGTGGGACGGCCCGTACGGCGAGTGGGGCTCTCGCAAGAACCTCCTCGCGAGCCTCGACCGGAGCCTGGCCCGCACCGGGCTGGACCACTTCGACATCTTCTATTCGCACCGCCCGGACCCGGACACGCCGATCGAGGAGACGATGGGTGCGCTCGACACCGCCGTCCGCTCGGGCAAGGCGCTGTACGCGGGTATCTCGAACTACTCGCCCGAGCAGACCGAGGCCGCGCTCGCGGCGCTGGCGGAGCTCGGGACGCCGCTGCTGATCCACCAGCCGCGGTATTCGATGCTGGACCGCTGGGTCGAGGACGGCCTGCTGGACACCCTGGACGCCCGCGGTGTCGGCTCGATCGCGTACTCCCCGCTGAGCCAAGGCCTGCTGACCGACCGCTACCTCGACGGCATCCCGGCCGACTCCCGGGCGGCGGGCGCCAGCCCGTTCCTCACGAGCGACCGGCTCACCGAGGACACGCTGGCGACCATCCGCGCGCTGAACGCCATCGCCGAGGGACGCGGGCAGACGCTGGCCCAGCTGGCCGTCGCCTGGGTGCTGCGCCGCGGCCGCGTGACGTCCGCGCTGATCGGGGCGAGCAGCGTCGCGCAGCTGGAGAACACGGTCGCGGCGACGGCGAACCTGGAGTTCACGGACGACGAGCTGGCCGGGATCGAGCGGGCCCTCGGCCGGTAGCTCAGCAGCCGATCCGCGCGGAGCCCACGGCCACGTCGTCGTACCACAGCGTGTCGGCGTCGCCGGCGTAGCTCTCCCAGCCCAGGCGCAGGTCGGTCACCGCCGGGCGCCAGGTCTTGGCGAGCCACTGCTGGTCGATGTCGGGGGTCGGGACGCCGTCGACGACGAGCCCGGGCACCTCGGCGGAGTCCAGCCACGTCCGGAGATGGCCCGCGGCGCCGTCGACCTCGAATTCGAAGCACGACCAGGTGCCGGTCGCCAGGGGGACGCTCTGGGCCACCCCGGCCGGGCTCTGCGCGGGCAGCGTCGCGTCGTCGGACTCGCGGTTCCACTGCAGGGCCCGGTTCTGGCCGCCGGCGCGCAGGTCGCGGCCGCCGTCGGCGGTGTCCCGCATGGCCATGAACGCCACGTGCCCGGTGGGCAGCGGGGTGGTGTGCCGGACCCAGAACCGGCCGAAGAGGTGGTTCGAACCGAGGCCGGTGAGGCTGGTGCCCAGGAACGCGTGGTTGCAGTAGCCGCCCTGGCCGGTGACCTTGACCGACCGGCTGCCCGAGTGCGCGACCGCGGTGTCGACGGAGACCGTGCCGGTGCCCGTGCAGTTGGCCGCCCCGACCGTCCAGCGGCCGCCCGGGGTGCTGCCGGTCTGCTGTTCGAAGTCGTCGCAGATCGTGGCGCTCCCGCAGCCGGCGGGCGGCGGCCCGGACGTCGTCGTGGTGGGTGTCGTGGTCGTTGTCGTGGGCGTGGTGGTCGTTGTGGTGGGTGTGGTCGACGTCGGCGGCGCGGGGTCGCCGCACGAGACGCCGTTGAACGCGAAGTCCGCCGGCGTGGCGTTGGTCCCGCTGTAGGTGCCCTGGAGGCCGAAGGAGACCGTGCCGCCCGCGGGCACCGTCCCGTTGTAGGTGAGGTTCTGCGCGGTGACCGCGGTCCCGGTCTGGCGGACGGTGGCGTTCCAGGCGGACGTCACGGACTGGTTCCCGGCGTAGTGCCAGGTGAGCGTCCAGGAGGAGACCGCGGTGGCGCCGTTGGTCACCGTGATGTCGGCGGTGTAGCCGGTTTGCCACTGGTTCACGCGGTAGGCGACCGAGCACGCGGGTGCGGCGGTGGCCGGCCCGGCCACGAGGACCGCGGTGGTGCCCGCCGCGGCGAGGCAGAGCGCGGCGAGTGCGCCGGCGAACCTGTTCATGGGTGGCTCCTCGTGGGGACGCGGACAGGGGCGTCGTGGCTTGCACCACGACGCCCCTGGGGGTGGCCGCGTTCTGGCGAGGCGACCTGGCATGGGAGCGCTTCCAGCCGCCGGAAAGGTAACCCCGGCGTGTCGTGCTTGTAAAGAGGGACCCGGACGCGGGCCGATCCGGTGGTCCGTTTTCCGCAGCCGGGACGCCCGGCATCCCTGCTGAACGCTCCTGAACGGCGGAAGCCGTTGGAACGCCGGACTTCTCTCGGTCGCACTGCGCCACCGGGGTTCGCCGCCGGACACCTCCGTTGGGGTGGAATCCGGAAATCCTCGGCAAGATCACGATTCGGCCGCGGAGACGGCCAGAATTGGGAGCGCTCTCAGCATGTCGGCCGAGGCCACCTGGCCGGAAACCCTTGTTGTATCTTCAACTTCTCGCGAATCACACGGTTCCCGCCCGGTGCCGACCTGGGCCCCCGAGCTGACCCTGCGGTAAGGTCGTCGAGGTGCCCCCGTACTCCGGAAATCGTTGGATGAACGATGAGTCGACAGGCCAAACCCGGGAGTAAGCCCTACCGCGCGCAACTGCGCGAGCGGTTGAGCGCCCTGGGCTTCCCCGAGGAGGCGATCCCGGCCCAGGTCGCGAGGAACCTGATCGTCGAATGCGGGATCCCGCCGCGCACCGCGTGGCGGCTGGCGTCCGAGCTCTCGCTCGACGTCGCGGCGCACCAGTACAACGCCGTCACCGGTGACCCCCGCGCGGGCATGCGCGGCACGCGCATCTGGGAGTACGAGCAGTGGCCCGACCGCGGCGTCCGGCCCACCATCGCCGCGCTGCGGGTGCTGGCGCAGGTCTACGGCACCGGCTGGAAGTGCCTGCTGGGGCTGCGCGACCTCGAGCAGCTGCCGGCCAAGGACCTCGCCGAGTACCACGCCGACGTGCAGCCCGCGGTGGTCATGCCGCCCGAGCCCGCGGCGCCGCCCGCTCGCGCCCTCGCCCGTGCCGAAAGCCGCGCGGACGCCCGGGCCGACGAGGAGATCGGCGCGGGCTCGCTGGACGACGCCATCCTGCTCACCAAGACCAACGTGGACGACGTCCAGCTCGACGACATGTGGTCGGACCTGGACTTCCTGGGCGGCGCCTACACCCGCACCGCGCCCGACTCGATCCTCGGCCAGCTCGCCGTGATCGAGGAACGGACGGCGTCCCTGCTGAAGGGCAGGCAACGGCCGAAGCAGACCCAGGACCTCCTGCTCATCGGGGCGAAGACGAGCGCGATGATGGCCTGGATCGCCGGGGACCTCGGCCGCTACCGCCTGTCGCGCGAACTGAACTCCGCCGCCTGGCTCTACACCCAGTACGCCGACGACTTCCTCGCCCGGCGCTGGGTGCGCACGTCCCAGGCGCGCGTGGCGTTCTGGGCCGGGAACGGCATCGAGTCGGCGAAACTCGCCGCCGACGGGCTCAACTACCACGCCGGCGGGCGCCTCACGGACGCCCCGCTCATCCTCGCCGAGGCGCGCGGCTGGTCGTCCGTGCAGGCCGAACGGCAGGTGCTGGACGCGATCGCGCGCTGGACGGCCATCGAGGACCCGGACGTCGGGGCCGGCGGCGAGGACAAGTTCTTCAACATCACGAAGGACCGGCGCCACTACATGGCCGGCAACTCGCTGCTTTCGGTCGGGCAGGCCGCGGCCGCGCTGCGCGAGTTCACCACCGCCCGCGAGGCCTTCGAGAAGCTTTCGCTGGAAAACCGCTGGGAAGCCATGGATCCGATGATCCGGATCGACACCGGCCGCGCCCACCTGCGGCTCGACGACCTCGAAGGCGCCGCCGCACAGGTCGGTCCGCTGCTGGACGCGGGGGTGGGTAAACAGCCGGACATGGTGCGCGCCATGCTGAAGCTGATGGCCACCGAGCTGTCCGGGCCGCGCTGGCGTTCGGCCACGACGGCCCGCAACCTCGCCGAAGCACTCCTGGACGCCCACGCCTCGGCGCGGCCGTGACCCCAGATCAGACCCGGACGGAGGCGCCCGAAGTGGCACCGCACGATTGCTCGTGCCCGCAACTACCGTGCGAGGAGGCCTGGACGTCCGAAGGACGGCGGGACGTCGTCGTGGTGGCCGACCGCTTCGCGCAGTTCGCCCGCGACGAGCGCGTGTACACCCTGACCGGCCTGCTGGCGCTGCTCGATTCCGGCGCTCCCACCGAGCCGGGCGGCCACTGGGTCGTCCACTTCGGCCAGGGCATCGACGCGACCGACGGCGACCTGCTCCAAGCCGCGTGCGAAAAGAGCGAGGGCGTGGTGCGCCTCGCCGACCCGGAGACGTTCCGGCTGGCGCTCGAACCGCCCGTCGTCGTCCACAAGGACCGGCCGGAGAACGTCCTGCTCGCCGGCGTGCACAGCCCGGTGCCCGCGCACTGCCGCGCGGAGCTGCGGATCCACCGGGACAACGAACTCGTCCTCGACCACCACACCGGCGAGCACGTGCAGGGCATCGTGATCATCGAGGCGATGCGCCAGATCTGCATCGCGCAGTTCGAGACCGCGATCCGCCCCGGCCTCGCCCCGGCCGCGTACGCCGGGGTGTGGAAGCGGATCGACCTGTCCTTCCAGGACTTCCTGTTCCCGCTGCCGGCCACCGTCGAATCGCTCATCGTCGAGTCCGACCTGGACCGGGAGACCAACCTCAAGTTCCGCGCCACGACGTCGGTGCGCCAGCAGGACCGCATCGTGGCCACCGCGATCATCGAGTACTCGATGATCGCGCAGGGCCGCGTCGGCACCCTCGAACGCCGCAAGGCCGACCAGGCCACCCGGGCCTACCTCGGGTGAGCCGCCACTCCGGAAGGGAAACCACGCCACGATGTCCGACCTGCAGCAGCAGGACCGCTCCGCGTCCTTCGCCCAGGGCCTGAAACTCATCCAGCAGCTCGGCGGGGCCGACCGGCCGGCCGTGCTGGACCTGTTCGAGAGCATCGGGGAGGCCGAGTTCGGCGAGCAGTGCGTCGGGTTCATCTACGGCGACGTCTACCACCGGCCCGGCCTGCCGCTGCCGGAGCGGCAGCTGGTCACCGTCGCCGCGCTCACCGCGCTCGGCTACGCGGGTTCGCAGCTGCAGTTCCACGCCAAGGCCGCGCTCAACGTCGGCTGCACCCGCCGCCAGCTGATCGAGGCCGTGATCCACGTCAGCTCGTTCGCCGGGTTCCCGGCCACGCTCAACGCCCTGACGGCGCTCAAGGCGGCCTTCGACGGCCTTCCGGACGAGGAGCCGTCGTCGTCCGAGGAGGTCGCCGACGTGCCGTGGGCGGCCATCGAGGACCGCTACGAGCGCGGCCTGGCGGCGTTGAAGGCCGTCGACGGCGAGGCGGGGGAGAAGGTCGCCGACGGGCTGCGGGACATCGCCCCCGACCTGGCCACCTACATCGTCGAGTTCACCTTCGGCGAGATCTACTCGCGGCCGCACCTGAGCCTGCGCCACCGCGAGATCGTCACGATCGCCGCGTGCGTCGCGCTGGGCACCGCGCTGCCGCAGCTGCAGGTGCACATCCACGGTCTGCTCAACGTCGGCGGCACCGAGCAGGAGGTCGTGGAAACCGTGCTGCACCTGGCGTTCTACTGCGGTTTCCCGGCCGCGCTCAACGCCATCGCGGCCGCCCGCGAAGTGTTCGCGCAGCGGTGAGCGGCTTCGCCAAGCTCCGCGTGGTCGCGCTGGACTGCGACGGCGTGCTCATCGACGACACCTACCTGGCCATGCTCGCCCGGTTCGTCACCGAGCACGGCGGGGTGTACGACGCCGCCGCCGAGCGGGACGTCATCGGGCTGCGCGACATCGTCGTCGCCGAAAAGGTGACCGCGCTCTGCGGCCTGGACCAGCCGGCCGAGGAGACGCTGAAGCAGCTGTGGGCCGCGCGGCAGGACTACCTGGCCGAGCACCCGATCCGGGTGGCCGAAGGCGCGCTGGACTGCCTGGAGGCGCTCTCGAAGCTCCCGGTGCGGCTGGTCTGCTACGGCGGCCGCACCCGCGAGCACACCTTCGACCACCACCTCGGCGAGTTCGTGGACCTGCTGGATCCCGAGGTGCCCTACGTGAGCATCAACGAACACCGGCCCGGCGTCGACCACATCACGCGGACGGTGCTCGGCGTCGCCTTCGACGAGATCGTGTTCGTCGACGACGTCAGCCGGGTGGCCGAGGACGCCCGCGCCCACGGCGCCGGGTTCGTGGGGTTCCCGTCGAGCCCCGCCCACGCGCGGCAGCGGGAGTTCATGGCCTCCTCCGGCGTCCGCCACTTCGCGACTTCGCTCGCCGAACTGACCCCGGAACTCCTGGCGATCGTCGACGCGGAGCTCGCGGCTTCGACACACTGGCCTCGTCGATGAGTGTTGCCGATCACTGGGAGCCGCTGTGAAGTTCTTTTCCCTGCCCCGTCCCGGCGCCGGGCTCGTCCCGGGCGAGCGTGACGTGCCCGAGCCCGGACCCGGGCAGGTCCTGGTCCGCCTGCGCGGGTGGGCGCTCAACGCCCGCGACCTGATGATCCTGAAGGGGTTCTACCCGAAGCCGGTGAAGCCGGACGTGATCCCGCTGTCCGACGGCGCGGGCGAGGTCGTCGCGGTCGGGGCCGGGGTGCGGGCCTGGACCGCGGGCGACCGGGTCGCGGCGACCTACTTCCCGGACTGGCTGGCCGGGCCCGGCACGCCGGAGAAGACCGCGGACGACCTGGGCGGCACGCTCGACGGTGTGCTCGCGGAGTACGCCGTCTTCGCCGAGGACGCCCTGGTCGCGGTGCCCGCGCACCTCGACTACGCCGAAGCCGCCACGTTGCCCAGCGCCGGCGTGACGGCGTGGCGCGCGGTCGTCGAGGAAGGCCGGCTGACGCCGGGGCAGACCGTGCTCACCCTGGGCAGTGGCGGCCTGTCGACGTTCGCGCTGCAGTTCGCCGCGCTCGGCGGCGCCCACGTCGTCTCGACGTCGAGCTCGGACGAGAAGCTCGAGCGGCTGCGGGCGCTGGGGGCCGCGGAGACGCTCAACCACGCGACGACCCCGGAGTGGGGCGCCGCCGTGGCGGAGCTGACCGGCGGCGGCGTCGACCACGTCGTCGACGTGGGCGGCGGCGGCACGATCGGCCAGTCGATGCTCGCCGCCCGGTACGGCGGCCACGTCAGCGTCGCCGGCGTCCTCACCCACGAAGGCGCCGCCGACCCGATCCTGGTGCTGGTCAAGCAGCTGACCCTGCGCGGCCTGACCAACGCCTCCCGCGAGACGTTCCAGGCGATGAACACCGCGATCGAGCGGACCGGCCTGCGTCCGGTGATCGACCGCCGGTTCGGCTTCGACGAGGTGGCCGAGGCGCTCAAGCACCTGGAGTCCCGGACCCACATCGGGAAGGTCGTGCTGGAGAGCGCCTGAGCCGCTGTCCGCCGGGTAAGTTTTGTCGGCCCGGGTGGGTATTTTCGGTACTTCTGAAGCCTGTTTTCGCAGGTCAGCAGGGTTGGGGGCGGGCGAAAAAGTCCCCTTTGGGCAGGAATGGCGGTTGCCATCGCCACCAGGAAGAGTGGACATCACCGGGGACATCGCCCGAGCAGGCTGCGGCTGCTCGGGCGGTTGCCCCGGACTGGGGGCGCGGGGAGGGGGTTTCAACCGCCTGGGGGTGGGTTGAAACCCCCTTCCCGCCTGCGCATGTCTGCCGCGGCCGGTCGTGAGTGGAAAAGAGGGTTAGAACCCTCTTTTTCACTCACGACAAGCCGCGGCAGACCGCCTCACGGCGCGCGGCAGCGGCCTCGCTCAGGACGAGCGGCGGCAGGTCGGCCGGCGGCGAGCCGCGGCAGGCCGCCTCGTGAGGAGCCGCAGCCGGTCGTGAGTGAGAAGGAGGGTTAGAACCCTCTTTTTCACTCACGACGAGCCGCGGCAGACCGCCCTCACGAGGAGCCGCGGCAGGCTGGCTTACGAGGTTGTGCAGGCCTTTCCGTTGAGCGAGATGGTTGCCGGCCGGGAGTTCACCATCCCCGAACTCCCGGTGAAGCCGAACTCCGCGGTTCCGCCCGCGGGGATCGTCTTGTTCCAGCCCGCGTCCAGCGCCGTCACCGCCGTGCCGGTCTGGGAGACCTGCGCGTTCCACGCCTGGTTCACCCGCTGGCCGTCGGCGAACGTCCACGTCGCCGTCCAGCCCGTCACCGCCGCCGTGCCGGTGTTGCCCAGCTTCACCGAGGCCTGGAAGCCGCCCTGCCACTGGTTGGTGACCGTGTAGGCCGCCGTGCAGGACCCCGACGGCACCGGAGTGGTGGTGGTCGTGGGTGTCGTGGTGGTGGTGGTCGTCGGGGTGGTGCTCGTCGGCGGGGGCGGCTCGCTGCCCCCGGACTCGCCGATGATCACGCCGCGGCCGTTCGTGCCGACGTACACCCGGCCGTACACCCGCGGGTCGCCGGTCAGCGCCGCCCCGATGTTGCCGTACTGGTGCCGGTCGTCGTTGATCCGCGTCCACGACGCCCCGGCGTCGTCCGAGCGGAAAATCCCGCGCACCCCGCCGATGTTCGCGATCGTGTACAACGCCGCATACGTCCGGCCGGGCGCGGCCTTGCCGAACCCGACGTTGTCGGCCTCGGTGACGTTCGCCAGCTTCGTGAAGGACGCTCCGGAGTCGGTCGAGTGCCACAGGCCGTACGTCGTGCCGGAGCCGCCGGCCAGCCAGACGTCCCCGGCCACGCCCGGCATCGCCTTGAAGTGCGCGGAGCCGGACGGCAGCCCGGTGGCCGCGGTCGCGGTGAACTTCGCGCCGCCGTCGGTGCTGACGTAGAACTTGCCCGCCGCGAACCCGTAGAACCGCTTCGGGTCGACCCGGTCCGACTCGACCACCGCGCCCGTCGGGATGCCGGTGGACGCCGTCCACGACGAGCCGAAGCCGACCGAGTAGCTGACCGGTGCGCCGTCCGGGCTCCAGACGAACCGGCTGCCGTCGGCGGCCGCGGCCACCGTGCCGCCGCTGGCGTTGCCGCCCGGCTCGGCGCCCTGGAACCAGTTCTTCCCGCCGTCGGTGGAGAAGGCGATCCGGTTGTCGTTCGGCCGCGCGGACCGGTCGAGCGTGCCGGTGCGCACGATCGTCGCCGGGGACAGCTCGGCGTAGTCGAGGCTGGTGGTCGTGGTGAACACCGGCTGCGTGAACATGGTGGCCGGGACCGTGTCGAGGCTGTCGTGCCGGAACCCGCCGATGTCACCGAGGCCCGACAGCAGGGGAGCGCCCGACGGCGGGCTGATCAGGTCGAGCACCGCGGTCTCTTCGAGGCCGCCGACGACCGGCTTGATCGTGATCTTCCCACCGCTGTCCCACTTCGTGAGGTCGGACGTGCCGTAGATCGTCGCGCCGGTGCCGTAGAGCAGGTGGTTCGAGTCGAACGGGTCGATCTCCACCGACTCGGTCATCCAGCCGAGCTTCGGCGAGGGCACCGGGGGAGCGGCCTGGACGCCGAAGGTCAGCCACGGCACCGACGAGACGTCCTGGGTGTAGCGCAGCGACCGGTCCGGGTAGCTGGAGAAGTCCCAGATCCGGGTCCAGGTGGCACCGCCGTCGGTGCTGCGGAAGAAGATGACGTCCGGCCACCACGACACCTGCGTGGCGACCATCAGCGTGTTCGGGTGCTGCCGGTCGATCGTCAGCCCGCTGTAGCCGAAGTAGTCGTCGCTGCTGTCGGAGGGGATCGGGCTGATCCGCGTCCAGGTGCCGGTCTTCGTGGCGTACTTCCAGACGTCGCCCTTCGCGCCGTCGTACGGGCCGCCGGTGTCGCTGGTCGCCAGGTAGAGGTAGCCGCCGGTCGCGTCGAAGACGCCCTTGTGCGCCAGGTACCCGGTCGGCTGGCCGGCCAGCGGCGCCCAGGTCGTGCCGCCGTCGGTGCTGCGGTAGACCGTGTTCTGCTTGTCCGCGACGCCGGCGTAGATCGTCTGCGTGGTGCTGCCGCGGGTGCCGGTCGTCGGGTCGAACGTCACCCAGGTGACGCCTTCGATGTCGCTGGAGTACCCCGTCGTGTCGCTGGGGTCGGGCGCGTAGTTGCCCGGGTTGGGGAAGCTGGTCACCTTCGCCCAGGTGACGCCGGAGTCCGTGCTGCGCCACAACCCGTTGCCGCTGGGCGCGCCGAGGTAGAGCACGCTGTTGCGGTTCGGGTCGATCGCGAGCCGTTCGCCCATGCCGCGGCCGGGCATGTTGCCGCCGAGCTTGAACGGCAGCGCGGCCGCCTGCCAGGTGGCGCCGCGGTCGGCCGACCGGAGGATGGCGCCGGTGTTCGGGTCCCAGCTGTTGGTGTACATCCCGGCCGCGACGTACACGCGGTTCGGGTCGACCGGGTCGGTGGCCAGGCTGACGACGCCGTTGTGCCCCCAATCGGTCCAGCCCACCGAGTCCAGCAGCGGGAGCCAGCGGCCGGTGGCGGTGTTCCACCGGTAGGCGCCGCCGATGTCGGTGCGGGCGTAGACCAGCCCGGGTTCGGTCTGGTTGAAGATGATCCCCGGGACGAACCCGCCGCCGGCGATCTCGGCGTTGCGCCACGTGGTGGCCGCCGGTGCGGCCGGGGAGGCCGGTGCGCCGACGGTGACCGCGACGGCGACGGGCACGAGCACGGCGAGCGCGCCGGCGAGCAGCCGTCTCGCCGAGCGGAACCGGGACGGGGACGGGGAATGCGTTGTTGGCACGACGGTGTGCACGTTGGCCTCCACACTCTGGGAGCGCTTCCAGAGGGACGGTAAACCAGCGTTCGGAGCGTTGTAAAGCGTTCGACGATTTCGGTGATCAGCACTGTCCACAGTGGATTTCAGCCCGACCGGCGCCGGATTTGCCGGAATCACATACGTGAACACCGATCAGGTTTCTGAATTGTTACCACGGATCTCCTTGCCCGCCATTTCCGGCGTGTGAGTGTGGTGGCCGCTGGCTGGACTGGACCTACGAAAGAGGCGACCCGGCACATGACCGATCAGTCAAGTACGCAGACAGCACCGGCGCGGCACATCGGCCGGACCACGTTGTACTTCTTCGGCGCGCTCGGCGGCATCCTGTTCGGTTACGACCTCGGCGTCATCTCCGGGGTGCTCCCGTTCATCGGGAAACTATGGGCCCTGACCAGCTGGGACAAGGGCGTGATCACCGCCAGCCTGTCGGTCGGCGCGATTGTCGGCGCGCTGTTGTCCAGCCGCACCAACGAAGCCCTCGGCCGGCGCCGCACGATCATGGTCGCCGCGGGCATCGTCATCGTGGGCACGCTGGCGGCGAGCTTCTCGCCGACGTTCGTGCTGCTGGTGCTCTCGCGGCTGGTCATCGGGCTGGGCATCGGCCTTTCGTCGTCGACCGTCCCGACGTACCTGTCCGAACTGGCGCCGGCGAAGTGGCGGGGCGCGATGGGCGCGCTCAACCAGATCTTCATCGTGCTGGGCATCCTGATCGCGTTCCTGGTCAGCTACTGGCTCGGCCCGATCTCGGCGTGGCGCTGGATGTTCGCCGGGGCGATCGTGCCCGCGGTGGTGCTGCTCGTCGGGCTGGTGTTCCTGCCGGAGACACCGCGGTGGCTGGTGAAGAACGGCCAGGAGGACGAGGCCCGGCGGGTGCTGGCCAGCGCGCACGGCAGCACCGTGAACCTCGACGAGGAGATCGCGACCATCCACGAGGTGATCCGGCTCGACACCGAGGAGAAGCCGCGGATCCGCGACCTGTTCTCCGGGTTCGTGCGGCCGATGATCGTCGTGGCTCTGCTGCTCGCGATCGGCCAGCAGTTCAGCGGGGTCAACGCCATCAACGCGTACTTCCCGACGATGCTGATCGGCCTGGGCTTCGCGACGCAGGCCGCGCTGCTGTCCGGCGTGCTGCTGGGTGTCACGAAGTTCCTGTTCACCGCGTGGGTCGTGTTCGTGGTGGACCGCTGGGGCCGCAAGCCGCTGCTGCTCATCGGCAACGTCATCATGGTGCTCACGCTGGTGGGGGCCGGCCTCGTCGTGCTGAACGTCCACGACACCGGCACGCGCGGTCTGCTGATGCTGGTGATGATGGTGCTCTACCTGGTCGGCTACGAGCTCGGCTGGGGCGCGGTCGTCTGGGTGATGATGTCCGAGGTGTTCCCGCTGAAGTACCGGGCCACCGGCATGGGCGTCAGCAGCGTGGTCCTCTGGGCGTCGACCGGCATCGTGAGCGCGGTGTTCCCGCTCATCTCCGACCCGAAGTCCCTCGGCATCGGCGGCTCGATGTTCCTCTTCGCCGGGGTGAACGTGCTGCTGTTCGTGCTGACCAAGTGGCTGGTGCCGGAGACGAAGGGCCGCTCGCTGGAGCAGATCGAGCTCGACCTGCGGGCGCGCCAGGGCGTCGCGGTCAAGAGCTGACCCCGGGGGGTCACCGCGGCACCGGAATGCGGTCTGCCGCGGCTTGTCGTGAGTGGTAAGTCGGGTTCTAACCCGACTTACCACTCACGACCCGCGGGGCGAGTTTGCCGGCCAGGCGGCCGATCCATGCCTCGACCTCGTCCGGTGACCGGTCGGGAAGGCCGAAGATCGTCTCGGTGACGCCGAGGGAATCCAGGTGCGCCAGGCGTTCCGGGTCCGGCCGCTCGCCGAGCGCGTAGATCAGGGGAGCGTCCGCACGGCCTTCGTCGCGCCAGATCTCCTTCAGCAGCGCCACGTGCCCGTCGAGGTCGGTGTCGCCCGGCGTGGTCAGCCAGCCGTCGGCGTGGCGGGCGATCCAGCGGAACGTCTTCTCGCTCGGGCCCGCGCCGAGCACCGCCGGGATGTGGGCCTGCACCGGTTTCGGCCACGCCCAGCTCGGTCCGAAGGAGACGAACTCCCCGTCGTAGGCGGCTTCCTCCTGCGTCCACAGTGCCCGCATCGCCTCGAGGTACTCGCGCAGTGCGGTGCGGCGGCGGTTCCCGGGCACGCCGTGGTCGGTCAGCTCGTCGACGTTCCAGCCGAACCCGGCGCCGAGCGTGACGCGGCCGCCGGAGAGGTGGTCGAGGCTGGCGATCGTCTTGGCGAGCGTGATCGGGTCGCTTTCGACCGGCAGGGCCACCGCCGTGGACAGCCGGATGCGCGAAGTGACCGCGGCCGCCGTCGCCAGCGCGACCCACGGGTCGAGCGTCCGGCTGTAGCGGTCGTCGGGCAGCGACGCGTCCCCGGTGCGCGGGTGCGGCGACTCGCGCTTCACCGGGATGTGGGTGTGCTCGGGGACGTAGAAGGTCGAGAACCCCGCGGCCTCCGCGGCACGCGCCGCGGCCGCCGGGGTGATCCCCCGGTCGCTGGTGAACAGCACTATTCCGTAGTCCACCCGCGGAGCGTATTAGAACGTGTTCCAGTTTTCAAGGTGGCCCGGTGGTCACGCTCCGGAATCTCCGGAGTGCACTGGGTGGCCTTGAGGGGTGCTCGATAGCGGGCTGTCACACTCGGCGCCCGGAGTGTGTGCGGTCGGCCGACGGAGGTGCGGGGTGGTTCGGATGCTCCATTGTGGACAGACGGTGTCCCGGTGGGTGGACACCGCGGCGTGCCGGGATGGCGTGCGGCGGCCCGGTTCCAGTACCCTGGACCACGAGCCGAGAGGCGCTGCAACGGACCACCGGGTCCGCCACGCTCGGCCGGGATTGACCAACCAAGGGCGCCTCCCGACCGAGGGAGGCTGCCGGTGAACACCCCGCACGAGTCAGAAGCACGCCTGCGCGAGCTGCTCGGCCAGCGCGTGGCGGTCCTGGACGGCGCTTGGGGAACCATGCTCCAGGGTGCCGGGCTGACCCCGGCCGACTACCGCGGGGACCGCTTCGGCGAGCACACCCACGACGTCACCGGCGACCCCGACCTGCTGAACCTCACCCGCCCGGACGTCATCCTCGACGTCCACCGCCAGTACCTCGCGGCCGGCGCGGACATCACCACGACCAACACCTTCACCGCCACCGGCATCGGCCAGGCCGACTACGGGCTGCAGGCGTACGTCCACGAGATGAACGTGCGCGGCGCGCAGCTGGCCCGCCAGGCCGCCGACGAGGCAGGCGGCAAGTTCGTCGCCGGGTCGATCGGGCCGCTCAACGTCACCCTCAGCCTGTCGCCGAAGGTCGAGGACCCGGCGTACCGGGCGGTCACGTTCGAGCAGGTCAAGGCCACCTACGCCGAGCAGATCGCCGGTCTCGCCGAAGGCGGCGTCGACGTGCTGCTCATCGAGACGATCTTCGACACGCTCAACTGCAAGGCCGCGGTCGCCGCCGCCCGCGAGGTCGCGCCGCACCTGCCGCTGTGGATCTCGGTCACCATCGTCGACCTGAGCGGGCGGACGCTGTCGGGCCAGACGGTCGAGGCCTTCTGGAGCTCGATCGAGCACGCGAAACCGCTGATCGTGGGCGTGAACTGCGCGCTCGGGGCGGCGGAGGCGCGCCCGCACGTCGAGGAGCTCTCCCGGCTCGCCGACACCTACGTCGCCTGTCACCCCAATGCCGGCCTGCCGAACGCGTTCGGCGGCTACGACGAGACGCCGGAGGAGACGGCCGGGCTGCTCGGCGGGTTCACCCGGGACGGCCTGGTCAACCTGGTCGGCGGCTGTTGCGGCACGACGCCGGCGCACATCGCCGAGATCGCCGCCGCGGCGAAGGGCCTCAGCCCGCGCGAGCTGCCCGCGCCGCGCACGCACACGCGCTTCAGCGGCCTCGAGCCGTTCGGCATCGGCGCCGACACCGGGTTCGTGATGATCGGCGAGCGCACCAACGTCACCGGCTCCAAGCGGTTCCGGCGGCTCATCGAATCCGGCGACCACCAGGGCGCCGTCGACGTCGCGCTCGAGCAGGTCCGCGGCGGGGCCAACCTGCTCGACGTCAACATGGACGCCGACCTGCTCGACTCCGAGCAGGCGATGACGACGTTCCTCAACCTCATCGCCACCGAGCCCGAGGTGGCCCGGATCCCGGTGATGGTCGACAGCTCCAAGTGGAGCGTGCTCGAAGCCGGCCTGCGCTGCCTGCAGGGCAAGGGCGTGGTCAACTCGATCAGCCTCAAGGAGGGCGAGGAGCCGTTCCTCGCCCAGGCCCGCACGATCCGCGACTACGGCGCCGGCGTCGTCGTGATGGCGTTCGACGAGCAGGGCCAGGCCGACACCGCCGACCGCAAGGTCGAGATCTGCGGCCGCGCGTACGACCTGCTCACCCAGAAGGCCGGCTTCGCGGGCGAGGACATCATCTTCGATCCGAACGTCCTCGCCGTCGCCACCGGCATCGCCGAGCACAACGGCTACGCGAAGGCGTTCATCGACGCCCTTCCCCGGATCAAGCAGCGCTGTCCCGGCGTGCACATCTCCGGCGGCATCTCGAACCTGTCGTTCTCCTTCCGCGGCAACGACATCGTCCGCGAGGCGATGCACTCGGCGTTCCTGTTCCACGCCATGCAGGTCGGCCTGGACATGGGCATCGTCAACGCCGGCCAGCTCGCCGTCTACGAAGACATCCCGAAGGACCTCCTGGAGCTGGTCGAGGACGTCCTCTTCGACCGCCGCGAAGACGCCACCGACCGGCTGGTCGCCTTCGCCGAGAGCGTCAAGGGCAGCGGCACCAAGCGCGTCGTCGACCTCTCGTGGCGCGAAGGCCCGGTGGGCGCGCGGCTGTCCCACGCGCTGGTGCACGGCATCGTCGACTACATCGAGGAAGACACCGAAGAGGCGCGGCAGCAGTTCGCGCGGCCCCTCGAGGTCATCGAGGGCCCGCTGATGGACGGCATGAAGGTCGTCGGCGACCTGTTCGGCTCCGGCAAGATGTTCCTGCCGCAGGTGGTCAAGAGCGCGCGCGTGATGAAGCGGTCGGTCGCCTACCTCGAGCCGTACATGGAGGCGGAGAAGGAGAAGGCGCGCCAGGAGGGCCGGCTCGCGTCGAGCGGCGGCCAGGGCAAGATCGTGCTCGCCACGGTCAAGGGCGACGTCCACGACATCGGCAAGAACATCGTCGGCGTCGTCCTCGGCTGCAACAACTACGAGGTGATCGACCTCGGCGTGATGGTGCCGGCGGGCAAGATCCTCGACACCGCGGTCACCGAAGGCGCCGACGCCGTCGGGTTGTCCGGGCTGATCACGCCGTCGCTGGACGAGATGGTCGCCGTCGCCACCGAAATGCAGCGGCGCGGGCTGAAGCTGCCGCTGCTCATCGGCGGCGCGACGACGTCCAAGCAGCACACCGCGGTCAAGATCGCCCCGGTCTACGACAACGCGACGGTGCACGTCCTCGACGCCTCGCGCGTGGTCGGCGTCGTCTCCGACCTGCTCGACCCGGACCGCTCGATCGCGCTGACCGCGAAGAACCGGGCCGACCAGGAGGTGCTGCGCGAGCAGCACGCCAGCAAGCAGCGCCGCCCGATGCTCACGCTCGACCAGGCGCGCGCGAACCCGGAGAAGGTGGCATTCGACGGCCTGTCCACCCCGGCGTTCACCGGCCTGCGCGTGGTCGAGCCGAGCATCGCGGAACTGCGTGAGATGGTCGACTGGCAGTTCCTGTTCCTGGCCTGGGAACTCAAGGGCAAGTACCCGGCCATCCTGGACCAGCCGGTCGCCCGCGAGCTGTTCGACGACGCGAACACGCTGCTGGACCAGATCATCGCCGACGGCAGCTTCACGGCGAAGGGCGCGTACGCGTTCTGGCCCGCGCACAGCGAAGGCGACGACATCCTGCTCGAGGGCGACTACGAGCACGTCAAGTTCCCGATGCTGCGGCAGCAGACGGCCAAGCCCGAGGACCGCGCGAACCGCTGCCTGGCCGACTACATCGCCCCGATCGGCGACCACCTCGGCGGCTTCGCGGTGTCGATCCACGGCGCCGAGGCGCTGGCCGCGCGCTACGAGGCCGAGCAGGACGACTACCGCGCGATCATGGTCAAGGCGCTGGCCGACCGCCTCGCCGAGGCGTTCGCCGAGCACATCCACCTGCGCGCCCGCCGCGACTGGTTCGAGCCGGACGCGCAGCCGAAGCTGGAGGACCTGCACGCGGAGCGCTTCCGCGGCATCCGCCCGGCGCTGGGCTACCCGGCCAGCCCCGACCACAGCCAGAAGCGCGAGCTGTTCGAGCTGCTGGAGGCCGGCGAGCTCGGCATGGGCCTGACCGAGTCGTTCGCGATGACGCCGGCGGCGAGCGTGTCCGGGCTGATCTTCGCCCACCCGGACTCGAAGTACTTCACCGTCGGCCGGCTCGGCCGCGACCAGGTCGAGGACTACGCCCGCCGCAAGGGCGTCGAGGTCGCCGAGGTCGAGCAGTGGCTGCGGCCGAACCTGGCCTACGACCCCGAGGCGTAGTCCGGCAGCTCGATGTCGGTGGCGAACTTGTCGGTTGCCTTGAGCAGGAGGCCGAGCAGGAGGCGGGACTTGAACGTCCAGTTCCGCAGCGTGATCCGCAGCGGTGACGGCGGCGCGAGGAACGGGCCCGCGCTGCCGCGCTGCGAGATCTTCGCGTAGTCCCGCATCAGCTCCTCGTAGCGGGCGAAGGCGACCCGGTGGTCGCCGTCCGCGGCGAGGAGCTCGCCCGCGAGCACGTACGCGCCGACGACCGCCAGGCCGGTCCCGAAGCCGCCGAGGGTGTTGCCGTAGGCCGCGTCGCCGAGCAGCACGACCCGGCCGCGCGAGTAGCGGTCGATCGTGACCCGGCTGAGCGAGTCCAGGTAGAACTCGCGGGCCTGCGGGATCCGGGCCATCAGCTCCGGCAGCCGCCAGCCGCCGCCCTGGTAGGCGTCCGTCAGCAGCTGCCGCTGCTTCTCGGTGTCGGTGCGGTCGTAGTCGAGTTCCGGGGAGGCGAAGACGAAGAACGCCGACGCCTTCGGCCCGCCGACCGCGGCCATCCGGCCCGGCTCGTTGTACATCACGGCGTCGCCCCCGAGCTCTTCGCCGAGCTCGGCCAGGGCGTAGTGGTAACCGAGGTACTGCACGTAGTCGCGTTCGGGGCCGAACACCAGGCGCCGGACGTTCGAGTGGATGCCGTCGGCGCCGACCACGAGGTCGAACCGGCGCGGCCCGGCGTGGGCGAAGGTGACGTCGACGCCGTCCACGGTCTCGGTCAGCGACGTGATGGTGTCGCCGAAGAGGTATTCGCAGTCCGTGTGCGCGTACAGGATCTCGGCCAGGTCGCCGCGGCGGATTTCGATGTCGCCGCCGGTGAACTCGCCGGGGATCACCGCCTGCGGCCGGCCGGAGGCGTCGACGATCGTCTGGTCCTGCCCGCCCGTCTGCCGGCGCAGGACTTCGTCGAGGACGCCCATGCGATCGAGGACCCTCCGGTGGGTGGCGCCCTTGAAGTCGACGGCCTGGCCGCCGGGGCGGAGAGCGGGGGCCTGTTCGACGACGGTGACGGTGTAGCCGTGGCGGGTGAGCCGGCCGGCGAGGGCGGGGCCGGCGATGCCGGCGCCGGAGATGAGGACGGTGCGGTTCTTCATGCCGCCGAGCTTCGCCAGGGCCGCTTACCGGACCCTGGCGAAGCGCTGACGGTGGCCGTCAGCCGGCCATCGGTCGCCATCGGTCGCGGGGGCGCCCCCCGGTTTCCACGCTACCGGAGGGCACCGACAGTTTCGGCCCCGTCGCTACTCGACCGCGCCCGCTTGGGCGAGCAGCGTCTGGTACCAGCTGTCGTACGGGTGGTTGGTCGCCGGGTAGTTCGCCAGGGGCGTGGTGGCCTGGCTCGCCGAGTCGAAGTCCCAGCCGCGGACCAGCCGGCCGGCCTGGCGGGCCGAGGTGATGAACGCCGATTCCGTCGCGGGCGCGCCGTAGAACAGCGCACCCTGCTGGAGCTCGGCGCTGTCGCCCTTCTGGAACTCGTCGAAGGCGACCTGCCGGTAGCGGATCCGGTCGCCGGCGACCCGGTCGGTGTCGGCGCGCAGCGTCTGCGCCGACGTCGGGCCGTCCGCGCCGGTCCACACCGACACCGCGCGGCCGGCGCTGCTCGACGTCGCCTTGGCGAACCGCGCGTCGGACGTCTTGGCGTTGCCGGTCCACGACACCGTGGCGCCCGCGAGCACGCCGTCCCAGTCCCAGTTCTGGCTGTTGTTCTGG
The DNA here is from genome assembly GCA_049998155.1 of Amycolatopsis sp. cmx-13-12. Lineage (GTDB taxonomy): Bacteria > Actinomycetota > Actinomycetes > Mycobacteriales > Pseudonocardiaceae > Amycolatopsis. The sequence continues at coordinate 28,051 of JAEBES010000001.1, read as the reverse complement.
CTCTTGTGGATTTCCCGCAGGTGCGTCGCGTCGGTGAAGGCGACCGTCGGCAGGACGCCGTTGTCGAACTGGTGGCTCGCCTGCCAGGTGATCTCGCCGTCCGCGCCGAGCTGGCCGACGTGGGACCAGAGCGTGGACGCGCCCTGCGACTGGTGCACCTCGACGAGGTCACCGTCGTCGTTGAGCGCGACCGCGGGTGTCTGCCCGCTGTCGTACTTGCCGTGCCGCAGCCAGGTGACCCGTCCGTCGGCGCCGTAGGTCCCGGTCCAGTACCAGAGCGCGCCGGCCCCGGAGTCGTGCACCTCGACGACCTGGCCGCGGCCGTTGAGCGCGACGGCCGGGTGGTAGCCGACGTCGCGTTTGTACTCGGTGCGGGAGCCGCCGTCGCCGGACAGCAGCGGCAGCACGCGCCCGCGCAGCGCGTCGACGTCCGGCTGCGCCGCCGGGTAGTCCTGGGCCCGCAGCAGCCGCGCGCCGAACACCGACTCGAGTTCCTGGTTGAGCGCGGTCAGGTTGCCCGCCGCGAAGGAGGGGTTGTCGGTCAGGTCGTCCTTCAGGTCGAGCATGACGACGATCGGGGCGGCGGCCGGGTGCTGCGCGGACCACGTGTTCACGACGGCCAGCCAGTCGCGGAGGTTGTTCGACGCCGGGTTGCCGCCGCTGTGGTCCACGAGGTTGCCGGGCGAGTCGTGCCCGACGGCGTAGTCGTGCGCGATCGCGTAGCCGTTGTCGTGCACGTCGAGTTCCAGGAACCGCACGCCGTGGTCGAGCTGGTAGGCGAGGGAGTTCTTGGCGCCGTCGACGTTGCCCGAGTAGCTGTTGTGCGTCGCGCGGAAGACCGACGCGGCGAAGGGCGGGCTCGCGGCGTGGGCGGTTCCGGCGGTCAGCAGGGCGGCGGTGACTACGGCGGTGGCGAGTGCGGTCGGACGGCGCATCCTCGAGTCCTCACGTCGGTGGTGGGGCGCCGCCCATCCTGGCCGCCGAAGGGTTGCGCTGTCTCGACTTCCGGATGAATCCACGTCCGCGATGTGGGAAGTTTTCCAACCCAAGGTGTGACGGCGGGGGTGGGGCCGTTGACGTCGGCCGCGCGGTGGCCGCAAGTGGAACGGGTGATCATCCTCCGGCCCGCGACGGGCACGCGGCAGCTGGGCCTGCTCGCCGTGGTCCAGGTGTGCGCGATGAGCGTCTGGTTTTCGGCGTCGGCGGTCCTGCCGGCGTTGCGCGCGGAATGGGGCCTGACGGGGGAGCGGGCGATCCTGCTGGCGGCGGCGGTCCAGCTGGGTTTCGCCTGCGGCGCGGTCGTCTCGGCCGCCCTCAACCTCGCCGACCGCGTGCGGCCGCCGCTGCTGATCGCGGCCAGTGCCCTGTTGGCGGCGAGCGCCACCGCGGCCCTGCCGTGGTGCGCCGGGCTCGCCGTCCCGCTGCGGTTCGCGACCGGTTTCGCGCTCGCGGGGGTGTACCCGGTCGGGATGAAGGTGGTGGTGTCGTGGTTCCCGCGCGGGCGCGGGCTCGCACTGGGCGTGCTGCTCGGGGCGCTGACCGTCGGATCGGCTCTGCCGAGCCTGCTGGTGACGCTGGAACCGGTGCGCTGGCAGGCGGTCCTGCTCGGCTCCGCCGCGCTGGCGGTGGTGGGCGCGGTGGTGTCGGTGGTGTTCGTCCGGCCGGGCCCGGACTTGGCCCCGGCGCCGCCCTGGCAGCCGCGCTACCTGCTGCGCATGGCGGCCGACCGCCGCCAGCGCCTGGTGTGCCTCGGGTACTTCGGGCACATGTGGGAGCTTTACGCGCTGTGGGCGTGGCTGCCCACGTACCTGGCGGCGACCGGCGGCCCGGGCGGGCTGACGGCGTTCGCGGTGATCGGGGTGTGCGGCGCGGCGGGCTGCCTGCTGGGCGGCGCGCTCTCGGACCGCTGCGGCCGGGCGGTCGTGGCGTCGGCGGCGATGGTGGTGAGCGGGGCGTGCGCCGTGCTTTCGTTCCCGGCGTCGGGAAGCGCGTGGCTGCTGCCGGTGCTGCTGCTGTGGGGCGTGGCGGTGATCGCGGACTCGGGCCAGTTCTCCGCGGCGCTCGCCGAAACGGCGGATCCGCGGTACGTCGGAACGGCGCTGACGGCGATGACGGCATTCGGGTTCTTGTTGAGCGCGGCCACGATCCAGCTGCTGCCGGTGCTCGCCGGCGCGACCGGCTGGCGGGCGGCGATGCCGGTGCTGGCGGTGGGGCCGCTGCTCGGCGCCGCCGCGATGCGCCGCTTGCGCCGGTAGCGGGGGTGGCGGGTCCTTCCGGCCAGCGTGCAGCGGCGCCGGCTCCGCGGTGGGGCCTCTGCTCGGTGCCGCCGGGATGCGCTGCCTGCGCCGGTAGCGCCGGTAGCGGGCGTGGCGGGTCCTTCCGGCCAGCGGCACCGGCTCCGCGGCGGGCCAGCTGCTCGGCGCCGCCGCGATGCGTCGCCTGCGGCGGTAGCCTCGCGGGCATGGCGGCAGAACACGTGATCGTGACGTCCACGACGGACTCGGAAGCGGCGGCCCGCGACCTCGCCACCCAGGCCGTGGCCGCCCGCCTCGGCGCCTGCGCCCAGGTCGTCGGCCCGATCACCAGCGTCTACCGGTGGGAGGGCGCCGTGCGGACCGATCAGGAATGGCGGGTGGAAATCAAGACCACCGCCGACCGGGTGCCCGCCCTGACCGACCGGATCCGGCAGCTGCACGGCTACGACCTGCCGGAGATCGTCGCCACCCCGATCGTCGGCGGCAGCGCCGAATACCTGGCGTGGCTGACGGACGAAGCCGCTGGCTAGATTCGGCGTATGGACCACGATGGACTCAGACAGCGCTTCGCGACGCTGACCACCGCCCACCTCGCCGACGCGTGCATCCGCGCCGGGCTGCCGGTGCGGTGCGCGCCGGCCCCGACGCGGGCGGTGGTGCCGGGCAGCCGGCTGTTCGGCCCCGCCGTTCCGGCCCGGCACGTCGGCAGCGTCGACGTCTTCCTCGAGGCGTTCGAGGAAGCCCCCGACGGTGGTGTGCTGGTGGTCGACAACGGCGGACGGCTCGACGAAAGCTGCGTCGGGGACCTCGTGGTTCTGGAGGCCCGCGCCGCCGGGCTCTCCGGTGTCGTGATCTGGGGCCTGCACCGCGACACCGCGGACATCCGCGCCATCGGGTTGCCCGTCTTCAGCCTCGGTTCGCTGCCCACCGGCCCGCTCAGCCTGGGGCCGCGCGTCGACGGCGGGCTGGCCGAAGCGATCGTCGGGACGTGGCGGATCGGGCCGGCGGACCTCGTACTCGGCGACGACGACGGCGTTCTCTTCGTCCCGTTCGCCCGCGCGGGTGAATTGTTCACCCTCGCCGAAGGAATCCGCGACACCGAACGCCGCCAGGCCGACCGGATCCGCGGCGGCGAACCGTTGCGGCAGCAGGTGCGGTTCGGTGAATTCCTTGCGGCGCGGGAAACGAATCCGGCGTTGACTTTCCGCGCGCATCTCCGGGCCGTGGGCGGGGCCATCGAAGAATGACCACGAAAGTGTGATCACCCGCCGAATCGGGTATTCCGGGCCTGCAGCGGGCGCGGGAGGCGGAACCATGAACACGCTCATCGGCTTCGGCAGGGACATCGAATACCACTTCGCCCGGGGGCTGCGTGCCTACCTCGCCCGGGTGGCCCGGGCGGTCGGCGTCGGCTTCGAGTCGTGTTCGCTCGACCTCGACGCGCCCGCCTCCGGGTACGTCGCCCTCGACCGCACGCTCCCGGACCGCCCGGGCCACGACCTGGCCCTCATCTGGGACGAGGTGCACGGCTGGTCGGCGGTCGTCGAGCCCGCCGGCGGGGGCGCGGCGAAGGTGCTCGCCTACCTCGGCGGGCCGCAGGTGCTGCCCCCGCCGCGGGCGGTCGCCCGGTTCCTCGAGGTGCTGCGGGTCGCCGGGCCGCCCGCCGGCTCGTTCCGGCCGCCGATGCTGCGGGCGGCCGGCCACCACGAGGACCTCCTCGATTGGCTGCCGGTCACCGGGCCCGAAGGTCTGCTGCGGCCGAGCTCCCCGGCCTGGTGACCGGGCCCGGGCGCCTAGGATGGGCGATCAGCCACCACCGGAGTGAGGGAACACCGTGAGCAGCGCCGAGGAGTCCCGCCCCGTCCGTGTCCTGCTCGTGGAGGACCACGACATGGTCGCCGAGGCACTGCAGCTGGCCCTCGACCGCGCCGACGGGATCACCGTGGTCGGTCGCGCCCGGTCCCGGGCGGAGGCGGTGGCCGACGCGCTCGAACACGCCCCGGACGTCGTGGTGCTGGACCGGCGGCTCGCCGACGGCGACGCCCTCGGCGTCATCGCGCAGCTCGGTTCGGGCGGGGCGCGGGTGCTGGTGCTGACGGGCGACGCGACCCCGGCGGTCGCCGTCCAGGTCGCCAAGGCGGGCGGCGCGGGGCTGCTGCTGAAGTCCTCCCAGCTCGGCGTGCTCGAATCCGCCGTCCGGGACGTCGCCGCCGGCGGGGTCGTCTTCGACCCCGAGCTGCTGCCCGGGGTCTTCGACCGGCTCACCGGCCGCGGCGGGGGCGCGGCGCTCACCGCGCGCGAACGCGAGACCCTCGACCTGCTCGCCGAGGGCGCGACCACCGAAGAGATCGGCCGGCGGCTGGGCGTCTCCCGCAACACCACGCGCAACCACGTCCAGCGGGTGCTGGAGAAGCTCGGCGCGCGGTCGAAGCTCGAAGCCGTCGCGGTGGCCCGCCGGGAGGGCCTCATCGGCTGATGCACCTGCACCAGTCGCGAGAGGGCTTTTGCATCTCGCGCCGCCGGGGGCGCTTCGACCAGGCTTGCAGCGTGACCATCCCTGTCCCGCTCACCGCCGAGTGCGCGCTGACCGGCGCGCCGGGCGGGCTCGCGCTCGCCCGCCGGTTCACCCGGCTCGCCCTCCAGGCCTGGACCGACGGCACCGCGATCGACGACGCGCTGCTGGTCGTCACCGAGCTCGCGGCCAACGCGCTGCGCCACGGCGGCGGCGACCCGGTCCTGCGGCTGAGCGTGGACGGCGCGGACGTCCGCGTCGAGGTCTTCGACGACAACCCGGCGCCGCCGGTCCGGCGCCCGGCGGGCGCCGACGGCGGCTGGGGACTCGCATTGGTCGACCGCCTGTCCTCGTTGCGGGGGACCGAGCGCCACGGCCGCGGGAAGGTCGTCTGGTGCCTCCTGCCCGCCTCGCCGGCCCCGTTCGCCGGCTGAACCGGGTTCGTGGCCGTGCCGGGCGGCCGGCGATCCGGCAGAGTTGCCGCATGGACGACGACCGGTTCCGCCTGCTGGTGCAGGGCGTACTGGACTACGGGATCTTCATGCTCGACACCGGGGGCCGGATCTCGACGTGGAACTCCGGGGCGGAGCGCATCAACGGATACGCGGCGGAGGAGATCATCGGGCAGCACTTCTCGGTCTTCTACCCGCCCGAGGACGTCGCGGCGGGCAAACCGGCCCGCGAACTCGAGGTCGCGGTCGCGCAGGGGCGGCTGGAGGACGACGGGTGGCGGGTGCGCAAGGACGGCACCCGGTTCTGGGCGAACGTGGTCATCACCGCGCTGTACGACGAGGAGGGTCGGCTGCACGGCTTCGGGAAGGTCACCCGGGACGTGACCGAGCGCCGCGCGGCCGAGCTGGCGCTGCGGGAGAGCGAGGAACGGTTCCGCCTGCTCGTCCAGAGCGTCCAGGACTACGGCATCTTCATGCTCGACACCGGCGGGCACATCTCCAGCTGGAACGCCGGCGCCGAGCGGATCAAGGGGTACGCGGCCGGGGAGATCATCGGGCAACACTTCTCGGTCTTCTACCCGGCGGAGGACGTGGCGGCCGGGAAACCGGCCCGGGAGCTGGAGATTGCCGTCGCCGAAGGGCGGCTGGAGGACGAGGGGTGGCGGGTGCGCAAGGACGGCACCCGGTTCTGGGCCAACGTGGTCATCACCGCGCTGTACGACCAGCACGGCCGGCTGCACGGGTTCGGGAAGGTCACCCGCGACATGACCGAACGCCGCAACGCCGAGCAGGCCCTGCGCGAACGCCGCCGGCTGGTCGGGCACCTCGTCGAGGCCCAGGAGGTGGAGCGGCGCCGGATCGCCTGGGACGTCCACGACGAGTCCATCCAGTCCATGGTGGCCGTCGGCATGCGCCTGCAGCTGCTGGCCTCCCGGCTGCCGGAACCGCACGCGAGCGCCGTCGGCAGCCTCGACGAGTCGGTCGCCGCCGCGATCGCCCGGCTGCGCGGCCTGGTCTCGCGGCTGCGGCCGCCGGAACTCGACCGGCACGGCCTGGTCGAGGCGGTCTCGGCCTACACCGACGACGTCGCCGGCCGCTGGGGGCTGGCGCACGAGGTGCGTGACGAGCTCACCGCCGAGCCGTCGCCCGAAGCGGCCATCACCGTGTACCGGATCTGCCAGGAAGCGCTCAGCAACGTCCACAAGCACGCGCGCGCCACCCGGGTCGGCGTCACGCTGTCCACCGTGGACAACGGCACCCTGGTGCGGATCACCGACGACGGCGTCGGCACGGCCGGCGGCGACGCCGGCGCGGGCCACTTCGGGCTGGTCGAGATGCACGAACGCGCCGAAGCCGCGCACGGCTGGCTCTCCGTGGACAGCCGGCCCGGCGAGGGCACCGTCGTCGAGTTCTGGCTGCCCCTGCTGCCTGATGCGACGGAGCTCGAACCGTGACCGAGCTGCGTGTGCTGATCTCCGACGACGACGTGCTGATCCGCGACGTCCTCAAGGAGGTGCTCGAGGCCGAGGACGGCATCGCCGTGGTCGCGGTGGCCGGCGACGCCGACGAGGCGATCCGGCTCGCCGAGCGGCACCGGCCCGCGGTCGCCGTCCTCGACGTCCGGATGCCGGGCGGCGGCGGGGCGCGGGCGGCCCGCGAAATCGCCCGGCGCAGCCCGGACACCGCCATCCTGGCCTTTTCCGCCTACGCCGACCGGGCTTCGATCGCCGGGCTGGCCGCGGCCGGCGTCACCGAGTACCTGGTGAAGGGCGCGCCGAACACGGCGATCGTCGAGGCCGTCCGGCGGCTGGGCCGTCAGGCCGGGTGAGCGGTCAGGGCACCGGCCGGACGTTGGCGACGCAGTCGAAGTCGGTCGGCAGCAGCGTGAACAGCCGCCGCACCGCGCGGGACCGCCCGGCGTCCACGGTGAGGCGGGCCCCGGCCGAGTCGGCGAGCAGCTGAGCGCGCAGCAGCGAGTTGAGCCCGGCGACCGAGAAGAACGTGACGCCGGCCAGGTCGATGACGAGCTCGCCGAGGTCGCCGTGGACGCGGTCCTGCAGGACGGCGTCGAGGCGGCGGGCGGTGCTCAGGTCGACTTCGCCGGTCACCTCGACGAGCAGGGTGCGGGTGCCGGGGGAGAGCACGCGCAGGGACATGTGGCCGCCGGCGTTGAACCAGCCGGTGGTGGTGAGCCGGTGGTCGGCCGAGCGTGGTTCCGGAACCATCGCGGCACCCTTTCGTGGGCAGCGGGGGCGGACCGGACGTTTCGGGACGGGGATGCCACACAGAGGCAGCCTGCCGGCCCGGGCGCGGAACGTCCGGCAGCGGCTGACGGCTCAACCGTGAACCATCAGCATAGTGCATCTGCACTAGACGGACCATCGAACGTAACCAGATGGGAAGCGAACCGGTGGACGATCGACCTCCGCCGGTGACGGAGGCCGATGATCGCCGAGCCGGCAGATAACGGGCCGTAACAGAACGGACCCCCTGTGCGAGTAACCTGACACGAGGGGGTGAGTGCGGTGCTCGCGCGGCGACTCGGGGGTTTCGACCAAGCCGAACTGCCCGCGGCCCACCGGATCCGGTGGTGGCTGGCGGCGGTGGCGGCGGGGCTCGTCGCGGCCGGCTTCGCCGTCGTGCCCTACCTGCCGTTCTTCCAGTCCTGGACGTTCGTCCGGGACCCGAAGGTCGCCACCGTCATCACCTGGACCGTGCTGCAGACGTCCGTGGTGATCGTCTCGGCCGTCCTGACGCTGTACTTCACCGGCAAGGCGCGGCTGGAAGCCGCGGCCTACCGGGCCAACCAGATCGACATCCGGGTGTTCGCCGACGAACGGCCCGAAGGCAGCCACGACCGCGAAATCGACTCCGCCGTCGAGCTGACCGCCACGTTCAAGCGGTTCCTCAACGACTCCCGCCTCTACACGCCCACGCCGGTCCCGGGCGCCGGCACCTCGTACGACTTCCTCCAGATCGTCGAGCACGCCGGCGACGCCGCGGAGGGCTGGTGGAAGGCGGTCACCAAGGTGATCCGGCTGGCCCAGCCGCCCGCCGCGTTCACCGTCACCGGCACCGTGCGGCCCGGCAACACCCCCGGCCGGTACCAGCTCATCCTCGAGCTCGTGCGCGTCCCGCGCTTCGCCGCGAGCCCGCTGGTGATCGAGGACGCGAACTGGCCGCGCGTGCTGCACCGCGCGGCCAACGCCGTGGCCGCGCTGGTCATCCCGCGCAGCGCGTACGTCCGCAGCAACATCCACTGGTCCGCCTGGCGCGGCGCGAAGATCCCGTACGAGCTCTTCGACGCCTACCAGCGCGCCAACCACTTCATCGCCTACCGGCGCTACGACGAGGCTCTCGCGGAGTACTACCGCGCGGTCAGCCTCGACCCGGCCAACGTCTACATCAGACTCGAGATCGCGGCCCTGCAGGAACAGCTCGACCTGCACCTCGACGCGCTCGCCACCTACGACGACGTGATCACCGTGTGCAGCCGGGGACACCCGCGGCTGGCCCGCTGGTGGATCGGCCCGGACTTCGCGCGCCAGCCCCGCCACGCCGGCCGCGACCGCGACGTCGCCCTGTTCATCGCCCGCTACCGGCACGCCCTCGTCCTCGGCCACGGCGATTCCGTGGCCGGGTCCTGGTGGGTGCGGCGCACCACCGCGGGTGCCCCCGGCGACGCGCGGGCGCAGCGCCGGGCCGAGCTGCGGGCGGCGATCGAGCTGCGCTTCCGCCGGTACGTCGACCTCGACGTCCGGACGCGCCCGTACGCGATCCCGCGGGAGAAGCGGCAGGAACTGCACCGGCGGGTGCTGAAGGTGCCGGTCGAGGAACTGCTGGTCAGCGAGGCCACCCCGGAGCAGCTGGCCGAGTACAACCAGCGCGCCGCGGAGATGCGCTCCTATTTCTGCGCGCTGTCGCAGTACGAGATCGAGCGGATCATCGAGGACTACCGGCGGTTCGCCCGGCGCTGGCGCCGGAGCTGGCAGCAGCTGACGAACCGCGCGCTCGACCTGTCCCTGGTCTGGTCGGTGCTGCGGCGCGCGATGGCGGACGTCGAACCGGTCACCGGCGCGGTGCCCGAACCCCAGCCCGCCTACCCCGGCAGCCGCGTCCGGCTGGCCGACGTCTGCCCGGACCGGCGCTGGCCACCCGACCCGGGCGCGCTCGACGCCACCGTCGAAGCCGCCGGGCCCCGCCGGTCGTGGGAGGAGTGCTACAACGCGGCGAGCGTGTACGCGGTGACGATGCTCGAAGTCGGTCCCCGCGGCGAGCGCGACCTGCGCGACCGTGCCCGCAACCCGCGTCTGCTCGGCGAATCACGGGACGAGGTGGCCCGCCGCGCCGTCCGGGAGCTCTACCACGCGGCGACGATCAGCCACAGCGGACGGCTGCCGGAGCGCCGCTCCTGGGTGATGGGCGAGGACCCGGACCTCGCGGCCCTGCGCGGCCACGAACTGTTCCGCGTCTTCGAGATGGTGACGTTCTCCCCGGACCGCGCGGCACCGCTGCGGCCGCACCGCGCCCACGTCTGGGAGCAGGTCGGCTACGTCCGCCGGCTGGTCGCCGAGATCGCGGGCTGCCGGGCGCACTTCTGGCGCGCCCGCGCGCTCGACGAGGGCCCGCCCCCGGACCGCCGCACCCTGGACCGCTGGCGGTCGGCCGACCGCGACGCCTGGCGGAAGCTGGCGAGCCTGGCGGCCGGGAAACAGGACTGGTACACGCGGTACCAGGCGATCTGCGCGTTCCGGGAGTGGGCGGCCGAGTCCGGCTATCCGGGCTCGATCTCCGGATTCCCTTTGTACTGCGAGGAAAGCCTGCACGCCCAGCTGCGCGGGGCGGCGGGGCCGCGCGCCAAGACGAACCTCGACGCGAACATCGTCGTCCGCGAGTACGTCCGGCTCTGCGACCGCCGCCTGGACCACCTGGTGGTGGACATCGCCGAGCTGACCGAGCAGTCCACGATCGAGGACTTCGCGAGCTGCGCCGAACTGTGGGCGGCGCTGTGCTCGTGGTTCGACGACGACATCGCCGACGGCTCGTCGGCCGACGAACGCCGCGAGCGCTTCCGCAAACTCGCCCGGCCCTAACCCGGCCGTGTGTAGCGGTGCTTCACCCCGACGGGGAAGTACTCGGGGTCGCCCGCCGGGCGCAGGACGACGTCCGGCAGCTGCCGCTCCGCCGGGACGTAGTGGGCGAACTCGCTGTTCAGCCGGACGAGCTGGTCCCGCACGGCCGTCGCGATCCGGTCGGCGTCGGCGGTGGTGCCCGGGGCGGTTTCCACGGTGATGCGCAGCCGGCGGTCGCGGTCGGCGTCCTCGACCGACTGGATGACGAACTTGCCCGTCACGGTGTCGCTGATGCCGGGCTGCTCCAAGCCGACGGTGACGTTCTCCGGGTAGACGTTGGCGCCGAAGAACGACACCGTGAACAGCGAGCGGCCGAACACGTAGACGAACGGCAGCTCCGGGCCCGGAGGCGGCGTGAAGCCGTGCCGGGCGCAGTGGGCGAGCAGCTCGCTGTGCGAGAGCAGCCCGCCGTCGTCGGCGATGTGGTAGCGGATGAGCGGGATGCCGCCGTCCGCGGTGAAGAGCAGCGTGCCGTCCTGCACTTCGAAGAAGCGGCTCGCCGGGTCGTACTGCACGAGCGTCGGCAGCCGGGCGTCGCCGAAGACTTCGCGGGCCAGGTCCGGGCGGCTCGCGAAGAACCGGCGGATGCTCGCGGACAGCGGGGTTTCGGTGCCGAGCACGCCCGCGTCGGCCGTGCCGTAGAGCGACGCGATGTCGCGGACCGGGTCGGCGATGCCGGCGCGCCTGGCCACCAGCTCGCGCCACTGCTCGCTGAAGACTTCGCCGGCGAGCACGAGCTTGACGGCGTAGGAGGGCCAGTCGACGCCCTCGGCGAGGCCGGTGTCGACGACGTCCTTGACGAACGGCGGGTAGCCGAGCAGCACGACCTGCTCGAAGTGCGGCGCGAGCTCGGGCAGCACGCGCAGGATCTCGGCCTTGTTGTTGCCGGGCGCCACGACGGTGATCGGGCAGCCCTTGGCGGCGAGGTGGCGGACGCAGGCGGTGGTGAACAGGCCGCCGACCCAGGTGCCGAGCGGGAAGCAGACGACGGCGAGGGTGCGGCGCCGATCGGCGGCGAAGGCGCCGGCCAGGACGGTTTCGAACCGCCGGGCGACGTGCAGCTCGTCTTCGAGGGCCCGCGGCCAGACGGTGGGCCGGCCGCTGGAGCCGGAGGAGACGGCGATCATGTCGAGCTCGTCGAAGGTGCCGCCGCGACAGAGCTCGGGCAGCGGGTACTTCGCGTGGTAACCGGCCTTGTCGGTGCGGGGCAGCTGCCGGAACTCCGCCATGGTCTGGACGGTCCCCGGCTCGATCCCGTGCTCCCGCAGGAACTTCCGGTACGCGGGCACGGTTTCCGCGGTGCGGTGGAAGAGCGCGAGGACGGGGTCTTCCGCCGCCGGTTCCGCGGGGCCGAAGAAGGTGTCGAGCGCCTGCCGCACGCGGGTCTGCCGGCCGAGGTCCATGATCGGAGCATAGCGGCGGGAGCGTGTCATGATGGGCGCCGTGACGACCTCGGCCCAGGAGCAGCCCGCCGGCCCGCCGTTGACCCTGTACCTGGTCAAACGGCTCGAGCTGGTGATCAGGGCGCTGCTCGACGACGCCCTGCGGCCGCTCGGGCTGACGACGTTGCAGTACACGGCGCTGAGCGTGCTGGAGGCCAGTGGAGCGCTGTCCTCGGCCCAGCTGGCGCGGCGGTCGTTCCTGCGTCCGCAGACGATGCACGAAATGGTGCTGACGCTGGAGAAGCGCGGCCTGATCGCGCGGACGCCGAAGGCGGACAACAAGCGGGTCCTGCTGGCGGGCCTCACGGACGCCGGACGCGAGCTGCTGGCGGGTTGCGCGCCGGCGGTGACGGAGCTGGAGAGCGCGCTCCTGGCGGACTTGACCCCGGGCCAGCGAGCGACGTTCCGCGAGGGCCTGCAGCACGGCGTCACGGCCCTCGGCGCGCTTTCGGGACAGCGGCGGGCGCAGGAGGCCTGATCGCGCCGGGAGGTACGTGCCCGGGGACACCCGGTCGGTCACTCTCACCCGAGTGGAGTCTCCGGTCAGCGTCGTTGCCGCGGAAGCCTTAGGCCGACCGAGTGGAAGCGCCGGACGGCCCGTAGCAGGGGTGTGGGAAGCGCCGTTGGAGGGTACGTCCCAGTCCTGTTCTCACCGTGGAGGTTCGCCGACGTGACCGGGGCTCGCGAGGTGTCCGTCGCCGCCCGCAGGCTGCTGGTGCTGGCGGGGGCGGTGGCGGGCTTCTGGCTGGTGTCGTGGTTGACGTCGGGCAGCGCGGACGCGGCGGTGCATGAGCCCGGGGTGGGGCAGCTGAGGAGCGTCGAGGTACCGGTCCTGGGCCCGGCGGCGGGTGACGCCCGGAGCGCGGTCGAGCGGCTCGGTTCCCGGTTGGACGCGGCGGTGCCGGTTTCGGGTGCGGTTGAGCGGCCCGGTTCCCGGCCGGGTGCGGCGGTTTCGAAGCAGGCCCGCGCGGCGGTGCCGGTTTCAGGTGCGGCCGGCCGGCCGGGTGCGGCGGTTTCGCGGCAAGCCCATGCGGCGCCGGTTGCGGGTGCGGTCGCGCGAGCGGTGGTGTCCGGCGTGAGCGTGAGCGCCGGTGCGGTCGAGGGGCCCGTCACTTCGGCGGTCGCGGGTGTCGCCGCGCCCACGGCACGTGCGGTGGGGGCCCTTGCGTCGTCGGTCGCTACGACGGCGGCCGCGGTGGCCCAGCCGGTAGCACAGGTGGGCGCGTCCCCTGTCGTCCGCGCGGTGGCTGCCCAGGTGGGGCAAACCGTGGCCGCGGCTACAGCGCCGGTTGCCGGCGTCGTGACCGCGACTGAGCCGGTGGCCCGGGCCGTCGGAGCCGTCGTCGCGCCTGTCTCGAGCGCCGCAAAGGCACTCCTCTCGCCGGTGACCGGGCCCGTCGCCGCCCTGGTCGAACCGATCGTTTCCGCTCTGCCCGTCACGACCCTGACCAGCGTCGTCAAGCCGGTGACCGGCGCCGCCACTGTCAGCAGCGTCGTCGACGACGGCGGGCGGCCGATCGGCACCCCGGTGGCCGAAACAGTCGTGGCCGCGTCCGTCGTCCGGTTGATGGTCCCGGGGGCCGAAGCGACCAGCTCACAGCCGGACCAAGCCCGGCAGCCCGGCCCGGCTCCCGGGCCGACCGTCCGCGCCGTCGCACCCGGACGTACCTGCGCCGCGCCCACCGCGCCCCGGCCGTACAAAGCCGCCGCGCCCCACGCCGGTCACCGTCCCGGGAGTACCCCGGGGCATCCCGGCGCGCCCAGCCCGACGTCCGATGTCGCCACCGGCGCCGGCTCCGGTGTTCCGCCCGCCTTCCTGACCGCGGGCCATGCTCCACACCACTTCCGCGCGTCCCCCTGGACGCACGGGGATTTCGTGCCGCTGTGGCGGCCCCGCGACCCGGGCACCGGGCCCGGATAGTCCCCCTCCGATCTTCCGCCCGTCGTGTGCTCCGCGGCGCGATCCGCGCTGCCCGCGACCGCCTGAACTCGAACCGAAAATCACGCGTGGAAGAGGAACGAAATGGAAGCGAGCGTGTTCGACCTGGGGAAGGTCCGAAGAGACGCGGTGGTCACCGTCCGCCTGGACGCGATGGCCAACGTCAGGCTGCTGACGGCGGTCAACTTCCAGGCCTACCGGCGCCGGCAGTACTACCGGATGCACGGCGGGGTGGCCACCGCACCGATGTTCAAGATCCACATCCCGGCCAACGCCCACTGGTTCCTGGTGATCGACGTCGAGGGCCTCGAAGCCCGGCCCCTGCGCCCGCGGGTGAGCGTCGAACCCGAAGCGGCCGTCGCGGCCCGGGGACGCAGCGGCCCCCGGTGAACCTCCGGCGGCCCCGGTCCCGCGGCCGGGGCCGCCGATCGTCCCGCGTCGGCGGGCGGATGCGGGGTACCCGGCCGGGATGCAGACGTTCCTGCCGTGCACCGACTTCACCGCCAGCGCCCGCACGCTCGACCGCCGCCGCCTCGGCAAGCAGCGGGTGGAGGCGCTCCAGGTGTTGCGCGCGCTGGTGGTCCCCGGCTACGGCTGGCGCCACCACCCGGCGGCGAAGATGTGGACGGGGTACGAGGAGGCGTTGACGCGCTACGGCCTGGAGGTTTGCGCGGTGTGGTGCGAGCTGGGCGCGGCGGACACGTGCGCGGCGAAGCTGGGGGAGGAATTCACTCGATCGGTGGGCGGTGCGCAGGTCCGGACGCAGCGGCAGCTGACGGCGGCGGGTGACGTGCCGCCATGGCTCGGCGACGAAGCGGTCCACCGCAGCCACCAGTCGGCGCTGGTGCGGAAGGACCCGGAGCACTACGGCGCGCAGTTCCCGGGGGTGCCGCCGGACCTGCCGTACGTGTGGCCGCCGTCGGACCGGCCGAGCCGTACGGCCTGACCCGTCGGTGGCGGGCGGCGGCGCAGGCGGCCGGCTCGGCTCGGTCTCGGATGGCGCGGGCGGCCGGTTCGGCTCGGTCTGGGGTTGGCCTGGGCGGCCGGCCGGGTCCGGTTCGGTCTGGGGTGGCGCTGGCGCGGCCGGCTGGGGCCGGTTCGGTCTGGGGTGGCGCTGGCGCGGCCGGCCAGGCTCAGCTCGGTCTGGGTGACCCGCGCGGCCGGCCAGGCTCGGTCTGGGCGGGCCGGCGGCCCCGGCCCCTGCCCGCTTGTCCGGTCCGGCGCGGTGCGCTCCGAAATCGCAGCGGACCTGCGGCTCCACTGGTCCGCACCCCGCGCCGGCGCCGACCTTCGGCGGATTTACAACGTTGTATCAACGATGTAAAAAAGTCCCTGCCCGGCTCGCCCGCCGTTGGAAGGGGCCACCGATGTCCTCCCAGAACCGAGACCAAGACCGCACCCCGGACCAGGTCCAGCACCGGACCCGGGAACAAGACCACCTCACCCGCCGCGACCTGCTCCGCCTGGCCGGAGGCACCACCGCAGCCGTCACGGCCGCCCTCTGGCTCCCCGCGACCGCAGCGGCAGCGACCGCACCAGCACCAGCAGCAACCGCCGCCGGGACCTTCAGCCCGATCCGGCCGCCCGCCACCCCGCTGATCGTCCGCTCGCCCTACCTCTCCACCTGGCAGCCCGCCGACACCCTCCCCGGCACCTGGTCGAGCTTCTGGACCGGCCACATCACCGCCCTCTGCGGCATCGCCCGCATCGACGGCACCGCCTACCTCTTCGCCGGCGCGCCCGGCAGCCCGGCCCCCGCCCCGATGACGCAGGTCAGCCTGCAGGTCACCGGCACCCGCTCGACCTACGTCCTCACCGGCGGCGGCGTGAACCTCACCGTCACCTTCTTCTCCCCGGTCGACCCGGCGAACCTGCAACGCCAGTGCGTCCCGTTCGGCTACGTCACCATCCAGGCCGCCAGCGCCGACGGCCGCGCGCACGCCGTCGACCTGCACTTCGACACCTCCGCCGAGTGGGTGCACGGCAACACCGCCACCCCCGTCACCTGGACGCAGCAGCAAGCCGGCGGCTACACCCTCCTCAGCTGCAGCCCGGCCACTCCCGGCGTGCTGCAGGAAAACGGCGACCAGGCCAGCTGGGGGTCCCTGGTGCTCGCCGCGCCGACGTCGGGCACCACCTGGCAGATCGGGCAGGACACCGTCGTGCGCGCCGCATCGGCGGGCCAAGGCGTCCTGAACAACACCAGCGACAGCGCTCAGCCGCGCGCGATCAACGACCGCTGGCCGGTGCTGGCGTTCAACAAGAACCTCGGCACCGTCCCCGCCGGTGGCACAGCGCCGCCCTTCACCCTCGCCGTCGGGCACGTCCGCACGCCCGCGGTCCGCTACCTCGGCACCGAACTGCGTCCCTGGTGGACGCACTACTGGAGCAGCTGGCCGGACATGGCGGTGTGGTTCGCGAACGACTACGCCGCCGCGCTGTCGGCCGCGACCGCGATCGACCAGCGCCTGCACGACGACGCCGTCGCCGCGGCGGGCGGCGGCACCACCGGCGAGCACTACGCCGGGATCTGCGCGCTCGCCCTGCGCCAGGCCTTCGGCGGCACCGAGCTGGTCGACCGGGGCGGCGCGCCGTGGGCGTTCCTCAAGGAGATCTCCTCCAACGGCAACATGTCCACAGTGGACGTCACCTACCCGGCGTTCCCCGGCTACCTCTACCTGTCGCCCGCCTACCTGCGCCTGCTGCTGGAGCCCCTGCTGGACTACGCCGAGCGCGGCGGCTGGCCGATGCAGTTCGCCGAGCACGACCTCGGCACGCACTACCCGGACGCGACCGGGCACAACGACGGCAACGAAGAGAGCATGCCGGTCGAGGAGTCGGCGAACCTGCTGATCATGGCGGCCGCACTGGTGCAGCGGCTCCCGTCGGCCGACGCCGCCGCGTTCGTCGCCGCGCACTACCGGATCCTGCGGCAGTGGGCCGAATACCTGATCGCCAACACCCTCGATCCCGGCTTCCAGAACCAGACCGACGACTTCACCGGCTTCATCGCCCACAGCGCGAACCTCGCCCTGAAGGGGATCATCGGCGTCGGCGCGATGGGGATCATCGCCACCGCGGCCGGCAACGCGGCCGACGCCCAGCGGTACCGGTCGACGTCCCGCAGCTACGTCAGCCAATGGGTGACCCTCGCCGAGGACGGCCAGCACCTGCGCCTGGCCTACGACCAGCCGGGCACCTGGAGCCTGAAGTACAACGGCTTCGCCGACCGCGTGCTCGGCCTCGACCTGGTCCCGCTCGGCGTCGCGGCGCAGGAAGCCGCCTGGTACCAGGGCCGCGCCGGCGCCCACGGCGTCCTGCTCGACCCGCGCAACAACTACACGAAGGCCGATTGGGAACTGTGGACCGCGGCCTGGCTCGCCGACCAGCCGAACATCCGCACCACCCTGGTCGAAGGCGTCTACAGCTACGCCAACACCACGCCGCAGCGGGTGCCGTTCAGCGACTGGTACGTCGTCGCCGACGCCACCCAGCGCGGCTTCCAGGCCCGCCCGGTCGCCGGTGGCTACCTCGCGCTGCTGACCCGCCCGGCCGCGTCGGCGACCGTCTGGCGGAAGCTGCAGAACCAGCGCTCGGGCAAGGTGCTGGCCGTGTCGGACATGTCGCTGGCCGACACCGCCGAGGTGACGCAGTGGTCGGACAACGGCACCGCCGACCACCTCTGGGCCGTCGTGGACAACGGCGACGGCACGGTCCGGATCGTCAACCGCAACAGCGGCAAGGTGCTCGCCGTGCACGACCAGAGCCTCGACAACGGTGCCCATGTCCAGCAGTACCGCGACAACGGTACGCCGGACCATAACTGGCGGATCGTCGACGCCGGCGGCGGCTGGTCGAAGCTCGTCAACGTCCGCAGCGGCAAGGTGATGGCGGTCGACCAGCAGTCCACGGCGGACGGTGCCCAGGTGACCCAGTGGGACGACAACGGGACACCGGACCACCTGTGGCGGTTCGTCTGACGCCGGTTTGCGACACTGGCGCCCGTGTGCGCCGACTTCACCCGGATCCGCCGGTTCCTCGACGAGCGGGACCCGCCGACGCCGTGCCTCGTCGTCGACACCGACGTCGTCGCGGCGCGGGCGGGGGAGTTCGGCGCGCTGTTCCCCGGCGCGCTGATCCGGTACGCGGTCAAGGCCAACCCGGCGCCGCCGGTGCTCGACGCGCTGGTGGCGGCCGGGATCGGCTTCGACGTGGCCGGGCCGGCCGAACTCGAGCTGTGCCTCGGCCGCGGCGCCGCCCCGGCGGACATCGCCTACGGCAACCCGATCAAGAAACCCCGGGACATCGCCTTCGCGTTCGGCCGCGGGGTCCGGGAGTTCACTTCGGACGCGCCCGCCGACGTCGACCACCTGGGCCGGTACGCGCCGGGCGCGGCGGTGTCGATCCGCGTCGTCCTCGACGCGCCGGACTCGGCGACGCCGTTCGGGCGGAAGTTCGGGTGCACCCCGGCCGAAGCCCTCGACCTGGTCCTGCGCGCGGCCGCGGGCGGACTGCGGCCCGGCATCGCCTTCCACGTCGGCTCGCAGCAGCCGGACCTCGGCGCCTGGGAGATCGGCATCGCCACGGCGGCGAAGCTGTTCGGCGAGGCCGCGGCGCACGGCGTCGAAATGACCCGGCTCAACCTCGGCGGCGGCTTCGCGACGGCGCACCGCACGGTCGTCCCGTCCCTGGCCGCGTACGCGTCGGCCATCGCGACGGCGCTCGACACCTCGTTCCCCGAGGCCCGGCCGGAGCTGCTGCTCGAGCCCGGCCGGGTGCTGGTCGCCGACGCCGGCCTGCTGCGGACCGAGGTGGTGCTGGTCGCCCAGCGGGACGAGCGGCGCTGGGTCTACCTCGACATCGGCCGCTACAACGGGCTCGCCGAGGCCGAGAACGAAGCCATCGCCTACCGGTTCGAACCCGTGGGCACCCACGGCGGCCCGGACGGCCCGGTGGTGCTCGCCGGGCCCACCTGCGACGGCGACGACGTGCTCTACCAGCGGACGCCGTACCGGCTGCCGGTGTCGCTGCGCAGCGGCGACCGGCTCGACCTGCCCGGTACCGGGGCCTACACCGCCAGTTACGCGTCGGTGGGGTTCAACGGGATCGAGCCGCTGCGCACCCACTGCCTCGGGCGGTGGGGAGATGCCTGAGATCGGCCGGTTCACCGGGCGGCACGTGCTCGCCGAACTGCACGGCGTCGACCCGGGCCTGCTCGACGACCCGGTGCGCCTCGGCGAGCTGCTGCGGGCGGCGGTGACGGAGGCGGGCGCGACGGTCCTCGACGTCGTCGCGCAGCGGTTCGCCCCGCAGGGTGCCACGGTGATCGCGCTGCTGGCCGAGTCGCACGCGTCGGTCCACACCTACCCCGAGCACGGGTCGCTCTTCGCCGACGTGTTCACCTGCGGGGAACGCGCCGATCCCGAACGCGCCCTGCGGTTGCTGGCCAAGTCCCTGAACGCCGCGCCGGTCCACCTGTCGGTCCTCCACCGGGGAGAACGCTGATGCCCCTGATCCACGAACCGGTCGGCGACGGCCTCACCCGCGTCTGGGAGGTCGGCGCCGTGCGCTTCCACGAACGCACGCCGTACCAGGAGGTGCTGATCGGGACGACCGCCCAGGGGGTTTCGCTCTTCTGCGACGGCGAGCGCCAGAGCACCGAGGCCAGCCAGCTGGTCTACCACGAAGCCCTGATGGTGCCCGCGCTCCTGCTGGCCGAGCGGGTGCGGCGGGTGCTGATCGTCGGGTCGAGCGAGGGCGTGGCGAGCCGGCTGGCGGTCGACGCGGGTGCCGCGCTGGTCGACCACGTCGACATCGACGAACAGGCCGTCCGCGCCTGCGCCGAGCACCTGCCCTACGGCTACACCCCGGCGGAGCTCGCGCGGGCCGAACGCGGGGACGGGCCGGTCCGGGTGTCCTATGCGGACGGCTGGGCCTTCCTCGCCGCGGCCGAGAGCCGGGGCGTGACCTACGACGTGGTCGTGATCGACCTGCCGGACGAGAACACCGATCCGGACGCGCAGCACAACCGCTTGTACGGCACGGACTTCCTCGCCCGCTGCGCGCGCGTGCTGGCGCCGGGCGGGGTGGTGACGTGCCAGGCGGGCTGCCCGACACTGTGGCGCAACGAGACGCTGCGCGCGTCCTGGCGGCGGTTCCGCGAGGTGTTCGGCGCGGTGCTCTACTTCGGCTCCGACGAGCACGAATGGGCGTTCCTGTCCGGCCGTGCGGAGCCGGTGGAGAACCCGGGCGCACTGGTGGCGCGGCGGTTCGGGGAGCGGGGGAGCCCGGCGGTGACGCTGGACGCCGAAGCGCTGCTCGGGGGCTGCACACCGCCCCGTTCCCTGCGCGTCGGTGGTCTGGACCAGACTTCTTGACCTTCGATTCCCCGAATTTCGAGCCCCGGGAAACGTGAATTAGCGGGAAATGGATTTCCCGTGCGCTCCGCTGTCGTGTTACTCCGTTCAGTGGCCGTCGAAAAGGTTGCGATCGCGCTACGATCCTCTCCGCGCGCGATCATCATCACCACCTCGGCACCGTGGCCCATTTGGAGGAGCGTCATGCTCGGTATGTCGGTCGTAGGCGCAATGATTCTGTCCACCCTCGTCGCTCCCGTCGATTCTTCGGCGGGCTCGGTGCCGAGCGAAAAGATCACGCTCGACATCAAGACGATCAACGGCTCCGGCTGCCCGGCGGGCACGGCCACCGCGTCGGCCGACGTCGCTTCCGACAACACCTCGTTCACGGTGCACTACACGAACTTCACCGCGAAGGCGGGTGGCGGCGCCTCCGCCCTCGAGGGCCGGAAGAACTGCCAGATCAACGTGCTCGTCCATGTGCCGCAAGGGTTCACGTATGCGATCGCCGAGGCGCAGTACCGCGGCTACGCGCACATCGAGAGCGGGGCGAGTGCCCTCGAACAAGCCAACTACTACTTCACCGGGACGGCGCCGACCGCCCGCGTGCGCCACACCTTCCCCGGTCCGTTCCACGGCGTGTGGCGGGCCACCGACACCACCGACGTGGCCGAGCTGGTGTTCGCCCCGTGCGGGGAGAGCCGCAACCTGAACATCAATGCGGAACTGCGGGCCGACGCGGGTTCGTCGTCGGCAGGCAGTTACATCGAAATGGATTCCGAACACGCGAGCGTGGACACGATTTACCACTTCGCGTGGAAGACCTGCTGAATTCGCCGAGACTTTGCCGCGGCGCCCGCTCACCGGAACCCCTCGCCGGTGAGCGGGTTTTGCCGTGCCCGCCGGATCGCGGATTCGGCGTTGAACACGGATCAACTTTCCGGCGTCAGCTCCGGACCGGCGCGCGTTCGGTCTCGGGGCTCGGTGCCAGCCGGCACCGGCGTTCGAACCGCTCCAGCAGGACGGTAGCGATCAGGACGGCCACTGGGGTGCTCACCGCGATCCACATGTAAGAAGAGCTACCCACCGCCGCGCGCTCTCAATCGCCCGCGGACAGCCGGGTGATGAGGTCCAGCAGGCCGGCGCGGAAAGTGTCGTCGTCGCCCAGGCCGCCGAGCAGGGCGGGTTCGGCGCGCACGGCCCGCTCGTGCACCTCCCGCCCGCGCGTGGTCAGCCGGGTGAGCTGGCGGCGGGCGTCGGCCGGATCGGCGGCCCGGCTGACGAACCCGGCCTTGGCCAGGCGGTCGAGCGTGCGGCTCATCGTCTGGTCGGTCACCTGGCAGCGCTGGGCCAGCGTCCGCTGGGGGAGCGGCCCGTCACGCAGAGTGTGCAGGGCGATGAGCCCCGCGTGGGTGAGGCCCATGCCGTCGAGCACGGTCACCCAGCGTTGCTCCACCAGCCGCGCGGCCACGGCGAGCAGCCGGCCGGTCGGCCAGGTGCTCAGGTCGGGTTCGGGGGTTGTGCTCACCGTCACCTCGGGTCGTCGTGCAAAATGTTCAGCTTGCTGAACAATTGGGCGTGTTCGCGCTCGAAAGGACCTTAGCGACCATGAACGACTCCCCGCGCCGCCTCCGCTGGCTGATCCCGGCCCTCCTGGTGATCGCCTGGCTGGGCCTCGGCGGGTTCGGCGGGCCGTTCGCCGGCAAGCTCAGCGAGGTCGCGAAGAACGACAATGCCGCCTTCCTGCCCCGCTCGGCCGAAGCCACCGAGGTCTCCGACGAGCAGAAGGCGTTCAGCCCGCGCCAGGTGCTGCCCGCCACCGTCGTCGCCGAGCGCCCGAGCGGCCTGACCGGCGACGACCGGCGGTTCCTCGAGGCCAAGGCGCAGGAGCTGGGCCGCGTGCCGGGCGTGGCCGGCCCGCTCGGCCGGCCGGAGCAGGCCCCCCGGGACGACCAGGCGGCCCAGCTGGCGGTCCCGATCTTCGCCGACGGCAATCCCGCCGACGTCGTCAAGGAGGTCCGGGCGCGGCTCGGCGGCGCGCCGGCCGGGCTCACCGTGCTCGTCACCGGGCCGGCGGGGCAGATCGCCGACCTGGTCAAGGCGTTCGGCGGCATCGACGGCATCCTGCTGCTGGTCGCCGGCGGCGTGGTCGCGCTGATCCTCGTCGCCGTCTACCGCAGCCCGTTGCTGCCGTTCCTGGTGCTGCTGTCGGCGGTGTTCGCGCTCGGGCTGGCCAGCCTCGTCGTCTACCTGCTGGCCGAGCACAACGTCCTCGCGCTCAACGGCCAGAGCCAGGGCATCCTGTCGATCCTCGTCTTCGGTGCGGCGACCGACTACGCGCTCCTGCTGGTCGCGCGGTTCCGCGAGCAGCTGCGCGACACGCCGAGCCGGTTCGATGCGCTGAAACTCGCCTGGCGCGCGACGCTCGAACCGATCGCGGCTTCGGCGGGCACGGTCGTGCTCGGCGTGCTGTGCCTGCTGTTCAGCGACCTCAACTCGAACAAGGGCCTCGGCCCGGTGGCGGCCATCGGCATCGGCGCCGCGCTGCTGGCGTCCACCACGTTCCTGCCGGCCGCGCTGGCCCTGTGCGGGCGTGGCGCGTTCTGGCCGTTCCGGCCGGCGCTGGGTTCGCCGCACCCGGAGACGGCCGGGATCTGGGGGAGGGTGGCGCGCCTGGTCGGCCGCCGCCCGCGCGCGGTCTGGGTGGTGACGGCGCTGGTGCTCGGCGTCGGCGTCGCGTTCCTGCCGCAGCTCAAGGCGTCCGGGACCGCGCAGTCGGACGTGTTCCTGACCCAGGTCGAATCCGGGACCGGGCAGGAGATCCTCGGCCGGCACTTCCCGGGCGGCCTCGGCGCACCGGCGATCACGATCGCCGACGCCGGCGCACTGCCCGCGGTCCTGAAAGCGTCCACAACGGACGGAGTGGCGCAGTCGTTCCCGTTGCCCGGCCCCGACGGCCGCCCCAAGGTGGTGAACGGCCGCGTCCAGATCCTGTCGGTGCTGACGGACCCGGCGGACTCGGAGGCGGCGGTCGCGACGGTCGGTCGCCTGCGCGACGCGGTGCACGCGGTCCCGGAGGCCAACGCCAAGGTGGGCGGCCCGACGGCGATCCAGCTGGACACGCAGCAGACGTCGAAGCGCGACCGGGCGCTGATCATCCCGATCGTGCTGCTGGTGATCTTCCTGGTCCTGGCGTTGCTGTTGCGGTCGTTGCTGGCCCCGCTGCTGCTGATCGCGACGGTGGTCCTCTCGTTCGCGGCGACGATGGGCGTGTCGGCGCTGGTGTTCAACCACGTCCTGGGCTTCCCGGGCGCGGACCCGGTGGTGCCGCTGTTCGGGTTCGTTTTCCTGGTGGCGCTGGGCATCGACTACAACATCTTCCTGATGACCCGGGTGCGGGAGGAGGCACTGACGAGGGGAACGCGCGACGGGACGTTGCGCGGCCTGTCGCTGACGGGCGGGGTGATCACCTCGGCCGGCGTGGTGCTGGCGGCGACGTTCTCGGCGCTGGCCGTGATCCCGATCCTCTTCCTGGCGCAGATCGCGTTCATCGTCGCGTTCGGGGTCCTGCTGGACACCCTGCTGGTGCGATCGCTGCTGGTCCCGGCCCTGACCATCGACGTCGGGCGGCGGATCTGGTGGCCGTCCAAGCTGGCGCGCCAGGAGGCTTAGGGCACCGCCCGCGATTCACCCGGCCCCTCTCGCGGGCGGAAGTGTGGCCGCGAGAGAGGCCGGGTACGGATTCAGGGGCCGATCACGATGCTCGCGCCGTACTGGGACAGGGTGCGGTTGATGTCCGCGTACCAGATGCGCCAGTAGCAACTTCCCTGGGTCACGCCGGTACAGCCGACCTGGGTGGCGGGATCACCCTGGCTGATGGTTCCGTTGGCCATCAGCAAGGACCAGTTGCGACCGGTGAGCGAGATGACCGGTCCGCCGCTGTCACCGTCGCCTCCGGCGCTGGTGTGCTGGAGCTGCTCGGCGCGCACGAGCGGTCCTCTCAGGCCGTCCGGCCCGGAGCGGTACTCGTCGATGCCCTGGACGACGACGTCGCATCGGGTGCCGGAGAAGGCGCCCAGTGTGCACATGTAGTCACCGACGTAGTTGACTGCGGTGCCGGCGACCGGCCGGGATGAGGAACTCCAGGCGTCACCGTCGTAGACGCGGCCCCCGGCCGAAGCGGAGATGAGCAAGGTGTCGCCGATCGTGTCCTTCAGCGTTGCCTGTCCGACCTGTTGGCCGGCTCCGGTCATGAAGGTGTTCCCGATGGAACCACAGTGTCCGGCGGTGAGCAGCGCGGTGCCGGTGGACGTGCGTACCGCGAACCCCGTGGTGCACAGCTTCACCTCGGTCATGTTGAAGCTGCGGGCGCCGCCCCAGTACGGATCGGCGTCATCGGCGCGCGTGGACAACGGCTTTGCGGCCTGTTCTTGGGTGACCGCCAAGTCGACGTCGGCCGTCAACGTCCGGCGAGCAAGCTCCGCGGGGCCCGAAACCCCCACTTGGAGCGCACTCCCGTCGGCCGGAACGGCGACCCGGACGATCGAGACGGCGCCATGGCGGGATGTGCGGCCGAGCTTCCGCGCCTGATCGATCAGCTGGAGGTGCGTGTACCGCGCCTGCCTGACTTCGACGTGGGCTTTCTGGTGCGTGATCACCTCGGAGAGAGAAGGTGGCAGGGGACCCCGCCAGTACAACACCACGCTCCGCCGGGCCGGGGAAAGTTCGATTCCTGTGTAGCCGGGCGACGGATCTCTTGCACCTGCGGCGGTCAACGCGGCGGCGGTGAGCCGGAGCTGGTCCTGAACCGCCCGGAACTCGGGATACGAGGTGAACCCCTCTGGTAGCGAGTAAGCGGCCTCGCCGGCCGCCGACACCGGGTGGAGCTTGTCCTCCTGGGCCGCTGCGGAGGCGCCGGCGGATGGCAAAACGACGCCGCTCGTGATGGTCAGTGCCGCGAGCAAGCCCGACAGCCTTCGGTATTTCTTGATCACGGAATTCCCTCCTGGGACTTCTGCTGGGCTGCGAATCGAAAAAAGATCGGCCCCGGGCTCCCTCTTGGTCCCTGTTTCGTGCCGCCGTCATGCGGCTGGCAAGGGGCACGATTTCGCCAGCTTTCCATTGACTGTGCCGCCCGTCCAAGACCTGGATCGGATGACGCGATAAGCGGTGCTTATCGCGTCGATCTGGCGACAGAGGGCGCCTGGGATCCGGACGCTCCCAAGATCGCTTCCCTCGGGAGCAGAATGGGGCCCAATCGGCGCGTCACTTCCTGGGCAACGTCGCAGAAGCTCAGCACGGCCGGACGCCGGTCATCGCGTCGGCGGGCCACGACGGCGCGGCTCTTGTCGCGGTCGGTGACCTTGATGAAACGAAGAAACGATGGTGGAAACAATGCAAAATTATGCACGGTTTCAGGGCCTATGCAGACAAGTGCCGGGTTGTGCAGGAGCGTGTACGAAAGCTCGATCATGGAACTGACCGGGTTTCCGACCAGCTGGGGGCCTTCGCCGCGCTCGTCCGTCAAGGTCCAATACGAAAAGAGCTCCGGTGCGGGTGATTTGAGGATCACGTCCGGCATGGCCATCTCGATGATGTCGGAGACCTCGACCGTGTCCGCGTCGAACAACGGACTACCCGCTCCCACGACGGCGACGTTGTGGTCCTCGAACAGCTCCACCCATGCGCACTGCTCCGGGTCCAAGGGTAATCGCGCCAGGGCAACGTCGACGGCATTGTCGGACAAGCTGTTGTACAGCTCGCCCGGATCCATTGCCGTGAAGGTCAGCTGAACGTTCGGGTGGGACTCGGCGTAGGTCGACAGGATCGGCTGCGTAAGCTCGCCCAGCGCCTCGGCCCAAGCCAAACCGATTCGCAGGACCTCGGCTCGTTCTGTCCGCGTGGTGGCGCGTGCCGCGCGAAGGCCTTCGGCCACCAGAGCGAGAGCATCTTCGGCCGGATGAAGCAGCGCCTCGCCGGCTGCGGTCAGGTGGACACCGCCTGTGCCACGGTGAAAAAGCTGGCTGCCGATGATCTTTTCGGTCGCACGTATCTGCTGGCTGAGTGCCGGCTGGCTCACGTGGAGCCGACGGGCGGCGCGGGTGAAGTTCAACTCTTCGGCTACTGCGAGGAAGTAACGGAGATGTCGAAGCTCCAGCGCGCCCACCTCGATCCTCCCTCCCCGAGGGGTGGTCCTTCACTGTACATCTCGTTTGCCGATGGGTATTTCGTTTCCCGGCGATACCGGGAACTCGCGGGGAAGGAGTGGTGCGCGGCCGGTCGACAGCAAGCAGATCCCCGTGCTAAGAATCTTAGTAAGCAAACATCTCATGGGGGGAAGTATGCGGGGAAGGATCGTGGCACTCGTCATCCTGCTCATGGCCGTCGTCGGGCAGCCGGCTTCGGCCGCGCCGGGCAAGCTCAGCTGGGTGCCCTGCGGGGTCGGCGCGGAATGCGCGAAGATCGCCGTCCCGTTGGACTGGGACCGGCCGGACGGGCCGCAGGTCACGCTGGCGGTCAACCGGTACCCGGCGGACCCGGCACACCGCAAGGGCGTGCTCTTCCTGGCCCCGGGCGTGGGGTTCGACTTCCTGCTGACCGATATCCACGCCGGGGTGTTCGCGATGTTCCCCGACCTGCTGCGCGACTTCGACCTCATCGGGGTGGATCCCCGCGGCGGCGGGGTGCACCCGTTCAACGGCAGGCAGCCCGCGCCGTTCCGGTCCGACGCGCTCGAGTGCGGCCTGCCGGTGCACGACCCGGCCGTGAACGCCTCGACGGCCGACGTCGACGCGCTGATCCGGCGCAACCGGGCGTTCGAGGCGAGTTGCGCCGGCCCGCTGCCCGGGCACCTGGACGCCGTCACCCAGGCCAAGGACCTCGACGCGGTCCGAGCCGCCCTGGGCGAGGAGCGGGCCAGTTTCTTCTTCTACGGCTACACCGGCCCGGGGCAGGCGTACGCGCACCTGTTCCCACAACGCGTCCGGGCCATGGCGATGGACAGCCCGCTCGACCACAGCGTCCCGGTGGTCGTCCGGGCCGCCGAGTACGCGTCCACAGTGGAGCGTGAGTTCACCCGTTTCGTGGCCTGGTGCGACCGGTCGGTGACCTGTGCCCTGCACGGACAGGACGTCGCCGCGGTCTACGACGCCCTGCTGCGCGAAGCCGACCGGCACCCGGTCCGGCTGGACCTGCCGGCCGAGCCGGGCCGTCCGGAACCCCGGCCGACGTCGGTTGCGGTGCGCGGTGACGACCTGGCGTTCCTCACCGAGCAGCTGCTGGAGATCGGCGACCTGACCCTCCCGGGCAGCGGCACGGGCTGGGCCGACCTGGCGACCGCCATCCAGCAGGCGGGCCACGGCACGAGCTCGGTGTTCGCCTTCGTCTACCGCTATTCGTGGGGCTTCCGCGACCTGTGGAACCCGATGCGGGCGGCCCTGTGCCAGGACTACCCGGCCTCGGTGGCCGACCTGCTCGTGGCCCGGCCGATCGTCGCCGGGCTCGCGCCGCACACCCGCGGCGCGTCGCAGGCCTGGGACGCACTGGCCGGCTGCGTCGGCCGGCGCACGGCGGGGACGAACCCACCCCGGCCGGCCATCGTCCGGGAGGCGCCACCGATCCTGATCGTGGGCGCCCAGGGCAACCCGTGGTCGCCGTACGAAGACGTCCGGCGGGTGTCGGCGCAGATCCACGGAAGTGTGCTCCTGACGTACGCGGGCGACGCGCACATCACGTTCCTCTCGTCCCGGTGCGCGGCCGGCCGGATCCAGGCTTACCTGGACGATCTGGAGCTGCCCGCCAGGGGCACCGTGTGCCCGGCCATCCCGGTTCCCTAGGTGTACTGACCCGTGAGGTTGGGGACGCGGCTGGCGGGTGGTTGGCCTGCGAGTGCGGTGTGGCTGCGGTGGTGATTGTAGGTGTGCAGCCAGCCTGGCAGGGCTTGGCGGCGTTCGGTTTCGGTGCG